>NZ_QJRC01000028.1 GCF_013393325.1 Pseudomonas hunanensis
ATGGCGAACTGCTGGACGTAGTCGCTATCGATGACAGCGGGGTGTCCTCGCTGCCAACACAAGTCACTGCACCCGATATCACTGCGCCTGCGGCCCCGACCGAACTGGCCGTCAGTGCTGACGGTACTGTGCTCACCGGCCGTGCCGAACCCGGTAGCACGGTACGTATCTTGGCAGCCGATGGCACTGAACTAGGCACTGCCGTGGTCGGCCCGACCGGCGTGTTCAGCATCAACCTGACTCCGCCACAAGTAG
>NZ_QJRC01000029.1 GCF_013393325.1 Pseudomonas hunanensis
AGGGCCTGTCAAGCGTTTATTTTGAAGTTTTTTGCGAGAAACTCGTTTAGCTTCAAACACTTGGCTCGCTGCGATCTCTCGTAGCGGGAGGCGAATCATACAGCACCAAGAAGCGCTGTCAACCACCTTTTTACCACCATTGGCTGGCTTTCAGCCTACCAGGAGAAGCGATAGCTTCTACTTAAAGACAAAACCCCTACCTGCATGTGCAGATAGGGGTTTTGCGAAATGAATCTTGACGATGACCTACTCTCACATGGGGAAACCCCACACTACCATCGGCGATGCATCGTTTCACTGCTGA
>NZ_QJRC01000030.1 GCF_013393325.1 Pseudomonas hunanensis
CCGTCTTTGTTGGTCAGCGTCACGGTGTAGGTGATCACGCCGCCTTCGGTGACCGATGGAGTCGCGGTCAGTTTCGCGATCACTTCGTCGGTGGTGTCGGTGACATCCACTTTCGCCGCGCCGCCCAACTCCAGGTTCTCGAAGGTGCGGCCGTCGACGTCCACAGCCGACTTGATGCCGAGGCTGATTTCGCCGCTGTCCAGGTAGACGTCATCACCTTGCGCTGCGTGCTCGTACTTGACGCTGGTGTCGCCGGCTTTGATGGTGACCGTGGCATTGTTGCTCAGGGTCACGACCAGGTCGTGGTCCAGTGGCTGGTTGACGTGCACGGTGAACGTCGGTTTGACGTTCTCGGC
>NZ_QJRC01000031.1 GCF_013393325.1 Pseudomonas hunanensis
AGCTGGGCGGCGCGGCGAAAGTGGATGTCACCGACACCACCGACGAAGTGATCGCGAAACTGACCGCGACTCCATCGGTCACCGAAGGCGGCGAGATCACCTACACCATCACGCTGACCAACAAAGACGGTCTGTTGATCAACAACCACGGCGCGCTGACCTTCACGCTGAGCGACGGCAAGACCGTCATCACCGTGCCGGCCAACGGTACTACCGGTTCGGTTACGGTCATCGCGCCGGACAACGTCTACACCGGCACCAACGACCCTGTGATCAAATCGATCGCGACTGTTGAAGGCGTGGATGTCGACAAGTTCGAGAAGTTGACCCTGGATAAAACCGAGGTCAAGACCACTGTTACTGACGAGCCAGGTACCCCAGGCAACCCAGGCGGCACCAACGAAGGCGACCTGGTCAAGGTCACCATCACCGCCGACCAAACTTCGGTCGCCGAGAACGTCAAACCGACCTTCACCGTGCACGTCAACC
>NZ_QJRC01000032.1 GCF_013393325.1 Pseudomonas hunanensis
AGCTGGGCGGCGCGGCGAAAGTGGATGTCACCGACACCACCGACGAAGTGATCGCGAAACTGACCGCGACTCCATCGGTCACCGAAGGCGGCGAGATCACCTACACCATCACGCTGACCAACAAAGATGGCCTGCTGATCAACAACCACGGCGCGCTGACCTTCACGCTGAGCGACGGCAAGACCGTCATCACCGTGCCGGCCAACGGCACCACCGGTTCGGTCACGGTCATCGCGCCGGACAACGTCTACACCGGCACCAACGACCCTGTGATCAAATCGATCGCGACTGTTGAAGGCGTGGATGTCGACAAGTTCGAGAAACTGACCCTGGATAAAACCGAGGTCAAAACCACCGTTACCGACGAGCCAGGTACCCCAGGCAGCCCAGGCGGCACCAACGAGGGCGACCTGGTCAAGGTCACCATCAGCGCCGACCAAGCCTCGGTCGCCGAGAACGTCAAACCGACGTTCACCGTGCACGTCAACCAGCCACTGGACCACGACCTGGTCGTGACCCTGAGCAACAATGCCACGGTCACCATCAAAGCCGGCGACACCAGCGTCAAGTACGAGC
>NZ_QJRC01000033.1 GCF_013393325.1 Pseudomonas hunanensis
GCGCGGCCCTTTCGCGACACAAGGCCGCTCCTACAGGGACGGCGTTAGCATTTCGGGTAATCAGTGGTGCTTGCGCGGCACCGGCTTCAACAGCTCATCCGGCGGCATTTCACACTTGATCTTGCGCCCCAGCAGTTCTTCGATCGCCGGCAACTGGTAGGAATCATCCTCACCGGCAAAGCTGATCGACACACCACTGCTCCCCGCACGGCCAGTTCGGCCAATGCGGTGCACGTAGTCGTCCGGGTCTTCCGGCAGGGTGAAGTTGATCACATGGCTGATACCATCGATGTGAATACCACGCCCCGCCACGTCGGTCGCCACCAGCACGGTGATGCGCCCTTCACGGAAGCTCTCCAGGGTACGGATGCGCTTGTGTTGCGGCACGTCGCCCGACAGCTGGGCGGCATTGATGCCGTCACGCACCAGCTTTTCTTCGATACGCCGCACTTCGTCCTTGCGGTTGGCGAACACCATTACCCGTTCCCACTTGTTCTGGGTCACCAGGTTGTACAGCAGCTTGTACTTGTCGCTGCCAGCCACGGCATACACATGCTGCTCGACCGTTTCGCTGGCGACGTTTTCCGGTTCGATCTCGACGATGGCCGGGTTGGTGGTCCACTGCTTGGCCAGGTTCATCACGTCGTCGGTGAAGGTGGCGGAGAACAGCAGGGTCTGGCGCTCGCTCTTCGGCGGCGTCTGGCGAATGATCTGGCGAACCTGGGGGATGAAGCCCATGTCGAGCATGCGGTCGGCTTCGTCCAGCACCATCACCTCGACCATGTCCAGGTGCACTTCGCCGCGCTGATTGAAGTCCAGCAGGCGGCCCGGGGTGGCCACCAGGATGTCGCAGTGGCGCGCTTCCAGGGCCTTGAGCTGCTTGTCGAAGTCCATGCCACCGACGAAGCTCATCACGTTCAGGCCGGTGTACTTGGTCAGGGCCGCGGCGTCCTTGGCGATCTGCACCACCAGCTCGCGGGTAGGGGCGATGATCAGCGCGCGCGGTTCGCCCATGTAGCGTTCCTTGGGCGGGGGCGTCTGCTGCAACTGGGAAATGATCGAGATCAGGAATGCGGCGGTCTTGCCGGTACCGGTCTGGGCCCGGCCGATGGCGTCCTGGCCACGCAGGGTGTAACCCAGTACCTGCGCCTGAATCGGCGTGCAGTATGGGAAGCCCAGGTCGTGGATGGCGTGCATCAGCTCGTTGGACAGCTTGAAGTCGTGGAAACGGGTTTTGCCTTCCTGCGGCTCGACCACGAAGTCTTCGGGCTTCCATAGGCTGGCCTGCGGTTTGGGCTTGCGCTCGCGACGCGGTTTGTCCTTGGCCGGCTTCTCGGCTGCTGGCGCTGGCGTAACGGCGGCAGGCCGCTCAGCCTTGGGGGTGGGGTTGGCGCGCGGGGCGGCCGGTTTGGCTGCGGGCCGGGGCTCGCTGGCGGGCGTGGGCGCCGGTGGTGTCACGCTGGCAGCAGGAGCGACGGCCTGTGGCGCGGCGTCTCCCTTGCCGAATATTTTCTTGAGTGCCTTGAGCACGATCGTCTCATCAACTGGTTAAGGAATGTACGCCGGGCAGTGTAATGCAAGATTCGGGCGCGGCGTAGTGGAATAGCCCTACAACTACAGGCGGTCGCGGCTTATTGCAGTTGCTTGGCCAGCCATTCGTGAATGTCGTTCAGCTCTTCGACTACCACTTCGTGCTCCATCGGGTACTCGTGCCAGCGGGCGGCGACGCCCCAGGTGTTCAGGTACTCGAAGGCGGTGCGGCCCATGGACGGGATCACTACCGGGTCGTGCACCCCATGCAGGCACAGGGCCGGGGTGCGTTGCTGGCAGGCACTCAACTGGTGCTGGTCGTTGAAGGTGGGGGCGTAGGTGGACAGGGCGATCACCCCGCCCAGTGCTTCTTGCCACTTTATATAGGCAGTGTGCAGCACCACCGCACCACCCTGGGAGAAACCGGCCAGGAAGATCCGCGACAGGTTGATGCCTTTGGCCTGCTCGGCCTTGATCAGGGCAACCACTTGCTCGGCCGACTCCTCCAGCTGAGCTTCGTCGATGGCGCGGGCTGGGGTCATGGCCTTGATGTCGTACCAGCTGGGCATGGCGTAGCCGCCGTTGATGGTCACGGGGCGGGTTGGCGCCTGGGGCATGATGAAGCGGGTGCTGAGCAGGCGCTCCTGCATGAATTCGGCCACAGGTAGGAAGTCGTAACGATCGGCCCCCAGACCGTGCAACCAGATCACACAGGCGTCAGCGGTTTTCTGTGGTTCGAGAATCAGCGGGTTGGTCATGACTGCTCCGAAAATGTGCGTGTCTTGTTATGGCGTGCGTGAAAAGAAGGCACGGGAAATGATTGTCGGAAAAAGAATGTCGCAACGATACAACTTTCCCTACTTGACGAGCGCTTAAACGCTACAGCCAAAGAATCTGGTACGCCCTTTGCAATTCAACCTGTGATGCAAAGGGCAAGCCGTGACGGTAACACCCTTTGCACGCGAAGGCTGTCACAGAACAGTCCATTGCGCCAATTGACCCAATAACAAGCCAATACGGGTCGGATACGCCTCAAAAGGGTGCGGTGCAATTCCGGCTCGATACAACAAGAGCGATTTGGAGGTTGTGAATGAAGATGTTGAAAACCACCCTGGCAGTCCTGACCGCTGCCGCCGCGCTGGGCGCCGTGAGCAATGCCCAGGCCGGCGCCACCCTCGATGCGGTAAAGAAAAAGGGCTTCGTCCAGTGTGGCGTGAGCGACGGTCTTCCAGGCTTCTCGGTACCTGATGCACAGGGCAAGATCGTCGGTATCGACGCCGATGTCTGCCGTGCCGTGGCCGCCGCCGTGTTTGGCGATGCCACCAAGGTCAAGTTCAGCCAGCTCAACGCCAAGGAACGCTTCACCGCCCTGCAATCGGGCGAAGTCGACGTGCTGTCGCGCAACACCACCTGGACCAGCTCGCGCGATGCGGGCATGGGCCTGGTGTTCGCCGGTGTCACCTACTATGACGGCGTCGGCTTCCTGGTCAACAAGAAGCTGGGTGTTTCCAGCGCCAAGGAGCTCGATGGCGCGACCATCTGCATCCAGGCCGGTACCACCACCGAGCTGAACGTATCGGACTTCTTCCGCGCCAATAACCTGAAGTACACCCCGATCACCTTCGACACGTCCGACGAAAGCGCCAAGTCGCTGGAGTCCGGCCGTTGCGACGTGCTGACTTCGGACAAGTCGCAGCTGTTCGCCCAGCGCTCCAAGCTGGCCGCGCCGACCGACTACGTGGTGCTGCCGGAAACCATCTCCAAGGAGCCACTGGGCCCGGTAGTGCGCAAGGGCGACGAGGAGTGGTTCAGCATCGTCAAATGGACCCTGTTCGCCATGCTCAACGCCGAAGAGGCGGGCATCACCTCGAAGAACGTCGAAGCTGAGGCCAAGGCCACCAAGAACCCGGACGTCGCCCGCCTGCTGGGTGGGGATGGCGAGTACGGCAAGGACCTCAAACTGCCCAAAGACTGGGTAGTGCAGATCGTCAAGCAAGTCGGCAACTACGGCGAAGTGTTCGAGAAGAACCTGGGCCAGAGCACCGACCTGAAGATCGACCGTGGCATGAACGCCCTGTGGAACAACGGCGGCATCCAGTACGCGCCACCTGTGCGCTGATGGTTGCACCCTGCGGCGGCATCCCGCCGCCGCAGGCTGTTCGAATCCCTACTGTCCGGGGCACTTCATGCAAAATCAAATCGGCGCACCCAAGGGCTTGTCCCTTAACGATCCGCGTGTGCGCGCGTGGCTGTTCCAGATTCTCACGATCGTCTTCGTGGTCGGTCTGGGCTGGTACCTGTTCCACAACACGCAAACCAACCTGCAGCACCGAGGCATCACGTCGGGCTTCGACTTTCTGGACCGCAGTGCCGGCTTCGGCATCGCCCAGCACCTGATCCCCTACGTGGAATCCGACAGCTATGCGCGGGTGTTCGTCATCGGCCTGCTCAATACCCTGCTGGTGACCTTCATCGGTGTCATCCTGGCGACGATCCTGGGCTTCATCATCGGTGTGGCGCGGCTGTCGCCAAACTGGATGATCAACAAGCTGGCGACCGTGTATGTGGAAACCTTCCGCAATATCCCGCCGCTGTTGCAGATCCTGTTCTGGTATTTCGCCGTGTTCCTGACCCTGCCAGGCCCACGGGGCAGCATCAACATCGACGATATGTTCTTCATCAGCAACCGTGGCCTGAACATGCCGGGCGCCTCCATGGCCGATGGTTTCTGGCCGTTTGCAGTGGCCGTGGTGGTGGCAATCGCGGCCATTGCCGTGATGGTGCGCATGGCCAACAAACGCTTTGACGAGACTGGCGTGCCGTTCCACAAGTTCTGGGCAGGGCTGGCGCTGTTGATCGCCATCCCGGGCTTGAGCGTGCTGTTGTTCGGCAGCCCGGTGACCTGGGAAGTACCGCAGTTGAAGGGCTTCAACTTCGTCGGTGGCTGGGTATTGATCCCCGAACTGCTGGCGCTGACCTTGGCGCTGACTATTTATACGGCAGCTTTCATCGCTGAAATCGTGCGTTCCGGCATCCGTTCGGTCAGCCATGGCCAGACCGAGGCCGCCCGTTCGCTGGGCCTGCGCGAGGGCCCGACCCTGCGCAAGGTGATCATCCCCCAGGCACTGCGGGTGATCATTCCGCCGCTGACCAGCCAGTACCTGAACCTTGCGAAGAACTCGTCGCTGGCGGCCGGTATCGGCTACCCGGAAATGGTCTCGCTGTTCGCCGGTACCGTGCTCAACCAGACCGGCCAGGCCATCGAGGTGATCGCCATCACCATGAGTGTCTATCTCGCCATCAGCATCAGCATTTCGCTGCTGATGAACTGGTACAACAAGCGCATTGCGCTGATCGAGCGGTGAGGATACGCCCGTGAATGCCCATGTTTTCAAACCCGATATGCCGCCACCGGTGAAAACCGTCGGCGTGCTCGCATGGATGCGTGCCAATCTGTTCTCCAGCTGGCTCAACACGTTGTTGACCCTGTTTGCCCTGTACTTGGTGTGGCTGATCGTGCCGCCGTTGCTGCAGTGGGCGTTGATCGACGCCAACTGGGTCGGCACCACCCGCGCCGACTGCACCAAGGAGGGCGCCTGCTGGGTGTTCGTGCAGCAGCGCTTCGGCCAGTTCATGTACGGCTACTACCCGGCGGAGCTGCGCTGGCGCGTGGACCTGACCGTGTGGCTTGCCGTGCTCGGTGCCGCGCCGCTGTTCATCAAGCGCTTCCCGCGCAAGGCCTTCTATGGCCTGGGCTTCCTGGTGCTGTACCCGGTTTTGGCCTACACCCTGCTGCACGGGGGCTACCTGGGCCTGGATAGCGTGCCGACCAGCCAATGGGGCGGGCTGATGCTGACCCTGGTGATCGCCACCGTGGGTATCGTCGGTGCCTTGCCGCTGGGCATCCTGCTGGCCCTGGGCCGGCGTTCGCGGATGCCGGCCGTGAAGGTGGTGTGCGTGACCTTCATCGAGTTCTGGCGCGGCGTACCGCTGATCACCGTGCTGTTCATGTCCTCGGTGATGCTGCCGTTGTTCCTGCCTGAAGGCATGAGCTTCGACAAGCTGCTGCGGGCGATGATCGGCGTGATCCTGTTCCAGTCGGCGTACATCGCCGAGGTGGTGCGCGGTGGCCTGCAGGCCATCCCCAAGGGCCAGTACGAAGCCGCTGCGGCCATGGGCCTGGGCTACTGGCGCTCGATGGGCCTGGTGATCCTGCCGCAGGCACTCAAGCTGGTGATCCCCGGCATCGTCAACACCTTCATCGCCCTGTTCAAGGACACCAGCCTGGTGATCATCATCGGCCTGTTCGACCTGCTGAACAGCGTCAAGCAAGCCGCCGCCGACCCGGCCTGGCTGGGCATGGCCACCGAGGGCTATGTGTTCGCCGCCCTGGTGTTCTGGGTTTTCTGTTTCGGTATGTCCCGCTACTCCATGCATCTGGAGCGCAAGCTGGACACTGGCCACAAGCGTTAGGAGTTTCGAAATGAGTGAAGCGATCAAGCAGCCTGCTGGCCCCGAAGGCATCATCCAGATGCAGGGTGTGAACAAGTGGTACGGCCAGTTCCATGTGCTCAAGGACATCAACCTGAATGTGCGCCAGGGCGAGCGCATCGTGCTGTGCGGGCCGTCCGGCTCGGGCAAGTCCACCACCATCCGCTGCCTCAACCGCCTGGAAGAGCATCAGCAGGGGCGTATCGTGGTCGACGGCGTGGAGCTGACCAACGACCTCAAGCAGATCGAGGCTATCCGCCGTGAAGTGGGCATGGTGTTCCAGCACTTCAACCTGTTCCCGCACCTGAGCATTCTGGAAAACTGCACCCTGGCGCCGATGTGGGTGCGCAAGATGCCACGGCGCAAGGCCGAGGAAATTGCCATGCATTACCTGGAGCGGGTGCGTATTCCGGAGCAGGCGCACAAGTACCCAGGGCAGTTGTCGGGTGGCCAGCAGCAGCGTGTGGCGATTGCCCGTGCGCTGTGCATGAAACCCAAGATCATGCTGTTCGATGAACCGACCTCGGCGCTGGACCCGGAAATGGTCAAGGAAGTGCTCGATACCATGGTGGGCCTGGCCGAAGATGGCATGACCATGCTTTGCGTAACCCACGAAATGGGCTTTGCCCGGACTGTGGCGAACCGGGTGATCTTCATGGACAAGGGGGAGATTGTGGAGCAAGCCGCGCCGGATGACTTCTTCGACCGGCCGCGCAGTGATCGGACCAAGTTGTTCCTCAGCCAGATCCTGCACTGATGCAGTTGGGGCCGCAAAGCGGCCCCATTTTTATTTCTCTTCCGGGTTGGCAGCCGGCGCCGGCGGCGGCCGCAGCCCCACCTCGGCAACCAGCTTCAATTGCTGCCCATTGCGCATCACCTCGATGGTGATCTTCTCATTGGGCTTGATCCGCGCCACCTGGTTCATCGACTTGCGCCCGTCACCGGCCGGCTCGCCGTTGATGCTCAGGATCACGTCACCCAGCTGCAGCCCGGCCTTGGCCGCCGGCCCTTCGCGGAAGATACCCGCCACCACGATGCCTGGGCGGTCCTTCATGCCGAACGACTCGGCCAGCTCCTGGCTCAGCGGCTGCACTTCGATACCCAGCCAGCCACGAATCACCTGGCCATGCTCGACGATCGACTTCATCACCTCCAGTGCCAGTTTTACCGGGATGGCAAAACCGATGCCTTGCGAGCCGCCGGACTTGGAAAAGATTGCCGTGTTGATGCCGACCAG
The DNA here is from genome assembly GCF_013393325.1 of Pseudomonas hunanensis. Classification (GTDB taxonomy): domain Bacteria; phylum Pseudomonadota; class Gammaproteobacteria; order Pseudomonadales; family Pseudomonadaceae; genus Aquipseudomonas; species Aquipseudomonas putida_P. The sequence continues at coordinate 7,259 of NZ_QJRC01000033.1, forward strand.
GTTGCCATTGGCATCCACCAGCGCGCCACCCGAATTGCCGGGGTTGATCGCCGCGTCGGTCTGGATGAAGTCTTCGTAGTTGTTCAGGCCCAGCTGGTTTCGGCCGGTGGCGCTGATGATGCCCATGGTCACGGTCTGGCCGACGCCAAACGGGTTGCCGATGGCCAGCGACACGTCGCCGATATGGATGTTGTCGGAACGGCCGATGGTGATTGCCGGCAGATTCTTCAGGTCGATCTTGAGCACCGCCAGGTCGGTTTCCGGGTCGCTGCCGATCACGCGGGCCAAGGTTTCGCGGCCATCCTTCAGCGCAACGACGATCTGGTCGGCGCCGCTGGTGACGTGGTTGTTGGTCAGCAGGTAGCCCTCGGGGCTCATGATCACCGCCGAGCCCAGGCTTGATTCCCAGCGGCGCTGCTTGGGCAGGTTGTCGCCGAAAAAGCGGCGGAACTGCGGGTCTTCGAAGAGCGGGTGAGCGCTTTTGTTCACCACCTTGGTGGTGTACAGGTTGACCACAGCCGGGGCGGCCAATGTCACGGCGTCGGCGTACGACACCGGGCCTTGCATGATCCGCGTGGTCTGCGGTGCTTGCTGCAGGTTGACGTCCTGGCTGGGCAGGCCGACCCATTCCGGGAAACGCTGGATGATCAGCATGGCGATCAGTACGCCGGTAAGCAGGGGCCAGCCAAAGTAACGCAAAGCCTTGAACATGAACGAATCCTGGAAAGAGCGGGGGCCAGCGGCCGCGCAGTGGGGCATGAGCGCGCGCGATGATACACCGGTTCCCCCAGTGCCGGCGACGGCCCATAATGGCCGGCATTATACGGGCGTTCGCTAGGCGTTGTGCCTGGGAAAAGCGCAGTTTTCGAGGAGATTTTCATGGCCGTCGCTCTAAACACCCTGGTCGAAGAAGCCGAGCGTTACCTGGGTAGCGCGAAGATCCAGGATTATTGCCCCAATGGCCTGCAGGTCGAAGGCCGGCCACAGGTCAGCCGCATCGTCAGTGGCGTTACCGCCAGCCAGGCGCTACTGGACGCAGCGGTCGAGGCCGGGGCCGACCTGGTGCTGGTGCACCATGGTTACTTCTGGAAAGGTGAAAACCCATGCATCACCGGTATTCGCCAGCGTCGCCTGAAAACCTTGCTGAACAACGATATCAGCCTGCTGGCGTTTCACCTGCCGCTGGACGTGCACCCGGAGGTAGGTAACAACGTGCAACTGGCGCGGCAACTGGACATCACCGTCGAAGGGCCGCTGGACCCGGAGAACCCCAAAGTGGTCGGGTTGGTCGGTTCGCTGGCCGAGCCCGTGACCGCGCGTGATTTTGCAAGGCGGGTGCAGGACGTGCTGGGGCGTGAGCCGTTGCTGGTCGAAGGCGACGAGATGATCCGTCGGGTCGGCTGGTGCACCGGTGGCGGGCAGGGTTACATCGACACGGCGATTGCGGCCGGGGTGGACCTGTACCTCACAGGCGAGGCGTCGGAGCAGACCTACCACAGTGCCCGCGAGAATGGGGTCAGCTTCATTGCGGCCGGGCACCATGCCACCGAGCGCTATGGCGTGCAGGCGCTGGGCGATTACCTGGCGCGGCGGTTTGCCGTGGAGCACCTGTTCATCGATTGCCCGAACCCCATCTGAAATCAGTGCTGCCCTCTGCGCGGGCTCGCCTGCTCCCAAAGGGCGCAACGCGGCCCCAATATCAGCCAAACCCCCAGTCATATCGTTAGACCTTTTCGATCTAGCCCGCCGCCTAAATAGAAGCAGCCGCTGTGATAAAGTGGCTCGCTCGAACACGGCCCGCAGGCCGTCCATAAGATCGTTTTTCGTGAGTAGCCATGGTCGACAAACTGACGCACTTGAAACAGCTGGAGGCGGAAAGCATCCATATCATCCGCGAGGTGGCCGCCGAGTTCGACAACCCGGTGATGCTGTACTCGATCGGCAAGGATTCCGCCGTGATGCTGCACCTGGCGCGCAAGGCCTTCTTCCCGGGCAAGCTGCCGTTCCCGGTGATGCACGTCGACACCCAGTGGAAATTCCAGGAGATGTACAGCTTCCGCGACAAGATGGTCGAGGAAATGGGCCTGGAACTGATCACCCACGTCAACCCCGAGGGTGTGGCGCAGGGCATCAACCCGTTCACCCATGGCAGCTCCAAGCACACCGACATCATGAAGACCCAGGGCCTGAAGCAGGCGTTGGACAAGCATGGTTTCGACGCCGCTTTCGGTGGCGCGCGCCGCGACGAAGAGAAGTCGCGGGCCAAGGAACGCGTGTATTCGTTCCGAGACAGCAAGCACCGTTGGGACCCGAAAAACCAGCGCCCAGAGCTGTGGAACGTGTACAACGGCAAGGTCAACAAGGGCGAGTCGATCCGCGTCTTCCCGCTGTCGAACTGGACCGAGCTGGACATCTGGCAGTACATCTACCTTGAAGGCATCCCGATCGTGCCGCTGTACTTCGCCGCCGAGCGTGAAGTCATCGAGAAGAACGGCACCCTGATCATGATCGACGACGAGCGCATTCTCGAGCACCTCTCCGAGGAAGAGAAAGCCCGCATCGTCAAGAAGAAGGTGCGTTTCCGTACCCTTGGCTGCTACCCGCTGACGGGCGCTGTCGAGTCGGAAGCCGAAACGCTCACCGACATCATTCAGGAAATGCTCCTGACGCGCACTTCCGAGCGCCAGGGCCGAGTCATCGACCACGATGGCGCCGGTTCCATGGAAGACAAAAAACGTCAGGGCTACTTCTAATTTTCAGGGTTACTCCATGTCGCACCAATCCGATTTGATCAGCGAAGATATCCTCGCTTATCTGGCTCAGCACGAGCGCAAAGAACTGCTGCGTTTCCTCACCTGCGGCAACGTGGATGACGGCAAGAGCACCCTGATCGGGCGCCTGCTGCACGATTCGAAGATGATCTACGAGGACCACCTCGAGGCCATCACCCGTGATTCGAAAAAAGTCGGTACCACCGGCGAAGAAGTCGACCTGGCACTTCTGGTAGACGGCCTGCAGGCCGAGCGTGAGCAGGGCATCACCATCGATGTTGCCTACCGCTACTTCTCCACCGCCAAGCGCAAGTTCATCATTGCCGACACCCCGGGCCACGAGCAGTACACCCGCAACATGGCCACCGGTGCATCCACCTGCGACCTGGCGATCATCCTGGTCGATGCCCGCTACGGCGTGCAGACCCAGACCCGCCGCCACAGCTACATCGCCTCGTTGCTGGGCATCAAGCACATCGTGGTCGCGGTCAACAAGATGGACCTCAAGGGCTTCGACCAAGACGTCTTCGAGTCGATCAAGGCCGACTACCTGCAGTTCGCCGAAGCCATCAACCTGACCCCGAGCAGCCTGCACTTCGTGCCGATGTCGGCGCTCAAGGGTGACAACGTGGTCAACCACAGCGAGCGTTCGCCGTGGTATGCCGGCCCGACGCTGATGGAAATCCTCGAAACCGTCGAAGTGTCGGCCGACCGCAACTTCACCGACCTGCGTTTCCCGGTGCAGTACGTGAACCGCCCGAACCTGAACTTCCGTGGCTTCGCCGGCACCATCGCCAGCGGCGTGGTGCACAAGGGCGACGAAATCGTCGTGCTGCCGTCGGGCAAGAGCAGCCGCGTCAAGTCCATCGTCACCTACGAAGGTGAGCTGGAAAACGCCGGCCCAGGCCAGGCAGTGACCCTGACCATGGAAGACGAGATCGACATCTCCCGTGGCGACCTGCTGGTACATGCCGACAACGTACCGCCGGTGACCGACCAGTTCGACGCCATGCTGGTGTGGATGGCCGAAGAGCCGATGCTCCCGGGCAAGAAGTACGACATCAAGCGCGCCACCAGCTATGTGCCGGGCTCGATTGCCAGCATCACCCACAAGGTCGATGTGAACACCCTGGAGCAGGGCGCTGCCAGCGCACTGCAGCTGAACGAGATCGGCCGCGTGAAGGTTGCACTGGACGCCTCGATCGCCCTGGACGGCTACGACAGCAACCGCACCACCGGTGCGTTCATTGTCATCGACCGCCTGACCAACGGCACCGTTGGCGCCGGCATGATCATCGCTCCGCCCGTTCTGCCACACGGCAGCACCGGCCAGCATGGCAAGCAGGCCCACGTGTCGACCGAAGAGCGCGCCCTGCGCTTCGGCCAGCAGCCAGCCACCGTGCTGTTCAGCGGCCTGTCCGGCGCTGGCAAGAGCACCTTGGCCTATGCCGTGGAGCGCAAGCTGTTCGACATGGGCCGTGCGGTATACGTGCTCGATGGCCAGAACCTGCGCCACGACCTGAACAAGGGCCTGCCGCAAGACCGCGCCGGTCGCACCGAAAACTGGCGCCGCGCCGCCCATGTGGCGCGCCAGTTCAACGAGGCCGGCCTGCTGACCCTGGCTGCGTTCGTGGCCCCGGATGCCGAAGGCCGCGAACAGGCCAAGGCGCTGATCGGCAAGGACCGCCTGGTGACTGTTTACGTCCAGGCTTCGCCGCTGGCTTGCCGCGAGCGTGACCCGCAAGGCCTGTACGCCGCCGGCGGCGACAACATCCCGGGCGAAAGCTTCCCGTTCGATGTGCCGCTGGATGCTGACCTTGTGATCGACACCCAGTCCACCAGCGTGGACGAAGGTGTGAAGCTGGTGCTGGACGTGCTGCGTCAGCGTGGCGCGATCTAAGCGCTAGGCTGCAAGGAAAACCCCGCTTCGGCGGGGTTTTTTGTGTGCAATACCGGCTTGTGAGGCGATCATCACCCAATGCTGCGCCCGCTGTCAGTCCCTGAACACTGAAAGGCCCTTCGACGCTCTCCATGCCACGATGCGAGTCATTACCTGCCCAGTGCAGTCTTCCGGTTTATCCCCGGTGTAATAGATCAGGTCAGAACCATCGGGGTGCGCAACCAGCTCGATAAAATGCTCCAGCAGTCTTTCCTGCCATTCCCGGGAGCCTGTCGCCTGAATTAGCGCGTCTACTATCGAGCGGAACTCACTGTATGAATAGTCTGCCAGGTCCTGCTTCAGGCTTATCACCAGGGCGCCTCCGATGAAAGCGTGTACTGCATCGCGCTCATGATTCGCAGGTTTTCAGCGTCGTACATCAGCCCACCCCACTCGGGCGGGTTCAGGTGGCATAGCTGATAGGAGCGCAGCCCCTTTGCCGTCTCATGGAATGGCGCGCGAGGGGGCCAGCCTTTCTTGAGGCGGTTGAGCTGGGCGGGGATGAATTGCTGGCTGTAGATTGGGTCCTCTGCGATCGCCAGCCAGAAGGACTGGGAAAAATGGTCGAAGCTGTGGAATGTTCGACCTGCGAGTTTCTGGATGATGAACTCTGGAAGATGGCTGGCCATGGAGTCGTCCCTGGAATAAGAGGCATGGAAAGTGTGCCCGGAGACGAGTTTTATGTATGTCAGAGACGGACTGCGTGTCAGTAGGAGCGTTCCTGCTGATTGGGAAGATCTGTCTTAGATGTGTTTTTCCGACACAGGTATTACCCTTTTCTCCTTCACCGCCTTGTAGGAAAAACTCGAATAGATCTCCTTCACCCCCGGCAGCCGTTGCAGCACTTCCCGGGTGAATTCGCCAAACGACTCCAGGTCCCGCGCCAGAATTTCCAGCAAAAAGTCATAGCGCCCTGAGATGTTGTGGCAGGCGACGATCTCGGGAATTTCCATCAGCCGCTGCTCGAACGCCAGCGCCATGTCCTTGGTGTGGGAGTCCATCATGATGCTGACGAACGCGGTCACGCCAAACCCCAGCGACTTGGGCGAGAGGATGGCCTGGTAGCCGGTGATGTAGCCGTTGTCTTCCAGCAGCTTGACCCGTCGCCAGCAGGGCGAGGTGGTCAGCGCCACCTGGTCGGCGAGCTCGGCGATGGTGAGGCGGGCGTTGTCCTGCAAGGCAGCCAGCAGGGCGCGGTCGGTGCGATCGAGGCTTGAAGGCATGTTTTGCCCTCCTGGTCCGTTGATTATTGTTTTCGTTCCAACAAGCACGCGTATGCGTGGGCCAATTTGGAAAAAATCGGGCAGCCCGGTGGCATAAGCTTATAACAAACCACAAGAGGCTGTTGCCATGCGCGACTCCCATAACAACACCGGTTTTTCCACGCGGGCCATTCACCATGGCTACGACCCGCTTTCCCACGGTGGTGCCCTGGTGCCACCGGTGTACCAGACCGCTACTTATGCCTTCCCCACTGTCGAATACGGCGCTGCGTGCTTCGCCGGGGAGGAAACGGGGCATTTCTACAGCCGCATCTCCAACCCGACCCTGGCCTTGCTCGAGCAACGCATGGCTTCGTTGGAGGGCGGTGAGGCGGGGCTGGCGCTGGCGTCGGGGATGGGCGCGATCACTTCGACCATCTGGACCTTGCTGCGGCCTGGCGATGAACTGATTGTCGGGCGTACTTTGTATGGCTGCACGTTCGCTTTCCTGCATCACGGCATTGGCGAGTTCGGGGTAAAGATCCACCATGTCGACCTCAACGATGCCAAGGCCCTGAAAGCGGCGATCAACAGCAAAACGCGGATGATCTACTTCGAAACGCCGGCCAACCCCAACATGCAACTGGTGGATATAGCGGCGGTCGTCGAGGCAGTACGAGGGCGTGATGTACTTGTGGTGGTCGACAACACCTATTGCACGCCGTACCTGCAGCGGCCGCTGGAGCTTGGGGCGGACCTGGTGGTGCATTCGGCGACCAAGTACCTCAGTGGCCATGGTGATATCACGGCGGGCCTGGTGGTGGGGCGTAAGGCGCTGGTCGACCGCATTCGCCTGGAGGGGCTGAAGGACATGACCGGGGCGGTGCTGTCGCCGCATGACGCGTCGCTGCTGATGCGCGGTATCAAGACCTTGGCCCTGCGCATGGACCGCCATTGCGCCAACGCCTTGCAGGTGGCGCAGTTCCTCGCGCGGCAGCCGCAGGTGGAACTTATTCACTACCCAGGTTTGCCGTCGTTCGCCCAATACGAACTGGCGCAGCGGCAGATGCGCTTGCCGGGTGGGATGATTGCCTTCGAGCTCAAGGGGGGGATCGACGCCGGGCGGCGCTTCATGAATGCGCTGCAGCTGTTTGCACGGGCGGTGAGCTTGGGTGATGCCGAATCGCTGGCGCAGCATCCGGCGAGCATGACGCATTCCAGTTACACGCCGCAGGAGCGGGCGCATCACGGCATATCGGAAGGATTGGTGCGGTTGTCGGTGGGGCTGGAGGATGTGGAAGACCTGCTGGCGGATGTCGAGCAGGCATTGCAGGCTTGCAAATAGGCAGCCTGTACCAGCCCACAAAAAAGGCCTCTTGCGAGGCCTTTTTCATGTTCAGCCGATCAGCGCTTGAGCCCGTAGCTCTCGTCGAGCATGCCCGGCGAGTTCGGCGCTTTTGGCGCATAGTCGCGTGGCACTTCGGCGGTGTCTTTCGGCGGTGTCAGGCGGTCACGCGGGCCTTGCGGCGCTTCGGAATGCAGCGCAGCCAGCAGGCGCTGGCGGGTGACGTCGTCGAGGGCCAGGCTGTTGGCGCCTTCGGCCAGGTGATCCTGTACGTCCTGGTAGCTCTGGGTCAGTTTCTTGACCAGCATGGCGGTGCTGTTGAAGTGGGTGACCACTTCGTTCTGGTAGCTGTCGAAACGCTTCTGGATATCATCCAGTTGGCGCTGGGTGTTGCTCGGCGCCGCATTGGGCAGCAGGCGGGCAACGATGAAACCGACCGCCACACCGATGACCAGGGCCAGGGTTGGCAACAACCAAACAAGGAGCGAGAGTTCCACGAGTCCTTCCTCTATAAACGGCTTTGCTTTACGTTAACGGCTCAGACCTGCGCTGTATACCGCGAGCGATCGCAAATCAGAACAGAATTCCTCACCTAGACGAATCGACCCTTCCCGAGGTCACGGAGTAGTGCCTTGCTTGTCCGCGAAACCCCCTTGTTCATCGATGGCCCCAGCGGCCAGCTGGAAGCCTTGTACCTGGACGTGGCCGACGCCCGTGGCGCGGTGCTGATCTGCCACCCCAACCCGGTTCAGGGCGGCACCATGCTCAACAAGGTGGTCTCGACCCTGCAGCGCACCGCACGTGATGCCGGCTATGTGACCCTGCGTTTCAACTACCGTGGTGTTGGCCAGAGCGCCGGTAGCCATGACATGGGCGCTGGCGAAGTAGCCGATGCCGAGGCCGCTGCCGCCTGGCTGCGTGCCAAACACCCCAAGCTGCCACTTGTGCTGATGGGCTTCTCGTTCGGTGGTTTCGTGGCCACCAGTCTGGCTGGGCGCCTGGAAGCTGCAGGCACGCAGTTGCAGCATCTGTTCATGATCGCCCCCGCCGTCATGCGCCTGACCACCGAGTTCCCGGTGCCGCAGCGTTGCCCGATCACCGTGGTGCAACCGGACGCCGACGAAGTCGTCGCACCGCAGCTGGTTTACGAGTGGTCCGACAGCTTGTCGCGCCCCCATGAGCTGCTGAAAGTGGCAGAATGCGGACACTTCTTCCATGGCAAGCTGACCGATCTGAAGGATCTGCTGCTGCCGCGCCTTTCGAACTGAGCCAAGCCTGAATAAGCGAACACCCATGACCACGCGCATTCTTACCGGTATCACCACCACCGGCACACCGCACCTGGGCAACTACGCCGGCGCCATCCGCCCGGCGATCCGTGCCAGCCAGCAGCCCGGTGTCGACTCGTTCTACTTCCTGGCCGACTACCACGCCCTGATCAAGTGCGACGACCCGCAGCGCATTCAACGTTCGCGTCTGGAAATCGCCGCCACTTGGTTGGCCGGTGGCCTGGACCCGGACAAGGTGACCTTCTACCGCCAGTCCGATATCCCGGAAATCCCCGAGCTGACCTGGCTGCTGACCTGCGTTGCCGCCAAGGGCCTGCTGAACCGTGCCCATGCCTACAAGGCCTCCGTGGACAAGAACGTCGAGAGCGGCGAAGACCCGGACGCCGGCGTGAGCATGGGCCTGTTCAGCTACCCGGTGCTGATGGCTGCCGACATCCTGATGTTCAACGCCAACAAGGTGCCGGTTGGCCGTGACCAGATCCAGCACGTGGAAATGGCCCGCGACATCGGCCAACGCTTCAACCACCTGTTCGGTCAGGGCCAGGACTTCTTCGCCCTGCCAGAAGCGGTGATCGAAGAAAGCGTGGCCACGCTGCCAGGCCTGGATGGGCGCAAGATGTCCAAGAGCTATGACAACACCATCCCGTTGTTCACCAGCGCCAAGGACATGAAGGACGCCATTTCGCGCATCGTCACCGACTCGCGCGCGCCAGGCGAAGCGAAAGACCCGGACAACTCGCACCTGTTCACCCTGTACCAGGCTTTCTCGACGCCGGAGCAATGCGCCGGCTTCCGTGAAGAACTGCTGCAGGGTCTGGGCTGGGGCGATGCCAAGCAGCGCCTGTTCCAGTTGCTGGATGGCCAGCTGGCCGAAAAACGCGAGTACTACCACCAGTTGATCGCCCGCCCGGCGGACCTGGAAGACATCCTGCTGGCCGGCGCCGCCAAGGCCCGCAAGATTGCCACGCCGTTCCTCGAGCAACTGCGCGAAGCCGTTGGCCTGCGTTCGTTCCGTACTGGCGTGCAGGCCACTGCCGAAGTGAAGAAAAAAGCCGCCAAGAGTGCGCGCTTTGTCAGCTTCCGTGACGAAGATGGCAGCTTCCGCTTCCGCCTGCTGGCCGCTGACGGCGAGCAACTGCTGCTGTCGCGCAGCTTTGCCGACGGCAAGAGCGCCGGCGCCGTGAGCAAGCAGCTGCAACAGGGTGGCGAGGCCGATGTACGGGTTGAAGGCCTGAGCTTCGGCCTGTGGCTGAATGGCGAGCAGGTTGCCGACGGGCCGCAGTTTGACAGCACCGAAGCCCGTGATGTGGCCATTCAAAGCCTGCGTGATGCCCTGGCACCACAGCAGGACTGAGGCATATTGACGCAAGTCTGATTGCCATTAAGCGGGCCTGTCGCTACAGTGACGGCCCGTTTTTTGTTGCCTCGCTAACGAATCATGACTCCCTTAGAACGCTATCAAGCAGATCTGAAACGTCCCGACTTCTTCCATGACGCGGCGCAGGAAACTGCGGTGCGTCACCTGCAGCGCCTGTACGACGACCTGGTGCAGGCGCAGAACAATAAGCCAGGCATGTTCGGCAAGTTGTTCGGCAAGAAGGAGCAGACCCCGGTCAAGGGCCTGTACTTCTGGGGTGGGGTAGGGCGAGGCAAGACCTACCTGGTCGATACCTTCTATGAAGCGCTGCCGTTCAAGCAGAAGATGCGCACGCACTTCCACCGCTTCATGAAGCGCGTGCACGAGGAAATGAAAACCCTCAAGGGCGAGAAGAACCCGCTGACCATCATCGCCAAGCGCTTCAGCGAAGAAGCCAAGGTCATCTGCTTCGACGAATTCTTCGTGTCGGACATTACCGATGCCATGATCCTCGGCACTCTGATGGAAGAACTGTTCAAGAACGGCGTATCGCTGGTGGCCACCTCCAACATCGTGCCGGACGGCTTGTACAAAGACGGCCTGCAACGTGCGCGCTTCCTGCCGGCCATCGCCATGATCAAGCAGTACACCGACGTGGTGAACGTGGATAGCGGCGTCGACTACCGCCTGCGTCATCTGGAACAGGCCGAACTGTTCCACTTCCCGCTCAATGATGCGGCGCATCAGAGCATGCGTGCCAGCTTCAAGGCGCTGACCCCTGAGTGCACCCAGGCGGTCGAGAACGACGTGCTGATGATCGAGAACCGCCCGATCAATGCCCTGCGTACGTGCGACGACGTCGCCTGGTTCGACTTCCGCGCCCTGTGCGACGGGCCGCGCAGCCAGAACGACTACATTGAACTGGGCAAGATCTTCCACGCCGTGTTGCTCAGCAACGTGGAGCAGATGGGCGTTACCACCGACGACATCGCCCGTCGCTTCATCAACATGGTGGACGAGTTCTACGACCGCAACGTCAAGTTGATCATCTCGGCCGAGGTGGAACTAAAGGACCTGTATACCGGTGGGCGCCTGAGCTTCGAGTTCCAGCGTACCCTGAGCCGGTTGCTGGAGATGCAGTCGCACGAATTCCTGTCGCGCGCGCACAAGCCATAAATTTGGGGGCCGCAAAGCGGCCCCATTGGCCTCAAGCCTCTTGCATGAACTGCTGCCGATACTGGTTTGGTGACAGCTCGGTGTGCTGGCGAAACAGCCGCGCGAAGAAACTGGCATCGTCATAACCGACCTCGTAGCTGATGGTCTTGATGCTCTTGCGCGTGCTCGACAACAACCCCTTGGCTGTCTCGATGCGTAGCCGTTGCAGGTAGTGCAGCGGCTTGTCACCCGTTGCGCCCTGGAACCGGCGCATGAAGTTGCGGATGCTCATGCCGTGGTTGCGGGCCACATCTTCGAAGCGGAACTTGTCGGCGAAGTGCTCTTCCAACCAGTGCTGAATCTGCAGGATGATCAGGTCCTGGTGCAGTTTTTGCCCGCCAAAGCCCATGCGCCCCGGGGTGTAGTTGCGTTGCACTTCGTAAAGAATGTCGCGTGACACTGCACGGGCCACGTTGGCACCGCAGAAGCGCTCGATCAGGTAGATGTACAGGTCGCAGGCTGAAGTTGCACCGCCGGCGCAATAGATATTGTCGGCATCGGTCAGGTGCTTGTCCTGGTTCAGGCGGATCTTCGGGAAGCGTTCGGCAAAGCTGCTGAAGAAGCGCCAGTAGGTGGTGGCCTCCTTGCCGTCGAGCAGGCCCGACTCGGCCAGCCAGAACACGCCACTGGCCTCGGCGCACAGCACCGCGCCACGCGCGTGCTGCTCACGCAGCCACGGCAGCACCTGCGGGTAACGTTGCAGGAGGTTGTCGAAGTCATCCCAGTAGGCCGGGAGAATGATCACATCGGCGTCGTCCAGGCCACCATCGACCGGTAGCTGCACATTGCTGAAGCTGTCCACAGGTTGGCCGTCGGGGCTCACCAGGCGGATTTCGAACATGGGCTGCAAACCCAGGCCCAGCTGCTTGCTGTAGCGCAGGCTGGCGAGGTGGAAGAAGTCCTTGGCCTGCATCAAGGTCGAAGCAAACACCTTGTCAATGGCCAGGATGCTGACGCGCCGCAGCGACGCGGAGGGTTGGGTAAACATCATTGTCATTGTTCTTATAGGGTAGAGTGGTCAATCACCGGCTGGATCGTCTTATTTTTTGGCGATTGTGTCTACCCCATGTAACAGCGGGGCTGCTTTGCAGCTCAAGGTGCCGGGTTAGGCTGCTCCTGGTGGATGGCTTCAATCGCCGCCAGCAACTCATCGCTCAGGTTCAGCTCAAGGCTCGCCAGGTTGCTGTCCAGCTGTTGCAGGCTGGTGGCACCGATGATGTTGCTGGTCACGAACGGCTGTCGGGTGACGAACGCCAGGGCCATCTGCGCCGGGTCCAGGCCGTGCTCGCGGGCCAGTTGCACATAGCGGCTGCAGGCTGCCACGGTCTGCGGGTTGGAATAACGGGCAAAGCGGCTGAACAGGGTCAGGCGTGCGTTGCCCGGCCGTGCGCCGTTCTCGTACTTGCCCGAGAGCATGCCGAAGGCCAGCGGCGAATAGGCCAGCAGGCCGCACTGCTCGCGGATGGCCACTTCCGCCAGGCCTACCTCGAAGCTGCGGTTGAGCAGGTTATACGGGTTCTGGATCGACACCGCCCGCGGCCAGCCACGGCTTTCGGCCAACTGCAGGAACTTCATGGTGCCCCACGGCGTTTCGTTGGACAGGCCAATGTGGCGGATCTTGCCCGCGTGCACCTGCTCGTCGAGTACTTCGAGGGTTTCTTCCAGCGGGGTGAAATGGTCCTGTGGCAGGTGCTGGTAGCCCAGCTTGCCGAAGAAGTTGGTGCTGCGCTCCGGCCAGTGCAACTGATACAGGTCGATACGGTCGGTTTGCAGGCGCTTGAGGCTTTCGTCCAGCGCCGCGACGATGTGCTGGCGGTTGTGCTTGAGCTGGCCGTCGCGGATGTGGCTGATCCCGTTGCCGGGGCCTGCGACCTTGCTGGCCAGGACCCAGTCATCGCGATCGCCGTTGGCCCGGAACCAGTTGCCGATGATGCGTTCGGTGGCGGCGTAGGTTTCCGGGCGGGGTGGCACCGGGTACATTTCGGCTGTGTCGATGAAGTTGACCCCGGCTTTCTTGGCCCGGGCAATCTGTTCGAAGGGCTCGGCTTCAACGTTCTGCTCGCCCCAGGTCATGGTGCCCAGGCACAGGGCGCTGACGTTGAGGTCGGTACGGCCGAGCTGACGGTATTCCATCGGTTAGACTCTCCTTGGCAATAGAAGCCTATCAAAGCAGGTTGAAATTTTTCTCGCAATCTGGATAATTCAGCCCCTCTCCGCGTGGCGGAAGTGATGCACCATCACGCAGGAAGAACCCCGTCGAACATTGGCGTGCCCGACCCGAGCCCCCAAAAGCGTCTGTGTTCGGCTGCGCGCTTGCCCTTGGCAAGCTGTGCACTATCCAGTAAGATTCGCCGTCTATTTTTCGCTGGGCGGCCTCTGAGGCTTTAGAGAATGAAAACTTTTACTGCTAAACCGGAAACAGTAAAGCGCGAGTGGTTCGTAGTCGACGCCGCTGGCCAGACCCTGGGTCGTCTGGCTACCGAAATCGCTACCCGTCTGCGTGGCAAACACAAACCAGAATACACCCCTCACGTTGACACCGGCGACTACATCGTCGTTATCAACGCCGAGCAGGTTCGTGTGACTGGTGCCAAGTCTTCCGACAAAATGTACTACTCCCACTCCGGCTTCCCGGGCGGTATCAAGGAAATCAACTTCGAGAAGTTGATCGCCAAGGCCCCTGAGCGTGTTATCGAAACCGCGGTCAAAGGCATGCTGCCTAAGAACCCGCTGGGTCGCGACATGTACCGCAAGCTGAAAGTGTACGCGGGTGCTGCTCACCCACACACTGCTCAGCAGCCTCAAGAACTGAAGATCTAACGGGATAGTTCATTATGTCGGCGACTCAAAATTACGGCACTGGCCGTCGCAAGACCGCAACCGCTCGCGTATTCCTGCGTCCGGGTACTGGTAACATTTCCATCAACAACCGTTCTCTGGACGTGTTCTTCGGTCGCGAAACCGCTCGCATGGTTGTTCGCCAGCCACTCGAGCTGACCGAAACCGTTGAGAAGTTCGACATCTACGTCACCGTTTCCGGTGGTGGTGTCAGCGGTCAAGCCGGTGCGATCCGTCACGGTATCACCCGCGCTCTGATGGAATACGACGAAACCCTGCGTGGCGCTCTGCGTCGTGCTGGCTACGTCACCCGCGACGCTCGTGAAGTTGAGCGTAAGAAAGTGGGTCTGCGTAAAGCGCGTAAGCGTCCTCAGTACTCCAAGCGTTAATACCGCTTCGGCAGTCGAAAAAAGCCCGGTTCCTTGGAACCGGGCTTTTTTTTTGGCTTGAACTAACCTGTCAGCATGTCAGTGGCCGCTTGTCGCATAGACACAGATCAAGCAAAGCGCGGGTTGTCACCCTTGCCGGGGTAATCACCTTGTCAGTGTGTGGATTTGTTTCTTACCATGGCGGCCAATTTTTAGTGCCATTGACACAACCTAAGTACAAGCCTGGTTCAACAGGCCAAGCAAGCTGATGGGAGAGGACTGAATGAGCAATGACGGCGTCAACGCAGGCCGGCGCCGCTTCCTCGTAGCCGCGACATCCGTGGTCGGGGCAGCGGGAGCAGTGGGGGCTGCGGTACCGTTCGTGGGGTCATGGTTTCCCAGTGCCAAGGCGAAAGCCGCGGGTGCACCGGTGAAGGTCAATATTGCCAAGGTCGAGGCCGGGCAGCAGATGGTGGCCGAGTGGCGTGGCCAGCCCGTATTCATCGTGCGCCGAACGGAGGAGATTCTCGGTAACCTGAAAAAAATCACCGGCGATCTGTCTGATCCAGAGTCCAAGGCCTCGGTCCAGCCGGCTTACGTCGACCCCGAGGTTCGCTCGATCAAGCCGGAAATCCTCATTCTCGTGGGCCTCTGCACGCACCTGGGTTGCTCGCCCACCTTCCGCCCGGAAGTCGCGCCCGCCGACCTCGGCCCGAAATGGGTAGGTGGCTACTTCTGCCCATGCCACGGCTCCCACTATGACCTGGCTGGCCGTGTCTACAAATCGCAGCCGGCGCCTCTCAACCTGCCCGTGCCACCGCACTCTTACGAGTCGGACGAGATCATCGTCATTGGCGTCGACCAGGAGAACGCATGATGAGCAAGTTCATGGACTGGATTGATGCTCGCTTCCCCGCCACCAAGATGTGGGAAGACCACCTGAGCAAGTATTACGCGCCCAAGAACTTCAACTTCCTGTATTTCTTCGGCTCCTTGGCATTGCTGGTATTGGTGAATCAGATCGTTACCGGCGTGTGGCTGACCATGAGCTTCACGCCCTCGGCGGAAGAGGCGTTCGCCTCGGTCGAGTACATCATGCGTGATGTGGAGTACGGCTGGATTCTGCGCTACCTGCACTCTACCGGTGCGTCTGCGTTCTTCATCGTGGTCTACCTGCACATGTTCCGCGGCCTGCTCTACGGCTCCTACCAGAAGCCACGCGAACTGGTCTGGTTGTTCGGCATGCTGATCTACCTGGCGCTGATGGCTGAAGCGTTCATGGGCTACCTGTTGCCGTGGGGGCAGATGTCTTACTGGGGCGCCCAGGTGATCATTTCGCTGTTCGGTGCCATCCCGGTGATCGGTGACGACCTCACCCAGTGGATCCGTGGTGACTACCTGATCTCGGGCATCACCCTGAACCGCTTCTTCGCCCTGCACGTGGTTGCCCTGCCAATCGTGATTCTCGGCCTGGTGGTGCTGCATATCCTTGCGCTGCACGAAGTGGGTTCGAACAACCCTGATGGCGTGGACATCAAGAAGAAAAAGGACGAAAACGGCATTCCGCTGGACGGCATTCCGTTCCACCCGTACTACACCGTCAAAGACATTGTCGGGGTGGTGGTGTTCCTGTTCGTGTTCTGCGCCGTGGTGTTCTTCTTCCCGGAAATGGGCGGTTACTTCCTGGAAAAACCTAACTTCGAGCAGGCCAACGCGTTCAAGACCCCTGAGCACATCGCACCGGTGTGGTACTTCACACCCTTCTACGCGATCCTGCGTGCGGTGCCCGACAAGCTGATGGGTGTCATTGCCATGGGTGCGGCCATCGCCGTGCTGTTCGTACTGCCCTGGCTCGACCGTAGCCCGGTGCGTTCCATGCGTTACAAGGGCTGGATCAGCAAGGTCTTCCTGCTGGTGTTCTGCGTGGCCTTCGTCATCCTCGGCGTGCTGGGCGTACTGGCGCCGACACCTGGGCGTACCTTGTTGTCGCAGGTATGCACGGTGCTGTACTTCGCCTACTTCCTGCTGATGCCGTTCTACACAAGGCTCGAGAAGACCAAACCGGTTCCGGAAAGGGTGACTGGCTGATGAAAAAGTTGATTGCAGTATTTTTGCTGGCAGTGATGCCTGCCTTTTCCTTCGCTGCCGAACACGGCCTGGAGCTGGACAAGGCCGATATCGACCTGACCGACAAGGCCGCCATGCAGGACGGTGCGCGTACCTTCGCCAACTATTGCATGGGTTGCCACAGTGCCAAGTTCCAGCGTTACGAGCGAGTGGCCGATGACCTGGGCATTCCGCACGAGCTGATGCTCGAGAAGCTGGTGTTCACCGGTGCCAAGATCGGTGACCACATGCAGATCGGCATGAAGCCCAGCGACGCCAAGACTTGGTTCGGCGCTGCGCCACCCGACCTGACCCTGGTGGCTCGGGTGCGCGGTACCGACTGGCTGTACACCTATCTGCGCAGCTTCTACGAGGACCCGTCGCGGCCTTACGGGGTGAACAACAAGGTGTTCCCGAACGTCGGCATGCCGAACGTGTTGGTTGGCCTGCAGGGTAACCAGGTGATCGGCTGCAAGCAGGTGCAGACCGTGACCGATGGCAAGAAGCAATTCGACCCGTTGACCGGCAGCCCGATAACCCATGAAGCCTGTGACCAGCTGACCATTACGCCGAAATCCGGTACCCTGACCACTGAGCAGTTCGACGAGAAGGTCAAGAACCTGGTGACCTTCCTGGCCTATTCGGCCAACCCGGTCAAACTGGAAAGCCAGCGCATCGGTACCTACGTGTTGCTGTACCTGGCTTTCTTCTTCGTATTCGCCTACTTGCTCAAGCGTGAATACTGGAAGGACGTGCACTGATCACGCAGTAGTTTCTGGTTGTTGAACGCGCCCGTGGCGCCCTGGCAATACTGCCAGGGTGCCCCGGGCGCGTTTTCATTTACAGTGTCACAAGCATCCCGTGCGAGGAGCCGCTACATGGGCGCAACCAACAGGTTAGCCTGCTATTCCGATCCCGCTGATCACTATTCTCATCGGGTTCGCCTGGTGCTGGCCGAGAAGGGTGTGAGCGTGCAGGTCATCGATGTCGACCCAGCTCGCCTGCCGCCCAAGCTGGTCGAGGTCAACCCTTACGGCAGCGTGCCGACTTTGGTCGACCGAGACCTGGCGTTGTATGAGTCGACCGTGGTGATGGAATACCTCGAAGAGCGTTACCCGCACCCGCCGCTGATGCCGGTCTACCCGGTTGCGCGCGGCAACAGCCGTTTGCTGATTCACCGCATCCAGCGCGACTGGTGTGCCCTGGCCGATACCGTCCTCGACCCGCGCAGCAAAGAGGCTGTCCGAGCCGATGCGCGTAAGGCCTTGCGTGAAAGCCTGACCGGGGTCTCGCCGTTGTTCAGCGAGTTCGCCTGCTTCATGAGTGATGAGCAAAGCCTGGTCGATTGCTGTCTATTGCCCATACTCTGGCGTCTGCCGGTGTTGGGTATCGAGTTGCCGCGGCAAGCCAAGCCGCTGCTTGATTACATGGAGCGCCAGTTCGCCCGCGAGTCTTTCCAGGCGAGCCTGTCCTCCGTAGAACGTGAAATGCGCAAGCTTTAAGGAGCCGTTGATGAACTCCAGTCGCCCCTATCTGGTTCGAGCACTGTACGAGTGGATCGTCGACAACGATTGCACGCCCCATATGCTGGTCAATGCCGAATTCCCGAAAGTTCAGGTGCCGGATGGTTTCGCCAGTGATGGCCAGATCGTCTTGAATATCTCGCCAAGTGCCGTGCGCAGCCTGAACATGGACAACGAAGCGGTCAGTTTCGATGGCCGCTTCGGTGGCGTGCCTCATTCGTTGTACGTGCCGGTTGGCGCCATCCTGGGCATTTATGCTCGCGAAAATGGCCAGGGTATGGTCTTCGAGCTGGAGTCCCCGTTGATGGATGGCGACGACCTTGAAGACGATGATGTACAGCCGGATGACGATGGCCCGCCAGAGGGCGGTGGCCAGCCGCCGCGTCCGACTGGTCGGCCAAGCCTGAAAGTGGTCAAGTAACAAAAAAGGCGATCCAACCGGATCGCCTTTTTCTTTACCGCCAATCTGGGTTACAGGTCGCTGATGGTGCGTACCTGGTCCTTGTTGATGCGGGTGCGCTTGCCGTCGAGCTGTTGGAACTCGTAGAAGCCGGCGTCGCGGTCGAACTTTGGTGCATCGACAGCCTGAATTTCACGGCCATCGTTGAGGGTGATCAGGCTTGGGGTGGAGCAGCCGGCCAGGGTGGCGAAGGTGCCGATCAGCAGGGCGGGCAGCAGAAGCTTTTTCATGCGGTGTTTCCTGGGTTTCTTGAGGGTGTTGTCTGCGCCGGCCTCTTCGCGGCTAAAGCCGCTCCTACAGGGTGTAGCGTACCCCTGTAGGAGCGGCTTTAGCCGCGAAGAGGCCGGAGAGTCAGTCGATGTACTCGAACAGCTTGACGATCTTTTGCACGCCCGACACGCCTTGCACCACGGCAGTGGCCGAGTTGGCCTCTTGCTGGGTGACCAGGCCAAGCAGGTAGACGATGCCGTTTTCGGTGATCACCTTGATGCGCGAGCTTGGCACCGCATTGTCGGTCAGCATCTGGGTCTTGATCTTGGTGGTCAGCCAGGCGTCGTTGTTGCGCGCCAGGATGGAGGAGGGCTGCATCACCTGCAGCTCGTTGTGCACTTTCTTGACCCGTTGTACCTGGCTGGCGGTTTGCTCGGCCAGGCTCTTGAGGTCGGCGCGTGGGGTCTGGCCGGCCAGCAGGACAATGCCGTTGTAGCTGCTGACAACGATGTGCGAGCCCTTGTCCAGGTCTGGGTTGGCCTTGGAGATGTTCACGGCGGCCTTGGTCTCGATCAGCGAGTCGTCGATCTTGCTGCCAATGGTGCGCGTACCGCGATCGTCCTCGATCGGCGAATTGCGGGTAGAGGTGAGTACCGAGCTGCAACCGGTGACGCTCAGGCACAGGGTCAGGGCCATCAGGCCGAGGCGCATAGGGGTCATTCTTCACTCCCGAACAGTTGGCTGTCGATCAGATCGCACAGGCAGTGGATCGCCAGCAGGTGGACTTCCTGGATGCGCGCGGTAACCGTCGAAGGAACGCGGATTTCCACGTCCTCGGGCAGCAGCAGCGAAGCCATGCCGCCGCCGTCGCGACCAGTCAATGCTACGACAATCATTTCGCGGTCATGTGCGGCCTGGATCGCTTGAATGACGTTGGCCGAGTTGCCGCTGGTGGAGATCGCCAGCAGAACGTCGCCGGGCTGGCCCAGGGCGCGGATCTGCTTGGAAAAGACTTCGTTGTAGCTGTAGTCGTTGGCGATAGAGGTCAGGGTCGAGCTGTCGGTGGTCAGCGCGATGGCCGGCAGGCTCGGGCGCTCGCGCTCGAAGCGGTTGAGCAGCTCTGAAGAAAAGTGCTGGGCATCGCCGGCCGAGCCGCCGTTGCCACAGGCGAGCATCTTGCCCTCGTTGAGCAGCGCATTGACCATGACCAGGCTAGCCTGCTCGATGTGCGGTGCCAGGATGTCCATTGCCTGTTGCTTGGTATCGATGCTGGCCTGAAACAGCCGGCGAATTCGGGATTGCATGTCCATCTGGTGACCTTAAGTGGGGCGGTGGCCTTTGCTACGCGCAACAACGACCAGCCCGCGAAACATAGAGCAAAAAAAACGAAGTGGGTTCAGCATTCGAAGGCGTTTTTCAGCCATTGAAGCGGTCTGCCTGCATGGTGGCTGCCCTGCAGGGCGACTACGTCGAAGCGGCAGGGGTGGTTGCCCCAGTGGGGCTCCTTCTGCAGGAACAGGCTGGCGGCAAGCACCAGCCGTTTCTGCTTGCGCCCATCGATACTGTCGAGGGCGCCTCCGAAGCCCGCGTGCAACCGGTAGCGGACTTCGACGAATACTACTGTATCGGCGTCGAGCATGACCAGATCAAGCTCACCGCCTTTGCATCGCCAGTTGCGTGCCAGCAGTTGCAGGCCTTGCCCCTGAAGGTACTCAAGGGCTTGGGTCTCTGCTGCTTGCCCGGCACGGGTAGGCGATGCTGCAGGCATCAGCGCGGGGTGTCAGGCAGGCGCTTGACCTGGCCGCCGGCAAACTCGGCCCATGGCAGCTGGCGCTCGACGCGTTGGTTGGCGTTGATGCTCAGGCTGCCCGAAAGGCCCAGGACGCGGTTGTCCGGCAGTGCTTTCAGCTGGCCCAGGCGTGGCGCCAGGCTGTAGGCATCGACGCCCATGGCATACAGACGGCCCAGGCTGCCAGCGGCCTGTGGCCACTGCTGTACGACCTGTTGGCGCAGGCTGTTGCTGGTGTCGAGCAGCCACGGCGTTTCGCAGAAGCGGATGCCGTTCATGTCGTTGTACTGGTTGACGTCACCGCTGGCGCTGTACAGGTTCGAGGTGGCGTAGACCGGTACGTCACCGGCGTACTGGAAGTTCAGGGTCGGCTTGATCTGCTGGGCCTGCTGTGGGGTCGAGGCGAGGAAAATGAAGTCGATGTCCTGGCGGCGCGACGGTTGTGCGGCAATGCTGCCGCCTACCGTGCTTTGCAGGCTCTTGGCGCGGCCTTCGCTCTGGCGCAGTTGGAACAGGTCGGCAATCTGCTGGGCCAGGGCGACCGGCTGGGCGATGCGCTCGGCGGCGAGCAGGGTGCCACCATTGCCTTCCCAGTCCTGACGGAAGGCGGCCAGTACGCGGTCGCCCCATTCACCGCTCGGCACCAGGGCCACGGCGCGGACCATGCCATCGGCGCGGGCGCGGCGGGCTACTTCGCGGGCTTCGTCTTCGGCAGCCAGGCCGAACTGGAACAGTTGCGGCGGGGCTTTCTGGCCGGCGTCGGCGTAGTTCAGGGCCAGGGTAGTGATCGGCAATTGCGGTTTGGCGGCCAGTTGCTTCACCAGCGGCTTTTCCAGCGGGCCGATGACCAGTTGCACGCCGGCGGCCTGGGCCTGGCGATAGAAGTCATCGAGCGAGCCGATGCGCGAGCTGTCGAACACCTGCACGGCAGGTGCCGGTTGGCCGGCTTGCTGGGCCTGGAAGTGAGCGGCCATGAAGCCGTCACGCAGGGCGCGGGCAACACCGGCCAGCGGGCCCTCCTGAGGCAGCAGCAGGGCGACCTTGGTCAGCGGTTGGCTGGCCAGTTCCTTGAGCTTGGTCAGCGCCAGCGGCAGTTGCTGGGCGGCAGGGTGGTCCGGGTGTTGTTTGACCCAGGTCTCGATGGCCGCTTGTTGCTGTTCCAGGGTGCCTGCACTTTTCACGGCGAAGGCCAGGCTGGTCCAGCCGGCCAGGGTCTGATCGTTGGCTGGCTGTTGCAGTTGCTCTGCCGGCAGTGAGGCAACCAGGGCCCAGATGGCGTCATTGTTGGCGCTGGCGGCCTGGCCGCTGAGCAGCGGGGCCAGCAGCACGCGCTGTTGTGCGGCAGCCAAGGCCTGGCCGTCGGCTTCGAGGGCGGCGGCATGCACGTTGTAGGTGCGCGCTTGCTGTTCCTTTGGCAGCTCAGCTACGCGCTGCAGGCTGGGGTGGGCCAGGGCAGCCAGGGCCGCTTTGGGCTGGTTGCGGCTCATGGCCAGCTCGGCGGCGAGGGTGCTGGCGAACACTTGCTGGGCCGGCTTGAGCGTGTCCAGCGGAACCTGCTCGAGAATGCGTGCGGCGCGTGGGAAATCCTTCTGCTTGTAGGCCAGGTCGGCCGCGCTCAGGCGCAGCAGGGCCGCGTCTTCAGCAGACTTGCTGGAAGCGGCTTTTTCGAGCAGTTGCTCGATGCTGGCGTCCGGGGTGCGTGGCAGTTCGCCCAGGCTGGATGAGGGCGAGCTGGCGCAGGCTGCCAGCAGGGCGGCGAGGCAGAGGGCTGTGAGCAGCCGCAGGCAAGCGATCATGTAAAGGTCCTGTTACTCGATCAAGTTGGCCGGCAATTGTACCCAAGCACTGGCCGGGGCGCGATGTTGCTGTGTCGATCCTTCACTATAGGCGGCTTGTTGCTGATCGCCGGCGAAGATCTTTGCGCCCTGTTGCAGGCGCTCGGGCTACAATGGCGCCTTTGATCCAAATGACAGGTGTACGCAGTGACTGATGTGGCAGGGGCTTCGAAATCCACGGTGGGGACGCTGTATGTGGTGGCAACCCCCATCGGCAATCTCGACGACATGAGCGCCCGGGCGCTGAAGGTGCTGGCGGATGTGGCCCTGATCGCCGCCGAAGACACCCGTCATTCGATCCGCCTGCTGCAACACTTTGGCATCGATACGCCGTTGGCGGCCTGCCATGAGCACAACGAGCGCGACGAGGGCGGGCGCTTCCTCACCAAGCTGCTCGCGGGTGAGCATGTGGCGCTGGTTTCCGATGCCGGCACGCCGCTGATTTCCGATCCGGGTTACCACCTGGTGCGCCAGGCGCGGGCCGCGGGCGTGAACGTGGTGCCGGTGCCGGGCGCCTGTGCTTTGATCGCCGCGCTGTCGGCAGCCGGCTTGCCGTCGGACCGCTTCATCTTCGAAGGCTTCCTGCCGGCCAAGCAGGCCGGGCGTCGGGCACGCCTGGAGCAAGTAAAGGAAGAGCCGCGTACGCTGATTTTCTATGAGGCCCCGCACCGGATCCTGGAGTGCCTTGAGGACATGGAAGCGGTATTTGGTGGCGACCGCCCGGCGTTGCTGGCGCGCGAATTGACTAAAACCTTCGAGACCCTGAAGGGTTTGCCGCTGGCGGAGCTACGTGCATTCGTTGCTGGTGATAGCAACCAGCAGCGCGGTGAATGCGTGGTGCTGGTCGGCGGCTGGAGTGCGCCGGAGGGCGAGCAGGCCATCAGCGCCGAGGCGCAGCGTGTGCTCGACCTGCTGTTGGCCGAGTTGCCGCTGAAGCGGGCGGCGGCACTTGCCGCGGAAATTACCGGTGTGCGCAAGAACCTGTTGTATCAACTTGCCCTTGAAAAGCAGAAAGCCGAATAGTGGCACTTTGATATAAATACCGGTATTGCTTGTTCTTGTGCGCGCGTGCCGGTAACCTTGGCGGCGGAGAGTCGATCGGACAGTCGCTGCCTGTTTTTGTTCCGCAACTTTGTTGTGTGGACAGCAGGGGGAGGAAAGTCCGGGCTCCATAGGGCAGAGTGCCAGGTAACGCCTGGGAGGCGCGAGCCTACGGAAAGTGCCACAGAAAATAACCGCCTAAGCACTTCGGTGCCGGTAAGGGTGAAAAGGTGCGGTAAGAGCGCACCGCACGTCTGGCAACAGTGCGTGGCTAGGTAAACCCCACTCGGAGCAAGACCAAATAGGGTTCCATCAGGCGTGGCCCGCGTCGGAACCGGGTAGGTTGCTAGAGGCGTCCAGTGATGGCCGTCGTAGAGGAATGACTGTCCTCGACAAAACCCGGCTTACAGATCGACTCTCCACCTTTCCTTCCCTGCGTGATTCGGTAGCAGATCCTCTCTGGTAATACCGAAAAAATCTTACTCTTGATAAATCACTTTAACTTTGAACTCCATTCGCTTGGGTGGGTTTGATTTTTCACGTGTTTTTTTCTCTTCGGCAGTCCTTCCACATTCCCTTATCGCGCTAAATCTCGGTCCTGTAAGGCTTTTCCTTATGAACGCGCCTTGACGGTGCTGCGGACGGATTCCTATAGTGTGCGCAAGTGGCAGAAAGTGGGATGAAGTGGGTTTTCTGGCACAAAAAAGCTAACATTGTGGGGAATCGCAGCCGTGTTCCGCGGAGCCAACGCCGTCAGCCTCGATGCCAAGGGCCGTCTCGCCATGCCGAGCCGGTACCGTGACGAGCTCGATTCGCGTTGCAATGGTCAGCTGATCGTGACCATCGACGCTGTAGACCCCTGCTTGTGTGTTTATCCCCTCGATGAGTGGGAACAGATAGAAGCCAAGTTGCGTGCCTTGCCATCGTTGCGTGAGGAAAACCGCCGCCTGCAGCGCTTGCTGATTGGTAATGCGGTTGACCTGGAGCTCGATGGCAGTGGTCGTTTCCTGGTGCCGCCCCGCCTGCGTGAGTACGCCAAGCTCGACAAGAAGGCGATGCTGGTGGGGCAACTGAACAAATTCCAGCTGTGGGATGAAGATGCCTGGAACGCGGTTTCGGCAGCCGACCTTGCAGCTATTCAACAACCGGGCGCCATGCCCGACGAATTGCGTGACCTGATCCTGTGACCATAGATAGCGGCTTCAACCACATTACCGTCCTGCTCGACGAAGCTGTCGAGGCATTGGCCCTGCGCGCCGACGGTTGCTATCTGGACGGCACCTTTGGCCGTGGCGGACACAGCCGGCTGATACTCAGCAAGCTCGGGCCGCAAGGGCGGCTGCTGGGCTTCGACAAAGATCCACAGGCGATTGCCACGGGGCAAGCGCTGGCGGCCGAAGACGGCCGCTTTGTCATTGTGCAGCGCAGCTTTGCCGAGCTGGGCGCTGAGGTGGCCGAGCGCGGCCTGCACGGGAAGGTCAGTGGTGTGCTGCTGGACCTGGGCGTGTCTTCGCCGCAGCTGGATGACCCCGAGCGTGGCTTCAGCTTCCTCAATGATGGCCCGCTGGACATGCGTATGAACCCGGGCCAGGGCATCAGTGCCGCGGAGTTCATCGCCACTGCGCCAGTAGAAGAAATCGCCCGCGTCTTCAAGGAGTACGGCGAGGAGCGTTTCGCTGGGCGTATGGCGCGGGCCGTGGTCGAACGCCGCGAAAAGCAGCCGTTCACCCGTACCGCCGACCTGGCAGAAGTGCTCAAGGTGGCCAACCCGGCTTGGGAAAAAGGTAAAAACCCGGCTACCCGTGCCTTCCAGGGGCTTCGCATTCACGTCAACAACGAGCTGGGCGACCTTGAGGCTGGCCTTGAAGCCGCACTCGATGCGCTCGAAGTCGGGGGCCGTCTGGCGGTCATCAGTTTCCACTCGTTGGAAGACCGTATCGTCAAGCTGTTCATGCGCAAGCTGGTGAAAGGCGAGGCCGACAACCTGCCGCGCAACCTGCCGGTGCAGCACAAGGTCTTCGAGCCAAAAATCAAACTCATCGGCAAGGCCCAGTTCGCCTCCGAAGCCGAGCTCAAGGCCAACCCGCGGTCGCGTAGCGCCGTGATGCGTGTGGCGGAGAAACTGCGGTGAGCAGGCTGTTCGCCAAGCCTTTGCCAGGCGGAAGCTTCCTGATGCTTCTGCTGTTCGTTGGCGTGCTGGTTTCGGCCATTGCCGTGTCCTACAGCGCGCACTGGAACCGCCAGCTGCTCAATACCCTGTACGGTGAATTGAGCGAGCGCGACAAGGCTCAGGCCGAATGGGGCCGGCTGATTCTGGAGCAGAGCACCTGGACCGCCGCCAGCCGTATCGAGAACCTGGCTTCCGAACAGCTGAAAATGCGCGTGCCGTCGGCTGACGAAGTACGGATGGTGGCGCCATGATGAAGCTCGAAGGCGCACTCTACCCGTGGCGCTTCCGCGTGGTGATCGGCTTGCTGGCAATCATGGTCGGTGCGATCTGCTGGCGCATCATCGACCTGCAGGTAGTTGACCGTGACTTCCTCAAGGGCCAGGGCGATGCGCGCAGCCTGCGTCACATTCCCATCCCGGCGCACCGTGGGTTGATTACCGACCGCAACGGTGAGCCATTGGCCGTGAGTACCCCGGTTACCACCCTGTGGGCCAACCCCAAGGAAATGCAGGCCTCCAAGGAGCGCTGGCCGCAACTGGCTGCCGCGCTGGGGCAAAACCCGCAACAGCTGATCGAACGCCTGACTCAGCAGGCCAACAAAGAGTTCATCTACCTGGTGCGTGGCCTGACCCCGGAGCAGGGCCAGCACGTGCTCGACTTGAAAGTGCCCGGTGTGTACGGCCTGGAAGAATTCCGCCGCTTCTACCCGGCCGGTGATGTCACCGCGCACATGGTCGGCTTTACCGACCTCGACGACCACGGTCGTGAAGGGGTGGAGCTGGCCTATGACGAGTGGCTGGCCGGTGTCCCAGGCAAGCGCCAGGTGATCAAGGACCGGCGCGGCAGGCTGATCAAGGACATCCAGGTAACCAAGAACGCCAAGGCCGGGAAGACCTTGGCGTTGTCGATAGACCTGCGCCTGCAGTACCTGGCTACCCGCGAGCTGCGCAATGCCATTGCCGAGCAGGACGCCAAGGCCGGCAGCCTGGTGATCATGGACGTGAAGACCGGTGAGGTCCTGGCCATGGTCAACCAGCCGACCTACAACCCCAACAACCGCCGCAGCATGTTCCCGGCGGCCATGCGTAACCGGGCGATCATCGATGTGTTCGAGCCGGGTTCCACGGTCAAGCCGATTTCCATGAGCGCGGCGCTGCAGAGCGGCCGCTGGAAACCGACCGACAAGGTCGAGGTGTACCCGGGTAGCCTGCAGATCGGCCGCTACACCATCAAGGACGTGTCGCGCAGCGAGGGCCCGATCCTCGACCTGACCGGCATCCTGATCAACTCCAGTAACGTCGGTATGAGCAAGATCGCCTTCGACATCGGGGGCGAGGCCATCTACCGGGTCATGTCCCAGGTCGGTCTGGGTCAGTACACCGGCCTTGGCTTCCCGGGCGAGCGTGTCGGTAACCTGCCCAACCACCGCGAGTGGCGCAAGGCCGAGACCGCGACGCTGTCCTATGGCTATGGCTTGTCGGTGACTGCCTTGCAACTGGTGCATGCCTACGCAGCGCTGGCCAACGACGGCAAGATGGTGCCGCTGTCGATCATCAAGGTCGACAAGGCCCCGGAAGCGGTGCAGGCCATTCCGAAGGAAACCGCCGAAACCGTTCAAGGCATGCTGCAGCAGGTGATTGAAGCGCCGCGTGGTGTGTTCCGTGCCCAGGTGCCGTTCTATCACGTGGCCGGCAAGTCCGGCACCGCGCGTAAAGCCACCGTGGGCTCCAAGGGTTACACCGAAAACGCCTACCGCTCGCTGTTCGCCGGCTTCGGGCCGATGAGCGACCCGCGCTACGCCATCGTCGTGGTCATCGACGAGCCGGGCAAGGGTGGTTACTTCGGTGGTCTGGTCTCGGCGCCGGTGTTCAGCAAGGTCATGTCCGGCACCCTGCGCCTGATGAACGTGCCGCCAGACAACCTGCCGCCACCAGCACCCGCGGCACCTGCCGTGCAATCGCAAGTCAATGCAACAGCCGCCAAGGGAGGGCGTGGATGATGACAATGCCATTAAGCAAACTTTTCGCCCACGCCAGCCGTGACCCGCTGATTCGTGAACTGACCCTGGACAGCCGCAACGTGCGCCCGGGTGACCTGTTCCTGGCCGTGCCGGGTGCCAAGGTCGATGGCCGCGAGCATATCGCCGATGCCTTGACCCGTGGTGCCGCCGCCGTGGCCTATGAAGAGCAGGGCGCCACCGTGCTGCCGCTGACCGAAGTGCCATTGATTCCGGTCAAGGGCCTGATCGCACAGCTGTCGGATGTCGCCGGGCGTTTTTATGGCGAACCCAGCCGCCAGCTGAACCTGGTCGGTGTGACCGGGACCAACGGCAAGACCAGCGTTACCCAATTGGTGGCCCAGGCGCTCGACCTGCTCGGCCAGCGCTGCGGCCTGATCGGCACCCTGGGTACCGGCTTCTACGGCGAGTTGCAGAGCGGCCGTCTGACCACGCCCGACCCGATTGCCGTGCAGTCGACCCTTTACGATTTGAAAAAGCAGGGCGCCAAGGCTGTGGCCATGGAGGTTTCCTCTCACGCCCTGGAGCAAGGCCGAGTCGCCGCATTGGAGTTCGACATCGCGGTGATGACCAACCTGTCCCGCGACCACCTCGACTACCACGGCAGCATGGAGGCCTATGAGGCCGCCAAGGCCAAGCTGTTCGCCTGGCCCAGCCTGCGTTGCCAGGTGGTCAACCTGGATGACGCCTTTGGCCGTCGCCTGGCCGCTGACTTTGCCCGCCGTCCGAGCGTCGACCATATCGACACCCGGCTGCTGAGCTACAGCCTGGAAAACCCAGATGCCTCGCTGTTCTGTCGCGAGGCCGCGTTCAGTGACGATGGCGTGCGCGCGACGATCGTTACCGCACAAGGTGAGCGTATCCTGCGCAGTCAGCTGCTGGGGCGCTTCAACCTGAGCAACATGCTCGCCGCTGTCGCGACACTGCTGGCACTGGATTATGCACTGGACGAAATCCTCAAGGTCACCCCGCAACTGCACGGTCCGGTAGGCCGTATGCAGCGCCTGGGTGGCGGCGACAAACCGCTGGTGGTGGTCGATTACGCCCACACCCCGGACGCCCTTGAAAAAGTGCTCGAAGCCCTGCGTCCACACGCCCACGGTAAGCTGCTGTGCCTGTTCGGCTGCGGCGGCGACCGTGATCGCGGCAAGCGCCCGCTGATGGCCGAAGTGGCCGAGCGCCTGGCCGATCGCGTACTGGTCACCGATGACAACCCACGTACCGAAGACCCACAGCGCATCTTCGACGACATCCGTCCCGGTTTCGCCCGGCCTGTCTCGGTCGAGTTCGTTGCCGGTCGTGGCGAGGCCATCGCGCAGTTGATTGCCACCGCAGCTGCCAACGACGTGATCGTGCTGGCTGGCAAGGGGCACGAGGATTACCAGGAGATCAATGGCGAGCGCCATGACTTCTCCGATTTGACCGAAGCCGAAAAGGCACTTGCAGCCTGGGAGGCGCCACATGCTTAAGCCACTATCACTCAGCCAGCTGACTACAGCACTGAGTGGTCGACAAATCGGTGCCGACGCCATGTTTACCGGTGTCAGCATCGACAGCCGCAGTGTCGGCGCCGGGCAACTGTTCGTCGCCCTGGCCGGTCCGCGTTTCGATGGTCACGACTACCTGGCCGATGTAAAAGCCAAAGGCGCGGTCGCAGCCTTGGTAGAGCGTGAAGTCGCCGATGTAGACCTGCCACAGCTGTTGGTGGCCGATTGCCGCCTGGCCCTTGGCCAACTCGGTGCATTGAACCGCGCCGCATTCGACAAACCGGTGGTGGCCATTACCGGCTCCAGCGGCAAGACCACGGTCAAGGAAATGCTCGCCAGCATCCTGCGTACCCGTGGCCTGGTGCACGCTACCCGTGGCAACTTGAACAACGACCTCGGTGCGCCGCTGACACTGCTGGAGATCGCCCCGGAGCACAGCGCCGCAGTGATCGAGCTGGGCGCCTCGCGCATTGGTGAGATCCGCTACACCGTGGGCCTGACCCAGCCGCAGGTGGTCATCATCAACAACGCCGGTACCGCCCACGTTGGCGAGTTCGGCGGCCCGGAGAAGATTGTCGAAGCCAAGGGCGAGATTCTCGAAGGCCTGGGCGAGGGCGGCATTGCCATCCTCAACCTGGACGACAAGGCCTTCGCCATCTGGAGTGCGCGTGCCGGCTCGCACAAGGTCGTCAGTTTCGCGCGCAGCAACCCGAAGGCCGATTTCCACGCCACGGACATCGGTCGCGATGCACGTGGCTGCCCGTCGTTCAAGCTGCATGGCGCGGGTGAAACGGTAGACGTGCAACTCAATGTGCTGGGCGAGCACAACGTCAGCAATGCCCTGGCCGCTGCCGCCGCTGCGCATGCCGTTGGTCTGAGCCTGAACGGTATTGCTGCCGGCCTGGCTGCAGTGCAGCCGGTCAAGGGCCGTACCGTGGCACAGATTGCGCCGAACGGGGTACGGGTGATCGACGACAGTTACAACGCAAATCCCTCCTCCATGTGCGCGGCCATTGATATACTCGCCGGCTTTTCCGGACGCACCGTCCTGGTGCTTGGGGATATCGGCGAATTGGGGCAATGGGCGGAAGAAGGCCATCGTCAGGTGGGTGACTACGCGCGTGGCAAGGTCGATGCCCTGTACGCAGTGGGTTCCAACATGACACACGCGGTCAAGGCGTTCGGCGCCAATGGCCGCCATTTCGCTACTCAAGCTGAGCTGATCGACGCAGTTAGCGCCGAACACGCCAGCGACACCACTATTTTGATCAAGGGCTCGCGCAGCGCTGCGATGGAAAACGTCGTGGCGGCATTGTGCGGTGCCAGCGGGGAGAAACATTAATGCTGCTGCTGTTGGCCGAGTATCTGCAACAGTTCCACAAAGGCTTCGCGGTCTTCCAGTACCTGTCCCTGCGCGGGATTCTTGGTGTACTGACCGCGTTGTCCCTGGCGCTGTGGCTGGGGCCGTGGATGATCCGTACCCTGCAAATTCGCCAGATCGGCCAGGCCGTGCGTAACGACGGTCCGCAATCGCACCTGTCCAAGTCCGGCACCCCGACCATGGGTGGCGCGCTGATCCTGTCGGCCATCGCCGTCAGCACCCTGCTGTGGGCGGACCTGAGCAACCGTTACGTCTGGGTTGTGCTGATCGTCACCCTGGCGTTCGGTGCCATCGGCTGGGTCGATGACTACCGCAAGGTGATCGAAAAGAACTCGCGTGGCCTGCCGAGCCGCTGGAAGTATTTCTGGCAGTCGGTGTTCGGCCTGGCGGCGGCAGTGTTCCTGTACAAGACCGCGCCAACCAGCGTGGAGACCACCCTGATCCTGCCGTTCATCAAGGATGTCACCATTCCGCTGGGCGTCGGCTTCGTGGTGCTGACTTACTTCGTCATCGTCGGCTCGAGCAACGCGGTCAACCTCACCGATGGCCTCGACGGCCTGGCAATCATGCCGACAGTGATGGTCGGCGGTGCGCTGGGCATCTTCTGCTACCTGTCAGGTAACGTGAAGTTCGCCGAATACCTGCTGATCCCCTATGTGCCGGGCTCGGGCGAGCTGATTGTGTTTTGCGGCGCGCTGATCGGTGCCGGCCTGGGCTTCCTGTGGTTCAACACCTACCCGGCACAAGTGTTCATGGGCGACGTCGGCGCGCTTGCGCTGGGCGCTGCGCTGGGCACCATCGCCGTGATCGTGCGCCAGGAAATCGTGCTGTTCATCATGGGGGGCATCTTCGTTGTCGAAACCCTGTCGGTGGTGATCCAGGTCGCCTCCTTCAAGCTGACCGGCAAGCGCGTGTTCCGCATGGCGCCGATCCACCACCACTTTGAACTCAAGGGCTGGCCAGAGCCACGGGTGATCGTCCGCTTCTGGATCATCACCGTGATCCTGGTGCTGATCGGCCTTGCAACCCTGAAACTGAGGTAGATGAGCGTGTCTTTGATCGCTTCCGACCAATTCCGCATCGTTGTCGGCCTCGGCAAGAGCGGCATGTCCCTGGTTCGCTTCCTGGCGAACCGGGGCATTGCCTTTGCGGTCGCCGACACCCGCGAGCAACCGCCGGAACTGGACACCCTGCGCCGTGATTACCCGCAGGTGGAAGTGCGCTGTGGTGAGTTGGACGTGGACTTCCTGTGCCGCGCCAACGAGCTGTACGTGAGCCCTGGCCTGGCCTTGGCCACGCCGGCCCTGCAGCAGGCGGCCGCGCGCGGCGTGAAGCTGTCCGGCGATATCGAGTTGTTCGCCCGCCATGCCACCGCGCCGATCATTGCCATCAGCGGTTCCAACGCCAAGAGCACCGTCACTACCCTGGTCGGCGAAATGGCCGCCAAGGCCGGCAAGCGCGTGGCCGTGGGCGGCAACCTCGGTACTCCGGCGCTGGACCTGCTGGCCGATGATGTCGAGCTGTACGTGCTGGAGCTGTCCAGCTTCCAGCTGGAAACCACTGACCAGCTCAACGCTGAAGTGGCTACGGTGCTGAACATCAGCGAAGACCACATGGATCGCTACAGCGGCCTGCCTGCCTACCACTTGGCCAAGCACCGGATCTTCCGGGGCGCCAAGCAGGTGGTGGTCAACCGTCAGGACGCCCTGAGCCGGCCGCTGCCGGTGGAAGGCCGCCCATGCTGGACCTTCGGCCTCAACCAGCCGGACTTCAAGGCCTTTGGCCTGCGTGAAGTGGATGGCGAAAAATACCTGGCGTTCGAGTTCCAGGCGCTGATGCCGGCGCGCGAGCTGAAGGTTCGCGGCGCTCACAACCAGAGCAACGCCCTGGCGGCCCTGGCCTTGGGGCATGCCGCCGGCCTGCCGTTCGAGCCCATGCTCGAAGCCCTGCGTGAGTTCGGTGGCCTGGCCCACCGTTGCCAGTGGGTACGCGAGCGTAACGGGGTGAACTGGTACGACGATTCCAAGGCCACCAACGTGGGTGCTGCCCTGGCCGCCATCGAAGGCCTGGGGGCCGATATCGAAGGCAAGCTGGTGCTGATTGCCGGTGGCGATGGCAAGGGCGCTGAATTCACCGCACTGCGCGAGCCGGTCAAGCGTTTCTGCCGCGCCGTGGTGTTGCTGGGGCGTGATGCCGAGCGTCTGGCCGACGCCTTGGGCGATGACGTGCCGCTGGTACGGGTCAAGAGCCTCGACGACGCCGTGCAGCAGTGTGCCCAGCTGGCCCAGGCCGGTGATGCCGTGCTGCTGTCGCCGGCGTGCGCCAGCCTCGACATGTTCAAGAACTTCGAAGAACGCGGGCGCCTGTTCGCCCAGGCAGCGGGAGGCCTTGCATGATCTTTGGCATCCTCAAGCCTTACCCGTCGCCGCTGATCAGCGGCCGTGGCATCGACCTGGACTTCCCGATGCTTGCCGGTTGCCTGGCCTTGCTGGGCCTTGGCCTGGTGATGATCACCTCGGCGTCCTCGGAAGTGGCTGCGGTGCAGTCGGGCAACCCGCTTTACCACATGTTCCGCCACCTGGTTTACGTATCCCTTGGCCTGGTTGCCTGTGGTGCGACCATGCTGGTGCCGATCGCCACCTGGCAGCGCATGGGCTTCATGATGCTGCTGGGCGCCTTCGGCCTGCTGGTGCTGGTGCTGGTGCCAGGCATCGGTCGTGAAGTGAACGGCTCCATGCGCTGGATCGGTTTCAGCTTCTTCAACGTGCAGCCTTCGGAAATTGCCAAGGTGTTCGTGGTCATCTACCTGGCCGGCTACCTGGTGCGCCGTCAGACCGAGGTGCGCGAAACCTGGATGGGCTTCTTCAAACCGTTCATCGTGCTGCTGCCCATGGCTGCACTGCTGCTGATGGAGCCGGACTTCGGTGCCACCGTGGTGATGATGGGCGCGGCGGCGGCGATGCTGTTCCTTGGCGGGGTGGGGCTGTTCCGCTTCAGCCTGATGGTGGTGCTGGCGGTGCTGGCGGTGTTCGTGCTGGTACAGGCGCAGCCGTACCGGATGGCGCGCCTTATCACGTTCACCGACCCGTGGTCCGACCAGTTCGGCTCGGGTTACCAGCTGACCCAGGCGCTGATTGCCTTCGGCCGTGGCGAGTGGCTGGGTGTTGGCCTGGGCAACAGTGTGCAGAAGCAGTTCTACCTGCCTGAAGCGCACACCGACTTCGTGTTCTCGGTATTGGCCGAAGAGTTGGGCGTGGTCGGCTCGCTGGTGACCATCGCCTTGTTCGTGTTCGTCACCGTGCGTGCCCTGTACATCGGCCTGTGGGCCGAGAAGGCCAAGCAGTTCTTTGCCGCCTATATGGCGTTCGGCCTGGCCTTCCTGTGGATCGGCCAGTTCCTGATCAACATTGGCGTGAACGTCGGCCTGCTGCCGACCAAGGGCCTGACCTTGCCATTCCTCAGTTACGGGGGCAGCTCGCTGGTGATCTGCTGTGCCTGCGTGGGCCTGTTGCTGCGCATCGAGTGGGAAAGCCGCACGCACCTGGGCAGCGAGGAACACGAATTCAGTGAAAGCGATTTTGCCGAGGAGACCAGTCATGGCCGCTGACGGCAAGAATGTATTGATCATGGCAGGCGGCACCGGGGGCCATGTGTTCCCGGCCCTGGCCTGCGCCCGAGAGTTCCAGGCACGCGGTTACAGCGTGCACTGGCTGGGCACCCCGCGCGGCATCGAGAACGAGCTGGTGCCACAGGCAGGCTTGCCATTGCACCTGATCCAGGTCAGCGGCTTGCGCGGCAAGGGCAAGCTGTCGTTGCTCAAGGCGCCGTTCACCCTGATCAAGGCCGTGCTGCAGGCGCGGCGGATCATTCGTCAGCTCAAGCCGGTATGCGTACTGGGCTTTGGCGGTTACGTGACCGGCCCTGGTGGCGTTGCTGCGCGGCTGTGCGGCGTGCCGCTGGTGATTCACGAGCAGAATGCCCGGGCCGGTACCGCCAATCGCCTGCTGGTGCCACTTTCGGCGCGGGTCTGCGAAGCTTTCCCGAACACCTTCGAGGCTAGCGACAAACGTCGCACCACCGGCAACCCGGTGCGCCCGGAGCTGTTCATGGACGCGCAACGCGCGCCCCTGGCCGAGCGCCGTGCACGCCTGTTGGTGCTCGGTGGCAGCCTGGGTGCGGAACCATTGAACAAATTGTTGCCTAAGGCCCTGTCCGAGGTGCCCGCTGGGCTGCGGCCAGAGGTGTTCCACCAGGCCGGCAAGCAACACGCGCCGATCACTGCCGAGCGTTATCACGAGGCGGGCGTCGCAGCTCAGGTAGAGCCCTTCATCAAAGACATGGCCCAAGCCTATGGCTGGGCCGACATGGTGGTGTGCCGGGCCGGTGCCCTGACCGTCAGCGAGCTGGCGGCAGCAGGCCTGCCTTCGATGCTGGTGCCTTTGCCCCACGCAATCGACGACCACCAGACCCACAACGCCCAATATCTGGCCCGCGAAGGCGCTGCCTTCCTGATGCCACAAGCGACAACTGGCGCAGCGCAGCTCGCTGAACGCCTGAACGAGGTGCTGATGCAACCCGAGAAACTCAACGTCATGGCAGGCACCGCACGGCGCCTGGCCAAACCTGCCGCAACCAGCACCGTGGTCGATATCTGCCTGGAGGTGGCCCATGGTTGAGAGCCAGAAAGCCATGCCCCAGCCGAAGATGGGCCGTATTCGCCGTATTCACTTCGTCGGTATCGGCGGCGTGGGCATGTGCGGTATTGCCGAAGTGCTGCTGAACCTGGGCTATGAAGTGTCCGGTTCCGACCTTAAGGCTTCGCCGGTCACCGAGCGCCTGGAATCGTTCGGCGCCGAGATTTTCGTTGGCCACCGTGCCGAGAACGCCGCCACCGCCGACGTGCTGGTGGTGTCCAGCGCCATCAACCCGGCCAACCCGGAAGTGGCCACCGCCCTCGAACGGCGCATCCCAGTGGTACCGCGTGCCGAGATGCTGGCTGAGCTGATGCGCTATCGCCACGGCGTTGCCGTTGCCGGTACCCATGGCAAGACCACCACCACCAGCCTGCTGGCGTCGGTGTTCGCCGCCGGTGGCCTGGACCCGACCTTCGTCATCGGTGGCCGCCTGACCGCTGCCGGTACCAATGCCCAGCTGGGCACCAGCCGCTACCTGATCGCCGAAGCAGACGAAAGCGATGCCAGCTTCCTGCACCTGCAGCCGATGGTGGCCGTGGTCACCAACATCGACGCCGACCACATGGCGACCTACGAAGGTGACTTCAACAAGCTGAAGAAAACCTTCGTCGAGTTTCTGCACAACCTGCCGTTCTACGGCCTGGCCGTGATGTGCCTGGACGACCCGGTGGTGCGCGAAATCCTGCCGCAGGTGAAGCGTCCGACCGTGACCTACGGCTTCAGCGAAGAGGCCGACATCCGCGCCATCAACGTGCGCCAGCAGGGCATGCAGACCCACTTCACCGTGCTGCGCCGTGACCGCGAGCCATTGGAGGTGTCGGTGAACATGCCCGGCAACCACAACGTGCTCAACGCCTTGGCCACCATCGCCATTGCCACTGACGAAGGCATCACTGACGAAGCCATCATCCAAGGCCTTTCTGGCTTCCAGGGTGTCGGCCGTCGCTTCCAGGTGTACGGCGAGCTGCCGGTCGAAGGCGGCAGCGTGATGCTGGTCGACGACTATGGTCATCACCCGACCGAAGTGGCCGCGGTGATCAAGGCCGTGCGCGGTGGCTGGCCAAGCCGTCGCCTGGTGATCGTTTACCAGCCGCACCGCTACAGCCGCACCCGCGACCTGTATGACGATTTCGTCCAGGTACTGGGCGATGCCAACGTGCTGCTGCTGATGGAAGTGTACCCGGCCGGCGAAGAGCCGATCCCCGGTGCCGACAGCCGTCAGCTGTGCCACAGCATCCGTCAGCGCGGCAAGCTGGACCCGATCTATATCGAGCGTGGCGCCGAGCTGGCGCCGCTGGTCAAGCCACTGCTGCGCGCTGGTGACATCCTGATCTGCCAGGGTGCCGGTGATGTTGGCGGCCTGGCCCCGCAGTTGATGAAAAGCCCGCTGTTCGCAGGCGCCAAGCAGGAGAAGTCGAAATGACCAGCGCCTACGACAAGCTGCACTCCACCTTGGACGTCAAGGCATTCGGCCGCGTTGCCGTGCTGTACGGTGGCAAGAGCGCCGAGCGTGAGGTGTCGTTGAAGTCTGGCGCTGCGGTGATCGATGCGCTGACAACTGCCGGTGTCGACGTGGTTGCCATCGACGTCGGTGACGACCTGCTCGCGCGCCTGCAAAGCGAGAAAATCGACCGCGCCTTCATCATCCTCCACGGCCGTGGCGGTGAAGACGGCAGCATGCAAGGCCTGCTGGAGTGCCTTGGCATCCCCTACACCGGCAGCGGCATCCTTGCTTCGGCGCTGGCCATGGACAAGCTGCGCACCAAGCAGGTGTGGCAGAGCCTGGGCATTCCGACCCCGCGTCACGCGGTATTGGCGAGCGAAAGCGATTGTTTGCAGGCCAGTACGGAACTGGGCTTCCCGCTTATCGTCAAACCCGCCCATGAAGGCTCTAGCATCGGCATGGCCAAGGTGAACAGCGCCCAGGAACTGGTCGCCGCCTGGCAGGACGCCGCCAAATACGATTCCCAGGTACTGGTGGAACAGTGGATCCACGGCCCGGAGTTCACCATCGCGGTACTGCGCGGCCAGGTGCTGCCGCCGATCGCCCTGGGTACGCCGCACGTGTTCTACGACTACGACGCCAAGTACATCGCCAACGATACCCAGTACCGCATCCCGTGCGGCCTGGATAGCGCCAAGGAACAGGAACTGATCGACCTGACCGCACGTGCCTGCGATGCCATCGGCATCGAAGGCTGGGGGCGGCTGGACGTGATGCAGGACGAGCAGGGCCGGTTCTGGCTGCTCGAAGTCAACACCGCACCAGGCATGACAGATCATAGCCTGGTGCCCATGGCGGCCCGCGCGGCCGGCCTGGACTTCCAGCAACTGGTGCTGGCAATCCTGGCCGAAAGCGTGGCGACGCGAGGTTAACAACCATGCAAGGCGCGATGATACGTCAGCAGCAACCCGTTACCGGCCGTAGCAAGCCGGTGCCGCGTGGTGCCAGCCGGCTGGTGGCCGACGAGCCCGTATCGGCGCGCCTGCCACGGCCAAGCCTGGGCGGCCTCAAGCGCCTGCTGTGGCCGGTGCTGCTGGTGGCGGCCGGTTTTGGTGCCTACGAGGGCGCCATTCGGCTGATGCCGTACGCCGACCGGCCCATCACCAAGATCGACGTGCAGGGTGACCTCAGCTACATCAGCCAGCAGTCGGTGCAGCAGCGTATCGCGCCCTACGTGGCGGCAAGCTTCTTCAGTGTCGACCTGCCGGCGATGCGTGCCGAGCTTGAGCAGATGCCCTGGATCGCCCATGCCGAAGTGCGCCGGGTGTGGCCCGACGAGGTGGTGATCCGCCTGGAAGAGCAACTGCCGGTAGCCCGCTGGGGTGATGAAGCTTTGCTCAACAACCAGGGCCAGGCCTTTACCCCGCGCGAGCTGGCCAACTACGAACACCTGCCGCAGTTGGCCGGGCCGCAGCGTGCGCAGCAACAAGTCATGCAGCAGTATCAGGTATTGAGCCAGATGCTGCGCCCCCTGGGCTTTTCCATCGCTCGCCTGGAGCTGCGCGAGCGAGGCAGCTGGTTCCTGACCACCGGTGCGAGCAGTGCCGGGCCGGGCATCGAGCTGCTGCTGGGGCGCGACCATCTGGTGGAGAAGATGCGCCGTTTCATTGCCATTTACGACAAGACACTCAAAGACCAGATCACCACTATCGCCCGCATTGATCTGCGTTATTCCAACGGACTTGCCGTTGGTTGGCGGGAACCGATTGCACCGACGACGGCCCAACCCGCCGTTGCGAAGAATTAGAGAGAGGCAGGACCATGGCAAACGCGCATAGCGGCAAAATGATCGTCGGGCTGGACATTGGCACCTCCAAGGTGGTGGCGCTGGTGGGCGAAGTGGGCGAAGACGGCACCCTGGAAATCGTCGGGATCGGCACTCATCCGTCCCGTGGCCTGAAGAAGGGCGTGGTGGTGAACATCGAGTCCACCGTGCAGTCGATCCAGCGCGCCGTGGAAGAGGCACAGCTGATGGCCGGCTGCCGCATTCACTCGGCGTTCGTCGGCGTGGCTGGCAATCACATCCGCAGCCTGAACTCCCACGGTATCGTCGCCATCCGCGACCGCGAGGTCAGCGTGGCCGACCTGGAGCGCGTACTCGACGCCGCTCAGGCCGTGGCGATTCCGGCCGACCAGCGCGTGCTGCACACCCTGCCGCAGGATTACGTGATCGACAACCAGGAAGGCGTGCGCGAGCCGCTGGGCATGTCGGGCGTACGCCTGGAAGCCAAGGTTCACGTGGTCACCTGCGCGGTCAACGCGGCGCAGAACATCGAGAAGTGCGTACGCCGCTGTGGTCTGGAAATCGACGACATCATCCTCGAGCAGCTGGCTTCGGCCTATTCGGTACTGACCGATGATGAAAAAGAGCTGGGCGTGTGCCTGGTGGACATCGGTGGCGGCACCACCGACATCGCCATCTTCACCGAGGGTGCCATCCGCCACACCGCAGTCATCCCGATTGCCGGCGACCAGGTGACCAACGACATCGCCATGGCCCTGCGTACCCCTACCCAGTACGCCGAAGAAATCAAGATCCGCTACGCCTGCGCCCTGGCCAAACTGGCCGGCGCCGGCGAGACCATCAAGGTGCCGAGTGTGGGCGACCGCCCACCGCGTGAGCTGTCGCGCCAGGCCCTGGCCGAGGTGGTGGAGCCACGTTACGACGAGCTCTTCACCCTGATCCAGGCCGAACTGCGCCGCAGCGGCTACGAGGACCTGGTGCCGGCCGGCATCGTGCTCACCGGCGGCACCGCGAAGATGGAAGGCGCCGTGGAACTGGCCGAGGAAATCTTCCATATGCCGGTACGCCTGGGCGTACCGCACAGCGTTCGGGGGCTGAGCGACGTGGTGCGCAACCCGATCTATTCCACCGGCGTGGGCTTGCTCACCTATGGCCTGCTGAAGCAGTCCGAGGACCTGGTCCTGACCGGTAACAGCAACAGCAGCAACAACAGCTATGGCGATGAACCGAAGGCCCCAGTGCTTGAGCGCTTCAAGAAATGGGTCCAGGGCAACTTCTAAGTTTCAAAGCAGTAGTGGTAGGCGCAACAACTAGAGAACTGTAAGGAGAGGGAAAATGTTCGAGCTCGTAGACAACGTCCCGCAAAGCCCGGTCATCAAGGTGATCGGCGTTGGTGGTGGTGGCGGCAACGCCGTCAATCACATGGTCAAGAGCAGCATCGAAGGCGTGGAATTCATCTGCGCCAACACCGATGCCCAGGCGCTGAAAAACATTGGCGCGCGCACCATTCTGCAATTGGGCACTGGCGTGACCAAGGGCCTGGGTGCTGGTGCCAATCCGGAAGTCGGCCGTCAGGCCGCGCTGGAAGACCGTGAGCGCATCGCTGAAGTGCTGCAAGGCACCAACATGGTGTTCATCACCACTGGCATGGGCGGCGGTACCGGTACCGGTGCAGCGCCGATCATTGCCGAAGTGGCCAAGGAAATGGGCATTCTCACCGTAGCCGTGGTGACCCGTCCGTTCCCGTTCGAGGGTCGCAAACGTATGCAGATCGCCGATGAAGGCATCCGCATGCTGGCTGAAAGCGTCGACTCGTTGATCACCATCCCCAACGAGAAGCTGCTGACCATCCTGGGCAAGGATGCCAGCCTGCTGTCCGCCTTCGCCAAGGCTGACGATGTACTGGCCGGTGCCGTGCGCGGTATTTCCGACATCATCAAGCGCCCTGGCATGATCAACGTCGACTTTGCCGACGTGCGTACCGTAATGGGTGAGATGGGCATGGCCATGATGGGTACTGGCTGCGCCAGCGGCCCGAACCGTGCGCGTGAAGCCACCGAAGCCGCGATCCGCAACCCGCTGCTGGAAGACGTCAACCTGCAGGGCGCGCGCGGCATCCTGGTGAACATCACCGCAGGCCCGGACCTGTCGCTGGGTGAGTACTCCGACGTGGGTAGCATCATCGAAGCCTTCGCCTCTGACCACGCGATGGTCAAGGTCGGCACCGTGATCGACCCGGACATGCGCGACGAACTGCACGTGACGGTCGTGGCCACTGGCCTGGGCGCGCGCATCGAGAAGCCTGTGAAGGTAGTCGACAACACCCTGCAGACCGCCCAGCAGGCGTACGAAGCGTCCAACCCTGCGCCGGCCCGCCAGGAGCAGCCAGCGGTCAACTACCGTGACCTGGAGCGCCCGACCGTAATGCGCAACCAGGCCCATGCAGGTGCTGCCGCAGCCGCTAAACTGAACCCTCAGGATGACCTGGACTACCTCGATATCCCGGCTTTCCTGCGTCGTCAGGCTGATTAATGGAATTTATCAGGGGTATAAAGGTGATTGGTATTCATCAAAGGTTGGGTCTGTTATCATCCCCAGCCTTTGTTGATACCTGTTCGCAATTTGCGCTGAAGCGGCCAATGCCATGATTAAACAACGCACCCTGAAGAATACCATCCGTGCCACAGGTGTCGGTCTGCACTCCGGGGAGAAGGTTTACCTGACCCTCAAGCCTGCACCTGTTGACACCGGCATCGTCTTCCGCCGCGCCGACCTCGACCCTGTGGTCGAGATCCCTGCGCGTGCGGCCAACGTCGGCGAGACAACCATGTCGACGACGCTGGTCAACGGTGACGTCAAGGTCGATACGGTCGAGCACCTGCTCTCCGCCATGGCGGGCCTGGGCATCGATAACGCCTACGTCGAGCTCTCCGCCTCGGAAGTGCCGATCATGGATGGCAGCGCCGGACCCTTTGTATTTCTGATTCAGTCTGCCGGCCTGGAAGAACAGGACGCAGCCAAGAAGTTCATCCGCATCCTGCGTGAGGTAACTGTGGAAGAGGGCGACAAGCGCGCCACATTCCTGCCTTTCGAAGGGTTCAAGGTGAGCTTCGAGATCGACTTCGATCACCCGGTGCTTCGCAACCGGACCCAAAGCGCCAGCGTCGACTTTTCCAGCACCTCGTTCGTGAAGGAAGTCAGCCGCGCGCGTACCTTCGGCTTCATGCGTGATATCGAGTACCTGCGCAAGCACAACCTTGCGTTGGGTGGCAGTGTCGAGAACGCCATCGTGGTCGATGAGGACGGCGTGCTCAACGAAGACGGCCTTCGTTACGAAGACGAATTCGTCAAGCACAAGATCCTCGACGCCATTGGCGACCTGTACCTGCTGGGCAACAGCTTGATTGGCGAGTTCAAGGGCTACAAGTCCGGCCACGCGCTGAACAACCAGTTGCTGCGCAAGCTGATTGCTGAAACCGATGCCTGGGAAGTGGTCACTTTCGAAGATGCCAGTACGGCACCGATCTCGTACATGCGCCCTGTTGCGGCCGTGTAAGTTCGAACACTCTCTCTAGTGTTGTAATCAAGGCCACCTTCGGGTGGCCTTTTTTATGGCTTGTGCTGAGCGTGGGCTGCCAGCCGTTCCAGCGCTGCGCGCAGCTTGGGGTCGGTGATGCCCTCGGCGGTATCGCGCAGGCTTTCGGCTGCGCTGTTCGACAGCTCTGCGGCGTGCCCACCACGCTTGGCCGGCACCAGCGGCGGCTGCACCTTGTACAGGATGCGCCTGAGGTTGCCGAAGGCTTCCATGGCCTGCAATGCCGCCAGCAAACGCTTCTGCTGGTAGCGCAGGCGGGTT
Organism: Pseudomonas hunanensis; assembly: GCF_013393325.1. GTDB lineage: Bacteria > Pseudomonadota > Gammaproteobacteria > Pseudomonadales > Pseudomonadaceae > Aquipseudomonas > Aquipseudomonas putida_P. Next base: position 49,400 of record NZ_QJRC01000033.1, read on the forward strand.
GCCCAATGGCCGTCGGTCACCACCAGCAACAAGGTGCCATCACGCCACGACGCCACGTGACAGTGCTCGCGGGCCGCCGGTTGCAGTTGGCTTTCCAGCAGGCGCTGCAGGTGCTCCAGGCGCTCGGCCTGGTTCAGCAGCAGGCGCAGCGGGCGCACCTGGCGCAGCAGGGCGGAGGGCGGCTGGGCGGGGGAGGGTTTGTAGGCCATGGGGTACGCATGAGATGGCAAGAGCGGCAGTTTAACACCTCTATAGCCTGTGGCGGCCGTTCGCGGGCAATGCAAGATACGAGTCATTCTCGATACGTTTCATGAACACGGGCCTTGAACTCAGGGAAAATGCCCCTATCTAAAACAAGCCCCCGCCAAAACGCTGTAATAGCATCGTGGAAATCCACCACTTTCCTCACCATCGTTTCCGGGTAGAATGCTCGTTCGCATGCGGCCTTAGGGCTGCACGGGCGACTCATGGGGCCGCCCTCCATCCCTACGTGTGGAAGATCCTGCCGATATGTTTGCGCCTTTGTTAAAAAAACTTTTTGGAAGCAAGAACGAGCGTGAAGTCAAACGCATGCTCAAGACGGTGAGTATCGTCAATGCCTTCGAAGAGAAGATGGTGGCCCTCTCCGACGAGCAGCTGCGGGGCAAGACCGCAGAGTTCAAGGAGCGCCTGGCCAAAGGCGAGACACTGGACCAATTGCTGCCCGAAGCCTTCGCCGTGGCCCGTGAGGCCGGCAAGCGCGTAATGGGCATGCGCCACTTCGACGTGCAGCTGATCGGTGGTATGACCCTGCACGAGGGTATGATCGCAGAAATGCGCACCGGTGAAGGCAAGACCTTGGTCGGTACCCTGGCCGTGTACCTCAACGCATTGTCCGGCAAGGGCGTGCACGTGGTCACCGTCAACGACTACCTGGCCCGCCGTGACGCCAACTGGATGCGCCCGCTGTACGAGTTCCTCGGCCTGTCGGTCGGTATCGTCTCGGCCTTCCAGCCGCCGGAAGAAAAGCGCGCCGCTTATGCGTCCGACATCACCTACGGCACCAACAACGAATTCGGTTTCGACTACCTGCGCGACAACATGGCGTTCAGCCAGGAGGAGAAGTTCCAGCGTGAACTGAACTTCGCCGTGATCGACGAAGTCGACTCGATCCTCATCGACGAAGCGCGTACCCCGCTGATCATTTCCGGCCAGGCTGAAGACAGCTCCAAGCTGTACATCGAAATCAACCGCCTGATCCCGCGCCTGACCCAGCACATCGAAGAGGTCGAAGGCCAGGTCACCCAGGAAGGCCACTTCACCATCGACGAGAAGAGCCGTCAGGTCGAGCTGAACGAGGCCGGTCACCAGTTCATCGAAGAGATGCTGACCCAAGCGGGCCTGCTGGCCGAAGGCGAGAGCCTGTACTCCGCCCATAACTTGGGCCTGTTGACCCACGTTTACGCTGGCCTGCGCGCGCACAAACTGTTCCACCGCAACGTCGAGTACATCGTCCAGGACGGCCAGGTCCTGCTGATCGACGAGCACACCGGCCGTACCATGCCGGGCCGCCGTCTGTCCGAGGGCCTGCACCAGGCCATCGAGGCGAAAGAAAACCTGAACATCCAGGCCGAGAGCCAGACCCTGGCTTCGACCACCTTCCAGAACTACTTCCGCCTGTACACCAAGCTGTCCGGCATGACCGGTACCGCCGACACCGAAGCGTTCGAGTTCCAGTCGATCTACGCCCTCAACGTGATGGTCATTCCGCCGAACAAGCCGCTGGCGCGCAAGGACTTCAACGACCTGGTGTACCTGACCGCCGACGAGAAATACGCCGCGATCATTGCCGACATCAAGGAAAGCATGACCAAGGGGCGGCCGATCCTGGTGGGTACCGCGACCATCGAAACTTCCGAGCACATGTCGAACCTGCTCAAGAAGGAAGGCATCGACCACAAGGTACTGAACGCCAAGTACCACGAAAAGGAAGCCGAGATCATCGCGCAAGCGGGTGCTCCGGGTGCCCTGACCATCGCCACCAACATGGCTGGCCGTGGTACCGACATCCTGTTGGGCGGTAACTGGGAAGCCGAAGTGGCCGCCCTGGAAAACCCGAGCGCCGAACAGATCGCCCAGATCAAGGCCGACTGGCAGAAGCGTCACCAGCAGGTGATCGAGGCCGGTGGCCTGCACGTAATCGCCTCCGAACGTCACGAATCGCGTCGAATCGACAACCAGCTGCGTGGCCGTTCCGGCCGTCAGGGCGACCCAGGCTCCAGCCGCTTCTACCTGTCGCTGGAAGACAGCCTGATGCGCATCTTCGCCTCTGACCGGGTGAAGAATTTCATGAAGGCACTGGGCATGCAGTCGGGCGAGGCCATCGAGCACCGCATGGTCACCAACGCCATCGAGAAGGCCCAGCGCAAGGTCGAGGGCCGCAACTTCGACATCCGTAAGCAACTGCTCGAATACGACGACGTGGCCAACGAGCAGCGCAAGGTGATCTACCACATGCGCAACAGCCTGTTGGCCGCCGAGAACATCGGCGACACCATCGTCGAATTCCGCCAGGAAGTTCTGGACGCTACCATCAGCCAGCACATTCCGCCGCAGTCGCTGCCCGAGCAGTGGGACGTGGCCGGCCTGGAAGCTTCGCTGGCCAGCGATTTCGCCATGAAGCTGCCGATTCAGCAGTGGCTCGACGAGGATGATCACCTCTACGAAGAGACCCTGCGCGAGAAGCTGCTTAACGAAATCACTACCGCCTACACCGAGAAGGAAGACCAGGCCGGTATCGAAGCCCTGCGTACCTTCGAGAAGCAAATCCTGCTGCGCGTGCTGGACGACCTGTGGAAAGATCACCTGTCGACCATGGACCACCTGCGTCACGGTATTCACCTGCGCGGCTATGCGCAGAAGAACCCGAAGCAGGAGTACAAGCGCGAGTCGTTCAGCCTGTTCCAGGAGCTGCTGGAGTCGATCAAGCGCGACACCATCCGCGTGCTGTCGCACGTACAGGTTCGCCGCGAAGACCCTATCGAAGAAGAAGCCCGCCTGCGTCGCGAGGCCGAAGAACTGGCCAGCCGCATGCAGTTCCAGCACGCCGCCGCACCGGGCCTGGAAAGCGAGCAACTGAGCGAGGAGGGTGCCGAAGTGGCGGTAGCCGCGGCGCCAGTACGTAACGACCAGAAGTTGGGCCGCAACGAACCGTGCTGGTGTGGTTCGGGCAAGAAGTTCAAGCATTGCCACGGGCAGATCGAGTGATCTGATCCACTCGCAGTAACGTGACAAATCCGGGGCCGCCGTGCGGCCCATTCGCGGCACAAGGCCGCTCCCACAAGGACCGCGCCGCATTCTAGGCTGCGATGCCCTTGTGGGAGCGGCCTTGTGCCGCGAATGGGGCGCGAAGCGGCCCCGTTCTTCCATCATCATTTCACCGTTTTTCTAGGAGCGCTCTAATGGCTGTTGGTCTTGGTCCTTTGCCCACCCTGCACCCGGTTCCGGGTTTTGAACTCGGCATCGCTTCTGCCGGCATCAAGCGCCCAGGGCGCAAGGATGTGGTGGTCATGCGCTGTGCCGAAGGCTCCAGCGTGGCTGGCGTGTTCACCCTCAACGCCTTCTGCGCGGCGCCGGTGATCCTGTCCAAGCAGCGCGTTCAGGGCACCGTGCGCTACCTGCTGACCAACACCGGTAACGCCAATGCCGGTACCGGCGCGCCAGGCCTGGCCGCAGCCGAACGTACCTGCGCCAAGCTGGCCGAGCTGGCGGGTGTGCCAGCTGAATCGGTATTGCCGTTTTCCACCGGCGTGATCGGCGAACCACTGCCGGTCGAGAAGATCGAGGGAGCACTGCAGGCCGCCCTCGACAACCTGTCGGAAAACCACTGGGCTGAAGCCGCCACCGGCATCATGACCACCGACACCCTGCCCAAGGGCGCCAGCCGCCAGTTCCAGCACGAAGGCGTGACCGTTACCGTGACTGGCATCAGCAAGGGTGCAGGCATGATCCGCCCGAACATGGCCACCATGCTCGGCTACATCGCCACCGACGCCAAGGTTGCCCCTGCGGTGCTCAAGGACCTGATGCTGGACGGCGCCAACAAGTCGTTCAACCGCATCACTATCGATGGCGACACCTCGACCAACGACTGCTGCATGCTGATCGCCACCGGCAAGGCCAACCTGCCGGAAGTGACCGAAGCCAGCGGCGCGCTGTTCGAAGCGCTGAAAAAAGCGGTGTTCGAAGTGTGCATGGAAGTGGCCCAGGCCATTGTCCGTGACGGCGAAGGCGCCACCAAGTTCGTGACCGTGCAAGTCAACGGTGGTGGCAACCACCAGGAGTGCCTGGACGTCGGCTACGCCGTGGCCCACTCGCCGCTGATCAAGACTGCGCTGTTCGCCTCCGACCCGAACTGGGGCCGTATCCTTGCCGCCGTTGGCCGTGCCGGCGTACCGGAGCTGGACGTGAGCTTGATCGACGTGTACCTGGACAGTGTGTGCATCGCCAGCAAAGGCGGCCGCAGCCCAAGCTACACCGAAGCGCAGGGTTCGGCAGTGATGGCCCAGGAAGAGATCACCATCCGTATCGAGCTGGGCCGTGGCCAGTGCAGCGAAACCATCTGGACGACCGACCTGTCCCACGAGTACGTGAAGATCAACGCCGAGTACCGTACCTGATCGAAAATGGGGCCGCGTTGCGGCCCAATCGCGACACAAGGCCGCTCCCACAAGGTCCTGTGAGAGCGGCCTTGTGTCGCGATTGGGCTGCAAAGCAGCCCCAAGACATCCAAACCAATGGAGCCGAACCATGAGCTATCACCTGATCATCGGCGACAAGCTGTATTCCTCCTGGTCGCTGCGTGGCGCCCTGGCCCTCGAGCTGGCTGGCGTGCCCTACGAAGAAACCCTGATCAAGCTCAACCAGCCTGATACCCGTCAGCGCATCCTCGCTTTTTCCTCCACCGGCAAGGTGCCGCTGCTCAAGAGTGAGCAGGGTGTGATCGCCGATTCCCTGGCCATTGCCGAATACCTCAACGAACAGCACCCCGAAGCCCAACTGTGGCCTGCCGACGTAGCCGCCCGTGCCCAGGCCCGTTCGGCTTGCGCACAGATGCACAGCGGTTTCTTCGCCTTGCGCAGCGCCATGCCGTTCGACCTGTCGCGTGACCAGGCCCTGGACGATATACCGCTTGAGGTGCAGGTCGACATCGATCGCATCGTCGCGCTGTGGTCCGAATGCCGTGTGGTGGCCAAGGACAGCGGCCCGTTCCTGTTCGGCAAGCCGAGCCTGGCCGACGCCTTCTTCGCCCCGGTGGCCGTGCGCCTGCGCACCTACCGCGTAGAGGTGCCGGCAGAGGCGGCAGCCTACATCGAAACCATTTATCAGTGGCCAGCCTTCCAGGCATGGCAGCAGGCCGGCCTGGCGGAGCGTGAAGGGTGAAACGGATACATGTTGTAGCTGCGGTCATTCGTGGTACTGACGGCCGCATTCTGATTGCACGCAGGGCCGATACCCAGCACCAGGGCGGCCTGTGGGAGTTTCCCGGCGGCAAAGTGGAGGAGGGGGAAGGCGTGGAAGCGGCATTGGCCCGTGAGCTGCGCGAGGAGCTGGGCATCGAGGTGACCCGCTCGCGTGCGCTGATCAAGGTCAGCCATGACTACCCGGACAAACAGGTGCTGCTGGACGTGCGCGAGGTCGAAGCGTTCACGGGCGAACCTCATGGCGCGGAAGGGCAGCCGCTGGAATGGGTTGCGCCGCGCGATTTGCCGCAGTACGAATTCCCTGAGGCCAACAAGCCGATCGTTGCAGCCGCACGCCTGCCGGACCAGTACCTGATTACCCCGGATGGCCTGGAAGTGCCGCAGATGCTCAAAGGCATCCAGAGGGCGGTGGCCAACGGTACGCGCCTGATTCAGTTGCGGGCGCCGGACATGTACGACCCCAAGTACCGCGATGTAGCGGTGGATGCCGTCGGGCTGTGCGCAGGCAAGGCTCAGTTGATGCTCAAGGGGCCGCTGGAATGGCTGGGCGATTTCCCGTCGGCGGGTTGGCACCTGACGGCTGCGCAGTTGCGCAAGTACGCCGCCAAAGGCAGGCCGTTCCCCAAGGAACGCTGGCTGGCGGCGTCCTGCCACAGCGTCGAGGAACTGGCGCTGGCTGAGCAGATGGGCGTGGACTTTGTCACCTTGTCGCCGGTGCAGGCGACCCAGACTCACCCAGAGGCGGTGCCGCTGGGGTGGGATGAGGCGCAGCGATTGATTGCCGGGTTCAGCAAGCCGGTTTACCTGTTGGGCGGGGTAGGGCCGGGCGAGCGCGAGCAGGCCTGGAATGCCGGGGCACAGGGTGTGGCAGGGATCCGCGCGTTCTGGCCTGAAATCTGAGTCAATTGGGCCCCAGTGGGAGCGGGTTCATCGAGGCGTCGAACCGCCGCGAACACCGGCGCAGCCGGTGCCATACACCGCGTTGGATGCTTCGCGGGTAAACCCGCTCCCACAGGGAATCGCGTAAATTTCAGCCTTTCGGTTTCTCAGCAGGCTGCCACAACACCTCAGCCACGCCCTGGCGTCTGCCAATGATCCGCGCTGCCACGAACAGCAGATCGGAAAGCCGATTGATGTACGCCAACCCAACGCCTTGCAGCGGCTCTATGGCATTCAACTGCTGACACCGCCGCTCTGCACTGCGCGCCAGGCTGCGGCACACATGGGCTTGTGCCACCAGCGCCGAACCACTGGGCAAGATGAAGTTCTTCAACGGCCCCAGCTCTTCGTTCCACACATCGATGGCCGCCTCCAGGCGCTCCACCTCTGCCAGGGTCAACGCCTGGTAACTGGGCATCGCCAGCTCACCACCCAGGTCGAACAAGCGGTGCTGACATGGCACCAGCACAGCACTCAGCTCGTCCAGCCCTTGCTCGTCCAGCCCCGCCAGCAGCAGGCCCAACTGGCTGTTCAGGCTGTCCACCTCGCCAATTGCCTCGATCCGCGGGTGGTCCTTGGGTACCCGGCGTCCGTCGCCCAGGCCGGTTTCGCCCTTGTCGCCGGTGCGAGTGTAGATCTTCGACAGGCGGTAGCCCATGTCACTTCTCCGTGTTGGCCGGCGTCGCCGGCTGGCCGAGGGGCAAGCGCAGGGTAAAGCAAGTGCCCTGGCCGGGCGTGGACTGCACTTCCATCTGCCCCTTATGGTTATTGGTGATGATGAAGTACGAGACCGACAGGCCAAGCCCGGTGCCCTGGCCGATTTCCTTGGTGGTGAAGAACGGCTCGAAGGTGCGCTTGCGCACCGCTTCGGGCATGCCGACGCCGTTGTCCTCGACCTGGATCTCCGCCCATGGCGGGTTCAGCCGGGTACGCAGGGTGATGCGCCCGGGCTCACTCGGCTGCGGGCGCTGGTGGATGGCCTGGGCGGCGTTCTTCAGCAAGTTGAGCAGCACTTGTTCCAGCTCGTTGGCCGTGCAGGGTACTGGCCCCAGGTTGGGGTCGAACTGGCGCACGATTGCCTGGCCCTTGAAGTCGAAACCGATGGCCAGGTCGAAGTCATTGCCAGCAATTTCCAGTGCCTGGTCGATCAGTGCCGGCAGCTCGCACGGCACCAGCTGGCGGTTGCTGCGTCGGCTGAAGCTGAGCATGTGGGTTACGATTTTCGCCGCCCGGGCGCCGGCTTGCGCGATGCCGTCGAGCAGTTGCGGCACCTCGCGGCTGTCCAGGTAGCGGTTGACCGTGGCCAGGTCGATGCCCAGCTCTTGGGCCTGTTCCTGGTTGCGCGGCAGGTCGGTCGACAGGCGTCGGCGTATGTTTTGCACGTTGTGCAGGATGGCGCCCAGCGGGTTGTTGATTTCGTGGGCCATGCCGGCAGCCAGGCCACCGACCGAAAGCATTTTCTCCGATTGCACCATCATTTCTTCCAGTGACAGGCGCTGGGTGATGTCGTCGATACGGATGACCACACCGCGCCCGCCGCCGCCGGTCAGCGGGTAGAAGGTCAGGGCGTAATGGCGCAGGTCGTCGTCTTTGGGCCAGGTAACCCGCTCGATCTTCGCCACCCGGTGTTTTTCCACGGTTTCCTTCAGCTGTGGCAGGAACGGCTTGAGCGGTTCAAAGGCAATGAACACTGGCTGGTTCAGTGCTTCGTCCAGCGGCGTGCCGGAAAGCACCGTGGCTTCGTGGTTCCACTGGGTCACGTAAAGCTGTTCGTCGAGGGCGATCAGTGCCGAGGGCATCGAGTCGATGATGCTATTGAGGTAGTTCTGGAAGCCGGTGAGCTTTTTCTCGATCTTGCTGCGCACCTGCACTTCCAGTTCCAGCTTGCGGTTGGTGTGGCGGGTCTCCTCGGCCAGGCCCTGAGCCTGGTCGTAGGCATCCTGGAATTCGTCGCGGGCGCGCTTGAGCTGATGCTCGCGGGCCTCGATGCGCGACAGCATGGTATTGAAAGCCTCGGCCAGGCTGCCGATTTCATCGTCGTTGCCGCGCCGGGCGCGCAAGGCGTAGCTCTCTTCGCGGGTGACCTGGCGGCTGAGTTCTTCCAGCTGGTTGATCGGCTGGGTGATCAGGCGTTTGATCTGCCGGGCGATGACGATCCACAGCAGGATACTGAACACCAGAATGCCCAGGCTGGCGCTGAGGGTGCCGGTGTAGAAGGCCGTGGGCAGTTCGCTGCTGGCCACCAGCAGCAGGTGCGCCGGTGGGTTGGCATCGCGCGGAATGCGGATCAGCTGAGTGCTTCGAAATTCCATCAGGCGCCAGCCGTCGATGTTGCGAAAACGCTTGGGCAGGGCCAGCGGCTCGCCATGCTGCAGTTGTGCAAGCAGGCGACCATCACCCCCGTAGACAGCGGCAGCGCGCAGCGGTGTGTAGCTGTCCAGCTCCTTGAGCAGGGCGCTGGCGGTGTCGGGGGTATCGCCGGCGCGGGCCGCAAGCTGCGGGTTGGCTACCAGCCGGCCTATGGTCTGCAGAGCCTGCGGTGCCATGCTTTCCTGGGTGATCCAGTAGGCGGCGCTGATGAAGGTAAGGTTGGCCACCAGCAGGATGGTTACCAGCAATACCAGCAGGGCCGCCAGCAGCTTCTGCCCGACCGGCAGGTTTTCCAGGCGTTGGCGCAAGGTCATGGGCTAGGCAATGTCCGTATCCGGTTGGAGGGCCGCGTCAGTCGCAGGGCAAGCCACGCGTGCGCAGGTTTTCGACCAGGCGCTGCAGCAGGTGTTCCAGCTGCGGCAGCTGCAGGCCATGCCGGCCTGCGGCCCGGCAGGCATGGCCGAGCAGGTAGTGCAGCTCGGTGCGCCGGCCCGCGCGCACGTCCTGGTACATCGAAGAGTAGTTGGCTGCGGTGGCGAGGATAACCCGCTGCACTTCTTCGTCCAGCTCATCGGCTGCTTTCGGCTGACCACAGCGGCGTAGCAACTGGGCCAGCTCGACGCACAGAGCCTGCACTTCAGCCAAGTGCCCCAGCAGCCCGCCGTTCTGGCAGTCGTGCAGCACAGTCAGCGGGTTGATGGCGCAATTGAGCGCCAGCTTGCGCCACAAGCGGGTGAGAATGTCCACCGTCCACTCAGCGGGAATGCCTGCTTCGTGCAGGTCATCGAACCAGGCAGGGATCGTGGGGTTGCGTGGGTCGCCCAGCCAGTTGAAGCCATGGCCGGCAAAACGCACCTGCCAGTCCCCTTCGCGAAAGGCCCCCTCGGTGCTGGAGACGAAGATGCAGCGCGCGCGTGGCACCAGGTCGGCGACCTCATCCTGGCTGCCAAGGCCATTTTGCAACAGCAGTACCTCGGCGCCCTCGGCAAGCCGCGGTGCTACACCGGCGATCGCCAGCGCCGCATCATAGGCCTTGCAGGCTACCAGCAGGCGGTGGATCGGGCCTTGCGCCTGCGCGGTTTCGGCAAGGATGGCGTAGTGCTGGGGTTGCTCCTGTTCGACCAGGGTCAGGCCGCCGGCCTGCTGATAAGCCTGCAGCCGTTGCCCGTCGCGCAGGATCAGGCGCACTGCCTTGCCCGCGCGTGCCAGGCGGCAGGCCCACAGGCTGCCCAGGCTGCCGGCGCCGAGAATATGCCAGGTGCTGCTCATATGCGTTTCGCAACCCGTTATAATGAGCCCGCATTTTAACCGTCAAACCCAGCGCGCTCCATCTTCAGCCTGAGCGCGCTTTTATTTTGGGAGAACAACCATGCCTTCGTTCGACGTGGTATCGGAACTGGACAAGCACGAAGTGCAGAACGCCGTTGATAACGCCATCAAGGAACTTGATCGCCGTTACGACCTGAAGGGCAAGGGCTCCTTCGAGTTCAAGGACAAAGATCAGACCGTGATGCTTACCGCCGAGGAAGAGTTCCAGCTCGAAGCGATGCTGGAAATCCTGCGCTTGGCACTGGTCAAACGCAAGATCGACGTGAAATGCCTGGAAACCAAGGACCCGTACCCTTCCGGCAAGGAAAAGAAACAGGAAGCCAAGTTCCGCGAGGGCATCGACAAGGACCTGGCGAAAAAGATCGTTGCCACCATCAAGGATGGCAAGCTGAAAGTACAGGCCGCCATCCAGGGCGAGCAGGTGCGCGTAACCGGCAAGAAGCGCGACGACCTGCAGGAAGCCATTGCCCTGCTGCGCACCAAGGAATTTGACATGCCGCTGCAGTTCAACAACTTCCGCGACTGATGCAGGCGCCGCCCGGAACCCCGATGGCGTAATGATGTCCATGGGGGCCGGGGCTGCGTAAACACGCGCGGCCTGTTTTACCGTGTACTTGCCGCTCGGCATCAGGAGATGAGTATGGATTTGAACGCTGAAGTCGATCAGCTGGTCCGCCAATCGCAAACCTGGATCCCTTTGATCATGGAATACGGCAGCCGTGTGCTGCTGGCACTGCTCACCCTCGCGGTCGGCTGGTGGATCATCAACAAGGTCAGCGCCCGCCTCGGCAAGCTGGTTGGCCTGCGCAACGCCGACCTGGCGCTGCAGGGTTTTATCAGTACCCTGGCGAACATCGTGCTGAAGGTGCTGCTGATGGTCAGCGTGGCCTCGATGATCGGCATCGAGACCACCTCGTTCGTTGCCGCCATCGGTGCCGCAGGCCTGGCCATCGGCTTGGCCTTGCAAGGTAGCCTGGCGAACTTCGCCGGCGGTGTGTTGATTTTGATGTTCCGCCCGTTCCGTATCGGTGATTGGATCGAGGCGCAGGGTGTTTCCGGCACCGTCGACAGCATCCAGATCTTCCACACCGTGCTGCGCACCGGTGACAACAAGACCGTCATCATGCCCAACGGTAGCCTGTCCAACGGCATCATCACCAACACCAACCGCCAGCCGACGCGCAAGGTGGTGTTCGATGTAGGTGTGGACTACGAGGCCGACCTGCAGAAGGCTCGCAATGTGCTGCTGGCGCTGGCAGAGGACCCGCGTGTGCTGCCTGACCCTGCACCGCAGGCGGTAGTGGCGACGCTGGGCGACAGCTCGATTACCGTGTCGCTGCGGTTGTGGACCAAGACGTCCGATTACTGGGACGTGATGTTCATGCTCAACGAGCATGCGCGTGACCGGTTAAAGGCCGAAGGGATCGACATTCCGTTCCCGCAGCGGGTGATTCGTGTGGTGCAGGAGACTGCAGCGCAGTAATTGCGCATGAGACCGGGGCCGCAATGCGGCCCTTTTTTTACACTTGTTCACAGCAATATCACCCCATTTCTGGCATATAGCCTGACCCTTCCTGTCACACCCGATACGCCATCATGAAACCACTGCTGTACATCACCCCCTTGCGTGCCTTGCTGTTCGGCCTGACCCTGGCTCTGTTCGAGCTGCTGACCTACCTGGCCAGCGACGCGGTCATGCCGGCCATGCCGGTGGTGGTCGGCGACCTGAACGCCAGCCCCGAATACATTCCCCATGCTCTCAACCTGTACCTGCTGGGGGGCGTGGTACTGCAATGGCTGATCGGCCCGCTGGCCGACCGATATGGCCGGCGCCCGTTGCTGCTGGTCGGTTGCGCGTTCTTCGGTTTGTCCTGCCTGGCCACCTTCTGGGTCCATGATATTGGCCTGTTCAACCTGCTGCGCCTGTTGCAGGGCATAGGCCTGGGCTTTGTGGTCACGGTCAGCTACCCGGCGCTGAACGAGGCCTTCAGCGAGGCTGATGCCGTGCGCATGATGGCCTTGCTGGCCAACATTGCCCTGCTGTCGCCGCTGCTCGGGCCGCTGGTGGGCACCTTGTTGCTGCAGTGGCTGGACTGGCGCTGGCTGTTCGTGGCGTTCGCCATTGGCGCGGTGTTGGTCTGGCTGCTGCTGTATCGCCTGATGCCGGAAACCCTGGGTGTGGAACGCCGAGATGGCTCGCGCCTGGCATTCACACCAATCCACCTGCTGCCACTGCTGGCGGGTTACGGCCAGTTGCTGGCCAACCGCCGCTTCGTTGCCGGCAGCGCTGCCCTTGGGCTGGTCGGCTTGCCACTGATTGGCTGGATTGGCCTGTCGCCGGTGCTGCTGATTCACGATGAGGGTTTAAGCACCCTGGAATACGCTTTGTGGCAGTTGCCGGTATTTGGCGGGCTGATTCTCGGCAACCTGATCATCAACCGTATCGCCGACCGCTACCCGTTGCCGGCTTTGGTGCGTGGCGCGCTGTGGCCGTACCTGGCCGGCCTGAGCCTGATGGTGCTGGTGACCTGGTACTGGCCGAGCGTGACCAGTGTGGTGGCGGGCATGTCGCTGTACGCACTGGGGTTGGGCGTGGCCAACGCGGTGCTGTACCGCATGACGTTGTTCTCCAGCGAGCAAAGCAAGGGCCTGGTTTCGGCCATGCTGGGGATGATCACCATTGCCTTGTTGGGGCTGGGCGGGGCGTTGCTGGCGATGATTGGCGCCGGTGCCAGCTTGCTGCACTTTGCCCTGGCGGCGGGTGTGGCGGGGGCGTTGGCGTTGTGGCCGTTGTGGTTTGTCGTAGGCGGGCGCCATGGGGAAGGGGCTGTAGCTCAGTAACTTCATTGCCTGTACTGGCCTGCGCGAGTTCACCCGCGAATAGGCCAGTACAGGGGCCATCGATCTATCAGGGCCGCTCGGCCGCCGAGTTTTCCTCTGCCACCGGGGTGCCTCGCCCAGCCTCCTGGCGCCACTGCAGGGCGATCAGAATCAATGTAGGCACGCCCAGCAAGGCAGTAATCAGGAAGAAGTCGTGGTAACCGAACTTCTCCACCATCACCCCCGAATAGCCGCCGATCAGGCGTGGCAACAGCAGCATGATCGAGCTGAGCAGCGCATATTGGGTCGCCGAGAACTTGAGGTTGGTCAGGCTCGACAGGTAGGCGACAAAGGCCGAAGTGGCCATGCCAGAGCTGAAGTTGTCCAGCGAGATGGTCACCACCAGCATTTCCAGGTTCGGGCCCATGTCTGCCAGCATCAGGAACAGGATGTTGGTGCCGGCCGAGGCTACGCCGCCGATGAACAGGATCGGCATGATCCCGAAGCGCACGATCAACAGGCCGCCGACCCCGGCGCCGACCAGGGTCATGATCAGGCCGAAGATCTTGCTGACGCTGGCGATCTGGTCCTTGGTGAAGCCCATGTCGATGTAGAACACGTTGGCCATTACGCCCATCACCGTGTCCGACATGCGATAGGTGGCAATCAGGCCAAGCAGCAGCAGGGCTTGCCAGCGGTAGCGGGCGATGAAGTCGTTGACCGGGGTCAGCACTGGGGCCAGGCCGCGACGGCCGAGGCTCGACAGGCACGCCCAGGTCAGCAGCACGTAAAGGATCAGGCGCAGGAAAGCGCGGTCTTCCAGTAACAGATCGAGCGGCGTGGCGTCACCGGAAATCACGCTGGACCAGCCGGTGTTGAACATCTGGGTGAAGCTGGCCGGTACCGACACCAGGAGGATGATCAACACGAACACCGAGGCCATCTGGTGCACCAGCCCATAGCGTGCTGCCGACAGCTGAGTGCGCATGGGCACTGGCGGTTCGCGCATGACCAGGGTGGTGAACAGGGCGGGCAGCATCATCACCCCGAACATCACGTAGGTGCCGGCCCATGCCTTGTGCAGATAGCTGAAACCGGTGGAGCCGAACCATTCGGCAAAGAACAGCGCGCCGGCCGTGGCCAGCAGGGCAGCTACCCGGTACCCGGCCATGTAGCTGGCAGCGAGCGCAGCCTGACGCTGGTCGTCAGCGATCTCCAAGCGGTAGGCGTCCACAGCGATGTCCTGGGTCGCCGAGGCAAAGGCCACCAGCACGGCCATGGCAATCAGCCATGACAGATGTTGTTGCGGGTCGCACAGGCTCATGCCGACCAAGCCGATCACCACCAGCGCCTGCGATAACAGCAGCCACGAGCGGCGGCGACCCAGGCCACCGAGCAGCGGCAGGCGCCATTGGTCGAGCAGCGGCGACCACACCCACTTGAAGGCGTAGGCCAGGCCGATCAGGCTGGCATAACCAATGGTTTCACGGGCCACGCCGGCTTCGCGCAACCACACCGACAGGGTCGAGAACACCAGCATGTAGGGCAGGCCGGCGGCGAAACCGAGTAGCAAAAGTACCAAGGTTGACGGGCTGGCATAGGCAGCAAGCGCAGCGCGCCAGGTTTTACGGGGCATGGGCCAACATCTGCCTCAAGTTTGCGAAAACAAAGCGCGCACTCTAACCGCTGTGCTCCATTGGGCGCCAGCCATGGCGCGTCATATCCACACGATTGTTGGTTACATTCACACCTTCCGCGCGTAGTCGCGCCCGTTGTTCATCCCCCGATGGGGTGCCCAGTGCCAGGCTCAACCGGCCCCCTGCACCGAGCACCCGGTGCCAGGGCAGGCGTGTGTCCTCGGGCAACTGCCCAAGGGTACGCCCGACCCAGCGCGCTGCTCGGCCAAGCCCCGCCAGGTCGGCCAGTTGGCCATAGCTCACCACTTTGCCGGCCGGCACCTGCCCAAGTACTGAATATAGCGCCGTTCGTCGGCCCTCGGCGGAATCAAGCGCGTGCGCATATCCATCAGACATCACGCCCCCCTTGGGCTGTAGATGAAACCGGACCGGTGGTCCGGCAAATGAGAGTTGAACTCAACGGCATGTGCTCGGTCTGTCCTTGCTCTGGCCGGCGGTATCTGGATAATGCCCGGCTTTTTTCGTCGAATCGAACCCGTAGTCCGCTTATGAATACTAGATCGTTGTTGTGCCTGCTAGCTGCCTCCTTGTGCGCCTCCCCGGTGTTCGCCGACACCGTGTGGATGAAAAACGGTGACCGGCTCAGTGGCAAGATCAAAGTTTTCGACGGCGGCAAGCTGCTGCTGGAAACCCCCTATGGCGGGTCGATCGCCCTGGACTGGAAAGAAGTCCAAACACTGGAAAGCGACCAGGAGATGCTGGTCAAGCAGGACGCCTACAGCGGTGAGAAGGCCAAGTCGCTGAAGGCCGCCGAGCCAGGCAAGGTGACTCTGGCCAATGGCGAGGCGCCGAAAACGGTGGAACTGGCCAGCATCGAGCAGATCATGAAGCCCAAGCCCCTGGTCGAGGACTTCGTATGGAAAGGCAACGTCGACGTAGCGCTGGACTACAAGCGCGCCGAGAACGACACCGACGATTACGACGTAGGCTTCAAGACCACCGCCCGCCATGGCCGCTGGCGGCACAATGCCGAAGGCGAATACAACCGCGAGACCAAGGACGACGTCACCACCACCGACAACTGGAGCGCCGAGTACGCCCTGGACCGCTTCATGACCGAGAAGTGGTTCTGGCAGGGGCGTGCGGAATACAAGCGCGACCGTATCGAAGACCTGGCCCGTCAGCGTACCGTCGGCACCGGCCCGGGTTACCAGTTCTGGGATGACGAACTGGGCGCGTTCTCGCTGGGCTCGCTGATCAACCGCACCGACTTCGAGTACCAGGACGGCTCCAAGGACAACTTCTATTCCGCGGCGGTGAAGTGGGACTACACCCGCTACCTGATCGGCAAGAACGTGCAATTGTTCACCAACGGCGAGTTCGCCAAACCGTTGGGTGGCGTGGCCGACTACTCGCTGGATGCCGAGATTGGCCTGCGCTACAAGGTCACCGAGTGGGCCTCGCTGAACCTCAAGGCGGAGAAGGACATCATCACCGGCACGCGTGAGAGTGACCTGGACAAGACGCGCTATACCGCGGGCTTCGGCGTTACCTGGTAATTTTTTGGGGCCGCTTTGCGGCCCATCGCGACACAGGGCCGCTCCTACAGGGGATGGTGTACGGCCTGCAGGCGGTCGGAAGGACCCCATTGGCACTGGACCTGATAATGCTTATCTTGTCCTCCATCCAGTCCGCCAGGAGCCGCCCTCAAGTGAGTACCAACGCCATCCGCCCCGCCCGGGAACTGCTGCTCAAGGAATACCGTGGCGTGCTCTCGACTCATTCCAAGTCGATGCCCGGCTACCCCTTCGGTTCCGTCGTGCCGTACTGCCTGGACGCCCAGGGCAACCCGCTGATCCTCATCAGCCGCATTGCCCAGCACACCCACAACCTGCAGAAAGACCCGAAATGCTCGCTGCTGGTGGGGGAGCGCGAGGCGGAGGATGTGCAGGCCGTGGGGCGCCTGACCGTGATGGCCGAGGCACACAAGCTGGTCGACGAAGCCGCTATCGAGGCGGCTGCCGAGCGCTACTACCGCTATTTCCCGGAAGCGGCCAACTACCACAAGGCCCACGACTTCGATTTCTGGGTGTTGCAGCCAGTGCGCCACCGCTACATCGGCGGCTTCGGCGCCATCCACTGGCTTGACCAGGTAACCCTGGGCAATCCGTTCGCCGGCAAGGCCGAGGCAAGCATGGTCGAGCACATGAACAGCGATCATGCCAACGCCATCGCCCATTACGTCGAACTGACCGACCTGCCGCAGCATGCGCCGGCGCAGATGGTTGGCGTAGACAGCGAAGGCATGCACCTGCGCATCGGTCAGGCCGTGTATTGGCTGCCATTCCCGAATACTTGCAACACGCCGACACAAGTCCGCGAAGCCTTGGTTTTACTGGCGCGCGCCGACCAGTGGCCGGTTCAGGCGCAAGTCGAGGGTTGAAATCTGGAGCGCAGGCATCCATGTGAGGTCTTATTGGAAGGTTATCTTCCGTCGAGGAACCCTTGATGCGTGCTTTTCTACTGCTGTTTCTGATTTTTCCTGTGCTGGAGCTGTTCGTCTTCGTGAAGGTCAGCGCGGCAATCGGTTTCTTCCCGGCGTTGCTGCTGATCATCGCCGGCTCCGCCCTGGGTGTGCTGGTGATGCGGGTGGCCGGCCTGGCCACCGCACTGCGCGCCCGTGAAAGCCTGCAACGTGGCGAATTGCCCGCCGAGGACATGTTCCAGGGCATGATGCTGGCCGTGGGTGGTGGCCTGCTGCTGCTGCCGGGCTTCATCAGCGATGTGCTGGGCGTGCTGTGCCTGCTGCCGTTCACCCGCCGCCTGGCGGCGCGCAAGATGCGTGAGCGTGCCGAGGCCCAGGCCATGCGTCAGCGTGCGTTCCAGGATGACCCGTTCCAGGCGCAGCCACGAGAGGGTGGCCATCGCCCGAACGTGATCGAAGGCGAGTACGAGCGCCGCGACAAGTAAAACGCCCGGGGCCGCGCAAGCGGCCCCGGTTTTTTTGGCCTGACGAAAAATTTTGTATCTCAAGCCTTGTAATTGATTATGGCGGCCTCATGTATGTGGTCACCGCAAGGTTTCTGGCGGCAACGCCAGACATTACACAGGTGGTTCGCCCATTGCGGGCCACCTCCCGGCAACGCCGGACAGCATCAACCCGCCGGTGTCGATACCGGCCGATGAAAACCACAATTTGGGAGAGATCGACAATGAAGCTTCGTCCTCTGCATGACCGCGTCGTTATCCGTCGCAGCGAAGAAGAATCGAAAACCGCTGGCGGTATCGTCCTGCCGGGTTCGGCCGCTGAAAAACCAAACCGCGGCGAAGTTGTTGCCGTCGGCACCGGTCGCATCCTGGAAAACGGCGAAGTTCGCGCGCTGGCCGTGAAAGTGGGTGACAAAGTGGTTTTCGGCCCTTACTCGGGCAGCAACACCGTGAAAGTCGATGGCGAAGACCTGTTGGTCATGGCCGAGAACGAAATCCTCGCCGTCATCGAAGGCTGATTTCCCCGACTTCCCGTTACTCCAAAGAATTCCAAGGATTAAACGATCATGGCTGCTAAAGACGTAAAATTCGGCGATTCCGCTCGTAAGAAAATGCTGGTTGGTGTCAACGTTCTGGCTGACGCGGTAAAAGCGACCCTGGGCCCGAAAGGCCGTAACGTGGTACTGGCCAAGAGCTTCGGCGCGCCAACCATCACCAAGGACGGCGTTTCCGTCGCCAAAGAAATCGAGCTGAAAGACGCGTTCGAAAACATGGGCGCCCAGCTGGTCAAGGAAGTGGCTTCCAAGGCCAACGACGCTGCCGGTGACGGCACCACCACCGCTACCGTTCTGGCTCAGGCCATCGTCAACGAAGGCCTGAAAGCCGTCGCTGCCGGCATGAACCCGATGGACCTCAAGCGCGGTATCGACAAGGCCACCGCTGCAGTCGTTGCCGAGCTGAAGAACCTGTCCAAGCCATGCGCTGACTCCAAGGCCATCGCCCAGGTAGGCACCATCTCCGCCAACTCTGACGACTCCATCGGCAACATCATTGCCGAAGCCATGGAAAAAGTCGGTAAAGAAGGCGTGATCACCGTTGAAGAAGGCTCGGGCCTGGAAAACGAACTGTCCGTCGTAGAAGGCATGCAGTTCGACCGTGGCTACCTGTCGCCATACTTCGTCAACAAGCCAGACACCATGGTTGCCGAGCTGGAAGGCCCGCTGCTGCTGCTGGTCGACAAGAAAATCTCCAACATCCGTGAGCTGCTGCCAGTTCTGGAAGCCGTTGCAAAGGCCGGCCGCCCACTGCTGATCGTTGCCGAAGACGTCGAAGGCGAAGCGCTGGCTACCCTGGTAGTCAACAACATGCGCGGCATCGTCAAGGTTGCAGCGGTCAAGGCGCCAGGCTTCGGCGACCGCCGCAAGGCCATGCTGCAGGACATCGCCGTCCTGACTGGCGGCCAGGTCATCTCCGAAGAAATCGGTCTGTCCCTGGAAACCGCTACCCTGGAGCACCTGGGTAACGCCAAGCGCGTCATCCTGTCCAAGGAAAACACCACCATCATCGACGGCGCTGGCGCCGACACCGAGATCGAAGCACGCGTCAAGCAGATCCGCGCCCAGATCGAAGAAACTTCCTCGGACTACGACCGTGAGAAGCTGCAAGAGCGTCTGGCCAAGCTGGCTGGCGGTGTTGCCGTTATCAAGGTCGGTGCCGGCACCGAAGTTGAAATGAAAGAGAAGAAAGCCCGCGTTGAAGACGCCCTGCACGCTACCCGTGCAGCCGTTGAAGAAGGCGTGGTGCCTGGCGGTGGTGTTGCTCTGGTTCGTGCCCTGGCCGCGATCGTTGACCTGAAAGGCGAAAACGAAGACCAGAACGTCGGTATCGCCCTGCTGCGCCGTGCTGTTGAAGCCCCGCTGCGCCAGATCACTGCCAACGCCGGCGACGAGCCAAGCGTTGTCGCTGACAAGGTCAAGCAAGGTTCGGGTAACTTCGGTTACAACGCTGCTACCGGTGAATACGGCGACATGATCGAGATGGGTATCCTGGACCCAGCCAAGGTCACCCGTTCGGCCCTGCAAGCTGCTGCTTCGATTGGCGGTCTGATGATCACCACCGAAGCCATGATTGCTGACGCTCCGAGCGAAGCCCCAGCTGGCGGCGGCATGCCAGACATGGGCGGCATGGGTGGCATGGGCGGCATGATGTAAGCCAGCCTTACCCCCTGCACCATCAAAAAGCCCCGGTTCGTGAGAACCGGGGCTTTTTGCTTGGTGTGGGTTATGTGGCGCCTGCGAGATCGAGCGCCGCGCGGGCGGCGCTCGGTTTACGCACCGCATCAAACTCAAGACATGCTCCTCTGTCAGGCGACGCTACGCTCGACGACAGGCTCCTCAGCCACCCCATGCCGATACAGCACAAGGTAATAAGACCCCAACCCTATCAACCAGCAGAACACTGCCGTCCACACGTTGTGCGACAAGAAGTGCGCCCCTTGCATCATTCTGCCCACCGACAGCACCGACCCTGCTATCAAGGCCACCACGAATGCCACCTGTGCCAGACGCGGCTTGCGATCACGCAACATGAAGAACAGGCCGAACAGGCAGAACCCGGTGGCTGCATGCCCACCCGGCCAGCACAGCCCGGCTTTGTCGGTAGCCGGCCGTGGCTCCAGCAGCTTGCTGTAGGTTTCCGTGCCGCCAAACTGTGTGAGGCTCCACGGGCACTGCACCTGGGTGACCTTCTTCAGCGGTGTGACAAACGCCGTGGACAAGCCCAGTGCCAGCACCAGGCAGCCCAATTCGCGGCGCCAGCCGAACAAGCGCTTCCAGAAAAAGCTCGCAGCAAAGGTGAACAGCGATAGCACCCCCAGCAAAATCACCACTTGCTTGACCCGGTCATGCAGGATGTTTTCCAGAAGGTAGCTGTGGCGGCCAATGAACTGCCCGGCAACGGGATCGAAGAACAGGTTGGCCACATCCATGTCGACCGAAGTCAGCTCCAGCAGAATCAAGGCCAGCGCGGTCGCCAGGGGTATCCCCAGGTACAGCCAGTAGTTGATCGGGCGAGGGCGGGTGCGTTGCTGCATGACGGCTCCAGGGCGCGAAAAAGATCGGGCATTGTCGGCTGGCCGCTATCCTGTGTCCGTGAAGGATCAGTGAAAAAACCGTCAAGTGCGGTGAATTTTCCCAGGGGCTGGCACCGTGC
The DNA here is from genome assembly GCF_013393325.1 of Pseudomonas hunanensis. Taxonomy (GTDB): domain Bacteria; phylum Pseudomonadota; class Gammaproteobacteria; order Pseudomonadales; family Pseudomonadaceae; genus Aquipseudomonas; species Aquipseudomonas putida_P. Next base: position 70,155 of record NZ_QJRC01000033.1, read on the forward strand.
AGGCATAGGCCTTAAGCTGCGCCTGCCGCGCACCACAGCGAGAAGCGCCGCACAGGAGAAACCGATGCGCATTCTTTTGGTTGAAGACAACCGCGATATCCTGGCCAACCTGGCCGATTACCTGGGCATGAAGGGTTACACCGTCGACTGTGCCCAGGATGGCCTGTCCGGCCTGCACCTGGCCGCCACCGAACACTACGATTTGATCGTGCTCGACATCATGCTGCCCGGCATCGATGGCTACACCCTGTGCAAGCGCCTGCGCGAAGACGCCCGCCGCGACACGCCGGTGATCATGCTCACCGCCCGTGACCAGCTCGACGACCGCTTGCAAGGCTTCCGCTCAGGTGCCGATGACTACCTGCTCAAGCCGTTTGCCCTGTCGGAGTTGGCGGCGCGCATCGAAGCGGTGCTGCGCCGTGCCCAGGGCGGCGGGCGCCGTACCCTGCAGGTGGCGGACCTCAGCTACGACCTCGACACCCTCGAAGTTACCCGCCAGGGCCGCCTGCTCAAGCTCAACCCGGTCGGCCTCAAGCTGCTGGCGGTGCTGATGCAAAAAAGCCCGCACGTCCTGCGCCGCGAGGTGCTGGAAGAAGCCCTGTGGGGCGACGACTGCCCCGACAGCGACAGCCTGCGCAGCCATGTGCACCAGCTGCGCCAGGTGATCGACAAACCGTTTGAAAAACCGTTGTTGCATACCGTCCATGGCGTCGGCTATCGCCTCGCCGAGGGCCGCGATGGAGTTTAAGCAAAGCCTTGCCCAGCGCATCATCATTGCTTTTGCCTTGATGAGTGCGCTGGTGGCCGGGGCCTTCGCCTTTGGCATCGTCGCCACCGTGCACCTGGTTGAAGAGCGGCTGATTTCCTCGGTACTGGGCGGTGACCTGCAGCGCCTGTTGCGTATGGACAGCGTCAGTGACTGGAGCCACCGGCCGCGTCCCGACCAGCTGTTCTACTTCAGCGGCGGGCGCGACGATTTCGAGCTGCCCAAGGACTTGCGCCACCTCGATCGCGGCTTCCACGAGGTGTTCCGCGACCAACTGTCGTATCACGCCATGGTCGAGATCGTCGATGGCCGCCGCTATGTACTGCTGCAGGATCAGAGCGATTTCGAAGAGCGCGAGCGTGTGCTGTTCGCGGTGGTGGTGGTGGGCTTCGTGCTCAGCCTGGTGCTGGCCGTGATCCTCGGCTGGCTGGTGGCACGTCGGGTAATGGCACCGGTCATCCGTCTGGCGCGCCAGGTGCGTCACCGCGACCAGTTGCTGGGCCTGGCCCCGCCACTGGCACCGGATTACGCGGCGGACGAAGTGGGCCAGCTGGCAGTCGCGTTCGATGACACCCTGGGCCGCCTGCGCGACGCGTTGACCCGCGAACGGCTGTTCACCAGTGACGTCAGCCACGAGCTGCGCACACCGTTGATGGTGCTGGCGACCTCCTGCGAGTTGCTGATGGAAAACCCTAACCTCGATGCTCGCGCGCGCAGCCAGGTGGAACGTGTGGCGCGGGCCACCGAGGAAATGCGCGAATTGGTCAAGACTTTCCTTATGCTGGCCCGGGCGCAGCGCGACGAGGGTGCGGTGGCATCGCAGGCGACCCTGCGCGAAGTGGCCGATGAGCTGATCGGCGTATGGCGCGACACCATCGAACAGAAGGGCCTCACCCTGTACTTCGATGGCCGTGTCAGCGCCAGCCCGGTGCTGTACAACGCCACCTTCCTGCAGTCGGTGATGGGCAACCTGCTGCGTAATGCGGCGCACTACACCGATGGCGGCTACATACGCCTGAGCCTGGAAGCCAACGGCTTCAGTGTAGAGGACAGCGGCGTGGGTATTCCTGAAGAGCAGCGCGAGGCCATGTTCAAACCGTTCGTGCGTGGTGATGAACGGCGTGGCGAGGGCCTGGGCCTGGGCCTGTCGTTGGTGCAGCGAATTTGTGACGACCAGGGCTGGCATGTCACCCTGACATCCACTTTGCCGCATGGTTGCCGCTTTCGGGTAGACCTGAGCAACACAGCCGGCCAAGGCGACCCGGATGCCTTGGCTGAGTAATCTGTTGTAACAGGTCAAATGGGGCTCAACGTTTTTTTCACATTGGCATGACCTGATTCCAACGCTTGCCTACCTAATGTGCTCGCAATGGAGTCAGGAGATACCCAATGCGTAGCCCCATCAAGCTTGAATTTTCCGAGAAGTACGACAAAGACCATGCGCGTGAGTACTTTCTCAAGCACCAGGACGGCCTGGCGCGACGCCTTTCCCACAAGCGAGATGAGCAGCTGGCGCGTCGCGCCCTGGCATTGGCTGGCGAGCCTGGCCTGGTACTGGACCTGCCGTGCGGTGCCGGCCGCTTCTGGCCACTGCTGGCTGAAAAGCCCAACCGGGTGATCATCGGGGCCGACAACTCCGAGGCGATGATCGAGACGGCCTGTGCGGCGCAACCGCCAGAGGTGGTGGCACGGGTACGGCCTTTGCAGACTTCGGCATTTGCTATCGACCTGCCGGACAACTCGGTGGACAGCATTTTTTGTATGCGTCTGTTCCACCACATTGGCGAATCTGCGCACAGAAAGACCATACTTTCGGAATTTCAGCGGGTTAGCCGTGATAGTGTGATCCTGTCCCTGTGGGTGGATGGCAACTTCAAGGCCTGGCGCCGGAAAAAACTCGAGCAGCGCCGCAGCGCCAAGGCCGAACAGGACAATTACCAGAACCGTTTCGTGTTACCGGCCGAAACGGTCGAAGAAGAATTCACGGCCGCCGGCTTCAGAATCCAGGAACGCCTCGACTTCCTGCCGTTCTATGCCATGTGGCGGGTCTACGTATTGCGTAAGGGGTAGTGTTTGATGGCTGTAGCCCAGAGAGGGGAGTCGCGCTTCGATTTTTATTGGCGCCAGCAAGGCGAGTGGGTCGAGGAGCCTAACCAGCGGCGCGGCGGTGAGAGTGGCGTGCAACGCCTCAACGATGCCAATGGCAAGCTGCTGTATGCCAAACGGCAGGTCGGGCATATCTACCGCAGCCTGCTGCACCCTTTCGGCCGGCCTACGGTATTGCGTGAACTGGATGCGTTGAACAGCTTCGAGCAACTGGGCGTGCGTGTACCGCGCATTGTCTTCTGTGGCGCCGAGCGCGATGCCGACCACCAGTGGCGTGCGCTGCTGGTCAGTGAAGCGCTGGACGGCTTTGTCGAACTCGACACCTGGCATGCCGAAGGTGCCCGCGAGCGGTACCCACAGGTGGTGCATGAGCGCATGCTCAAGGATCTGGCGGACAACCTGGCACGCATGCACCTGGGGCACTGGCAGCACGGCTGCCTGTATGGCAAGCACGTGTTCATCAAGGTAATTGGCGAGGGTGAGCAGGCCCGCGTCGAGGTGGCGCTGTTGGACCTGGAAAAGTGCCGACGGCGCATCAGCTGCCAGCGTGCAGCAGGTAACGACCTGCGCCAGCTGCGCCGCCATTCGTCGATCAATGACGCGGAATGGCAGACGCTGCTCTACTTTTACAAGATGGCGTTTGGCAGCGCTGTCAAAGGGTTAGAGTAATGAAACTAGAAATAGCTCGAGCTTTGTTCCTGGTAGCTGGCCTGGCGGTGACCACCGTGGCGGTGGCAGCCTGGGAAGAGCCGAGGCCGAACGTGTTCAGCAAGGCCGAGATGGCCGACCAGTGCGCATTGCCGCGGGAAGCGAAACCGCAGCAACAGGCACAGGTCGCGCCAGATCAGGACCTGTTGCTGTTCCTGTTCGGCCTGCGTCAGGGGTTGCGGCCATTTGGTTGAGCCCTGCGTTAGCTAGAAATGCCAGAGGCCTCGCGATTGCGGGGCCTCTGGCATTTTTGCATCTGCAGTGCGGGCCTCTTCGCGGGCTTGCCCGCTCCCACAAGCCCGTGAAGAGGCCGAATCAGGCTATTGCAGCTTCCTTGGCTTTCGCCTTGTGCGCCAACAAGGTATAGATACAAGGCAGCACAAACAGAGTAAACAACGTGCCAATCGACATCCCGGTGGCAATCACCGTACCGATGTCAAAACGGCTGACCGCCCCGGCGCCAGTCGCCAGAATCAGCGGCACCATGCCGAACACCATCGCCGCCGTGGTCATCAGCACCGGCCGCAGGCGAATCGCCGCCGCTTCCTCGATGGCCTCGCGCACGCTCAAACCGCGCTCCTCACGCAACTGATTGGCGAACTCGACAATGAGAATGCCGTGCTTGCTGATCAGGCCGATCAAGGTCACCAGGCCGACCTGGGTGTAGATGTTCATGCTCGATATGCCCAGGAACAGCGGCAACAGCGCGCCACAGATCGACAAGGGCACGGTTACCAGAATCACCAACGGGTCGCGGAAGCTTTCGAACTGCGCCGCCAGCACCAGGAAGATGATCGCCAGTGCCAGGCCGAAGGTAACCCACAGCGCGCTGCCTTCCTGAACATACTGGCGGGCCACGCCGGCATAGTCGAAGGCGAAGCCTTCCGGTGCCTCTTCGCGGGCGATGTCCTGCACGGTCTTCAGCGCTTCGCCCAGGCTGACCATAGGCACGCCCTGGATGATGGCCGAGTTCAGTTGCTGGAACTGATTGAGCTGGCGTGGGCGGGCGCGGTCGGTGAGGGTGATCAGGGTCGACAGCGGCAGCAATTGGTTCTGGTCGTTCTTCACGTAGTAGTTGTTCAGCCAGCCCGGGTTGTCGCGGTACGGCCGTTCTACCTGGGCGATCACCTTGTAGCTGCGGCCCTCAAGCGTGAAGCGGTTGATTTCCGCTTCGCCCAGCAAGGTCGCAAGGGTGCCGCCGAGGGTGTCCATCGACACCCCCATCTGCGCCGCCTTGGCCCGGTCGATATCCACCACCACCTCGGGCTTGTCGAAGGCTAGGTCGACGTCGAGGAAGGCGAACTTGCCCGATTCCTGCGCGCGCGCCTTGATGCGCTGGGCCACTTCCAGCAGTGCTGGGTAGTCGCCAGCGGTATTGATCACGAACTGGAACGGCAGGCCCTCGCCAGTGCCCGGCAACGACGGCAGGTTGAAGCCGAAGATCTGCAGGCCGCCGATTTCTTCGAGTTTGGCCTGCACCAGCGGCAGCAACTCCATCTGCGTGCGCTCGCGCTCGTTCCAGGGCTTGAGCAAAAAGCCACCAATGCCGGTCTGCACGCCGTTGAAACCGTTGATCTGGAACGATGAGTAGTATTCGGGGAAAGCCTTGAACAGCGGCGTGAACTGGTCGGTGTAGGCGTTGAGGTAATCGAGGTTGGCCGGTTGCGGCGAGCTGCTCATCATGAATATCACCCCCTGGTCCTCGTTGGGCGCCAGTTCGTTCTGGGTGAACTTGAGCAGCACCGGGATCAGGCACAGGATGATCACGGCAAACACCAGCACTACCGGCCGGCTGTCGAGGGTGGCGTGCAGCAGCTTCTGGTAGCGCACCTTCAGGCGTTCGAACAGTTGGTCGAGGCGGTGGGCCAGGCCGCTGGGGTTCTGCTCCTGGCGCAGCAGCAGGGCGCACATCATCGGTGACAGGGTGAGGGCAACGATGCCGGAAATGATCACCGCCCCAGCCAGGGTCAGGGCGAACTCCTTGAACAGGGCCCCTGTGAGCCCGGTGAGGAAGCCGATCGGTGCGTATACGGCGGCCAAGGTGATGGTCATCGACACCACGGGCATGGCGATCTCGCGGGCACCTTCCAGGGCTGCGTCGAACGGTGACTTCCCTTCCTCCATGTGCCGGTGGATGTTTTCCACCACGACAATGGCATCGTCCACCACCAGACCGATGGCCAGGACCATCGCCAGCAGGGTCAGCAGGTTAAGCGAATAGCCCATCATCTGCATGAAGAACAGCACGCCGATCATCGACAACGGTATGGTCACCACCGGGATCAGTACCGAACGCAGGGCACCGAGGAACAGGAACACCACCACGATGACGATCAGCACCGCTTCGCCGAGGGTTTTGATCACTTCGTCGATGGAGGCCTGGATGAACAGTGTGGCGTCGTAGGCGATCGACACTTTCAGGGCCGAGGGCAGCTGGCTTTGCAGTTCGGGCATGATGCGCCGCACTTCCTTGATCACCTCCAGCGGGTTGGCGGCGGGGGTGGCCTTGATGCCGATGTACACCGACGGGGTGCCATCGAACGAGCTGACCGTGTCGTAGTTTTCCGCGCCCATTTCGACCCGCGCCACATCGCCCAGCAGCACGCGGCTGTCACCGCTGGTCTTGACCGGCAGGGCGGCGAACGCCTCGGCCGACTTCAACTCGGTACTGGCGTTGATACTGGTGACCACGTATTCGCCCTTTACCTCGCCGGCGGCGGAGAGGAAGTTGTAGCGGCGTACGGCGTTGGTCACGTCGGTGGCCGACAGGCCGAAACCGGCCAGTTTGACCGGGTCCAGCCACAGCCGCATGGCGAACACCTGGTTGCCGAGGATTTCCGCCTCGGCCATGCCCGGCAAAGTGGCCAGCTTGGGTTGGATCACCCGCGACAGGTAGTCGGTGATCTGCGGGTTGCTCATTTCCTTGCTGTAGAAGCTGACGTACATCAGCGCCGAGGCATCGGCGGCTTCCTTGCTCAGTACCGGGTCTTCGGAGTCCTGGGGCAGCTTGTTGCGCACTTCGTTGGCCTTGGCCAGCAACTCGGTGAACAGCCGGTCGCTGTCGGCGCCGATCCGCGCGTAGATGGAAATGATCGAGAAGTTCTGCCGGCTCACCGAGGTCATGTAGTCGATGCCTTCGGCGCTGGCCAGGCTTTGTTGCAGCGGCTGGGTGATGTAGCCCTGGATGGTTTCGGCGTTGGCCCCGGGGTAGGCGGTAGTTACCGTGATCAGGGCGTTTTCCATCTGCGGGTACTGGCGGATCTGCAGCTTGTTCCAGGCCTGGAAGCCCAGCAGCAGGATCAGCAGGCTGACCACACTGGCCAGCACCGGGCGGCGGATGAACGGGTCGGTGAACGCCATGCCAGCCTCCTGTCAGTCCTTGGCCGCTGTGCCCGGTGCGGGCTTTAGAGCGTTATCCTGGCCGATGCGTATCGCAGCACCGGGGGTGAGTTTCAGCTGCCCGGCAGTGACCACTTGCTCCCCTGCCTGCAGGCCTTTGCTGACCACCACCACGCCGTCTCGGCGCTCGCCGGTCTGAACGGTGCGCTGTTCGGCCACCCGTTGGGGTTGGCCTTTGTCGTCGTTTTCCGGCTTGCCGTCCTTGTCTTTTTTTGGCGAGGCGACATACACCGAGTTGCCATACAGGGTGTAAGTAATGGCGCTTTCCGGCACCACCACTTGCGGCTGTGGGTTGGGCAGCAGGATCAACAGGCTGGCGAACATGCCCGGCAGCAGTTTGCCGTCGGGGTTGGCCATGGTGGCGCGTACCAGCAGGTTGCGCGTGGCTTCCTCGACCTTGGGGTTGATGGCGCTCAGGCTGGCGGGGAAAGTCTGGCCCGGGTAAGCGGCCACTTGCACCAGCACCTGCTGGCCCAGGCTCAGGCGTGGCAGGGCCTGTTCCGGTACGTTGAAGTCGACGTACAGGCTGGAGGTGTCCTGCAGGGTGGCGATCACTGTGCCGGCGGCCAGGTATTGGCCGATGTCCACCTGGCGGATGCCGATGGTGCCGCTGAACGGGGCGTTGATGCTTTTCTTGATCTTCTGCGCCTTGAGCTGCTCGACCACCGCCTGGTTACGCCGGTATTGGGAGGTAAGGCGATCGAACTCGCCACGGGAGATGGCCGCGTCGCCGACCAGCTGGCTACCACGGCCGAAATCGACCTTGGCCAGGCCCAGGTCGGCCTGGGCGGTGCCGAGCAGGGCGGTTTCCTGGTCGTCATTGAGTTGCAGCAACAGTTGCCCGGCCTTGACCTGCTGGCCCGAGTCGAAATGCAAGGCTTTGACGATGCCTTCCACCTCCAGGCTCAGGTCAACGCCTTGCAGGGCCTTGAGGCTGCCGACGGCGGGCAGGCGCTCTTGCCACTGGCGCTGTTCGGCCACAGCGGCCGCTACGGTGATGGGCGGCTTGGGGGCAGTGAACATCTGGATCTGCTGGTAGATCGAAAAGGCTTTGTAGCCCCCCAGGGCCAGCACGATCAGCAGAACCACGGCCAACATGATGAGCATGCGGCGGCGCAGCATAGGTCCGGTTCCTTGGATGCAGTTGTCATTCGTTTGGACACGAAAACGGGCGATCCTGCCCACGTGGCTGGGAGAATTATTGACTGTTTTTGGGAGGAAGGGGAGTGAAATGCCTGTGCCGGCCTCTTCGCGGGCACGCCCGCTCCCACAGGAACCGCGC
>NZ_QJRC01000034.1 GCF_013393325.1 Pseudomonas hunanensis
CGTGGAAGTTCGAAAACCTGAACCTGGACAAGACTCCGGTCAGCACCCAGGTCACTGATGAGCCAGGTACGCCAGGCAACGAAGGCGATATCGTTAAGGTCACCATTACGGCTGACCAGGTATCGGTAGCCGAGAACGTGAAGCCGACCTTCACCGTACACGTCAATCAGCCGCTGGATCACGACCTGGTCGTGACCCTGAGCAACAATGCCACGGTCACCATCAAGGCTGGGGAGACCAGTGCGCCGTACGAGC
>NZ_QJRC01000035.1 GCF_013393325.1 Pseudomonas hunanensis
CGCCGCCTTCGGTGACCGATGGAGTCGCGGTCAGTTTCGCGATCACTTCGTCGGTGGTGTCGGTGACATCCACTTTCGCCGCGCCGCCCAGCTCCAGGTTCTCGAAGGTGCGACCGTCGATATCCACAGCCGACTTGATGCCGAGGCTGATTTCGCCGCTGTCCAGATAAACGTCATCGCCCTGCGCCGCGTGCTCGTACTTGACGCTGGTGTCGCCCGCTTTGATGGTGACCTGAGCATTGTTGCTCAGGGTCACGACCAGGTCGTGGTCCAGCGGCTGGTTGACGTGCACGGTGAAGGTCGGTTTGACGTTCTCGGCCACCGAGGTTTGGTCGGCGGTGATAGTGACTTTGACCAAGTCGCCTTCGTTGCCCGGAGTGCCTGGCTCGTCGGTTACCTGGGTGCTGACCTCGGTCT
>NZ_QJRC01000036.1 GCF_013393325.1 Pseudomonas hunanensis
CCGGTGCAGCCACGGTGACCGAACCGGTGGTGCCGTTGGCCGGCACGGTGATGACGGTTTTGCCGTCGCTCAGCGTGAAGGTCAGGGCGCCGTGGTTGTTGATCAGCAGGCCATCTTTGTTGGTCAGCGTGATGGTGTAGGTGATCTCGCCGCCTTCGGTCACGGACTCGGTGGCCGTCAGTTTCGCGATCACTTCGTCGGTGGTGTCGGTGACGTCGACTTTCGCCGCGCCGCCCAACTCCAGGTTCTCGAAGGTGCGACCGTCGATATCCACAGCCGACTTGATGCCAAGGCTGATTTCGC
>NZ_QJRC01000037.1 GCF_013393325.1 Pseudomonas hunanensis
CCGAACTCAGCAGTGAAACGATGCATCGCCGATGGTAGTGTGGGGTTTCCCCATGTGAGAGTAGGTCATCGTCAAGATTCATTTCGCAAAACCCCTATCTGCGCATGCAGGTAGGGGTTTTGTCTTTTCGCCTGAAAATTGCAACTCCTACAGCAGCACAAGGCTGTTCCTACTGGTACCTGCGACAATATTCCCATCGCATTAACGTGACTTTCCTGTTGCCCCCCTACGTCAAGACTTTGGTTCAGGGCACTCCTGCCCCTGCACCTGGCGATGCCAGCGTACCGTGCTGCGCATTTCTGGACTTCCACCGTCCCATCACTTGAGGTAGCAAGCAAGATGGCCAAGGCCGCCGATGTCGTTGTGCAATGCCTGGAAAACGAAGGTGTCGAGTATGTATTCGGCATTCCTGGTGAGGAAAACCTCGACCTGCTCGAATCCCTGCGCAAGTCGAAGATCAAGCTGG
>NZ_QJRC01000038.1 GCF_013393325.1 Pseudomonas hunanensis
GCCGAGAACGTGAAGCCGACCTTCACCGTACACGTCAATCAGCCGCTGGATCACGACCTGGTCGTGACCCTGAGCAACAATGCCACGGTCACCATCAAGGCTGGGGAGACCAGTGCGCCGTACGAGCACGCTGCACAAGGTGACGACGTCTACCAAGACGCTGGCGAAATCAGCCTGGGCATCAAGTCGGCGGTGGACGC
>NZ_QJRC01000039.1 GCF_013393325.1 Pseudomonas hunanensis
GAGTCAGGTTGATGCTGAACACGCCGGTCGGGCCGACCACGGCAGTGCCTAGTTCAGTGCCATCGGCTGCCAAGATACGTACCGTGCTACCGGGTTCGGCACGGCCGGTGAGCACCGTACCGTCAGCGCTGACGGCCAGTTCGGTCGGGGCCGCAGGCGCAGTGATATCGGGTGCAGTGACTTGTGTTGGCAGCGAGGACACCCCGCTGTCATCGATAGCGACCACGTCCAGCAGTTCGCCATTGGCTTGGGCAGGATTCAGTTCGATGCTGAAACTGCCATCGGCATTGGCGATGGCGCTGCCGATCAGGGTGCCGTTGGCATCGTGCACTTCGACGCGGCTGCCAGCCGGCGCGGTACCGGTGAGGGTGGTGCCGTCGGCGTCGATAGCCAGGTTGCTCGGGCTGGTTGGGGCGGTGGTCAGCGGTACGTCGTACT
>NZ_QJRC01000040.1 GCF_013393325.1 Pseudomonas hunanensis
ACGCCCGGCGCAGCGCTCCGTTTTCGGACACGCGAGCCGGGCACCCCGGTCAAAAATGATTCGCCTGCTGCGCGCTCCAGGAGGTTCTGATCCAAAAGTTTCCACGTCTGCAGGGTGCAGAAGGGAAGATATTTTTATGCACCAGTGGTTTCCCCCCTCTGGGACTCGTATTTTTTGCGTTATGGCCCGTTTTATGGTTCGTGTGCCATGGAGCTTTTCTCGCCGAGATAGAGCGTTTGCGGCCATAAAAAGTGTAAACAACCCTGTTCCGTCCGGGCCGAGCCCCCCAGAGGGGCCAAACTGCCCTGGGGGGTCTAGAAGGGAGGCTACTTGAGGGCAAAAGGGGTTTGAGTCGTGTGCCACCACCTACGCCGACCTCCAGGTTCAGCGGGGCGTCCCGGTTCCTCGCACGCCGCGCGCAGCGCTCCGTTTTCGGACACGCGAGCCGGGCACCCCGGTCAAAAATGATTCGCCTGCTGCGCGCTCCAGGAGGTTCTGATCCAAAAGTTTCCACGTCTGCAGGGTGCAGAAGGGAA
>NZ_QJRC01000041.1 GCF_013393325.1 Pseudomonas hunanensis
TCGGTCGCCGAGAACGTGAAGCCGACCTTCACCGTGCACGTCAATCAGCCGCTGGATCACGACCTGGTCGTGACCCTGAGCAACAATGCCCAGGTCACCATCAAGGCGGGCGAGACCAGCGCACCATACGAGCACGCGGCACAAGGTGACGACGTCTACCAAGACGCTGGCGAAATCAGCCTGGGCATCAAGTCGGCGGTGGACGCCACGGGCGCTACCTTCGAGAACCTGCAGTTGGGTGGTGATGCTTCGGTCAAAGTGACCG
>NZ_QJRC01000042.1 GCF_013393325.1 Pseudomonas hunanensis
GCAACCTCGTCGCCATGGCGCGGCACTACCCCTACACCCAGCCGAAAGTGCCGGTGGTGGTCGCGCTTGCCGACGCCGAAGGCATGGCCCTGGACCTGAGCCTGTCGGTCTCGGCCTACCAGCATCAACTGCGCGACCTGATGCCCGCCGAGCAACTGGAGCACACCAAACCCGCACAACCGCCCGAGCAGGAGCGCGTGCCGGCGTGCTACCGGTTGGATGCCGAACAACTGAGTGTGCAAAGCCGCGATTTCCACCATCGCAACCTGGTGGCCATGCTGCTGAACAAGACGCTGGAAAGCATGTACCCGGCGGACGCCCCCTCACCGGAACTGGCCGCGTTCCGGCTTGGCCTGGAGCGCC
>NZ_QJRC01000043.1 GCF_013393325.1 Pseudomonas hunanensis
CCGATCAACAACCACTCGGAGCTGTACTTCAAGCTGACCGATGGTACGACTGTCGTCGTCGCAGCCAACAGCACCACCGGTTCCGCCACTGCAATCGCGCCGGATAACGTCTATGTCGGCGCTAACCAGCCAGTGGTCAACGCCATCGATGCGGTCAGCGGTGCAGATGCGTGGAAGTTCGAAAACCTGAACCTGGACAAGACTCCGGTCAGCACCCAGGTCACTGATGAGCCAGGTACGCCAGGCA
>NZ_QJRC01000044.1 GCF_013393325.1 Pseudomonas hunanensis
GGTTGACGTGCACGGTGAAGGTCGGTTTGACGTTCTCGGCGACCGAAGTTTGGTCGGCGGTGATGGTGACCTTGACCAGGTCGCCTTCGTTGGTGCCGCCTGGGTTGCCTGGGGTACCTGGCTCGTCGGTAACGGTGGTTTTGACCTCGGTTTTATCCAGGGTCAGTTTCTCGAACTTGTCGACATCCGCGCCTTCAACGGTTGCGATCGACTTGACGATCGGGTCGTTGGCACCAACGTAGACGTTGTCCGGTGCAGCCACGGTGACCGAACCGGTGGTGCCGTTGGCCGGCACGGTGATGACGGTTTTGCCGTCGCTCAGCGTGAAGGTCAGGGCGCCGTGGTTGTTGATCAGCAGGCCATCTTTGTTGGTCAG
>NZ_QJRC01000045.1 GCF_013393325.1 Pseudomonas hunanensis
ACGTGATCGAAGGCTTGGCCGGCCGCTTTCCGGCCATGGCCGGCATCACCGACCTCACCGCCCAGACGGTCAATACCGTGGTGCTCAAGCGCCTGCGCGGGCAAACCCGTTGGGATGCCAGCCATGGTCTGCGTAAGCAGGTGTTGATGGCGGCGCGTGAAGGGAATGCCGAGAAAGCGCTGGGGCTATTGGCAGCGCGCTACCGGATCACCAGCCAGGCCATCACGGAAAATCCGTTCAGCCAGGAAGTACAGAAGTATTTGAAGAGCGGCATGGCGCAGGTAGAGGAGATGAAAGCGCTGC
>NZ_QJRC01000046.1 GCF_013393325.1 Pseudomonas hunanensis
GAAGGCGGCGTGATCACCTACACCGTGACGCTGACCAACAAAGACGGCCTGCCGATCGACAAGCACGCAGCGCTGACCTTTACCCTGGACGATGGCAAAACCACCATCACCATCCCAGCCAACGGTATTTCTGGCACCGCCACGGTCACCGCCCCGGACAACGTCTACGTTGGTGCCAACGACCCGATCGTCAAGTCGATCGCAACCGTTGAAGGCGCGGATGTCGACAAGTTCGAGAAGTTGACCCTGGATAAA
>NZ_QJRC01000047.1 GCF_013393325.1 Pseudomonas hunanensis
TGAGCAACATTACCGTCGGTGCAGATGGCCTGGCCCTGAGCGGCCGCGGCGAACCGGGTGCCACCGTCGAAGTGCGCGATGCCAACGGCAACGTGATCGGCACGGGTGTGGTCGGTGCCAACGGCACCTTCCTGATCGACCTGAATCCCGCCGCGCAGCCGGGTGAACACCTGAGCCTGGTGCAGACCGACCCAAGCGGCAACGCCTCCGTGGCCCTGGAGTACGACGTTCCGCTGACCACCGCCCCTGATAGCCCGAGCAATCTGGCCATCGATGCCGACGGCACCACCCTCACCGGTACTGCGCCGGCTGGCAGCCGTGTCGAAGTGCACGATGCCAACGGCACGCTGATCGGCAGCGCTATCGCCAATGCCGATGGCAGTTTCAGCATCGAACTGAATCCGGCCCAAGCCAATGGCGAACTGCTGGACGTGGTCGCCATCGATGGCAGCGGCCTTTCGTCGCTGCCAGCGCAGGTCACCGCACCAGACATCACTGCGCCAGCTGCACCAACCGAACTGACAGTCAATGCCAACGGTACTGTGGTTACCGGCCGCGCCGAACCGGGCAGCACCGTGCGCATCCTCGCACCAGACGGAAGCGAGCTGGGCAGCG
>NZ_QJRC01000003.1 GCF_013393325.1 Pseudomonas hunanensis
CGGTGATGCCGACCATGGCCGGAAAGCGGCCGGCCAAGCCTTCGATCACGTTATCGCTGGCGCCGAGCAAACTGCCGATCGCGTCGGCCTTGTCCTTGAATGGGTTGAACGGTGCCAGGGCGGTGTACAGCGGGCTGTCGTGTTGATCGAGCCATTGTTCCAGGCGTTTGAAGCGCAGATCCTGTTCCTCGGTGCCAGGGGCCGGCTGGCCCATCGGCTGAATCAGCAACGCCAAGGATATTTCCAGCCCGCGGGCGGAAGTGATTTCGTCACGGTCGTAACAGGCCAAGGCGGCGGCCAGGCT
>NZ_QJRC01000048.1 GCF_013393325.1 Pseudomonas hunanensis
TTTCGAGCAGAACTCACAAATTTTACCTTAGCCTGATTAACCAGCAGTGAAACTGGCCATCAGTCTATTTCTATCACATATCCGAATTTTTAAAGAACGATCTGACAAAAGTCAGAAATCAACATTCATCAACGAATGTTCATTTCTAAGTTCTGACAAGTGACTGCGTACTGCGAAAGTGGTGGAGCCAAGCGGGATCGAACCGCTGACCTCCTGCGTGCAAGGCAGGCGCTCTCCCAGCTGAGCTATGGCCCCGTATTTTACGCCTTAACCATGTGATGGTAGGTCTGGGCAGATTTGAACTGCCGACCTCACCCTTATCAGGGGTGCGCTCTAACCAACTGAGCTACAGACCTATAACAGGGTCGCGTTACAGCATCGTCTTTATACAAGTGAATCAAGCAATTCGTGTGGGAGCTCATCAGCAGGCTGATGTCGTCGATTAAGGAGGTGATCCAGCCGCAGGTTCCCCTACGGCTACCTTGTTACGACTTCACCCCAGTCATGAATCACACCGTGG
>NZ_QJRC01000049.1 GCF_013393325.1 Pseudomonas hunanensis
AAGGCGGCGAGATCACTTACACCATCACGCTGACCAACAAAGACGGCCTGCCGATCAACAACCACTCGGAGCTGTACTTCAAGCTGACCGATGGTACGACTGTCGTCGTCGCAGCCAACAGCACCACAGGTTCCGCCACTGTAATCGCGCCGGATAACGTCTATGTCGGCGCTAACCCGCCAGTGGTCAATGCCATTGACGCGGTCAGCGGTGCAGATGCGTGGAAGTTCGAAAACCTGAACTTGGACAAGACCGAGGTCAGCACCCAGGTAACCGACGAGCCAGGCACTCCGGGCAACGAAGGCGACTTGGTCAAAGTCACTATCACCGCCGACCAAACCTCGGTGGCCGAGAACGTCAAACCGACCTT
>NZ_QJRC01000050.1 GCF_013393325.1 Pseudomonas hunanensis
CGGAACCGGTGGTGCTGTTGGCTGCGACGACGACAGTCGTACCATCGGTCAGCTTGAAGTACAGCTCCGAGTGGTTGTTGATCGGCAGACCGTCTTTGTTGGTCAGGGTGATGGTGTAGGTGATCTCACCGCCTTCGGTGACCGAAGGCGTGGCGGTCAGTTTGGCTACCACTTCGTCGAGGGTGTCGGTCACTTGAACCGAAGCATCACCGCCCAATTGCAGGTTTTCGAAGGTACGGCCGTCGATATCCACAGCCGACTTGATGCCGAGGGTGATTTCGCCGCTGTCCAGATAGACGTCATCGCCCTGTGCCGCGTGCTCGTAAGGCGCGCTGGTCTCGCCAGCCTTGATGGTGACCTGGGCATTGTTGCTCAGGGTCA
>NZ_QJRC01000051.1 GCF_013393325.1 Pseudomonas hunanensis
GTGCCGTTGGCATCGTGCACTTCGACGCGGCTGCCAGCCGGCGCGGTACCGGTGAGGGTGGTGCCGTCGGCGTCGATAGCCAGGTTGCTCGGGCTGGTTGGGGCGGTGGTCAGCGGTACGTCGTACTCCAACGCCACGGAGGCGTTGCCGCTCGGGTCGGTCTGCACCAGACTCAAGTGTTCACCCGGCTGCGCGGCGGGATTCAGGTCGATCAGGAAAGTGCCGTTGGCACCGACCACACCCGTGCCGATCACGTTGCCGTTGGCATCGCGCACTTCGACGGTGGCACCCGGTTCGCCGCGGCCGCTCAGGGCCAGGCCATCTGCACCGACGGTAATGTTGCTCA
>NZ_QJRC01000052.1 GCF_013393325.1 Pseudomonas hunanensis
TCGTAACAGGCCAAGGCGGCGGCCAGGCTGTAGGGGTTATCGATGTGTTGGGGTTCGGCCGTCGCCAGCCAGGCGTCGTGATCGTTGCTGGCTTGCAAGGCTTGGTTGCGCAGGGCGGCAATGCGCCGTTCCAGCTCATCGCGCTCGGCGAGAAAGCGCCGGTACTTCTCGACATCGAGGCGCTGTACCAGGCGCGCGCCGTGGGGCGAGTAGTCCTTGTGGGTGAGCGCCTGAAA
>NZ_QJRC01000053.1 GCF_013393325.1 Pseudomonas hunanensis
CGGATAACGTCTATGTCGGTGCTAACCAGCCAGTGGTCAACGCCATCGATGCGGTCAGCGGTGCAGATGCGTGGAAGTTCGAAAACCTGAACCTGGACAAGACTCCGGTCAGCACCCAGGTCACTGACGAGCCAGGTACTCCGGGCAATGAAGGCGACCTGGTCAAAGTCACCATCACGGCTGACCAAACTTCGGTCGCCGAGAACGTGAAGCCGACCTTCACCGTGCACGTCAATCAGCCGCTGGATCACGACCTGGTCGTGACCCTGAGCAACAATGCCCAGGTCACCATCAAGGCGGGCGAGACCAGCGCACCAT
>NZ_QJRC01000054.1 GCF_013393325.1 Pseudomonas hunanensis
CCTTCGAGAACCTGCAGTTGGGTGGTGATGCTTCGGTCAAAGTGACCGACACCATCGACGAAGTGGTAGCCAAACTGACCGCAACGCCTTCGGTCACCGAAGGCGGCGAGATCACTTACACCATCACCCTGACCAACAAAGACGGTCTGCCGATCAACAACCACTCGGAGCTGTACTTCAAGCTGACCGATGGCACCACGGTCGTCGTCGCAGCCAACAGCACCACCGGTTCCGCCACCGTAATCGCGCCGGATAACGTCTATGTCGGTGCTAACCAGCCAGTGGTCAACGCCATCGATGCGGTCAGCGGTGCAGATGCGTGGAAGTTCGAAAACCTGAACCTGGACAAGACTCCGGTCAGCACCCAGGTCA
>NZ_QJRC01000055.1 GCF_013393325.1 Pseudomonas hunanensis
TTATCGCTGGCGCCGAGCAAACTGCCGATCGCGTCGGCCTTGTCCTTGAATGGGTTGAACGGTGCCAGGGCGGTGTAGAGCGGGCTGTCGTGTTGATCGAGCCACTGTTCGAGACGTTTGAAGCGCCGATCCTGTTCCTCGGTGCCAGGGGCCGGCTGGCCCATCGGCTGAATCAGCAACGCCAAGGATATTTCCAGCCCGCGGGCGGAAGTGATTTCGTCACGGTCGTAACAGGCCAAGGCGGCGGCCAGGCT
>NZ_QJRC01000056.1 GCF_013393325.1 Pseudomonas hunanensis
TCGTAACAGGCCAAGGCGGCGGCCAGGCTGTAGGGGTTATCGATGTGTTGGGGTTCGGCCGTCGCCAGCCAGGCGTCGTGATCGTTGCTGGCTTGCAAGGCTTGGTTGCGCAGGGCGGCAATGCGCCATTCCAGCTCATCGCGCTCGGCGAGAAAGCGCCGGTATTTCTCGACATCGAGGCGCTGTACCAGGCGCGCGCCGTGGGGCGAGTAGTCCTTGTGGGTGAGCGCCTGAAATTGCGATTCGGCCGGCGACAGGGCGGGGCCCCGGCGCTCCAGGCCAAGCCGGAACG
>NZ_QJRC01000057.1 GCF_013393325.1 Pseudomonas hunanensis
TTGATGCCGAGGGTGATTTCGCCGCTGTCCAGATAGACGTCATCGCCCTGTGCCGCGTGCTCGTAAGGCGCGCTGGTCTCGCCAGCCTTGATGGTGACCTGGGCATTGTTGCTCAGGGTCACGACCAAGTCGTGCGCCAGGGCGGTGTTGATGTGAACGGTGAAGGTCGGCTTGACGTTCTCGGCCACCGAAGCCTGATCGGCTGTAATAGTGACCTTGACCAAATCGCCTTCGTTGCCCGGAGTACCCGGTTCGTCGGTGACGGTGGTGCTGACCTGGGTTTTATCCAGGGTCAGTTGCTCGAACTTGTCGACGTCTGCGCCTTCAACGGTGGCGATGGACTTCACGACGGGGTCATTAGCACCGACATAGACGTTGTCAGGCGCGGTGACGGTGACCGAAGCCGTGGTGCCGTTGGCCGGGATGGTGATGACGGTAGTGCCGTCGCTCAACGTGAAGGTCAGGGCGCCGTGGTTGTTGATCGGCAGACCGTCTTTGTTGGTCAGGGTGATGGTGTAGGTGATCTCACCGCCCTCGGTGACCGAAGGCGTAGCGGTCAGCTTGGCCACGACTTCGTCGGTGGTGTCGGTCACCTGAACCGAAGCATCGCCGCCCAGTTGCAGGTTTTCGAAGGTACGGCCATCGACATCCACCGCCGACTTGATACCCAGGCTGATCTCGCCCGAGTCTTTGTAGACGTCGTCGCCCTGTGCATCGTGGGTGTACGGCGCGCTGGTTTCGCCCGCCTTGATGGTGACCTGAGCATTGTTGCTCAGGGTCACGACCAGGTCGTGCGCCAGGGCGGTGTTGATGTGAACGGTGAAGGTCGGTTTGACGTTCTCGGCCACCGAGGTTTGGTCGGCGGTGATAGTGACTTTGACCAAGTCGCCTTCGTTGCCCGGAGTGCCTGGCTCGTCGGTTACCTGGGTGCTGACCTCGGTCT
>NZ_QJRC01000004.1 GCF_013393325.1 Pseudomonas hunanensis
GCAACAATGCCACGGTCACCATCAAGGCTGGGGAGACCAGTGCGCCGTACGAGCACGCTGCACAAGGTGACGACGTCTACCAAGACGCTGGCGAAATCAGCCTGGGCATCAAGTCGGCGGTGGACGCTACGGGCGCTACCTTCGAGAACCTGCAGTTGGGTGGTGATGCTTCGGTCAAAGTGACCGACACCATCGACGAAGTGGTAGCCAAACTGACCGCAACGCCTTCGGTCACCGAAGGCGGCGAGATCACTT
>NZ_QJRC01000005.1 GCF_013393325.1 Pseudomonas hunanensis
TTTTTGGTTACTTTTTGTCGCGTTTGACAAAAAGTGACTCGCCGTAAGGGCGAAAAGGTGAGTCAGTGTCGCCATCGCAAACGGACTGTTCGCTGAGTCAAAACAGTCAAAACTGCCTTGCTTCTTGGATGTGGGCCTTCACACCGAGTAAACATTCATTCACTCTGGTGGCGCAAAGTCACCTTTCCGCCCTTACGGCGGGTCCCTTTTTGTCGTGGCAAAAAGGAACCAAAAACCGTCCGCTCCCATCATCCGGCCCCTGCGCTGCGCTCCGGGGTCCCCTCGCTCCGGGC
>NZ_QJRC01000058.1 GCF_013393325.1 Pseudomonas hunanensis
GCCCGGAGCGAGGGGACCCCGGAGCGCAGCGCAGGGGCCGGATGATGGGAGCGGACGGTTTTTGGTTCCTTTTTGCCACGACAAAAAGGGACCCGCCGTAAGGGCGGAAAGGTGACTTTGCGCCACCTGCGTGAATGAATGTTTACTTGGTGTGAAGGCCCACATCCAAGAAGCAAGAAGCAAGAAGCAAGAAGCAAGAAGCAGAATTTGTCTGTTTTGACTCAGCGAACAGTCCGTTTGCGATGGCGACACTGACTCACCTTTTCGCCCTTACGGCGAGTCACTTTTTGTCAAACGCGACAAAAAGTAACCAAAAAACGCTGCGCTCCCATCATCCGGCCCCTACGCTGCGCTCCGGGGTCCCCTCACTCCGGCCTTGCTCCCGGGAGGACCGCGCTGCAGGCCCCATCCTGGGGCCCAGCGCTTGACGGGCATCCATGCCCGTCACCTCCCTCCGCAAGGCCTGCGCTCGGCCTCCTGAAGTCGCGAAGATCAAGATCAAGATCAAGATCAAGATCAAGATCAAGATCAAGATCAAGATCAAGATCAAAACATGTACGATGCGGCGGTTGTATTTACTTGTTGTTGATGCACTGCGACTGCGCGCTGTAGCGAATGGTCTGCAAGCGCCCCTGGCTGTCTTCGAAAGTCATCAGCTTCGGCGTTACGGTGCAGGTTCGTGGGTCACCGGACTGTCGCACGACACTGGCGATATCCAGTTTCATGCCGTAGCGATAGTCCTCAACCGTCGGCATCGGCTTGCCCGCCTTGGCCGCATACGCCAAAACCGCCTGCTGGTGTTCAGCCAGCTGCTGCTCGGTACGGTCATCGGAAAAGGCCAGCGCCTGGCCAGTCAGCACTAGCAGCAATGCGCCGCCAGAAAATAAGGCTTTCATCCTCGAACCTCTGTAGGTCAGTCATCTCGGCACTCAGGCTATCGATGGCCAACCCACAGGGGCATGACGGCAAACTTACATTTCAGAAAGGGACGCTCAGGTCGCCACCTGGTAGCACGGTACGTACGCCGCGCCGCCGGGCAATTTCATGCGGTGCTGGTCGACGAACGCCTGCAGCAGCCGGCCCAGTGGGTCCAGCACGGCACTGTCGCCGTGAATCTGATAGGGCCCGTGTTCCTCGATCAGGCGGATGCCTTTGTCCTTGACGTTGCCGGCGACGATGCCGGAAAACGCCCGACGCAGGTTGGCTGCCAGCTCATGGGGCGGTAGCGCGCGGCGTAGGTCCAGTTCGGCCATGGCTTGGTGGGTCGGATCGAACGGGCGCTGGAAGCTCTCCTCGATCTTCAGCAACCAGTTGAAGTGGAAGGCATCGTTGCGTTCGCGGCGGAACTGCTTCACCGCCTTGAGCCCTTCGACCATGTGCCGGGAGACTTCCGCCGGGTCGTCGATGATGATCTCGTACAGGCGGTGCGCTGCTTCACCCAGGGTGGCGCCGACGAAGGCGTGCAGCTGTTGCAGGTACGGCTCGGCACTGCGCGGGCCGGTGAGAACCACAGGGAAGGGCAGGCCTTGGTTGTCCGGGTGCATGAGGATGCCCAGCAGGTAGAGGAACTCCTCTGCCGTACCGGCACCGCCGGGGAAGATGATGATGCCATGGCCGACACGCACGAAGGCTTCCAGGCGCTTCTCGATGTCCGGCAGGATCACCAGTTCGTTTACGATCGGGTTGGGTGCCTCGGCGGCGATGATGCCTGGCTCGGTCAGGCCCAGGTAGCGGCTGCCGTGCATGCGTTGCTTGGCGTGGGCGATGGTGGCGCCTTTCATCGGCCCCTTCATCACGCCAGGGCCGCAGCCGGTGCACACATCCAGCTTGCGCAGGCCCAGCTCGTGGCCGACCTTCTTGGTGTACTGGTATTCCTCGGTGCTGATCGAGTGGCCGCCCCAGCACACCACCATCTTCGGCTCCACGCCCGGGCGCAGGGTGCGCGCGTTGCGCAGCAGGTGGAACACGTAATCGGTGATGCCCTGGGAGCTTTCCAGATCGATGCGCTGGCTGGCCAGCTCGCTTTCGGTGTAGACGATGTCGCGCAGGGCGCTGAACAGCATTTCGCGGGTGCTGGCGATCATTTCGCCATCGACGAAGGCATCGGCCGGCGCATTGAGCAGCTCCAGGCGCACGCCACGGTCTTGTTGGTGGATCCTGACCTCGAAGTCCTTGTAGGCCTCAAGGATGGTCTTGGCATTGTCGACATGGGCGCCGGTGTTGAGGATGGCCAGGGCGCACTGGCGGAACAGGGTGTAAAGGCTACCGGTACCGACTTCACTCAGTTGCTGCACTTCACGTTGTGACAGCGTTTCCAGGCTGCCTTTGGGGCTGACGGATGCATTGATGACATTGCGTTGAGGCATCTAAGTCTTTCCTGTGCGGGTAAAACATCCTTCTTTGACAACACCATACCGAGAAATGTGGACGGCAACGAGGGGGGCGTGGAAAAAGCTTGAAACCGAGTCGCCTGCAAAGCGGGCGACTCGGTCTTGAATCATCCCAACAGCTTCTGCACACCGAGGGTAATCGCCAAACCACCCCCGACCAGCCACAGGTTAAGAATCGCCCCGGTAGCCAGCGCTTTTGGCCCGGCCTGGCGGATCTGGCTGAAGCGCGTCTCCATCCCCAGCGCGGTCATGGCCATGGTCAAGGCAAAGGTGTCCAGGCTGTTGACCGCATGGGTCACGCTGCCGGGCAGCACTTGCAGCGAATTGACCAGCACCAGGGCAAGGAAGCCGAAGGCGAACCAAGGCATGGCGATGCGCCCGTTGCCCTGCGCCAGGCCGGCCTGGCGCGACCGGCTGATCCACAGGCCCACCACCAACAGCACCGGCACCAGCAGCATGACCCGGGTCATCTTGACGATGGTGGCGATGTGCGTGGCCTCGGGGCTGACGTTGCTGGCCGCGCCGACCACCTGCGCCACTTCGTGGATGGTGCCGCCCAGCAAAAGCCCGGCGCCCATGGTGTCAAGGTGCAGCCAGCCGGCGTTGATCGCCAGTGGGTAAAGGAACATCGACAAGGTACCGAACAGCACCACGCTACCGACCGCCATGGCGCTTTTATGCGGGGCGCTGCGCAGCGCCGATTCGAATGCCAGCACGGCGGCGGCGCCGCAGATGGCGCTGCCGGCGGCGGTCAGCAAGGCAGTATCGCGGTCCAGCTTGAATACTTTCATGCCGCACCACAGGCCGATCAGCAGGGTGCTGGACACCACCAGCACCGACACGATGAGCCCCGACCAGCCGACCTCGGCAATTTCCTGCAGGCTTACCCGCAGGCCGAAGAATGCCACGGCGATGCGCAACAGGCCGCGAGCGGAAAAGTTGATACCAGCCGCCCAGCTTGCCGGTACACCGTCTCGCAGCGCGTTGCCATACAGTGCACCGGCGACGATACCGACGATCAATGGGCTGATGCCCAGGTTGGCGATGGCGGGCAGGGCAGCCAGTTGAGTGACTGCAAGCGCGAACAGCGCGACGAACAGGATGCCATTGAGCCGCCCTCGGGTGGAGAGGGTAGGGGCAAAGGCAGGGTTGGACGGAACCGTGGCCATGTGAGTCCTCCGGAAAGTGTTTCGACAAGGCCTACGTTAATCTGGTTATAAGCTTATAAAAAATCGTAATTTAGGATGGCAAATATCCGAATAGCTGATATTTTTAATTCATGACCCCAGAACAGCTGATAACGTTCGCCACCGTTGCCGAGCACGGCAACATCAGCCATGCAGCCCAGGCCTTGCACTTGTCGCAGCCGGCGGTGTCCGGCCAGCTCAAGCTGTTGCAGGAGGCCTTTGGCGAACCGCTCTATCAACGTGCCGGCCGTGGTGTGCGGTTGACGGCAGCCGGCGAGCAGTTGCTGGCCCATGCCGAGCGCCTGCGCGAAACCTTCCGCCAGGCCCAGGCATTGCGCGAGGCCATGCGTGGCCTGGAGCGCGGTACCTTGCGTATCGGTGCCAGTACCACACCCGCCAGCTACCTGCTGCCTTACCTGATTGCCGACTTCCATGCCCGCCACCCGGAGGTGCTGGTGACGACATCGCACGGCAACACGGCGGAAATCGTCGCTGCGCTGGACAGTGTCGACATCGCCCTGATCGAAGGGCCGCCCGGGCAGGAGTTGCCCTTGGGCACGGCAGTGACGGCCTGGCGGGAGGACGAGATCGTTGCCATCGTGCCCAGTGGTCATCCGCTGGCTGGCAGTGACCAGCAGGCCTTGGCGTCGCTGGGTGCCTACCCGTTGGTGCTGCGCGAGAGCGGCTCGGGGGTGCGGCAGATCGTCGAGCGGGCATTTGCCCGTGATGGTGTAGCGATGCGCGTAGCGCTGGAGATTGCCGGGGTGGAAGGGGTGAAGGAGGCGGTGCGTGCGGGGATGGGGGTTGGTTTTGTGTCGGCGATGTCCATCCGCCATGAGGATGGGGCGCTGCACAGGTTGCAGGTGGCGCCCCAGGCACTGGTGCGGCGGTTTTCCATACTGGTGCCGCATGCGGCTACACCGTCGCGGGCGGCTTCGCGGTTCCTTGAATTGTGTGTTGATATGCAAGGGGCAGGAGCGGGTGAAGTCCATTCACCTTGAAGATGTTTCTGTAACCGGTGGGAGACGTGCGGCCAGTTGCCGAAGTCTGCTACCTGATAGCGCCAGCACGAGGGTCGATATAACCAAGTAACCTGTCAAAAACGCCAGTGTTCAAAGCCCCCGTATCTATTTAAGGTGGAGGCATTCGATGCTTGAAATCTGGAGTAGCCTAGATGAGATGCAACCTTCGAAATGCTGGTATCCAGAATCGCCCGACTTATGGTCAATCCTATACACCTTACGGCTTTTCCGGTAAATCACAATATTCGCCCATTGTCGGATTCGCCGGCCAGTGGTTTGACACGATAAGTGGCTTGTATCCGCTAGGAAATGGTCGGCGTCTGTACAGCCCTTCAATCTGCCGTTTTACCCGTCCTGATTTTTTAAGCCCGTTTGGTGGCGGGGGGATAAATGCGTATGCCTATTGCTCTGGTGATCCTATGAATTATGTTGATCCTTCTGGGTCTTCCAGGAATACGTCCAGGGGGCACGTGAACCCTCAAACGACCTTGGATATCAATATTTTGCAAAAGGAGGGTTTTCCACCAAGCTTGCACCTACAGCTTTTGCATTTCCGGAAAGTGGCGAAGGGAATACATCGAGGGCCGATGGAAAAGGATGTCGTAGTTGCACGGTTATATAAGCATGAGCCTCCGCACTATGCGTACACTCAATGGGACCTAAAATACGATTTTGCAACCGATGGGTTTGCAGCGGATTTTGTGGCTGGTAGCCCCATTTTTCATTTGCCGGTTGGTCACTATGAGGCGAAGCTGAATATTTTTGTCTTGGGCGTGGGACCTTTCAAACCCGCACGAGGGCTCGGAAATTCTAAATCTTACGAAGTCCGTAAAAGAGATCTTAAGGGTTTCTCTCTTCCTGCTGCTCAGCACGAGAGACCGCAGCTTGCAGGGGCAGCGTGGCCTGAAGTAGCTAAAGCAATGTGGGATGTGCGTTTCCAAAGGGAGATTGACCGGTTTGATGAGATGCTTGAGCGCTATGGACCACCAAAAGCGCCCCCTTCTCCACCCCCTAGGCGACGCTAACTCCAGAAATAAGCCTTCTCGCTTTCGTTAAGCAGGCACGGCATGCGTTGAGCCACGCCCAGGACACACATTCAATGCGCGCAGCGACTGGTATCGCCTTGCGCCGCTGGCGCCTTTCGCGCTGCCGCCAGAAGGGTAGCCAGCACGATCAAAGCGGCACCCGCCGCCATACGCAGGCTCGGCTGGTCACCAAACAACCACCAGGCACCCATGATCGCGTAAACCGGCTCCAGCGCGATGATCATGCCCGCCGTGCGCGCTTCCAGCCCTTTCAGGCTCCTGACGAACAGGAATTGCGACAGGCCGGTGCAGAACACCCCGAGCAGTGCCAGGTTGATCCAGTCGCTGCTGGCCAGGCTGGTGTTGCCCAGGTGGGTGAAGGCAAACGGCGCCACCAGTACGGCCACCACCACGTTCTGCCAGAAGGCGACCTGCATGGCATTCATGCTCGATGCATTGCGGCGGTTGGCTACGGTCAGCAAGGCGAACGCCAGGCCCGAGCCCAACCCCCAAAACAGGCCGAGGGTGCCTTTGTCGAGCAGGTCGAAGGTGGGTACCACCAGCACCAGGCCGGCCGTGACCATCAGCAACAGCACACCTTGTACCGCACCGATGCGCTGGCCGAACACGCCACGCTCGACCATGGCGATGAACGCCGGGAAGCTGGCGAAGCCCAGGGTGGCAACCGCTACGCCACCGACTTTCACGGCAATGAAGAAGGTCACCCAGTGGGTCGCCAGCAGGGCGCCGGTCAGGCCCAGCACTGGCAGGTTGCGCAGGGTCAGCGCATCGAGCAGGCGTGTCCCCTTGAGCCCGGCGACGAAGCCCAAGGCAATGAAGGCGAAGGTGGCGCGGCCGAAGGTGATGATGCTGGCATCGGCTTCTATCAGGTGACCGAGAATGCCGGTCAAGCCGAACAACACAGCGGCAATATGGGCAACGCACAGGGCGTTGCGGTGGCCGGTGGCAGCACCGGCTACGGGGATTGAAGTCGCGATCATGGCAGTCAAGTCTTCACAATGTGGCGCGCGCAAACACTCCCGGCTGGCGCGGCGCGGGTCTCTAATACTGGGAGTTTTATCGTTATGAGCCCGGACGAATTGCCCGGTGCAAAAAGGCGCCACAGCGTTGGAATTGTGAAGCGAGGCTGTTTTACTCGCGGTTACCACGTCGTCCAGCCCACGGCGCGGGGCTGGTCGATGTGTGTATTATTTTTGTATACAGGGTTTTGCAGCCGATTGCGGGCGACGTGTGCTTGTCTGATCGCGACATCGATGGTTGCCTTGCAGCGCCGTCCTACTCGTCGCCGTAGTTCATGATCGACAGCAGGCGAATCGGCACTTGCACCAGTTGCTCCGGGCCGTGCGGGGTTTCGCCGTCGAAGGTCAGGCTGTCGCCAGCGTGCATGTGGTAGAGCTGGTTGCCGTGGCGGTACACCAGTTCGCCCTCCAGCAAATGGAGGAACTCGGTGCCTGGGTGGGCGAAGGTCGGGAACTCTTCGCTGGCGTCGTCCATGCTCACCATGTAAGCCTCGAAGTGCTTCTTCGGCCCTCTGGCGTGATTGAGCAAATGGTAGGTGTGGCCCTTCTCGGTGCCACGGCGCACCACCTCCAGCCCTTCACCGGCTTTTACCAGCAGGGCATTGCCGTCGGGCTGATCATATTGGCTGAACAGCTTGGCCATCGGCATACCCAGCACGTCGCACAGGCGGCTTAGGGTGTCGAGGCTGGTGGATACCTGAGCATTCTCGATCTTGCTCAGCATGCCCTGGCTGATGCCGGCGATGCGCGCCACGTCGGCGAGCTTGAGGGACTGGGCCTGGCGCTGGCGCTTGATCTGCAGGCCCAGGTATTGCTCCAGGCGAAGGCGCGGTTGGGTTTCGGTCGACATCTAATGCCCTGCACGGTTTCAGTTCAAGAATAATATTTTCGCACTTGGAAAGTGCGAAATGCAGCGGCGTGGCCGCTTCTTTCCTCAGAAGAAAACGAGTTTCCCATAAATAGAGCATAAAAAGCTGCCTGGGTTTTGCCCAGCCTGTACTGGCGTCTTGGCGGGTACAGGCCTGGATAAAGAACGCTTTGGATAAGTTGGCAAGCTCGTTGCATTCCTGTGAGGAAAGTAATTTTCTCGTGCGGAATCATTGCCCCTTACCCAGGAGTGTTCAACCCATGTTGCCAGCAGAAACCCAGCGCACGCTCGACCAACACGGCATCAAGTACGTGCTGGCGCAGTTCGTCGATATTCATGGCTCGGCGAAGACCAAATCGGTGCCGGTCTCCGGCCTGAAGATGGTCGCCGAAGAGGGCGCCGGTTTTGCCGGCTTCGCCATCTGCGGCATGGGCATGGAGCCACACGGACCGGACTTCATGGCCCGCGGCGACCTGACGACCTTGATTCCGGTGCCATGGCAGCCGGGTTATGGCCGCGTGGTATGCGTGGGCCATGTAAACGGCCAGCCGTGGCCCTACGACAGCCGTCACGTGTTGCAACAGCAGGTGCAGCGCCTGGCCGAAAAGGGGTGGACGCTGAACACCGGCCTTGAGCCCGAGTTCAGCCTGTTTCGCCGCGACGAGGGTGGCAAGCTGCAACTGGTGGATGCCTCCGACAACCTCGACAAGCCGTGTTACGACTACAAGGGCCTGTCACGCTCGCGGCTGTTCCTCGAGCGCCTGACCGAGGCGTTGCAACCGGTGGGTTTCGACATCTACCAGATCGACCACGAAGACGCCAACGGCCAGTTCGAGATCAACTACACCTACAGTGACGCCATGGAGTCGGCCGACCGTTTCACCTTCTTCCGCATGGCCGCCGGCGAGATCGCCAACGACCTGGGGATGATCTGCTCGTTCATGCCCAAGCCCGACCCCAAGCGCGCTGGTAATGGCATGCACTTTCATCTGTCGCTGGCCAGCAGCACCAACAAGAATCTGTTCCACGACCCGTCCGACAGCAGCGGCATGGGCCTGTCGAAGCTGGCCTACCACTTTGCTGCAGGGCTGCTGGCCCATGGCCCGGCGTTGTGTGCCTTCGCGGCGCCGACGGTCAACTCCTACAAGCGTCTGGTGGTGGGGCGCTCGTTGTCGGGTTCGACGTGGGCCCCGGCCTTCGTAGCCTGGGGGGCCAACAACCGCTCGGCGATGGTGCGCATTCCTTATGGTCGCCTGGAATTCCGCTTGCCGGACGCCGGTTGCAACCCGTACCTGGTCACCGCCGCAATCATTGGCGCCGGCCTCGATGGCATCGACCGCCAGTTGGAGCCAGGCGAGATGTGCAATGAAAACCTCTACAACCTGAGCCTTGAAGACATTGCCGCGCGCGGCATCAAAACCCTGCCGCAATCGCTGAAGGAAGCCGTTGACGCACTTCAAGCCGACCCGCTGTTCCGCGAGGTGCTGGGCGCCGAGATCGTCGACGAGTTCATCAAGCTCAAGCGCATGGAGTGGGTGGAGTACTGCCGGCACGTTTCCGACTGGGAAATCCAGCGCTACACCGAATTCTTCTGACCGCCCCCAATCCCTTGGGCGGCCAGCAGCAAAGCGGTCGCCCACTGCCTAGTAAGGAGCATCACCATGTGTGGAATCGTAGGTCTGTACCTGAAAAAGCCCGAGCTGCACGCCCAGCTTGGCAAGCTCTTCGAGCCCATGCTCGAAGCCATGACCGACCGTGGCCCGGACAGCGCCGGCTTTGCCATCTATGGCGACGAGGTGGCCGATGGCTGGGTCAAGTTGACCCTGCAGGCCGCTGACATCGACTACCCCTGGGCAACCCTGATGGGCCAGTTGGAAGGCCGCCTGGGCTGCTCGCTGAACGGGTTCCAGAACGCCAGCGCTGCTGTGCTCAAAGTGCACACCGATGAAGCCACCGCCCGTGCCGCGTTGGCCGAGCTGGCGCCCGACGTGCGCATCATGAGCGCCGGGCAGAGCATCGAAATTCTCAAGGGCATGGGGTTGCCGGCAGAAATTTCCAGCCGCTTCGGCCTGGCCGCGATGAAGGGCAGCCACATCATCGGCCATACCCGCATGGCCACCGAAAGCGCCGTGACCATGGAAGGCAGCCACCCATTCTCTACCGGTGCCGACCTGTGCCTGGTGCACAACGGTTCGTTGTCCAACCACTTTCGCCTGCGCCAGAAACTCAAGCGCGAAGGCATCAGCTTCGAGACTGACAACGACACCGAAGTGGCCGCCGGCTACCTGACCTGGCGCCTGCAACAGGGGGACAGCCTGGCCCAGGCCCTGGATGGCGCGCTGGAAGACCTGGACGGCTTCTTCACGTTCGCCATCGGCACCCGCAACGGCTTTGCCGTGATCCGCGACCCGATTGCCTGCAAGCCTGCGGTGCTGGCCGAGACCGACGATTACGTGGCCATGGCTTCGGAATACCAGGCGCTGGCCAGCTTGCCTGGCATCGAGCACGCAAAGGTCTGGGAGCCGGCGCCGGCCACTTTGTACGTCTGGGAGCGCGAAAGCGCCTGACTTGCCATCGAACCCCTGGAGAACCTCATGAAAACGATCGACCTTTCCAACACTGCGGTACGCGTGCTCAACCAGTCCCTGCATGGCGAGGTGCAAGACCAGGAATGGCGGGTTACCCACCCGGACGGCAAACACAACCTGGCCGTGGGCATCAACGCTGCCGTGGCCGTGGATATCGAAGGCCACGCTGGCTACTACTGCGCCGGCATGAACCAGCAGGCCAGCGTCACCGTGCATGGCAATGTCGGTGTGGGGGTGGCCGAGAACATGATGTCTGGCTCGGTGCGGGTCAAAGGTAGTGCTTCCCAGGCCGCCGGTGCTACCGCCCATGGTGGGTTGCTGGTGATCGAGGGTGACGCCGGTGCCCGTTGCGGCATTTCCATGAAG
Source organism: Pseudomonas hunanensis (assembly GCF_013393325.1). Taxonomy (GTDB): domain Bacteria; phylum Pseudomonadota; class Gammaproteobacteria; order Pseudomonadales; family Pseudomonadaceae; genus Aquipseudomonas; species Aquipseudomonas putida_P. The sequence continues at coordinate 10,487 of NZ_QJRC01000058.1, forward strand.
GGCGTGGACATCGTGGTAGGCGGCAGCATCGGCCACATGAGCTGCTTCATGGGCCAGGCCGGGCGCCTGGTGGTCTGCGGCGATGCCGGCGATGCACTGGGCGATTCGCTGTACGAGGTACGTATCTACGTCAAGGGCGCGGTGCAGTCGCTGGGCTCGGACTGCATTGAAAAAGAGATGCGCGCCGAACACCTGCAAGAGCTGCAGGAACTGCTGAACAAGGCCGGCCTGGACCATAAGGCTGCCGATTTCAAACGCTACGGCTCGGCCCGCCAGCTGTACAACTTCAAAGTCGACAACGCCAGCGCATATTGATCCAGGAGCATTCCAATGAGCGAGCAATTTCCCCCGGTACTGCGTGAGTCGGCCACTTTCGATCGCCTGACCATCCAGGAAATCCAGCGTGCTGCCGAAACCGGCATCTACGACATCCGCGGCGGTGGTACCAAGCGCCGCGTGCCCCACTTCGACGACCTGCTGCTGCTGGGGGCCAGCGTGTCGCGCTACCCGCTGGAAGGCTACCGCGAGAAGTGCGGCACTGATGTGGTGCTGGGCAACCGCTTTGCGAAAAAACCGATTCACCTGAAAATCCCAGTGACCATCGCCGGCATGAGTTTCGGCGCGCTGTCGGCCAACGCCAAGGAAGCGCTGGGCCGTGGTGCGACCATCGCTGGCACCAGCACCACCACTGGCGACGGCGGCATGACCCCGGAAGAGCGCGGCCAGTCGCAGCACCTGGTGTATCAGTACCTGCCATCGCGCTACGGCATGAACCCCGACGACTTGCGCAAGGCCGACGCCATCGAGATCGTGCTGGGCCAGGGCGCCAAGCCGGGCGGTGGCGGCATGCTGCTGGGCATGAAAGTGACCGAGCGAGTGGCCGGCATGCGCACCTTGCCGGTCGGCGTCGACCAGCGCAGTGCCTGCCGCCATCCGGACTGGACCGGCCCGGACGACCTGGCGATCAAGATTGCCGAGATTCGCGAGATCACCGACTGGGAAAAGCCGATCTACGTGAAGATCGGCGCCAGCCGCCCGTACTACGACGTCAAGCTGGCGGTTAAGGCGGGTGCTGATGTGATCGTGCTCGATGGCATGCAGGGCGGTACCGCAGCGACTCAGGAAGTGTTCATCGAGCATGTCGGCATCCCGATTCTGCCGGCCATCCCGCAGGCGGTGCAGGCGCTGCAGGAAATGGGCATGCACCGCAAGGTACAGCTGATTGTCTCGGGGGGCATTCGCAACGGTGCCGACGTGGCCAAGGCCATGGCTTTGGGGGCCGATGCGGTGGCTATTGGCACGGCGGCATTGATCGCCTTGGGTGACAACCATCCGCGTCTGGACAGTGAGCTGAAGAAGATTGGCTCGGCCGCCGGCTTCTATGACGACTGGCAGAACGGCCGCGACCCGGCCGGCATCACCACCCAGGACCCCGAGCTGGCCAAGCGCCTGAACCCGGAAGAGGCGGGGCGCCGGCTGGCGAACTACCTGCGGGTGCTGGTGCTGGAGGCGCAGACCATGGCGCGGGCGTGTGGCAAGTCGCACCTGCACAACCTAGACCCGGAGGACCTGGTGGCGTTGACCGTGGAGGCTGCGGCGATGGCGCGGGTGCCGTTGGCGGGGACTGCCTGGGTGCCAGGGCAGGCGCAGTATTGAGTTGAGCATCGGGGGCCGCTTTGCGGCCCATTCGCGACACAAGGCCGCTCCTACACGGTCCCTTGTAGGAGCGGCCTTGTGTCGCGATGGGCTGCACAGCAGCCCCAAAGCCACCCACCATTCCCACAGGAGTGACGTCATGAAGCACCTCACCCTCGCTGTAATGTTGTTAGCCCTGGCCACCCAGGCCACTGCCGCCGAAACCACCCTGGACACCGGCAACACCGCCTGGATGATCTGCGCCGCGATGTTCGTGCTGATGATGTGCATCCCCGGCCTGGCGATGTTTTACGGCGGCATGGTGCGGGCCAAGAACTTTCTTTCGGTGTTCACCCAGCTGTTCGCCGTGGCCGGCGTTATCGGCATTATCTGGGTGCTGTTCGGCTACAGTCTGGTGGTCGATACCACCGGCATGGTCGAGGGCCAGCTCACCTTCAACAGTTTCATCGGCGGGTTGGACAAGGCGCTGATGCTGGATATCGGCCATGACAGCCTGGTCGGCACCATCCCCGAAGGTGTGTTTGCGGTGTTTCAGCTGACGTTCGCCATCATCACCCCAGCGCTGATTGCCGGTGGTTTTGCAGAGCGCATGAAGTTCACCGCCTCGTTGCTGTTCATGGCGGCGTGGTTCGTGCTGGTGTATGCACCTATTGCCCATATGGTATGGGGCGGGCCGGGGGCACTGATGGTCAACTGGGGAGTGCTGGACTTCGCCGGCGGCACTGCGGTGCACATCAATTCCGGCGTGGCGGCCTTGGCGGCGGCGTTGATGCTGGGCAAGCGCAAGGGCTACCCGCAGGTGGCCATGCCGCCGCATAACCTGGGTTTTACTCTGGTGGGCGCGGGGTTGTTGTGGGTGGGCTGGTTCGGCTTCAACGTTGGGTCGGGGCTTGCCGCGAACCAGGGGGCAGGGGTGGTGATGCTGGCGACCATGGTGGCGGCCTGCGCGGGGATTGTCGGTTGGTTGCTGACCGAGAAGGTGATGCATGGTCGACCGACTGCCTTGGGTGCTGCGTCGGGGGCACTGGCGGGGCTGGTGGGTATTACACCGGCCTGCGCATTCGTCGGGCCGCTGGGGGCACTGGTGATCGGTGTGTTGACCGGGGCCATCTGCTTCTTTGCCGTGACCCGGCTCAAGCAGGCGCTAGGGTATGACGACAGCCTTGATGTGTTCGGGCTGCATGGCGTGGGTGGGATGGTCGGGGCGATTCTGACCGGTGTGTTTGCCGCGCCGGCACTGGGTGGCTATGTGGAAGGCGCATCGCCCATTGGGCAAGCACTGGTGCAGTTGAAGGGTGTGGCGTTCACCTTCGTTTACTGCTTCGTGGTGAGCTGGGTAATTCTCGCGGCCATCAAGCTGACCATCGGGTTGCGGGCCAGCCGAGAGGAAGAAGAGCAAGGGCTGGACCTGGCGGAGCACAATGAGCGCGCTTATAACCTTTGACAACACGTTGTGCCTGCCGGCCTCTTCGTGGTTTTACCCGCGAAGGGGCCGGTGCAGTTTGAATCAGTGCCCCATGGCCAACTTGGCACTCATCTGCCGGCGACGGTAGGCACTGTCACGGCTGGCCAGCCACCAGTACAGCGGTGAAGTAATCGCCAGCCCTACCAGCCACGACAGGTCAGCCCCGTTGATGTGCTCGGAAATCGGCCCGACATACAGCGGTGTGTTCATGAACGGGATCTGCACCACGATACCCACCGCATAGGCGATCAGCGCCTGTGGGTTGTAACGGCCGTAGATACCGCCATCGACCTGGAAGATCGACTGGATGTCGTAGTCGCCCTTGTGAATGGCATAAAAGTCGATCAGGTTGATCGCCGTCCACGGCACCAGCACCACCAGCAGCACCAGCACCATGTCGACGAAGTGGCCGATGAAGTCCGCCGAAGCGAACACCGCTACCACGCTGCAGGCTGCCAGCACGATCAACGACAGCACGGCGCGGCTCTTGGCGGTAGGGATCCAACGGTAGGCGAAGGTCTGGATCAGGGTGATGATCGACAGCACCGCACCATACAGGTTGAGGGCATTGTGGCTGATGACGCTGAGCAGAAACAGCACCAGCATGATCGGGCCGAGGGTGCCGGTGGCCAGTTTGACCGCGTCCATGGTGTCCATGCCGGCCGGGATCGCCAGCACGGCCACGGCGCCGAAAATGAACGACAGGCTCGAACCCAGGGCTGAGCCCAGGTAGGTGGTCCAGAACGTCGAGCTGACTTTCACATCTGCCGGCAGGTAGCGTGAATAGTCCGACACATAGGGCGCAAAGGCGATTTGCCACAGCGCCGCCAGCGACACGGTGGCCAACCAGCCAGCCAGGTTGAAGCCGCCGCGGGTGAGGAAGTCGTCGCTTTGTACATGGGTGAAGATGTAGCCGAAGCCGACCACGATGCCGATGCCCAGCACCCAGGTGCCGATGCGGTTGAGCACGTGAATGAAGCGGTAGCCGATGATGCCGATGACGCCCGAGCCCAATGCACCGATGACGATGCCGACCGGTACCGGTACGGCGTCGACCACGCCATGCAGTGACTTGCCGGCAAGCACGATGTTGGACGCGAAGAAGCCGATGTACATGACGCCGGCGATCACTACCACCAGCAGCGCACCGAGGGTGCCGAACTGGGCGCGGCTCTGGATCATCTGCGGGATGCCCATTTGCGGGCCCTGGGCCGAGTGCAGCGCCATCAGCACACCGCCGACCAGGTGGCCGACCAGGATGGCGACGATGCCCCATACCAGGTTCAGGTGGAACAACTGCACGCCCAGCGCGCCGGTGACGATGGGTAGCGGCGCGATGTTGCCGCCGAACCACAGTGTGAACAGATCCCTTACCTTTCCATGGCGGTCTTGCGGGGGCACATAGCCGATCGTGTGTTTTTCTATCAGGGGTGCCGAATTGGCTGCACTGGTCATGACTGACTCCAAGGCAAGGTAGGGCATCGGGAGCTGCCCGGGGGCGTGCCGGCGATGGGCGACGCGTTCTTGTTGGAGCGATGATGCGGGGCGCGGGGATAACGAGAAATTAGTAAATATGTACCCATAAACCTTAAAAAACCTAAGGCTGACAAAAGCTTAAGCGGGGGACGGTAGCAAGGAGGGTGCCAGCAGGCGGGAAGGCTTGGGATAGAGGGGGTGAGCCCTTTGCCCGTAGCAAGTGGTGGGCTTTGCTGGTGCACCATGCCCATTTTCAGGGCAGCTGAATGGTTGCCAGTAATGGCCCTTTCGCGGGGTTGTCCGCGAAAGGGCCAGCACAGGAGCAAACGGCTACATCGGCAACAACCGGTCTTGGATCACCTCTTTCATCACCAAGGTCGAACTCAGGCGCTTCACATTGGGAATGCTGGTCAGTTTCTCGTCATACAGCTTCTGAAACGCCGGCAGGTCCTTGGCCACCACATGCAGCAGATAATCCGGGTCGCCGAACAGCCGCTGCGCCTCGACGATCTGCGGGATCTCCGCCAGTGCCGCTTCAAAGTCCGCCACCGGTTGGCGGGTTACCTCGCGCAGGGTAACGAACACCAACGCGGCAAAGTTCAGCCCCAGGGCGCTCGGCGCCAAGCGGGCGTGATAGCCCAGAATCGCTCCGGACTCTTCCAGCGCCTTCAAGCGCCGATGGCAGGGCGACAGGCTGAGCCCTACGCGGTCGGCCAGCTCGGTTACCGACAGCCGCCCATCCTTTTGCAGTTCGGCAAGGATTTTTCGATCTGTTCGGTCCATGGGGGAGAATCTTCCAGTAAATAAATGAAGAGGGGGAATATACGAAAGAAAATCCCCGGGCGGAATCCGTAATCTTTCGACATCCAACGCAGTAGATAAGGAAGATTCAAGTGGCTATCAGTGTGCTGACGGCGTTTTGGGCCGTGTCGATGCTGTTCGTGATAACCCCGGGTGCAGACTGGGCCTATGCCATCTCGGCGGGCATGCGCGGGCGCTGGGTGATGCCGGCGGTGGTGGGGATGTTGTCGGGGCATTTTCTGGCCACGCTGGTGGTGGCGGCCGGGGTCGGCAGCCTGCTGGCAGGCCACCCCTTGGCGCTGACCTTGCTGACCCTGGCGGGTTGCAGCTACCTGCTATGGCTGGGCGGCAACCTGTTGCTGAGCCCGGCATTGCCGGCGGCCGGGCAGGGCGGTGCGGGGGAGTCGGGTTCGCGCTGGGCGTTCAAGGGGTTTTGCGTCAGTGGCCTGAACCCGAAAGTGTTCCTGCTGTTCCTGGCCTTGTTGCCGCAGTTCACCGACCCGCAGTCGAGCTGGCCGGTGCCGTTGCAGATCTTGTTGCTGGGGCTGGTGCACCTGTGCAGTTCACTGGTGATCTATTCGCTGGTGGGTTACGGCGCCAAGGCGGTACTGAGCACACGGCCAGGGGCGGCGAAACTGGTCGGGCGGGTGTCGGGGGTGGCAATGATTGCAGTAGCCTTGGGACTGATTGCAGGGCAAATCAACTGAACTCACCTGTATGCGATGGCTTCGGATAAACTCGCTGCAGCCCAATGCACAACAAGGATGTGCCCCATGCCCGATATCACCCAACTGCTCACCTTCGCCCTGATCTGCCTTGGCATGGTCCTTACCCCAGGGCCGAACATGATCTACCTGATTTCCCGCTCGATCTGTCAGGGCCGCAAGGCCGGGTTGATTTCCCTCGGCGGTGTGGCCCTGGGCTTCGTTATCTATATGTTCTGCGCCGCGTTGGGCATCACTGCCCTGGTGATGGCCGTACCCTTTGCCTACGATGCGTTGCGCATCGGCGGTGCGCTGTACCTGTTGTACCTGGCCTGGCAGGCGCTGCGCCCCGGTGGTCGTTCGCCGTTCCAGGTGCGTGACCTGCCTGCCGACAGCCCGAGGCGGTTGTTCACCATGGGCTTTGCCACCAGCCTGCTGAACCCGAAGATCGCCGTCATGTACCTGTCGCTGATGCCGCAGTTCATCGAACCGGGGCACGGCAGTGTGCTGTTGCAATCGCTGGTACTGGGTTCGACGCAGATCGCCATCAGCGTCACGGTCAATGCCATGATCGCGATCATGGCCGGATCCATCGCCGTGTTCCTTGCCGGTCGCCCATTGTGGCAGCAGGTTCAGCGCTGGTTGATGGGTACGGTACTGGCTGGCCTTGCCGTGCGCATGCTGGCGGAAGGGCGCCGCTGATCGCCCATCACAAGCGTGGGTTCAGTTGCCCAGCACTTTCCCGAGCAGGCGGCACACCTGTTCTGCCGAATAGGGCTTGGCCAGGAAGGTGAACCCCTGGTGCCCGCCTTCGGCAATCGCCTCGCTGTAACCCGACGTGAGGATCACCGGCAACCGTGGGTGCAGGCGGCGCAGCTCACGGGCCAGCGCCAGGCCGCCCATGCCGGGCATGACCACATCGGAAAACACCGCATCAAAGTCACCTGCCGGTCCCTCCAGCTGCGTCAGGGCCTCTTCCGCCGAGCGCGCATAGCTGATCCGATAGCCGTGGTCTTCTAGGATTTGAGCGGTGAAGTTGCCAAGATCAGGGTTGTCCTCCACCACCAGTATTCGCCGTCGTTCGCCCTGCGCCTGCGCCTGGCTGCTGCTTGGGGCATCCGCCGGCAAGGCTGCGGGCGGTGTCTCCTGTGGCAGGTACAGGGTAAAGGTGGTGCCCTGGCCCTGAACGCTGTGCACCTGCACGTCACCGCCAGACTGCTTGGCAAACCCGAACACCTGCGACAACCCCAGCCCGGTGCCTTCACCCGGCGCCTTGGTGGTGAAGAACGGGTCGAAAATGCGCTCCAGCAGCTCGCTGGCAATACCGACACCACTGTCGCTCACCGAGATGGCCGCAAACGGGCCAGGCTGCGGCGCCTGGCCGCGCAGGGCAGGCAGGCTCTGGTCGGCCTGCAGACGCAGCAGCAACGTACCTTCGCCGGCCATGGCGTCGCGTCCGTTGAGCATCAGGTTGATCACCGCCGTTTCCAGCTGGCTGAGGTCGGCGCGGATATGGCAGGGCGCCTGCGGCAGCTTCAGTGCGACCTGGATGCGTGCGCCGGTGGCGGTGTCGAGCATTTCGGCCATGGCTTCCAACCGAGGGCCGGCCTCGAACACTTGCGGGCTGAGGGCCTGGCGGCGGGCAAAGGCAAGCAGTTGGCCGGTCAGCTTGGCGCCGCGGTCCACGGTGTCGGACATGGTCTTGATGTAGCGTTCGCGGCGTTTCTCGTCCAGGTCGGGGCGCTGCAGAAAGTGCAGCGAGGACCGGATGATGGTCAGCAGGTTGTTGAAGTCGTGGGCGACACCACCTGTCAGCTGGCCGATGGCTTCCAGCTTTTGTGCCTGGCGCAGTACGGCTTCGGTGTGCAGCAACTGGGTAGTACGTTCTTCGACGCGGTGCTCCAGGGTGGCGTTGAGCGCCTCCAGCGCTGCCATGGCCTCGCGCACTTCGGCATTGGCCTGCACCCGCTGGATATGCGCCCAGCAACGTTCGGTCACTTCGCCGATCAGCGCTTGCTCGTAGTCGGTCCATACCCTTGGCACGCGGTCATGAATGGCCATCAGCGCCGTCAACCTGCCACCCTTGATCAGCGGTATGCAGATAGTGGCCGTAATGCCGATGGCCTGAAAGGTTGCCGCCTCGTCAGCCGCCAGCTCGCGGAGGTTGTCGTTGATCACCAACGCCAGGCCGCTGCGCAGCCGGCTGACCGCCATGTGGCCGAAGTCATGCAGGTGGTACTGGCCCACCAGGCGTGGTGAACCGGGTGCCACCGCGTCGCCGCAGATAGTGAAGCCATCCTGGTCCGGCTCCATCACCGCATAGGCGCAGCTGGACAGGCCAAGGTGCTCGACCAGCATGCGGGTGGTGATGGCCATGATCTGGTCCGGGTCGTTGGCCTCGGTCACGGCGCGCCCAAGGTTGTCGAGAAAATTCAGGCGCTGGTTGGTGACCACGCTGGCGGTGGTTTCGGTGACCGTGTCGAGCATGCCCAGCACCTTGCCGTCATGGCCGCGTATCGGGCTGTAGCAGAAGGTGAAATAGGCTCGCTCGGGGCAGCCGTTACGCACGATCGCCAACGGGAAGTCTTCGATGTACACCGCTTCACCGGCCAATGCACGGTCGGCCATGCTGCTGATGTCGGCCCAAGCTTCTTGCCAGACCTCGCGGAAGGGGACGCCCAGGGCCAAGGGTTTCTGCCCGAGGATTGGCAAGAAGGCGTCGTTGTGCAGGGTAAGCAGGTCGGGGCCCCACAACACGGCCTGTGGGAAGCGCGAGGCCAGGCACAGCGCCACGGTGGTCTTGAGTGCATCCGGCCAGGCCTCGAGCGGGCCGAGGCTGGTACGTGTCCAGTCGTGGTTGCGGATGCGTTCGGCCATCAAGCCGCCGCCGTCTAACCATTTCGCCATGGCCTGATGCCGATCCTTTAGCTTGAGAAGCTAAAAGATGCACTGAGATGGCGTGATTTGCGAGTGTTTTGTAGCGGTCAGCCAGGCGAGTGGTGAGCTGTTAGCGAAAACCCGCCACGATCCCTTTGCGCTCTTCGAGTAAACGGTGGTTATCGGCGGTGTCCTTGTCCCCCAACCGGATACCGTCCACCTCGCGCTGCGGGTCTGACCAGTAAGGTAGCCGGACCGTATCCAGTCTGAAGGCGGTCATGACGGTATACAATTTTGGTCCGTCCGCTGGCTCATGAGCGTAGCCATGGCCATAGGCAAACGGACCGCTTGCGTTATCATGTGCCCCCCCTAAAAGGTGGCCGATTTCATGGGCAAAGGTGAATCTCCCGACCCCGATGCAGCGCACGTTTACTACGGTGAATGCAGTCTCGGCGCTGGCGCCGATCTCACCGGCAAATCCACAGCTCGTGTTGGCGTTGTCACGTAGCAAAACCACCACGTCGGCCTTCAAGGTGTCTCTCATTTCATGGACTTCGTCCATGTAACCGTCATCGATCTTCATGAGCCTGTCCAAATCCCAGTTCGGACTGAATGACTGCTCGTAGTCCAGTGGGAACACGTCTGCAAGTTCCAGCGAAAGATCGATTCCGCTTTCGTCGAAGGTCTGGTTCGACTCCTCGATGGCCAGATGAGCCATTGCTCTCAAGTCTTCGCTGGCTTCGTCAGCCTGACGCGAAGCGACAACCAGTACCCGAATAGTGGCATGGCCCGGCTGGTAAGGCGCTATTGCGACATGTTGGCGGGGGCCGAGCATTGCCCCACTTGGTATTGACGGATCGTGGTCGGGAGGCAGCTTCGCTGCGTCGATCTTGCTCAGTACCGTTGCATCCCCACTGGGAAGGAGGCTGTAAGCCTGGCCATCGCGGCGGATGATTCCGCTAACTCGGTTGCTGGAGCGGATCAGAATGATGCTGTTCAGGGCGGCCTTGAGCGAACCGTTTGCTGCAGGGGCGGCACTCTCAGCGATGAGAGTGCCATGCCAGGCAATCGTGCCGTCTGGCAGCGTATGGACTGCTATCCGGTCTGCCAGGAGACGCCCCTCGCCGGGAATTACAAGGCTCAGGCGCTGGGTGTCCGTATCAATGCTCTGTGGATTGATGCGCACCTGCCACTGTTCGGGGATCCACGCCGCCCTGGTAGCCTGCACTGGCGGGTTGATGGTCGAACAGGCAGCTAGCGTTGTCGTTAGCAGCAGGCACAGGAGACGATTCCAGATCTTCATGGGCACACTCCGAGTGGAGTGCATACGCTAGCAACCCGTTGCGGAACTGGAACCTGGCAGTTTTACTAGGTGGTTCGCCGGTTTCAGCGAATGAAGTGCACCTTGCCGGTGTCGTCATTGCCCATGTATATGCCATACACCCCGGCTTGGCGTTCAAGGATATAGCGCTCGAGAATCTGCCGGATCGCCGGGTAGTAGATTTGATCCCAGGGGATTTCATCCGGTTCGAAGAACTTGTAAGCCAGGGTCTCCGGCCCGTACTGCCCGGTCTCTTCGGTGACGCTGGCGCGGAAGATGATGTACACCTCGCTGATTTTCGGCACGCTGAAGATCGAATAGGGTGAGACGATGTCCGCACGAACGCCGGTTTCTTCCCACACTTCGCGCAATGCCGCCTGCTCGGTGGTTTCCCCAGCCTCCATGAACCCGGCGGGTAAAGTCCAGGTGCCCGGCCGCGGCGGGATGGCGCGTTGACACAGCAGGTACTTGCCATCGCGCTCGATGATGCAGCCGGCGATGATCTTCGGGTTGATGTAATGGATGTAGCCGCAGCCGGTGCAGTGCAGGCGTTCATGGGTGTCGCCTGTGGGAACGCCCCGGGCCAGTTCCGTGGTGCAGTGCGGGCAGTAGCGCGGGGCGTTGGGCATGATCAGCGGCCTATGCGGGGTTCCTTCAGGGCCAGGGGCTCGACAATGTCGCGCACCTTGGCGTTGTCATCCTGCTTCTGGCGCAGGTAGTCCAGGGCCACCTTGGCGGCGGCGCGGACGTGGTCGACCGAGGCCTGGTGGGCCACCAGTGGGTCGCCCCCCTTGATCGCCTCGACGATCTTTTCCATTTCGCGGTTGCTGGCACCACGGCGGTTTTCCTGCGACACCGAGGTGGCGCGCAGGTAGCTGATGCGGGCCTGCAACTGGCGCAGCTGCTGCGCCGCCACCTGGTTGCCGGAGCCTTCCAGCAGCACATCGTAAAAGCCTTGTACCGAATCCAGCACCTGTTGCAGCTCGCCTTCTTCCAGTGCTTCGCGGTTGACCTCCAGCGCGCGCTCCAGAGCACGGATGTCCTTGGCCTTGGCGTTGAGGGTGAACAGCTGCACGATCAGGCCTTCGAGCACACAGCGCAGCTCGTAGATGTCGCGGGCGTCTTCCAGGGTAATGATGGCCACGCGCGGGCCTTTGGCGTCGGCGAATTCCACCAGGCCTTCGGACTCCAGGTGGCGCAGGGCTTCACGCACCGAAGTACGGCTGACGCCCAAGCGGTCGCAGAGGTCGCGCTCGACCAGGCGGTCGCCTGGCAGCAGGTGAAAGTTCATGATCGCGGCGCGCAGCTTGTCGAGCACGATTTCGCGCAGGGTAACGGGGTTGCGGTTGACCTTGAAGCTGTCGTCGAGTGGCTGGCGTTTCATCAGGTGCGCTCTTTATGAGGCTGTTGCGCCAACATCGCGGAACGCCCCGAACCGAGGCTTTCCATGCAGTGGTTCGAACAGCCCGTTGTTAACGGGTTGACTCCGCATCGGCTTCGGCAAACGCTTCACGGGCCAGGCGGAAACTGTCCACCGCCGCGGGTACGCCGCAATAAATGCCGACCTGGAGCAGGATCTCGCGAATCTGTTCACGGCTCAGGCCATTGCGCAATGCGCCGCGAATGTGCAGCTTGAGCTCGTGGGGCCGGTTGAGCGCGGAAATCATGGCCAAGTTTATCATGCTGCGCTCTTTGAGCGAGAGGCCTTCGCGGCCCCAGACGTGGCCCCAGCAGTATTCGGTGACCAGCTCCTGCAACGGCTGGGTGAACGCGTCGGCGTTCTGGATCGAGCGGTTGACGTAGTCCTCGCCCAGCACCTGGGTGCGGATCTTCAGGCCTTTTTCGTACGTTTCATTGCTCATGTGCAGTACTCCGGAATAAAACAGGGGCCGCAACCGAGGGTGAGACGATAGCGCGGCCCCTAAAACAGGGGATCGGTGTTGGCGTACGTCAACCCAAGGGCGGCAGGGCGCCGAGTTTGCCTTTGTGGTAAACCATCGGCGTTACCGGCTGCTCGGGCAGCACCAGGTTCTTCACCGCCCCGACGATGATCGCGTGGTCACCGCCGTCATACTCGCGCCACAGTTCGCACTCGATGATCGCCGTGGCCTTGGCCAGCAGCGGGTTGCCAAGCTCGCTCAGGTGCCACTCGACACCCTTGGCCTTGTCCTTGCCCTTGCCGGCGAAAGCATAGGCTTCGGCGGTTTGCTCGGCGGACAGCAGGTGTATCGCGAACTGCTTGCTGTCACGCAAAACCGGGTAGGTGTCGGAGGCATAGTTAGGGCAGAACAGCACCAGTGCCGGGTCGATCGACAGCGCGCTGAAGGCGCTGGCGGTGATGCCGACGATGGCGCCGTCGGCGTCCAGGGTGGTGACTACCGTGACGCCGGACGGGAAGGAGCCCATCACGTCTTTGTAGATGCCGGGTTCGATCATCTCGTGCTACCTCCTAACGCATCACAAACGGGTCGGGCATCGGTGCGGTGGACAGGTTGATCCACACGGTCTTCAGCTCGGTATAGGCCAGCACCGAATCGATGCCGCTCTCGCGGCCGTAGCCGCTGTTTTTGAAGCCACCGATCGGCGCCATGGCCGACACGGCGCGGTAGGTGTTGACCCAGATGATCCCCGAGCGCACGTCACGGGCCAGGCGGTGGGCACGGCCCAGGTCGCGGGTCCAGATGCCGGCAGCCAGGCCGAACTGGGAGTCGTTGGCGATGGCCAGGGCTTCTTCCTCGGTCTTGAAGCGGATCACCGCGGCGACCGGGCCGAAGACTTCCTCCTGCATGATGGTCATCGAGTTGCTGTCGCACTCGAACAGGGTCGGTTCGTAGAACCAGCCGTCACCTTCAACCTCGGCACGCTTGCCGCCCAGGTGCAGCTTGGCGCCCTCGGCCTTGGCCGCAGCCACCAGGCCTTCGACTACGGCCAGTTGCTGTGCGGTGGCCATTGGGCCCATTTCGCTGGCGTCGTCCTGCGGGTTGCCGATGCGGATACGCTTGGCGCGGGCAATCAGGCGCTCGACGAATTCGTCGAAGATCTCGTCCTGCACCAGCAGGCGCGAACCGGCCACGCAGCTTTGCCCGGAGGCTGCATAGATGCCGGCCACGGCACCGTTGATGGCACTGTCCAGGTCGGCGTCGGCGAAGATGATGTTCGGCGACTTGCCGCCCAGCTCCAGCGACAGCTTGGCGAAGTTCTCGGCACTGCTGCGCACCACGTGGCGGGCGGTGGCAGCGCCGCCGGTGAAGGCGATCTTGCGCACCAGCGGGTGGCGGGTGAGCGCTGCGCCGGTGCTTGGGCCGTAACCGGTGACCACGTTGACCACGCCGGCCGGGAAGCCGGCTTCGAGGGCCAGGCGGGCCAGCTCAAGGATGGTCGCCGAGGCGTGCTCGGACGGTTTGAGCACGATGGTGTTGCCGGCGGCCAGGGCTGGGGCCAGCTTGATCGCGGTGAGGTACAGCGGGCTGTTCCAGGGGATGATCCCGGCCACCACGCCGATAGGCTCGTGCACGGTGTAGGCGAACAGGTCGGGCTTGTCCAGCGGCAAGGTGCCGCCTTCGAGTTTGTCGGCCAGGCCTGCGGTGTAGTGGAAGAACTCTGGCAGGTAGCCAACCTGGCCGCGGGTTTCGCGGATCAGCTTGCCGTTGTCACGGCTTTCCAGCTGGGCCAGGTGTTCCTTGTTCTCGGCAATCAGGTCGCCCAGGCGACGCAGCAGCTTGCCGCGTGCGGTGGCGGTGATGCTGCGCCACTCTTTGCTGTCGAAGGCACGCTGGGCGGCCTGTACGGCCAGCTCCACATCGGCTTCGTCGGCGTCGGGCAGTTGCGCCCAGGCCTGGGCGGTGGCCGGGTTGAGGCTGTCGAAGGTCTTGCCGCTCTGGGCATCGCGCCATTGGCCGTCGATGCACATCTGGAAACGAACGAGGGTCATGCAACAATCCCCTTGGCGGATTCGGTGAGGGTGCGGGCTTGCGCAAGGAAGTCCAGCAGCATCTTGTTGACTTCACGGGGTGCTTCCACCGGCATCATATGCCGTTGCTCGGCGAGGACCACACTGTGTGCGCCTGGAATGCTGGCGGCGAGCTGGCGGGTCATGGCCGGGGTGGAGCCAGCGTCGAGTTCGCCGGTGGCGATCAGCGTCGGCACCTGGATGCTGCCCAGGTCATTGGCGCGATACATGTCCTGGGTGGCGAACAGCGAATAAGTGGTGTGGTAGCCCTGCGGGTCGTTGCTCGCCAGTACCTGGCGAATGGCGGCGACCTGCGCCGGGTTGGCTGCCTTGTATTCACGGCTGAACCAGCGGTCCAGGGCTGCATCGACGTTGGCATCGGGGCCCAGCTCCGCCGCCTGGGCCGCGCGGGCAATCACGCCAGCGCTTTGCTCCGGGGTGCGGTTGAACACGCTGTTGAGCACCACCAGGGCAGTCAGGCGCTGCGGGTGGTTAAGGGCAAATGCTCGGGCAACCAGGCCGCCCATGGAGAAGCCGATCACGGTGGCCTGGGCAATTTGCAGGTGGTCAAGCAGTTCGGCGAGCTGGTCGGCATAGCCTTCCAGCGGTGTGTCGGCGGCCGGTACGCGGCTTTGACCGTGGCCGAGCATGTCGTAGGCGATGACGCGGTAGTCGTTGGCCAAGCCAACGAACTGACCGCCCCACATTTCCTTGTTCAGGCCCACGCCGTGGATCAGAACCACGGGTTGGCCCTGGCCGACAGCCAGGTAGCTGGTGCCGGCAGGTGTGCGTTCAGCGACAGGCTGAATCATGGAGGGCGCTCCTTGAAGGTCGGGCGCGGCGGGTAAGCACGCCACGCCCCGGCCCGTCTTGGTTGTTGTTATTGAGCGTTGGCTTTTTCGGCAGCCAGTTCTTCCAGGTCGATGTAGCGGTTGCCGATGCGCGGATGCAGGCGGCCACCATCGGCTGCGCCCAGGACCACGACGATTTCGTCGGCGCGCGGGGCGTCTTCGATCTGCATCTCCAGGGTGATGTAGTGCGAGCGCAGGCCTTCGTCGTCCTTCTGCATCATCGGGATCTGGATCGAGGTGCCTGGGCCGCCGCGCTTGTTGGTGAAGCTCAGGTAGCTCTTGGCCTGTACCGCTTCGCGGTAGTGGTTGCCGAAGCGCAGGGTGTGGATCACGGCCGAGGCGTGCTCGATTTCGCCGTCGGCGCCGACCACAGCAGCCTTACCGTAGGCTTCGATCTTGTCGGCACCGCCGATGGCGGCGGTCAGGCGCTCGACCATCAGGGCACCCAGTTCCGAGCAGTTGGCGCGAATTTCCGGCTTCAGATCTTCAACGAAACCGCGACCGGCCCATGGGTTCTTGATCACGACGGCCAGGCCGACCATGGTCACCGGTTTGTCGGTGGCCTTGCCGCCTTCAATGCGGGTCTCTTCGGAGTAGGTGACGATCTTGCGGATTTCGAAACTCATGGGTGGCTCCTGGTGAGGGTTATCAGCTCTTGTTGTCTGATGGTATACCATAATATTTGTTGTGCAAGAGGTGTCAGGAAATTTCTCTTGCCGGGGGACGAAAGGTGGCCTGATGCCTTGATTTTTGTGGTGTCTGCACTGGCCTCTTCGCGGGTAAACCCGCTCCCACAGGAATACGCGGTCCCTTGTGGGAGCGGGTTTACCCGCGAAGAGGCCAGTGCAGGTTTCAAAAAAAAGCCCGCTCACGCAGGCCGAAGGGGCCCACGGGAGCGGGCGCGTCCCGCAATGATTCAGGCAATGGGAATTCAGGCGAAGGCGGGCACCACTTCCTTGATGAACAGCTCCAGCGACTTTTTCTTCTCGGCGTGGGGCAGGCTGTTGTCGCACCAGAAGCTGAACTCGTCGACGCCGAGCTCCTGGTAGTACTTGATGCGCGCGATGATTTCTTCCGGGGTGCCGATCATGGTGTTCTTGCGGATGTTCTCCAGCTGAAACTCCGGCACTTCGGCAAACTTCGATTCCGGGCTTGGCTCGAGGAAGCCGTTGACCGGGGTGGTCTTGTTGCCGAACCAGGCGTCGAAGGTCCGGTAGAAGCGCGAGATGGCCTGGGCACCGACCTTCCAGCCTTCCGGTTCGGCTGGGCTGTGCACGTGGGTGTGGCGCAGCACCATCAGTTGTGGGCGCGGTACGTTCGGGTTGTTGTCCAGGGCGGCCTGGAACTTGTTCTTCAGGTCCAGGACTTCTTCGTCACCCTTCATCAGTGGGGTGACCATGACGTTGCAGCCGTTTGCCACGGCGAAGTTATGCGAGTCGGGGTCGCGGGCGGCAATCCACATTGGCGGCGTCGCGTTGAATGGTTTCGGCACGCTGGTGGAGGTGGGGAACTTGTAGACTTCGCCGTCATGGGCGTAGTCGCCTTCCCACAGCTTGCGTACCACAGGCACCATCTCACGCAGCGCCTTGCCGCCGTCGGTGGCCGGCATGCCATTGGCCATGCGGTCGAACTCGAACTGGTAGGCGCCACGGGCCAGGCCCACTTCCATGCGGCCGTTGCTGATCACGTCCAGCAGGGCGCATTCACCGGCAACGCGGATCGGGTTCCAGAACGGCGCGATAATGGTGCCGGCGCCCAGGCGGATCTTGTCGGTACGTGCGGCCAGGTAGGCCAGCAGCGGCATCGGGCTTGGCGAAATGGTGTACTCCATGGCGTGGTGTTCGCCGATCCACACGGTGCTGAAACCGCCGTTTTCGGCCATCAGGGTCAGTTCGGTCAGGTCTTCGAACAGCTGGCGGTGGCTGACCTGTTCATCCCAACGTTCCATGTGCACGAACAACGAAAATTTCATGGGGCTTTCCTCAACGCTTGAAAGGGTCTGGCGCCGGGCAGGGGAGGCGCCAGGGGTGTCGATTCAGAATAGGCTTCAGGCAAAGGCCGGCAGGCTGGCCATCTTGCCGCGGCAGTACACCATCGGCCGTGGCGCTTGCGCAGGGACAATCAGGTTGTGCACCTTGCCGACCATGATGGCGTGGTCGCCACCTTCATACTCACGCCACAGTTCACATTCGATGACTGCGGTGGCGCCCGCCAGGACCGGGTTGCCCAGTTCGCTCAGGGTCCACTCGATGCCGCTGGCCTTGTCCTTGCCCTTCTTGGCGAACGCATAGGCTTCGGCTTGCTGTTCACCGGACAGCAGGTGAATGGCGAAGCGCTTCTGCTTGATCAGTACCGGGTAGGAGTCGGAGGTGTAGTTGGGGCAGAACAGCACCAGCGGCGGGTCCATCGACAGGGAAGAGAAGGCGCTGGCGGTCAGGCCGACGACCGAGCCGTCGTCGTCCAGGGTGGTGATGACGGTAACGCCGGATGGGAAGGAGCCCAGGACGTTCTTGTAGACGGTTGCGTCGATCATCGGAAGTACCTCTAAAAGGCTGCGGTGGTCCGCGGTTTTTATCGTTGATGTGTCTGATGGTATACCGTAATACCTATTTTGCAAGCGGAATTTTCAGCCCTGGTTTTTCACGATGAACGGCTCAAGGCCACGTATATCGTGGTCTTGAGCGGTGAGGTGGTTTGTCGCAGGGCTTTTGCAAGCGGATCAGCGGGCGTTTTTTACTGCGGATCAGTGTTGTCAAAAGTTTGGAATACCATAATATGGTCCGCAGCTGAGAGGCCGCCTAGATGCGGTTTCCTTACAAAGATAAAAACGACCTTTCGAGCTGAAAACCATGTCCCAACCGTCATCGCAACACCAGTTTGTCGAGAATCACACGGTCGATTACGTTCCACCTGCCGAGCGCCACGGGAAGGCGCGCGACCTGTTCACCCTCTGGTTCAGCACCAACATTGCGCCACTGCCCATCGTCACCGGCGCCATGGTGGTCCAGGTGTTCCACCTGAACCTGCTGTGGGGGCTGATCGCCATCGTGCTGGGCCATCTGGTTGGGGGCGTGGTCATCGCCCTGGCCTCTGCGCAGGGACCGCAGCTTGGCATTCCACAGATGGTGCAGAGCCGTGGCCAGTTTGGCCGATACGGCGCGCTGCTGATCGTGTTCTTCACCGCGCTGATCTATGTCGGCTTCTTTATTTCCAACATTGTCCTGGCAGGCAAGACCATCCACGGTATCGCCCCGAGCGTGCCGATGCCCGGCGCCATTGTGATCGGCGCCCTGAGCGCCACCGCCATTGGTGTGATCGGTTACCGCTTCATCCACATCCTCAACCGTATCGGTACCTGGGTGATGGGTTCGGCCTTGCTGGCCGGTTTCATCATGATGTTCATCCAGGACCTGCCGGCCGACTTCTTCAGCCGCGGCGCGTTCAACCTGTCCGGTTTCATCGCCACCGTGTCGCTGGGCACCATCTGGCAGATCAGTTTCTCGCCTTACACCTCCGACTACTCGCGCTACCTGCCGCGTGAAGTGGGTATTGCCAGGCCGTTCTGGGCTACCTATTTCGGCGCCACCCTGGGCACCATCCTGTGCTTCAGCTTTGGTGCGGTGGCGGTGCTGTGCGTACCGGAAGGAACCGATGCGATGGACGCGGTGAAGCAGGCCACTGGCTGGCTGGGCCCGGTCCTGATGGTGCTGTTCCTGCTCAACATCATCAGCCACAACGCCCTTAACCTGTATGGCGCGGTGCTGTCGATCGTCACGGCGATCCAGACCTTCATGGCCGAGTGGACGCCGAGCATCAAAGTGCGGGTGATCCTGGCGTCGGTGATTCTGGTTGGCTGCGCGATGGTTGCTCTGAACGCTTCTGCGGACTTCATCGGCCACTTCATCGGCCTGATCCTGGCGCTGCTGCTGGTGCTGGTGCCGTGGGCTTCGATCAACCTGATCGACTTCTACCTGATCAAGAAGGGGCAGTACGACATCGCCTCGATCTTCAGTGCAGACGGTGGCATCTATGGCCGCTTCAACCACCACGCGATCATTGCCTATGCTTGCGGCATCCTGGTGCAGTTGCCGTTTGCCAATACGTCGTTGTATGTGGGGCCGTATTCCAACATCGTCGAAGGGGCGGACTTGTCCTGGCTGTTCGGGCTGATTGTCACGGTGCCGCTGTATTACTGCCTGGCGACTCGGGGCAAGGCTGGCGAGAAGGCGGGGCGGGTTGTGAGTGTCAATGACTGATAGAGCGTCGTTGCTGTAGCCGGGGCCGCAACGCGGCCCCGGCAGTTTCAGATCAGACCTTGAACTGCGCCACCATGCCGTTCAGATCCACCGCCAACCGCGACAAATCCTGTGCCGCCGCACTGGTCTGGTTCGCCCCTGCCGACGTCTGCATCGCCAGGTCGCGAATGTTCACCAGGTTACGGTCCACCTCCCGCGCCACCTGTGCCTGCTCCTCCGAAGCACTGGCAATCACCAGGTTGCGCTGATTGATCGACGCAATCGCCTCGGCAATCACTTCCAACGCCTGCCCGGCGCCTTGCGCCACCTCCAACGTGCCGGTGGCACGCCCCTGGCTGCTGTGCATCGCCGTCACCGCGCGTTCGGTACCGTTCTGGATACCGGCAATCATCTGCTCGATCTCTGCCGTCGACTGCTGGGTGCGGTGGGCGAGGGCGCGGACCTCGTCGGCCACCACGGCAAAGCCACGGCCTGCCTCGCCAGCGCGAGCCGCTTCGATGGCGGCGTTCAACGCCAGCAAGTTGGTCTGCCCGGCAATCGCACCAATCACATCCAGCACGCGGCTGATTTCGTTGGCATTGGTGGCCAGCTGTTCGATCTCGGCCGAGGTACCGGTCACGTCAGCCACCAGGTGCTGGATGGACGCCAGTGCCTGGTTGACCCGGTCGCGGCCGTCGCGGGTAGTCTGGTCGGCGCCTTTCGAGGCGTCGGCGGTGCTGACCGCATTGTTCGCCACTTCCTCGACCGCTGCAGTCATCTGGTTGACGGCCGTCGCCGCCTGGTCGATTTCTGCGCTCTGCTGGTGCAGGCCACGGCTGGTGTCCTCAGTGACCGTGTGCAGCTCTTCCGAGGCCGAGGCCAGTTGGTCGGACGAAGCCGCGATCTTGCGCAAGGTGTCGCGAAGGCTGTCTTGCATACGGCCCAAGGCGCGCAGCAGCAAGGCTGGCTCGTCCTGGCCGATCACGCGAATTTCCCGGGTGAGGTCGCCGGTGGCCACACGCTCGGCGACAGCCACGGCATCGGCCAGCGGCACAACGATACTGCGGGTAAGCACGGTGGCAATGGCGGCGAGCGCAAGCATGATCACCAGCAACGAGACGATGATGGCAGTGAATGCCTCGTCGGCCACATCGCTGCTGCGCTGCGAGGCATCTTCGGCACCCTTGCTGTTGTAGGCGATCAACGCGGTCAAGGCCTTCATCATGCCGTCGGCGCGCTGCGTGAGTGGGCCGCCGATCTGCTGCTTGGCCTCGCTCATGCGGCCAGCAGCAATGTCCTGCAGCACCTTCACTTGCAGGACGAAATACTGCTGGTAGGCGTCGTTGAACGTGTTGAACAGGGCACGGTCGTCGGCCGCGATGATGGTATCGGCGTAGGCTTTCAACCCATCCTTGAGCTCGGCATTGATGCCATCGAGCAGCTGCAGGTTGCGTGTGCGTTCGTCGGGGTTGTCGTCCAGCGCGGCGCGCAGGGTGACGGCGCGAGCGCGCCCGAGGTTGCTGCTGATGTCACCCAACGCCACCACGGCGGGCATCCAGGTGACCCGGATCTCGTCGGTAGCCGTGTCCATCTGGCGGGTTTCGTAGAGTGCGATAAGGCCCATGAACAGGACCAGGATGCCCAACAGGGCGAATACGCTGGCAGCGCGAATGCCGATCTTCATATTCCGTAACTGCATGGAATGCTCCTTGACGGTGGCGTGCAGGCCTCAGGAGCTTGGACGGAAAAGCCGGAACACCGGTAAGGCGCCAGGCTCTTGATGCGCTGCGGATTGTGTTGTGTGCCTCACCCTCTTGCATGCTTTTTGATTTGAATGATGCCATATGGCCATCATTGTTGAACAGTCATTCAATGTAACGAAATAATTGACAAAACCGTCGGTTTTTGACGGTTTTTTCAGGTTTTTGCCGTCAAACGATCGCGATCATCGGGTCGGCGGCGGCCAGGGCCAGGGCGCGGTCAGCTGCCGGCGGGTAGATCCACACCGAGTTGATCTGGCGCTTGAGGTCCTTGCCTTCTTGGCCCTGCAGTTTCAATTCGCGCTCCCAGCCTTCGCTGTATGCCGCGCCCCATTCACCCAGGTCCAGGCAGGTAACGTACTTGGGCTGGCGGTACACCACGGGCGTCACCCCAAGCAGGTCGGCCATGGCGTTGTTGCCACTGTGGCGGCCCATGGGGATGGCGTGCTGGCAGGTCATCAGCGCGTGGTTACCGATTTCATCCACGGCAGCCCAGGCGGTATCCCCGGTGGCATAGATGTGCTGCTGGCCAATCACCTTGAGGTGATCGTCGACCTTGAGCCGGCCGAAGTTGTCGCGCTCGCCGGCAACCTGTGCGGTCAGCGGGCTGGCCTTGACGCCGACGGTCCAGATCACGGTGTTGCTGGCGATGTAGTCGCCGTTGTCGAGGGTGACCCCGCCTGCATCCACGGCCACCACCGAGGTGCCGGTCAGCCATTCGACGCCGGCCAACTGCGAGGCCGCAACGATCGATGGCTTGATGCCCGCGCCCAGCGCCGCGCCGACACTGGCACCACGGTCTACCAGCAGCACCCGTACATCGTTACCGAGGATGGCGCGCAGCCGCGCAGGCATTTCGGTGGCCGTTTCGATACCGGTGAAGCCACCACCGCAGACCACCACGGTATTGCGTGCAGGCGAAGCGGGCAGGGCGGCCAGGCCCGCTAGGTGTTGCTCCAGGCGCACGGCCGACTCCATCTGGTCGACGTCGAAGGTATGTTCGGCAAGGCCTGGGACTGCTGGGCGTGCAACCTGGCTGCCAGCGGCAAGGATTAGGCGGTCGTAGCTGATCTGCTGGCGCTGGCCGTGGCTGTCGGTGTAGCTGACGTTGCGTGCATCGGCGTCGATGGCTTCGGCGTTACCGGTAATGAAGCGCACGCCAACGGCCTCGAACAGTTCACCCACGGGGGCTTTCAAGGTGTGCGCGTTGGCCTCGTAAAAGCGCGGGCGAATGCGCAGTTCCGCTTGCGGGGCCAGCACGCTGATGCTCAGGTCGTCGCGTTGCGCCTGGTCGAG
The DNA here is from genome assembly GCF_013393325.1 of Pseudomonas hunanensis. GTDB lineage: Bacteria > Pseudomonadota > Gammaproteobacteria > Pseudomonadales > Pseudomonadaceae > Aquipseudomonas > Aquipseudomonas putida_P. The sequence continues at coordinate 32,878 of NZ_QJRC01000058.1, forward strand.
CAGGCGTGCTGCGCTCAGGGCGCTCCAGACACCGGCAAAGCCGGCACCGATGATGAGGATGTTCGATTTCATGCTGTGCTCCGCTGGAAAAGGGGGATTCGCCCCGTGAGTCGTGTTGCATCAATAACTCCGACTATAGTGGTCGTAGTTTGTTTGTGCAAGCGTTTCCAAACCGCAGTCGCCCCTGCCGAATGCTCGGCAGGGGTGATTGCGGGTGTGGCACAGCAGGGCCACAAACCTTGATATACCCAGCCCCATCCGTTATAGATAAAAAGGAAACCACAAAGAAAAGAGGCCATTGCAGCCCCCATGTACGAGAACACACGTATCTTGCGCCCCTCAGGCCCCCATTTTGCGCCCTGCGCTGATGGATACGGGCCCACCCCCATGATCCTTTCCCCGCTTTCAAGCCTGTTTCACGTGTTGTCGATTCCTCCCGCCAACATCCTGCTCCACCAGATGCGCAAACGCCCCGTCCCTCCGCCTGCACCGTAACGCCTGAACTCCGTTACCCCCGGCTTTTTGCCGTTCGGGGTTGGGGAGCCTTTGCATTTTTTTCAGCGTTCAACTGTTCAGGAATCACTATGACTCTTCGTGTAGCAATCATCGGTGCCGGCCCGTCCGGCCTTGCACAACTGCGTGCGTTCCAGTCTGCCCATGCCCAGGGCGCACCCATGCCGGAAATCGTCTGCTTCGAGAAACAAGCCGACTGGGGCGGTATGTGGAACTACACCTGGCGCACCGGTCTCGACCAGCATGGCGAGCCGGTGCACGGCAGCATGTACCGCTACTTGTGGTCCAACGGCCCCAAGGAGTGCCTGGAGTTCGCCGACTACAGCTTCGATGAACACTTCGGGCGGCCGATTTCCTCGTACCCACCGCGTGAGGTGCTGTGGGACTACATTCAGGGCCGCGTGAAGAAGGCCGGGGTGCGCGATTACATTCGCTTCAATACAGTGGTGAAGAACGTCAGTTTCAATGAGCGCACGCGCGAGTTCACCGTAAGCGCCCATGACTACAGCGCAGGGGTCGGTATCGAGCAGGTGTTCGATTTCGTGGTGGTGGCCAGTGGGCACTTCTCCACGCCGCACGTGCCGGAGTTCGAAGGCTTCGAGCGTTTCACCGGGCGTATCCTGCACGCCCACGATTTTCGCGAAGCGGTGGAATTCAAGGGGCAGGATCTGCTCATTGTCGGCAGCAGCTACTCCGCCGAAGACATCGGTTCGCAGTGCTACAAGTACGGCGCGCGTTCGATCACCACGGCCTACCGTACCCAGCCGATGGGCTACAAATGGCCCAAGGGGTGGGAAGAGCGCCCGCAACTGGTACGGGTCGAAAACGACCTGGCGTTTTTCGCCGATGGCTCGAGCAAGCGCGTGGATGCGATCATCCTGTGCACGGGCTACCAGCATCACTTCCCGTTCCTGCCGGATGAGCTGACCCTCAAGACCAACAACCGCCTGTGGCCTGCGGGCCTGTATCAGGGCGTGGTATGGGAGCAGAACCCGCAGTTGCTGTACCTGGGCATGCAAGACCTCTGGTACAGCTTCAACCTGTTCGACGCACAGGCATGGTTTGCCCGTGACTACATGATGGGCCGCATCAAGCTACCGTCCAGGGCCGGCATGCAAGCCGACAGCCAGCGCTGGCGCGAGGACGAAGAGGGGCTGGAAACCACAGCTTCGATGTACGAGTTCCAGGGCCGATACATCAAGCACCTGATCGAGCAGACCGATTACCCACGCTTCGATATCGATGCGGTCAACCGCATCTTCCTGCAATGGAAGCAGGACAAGAAGCACGACATCATGGGCTACCGGGACAAATCGTACCGCTCGGTGCTCACCGGCACCAAAGCAGTGCCCCACCATACCCGCTGGATGCAGGCGATGGATGACTCGCTGCAGGAATACCTGCGCGAGACGGACGGCAAGAAAGGCGAAGTGAAGGCTTTGCGCGGGTAGACGCCAGCCTTTTGCAGCGCGATGCGGTTGGCGCTCCAGCACTTCAAGGCAGAGGACCGCTTTGCGGTGCTGGCGTTACCCGCGTATTATTTGCGACAAAGTTGGTCGGAGATTGAAATGTCGCTTTACAGTGCTGGCGTCGAATACGGCATCCATTGCCTGTTGTTCCTGGTGGACGAGCGTGGTGATTCGCGCGAGTCCAGCGTGCGCGATCTGGCGGAGTTGCAAGGTGTGCCCCAGGAGTACCTGGCCAAGGTCTTCACCAAGCTGGCACGCGCCAAGCTGGTGGTTGCCACCGAAGGTGTGCGCGGCGGCTTCCGCCTGGCCCGGCCTTCGGACGAAATCACCGTGCTGGACATCGTCAATGCCATCGATGGGCCGAAGAAGATCTTCGACTGTCGCGAAATCCGCGAACGCTGCACGCTGTTCGACGGTGCTGCACCGGGGTGGGCGACTGAAGGCACCTGTGCGATTCATGCGGTGATGCTGGGGGCACAGAAGCGTATGGAAGAGGCCTTGGCGCAACAGACCATACTGGACTTGGCGCGACGGTTCGGGCGCAAGGCCCCGGCCGAGTTCGGTCAACAGGTCAATAGCTGGATGGGTGAGCGGCGGGAAGGTAAAGGAGGCGGGGACATACCGGTCAGCCAAGTCTGAATGGGCCGCTACAGCAGTAACGCTTTCAGCGCCCTTCATGCTGGCGCCGGTACGCCCCCGGCTGCACCCCCACCGCTTTGGCAAACGCGCGGGTAAACGCTGCCACCGACTGATACCCCACCTGCGCACCCACTTGTTCAACAGTATTTCCTGCCCGCAGCAACTGGCTGGCATGGCGCATGCGCAGCGCCAACAGTACTTGCCCCGGCGACTGCCCGGCCAGTTCGCTGAACCGCTTGAAAAACGCCGACCGCGACAAACCGGTGCAGGCGGCCATGCTCTCCAGCGTCCAGGCTTGCCCCGGTTGCGCGACCAACTGTTCCAGCAGCCCGGCAAATGCCGGCTGGCGGGCGAGGGCGATCAGCCCGCCCAGTGACTGCTCGGCATTTACCTGTTGGCGCAGCACGTACAGGAACAACAGGTGCGTCAGCCGCTCAAGCAATACCTGCGACGGGCCTGCGGCACGCCGGCATTCTTCCAGAATCAGCCCGAACAGCGCCCGCGCTGCGCTGCCAGCGGGGTCTTCGGCGCGCAGCAAGATCCAGTCAGCCAGGCCCTCGACAATCAACGAAGTCAGGCCCGACTGAAAATGGAAGAAGCCGCAGACCAGCCCAACGCCATCGCTGGCCTCGCTGTCCAGCGCCTGCATGGCCTGGCGCGGTTGGGCGCAGGCGTCTACCGGGTCCTGGTCGCTGGACAAGCGATAGGCCAGGTCGCGCAACAGGAACACCGCGTCGCCTTTTTCCAGCCGCACCGGTTGCGGTTGGCCATCGATGTGCAACCAGCAGTGCCCCTGCACCACCAGGTGGAAGCTGGCGCGGCCCATGCCCTGGGTGCTGGCATGCCAGCCGCCACAGTAGCGGCCCACATGAAACAGGCTGGCATCGAGCTCCAGGCTTTCTAATAACCAATCGACAAGGTGGCTGGACGAAATCATCTAATGCAAAGACTCAGGAGCAAGGAAAGGCGACTGATGAATATGGAGGGTAATTCTTATAACCAACAGACTGTAGTGACCCCCATCAAAGGAGACCACTCCATGTCCTCGCGCATTACTTTACACACCCTGCAGAGCGCCCCGGAAGCGGCGCGTCCATTTCTCGAAAACGCCCAGAAGAATTCTGGCTTCATCCCCAACCTGCTCGGCGTGCTGGCCAACGCCCCGGCGGCGCTGGAAACCTACGTGACCGTCTCGGCACTCAATGGTAAATCCGACTTGAGCCTGGCCGAGCGCGAAGTGGTGCAGTTGATTGCCGCCACTGTGCATGGTTGTGATTTCTGCGTGGCTGGCCATACGGCTGTGGCGCTGAACAAGGCCAAGCTGCCGCAGGAGGTAGTGGATGCCCTGCGTGCCCGTGGTGAACTGCCCGATGCCCGATACGAAACCCTGGCTGCCTTCGCCCGTGAAGTGATCGCTACCCGCGGCAACGTCGGCGAAGCCACCTACCAGGCCTTCCGTGAAGCTGGCTTCAGTGAAGGCAACGCCCTGGAAGTGATTCTTGGCGTAAGTCTCGCAACCCTGTGCAACTTTGCTAATGTTTTCGCCCAGACCCCGCTCAACGACGAGCTTGGCAAGTACCGCTGGCAGCCAACTGCATAGCCCACGTGTGATAGCGACCCAGACGCGGTCGCTGTAGGAGCGGCCTTGTGCCGCGAATGGGCCGCCAAGCGGCCCCGGCGTTCCAAAAGGAGCAAGACCATGCAAGATTGTGCATTTCGACAATGGCTGGATGCCAATGCCGAGGCCATCGACCGGGGCCTGTGCGAACCGCAACAGGTGCTGGCGCAGATTGCCGAGTCGCAGTTGCTGCGCATAGGTGTCGACCCGGCGCAGGGTGGCACGGGCGGGCGGGTGACCGACGCTGTCGAGGCAATCGCCGCTATTGCCAGCCGATCGTTGGCGGCGGCGTTCGTCTGCTGGGGCCAGCGCGCCTTCATCGAATACCTGTTGCACAGCCCCAACCACGCCCTGCGCGAGCGCCTGCTGCCGGGCTTGTTGACGGGCGAACTGGCCGGTGCCACCGGGCTGTCCAACGCCATGAAGTTTCTGTCCGGCATCGAAGCGCTGCAGGTGCGTGGCCGCCCGGCAGCCGATGGCTGGCAGCTGGAAGGGCGCCTGCATTGGGTGACCAACCTGCGTAAGAGCGGCTTCGTGGTGGCGGCGGCCATCGAAGATGAAGCCGGTGGCGCGCCGTTCGTACTGGCGATTCCTTCCAATGCCCAGGGCCTGGAGCGCTCTGACGACCTGCAGCTGATGGGGCTGCAGTCGAGCAACACGGCAGCACTGGCGTTTCACCAGGTGCCGCTGGCGCGTGATTGGCTGCTGCATGAAAATGCCCGCGAATTCTTGCCACGGGTACGCCCGGCGTTCCTGGCGCTGCAGTGCGGCATGGCCATCGGCCTGGCACGACGGGCGTTGGAAGAGGTTCAGGCGCACTTGCATGGGCGCACCTCGTTCCTCGACGAAGCCCGTCAGGTGCTCAGCGAGCGCCTGGAAAATACCGTCAGCGAGCTCAAGCAGGGCCTGCTCGAAGGCCGCTTCCAGCAACACCCAGCGGCCTTGTTCAAGCTGCGCATCACCTTGGCTGAATGTGCCGCCGACGCCGTGCAGTTGGAGTTGCAGGCCAGTGGTGGCAAGGCTTATCTCAGCGAGTATGGCGAAGGCTTTGCCCGTCGCTGGCGTGAGTCGGCCTTCGTGCCGATCGTCACCCCCAGCTTGGTGCAACTGCGCGCCGAACTGCAACGCCAGGCGGGCGCCGCATGAGCGCAGTGTTGCTCGAGGCCCGTGACATCAGCCTGGGCTACCCACGCGAAGGTGGCTGGCAGGAAGTGCTGGCGCAGTTCGACCTGCAGCTGGCGCCGGGCGAAGTCGTGAGCATCCTTGGCCCCAGCGGCGTCGGCAAGTCGAGCCTGCTGCGGGTGCTGGCAGGCTTGCAGCAGCCCCGTGGCGGTCGCGTGAGCCTGCACGGTCAGCCGCTGCAGGGGCCGCACCCGCGCCTGGCGGTGGCTTTTCAGGACCCGAGCCTGCTGCCGTGGCTTAGCCTGGAGAAGAACGTTGCCTTTGGCCTGGACTTCGCCCGTCAGCCCAAACTGGCTGCTGCCGAGCGGCGTGCACGCATCGATCATGCGATTGCCGCTGTCGGCCTTGAGCATGCCCGTGGCCAGTACCCGGCGCAGCTGTCTGGCGGCATGGCCCAGCGTACCGCGCTGGCCCGCTGTCTGGCCCGCCAGCCTGAAGTACTGCTGCTCGACGAGCCGTTCGGCGCGCTGGACGAAGTGACCCGGGCCGATATGCAGCAACTGCTGCTGCAACTGATTGCTACCCACAACACGGCGGCGGTGCTGATTACCCACGATATCGACGAAGCCCTGCTGCTGTCCGACCGGGTTCTGCTACTGGGCAACCACCCAGCGCACATCCTCGGCCAATGGCACATCGACCTGGCGCAACCGCGCGCGCAGCGGATCGAAGAACTGGGCGCCTTGCGCATCGAAATTCTCAAAACCCTTCGGCGGGCAAGCCGCACAGTCGAACCTACCTCAACCCCGTTGCCCTCGGAGGCTGTCCATGTGCATGGATGACTGCTGTTCCACATCATCGCGTCGTGATTTTCTCAAACTCGGAGCCATGCTTACCGCCGCCGGTGCGCTGCCGTTGCTGTCGAGCTTGCAGGCCCGCGCCGCCGCCGAGCCGGACGCACCGGTGCGCATCGGCTATCTGCCGATCACCGACGCCACGCCACTGCTGGTGGCGCATAACAACGGGCTGTTCGAGGCCGAAGGCATCAAGGCCGAGCGCCCGGTGCTGCTGCGCAGTTGGGCGCAGGTGATCGAGGCGTTCATCTCGGGCCAGGTCAACGTCATCCACCTGTTGTCGCCGATGACCGTATGGGCGCGCTATGGCAGCAAAGTGCCGGCCAAAGTGGTGGCCTGGAACCATGTGGGCGGTTCGGGGCTGACGGTGGCACCCGATATCACCGACATGAAACAGCTCGGTGGCAAGACCGTGGCGATTCCGTTCTGGTATTCGATCCACAACGTGGTACTGCAGCAGATGCTCAACGACAATGGTCTGTCGCCGGTGTCGAAGCCGGCCAATGCGCAGCTAGCTGCCAACGAAGTCAACCTGCTGGTGCTGCCGCCGTCCGACATGCCACCGGCGCTGGCCAGCAAGCGCATCGCCGGCTACATCGTTGCCGAGCCGTTCAATGCCCTGGCCGAAAACCTCAAGGTTGGCCGCGTGCAGCGCTTTACCGGCGATGTGTGGCGCAATCACGCCTGCTGCGTGGTGTTCATGCACGAACATGACCTGAACAACCGTCCAGAGTGGTCGCAGAAGGTGGTCAACGCCATCGTCAAGGCCCAGCACTGGACCCGCGACCACCGCGCCGAGGCCGCGGCCTTGCTGTCCAAGGCCGGCCCCAACAAGTACACCCCGCACGAGCCTGCGGTGTTGGCCAAGGTTCTGGCGCCTGCCGCCGAGGACCGTGCAGGCTATATTGCCAGTGGCGCCATTCGCCATCAGCAGTGGGACGAAAAACGCATCGACTTCCAGCCATACCCGTTCCCGAGCTACACCGAAGAGCTGGTCAAGCGCCTGAAAACCACCCTGATCGAAGGCGACAACGGCTTCCTGGCCGGGCTGGACCCGGCGCAGACCGCCCGCGATCTGGTCGACGATCGCTTCGTGCGCAATGCCATCGCTGCAGTCGGCGGCCCGTCGGTGTTCGGCATTGCCGACAACTTCGAGCGTAGCGAGGAGTTCGCGGTCTGATGCGCACCCATGTCGTACATGCCGGCCTTGGGCTGGCCGGGTTGTTGGCCTTGTTGCTGTTGTGGTGGGCCGGTGTTGCCATGTTCGGCCAGGCCGACGGCCTGTCGGCGCGCTTTTCACCGGCGGCTACCTTGGCCAGTCTGGTCGAGCTGTTGGGGCAGGGCGAGGTCTACGGGCATATCTGGGTCAGCCTCAAGCGTATCCTGGTCGGGCTGCTGCTGGCGCTGCTGATAGGGGTACCGTTGGGCTTGCTGGTTGGCAGCTACCGGCACCTGGAGGCGGCGACCACGCCGGCGTTCCAGTTTTTGCGCATGATCTCGCCATTGTCGTGGATGCCGGTGGTGGTGATGCTGATGGGCGTGGGTGACCAGCCGATCTACTTCCTGCTGGCGTTTGCCGCGTTGTGGCCGATCTTGCTGAACACCGCGGCAGGGGTACGGCAACTGGACCCACGCTGGCTGCAACTGAGCCGCAGCTTGAGCGCCACGCGTTGGGAGACCTTGTGCAAGGTGATCGTGCCGGGGGTGATCGGCCATGTGCTGACCGGGGTGCGTCTGGCCATCGGTATTCTGTGGATCGTGCTGGTACCGTGCGAAATGCTGGGCGTGAGTGCGGGGCTTGGGTATTTCATTCTCGATACCCGCGACCGGCTGGCGTACTCCGAGCTGATGGCGATGGTGCTGCTGATTGGCGTGCTGGGGTTTGTGCTGGATGCCCTGGCGCGTGGGCTGCATCGACGCTGGGTACACGGTTGACGGGGCAATGGGGCTTCTCGCGGGCATGCCCGCGATGAAGCCCTACGCTCAATGCACGGTTTTGCGCTGCCGCACACATTCCTGGGCTTGAGCGGCCAATTCATCCAGCCGCTCATCGCGCATCTGCTCCGCTTCGATCATCGCATCCTCACCCTGCTGGTTAAGCAGGTAGGTATGAATCTGCAGCACTTCAGCCGTCTGATAAATCGGCGCAATGTCCAATCGCCCTATCAATGCGCCGCTGGCTTGCCCGGTGCTACTCATCAGCACTTGCGGACCATTGGCGGCCACCGCCTGCATACCCATTGCCTCGAACCACGGCACCTGGCTGGCGAAGGCATTGAGTTCTACACAGGCATGGCGAGCTCGCAAGTCGTCCAGCAAGGCGCGGGCGATGCCCTGGCGGCGGTGGCTGGCGCGCACGGCCAGGAATGCCAGTGCACAGGCCTGCTGGTCGTCCTCGGCTGGCAGAGACAGGGCAAAGCCCAGCAACTGGTCCGGTGCTTCGGCATCCAGCGCCAGGGTGAGCGCAACGGCCAGGCCACGGTTGCCGTCCAGTGCTTGCAGGTACTGGTGCACTTCCATGCCGACGCCGTACTGGTATAGCGGGTACAGCGGGTTGTCGGCAGTGATGGCGACACTGCTCAGTTCGCCGACATTGTGGATTACCAGCTCGCGGATCTGGTTCTGGAAAGATTCGGGCGGCACGCTGTCGAGGCGGCTCAGGATGAACATCGGGGGGCAGGCTCCGGCGGGTGAGATTACAGCCCGCGCTGTGTTGGCGCGGGTTGTACAGTCTAACCGGTTTTGCCGTATCAGCCTTGTGCCTGTAATGCACCGAGCATCAGGTCGAGGTTTTGCACCGCAGCACCCGAGGCGCCTTTACCCAGGTTGTCGAACACGGCGGTGAGCAGGACCTGGCCATGCTCGGGGTTGGCGTACAGCGCCAGGCGCAGGTTGTTGCTGTCGTTCAATGCCTCGGGGTCGAGGTTTGCCGCAGCGCCGTGCTGGTGCAAGGGCATCATCTGGACGTGGCGGGCACCCTGGTAATGCTGCTCCAGGCAGGCCTGCAACTGTTCGGCGTTGACCTGCCCAGGCAGCAGGCGCAGCTGCAGTGGAATGCTCAGCACGATACCTTGGCGGTAGGCGCCGTAACCGGGCATGAACATCGGCCGCGCCGACAGCCCGGCATGCTGCTGGATTTCCGGCACGTGCTTGTGCGCCAGTTCCAGGCCATACAACTGCAAGGCCGGGGCTTTGCCCGCGCCGGGTTGTTCATGCCGCTCCACCGCAGTGCGCCCGCCGCCGGAGTAGCCGGAGATGGCATGGATGTTCAGTGGGTAATCTGCAGGCAACAGGCCAGCCTTGACCAGCGGCCGTAGCAAGGCGATGGCACCCGTGGGGTAGCAACCTGGGTTGCTGACCCGCTTGCTGTTCGCGATACGCTCGGCTTGTTGCTCGTCAAGTTCCGGCAGGCCATACACCCAGCCTGGCGTGATGCGGTGCGCGGAGCTGGCGTCGATCACCCGCACGTGTGGGTTGCTGATTACTGCCACGGCCTCACGTGCAGCATCGTCGGGCAGGCACAGCAGCGCGATGTCGGCGCTGTTGATCGCCTCGCGGCGGCGTTGCGGGTCTTTGCGCTCGGCCTCGGGCAGGGTCAGCAGGCGCAGGTCGCCACGGCCCTGCAGGCGGGCATGAATTTGCAGGCCGGTGGTGCCTTGGTCGCCATCGATGAAGACAACAGGGGTGTGCATGGTCGGGGTCCGGTTGGGGAAGGATGGCCTATGCTCGCCTGTGGCTTTGCTAATGAAAATTTGAATATGATGATCGACATGTTCATTTTTTCTGAATTGATCCGACCATGCGCGAAATCAGCCTCGACCGCCTCCGCACGTTGGTGGTCATCACCGACCTGGGTTCATTTGCCGAGGCCGCCCGCCAGCTCAACCTGGCGCCGCCCACCATCAGCCTGCACGTGGCTGAACTGGAGGCGCGAGTGGGGGCCCCGTTGCTTACCCGCACCCGTGGTCAGGTGCGGCCCACGGCCATCGGCGAAACACTGCTGCTACGTGCCCGCCGCCTGTTGGCGGACGCCGACCTGGCGCTGGACGAAGTACGCCGGCAGGTCGAGGGGTTGACTGGGCGGGTGCGCCTGGGCGCTTCTACCGGCGCCATCGCCCATTTGCTGCCACAAGCCTTGGCGCGGCTGCGCATGGAGCACCCCGGGATCGACGTGCAGGTACAGGTGCTGACCTCACAGGCCTCGCTCACGCGCCTGCGTGAAGGCACGCTGGATATCGGCCTGGTGGCCTTGCCGCAGGTGGCCGGCAAAGGGCTGATGGTCACCCCCTGGCGGCGCGACCCGATTCTTGCCTATGTGCCGGCCGACTGGCAGCCACCGGCCAGGGTCACGCCGGGCTGGCTGGCGCAGCGGGCATTGATTCTCAACGACAGCACTACCCAGCTGTCACGGGTGACCGGGGAATGGTTCGCGACAGCGGGGTTGTACCCCACGCCGCGCATCGAGCTGAACTACAACGATGCGATCAAGAGCCTGGTCGGCGCCGGCTACGGGGCGACGCTGTTGCCGCAGGAGGGGGAGGCGGCCGAGCTGGACCGGCGTATTGCTCGCCGGCCATTGCGGCCGGGGTTGTGGCGGCAGTTGGGCATTGCTTGCCGGGCGGGGCAGGCAGAGCGGGCCACGGGGTATGTGCTGCAAGCGTTGGAGCGGTTACGGCAATAGGGGCCGCTCGGCGGCCCCAGGCCTCAACGCCGCTCTCGCGCCCGGACTGCGGTCACGGTCTCGCCACCGACACCCCAGTTATCGGTTGGCACCTCCTCGATCACCACAAAGGTACTGGCAGGCGGCTTCCCCAGCACCTCCTGCAACATACGGGTCGTCTGTTCGATCAACTGGCGCTTGTGCTCAGCGCTCACCCCTTCATCGGTTACGCGAATATGGACATAAGGCATGGTTGCTTGCTCCTCGGGTCAATGCCATGTGCCGGCGGTACTGCCGCCATCCACCGGCAGGATGACGCCGCTGACGAAGCGTGAATCGGCCAGGTACAACACCGCGTCCACCACGTCCTGGGGCGAACCGGTGCGGCCGCTTGGCGACAGTGCGCCCATCCCCTGAACATTGTCGCCATGCAGGGGGGTCTCGATGATCCCCGGCGCCACGGCATTCACCTGCACGCCGCTGGCCGCCAGTTCCAGCGCCAGGCCTTTGACCGCCTGGTTCAGGCCGCCTTTTACCAACACCGGCAGCAGGGCTGGTACGCGGGTATCCGGCTGCAGGGCGATGGAGGCCGTGATGGCGATGATCTGCCCATGCCCTTGCTGGGTCATGATCCGCGCTGCTTCCTGGGCTGGGTAGAAAAAGCCTTTGAGGTTGGTGCCGACCAACGCGTCCACATCCATTGCAGTGTATTCGGCAAACCGTTTGGCAATGAAAATGCCGGCGTTGTTGATCAGGATGTCCACACCGCCAAAGGTGTGAGCGGCCTTGGCGAACAAGCGTTGCGCCGTGGCCGGTTCGGCGATGTCACCCGCTACGCCAATAAACCGCGAAGCGTTGCCGAGGCGAGCGGCGGCCTGCTCCAGGCGTGCCTCGCTGCGGGCATTGCCGACGACGTTGTCGCCGCGTTCCAGGAAGGCCTCGGCCAGGGCAAAACCCAGGCCGCTGGAGGCCCCAGTGATGATGACGGTACGTGGCTTGTTCATGTGCTTGGTCTCCAGTGAATTGAGCCATCGGCTCGATGTGGACTCACTGTAATTGGCTACCGATGCTTGAAAAATAAGGCGCGAGGCATTTCAATCGATACACCATGTAATTAATTGAGCCGCCATGCCCCGCCATTTCGATGACTTGCAACTGGGTAGCCTTGAGCTGTTCTGCCTGGCCGCCGACAGTGGCAGCTTCACTGCCGCAGCCGCACTGGCCGGCGTCACGCCGGCGGCGGTCAGCCGCAACGTGGCGCGTCTGGAGGAGCGCCTGGGGGTACGGTTGTTTGTCCGTACCACGCGGCAAATGCGCCTGTCCGCAGCGGGCCATGCCTATTACCTGCAATGCCGACAGGCGCTAGGGCAACTGGTCGAAGCCGAACGCCAGGTAACGGGTGGGCAGGTCGAGCCCAGTGGCTTACTGCGCATCAGTGCGCCCACGCCCTATGCCCATCATCGGTTACTGCCGCTGCTGCCGCGCTTTCGCCAGCGCTACCCGCAGGTGCGGGTGGACGTGCATGTCAGCAACCGCAACGTCGATTTTGCCGAGGAACCCTTCGACCTGGCCATTCGTGGCCGCGAACCGGCCGACTCACGGCTGGTGGCGCGTCGGCTTGAGGATGCCGAGCTGGTGGTGGTGGCCACCCCGGGCTACCTGGCCGGTGCCGGCATGCCGCAGGTGCCACAGGACTTGCAGCACCACGAGTGCATCCAGTTTGAAATGCCCAGCAGTGGCCGCCGCCCGCCGTGGACCTTTCGCCAGGATGGTCGTCAGGTGGAAGTGGAAACGCAGGGGGCGCTCACCTGCCTGGGCGACTTTCTAGCCACGGCCACGCTGGTGCGCCACGGCGGCGGGCTGATGCAGGCTTATCGCTTTACTGTGCAAGACGCATTGGTCAGCGGCGAACTGGTCGAGGTGCTGACGGCGTTTGGCGGCACCTCTCGGCCCTTCATGTTGATCTACCCGCAGGCACGGCACATGCCATTGCGGGTGCGGGTGTTCATCGATTTCCTGTTCGCCGAGGCCGGGCAACCGCTGAGCTGACGTGGTGCGGTGCAGGCATGGGCCGACTATGCTTTTGGCTGCGCCGAGCCGAATAGGCCTCGACGAACCTTACGGTTTTCCAGGAGAACGCTCCATGAAATCCATGAAATCCATGAAATGCATACCCTTGCTGGTGATTACCTCCGTCCTCGCTTTTGCCGCACACGCAGACCCAGCAAGCAACTGTGCGGCCAAGATCAAGGAACTGGAGGATTTCCATAAAGCCAGTGGTCAGGCGATGCATGGCGGCATGGCCCATGACTTCAAAGTTCATCTGCAAAATGCCAAAGATGCTCAGAGCAAGGGTGACATGGCTCAATGTCAGGCCTCTGCGGACCAAGCCAAGACCATCTATAACAAGGCTCGTAGCAAATAAGCTCGTACGGGCCTCTTCGCGGGTAAACCCGCGAAGAGGCCCGTGCAGGATGGCCCCGCCGTCAGAACCAGCGATCGTTCTTCTTGCGTCCCCGGGTCAGCGCCGGCAGGATCAACCCCGCCAGCAAACCCGCACCAGCAATGCTGCCGCCATACACCATGTAGCGCATCATCACCTGCTTGTTCTCATCCCCCAGGCGCGCCTGGGTATCGCGCAGCTCCGACTGGCTTTGGTCCAGCTGCTCGTTCAGCGCCTTGTTGCGCGCCTCCAGTTCGTCGATCAGCTGTTTGCGCGAATCGAGCGTTTCCTGCATGCCCTGCACGCGGTTTTTCCAGCTGTCGTCGATGGTCTTCAGCTGCCCGGTCAGTTCCACGACCTGGGCATCGAGCATCGGCAGGCGTTCGTTCTGTCCAGGAACCGCCTGCAGGTCGTTGCTGAGAATCCACACCACATCGCCGTTCTGCCCGCGCACCTGGCTGTAGTTGCCCTGGCTGCCGATCAGGGTGAGTTTTTGCCCGGACTTGAGCGTTCCGACGATGCGGTGGCCATCCGTCGGGCCGCTGCGCACGTAGGTGCTCAGGCTGTCGCTGACCCAGCGTGCATCGCTGGCAGGCTCTTCGGCGTGCACCGGTGCGGCAAGGGTCACCAGGGCGGCAATCAGGCCGCCGCGCAGGGCAGGGAGGACGGAAGCAATTGGGCGGGAATCGGGCATGTTGGGTCTTCGCTGAAACAGGACAAAAGTAGGCCCGGTGACTGGGCCGATGAACCGGTCGGTGAGTTGACCGTCAGCCAAAGACCGTTTTTTTGTAAGCAGGTTCACTACCTGACGTCGGAAATGTCTGCAGGATGTTGCAAGGCCCGACCCAGGGCATTGCCTTGTCGATGACGCAATTGTAATGCGCCGATCACCTTGGCGTTATCTGCCGGCCGTCAATCTCGGCCCGCCGACATAACAACAAATGCGACGTTCAAGGAGCATCGGATGACCTGCAGATCACCCCTGAAACTGGCGGCTTGCCTGGCACTGGCCAGCGTTGGCAACCAGGCCATGGCCGCAGAAGAAAGCGCTGAAGGCTTTGTCGAGGGCAGTACCCTCAGCGTGCTCAACCGCAATTTCTACTTCAACCGCGACAACCGCGATTCCGCCGCCCCCACGCACAACCCCAACAAGCAGCCTGACAATGGCTACTCCGAAGCCTGGGCTCACGCTGTGATTACCCGCTTCGAGTCGGGCTTCACCCAGGGTACTGTCGGTGTTGGCCTGGATGCGTTCGCCATGCTTGGCCTCAAGCTCGACACCGGCGGCGGTCGCAACGGCGGGCGTAGCTCTTTCGATGTAATGCCCGTTGACCGTGATGGCCAGGCCCGTGACGAATACACCAAGATAGGTGGCGCGGCCAAGGTGCGCCTGTTCGACACGGTCCTGAAGGTAGGCGATGTGTTCCCGGCCAACCCGGTGGTGGCGGCAGGCGACTCGCGGCTACTGCCGGAAAGCTTCCGTGGCGTGACCCTGGAGAACACCAGCATCAAGGACCTGACCTTGCAGGCCGGGCGTTTGCACGCCATGAGCCAGCCAATGTCCAGCGACCTGCGGGAAAACTTCGTGACCTTCTACGGCGGCCCGGTCGATTCGCCGTGGATTGCCTATGGCGGTGGTGACTACACGCTCAATGACCATGTCAGCGTCAGCCTGTTCAGCAGCCGGCTCAAGGATGTGTGGAACCAGTACTACGCCGGCACCAGCCTGAGCTGGCCGTTGAGCGATGAGCTGGCCCTGCTTGGCGGTTTCAACTATTACAAGGCGGTTGATGAAGGGCAGCGGCGCCTGGGTGCCTTCGACAATGACATCTGGAGCGCCAAGGTCGGCGTGCGCCTTGGCGCTCACACCCTGGCGCTGACTCACCAGCGCAACAACGGCGACGATGACTTCGACTACCTGCGCCAGTCCGACTCGATCTTCCTCGACAACTCTATCCAGTACAGCGACTTCAACTCGCCCAAGGAGCGCTCGTGGATGCTGCGTTACGACCTGAACATGGCCGCCTATGGCGTGCCTGGCCTGTCGTTCATGACGCGCTACGGCAAGGGCACAGACGCCGACTACTCCAATGCCAACGCCACCTACATGCGCCGCGACGGCGACGGCAACCCACTGACCGACCAGAAGCGCTGGGAACGTGACATCGAGGTCAAGTACGTGGTGCAGACCGGCGCAGCCAAGGACCTGTCATTGCGCGTGCGCCAGGCCACCACCCGGGCCACGGCCTTCGAGTCGGACCTGGACGAAGTACGGCTGATCGTGGAATACCCGCTTTCGATCCTGTGAATTCACCTTGGCAGCCTTGTTGCTCCTTTGGTTTGGGTGAATATTTTGGCGCTCCGCATGGAGCGCTTTTTTTTCGGGCTATTAAGTTGCAGCTAGACTCATGGGTTCACACCCTTTCAGGGAGCCAGGACCATGACTGCCAAGAATACCGTCTGCCTGTGGTATGACCACGATGCCGAAGAAGCGGCGAACTTCTATGCCCGAACCTTCCCCGATAGCCAGGTGGTCGCGGTGCACCAGGCACCCGGCGATTACCCTTCAGGCAAGCAGGGCGATGTGATTACCGTGGAGTTCACGGTAATGGGCATTCCTTGCGTCGGGCTCAACGGTGGTTCGACCTTCAAGCACTGCGAGGCGTTTTCGTTCCAGGTCAGCACCGCGGACCAAGCCGAGACCGACCGTTTGTGGGATGCCATTGTCGGCAACGGTGGCGAGGCCAGCGTGTGTGGTTGGTGCAAGGACAAATGGGGGATTTCGTGGCAGATTACCCCACGTGTCCTCATCGAAGCCATCGGCCACCCCGACCGTGCGGCGGCCAAGCGGGCGTTCGAGGCCATGATGCAGATGGGCAAGATCGATGTGGCCAAGATAGAGGCGGCATTGAAGGGTTGAGGCAGGTTCTGCTTAAGTCCCCGCCTCGCAGCCCCTTTAGGTGACACAAGGCCGTTTCGACAGGGGACCGCCCAGCCTTGCAGGGTCAGGTTTGGGAAACTTCGTTCGCTGCCGTTACCGGCTTTGTCGAAGCCTTCTTTTCCTGCACCACAATGTAAAATTCCTCACCATGCTTTACCGCACCATACAGCACGGCTTTTTCGATCAGTTCGTTGCCGCGCAGGTGACGCAGCATCATCGGGTCCTTGCGCAGGTCGCGGTAAAGCGCCAGGCACAGCAGTACCATCACCATCACGAACGGCAAGGCGACGACGATGGTCAGGTTCTGCAGCCCGGTCAGTGCCTCGCCGGGGTCACGCGGGTCGCCAATCGCCAGCATGATCGCCGCCACCGTCCCGGTCAGCGCGCCCCAGAAAATTACCGTGCGCCGTGATGGCGCGGTGGTGCCGTGTTCCGATAGCGTGCCCATCACCAGCGAGGCTGCATCGGCTCCCGAGACGAAGAAAATGCCTACCAGGATCATCACCAGCACCGAAGTCGCCGAGGCCAGCGGGTAGCTGTCCAGCAGTTGGTACAACGCGTGGTTGCTGTTGACCGCACCGTTGGCCAATTGGAGGGCACCCTCGCGCACGGCATCGATGGCGGCGCCGCCGAAGATGGTGAACCACACCAGGCTGACCAGGCTCGGCACCAGCAGCACCCCTGTAACGAACTGGCGGATGGTGCGGCCGCGGCTGATGCGGGCGATGAACATGCCCACGAATGGCGTCCAGGAAATCCACCAGGCCCAGTAGAACACGGTCCAGCCGGCCAGCCAGTTGTTCATCTGCTCGCCGCCACTGGCGTTGGTGCGGGCCATCATTTCCGGGAGCATCTTGATGTAGATGCCGAGCGATGTCGGCAGCAGGTTGAGCATCAACAGGGTTGGCCCGACCATGAACACGAACACCGCCAGCACCAGCGCCAGCACCATGTTGGTGTTGGAAAGCCACTGGATACCCTTGCCGATGCCCGACACCGCCGAGGTGACGAAGGCAATGGTCAGCAGGGTGATGATCGAGATGTAGAACAGCTTGCCGGGGCTTTCGATCCAGCCGTTGTATTCCAGGCCGCCGGCAATCTGCAGCGCACCCAGGCCCAGCGAGGCGGCCGAGCCGAACAGCGTGGCGAAAATCGCCATCATGTCGATCAGGCGGCCGAGTGGGCCGTTGGCGTGCTTGCCGATCAGCGGCCGGAAGGCTGCGGAAATCAACTGCGAGCGGCCACGGCGGAAGGTGCCGTAGGCGATCACCAGGCCGACGATGGCGTACATGGCCCAGGGGTGCAGGGTCCAGTGGAACAGGGTGGTGGCCATCGCCACCTGCATCGCTTCGCTGGTCTGCCCGCTGGCCGAACCGGGCGGCGGCGATACGTAGTGCGACAGTGGCTCGGCCACGCCGAAGAACATCAGGCCGATCCCCATGCCTGCGCTGAACATCATTGCTACCCAGGACACCGTGCGGAACTCCGGCTGTTCGCCATCACGGCCCAACGGAATTCTGCCGTAGCGGCTGGCGGCCAGCCACAGCACGAACACCACGAACAGGGTGGAAGTGAGCACGAAGAACCAGCCAAAATTGAGAATGACCCAGGATTGCGCGCTGGAGGCGCTGCTGGCCAGGCTGGCCTGGTTGAGGAAGCCCCAGAGCACGAATGCGATGGCCAGGAGGCTGGTGAAGCCAAAGACGATCCAGTCGAGTTTGCCCTCGAAATGTCGGTCCTGGCGGGCTTCTGCGGTTTTCGAGGGGTCTGTCACGCCAAGATCGAGTGTTTCGGTGATGTGTTCCTTTGCCATGAATGATGAGGCCCCTTTGTGGTTTACCTGCGTATGCAGGCTTGTTGTTGTATGGGCTACCGAGCGCGATGAAGGCTTCGGCGGGGTGGAGTGCTGGCGCGATTATCCTGCGCCGGAAAAGGCGACGCCTGTCCCCATAGCGCCCTGGGGCGTCCATTACGCGACTTGGCAAATACTTTTAGTTCTGGGGGCAGTGGCCCTTTCTGCCTCGGCTTCTGGTAACCTGATGGGCATTACCCGGGCCCGCACATACGAGCACCGTAGAAGCGCTGCTGCTTGCGGCCCTGGCCGTACCAGGAAACGGAGATTCGTCATAATGGCCACTGACCGTGTGAGCC
The DNA here is from genome assembly GCF_013393325.1 of Pseudomonas hunanensis. Taxonomy (GTDB): domain Bacteria; phylum Pseudomonadota; class Gammaproteobacteria; order Pseudomonadales; family Pseudomonadaceae; genus Aquipseudomonas; species Aquipseudomonas putida_P. The sequence goes on from NZ_QJRC01000058.1 coordinate 51,288, forward strand.
TGATTCATTTCGATAAATTGAGCATGAGCCCTGCCGCTGCCGATCGGTTCCAGAAAGCCCTCGACGCGCTGGCAGCGCTCAAGCTGCAGGACCGTTACGTGTACCTCATCGCTCCTTATCTGGGTGATATCGCTGACGCCTCCGACCTTGAACAACTGGACACCGCCCTGGGCCAGTGCATTCGTGTGGTCGATGAGCTGCTGGCTGCCAGGTCGGTCAGCAAGGCCAAGGCCGAAGAAGTACGCCAGGTGTTTCACAGCGCCGCCGAACGTGCTCGGGCGGAAATGCCCGGCTGAGTGGTGGCATGGCCAAAGACATCGACAACCCTTGCGTCTCTTTATGCCAGCTGAACAGCGAGCTGTGCGTGAGCTGCGGCCGCACCCGTGACGAAATCCGCAAGTGGCGGGGCATGAAGCGCCCCGAGAAGATGGCCACTGTGCAGCGGGCGGCGACGCGAATGAAGGCTATCGCCAAGAAGGCGGCCAAGCGGCAGAATGCCGACTGAGCCTGCGTGCCATTCACGCAACCTTTCCTGATTGTTTGTCGAGCCTGAAATGGATTCTCACTCGCTGTTTGCGTTTACCCTGGTCGCCGCCATCGCGATCGCCAGCCCTGGCCCTGCCACCTTGATGGCCATCAACAACAGTCTGGCCCATGGCCAGCGCAGCGCGATCTGGTCGTCGCTGGGCAATGGCACGGGCCTGTTCTGTCTGTCGGCCGCGGCCATGTTGGGGTTGGGCGCATTGCTGGCCAGTTCTGAAGTGCTGTTCAATGCCGTGAAAATCCTGGGGGCAGGCTACCTGTTTTACCTGGGGGTGCGGCAGTTGTTGAAAAAAAGCCCGATGCTGGAGCAGGGCGCCGCAGAGGGTGCAGCCAAGGCAAGGCCTACGCCGCTGAAACTGTTCAAGTCGGCCTTTCTGACGGCGGTGACCAACCCCAAGGCGACCATGTTCTTCACCGCGCTGTTCCCGCAGTTCATCGACCAGGGCGCGGCGTTATTACCGCAGTTCCTGACCTTGACAGGCATTTTCGTGGCCTTGTCGCTTACTTCACTGAGCTTGTATGCCGCCCTGGCTGCGCGGGCCAAGGGTGTGTTGACCCGACCTTCGCTGTCGCGCTGGGTGAGCCGGGTGGTGGGCACCACCTTTATCGGTTTTGGCGCGGCGATCCTGGCAATGCGGCGGCAGGGGGCCTGAAAAGGCCGGATTCCAGTCAACTGTGCGGGCCCTCATTGTCTATCCTCCGGCGGTTTTTCTGCTGGCCGATGAAAGGCCCGTCTATTGGCCGCTGATGGTCCAGACTGCCTAGAAGACGCACAGATGATTGCTGCAGCCGACCACAGTAGGTGGCAGCCTTTGGCCACCATGTCGGGTCGCCGGATGTACATGTGCCGAGGGTCGTAGATGATCGAGCGTTGCTTTCGCCGCGCCTTGCTACTGTTGTGCCTGTTGCCGCTGCCCCTGGCTGCGGTAGCGGATGATGCATGCCGACGGCTCACCGCGACCGGCAATCCTGAATACCCGCCGTACTTGTGGCGCGACCCGCAAAACCCCCAGCAATTGATCGGTGCCAATGCTGACCTGCTCAAGTACTTGGGCAAGCAGTTGGGGCTGGATATCGAAGTGGTTTACGGCGGGCCGTGGTCGCGAGCCCAGGAAGAGGTGCGCACCGGTCGGATCGATTTGCTGGCCGGGTATTTCCTGACCGAAGCACGCCGGCTGCAGATGGACTTCATTGCCCCGCCATTCCTGCATACCCCCAGCGTGGTCTGGGTGCGCCAGGACAATGCCTTTGCCTACCGACAATGGGCCGACCTCAAGGGCCATAAGGGCGGCACTCTGGTCAACAACAGCCATGGCCAGCAGTTCGATGAATACGCCCGGGCCAACCTAACCCTTGAAGCGGTGCCCAGCGCCCGGCAGGCGTTCGAGAAGCTGATGCACAAGCGCAGCGATTACGTGGTGTACGAGCAGTACCCTGGTATGGCGCTGGCGCGTACCTTGGGCATCGCAGCCACTGTGCAGGTGTTGCAGCCGCCAGTGTCCAGCGAAGGGTTGTACCTGGCGATTTCGCATGATTCGCCCTGTAACCTGCCGCAGTTGCGTGAGGCGCTGGCGCGGGAAATGGCGAAGATAGTTGCCGGAGCGCTGCCCGATCATTTGCTGAAGCAGAACCTGGAGCGGTGGCAGTAACGCGCAGGTGCGCGCTTCTACAGGGACCGTGCCAATCGTTCTGCTTCCTTGGCTTGGGTGACGTTGACTGCCCCAGGCAAACTTACGTTGTTCTTCGCCGCGAGGATCTCGGCCATGACGCTGACTGCAATTTCCGCTGGGGTCTTGCTGCCGATGTAGATGCCAATCGGGCCGTGCAAGCGCCGCAGCGAAGCTTCGCTCTCACCGAAGTGCTCGATCAGCCGTTCACGGCGTAATTGGCTGTTGCGCCGCGAACCGATGGCGCCAATGTAGAACGCCGGGCTGTGCAACGCTTCGAGCAGGGCCAGATCATCCAGTTTTGGGTCGTGGCTGACGGCGACGATGGCGCTGCGAACGTCAGCGGCGAAGGCGCGGACCACGTCGTCTGGCATGCCAGGCAGCAAGTTGACCCCGGCAACATTCCAGCCTGCCGTGTACTCCGGGCGCGGGTCGCACAGCGAAACGCTGAAACCGTTGAACAGGGCCATGGTGGCGAGGTACTCGGCCAGTGCGCCGGCACCGATCAGCAGCAGGCGGTAGCCTGGGCCGAGGGTGCTGAGCATGCGCTGGCCATCGAAGCTGAACAGTTCAGGCAAGCCCGTGGCGCAGAGGCTGGCTTCGCCGCTTCGCAGGTTCAGGTCACGGCGTACCAGGCTTGCGCGGTCGAGGCAGGCCAGCAGTTGTTCAAGGTGCTCCAGCGAAGGGGTGAACTCCAGCACCAGTTCGAGGGTACCTCCACAGGGCAGGCCGAAGCGGTGGGCCTCGTCGGCACTGACGCCATAGCGCACGACCTGGGGCTGGCTGGCGGGCATGCCGGGGCCTTCGTATGCACGGGTGTAGCGATGGATGAGGTCGTCCTCGATGCAGCCCCCGGAAACACTGCCGACCACTCGACCGTCACTGCGCAGGGCCATCATCGAGCCGACCGGGCGCGGGGATGAGCCCCAGGTGCGGGCGACCGTGGCGAGCAGGGCGCGGTGGCCGGCTGCAAGCCAGTCACGGGTAGTGCGCAGGACCAGCAGGTCGATGCTTTCCATTGGGGCTCCATTAACCTAGGTGTTCAAAAATTGTCCGATTCAGCGCATATGCAAGATGATCGGGCTGCTACTGGCCGGGTCGGTATGCCCTCGCAGCTTGCCCACTGCTTGCGCGTTCACCGCGCCACCCTGGTTACCCCATGCCGTACGCACGAAGCTCAGCACTTCGGCAATCTCCTGATCACTCATCTGTTCGCGAAAAGCCGGCATGCGATAGGCATCCGGCACCCCGGCAGCCACCACCCGCTGCGAACCGTTGAGGGTGATATTGATGGCCGAGGCATCCTCCCTGGCCAGTGCCGAGGTTGCCCCGGCCAACGGCGGCATCCATTCGGCCTGGCCTTTGCCGTCCAGGCCGTGGCAGGAGGCGCAGCGGGTCACATAGGCATGCGCCCCAGGGCTGTCGAGCTGCGCAGCTGCCGATTCGGCCCGGTATTGCCACGGCGCGCCGTCACGCTGTGGGTCACCGGGCAGGGCCTTCAGGTAGTGGGCGATGGCGGCCAGGTCATCGTCATGCATGAATTGCGTGGAGTTGTTGAACGCCTCGGTCATCGAACCAAATACCACGGCATGCCGGTTGCGCCCGGTCTTCAGAAACTGCGCAATCTCAGCCTCGCTCCAGCGCCCCAGCCCGGTGTTGTGGTCGGCGCGCAGGCTAGGTGCGTACCAGCCGTCGAGCAAGGCGCCAGCCAGGAACGGCTTGCCACTGTCATCCAGTGCCTTCTCGTTGAGCGCCAGGCCGCGCGGTGTATGGCAACTGCCGCAGTGGCCAGGCCCCTGGACGATGTAGGCGCCACGGTTCCATTGCGCATCTTGCCCGGCCTTGTCGGCGTAAGGCGTTGTGGCAGCGAACAGCCCGTTCCACAAGGCGATTGGCCAGCGCAGGTTCAGTGGCCAGGGGATGTCGCTGGCCAGGTTGGTCTGCTGCACCGGTTGCACGCTGTGCATGAAAAAGGCGTACAGCGCCTTTACATCGTCATCAGTGAGCTTGGCATAGGACGGGTAGGGCATCGCCGGGTACAGCCGTCGACCACCGGGCGCGACACCTTGGCGCACGGCGCGGTCGAAGTCGGCCAGGCTGTAGTTGCCGATACCCTTGTCGCGATCGGGAGTGATGTTGGTGGCGTGGATTGCCCCCAGTGGGGTGGCCATCTCCAGCCCGCCGGCAAACGGTTTGCCGTCTGGCAGGCTGTGGCAGGCCACGCAGTCGCTAAGCCGGGCCACGTACTCGCCGCGGCTGATCAGCGCCGGGTCGGCTTCGGTGGCCTGCGCCTGCGCCTGGGCCTGGGCTTCGGCGAACGGCGAAGCAGGCTCACGGGTGACATACCAGGCCAGCAGGCCTGCCGCGACCAGGCACGGCAGCGCCAGCCAGCCAGCGGTTCTTGCGAAACGATGGGTCATGGGGCGTCCCTTGTGCGATCAGCTGAAGGTATGGCGGCTCAATGGCAAGCTGCGTACGCGCTGGCCGGTGAGCTGCGCGACCGCGTTGGCCACCGCCGGGGCCACGGCCGGCAACGGTGGTTCGCCAATGCCGCCCATCTTCGCCCCGCTTTCGACGATGCGCACATGCACCCGGGCCATGCGCGCAGGCGGCAGGATCGGGTACAGGTCGTAATTGCGCGCGCGCGGCTTGCCGTCCACGTACACCGCTTCTTCCACCAGCGTCTGCGACAGGCCAAGGGCGACGGCGCCGTTGACCTGGTGCTCGATGATCGCCGGGTTGACGATGCTGCCTGGGTCGATGGCCTGCCAGATGTCGTGCACCTTGACCTGGCCGTTGTCGATGGACACCTCGGCAATGACCGCAGCCTCCGAGCCGAACGGTGAGGCCATGGCCACACCGCGTGCGCGCTTGCTACCGTCTTCGGCGGTGAACGGCCCACGCTTCCAGCCACCGGACAAGTCGGCGACCGCGTTCAGCAGGTGGGTCAGGCGTGGGTTGTCGCGCAGCAGGTGAAGGCGCAGTTCGAACGGGTCTTTGCCGCCTTTGTCAGCCAGCTCGTCGAGGAATGACTCGTAGAAGAAGTCGTTCAGCGAATTGCCCACAGAGCGCCAGTAGCCGAGCATGGCTGGGCCTTTGACGTAGATCTGGGCGATGCGCTTGTTGGCGATGGCGTAGGCCTTGCCCGACAGCCCCTCAAGCGCGGTCGGGTCGATCTTGTCCCCCTGTTTGCCTGCGATGGCCTCGGTTGGGCCTTCGGTGGCGCTTATCGCTTCGAGGGCCACTGGCATGCCGTCGGCATCCAGCCCGGCGCGGAACTTCACCACGGCAACCGGGCGCAGTACATCACGCAGGAACTCTTCTTCGCGGCTCCAGATAAGCTTTACCGGCCGGCCAACGGCTTTGGCCAACGCAATGGCCTGCGGGTAAGGGTTGGCCGAGTCGTACAGGAAATGCCGGCCAAAGAACCCGCCCAGTAGCGGCGAGTGCAGGTTGATCTGTGCAGGCTCCAGGCCGGTGCGCTTGGCAATGTCATCACGGAACATGTCCGGGGCCTGGTTGGGCAGCCAGACGTCCAGGGTGCCGTCCGGGTTGAAGCGGGCGAGGGCGGACGGCGGCTCGAGCTGGGCATGGTTGAGGTATTGATTGTGATAGCTGGCCTCGACCTTGGTCTTGGCATTGCTCAGGGCGCTGGCCACATCACCTTCATTTTCTTCATCACGGGCCGGGCCCTCGACCGTGGCGAGGTGTTCGCGCCAGGCGTCGCTGGAAAAGTCGGCCGGCATCGGCCGAACCTTGCTGTCGGCGGTTGGCTCTTTCCAGTCCACTTGAAGCGCCTCCACCGCACGCTTGGCGTGCCACCAGCGTTCTGCGACCACGGCCACGGCGCCCGGCAGCTGATGCACCGAATGCACGCCTTTCATGGCCTTGACCTGGTCTTCGTTGCGCAAGCTGCCCACGGTCATGCCCAAGCGTGGCGCATGCTGCACGGCGGCGTGGAGCATGCCGTCGACCTTGATGTCGATGCAGTACTGGGCCTTGCCAGTGGATTTGTCATAAGCATCCAGGCGGCGTACGGGCTTGCCGATCCAGCGAAACTGGCTGGGGTCGCGCAATTTGACGCTGGCCGGGTCGGGCACGGGCAGGTCCATGGCGCGCCCCGCCAGTTCTCCGTAGGGTATGGAGCGGCCAGTCGTGGTATGTACCACGTTACCCGGCGTGGTTGAAAGCTCATCGACCGGCACGCCCAGCTGTTCGGCGCCCGCCTGCAGCAGCATGGCTCGGGCGAGGGCGCCCAGGCGGCGCATGGTCGGATAGCTCATGCGTACCGACATGCTGCCGCCGGTAATGCGCATGCCGTTTTCCATCACCACGTAGGCTTCGCCCGGTGGTGCGCTGTCGACCACGAAATGAGCCGGGTCGACGTCAAGTTCTTCACCGACGATCTGTGCCATGGCGGTAAACGGGCCTTGCCCACCTTCCATGAAGGGGCTGAGCAGGCGTACCGTGCCGTCTGGGCGAATTTCCAGAAACGCCGGCACCTGGGTGCCGCGCTCAGCAGTTGCCGCCGCTGCAGCTTGCACGCGAGCCGAGCCCATGGGCAGGCCGAAGCCCAGTACCAGGGCACCGACTGCGGTGCTGGCCAGAAAGCGCCGACGCGACAGGTTGACCGTTTCGCCCAGTTGCAACCTGTGCAGTTCGGCGAGGGTATCGACGGGCGTGTTCATCAGGCCTGCTCCCCTTGGGCCAGATCATGCACGGCGGCATGGATGGCGTTGTAGGTGCCGCAGCGGCACAGGTTGACCATGGCTGCATCGATCTGCGCATCGCTAGGCTTGGGCGTGTGCTTTAGCAGCGCAGTGGCTGCCATCACCTGGCCAGACTGGCAGTAGCCGCATTGGGCCACCTGGTGCTCGACCCAGGCGGCGACCACGCGTTTGCCGACGGCATCGGCCTCGATCGCCTCGATGGTGGTGACCTCGCGGCCGACCACACCTGCCACCGGGGTGACGCAGGCGCGCACCACGTTGCCATCCACCAGCACCGAACAGGCGCCGCACTGGGCCAGGCCGCAGCCGTATTTGGTGCCGGTCAGCCCCAGGTCATCGCGGATCACCCACAGCAAGGGCGTGTCGGCGTCCGCCTCGACCTGATAGGTCTTCTGGTTGATGCGTAGTTCCATGGTTCACCTGCCAGTCATCGGTTGCTGTCGCGTTGTTTTTTTCAGTGCGGGAATACGTTGTTCCCCAGAGAAGAAACGCTAGCACAGGGGGATGACCGCTGGTCTGGTGTCGGGGCGAGGTTCAGAGGATCAGGCAAGCAATCCGGTGGAATGCGCAAGGGCGTGAAGGGGTGGGGCAGGTAAACAGGACTTCCGTTGTGAAAACCCGGATAATGCCGGCCAATTTCGTTTTGCACGCTTAAATCACGGTAAATCCGCATGGAAATCAAGGTCAATTTTCTCGACAATCTCCGTCTCGAAGCCAAGTTCGACGACTTCACGGTGATCGCCGATCAACCGATCCGCTACAAAGGCGACGGTTCGGCCCCAGGCCCGTTCGACTATTTCCTGGCGTCTTCGGCCTTGTGCGCGGCTTACTTCGTCAAACTGTACTGCCAGACCCGCGACATCCCCACCGAAAACATTCGCCTGTCGCAGAACAACATCGTCGACCCGGAAAACCGCTACAACCAGATCTTCAAGATCCAGGTCGAGTTGCCCGAGGATATTTCCGAGAAGGACCGCCAGGGCATCCTGCGCTCCATCGACCGCTGCACTGTCAAGAAGGTGGTGCAGACCGGCCCCGAGTTCGTGATCGAAGTGGTCGATAACCTCGATGCTGACGCCCAGGGCTTGCTGATGCCGGTGTCGGACACCAGCACCTACATCCCCGGCAAGGACCTGCCGCTGGAGCAGACCATCGCCAACATGTCAGGCATTCTCGCCGGGCTGGGGATGAAGATCGAAATCGCCTCGTGGCGCAATATCGTGCCCAACGTCTGGTCGCTGCACGTGCGCGACGCGCAGTCGCCGATGTGCTTCACCAACGGCAAGGGTGCCACCAAGGAAGCCGCGCTGGCCTCGGCACTGGGTGAGTTCATCGAGCGCCTTAACTGCAACTTCTTCTATAACGACCAGTTCTGGGGCGAAGACCTGGCCAATGCGCCGTTCGTGCATTACCCCAACGAGCAGTGGTTCAAACCGGGCCCGCGCGATGCGTTGCCGGCCGAGATCCTCGACGAGCATTGTCTGGAGGTCTACAACCCTGACGGCGAATTGCGTGGTTCGCACCTGTACGACACCAACTCGGGCAACAAAGCGCGGGGCATTTGCTCGCTGCCGTTCGTGCGTCAGTCCGACCAGCAAGTGGTGTACTTCCCGTCCAACCTGATCGAAAACCTGTTCCTCAGCAATGGCATGAGCGCCGGCAACACCCTGGCCGAGGCGCAGGTGCAGTGCCTGTCGGAAATCTTCGAGCGCGCCGTCAAGCGCGAAATCCTGGAAGGCGAGCTGTGCCTGCCGGACGTGCCGCAGGAGGTGCTGGCCAAGTACCCGGCGATCGTCGCCGGCATTCAGGGGCTGGAAGAGCAGGGCTTCCCGGTACTGGTCAAGGATGCGTCGTTGGGTGGCGAGTTCCCGGTCATGTGCGTGACGCTGATGAACCCGCGCACGGGCGGTGTGTTTGCCTCGTTCGGCGCACACCCAAGCCTGGAAGTGGCGCTGGAGCGTAGCCTCACCGAGCTGCTGCAGGGCCGCAGCTTCGAAGGCCTGAACGACCTGCCGCAACCGACCTTCGAAAGCCACGCGCTGACCGAGCCGAACAACTTCGTCGAGCACTTCATCGACTCCAGCGGCGTGGTGTCATGGCGCTTCTTCAGCGCCAAGGCCGACTTCGAGTTCGTCGAGTGGGACTTCTCCGGCCACGGCGAGAACTCCAACCAACAGGAGGCCGCGACGCTGTTCGGCATCCTAGAGGCGCTGGGCAAGGAAGTGTACATGGCGGTGTACGACAATCTGGGCGCCACTGCTTGTCGCATTCTGGTGCCGGGCTACTCGGAAATCTACCCGGTCGAGGACCTGATCTGGGACAACACCAACCGTGCCTTGTCGTTCCGTGCCGACATCCTCAACTTGCACAGCCTCGACAGCCGCTCACTGAAGCTGCTGCTCAAGCGCCTGGACAACTGCGATGTGGATGACTACACCACCATCACCACGCTGATCGGCGTGGAGTTCGACGAGAACACCGTGTGGGGCCAACTGACCATCCTTGAGCTGAAACTGCTGATCTGCCTGGCGGTACAGCGCTTCGAGGATGCCAAGGAACTGGTCGAGGCGTTCCTGCAGTTCAACGACAACACCGTCGAGCGCGGCCTGTTCTACCAGGCGCTGAACGTGGTGCTGGAAGTGCAGTTGGATGACGAACTGGAGATGGAGGACTACGAAGCCAACTTCCGCCGCATGTTCGGCAACGCGCGCATGGACGCGGTGCTGGGTTCGGTGGACGGCAGCGTGCGCTTCCATGGCCTGACCCCGACGAGCATGAAGCTCGAAGGGCTTGATCGCCACTTGCGCTTGATCGAGAGCTACAAGAAGCTGCACGCGGCGCGGGCCAAGTTTGCCTGATAACCGCCGCCCTCAAGCGTCGCTCATACGCGCCTTTTTTGGGTTGAAGGTGCTGGAGCTTCCTCGAACGCTTCTGGGGGCGGTGGCGCCGCTCGGACGTTGAACAGGCGGCAGATGCCGTACCAGCAGATGGCGACGGTGAGGTTATAGGGGAACAGCACGGCCCAGAACGGCAATTGCCAGTTCTTTTTGCCCTGCATTTCACCGGGCTCACCGGTTCGCCAAGGAGCGTAGTGGCGCCAGGCTTCGGCTGGGGTCAGGCAGATGGCGTGCAGCGGCTTGTGCCACCAGTTGGGCTCGCCAGGCGGGGGGAGTTTGTCCGGGCCGTGAGCCATGAAATGGCGGAGGTATTCCCAGACTTCGGCGACGTGTCTGACGCCAGGCTCCGTGGGTTCGTTGCTGTCGACCCATAGGCAGTCTTTTTGGTGGAGGCTGCCATCTGCCCGGCGAGGGGCGAAGGCGAGGGCGTAGCTGGTGCTGAACGATGAGCCGCCGTTTTCGGTGCGTTTGAAAAGGCCTCCGCCCGTGTTGCTCCACTCAAAGACAAATAGTTTACTCAACCGCTGATAGTAAATTTTCTGAGTTGATCGGTTGAAGCATAAGCTTGATAAGCGTTTTATGAAATATATTCGATAGGCTAAAAACGGGAGGAAGATGAAAGGTCCAATTACTGTGAGGATGATAAAGGTATAGCTAAAGGTGTATGGGTCCCATGCTTCGCTGGATAGTAGGTATGGGTAGAAGAAGATAATCGACGCGACAATCATTGCGCAGTAAATCTTTCCCATAAATACAGAGTCTGTTACCCAGGGGTTTCGCAGGGTTAAAGTTTTACTTGATAAGTTTAATAGCTGTCCGCCAATAGCAGGTTTGTGCCCGGAGTCTGTGGTTGGATTGAATAGCCAGATGGTCGCCATGCTCAGCGCTCCAGATGAAAAGTTGACAGGATCTCATTGTTCTCGTCCAGGCCTTGATTGGTGCTGTAAGTTAGATGCAGTGAGACATATTTTTGGTTAGCTAGCGTGTTTTCGAAGTGCAGAACCAAGCCAGCACCTACGATGTGGCCGGTCGGGGTAATTGGAAGCAGGTCCCTTCCATGGTCATCACGGAGGGCATTTAAGCGTCCTGACCATTCGCTTACCCCAAGCACAAAGCCAGGTAGCAGCACTGTGAACTCAGCGGTTGGTTGAGGTGTGGAAACTTCGTTATGTGTGATAGCGGCCCAGTTGGGCGGAGACCAGTAATCATTCTGATGCCACCGGGTGTCGACATGAGATACGCCGAGTGACAGGGCCTGCTCGGTAGATAGAAGTTTTGGGCCGTAGTGCTGATTGTGCCAAGCTTTGATTTCGGCTTGTAGCGAGTGGAAAGAGGGCAGTTTCTTTTCATAATCCAAAGTTATGCCGGGACGCTCCTCTCCATCATTATTACGATTGCCGAAGATACTGCGTGCTGCCCACAACTCAATTGGGCTATGAAGGTGCTCATGTGCCTTGGCGTGTAGGTACAGGCCTACTCCAATGATGGCTACGCCTACGAGGACAAGGGCCGCTGCGGCCCATCCGGCAAAGGGTACTAGCGTTGTAGCGCCTGCAACTGCAAGACCTGCTTCAAGAATTACAACGGAACCAATGGCCATGCTTAAACCGCCAGCTAAAGTGTAATCAGCAGCTGTTTGATTGCCGTTCGCTCTCTGGCGCCCTGCCTTGAAAAAATCTGAAAATAGAGTGAATGCTATTGCAGGATATCCGGCTAAACGCGCAAACAAGTTACTGCTTAGGAACCTGATAACGCCGTTACCAAACGCCATCCCAGGTGCTGTCGAGCTTAATCGCAGCATCACCGCCTTCTGCGTTGCCCGAACGCTGACCGTTGTCGCTGCCGCTGCACCGATCACCCCGAATATCGATGAAGCAAAGCCCAAGGTATATTCCGGTGCATTGCTCTTCTGCAGGCTGCTGTAGGCCGTCTTGAGCGATAAGATGTTGAACCACAGCATGCCTGCGTTAAAACCACCGCCACCGCCCGCGGTAAGCAAGCCGAGAAAGTTAGGTTTCACCCGCGCGGTAGTGGTCAGCTCGATCAGCACGTTTCGGCTACCCGAGATGCGCAGCGCTTTCATCTCCTCTACCTGCGCCATGCCGCTCTTCAAATACTTCTGTACTTCCTGGCTGAACGGATTTTCCGTGATG
>NZ_QJRC01000059.1 GCF_013393325.1 Pseudomonas hunanensis
GCCCGCCCGCCCATCGGCATGGCCCCGGTCGCCAGCGGCGAGCGCCTGGGGCTGACCGATGCGGTGCTGCAGGCCGCACAGTGGCACCCAAGCATCGCCGAGGCCGTCGGCAACCTGTACAAGCAGGGCGAAGGCATCAACGTCGCCCGCGCCGGGTACTACCCGCAAATTTCCGGCGGTATCCGCACCGGTTATGACACCGGCTACGGCGGCGACCGCAACAGCCAGGCCTTGAACCTGTCGCTCAAGCAAATGCTCTATGACTTCGGCAAGGTCGACAGCGCCGTCAGCGCGGCCCAGGCCGCCGCCGCTCGCGCCCAGGCCAATATCCTGCTGGTGGTCGACGAACTGGCTCGCGACACCGCCTATGCCTGGATCGAAACCCGCCGCTACGAGCAGCTGATGACCATCGCCCGCGACCAGGTTCGCGGGGTTGGCGACATTGCCGGCATGGCCCGCCAGCGCAGCGACATGGGCGCCAGCACCCGTTCCGACGTGGTGCAGGCCGAATCTCGTGTGGAAAGCGCCCGCGCCACGCTCGAGGAGTACCAGTCGCAGTACGAGCGCTGGCGCTCGACCCTGGCGGCGCTGATGGGGCGTGTTACCCCACCAGCTCTGACCGAGGATTCACCCGCCGAGCTGAACCAGGCCTGCAAGCGCCCCGCGCAGGGCGATGACCGCCTGCCTGCGGTGCTGATGGCCCTGGCCCAGCGCGCCCAAGGCCAGGCCGAGCTGGCCCAGGCCAAGGCGGAAGCCTACCCGACGGTGTCGTTGCAACCGCAGGTCAACCATTACCTGGACAACGACTACAACCGCGACAACTCACGCATGGACCGCACCCAGGCGGGCATCTACCTCAACGTCGAAGTGCCCATTTACCAGGGCGGTGCCATCAGTGCCCGCACCCGCGCTGCCGGCCATGCGCTGACCGCCGCCGATTCCGCCGAAGATGCGGCACGCCTGCAGGCGCGTCGGGGCCTGGCCGAGGCCATGGCGCAAACCTCCGGGCTGGGCCGCCGGCTGACGTCGCTGGAAGCGCGCCAGGTCAGCATCCAGGAAGCACGCATGCTTTACGGCCGCCAATACCTGGACCTGGGCACGCGGCCACTGCTCGACCTGCTCAACGCCGAGCAGGAGATCTACCAGTCACGCTTCGAACTTGCCGGCACCCGCTCCGACCTGCTGCGCCTGGATGTCGACTGCCTGTACAACACCGGCGCCCTGCGCACGGCCTTTGGCCTTGAGGGGCGCAACCTGCAAGGTGTGGAGATCCAGCCATGAGCGATCCGATCAATGTAACCCTGCCCAACCAGGCGCCTGCCCCAGCGGCCGAAGAAGCTCATCGGCCAGACCTTGGGCCGTGGCTGGAAGTGATGCTTCAGGTCGCACACCACTACCGCCTGGACGTGTCGCCCCAGCGCATTCGCCTGGCCGCCGTGGAGGATGCTCGCCCACTGGACGAAATCCTCCGGCACATGGCCCGTCAGGCCGGGCTGGCCCTGCGCTTCGTGCGCTTCGATGCCAAGGGCCTGCGGCAATGGCGCACGCCACTGGTGCTGGAGCTGGACGATGGCCAGCTGGCAGTGGTCGAGTCGGTGACCGAAGAGGACGACGTGGCGGTGGTATTCGCCGGCGACCAGGGCCTGACCTCGCGCCTGCCACGCGACACCCTCAAGGGCCGCATCAACCGCGTTGCCCTGCTGCGCCCGGCAAGGCCGCTGCGTGACGTGCGCACCGACGACTACACCGCGCCCTACGACCGCCACTGGTTCGCCCGCATCGTGCTGCGCGACCTGCGCCCCTATGGCCAGGTGATGGTCGCCTCGCTGGTGGCCAACGTGCTGGCGCTGGCCGGGGTGCTGTTCTCGATGCAGGTGTACGACCGGGTGATCCCGGCCGAATCCCTGCCAACCCTTTACGTGCTGTTTGGCGGCGTGGTGCTGGCACTGGTGTTCGACTTCAGCATGCGCCTGCTGCGGCTGAAGGTGACCGACCTGCTCGGCAAACGCGCCGACTTGCGGGTAAGCGACCTGGTCTACGGGCATGCCCTGCGCCTGCGCAACTCGGTGCGGCCGAAATCCACTGGCTCGTTCATCTCGCAACTGCGCGAGCTGGAGTCGATCCGCGATCTGATCACCTCAAGCACCGCCACGGCGCTGGCCGATCTGCCGTTCTTTCTGCTGTTCCTGTTGGTGTTCTGGCTGATCGGCGGCGTGCTGGTGTTCATCCCACTGGTCGCGTTGCTGGCCATGGTCCTGCCTGGGTTGCTCGCGCAACGGCGCCTGGCACGGCTGGCCAATGCCTCGATGCGCGAGTCGGCGCTGCGCAACGCCATGCTGGTAGAGAGCATCCAGGGCCTGGACGAGATCAAGGCACTGCAGGCCGAGGCACGCTTCGAGCGGCAGTGGAACCAGTACAACGCGGCTTGCGCGCACACCAACCTGCGCCTGCGCACCCTCACCAACGGCCTGGTGACCTGGACGCAGAACGTGCAGGGCGCGGTGTTCGCCGTGGTCATCGTGATCGGTGCACCCATGGTCATCGCCGGCGACCTCACGACCGGTAGCCTGGTGGCGGCGTCGATGCTGTCGTCGCGGATGATGGCCCCGCTGGCGCAACTGACCCATGTGCTGACCCGCTGGCAGCAAGCCAAGGTAGCCCTCCAGGGCCTGGACAAGCTGATGCAGTCGCCGGTCGACCACCCCGAAGGCGAAGCCCGCGTGCACCTGCCGGCCATCCGTGGCGAGTACCGCTTGCGCCAGGCCAACTTCCGCTACAGCGAAGAGTCCCCACCGGTACTGAACATCGGCCAGCTGGATATCCAGCCGGGCGAGCGCATTGCCGTGCTTGGGCGCAACGGTGCTGGCAAATCGACCTTGCTGCAAGCCTTGGGCGGGGCCATGGACCTGGTACAAGGCGAGATCAGCCTGGACGGCATCGCCATGGCCCACCTCGACCCTGCCGACCTACGCCGTGATGTGGGCCTGCTGCCGCAATACGCGCGGCTGTTCCACGGCACCCTGCGGGAAAACCTCACCCTCGGCGCCGGCCAGGCCAGCGACCAGGAACTGGTGGCCGCGCTGGCCGCCACCGGCGCGCTGGACTTCGTCCGCCGTCTGCCCAAGGGCATGGACCACCTGATCCTCGAAGGCGGCCTGGGCTTGTCCGGCGGCCAACGCCAGGCCCTGGTGCTGTCGCGCCTGCTGGTGCGCCAGCCGCAGGTGCTGCTGCTGGACGAGCCGACCGCGTCGCTGGACGACATGACCGAGCGCAAGCTGCTGGATAACCTCGAACGCTTCTGCCAGGGCCGCACCCTGGTGATCGCCACCCACCGTCTGAGCGTGCTGCAACGGGTCGACCGCATTCTGGTGCTGGATGCCGGGCGCATCGTCATCGACGACGCGCGCGACGCCGCCCTGGCCAAACTGCAAGGAGCCCAGGCATGAGCAACCATGAGCTTCCGGCCTCCTACCTGGACGGGCAGGACGATCAGGCGGTATTCCGCGCCGGCCGCATCATCACCCTTTGCGCGCTGATGCTGGCGGCGTTCCTGGCCTGGGCGGCCTGGTTCGAGGTGACCGAAGTGTCCACCGGTACCGGCAAGGTCATCCCCAGTTCGCGCGAGCAGGTGATCCAGTCATTCGAGGGCGGCATCGTCGCGCAGATGAGCGTGGCCGAAGGCGACCTGGTCGAGCGCGGCCAGGTGCTGGCCCAGCTCGACCCGACCAAAACCGCTTCCAGCGTTGGCGAAAGCGAAGCCAAGTACCGTGCCGCCAAGGCGAGCCAGGCCCGCCTGCAGGCAGAAGTGACCGGCAAACCGCTGACCTTCCCGGAAAGCCTGCGCGACTCTCCCGACCTGATCGATGCCGAAACCGCCCTGTACCAGACCCGACGCCGTGGCCTGGAACAGACCCTGGCTGGCATTCAGGACTCGCTGCAACTGGTGCGCAGCGAGCTGCAGATCACCGAGAACCTGGCGAAGATGGGCGCCTCCAGCCGGGTCGAGGTGATCCGCCTGAACCGCCAGCGTTCAGAGCTCGAGCTCAAGGCCAACGAAGCCCGCTCCGACTACCTGGTACGTGCCCGGGAAGAACTGGCCAAGGCCAGCGCCGAAGCGGACAGCCTGTCGGAAGTGATCCGCGGGCGCAGCGACTCGCTCACCCGCCTGACCCTGCGCTCGCCGGTGCGCGGCATCGTCAAGGACATCGAAGTCAATACCTTGGGCGGCGTGGTGCAACCGGGCGGCCAGGTAATGAAAATCGTGCCGATGGACGAGCGCCTGTTGATCGAAACCCGCATCGCCCCGCGTGATATCGCCTTCATCCACCCCGACCAAGCGGCCAAGGTCAAGATCAGTGCCTATGACTACTCGGTGTATGGCGGGCTGGATGGCAAGGTGGTGGGGATTTCGCCGGATACCCTGCAGGATGAGGTGAAGCCGGAGATCTACTACTACCGCGTGTTCATCCGCACCGAGCAGGACAGCTTGCAGAACAAGGCCGGCAAGCATTTCGCGATCGTGCCGGGGATGATTGCCACGGTGGATATCCGCACCGGTGAGAAGACCATCCTCGATTACCTGATCAAGCCGCTGAACCGGGCCAAGGAGGCCCTGCGCGAACGGTAGTGCATGCCTTGAGTTTTGTGTTGTTGGGGCGACCGAGCGCCGCCCCAACAACACAAAACTCAAGACAATCCCACCAACCCTAAAGCCCAACCCAAACAGGCCGATAACCGGTTATTCCCTGTTCCCCACCGAAGGTCACCATGGCCACTCAAAATGCCCGCGCGGACTCGCTGTCCCTGCTGCTGTTCACCCTGCGCAGCGGCAAGCTGATGGCAATCAACCTGCTCAAGGTCAGCGAGATCATTCCCTGCCCGTCTCTGACCAAGCTGCCCGAGTCGCACCCCCATGTGAAAGGTGTGGCAACCCTGCGCGGCCATTCGCTGTCGGTCATCGACCTGTCCCGCGCCATCGGTGAACAACCACTGGCCGACCCGCAGGGTGGCTGCCTGATCGTCACCGAGATCAGCCGCTCGCGCCAGGGCCTGCATGTGCAGGCGGTCAGCCGCATCGTGCATTGCCTGAGCACCGACATCAAACCGCCGCCCTATGCCTCGGGCAACCGCTCGTTCATCACCGGCGTGACCCGCGTCGACAACACCCTGGTGCAGGTGCTGGACATCGAGAAGGTCATTCACGCCATCGCCCCGCCCGTGGCGGAGCCTGCGCACGGCACCTTGAGCGAAGAAGACGCAAGCCTGCTGGCCGCCGCCAACATCCTGGTGGTGGACGACAGCCAGGTGGCCCTGCAGCAGTCGGTGCACACCCTTCGCAACCTGGGCATAGAGTGCCACACCGCACGCAGCGCCAAGGATGCCATCAACGTGCTGCTGGAGCTGCAGGGCACCGCGCAGGAGATCAACATCATCGTCTCCGATATCGAAATGAGCGAAATGGACGGCTACGCCTTCACCCGTACCCTGCGTGAAACACCCGACTTCCAGCACCTGTACGTGCTGCTGCACACCTCGCTGGACAGTGCCATGAGCAGCGAAAAGGCGACCCAGGCCGGGGCCAATGCCATCCTTACCAAGTTCTCTTCACCGGAACTGACCGATTGTCTGGTGGTGGCCGCGCGTACCGTGGTATTCGCCGAGCACTGATATATTCAGAGACAATCTCCCCGGCTTGCCGTCGGGGGTGAGTCGGGCATAATTTGCGCCCTTCGCAAGAAAATTGCCGGAATCACGTATGAAGTTTTTCAGCGCCATCCTGATCAGCTGTGCCCTCTTCAGCGGTATTGCCCAGGCCTCAAGCAGCCAGGCCTGGAACGAGCAGCGCCAGCAGATGCTAAAAGCCTGCTTGGCCGCCAGCCAGTTCAAGGACGCCCACGCCCGCGGCAAGCCCGCCGAGTTCGATGACCAGGTGGCCATGAGTGCCCTGCTCATTGAAGGCGTGTACCCGCAAAAGCACATGCAGAAGCGCACCGGCACCGAACTGTGCCTGTACGACCGCCAGCACCAGCGTGCCTTCGTCAGCGAATGGAGCCCGGAAGCCAAGTGACCGACAGCTTGCGTTTCGGCTGTACCGGCTGCGGCAAATGCTGCACCGGGCACCATGTACCTTTGACCCTGGCCGAAGCGCGCCGCTGGGCGCAGGATGCAGGCCAGGTGATCGTGCTGATCGAAGCCTTCGTGACCGACGGCCCCGGTATGCCGCTGGAGCAGCGTGATCATGTGCTGCGCCGTTCCCATCCGGTGCAGTGCGGCGACGGCGAGGCACGCGTTTCGGTGACCTTTGCCGCATTCAACCCTGGGCGTTGCCGCAACCTCGACGACAACGACCTGTGCACCATCTATGACCAACGCCCGCTGGTCTGTCGCATCTATCCGGTGGAAATCAACCCCCATATTCCGCTACGCCCGGACACCAAGGACTGCCCGCCGGAGGCCTGGCAACAGGGCCCGGAGCTGATCCATGGCACGCAGTTGGTCGACGCCGAGCTAAAGGCGCTGGTACAAGCCTCGCGCCAGGCCGACCGCGACGACATTGCCATCAAGGTGGCGGTGTGCCAGGCACTGGGCATGACGACCAGTGCGCTCAAGGGCAATGGGTTTACCGCGTACCTGCCAGACATGGGGGCGTTTGCCACGGCCCTGGCGCAGGTGCAGGGAGATGACGCCGCGCAGTGGACCTTGCATGTGCAGGATGAAGCGCTGACGGGGAGCTTGCAGGGGCTTGGTTTGCGCACGACCAACGAAACCCCGCTGTACTACGCCTTTATCGGTTTCTAGCCAAGACGCACGCCCCCCTTGTAGGAGCGGCCTTGTGTCGCGATCGGGCTGCGAAGCAGCCCCCGGATTTCGGCGTTACCCCATAGATTGCCGGGGCCGCTTCGCGGCCCGATCGCGACACAAGGCCGCTCCTACACGGAATCGTATTCTGCGGCAGGCGAAACTGACAGCGCTGTCAGCCAGCGGTCACGCTGCCGACCCGGTTGGGGGGCTATAAGATTGAGTACCGACAACCGTTCCCTCCTACCTGGTCAAGGTGCCCGCACCGATGCGACGTCCGTCCCGCTCAGTCATCCTCGCCGCCTTGGCGCTTCTGGTCCTGGTGGTAGCGGGCATCTGGTTCGGCCAGCGCCAACCCGAACCGGCCGCCCGCGCACAAACCGCCATCCCTGTGCGCGTTGTCAGCGTTGCCCAGCAAGACGTGCCGCGCTATGCCAGCGCCATCGGCTCGGTGCTGTCGTTGCACAGCGTCGAGGTCAGGCCGCAAGTCGAGGGGATACTCACGCAAGTACTGGTCAAGGAAGGTCAGTGGGTCAAGGAGGGCGACCTGCTCGCCACCCTCGATGATCGCAGCATCCGCGCCAGCCTCGACCAGGCCCGCGCCCAGCTCGGCCAAAGCCAGGCTCAGATCCAGGTGGCCGGCGTCGACCTCAAGCGCTACCGCCTGCTCAGCAGCGATGACGGCGTGTCCAAGCAGACCCTTGACCAGCAACAGGCGCTGGTCAACCAGTTGCAGGCCACGGTCAAGGGCAACCAGGCCGCCATCGCCAACGCCGAGGTGCAACTCTCCTACACGCAGATCCGCTCGCCGGTCACCGGGCGCGTCGGCATCCGCAACGTCGACCCTGGCAACCTGGTGCGCACCAGCGATACCCAAGGGCTGTTCAGCGTCACCCAGATCGACCCGATCGCCGTCGAATTCGCCCTGCCACAGCAAATGCTGCCAACCCTGCAGAGCCTGCTGAAGGCGCCAACCCCGGCGCTGGTGCAGGCCTATATGGACGCCGATGGCGAACGCAGCCTGCTCGGCGAAGGCCATCTGGCACTGATCGACAACCAGATTTCCGCCACCACCGGCACCGTGCGGGTAAAAGCCGAGTTCGACAACAAGGACGGCCGCCTGTGGCCAGGCCAGTTGGTCACCATTCGCCTGCGCACAGCTGTGGAAGAAAACGCCCTGGTGGTGCCGCCGCCCGTGGTGCAACGCGGCGTCGACGGGCACTTCGTCTACCGCCTGGACGGCGACAAGGTCACCAGCGTGCCGGTCAAGGTGCTGTACCAGGACAGCGGGCTGAACATCATAGCCGGGGTCAAGCCGGGCGAGCGCCTGGTGCTCGATGGCCAGTCGCGGCTCAAGCCGGGCTCACGGGTCGAGATCACCCATGACGCCCCCGTGCCGTCGGAAATGGCGGATCGCCGGAGCCAGCCATGAACACGCGCAACGGTGTTTCGGCCTGGTGCATCGACCATCCCATCGCCACCTTGCTGCTGACCTTCGCCCTGGTGCTGCTGGGGGCCATCGCCTTCCCGCGCCTGCCGGTGGCGCCACTGCCCGAGGCAGACTTCCCGACCATCCAGGTCACGGCCCAACTGCCCGGCGCCAGCCCGGAAACCATGGCCTCGTCGGTCGCCACGCCCCTGGAAGTGCAGTTCAGCGCCATCCCCGGCATGACCCAGATGACCAGCAGCAGTGCGCTGGGCTCGACCACCCTGATCTTGCAGTTCACCCTGGACAAGAACATCGACACTGCCGCCCAGGAAGTACAGGCAGCGATCAACACCGCCACTGCGCGCCTGCCGCAAGACCTGCCCAACCCGCCGACCTGGCGCAAGGTCAACCCAGCCGACAGCCCGGTGCTGGTAATGACGGTCAGTTCCGACCAAATGCCCGGCAACGAGCTCAGCGACTACGCCGAAACCCTGCTGGCCCGCCAACTGAGCCAGATCGAAGGGGTGGGCCTGATCAACATCACCGGCCAATTACGCCCGGCCATCCGCGTGCAGGCGCAGCCCGAAAAACTGGCCGCCATCGGCCTGACCCTGGCCGACCTGCGCCAGGCCATCCAGCAAACCAGCCTGAACCTGGCCAAGGGCGCGCTGTACGGCGAGCACAGCGTGTCGACCATCGCCGCCAACGACCAGCTGTTCCACCCCGAGGACTACGCGCAACTGATCGTCTCGTACCGCGACGGCGCCCCCGTGCACCTGAAGGACGTGGCCAAGGTGATCAACGGCGCCGAAAACGCCTATGTCAAAGCCTGGTCCGGCGACCAGCCGGGGCTGAACCTGGTGATCTTCCGCCAGCCTGGGGCCAACATCGTCGATACCGTGGACCGGGTACTGGCCGCCCTGCCCAAGCTGCAAGAGATGCTGCCGGCCTCGGTCGAGGTGTCGGTGCTGCAGGACCGCACCCAGACCATTCGCGCCTCGCTGCACGAAGTGGAGCTGACCCTGATGATCGCAGTGGCCCTGGTGATCGGGGTCATGGCGCTGTTCCTGCGCCAGTGGTCGGCGACAATGGTGGTGTCCAGCGTGCTCGGTGTATCGCTGATCGCCAGCTGCGCGCTGATGTACGTACTGGGTTTCAGCCTGAACAACCTCACCCTGGTGGCCATCGTCATCTCGGTGGGCTTCGTGGTGGATGATGCCATCGTGGTGGTGGAGAACATCCATCGCCACCTGGAGGCCGGCGACGACAGCCGCACGGCGGCGCTCAAGGGCGCTGGGGAAATCGGCTTTACCGTGGTGTCGATCAGTTTCTCGCTGATTGCCGCGTTCATCCCGCTGCTGTTCATGGGCGGTGTGGTCGGCAGGCTGTTCAAGGAATTCGCCCTCACTGCCACCGCCACCATTTTGATTTCGGTGGTGGTCTCGTTGACCTTGGCGCCAACCCTGTGCGCACTGTTCATGCGCCGCCCGCCCGGCGAGCACAAGGGCGGGTTTGGCGAGCGCCTGGTCAAGTGGTATGAAAAAGGCTTGAACCGGGCCCTCGCCCACCAGCGCCTGACCCTCGGTGTATTCGGTGTGACCCTGGCGCTGGCGGTGGCAGGTTACGTGGGTATCCCCAAGGGCTTCTTCCCCCTGCAGGACACCGGCTTCATCCTGGGCACCAGCGAAGCGGCGGCGGATGTGTCATACCCGTCGATGATCGAGAAGCACCAGGCACTGGCCAAAATCATCGGCGCAGACCCTGCGGTGCGTGCGTTCTCCCATTCGGTGGGCGTTACCGGCAGCAACCAGACCATCGCCAACGGCCGCTTCTGGATCGCCCTCAAGCCGCGCGGCGAACGCGATGTCTCGGCCAGCGAACTGATCGACCGGCTGCGGCCCAAGCTAGCCCAGGTACCGGGCATCGTGCTGTACATGCGCGCCGGTCAGGACATCAACCTCAGCTCCGGGCCCTCGCGCACCCAGTACCAGTATGTGCTCAAGAGCAACGATGGCGACGCGCTTAACCTGTGGACCCAGCGCCTGACCGACCGCCTGCGGGAAAACCCGGCGTTCCGCGACTTGTCCAATGACCTGCAGTTGGGCGCCAGTGTCACCCGCATCGATATCGACCGCCAGGCCGCAGCACGTTTCGGCCTGACCACCACCGACGTCGACCAGGCCCTGTACGACGCCTTCGGCCAGCGGCAGATCAGCGAATTCCAGACCGAGACCAACCAGTACAAGGTGATCCTGGAACTGGACGCGCGCCAGCGCGGCAAGGCCGAAAGCCTCAACTACTTCTACCTGCGCTCGCCGCTGACCAACCAAATGGTGCCACTGTCGGCCGTGGCCCACGTGGCGCCACCCAGCACCGGCCCGCTGTCGATCAGCCACGATGGCCTGTTCCCGGCCGCCAACCTGTCGTTCAACCTGGCGCCCGGCGTGGCCCTGGGCGATGCGGTGAGCATCCTTGATCGCACCCAGCGCGAACTGGGCATGCCGGACTCGATCAGCGGCAACTTCCAGGGCGCGGCGCAGGCATTTCAAAGCTCGCTGTCGAGCCAGCCGTGGCTGATTCTGGCGGCACTGGTGGCGGTGTACATCATTCTCGGTGTGCTGTACGAAAGCTTCGTCCACCCGCTGACGATCATCTCCACCCTGCCCTCGGCCGGCCTGGGTGCGCTGATTTTGCTGTGGGCCATGGGCCAGGACTTCAGCATCATGGGGCTGATTGGAGTGGTGCTGCTGATCGGTATCGTCAAGAAAAACGGCATCCTGCTGATCGACTTCGCCCTCGAAGCGCAGCGCCATCACGGCCTGACACCTGAACAGGCGATTCACCAGGCGTGCCTGACGCGCTTCCGGCCGATCATCATGACCACCCTGGCAGCCTTGCTCGGCGCCGTGCCGCTGATGTTCGGTTTTGGTACTGGGGCCGAGCTGCGCCAACCGCTGGGCATTGCGGTGGTCGGCGGCCTGCTGGTGAGCCAGGCGCTGACGCTGTTCACCACCCCGGTCATATACTTGGCCCTGGAGCGCCTGTTCCACCGCCGCCAGGCTGCCCGAACGGCAGCGCCAAGTGCCAGTTAGGACAAGACCATGCGTGTGCTGATCATCGAAGACGAAGAAAAAACCGCCGACTACCTGCATCGCGGCCTGAGCGAACAGGGCTTTACCGTGGACCTGGCGCGGGACGGCATCGATGGCCTGCACCTGGCCCTGGAGGGTGACTACGCGGTAATCGTGCTGGATGTGATGCTGCCAGGCCTGGACGGTTATGGCGTGCTGCGCGCCTTGCGCGCTCGCAAGCAAACGCCGGTGATCATGCTGACCGCCCGCGAGCGTGTCGAAGACCGCATCCATGGGCTGCGTGAGGGCGCTGACGATTACCTGGGCAAGCCGTTCTCGTTCCTCGAACTGGTCGCCCGCCTGCAGGCCCTGACCCGGCGCAGCAGCAGCCACGAACCGCTGCAGGTGCAGGTGGCAGACCTGTGGATCGACCTGATGGCGCGCAAGGCCACTCGCGCCGGTCAACGCCTGGACCTGACGGCCAAGGAGTTCTCGTTATTGAGCGTGCTGGCCCGGCGGCAGGGTGAAATCCTGTCGAAGACGGCGATTGCCGAGCTGGTCTGGGACATCAACTTCGACAGCGATGCCAACGTCGTGGAAGTGGCGATCAAGCGCCTGCGCGCGAAACTCGACGGGCCTTTCGACAACAAGTTGCTGCACACCATCCGAGGCATGGGCTATGTCCTGGAAAACCGTGCGGGGTAACTCCATCGCGCTGCGCCTGTCGGCGTTGTTCATCCTGGTGGCGCTGGGTGTGTTCGTGCTGATCGGCTCGGCGCTGTACCGCCAGGTCGATCGCAGCCTCGACTTGCTGCCACAGGCGGAGCTGGATGCGCGCTTCAGCGTGCTCGAATCCACCCTCAACCGCTATGGCACACCCGACCACTGGGCCAAGATCAACAACAAGCTCAACCTGCTTAGCGAAGAGGACAAGCGCATTCGCTTCTGGGTGGTCAGCAGCAACCCGGCCTATGAATACGGCCACCCCAGCGAGCTGGTGCGTGCCTTCGCCGAAGGGCCGCAAGGCATGCGCGACCTGCGTCTGCCTGACCGGCCCTACCCGTACAAAGTACTGGTCAGCGAACTGCCGGCGCTGGGCGAACGGCCGGCGTTGCGTTTTCTGATCGGCATTGACACCGAAACCTTCTGGCAGGCACAGCACAGCCTGCTGGTGGCGATTGTCGGGCTGGCCGTGCTTGGCGTGCTGCTGGCTTCAGTGCTGGGCTACTGGGTGGCGCGCATTGGCCTGCGGCCGCTGCTGGCGTTGTCCAACGAGGCCCAGGCACTGGCGCCACCTCGCCTGGACGGGCGCTTGCAGACCCACGCGCTGGCCCCGGAGCTGGCGCAGTTTGCCGGCGCCTTCAACGCTGCGCTCGACCGCGTCAGCCAGGCCTATTCGCGGCTGGAAGCGTTCAACGCCGACGTAGCCCACGAACTGCGTTCGCCGCTGACCAACCTGATCGGCCAGACCCAGGTGGCGCTGACCCGTGGCCGCAGCGCCGAGCACTACTTCGAAGTGCTGCAATCGAACCTGGAAGAGCTGGAGCGCCTGCGCAGCATCATCAACGACATGCTGTTCCTGGCCAGCGCCGATCAAGGCAGCAAGGCCACCGCCCTGACCCAGGCCTCGCTGGCCGAGGAAGTAGCGACCACCCTCGACTACCTGGATTACATCCTCGAAGACGCGCAGGTCAGCGTGAGCGTGACCGGCGACGCCCAGGCGCCGATTGAAAAAGCCCAGCTGCGCCGGGCGCTGATCAACCTGCTGAACAACGCCGTGCAGCACACCGCACCACACCAGGTGATCCAGGTGCGGATCGATGCCGGGCCGGAACAGGTCAGCATTGCCGTGAGTAACCCGGGGCCGGCAATTGATGATGAGCACCTGCCGTTACTGTTCGAACGTTTCTACCGGGTGGATGCTGCACGCAGCAACAGTGGTGGTGGCAACCATGGGTTGGGCTTGGCGATCGTCAAGGCGATCGCGCTGATGCATGGTGGGGAGGTGTTTGTACGCAGTGCAGCGGGGGCCAATACCTTCGGTATCCAGTTACCCACCCACAGGGACCGCGTCTAGGACGGGGGTTTGCGGCGAAAGTACTATTGCTTTCTCATGGATCGTTACCTTTTGCGCAACAGTGCTTATCGCACTTCGCTCTGTTTCAAGTGCATTGAAAGGGCTAACTTTACCCCCGTCCTCATTAGCACTTGCACCGCAAGAAGGTAGTTTCAAATGTCCAACAGTATGGGTATTGCCAGCGTCTTCGTCCTGTCTTCCCTGTTGTTGTCGCCCCTGGCCATGGCCGAAGAATCCCAGGCTTTCGTCGCCCGTAATGCTGAGTTCGCCGCTGTCCATCAAGAGGCCCGCGATGCGGTAGCCGCAAATAAGGCAGACGCCGCCAAAGACGCAAAACAGACAGCTTCCAAAGTTTCTGTCGATGCCAATGCCGACAGCTGATCACGCGCTGTCACTGCTCCCGTTTTCCCTTGGCTACGCCATGGGCACCACCGGTGCCGATATGTTAGCCTTTTAAAGCCGCTGCCAATCAGCGGCTTTTTTTATGTGCTTTAACTCTCAGCCCGGCTGTAACGTCACCCTATAAAAAAGACGCACATTCAAAAATAAAAACTGCCCCACCGTCAGACCAAAGGAGCTAGTACCGGTGCCTTCCGCGTTTCGTTTTACCCCGCTTTTCATTGCGTTGACTGCAACGATCCCTTTCGCCGCCCAGGCAGATGAAGACAAGGCTGATGGCTTCATCGAAGGGTCGTCCTTCAACCTGCATTTTCGTAATGCCTACTTCAACCGCGACAACCACAATGCTGGCGTGCGCGACACCCGCGAATGGGGCCAGGGCGCGGTTGCGCGCTTCGAGTCGGGTTACACCCCCGGTGTCATCGGCTTTGGCCTGGACGCCCATGCCATGTTGGGCCTGAAGCTCGACGGCGGTGGCGGCCATGCCGGCACCAGCATCCTGCCTGAGCACATCAAGGACGACGGCGAACTGGGGGCTGCCCCGCACTCGTTCTCCACGGCTGGCGCTGCAGTCAAGCTCAAGGCCTTCGACACCGAACTGAAAGCTGGTGACCTGTTCCTCACCAACCCGGTGATCGCCGGCGGCGAAACCCGCATGCTGCCGCAAACCTTCCGTGGTGTGAGCCTGACCAACACCAGCATCGACGGCCTGCTGCTCGAAGGCGGCCAGGTGAGCTTCACCCACCCCTACAACCAGAGCGGCCACCGCCGCATCGACACCTACTACGGGTCGCTGGACGAGCACGACAAGAGCAAGCACCTGAACTGGGCCGGCGCATCGTGGAGCGGTACCGAGAACATCACCGCCAACCTGTACGCCGCCGAGCTGAAGGACATCTGGAACCAGTACTACGCTGACTTCGACTACACCTACGTGGTCAACGACCTGGTCAGCCTGAACCCGGGCGTGCACTTCTACCACACCCAGGACACCGGCCAGGCCCTGCTGGGCAAGATCGACAACAACACCTACAGCGTGCACTTCACCGTCAACGCCGGGTTCCACAGCATCACCGCCGCCTACCAGCGCGTGAACGGCAACACGCCGTTCGACTACATCAACCTGGGCGACAGCGTGTACCTGGACAACTCGCGCATGTACTCGGACTTCAACGCGCCGAACGAGCGCTCGTGGAAGCTGCAGTACGACTATGACTTCGCCGGTGTCGGCGTGCCAGGCCTGACCACTTCGCTGTCGTACTCGCGCGGTGAAGCCGACCTGACCAAGGCCGCCCAGGACACCACGCATTACGACTACTACCGGGAAGATGGCAAGAACGCCATGCACTGGGAACGCGACCTGGACGTGAAGTACGTGTTCCAGGCGGGTGACCTGAAGGACCTGTCGGTACTGGTGCGCTACGCCACCCACCGTGGCAGCCAGGGTTATGCGTCGATCGACAGCAACAGCGACAACGACGAAGTACGCGTGATCGTGGATTACCCGCTTAACGTGTTCTGATCGCCGTTTGTAAACAATACATATGACTCTGTGGGAGCAACTGTCTTCTTGTGGAAGCTGGCCTTGCTGGCGATGGGGCGCGTAGCGCCCTTGGCCCGGCTCTGCCGGGCATCGCCAGCATGGCTGACTCTTACGGATGGGCCACCTGCTCCTGCCAAGGTGTTCCGGCCTTTAGCATCGCATTCAGCCGTATGATCAAGACCCGCATGCACGCCACTATCGCCACCTTCGCGCATTTCCCCTCGGCCCGCAAAGCCGCATAGCGGGCTCCGAAGTCTTGGTTGTATCGGATGACGATCCAGCAGGCCATGTACAGCGCTCGCCTGACACGTGACCGGCCACCCCAGATCTCGCGCTTGCCCGCGTGTTTGCCGCTGTCTTGGTTGAACGGTGCAACACCCACCAGTGCCGCGATTTCCTTACGGTCCACCTGGCCCAACTCCGGCAGCAGAGCCACCAGCTTGGTTGCCGTGACCAAGCCAATGCCTTTGACCTCCAAGAGGCGTGGGACACGGTCGTCATTGAGCTTCACGGCCTGTTCAGCGATCTCGAGTTCGAGCGCTTTGATTTCACCTTTCAGGTAAACAATGTGGCGCTCCAGACGGAAGCAGACGCTGGTTGACTGGGCCTGCTTCAGCCGACGTTTGTCATCGTCACGTTGCTGGACGAAGCGATCCCGCTGCATCAGCAACTCGCGCAGCAAGGCCCGTTCAGGCGTCATTACCGTATACCGTTGAGGCGGCAGCACTTCGGCGAAGTGAGCCAGCACCGCAGCGTCGATGGGGTCGGTCTTGGCTTGTTTACCCATGGATTTGGCAAAGGCCCGGACGCGGCTGGGGTTTATCCGGTACGCCGGAAGACCAGCGTCATGTAGAGCCCGCAGGACGTTGCATTCGTAACCGCCGGTCGCTTCAAGGATGATTGCTGAAACCTGATACTCGCCGAGTTTTTCGACAAGCTGACTGAATCCGTTCAGGTCATTGGAAACATTGAAGTTCAAACCTTCGGGGCGGATGTGCACGGCAAGTGTGGTGCTGGAAACATCGATGCCGACAGAGGAAAACATGGCCAAACCCTCTTAGACTCAAGGAGTGAGAGCGCTTTGGCTTGGCCCACGCTTGTGGTTCGAGATTTGGCCCTCATCCAACTGTTCGGGCTCTCGCCAAAGTGGAACGGTGAATGGCAGCTTGTGCTCCCACACGTGCTCGAGGCACCTCGGGCTATCAACTTGCCATTCACCGCTCTCACCTTAGATTCTATTCCCTCCTCAAGACACAAGCGGG
>NZ_QJRC01000060.1 GCF_013393325.1 Pseudomonas hunanensis
CGCAGCCCTATCGCGACGCAAGGCCGCTCCTACAGGGAGTGCGGCGCCTTTGAGGTGAACCATGACAACAACTACCGCCCAACTGCGGGCCTCGCCCCTGGACGCGCTTCAGCGCTGGCTGCCCAAGCTGGTGCTGGCGCCCAGCATGTTCATCGTCCTGGTGGGCTTCTACGGCTACATCCTCTGGACGTTCGTGCTGTCCTTCACCACCTCGACCTTCCTGCCCACCTACAAATGGGCAGGCCTTGCCCAATACGCCCGGCTGTTCGACAACGACCGCTGGTGGGTGGCAAGCAAGAACCTGCTGGTGTTTGGCGGCCTGTTCATTGCCATCAGCTTGGTTATCGGCGTGCTGCTGGCGGTGCTGCTGGACCAGCGCATACGCCGCGAGGGTTTTATCCGCACCCTTTACCTGTACCCCATGGCACTGTCCATGATCGTGACTGGCACCGCCTGGAAGTGGTTGCTCAACCCCGGCATGGGCCTGGACAAGCTACTGCGCGACTGGGGCTGGGAGGGCTTTCGCCTGGACTGGCTGATCGACCCTGACCGGGTGGTGTACTGCCTGGTGATCGCGGCCGTGTGGCAGGCCTCGGGCTTCATCATGGCGATGTTCCTTGCCGGCCTGCGCGGGGTCGACCCGTCGATCATCCGCGCAGCGCAAATGGATGGCGCCAGCCTGCCGCGCATCTACTGGACCGTGGTGCTGCCTAGCCTGCGCCCGGTGTTTTTCAGTGCACTGATGATCCTTTCGCACATTGCCATCAAGAGTTTCGACTTGGTGGCGGCAATGACGGCCGGTGGCCCGGGTTACTCGTCCGACCTGCCGGCGATGTTCATGTACTCGTTCACCTTCAGCCGCGGCCAGATGGGCATGGGGTCGGCCAGCGCCATCCTGATGCTCGGGGCGATCCTGGCGATCCTCGTGCCTTACCTGTATTCGGAGCTGCGGAGCAAACGCCATGCATAGCCCTGTCGACAAACCAGCGCTCAGCCTGAGCCGCATTGCCATACACGCGGTGTTGCTGATCGCTGTGGTGCTGTACCTGGTGCCGCTGGTGGTGATGCTGCTGACCAGCTTCAAGACCCCCGAAGACATCAGTACCGGCAACCTGCTGAGTTGGCCCGCGGTGATTACCGGCATTGGCTGGGTCAAGGCCTGGGGCACGGTCAGCGGTTACTTCTGGAATTCGATCATGATCACCGTGCCAGCGGTGCTGATCTCCACCATCATCGGTGCGCTGAACGGCTATGTGCTGTCGATGTGGCGTTTTCGTGGCTCGCAGCTGTTTTTCGGCCTGCTGCTGTTCGGCTGCTTCCTGCCGTTCCAGACCGTGCTGCTGCCAGCCTCGTTCACCCTCGGCAAGCTCGGCCTGGCCAGCACCACCAGCGGCCTGGTGTTGGTGCACGTGGTCTACGGCCTGGCCTTCACCACGCTGTTCTTTCGCAACTTCTACGTGAGCATTCCCGATGCGCTGGTCAAGGCCGCGCGCTTGGACGGTGCTGGGTTCTTCACCATCTTCCGCCGCATCATCCTGCCCATGTCGACGCCGATCATCATGGTTTGCTTGATCTGGCAGTTCACCCAGATCTGGAACGACTTCCTGTTCGGCGTGGTGTTCTCCAGTGGCGACTCGCAACCGATCACCGTGGCCCTGAACAACCTGGTCAACACCAGCACCGGGGCCAAGGAATACAACGTAGACATGGCGGCAGCGATGATCGCCGGCCTGCCAACCCTGCTGGTCTACGTGGTGGCAGGCAAATATTTCGTGCGCGGGCTGACAGCCGGCGCGGTCAAGGGGTAAGCCATGGCAACGCTCGAACTTCGCAATGTGAACAAGACTTACGGCAGCGGCCTGCCGGACACCCTCAAGGACATCCAGCTGTCGATCAGGGACGGCGAATTCCTGATCCTGGTCGGCCCTTCGGGCTGCGGCAAGTCCACCTTGATGAACTGCATCGCCGGCCTTGAGCAGATCACCGGTGGCGCGATCCTCATCGACGAGCAGGACGTCAGTGGCATGAGCCCCAAGGACCGCGACATCGCCATGGTGTTCCAGTCCTATGCGCTGTACCCGACCATGAGCGTGCGCGAGAACATCGAGTTTGGTCTGAAAATCCGCAAGCTGCCCCAGGCCGCCATCGACGAGGAAGTGGCGCGGGTGGCCAAGCTGCTGCAGATCGAGCACCTGCTGGCGCGCAAGCCGGCGCAGTTGTCCGGTGGCCAGCAGCAGCGTGTGGCCATGGGGCGGGCGCTGGCGCGGCGGCCGAAGATCTACCTGTTCGATGAACCTTTGTCCAACCTCGACGCCAAGCTGCGGGTCGAGATGCGCACCGAAATGAAGCTGATGCACCAGCGCCTGAAGACCACGACCGTCTACGTCACCCATGACCAGATCGAGGCCATGACCCTGGGCGACAAGGTGGCGGTGATGAAGGACGGCATCATCCAGCAGTTCGGTACCCCGCAGCAGATCTACAACGACCCGGCCAACCAGTTCGTCGCCAGCTTCATTGGTTCGCCGCCAATGAACTTCATACCGGTGCGCCTGGCCAAGCAGGATGGCCGCGTGCTGGCGCTGCTCGACAGTGGCCAGGCACGTTGCGAGCTGCCGTTGGGGTTGGCTGCCGACGAGCTGGACGGTCGCGAGATCATTCTGGGTATCCGCCCTGAGCAGATCGCCCTGGGCACCGCAGAGGGCAATGGCCTGCCGGGCATTCGCGCCGAGGTGCAGGTTACCGAGCCCACCGGGCCGGACCTGTTGGTGTTCGTCACCCTCAACCAGACCAAGGTGTGCTGCCGCCTGGCGCCGGATGTGGCGTGCCGGGTGGGTGACACCCTGAACCTGCAATTCGACCCGGCTCGGGTGCTGCTGTTCGACGCCGAAAGCGGCGAACGCGTGCACCTGGCCAGCACTGGGGCAACCGCAAAGGACAACGTGGCTCACTTCAAAGGCCGTTGAATCGTCTACACCATCAATAAGAAAAAAGAGGACGCAAAGGGATGGAACAGCGCAAACGCATCAGCACATTGGGCTCGCTGGCCTTGCTCGCCGTTGTCGGCAGCGGCGGCGTGCAGGCTGCCGAGGCTTTTTCCAGTGAGTCGAAATGGATGACTGGCGACTGGGGCGGCACCCGTACCGAGCTGCTGGAAAAGGGCTACGACTTCACCCTCGACTATGTCGGCGAGGTAGCCGGCAACCTGCACGGCGGCTACAACGACGACAAGACCGCCCGCTACAGCGACCAGTTCGCCCTCGGCGCGCACCTGGACTTGCAGAAAATACTTGGCTGGCACGATGCCGAGTTCAAGCTGGCGATCACCGAGCGCAGCGGCCGCAACCTGTCCAATGACCGCATCAGCGACCCACGCGCTGGGCAGTTCAGCTCGGTGCAGGAGGTGTGGGGTCGTGGTCAGACCTGGCGCTTGACGCAGATGTGGGTCAAGCAGAAGTACTTCGACGGCGCACTGGACGTCAAATTCGGCCGCTTCGGCGAGGGCGAGGACTTCAACAGCTTCCCTTGCGATTTCCAGAACCTGGCCTTCTGTGGCTCGCAGGTGGGCAACTGGGTCGGCGGCATCTGGTACAACTGGCCGGTCAGCCAGTGGGCGCTGCGGGTGAAATACAACATCACCCCGGAATTCTTCGTGCAGGTCGGCGCTTTCGAGCAGAACCCTTCCAACCTGGAAACCGGCAACGGCTTCAAGCTCAGCGGCAGTGGTACCAAGGGGGCGATCTTGCCGGTGGAAGCGGTGTGGTCACCCAAGGTCAACGGCCTGCCTGGTGAGTACCGCCTGGGCTACTACTACAGCACGGCCAAGGCCGACGATGTGTTTGACGACGTCAACGGCAACCCGCAGGCGCTCAGCGGCGAGGCCTTCAAGTCGCATTCCAGCAAGCACGGCTGGTGGGTGGTGGCGCAGCAGCAAGTCACCGCTCACGGTGGCGACGTCAACCGTGGCCTGAGCCTGTTCGCCAACTTCACCGTGCACGACAAGGCCACCAACGTGGTCGACAACTACCAGCAGGTGGGGCTGGTCTACAAAGGCGCCTTCGACGCCCGGCCCAAGGATGACATCGGCTTTGGCGTGGCGCGTATTCATGTAAATGACGACGTGAAAAAGCGCGCTGAACTGCTGAACGCCCAGAGTGGCATCAACGATTACGACAACCCAGGCTTCGTGCCGCTGCAGCGCACCG
Source organism: Pseudomonas hunanensis (assembly GCF_013393325.1). GTDB lineage: Bacteria > Pseudomonadota > Gammaproteobacteria > Pseudomonadales > Pseudomonadaceae > Aquipseudomonas > Aquipseudomonas putida_P. The sequence goes on from NZ_QJRC01000060.1 coordinate 4,206, forward strand.
AGTACAACGCCGAGCTCTATTACGGCTTCCACGTCACCAACTGGCTCACCGTGCGGCCCAACCTGCAGTACATCAAAAGCCCCGGCGGGGTAGACCAGGTGGACAACGCGCTGGTCGCAGGTTTGAAGATTCAGTCGTCATTCTGAGGGCATTTGTTGTAAATTTACGCCAATCCATTTTCGGTTCCCGGCACCCACTGGCCTGCAGTGGTTGTCGGGAATAGGCCGAGACAGCGCTATCTCAAACAACAAGAGCTCTGAACCATGCCCGAACATCCGCTCCATCGCTTCTTTTCCTCGCAGCGGCCAAGGCCGACATTCGAGTGGGAGCGTTACCAGCAGCGCGATGTGCTGATCATCGATCATCCCCGTTGCCAGGCGGTATTCAGCCGCCAGGGTGCGCAGTTGCTGCACTTTCAACCGGCCGGTGAGCGGCCGTGGCTGTGGTGCGCCGAGCAGTGGCCGCAGGTAGGGGCGATTCGGGGTGGGGTGCCGGTGTGCTGGCCGTGGTATGGCCGCCACCCCAGCGAAGACCTGTGGCCGGCCCACGGTTGGGCACGCCTGCTGGATTGGAAGCTGGTGGACAGCCGCGAGGACGAGGAAGGCGTGAGCCTGAAATGGCGGCTGGACCTGTGCGACTGGCAGGTCGACCTGCATGCTCGCCTGGGCAGCCGCATGGAACTGAGCCTGAGCACCGAGCATCAAGACAGCGAACCGTGTCAGTTGAGCCATGCGCTGCTGGCCTATTGGCGCATCAGTGACGTGTCCGAGATAGCGCTGTCTGGGCTAGAGGATATCGAAGGCTACGACCGCCTCAACCGCCAGGCCTGCCGTGAGGAGGGTGCGCTGAAGCTCAAGGGCGGCTGCCAGAAAGTCTACCCGAGCACGCCTCGGGTGCAGCTGCAGGACCCGGCGTGGCAGCGCGAGCTGTGCATCGACACGGGTGACAGCGACGACACCGTGGTCTGGCACCCCGGCAACCGCCCGCTGATGGGCGTGAGTGGGCGCGAGAGCCAGCGTTTCGTTTGTGTCGAGGCCGCCAGCGGCAGCGGCGAGGGCCTGAGCCTGGCGCCGGGCCAGCGTGCGCACTTGCGCTTGCAGGCGCACCGGCTCAGTTGAGTTCGTCGTCCTCGATCGGGTAGCGGCTGGCGTTGAGGCTTTCCTTGATCTTGCGCAGGTGCGGCTGGAAGTCCACGCCGCGGCGCAGGGTCATGCCGGTGGCCAGCACATCGAGCACGGTCAGCTGGATGATCCGCGAGGTCATCGGCATGTAGATGTCGGTGTCTTCCGGCAGTGGGATGTGCAGGCTCAGGCTGCAGGCATTGGCCAGTGGCGAGCCTGCGGCGGTCAGGCCCAGCACCGAGGCGCCGTTTTCGCGTGCCAGGCGCGCCACTTCGACCAGTTCGCGGGTGCGCCCGGTGTAGGAAATGATCACGAACAGGTCGCCGGTGTGCGCCACCGAGGCCAGCATGCGCTGCATCAGCACGTCGGCATGGGCTGACACCGCCAGGTTGAAGCGGAAGAACTTGTGCTGCGCATCCAGGGCCACCGGGGCCGAGGCGCCTAGGCCGAAGAAGTGGATCTGTCGGGCCTGGATCATCATGTCCACCGCACGGCTGACCTGCTGCGGGTCCAGTTGCTGGCAAGCGCCGTCGAGCGAGGCGATGGCACTGGCGAAGATCTTCTGGGTGTAGGCTGCCGGGTCATCGTCGGCTTCTACCGCGCGGCTGACATAGGCGGCGCCGCTGGCCAGGCTCTGCGCCAGTTGCAGCTTGAGTTCCGGGTAGCCGCTGACGCCAAACGAGCGGCAGAAGCGGTTGACGGTCGGTTCGCTGACCTTGGCCGCCTGGGCCAGAGCAGCGATGCTGAAACGAGTGGCTTGTTGCGGGTTGAGCAAGATGACTTCGGCGACTTTGCGTTCGGCCTTGTTCAGCTCGTCGAGGCGTCCCTGGATCTGTTCCAGGAGGTTTCGCACGCGGTCCATGGGTGTGTCCTTGGGTCGGGAAGACAGCCGGCTGCGCAAGCAGCAGGCTTTTTGCACGGTCGTCTATCGTACTGTCGGTGCGGTTGGCGTACCACTTGTCTGTAACACTTGTGTGTAATGTTGTGGTTTTTACTACATTATCCCTTGAAAACCGTATGTGAAAGCGGTATTTCTAGACCAACTTTAGGAAAGAACCAACATCATGGCTGCGATCAGTGTCGAACCTTGCACCTTTGCCCTGTTTGGCGCCCTCGGCGACCTGGCATTGCGCAAGCTGTTTCCTGCGCTCTACCAGCTCGACCGGGCCAACTTGCTGCATCCGGACACCCGCCTGCTGGCCTTGGCCCGCGAGGCCGGCAGTGCGCAGGTGCATCTGGACACCATCGAGGCGCACTTGCGCCGGCATGTGCCCGAAGCCGATATCGAGCCTGCTTCGCTGGGGCGCTTCCTTGCCCGGCTGAGCTATCAGCACCTGGACTTCCTTCAGCCCGAGGGCTACCAGGCCCTGGCCGAGCAACTGCCCGGCGAGCAGCCGTTGATCGCTTACTTCGCCACCGCGGCAGTGGTGTACGGGGCCATTTGCGAAAACCTCGACAAGGTCGGGCTGGCCCCGCGCACGCGCGTGGTACTGGAAAAGCCCATCGGCCACGACCTTGAGTCGTCGCGCCGGGTCAACGATGCCGTGGCGCGCTTCTTCCCTGAAAACCGGGTCTACCGCATCGACCACTACCTGGGCAAAGAGACCGTGCAAAACCTCATTGCCCTGCGCTTCGCCAACAGCCTGTTCGAAACCCAGTGGAACCAGAATTCCATCTCCCACGTGGAGATAACCGTCGCGGAAAAGGTCGGTATCGAAGGCCGTTGGGGTTATTTCGACAAGGCCGGCCAGCTGCGCGACATGATTCAGAACCACCTGCTGCAGCTGCTGTGCCTGATCGCCATGGACCCGCCCAGCGAGCTGTCCGCCGATGCCATTCGCGACGAAAAGGTGAAAGTGCTCAAGGCCCTGGCACCGATCACCGGCGACGGCCTGAGCACCCGTGTGGTGCGCGGCCAGTACATTGCCGGCTACAGCGAAGGCAAACCGGTGCCTGGTTACCTGGAAGAAGACAACGCCAACGCCCAGAGCGACACCGAAACGTTCGTTGCCCTGCGCGCCGACATCCGTAACTGGCGCTGGTCGGGTGTGCCGTTCTACCTGCGAACCGGCAAGCGCATGCCGCAGAAGCTGTCGCAGATCGTCATCCACTTCAAGGAAACGCCGCACTACATCTTCGCCCCGGAGCAGCGTTTGCAGATCGGTAACAAGCTGATCATCCGCCTGCAACCGGACGAAGGCATTTCTTTACGGGTGATGACCAAGGAGCAAGGCCTGGACAAGGGCATGCAACTGCGCAGTGGCCCTTTGCAATTGAATTTTTCCGACACCTGGCGCAGCGCAAGAATTCCGGATGCCTACGAGCGGCTTTTGCTCGAAGTGATGCGCGGCAACCAGAACCTGTTCGTGCGCAAGGACGAAATCGAGTATGCCTGGAAGTGGTGCGACCAGTTGATCGCCGGCTGGCGTAACGCGGGCGATGCGCCCAAGCCTTACGCTGCGGGCTCCTGGGGGCCGATGAGCTCGATTGCACTGATCACACGCGATGGGAGGGCGTGGTATGGGGATATCTGAACTGAAACTGCCAGCGGCCGTGAAGGCACATAGCCTGGCGGACGCCAAGGCACTGGCTGCAACCCTGGCGCACGACGTGGCCGAACGGCTGCGCGCGGCCATTGCCGCCAAGGGCCAAGCCTGCGTGGTGCTGTCCGGTGGCCGCAGCCCGGTGCCGTTCCTGGAGAAGCTGGCCAGCGAAAACCTGGACTGGGCCAAGGTCACCGTCAGCCTGGCCGACGAGCGCTGGGTGCCGGTGGAGCATGCTGACAGCAATGCTGGCCTGTTGGCCCGCCACCTGTTGAAGGGCGCGGCGGCCAAGGCCCGCTTCGTTGGCCTGTACCAGCAGGCGGAAAACCTCGATGCCGCTGCGCTCAAGGCCGACCAGGGCTTGGTCGCGCTACCGCCAATCGACGTGCTGGTGCTGGGCATGGGTGACGATGGCCATACCGCCTCGCTGTTTCCGGCCAGCCCCAACCTGGAGGCAGGCCTGGACTTGGCCAGCCCGCGCCGCTGCCTGCCCTTGCTGGCGCCGAGCGTGCCGCACCAGCGCCTGTCGATGACCCGCTCGCTGCTGGCCAGTGCTGGCTTTATCGCGCTGTCCGTGCAAGGCCAGGGCAAACTCGCTACCCTGCGCGCCGCGCTGGCTGGCAACGACCTTACTGAAATGCCGATTCGCGCTTTTCTTCACGACCCCCTGGACATCTACTGGTGCCCATGAGCCAAGGATCCACAGTCATGACCACCCTCGAACGCCCACAGCCCAAGCTCTCGATGGCTGATAAAGCCGCGCGGATCGACGCCATTTGCGAAAAGGCGCGCATCCTGCCGGTCATCACCATCGCCCGTGAGGAAGACATCCTGCCGCTGGCTGATGCCCTGGCCGCTGGCGGCATCCGTACCCTGGAAGTGACCCTGCGCTCGCAGCATGGCCTGAAGGCCATCCAGGTGCTGCGTGAACAGCGCCCGGAGTTGTGCGTAGGCGCCGGCACCGTGCTTGATCGCAGTATGTTCGCCGCCGTCGAGGCTGCCGGCGCGCAGTTCGTCGTTACACCGGGCATTACCCAGGACATTCTGCAAGCGGGCGTGGACAGTGAAATTCCGCTGCTGCCAGGCATCAGCACGCCATCCGAAATCATGATGGGTTACGCCCTGGGCTACCGTCGCTTCAAGTTGTTCCCGGCGGAAATCAGCGGCGGTGTGGCGGCAATCAAGGCCTTTGGCGGCCCGTTCGGTGATATTCGCTTCTGCCCCACGGGCGGCGTGAACCCGGCCAATGTGCGCAACTACATGGCACTGCCCAATGTGATGTGCGTGGGTGGCACCTGGATGCTCGACAGCAGCTGGATCAAGAACGGCGACTGGGCGCGGATTGAGGCGTGCAGTGCGGAGGCGATGGCGCTGCTGGACGCCAACTGAATTTGTTGTGTGCTTTACGGCTTATGGGGCGCTTGGTCGGCGCCCCTTTTTTTGTCCGGTTTTTTTGCAGTGCCTGTGCTGGCCCTATCGCGGGCACAGGCAATAAAAAAGCCCGCATCAAACGATGCGGGCTTTCTCATGCTTGCCGTAGGGCTCAGGCCGCCTTGGCCTCCTGCTGGCTCAGCGAGCGGTTCAGCGCGCTGAACAGTGCCTTGAAGCTGGCGGTGGTGATGTTTTCATCGATGCCTACGCCATGTACCGGGCGGCCACCGGCCACGCGCAGTTCAATGTAGGCCGCTGCCTTGGCATTGGTGCCCGCACCAATGGCGTGCTCGTTGTAGTCCATGATCTCCACGGCAATCGGCAAGCCAGCCACCAGTGCTTCCAGGGCGCCATTGCCCTTGCCGCGCCAGTGCAGGGTGGTTTCGCCTTCACCGGCCACTTCCACTTCCACGGCGCTGTGGCCGTTTTCTTCCTGCAGGCGATGGCTGACCAATGCGTATGGCGCGTTGGCCTGGAGATATTCCTTGTGCAGCAGGCTGTAGATTTGCTGGGCGGTCATTTCCAGGCCAAGGCGGTCGGTTTCACCTTGCACCACTTGGCTGAACTCGATTTGCATGCGGCGCGGCAGGCTGATGCCATATTCCTGTTCGAGCAGGTAGGTGATGCCGCCTTTGCCCGACTGGCTGTTGACGCGGATCACCGCCTCGTAGCTGCGGCCGATGTCGGCCGGGTCGATCGGCAGGTACGGCACTTCCCACCGTTCGCCTTCCTGCTGCTTGGCGAAGCCCTTGCGGATGGCATCCTGGTGCGAGCCGGAGAACGCGGTGTGGACCAGGTCGCCAACATACGGGTGGCGAGGGTGCACTGGCAGCTGGTTGCACTCTTCGACCACCTTGCGCACGCCGTCGATGTCGGAGAAGTCCAGCTGCGGGTCGATGCCCTGGGTGTAGAGGTTCAGTGCCAAGGTCACCAGGTCGACGTTACCGGTACGCTCGCCGTTGCCGAACAGGCAGCCTTCGGCGCGGTCGGCACCGGCCATCAGGCCCAGCTCGGTGGCTGCGATGCCGGTGCCACGGTCGTTGTGGCAGTGCAGGCTGATGATCACGCTGTCGCGGCGGCTGACGTTGCGGCAGAACCACTCGATCTGGTCGGCGTAGATGTTTGGCGTGGACACTTCCACGGTGGCCGGCAGGTTGAGGATGATCTTGTGTTCAGGTGTTGGGTTCCACACCTCGATGACCGCGTCGCAGACTTCCTTGGCGAATTCCATTTCGGTGGCGCTGAAGGTTTCTGGCGAGTACTGGAAGGTCCAGTGGGTTTCTGGCTGCTGGGCAGCGTATTTGACGAACAGCTTGGCCGCGTTCACCGCGATGTCCTTCACGCCTTGTTTGTCCTGATTGAAGACGATGCGGCGGAACGACGGGCTGGTGGCGTTGTACAGGTGGACGATGGCTTTCTTGGCACCGCGCAGCGACTCGAAGGTGCGGGCGATCAGGTCTTCACGGGCTTGGGTGAGCACCTGGATGGTGGTGTCGTCCGGGATGTGGCCGTCCTGGATCAGGGTGCGCACGAAGTCGAAATCGGTCTGCGAGGCAGACGGGAACGAGGCTTCGATTTCCTTCACGCCCACCTGCACCAAGGTCTTCCAGAAGCGCAGTTTCTTCTCCGAATCCATCGGCTCGATCAGCGACTGGTTGCCATCACGCAGGTCGGAGCTGCACCAGATAGGTGCTTCGGTGATGGTCTTCGACGGCCAGGTGCGGTCAGGCAGGTCGATGGTCGGGAAAGCGCGGTACTTCTTCGAAGGGTCTTTGAGCATGGTCATGGAAGCAATCCTTTTGTGTGCGGCCGAGATCGGGCCTGCCGAGCAATAACGAGATGAGGAGGCGAGGCGACGCGATTCAGCCTGGTAGTCGGGCGCTGACCAGGCAGAGGCTGCGATGTTGTCGGAGCAGGATGAGGGTGCTGAAGGTTTTCATGCCTTCAAACTTAACCAGTGGGGTGGGGGATGGCAAGTGTTCGGGGAAAATTGAGAGAAATGCTTAAAAAAAGCTGCTTGGCGAGATTTTATAGCTGGATTTTGTTAGGTGCTTCTGGATGCTTGCGTAGTATTTTTCGAAGGCGCAACACAGAGGTTTTGCTGCAGACCGTGCCAGCCCTATCGCGGGTAAACCCGCGATAGGGCTGGCACAGGTCTCAGGGTTGGAACGCGCCAATGAAAATCGCCGGGTCCACCCGCGCATCATTCAGGCTGACGTTCCAGTGCATGTGCGGCCCGGTTGCCCGCCCGGTCGAACCTACGCGCCCGACCACCTCGCCCCGGCGCAGTTGCTGCCCCACCTGCACGTCGATCTTCGACATGTGGCAGAACATGCTGATAAAGCCCTGCCCATGGTCGACGAATACCGTGCGGCCATTGAAGAAGTAATCCCCCACCAGGATCACCTTGCCATTGGCCGGGGTCTTGATCGGCGTGCCCGCAGGCACCGCGAAGTCCAGCCCGGCATGCGGGTTGCGTTCTTCACCGTTGAAGAAACGGCGCACGCCGAACTTGCTCGACAGCGGGCCGTTGACCGGCTTGTCGAGGATCAGGTTACTCGGCAGGCTCGGGCTGAAGCTGCGGTAGGCCTTGATCTGCTCGGCCAGCTCGCGGTCGATGCGCTTGAGGTCGGCCGGGTTCGGGTTGACCTGGCGGGTGTTCTTCAGGGTAATGCGCTGCTCAGGGTACTTTTTACTGCCGACGCTGAAAGGCAGGGAGCGCCCGCCTTGGTTCAGCATTGCGGTGCCGGGCTTCTGGGTCAGCGGGATGCCGACGATGGCCAGCCAGTTGTCCTGTTCCTTCACCACCAGCACCGGCTTGCCGTCGAAACGGGCACTGGGCGCGCTGGCGGCGGGGCCCAGGTCGACCACTGCCACGCCGCCCGGGACCGGTTTGTTCAGGGTGCGGGTGATGTAGCTGGCCTGGGCGCCGCCAGCCAGCAGCAGCAGGGAAAGGGCAAGCAGGGGCGCGAACAGGCGGGGCATGTGTCAGTCCAGTAGTGAGAGGGTGACCGGGGTCTGGTGGTTGTCTTCGACCCGCACCAGCAGCTCGCCTTCGTTCAGGCGGGCGGTGAGGCGCTGGCCATTGCGGGTTTGTTCGGCGCTGCGAATGGCCTGGCCCTGGTCGTCCAGCAGGATGCTGTAGCCGCGGGCGAGGGTGGCCAGCGGGCTGACCACCTGCAGGGTTTGCAGTTGGGCCTGGAAGCGTTGGCGACGGTCTTTCAACACATCGCGCATGGCCCGTGGCAGGCGCTCGGCCAGGCTGTCCAGGCGTTGTTTCAACAGCTTCAGGTTACGCCCCGGGTGCTGCGCGGCCAGGCGGGTGTCCAGGCGCGCCAGGCGTTCGCGGCGCTGGTTGAGGTTGAGCATGAAGGCGCGACGCAGGCGCATGTCCAGGTCGTCCAGGCGCTGGGCCTGCTGACGCAAGCGCTCGCCTGGGTGGCGCAGGCGCCGGGTCAGTGACTCCAGGCGCAGGCGGTCGTGGGTCAGGCGGTTCTGCATGCGCAGCAGCAGGCGCCGCTGCAGGCCATCCAGGCGTTGCTGCAGGCCGCTGTTGTCGGGGGCCAGCAGCTCGGCGGCGGCAGACGGGGTGGGCGCGCGCATGTCGGCGACGAAGTCGCTGATCGATACGTCGGTTTCATGGCCCACGGCGCTGACTATCGGGGTGACGCAGGCGGCCACGGCACGCGCCACGGCTTCTTCGTTGAAGCACCACAGGTCCTCCAGCGAGCCGCCACCACGGGCCAGGATCAGTGCATCGAAGCCAAGGCTGTCGGCCAGGCGAATGGCGCGCACGATCTGCGCGATGGCTTCGCGGCCTTGTACTGCCGTAGGAATCAGGTTCAGTTCCACCTGCGGGGCACGGCGGCCGAACACGCTGATGATGTCGCGGATCACAGCGCCCGTGGGCGAGGTGATGATGCCGATGCGTTGCGGGTGGGCTGGCAGCGGCTTCTTGCGTTCGGTGCTGAACAGCCCCTCGGCACCGAGCTTTTCCTTCAGCGCCTCGAAGGCCAGCCGCAGGGCACCATCGCCGGCCGGCTCGACGGTGTCGAGAATCAGCTGGTAGTCGCCACGCCCCTCGAACAGCGAAACCTTACCGCGCACCCGCACCGCCAGGCCGTCGCGCAGGGCTTGGCGCACCCGTGTGGCGTTCTGTCGGAACAACGCACAACGCACCTGGGCGCCACTGTCCTTGAGGGTGAAGTACATGTGGCCGGACGCCGGGCGGGCGAGGTTGGAGATTTCGCCTTCCACCCAGACGCTGCGGAACACGTCTTCCAGCAGCACGCGGGCGCGGCCATTGAGTTGGCTGACGGTAAGGACCTCGCGGTCCAGGCCGAGTCGTTCGAAGGGGTCTTTGATCATGGCAGGCATCATAAAGGACATCAGCCCCGGTTGTCTGTCCCGGCCCTGTCACCGCATCTGTGGTCGGACCTGTCGCGGTCGCAGCTTCAAGCCTGCATCGTCGTTACGAACTGCCGCACCATCTGCCCCGCATCGCGTCGACAGGCCAGCGCCACGGTGCTCTGGCAGTCACCCTCCAGCGCCACGAAGCTGACCGACGCCGGCGCGATTTCGCGCATGCACGCTGGCAACAGCGCCACCCCAAACCCCGCTTGAATCAGCTGCAACTGCGTCGTCTTGCGTGACAACACCTGCGCCGCCTGCGGGAAGAAGCCAGCGTCCATGCACAACGAGGCCGACAGATAGCTCAAGCCGCCGCGATCTCGGTGCGGGATGGAAATGAAGCGTTCTTCCCGCAGTCGCTCCAACTGAACTTGCTGGGCGTTGGCCAAGGGATGCCCAGCGGCGACCGCCAGCAGCAAGGGCTCGCGGAACAGTTCATGCAGCACCACACCTTCATGCTGGCGCAGCACCGGCAAACGCAGCAGGCCGATATCCAACCGCCCGCCAGCAATATCTTCCAGCTGTGCCTCCGACGATTGCTGTGCAATCTCCAGTGAAACCCCGGGGTTGTCCTTCAGGTAGTTGCCCAGGCGACCCAGCAACGGGCCTGTCACCGGTACGGTGCTGGAATGGTTCAGGCGCAGGCTGCCTTTCAGCCCGTCGCCGATGTCGCGGGTAACCCGCTCGGCCTGTGCCAGGTCGGCCAGCAAGCGGCGGGCCCGCTCCAGAAATGCCTGCCCGGCCAGTGTCAGGCGTGGCAGGCGCGCGGTGCGCTCGAACAGCGGCGTGCCCAGTTGCTGTTCCAACGCCGTGATCTGCCGGCTCAATGCCGACTGGGCGATGTACAACCGCTCGGCGGCACCGCTGAAGCTGCCGCATTCGGCGATTTCCACGAAGTAACGCAACTGGCGGATCGACGTCATGTCATGCCTTTTCGAGATGGCTGTGGCGATAAAGGCATATTAGTCGGCATGACTCATCGCTGGCTAACCTTTGCCTGTCTTCCCAGGAACTGCCGCCATGCTTGCTCAATTGTCGTTTTCCGGCCTTGATTGGCTACCCATTCTGCTGGGTGTCGGCGTTGCCTACATCGTCTTCGGTATCGCCGGCTTTGGCACCGCGCTGGTGGCCGGCCCGGTGTTGATCCACTTCATGCCTTTGTCTCGCATCATCCCGCTGCTGGTGTTGCTGGACTTCGTCGCCGCCTTCGGCAACCTGCTGCCGTCGCGCCGGGATGTAGTGCGCGGCGAGTTGCTGCGGCTGCTGCCGTTCATGGCCCTGGGTTGCACGTTGGGCGTGGTGTTCCTGCTGCAGTTGAAGTCCGACCTCTTGCTGCTGTTGATGGGGGTGTTCGTGACCGCCTATGCGCTGTACGGGCTGGCAGTCAAAGTGCGGCCGGCCAGTCTGTCGGGCTTGTGGGCGGTGCCGATGGGGACGGCAGGCGGGTTGTTCGGGGCCTTGTTCGGTAGCGGCGGGTTTCTTTACGCCCTTTACCTGAGCGCGCGGCTGGAAGTCAAAGAGCAGGTGCGTGCCACCCAAAGCGCGCTCATCAGTTGCAGCACGGTAGTGCGCCTGACGCTGTTCCTGATTGCCGGCGTTTATGCTGACCAAAGCCTGCTGCTGCTCGCCGCCTGCTTGCTGCCAGTGATGTTCGTCGGGCTCTGGGTGGGGCGCAGGTTGACCAACCGGCTGTCCCGTGAAGCTTTCGTGCGCCTGGTCACCTGGTTGGTGCTAGCCAGCGGCCTGGCGTTGATCGGTCGCTACCTGAGCGCCTGAGCGGTAGAATTGCGCCATTACCGCAGTCTTTCAGGCTTGACCCGTTCATGAACACCCAGAGCATCATCGTTCCCAAACTGTCTACCGTCCCGGTGCACGAAGCCCGTGCCCGCGCCATCCTGCGTTGGCTGGTGCGCGAAAAGGTGGTCGAGGAACAGCTGACCACCTGTGGCCGCACCGGCAACCGCATGGGCCATGCCCTGGCGGCAGGGGCGCGCAAGGTGGCCCTGCACCCGGAAAAACTGCCTTTCGGCGCGCAGGCCAACGGCCTGGAAGTGATGCTCAAGCGCTGCATCTATACCCCCACCGAGGGCTTCCTCGAAGAAGCCGGTTGCCCGGAGTGCCGGCGCGAGGTGGGCGAGCCGCTGTTCGAAAGCCTGGAAGAGTGGATGCCGGGAGTGAGCGATAACTTCACGTGCCCGCTGTGCGGCTTCGAAGATGACATCAATGGCTTCATTTACCTGCAGCCATGTGCCTTTTCCAACCTGGGGTTCATCTTCAACAACTGGGGCGAGGCCGGGTTCACCCAGGCCTTTCTCGACAGCTTCGCCGACTGGCTCGACCAGCCGGTGGCCGTGGTACAGGTAAAACTGCCACAAGGCTGACCGAAGGCCCTTATTTTGCATTGAGCGGCGCGCCGTGCATGAGTATAATGGCGCGCTTCCATTTTTCCCGCCCGGGAGCCCCCGCGATGCTGCGTATCAGCCAAGAAGCCCTGACCTTCGACGATATCCTCCTTGTACCTGGCTATTCCGAGGTACTGCCTAATGAAGTCAGTCTCAAGACCCGTTTGACCCGTGGCATCGAGCTGAACATTCCGCTGGTTTCCGCCGCCATGGATACCGTGACCGAAGCGCGTCTGGCCATTGCCATGGCCCAGGAAGGCGGCATCGGCATCATCCACAAGAACATGACCATCGAACAGCAGGCCGGCGAAGTACGCAAGGTCAAGAAGTTCGAGGCTGGCGTGGTCAAGGACCCGATCACCATCGAGGCCGACGCCACCGTGCGCGACCTGTTCGACCTGACCCGCCTGAACAACATCTCCGGCGTTCCGGTACTGGCGAATGGCGACCTGGTCGGCATCGTCACCTCCCGTGACGTACGCTTCGAAACCCGCCTGGACGCCAAGGTCCGCGACGTGATGACGCCCAAAGAGCGTCTGGTCACTGTCCGCGAAGGCGCCGACAAGAACGAAGTCCGTGAGCTGCTGCACAAGCACCGTCTGGAAAAAGTCCTGATCGTTGACGACAAGTTCAACCTCAAAGGCATGATGACCGTCAAGGACATCGAAAAGGCCAAGGCCTACCCGCTGGCCAGCAAGGACGACCAAGGTCGCCTGCGTGTCGGCGCCGCCGTCGGCACCGGCAAGGACACCGGCGAGCGTGTTGCTGCCCTGGTAGCCGCAGGCGTTGACGTGGTGGTGGTCGACACCGCCCACGGCCACTCCAAAGGCGTGATCGACCGCGTGCGCTGGGTGAAAGAAACCTACCCGCAAGTGCAGGTGATCGGCGGCAACATCGCCACTGGCGCTGCTGCCAAGGCCCTGGCCGAAGCGGGCGCTGATGCCGTCAAGGTCGGTATCGGCCCGGGCTCCATCTGCACCACCCGTATCGTTGCCGGTGTCGGCGTGCCGCAAATCAGCGCCATCGCCAACGTCGCAGCCGCACTGGAAGGCACTGGCGTGCCATTGATCGCCGACGGCGGCATCCGCTTCTCCGGTGACCTGTCCAAGGCCATCGTTGCCGGTGCTTCCTGCGTGATGATGGGTTCGATGTTCGCCGGTACCGAAGAGGCACCAGGCGAAGTCGAACTGTTCCAGGGCCGTTCCTACAAGGCCTACCGCGGCATGGGCTCGCTGGGTGCCATGGCACAGGCGCAAGGGTCGTCCGACCGTTACTTCCAGGACTCCTCGGCCGGCGCCGAGAAGCTTGTTCCTGAGGGGATCGAAGGCCGCGTTCCTTACAAAGGCGCCCTGGCCGCGATCATCCACCAGCTGATGGGCGGCCTGCGTTCGTCCATGGGCTACACCGGCAGCGCAACCATCGAAGAGATGCGCACCAAGCCGGAATTCGTGCGCATCACCGGTGCCGGCATGGCCGAGTCGCACGTGCATGACGTGCAAATCACCAAAGAAGCCCCTAACTACCGCGTAGGCTGAGGCTTCCAGCTACAACCTAAAGCGGGGCTGTCACGACAGCCCCGCGTCGTTTCCGATTTCCACTGACGAGATTGAGTCATGGCCCTCGACATTCACGCTCACCGCATCCTGATCCTCGATTTCGGTTCCCAGTACACCCAGCTGATCGCCCGCCGTGTGCGCGAAATCGGCGTGTACTGCGAACTGCACCCGTTCGACATGGACGATGAAGCGATCCGCGAATTCAACCCGCGCGGCATCATCCTCGCCGGCGGCCCCGAGTCGGTTCACGAAGCCAACAGCCCGCGTGCGCCGCAGGCCGTGTTCGACCTGAACGTACCCGTGCTGGGCATCTGCTACGGCATGCAGACCATGGCCGAGCAAATGGGCGGCAAGGTCGAAGGTTCCGACCTGCGTGAGTTCGGTTATGCCCGCGTGGACGTGGTCGGCAAGAGCCGCCTGCTCGACGGCATCGAAGACCACGTTGACGACGACGGCGTGCTGGGCCTGGACGTGTGGATGAGCCACGGCGACAAGGTCACCCAGATGCCGGGCAACTTCAACATCCTGGCCAGCACCCCAAGCTGCCCGATCGCCGGCATGTACGACGATGCCCGCGGCTACTACGGCGTGCAATTCCACCCGGAAGTGACCCACACCAAGCAGGGCGGTCGCATCCTGTCCCGCTTCGTGCAGGACATCTGCGGCTGTGAAGCCCTGTGGACCGCGTCCAACATCGTCGAAGACGCCATCGCCCAGGTGCGTGCACAAGTAGGTTCGGCCAACGTCCTGCTGGGCCTGTCCGGCGGTGTTGACAGCTCGGTGGTTGCCGCGCTGCTGCACCGTGCCATCGGCGACCAGCTGACCTGCGTATTCGTCGACAACGGCCTGCTGCGCCTGCACGAAGGAGACCAGGTGATGGCCATGTTCAAAGAGAACATGGGCGTCAAGGTGATCCGTGCCGATGCTGAAAAGCAGTTCCTCGACAACCTGGAAGGCGAAGCCGACCCAGAGAAGAAGCGCAAGATCATCGGCCGCACCTTCATCGACATCTTCGATGCCGAAGCCAGCAAGCTGGAAAACATCCAGTTCCTCGCCCAAGGCACCATCTACCCGGACGTGATCGAGTCGGCGGGTGCCAAGAGCGGCAAGGCCCATGTGATCAAGTCGCACCACAACGTGGGTGGCCTGCCAGAGGAAATGAACCTCAAGCTGGTCGAGCCGCTGCGTGAACTGTTCAAGGACGAAGTGCGCAAGATCGGCCTGGAGCTGGGCCTGCCGTACGACATGGTCTACCGCCACCCGTTCCCAGGCCCGGGCCTGGGCGTGCGTATCCTCGGTGAAGTGAAGAAGGAATACGCCGACATCCTGCGTCGCGCCGACCACATCTTCATCGAAGAACTGCGCAAGGCCGATTGGTACCACAAGACCAGCCAGGCGTTCGTGGTGTTCCAGCCGGTCAAGTCGGTTGGCGTCGTTGGCGACGGCCGTCGCTACGCCTGGGTCGTGGCCCTGCGTGCCGTCGAGACCGTGGACTTCATGACCGCGCGTTGGGCGCACCTGCCGTACGAGCTGCTGGAAACCGTCAGCGGCCGTATCATCAACGAAATCGACGGTATCTCGCGCGTTACCTACGACGTGTCGAGCAAGCCGCCTGCCACTATCGAGTGGGAATAAGTTGAGCCACAAGGGCGCCGTAAGGCGCCCTTGTCGTATCTGTTTCCTGTGCCGGCCCCTTCGCGGGTAAAACCGTGAAGGGGCCAGCACAGGCCGATACAAGACTTCACTTAATCTTTCCCATTTGCAGGTGTATCGTATTCGCCCTTCATCGCCAGCCAATGCTGGCAGCTTGATTGCGCAGAACACGAGGTACCCGCACCGATGTCCTTCACCCGTCGACAAATGCTCAAGGGCCTCACTGGCCTGGTTGTGGTTGGCCTGGGCGCCGGTGGCGCGGCGCGTTACTGGCTGGGCAAGGTCGAAGATGACAACGCCGGCCACGATTATGAGCTGATTGCAGCGCCCCTGGACGTCGAATTGGTGCCGGGCTTCAAGACCGAGGCCTGGGCATTCGGCCCGTCGGCACCGGGTACCGAGCTGCGCGTGCGCCAGGGCACCTGGTTGCGGGTACGCTTCATCAACCACCTGCCGGTCGAGACCACCATCCATTGGCACGGCATCCGCCTGCCGCTGGAAATGGACGGCGTGCCCTATGTCTCGCAACTGCCAGTCAAGCCGGGCGAGTATTTCGATTACAAGTTCCGCGTACCAGACGCCGGCAGCTACTGGTATCACCCGCATGTCAGCAGCTCCGAAGAGCTGGGCCGTGGCCTGGTTGGGCCGCTGATCGTCGAAGAGCGCGAACCGACTGGCTTCCTTCATGAGCGCACGCTGAGCCTGAAGAACTGGCATGTAGACGAGCAAGGCGCCTGGCTGCCCTTCAGCATCCCGCGTGAGGCCGCGCGCAACGGCACCGCCGGGCGCTTGATCACCATCAATGGCCAGGCCGACTCGGTCACCGAGCTGCCAGCCGGCCAGGTGGTGCGGGTGCGTCTGCTGAACCTGGACAACACCTGGACCTACCGCCTCAATCTCAAGGGCAACTGCGAGGCGAAAATCTATGCCCTGGACGGCAACCCAGTGACCCCACGGCCATTGGAAGACGACTACTGGCTTGGCCCCGGCATGCGTATCTGCCTGGCTATCCGTATTCCCCAAGCGGGTGAGGAAATCTCCCTGCGCGACGGTTTCGTGCGCTTGGGCACCCTGCGTTCAGTGGCCAGCAATGACGCGCCAAGCGACTGGCCACCAGCGCTGCCACCCAACCCGATCGCCGAGCCAGACCTGGAGAATGCCGAAAAGCTCAACTTCAATTTCGAGTGGGCGGCGAGCGTCACGGTTACCCCTGACCCCGACAAACCGTCCAGCATGTGGCAGATCAACGGCCAGGCCTGGGACATCACCGACAAGACCTGCGCCGACCGCCCCATCGCCACGTTGCAGAAGGGCAAGAGCTACATTTTCGAGCTGAAGAACATGACCCAGTACCAGCACCCGATCCACCTGCATGGCATGAGCTTCAAGGTGATCGGCTCCAATCGCCACGACATCAAGGAGCCGTGGTTTACCGACACCTACCTGCTGGGCAAGAACGAGCGCGCCCAGGTTGCACTGGTGGCGGATAACCCAGGTACCTGGATGTTCCATTGCCACGTCATCGACCACATGGAAACCGGCCTGATGGCCGCGATCGCGGTGGTCTGATGCGTCCGCAGATCATCGATCGCAGCCGCGATCAGGAGTTCATGCGCCTGGCCCTGGCGCTGGCTGCCGAGGGCGCGGCGTTGGGCGAGGTGCCGGTGGGTGCGGTATTGGTGCAGCATGGGCAGGTGATTGGCCAGGGCTTCAACCGGCCGATCATCGACAGCGACCCGAGTGCGCATGCTGAAATGGTGGCCATCCGCGCAGCGGCGAAAGCGGCCAGCAACTACCGGCTGCCCGGCAGCACCCTGTACGTGACCCTGGAGCCGTGCAGCATGTGTGCAGGGCTGATCGTGCATTCGCGGGTGATGCGGGTGGTGTTTGGCGCGCTGGAGCCCAAGGCGGGGATCGTACAGAGCCAGGGGCAGTTCTTCGGCCAAGGGTTTCTGAACCACCGGGTGATGGTGGAGGGTGGAGTGCTGGCGGAGGCGTGCGGGCAGATCCTCAGCGAGTTCTTCAAGGCCCGCCGGGCCAAAGGCTGACCTGTATTGGCTTACATCGGCGGCGACTGATCCGCCGGCTTGTCCTTGTTCACCCCAGGCACATGCAGGTTGCCCTCGGCCACCTGGCCTTCGAGCTGCGGTTGGGTCACCCAGGTAAGGATGTCGTAGTAACGACGGATGTTGGCCACGAAGTGCACCGGCTCGCCGCCACGGGCATAACCGTACTTGGTCTGCCGGTACCACTGCTTCTGTGACAGGCGTGGCAGCATCTTCTTGACGTCCAGCCACTTGTTCGGGTTGAGCTTTTCGCGCTTGGCCAGGGTCCGGGCGTCTTCCAGGTGGCCGGTACCCACGTTATAGGCCGCCAGGGCGAACCAGGTGCGGTCCGGCTCCTGAATGCTGTCGTCGAGCTCTTCCTTGATCTTCATGAAATACTTGGCGCCGCCCTGAATGCTCTGCTTGGGGTCCAGTCGGTTGGACACACCCATCGCCTGGGCGGTGCGTTGGGTCAGCATCATCAGGCCGCGCACGCCGGTCTTGGAGGTGACTTCCGGCTGCCACATCGACTCCTGGTAGCCGATTGCGGCCAGCAGGCGCCAGTCGACCTGCTCGACCTTGGCGTAGCTCTTGAAGTGTTTTTCGTACTTGGGCAGGCGTTGTTGCAGGTGCTGGGCGAAGGTGTAGGCACCGACATAGCCCAATACATCGACATGGCCGTAGTAGCGGTCTTTCAGGCGCTGCAGCGTGCCGTTCTTTTGCGCCTTGTCGAGAAACTCGTTGATCTCGTTGAGCAGGCTGTTGTCTTCGCCTGCCGCCACGGCCCAGCGCTGGTCGCGGGTATCACCCACGTCGAAGGCGACTCGCACGTTAGGGAAGTACACCTGGTTCATCGCCAGTTCGTTGGAGTCGACCAGGGTCAGGTCGATCTGCCCTTCATCGACCATGCGCAGCAGGTCGACCACCTCGACGGCGTCGGACTCTTCATATTCCAGGCCAGGGTTCTGCTTTTTCAGCTCAGCCAGCAGGTCGGCATGGCTGCTGCCCTTGAGCACCATGATTTTCTTGCCGACCAGGCCCTTGGCGTTGGTCGGGCGTGGGCGGCCGTTGCGGTAGATGACCTGTGGCGTCACTTCCAGGTACGGGTGCGAGTATTTCACCTGGGCCTTGCGCCGCTCGCTGCTGACCAGGCCGGCTGCGGCCAGTACCGGGCCGGAGGGTTTGCCTAGGGCGTCGTACAGCTCGTCGAGGTTGTCGGCGGTCTCGATCTGCAGCTTCACGCCGAGATCTTCGGCGAAATGCTGGACTAGCTCGTATTCGAAGCCGGTTTCGCCGTTGCGGTCCTGGAAGTAGGTGGCCGGGCTGTTGCGGGTGATCACGCGCAGCACGCCATCCTCCTTCACGCGCTCGAGGGTGCTGGGTTTTTCAACGCAGGCACCGAGCAGCAGAAAGAGTCCGGTTGCGAAAAGCCATTTGGCGCAACGCTGGCGCAAAGCAGTGTGGGCGAACATAGGTTGCAGTATACGCAAAGGACTGGCCCAACCATATCTCGACAACGGTTAGGTTGTCTGGTAGCGCGTTATGTGCTGTTCCCGCATTGATTGCATGCGTACTGCTTTTTTTGACCCGAAAGTCCGGTTCCGCCGCCCGGCAGCCGTGGCTTAGAGCAGGTGCCGAAAGCCATCGAATTAGGCTAGAATGCACGGCCTCTAAGCACACCCCTTCCTGAGGCTGTCCCGACGATGTTGATCCTGCGCGGCGCTCCTGCCCTTTCTGCCTTTCGCCACGGTAAATTACTCGAGCAACTGAGCCAGAAAGTCCCCGCTGTTACTGGTTTGTATGCCGAATTCGCCCACTTCGCCGATGTTGACGGCGAGCTGACCGCCGACCAGCAGCAGGTGCTGGGCCGTCTGCTCAAGTACGGCCCGAGCGTGCCGGTACAGGAGCCGACCGGCCGCCTGTTCCTGGTCGTGCCGCGCCTGGGCACCATTTCGCCGTGGGCCAGCAAGGCCAGCGACATCGCCCACAACTGCGGCCTGCAGTCGATCCAGCGCCTGGAGCGCGGCATCGCCTACTACGTTGCCGGCACCCTGAGCGACGCTGACGCTGCACTGATCGCCGCCGAACTGCACGACCGCATGACCCAGCGTGTGCTGGCTCAGCTGGAGCAGGCGGCCGACCTGTTCAGCCACGCCCAGCCCAAGCCGATGACCTCGGTGGACATCCTGGCCGGCGGCCGTGACGCCCTGGCCCAGGCCAACATCGACCTGGGCCTGGCCCTGGCCGAAGACGAGATCGACTACCTGGTCGCTGCCTTCCAGGGGCTCAAGCGCAACCCGAACGACATCGAACTGATGATGTTCGCCCAGGCCAACTCCGAGCACTGCCGCCACAAGATCTTCAACGCCAGTTGGGACATCGACGGCCAGGCTCAGGAAAAAAGCCTGTTCGGCATGATCAAGAACACCTACCAGATGCACAACGAAGGCGTGCTGTCCGCATACAAGGACAACGCCTCGGTCATCGTCGGTAACGTGGCTGGCCGTTTCTTCCCGAACCCTGAAACCCGCCAGTACGGCGCGGTGCAGGAGCCGGTGCACATCCTGATGAAGGTGGAAACCCACAACCACCCGACCGCCATCGCCCCGTTCTCCGGTGCATCGACTGGCTCCGGCGGTGAAATCCGCGACGAAGGTGCAACCGGCCGTGGCGCCAAGCCCAAAGCGGGCCTGACCGGCTTCACCGTGTCCAACCTGCGCATCCCAGGCTTCGAACAGCCTTGGGAGCAGGCCTACGGCAAGCCTGAGCGTATCGTCGACGCCCTCGACATCATGATCGAAGGCCCTCTGGGCGGCGCCGCGTTCAACAACGAATTCGGTCGCCCGGCCCTGACCGGTTACTTCCGTACCTTCGAGCAGGCCATCAACACCCCGCACGGTGAAGAAGTACGCGGTTACCACAAGCCAATCATGCTCGCCGGTGGCATGGGCAACATCCGTGAAGACCACGTGCAGAAGGGCGAGATCACCGTCGGCGCCAAGCTGATCGTGCTCGGTGGCCCGGCCATGCTGATCGGCCTGGGCGGCGGCGCCGCTTCGTCGGTGGCGACCGGTGCCAGCTCGGCTGACCTGGACTTCGCTTCGGTACAGCGCGAAAACCCGGAAATGGAGCGCCGCTGCCAGGAGGTCATCGACCGCTGCTGGCAGCTGGGTGACGACAACCCGATCGCCTTCATCCACGAC
Organism: Pseudomonas hunanensis; assembly: GCF_013393325.1. Taxonomy (GTDB): domain Bacteria; phylum Pseudomonadota; class Gammaproteobacteria; order Pseudomonadales; family Pseudomonadaceae; genus Aquipseudomonas; species Aquipseudomonas putida_P. The sequence continues at coordinate 24,570 of NZ_QJRC01000060.1, forward strand.
GTGGGCGCGGGTGGTATCTCCAACGCCTTCCCGGAGCTGGTCAACGACGGTGGCCGTGGCGGCCGCTTCGAGCTGCGCAACGTGCCCAACGACGAGCCGGGCATGGCCCCGCACGAAATCTGGAGCAACGAATCGCAAGAGCGTTACGTGCTGGCTGTCAGCGCGGTCGACTTCGAGCGTTTCCAGGCCATCTGCGAGCGTGAGCGTTGCCCGTTTGCCGTGGTCGGCGAAGCGACTGAAGAGCCGCACCTGACCGTGAGCGACAGCCACTTCGGCAACACCCCGGTGGACATGCCGCTGGACGTGCTGCTGGGCAAGCCACCGCGCATGCACCGTTCGGTTACCCGCGAAGCCGAGCTGGGCGATGACTTCGACCCGAGCAAGTTGGACCTGGACAACGCCGTGCAGCGCGTGCTGAACCACCCGGCCGTGGCCAGCAAGAGCTTCCTGATCACCATCGGCGACCGCACCATCACTGGCCTGGTTGCCCGCGACCAGATGGTCGGCCCGTGGCAGGTTCCGGTAGCCGACTGCGCCGTCACCGCCACCAGCTTCGATGTGTACACCGGTGAAGCCATGGCCATGGGCGAGCGTACCCCGCTGGCGCTGCTGGATGCCCCGGCTTCCGGCCGCATGGCCATCGGCGAGACCATCACCAACCTGGCCGCTTCGCGTATCGAGAAGCTGTCTGACATCAAGCTGTCGGCCAACTGGATGTCCGCCGCTGGCCACCCAGGTGAAGACGCCCGCCTGTACGACACCGTCAAGGCCGTCGGCATGGAGCTGTGCCCGGAACTGGGCATTACCATTCCGGTCGGCAAAGACTCGATGTCGATGAAGACCAAGTGGAGCGAGGAGGGCGTGGAGAAGAGCGTCACCTCGCCAATGTCGCTGATCATCACCGGCTTCGCCCCGGTCACCGACATCCGCAAGACCCTCACCCCGCAACTGCGCATGGACAAGGGCGAGACCGACCTGATCCTGATCGACCTGGGCCGTGGCAAGAACCGCATGGGCGCCTCGATCCTGGCCCAGACCTACGGCAAGATCGCGGCCCAGGCACCGGACGTCGACGACGCCGAAGACCTCAAGGCCTTCTTCGCCGTGATCCAGGGCCTGAACGCCGACGGCCATCTGCTGGCCTACCACGACCGCTCCGACGGCGGCCTGCTCACCACCGTGCTGGAAATGGCCTTCGCCGGCCACTGCGGCCTCGACCTGCAGCTCGACCCGCTGACCGACAGCAAAGGCGACGTGCCAGCCATCCTCTTCAACGAAGAGCTGGGCGCGGTCATCCAGGTTCGCCAGGATGCCACCCCGGACGTGCTGGCACAGTTCAGCGCAGCCGGCCTGGGTGAAGGTTGCGTGGCAGTGATCGGCAAGCCGGTCAACAACGGTGAAGTGTCCATCAGCCTGAACGGCGAGGTGCTGTTCGACGATGACCGTCGCATGCTGCAGCGCCAGTGGGCCGAGACCAGCTACCAAATCCAGCGCCTGCGCGACAACGCCGACTGCGCCGACCAGGAATTCGACCTGCTGCTCGAGGAAGACAACCCGGGCCTGTCGGTCAAGCTGGGCTTCGACGTCAACGATGACATCGCCGCGCCGTACATCAAGAAGGGCGTGCGCCCGCAAGTGGCCATCCTGCGCGAGCAGGGCGTCAACGGCCAGGTCGAGATGGCCGCTGCCTTCGACCGCGCAGGCTTCGCTGCCATCGACGTGCACATGAGCGACATCCTCGCTGGCCGTGTCGACTTCGAGGCCTTCAAGGGCCTGGTCGCCTGCGGTGGCTTCTCCTACGGCGACGTGCTGGGCGCGGGTGAAGGCTGGGCCAAGTCGGCGCTGTTCAACGCCCGTGCCCGTGATGCCTTCCAGGCCTTCTTCGAGCGTACCGACAGCTTCGCCCTGGGCGTGTGCAACGGTTGCCAGATGATGTCCAACCTGCACGAGCTGATCCCGGGCACCGAGTACTGGCCGCATTTCGTGCGTAACCGCTCGGAGCAGTTCGAGGCACGCGTGGCCATGGTCGAGGTGCAGAAGTCCAACTCGATCTTCCTGCAGGGCATGGCCGGTTCGCGCATGCCGATCGCCATCGCCCACGGTGAAGGCCATGCCGAATTCGCCAACGAAGCGGCATTGCTGGAAGCCGATCTGTCCGGTTGCGTGGCCCTGCGCTACGTCGACAACCACGGCAAGGTCACCGAAGCCTACCCGGCCAACCCGAACGGCTCGCCGCGTGGTATCACCGGCCTGACCAGCCGCGATGGCCGTGTGACCATCATGATGCCGCACCCGGAGCGCGTATTCCGCGCCGTGCAGAACTCCTGGCGCCCAGACGAGTGGCAGGAAGATGCTGCGCTGATGCGTATGTTCCGCAACGCGCGGGTGTGGGTGAACTAAGGCGTGTACAAGCTCGCCTTCTTCGTCCCCGCCAGCCACGTCGAAGTGGTCAAGGCCGCTGTGTTCGCTGCTGGTGGCGGGCGCATCGGTGACTATGACCACTGCGCCTGGCAAACCCTGGGCCAGGGCCAGTTCCGCCCGTTGGACGGCAGCCAGCCGTTCCTCGGGCAAACCGGCCAGGTCGAGGTGGTGGAAGAGTGGAAGGTGGAGCTTGTGGTGGCTGACGGTCTGGTAGCCCAGGTCGTCGCTGCCCTGAAGCAGAACCACCCCTACGAGACGCCAGCCTACGAAGTCTGGCAGCTCGCCCAGTTCTAGACTGCATCAAGGCCTTCGCGGGCAAGCCCGCGAAAGGGCTCTATAAGCCGGCCACAATCTCCTTGCCGGGCTCAGGCCGCTTCAACCAGGCACAAGCCAGCAATCCCACCTCGAACAGTATCCACATCGGCACCGCTAGCATCGTCTGCGAAAACACATCCGGCGGCGTCAGGATCATCCCCACCACAAAGCACCCGACGATCACGTAGGGCCTGCTGCGCCGTAATGTGGCCACATCGGCCAACCCCACCCAGACCACGATGAAGGTCGCCACCGGGATCTCGAATGCCAGCCCGAATGCCAAAAACAGCGCCAGGATAAAGTCCAGGTACTGGCTGATGTCAGTCATCATCGCCACACCGTCCGGTGTCACGCTGGCAAAAAAGCCGAACATCATCGGAAACACCAGGAAGAACGCGAACGCCATGCCGGCATAGAACAGCACGATGCTCGACACCAGCAGCGGCAGGGCAATGCGCCGTTCACGGCGGTACAACCCCGGTGCCAGAAAGCCCCAGGCCTGGTGCAGCAGCAGCGGCATGGCCACGAACAGTGCGCACATCGCGGTCAGCTTGAACGGCGTCAGAAAAGGCGAGGTGACGCTGGTGGCGATCATGCTCGCGCCTTCCGGCAAAAAGCGCCGAAGCGGCTCGGAGATGAGCGTGTACAGCGTTTGGGCGAAGGGGAACAGGCCGGCGAACACCAATGCCACCAACCCCAGACAACGCACCAGGCGTTTGCGCAGGTCGCGCAGGTGTTCAGTCAACGGCATGCTGGCCGTCGGGTCCATGGCACTGCTCATGAGGCGTTTTCCTTGGGTAGCGTGACTGTAGCCGCATCATTGGCCGGCTCTGTATTCAGGCTGATGCCCTGACGGATCTCCTGTTCCAGGCGCTGCAAGGGTGCGCTGTCGAGGTGGGGCAGCTCGATTTCGCGCTCCACCTGCGTACGCAAGGCGTGCATGGCCCGGCGCGCCTGGCCCAGGCCACGCCCAAGGGTGCGTGCCGCCACTGGCAGGCGCTCCGGGCCCAGCACCAGCAGGGCGACGACGCCGACCAGCAGCAACTCGCTGAAGCCTACCTCGAACATCAGGCCTGACGGTCCGCTTGCGGTTGCTGCGTGGCCTGGCCGGTCAGCGGGGCCTGTTGCTGCATCTGCGCCTGGCCGGGTGTGCTGGCGTCATTGTCACCGCCCATGGACTTGCGAAAACCCTGGATCGCCTCGCCCACATCGCTGCCCAGGCCCTTGAGGCGCTTGGTCCCAAACAGCAGAAATACGATCAGCAGTACGATCACCAGTTGCCAGATTCCAATGCCACCCATTGCGACCACTCCTGTAAGGCCATGAAAAGGAAGGGCAATCCTGCATCGCCTAGATGACATGCGCATGACGAACGGGCATTGCCATCTACCTGCAACAAGCGGCGTGTTGACTGGCGTTTTTACTTCGCGAGCGAGGCACGCACGGATGGGTGGCAGGCAACAGCAGGGGGCGGCCCTGTTGATGGTGATGGTGGTGCTGGCGATGCTGGCGGCGGGCATGGCTTGGTTGGTGGAAGATGGTCGGCGCCAGGTGGATGAGGTGCGTCTGTTGCAGCAGCGGGTGCAGGTGCGCGCCATGGAGCAGGCGGGCCTTGCCTATGCCGAGCAGGCTCTGCGGGACCCCGCCTGGCGGCTTAGCCCATTGTTCTGGCAAGCCTTGCGCGGGCAGCCACTGAACTACGATTTTGGCACGGGCCAGGCGCAATTGCGGGTGCGCGACCAGCACACATGCTTCAACGTCAATGCGTTGCTGGGTGCCGATGGCGAACGTGCCGAGCACCAATTGCGTTATCTGCTGGGCGACGACATGGCTGCCGAGCGCCTGGTCGATGCACTGGCCGACTGGCTCGACGCCGACAGTGATACCCGTCTGCAGGGCGCCGAGAGTGCCCAGTACCTGCGTCAGCAACCCGCACGGCTGGCGGCCAATCAGCCGATGCTCGACACCAGCGAGCTGAACCTGTTGCTGGAGCCGGATGCCGCTCGCCAGGCTCGTTATCCGATGCTGTGCGCCTTGCCCCAGGTCACCGGCTGGCGCCTGAATGCCAATGCGCTGGGGCTGGAGCACCTACCGTTGCTGGAAGCGCTGTACGAGGGGCGCTATTCGCGCTCTTTGCTCAGCCGCATCATCACCGGGCGACCGGCGTCGGGGTATGCGGATGCGGCCGCGTTGCGCCAGGCGCTGGGGGCGGTGGATGACGAGACGTTCGAACGACTGAGTGAAGGCTTGCTGCTCAACAGTGGGTACTTCCTGTTGCAGCTGTCGTTCGAAGAGGAGGGCAGGATGATGCGCAGCGAGTTTCAGGTAGAGGCGCTTGGGGTGGTGCAATGGCATGCGCGGGTGCCAGCACAGCAGGTGCGGGTGCGTAGCCGGGAGCCCATGGCCTGGTAAAGCTTGAGAGTACTGGGGCCGCAGAGCGGCCCCAGATCGATCAGGCGGTGCCGATCTCCCCGCCATCATTGCGCTGAATCACCACCGTCGAAGCCCGTGGCCTTACAGTCGCCCCAGCCGGCGTAGCATCGGTGGCCTTGTCGGTATAAGGCCAGTTCCCCGGATGCTGAATGTTGACGAACAAGGTCTTGTTGTCCGGGGTAAAGGAAATCCCGGTCACCTCGCAATCATTCGGCCCGACAAAGAAGCGGCGCAGGGCCACCTGGTTCTGTGCGTTCACCGGTACCTGCTTGCTGCTGGCATCCACCAGGTCGGTGGGGATCACCGCCAGCAGTTGGTCGTTGGTATAGTCGGTCAAGGTGGTTTCGCCGTTGTCGGTTTCGAACCACAGAATGCCACGGCTATCGAAACTCATGCCGTCGGGGCTGGCGAACTGGTTGAGCTCGGTCAGGCCAGAACGATTGATGTCGGCAGTGCCGGCAGCGTTGGCGCCGAACACGAAGATGTCCCAGGTAAAGCTCAGCTGGTCGTCACTGTCGTGCCAGCGAATGATGTGGCCGTGACGGTTCGGGCCACGTGGGTTGGCTGCATCGACCTTTTCCGGGGTGCGTGCGCTGTTGTTGGTCAGGGTCAGGTACACGTCGCCGTTCAGTGGGTTGACCGTGGTCCATTCCGGGCGGTCCATCGGCGTTGCGCCCACGGCATCGCCGGCACCACGGGTGTTGAGGATGATGCCTGGCAGGTCACCATACAGTGCACCCAGGGTGCTGCCGGCCTTGGTGGCGGTGCCCACGTCCAGCAGCAGCCATACGCCGGTGCCATCGGCATTGAAGCGGGCCACGTAGAGCTTGCCCTGGTCGAGGTACTTGGCGCCGGTGGCCAGGCGGTCGGCCGGGTTGGCGTCGGCGGCGTCCCACACGGCGGTGGACACCCACTTGTACAGGTACTCGTTGTTCGAGTCGTCACCCATGTACCACACCAGCGGCTTGCCCGCGACGGGAAGGCCTGGGGCGCAGCCCTCGTGGCGGAAACGGCCCAGCGCGGTACGCTTGGTGGCCAGGGTACTGCTGTTGTAGGGGTCGATCTCGACGATGTAGCCGTAGGTGCTGGCTTCGTTGCGGTAGTCGTCGCTGGCGCTGGCGCCCTTGATGGTCACGTCGAAGCGGGCGAATTCGTCGGCCACCTCGGTGCTGTCACCGGCAGCGCTTTCCCACTTGTACTGGCCACTGGAGGTGCCCACGCCAATACGGCGCTGGTCCTCGGGGCGGGTGCCTTTGTTGACGAAGATGCCCGGCCAGTTCTCTTCGCAGGTCAGGTAGGTGCCCCACGGGGTATAGCCGTTGCCGCAGTTGTTGTTGGTGCCACGGCAGTGAGTGCCGGCGGTGGAGTACTTGGTCTTGACGTGGTCGGTGCCGCGCAGCGGCCCGGTGATTTCCATGCGCGAGGCAGTGGTGAAGCGGCGGTTCAGCGGGTCGTTGTCGACCACCTGCCAACGTCCGTTGATTTTCTGCAGGCGTACCACGCCGGCACCGTGGGCGTTGATTTCCTTGCGCACTTCTTCGGCCGGGCGCTTGCCGTTCACATCGGTGGTCGGGCCGGCCGGGTGCAGGGCCGCGGTGTCGATGTATTCGAAGTTGATCGCCAGCAGGCCGTCTTCCGAGCTGCCGTTGATGGGGAAGAAGTGCATGCCGTCATGGTGCATGCCCATGGCGTTGGCCTGGTCGGTCGAGGTGTTGCTGCCGTCGGACTTCCACGGGTTGCCGTTGCTGTTCAGCGGCGTACCCCAGGGCGCCAGCACGTAGGCGCTATAGCCAGCGGCGACGACACAGGCGTCGGTGCGCGAACCTGGGATGGACTGGAAGCCCAACGCCAGTTTCGGTACTTCCGGTTCGGTGACTGGCGGCTCGGTCACCGGTGGCTCGGTGACGGGGTCATCGTGATCGGAGCCGCCACCGTCGAAGCAGCCTGTCAGGCCGGTACCGGCGATCATGGCGATGGCGGCGCCCAGGCTACCGCGCATCACGCTGCGACGGCTCAGGTAGGCGTCCATGACGTTGGCCATCGGCAGGTTGCCGCTTTGGTTCCGGTCCAGGTTGTCGCCGGTATCTCGACTCATCAGGGTGTCCTTATATTGGCTGAGTTAGAAGAACCCGCGACTTTAGGGGGAAAATATGATGATTCATTGGCAGAAATGTTAAGGGGTTTTTAAAACGACTCGCTCTTAGAAAAGCTTCTGACAGATCAATTTGGAATGTCTGTCGGATTTCTGCCATCAAACTGTAATGCCAACGCCGCAACATCCGGGGCCCTGAATGAACGCGGAAAAGGATGGCGGGTGCGATGGCGAGCAGTGTGCACAGGCGCGAAGTGATCGGCTGGATGGGTATCGGTGCCTTGGCACCGCTGCTCGGCGCCTGCACTGCCTTCCCAGGGCAGCAGGGCGGTAACGCCCACCTCGACTTGCTCTATGTAGCCGATACCCTCGATGCCCGCCAACCTGGCCTGGCCGTGGTGCCGGCTACCCGGCTGGGACCGGTCAGCCACCTGGGCCGCGCGCCATGGATGACCGGCAGCAGCGCCAGCATCGACTACCCGCAACTGGCGCCGCTGCTCGATGCGAATCAGGCTGGGGCTGCCCAGTTGGGCGGCTATGCGGTGCTGGCGGCGTTGCTGGAGCAGCTGCGCGGCGAGGCCGGTGCCGGCAACAGCCTCACCCTGGAAAACGGCCAAGGCTGGAATGGCAGTGGCCTGGCTTACCTGACCCAGGGCGAAAGTGGAGTGCAAGGCAGCCAACTGCTGGGCGTCGAAGCGCGGGTCAGCAGCGACGAACGGGTACTGTGGCCACAGCGCAGCCCAGGGCTCTATCGCCAGGCAAGCCCCCTTACCTTGGCTGCCGGGCTGGCAGACGCGCAACGCCAGGCATTGGGCCTGGAAGCCTTGCACGTCTTCGAGCGCGGCGGTGCGCGCATTGCAGTGGTTGGCGTGACCGACCCTTATGCCCAGGACCAGAAAGCTTCGCTCAAACAGTGGTACCAGTCACTGCAGCCGGTATTCGAACAGGCCCGGCGCGAGGCGGACCTGGTGGTGGCCATGGCCGATGTGGGCACAGGCCCCGGCCTGTGGCTGGCTGAACGGTTGCCGCAAATCGATGTGCTGCTGTGCGCCCGTGGCCAGGACTTGTGGCCGGCGCCGGTCGAAGTAACCCAGGCCAGCGGCCGCCGCGTGCCGGTGTTGTTCGCCGGCTGCCGGGGCAGCGGTGCGTTCCGCCTGCGCTGCCAACGTGTGGCCGGGCTGTGGCAGTTCGACGGGCGCTTCTTCCCGGCCTTTGAACAACAACTGGCGCCTGCCGCGCAGCTGCGCGTCGCGCAGTTTCAGGCACAACTGCGCCAGCAACGTGCCGGCCACGCGGCCTGGCTCGATCAGCCGTTGGCCCGTGCACCCCAGGCCTTGTGGCGCCGCGATACCCGAGGCGGCAGCTGGGACCGCCTGCTGCATCAAGCCCTGGCTGACGACAGCAGCATGCCCGTGCTGTTGCCGGGCCTGCGTTATGACTACCCGCTGCCGGCGGGTGCGTCCATCACCCGCGAACACTTGATCAGCCTTACCGGCGGTTACCCGGCGCCGGTGGTCGAAGCGCCGGCTCGGCAGGTCGAGCAAGTGCTGGAGAACGCTGCAGAACAATTGTTCGGCGACCCGTTGCTGCTGGACAACAGCCAGGACCTGCCGCGCTGGCAGGGCCAGGCCTGGCGCGTCAGCTACAGCCCGCAAGGCAAGCGCATCACTGGCCTGGAGCCCGTGCAGGGCCTGTGCCGCACCTTTGGCCTGCAATTCGACAGTCAAGCCGGCGAGCCCCTGTGGCAGCGGGTCGAAGCCTGGCTGGCCCGGCAAGGTGCCGACTGGCAACTGGTGCCGCTGCAATTGCCCGAAGTGCGTTACGTGCAGGGGCACCCGGGGTGGCATCCACGGCAGTTGGCCTCGTGACCCTCGCCTCGCGCGTGTTCACGGGCGCTGGCCTGACCTTGGCTGGCTGGCTCGCTGCACAGTGTGTGCTGCAACTGAGCCGCCAGCCGCAACCCGCCACGGCGCCTGCGGCGGTCGACAGCCCGCTGCCCGGGCTGATGGTTGGCCACTGGCAAGCGCCCATCGACGACGGTGCCATTGCCCTTACTCGCTTGCCACTGCAATACCTCGGCGGCCTCAAGGCGCAGCCATTGGCATCCAGTGTGGTGGTGCTGCGCTACGGCGAGCAAGTACGCACTCTAGCCCGTGGCCAGCGCCTGGCACCTGGGATCGTGCTGCAGGACATCGACAGCGATGGCCTGATTTTCAACAACCAGGGGCGGCGCGAACGCCTGCCCTGGCCGCCACGCCCTGCCGTGACCGGCTTCAAGCGGCAAGGATGAACGATGCCTGTTAGATACTGCGTGGCGGCCGCGCTGAGCGTGGCCTTGTCCATGGCCTGCGCTGAAGAACCGGTGTTCGATGACAACGGCACGCCGATGTACGAAGTGAACTTCGTCGATACCGAGCTTGGCGAGTTCATCGACAGTGTGTCGCGCATCACCGGCACCACCTTCATCGTCGACCCCAGGGTCAAGGGCAAGGTCACCGTGCGCACCGTCGACCTGCACGACGCCGATGCCATCTATGACATCTTCCTGGCCCAACTGCGCGCCCAGGGTTATGCCACCGTCGACCTGCCCAACGGCAGCGTGAAGATCGTCCCCGACCAGGCCGCACGTCTGGAGCCGGTGCCGGTGGAGGCGGGCGGGCAGCAGGGCGAGGGCAGCGACAGCGTGGCCACTCGGGTATTCAACGTGCGTAACGCCGCCAGTGAACAAGTCCTGGGCATTCTCAAGCCGCTGATCGACCCACGGGTTGGGGTGATTACACCGTATCCGGCGGCGCATCAGCTGGTGGTGACCGACTGGCGCAGCAACCTGGAACGCATCGCCAGCCTGCTGCGCCAGCTCGACCGCCCAGAGGAGGCACAAGGCAGCGGCAGTACCCAGGTGATCTACCTGCGCCATGCCAATGCCGGTGAAGTGGTCAAGGTGCTGCGCGGGCTCAGCCAGGAAGGTGCGGTGCCAGCTGAAGCGCCCGGAGAAGGAGAAAGCAAGGACAGGCCGGTGATGGCCGCCTCCGCAGGCCCAAGTATCCGCTTGGAGTACGAAGAGGGCACCAACGCCGTGGTCATGGTCGGCCCCGACAGCGAGCTGGCGGCGTATCGTGCCATTGTCGAGCAACTGGACATTCGTCGCGCCCAGGTGGTGGTCGAGGCGATCATCGCCGAGGTATCGGACAGCAGCGCTCAGGAGCTGGGTGTGCAATGGCTGTTCGCCGACGAAAAGTTCGGTGCCGGTATCGTCAACTTCGGCAGCAATGGCGTGAATATCGCCAACATCGCCGGGGCCGCCGCCAGTGGTGACAACGAGGCCCTCGGCGACTTGCTGTCCACCACGGCGGGTGCCACGGCGGGCATCGGCCATTTCGGCGGCGGCTTCAACTTCGCCATGCTGGTCAACGCGCTGAAGGGCAAAAGCGGCTTCAACCTGCTGTCCACGCCCACCTTGCTGACCCTGGACAACGCCGAAGCGTCGATCCTAGTCGGCCAGGAAGTGCCTTTCGTCACCGGCTCGGTGACGCAGAACAACGCCAACCCGTACCAGACCATCGAACGCAAGGAAGTCGGGGTGAAGCTGCGCATCAAGCCGCAGATCAACATCGACAACAGCGTGCGCCTGGACATCGTCCAGGAAGTGTCGTCGATTGCCGACTCCAGCGCGGCCAGTGACGTGATCACCAACAAGCGCGAGATCAAGACCAAGGTCATGGTCGAGGACAACGGCCTGGTGATTCTCGGCGGCCTGATCAGCGACGAACTGAGCACCAGCAACCAGCGTGTGCCGCTGCTTGGCGACATCCCTTATCTGGGCCGGTTGTTCCGCTCCGATGCCAGCAAGAACACCAAGCAGAACCTGATGGTGTTCATCCGCCCGCGCATCCTGCGCGATGGGCCCAGCCTGGCGGGGCTCAGCGAAGACAAATACCGCACCTTGCAGCAGACCACACCGCTGCAATTGCCAGACCTTGCACAGGGCACGCCACTGTTGCAGGTATTTCCCTCCAGCCGCGCGCGCCTGGAAGGCGGTGACTGGTGATGCTGCCCTATCGCCAGGCACGGCTGAGCGGGGTGGCCATGGCTGCGACGGAGCAGGGTTGGCAGTTGTGGCTAAGGCCCGACGCCGACAGCGCGCAGTTGCAGGAGCTGTTGCGCGTGCATGGCCAACCCTGCGCGCTTGAATACCTGGAGCCCGCAGTATTCGATGAGCGCTTGGGCCAGCTGTACCAGGCCGGCGATGCGGCCACTGCAGCGCTGATCGAAGGGATTGGCGACCAGGTCGACCTGGACAGCCTGATGAGCGAGATGCCGCGCATCGAAGACTTGCTGGAAAGCGACGACGAAGCCCCGGTAATCCGCTTGATCAACGGCCTGTTCGGCCAGGCGCTGCGCCTGCGTGCCTCGGACATTCATATCGAGACGTTCGAACAAAGCCTGGTGGTGCGCCTGAGGGTCGATGGCCACCTGCGCGAAGTGCTGCGCCCGCCGCGAGCGTTGTCGGCGATGCTGGTGTCACGGATCAAGGTCATGGCCCGCCTGGACATCGCAGAAAAACGCCAGCCCCAGGATGGGCGCATCACTTTGCGCGCGGCGGGACGCGAAGTGGACGTGCGGGTCTCGACCTTGCCCGGCATCCATGGCGAGCGGGTGGTGATGCGGGTACTCGACAAGCAGGCCAGCCTGTTGGCGCTGGAAAACCTGGGCATGCCGGCGGCGGTGTTGCAGGGCCTGCGCAGCTGCCTGGCGCGGCCCAACGGTATCGTGTTGTCCACTGGGCCAACCGGTTCGGGCAAGACCACCACCCTGTACGCCAGCCTCAACAGCCTCAACGACGGCAGCCGCAACATCCTCACCGTTGAGGACCCGGTGGAGTATGCCATCGCAGGCATTGGCCAGACCGCCATCAACCCGCGTGCCGGGCTGACGTTCGCCAGTGGCCTGCGCGCCATCCTGCGTCAGGACCCGGACGTGATCATGCTCGGCGAAATCCGCGACCAGGAGACCGCACAGATCGCCGTGCAGGCCAGCCTCACCGGCCATCTGGTGCTCTCTACCCTGCACACCAACAGTGCCGTGGGCGCGGTGACCCGGCTACGTGACATGGGTATCGAGCCGTTCCTGATCGCCTCGTGTCTGCGCGGTGTACTGGCCCAGCGCCTGGTGCGGCGCTTGTGCAGTTGTGCCGTGGCGCACCCATTGCAACCGGCCGAGCGTGACCTGTGGCCAGAGCTGGCTGCACTGGGCAGCAGTTACCACGCGGTCGGCTGCGAGCAGTGCCAGGGCAGCGGATACATCGGCCGCCTGGGCCTGTACGAATTCATCGAACTGGACGCCGGGCTGATCGGCCTGTTGTATGACGGCGCCAGCGAACTGGCCATGCAGGCCTACCTCGGTGAGCGCCGGCAAAGCCTGGTGGCGATGGCCAGCGAGTGCCTGGCCCGTGGCGAGACCAGCCTGGCCGAAGTGCTGCGCGCGGTGCAGGGCTAAGGCATGCCGACCTATCGCTACCAGGCCGTGGACCTCGCGGGCAAATCGCACAAGGCCAGCCTGCAGGCTGACAATGAGCGCCACGCCCGCCAGCTGTTGCGCGAGCAGGGCCTGTTTGCCCGCCAGTTGCAGCGCCACGAAGCCGGTGTCCAGCGACCCCGGCGCCAGCGGCTTAGCCGCGCCCAGCTGTGTGAATTGACCCGTCAACTGGCCACCTTGATCGGGGCCGGCATCCCCTTGGTCGATGCCCTGGCCACCCTGGAACGGCAACTGCGCCAGCCCGCCTTGCACAGTGTGCTGGTGGCCCTGCGCGGCTCGCTTGCCGAAGGCCTGGGCCTGGCTCGCAGCCTGGCCCGGCAGGGCGCACCTTTCACTGGCCTGTACTGCGCGCTGGTCGAGGCTGGCGAACGTTCCGGGCGCCTGGCCCAGGTGCTGACCCGCTTGGCCGATCATTTGGAACAGGTGCAACGGCAGCAGCACAAGGCCCGCACTGCGCTGATCTACCCCACGGTACTGATGGGGGTGTCGCTTGCCGTGGTCATCGGCCTGATGACATTCGTCGTGCCCAAACTCACCGAACAATTTGCCCATGCCGGGCAGAGCCTGCCACTGATCACCTCGTTGCTGATTGGCCTGAGCCAGGGCTTGGTGCTGGCAGGGCCGTGGATGGTAGGGCTGGCGCTGATGCTCGCCGTGCTGGGTGGCTGGTTGCTGCGCAAGCCGCATTGGTGTCTGCGCCGCGACCAACTGCTGTTGCGCCTGCCGCGCATCGGCGGCCTGGTGCAGGTGCTGGAAAGCGCACGCCTGGCACGCAGCCTGGCGATTCTCAGTGGCAGCGGCGTGGCCCTGCTCGAAGCCTTGCACGTTGCCACCGACACCATCGGCAACCGGCGTATCCGCCTGGCCATGGAGCAGGTACGCCAGCAAGTGCAGGGCGGCACCAGCCTGCACCGCGCGTTGGATGCCTGCCAGCAATTCCCGCCGCTGCTGGTGAACATGGTCGGCAGCGGCGAGGCCAGCGGCACCCTGGCCGACATGCTCGAGCGTGTGGCCGACGACCAGGAGCGCGGCTTTGCCCGCCAGGTGGATACCGCCATGGCGCTGTTCGAACCCCTGATGATTCTGGTGATGGGCGCCGTGGTGCTGTTCATCGTGCTGGCGGTGCTGCTGCCGATCATGCAACTCAACCAGGGCCTGCAACTGTGACGACTAGGAGTATTGCCATGCAGCATCGACGTAATCGCCAACGCGGTTTTACCCTCATGGAGATCATGGTGGTGATCTTCATCATCGGCCTGTTGATTGCCGTGGTTGCACCCAGCGTGCTGGGCAACCAGGACAAGGCCATGAAGCAGAAGGTGATGGCCGACCTGGCTACCCTGGAGCAAGCGCTGGACATGTACCGGCTGGACAACCTGCGCTTTCCCAGCAGTGAACAGGGCCTGGCCGCGCTGGTGAAAAAGCCGGCCCAGGAGCCGCTGCCACGGGCCTGGCGCAGTGACGGCTATGTACGCCGCCTGCCGCAAGACCCGTGGGGCACCCCTTACCAGTACCGTATGCCGGGCGAGCATGGCCGGGTCGATGTGTACTCGCTGGGCGCCGATGGCCAACCGGGCGGCGAAGGTCAGGACGCCGACCTGGGCAACTGGGCGCTGTAACCGGTGCGTGGTCAGCGGGGTTTCAGCCTGATCGAGTTGCTGGTGGTGTTGGCCATAGCCGGGCTGATGACCGGGCTGGCAGTAGCCGGGTTCGGCAGTGGCCAGGTCGGTGTCGAGCAGGCTCTGCAACGGCTGGTGGCTGAGACCCGCAGCCAGGCCGCGCTGGCCAGGCATGCCGGGCAATTGCGCGGGCTGCGCTGGAATGGCCAGCGCCCGGAGTTCGTCCGGCGCGAGGGCAATGCCTGGGTGGTTGAAGCGGTCGCGCTCGGCGACTGGCCCAAGGGCCTGCACCCGGACTGGCCCGTCAGCCCACAGCCCCGCCTGATGTTCACCCCCCATGGCTGGGCTCAGCCGGGCAGCGTGCGTTGGCGCTGGGCTGATGGCGGCCAGCGCTGGGCGTGGGACCGCGATGGTCGTTTGCAGGTGGCGCCATGAAGCCGCGCCAGTGTGGCTTCACCTTGCTGGAAGTGACCGTGGCCTTGGCGATTGCTGCCGTGCTGGCCGTCATCACCAGCCAGGTTCTGCGCCAGCGCCTGGCGGTGCAGGAAAACCTGCAGCAGCACCGCCTTGGCCTGCTGTGCGCGCGCGAGCTGCAAACCCGCTTTGCCGTCGAACAGTATTGGCCTGCTGCCAATCAGGTGAATGGCGAGCTGAGCCAGGGCGGCTTGCCATGTCATTGGCAACTGCAACTGCGCCGTACCGGGGTGCGCGACTTACGCCGTGGTGAACTGCGGCTTTTCGCCGACCGCGACCAGCGCCTGCCGTTGGGCCAGTACACCGTGTTTCTGGAGCGCCCATGAAACGCTACCAGGCGGGCCTGACCCTGATCGAACTGATGGTCGCCCTGGCCCTGACCGCCTTGCTTGGCATCATGCTCGCCGCCTTGGTCAATGGCTGGCTCAAGGTGCGCGAACGCCTGCTGGTGACCACGCAGGAAAGCTCGGTGCTGGAGTTCTGCCTGGCCCTGGAGCGGCGGTTCGACAGCCCGGTACTGCGCCGGGTCTACGACCAGCGCCTACCCCTTGCCAGCCGCTGGCTGGACTGGCAGCCCGCCAGCCACCAGTTGCTGTGGGTCGCCAGCACCGGCCTACCCGCAGCCGAAGGCGGATCGCGCCTGCAACGCCAGCGCCTGCGCTTCGAGGCCCGTGAGCAGCGCCTGCTGCTGGAAAGTTCGGCCGACCTTTACGCCGCCGCTGCCCCTCGATGGATACAGCGTGAACGGCTCGACCGGGTCAGTGCAATGAATGTTCTGTACTACCAGGGCGGCCGCTGGCTGGCCTGGCCTTCCGATCAACCGGCGCACCCCGGCCGTGGTGTGCGCCTGGAACTGCAGCGTGATGGAGCCCCTTATGTCTGCACCTTCGCCCTCCCATGGGGGCGCTCATGAAACGTGAATGGCGGCGGCCGTCGGCCCAGCCATGGCTATTGCTGCGGCCGGGCGGGGTCTGGCAGTGGGCACTGGTCAAGGGCGGTATCGTGCAATGTGATGGGCAGGGTGAGCCGCCGGCAAACCTGCAGGCGCGTATTGCGTTGGTCCTGCCTGCCGAGGCCTGCAGCCATTTCCGCGTGCCGGCCCCGCCCGGCCTCAAGCGCGAAGAATGGCCGTTGCTGCTCGAAGACCGCCTGCTACAGGCCACGGATGAGGTGGCCTGTGCCTGCCTGGCCCGTGAGCCCGGGCACCTTCGCCTGTTGGTCGTGGCGCGTCAGCAATTGGACGACTGGCGCGGGCAATGTGCTGAATGGGGTTTGCAGGTGGAGCGTTGCTGGGCCGAGTTGCAGTTACTGCCATTGCCCGAGGCAGGGTGCGCCTGGTTATGGCAACGCACCCCCGGCATGTCCTTGTACAAAGGGCTGAGCGAAGACGGGCAGGAACACTGGCTGGCTTGGCCAGATGCCTTGGGTAACGCGCCGTCGCACCCGTGGGACGAGTTGCACAAGACATCGCTGAGCGGTAACTGGCCAACTGCGTTTGCATCGCTCGACTCACTGCCTGGCCTGTTCGATCGCGACCGCAAGGCGCGCGCTTTGCCGGTGCCGTCCCGCCAGCAACAGCGGCTGCTTGCGGCTTGCCTGGTGCTGGCAGCGGTTTGGGCGGGGCTTTGGTTGAGCCAGCAATGGCGCCAGGCGCAACTCTGGCGCAGCCAGGTCATTGCCGTGACTGGCGAGCAAGCCAGCCCCCGGCATGCCGCACAGGCACTCAAGGGCCTGCGCGAGCGTGCGCTGCAACAGCAACTGCGCACCCGTCAGCTGGACGACCTGCAAGTACGTTTGCAGGCCTGGATGCGTGAAAACCCCGGTTGGCGCCTGCAGGCTGTGCGTTTCGATGGCCAACGCTGGCACCTGAGTCTGGCAGGCGAGGGCAGTACGCCGCCATGGAGCGACATGGCCGCTGCCGCTGGCGCCACGGTGCAGATTCAAGGCGACCAAGTGATCTTCGACCTGGGAGCGGCCTCATGAACCGGGACTGGCTGCAGCGTCATCGCATGACGTTTGCCTGGGCATTGATTGCCCTGTTGCTGGCCTTCCTGGCCCTGCGCGCAGGCGCCGAGCAGTGGCGCGAGCTCAGCCTGTGGCGCGGGCTGGCCGAACAGGCCGCCGGCCTGCACGGCGGGCCGGGGTTGAGCTTGGAGCGGCTGCGCCAGTCGGCCCATGCGCGGCAGATCGAGCTGGCCGACGTCGATGCCCAAGGCAACGCCTGGCAGTTGCGCGGCGAGGTGGCCGATGAGCAAGCGCTGCAAGGGTGGTTGCAGAGCTTGCGTGCAGAAGGCGTTCAGACCTTGCAATGGGGGCTGGAGCAGCATGGCAAGGGGTTGCAGTTCGACGTGGTGGTGCAGCCATGAGGCGCGGCAGCGTGGTGTGGATGTGTTTGGTTTTCGCACTGACATTGCTCGTGGAACTGCCTGCCGATTGGTTGGCGCGCGGGCTTGGCCTGCCCGCGCGTGATGTCAGTGGCAGCCTGTGGCAAGGCCAGGCGCAGCAGTTGGGGCCACTCGGGCCGTTGCGCTGGACAGTACAGCCTTGGCGCCTGCAGGCAAACGCACAGTTGGGCTTGCAGGGCCAAGGCTGGCACCTGCGCGGCGAAGGTTGGCCGTGGCGTTGGCGGCTGGAAGCAGCAGCCATGGGCCCCCAGGCAACTGTACACATGGATTATCGGTTGGCCGGGCAGTGGCAGGGCACGCTGCGTATGCAGGGGGCGGGCAGCGAGTGTCAAGCCAGCGAAGGCCGGCTGACAGTGGCTGATCTTGCCCTGAGCGAGCCATGGTCGCTGGGCTTGGGGCAGGGTTGGCTGGAAATGGATTGCCGCAGCGGCTGGCACCTGCGCGGGCAGTTGGCGCAGCCGGGGCAGCACCAATTGAGCGTGGATGCCGACCTGCCCGGGGGCCGGGCACAGGTGCTGTTCGAGCTGCAGCCAGAGGCGGCGTTGACCCCATTGTTGCGGGGCGCCCAATGGCTTGGGCCACAGGCACTGGTGGGGCAGCGAGACCTTCGCTGGTAGGCGACAAGGTTGCTACTGCATGGCGACACTGTCGATGCGGAAGCAACCTTGCGTAGGGGCGCGCTTGTGGCTATTGCTTCTTGCCCTGCACACTCGAAGCCCATTGCTCGCTGCGGCTATGCCCACTGGTTCTCAACAACCCAAGGTCCAGCGCATTCTCGCCATCCGCTGCCCCTTTGCCCTTGGCCATATCGGCGATTGCCGTGCCCAGGTCCACCGGTGAGTTGGACGCATCGATCGATACGTCCCGGCGATAGTCATTACCGCTCAGCGTTTCTTGAGTGATCGAGTCGGCGTCGAGCCCCACGGCGCCCCTGGCCGACTGCAAACGTGCCCCCACCAGATGAGCGTTGCCACCCACTTGCAGGTCGATACCATCGCTGCCTTTGAGCGTGGCCTGATGGGCCACGCTGTCACGCTGCACGTGCGAAACGTCGAGGCTTAGGGTCGGCGAGAGCCCTGGGTCTGCCTTGCTCAAGGCGGAGCCGGCTTTTTTCTCGACCTTGCCCCCCAGAGGCCCGGCCACCGAAGTGGCCGCGTTGACATAGCCCTGTGGGTTTTTCTCCTGGCTCAGCCTGGCATCCCCTTTGACGCTCAGGGTGTCGACGCGGTCCTTGCGGCTGGCGATACGCAGGTCACCGTCGATCACGCCGCCAATATGCCCCGCTACCAGGGTGGCGCCTTCGATGCGGGTATCGCCGCGGCTTTGCAGGTCGATGCGCTCGGCGCGCAGGTCATTGGCATTCCAGGTGAGGTTGTCGCGCTTGTCGAACTCTACCTTGAGGCGGCCATGCAGGCCGCGGGTATCCAGCGCGCCCTTGGCCATGTCGAAACCGGCGCCGGCGGTGATGTCGAGGTTGTCGCGTCGCTCCTGGTTGGAAGAGGCTTCCACCAGCATGCCGCCGTTCGAAGCGTCGAGGGTCATTCGTTCGGCCGAGGCCTGAAGGCCTTGCAGGTGCAGGGCGATATCCTCGCGGGCGTTGCTGCTCAGGGTCAGTGCGCCGTTGCTGGCAAACTGGGCATCAATCGCCTGGTGTGCATTTTCTTCCTGTTTGCCGTGGCTGAAGTGGCCACCCAATGCTCCCCCCTTGGTCGTGCCTGCCTTGACCGCCAGCTCCAGGCCGCCGCCCAGCTTGGCACCCGTGGCTTGCTGGGTATCGCTGGCGGCCTTGACCCGCAGTTGGCCGCCGCTCTGCACCAGGATGTCGCCAACCTTGGCCTCGCGGCTGCCAATGCGGGTACCTTCGAGCAGCAGGTCGGCACCGCTGGTCAGTCGCACCTCGCCCTTGGCGTCGACTTGTGCCACTTGAGCCGTGCTCTGCGTGCTCAGCGTTTGACTGTGGTCGAGATAGCCACGGCCATTGACGCCGGTGCTGCCTGGACGGTTGCCAACTTTGGCCCAGGCATTGCCATCGAGCTGGCGTGACTGTTGTTCGGCCTGGTCGGTCGCCTGTGACAAGGTTAGCGAGCCAGCACTGTGCATGACCACGCTACCTTCGCCGCCATCGATGCGGGCCCCTTCGTAGCGGCCATCGCTGCCCAGCTGTACCTGGATACCCTGTTGCCCGTACAGGCTGCCGGGCACGGCGGTGCTGGCGATATCCTTGCTTTCCAGCGACCCTCCCTGGCCAGCGGCGCGTACGTTCAGGTCCTCGCCGGTGCTGGTGTCCAGGCGCACGTCGCCGCCATAGGCCAGGCGTTGCACGGTCACTTCCTGGGTGTTCTCGGCCGCGTGCATCTGGTGCTGCTGCGCCTCGATCTGCAGCGCGCCGGCGTTGGCCTGCCAAGCTGTTCCCTGGTCTGCGAGGGTGTCGGCCTTGACCTCGACCTTGGCCCCGGAAAACTCGCTCACCCGAGCCAAGCTGCGACGCTGGTTTTCCAGGCGCTTGAGGTGTTCGACGGTCATGTCGGCACCGATGCTGGGTGGCGCCATGGCATCTTCGGGCGAGGCTTGCTGGAAGCGTGCGGCTTCCTCACCCAGCACCAGGCGTTCGATGGGGCGGGTAAGGTCGCGGTACTCGACACTGGCGCCCAGGCTGGCAGACCAGTTGTCACGGCTTTGCTCATATTCCTGGGTATCTTGCAGCGCGCGGTTATCGATGCGTTCGGCGGTCACCTGCAGGGAGTTGCCGACCTCGACGTGCGCGGCCTCGGTGAGCAGTGCATCAATGCGCAATTTCAGATCGCCGCTGGCCTGCAACGCGCTGCGCTGCACCTTGCTCTCGCGCTCGGTCTGCACCTCACGGTTGTGATGGCCTTCGAACAAACTGCCCAAGCGGTCGATGCCGCCGGTTACCGTCAACCCGCCACCGCTATGGGTGGTAGTGGTGGTCGCGTCACGCTCATTACGGGCCGCACCCAGCGTCACTTCCTGAGCCTGTACGTCGAGGTCGCCGGCAGTGGCCTGGACCTTGCTGCCCTTGACCTGCAGGTGCGCGCCACTGTTCATGCCCACCGAGGCGCCCTTGAGCTCACTGGCAACCTGGTGGGTGGTGCGCTGCTTGCTGGTGCTGTTGGCGACCTCATATGCCACGCCAGCCGCGTACTGGCGGGATTCTGGCTTGCCATCCTCGGCTTCCTGGGTTTGCCTGGCGCTGGCCGTGAAGCCGCGTTGCTGGTCGCGGGTTTCGCGTTCATCGACCGATTGTGCACTGCCAATCAGCAGGTCGCCTTTGGCCTCCACTTGCAGGTGTTTGCCCGCTTCGACCTTGGCGCCCTGAATGCGCAATTCTTCGGCACTGGCCAGGCGCAGGTTGCTGGCCGAGCTGACGTCGCTGACCAGCACCTGCTGTTTGCGGTCTGTACCTTCGTGTTCGCTGCCAATCAGGCCGAACAGTTTGCTGTCGCTGGAGCGGTTGGTGGAGGTGCTGCTGGCGTGGTCTGCCTCGATGGCCAGCGAACCTTTTTCGCTGTAGAGCACGGCGTCCTGCTTGCCGTGCACGCTGCTGCCGGTGATAGCGACCTGCTCGGCAGCCACGGTGAGCTTGCCCTCGCTGGCGACCGTGCTGCCTGCAACGGCCTTGCCCTCGGTGTCCTTGCCTTGGCGATCACCAAAGAAGGTGCCCGATACCAGGTCGCCGCGATAGTCGCGTTTGGTTCCGCGTTCCTGCAATGTGGTGGTGCCGATGTCTGCCTGTTTTGCCTGGATGGCCAAATCGCCGCGGCTGTGCAGGCTGCTGCCTTGCACATCGAGCTTGCCGCTTGCCTTGATCGCCATGTGCTTGGCGCCGAGCGTACTGCCCTTTGCGGTTTCCTTGAGCTGGTCGGTATCGCTGTCACCGCGCCATAAATCCTTGCGGTGGCGCACCTGCTCTTCAGTGCGCTGGCTATCGATGCCGGCCACGATGTCCAGGCCGGCGCCACTGTCGACGGTCAGCTCGTTGCCTGCGTCCACCTTTGCTGCAGCCAGGCGCATGTCCTCGCCAGACTGCAACAGCACGCTGTCGCTGCCCTGCAATTGACTGCCCTGCTGCTGTTGGTGAGTGGTGGTGGTTTTGCGGCTGTAGGTTTCGCGGGTGATGAACAAGAACTTCTTGTTCCAGCTGTCGCTGTTGTGCTCGATGTGCTTGCGGGTCTGGGCGTCCAGTGTGAGCTTCTTGCCGGCGCGGGCTTCGATGCTTGCGGCCTGGCCGTTGACCGCATCAAGTATCAGGTCATCGGCAGCGGTGAGTTTCAGTGTACCGCGCTCGCTACGTAGCTCGGTGGGGTTGTCGACGTTGCCGCTGATATGCAAACCGCCTGCCGATTGGATGTCGACGCCCTCGGTGCCCATGACCTGTGATGCCCCCATGCGCACTCCCGCGCCTTCGGCAGTGCTCACCACACGGATACGCCCAGCGCGCATTGCACCGAACAGGCTGGCATCAATGCTCGAAGAGGGGCTGGGCAGGTGTTCCACAACATCGCCACTGCGACTGTCCACACGGTTGCGACCAACCGTGATGTTGAGCGCTCCGCCGGCCGTGAGCAGGCCTTTGCTGTCCACGCGCGGTGCAATCAGCTCGAGCGCGCCACTGGCATTGCTCTGGCCATTTTCCAGTACCTGCAGGGTGCCGCTGGCCGTGAGTGTGTCCAGGTATTTGAGCTGCTGCTCTTCGAAAGCCGGGGTTCCCACCACGAAGCCAGCACGGGTGGTGTTGATGAAGCTGCCGCCATTGAGGGTGATGCCATTGGGGTTGGCCAGGATGTAGTCGGCTGGGCGCCCGAAGATTTCTTGTGGCCCTTCGATCAACGAGGCGTTGCGGCTGACCACTTCGTTGAGGATGGTCGAGGCGGCCTGGCCCTGAAACTGCGGGTTGGCCGCCAGGGCACCGGCCAGCTGCGACCGCCCGGCCTCGGTGGCGTTGTTCAACACCAAGCCAGGGGTGCCAACGTTGTAGTCGATGAACTGGTTGTGCGACAGCCCGCTGGCGTTGGGCGGCACGATGTCGATGACCGGTACCCCATGGCCGTTGTGGATGATCGGGGTGCCTGCCGGGCCGGCTGTTGCATCCAGGCCGTTCTGGGCCAGAGCGGCGCTGGGGCCCAGCAACGTGAGGAAGATGGACCAGCGCAAGATATTTGGGCGGATAGGTGGTAACTGCGAGAGTGTTTGCATTTTCTCGTTCTCTTTGTTGTGGGTGAATCAGATGTTCAGGGTCCAGTCCATTACCCAGAAGCCGGGCTCCAGCAGTGGGCGGGGCAGGTCGCTGGTGTACAAGGCGCGTTGATAGTCCAGGCGCAGGCGACTGCCGGGCAGGCTCAGTTCCAGCCCCGCGGCGGCCCCGGCCAGGCGCTGTGACGGTTTGCCTTCGGCCGTGCGGGCCCAGCCCAGGTCCAGGCCGATGTAGGGGCGTACCTCGATGGGATAGGCCCAGGTCAGGGGCAGCGGTTGGCTGAGCGTGTTGCGCCAAACCGCGCTGCTGGCGCCGGAGTAGGTGCGCTGGCGAAAGCCGCGCACAGCCGAGTCGTCACTGACCAGCAACTGTTCGACGGCAGGCAAGGGGTCATGGCTGTACTGCACACCCAGCTCGCTCTGCCAGCGCCACGGGGCAGGGGCCGGGCCCTGACGCAAATGCAGCAGGTTGGCGCGGTACTTGCGAAAGTTCGGGCGCAGGCGTTGCGCACCCAGCGGCGAGCGGTCAGCGCCCAGGGCGTCGATGCCTTGAGCAACCCCGAAGTAGCCATTCCACAAGCCCTCTTCGAGCCACAACAGGTTGATACCGGCCTCTACCGAGGCCAGTGTCGGGCTCTGCTGGACGATGACCGCGCCAGCGCTGCGGTTGATCAGTTGCTTGCGGTCCAGGCGGATGCTGGCGCTGAGCATGCCTTGCTGGTTGCGCCACAACACCCGCTCGACACTCAGGCCCTGGTAACTGCTGCTGCCGTCGGCCGCCTTGTCGCTGTGGGGAAGTGGCGCCCGGTAGCGTAGCTGGCTGGCGCTGAGCGCAACGGTCCAGGCGCCGTAGGGGATGCTGTAGTACAGCGACACACCCTGGCTTTGCCCAGGCGCTTCGAGCACCGTTGTGGTCAGCGACAGGCGCAGGTCGTCATTGAGACCTAAAGGGCTGTCCAGGCCAATGCCGAGGTTGACGCGGTGGCGGCCGGTCAATTCGCTGCCACGGTTGTCGAAGCGGCTGTCCAGGTGCCAGCGTGAAGCCACTTTGTGTGGCTGCACGACAACGCGGGTACCGCCCTGCAGTTCGCCGGGCAGCAGAGCGGCACCCAGCTCGTAGGCGCGCAGGCGGTTGAGTTGGTCCAGGCCTTGCTCAAGGTCCGGCAGGTACAGGGGCTGCCCGAGCAGGCCGGGAAATGCATTGGCGAGGGACAAGGGCAGGTCGGGGCCTGCCAGTTCAATGGACTCGACAAAGCCTTCGACAATGACGATATCCAACGGTGCACCGTCTTCTGGAAGTTGCCGCAGGTAAGGCCGGCTGGTCGGGTAGCCGGCCTGCACGTAGCGCTGGGTGATGGCTTTCAGTAGCCGGTTGATGTCGGCGATGCCTATGCAGGCAGGGGTGAGGGCACGGATGGTTGGCGCCAGCGCTGGGTTCGAAAGCTGCTGGTTGCCGGCCACGCGCACGCCGTCGACGGCCCAGCAGCGAGCGTGGTGCGGGAGGGGGGCAGTGGTGTCGCTGGGGGCGGTTGGGGCGGGTATACGCTGCCAGCGCTCAAGACGCTGCTGTTGCTCCAGCTGTCGCAGCCCATGCTGTTGGTCGCGCAACTGCTGGCTGGCTGGGTCGTCGGCCAGCGCCTGGGTGATGGACAGCACGCCTGACAGGCAAAAGGCTGGCAGCCAACGGGCGATGCGGTGAATCAGGCACGGCATTGAAGCACCCCGCAAATGATGTACGGTTTTCGTACTCGTCTGCGTGGATGCTAAGAATTAAGTCATTCGCCTGGATGCAGTACCCTGCCTAAGCGCTTGTCAGGCAAGTTCTCGCAAACTTGCGGGAAAACTCCTACAACCTTTGCTGGAAGGCCCTATATCAGGGCCGGATCTCGATCAGCGTCCCATCGCGTACCAGTTCCCATACTTCCTGCATGTCGCGGTTACGCATGGCAATGCAGCCATCGGTCCAGTCCAGGGTATGGAAGTACCATTCCGGGTATTCATCGTTGATCGGCGTGCCATGGATCATGATCATGCTGCCGGCACTCACCCCTTCACGGGTAGCGCGGGCGGCATCGCTGATGTTCGGGTAGTTGATGTGCATGGCCAGGTTGAAGCGGTCGCTCTGCTTGCGCCAGTCCAGCCAGTACAAACCCTCGGGGGTTTTCTTGTCGCCCTCGCGCTCCTTGGCGCCCTTGGGCTGCTTGCCAAGCGAGATACGGTAGGTTTTCAGCGGCTCGCCACGGCTGATCAACTGCAGGCGGCGCTCGGACTTGATTACCAGCACCTTGTCGATCAACGGCTGCATGGCCTGCTGCGAAGGCGAGGGCGTTTGCGCTGCCGGCACGGGCTTGCGGATGATGGTCTCGGTGAAGGCCGCTTGGGACACCGAGGTAACGCAAAGGCAGAAAAGGGCAAGCAACCAGCGCATGTAACGGTATCCCTGAAGGCTTCTTCTATGTAGAGGTGGTGGTCGTGACGCTCATCGGCGGCAGGTATTCATGACCTATGGGGTAATGCTGCCCGAGGCGGTCGCGATAGTAGCATTCTAGTGTGCGCGTGACGGTGCGGAAAGCCAGCTCGCCCCACGGTATCTCATGTTCTTCGAACAAGCGCACCTCCAGGCTTTCGACACCGACGGCGAAGTCCAGGTCCGTCAATTCGGCGCGGAAGAACACATGCACCTGGTTGATGTGCGGCAAATCGAACAGTTGATACAGCGACGTTGGCCCGACCCGGGCGCAGGCTTCCTCGACGGTTTCGCGACGGGCGGCCTGGTCGAGGGTTTCGCCGTTTTCCATGAAACCGGCGGGCAGGGTCCAGAAGCCCCGACGCGGCTCGATGGCGCGCCGGCACAGCAGCACCTGGCTGCCCCAGGTCGGCAATACACCGGCAACGATATTGGGGTTTTGGTAGTGGATGGTCTGGCAAGACTCGCAGACATACCGCAGGCGGCTGTCGCCCTGGGGGATCTGTTGAGTGACCGGTTGGCCGCACGCGCTGCAGAATTTCATGTGTAGATCCTTATGTTCACGGCTATCTTGGCGCGGCCACCGTGCCGCCGCAAGCGCTGGGGCTTGGGTGCTTCGCGGCTTTCGTGCATCATGCAAGACAGGCCTTGGACATGAGCGTGCGCAATGCTGGACGAGCTACTTCGCCGAATGAGCAACCATCACCCCGCATCACTGGAAACCGACCGACGGTTTCCCGAAGCGGCGGTTCTCTTGCCCATTACCCGC
The DNA here is from genome assembly GCF_013393325.1 of Pseudomonas hunanensis. GTDB lineage: Bacteria > Pseudomonadota > Gammaproteobacteria > Pseudomonadales > Pseudomonadaceae > Aquipseudomonas > Aquipseudomonas putida_P. The sequence goes on from NZ_QJRC01000060.1 coordinate 50,311, forward strand.
AGCGAAGCGCCCGAACTGGTATTGACCCTGCGCGCCAAGGGGCTGTCTACCCACGGCGGTGAAGTCGCCTTTCCCGGTGGTCGGCGTGACCCGGAAGACCCAGACCTGGTATTTACCGCCCTGCGTGAAGCCGAGGAAGAGATCGGCCTGCCGCCTGGCCTGGTAGAGGTGATCGGCCCGCTCAGCCCGCTTATTTCACTGCATGGCCTGAAAGTGACACCATTCGTCGGGCTTATCCCCGACTTCGTCGAATACCGCGCCAACGACGCCGAAATCGCGGCAGTATTCACCGTACCGCTGGAGTTCTTCCGGCAGGACCCGCGTGACCATACCCACCGTATCGATTACCAGGGACGTAGCTGGTATGTGCCAAGCTATCGCTACGGTGAATACAAGATCTGGGGGTTGTCGGCGATCATGATCGTCGAGCTGGTCAACGTGCTGTTCGATGCCGGCATCAGCTTGCACCAGCCCCCTGAGCGTTACATCAAAAACTGAACGGGGCCTACCCCGTCGTATGCGTTGCAGCCTGAGGAGCGTTCATGAAATACCGCCTGGGTAACCTGCGCGTCGAAACCCACCCCACCAGTTGGGCTGCCCCCAATGCCACGCTGATTGGCAACGTGCGCCTGCAAGCCGATGCCAGCGTGTGGTTCGGCGCGGTTCTGCGCGGCGATAACGAGCTGATCGACATCGGCGAGGGCAGCAACGTGCAAGATGGCACGGTAATGCACACCGACATGGGCTCGCCGCTGACCTTGGGCAAGGGGGTGACCGTTGGTCACAACGCCATGTTGCATGGCTGCACGGTAGGCGACTACAGCCTGGTGGGTATCAATGCCGTCATCCTTAATGGTGCGCGCATTGGCAAGCACTGCATCATCGGCGCCAATGCGCTGATTGCCGAGGGCAAGGAAATCCCCGATGGTTCTCTGGTGATGGGCTCGCCAGGCAAGGTGGTGCGCGAACTGAACGAGCAGCAGAAGCGCATGCTTGAAGCCAGCGCCGCGCATTACGTGCACAATGCCCAGCGTTATGCGCGCGATTTGGTGGTTGATGATGAGTGAAGTTGTTGAGCGGCCGGTGGCTTCACCGTGCGTAAGCATTTGCGCGCTGGACGAGCAGGATATCTGCACTGGATGCCAGCGTACCGTGGCCGAAATCGGCCGCTGGGGGCGGATGGACAATGACGAGCGCCGGGCGGTGCTGAAGCTGTGCCATGAGCGCGCAGTACAAGCCGGGCTCGTCCTGTAGGCGCGGCGTTGCCTGTCGAGGGGGCTGGCGGTACTCTGTAGGGCTTGCCCACAGATGACCCGCCATGTTCTATCTGATTGCCTATATCAGCAGCGTAGTGCTGATCAACTACGCCTTCTCCAGTGCCCCGCACCTGGACATCATCTGGTCTGCCTGGGGCGGCCTGGTATTCATCCTGCGCGACATGGTGCAGACCCGCTTCGGTCACGGTGCCCTGGTCGCCATGCTGGTGGCGCTGGTGCTGTCGTATGTCACTTCCGAGCCGGCCATCGCGCTGGCCAGTGCCACTGCGTTCTTCATCTCCGAGCTGATCGACTGGCTGGTGTTCAGCATCACCCGTCGGCCGCTGCGCGATCGCCTGTGGCTGAGCTCGGCACTGAGTATTCCGGTGGACACCTTCATCTTCTTCGGCATGATCGGGGCCTTGACCCCGGCGGTGGTCGGCACGGCCATGGCCTCGAAGTTCGCCGGTGTCACCGCCGTGTGGCTGGCCATGGCATTTCGCGCCCGGCGGGCTGCCGTCGCGGGTTGATGGTGTAGAATAGCGGTCCTTTTTCAGCGGGCCACACCAAGCCTGGTGCGGCCCCGGATGCCTTCGAGGACCTGAAATGACCCGTATCGGAACCCCATTGTCGCCCACCGCGACCCGTGTACTGCTCTGCGGCTGTGGCGAGCTGGGCAAGGAAGTGGTGATCGAGCTGCAGCGCCTGGGCGTCGAAGTAATCGCCGTCGACCGTTACGCCAATGCCCCGGCCATGCAGGTGGCGCACCGCAGCCATGTGGTCAACATGCTCGATGGCGTTGCCCTGCGCGCGGTGATCGAGGCCGAGAAACCGCACTACATCGTTCCGGAAATCGAAGCCATCGCCACCGCCACCCTGGTCGAGCTGGAAAACGAAGGCTTCAACGTAGTACCGACCGCGCGTGCCACCCAACTGACCATGAACCGCGAAGGCATCCGCCGCCTGGCTGCCGAAGAGCTGGACCTGCCAACCTCGCCGTACCACTTCGCCGACACCTTCGAGGACTACGCCAAGGCCGTTGCCGACGTGGGCTACCCGTGCGTGGTCAAGCCGGTGATGAGCTCGTCGGGTAAGGGCCAGAGCCTGCTGCGCAGCGATGCCGACCTGCAGAAGTCGTGGGACTACGCCCAGGAAGGCGGCCGCGCTGGCAAAGGCCGGGTGATCGTCGAGGGCTTCATCGACTTCGAATACGAGATCACCCTGCTGACCGTGCGCCACGTGGGGGGCACCACCTTCCTCGAACCTGTCGGCCACCGTCAGGAGAAGGGCGACTATCAGGAATCCTGGCAGCCACAGGCCATGAGCCCCAAGGCGCTGGCTGAGTCGCAGCGCGTGGCCAAGGCGGTCACCGATGCCTTGGGTGGTCGCGGCCTGTTTGGCGTAGAGCTGTTCGTGAAGGGTGACCAGGTGTGGTTCAGCGAAGTGTCGCCGCGCCCGCATGACACCGGGCTGGTAACCCTGATTTCCCAGGACCTGTCGCAATTCGCCCTGCATGCCCGCGCCATTCTTGGCCTGCCGATTCCAGTGGTGCGTCAGTTTGGTCCGTCGGCCTCGGCAGTGATCTTGCCGGAAGGGCAGTCGCAGCAGACCAGCTTCGCCAACCTGGGGGCGGCGCTGAGCGAGCCCGATACCGCCATTCGCTTGTTTGGCAAGCCGGAAATCAATGGTACCCGCCGTATGGGCGTGTGCCTGGCGCGTGACGAGTCGGTGGAGCTGGCGCGGGCCAAGGCGACCCGCGCTTCGCAGGCGGTCAAGGTAGAGTTCTGATTCGACTGGGGCCGCAACGCGGCCCCAATTGCTTACAGTTCGGTATTGCGAGTCTCTTTCAGGCACAGCACAGCAATCAGGCTGATCACCGCCGCTGCCGACACATAACCCCCCACCCAACTCAAGCCGCCCATGCTCACCAGCTTCTGGGCAAAGAACGGTGCCGCCGAGGCGCCGACGATGCCGCCCAGGTTATACGCCGCCGAAGCCCCGGTATAACGCACATGAGTCGGGAACAGTTCAGGCAGCAGTGCCCCCATCGGTGCGAAGGTCACGCCCATCAGGAACAGCTCGATGGCCAGGAACAGCGCCACGCCCGTGGTCGACCCCGACGTCAGCAGTGGTTCCATGGTAAAGCCCGAAGCGATCGCCAGCAGGCCGCCCACGATCAGCACCGGCTTGCGCCCGTAGCGGTCGCTGAGCCACGCCGACAACGGTGTGGCCAGGGCCATGAACACCACTGCGAAGCACAGCAGGCCAAGGAACGTCTCGCGGCTGTAGCCCAGCGTGGTCACGCCATAGCTCAGCGAGAACACCGTGGAAATGTAGAACAGCGCGTAGCACACCACCATGGCCGCAGCGCCCAGCAAGGTTGGCAGCCAGTATTTGGAGAACAGGTCGACCACCGGCATTTTCACCCGCTCATGGCGGGCAACGGCCTTGGCGAACACTGGGCTTTCTTCGAGCTTCAGGCGTACATACAGGCCCACCAGCACCAGCGCGGCGCTGAGCAGGAACGGAATACGCCAGCCCCACTCACGGAACTGCTCGTCACTGAGCACCAAGGCCAGGGTCAGGAACAGCCCGTTGGCAGCCAAGAAGCCGATCGAAGGGCCTAGCTGCGGGAACATGCCGAACCAGGCACGCTTGCCTTCAGGGGCATTCTCGGTAGCCAGCAGGGCCGCGCCGCCCCATTCCCCGCCCAGGCCCAGGCCTTGGCCAAAACGCAGCAGGCAAAGGATGATCGGTGCCCACATGCCAATGCTGTCGTAGCCCGGCAGTACGCCGATGGCCGTGGTGCAAACGCCCATCAGCAGCAGCGAAGCGACCAGCGTCGACTTGCGGCCAATGCGGTCGCCAAAGTGACCGAACAACGCCGAGCCCAGCGGGCGGGCGAGGAAGGCGATACCGAAGGTGAGGAAGGCAGCCAGCATTTGCGCGGTGCCTGACTCGGACGGGAAGAACACCGGGCCGATCACCAGGGCTGCGGCAGTGGCGTAGACGTAGAAATCGTAGAACTCGATAGCGGTGCCGATGAAGCTGGCGGTGGCGACCCGCGCAGGCGAGTTGACCGGCGCGGCAGGCGCTTGGGCATAGGTGCTGCTTGTCATTAAGTAGGTCCCTAACAGTCTGGTCCGGCTCCATGGGCTTGGCCAGCGTCGGCGTGCAATGCAAAGGGCAGGCACGGTTGCGCGGGCGCCGGAGCGTTTTGTTGTTGTGCGCGCCCGACTGACGATAGCCCAAGGGGGATAGGGGCGGGGCGGGCACTGTTCGGGGTGTTGAAGCAGGACCGCGGGGCGTGTCAGTGGAGCGGACTGGCCGTGGAGCGCCGGGTGCGGGTAGCAGGCGTGACGGCGGGGCTGGGTAAGCGTGACCCGAGTATAGCTATCGGGTCACGGTCCACACCAGTACCTTGCTGGCACAATTGTCCTCTGTTTCGAGGATTTCCAGGCGATAGCGGCCGATCTTCAGGCAAACGGCGCTCTCCGGGATGCTTTCCAGCGCTTCGGTAACCAGCCCGTTGAGGGTTTTCGGCCCGCCGTCGCAGGGCAGGTGCCAGCCCAAGGTGCGGTTGATTTCACGTAACGAAGCCGTGCCGTCGATGACGAAGGTGCCATCGGGCTGCGGGTGCACGTGAGGGTTTTCCAGGCTTTGCTCGTCCTCGAACTCGCCGACGATTTCTTCGAGGATGTCTTCCAGGGTGACGATGCCCAGTACCTCGCCGTATTCGTCCACCACCACGCCCAAACGGCGTTGTTGTTTGTGGAAGTTCAGCAGTTGCATTTGCAGGGGTGTGCTTTCGGGTACGAAATAGGGTTCGTAGCAGGCGCTGTGCAGCGCATCCAGGGTTAGCTCGGCCTTGGGCAGCAGGTGGCTGATCAGCTTGGTGTTGAGGATGGCTTCGACTTGGTTGATGTCGTTGTGGTAGACCGGCAGGCGGGTGTGGCGGCTGACGATCAACTGCTCGATGATGCGCCCGATCGGCTCGTCGAGGTTGATGCCGTCCACTTCGTTACGTGGCACCAGGATGTCGTTGACGGTGACCTTGTCCAGCGACTGCAGGCCGTCGAGCAGGCCGTGGCGAGGTGGTTCGTGTTCCTCGTCTTCGTCGAAGTCATCCGATTCCTGAGCATGCAAGGCCACGGCTGTGGGCTGTACGCGGAACGGGCGCAGCAGCAGCTTGGCGAAGCCGTCCAGCAGGTAGGCCAGCGGCTGCAGCAGGGCGAGGGGGACTTTCAGCAGGCTGGTGCCCAGGCTGACGAACGCCTGCGGGTTGCGCCGGGCCAGGCGCCGCGGCAGGTATTCGGCGAACACCAGCAAGCTGAGGGTGGCGGCCAGACCGGCCAGCCAGAAGCCGTGCTCGCCACTGTAGCGCTGGCCCACCAGGCAGGCCAGGCCCAGCACCAGCAGTTTGCCCAGGCTGGCACACAGCACCAGGGCCTGGGCTGGCAGCATGGGCTGGCCATCTTCGCCAGCGCGTTGCGTGCCATTGAGTTGCAAGCGGGCGGCATCCACGGCGGTGAACAGTGCTGACCACAACAGGGCCAGTGCCAGTGTGCCGAATAGCGGTGCGTACGGCAGGGTGTCCATGGGCGGCCGTCAGATATGCAAGATGAATTCGCGAACCAGCTTGCTGCCGAAATAGGCCAGCATCAGCAGGCAGAAACCGGCCAGCGTCCAGCGGATGGCCTTGTGGCCCCGCCAGCCCAGGCGGGTACGGCCCCACAGCAGCACGCTGAACACCACCCAGGCGACACAGGCCAGCAACGTCTTGTGCACCAGGTGCTGGGCGAACAGGTTGTCGAGGAACAGCCAGCCGGAGATCAACGAAAGCGACAGCAGGCACCAGCCGGCCCAGAGAAAGCCGAACAGCAGGCTTTCCATGGTTTGCAGCGGTGGGAAGTTGCGGATAAGCCCGGACGGGTGCTTGTTCTTCAACTGGCGGTCCTGCAGCAGCAACAGCAGTGACTGGAAAACCGCGATGGTGAACAGCCCATAGGCCAGGATCGACAACAGGATATGGGCAAGAATGCCCGGTTCTTCGTTTATCAGTGGCACCGTGCCGGGTGGCGCGAACTGCGCCAGCAACGCTGTCACCGCGCCCAGCGGGAACAGCAACAACAGCAGGTTTTCTACCGGTATGCGCAGGCAGGCCAGCAGGGTCAGGGTGATGACGGCCACGGCGATCAGGCTGGCGGCGCTGAAGAAGTCCAGGCTCAGGCCCAGCGGGGTGATCAACTGGAAGAACAGCGCGCCGGCCTGGGCCAGCACCGCGACGGCGCCCAGCAGGCCAAGCAGGCGCTTGTCGGCCTTGCGGCCCTGGGCCAGGTACGAGCCCTGGTAGATGGCCGCAGCTATATATAGGCCGGCAGCGATCAGGTTGGGGATGAGGCTGGGAGAGGAGACCATAAGTCCTGGTTGGCGAGCCTTAAAGAGACGGAGTTTGGCATATATTCCGCTGCTCTAGGAAGACTGGTAGGCCGCGTCGCGGCATTCGCGGGTAAAGCCACCGAATATCTCCCAAGGTGTGCGCCGCCGCCGCACTTCGCTATAATCGCCGCCTTGCTGTGCCCGGCGGGTGTGTATTTCCCCTGGGCGCCTGACAAACCTCGGCTTTTACTGGGCCTGAAAGGATCACCATGTTCGAAAACCTGACCGACCGCCTGTCACAGACGCTGCGCCATGTCACCGGCAAGGCCAAGCTGACCGAAGACAACATCAAGGACACGCTGCGCGAAGTGCGCATGGCCCTGCTCGAGGCCGACGTTGCCCTGCCGGTGGTCAAGGATTTCGTCAACAGCGTCAAGGAACGTGCGGTCGGCACCGAAGTCTCGCGTAGCCTGACCCCGGGCCAGGCATTCGTGAAGATCGTCCAGGCCGAGCTGGAAAGCCTGATGGGCGCGGCCAACGAAGACCTCGCACTGAACGCCGCCCCGCCTGCCGTGGTGCTGATGGCCGGCCTGCAAGGCGCCGGTAAGACCACCACCGCCGGCAAGCTGGCGCGCTTCCTTAAAGAGCGCAAGAAAAAGAGCGTGATGGTGGTGTCCGCCGACGTTTATCGCCCGGCGGCGATCAAGCAGCTGGAAACCCTGGCCAACGACATCGGTGTCACCTTCTTCCCGTCCGATATCAGCCAGAAGCCGGTGGCCATTGCCGAAGCGGCCATCCGTGAAGCCAAGCTGAAGTTCATCGACGTGGTCATCGTCGACACCGCCGGCCGTTTGCACATCGACGCCGACATGATGGACGAGATCAAGGCGCTGCACGCCGCGGTCAAGCCAATCGAGACGCTGTTCGTGGTCGACGCCATGACCGGCCAGGACGCCGCCAACACCGCCAAGGCCTTTGGCGAGGCGCTGCCGCTGACCGGTGTGGTACTGACCAAGGTCGACGGTGACGCCCGTGGTGGTGCTGCGCTGTCGGTGCGTGCCATCACCGGCAAGCCGATCAAGTTCATCGGTATGGGTGAGAAGACCGAGGCTCTCGAGCCGTTCCACCCCGATCGCGTCGCTTCGCGCATTCTCGGCATGGGTGACGTGCTCAGCCTGATCGAGCAGGCCGAGCAGACCATCGACAAGGCCAAGGCCGACAAGCTGGCCAAGAAGCTGAAGAAGGGCAAGGGCTTCGACCTCGAAGACTTCCGCGACCAGCTGCAACAAATGAAGAACATGGGCGGCCTCGGTGGCCTGATGGACAAGCTGCCGAGCATCGGCGGGGTCAACCTGTCGCAGATGGGCAACGCCCAGGGCGCCGCCGAGAAGCAGTTCAAACAGATGGAAGCGATCATCAACTCCATGACCCCGGCCGAGCGCCGTGATCCTGACCTGATCAGCGGTTCGCGCAAGCGCCGTATCGCCCTGGGTTCCGGTACCCAGGTGCAGGACATCGGCCGCTTGATCAAGCAGCACAAGCAGATGCAGAAGATGATGAAAAAATTCTCTGCCAAAGGCGGCATGGCCAAGATGATGCGCGGCCTGGGCGGGATGCTGCCAGGCGGCGGTATGCCGAAGCTGTAACTTATTCCGGGTGCCTGCCTTTCGTCGGGCTGGCGCCCAGAACCCCCGCTGTAGTGGGGTAACGGCCGCGGATTTCGCGGCACAACCGGCAAATCTGGACGGTAGGGCATGGCCTTGCCGAAAAAGTCATTTGCAAATGTCCGTGTATTCCCCGAGAATATGCGGCCTTTTGGGCACCCGTGTGCCTATTTGGCATTCAGATTTGCAGTACCAGCTGCTGTATCAACTGCAGCACCGACTATAGGAACGATGTTCACATGGTAACCATCCGTCTGGCCCGTGGCGGCTCGAAAAAGCGCCCATTCTACCACCTGACCGTGACCAACTCGCGTAACGCCCGTGATGGCCGTTTCGTTGAGCGCGTAGGTTTCTTCAACCCGATCGCTGCTGGCGCCGAAGTTAAACTGTCGGTCAACCAAGAGCGCGTCACCTACTGGCTGAGCCAGGGTGCACAGCCGTCTGAGCGTGTTGCTCAGCTGCTGAAGGAAGCTGCCAAGGCCGCTGCCTGAACAGTATGAACGCGACGCCAGAAAAGGCTGACGACCTGATCGTCGTTGGCAAGATTTTTTCGGTTCACGGCGTTCGCGGCGAGGTGAAGGTGTATTCCTTTACCGATCCGATTGAAAACCTGTTGGATTATCCGCGCTGGACGCTTCGGCACGAAGGCAAGGTAAAGCAGGTCGAGCTGGTCAGCGGTCGTGGCTCCCAAAAGGGCCTGGTCGTGAAGCTCAAAGGCCTCGAAGATCGCGATGAAGCCCGTCTTCTGAGCGGTTACGAAATCTGCATTGCGCGGAGCCTTTTGCCCAACCTGGCTGCCGACGAGTACTACTGGTACCAGTTGGTCGGTCTGAAGGTCATCAACCAGGACGAACACCTGTTCGGCAAGGTCGATCACCTGTTGGAGACCGGTGCGAACGATGTAATGGTGGTCAAACCCTGCGCAGGCAGCCTGGATGATCGCGAGCGTCTGTTGCCCTATACGGCGCAATGCGTGCTGGCAATCGACCTGGAAGCAGGCGTGATGCGGGTTGAGTGGGACGCGGACTTCTAAACGATGGGTAACCTTCGCGTAGACGTCATCACGTTGTTCCCCGAGATGTTCTCGGCCATCACGGAGTACGGCATTACCAGCCGCGCGGTGAAACAGGGGTTGCTTCAGGTAACTTGCTGGAACCCGCGGGACTACACCACAGATCGTCACCACACGGTAGATGATCGGCCGTTTGGCGGTGGTCCGGGCATGGTGATGAAAATCAAGCCTCTGGAAGATGCCCTGGTTAGCGCCAGGCAAGCGACCGGAGCTGCGGCAAAGGTGATCTACCTTTCGCCACAAGGCCGCAAGCTGACTCAGCAGGCGGTCAAAGGCCTGGCCGAACAGGAATCGTTGATCCTGATCGCCGGTCGTTATGAAGGCATCGACGAGCGCTTTATCGAGGCTCATGTCGATGAGGAGTGGTCGATTGGCGACTATGTGCTTTCCGGTGGCGAGCTGCCGGCCATGGTACTGATCGATGCGGTTACGCGGCTGCTGCCCGGAGCTTTAGGGCATGTGGACTCGGCGGAAGAAGATTCCTTCACCGACGGTCTGCTCGATTGCCCGCACTACACCCGACCTGAGGTGTATGCGGATCAGCGTGTTCCCGACGTGTTGCTAAGTGGCAACCATGCACATATCCGGCGTTGGAGGATGAAGCAGTCCCTTGGTAGGACCTTCGAACGACGCGCCGATCTTCTGGAAAGTCGCTCGCTTTCTGGAGAAGAGAAGAAGCTGCTCGAGGAATATCTCCGCGAGCGGGACGATAGTTAAACGTATCGATGGTGGATCACGTATCCATCTTAGGAGCACAGCATGACCAACAAGATCATCCAGCAGCTCGAAGCCGAGCAGATGAGCAAGGAAATCCCGACCTTCGCACCAGGCGACACCGTTGTCGTTCAGGTTAAAGTGAAGGAAGGTGAGCGTTCCCGTCTGCAGGCGTTCGAAGGCGTCGTTATCGCCAAGCGTAACCGCGGTCTGAACAGCGCCTTCACCGTGCGCAAGATCTCCAGCGGCGTTGGCGTAGAGCGTACCTTCCAGACCTACAGCCCGCAAATCGACAGCCTGGCCGTGAAACGTCGTGGTGACGTGCGTAAAGCCAAGCTGTACTACCTGCGCGACCTGTCCGGCAAAGCCGCTCGCATCAAGGAAAAACTGTCCTGAGTACAGTTTGCCCGGTGGCCGAGGCCGCCTAGCGAGAAAAAAGCAGCCTTCGGGCTGCTTTTTTGCGTTTTGAAACCCCGAAGATGTGATTGCCATGACTACCCGAGACCAGGAAATCCAGCGCCGCACCGAGCTGTCGGTGACCCGCGTGACCAAGGCGGTGTTCCCCAACACCACCAACCACCACAACACCCTGTTCGGCGGCACCGCACTGGCCTGGATGGACGAAGTGTCGTTCATCGCCGCCACGCGCTTCTGCCGCCTGCCGCTGGTGACCGTTTCTACCGACCGCATCGACTTCAAGCACCCGATCCCGGCGGGCTCGATCGTCGAGCTGGTGGGGACGGTGATCAAGGTCGGCAATACCAGCTTGCAGGTGCAGGTGGATGTGTTTGTCGAGAACATGTACCTGGACGGCCGTGAGCGGGCGATCCATGGGGTGTTCAGCTTCGTCGCCATCGACGAGGACAAGCGCCCGGTGCCCGTGCTGCCAAGCGCCTGAAGATCAGGGTTCTGGCGCTGGCTCGATCAACGCCACCAGGGTCCAGCCCGGTTGCGGCTGCAGCGGGTTGTCGGGGCTGGCTACATGCACCCAGCCATGGCCATCGCGGGCGAACAGCAGGTGTGCACGTTCGCCATGCAGTGCCTGGTAGGCATCCCAGCCAAAGCCTTCGGTGAGGTTGGTGCTGTACAACTCGGCGCCTTGATGCAGGCGGTTGGCCAGTTGCAGGTAGGTCATCGGGTTGGCCCCCAGCAGATGGCCACGATGCTCCTCGGCCGCCCGGTGCTTGTCGCTACGTTGTTTCTCCAGGCCGCTGGCCAGCACGAACAGCCGCCCGTGCCCGAAATCATGGCGAAACCTTGCGCAGGCCAGGGCATTGATTTCGCCAGCGGGAGAAAGGCCCAGCAAGTGCCCGAGGCCGACCAGGTCCAGGTGGGCATCGGCATGTTGCGAGGCGGGGTTGCCAAAATAGGTCGGAAGACCGTCCATGCGCGCAGCGCGGATGTTTTCCCAGCTGGAGTCCGTCAGCAACACCCGGCAGCCCAGCTGCTGCAGGGCTTTGGCGATGGCGCGGGCTGGTTCGTTGGCACCGACGATGAGAAACCCGCTGGGTGCTGGTTCGGCGACCTTGAGCAGGCGTGCCAGCGGCCTGGCCGTGGCGCTTTGCAGTACCACCGTGCCGATGATCACCGCGAAGGTCAGCGGCACCAGCAGCAGGGCGTCCTGGTGGCCGGCCTGGTGCAGGCGGATGGCAAAGATAGCGGAAACAGCGGCTGCGACGATGCCGCGGGGCGCAATCCAGGCCAGCAGTGCGCGCTCGCGCCAGCTGAGTGTCGAGCCCAGCGTGGACAGCCACACGTTGAGCGGGCGTGCCACCAGCTGGATCACCAGCAACAAGGCCAGCACCGCAGGGCCGAGGCCTAGCAGGGCATGCAGGTCAAGGCGCGCGGCGAGCAGGATGAACAGGCCGGAAATCAGCAGTACGCTGAGGTTTTCCTTGAAGTGCAGGATTTGTCGCACATCGACCCCGCGCATGTTGGCCAGCCACATGCCCATCACAGTCACCGCCAGCAGCCCGGATTCATGCATGATCTGGTTGGCGGCGATGAAAATGCCCAGTACCGCCGCCAGCGATGCGAGGTTGTGCAGGTACTCCGGTAGCCACTGCTCGCGCATGATCTGCCCCAGCAGCCACCCGCCGGCCGCGCCCAAGGCTGTGCCGCAAAAAATCACCCCGGCAAAAGTGGTCAGGCTCTGGCTCAGCCCGTTGCCATCGGCGCTGGCGATGATGAAGCTGTACACCACCACGGCGAGTAGCGCGCCGATGGGGTCGATCATGATCCCCTCCCAGCGCAGGATGTTGGCGATCGTCGACTTTGGCCGCACCACGCGAAGCATGGGTACGATCACCGTGGGCCCGGTCACTAGGGTCAGGGTGCCGAACAGAATCGACAGCGGCCAGTCGAACCCGAGTAGCCAGTGGGTCGCCAGGGCGATCACCAGCCAGGTGAGCAGGGCACCCACGGTGACCAGGCGATGCACCACGCTGCCGATCTCGCGCCACTGCGACAGGTGCAGGGTCAGGCTGCCTTCGAACAGGATCAGTGCCACTGCCAGCGACACCAGCGGCATCAGCAACGGGCCGAACAGTGCTTCGGGATCGAGCCAGCCCAGTGCCGGGCCGGCGATGATCCCGGCCAGCAGCAGAAACAGAATCGCCGGCAGTTTCAGGCGCCAGGCCAGCCATTGGCAGGCAAGCGCGGCGGCACCGATACCGCCGACGCTGAGAAGAATCTGCTGTTCGCTCATACGGGCTCCCTATGCCTGCAGTGTTATGAAAGACTAAGCGTCAATTCGCCGTTTGCCACCGAGTCTTCATGCCCGCCCTCGATCACCCCCTGATAGACCAGTTTCTCGACGCCCTGTGGCTTGAAAAAGGCCTGTCCGACAACACCCGAGTGTCCTACCGCAGTGACCTGGCCTTGTTCAATGGCTGGCTGCAGGAGCAGGCAGTGTCGCTGCCGGATGCCGGCCGCGAGCTGATCCTCGATCACCTGGCCTGGCGCCTCGACCAAGGCTACAAGCCGCGCTCCACGGCGCGCTTCCTGTCCGGCCTGCGTGGTTTTTTCCGCTACCTGCTGCGGGAAAGGCTGGTGGCCATCGACCCGACCTTGCAGGTCGACATGCCACAACTGGGCAAACCACTGCCCAAGTCACTCTCCGAAGCCGATGTCGAAGCCCTGCTGCAGGCACCGGACCTGGGCGAAGCCATCGGCCAGCGCGACCGTGCCATGCTCGAAGTGCTCTATGCCTGCGGCCTGCGCGTCACCGAGCTGGTCAGCCTGACCCTCGACCAGGTCAACCTGCGCCAGGGTGTGCTGCGGGTAATGGGCAAGGGCAGCAAGGAGCGCCTGGTGCCCATGGGTGAAGAGGCGGTGGTGTGGCTGGAACGCTACCAGCGCGATGGCCGCGCCGAACTGCTCAACGGCCGCCCCAGCGACGTGCTGTTCCCCAGCCTGAGAGGCGAGCAGATGACTCGCCAGACCTTCTGGCACCGCATCAAGCATCATGCCCGGGTTGCTGGCATCGACAAGCCGCTGTCGCCGCACACCTTGCGGCATGCCTTCGCCACCCACCTGCTCAACCACGGTGCCGACTTGCGTGTGGTGCAGATGCTGCTGGGCCACAGCGACCTGTCGACCACGCAGATCTATACCCACGTCGCCAAGGCCCGCCTGCAGCAGTTGCACGCCCAGCACCACCCGCGTGGATGAATGTTTTTCATGTTCCGCCGGCCGGTCCTTGCCAGCCCCTTCACCGGCAGCGTGATGTGGTAGGCTTGGGCGGTTTGCACCAAGGGCCGCACGGTCACCGCGTATTTTCCGCAGGTGGCGCCCTCCGGCCCCTGTCCGCCTTCAGGAGTTCCCATGCGCGTGACCCAGTTTTTCGCCGCCGCCGCTTTGGCGCTGGCCAGTACCTTTGCCGTTGCTGCGGCAACCGATAGCAACGCCGGGGCCGAGCAGGCCATCCGTAAATCGTTGCAGAACCTAGAGCTGGAAGTGCCCGTGGAAAGCGTGGCCAGCAGCCCCCTCAACGGCCTGTATGAAGTCAAGCTGCAGGGCGGTCGCGTGCTCTACGCCAGCGCCGACGGCCAGTTCGTGATGCAGGGTTACCTGTTCCAGATCCAGGACGGCAAGCCGGTCAACCTCACCGAGAAGACCGAACGTCAAGGCATCGCCAAGCTCATCAACGGCATTCCAGCCGCCGAGATGGTGGTTTATCCTGCCAAGGGCGAGACCAAGTCGCATATCACCGTGTTCACCGACACCACCTGCCCGTACTGCCACAAGCTGCATGCCGAAGTGCCCGAGCTGAACCGTCGCGGTATCGAAGTGCGCTATGTCGCGTTCCCGCGTCAGGGCCTCGGCTCGCCGGGTGACCAGCAGTTGCAGGCGGTGTGGTGCTCCAGCGACCGCCGTGGGGCGATGGACAAAATGGTCGAAGGTGAAGAAATCAAGGCCGCCAAGTGCACCAATCCTGTCAGCAAGCAGTTCCAGCTGGGCCAGTCGATCGGTGTCAATGGCACGCCGGCCATCGTCCTTGAAAGCGGCCAGGTCATTCCGGGCTACCAGCCGGCACCGCAAGTTGCCAAGCTGGCACTTGCCAAGTAATTCAATCAAGTACGCCGTCGTCATGGGGTGACGGCATGTTTCACGGTCGGCAAGCGTGTCGACCGTTCAATGGGGAGTTCACAGTGAAACCGGTCAAAGTAGGCATCTGTGGGTTGGGGACCGTCGGTGGCGGAACCTTCAATGTACTTCAGCGCAACGCCGAGGAGATTGCCCGCCGTGCCGGGCGCGGTATTGAAGTGGCACAGATCGCCATGCGCTCGCAGAACCCGAACTGCCAGATTACCGGTACCCCCATTACCGCTGACGTGTTCGAAGTTGCGAGCAACCCGGAGATCGACATTGTCATCGAGCTGATCGGTGGCTATACCATCGCCCGCGACCTGGTGCTCAAGGCCATCGAAAACGGCAAGCACGTGGTCACCGCCAACAAGGCGCTGATTGCCGTGCACGGCAACGAAATTTTCGCTAAAGCCCGCGAGAAGGGCGTCATTGTCGCCTTCGAAGCGGCTGTGGCCGGTGGCATCCCGGTCATCAAGGCTATCCGCGAAGGCCTGTCGGCCAACCGCATCAACTGGCTGGCCGGCATCATCAACGGCACCGGCAACTTCATCCTCACCGAAATGCGTGAGAAGGGCCGCGCCTTCCCGGACGTGCTCGCCGAAGCGCAGGCGCTGGGTTACGCCGAAGCCGACCCGACGTTCGACGTCGAAGGCATCGACGCCGCGCACAAGCTGACCATCCTGGCGTCCATCGCGTTCGGCATTCCGCTGCAATTCGACAAGGCCTACACCGAAGGCATCACCCAGCTGACCACGGCGGACGTGAACTACGCCGAGGCCCTGGGCTACCGCATCAAGCACCTGGGTGTTGCCCGTCGCACCGCCGAAGGTATCGAGCTGCGCGTGCACCCGACGCTGATCCCAGCCGACCGCCTGATCGCCAACGTCAACGGCGTGATGAACGCCGTCATGGTCAACGGTGACGCGGCCGGGTCTACCCTGTACTACGGCGCGGGCGCTGGTATGGAGCCCACCGCTTCGTCGGTGGTCGGCGACCTGGTCGACGTGGTCCGTGCCATGACCTCCGACCCGGAAAACCGCGTGCCGCACCTGGCCTTCCAGCCAGACTCGTTGTCGGCCCACCCGATCCTGCCGATTGAAGCCTGCGAAAGCGCCTACTACCTGCGCATTCAGGCCAAGGATCACCCGGGCGTACTGGCCCAGGTGGCCAGCATTCTCTCGGAGCGTGGCATCAACATCGAGTCGATCATGCAGAAGGAAGCCGAGGAGCAGGACGGCCTGGTGCCGATGATCCTGCTGACCCATGGTGTGGTCGAGCAGCGTATCAACGATGCCATCATCGCCCTGGAAGCCCTGCAGGACGTGGTCGGCAAGGTTGTGCGCATTCGCGTCGAACAGCTCAACTAACAAAATTAGTGCCGTCGGGCCGCCAGCGCGGCCCCGGCCCCAGCATCGAAGGTTTGCACCCATGCGCTATATCAGTACCCGCGGCCAGGCACCGGCCCTGAATTTCGAAGACGTGCTGCTGGCTGGCCTGGCCAGTGACGGCGGCTTGTACGTGCCGGAAAACCTGCCACGCTTCACCCAGGAAGAAATCGCCTCGTGGGCCGGTCTGCCGTACCACGAGCTGGCTTTCCGAGTGATGCGCCCGTTCGTCGAAGGCAGCATCGCCGACGCCGACTTCAAGAAGATCCTCGAAGAAACCTACGGCGAGTTCGCCCACGCGGCGGTCGCACCGCTGCGCCAGCTGAACAGCAACGAATGGGTGCTGGAGCTGTTCCACGGCCCGACCTTGGCGTTCAAGGACTTTGCCCTGCAGTTGCTCGGCCGTCTGCTCGACCACGTGCTGGCCAAGCGCAACGAGCGCGTGGTGATCGTCGGCGCCACCAGTGGTGACACCGGTTCCGCCGCCATCGAAGGCTGCCGCCGTTGCGACAACGTCGACATTTTCATCCTGCACCCGCACCAGCGCGTGTCGGAAGTGCAGCGTCGGCAGATGACCACCATCTTCGGCGACAACATCCACAACATCGCCATCGAAGGTAACTTCGACGACTGCCAGGAAATGGTCAAGGCCAGCTTCGCCGACCAGTCGTTCCTCAAGGGCACCCGCCTGGTAGCCGTCAACTCGATCAACTGGGCGCGGATCATGGCCCAGATCGTCTACTACTTCCACGCAGCGCTGCAGTTGGGCGGCCCGGCGCGCTCGGTGGCGTTCTCGGTACCGACTGGCAACTTCGGCGACATTTTCGCCGGCTACCTGGCGCGCAACATGGGCCTGCCGGTCAGCCAGCTGATCGTCGCCACCAACCGCAACGACATCCTGCACCGCTTCATGAGCGGCAACCAGTACGTCAAGGACACCCTGCACGCGACCTTGTCGCCGTCGATGGACATCATGGTCTCGTCCAACTTCGAGCGCCTGCTGTTCGACCTGCACGGCCGCAACGGGGGGGCGATTGCCGAGCTGATGGCCAACTTCAAGCAAGGTGGCGGCTTCAGCGTCGAGCAAGACCGCTGGACCGAAGCGCGCAAGCTGTTCGACTCGCTGGCTGTGAGCGACGAGCAAACCTGCGAGACCATTACCGAAGTATTCGCCGCCACCGGTGAAGTGCTCGACCCGCATACCGCGATCGGCGTCAAGGCTGCCCGCGAGTGCCGCCGTAGCCTGGATACGCCGATGGTGGTGCTGGGCACCGCGCACCCGGTCAAGTTCCCGGAAGCGGTGGAGAAGGCCGGTGTGGGCAAGGCGCTGGAATTGCCGGCGCACCTCAGCGACCTGTTCAGCCGTGAAGAGCGTTGCACGGTGCTGGCCAATGACCTGAAAGCTGTACAGGGCTTTGTCAGCCAGCACGGCAACCGCGGCAAGCCGCTGTAACCGAGTGGGTTTGCGGGGCCGCTACGCGGCCCCAGCTTCTCGGACTTTTCCCACGATCGCCTCTGAAAAGCCCTATTCAGCCTGCTGGGCGCAACGCCTAGATTAGCCGGTCCTCCCATCCGGAGCGGCTCATGCACCAGACCTACGTGTTGATCCACCAGGCACGCCCATCCCACCAGATCCTGCTGCACCAGGCGCTCAATAGCCAGGGTGTCTTCAACGTGCGCATCAGCACGAGCACCGGTGACCTGGATGCCTGCCTCAGCGCTGAGCATCGCCCCGATTTGTTGATCCTCGACCACGCCATGCCAACGCGGGCCGGTCTTGCCTTGCTCGCCCAGCAACACAATGCGCGCGCATTGCTGTTCGTCGGCCAGCCCGCGCCCAATCGTCAAAACCTTGCCCAAGAGGCCAGAAAACGCGGCCTGTGGGTGCTCGCCGAGCTGCCCTGGCCGCTGTCGATGCCGGGCCTGCAGCACGCCCTGCAAACACTGCAGGTGCGCCCAGGGCGGTGTAGTAAAGCTGTCATGTCGGCCCCGCATGCTCACTGAGACAGCCGCAGTGTGACGAACTTTCTGCTGTGCCTGTTGGTCAGTTCCTTTAGATCCCACCACGCAGCGAGTGATCCGGATGGAAAGAATCTGCAGCCTGCTCAACGACGCCCTAGCCCCCTATCAGGCACACCTCGGCAGCGCCGATGCCAGTGGCAATCGCCAATTGACCGTTCATGACCGCCTTGCCGGTATTACCTTGCGGCGCATGGTCAGCGAGCGACAGTTGCAGGAGCAACGCCTGCTGATCGATTTGGTGGATGGCTTGCACCGTGACTTGCAAATAGCAGAAGGGCGTTTGCAGCCGTGTGTGATTGCCGCATTGCAGCAGCGTCAGCAACCCCAGGGAACCTTTGCCTGAGTGGCTTATCAGACACAGTAGGGGCAGCCGGCCAGCGCTTTGCTCCGGCGCTGGCAGGGCTGTCACGGGAAGTCTCCAAGGACTTTCGCTTGGCCCCGGGCGTCTTCCCCAGCGTCCGGGGTTTCTTTTTGGGTTCTGCGCAGTCGCCTGTAGGCGCGGCTTTTTTTGGCGCGATGGGCTGCAACTACTGCGCTTCGAAGAAACGCTTGCTCTCTTCCAGGTAGTCTTCCTGCAGCGCAGGGTCCAGCCAGCGCGCATACAGCGCCGGCAATACATCCTGGCGCAGCCTGGGTAACAGCTGATCGATATGCGCAATCGCTTCGCGCCCCAGAGGGTTGTCCGAGCAACCCACATGCAGAAACTGATAGCGTTCTACCCCCTGCACAGGATGAAACTGGTAATCAGCCAGTGAACCACCTTGTTGCTGGATGAGATAGCGCACCTCAGGCCAGTAGCCGAGCACCAGGCGCAAACGCCCCAGTTGTTGCATCTGCAGCAGGTTGGCAGTGGCGTCGTTGCCATAATGGCGGCTGAGCGCGGTGTCGGGCAACTGACGCAGAATGGCGTCGATCTGCGTGCCGTAACTGCGTTCTGCAACAATCCCCAGCTTCAGCGCGTTGTTGCTCAGCAAACCATGCAGGTCTACCTGCTGGCCGTCGAGGTAGGGCGCCATCAGCGCCTGGTTTTCCTTGCGCAGCACCAGCCCGCCGCTGACCACACCCAGCGACGGCATGGAAAAACGCACGTATTCGGCCCGTTCCGGGGTCCATAGCAGGGTCGGGTCGCAGGTGAAGCTGTTGCGGTCTTGCAGCATCTGAAGGCCGCGGGCGCGGTTGACCCGCAAAATGGTGTGGTCGTACTCGGGCATCTGCCCGATCAGCAGTGGCAACAACTGGTCGATCACCCCCTGGCCCTTTTCCGGGCCTTCGAAAATGGTGAACGGCGGCAGGTCGCGCACCAGCCAGAAGATGTGTTCCTTGGCACTGACAGGCTGTAGCAGCAGTGCGGGCAATAGCCCGCACAGCAGGACCAGGTGACGTAGGCAGCGGGCCGCGCGCATGAAACCGGGCAGCGCCAGAGTCAGACCGTGCCTGCTACGCGCAGGCTGGCGATGGCCGCCGCGTCATAGCCCAGGCTGGCGAGCAGTGCCTCGGTGTGCTCGCCAAGGGCCGGGCCGACCCATTCGCTGGAACCGGGGGTCTCCGACAACTTGGGCACAATGCCGGGCATGCGAAATGGCTTGCCATCCGGCAGCTTGGCCTGCAGGAACATCTCGCGTGCCAGGTACTGCGGGTCGTTGAACATGTCTTCGGCTGAATAGATACGGCTGGCCGGTACTTCGGCGGTGGTAAGCACCTGCATCAATTGCTCCAGCGGCAGGCTGTTGGCCCAGCGATCGATCACCCCGTACAACTCGTCACGACGCAGGTCGCGGCCGTCGTTGCTGGCCAGGGTCGGGTCGTCGGCCAGGTCGTCGCGGCCGATCGCTTGCATGAAGCGCTTGAAGATCGCATCGCCGTTGGCGCCGATCTGCACATGCTTGCCGTCGGCGCTGGTGTGGATGGAGGAGGGCGTAATGCCTGGCATGATGTTGCCGGTGCGTTCGCGGATAAAACCGAACACATCGAATTCCGGGACCATGCTTTCCATCATGGCAAAGATCGCTTCGTACAGCGCCACGTCCACCACCTGGCCCTGGCCGCCATTGACTTCCCGGTGGCGCAACGCCATTAGTGCGCCGATGACCCCCCACAGGGCGGCAATCGAATCACCGATGGAAATGCCCGTGCGCACCGGCGGGCGGTCGTCGAAACCGGTGATGTAGCGCAGGCCGCCCATCGACTCGCCCACCGCGCCGAAGCCCGGCTGGTCTTTCATCGGCCCGGTTTGGCCAAAGCCTGACAGGCGCACCATTACCAGGCGCGGGTTCAGCGCATGCAGTACATCCCAGCCCAGGCCAAGCTTTTCCAGCACGCCTGGGCGAAAGTTTTCGATCAGGATGTCGGCCTCGGCCAGCAGGCGCTTGAGAATCTCGCGCCCCTCGGGGTGCTTGAGGTTGAGGGTGAGCGACTGTTTGTTGCGGGCCTGCACGAACCACCATAGCGACGTGCCCTCGTACAGCTTGCGCCACTTGCGCAACGGGTCGCCGCCATCGGGCGATTCGACCTTGACCACCTCGGCGCCGAATTCGGCACAGATACGCGAGGCGAACGGCCCGGCGATCAAGGTGCCGAGTTCGACAACTTTAAGGCCGGCGAGGGGTTTGCTGGGCGTCGACATGGGGCATCCGTGGCAGTTGGGCAGTGCCGTGGTTTTATCACACGTCGGTTTCGCCGGGTACTGCTGCGGCGCATGGAAGGTGCGGATGGGGTAGACTGTGCCACTTTTCTTTTGCACGAAGCCCGTCGACCATGGCCCAGCCGTCCACCACCTACAAGTTCGAATTGAATCTCACCGACCTTGACCGCAACGTCTACGAAAGCGTCAAGCAGACCATCGCTCGCCACCCTTCGGAAACCGAAGAGCGTATGGCGGTTCGTCTGTTGGCGTATGCGCTCTGGTACAACGAGAACTTGTCGTTTGGCCGTGGCCTGTCGGATGTCGATGAGCCGGCGCTTTGGGAAAAGAGCCTGGACGATCGCGTGTTGCATTGGATCGAAGTGGGCCAGCCAGACGCCGACCGCCTGACCTGGTGCTCGCGCCGTACCGAACGCACCAGCCTGCTGGCCTACGGCAGCCTGCGGGTGTGGGAGGGCAAAGTGGTGAGCGCGGTCAAGAACCTGAAGAACCTGAGCATTGCCGCTGTACCGCAAGAGGTGCTGGAAACCTTGGCGACCGACATGCCGCGCAGCATCAAGTGGGACGTGATGATCAGCGAAGGCACGGTATTCGTCACCGACGACCGTGGCCAGCATGAGGTACAACTGCAGTGGCTGCTTGGTGAGCGTGGCTGAAGCAACCCATGCGCATCGAACCTCGCCCTCTGCCGCCGACCCTGCCATTTCTGGGTAATCTGCCACCTTTGCTCACCCGTCTGTACGCCGCGCGCGGCGTGCAGAGCGAGGCCGAGCTGGACAAAAGCCTGGCGCGCCTGCTGCCGTACCAGCAGCTAAAGGGCATCGAGGCCGGTGTCGACCTGCTGGTCGAGGCGCTCGACCAGCGCCAGCGTATCCTCATTGTTGGCGATTTCGATGCCGACGGTGCCACCGCAAGCACCGTAGGGGTGCTGGGCCTGCGCCTACTGGGTGCGGCCCATGTCGATTACCTGGTACCCAACCGCTTCGAGTATGGCTATGGCCTGACCCCGGAAATCGTCGAAGTGGCGCTGCAACGCCAGCCGCAACTGCTGATTACCGTGGACAATGGCATTTCCAGCGTCGAGGGTGTGGCGGCGGCCAAGGCCGCTGGGCTCAAGGTGCTGGTCACCGACCATCACCTGCCAGGCCAGCAGTTGCCCGACGCAGACGCCATCATCAACCCCAATCAGCCGGGCTGTACGTTCCCCAGCAAGTCGTTGGCCGGGGTAGGGGTGATCTTCTACGTGCTGATGGCCCTGCGCGCGCGACTGCGCAGCCTGGGCCGTTACGAGACGCAAGCACAGCCGAACATAGGCGAACTGCTCGACCTGGTCGCGTTGGGCAGCGTTGCCGACGTGGTGCCGCTGGATGCCAACAACCGCATCCTGGTGCACCAGGGCCTCGAGCGCATCCGCGCCGGTCGTGCCCGGCCAGGGCTGAAGGCGATTCTCGAAGTGGCCCGCCGCGATCACCGGCGTATCACCTCGACTGACCTGGGTTTCATCCTCGGCCCACGGCTGAACGCCGCCGGTCGCCTGGACGACATGAGCCTGGGCATTGAATGCCTGCTGTGCGAAGACGCGGCACTGGCCCAGGACATGGCCCAGCAGCTAGACGACCTGAACCAGGACCGCAAGTCCATCGAGCAGGGGATGCAGCGCGAAGCCCTGGCCCAGCTCAAGGACCTGCCGGTCGAGTCGATGCCGTATGGTCTGTGTTTGTTCGATGCCGACTGGCACCAGGGTGTAATCGGTATTTTGGCGTCGCGCCTTAAAGAGCGTTATCACCGTCCAACCATTGCCTTTGCCGATGCCGGCGAAGGCATGCTGAAAGGCTCGGCGCGTTCGGTACCAGGGTTCCATATCCGCGACGCGCTGGATGCCGTAGCGGCCCGCCACCCGCAACTGATCAGCAAATTCGGCGGCCACGCCATGGCGGCGGGGTTGTCGTTGCCTGAAGGCAATTTCCAGGCGTTTGCCGAGGCGTTCGACGAAGAAGTGCGGCGCCAGCTGCGCGAGGAAGACCTGACAGGCCGGCTGTTGTCTGATGGCAGCCTGGCCGTGGAGGAATTCCACCTCGACCTGGCCAAGGCCTTGCGCCATGCCGGGCCGTGGGGCCAGCATTTCCCCGAGCCGCTGTTCCACGGCGTGTTCCAACTGGTGGAGCAGCGCGTGGTGGGCGAGCGGCACCTGAAGGTGGTGCTCAAGAGCGAGTGTGGTTCGGTGCGACTGGATGGCATCGCCTTCGGCGTTGACCGCGAAGTGTGGCCGAACCCGACCGTGCGCTGGGTCGAACTGGCGTACAAGCTGGATGTGAACGAGTTTCGTGGCAATGAAAGTGTGCAGTTGATGATTGCCCACATGGAGCCACGCTGAGCCCAACGCTCCCAGAGGGCCGGCGGCTGGTTCAGGGCTTGCGCAGTACCTGTGGGAGCGGGTTTACCCGCGAACACCGGCAAAGCGGGTGCCATTCACCGCGTCACATTCTTCACGGGTAAACCCGCCCCCGGTGTCAGGTGCAACGGCTATTGACTGATCTCGGATTGTTTTTTCCGCTGCCGGTTTTGCCAGTGCATTACGCCTGCTGCGACAAACGAGGCCAAACCAAGCAGTGAGAAGAACACAATGCCTTCCACTGCTTCCCGGTTGTACGTCTCGATCACATACACCAGATCTGAGTCGTAGGGAACATCTGAAATTCCTATCAGGTATGGGCCCGCTAAAATCTGCCTTTGACCGACCGCCAGCCACCCCAAAATCCCACGGAACATCCCCCCCACCCATTCTGGTCTAGTCTGAAGTTATGACCGGACCTGGGCCAGGGACGTGCAATTGAGTGTCCGGGCCGGATCACCATTGGAGTCCTTGGGAGGTGCCCTCATGAGCCTGCTGCTTGAGCCTTACACCCTGCGTCAGCTGACCCTGCCCAACCGCATCGCCGTCTCGCCGATGTGCCAGTATTCCGCTATCGATGGCCTGGCCAACGATTGGCACCTTGTCCATTTAGGCAGCCGCGCCGTTGGTGGTGCGGGCCTGGTGATCACCGAAGCCGTGGCGGTCACCGCCGATGGCCGCATCACCGCCGAAGACCTCGGCCTGTGGGACGACACGCAGATCGCCCCGTTGCAACGCATCACTCGCTTCATCACCGCCCAAGGCGCCGTGCCCGGTATCCAGCTGGCACACGCCGGGCGCAAGGCCAGCACCTATCGCCCATGGCTGGGCAAGCAGGGTAGTGTGAAGCTCGAAGACGGCGGGTGGCAGCCGGTGGGCCCTTCGAAGATCGCCTTCGACCCGCAGCACACAGCGCCACGCGAGCTGACCGAGAACGAGATCCAGGGTGTTATCGACGCCTTCGTTGCCTCGACTGAGCGCGCCTTGAAGGCCGGTTTCAAGGTGGTGGAAATTCATGCTGCCCATGGCTACCTGTTGCACCAGTTCCTCTCGCCGCTGAGTAACCAACGCCGCGACGAGTACGGCAGCTGCTTCGAAAACCGCATCCGCCTGACCTTGCAAGTGGTGGAGGCCGTGCGCAAGGTCTGGCCGGCCGAGTTGCCATTGTTCGTGCGGGTATCGGCAACCGATTGGGTCGAAGATGGCTGGAACCCCGATGAAACCGTTGAACTGGCCCGACGTCTGCGAGGGTTGGGCGTAGACCTGATCGATGTGTCCTCTGGCGGGACCTCGGTAAACGCCGAAATCCCCACCGGCCCTGGCTATCAGACCCGCTTCGCCGAGCGCGTGCGCAAGGAATCGGAAATCGCCACCGGCACCGTGGGCATGATCACCGAACCGGCCCAGGCCGAGCATATTTTGCGCACCGGCCAGGCCGATATCATCTTCCTCGCCCGTGAACTGCTGCGCGACCCGTACTGGCCGCTGCATGCCGACGATGACCTGGGCGGCAACAAGGCGACCTGGCCTGCGCAATACCAGCGCGCGACCAGCCGGGCCAACCCGATTCACGAGTCGGATCTGCGGGACTGATCCAGGCCTTTACGCGGTTGTTGTAGGAACGCATGCGCGCACCTACAACAACCGCGTATGTTCAGCGGGCTAGTGCTTGATCATCACATGCCGCACGCAGGTGTAATCCTCAAGCCCATACATCGACATGTCCTTCCCATACCCTGAGTGCTTCTGCCCGCCATGGGGCATTTCACTGACCAGCATGAAGTGGGTATTCACCCAAGTGCAGCCGTACTGCAAGCGCGCCGCCAGGCGGTGGGCACGGCCTGTGTCGCGGGTCCATACCGATGAGGCCAGGCCGTAGTTGGAGTCGTTGGCCCATTCCAGCGCCTGCGCTTCATCGGTAAAGCGGGTGACCGATACCACTGGGCCGAACACTTCGTTGCGCACGATCTCGTCGTCCTGCTGGGCATCCGCCAGCACGGTCGGCTCGAAGAAGAAGCCGTCGCCGTCAATCGCCTTGCCACCGGTTACCAGGCGAATGTGCGGCTGGGCGATGGCCCGCTGCACCAGCCCGGCAACCTTGTCGCGGTGCTGGGCACTGATCAGCGGCCCCAGCTCGGTGTCCTCGGCCTCCTGCAAGCCCGGTTTCAGGCTCGCTACGGCTTCACCCAGGCGTTCGACAAAGCGCTCGTAGATACCGTCCTGCACATACAGGCGGCAGGCTGCGGTGCAGTCCTGGCCGGCGTTGTAGAAGCCGAAGGTGCGGATGCCATCGATGGCGGCGTCGATGTCGGCGTCGTCGAACACCAGCACAGGGGCCTTGCCACCCAGCTCCATGTGCATGCGCTTCACACTGTCGGCGGTGGCGCTGATGATGTGTGCACCTGTGGGGATCGAGCCGGTCAGCGACACCATGCGCA
The DNA here is from genome assembly GCF_013393325.1 of Pseudomonas hunanensis. GTDB lineage: Bacteria > Pseudomonadota > Gammaproteobacteria > Pseudomonadales > Pseudomonadaceae > Aquipseudomonas > Aquipseudomonas putida_P. The sequence continues at coordinate 75,864 of NZ_QJRC01000060.1, forward strand.
CCTTGGGATGGTTGACCAGCGGGTTGCCGACGGTCTGGCCGCGGCCAAAGAGAATGTTCAGTACACCCGGTGGCAGCAGATCCTTGGCCAACTCGCCCAGGCGCAGGGCCGTCAGCGGCGTCAGCTCCGACGGTTTGATCACCACCGTATTGCCGGCTGCCAGGGCCGGGGCGATCTTCCAGGCCAGCATCATCAATGGGTAGTTCCACGGGGCAATCGAGGCCACCACGCCCAGCGGGTCGCGGCGGATCATCGAGGTGTGGCCTGGTAGGTACTCGCCCGCCGCCGAGCCGCCCAGGCAGCGCGCCGCACCGGCAAAGTAACGAAACACGTCGGCAATCGCCGGTATCTCGTCATTCAGCGCGGCGCTCAGCGGCTTGCCGCAGTTCTGCGATTCCAGCCGGGCCAGTTCATCGCCGTGGGCTTCGATGGCGTCCGCCAGCGCCAGCAAGGCCTGCGAGCGCTCTTTGGGGCTGGTTTGCGACCAGCTGTCGAAGGCCAGGTCGGCGGCGCGCACGGCGCTGTCCACCTGGGCCTCGGTGGCTTCGTTGATCTGCGCCAGGGCGGTGCCCTGCGCGGGGTCGAGCACGGTCCAGGCGGGGCCTTGGCCCGCGACCAGTTGGCCATTGATCAGCATCTGCGTTTGCATCGGGGACTCCTCCAGGGTCATTTGCCACTGCCCGCGACGCTTTCGCCGCCACGGGTCAGGTAATAGGCGCCAAGGATTGGCAGCATGGTCACCAGCATCACCAGCATGGCGACCACGTTGGTCACCGGTACGTCACGCGGGCGGCTGAGTTGGTTGAGCAGCCAGATCGGCAGCGTGCGTTCGTGGCCGGCGGTGAAGGTGGTGACGATGATTTCATCGAACGACAGGGCAAAGGCCAGCATGCCGCCGGCCAGCAGCGCCGAACCGAGGTTGGGCAGGATGATGTAGCGGAAGGTCTGCCAGCCATCGGCGCCCAGGTCCATCGACGCTTCGATCAGGCTCTGCGAGGTGCGCCGCAGGCGGGCGATCACGTTGTTGTAGACGATCACCACGCAGAACGTGGCGTGGCCGACCACGATGGTGAACACACCAGGCTCGATCCCCAAGGTCTTGAACGCCGAGAGCAGGGCGATGCCGGTGATGATGCCGGGCAGGGCGATGGGCAGGATCAGCATCAGCGAAATGCTCTCCTTGCCGAAAAAGCTGCGCCGGTACAGCGCAGCCGAGGCTAGTGTGCCCAGGACCAGCGCGATCAGCGTGGCGAGGCAGGCCACCTGCAGTGACAGCTTGATTGCCTCCAGCACATCGGGCCGGGCGAAGGCCACGCCAATCCACTTCAGGGTGAAGCCCTTGGGCGGGAAGCTGAACGCCGCGTCTTCGGTGTTGAAGGCGTACAGAAAGATGATCAGGATCGGGAAGTGCAGGAACAGCAACCCGCCCCAGGCCGCCAGGCGCAGCCCCGGTGATGCTTTTTCAGAGTGCATCGAAGGCCCCCAGGCGCTTGACGATGGACAGGTACACCGCGATTAGCACGATGGGCACCAAGGTGAACGCGGCAGCCATCGGCATGTTGCCAATCGCCCCCTGCTGGGCATAGACCATGCTGCCGATGAAGTAGCCGGGCGGGCCGACCAGTTGCGGCACGATGAAGTCGCCCAGGGTGAGCGAGAAGGTGAAGATCGAGCCGGCGGCGATGCCGGGGATAGACAACGGCAGGATCACCTGCACGAACGTTTGCCCCGGCCGTGCGCCGAGGTCGGCCGAAGCTTGCAGCAGCGACGGTGGCAAGCGCTCCAGCGAGGCCTGGATGGGCAGGATCATGAACGGCAGCCAGATGTACACGAACACCAGAAAGCGCCCCAGGTGCGAGGTCGACAGCGTGCTGCCGCCCACGCCAGGCACCGCCAACAGCGCCTGCAGCAGGGCATCCAGGTGCAACAACTGGACGAACCACTGGGCCACGCCGCCCTTGGCCAACAGCAGGGTCCAGGCATAGGTTTTGACGATATAGCTGGCCCACATCGGCATCATCACCGCGATGTAGAAAAATGCCTTGGTCTTGCCGCTGGTATAGCGCGCCATGTAGTAGGCGATGGGGAAGGCCAGCACCGCACTGGCCAGCGACACCGCCACTGCCATGCCCAGGGTGCGCAGGATGATGTCGAAGTTCGACGGGTTGAACAGCGCGGCGAAGTTGCCCAGGGTCAGGTCCGGGGTCACCGCCATGGTGAAATCGTCGAAGGTATAGAAACCCTGCCACAGCAGGTTCAGCAGCGAGCCCAGGTAGATTGCGCCGAACCAGGTCAGCGGCGGTATCAATAGCAGTGCCAGGTACAGGTTGGGGCGCCGGTACAGCAGGTTGGATAGGTCGCGCAGTGTGCTCATGTCAGCGGCCCTCGGTTTCCTGCAGCACCGTCATTGCCTCGCGTGGCCAGTGCGCCTGCAGCCGCTGCCCGGTCTGCCAGGCCTGTGCCTGTGCCTGCCAGCGGTCGTTGGCCTGGCTTACCGCCAGCAGTTGGCCGTTGTCCAATTGCAGCTCGTAGCGGGTGGCGCTGCCCTGGTACTGGATATCGCGCAACAGGCCGCTTACCTGCACTTCGTGGCTGGTGACCACAAGGTCGCCCAGGCGGATGTGCTCGGGACGGATGGAGAAGGGGGCCGGGCTGCCGTTGAGCTGCATGGCCAGCTCGCCACGTACCACGTTGGAGGTGCCGACGAATTCGGCGACGAAGGTGGTGGCGGGCTTCATGTACAGATTGCGCGGGGTGTCGACCTGTTCGATGCGGCCACGGTTGAACACCGCGACCCGGTCGGACATCGACAGCGCTTCGGTCTGGTCGTGGGTGACGAAGATGAAGGTGATGCCCAGCTGGCGTTGCAGCTTTTTCAGCTCCCCTTGCATCTGTTCGCGCAACTTCAGGTCCAGTGCGCCCAGCGGCTCGTCCAGCAGCAGCACGCGCGGCCGGTTGACCAGTGCACGGGCCAGGGCCACACGCTGGCGCTGGCCGCCAGACAGTTGCGCTGGTTTGCGCGTGCCGTAGCCGGCCAGGGCCACCATGGCCAGGGCTTCTTCGGCGCGACTATGGCGTTCGGCCTTGGCCACGCCCTTTACCTTCAGGCCATAGGCGATGTTGTCCAACACGTTCATGTGCGGGAACAGTGCGTAGTCCTGGAACACGGTGTTGACGTCACGTTGGTAGGGCGGCATGCCAGCGGCCTCCACCCCGTGGATGCGGATCGAACCGCTGGAGGGTTGTTCGAAGCCGGCGATCAGGCGCAGGCAAGTGGTCTTGCCCGAGCCGGAAGGGCCAAGCATGGAGAAGAACTCGCCATCGATGATATCGATGCTGACCTGGTCGACGGCCTTGACCTCGCCGAAGGTGCGGGAAACCTGGGTGAACTGGACGGCTAGGGGCATGCGTGGGCTCCGGGCAATGGGCTTGCTCCTGATCCTGCCTTTGCGCGGGTAAACCCGCGAAAAGGCAGGATCAGGCATTCAGGCAACCTCAGCGCCCACCCATGATTGCAATGTAGTCCTGGGTCCAGCGGCTATACGGCACGAACTTGCCGCCCTGGGCCTGCGGGGTTTTCCAGAAGGCAATCTTGTCGAAATTGTCGAAGCCATTGGTCTTGCAGCCCTCGGCGCCCAGCAATTGGCTGCCTGTACAGGCAGCCGGCACCGCCGGCAACGAGCCGAACCAGGCCGCCACGTCGCCCTGCACCTTCGGCTGCAGCGACCAGTCCATCCACTTGTAGGCGCAGTTGGGGTGCTTGGCCTCGGCGTGCAGCATGGTGGTGTCGGCCCAGCCGGTCGCACCCTCCTTGGGAATGGTCGAGGCCACTGGCTGGTTCTCGGCCTTCAGGCCATTGACCATGTAGCCCCATGAACTGGAGGCGACCACGCCTTCGTTCTTCACGTCGCTCATCTGCACCGTGGCGTCATGCCAGTAGCGGTGGATCAGCGGTTGCTGCTGGCGCAGCAGTTCCAGCACGGCCTTGTATTGCTCCTCGTTCAGTTCGTACGGGTCCTTGATACCCAGTTCGGGCTTGGCCGACTTCAAGTACAGGGCGGCGTCGGCGATGTAGATCGGCCCGTCATAGGCTTGCACGCGCCCCTTGTTCGGTTTGCCGTCAGGCAGGTCCTGCGGCTGGAACACAACGCTCCAGCTGGTTGGCGCCTGCTTGAAGGTATTGGTGTTGTACAGCAGCACGTTCGGCCCCCATTGATACGGGGTGCCATACACTTGCTTGTCGACCACGTACCAGCCGCCGTTCTGCAGGCGTGGGTCGATGTTTTTCCAGTTGGGGATCAAGGCGGTGTTGATCGGCTGTACGCGCTTGCCGACGATCAGCCGCAGCGAGGCGTCGCCCGAGGCGGTCACCAGGTCATAGCCGCCCTTGGTCATCAGGCTGACCATTTCGTCCGAGGTGGCGGCGGTTTTCACGCTGACCTTGCAGCCGGTTTCCTTCTCGAAACCGGTCACCCAGTCGTAGGCCTTGTCGCTTTCACCGCGCTCGATGTAGCCGGGCCAGGCGACGATGTCCAGGCGCCCCTCGCCGGCCCCCAGGGCCTTGGGCGGTTCGGCGGCCTGCAGGCTGGCGCTGGCCAGCACGGCGCCAGTCATGGCGCCGAGCAATGCGGTCTTGTGCACTGACATGGTGTTCCCTCTTCTTGGCGATCTTGTTCGGGGCAGTCATCAAGCAAGCGGTGAAGCAATCGTTATAAGCGTAGTGCGCGGGTGCGAGGTATTGGCGATATCGAGTCTAGTTGGCTTTTTGCCAGCTAACGCAACATCCGGAAGCAAATCCCTGCATGGCGTGTGCTGCGCCAAGCCTTACTCTGGCGCTTGAATCTTCTTACGTGGAGACACGCGCATGAATACTCGGGGTTTGCTTGATCAGCTCCTCAAGTCCGGCCAGCAATTGCTTGAAAAACAAGGCGGCGCCAACAAGCCTGGCGGCGCGTCAGGCGGGCTTGGCGGGCTGTTGTCTGGAGCAGGCGGCGGCCTGTTGGGTGGGGGGGCGCTGGGCTTGTTGCTGGGGAACAAGAAGGCGCGCAAGTACGGCGGCAAGGCTCTGACTTACGGTGGCTTGGCCGCGCTGGGCGTGTTGGCCTACAAAGCTTACGGCAACTGGCAGGCCAATCAGCGGGTAGCTGCAAGCGAGCCGCAAACCGTCGACCGCCTGCCGCCGGCCCAGGTCGAGCAGCACAGCCAGGCGGTGCTGAGGGCGCTGGTGGCAGCGGCCAAGTCCGATGGCCATATCGACGAGCGCGAGCGGGCGTTGATCGAGGGCGAGTTCACCCGCCTGGACAGCGACCGCGAATTGCAGCACTGGCTGCACGCCGAGTTGAACAAGCCGCTGGACCCGGCTGAAGTGGCCCGCGCCGCGCAAACGCCGGAGATGGCTGCCGAGATGTACCTGGCCAGCGTGATGATGGTCGACGAGGAAAACTTCATGGAGCGGGCCTACCTGGACGAGCTGGCCCGCCAGTTGCGCCTGGACCCAGGCTTGCGCCAGGCGCTGGATAGCCAGGCGCGGCTTGCCGCAGGTTAGTGATCGGGGCCGCGCAGCGGCCCCAATTGCCTTTGCCCAAATGGCGTGTCCATCAGCACTGCTGCCTGTTTACCCTTCACTTCACCCGCAAAACCGTAAGGCCTCTAGGCTATACTTCGGCGATTTTTCCCGCTCGTTGTGAATTCCTGAGGGCTGAATGTGAAAAACTGGACCTTGCGCCAACGGATCCTGGCAAGTTTCGCCGTGATCATCGCCATCATGCTGCTGATGATCGTGGCCGCCTATTCGCGGTTGGTGACCATCGAAACCGCCGAAGAGGCGGTAGGGACCGACAGCATTCCCGGGGTCTACTACAGCTCGATGATCCGCAGCGCCTGGGTCGATAGCTACGTCACCAGCCAGCAACTGGTGGGCCTGTCCAACCACCGTGAAATCACTTCGGCCGACATGGAGCTGTTCAAAAGCTTCGAAGACCGGCTCAAGCAACACATGGCCAGCTACCAGGCCACCATCCAGGACAAGGATGATCAAACCCGCTTCGACAACTTCGTGCAGTTGGAAGAGGGCTACCTGAAGATCGTCAACCAGGTGCTGGATACTTACCGCCAGCACAACTACGCCGAAGCCGAACGGCTGATCATCGAAGTGCTGACCCCGGCCTGGGTAGATGGGCGCAAGCACTTGAATGAAGTGATCGAGAACAACCGGGCATCAGCCGACGCCGCCACCAACGAGATCGTCAGCGCCGTGAGCACGGCCAAGGGCAGCATGGTCGTTTCGCTGCTGCTGGCAATCGTTGCCGCTGGCATCTGCGGCTTGCTGCTGATGCGCGCCATCACCGCGCCCATGCAACGTATCGTGCATGCCCTCGACAAGCTGCGCTCGGGCGACCTGAGCATGCGCCTGAGCCTGGACCGCAAGGACGAGTTCGGTGCCATCGAAAGCGGTTTCAACGAGATGGCCGAAGCACTGGCCAACCTGGTAGCCCAGGCGCAACGCTCGTCGGTGCAGGTGACCACCTCGGTTACCGAAATTGCCGCCACGTCCAAGCAACAGCAGGCCACCGCCACCGAAACGGCCGCCACCACCACCGAAATCGGCGCCACCTCGCGAGAAATCGCCGCCACTTCGCGCGACCTGGTGCGCACCATGACCGAAGTGACGACCGCCGCTGACCAGGCCTCCAGCCTGGCAGGCTCCGGGCAGCAGGGCCTGGCGCGCATGGAAGAGACCATGCACCAGGTGATGGGCGCAGCCGATCTGGTCAACGCCAAGCTTGGCATCCTCAACGAGAAAGCCAGCAACATCACCCAGATGGTGGTCACCATCGTCAAGGTTGCCGACCAGACCAACCTGCTGTCGCTCAACGCCGCCATCGAGGCAGAAAAGGCCGGCGAATATGGTCGCGGCTTTGCCGTGGTCGCCACCGAAGTGCGCCGCCTGGCCGACCAGACCGCCGTCGCCACCTACGACATCGAGCAGATGGTGCGCGAGATCCAGTCGGCCGTGTCGGCTGGGGTCATGGGCATGGACAAGTTCTCCGAAGAAGTGCGCCGCGGCATGTTCGAAGTACAACAGGTGGGCGAGCAGCTCAGCCAGATCATCCACCAGGTGCAGGCCCTGGCACCGCGCGTGCTGATGGTCAACGAAGGCATGCAGGCCCAGGCCACCGGTGCCGAGCAGATCAACCAGGCGCTGGCCCAGCTCAGCGATGCCAGCACCCAGACCGTCGAGTCGCTGCGCCAGGCCAGTTTTGCCATCGATGAGCTAAGCCAGGTGGCCGCGGGCCTGCGTGGCGGCGTGTCGCGCTTCAAAGTCTGACCGCGATGAACGACTTGCAACCGCGCCCCGCGCGGGCGAAAAACGCCAAGGGGGCGTTGTACCTGCAGTTTCGCATCAGGGCGCAGCGTTTTGCCCTGAGCGTGCACGAGGTGATCGAGGTGTTGCCGCGTCAGCCGCTCAAGCCGATTGCCCAGGCACCTGCCTGGGTCGCCGGTATCCTCGCTCATCGTGGCCAGCTGGTGCCGGTGATCGACCTTGCCGCGCTGAGCTTTGGCCAGCCAGCGGCGCAGCGCACCAGCACCCGCCTGGTGTTGGTGCACTACCGTGGCAGCCTGCAGCTTGGTTTGATTCTGGAGCAGGCCACCGAAACCCTGCGTTGCCAACCCGACGAGTTTCAGCCCTATGGGGTGGACACCGGCGATGCGCCTTATCTGGGCCCGGTGCGCCAGGATGCCCAGGGCATGCTGCAGCGCATCGAAGTCAATGACCTACTGCCCGACGCTGTGCACGAATTGCTGTACACGCAAGACCCGACAGGGATGCCTACATGAACGAACAGCGTTTCTTCCGCTTCTTGCGCGAGCGCATTGGCCTGGACGTGGAGTCGGTGGGCGCGCCCATGGTCGAGCGCGCACTGCGCCAGCGCTGCGTGGCTGCAGGCGCGATGGACCTGGACGATTACTGGCTGCGCCTGCAGCAGTCGGCGGATGAGCAACAGGCGCTGATCGAAGCGGTGATCGTCCCGGAAACCTGGTTTTTCCGTTACCCCGAATCCTTCACTGCGCTGGCCAGCCTGGCCCATAAACGCCTGGCCCAGCTGGCGGGTGCACGCCCATTGCGCCTGCTCAGCCTGCCGTGCTCGACCGGCGAGGAGCCGTATTCGCTGGCCATGGCCTTGCTCGACGCTGGCATCGCGCCGGGGGCATTGCTGATTGATGCTATGGACATCAGCCCCAGTTCGGTAGCCAAGGCAAGGCTGGCCGTGTATGGGCGCAATGCCTTTCGTGGCAGCGAACTGGGCTTTCGTGAGCGCTACTTCGATGCCCTCGACGAAGGCCATCGCCTGCATGAACGGGTACGCCAGCAAGTCAGCCTGCAGGTGGGCAACGTGCTTGACCCGGCGTTGGCCAGCCGCGATGGCCTGTATGACTTCGTGTTCTGTCGCAACCTGTTGATTTATTTCGACGTGCCGACCCAGCAGCGTGTGTTCGAGGTGCTCAAACGCCTGCTGCATCCGCAGGGTGTGCTGTTCATTGGCCCGGCCGAGGGCAGCTTGCTGGCACGCCTGGGCATGCGTCCGCTGGGGATCCCCCAGTCGTTTGCCTATGTGCGTCAGGAAGGCGACAGCGCCCCGATGGACGTGGTACCCGCCCAACCGGTGAAGCGAACGTTGGCGACGTTGCCCACAGCGGGGTATCCACCGCCCAGCGCGCCGTTGCCACCGCCGCTGCGAGTGTTGCCTGTGGCGGCCAGGCCGGCGCCGGCCCGCGAGCACAAGCACGAGGGGGCCAGTGAGTTGCTGGCCAGCATTGCCCGCCTGGCCAATGCCGGTGCCAGCGAGCAGGCCCGGGGCGAGTGCCAGCGCTACCTGGGCCAGTACCCGCCGTCGGCGCAGGTGTACTACTGGTTGGGGCTGCTCAGTGATACCGAAGGCGATGCGCAGCAGGCGCTGACCCACTACCGCAAGGCCCTGTACCTGGAACCACAGCACCCCGAGGCGCTGGTGCACCTGGCGGCCTTGCTGGCGGCCCAGGGTGACCTGGCCGGTGCCCGGCGCCTGCAGGAACGGGCGGCGCGGGCTGGCCGGGAGTCTGAACGATGAACAGTGAATCCGCGATGCAGTTGCTGGCCGAGGATGACGCGCACATCGACGACTGCTGGAACCGCATTGGCGTGCATGGCGACAAGCAGTGCCCGCTGCTGGAACAGCATGTTCATTGCCGCAATTGCGAGGTGTATGCCGCCGCGGCCACGCGTTTGCTCGACCGCTATGCGCTGATGCAGGACCACCAGGCTGCAGTAGCGCAGCCGGTCGAAGAAAACACCGGCCGCTCCATGCTGCTGTTCCGCCTGGGCGAAGAGTGGCTGGCGCTGGCTACCGCCTGCCTGGCCGAGATCGCCCCGTTGCAGGCGGTGCATTCGCTGCCGCATCAGCGCTCGCGGCTGCTGCAGGGGGTTGCCAATGTGCGCGGTGCGTTGGTGCCGTGCCTGTCACTGGCTGACTTGCTGGGTGTGCAAGCCGGTACTGCCGAGCAACGTGGCGGCCGGGCGATGCCACGCATGCTGATTCTGGCCGCCGAAGGTGGGCCGGTGGTGATGGCCGTCGAGGAAATCGACGGTATTCACCGGCTCGACCCACTGTTGCTTGGCAGCGGCCAGGACGCCACACGCTTCACCGCCGCAGTCCTGCAGTGGCGCGGCCGCAGTGTGCGGGTGCTGGACGATCAACACTTACTGTCTGCCGTGCAGCGGAGCTTGTCATGACCCCAGAGCAAATGCGCGACGCATCGTTGCTCGAACTGTTCAGCCTGGAGGCTGAGGCGCAGACCCAGGTGCTCAGTGCCGGCCTGATGGCATTGGAGCGCAATCCCACCCAGGCCGACCAGCTCGAGGCCTGCATGCGCGCCGCCCACTCGCTCAAGGGGGCCGCGCGCATCGTCGGGGTGGATGCGGGCGTCAGTGTCGCCCATGTCATGGAGGATTGCCTGGTAGCGGCCCAGGAAGGCCGTCTGCGGCTGACCGCCGAGCATATCGATGCACTCTTGCAAGGCACCGACCTGCTGATGCGCATCGCCACGCCAGGCGATGCCGGCGCGCAGGCGACCTTGCCGGTGTTTCTTGCGCAAATGGCCAACCTGCTTGACCCAGGCGCTGCTGCCATTCCTGCGGCGCCGTTGGTGGCACCCGTGCTGCCGGAGCCCCCCCCGGCAATTCCGACGTCGGCACCGTTGGTGGTGCCAGCCGAACCGCCGGAACCAGAGCCCGAGCCCCAGCCGGCCCTGCGGCGCAAGGCCGGCAAGCGCGCCGGGGAAGGTGCCGAGCGGGTACTGCGTGTTACCGCCGACCGCCTCAATAGCCTGCTCGACCTGTCCAGCAAGTCGCTGGTGGAAACCCAGCGGCTCAAGCCTTACCTGGCCACCCTGCAGCGCCTCAAACGCATGCACGGCCAAGGCATGCAGGCGCTCGATGGCTTGCGTATGCAGCTGGAAGACAGTGGCCAGCGCAGCGAGGTGCTCGAAGCCCTGGCGCAAACCCAGCGCCTGCTGGCGGAAACCCAGCAGATCCTGCAGCAACAGGCTGCGGACCTGGACGAATTCGGCTGGCAGGCCAGCCAGCGTGCACAATTACTGTATGACACGGCTCTGGCTTGCCGAATGCGGCCGTTTGCCGACGTGCTGACTGGGCAGAGCCGCATGGTCCGTGACCTGGGCCGCTCGCTGGGCAAACCGGTGCGCTTGGTGGTGGAAGGGGAGAAAACCCAGGTCGACCGCGATGTGCTGGAAAAACTCGAAGCACCGCTGACCCACTTGTTGCGCAATGCCGTCGACCACGGCATCGAACTGCCCGAGCGGCGCCTGCTGGCGGCCAAGCCGGACGAGGGGGAGATCCGCCTGAGGGCGTCGCACCAGGCCGGCATGCTCAGCCTGGAGCTGATCGACGATGGCGCTGGCATCGACTTGGAGCGCTTGCGCAGCAGCATCGTCGAGCGTGCCCTGTCGCCGGCCGACACGGTGGCGCGGATGAGTGAAGCGGAGCTGCTGACGTTCCTGTTCCTGCCCGGTTTCAGCCTGCGCGACAAGGTTACCGAAGTGTCCGGGCGCGGCGTGGGGCTGGATGCGGTGCAGCACATGATCCGCGAGCTGCGCGGCTCGATCGAGCTGACTCAGGTGGCGGGGCAGGGGTGTCGCTTCCATCTGCAGGTGCCACTGACCCTGTCGGTGGTGCGCAGCCTGGTGGTCGAGGTGGGCGGTGAGGCTTACGCTTTCCCGCTGGCCCATATCGAACGCACGCTGGAAGTGACCGCCGAACAGATCGTGCAGATCGAAGGGCGTCAGCACTTCTGGCACGAAGGCCGGCATATTGGCCTGGTGGCCGCCAGCCAGTTGCTCAACCGCCCGGCCGGGCAAAGCGACGAAGCCAGCCTTCGGGTGGTGGTGATCCGTGAGCGCGAGCAGCTGTACGGCGTGGCCGTGGAGCGGCTGGTGGGCGAGCGGGTGCTGGTGGTGATGCCCCTCGACCCACGGCTGGGCAAGGTACAGGACATTTCCTCCGGTGCCTTGCTCGATGATGGCTCGGTGGTGCTGATCGTCGATGTCGAAGACTTGCTGCGGTCGGTGGAAAAACTGCTCAGCACCGGTAGCCTGGAGCGCATCGAGCGCGGCAGCAGCGGTGCCCGTGGGGTGGCCCGCAAGCGCATCCTGGTGGTCGACGATTCGCTGACCGTGCGCGAACTGCAGCGCAAGCTGTTGGGTAACCGTGGCTACGACGTGGCAGTGGCAGTCGATGGCATGGACGGCTGGAACGCCCTGCGCGGTGAGGACTTCGATTTGCTGATCACCGACATCGACATGCCGCGCATGGACGGCATCGAGCTGGTCACCCTGGTGCGTCGCGACCAGCGGCTGCAGTCGTTGCCGGTGATGGTGGTGTCCTACAAAGACCGTGAGGAAGACCGACGGCGTGGTCTGGATGCTGGCGCGGACTACTATTTGGCGAAAGCCAGTTTCCACGACGATGCGTTGCTGGATGCTGTAGTCGAGCTGATCGGAGGTGCTCAGGGATGAAGATCGCCATCGTCAATGACATGCCCATGGCCGTGGAGGCGTTACGCCGGGCAGTGGCCTTCGAGCCCGCGCACCAGGTGGTGTGGGTGGCCAGCAATGGTGCCGAGGCGGTGCAGCGCTGCTGCGAACAACTGCCCGACCTGATTCTCATGGACCTGATCATGCCGGTGATGGACGGTGTCGAGGCGACCCGGCGGATCATGGCCGAAACCCCGTGCGCCATCGTCATCGTCACGGTCGACCGCAAGCAAAACGTGCACCGGGTGTTCGAGGCCATGGGCCATGGCGCTCTCGATGTGGTCGACACCCCGGCGTTGGGTGCTGGCGATGCCCGCGAAGCGGCGGCCCCCCTGCTGCGCAAAATCCTCAATATCGGCTGGCTGGTCGGTCAGCAGCGTGCCCCAGCCGCAAGGCCGGTAGCCGCTCCGCTGCGCGAGGCTTCGCAGCGTCGCGGGCTGGTGGCGATCGGCTCGTCGGCGGGCGGCCCGGCGGCGCTCGAAGTGTTGCTCAAGAGCTTGCCGGCAGCGTTTCCGGCGGCCGTCGTGCTGGTCCAGCATGTGGACCAGGTGTTTGCCGCAGGCATGGCCGAATGGCTCAGCAGCGCAGCCGGCCTGCCGGTGCGCCTGGCCCGTGAAGGTGAACCGCCGCAGCCAGGGCAGGTGTTGCTGGCGGGGACCAACCACCACATTCGCCTGCTACAGAACGGCCAACTGGCCTACACTGCCGAGCCTGTCAATGAAATCTACCGGCCCTCGATCGATGTCTTCTTCGAGAGTGTGGCACGTTACTGGAATGGTGATGCCGTGGGCGTGCTGCTCACCGGCATGGGCCGTGACGGTGCCCAAGGCCTGAAGCTGATGCGTCAGCAGGGCTTTTTGACCATTGCCCAGGACCAGGCCAGCAGCGCGGTGTACGGCATGCCCAAAGCTGCTGCGGCCATTGATGCCGCAGTGGAAATTCGCCCGCTGGAACGCATAGCCGGGCGCTTGACGGACTTTTTCGCAAAATGACGAAACGTATTGAATCACGCCGCAAGGCCGGTAGTGATCGGGTGAACAGGTATGAATGACTTACCGATCGAAGGTTTCGCGACCACCAACGAGAACTCGGCGATGGTGCTGTTGGTCGACGATCAGGCAATGATCGGCGAAGCGGTGCGGCGTGGTCTGGCCAATGAGGACAACATCGACTTCCACTTCTGTGCCGACCCGCACCAGGCGGTGCTCCAGGCCATGCGCATCAAGCCTACGGTCATTCTCCAGGACCTGATCATGCCTGGCCTGGACGGTTTGACCCTGGTGCGCGAGTACCGCAACAACCCGGCGACCCAGGACATTCCGATCATCGTCCTGTCGACCAAGGAAGACCCACTGGTCAAGAGCGCGGCGTTTGCCGCCGGGGCCAACGATTACCTGGTCAAGCTGCCGGACACCATCGAACTGGTGGCGCGTATCCGCTACCACTCGCGCTCCTACCTGACGCTGCTGCAGCGCGACGAGGCCTACCGCGCCTTGCGCGTCAGCCAGCAGCAACTGCTCGATTCCAACCTGATGCTGCAGCGGCTGATGAACTCCGATGGCCTGACCGGGCTGTCCAACCGCCGCCATTTCGACGAGTACCTGGAGCTGGAATGGCGCCGGGCGATGCGTGAACAGCAGCAGCTGTCGTTGCTGATGATCGACGTGGACTACTTCAAGGCCTATAACGACAGCTTCGGCCACCTGGCCGGCGACGAGGCCTTGCGCCAGGTGGCCGAAGCCATTCGTGGCTCGTGCTCGCGGCCGACCGACCTGCCGGCACGCTATGGCGGTGAAGAGTTCGCCCTGGTGCTGCCCAACACCTCACCAGGCGGGGCACGCCTGGTGGCCGAAAAGCTGCGCCAGACCGTGCTTGGCCTGGGCATCCCGCATACTGCGCCGGTGGCCGAATCGTTCCTGACCGTGAGCATTGGCCTGGCTACCCAGACCCCGGCCGTCGGCAGCCATTGCCGGCAGCTGATCTCGGCAGCGGACAAAGGCCTGTACCAAGCCAAGAACAGCGGGCGTAACCAGGTTGGCATCGCCTGAGCAGGATTGCGCGGACCGTGTAGGCGCGGTGCAGCTTTCTGAACAGACTACCGCCCGGCGGGTCTGCCGCCATGCTGCGGACTCGGTTATACTCGCAGGCTTTTCACCGAATTCGTGCGAGTAGCCAGCCCATGGAAATCCAACCGATCCTGAACACCATCAAGGACCTCACCGAGCGTTCCCAGTCCATTCGGGGGTATCTTTGACTACGATCACAAGCATGACCGCCTGATCGAAGTCAACCGCGAGCTGGAAGACCCCAACGTCTGGAACAAGCCCGAGTACGCCCAGGCCCTGGGCCGCGAGCGTGCCATGCTGGCGCAGGTGGTCGAGACCCTGGACAAATTGTCCAACGGCCTGGGTGACTGCCAGGACCTGCTCGACATGGCCGTCGAGGAAAATGACGAAAACGCCGTCGGCGACGTCGTGGCCGAGCTGGAAGAGCTGGAAGAAAACCTGGCCAAGCTTGAGTTCCGTCGCATGTTCAGCGGCGAGATGGACATGAACAACGCCTACCTGGACATCCAGGCCGGCTCTGGTGGTACCGAAGCGCAGGACTGGGCCAACATCCTGCTGCGCATGTACCTGCGCTGGGCTGACAAGCGCGGTTTCGACGCCACCATCATCGAGCTTTCCGAAGGTGAAGTCGCCGGCATCAAGGGCGCCACCGTGCACATCAAGGGCGAGTACGCCTTCGGCTGGCTGCGTACCGAAATCGGTGTGCACCGCCTGGTGCGCAAAAGCCCGTTCGACTCCGGTGCCCGTCGCCACACCTCGTTCTCGGCAGTGTTCGTGTCGCCCGAAATCGACGACAAGGTCGAGATCGAGATCAACCCGTCCGACCTGCGCATTGACACCTACCGCTCCTCCGGTGCCGGTGGTCAGCACGTGAACACCACCGACTCGGCCGTACGTATCACCCACGTACCGACCAACACCGTGGTGGCGTGCCAGAACGAACGCTCCCAGCACGCCAACAAAGACACCGCCATGAAAATGCTGCGGGCCAAGTTGTACGAGCTGGAAATGCAGAAGCGCAACGCCGCATCGCAGGCGCTGGAAGACAGCAAGTCGGACATCGGCTGGGGCCACCAGATCCGTTCCTACGTACTGGATGACTCGCGCATCAAAGACCTGCGCACAGGCGTAGAGCGCAGCGACTGCCAGAAAGTGCTGGACGGCGACCTCGACCAGTACCTGGAAGCAAGCCTCAAGCAAGGGCTGTAAGCCGCACTCCACTGCCGCGATACCTGGCTGCCCGCCGGTATCGCGTGCCCTGCCCGAAAAGGGCAACGAATACCTGATGGAAAGAATGACGACATGAGCGACCTCAAGACCGAATCGCAAGACCTGCAACAGGAAGAAAATGCCCTGATCGCCCTGCGCAAGGAAAAACTTGCCGCCGAGCGCGCCAAGGGCAACGCCTTCCCCAACGACTTCCGTCGCGACAGCTACTGCAACGACCTGCAGAAACAGTACGCGGACAAGACCAAGGAAGAGCTGGAAGCAGCCGCGATCCCGGTCAAGGTTGCCGGCCGTATCATGCTCAACCGTGGCTCGTTCATGGTTATCCAGGACATGACTGGCCGTATCCAGGTCTACGTCAACCGCAAAACCCTGCCCGAAGAAACCCTGGCTGCGGTCAAGACTTGGGACCTGGGCGACATCATCAGTGCCGAAGGCACCCTGGCCCGTTCCGGCAAGGGCGACCTGTACGTCGAAATGACCAATGTGCGCCTGTTGACCAAGTCGCTGCGCCCGCTGCCCGACAAGCACCACGGCCTGACCGACACCGAGCAGCGCTACCGTCAGCGTTACGTCGACCTGATGGTCAACGAAGAAACCCGCCACACCTTCCGTGTGCGTTCGCAGGTGATCTCGCACATCCGCAAGTTCCTCATCGAGCGTGACTTCCTCGAAGTCGAAACGCCGATGCTGCAGACCATTCCAGGCGGCGCGGCGGCCAAGCCGTTCGAAACTCACCACAACGCCCTGGACATGGCCATGTTCCTGCGCATCGCGCCGGAGCTGTACCTCAAGCGCCTGGTGGTGGGTGGCTTTGAAAAGGTGTTCGAGATCAACCGCAACTTCCGTAACGAAGGCGTTTCGACTCGTCACAACCCTGAATTCACCATGCTCGAGTTCTACCAGGCCTACGCTGACTACCGCGACAACATGGACCTCACCGAGGAACTGTTCCGTGAGCTGGCGCAGCTGGTACTGGGCAGCACCGACGTGCCGTACGGTGACAAGGTGTTCCACTTTGGCGAGCCGTTCGTGCGCCTGTCGGTGTTCGACTCGATCCTCAAGTACAACCCCGAGCTGACCGCTGCCGACCTGCAGGACGTCGACCGCGCCCGCGACATCGCCAAGAAGGCCGGTGCCAAGGTGCTGGGCCACGAAGGCCTGGGCAAGCTGCAGGTGATGATTTTCGAAGAACTGGTCGAGCACAAGCTGGAGCAGCCGCACTTCATTACCGAGTACCCGTTCGAAGTGTCGCCGCTGGCCCGTCGCAACGACGACAACCCAGCCGTTACCGACCGCTTCGAGCTGTTCATCGGTGGCCGTGAAATCGCCAACGCCTACTCCGAGCTCAACGATGCCGAAGACCAGGCCGAGCGCTTCCTGGCCCAGGTGGCCGAGAAGGACGCCGGTGACGACGAAGCCATGCACTACGACGCCGACTTCGTGCGTGCACTGGAGTACGGCATGCCGCCGACCGCCGGTGAGGGTATCGGCATCGACCGCCTGGTGATGCTGCTGACCAACTCGCCGTCGATCCGCGACGTGATCCTGTTCCCGCACATGCGTCCGCAGGCCTGAGTGATTTGAACGAGCCGCCTTTCGAGGCGGCTTTTTCTTGCCTGAAGCTTTATGTTGTTTGTACTGGCCTCTTTGCGGGCACGCCCGCAAAGAGGCCGGCACTGATGAAACGTTGTCCAATGAGGTATACCCGTGACACCCGCCATGCCTGACCAGGGCGCCGCCGGCATTGCCACCGCCGTCGCCGAAAGCGTGCAATACCAAGGGCGCAAGACTGCCCGCCAAGGCAGCGAACAGCGTCGCCAGCTGATCCTCGACGCCGCCATGCGCATCGTCGTGCGCGATGGTGTACGCGGCGTGCGCCACCGCGCAGTGGCCGCCGAGGCTGGTGTGCCATTGTCGGCCACCACCTACTACTTCAAGGACATCGAGGACCTGCTCACCGATACCTTCGCCCAGTACGTCGAGCGGAGCGCGGCCTACATGGCCAAGCTGTGGGCCAACACCGAGGTGGTGTTGCGCCAGTTGCTGGCCCAGGGCGATGGCAGCCAGCAGGCACGGGCGCGGTTGGCCGACGAAGTGGCGCGCATGACCGCTGACTATGTGCAGCGGCAACTGCTGAACCGCCGTGACTTCCTGATGGCCGAGCAGGCCTTCCGCCAGGAGGCGCTGCTTTGCCCGCGCCTGGCCGAGCTGGTGTGCGCCCATGAGCAGATCCTGTTGCACGGCACCCGGCAATTGCTGCAGGTAGTGGGTTCGCGGCAACCGGAACAGGACGCCCAGATGTTGACGGCGATTATCGAGCAGATGGAATATCAGGGCCTGCTCAAGGATGCGAATGCGCAAGCCGATGGGCAGATGCTCGCTATGCTTACCCGATACCTGCAGCTTGTGCTGGCATCGGCCTGAGCCGAGATCGACTTTTCAAGGAGAACCTGATGAAAGCCTGGCGTGTGGTGTTGTTGACTCTGTCATTCCTGCTGCTGGGCGGTTGTCTGGTGACCTTCCATGAGCCATTGCCCAGCAACCAGGCGGCGCCCAAGGCCCTGCTCGGCAAGTGGAGCAGCAAGGACGCCTGGGGCGAGCCGCTGAAGCTGACCATCAGCCGCAGCGGTGGCGATGCCTACAAGGCAGTGGCCACGGCCAAGGGCAAGGCCCCTGAAGAATACGTGTTCACTGTGTCGCGCCACGGCAACCGCTGGTACCTGTCGGCTGGTGTGCCCAAGCGCCTGGGTGGCAACTTCCTGATTGGCGGTTTCGACATCGTCGATGGCAAGGAACTGGTGGTCTACAACCTGGATGTCGAGCAGGTGCAGCAGGCGGTGGACAAGAAAGAACTGACCGGGCGTAGCACCGAGGTGCCAGAAGACAACGGCGATGGCGTGTTGATCGACAGCCCGTCGGCGCGGGTGCTGGCGTATCTGGACGACCCGGCCAACTCCGACCTGTTCGTCGAGGTGGCGCGGTTCCAGCGCTCCGGCAAATGACCGTGTTGGCTTCCTCGCGGGCAGGTTTCTTGTACTAGAAAGGAGTCCCCGGTGGACGAATACCAGCAAACCATCCGCGCCCTGTCCGACCGCATCGTCGCGGCGCAGACCCCGATCCGGGTCCTGGACGCGGTGAAGTGGGACGACAACATTCGCCAGGGCTTCCTCAAGGCCAAGGGCAAGGAGCCGCCGGCGGTTGACCGCGCCTACTACCAGTCGCGCCCGCTGTCGTTCGACTCCAGCGCGGTCAAGGCCGAGTTTCAGGGCATCGAGCGCGACATCATTCGCCAGCTCGGCCAGTTCAACCCGGTTGGCCAGATCATGAAGCGCATGTGCCGCGAGTACCGCATGGTCGTGCGCATGCTCGAAGCGCGCGGCACCGAGGACTTCGGGTTGATCTCCCAGGAGCTGTACGGCGCGGCCTCGGATGCCTTCCACGCCGGTGACCCGACCCTGGCCGACCTCGGCATGATGTTCTCAGACTACCTGAACAACATTGACGGCCGTGGCGACCTCAAGGACGAACCCAAGAATCTGACGGCCAAGGAGGCCGTGGACATTCTCCAGCGCCGGCTGAACAAGGTGTTCGGCGAGGCCGAGGAAACCATTCGCGTATTCGAGTCTGACGGCATCGTCGCCGATGCTGCGGCCGGTGCCGACTACATCAAGGTGCGCGCCGACGCCATGTTCAACGTCCGCGACGTGCGCGCCCTGGAGGTGCACGAAGGGCTGGTGCACGTGGGCACCACACTGAATGGCCAGAACCAGCCTATCTGTACCTTTCTGGCCAAGGGCCCGCCCTCGTCGACGGTGACCCAGGAAGGCCTGGCCATCCTCATGGAAGTGATCGCCTTTGCGTCCTACCCCAGCCGCTTGCGCAAGCTCACCAACCGCACCCGCGCGATCCACATGGTCGAGGAGGGCGCCGATTTCCTCCAGGTGTTCAACTTCTTCCGCGAGCAGGGCTTCGAGATGGCGCAGAGCTACAGCAACGCCAGCCGGGTGTTCCGCGGCTCGGTGCCCAATGGCCTGCCATTCACCAAGGACTTGTCCTATCTCAAGGGCTTCATCATGGTTTACAACTACATTCAGTTGGCCGTGAAGAAGGGCAAGCTCGAACAGATCCCGTTGCTGTTCTGTGGCAAGACCACCCTGGAAGACATGCGCACCCTGCGTCAGCTGGTCGAGGAGGGTTTGGTCGAGCCACCCAAGTACCTGCCCGAACAGTTCCGCGACCTTAACGCGCTGTCGGCCTGGATGTGCTTCTCCAACTTCCTCAACCACCTGAGCCTGGATCGTATTGAAGCCGACTACGCGAACATTCTCTGAGTGCTGCCGCCTGCTGGCCCTGGGCTTGGTTCTGCTGGGGCTTGGCGGCTGCAGCAGCCTGCTGTTCTACCCCGAGCGTGGCCAGGCCTTCACCCCTGAGCGGGCCAAGCTGGCGTATCGCGATGTCACCCTGAACACTGCTGATGGCCTGCGCCTGCACGGCTGGTGGCTGCCGGCCAAGGCCGGGGTCGATGTCAAAGGCACGGTGCTGCACCTGCATGGAAACGGCGGCAACCTGCCTGGACACCTGGGGGGGAGCTACTGGCTGCCGGAGCAGGGTTACCAGGTGTTGATGATCGATTATCGCGGCTACGGCTTGTCCCAGGGCCAGCCGAGCCTGCCGGACGTGTACCAGGACATTGCCGCCGCCATGGTTTGGCTGGACCAGGCGCCCGAGGTCAAGGGCAAGCCACTGGTGCTGCTGGGGCAGAGCCTGGGTGGCGCCATGGCCATTCATTATCTGGCGGCCCACCCTGAGCAGCGCCAGCGCTTCAGCGCGCTGGTGTTCGATGGCGTGCCGGCCAGTTACCGCGAGGTGGGGCGCTATGCCCTCAGCACCTCGTGGATGACTTGGCCGCTGCAGGTGCCGCTGTCGTGGCTGGTGCCGGACGGCGACAGCGCGATCCGTTCGATCGAGCAGCTGAGCAGCCCGCCCAAACTGTTCTTCCACAGCATCGACGACAACCTGGTGCCGATGGACAACGGCATTCGCCTGTACCAGCACGCACCAGCACCAAGGGTGCTGCAACTGACCCGAGGCGGCCATGTACAGACCTTCGCTGACCCGACCTGGCGCCAGGTGATGCTGCGTTTCCTTGATGATCCCAGCCATTTCAACGGCCTGAGGCGGCTTGCCGAAGTGCCCAATTTCCCTGACGAGAAGAACAAGCAATGAGTGAAGAACGCAACGTCATCCCGCTGATCCTGACCGGCATCGGTAGCATCATCGTGACGGTGGGGGCTTTGTGGTACTACGGTTACCTGCATTTCGCCAAGCCCGAGGATGCCTTGTTGTTGCAAGACTTCACCATGCTCAAGACCATTCCTGGCGAGGACTACAAGGTGTCGCTGGACCCGGCGCCGCAAGTGGCCCAGTGTGTCGATGGCGTGCTGGTGTTGTTCGACACCCAGCAGAAAGGCCTGACCGGCGTGCTGGTGGACAACCGCAAGCGTGCGGTGCGCTGCATGGGCGAGGAAACCCCGCAGCAGGTGCAGTGAATGTTCGACGTAGTTTTTTCAGCGCCTGCGAGATCGAGCGCCGCCCGCGCGGCGCATCGCGAGCTACGCTCGCTCCTACGTTTGTTTCGGGCCAGTGACGCCTGTAACAGGCGCGCGCGACCGCCTTGTTTGTACGACGCAATACCAAGTCATGCGCCAAGGCGTTCGCGCGCAAATCCCCCAGGCATAATTGGCCCGAAACAAACGTAGGAGCGAGCGTAGCTCGCGATGCGCCGCGCGGGCGGCGCTCGATCTCGCAGGCCCCATAGCGCTATCGGCGGACTAGTTCACCTGACTCACCGTACGCGGTGCCACCGGCTGGTTGTCGTTGGAGATGGTCACCTCCACCCGACGGTTTTGCGCCCGCCCCGAGTTGCTGCCGTTGTCCGCTACCGGGTACTCCTTGCCATAACCCTGGGACACGATGCGTGCAGGGTCCACGCCGGCGCGCACCAGTGCCATGCGCACGGAGCCTGCGCGGCGTTCGGACAGGCTCTGGTTGTAGTTGGCCGAGCCGACACTGTCGGTGTAGCCCTCGACAATCACCTTGCGCTCCGGGTTTTCCTGGAGGAACTGGGCCAGCTTGGTGATGTTCGGGTAGGCGTTGCTCTTGAGTTCGGCTTTGTTGAAGTCGAACAGCACGTCGCCGAAGGTCACCAGCGTACCGCGGTCGGTCTGCTTGGCATTGAGGCTGTCCTGCAGCTTGGCGATCTGCGCGTCGCGGGCATCCAGCTTGGCCTGGGCACGCTGGGCCGAGGCATTTTTCAGCTCGCCTTCGGCGGTGCGCAGGGCAATGGTCTGTTTCGCCACTTCAATACGTTGGTTGGTCAGGTAGGCGAGCTGGTCGACCTGCTTCTGGTCTTCACGGTCCATGTAGGCCTTGTCGGCCTTGTTCAGCCAGTCCTGGGCGTCCTTGGTCTCCAGGGCCGCGACCTTGCTCGATTGCGGGTCGCTCTGCAGCGAGGAGAAATTGGTGCGGGCCGCTTCCAGGTTGGCATTCGGGTCGTGCGAGCAGGCAGCGAGACCGACGCTCAGGGCCAGCAGGGCGGGAATCATGACGTGTTTGCGCATAGTGTTCATCCTTTGATCGTGTGCGAAGGCTAAGGTTGGCGGGGCAGGGCTCACTGAGCGCTGCGCAGGCCTTCCTCACGT
Source organism: Pseudomonas hunanensis (assembly GCF_013393325.1). Taxonomy (GTDB): domain Bacteria; phylum Pseudomonadota; class Gammaproteobacteria; order Pseudomonadales; family Pseudomonadaceae; genus Aquipseudomonas; species Aquipseudomonas putida_P. The sequence continues at coordinate 97,951 of NZ_QJRC01000060.1, forward strand.
ACGTCCTGAATGCCCTGGCGGGCATCCTGCACGGCCTTCTGGGCCTTGGCCGCCTGGGCCTTGCGTTCGGCGAGGCGTGCGTCCCACTCGGCCTGTTGGGCCAGGCGCTTGGCCTCGTCGTACTTCTTGTCATGCATGGCGATCTCGGCCTGCTTGAACTTGTCCTGGGCCGCTTTCATTTCCACGGCGGCAAACTCGGTACCGCCAGCACTGACGGCGGAGTTCACAGCAGACTGGGTAACGGCATACTGCTCGGTGGGTGGGTTGCCCGCACAGCCGGCCAGGACCAGGCTACTGCCGAGGGCCAGCGCGGCCAGCTTGAACCCGCGCACATGAGTGGATGACAGTTTGCGGGTGCGGGTCTTCATGATGGTCAGCTCCATTGGATCACTCCTGATAACGACGATGTCCGTAGCAGTCCATCGCTCAATCCCTGACAAAACCGCGCGCTTCAGCTCAACGGTGCACGAGGGCAGTGTGCAGGGTTTTAGCGTGATGGCTATTGGCTCCGACTCGACCGTTTTTCGAATGGTTCAGAAAAAAATGCGCTGCGAGCGGATTTTTTTCTGACTGATTGGTCAGCGAGGATTTGCTGGAACTTTCTCGGCCGAGGGCGGTATTCCGGGCCTTTCAGGGGCCCGGAACATGGAGGGCAGGCTATTTTTCGTTATCGACGGCAGTGTTGCTCAAGCTGTGCAGGTGCTGGCGCGACAGGGTGAGAAAGCGTGGAGTAGGGCCGACATCCTCGTACAGCGGGTCGCCTTCTTCATCGGTGGCGATGACCTGCCGGCCCTGCACATAGGGGAAGCTGGCTTCAAGTTCTTCGAGGGCGGCGGCGACCAGTTCGCCGAGCAGTTCTTCGGCGGTGCGCTTGGGGTACATGTCGATCAGCGCGGCCAGGCGCGCCTCGGACTCCAGGTCCAGATGCAAGACATGCCCTGTGCGACTGAGCGTGCCAGCGGCATTCTGTTCCCAGTGCTGGGCGAGTTCACGGATTTTCATGATGACCTCTGGTTACGCCTGCTAAGGCTGCATGGCATGGGAGTGCTGTGCTTTCACTTTAGTTTGCTTTGACCGATCACGGCTTGCCATGGCTGCGCGGCAAGGGGCACTCTTTGACAGAGCTGTGTACAGGAGTGCGCCAGAGCCGCGCCAAAGAGAGGGCCAATGACCGATATCGATGTGCGTTTGCGTGAAGATGTCCATGTGTTGGGTGAACTGCTTGGCGAAACCATTCGCCAGCAGCACGGTGATGCGTTCCTGCAGAAGATCGAGGACATTCGCCACAGTGCCAAGGCCGACCGCCGCGGCCCCGGCGAGCAACTGAGCTCGACCTTGGCGGACCTGGCCGAAGAAGACCTGCTGCCCGTGGCCAGGGCCTTCAACCAGTTCCTCAACCTGGCCAACATGGCCGAACAGTACCAGTTGATCCGCCGCCGCGACGCCGATCAGCCCGAGCCTTTCGAAGCGCGGGTGTTGCCTGAGTTGCTGGCGCGTCTGAAGCAGGCTGGCCACAGCAACGATGCCTTGGCCCGACAACTGGCCAAGCTCGACATCCAATTGGTGCTCACCGCTCACCCCACCGAGGTAGCCCGCCGCACGCTGATCCAGAAATACGACGCCATTGCAGGTCAACTGGCCGCGCAGGACCACCGCGACCTGAGCCCGGCCGAGCGCCAGCAGGTTCGCGAACGCCTGCGCCGGCTGATCGCCGAAGCCTGGCACACCGAAGAAATCCGCCGCACCCGCCCCACGCCGGTAGACGAAGCCAAGTGGGGCTTCGCAGTGATCGAGCATTCGCTGTGGCACGCCATCCCCAGCCATCTGCGCAAGGTCGACAAGGCCCTGCTGGAGGCCACTGGCCTGCGCCTGCCGCTGGAGGCCGCGCCAATCCGCTTTGCCTCGTGGATGGGCGGTGACCGTGATGGCAACCCCAACGTGACCGCTGCCGTCACCCGCGAAGTGCTGCTGTTGGCGCGCTGGATGGCCGCCGACCTGTTCTTGCGCGACATCGATGCATTGGCTGCGGAGCTGTCGATGCAGCAGGCCAACGACGCCCTGCGCGAACGGGTCGGCGACAGTGCCGAGCCTTACCGCGCCGTGCTCAAGCAACTGCGCGACCGCTTGCGGGCGACACGAGCCTGGGCGCACTCGGCCCTGGCCAGCAACCAGCCGGCCGGTGCCGAGGTGCTGGTGGATAACCGCGACCTGATCGCGCCGCTGGAGCTGTGCTACCAGTCGCTGCATGATTGCGGCATGGGTGTGATCGCCGAGGGGCCGCTGCTCGACTGCCTGCGCCGCGCCGTTACCTTCGGCCTGTTCCTGGGCCGCCTGGACGTGCGCCAGGACGCTGCCCGCCACCGTGATGCGCTGACCGAGATCACCGATTACCTGGGCCTGGGGCGTTATGCCGATTGGGACGAAGAGCAGCGCATCGGGTTCCTCCAGGCCGAGCTGAAAAACCGCCGGCCGCTGTTACCTGCGCATTTCAAACCGCAGGCGGATACCGCCGAAGTGCTGGCCACTTGCAGAGAAGTCGCCGCCGCGCCGGCTGCCTCGCTGGGCTCGTATGTCATCTCCATGGCGGGTGCCGCCTCGGATGTGCTGGCCGTGCAACTGCTGCTCAAGGAAGCTGGCCTGACTCGCCCCATGCGCGTGGTGCCGCTGTTCGAAACCCTGGCCGACCTCGACAACGCCGGCCCGGTGATGCAGCGCCTGCTCGGCCTGCCGGGCTATCGCGCCGGCCTGCGTGGCCCGCAGGAAGTGATGATCGGTTACTCGGACTCGGCCAAGGACGCTGGCACCACCGCCGCTGCCTGGGCGCAGTACCGTGCCCAGGAAAACCTGGTGCGAATCTGCGCCGAGCATCAGGTCGAGCTGCTGCTGTTCCACGGCCGTGGCGGCACCGTTGGGCGCGGCGGTGGCCCGGCGCATGCGGCGATTCTGTCGCAGCCACCGGGTTCGGTGGCGGGGCGTTTTCGCACTACCGAGCAGGGCGAAATGATCCGTTTCAAGTTCGGCTTGCCGGGTATCGCCGAACAAAACCTCAACCTGTACCTGGCGGCCGTACTCGAAGCCACACTACTGCCACCTCCGCCACCGCAGCCGGCTTGGCGCGAGTTGATGGACCAGTTGGCCGCCGATGGTGTGAAGGCTTACCGCAGCGTGGTGCGGGAGAACCCCGATTTCGTCGAGTACTTCCGCCAGTCGACGCCAGAACAGGAGCTGGGGCGCCTGCCGCTGGGCAGCCGCCCGGCCAAGCGCCGCGCCGGGGGCATCGAAAGCCTGCGGGCCATCCCATGGATCTTCGGCTGGACCCAGACCCGGCTGATGTTGCCGGCCTGGCTGGGCTGGGAGACCGCACTGAGCAACGCCTTGGCCCGTGGCCAGGGTGAGTTGCTGGCGCAGATGCGCGAGCAGTGGCCGTTCTTCCGCACCCGCATCGATATGTTGGAAATGGTGCTGGCCAAGGCCGATGCGCAAATTGCCGAGGCCTACGACGAACGTCTAGTGCAACCGCACTTGCTTCCTTTAGGTGCGCACCTGCGCGACCTATTGTCGCAGTCGTGCCAGGTGGTGCTGGGCCTGACCGGGCAGCCGGTGCTACTGGCGCACAGCCCCGAGACGCTGGAATTCATCAGCCTGCGCAATACCTACCTGGACCCACTGCACCGCCTGCAGGCCGAGTTGCTGGCTCGCTCGCGCAGCCGCGAAGCCGCTCTGGACAGCCCGTTGGAGCAGGCCTTGCTGGTGACCGTGGCGGGTATTGCCGCCGGGTTGCGCAACACCGGCTGAGGGCATGCCCGGGCCATGCCTGGCGAGTGCCGAGCAGGCCCGGCACAAGGACGGGGAGGGTGGTTGCGCCGGGCGCAACCGCCAGTCTGCTGAGCCGCAAGTGGCGCATTCCTGCAACTTTGGGACGCTTGTCTGGCTGCCGAGCGCTGTGTATCTTGAGCAGCCTTCTGACCGATTTATGGTCATACCCGATTTTCCGGACTTGGCCCTGGTTGCCGAATCCATTGAATTTCATAAAAAAATTTGAGGAGCACGAGATGCGCGTAATTCTGCTGGGAGCTCCCGGGGCCGGTAAAGGTACTCAGGCAAAGTTCATCACCGAAAAGTTCGGTATCCCTCAGATCTCCACCGGTGACATGCTGCGTGCCGCCGTCAAGGCCGGCACCCCGCTGGGCCTGGAGCTGAAGAAAGTCATGGATGCTGGCCAGCTGGTTTCCGACGAGTTGATCATCAGCCTGGTCAAGGAGCGCATCGCCCAGCCTGATTGCGCCAACGGCTGCCTGTTCGACGGCTTCCCACGCACCATCCCGCAAGCCGAAGCCATGGTCGCTGCTGGTGTCGACATCGACGCCGTGGTCGAAATCGCCGTGGACGACGAAGAAATCGTTGGCCGCATGGCTGGCCGCCGCGTGCACCTGGCCTCGGGCCGCACCTACCACATTCAGTACAACCCGCCGAAGGTGGAAGGCAAGGACGACGAGACGGGTGAAGACCTGATCCAGCGCGACGACGACAAGGAAGAAACCGTTCGCCATCGCCTGTCGGTCTACCACAGCCAGACCAAGCCGCTGGTGGACTTCTACCAGAAGCTGTCGGCCGCCAATGCTGGCAAGCCGAAGTACAGCCACATCGAAGGTGTCGGTTCGGTCGACGCCATCACTGCCAAGGTCCTGGCAGCCCTGAGCTGATCCTGGATTGACGCACATCGACAACGGCCCGCTTGCGGGCCGTTGTCGTTTATACTGCCGCTCTTTTCATTCGCACCTGGATACCCGTTCGATGACCACCCTGCTGGCCCTGGATACCGCCACCGAAGCCTGTTCCGTCGCGCTGCTGCATGACGGCAAGGTAACCAGCCATTACGAGGTGATCCCGCGCATGCATGCCCAGAAGCTGCTGCCGATGATCAAGCAACTGCTGGCCGAATCTGGCGTGGCACTGAATGCGTTGGATGCCATTGCCTTCGGCCGTGGCCCGGGTGCGTTCACCGGTGTGCGCATCGCCATCGGCGTGGTCCAGGGCCTGGCCTTTGCCCTCGAGCGCCCGGTGCTGCCGGTGTCCAACCTGGCCGCACTGGCCCAGGGTGCGTTGCGCGAGCAGGGCGTGCAGCAGGTGGCGGCTGCCATTGATGCGCGCATGGATGAAGTGTACTGGGGCTGCTACCAGGCTACGGCGGGCGAAATGCGCCTGGTCGGCCGTGAGGCGGTATTGCCGCCTGAGCAGGTGGCCCTGCCGGCGGGCAGCAATGGCGAGTGGTTCGGTGCCGGCACCGGGTGGGGCTACGCAGAGCGGCTGGCGGTGCAGGTGGCGGCCAGCAACCCTGGCGCGTTGCCCAATGCCCTGGACGTGCTCAGCCTGGCCACCTTTGCCTGGGAACGTGGCGAGGCAATCGTCGCCGAGCAGGCGCAACCGGTGTATCTGCGCGATAATGTAGCTACGCCCAAGAAGCACTGAGTGCTGTTCGTCGGTTATCGCCGATCACGCTAAAACCTTTTGTGCGATCTGTGGTCCAGTTATCACTCAAGCATTAGCGACGGAACTCTGATGCTGCTAAATTGCCATCATTGGTCCTGAGTGCTCATGCCATGCGTATCGACGGTTTCTCCTCGCAGTCCTATCCGGTCAAGCGCGCCCCGCGCAAGGCAGCGGTGCGTGACGAGGCCATCGACGATGCCGAGGTGGTCGAGGAGGCCGAAACCGCCCCGCAGGAAGCCACCGCCCGCCGCCGCAGCGGTGGCCTGCCAGCCCGCCAGCAGGACATGGTCTTCCCCCGCGCCCGTGACCGCCGCACTGCCACCGCGCTGGCCAGCTACCTGAGCACCGCCGGTTTTAACGACTGGGACATGGAAGTACTGGGGCTCGACCTGTACATTTAGTGGATGAGTCCATCCCCACTGCCTTACTTTCTCGGTTGCCCGTCATGGAGCGAAAACGCCTGGCGCGACTACCTGTACCCCGCCGACGCCAGCAGCAATGAAATGCTTGGCTTCTACAGCCAGGTGTTCAACGCCGTCGAAGGCAACACCACCTTCTACGCACGCCCCGCCCCCGGCACCATTGCCCGCTGGGCGCAGGTGATGCCCGCGCACTTTCGCTTTACCGCCAAGTTTCCAAGGGACGTCAGCCACGAGGGCGACCTGCGCGATCAGCTTGAGCCTGCCTTCGATTTCACCCGGCTGATGGCCCCGCTGGGCCAGCGCGTATCGCCCTACTGGCTGCAGCTTCCGGCTCAGTTCGGCCCTGCACGCCTGGGCGAGCTATGCCACTTCCTCGATGAAATTGCCGTGCCAGTGGCGGTGGAAGTGCGCAACCAGGCCTTTTTCGCCAAGGGGGAGGAAGAGCGCCTGCTCAACCGCCTGCTGCACGAACGTGGCGTCGAACGTATCTGCCTTGACCCGCGTGCGCTGTTCAGTTGCACCTCCCGCGACCCTGCCGTGCTGCATGCGCAGTCCAAGAAGCCCAAGGTGCCGCCACGGCCGGCCGCCTTCAGCCAGCATCCGCAGGTGCGCTTCATTGGCCATCCCGAACTGCAGGCCAACGAAACCTTCCTTACGCCCTGGGTAGACAAGGTTGCTGGCTGGATCGAGGAGGGCCGCAACCCGTACATCTTCCTGCACACATCGGACAACCGCTTGGCAGCCGCCTTGGCTCAGCGCTTTCACCAGCGGCTGATGGCACGCCTACCGGGCCTTGCACCTTTGCCGGAATTGCCCCGTGCGCCCGAGGTCGAACAACTGGGGCTACTCTGACCTTTCCCTGACTGCCGGAGGTTGAACCATGGACGTGCAAACCCTGAGAGCCGAAGCTTTCAAGGCGCTACACGCGCGCGAAGGCGCGTTCGTCATCCCCAACCCGTGGGATGCCGGCTCTGCCAAGTTGCTCGCCAGCCTGGGGTTCGAAGCGCTGGCCACCACCAGTGCGGGCCTGGCCTTCAGCCTGGGTCGGCCAGACGCCGAAGGCGCCTTGAGCCTGGACGATACCCTGGACAATGCCGGCGAGATCGTCGATGCCACCGCGTTGCCGGTGGCCGCCGATCTGGAGAACGGCTTTGGCGACTTGCCTGAAACCTGTGCCCAGACCATCCTGCGTGCTGCCGAAGTCGGCCTGGTCGGTGGCTCCATCGAAGATGCCAGTGGCCGCAGTGATGCGCCCATCTACGATTTAGGGTTGGCCGTGGAGCGTGTGCGCGCCGCTGTGCAGGCGGCGCGTAGCCTGCCATTCCCGTTCACCTTGTGCGCCAGGGCAGAAAACCTGCTGCACGGCCGCATGGACCTCGACGACACCATCCTGCGCCTGCAAGCCTATGCCGAGGCCGGCGCCGATGTGCTGTACGCCCCCGGCCTGCGCACGGTGGAAGAAGTGCGCGCGGTGGTGCAGGCCGTCGCACCGCGCCCGGTGAATGTGCTGATGGGCATGGCGGGCGTGCCGCTGAGCGTGAACCAGTTGCAGGACCTAGGGGTGCGCCGTATCAGTGTTGGTTCGTCGCTGGCCCGTGCTGCACTCGGGACCTTGCACCGGGCTGCGCTGGAAATTCGTGATGAGGGCACGTTCGGCTATGGTGAGCAGGCCCTGCCGTTCGCTCAGCTCAACGACCTGTTTCGCCGCTGATGAGGGCAGTGCTGGCGCTGTTGGCCGGCCTGCTGCTATTGGCGGGCCTGGCCTGGCACCTCGGCTGGCGCTTGCCTGGCGCATGGAACCCGTGGGCGCCGCTGGACGTGCGCCAGCCGCCCAACCTGCTGACGCCGTACAAGCTGTCGCGCTTGCGCGATGACCCGGCGTTGTGCCGTCAAGCGCTTGAAATCAGCCAACTGCGCTACCGGGCACAAGCTGACAGTCAGGCTTCGGCCGACTGCCCGCTGCAAAATATCTGGCGCATTGACGGCGGCCAGGCGCGGCTCAGCAGCAGCTTCCTGGCCAGTTGCCCGTTGGCGGTGGCCTATGCGCTGTTCGAGAAGCATGGGTTGCAACCGGTGGCGCAGCGGTTACTGGGCCAACCCGTGGCGCAAGTCGATCACCTGGGCAGCTTTGCCTGCCGCAATGTCTACCACCGCAAGCAAGGCCGCTTGAGCCAGCACGCGACGGCCAATGCGCTGGATATAAGCGGTTTCCGCTTGCAGGACGGTCAGCGCATCGTGCTGGCGCGTGACTGGCAGGCGGGTGGGCAGAAGGCGGAGTTCTTGCGTCAGGTGCAGCAGGCGGCTTGCAAGAGTTTCAGCACGGTGCTTGGCCCGGACTACAACGCCGCGCACCGTAATCACTATCACATGGACATGGGGCGCTGGCAGATCTGCCGTTAGCCTCAGGCGTGAACGCGCACGTTGTTCAGCACCACCGGGCGCGCCCAGTGCATGTCGAACTCCAGGTCGTTCTGCTGCTTGGCCAGGGTGGCATGGTCGAACGGCTCGGGTGCTGGGTCCAGCAGGTTGGTCTCGAACTCGGCGATGGGCAGGAACAGCGAGCGCGGAGCAGGGCCTGGGCCGGGCTCGGCAAGCGGTTGGCCCTGGTTCATCACGACGGGGCGCAGCCAGCTGTTGTTGATGTCCAGCTGGCGTTGCTGCTCGATCAGCTCGATGGCGCTGAACGGCTCGGGGGCCGGTGGCAGCAACTTGGCTTCAAGCTCTGCCTTGGGCAGGAACAGCGGTTCGGGTGGTGCCACCACGGTGTCTTGCACCGGGCAGGCGCGCTGGGCGTCGATCATGGCCAGCGCACGCGCACCGCCGACGGGTTCGCCGCTGTCCTGGTCGTATTGCGCGAACGACTGGCTGACGCTGTCTACCGGCTCTTCCTGTTGCTCGGCCATGGCCCGGGCAAAAAAATCCTGCCACAGGTGGCTGACGCCCCCGAGTGCCTGGGTGTTGTGCTGACTGTAGTTGCCGACTGGCGACAAATAGGTCAAGCCGATGGGAAGAGTATCTGACATGGCAGTCGCGCGCGTTGTGCTCTGGCAGAATAGCGGGATATTGCCTGTATCGGCTGTGACGGCCGATACATTAATGGCGGGGTTCAATTTTCAGGTGTATGTGATGGAAGAGCAGGGCACAGGTATCCGGGTCGAGGCGTTGTCGGCTGAATTTGCGGCGCAAGCCGCTGCGTGGGCTGAGCGCCTCGCGCTGCCGCTGCACGACGAGGCCGCTGATTTCGCCGTGCAGGTTGGCGCTGATGGCTTGCAGATTCAACAGTTGGGGCCGCAGGCGCCTGGGCCGGTGCGGGTGGACTTCGTTGAAGGCCAGGCCGCGCACCGGCGCCAGTTTGGCGGTGGCAATGGGCAAATGATCGCCAAGGCCGTGGGCATTGCCCAAGGCGTGCGGCCACAAGTGCTGGACGCCACGGCGGGGCTGGGCAAGGACGCGTTCGTACTGGCCAGCCTGGGCTGCCAGATGACCCTGATCGAACGCCAGCCGCTGATTGCCGCGCTGCTGGAGGATGGCCTGGCACGGGCTCGCGCGGATGAAGAAGTGGGGGCGATCGTCGGGCGCATGCGCCTGCTGACCGGCAACGCCATCGAGCGCATGCGCGCCTGGGAAGGCGAGCCACCACAGGTGATCTACCTCGACCCGATGTTCCCGCACCGGGACAAGAGTGCGCTGGTGAAAAAAGAAATGCGCGTATTCCGGCCGTTGGTGGGTGATGACCTGGATGCCCCGGCCCTGCTCGAAGCAGCCTTGGCGCTGGCCAGCCACCGGGTGGTGGTGAAGCGGCCGCGCAAGGCACCGATCATCGACGGGCCGAAGCCCAGTCATAGCCTGGAAGGCAAGTCGAGCCGGTATGACATTTACCCGAAGAAAGCGCTGAAAGCCTGATTCCTGAAATCTGACCGGCAAGCGCGGTCGTTGTAGGAGCGGCCTTGTGTCGCGAAAGGGCTGCAACGCAGCCCCAGGATTTTGGCGCTCACGCGAAAATTGCCGGGGCCGCTTTGCGGCCCTTTCGCGACACAAGGCCGCTCCTACAGTGATTGCATCGCCTGACAGCTTTACGTTCTACCTGTGGGGGCCGGCTTGCCAGCGATAGGCTCAGTACAGTCAGCCTGCTGCCTCAGGGTTTGAATGCCCGCAAGAACACCCCTACCACCTCGCGCACATGCGCCTCGGCTTCATCCCCTTCCAGCGGCCCTGCACACCCCAGTAGCAAGCGGTAATCCGGGGCACCCTTGACCAGGCAGAAAAAGTGCTCCGCCGCTCGCAACGGGTTGTCGACGCGCAGCAGCCCGCGTTCATGTGCGCCGCGCAGCAGCGCTTCCATCCCGGCCAGCACACGCTTGGGTCCGGCTTCGTAGAAGTACTCGCCAAAACTCGGGTCCAGGCTGCCCTGGGCCATGATCAGGCGGCTGAGCTTGACCGCCTCGTCACTGCTGATCAGCGCCTGGAAGCCACGGGCAATGGTCAGCAGCACCTCGTCCACCGGTGCCCCCTCGGGGTACTCGAACAGCAGGTCTGGCAGCTGGATCTGGCAGGTGGCCATGACCGCCGAGCAGAACAGGGTCTGCTTGTCGGTGAAGTGGCTGTACACGGTAAGTTTTGAAACACCTGCCGCCGCAGCGACCGCATCCATGCTGGTGTTGGCGTAGCCAAGGCTGAGGAACAGCGTCTTGGCCGCTTCGAGAATCGCCTCGCGCTTGGCCAGGTCCTTGGGCCGGCCCGGGCCGATGGGTGCGTCGTTGGACATTGTGGTCTGCATCTGGTTGAAGAATCACCATCTTAACGGGTCAAGCGCGATCCGGCTAAAACCCGGTCACATTGCCTGCTGTCCGCCAGCCGACAGTTGATCGACAGTGATGTCGTCGTTCAGGCACCTGGTTGTTGTATTTTTTAAATAACCTACTGATTTATAAGTATTATTTTGTTGGCATGAATCGTGTTGATAGAGCATCAAGGGTGCCTGACAAGGGTGCCGAGCCTATTGAACAGGAGTCCCCATGCCACGTGAAATTCGTTTGAACGCCTTCGAGATGAACTGTGTCGGCCACCAGTCGCCCGGCCTGTGGCGCCACCCCAAGGACCGCGCTTGGCAATACAAGGACCTGGACTACTGGACCGACCTGGCCAAGCTGCTGGAACGCGGCAAGTTCGACGGTGTGTTTATCGCCGACGTGATCGGCATCTACGATGTGCTGGGCGGCAATGGCGACGCGGCCATCCGTCAGGCGGCCCAGGTGCCGGTGAACGACCCCTTGGCCCTGATCACCCCGATGGCACTGGTGACCGAGCACCTTGGTTTCGGCCTGACCGCCTCGCTCACCTTCGAGCACCCGTACCCGTTCGCCCGTCGGTTATCGACCCTGGATCACCTGACCAAGGGCCGCATCGGCTGGAACATCGTCACGTCTTACCTCGACAGCGGTGCACGCAACCTGGGACAGAAGGCGCTGAGCGACCATGATGCTCGCTACGACTACGCCGACGAGTACCTGGAGGTGCTGTACAAGCTGTTCGAGGGCAGCTGGGAGGACGGTGCGGTGGTGCGCGACCGCGAGACCGGCCTGTTCACCGACCCGCGCAAAGTCCACGAGATCCGTCATCAGGGCAAGCACTTCCAGGTTCCGGGCATACACCTGTGCGAACCGTCCCCGCAACGCACTCCCGTGCTGTATCAGGCAGGGGCGTCCAGCCGTGGTAAAAACTTCGCCGCGGGCCACGCCGAGTGCGTGTTCGTCGCCGCGCCCTCCAAGGTCATCCTGAAAAAGACCGTGGCCGACATTCGTCGCCGGGCCGCCGAGGCAGGGCGCGATCCGCGCAAGGTGCTGATCTTCAACATGCAGACGGTGATAGTCGACGAAACCGACGCCAAGGCCCAAGCCAAATGGCAGGAGTTGAAAAGCTACGCCAGCTACGAAGGCGCCCTGGCGCTGATCTCTGGCTGGACTGGCATCGACTTCAGCGAGTACCAGCCCGATCAGGTGCTGGAGCATATCCACACCAATGCCATCCAATCGGCTGTGGAGGCGTTTTCCACCGCCGACCCGAACAAGCAGTGGACGGTGCAGGAACTGGCCGACTGGGTCGGCATTGGCGGCTTTGGCCCGCTGATCGTCGGCAGTGCGCAAACTGTGGCGGATGAACTGCAGGCCTGGGTCGAAGAAACCGATGTCGATGGCTTCAACCTGACCTATGCCCTGGCCCACGAAACCTTCCGCGATGTGGTCGAGCTGCTGGTGCCCGAGCTGCAGCAACGTGGCGCCTACAAGACCGAGTACCGCCCCGGTACCCTGCGCGAGAAACTGTTCGGCGACGGCCCACGGCTGCCGGCCAGCCACCCGGCCGCTGGCTACCGCGACCTTGCCCGTCAAGCCGAACCTGTCTGAAATACCCGGGGCTGCGCAGCAGCCCCAGTTGATGACTCAGGACTGCTTGGCACCCCCACCAATCTGCCATACATACGGTGGTTCGGTACCGTTCACCTGCCAATCGCCGATAATCCGCTCCTTGTAGATCACCGGGTTGTGCGAAGCCGCCGTGCGGGCGTTGCGCCAGTGGCGGTCGAGCTGGCGGCTGGTGCTGGTGGTGGAAGCGCCCAAGGCATTGAACAGGTCGCTGGTGGCGCGCAGTACCAGATCGATGGTGGCCACTTGCGCCTGGGCCGATTCCAGCTCGGCAACCACATTGGCCTGCTGCTCAGCGGCCGAATCATTGGCGAAGCGTGCCAGGTAGGCCTGCTGGATGGCCTCGGCGGCACGCAGGGTCGCAGCTTCGGCGGCATACACCTGGCCCGAGGCCTTGCCGATCACTTGCAGCACCTGTGGGTCCTGGCTGACGGCAGCACCGTTGCCATGGCTGAATACCCGTGTGCGCTTGCTGGTTTCCTGGCCGAAGTCGCGCACGGCTGCACGCCCGGAGCCGGTGATCACCGCCAGCAGCACCAGTTGGTAGAACGCGGTCTGGTATTTGAAACGGGTGGCGAAATCGATGATGTTCTCTTCCTCGACCACGGCATTTTCAAACACCGAAGTACCGCTGCCGGTGGTGCGCTGGCCGAAGCCGTCCCAATCATCGTTCTGGTGGATACCGGGCTGCTGAGTGCGGATGGCAGCGATTACATCGGCGCCGGTGTCCTCGCGCCGGGCGAACAGGTCGATCCAGTCGGAGAACAGGCTGCCAGTGCTGTAGTACTTGGTGCCGTTGACTACCCACTGCTCACCCAGGCGCGAAACGCGGGTGATGACATCGCCAATCTTCACTGCGCCGATCTCGGTCCAGGCACAACCCACCAGATCACCGGCGACAAAACGCTGGAACCAGACATCCTGCGGTGCGCTGGCGTGGGCATTGAGGCGGTCTTCGACGAAGGCGAAATGGCCGCGCAGGGCCTGGGGCACGTTGGAGTCGGCTTCGGCCAGCTCGATCAGCAACTGGAACAACTGCGGCAAGGATGCCCCGCCACCGCCATGCTCGATCGGCACGCGCACGGCGCCAAAGCCGGCCTCCTTCAGCCACTGGATAGGTGCATGGGGCAAGGTACGGTTGCGCTCGCGCTCCACGCTGCTATCGGCAATGCGGGTGAAGATGGGCCTGAAGCGTGCGGCAAGCGTGGCGTAGTCGGTGCCGTTGGCGGGGACGGGCAGGTGTTGTTCGAGGGCAGTCATCGGAATACTCCAGGTACATGAAGGAGGGGTATGTACCCGGTGATTGCACAGGTCGTGCCGAGCGCTGAAACGCACGGGGGCCGGGGTTTGCGGCGTGTTTCGCGGTTTGCGGGCTGTGGCGGGACAGGGCAAGTTGTTGATTGGCTGTGGGCCGAACAACAGCGGGTAGCGGTTGGAAAAGCGCCAGGATTTCTTTGTAACGCTGGCTTCACGCCATCGCTCGGCTGACTTAATATACCCGCCAGTACAAATATTCGAAGTGCCCACCGCGAAAGGATTCATCATGTTGCGCCATGCCTTGTCCATCGCCTTGCCCGCCGCCGCCGTGCTGTTTCTGGCGGCGTGCGGCCAGGAAGCCGCCCCACCTGCCGCGCCCCGCCCGGCGCTGGTGGTGCAGCCGCAGCCGGCCGCAGCCGCTGCCGACAGTTACCCCGGTGAAGTGCGTGCGCGCTTCGAGCCGGAGCTGGCTTTCCGCATTGGCGGCAAGGTCAGCAAGCGCTTGGTCGAAGAGGGCCAGCGGGTCAAGGCCGACCAGCCGCTGGCCGAACTGGACCCGCAAGACGTGCGCTTGCAATTGGAAGCCAACCGCGCCCAGATGGCGGCCGCCGAGGCCAACCTGTCGCTGGTGCGTGCCGAGCGCGACCGCTACCAGAAGCTGCTGGAGCGGCAGATGGTCAGCCACTCGCAGTACGACAATGCCGAAAACCTCTACCGTGCAGGCCTTGCCCGCTTGAAGCAGGCCAAGGCCGAGTTCGACGTGGCCGGCAACCAGGCCGAGTACGCCGTGCTGCGTGCACCACAGGCCGGGGTGATTGCCAAGCGCCAGGTTGAAGTGGGCCAGGTGGTCGCCGCCGGGCAGACCGTGTTCACCCTCGCCGCCGATGGCGAGCGGGAAGTGGCCATCGGCCTGCCGGAGCAGCAGTTCGCCCGCTTTGCCGTGGGCCAACCGGTAAGCGTGGAGCTGTGGTCGCACCCGCAGGAGCGTTTCCAGGGGCGCATTCGCGAGCTGTCACCGGCTGCCGACCCGCGCTCGCGCACCTTCGCGGCGCGTATCGCCTTTGCCACGGCGGCCACACCGGCCGAGCTGGGCCAGAGCGCCCGGGTATTCATTGCCCATGAAGGCCAGATCCCGCTGGCGGTACCGCTGTCGGCTGTGACGGCGGAAAACGGCCAGGCCTACGTGTGGCGGGTGAACAAGGACAGCCGCCTGGAGCGGGCAGTGGTGCGCTTGGGCGCCTACGGCAGCGACAGCGTACCGGTGCTCGAGGGCCTTGCACCCGGCGACTGGGTGGTTGCCGCCGGTGGCCATGTACTGCGCGAGGGCCAGGCGGTACGGCCTGTGGACCGCAGCAACCGTGTAGTGAACCTGACGGCCAAGGAGTAAGTCCCGATGGGTTTCAACCTTTCTGCCTGGGCGCTGCGCAACCGCCAGATCGTCCTGTTCCTGATGATTTTGCTGGCGGCCATTGGCGCCATGTCCTACACCAAGCTCGGCCAGAGCGAGGATCCGCCGTTCACCTTCAAGGCCATGGTCATTCGCACCCTGTGGCCCGGCGCCACCGCCGAAGAAGTGTCGCGCCAGGTGACCGAGCGTATTGAGAAGAAGCTGATGGAAACCGGCGAGTACGAGAAGATTGTCTCGTTCTCCCGCCCCGGCGAATCGCAGGTCACCTTCATGGCCCGCGACTCGTTGCATTCCAAGGACATCCCCGAGCTGTGGTACCAGATCCGCAAGAAGGTCGCGGACATCCGCCACACCTTGCCGCCGGAAATCCAGGGCCCGTTCTTCAACGATGAATTCGGCACCACCTTCGGCAATATCTATGCGTTGACTGGCGAGGGCTTCGACTATGCGGTGCTCAAGGACTACGCCGACCGTATCCAGATCCAGCTGCAACGGGTCAAGGACGTGGGCAAGGTCGAGCTGATCGGCCTGCAGGACGAGAAAGTCTGGATCGAGCTGTCCAACCTCAAGCTGGCCACCTTGGGCGTGCCGCTGGAAGCCGTGCAGAAGGCGTTGCAAGAGCAGAACGCGGTGAGCACCGCCGGCTTCTTCGAGACACCCAGCGAGCGCCTGCAGCTGCGCGTGAGCGGGCGATTCGACAGCGTCGAGCAGATCCGCCAGTTCCCTATTCGCGTGGGTGACCGCACCTTCCGCATCGGCGATGTGGCCGAGGTGCACCGTGGCTTCAACGACCCGCCCGCGCCGCGCATGCGCTTCATGGGCGAGGATGCCATTGGCCTGGCGGTGTCGATGAAAGACGGCGGCGATATCCTGGTACTGGGCAAGGCCCTGGAAGGTGAGTTCGAACGCCTGGCGCACAACCTGCCAGCCGGTATGGAGCTGCGCAAGGTCTCGGACCAGCCGGCGGCGGTGAAGGCCGGCGTGGGGGAGTTCGTCCAGGTGTTGGCCGAGGCGCTGGTCATCGTGCTGCTGGTGAGTTTCTTCTCGCTGGGCCTGCGCACCGGCCTGGTGGTGGCGCTGGCCATCCCGCTGGTGTTGGCCATGACCTTTGCCGCCATGCATTACTTTGGCATCGGCCTGCACAAGATCTCCCTCGGTGCGCTGGTGCTGGCCCTGGGCCTGCTGGTGGACGACGCGATCATTGCCGTGGAGATGATGGCGATCAAGATGGAGCAGGGCTACGACCGCCTTAAAGCGGCCAGTTATGCCTGGACCAGCACGGCCTTCCCGATGCTCACCGGCACCCTGATCACGGCGGCAGGTTTTCTGCCGATTGCCACGGCGGCCTCCAGCACCGGCGAATACACCCGGTCGATCTTCCAGGTGGTCACTATTGCGTTGCTGGCCTCGTGGGTGGCGGCCGTGGTGTTCGTGCCGTACCTGGGCGAGCGCCTGCTGCCAGACCTGGCCAAGCTGCATGCCGCGCGCCACGGCAAGGACGGCCACGCGCCAGACCCTTACGCCACGCCGTTCTACCAGCGTGTGCGGCGGGTGGTGGAGTGGTGTGTACGGCGGCGCAAGACGGTGATTCTGCTGACCGTTGCCGCCTTTGTCGGCAGCATCGTGCTGTTCCGCTTTGTGCCCCAGCAGTTTTTCCCGGCATCCGGGCGCCCGGAGTTGATGGTTGACCTGAAGCTGGCCGAAGGCGCTTCGCTGGCCAATACCGCAGAGCGGGTCAAGCAGTTGGAGGCGCTGCTCAAGCAGCAGGACGGCATCGACAATTATGTGGCCTATGTGGGCACCGGTTCACCGCGCTTCTACCTTCCGCTGGACCAGCAACTGCCGGCAGCCAGCTTTGCCCAGTTCGTGGTGCTGGCCAAGTCGATGGAAGACCGCGAGCGCCTGCGCAGCTGGCTGATCGACACCGTGGACCAGCAGTTCCCAGACTTGCGTGCCCGGGTCACGCGCCTGGAAAACGGCCCACCTGTGGGCTACCCAGTGCAGTTCCGGGTCACCGGCGAACACATCGAGAAGGCCCGTGCCCTGGCCAGGGAAGTGGCTGACAAGGTGCGTGAGAACCCGCATGTGGTGAACGTGCATCTGGATTGGGAGGAGCCGAGCAAGGCCGTGTTCCTTGAAATCGACCAGGACCGTGCCCGCGCCCTGGGCGTGAGTACCGCGCACCTGGCGAGCTTCCTGCAGAGTTCGCTGATCGGCAGCACGGTCAGTCAGTACCGCGAGGACAATGAGCTGATCGAGATCCTGCTGCGCGGCACCCTGCAGGAACGCAGCGAACTGGGCAACCTCGGCAGCCTGGCGCTGCCCACCGACAACGGCCAGAGCGTGGCCCTGTCGCAGGTAGCGACCCTGCAGTACGGCTTTGAAGAAGGCATTATCTGGCACCGCAACCGCTTGCCGACGGTGACCGTGCGCGCCGATATCTACGACAAGGAGCAGCCGGCCACACTGGTGAAACAGATTCTGCCGACCCTGCAGGACATCCGTGCCAAGCTGCCCGATGGTTACCTGCTGGAAGTGGGTGGCACGGTTGAAGACGCTGAGCGTGGGCAGAAGTCGGTGAACGCCGGCATCCCGTTGTTCGTGGTGGTGGTGCTAAGCCTGCTGATGATCCAGTTGCGCAGCTTCTCGCGCACGGTGATGGTGTTCCTCACCGCGCCGCTGGGGCTGATTGGCGTGACCCTGTTCCTGCTGGTGTTCCGCCAGCCGTTCGGCTTTGTCGCCATGCTCGGCACCATTGCCCTGGCGGGGATGATCATGCGCAACTCGGTGATCCTGGTGGACCAGATCGAGCAGGACATCGCGGCGGGGATGGAGCGTTGGCAGGCGATCATCGAGGCCACGGTGCGGCGCTTCCGGCCAATCGTGCTGACCGCGTTGGCGGCGGTGCTGGCGATGATCCCGTTGTCGCGCAGTGTGTTCTACGGGCCGATGGCGGTGGCGATCATGGGCGGTTTGATCGTGGCCACGGTGCTGACGCTGTTGTTCCTGCCGGCATTGTATGCGGCGTGGTTCAGGGTGAAGAAGGGCTGAAGACGCGGGGGAGGGCATAGCCCTCCCCCTGGGCCGTCACAGGGCGCCGAAGACCTTCTTGGCCAGGCTGGTAGCCGCCTGCGCTGGGTTCTGGCGAATGCTCTGCTCCTGCTTGCCAATCATCTCGAACAGGCCATCCAGCGCCTTTTCGGTCACGTAGTTCTCAATGCTGGCGCTCTTGGCGTCGACCACGCCCAGTGCCACCGCCTGCCCGGCAAAGTTGTTGTACTGCTGGGCCAGGCCGACCTTGTCGGTCGCCTGCTTGACGATTGGCAGGAACTTGGCGCGGATCTGCTCGCGGCTGCTCTTGTTCAGGTACTGGGTGGCCGAGTCGTCACCACCGCTGAGAATGCCCTTGGCATCGGTCACGCTCATGTTCTTCACGGCATCCACCAAAATCGCCTGGGCCTGCGGCACGGCGGCTTCGGCGGCCTTGTTCATGCTGGCTTCAAGGGCATCGACCTGTTCACCTTTGCCGAACATCTTCATGGCCTTGGCCGCTTTGCCCAGGTTGCCAGGCAATTCGATGCGCACGTCGGGGTTGTTGCTGAAGCCACCTGGGGTGCTCAACTGCTTGACGGCGAGCTGTGCGCCTTGGGTCAGGGTATCTTTCAGGCCGCCAGTGGCGTCTTTCTGGCTCAGGTCGCCCAGCGACAAGGCCAGGGCGCTGGCCGACAGCAGCAGGCCGGCGCACAGGGTAGTGAAGCGCAGGGAAGTGCGGATCATGAAGCTTTCCTTGTAAACGGATGAATACGGGTATCAGCGAATCGGGTCGACTTTGATACGTACCGATTGTGGGTCACTGCCGTCGAGCGCGACACCATGGTGTTCGGTATTGATGAACAGCAGCTTGCCATCCAGCTCGATGCGCGCGCTTACCGCGTAGCGGTGGCCAGGTTTGACCTGGGCCGGGTCGTAGGTGAGGTGGAACGGCAACGGTACGTTGCCTTTGACCGGGCCGGCCTGGCGGGCCAGGGTTACGGCGGGTGCGTCCATCAGCGACACGTCCTGCAGTTCCACGCTCAGGGTGGCGGCAGGTGGCAGGGCGATACGCTGCAGGTAGAAGACTTCACCGTCCAGGCTGGCCTGGTTGGATGGGGTTTGGCTGGAACAGGCTGCGAGCAGGGATGCGCAACACAGCATAAAGAGCTTTTTCATGGTATCTCCGAAGTCCTTGGCGTTGGCTTGTGGCCAACCCCAGGGACTGTAGCGGATTTTCCCGACGGATAAAGCCTCAGATGGTCGAAGATTCCAGCCCGTCGTCACGGTGCAGGGCCACCTGGCGGATCGACAGGCGCAATTCGGCCGACAGCACACGCTTGGCCACGCCCTCGGCCAGCTCGCCGAGCTTGTCGTGATACCCCAGCTTGCCTTGTGTGTCGGTGTGCAGCACGCCTTGCTGCAGCAGGGTCTGGATGAAGTGGCGGAACAGCGTCTTGTCGAAGAATTCCGGGGCGTTCAAGCCATGCAAAATCGACAGGCGCTGGGCCATCATCACGCACAGGTCTTCCAGCGCTTCGGCGCTGAGGCTGTTCTGCCCGCTGTTGATCAGCAGCGAAGTGGCCATGTAGAAGCGCTGCAGGGTCTGGGTGATAGTGCGGGCGAGCAGGGTCAGTAGCACGAACTGCCGCGAGCTTGGCGCCGGGCGTACGTACACGTCGTTCTCCTGGCGCAGCAGGCCTTGCTCGACCAGCGCGGCCAGCCATTGGTCGATGACCTCGTCCAGCTGCTCCGGCGCCCAGCGCAGGAACAGCTCGGCCTGCAGGTAGGGGTAAAGCGCGTGCACATACTGGCCCAGCAGTTCGCGGCTCATGCGCGAGCTGCTGAGGAAGAAGCTGGCCAGCAGCGCCGGCAGGGCGAAGATGTGCAGCACGTTGTTGCGGTAATAGGTCATCAGTACCGCATTGCCTTCATCCAGGAAGAGGATGCGGCCCAGGGCGTCCTTCTGCTCAGCCACCAGGTTCATGCTGCGCACGTGTTCGATCAGCGCCTGGCCGTCGCCATCGGGCAAGGTGGTGTGCGGCGAGTAGGGCACCTGGCGCAGCAGGGCCAGGTACAGGTCGAGCACGCGGGTCAGGGCGCGCTCGTCCAGGGCCAGGCGGCTGGTGGACAGCAAAGCCAGGGCCACCAGGTTGACCGGGTTGATGGCGGCCGCCTCGTTGAGGTGACGGGCCACGGTTTCACCCAGGCGGGTGGTGGTGGCGTTGAGCCAATCCGGGCGGTACTGCGGGCCGTGATCCTGTTCGCGCCAGCCGGGCTGCTGCTGGTCGAGGAAACCGGCCAGGCGGATCGGTTCGCCGAAGTTGACGTAGACCTGGCCAAAGCGCTGCTTGAGTGCACCGAACACCTTGAAGATGTCGAGCACCGATTCTTTCTTCTTGCTGGCGCCGCGCAGTTCGCCCAGGTAGGTGCGGCCTTCGAGCACGCGCTCGTAGCCGATGTACACCGGCACGAACACGATTGGCGTACGTGACGAACGCAGGAAGCTGCGCAGGGTAATGGCCAGCATCCCGGTGCGCGGCTGCAGCATGCGCCCGGTACGCGAGCGGCCGCCTTCGACGAAGTACTCGACCGGGAAGCCCTTGGTGTACAGGGTGTGCAGGTACTCGTTGAACACCGCCGTGTAAAGCGGGTTGCCCTTGAAGGTGCGGCGCATGAAGAACGCGCCACCGCGGCGCAGCAGGTTGCCCACCACTGGCATGTTGAGGTTGATGCCCGCAGCCACGTGCGGTGGGGTGAGGCCGTTGCGGAACAGCAGGTACGACAGCAGCAGGTAATCGATGTGGCTGCGGTGGCACGGCACGTAGATCACTTCGTGGCCGGGCGCTATGCCCTGAACCTGTTCGATGTGGTTGACCTTGATGCCGTCGTAGATCTTGTTCCAGAACCAGCTGAGTACCACTTCGAGAAAGCGTATGACGGTGTAGGTGTAGTCCGAGGCGATTTCGTTGCCGTAGCGCAGTGCCTGGGCTTCGGCCTTGGCCAGCGGCAGGTTTTCTCGCTGGGCCTCGTCGGCGATGGCCTGGCGCACCAGTGGCGCGTGAACCAACCCCTTGACCAGGTTGCGCCGGTGCGAGATGTCCGGGCCGATGACGGCAGTCTTGAGGTTGCGAAAATGCACGCGCATCAGGCGCTGGGCCATGCGCACGGTGCGCGCGTGGCCTTTGTTGTGCTGCACCAGTTCACGCAGGTGGATCGGCGCGGAGAACTGCACCCGAGTCTTGCGCCCCAGAATCAGTACGGTCAGCAGCCGGCGCAGGCGCCCGGTCACCGCCCAGCTGTCGGCGAACAGCAGCTTCCATGGGCTGGATTCGCTGGCCGGGGTCTGCCCCCAGAACACGCTGACTGGAATGATCTGCGCATCTTCTTCGGCATGCTGGCTGACCGCCGCCACCAGGCGCTCAAGTGTAGGCGGGGCACCACTTTTGTCCTGGCGCCCGAGCCAGTCCGGGTCGGGGGTCAGGTAGAAGAACGCGGCCGGCTCTTGCAGTGGGCCGACGGCTACCGGCAGCACCGGGCGCGGCAGCCCCGCCTTGGTGCATTCGTGGTCGAGCACGGCCAGGTCGGTGAGCGACGGCGAGGGCAGGGCATAGAACACTGGCCGGCTGCGGTCGAGGTTGAGGGTCATGGAAGACTGGTTGATGGTCTCGGAGCGCACCCACAGGTACAACAGGCGACGCAGGCCGCCGAAGATCAGGCGGTGCAGGGGGGAACGGGTCATGGGGTGTGTGCCCTGGGTGTGATTTTCAGGTGAGTATCCAGCTATTTAGTCTGCCGTATCGGCGTAAGTTCAGCAAAAATCGGCCAACTGCGGGACCGTCATCAATTTTTTTTGTTCTGTGTCATATACTCGGCCTGCCACTTGCAGGATATTTCAGCAAGCGGCGTTGGCACGGGGCAGGTCGCCTCATGCCTGCAAGGCGATCTTCACAATAAAAAACCGGAGTAGTTCAGATGTCGTCTCGTGAGACTGGGAATGTAAAGTGGTTCAACGATGCCAAGGGTTATGGCTTCATTCAGCGCGAAGGTGGTGCGGATGTATTCGTCCACTATCGGGCGATCCGCGGTGAGGGGCATCGTACCCTGGTCGAAGGGCAGCGGGTGGAATACGCCTGCGTGCAGGGCCAGAAAGGCCTGCAAGCCGAAGACGTAGTGGGCCTCTGAGCCTTTTGCGGTAGGCCTCAAGCTGCAAGTTGACCGTGTAACTTGCAGCCTGAAGCAACCTGTTTCAGCTGGTACGCCAGGTGATTTCCTCTTCACCATCGGCACTGATGCGGACCCAGCGGTCGGCATCTTCTTCCCCGTCTTCCTCGACCCAGCCACCCGGCGCGCAGCGTACTTCCACACCGAGTGCGGCGAATGCGGCGTGGGCGCAGGCCACGTCATCAGCCCACGGCGTCTGGTCGCTTTCCAAGTAAAGGCTGTTCCATTTCCCTACAGCCTTGGGTAACCAGGTGACCGGAATGTTACCGGCCCGACATTTGAAGGTATGGCCTTTCTGCTGCCATTCGCTGCACGGGCCGATTGCCTGGGTGAGCCACTCGGCAATCTGCTTGTGGTCGACGTCGGCGTCCTTCAGGTAGATCTCGATATCAGGTTGGCGCATAAAGGGCTCCGGGTGTGCTCAGTCTTGGCGCACGAAATAGTCATAACGCATGGAAACCGTAACTTCGAACGGCTCGGGCTGGTCGATCACCCGGGCACGTTTTTCGGCGCTGGCGCGCCAGCCGTGCGGGGTCATGGCCAGCAGGTCGGCGCGGGCCTTGGGCGCAGCCAGGCTCAGGCGGAACTCGAGGGTTTCGCTGTGGGCATGGGCCATGCCTTCGGGGATCAAGGCCAGGTGTTTGTCGTCGGCGTAAGGGCGCACTTCATCGTAGAGCACTTCGCGCAGTTCCATCAGGTGGCCGCTGGTCGGTCCGACCCGCATCAGCCCACCGCCAGGGCTGAGCAGGCGCTTGGCCTCGGCCCAGTCCAGCGGGCTGAACACACTGGCGATGTACTGGCAGCTGGCGTCGGCCAGCGGCACACGGGCCATGCTGGCGACCATCCAGGTGACTTCCGGTGCACGGCGGCAGGCACGCTTGACCGCTTCGCGGGAAATGTCCAGTGCATAACCGTCGGCGGCCGGCAGGGCCTGGGCGAGCTGCGCGGTGTAGTAACCCTCGCCGCAGCCAATGTCCAGCCAGGCGCCAGGTTGACGCTCGGCAGCCAGCTCGGCCAGGCGACGGGCGACCGGCGCGTAGTGGCCACCGTCGAGGAAGTCGCGGCGGGCCTCGACCATAGCCTGGTTGTCACCTGGGTCGCGGCTGTTCTTGTGCTGCACCGGCAGCAGGTTCAGGTAACCCTGGCGGGCGCGGTCGAAGCGGTGGCCTGCCGGGCACGCCACACCGTTGTCGACTTGCGCCAGGGGCGCCTGGCAAAGAGGGCAGGCGAGCATCAGGCGAGCAACCGGACCAGGGTCTGGTAGTAGATCTCGGTCAGCAGGTCGAGGTCGCTGGCCAGGATCCGCTCGTCCACCTGGTGAATGGTGGCATTGACCGGGCCCAGTTCGACCACCTGGGTACCCATGGTGGCGATGAAGCGACCATCGGAAGTGCCACCGCTGGTGGACGGCTGAGTGTCGCGCCCGGTGACGCCCTTGATGCTGGACGCTACCGCGTCGAGCAGTTCGCCCGGTTCGGTGAGGAATGGCAGGCCCGACAGTGCCCAGTCGATCGACCAGTCCAGTTCATGCTTGTCGAGAATCGCCGACACCCGCGCCTGCAGGCCTTCGACGGTGGACTCGGTGGAGAAGCGGAAGTTGAACAGCGCGGTCAGCTCGCCCGGGACCACGTTGGTAGCGCCGGTACCGGAATTGAGGTTGGAGATCTGGAAGCTGGTGGGTGGGAAGAATGCGTTGCCTTCATCCCAGTGCTCGGCGGCCAGTTCTGCCAGCGCCGAGGCGGCGAGGTGGATCGGGTTGCGTGCCAGGTGCGGGTAAGCCACATGGCCCTGCTTGCCGCGCACGGTCAGTTTGGCGCCCAGCGAGCCACGGCGGCCGTTTTTCACCACATCACCCAGCAGGGTAGTGCTGGACGGTTCGCCGACAATGCACCAGTCCAGGCGCTCGTTACGCGCTTTCAGGCGCTCGACCACTGCCTTGGTGCCGTGGTGGGCCGGGCCTTCTTCGTCGCTGGTGATCAGGAACGCGACTTTGCCGCGGTGGTTGGGGTAGTCCTGCACGAAGCGCTCGCTGGCGATCACCATGGATGCCAGGCTGCCCTTCATGTCGGCGGCGCCGCGGCCGCAGAGCATGCCGTCGGCGTCGATCAGTGCTTCGAACGGTTCATGCTGCCATTGCTGCACCGGGCCGGTGGGCACTACGTCGGTGTGGCCGGCGAAACACAGAACCGGGCCGTCCTGGCTGCCGTGGGTGGCCCAGAAGTTGTCGACGTCTTCAATGCGCATTGGTTCCAGCTCGAAGCCCACGGCGCCCAGGCGGCTCATCATCTGCGCCTGGCAGTCGGCGTCGACGGGGGTGACCGAGGGACGGCGGATCAGGTCGCAGGCCAGTAGAAGGGTAGGCGAGAGCTCGGCAGGCGCCGTCATGGTAAATCTCCGAAAGCAGGGCAAGGCAGGCAAGGAGCGGTAGTTTAAAGCAAAACCTATGTGTGAAGCGTGTGGTGTCGATTGATTGCAACAGAACGCTTGCCTTGAGGGGAGGTATTTCACGCTGAATACGCAGTGCGGGTGGGGGTAGGTTGCATCGGCCCCTAGAGGGTCAACCAACTCGTATCGAAAGGTAGAAGAGCGCTATGAATATCAAGCAGTGGATTGCCATGGGTATGGCACTGGGATGCAGTACAGCCGTGTTCGCCAATACGACAGATGTCATCGTCAGCGGAGTGATCAAGCCAAGTGCATGCACGCCGTCGCTCAGCGGAGGCGGAACGTTCGACTTTGGTGTCATCACGGCTGCCGAGCTCAGAGAGGATTACGTGACCCGGTTCAAATCGCAGCCCCAGCAGCTTGCCGTGAACTGTGGTGCGCCAACTCGGTTCGCCTTGCGGGGCGTTGATGGTCGGGCAGACAGCAATATGTTGCCTTCCAACGTTACGTTCGGCCTGGGTACCAATGATCTCGATCAGCGTATTGGGTCTTATTTCCTGCAAGGGATTGGAAGCTCTGTTGTCGTCGACGGGAACAGTTCAGTGACTCGTCTGATTACGGCCGACAGCGGCAAATCCTGGGCGCCGGACAGCAACTCAATTAATTTCAGCCTGTACAACGGTAAGGAGGGCCACTTTCACGGCTTTGCGGTAGACGCGCAGATACCTACTGCCATCAAGCAGTTGACCGCTGACCTGCAGGTCGACATGAGCATCTCCGCGCTCAAGAACCTGACGGTCACCGACGACATCACCATCGATGGTGCTTCGACCATCGAGGTGTCCTACCTCTAAGGGCGCACCGAGCGCGCGCTTGTCGCTACGATGGCAAGCGCGGGCTCGGTCCCTTCCCTCGCTCGCTGCCTTTCGGGCAGCGAGCCTGTCTTGTATCGAGTCGAGCATGAGCAAATTGAAGCAATTGCTGTTGAGTGCTGGCTGCATGCTGCTGTCGATCAGCGGCGCCCAGGCCGCCGGCATGGTCCCGGAAACTTCCGTGGTGATCGTCAATGAAGCCGAAGGCGAGGCAACGATCACGGTGCGAAATGATGATCCAGCCCCAGCGCTGTTACTGGTAACCCTGCAGAACCTGCCGGAGGATGAGGAGCCCCTGCTGTTTCTCACCCAGCCCGCCTGGCGCGTCGAGGCCGGCGAGCAGCAGCAGGTGAGGTTCATGCTGCGCGCTACCGCGCCTCTGCTCACCCAGCGGTTGAAGCGGGTTGTATTCGAAGGCGTGCCACAGCAGGAAGTGGCCGGTAAGCGTATTGCCAGGGTGGGGGTCAGTGTAAGGCAGAACCTGCCGGTCATCATTCACCCCAAGGGCCTGGCCCCCAACCGCTCGCCCTGGGAGGGCTTGCAGTGGCGCTACGGCACGCAAGGTTTACAGGTTGATAACCCGACGCCCTATGTGGTTAGGCTGGCGCAGGAAGTGAGGTTGATGCCTGCGAATGCGCAAGGCTACTTGCCACGCGCCTACATTTTGCCTGGCGAGTCGCTTGAGGTTCGCCTGGAATCGCCAGCCCCACAGGCCCCGCAAAGTGTCAGGCTGTTCCCGGCCACAGTGTACGGCTTTGCCGTCGATGAATTTGAAGCGCCGTTACTCAGGGGCGGCAATTGAATGGGCGGGCCAAGAGCAGCCGAACAGCGAACTGGCAATGTCTGATGGCGCTCCCTTGGGCCTTTCTATTTCTTGAGTGCAGAGCCAGCGATGGCCTGACATTCGATCTCGAACTCCTGCGTCAACGGGGTTTGAGTGAGGAGCTTGCGGCCTACTTTCGTGACATGCCGCGCTTCACCCCAGGCAATCACATCGTGAGCCTGACTATAAACGGCTCACGATCAGGAACGGTACAGGCACGCTTTCTGAACGACGGCAGCTTGTGCATTGACACTGGCCTGCTCGAGGCGGGTGGGATTCGGTTGCCGACGGCTGCGGCGAGCGAAAGCCAGGGCTCCTGCATCGACTTGCTGTCAAGCTACCCACAGAGTCAGATACAGGCAGACCCTCAGTCCGCCAGTGTGACCATGGTGGTGCCTGCGCAAGCCCTGCGCCCGGCCGCCGCAGGTGATGACCTTTCGGCTTATGACTCAGGTGGGTTCGCTGCAATGTTCAACTACGACGTGTCGATGCTCGATACGCGTTTCAAGGACGGCAGCAGCAGATCCTGGACTGCCCTTACCGAGCCGGGTTTGAACCTGGGGGACTGGATCGTGCGCAGCCGTCAGATTGCCAGTCTGGGGCAACAGGCAAGTCGGCTCAACGCACTGGAAGCCTACGCCCAGCGAACGTTCGCCGATCAGGCGACTGTCCTGCAGGTCGGTCAGATCCAGATGGGTAACCCCGTGCTGAGCGGCGTTTCGGTTGACGGTTTTCAGCTGTTTTCCGAGCAGGCGTTGGGCCATCTACAACAACGTCGCGTGGTTCAAGGCATCGCCAAGTCCCAAGCGAGGGTGGAGATCTACCAGCGCAACCGCCTGGTGTATGCCACCGTCGTGCCGCCAGGCCCGTTTTCCATTGATAGCCCTGCGCCAGTCGATGCCTTTGCTGAACTGGAAATGGTTATCCATGAAGCGGACGGTGAGGAGCGTCGCCTGACCTTGCCTGCCTCGCCGATGGCGGCGGGGTTGTCAGGAGGATACCAGTTCGGCATTGGTCAACTTCGCCACAGTCGCGCCGCGTCACCTTGGGTGCTTAGCGCCGGGTGGAGCGGGAGTGTGCTTGATGGCTTGGAAGTGGGGGGAGGGCTAATTGCGACCGACAGCTATCAGGCTACCGGGTTCGCGCTCGGTGCTCAGCCGTGGACGCAGGCTCAGATGCAATGGTCGCTGGGCTACTCGCAGCCGTTGCATCAGGAGAGGGGGATGCAAAGCCAGATGACCCTGAACCAGCAGTTTGCCGGCGGATGGGGAGCGGGCTTGACCTATGGGCTGCAGAGCCAAAGTTATCAGGACCTCCAGCAGGCGCTTGAGCCGTCAGGTCGCTTGGAGGGCTTGCGCGATTTTTTCAGCGTCGGCCTGTCATGGCAGGGCACTGGGCTGGGCAACTTCAGTGTCGGGGGCGGCCAATCGCGCACGCGTAATGGCCAGACCAGCAGCCAGGCAAACCTGCGCTGGGGAGCGACGTTGGGGCAGGTGTCATTGAATGCTGGTGTGGAATGGAGCCTCAGAGGAGCAGATGATCGAGGGCGTCTTCTTTACATGAGCGCTAGCGTGCCATTGGGCACCAATCGTCGTCTTGGTGCCTCGACCCGAGCTTCAGGTGACCACTACCGCTCTTCATTCAACCTGCGAGAACAGGTCAGCGATACGTTAGGTTATCGCCTGAGTGGCAGTCACGATAGCCATGATCCGGCGCTGCTACCCAGTGTGGGGGTTTCCTGGCTGGCCCCCTTCAGCCAGGTGCAGCTGGATTACTCAAAGACTGGCGATTCTGCACGAACCCTGGCAGCCAACCTGCGCGGTGGGGCCCTTGGGCATGCACAGGGCATCACGCTAGCACCTTATTCCATTCAGGATACTTTCGCGCTCATCGAAGTGGGTGATCTTCACGGGGTGAAGGTCGATACGCCCAGCGGCCCCGTATGGACCGATCGCCAAGGCCGAGCCATTGCCTCACGGATTACCCCCTACGCAGACAATCGAGTGCAGGTGCAGCGCCGAAGCCTGCCGCGCAGTGTCGATCTGGCCAACAGCCTTGGCATCGTACGGGCAGGTCGAGGCGCGGTTTCCCAATTGAGTTTCATCGTCGAGCGGACCAGGCGCGTGCTGTTGCAGACTTTGCAGGGCGACGGGCCGCCCTTGGCGGACAGTTCCATGGTAGTGGATGCCAACGGAAGCTTCGTGACCATGGTGCAGGCCGGAGGCTTGATATTCCTGCATGACTTCCAAGAGGAAGAGCGCTACCACGTGACCTCGCCAGACGGCTCTGGTTGTGCCCTTGAATTCACCCTCAGCGACAGCCCGGACCCGGAGCAATATTATGAAACGACCACCGCACGCTGCCATGCGATCTGAATGCGTGTGCAGACAGCTGTGCCTGGCCTTGCTGTTGATGGGCATGAGCTGTGCTGCGGCCGCACAGGGTTGTCAGATTACGCTCGGCCAGCCCCAGATCGATTACGGCAAGGTCAACAAGACCCAGTTGCAGAAACAAGGCAATCGCTACCTACTGGGAGAGCGGCACCTGCAGATGACAGTCCAGTGTTCCAGAGATACCGATATGGTCCTCAGCTATCTGGCTGATGGCATCAATGGCGATGTTTTCGGTTTTGCTGAGCGAGGGCAGTATTCACTGCTGCTTTCTGATGCGCGGCTCGATGGCCGTCCGGTGGCCTTGGGAGCAGCAAGCGCGCGCAGCCCCTGGCAGATGAAGGGCGACAAGGTTCACTGGTTGCCAGCAATGCAGCTCGCGCCACTAGAGGCCAATGTACCCCTTCAAGGCACAACCTTCACGGCTCGCCTGACCGTTGATGCATGGCTCGACGCAACGTCGGATCTGTCGAGCACGGCCGGGCTGCAGGCAAGTGGCATGATGGCTGTCGACGATGCTGCCGTGAGCCTGGCACTGCAAGCCAATGTTGTACCCGCAGCGTGTAAATTGCATCTGGGCAATGACGGCCTCGTGGATTTTGGCGTGATCGCGACCGGGGAGTTGTCTGCCAGTAAAACCAGTACCTTGCGACGGTCTTTGTCCGCCGCGGTGACTTGTGACAGCCCCACTCGGTTTGCCCTTCGCGCGATTGACAACCGCCAGTCAGGAACGTTCGCCCATGTGCAAGGCCTTGCACGTTCTGTCTTGTTTGGCGCGGGTAAAAAGGCCAGCGACAGCCTGGCGTGGTCGTTGCGGTTCGACGGTGCGGTGGTAGGCGATGGGCTTGCATTGCAACCCCTGTATTCCTCTCAAGGTGGTGCTGGCTGGGAGCCAACCCCACGAACAGCGTTCCTTCACACCGACAATCGCCTGCACGGGTTCGCGGCCAGCGAACGCACTGCTGCCGGGCCTACCTTGATCAGGCAGCTCGACGCTATGCTGATGGTCGAGCTGTATGTTGCGCCTATGCGCCAGCTCGACCTGCGTGACGAGACGCTCATCGATGGGGCGGCCACGCTGGAGCTCATCTATCTGTGAGGATGAGCTGCAGGTGGCCGGCAGTCCAGGTCAAGTGTGCGCGGGATGTACCTGGGGTGCAGGCTTGGGCAGCGATGACAGGAACGCCATCACCAGCGCCGCCAGATAAGGCAACGACTGTACCAGCAGCATCGCCACCCAGAAGCGCATGTCCGAACTCGGCAGCCCCTGCACCAGGTAGATGCCCAGCGCCGCCCCCCACAGCAGCAACATGATGAACAGCTCTTCACGCGCTTCGGAAATCGCCACCAGCAACCCGTGGCTGTCGGCATTCTTTGGCGTGCGGAAGAACGGCATGCTGCTGGTGAAGAACCCGTACAGCACCGCCTTGGCGATGGTATGTGACAGCGCCAGCCCCGCCAGCGCCGCCGCAAAGGCATCCTTCAGGTTCACCCCCACAGCACGGCGGTAGAGGAAGATGATTTTGCCGACCTTGAAGAAGAACAGCGCCAGTGGCGGGATGGCGAAGATCATCAGTGGCGGGTCGACCCGGTGCGGCACGATGATCATCGCCGCCGACCACAGCAACGCACCGACGGTGAAGAAGATGTTCATGCCATCGGCGATCCATGGCAGCCAGCCGGCCAGGAAGTGATAGCGTTGGCCACGGGTCAGCTCACTGCCCTTGCCGCGCAGCAGGGCGCCGGCGTGGTGCTTGATGATCTGGATGGCGCCGTAGGCCCAGCGGAAGCGCTGCTTCTTGAAGTCGATGAAGGTGTCGGGCATCAGGCCTTTGCCGTAGCTGTTGTGGGCATAGGCGGCCGACAGGCCCTTCTCGAATACCCGCAGGCCCAGTTCGGCGTCCTCGCAGATGCACCACTCGGCCCAGCCCAGCTCTTGCAGCACGCTGCGCCGGGTCATGGTCATGGTGCCGTGCTGGATGATCGCATCACGGTCGTTGCGGGTGACCATGCCAATGTGGAAGAAGCCCTTGTATTCGCTGTAGCACAACTTCTTGAAGGCGCTTTCGTGCTGGTCGCGGTAGTCCTGCGGCGACTGCACCACGGCAATTTTCGGGTCGGCGAAGTGCGGCACCATGTGCTTGAGCCAGTTGCGGTCGACGCAGTAGTCCGAGTCGATGACCGCGATCACTTCGGCGTCTTTGGCCGTGTGCGGGATCAAGTAGTTCAGCGCGCCACCCTTGAAACCGGCCAGGGGCGCGACGTGGAAGAACTTGAAGCGCTCGCCGAGCTTCTCGCAGTGGGCCTTGAGCGGCTCCCACACGGCTGGGTCCTTGGTGTTGTTGTCGATCACCAGCACTTCGTAATCGGGGTAGTCCAGGGCAGCCAGGGCGTCGAGGGTTTGTTTCACCATTTCTGGCGGTTCGTTGTAGCACGGCACATGCACCGACACCTTGGGCCGGTAGGCACTGTCGGCCTGCACCGGCAGGAACTCGCGGCGGCGCTTGTGTATCCAGACGGCCTCGGCCAGTTCGTGGGCTTCGGTGAGCAGCACGATGAACACGCCCAGCGCGCCGAGGGCCAGCAGCACGCCCACGGTCAGGCTGAACCAGGTGCTGTACTGCTGGCTGTAGTCGTAGGCGATCCACACCAGCACCGACCCGCACAGGAAGGTGATGAACGTGAGGAAGGTCCGGCCACGCTGGCGCAGGGCCGAGCCGTCGATGAACAGCACCATCAGGGCGATCATCGCCAGCACCACCGAGGCCACCGCCAGAGCACGCCACTGCGGGATCGCCACCACCGGGCCGTCGAAGTTGAACTTCTGCTGGCGCTCGGCGTTGTACACGCCCCAGTAGGCGCCTACCGAGCCTTCGTCGCTGGCTTTCCACGGCTGGTCGTAGGCTTCGATGACAAAGTAGTTGTAGCCACGGCGGTTGAGGGTGTTGACCAGGGTGCGCAGGTAGATGGCCTGGTCGGCCTGGGTGGCATCGGCACCCCCGCGCATGCGGCCGTTGCTTGGCCAGCCGACTTCCGACAGCAGCAGGGGTTTGCGCGGGAACTGGTGCTTCAGCTCACGGGCGCGGTCGAGGACGAACTCGACCGAGTCCTTCATCGGCACGAACTCCCAATAGGGCAGGATGTGCGCGGCAATCAGGTCGACGTGCTTGGCCAGTTCCGGGTGTTCCTTCCAGATGTGCCACTGCTCACTGGTGGTCACCGGCACTTTTACGGCCGCACGTACCCGATCCAGGTATTTGATCAGGTTTTCCGGGGTGACTTCTTCGCGGAACAGCGCCTCGTTACCGACCACTACCCGCACCACACTGCGCGAGGTGTTGGCCAGCTCGATGGCGGTGGCGATTTCGCGTTCGTTGCGTTCCAGGTCCGGGCTGATCCAGATACCCAGCGTCACCCGCAGGCCGAACTCCTCGGCCAGGCGCGGGATGTCGGCCTGGGTGCCTTCCACGGTGTAGATACGGATGCTGTCGGTCAGTTTGCTCAACTGCTCCAGGTCCTGGCGCATCTCGTCGTCAGTAGGGTACTGGCCCTTCTGCGGGCTTTCACCCAGGCGGAATGGCGAATACGAAAAGCCAGAGATCTGCTCTGGCCAGGCGGGGGCGGAAACCGGGCGGTTGATCAGTGCCCAGAACCCGGTGAACAGCGCGGCGATGGCCAGCACCACAACCAGGTTCAGGCCGAATTTACGTGAAGACATTGTCGTCCATTTGTGTCGAAGTGATAGGACATTAAAGCAGGGTTGGTAGTCTCTTTCCTAACGATGCAGGCGATGGGCCCGCTGGCATATAATGCGCGCCGGTTTTTTGGGGTATGAACATGAGCACAGAAGATCCACGCTTCGCCGGCGTTGCCCGGCTGTACGGCGACCAGGGGCTGCAACGCCTGGGCCAGGCCCATGTGGCGGTGGTCGGTATTGGCGGAGTGGGCTCCTGGGTGGCCGAAGCGTTGGCCCGCAGTGGCGTGGGCGAAATCACCCTGTTCGACCTGGACGATGTCTGCGTCAGCAACACCAACCGCCAGGCCCATGCCCTGGAAGGCCAGGTGGGGCGGCCCAAGGTCGAGGTCATGGCCGAACGCCTGCGAGCGATCAACCCGGCGTGCAAGGTGCATGCGGTGGCTGACTTCGTCACCCGCGAGACCATGGTCGAGTACATCCATGAGCAGCTGGATTGTGTGATCGACTGCATCGACAGCGTGATGGCCAAGGCGGCGCTGATCGCCTGGTGCCGGCGGCGCAAGATCGCGATTGTCACCACCGGTGGTGCGGGTGGGCAAATCGACCCGACGCAGATCCAGATCGCCGACCTGAACAAGACCTTCAACGACCCGCTCGCTTCGCGGGTGCGCTCAACCCTGCGCCGCGACTACAACTTCTCGCGTAATGTCAGCCGCAACTATGGCGTACCGTGCGTGTTCTCCAGCGAACAGCTGCGTTACCCCAAGGGCGATGGCAGCGTTTGCCTGCAGAAAAGCTTCGTGGGTGAGGGCGTAAGGCTGGACTGCGCGGGTGGCTTTGGCGCGGTGATGATGGTGACCGCGACCTTTGGCATGGTGGCAGCCAGCAAGGCGATCGAGAAGCTGGTGGCCGGTGCGCGGCGCCCTTCGGAGCGTATCAAACCTGAGTAACCATTCTCATGCCTACTCGGTCTTTGTAGGAGCGGCCTTGTGTCGCGAAAGGGCCGCAAAGCGGCCCCAGCAATTTTGGCGGCGAAGCTGAAAATGTGGGGGCCGCTGCGCGCCCCATCGCGACACAAGGCCGCTCCTACAGGGAGCAGCGTTGCCCTGGATTTAGCGGTTGGACGCCAACTCCGCCATCCGCTGCAGCACCGCATGCAGCCCATTGCTGCGCGACGGCGACAGTTGGCGCTCAAGCCCCAGCTGTGTAAACCACGCGCGCAGATCGAGCATGGCCAACTCGTCACTGGCCAACCCCTGCACCCGCACCAGCATCAACGCCAGCAGCCCGCGCAACAGGCGTGCATCGCTACTGGCCTTGAACCGCCACAAGCCGTCGACCTGCTCGGCCACCAGCCAGACCAGGCTTTCGCAGCCATGCACCCGGTTGGCTTCGGTCTTTTCAGTCTCGGCCAGCGGTTCCAGTCGCTCGCCCCATTGCATCAGCAGCCGCGCGCGCTGCTCCCAGCCCTTGCCCTGTTCAAAAGCGTCCAGCGCCTGGCGTGCCTGCTCCGGCATGTTCATCGCAGCAGCTCCAGGCCCTGATCCAGCGCCGCGAAGAAGCGCTGCAAGTCATCACTGTCGTTGTACAAGCCCAGCGACACCCGAATTGCGCCTTCCAGGCCCAAGCCTTTCAGCAGCGGCATGGCACAGTGGTGACCGGCGCGCACGGCAATGCCTTGCTCGGTGAGCAAGTGGGCAATATCGGCATTGTGCACGCCCTCGATGACGAAGCTGGCCAGGGCCGCCTGTGGCGTACCGAGTATGCGCACGCCTTCGCGGTCAGCCAGGCCGCGCAGCAGGTGCTGGTGCAGGCTGGTTTCGTGGGCCGCGACCGCTTGGGCATCGAGGCTGGCCAGGTAGCCCAGGGTTGCGCCAAGGCCGATCACCCCGGCTATGGGCGGCGTACCTGCCTCGAACCCCAGCGGTGCCGGGCGGAAGCTGGCGCTGTGGTACTCGGCAAGTTGCACCATCTCGCCACCGAACTGCCAGTGGCGCAGCAGCCCCAGCGCTTGGCTGTGGCCATAAAGCACGCCGACGCCGTCCGGGCCGTACAGCTTGTGGCTGGAAAACACATAGAAGTCGCACCCCAGTTGCTGCACGTCATGGCGGCCGTGCACCACGCCCTGGGCACCATCGACCACGGTCAGCGCGCCTTGGGCGCGGGCATGGGCCAACAGCGCCGGTAGCGGTTGCCAGGTACCCAGTACGTTGGACAGCTGGCTGACGGCCAGCACGCGGGTGTGCGGGCCGATCAGTTGCAGTGCCTGGTTCAGGTCGATGCAACCATGAGCGTCCAGCGGCAGTACCACCAGGCGCAGGTTGCGCCGGTGCGCCAGCTGTTGCCAGGGCAGCAGGTTGGCATGGTGCTCCAGGGCACTGACGGCAATTTCGTCCCCGGCTTCGAGGCGGTGTTCCAGGCCGTATGCCAGCAGGTTCAGTGCCGAGGTGGCGCCGTGGGTGAACACCACTTGCCGTGAGTCTGCGGCATTGAGCCAGGCGGCGACCTTGTCGCGGCTGGTTTCGAAGGCCTGGGTCGCCAGCGCACCGGGCAAGTGCTGGGCACGGTGCACGTTGGCTGCGCCATGGCCGTAGTAATGGCTGAGGGCATCGAGCAGGGCTTGCGGCTTCTGGCTGGTGGCGGCGCTGTCCAGGTAGGTCTGGTGCTGCCGTTGCAGGGCGGCGATGGCGGGAAAGTCGGCACGCCAGGGGGAGGGCTGGAACATGTTCGCGGGGCCTGGAATGAAAATCGGGTCTGGCGCGTTGGCGCCAGACCCGATCTTAACACTTCAAACCCGACAAGGTTCTCAGTTGTGGGCGTGCAGTGCTTCGTTCAGCTCGATGGCCGACTTGTGAGTCTTGCACTCTACGGCGCCGTTCAGCGAGTTGCGGCGGAACAGCAGGTCGGTCTGGCCAGCCAGGTCGCGGGCCTTGACCACTTTCACCAACTCGTTGTTCTCGTCCAGCAGGTTCACCTTGGTGCCGGCGGTGATGTACAGGCCGGCTTCGACGGTGTTGCGGTCGCCCAGCGGAATGCCGATACCGGCGTTGGCGCCGATCAGGCAGCCTTCGCCGACCTTGATGACGATGTTACCGCCACCGGACAGGGTGCCCATGGTCGAGCAACCGCCGCCCAGGTCCGAACCTTTGCCGACGAATACGCCAGCGGACACGCGGCCTTCGATCATGCCTGGGCCTTCGGTGCCCGCGTTAAAGTTGACGAAGCCTTCGTGCATGATGGTGGTGCCTTCGCCGATGTAGGCGCCCAGGCGCACACGGGCGGTGTCGGCGATACGCACGCCGGCCGGGACCACGTAGTCGGTCATTTTCGGGAACTTGTCCACCGAGAACACTTCCAGCAGCTCGCCCTTCAGGCGCGCTTCCAGTTGCAGCTCGGCCAGTTCGGCCAGATCGACCGCGCCCTGGTTGGTCCAGGCCACGTTCGGCAGCAGCGGGAAGATACCGGCCAGGCTGACGCCGTGTGGCTTGACCAGGCGGTGCGACAGCAGGTGCAGCTTGAGGTAGGCCTCTGGGGTGGAGGTCAGGGCAGCGTCTTCGGCCAGCAGGGTGGCGACCAGCGGCTTGTGGCTCTCGGCCAGGCGGGTCAGCAGGGCGGCCTGGGCAGCATCAACGCCTTTCAGGGCTTCGGCCAGTTGGGCGGCCTGGCCGTTGCTGAAGGCGATGGCCTGGTTGCCACCTTCGTAACCGAGAACAGGGGCTACCGCAGCAACCAGTTCGGCGCTCGGGTTAAGCAAAGGTTGTGCGTAGAACACTTCCAGCCAGGCGCCCTGGCGGTTCTGGGAGCCGACACCGAAGGCCAGGCTGAACAGGGTATTGGACATGTGATTACCTCGTGCGAAATAGGGTAGGGGCTCAGGCCAGGGCAGCGGCGTACAGGTCGGGCTTGAAGCCGACCAGGGTACGCGCGCCAAGGTCCAGCACCGGGCGTTTGATCATCGACGGCTGGGCCAGCATCAGCTCGACGGCCTTGGCCTGGTCGAGGTCTGCCTTGCTGGCGTCGTCCAGCTTGCGGAATGTGGTGCCGGCACGGTTGAGGATGACTTCCCAGCCGTGTTCGTCGCACCAGCGGTTCAGGCTGTCACGGTCGATGCCTTGGGTCTTGTAATCGTGGAATTCGTAGGCGATGGCCTTGTCTTCGAGCCAGGTACGCGCCTTTTTCATGGTGTCACAGGCTTTTATGCCGTAGAGCGTGTAGGTCATTGTGTACATTGGGGGTGCAGGTTGCCCCAATCTCTCCGTTTTTCGATGTCAGTCGCGGGATTATGCGGGAACCAAACTGTGAGCGCCACGGGTGTGCTCGCCTTGAGTCTTGCAGTGGGTCGGCGATTGGGTGCCGGCCGTGCGGCGCTCGATCTCACAGACGAAGAAGTATCATCATGTTACATATTCACCTGCCACCTGCGACTATCGTGCAGCGGCCCCAAACCGTCGGTCGCCGCTAACATATTGTTTCAATGGCGATGTTTCGCCCTGCTATCGTTTCTGGTTCACAAAGGAAGCTCTCCCGGATGCAGTCCGCCTACACCGTCCTCATCCTGCTGACGCTGGTCAGCCTGTCGAAGCTGGTCGGCCGCATGATTCCGCTGCCCTTGCCGCTGGTGCAGATCGCCGCCGGTGCCTTGCTGGCCTTGCCGACACTGGGCCTGCATGTGGCCCTTGACCCCGAACTGTTCCTGTTCCTGTTCTTGCCGCCGCTGCTGTTTGCCGACGGCTGGCGCATCCCCAAGCGGGAGCTGTGGCGCATTCGCGGGCCCGTGGTGGCGCTGGCCGTCGGGCTGGTCCTTTTCACCGTGGTTGGGGCTGGATACTTCATTCACTGGCTGCTGCCGAGCATCCCGTTGCCAGTGGCCTTCGCCCTGGCAGCGGTACTTTCGCCAACCGACGCCGTGGCGGTTTCGGCCATTGCCCAGGACCGCCTGCCCACGCCGCTGATGCACATGCTGCAGGGCGAAGCCCTGATGAACGATGCGTCGGGCCTGGTGACCTTCAAGTTTGCCTTGGCAGCGGCGATTACCGGGGTGTTTTCGCTGACCGATGCAAGCTTCAGTTTTGTCCTGGTCGCGCTTGGCGGTCTGGCGGTGGGTGTGGGCTTGAGCTGGCTGGTCGGCCGCCTGCGCGCCTGGATGATCGCTCGCGGCTGGGACGACCCAGCCACGCATGTGGTGTTCATGCTGCTGTTGCCATTTGCTGCCTATGTGCTGGCCGAGCGTCTTGGCGTGTCGGGCATCCTTTCGGCAGTGGCGGCGGGCATGATGCAGAGCTGGCTCGACCTGCTGCCACGGCAAACCAGCACCCGCCTGCTCAACCGCAGCGTCTGGTCGCTGCTGGAGTTCGCCTTCAACGGCCTGATCTTCCTGCTGTTGGGCCTGCAGTTGCCGGACATCATCAAGGCGGTGGTTAGCCACGAACCCACCGTCTGGCCGACCCTGGCCTACCGCTGCCTGGATGTGGTGGCGATCTTTGTCGCGCTTATCCTGCTGCGTTACATCTGGGTGCAGAGCATCTGGCGCTCGATTGGCGTGGTGCGTCGCTGGCGCGGCAAACCGGCGCTGGTGCTGATGCCTACAGCGCGCTCCTGCTGGCTGCTGACCCTGGGCGGGGTGCGGGGGGCGGTAACCTTGGCAGGTGTGATGTCGGTGCCGTTGCTGATGGGGGCGGGCAAGGCCTTCCCGGAACGTGACTTGCTGATCTTCATTGCCGCCGGGGTGATCCTGCTGTCGTTGATCAGTGCCTGTATCGCGCTGCCGCTGTTGCTGCGCGGGGTGACCAAGAGCCCGGACGAGCGCCTGCGCCAGGAAGTGCAGGAAGCCTGGCGGCGCACGGCCGAAGCGGCGATCCATGCCCTGGAGGCAGAGGAGGTGATCGACAGCAATGCGCCGCAGGACGCCGCGCAGGCGACCTTGGCGACCGAACTGAAAGCGCGGTTGATGGCAGAATACCGGGATGAGCTGGACAGCTACAACGACAGCGCCGAAGCCAAGGCGCTGGCCGAGCAGATGGACCTGCTGGAGCGGCATTTGCGCTTGCGTGCACTGAGGGCGCAGCGGTTGGAGCTATACAACCTGCATCGCCAGCACCTGGTCGGTGATGAAGTGGTGCGCCAGGTCCTGGGGGAGCTGGACATGAGTGAAGCGAACCTTGGGCAAGTCAGGTAGGGCGTCGAAATGGCGAGGATTGCCCGCGCTCACCGAGAGCACGGGCGTTGCCTGGCTTACTTGCAGGCAGGGGAGCCATCGAGGCGCAGCAGGGTTTCGCCCACCTCGATGAAACCGTCGCCGTTCACATCCATCAGTGCCAGGATGGCATCCCTCTCATCGCTACTGTGCAAGTTGTCGAAGCGCTTCTTGAATTCTTCCAGCGAAACCTTGCCGTCGCCGTTGTCAT
This sequence comes from Pseudomonas hunanensis, assembly GCF_013393325.1. Taxonomy (GTDB): domain Bacteria; phylum Pseudomonadota; class Gammaproteobacteria; order Pseudomonadales; family Pseudomonadaceae; genus Aquipseudomonas; species Aquipseudomonas putida_P. Next base: position 136,772 of record NZ_QJRC01000060.1, read on the forward strand.
CCATTTCGAGGAGCCAGCTTTTGGCATCCTGACATATATCGCTGCTGATTTGGGTCATGGGTGTTGCCTCGTCTGCGGTGGAGGAGGCTTAACCTTAAGGTCGGGGTGATTGGGGCGATATTGGCGTATTCAGCCTGGCCGGTAGGGCAATTCGACGGCGTCGATCTGCCCTGCCGGTCGGCAAGGTTTTCAGGACGGTTCAGCGCTTTTGCAAGAACGCGCGAATACGCTCCGCCGCCTCGATGCACTCGGCCAGGGGGGCAACCAGGGCCATGCGCACACGCCCGCTGCCGGGGTTCACGCCGTCGACTTCGCGGGACAGGTACGAACCCGGCACCACGGTCACGTGTTCGGCTTCGAACAGGTCACGGGTGAAGGCGGCATCGTCGTTGCCCGGCACCTTGGCCCACAGGTAGAAGCTGCCGTCCGGGCGTTGTACGTCGAGCACCGGTTGCAGGATATCCAGCACGGCATCGTACTTGGCTCGGTACTGGTCGCGGTTGGCGCGCACATGTGCCTCGTCCTGCCAGGCGGCGACGCTGGCCAGTTGGGTCTGCACGGGCATGGCACAGCCGTGGTAGGTCCGATACAGCAGGAACGGCTTGATGATCTCGGCATCGCCAGCGACGAAGCCCGAGCGCAGGCCCGGCAGGTTGGAGCGCTTGGACAGGCTGTGGAACACCACGCAGCGCTTGAAGTCACTGCGGCCCAGTTCGGCGCAGGCGGTCAGCAGGCCCGGTGGCGGTGCGTCCTCATCGAAGTACAGCTCGCTGTAGCATTCGTCGGCCGCAATCACGAAGTCGTGCTCATCGGCCAGTGCAATCAGCTTTTTCAGGGTGTCCATCGGCACCAGCGCGCCGGTGGGGTTGCCTGGCGAGCACAGGAACAGGACCTGGCAGCGCTTCCATACCTCGGCCGGGACGGCGTCGAAGTCGGGGTTGAAGCCGTTGCTTTCCAGGCACGGCAGGTAGTGCGGGGTGGCACCGGCCAGCAGTGCTGCGCCTTCGTAGATCTGGTAGAACGGGTTGGGGCTGATGACCAGGCCGTCATCGGCACGGTTGACCACGGCCTGGGTGAAGGCGAACAGGGCTTCACGGGTGCCGTTTACCGGCAGGATGTGGCGGTCGGCATCCAGCCAGCCGGCCGGTACGCCAAAGCGCCGTTCGCACCACTGGCCGATAGCCTGGCGCAGGGCCGGCAAGCCGAGGGTGCTGGGGTATACCGCCAGCTTGTCGAGGTTGTCGGCCATGGCCTGGGCGACGAACGCCGGCGATTCGTGCTTCGGCTCACCGATCGACAGGGCGATGGCGCGTTTGTCCGCCGCAGGCTTCACGCTGCCCAGCAGGGCGCGGAGCTTTTCGAACGGGTAAGGCTGAAGCTGGGTCAAGGCATGGTTCATCTGCGCAAGGTCTCGTCAATCGTCTAATCGTTAAAAAGTCACGCGGGTCGGGCTGGTGTCGCTACCTTGGCCGGCCTGTAGCTGCTGCACGATGGCTTCCTGCAGGCGGCTGCACAGCTGCGGGTCCGACAGCGGCTGGTTGTCGGCATCGGTGATGAAGAACACGTCTTCCACCCGCTCGCCGAGGGTGGCGATTTTGGCGTTCTGCAATGACAGGTCGAACTCCAGGAAAATCCGCCCCAGCCGGGCCAGCAGACCAGGGCGGTCGGGTGCAGTAATTTCGAGGATGGTCACTGGCCGCTGGGCATCGTTGAGGATGGTCACCTGCGGTGGGAAATCGAAGTGCTTGAGCTGGCGCGGCACTCGGCGCTGGATGATGGTCGGGTAGTCCTCGGGGTTGCGCAGCGCTTCGGTCAGGCCGTCGCGAATCTGCTTTACCCGCTGCGGGTTGTCGCCGATCGAGCCACCGTCGTTGTCCAGCACGATGTAGGTGTCGAGGGTGAACTGGCTGCTCGACGTGATGATGCGCGCATCGTGGATGTTCAGGTTCAGCTGCGACATGGCCGCCACCGTCACGGCGAAGAAATCGTGCTGGTCGGGGGCGTAGATGAAGATCTGCGTGCCGCCTTCGAACTCGCGCTGGGTGGTTTCCTTGATCAGTACCAGCGGCCCACCATCGGCCGGTTGCTGGAGAATTGCATCCGTGTGCCAGGCCACATCGGCGGCGTTGTGCTTGAGGAAGTAGTCGTCACCCAGCTGCGACCACAATTGTTCCACGTCGTCTGGGTCGGTGCCCTCGCGCACCAGGATATCCAGCGCTGAGGACTGGGTCTGGCGAATCTGCTCCTCGCGGTCCAGCGGGTTTTCCAGGCCGCGACGCAGGGCGCGCTTGGTCTCGGTGTACAACTGGCGCAGCAGGCTGGCCCGCCATGAGTTCCACAGGCTGGGGTTGGTGGCGTTGATATCGGCCACGGTCAGCACGTACAGGTAATCGAGGCGGGTCTCGTCGCCCACGTGCAGGGCAAAGTCATTGATCACTTGCGGGTCGGACAAGTCCTTGCGCTGGGCAGTGGTCGACATCACCAGGTGGTTTTGCACCAGCCAGACGATCAGGCGGCTGTCCCAGGCCGGCAACTGGTGGCGCTCGCAGAATTTTTGCGCGTCCACCGCGCCGATTTCCGAGTGGTCGCCCTGGCGGCCCTTGCCGATGTCGTGGTACAGGCCGGCCAGGTAGATCAGCTCGGGCTTGGGCAGGCGCCCCATGAGCTTGCTGGCCAGCGGAAATTTTTCGGATACCGGCGTGTATTGCAGCTTGCGCAGGTGCTTGATGAGGTTGAGGGTGTGCGCATCGACTGTGTAGATGTGGAACAGGTCATGCTGCATCTGCCCGACGATCAAGCCGAACTCTGGCAGGTAGCGGCCAAGGATGCCGTAGCGGTTCATCCGCCGCAGGTTGCGGTGAATGCCGATTTCGCACTTGAACAGCTCGATGAACAGGCTGGTGTTGCGGATATCGGTGCGGAACGTGTCGTCGATCAGGTGCCGGTGCTCGCGCAGCAGGCGCACGGTATCGGCACGTACGCCCTTGATTTCCGGGCGCTGGGCCATGAGCACGAAAATTTCCAGCATGGCGAACGGCGTGCGCTTGAACACGTTCGGGTTGGCCGCTTCTATATAGCCGTCATGCAGGCGGAAGCGCGCATTGAGCGGCTGGGTGCTGCCACTTTCCTCGTCGGCGAGGATGACCTCTTCGAAGTGCTGGACGATCAGGTCGCACAGCTGGCTGATGCTCATCACCACCCGGTAGTACTGCTGCATGAACTGCTCGATCGCCCGCTTGGGGTTGTCGTCGCCGTAGCCCAGCAGTGTGGCCAGGCTGCGCTGGTGGTCGAACAGCAAGCGGTCTTCGGCGCGTCCGGCAAGCATGTGCAGGGCGTAGCGCACCTTCCACAAAAAGTCCTGGGACGAGGCCAGCAGTTCATTCTCGCTTTCCAGCAAGAAACCCTCGCCGGCCAGCGCATGCAGGTTCAGGGTGCCGTATTGGCGGCGGGCCACCCACAGCACCGTCTGGATGTCGCGCAGGCCACCTGGCGACCCTTTGACGTTGGGTTCCAGGTTGTACTCGGTATCGTTGTACTTGTGGTGGCGGGCCTTGAGCTCGGCACGCTTGGCCAGGAAGAACTCCTTGCTCGGCCACATGTGCGCGGTGCTGGTCACCTCCAGCATGCGCTGGCGCAGGGCCTCTGGGCCGCAGATGGTGCGGCTTTCCATCAGGTTGGTGATGACCGTCAGGTCGGCGCGGGCCTGTTCGGCGCATTCGTCGACGGTGCGCACGCTTTGGCCCACTTCCAGGCCGATGTCCCACAGCAAGGTAAGGAAGCGTTCGATAGCGTCGCGGTACTGCTCGTGCTCGGCAGCGCCCAACAGTATCAGCAGGTCGATGTCCGAGTGCGGGTGCAGCTCACCGCGCCCGTAACCGCCTACCGCGACCAGGGCGATGCCGCTCCGGTCACCCCAGTCGAACTGGTTCCACGCCTGTTGCAGGATGTTGTCGACGAGCCAGGCGCGGGCTTCGATCAGTGGGCGGATTTCGCTACCAGCACGAAAACGCTTGTCGAGCACCTCGCCGGCCAGACGGATGGCTTTCTTGAAGGCGGCGATAGGGCTCGCCTTGAGGGCCAGTTCCGCCTGGAACTGGCCACGGTCGAACAGCTCGGGATCCACCTGGGGCATCGCGTCACATTCCTGTCGTGGGGTGGCCTGTGGGGGGCGAGGTCAGGCCGAAGTGCGCGGGATGGTGTCGTCCTTGCGCAGGGTGAAGATTTCGTAGCCGGTCGCGGTCACCACCAGGGTGTGCTCCCACTGGGCTGAAAGCTTGCGATCCTTGGTAATGGCAGTCCAGCCGTCGCCCAGCACCTTGGTGTCGGCCTTGCCCTGGTTGATCATCGGCTCGATGGTGAAGGTCATGCCTTCTTTAAGCTCCATGCCGGTGCCGGCGCGGCCGTAGTGCAGGATCTGCGGCTCTTCGTGGAACACCTTGCCGATGCCGTGGCCGCAGAACTCGCGCACCACGGAGAAGCCGTTCTTTTCCGCGTGCTTCTGGATCACTTCGCCGATATCGCCCAGGCGGCAGCCCGGCTTGACCAGCTCGATGGCCTTGTACATGCACTCCTGGGTAACCTTGGACAGGCGCTCGGCCCATACCGGCACGTTACCGACGTGGAACATGCGGCTGGTATCGCCGTGGTAGCCGTCCTTGATCACGGTGACGTCGATGTTCAGCGTGTCACCGTCCTTGAGCGGTTTGTCGTTGGGGATGCCATGGCAGACCACATGGTTGATCGAGGTGCAGATCGACTTCGGGTAGCCCTTGTAGTTGAGCGGCGCCGGGATGGCCTGCTGGACGTTGACGATATAGTCATGGCACAGGCGGTCGAGCTCTTCGGTGGTAACACCGGGCTTGACGTGTTCCTCGATCATTTCCAGCACGTCGGCGGCCAGGCGGCCGGCGATGCGCATCTTCTCGATGTCTTCTGCGGTCTTGATGTTGACGGTCATTACAGGCTCTCTACAGCGCCGCATGCGGCGCGAACAAACGGGAAAGGCCGGATTCTAGCAGAGCAGGGCGGCATTCTGTCGGGATAAAGGCGGCCATGCTGCTCTCTACAGGAGGCATTTTGGCCTGTTTGACGGGGCGCTGCAAAAACCGCTGACGGACGCGACCTCATCCGGGTTTCGTTCGCTCGCGGTCTGTGGTATAACATGCGCCGCTTTCGGGGACGACCCCGTCAGCTTAAACCCACACACGTGTCGACACGATGACCTGGGTGCCCCGGATTCTCGAATTTGCGGGTTGGTCATTGGGACGCGTGGAGGCCCAACCCGACTTATCAAGGAACTATCATGTCCCAAGTCAATATGCGCGATATGCTGAAGGCCGGTGTGCACTTCGGCCACCAGACCCGTTACTGGAACCCGAAAATGGGCAAGTACATTTTCGGCGCGCGTAACAAGATCCACATCATCAACCTGGAAAAAACCCTGCCAATGTTCAACGACGCTCTGGCGTTCGTAGAGCGTCTGGCTCAGGGCAAGAACAAGATCATGTTCGTCGGCACCAAGCGTTCCGCCGGCAAGATCGTCGCCGAGCAAGCTGCTCGCGCTGGTTCGCCATACGTTGATCACCGCTGGTTGGGCGGCATGCTGACCAACTACAAAACCATCCGCGCTTCGATCAAGCGTCTGCGCGACCTGGAAACCCAGGCCGAAGACGGCACCTTTGCCAAGCTGACCAAGAAAGAAGCCCTGATGCGTTCGCGCGATCTGGAAAAGCTGGACCGCAGCCTGGGTGGTATCAAGGACATGGGCGGTCTGCCTGATGCCCTGTTCGTGATCGACGTTGATCACGAGCGCATTGCTATCACCGAAGCAAACAAGCTGGGCATCCCGGTTATCGGCGTTGTCGATACCAACAGCAGCCCGGAAGGTGTTGACTACATCATCCCAGGCAACGACGACGCCATCCGCGCCATCGAGCTGTACATGACTTCGATGGCTGACGCCATCATCCGCGGCCGCAACAACGTTGCTGGCGGCACCGAAGTCTATGTTGAAGAAGCGGCTGCACCTGCTGCTGAGTAATAGGCGCTAGCGTCTACTTGGCACGCAAAAAGGGGGCTCTGCCCCCTTTTTGCCACCTTGAAATCCTGCTGTCAGCATCGGCCCCGCATCATGGGCGTGCTGAAATGAAAACAGCGGATTAGCAGAATTGAACGCCCGTGATCAACGGGTGGAATGGTTGAAAAACTTTCCAAGAGGATTTTGAAATGGCAGCAATTACTGCAGCGCTGGTAAAAGAACTGCGCGAGCGTACCGGCGAAGGCATGATGGATTGCAAAAAGGCCCTGGAAAAGGCCGGCGGCGACATCGAAAAAGCCATTGACGACATGCGTGCCTCGGGCGCCATCAAGGCCGCCAAAAAGGCTGGCAACGTCGCTGCTGAAGGCGCTATCGCCGTCAAGACCGACGGTAAATCCGCCGTCCTGCTGGAAGTGAACTCGCAGACCGACTTCCTGGCCCTGCAAGACGACTTCAAGAACTTCGTTGCCGAAAGCCTCGAAGAAGCCTTCGCCCAGAAGCTGACCGATGCTGCTCCGCTGATCGCCTCGCGTGAAGCTGCTCGTGAAGCCCTGGTTGCCAAGTGCGGCGAGAACGTCAACATCCGTCGCTTGGTGCGCGTTGAAGGTGACGTTGTCGGTGCCTACCTGCACGGCAACAAGATCGGCGCTGTCGTCGTTCTGAAAGGTGGTGACGTAGAGCTGGCGAAAAACATCGCCATGCACGTTGCAGCGTCGAACCCTGAGTTCCTGGATTCGTCGGAAATCTCCGCCGAGGCCATCGAGCGCGAGAAGGGTGTCTTCCTGCAGCTGAACGCCGACAAGATCGCCGGCAAGCCGGAAAACATCGTTGAAAACATGATCAACGGCCGTATCACCAAGTTCAAGGCCGAAGCCTCGCTGAAAGAGCAAGCCTTCGTCATGAACCCAGAAGTCAAGGTTGGCGAACTGGCCAAGAAAGCCGGTGCTGAAATCGTTTCCTTCACCTACTTCAAAGTAGGCGAAGGCATCGAGAAGCCAGTCGACGACTTCGCTGCTGAAGTTGCCGCTCAGGTAGCTGCTGCCAAGCAGTAAGACAGCCCCGTCTGTCGCCCCAAAGAGGCTGCCCGCTCACGCGCGCAGCCTCTTTGTCAAAACGGCAAAGGGTTTATAAGGCCCGCCGCCGCTGGCGCCAAAACGGTGCCACGCTACAGTTAGCAGGCTGCAAACAGCCCGCATGAATTTTCTAAAAGTACGCCGCAGGAGAGACTCGCAATGGCTCAGCAGGTGAGTGGTCGCCAACCTCGCTATAAACGCATTTTGCTCAAACTTAGCGGCGAGGCCCTGATGGGCTCGGAAGACTTCGGGATCGACCCGAAAGTGCTGGATCGTATGGCCCTTGAAGTTGGCCAGTTGGTAGGGATCGGTGTCCAGGTCGGCCTGGTGATCGGCGGTGGCAACCTGTTCCGCGGTGCCGCGCTCAGCGCAGCCGGCATGGACCGTGTCACCGGTGACCACATGGGCATGCTGGCCACCGTGATGAACGGCCTGGCCATGCGCGACGCGCTGGAGCGCTCGAACATCCCGGCCCTGGTCATGTCGGCCATTTCCATGGTCGGTGTCACCGATCATTACGATCGTCGCAAAGCTATTCGCCACCTCAACTCCGGGGATGTGGTAATTTTCTCCGCCGGTACTGGCAACCCGTTCTTCACCACCGACTCCGCAGCCTGCCTGCGTGCCATCGAAATCGATGCCGATGTGGTGCTGAAGGCGACCAAGGTCGATGGTGTGTACACTGCCGATCCATTCAAGGACCCGCACGCCGAGAAGTTCGATCACCTGACCTACGACGAGGTCCTGGATCGCAAGCTGGGTGTGATGGACCTGACTGCAATCGTTCTGTGTCGCGACCACGGGATGCCATTGCGGGTATTCAACATGAACAAGCCTGGCGCCCTGCTGAACATCGTGGTGGGTGGCGCTGAAGGTACTCTGATCGAGGAAGGCCAAGCATGATCAACGACATCAAGAAAGACGCGCAGGAGCGCATGACCAAGTCCCTCGAGGCCCTGGGCCGCAACCTGGCGGCAATCCGCACTGGTCGCGCGCACCCAAGCATCCTGGATACCGTCAAGGTCACTGCCTGGGGCAGCGAAATGCCGCTGAACCAGGTTGCCGCGATCACCGTCGAAGATGCTCGCACCCTGAAGATCGTCGCTCACGACAAGAACCTCAGCGCTGCCATCGAGAAGGCCATCCTTACCTCCGACCTGGGCCTGAACCCATCCAGCGCCGGTACCACCATTCGTGTGCCGATGCCGGCCCTGACCGAGGAAACCCGCAAGGGCTACACCAAGCAGGCCAGCGGTGTGGCCGAGGACGCCAAGGTAGCTGTGCGCAACGTGCGCCGCGACGCCCTGGCTGACCTGAAGAAGCTGACCAAGGACAAGGAAATCAGTGAAGACGAAGAACGTCGCGCCGCTGATGAGATCCAGAAGCTGACCGACAAGTTCGTTGCCGAAGTCGATGCTGCCTTCAAAGCCAAGGAAAAGGACCTGATGGCCGTTTAAGGCCGGGGTTTTTTAATGGAAAAGACCAAGCCAGCGGTGCCGTCCTCGGTGCCGCGTCATGTCGCGATCATCATGGATGGCAACAACCGCTGGGCGAAGAAACGCCTGCTGCCCGGCGTTGCCGGGCACAAAGCGGGTGTCGACGCCGTTCGCGCGGTCATCGAAGTCTGTGCCAAGTCCGGGGTCGAGGTGCTGACCCTGTTCGCCTTCTCCAGCGAAAACTGGCAGCGCCCCGCCGAAGAAGTGGGTGCGCTGATGGAGTTGTTTTTCTCGGCCCTGCGCCGTGAGGCCAAGCGCCTCAACGAAAACAACATCAGCCTGCGCATCATCGGTGACCGTTCGCGTTTCCACCCTGAGCTGCAGGCTGCCATGCGCGAAGCCGAGGCAGTGACCGCCGGTAACAATCGCTTCATCCTGCAGATTGCAGCCAACTACGGTGGCCAGTGGGACATCGCCCAGGCCGCCCAGCGGCTGGCGCGGGAAGTGCAAGCTGGGCACCTGCGCCCGGAAGACATCACCCCAGGCCTTTTGCAGGCCTGCCTGGCAACCGGCGAGCTGCCATTGCCGGACTTGTGCATCCGCACCGGTGGCGAGCACCGCATCAGTAATTTCCTGCTGTGGCAGCTGGCCTATGCCGAGTTGTATTTCTCCGACCTGTACTGGCCGGACTTCAAACACGAGGCCATGCGCAATGCCCTGGCCGATTTCGCTTCGCGCCAGCGCCGCTTTGGTAAGACCAGCGAGCAGGTCGAGGCTGGAGCTCGTGCTTAATGCTTAAACAACGCATCATTACTGCGCTGATCCTGCTGCCGATCGCGCTGGGCGGTTTCTTCCTGCTCAACGGTGGCGATTTCGCCCTGTTCATTGGCTTCGTGGTGACCCTCGGTGCCTGGGAGTGGGCGCGCCTTGCCGGGCTGATGGCCCAGCCGCTGCGTATTGCCTATGCCGCGGTGGTCGCCGGGGCGCTGATGCTGCTGTACATCCTTCCAGAGCTGGCGCCCTGGGTGCTGGGCGCCGCGGTGATCTGGTGGGGGCTGGCAACCTGGCTGGTGCTGACCTATCCGCGCAGCAGCGAGCTGTGGGCCAGTGCTGCCTGCCGGCTGCTGATCGGCCTGCTGGTGCTGCTGCCCGCCTGGCAGGGGCTGGTGCTGCTCAAGCACTGGCCGCTGGGCAACGGGTTGATCCTGTCGGTCATGGTGCTGGTGTGGGCTGCCGACATTGGCGCGTACTTCTCTGGGCGGGCGTTCGGCAAGCGCAAGCTGGCCCCGCAAGTCAGCCCGGGCAAGAGCTGGGAGGGCGTGTACGGTGGTCTGGCGGTCAGCCTGCTGATTACCCTGGGTGTCGGCATCAGCCGCGACTGGAGCTTTGGTCAGGTCCTGCTCGGCCTGCTGGGCGCCGCGCTGCTGGTCATGGCCTCGGTAGTCGGTGACCTGACCGAAAGCATGTTCAAGCGCCGCTCCGGCATCAAGGACAGCAGCAACCTGCTGCCCGGCCACGGTGGCGTGCTTGATCGCATCGACAGCCTGACTGCGGCAATCCCGATTTTTGCGGTGCTGTTGTGGGCTGCCGAATGGGGTGTGATGTGAGTCGCCCGCAGCGTATTACCGTGCTCGGGGCCACTGGCTCCATCGGCCTGAGCACGCTGGATGTGATCGCGCGGCACCCTGATCGCTATCAGGCGTTTGCCCTCAGTGGCTATTCGCGCGTCGACGAGCTGTTGGCGTTGTGCGTGCGTCATCGCCCGGCGTTCGCCGTGGTGCCGAGCGCCGAGGCAGCCGCAAGGCTGCGCGCAAGCCTGGCTGCAGCCGGCTGCGCCACCGAGGTGCTGGAAGGCGAGGCCGGGCTGTGCCAGGTGGCGTCGGCAGCGGAAGTGGATGCAGTGATGGCGGCCATTGTCGGTGCCGCCGGCCTGCGCCCTACGCTGGCGGCTGTCGAGGCTGGCAAGAAGGTATTGCTGGCCAACAAGGAAGCGCTGGTGATGTCGGGCGCGCTGTTCATGGAGGCAGTGCGGCGCAGTGGCGCCGTGTTGCTGCCGATCGACAGTGAGCACAACGCGATCTTTCAGTGTATGCCTGGCGACTACGCCCGAGGCTTGAGTGCCGTTGGTGTGCGCCGGATCCTGCTGACCGCTTCCGGTGGTCCGTTCCGCGAGACGCCGGTCGAGGCGTTGTTGGACGTGACCCCGGAACAAGCCTGCGCGCACCCTAACTGGTCCATGGGGCGCAAGATTTCCGTGGATTCGGCCAGCATGATGAACAAGGGGCTCGAACTGATCGAAGCCTGCTGGCTGTTCGATGCTGCGCCGGCCAAGGTCGAGGTGGTGGTGCACCCGCAGAGCGTGATCCACTCGCTGGTCGACTATGTGGACGGGTCGGTGCTCGCGCAACTGGGCAACCCGGACATGCGCACACCGATCGCCAACGCCTTGGCCTGGCCTGAACGGATCGACTCCGGGGTCGCGCCGCTGGACCTGTTCGCCATCGCCCGTCTGGATTTCCAGGCGCCCGACGAACAACGCTTCCCTTGCCTGCGCCTGGCGCGGCAGGCTGCCGAGGCCGGCAATAGCGCGCCCGCCGTGCTCAATGCGGCCAACGAAGTGGCGGTCGAGGCATTTCTTGAGCGGCGTATCCGCTTCCCGGAGATCGCGGGTATGATCGAACAGGTACTCGACCAGGAGCCCGTCGTGCCGCTGCCGTCGCTGGACGCGGTGTTTGCCGCCGATCAGCGTGCCCGGGAGCTTTCCCGTGAGTGGCTGAGGCGTCACGGTCGCTGATGCAGGCTCGCCACGGTTCGTGAGGGGGCTGGGCGTGACGCCGGCCCGCTGAACATCATTCGGAGATGGACATGACAGCGCTCTACATGATTATCGGCACCCTTGTGGCCTTGGGGGTGCTGGTCACTTTCCACGAATTCGGCCACTTCTGGGTGGCGCGCCGCTGTGGCGTCAAGGTGTTGCGTTTTTCGGTGGGCTTCGGCACGCCGCTGCTGCGCTGGCATGACCGCCACGGCACCGAATTCGTGGTTGCGGCTATCCCGTTGGGTGGCTACGTCAAGATGCTCGACGAGCGCGAAGGCGATGTGCCGCCAGCGCTGGCTGGGCAGTCGTTCAATCGCAAGTCGGTACGCCAGCGTATCGCGATCGTCGCGGCAGGCCCGATTGCCAACTTTCTGCTGGCTATCCTGTTTTTCTGGGTGCTGGCGATGCTGGGTACCCAGCAGGTCCGTCCGGTAATCGGTGCGGTCGATAGTGGCAGCCTGGCAGCATCGGCCGGTCTGACCGCAGGTCAGGAAATCGTTTCTATCGATGGCAAAGCGACCAACGGTTGGTCAGCGGTCAATCTGCAACTGGTTCGTCGCCTGGGTGAGAGCGGTACGTTGCAGGTTGGCGTGCTTGAAGAGGGCGCCAGCGCTGAGCGCCAACTGCTGGTCAAGCTGGACAGCTGGCTCAAGGGCGCTGACGAGCCGGACCCGATCCAGTCTCTGGGGCTGCACCCTTGGCGCCCGGCGATCACGCCAGTGCTTGCCGAGATCGATCCGAAGGGGCCGGCAGCCGCTGCGGGCCTGAAAACCGGTGACAAGTTGCTGGCTGTCGATGGCCAGGCCGTCACTGAATGGCAGCAAGTAGTCGACAGTGTTCGCGCCCGCCCAGATGCCAAAGTAGTGGTGCGTGTGGAGCGCGACGGTACGGCCCTGGAGCTGCCGGTGACCCTGGCCCGCAAGGGCGAGGGCAAGGCAGTTGGTGGCTATCTGGGTGCCGGGGTAAAAGGTGGCGAATGGCCTGCCAACATGCTCCGCGAAGTCAGCTACGGCCCGCTGGATGCGGTGGGTGAGGGCTTGTCGCGCACCTGGAACATGAGCGTCCTGACCCTTGAATCGCTGAAGAAAATGCTGTTCGGGGAGCTCTCGGTAAAAAACTTGAGTGGACCGATAACCATTGCTAAAGTGGCGGGCGCTTCAGCCCAGTCCGGCGTGGGGGATTTCCTGAATTTCCTGGCCTACCTGAGCATAAGCCTGGGGGTTCTTAACCTGCTGCCCATTCCAGTACTGGATGGGGGGCATTTGCTGTTTTACCTGGTCGAGTGGGCGCGCGGTCGTCCGCTATCCGATCGGGTGCAAGGTTGGGGGGTCCAGATCGGTATCAGTTTGGTCATAGGGGTGATGTTGCTCGCCCTGATCAACGATCTGGGTCGACTATAAAAGCTTCGCTCAATTGCGAACCTGCCGTTTTGTGGCGGCAGGTTGTTTATTGCCAGTTGGAATAAAAGGACTTCATGAAACGTCTGCTGCTAACTGCGGTCATGTCCGCACTGATGATCGCTGAAGTTCACGCCGAGTCCTTCACCATCTCCGATATTCGCGTCAACGGCCTGCAGCGGGTTTCCGCCGGCAGTGTGTTCGGTGCCCTGCCGCTGAACGTCGGCGACCAGGCCGATGACCGCCGCCTGGTGGACTCGACCCGTTCCCTGTTCAAGACCGGGTTCTTCCAGGACATCCAGTTGAACCGCGATGGCAATGTGCTGATCATCAACGTGGTCGAGCGCCCGTCGGTGTCGAGCATCGAGATCGAAGGCAACAAGGCGATCAGCACCGAAGACCTGATGAAGGGCCTGAAGCAATCGGGCCTGGCCGAGGGCGAAATCTTCCAGCGTGCCACCCTCGAAGGTGTGCGTAACGAGCTGCAACGCCAGTACGTGGCCCAGGGCCGCTACTCGGCCGAGGTCGACGCCGAAGTGGTGCCGCAGCCGCGCAACCGTGTGGCGCTGAAGATCAAGATCAACGAAGGCACCGTCGCCGCCATCCAGCACATCAACATCGTTGGCAACAACGTGTTCGATGATGAAACCCTGGGGCAGCTGTTCGAGCTGAAGACCACCAACTGGCTGTCGTTCTTCAAGAACGATGACAAGTACGCCCGTGAAAAACTCTCCGGTGACCTGGAGCGCCTGCGTTCCTACTACCTGGACCGCGGCTACATCAACATGGACATCGCCTCCACCCAGGTGTCCATCACGCCGGACAAGAAGCACGTCTACATCACCGTCAACATCAACGAAGGCGAGAAGTACACCGTTCGCGACGTGAAGCTGTCCGGTGACCTCAAGGTGCCGGAAGACCAGGTCAAGTCGCTGCTGCTGGTGCAGCCAGGCCAGGTATTCTCGCGCAAGGTGATGACCACCACCTCCGAGCTGATCACCCGCCGCCTGGGTAACGAAGGCTACACCTTCGCCAACGTCAACGGCGTGCCACAGCCGAACGACCAGGACCACACGGTCGACATCATGTTCGTGGTCGACCCGGGCAAGCGTGCCTACGTCAACCGCATCAACTACCGCGGCAACACCAAGACCGAAGACGAAGTGCTGCGCCGCGAAATGCGCCAGATGGAAGGCGGGTGGGCGTCGACCTACCTGATCGACCAGTCCAAGACCCGTCTGGAGCGCCTGGGCTTCTTCAAGGAAGTCAACGTCGAGACCCCACCGGTGCCGGGCACCGACGACCAGGTCGACGTCAACTACAGCGTCGAAGAGCAGGCCTCCGGCTCGATCACCGCCAGCGTCGGTTTCGCCCAGAGCGCCGGCCTGATCCTCGGTGGTTCGATCAGCCAGAGCAACTTCCTCGGTACCGGTAACAA
>NZ_QJRC01000061.1 GCF_013393325.1 Pseudomonas hunanensis
CTACAAACGAGCGGTGCAAGTGCTTTAGAAGGTACTGACGAACACAACCTGGCTGTACAGGTTGTTGTTGTCATTGCCCAACTGTGTACCGCCTTGCTCGGCACTGCGCTCAGGCGTGTACAGCCCCACCAGTGGCACTATCATCAGGTGCTCGTTGAGGGTCCACTCCGCATACAGGTCCACCTCGTGGCCATCTACATTGCCCAGGCTGCGGTCGATCGTGTCGAACTTGAAGCCCATCAGCCCCACGTTCAGTGACGAAGCCGGGCTTACCGTCAACCCCACCTTCTGGATCCGCGCATTACTGTTGAACGGCCCGGCATAGTTGCCCGCCACCTCGCCTTGAAACCAGGTGCCCAACCCACGGCCCAGGCCATAGAACAGCGTGTCGTATTGCTCCGAGAACCGGCTGTAGCGGTAGCTGACGTTCGGTGCCCAGGGCAGGTCGGCAAAGGTCCAGCCAGCTTCCAGATACCAGGCGTCTTCAGTCGCGGCGTGCGGTTTGTCCTGCTTGGCATATTCGCCAGACAGGAACAGGTTCTCCACCCCGGCATTGCCCTGGCCACGAATGCTGTAGGTCTTCATGCCGTCGCGTTCCTGCTGCATCGGCGAGGCGTATTGCTTGTCGATATGGGTGGTGTCGATGTAGGTCAGCCCGACCGTACCCGCGTCTGCCACATGCTCCAGGGTGGCCACATGCATTTCGGTGTTGGCCTGGGCGCGGTTGTCCGACTGCAGCCACATCAGGTCGCCGCGCCAGCCTTTGCTGCCGCCAAGGCGCAACACGGCGGTTTTGTCGAAGCTCTTGCGCGCAGCCAGGTAGTACGCGCCGCCACGGTTGAACTCGCCATTGGCCAGGCCGTGGCCAACATTCAAGGAATCGCCCTGGATCAGGAAACCATCGCCTACCGCGACCATCTGCTTACCAAACGACAGGTCGATGCCGTCTTCGCCAAGCAGTGGCACCAGGTTGCCGGACTTCCAGCCCAGGTAGGCGTCCTCGATCTTGGTGGTGCGTTCGCTGCCATCGCTGAAGCCGGCGGCGTCGCCGTCGCCCCAGGTGCCAGAGCTGAGCAGGGCGAAAGCGCCGTACAGCGAACCGGCACTGCCCAGGCGTTGGTCACCGCTCAGGCCGTATTTTACATAGCCCTCGCGCCATGATGTGGAGCCGGGCTGGTCGCGCACGACGGCGTAGCTTTCCTCGCTGTGGAATACACCGAACACGGCTTCGACATTGGCGTTCAGGTGGCGCTCGGCATCGCTGTAAAGCTCCTGCGCGCAGGTGCCCAGCGAAGCCCCGGCCAACAGTGCGGCCAAGGTGAGGCGGAATGGGCGGTGGTGCATGGTCTGGCTTCCTTTGTTATGGGTTTGGCAGAAGTCCTGAAGACATGCCAGTGATCATGCAGGAAGCCTCGGCGCGGGCTTTTGCCCTGGCTGCCAGTTGCCTTTGGCGTTGTGCCAGGCCGATAAAAACACAAGGCCCCGTGAAGGGGCCTTGGTGGGAATGCCTTGAAGGAATGCGTTATTTGAGCCCGGCGAGGAAGCAGGTCACCGCCTGGCGTTCGCCAGCATCCGGCAGCCCGGCGTAGGGCATGTAGGTGCCGGGGACTGCGGCCTGTGGTTGCTCGATGAAGGCGCCGATGGCTTGCGCCGTCCAGCTGGCCTGGCGGCTCTTCATGGCCTGCGAGTAGTTGGCGCCTGGCACGCTGCCAGGTGTACGGCCTACCACGTCGTGCAGGTTGGGGCCCATCATTGCCGGGCCGCCCTTTTGTGCCGAATGGCAGGCTGCGCAGTCACGGGCAAACACCTGTTCGCCTTGCTGGCGTTGTGGCGCGGCGCAGTCTTCGGCCAGGGCAAGGGGGCTGACCAGAGTGGCGAGCAGGAACGGGATTGCGAACTTGTGGGGGGCGAGGGTGGGCATCACGCACGGGTCCTGGGTGGGTTCTTGTCGGTATTCGGCTTGATTGTGCGCCAGCGTCGGTCGCTGGGTTTTGTTGTGCCTGCCAAGGTGTTTTCTGGTATTGCCACAGCGTTGTCGGTACCGCTCAATTGGCATGCTGACGCCGATACTCCCCAGGCGTTACCCCAAATCGCGCCTTGAATGCAGTGCTGAAATAGCTCGAATCCGAGAACCCCCAGGCATACCCCAGCGACGACACCTTCTGGTCCATCGCCGGGTTGCGCAGGTGCTCGGCGCAGAAGTCGAGGCGGCGGTTGCGGATGTACTGGGCAATCACCAAGCCATGCTTGGCAAAGATGCGGTACAGGCTACGCATCGAGATCCCCACTTCGCGGGCAATGAACTCGGGGGTGAGCTGTTCGCAGGTAATACGCTGGTCGATCAGCGCCAGGGCCTTGCGGAACATGCGCTCGTGGCTGCCGGGCACCGTGTCGTGGCTGATGGCTGGGCGCAGCAGGGCGATCAGTGCGTCGAGCACGGCCTGGCTCTCATGGTCGCTCATGTGCCGGGTACGCCCCGTTTCCAGCATCATCAGCCGGGCCATGTTGGCCAGCGGCGTTTGCGCCTCGATACGCTTGGCGCAGGCGACACCGGTGCCACGGGTGCCGCTTTCCACCCGCGCGCGCGGCAAGATCAGCGACAACTGCCGCGAGCGCTGGTGGAAGTGCATGTCCAATGGCGCGCTGGCGTCGATCAACGTGAGGTCGCCAGCTTGCAATTCGATGCGTGCACCCTGGTGTTCGATGTGCGACGTGCCGGCCATCTGCAGCACCGCATAGTAGTTGTCGGCACCGCTGGCGCGGATTTCCCGCGGGCCGCGGAACAGGTTCACCTGGGTCATGTCGACGATGCTCATGGAGATCTGGCCTGCCTGGCACTTTTCCAGCTGGCCGACGAACCCTGGGTCGAGCTTGCGGCCGTTGAAGTGGCCACAGGCTTCATTGACTTGGCTGAGCCAAGCCTGGAAACGGTCGTCGGTAATGCGGGTTGCAGGGATCATAGGGGCCTCGCACGGGGTAGCGTTGTAACGGGTCGCTTGGGCGACTCTTGGGAGATAAAGTTTAAAATTCACTTGAATATTCAAGCAAAAAGCGAGCCCTATTGCCGATACGAAACATGTGGATACACCCCAAGTCGTTGATATGAATAGCTATTAAATTTGTGTGCTGGGTCTGGTTTGCTCCTTGGCGGGATTTTTATGAGGGCTATTGGTGCAGCACTGTGCAGATACTTCCCACCCGATGTTTCGTCACCGCGGCTATCTGACAGGCATAAAAAAGCCCGCTGAGCGGGCGGGCTGAAGGTACAACGCTTGCGTGATGCTTCAATGGCCAAGGCCGTCGCCGATGGCGATGCCCCTGGCCCGCATGTCTTCGATCAAGCCGGCGCGCACATGAGGCAGGTTCAGCATACTTTGCTGGCGCACACGGTGTACTTCCGCGCCGGTATAGGCCGCCCACTGTTCAGGCGAACTGTTACCGGCCATGCCATCGCGCATCAGCAACCAG
The DNA here is from genome assembly GCF_013393325.1 of Pseudomonas hunanensis. Classification (GTDB taxonomy): domain Bacteria; phylum Pseudomonadota; class Gammaproteobacteria; order Pseudomonadales; family Pseudomonadaceae; genus Aquipseudomonas; species Aquipseudomonas putida_P. The sequence continues at coordinate 3,469 of NZ_QJRC01000061.1, forward strand.
TTGAGCAGGTCGGCGATCTGCTGGTCGTTCAGCGCCGACTGGGATATGCCCGGCACCCGCACCAGAAACTCGCGGCCACCGGGCACCCGCAGGAAGTTGCCGACAAAGCCCTGCATGCGCGGTGTGTCGTTGGCCGCCGAGCCTTCGCCATGGTCACGGTGGCAGCCGGCGCACTGCAATTGGTAGTTCACCGGCACCGAGTAGCCGGCCTGGGCGATCGGTACCGGTGGTACTTCGTTGCCGGGGGCAGGCCGCTGGTTGGGGTTGGGCAGGGTCCTGGCCTGGGCCACGGGGGCCAGCAGGCACAGGAGCAGCAACAGCGTCACACCGCGCATGGCGCTACACCGCCACGCCACGGATGATGGTGACGGTGCAGTTGTAGATCTTCGAGGCTGCACCCAGGCACCAGTTGATGTCGTTGTTGTTGAATGGCCGGTACAGCGGCTGTTCATCGTCGTTGCGCGAGCAGGCGCACTGGCCGCAAGCGTGCTTACCGCAGCAGTCGTTGTACGAGATGATGTAGTTCTTGCCGTCGGCCGGGTTGCGGCAGGTGCCGATCCAGGTCACCAGCGAGGCTTCGGTGCCAGGCGGGCAGGAGGTGATCGAGCCGCCGCAGCACGAACACAGGAAACCGTCGATCGAACAGTTGCGCCAGTAGTCGCAGCTGGTCGGGTCACCTGGGTCGCCCATCTTCGGCTGCTCGGCGGCCAATGCCTTGGCGGTGCGGTCGATGGGCAGCAGTACCGGCAGGGCGGCGCCGGCGACGATCAGCGAGCCCAGCCGCGCCAACACTTTGCGCCGCGAAGTGGTATCGGCGACATGGCGGCTGGAGCGTTCAAACAGTTTGTCGAGAAAACTCATGGTCGGCTCCGCGGTCAGTGCTGCGCGCTGTGCTGGTGGGTGTGGGCGTGTTCGTGGTCATGGCTGTGCGACGGGGCGCCGTGCAAGTAGTGCTGCAGGCTGGCGCTGCCCAGGTGCAGGGTTTCGAACAGGCTGTCCAGGTGTTCGCGCGAGTTGACCAGGCCTTTGGCGCGCAGGGTGCCGGCTGCGTCGATCAGTACGGCGTAGGGCAGTTTGCCGATCTGGTAGGTCATGCCCACCTCCGGGCCGACTACGTAGCTGGCTTGCTGCAGGCCGTTGGCTTCGATCAGTGCCTGTTGCTCGGCGAAATCACCGTCGCTGACATAGATCACGTCCAGCGAACCGCTGTTGTCCCTGGCAATCGATTTCACCGCCGGCAGCAGCGATTTGCACACTGGGCAGCCGGGGGTGAGGAAGAACAGCAACTGCGAGCGTTCGCCGCGGTAGCCGATGTTCACCGGGCGGCCGTGGCGGTCGGCGGCAGTCACTTGTGGCGCGGGGTCGTTCACGGTGACGCCTTTGTCCACCATCAGCGCGCCGGCCGGGGCGATGCGCCCGTGCAGCACGCCAATCTGGCGCACGAGGGCCATGACGGTGAAGGCGACTGCGATCAGCAGCAGCCAGAGCAGTATGTTCGATGCGATAAGCAGTTGCATGGGGTTATCTCCCGTTCAATTTGGCAAGACGCGGTTGGTTGGCCAGCAGGCCATCCACCGCGACATGAAGCAGCAGCGCCACGGCTGCCGCCGCGCTCACCACGAAAATATCCAGCACGCCCAAGGCGCGTTCGGCCACGGGCCATGCGGCAAGGCCGGCGAGCAGGGCGATCACCAGGTTGCGCAGCAGCAACACCGGGCGCAGTGGCTGCGCGGCGCCGGGGCCAGAGCAACCGCAGTCGATGTCACGCCGGCCACGCCAAAGGTTCAGGCCGATGGCGCTGGCGTACAGCGCCATCAACAGCGCCACCCCCAGTGCTGCATCGGTGCGCCAGGCGGGCAGCAGCAGGGCCAGGGCCAAGGCCAGCTCGATCAGCGCCAGGCTGGCGGTGGCGCCTGGCGCCAGCGGAGCCGGCAGCAACTGATAGGCACGCACAATGGCGTTGAACGCGCGCCGGTCACGCAGCTTGTGGCTGGCAGCGCTGGCCAGCAGTGCGGCGAGTGCGGTGCTGCTGGCAATTACGAGGACAGGGTCGAGCATGGTCCGATCTCCTGCTTACCAAGGGGCCAGGGTGAGCACAGGCGTGTCGGCGATCTGGTCCATCGCGCCGCTGTGCTTGTTGCTGGTGAGGTCGAAGAACTGCACGCCGCCTTCCAGGTCGGTGGCCACCAGGATCGGTGCCTTGTCGTGGCTGGCTTGCAGGCTCCATACGGGTTTGGGCGAGTCCAGAGTGCCGAGCTTCTTGCCGGTCTTGAGGTCGAACGCCCAGATGGTGGTGCTCGGGTCTTCCCATTTGCCGTCGGTGTGCTGGTCGTGCATCAGTGCATACAAGCGGTTCAGGCCTGGTGCCACGGCCAGGGCCTGCCAGCCGCCCGGTGCCCAGCCTTGCTTGCGCTCTTCGTCGCTGACCAGCGACCAGGTGGGCAGCGGCTTGGCCTTGCCGCCCTCGAACGCCACCGGGTACACCTCACCCTGAGTGGTGGTGAAGTAGTAGGTGTCGCCGTTGGCAATGGCGCGTTCGTTGAGGCGCACCTTGTTCGGGTCGAAGAATGGCGTTTGCGTGCGTGATACTTCCTTGCCTGCGTCATCCAGGGTTACTACCAGCAGTTGGCCGTCACCGCACAGGGACGCAAAGCTGCGCTTGCCTACCGGGTAATTGAGCACGCAGCCGCTGATGGGCACTTCACTGGCGACCTTGCGCGCCTGGGTGTCTACCACGGTGACCGAAGTCGACGGCGTCAGGTTGAAGACGTAGGCCAGCTTGTTGTCGGCGCTGACACCCATGGCGTACTTCTCGGTCAGGGTCGAGGCGCGCTTGGCAGGCAGCACCACCTCCCAGGTCGGCTGCAGGGTCTGGGTGTCCCAGGCCACCAGCACATCCGTGCGTTCGCCGTAGGTGCCGCGCGAGTAGAACAGGTTGGCCGAATACAGCGTGCGGTTGTCCGGGCTCAGCGCGGTGGGGGCGACGAAGGCGTTGGTGGTCATGCCGAGCATGCGCTTGGCCTTGGGGTCCACCACCACCACCTTGCCGGCGATGGGGTTCTTGAAGTCCACATCCAGGATGTAGACCCGGTGAGGGTCTGGCGGGAACGGCAAGGTGTTGTGGCCGATCTCTTCGGCGGGCAGGTCGGCCCGCACCGCACTGCTGCCTGCCGCCAAGGCCAAGGCCAGGGCTGCCGAGATGCTGAGCCTGTCGACGCGACGCATTGGCTATCTCCGATGTTGTTATGGTTTGTGCAGAAATCGCAGTCATCGCAGTGTGCCGCCTGGCCAGCAGGGGGGATTTGGCCTGCGTGACATTCTCTTGAGGCTGCCTGACAAAACGCTGCAGAGGGCTGGCAGGCGGGCGGGCAGGCGCTTGAAGATCGGCCCGGCGCCACGTTGGCGCCGCCATCCAGGAGTGCATGTCATGAGCGATATCCCGCTGTTACCCGCCGTGGTCGAGTTCCTCGCCAGGCCCCATGGCCATTTCATCGAGGGCCGCTACCAGGCGGGCGAGGCCGGGCCTTCGGTGGACATTCACGACCCGTCCAGCGGCGCGGTCATCAGCCGTGTGGCCGAGGCAAGCGCTGCCGAGGTGGCACGTGCCGTGCGCAGCGCCCGGCAAGCCTTCAAGGGCAGCTGGGCCGAAGTCTCGCCATACCAGAAAGGCGTGGTGCTGAACCGCCTGGCCGACCTGATAGAGGCCAATGCCGAAGAGCTGGCGCAGTTGGAAACCCTGTGCTCGGGCAAGTCGATCAACCTGTCGCGCGGGCTGGAAATTGCCCAGAGCGTGGTGTTTTTGCGCTACTTCGCCGGTTGGGCGAGCAAGATCACCGGGCAGACCATGACCCCCTCGCTGCCTTCGTTTGGTGGTGAACGTTATACCGCCTTTACCCTGCGTGAGCCGGTGGGTGTGGTGGCCGGGATCGTGCCGTGGAATTTCTCGGTGATGATTGGCATCTGGAAGATCGCGTCGGCGCTGGTCACCGGCTGCACCATCGTGGTCAAGCCCAGCGAGTTCACCCCGCTGACCTTGCTGCGCATCGCCGAGCTGGCGGTCGAAGCCGGGGTACCGGCCGGCGCGTTCAACGTGGTCAACGGGCGCGGCCAAGCGGGCCAGATGCTGATCGAGCACCCCGAGGTGGCCAAGGTAGCGTTCACCGGCTCGGTGCCGACCGGCATCGCCGTGGGCAAGGCGGCCATGGCGGCCAACCTGACCCGCGCCACGCTGGAGCTGGGTGGCAAAAACGCGGCGGCGCTGTTGGCCGACGTGGATGTCGACGGCGCGGTAGCCGGCATCGTGCAAACGGCCTATGTGCACCAGGGGCAGGTGTGCGCCTCGCCGGAGCGCCTGTATGTGCACCGCAGCCGTGTGGACGAATTCACGGGCAAGCTGGCTGCCGCGCTGGGGCAATTGAAGATTGGTTCGGCACTGGACCCGGATGCCCAGTTCGGCCCTTTGGCCAATGCCACGCATCTGCAGAAGATTCTTGGCTTCTTCGAGCGGGCCCATGCTTCTAACACCGTGGTGTGCGGGGCCAAGGCCGTCGAGCGACCAGGTTACTTCGTCGAGCCCACGGTGGTGCTGGCCAACGACGCCCGCGACCCGTTGCTGCACGAAGAAACCTTTGGCCCGATCGTGTGCATATTGCCGTTCGATGACGAAGCGCAGTTGCTGGAAATGATGAATGACAGCCCTTACGGGCTGACCGCCAGCCTGTGGACCAACGACCTGTCCAAGGCTCTGCGCCTGATCCCGCAGATCGAGGCGGGTACGGTGTGGGTCAACATGCACACCTTCCTCGACCCGGCGGTACCGTTTGGCGGGACCAAGGCATCGGGGGTAGGGCGTGAGTTCGGCAGTGCGTTCATCGAGGATTACACCGAACTGAAGTCGGTGATGATCAGGTACTGACCTGCCTACTGGCGCGCGCCTGTAAGGTGGGGCGCGCCCGGTTCCATGCAGTGGCGGTGAGTCATGGCGTAGAATTCAGGTTTTACCCGAGCCTTGCCCCATCATGCTGCCCATCGCGCTGCTGCCAACCACCGCCGACCAGGCCCCGCTGATCCGCAACCTCTACCAGTACTATTCCTATGAGTCGTCCGACTGGGAGCAGGAAGATGTCGAGGTGGATGGCCGCTTCTACATCCACGACGAGCACCTGCAACGCTACTGGCAGGACGACGGCTGGGCCGCGTACCTGGTGCTGGCGGACGGTTTCATCGCCGGCTTCGTGCTGGTGGAGCGCAGCGAACTGCGAGGTATCGATGCACGGGAGCTGGCCGATCTGTTCATCCTGAAAAAGTACCGCCGTCAGGGCATTGGCCAAGCGGTGGCGTTGCAGTTGCTGGGCGGCGAGGGTGACTGGCTGCTGCGCTGCTACGCCCAGGACCCGCCCGCCGTGGCGTTCTGCAAGGCCGTGCTGGCGAACCTGTCGCGCCCGGCACAGGCAATCGCCTTGTACGATGAACCGGACTTGCTCAATTTCCTGGTGAGCGGTGCCCGCCACTGAAGGGTGAGAAAGCGACATTTTTGTGAGCCGCTTCACAAAATCGTCATGAGCGGCATAATGCCATCAACGCTTTCCAAAACCCGGCCGCCGCAAGCCGGGGTCCCTTTCATGCGCTTCGAAGGTTCAGGTAAAGTTCATGTCGCTAGCTGCAAACCCCGACATCATGTACCGGCTGTTGATCCAGAGCGTGGTGGATTACGCCATCTACCTGCTCACCCCCGAGGGTATCGTCGCCAACTGGAACCCCGGTGCCCAGCGCGCCAAGGGCTACCATGCCGATGAAATAATCGGCCAGCATTACTCGCTGTTCTACACCGATGCCGAGCGCGCAGCCGGGTTGCCAGCGCTTAACCTGGAGCAGGCGCGCAGCACGGGGCGTTTTGAAGAAATGGGTTCGCGCCTGCGTAAAGATGGCTCGGCCTTTCTTGCCCATGTGGTGATTGAAGCGGTGTACGACGATGCCGGGCAACTGGTGGGTTTCGCCAAGGTCACCCGCGATGTTTCCGAGCGTCATCGCCAGGAACAGGAGTTGTTGCAGGCCAAGGAGCTGGCCGAGCAATACAGCCAGGAAATGGCCAAGCTCTCGCAGTTTCTTGATTCGGTGATCGCCAACATCCCCGCCAGCGTCATTGTCCAGGACCTGGAAAGCCAGCGCATCTTGCTGGCCAACCAGCAGGCCGAACGCCTGTTTGGCGGGCCGGGGCGCAGCATGATTGGCCAGTTGCCCGGCGAATGCTTGGCACCGGCCGCTGCCGATTATCTGGAACAGCAGCTGGCGCGCGGTGCCCGCAGCCCCAAGGGGCATGCCGCTGAAACGCGTGTCGATACCGCCCGTGGCCCACGCACCTTGCGCAGCCGCACCTTGCTCAGCCAGAACCGCGAGGGCCAGGCCGACTACGTGTTGTTCGTAGCCGAAGATGCCACCGAAGAGCTGGCCGCCCATGCGCAGATCCACCACATGGCGCACCACGACGCGCTCACCGGGTTACCCAATCGCACGCTGTTCAATGAGCGCCTTCGCCAGGCGCTGGTGCGTGGTAGCGAAAACGCCAAGCTGACCGCCGCACTGTGCCTGGACTTGGACAACTTCAAGAACATCAACGACTCCCTCGGCCATGCCTTTGGTGACAAACTGCTGCGCGAGTTGGGCAAGCGCCTGCGCCGCGAGTTGCGTGAACACGACACCTTGGCCCGCTTGGGCGGTGACGAGTTTGCCGTGGTGCTGACGGGCCTGGAGGGGCGGGATGCCGCGTGCAACACCGCGCATCGCCTGATCAACGCCATCAGCCCGCCGTTCCAGATCGAAGGCCACCAGTTCAGCGTGGGGGTGAGCATCGGCATTGCCATCGCCCCGGATGACAACGACCAGGCCGAGCAGTTGCTGGGCTACGCCGACATGGCGTTGTACGAAGCCAAGCGCAATGGGCGAAACCGCTACGAGTGCTTCGACGTCGAATTGGACGTTGCCGCCCGCCAGCGCCGCCTGGTGGAAACCGACTTGCGCACCGCGTTGCACCTGGGCCAGTTGCAGTTGCATTACCAGCCGGTGGTCGACCAGCAGACCAGCAGCGTTACCGGTTATGAGGCGCTGCTGCGTTGGGAGCACCCGACTCGCGGCATGGTCATGCCCATGGACTTCATCCCCATTGCCGAAGAAACCGGACTGATCCATGAACTGGGCAACCGCGCACTCAACCTGGCCTGCCAGGAGGCCGCCAGTTGGGACAGTGAGCAGACGGTGTCGGTCAACCTGTCGGCGGTGCAGTTCAAGAACGCCAACCTGGTGCACACCGTGGCCTTGGCGCTGGCCGACTCGGGCCTGCCGGCGCAGCGACTGGAGCTGGAAATTACCGAGTCGGTATTGCTGGGCAACAGCGAGGAAAACGTGCGTACCCTGCGTGCGTTGAAAGACCTGGGTGTGTCCATTTCTCTGGACGACTTTGGCACCGGTTACTCATCGTTGGGTTACCTGCGTTCGTTCCCGTTCGACCGGATCAAGATCGACAAGTCGTTCGTGCATGACATGTGCGACAGCCGCGAAGCGATGTCGATCATCCGCGCCATTACCGACCTGTCCAACAGTTTGATGATCAAGACCACGGCCGAAGGTGTGGAGTCGGAGGAACAGATGCGCCGGCTGGCGGCGGAGGGCTGCTCGCACTTTCAGGGCTACCTGTACGGGCGGCCAGCGCCGGCGAGCGAGCGGTTGAAGCAGGTGGTAACCCTGAGCTAACCCGATGCGCGGTCGTGCAAGGGACCGCGCCAGCTTTCAAGGTTAACTGTTCCAGTCCGGCGCAAACGCCGGGCTCACCACGCGCTGATCTTTCGGCAGCCCGGCAATCGCCGCGCGGTCGTCTTCATCCAGCTGCACATTCAACGCTGCCAGGTTGGCCAGCTGGTTTTCCCGGCTGCTAGCCTTGGGGATCGCCGCCACGCCGTCCTGGTCCAGCAGCCATTTCAGCGCCACCTGGCTGGGCAGCACGCCATGCTTGCGGGCAATCGCCTGGATCACCGGCTGCGCGGCTGCCTGGCCACGTGCCAGCGGCGTATAGGCAGTGAGCAACAGGTCATGGCTGCGGGCGTAGTCGAGCAGCGGTTGCTGGCCGAGCAGCACGTGGTATTCCACCTGAATGGCCGACAATGGCGCACCCAGCGTTTCCACCACCTGGCGCAGCAGCCCCAGCGGGAAGTTGGCCACACCGATGTGGCGCGTCTTGCCCTCGTCACGCAGGGCTACCAGGGTGTCGATGCTGCGGGCCAGGTCCCAGTCCTTGCCGGGCCAGTGGATGTGAAACAGGTCAACCTGTTCGGTACCCAGCGCGCGCAGGCTGTCTTCCAGCGACTGGCGCATGGCTTTGGGCTCCAGGCGGTCCCACCAAACCTTGGTGGTCAGATGGATTTGCTCGCGTGGCACATCGCTGTCGCGCAGCGCCTGGCCAACGGCCGCTTCGTTTTCGTAGGCAGTGGCGGTGTCGATGTGCCGGTAACCCACGTCCAGTGCCTGGTGCACGGCCTGGGTGCATTCACTGCCGGTCATCGGCCAGGTGCCCAGGCCGATTGCAGGCAGGTCCAGGCCGTTACGGGTGGTGAGCCTTTGCATGTAAATTCCTTGTAGAGGGTGCAGGAGGTGGGTCGATGGTCGGTGATCAACAGCACACGGGCCATGCGTGCAAGGTGGAAAGTGGTCGATCAGCGAACAGAAATCGCACTCAGCCTGGACAAGCGGCAAATCAACTTCCTTATGCTGCGGCATCTCTTCTAGAATTCGAGCTGTTGCATCCGCCAGGCCAGGCCTGCGCGGCCTTCCCTGGGCGTGGCATGGCGCCGCGCCGTCATCGAGAGAGCCATGAGTTCCAGCACACCGCTGTCCGGCGTCAACCAACCCCTGCGCGGCATAGCCTTGGTGGTGGTGGCGACGTTCCTGTTCGCCAGCCACGATGCCTTGTCCAAATTCCTCGGCGGCCTGTACCCGATCGTCATGGTGGTGTGGGCGCGTTATGTGGTGCATACGCTGCTGATGGCCGGCATCTTCCTGCCCAAGTCTGGCCTGAACGTATTGCGCACCCGTCGGCCGCTACTGCAAACCTTGCGGGCCCTGAGCCTGTTGAGTACCAGCCTGCTGTTTACCACCGGCCTTCAGTATTTGCCGCTGGCCGAGGCGACGGCGGTCAACTTCCTTGCCCCAGTGCTGGTCACCGCGCTGTCGGCGCCGCTGCTCAAAGAGCGGGTGACGGTGGGGCAGTGGGTGGCGGTGGTACTGGGTTTCATTGGCGTACTGGTGGTGGTGCACCCGGGTGGGGCGATGTTTACCCCGGCCATTCTGTACCCGTTCGGTTCGGCGTTGGGTTTTTGCTTCTACCAATTGCTGACGCGCATCCTTGCCGCGCATGACAGCCCGACCACCAGCAACTTCTATGCAGGGCTGTGCAACACCTTGGCTATGAGTGCACTGGTGCCGTTCTTCTGGGAGGTGCCGCGTTGGGACCATGCCCTGCTGATGCTGGCACTGGGCGGCTTCGGCATGACCGCGCACCTGCTGCTGACCCAAGCCTTCCGCCATGCGGCGCCGGCGTTGCTGGCGCCGTTCAGCTATTGCCAGATCGTGTTTGCCGGGTTGCTTGGGTTTGTCGTCTATAGCCAGGTGCCGGATACCTTGAGCCTGGTGGGTATTTCGGTGATCTGCCTCAGTGGGTTGGGCGCGGCGTGGATGCAGCGGGGCAAGTAAGGCTGCTTCAGCTACCGGGCCATGAACTGCAGAATGCGCTCGCGCAGCCAGCGCTCGGCTGGGTCGTTGTCCTGGGCGCCGCTCCAGACCATCGACAGCTCGGCTTCGGTGATATCGAACGGCGCCGGGTCGGCGCGCAGGCTGCCGTCGTCGGCCAAGGCGCAGGCGGCATAGTCCGGGACCGTGGCGATCATCTCGGTGTTGCGCAGCAAGGCGCGCAGGCTACCGAATTGCGGTACCGCCAGCACCACCTTGCGGCAACGGCCAATGCGCGCAAGGTCCAGGTCTATGTTGCCGCTCATGTCGCCGGAAAACGACACCATCACATGCGGGCGGGCGCAGTACTCGTCGAGGGTCAACGGGCCGGGGCGGTCATCGGCGCGTAGCACCCGCACGCCGATGTCGCGCAGCTTGCGGCGCTTGGCCGTGGCCGGCAGGTCGGTGGTGTAGCTTACGCCTACCGAGATTTCGCCACTGGCCAGCAGGCCAGGCATCAGCAGGAAGTTGGCTCGCCGTACCACGACGCTGATGTCTGGGGCCTCTTCGCGCAGGGCTTGCAGCAGGGCCGGAAACAGGCCGAACTCGGCATCGTCCGACAGGCCCAGGCGGAACACGTTGCTGCTGTTGGTGGGGTCGAACTCACGGGCGCGGCTGATGGCGGCGGATATCACGTCCATGGCCGGGCCCAGCTCGGCGAAAATCTGCATGGCCCGTGGTGTGGGTTCCATGGCGCGGCCACTGCGGATCAGCAACGGGTCGTCGAACAGTTCGCGCAGGCGGGCGAGGGCGGCGCTGACAGTGGATTGAGTGATGAACAGCTTTTCGCCGACGCGGGTCAGGTTGCGCTCGATCATCAGGGCTTCGAACAGCACCAGCAGGTTCATGTCGACGCGGCGGAGGTCGTTGCGGTTCATTGGCTTCAGGTTCCGGGAATAGAGGGCTGGCGGTGAATTGAAGCATGCGGGAGGCCGGCTTGCATCGTACGAATGTGCCGGCCTCTTGGTGGGCTGGTCGCGCCGCTGTTCAGGCTCACCTGACAGAGCCAGCCTATCAAGCTCCAACAGCCACTCTATTAGAACTCTGCCCAAGCTCGGCTAGTCTTTCCCGTGGCCCCGCGACTTCCGCGACCGGGCGGCGTGACAGCACCTGTGTGCAACGCCGCGCCAACCCGTCGTGACAGCTTCGCAAGCCCCGTGTAGACCTGATGAGGGGTGGCACGAGCCCACATGCTCGGCTGAAAGAACACCTGGCATAGACCGGAAATCTGGATAACCGACCCAAAGGTACCCGCAGATGTCGAACGAATCGAAATGCCCGTTCCATCAAACCGCAGGTGGCGGCACCACCAACCGTGACTGGTGGCCTGACCAGCTCAACCTGAGAATTCTTCACCAGCATTCCTCGAAGTCCAGCCCCGACCCGGACTTCGACTATGCCAAGGCATTCAAGAGCCTCGACTTCCAGGCCCTGAAAAAAGACCTCACCGCCTTGATGACCGACTCGCAAGACTGGTGGCCCGCTGACTTCGGCCACTACGGCCCGCTGTTCATTCGCATGGCCTGGCACAGCGCCGGCACCTACCGCATTGGCGATGGCCGCGGTGGCGCGGGCTCTGGCCAGCAACGTTTCGCCCCGCTCAACAGCTGGCCCGACAACGTCAGCCTGGACAAGGCGCGGCGCTTGCTGTGGCCGATCAAGCAGAAGTACGGCAACAAGATTTCCTGGGCCGACTTGATCGTGCTCACCGGCAACGTTGCCCTGGAGTCCATGGGCTTCAAGACGTTTGGCTTCTCTGGCGGGCGCGCCGATGTGTGGGAGCCGGACGAAGATGTGTACTGGGGTTCGGAAAAGGTTTGGCTAGGCGGCGACACCCGCTACGGCAAGGATCAGCTCAAGGCGCAGGCGCCAGGCCAGGGTGACCTGGTGGCCGAGCCTGCCAAGCATGGCGAAGAACAGAACCGCGACCTGTCGGCCGAGCGGAACCTGGAGAACCCGCTGGCCGCCGTGCAGATGGGCCTGATCTACGTGAACCCGGAAGGCCCGGAAGGTAACCCCGACCCGGTAGCCTCGGGCGGGGACATCCGTGAAACCTTTGGCCGCATGGCCATGAACGATGAAGAAACCGTGGCGCTGATCGCTGGCGGCCACGCCTTCGGCAAAACCCATGGTGCCGGCCCCGCCGACAACGTGGGCCCCGAGCCCGAAGCGGCAGGCCTTGAGCTGCAAGGGCTGGGTTGGGCCAACAAGTTTGGCACTGGCAAGGGCGGCGATGCCATCACCAGTGGCTTGGAAGTGATCTGGACCTCCACCCCGACGAAGTGGAGCAACGAATACCTGAATAACCTGTTCAACTTTGAGTGGGAACTGACCAAGAGCCCGGCGGGCGCACACCAGTGGCGGCCGAAAGAGGGCAAAGGGGCGGGAACGGTGCCCGACGCGCACGATCCGGGCAAAAAGCATGCACCGTCGATGCTGACCTCCGACCTGGCGCTGCGCTTCGACCCGATCTACGAACCGATCGCCCGCCGCTTCAAGGACAACCCTGACCAGTTGGCGGACGCCTTTGCCCGTGCCTGGTACAAGCTGATTCACCGCGACATGGGGCCGCTGGCACGCTACCTGGGCCCAGAAATGCCCAATGAAGAGTTGCTGTGGCAAGACCCGCTGCCCAAAGCCGACCCATCCACGATCGGCGAGCAAGACATCGCGGCCCTCAAAGCCAAGGTGCTGGCCTCGGGCTTGAGTGTGGGTGAGCTGGTCTCCACCGCCTGGGCCTCCGCGTCAACCTTCCGTGGCTCCGACAAACGTGGTGGTGCCAATGGCGCTCGCTTGCGCCTGGCGCCGCAGAAGGGCTGGGCTGCAAACCAGGGTGTGGACAAGGTGCTGGCGGCACTGGAAAAAATCCAAGGCGAGTTCAACAACGGCGGCAAGAAAATCTCCCTGGCCGACCTGATTGTACTGGCGGGTACCGCAGCGGTTGAAAAGGCCGCCAAGGATGCCGGTTACAGTGGCAGCGTGGGCTTCCGCCCAGGCCGGGTCGATGCGTCTGAGGCGCAGACCGACGTCGAGTCGTTCGCCGTGCTGGAACCGCTGGCCGATGGGTTCCGTAACTTCAGCAAGGCCCGCTACAGCGTCAAGGCCGAGAAGCTGCTGCTGGACAAGGCCCAGTTGCTGACCCTGACCGCGCCGGAACTCACCGTGCTGGTGGGTGGCCTGCGTGTGCTCGGCGCCAACCATGGCGGCAGCAAGCTCGGTGTGTTCACCGACAAGCCGGGCACCCTGAGCAACGACTTCTTCCGCAACCTGCTGGACATGAGCGTGGAGTGGAAGCCTACCTCGGCGGACAATGAAACCTTTGAAGGCCGTGACCGCAAGACAGGGCAGGTGAAGTGGAGCGGTAGCCGGGTCGATCTGGTGTTTGGTTCGCATGCCCAGTTGCGGGCGTTGAGCGAGGTGTATGGCAGTAGTGATGGTGCTGACAAGTTTGTGCGGGACTTTGTCGCGGCTTGGCAGAAGGTCATGGAGCTGGATCGTTTTGACCTGAAATAGTGTTATTTGAAGCGGGGGCGCTTTGCGCCCCTTTCGCGGCGCAAGGCCGCTCCTGCAGGTACTGCGCAATCCAGAAGGTTGTGCGGTACCCGTGGGAGCGGCCTTGTGCCGTGAAGGGGCTGCAAAGCAGCCCCCAGGGCCAGTGGCGATCCCGCCAATTCCAGGTCGGATAGATACAAAAACGTCCTCGTCGGTTCTGTTGCAATGCTTCTCAGGCGGCCGGCCTGAACAGCGTGCTCACAACGACAAGGAACCCCGACCATGCAAATGCCCAAGACCCTGAAAATCCGTAATGGCGACAAGGTGCAGCCAACCTTCTCCGCCCAGGAATATGCGGCCCGCCACGCCCGGCTGCGGGCCTACATGGCCGAGCAGGACATCGAGGCGGCAATTTTCACCTCGTACCACAACGTCAACTACTACAGCGATTTTCTCTACTGCTCGTTCGGTCGCCCCTATGCGCTGGTGATCACCCAGCACAAGGTGGTTTCGATCAGCGCCAACATCGATGGCGGGCAGCCCTGGCGGCGTACGGTCGGCACCGACAACATCGTCTACACCGACTGGCAGCGCGACAACTACTTCGTCGCCATCCAGCAAGCACTGCCGCTGGCCTCGCGTATCGGCGTAGAGCATGATCACCTCAACCTGCAGAACCACGGCAAACTCGCCGCCTGCTACCCCAAAGCCGAGCTGGTGGACATCGGTGCGCCGTGCATGCGCATGCGCATGATCAAGTCGGCCGAGGAGCAGGCGCTTATCCGCCACGGTGCACAGGTGGCCGATATCGGTGGGGCGGCGGTGGTCGAGGCCCTGCGTGAGCACGTGCCCGAGTACGAGGTGGCGCTGCATGCCACCCAGGCGATGGTGCGGGAAATTGCCAAGCGCTTCCCGGAGGCCGAGCTGATGGACACCTGGACCTGGTTCCAGTCCGGGCTCAACACCGATGGCGCGCATAACCCGGTGACCAGCCGCCGGGTGGGCAAGGGCGAGATCCTCAGCCTCAATTGCTTCCCGATGATCGCCGGCTATTACACCGCGCTGGAGCGCACGCTGTTCCTCGACCACTGCCCGGACGAGTACCTCCGCCTGTGGCAGGCCAACGTCGAAGTGCACGAAGCCGGGCTGAAACTGGTGCGCCCCGGCATGCGCTGCAGCGATATCGCTCGGGAACTGAACGAGATCTTCCTGCGCCACGACCTGCTGCAGTACCGCACCTTCGGCTATGGCCACTCGTTCGGCACCTTGAGCCACTACTATGGCCGCGAAGCGGGGCTGGAGCTGCGCGAGGACATCGACACGGTGCTGGAACCGGGCATGGTGGTGTCGATCGAGCCGATGATCATGCTGCCCGAAGGGCGGCCGGGGGCGGGGGGCTATCGCGAGCATGACATCCTGATCGTCAACGACAATGGCGCCGAGAACATCACCAAGTTCCCGTATGGGCCGGAGCACAACATCATTCGCAAATAACGAAAGGTGGCGCCTTCTTCGCGGGCCTGCCCGTGAAGAAGGCCAGCCCCAGACAACAAAAAACACTGTATGACCACAAGACCCTGCCTCCAATTAAAAGAACCAGAGGGTACCCCGTCATGTCCAGCACCACCCTGAATCCCTCCACCTTCGAAGGCCCTGCGCACAACACCGAACGCCAGGCCTTGCGCAAGGCCGCCCGTGCCAGCTTCATGGGCAATTTCGTCGAGTGGTTCGACTACGCTGCCTACGGCTATCTGGCCACCATCATCGCCGCCACCTTCTTCCCGCAGACCGACAAGACCACCGGCCTGCTGGCGACCTTTGCGGTATTTGCCCTGTCGTTCCTGGTACGCCCGCTGGGCGGCATTGTCTGGGGGCATTTCGGTGACCGCCATGGCCGGCGCAATGCGTTGTCGTGGTCGATCCTGATCATGTCGGTGTCCACCTTCTGCATCGGCCTGTTGCCCGGTTATGCGCAAATCGGCCTGTGGGCGCCGGGCTTGTTGCTGTTGATACGCCTGGTGCAGGGCTTTTCCGCCTCGGGCGAGTACGCCGGTGCTGCGGCGTTCCTGGCGGAATACGCGCCACCTGGCCGGCGGGGCTTGTACACCAGCATCGTGCCGGCCAGCACGGCGGCGGGGCTGCTGTTCGGGGCGGCGTTCGTCGCGGTGCTGCACGAGCTGCTCAGCAATGAGGCTCTGCACGAGTGGGGCTGGCGCTTGCCGTTTCTGTTGGCCGCGCCGTTCGGCCTGGTGGGGCGCTACATCCGCATGAGCCTGCAAGACACGCCCAAGTTCCTGGAGATGGAGCAGCGCCTGGAGCACAAGGCCGGCATGGCCCCGACACCGCTGCGCGAACTGCTGGGCCAGCACCGGCGCAGCCTGGCCATCGGTATTGGTGTCACCTGCCTGAACGCGGTGGCGTTCTACCTGCTGCTCAGCTACATGCCGACCTACCTGTCCAGTGAAATGGGCATGAGCGAGCGGGATTCGTTCATCGCTTCGACGGTGTCGCTGGCCACGTACATCGGCTTGATTTTCCTGATGGGGCGGCTGTCCGACCAGTTTGGTCGCAAGACCATGCTGGTGGTGGCTTCGCTGTTGTTCCTGGGGTTGACCGTGCCGTTGTTCCGCCTGCTCGACGGGCAGCCGTTGCTGGTGATTCTGACGATCCAGATTGTTTTCGGGGCGATGTTGGCAATGAATGACGGGACCTTGCCGTGCCTGCTGGCGGAAATCTTCCCCACCCGTGTGCGTTTCAGTGGCTTTGCCCTGAGTTTCAATGTGGCCAATGCGCTGTTTGGCGGGACAGCGCCGTTCATTGCCACCTGGTTGATACAGGTGACCGGCAGCAAGCTGGCACCGGCGGGTTATTTGCTGGCGGCAGCGTTGGTTGCTCTGGTGGCCATGCTGATGTGCCGGGAGACGGCCCACACGGCCCTGGAGGATTGACCAACCTGCACCGGCCTCTTCGCGGGCACGCCTGCGAAGAGGCCGGTAAAGCCATTGCAAATGCTGAATCAATGCAACGAAGCTTGCCGCCGCTCCCCCAACGGCGACAAACCAAAGAACCGGCTGTAACTCTTGGAAAAATGCGCCGGCGAGCTGAACCCGCAGGCCAGCGCCACCTCGCGCACCTGCACGTCACTGCGCAGCAGCAACTCCCGTGCCCGAGACAGCCGCAGCTCCAGGTAATACTGGCTGGGCGTGCGTTGCAGGTACTTGTGGAACAGCCGCTCCAGCTGACGCACGGTTATCTCGTTGAGGCTGGCCAACTCCTCCAGCCCCAACGGTTCCTCCAGGTTGGCCTCCATGATCGCCACCACCTGGCTCAGCTTGGGCTGAGCGCTACCCAGCAGGGTGCGCAGCGGTACCCGCTGGCGCTCACGCTCCCCGCGCACGCGGTCGCACAGCAACAGCTCAGCGGCCTTGGCCGCGATGTCCTGGCCACCGGGTTCGCGGGCAACCAGTTGCAGCATCATGTCCATGGCCGCCACGCCGCCCGAGCAGGTATAACGGTCGCGGTCCAATTCGAACAGCTGGCTGGAGATCACGATACCGGGGAAGTGGGCCTGCAACGTCGGCAGGTCTTCCCAGTGGATAGTGCAGCGGTAACCCTTGAGCAATTCGGCCTTGGCCAACAGGTAGCTGCCGGTGCAGATGCCGCCCAGTGGCAAGCGTTGGCGGGCCAGTTGGCGCAACCAGTCGATCAGCGGGCGGTTGCCACGGCTGCGGTCGATCGGGTTGGCGCCGACCACCAGCAGGGCATCCAGTGCGGGGGCATTGGCGATGCTGTAGTCGGGCAATACGCGCATGCCGTTACTGGCCACTACCGGCATATCGTCTGCCGCGATCAGCACGCTGCGAAACAGCGGCTTGCGCGCGGCCAAGTTGGCCATGCGCAAGGTTTCTACCGCCGACGCCAGGCCGATGGTGGTGAAATTGGGCAAAATCAGAAAGCCGAAGGTCTTTACGGAACAACTCTTTACAATAGACGGCGGGAGGTTTGCAGAAGCGGGGTGGACCATTGCGCTGTTCCTGTGCAAGCTGAGGCATTGTTCGTCAGGGGCAGTGAGAAATACAGCCTCGCGTGGTTCTTGTTGTTATGGGTCGTTGCCGGGTTGATCTTACACCCCGTGCGCAGCGGCCAGGAATGGCTCCGCCAACTGGCAGGGCCGACAGTGATTGCACACAGAAGGTGATCGTTCGTGAACCCCGAATCCATGCTGGCGGCGTTGCCAGGCTACGCCATGGCGCCCGAGTCGATCCAGGTGCTGCCTGATGCCAAGGCCTATCGCACCTGCCTGTTCGACCGCATCCGCACGGCAACCCGGCGCATCGTCATCGTCGCGCTGTACCTGCAGGAAGACGAGGCCGGCCAGGAAGTGCTGGATGCCTTGTACCAGGCCAAGGCCGCGCGCCCTAACCTGGAAATCACCATTGTGGTCGACTGGTTCCGCGCCCGTCGCGGGTTGCTTGGTGGTGGGCGTCAACCGGGCAACGCTGCCTGGTACCAGGCTCAGCGCCAGCTGCGCGGGCTGGATATCGCCATTCATGGTGTGCCCGTGCAGACTCGCGAGCTGTTCGGGGTGTTGCACCTGAAGGGCAGCATCATCGACGATTGCGTGATCTACACCGGCGCCAGCCTGAACAACGTCTACCTGCACCGCTTCGACCGTTATCGCCTGGACCGCTATCACCTGTTCCAGTCACCTGAGCTGGCCGATGCCATGGTCGGCCTGGTGCAGCGTCTGCTGCACCCCACCGCCACACCGCGTCTCGACCTGCCGGCGCCGCCCTCTACCCGCAACTTGCGCGGCGACATTCGGCGTTTGCGCGCGCGGCTGCGGCGCATGGCCTACGAGGCGCCGGCCAGCGCTGCGGGGCAGGGGCTACGGGTGATCCCGCTGCTGGGTGTGGGCCGTGGCAACCCGCTGAACCGGGCGCTGTGCGCGTTGCTGGCTGCGGCGCGCACGCAGATCATCATCAGCACGCCGTATTTCAACCCGCCACGGGTGGTGATGCGCGAGCTTGACCATGCGCTTGAGCGGGGCGTGCAAGTTGAGCTGATGGTCGGTGACCGCACGGCCAATGACTTCTACATCGCCCCCGGTGAGCCGTTCAGTGCCAGTGGCGCCTTGCCTTATCTGTACGAAGACAACCTGCGTGCCTTCGCCAGGCGCCGCCATGCCGCGATTGCCAGCGGCCAGTTGCAAGTGCGGATCTGGAACGATCCGGGGCATACCTTTCATGCCAAGGGCGTGTGGGTCGACCAGCGCTATTCGCTGCTGACCGGTAACAACCTGAACCCGCGCGGGTTCAACCTGGACCTGGAAAACGGCCTGCTGATCGATGACCCGCAAGGGCAGTGGCTGGTACCACGGGAAGCGGAGCTGAACGCATTGCGCCAGCATGCGCCGAAGATTGGCTCGGCAGAGGCGCTGGGGGTGAAGGCCGAACATCCCAAGGAAGTACGCAAACTTCTGCGGCGGTTGCGTTTTAGCCGGTTGGAACCGTTGATCAAGCGAGTGCTCTGAGGCCTTGCGTCAGGCAGTGGCACCTTTGCCTGGCGCGGCCCCGATGTCCTTCTTGGCTCGGGGCTTGAGCCGCGATACGGCAAACAGCACCACCGCCAGCCCCACTACCTGGTACAGCGAAATCTCTTCATTCAAGATCGCCCATGAGGCCAATACCGTCAGTACCGGCCCCAGGTTACCCACCGCCGCTGTATGGGTCGGCCCCAGGCGCTGGATCGCCAACGCTACCCAGTAGATCGGCAGCACCGTGGAAAACACGGCCATCAGCCCGGCATTCACCCACACTGCGCTCGGTAACTGCCACAACTGCCCGACCGGCGCCACCATCAGGTAATGCGCCAGCACCATCAGCGAGGAGGCAGTACCGCACAACCCGGCCAGGCGCATCGAGCCCATGCGTTTGAGCATCATGCCGGTGCCGGCGTAATACAGCGCGTAGGTCACCGCGCTGGCGAACACCCACAGCGAGCCCAGCACCACCTGCTGGCCAACCCCGGCGACACTGATGTCGTGGACAAAGGCAATGCCCAGCCCCAGATAGCACAGGCCCATGGCCGACAAAGTGCGCAGGCTCGGCCGTTCACGCAGGGCAATGGCCTGAAACACCAGCACCAGCGTCGGGTAGGTGAACAGGATCAGCCGCTCCAGCCCAGCACTGATGTACTGCAGGCCATAGAAGTCGAACAGGCTGGCCAGGTAGTAGCCAAACAGGCCAAGCAGGGCGACGCGCAACCCGTCACCCAGGTTGAGCGGGGCACTGCCCTGACCACGGCTGGCCCATACCAGCCAGGCGAACAGCGGCAGCGACAGGCCCATGCGCATGGCCAGCAGGCTGATGGCATCCACCGGCCCGGCGGCGTAAGCCAGCTTGACGAAAATGGCCTTGAAGCTGAAGCCCAGGGCCGCCAGTACGGCGTACAGGGCGCCGCTTTGCAGTTGGCGCTGTATCAAGCTGCGGTATGCGTTCATGCGTTACCTACGTGGAAGAAAGGCGAGGCTTATTCTGAACAGAAGGCTGTCGCGCTAGAATCGCTTTTTATAGAACAGGGCATTCGTATTTGGAGAATGGCATGCAATTCGACCTGACTGACCTGCGCCTGCTGCTGGCCATTGCCGCCACGGGCAGCCTGAGCAAGGCGGCTGCGACCTTCCCGGTGGCGGTGTCGGCGGCAAGCAATCGCCTGCGCTTGCTGGAAGAACGTTGTGGCTTGGTGCTGTTCACCCGCAAGGCAGATGGCATGCAGTTGACGCCTTCCGGGCGCCTGGTGCTGGAGGGCGCACGCAGCGTGCTGGGTGAGGCGCAAAAACTGCAGGAGACCTTGCAGCAACTGTCTGGCGAGCACCGCACCACCTTGCGCCTGGCGGCCTCTACGGTGTCCAACAGCACATTGCTGCCGGCAGTGTTGGGGCCGTTTCTGGCGGACTACCCGGAGGTCGACCTGCAACTGATGGAGCACAAGAGTGTGGACGTGCTGCGGGTGGTGGTGGCCAACGAGTGCGAGATCGGTGTGTACGATGGCATTTTGCCCAGCGAGGGGGTGGTATCGCTGCCGTTTCGCACCGAGCGCTTGGTCATGCTGGTGCCCGCCGACCATCCCCTGGCTGGGCGCGAACAGCTGCGCCTGGTCGATGCCCTGGGCTACGCGTTCATTTGCCTGCCGGGTGGGCGGCCGATGCAGCGCTTTGTCGAAGAGCTGGCGATGAACTTGGCCATGCCGCTGAAGGTGCGCGTGCGAGCGCCCAGCTTTGAGGCAATCGCACAGTTGGTGGCACAGCGCGCAGGCGTGGCCATGCTGCCTGAAACCGCCGCTGTGCGTGCGGAGCAGGAGCTGCCGGTACGCCGGGTGGCCCTGGCGGAAAGCTGGGCCACCCTGGAGCTACGCCTGTGTTTCCGTGACTGGGAGCGCCTGAGTTCGCACGGGCGGCAACTGGTGAGTTACTTGTCCGGGCAGCGGCTTACTGCGCCGGGGCCAGGCGAATACCGCTCACCTGCACCTGATCACCGGGCTTGAAGTGGGCATTCGGCGAACGGTAGCGCTGGGTGCTGCCGTCGTCGTGGCGCACCACATAGGCCGCGTCGCTGTGCCCGCTGCCTTGTTGCACGGCGGCACCACCAAAGGCGCCCAGGGCGGCACCTGCGATGGCGCCGAACGGGCCGCCAAGCGCGGCGCCGATCATCAGGCCGCTGACGCCACCAGCGCCATAGCCGACGGTATTGTCGGCGCTTTCCGAGAGCACCTGGTCGGCGCAGGCGGGCAGGGCGATGGTCAGGGTCATCGCCAGAGGGAGCAGAGGATTTTTCATGGTCTTTGGTCCGCAAGGCAGTGTTTGGCGAAAGATCACGCTTCAGCTTTCGTGCCAGTTGGCCAGCCCTTCAGGTACGGCACTATCCGACCAAGTGTGGTCATTACGACCGCGGTTCTTGTGGTGCGAATGACACGATGATGTCAATATGACATGTCGCTCGCACGGGCATCTGCAAGGGCTGGGCTATCATTTGCAGGCAACCGTGCAAGGCCCCTCTGAAAAGTCATCACGAGCGCATACAATCGGGCCTTTCTTCGTTAACCAGATAGGCCAATGCGTATATGGCGCTAGATCCACCCACGATGCTGACCATTTCGGTTGCCTTGGCTGCTGCCGCTGCCTTGTACCTGGCAATTGAATGGCGCAGTGTCCGCGAAACCTCTCTGCTGTTCTGGAGCGCCGGTTTCGCCACCATTACTGTCGGTTGCATCCTGGCTTTGCTGCGCGGGATCGGTTTGTTGTTCATCGGCATCTGGTTCGCCAATGGCTTGCTGGTGGTCGCGCACGGTTTTTTTCTGATGGGCGTGCTGCGATTTACCCAGGAGCGCTTGTCGCGTGCCTGGCTGATGATCGTGGTGGTCTGGTTCGCCTTGCTGCTGTTGCCTGTGGGGCCGCAGTGGTCGAAGGTGATGCTGATGGTCAACTCGTTGCTGGTGGCGGCGTTGACGCTCAAGGCCAGTTTCCTGTTGCGGCCGCATGGCAGATCGCTGAGTGTTGGCGCGGTGCAGTTGCGCTATGTGCTGCTGATTCATGGGGCATTCTATGTAGCCAAGGCGATCATTGCGATTACGCCGGGTACGTTGATTGACCTGGCCACCTTTGGCGGGCTGATCATTCAGGTTTCCCTGGTCGAGGGGGCGATGGCGATCATGCTGATTGCCTTGTCGATGACGGGAACCGTGCGTTACCGGCGTGAGGAACGGATTGCCCGGCTGGCGGCCCGTGATCCGCTGACCGCGCTGTACAACCGGCGAGCGCTGGAGGTGCGGGCTGGGCATTTCTTCAAGGACGTGAGCCCTGCGCAACCTGGGGCGTTACTGCTGATCGACATCGACAATTTCAAGCTGGTCAACGACCTGCACGGGCATATAGCCGGGGACCGCTTGCTGATTGCCTTGAGCGAGATGATTCGCACGGCGCTGCCCGAGCGCTCGCTGGCGGCGCGGTTGGGGGGCGATGAGTTTGTCATCTTGCTGAGTGGGGCGAGTAGTGAACGGGTCATGGAGCTGGGTGGGATGCTGCGTGAGCAGTTCCAGCAGTACGCCTGCAAGACCGTGCCAACGCCGCAGGCGGTTACCTTGAGCATCGGTGCCAACCTGTTCGACCAGCCACCGGCGAGCCTGGCGGCGTTGATCGAGCAGGGGGATGTGGCGCTGTACCAGTCCAAGCGTGGAGGGCGCGACAGCATTCGGTTTGTCGAGCGGCCCATGGCAGACATTAGCCACTAGTCTGTTTTTTGCTTTTGCTTTTGCTTTTGCTTTTGCTTTTGCTTTTAAGCACGCGGTAGTTCAGGCGACGCAGGTTGCGACTTCAGGAGGCCGAGCGCAGGGCTTGCGGAGGGAGGTGACGGGCATGGATGCCCGTCAAGCGCTGGGCCCCAGGATGGGGCCTGCAGCGCGGTCCTCCCGGGAGCAAGCCCGGAGCGAGGGGACCCCG
>NZ_QJRC01000062.1 GCF_013393325.1 Pseudomonas hunanensis
AATTGCCAGTTCTTTTTGCCCTGCATTTCACCGGGCTCGCCGGTTCGCCAAGGCGCATAGTGTTGCCAGGCTTGCGCTGGGGTTAGGCAGATGGCGTGCAGTGGCTTGTGCCACCAGTTGGGTTCGCCGGGCGGAGGGAGCTTGTCTGGGCCGTGGGCCATGAAGTGGCGGAGGTATTCCCAGACTTCGGCGACGTGCTTTACACCGGGTTCGGTGGGTTCGTTGCTGTCGACCCAGAGGCAGTCTTTTTGGTGGAGGCTACCGTCTTCTCGGCGAGGGGCGAAGGCGAGGGCATAGCTGGTGCTGAACGATGAACCGCCGAATTCGGTGCGTTTGAAAAGGCCACCTCCGGTGTTGCTCCATTCAAAGACAAATACCTTGCTCAAACGTTGGTAGTAGATTTTTTTGGTTGAACGGTTGAGGCAGAAGCTTGATAGACCTTTTATGAAATAGATTCTGTAAATGAGAAAAGGCGTAAATACAAAAGGTGTTATTAAAAATAAGAGCATCAACACAATGTCTGTGTTGTATAAGTCTGGGATATATGGGAAGAGATAGGGGTAGAAACCGAATAAAAAAGTGATCGTCATTGCGCAGTACAGTTTTCCCATGAAAACAGAGTCTGTTACCCAAGGGTTTCTGAGGCACAAAGTATTGTTGGAATGGCTTAAAAGCTGTCCGCCAATGGCGGGCTTATGCCCTGAGTCTGTGGTTGAATTAAATAGCCAGATGGTTGCCATGATCAGTGCTCCAAACGGAAAATTGCAAGAGTCTCATTGTCTTCGTCCAAGCCTTGATTGGCACTGTAGGCTAGATGCAGTGAGACATGATTCTGGTTGGCTAGCGCGTTCTCGAAGTGCAGAACTAAACCACCACCTACGGTGTGGCCGGTCGGGGTAATTGGAAACACGTCTATTCCTTCGTCATCACGGAAGGCGTTTAAGCTTCCTGACCATTCGCTTAACCCGAGTACGAAGCCTGGCAGCAACACTGTGAACTCAACGGTTGGTTGAGGTGTAGCAACTTCGTTATGTGTGATAGCGGCCCAGTTGGGCGGAGACCAGTGATTATTCTGATGCCACCGGGTGTCGACATGAGCTACGCCGAGTGACAGGGCCTGCTCGGCAGATAGTAGTTTTGGGCCGTAATGCTCATTGTGCCAAGCTTTGACTTCGCTCTGTAGCGAGGTAAAAGCAGGCAGTTTCTTCTCATAGTCCAACGTGATGTCAGGACGCACCTCACCATCGTTGATTCGATTACCGAAGACGCTGCGTGCTGCCCACAGCTCAATTGGGCTGTGAAGATGCTCATGTGCCTTGGCGTGGAGGTAGAGGCCTCCTGCAATGATGGCTACGCCTAGGAGGACAAGGGCCGCTGCTGCCCATCCGGCGAAGGGGACTACCGTTGTCACGCCTGCAACTGCAAGTCCTGCTTCAAGGGTGACAGCAGAGCCGATGGCCATGGTTAATCCCCCTGCAATTGTGTATGCACCTGCAGAAAAGTTACCGTTATCGAACTGGCGCAATCCCTTCGTCCCATCTGAGAACAGGCTAAATGCTATTGCCGGGTATCCGGCTAAACGCGCAAACAAGTTACTGCTTAGGAACTTGATAACGCCGTTGCCAAACGCCATCCCAGGTGCTGTCGAGCTTAATCGCAGCATCACCGCCTTCTGCGTTGCCCGAACGCTGATCATCGTGGCTGCTGCTGCACCGATCACCCCGAAAATCGATGAAGCAAAGCCCAAGGTGTATTCCGGTGCATTGCTCTTCTGCAGGCTGTTGTAGGCCGTCTTGAGCGATAAGATGTTGAACCACAGCATGCCTGCGTTAAAACCACCGCCACCGCCCGCGGTAAGCAAGCCGAGAAAGTTAGGTTTCACCCGCGCGGTAGTGGTCAGCTCGATCAGCACGTTTCGGCTACCCGAGATGCGCAGCGCTTTCATCTCCTCTACCTGCGCCATGCCGCTCTTCAAATACTTCTGTACTTCCTGGCTGAACGGATTTTCCGTGATGACCTGGCTGGTGATCCGGTAGCGCGCTGCCAATAGCCCCAGCGCTTTCTCGGCATTGCCTTCACGCGCCGCCATCAACACCTGCTGGCGCAGGCCATGGCTGGCATCCCA
>NZ_QJRC01000063.1 GCF_013393325.1 Pseudomonas hunanensis
GCGAAGCGCAGACCGTCTTCCATTGCGATGGTCTTGATCAGGGTAACAGTCATCTGAATGTTGTCACCTGGCATTACCATTTCAACGCCTTCCGGCAGTTCGCAGTTACCGGTCACGTCAGTGGTACGGAAGTAGAACTGAGGACGGTAGCCTTTGAAGAACGGAGTGTGACGACCGCCTTCTTCCTTCGACAGAACGTAGACTTCTGCGGTGAACTTGGTGTGCGGCTTGACCGAACCTGGCTTGACCAGAACCTGGCCACGCTCAACGTCGTCACGCTTGGTACCACGCAGCAGAACGCCGCAGTTCTCGCCAGCACGACCTTCGTCCAGCAGCTTGCGGAACATCTCAACACCGGTGCAGGTGGTGGTGGTGGTGTCACGCAGACCAACGATTTCCAGCGGATCCTGAACGCGGACGATACCACGCTCGATACGACCGGTAACAACGGTACCACGACCCGAGATCGAGAATACGTCTTCGATCGGCATCAGGAACGGCTGGTCGATGGCACGAACTGGCTCAGGAATGTAGCTGTCCAGAGTCTCTACCAGCTTCTTAACAGCGGTAGTGCCCATTTCGTTGTCGTCTTTGCCTTCCAGGGCCATACGAGCGGAACCGATGATGATCGGAGTGTCGTCACCTGGGAAGTCGTAGGTGGACAGCAGGTCGCGAACTTCCATCTCGACCAGTTCCAGCAGCTCAGCGTCGTCTACCAGGTCAGCCTTGTTCAGGAAGACCACGATGTACGGAACGCCAACCTGACGGGACAGCAGGATGTGCTCACGGGTTTGTGGCATCGGACCATCGGCGGCCGAGCAAACCAGGATCGCGCCGTCCATCTGGGCAGCACCGGTGATCATGTTCTTCACGTAGTCAGCGTGACCTGGGCAGTCAACGTGAGCGTAGTGACGAATGGTCGAGTTGTACTCAACGTGAGCGGTGTTGATGGTGATACCGCGCGCTTTTTCTTCCGGAGCCGAGTCGATCTTGTCGAACTCAACGATTGCCGAACCGAAAACTTCGGAGCAAACGCGAGTCAGAGCTGCGGTCAGAGTGGTCTTACCGTGGTCAACGTGGCCGATGGTGCCGACGTTAACGTGGGGAAGGGAACGATCAAATTTTTCTTTAGCCACGACAGTGAACCTCTTGCCTAAAGGGGATTAGCCTTGTTTTTTAACGAGTGCTTCGACGATGTTCGACGGAGCTTCGGCGTATTTGGAGAATTCCATGGAGTAGCTTGCGCGACCCTGAGACATGGAACGAACGTCGGTTGCGTAACCGAACATTTCTCCGAGCGGTACTTCAGCACGGACGACACGGCCAGAGACCGATTCATCCATACCCTGGACCAGACCACGACGACGGTTCAGGTCACCCATCACGTCACCCAGGTAGTCTTCCGGGGTTACAACTTCGACCTTCATGATCGGCTCGAGAACCACACCGCCGCCTTTAGTGGCCAGCTGTTTGGTCGCCATCGAAGCAGCGATCTTGAACGCCATTTCGTTGGAGTCGACGTCGTGGTACGAACCGTCGAATACCGCGGCCTTCAGGCCGATCAGAGGATAGCCGGCAACAACGCCGTTCTTCATCTGCTCTTCGATACCCTTCTGGATCGGGGCGATGAATTCCTTAGGAATTACACCACCAACGACTTCGTTGGAGAACACCAGACCTTCGGTGATGTTGCCTTTCTCGTCGACTTCTGGCTCCGAGAAACGGATCCAGCAGTGACCGAACTGACCACGACCGCCCGACTGACGAACGAACTTGCCTTCGATCTCGACGTTGGACTTGGTGATCTTCTCGCGGTACGAAACCTGCGGCTTGCCGATGTTGGCTTCGACGTTGAATTCGCGCTTCATGCGATCAACGAGGATGTCCAAGTGCAGCTCACCCATGCCCGAGATGATGGTCTGGCCAGTCTCTTCGTCGGTCTTGACGCGGAACGACGGGTCTTCCTGGGCCAGCTTGCCCAGTGCAATACCCATCTTCTCCTGGTCAGCCTTGGTTTTCGGCTCTACGGAGAGCGAAATAACCGGCTCAGGGAAGTCCATACGCTCAAGAATGATTGGCTTGTCGGCGTTGCACAGGGTTTCGCCCGTGGTCACGTCCTTCATACCGATCAGTGCGGCGATGTCGCCAGCGCGCACTTCCTTGATCTCTTCACGCTGGTTAGCGTGCATCTGCACCATACGGCCAACGCGCTCTTTCTTGCCTTTGACCGAGTTGATGACCGAGTCACCAGAGGTCAGAACGCCCGAGTAGACGCGAACGAAGGTCAGAGTACCCACGAACGGGTCAGTCGCGATCTTGAACGCCAGAGCCGAGAACGGCTCGTCGTCGTCAGCGTGACGCACGTCTTTACGAACAGCCGGATCTTCTTTGTCCAGCTCTTTGTCGTCCGGATTGATACCCTGGATTGCAGGGATCTCGGTCGGAGCAGGCAGGTAGTCGATGACGGCGTCGAGAACCAGGGGAACGCCCTTGTTCTTGAACGACGAACCGCAGACGGCCGGTACGATTTCGCTGGCCAGGGTGCGCGCGCGCAGACCGGCCTTGATCTCTTCGACGGTCAGCTCTTCGCCTTCCAGGTACTTGTTCATCAGCTCTTCGCTGGACTCGGCAGCCGCTTCAACCATGTTGGAGCGCCACTCTTGAGCCAGCTCCAGCATATCGGCAGGAATTTCTTCCTCGCGATAGGTGGTGCCCTTGTCGTCGTCGTTCCAGTAGATAGCCTTCATCTTGATCAGGTCGACCTGACCCTGGAAGTTATCTTCCGAACCGATGGCCAGCTGAACAGGAACCGGGGTGTGACCCAGACGGTTCTTGATCTGACCTACGACGCGCAGGAAGTTTGCACCGGCACGGTCCATCTTGTTCACGTAAACAACACGTGGAACGCCGTATTTGTTGGCCTGACGCCATACGGTTTCGGACTGAGGCTCAACACCGGAGGTACCGCAGAACACAACGACCGCGCCGTCGAGTACGCGCAGCGAACGCTCTACTTCAATGGTGAAGTCAACGTGGCCGGGGGTGTCGATGACGTTTACACGGTAGTTGTCATACTGACCAACGGAGCCTTTCCAGAAGGTGGTAACGGCAGCGGAGGTAATGGTGATACCCCGCTCCTGCTCCTGCACCATCCAGTCGGTGGTCGCGGCGCCGTCATGCACCTCGCCCATTTTGTGGCTCAGACCTGTGTAGAACAGGATCCGCTCGGTAGTGGTGGTCTTGCCCGCGTCAACGTGGGCACAGATACCAATGTTACGGTAGCGGTTAATTGCTGTAGTACGAGCCATAAAGCCCTCGCAAAATGATTGATGCTTGAATTAGAAGCGGTAGTGCGAGAACGCTTTGTTGGCTTCAGCCATACGGTGAACGTCTTCACGCTTCTTGACTGCAGCACCCTTGCCTTCGGCAGCATCCAGCAGTTCGCCGGCCAAACGCAGAGCCATCGACTTCTCGCCGCGCTTGCGGGCGTAGTCTACGAGCCAGCGCATTGCCAGAGCGTTACGACGGGATGGACGAACTTCAACCGGAACCTGGTAAGTAGCACCGCCTACACGACGGGACTTAACTTCGACCAGCGGAGCGATGGCGTCGAGAGCTTTCTCGAAGATTTCCAGGGGGTCGCTGTTCTTGCGTGCTTTGACGGTATCCAGGGCACCGTAAACGATGCGCTCGGCTACGGCCTTCTTGCCGCTTTCCATCACGTGGTTCATGAACTTGGCGAGGATCTGGGATCCGTACTTCGGATCGTCAAGGATCTCACGTTTTGCTGCTACACGACGTCTTGGCATGATAAGCCCTCAAACGGTCTTCAGGTTAGCCCGGGACGTGGGTCTTCGACCCCTGCCCGACCTTACTCTTATCGACTCAAAAAAATGGATGTCTGCAAACGGCCGATTACTTCGGACGCTTGGTACCGTACTTCGAACGACCCTGGTTACGGCCTTTAACGCCCGAAGTATCCAGAGAGCCGCGAACGGTGTGGTAACGAACACCTGGCAAGTCTTTTACACGGCCGCCACGGATCAGGACGACGCTGTGCTCTTGCAGGTTGTGGCCTTCACCACCGATGTACGAGGAAACCTCGAAACCGTTGGTCAGACGCACACGGCATACTTTACGCAGTGCCGAGTTAGGTTTTTTCGGCGTGGTGGTGTACACACGGGTGCACACGCCACGACGTTGCGGGCAGTTCTGCAGCGCAGGAACGTCGGACTTCTCGACCGAACGCTTACGCGGCTGACGTACCAGCTGGTTGATAGTTGCCATCTACTAGCTCCACTGATTGTCTTGCGACTCTATTGTCTTGCAAGAAAGCCAAAAATTGGCGAGACGGAGCCTCACCAAATTTAAGGGTACAAAAGTCTAAAGAGGATCTTGCACCCAGTCAAGACGAGGCCCCGACCAACCCCGCCCGATCATCGGCAACATTTTATGTCGCCGATGCCCGTTCGAGGCTGGTCGGGGCCCTGCCCTGTACTTAGTTACCGCTGGAATTCAGCGCTTCGGTCAGTGCGGCTTCCACCTCACTGGCACTTACGCGCAGCGGCTTGTCGGCATCACGGCGACGCTTGCGCTCGCTGTGGTAGGCCAGACCAGTACCAGCCGGGATCAGACGACCCACGACCACGTTCTCTTTCAGGCCGCGCAGGTAATCGCGCTTGCCGGTTACCGCCGCTTCGGTCAGTACGCGGGTGGTTTCCTGGAAGGAAGCCGCGGAGATGAACGATTCGGTCGACAGCGACGCCTTGGTGATACCCAGCAGCACGCGAGTGAACTTCGAGATGAACTTGTCCTCGCCGGCGAGACGCTCGTTCTCGACCAGTACGTGAGTCAGTTCCATCTGGTCGCCCTTGATGAAGCTGGAATCGCCCGACTCGGAGATCTCGACCTTGCGCAGCATCTGACGCAGGATGGTCTCGATGTGCTTGTCGTTGATCTTCACGCCTTGCAGACGGTAAACGTCCTGGATCTCGTTGACGATGTACTTCGCCAGCGCGCTCACACCCAGCAGACGCAGGATGTCGTGCGGATCGCTCGGGCCGTCGGAGATAACTTCACCGCGGTTTACCTGCTCACCTTCGAAGACGTTCAGGTGGCGCCACTTCGGAATCAGCTCTTCGTACGGATCGCTACCGTCGGTCGGAGTGATTACCAGGCGACGCTTGCCCTTGGTCTCTTTACCGAATGCGATGGTGCCGCTGACTTCAGCCAGAATCGAGGCTTCTTTCGGACGGCGCGCTTCGAACAAGTCGGCAACGCGCGGCAGACCACCGGTGATGTCACGGGTCTTCGACGTTTCTTGCGGGATACGCGCGATAACGTCACCAACACCGATCTGGGCACCGTCAGCCACACCAACGAGGGCGTTGGCTGGCAGGAAGTACTGAGCCGGTACGTCGGTACCAGGCAGGTACAGATCCTTGCCATTGGCATCGACCATCTTGATTGCCGGACGGATTTCCTTGCCTGCGGCAGGGCGATCCTTGACGTCCAGTACTTCAATGTTGGTCAAGCCGGTCAGCTCATCGGTCTGACGCTTGATGGTGATGTTTTCTTCCATGCCCACGAAGGTCACGGTACCTTTCAGCTCGGTAACGATCGGGTGGGTGTGCGGGTCCCACTTGGCGACGATGGCGCCAGCTTCGACCTTTTCACCTTCCTTGACCGAAATCACCGCACCGTAAGGCAGCTTGTAACGCTCACGCTCACGACCGAATTCGTCGGCGATGGCCAACTCACCGGAACGCGATACAGCAACCAAGTTGCCGTCGGCACGCTCAACCTGCTTCAGGTTGTGCAGACGCACCATACCGCCGTTCTTAACCTGGACGCTGTCAGCTGCCGAAGTACGGCTTGCAGCACCACCGATGTGGAACGTACGCATGGTCAGCTGGGTACCCGGCTCACCGATCGACTGCGCAGCGATAACGCCGACAGCTTCACCGATGTTCACCTGGTGACCACGCGCCAGGTCACGACCGTAGCACTTGGCGCAGATGCCGTAGCGGGTTTCGCAGTTGATCGGCGAGCGTACGATAACTTCGTCGATGCTGTTCAGCTCGATGAATTCGACCCACTGCTCGTCGACCAGCGTACCGGCTGGAACGATGACATCTTCGGTACCTGGCTTGAATACGTCACGGGCGATTACACGACCCAGTACACGCTCACCCAGCGGCTCTACAACGTCACCGCCTTCGATGTGCGGAGTCATCAGCAGGCCATGGTCGGTGCCGCAGTCGATCTCGGTCACGACCAGGTCTTGCGCCACGTCTACCAGACGACGAGTCAGGTAACCGGAGTTAGCAGTCTTCAAGGCGGTATCCGCCAGACCCTTACGAGCACCGTGAGTCGAGATGAAGTACTGAAGTACGCTCAGACCTTCACGGAAGTTCGCAGTGATCGGCGTCTCGATGATCGAGCCGTCCGGCTTGGCCATCAGACCACGCATACCGGCCAGCTGACGGATCTGGGCCGCAGAACCCCGCGCACCCGAGTCAGCCATCATGTACATCGAGTTGAAGGACTCTTGCTCGACTTCCTTGCCCTCGCGGTCGATGACCTTCTCTTTCGAGAGGTTGGCCATCATCGCCTTGGACACTTCGTCGTTCGCCTTGGACCACAAGTCGATGACTTTGTTGTACTTCTCGCCCTGGGTTACCAGGCCGGAAGCGTACTGGCTCTCGATTTCCTTCACTTCATCGGTAGCGCTGTTGATGATGCGCGCTTTCTCATCAGGGATGACAAAGTCGTTCACACCAATGGACACGCCAGAGATGGTGGAGTAAGCGAAACCGGTGTACATCAGTTGGTCAGCGAAGATGACGGTCTCTTTCAGACCCACCACGCGGTAGCACTGGTTGATCAGCTTGGAGATCGCTTTCTTCTTCATCGGCTGGTTGACCACGTCGTACGGCAGACCTGCCGGTACAACCTGGAACAGCAGCGCACGGCCAACGGTGGTGTCGACGATGCGGGTGTTCTTGGTCACGCTGCCATCACGATCTTTCACGGTTTCGTTGATACGAACCTTGATTTTCGCGTGCAAGGCAGCCTCGCCGGCGCGGAATACGCGGTCGACTTCCTGCAGGTCGGCAAATACGCGACCTTCACCCTTGGCGTTGATGGCTTCACGGGTCATGTAGTAAAGACCCAGTACAACGTCCTGCGACGGAACGATGATTGGCTCACCGTTGGCTGGCGACAGGATGTTGTTGGTCGACATCATCAGCGCGCGCGCTTCGAGCTGGGCTTCCAGCGTCAGCGGCACGTGAACAGCCATCTGGTCACCGTCGAAGTCGGCGTTGTACGCGGCACAGACCAGCGGGTGCAGCTGAATAGCCTTACCTTCGATCAGTACCGGCTCAAAGGCCTGGATACCCAGACGGTGCAGTGTTGGTGCACGGTTGAGCAGTACGGGGTGTTCGCGAATCACTTCGGCGAGAACGTCCCACACCTCTGGCAGCTCGCGCTCGACCATCTTCTTGGCAGCCTTGATGGTGGTCGCCAGACCACGCATTTCAAGCTTGCCGAAAATGAACGGCTTGAACAGCTCGAGGGCCATCTTCTTCGGCAGACCGCACTGGTGCAGACGCAGGGTCGGGCCTACGGTAATTACCGAACGACCGGAGTAGTCCACGCGCTTACCGAGCAAGTTCTGACGGAAACGACCTTGCTTACCTTTGATCATGTCAGCCAGGGACTTCAGCGGACGCTTGTTCGAGCCAGTGATGGCGCGACCGCGACGGCCGTTGTCCAGCAGGGCGTCGACCGCTTCCTGCAGCATGCGCTTTTCGTTGCGCACGATGATGTCTGGCGCCGACAGATCCAGCAGGCGCTTCAGACGGTTGTTACGGTTGATCACCCGACGATACAGGTCGTTCAGGTCGGAGGTCGCGAAGCGGCCACCATCCAGCGGTACCAGCGGACGCAGATCCGGCGGCAGCACTGGCAGGACGGTCAGGACCATCCACTCAGGCAGGTTGCCCGAGCCCTGGAAAGCTTCCATCAGCTTCAGGCGCTTGGACAGCTTCTTGATCTTGGTTTCCGAGTTGGTCTGCGGAATTTCTTCGCGCAGGCGGCCAATCTCGTGCTCCAGGTCGATAGCGTGCAGCAGCTCGCGGACAGCCTCGGCACCCATGCGGGCGTCGAAGTCGTCACCGAACTCTTCCAGCGCTTCGAAGTACTGCTCATCGTTCAGCAGCTGGCCCTTCTCCAGGGTGGTCATGCCCGGATCGATAACGACATAGCTCTCGAAGTAGAGCACGCGCTCGATGTCACGCAGGGTCATGTCCATCAGCAAGCCGATACGGGACGGCAGCGATTTCAGGAACCAGATGTGAGCAACTGGCGAGGCCAGTTCGATGTGCGCCATGCGCTCACGACGAACCTTCGCCAAGGCAACTTCAACGCCGCACTTCTCGCAGATCACACCGCGGTGCTTGAGGCGCTTGTACTTGCCGCACAGGCACTCGTAGTCCTTGACTGGGCCAAAGATCTTGGCGCAGAACAGGCCGTCGCGCTCAGGCTTGAACGTACGGTAGTTGATGGTTTCCGGCTTCTTAACTTCACCGAACGACCACGAACGGATCATTTCAGGCGACGCCAGACCGATACGGATGGCGTCGAACTCTTCGACTTGACCCTGGTTTTTCAGCAAATTCAGTAGGTCTTTCAAGGCCTTTCCTCCTGGCGGAGCAGGGAGCGGGCATTACCTGCCCCGCTCCCCTTCGCGTCACGTGTTATTCGGTTTCCAGATCGATATCGATACCGAGCGAACGGATCTCTTTGATCAACACGTTGAAGGACTCGGGCATGCCCGGCTCCATACGGTGATCGCCATCCACGATGTTCTTGTACATCTTGGTACGGCCGTTCACGTCGTCCGACTTCACTGTGAGCATTTCTTGCAGGGTGTATGCCGCGCCGTATGCTTCCAGCGCCCACACTTCCATCTCCCCGAAACGCTGACCACCGAACTGCGCCTTACCACCCAGCGGCTGTTGGGTAACCAGACTGTAGGAACCAGTGGAACGCGCGTGCATCTTGTCGTCCACCAAGTGGTTCAGCTTGAGCATGTACATGTAACCAACGGTCACAGGGCGCTCGAACTTGTTGCCGGTACGGCCATCGAACAGCACCATCTGGCCGCTCTCTGGCAGGTCGGCCAGCTTCAGCATGGCCTTGATCTCGCGTTCCTTGGCACCATCGAAGACCGGGGTAGCCATAGGCACGCCTTTCTTCAGGTTGTTGGCCAGGGCCAGGATCTCTTCGTCGGTGAACTCGTCGAGGTTTTCCTGACGACCGCCGATCTCGTTGTAGACCTCGGTCAGGAACACGCGCAGCTCAGCGGCTTTGCGCTGCTCTTCGAGCATGCGGTCGATCTTCTCGCCCAGGCCCTTGGCCGCCAGGCCCAGGTGGGTTTCAAGGATCTGACCAACGTTCATACGCGAAGGTACGCCCAGCGGGTTCAGTACGACGTCAACCGGAGTACCGTTGGCATCGTGCGGCATGTCTTCTACCGGCATGATTACCGAGACAACACCTTTGTTACCGTGACGACCGGCCATCTTGTCACCCGGCTGGATGCGACGGCGGATTGCCAGGTAAACCTTGACGATCTTCAGTACGCCCGGCGCCAGGTCATCGCCCTGCTGCAGCTTGCGCTTCTTGTCTTCGAACTTGTCGTCCAGCAGACGGCGACGGTCGACGATGTACTGCTGAGCCTTTTCCAGCTGCTCGTTCAGTGCATCTTCAGCCATGCGCAGCTTGAACCACTGGCCGTGCTCCAGACCGTCCAGCACTTCGTCAGTGATCACGGTGCCTTTCTTCAGGCCCGCGCCACCGTCGACCACCTGGCCGTTCAGGGCAGAACGCAGACGCTCGAAGGTTGCACCTTCGACGATGCGGAACTCTTCGTTGAGGTCCTTGCGGATCTCGTCCAGCTGCATCTTCTCGATGGCCAGGGCGCGGCTGTCGCGCTCGACGCCATCACGGGTGAAGACCTGTACGTCGATGACAGTACCCTTGGTGCCGGTTGGCACACGCAGGGAGGTGTCCTTAACGTCGCTGGCCTTCTCACCGAAGATTGCGCGCAGCAGTTTTTCTTCCGGAGTCAGCTGGGTTTCGCCTTTTGGCGTGACTTTGCCGACCAGGATGTCGCCAGCGCCGACTTCAGCACCTACGTAAACGATACCGGCTTCGTCCAGCTTGTTCAGTGCAGCTTCACCCACGTTCGGGATGTCCGCAGTGATTTCCTCTGGGCCAAGCTTGGTGTCACGCGCCACACAGGTCAGTTCCTGAATGTGGATGGTGGTGAAGCGGTCTTCCTGAACCACACGCTCGGACAGGCAGATGGAGTCTTCGAAGTTGAAGCCGTTCCACGCCATGAACGCGATGCGCATGTTCTGACCCAGTGCCAGCTCACCCATGTCGGTGGACGGGCCGTCGGCCATGATGTCGCTACGCTGAACCTTGTCACCCTTGCTCACCAGCGGACGCTGGTTGATGCAGGTGTTCTGGTTCGAACGGGTGTATTTGGTCAGGTTGTAGATATCTACACCTGCTTCACCGGTTTCCACCTCGTCGTCGTTAACGCGAACAACGATACGGCTGGCGTCGACCGAATCGATCACACCACCGCGGCGAGCAACCACGCAGACACCGGAGTCACGGGCAACGTTGCGCTCCATGCCGGTACCTACCAGCGGCTTGTCAGCACGCAGGGTCGGTACAGCCTGACGCTGCATGTTCGAGCCCATCAATGCACGGTTGGCGTCGTCGTGCTCAAGGAACGGAATCAGCGACGCAGCAACAGAAACAACCTGCTTCGGCGAAACGTCCATCAGGGTGACGTCTTCCGGCGCCTTGACGGTGAATTCGTTGAGGTGACGAACAGCTACCAGCTCATCGATCAGTTGCTTCTTCTCGTTCATCGCGGCCGAAGCCTGGGCGATGACGTGATCCGCTTCTTCAATGGCCGACAGGAACACGATGTCGTCGCTGACAACGCCTTCCTTCACCACGCGGTACGGGCTTTCCAGGAAACCGTACTGGTTGGTGCGGGCATAGGCCGCCAGGGAGTTGATCAGGCCGATGTTCGGACCTTCAGGGGTCTCGATCGGGCACACACGGCCGTAGTGGGTCGGGTGTACGTCACGAACTTCGAAGCCGGCACGCTCACGGGTCAGACCGCCAGGGCCGAGTGCGGAAACGCGGCGCTTGTGGGTGATCTCGGAGAGCGGGTTGTTCTGGTCCATGAACTGGGACAGCTGGCTGGAACCGAAGAACTCTTTCACCGCCGCCGCAACCGGCTTGGCGTTGATCAGGTCTTGCGGCATCAGGCCTTCGCTTTCTGCCATCGACAGACGTTCCTTGACCGCACGCTCGACGCGCACCAGGCCAACACGGAACTGGTTTTCAGCCATTTCGCCGACGCAACGTACGCGACGGTTACCCAGGTGGTCGATGTCGTCGACGATGCCCTTGCCGTTACGGATATCGACCAGGGTCTTCAGGACCTCGACGATGTCTTCCTTGCTCAGCACGCCCGAACCTTCGATCTCGGTACGACCGATACGACGGTTGAACTTCATGCGGCCTACGGCCGACAGGTCGTAACGCTCGGCGCTGAAGAACAGGTTGTTGAACAGGGTCTCGGCTGCATCCTTGGTTGGCGGCTCGCCTGGACGCATCATGCGGTAGATTTCGACCAGAGCTTCCAGCTGGTTGCTGGTGGTGTCGATCTTCAGGGTGTCGGAGATGAACGGACCGCAATCAATGTCGTTGGTGTACAGGGTCTCGATACGGACAACCTGCGCCTTGGCGACCTTGATCAGCAGTTCGGTGGTCATCTCGGTGTTGCATTCAGCGAGGATCTCGCCGGTAGCCGGATGCACGATAGCCTTGGCGGTAGTGCGACCCAGGACGTATTCCATTGGAACGTCCAGCTGCTTGACGCCGGCTTTTTCGAGCTGGTTGATGTGGCGCGCGGTGATACGACGGCCTTGCTCAACGATGACTTTGCCGGTTTCGTCATGGATGTCCATGACTGCAACTTCACCACGCAGACGCTGCGGCACCAGTTCCAGGCTGAGTTTCTCGCCGGAAATGTGGAACACGTTGGTGGTATAGAAGGTGTTCAGCACTTCTTCAGTGCTGTAACCCAGGGCGCGCAGAAGCACCGAGGCCGGCAGTTTGCGGCGACGGTCGATACGCACGAACACGCAGTCCTTCGGGTCGAACTCGAAGTCCAGCCAGGAGCCGCGGTAAGGGATGATGCGAGCGGAGTACAGCAGCTTGCCGGAGCTGTGAGTCTTGCCACGGTCGTGGTCGAAGAACACACCAGGCGAACGGTGCAGCTGGGAAACGATCACACGCTCGGTACCGTTGATAACGAAGGTACCGTTCTCAGTCATCAGGGGGATTTCACCCATGTAGACTTCTTGCTCTTTGATGTCCTTGATCGCTTTGTTCGACGATTCCTTGTCGAAGATGATCAGGCGCACCTTGACCCGCAGTGGGACCGCGAAGGTCACGCCACGCAGGACACATTCCTTCACATCGAAGGCGGGCTCGCCCAGGCGATAGCCTACGTACTCCAGGGCAGCATTGCCGGAGTAGCTGATGATCGGGAATACCGATTTGAAGGCCGCGTGCAGGCCGACGTCGCGGAAGTGATCCTTGGATGCTCCCGCTTGCAGGAATTCGCGATACGAATCCAGCTGGATGGCCAGGAGGTAAGGCACATCCATAACGTCCGGCAACTTGCTAAAGTCCTTGCGGATACGTTTTTTCTCAGTGTATGAGTAAGCCATCAGCGTTCCCCAGCTTGGTCACCTGCTTGTTTGGCTTCTCCCGGCGGGAGCAGCCAGAAAATCGTGCAAACCCCTTGGTTTGCGCCACCCACATGGGTGTCTTGCAGCTCGTTATCGGGACCGGCCTGACCGGCCACCAATAACGGAAAAAGGCCGGTGGCATAAGCCACCAGCCATCAGCCTTCGCTCAACGCTCAGGCTGGCATCGCACAGTCGAGATTACTTCAGCTCGACTTTGGCGCCTGCTTCTTCCAGCTTCTTCTTAGCGTCTTCAGCGGCTTCTTTCGAAACGCCTTCAGCTACTACCTGAGGAGCGCCATCGACTTTCTCTTTGGCTTCTTTCAGGCCCAGACCGGTCAGTTCGCGAACGGCTTTGATCACGTTCACTTTCTTGTCGCCGGCTTCAACCAGAACAACGTTGAACTCGGTCTGCTCTTCAACAACGGCAGCAGCAGCAGCTGGGCCAGCAGCGGCAACAGCAGCGGTAACGCCGAAGGTTTCTTCCATTGCTTTGATCAGCTCAACAACTTCCAGAACGGTTTTCTGGCCGATTGCTTCGATGATTTGTTCGTTAGTCAGAGACATGACTTAAATCCTGTATTGGGGTGACAGCCTACGCAGCCATCAAATTAAACGTATGATTTTGAAAGAGTTCGCGTGCCTTAGGCAGCGGTAGCTTCTTTCTGGTCGCGAATGGCTGCCAGAGTACGAGCCAGCTTGCTGGTGGCGCCTTGGATAACGCTCATCAGTCGTGCAATAGCTTCGTCGCGGGTCGGCAGGGTAGCCAACACGTCGATCTGGTTCGCTGCAATGAAATTGCCGTCAAACGCAGCTGCCTTGATCTCGAACTTGTCCTGACCCTTGGCGAACTCTTTGAACAGACGAGCAGCAGCGCCCGGGTGTTCGTTGGAGAAAGCAATCAGGGTCGGGCCTTTGAACGCGTCGTTGAGGATCGAAAATTCGGTGCCTTCAACAGCGCGCTTGAGCAGGGTGTTACGTACAACACGTACGTAAACGCCAGCTTCGCGGGCCTCTTTACGGAGTCCGGTCATTGCGCTTACAGTCACACCACGGGCATCGGCCACGACAGCGGACAGAGCGACTTTGGCAGCCTCGTTGACTTCAGCGACGATGGCCTTCTTGTCTTCGAGTTTAATTGCCACGGGTTTACTCCTGGTTTTTACCGTTTCATCTGGCCGAAGCCGGATGTCGTTTTGGTGTCTGATTCGGTAACGAATCGGGAGCACCATCTGCGTGGGCTGGTGTTTTAAGGCTTGCGCCGCCTACGGTCTTGGATAGCCCCCGCCAGGCAGGGACCCCAATTTTTGCTGGCGGCGCGACTGGTCGCGCCGCCATGTTCTTACACGTTCAGCGAGCTCTGATCGATGACCAGACCTGGGCCCATGGTGGTGCTCAGGGTAACGCGCTTGACGTAGATACCTTTCGAAGAAGCTGGCTTGATACGCTTCAGATCAGCGATCAGGGCCTCAACGTTTTCCTTCAGCTTGCCAGCTTCAAAGCCGACCTTGCCAACGGAAGTGTGAATGATACCGTTTTTGTCGGTACGGTAGCGAACCTGACCAGCCTTGGCGTTTTTCACGGCAGTGGCTACGTCTGGGCTAACGGTACCAACTTTCGGGTTAGGCATCAGGCCGCGAGGACCCAGAACCTGACCCAGTTGACCTACAACGCGCATGGCATCAGGCGATGCGATGACGACGTCATAGTTCAGGTCGCCGGCTTTCATTTCGGCAGCCAGATCGTCCATACCTACACGGTCAGCGCCGGCAGCCAGAGCGGCTTCAGCAGCTGGACCCTGGGTGAAGACAGCAACGCGAACGGTCTTACCAGTGCCGTGTGGCAGCACAGTAGCGCTACGTACGACCTGGTCGGATTTACGCGGGTCAACACCGAGGTTAACGGCGATGTCGTAGGACTCGACGAACTTGGCAGCAGGCAGCGAAGCCAGCAGAGTTGCCGCTTCTTCGAAGTTGTAGGACTTGCCTGCTTCGATTTTTTCGGCGATTGCCTTTTGGCGCTTGGTCAGCTTAGCCATTACACACCCTCCACGTTCAGGCCCATGCTGCGGGCAGAGCCAGCGATGGTGCGTACAGCAGCATCCAGGTCAGCGGCAGTCAGATCAGCCTGTTTAGCTTTGGCGATGTCTTCCAGCTGAGCACGGGTAACGGTACCGACTTTAACGGTGTTCGGACGAGCCGAACCACTGGTCAGGCCAGCAGCTTTCTTCAGCAGAACCGAGGCAGGGGTGCTCTTGGTCTCGAAGGTGAAGCTACGGTCGCTGTAGACAGTGATGATCACTGGAGTCGGCAGGCCGGCTTCTTGACCCTGAGTACGGGCGTTGAAGGCCTTGCAGAATTCCATGATGTTCACACCATGTTGACCCAGTGCTGGACCAACGGGTGGGCTTGGGTTGGCCTGGCCGGCCTTAACTTGCAGCTTGATGTAAGCCTGAATCTTCTTAGCCATGAGCTACTCCAAAATCGGGTACAAACGCCTGATGGCTCCCCGGATGACTTGCGTTTTATCCCAGTGACGACAAAACCCCGCAACACACAGGGCTGCGGGGTTT
The DNA here is from genome assembly GCF_013393325.1 of Pseudomonas hunanensis. Lineage (GTDB taxonomy): Bacteria > Pseudomonadota > Gammaproteobacteria > Pseudomonadales > Pseudomonadaceae > Aquipseudomonas > Aquipseudomonas putida_P. The sequence continues at coordinate 15,427 of NZ_QJRC01000063.1, forward strand.
GGGATGCTTCGTCCGCCTAGACCTTTTCGACCTGGCTGAACTCGAGCTCCACCGGAGTAGAGCGACCGAAAATGAGCACTGCAACCTGCAGGCGGCTCTTTTCGTAGTTAACCTCTTCGACACTACCATTGAAGTCAGCGAACGGACCGTCAATGACTCGAACCACTTCACCTGGCTCGAACAGCGTCTTCGGCTTCGGCTTGTCGCTGCCGTCGGCAACACGACGCAGGATAGCCTCAGCTTCTTTATCAGTGATCGGCGCAGGCTTATCTGCAGTACCACCGATAAAGCCCATCACACGAGGGGTATCCTTGACCAAGTGCCAAGTCCCTTCGTTCATCTCCATCTGGACCAATACATAGCCAGGGAAGAATTTACGCTCACTCTTACGCTTCTGGCCGTTGCGCATTTCGACGACTTCTTCGGTCGGGACCAGGATCTCGCCGAAACCGTCTTCCATGCCAGCCAGCTTGACGCGCTCAATCAGGGAGCGCATTACATGCTTCTCGTAACCCGAGTAAGCATGCACAACATACCAACGCTTAGCCACGGGACACCTTTAGCCAACGATCAAGGAGACCGCCCAGCCGAGCAGGGAATCAAGACCCCACAGCAGCAGTGCCATAACCAGCACAACAGCCACGACAATCAGCGTGGTCTGGGTGGTTTCCTGGCGGGTCGGCCACACGACTTTACGAATCTCGGTACGAGCTTCCTTCGCAAGCGAAAAGAACGACTTGCCCTTCGCAGTCTGCAGAGCTACAAAGCCCGCGACAGCAGCCAGGACGAGAAGTGCGAGAACGCGATACAGGATTGGAGAGGCGGAGTAGTATTGATTACCCACAACACCAACAACCACCAAAGCCACTACAGCCAGCCACTTGAACAGATCAAAACGCGATTCTTGGGCTTCAGTTTTGGGAGTCATCGAGGAGGATCCTGTAAGAAGAAAGCCATCACACCGAAGTGAAATGGCAGGTCAGGAGGGAATCGAACCCCCAACCTACGGTTTTGGAGACCGTCGCTCTGCCAATTGAGCTACTGACCTGTAACGCTGTATCAGGCCGGCAATTATACCGGCCTGATCAAGTAAATCAACTACTTATTCAATAATTTTTGCTACGACACCGGCGCCGACGGTACGACCGCCTTCACGGATAGCGAAGCGCAGACCGTCTTCCATTGCGATGGTCTTGATCAGGGTAACAGTCATCTGAATGTTGTCACCTGGCATTACCATTTCAACGCCTTCCGGCAGTTCGCAGTTACCGGTCACGTCAGTGGTACGGAAGTAGAACTGAGGACGGTAGCCTTTGAAGAACGGAGTGTGACGACCGCCTTCTTCCTTCGACAGAACGTAGACTTCTGCGGTGAACTTGGTGTGCGGCTTGACCGAACCTGGCTTGACCAGAACCTGGCCACGCTCAACGTCGTCACGCTTGGTACCACGCAGCAGAACGCCGCAGTTCTCGCCAGCACGACCTTCGTCCAGCAGCTTGCGGAACATCTCAACACCGGTGCAGGTGGTGGTGGTGGTGTCACGCAGACCAACGATTTCCAGCGGATCCTGAACGCGGACGATACCACGCTCGATACGACCGGTAACAACGGTACCACGACCCGAGATCGAGAATACGTCTTCGATCGGCATCAGGAACGGCTGGTCGATGGCACGAACTGGCTCAGGAATGTAGCTGTCCAGAGTCTCTACCAGCTTCTTAACAGCGGTAGTGCCCATTTCGTTGTCGTCTTTGCCTTCCAGGGCCATACGAGCGGAACCGATGATGATCGGAGTGTCGTCACCTGGGAAGTCGTAGGTGGACAGCAGGTCGCGAACTTCCATCTCGACCAGTTCCAGCAGCTCAGCGTCGTCTACCAGGTCAGCCTTGTTCAGGAAGACCACGATGTACGGAACGCCAACCTGACGGGACAGCAGGATGTGCTCACGGGTTTGTGGCATCGGACCATCGGCGGCCGAGCAAACCAGGATCGCGCCGTCCATCTGGGCAGCACCGGTGATCATGTTCTTCACGTAGTCAGCGTGACCTGGGCAGTCAACGTGAGCGTAGTGACGAATGGTCGAGTTGTACTCAACGTGAGCGGTGTTGATGGTGATACCGCGCGCTTTTTCTTCCGGAGCCGAGTCGATCTTGTCGAACTCAACGATTGCCGAACCGAAAACTTCGGAGCAAACGCGAGTCAGAGCTGCGGTCAGAGTGGTCTTACCGTGGTCAACGTGGCCGAT
>NZ_QJRC01000064.1 GCF_013393325.1 Pseudomonas hunanensis
GCCCGACCGGCGTGTTCAGCATCAACCTGACTCCGCCACAAGTAGACGGCGAAGTGCTGCAAGCGACCGCCACCGATGCCGCTGGTAACACCTCTGTGGCCAGTTCGGTCACCGCGCCGGACATCGACGGCGGTGATACCACGCCACCAGATGCCCCAACCAACCTGGTGATCGGCCTGGCCGGCAGCCAACTCAGTGGTCGCGGCGAAGCCGGCACCACCGTGCAGGTCCGCGATGCGGCAGGTAATCTACTGGCCACCGGCACTGTCGGCCCGGATGGCACGTTCGTGGTAGCCCTGAGCCCCGTGGTGAACGACGGCAGTACCCTGCAAGTCACCTTGACCGATGCTGCTGGTAACGTTTCCCAACCGGGCTCGGTCACCTCAGCCGACCTGCTGCCGCCCACACAACCGACAGACTTGGCCCTGGCCGACGGCGTGACCTTCACCGGTCGCGGCGAGCCGGGCGCCACTGTGCAAGTGCGCGATGCTGCAGGTACGGTCATCGGCACGGGTATCGTCGGTGCTGACGGCCTGTTCAGCCTCACCCTGTCGCCTGCTCAAGCCAACGGCGAAGCGCTCGACGTACGCCTGGTGGATGCCGCCGGCAACACCTCGGCCCCGCTGCAATTCGATGCGCCGGACATCACCCCGCCAGCGATCGTCAGCAATATCGTGGTCGGCGGTGACGGCCTGGCCCTGAGTGGTCGCGGCGAAGCAGGCGCCACCGTGGAGGTGCGCGATGCCAATGGCACCTTGCTCGGCAGCGGCGTGGTCACGGCCAATGGCACTTTCCTCGTCGACCTTTCACCCGCCGTGCAGCCTGGCGAGCAACTGAGCCTGGTACAGACCGACCCAAGCGGCAATGCCTCTGCGCCACTGCAGTTCGAAGTGCCGGTCACCACTGCACCTGCCAGCCCCACCGACCTGGTGTTCGCCGAGGACGGCAGCAGTATCAGCGGTACGGCACCTGCCGGCAGCCGTGTGGAAGTGCATGATGCCAACGGCACGCTGATTGGCAGTGTGATAGCGGGCCCCGATGGCAGCTTCACCGTCACCCTCGCCCCAGCCCAGTCCAATGGCGAACTGCTGGATGTGCTGGCCATCGATGGCAACGGCGCTGCGTCGCTGCCGGTGCAAGTCACCGCGCCAGACATCACCCCACCGGTTACCCCGAGCGAACTGGTGATCAATGCCGACGGCAGCGTGGTCACTGGCCGCGCCGAGCCGGGCAGCACCGTACGCGTGCTGGCCGCCGACGGCACCACCGTGCTGGGTAGCGTGGTCGTTGGCGCTACCGGCAGCTTCAGCATCACCCTCGACCCGCCACAGGTAAACGGCGAGGTGCTGCAAGTCACTGCTACCGATGCGGCGGGCAATGCTTCCACCGCTGGCAGCCTTACCGCGCCAGATATCGACGGCGGCGACACCACCCCACCGGATGCCCCGACCAACCTGGTGATCAACGCTGCCGGCAACCAGCTGAGCGGTCGTGGCGAAGCCGGTGCCAGCGTTCAGGTGCGCGATGGCGCTGGCACCGTAGTGGCCACGGGCACGGTCAACCCGGATGGCAATTTCGCCATCACGTTGAGCCCAGCCATCACCGACGGCAGTACCCTGCAAGTCACCCTGACCGACGCTGCCGGTAATGTCTCGCAACCCGGCGCTGTCGCCGCGCCAGACCTGCAGGCCCCGGCGCAGCCAACCGAGTTGGCCCTGGCCGATGGTGTCACCTTCACCGGCCGTGGCGAGCCCGGCGCCACCGTGCAGGTGCGCAATGCCGCCGGCAGCCTGATCGGCACTGGCCTGGTCAACGAGGACGGCACTTTCACCGTCACCTTGTTCCCGGCCCAGGCCAATGGTGAAGCACTGGACATTCGCGTGGTGGACGCCGCTGGCAACAGCTCGACGCCGCTGGCGTTCACCGCACCGGACATTACCCCGCCAGCCGCCGTCAGCAATATCGTGGTCGGCGCCGATGGCCTGGTGCTCAGTGGCCGTGGCGAGGCCGGTGCCACCGTACAAGTACGTGACGCCAACGGCACTGTCATCGGTACCGCCACCGTTGGTGCCAACGGCACCTTCCTGATCGACCTCGACCCCGCCGCGCAGCCGGGCGCTCAGTTGAGCCTGGTGCAGACCGATGCCAGCGGCAACGCCTCCGTGGCCCTGCAATATGAAGTGCCGGTAACCACCGCGCCAGCCAGCCCAGGCGACCTGGTTGTGGCTGCGAACGGCAGCAGCATCACCGGTACAGCGCCGGTGGGCAGCCGGGTGGAAGTACACGATGCCAACGGCACGCTGGTCGGCAGTGTGGTGGTGGGTGCTGGTGGCACCTTCACCGTCATCCTCAACCCGGCACAGGCCAACGGCGAGCTGCTGGATGTGGTGGCCATCGACGGCAGCGGCGCTTCGTCGCTGCCTGTGCAAGTCACCGCGCCAGACATCACCCCACCGGTTACCCCGAGCGAACTGGTGATCAGTGCCAACGGCAGCATGGTCACCGGCCGCGCCGAAGTGGGCAGCACCGTGCGCGTGCTGGCCGCCGATGGCACCACTGTGCTGGGTAGCGTGGTGGTGGGCGCCACCGGCAGTTTCAGTATCACCCTCGACCCACCACAGGTGAATGGTGAAGAGCTGCAAGTCACCGCCACCGACGCAGCCGGCAATGCCTCCACCGCCGGCAACATCACCGCGCCGGACATCGACGGTGGCGATACCACGCCACCAGATGCCGCCACCAACCTGGTAGTCGGGCTGGCCGGCGCCCAGCTCAATGGCCGTGGCGAGGCCGGTGCCAGCGTGCAAGTGCGCGATGCCCAGGGCACTGTACTGGCCAGCGGCACGGTTAACCCCGACGGCACCTTCCAGATCACCCTCAACCCACCGGTGAAGGATGGCAGCACCCTGCAAGTGGTGCTGACCGACGCCGCTGGCAATGCCTCCACACCGGCTACGGTGGTTACCCCAGACCTGCAGGCCCCGGCCCAGCCGACCGGCCTGGCCTTGGCCGACGGTGTGACCCTGAGCGGCAGCGGCGAGCCAGGCGCGACCGTGCAGGTACGCGATGCCTCGGGCAACCTGCTCGGTACCGGCCTGGTCAACGAGAATGGCAGCTTCAGCGTCACCCTGTCGCCGGCCCAAGCCAATGGCGAAGTGCTCGACGTCCGCCTGGTCGATGCCGCTGGCAACGTTTCTTCCCCACTGCAGTTCGACGCCCCGGACATCACCGCGCCCGCCGTGGTCAGCAACATCGTGGTCGGTGCCGACGGCCTGACCCTGAGTGGTCGCGGCGAAGCCGGTGCCAGCGTGGAGATACGCGATGCCAATGGCACGCTGATCGGTAGCGGCACCGTGACTGCGAACGGCACCTTCCTGATTGGCCTCGACCCGGCAGCGCTGCCGGGTGAACGCCTGAGCCTGGTGCAGACCGACCCGAGCGGCAACGCTTCCCAGGCCCTGACCTACGACGTGCCACTGGTGGTCACGCCGACCAGCCCAAGTGAACTGGTGGTGGCCGCTGACGGCGGCAGCATCAGCGGCGCTGCCCCGGCTGGCAGCCGCGTGGAAGTGCACGACGCCAACGGCACGCTGGTTGGCAGCATCGTGGTCGGTGCCGAGGGCACCTTCACCGTGGTGCTCACGCCGGCCCAGGCCAATGGCGAGTTGCTGGACGTCGTGGCCATCGACAACAACGGCACCTCGTCGCTGCCGGTGCAGGTCACCGCACCCGACATCACGCCACCTGTAGCGCCGAGCGACCTGGCAATCAATGGCGACGGTACCGTCGTCAGCGGCCGCGCAGAAGCCGGCAGCACCGTGCGTGTGTTGGCCGCCGATGGCACTACTGTGCTGGGCAGCGTCGTGGTGGGGGCCAGTGGCGCCTTCAACATCGGCCTCACACCGCCACAAGTGGCGGGCGAACAATTGCAAGTGACCGCCACCGACACCGCAGGCAATGCCTCCACGGCCGGCACAATCACCGCGCCGATCGTGGACAATGGCGGCGACACCACGCCACCGGCGCCGGCCACCGACTTGGCCATCAGCAACGATGGCCGCACGGTCTCCGGCCGTGGCGAAGTGGGTGCCACTGTAGAAGTGCGCAACGATCAGGGCCAAGTGCTGGCAAGCGGCACCGTTCAGCCCGATGGCAGCTTCAACGTGCAACTGCCAACCCCAGTGGTGGATGGCTCGGCCCTGCAGGTGACCCTGACCGATGCCGCCGGCAACGTCTCCACGCCCAGCCCGCTGACAGCGCCAGACCAGGTAGCACCACTGCAACCGACCGGCCTGGTGCTGACCAATGGCGACAGCCTCGCCGGCATTGCCGAAGGGGGCGCAAGGGTGGAGGTGAAAGATGCCTCGGGCAACCTGATCGGCAGCGTCATCGTCGCACCGGATGGCAGTTTCAGCCTGACCCTCGACCCGCCACAGGCCAATGGCGAAACCCTGTCCATCACCGTAACCGACGCAGCAGGCAACACCTCGGTGCCGCTAAGCTACGTGGCCCCGGACATTACCGCACCGACGATCGTCACCGAGGTGGTGGCAGGTGATGGCAGCCTAACCGTGTCTGGCCGTGGCGAACCCGGTGCCACGGTGGAGGTACGGGATACGCAGGGCGCCGCCCTTGGTAGCGGGATTGTCGGGCCAAACGGTACCTTCGTGGTCGATCTGGATGTACCACTGACCGCAGGCCAAACCATCGTCCTGGTGCAAACCGATGCCGCCGGCAATATCTCGGTGGGTGTCAGTGTGATCGTTACCGATACACCGCGGCCCGAAAGCCCGAGCGACGTGGTGGTGGCCGCTGATGGCTCCAGCGTTTCCGGTACCGCACCGGCAGGTACGCAGGTGCAGGTGCGTGACGCGCAGGGCAATGTGCTGGGCAGCGTCCAGGCCGGCCCGGATGGCAGTTTCACCATCGGCCTGACCCCAGCCCAGGCCAACGGCGAGGCTCTGGCTGTCGTGGCGGTCGATGGCGCTGGCAACAGTTCGCTGCCTACCCCGATCACCGCCCCCGACATCACCCCGCCCAATGAGGCCAGCGACCTGCAACTGAGCGCCGATGGCGGCCTGCTCACCGGCCGTGGCGAACCGGGCACCACCGTGCAGGTCATCAGCGCCGACGGTACCGTGCTGGGCAACGCCCAGGTCGGTGCCGATGGCGTGATCAGCGTGGTCCTGACCCCGCCGCAGACCGACGGCCAGGAGCTGGACGTGGTACTGCGCGACGCTGCCGGCAACAGCTCGACCGCCACCATCGTCGCGCCCGACACCGATGGCCCGCTGCAACCCTCGGGGCTGGCCATCGATACCGCTGGCCTTCACCTCACCGGCCAAGGTCAAAGCGGCTCCATCGTCACCGTGCGCGACGCCAACGGCAACGTGCTCGGCACCGCCACCGTGGGCGGCGACGGCCGCTTCGACGTCACCCTCAATGCAGCACAGCGCAATGGCGAAAGCCTGACTGTCGAAGCCACCGACACCCAGGGCAATAGCGCCGGGCCGGTGAACTTCACCGCACCGGACTCAACCCCACCGCAAGTGGTCACCAGCCCTGCCATCGACGGCACCGGCACCACGGTCACCGGCAACGGCGAACCGGGCGCCACCGTTACCGTGCGCGGGCCAGATGGCAGCGTACTGGGCAGCACGCTGGTCGGCGCTGGTGGCGCGTTCGAAATCACCCTCGACACGCCGCAGACCAACGGCCAGGCACTGACCGTGGAGCAACGCGACGCAGCCGGCAACCTTTCGGCGGCGGTCGACTTGGCGGCACCGGATACGCAGGCTCCCGATATACCCACCGGCCTGATCCTGGCTAGCGACGGCAGCAGCCTGAGCGGCAGCGGCGAGCCAGGTGCACAGGTGACCGTAACCGGCACTGGCGGCGCAGTACTGGGCACCGCAACGGTCCAGCCCGATGGCACCTTCCAGGTGACAATCGACCCGCCGCAGCTCAACGGCCAGACGCTGTCTGTCACTCAAGCGGACAATACGGGCAACGGCTCACTCGCGGGCACCGTTACCGCGCCTGACCTCGAGGCGCCACTGCCGGCGCAAGGCCTGGGCCTTGACCCTACCGGCACACTGCTCAGCGGCCAAGGCGAAGCTGGCAGCACCGTAGAGGTACGCAACGCTGCAGGCGATTTGCTGGGTACCATCCAGGTGGGTGCAGGCGGCACATTCGAAGTGCCGCTTAGCCCCGCCCAGACCAACGGCGAAGTACTGTCCGTGGTGCTGATCGATGGCGGCGGCAATGCCTCGCCGTCGGCCAGTTTCACCGCTGACGACAGCACGGCGCCAAACGCACCGGCCGGGCTCACCATCACCCCAGGCGGCAATGCCATCCAGGGTACCGGTGAAGCAGGCGCCACGGTTGAAGTGCGGCTTACCGATGGCACGCTGGTAGGCACCATCGTGGTACCCGTAGGCGGAAGCTTCACAGTGCCACTGTCGCCCGCCCAGCTGGACGGCCAGGCCCTCAACGTGACCCTGACCGATGTGGCTGGCAATGTATCGCAGCCCGGCCAGATCAATGCACCGGACATCACGCCACCGGCACTGCCCACCGACGTGGCCGTCAGCGGCGATGGCACGGCTGTCACTGGTAACGCACCTGGCGCCACCTCGGTGACCGTGAGCGATGGGGCCGGCAATGTGGTCACCGTCGCGGTCAACCCGGACGGCAGTTTCAGCGTGCCGCTGAATACCCCGCAAAACAATGGCCAGACCGTGACCGTGGTGGTGACCGACGCAGCCGGTAACAGCTCGGCGCCGGTCCCTGTCACCGCCCCTGACACAACCAACCCGGAACCTGCGACCGGCCTCACCGTGAGCCCGGACGGCAGCACGGTCGGCGGCACCGCCGAGCCTGGCAGCACAGTGGAAATCCGCAACCCGGATGACACCGTGCGCGGTACGGCAACCGTGGGGCCGGACGGCACCTTCGTGGTAGAGGTCGACCCACCGCTGACGACAGGCGAAACGGTCGATGTGGTCGTGATCGACCCTACCGGCAACCAATCGCCCGAAGTATCGCTGGCTGGCCCGGCCGGTACCGAAGCGGCCACGCCGTCGGCCCTCTCCATCAGCGCCGACGGCTTCCTGCTGACCGGCCAGGGCACGGTCGGCTCGCTGATAACCGTGACCTCCGGGGGCGTCACCCTGGGCACCGCCACGGTCGGCAGCGACGGCACCTTCCGAGTGTTCTTCCAGAATGCCCAGCTCAATGCCCAGACCTTGCAGGTCAGTGCCAAGGTTACCGTCGATGGCCTGCCTTCGGTGCCAGCCATCATCGTGGCCAACGACACCACGGCACCGAACGCACCGACCCAGGTAAACCTCAACGCCACCGGCAGCACGCTGACCGGTCAGGGCGAAGTGGGCGCAACCGTGCGCGTGACAGACGCGCAAGGCACTCTGCTGGGGACTACCACCGTCGGCAGCAACGGCCTGTTCAGCATCAGTTTCTCGCCAGCTGTGGCCAATGGGCAGAACCTGATCGTCACCCAGGCCGACGCTGCAGGTAACGTTTCGCTCGCGGCCACCCTACAGGCACCCGACCTGCAAGCACCGCTGGCGGCCAGCAACCTTAGTCTCAACAGCGCGGCCACCGTGCTCAGCGGCCAGGGCGAAGCCGGTGCCAGCGTTACCGTACGCGATGCCAGTGGCGCGATCCTGGCCACCGGCACGGTCAACCAGAGCGGCCAGTTCCAGGTCACCCTGCCCAGCGCGCAGGTCACCGGCAGCCCGCTGCAAGTCACCCTCAGCGATGCTGCGGGCAACGTGTCCGGCCCGGCCAGCCTGGCCACGCCAGACCGCACGCCACCCACGGCCATCAGTAACCCGCTGTTGAGCCAGGACGGCCGGCAGCTGTCCGGCAGCGGTGAAGTGGGCGCTACCGTGCAGGTTCGCAACGCCGCCGGCACCGTGCTCGGAACCGCCACGGTGGGCGCCGACGGTCGCTTCACGGTGACCTTCGACACCCCGCAAACCAGCGGCCAGCCCATCGGCGTTACGCAAGTGGATGCCGCCGGCAACACTTCGCCAGCGATCAACGTGCCAACCCCGGACCTCACCCCGCCAGCGCCGCTGACCAACGTGGCGCTGAACAACAACGGCCTGACCCTGACTGGCCTGGGCGAAGCCGGCGCCACGGTCACCGTTCGCGGCCCGGACGGCACCATCATCGGCACCGGCCTGGTAGCAGCCAATGGCAGCTTTACCCTTACCCTCAACAGCGCCCAGCTCAACGCCCAGCACCTGAGCGTCACCCAGACCGACGCGGGCAACAACACCTCCACCCCCGTGGCCGTCACCGCGCCGGACTTCACCCCACCTGCGGCGCCGACAGCCCTGGCCCTGTCCGGTACCGGGCTGCAACTGACCGGTAACGCCGAGGCCGGCAGCACCGTGACCGTGCGCGATGCCAGCGGCAATGTGCTGGGCACTGCGTTAGCCAGCAGCAACGGCACTTTCCAGGTCACCCTGAACAGCGCCCAGACCAATGGCCAGACCCTGCAAGTGACCGCCACTGACGTCGCCGGCAACGTGTCGACGGCCGCGCCTTACACCGCCGCCGATACCACGCCACCAGCAGCCGTGACCAACCTGGCGGTCTCCGCCAATGGCGTCACCCTGACAGGCAACGGCGAGGCAGGCGCAACGGTTACCGTACGGGCACCGGACGGTACCGTGCTGGGCAACGCCACGGTCGCGGCGGACGGTCACTTCAGCGTGACCTTGTCGCCGGCCGCGATCACGGGTGAAAGCCTCAGCGTGGTTCAAACCGATGCTGCACAGAACGCTTCCCCTGCGCAAAGCGTCACCGCGCCGGGCGTGCTGGCACCGGCCACACCGGACAACCTGGTACTGGCGGCCGACGGTCTGTCGGTGACCGGCACCGCCGCAGCGGGTAGCACGGTCAAGGTGTATGGCCCCAATGGCGTACTGCTGGGCAGCAGCCCGGTCGCCAACGACGGCACCTTCACTGTCAACCTGGGCAGTGCCCAGGCCAATGGCGAAGTGTTGCAAGTGAACGCCACCGGCAGTGACGGCGCAGTTTCGCTGCCGGCTACCTTGCAGGCGCCGGACACCACGGCGCCGCAACCACTGACCAACATGGTGCTGTCCAACGACGGCCTGGTGCTCAGTGGCCACGGTGAGGCAGGCGCGACCGTTACCGTGATTGGCGAAGGCGGTATCGACCTGGGTACCGCCCTGGTCGACGCCAACGGCAACTTCAGCGTCAACCTGAGTGCTGCGCAGATCAACGGCGAACAGCTCAGCGCCAGCCAAGCCGATGTGGCCGGCAACGAGTCCAATAGCGTCAGCCTGACAGCCCCTGACCGCGTCGCGCCGGATGCTGCTGGCAACCTGGCTTTTGCCGGGGGTGGCAGCCTGCTCAATGGCACCGGCGAAGCGGGTGCGGCTGTGCGTGTTATCGCCGCCGATGGCACGGTGCTGGGCAATGCCACGGTGCGAGCCGATGGTACCTTCCAGGTCAACTTCACCTCGCCTCAAGCCAACGGCCAACAGGTGCAAGTGGTGCTGACGGACGCCGCTGGCAACCAGTCTGCCGCCAGCGCCATTACCGCCCCCGATACCACACCACCAACAGCACCCAGCGAACTGGCCGTTTCCGGTGATGGCGTCACCCTCACCGGGCGCGGCGAAGCTGGCGCGCTGGTAACCGTGACCAACCCGGCAGGCGAGGCCATTGGCAGTGCCACCGTCGATGCCAGCGGCCACTTCACCATCACGCTGAACCCTGCGCTGGGCAACGCCGAGCTGCTCAGCTTCACCCAGGCCGATGCGGCCGGCAACGTGTCGCCAGTGGCCACCCTGCAGACCCCGGACTTCACCCCACCGGCGCCGCTCACCCAAGTGGTGATCAATGCCGACGGCAGCGTGGTCAGCGGCCTGGGCGAAGCCGGTGCGACGGTGATCGTCAGCAACGCCGCGGGGGTCGTACTGGGCACGGGCACCGTGCTTGCCGACGGCAGCTTCCACGTCGAACTGTCTCCTGCACAAATCAACAATCAGACACTGTCGGTGCTGCAGGCCGACCCACCTGGCAACGTCAGCCTGCCGGTCAATGTGCAGGCGCCGGACCTTACGCCGCCTACCGCGGCAACCGAGCTGCGGCTCAATGCAGCGGGCGATGAACTGGGTGGTGTCGGCGAAGTGGGCGCCACGGTGCGCGTGTACGTCGGCACTACGCAGATCGGTACCGCCGTGGTGGCAGCCAATGGCACCTTCGTGGTCGAGCTGACGACAGCGCAGCTCAATGGCCAGGTTCTGCAAGTGACCCTGACCGATGCCGCCGGCAACGTCTCGCCAATCAGTTCGGTCACGGCGGTTGACACCACGCCACCGGCCACCGTGATTGCGTCCATCAACGACGGCGGCACACAAGTGGTGGGTACCGCTGAAGCCGGCACCCGCGTCACCGTGATCAACAACAATGGCGACCTGCTCGGCCAGGTGACGGTCGACCCGGACGGCACCTTCGTCCTTGACCTGAACCGCCCGCAAATCAACGGCGAGACACTGACCATCATCGCCCAGGACGCCACCGGCAACCCGTCGGCGCCACTGACAGTGACTGCGCCAGACCTGACGCCACCCGTGCAGCCGACCAACCTGCTGCTCAACCCTGCAGGTACGTCGATGACGGGTACGGCCGAAGCCGGCACCACCATCACGGTACGTGGCCCGAACAACAACATCGTAGGCACGGTGGAAGTCGGTGAAAACGGCCAGTTCACGGTGCCGATCAGCCCGGCGCAGAACAACGGCCAGCTGCTGACGGTGGTATCCACGGACGATGCCGGCAATGCTTCGGTGGCTGTCCCCTACCAGACCAATGACACCTCGCCACCCGACGTGGTAACCAACCTGGCGATCAACAACGCCTATAACGTGCTGACTGGCAAGGGCGAAGCCAATGCCACAGTTACCGTCAGTTTCGGCGGCGTCGTGATTGGGACGGGCGTGGTGGATGCCGCTGGCAACTTCCAAGTAGCGCTTTCGCCAACACCGGGCTCAGCCGCAACCCTGACAGTGACGCAGTCCGACGGTATCAACACGTCTGCGGTCGCATCGTATGTCACCCCGCTGATCCCGCCACCGGAGCCACCTACCAACGTGATACTGGGCGGCAACGGCCTGACCTTGACGGGCAGTGCAACTACCGGCGCAAGCATTCGCGTCTACGATGCCGCAGGCAACCTGATCGGCTCAGGCGTGGCTAACCTCGGCGGCACCTTCACCTTGACGCTGAATGCGGCACAGCTCAATGGCCAACACATCTCGGTGACGGCAGTATCGCTGCTGGGCGGCGAATCGCAGCCGGTCTTCCTGCAAGCGACTGACATTACGCCTCCGGCCAATCCGCTGGTGACCGGCTTGTCCATCAATGGCCTGGTGCTGACCGGCACGGGTGAAGCCGGTGCCACGGTGACAGTGCGCGACGCCAGCAACAACGTGCTCGGCACCGCGCTGGTGAATGGCGGAGGCGTGTTCACCGTCAACCTGAACGCCGCGCAACTCAACGGCCAGGTACTGGGCGTGAGCCAGGCTGACGCCGCGGGCAATGTGTCCGGCAGTACCAGCTACACCGCCGCCGACCTGCAGCCACCTGCCGCGCCGAACAACGTCACCATCAACGGCGCGGGTACCGTACTCACCGGTAACGGCGAAGCAGGCGCGATCGTCACGGTCCAAGGCCCGAGCGGTCAGGTCGGTACTGGCGTGGTCCTCGCCAATGGCACCTTCAGCATTACGCTGACGTCGCCACAGAACGACGGGCAATTGCTGGTAGTGCGCCAGTCGGACGCTGCGGGCAATTTGTCGGCCAGCACCAGCTTGACCGCACCGGACACCACCCCGCCCGCCGCCCCGCTGGCCACCATCAACGCCAACGGCACCGCGGTCAGTGGTTCTGGCCAGATCGGCAGCACGGTCACCGTGCGCAACAGCGCCGGCACCGTGCTGGGAACCGCGACGGTGGGCAGCAACGGCCTGTTCGTGGTCAGCCTGACGGCGGCGCAGATCGACAACCAGGCGCTGAGCGTCACCCTCACCGACAGCGCCGGCAACGTGTCCACCAGCACGGGGCTGACCGCACCGGACCTGACCCCGCCTGCGGCTGCCGGCAACCTGCTGTTCAGTGCCGACGGCAGTACCCTCACCGGTACAGGCGAAGTGGGTGCCACCGTGACCGTACGCAGCGCCAGCGGTACCGTGCTGCAAACCACAACGGTGCAGGCCAACGGCACCTTCAGCGTGACCCTGAGCCCGCCTCAGGACAACGGCCAGGTCCTCTCGGTGACCCTCAGCGACCCGCGCGGCAACGTGTCGGGCAACGTCAACGTCACCGCGCCGGATGTGGATGCCAACGCGCCGGTCATCGCCAGCGACAACCTGGCCACGGCCACGGTCAACCTGGCACCGGTCACCGCCACCAAGACCTACACCGACAGCTTCACCACGCTGCTGTCTGGCTTCACCAAGACCTACACCTGGACGGTGGCGGCCGGTACCACGGCCGACCCGACCCTGACACTGACCACCAACAGCGTGCTGGCCCTGCTCAACAACTCCAGCTTCACCCTGCAGGTGAAAGACGCCAGCGGCGCCTGGGTGACCATCGCCACCGGCAACACCCAGGGGCTGCTCGACCTGATCGTGCTGCCGCTTGGCCTGCAGGTGGATATCGGCGTGCTGCAAGCCGGTGACTACCGCCTGACAGTCGGCAGTGGCGGCATTGGCCTGGTCACCAACGTCACCACCTCGCTGGACATCACCTCCACCAGCCTGACCCAGTTCACCGGCACCGGCACTGCCACCTCGGGCAACGTCATCACCGATGTGGGCACCGACGGCGCCGTGGACGCCCGTGGCCCGGACAGCGCCGCCGTGCTGCAAGTGTTGAAGAACGGCAGCTACGTCTCGGCCGGGACGTCCACCACGGTGCAGGGCCTGTATGGCACCCTGGTGATCAGTGCCGACGGCAGCTACACCTACACGCCGAACGGCAGCCCGAACAGCGTCGGCAAGGTAGACGTGTTCAGCTACCAACTGGTGCACCCGAACGGCCTGTCCGATACCGCCAACCTGTACGTGCGTATCGACAGCCCGCAGGCCAACGAGGTGTGGAGCAACATCAACTACGCAGCGCCCGCCACGGTGGTCGACGCGGTCAACGATGTCGGCTTCAGCCACCTCACCCTGGCCAACCGGGTGGACACCAGCAGCAGTACGCTGGGTTCGCTGAGCCTGCCCTTGGTTGGTTCGCGCCAGGCGACCTACACCACCACGGTGGCCGCCGATACCACCGCAAACCTACAGGTGGTGGTCAACTCCACCAACCTGTTGAGCTTGCTCAACGGCACCACCATCGAACTGCTCAAGCTCAACCCGGCCACCGGCCAGTACGTGCTGGTGCAGTCGGTGCCGGGTGGTTCGCTGATCAGCCTGCTGGGTGGCGGCGCCGGCTATACCTTCCAGAACCAGGGGGCCGGCACCTACCACGTACGTGTCACCGCCGGCGGCATCGGCCTGCTCAGCTCCATCACCACCAGCCTGAACGCCACCACCACGCACCTGACCGAGTTCGTGGTCAGTGGTGCAACGGCAGCTACCGGTAACCTGCTGACCGACGACAACGTAGGTTCGGCACTGACCGTGCTGAGCGTGCTGACAGCGGCCAACACCTACACCATCCCGGGCTACAACGGGGTGAGCGTTGCCGGCACCTATGGCACCTTGCTGGTGCATGCCGACGGCAGTTACACCTACACCCTCAACGCGGGGCTCACCTCGGCGGCGGTCGGCCAGCATGACACCTTCACCTACGAGCTGACCCACCCCAACGGCACCACCGACACCGCAACGCTGACCATCAACCTGGACAATGCCGCCGGCCTGGTCACGACTACATCGCTGCTGGCCGACAGCGGTGACGAAGCCGTGGCGCTGGCCAGCCTGGCAGCCGCCACCGATGTGATCGCCGGCACCGACGGCAACGACCACCTCGATGGCAGCCAGGGTGGCCACATCACCCTGCAGGGTGGTGCGGGTGACGACACGCTGGTGGTGGTCGACCAGAACTTCGCCAGCGTTGACGGCGGCACGGGGACCGACACCCTCCTGTGGGGCGGCGGTGATGCCAGCATCGACCTGGGCAACCTGGCCGGGCGGGTGCACGACATCGAAATCATCGACCTCAACGACACCAGCTCGGTGGCGCTGACCCTCAACCTGGCGGACGTGGTGGCAATCACCGAAACCGGCACCGACACCCTGGTCATCAAAGGGGACGACAAAGACTCGGTTCACATGACGGACAACTGGACGCTGGTCGGGAACCAAACCGTCGACGGCATCGACTATAACCAATACACGGCTCAGGAGGATCCAAGCCATCACCTGTGGGTACAGAACGGTATCCATGTGGTCTGAAGCCGCTGCAAACCCGCCGAGCCTATGCCCGGCGGCATGGACGACCAGCAGTAAGGGAACTATGTGAAGCGAAGCAGTCCGCTGTCACCGCTGTTGCTGGGAGCCTTCGGGCTCCTGGCCCTTGACTTCCACCCGGTTGCCCACGCAGCCGATGACATAGACCCCCAACTACGCCAGATCGGGCCATCGCTGTTACGCGATGCGCCCGAAGCGGTGCCCGCCC
>NZ_QJRC01000006.1 GCF_013393325.1 Pseudomonas hunanensis
GCTTTCGCCCATTGTCCAATATTCCCCACTGCTGCCTCCCGTAGGAGTCTGGACCGTGTCTCAGTTCCAGTGTGACTGATCATCCTCTCAGACCAGTTACGGATCGTCGCCTTGGTGAGCCATTACCCCACCAACTAGCTAATCCGACCTAGGCTCATCTGATAGCGCAAGGCCCGAAGGTCCCCTGCTTTCTCCCGTAGGACGTATGCGGTATTAGCGTTCCTTTCGAAACGTTGTCCCCCACTACCAGGCAGA
>NZ_QJRC01000065.1 GCF_013393325.1 Pseudomonas hunanensis
TCATCCGCTCGACTTGCATGTGTTAGGCCTGCCGCCAGCGTTCAATCTGAGCCATGATCAAACTCTTCAGTTCAATACTGCTTGGGTTTTTAAGAAACCCTAAACTTGGCTCAGCAATCTCAAATGACTATGTGATTTCTCGCATGGCCACTTGTGATGCTGATAATCTTTTTGACTATCAGTCCGTACTCACAAGCACCCACACGAATTGCTTGATTCAATTTGTTAAAGAGCGTTTGGTTAAGAGCTTTTCGTCTCAACCGAGGCGCGCATTCTACGCTTTCCTCATTTGCTGTCAAGCGTTTATTTTGAAGTTTTTTACCACCGCTTTCTTTCGAAAGCTAACAACTTCAACAACTTACCGCTTGCCCCGAAGCGTTTGTCGCTGCGAGGAGGCGAATAATACGCGCTTTAAAATCAGAGTCAACACCTTGTTCTGAAAAAACTTTCCATCACCGTTTTGCCGCTACTCGGCAACTAATGAAAGCGTCGTGGATCAGTAAAGAAACACCCCCACGGAGCGTAGCGGCCATGAGCGATGCGCAGAGCGAGAAAACCCCCGGCCTGTCTGCAGACGAAGAGCAGGAGGTCAGCCACAACCAGCCGCCAAGGGCGGCAGTGCTGCATGAGATCATTCGCAGCCAAGGTGACCAGGAACTGGAGCGCACCCTGGCCGCGCTGTGGTGGTCGGCACTGGCCGCCGGCCTTTCCATGGGGCTGTCACTGATGGCCATGGGGCTGTTCTACGCCCGCCTGCCAGAAGGCGACGGTGCCCAGGTAATCGCCAGCATCGGCTATAGCACGGGCTTTCTTGCCGTGATCCTGGCCCGCCAGCAACTGTTTACCGAAAACACGCTCACTGCCGTGCTCCCCGTCATGACCTCCCCTACTCTGGCCAACTTCGGGCGCCTGCTTCGTCTATGGGGCGTGGTGTTGCTTGGCAATCTGGCCGGCACCCTGCTGGTGGCCTGGGTGATGCTGGAACTGCCGATCTTCGACAGCAAGACCGATGTCGCCTTCTTGGAGGTCGGCCGCAAGGTAATGAAGAACGATATCAGCCAGATGTTCGCCAAGGGCATCGTCTCGGGCTGGATGATCGCCACAATGGTTTGGATGATCCCGTCGATGGAACACGCCAAGATCTGGATCATCCTGATGATTACCTACCTGATGGCCCTTGGCGATTTCACTCATATAGTAGTGGGCTCGGTCGAAGTGTCCTACCTGGTCTGGGCTGGGGATGAAACCTGGCGTAGCTTCTGGCTGGATTTTGCTCTGCCGACGCTGGCGGGCAACATCATCGGCGGCAGCTTCATCTTCGCCCTGATCAGCCATGCCCAAGTGCGCAGTGACAGCGGCAAGCCGCCCTCGCGACTCCTGGACGACGACCAGGCTCAGCCCTCGCCCCGCAGGGACGAGCACAAATGATACTCAGCGCGCCGCTACGGTTCGCTCATGCCCTTGGCCCCGCTGGCGCGCGGGCCGCGGCTGCCACCAGTTCTGCCCGGCATGCGGTGAGCCCAGGCTGACCCGTTCCCCCATCTGCGGTGTGCTCAGGCGTACCTGAGCCTCATTGGCCAACGCAACAATGCGCTCGAAAGGCTCCTGCCAGCCATGGATGGACAGGTCGAAAGTGCCGTTGTGAATCGGCAGCATCCAGCGGCCGCGCAAATCCAGGTGGGCCTGCAGGCTCTGCTCCGGCTGCATGTGCACAGCGGGCCAGGCCACGTTGTAGGCACCGGTCTCTATCAGGGTCAGGTCAAACGGCCCGAAGCGCTCGCCAATCTGCTTGAACCCCTCGAAGTACCCAGTATCGCCACTGAAGAACACCCGCACATCCTCATCGACAATCACCCACGACGCCCACAAGGTCCGGTTACTGTCCAGCAAGCCGCGCCCGGAAAAATGCTGTGCCGGGGTGGCGACGAAACGTACGCCATCCACTTCGCTCTCCTGCCACCAGTCCAGTTGCCGTACCTTCGCCGGCTCCACGCCCCAGTTGATCAAGCGGTCGCCCACACCCAATGGCGCCAGGAACACCCCGGTGCGCGGCGCCAACTGGCGAATCGCCTGCTCATCAAGGTGGTCGAAGTGGTCGTGCGACAACACTACCGCCGCCAGCGGCGGCAGCTGGTCCAGCCCCAGCGGTGGCGCATGGAAGCGCAACGGGCCGGCCCACTGCACGGGAGAGGCCCGCTCGGCGAAGACCGGGTCGGTAATGAAGAAACGCCCACGCAATTTGAGCAATACCGTGGAATGGCCCAGGCGCCACAAGCTGTGGTCAGGGGCGTCGAGCACTTGCTGGCGGGTCATGGGCTGCAGGCTGATCGGCGTGGCTGGCCGGGTTTCTGGCGGTTTGCGCAAGAACAGGTACTTTAGCCCAATGCGCAACTTTTTCAGTACACCTTCCTGCGGCAACAATGCCTGGTTGTGAAAACGTCCGTCCCGCTGTGGCGCCGGCTCGCCGGCGGGGTTGGCCAAAGGAACCATCAGCAGTACTCCGAGCAACAGGAAAGCCTTCATGTTACCCCACAGTGATCGGATCAACCGTGAAATGGCTTGTAAGGTCATTTTTCGCCGATGAAACACTGTTCAACAATATTCATGCAAGTTATGCGATAAACGGCACCCCGGCAGAAGAACATGACCATGATGGACAACCGCAGCGGCAAAGGCCTTTCTTTCGTCAAGCGCATCTACCTGCCGCGTGTCATCGGCCTGGGCATCGGCCTGTTCAGTGTCATGGCGGCCATTGCGCCGCTGTCGCCACCCACCTGGGCATGGCTGCTGGTACTGTTCAATGGGCTGTTGTGGCCACACATCGCCTACCTGTGGGCTGCCCGCTCGGCAGCGCCGTACCAGGCAGAACAACGCAATTTGCTGCTGGATTCGCTAATGGGCGGGTTCTGGACCGCCGCCATGCACTTCAACCCGCTGCCCAGCGTGACCGTGCTGTCGATGATGACCATGAACAACGTCGCCGCCGGCGGCAAACGCATGGTCTTTCGCGGGGTGCTGGCGCAGCTGGCTGGCATGCTTGTCGCCCTTCTGCTGCTCGGCCCCGGCTTGCAACTGACCGCCACCCCCCTGCAGGTCTATGCCTGCCTGCCAATGCTCACGCTTTACCCGCTGGCCTTGGGCTGGGTGTGCTACCAGCTGGCGATCAAGCTGGGCGACCACAAGCGCCGGCTGAGCGCACTGAGCCTCACCGACAGCCTGACCGGGCTGCTCAACCACGGCGCCTGGAAAGACCTGCTGCTGCTCAAGTTCCAGGCCTGCAAGCAGCAACAGGGGCACGCGGTGATTGCCCTGATCGACATCGACCACTTCAAGACCATCAACGACACCTTCGGCCATGTGGTCGGCGACTGTGTCTTGCGCCAGCTCAGCGTCGAGCTGCGGCGCAACCTGCGCGAAGGCGACCAAGCCGGGCGTTACGGCGGCGACGAGTTCTGCGTGATCCTGCCCGATACCAGCGAAGCCCAGGCCTGTCATGCCATGGAGCGCCTGCGCGAGCAGGTTTCCAGCTACCGCAACCCACAGCTACCCCACTTGCGCATCAGCCTGAGTATCGGCCTGTCGCCATTCGAGGCCGGCCTGGAGTCCCCCGAGCACTGGCTCGAACAGGCGGACAAGGCGCTGTACACCGCCAAGCACGCTGGCCGCGACCAAGTCAATTTTGCCCGCGCTGACGCTGCCGCGCTCAAGCTGGCCTATCCTGATTGAACCTCCTTCCTGACTGCCTGGCGGGAGGTTGCCTGAAGGAGCCGCTCGCGCATGGCCAGGACCGCCAACCTTCCACCCGCCAGCCCTACACCACGCTTTCAGGTGCGCCACCTGATTGCCGGTTTCAGCACAGTGTTCGGCCTGGCCTGCCTGGTCATTCTCGGAGCTCTGTTCAATATCGCGACCACGCTCGACCAGCAGGAGCGCCAACGCAGCGCCTTCCATGCAACCCAGGCGCTGGAACAACGGTTGCTCGCCTCGCGCCAGTTTCTGTCCAGCTATGCCGTATGGGATGCAGCCTTCGAGCACCTGGCAGGTGATGTCGACTGGCACTGGGCCTACGAAGAAAAAAATGTAGGTGAGTCGCTGTACAGCGCCAGCGGCTACGAAGGGGTGTTTGTGCTGGAAGACGACCGTACCACCTATGCCTTGTTCAAAGGCCAGCCCAGCCAGGCCGGCGCCAACACTTATATAGACGCACCGCTCCAGCCGATCATTGACCAGGCCCGTGCGGCGGCAATTGCGCGCGAGCAGGTCACCCACTTCGTGTTGTTCAATGGCTGGCCGGCCGTACTCAGTGCAGCGGCCGTGCGCCCTGACCGCGACGTCACCGACAGCGAGGTGAGCCAGGCGCCAGTGATGCTGTTCGTCGACCAGCTTACCGAAGAAAAACTGGCGCAGCTGGGCAAAGGTGCCGGCCTGACGGGCATGCACGTGGAGAAGGAAGATAAACAGCAGCATGGCCACCTGCGTATCGACCTGGGCGACACCGGCTATCACCTGTCCTGGAGCAGCCCGCTGCCTGGGCACCAACTCTTGTGGGCAGTATTGCCAGCTCTGTTGAGCGTGCTGCTGATACTCGGCTTGGTCATGCTGTACCTGTGCCGCCATGCCTTGCGCAGCTCACGAGCAGTCGGCCTGACCCTGCTCCACCTGCAACAGAGCAACCAGGCACTGGAGGCCAGCGAGCAACGTTTTCGCGCGGTAGCCGAGTCGGCATCCGACTGGATCTGGGAAACCGACCGGCAACAACGCCTGACCTACCTGTCGCAACGCTTTGCCAACGTCACCGGCTACCCGGTAGACGACTGGCTGGGCCACCCGCTCAACCAGCTGCTGGCCTGCGATACCACACCGTTGTCGCCCTGGCTGGACGTATTGACTACCGCCGACCCGCAGCAGTTGGCCAACCTGCGGTGCACCTACCGAGACCCGAATGGCCAAAACCGTTATTGCCGGATTTCCGCCCGCGCCATCTGGCACGACGGCAAGGCGCTTGGCTTTCGAGGAACGGCCAGCGATATAACCGACGAAGTCGACGCCCACGCGCGCATCCAGCACCTGTCGCTGCACGACCCACTGACCGGGCTGGCCAACCGCAACAAGCTGGCCAGGCACCTGGAACAGGCACTGCTTCGCGGCAATGACTCACCGCCACTCACCCTGCTGCTGCTGGACCTGGACAACTTCAAGCCGATCAACGACTCGCTCGGCCATGCCGCTGGCGATGCCGTGCTACAAGAAGTGGCAACGCGCCTGCGCGACACCACCCGCGATGGCGACCTGGTCGCGCGCCTGGGCGGCGACGAGTTCATCCTGGTACTCGGCGGCATGGACAACCGTAGCGAAATCGACCGCTTCTGTGCGCGGCTGATTGGCCTGCTGCAGCAACCCATCATCTTCGACGGCCAGCAGTTGCACATTGGCGCCAGTATTGGCGTTGCCCAGACCCGCACTCAAGGCTTCGATGCCGGCGAGCTGATTCGCTGCGCCGACATTGCCCTGTACCAGGCCAAGGCCGACGGCAAGAACACCTGGCGCTACTTCGCTGCCGAAATGAACCAGCAAATCCAGTACCGTCGCCAATTGGAGAACGACCTGCGCCGGGCTTTGCGCAATCAGGAGTTCGTGTTGCATTACCAGCCGCGCTACCGCCTCGGCGACCTGCGCATCGTCGGAGTCGAAGCGTTGCTGCGCTGGCAGCACCCACAGGAAGGGTTGCTGGGGCCGGATACCTTCATCCCGCTGGCCGAGCAGAGCGACATCATCGTTGCGCTGGGCCGCTGGGTACTGCGCGAAGCCTGCCGTACCGCCCATGACTGGCCCAACGATGTTCTGGTTTCGGTGAACCTGTCGCCTGCGCAGTTCCTGCGCAGCGATGTGGTGGCCGACGTGCGCGAGATATTGCTGGACACCGCCTTCCCGGCCCAGCGTCTGGAGCTGGAAATTACCGAGAACGTGATGCTCAACGACATCGAGGGCGCGCTGGGCACCATGCTGTCGCTCAAAGAGTTGGGCGTGCGCCTGAACATGGACGATTTCGGTACGGGCTATTCGTCGCTGGGCTACCTGCGTACCTACCCGTTCGACAGCATCAAGATCGACAAGCGCTTCATCAGCGGCCTGAACAACAACGGCGGGAGCGACCGCGCCGTGGTCCAGGCCATCATCAATCTCGGTGAAGCGATGGGGCTGACAGTGACAGCCGAGGGTGTAGAGAGCGAACAGCAGCTCAAGGCGCTGGAAAAGGACCGCTGCCATGAAGTGCAGGGCTACTACATGAGCCGCCCGTTGGACAGTGCAGGGCTGCAGGCGCTGCTGCAGCAAACATCCAAAAACACAGCACAGCCCTTGTAGCAGCCGCGCAAGGCTGCTCCTACACGGGCTGCTGCAGGCTGCGCTCAGCGACGATTTCCGGCAGGTCGCCCCGGCGCAGGTAGGCGCGCAGCGGCTCGCCGATATTCAAGCGGTCATCCACATGCTGCTCCAGCAACAGCGCCAGCCGTTCGCGGCATAGCGCCATACGCTGCCCTTGCTCGGGCCGCCAGACGAACTCGCTGCAGGGGGTAATACTGGCATCGGCCACGTCCATGCCGAACGAGTCCTCGGAGAAACGCACGATATGAACGCCGCGCTTGTCGTGAAAACCGACAAAGCCCTTGAGCTGGTCGGCGGCGTTGCAGATATCCTGGGAAGTAATGGCCATGACGTAACCTCGCAATGAAATCGGAAGATACGCACGCCTGGCGGGAATGGGTCGCCTCTGCCGGGCAACTCGCAGAGGGCAGCCTAACGCAAGTGGCCTTCCATGCGCCATGGCTTTGCTCAATCACTGACCACTGCATCGACCTGGGTGTGCAGCACTTCACCCAGCCACTGCATGAACGCCTGTACCCGGCGTGGCACATGCCGTTGCCGGGCATACAGCAGCGACACCGGCATGGCCGGCGCCTGCCAGTCTTCCAGCAGCGAAACAAGTTCGCCTCGCTGCAGGTGCTCGGCCACCCCCACCGCAGGCACCTGAATCAACCCCAACCCGGCCAGGCAGGCCGCCGAGTAGGCTTCGGCATTGTTGACCGTCACCACACCGGCCATGGCCTGAAATTGCAACTCACCGCCTTGCAGGTATTCGAAGCCGGCGCTGCGCGCACCCAGGGTGCGCACATAATGCACCAGCTGGTGATCGGCCAGGTCCTGCAGAGTACGCGGGACACCATAGCGAGCCAGGTAGGCGGGGCTGGCACAGTTGCGCATGCTCAGTTGCCCAACCGGCCGTGCCACTACATCCAGATCCTGCAATGCGCCAATGCGCATCACGCAATCAAACCCTTCGCGCAGCAGATCGACCTGGCGATCGGTGCAACTGAGTTCCACTTCCAGTCTCGGGAAGCGCTGCAGAAACTGCGGTAGCGCCGGAATGATGACCCGGCGCGCCATCATGGTTGGCAGATCGATGCGCAGGCGCCCGGCCAGCTCGGCATCATCGGCACTGAACAGGCTCTCGATCTCGTCCATGCCCGACAGCAGGTCCTTGCTACGCTCGTACAGCAAGGCGCCATCCTGGGTTGCCTGCACCCGGCGTGTGGTTCGGTTGAACAACTGCGTGCCCAGCAAGCGCTCAAGTGCCCTCACCTGCTCCGATACGGTCGAACGTGGCAACCCCAGGCTCTCGGCAGCCTGGGTGAAACTGCTGACCTCGCTTACCCGCACAAAGGTGCGCAACAACTCCAGCTTGTTCACCACGTGGCCCCTACTATTCGGTTAAAGCGAACAGTATTTCCATATTTTCAGGATTTAACAGCGACATACCGACCAATAACCTGTCCTCATTCACCCACCATGAGGTTTTCACCATGATCCGCAAAATTGCCCTGATCACCGGCGCCAGTCGCGGCCTCGGCCGCAACGCTGCCGAGCACCTGGCCGCACGCGGCATCGATGTCATCGGCACCTACAACAGCAAGGCAGATGAAGCGCACGCCGTGGCGGCCCGGCTGGAGCAGGCCGGAGTCAAAGCGGCCATGCTGCAACTGGACGTCAGCGACAGCAGCAGCTTTGCCGGTTTCGCCGAGCGCCTGGGTACGACCCTGCAACAACACTTTGGCCGCGAGCGTTTCGACTTTCTGGTGAACAATGCAGGGATTGGGTTGAACGTGCCGTACATCGAAACCACCGAGGCGCAATTCGACCAGTTGTTGAACATTCAGCTCAAAGGGCCGTTTTTCCTCACCCAGCGCCTGCTGCCGCTACTGGCGGACAATGGCCGCATCGTCAACATTTCCACCGGCCTGGCGCGCTTTGCGTTGCCGGGGTATGCCGCCTATGCCGCGATGAAAGGCGCAATGGAGGTGCTGACCCGCTACCAGGCCAAGGAACTGGGCGCGCGAGGCATTCGCGTGAACATTCTGGCGCCGGGTGCGATCGAGACCGATTTTGGTGGCGGCGTAGTGCGGGACAACCCGCAGGTGAATGAGTACATCGCTGGCAACACGGCATTGGGGCGGGTGGGGTTGCCGGATGATATCGGGGCAGCGATTGCGCTGCTGCTGGAAGACGGCAATGGCTGGATTACCGGGCAGCGGCTGGAGGTATCGGGCGGGATGTTTCTCTGAGTTCGGCATCTTGGGGCCGCTTTGCGGCCCCCAGGGCCTTCACTAGCGATCCTGATCCTCACGCACTTGCACACTCGCGGTCATCCCCGCACTCAGGGTCACCCCTTCCGGCACCTGATCCAGGCGAATCCTCACCGGTATCCGCTGGGCCAGCCGCACCCAGTTGAAAGTGGGTTCCACCTCCGGCAGCAACTGGCTGTCCGGGTTGCTGTTGCGGTCGGTGATGCCGCGGCTGATGCTCTCTACATGCCCCTGCATCGGTTCGCCCGCGCCCATCAGCCAAACTTTCACCGAGCCCCCTACGCCAATGCGCGGCAGCTTGGTTTCCTCGAAATAGGCCTGGATGTAAAAAGTTGAATCATCCACCAGGGCCATCACCGCTTGCCCGGTGTTCACGTAGTTGCCTTCGGCCAGACGCAGGTTGGTGATATGCCCGCTGCGCGGTGCCCGCACTTCACTGCGCGCCAGGTTGATCTTGGCCACCTGCAACTGCGCCTCAGCCTCGTGTAGCTCGCCACGCGCGATGGCGGCATTGATCTGGGCGTTTTCACGCAACTCGGCACTGATCGCCTCGGGCCCCAGGGCAGTTCGCCTGGCTGCCTCTCGCTCGCGCAAACGCAGTTGCTGGGCGCGAGTTTCAGTCACGGCGCTGGCCTGGTCGAAAGCAGCCTGGAAACGCTCACGGTCGATACTCATCAACAGGTCGCCGGCCTTGACCTGCTGGTTGTCATGCACTTTGAGTTCGCGCACCCAGCCGGACACATCAGGTGCGATTACCACCACATCGGCACGCACCCGGGCATCGCGGGTCCATGGGGTAAGCATGTAGTACTGCCACAGCTGGTAGCCGGCCAACACGGCCAAAGCCACCACACACAGGGTTACCAGAGTACGTACGGCCGCACGCATCGAAACACTCCTTTATAACGCTCCCAGCAGGCGCACCACCAGGAACAACACACAAACGAACAGCGCCGCGTCGAACAGCGCTTCGTGCCAGATCCAGCGCCCCAACGGTGTAGCCTGCACCACCAGGCGCAGCAGGCCGGTGAGCAGCAGCGCCAACAACACATAAAGCAGAAACGGGCTGAGCAGCACGCCGCCCACTTCCCACTCACGCAACCCCATGGGTTTCCTCCTGCCAGCGACACCACTTGCCCCAGCTTTTCTGCAACTGCAGCACCGCCCCCTCGGCCAGCCGTAGCGGGTCGCTGGCAGGCAGGCGGCGCAATGCAGCAAGGAACTGTTCACTGGCAGTATCCAGGCGCTGACCACGCCCGGCAGCCGGCCCTTTGGCCAGCACTGCCTCCACTTGTTGCAGGTACTCACGCTCGGCTAGCCCCAAGGGGGCCTGGGCGACAGCCAGACACATGCGCAGGTGCACCAGTTCGTCGCCGATATCCAGCCCGTGCAGGCCATCATCCCAGCGTTTGCGCTGGTCTTCCGGTAATTCGCTGGCATGCCGCGCCAGTTGCATCAGGCGGTCGGCCATGCGCCCGCCAAACCAGCTGTCGGCCCCGCGCAAATCGCGCCGGGTAAGGCGCACCAAGTCGCTTTGGGTTGCCGCGCGCAAGCGCCGCCCCAGCCAGGCCGGGTGGCGAAACACCAATAAACGAAAGGCCATGACCGCCGCCGATACCCCCACCAGCATCGCCAGGGCACTGTTCAGCAGGGTCGCCACGCCGAACTGCATGGCGTTAAGCGGCGACACCAGCACAATGAAGTGCAGGCAGTAAGAGGTGGCGGTGGCCCCGGTACGTGGGTGGGCCATACCCAATGCGCCCAGAAACAGCGGCACACCCATACCCAGGCAGAGCATGGCGAAGCTGCTCCATTGCGGGAGCAAGATCTGCCCGACCAAAAACGCCGCAGGTATCGCCAAAAAGATCCCCCGCAGAAAGCTCAGGCCAATTTGCGCACCATTCTCGCGGCTGGCGAACAGGCTGCAGACCACACAGGTCAGCACCAGGCCACCCGGCGCCGAAGGCCAGGCCGTGGCCAGCCAGAAGCCGCTCATGACCAGAAAGGCCAGCGCGCTACGCGAACCGAACAGCAAGGCCAGCGACCAATCACGGTGTGCAGCCAGACCCTGGGACACATCCTTGGGTGCCCTGCCAGCCTCCACATCCTCCAGCGCCTGGCTGGCAGCCATGGCGTAATCCAGCAGCAGGGCCATGCGCGCCAGGCAGAAGTGTTCCGACGGGCTGATCTGCTCATTGTGAGCGGCATCCCAAATGCGCTGGCGTAACAGCAACAGGCTGGGCTGATCGGGTTTGCCCAGCAGCGTGCGCACCTCCTCCAACCAGGGCGCCAGACGCCCGGCCTCCCGCTCATCCAGTTGCCGCCACTGGCGGCGCACCGAACGGGAGATGCGCAACAGCACCATCAGCTTCTGGCTAAGGCCGCGAATGGCACGGGCACGCTGGCGCCCGCGGTTGCCCTCGAACCAGGCATGCTCACGTTGACTGTCGATGGCAACGATGCGCCCCAGGCTGTCCAGCAGGCCTTTACGCGCCTCGTCCTCACCACCCAGCATGGCGCTGGCGGCTTGCAGGCCGTTCTGCAAAGCCTGCCGTGCTTGCCCGCCCAGTTGCTGCTCGACCCGCATGGGCCAGAGCAAGGCACTGCTGGCTGTAGCGCAGAAAATGCCCAGGCAAATCTCGGTGCAACGGGCCACGGCCTGGTCGAACACCTGCAGCGGGTGGTCGATGGCCGGCAAGGCAATGATCGCCGCGGTGTAGCCGGCCAACACGAAGGCGTAGGCCCAGGCGCTGCGCAACTGGGTGGACGCGGCGGTACAAAGCGCCAGCCACAAGGCCAGGCTAAGCAGAAACAGGCCAGGTGTCTGCGCGAACAGGCCAATTAACACTACCGACATGACGGTGCCGACCAAGGTACCCGCAAACCGCGCCAGGCCTTTCTGAACCACCATGCCCGATAGCGGCTGGGCGACGATGAAAGCCGTCATCAGCGCCCAAGCGGGTTGCTCCAGGCCCCAACGCATCGCCAGCCACAACGCCAGGCCACCACCGAGCAAAGTCTTGATGGCGAACTTGAGGGCGAGGCTGCTGGGGGCGAACAGGGCCTGAAGGGTGATGGGCACGAGGCGGACCTTGCGGGGGAATGGGCTTACTGAAACGATAGACAATGGTGAGCAGGATAAAGTGGAAACGATTAATTAGCTAGCTAATCATCTAAGCAACCCATCTCAGTCAACCTATGCCGACCCTTTCGCGCACAGGCAACACAAAAATTGCAGGCAAAAAAATGGGCGACCGAAGTCGCCCTAAATGCCTTGCGTGCTCGTATACCCGGAAGGTCAGCGCGGCTTGCGCTTTTTCGAGTCCTTCCAGATGAAAATGCCCAGACCGGCAAAGAAAGCGAACATCAACCCGACCGTTACCACACCGGCGATAACCACGTTGTCGAAGAACATGCTGGCCTCCCCATTCGTTTGCCGTTGTCCGATGGAGGGCAAGTTAACCAATGTGGGGACTGGGAAAATTGATCGGGGTCAATGGTGCCCGGGGCCGGGCACGCGAGGCGGGTGCAGGGTTGACCTGCGTCAAGTTTCAGCGCTTCTTGGGCTTGCCCTTGGGCTTCTTTTTCTTGCTGGTGCTCAACGGCAGGGCCTGCTCGAATGCGTTGCGCATCTCGTTCAGGCGTTTTTCCTTGAGGTCGTGGACGCGCTTGGCGCGTTCGGCATCGAAATCGATGAGGTTGTCTTGGCTCATGGGTGGCTCGACGATCAACTGAGAATTGCATGATGAAGCCAGCGGCAGGCGCTGACCAGCCCTGCGTCAGACTTCGATGTCCACCAGCAACCCCTGCCGTACATGCTCGCCCATCAATGGCGCCACTGGCACGGTGTTGTCGGCGTTGACCTCGTCACCCGGTAAGGCGTTGTACCGCTGCTGATCACCCTTTTGCCGACGTTGCTGCTGGCGACGCTGCTCGTCACGCAGCAACAGTGCCTGCTCCTGCGGGTCGCGCTGCTGCTTGAGGTCGATGGCACTTTCACCGGACGCAGGCTGCGCCGGCACCACAGGCTTGATGTCGGGGGTTGGCTTGACCGGGTCCTGTTGCGAGGTCACCGGGGCAGCACTGAGCGGGATGATCGGCGGCAGCATGGACGTTCTCCTATGCCCCATGTATCGGCAGGCGTGGGTTTACCTTGATGTTGTGGGCAACATTTACTCGGCTTCGTCGTCAGGCTCATCGTCGCCTGGCGGGCTGGCTTCGCTCCAAGGCCGCTTGTAAACCTGCTGCCAGACCGCGTCCATATGATCACGCAATACTTGCGGCGCGTTTTTCAGCGAGGCGCTGTCCTCGCGCTCGCCACCGACGGGGTCCTCGCCCGCCGGGGTGATCAGCGACTGGCCGGTAATGGTGTAGCTGGCCTGCCCTTCGCGCATCTCGATGGCGATGTCGTGCGGGTCGATACCGCCACCGCAGAAGGCATGGCTGGCCACGGTCACCTCGGCTACACCATCCTTGTTCAGGTCGCTGACGTCACTGACGTCATTGTAGAAGTCCACGTCCAGGTCCAGCCCCGGGCACGTGGTTTCCTGCTCGATCTGCCAACGCGCCTTGAAGGCGTCACTCTCAGCCGTGCGCCCGTACAAGGTGGCCTTGAGCACCACCTTGTCCACTTCCTGTTCGCTTTCCGGGTCGCTGGCCTGGCCATCGCTGCGGCTCAACACCAGTAGGCCTTCGCCGTCGCGATCACGAAAATGCACGCTCTTGATCGGCGTCTGTACGCCGAGTACCTCAAGCTGCTCCATCGGAATGGGGGGCAAGGTCTCGAAGTTTTTCTGCTCGCAGGCGCTCAGCAGCAGCAGGCTGCCCACGGCCATCGAAGCGCTGATCCAGCGATGCTTGGCAGACATGTTGATGCGAGGCCCTCGTCGGCTGCACGGTGCGAGACGATGAAACGGCTAGACTGACTTACTTCCTGTTGTCGTTCGGCACCTTTCGGTGCGTTCGCACTTTGGTCTGACCGGCCGATCCGTTAACATAATCGGCTTTTTCATCGCGGGAGTTCAGGCAGTATGGCGCAGCAGTATCAACCGGGGCAACGCTGGATCAGCGACAGCGAAGCAGAGCTCGGCCTGGGTACCATCCTGGCGCAGGATGGCCGCCTGTTGACCGTGCTCTACCCGGCCACTGGCGACACCCGCCAGTATTCCCTGCGCAATGCGCCGCTGACCCGCGTGCGCTTCTCGCCAGGTGACCAGATCACCCACTTCGAAGGCTGGAAGCTGACCGTCCGCGAGGTCGAGGACATCGACGGGCTGATGGTCTACCACGGCCTGGACGGGCAAAACCAGCCGCGTACCCTGCCAGAAACTCAGCTGTCGAACTTCATCCAGTTCCGCCTGGCCAGCGACCGCCTGTTCGCCGGGCAGATCGACCCGCTGTCGTGGTTCAGCCTGCGCTACAACACCCTGCAGCACACCAGCAAACAGATGCAGTCGGCGCTGTGGGGCCTGGGCGGCTGCCGCGCACAACCCATCGCCCACCAGTTGCACATCGCCCGTGAAGTCGCCGACCGCAGCGCTCCGCGCGTTTTGCTGGCCGACGAAGTGGGCCTGGGCAAAACCATCGAGGCCGGCCTGGTCATTCACCGCCAGCTGCTGTCTGGCCGTGCCAACCGCGTACTGATCCTGGTGCCAGAAAACCTCCAGCACCAGTGGCTGGTGGAAATGCGCCGGCGCTTCAACCTTCAGGTAGCCCTGTTCGACGCCGAACGCTTCATCGAAAGCGACGCCAGCAACCCGTTCGAAGACGCCCAGCTGGCGCTGGTAGCGCTGGAGTGGCTGGTCGACGACGAAAAAGCCCAGGACGCGCTGTTTGCCGCTGGCTGGGACCTGATGGTCGTCGACGAAGCTCACCACCTGGTCTGGCACGAAGACCAGGCCAGCACCGAATACAGCCTGGTCGAGCAACTGGCCCAGGTGATCCCGGGCGTGCTGCTGCTCACCGCCACCCCCGAGCAGCTTGGCCAGGACAGCCACTTCGCCCGCCTGCGCCTGCTCGACCCTAACCGTTTCCACGACCTGGCGGCCTTCCGCGCCGAGAGCGAGCACTATCGCCCGGTCGCCGAAGCGGTACAGGAACTGCTCGACGAAGGCCGCCTGTCGCCCAAGGCCCACGCCACCATCCAGGGCTTCCTGGGTGCCGAAGGCGAAGCCCTGCTGGCCGCGGTCAACGATGGCGACACCCAGGCCAGCGCGCGTCTGATCCGCGAGCTGCTGGATCGCCACGGCACCGGCCGCGTGCTGTTCCGTAACACCCGTGCGGCGATTCAGGGCTTCCCCGAGCGCCAGTTGCACCCCTACCCGCTGGCCACACCCGAGCAGTACCGCGACCTGCCAGCCGGCGAGCACGCCGAGCTGTACCCGGAAGTCGCCTTCCAAGCCCAAGGGGAAGCGGCCGACGACGAGCGCTGGTGGCGTTTCGACCCGCGCGTGGATTGGCTGATCGACACCCTGAAGATGCTCAAGCGCACCAAGGTGCTGGTGATCTGCGCCCACGCCGAAACCGCCATGGACCTGGAAGACGCCCTGCGCGTGCGCTCCGGCATCCCGGCCTCGGTGTTCCACGAAGGCATGAGCATCCTCGAGCGCGACCGCGCCGCTGCCTACTTCGCCGATGAAGAGTTTGGCGCCCAGGTGCTGATCTGCTCCGAAATCGGCAGCGAAGGCCGCAACTTCCAGTTCGCTCACCACCTGGTGATGTTCGACCTGCCGGCGCACCCCGACCTGCTCGAACAGCGCATTGGCCGCCTTGACCGGATCGGCCAGAAGCACACCATCCAGTTGCACATCCCGTATCTGCAGGACAGCCCGCAAGAGCGTCTGTTCCAGTGGTACCACGAAGGTCTCAACGCCTTCCTCAACACCTGCCCCACCGGCAACGCCCTGCAGCACCAGTTCGGCCCACGCCTGCTGCCGCTGCTCGAGGGTGGCGAAAGCAAGGCCTGGGATGCCCTGGTGGCCGATGCCCGCGGCGAGCGCGAGCGCCTGGAAGCCGAACTGCACACAGGGCGTGACCGTCTGCTGGAGCTCAACTCCGGCGGTGCCGGCGAAGGCCAGGCGCTTGTCGAGGACATTCTCGAACAGGACGACCAATTCGCCCTGCCGATCTACATGGAAACCCTGTTCGACGCCTTCGGCATCGACAGTGAAGACCATTCCGAGAACGCACTGATCCTCAAACCAAGCGAGAAGATGCTCGATGCCAGCTTCCCGCTGGGCGACGACGAAGGTGTGACCATTACCTACGACCGCGCCCAGGCGCTGTCGCGCGAGGATATGCAGTTCCTTACCTGGGAACACCCTATGGTGCAGGGCGGCATGGACCTGGTGCTGTCCGGCTCGATGGGCAACACCGCCGTGGCGCTGATCAAGAACAAGGCGCTCAAACCGGGCACCGTGCTGCTGGAATTGCTGTTCGTCAGTGAAGTGGTGGCACCGCGCAGCCTGCAACTGGGCCGCTACCTGCCGCCGGCGGCATTGCGCTGCCTGCTCGACGCCAACGGCAACGACCTGGCATCGCGCGTGGCCTTCGAAACCCTCAACGACCAGCTCGAAAGCGTGCCACGCGCCAGCGCCAACAAGTTCGTCCAGGCCCAACGCGATGTACTGGCCAAGCGCATCAGTGGCGGCGAGGAGAAGATCCTGCCCATCCACGTCGAGCGCGTTGCCGAAGCCCAGCGCCGTTTGGCGGCGGAGGCAGACGAAGAGTTGGCCCGCCTCGTAGCCCTGCAAGCGGTCAACCCAAGTGTGCGTGACAGCGAAATCGACGCCCTGCGCAAGCAACGCGAAGATGGCCTGGCAATGCTGGAGAAAGCCGCCCTGCGCCTGGAAGCCATTCGCGTGCTGGTGGCTGGCTGACACCTTGGTGGCCTGACCAGCGTTCTGTAGGAGCAGCCTTTGCTGCGAAAGGGTCATTTGCCTTGCACATTGTTGCGAGGCATCCGGCCCCTTTGCAGCACAAGGCTCCTACAGCCACATCCCCTTCGTTTCTATGCCCTCTGGCGATTAATCCGATAACCAAATCGTACAAATCAATGTGCCATTAGTCAGGAAGGCTTAAATACTCCTTCCTATACTGCCTCTGGACAGTCTGCACAGGGTGGTTGCGCAGACGAGTGAAAACTCGATCAAGAGGCATTCCATGGAATGGCTGGGGCTGCAACTGTTCGCTGATCTTCCGGCAACCGGGCGCATCGTCATCGATTGCCGGCATGAACCGTTACTGGTTCTACTCGCCTACTTCGTCGCCAGCGCGTCCTGCTTCGCTACCCTCGACATGGCCGAACGCCAGTCACACAGCGACGACCCCACCGCACACCGGCAATGGAACATGCTCGGCGCCTGCTGCCTGGCCGGCGGCATCTGGGCCATGCACTTCATCAGCATGCTGGCCTTCCAGGCCCCGGTGGAAGTGCACTATGACGTCTCGCTGACCATCCTCTCGCTGCTCATTGCCCTGGGTGTCGCCTGGCTGGCCATGCACAGCCTCGAACGCAGCCAGATGCGCGCGTATCACTTTGTGCTTAGCGCTGCGCTGATTGGCCTGGGCATCATCCTGATGCATTTTGTCGGCATGGCCGCAATGGAAACCGGCGCCGTCCAGTACTACCAGACCGGCCTGCTGCTGGCCTCTGCCGCCATCGCCCTGCTCACGAGCCTGGCCGCGTTGTGCCTGGCTCGCTATTTGCGCAATGGCAGCGGCACCCTGTACCAGGCCATGAAGTACGGCGCCAGCCTGCTGCTGGCAGGCGGTATCGTTACCACCCATTTCACCGCGATGTCGGCCATGACCCTGGTCATCCCGGCCGATACCGCACTGCGTCTGCCGTCTGGCGACAACAGCCTGCAACTGGCGCTGGGCATTGGCTTCATCACCCTGTTGATCAGTGGCGCCAGCATCAGCGCCGCGCTGGCCGACAAGAAGCTGCAGAGCAAAGAGCACGATCTGCGTCGGGTCAGCGTGCTGCTCAGCCAACTGGACCAAGCCCGCGCGTCACTGCAGCAGGCCGCGCATTACGATGCCCTGACCAACCTGGTCAATCGCCGTGGTTTCAACCAGGTGTTCGCCGAACGCCTGGTCGAACACCAGGCCAACGAAAACCGCCTGGCGGTGATGTTCCTCGACATCGACCATTTCAAGCGCATCAACGACAGCCTCGGCCACGACGCCGGTGACGAGCTGCTCAAGGTGATCGCCAACCACATCAAGGCCGCTACCCGCAGCCAAGACCTGGTTGCGCGCTTGGGTGGCGACGAGTTCTGTGTGGTCACCAGCCTCAACAGCCGCGACGAAGCCCGTCACCTGGCCCAGCGCATCATGCAACGAATGAAAGACCCCATCGACCTGGGCGGCCGGCGCATGGTCATGACCACCAGCATCGGCGTGAGCATCTTCCCGGACGACGGCAGCACAGCCGAAGAGTTGCTCAAGCACGCCGACCTGGCCCTCTATCAATCCAAGGACAACGGCCGCAATAGCCTGAACTTCTTCAACGACAGCCTGAAGGCCAGGGCTTCGATTGCACTGCAACTGGAAGAAGAGCTGAGACTGGCCCTGTTGGAAGAGCGCGGGTTGTGCGTGCACTACCAGCCCATCTTCGACCTGCGCAGCGGGCAAGTGGCCAAACTGGAAGCGCTGCTGCGCTGGCAGCACCCGCAACACGGCCTGCTGGGGCCCGACCGTTTCATCGGCATTGCCGAAGCCAACGGCCTGATCATCGACCTCGACTTGTGGGTATTGCGCCACGCCTGCGCCGACCTGGCCTACTTGCAGCGCCACGGCTACGGCGAACTCAAGGTCACGGTCAACTGCTCGGCAGTCACCCTCAGCCACGACGAACTGCCCAACGAAGTTGAAAAGGCGCTGTTCCATGCCGCCCTGGCGCCGCGCCAACTTGAGCTGGAGGTGACCGAGAACGCACTGATGGGCGATATCCAGCGTACGGTCAGCCTGCTCAAGCGCGTGCGCGCCCTGGGCGTGGCGCTGTCGATCGATGACTTTGGCACTGGCTACTCGTCACTGGCCTACCTCAAGCGCCTGCCACTGGACGTGCTGAAAATCGACCGCACCTTCCTGCAGGATGTGCCGGGCAGCCAGAAAGACCGCGAAATCGTCCAGGCGATCATCGTCATGGCGCATACCCTGCACTTGCAGGTCGTCAGCGAGGGCGTGGAAACCGCCGAACAACAGGCCTTCCTGGAAAGCCACGGTTGCGACTACCTGCAGGGCTACCTGCTGGGGCGCCCCGTGCCGCTGGCAGAGCTGCGGCCGCTGCTGGAGCGGCTACAGCGCCAGAACGGCGTACTCACGCCTTGTTGCGGTACAGCTCCACCAGGGTCGCCGGGTCTTTTTGCAGGTAACCCTGGCTACCGTGCAGGCGCATCAATTGCGCGGCGAGGCCGCTGAGCGGCGTCGCCGAGCCTTGCTCACGGGAGAACTTGACCGCGCCATCCAGGTCCTTGAGCAGCGTGCGTACATGCCACTTGATCGGCTCGAAGCGGCTCTCGGCCATCTGCGGCGCCAGGATCTGCAACGGCTTGGAATCGGCAAAGCCACCGGCCAGCGCTTCGGCAATCAGTGTCGCGTCTACGCCCGACTGCTCGGCCAATACCACTACTTCGGCAATCACCAGGGCATTGCAGGCTACGATCATCTGGTTGCAGGCCTTGGTCACCTGGCCCGCGCCTACCGCCCCCATGTGCGTCACGCGCTGGCCAAGCACCTGCAGCACCGGGTGTGCACGCTGCAAGTCGGCCACCTCACCACCGACCATGATGGCCAGTGTGCCTGCTTCAGCACCTGGCGTACCGCCAGATACCGGCGCATCCAACCACGCCATGCCACACAGTGCTGCCAGTTCGGCTGCCATTTCACGGGTGGCGGTTGGTTCCAGGCTGGAGAAATCGATCAGCAACTGGCCGCTGCGCCCGCCCTGGGCAATGCCTTGCTCGCCGAACACCACCTCGCGCACCACTGCTGTGTCGGCCAGGCACAGCAGCACCATGTCGCTGTCGCGGCACAATTGGGCCGGGCTGCTGGCCAGGCGCGCGCCGGCAGCGACCAGGGCGGCACACTTGTCTGGGCTACGGTTCCATACCGTCAGCGGATATCCCGCTGCCAACAGACGACGGCACATGGGCAGGCCCATCAGGCCGATGCCGGCGAATCCAAGCGAAGGTAGTTGTGAGCTCATCAACGTCTCCAGACAAATTCGATATCAATCCAGGCCGCAAGGCAGCCCCATTACGCATCCCGTAAACTGTTACCGCCACGCCGAATTGTTACTTACCTCTACCCGCCTTGCACGGCTTCAAGCACCAAAACGGGGCTGCTGCGTATTTTTGCGCACCAAAAAAGATCACGCCTCTTCCGTGTGCTTCACCTGGATCACGATGAACGGCGAAACCACCACCGCCCAGATCTCTGGATCGCGGCTTTGCAGGTCCAGTGCCTGCTCGGCCGAGACCGGCCCAACGGTGCCATCACTACGCCACTTGGCGAAGATCTCGCTGCGATTCTCGGCCATCGCTTCGGCAACGGTGATCAGGTCCAGGCTGGGGTCGACCCAAATCAGGTCACCCTTGGCCCAGAAACGTTCCAGTGCTTTCCACTCG
The DNA here is from genome assembly GCF_013393325.1 of Pseudomonas hunanensis. Classification (GTDB taxonomy): domain Bacteria; phylum Pseudomonadota; class Gammaproteobacteria; order Pseudomonadales; family Pseudomonadaceae; genus Aquipseudomonas; species Aquipseudomonas putida_P. Next base: position 20,273 of record NZ_QJRC01000065.1, read on the forward strand.
ATGATTGCCGTCTCGCCAAGCAATTTGGCATAGAGGGTGCTTGTTTGATCAGTCATGGGTGGTATCCGCAAAAATCGCCAATTAAAAAAGGCCGGCATTTTTGCAGAAAAACCCGGTTTCAAATATGTAATTTGGTCGATTGACCCCGAAGTTGTGGGGCGGGGTCGCAGATGCAGGCAGTTTGATGGCGCCTTTCTGTATCTTTCTGTCGATCAAGCGACAACCCAGGAAGCAGGCACTTTTCGACCGCTTTTCAAGCGCTCGAACAGCGCTCTACACTGTACCGGTACAGTTCCGGGACATGTTCCGGGGGAAGGTGGGCTTGCGCGTTGGCACAGCCACGCCGCAAATCCCGCCCGGTCTGTAGCCCTGGCCGCCAGGACTATAAGAATTACAACAGAATGAGTGGAGCACTATGATCAAGATTTCCAAGCTGTTCGCCGCAATGGTTCTGGCCGGGGTAGCCAGCCATTCGTTTGCCGCCGATACCATCAAGATCGGCATCGCCGGTCCTAAAACGGGTCCTGTGACCCAGTACGGCGACATGCAGTTCATCGGCGCCAAGCAAGCCATCAAGGATATCAACGCCGCGGGCGGCGTCGATGGCAAGATGCTCGAAGCCAAGGAATACGACGACGCCTGCGACCCTAAACAGGCCGTGGCAGTCGCCAACAAAGTGGTCAACGACGGCGTCAAGTTCGTCATCGGTCACCTGTGCTCCAGCTCCACCCAGCCAGCGTCCGACATCTACGAAGACGAAGGCGTGATCATGATCACCCCGGCCGCCACCTCGCCGGAAATCACCGCCCGTGGCTACAAGCTGATCTTCCGTACCATCGGCCTGGACAGCGCCCAGGGCCCAGCCGCCGGCAACTACATCGCCGACCACGTCAAGCCGAAAGTGGTTGCGGTACTGCACGACAAGCAGCAGTACGGTGAAGGCATTGCCACCGCGGTCAAGCAAACCCTCGAAGCCAAAGGCACCAAGGTTGCCGTCTTCGAAGGCCTGAACGCCGGTGACAAAGACTTCTCCTCGATCATCCAGAAGCTCAAGCAGAACAACGTCGACTTCGTCTACTACGGCGGCTACCACCCAGAGCTGGGCCTGATCCTGCGCCAGGCCCAGGAAAAAGGCCTGAAAGCCAAGTTCATGGGCCCAGAGGGCGTGGGTAACGACTCCATTTCGCAGATCGCCCAGAACGCCTCCGAAGGCCTGCTGGTCACCCTGCCGAAGTCGTTCGACGCCGACCCTGAGAACAAGAAGATCGTCGACGCCATCAAGGCTGACGGCAAGGACCCAAGCGGCCCGTTCGTATTCCCGGCCTACTCGGCTGTCGAGCTGATCGCCCAAGGCATCAAGGCCGCCAAGTCCGAAGACACCGACAAGGTGGCTGCTGCCATCCACGCCGGCTCGTTCAAGACCCCTACCGGCACCCTGTCGTATGACGAGAAAGGCGATCTGAAAGACTTCAAGTTCGTGGTCTACGAATGGCACTTCGGCAAGCCGAAGACCGAAGTCTCCCCTCAGTAACTGCGTGACTAAATAGCTGACCGTAGAAGCCCACTGTGCGAGCAGTGGGCTTTGTTTTACGAGGTTCATGGGCCCGATCCCCGCGATCCGGGGGCGGGCTCACCTGAAAATCTTAAAACCGTCACCCGCGGTTTCCTGGCCTACCCCCGCCAGCGAAATGCAAATCAGGTTTTTAGGAGCGCTGTAATGCCTGAGATCTACCATTTCTTCCAACAACTGGTTAATGGATTGACCATCGGCAGCACCTATGCCTTGATCGCCATCGGCTACACGATGGTGTACGGCATCATTGGCATGATCAACTTCGCCCATGGCGAGGTGTACATGATCGGTTCCTACGTGGCCTTCATCGCCCTGGCGGGCCTGGCCATGATGGGCATCCATTCGCTGCCGATCCTGATGACCGTCGCCTTTGTCGCGACGATCTTCGTCACCAGTGCCTATGGCTACAGTATCGAACGGGTTGCCTATCGCCCTCTGCGCAACAGCAACCGGTTGATTCCGCTGATTTCCGCCATCGGCATGTCGATCTTCCTGCAGAACACCGTCTTGCTGTCGCAAGACTCCAAGGACAAATCCATCCCCAACCTGATCCCCGGCAGCTTCTCCTTCGGGCCAGGCGGTGCTGAAGAAGTACTGATCAGCTACATGCAAGTCCTGGTGTTCGTGGTCACCCTGGTGGCCATGACCCTGCTCACCCTGTTCATCTCCCGCTCCCGCCTGGGCCGCGCCTGCCGCGCCTGCGCCGAAGACATCAAGATGGCCAACCTGCTGGGCATCAACACCAACAACATCATCGCCCTCACCTTCGTCATCGGTGCCGCCCTGGCAGCCGTGGCAGCCGTGCTGCTGAGCATGCAGTACGGGGTGATCAACCCCAACGCCGGTTTCCTGGTGGGCCTGAAGGCCTTCACTGCGGCGGTGCTGGGTGGCATCGGCAGCATTCCGGGCGCCATGCTCGGCGGGCTGGTGCTGGGTGTAGCGGAAGCCTTTGGTGCCGACATCTTCGGCGACCAGTACAAGGACGTGGTGGCATTCGGCTTGTTGGTTCTTGTCTTGCTGTTCCGGCCGACCGGCATTCTGGGCCGCCCGGAGGTTGAAAAAGTATGAACAAAAATCTCAAACAGGCGTTCTTCAGCGCCTTGCTGGTATGGGCCGTGGCCTTCCCGGTACTGGGCCTGAAACTGAGCATCGACGGCATCAGCCTGGCCGTGCACAGCCAGGGCTCGTTCACCATCAGCATCATCGCCGTGTGTTCGGTGCTGATGTTCCTGCGTGTGCTGTTCGACAAGCAGTGGAGCTCGGTGATGGGCCGCCGTTCGGATCGCAAGCTGATCCCGCCGGCCGTCAGCAACTACCTGACCCTGCCCAAGACCCAGCGCTATGTGATCATCGGGTTGATCGTGGCGGCACTGGTGTGGCCGTTCTTCGGCTCGCGCGGTGCGGTCGACATTGCCACGCTGATCCTGATCTACGTGTTGCTGGGCCTTGGCCTGAACATCGTGGTTGGCCTGGCGGGCCTGCTCGACCTTGGCTATGTCGGCTTCTACGCCGTCGGCGCCTACAGCTACGCCATGCTCTCGCACTACCTGGGCTGGAGCTTCTGGGTGTGCCTGCCGATTGCCGGCCTGATGGCCGCCACCTTCGGCTTCCTGCTCGGCTTCCCGGTACTGCGCCTGCGGGGTGACTACCTGGCGATCGTGACCCTCGGCTTCGGCGAGATCATCCGCCTGTTCCTGCGTAACCTCACCGACTGGACCGGCGGCCCCAACGGCATCAGCAACATCCCCAAGCCGGAGTTCTTCGGCCTGACCTTCGAACGCCGCGCCGCCGAGGGCATGCAGACCTTCCACGAGTTCTTCGGCCTGGAATACAACTCGATCAACAAGGTCATCTTCCTCTACCTGGTGGCCCTGCTGCTGGCGCTGCTGGCGCTGTTCGTCATCAACCGCCTGCTGCGCATGCCGATCGGCCGCGCCTGGGAAGCCCTGCGCGAAGACGAGATCGCCTGCCGCGCACTGGGCCTCAACCCGACCGTGATCAAACTCTCGGCGTTCACCCTGGGTGCCTGCTTCGCCGGTTTCGCCGGTAGCTTCTTCGCCGCGCGCCAAGGCCTGGTGACGCCAGAGTCGTTCACCTTCATCGAGTCGGCAATCATCCTCGCCATCGTCGTGCTTGGCGGCATGGGCTCACAACTGGGCGTGATTCTCGCGGCCATCGTGATGATCCTGCTGCCCGAGCTGATGCGTGAGTTCAGCGAATACCGGATGCTGATGTTCGGTGCGCTGATGGTGTTGATGATGATCTGGCGTCCGCAAGGCCTGCTGCCTATGCAACGTCCACACATGGAGCTGCGTCGATGAGCCGCGAAATTCTGCAAGTCAGCGGCCTGAGCATGCGCTTCGGCGGCTTGTTGGCGGTCAACGGCGTGGGCCTGACCGTCAAGGAAAAACAGGTGGTGGCGTTGATCGGCCCCAACGGCGCCGGCAAGACCACCGTGTTCAACTGCCTGACCGGTTTCTACAAGCCCAGCGGCGGCACCATCCTGCTCGATGGCCAGCCGATCCAGGGCCTGGCCGGCCACCAGATCGCCCGCAAGGGTGTGGTGCGGACCTTCCAGAACGTGCGCCTGTTCAAGGAAATGACCGCGCTGGAAAACCTGCTGATCGCCCAGCACCGCCACCTCAACACCAACTTTTTCGCTGGCTTGTTCAAGACCCCGGGCTTCCGCCGCAGCGAAAAGGAGGCCATGGAACGCGCGCAGTACTGGCTGGAAAAGGTCAACCTGACCGAGTTCGCCAACCGTACCGCCGGCACCCTCGCCTACGGCCAGCAGCGCCGCCTGGAAATCGCCCGCTGCATGATGACCCAGCCACGCATCATCATGCTCGACGAACCGGCCGCGGGCCTGAACCCGAAGGAAACCGAAGACCTCAAGGCATTGATCGCCTACCTGCGCGAGTCGCACAACGTCACCGTGCTGCTGATCGAGCACGACATGAAGCTGGTGATGAGCATCTCCGACCATATCGTGGTGATCAATCAGGGCACCCCTCTGGCCCACGGCACACCGGAGGAGATCCGCGACAACCCTGATGTGATCAAAGCCTACCTGGGGGAAGCGTAAATGCTGAAGTTCGAAAACGTTTCCACCTTCTACGGCAAGATCCAGGCGCTGCACAGCGTCAACGTGGAAATCAACCAGGGCGAGATCGTCACCCTGATCGGCGCCAACGGCGCCGGTAAGTCGACGTTGCTGATGACCCTGTGCGGCTCGCCGCAGGCGCACAGTGGCAGCATCAAGTACCTGGGTGAAGAACTGGTCGGCCAGCCGTCCTCGCACATCATGCGCAAGAGCATCGCCGTAGTGCCGGAAGGCCGCCGCGTGTTCGCCCGCCTGACCGTAGAGGAGAACCTGGCGATGGGTGGTTTCTTCACCGACAAAGGCGATTATCAGGAGCAACTGGACAAGGTGCTGCAGCTGTTCCCGCGCCTGAAGGAACGTTACATCCAGCGTGGCGGCACCATGTCCGGTGGCGAGCAGCAAATGCTCGCCATTGGCCGGGCGCTGATGAGCAAGCCCAAGCTGCTGCTGCTCGACGAACCTTCGCTGGGCCTGGCACCGATCATCATCCAGCAGATCTTCGACATCATCGAACAGCTGCGCCGCGATGGCGTGACGGTGTTCCTGGTGGAGCAAAACGCCAACCAGGCGCTGAAAATCGCCGACCGGGCGTATGTGCTGGAGAACGGCCGGGTGGTGATGCAAGGGACAGGCGAAGCGCTGTTGACTGACCCAAAGGTGCGCGACGCGTACCTTGGGGGTTGATCGGGAAAGGGCCTTCGGGCCCTTTTTCATGCCTGCTGACTTGTGATCCCAGCACACCCTGCGTAACGTGGCCAGCTCTTTGGCAAAGATCCCCGGAGCCCGCCCCATGCGCCTCACCCCCACCCTGCTGCTCACCGCCCTGCTGCCCCTGTTCGCCGGCTGCCAGCTCATGGCCAACGCCCCAAGCGACCCGAACATCGGCACCACGCGCATGCAGGGCGAACTACGTGCCGCCAACGGCCAGTTGCTGTTCAAGCCATGCAGCGAAAACCGCACGTTCGTGATCAATGATGTCGGCGCCACTGGCATCCTGCAGGAGGCCGCCAACCTTGCCAAGGACGCCAATGACAAGCTGTTCGCCGACGTCCGTGGTCGCCTGACCGGCAGCAAGCAGGCCAACAACGACGGCCAGCTGGAAGTGCGTCGCCTGTACCGCCTGGAACCCTCCGCCCGTGCCTGCGAAGACCCCAACTTCAAGCAGCTGACCCTGCGCGCCGACGGCCAGGAGCCGTTCTGGGCGGTGAAAGCTAGCGGCAAGGGGATGATCATAGAGCGCCCCGGCAAAGACCCGCTGCCCCTGCCGTTCCTTGAAGAAGAAGTGCCCGGCGGCGGCCTGACCCTGAGCAGCGAAGCCAACGGTCAGCACGTGGAACTGTGGGTCGCCCCGCAACGCTGCGTCGACAGCATGAGCGGCGCCGTGCGCCACCTGCGCGCCGAACTGCACATCGACGGCAAGACCTTGCAAGGCTGCGGCTACTACGGTGGCGCACGCGACAACTGATCGCCGGGCACTTTTATCCTGCCAGTCAGGGCGGCGAACAGCTTATACTTGGCGGTTTGTGTAAAGCCGCCGGCCGTCCATGGCCGGGATACTGGACCCTGCCATGCTACGAATCACCGAACTGAAGCTGCCCCTGGACCATCCTGACGAAGCGCTGCGTGAAGCCATCGTCCAGCGCCTGGGCATCCGCGACGAGCAATTGCTCAGCTTCAACCTGTTCAAGCGCAGCTACGATGCGCGCAAGAAGAACAGCGAACTGCTGTTCATCTACACCATCGATCTGGAAGCCAGCAACGAAGCCGAACTGCTCAGCAAGTTCGCCGACGATCGCAACATCAGCGTGGCACCAGACGTGACCTACAAGTACGTCGGCCACGCCCCGGCCGACATGCAGGAGCGCCCGATCGTGGTCGGTTTCGGCCCGTGCGGCATCTTTGCCGGCCTGCTGCTGGCACAGATGGGGTTCAAGCCGATCATCCTCGAACGCGGCAAGGAAGTGCGCCAGCGCACCAAGGACACCTGGGGCCTGTGGCGCAAGAGCGTGCTCAACCCAGAGTCCAACGTGCAGTTCGGCGAAGGCGGCGCCGGCACCTTCTCCGACGGCAAGCTGTACAGCCAGATCAAGGACCCGCAGCACCACGGCCGCAAGGTACTGGAAGAGTTCGTCAAGGCCGGTGCCCCGGACGAAATCCTGTACATCAACAAGCCGCACATCGGCACCTTCCGCCTCACCGGCATGGTCGAGCAGATGCGCCAGGACATGATTGCCCTGGGTGCCGAAGTGCGCTTCCAGGAGAAGGTCACCGACCTGCTGGTCGAAGATGGCCAGTTGACTGGCGTGGTACTGGAGAGTGGCGAGCAGCTGCACTCGCGCCATGTGGTCCTGGCCCTTGGCCACAGCGCCCGCGACACCTTCCGTATGCTGCACGCCAAAGGCGTGTACATGGAAGCCAAGCCATTCTCGGTCGGCTTCCGCATCGAGCACCCGCAAACGCTGATCGACAAGGCGCGCCTGGGCAAGTACGCCGGCCACCCCAAACTCGGTGCCGCCGACTACAAGCTGGTGTACCACGCCAAGAACGGCCGCTCTGTATACAGCTTCTGCATGTGCCCAGGCGGCACCGTGGTCGCGGCTACCAGCGAGCCGGGCCGAGTCGTTACCAACGGCATGAGCCAGTACTCGCGTAACGAGCGCAACGCCAACTCCGGCATCGTCGTCGGCATCGACCCCGAGCGCGACTACCCGGGTGGCCCGCTGGCCGGTATCGAGCTGCAGGAACGCCTGGAGGCCCATGCCTACGTGATGGGTGGCAGCAACTACCAGGCCCCGGCGCAACTGGTGGGTGACTTTGTCGCCGGCCGGCCATCGACCGCACTGGGCAGTGTCGAGCCGTCCTACAAGCCGGGCGTGACCCTGGGTGATCTGGCGCCAAGCCTGCCGGACTTCGCCATCGAGGCGATCCGTGAGGCACTGCCGGCATTCGACCGCCAAATCAAAGGCTACAACTTGCATGACGCGGTGTTGACCGGGATCGAAACGCGTACCTCGTCGCCCCTGCGCATTACCCGGGGTGAAGATTACCAGAGCCTGAACCTCAAGGGGCTGTTCCCGGCGGGTGAAGGCGCCGGCTACGCGGGCGGGATTCTGTCCGCGGGTGTGGATGGCATCCGCATTGCCGAGGCGGTAGCACGGGATATGCTCGGCCTCTGATTGCTTGAGGCCTTCCAAGGCCTCTTCGCGGGTAAGCCAACTCCCACAGAGACAGCGATGTCACTGTGGCAACGGGCTTGCCCGCGAGAGGGCGCTGGCAGACTTCAGAATAACCCGGCCCCAAGACCAGCCTTCCCCTCACCCCCTCCTCCTCCATCTGCATCTAGGCTTCACTAAGCCAAGGCAGCAACACCATATAACAAAAACGAATATAGTTTTTGTTTTAAAGAATATCGCCACAGGCTAGGGTGTACGCCCGTACCATTCGTAAACTGCTCATGGAGAGCCTATAGCCCGTGCGTAGCCTGTTCACCCGTTTTTTCCAGCTTGAAGCCGCCAGCGGCCTGCTGCTGATCGCCGCCGCCGTTCTGGCCCTGATCATCAACAACTCGCCACTGTCCTACCTGTACAGCGGGCTGCTCGACGTGCCCGTCGCCGTCCAGATCGGCGCGCTGAACATCGCCAAGCCATTGCTGCTATGGATCAACGATGGCCTGATGGCCCTGTTCTTCCTGCTGATCGGCCTGGAGGTCAAGCGCGAGGTGGTCGACGGCCACCTGTCCAAGCCATCCCAGGTCATCCTGCCTGCCACTGCTGCCGTTGGCGGCATGGTGGTGCCGGCACTGATCTACTGGTTCATCAACCGTGACAACCCGGCGGCCGTGGCCGGCTGGGCGATCCCAACTGCCACCGACATCGCCTTTGCCCTCGGCGTGCTGGCGCTACTGGGCAAGCGCGTGCCGGTGTCACTGAAGCTGTTCCTGATGACCCTGGCGATCATCGACGACCTGGGTGCGATCATTGTCATCGCCCTGTTCTACTCCGGTACCCTGTCGAGCGTATCGCTGCTGCTGGCGGCGGCCTGCCTGGTGGTGCTGATAGCGATGAACCGGCTTGGCGTGGTCAAGCTTGGGCCATACATGGTCATTGGCCTGATCCTCTGGGTATGCGTGCTCAAGAGTGGCGTGCATGCCACCCTGGCCGGTGTCGCCCTGGCCTTGTGCATCCCACTGCGCACGCGCAACGCCGAAACGTCACCGCTGCTGGCCCTGGAACATGCCCTGCACCCTTGGGTGGCCTATGCCATCCTGCCACTGTTCGCCTTCGCCAACGCCGGCGTTTCGCTGGCTGGCATGACCGTAGAAAGCTTCACCCACCCCGTGCCGATGGGCATCGCCGTCGGCCTGTTGCTGGGCAAAACCGTAGGTGTTTTCGGCCTGACATGGCTGGCGGTGAAGCTGCGCCTCGCCGCGCTACCTGCTGGTGCTGGCTGGGGGCAAATACTGGGGGTGGCGATACTCTGCGGCATTGGCTTCACCATGAGCCTGTTCGTTGGCTCGCTCGCCTTCTCCCCAGGCAGTAGCGAATACGCCGGTATGGACCGCATGGGGATTCTTACCGGCTCGTTCTTCGCCGCAGTGATCGGCTACGCCGTCACCGCCATGGCCAGCCGCAAGCCCCGTGTTGGTTGATTTGGCTGAGGCATGAAAAAACCCCGACTGGCAGCAGCCAGGTCGGGGTTTTGTTTTACTGCGCTACGGTCAGTGCGAAACGCGGCTGGTACCGTCAACGGTCATGATGCGCACGCGGTCACCCACGCGGAAGATTTCGTTCTCCTGCACGGCCTGCACATAGGCGCGCATGCTGCCGTCGTCTTCACGTACGGTAATTTCGACACCTTGGGTACGAGTCAGGCCTTCTTCGGCAGCGGAGCCTGCCAGGCCACCGGCAACAGCACCGATCACCGCAGCGACGATGCTGCCACGGCCACCGCCAACGGCGCTGCCAGCAACGCCACCCACGATGGCACCAGCACCACCGCCGATCGGGGTCTTGGTACCCTCGATCTTGACTGGGCGCAGGGACTCGATGGTGCCCATACGCACGGTTTGCACGCGGCGGGCCTCGTCACGGGAGTAGCTGTCACCGGTCAGGCTCGAGGCACAGCCTCCCAGCAGCAGCGACATGGTGGTAAAGGTCGCCACCAGCAAAGCGGATTTACGCATGGGTAAAGTCTCCATAAGTCAGGTGCTCATTAGACGCTGCACATTGACGGCTGTCACGGTACAAACGTAATAAAATTGTTTTCATTCAGCCGGGGTACAGCCTGCCGGGCTGTGTCGAAGGCCTTTCAAGTGAGACCAAGGATAGCCATGGATTACTTCATCGTCGTGGTCGCCACCGTTGCGGGGCTGTATTTCCACGGGTGGCTGTATGTGCGCATGCGCCGCTGGATGGACCGCGACCTGGCGTTGTCGCTGGCGGGTGCCGATCCTGATAAGCGCGCGTTCATGCTGGAAAGGTTGGAACAGGCGCGACAGGAGAAGGTGGGACGCAAGCAACTGGCAGGGTGGTTGGAGCGGGAAGCGGCGGAGTATCCGGGGTAGCCTGATCGATCGTCGTGGCCGCTTTGCGGCCCTATCGCGACACAAGGCCGCTTCCACAGGTACAGCGCGATCGCCTCTGTGGGAGCGGCCTTGTGTCGCAGCAGCCCCGGGACCTCAGGGCGCCAGCCGCTCCCGCTGCCATTGCCCATTCACGAACCGGTAATTCAACCGGTCATGCAAGCGGCTCGCCCGCCCCTGCCAGAACTCGATGCGCTCAGGCAACAAACGGTAGCCCCCCCAATGCTCAGGGCAGTGCGGCTGGGTGTCGGAAAAGCGCGCTTCGGTAGCCTTGACCAGGCCCTCGAGCTCTTCACGCCCGGCAATCACCCGGCTCTGCGGCGAGGCCCAGGCCCCCAGGCGGCTGCCCAGCGGGCGCACCTGATAGTAGGCATCCGACTCCTGCGCCGAGACCTTCTCCACCCGACCTTCGATGCGCACCTGGCGCTCCAGCGCCGGCCAGAAGAAGGTCATGGCTGCAAAAGGGTTGGCCTGCAATTGCTGGCCCTTGGCGCTTTCGTAATTGGTGAAGAAAGTGAAGCCCTGCTCGTCGAGCCCCTTCAGCAACAATACACGGCAATGCGGGCGGCCTTCGCCGTCCACGGTGGCCAGGGTCATGGCGTTGGCTTCCACCGGTGCCTGCTCGGTTTTCACCGCATCGGCGAACCACTGGTGGAACAGGACGAACGGCTCCCCCGGCGCCTGGGCTTCAGCCAGGCCATCACGGGTGTAGTCGCGGCGCATATCGGCCAGGGATTGGGTCATTGCTGCGTTCCTTGACGATCAGTTGGTCTTCGCAGGGCTATTGGCAGCTACTTTTTTATCGGCGGTAGCTTTCTTGGCAACAGGCTTGGCCGGCGCCGCTTTCTTCTTGGCTGTTGCCTTCACAGGTGCTTTGGCCTTGGCCACGGGCTTCTTCGCCGCAGGCTTGGCAGCCGGCTTGTTGTCAGTGGCCTTGGCAGCAGGTGCCTTGGCATCCTGTACCGCCACCATCGAGGTCGGCGCAGGTGCCGGAGCAGCCTGCTGATACTTGGCCAACAGTGCGACCATGGTGTTTTGTGGGGTCAGCAGCATTTCCACGCGGCGGTTCAGGGAGCGGCCCTCGGCGCTGTCATTGGCCGCACGCGGCATCACCGAGCCCATGCCCTTGAGGGTCAGGCGGTCACGCTGCAGGCCGCTGAGGCGGAAGATGGCCGATACCGAAGCGGCGCGCTCCAGGCTGAGTTTCTGGTTGGCAGCGGCAGCACCGCTGCTGTCGGCATGGCCCAGTACCAGCACGGCAGTCTTGGGGTCACCTTCGACGGTCTTGGCCACGCGGGTGATCGGGCCGAGGGTCATGGGCAGCAGCATGTTCGGGCGGTCAGGGTTGTACGAGCTGTCAACCGGCAAGGTTACCGCCAGCACATTGTCGCGGCGCTCAAGCTCCAGCTTGCTGTCCTTGATCGCTTCGCGCAGCTTAGGCTCGTATTCGTCCAGCCAGGCCTGGGTGGCCTTCTGGTCAATTTTCGGCACCACGGGGCCCTTGGCCTGCTTGTCATCGCCACCAAACGGCCACCACCAACGGCTGGCGCTCTCCGATTTGGCGTCAGCCTTGGCCACGTTTTCAGTGACGGCTGCCTTCACTTCCTGCTCGGCGACCTTGTCCGAACCGAAAGGCCACCAGTTGGAGCCACCTTCCTTGGAGCCGTCCGGGGAGTGGCTGGCGCAGCCGGTAACGGCGGTCAGGCACAGGGCGAGTGCTAAGGTTTTATGTGAAGACATCAGCGATACACCATGAAATAGAAAGATATTTTGCCTAGGCACTTCAGGCGTTGGCATTGAGGATAGTCAAAGGGGGTGGGCAATACCCGCATTACCCGATCAAAGGCAACTGGCAAGGACGCGTACCAATTTTTGCGCGCGTGGGTCCATCAGCACATAAGGGCCGAGGGTATTGACCACGAAACCGAAGGCCACATCGTGCTCCGGGTCGGCAAAACCGACCGAACCACCGGCACCGGGGTGGCCGAAGGCGCGGGCGCCGAGGCCAAAGGTGGCGTTGGCCACCTCGGGCTGGTCGAGCATGCAGCCCAGGCCAAAGCGGGTTTGGGTGAGCAAGGTACGGTCCTGACCCAGGCTGTGTTCACGGGTCAGTTCATCGAGCAGTTCAGATTCGAGCAGGCTGCCGTCAAGAAGCCCGGCATAGAAGCCCGCCAGGCTGCGTGCGTTGCCATGGCCATTGGCCGCTGGCTGTTGCATACGACGCCATTCAGGCTTGTTGGTACTGGTCAGGATCGCCGGCGGGTTGGTGAATGCACGGGTCGACAACGCCTCTGGCTCACGCATGGTTACCTGTAGCAAGCGCTGCGCTGCGGCATCCCCCGGGTTGCCTTTGCCACGGGCGATATGCGCCACGCGGTGGAACTCTTCGTCTGCCAGGCCAACGTGGAAATCCAACCCCAACGGGCGGGCGGTGCGGGCCACGATCGAGTCGCCAGGGCCACGGCCATCGGCGCGGCGAATCAGCTCGCCGATCAGCCAGCCGTAGGTGATGGCGGCATAGCCGTGTTCGGTGCCGGGTGTCCACCAAGGTGTCTCGGCCGCCAGGGCATCGACCATGGTCTGCCAGTCGTACAATGCCTCGGCCGGCAGCAGCTCGCGAATCGCCGGCAAGCCGGCACGGTGGCTGAGCAGTTGGCGCAAAGTGACCGACTGCTTACCGGCCTGGGCGAACTCGGGCCAGTAGTTGGTCACCGGGGCATCGAGGGCCAGCTTACCCTCGCCGACCAGTTGCAGGGCGGTGACGGCGGTGAACGTCTTGGTGCAGGAGAACAGGTTGGCGATGGTATCGCTGTGCCAAGCCTGCTGGCCGTCTTTGTCGGCACTGCCGGCCCACAGGTCAATAACGGTTTCGCCCCCCACCTGGATGCACAGTGCGGCACCACGCTCCTGGGGATCATCGAACAACGCGGCAAAGGCTTCGCGCACGGCTTCGAACTTCAGCTCATAGTGACCCTGGATCTGCACCCGCTGTACTCCGTACGACCATGTCCAAAAAAGGTGTGCATTGTTTCAGTAGTTGGGTGTTTTGCAAACTGGCTTGGGCCAAATGGTCGCGACGAACGGTAACTGGCGCTCAGGGCGCCGGTTTCTCCAGCAGCGCTCGCAATTGGCCCATGGCCTGCAGGTTGCTTTTGCGCACGGCGTCAACAAACCCTGGGTACGGCACATCGGTGATGGCCACCAGTCCAAGGTGACCGTTTTCGCCGTCAAGCAGGCGACCGCTGGCCGGCTGATCGAGGTACTGGAACCAGTGGGCGCCAACGATCATCGGTTGCGCCAGGGCGGCCTTGAGGAAGTTGCCGTAGGCCGGGCCGCGATCCTCTTCCCGCGCCAACTCCAGCGGCCCCGGCCAGAACGGCCCGCGATCGCGCGAGCCGAACTGGAACTCGGACACCAGCACCGGCTTGTCCAACTCGGCCAGGCGAGCGAAGTCGTAACCGTCCTGAGGCTTGAGGGTATAGAAATTGAAGCTGAGCACATCGCAGAACTCTGCACAGGCTTTGACCGCTTCTGGCGTGCTGATGGCATAGCGGCCACCCAACAGCAGGTGATTGGGCGCATGCCACTTCAACGAATCGGCAATGGTCTTGAAGTAGGTCTCGGCAAATACCTGTTGGAAATGCTGGTAATCACGTTCGATTTCCGGGTGCTCCGGGTTGGGCAACGGCGCCTCGAAGCCTGGATCTTCCATCAGTTCCCAGGCGGCCAGCTCGATGCCCCAGGCCTTGGACAGCCCTTCCTGGTTGCGATACTTGTCACGCAACTGCTTGAGGAATGCGCGCTTGGCCGGCACGTCGGTGGTCAAGCGCAAGGTGCCGTAGGCCAGGCCGTAACGGGCTTTGGGGTCGCTTCCGGGAGCAGCCCAGGCCAACTCGTTATCGGCGAAGTAACCGATCAGCCAGGGGTCGTCACGGTGATCGCGGGCGGCAATGGCCACTGCACGCTCGGTGGCCATGGCGAAACGCGGGTCAAACGGATCGGGCATGCTGCCCCACCAGTCCATGCCGGTACTGATGCTGGCGTAGTCGCCCACGATCGACAGCGGCACGGTGTATGGCAGGCGCCTGGCCTGACCAAGGGCAGGCTCGCTCCAGTTGCCGATGGTGTTGAAACCCCAGGCCTGCAGGCGGTCGAGCGCGTGCGTCTGCCAGCGGGCCGCATCCAGCACCAGCGGTGGGCAGTTGGCGGGCTGGCCCTCCACTGCGGGCGGGCAGGGTTTGCCATAGGTACGTTGAAGGTTGGCAGCATAGAAGTCGAACCAGCGCCCCTGTTTGAAATTGCGCCCTTGCGACGAGGCATTGCCATCGTCGTTATTGCCCTCGCCATAGAAAGCGGCCAGTGCATTGCCCTCAGCGGGCAGGGCCTTGAACATGCCTTCACGCCCAGCGACATAGGTACGCCCGCCGTCTGCCGCCACGGCGTTTACCCCCAGGGAATAGAAGGGGTGCCCTTCCGGCGTTACCAGGTACCAACGGCCATCACGCTTTTCGGTGCGGAAGAAGCCTTTGGCGGCGAACGCCGGCCCGGCCAACAGGCCGCCGTAAGGGTCCAGCTGCTGTTTGCCGCGCTCTGTCAGCCAGCCCTTGAGCTGTTGCTGTTCACGGGTATCGGCTGCCTTGAGCTGTTCGTCATTGGTAACCTTCTCAGGCCAGTTACCGCGCGTGGACTGGCCATAGGTATCGATCAGCTCATGGTAGGCAGCCTTGTAAGCCTGGTCGTCATCCTGAATGCCGACTCGCTCGATCAGCAGGTTTTGCGCGACCTTGGGGTTGGGAATGCTCAGGCTCACCAAGGCCACCTGCTTGAGGTCGACTGCCCCGGCGCTGCTGGTCAGCAGCAGGCGCTGCCCGCCATAGTTCCAGGGCATCGGCGGGCCGGCACGCATGCCCTGGTTCAACGGTGAACTGGCTGTCAGCGGCACCATCACGGTTTGCGCGGGGCCGGCCGGCAGGTCGATACGGCTGGTCAAGGTGCGGCCATCGCTGCCTTGCACCGTGACATCCACGGTCAGCGCCCAATCCATGGCACTTTGCAGGCGTAAGGTCAGGAACTGCCCGGCGGACCAGTCCCACGCCCCGCCTTGCGGGCTCAGGCGCAAAGTCGGCCGCTGGGCCGGGTTGAACACCACACGCCGCAACACTTCGCCCTCGGCCGTCTGCTCCGCGTTGTACTGCGGCATGCCGGCATCCTCGGTCACCACATTGACCACCGAGGCCGGGCGCACGAAGCTGAACAGCGTCTGCTGCCCGGCCAGCAAGGGCGAGCTGAACAACAGGGCGAAAACGGCGGGCAGGGTACGGCGGACCATAAGGCTGGGGCTCTCCTTCAGGGCCGTCATGGCCCAAGACTGAGTAATGGACAACGCGCCGGAGCAAGTGCTCCGGTGCTCAGGAAATCTCCCGCCGGAACGGCGGCAGCGCATTGAGAATAGCCTTGCCGTAACGCTGGGTGACCAGACGCCGATCGAGCAAGGTGATGACGCCGCGATCCTGCTCGGTACGCAGCAGGCGGCCACAGGCCTGGATCAACTTGAGCGAGGCGTCCGGCACGGCAATTTCCATGAACGGGTTGCCGCCGCGGGCCTCGATCCACTCCGACAAGGCAGCCTCCACCGGGTCGTCGGGCACGGAGAAGGGAATTTTGGCGATGACCACGTGCTCGCAGTACGCACCCGGCAGGTCGACACCTTCGGCAAAGCTGGCCAGGCCGAACAACACGCTGTGCTGGCCATCGTCGACCCGTGCCTTGTGCTTGTTCAGGGTTTCCTGCTTGGACAGGTTGCCCTGGATCAGCACCAGCTTACGCCAGTCGCGGTCCAGGCCGTCGAACACATCCTGCATCTGCTTGCGTGACGAGAACAGCACCAGCGCGCCACGGGCATCTTCGACGATGTTCGGCAGTTCGCGGATGATCGCCGCCGTGTGCGCCGCCGCATCGCGTGGGTCGGCCTGCAAGTCCGGGACCCGCAACAGGCCGGCATCGCCATGCACGAACGGGCTGGGGACCACACAGGTGACGGCATCGCGCGGCAAGCCCGAGCGCATGCGGAAGCGATCGAATTTGCCGAGCGCAGTCAACGTCGCCGACGTTACCAAGGCGCCATGGGCAACGCTCCACAGGCTGCGGCGGAGCATTTCGGCAGCAAGAATGGGGCTGGCGTTGACTTCGATGTCGAACATCGCACCGCTTTCGGCCAACGTCAGCCAACGGGCCATGGGCGGGCTGTCTTCCGGGTCTTCGGCGGTAAAGGCCGTCCACAGTTCCCAGTTGCCCTGGGCACGGGTGACCAGGCTGCCGAACAGCGGATACCATTCTTCGGCCTGGTGGCTGGCAATGCCGATGCTCACCTCACCGTCCATCCCTTCCTTGAGCAGGTCGGCCAGGCGGGTGAACAGGTCGTTCAGACGGGCGAAGCCCTTCTTCAACTCGATGCCCACCTCGCGAATCTGTTCTGGCACCACCCCACCCTCAAAACGGTAGCGCGGGCGCTCACGGCCTTCGGTATCCTCGCTGGGGCGGAAGTCGGCCACCTGTTCGCACAGCGTGAACATGAACTGTTGTTGGGTGCGCACTTCCCGCGCCAGCTCCGGCACCTGCTCGATGTATTTGCCCAGGTCACCGGGCAGCGGGTGCTGGGCCAGAAGCTTGGTCAGGTTCTTGGCCGTCTGCTCAAGCCAGTCGCCCGTGGAACGCAGCCGCGAATAATGGGCGAAGTGGCCGATGGCCTTGTCTGGCAGGTGGTGGCCTTCGTCGAACACGTACATGGTATCGCGCGGGTCGGGCAATACCGCACCGCCGCCCAGGGCCAGGTCGGCCAGGACCATGTCGTGGTTGGTGACGATCACGTCGACCTTGCCCATGCCTTCGCGGGCCTTGTAGAACACGCACTGCTGGAAGTTCGGGCAATGACGGCCCGTGCACTGGCTGTGGTCGGTGGTCAGGCGTGCCCAGTCCTGGTCTTCCAGGGCCTCGGGCCAACTGTCACGGTCACCGTCCCAGCGGTTGCCGGCGAGCTTCTCGATCATGCTGTTGAATAGCTTCTGGCTGCGTTCGTCGACTTCGATACGGAAGCCTTCTTCTTCGAACAACTGGGCGGTGGCCGACTGGGCATGGCCTTCCTGCAGCAGGATGTCGAGCTTGGACAGGCACAGGTAGCGGCCACGGCCCTTGGCCAGGGCAAAGCTGAAGTTGAGCCCGCTATTGCGCATCAGGTCGGGCAGGTCCTTGAAGACGATCTGCTCCTGCAGGGCCACGGTGGCAGTGGCTATCACCAGGCGCTTGCCGGCGGCCTTGGCGGCCGGAATGGCGGCCAGGCTGTAGGCCACGGTCTTGCCGGTACCGGTGCCCGCTTCCACGGCCACCACGGCAGGCTCACCGGCACGCCGGCCTTCATCGTCGCAGGCAATGTCGCCAAGCACCTTGGCCACTTCGGCGATCATCAGACGCTGGCCGTAGCGCGGCTTGAGGCTCTTGGCTTCGAGAAAACGCGAATAGGCGCCCTGAATGGTGGCTTTGAGTTCGTTGCTGATCATGGTCTGCAGGCGCCCGGAGGGCTGGATATATTTTCAGTGTTTCACACGGGGCGGCTATCATACCCCGCTATTGCCCTTTGTGCCGCATGGAGATCCGGATGCTCGCCTTTGCCCTGCCCTACACACTGCATGTTCTAGCCGCCCTGGTATGGGTCGGCGGCATGTTCTTCGCTTGGCTGGTGCTACGCCCGGCAACGGTTGCAGCCCTTGAAGGGCCTGCCCGCCTGCGCTTGTGGGTGGAAGTTTTCCGACGTTTCTTCGGCTGGGTCTGGCTGGCGGTGGCAATCTTGGCGATAAGTGGTATCGGCATGTTGCACATGCGCTTCAGCGGTTTCGAGACCGCGCCTAAGTACGTGCAGGTGATGATCGGTGGCGGGATCGCCATGTTTGCCCTGTTCATGCGCATTCAGGCGTTGCTGCTGCCGGAACTAAAGGCGGCGGTGCTGGCCGAAGATTGGCCAACGGGTGCGACGGTGCTGGGGCGGATTCGGCGGATGGTGGGTATCAACTTGCTGCTGGGCCTGGCCGTGGTGGCTGTGGCCAGTTCGCGCCTGATGATCTGACAGGTTTCACGCGGTCCCTGCAGGAGCGGCCCATCACGACACAAGGCCACTTCTACAGGGGACAGCGAGGCTCAAAGGGGCTGCAGAATCAGCTCACCCGCAGCGCCCGCCAGGCCGGGCTGGCCCGGCTGGCCCGGTCGCCCATTGGCCCCAGCATCGGTGCTGTACACCAGGCACCCTTTGCTCGCCCCACCTTTACCGGCCTTGCCTGCCGCCCCTGGCTTACCCGGTGCACCGCCATCCAGTCGCACGACAATGCGCTCTTGCGGGAAGCCCTGCGGCACGCTCAGGCGAATACGCCCACCCGGCGCACCATCATGCCCGTTGCCACCATCATCACCATTGGCACCCCGGCTGGCCTGGCCCCAGGTGCAGCCACCGGCCTGGCCGTTGGCACCATCCAGGCCCACATAACCCGGCGCACCAGCACCGCCACGGGCATCGATCGCTACTCGCTCGGCATCCAGCTCAGCCAGTTTCAGGTCCAGGCTACGGCCTGAACGGGCTGCACGCTGGTAACTGCCCGCTGCCCCCGGTGCACTGAATTCACTGCCTTCGCCCAACCGCGCGCTGCGCGCTTCTATCAGCAACGGGTTATCGGAAGGTGCAATGGCGATACGCGCATCACGCCCCAGTTCAAGTTGGTCGACCTTCAGTTCCGCGAGCGAGGCAGGCAACAGCAGGGTCGCCGCATCAGCGACGCGCAGGTGCGTGAGGTGCACACTGGCTGACTTATCGGGCAGGCGCAACATGGAATTGGCAGCGACTTCCAGGCTTTCGGCCTGGGCAAGGGGAGCGGCCAACATGGCCAGCAACATCAGATTACGCATTACGCGGCGCCTCCTGCGCACGGGGAATGGACATGACATGGAAGATACCCGTCAGCAGGATCTGCAACCGGTCGAACCAGCGGTGGCTGCGCCCACGCAGGCTGCCATTGAAGAACAGCACTTCGAGCAGGTGCAGGCCGAACAGGAAAATACCAGCGGCATTGATCAGCAGATTGAAGGGCAAGGGTTGTGGCATCAGCTGATTGAACAACACCACACCCCAGAAAGCGACCGTCAGGACCTTGCCCAGGCCCAGGATGAACTTCATACCCCGCCCCTATCGATTGTTGTTATGTCGAGACGCCCCGATCGAGCGGGCCGTGCGCGCCACATTAACTGCAATGCCAAGGCAGGCGCCAGCACCACTCAGTTGAGGTGCAGCTCCACCCGTCGGTTGCGCGCGCGGCCCTCCTCGGTTTCGTTGTCGGTGACCGGCTCGCTTTCGCCACGGCCCTGGCTGGTGACCTTGCCCGCCTCCAGGCCCTGGCCAATCAGGTATTCGGCCACGCTGCTGGCGCGGCGTTCGGAGAGCGCCTGGTTGTAACTGTCGGAGCCCACATTGTCGGTGTGCCCGATCACACGGACCTTGGCCACGGTTGGTGAATCGAGTTTCGCCACCAGGCCTTGCAGGCGCTGCTGGGCCGCCGGCGTCAGGTCGGCGGAATCGAAGGCGAACATCACCGCGCCGTTGTCATCGAGGATGATCACCTCGGGCGACGGTTCGGCCGCAGTGGCTGGTGGCGCGGCAGGGTATTCCTTCAACGGGCAGCCCATGTGGTCGACCGCCGTATTGGCCGAGGTATCAGGGCAATGGTCGCGGCGATCGAAAATACCGTCGCCGTCTTCGTCACCGTCCTGGGCATAGCAAATCAGCCCACCGGCGATGGCGCCCAGGGCACCGCCACCGGCGGCCCAGGTAGAACTTTCGATGGCACCCAGGCCACCACCGACCAAGCCGCCCAGCAGGCTGCAGATGGGCCAGGTCCTTTGGTTGAGTGGCGCGCTGCCATCGCTGTGCGTGGCGCAGCCCGCAAGCAGGCTGGCAGCCACCAACAGCGGCAATGCCGCCTTCGACGTCACACTCATGCTGAATGCTCCTGTGTCATTGGCCACGAACGGCTGACCGGCATGAAGACGCGCCCGTGCCACTGCTCAAGGCACGGGCGCACGCCGCTTCACCGCTGGATCTTGATCTCGGTACGACGGTTCATGGCACGCCCTTCGGCCGTGGCATTGTCAGCTACCGGTTGGGTTTCACCGGCACCGACCACCGAAACGAAGCTGCTGCGCGGTACACCGCTCTCGACCAGGTAATCGGTCACCGAGTGGGCGCGACGCTCAGACAGTTTCTGGTTATAGCTGTCGGAGCCGACACTGTCGGTATGGCCGCTGACGCTCAGCCGGGCAGATGGCGCTTCCTGCTTCAGGCGCGTGGCAATGGTATTGAGGCGCTCTTTGTCGCTGGAGGTCAGACGCGCAGAATCGAACTCGAAGTGCACATCGCGGATGACGATGACTTCTTCCTTCTGCACCACCACTTCCTCGACCACCGCTGCCGGCTCTGGCGGGCATCCGTTGGCATCGACCTGCACGCCACGCGGGGTGCCTGGGCACTTGTCACGGCTGTCCGGCACGCCGTCGCCATCCTCGTCGCCATCGCCATGGGCCCAGCAATAGCCCGCCGCCAGGCCACCGCCCAGCAACGCGCCCCAGCCAGCCCAGCTGGAACTCTCGATGGCGCCCAGAGCGGCGCCGCCTACACCCCCGACGGCGGCACACTTCGGCCAGTCGGTTTTTTGCAAACCTGCACAACCAGTCAACACACTGGTGAGCAGTACCAGGGGTAACGCTGTGCGTACTATGCTCATTTCATTGCTTCTCCTAGGGGGAATCGGCATAAGGCCGATCTCTGGGAGTAAAGACCGCCCATTCCATCCCTGCCAGCAATAAGCCACGACGTAGGCACATGCCTCTTTGCCCGCACGCTGCGGCCCGCTAGTCTTGGACGACTTGAACGAGGATTGGCAATGACCGACGGTTTTTCCCAACGCACCCCACAGCAGGCTTTGGCAGCCCTGCTGGAGCGCTTCACCCCACAACGCCTGCTGCTGGTGGGCACGCGCTTTCCGGCGCTGGACGCCTTCGCCCAGGCGCACCCGCAGGTGACTATCGCCACCGCAGCCCCGGGCCCGCTGCCGGCCGAACTGGCCGCCCAGCGCTTTGACCTGGCGGTACTGGTGGACTGCCTGGAACACCTGCCCAAACGCACCGGCCTGGAGCTGCTCGGCGGCATTCGCAACCTCAATGCCAGCCGGGTTGCCGTACTGGCCGACCTGGCCGCCTGCGGCTGGCAGGACACCGACTTTTTCGCCCTGGCCCTGTCAGCCAGCGAGAAATTCTGCCGTGACCAACAGGTTTTGAGCCTGTTCACCTATGATCTACATGACTACAAGCAGGTCCCGGACTGGCTCAACGCCAGGTTCTGGGCCAACCCTGAAAACTTCGGCAAGTACTGGTGGTGATGATGAGTGTCTCGGTCTGCCCTTGTGGCAGTGGCAACCTGCTTGACGCCTGCTGCGGGCATTACCATGCCGGCACCCCGGCACCGGATGCCCAGGCACTGATGCGCTCACGCTACAGTGCCTACGTGCTGGGCCTGGTCGACTACTTGGTGGCCACGACCCTGCCGGCCCAGCAGGCCGACCTGGACCGCGCCGCCATGGCAGCCTGGAGCGCCCAAAGCACCTGGCTGGGCCTGGAGGTAGAGAGCGCCGAAGTGCTGGGCGGCCAGCCGGAACACGGCTTTGTCACCTTCACCGCACGCTGGCACGACCAGGACGGCGATCACCAGCACCGCGAGCGTTCGGCGTTCGTACAGCATGCCGGGCGCTGGTACTTCATCGACCCCACGGTCGGGCTGAAGGCCGGGCGCAACGACCCCTGCCCCTGCGCCAGCGGGCAGAAGTTCAAGAAGTGCTGCGCCAGTTACGTGGGGAGCTGAACATGATCGACCGCGCCCGTCTGCTGTTGCTCGGTACGCTGATGGCATTGCTGACGGGCTGCGCCAGTTGGGGTGGCGACGACTGGCGCGAACCCGAAGTGCACCTGGTCGAGGTCGAAACGGTCAAGGCCAGGCTGCTGGAGCAGGAGTTCGTGTTGCACCTGCGGGTCGACAACCCCAATGACAGCCGCCTGTTCATCCGCAACCTGTCGTATGCCGTTCGCCTCAACGACCTGCTGCTGGTGCAGGATGAAACCAGCGTATGGCGCAGCGTGGGCGGGCACGCCCAGCGCACCTTCAAGATCACCGCGCGAACCAACCTGTGGCAGCACCTCAAGCCACTGGCCAAGCTGCTACGCAGCAAGCAGCCGCTGCATTACACCCTGCAGGGCGAACTGGCGACCGGGTTGCTCATCCATCGAGACCTGCACTTATCGCGCAGTGGTGAGATAATCCCCGGCGATCACATCCCGGAGTAACCCTGCAATGTCCCAACAACCCCACGTTCATGGCCCTGACTGCAACCACGACCATGATCACCACCACGATCACGGCCATGTGCACGGCCCGCACTGCAACCACGGCCACCAGGAGCCGGTACGCAACGCCCTGAAGGACGTTGGCCGTAACGACCCCTGCCCGTGCGGCAGCGAAAAGAAGTTCAAGAAGTGCCACGGCGCCTGATCTGACCTGCCCCCTGCTGTGGGCTTATGCCTACGCGGCTTTGCGTCGGTTCGTCCCCAGCAGGTCCTGGTACCACAGGCCGGCGTCATAGGCGATGGTCACCAAGGTGGTTGCGGCATAGCGCGGGTGCTGGGCCATACGTTGGGCAACCGCAAGGCAGGCTGCGGCGGTATTGCCGACGAAAATGCCACTTTGCATGTAGAACCAGCGCTGCGCGGCCAGCATTTCGGCATGTTGCACCTGAGCCCGTTCGTCCACCAGCGACCAGTCCATGAACGGCGGGCAAACGCCCACCGCCATGCCTTCAAAGCGATGATCGGCGAACACCCCAGCCCGCGAGTCACAGCCGCTGGGGTCGACCAGCACTGTCGACACCTCGAAGCCATGGTCCTTCAGCCCCAGGGTAATACCCGTGAAGCTGGCGCCAGTGCCTGCGCAGCCGACAAACAGGATCTCCCGCCCGGCCCCAGCATTGGTCAGTTGCACGGCCAGCTCGCTGGCTGTCTGGTAGCGATGCGCCTCGACACCCACCGGGTTGTTGAATTGATCGGTATAAAAGTATGACTTGCCCAGCGCGGCCTGGTTTTCCAGGTGATGCATCACCACATCCTTGGGTGTGGCACCGGCCATCAGCATTTCCTTGCCAATCAGCCGTGCACCGAAGCACTCCAGCAGGTCCCGCTTGGTCTGGCTGAAACTCAACCCAACTGCCAGCTCAACGGCGACTTGGTGCTTGTGGCAAGCCGCCAGCAAGCCAAAACCGAAACTGCCGCCGGTTTTTTCGATGACGGTTGTCACACCGGGAATGATATTGCCATTGCGCACGGCATGCTCGACGATGCGCCGGGCCGCACGGTATTTGTGGCTACCGCCCGGGTTGTTCATTTCCAACTTGGTGTAGATGCGTTCGCTGACACTGATGAGCTCGCTCATTTGCGGCTACCTTCCATTGAAGTATGCAAGCAGGCCTTGTTCTGCAGCAGGCCGGCAGTGGCGACCAGCAGCCCGATGCACAGGACCATGCAGATGGCATTGGTGCCGTCCCAACCGACCGAACTCAGCAACAGCGAAGGGCTGAATGCGCCGAGGGTGGCGAAAATGGCAATCGCCAGGTCGTTCTTGCCCTGCATCTGCATCGCCGCCGGGCTGTTTTGCAGCGACTGAGCGAGCAAGGCACCGCCGCCTACATACGTCAGGTTCCAACCCAGCCCGAGGGCAATCAGCGCCAGGGTCATCATGGCGTAGCTGTGCGACCAGATATTCATCGCCGAACAGCCGATCAACAGGGCCAGGCCCGCGCAAATGGTGGTCCTGATACCCAGCCGCTGGATGATGGCGCCGGTGAAGAACGACGGGGCGAACATGGCAATCACATGCCACTGGATCGCCAGGCGCACGTCAGAGAAGTCCTCATGCATGTGTTTCATGTGCATCGAGGCCTGGATCATCAGCAGGTTCATGATCCCGTAGCCCAGCGCGGCAACCGCCATGGCCACCATCACGCTTGGGCTCGCAGGCTCAGTGCGGGCGCTAGACGACTTGGCTGCGTTGTTGACCGCACGGGCCACCCCTGCATCGTTGGGCAGGCACAGGGCGATCAGCAGTGACAGCAACGCCAGGCCGACGAACGCGGCATAACACAGCGAAAACAGTGGGTAACCGCCCACATCCCGCAGCCACTCGGTGAGCGTCGGCCCGACGACAGCAGCAATGACGCCCCCTGCCACGACCAGCGAAAGGGCTTTGGGCTTCAGGGCCTGGGAAAGATTATCGGTGGCCGCGAACCGGTTGAAGTTGGCGAACGCGATATACACACCCAACGCAGAATGGCTGAGTACCAGGGTTGGAAAATGCTGGTGCTCCACCGCCAGGAAGCCGCTTACACCCGACAACGCCAAGGGGATCGCCCCCAGCATGAAGGCCTTTTTGCGGCCAATGCGGCCCATCAACCTGGAGACCGGATAGGTTGCCAACATCAGGCACAGGAACTGGAACCCGTACGGCACCGTGGACCACGCAGCGTCAGGCGCCAGCGCCGCGCCAACGATGGCGGCCATGGTCACCGACATGACAGCAGTCGTCAGGTTGATCGACTGTGCGGTGAAATACAGGTACGTGCGCCGCGGTAGCGTGCTGTTCATAGGGCGTGCTCGTGATAGGTGGACAGGTCGATTTCGGCCTCGGGGAACACGCAGATCAGCCGTTCCTTGCCTTTACCCAGGCGTTTGCGCCTGACGCTCAGGTGCCCGATGCGCCGAGGTGAATCGAGGTGCGTGCCACCACACGGGATCTCGATGCCGTTGTAGGTCCACAAGCGCGCGTCTTCCAGCCCATCGACCGCGTAGTGCTCGATGGGCGCTTCGCAGCCGATCAGTTCATTGGCCCGCCGTTCTATTTCAACCACGTCTTCGGCGGTGAAGGCGTCCTCGACCAGGAAATCGAAACGTGCCGAGTCCTCTTTGATGTGACAGCCGATGGTCCATTGCTTCAACTCTTCTCGCAGCCCGATGGCGGCGGCATACAAGAAGTGGCTGGCACTGTGAGACAGCGTCAGCCGTTCGCGCCGTTCAATATCGATGGTGACGCGGGCCGGCATACCTGCGGTGACTTCATCGAGCAAGTGCAGGTCATCGGGGTGCAGGCTGTGAATAATGATGCCGCCCAGCTTTCCGCCTTTGAAACCTTCAAGGCGAATGGGGCTACCGTAAAGTTTTTTAACCCAGATGAAGCGTACGGTACCGATGGGAAGTTCAATGGTACCCATGTCTGCCTCCTGGCCACCGCCTTCCGGGTAGGCCACGGTACTTTGCAACTCGATACCGTCACTGTGCACCCGCGTTACTTGCGTGTTTGCACCGGCCTGGTATTGGTCTTTGTAATACAATTTCTCGGTGTTGCGTAAAACTTCATAGTTGAGAGCATTCATGGTTCAAGTACCACCTGCAATGATGTTTTTATCTGTACCCGAGCAGCGGCGGGGACATCTTTGGTAATAATGCAACCCGGCCCGATAAACGCGCCGTCGCCGACGTGGATAGCACCCAGCACACTGGCGAAAGCGCCGATCTGTACCCGGTTGCCAAGGGTCGGGTGCCGGGCGCTGGAAGGGTTGTCACTGATGCCTCGGGCGCCCAGGGTGACACCGCCGAGCACGTAGCAATCGTCACCAATGGTCGAGGTCTCACCAATGACGGTGCCCATGCCGTGATCGATGATGAAGCGCGCACCGATGCGGCTGCGGAAATGGATCTCCGCCCCCGAGAGCATCTTTCCGCGCCTGGAGATCATGGCAGCCAGGCATTGGCCGCCGGCGCCGTAGGTGGAGGCCGTATTACGGTAAATCCAATGGGCAAGTCGATAGTGCAAAACCGCCGAGTAAGAGGTGTAGGTTTTTGCAATGAATACCAGGTCACGGCCAGCCGCCGGATCTTTCTGGGCAAAGGCCTGCAAGTCGGCATGGGCCTGTTCAGAAACACTTTCAATAACCAATGTTTCTTTCAGCGCCTCGAACTCGTCGATTGAACAGCACTCCAACAACGCCGAGGTCACAAGGTTTTTTACAACTTTGAATGACGCCAGTTCATCAGGCACAGGGAGCCTGGCAATCACGGCTGATTGCATGTCCATAGTATGCATGGGCTTGATATCCAGTTGTCTGGTGTGCACAGACGCTAAAAGTGCTGCCTTTGCTGGCAGCCGAAAGTTCCGACAAGGGGATAGTGGCATGTACTGGCCATTTGCAAACGAACAGTCGACAAGCATTTCCGTTAACTGTTAGGCTTTTTTTTCTAACGGTTTCGGACCTGCCATGAACCCCAGCAGCCTTCATCACCTGTTGAAACAACGCCTGGATGCCGGCGAGTGGTTGCCAGGGCAACGCATGCCCTCCATCCGCAAGCTGACGGCTGCGGTCGACTTCAGTTACCACGACGTCGTATCGGCCTATGCCCAGCTGGTCAGCGAAGGTGTGTTGACGGCCTCACCCGGCCGTGGCTACTTCGTCGCAAACAGGGCCCGGCAAGCGAGCGTTATCCACGAACCCGAGTGCATGGCCGGTGATCCGCTGTTCCGGCTGCTGCAGGGCGGCCAGCATTACACCAAGCTGGGCAGCGGCTGGCTGCCCCCTGCATGGCGAGACACCGAGCTGCTGGCCAAGGCCATTCGGCGCACGGCGCGGCTGGAGCAAAGCTCACTGGCAGAGTACGGCGACATCCAGGGCTACCTGCCCATGCGCAAGCAGTTGTGCGTGCACATGAAGCGGCTGACCCGTGTCGAAGCCCGCCCCAACCAGTTGCTGACCACGCTGGGTGCCACGCAAGGCCTGGACCTGGTCGCACGGTTGTTGATCAAACCAGGCGACCACGTTTTCGTCGACGAACCCGGCAACGGCAACCTGATCAAGCTGATCCAGCTGGCGGGCGGGCACGTGGTCGGCATTCGGCGAACCCAGGACGGGCCGGACGTGGAAGAAATGAGAAGCTATCTGGCCACGCACAAGGTCAAGGCGTTCTTTTGCAACAGCACGTTCCACAACCCGACCGGTAGCAACATCAGCCCCCATAACGCCTTCAGCGTCCTGCGCCTGGCGGTGGAGCACGAGTTTTTCGTGGTCGAGGATGATGTGTATGGCGACTTCAGCCCTGCCGTGCGCCAGACCTTTGCCGAGCTGGACAACCTTGACCGGGTTATTTACGTCGGTAGCTTCTCCAAATGCCTGTCGGCATCACTGCGTGTGGGTTTCATTGCCTGCTCGCAAGACCTGATCGAACCACTGACACGCCTGAAACTGCTGACCTGCGTCGCCGTGCCGGCGTTTTGCGAACGCTTCGTCAACACCATATTGTCTGACGGCACCTATGCCCGACACATGAAGGACGTGCAGCAGCGCCTGATCCGTCAGCAAGTGCAGACCCAACGCTTGTTGCTCGAGCGCGGCTGGCAGTTCGATATTGCGCCGCAAGGCGGCATGTTCCTCTGGGTCTACCACCCGGACCTGCCAAACCTGCAACCTTTCATGCGCAAACTGGAACAACACAAGATCTTGTTGATGCCCGGTTCAGCATTTGCGGTCAGCCGTGACTACCAACGCTACGCGCGTATCAATTGCACGCATTTTTCCGACACCTTGGCTGACCACTTCGACGTTTGACCCGGCGTAATCAAATAAACCGACCTGGGACCTTGCACGGCGCCTGCGCGCTTACTACCTTAGCGCCTTTCCAAACCAGCCTCGCCTCGCAGGAGCCCTTGTCATGGCAGCCCCCGCCTTTCCTCCCTTCCGCCTGCGGTTCACCACCGCTGCCACGCTGCTCGGCATGCTCGGGCTGGCCGGCTGCCAGACGGGCGGCTACCAGGACAGCGTGCCACCGACCAGTGGCGTGCAGCCACTCAAAGGCCTGGCGCAGAATGTTTCGGTACGGCGCAATGCCATGGGCGCGCCGCTGATCGAAAGCAGCAGCTTCCATGATGCGCTGTTCAGCCTGGGCTATGTGCACGCCGGCGACCGCATCGAACAGATGGTCGCCATGCGCCTGCTCGCCCAGGGCCGCCTGGCCGAACTGGCCGGCAGCGAAGCGCTGGATATCGACCGCCTGATGCGCGCCGCCAACCTCAAGCAGAGCGCGGCCCAGCAATACGCCGACGCATCACCACGGCTCAAGCGCTTCTTCGAAGTGTATGCACGCGGGGTAAACGCCTACCTGTTCCGCTATCGCGACAAGCTGCCGGCCGCCCTGGCCAGCAGCGGCTATCGCCCCGAATACTGGAAGCCCGAAGACTCGGCGCTGATCTTTTGCCTATATGCCTTCAGCCAGTCGGTGAACCTGCAGGAAGAACTCAGCGCCCTGACCCTGGCGCAGAAAGCCGGCAGCGACAAGCTGGCCTGGCTGCTGCCTGGGGCCCCCGACGAGCCGTTGGCCGAAAGCGAAGTGGACAAGCTCAAGGGCCTGAACCTGGCCAGCCAGTTGCCGGGGCTGCCAGCCCTGGCGGCTGCCAGCCAGAAGCTGGCCGACCTTGACCTGCTCGGCAGCCCGGGTTCGGCCAACCTGGCCCTGGCCCCGCAGCGCAGCCGCAGCGGCAAGAGCCTGCTGGCCAGCGACAGCCGTGCCGCCTGGGCCCTGAGCCCGGTACAAATCAACACCAGCAAGTACCAGGTTGCCGGCCTGTCGTTGCCTGGCTTGCCGATCGTGCTGGCCGGCTATAACGGCAAGCTGGCCTGGAGCAGCAGCGCGGTAATGGCCGACAACCAGGACCTGTTCATCGAGCAGCTGCGCCGCCAGGGCAGCCAGCTGAGCTACCTGGCCGACGGCAAATGGCTGCCAGCTCGCGCCCGTAGCGAAACCTTCTTTGTGCGTGGCCAACGCCCCCTGCGCGAAGTGATGTATGACACCCGCCACGGCACCTTGCTGGCCCAGCCAGACAACGCCAGCCTTGGCTTGGCGCTGAACCTGCCACAGTTCAAGGGTGACCGCAGCCTGGATGCACTGTTCGACCTGACCCGGGCCAAGAACGTGGAACGGGCCTTCGACAGCACCCGTGAAGTCACTGCTGCTGCCCTCAACTTCGTGTTCGCCGAACCTGAGCACATCGGCTGGCAAGTCAGTGGCCGCTACCCCAACCGCCGCGAAGGCCAGGGCTTGTTACCTTCGCCGGGCTGGGATGGGCGTTACGACTGGGACGGCTATGCCGACCCGATGCTGCACCCGTATGACCAGGACCCACCTGCAGGCTGGATCGGCCACGCCAACCAGCGCAGCCTGCCGCGCGGCTATGGCATGCAGCTGTCCAGCACCTGGTATTACCCCGAACGCGCCGAACGCCTGGCCCAGCTTGCCGGCAACGGGCGCCACGACAGCCGCAGCCTGATGGCCCTGCAGAACGATCAGGTGACCTTGCTGGCCGACAAGCTCAAGCAGATGTTCGACGCCCCTGGCATGGCCCAGCCGCTTAAGCAGGCGATCGACGCCCTACCGGCAGCCCAGCGTGACAAGGCCCGGGACACGCTGGCCCGCCTGAAGGCCTTCGATGGCCGCTTGAGCCCGGTGTCGGCGGATGCCGCACTGTACGAATTGTTCTTGCAGGAGGTCGCGCGGCAGACCTTCCTCGATGACCTGGGCCCGGAGTCTGGCCCAGCCTGGCAGGCGTTCGTCAGCAATGCGCGCTTGTCGTTCTCGGCGCAGGCCGATCACCTGCTGGGCCGCGACGACAGCCCGTTCTGGGATGACCGCAATACTCCGCAAAAAGAAGACAAGCCCGCCATCCTCGCCCGCAGCCTGGCCAGTGCGATGGATACCGGAATCGCGCAACTGGGCGCCGACCGCCGCGCCTGGCAATGGGGCAAGCTGCACCAATACCGCTGGCCGGCACCGGCCTACCATGGCCTGGGCGATGCCATCAGCCGTTCGCCCCTGGCCGCTGGCGGCGACTTTTCCACCCTGGCCCTGACGCCATACGCCTGGGGCAGCGACTTCGCCACCCGCCTGCCAGCCTCGGCGCGGATGATCGTCGATTTCGGCCAGGCCGAACCGTTGCAGGTGCTGACCAGCAGCGGCCAGTCAGGCAACCCGGCCAGCGCACATTACAGCGACGGGCTGGATGCCTGGTTCAAAGGGCGCTTCATGAGCCTGCCGCTGCAGCAGCAGAACTTCGGGCGGGCGTATGGCAACCAGCGCCTGACCTTGGTGCCGGGTCGGTAAGGCATTGATCAAATGATGGGCGGGTGCGGGTACCGAGCGCTGCCAGTTTTCCGCCCAACACCCGCCCCCAACCCGTCCGAACTTCCCCCCATCACCACCGCTCCTAACTGGTAACCCAACCAGTGCACATAGCCCATGGACCTTGTCATCGCCCGCCCCGAAGGCCTGTACTGCCCGCCCGGCGATTTCTACATCGACCCTTGGCGGCCCGTGGACCGAGCCGTGATCACCCATGGCCACGGTGACCATGCGCGCACCGGTAATGGCCATTATCTGACCGCCAGCCCTGGTGCCGGTATTCTGCGCAGTCGTCTGGGCCTGGATATCGATTTGCAGACACTGCCCTACGGCGAACGCCTGCTGCACCACGGGGTAACCCTGAGCCTGCACCCGGCCGGGCACGTGCTGGGCTCGGCACAGGTGCGCCTGGAGTATCAGGGTGAAGTCTGGGTTGCATCCGGTGACTACAAGGTAGAGCCCGACGGCACCTGCACCCCGTTCGAACCGGTGGCGTGCCACACCTTCATCACCGAATCGACCTTCGGTCTGCCGATCTACCGCTGGCCCAGGCAAAGCGAAATCTTTGCAGGCATCAATGCCTGGTGGCTGGCCAATCGCGAACAGGGCAAGGCCAGCGTGCTGTTCTGCTATGCCTTCGGCAAGGCCCAGCGGATTCTCCATGGGCTGAATGCCAGCATCGGCCCGATTCTTGTGCATGGCGCCATCGAGCCGCTCAACCGGGTATACCGGGACGCCGGTGTCCACCTGCCGGAAACGCGCTATGCAGGCGATATCCCACGCAACGACCCACTGCTGCGCCAGGCACTGGTGCTGGCCCCGCCGTCAGCCAGCGGCAGCAGCTGGATGCGCCGTTTCGGCGATTACAGCGACGCCTTCGCCAGCGGCTGGATGCTGCTACGCGGTACCCGCAGGCGGCGCGGCGTGGACCGGGGTTTCGTGCTGTCCGACCACGCCGACTGGCCCGGCCTGCTCTGGGCCATTGGCCAGACCGGCGCCGAGCGGGTGATGGTCACCCACGGCTCGGTCAACGTCCTGGTGCGCTACCTCAACGAACAAGGCCTGGATGCCCGCGCCTTCGTCACCGAGTATGGCGACGAGGACGACGTGCCGAACACCGGGCCTTCGCCATGAAAGCCTTTGCTATGTTGTACCTGCGCCTGGACGCGACTACCTCCAGCAACGCCAAGCTTGAGGCACTGCGCGACTACTTCGGCACAGCCCCCGCTAACGACGCCGCCTGGGCAGTGTACTTTCTGGCCGGGGGGCGCCCACGTCAGCTGGTGCCCACCCGCCTTTTGCGTGAAATGGCCACGGCCCTGGCCGGCCTGCCGGACTGGCTGTTCGAAGAAAGCTATCAGGCGGTGGGCGACTTGGCCGAGACCATTTCGCTGCTGTTACCGCAGCACATCGATGGCAGCGAGGAAGGCCTGGCCACTTGGGTAGAGCAGCACTTGCTGCCCCTGCGCGGGCTGCCACCCGAGCATATCCGGCAGCGCTTGCCGGCGCTCTGGGCGCAGCTGGATCGCCCCAGCCTGATGGTGTGCCTGAAGCTGATCACCGGGAGTTTTCGCGTGGGCGTGTCGAAGCTGCTGGTCACCCGCGCCATGGCGCAACTGGCCGGGCTGGACGCCAAACGCGTAGCCCAGCGCCTGGTCGGTTACACCGACATCAGCCATCGCCCCACGGCGGCCGACTACCAGCAACTGATCGCTCCAGAGACCGCCGATGAGCACAGCCAGCGTGGTGGGCAACCCTACCCCTTCTTCCTGGCCCACCCGCTGCAAGCCTCCACCGACCAGTTCGATACCCTGCTCGGCCCCCCAAGCGACTGGCAAATCGAGTGGAAGTGGGACGGCATTCGCGCCCAGGTGGTCAAGCGCGAGGGCCAGTTGTGGGTCTGGTCGCGCGGTGAGGAACTGGTTACCGAGCGGTTCCCAGAACTGCACAGCCTGGCGCAGACATTGCCCGATGGCGTTGTGCTCGACGGTGAGATTCTGGTTTGGAAGCCTGGTGATACAGGGGCTGAACTGGCCGTGCAGCCTTTCGCCTTGCTACAGCAGCGCATCGGCCGCAAAACGCTGGGCAAAAAAATGCTGCACGACGCGCCGGTGGTGCTGCAGGCCTACGACCTGTTGGAGTGGCAAGGCGAAGACTGGCGCAGCCGACCGCAGCACGAACGCCGTAGCCAACTGGAGCGATTGGTCGATGAGTACCCGCTTGCCCCCGTGCTGCTGTCGCCGCTGCTGACAGGCCCGGACTGGGCCGACTTTGCCCACCAGCGCGAGCTGTCGCGCAGCCTGGGTGTCGAGGGCCTGATGCTCAAGCAGCGCGAAGCCCTCTACGGCGTGGGGCGCACCAAGGATATGGGCACCTGGTGGAAGTGGAAGATCGACCCGTTCAGCGTCGATGCCGTGCTGATCTATGCCCAGCGTGGGCATGGGCGACGGGCCAGCCTGTACAGCGACTACACCTTTGCCGTGTGGGACGCCCCGGCTGGCACGCCAGGGCGGGTGCTGGTGCCCTTTGCCAAGGCCTATTCGGGGCTCACTGACGAAGAGATGCGCAAGGTCGATACCATCATTCGCAAGACCACGGTGGAAACCTTTGGCCCGGTGCGCAGTGTGACGCCAACGCTGGTGTTCGAGCTGGGCTTCGAAGGCATCGCCCTGTCTCGACGCCACAAAAGCGGTATTGCCGTGCGCTTTCCGCGCATGCTGCGCTGGCGGCTGGACAAGCCGGTGGATGAGGCAGATGACTTGGCGACCTTGCAGGCGCTACTGGCCTGAAGAGGCCAGTGCGGTAATCAGGGCTACACGGATGGAGGCGAAAGGCTGAAAACTATGCTTCTATCTGTGTGCCGACCCGTGTCGCAGACCGTTTTCGCCACGCAGCCAGGACCACCATGCACCATTCAACCCACGACCTGCTCTCACCCGTTCCGGGCATCACCCGCCAACTGCACAGCTTTCACTTCGGCCCCCGCGGTGGCGGCAAGGTCTATGTCCAGGCCTCGCTGCACGCCGACGAACTACCAGGCATGCTGGTGGCCTGGCACCTCAAGCGTCGCCTAACCGAACTGGAACAGCAAGGTCGACTGCAGCGCGAGATCATCCTGGTGCCGGTGGCCAACCCGGTCGGCCTGGAGCAAGTGTTGCTGGATGCGCCGCTGGGGCGTTTCGAGCTGCAAAGCGGCGAGAACTTCAACCGCAACTTCGTCGACCTGTCAGACAGCATCGGCGACCAGATCGAAGAGCACCTGACCCAGGACTCGGCTCACAACCTCGCACTGATCCGCGAATACCTGCGCCGCGGGCTGGACGCGCACCCAGCCCGTACACCGCTGCAAGCCCAGCGCCTGATCCTGCAGCGCCTGGCCTGCGATGCCGAGATGGTGCTGGACCTGCACTGCGACTTCGAGGCAGTCGAGCACCTGTACACCACACCAGACGCCTGGCCGCAAATCGAGCCGTTGGCCCGCTACCTGGGCGCCCAGGCCAGCCTGCTGGCCACCGATTCGGGCGGGCAGTCTTTCGACGAATGCTTCAGCCTGGTCTGGTGGCAGTTGCAGCAGCGCTTCGGCAAGCGCTTCCCGATCCCGCTGGGCTGCTGCTCGGTAACCGTCGAACTGCGTGGCCAAGCCGATGTCAGCCATGACCTGGCCAGCAAGGATTGCCAGGCGATAATCGACTTTCTGACCCACGCGGGTGTTATCGAGGGCGCCAGCCCGCCTTTGCCGGCCTTGCTCAACCCCGCCACGCCGCTGGCCGCTGTCGAGCCGGTGTCGACGCCACTGGGCGGCTTGCTGGTGTATCACGCCAAACCAGGACAGCACCTGGAAGCCGGCCAGTTGATCGCAGAAATCATCGACCCCCTAAGCGACCGGGTGACCGCCATACGCAACAGCCAGCCGGGCCTGCTGTACGCCCGTAGCGTGCGGCGCATGGCAACGGCTGGCATGG
Organism: Pseudomonas hunanensis; assembly: GCF_013393325.1. Taxonomy (GTDB): domain Bacteria; phylum Pseudomonadota; class Gammaproteobacteria; order Pseudomonadales; family Pseudomonadaceae; genus Aquipseudomonas; species Aquipseudomonas putida_P. The sequence continues at coordinate 54,835 of NZ_QJRC01000065.1, forward strand.
TCATCGCCCATGTGGCCGGCGAGCAGGTGTGCCGCAGCGGCTATCTGCTGGGCAACTGATTCGGTAAAACCATTGCCCTTGGCGGGTGGTCTGTAGAAGCACGACCTTCGACGGACCACTGCCTTATGCCCGCCGCCATCGACCTTGCCAATGCCTGGTTCGCCAAACGCGGCTGGAAGCCGTTCGCTTTCCAGCGACGCGTCTGGGCAGCCGTCGAGCGCGGCCAGTCTGGCCTATTGCATGCCAGTACCGGCGCCGGCAAGACCTACGCCGTGTGGCTCGCCGCGCTTCGCGCGTTCAAGCCCCAGCCCCAAGGCAGCCAACCGGTGCCATTGCAGGTGCTGTGGGTCACGCCCATGCGGGCCTTGGCCGCTGACACTGCGCGCGCCTTGCAGGCGCCATTGGATGAACTTGAACTGCCTTGGCGCGTGGGGGTACGCAGCGGCGACACCGGCAGCGCCGAGCGCGCCCGGCAAGCGCGGCGCCTGCCAAGCGTGCTGGTCACCACACCCGAAAGCCTGACCTTGCTGCTGATCCGGGCACAGGCGCGCGAAGACTTCGCTACGCTGCGCCTGGTGGTGGTGGATGAATGGCACGAACTGCTGGGCAACAAACGCGGGGTACAACTGCAACTGGCCCTGGCCCACCTGCGCCAGTGGCACCCCGACCTGCCCACTTGGGGCCTCTCGGCCACCCTCGGCAACCTGCAACATGCGCTGGAGGTACTGCTGCCGCAAGGCGGCCTGCTGGTACAGGGCCGCCAGGACAAGGCGCTACAGGTCGATACCTTGCTGCCAACAGCCATCGAGCGCTTCCCCTGGGCGGGGCACATGGGCCTGAAGATGCTCGACCAGGTCAGCCACGAGATAGACGCCAGTGCCAGCTGCTTGGTGTTCACCAACACCCGTGCACAGGCCGAACTTTGGTACCAGGCCCTGCTTGAAGCCCGCCCCGACTGGGCCGGGCTGATTGCCTTGCACCATGCCTCACTGGCCCGAGAAACCCGCGACTGGGTCGAGCGCAGCCTCAAGCAAGGCAGCCTGAAAGCCGTGGTCTGTACTTCCAGCCTGGACCTGGGTGTGGACTTTCTGCCAGTGGAGCGGGTGTTGCAGATTGGCTCGGCCAAGGGCATTGCCCGCCTGATGCAGCGTGCCGGGCGCTCAGGGCATGCGCCGGGACGGCGCTCGCGGGTCACCCTGGTGCCTACCCACAGCCTGGAGCTGGTGGAGGCAGCGGCGGCGCGCAAGGCACTGCTTGCCGGTCACATCGAAGCCCGCTTCTCACCACGCCTGAGCATGGACGTGCTGGTCCAGCACCTGGTCAGCATGGCCCTGGGCAGTGGCTTTCGTCCCGAGCAACTGCTGGCTGAAGTGCGCAGCACCTGGGCCTTTCGCGAGTTGCGCGACAGCCAGTGGCAATGGGCGCTGGACTTCGTCTGTCATGGCGGCAACTCGCTCAGCGCCTACCCGGACTACCAGCGCGTCGAGCGCCACGCCGACGGTGTTTACCGGGTCGCCAGCGAACGTCTGGCACGACGCCATCGCATGGGTATCGGCACCATCGTCAGCGACGCCAACCTGCAACTCAAGTACTGGGGCAAGGGTAGCGCGGGCAAGACGCTTGGTAGTGTCGAGGAAGCCTTCATTGCCCGCCTGCGCCCCGGCGACTCGCTGGTGTTTGCCGGGCGGGTGCTGGAGCTGGTGCGCGTGGAAAACATGACGGCCTATGTGCGTCGCAGCACGGCGCGCAAGGCTGCGGTGGCGCGCTGGAATGGCGGGCGCATGCCGCTCTCGAGCGAATTGGCCGACGCGCTGGTCGAACAGCTCGATGCTGCAGCCCATGAACGCTTTGATGGCCCGGAGATGCGCGCAGTGCGCCCGCTGCTGGCGCTGCAGGCACGATGGTCGGCCTTGCCCACCACCGGCACACTGCTGGCCGAGACCTTCAAGTCACGCCAGGGCTGGCATCTGTTCCTGTACCCCTTTGCCGGGCGCATGGCCAACCTGGGCCTGGCCAACCTGATTGCCTGGCGGGTCAGCCGCGTGCAACCGCTATCGGTATCGATTGCCGTCAATGACTATGGGTTCGAACTGCTCAGCCCTGCCCTAGTGGACTGGGCGAGTGACTTGCCGCTGGCGCTGAGCACCGATCACCTGCTGGAAGATGTGCTGGCCAGCCTGAATGCCGGGGAAATGGCTCTGCGGCGCTTTCGTGAGATTGCCCAGATCGCCGGGCTGGTGTTTGGCGGCTACCCAGCGGCGCAGAAGAGCACCCGGCAGATCCAGGCTTCCAGTGGGCTGTTCTATGAAGTGTTTCGCAAACACGATACAGGGAACCTGCTGCTTGGCCAGGCGCAGGATGAGGTGTTGAGCGAGGAGCTGGAGATCGAACGACTGCGTCGGCAGTTGCTGAAAATGGGTGAGTTGCGACTGGACCTGCGCGCGTTGAGGCGGCCAGGGCCGCTGGCGTTTGCGTTGTTGGTGGAAGGCATGCGCGAGACATTGAGCACCGAGAAGCTGGCGGATCGGATTGCGCGCATGGTGGCGGAACTGGAACAAGCGGCGGTTGGAGGATGAACTACCAACCCATCGAACACTGTGGCCAGTCGCTCTGGCTGCTCCCCGACAAGGCCATCTACTGGCCTGCCCGCCGCGCCCTGCTGGTGGCCGACGTCCACATCGGCAAGGCCGCCAGCTATCGCGCCCTGCATCAACCGGTGCCACGCGGTACCACCCAGGCGACACTTGCCCGGTTGGACGCCTTGTTGGCAGCACATGACTGCGAACAGCTGATCGTTCTTGGCGACTTCCTCCATGCACGCACAGCTCGAGCACCAGCGACGCTGGCCAGGTTACAGCTGTGGCGGGAACGGCATGCACACCTGAAAATCGTGCTGATACGCGGCAATCATGATCGCAATGCCGGCGATCCGCCGGCTTCGTTGCATATTCAAACCGAGGACGAGCCCTGGCTACTGGAACCGTTTGCGCTACGGCACGAGCCTCAGCCCCACCCAACGCACCCGGTGTTGGCGGGCCATGTGCATCCGGCGTTCGTCTTGCGCGGCAAGGCCCGGCAACGCCTGCGCCTGCCTTGCTTCCTGATCGATGCACACGTCAGCCTGCTGCCGGCATTCGGTGAGTTCACCGGGGGCTGGGAAATCACGCCAGCCGATACCAGCCGGGTATACCTGGCTGGCGCGGGACGCATCTGGCCGTTGTGACAGCACTCAGGCCACAGGGGCTGGTGGCGGTTCGTCCGGCAAGGTCGGCTCGCCCGGCTCCATGGGGGGTGTTTCACCCGGTTCCGGCGGTTGCGGGGTATCGGGGTCAGGCTGGTGGGGCACGCCCCCCGCCTGCATGGGCAGCGGGTGCGCCAGCAGTGACCAGGGCAACAACCCCACGTGATTGGGCTGCAGGCCTGCCAGCTTGGCACTGATTGCGGGATGGAGTTTCATTGGCTGCTCCTGACGAAAGCCGATGCACATCATGCGCACCGGCATTACTGCGTTGGAGTGCCAAAGGCGCGGGTAATTCCCCGCGCTTGTCGGCTCAGGTACGCGGCAAGGTGACGCCGCGCTGGCCCTGGTATTTGCCGCCACGGTCCTTGTACGACACCTCGCATTCTTCGTCGGACTGCAGGAACAGCATCTGCGCTACGCCTTCGTTGGCGTAGATCTTCGCCGGCAACGTGGTGGTGTTGGAGAACTCCAGCGTCACGTGGCCTTCCCACTCAGGCTCGAGCGGGGTGACGTTGACGATGATGCCGCAACGGGCGTACGTGCTCTTGCCCAGGCAGATGGTCAGCACGTCACGCGGAATGCGGAAATACTCGACAGTGCGCGCCAGGGCGAACGAGTTCGGCGGAATGATGCACACGTCGCTCTTGATGTCGACGAAGCTGCCGGCGTCGAAGTTTTTCGGGTCGACGGTGGCCGAGTTGATGTTGGTGAACACCTTGAATTCGTCGGCGCAGCGTACGTCGTAACCGTAGCTGGAGACCCCGAAAGAAATCACTCGACTGTCCTGTTCGCCGCGCACCTGGCGCTCGACGAACGGTTCGATCATGCCGTGTTCCTGCGCCATGCGGCGAATCCACTTGTCCGATTTGATGCTCATGGCGGGGTGTCCTGAAGAGTTGCGTGTTGAAAATCGTGATGCGCATCTTACCGGTCCCGGCGCCCAGGTTAAAGTTCCATGCCTCATCCCGCGCCGGGCGGGGGCTACAGCCGCCGTCGATCCGAATTTGCGTAAAGCGCCCTCTGACCATTGGCAGGTTGCGGAAAGTGGGGTAAGGTGGCGCCACTGTGCTGCACGTGACACCGAGAATCTCTAGTTTGATGCACGATCCTGATCGGCCCATCGCTGAATTTTCTGCTCTCTTTGCGCTCAGTCCCGGGCAGGGTTTTTCCTGACCGTTATCAAATTGTCCAAGGAGACAGAAAAATGTCCAACCGTCAAAACGGTACCGTTAAGTGGTTCAACGATGAGAAAGGCTACGGCTTCATCACCCCTCAGTCGGGCGACGACCTGTTCGTGCACTTCAAAGCCATCCAAGCTGACGGCTTCAAAACCCTGAAAGAAGGCCAGGCTGTTACTTTCGTCGCTACCCGCGGCCAGAAAGGCATGCAGGCTGAAGAAGTTCAGATCGCCTAAGTCGATCTCGCTTCCTAGCTTTCAAAAAAACCCGCCTCTGGCGGGTTTTTTTATGCCTGACATAAAGGCTATACCTGCACATGCGGGAGCGGCCTTGTGTCGCTAAACGGCCGCTCCAACAGGAAGTGCGTCAGTCTTCGCTGATGGTAATGCTCGGCATCGCCGGTGCCGCTGCTTCCTGCAGCACGATCCGCGCGCCCACCTGGCGAGCCAGCTCCTGATAGACCATGGCAATCTGGCTTTCCGGCTCGGCGATCGCCGTCGGTTTGCCGCTGTCGGCCTGCTCGCGGATCAGCATCGACAACGGCAGCGATGCCAACAGGTCGACGCCATACTGGCTGGCCAACTTCTCGCCACCGCCTTCACCGAACAGGTGCTCGGCATGGCCGCAGTTCGAACAGATGTGCACAGCCATGTTCTCGACCACACCCAGCACCGGGATGTTGACCTTGCGGAACATCTCCACGCCCTTCTTGGCATCCAGCAACGCCAGGTCCTGCGGGGTGGTAACGATCACGGAACCGGCCACCGGTACCTTTTGCGCCAGGGTCAGCTGGATATCACCGGTGCCCGGCGGCATGTCGATCACCAGGTAATCCAGGTCATCCCAGGCGGTCTGGGTCACCAGTTGCAGCAGCGCGCCGGAGACCATCGGGCCACGCCATACCATCGGTGTATTGTCGTCGGTGAGGAAGGCCATGGACATGACTTCCACGCCATGGGCCTTGATCGGCACGAACCACTTCTGCTCGCGAATCTGCGGGCGGGTGCCCTCGGCGATACCGAACATCACACCCTGGCTGGGGCCGTAGATATCGGCATCGAGAATACCTACCCGCGCACCTTCGCGGGCCAGGGCCAAGGCCAGGTTGGCCGCCGTGGTCGACTTGCCCACACCGCCCTTGCCCGACGCCACAGCGATGATGTTCTTGACGTTGGCCATGGCCGGCACCTGGGCCTGGGCCTTGTGCGCAGCCACTACGCAGTCGATCGACACCTGGGCGCCGCTGACGCCCTCAAGGTTGCCGATGGCGATTTGCAGCACCTGGGCCCAACCGTTCTTGAACAGCCCGGCGGCATAGCCCAATTGCAACTGCACGCTGACCTGCCCGCCCTGGATATCGATGGCACGCACGCAGCCGGCGCTGACCGGGTCCTGGTTCAGGTAGGGGTCGGTGTACTGGCGAAGCACGCCTTCGACGGCGGCACGGGTGACGGCACTCATGGAGACTCCCATTGGCAAACTGAATGTAAAACAGGCGCCTATCCTAACCCGTCAATCGTCAGCAGATGCGCTTGCGGGGTGAAATATCTTCGCCAGCCCTTTATAGTGGCCGATCACCCTCATTTTTACCCCGTAGCCAGATAAGTAGCCGAGCCACCATGTCCGAGCCACGTCAGATTCTCGTCACCAGCGCCCTGCCCTATGCCAATGGATCGATCCATCTAGGCCATATGCTCGAGTACATCCAGACAGACATGTGGGTCCGCTTCCAGAAAATGCGCGGCAACCAGTGTATCTACGTCTGCGCCGATGACGCCCACGGCTCCGCCATCATGCTGCGTGCCGAGAAAGAAGGCATCACACCGGAGCAGCTGATCGCCAATGTCCAGGCCGAGCACAGCAGCGACTTCGCCGACTTCCTGGTGGACTTCGACAACTTCCACTCGACCCACAGCGAAGAAAACCGCGAGCTGTCGAGCCTGATCTACACGCGCCTGCGTGAAGCCGGGCACATCGCCACCCGTTCGGTGACCCAGTACTTCGACCCGGAAAAGGGTATGTTCCTGGCCGACCGCTTCATCAAGGGCACCTGCCCCAAGTGCGCGGCCGAAGACCAGTATGGCGACAACTGCGAAAAATGCGGCGCCACCTACGCACCCACCGAACTGAAAAACCCCAAGTCGGCGATCTCCGGTGCCACACCGGTACTGCGTGACTCCCAGCACTTCTTCTTCAAGCTGCCCGACTTCCAGGCCATGCTGCAGCAGTGGACCCGCAGCGGCACCCTGCAGGACGCGGTAGCCAACAAGCTGGCCGAATGGCTGGACTCCGGCCTGCAGGAGTGGGATATCTCCCGCGATGCGCCGTACTTCGGCTTCGAAATACCGGGCGAGCCGGGCAAGTACTTCTACGTTTGGCTGGATGCGCCAATCGGCTACATGGCCAGCTTCAAGAACCTCTGTGCGCGCCGCCCGGAGCTGGACTTCGACGCCTTCTGGAGCGAAGGCTCCAAGGCCGAGCTGTACCACTTCATCGGCAAGGACATCGTCAACTTCCACGCCCTGTTCTGGCCTGCCATGCTCGAAGGCGCGGGCTTTCGCAAGCCGACCGCGGTCAACGTGCACGGCTACCTGACCGTCAACGGCGCCAAGATGTCCAAGTCGCGCGGCACCTTCATCAAGGCCCGTACCTACCTTGACCACCTGCAGCCGGAATACCTGCGTTACTACTACGCGGCCAAGCTGGGCCGTGGCGTCGACGACCTGGACTTGAACCTGGAAGACTTCGTGCAGAAGGTCAACTCCGACCTGGTCGGCAAGGTGGTCAACATTGCCAGCCGCTGCGCAGGTTTCATCCACAAGGGCAACGAAGGTGTGATGGTAAGCGGTGATGCCGCGCCTGAGCTGACCGAAGCCTTCCTGACGGCCGCACCCTCCATCGCCGAAGCCTATGAAGCCCGTGATTTTGGCCGCGCCATGCGCGAAATCATGGCGCTGGCCGACCGCGCCAACGCCTGGATCGCCGACAAGGCCCCGTGGTCGCTGGCCAAACAGGAAGGCAAGCAGGATGAAGTACAGGCCATCTGCGCCCAAGGCATCAACCTGTTCCGTCAGTTGGTGATCTTCCTCAAGCCGGTACTGCCGGCGCTGGCCGCCGACGCCGAGGCGTTCCTCAACGTTGCCCCGTTGACCTGGAGCGACCACCTGTCGCGCCTGGAAAACCACAAACTGAACCCGTTCAAGGCCCTGATGAGCCGTATCGAGCCGGCCAAGGTCGAAGCCATGGTCGCAGCCAGCAAGGAAGACCTGCTGGCTACGCAAGCCAAGGCACCAGCGGGCAATGGCGAGCTGACCAAGGACCCGTTGTCAGCGGAGATCGAGTTCGATACCTTCGCGGCAGTCGACCTGCGCGTGGCGCTGATCGTCAAGGCCGAAGCCGTGGCAGGTGCCGACAAGTTGCTGCAACTGACCCTGGACATCGGTGACGAGCGCCGCAACGTGTTCTCCGGCATCAAGTCGGCCTACCCAGACCCGTCCAAGCTGGAAGGCCGCCTGACCATGATGGTGGCCAACCTCAAGCCACGGAAGATGCGCTTTGGCGTGTCCGAGGGCATGGTCATGGCTGCCGGCCCTGGCGGTGAAGAAATCTACCTGCTGAGCCCGGACAGCGGCGCCAAGCCAGGCCAGCGCATCAAGTAACCCCTCTGCCCCGGCCCTCGTGCCGGGGCAGTTCTTTCTGTACCTCGATTGCCGGCCGTCCCTCCCGATTCCCGGCTATCTTCATCTCATGAATGACTACATCCTGGTCCTGATAAGCGCCGCGCTGGTCAATCACCTGTGCCTCCTGCAACAGCCTTTCTCCAGGCCGCATCTGCATGTACACGGGCTGGCTGGTGCGCTGTGCATCGCCTTGGGCGTGATCGGCGCACAGCTGCTGCGCGGGGTACTTGCCCCGCTGCACATCCATGATCTTGCTCTGTTCCTGTTGTTGCCCTGGCTGGCACTGCTTGCCTGGGGCCTGCCCTGGCTAATGGCCAAGTGGCGCCCGGCCTGGCCCGTAGTGGGGTTACCAGCGCTGCTGTCGAGCAATGCCCTGGCGCTGGGGCTGGGCCTGCAGCAGGCAAGCGACGACAGCCCCTGGTCAGCCACGCTGCTGCAAGCCTTGCTGGCAGGAGGAGGCTTTTGGCTGGCGCTGATGGTGTTCAGTGATCTGCGCCAACGCAGTGCCCATGCCGACATCCCTGGCGTACTGCGCGGCCTGCCCATCGAATTGATCGGCGCCGGGGTAATGGCCATGGCGTTTTCCGGTTTCAACGGAATGTTCGGCCAATGATCAACAGTCCCGACCCGCGGCTACGTACCAGCATGGGCCTGGTCTTGCTGGCCTGCTTGCCCGGCCTTCTGACGCTGTTATGGCTGCATGGCTGGGGCATGCTGCTGAACCTGTTGCTGTGTGCCAGTGCGGCACTCCTGTGCGAAGCGGCGCTGCTGGCGTTGCGCGGCCAATCACCCAGCACGGCGCTAAACGATGGCAGTGCACTGGTGACCGCCGTGCTGCTGGCCGCCGCCCTGCCCACGCTCGCCCCGTGGTGGCTGCCGGTGATCGCGGCAAGTGCTGCCATCGGCATCGGCAAGCAGGCCTTTGGTGGGGTTGGGCGAAATCTGTTCAACCCGGCCATGGTCGGATATGCCTTTGTGCTCCTGAGTTTTCCGTTGCAGATGAACCATTGGCCAGGGCCGGCCCCGGGCTTGCTCGACAGCCTGCAGCAAGTGTTCGCCGGGGGCGATCAGGTCGATGCCTGGGCCCGGCCAACCCTGCTCGACGGCTTGCGCCACAACCGCAGCCTGACCATCGACGAGCTGTTTGCCAGCCATCCGGGCTTCGGCAGCATTGGCGGTGCAGGAAGCGAATGGGTCAACCTGGCATTCCTGCTCGGTGGCCTGTTCTTGTTGCAGCGCAAGGTAATCAGCTGGCATGCGCCGGCGGGCTTGCTGGCAGGGCTGTTCGTATTCAGTTTATTGGGCTGGAACGGTTCGGGATCGGACTCCAATGGTTCGCCCTTGCTGCACCTGTTCTCCGGCTCGACCATGCTGGCAGCCTTCTTCATTGCCACCGAGCCAGTTTCCGGCCCCAGGAACGAATGGGCCAGGCTGTGCTTCGGCCTGGGAACAGGGCTGCTCATCTACCTGATTCGTACCTGGGGCAGCTACCCGGATGGCACTGCGTTCGCCATCTTGCTGATGAACCTTGTGGCGCCGACGCTCGAGCGCCTGGCCACGCAGCGCCAGCAGGCTACCCGATGAAGCGCCTGGCACATGATGTGGGCCTGCTGTTGCTGACTGGCGTATTGGCAGTGTCTGCCACTTTCGCGTGGCGGCATTGGACCGGCCCAGCCATCACCAGCGCCGAGAAGCAACTGCAAAGCCGCCAACGCCTGGCAGTGCTGCCCGAGGGCAGTTTTGACAACCAGCCACTGGACAACCCGCTACCGAGGCCCGCCGCACAGCGGCCCAACAGTCACATCCTGGCGGCTTACCGTGCCACGCTGGCGGGCAAGCCAAGCGCTATTATCGTGGTCACGCAAACCCAAGGCTATGCCGGGCCGATTGTGCTGAGTGTTGCCATCGCCACAGACGGCCGGCTGATCGGCAGCCAGGTGGTCGAACAACAGGAAAGCCCTGGGCTGGGGGCACGCGTAGGCGACCCGCAACTGCACTGGCTGGGGCAGTTCGAAAACCGCCAATTGAACGACCACTGGGCGCTGAAGCGGGACCACGGCGACTTTGACCAATTGGCCGGCGCGACCGTGACCTCGCGGGCAGTGATCGCCGCATTGCAGGAGGCGCTGAGCTATTTTGACGAGCAGCGCAGCGTACTGCTGGAGAACGCCACGCATGAATAGATTCTGCCTGCTGGCCGTAAGCCTGGTGCCCATGCTGGGCGCCACCCGCACCCTGACCGAGGGCGCCACCATCGGCTTGTGTGCGGTAGTGATGGGGGGCATGCACCAACTGTTGCTGGCACCGTTGCGTCCGCGTCTGGCCAGCTGGGCCTACGCGCTGGCCAGCCTTCTGTTGCTGGCCGCCTTGGCCTGCTGCCTGCAAATGGCGCTGCTTGCCTGGTCGCTGCCTTTGGCACTGGCGCTCGGCTTCTATCCCGCCTTGTTGTGCCTGCAGTGTTTGGCCTGCGACCTCCTGCTGCCGGACCAACAGCGCTGGCGCGTACTCGCCGTGCACCTCGGCGCGGTGTTTGCCAGCTGCCTGCTGCTTGGCGCCAGCCGCCAATGGCTGGCCAATTTTGCCGACCTGCACCTGGCCAGCCTGGCCCCCGGCGCCCTGCTACTGCTCGGACTGCTGCTGGCCTTGTACAATCGCTTGCGTCCGGGCTCAGCCCACCCACGTCGTCAAGGAAAGCTCTGATTTCATGAATGCCGCCAAACGCCTGGAGATTTTTCGCAGGCTGCACGAAGACAACCCCGACCCGAAGACCGAACTGGCCTACACCACCCCGTTCGAACTGCTGGTCGCCGTGACGCTGTCCGCGCAATCCACCGACGTCGGCGTCAACAAGGCCACAGCGCGCCTGTTCCCCGTCGCCAACACCCCCGAGGCCATCTATGCCCTGGGCGTTGAAGGGCTTAGCGAGTACATCAAGACCATCGGGCTTTACAACAGCAAGGCCAAGAATGTCATAGAAGCCTGCCGGCTTCTGATCGAGCGCCACGGCAGCGAGGTACCGCAAACCCGTGAAGCGCTGGAGGCGCTGCCTGGCGTGGGCCGCAAGACCGCCAACGTGGTCCTCAACACCGCATTCCGTCAACCGACCATGGCAGTGGATACCCATATCTATCGGGTGAGTAACCGCACGGGAATTGCGCCAGGCAAAACGGTGCTGGAAGTGGAAAAGAAACTGGTCAAGTTCGTACCAAAAGATTACCTGCTAGACGCCCACCACTGGCTGATTCTGCACGGACGTTATGTGTGCCAGGCGCGCAAGCCAAGGTGCGGCAGTTGCAGGATCGAAGATTTGTGCGAGTACAAGCACAAAACCTCCGACGATTGAGCCGATAGCTAGAAACCACGCTTGACGATTGAAAAAATCTTTTTTACCAGCGTCTGCTTTCTGGTTATAAGGACGGCCAATGGCCCCTTGGCTTGGAGCGACTCATGAGTACCGACAAAGACGACCTGTCGATCGAAGATGATTTTGTTGCCGCAGACGATGACGCGGAGCCCCAGGTAGAAACCGCAAAGACCAACCTGAGCAAACGCCGCACCATCGACAACATGCTGGAAGAACGGCGCCTGCAAAAGCAGCTGGCCGATTTCGACTACGACCTGTAGGACATGCAGCCCTGGCAAAGCCTCCTGGCGGGAGGCTTCCAGGCCTGGCGATCAGCTAAGACCTTGCCGTTGCGCCAGCTCGATCAGGTCTACCAGCGAGCGCGCATTGAGCTTGAGCAATAGCCGCGACTTGTAGGTACTAACCGTCTTGTTGCTGAGGTACATGCTGTCGGCAATTTCCTTGTTCGAACGCCCCCGCGCCAGTTGCTGCAGCACCGTCATTTCACGCGCCGAAAGGCGATTGACCATATCCGCCTCGCTAGCTGCGCCCCTGCCACGTGACGCATGCAACGCCTGGTTGGGGAAATAGCTGTAACCCGACAACACGGCCTTGATGGCGCTAAGCAGCTCGGTAAGCTCCTGCTGCTTGCACACGTAACCTGCCGCCCCCGCCTGCATGCAACGCATCGAAAAATTGCCGGGGGCCTGCGACGTCAGCACGAGTACCTTACTGCCCGGGCTGAAGGTGGCCATGCGGGCGATCACCTCCAGGCCATCCAGTTTCGGTATACCGATATCCAGCACCACGATATCCGGCAGGTGTTGCCGAGTCAGCTGCAGCGCAGCCACCCCATTGTCGGTCTCCGCCACAACGTCATACCCATGCCGCTCCATCAGCATGCGTACGGCCAGGCGTATGACCGGGTGATCATCCACGATAAGCACTTTATTCATGCGATATCCATTCATTGTTATTGCTTTGGCACGCCAAGATAACCGACAGGGCGCTTGCTGGCGCGGTGATTTCCCGGCGAAACTCATGGACAGACAAAACTTACAACGCTTACAGAAATTTCCTACACATCACGACTATGACTGTAACAAGCAAATACCTTGTCACCTGGATTGAAGGTATCACCCACCTGCAAAAACCCACCAGTTGAAAACTGAGCTTAAGCCGAAGAAACGCCAGCGCAAACATGTTGAAAAAGCAAAGCAACGATGCGTAATGGCGATTATTCCGCACTCGGAAAACACTCCTGTCTTTAGTTGAGTACCCGTGTGAGGTAAAGATGGGCGAAACCGCAGGAGACGGCCCACATGCCCCAAGCTCAACCTGTCGCCCCGCTGACGATCATTGCCATCTTCGCGGGGATTATCGAAGCCTCCGCACTTGCCACATTGCCGTTTCTTAGCGAATCCAGCCAGAAGCTCTACACCTGGTTCCTGGTAGGCTTTCCATTCTTTCTGACGGCACTGTTTTTTCTGACGCTCAACTTCAATTACAAGTCGTTCTACAGCCCTTCACCCAACAGATCCACACACGACAATACGCCAGCGCCGAACAGTGTGGCCACACCCGCCATGGCCGATGATAAACATGAAGTGGTTCAGGGCGAACCGGTCACATTCATGTTCTCCGGCCCGGACGCCTATCGTTTGATGGAGCAACAACTCTTGCATGCACTTGCCCAACCGCCCGTGCCAACGCGAACCTGGCGCTTTTACAACCTGGAAAAACGCCAGTGTGCGCAACTGTCGATCAGTGCACTTGAGGACGATGTTGCGAACCACTCCAGCTCAATGCCTTGAATATTCTTCGCGCATAAAAAAACCCCAGCCTGAGCCGGGGTTTTTATTGCACAAGCCAGCAATCAGAGCAGCGAACGGCCCTTGTTGGCAGCAATGCGCATACGCAGCGCGTTGAGCTTGATGAAGCCGGCAGCGTCCGCCTGGTTGTAGGCGCCGCCATCTTCTTCGAAGGTGGCGATGTTGGCATCGAACAGCGAATCGTCCGACTTGCGGCCAACCACGGTGACATTGCCCTTGTACAGTTTCAGGCGCACAACGCCATTCACGTTGACCTGCGAAGCGTCGATCATCTGCTGCAGCATCAGACGCTCCGGGCTCCACCAGTAGCCGGTGTAAATCAGGCTGGCGTATTTCGGCATCAGCTCATCTTTCAGGTGAGCAACTTCGCGGTCCAGCGTGATCGACTCGATGGCACGGTGGGCCTTGAGCATGATGGTGCCGCCAGGGGTTTCGTAGCAGCCACGCGACTTCATGCCGACGTAACGGTTCTCGACGATGTCCAGACGGCCGATGCCGTTGGCACCACCAATACGGTTCAGGTCGGCCAGCACGGTGGCCGGGGATTTCTCGACGCCGTCGATGGCAACGATGTCACCGTTGCGGTAGGTCAGCTCGATGTAGGTAGCCTGGTCTGGGGCGTTTTCGGGCGAGACGCTCCAGCGCCACATCTCTTCTTCGTGCTCGGTCCAGGTATCTTCCAGGACACCGCCTTCGTAGGAGATGTGCAACAGGTTGGCGTCCATCGAGTACGGCGACTTCTTCTTGCCGTGACGCTCGATCGGGATGCCGTGCTTTTCGGCGTAGTCCATCAGTTTCTCGCGGGACAGCAGGTCCCACTCGCGCCATGGAGCGATGACCTTGACGCCTGGCTTCAGCGCATAGGCACCCAGCTCGAAACGTACCTGGTCGTTGCCTTTGCCGGTGGCGCCATGGGAAATGGCGTCAGCACCGGTTGCATTGGCGATTTCGATCAAGCGCTTGGCGATCAGCGGACGGGCGATGGAAGTACCCAGCAGGTACTCGCCTTCGTAGACGGTGTTGGCGCGGAACATCGGGAATACGAAATCACGCACGAACTCTTCGCGCAGATCGTCGATGTAGATCTCTTTAACGCCCATTGCCTGGGCCTTGGCACGGGCCGGCTCGACCTCTTCGCCCTGACCCAGGTCAGCGGTGAAGGTCACCACTTCGCAGTTATAGGTATCCTGCAGCCACTTGAGAATCACCGAAGTATCAAGGCCGCCGGAATACGCCAGTACGACCTTTTTTACGTCCGCCATGCCATCACTCCACGGGGTTGTACGGAAAGGCATCGATTCTAACGGCCTTGCGCACAAATTTACAGTGGGGCGACAGCTTCTGACGACAAAGCGACAGGAACTTTCGCAAGGGCGACGGCGCCTGTAGCAGCGATCAATTCCCGACAGGCGCGCAGATTACTTGGCAGCTGGCGCTAATGCAGTTGGTTCAGGGGCTTTTTCGGCAGGTTTCTCCACCGGTTTCACAACTACCGTAACCCGATCCAGCTCGATATTCACCCGTCGATTACGCGCCCGGTTGGCAGCACTGTTGTTCTTCACCAATGGGTATTGCTCACCATGGAAGCGCACGATGATCTGTTCTTCCGCCACGCCATGGGCTTTGAAGTAATCGGCCACCGCGAGCGCGCGCCGGCGTGACAGGTCACGGTTTGTCAGCCGGTTGCCACTGTTGTCAGAGTGGCCGTCAAGCTCGATGTGGTTCACCGTCGGGTCGGCTTTCATGTAATCCAGGATCACATCCAGCCGTGCACGCGCCGACGCATCCAGCTCGGTGCCGCCCCCCGGGAAGCCTACCTGGGTCTGGCGAACCTGGTCGAAGTTCATCGGCAGCAACTTGCCGGCACAGGCTTGGTAGTCGCTGTAGGCCTTGGCGAAGCTGACCGGCAGCACGCGCACCTCCATTGGCCTGCCGGCCTCACCGGCGTAATTGCGCACCACTGTGCTGCGCCCGTCGAGAAGACCGTTTATCAGGCGGCTGGCCTGGCCCTGGGACGAACTGAACAGCACACCGGTACGGGCCATGCGCACACTGCCCAGGTTGATATCACCACGTCCAGGCTGCCATGGCGCCGCCGCCGCCAGCAGGCTGGCGGTACCTGCCCCCAGTACGTTGCTGTCCGAACGCAGCTGGAACACTGGCTGCTCACCTGCCCGGCGCACGAACTCTCCGCTGCCGAAACCTTCGATCGGCTGGATCAGGCGGCATTCGAACTGATCACCCTCGACCTTCCAGGCGATGTTCTCCATGCGCGTCTGGAAAGTCAGTGCGCCGGCCGGCAGGCTGGCGAACAGGGTCAACAGGGCTAGGTAACGCTGGCGCACGGGCGGCTCCACAAATTCTGACGGCTTACCTGCAGGCTATCGGACGCCGCCCGGAAAACTTGATAGCCGTGCTCGCCCCAGGGTTTTCCGGTACGATTGGGGCTTGAGTTCGACCCGCCTGGAATCCCCAATGTCCGATCGCCTGACCCTCCTGCGCCCCGACGACTGGCACATCCATCTGCGCGATGGTGCCGTCCTGCCCCACACCGTTGGCGATGTGGCGCGTACCTTCGCCCGTGCCATCATCATGCCCAACCTGGTTCCGCCGGTGCGCAATGCCGCCGAGGCTGGCGCCTACCGTGAGCGCATCCTGGCCGCCCGCCCGGCTGGCAGCCGCTTCGAGCCACTGATGGTGCTGTACCTCACCGACCGCACCAGCCCTGAGGACGTGCGTGCGGCCAAGGCCAGCGGCATCGTGTACGCGGCCAAACTGTACCCGGCCGGCGCCACCACCAATTCCGATTCAGGCGTGACCAGCATCGACAACATCTTCCCCGCCATCGAGGCGCTGGCGGAAGTCGGCATGCCACTGCTGGTGCACGGCGAAGTGACCCGCAGCGAGATCGACGTGTTCGACCGCGAAAAGCGCTTCATCGATGAGCATATGCGCCGTGTGGTCGAGCGTTTCCCAACGCTGAAAGTGGTTTTCGAACACATTACCACCAGCGATGCCGCGCAGTTCGTCACCGAGGCCCCGGCCAACGTTGGTGCGACCATCACCGCCCAGCACCTGCTTTACAACCGCAACCACATGCTGGTCGGCGGCATTCGCCCGCACTTCTACTGCCTGCCGATTCTCAAGCGCAACACCCACCAGGTGGCGTTGCTGGACGCGGCTACCAGCGGTAACCCGAAGTTCTTCCTCGGCACCGACTCGGCACCTCACGCCCGTCATGCCAAGGAAGCCGCCTGCGGGTGTGCCGGTTGCTACACCGCCTATGCGGCCATCGAGATGTACGCCGAAGCGTTCGAGCAACGTAAGGCACTGGACAAGCTGGAAGGCTTCGCCAGCCTGCACGGTCCGGCCTTCTACGGCCTGCCGGCAAACACCGACACCATTACGCTGGTCCGCGAAGAATGGACAGCCCCAGACAGCCTGCCTTTTGGCGAGCAAACCGTAGTCCCGCTGCGCGCCGGTGAAAAACTGCGCTGGCGCCTGCTGGAGGAAAACGCGTGAGCGAAGACCTCTACGAAGACGACCTGGACGCCCAAGGCAGCAGTGGCTCGCGTCACCCGATGGCCGAGCGCTTCCGTGGCTACTTGCCAGTAGTGGTGGACGTTGAAACGGGTGGTTTCAACAGCGCTACCGACGCTCTGCTGGAAATTGCCGCCGTCACCATCGGCATGGACGAGAAGGGTTTCCTGTTCCCCGAGCACACCTATTTCCATCGGGTGGAACCGTTCGAGGGCGCCAATATCGAGGCGGCCGCGCTGGAATTCACCGGCATCAAGCTGGACCACCCACTGCGCATGGCGGTCAGCGAAGAAAGCGCGCTGACCGACATCTTCCGTGGCGTGCGCAAGGCGCTCAAGGCCAATGGCTGCAAACGGGCGATTCTGGTTGGCCACAACAGCAGTTTCGACCTCGGCTTCCTCAATGCGGCAGTGGCGCGCAATGACCTGAAGCGTAACCCATTCCACCCGTTCTCCAGCTTTGACACCGCCACACTGGCAGGCTTGGCGTATGGCCAGACGGTACTGGCGCGGGCTTGCCAGAGCGCCGACATCGACTTCGACGGGCGTGAAGCGCACTCGGCGCGTTACGACACCGAGAAGACGGCCGAGCTGTTCTGCGGCATCGTCAACCGCTGGAAGGAAATGGGCGGCTGGCGTGATTTCAACGATTGATCTGAAATCCAGGGGCCGCTTTGCGGCCCTTTCGCGACACAAGGCCGCTCCTACAGGGGAATGCACACTCCTGTAGGAGCGGCAAAGAGCCAGGACAGGCACTGGAAGCCTTGAAGTCCAGGCATAAAAAAACCGGCCACGAAGGCCGGTTTTTTTATGCGAGTGGCAATTACAGCTTGCCAGCGTTCTCGCTCAGGTAGGCAGCAACGCCTTCTGGCGAAGCGTTCATGCCTTTGTCGCCTTTTTTCCAGTTGGCAGGGCAAACTTCGCCGTGCTCTTCGTGGAATTGCAGAGCGTCGACCAGACGCAGCAGCTCGTCCATGTTACGGCCCAGTGGCAGGTCGTTGATGATCTGCGAGCGGACAACACCGTTGGTGTCGATCAGGAAGGCGCCACGGAAGGCCACACCGCCTTCGGACTCAACGTCGTAGGCTTTGCAGATTTCGTGGGTCATGTCGGCAGCCAGGGTGTATTTGACCTGACCGATGCCGCCGTTGTTGACCGGGGTGTTACGCCAGGCGTTGTGAGTGAAGTGCGAGTCGATCGAAACGCCGATCACTTCCACATTGCGCGCCTGGAAGTCTGGGATACGGTTGTCCAGAGCGATCAGCTCGGACGGGCAGACGAAGGTGAAGTCCAGCGGGTAGAAGAACACCAGGCCGTACTTGCCCTTGATGGCCGAGGCCAGGTTGAAGCTGTCGACGATCTCGCCATTGCCCAGCACGGCCGGAACGGTGAAATCGGGGGCTTTCTTACCAACGAGTACGCTCATTGTAATCTCCTGATGAGGGTGAAAAACCGTTTGCCGGGCCAGACGGGCCTGCCCGACATCCAAACAAAGGCCGACCATCATACACGGCTTCTGATGACAGGCCGACTCCATCGACAAAGCAACCGCCGGTCGCTCAAGCACGGCCCTTCCAGAAAGTCCTTTGACAAGCATTCTCATTAACATTAAGCTCCACCCATCGACTCAACCCGCGATGGTCAGCCCTTATGTATGTGTGTCTTTGTGTCGGCGTTACCGACGGACAGATCCGCGATGCGATCTATGAAGGATGCTGCAGTTACAAGGAAGTGCGAGCCGCGACCAATGTCGCCAGCCAGTGTGGCAAATGCGCCTGCCTGGCCAAACAGGTGGTCCGCGAGACCCTGACCGAGCTTCAGGTCAGCCAGGCATCCCTGCCCTACCCTGTAGAATTTACCGCGGCCTGAACGCCCAGAATTTGAAGAACCGGACCCTGTGTCCGGTTTTTTTATGCCCGAAATTCAATAAGTTAGCGTTCCAACGCGGTTCACAAACATTCTTATTCCTATTAATTTTCACTTATTATTCAACAACTTAGGTTTGACACTCCTAAGTATCGGGCTCAAACTTCAGTGTATTGGCACACTTCTACAGGGCAGGAACCCGAAATGAAAGGCGACGTAAGCGTCATCCAGCATCTCAATAAGATCCTCGGAAACGAGCTGGTCGCGATCAACCAGTACTTCCTGCACGCACGCATGTACGAAGATTGGGGCCTGAACAAACTCGGCAAGCACGAGTACAAGGAATCCATCGACGAGATGAAGCACGCTGACAAACTGATCAAGCGTATTCTGTTCCTCGAAGGCATCCCGAACGTTCAGGACCTGGGCAAGCTGATGATCGGCGAGCACACCAAGGAAATGCTCGAGTGCGACCTGAAGCTGGAGAAGAAAGGCCTGGCCGACCTGAAAGCAGCCATCGCTCATTGCGAAACCGCCGGTGACTTCGGCTCGCGTGACATGCTCGAAGACATCCTCGAGTCCGAGGAAGAACACATCGACTGGCTGGAAACCCAGCTGGGGTTGATCGACAAGATCAGTATCGAAAACTACCTGCAGTCGCAGATGGGCGAAGAGTAATTATTCGCCGCATAAAAAAACCCGCGATCAGCGGGTTTTTTTATGCTTGCCGGAAGATCAGGCTTCAGCAGCCTTGGCCTTGGCAGCCGCTTCCTTGATCAGGGTTTGCAGCTCACCCTTTTCGAACATTTCCAGCATGATGTCGCTACCGCCAACCAGCTCGCCGGCTACCCACAGCTGCGGGAACGTCGGCCAGTTAGCGTATTTTGGCAGGTTGGCGCGGATTTCCGGGTTCTGCAGGATGTCGACGTAGGCGAACTTTTCGCCACAACCCATCACAGCCTGCGATGCCTTGGCCGAGAACCCGCACTGCGGGGCATTCGGCGAGCCTTTCATGTAAAGCAGAATGGTGTTGTTGGCAATCTGCTCTTTGATCGTATCGATGATATCCATCTAGCACCTCAGCTGAACTTTCCGACGCGGTCGTCGGCACGGTGACGCATTGTATCGGAAAGCCGAGCAGCGTGCTCGGCCTTGCCGTTGCTTACGCGGCCTCTACTTGCACGGGCACGCCATTGAGGGCAGCGTTGCCGGAAACCTGATCGCGAAAGCGCTCGTCGGTCAGGTCATTGGCACTCACGCCCGGTTGCGCCTGGGCGATCTGCATGTGCACGCCCTGACGGCCATGGCCATAGCCATGGGGCAAGCTGACGACCCCGGGCATCATGTCCTCGCAGGCCTGCACCTCCACTTCAAGTTCACCCGTTCGCGAGCGGATACGCACCCGCTGGCCGTCCTGCAGCTGGCGCTGCTGCAGGTCTTGCGGGTGCATCAACAACTGATGGCGTGGCTTGCCCTTCACCAGGCGATGGAAGTTGTGCATCCACGAGTTGTTGCTGCGCACATGGCGACGCCCGATCAGCAGCAGTTCGCCCGGCACAGGTGGCGTCATTTGCGCCAGGCGGAGCAAGTCATCCAGCAACACCTGGGGCGCCGCTTCGACAGTTTTGCTGGCAGTCGCCAGGCGTACAGCAAGGTTGCTGCGCAACGGCCCAAGGTCAAGCCCATGCGGATGGTTGCCCAGTGTTTCCAGAGAGAGCTGCCAAGGCGTTGCTTCACCATAGCGCCCTTTGCGTAGGGCCAGATCGATCATCTGCGCAGGCGCCCAGGTGGGTTTCAACTCCAGTTCGGCACGCTTGGCAAACGCCTGCGCCAGGCCGACGAAGATCTCCCAATCATGCAGCGCCCCCTCCGGCTTGGGTAGGATCGCCCGGTTGAAGCGGGTGACGTTGCGCACGGCCAGCAGGTTGAAGGTGCTGTCGTAATGGTCGTTTTCCAGCGCCGAGGTGGAGGGCAGGATCAGATCGGCATGGCGGGTGGTCTCATTGATGTAGAGATCGATGCTGAGCATGAACTCCAGGCCATCCAGTGCCGCATCCAGCTGGCGGCCGTTAGGCGTCGACAACACGGGGTTACCGGCAACTGTCACTAATGCGCGCACCTGCCCTTCGCCAGGCGTGCGTATTTCCTCGGCCAAGGCTGCCACGGGCAATTCACCGCCGTACTCGGGCAAGCCCGACACACGGCTCTGCCAGGCATTGAAATGACCACCCGAGGTGGTCGCCACCAGGTCGACGGCAGGCTCCGTACACAACGCGCCGCCTGTGCGGTCGAGGTTGCCGGTCACCAGGTTGATCAGTTGCACCAGCCAGTGGCAGAGCGTGCCGAAGGCTTGGGTCGAGACGCCCATGCGGCCGTAGCACACTGCCCGCCCGGCAGCGGCGAGGTCGCCTGCCAGCTGGCGTATGTCGGCTGCGGCAATACCACAGTGGGCGCTCACGGCCTCGGCACTGAACGGCGCAATGGCCTCGCGCACCTGCTGCAGGCCGCTGACCGGTAAGTGCGAGCCCCGCGCCAGGCCTTCTTCGAACAGGGTGTTCAGCAAGCCGCACAACAGGGCTGCATCGCCACCGGGGCGAATGAACAGATGAGTGTCAGCCATTGCCGCCGTTTCGCTACGCCGTGGGTCAATCACCACCAGCCGCCCACCACGCGCCCGCAGGGCCTTCAGACGCTTTTCCACGTCCGGCACGGTCATGATGCTGCCATTGGAGGCCAGCGGGTTGCCGCCAAGAATCAGCATGAAGTCGGTATGGTCGATGTCCGGGATCGGCAGCAGCAGACCATGGCCATACATCAGGTGGCTGACCAGGTGTTGCGGCAACTGGTCCACTGACGTGGCTGAGAAACGGTTGCGGGTCTTGAGAAGGCCCAAGAAGTAGTTGCTGTGGGTCATCAAGCCGTAGTTGTGCACGCTCGGGTTGCCCTGGTAGACCGCCACGGCATTGCGCCCATGGGCTTGCTGAACCGCCCACAATTTCTCGGCAGCCAGTGCGAACGCTTCGTCCCAGCCAATCGGCTGCCAATGCTCGCCTACTCGCTTGTGTGGCTGGCGCAGGCGATCCGGATCATTCTGAATGTCCTGCAACGCCACAGCCTTGGGGCAGACATGGCCACGGCTGAACGGGTCCAGCGGGTCGCCCTTGATGGAGCTGATCAACGCCCGCCCATCGTCTTCGTGACTGACTTCGATGTTCAATCCGCAGATCGCTTCGCACAGGTGACAGGCACGGTGATGCAGGGTCTTGGTCATGGCCGCCTCTGCCTTGTTGTTGTCCAGCAGTGACTATGCGCTCACCCCCAGCCCACAGCCAGTGCGCTTCGCCGCGTGAATCCACCGACATCAGGCGCACGATTTGCGACAGCCATTTGCCAAATTGCCAGCAAGCCGTGTACAACCTTGGTGTAGCAAATAAAAAACAGCACGGGCCAACGGGTAAAGACACCCTTTGCAACACCCTTTGCAATCAGGCCACTGTTTCCCCCCTTGGCTTCAGGCGACATTTACTTATAGTATTGCGCCTTTCCCTATTTCGTCCGCCCCGTGCGGCTTACGCCGCAGGTCACTCCCGTTGTCAAAAAAAACCATACGGTCGACCTGCATACCGTTGCAGATAAGGTAGTCAATCATGAGCGCTAGGCACTTTCTCTCCCTGCTGGACTTCACCACCGACGAATTGCTCGGGGTGATCCGCCGCGGCATCGAGCTGAAGGACTTGCGCAAACGAGGCGTGTTGTTCGAGCCGCTGAAGAACCGCGTACTGGGCATGATCTTCGAGAAGTCCTCCACCCGCACCCGCGTGTCGTTCGAAGCCGGAATGATCCAGCTTGGCGGTCAGGCCATCTTCCTGTCCCCGCGCGACACCCAGCTGGGCCGTGGCGAGCCGATCGGCGACAGTGCCATCGTGCTGTCGAGCATGCTTGACGTGGTGATGATCCGTACCCACGCCCACAGCACGCTGACCGAGTTCGCTGCCAAATCGCGCGTGCCGGTGATCAATGGCCTGTCCGACGAGTCGCACCCGTGCCAGTTGCTGGCCGACATGCAGACCTTCCTCGAGCACCGCGGCTCGATCCAGGGCAAGACCGTGACCTGGATCGGCGATGGCTTCAACATGTGCAACTCCTATATCGAAGCCGCCAGGCAGTTCGATTTCCAGCTGCGCATCGCCTGCCCCGAAGGCTACGAGCCGGATCAACGCTTCATGGCGCTGGGCGGTGACCGCGTGCAGATCATCCGTGATGTCAAGCAAGCCGTGCGCGATGCACACCTTGTGGTCACCGATGTCTGGACTTCCATGGGTCAGGAGGAGGAAACTGCACGGCGCCTGGCGCATTTCGCGCCTTACCAGGTCACTCGCGAACTGCTCGACCTGGCGGCACCCGATGTCCTCTTCATGCACTGCCTACCCGCCCACCGTGGCGAGGAAATCAGCCAGGACCTGCTCGACGACCCACGGTCGGTCGCCTGGGACGAGGCTGAAAACCGCCTGCATGCACAGAAGGCGCTTCTCGAATTCCTTGTAGAACCGGCTTACCACCACGCATGAGTCAACCCCTACTGCTCAACCTGCGCAACCTCGCCTGCGGTTATGGCGATCAGCGCATCGTCCAGAATCTCAACCTGCACCTGAACGCAGGCGACATTGGTTGCCTGCTCGGTTCGTCCGGTTGCGGGAAAACCACCACGCTGCGCGCGATTGCCGGTTTCGAACCGGTGCACGACGGCGAGATCCAGCTGGCCGGCGAAGTCATATCCCGTGCAGGCTTCACCCTGGCCCCGGAAAAGCGTCGCATCGGCATGGTGTTTCAGGACTATGCGCTGTTCCCGCACCTGACCGTGGCGCAGAACATTGCCTTCGGCATCGCCAAGCACCCACGCCAAGCCGCCGTCATCGAAGAGATGCTGGAACTGGTCAAGCTGGGCGGCCTGGGCGGGCGTTACCCGCATGAGCTGTCTGGTGGCCAGCAGCAGCGGGTCGCCCTGGCCCGTGCGCTGGCGCCTGAACCCCAGTTGTTGTTGCTGGACGAGCCGTTCTCCAACCTCGACGTGGAATTGCGCCGGCGCCTGAGCCATGAGGTTCGCGACATTCTCAAAAGCCGCGGTACCAGCGCCATCCTGGTTACCCATGACCAGGAAGAAGCCTTTGCCGTCAGCGACCAGGTTGGCGTGTTCAAGGAGGGCCGCCTGGAACAGTGGGACACGCCCTACAACCTTTACCACGAACCGCAAACGCCGTTCGTGGCCAGCTTCATTGGGCAGGGGTACTTCATCCGTGGGCAGATGAGCAGCCATGAGGCCGTCAATACCGAGCTGGGTGAACTGCGCGGCAACCGTGCCTACATCATGGCACCAGGCAGCTCGGTGGATGTGCTGCTGCGGCCCGACGATATCGTGCATGCACCCGGCAGTTCACTGCAGGCGAACATCGTCGGCAAGAGCTTCCTGGGGGCATCGACCCTGTACCGCCTGCAACTGCCTACCGGCAGCCAGCTGGAGGCTATCTTCCCTAGCCATAACGACCATCAGGTCGGCGAAAATGTGGGGATTGCGGTGAAGGCCGATCACCTGGTGCTGTTCCCGGTGCCGGGCAGTGTGGCGGCGCAATTGCCGCGGCAAGAGAATGGCGTTCGTCGGTACAGTTCGGCGACCTGATTCGAAATCTCGGGGCCGCCTTGCGGCCCAGAAATCTCAGCCCCGACCGATGCCGGCAAATTTGCCCTGGGTATGCTCGGCCAGCACCGCCGCCGCCAACTCCACTTCCAACCCACGCCGTCCAGCACTGACATGGATGGTTGCGAAGTTCTGCGCTGATTCGTCAATGAACGTACGCAGCCGTTTCTTCTGCCCCAGCGGGCTGATACCGCCTACCAGGTAACCCGTGGCCCGTTGCGCCGCCGCAGGGTCCGCCATCTCGCACTTCTTCACCCCGGCAGCATGGGCCAAGGCCTTGAGGTCCAAGGTACCTACCACAGGCACAACCGCTACCAGCAACTCCCCTTTCTCGCTGCTAGCCAGCAAGGTCTTGAACACCTGTTGCGGGTCGAGCCCGAGCTTTTCCGCCGCCTCCAGGCCATACGACGCCGACTTGGGGTCATGTTCATAACTGTGCACACGGTGCTCGGCGCGGTGCTTCTTCAACAGGTCTAGGGCGGGGGTCATGCAAGGGCTCCGGTCTGGGACGGCTCGGCGGCTACTTTAGGACAAATCCCACATCCCAGCCAGCGCACCACAATCGCGCGCCTCTACTACGGGGATTCGAAGCGGATTTTAGCGACCATATCGTGACTGGTCGTTCACTTTCGACCTTTGACATCAGCGTTTCTTGTCTATATTTTTTCGTTTCTGAATAAACACTGCACTTTTAAGGTGCATTCCTACATCTGCCCGGGGTCAATGGGGATAGACACCGGGTTTTGCTGTCGAGCGCCACGCGCCTCACAACAAAAAAAACGAGGTCATACATGACGACTGCTCTACGCCAACCCACGTTGTCCAGCCAATGCCTGGCCGAGTTCCTGGGCACTGCCCTGCTCATCTTCTTTGGCACCGGCTGCGTCGCCGCGCTCAAGGTCGCGGGCGCCAGCTTCGGGCTGTGGGAAATCAGCATCATCTGGGGCGTAGGCGTGAGCATGGCCATCTACTTCAGTGCCGGTATTTCAGGTGCGCACCTGAACCCGGCGGTGAGCATCGCCCTCACCCTGTTCGCCGGGTTCGACAAGCGCAAGCTGCCCTTCTACATGCTGGCTCAGGTGTGCGGCGCCTTCTGTGGCGCGGCGCTGGTATACACGCTGTACAGCAACCTGTTCTTCGATTTCGAACAAGCCCACGCCATGCTGCGCGGCAGTGAAGCCAGCTTGGAGCTGGCCTCGGTGTTTTCCACCTACCCGCACCCGTCCCTGTCCACCGGCCAGGCATTTGCGGTCGAAGTGGTGATCACGGCCATTTTGATGGCCGTGATCATGGCCCTGACCGACGACAACAACGGCCTGCCGCGCGGAGCCATGGCGCCGCTGCTGATCGGCCTGTTGATTGCGGTGATCGGGAGCGCCATGGGCCCATTGACCGGCTTCGCGATGAACCCGGCCCGCGATTTCGGGCCAAAACTCATGACCTTCCTGGCCGGTTGGGGCGAAATCGCCTTCACTGGCGGACGGGACATTCCGTATTTCCTGGTTCCGGTGTTCGCACCGATCCTTGGCGCCTGCCTGGGTGCCGCGACGTATCGCGGCCTGATTGCCCGCAACTTGCCAATGTCGCCTGCCGCGAACCCTGAGACAAATGACAATCGCCAGGGCGATACTCAAGTCAATTGATGCCGGCATCACGCCCAGCCCTGAACCCTTTTTTTGCAAGGCCTACGACCATGACAGACACCCAGGACAAGCACTACATCATCGCCCTGGACCAGGGCACCACCAGTTCGCGGGCGATTATCTTCGACCGTGATGCCAACGTGGTGGGCACCTCCCAGCGCGAGTTCGCCCAGCACTACCCGCAGGCGGGCTGGGTCGAGCACGACCCGATGGAGATCTTCGCCACACAGAGCGCGACCATGGTCGAGGCCTTGGCCCAGGCTGGTATCAGCCACGCCCAGGTCGCCGCGCTGGGCATTACCAACCAGCGCGAAACCACCGTGGTATGGGACAAGGAAACCGGGCGCCCGGTGTACAACGCTATTGTCTGGCAGTGCCGCCGCAGCACCGAGATCTGTGCCCAGCTCAAGCGTGACGGCCATGAAGCGTACATTCGTGAAACCACCGGCCTGGTCACCGACCCGTACTTCTCCGGTACCAAGCTGAAGTGGATCCTCGACAATGTCGAAGGCGCCCGTGAACGCGCCGAGCGTGGCGAACTGTTGTTCGGCACCATCGACACCTGGCTGATCTGGAAGTTTTCGGGTGGCAAGGTGCACGTCACCGACTACACCAACGCCTCGCGCACGCTGATGTTCAACATCCACAGCCTGCAGTGGGACGACAAACTGCTGGAAATCCTGGGCATCCCGCGGCAGATGCTGCCCGAGGTGCGCCCGTCCTCGGAAGTGTACGGCCACACCAAGAGCGGCATCGCCATCGCCGGTATCGCCGGAGACCAGCAGTCGGCACTGTTCGGCCAGATGTGCGTGGAGCCAGGCCAGGCCAAGAATACCTACGGCACCGGCTGCTTCCTGCTGATGAACACCGGCGACCAGGCGGTGAAGTCGTCCCATGGCCTGCTCACCACCATTGCCTGCGGCCCACGCGGTGAAGTGGCCTATGCGCTGGAAGGCGCGGTATTCAACGGTGGTTCCACCGTGCAATGGCTGCGTGACGAACTGAAGATCGTCAACGACGCCTTGGATACCGAGTACTTCGCCAGCAAGGTCAAGGACAGCAACGGCGTCTACCTGGTGCCAGCCTTCACCGGCCTGGGTGCCCCGTACTGGGACCCGTATGCCCGTGGTGCACTGTTCGGCCTGACTCGCGGCGTGAAGGTGGACCACATCATCCGCGCCGCGCTGGAATCGATCGCCTACCAGACCCGCGACGTGCTCGACGCCATGCAGCAGGACTGCGGCCAGCACCTGTCCGAGCTGCGCGTGGACGGCGGTGCGGTGGCC
The DNA here is from genome assembly GCF_013393325.1 of Pseudomonas hunanensis. Classification (GTDB taxonomy): domain Bacteria; phylum Pseudomonadota; class Gammaproteobacteria; order Pseudomonadales; family Pseudomonadaceae; genus Aquipseudomonas; species Aquipseudomonas putida_P. The sequence continues at coordinate 82,135 of NZ_QJRC01000065.1, forward strand.
AACAACTTCCTCATGCAGTTCCAGGCAGACATCCTCGGCACCTGCGTGGAACGGCCACAGATGCGCGAAACCACGGCGCTGGGCGCCGCCTACCTGGCGGGCCTGGCCTGTGGCTTCTGGAGCGGCCTGGACGAGCTGCGCGACAAGGCGATCATCGAGCGCGAGTTCAGCCCGCAGCTGGACGAAACGCAGAAAGAGAAGCTGTATGCCGGCTGGAAGAAGGCGGTCGAGCGAACCCGTGACTGGGAAGACCACGAGGCATAACGCTTGTTGGGGCCGCCACGCGGCCCCAATCGTCTACTGGCCGTCATCCCCTTCCTACGGCATTATTGCAGAATTTGTCCGGCTGCCCCAAAGGACCGCCCATGAATCTGCCCCCTCGCCAACAACAAATCCTCGAACTGGTGCGCGATCGCGGTTACGTCAGTATCGAAGAAATGGCGCAGCTGTTCGTCGTGACACCGCAAACCATTCGCCGTGATATCAACCAGCTGGCCGAGCTCAATCTGCTACGTCGCTACCACGGTGGCGCGGCCTACGACTCGAGCATCGAGAACACTGCCTACGCCATGCGTGCCGACCAGATGCGCGACGAAAAGCAGCGCATAGCCGATGCCGTGGCTCGGCAGATTCCCGACCACGCCTCGCTGTTCATCAACATCGGTACCACCACCGAATCGATTGCCCGGGCACTGCTCAACCACAACCACCTGAAAGTCATCACCAACAACCTGCATGTGGCTGCAATTCTGGCCGCCAAGGACGATTTCGAAGTGCTGGTGGCGGGTGGCACGGTGCGCCGTGATGGTGGCGTGGTTGGCCAGGCCAGCGTCGACTTCATCAACCAGTTCAAGGTCGACTTCGCCCTGGTGGGCATCAGTGGCATCGACGAAGATGGCAGCCTACTCGATTTCGACTATCAGGAAGTGCGGGTATCCCAGGCGATCATCGCCAATGCCAGGCAAGTGATCCTTGCCGCCGACTCCAGCAAGTTCGGGCGCAACGCCATGGTGCGCCTGGGTTCGATCAGCCTGGTCGATTGCCTGGTGACCGACCAGGCGCCAACCCCCGCCCTCACTCAGTTGCTCAACCAGTACAAGATCCGCCTCGAAGTGGTTTGAGCCGAAGCGGGCTGCCAAGCGGCCCGCAATTTTCGTAAATGTTCACTTTATTGTCATCTGATCAGTTTTTTCTATAGAGACTGACTGGCGACGGGCTTTCTGTTGCGTTAGTATTTTCGTAAACGAACATAAATGTTCATATTCGATGTGAACAGCCTCAGGAGGCCTTGCCCGTGTCCCAGCCCGTTTCGTCCCAGCCCCCACTCGCCGACTGCTATGACCTCGCTGTGATCGGTGGTGGTATCAATGGCGTGGGCATCGCTGCCGACGCCGCTGGGCGCGGCCTCAAGGTGTTCCTCTGCGAAAAGGACGACCTGGCCCAGCACACCTCGTCGGCCAGCAGCAAGTTGATCCACGGTGGCCTGCGCTACCTGGAACACTACGAGTTTCGCCTGGTGCGCGAAGCACTGGCCGAGCGTGAAGTACTGCTGGCCAAGGCACCGCACATCGTCAAGCCGATGCGCTTCGTGTTGCCACATCGCCCGCACCTGCGCCCTGCGTGGATGATTCGTGCTGGCCTGTTCCTGTATGACCACCTGGGCAAGCGCAAGCGCCTGGGCGCTTCGCGCAGCCTGCGCTTTGGCCCGGGATACCCGCTCAAGCCAGCGATCAGCCGCGGTTTCGAATACGCCGACTGTGCCGTGGATGACGCCCGCCTGGTGGTGCTCAATGCCATGGCCGCCCGTGAGCACGGTGCGCACATCCACACGCGCACCCGCTGCCTGCGCGCCGAGCGCGTCGATGGCCTGTGGCAGGTTGAACTGCAGCACGCCGACGGCAGCCTGCAGACCCTTCGCGCCCGCGCCCTGGTCAACGCCGCCGGCCCATGGGTCGCCAGCTTCATCAAGGACGACCTCAAGCTCGATGCGCCTTATGGCATTCGCCTGATCCAGGGCAGCCACATCATCGTTCCGCGCCTGTACGAGGGCGAACATGCCTACATCCTGCAGAACGAAGACCAGCGCATTGTTTTTTGCATCCCCTATCTGGAACGTTTCACCCTGATCGGCACCACCGACCGCGAATACAGTGGCGACCCTGCTCAAGTGAAAATCACCGAGGGAGAAACGGATTACCTGCTCAAGGTGGTGAACCAGCATTTCAACCATCAGATCAACCGTGCCGATATCCTGCACACTTACTCCGGCGTTCGCCCGCTGTGCAACGACGAATCGGACAACCCTTCGGCCGTGACCCGCGACTACACCCTTGCGCTGTCCGCAGGCGATGGCCAGGCACCGTTACTGTCGGTATTCGGTGGCAAGCTCACCACCTATCGCAAGCTGGCAGAATCGGCAATGGGCGAGCTCAAGCCATTCTTCACCGAGATGCGCGGCAGCTGGACGGCTGAAAGCCCGCTACCGGGCGGCGAGAACATGACCGACGCACAGGCGCTGGTCGATGCGTTGCTGGCACGCCATCACTGGTTACCCATGGACATTGCCAAACGTTGGGCTACCACATACGGCAGCCGCGCATGGCAACTGCTGGACGGTGTTCAAGGGCCGGTGGACCTCGGCCAGGCAATCGGCGGTGGCTTGTTCACACGCGAGGTGGATTACCTGCGCAACGAAGAATGGGCGCTGACGGCCGACGATATTCTGTGGCGGCGTACCAAGCTGGGCCTTTTCACCACAGCAGCAGAGCAGCAAACCTTGAAGCAATACCTGAACGATCGCCAGGGCGTCCAGGCTGCCTGATACCACGTAGTCGCAGGGCTTCGCCAAAGGCGCTGCCCTGCGTCAGGCCTCTTTGCGCTACAGAGGCCAACGTGCATAGGCTTCTACAGTCAAACGCTTGATAAGGGCGCTTTCTTGCGTTTCCAGGAGCCGCTTCAACTCATTGCACCGGTCCAGGTACGTCTGCTCATCGAGCGCGCCGGTCTCAACTTGTGATTCGTACGTTTCCAACGTTTGGCGATGAGCATCTACCAAGGCTCTGAATCGCTCAACGTATCTCTCCCGCAGGTAATGCTGCCAGAACTCCTGTTCAGCCAACGATTGCGCCAGTTGCTCGGTGGACTCCAAAGACAGCACTTCAGCCCTGGCGATATTGATGTCTTCCACGGTCACGAAAGCATCCAGCTCATAGTGCATACGCAGCGGTTGCGCTGGCAACTGCAGAAGCCCGGCCAGCCTGACCCGGTACGCCAGGTAGGTTTCGATGTCATCGATTCGCTCCAGGTTTCTCGGATGATTCGCGTTCACCTCCCTGAGCCACACCAGTTTGCGTGCGGCGATCCTGTCCACCTGTTGCAAGCGATACAGCGAACGCCCAAGCCTCATCAAAGCTGCTTCACTCTGCCCCTGGGCGAGGCCCGCCGTCTGTCGATGAACCAGCACACGCGTTTCCATCTGGCTGAACAGCCACAGCAGCCTGTCCTCACAGGTGGCCCGCCCGCCTGCCTGCTCGAACAACAACTCGCGCAACTCGCTGTTCTGCTCGCATGCCTCGATGATGCCCCAGGCCCTCGCCCGGTAGTACGCGGGGTATTTCCGATAATCCGGACCGCGTGCGAAATCACGCAAAAAGTTGAAGAAGTCATTCGAGCCTACCTCGCTGCGCAGGTTGCTCCACAACGCCTCGCGCTCTGTGCGCAACGGGCCAGTCGCGCCGACGAGCCACTCTGCCTGCTCGGCCTGCAGATCCCCATGATGACGGTAGGCAGGGTTGTGTTGAACCGTGTGCCGCGCAGCACTCGAAGGCCCCGGTTGTTCCTCCAGCAATGCCTCACTGGCTTCATCCAGTGGATTATCGTGCAGCGCCATTTGCTGCAAGCGGGCGCGCAGGCCCACAAGGTCGCGATTGACTTGCCGAATACGGTTGTCACGCAAGTCGGCGATACCGCGCCAAGGCAACTGCTCAATGCCTGCGGGCAACTGTTCAATATTTGCCGCTCGCAACCCCAACTGGCGCACGTTCAATAACCGCCTTACCTGCGGAGCATTGCCCAACGGGTTGTAATTGAGCTCTATCCTTTCCAGATTGAGCAACGCATTAAGGCGTCGGCTGTCCGCCGGGGTCATCACGATCTGGTTGTTATCCAGACGCAACAGGCGAAGTTCGGTCAAATGCTCTATACCCGGTGGTACCGATACCAGTCGGTTATTGCGCAGATCAAGCTGCCTCAACTGCGGGAAGCGCCGTAAAAAGTCAGCGTCGATGCTCTCTAGATCCATGTTACGCAACGCCAAGCGAGTAACATGCCCGAAGCTGATACCCGCAGGCAGCTCAGGCAGGCTACCCACGCGTTCGCCGTTGATTTCCAGCGCATAACTGCCATCCCCCCGGCGTCTAAGCTTGCGGCGCCAGCAACGCCGGATCGCGTTGCTCACCCGGCTGCGCCTTAGAAGGTCCAGCATGTTTGCATACCCGGCTCGCCAACCCGCCAGGGCCTCACGCAAGGCACGCCATTGCTGAAACAGCGCTTGGTAGTGTGACCACGGGTCAACCCGCTCGGTAACCAGGCTGAGCATGTACTGCTGCAGTTGCGCGTCGTCGAGCGTTGGAAAGATCTGCGAAATGCCGCGCCTGGCAGCTTGGCCACGGCTTTCTCCCCGGCCACTGAGTGGGTAGCCGAGCCGGCCATCGGCAAACCGCACAGGAGGACGCACACCACCGGAAATAGGCACCTGGCCTATTAGCCTTGATGCGAGGTCGCGGTGCATACGGGCGTGCCCCGCCAGCCGTTCGACCAGTTGCTGTTCGTTCAGCAGTGGATCGCCGAGGACGACTTTCTGCTCGTCACTCATGCACAACAGAAGCGCGTGCATCAGGCTGTCGGTAGGTGCGGCTACGGGGCGAGGATCAACCGTCAGGTCATGGATGCGATAGGCCTGCTCTTCTCGCACGATGCACATCACCTCTGTTGCCGACTCTGCACCTGCTTGTCCCAGCAAAGTGCCCTGTGCCGAGCCCACGCGAAGCTCGACGCGCAACGCTTCTGGCCAGGGCGCGAGCTCATGGACCAAACCGATGGCCAGCTTTTCAGTATCACCATTGACCGCCTGTCGTTGACGAAAACCGGCGCAGGCGCGATCCAACCGGCTGTCATGCAGGAACCAGCGGATACGCTCAGCCATGGCCAATGGAACTCGCCCGGTAGAACGCAATCGTTCGAGCACTTGATTGTCGACCTGCTTGCGTATCTCTTTCGCGCCGCGAACGGTAAGCCCCGGAAATGAACGCCGCATCAATGCGTCTTCCACTTCCTCGGCCTCTTGGGCGGCAGCCACCAGCAACTCCAATGCATCTGCCTGAATGGCTGGATGCAGGGTGTGCAGCCGATGGCGATCGAATGCATCCCGCAACCGTGCAGGCGCTGGCGCGTGCTCAACATGCAGTTGACGAAGCTGTGCCTCGTCAAAGCCCGTGCAATCCAGCACGGCGGTCGCCTGTTCCGCTGTCATGTCAAAAAAGTCCGCGGCCAGCCGACGTAGAAGTTGCAGCTCTCCCGTCCATTCCTGAGGCCGCTCCAGCGCATGGCGCCAGCCGCCGCTGCCGTTGCGTTCGAGTAACGGTCGATATGCCTGCTCGCGCTTCGGGTGACGGATTACCAAGTCCTTGCCATCCTGCGAGCGCGCCATCTGATAAGTGCCTTCGTGAAACTGCACTTGAGAACGCCCCAGGTGCCCCTCACTTTGCGCCATGGACAAGCCGGGAGGTTGCTCCACCCGGTATGCCGCCATGTCAGAGGAGCAGAGTTTCAATTGCCCGCCATCGAGCATCACTGGGACCAACGCTCGCACCTGCGCCGCCGCGACGCCCACCGCCGCACCCACCGCCAGGTTTTCCGCGACCGCAAACACATGCCCCAAGGCAGCCTCACGGTCTCCGAGCTGCCAATCCTGATAGCCTTCGTAGACCTCGTCGGCAATCTGAAGCGCAGCAATCCCCAACATCACCTCGCCCAGTACGGGTACGAACAATCCGGCCAGGCCTAGCAGAGTCAAGCCGGCATTTTCATAGCCGGCGAGCCGCCGGCGGCGAGCGGCGGCATCTTCGTCTCCGGTAGGCACCGCCAACACCCTGGCATCGTCGAAAATCTTGTCAATGCGCTGGGCCCGCAGATGAGCGAACAGCGGTTTGTCCAAAGGAAAATGACGACCGTCGAGTGCCAGTGCGGCTCCTTTCGCGGTCTGGGCCTGAAGGCGTTCAAGCACGGCGCTGAAAGCCATACGCTCGCGCTCGCCAATGAACCGCATGAAAAACTTGGCAAACCGTGTTTCGCGCAAGCGCAGCCCTAAATCCTGGTAGAGCGCGGCCCAGGAAGCATGCTGACGAACGGGTCGAGCAGCGTCGCCCGGTATCCAGACGATCAGCCCCGAAGGGGCGCCACCGCCATGTTCACGGCACTCGACCACCACCACACCCTGGATGCATTTGCCAAGCAAGAACAGTTGCCTGCAGGTAAGCACTGTGGTGTCGGCTGGTACGATCGGCGTGGGCGCGACAACCCTCAGCATCTGCAGGTAGCTGCGCTCATCGATGTCTGCTTTCAAAAAAGCGATGCGCACCGCCGCATCCAATGCCGTGCGCTGCGCCTCTTCAAACACAACCTCGACAGCACGCCGAGCATGGCCCGGCGTGCCGCCCGCCTCGTCAGCGGGTAACAGATGCTCTCGCAACAACCCTTGGTAGTGGCCGCCCAGGTCCAACTTACGGCAGAGCTTGGCGAACGACACGAACGAAATGGGCATCACGGCGCCTGACGCCGACTCCACCTGCCGGCGGACAACCGGCCTGGCCACGATTTCATCCTCAGCGAAATTGTGCATCGCTGCAGCCAGCAACGGCACCGCGTTCGTGCGCACCGTCCGTACCGAAGGTGGCATAGGGAAACTGCTCGGATAGAACCTGCGCTCCACAGTGCACAGCTGCGTCGAGCGCACATCGATATGGCGGTTGTGCTCCTTGTGCAAGGCCACTTCGAGGCGCGGAGCGGCAAATTTGGCCAAGCAAGGAATAGCGCTCAACAACCGATCCAACTGGTCGACACTTTGCTGCTGGCGGCTCAAAGCAAGGTTGAGCTCCTTCAGCGCATCGGCTGGCGCCTGCTTGAACCAATCGGGCAACTGCCTGGCGATCAGTGCCTCTACCGAGTCGGGTGGCAGGTCGTGCCTGGGGAAATCGCTCATGGACTGCCTCTCTATTTTGAGAAGCAGACAAGAAAGCTGAAAGAAGCCGTCATCCGGTGTTAATTAAATAGTACGCAGCTTGCGCCCCGTCGATTCGTTCGGATTACCGAACGACTGCATACCCATTCATTCGGGGATTCGGACGCAAATTCTGTTACATGACCACCGCTAAACTATTGATTGCCAGGTTCTGCGGGACGTTATGATCGAAATCAGGGCTTGGCACGACTCATGCTCTACACTTGGTAGCCGAGTGCAAACGCTTCTTTCTGTATTCGTTGAACGAAAGAGTCCGCCAACGGCTCCATAAAAAAAACAAACACGTCGAGGAAAATTTGATGCGTATCGTTCGTCAATTGCTGGGCGCCGCCATTGCGGCCGCTGTGATCGCTTCGCCGGCCATGGCCGAGGAGCTAACCGGCACCCTGAAGAAGATCAAGGATTCGGGCACCATCACCCTGGGCCACCGCGACTCCTCCATCCCGTTTTCCTACCTGGCCGGCAAGCCCGAGCCCGTGGGTTATTCGCATGACATCCAACTGGCTGTCGTCGATGCCCTGAAGAAGCAACTGGGGACCGACATCAAGGTCAAGTACAACCTGGTCACCTCCCAGACCCGCATCCCACTGGTGCAGAATGGCACCGTCGACCTCGAGTGCGGCTCCACCACCAACAACGTCGAGCGCCAGCAGCAAGTCGGCTTCTCGGTCGGTATCTTCGAAGTCGGTACCCGCCTGTTGACCAAGGTCAAGGACGGTCAGCCTGCATACAAAGACTTCCCGGACTTGGCTGGCAAAAACGTGGTGACCACCGCCGGCACCACCTCCGAACGCATCCTCAAGGCGATGAACGCCGACAAGCAGATGAAGATGAACGTGATTTCCGCCAAGGACCACGGTGAAGCCTTCAACATGCTCGAAAGCGGCCGCGCCGTGGCCTTCATGATGGACGACGCCCTGCTCGCCGGCGAAATGGCCAAGGCGCGCAAACCGTCGGACTGGGTCATTACCGGCACCCCACAGTCGTATGAAATCTACGGCTGCATGGTGCGCAAGGAAGACGCAGCCTTCAAGAAAGCGGTGGATGACGCCATTGTCGGTTACTTCAAGTCGGGCGAAGTCAACAAGAGCTACGAGAAGTGGTTCATGCAGCCGATCCCGCCAAAAGGCCTGAACCTGCAGTTCCAGATGAGCGACGAGCTGAAAAAACTGATCGCCGAGCCAACCGACAAGGCCGCGGACGAGAAGAAGTCCTGATCCTCAGCAATTAGTGGCCTGGTGCTCAAGCGCACGAATCAATCCTGCAGGCCACTCATTAGTGTCTAACCTTTCATCCGAGGGCGCGTGCCGCCCTTGGATGCTCGAAGGTGCCCGTGAAACAACCGTCTGAGGGGAAATCCCGATGAATTACAACTGGGACTGGGGCGTGTTCTTCAAGTCCACCGGCGTGGGCAGCGAAACCTATCTGGACTGGTACATCACCGGCCTGGGCTGGACCATCGCCATCGCCATCACCGCCTGGATCATCGCGCTGCTGCTGGGGTCGGTCCTCGGTGTCATGCGTACCGTGCCGAACCGCCTGGTATCGGGCATCGCCACCGCCTATGTGGAACTGTTCCGCAACGTGCCACTGCTGGTGCAGCTGTTCATCTGGTACTTCCTGGTACCAGACTTGCTGCCCGAAGGCTTGCAGGAGTGGTTCAAGCAGGACCTCAACCCGACCACCTCGGCACTGATCAGCGTGGTCATCTGCCTGGGCCTGTTCACCGCAGCCCGTGTCTGCGAGCAAGTACGTACCGGTATTCAGGCGCTACCCAAAGGCCAGGAAGCCGCTGCCCGCGCCATGGGCTTCAGCCTCCCGCAGATCTACAACAACGTGCTGCTGCCGCAGGCTTACCGCATCATCATTCCGCCGCTCACCTCCGAGTTTCTCAACGTCTTCAAGAACTCCTCGGTGGCGTCGCTGATCGGCCTGATGGAACTGCTGGCGCAGACCAAGCAAACCGCCGAATTCTCCGCCAACCTGTTCGAGGCGTTCACCTTGGCCACGCTGATCTACTTCACCCTGAACATGGGCCTGATGCTGCTCATGCGCATGGTCGAGAAAAAAGTCGCCGTGCCCGGCCTGATCTCCGTGGGGGGCAAGTAAATGGATATGGATTTCAGCGAAATCATCCCTGCCCTGCCTGCCCTGTGGGACGGCATGGTCATGACCCTGCAGCTGATGGTCATGGGTGTTGTCGGCGGTATCGCACTGGGCACCATCCTGGCACTGATGCGCCTGTCCTCGAGCAAACTGCTGTCACGTCTGGCAGGTGCGTACGTCAACTACTTCCGCTCGATCCCGCTGCTGCTGGTGATCACCTGGTTCTACCTGGCCGTGCCGTTCGTGCTGCGCTGGATTACCGGCGAAGACACGCCGGTCGGTGCGTTCACCTCCTGCGTGGTCGCTTTCATGATGTTCGAGGCCGCGTACTTCTGCGAAATCGTCCGTGCCGGCGTGCAGTCGATCTCCAAGGGCCAGATGGGCGCCGCGCAAGCGCTGGGCATGAACTACGCGCAGACCATGCGCCTGATCATCCTGCCCCAGGCGTTCCGCAAGATGACCCCACTGCTGCTGCAGCAGAGCATCATCCTGTTCCAGGACACCTCGCTGGTCTACACCGTGGGCCTGGTGGACTTCCTCAACTCGGCACGTTCCAACGGCGACATCATCGGGCGCTCACATGAGTTCCTGATCTTCGCCGGCGTCGTCTACTTCATCATCAGCTTCTCCGCTTCGTGGCTGGTCAAGCGCCTGCAAAAAAGGATCACCGTATGATTTCCATCAAGAACGTCAACAAGTGGTACGGCGACTTCCAGGTACTGACCGACTGCAGCACCGAGGTCAAGAAAGGTGAAGTGGTGGTGGTCTGCGGCCCGTCGGGCTCGGGCAAGTCCACCTTGATCAAGTGCGTCAACGCGCTGGAGCCGTTCCAGAAGGGCGATATCGTGGTCGATGGCACCTCGATCGCCGACCCGAAGACCAACCTGCCCAAGCTGCGCTCGCGCGTTGGCATGGTGTTCCAGCACTTCGAGCTGTTCCCGCACCTGACCATCACCGAGAACCTGACCATCGCCCAGCGCAAGGTCCTGGGCCGCAGCGAGGCTGAAGCCACCAAGAAGGGCCTGGCCCTGCTCGACCGTGTAGGCCTCAGCGCCCATGCCAAGAAGCACCCAGGCCAGCTCTCCGGCGGCCAGCAGCAGCGCGTTGCAATCGCCCGCGCCCTGGCCATGGACCCGATCGTCATGCTGTTCGACGAACCCACCTCGGCACTGGACCCGGAAATGGTCAGCGAGGTATTGGACGTGATGGTGCAACTGGCCCACGAAGGCATGACCATGATGTGCGTGACCCACGAAATGGGCTTTGCCCGCAAGGTCGCCAACCGGGTCATCTTCATGGACAAGGGCAGCATCATCGAAGACTGCACCAAGGAAGAGTTCTTCGGTGACCAAAGCGCCCGCGACCAGCGCACCCAGCACTTCCTCAGCAAGATCCTGCAGCACTGATTCGGCCACAGCGTTCGCTGCCACGGGACCCACCGGGCAGCGAATGCTGGTCGTGACAAGGCCACTGTGATGAAATGCGACCCCTCGCTACTGCTCCCTGCCAAGCCTGCCGTGAATTCCCGCCTGATTCGTCAATTGCTGTTGCCGCCCCTGATCATCCTGCTGATGGTCGGCCTGGGCCTGGCCGGCTACCTGATAAGCGAAAACAACGGCATCCGCACGCTCAGCGAAAACGGCGAACGCCAATTGGAGCTGCACGCGCGCACGGTCGAAAGCGAGATCAGCAAATACACCTACCTGCCGAGCCTGCTGGAGCTGGAGGACAGTGTCTCGCACCTGCTCACCGACCCGGATGGCGGCTCGCGCCAGACGGTCAACGAATACCTTGAGGGCCTGAACCGGCGCAGCCGCAGCCGGGCCATCTTCGTCCTCGACACCAACGGCCGGGTACAGGCGACCAGCAACTGGCGTGATGCCGACTCGTTCCTGGGTGAAGACCTGTCATTCCGCGCCTACTTCCAGACCGCTGTGCGCGGCGAGCCAGGGCGCTTCTACGGCATCGGCAGTACCACTGGCGAAGCCGGCTACTATCTGGCCCATGGCCTGGAAGAACACGGCAAGATCATTGGCGTGGCAGTGATCAAGGTGCGCCTGGACACCCTCGAAGAACGCTGGCAACGTGCCCGCCTGGAGGCGTTCGTCAGCGACGAGAACGGCATCATCATCCTCTCCAGCGACCCAGCCCGGCGCTTGAAATCGGTGCGCCCGCTGACCCCGCAAATCAAGGAACGGCTGGCGCGCAGCCTGCAGTACTACTGGTGGCCGCTGAACGAGTTGCAGCCACTGGCCCGGGAAACCCTGGCCGATGGCGTGGAAAAACTGACCTTCCCGGCCAATAGCGAAACCGCCCAGGGCAAGCCGCACGAAGTCGCCTACCTGGCACAGACCCGGCGGCTGGCCGACACGCCCTGGCATTTCACCCTGCTGACCCCGCTGCAAGACCTGCGTCGCGAGTCCATGGTGCAGGGCATTCTGGTGGGCGTGGCCTTCGCCTTGCTGGCGATCCTCGGCATCGCCTGGAACGAGCGGCGCAAAGTGATCGCCACCCGCCTGGCAGCCCGCGAGGCGCTGGAAGAAGCCAACAGCCAACTGGAGCGGCGAATTGCCGAGCGCACCGCCGACCTGCGCGCCAGCAACGAACGCCTGAAAGGGCAGATTCGCGAGCGCCGGCATGCCGAGCAGACCTTGCGCCACGCCCAGGATGAGCTGGTGCAGGCAGGCAAACTGGCCGCCATCGGGCAAATGTCCACCAGCATTGCCCACGAGCTGAATCAGCCACTGGCGGCGCTGCGCACCTTGTCTGGCAATACCGTGCGCTTCCTCGAACGCGGGGCGCTGGAAACCGCCAGTGCCAACCTGCGCACCATGAACGACCTGATCGACCGCATGGGCCGCATCACCGCCAGCCTGCGCTCGTTCGCCCGGCGCGGCGACGACAGCGGCCAGGCTTCACTGGCCAAGGCGGTGGAGGCTACCTTGCAGGTGCTGGCCAACCGCATCAGCGCCTGCCACCTGCAACTGCACCACCAGTTCGAGGACCAGCAACTGGCCATCGACCAAACTCGCCTGGAGCAGATTCTGGTCAACCTGATCGGCAACGCCCTCGACGCCATGGCCGCGCAACCGCTCCCCGAGCTGTGGCTCGAAGGCGAGCTGCAAGGCGACAAGTACCGTTTGCAGGTGCGCGACAACGGCCACGGTATCGACGCCGAGGCGCGCAAGCACCTGTTCGAACCTTTCTTCACCACCAAACCGGGCGAACATGGCCTGGGCCTGGGCCTGACCCTGTCGGCGAGCCTTGCCGCCGCCGCCAAGGGCAGCCTGAACGTCGAGCACCCCGCCACCGGCGGCACGGCCTTCGTCCTGGCCCTGCCCCTGGTTTCTCCCCCTAGCGAATCGGCAGAGCATCCATGAACCAAGCGCCACTTACCGTCCTGATCGTCGAAGACGACCCGCATGTGCTGCTCGGCTGCCAACAGGCACTGGCCCTCGAGGACATCGCCTGCGAAGGCGTGGGCAGCGCCGAACAGGCACTGGAGCGCATCGGCGACGATTTCGCCGGCATTGTCGTCAGCGATATCCGCCTGCCGGGCATCGATGGCCTGGAGTTGCTCAATCGCCTCAAGGCCCGTGACCGCAGCCTGCCGGTGGTGCTGATTACCGGCCATGGCGATATCGACATGGCCGTCGGCGCCATGCGCAACGGTGCCTACGACTTCATGGAAAAACCGTTCTCCCCCGAGCGGCTGGTCGACGTGGTGCGCCGCGCATTGGAGCAACGTGGGCTGTCGCGCGAAGTAGTGGCCCTGCGCCGCCAACTGGCCGAACAGAGCAGCCTGGAGGGGCGCATCATTGGCCGCTCGCCGGCCATGGAGCACTTGCGCGAATTGATCGCCAACGTTGCCGATACTTCAGCCAACGTACTGATCGAAGGTGAAACCGGCACCGGCAAAGAGCTGGTCGCGCGTTGCCTGCACGACTTCAGCCGCCGCCAGGGTCAGCCGTTCGTGGCGCTGAACTGTGGCGGCCTGCCGGAAAACCTGTTCGAAAGCGAGATTTTCGGCCACGAGGCCAACGCCTTCACCGGTGCCGGCAAACGCCGCATCGGCAAGATCGAACATGCCAATGGCGGTACGCTGTTCCTCGATGAAGTGGAAAGCATGCCGATCAACCTGCAGATCAAGCTGCTGCGCGTGCTGCAGGAGCGCACCCTGGAGCGACTGGGCTCGAACCAGAGCATCCCGGTGGACTGCCGGGTGATCGCGGCGACCAAAGCCGACCTCGATACCCTGGGCCAGAGTGGCCAGTTCCGCAGCGACCTGTACTACCGGCTGAACGTGGTAACCCTCGAACTGCCTCCGCTGCGTGAACGCCGTGAGGACATCCTGCAATTGTTCGAACACTTCCTGCAGCAGTCGGCCCTGCGCTTCGACCGGGAAACACCGACACTGGACAGCCAGACACTATCGCGTCTGATGGCCCATGACTGGCCGGGCAACGTGCGCGAATTGCGCAACGTGGCCGAACGCTACGCCCTCGGCCTGCCAGCGTTCAAGAAAGGCCCCAGTGGTGGTGCCAGCCAAGGCCTGGGCTTTGCCGAGGCGGTGGAAGCATTCGAACGCAACCTGCTCAGCGATGCGCTGCAACGCACCGGCGGCAACCTGAGCCAGGCCAGCCAAGAGCTGGGCATGGCCAAGACCACGCTATTCGACAAAGTGAAAAAATACGGCCTCGGCTGAGTTCAACCCAAACTGGAAAGACAACGTGGACCTGGTATTCAAAGCTGCCCTGGGCGCTGGTGTGGTGCTACTGCTGGCGGTGCTGTCGAAAACGCGCAACTACTACATCGCCGGGCTGGTGCCGCTGTTCCCCACCTTCGCCCTGATCGCCCATTACATCGTCGGCAAGGGGCGCAGCATTGCCGACCTGAAGACCACCATTGCCTTTGGCATGTGGTCGATCATTCCGTACTTCGTGTACCTGGCGACCCTGTATGTGCTGGTCGATCGCCTACGCCTGGAAGCATCGCTGGCGTTGGCCACGGTGGCCTGGCTGATGGCCGCTACCGTGCTGGTGACCGTGTGGGTGCGGCTGCACTGAGCCTGCAACCTGCCTTTGGTTCACAACCCGGCGATGTGCGTGACATCCTGCCGGTGCGCCTGCAGGTAGGGCAACACCGCCCCCAGCAGCGGCGCCTTGAAGGGTTCCTGGAAGCGGTGCGCCAAGCCCGGTATCAGGCGCAACTGGCTGCCCTGGATATGCGCCGCCAGGTGTACGCCGTGCATCACCGGCAATAACGGGTCGGCTGTGCCGTGTACCACCAGGGTCGGCACCCGCAGCTGGTTGAGCAACTCGACGCGACTCGGCTCGGCCAGAATCGCCATGATCTGGCGCTTGGCCCCGTCAGGATTGAACGCCCGATCGTAAGCCACGGCAGCCTGGTGCAGCAACACCGCGCGGTCATCCCGTACCTCGGGGCTGCCCAGGGCCGCCAGCAGGTCGGCCTGCTGCTCGATGGCCACCTCGCGGTTCGGCGCGCTGCGCCGGGCCAGCAGTTGCACCAGCGCCGGATCCGGTGCCGGCAGCCCCGCCGCCCCTGAACTGGACATCACCAACGTCAGGCTGCGCACACGCTCGGGCGCCATCGCCGCCAGGTGCTGGGCAATCATGCCGCCCATGCTCACGCCCAGTACATGAAACTGGTGCACACCCAAGGCGTCCATCAGGCGCAGGCCGTCATCTGCCATATCCGTCAGCGTGTAGGGCGCCGCCACCGGCAAGCCCAGCTTGTAGCGCAACAACTCGACCGTCAGGTTGGCCGAAGGTGGCATCTGGTTCCAGCGTGACAGGCCGACATCGCGGTTGTCATAGCGAATCACCCGAAAGCCCTGGCGGCACAATGCCTCGACCACATCGTCCGGCCAATGAATCAACTGCCCGCCCAGGCCCATGACCAGCAGCAAGGCCGGATCACGCGGTGAACCGACGCTCTGGTACACCAGGCTGACCGCGCCCAGTTCGGCACGCTGCACCGCTACATGTGCATCACAACGCTGTTCGGCGAAACTCGCAGGTACGCTGAACAGGAAGAAAAGAAAAAGCCAAAAAGCCCGCATGAAAGAAACACCAGAATGCAGATCCCCAGTAAAGCGCGAGTCTGATGAATTCTGTTCGGGCGCGCTGCCACAGTTCGGTGACAGTTTCATGACGCCCGCCAGACGGTGCGGCCGATCGCCCAGTCGACAGGCGCAGCAACATGAGAGAAACTCAACTCATTCCCTGTTTCCTCAAATCCACACCCCGGAGTCAGCTGTGCTGGAGATCCGTCACCTGAAAACCCTTCATGCCCTGCGCGAAGCCGACAGCCTGGTGGAGGCCGCCGAGCGCCTGCACCTGACCCAGTCGGCACTGTCGCACCAGTTCAAGGAGCTGGAAGAGCGCCTGGGCCTGCCCATTTTCGTACGCAAGACCAAGCCGATTCGCTTCACCAGCGCCGGGCTGCGCCTGCTGCAACTGGCCGATGCCACCCTGCCGCTGCTGCGCGGCGCCGAGCGTGACATCGCGCGGCTGGCCGGTGGCACTGCCGGGCGCCTGCACATGGCCATCGAATGCCACAGCTGCTTCCAGTGGCTGATGCCGACCATCGACCAGTTCCGCGATGCTTGGCCGGAAGTGGAGCTGGACCTGGCCTCCGGTTTCGCCTTTGCCCCGTTGCCGGCCCTGGCGCGCGGCGATCTTGACCTGGTGGTGACCTCCGACCCGGTGGACCTGGCAGGCATCACTTATGTGCCGCTGTTCACCTACGAGGCGATGCTGGCGGTGGCCAACCAGCACCCGCTGGCGAGCAAGCCATACATGGTGCCGCAAGACTTGCTCGACCAGACGTTGATCACCTACCCGGTGGAACGCGACCGCCTGGACATCTTCACCCGCTTCCTGGAACCGGCCGATATCGAGCCAGCCGCCGTGCGTACCTCGGAGCTGACGGTAATGATGATGCAGCTGGTGGCCAGCGGCCGTGGGGTGTGCGGCATGCCGCATTGGGCGCTGCACGAGTACAGTTCGCGCGGCTATGTGAAGGGCAAGCGCCTGGGCGAAAAAGGCCTGTTTGCCACGCTTTATGCCGCCGTGCGCACCGACATGCTCGATGCGCCGTACATGCGCGACTTCTTGCTGACGGCCAAGGACACCTCGTTCGCCACCCTCGATGGCGTCAGCGCGGTGCGTTGAGTACCTGACGGTACAGCGGCAGGATCAGGTCGCGGGTCAGGGGCGCCAGTGGCATGACGGGCGCCTGATCGGCGGCCAGCCACACCACCTCCTCGATTTCTGCAGCCGGAACCACGGCTGCGGCGCTGTCGACACGGAACAGTTCGGCCTGCACTTCAAAACCTGGCTCGTTGGCGGCTGGCGCGCTGAACTGGCCCAGGTGCACGACCTGGGCCGGGTCGATGTGCAGGCCCAGTTCCTCGTGCAACTCGCGCACCAGAGCCTGCACCGGCGTTTCACCGGCATCGATCTTGCCACCGGGCTGCATGAAGGCCTCGGTGCCACGCTTGCGTACCAGCAGGGTACGGCCCAGAGGGTCGATCAGCAGGGCGGCGGCGATGCGGATGGTGTTGGGCATGGGGTGGGCTCGCTGGAAACTATGGCCGGGGAGGATCCCATGGGGCCCTTGGCCTGACAAGGCCAGTCATTCCTGTACCGGCCGCTTCGCAACACAGGTTCTTGCTGGCCTGGCAGACGAACGGCCCCTTGCCAACCCGCCACACACCCGCCATAACCAACAGATGAACCTGCCCGCCAAATACCACCCGGTGCTCGAGCTGTTCCACCCTGCCGTATGCACCTGGTTTCGTCGCCATTTCGCCACGGTCACCGATGCCCAGGCACAGGCTTGGCCGCTGATTCATGCGGGCCAATCGACGCTGCTGGCTGCACCGACCGGCTCGGGCAAGACGCTAAGTGCCTTCCTGGCCGTGCTGGACGAACTGTTCCGCCAAGGCCTGGAGCACCAGGGCGAACTGCCAGCACAGACCCAAGTCGTCTACGTATCACCGCTCAAAGCCCTGTCCAATGACATTCGCCTGAACCTGCAGGCCCCGCTCGAAGGCATCAGCCAGGCCCTCGCGGAGCAAGGCCTGAACGCGCCACGCATCACCACGGCGGTGCGCACCGGCGACACGCCGCAGAAGGAACGCGCCGCCATGCGCAAGCTGGCCCCGCACATCCTGGTGACCACTCCCGAATCGCTTTACGTGTTGATGGGCTCGGCGTCTGGCCGCGAAGGCCTGGCCAACGTGCACACGGTAATCGTCGACGAAATCCACGCCCTGGCTGGCAACAAACGCGGCGCCCACCTGGCACTTACCCTGGAGCGCCTGCAGGCCTTGTGCCGCCAGCCACTGCGGCGTATCGGCCTGTCCGCCACGCAACGCCCGGTAGAACGGGTGGCGCAGTTTCTGGTCGGTAGCGGGCGCCCCTGCGCCATTGTCGATGTCGGCCATGCGCGCAAGCGCGACCTGGCCATCGAAGTGCCGCCGGTACCGCTGGGTGCGGTGATGGCCACCGATGTCTGGGGCCTGGTCTACGACCGCCTGGCCACCCTTGCCCGTGAACATCGCACCACACTGGTATTCGTCAATACCCGGCGCCTGGCAGAGCGCATCACCCGCCACCTCAGCGACCGGTTGGGCAAAGAAGCGGTTGCCGCGCACCATGGCAGCTTGTCCAAAGAACTGCGCCTGGATGCGGAGCAGCGGCTCAAGCGCGGCCAGCTTCAGGTGCTGGTCGCGACCGCATCGCTGGAGCTGGGCATTGATATCGGCGATGTCGACCTGGTCTGCCAGATCGCCTCGCCGGGCTCGATTGCCGCCTTCCTGCAACGGGTTGGCCGCGCCGGCCACCAGGTCGATGGTGTGCCCAAGGGGCGCTTGTTCCCCACCTCTCGCGATGACTTGATCGAATGCGTCGCCCTGCTCGACAGCGTGCGCCAGGGCGAGCTGGACGAACTGCACATCCCCCGTGCACCGCTGGATGTGCTGGCCCAGCAGATCGTCGCCGAAGCCAGCAACCAGGCCTGGCACGAACAGGCACTGCTGGATTGCCTACGTCAGGCCACGCCTTATGCCGAGCTTGACCAGGACCACTATCAAGCCCTGCTACGCATGCTCGCCGAAGGCTACAACGGCCGCCTGGGAGTACGCAGCGCCTACCTGCACCGCGATGCGGTCAGCGGTACCTTGCGTGGCCGGCGTGGCAGCCAGCTGACGGCGCTGACCAGCGGCGGCACTATCCCCGACAACGCCGACTACACCGTGTTGCTGGAACCGCAGGCGCTGAACATCGGCAGCGTCAATGAAGACTTTGCCGTGGAGAGCATTGCCGGCGATATCTTTCAGCTGGGCAATGCCTCCTACCGCATTCTGCGCGTCGAACCGGGTCGGGTAAGAGTGGAGGATGCCCATGGCCTGCCACCTACCATTCCGTTCTGGCTGGGCGAAGCGCCGGGGCGCAGTGACGAGCTGTCTGCCGCCGTAGCCCGCCTGCAGGCGCGGATCGACCAGCGACTGGCACAGGCCGGCAGCGACATGGCCGAGGTACTGACATGGTTGCAGGCTACCTTCGAACTGGGCGAGGACAGCGCCGGGCAGTTGCTCGACTACCTGGCCCGCACCCGCGAAGTGCTTGGCGCCCTGCCCTCGCAGGACACCCTGGTAATGGAGCGTTTTTTCGATGAGTCCGGCGGGACCCAACTGATCATCCATTCACCATACGGCAGTCGCATCAACCGCGCCTGGGGCCTGGCCCTGCGCAAGCGCTTTTGCCGCACCTTCAACTTCGAGCTGCAGGCAGCCGCCAGCGAAGACGCCATCGTGCTGTCGCTGTCCACCAGCCACAGCTTCGAACTGGACGAAGTGTGGCGCTACCTCAATAGCCGCAGCGCCGAGCCTATCCTCATCCAGGCCCTGCTGGACGCGCCGCTGTTTGGTGTGCGCTGGCGCTGGAACGCGGGTGTCGCCATGGCCCTGCCACGCTTCGTGGGCGGGCGCAAAGTGGCACCACAGATCCAGCGAATGAAGAGTGAAGACCTGGTTGCCGCGGTGTTCCCCGACCAGATCGCCTGCCTGGAAAACATCCCCGGCGAGCGGCAGATTCCCGACCACCCGCTGGTCGAGCAAACCCTCGACGACTGCCTGCACGAGGCGATGGACAGCGAAGGCTGGCTAGCCCTGTTACGGCGCATGGAAAGCGGCGAAGTGCGCTTGCTATGCCGCGACCTGCCCGCCCCTTCGCCCCTCGCTTCAGCCATTCTCAACGCGCGGCCGTATGCTTTTCTGGACGATGCCCCCCTGGAAGAACGCCGCACCCAGGCGGTGCTCAACCGGCGCTGGAACGATGTACACAGTGGCGATGACCTGGGCGCGCTGGACGCGGATGCCATTGCTGCCGTAGCGGCCGAGGCCTGGCCACAGCCGGGCAATAGCGATGAAATGCACGAAGCGTTGATGAGCCTGGGCGCCATCAGCCAAGCCGAGGTCGCGGCCAACCCCAGCTGGGACCTGCTGCTAAGGCAACTGGCCAAGGCCGGGCGCGCCTTGCGCCTAGCCGATGACAACCTCTGGCTGGCCCGCGAGCGGCTGAACCTGCTGCTGGCACTGTACCCGGCAGCACACCTGGAGCCAGCGCTCGAACTGCTCGCTGGCTTTGATCAGCCCATCGACCCGGACAGTGCACTGAGCGAGCTGCTGCGCGCCCGCCTGAGCGGCCATGGCCCGCAGACCCAGGCACAGATCGCTGCGCCATTGGGCAAATCGGCAATCGATATCGAGCACGCGTTGGCCCGCCTGGAAGCTGAAGGCTACGTGCTGCGCGGGTATTTCAGCCCCGGCGCAACTGACCTGCAATGGTGCGAGCGTCATTTGCTGGCGCGCATCCACCACTACACGGTCAAACGCCTGCGTCGCGAGATCGAACCGGTCAGCCTGCAGGACTTCATGCGTTTTCTGTTCGACTGGCAGCACCTGGCGCCTGACGAGCGCCTGCGTGGCCCGCAGGCGGTGGCCCAAGTGCTGGGCCAGTTGCAGGGGTTCCCCTGCGCCGCCGGCGCCTGGGAGGCGGAGCTGCTGCCAGCGCGCATCGACGGCTACAGCCCGCATTGGCTCGACGATGCCTGCCGCAGCGGGCAGTTTGCCTGGAGCAGGTTGGCGGCAACGGTAGCAAGCAGCACGCTGGCCAGTACGCCATTGGTACTGCTGCCGCGCGACCAACTGAATACCTGGCGCAGTCTGGCGCCCGTGCCTGCAGTCGATACCCTCGGCCTGCGCGCGCAACGTGTACACGAAACACTGAAAAGCCACGGTGCGCTGTTCTTCGATGAACTGGCGCAGGAGGCACGCCTGCTGCCCAGCGAGCTGGAAACTGCGCTGCAAGAGTTGGTGGGGTCAGGCCTCGTCGGCGCGGACAGTTTCACCGGCCTGCGCAGCCTGATCACGCCTGCGGCCAAGCGCAGGTCACGCAACGGCCGCCGTGGACATCCGCCGCTTTCCAGCAGCATGGCGCATGCCGGGCGTTGGGCACTGCTGCGCCGCAGCGATACACCACCGGATCACGAACAGCGCCTGGAGCACATTGCCCGCACCCTGCTGCACCGCTATGGCGTTATCTGCTGGCGGCTGCTGGAGCGCGAGAGTGATGTACTGCCGCCGTGGCGTGAGCTGCTGCGCTGCTATCACCGGCTGGAGGCGCGGGGCGAGGTCCGTGGCGGGCGCTTCATTGCCGGGCTGGCTGGTGAACAGTTCGCCCTGCCGGAGGCGGTGGGGTTGCTGCGGCAGGTCAGGCGACGTGAACCAGATGCAGCGCTGCAGGTAGTCAGTGCCGGCGACCCGCTGAACCTTGTCGGCTCGCTGCTGCCCGGAGCGAAAGTGCCAGCGGTGAGTGGTAACCGCCTGCTGTATCGCGACGGGGTGCCGGTGGCGGTTCAGGTAGCCGGGCGTTGTTCATTTCTGGTCGACGCACCCGCACAGGAGCAGGACAACTGGCGGCAGAAACTGCTGCGCGAAACACGCCCAAAGAGGTAAGTGCCAGACCAGGGACCTTGCGCGAATGATTTTCGCTACCCCGATTTTAATTTGCAGCGCCTGACAACTTGGCTATGGTCGGGGTTTGCCCCCAGGCCCTGAGCCTGACCGCGCCATCGCAAGGACCCTGTATGAGCCTGTCACTTCTCAGTCGCTATGCCTTCTTCGCCGCCTGTGTGTTGTTCACCCTGGCGAGCCTGCCTTTCACCCACCATGAATGGTTGTGGCCGTTCACCCTGACCACCGGCATCCTCAGCTTGATCGGCGTGTTCGACCTGCTGCAGCAGCGCCATGCGGTACGTCGCAACTATCCAATCCTGGGCAACATCCGCTATCTGGTCGAGGCCATTCGCCCGGAAATCCGTCAGTACCTGTTGGAGTCCGACAGCGACGCCCTGCCGTTCTCGCGCGCCCAGCGTTCGCTGGTGTATGCCCGGGCTAAAAACGAAGCCTCGGACAAACCGTTCGGCACGCTGATCGACGTCTATGAGTCCGGCTTCGAGTTCATCGGCCACTCCATGCGCCCGGCGCCGTTGGCCGACCCGGCCAGCTTCCGCGTCATCGTCGGCGGGCCACAGTGCAGCCAGCCGTATTCAGCGTCGATCTTCAATATTTCGGCCATGAGCTTCGGCTCGCTCAGCGCCAATGCCATCCGCGCGCTCAACCAAGGCGCCAAGCTGGGCAATTTCCACCATGACACCGGCGAGGGCAGCATCAGCCCGTACCACCGCGAGCACGGTGGCGACCTGGTGTGGGAGCTGGGCAGCGGCTACTTCGGCTGCCGCACCCCGGACGGGCGCTTCGACCCCGAGCGCTTCGCAGCCCAGGCACGCACCCCACAGGTGCGCATGATCGAAATCAAGATGAGCCAGGGCGCCAAACCCGGCCACGGCGGCATCCTGCCCAAACACAAGGTCACCCAGGAAATTGCCGAAACCCGTGGCGTGCTGATGGGTGAGGACTGCATTTCGCCGTCACGCCACAGCGCGTTCTCCACCCCGATCGAGATGATGCAGTTCATCGCCCAACTGCGTGAACTGTCCGGCGGCAAGCCAGTGGGCTTCAAGTTCTGCCTGGGCCACCCGTGGGAGTTCATGGGCATTGCCAAGGCCATGCTGGAAACCGGCATTCTGCCCGACTTCATCGTCGTCGATGGCAAGGAAGGTGGCACCGGCGCGGCGCCCGTGGAGTTCACCGACCATATCGGCGTGCCGCTGCGTGAAGGCCTGCTGTTCGTGCACAACACCTTGGTCGGCCTGAACCTGCGTGACAAGATCAAACTGGGTGCCAGCGGCAAGATCGTCAGCGCCTTCGACATCGCCAGCGTGCTGGCCATTGGCGCCGACTGGGCCAACTCGGCACGTGGCTTCATGTTCGCCATTGGCTGCATTCAGTCGCAAAGCTGCCACACCAACAAATGCCCGACCGGCGTGGCCACGCAAGACCCGCTGCGCCAGCGCGCCCTGGTGGTGCCGGACAAGGCGCAGCGGGTGCTGAACTTCCACCACAATACCTTGCGTGCCTTGGCTGAAATGCTCGCGGCGGCAGGCCTGGAACATCCGGCGCAATTGGAAGCCAAGCACCTGGTTCGGCGCATCTCGGCTACCGAAATCAAGCTGTTCTCGCAGATGCATGTGTTCTTGAAACCAGGTGAGTTGCTGACCGGCGAGGTGAATGGGCAGTTCTATTCGCGGATGTGGCAACTGGCGCGGGCGGACAGCTTTGAGCCACACAGCGAAGTGGCGGCCTGATAGGGCCATGGGGCCGCTTTGCGGCCCCAGCTACTTCAAATCAGGAAGCGGTACTCGCTACACCTTGTACTTCTTTGGGTGCCAGACGGAACGCGTAATACAACACCGTCAGCAGCACCAGGAACGCCGGGCCGATGTACAGGGCCACACGGGTATCCTCGAAGTAGGCCATCAAGCCGACCACCAGCACCAGGAAGGCCAGTGCCAGGTACGAGCTCAGCGGCCACAGCCACATGCGGTACTTCAGCGCCTTGCGTTCGGCGGTAGTCAGGCCAGCACGGAACTTCAGCTGTGCCAGCAGGATCATCACCCAGGTCCAGATCGCACCGAAGGTGGCGATCGAAGTCACCCAGACGAAGACCTTTTCCGGCACCAGGTAGTTGGCCAGCACGCCCAGCAGCAACGCGCCGATCGACAGCAGCAGGGCATTACGTGGCACGCCATTCTTCGACGTACGGGCGAAGGCCGCCGGGGCCTGGCCATTCTGCGCCAGGCTGTAGAGCATGCGCCCGGTACTGAAGATACCGCCGTTGCACGACGACAGCGCCGCAGTGATGACCACGAAGTTGATGATGCCGGCAGCGGTCTTGATCCCGAGGCGCTCGAAGGTCATGACGAACGGGCTGCCTTGGCTGCCGATTTCGTTCCATGGGTAGATCGACAGGATCACGAACAACGCACCGACGTAGAACAGCAGGATGCGCCAGAACACCGAGCCGATGGCCTGCGGAATGGTCTTTTGCGGGTTGCGTGCTTCACCAGCGGTCAAGCCGATCATTTCCACGCCCAGGTAGGCGAACATCACCATCTGCAACGACATCAGCACGCCAGTCACGCCATTGGGCATGAAGCCGCCATTGCTCCACAGATTGGAGATACCGACGGCCACACCGTCGTTGCCGAAACCGAAGGCGATGACGCCAATGCCGCCGATGACCATGGCAATGATGGTGACGATCTTGATCAGGGCGAACCAGAACTCGAATTCACCGAAGGCCTTCACCGCCACCAGGTTGACCGCGCCCATGCTGCCTAGCGCCGCCAGGGCCCAGATCCAGCGTGGTACGTCGGGGAACCAGATGCCCATGTAGATGGCCACCGCGGTGATTTCGGCAACGCAGGTCACCAACCACAGGAACCAGTAGTTCCAACCGGTGAGGAAGCCCGCCAACGGGCCGAGGTAGTCCTGTGCATAACGGCTGAAGGAGCCGGCGACAGGGTTGTGCACGGCCATTTCACCCAGGGCGCGCATGATCACCAGGATGGCCAGGCCGCCGATGATGTAGGAGAACATGATGGCTGGGCCGGCCATTTCGATAGCCTTGGCCGAACCGAGGAAAAGACCGACACCGATACAGGCGCCCAGCGCCATCAGGCGGATGTGCCGTTCGCCCAGTTCGCGCTTGAGCGGGCCGCCTTCAGTGGCCTGGCCGTGGGCAGAGTGGTTGCCGACTGGCATAGCAATACAACCTCATTTTGTTATTGGATTTGACCTTCGTGCAGCACCGACCATGCCGATAGGCGTGATGTTGGCTTGCCAGGCTGGCCTCGTGGGCCGGCCCGTGTGCCGGAGTAGAGCGCCCGGCAAGGCGAAGGGGGCGAGCAGTATAGGAAGACCCTTGTAGGGATTTTCGCTGTATATACAGGAATAATCAGCAAGTTCTCTCGAGCCTGGGGGCACTGGCTTGCCTGCGATCAGGCGTCCAGCGGCCGCAAAACCTCCGCGGCACCATAGCAACATCGCCGTACGTAGAAACCCACACCAAAGCCGTATAGCCCTACGCCGCTTTTCTCCACCTCCTACAAATTTTTCACCTCACCCGCTCAACGTCTAAGCTTCAGACAAGCAAGACGAAAACACCTGGCCGGATAGAAGACTATGGGCGCACTGTGGCAATCGGAACCAAGCAGAACGGAAGCACCCGAGATACCTCCGGCCGAGACGCCACAACCCAAGTCCCCCCGTCAGCGTCGGCTATGGTGGCGGCTGATCATCCTTATCCTGCTGGTGGCACTGGTAGCCATCGGTGTGGCCGCGTATGACGAATTCCGTACCTCCGAGCTGCAATCGCGCGAGTTCAGCAAACTGGCCGGTACGCTGACCTACTCGCTGCAGCCCGGCCCCAGCGATGCCATCATCTACCCAGGTGATGGGCCGTTCGACAAACGCCTTGGCTATAGCGCCCTGGGCGAATTCCTGCCGCGCCTGCTCAAGCGCGACTACCTGATCAGCGAACAGGTGAAGTTCTCACCGGCATTGATGAACTACGTCGATCATGGGCTGTTCGCCCCCTATATCGAGAAGATCCAGGCCGGCCTGTCGATCACCGACTGCCGCGGCGACACGCTGTACCAGTACAACTACCCACAGCACCTGTACCCGGATTTTGCAGCGATCCCGCCGGTGATGGTGAACAGCCTGCTGTTCATCGAAAACCGCGACCTGCTGGACACCCAAGACCCACGTAACAACCCGGCCGTGGACTGGCCACGCTTCGCCAAGGCCGCCTACAGCCAGGTGGCCAAGTACCTGGCCCTGCCCGGCCAGTCTGCCGGTGGCAGCACCCTGGCCACACAGCTGGAGAAGTATCGCCACTCACCCGATGGCCTGACGGTGTCGGGCGCGGAAAAGATCCGCCAGATGGTTTCTGCCAGCGTGCGTGCCTACCAGGGCGGCCCTGACACCACCGAGGCACGTCAACGCATCGTGCGCGACTACCTCAACAGCGTGCCGCTGTCGGCGGTGCCTGGGCATGGTGAAGTACATGGCATGGCCGAAGGCCTGCGGGTGTGGTACGGCGCCGACTTCGACCAGGTCAACCAGGCCCTGAACGCCACCGCCACCGACCCCGAAAGCATGGCCGCGCGCGGGTTGGCCCTGCGCCAGGTGCTGTCGCTGATGATTGCCCAGCGCCGTCCCTCGCATTACTTGTCCAAAGGCCGGGTCGAGCTGGCAGAGCTGACCGACGCGCACATTCGCGTGCTCGCCGCCAACAAAATCATCGAGCAACCACTGGCCGATGCCGCACTGGCCAGCAAGGCGGTGTACCGCGACTGGGTAGCGCAACCGACCATCGTGCCGATCGTTACCAACAAGGGCATCAGCCTGGCGCGCAACCGCCTGGCAGCCATGCTCAACCGCCCGCTGTACGACCTCGACCGCCTCGACGTGTCGGCCACCAGTACCTTGCAGGCTGACCTGCAGTTGCAGGTCAGCCAGTACCTGAAAAACCTTGCCGACCCAGCGTTTGCCGCGCAGATGGGCCTGATCGGCGAGCGCCTGCTCACCGCCAAGACCACCGACCAGGTGAGCTACAGCTTCACCTTGTTCGAGCGCACCGCCGATGGCTCCCGGGTGCGGGTGCAGACCGACAGCACCAACCAGCCCTTCGACATCAACGAAGGCAGCAAGTTGGAACTGGGCTCCACCGCCAAGTTGCGGGTACTGACCACCTACCTGGAAATCATCGCCGAGCTGCACGACAAATACGCCGGCAAACCTGCCGCCGAGTTGAAGAAGGTCGACGTGGCCGAACTCGACCGCATCACTCAATGGTCGCTGGAATGGCTGGCGCAGAACAGCAAGAACCAAAGCCTGGATGCCATGCTCGACGCCGCGCTTGAGCGCAAATACTCCGCCAACACCGGTGAAGCCTTCTTCACAGGCGGCGGCATGCACGTGTTCAACAACTTCCGCAAGGAAGACAACAACCGCAACCCGACGCTCAAGGATGCGCTGCGCGAATCGATCAACCTGCCGTTCATCCGCCTGATGCGCGACCTGGTGCGTTACGTGACCTACCAGCAGCCGTACAACCGTGTGCCGCTGCTCAAGGACGACGCAGACCCACGCCGCCAAGAATACCTGGCCCGCTTCGCCGACAAGGAAGGCACCAACTACCTGATGCGTTTCTGGAAGAAGTACCAGCGCAAAACCTCGCAGCAGCGCCTGGACACCTTCCTCGACAGCATGCGCGTGACCCCGCAGCGGTTGGCGGCGGTGCACCGCTACCTGTTCCCCGAGGCCGGCCAGGAAACGTTCAACGCCTTCGTGCGCGCCCACCTGAAGGGTGACAAGATCGTGCTGGGCAAGCTGACCGACGGCCGCCTGTCAGAGATGTACGAGGCTTACGGCCCAGGCAAGTATGACTTGCCCGACCAGGGTTACATCGCCAAGGTCCACCCGCTGGACTTGTGGCTGCTCGGCTACCTGCTGAAGAGCCCAAGCTCGACCTTGACCGAAATGATCAACGCCAGCCGTTTCGAACGCCAGGAGGTGTATGGCTGGCTGTTCAAGAGCCGCTACCAGGGCGCCCGTGACAGCCGTATCCGCACCATGGTCGAGATTGAAGCCTTCCTCGATATCCACCAGCGCTGGAAGCGCGTGGGCTATCCATTCGACCACCTGGTGCCCTCGCTGGCCACCGCCATCGGCAGTTCGGGCGACCGCCCCGCCGCGCTCTCCGAACTGGTCGGGATCATCCAGAACGACGGCATTCGCCTGCCAACCCTGCGCATAGACACCCTGCACTTCGCCGCCAACACACCTTACGAGACCAAACT
This sequence comes from Pseudomonas hunanensis, assembly GCF_013393325.1. Classification (GTDB taxonomy): domain Bacteria; phylum Pseudomonadota; class Gammaproteobacteria; order Pseudomonadales; family Pseudomonadaceae; genus Aquipseudomonas; species Aquipseudomonas putida_P. Next base: position 109,898 of record NZ_QJRC01000065.1, read on the forward strand.
GGTCACCGACCCGGACCGGGGCGTGCGGATTCTGCCGGTTGAAGTGGCGCGTGCGCTCAAAGGCGCCATGTCGCAGGTGGTCGATGCAGGTACCGCGCGGCGTATTTCCGGCAGTTTCAAGCTGCAGGACGGCACGCCACTGGTGATGGGCGGCAAGACCGGTACTGGCGACAACCGCATCGAGAGCTTTGGTGCCGGCGGTCGGCTGATCGGCTCGCGCTCGTTGAACCGTACTGCCACTTTCGTGTTCTTCCTGGGCGACAACCACTTCGGCACATTGACCGCCTTCGTACCTGGGCGCTCGGCGGAGGCCTTCAAATTTACCTCGGCACTGCCGGTGCAGGTGCTCAAGGGCATGGCACCGATACTGATGCCGTACCTGCAGCCGGGCAATCCGAACGAATGCAAGCCACCGCAGGTTGCCATGCACACGCCACCGCCGACAGGGAACATATCGACGAACTAGATGATAATCATCTGCATTCAGGGGCTTGTCTTTAGATATATCTTGAGTAATATCTTACGATATATCGCAAACGACGGAGCCCCATCCTTATGCGCGAACACACCCCCCATGACCCCTTCGAGCGGCGCCCTGGCCGTGGTGAGCGCGGCCCACGCGTTTTCGCCCCCGGTGACCTCAAGCTGCTGATGCTGGACCTGCTGGCCGAACAGCCCGGCCACGGTTACGACCTGATCCGCCAGATCGAAAACCTGTTCGACGGCAGCTACAGCCCAAGCCCCGGGGTGATCTACCCAACGCTGAACTTTCTTGAAGAAGCCGAGCTGATCAGCGGCCAAGTGCAAGGTAGCAAGCGCCTCTACGCCATCACCGATGCCGGCCGCAGCGCCCTGGTCGAACAGGCTGTCGCCTTGGATGGCGTGCGCATGCGCATCGAAGTCAGCAAACGCGCCCTGCGCGGTCACGACCGCCCGCCAGAGATCCATGAAGCGGTCGGCAACCTGCGCCACGCACTGCATATGCACAGCGGTCGCTGGACACCGGAAGAAATCGAACGGGTCCGCGACTTGCTCAACCATACCGCCAAGGCCATCGCCTCCGGGCCGGCCGAACCTGTCAGGGAGACTGCCCATGAGTGACACCATTCACCGCGTCAACCACGAGATCCGCCAGCGTCGCCTGCAAGTATTGCGGGTCACCGAGCTGACCCCACGCATGCGCCGCATCACCCTGGGTGGTGCCGAACTGCAAGGCTTCACCAGCGTGGGCAGCGACGACCATATCAAGTTGTTGTTTGCCGAAACGCCGGAGCAACAACAGGCCATCGACGCACGTAATCTGGGTCGGGACGGTGGCGCGCGACCAACCATGCGCGAATACACGCCACGGCGCATCGACCTGGTGACCAACGAGCTGGACATCGACTTCGTGCTGCACGGCGACGGCCCTGCCTCTACCTGGGCGGCACAGGCGGCGCCTGGGCAAACCCTGAGCATCGCCGGGCCACGGGCGTCACTGGTGGTGCCGGATATTTTCGACAGCTACCTGTTGATCGGTGATGAAACCGCCATCCCGGCGATTGGTCGCCGCCTGGAGGAATTGCCGGCGGGCCGCCAGGTGCTGGCGGTGATCCAGATCGAAGACGAGCAGGAGCGCCAGCCGTTGCCGAGCAAGGCACAGGTCGAAGTCATCTGGGTGCGCCGCCAGCAGGAAGACTTGCTGGCCCTGGTGCGGAACCTGACCTTGCCGCAAGGCCGGTTGTATGGCTGGGTGGCGTTGGAAAAGGCCCTGACCCGCCAGGCCAAGGTGCTGCTGCTGGAGAAAGGGGTGCCGGAAGATGCGCTGAAAGCTGCGGCCTACTGGCGTGCCGACGGGACTGCGGACGACGAGTAATGGTTATCGCCTGCTACGGCCTCTTCGCGGGTTCACCCGCGAAAAGGCCAGCACAGGCTAAGCAAATTTGCGCAACCCACGCCACCGATCCACCCCCAGCAATACCAGCCCGATTCCCCAGAACCCCACCAGCACCCCCAGGGCATTGAGCATCACCTGCCCATACCCAAGGCTCGCCACATCGATGAACGGGTAGGCATACACGCCAATCTCGCTTCCACGCCACAACGCATAGCCGAAATAAACCGTCGGGTACACCGCCCACAGTGCCAGGTGCCCTAGCCGCAGCCTGCCCTTGGGCACCTCGCGCCACCAGTACAAGGCATACAGCACCGGCATCACGTCGTGCAGCAACTCGTCCGCCAGCCATTGCCAGCCCTGCGGTTGCCACAAGTGGCGCAGCAACACGCTGTAGGCCAGCGCCACCAGCACGATGCTGGTGGCCACTGCGGAGCTCACCGAGGGTGACAGGAAAAACCGCTTGCCACGGCCTTCGTGGCCGAACGCCGCATAGCTGAGCACCGTTGCCACCAACGTGTTGGTCAGCACGGTGAAGTAGCCGAACACATTGATCAGGCCGCCAATCAGGCTGGCCTGTTCTTGCCAGCGCGCCAACAGTACCAGGTACACCTGCACGGCCAGACCGAACCAGCCCAGCACCGCCATGCCGGCCAGCCAAGGACGACGCAGCATGTCAGGCCTGACGCTGCAGCTTCACATACAGCTGCTCGACCTTTTCCCGCGCCCACGGTGTCTTGCGCAGAAAGGTCAGGCTCGACTTGATGGTCGGGTTGCTCTTGAAGCAGCGCACATCAATGCGCTCGGCCAGGCCCTGCCATTGGTAGTGCGCCACCAGCTCGGTGAGGATCTGTTCGAGGGTCTTGCCGTGCAGCGCGTTATGTTGGGCCGTGCTCATGCTGTGCTCCGTAGGAAAGATGCGCACCTTACACGAGTGTAGTGGTGGGTGGGATCCGTCGAGTCGACAGAAAAAATGCTGGCCAGGGGCAAAACCACTGTGCTGAAATAGTTATGTTATGTTGTAACACTAATAAAGCATCTGCCAAGGAACGCCCCATCCCCATGCTGTACTCACCGCTTCGCCTCTCCCCCCTTGCCGTCGCGCTCTGGCTGGCTGCGCCGCCCAGCCAGGCCGTGGAACTCGAACCCCAGGTCATCACCGCCAACCCGTTGGGCAACCGCCAGCTGGCCGCCCCCAGCACCGTGCTCGAAGGCGAAAACCTGCTGCAACAACAGCACGGCAGCCTCGGTGAAACCCTGAACAAGCAGCCCGGTGTCGCCTCTACCTGGTTCGGCCCTGGCGCCAGCCGCCCGGTGATCCGCGGCCTGGACGGCGACCGCATTCGCATCCTGCGCAATGGCGTCGGTGCCCTGGATGCCTCATCGCTGTCCTATGACCACGCTGTACCGCTGGACCCGGTCACCGTTGACCGCGTCGAGATCGTCCGCGGCCCCGCCGCCTTGCTCTACGGCGGCAACGCCATTGGCGGGGTAGTCAACACGTTCGACAACCGCATCCCGGATTCGCCGATCGAAGGCATCCACGGTGCCGGTGAGCTGCGCTATGGCGGCGCCGATACTACCCGCAGCAGCGCCGGCAAGCTGGAGGCCGGCAACGGTGCCTTCGCCCTGCATCTGGACGCCAACAGCCGCCAGTTCAATGACCTGCGTATTCCCGGCTACGCCCGCAGTGCCAAGGTGCGCGATGCCGATGAGCCGGGCAGCAAGCACCGCCTGGAAAACAGCGACGGCCGCCAGGACGGTGGCGCGGTAGGCGGTGCCTATCACTGGGACCACGGTTACGCCGGCCTGTCGTACAGCCGTTACGACAGCAACTACGGCTCGGTGGCCGAACCCGGTGTGCGCCTGGACATGCAGCAGGACCACTACGCCTTCGCCTCCGAGCTGCGCGACCTTGACGGCCCGTTCAGCTCGGTCAAGGTCGATGCCGGCTACACCGACTACGAACACAGCGAAATCGAAGAAGGCGAAGTCCACACCACCTTCAAGAACAAAGGCTACGAAGCGCGCATCGAAGCCCGCCACCAACCACTCGGGCCGGTGGAGGGTGTTGTGGGTGCTCAGGTCAGCCGCAACGAGTTCTCCGCCCTGGGCGAGGAGGCCTTCGTCCCGCACACCAATACCGACAGCCTGGCGCTGTTCATGCTCGAGCAGTGGCAGGCCACGGAACGCCTGAACCTGAGCCTGGGCGCACGCATGGAGCACACCCGGGTCGACCCGGACGCCAAAGGTAACGAAAACTTCGTCGACGCCGACAGTGCCAGCAGCTTCAACGCGTTCAGCCTGTCTTCGGGGGCGGTGTACCAGCTCGACCCGATCTGGTCGCTGGCCGCCAACCTCGGCTACACCGAGCGCGCGCCGACCTTCTACGAGCTGTACGCCAATGGTGCGCACGTGGCCACCGGCGCCTTTGAAGTCGGCGATGCCAGCTTGAACAAGGAAAAGGCCATTTCCGCTGACCTGGCGCTGCGCTTCGACAATGGCACCCATAAAGGCAGTGTCGGGGTGTTCTATAGCCACTTTCGCAACTACATCGGCCTGATCGGCACCGGCAACACCCGCGAGGGCGGGCATGACCACGACCACGACGAGGATGACCACGACCACGATCATGGCCATGAGGGCTTCCCGGAATACCAGTACCAAGGCGTGCGGGCACGCTTCTACGGCATCGAGGCCCAGGACCGCTGGCAACTGGTCGAGAACCGTTACGGCAGCTTCGCCCTGGAGTTGTCCGGTGACTACACCCGGGCCAAGAACCTCGACAGTGGCGAGCCGCTGCCCCGTATCGCCCCACTGCGCCTGAACAGCGGCCTGGTCTGGGAGCTCGACCGCTGGCAAGCGCGGGTAGATGTGCAACATGCAGCATCGCAACATCGCAAGCCGGCCAACGAAACCAGCACCGAGGGCTACACCACACTGGGGGCCAGCGTTGGCTACCGCTTCGAAGTTGGCCAGAGCCAGTGGCTGGCATTTGTACGCGGTGAAAACCTGACCGACCAGACCGTGCGCTACGCCAGCTCGATCCTGCGCGATATCGCGCCGGCGCCGGGGCGGAGTGTGGAGGTCGGGTTGCGTACCACCTTCTGAAATCATGGGGCTGCGCTGCAGCCCTTTTTTCAAGACTGTTACCCAATGGGCAACAATCAACTGCGACAAATTGTCTTTTTTTCTTACAACTTCCGCTATATCCTCCCCACCTGAAGCTGAATCGCTTCACCGAAACCATCTTGTCGCCATATCCATTGAAGGCCTGGCCCTTCGATGCGCTTGCCGTTTTTTCAATAATCAAAAGATAGCGCTATCTCATGTTTCAACTGCCCAAAACCTGTTACATCGGCCTTGCCCTTGGCGCCTTGGCGACACCCGCCAGCGCCAGCGAAATGTTCGCCAGCGACTCCCCGTGGATGCTCGGAGACTGGGGCGGCACCCGTAGCCAATTACTGGAACAAGGCTACGACTTTACCCTCGGCTATACCGGCGAGATGGGCAGCAACCTGCACGGCGGTTACGACCACGACCGTACCGCGCGCTACAGCGACCAGTTCACCTTTGGCAGCCACCTGGACCTGGAAAAGATCCTCGGCTGGCACGCCACCGAATTCCAGCTGACCGTCACCGAACGCCACGGCGACAACATCAGCAACGACCGCATCAACGACCCGCGCGTTGGCGGTTTCACCTCGGCCCAGGAAGTCTGGGGCCGCGGTGAAACCTGGCGGCTGACGCAGATGTGGATCAAGCAGAAGTACTTCGATGGCGCGCTGGATGTGAAATTCGGCCGCTTCGGTGAAGGCGAGGACTTCAACAGCTTCCCTTGCGACTTCCAGAACCTGGCCTTCTGCGGCTCGCAGGTGGGCAACTGGGTGGGTGGCATCTGGTACAACTGGCCAGTCAGCCAGTGGGCCCTGCGCGTGCGCTACAACCTCACCCCTGAGCTGTACGCTCAGGTCGGCGTATTCGAGCAAAACCCCTCCAACCTCGAATCGGGCAATGGCTTCAAGCTCAGCGGCAGCGGCACCCAGGGCGCGGTAATGCCGGTCGAACTGGTATGGAGCCCGCGTATCCAAGGCCTGAAAGGGGAATATCGCGCCGGCTACTACTACAGTAATGCCAAGGCACAAGATGTTCTCAAGGACAGCAACGGTCAGCCGGCAGCCCTCAGCGGCGCCGCCTACCGCAGCAGCTCGAGCAAGCACGGCTTGTGGCTCGGCGCCCAGCAGCAGGTGACCTCGCTGGCGTCCGACCAGTCGCGTGGGCTGAGCCTGTTCGCCAACGCCACGGTGCACGACAAGAAGACCAATGCCATCGACAACTATGTACAGACAGGGCTGGTATACAAAGGGCCCTTCGACGCCCGCGCCAAGGACGACATCGGTTTCGCCCTGGCCCGTGTGCACGTCAACCCTGCCTACCGCAAGAACGCCCGCCTGGCCAACCAGGCTGCCGGCCTCGACGACTACGACAACCCCGGCTTCCTGCCCGTGCAGGACACCGAATACAGCGCCGAGCTGTATTACGGCATCCATTTGGCCGACTGGCTCACGGTACGCCCCAACCTGCAGTACATCCGCCACCCGGGCGGGGTGTCGCAGGTCGATGGCGCCCTGATCGGCGGCCTGAAGATCCAAAGCAGTTTCTAACCCTTTCTTGACCTGACGGAGAACCTACGATGAGCACTGAAGGTGCCAACCAAGGAAGCCGCTGGCTACCGCGCCTGATGGGCGCGCTGCTGTTGCTGATGGGCCTGGCCCTGCTGGCTGGCGGTATCAAGCTGAGCCAGCTGGGCGGATCGCTGTACTACCTGATCGCCGGTATCGGTTTTGCCCTCTCGGGCATCCTGCTGCTGGCCCAGCGCCGCATCGCCCTGGGCCTGTATGGCCTGGTGCTGTTGGGCAGCACCGTGTGGGCCCTGCTCGAGGTAGGCCTGGACTGGTGGCAACTGGTACCGCGCCTGGCTATCTGGTTCGCCATCGGCGTGGTGCTGCTGCTGCCGTGGGCACGTCGCCCGCTGATCGGCCCAGCCAGCAAAGCCAATACAGCACTGCTCAGCGTGGCAGTGGTCGCTTCGGGCGCTTGCGCGCTGGGCAGCCAGTTCACCCACCCCGGTGAAGTGTTCGGCGAACTGGGCCGCGAAAGCAGCGAAATGGCCAGCGCCGCCCCGGCGATGCCCGACGGCGAATGGCAGGCCTATGGCCGCACCGAACATGGCGACCGCTACTCGCCACTGCGCCAGATCACCCCGCAGAACGCCTACCGCCTGGAAGAAGCCTGGCGTATTCGCACCGGCGACCTGCCGACCGAAAACGACCCGGTGGAGCTGACCAACCAGAACACCCCGCTGAAGGTCAACGGCATGCTCTACGCCTGCACCGCGCACAGCCGCCTGCTGGCCCTGGACCCGGACACCGGCGCGGAAATCTGGCGCTACGACCCACAGGTCAAGAGCCCGACCGGCACGTTCAAGGGCTTTGCCCACATGACCTGCCGTGGTGTTTCGTACTATGACGAAAACCGCTACGTCAGTCGCGACGGCAGCCCTGTGCCGAAAATTACCGAGGCCGGCCAAGCCGTGGCCCAGGCCTGCCCGCGCCGCCTGTACCTGCCTACCGCGGATGCCCGCCTGATCGCCATCAACGCCGACAACGGCAAGGTCTGCGAAGGCTTCGCCAACCAGGGTGTGATCGATCTCACCACCGGCATCGGGCCGTTCACTGCCGGCGGCTATTACTCCACCTCGCCTGCCGCGGTCACCCGTGACCTGGTGATCATCGGTGGCCACGTCACCGACAACGAGTCGACCAACGAGCCGTCCGGGGTGATCCGCGCCTACGACGTGCACGATGGCCACCTGGTGTGGAACTGGGACAGCAACAACCCGGACGACACCAAGCCATTGGCTGCCGGCAAAATGTACAGCCGCAACTCGGCCAACATGTGGTCAATCGCCAGCGTCGACGAAGACCTTGGCATGATCTACCTGCCGCTGGGCAACCAGACCCCGGACCAGTGGGGCGCCAACCGCACTCCAGGTGCCGAGAAGTACAGCGCCGGCGTAGTCGCCCTTGACCTGACCACCGGCAAGGCGCGCTGGAACTACCAGTTCACCCATCACGACCTGTGGGACATGGACGTCGGCAGCCAGCCGACCCTGGTGCACCTGAAGACCGACGATGGCGTGAAACCGGCGATCATCGTACCGACCAAGCAAGGCAGCCTGTACGTGCTCGACCGCCGCGACGGTACGCCGATTGTGCCGATCCGCGAAATCCCTACCCCACAGGGTGCGGTGAAAGGCGACCACACCTCGCCGACTCAAGCCCGCTCCGACCTCAACCTGCTCGGCCCAGAGCTGACCGAACAGGCCATGTGGGGCGCTACGCCGTTCGACCAGATGCTGTGCCGCATCCAGTTCCGCGAACTGCGCTACGAAGGCCAGTACACCCCGCCATCCGAACAGGGTTCGCTGATTTATCCGGGCAACGTGGGTGTATTCAACTGGGGCAGCGTGTCGGTCGACCCGGTGCGCCAGCTGCTGTTCACCTCGCCCAACTACATGGCATTCGTGTCGAAGATGGTCCCCCGCGAGCAGGTAGCCGAAGGCAGCAAGCGCGAAAGCGAGACCAGCGGCGTGCAGCCCAATACCGGCGCGCCGTACGCGGTGACCATGCACCCGTTCATGTCGCCGCTGGGCGTACCGTGCCAGGCCCCGGCCTGGGGCTATGTCGCCGCCATCGACCTGTTCACCAACAAGGTGGTGTGGAAGCACAAGAACGGCACCACCCGCGACAGCACCCCGGTACCGATCGGCCTGCCGGTTGGCGTGCCGAGCATGGGCGGTTCGATCGTCACTGCCGGTGGCGTCGGCTTCCTCAGCGGCACCCTCGACCAGTACCTGCGTGCCTATGACGTGAACAACGGCAAGGAACTGTGGAGTGCCCGCCTGCCAGCGGGTGGCCAGGCCACTCCGATGAGCTACACCGGCAAGGATGGCAAGCAGTATGTGCTGGTGACCGCCGGCGGCCATGGCTCGCTGGGTACCAAAATGGGCGATTACATCATCGCTTACAAACTCGCTGAGTAAACCTTTGTTGCGGCAGTGAACGCACTGCCGCATTCGCGGGCAAGCCCGCTCCTACAGATACCGTGCTCTACCTGTGGGGGCGGGCTTGCCCGCGAAGAGGCCGGCACAGGCCAGCCAAGATGAAACCCCTCCCCCGCTGCCTTCGTCTACCATTGAAACCCATCCCCCCCCGCCCCATCTAAGCACCATAGTCATTTACGCAGGTGCCCCATGAGCGACCAGCAGGATTTCCCGGAACACCCCGACGAACACAGCGAAGTCGAACACACCACCCAGGCCGATACCAGCCACGCCCTCGCCCTGCCCGGCCAGCAACTGCCGGACAAGGTCTATGTGATCCCGATTCACAACCGCCCGTTCTTCCCGGCCCAGGTACTGCCGGTCATCGTCAACGAAGAACCCTGGGCCGAAACCCTCGACCTGGTCGCCAAGTCACCGGACCACTGCCTGGCGCTGTTCTTCATGGACACCCCGCCAGAAGACCACCGTCACTTCGACACCTCGGCGCTGCCGCAGTACGGCACGCTGGTCAAGGTGCACCATGCCAGCCGCGAAAACGGCAAGCTGCAGTTCGTCGCCCAGGGCCTGACGCGGGTACGCATCCGCACCTGGCTCAAGCACCATCGCCCGCCCTACCTGGTCGAAGTCGAATACCCACGCCAGCCCACCGAGCCGACCGACGAGGTCAAGGCCTACGGTATGGCACTGATCAATGCGATCAAAGAATTGCTACCGCTCAATCCGCTCTACAGCGAAGAGCTCAAGAACTACCTCAACCGCTTCAGCCCCAATGACCCCTCACCCCTCACCGACTTCGCCGCGGCACTGACCTCTGCCACTGGCAGCCAGCTGCAAGAAGTGCTCGACTGCGTGCCCATGCTCAAACGCATGGAAAAGGTCCTGCCGATGTTGCGCAAGGAAGTGGAAGTCGCACGCCTGCAGAACGAGATCTCGGCCGAGGTCAATCGGCAGATCGGCGAGCACCAGCGCGAATTCTTCCTCAAGGAACAGCTCAAGGTCATCCAGCAGGAGCTGGGCCTGACCAAGGACGACCGCAGCGCCGACCTCGAACAGTTCGAGCAACGCCTGGAGGGCAAGACACTGCCGGCCCAGGCGCGCAAGCGCATCGACGAAGAGATGGGCAAACTGGCCATCCTCGAAACCGGCTCGCCCGAATACGCCGTCACCCGCAACTACCTCGAGTGGGCCACCGCCCTGCCGTGGGGCGTGTACGGCAAGGACAAGCTCGACCTCAAGCATGCGCGTAAAGTGCTCGACCAGTACCACGCCGGCCTGGACGACATCAAGGAGCGCATCCTCGAGTTCCTCGCCGTGGGCGCCTGGAAAGGCGAAATCAGCGGCTCGATCGTGCTGCTGGTGGGCCCGCCCGGTGTGGGCAAGACCAGTATCGGCAAATCCATCGCCGAGTCGCTCGGGCGGCCGTTCTACCGTTTCAGCGTTGGCGGCATGCGTGACGAAGCCGAAATCAAGGGCCATCGCCGCACCTACATCGGCGCCCAGCCCGGCAAGCTGGTGCAGGCCCTGAAAGACGTCGAAGTGATGAACCCGGTGATCATGCTCGACGAGATCGACAAGATGGGCCAGAGCTACCAGGGCGACCCGGCTTCGGCATTGTTGGAAACCCTAGACCCGGAGCAGAACGTCGACTTCCTCGACCACTATCTCGACCTGCGCCTGGACCTGTCCAAGGTGCTGTTCGTGTGCACCGCCAACACCCTCGACTCGATCCCCGGGCCGTTGCTCGACCGCATGGAAGTGATCCGCCTGTCCGGCTACATCACCGAAGAAAAGCTGGCCATCGCCAAACGCCACCTGTGGCCCAAACAGCTGGAAAAGGCTGGCGTTTCCAAGACCAGCCTCAGCATCAATGACAGCGCCCTGCGCCTGGTGATCGACGGCTATGCCCGCGAGGCCGGCGTTCGCCAGTTGGAGAAGCAATTGGGCAAGCTGGTGCGCAAGGCCGTGGTCAAGCTGCTGGAAGCCCCCGAAACCAAGCTGAAGATTGGCACCAAGGACCTGGAGGCAGCACTGGGCAAACCGGTGTTCCGCAGCGAACAGGTACTGGCTGGCAAAGGCGTGATCACCGGCCTGGCCTGGACCAGCATGGGCGGCGCCACACTGCCGATCGAAGCGACCCGCATCCACACCCTCAACCGGGGCTTCAAGCTGACCGGCAAGCTGGGGGACGTGATGAAGGAGTCTGCCGAAATTGCCTACAGCTACGTCAGTTCCAACCTCAAGCAGTTTGGGGGTGACCCAAGCTTCTTCAACGAAGCGTTCATCCATTTGCACGTCCCCGAAGGTGCTACGCCCAAGGACGGCCCGAGTGCAGGCATCACCATGGCCAGTGCTTTGCTTTCACTAGCCCGCGACCAGTCTCCGAAAAAAGGTGTGGCCATGACCGGCGAGCTGACACTTACCGGCCAGGTGCTGCCAATTGGCGGTGTGCGCGAGAAGGTGATTGCGGCGCGGCGGCAGAAGATTTTCGAACTGATTCTTCCGGAGCCTAACCGCGGCGACTTCGAAGAACTGCCGGACTACCTGCGTGAAGGCCTGACAGTGCATTTCGCCAAGCGTTTCGCCGACGTAGCCAAAGTCCTGTTCTGACCTGCGCCGGCCTCATCGCGGCCAAGCCCGCGATGAGGCCGGCACTGACAACACAAAACCTATCGGTCATCGGTTATCCTCAGGGCATCGTCAGTCCCCGGAGCCAACATGACCGCCCCTCGTCTGCTCGTTCCCCTGAGCTTCGCCCTGCTTTCTGCCTGCGCACATCAACCTTCGCAGCCCGTCGATCTGGACGCGGAAAGCGAGTGCCCCAAGCGCCTGCAAGTCGGCCAGATCCTGACCCTGACCCTGCCCAGCAACCCCTCCACCGGCTACCGCTGGCGTGTTCAGGATGCAGCCTCAAGCGTGCTGCACAGCGTCGGCTCAGAGGTGTACAGTGCCCCGGAAGAAGAGGGTGTGGTCGGCAGCGCCGGTGTCTCCACCTGGCGCTTCCAAGCCAGCAACAGCGGGGATGCCCAACTGGTTCTGACCTACCAGCAGCCTTGGGCTGCTGATGTCGCCCCCGTGCAAACCTTCGACTGCAAGATTATCGTCCGCTAAGGGCGATCAACTGCGGTCATACATCAGTTGCACCGCTTTCAGGTATTCGCAGAGCTCTTTCAGCGCGACCGTGGCGGTGTCCAAGTCCATCGTCGCGCTGAGTTTTACGGCCCGAGCCTGCCACTCCAGCTCCACCTTGCGAAGCTCGTGCAGCCAGTCATTCTTCAGTGGTTCGACACCTGACAAAGCCTTGACCGCTTCCAACTCATCCCGCGCCGTTTGCAGGGGGCGCTGCACCTGCCGTTGGTCACCCAGTGCTTCCTCGATTTTTTTATCAAGGCGAGCACGGGCCTCGCCCAGATCGCTGAATGTCCTGGCCCCTTCCAGCGCATCAGCGTGGCTGGCAAGCTTTTGCGCCACCGCCTTGAACAAATTGGCGTCGAACTTAGGGTCTGTGATCAACCCCATTATCTGGTCAATTTCTTCATCACTTGGGATGACCCCCTTCAGTGCACTGGCAACCGAAGGTTTTTCGAACAACTCGATAGCCTGGACGATATCCGCCCGTTGTTGTCGCAGTTGTACCAACCGTTGTTCAAACAAAGCAGACTGGGCTTCAAGGGTGGCCGTTTTTTCTGCCAACGCCTCCAAAGAGTCGACCATCGCCGATAATGAAAAAAGTTCCAATCGCAGATTTTTCCCGACCAGCCGCGCCTGATACTGGCTCAGGCGGTCCAGAACACTGGCCAGCCGTTGGTGATTATCGGTTCCTCCCTTACCCGGAATGAAATCACGGTCCTCCAGTAACGTGATACCCCCTATCAAACTCTCCTTGAATGCACGCTCTACAGCCAGCAACAGCACACGCAATTCATCCAATTGCTCGCGTGCCCCTGGAAGCACGTTCATCTCCCACCTTTCCAGGCGCTGAAATATTTGGCCCTGTGCTTTATGCATTCGCACAAAATCAGGCATGACGTTTTCAATATTGGCAACATCCATGTCAAGCTTCCTCATATTCGTCAACCAGCTCATTGAACAGTTGGGACAGCGTGTGGCAGATATTTCCTATCTTGGCCCACGGTTTTATGACTTCGGAAAAATCATGCACGAAGGACTCGAGCTGGGTGATCGTACCCAGTTCCTTGGCTTCACTGACCGAGGTACTGGCATACGAGGCAAGGAACAACCAGACATCGGCCAAGCGCTTGGTCGCCGCCGACAGATCTTTGCATCTGAACTGCAAGTCCCTGACCAGCGTCGAAACGCGCTCGAAGTCTTTCAAGGCAGGCGCCACCATGGCCAACGCACGCGCCAGCTCATCGCGCTGTTCAATCAACGCATTCTTCGTGGCCCTGATGCGTTCCGCCTGGCTGCCGAAAACGCCCCCGGTGATAACCAGACCAATCGGCCCTAACACCATACCGGTGAACGCATAACCCACATTGGCATCGTACTCGGACTTCAATTGATCGATCTGCTCATCCCATTGATCGAGCTGCCTGCGTTTCTCCAGGGTTCCCTCAGGGGACACCTTCTCATCGAAGTGCTTCAGCAAGCGCCCCATGCGCGGTTTGAGCTCACGTTTTATTTCATTGTTGAACCAGTTGGCACGCGCATCGACATCATCGATTCGCCGCTGAGTGCTTTCGATTTCTCTGACCAGCTCAGTGATGCCAGGTGTGAGCAGGTTTGTGATCTGAGCTTGCTCTTCTTCACTGAACTCCTGCGTGTAGACATTACCCCCTTGCTCAGCCTTGCGCTTTTTGAGTGCTGCGAAAACCTCGCTATTTTCAAGGTTATCCAGCAAGTTACCGCCACGCTGCACCAGGCTTTCAGCAAACAATTCAATTTCAGGACCTAACTGCTTGATACTGCGCTCCAGTATGTCCCATTCATAGACATGCCGGTGCAACGCAACATAAAGGTCATTGACCATCGTCACATCAACCCCTAGAGCACCGTAGTCGACCTCCCGTTCAATCTCTGCCTGCGTACGGGGTAGCTGATTGACGACATTGACGTATTTCTTGATAGCTTTAAGGTTCTCGGCCGTCAGTAAACTTCCGATTTGCTGACTGTTGCCCATCCGATTTCCAAGAAATGAAAAGTAGCGCTCCGGCAGCATTTTCACCTTGGCCATGGGGTCAAGTTCATCTACGGGCAGTGCTTCCCACCCAGTCGTCACATTCATAGTTCAATCCATAAGACCAATAAATTAATTGCACTCAAAGCTTCCACTTGAACCGTACTCAATTCATTAAGCGCTGTAACTTAACGCTGTGGGAAAGTTCTTTAACCTCGGCATGAACCTTCCGTCCCTGAGCATTACCATGGCAAGATGCGTGGCCATTGGGATAAAATGCGCCCCCGTTTCACCCTGTATCGAGCCCGCCGTGAGCAAACAACCCGACCGCCTTTTCGCCCAACCCCTGGAGCAGGTGCCCGACTTCGTGTTCAACGAAGACGTGGTGCGCGTGTTCCCGGATATGATCAAGCGCTCGGTGCCCGGTTACCCCACCATCGTCGAGAACCTCGGCGTGCTGGCCGCACGATTCGCCCAGCCAAACACCGCGTTGTACGACTTGGGTGCTTCACTGGGTGCCGTCACCCAGTCGCTGCGTCGCCATGTACGCAGCGATGGCTGCAGGGTGATCGCGGTGGACAACTCCGCCGCCATGGTCGAGCGCTGCCGCCAGTACCTCACCGCCCAGGACTCGATGTTCCAGGAGTTGCTACCGGTGCAAGTGCTGGAAGCCGATATCCTTGCCCTGCCCTTCGAGCCCGCCTCGGTGGTGGCAATGAACTTCACCCTGCAGTTCATCGCCCCCGACCAACGCCTGGAACTGCTCGGGCGTATCCGCCAGGCGCTGCTGCCGGGTGGCGCACTGATCCTTTCGGAGAAACTGCGCTTCGCTGATGAGCAAGAGCAGGATCTGCTCAATGAACTGCACCTGGACTTCAAGCGGGCCAATGGCTACAGCGAACTGGAAATTGCCCAGAAGCGCAGCGCCATTGAAAACGTGATGAGGCCCGATACGCTCGAAGCCCATCAGGAGCGCCTGCGCGCTGCCGGCTTCTCGAAAGTGGTGCCCTGGTTCCAATGCCTTAACTTCGCCTCGTTGATAGCCCTGCCATGATCGATCTGTCCCCTCTCGTCCGCCGTCTGGCGGGTACGCCCCTGGCTTCCTGGTCGCAAGGCCTGCAAGCGCAACTGGAAGCCAAGCTGGAAAAGGGCCACGGTGACCTCGACCGCTGGCGCGGTGCACTCCAAGCCCTGCCCACCCTGCAACCCAGCGAAATAGACCTGGTCAACGGGCTACGCCTGGACTGCGACTGCGACGACGCCACCCGCGCGCAGATGCGCCAGGCACTGATGGGCCTGTCGCCTTGGCGCAAAGGGCCGTTCGACCTGTTTGGCGTGCATGTGGACACCGAGTGGCATTCGGACTGGAAATGGTCGCGGGTAAGCCCGCACCTGAACCTCAAGGGCAAGCGCGTGCTCGACGTTGGCTGTGGCAATGGCTACTACCAGTGGCGCATGCTCGGTGCCGGTGCCGACATGGTGATTGGCGTCGACCCCAACTGGCTGTTCTTCTGCCAGTTCCAGGCCGTGCAACAGTACCTGCCGGAGCTGCCAGCCTGGCACCTGCCGTTCGCCCTGGAGGACCTGCCCGCCAACCTGGAAGGTTTCGACACGGTATTTTCCATGGGTGTGTTCTACCACCGCCGCTCGCCCATCGAGCACCTGCTGGCGCTCAAGGACTGCCTGGTCAAAGGTGGCGAGCTGGTGCTGGAAACCCTGGTGATCGAAGGCGACGAAAACCAGGTGCTGGTGCCAGAGGACCGTTACGCACAGATGCGCAACGTCTGGTACCTGCCGTCGGTACCGGCCCTGGCCCGCTGGTTGCGCCGTGCCGGCTTCAGCGATGTACGCTGCGTCGACGTGAGTGTCACCAGCGTCGAGGAGCAGCGCAGCACCGAGTGGATGCGCTACCAGTCGCTGGGCGACTTCCTCGACCCGAACGACCATAGCAAAACCCTCGAAGGCCTACCGGCCCCACGCCGCGCCACCCTGCTGGCGCGCAAATAAAAAAGGCGCCCGTCTGGGCGCCTGAATACACCTGCGGCGAGGAGCTGTCGCAGCGCAGGTTTTGTTACCTCAGTCCTTGGCCACCTCACGGGCCTTCTCTTGCGCCTTGCGTTCGCGCTCCGCAACAGCCTGTTGCTTGTCACCGTGCAAGCGCTGCTGGTCTTCGCGGAAGGCTTGCCAGAACTGCTTCGAGCGCTCCGCACCGCCCTCGGCATAGACACTGGCGCTGCCCAGGGCAAGGGTGGCCAACAGCAGGTATTTGGTCAGGTTCATCGTGGTTGCCTCGTGATAACCGATCAGACACGGCCATCCTAGCGAGGGCTAGCTAACGACAAGGTGAGGCGGGGATTACAGTCCTGCAATGTGGCCCTGGCAGGCAGCCAGATTACGCCAGGATTACAAATCGGTTATCTGCGCCGCAGCGCCATTTGCATGCCGTAACATCCTGCAGCTTGACCCTGATGTCACTACAGGGTCGAGAATCGCCCCCCTTTCATCACACCGAGCAACCCATGCGCCTACTGATCATCGAGGACGAGCTGCGAACCGCCGACTATTTGCAACAAGGCCTGCGCGAGAACGGCTATGTGGTCGACTGCGCCCACACTGGCACCGATGGCCTGCACCTGGCCCGTCAACAGCCCTATGAGCTGGTCATTCTCGACGTCAACCTGCCTGAACTCGATGGCTGGACCGTGCTGCAACGCCTGCGCGCCGAGTCGGCAACGCGCATCATGATGCTTACCGCCCACGGCCGCCTGGCCGACCGGGTCAAAGGCCTGGACCTGGGCGCCGACGACTACCTGCTCAAACCCTTCGAGTTTCCTGAGCTGTTGGCGCGCATCCGCAGCCTGCTGCGCCGCAACGACCAGCAACTGCAGCCCAGCACCCTGCGGGTCGCCGACCTGGAACTGGACCCCGGCCGCCACCGCGCTTACCGCGCCGGACAGCGCATCGACCTGACCGCCAAGGAGTTCGCCCTGCTGCACCTGCTGATGCGCCAGACAGGCGAAGTGCTGTCGCGCACGCAGATCATTTCGCTGGTGTGGGACATGAACTTCGACTGCGACACCAACGTGGTCGAGGTCTCGATCCGGCGCCTGCGGGCCAAGATCGACGACCCGTTCGATAACAAGCTGATTCACACCCTGCGTGGCGTGGGCTATGTACTTGAGGCGCGCTTTTGAGAAACCCCAGCCTGTCACTGCGCCTGGGCCTGAGCGTGACACTGATGGGCGCCGCCCTGGTAATGCTGCTGGCCTGCCTGGCCGTGTTCGCCTTGGATCACGAACTGGACAGCCGCGCGCGCAAGGATCTGGCGCGCAAGATGTTGCAGGTCGAGCACAACCTGCGCGTCGACCTGCGCAGCGAAGACCTGGGCACCCGCGCCCATCCACTGCTCGACCTGGTGATGGGGCATGACAACCTGAGCCTCAGCGTGCTGGCGCTGGACGGCCGCCACCCGCACCTGCTCAGCCTCGGCCCAGCCCTGGAAGCGCGAGTCGGCGAACTGCACACCGATGCCCGCCTGGCCTTTCACGAATGGCGCGACAGCAGCGGCAACCAGATGCTCACCGTTACCCGGCAGATGCGCTTGCGCGACAACACGCCGGTCAAGGTGATGATGTCGCTCAACCGCGCCGACGACAACGCCCTGCTGCAGGCCTACCTGCACTCCACCTTGCTGGCTTTGCCGCTGCTGTTGGTCCTGATTGGTGCGGGTGCCTGGTGGCTGATGCAACGTGGCTTGAAGCCGTTGCGGCACTTCCGGCGCATTGCCGGGCAGGTGTCCGCCCAAGACTTGCAACACCGCCTGCCCTCTACCGGCTTGCCGCAAGAGCTGGCGGAACTGGCCAGCAGCATTAACGTGATGCTCGACCGCCTGGATCAGGGTGTCAGCCAGCTGTCGCAGTTCTCTGACGATTTGGCCCATGAACTGCGTACGCCGTTGAGCAACCTGATGGGCAAGACGCAGGTGACACTGGCCCGTGAGCGGGACAATGCGAACTATCGGGAAGTGCTGGAAGACAGCATCGAAGAGCTGACCCGGCTCAACCGCATCATCAACGACATGCTGTTTCTCGCCCAGGCCAACCAGCCGCAAGCACAAGTCGCGTTAAAACCCTTGGCGCTGGCTGACGAGACAGCGCGGGTTGTCGAGCTGTTTACTTTCAGTGCCGAGCTGAAGGCAGTTGAGCTACGCGTTCAGGGCTGGGGGACTGCACAGGGTGACCGGCTGATGTTCCAGCGAGCACTGTCAAACCTGTTGAGCAATGCCATTCGGCACAGCCCGGAAGGTGAGCCCGTCGAACTGCGTATCGAGCGTGCGGGCAACGAAGTACGGCTAGCGGTGGAGAACCGAGGGCCTGGTATTGCTGCAGAGCACCAGTCACGCTTGTTCGAACGGTTCTACCGGGTGGGCGCGGGGCGTTCGCGGTTGGAGGGTGGGACCGGTTTAGGGCTGGCAATCGTCAAATCGATCATGCAGTTGCATGGCGGTCGGGTCGAAGTGAGCAGCAGCCCCTTGGGGCCTACCCGCTTTACCCTGGTGTTTCCTGGCGAATGATCAGCTGCCTGTACCTGCGACAAAGCCGGTACAGGCAACCAACAAATCAGCGCGAAGCCGCTACGATCAGGGCTTTCATCTCCGCCACAGCAGCTTTGAAGCCAACGAACAAGGCATGTGCCACCAGCGCATGGCCGATGTTCAGTTCATTGATGCCTTTGATTGCCGCCACTGCCTCGACGTTGTGGTAATGCAACCCATGGCCAGCATTGACGATCAGCCCCTGCCCCACACCAAACGCCACACCATCGACGATACGCTTGAGTTCTTCAGCCACTTCGGTTGGGGTTTGGGCATCGGCATAACGCCCGGTGTGCAGCTCGATCGCCGGCGCGCCAACCCGACGCGAGGCCTCGATCTGCCGCTCATCGGCATCGATGAACAGCGACACCTCGGCACCGGTACGCGCCAGGCGCTCCACGGCAGCCTTGATCCGAGCTTCCTGTCCTGCCACGTCCAGGCCACCTTCGGTGGTCAGCTCCTGACGGGTTTCGGGTACCAGGCAGATGTGTGCCGGGCGAATCTTCTCGGCAAACGCCATCATCTCTTCGGTAACGCCCATCTCGAAGTTCATGCGCGTCTGCAGCACATCCTTGAGCACCACCACATCCCGCTCCTGGATGTGCCGGCGGTCTTCGCGCAGGTGCACAGTGATGCCATCGGCGCCCGCTTCCTCGGCGTCCAGGGCAGCCTTGACCGGGTCAGGGTAACGCGTGCCACGGGCCTGGCGCAGGGTCGCCACGTGGTCGATGTTTACGCCAAGAAGCATGCGGTTGCTGTGAGTCACGAAAGGCTCTCCTGAAGATTGAGCCCCACAGCATACGTCGTGATCAGCGCTTGCGAAACAATTCCCGGCTGACCAGCGGTTTTGCCCCCAGGTGAACCGCCAGTGCCTGGCGCATCAGGCGCTTGGCAGCCAGCAAGGCACCTGGGGCCTCCCAGTTGGCTTCGGCCAAAGCCAGCAGTTCGGTACCACGGAACAAGCCGGGTTGTGCCAACTCGACCCGCTCGAAGCCGGCATCCACGCGCAAACGGTACAGGCCGTCGGCAGCGACAGGTTGGTCACTAACGTCCTGTTGCAAGGAAAACGCATAACCGAGCTCGTCCAGCAGCCGCCATTCGAAAGAGCGCAGCAGCGGCTCCAGCGGGCGCCCGGCGCCCAAGGCCTGCAAGGTCAAGGTGTAGTGCTCGAAAAGGGTCGGGAACGGCGCCTCGGCGGGCAGCAGGCGCATCAGCAATTCGTTGAGGTACAACCCGCTGAACAGGGCATCGCCGTGCAGCCAGGCGGCGGTACCAGCGCTGTCCATACGCCCGACATTCTTCAGCTCACCACGCCCACGCAGCTCCACCTCCAGCGGCACGAACGGCCGCACCAGGCTGCCCCCTTTGCTGCGCGCGCGGCGCAACACGGCGCGCACGCGGCCCTGGGGGGTGAAGAAGTCCACCAGCGCGCTGGTTTCCTTGTAGGCTCGGCTGTGCAGCACATAGGCTGGCTGGGGGGTGGGTTGGTCCATGCACTATCTCTGGGGGGCCAGATGTAATTGTGGGAGCGGGCTTGCCCGCGAAAGCGCCAGTGAGTCCACTATCGCATTCGCGGGCAGGCCCGCTCCCACAGGACGACCCGTGCGCTGAGGTAACTTACAGGTCGCCGTAGCCCAGAGAACGCAGGGCGCGCTCGTCGTCGGACCAGCCGCCTTTCACCTTGACCCACAGGTTGAGCATGACCTTGGAGTCGAACAGCACCTCCATGTCCTTGCGCGCCTCAGAGCCGATACGCTTGATACGCTCGCCCTTGTCGCCAATGATAATTTTCTTCTGGCCGTCGCGTTCAACCAGGATCAGCGCGTGAATGTGCAGCACATGGCCCTGCTGCTTGAACTCCTCGATCTCCACGGTGATCTGGTAAGGCAGCTCCGCACCCAACTGGCGCATGATTTTCTCGCGCACCAGCTCGGCAGCCAGGAAGCGGCTGCTGCGGTCGGTGATCTGGTCCTCCGGGAAGAAGTGATCGTTCTCGGGGAGGTGCTTGGCGATCTGTGCTTCCAGCGCGTCGAGGTTGTGCCCCTGCTGCGCGGAAATCGGCATGACTTCGGCGTTCGGCAGTTGCTCCTGCAGCCATTGCAGGTGCGGGATCAACTCGGCCTTCTCTTCCATGCGGTCGGTCTTGTTGACCGCAATGATCAACGGGCCGGTCACGTACTGCACACGTTCCAGCACCAGTTGATCTTCGTCGGTCCACTTGGTGCGGTCGACCACGAAGATCACCACGTCGACGTCCTTCAGGGCCGCCGAGGCGTTGCGGTTCATGTAGCGGTTCAAGGCCTTGTCGTTGGCCTTGTGCATACCAGGGGTATCAACGTAGATCGCCTGTACATCACCCTCGGTCTTGATGCCGAGCATGTTGTGGCGGGTGGTCTGCGGCTTGCGCGAAGTGATCGCGAGCTTCTGGCCCAGGATGTGGTTGAGCAGGGTCGACTTGCCCACGTTGGGGCGGCCGACAATGGCCACGTAGCCGCAGCGAGTCGGGTTGTTATCAGTCATTGCCATTCTCCACGCCCAGGGCGATCAGTGCAGACGCGGCGGCGACTTGCTCGGCGATACGCCGGCTAACGCCCTGACCACGGCTCTTGTTGTTCAGCAGTACCACTTCGCATTCGACGAAGAAGGTGCGGCAGTGCGGTTCACCCTGGATATCCACTACTTCGTAACGCGGCAGCTCACAGCTGCGCGACTGCAGGAACTCTTGCAGACGGGTTTTCGGGTCCTTGTTGGTGTCGACCAGGGTCAGGCCCTCGAACTCGTCGGCCAGCCAGGCCAGGACGCGTTCCCGGGCAGTGTCCATGTCAGCGTCCAGGTAGATGGCACCAATCAGTGCCTCCAGGGCGTCGGCCAGGATCGACTCGCGACGGAAACCGCCACTTTTGAGCTCACCCGAACCCAGGCGCAGGTATTCGCCCAGGTCGAAACCACGGGCCAGGCGGGCCAGGGTCTCGCCCTTGACCAAGCGCGCGCGCAGGCGCGAAAGCTGGCCTTCGCGGGCCTGCGGGAAGCGCTCGAACAGCGCTTCGCCGGCGACGAAGTTGAGAATGGCATCGCCGAGAAATTCCAGGCGCTCATTGTTGCGCCCGGCGTAACTGCGATGGGTCAGCGCCAGGAGCATCTGGTCCTGGTTCTTGAAGGTGTAACCGAGCTTTCGCTCCAGACGGGCAAGGGAAGCAGTCATGCGGCCACCCGTTGGTTGTTCAACGCGTTGTTCAAATCAACATCCTGAAAGACTGTTTGGCTGTGGTGCGCCGCGCGATGTGCGGCGAATCTCCCGATCCCTGAGAACACAGCCTATGTCAGAAATGCATTCGGCGCTGTCTGCTGGACAGCGCCGATGGGTATCAATGGATCAGACCGACCCGCGACAGGTTGGGCAGATGGCTGAGTTTGGGCTCTGGCCAGCTCATCCACACCGCGAAGGCCTTGCCGACAATGTTCCTGTCCGGAACCATGCCGTGCAGTTCCTTGGGAATGTTCGGGTCATCCCAGAAACGGCTGTCGTTGGAGTTGTCGCGGTTGTCGCCCATCATGAAGTAATGGCCTGCCGGCACGGTCCACTGCTGGTCCGGCGGCATGCGATAACGGCTCATCTCCTTGCGGATCAGGTGTTCGGCCTCGCCGAGCTTTTCCTTGTACAGCTGCGCGCTACCCAAGGTGCCCGGTTCGCTGCCCACCAGTTGTTCGGCAATCGGCTGGCCGTTGACGAACAACCGCTTGTCGTTGGTGTAGCGGACCACGTCGCCCGGCAGGCCTACTACACGCTTGATGTAGTTGACGTTCGGGTCGCTCGGGTAACGGAACACCATCACATCACCGCGTTGCGGATCACCGACCTCGATGACCTTCTTGTCGATCACCGGCAGACGAATGCCGTACGAGAACTTGTTCACCAGGATGAAGTCGCCCACTTCCAGCGTCGGTTTCATCGAACCCGACGGGATCTGGAACGGCTCGACCAGGAACGAACGCAGCACCAGCACGATGAACAGCACCGGGAAGAACGACTTGCCGTACTCGACCAGCAACGGCTCCTTGTTCAGGCGTTCGACCACCGCCATCTCGGGCTGGCTGACGCTGCCCTGATAGTTGGCGATTGCCGCACGCCGGCGCGGGGCCAGGAACAGCAGGTCGATCAAGCCCAGCAGACCGCAGACGAAGACGGCGATGACTAGCAACAGCGGGAAATTTAGCGACATAGGACCTAGCTATCCAACCTGAGCACGGCGAGGAAGGCTTCTTGTGGAATCTCCACGTTGCCCACCTGTTTCATGCGTTTCTTACCGGCCTTCTGCTTCTCCAGCAGTTTCTTCTTACGGCTGACGTCACCACCGTAGCACTTGGCCAGTACGTTCTTTCTGAGCGCCTTGACGGTTGTCCGCGCAATGATCTGGCCGCCAATGGCTGCCTGGATCGCCACGTCGAACATCTGCCGAGGGATCAGTTCCTTCATCTTCTCGGTCAACGCTCGGCCTTTGTAGGCCGCGTTGTCACGGTGCACGATCAATGCCAAGGCATCGACCTTGTCGCCGTTGATCAGTACGTCCAGCTTGACCAGGTTGGCCGACTGGTAGCGATCGAAATGATAGTCCAGCGAAGCATAGCCGCGGCTGGTGGACTTGAGACGGTCGAAGAAGTCGAGCACCACTTCGTTCATCGGCATGTCGTAACGCACCTGCACCTGGCTGCCGAGGAACTGCATGTCGCGCTGAACGCCACGCTTCTCGATGCACAGGGTGATGACGTTGCCCAGGTGCTCCTGCGGCACCAGGATGGTCGCCGTGACGATCGGCTCGCGGAAGTCGGTGACGGACGAGACATCCGGCAGCTTCGACGGGTTGTCGACGACGATGGTTTCGCCGGTCTTGAGCTCGAGCTCGTAGATCACGCTCGGCGCCGTGGTGATCAGGTCCAGGTCGTATTCGCGCTCCAGGCGCTCCTGGATGATCTCCATGTGCAGCATGCCCAGGAAGCCGCAACGGAAGCCGAAGCCCAGTGCGTCGGAGCTTTCCGGCATGTACTGCAAGGACGAGTCGTTCAGGGTCAGCTTCTGCAGTGCATCGCGGAAGTCCTCGAAGTCGTCGGAGCTGACCGGGAACAGGCCGGCATAAACCTGTGGCTGGATTTTCTTGAAACCAGCCAGCACTTCGACCTCAGGGGTCGACGACAGGGTCAGGGTGTCACCCACCGGCGCACCATGAATGTCCTTGATGCTGGCGATGATGAAGCCCACTTCACCGGCTTTCAGATCTGCGGTCTGGGTGTGTTTCGGGGTGAATACACCGACGCTGTCGACCAGGTGCACCTTGCCGGTGGACTTGACCAGAATCTTGTCGCCTTTCTTTACACGGCCATGGCGCACGCGCACCAGCGAGACCACGCCCAGGTAGTTGTCGAACCAGGAGTCGATGATCAGCGCTTGCAGCGGTGCATCGATTTCACCTTCCGGCGCTGGGATGGTGTGCACCAGGCGCTCGAGCACCTCGTCCACGCCCATGCCGCTCTTGGCGCTGCAGGCCACGGCGTCGGTAGCGTCGATACCGATGATCTTCTCGATCTCGTCCTTGACGCGGTCCGGGTCGGCCTGGGGCAGGTCCATCTTGTTCAGGACCGGCATGACTTCCAGGCCCTGCTCGATGGCGGTGTAGCAGTTGGCCACGGACTGGGCTTCAACGCCCTGGCCAGCATCGACCACCAGCAGTGCACCTTCACAGGCCGCCAGCGAGCGCGAGACTTCGTAGGTGAAGTCGACGTGACCGGGGGTGTCGATGAAGTTCAGCTGGTAGGTTTTGCCGTCTTGCGCCTTGTAGTGAAGCGTGACGCTGTGGGCCTTGATGGTGATACCGCGCTCACGCTCCAGGTCCATGGAATCGAGCACCTGGGCTTCCATTTCGCGTGCCGACAGGCCACCGCACATCTGGATGAAACGGTCGGCCAGCGTCGACTTGCCATGGTCGATGTGGGCGATGATGGAGAAATTGCGGATATGACTCAAATCACTCACAGGTCAACACTCGAAAAGGCTGCGAGCCGGACGCCCGCCGAAAAATAGCCGGGAATTGTACCTTAAGCTGCTGGGATATGGGAGATTCCTCTGTCCGACTGTACACAGCAATCACCCCCGCAATTGTGAAGATTCATGAAAAAGGGCAGCCGAAGCTGCCCTTTTCGCCTTGCGAAACCGCTTATTCAGCAAGTTTGAAGGTGATGAAGCTGGCGCGCCCCTGACGCAGGACGCGCATCGATACCGAACGGTTCTTCGGCAGCTCCTTGGCGATTTCGGTGAATTCCTTGGCCGAACCGATGGCCTGGTTGTTCAGGTGGCTGATGACATCACCCGGGCGCAGGCCAATCATGGCTGCGGGGCCATCCTGCACTTCCTTGATGACCACGCCTCCCTTGAGCTCCAGGGATTTCTTCTGCTCGGCGGTCAGGTCGGCCACCGATACGCCCAGGCGGTTGCTGCTGCGCTCGGCGCTGCCTTCGGCGCCAGTGCCAATGTCGGCATCGTCGTCCGGCAGTGCGCCCACGCTGATGTCCAGGTTCTGACGCTTGCCGTTGCGGATGATTTCCAGCTTGGCCTTCTCGCCATCCTTGAGGCCGCCAACCAGGTGCGGCAGGTCGGCCGACATGACGATAGGCTGGCCGTTCATGCTGAGGATCACGTCACCCACCTGCAGGCCGCCCTTGGCAGCCGGGCCGTTTTCCAATACCTGGGCCACCAGGGCACCCGCAGGCTTGTCCAGGCCGAAGGATTCAGCCAGGTCCTTGTTGACCTCCTGAATCACTACACCCAGCCAGCCACGGCTGACCTTGCCGTCTTTTTTCAACTGGTTGGAGACATCGATCGCCACATCGATCGGGATGGCGAACGACAAGCCCATGAAACCGCCAGAACGGGTGAAGATCTGCGAGTTGATACCCACCACTTCGCCCTTCATGTTGAACAGCGGACCACCGGAGTTACCCGGGTTGATGGCCACGTCGGTTTGGATGAACGGTACGTAGGTGTCATTGGGCAGGGTCCGGCCCTTGGCGCTGACGATACCTTTGGTCACCGAATGGTCGAAGCCGAACGGCGAACCGATGGCCAGTACCCACTCACCCACCTTGAGCTTCTCGGAATCACCCAGCTTCACGATCGGCAGGTTCTTGCCCTCGACCTTCAGCAGGGCCACGTCGGTACGCGGGTCGGTGCCGACCAATTTGGCCTGCAGCTCGCTGCGGTCCGACAGGCGGACGATGATCTCGTCGGCGTCGGCGACCACGTGGTTGTTGGTGAGCACGTAGCCATCACTGGAAATGATGAAGCCCGAGCCCAGCGACTGCGCCTCGCGCTGGCGGTCACCGCGTGGCGAGCGCGGCTGCTGCGGCATGTTGCGTTCGAAGAACTCGCGGAACATCGGCGGCAGGCCTTCCAGGTCCGGCATCTGCCCTGCAGCGATGCGGCGATCCGGCAGCTTCTGCTTGGTACTAATGTTGACCACCGCCGGCGAGGCCTGCTCGACCAGGGTGGTGAAGTCCGGCAGGGCTTCCTCGGCCTGGGCGGTGAGCACCTGGCCGAGCATGAGCACGGCGGCGAACATCGTTAGGTAGGATTTCAAGCGTGGTATTGACATACGGCTCCCGTCACAACGAGCGGTAGTTTAGAAAGACCCCTGCACAAAGCAGGAAAGGCCAGGCTCCAAGAAGCCTGACCTATAGAAAATTTGCCGAAGGATTGCAAATGACAATGCTTTAATTTCATTTCAGCCGTATGTCCACCTGCCTTGGCATGGCCCGCAAAAGCACGCCATTACTGACGTGCCTGGGCATCCTGTGGGCGCATCGACAAGGCGACACGTTCTGCCGTACCCAGTGGTATTTCGCCAACCACGGTCACCATCACTTTGCCTTTGGGCGTGTTCAGACGGCGCGAGACAGCGGAAGTCGGGCCCAGCTGGGTGCGCATGTCCGTACCGCCATCATCGTTCACTTGTTCGAGGAACACCGAGAAACGCGCCAGGCCATCGTCATACATAAGGCTGCTGACCGAGCTGTTGCGTTTGGAGTCCTGGCGCACCGAACTGTTGACCAGTTCGAAACCAGGTGGCAACCAGTCCGAACGCCAGCCGGCGACCGTGTCATTGCTGCCGGACGCCACATGCTGCACCGGTTTGCACGCGGCACTGGGGCGCAGGTCAGCATCACTGGGTAATTCGTCGGTATCGAGGCGAGTCATCTGGAAGCGCTCCAGCAACTGCCCCTTGTCGTTGAGCATCAACGAGCGCAGCGGCAGGCCAGTGTTACGGTCCAGATGCAATTCGAACGCATAGCGGTGCTGGTCGCGTGGCGTGAGCGTGACGATCACGGCGTCGCGCCCGGCGACCCGTGACTTGCCTGCCACACTCAAATCGTACCAGCCCATCAGTTTCAGCGGATCAAGTACACGTGGCGCGGTATCCGGCGGCGTCGTAACACCGCTGACCAAGGCCCCGCTGACACACGCCACCTTGCCATCCACGCGCACGATTTCCTGGGCGGCGCCATCGAGCTGCAACAGCCGCTCGCTGACCTTGCCGTCCTCGACCCTGTGCCAGATATCGTGGGAAGAGAAGCTGCCGTTGCGTTCGTAGACGAAAGAGCCTTGATAGCTCTGTTTTTGCTCGGCCTGTGCCAGCTTGTTCAGCCATTCACTCGCCTCGGGCGAGGAGTTGGCCGCCAATGCTGGCACCGTCATGCAGCTGCCAATCAGCAGCGACAGGAGAGGTAGCGCGCGCATGATCCTCCTTACTTAACGGTTTTCCAGGCTGGCGGCGCGGGCATACGGCAATGCCGTTTCAGTGCCTTTGAGCGCGGATTCCTGGGCATGCTGGCGCAGGTAACCTGGCAGACGCTGATCCCAGCCGGCCTGGTTCTGCAGCACGCCATTGGCCATTGGCCCGGTCGGTTGCTCACTGCTCTCACTATAGCCTGCCAAAACAGCCGGGCCCTGTGCTTGTGGCACGCTCAGACCTTGCTGGACAGGTTGCTGGGCAGCCAGCTCGGCACCCGTGATTTCGTCCTGGTTGTACATGCGTACACCGGCCAGCACCGCTACGGTCACCGAGGCGGCTACCGCAAGGCGCCCTATGCTGCGCCACGGGCCTTTCTTGACCTTGGCGGGCACGGCTTCGTCGGCCAGCGCAGCAGACACCGCCGAGGCGATATCCAGGTTGGGCAGCAGCAACTCCTTGTGCATGGCTGCACGGGCGACCTGGTAACGCGACCAGGTGGCACGGGTTTCGGCATCGTCGACGGCGTTCAACACCCGACGCAGTTCCAGTTCGTCCGCTTCGTTATCCATCACCGCGGACAGCGATTCCTGCAAAGCTTCACGACTCATGGCGGTTCCTCTCTTGGCTGTCGCCGCTGTCTCAGGTTTCCTGCAACAACGGCTGCAGGGCTTTGTCTATGGCCTCCCGAGCGCGGAAGATTCGAGAGCGCACGGTACCCACCGGACATTGCATGACACTGGCAATGTCTTCGTAACTCAGTCCGTCGAACTCGCGCAGGGTCAATGCCGTACGCAGGTCTTCGGGCAGCTGCTGGATGGTGCGATGGACAGTGCCTTCGATTTCATCCCGCAACAACGAGCGCTCTGGGGACTCGAGATCCTTGAGACCATGATCGCCGTCGTAAAACTCCGCATCCTCGGAGCTCACATCGCTGTCTGGCGGCCGTCTTCCACGGGACACCAGGTAGTTCTTCGCCGTGTTGATGGCGATGCGGTACAGCCACGTATAAAACGCACTGTCGCCGCGAAAGTTGCCAAGCGCACGGTAGGCCTTGATAAAGGCTTCCTGTGCTACATCCTGGGCCTCGTGGGTGTCGTGAACGAACCGCACGATCAACCCGAGAATCTTGTGCTGATACTTCAGCACCAACAGATCGAACGCTCGCCTGTCGCCGCGCTGAACGCGCTCGACAAGCTGCTGATCCTCTTCCTGGGTTAGCATGAACACTCCTCAGTGAACTCGAAGGAGCGCTGCAACAGCCATCGTTCAGGCTTGCAACCATAGACTCGGGCTTTGCGCAAAAGTTCTCCCCTCCAAGCAAGTTTCCTGCAGCCCTTGGTCGGCTTGCACGGAAGACGCTGCGCGGTCACGGCCGGCTAACGTCGATAATCAGGTTTCGAATACGCAGGAGCAGCCCGGACAGGCCTGCCGCCCTGCGTCGCCGCGGCAAATTGTGGCGTACGGGCAGCCTTCATAGGATTTCCGGCCATGCCGGAAAGTTCCCACAAAGGTTGCCGCAACCTGGCAAGTGGCATGGAAATTGGCCACCCGGGGCTGCTATAAAGGCATCCCGGCCAAGTTTAACGATAGTTTCACAATGCCATCTGCGCGTGACTATTGTGCCGCGCCCCTTCCAAAGATTACTAGTGTCCCGACATGAGCCAACAATTCCAACATGATGTCCTGGTGATCGGCAGCGGTGCCGCCGGTCTCAGCCTGGCACTTAACCTCCCCAGCCACCTGCGCGTTGCCGTGCTCAGCAAGGGCGACCTGGCCAACGGCTCGACCTTCTGGGCCCAAGGCGGCGTCGCGGCGGTGCTGGACAACACTGACACCGTCCAGTCGCATGTCGAAGACACCCTCAATGCTGGCGGCGGCCTTTGCCATGAAGAAGCGGTGCGTTTTACCGTCGAGCACAGCCGTGAAGCCATCCAGTGGTTGATCGAGCAAGGCGTGCCCTTCACCCGCGACGAGCACTACAGCGTCGATGATGGCGGCTTCGAGTTCCACCTCACCCGTGAAGGCGGCCATAGCCACCGGCGCATCATCCATGCCGCCGACGCCACTGGCGCGGCCATTTTCACCACGCTGCTGGAGCAGGCTCGCCAGCGCCCGAATATCCAGCTGCTGGAGCAGCGCGTGGCGGTCGACCTGATTACCGAACGTCGCCTGGGCCTGCCCGGCGAACGCTGCCTTGGCGCCTACGTGCTCGACCGCAACACCGGTGAGGTAGACACCTTTGGTGCGCGCTTCACCGTGCTGGCCACTGGCGGTGCGGCCAAGGTCTATCTCTATACCAGCAACCCCGACGGCGCCTGTGGCGACGGCATCGCCATGGCCTGGCGGGCCGGTTGTCGGGTGGCGAACCTGGAATTCAACCAGTTCCACCCGACCTGCCTGTACCACCCACAGGCCAAGAGCTTCCTGGTCACCGAAGCCCTGCGCGGCGAGGGCGCCCTGTTGCGCCTGCCCAACGGCGAACGCTTCATGCCACGCTTCGACCCACGCGAAGAGCTGGCCCCCCGCGACATCGTGGCCCGCGCCATTGACCACGAAATGAAGCGCCTGGGCGTGGACTGCGTCTACCTGGACATCACTCACAAGCCAGCCGATTTCATCAAGAGCCACTTCCCTACCGTATACGAGCGCTGCCTGGCCTTTGGCATCGACATCACTCGTCAGCCCATCCCGGTGGTACCTGCTGCGCACTACACCTGCGGCGGGGTGATGGTCGACGACCGCGGCCATACCGACGTGCCAGGTTTGTATGCCATCGGTGAAACCAGCTTCACCGGCCTTCACGGCGCCAACCGCATGGCGAGCAACTCGCTGCTGGAATGCTTCGTCTATGGCCGCGCTGCCGCCGCTGACATCCAGGCAAATCTGGAGCAAGTGCCCATGCCCAAAGCCCTGCCCGGTTGGGATGCCAGCCAGGTCACCGACTCGGACGAAGACGTGATCATTGCGCACAACTGGGACGAATTGCGGCGGTTCATGTGGGACTACGTGGGCATTGTGCGCACCAGCAAGCGCCTGCAGCGGGCCCAGCACCGCATTCGGCTGCTGCTGGATGAAATCGACGAGTTCTACAGCAACTACAAGGTCAGCCGCGATCTGATCGAATTGCGCAACCTGGCTCAGGTCGCCGAGCTGATGATCTTGTCGGCGATGCAGCGCAAGGAGAGCCGTGGGTTGCATTACACCCTGGATTACCCGGGGATGTTGGACGAGGCCAAGGATACCGTTCTCAGTCCGGTCTGACATTTGCAGCGCCTGTGAGATCGAGCGCCGCGCGGGCGGCCCTCGATCTCACAGGCGCTGCCCCCGCTACGTCGAACACTTCTCAGCCCTGCCCCATTCCCACCTCAGCCCAGCGCCGCCGACTGAACTTCAACCGCACCCGCATGCGCCGATGCTCATCAGCCCCCAGCGCATCCCGCGGTATGCACTGGCTCTCCCCCCACCATCGCCCCGCCCGCTCGAAGCGCACCACCACCAACCCCGGCAACGCCACGCTATCCCGACACAGCCGCACCGGCTGCCACCCGCAGGCACGGCTGAACACCTGCCAGCCGCGCGCATCACGCCGCAGGCCGACAACGGCATGCTCATGGGTCAACAAGATACGACGAGGAATGGCCCAGCTAGCGTGGGCAAGACAGGCAGCGACAACAAAAAAAGCCAACCACCCAGGCAGCGCGCTCGCCCACACGGCAAGCCACGCCACTGCCTGGCAGGCCAAGTAGGCCGTCAGCAGCAGGCGCGAGCCTTGCCAACGGCACTCGAAGCACTCACTTGGGCTGGACACGGTCCAGAATGATGCGGACCATGCGCTGCAGCTCCGGGTCTTCCGACTCGGTGCGCTCCATGAACCAGCCGAACATGTCCTGATCCTCACAGCTCAACAGACGCACATAAAGCTCACGATCAGTCTCGTTGAGGGTGGGGTAGACTTCCTGGGTGAAAGGCACCAGCAGCACGTCCAGTTCCAGCATGCCGCGGCGGCTGTGCCAGAAAAGCCGGTTGAGTTCAGTTTGTTCGACCATGGGGCCCTCCTCGAATGGCCCGCCAGTATACAGCCAGGCGCGCCAGGCGACACCGGGCGTTGGTCTAGTCACCTACCTATTTTGTTACCGGCGTTCTATGATGGCCGCCAGTCTTTAGCCACCGCGATGACCCATGGCCGATTCCGCTTTCTTCTGCCCCCTGTCCCACGAGGGCATCCTCGCTGTCCGCGGCTCCGATGCAGGCAAGTTCCTGCAAGGCCAGCTGACCTGCAATATCAACTACCTCAGCCAGGAGCACGCCAGCCTCGGTGCCCGCTGCATGGTCAAGGGGCGCATGCAGTCGAGCTTCCGCATCGTGCCTGAAGGCAACGGCTACCTGCTGGCCATGGCCAGCGAACTGCTCGACGCACAACTGGCGGACCTTAAGAAGTACGCTGTGTTCTCCAAGGCCACGCTGACCGACGAAAGCAGCGCCTGGGCACGCTTCGGCCTGCAGGGTGGAGACGCGGCGCTGCAGGCGCTGGGGCTCGATGTGCCCGCGGCCGCCGGCAGTACTGTGCGCCATGCCGGGCTGATCGCTGTTGCGGTATCCGCTGGCCGCGTGGAGCTGTGGGTACCTGCGGCCGACGCCGAGCCTGTACGCCAGGCCCTCGCCGCAGCCCTGCCCGAGGGCAGTGTCAACGATTGGCTGCTGGGGCAGATTCGCGCCGGTATCGGCCAGGTCATGGGGCCGACCCGTGAACTGTTCATCCCACAGATGATCAACCTGCAGGCTGTCGATGGCGTCAGCTTCAAGAAAGGCTGCTACACCGGCCAGGAAATCGTCGCCCGCATGCAGTACCTGGGCAAGCTCAAACGCCGTCAGTACCGCCTGGCACTGGACCAGCAGGCCATTCCGGCCCCGGGTGCCGAGATTTTCTCGCCCACCCATGGTTCGTCGGTCGGTGAAGTGGTCATTGCGGCCAGCAACGGTCCGGGCTGCGAACTGCTCGCGGTGCTCAGCGCCGATGCGGTGGCAGACGACAACCTGCACCTGGGCAGCCTCGAAGGCCCGCGCCTGCAAGTGCTGACCCTGCCTTACGAACTGGACCGCGACCGGGAAATCCAACGCTGACCAGCCTGCCCCGTCCCTGTGGCGGGGCCGCACCACCACTGCGGTAGACATGCCCATGAACAAGCTGGCCGAGATGGTTCAAGCACAATTGCTCGACGCCATCGAAAAGGATGACCTGGTCCTGCCCACCCTGCCCGAGGTTGCCTTGAGCATCCGCGAGGCAGCGGAAGACAGCGAGATCAGCGTAGCGGCCCTGAGCAAGGTGATCGGTCGTGACGCGGCCCTTTCAGCGCGCCTGATCAAGGTCGTCAACAGCCCGCTGCTGCGCGCGGCGGTCGAGGTTACCGACCTGCACACCGCCATCACACGGCTGGGCATCAACTACAGCTGCAACCTGGCCATCGGCCTGGTGATCGAGCAGATTTTCCATGCCCGCTCGCCGGCGGTTGAACAAAAGCTGCGAGACATATGGGCTAACAGCCTGGAGGTGGCGGGCATCAGCTACGAAGTGTGCCGCCGATACACGCAACTCAAGCCCGACCAGGCGACCTTGGGCGGCCTGGTCAACCAGATTGGCGCACTGCCGGTACTGATCTATGCCGAAGAACACAACGAGCTGTTGTCCGACCCGGTTTGCCTGCATTACGTGATCGAGCAGATTCAGCCGGTGCTGGGGGACAAGATCCTCAAGGCTTGGGAGTTTCCGGAACAACTTGTCAACCTGCCGAGCCAGGTTCAGGACCTGGACCGGCAGACCGACAAGATCGACTACATCGACATCGTGCAGATCGCCCGCTGCATCAGCCAGCGCGGCCGCCACCGGCCGTTGGCGGCACTGCCGGCGTACCGCCATCTGGGGCTGCCGTTTGGCACCGAGCTGGAGGTGGACGAACTGCTTGAGGCGCGGAGCATGTTGCGCTGACCGGTGCGAAGCCCTGGCAGGGCCATCAATCTGCGATAAAACTTACCCGCACCCGCAACCCGCCCTTCTCGCCATCATGCAGGCTCACCTGCGCCAGATGCGCCCGGCAGATTTCGCCAACAATCGCCAACCCAAGCCCACTGCCCTGGGCACTGCGGCGGTAGAACCGCTCGAACACCCGCTCGCGCTCAGCCTCGGGAATACCGGGCCCGTCGTCCTCCACTTCCAGCACCGCCGGCGCAACGACCCGCAAAATCACGTTGCCACCCGCTGGCGTATGCGCCAAGGCGTTGTCCACCAGGTTGCTCAACAGCTCGTTCAACAGTGTCGGCTCACCCTTGAGCCACACGGGTGCCTCGGCTTCCAGCGCCAGCGCCACTCCACGCTTGTGCGCCAGGGGCGCCATGGCCATGCCCAGCTCGCGCGCCAACTGGCTTAGGTCCAGGCGTTGCGCGCCACCTTCGGCAATTGCCCGTGCGCCATTCTCGACCCGCGCCAACGACAGCAGCTGGTTGGCCAGATGGGTCAACCTGTCGGTGCCCTGGGCCGCTGACTCCAAGGTCTGTCGCCACTCCTGCGGCTCGGACGAGCGCAAACCCAACTCGACCCGCGCCTTCAGCGCTGCCAGCGGCGTACGCAGTTCGTGGGCGGCGTCGGCAATGAACTGCGCCTGGCGCTCGAACTGGCCACGCAAGCGCTCGGTAAAGTGGTTCAAGGCCCGCACCAGCGGGCTCAGCTCGCGCTGCACCTGCACCACCGGCAAGGCGCGCAAGTCGTCAGGCTGGCGCTCTTCTACCGCTGTGCGCAGGCGCTCCAACGGCCGCAAGGCGGCACTCACGGCAAACCACACCATCACCAGCGCAGCCAACGCCAGCATGCCCAGGCGCAGCAGGGTATCGGCCATCAATCCACGGGCCATGCGCACCCGCGCTTCCTCGGTTTCGGCCACGCGGATTTCCGCCATGCCGTTCATGTTCGGCTCGCTTACCGGCTTCAGCAGGCTCACCACGCGCACGTCCTGGCCCAGGTAAGTGGCGTTGTAGAACCGCGCCAAGGCCGGGTAGTCGTCGGTGCGCGGCGTGCCGGGCGGTGGCGGCGGAAGGTTCTCGTAGCCGGAAATCAGCCGCTGCTTGATGTCCAGTACCTGGTAGTAAATGCGTCCGGCACTGTCGTAGGCGAATGTGTCCAAGGCTACGTAGGGCACATCCGCGCTCAACGAGCCATCGCGTTGCGACAGGCCTGCGGCGATGGTTCGTGCCGAGGCCAGCAAGGTGCGGTCGTAGGCGGTGTCGGCGGCTTCGCGGCCGTTCCAGTAGGCACTCAGGCCGCTGGCCAGCATCAGTACCACCAGCAGCAACGCCAGGTTGCCCAGCAAGCGCCCGCGCAGGCTACCGTTGTCACGCATCGCGGTGCTCGAGCAGGTAGCCAAGGCCACGGAAAGTAACGATAGCCACCGGGTGGCCGTCGAGCTTCTTGCGCAGCCGGTGGATGTAGATTTCGATGGCGTCGGGGCTGGCCTCTTCGTCCAGGCCGAACACCTGGGCAGCCAGTTGCTCCTTGCTCATCACCCGGCCCGGCCGGGCGATCAGCGCTTCCAGCACGCTTTGCTCGCGCGAGGTGAGGGTCAGGTTATCTGCACCGAGGGTAAAGCGCCGGGTGTCCAGGTCATAGACCAGCGGCCCGCAACGCTGCTGGCGCTCGCCACCGAGCACGCTGCGGCGCAGCAAGGCCTTGACCCTTGCTTCCAGCTCAGTGAGCTCGAACGGCTTGGCCAGGTAATCGTCGGCGCCAAGGTTCAGGCCATGAACACGGTCCTTGACGTCGCTGCGCGCGGTCAGCATCAGCACTGGCAAGGTCTTGCCACGGCCGCGCAGACGCGCCAGCACCTCGAAGCCGTCCATGCGCGGCAAGCCGACATCCAGCACGGCCACAGCGTATTCCTCGCTGGCCAGGGCCAGGTCGGCAGCCACGCCATCATGCAGCACATCCACGGTCAGGCCGTGGCTTTTCAAGGCCAGGGCCACGCTTTCGGCCAGTTGCAGGTGGTCTTCGACCAGCAGTACACGCATCGGATTCTCCCTGCTCGGGTGGGGCAGTGGCGCGGAGTGTACCGCTGTCACCCCGCCTGTGAAGCCCCTTGTAACAAACCTTTCTCGCTGAAAGGTTAGCGAAAGGTTCGTTGCCTAGCATCGCACCACGGTCGCCCTTCGCGCCGAAAAAAGCACCAGCAAGGTGCAACGAATAAGAACAATAAACGGAGTCATCGACGATGCTGTCATCGCAGCCGCAGGCGTTCGCGCCTACCCGTTCCTTTGCCGCACGCCCCTCTGCCATCGCCAGCGCCCTCGCGCTTGCCGGTGTCGCCCCGATGAGCCAGGCCGCCTTCTTCGAAGACAGCACGGCCACCTTCGAAACCCGCAACATGTACTTCAACCGCGACTTCCGCGACGGCACCAGCGCGCAGCAGTCCAAGCGCGACGAATGGGCCCAGGGCTTCATCCTCAACTTCGAGTCCGGCTACACCGATGGCACCGTGGGCTTTGGCCTGGACGCATTGGGCATGCTCGGCATCAAGCTCGACTCCAGCCCCGACCGTACCGACACTGGCCTGCTGCCGACCCACGATGACGGCAAGGCTGCCGATGAGTATTCCAAGCTGGGCCTGACCGGCAAGGTGAAGATCTCCCAGACCGAGCTCAAGATCGGCACCCTGATCCCCGAGCTGCCAACGCTGCAGCCCAACGACGGGCGTATCCTGCCGCAAACCTTCGAGGGCGGCCTGCTTACTTCCAAGGAGATCAAGGGCCTGACCTTCACCGGTGGCCGCCTGGACAAGGCCAAGGACCGCAACGACACCAACTGGGAAGACTTGGCGCTGAACAACAAGAACGGCCGCTTCGGTGGCACCTTCAGCGCCGACAACCTGGCCCTGGGCGGGCTCGACTACCAGTTCACCGACCGTATCACCGGCAGCTACCACTTCGCCCAGCTCGACGATATCTACCGCCAGCACTTCATCGGCATGGTCGCCACCCAGCCATGGGGCCCAGGCACCTTGGGCGCCGACCTGCGCCTGGCGGTGAGCGACGACGCCGGCGCCGCCAAGGCCGGCAACATCGACAACACCACCTTCAACGGCATGCTCAGCTACGCCCTGGGCGGGCACAAGGTCAGCGCCGCCTGGCAGCAGCTGTCTGGCGACAGCGCCTTCCCCTATGTCGATGGCGCCGACCCGTACCTGGTCAACTTCGTCCAGATCAACGACTTCGCCGGTGCCGACGAACGCTCCTGGCAGGCGCGCTACGACTACAACTTCGCCGCGCTCGGCGTGCCCGGCCTGACCTTCATGACCCGCTACATCAGCGGTGACAACGTCAGCCGCGCGGCCGGCGGTGAAGGCAAAGAGTGGGAACGCAACACGGAACTTAAGTACGTGGTACAAAGCGGCCCGTTGAAGAACGTCGCCGTGCGCCTGCGCAACGCCACCTTCCGCTCCAACTTCGCCCGCGACGCCGACGAAGTGAGGCTGTTGGTCAGCTACAGCGTGGCGCTGTGGTAACCCCATAGCGGTAATCCAATAACAACAACGCTCACGGAGATAGACGATGACCTTTTCACTGCGCCGCCTCGTCCTCGCAACCGGCTGCCTGCTGTTGGCCGGCAACGCCCTCGCTGCAGAACCCAAACGCCCCGAATGCATCGCCCCCGCCTCACCCGGCGGAGGCTTCGACCTGACCTGCAAACTGGTGCAAAGCGCCCTGGTGCAGGAAAAGATCCTCAGCAAGCCCATGCGCGTCACCTACATGCCCGGCGGTGTCGGCGCGGTGGCCTACAACGCCGTGGTCGCCCAGCGCCCAGCCGATGCAGGCACTTTGGTGGCCTGGTCCAGCGGCTCGCTGCTGAACCTGGCCCAAGGCAAGTTCGGCCGCTTCGACGAAAACGCGGTGAAATGGTTGGCTGCTGTCGGCACCAGCTACGGTGCCATTGCGGTGAAAAGCGATTCGCCTTACAAAACCCTCGATGACCTGGTCGCGGCACTGAAGAAAGACCCAAGCAAGGTGGTGATCGGCTCGGGCGGTACGGTCGGCAGCCAGGACTGGATGCAGACTGCGCTTATCGCCAAGGCCGCCGGCATCAACCCGCGTGACCTGCGCTACGTGGCCCTGGAAGGCGGTGGCGAAATTGCCACGGCGCTGCTGGGCGGCCATATCCAGGTCGGCTCTACCGACATCTCCGACTCCATGCCGCACATCCAAAGCGGCAACATGCGCATCCTCGCGGTGTTCTCGGAAAACCGCCTGGACGAGCCGGAAATGAAAAACATCCCTACCGCCAAGGAGCAAGGCTACGACATCGTCTGGCCGGTGGTGCGCGGCTTCTACCTGGGGCCGAAAGTGAGCGACGAAGACTACGCCTGGTGGAAGGCTTCGTTCGACAAGATGCTGGCCTCGGAAGACTTCGCCCAGCTGCGTGATCAACGTGAGCTGTTCCCGTTCGCCATGACCGGTGAAGAGCTGGACGGCTATGTGAAAAAGCAAGTGGCCGACTACAAGGCACTGGCCAAGGAATTTGGCCTGATTCAGTAAGCCTGTCGGACTCACCACCACCCCTGTGGGAGCGGCCTAGTGTCGCGATGGGCCGCACAGCCGATGCAATGCTTCGGACACATCGCAGTGGCAGGTTTTGCGGCCGCTTCGCGCCCGATCGCGACGCAAGGCCGCTCCCACAGGATTTGCATCTCACTTGAGCAATCCCAACGAGGATTCCCCAATGATCCTGCAACGCATCTTCGCCCTGGCCCTGCTGGCGGTGTGCGCCGCCCTGGCCGTGATGGCCTGGCCCTACCAGGCAGCGTTTTCCTATGAACCGGTAGGCCCGCGCGCCTACCCGCTGCTGATGCTCGGCCTGATGAGCCTGGGCCTGCTGTATCTGGTGTTCCGCCCCACCCCCATCGTGCGCAAGGACGACGAGCCGGAGCTGGACCGCGAGACCCTGACCAAGATCGCCGCCTGCGTAGGCCTGCTGATCGTCTTCGCCGCCACCTTCGAGACCCTGGGCTTCATCCTCAGCGCCATCCTCGCTGGCCTGCCCATGGCCCGCCTGTATGGCGGCCGCTGGCTGTACAGCGCCATCGTGGTGGTCGGCATGAGCGTCTTCCTCTACTGGCTGTTCGACCGCGTGATGGATGTGCCCCTGCCCCTTGGCCTGCTGAGCGTACTGGAGAACTGACACATGGATACCTTGAGCTACCTGGGCCAGGGCTTCGGCGTTGCCCTGACCCCCTACAACCTGGTCACCGCCCTCTCCGGCACCCTGATCGGTACCGTGGTCGGCCTGTTGCCGGGCCTGGGGCCAATCAACGGCGTGGCCCTGCTGATCCCCATCGCCTTTGCCCTCGGCCTGCCGCCAGAGTCGGCACTGATCCTGCTGGCCGCGGTGTACCTGGGCTGTGAGTACGGCGGGCGCATCAGCTCGATCCTGCTGAATATCCCGGGCGAAGCCTCGACCGTGATGACCACCCTCGACGGTTACCCGATGGCCCGCCAGGGCCTGGCCGGCGTGGCCCTGTCGCTGTCGGCCTGGAGTTCGTTCATCGGCGCCTTCATCGCCACCTGCGGCATGGTGCTATTCGCCCCGCTGCTGGCGAAATGGGCCATCGCCTTCGGCCCGGCGGAGTACTTCGTGCTGATGGTCTTCGCCATTGTCGCGCTTGGCGGCATGGCCGGTGACAAACCCCTGAAAACTTTCATTGCCGCACTGATCGGCCTGTTCCTGTCGGCGGTCGGTATCGACGCCAACAGCGGCGTGTACCGCTTCACCGGTGACAGCGTGCACCTGGCCGACGGTATTCAGTTCGTGGTCCTGGTGCTGGGTCTGTTCTCCATCAGCGAAATCCTCCTGCTGCTGGAAAAGACCCACCATGGCCACCAGGCGGTCAAGGCTACCGGCCGCATGCTGTTCAACTTCAAGGAAGCGGCCTCGGTGTTCGTGGTCAACATCCGTTGCGGCCTGCTCGGTTTCATCATGGGCGTGCTGCCGGGCGCCGGCGCGACGTTGGCCAGCGCCGTGGCCTACATGACCGAGAAGCGCCTGGCGGGTGAAAGCGGCAAGTTTGGCAAGGGCGATGCCCGTGGCCTGGCCGCGCCGGAAACCGCCATTGGTGCGTCCTGCTGTGGCGCCCTGGTACCGATGCTGACCCTGGGTGTACCAGGTTCCGGCACCACCGCCGTGATGATCGGCGCCCTGACCCTGTACAACATCACCCCCGGCCCACTGCTGTTCGAACAGCAGCCGGACATCGTCTGGGGCCTGATCGCCTCGCTGTTCATCGCCAACATCATGCTGGTGATCCTCAACATCCCGATGATCCGCATCTTTACCCGCATCCTCGCCGTGCCGAACTGGGCGCTGGTGCCGGTAATCGCCATCATCACCGCGATCGGCGTGTATGCCGTGCATGCCACCACCTTCGACCTGTTCCTGATGGTCGGTATCGGCATCATGGGTTACATCCTGCGCAAGCTGGACTTCCCGCTGTCGCCAATCCTGCTCGGCTTCATCCTCGGCGGGTTGATGGAGCAGAACCTGCGCCGGGCGCTGTCGATCTCCAACGGTGAACTGGGCATCCTCTGGTCGAGCCCGATCAGCATGGGCGTCTGGGCACTGGTCATGGTCATGTTCGCCCTGCCGCTGCTGCGCATCTGGCGCAAACGTAGCCAGCAGCGCCGGGCCCTGGCTGATGCCTGATCGTTCGTTGCCGTTGTTTGTCGCGACCGGGCTGGTCGGCCTTGCTGGCGGTTTTGCCGCCAGCAAGGCCGGCTGGCCTTTGCCGTGGATGGTCGGCTCATTGCTGGCGATCATCCTGGTGCGCTGCCTGACCCCCTGGCAGCTGTCGGAAATACCCAATGGCCGCAAGTGTGGACAGTGGATCATCGGTATCGGCATTGGCCTGCATTTCACGCCGGCGGTGATCGAGCAGGTGGCCAGTCATTTCGCGCTGATCTTTTTCGGCGCGTTGTTCACCACCCTGTCCAGTGTGATCAGCGTATGGCTGCTGCGGCGAACCGGCGAAGACCGCGCCACGGCGTTCTTCGCCAGCATGCCCGGCGGTTCGGGGGAGATGGTCAACCTTGGCGCGCGCAATGGTGCGGTGCTCAGCCAGGTCGCGGCAGCGCAGAGCTTGCGCGTGCTGGCTGTGGTGCTGTGCGTGCCTGCGCTGTTCAAGTTTTTGCTGGGTGACGGGGTGCCGCTGAACCACACCGGTAGCGTGAGCTGGGGTTGGTTGGCCTTGATTGCCCCGCTGGGCGTTGCCGTTGCGTTGCTCTGGCAGCGTTTGCGCCAGCCTAACCCGTGGCTGTTCGGGCCATTGCTGGTGGCGGCCACGGTCAGCCTGGCCGGTAACCTGCAGATCGCCCTGCCCAATGGCGCCAGCCAAATCGGCCAGTGGCTGATAGGCAGTGGCCTGGCCTGTCACTTCAACCGCGCGTTCTTCCGCCGCGCACCGTCGTTCCTCGGGCGCACCCTGGTGGCCACGGCATTGTGCATGGCGATTGCCGCCAGCGCCGCATGGGTGCTGAGCGTGATGACTGCGCTGGACTTGCGTTCGCTGACACTGGGGATGATGCCGGGTGGGATTGCCGAGATGAGCCTGACGGCGGAGACACTGCAGTTGTCGGTGCCTTTGGTGACGGCACTGCAGGTGATGCGCTTGCTGTTCGTGCTGTTTCTGGCGGAGCCTTTGTTCCGCTTGTGGAATGCGAACCCGCAATAACCACGTTGCCTTCTGTGCGGGCTTGCCCGCTCAGAAAGCAACGCGGTAGTTCAGGTGATCACAGCGGTGGCAATGCCCAGTTGATCGGCGCCATGCCCCGTTGTTCGAGGAAGCTGTTGGTCCGGCTGAAATGCCCACAGCCGAGGAACCCACGGTAAGCCGACAACGGCGAAGGATGCACCGACTTCAGCACCAGGTGCTTGGTCCCGTCGATCAGCTTCTGCTTGCTCTGCGCATGCGCGCCCCACAGCAGGAACACGACATTCGGGCACTGCTCGCTGACCACCTGAATGACGCGATCGGTGAAGAACTCCCACCCCTTCTTGGCATGCGATGCCGCATTGGCACGCTCCACGGTCATGGTGGTGTTGAGCAGCAGCACGCCCTGCTCAGCCCAGCTCTGCAGGTAGCCGTGGCTGGCAATCGGGATGTTCAGGTCGCGCTGCAGCTCTTTGTAGATATTGACCAGCGACGGTGGCGTGGCCACGCCCGGTTGCACCGAGAAGCACAAGCCATGTGCCTGGCCCGGCCCGTGGTAAGGGTCCTGACCGAGGATCACCACCTTCACCTGGTCCAGCGGCGTCGAGTTGAGCGCGTTGAAGATCAGCGGCCCTGGTGGGTAGATCTCCTTGCCGGCAGCATACTCACCCCGCAAGAACTCGCGCAGCTGATGCATGTAGGGTTGGTCGAATTCGCCGCGCAATGCGGCCTTCCAGCTGGGTTCGAGTTTGATGCGATCGTCGTCAGTCATGGGGCCTTCCGTAAACAATGGCGCGACACTAGGTAAGCCCTTCCCGCTTGTCAAACGATCCGACCGACGACCGGCATGATCGGCCAAGCCAGCCATACTTGAGCGATGACTTGCGAGAGGTAGTCCATGGCCATTCATTGCGAGGTACTTACCGGCGTCGATGGCGCCCGCATCGGCATTGCCACCCTGGATGCGCCCAAGGCGCTCAATGCCCTGAACCTGCCGATGATCGAGGTACTGGGCGAACAACTGCATGCCTGGGCCCGCGACCCGGGCGTCGTCTGCGTGCTGCTGCGCGGCAACGGTGCCAAAGCCTTTTGCGCGGGTGGCGATGTACGGGCGCTGGTGCAAGCCTGCCGCGACCACCCCGGCAGCGTGCCACCGCTGGCGGCCTCCTTCTTCGCCGCCGAATACCGCTTGGACTTTGCCCTGCACACCTACCCCAAACCATTGCTGTGCTGGGGCCATGGGCATGTGCTGGGCGGTGGCATGGGGCTGCTGCAGGGCGCCAATGTGCGTATCGTCACACCCAGTAGCCGCTTGGCCATGCCGGAAATCAGCATCGGCCTGTACCCGGACGTCGGTGCCAGCTGGTTCCTGGCCCGGCTGCCAGGCAAGCTGGGCTTGTTCCTCGGCCTGACCGGTGCGCCGATCAATGCGCGCGACGCCCTGGATCTGGGCCTGGCCGACCGTTTTTTGGGTGAGCACCAGCAGGAAGCCCTGATCGAGGAATTACTGCAACTTAACTGGCAAGAACAGACTGCCGTGCAACTGTACAGCCTGCTCAAGGCCGAGCAGCATCGAGCTTGCGCCGAGCTGCCAGAGGCCCAGTGGCTGCCGCGACGGCAGGAGATCGATCAGTTGCTCGACGTGCCCGATGCGGCCTCGGCCTGGTGTGCGCTGGAAAGGCTCAAGCAGCATGACGACCCCTTGCTGGCAACTGCCGGCCAACGCCTGCACGAAGGCTGCCCGCTGACGGCACACCTGGTGTGGGAGCAGATCCGCCGGGCGCGGTACCTGTCGTTGGCGCAAGTGTTCCAGATGGAATACCGCATGAGCCTGAACTGTTGCCGCCACCCTGAATTCAGCGAAGGCGTGCGCGCCCGCCTGCTGGACAAGGACAACCAGCCGCGCTGGCACTGGCCGGATGTGGCGCAGGTGCCGGCAGCGGTGGTCGAGGCGCATTTTGCCAAGGCGTGGGAGGGGCGGCACCCGTTGGCAGACCTGGCATAGCCTTGTGTCGCGACAGGGGCGCTAGGCGCCCCCGCTTCGATTTACCTACCGCTGCCAGTTTCCTCCCCGGCCCTGCCCCCGCTGACCCTCCCAGCGCCCGCCGTCATTTCTCTGCCCATTGGAGTGCCAGTCGCCATGCTGGTAACGCTGGCTGTTATTGCGATAGTCATGGCGATCGCGGTCCTGACCGTAGTCTTGCCGCTGGCGGTTGCCATAGTCATAACGCGGGTTACCGTGCCACTGGTTCATCCCTGGCTGCGGATGCGGTCGATAATAAGGCGCCGGTGCCGTCCGATAGTAATAACGTGGTGCCGGCTGGTAGTAGTAGCGCGGCTGTGGCGTCACGTAGTAGCGGTCGTAGCGGTAATACCCCGGCGCTACATAGCGATCGGTGGAGTAGTAGTCCGAACGGTAATAGCCCCCGCTCTCGTAATAAGGGGCGCAGGCAGAAGTCATCAGCCCCAGCAGGGCGATCAACAGAATTCGATAGGACATGGCGGCCTCCTGGACCGCTGGAGTGCCCGAACAGCGGCGCTGGCGAGCGTCGATGCGAAATGCGTTCATCGACACTGAATAAGACAGTGGCGCCAAGGTGCAGTGCCATTTCTGCAACAATTTGATACAGGTGCAATACCCCTGAAAAACTTGCAGTCATTTGCCGGTCATCTCACTAGAATGGGCGGCTGGGCACACATCACGGGAAGATCATGCCATTACGTTCCGCTCTGTTCTCGCAGCGCTCGCTGATCTTTACCCTGTTGCTGCTGCTTGCCTGCGGCTTCCTCGCCACTTCACTGCTCAGCTACTTCGCCTCGCGCAGCGCCATCCGCGATGGCATCGTCAATACCGAATTGCCACTGACCTCCGACACGGTCTACTCGGAAATCCAGAAAGACCTGATTCGCCCGGTGCTGATTGCCTCGATGATGGCCCAGGACACCTTCCTGCGCGACTGGGTGCTGTCCGGCGAGCAGGATACCGGGCGCATGACCCGCTACCTGGGCGAAGTCATGGGCAAGCAGGACACCTTCACCTCATTTTTCGTGTCCGACCGCACGCTGACCTATTACCAGGCCAAGGGCGTACTCAAACATGTCGAGCCGGGCACCTGGCGCGATGCCTGGTATTTCCGCCTGCGTGACCTCAAGGCCCCCTATGAG
Source organism: Pseudomonas hunanensis (assembly GCF_013393325.1). Classification (GTDB taxonomy): domain Bacteria; phylum Pseudomonadota; class Gammaproteobacteria; order Pseudomonadales; family Pseudomonadaceae; genus Aquipseudomonas; species Aquipseudomonas putida_P. The sequence continues at coordinate 154,300 of NZ_QJRC01000065.1, forward strand.
ATCAATGTCGACCTGGACATGGCCAACCACGACAGCTTGACCGTGTTCATCAACTACCAGGTGCATGACTACCAACAGCGCTTCATCGGCGCCGCAGGCGTAGGGCTGAGCGTATCGTCGGTGGTCAAGCTGATCGACCAGTATCAACGCCGCTACCAGCGGGCGGTGCTGTTCACCGATGCCAACGGCAAGGTGCTGCTGACCGGCTCCGAAGGTGGCCCGCATGGCTTGCGGGTCGGCCAGTCACTGCGCGACAACCCCGAACTGAATGACGTGCTGGCCGAGCAGCGAGTGCCAGGCGAGGGCAGCCACGAGTACCGTGACAGCGAAAACCACAGCCACTTTCTCAACGTGCGCCACCTGCCCGAACTGGACTGGTACCTGCTGGTGGACAAACGCGAAACCGGCGCCCTCGACCGCATTCGTCACTCCCTGTACCTGAACCTGGCGATCTGCGCCATGATCACCTTGGTGGTGCTGGCGCTGGTGCATGCCATGGTCCGCCGCCACCAGGCCAGCACCGAAGCCTTGGCTACCCTCGACAGCCTCACCGGCCTGCCCAACCGGCGCAGCTTCGACCTGCTCGCCGCCCAGGCACTGCACGAAGCCCAGCGCGACAGTGGCCCGCTGGTGGCCTTGCTGATCGACCTGGACCACTTCAAGGCACTGAACGACACCCACGGCCACCTGGCAGGCGACGAAGTGCTGCGCCAATTCGCCAATGTGCTGCAAGGCAGCCTGCGCCAGTCGGATATACTGTGCCGCTGGGGCGGTGAGGAATTCATCGTACTGCTGCGTGAAGCCGAAGGCCGGCAGGCGGTCGAGGTGGCGGAAAAGATCCGCCGGCGCACCGAACAACTGACCTTCAGCTACGACGACCAGCCGTTGCGCCTGACTACCAGCATCGGGCTGAGCAGCCTGCAACCGGAGGATACCCTGCACACCCTGCTGACCCGCGCCGACCGTGCGCTTTATCGTGCCAAGCAGGCAGGCCGCAACCGTGTCTGCAGTGATGCCAACCATGAATGACAGCCTACACTGCCCCGCTTGCGGCGCTCTCAACCAATGTGCCCTGGCCGACCCGCGCCGCGCCACACAGGCCTGCTGGTGTTACAGCGTAAGCATCGACCCGGCCGTGATCCAGGCCCTGCCAGACGCATTGCGCAACAAGGCTTGCCTGTGCCCGCGCTGCGCCGCTGTCGAAGACCAACTCCGCTCACCCGCTGACCACTGACTGTTTCCATGCGCCTTGACCGTTTTCTCGCCAACCTGCCCAGCCACAACCGCCAGCAAGCCCGACTGATGCTGGCGCAACGCCGCGTGCGGGTGGACGGCCAGGTTGTCAGCGACCCACTGGCCGAAGTGCGTGAATTCAGCCGCGTGGAGCTGGACGAGCAACTGCTGCAGGCCGGCCGCCCGGCCCGCTACCTGATGCTGCACAAGCCCACTGGCTGCGTCAGCGCCACCCAAGACCCACAGCACCCGACCGTGCTCGACCTGCTGCCCGCAGCGTTGCGGGATGACCTGCACATAGCCGGGCGCCTGGACTTCAACACCACCGGCCTGATGATCCTGACCAACGATGGCCAGTGGTCAAGGCGCCTGACCCAGCCTGCCACCAAGCTGCCCAAGCATTACCTGGTGGACACCGAGGACGAAATTGGCGAGCACTATGTGGCCAGGTTTCGCGAGGGGTTCTATTTCGCCTTCGAAAACCTCACCACCCAACCTGCCCAGCTGGACATCCTCGGCCCGCGCCAGGCCCGGCTGGCGATCGTCGAAGGGCGTTATCACCAGGTCAAGCGCATGTTCGGGCACTTCAACAACAAGGTGGTGGGGTTGCACCGGGAAAGCATGGGGGCAATCTGTCTGGACCCTGGTTTGGCGCCCGGGGAGTTTCGTGAACTGACGGCTGATGAAATAGCCACTGTCTAGACTGCCTGTTCTGGCCTCTTCGCGGGTAAACCCGCTTGTGTCTTGAGGAGGGAATAGAATCTAAGGTGAGAGCGGTGAATGGCAAGTTGATAGCCCGAGGTGCCTCGAGCACGTGTGGGAGCACAAGCTGCCATTCACCGTTCCACTTTGGCGAGAGCCCGAACAGTTGGATGAGGGCCAAATCTCGAACCACAAGCGTGGGCCAAGCCAAAGCGCTCTCACTCCTTGAGTCTAAGAGGGTTTGGCCATGTTTTCCTCTGTCGGCATCGATGTTTCCAGCACCACACTTGCCGTGCACATCCGCCCCGAAGGTTTGAACTTCAATGTTTCCAATGACCTGAACGGATTCAGTCAGCTTGTCGAAAAACTCGGCGAGTATCAGGTTTCAGCAATCATCCTTGAAGCGACCGGCGGTTACGAATGCAACGTCCTGCGGGCTCTACATGACGCTGGTCTTCCGGCGTACCGGATAAACCCCAGCCGCGTCCGGGCCTTTGCCAAATCCATGGGTAAACAAGCCAAGACCGACCCCATCGACGCTGCGGTGCTGGCTCACTTCGCCGAAGTGCTGCCGCCTCAACGGTATACGGTAATGACGCCTGAACGGGCCTTGCTGCGCGAGTTGCTGATGCAGCGGGATCGCTTCGTCCAGCAACGTGACGATGACAAACGTCGGCTGAAGCAGGCCCAGTCAACCAGCGTCTGCTTCCGTCTGGAGCGCCACATTGTTTACCTGAAAGGTGAAATCAAAGCGCTCGAACTCGAGATCGCTGAACAGGCCGTGAAGCTCAATGACGACCGTGTCCCACGCCTCTTGGAGGTCAAAGGCATTGGCTTGGTCACGGCAACCAAGCTGGTGGCTCTGCTGCCGGAGTTGGGCCAGGTGGACCGTAAGGAAATCGCGGCACTGGTGGGTGTTGCACCGTTCAACCAAGACAGCGGCAAACACGCGGGCAAGCGCGAGATCTGGGGTGGCCGGTCACGTGTCAGGCGAGCGCTGTACATGGCCTGCTGGATCGTCATCCGATACAACCAAGACTTCGGAGCCCGCTATGCGGCTTTGCGGGCCGAGGGGAAATGCGCGAAGGTGGCGATAGTGGCGTGCATGCGGGTCTTGATCATACGGCTGAATGCGATGCTAAAGGCCGGAACACCTTGGCAGGAGCAGGTGGCCCATCCGTAAGAGTCAGCCATGCTGGCGATGCCCGGCAGAGCCGGGCCAAGGGCGCTACGCGCCCCATCGCCAGCAAGGCCAGCTTCCACAAGAAGACAGTTGCTCCCACAG
>NZ_QJRC01000066.1 GCF_013393325.1 Pseudomonas hunanensis
GGCCGCTCCTACAACGGGCGAGTAAACCTTTAAAACGAGCACCCCATGAGACTGTCCCGCTTCTTCATCGACGCCCCCCTGAGCCTTGGCGAACACGACCTGCCCGAGGCCCAGGCCCACTACATCGGCCGCGTGCTGCGCATGGCCCCCGGCGACGCCGTGCAGCTGTTCGACGGCAGCGGCCAGGAATACCTCGGCCAACTGCTTGAAGTGGGCAAGAAAACCGTGCGTGTCAGCCTCGACCAAGCCCTCACCGGCCAGGCCGACTCACCGCTGCACGTGCACCTCGGCCAAGGCCTGTCGCGCGGCGAACGCATGGACTGGGCGATCCAGAAGGCCACCGAACTGGGCGCCAACGAAATCACCCCGATCGTCAGCGAACGCTGCGAAGTGCGCCTGAAGGACGAACGTGCCGACAAACGTCTGGCCCACTGGCGCCAAGTGGCGATCAGTGCCTGCGAACAATGCGGGCGCTCAACCTTGCCGGTCATCCACCCACCCGTGCCCCTAACCGAGTGGCTGAGCAGCACTCAGGCTGACCTGAAGCTGGTCCTGCACCCGGTGGCCGAGCCGCTCACCAGCCATGCCAAGCCTGCAGGCCTGGCCTTCCTGATCGGCCCCGAAGGCGGCCTTAGCGAAGCCGAAGTCGAACAGGCCAAAGCCGCCGGTTTCCACGCAGCACGCCTTGGCCCACGCGTGCTGCGCACCGAAACCGCGCCGGTGGTGGCGCTGTCGGTGGCACAGCAGCTGTGGGGCGACTTTTAACTAACGCACATAGAACGACACCGCCACGAAGTGCATGAGGCTGCCGGCAATTACGAAGAGGTGCCAGATGCCGTGCCAGTGGCGGAAACGGCTATCGAAGGCGAAGAAGATGATGCCGACGGTGTAGAACACCCCGCCGGCCGCCAGCCAGGTAAAACCTGCGGTGCCCAGCGTATTGAGCAATGGCTTGACTGCAACCAGCACGATCCAGCCCATCACGGCATAAATGATGATCGACAGGATCCGCGCCTCGGAGCGCGGCTTGATCTCCTGCAACATGCCAATCACCGCCAGCCCCCAGACCACACCGAACAGGCTCCAGCCCCACGGGCCGCGCAGGCTGACCAGGCAAAACGGCGTGTAGCTGCCGGCGATCAACAGGTAGATCGACAGGTGATCGAGCTTGCGCATGATCACCTTCGCTCGACCGCGGGTGCTGTGGTACAGGGTGGAAATGCTGTACAGCAACAGCAGCGTGCTGCCGTAGATGGAGAAACTGACGATCTTCCACGGGTCGCCTTGCAGGCCCGCGACCACGATCAGCCAGATGGCACCGATACAGGCGAGGACAGCACCGACCAGGTGAGTCCAGGCGTTGAAGCGTTCACCGTAATACATGCAAACACAGACCTCCCGAGGTGGGCTGGGTTCCTGAAGCAGTCTTTTTCGGCCTTACATCCTACCCAAGATCAGGTTGCAGATCCGCGTCACGCACCAGCCTTTCCAATGCAACCAGGTCCGGCACCCTTGCCACCTGCTCGCCCACCTGCACCGCCGCCAACTCCAGGCGCCCCAGTGCCACGTCCACATAGTTGAGCTGGCTGTCGAGCTTGCATGAACGCGGGATGTCCTGCAGCAACAGCGCCAGGTACCGCAGCCCGGTATCGCCCAAGGCATTGAGCACCACTACGCGTGCCCGCTCACCGCACGGCGTCTCGCCACCGCACGCCGCCTCGAAACCAATCAGCGGCAAGCGTTGCTGGCGCCAGTCGATCCAGCCCAGGTGCCAAGCGGGATCACCGTGCTGACACACCAGGTTGCGCTGCCCGCTCAACTCGGCCACCGCCACGTTGGGCAGCACCAGGGTGCGGTCACCCAGCGGCAGCAACAGCCCGGTCAGGCTGCTGCGTTGCCCGGCAATCAGTTCAAGCATGGGTCTGGCTCCAATGGGCGATGCTCTGCAACAACAGCGACTCCTGGTACGGCTTGCCCAGGTATTCGTTGACGCCGATGGCCATGGCGCGGTCGCGGTGCTTCTGCCCGGTACGCGAAGTGATCATGATGATAGGCAGGTCCTTCAGGCGGGCGTCACGGCGGATACGTGTAGCCACCTCGAAACCATCCATACGTGGCATCTCGATGTCCAGTAGCAACACGTCGGGCCGGTGCTCTTCCAGCAAGGCCATGGCGTCAACACCGTCTTTGGCTGTGAGCACGCTCATGCCGTGGCGCTCCAGCAGGCGGCTGGTGACCTTGCGCACGGTTACCGAATCGTCCACCACCATCACCAGCAAGGGGCGGCGTGGTGCCGGGCCAAGCAGTTGGCGTTGGCTGCCACCAGCGGGCAGGCGAGCCAGCCGTCGCTGCTGGCCGCGCAGCTGGCCCAGCAGGTCAAGAATCAACACCACCCGACCATCGCCCAGCAACGTTGCCCCCGACAACCCGGCAACCGCGGCAAACTGCGGCCCCAAGCTTTTCACCACGATCTCGCGGCTGGGCGACAGGCCGTCGGCCTGGATGGCGAACGATTGCTCCTTGGCATGCACCAGCAGCACCGGCAATGGCACGCTCTGGCCCAGCAGGGTCGGGCGTGGCACACCTTGCAGCAACTCGCCCAGGTAGCGCAGCTCGTATTCGTGGCCGGCGTAGACATAACGTGGCGCGTCCAACTGGTAGCACGCCGCCAGCTCGGCCGGCGGCACACGAACGATACCTTCGATGGTATTGAGCCCAATTGCGTACTGCTCTTCGCCCAGGTGCACCATCAACGCGCGGTTGATGGACACCGTGAACGGCAGGCGGATCAAGAAGCGCGCGCCTTTGCCCTGGGCCGACTCGATGCTCATCGAGCCCCCCAGTTGCTTGACCTCCTCATGCACCACATCCATGCCCAGCCCGCGACCGGAAATTTGGGTGATCTTTTCAGCGGTGGAAAAGCCCGGGCGCAGGATGAACTGCAGGATCTCGTGATCGCTCAACTGGGCCTGCGGGTCCAGCAGGCCGCGCTTGATGGCCTTGCGCCGCACCGCCTCCAGTGGCACGCCGGCACCGTCATCGGTCATTTCGATGACGATATCGGCACCTTCGTGCAACAAATTCAGGTGAATGGTGCCCTGCTCCGGCTTGCCGGCAGCCAGGCGCATTTCGCGGCTTTCCAGGCCATGGTCGACGGCGTTGCGCAGCATATGCTCCAGCGGCGCCACCATGCGTTCGAGCACGCTGCGGTCCAGCTCACCCTCGGCATTGCCGACCACCAGCTCCACCTGTTTGCCCAGCTCGCTGGCCACCTGCCGCACCACGCGCTGCAAGCGCGGTACCAGGCGTTCGAACGGCACCATCAGGGTGGCGGTCAGGCCTTCCTGCAACTGGCTGTTCACCCGCGCCTGCTGCTGCAGCAGGCTATACGCCTCCTGAGCGCGCTGGGCCAGGGTTTCCTTCAGGTCGAGCAGGTCCGAGGCAGACTCGAACAGGGCCCTCGACAGCTGCTGCAGCTGCGAATGGCGGTCCATTTCCAGCGGGTCGAAATCGTCATAGGCATCGCCTTCGAACTGCTGACGGCTGGAAATTCGCCCTTGGGTCTCGACGTCCAGGCGCAGCAACTGGTCGCGCATGCGCTCGAGGGTGGTTTCCATCTCGTTGAGGGTGAACTGCGCATCGTTGACCTGCTGCTCGATGCGCCCACGAATGATCGAGTGCTCGCCGGCCAGGTTACCCAGGTCGTCGAGCAGCTCGGCATCGACCTTGACCATGTCGCCCGGCACCCGCTCTGGCGCCGCTGCCGGCACTTCGGCGGTTGCAGCCTCCAGCGCTCCCTGGCCCGCGGCACTGTCGGTCAGTGCCGCGCTGCTGAAATTGCGAATGTAGTCGATCAGCGCCGTGGCAGCATGCAGCGGCTGCCCCAGGCGCACGGCATCGAGCATGTGCGCCAGACGGTCGTGGCAGTTCTGTAGCAGGGCGAACAGCGGCGCGCTCGGTGGCAAACGGCCGGCGGCCAACAGTTCGTAGAGAAACTCCAGTTCGTGGGCCAGGTCGCCGATCGGGGCGATTTCGACCATGCGCGCCACGCCCTTGAGCGTGTGCAGGTCGCGCATCAGGTTGTCCACCTCGACGCTGTTGCGCGGGTCGGCCTGCCAGCGCGCCAGGGCTGCTGCGGCGCTTTCGACGATGTCCGAGCTTTCTTCGAGGAACACTTCCAGCAGTTCTTCGCCGGGGTTTTCCGGCTTCTCGACCAGCGGCTCGGCGGCCCCCGGCAGCAACGACGGGTGCCCCAGCCCCAAGGTATCGGTCAGGTCCATGTCCGGGTGCAGCGGTGTGACCGTATCAATGCCCACAAGGCCGGTTGCATCCGGGGGCAGGGCCTGGTCCAACAGGTTGCGCAGGCTGCCAACCAGTTCTGGGCGCGGCGCCAGATCCTGTCCAGCCGCCACTTCGTCGAGCATGTCCAGCAGGGCTTCATGGGCGTGCTGCGCCTGGGCGAAGAAGCGTGCATCGGCGGGCAGGCTGCCCTCTTCTACTGCACCGTACAGGTCGAGCAAGGCCTCGCACACATCATCCATCTGCCACAGGTCAGCCAGGTGAGCGGCATGGCCCAGGGTGGTCATTTCATCAAGCAGGGTGTCCAGTGCGTCACGCTGACCTGGCTGCTGCTGCCAGCGCGACAGCACCGACTCGGCATTGAGCAGAATGTCCATGGCCTGGGCCAGGAAACTGGCGACCAACTGCGGGTCGCGCTTGCTGCGCCGCGCGTGCTGCGGGTCGTCATGCAAGCTGGCCAGGCGGCCGTCCACTGCCTGGCCAACCTGCTCGATCAGCTCCGCAGCGCCGGGTATGGCAGCCAGCGGCGTACTGTCAAGTTGCGCCAGGCCCAGATGAAACAGCGAGCGCGCGGCTTCCAACCATTCCATCTCGGCCATTTGCAGCGGCAGTTGATGCCCCTTGTACTCACGGGCCAAGCGGTCGAAGGCGGTGGCGAGTTCGGCGACCGGCATCACCCCGGCCATGGCGGCACTGCCTTTGAGCGTGTGCAGGGCACGCTGCAGGCCATCGCTGACCGGCGTATCGTGACCATCGGCGCCCTGCAGGAAGGCATCGAGGCTGGCCAAGTGGCCCTGCGCTTCACTGCGGAAAATATCCAGTAACTGCGGATCCAGGCCATCGATATTGGCCGTGGCTGGTGCGTCGTTTTCAGCCAGGGCGTGCAGGTGCCCAGCCAGTTGCTCGATTTCGGTCAGTTGCGGCAGCTGGCCGGCGGCAAAGTCGGCCAGCAAATCGGGCAGATGGACGAACACCTGCTGCAGGGCCACCACGCCCTCCGGGCTGAGCACGCTGCGGCCTTCCAGTACCCGGTTCAGCAGGTGCTCGGCGCCCCAAGCCAGTTCAGCCACCGCCTCGGCATGCACCATGCGACCGCTGCCTTTGAGGGTATGCAACGCACGACGTACTTCCCCCAGCGCCCCACGCTGCTGGTTGTCCGCACGCCAGCGCAGCCAGTGACGCTCGATTTCCGGGAGCAACTCGCCAGCTTCCTCGAGAAACACTTCGCGCAGCTCGTCGTCGATGCCATCGCCATCGGCTCCCAGGCCCGCTCGGGCGTCAGCCTGCGCACAGTGCACGCCCAGCGCCGCCAGGCTGGCACGCGCCCTGTCGATGAAGGGCTGGCCATCCGCCAACGGGTCGGCCACCCGCCATTGCAGGTAACACTCGGCAGCACTCAGCGCCTCGGCCAGGTGCGTCAGCTCATCGGCGGGCGGCTCTTCGTCCAGGTGCTGCAACCAACGCTGCACATAACTTGCGCAGCCGGCAAACAGCTCGGCCACGGCGGGCAGCATCAACATGGCCAAAGCCCCGCGAACCTGCTGCAATAGCCCTGGCAAAGGTTGCAGGCGCTGCCGAGGCCAGTCGGACTCCAGGTAGTCGCCGATCAGGTCCTTGGCCTGCTGCAATACATTCAGCGACTCGCTCAGCACCAGCTGGCGTATCTCGGCCAGGTCCGAACCCGGCAGGCTACCCTGGCCGTTTTCCTCCAGTGGGCCGACCATGCCGTTCAGCGAGGCCTCCACGTACAGCAGGGCCCCCGCCACATCCATCAGTACCGCATCGTCCACCGACCGCTCGCCCTGGGCCAAGGCCTGCAGCTCCAGCACCTGGTCGATGATCACCCGCCGTGGTTGTTGGAAGCCCAGTACAGCCAGGGTATCGGCCACGTGGCGCAGCGGCGCCAGCAGGGCATCGAGCTGCTCGCTGTGCTGACGATCGCTGCGCACGAACTGGTCCAGGCGCTCCTTGATGCGCATGAGGTCGTCGCAGAGCGCGGTCACCACCGAGCGCAGGGCATCGCGGCCCGGCCCGGCCTGCAATTGATCGCGCCAGTTGCCCAACGACAGGTCGAGGTTGGCCAGGTCGTCGGACCCGGCAAAGCGTTGCGTAGCACCACTTATCAGGCTTGCCTGGGCTAGCGGCTCGATGCCACGGCAGGCGCGCAGCTGGTTGAGCAGTGGCAGCATCACCAACGGCAGATCGTGGCGGGCGCCGCGCAAGCGCTCAAGGTACGACGGCAACTGCTCCAGACCACGGAACAGCGCACCCAGGCAATCGCCCCGTGGGCTGACCTGGCCATCGGCCAACGCCTTGGCGAACAGCTCCAGTTCCTCTGCCAGGCGCGTGGCGCCACGCAGCTCGAGCATGCGCAGGCAGCCATGCACCTGGTGCAAGTTGTCGACCACGAAGGCCAGCATCGACAAGTCGCCCGGTTCGCCGGCGAAGCGCTCCAGCGCCTGCCGTGCCTGGCCCAGGCAATCGAGAATGGCGGCCTTGGTCCAGGCCAGCGCCACCGTTTCGTGGCGCTCGGGGCTTACAGCAGCGACAGCCATGGGCACTCCTCTGCGCGGCGCTTCACTTGGGCTCTGCCGGTGGCGGCAGGGTGAAACCGGACACCGAACGGCGCATCTCGCTGGCCATGCGGGCCAGGTGGCGAATACTGTCGGCGGTGGCACCCGAGCCTGCGGAGGTTTGCGCGGTAATCTGCTGGATCACCGCCATGGTATGGGAGATCTGCCCTGCCGAAGAAGTCTGCAACTGGGCAGCGTCGGAAATGCTGTGGATGAGGTCGGCAAGGTTCTGCGATACCCCTTCGATCTCGGCCAGCGCCACCCCGGCATCCTGGGCCAGGCGGGCGCCGCGCACCACTTCGGCGGTGGTCTGCTCCATGGAGATCACCGCTTCGTTGGTGTCGGCCTGAATGGTGCGCACCAGTGCCTCGATCTGGCGGGTGGCCGACGACGAGCGTTCGGCCAGGCGCTGTACCTCGTCGGCGACCACGGCAAACCCGCGGCCGGCCTCACCGGCCAGCGAGGCCTGGATCGCAGCGTTGAGTGCGAGAATGTTGGTTTGGTCGGCAATGTCGTCGATCAGGCTGACGATGTCGCCGATCTCCTGGGAAGACTCGCCCAGGCGCTTGATCCGCTTGGCGGTGTCCTGGATCTGCTCGCGAATGTTGTCCATGCCGTTGATGGTGTTATGCACCACCTCGTTGCCCTTGTTGGCAATAGCCACCGAGCGCTCGGCCACCTTGGCCGATTCATAGGCATGCGCCGACACCCGATCGATCGACTCGACCATGTCGCCAACCGCCTCGGACGCTTCGCTGATTTGTGCGGCCTGGTGCTCGGAGGCCTTGGCCAGTTGGCGAGCGGTGTTCTGCGTGTCCTGCACAGCGGCGGCAACCTGCATGGCGCTGTGGTTGATGGTGGCGACCAGGTCGCGCAGCTGGTCCACGGAATAGTTGATCGAGTCGGCAATGGCGCCGGTGAAGTCTTCGGTCACCGACACGGTCACGGTCAGGTCGCCGTCGGCCAGCTCTTCGATTTCGTCGAGCAGGCGCATGATCGCCTGCTGGTTGCGTTCGTTCTTTTCTGCGGTCTCGCGCAACTGGCGGTTGGTGGTACGCACCATGACCAGGCCGATGAGGATGATCGAGGCCAGCGCCAGCAGGCCCAGGGCGTAACCGCCAACGGTGTCGAGGGTGCGCCCACCGGCCAGGTTCTCGAAACCGTTGGCCAAGTGCGAGGCTTCGTCGAGCAAGGTTTGCGAAAGGCTGAAAATGTTGCCTGCGGCTTCACGCACACGGAACAGTTCGGGCGAAGTTTCGAGAATTTCATCGACCGAACCTGCAACGAACTGGAACAGTTCGGCAATTTCGGCCAGCCGTGCGCGGGCGTCGGCGTCCTCGACGCGGGTTACCTGGATGGTCGCATTGCCATTGAGCATGCCCTCCAGCACCTGGCCAAAGCGCCCGGCGTCGCGGCCAAAGGCATCGGCCGCCTGGGCTGCGCTGTCGTCACCGGCCAACACCGTGTTGACCGAGCCGAGAATACGCTCGGCCAGCAACAGCTGGCGCTGGGCCACCGCCACCTGATTGGCCGGGGCACCGCTCTGCAGCAGGATCTCGACCACTTTTTCGTATTCCACCTGCAACTGCGGCACGGTCTCGGCCAGGGTCGCCGCCACCTGGTGCAACGACAGCACGGTCTGCTCGCTGGCCAGGATGATGTCGGTGTTCTTACGCAGGTTTTCCCAGTCACGGCGTACCGACTCCATCTCGTCACGCACCGAGGGTGGCGCAGGCGGCAGGCCGGTGGACTTGTCACCCTGACGCAGGTAGCCCCAGCGACGCTCGAAATCGTTGCGCGCATCCGACAGCAGCTTGAACGCCAACGCCTTGCCGGTGGCCGCTTCGGTGGCGTTCTTGGCAATGCGTTGCGACAGCACACGCAGCTCGCCGGCATGGCCGATGTACTGCTTGTCGTAGTTGGACTGGGTATTGAGGTAGGCGAAGTTGGCGAACAGCAGGATGATCGACAGGATCAGGATCAGGAACAGCACGGTGATCTGCGCGATGCTGCGGGTACGTGGGGTCACGGTGGTGGCAGTGACGGGGGTGGCAGGCTTGTTCACGTTCGCAGGTCCTATAACGCCACATCGAGAAAGCCCGGCGCCTGGGCCAGGGCGAAGGGGCTGAAGATCGCCCAGTTGCGTTCACGCGGGAAGTGCCCCTGCACAAAGCGTGCAGCGGCCCGGATCAGTGGTTGCGGCGGCGACAGCTGCAAGCTGTCGAGGGCAAAGTGCTGCAGGCCCAGTACCTCGTCCACCAGCAGGCCGACGAACAGGTCATCGTGGTCCAGCACCAGCACCCGCCGCTGCTTGCCTGGGGCGGCGTGGCCCAGGCCGAAGAAGCTGCTCAGGTCCATCACCGGCAACAGCCGGCCACGCAGGTTGGCCACCCCGCACACCCACGGCTGCACGCCGGGAACACGGCTACTGCGCGGTTCGCGCAACACCTCGGCCACTTCGCCCATGGGCGCGACGAACCACTGCCCGGCGATGCGAAAGCCGATGCCGCTCCACTGCTGCAGGCGGTTGTCCTGCGGTGGCTGGTCGGCCACCAGCAGGCGGCAGCGCCGGTCGATGTCCAGCAACAACTCGAAGGCGGTCAACGACGCGCCCTGCGGGCGGGTGGTCAAGCCCCCAGCACTTCTTTGAGCTTGGCGATCAGCGCGTCCTCTTCCACCGGCTTGGTCAGGAAGTCACGTGCACCCTGGCGCGTGGCCCAGATGCGGTCGGTTTCCTGGTCCTTGGTGGTCACCACGATTACCGGGATGGCGCTGGTCTCTGGGTCCTTGCTGAGCTGGCGAGTGGCCTGGAAACCGTTCATGCCAGGCATGACGATGTCCATCAGCACAGCGTCGGGCTTGTCTTGCCGGGCCAGGGCCACGCCATCGGCACCGTTGCTGGCCTTGAGCACCTGGTAGCCGTGCTTCTCCAGCCATTCGGTCAATCTGTACATCTCTGTCGGCGAGTCGTCGACAATCAGAACTCGGGCCATGCTGTTTCCCCATCAGGAAAGTAGGACCGTGCCATGGCGGGGCGCGGTCAGGGTGCGTGTTGTTGAGGTACGGCAAACCCGGGCACGTGGGCGCGGATCGCGTCGAGCAATTCTTCCTTGCTGAACGGCTTGGTCAGGAACTGATCGGAACCGACCACCCGGCCACGAGCCTTGTCGAACAGGCCGTCGCGCGACGACAGCAGGATCACCGGGGTGTCCTTGAAGACACTGTTGTGCTTGATGACCGCGCAGGTCTGGTAACCGTCCAGGCGCGGCATCAGCACATCGACGAAAATGATGCTGGGCTGGTGGTCGACGATCTTGGCCAGGGCATCGAAGCCATCGCTGGCGGTGATCACCTCGCAGCCCGCTTCACCGAGCAACATCTGTGCGGTGCGGCGGATCGTGCGGGAATCGTCGATCACCATCACCTTCAGGGGTTGTTCCATAGACGCCTACCAATGGAAATTAGCTGCACTTTTAGCACACTCCGGAAGGCCATTCCATCTGCGCCGCCCCTTGACCGGCGGCGCTCGCGGCGCCACCCTGAGCCACTTTTCTTTCGAGCCATCGCGGCCAAGCGCCGCCAAGAGGAACCACCCCATGAGCGTTCGCCTCGGCATTGTCATGGACCCCATCGCGTCCATCTCCTACAAGAAGGACAGTTCGCTGGCCATGCTGCTGGCCGCCCAGGCACGCGGCTGGAGCCTGTTCTACATGGAACAGCAAGACCTGTACCAGGGCGAAAGCAAGGCCCGTGCACGCATGCGCCCGCTGAAGGTGTTCGCCGACCCGGCACATTGGTTCGAGCTGGGCGAGGAGCAGGACAGCCCGCTGGCCGAGCTGGACGTGATCCTGATGCGCAAAGACCCGCCGTTCGACATGGAGTTCGTCTACAGCACCTACCTGCTGGAACAGGCCGAGAATGATGGCGTGCTGGTGGTCAACCGCCCGCAGAGCCTGCGCGACTGCAACGAGAAGATGTTCGCCACGCTGTTCCCGCAGTGCACCACGCCGACCCTGGTCAGCCGCCGCCCGGACATCATTCGCGAATTCGCCGCCAAGCATGCTGACGTGATCCTCAAACCACTGGATGGCATGGGCGGTACGTCGATCTTCCGACACCGCGCTGGCGACCCCAACCTGTCGGTGATCCTGGAAACCCTGACAGCGCTGGGTACCCAGCAGATCATGGCCCAGGCCTACCTGCCGGCGATCAAGGACGGCGACAAGCGCATCCTGATGATCGATGGCGAGCCGGTGGACTATTGCCTGGCGCGTATCCCTGCCAGTGGCGAGACCCGTGGCAACCTGGCCGCTGGCGGCCGTGGCGAGGCCCGCCCGCTGACCGAGCGCGACCGCTGGATCGCCGCCCAGGTCGGGCCGACCCTGCGCGAGAAGGGCCTGCTGTTCGTGGGCCTGGACGTGATCGGCGACTTCCTCACCGAAATCAACGTCACCAGCCCCACCTGCATTCGCGAGATCGATGCCGCCTACAACACCGATATCGGTGGCAAGTTGATGGATGCCATTGATCGCAAGCTCAAGGCGCGCTGACAGCCAACGCGAAGCTAGACCCTAGAGTGGGGTATGATGCCGGTCCTATTCGACTGAGCTACTGCCCCGCCCTGCGGTTGCTGGATACCTGATGACGCTGCCCGCTGACATCCCTGCCGACCTGCTGCCTCCCCGTGTTCGCCCGGTGGACCGGCTCGGCTTCACCCTGTTTCTGGCTGCCCTGGTGCACCTGGCGCTGATTCTTGGCGTCGGCTTCACCGTGGTCAAGCCTGCCGAAATTCGCCACACCATGGACATCACCCTGGCCACCTTCAAAAGCGAGAAAGCGCCCGAGAAGGCCGATTTCCAGGCCCAGGACAACCAGCAGGGCAGCGGCACCCTGGACAAGAAGGCGGTCCCCACGACCACCGAACTGGCCCCGTTCCAGGACAGCAAGATCAACAAGATCACCCCACCACCCGCCGCCAGGCCCGAAGTGGTACCCCCGCCTACCCCGCAGAAGTCGGCGGTAGTGACGACCGCGCCCAAGCCGCAAAAGGTCGAACCCAAGCCCAAGGAAAGCAAGGCGCAGCCCAAACCGGCCGCGCCTGCGCCAGACTTCGACAGCTCGCAGCTGTCCAGCCAGATCGCCAGCCTGGAGGCGGAGCTTTCCAACGAACAGCAGATGTACGCCAAACGCCCGCGCATTCACCGCCTGAACGCCGCCTCGACCATGCGCGACAAGGGCGCCTGGTACAAGGAAGAGTGGCGCAAGAAGGTCGAGCGGGTGGGCAACCTGAACTACCCCGACGAAGCGCGCCGGCAGCAGATTTACGGCAACTTGCGCATGATGGTGTCGATCAACCGTGATGGCTCGCTGTACGAGGTGCTGGTGCTGGAGTCGTCCGGGCAACCGGTGCTGGACCAGGCGGCACAGCGCATCGTAAGGCTGGCGGCGCCGTTTGCACCGTTTACTGGGGATTTGGCTGAGTTTGACCGGTTGGAGATTATTCGGACATGGCGGTTTGCCCGTGGGGACCGTTTGTCCAGTAATTGAGTATTGGCCTTGGGCGTAGGGCTTGCGAGATGCGGTGGCGCGGAGATCGAGCGCCGCGCGGGCGGCGCTCGATCTCAAAGACACCAAAAACCTCAAGACAGACACCAACCAAACGACACAAATCCGCACCTTGTCAGCCTCGCCACCTGGCGCCACACTATCCCCCATGAAAACCCTAGCCCCCAGCTACCTCAAGCATCAGTTTCTGATCGCCATGCCGCACATGGCCGATCCGAACTTCGCCCAGACCCTCACCTACATCGTCGAGCACAATGAGCATGGCGCCATGGGCCTGGTGGTCAACCGGCCGCAGGAACTGAGCCTGGCCGACATCCTCGAGCAGCTGCGCCCGGACGAAATGCCGCCGGCCAGCACCTCGCAGGTGCCGATCTACCAGGGCGGCCCGGTGCAGACCGACCGCGGCTTCGTGCTGCACAGCAGCGAGTGCAGCTTCCAGGCCACAGTGGCCCTGGAAGGCCTGTCGCTGACCACATCGCAGGATGTGTTGCTTGCGATTGCCGCAGGGGTAGGCCCGAAACAGAGCCTGATCACCCTGGGTTATGCCGGCTGGGAAGCGGGCCAACTGGAGGCCGAGCTGGCCGACAATGCCTGGCTGAACTGCCCGTTCGACCCGGAAATCATCTTCGGCATGGCCAACGACCTGCGCCTGGAAGCTGCAGCCGCCAGCCTGGGGATCAACCTGCACCTGCTGACCAGCCAGGCGGGCCACGCCTGATGGCCGAGCTACGCCTACTGCTGGGCTTCGACTACGGCAGCAAACAGATCGGTGTGGCCGTCGGCCAGGTGATAACCGGCCAGGCCCGCGAACTGTGCACCCTGAAGGCACAGAACGGCGTGCCGGACTGGGCCCAGGTGGAAAAGCTGATCGCCGAATGGAAGCCGGACGCCATTGTCGTCGGCCTGCCACTGAACATGGACGGTACGCCCAGCGAAATGAGCGCCCGCGCCGAAAAGTTCGCCCGCCGCCTGAACGGCCGCTTCAACCTGCCCGTGCACACCCACGACGAGCGCCTGACCACCTTCGAGGCCAAAGGCGAACGCATGGCCCGTGGCGGTCAGCGCGGCAGCTACCGCGACAACCCGGTCGATGCCATCGCCGCTGCCTTGTTGCTGCAAGGCTGGCTGGAGGCCAACACCTGATCATCTTTGCCGCCGGGCCCACCCGGCGCACCCTTCCGAGGAGCCCGCAATGAGCCTACCCAATCCCGCCGAGCTGATCCGGCAGATGGCTGTCGACCTTCGCGCCCACCTGGCCCGCCGTCACATCAGCGAGCCGCGCTATATCGGTATCCGCACCGGCGGTGTCTGGGTTGCCCAGGCCCTGCAGGAAGCCATGGGCGACACCAGCCCCATGGGCACCCTGGACGTTTCGTTCTACCGCGATGACTTCAGCCAGAACGGCCTGCACCCGCAAGTGCGTCCGTCCGAGCTGCCGTTCGAAGTCGAAGGCCAACACCTGGTGCTGGTGGATGACGTACTGATGAGCGGCCGCACCATTCGCGCTGCGCTCAACGAGCTGTTCGATTATGGCCGCCCGGCCAGCGTTACCCTGGTCTGCCTGCTGGACCTGGATGCCGGCGAACTGCCAATCCGTCCGAACGTGCTTGGCGCCACCCTGTCGCTGGCGGCCCATGAACGGGTAAAATTGACCGGACCCGCACCGCTCGCCCTCGAGCGCCAGGACCTCGCCTCCGCTTCCGCCCTTTAAGAGTCCCCCGCGATGACGCCAATCGACGCCAAGCGCCCGCTGCAGCTCAATGATCAGGGCCAGCTGCGCCACTTCCTCTCGCTCGACGGTTTGCCCCGCGAACTGCTCACCGAGATTCTCGACACCGCCGACTCCTTCCTGGAAGTCGGTGCCCGGGCCGTGAAAAAAGTCCCGCTGCTGCGCGGCAAGACCGTATGCAACGTGTTCTTCGAGAACTCGACCCGTACCCGTACCACCTTCGAACTGGCGGCCCAGCGCCTGTCGGCCGACGTGATCAGCCTGAACGTGTCGACCTCCTCGACCAGCAAGGGCGAAACGCTGTTCGACACCCTGCGCAACCTCGAAGCCATGGCGGCCGACATGTTCGTCGTGCGCCACTCCGACTCGGGCGCCGCGCACTTCATCGCCGAACATGTGTGCCCGGACGTTGCCGTGATCAACGGCGGTGACGGCCGCCACGCGCACCCGACCCAGGGCATGCTCGACATGCTCACCATCCGCCGCCACAAGGGCAGCTTCGAAAACCTGTCGGTGGCCATCGTCGGTGACATCCTGCATTCGCGCGTGGCCCGCTCCGACATGCTCGCGCTCAAAGCGCTGGGTTGCCCGGACATTCGCGTGATCGGCCCGAAAACCCTGATCCCGATCGGTATCGAGCAGTACGGCGTAAAGGTCTACACCGACCTCGCCGAAGGCCTGAAAGACGTCGACGTGGTGATCATGCTGCGTCTGCAGCGTGAGCGCATGGCCGGTGGCCTGCTACCCAGCGAAGGCGAGTTCTACCGCCTGTTCGGCCTGACCACCGCACGCCTGGCCGGGGCCAAGCCCGACGCCATCGTCATGCACCCAGGCCCGATCAACCGTGGTGTCGAAATCGAGTCTGCAGTGGCCGACGGCAAGCACTCGGTGATCCTCAACCAGGTCACCTACGGCATCGCCGTGCGCATGGCCGTGTTGTCCATGGCCATGAGCGGGCAGAACGCGCAACGTCAATTCGACCAGGAGAACGCCCAGTGACCATCAGTATTCTCGGCGCCCGGGTCATCGACCCCAACAGCGGCCTGGACCAAGTCACCGACCTGCACCTGGAGGGCGGCCGCATTACCGCCATCGGCGCCGCCCCGGCCGGTTTCAGCGCCAGCCGCACGATCCAGGCCGATGGCCTGGTCGCCGCGCCCGGCCTGGTCGACCTTGGCGTTTCCCTGCGCGAGCCGGGTTACAGCCGCAAAGGCAACATCGCCAGTGAAACCCGCGCGGCCGTGGCCGGCGGCGTTACCAGCCTGTGCTGCCCGCCGCAGACCAAGCCGGTGCTGGACACCTCGGCGGTGGCCGAGCTGATCCTAGACCGTGCCCGCGAAGCGGCCAACAGCAAGGTCTACCCGATCGGCGCCCTGACCAAAGGCCTGGAGGGCGAGCAACTGGCCGAGCTGGTGGCCCTGCGTGACACCGGCTGCGTGGCATTCGGCAACGGCCTGAAGGAAATCCCCAACAACCGTACCCTGGCTCGTGCCCTGGAGTACGCGGCCACCTTCGATCTGACGGTGGTGTTCCACTCCCAGGACCGCGACCTGGCACAGGGCGGCCTGGCCCACGAAGGTGCCATGGCCAGCTTCCTTGGCCTGCCGGGCATCCCGGAAAGCGCCGAAACCGTGGCCCTGGCGCGCAACCTGTTGCTGGTGGAGCAGAGTGGTGTGCGTGCGCACTTCAGCCAGATCACCAGCGCCCGTGGCGCGCGGCTGATCGCCCAAGCCCAAGCCCTGGGCCTGCCGGTGACGGCCGATGTGGCGCTGTACCAGCTGATCCTCACCGACGAGTCGCTGCGCGAATTCTCCAGCCTGTACCACGTGCAGCCGCCGCTGCGCACCGCAGCCGACCGTGACGGCCTGCGCGAGGCAGTGAAGTCGGGGGTGATTCAGGCGATTTCCAGCCACCACCAGCCGCATGAGCGCGACGCCAAGCTGGCCCCGTTCGGCGCCACCGAGCCGGGTATCAGCAGCGTCGAGTTGCTGCTGCCGCTGGCCATGACCTTGGTGCAGGATGGCCTGCTCGACCTGCCAACCTTGCTCGCCCGCCTGAGCAGCGGCCCGGCTGCCGCCTTGCGCTTGCCAGCCGGCGAGCTGAAAGTGGGTGGGGCGGCCGACCTGGTGCTGTTCGACCCGCAAGCCTCCACCGTTGCCGGCGAGCAGTGGTTCTCGCGCGGCGAGAACTGCCCGTTCATCGGCCACTGCCTGCCCAGTGCCGTGCGTTATACCTTGGTCGATGGGCACGTCTGCCACGAGGCCTGACAAAGCGCGAACTTGCTTTGTGTAGGAGCGGCCTTGTGTCGCGAACGGGCCGCGCAGCGGCCCCAGGGTCTCTGCATCACGCATGAATCGCTGGGGCCGCTTTGCGGCCCTTTCGCGACACAAGGCCGCTCCTACATCGACCGTGCCCGGTTCGAAGACCGGACCAACCATTCATCCCCCACGGTTGAAATCCTTCCCCCCACCCCCATATGAGTCTGCATCAGGCACTTTCGCCCCGCTGCGTGGAGACTCTCCCCTTGACCACCATCGTTTCTGTCCGCCGTAACGGCAAAGTCGTCATGGGCGGCGACGGCCAGGTATCCCTCGGCAACACCGTGATGAAAGGCAACGCCAAAAAGGTGCGCCGCCTGTACCACGGCCAGGTCATTGCGGGCTTCGCCGGTGCTACCGCCGACGCCTTCACCCTGTTCGAACGCTTTGAAGGCCAGCTGGAAAAACACCAGGGCCACCTGGTCCGCGCCGCCGTCGAGCTGGCCAAGGAATGGCGTACAGACCGCTCCCTGAGCCGCCTGGAAGCCATGCTGGCCGTGGCTAACAAGGACGCCTCCCTGATCATCACCGGCAACGGTGACGTGGTCGAGCCCGAAGATGGCCTGATCGCCATGGGTTCCGGCGGCGCCTATGCACAGGCCGCCGCCCGCGCCCTGCTGAACAAGACTGACCTCTCGGCACGCGAAATCGCTGAAACCGCCCTGAACATCGCCGGCGACATCTGCGTGTTCACCAACCATAACCTGACCATCGAGGAGCAGGACCTGGCCGACTGATTCAGCTGTTCTGGCGCCCCTTCCCGGTGAAGGGGTTTTTCCACGCTGACTCATCTGCCCAAGGACCCTATTGATCATGTCCATGACCCCCCGCGAGATCGTCCACGAACTCAACCGCCACATCATCGGCCAGGACGACGCCAAGCGCGCCGTGGCCATTGCCCTGCGCAACCGCTGGCGGCGCATGCAGCTCCCTGCCGAACTGCGTGCCGAAGTCACCCCGAAGAACATCCTGATGATCGGCCCTACCGGCGTCGGCAAGACCGAAATCGCCCGCCGCCTGGCCAAGTTGGCCAACGCGCCGTTCCTCAAGGTCGAAGCCACCAAGTTCACCGAGGTGGGCTATGTGGGCCGCGACGTCGAGTCGATCATCCGTGACCTGGCTGATGCCGCGCTGAAAATGCTGCGCGAGCAAGAAATCATCCGCGTACGCCACCGCGCCGAAGATGCCGCCGAAGACCGCATTCTCGATGCCCTGCTGCCACAAGCGCGCGTCACCAGCTTCAGCGAGGAAGCCGCACAGACCAGCAGCGACTCCAACACGCGCCAACTGTTCCGCAAGCGCCTGCGCGAAGGCCAGTTGGACGACAAGGAAATCGAGATCGAAGTGGCCGATGCCGTAGGCGTGGAAATTGCTGCACCGCCCGGCATGGAAGAAATGACCAACCAGTTGCAGAGCCTGTTCGCCAACATGGGCAAGGGCAAGCGCAAAGCGCGCAAGCTGAAGGTGAAAGAAGCGCTTAAGATGGTTCGCGATGAAGAAGCGAGCCGCCTGGTCAATGAGGAAGAACTCAAGGCCAAGGCCCTGGAAGCAGTCGAGCAGCACGGTATCGTGTTCATCGACGAAATCGACAAAGTGGCCAAGCGTGGCAACGTTGGCGGTGCCGACGTGTCCCGTGAAGGCGTACAGCGCGACCTGCTGCCGCTGATCGAAGGCTGCACCGTCAACACCAAGCTGGGCATGGTCAAGACCGACCACATCCTGTTCATTGCCTCGGGCGCGTTCCACCTGAGCAAACCGAGCGACCTGGTGCCTGAACTGCAAGGCCGCCTGCCAATTCGTGTGGAGCTGAAGGCGCTGACCCCAGAAGACTTCGAGCGCATCCTGCAAGAACCGCACGCGTCGCTGACCGAGCAGTACCAGGCATTGCTCAAGACCGAAGGCCTGAACATCGCGTTCCAGGCTGACGGCATCAAGCGCCTGGCCGAGATTGCCTACCAGGTCAACGAGAAGACCGAGAACATCGGTGCCCGTCGCCTGCACACCCTGCTCGAGCGTTTGCTCGAAGAGGTGTCGTTCAGCGCGGGCGACCTGGCCAGCACCCACGACGAAGCGCCGATCCAGATCGACGCGGCGTACGTGAACAGCCACCTGGGTGAGCTGGCGCAGAACGAAGACCTGTCGCGTTACATCCTGTAATACCGCAGGGGGCCGCTTTGCGGCCCCCTTGCACATTCCCCCAAATCTCCTGAAGCTGTGCTTCATCAGCTCCCGAGAGATTCTGCCCATGGCCCGCCTGCCCACTGCCATCAACCTGCACAAAGCCTCGAAAACCCTCAGCCTCACCTACGCCCCCGGCGAGGTCTACCAACTGCCCGCCGAATTCCTGCGCGTGCACTCCCCCTCCGCCGAAGTCCAGGGCCACGGCAACCCCATTCTGCAGTTCGGCAAGATCAACGTCGGCCTCGTCGGCCTCGAACCCGCCGGCCAATATGCACTGAAACTGACCTTCGACGACGGCCACGACAGCGGTCTGTTCACCTGGGAATACCTCGAGCAGCTGTGCCTGCGCCAGGAACAGCTGTGGGCGGAATACCTCGACGAGCTGCACAAGGCCGGCAAATCCCGCGACCCGGCCGAGTCGGTGGTCAAACTGATGCTCTAGCGCAAGGCCTGCGGGGTTTAGAGCGCATTTTCTAAATTCATCTGTTTGAATGGCTTGCAGACAGCCCAGTGAGGGGCTGTCTTGCGCATTACATGAAAGTCGGGTAACCAATGGGTGTGGCAAGTTCCCTGCATCACTTTGCAGGTCGTCAGAACCCCCGCAGCACCGCTGTTCCTTATCACTGGTCACCCGAGTAGCAGTACCGGGCTCAGCGCTGTGCACCCGCCACGGCAACCGGTACTCGTCTCAGGACAACGGAGCGTCGTAGATGAGTAACAAGAACAACGATGAGCTGCAGCGGCAGGCCTCGGAAAACACCCTGGGGCTGAACCCGGTCATCGGCATTCGCCGCAAGGACCTGTTGAGCTCGGCACGCACTGTGCTGCGCCAGGCCGTGCGCCAACCGCTGCACAGCGCCAAGCATGTGGCCCACTTTGGCCTGGAACTGAAGAACGTGTTGCTGGGCAAGTCCAACCTGGCCCCGGAAGGCGACGACCGTCGCTTCAACGACCCGGCCTGGAGCAACAACCCACTGTACCGCCGCTACCTGCAAACCTACCTGGCCTGGCGCAATGAACTACAGGACTGGATCGGCAGCAGCGACCTGTCACCCCAGGACATCAGCCGCGGCCAGTTCGTCATCAACCTGATGACCGAGGCCATGGCGCCGACCAATACCCTGTCCAACCCGGCCGCGGTCAAACGTTTCTTCGAAACAGGCGGCAAGAGCCTGCTCGATGGCCTGTCAAACCTGGCCAAGGACATGGTCAACAATGGCGGCATGCCCAGCCAGGTGAACATGGATGCCTTCGAAGTGGGCAAGAACCTGGGTACCAGCGAAGGCGCGGTGGTGTACCGCAACGATGTGCTGGAACTGATCCAGTACAGCCCCATCACCGAGCAGGTACACGCTCGCCCGCTGCTGGTGGTACCGCCGCAGATCAACAAGTTCTACGTGTTCGACCTGAGCCCGGAAAAAAGCCTGGCACGCTTCTGCCTGCGCTCGCAGCAGCAGACCTTCATCATCAGCTGGCGCAACCCGACCAAGGCCCAGCGCGAGTGGGGCCTGTCCACCTACATCGATGCGCTCAAAGAAGCAGTCGACGCGGTGCTGGCGATTACCGGCAGCAAGGACCTGAACATGCTCGGTGCCTGCTCTGGCGGCATCACCTGCACCGCACTGGTGGGTCACTATGCCGCCATTGGCGAAAACAAGGTCAACGCCCTGACCCTGCTGGTCAGCGTGCTCGACACCACCATGGACAACCAGGTTGCATTGTTCGTCGACGAGCAGACCCTGGAGGCCGCCAAGCGCCACTCCTACCAGGCAGGCGTGCTGGAAGGCAGCGAAATGGCCAAGGTGTTCGCCTGGATGCGCCCCAATGACTTGATCTGGAACTACTGGGTCAACAACTACCTGCTCGGCAATGAACCGCCGGTGTTCGACATCCTGTTCTGGAACAACGACACCACGCGCCTGCCGGCCGCCTTCCACGGCGACCTGATCGAAATGTTCAAGAGCAACCCGCTGACGCGCCCCGAAGCCCTGGAAGTGTGCGGCACCGCAATCGACCTGAAGCAGGTCAAATGCGACATCTACAGCCTTGCCGGCACCAACGACCACATCACCCCCTGGCAGTCGTGCTACCGCTCGGCACACCTGTTTGGCGGCAAGATCGAGTTCGTGCTGTCCAACAGCGGGCATATCCAGAGCATCCTCAACCCGCCGGGCAACCCCAAGGCACGCTTCATGACCGGTGCCGACCGCCCAGGCGACCCAGTGGCCTGGCAGGAAAACGCCACCAAGCATGCCGACTCCTGGTGGTTGCACTGGCAAAGTTGGCTGGGCGAGCGTGCCGGCGCGCTGAAAAAGGCGCCCACCCGCCTGGGCAACCGTGCCTACGCTGCCGGCGAGGCCTCCCCAGGCACGTACGTTCACGAACGTTGAGTAGCAGCGCCGTGGCCACCTGCGGGGCGCCACGGTGTTTACTTCACCCAAGAGTCACGCGCATGCCGCAACCCTACATTTTCAGGACCGTCGAGCTGGACGACCAGTCCATCCGCACCGCCGTCCGCCCGGGCAAGCCGCACCTGACGCCGTTGCTGATCTTCAACGGCATCGGCGCCAACCTGGAGCTGGTGTTTCCGTTCATCGAAGCATTGGACCCGGACCTGGAAGTCATCGCTTTCGACGTGCCCGGTGTCGGTGGCTCGTCCACCCCACGCCACCCGTATCGCTTCCCTGGGCTGGCCAAGCTGACGGCACGGATGCTCGACTACCTCGACTACGGCCAGGTCAACGTCATCGGCGTGTCCTGGGGCGGCGCCCTGGCCCAGCAGTTCGCGCACGACTACCCCGAGCGCTGCAAGAAGCTGGTGCTGGCCGCCACCGCTGCTGGCGCGGTCATGGTGCCAGGCAAGCCCAAGGTGCTGTGGATGATGGCCAGCCCCCGCCGCTACGTGCAGCCGTCGCATGTCATACGCATTGCGCCGATGATCTATGGCGGCGGCTTCCGGCGCGACCCGGACCTGGCCATGCACCATGCCGCCAAGGTGCGCTCTGGCGGCAAGCTGGGTTACTACTGGCAGCTGTTCGCCGGGCTTGGCTGGACCAGCATCCACTGGCTGCACAAGATCCAGCAGCCCACCCTGGTATTGGCCGGCGACGACGACCCGCTGATCCCGCTGATCAACATGCGCCTGCTGGCCTGGCGGATTCCCAATGCCCAGCTACACATTATCGACGACGGCCATTTGTTCCTGATCACCCGGGCCGAGGCCGTCGCCCCCATCATCATGAAGTTTCTGCAGCAAGAACGTCAGCGCGCAGTCATGCACCCTCGCCCGGCTTCGGGCGTGTAGGCGCGGGCTTGCCCGCGAGGCGGCGCCATGGCCAGAACGAGGGAGTGTTGCCATGAAAGACAAACCGGGCAAAGGATCGACAACGCTCCCCGCCACCCGCATGAACGTGCAGAACGCCATCCTCGGCCTGCGCGGCCGCGACCTGCTGTCCACGTTGCGCAACGTCGGCCGCCACGGCCTGCGCCACCCGCTGCATACCGCGCACCATCTACTGGCGCTTGGCGGGCAACTGGGGCGGGTGATGCTGGGGGACACGCCCTACCAGCCAAACCCACGTGACGCGCGCTTCAGTGACCCGACCTGGAGCCAGAACCCGTTCTACCGCCGTGGCCTGCAGGCCTATCTGGCCTGGCAGAAACAGACGCGCCAGTGGATCGATGAAAGCCACTTGAACGACGATGATCGAGCACGCGCCCATTTCCTGTTCAACCTGATCAACGATGCGCTGGCCCCCAGCAACTCACTGCTCAACCCGCTGGCAATCAAGGAGCTGCTCAACACCGGCGGTCAGAGCCTGGTGCGTGGCGTAGCCCACCTGCTTGAAGACTTGCGCCACAACGATGGCCTGCCGCGCCAGGTGGACGAGCGTGCGTTCGAGGTGGGCGGCAATCTCGCCGCGACGCCTGGCGCCGTGGTTTTTCGCAATGAGCTTTTGGAGCTGATCCAGTACAAGCCGCTGAGCGAGACGCAGCACGCCCGCCCTCTGTTGGTGGTGCCGCCACAGATCAACAAGTTCTACATCTTCGACCTCAGCTCGACCAACAGCTTCGTCCAGTACATGCTCAAGAACGGCTTGCAGGTGTTCATGGTCAGCTGGCGCAACCCCGACCCACGCCACCGCGAATGGGGCCTTTCCAGTTACGTGCAGGCCCTGGGAGAAGCACTGAATGCCTGCCGCAGCATCAGCGGCAACCGTGACCCCAACCTGATGGGCGCCTGTGCCGGTGGCCTGACCATGGCTGCGCTGCAGGGCCACCTGCAAGCCAAGAATCAGTTGCGTCGCGTGCGCAGCGCCACCTACCTGGTCAGCTTGCTGGACAGCAAGTTCGAAAGCCCAGCCAGCCTGTTCGCCGATGAGCAGACCATCGAAGCCGCCAAACGCCGCTCCTATCAGCGCGGCGTGCTGGACGGTGGCGAGGTGGCACGGATCTTTGCCTGGATGCGGCCCAACGACTTGATCTGGAACTACTGGGTCAACAACTACCTGCTCGGCAAGACACCGCCGGCTTTCGATATCCTGTACTGGAACGCCGACAGCACGCGCCTGCCCGCCGCGCTGCATGGCGACCTGCTGGAGTTCTTCAAGCTCAACCCCTTGACCTACCCGGCCGGGCTGGAAGTGTGCGGCACGCCCATCGACCTGCAGCAGGTCAACCTGGACAGCTTTACCGTGGCCGGCAGCAACGACCACATCACCCCATGGGACGCGGTGTACCGCTCGGCCTTGCTGCTGGGTGGCGAGCGGCGCTTCGTGCTGGCCAACAGCGGGCATATCCAGAGCATCATCAACCCGCCCGGCAACCCCAAGGCTTACTACCTGGCCAACCCCAGGCTGAGCAGCGACCCCCGCGCCTGGTTCCACGACGCCAAACGCAGCGAAGGCAGCTGGTGGCCGTTGTGGCTGGAATGGATCACTGCACGCTCCGGCCCGCTCAAGGCGCCGCGCAGCGAGCTGGGCAATACCACTTACCCACCGCTAGGCCCCGCGCCAGGCACCTATGTGCTGACCCGATGAGCATGCTGACTGGATGAAAACCCGCGACCGTATCCTGGAATGCGCCCTGCAGCTGTTCAACCAGCAGGGCGAACCCAACGTCTCCACCCTGGAAATTGCCAACGAAATGGGCATCAGCCCAGGCAACCTGTATTACCACTTCCATGGCAAGGAACCCTTGGTATTGGGCCTTTTCGAGCGTTTCGAGGAAGCGCTGATGCCCTTGCTCGACCCTCCCCTGGATGTGCGCCTGGATGCCGAGGACTATTGGCTGTTCCTGCACTTGATCGTCGAGCGCATGTCACAGTACCGCTTCCTGTTCCAGGACCTGTCCAACCTGACCGGGCGCCTGCCCAAGCTGGCCCGTGGCATGCGCGGCCTGATCAATGCGCTCAAACGCACACTCGCGGCGCTGTTGGCCAGCCTCAAGGGCCAGGGGCTGGTAGAGAGTGAGACCCAGGCGCTGGGGCAACTGGTGGAGCAGATCACATTGACGCTGATGTTTTCGCTGGATTACCAGCGGGTGCTGGGGCGCGAGGGGGATGTGGGGATCGTGGTGTACCAGGTGATGATGCTGGTGGCGCCGCATCTGCAGGCGCAGGCACGGGCGGCGGCAGAGCAATTGGCGGTGCGCTATCTGGAAGGATAAACCTGCTGTTTCGGCGCAGAGGCCTTCGCGGGCATGCCCGCCCCCACAGGGCCTGCGCTGACCTGCTGATCGGCACTGTACCTGTGGGAGCGGGCAAGCCCGCGAAGAAGGCGACGCAGTATCAGATCAGGGTACCGGTGCCAGTCGGAGCCGACGGCGTGCTGCTTGCCGGGGCGGCGGCAGGTGCCGGTGCTGCGGTCGCGGCCGGTGCGGCGCTGGCCGCTGGAGCTACAGGCTTCGCGGCTGCCGGTTTGGCCGGTGCCTTCTTCACTGCGGGTTTCTTCGCTGCCGCTGGTTTGGCTGCTGCCGGTTTCGCCGCAGGCTTGGCTGCCACGGGTTTGGCTGCTGGCTTGGCCGCAGGTTTGGCCGCCGCAGTTTTAGCTGCAGGTTTTGCCGCCGCAGGCTTGGCCGCTGCGGCCTTGGCCAATGGCTTGGTTGCTGCCTTGCTCGCAGCCGGTTTGGCCGCGGCAGTGCGCGACGATATCGGCGTAACCGAAGCACCGGTCAGTTTCTCGATCTGCTTGGTCAGGCTATCCACCTGCTGATGCAGGGCCTTGATCTCGTTGCGGCTCGGCACGCCCAGGCGTGAGATGGCGCTGTTCAGACGCTTGTCGAAAGCCTCTTCGAGCTCGCTCCACTTGCCCAGCGCACGGTCCTTCACACCAGACACACGCGAAGTGGTCGATGATTTGGCGGATTCGGCTACTTCTTCAGCCGTCTTCTTCGCCTGCTTCTCGGCCTTCTCGCCATCTTTCACCAGCGTGTCGAACAGCTTCGGGCCGTCCTGGTCGATCTTCGAATAGATACCCAGCCCCGCCAGCCAGATCTTGCGGGAGTATTTCTCGATCCCGCCGACCCAGGAGCTGCCTTCTTTTTCGGTGTTCTTCTTGCCAGCCATCCTGCTCTCCTTATGGTTTGTGCGCGACGCGTTCAAGCAGTTCGTGCAGCTGTTCAAGCTTGATCGACAACGCCTCAACGTCATGTTTAGACGGAATGCCGAGGCGATTCAAGGCGCGCCCTACCCGTGCGTCGAAAGCTTTTTCGATCTTGTCGAGTTGAATCTCTACCTTGCCGCGTACGCGGCTGACTTCTTCAGCGGCTTCATCGATCTGGTTGTTGGCAGCATCGAGCTCTTTGTCGATACGTTTCTTGCCACGCTTCTCGACGCCTTCGCCGGCCTTGACCAGCTCCTGGAAATAATCGGAGCCTTCCTGGCCCACGCGCGCATAAGCGCCGATGCCAGCCAGCCAGATCTTGCGCGCGTAGCCGCGCACTTCGCCCAGCGTACCCAGGGCGTCGTCCTTTTTCTTCACAGTCACTTTGGCCATGCTCTGTACCTCATGCTCATGAGTGGAGGAGGAACCGCCCATGGAGGCTGGGCTTGAGCATAAGGTAGAGGCTGTAATTAGAATCTTCACCCTAAGATCGCCACGCTGACTTATCTACCGCCACTGCTTCAGGTTGGCGTTTCAGCATTCGGCTCCCTTTGACCGGAGCCACAAACCATGCCCCAATCACTGCCCCTGGCATACCTATCATTCAAGCAACAGGTAGCGCAGCAGTTCGCCAACCGCCCCAGCCTGCGCGAAGTCGTAGCCAGCGCAGGTTACGACGCACTCGTGGCACGCTACCCATGGACCCGCGAAAACCACCCAGAGCTGCGCTCCATAGCGGGCTTCAGCATCCTGCATAGCCTGGATGAAGAGCTACCTGCACAGCCAAGCAACTTGGTGGACACACTGCTCGAACATTTGCTCAGCGGCCAGCCCATGGCGCTCGAGCCCACGGATCAGCTCAGCCTGAACCCACCAACCGTCTTTCGCCCCCAGCATGTCGCGCCGGCCATCGATATTCGCATGGCCGACCTGAACACTGACTACGACGATGTGCTGGCAACCCTTTGCGAGACATTTCAGCAGGCACAGATCAGTTACTGGAACGGCCGCGACGGTGACTCGGACGTAACCCGCCTTCAGTGGATGCAACAGGTACTCAAGGCCGCACTGCTCGCCACGCTTGAGCACCAAGGCCTGGACAGTGATCAGAAGGCCTTGCTGTACACCCTGCTCGCTCGATCCCATACAACGGTAGACGTACAGGCTTTGCAGGTTTCGCTCGGCAACCCAGGCAACGTGGCCCATGAGGTGTTGCCGGACCTGCTCATCACGGGCAAAAAAGATGCACGCGATCTGGTTCTGTGGTGCAGCCCCTCCGGTACCGTGCGCGGTTTCAACGGGCTCAGCGCGTTCGCCGCCGCCCTGCGCGACGAGCTTTCCGAGCACCATGCGTTCGATACGATGACCTGGGCCTGCGCGGCATTGACCGAAGACCCGTTCGCCTATCAGGCCCGGCAATTGCTCAACGGCCTGCTGCAAAAGATTGACCGGGTGCAGCTTGGCACTATCGAACAGGTTGTTGATCTGGAGCGCGTATTCAGCAAGCTGAGCGACCCCTCATCGATATTCCCGGCGAGCTTTCGTATCGAACGGTCGGCACCCTCGATCACGCTGCCTGACTGGCTTGAAAAAGCCACGGCAACTGACCGCTTCCAATACCACATGGCACTGCTGGAGCTAACGGCAGGGCACATGCTGGCACGCGGTGAAACCTCCCTGGACGGGATCGAAGACTTGCAGCACTACACGGCTCGCCGCCTGCGCGAGCAAATGCGTCATGACTACCCGAACCAGCCGCTTTGCGACCCTGACCAGGTGCAGATCACGATTTCACAAGTCGTGCAGGTGTCCTCCATGGGGCCCGCGAAGCTTGAGTACCTGAAAACCATCAGCCTGACCGAGCTGGCCATCTCACGTTTGCCATTGGGTAGCGACCAGGTGGCTTCGGCGGTTCAACTGGCCGGGCAACAGCCGCCCGGCAGTTGGATGGACCTTGATTATGTCGATGCACTGATCACTGCCGTGGATGTCGGAGGCCAGTACCCGAAGTATGTCCACGACCAGTTGCAGACGGGTTCTGAGAACGACGAACGTCGCCAGCGCTTTGCTGAAGAATGGCGTGTTGCGCTACTGCTTAGCGCGCTACAGGCCAAGATCACGGGGCAGTTGAACGAGCGCACCTGGCAGGCCGTTGCGGATTTTTGCCGCCGTGAAGCCCATGCCAGTACATCGCTGAAGATGGGGCCACTGTCATTGTGCAGCGTGCCGGGTGGCCCAAAGACCAACCTGGTGCATGGCATGTTCGTCATCGAAGTACCCGCAACTGGGGCCTGGATACTCTACCGGCCCTTGCTTGCCAGGCAGGCCATCAGGCAGTTCGACAGCCGCAGCCAATTGATGACGAGCATTCGGACCGAACACACCCTGCAGCAAGAAGTCCTTGACTGGCTGGATGACGATGCCCGCCCCATTTATGCCAATGATGGTTTCACCCACCCACACTTGCATGCTGGTCTCGCTGAACTGGCCCACCTGTTGGGACCTGGCCCTGGGCTGGCCGCTGATGCCCTCGAGCGCTTGCGAGCACCTGCCACATTGGCTTTCACGCCATGGTCAGGCGATGTGGACAGTTCGATGTACCAGGCCAGGGCGAGCGTTCTCCTGCTACTGGCCTCACGGCAGAGCCTCTCCAATGCCCAGCAACGCTGGGCTTTGGTCGTGCGGCTCGCATGGCTGGCGTTCAACACGGTCACGCCACTGCTGCGTGGGCCGGCAGGTCTGCTGGCCTGGTTGGTGGAAGCCCTGCTCGCCATCAAGGATGACCTGACAGCCTTGACCCAGGGTAGCGACGAAGAAAAGTTGCTCGCCGGTGCCGACATCCTGCTGAACCTGGCCATGCTGCTGGCCCACGGGCCCGGTACTGCCGAGCACGAAGCTGAACTGCCGCTTCAGCCCGAACCGCGCCGTGCTCGCAGCGCAAATGCACAGCAGCCGTCCGAACAGGAAACCTGGCAAGCTCCTGCCGAGCAGTCCCGGCCCGCACCAATCCACATCAGCCAATGGGGCCACGACCAACGGCTCGGCAACCTGCCCCGCGAAGCCCGTGCGGCGCTCGCCACCTTACGCGCCAAGATCAGCCTTAACGAGCAGACTGCGCTGGCCAGCGGCCGTCTGCGGGGCCTGTACAAGGTTGACGACCGCTACTACGTGAAATTGCAGGATGTCGCCTACGAGGTCGAAGAAAGTTGGAGCGGCGTACGCATCATCGGACCGCAGGTCAGTCACAGCGAATGGTCGCAGTCATGGGGTGCAGCCCCTGACGGCTACTACATTGTCGGCCGCGAACGCAGCCGCGGCCCTTGGCTGACGCGCTGGAACGGTGAATGGATGCTCGACTTGCACCTGTCGGGCGGTATGCCGAGAACAGCCAAGGCACTGATCGACGAAAAAAAACAAGCGCTGAAGAAAATGCAGGAAGACCGAGCGGCGAATGACAAAAAGCTCACCAACACAGAAATATTCCTCGACGGCTATCTGCAACGGGTAAAGCCATATGACGAGGCATACCTGGCATTTCAGCGATCCCTCGATGCCTACCCCGACACAGCCCTCGACGACCTGCCGGAGGAGCTGCAAGCAAGGCGGCGGGCACTGCGCACGCTGCGCAACGAGTCACGTGCGAACTTTGATGTGCTCGCCCTCACCTACGAAAAACAGGCCGAGCTGATAAGGAATCAAGCGCAGCTCTTCGCCAGCATGAGTGACCCCAAATACGCCAGATTCGACCCCAACGCAGTGGCCTCCTTCGCCCGTGGGCAATGGTGGGAACAGTTGCTTACCGCCGACTTGCATCAGTTCCACCGACTGCTCGATATGAATGACTATGCCGCACTTAAAGACCAGTCACGTCGGCTCTTGCAGTTACCCTTCGGCCAGGAGCAGGCACAGCTGTACCTGGACTACAGCAAGAAGGTCGAAGCAGCACTGGCCACCCATAGACGCCTCTTCAACGTCAGCCAACGCCTTGACCACAACCTCAGCGAGGCACTGACAGATGGGCAGATCCAGTTCTCTGGCAAACGCAAGAAGCTCGATGTCATCATCAACAACCGGCGATATTCCACACTGATGGTCCGAGCTCAGATCCTGAGCGACCTGTATCAGTTGGTCGTGAGCAGAGATCAGCTAACTGCGGAGGACTTCGAAAGTGTCCTGCTCTCGCATAAAACCCTGCGTAACAAGCCACTGCACGAAGCGCTGCTTAGCCACGACAGCCTGGCTGCAGCCCAGCTGGCCCCAGAAGAACAGAAAGAGCCACTGGAAAGCGCGTTAGGCGAATACAAACTGTCACTGGGCAATGCCGAGTATTTGCTTTCACGCAACATTCCGGCGGTGAACAGCAGCAAACTCAACGAATACATCGCAGAGCTGAATGCACTGATAACCCTGACTGAGCGTGACTTGGCCGCCACTTCTGCCGCGGCCGATCTGCAGGAAACAGCGCTCGAACAGCCGCTGACCCACAAAGTGCGATCTGTGAAACGCAAGGTTATCCGCACCAGCCGGGGCAAATCAGTGGTGGTCGAAGAAACCAAGGACGGCGACGAAGCCGTGCAGGTCGACCCGTTGACCGAAAAAACGGTTGCGCGCTATCAGCAACAAGGTGATCACTGGGAAGCGGTGCCGCAAGCTGCGTCAGCACCCGACTACACGCGCTTGCGCCGCACCGGCGCCGACCTGCTGGCTCAGAAAGATACCAGGATCGCCCACGCCTCCCGCCACCTGGACGGGCCAAACAGCCTGGCGGACCAGCTTGATTTCTACATTCAGGACATGGCAGACATCGCCGACGCGTTGCGCGCCGGCCCGGACCAAGGGCATGCACTGGCCACCAGGCTGGACCTGGCAGTTACCGAAGTGCGGGCAGAAAAAAAGCGCCTCTTGACCACCGCCTACCTGGGCACTCAGCACCCGGACAGCAAGGCCCTGCATTTCCTCCTGGAGGCAAACGAAATCGAGGTCAAGCTCACCAGGGCCCGCAAAAGGCTCAAGGCCAATGACTTTCTGGATGTCTATGACGTTTATCGCCTGGAACCCAGGCAGAAGCTCTGGGAAGCGCATTTCCACTACACCAGCGCAAATGCCAACCCACGGCGCTTTGCCAAAGGCCATTTGAAGTTCCCGAACACCATGAGCCGCGAGGAGCGTTTGCAACGCGCACAGGCTCCGGCAGAGCGATACGAAATCTACCGGGGTGATCTGCGCCTCGAGCAGGTCGAGGACATCATCCCGTTCCCCGATAGCTGAAGGCCGCAGGCGTCAGGCCAGCGCCTTGTCCAGCGCCCGCTCGATTTCACCCTTGATGGTGGCGCTCATCATCGACAGCATCATGCCCAGCTTCAGTTCCACGCGGATGCTGTCATCAAAGATGTGCACACTGCCATTGGCGCCGCTGCGGGCCACATCGACCCGGTCACCGTTCCAGGTGGCCTTGAGGTCATATTCGCGGCTGAGCTTGTCGACCAGCGCTTCGGCCTTGGCGCGGGCGGCATCGCGGCCGAGGGAGTGTTTGCGTTCGACGCTGATCTGGGTCATGCGGGCATTCCTGAAGATGTAGACATAATTGGCATTATGCCCGCCCCTGCCCACTGGCACACCCCGCCAAGACAAATCCGCCCGTTCGCCCTAGAATGGCGGTAATTTTTTTCGGTGAAGCGATATGAACGACCAGCGCAAAGGCGACCACGCCGAACCCACCACTCATTTTGGCTACCAGGACGTGCCTGAAAGCCAGAAGGCGAAGAAAGTCGCCGAAGTGTTCCACTCGGTAGCCGCCAAGTACGACCTGATGAACGACGTGCTGTCCGGCGGCATGCACCGGCTGTGGAAGCGCTTTACCATCGAGCTGTCGGGTGTGCGCAGCGGCAACCGCGTACTGGACATTGCCGGCGGCACCGGTGACCTGGCGGCCAAGTTCTCGCGCCTGGTAGGCCCGACCGGGCAAGTGGTACTGGCCGACATCAACGATTCGATGCTCAAGGTTGGCCGTGACCGCCTGCTTGACCGTGGTGTGGCCGGCAACATCGAGTTCGTCCAGGCCGACGCCGAAAAGCTGCCGTTCCCGGACAACCACTTCGACTGCGTGACCATCGCCTTCGGCCTGCGCAACGTCACCCACAAAGACGAAGCCATCCGTTCGATGTTGCGCGTGCTCAAGCCCGGTGGCCGCCTGTTGATCCTGGAGTTCTCCAAGCCGACCAACAAGCTGATGTCCAGGGCCTACGACGCTTACTCGTTCGCCTTCATGCCGCTGGCCGGCAAGCTGATCACCAATGACGCCGAGAGCTACCGTTACCTCGCCGAGTCGATCCGCATGCACCCGGACCAGGAAACCCTCAAGAGCATGATGGTCGAGGCCGGCTTCGACCGCGTCACCTACCACAACATGACCAGCGGTATCGTTGCCGTACACCGGGGGATCAAGCCCTGATGCTGCTGGCCGGGCTGCTCGCCAGCGTCGAACATGGCCTGAACCGCGTCCTGCGCATGGACAGCACGGCCCTGCCGCGCCTGGCCGCGCTGGAAGGCAAGGTCATCGAGATCGACTGCCGCCAACCGGCCCTGCAGGTGTTCATCCTGCCCGATGAAGACGGCCTGATGCTCGCCGCCCACTGGGAGGGCGAAGTCGACTGCAGCCTGCGTGCCCCGGCTGGCAGCCTGGCGCAGCTGGCCCTGGCCAGGGACAAGACCGCTGTGCTGCACAGCCCGCAGGTCGAGCTGCATGGCGACAGTGCCGTACTGCTCGACCTGTTCGGCGTGCTGCAGGACCTGGAGCTGGACTGGGAGCACGAGCTGCAACGCTGGCTCGGCCCCGTCGCCACGGCCATGCTGGCCGGCCATATCCGCCTGCGTGCACGCTGGACCCGCCAAGGCCTGGCACGTTTCAGCCAGAACCTGTCCGAGTACCTGGCCGAAGAGTCCCGCACCCTGGTCGGCAAGCGCGAAGCCGAAGCTGCCTTCAGCGAACTCGATGCCCTGAAGCTCGATACAGAACGCCTCGAGGCGCGCCTCAAGCGCCTCTCCCGATCCCTTGATACCAGCGATAACGCATGAAGCTGCTCGCCGTCCGCCGTCTTTTTCGCATCCAGCGTGTGGTGATCCGCTACCGTCTCGATGACCTGTTGTTCGAACAGCCACTGCTGCCTTGGTGGCTGGCCAGCCTGCGCCTGCTGATGCCGTGGCGCTGGCTGCCACGCAAGCCCACCGAACTCAGCCGTGGCGCGCGCCTGCGCCTGGCGCTGCAGGACCTGGGGCCGATCTTCATCAAGTTCGGCCAACTGCTGTCCACCCGCCGCGACCTGCTGCCCACCGACATCGCCGACGAGTTGATGCTGCTGCAGGACCGTGTGCCACCGTTCGACCCGCAAAAAGCCGTGGCGTTGATCGAGGAACAGCTCGGTGCAAAAGTCGGCGAGGTGTTCAGCCGCTTTGACGTCGAGCCACTGGCCTCGGCCTCGGTGGCCCAGGTACATGCCGCCCGCCTGAAAACCGGTGAAGAGGTGGTGGTCAAGGTGGTACGCCCGGGCCTGAAGCCGGTCATCGCCCAGGACTTGGCCTGGCTGTTCCTGATCGCCAAGGCCGCCGAGCGAGCCTCGGCCGATGCCCGTCGCCTGCACCCGGTGGAAATCGTCGGCGACTACGAAAAGACCATCTACGACGAACTCGACCTGCTGCGCGAGGCGGCCAACGCCAGCCAGCTGCGACGCAACTTCGAAGGCTCCGAGCTGATGTACGTGCCCCAGGTGTACTGGGACCTGTGCCGCCCCAAGGTGCTGGTAATGGAGCGCATCTACGGCGTACCGGTAACCGACATGGTCACCCTGGCCGACCAGCGCACCGACATGAAGCTGCTGGCCGAGCGTGGCGTGGAGGTGTTCTTCACCCAGGTGTTCCGCGACAGCTTCTTCCACGCCGACATGCACCCCGGCAACATCTTCGTCAGCACGGTCAAACCGTGGAGCCCGCAGTACATCGCCATCGACTGCGGCATCGTCGGCAGCCTGACCGCCGAGGACCAGGACTACCTGGCGCGCAACCTGATTGCCTTCTTCAAGCGTGATTACCGCCGCGTCGCCCAGTTGCACATCGATTCGGGCTGGGTGCCGGCGCACACCAAGGTCAACGAGTTCGAAGCGGCGATCCGCACCGTGTGCGAGCCGATCTTCGAAAAACCGTTAAAGGATATTTCCTTCGGCCAGGTGCTGATGCGCCTGTTCCAGACCGCGCGGCGCTTCAACATGGAAGTACAACCGCAGCTGGTACTGCTGCAGAAGACCCTGCTCAACATCGAAGGGCTGGGCCGCCAGCTGTACCCTGACCTGGACCTGTGGAGCACCGCCAAACCGTTCCTTGAACGCTGGATGCGCGATCGCTACAGCCCAAAGGCCGTGTTCGGCAACATTCATGGGCAGGTCGAGCAGTTGCCGCACCTGGCCAACATGGCCCGCGACCTGCTCGAACGCCTGTCGCAGCCGCACCTGAACGACCCGCAACTGCCGGAGCGTCGCCGCCAGGGTGACCGCTGGGCACTGCGCCTGCTGGGTGCCGGCCTGCTCGGCGGTGGTGCGGTATTGGCCGCAGGCGCCGCCGAGGCCGCGAGCCTGGCCGCCCCTGCTGCCTGGCCGGCCTGGCTGATGCTGGCCGCCGGCCTTTACCTGATCGTGCGCCAATAGCCAGCCGCGCCCGTGGCTGGCACACTAGCGCAAAGGGCCCGGTACAGGAGCGGGCCCGCTTTGGAGTCGACGATGAAAGACTGGCTGGACGAGATCAAGTGGAACAGCGATGGCCTGGTACCGGCGATCGCCCAGGACCACAAGACCGGACGCGTGCTGATGATGGCCTGGATGAACCGTGAATCGCTGGCCCTGACCGCCACCGAGCAACGCGCCATCTACTGGTCGCGTTCGCGCGGCAAGCTGTGGCGCAAAGGCGAGGAATCCGGGCACGTGCAAAAGCTGCATGAGCTGCGCCTGGACTGCGACGCCGACGTGATCATCCTGATGGTCGAGCAACTGGGCCATATCGCCTGCCATACCGGCCGTGAAAGCTGCTTCTACCGCGTGTATGAAGACGGCCAGTGGAAAATCGTCGACCCGGTCCTGAAGGACCCGGATGCCATCTACAGCGCAGGACACTGACATGAGCGACACCCTCAACCGCCTGGCCGAAGTGCTTGAAGAACGCAAGCACGCGGCGCCTGACAGCTCCTATGTGGCCAGCCTGTACCACAAGGGCCTGAACAAGATTCTCGAAAAGCTCGGCGAAGAGTCGGTCGAAACGATCATTGCTGCCAAGGATGCCGAGCACAGCAAGGATTACAGCGATGTCATCTACGAAACCGCCGACCTGTGGTTTCATAGCCTGGTGATGCTCAGCGCACTGGGCCAGCATCCACAAGCCGTACTCGATGAGCTGGAGCGCCGTTTCGGGCTTTCCGGGCACGATGAAAAGGCCGCGCGTCAGCCCTCGGCTTGAGCACAAAGCATTCTAGGAGAGCACCATGGGTATTTTTGACTGGAAACACTGGATCGTCCTGTTGGTCGTCGTGGTCCTGGTGTTCGGCACCAAGAAGCTGAAAAACTTCGGCAGCGACCTGGGCGAATCGATCAAGGGCTTCCGCAAGGCCATGAACGAAGAAGAGACCAAGCCAGCCGAGCAAACGCCACCGCCTGCCCAGCCCGTGCCACCGGTGCAAAACACCGCGCAGCCGCAGCAAGGCCACACCATCGATGGCCAGGCCCAACCGGTCCAAGAGCCGCAGCGGAAAGACTGACCCATGTTCGGCATCAGTTTCAGCGAGCTGCTGCTCGTAGGCCTGGTCGCCCTGCTGGTGCTCGGCCCCGAGCGCTTGCCGGGTGCCGCACGCACGGCAGGGCTGTGGATCGGCCGGCTCAAGCGCAGCTTCAACAGCATCAAGATGGAAGTGGAGCGCGAGATCGGCGCTGACGACATCCGCCGGCAGCTGCACAACGAGCACATCCTGCAGATGGAAGAGGAAGCCAAGCGCATCCTCAACCCGCTGACGCCACCCGCGCAGCCGCCGGTAACCACGGCCAGCGTGCAGCCGCCTGCCGGGCTCGAAGCCAGGCCGGTCGAAGCACCTGCCGCCCCGGTCGCACCTTCTGAACCGCCTCAACCGCCGCGAGCCCCATGAGCGAGAATCCGGAACACGACCAGCCTATGCCGCTGGTTTCGCACCTGACCGAACTGCGCACCCGCCTGCTGCGCTGCGTTGCCGTCATTTTCCTGATCTTTGCCGGGCTGTTCTCCTTCGCCCAGCAGATCTACACCCTGGTCTCGGCGCCTCTGCGTGACCATTTGCCGGCCAACGCGACGATGATCGCCACCGACGTGGCCTCGCCGTTCCTCACGCCGTTCAAGCTGACCATGATCGTGTCGCTGTTCCTGGCCATCCCGTTCATTCTCCAGCAGATCTGGGGCTTTATCGCGCCAGGGCTGTACCGCCATGAAAAACGCATTGCCATTCCACTGCTGGTGTCGAGCATTCTGTTGTTCTACGCCGGTATGGCCTTTGCCTATTTCCTGGTGTTCCCGCTGATGTTCAAGTTCTTTGCCGCCGCCACCCCGGCAGGCGTGGCAATGATGACCGACATCGCCAACTACCTCGACTTCGTGATGACGCTGTTCTTCGCCTTTGGCGTTGCCTTCGAAATCCCGGTGGCGGTGGTGCTGCTGGTGTGGATCGGCGTGGTCGACGTGAAGTACCTGAAGAAGATCCGCCCCTACGTGATCATCGGCTGTTTCGTGGTCGGCATGGTCCTCACCCCGCCGGACATCTTCTCCCAGACTTTGCTGGCCGTGCCCATGTGGCTGCTGTTCGAGGTCGGTGTGCTGTGCGGCAGCCTGATCCGCAAGCGTAGTGCCCACGACGAAGAAGCCAACGACCACAACGACCAGCCACCTGCGACCCAACCGTGAACCTGTTGCTTCTTGAAGAGGCCGACTTCGTCTCGGCCGACCGCGTCGTTCTCGCCGACCGACGCTTCATCCACATGCAGGAAATCCATCGCGTGGCGGTGGGTGACAACCTGCGCGTGGGCCGCATCAACGGCCTGATGGGCAAAGCCACGGTGCTGCGCCTGGAAAAGCACGAAGCCGAACTTGAAGTAGCCTTCGACCAGCCACCACCGGCCAAGCTGCCATTAACCCTCATATTGGCGGTGCCGCGGCCCAAAATGCTGCGGCGGCTGTTCCAGACCGTGGCCACCCTCGGCGTATCACGGCTGATCCTGGTAAACAGCTACAAGGTCGAGAAAAGCTTCTGGCAAACGCCTTTCCTGCAGCCCGAGAGCATTCGCGAAAACCTGATCCTCGGCCTGGAACAGGCGCGGGACACGGTGCTGCCCGAGGTGATCATCGAGAAACGTTTCAAGCCTTTCGTCGAAGATCGGCTACCCGCCATCGCCACTGGCACCCTGGGCCTGGTCGGCCACCCCGGCCCCTACCCCGCCTGCCCGCGTGCCGTGGAGCAAGCCGTAACCCTGGCCATTGGCCCCGAGGGCGGCTGGATCCCCTACGAAATCGAGCTGCTGGGCAAGGCTGGGCTGGCACCGGTGCAACTGGGTGATCGCATCCTACGGGTAGAGACCGCCGTCACCGCGCTGCTTTCGCGTATTTTCTGACGTAAACGCCCCTTTTTCACCCATCAAGTTTCCCTCCCCGGGGCCGATGGCCTTGGCAACACAACAACTATTTGTGCTGCCAAGCCGCCGGGGAGTCGTACATGTATCAATGGTTAGCCCAATCGCTGGGCAATGTGAGCGTCAATCGCAAATTGGGGCTGGGCTTCGGCCTGGTGCTGCTGTTGACCTTGGCCATTACCCTGGCCGGCTGGCACGGCATGGACAGCATCATCGACCGTGGCGACAAGCTGGGTAACATCTCGGTCATCCAGCAGTACACCCAGGAACTGCGCATTGCCCGCCAGCATTACGAGCGCCGCAGTGATGATGCGTCGGTGGCCGAGCTGGAAAAAGCCCTGGCCAACCTCGACCGCCAGGTGCAGCTGATGCTCGGGCAGATCGAACACCCCGCCGACCGCCAGCGCCTGGAGCAGCAGCGTGAGGCTGTGCGCATCTACCAGCAGGCATTCAACGAGCTGAAGCAGGCCGGCCAGCGCCGCGAGGCCAGCCGTAGTGTGCTTGGCGACAGCGCCGACAAGGCCGCAGAGCTGATCGGCCGCGTGCAGCGGGGCCTGCTGCAAGGTGGCGATATCAACCAGTACCAGCACGCTGTGGAGGTGAGCGCCCTGCTCCAGCAAGCCCGCTTCCAGGTGCGTGGCTACACCTACAGCGGCAATGCCGAGTTCCAGCAAACGGCGCTGAAGGCCATCGACCAGGCCCTGGCCGAGCTGCGCGCATTGCCGGCCAAAGTGTCGGCCGAACATGCCGCCGGCCTCGACGATGCTGCCACTGCCATGGGCGGCTACCGCGATGCGGTCACCCAGTTCGGCAATGCCCAGGCCGCCAGCGAGCAGGCCCTGCAGCACATGGCCGAGCAAGGTACGCTGCTGCTGCAGACCAGCCAGGCGATGACCACATCGCAGACCGAGGTACGTGACGCAGGCGCAGCCCAGGCCAAGACCCTGCTCGCCGTGGCCACGGTGCTGGCCCTAGCCCTCGGCCTGCTGGCCGCCTGGGCCATTACCCGGCAGATCATCATCCCCCTGCGCCAAACCTTGCGCGCCGCCGAGCGCGTGGCCAGTGGCGACCTGACCCAGAACCTGCAAGTGCAACGTCGCGACGAACTGGGCCAGTTGCAGGCCAGCATGCAGCGCATGACCCAAGGCTTGCGGGAACTGATCGGCGGCATTGGCGACGGCGTCACGCAGATCGCCAGCGCTGCCGAGCAACTGTCGGCCGTCACCGAGCAGACCAGCGCCGGGGTCAACAACCAGAAGGTCGAAACCGACCAAGTGGCGACTGCCATGAACCAGATGACGGCCACCGTGCACGAAGTAGCGCGCAATGCCGAACAGGCCTCGGAAGCCGCCTTGATGGCCGACCAGCAGGCCCGTGAAGGCGACCGGGTGGTGGGCGAAGCGGTGGCGCAGATCGAGCGCCTGGCGGGCGAAGTGATCAACTCCAGCGAAGCGATGAACCAGCTCAAGGCCGAAAGCGACAAAATCGGCAGCGTGCTCGACGTGATCAAGTCGGTGGCCCAGCAAACCAACCTGCTGGCCCTCAACGCGGCGATCGAAGCCGCCCGCGCCGGTGAGGCCGGGCGTGGCTTTGCCGTGGTGGCCGACGAAGTGCGCAGCCTGGCCCAACGCACCCAGCAGTCGACTGAAGAGATCGAAGAGCTGATTGCCGGCCTGCAAAGCGGCACCCAACGGGTGGCCAGCGTGATGGACAACAGCCGCCAACTGACCGACAGCAGCGTCGAGCTGACCCGCCGCGCCGGCAGCTCGCTGGAAACCATCACCCGTACCGTGTCGTCGATTCAGGCGATGAACCAGCAGATTGCCACGGCGGCAGAGGAACAGAAAGCCGTGGCCGAGGAGATCAACCGCAGCGTGATGAATGTGCGGGATATTTCTGACCAGACCTCGGCGGCCAGCGAAGAGACGGCCAGCTCCAGCGTTGAGCTGGCGCGGCTGGGGACCCACCTGCAGGGGTTGGTGGGGCGGTTCAAGCTCTGAGCTGAGAGGTGGTTCGCCTGTACAGGCGAACCATCCTACATGCAGCAGTGAAATTTCCTACCTGATTATCAGGTCAAGTCCTACAACTCCGCTGCCGATTGGCAGGGATGTGATGCCGGCAATACGCCTGCATGCATTTTCCCAATCGCTCGGAGATTCCCCATGCTCGGCTACCTCAACCGCAAGCTCGGCAACATCAGTGTCGCTGCCAAGCTGGCCCTCGGCTTCGCCGTGGTCCTGCTACTCACCCTGGCCACCACACTCAGTGGCTGGCGCGCCCTGGATGGCGCGATCGTGCGCTCGCAGCAGCTCGGCGAAATAAACCTGATCAACGACCTGGGCAAAGACCTGCGCGCAGAACGCATCACCTACCGCGTGCTCAGCGACGACACCAGCAAGACGCGCATGACCGGCATCTACGACCAGCTCGAAAACCTCCTGACCACGTTGCAGCATCGCAGCAGCATCGATGAATCACGGCAGTTGCTGGCTAAAGACCTGGCACTGTTGCAGCGCATGCGCAGCGACTTCAGCGAACTGCAGCAATACGTCGCCAAGCGTACTGGCTTGCGTAAGGCCATGCAGATACAGGAGCAGAAACTCAACGAGGCGATCGACGAACTGCAAACCCAGGCTTTACTGAAGATGCCTGCAGACAGCCAGCAAAACGGTGTACTGGGGCTGATGGACACCCTCACCCGGCATGTCGACGGGGCCAACCAGCAAAGCCTGGTGCCGGCCTATACCTTCGATCCGGTCGAGGATTTCGCCAAAGTCGGCGACAACGCCCTGGATGCCGCCAACAGTAGCCTCGGGCAACTGCTTGCAGGCCTTGCGCCGCTGGGCTTGCCACGCGCAGTCAGCGAGCAGCCTGGTGTCGAGCTGGCCAAGTACCGCGCCAGCCTTGA
The DNA here is from genome assembly GCF_013393325.1 of Pseudomonas hunanensis. Taxonomy (GTDB): domain Bacteria; phylum Pseudomonadota; class Gammaproteobacteria; order Pseudomonadales; family Pseudomonadaceae; genus Aquipseudomonas; species Aquipseudomonas putida_P. The sequence continues at coordinate 39,857 of NZ_QJRC01000066.1, forward strand.
GCAGTACCGCCACGCCGCCGTACGTGTCGAGCAGTTGCAGAACAACCTGGACATCATGGGCACCGAGCTGCGGGCGACGAGCCTCGAACTGGGCAAACGCAAGGTCGAACAACGCGACAGTGAGGCCCTGGCCGCCCGCTCGCTGCTGACCAGCGTGGCGCTGATGGCACTGGTGGTAGGGGTATTGGCCGCCTGGCTGATCACCGTGCAGATCACCCAACCGTTGCGCCAGACACTCGCCGTGGCCGCGCGTATCGCCAAGGGTGACCTGAGCCAGGTTGACGCAGTGCACCGCCGCGACGAAATGGGCCAGCTGCAAACCAGCATGCGCCAGATGACCTTGAGCCTGCGCGAACTGATCGGTGGCATCGACCAGGGTGTCGGCCAACTGTCACAGGCCGCCACTCAGTTGGCGGCCAGTAGCGAGGACACCAAGCTGCGCATCAACCAACAGCGCGAAGAGACCGACCAAGTGGCCACCGCCATGAACCAGATGAGCGCCACCGTGCAGGAAGTGGCACAGAACGCCGAGCAGGCCTCGCTGGCCGCGAGCAACGCCGACCAGCAGGCACAACTGGGCGACCGAGTGGTGGCAGAGGCCATCGGCCGTATCGAACAACTGGCCGGGCAGATGGACCATTGCCTGGCGGCCATGCAACACCTGGCGGGCGAGAGCCAGCGCATTGGCAGCATCCTCGACGTGATCAAGTCGGTATCCGAACAGACCAACCTGCTGGCCCTGAACGCGGCGATCGAAGCTGCACGGGCGGGAGAAGCCGGGCGTGGCTTTGCCGTGGTGGCCGATGAAGTGCGCGGCCTGGCCCAGCGCACCTCGACGGCGACCGAGGAGATTGGCCAGTTGATCGACAGCCTGCACAACGGTACCGACGAAGTGACCCGCCTGCTGGACAGCAGCAAGAGCCTGACCGAGCAAAGCGTGGAGCTGAGCCGCAAGGCCGGGCAGGCGTTGGGCCAGATAACCGATACGGTGTCGAGCATTCAGGGCATGAACCAGCAAATCGCCACGGCCAGTGAAGAACAGAGCGTGGTGGCCGAGCAGATCAACCGCAGTGTGATCAACGTGCGGGATGTGTCGGATCAGACCAGTGCGGCCAGTGAACAGACGGCGGCTTCGAGCGGGGAGCTGGAGCAGCTGGGGCAGCAGTTGCGGGGGATGGTGGGGCGGTTCAACATCTGAAATTGCTGGGGGGCGCAAAGCGCCCCCCATGCGGTTACAGCACCTGGCGCAGGAAGGCCTGCGCACGCGGGTCTTTCGGGGCGGCGAAGAACGCGGCCGGGGCCGAATCCTCCAGCAGCTTGCCATGATCGAAGAACAGCACACGGTCGGCCACTTCGCGGGCAAAGCCCATTTCGTGGGTGACGCAGACCATGGTCATGCCTTCCTGGGCCAAGGTCTTCATCACGTCCAGTACCTCGCCGACCATTTCCGGGTCGAGCGCCGAGGTTGGTTCGTCGAACAGCATCACTTTCGGGTCCATCGCCAGCGCTCGGGCAATCGCTACGCGCTGCTGCTGCCCGCCAGAAAGCCGAGACGGGAACTCGTTGGCCTTTTGCGCAATGCCGACCTTTTCCAGCAGCGCCCGGGCCTTGGCTTCGCGGTCAGCCTTGTTGCGCTTGCGCACCACCTTCTGCGCCAGGCACAGGTTTTCCAGCACGGTCATGTGCGGGAACAGGTTGAAGTGCTGGAACACCATGCCGACTTCGCGGCGGTAGGCGTTGATGTCGGTCTTGGGGTCGGCCAGCTGCAGACCGTCGATGGCCACATGGCCCTGGTCGAAATGCTCCAGGCCGTTGAGGCAACGCAGGAAGGTCGACTTGCCCGACCCCGACGGGCCGAGCACTACCACCACTTCGCCCTTGGCGACCTGGGTGGTGACGTTATCCACAGCCCGTACCACCTGGCCACGGGTGTCGAAGACTTTCAGCAGGTCACGGACTTCAATCACTTTGCGCAAGCCTCCGCTCGAGCCGACTGGCAATGTGCGACAGCGGCAGGTTGATCAGCAGGTACAGGCCTGCCACGCAGAACCAGATTTCGAAGGTAGAGAACGAGGTGGTGATAGCCTCACGGCCACTCTTGGTCAGCTCGGTGATGGCGATTACCGACACCAGCGAAGTGTCCTTGACCAGGCTGATGAACTGGCCGGCCAGCGGTGGCAGCACACGTTTGAACGCCTGCGGCAAGATGACGTGGCGCATCGACTGACCAGCGTTCAGGCCCAGGGAACGAGCTGCTTCATTCTGGCCCTTGGCGATCGACTGCACGCCGGCACGGACAATTTCGGCCACGTAGGCGCCAGTGAACAGCGCCAGCGCCGCCACCCCGGCAAATTCCCGGGACAGGTTGAGCACAGTGCCGATGAAGAAGTAGAAGATGAAGATCTGCACCAGCAGCGGCGTGCCGCGCACCAGTTCGACATAAACGGTCGACAGGTCGCGCAGGGTGGGGTTGTTGGACAACCGGCACAAGCCAGCGAACAGGCCGATCACCAGGCCCAGCGCCCCGGACACCACCGAGATCCACAAGGTGGTCCAAAGGCCCCAGGCCAGCGGGCCCGCTGCCCAATGCCGGGTTACACCAATCGGGTCGCCTTCGGCGACATCGTCGCCACGGCTCAGCTGCAGGCTGTCCTTGGCCACATCGAGCACTTGCTCGGCACCGCTCTCGTCCTTCAGCGTGACGCGAGCGTTATCGCCGGAGATGACGATTTCCTGCACGGTGCCGTAATTGGCAGCGCGCTGTGTTTCCTCGGCCTTGTAGGCAAAGTACTGCGGTACGCGGTTCCAGCGCCACTCGTAGGAAATCATCGAAGTGGCCATGTACAGGCTGAGCGCCAGGCCCACCAGGACCAGGGCGGTCAGCCCGTGCCAGGGCCACTGGGCTTTCTTGTGTTTGATCACGTGGGGTACTTCCGTAAATGCGAACGCGCAGGGTTTGCCTGCGCGTCGGGGTCATAAAGCCGGGCTTTTGGCCTGGGCCTTATTCCATTTCCTTCAGCCAGTCCTTGTTCTTGAACCACTTGTCGTGGATACGATCGTAGGTCCCGTCATGCTTGATCTGGTGCAGGAAATTGTTGATGAAGTTGATGCTGTCGTAGTCGCCTTTCTTCAGGCCGAAGGCCAGCGGCTCGTAGGTGAAGGGCTCTTCGAGGAACAGCAGCTTGCCGGCGCCGGCTTTTTCCACGGCAACCACGTTGTATGGGGCGTCATAGACGAAGGCATCGGCCTTGCCGTTGACCACGTCCATCACCGCTTCCTGCTCGTTGTCGTAGCCGTGGTACTTGGCTTTGCCGATCAACTTCTTGGAAACCATTTCGCCGGTGGTGCCCAGCTTGGACGTCAGGCGGTACTTCTCGTTGTTCAGGTCCTTGTACGACTTGATCTCGCCAGCCAGCTCCTTGCGGATCAGCAGGGTCTGACCAACCACGATGAAGGGTTCGCTGAAGTTCAGGCGCAGGTTGCGCTCCTGGGTCAGGGTCATGCCGCTGCCGATCATGTCGAACTTGTCGGTCAGCAGGGCCGGGATGATGCCGTCATAGGCGGTGGACACTGCCTCGAACTTGACGCCCATCGACTTGGCCATGGCTTTGAGGATATCGACTTCGAAGCCGATGATCTCGCCACGCTTGTTGGTCATCTGGAACGGCATGTAGGTCGGGTCCATGCCCACCCGCAAGGTGCCGCGCTTGACCGCGTCATCGATGGCGCCCGCCTGGGCCGCTGTCACGGCGACCAGGGCGGTAACACCGACCAACAGTCGCGAAAGGTATTTCTTGATCATCACCAAGTCCCCTAGCAAGAAAAGTAGCGAATCTTATTGTTGGCACGGCCGTGCAGGCCGATGAGTCGTATCGGAGAGGGATGCTAACGCATGGCGGCCCGGGGACCTAGAGCTGGGGGGGACTTTGTTGGCCAAAATCGGTTATGCAGGGACATTGCTGGCGAGGGCTTCCGCTCCTACAGAGGAATGTATATCCCTGTAGGAGCGGCCTTGTGTCGCGAATGGGCCGCAAAGCGGCCCCAAGATCTATCAGGCGCCGGCGAGTACTGGTTGGCCTTCACTCTCCGGATGCAACGGCAACAGCGGCGAGTGCGGGTCGTTTTTGATGGAAGCACGCCACACATCGATCCACGCCGCATTGTGCTCGGCCCACACTTGCTCATGCAGGCGAGTCAGCGCCACGGGGTCACTGAGCAGAGCCAGACGGGTATTGAGGTCCAGCCCTTTCGGCCCGACCTCCATCGCCTTGGCCACGCGCTCGGCACGCAGTGCTTCGATCGGCGCCGCCTGGCCGTGACGGGCAGTGGCCATGGCGCAGGCCAGGGCGTTCTGCCGCGGGTCGACCACTGCCCGCACGAAGCCATCATGCAGGGCATGCCAGCGGTTTTCGTGGGTGTACTGGTCGGTAGCCAGCAGCTCTTGCGGGGTGGCGTATTCCTCGGGGATGAGGAACAGCTTTTCGTCCTTGGCCGCCAGGCCCAGGCGGGTGCGGCTGGAAATTACCGACACCGGGATCGACAGCACCAGCGAACCGACGATAGGCGCCAGCCACCACAGGAAGCTTGGGTTCAACCACGCCACCAGCGCGGCCCAGGCAATACCCAGCAGGGTTTGTGGGCCGTGGCGACGCACCGCTTCGCTCCACGGCGTGGAGTCGTCGTCACGCTGCGGCGAGTTCCAGGTCGCGGCCCAGCCGAGGAACGCGGCCAGCACGAAGCGGGTGTGGAAGATCATGCGTACCGGTGCCAGCAGCATGGAGAACAGCATCTCCATCAGCATCGACAAGGTAACCTTGATCCGCCCGCCGAACTCGACGGCGCCCTTGGCCCAGATCAGGATGACACTGAGCAGCTTGGGCAGGAACAACAGCACGATCGTGGTGGAGAACAGCGCCACGGCCTTTTCCGGGTGCCACTGCGGCCACAGCGGGTAAAGCTGGTACGGCTCGATGAAATACTGCGGCTCCATCAGCGTGTTGGTCGCCAGCAGCGCAGTCGACAGCACCAGGAACAGGAACCACAACGGTGCCGACAGGTACGACATGACCCCGGTGAGGAACACCGCACGGTGTACCGGGTGCATGCCCTTGACCAGGAACAGGCGGAAGTTCATCAGGTTGCCGTGGCACCAACGGCGGTCGCGCTTGAGCTCGTCGAGCAGGTTCGGCGGCAGTTCTTCGTAGCTGCCCGGCAGGTCGTAGGCGATCCACACGCCCCAGCCGGCGCGGCGCATCAGCGCGGCTTCGACGAAGTCGTGGGAAAGGATGGCACCGGCGAACGCGCCCTTACCCGGCAACGGCGCCAGGGCGCAGTGCTCGATGAACGGCTTCATGCGGATGATCGCGTTGTGGCCCCAGTAGTGCGACTCGCCCAGCTGCCAGAAGTGCAGGCCAGCGGTGAACAGCGGGCCGTACACGCGGGTGGCGAACTGCTGCATGCGTGCATACAGGGTGTCCATGCCCGAGGCTTTTGGCCCGGTCTGGATGATGCCGGCGTCCGGGTTGGCCTCCATCAGGCGCACCAGGCTGCTCAGGCACTCGCCGCTCATGACGCTGTCGGCGTCGAGCACGACCATGTACTTGTACTCGCCACCCCAGCGACGGCAGAAGTCGTCGAGGTTGCCGCTCTTGCGCTTCACCCGGCGCCGACGGCGGCGGTAGAAGATGCGGCCAAAGCCTTTGGTTTCGCGGCACACGTCCAGCCAGGCCTGTTGCTCGGCCACGGCAATGTCGGTGTCGTTGGTGTCGCTGAGCACGAAGAAGTCGAAGCGGTCGAGGTTGCCGCTGGCGGCCACCGACTCGAACGTTGCGCGCAGGCCGGCGAACACGCGCGGCACGTCTTCGTTGCAGATCGGCATCACCAACGCGGTACGCGCCTCGGGTGCAATCGGCTCGTTGCCGGCGCTACTGCCCGAAATCTTGTATTTGTCGCGCCCGGTGAGCAGCTCGAGGAAGCCCATCAGTGCGGTCCAGAAGCCCGCCGATACCCAGCAGAACAGGATGCCGAAGAGGATCAGGATGGAGGTTTGCAAGGCATACGGCCACACCTGCACGACGGTGTCCCACAGCGACTGGCTGAGGATTTCGTCGAGGTCGACGAACGACCAGCCCTGGTACGGCAGGATGCCCTTCATGTACCAACCGGCGACGATGGTCTGGCCGATCATCAGGGCCAGCAGGATGTAACGGCGGATCGACCCGACCGTGCGCCAGCGTGCCGGCGGCAGCTCGCGCTTGGGTGGCTGCGGCGCGTTGGGACGGCCGGTCATGCGCCGCCACATGCGGATCAGCACGTTGGTGCGCCACGGCTCGGGCACGACCTTGGTGCGCTTGATCGGTGGGGCGATCTTCAGGCACAGGCGGCCGCTGCCATCGACACCGAGCATTTCGGCATCTTCCAGCTCGGCAGCACTGCCCACGGTCAAACGTGGACCGACCGAGGCCTGTACGGCCTCGGCAGGGCCGGCGGCCGGGTCGGCCGCCAGACGTTGGTGCAGCTCACTGAACGACGAGCAACTGGCGAGTTCCGCCCGTTGCTCGTCACTCAGTGGCAGGTGAGCCAGGTACTCGCCAAGCGATACTGGCCTTGCGTTTGAGTTACTCATCGGCAGGCAACTGATAGCTCCAGGTCTCGGTCAGCACCTTCTCGGTGGTGGCCGGGGCCCCGTTGGTGGGCGCCGCATCGGCGGCAGGTTGTTCGGCCTTGGCAGGTTGCTCGGCCTTCACGGCTTTCTCGGCCTTGGCATGTTTGGCTGCGGCCTTGTCCTGCTTGGCGTCCTGGGCAGGCTTGGCGGGCTCGACCGGCACATCACGCACCAGCGCGGCACGCATTTCGGTCGACTTGTTGGCTTCCTTGACCTTCAGACGCAGGGTCAGGCGCCAGCCCTTGGTCTCAGGGTTATAGCGCAGATTGTTTTCGACCACCTCGGCGTTGTCGTCAACGCTGATCTGGCTGCGCACGGCGGTATCTTCCGGCAAGGCGGCCAAGGCGGGGCCTGTGAAATCGACCAGGAAGGCCACGCTGCCGTCTGGCTGGCGGATCAGGTTGGACTGCTTGACGTCACCGGTGGAGCGCAGGGTCTGCTTGACCGAACCCAGATCAGGCGCCTGGAATTTCGCCTCGTCGATGGTCCAGTGCAGGCGGTAGGCGTACTCGATCGGCTTGCCTGGCTCTGGCAGCTTCTCCGGGCTCCAGAAAGCTACGATGTTGTCGTTGGTTTCGTCGGCAGTCGGGATTTCGACCAGGTCGACGGTGCCCTTGCCCCAGTCACCCTTTGGCTCGATCCAGGCGCTTGGGCGCTTCTGGTAGTTGTCGTCGAGGTCTTCGAAGTCGCTGAAGGCACGCTGACGCTGCATCAAGCCGAAACCACGCGGGTTCTCGACGCTGAAGTTGCTCACGGCGAGGTGTTTCGGGTTGTTCAGCGGGCGCCACAGCCACTCGCCATTGCCGGCGTGAATCGACAGGCCTTCGGAGTCGTGCAGGGCCGGGCGGTAGTTGAGCACTTTGGACGGCTGGTTGGGGCCGAACAGGTACATGCTGGTCAGCGGGGCAATGCCCAGGCGGCTGACCTGGTCACGCAGGAACACGCGGGACTGCACGTCGACCACGGTATCGTTGCCTGGGCGCAGGGTCAGCTTGTAGGCACCGGTGGAGCGCGGCGAGTCCAGCAAGGCGTAGATCACCAGGTGCTTGTCGGCCGGTTTGGGTTTCTCGACCCAGAACTCGGTGAAGCGCGGGAACTCTTCGCCCGATGGCAGTGCAGTGTCGATGGCCAGGCCACGGGCCGACAGGCCGTACACATGGCCCTTGCCGACCACGCGGAAATAGCTGGCGCCAAGCAGGGTCATGATCTCGTCCTGCTTGTCGGCCTTGTTGATCGGGTACAGCACGCGGAAGCCGGCGTAACCAAGGTTCTTGGTGGTTTCCGGGTCGTGCGGCACGTCACCGAACTCGAAGCGGCTCGGGTCGTACTTGATTTCCTCGACCTTGGAGGCGGTGACTTCGTTGATTTTCACCGGGGTGTCGAAGTGCATGCCCTGGTGATAGAACGACAGTTTGAACGGGGTCTTGTCCTTGGCCCACTCGGCCTTTTCCTGCAGGAAATGGATTTTCTGGTAGTCCGCGAACTTCATGTCGCGGAACACCGCAGGCAGGTTGCTTTTCGGTGCGTCGTACTTCTGGCCGGCCAGATCCTTTGCCTTGGCTGCAACATCGTCAAGATTGAATGCCCACAGCTGGCCCGCGCTCATCAGGCCGACCAGTGCCACACTGGCCATCAGGGCCTTGCGTAGACGCACGCCGGGGATTCTTGATGCTTTTTGGGGACTAACAATCACGAGCAACCCTCGCCGAAAACAGATCATGAAACCAACGGCCAGCGACAAATGCCGGGTTGGCGAGCACTGTTCGGACCCCGTGAGGGCGTAATGATTCCCCAAACGGATCCAGACAATGCTCGAGTCAGAGTGAAACGAACCTGCGAACGCAGGTCCATGCAGCGCGCGATTATCCAGCAGGTCGCGTGACAACGCATCAGGCTGGAACAACTATTTATCGTACAAAACCCCTTGTTTTCCTATAAACAAAGGGTTTTTTGACCTCACATTTGTAACATAAATGTTACGGGGCCATCATTGACCAGGTGCACCTGCATATCCGCACCGAAGCGGCCGCTGGCCACGTCGGCGTGCTGAGCGTTTGCCTGCTGCAAAAGATAGTCGAACAATTCGGCGCCGAGGGCCGGTGGCGCTGCCGTCGAGAAGCTTGGGCGCATGCCATTGCGGGTGTCGGCCGCCAAGGTGAACTGCGACACCAGCAACAAGCCACCCCCGACATCCTTGAGCGACAGGTTCATCTTGCCTTGCTCGTCGCTGAACACACGGTAGTTCAGCAGCTTGTGCAACAGCTTATCGGCCTGTTCACGGGAATCTTCAGGCTCGACCGCCACCAGTACAAGCAGACCCTGGTCGATGGCGCCGACCACCTCCCCCGCTACTTCGACGCGTGCACCGCGCACGCGCTGCAGCAGGCCCCTCATGCTTCTTCCAGGGGCAGGTCGAGCAGGCGCCGGGCCATCTGGTCGGCGGCACGTACCAGGGCATCGGTGATGCCAGGCTCCGAAGCCGCGTGACCGGCGTCACGGATCACTTTCAACTCGCTGTTCGGCCAGGCCTGGTGCAGGGCCCAGGCGTTGTCCAGCGGGCAGATCACGTCGTAGCGGCCGTGCACGATCACCGCCGGCAGATGGGCGATTTTCGGCAAGTCGCGGATCAGCTGATCCGGCTCGAGGAAGGCATTGTTCATGAAGTAGTGGCATTCGATACGGGCGATCGACAGCGCACGCTGCGGTTCGGAGAACCGGTCGACGACCAGCGGGTTCGGACGCAGGGTGGCGGTACGGCCTTCCCAGGTGGACCAGGCCTTGGCCGCATGCATCTGGGCAATCTGGTCGTTGCCGGTCAGGCGCTTGTGGAAAGCCTTGACCAGATCGCCACGCTCTTCCGGCGGAATCGGTGCGATGTAGTCCTGCCAGTAGTCCGGGAACATGCGGCTGGCGCCTTCCTGGTAGAACCATTCGATCTCCTGTGGCCGGCACAGGAAGATGCCGCGCAGGATCAGGCCATGCACACGCTCGGGGTGGGCCTGGGCGTACGCCAGGGCCAGGGTCGAGCCCCACGAGCCGCCGAAGAGCACCCACTTGTCGATACCCAGGTGCTCACGAATGCGCTCCAGGTCCTCGACCAGGTGCCAGGTGGTGTTGTTCTCCAGGCTCGCATGGGGCGTGGAGCGGCCACAGCCGCGCTGGTCGAAGGTGATGATGCGGTACAGCGTTGGGTCGAAGTAGCAACGGCTCTGGGCGTCGCAACCGGCGCCCGGCCCACCGTGGATGAACACCACCGGCAGACCTTCTGGCGAGCCGCTCTCGTCGACATACAGCACATGCGGCGCTTCCACGGCCAGATCGTGCCGGGCGTAGGGTTTGATCTGCGGGTAGAGGGTCTGCATTGCGCACTCCGTGTGAGGATTATTCGGCCGTGGGCCATCATAAACCTGAATTGCGCTTTGAGCACCGCCTCTTCCACTCAACGCGGGTAACGCGCTTCCCCCCAAGCCAGCAGCGCTTGCAAAAGCTGCTTCAATACCACTTGCGTCGGTTGCGCCAAGTCTTCCCGGTAGGCAAACGGCTCGGTTTCCTCCATGTACGTGCTTTGCGCCAGCTCCAACTGCACCGCATGGATATGGTTGGCCGGGTCGCCATAATGCCGGGTGATGTGCCCGCCCTTGAACCGGCCATTAAGCACATGGCTGTAACCTTGCGCCTCGGCGCACACGGCCTGCAGCCGCTCAGCCAGTGCCGGGTCGCAACTGGCACCGTTGAAAGTGCCCAGGTTGAAGTCCGGCAACTTGCCGTCGAACAGGTGCGGGATATGCGAACGGATCGAATGGGCATCCCACAGCAGCGCATAGCCAAACTGCTCGCGCAGCCGGTCCAGCTCGTGACGAAGGGTGTCGTGATAAGGGCGCCAGATTTGCTCCAGGTAAACTTTACGTTCTTCGCCGGACGGCACCAACCCATCCTTGAACAGCGGCTCGCCTTCGAACAACGTGGCCGGGTACAGGCCCGTGGTCGCGCCGGCGTACAGCGGTTTGTCGTCATCCGGGCGATTCAGGTCGATGACGAAACGCGAATACTCCGCGGCCACCACGCTGGCACCCAGGTCACGGGCAAAGTCATACAGCCGCGGGATGTGCCAGTCGGTGTCCGGCAAGCTGCGCGCCTGGTCGACCAGGCCGTCGCGCACGGCGTCGCTCAGGCGCAGGCCGGCGTGCGGCATGCTGATCAGCAGCGGCAGGCGGCCTTGGTGAAAACTCAGTGCCTTGTCCATCATGCCTCGCTCAGTTGGAGATTTCGTGGCCCTTGCGCACCACGCGCTTGGGCAGGTCGCCACCCAGCCAGTAGGCCAGGTCGGCGGGACGTTCGATTTGCCAGGCGACGAAGTCGGCCACCTTGCCCACCTCCAGCGAGCCGTGGCTGTCGCCCAGGCCCAAAGCAGTGGCGGCATGCACGGTGACGCCGGCCAAGGCTTCTTCCGGGGTCATGCGGAAACAGGTACAGCCCATGTTCAGCATCAAGCGCAGTGACAGCCCTGGCGAAGTGCCGGGGTTGAGGTCGCTGGCCAGGGCAATCTTCACTCCGTGGCGGCGCAAGGCGTCCATGGGCGGCAACTGGGTTTCGCGCAGGAAGTAGAAGGCGCCCGGCAGCAGCACGGCGACCGTGCCGGCTTTTGCCATGGCAATGGCGTCTTCCTCGGTCATGAACTCCAGGTGGTCGGCCGACAGTGCCTGGTAGCGTGCTGCCAGGCTGGAGCCATGCAACGACGACAGCTGTTCGGCGTGCAGTTTGACCGGCAGGCCCAGCGCGCGCGCCTTGATGAACAACCGCTCGACCTGGGCTGGGGAGAACGCCAGGTGTTCGCAGAAGGCATCCACCGCATCCACCAGGCCTTCGGCGGCCAGGGCTGGCAGCATCTCGTCACAGATGTGCGCGATGTAATCGTCGGCCCGGCCCGCGTACTCCGGCGGCAAGGCATGCGCCGCCAGGCAGGTGGCACGCACCGCCAACGGCAGCTCGTCGGCCAAGCGCCGGGCCACACGCAGCATCTTGCGCTCGTTGGCCAGGTCCAGGCCGTAGCCGGACTTGATCTCGATCGTGGTCACGCCATCGCGCATCAGCGCCTGGACCCGCTGGCGAGCACTGGCGAACAGCTCGTCTTCGCTGGCCGCGCGGGTGGCCCGCACGGTGCTGGCGATACCACCGCCTTGCGCTGCGATTTCGGCATAGCTCACGCCTTGCAGGCGCTGCTCGAACTCACCGCTGCGGTTGCCACCGAACACCGCGTGGGTGTGGCAGTCGATCAGCCCCGGGGTGACCCATGCGCCGCCCAGGTCCACCGTGCGGTCAGCCTCGACCGGTGCCAGCTCGGCGCGTGGGCCGATCCATTCGATCAGCCCGGCGCTGGTGACGATGGCCGCGTCTTCGATGGCCGAGTATCGGCCTTCGGCCATGGTTGCCACATGGCAATGCTGCCAGAGGGTTCTCATGCACAATCTCCTTTACTAGCGGTGCAGCTCGGCCGGTTCCACTGCCGGCTGGCCCTGCCCTGCGCGCGGCTTGCACCACAGCAGGTAGGACGCCACCAGGAACACCACCCAGATCACGCCGACGATCAATGCCGCCTGGGTGTCCGGGAAGTAGCCAAGCACGCCAAAGATGAACACCATGAACGCAATGGCCATGGCCGGGCCATAGGGCCAGAACGGTACCGGGAACTTGAGCTGGGCCACTTCCTCACGGCTCATGCTGCGGCGCATGGCCACCTGGGTAAGCAGGATCATCAGCCACACCCACACCGTGGCGAAGGTGGCGATCGAGGCAATCAGCAGGAACACGTTTTCCGGGATCAGGTAGTTGAGCAGCACGCCGATCAGCAATGCAGCGCCCATCACCACCACGGTCATCCACGGCACGCCATGTTTCGACAGCTTGCCGAAGCTGCGTGGCGCATGTCCTTGATGGGCCAGGCCGTACATCATGCGGCCGGCGCCGAAGATGTCGCTGTTGATGGCCGAGATGGCGGCGGAAATCACCACGACATTCAGCACGGCGGCGGCCGAGCCAATCCCCAGGTTGCTGAAGATCTGCACGAACGGGCTGCCCTGGCTGCCGATTTGCGGCCAGGGGTACAGGCACATCAGCACGAACAGGGTGAGCACGTAGAACAGCAGGATGCGCAGGGGCACCGCGTTGATCGCTTTGGGGATAACGCGTTGCGGGTCCTTGGCCTCACCGGCGGTGACGCCGATGATCTCGATACCGCCGAAAGCGAACATCACCACGGCAAACGACGCAATCAGCCCGCCGATGCCGTTAGGCATGAAGCCGCCGTGGTCGAACAGGTTGCTCATGCCCACGGCATGCCCGGTGCCCACCTGGCTGAAACCGAAGGCCATGATGCCGAGCCCGGCCAGGATCATCGCAACGATGGCGCCCACCTTGAGCAGCGACAGCCAGAACTCCATCTCGCCAAATACCTTGACGTTGCACAGGTTCAGGCCGCCGATGATGAAGACGATACCCAGCACCCAGATCCAGCGGGCGACCTCCGGGAACCAGAAGCCCATGTAGATCCCGAAGGCGGTGACGTCGGCGATGGCGACGATGACCATCTCGAAGGCGTAGGTCCAGCCGAGGATGAAGCCGGCCATGGGGCCGAGGTAGGTGCTGGCGTAGTGACCGAAGGAACCGGCCACCGGGTTGTGCACGGCCATTTCGCCGAGGGCGCGCATGACCATGAACACAGCGGCGCCGCCGATCAGGTAGGCCAGCAGCACGGCCGGGCCGGCCATCTGGATGGCCGAGGCGGAACCGTAGAACAGCCCGGTGCCGATGGCGGAACCGAGGGCCATGAAACGGATGTGGCGGGCACTTAGCCCGCGTTTGAGACCTTGAGCTTGTTGCATGTCACGTCCTTAAATTGTTTTTGTGGTCGTGAGATCAGAAGGGGCTGCTGCGTAGCCCATTCGCGGGCACGCCCGCTCCCACAGGAATACCGCAGCTTTGTGCCGTACCTATGAGAGCGGGCGCGCCCGCAAAGGGCCGCAATGCGGCCCCCAGGGGCATTACAGGCTTGGCAGCACGCCCGCCGGCAACAAACCGGTCAGGCTGCCCTTGGCCAACAGTTCCACAGCCTTTTCGATGTCTGGCGCGAAGAAACGGTCACGGTCGTAGTGCGCCACTTCGCTGCGCAGCGCCTGGCGTGCCTTCTCCAGCTTGGCCGAAGTCTTCAGGCCCTTGCGCAGGTCCAGACCCTGGCAGGCGCCCAGCCATTCGATGGCCAGTACGCCACGGGTGTTTTCGGCCATTTCCCACAGGCGCTTGCCGGCAGCCGGGGCCATCGACACATGGTCTTCCTGGTTGGCCGAGGTTGGCAGGCTGTCGACGCTGTGCGGGTGCGACAGGGCCTTGTTCTCGCTGGCCAGGGCGGCAGCGGTCACCTGGGCGATCATGAAGCCGGAGTTCACCCCACCGTTTTCCACCAGGAACGGCGGCAGCTGGGACATGTGCTTGTCCATCATCAGCGAGATGCGGCGCTCGCTGAGCGAGCCGATTTCGGCAATGGCCAGGGCCAGGTTGTCGGCAGCCATGGCCACGGGCTCTGCGTGGAAGTTACCACCGGAAATCACGTCACCCTCGGCAGCGAACACCAGCGGGTTGTCCGACACAGCGTTGGCTTCGACGCCCAGTACCTCGGCGGCCTGGCGCAGCTGGGTCAGGCACGCGCCCATGACCTGCGGCTGGCAGCGCAGCGAGTACGGGTCCTGAACCTTGTCACAGTTCTTGTGCGACAGCGACACTTCGCTGGAATCGCCCAGCAGGTCGCGGAAGCAGGCGGCGGTGTCGATCTGGCCGCGCTGGCCACGCGCTTCGTGGATACGCGCATCGAACGGCGAACGCGAGCCCAATACGGCTTCGACGCTTAGGCCGCCGCAGGCGATGGCGGCGGCATACAGGTCTTCGGCCTGGAACAGGCCACGCAGGGCATAGGCGGTGGACGCCTGGGTGCCGTTGAGCAGGGCCAGGCCTTCTTTGGCAGCCAGGGTCAGCGGTTCGAGGCCGGCAACCGCCAGGGCTTCGGTAGCCGACAGCCATTGGCCCTTGTAGCGGGCTTTGCCTTCACCCAGCAGCACCAGCGACATGTGCGCCAGCGGTGCCAAGTCGCCGGAAGCACCCACGGAGCCTTTCAGCGGGATGTGCGGATAGACTTCGGCGTTTACCAGGGCAATCAGGGCGTCGATGACTTTGCGACGAATGCCTGAAAAACCACGGCTGAGGCTGTTGATTTTCAGCACCATGATCAACCGCACCAGGTCGTCATCCAGCGGCGCGCCGATACCGGCGGCGTGGGACAGCACCAGCGAGCGCTGCAGGTTTTCCAGGTCGTGGCTGGCAATGCGGGTCGAGGCCAACAGGCCGAAACCGGTGTTGATGCCGTAGGCGGTGCGGTCTTCGGCAATGATTTGCTCGACGCAGGCAACGCTGGCGTCGATGGCCGGCGCGGCGCTGGCATCCAGTTGCAGGCGCACGGGCGCGGCGTGGATCGCGCGCAGCTGGGCCAAGGTCAGGGTGCCAGGCTTGAGGGTGAGTTCGGTCACTTTGCTACTCCAATCGCGTGGAGCCGCAGGCCCGTCGTTGGGTGCCTGCGCGCTCCTTCTTGTTGTTCAGTATCACCCCTTGCGGGGTGCGATCCAAAGCGTGGCGATCAGCCAGTGATCATCGGCAGGTCCAGGCCCTGCTCCTTGGCGCAGTCGATGGCGATGTCATAACCGGCATCGGCGTGGCGCATGACGCCAGTCCCTGGATCGTTGGTCAGTACGCGGGCGATACGCTCGGCAGCTTCATCGGTACCGTCACAGACGATGACCATGCCCGAGTGCTGCGAGAAGCCCATGCCCACACCACCGCCGTGGTGCAGCGACACCCAGGTGGCGCCGCCTGCGGTGTTCAGCAGGGCGTTGAGCAGTGGCCAATCGGAAACGGCGTCCGAACCATCACGCATGGCTTCGGTTTCGCGGTTGGGGCTGGATACCGAACCCGAGTCCAGGTGGTCACGGCCGATCACCACCGGTGCCGACAGCTCGCCGCTGCGGACCATTTCGTTGAAGGCCAGGCCCAGCTTGGCGCGAAGGCCCAGGCCAACCCAGCAGATACGCGCCGGCAGGCCCTGGAAGCTGATGCGCTCGCGGGCCATGTCCAGCCAGCGGTGCAGGTGGGCGTCGTCGGGGATCAGTTCCTTGACCTTGGCGTCGGTCTTGTAGATGTCCTCTGCCTCGCCAGACAGCGCCGCCCAGCGGAACGGGCCGATACCACGGCAGAACAGCGGGCGGATGTAGGCAGGGACGAAGCCTGGGAAGTCGAAGGCATTGGCCACGCCTTCTTCCTTGGCCATCTGACGGATGTTGTTGCCGTAGTCGAAGGTCGGGATGCCCTGTTTCTGGAAGTCCAGCATGGCCTGTACGTGCACGGCCATCGACTGCTTGGCGGCCTTGACCACTGCAGCCGGTTCGGTCTGCGCACGGTCGCGGTACTGTTCCCAGGTCCAGCCGGCAGGCAGGTAGCCGTTCAGCGGGTCGTGGGCGCTGGTCTGGTCGGTGACCATGTCCGGGCGCACGCCACGCTTGACCAGCTCTGGCAGGATTTCGGCGGCGTTGCCGTGCAGGGCGATGGAAATGGCCTTGCCTTCGGCGGTGTACTTGGCGATGCGCGCCAGGGCGTCGTCAAGGTCAGTGGCCTGCTCGTCTACGTAGCGGGTTTCCAGACGGAAGTCGATGCGGCTCTGCTGGCACTCGATGTTCAGCGAGCAGGCACCGGCCAGGGTAGCGGCCAGTGGCTGCGCGCCACCCATGCCGCCGAGGCCTGCTGTGAGCACCCACTTGCCTTTCAGGCTGCCACCGTAGTGCTGGCGACCGGCTTCGACGAAGGTTTCATAGGTGCCCTGAACGATGCCTTGGCTGCCGATGTAGATCCAGCTGCCAGCGGTCATCTGGCCGTACATGGCCAGGCCCTTGGCGTCCAGTTCGTTGAAATGTTCCCAGTTGGCCCAGTGTGGCACCAGGTTGGAGTTGGCGATCAACACGCGCGGGGCGTTGCTGTGGGTCTTGAACACGCCGACCGGCTTGCCCGACTGCACCAGCAGGGTTTCGTCGTCTTCCAGGCGGGTCAGGGTTTCGACGATCTTGTCGTAGCATTCCCAGTTACGGGCGGCGCGGCCGATACCGCCGTACACCACCAGTTCTTTCGGGTTTTCCGCGACCTGCGGGTCGAGGTTGTTCATCAGCATGCGCAGTGGCGCTTCGGTCAGCCAGCTTTTGGCGGTCAGCTTGTTGCCACGTGGGGCACGGATTTCAACGTCACGGTATTTGTTGTTGTCGGTCACGGGAAAGGTCCTCTGCGGTCGTCCGCGGGCGGGTATGTCGTGGTGAATATACAAACACACCTTTACTTGTATGTACAAGCATGGACAACCAAAATAATTGGACCTGTGCGTTCCTGGCTTGGGTTTTGTGGTGGTGCATAGATCGAGCGCCGCCCGCGCGGCGCTTCGCGAGCTGCGCTCGCTCCTACGTTTGTTTCGGGCCAGTATCGCCTGTGACAGGCGCGCGCGACCGCCTGGTTTGTACGACGCGATATCGAGCCGTGCGCCCAGGCGTTCGCGCGCAAATCCCACAGGCATGATTGGCCCGAAACAAACGTAGGAGCGAGCGCAGCTCGCGATGCGCCGCGCGGGCGGCGCTCGATCTCACAGGCAATGAAAATGCATTGCCAAGCCCATCAGCGCAAAATGAGCTCGATCAAGCAAAACCGCCCCTGAACCTCCAGCCCAAGCAACTCGTCGTTGCCCTCCAGCCGCAGGCAGTCATACAACCCCAACCGCTGCGTCTCACGCCCGGCAACGCCAACCTCGACCTGGCTACCGGCCGCAAACAACAGCACCGTCGACGCCGAGCTGTACAACCGGCTGGTGCCATCGAACCACTGCAACCGCGCCCGATACCGCTGCGGCGCATAGATCAGGTTGAAATCGCGGATCGCCCCCCCCAGCAGCTTGCAACTGACCTGGCTTTCACCGCTGAAGGCAAAGGCATCGAACGGCAGCAACGGCCGGCTGGCCTGGCCGTCGACCATCAAGCGCATGCCGTCGCCCTGCAGCACGGTGATGATTCGCTGATAACCGGCGAAGGTGGAAAAACCACCCGACTCTTCGATATCGGCAATCGACAGGCGCCAGCCAAAGCCATCCAGGCCCTCGCCACTGTCGCGGGTAATTTCTTCGGTGAAACCGCCACCGTTCTTCCACGGCATGCGCGGGTAATCCTGCGCACGCAACAACTGCAGCTGGCTCATTTACTGAAACGTCCTTCCAGGCGATGACGGGAACCGGGGTGGATCAGCCGTGCAGCGGTCACCGGCTGGCGACCGGACCAGGTACGGCGGCGAATCAGCAGGCACGGCTCGCCCCGCTCGATCTGCAGCAGGCGGCACTCTTCCGGCTCGGCCAGAATGGCCTCGACCACGTGCTCACCTTCGGTCAGCGGCGCCACCTGGGACAGGTAGGCGTAAGGCGTCTGCCGGGTGAAGTCCTGCTTGAGGTAGTCGGGGGCAATGGCCGCGTTGACGTAGCGGTCCTCGATCTGCACCGGCACGCCGTTCTCGAAATGCACGATCAGCGAGTGGAACACGCGCTGGCCTTCGCGCATGTCCAGGGCCAAGGCCCGCTCGGAGCCGGCGGCTTCCTCGTTGAGGGTGATCACCTGGCAGCTATGCTGGTGGCCGCGCGCGGCAATTTCGTCGGCAATGTTGTTGACTTCGAACAGCGCCGAACGGCCCTTGGGCTCGGCCACGAAGGTGCCGACCCCTTGCATGCGCACCAGCAGCCCTTCGGCGGTGAGTTCACGCAGGGCACGGTTGATGGTCATGCGGCTGAAGCCCAGCTCGCTGACCAGTTCACTCTCCGAGGGGACCCGGTGATGGGGTGGCCAGCTGCCGTTGTCGATCTGCTGGATGATCATCTGTTTGACCCGGGCGTACAACGGCGCCGGGCCCTCGCCCATCTGGGCAACCAGCGCGGAGACAGGAGGTGTCGGCACGGCGTTGGATCCTTGTGCATATGGAGTGAGCGGTAGCTTGCCGCAGTTTACCCGGCAGGCAAACGGCTGTATATGTATATACAAGTTAACAATAACAGGATTTGCACAGATGTCCGCCTACTTCGCCGAACGCGCCCTGCTCCCCACGGGCTGGGCCAGCCATGTCCGTATCGAGGTCGCCAGCGATGGCCATGTGGCCCGCATCGAGCCCGGCGCTTCGGCCGAAGGCGCCGAGCGCCTGGCCGGCCCGCTGCTGCCCGGCATGCCCAATCTTCACTCGCATGCCTTCCAGCGCGCCATGGCGGGCCTGGCGGAAGTGGCCGGCAACCCCAACGACAGCTTCTGGACCTGGCGCGACCTGATGTACCGCCTGGTCGGGCAGATCACGCCGGACCAGTTGCAGATCATCGCCCGCCAGCTGTACATCGAAATGCTCAAGGCCGGCTACACCTCGGTGGCGGAATTCCACTACGTGCACCATGACCAGGCCGGCAAGCCCTACGCGGACCCGGCCGAACTGTCCTGCCGCATCAGCGCGGCCGCAGCCGACAGCGGCATAGGCCTGACCTTGCTGCCGGTACTGTACAGCCACGCAGGCTTCGGCGGCCAAGCACCGAACGACGGGCAGCGGCGCTTCATCAACTCCACCGAACAGTACCTGAAGCTGCAGGCACAACTGGCCCCGCTGCTGGCCGCGCAACCGGCGCAGCAACTGGGCTTGTGCTTCCATTCACTGCGGGCGGTAACGCCTGGGCAAATCGCCGATGTGCTGGCAGCCAGCGCCCCACAATGCCCGGTGCATATCCACATCGCCGAGCAGCAGAAGGAGGTGGACGATTGCCTGGCCTGGAGTGGCCTGCGTCCATTGCAGTGGCTGTACGAACATGTGGACGTGAACCCGCGCTGGTGCCTGGTGCACGCCACCCACGCCGAGCCGGACGAGGTCACCGCCATGGCCCGCAGTGGCGCGGTGGCTGGGCTGTGCCTGACTACCGAAGCCAACCTGGGCGACGGGATATTCCCGGCGGTGGACTTCCTGGCCCAGGGCGGGCGCATGGGCATTGGTTCGGACAGCCATGTGTCGCTGAGCGTGGTGGAAGAACTGCGCTGGCTGGAGTATGGCCAGCGGCTACGGGACCAGCGACGCAATCGCCTGTATCGTGGCGACCAGCCGATGGTCGGGCGCACGCTGTACGACGCTGCACTGGCAGGCGGCGCGCAGGCGCTGGGGCAGGCGGTCGGGGAGCTGGCCGTGGGCAAGCGCGCCGACTGGCTGGTGCTCGATGGGCAGGACCCTTACATCGCCATGGCGGATGGCGACGCCATTCTCAACCGCTGGCTGTTCGCCGGTGGGGATCGCCAGGTACGCGACGTGATGGTGAACGGACAGTGGGTGGTGCGCCAGGGTCGGCATGCGCAGGAAGCGGAAAGCGCGCAGGCATTTGCCGGCGTGCTGCGCCAGCTCTTGGGTTGAGCGTATTGGGGCTGCAAAGCAGCCCCAAACATCAGTGCATTTTCACGATTTGCTGATCGGACGCTCGCCAGATCAACCGACTGGTGTCATACCCCTGCTGCCGCGCCTTGGACAGCAGGTTCTCGCGCTCCCAGGCCGGCAACGTCGGCGTGCGCGACAGAATCCACAGGTGCTTGCGGTCCGGGCTGCCGACCACCGCTGTGCGGTAGCGATCATCCACGTACAGAATCCAGTACTCACCCCGCGCCACGCCAGGCACCAGCTTGGTGAACCAGTTATCGAACTCTACCCACAGCTTGTCGGTATGCCCCGGCTCCTGGATGCTGGCATGCCCTTCGGCGCGCAGCCATTCATCACCCATGGTACGGCAGCGGTTGAGCACGCCAAAGGTGCCGTCCGGCTTGAGGTTGTAGTGTGCCTCGGACTGCTCGCAGCCGGTCTGGTAGCGCATGGGCAGGCGCGCCAGTTCGAACCATTTGCCCTGGTAGCGCTTGAGGTCGACATTGCCAGCGGTTTTCGGCGCCAGCGGGTCGTGCACGGAGCCTGCGCAACCACCCAGCAGCAACGCCAGGCATACCCCCATCAGCAGGTACAGGCGCCTCATTTGAGGCCCTGCCCGGAGTACATCAGTACCTTGTCAGCCGCGTACTGCACGCTGATGAAGCTCTTCTCGTCCCCCCAAGTGCAGCTGCTCATGCCCAGCGCGCCCGAACACTCGGTCGGCGTGCCGAGCAACTGCTCGACCTCGGCCTTGTTCATACCGGCCTTGATCTTGGAATAGTTTTCCTGATTGATCTTGCTGCAGGCAGTCAGAACGACGCACAGCGACAACAGGGCGAGGGAACGCAACGACATGAAGGACACTCCTGGAAGATGATACAGGCGAGTGGCCTGCAGTGATCTTCGACGGGAAAATCCCTCCCTGGTTCCCTGCCCCACCCCCTTTGCCCCTACACCATTGGTCGGATGGCCATTACTGTGCGATTAATCACAAAGAAATAGTCGTTCGCCCAATAAAAAGGCCGCCCTGAGGGCGGCCTTGCATCGCGATGGCCTGCGCAGCAGGCCCTTCGGGCATCAGAACCTGGAACCAGGCTCCAGCAAAAAGTCCATCTCTTCGCTGGTACTCGGGCGCTCCAGCACCAGGTTGCGGTGCGGGAAACGCCCGAACCGGGCAATGACTCGCTGGTGCTGCTCGGCATAGTCGAGGAAGCCTTCGAACAGCCGGCGGGTAGCCTCTGGCTGCTCATCCAGCAGCATCTGATAGCGCTCGACACACAGGTTCTGCCAGTCCAGCACCTCGGCATGCTCCAGCACCAGCAGTACGAACACCCGCTGGATGGGCAACAGTTGATAGTCCCAGCCCTTCTGCAGCCCCTGCATGGCCACCACCTGGGCACGCCGGTCGCCCTCGAAGGCGCGCGGCGTGTCGCGGTAAATCATGCGCGGCAGCTGGTCCAGCAAGATCAGCAGGCCCAGCCAGCCCTGCGGGCTTTGCTGCCACTCGTCGAGCCCGCCCGCCAGGGCCTGCTCGACCAGGTCGCCAAACAGCGCATGGGCGTCGGCATCATGATGCTTGCCGAACCACAGCGTGCTCTTCTCGTCAGCCACGGCCTGGGCACTGGTGCCCCAACCGAACCACCACTCCAGCAACGGCTGCCAAGGTGCGAGCATGACTTACTCCTTGTGGTAGGCGGTGACGCGCTCGACCTCTTCCTTCGAGCCAAGGATCACCGACACGCGCTGGTGCAGGCTTTCTGGCTTGATGTCGAGGATGCGATCGTAACCGTTGGTGGAAGCGCCGCCGGCCTGTTCGATGATGAACGACATCGGGTTGGCTTCGTACATCAGGCGCAGCTTGCCCGGTTTGCTTGGCTCGCGGGCATCACGTGGGTACATGAACAGGCCGCCACGGGTCAGGATGCGGTGCACGTCGGCTACCATCGAGGCAATCCAGCGCATGTTGTAGTTCTTCTTCAGCGGGCCGGTTTCACCTGCCAGCAGTTCGCCAACGTAGCGTTGTACCGGGGCTTCCCAGTGACGCTGGTTGGACATGTTGATAGCGAACTCGGCGGTGGTGGCCGGCACCTGGATGTTTTCGTGAGTCAGTACGAAGCTACCCAGCTCACGGTCCAGGGTAAAGCCCTTGACGCCGTTGCCCAGGGTCAGGATCAGCATGGTCTGCGGGCCGTAGATGGCATAGCCGGCGGCAACCTGCTCGGTGCCTGGCTGCAGGAAGGCTTCTTCGTTGAGGCTTTCGTTCTGGCTCAGGTACTGGTTAGGGCAACGCAGCACCGAGAAGATGGTGCCGACCGATACGTTGACGTCGATGTTCGACGAGCCGTCCAGTGGGTCGAAGACCAGCAAGTAGGCGCCTTTCGGGTACTTGCCCGGGATCTGGTAGGCGTTGTCCATTTCTTCGGACGCCATGCCGGCCAGGTGGCCGCCCCACTCGTTGGCTTCCAGCAGGATGTCGTTGGAAATCACGTCCAGTTTCTTCTGGACTTCGCCCTGCACGTTTTCAGTGCCCATGCTGCCCAGCACGCCGCCAAGGGCGCCTTTGGAGACGTGATGGCTGATTTCCTTGCACGCACGCGCCACCACTTCGATCAGGAAGCGCAGATCGGCAGGGGTATTGTTGCTGCGGGTCTGCTCAATCAGATAGCGACTCAGGGTAACGCGGGACATGTATGGCTCCGAATGGATGGGGGAGATAAAAAACCCCCGCAGTTTACAGGGAGAGTGGCGGGCTAGCGAGTGATGAGACTCGCCACGGCTCTCAGACGGCACAATAGGTCGGTAGTTCAGCCTTCGCCAGGCCGGTGGTCGGAGTGAGGGCCATTCGCGGGTGAACCCGCTCCCACAAGGATCTACACAGGCCTTGCAGCTGTAGATTTCCCTGTGGGAGCGGGTTTACCCGCGAAGAGGTCAGCACAGGCTTACATCAATCCAGAGCCTTCCAGATCTCGTTGGCATATTCGCGAATGGTCCGGTCCGACGAGAACCAACCCATCCGCGCGGTGTTCAGCACCGCCATGCGCCACCATTCCTGCGGCGTGTGCCACAGGTCTTCGACCCGTCGCTGGGCATCCCAGTAGGCATCGAAATCGGCGCATACGAGGAAACGATCGTAGGCCACCAGGCCATCGATCAACCCGGTGTAGCGTGACGGGTCGTCTGACGAGAACACGCCGCTGCGAATGGCCTGCAACACATCGCTCAAGCGGCTGGAGGCGGCTATGGCGGCATTGGCACCAAAATCACCGGCCCGCTTGCGTGCCTCGACCTGCTGCGCGGTCAGGCCGAAGATGAACATATTGTCGGCCCCTACCTGCTCGCACATCTCTACGTTGGCGCCATCCAAGGTGCCGATGGTCAGCGCGCCATTGAGGCCGAACTTCATGTTGCTGGTGCCAGAGGCCTCGTAACCGGCGGTGGAAATCTGTTCGGAAAGGTCCGCCGCCGGAATGATGCTTTCGGCCAGGCTGACGTTGTAGTTAGGCAGGAACACCACCTTCAGCAAGCCGCGCACGGTCGGGTCGTTGTTCACCACCCGGGCGATGTCGTTGGCCAGCTTTATGATCAGCTTGGCCTGGTGGTAACTGGCCGCAGCCTTGCCAGCGAAGATCTTCACCCGCGGCACCCAATTGGTGCCTGGGTCATTGCGCATGGCCTGGTACAGCGCAACGGTGTGCAGGAGGTTCAGCAGCTGGCGCTTGTACTCGTGAATGCGTTTGACCTGCACGTCAAACAGCGCCTCGGGGTTGACCGTAACGCCAATGCGGTCCTGGATGATGCTGGCCAGGGCGCGTTTGCTGTGCAGGCGCTGGGCCGCGAACTGCTTGCGGAAACCGGCTTTGTCGGCGAACGGCACCAGGCCGGCCAGAAGCGCCTCCGGGTCGTCCTTGAGTTCCGGGCCAAGCGCCTCGACCAGCATCTCGGTCAGCTGAGGGTTGGACTGGTACAACCAGCGGCGGAAGGTAATGCCATTGGTCTTGTTGTTGATCCGTTGCGGATAGAGCTTGTGCAGTTCGGAAAACACCGTGCTCTTCATCAGCTTGCTGTGCAGCGCCGACACGCCGTTGACGCTGTGCGAGCCAAGAAACGCCAGGTTGCCCATGCGCACCCGACGGCCGTTGTCTTCTTCGATCAACGACACCGCGCGCAGCACGTCGAAATCGTGCAGGCCTTTGGCCCGCAAGGCATCGATATGGAAGGCATTGATCAGGTAGATGATCTGCATGTGCCGCGGCAGCATGCGCTCCATCAACGCTACCGGCCAGGTTTCCAGGGCTTCGGGCAACAGGGTGTGGTTGGTGTAGGCGAGCGTACCGACGGTCAGCTCCCAGGCCTTTTCCCAAGGCACTTCGTGCTGATCCACCAGTAACCGCATCAACTCCGCCACGGCAATCGAGGGGTGGGTGTCGTTGAGCTGGATGGCCGCCGCATCGGGCAGGTTGAGCAGGTCCTTGTGCATGTTCAGGTGACGGCGCAGCAAGTCCTGCAGCGAAGCCGACACGAAGAAATACTCCTGGCGCAGGCGCAACTCCTGACCGGCCTCGGTACTGTCAGCCGGGTACAGCACACGCGAGATACTCTCGGCACGCGCCACTTCAGCCACAGCCCCCAGATGGTCACCGGCGTTGAAACGCTCCAGGTGCAGCTCTTCCAGCGCACGCGCACGCCACAAGCGCAGGGTGTTGACGCTGGCTCCGCGCCAGCCGACCACCGGCGTGTCGTATGCCACCGCCCGCACCGTTTCACCCGGCGACCATACCTGACGTGGGGTGCCGCTGGCATCGTGCACGGTTTCGACACTGCCGCCGAAGCTGATCGGGTAAATCACCTCGGCGCGTTCGAACTCCCAGGGGTTGCCGAAATCCAGCCAGTTTTCAGTCTGTTCCTGCTGCCAGCCATCGACCACCGCCTGCCGGAACAGCCCATGCTCGTAGCGGATGCCGTAGCCATGGGCAGCGATACCCAAGGTAGACATGCTCTCCATGAAGCATGCAGCCAATCGGCCCAAGCCACCATTGCCCAACGCAGCATCCGGCTCAAGCAGACGAATACGTTCAAGGTCCACATCCAGCCCTTCCAGCGCATCGCGCGCGATGTCCAACAAGCCCAAGTTGCTCAGGCTGTCGTACAGCAGGCGGCCGATGAGGAACTCCAGGGAAAGGTAGTAGACCCGTTTCTGGCTGCGCCGATAGGCCTGACGCGTATGATCCATCCAGTGATCGACCATGTGATCGCGCGCAGCCAGGGCAATGGCTTCGAACCAGTCATGGTCGAAGGCGTGCTCCGGGTCCTTGCCGACCGCGTAGGTCAGCTTGTTCAGTACAGCAGCGCGAAAATCCGCGACTTCGGCGTCACGAGCTTTAGGTTCCTGGGACATGCGGCATCCTCGGGCAAGTTGACGAAAGCGGAGGGAGATTGATGAGACTAGACCCTTCGACCGGGAGTGACAGTTACGGTTCGCAGTTTTCATGCCGACGCTGCGATTCCGGCAAAAGGTTGTTCATAAATTGAACAATTCCGGTATCATCGCGCGCCCCAAGACCGTGATCCACCCTATAAAGATGAAAACGACCCTGATCGCCGCGGCCGAAGTCGACCGCCTGGAGACCTGGCAGCGCTATACCAGCAACATGTGCCATGGCTGCCATTCGACCTGCTGCACCCTGCCGGTGGAGGTGAAGATCAAGGATCTGATCCGTATCGGCGTGGTCGACGAGTTCGAAAAAGACGAACCGCCGAAGAACGTGGCTAAACGCTTGCAGAAGGAAGGCATCATCGAGCGCTTCAACCAGAAGTCGGGGATTTTCACCCTGACCCGGATGAGCAACGATGACTGCATGTACCTGGATCGTAAAAGCCGCCTGTGCACCATTTATGACAAGCGCCCGGATACCTGCCGCAACCACCCCAAGGTCGGGCCGCGGCCGGGGTATTGTGCGTACAAGCCCAAGGTGGTTGGCCGTTGACGGCCACGCCAAGACTCAATAGACTTTTACTCGTCTTGATGTATACGGAGCTTCCTTCAGGAAGTGTCTAGACGCCGCCACCTGGTTCCGGCCGTGCCGGTTGACGGGAGAAATCCCTAAGGGCATCCGCGATACGACCCCCTTCATTGGGGGTTTTGTGTTTTTACAGCCTGCTTGAAACAAGCTTGAGCTCAACCAGCCTGAAAAAGCTTGCCCCGATGACGTATAGCTACGACCAAAGCCGCGACAGCGAGCCCAAATGACATCAGGCCTGCCAACACCACCTTGAACTTTATTGATTGATTGTTCCAAGCGATGACTTGCTGATGGAATCGATCATCGAAAAGGACACGGCCATCCAAGGTGGCCAGTTCACGCACTTGGCTGCCGTCGTCCAGGCGCTCCACCGTCAAGGATACCTTCTTGTTTATTCGCAGCCCTGACTCCTTGTACAACGCCGGATACGTGTAGATCCCTTTACCATACCGTACTCCATCCAGCGTGTATGCAACTGCGAAATGTATAATCGAACGATTATGCTCCCAAGTGTCCGGGTAACCCGATACACGCCCTTCAACAAACGTCAACCTGGAAAAATCAGGAGCTTTGTATACTTTTAAGTCACTGTAATACAGCGCTGCAAATGACAGCATTGTAACCAAAACAATTGATAGCAATTGAATACGTTTAAACGGAGGGGAGGCTCTGTATATTTTGAAAAAACCAGACATTGAATGCACACCTCCTCCTTATATCTTACCAAAACAATGCAGAACTACGCTCTTCAGTGATACCTGTCAACACCCCAATTACTACCGCCAGGCTCGATAATTTGTATGGGACCAATATCAATATTCCACCCTGGGTACTCTAGAGGACCGACGCCAATACCCCAACCGGAGCCAGTCAGTGGAATGACCTGACTCCCTCCACTGTCACCCTCTATATATCCGCCCCCACTTCCCGCGCTCACTCCAAATATGTAAACGGAGTTACTGCCAAGCGAAACATTATGTGTATCAGGATTCCACTGACTTACCGCAATGCCACCTGAGTAGCTCGCAATTATTTGATCAAGAGATGCCAGTGTCAAGTCCGGTGCAACCCAGTAATCTGGAAACACCGCGCTTGTATCCGCAACAAAATATTTTTCCAGAACAGGGATAATTGCAGAATGATACAATTTCTTCGCCACATCAGAATTAAAAATCCCAAACGCATTAGCCCCTACACCCACAGCTGTGAATGCCACTGCAGCTGAACTTGCACCAGCCAGCAAGGTAATTCCTCCAACAATCCCAGCATCATTCCCAATCAGACTTAAGACATCTCCGGTTTCAAATTCCTGCTTCGTCTTGTACCTCGCTGTAATCTTTAGAAGCACTGTAGTTGCCGCCAGGGTATTCGTTTTTATGTTCAGAAATGGTGTAAAACCCGCTGTCAGCTTTACAATCGACGTGACGCCTGCGACCGCAGCACCTGTCTGCGCACTCTGGTTCACCAAATCGAAACCAGACTTGTCGCTATCGTACTGATCCACTATGGAGGTCGAAGCCGCCCCCACCGCGACGGGTGCATCGACATAGCCCAGGATTATTTCAACTGTTTTAGCCATCTGCCATCACTCCTTTATCATCGTCTTGAAGGCAATACTCATACGCAGACGGTTACAGCTTGCTGCAGGTGCCCGTGCGGCGTGCGGTATCTCGCCATTGAAAACGACAACCCTTCTTGGCTTGGGCTGTACCGACATAATGATGGTCTCCTTGCCGGCGTCGTAGAACATTAACTCGCCTCCCCAGCAAGTGGCCCAATGTTCACTACAGAACAGCATGACAGTTCGTCCCGGCGCCTCCGCAGTATTATCCCGATGTATAGGTCCATCCTGACTGGTGGTTTGCCCGTTCGCGTACACACCCAGCAATACGGCTGAAGGCATGTGAGCGGCTTTAATGCGTGCCCAGATGTCCGCCAGGAAACCCCAGTCCGAGCGCTCACGCAGCTCCTGCTCGCAATCTTCCAACTTGTCTCTGCGAGAGCCGGCTATGAAACTGTGCCAGCAAGGGCGCTCAAGCGGCGAATAAGGATAAGGCCACCCATAGCGCCACACCGAATCAGTAAGGAGCTGCTAGATTTGCGCATGCTCTTTATCGGTAATGCCGTCATCGATAATGCATATATCCTTGCCGACAATCACATCAGACATATTCAGTCCCTCACCCTCAAATAAAGTAGGGAGATGAGACTAATGAATAATCAAACACCCAGACACATGGAGACATTTACTGATACAGTGGCATTTACCAGAAATCCACACACCTGAAATACTAACTTTTGATGAACGCAAGGCAAAAAAAACGCCCCCGGCCTTACGACCGGGGGCGTTTTCATTCAGCCTGAGCTAACTCAGTTCTTGGCTTTCTTGGCAGCGCGGGTACGCTCGCCTTCGTCCAGGATCTTCTTGCGCAGACGGATCGACTTCGGCGTCACTTCGCACAGCTCGTCGTCCTGGATGAATTCCAGGGCCTGCTCGAGGGTGTGGCGAACTGGCGGTACCAGGGCGATGACTTCGTCTTTGCCCGAAGCACGCATGTTGTCGAGCTTCTTGCCTTTGGTCGGGTTCACGCCCAGGTCGTTATCGCGGCTGTTCAGGCCGATGATCTGACCGTTGTAGATCTCCTGGCCGTGTTCAACGAACAGCTTGCCACGTGCCTGCAGGGTTTCCAGCGAGTAGGTCAGCGCCTTGCCGGTCTCGACCGAAACCAGTACACCGTTGAGGCGGCCGGACATTTGGCCCGACTTCATGGTGTCGTAGCGATCGAAGATCGAGGTCAGGATGCCTGCACCGTTGGTCAGGGTCAGGAACTGGTTACGGAAACCGATCAGACCACGGGCTGGAATGTTGTACTCCAGGCGAACACGGCCTTTGCCATCCGGAACCATGTTGGTCAGGTCGCCTTTACGCAGACCCATCTCTTCCATCACCTTGCCCTGGGATTCTTCAGGGATGTCGATGGTGACGTTCTCGAACGGTTCCTGCTTGACGCCGTCGACTTCGCGGATGATCACTTCAGGACGGCCCACAGCCATCTCGAAGCCTTCACGACGCATGGTTTCGATCAGTACCGACAGGTGCAGCTCACCACGGCCCGAAACCTTGAACTTGTCTGGGGAATCGGTTTCCTGAACGCGCAGAGCAACGTTGTACAGCAGCTCCTTGTCCAGACGGTCCTTGATGTTACGGCTGGTGACGAACTTGCCTTCTTTACCGCAGAACGGCGAGTCGTTGACCTGGAAGGTCATCGAAACGGTTGGCTCGTCAACGGTCAGCGGCTTCATCGCTTCTACCGCGTCCGGGGCGCACAGGGTGTCGGAGATGAACAGCTCGTCGAAACCGCTGATGCAGACGATGTCGCCAGCCTGGGCTTCTTCGACGTCGATGCGGTGCAGGCCATGGTGACCCATCAGCTTCAGGATACGGCCGTTACGCTTCTTGCCGTTGGTGTCGATGGCGACAACCGGGGTGTTCGGCTTGACGCGACCACGGGCGATACGGCCAACACCGATAACGCCGAGGAAGCTGTTGTAGTCCAGTGCCGAGATTTGCATCTGGAACGGGCCGTCACGGTCAACGGAAGGAGCCGGTACGTTGTCGATGATCGACTGGTACAGGGCGGTCATGTCTTCGCCCATTTCGGTGTGGTCCAGACCGGCAATGCCGTTCAGGGCCGAGGCGTAGACCACTTTGAAGTCCAGCTGCTCGTCGGTAGCGCCGAGGTTGTCGAACAGGTCGAAGATCTGGTCCAGAACCCAGTCAGGACGTGCGCCCGGACGGTCAACCTTGTTGATCACGACGATTGGCTTCAGGCCGGCTTCGAAGGCCTTCTTGGTCACGAAGCGGGTTTGCGGCATTGGGCCGTCCTGGGCGTCGACCAGCAGCAGCACGGAGTCGACCATCGACATTACACGCTCAACCTCGCCACCGAAGTCGGCGTGGCCGGGGGTGTCGACGATGTTGATGTGGTAGCCGTTCCAGTTGATGGCGGTGTTTTTCGCCAGAATGGTAATACCGCGCTCTTTTTCCTGGTCGTTGGAGTCCATGACGCGCTCGTCGTTGAGCTCGTTACGCTCCAGAGTGCCGGATTGACGCAGGAGTTTGTCGACCAGGGTGGTTTTACCATGGTCAACGTGGGCGATGATGGCGATGTTACGCAGATTTTCGATCACAAGTGTATCTCGATCAGAGGATTCGGTTGCCGCCCAGTGTAGGCGGCCAATATGTACTGTTTAAGGCTCAGCGGGCCCGGCGGTCGGGAGGGCGATGGCGGATACTGCCGCCATACAGCCCCGGCGTCTTATGTCGGACGATAAACACGCACATTGGCATGTCCCTCACTGAGCAGGTGGTGTGCGTGCAAACGGCTCATCACACCCTTGTCGCAATACAGCAAGTACTGGCGCGTGGGGTCCAGGTGCTTGAACTTGCTGTTGATGGCATAAAACGGCATGGCCTGGACTTCGATACCGTCCAGCACCAGAGGTTCGTCTTCCTGGGCATCAGGGTGACGAATGTCGATGACGATCTGCCCCGACAGAGCCTCGGTCACTTCCTCGATTTCGACGTCCTTGCCCAGCTCGTCGATCACATGGTCGATGGAGATGAGCTTGGCGCGTTCCAGGGCGCGCTCCAGCACCGCCATGTCGAACTGCTTCTCTTCATGCTCCATGCGGTGGCGCTTGGCATGGGTGGTCGGGTTCACCGAAATCACGCCGCAGTATTCTGGCATGTGCTTGGCGAAGTCGGCGGTGCCGATTTCGTTGGCCTGGTCGATGATGTCCTGCTTGTGGCTCGCCAGCAGCGGGCGCAGCACCAGCTTGTCGGTGGCCGAGTCGATGATCGACAGGTTCGGCAAGGTCTGGCTGGATACCTGGGAGATCGCCTCGCCGGTCACCAGTGCGTCGATTTCCAGGCGGTCGGCCATGCGCGCGGCACCGCGCAGCATCATGCGCTTGAGGGTCACACCCATGTAGCTGTTGTCGACCTTGTTGAGGATCTCGCCAACCACCTCTTCGAACGGCACGCTGATGAACAGCACGCGCTGGCTGCTGCCGTACTTTTTCCACAGGTAGTGGGCCACTTCCATCACGCCCAGCTCGTGGGCACGGCCGCCGAGGTTGAAGAAGCAGAAGTGGGTCATCAGGCCACGGCGCATCATCTGGTAAGCCGCCACGGTGGAGTCGAAGCCACCGGACATCAGCACCAGGGTCTGCTCCAGGGCGCCCAGCGGGTAACCGCCGATGCCCTGGTGCTGGTTGTGGATGACGTACAGGCGCTGGTCGCGGATTTCGATGCGCACCAGCACTTCGGGCTTCTTCAGCTCGATGCCGGCGGCGCCACACTGCTGGCGCAGCTGGCTGCCGACGTAACGGTCGACGTCCATCGAGGTGAAGTCATGGTGGCCACCGCGCTTGCAGCGCACGGCGAAGTGCTTGCCGGCCAGCAGGTGACCGAAGTGGTGCTTGCACTTGGCGACGATGTCGTCGAAGTCACCCAGCGGGTATTCCTCTACCTGCAGGAAGTGGGTGATACCCGGCGTGCAGGTGAGGCGCTCGATCATCTCGCGCTGGACTTTTTCGTCCTCGATGCGGGTGACCACTTCGAGATTGTCCCAGACACCATCGACCGCGAGCTCAGGATCGAGGTCCTTGAGCACGTTGCGGATGTTCTTGGCGAGCTGGCGGATGAAACGCTTGCGCACCGGCCGGCTCTTGATGGTGATTTCTGGGAAGACTTTGACGATAAGTTTCATTGGTTAACAGCGCGCGCAGGGCCTGCCGAAAATGAGGGGCGCGAATTATATCGGAAATTGCTCAGGATTTGACCAACTTTTGATCAGAAGCTTTGAGATAAATGCATGAGGCGGGTTTTGTGCCGCCTGTTCCGGCCTTTTCGCGTGCAAACCCGCGGAAAGCCCTCAAAGAAAGCACAAAGCCCAAATCGCGCACTGTATTGGTGCGCTAACACCAAAACTCGCATCTAAAGGGTGCATTTTTACCCGCCACCCCTACGCCAAATGCCCACAAACGCCCCCTTTTATCCCGCCTTCGCCATTTTCGGGCACTGGCATGCAATTTGCTCCCTTGTGAGGCAGGTAAGCTTGGCCGACTATCCGCGCCCGGCAACACCCTTTTTCCAGGGCAGCGGCCCACCGCGCTCTAGACCATCCGGAGGACAACATGTCGAAGTCGGTTCAACTCATCAAAGATCATGACGTCAAGTGGATTGATCTGCGTTTCACGGACACCAAAGGCATTCAGCACCACGTGACCATGCCGTCGCGTGATGCGCTGGACGAAGACTTCTTCGAAGTCGGCAAGATGTTCGACGGTTCCTCCATCGCTGGCTGGAAAGGCATCGAAGCCTCCGACATGATCCTGATGCCGGTCGACGACACTGCCGTCCTGGACCCGTTCACCGAAGAGCCAACCCTGATCATCACCTGCGACATCGTCGACCCGTCGAGCATGCAGGGCTACGATCGCGACCCACGCGCCATCGCCAAGCGTGCCGAAGAGTACCTGAAGAGCACCGGCATCGGTGACACCGTCTTCGCCGGCCCAGAGCCTGAGTTCTTCATCTTCGACGAAGTGAAGTTCAAGTCGGACATTTCCGGCTCGATGTTCAAGATCTTCTCCGAGCAAGGCTCGTGGATGACCGACGCTGACGTGGAAGGCGGCAACAAAGGCCACCGTCCAGGCGTGAAGGGCGGCTACTTCCCGGTTCCGCCGTTCGACCACGACCACGAAATCCGTACTGCCATGTGCAACGCACTGGAAGAAATGGGCCAGACCGTTGAAGTTCACCACCACGAAGTGGCGACTGCCGGCCAGAACGAAATCGGCGTCAAGTTCAACACCCTGGTGAAAAAGGCTGACGAAGTACAGGCGCTGAAATACGTCGTGCACAACGTTGCCGACGCCTACGGCCGTACCGCCACCTTCATGCCTAAGCCTCTGTACGGCGACAACGGCTCGGGCATGCACGTACACATGTCGATCTGGAAAGACGGCAAGAACACCTTCTCGGGTGAAGGCTATGCCGGCCTGTCCGACACCGCCCTGTACTTCATCGGCGGTATCATCAAGCACGGTAAGGCCCTGAACGGCTTCACCAACCCGTCGACCAACTCCTACAAGCGTCTGGTCCCAGGCTTCGAAGCCCCGGTAATGCTGGCCTACTCGGCTCGTAACCGTTCCGCCTCGATCCGTATTCCTTACGTCGGCAGCCCGAAAGCCCGCCGTATCGAAGCCCGCTTCCCGGACCCATCGGCCAACCCGTACCTGGCCTTCGCGGCCCTGCTGATGGCTGGCCTGGATGGCATCCAGAACAAGATCCACCCAGGCGACGCGGCCGACAAGAACCTGTACGACCTGCCACCAGAAGAAGCCAAGAACATCCCGCAAGTGTGCGGCAGCCTGAAAGAGGCTCTGGAAGAGCTGGACAAAGGCCGCGCGTTCCTGACCAAGGGCGGCGTGTTCTCCGACGACTTCATCGATGCCTTCATCGAGCTGAAGAGCGAAGAAGAAATCAAGGTCCGCACCTTCGTACACCCGCTGGAATACGAGCTGTACTACAGCTGCTGATCTGATCGGCGCCTCGTGCCGGTGACGTGATCATAACGGCCTCCCTCGGGAGGCCGTTTTCGTTTCTGCACGCCCTGCAGAAGCACCGCCACCCCGCCATCACGCTATGCTCTATCTTGGTGCACAAATTGACACCGTGCCCTCATTTGCTCCCCAATCTGGGTCAAGTTAAACGTTTCATCCAGACTTTCTGGTCCGAAGTTGCGCAGATCCAGGCCTTTATCGGCAAATTCCGCTTCTTTTCGGAGCTTTGGTTTGTTTCTTGCATTTTCTTGCCGAGAGTCTCGCACCAGCGGAACCACCCCGCGTCCGGCCCAGGCCAAAGCAGTGCCGGGCAAGCGCCAAAAGAGGTCAACGACGCCTTATGACCATCAGCGATGCACAGCACCGTCTGCTTCTGGACAACCTGACTACCGCCACGTTGCTGCTCAACGCCGAGCTGCGCCTGGAGTACATGAACCCGGCAGCGGAAATGCTGCTGGCCGTCAGTGGCCAGCGTAGCCATGGGCAGTTCATCAGCGAGCTGTTCACCGAATCGACCGAGGCACTCAGCTCGCTGCGCCAGGCGGTCGAGCAGGCGCATCCATTCACCAAGCGTGAAGCGCAGCTCACTTCGCTGACCGGGCAGACCATCACCGTCGACTACGCGGTAACGCCAATCCTGCATCAGGGCCAGACCCTGCTGTTGCTTGAGGTGCACCCACGCGACCGGCTGCTGCGCATCACCAAGGAAGAGGCTCAGCTGAGCAAGCAGGAAACCACCAAGATGCTGGTGCGCGGCCTGGCCCATGAAATCAAGAACCCCCTTGGCGGCATCCGTGGCGCGGCCCAGTTGCTGGCCCGCGAACTGCCCGAGGAAGGCCTGCGCGACTACACCAACGTGATCATCGAAGAGGCCGACCGCCTGCGTAACCTGGTCGACCGCATGCTCGGCTCTAACAAGCTGCCGTCGCTTGCCATGACCAACATTCACGAAGTGCTGGAGCGAGTCTGTAGCCTGGTCGACGCCGAAAGCCAGGGCTGCATCACTTTGGTGCGCGATTACGACCCTAGCCTGCCGGACGTATTGATCGACCGCGAGCAGATGATCCAGGCCGTACTCAATATCGTGCGCAACGCCATGCAGGCGATCAGCTCGCAGAATGAACTGCGGCTGGGCCGCATTACCTTGCGCAGTCGCGCCTTGCGCCAGTTCACCATCGGCCACGTGCGCCACCGCCTGGTGGCGCGGGTCGAGATCATCGACAACGGCCCGGGCATCCCGCCGGAACTGCAGGACACTCTCTTCTATCCCATGGTCAGTGGCCGCCCGGACGGCACTGGGCTGGGCCTGGCCATTACCCAGAACATCATCAGCCAGCACCAGGGCCTGATCGAGTGTGAAAGCCACGCAGGCCACACCGCCTTCTCGATCTACCTGCCCCTGGAACAAGGAGCCACCGCCTCATGAGCCGAAGTGAAACCGTATGGATCGTCGACGATGATCGCTCCATCCGCTGGGTCCTGGAAAAAGCCCTGCAACAAGAAGGCATGACCACCCAGAGCTTCGACAGCGCAGACGGTGTGATGGGGCGCCTGGCGCGCCAGCAACCGGACGTGATCATCTCCGACATTCGCATGCCTGGCGCCAGCGGCCTCGACTTGCTGGCACAGATCCGCGAGCAGCACCCGCGCCTGCCGGTGATCATCATGACCGCCCATTCCGACTTGGACAGCGCGGTGGCCTCGTACCAGGGGGGGGCCTTCGAGTACCTGCCCAAGCCATTCGACGTCGACGAAGCGGTCTCGCTGGTCAAGCGCGCCAACCAGCACGCCCAGGAACAGCAGGGCCTGGATGTGCCACAGAACCTGGCGCGCACCCCGGAAATTATCGGTGAAGCCCCGGCGATGCAGGAGGTGTTCCGCGCCATCGGCCGCCTCAGCCACTCCAACATCACCGTGCTGATCAACGGCGAGTCCGGCACCGGCAAAGAGCTGGTGGCCCACGCCCTGCACCGGCACAGCCCGCGCGCGGCGTCGCCGTTCATTGCCCTGAACATGGCCGCCATCCCCAAGGACTTGATGGAATCGGAGCTGTTCGGCCATGAAAAGGGTGCCTTCACCGGCGCTGCCAACCTGCGCCGGGGCCGTTTCGAGCAGGCCGATGGCGGTACGCTGTTCCTCGACGAAATCGGTGACATGCCTGCCGACACCCAGACCCGCCTGCTGCGCGTGCTGGCCGATGGCGAGTTCTATCGTGTGGGCGGCCATGTACCGGTCAAGGTCGACGTGCGCATCATCGCCGCCACCCACCAGAACCTGGAGTCACTGGTGCAAGCCGGCAAGTTCCGTGAGGACTTGTTCCACCGCCTGAACGTGATCCGTATCCATATCCCGCGCCTGGCCGACCGCCGCGAAGACATCCCCGCGCTCGCCCGCCACTTCCTTGCCCGGGCCGCTCAGGAGCTGGCGGTCGAGCCGAAGGTCCTCAAGCCTGAGACCGAAGAGTTCATCCGCAACCTGCCCTGGCCGGGCAACGTGCGGCAGATGGAAAACACTTGCCGCTGGATCACCGTGATGGCTTCCAGCCGCGAAGTGCTGATCGGCGACCTGCCGCCCGAGCTTCTGAACCTGCCACAGGACGCCGCACCGGTGACCAACTGGGAGCAGGCCCTGCGCCAGTGGGCCGACCAGGCGTTGGCGCGCGGCCAGACCAACCTGCTGGACAGC
This sequence comes from Pseudomonas hunanensis, assembly GCF_013393325.1. Classification (GTDB taxonomy): domain Bacteria; phylum Pseudomonadota; class Gammaproteobacteria; order Pseudomonadales; family Pseudomonadaceae; genus Aquipseudomonas; species Aquipseudomonas putida_P. The sequence goes on from NZ_QJRC01000066.1 coordinate 76,394, forward strand.
GCGGTGCCGAGTTTTGAACGGATCATGATCGAGACGGCGCTCAAGCACACCGCCGGTCGGCGCCGGGATGCGGCGCTGTTGCTGGGTTGGGGGCGTAACACCCTGACGCGCAAGATCAAGGAGCTGGGGATGAATGTGGCGGGTGGGGATGATGAGGAAGGTGAAGACCACTGAGTTCTGAGTAAACCCTCAAGATCCCGGGGGCCGCTTTGCGGCCCTTTCGCGACACAAGGCCGCTCCCACAGGGATAGCGCCGCCTCTGAACGGAGCGGCGTCCTGTGGGAGCGGCCTTGTGTCGCGATAGGCCTGCGAAGCAGGCCAGGCTTTTTCAGCCCCGATGCACCGATCCTGTGCCCGATGCACCTCGCGAAGGCACAAATCCCCTCAAAACCCGGCCAATTCCCCCTCAAAGCCCAACATTCACGGGCTTTGCAAAACTGGCACGCCCCCTGCAATAGCTAATACATACCCAGTTTCGGGGGCCCTGGTACAGGCAGGCCGGGTGAACCCCTCTTTTATTCGCAGCATCGCCCGTTTTGGGGACCTCGGTACAGGCAGGCCGGGAAATCCCCCCTTTATACGCAGCACCCCTTTTGGGGACCCTGGTACAGGCAGGCCGGGAAATCCCCTCTTTTATTCGTGCAATTTCACCTGCACACGCCAGCGCCCGTCGTCCTCTGCACCGCTCCACTCGCCGTGCAGGGGGCGCGCGGCCACCACCGTCAGCAACAACCCTTCCTGGCTGTTCTGTACCCGCCAGCTCACCGGCTTGCCCTGCAGGCTCAGTTGCCCCTGCTGGGCCTTGCCCTGGGCCTGGAACAGCAATGCCACTGTACCTTCCACGTTCTCGCCGTGCAGCTTGGGCTCTTCGTTGAACCACAGCTGCAGGCCGTCCTGCACCACTTGCACCTGTTGCAGCTCACGCTCGTCGGGCGTAGTCAGGCGACCGATCATCAGCCCCACCATCAAGCCGACGATCGCCAACGACAGCATCACCCGTGGGAAGGCCTTCGAACGCACGTCCGGTTCAGGGGTAGAATGCCCGTCATCTTCACGCTTGGAGCCGTGCATGTTTCACGTCATCCTTTTTCAACCAGAAATTCCGCCGAATACCGGCAACATCATTCGCCTGTGCGCCAACAGCGGCTGCCACCTGCACCTGATCGAACCCATCAGTTTCGAACTGGATGACAAGCGCCTGCGCCGCGCGGGGCTGGACTACCACGAGTATGCCACGCTCAGGCGCCACGAGAGCCTGGCCGGATGCCTGGAAAGCCTGGGCAACCCGCGACTGTTCGCCTTCACCACCAAGGGCTCGCACCCCTTCCACGAAGTGGCTTACCAACCGGGCGATGCGTTCCTGTTCGGGCCAGAGAGCCGCGGGTTGCCGGCCGAGGTGTTGGACAGCCTGCCGGCCGAACAACGCCTGCGCCTGCCGATGCGGCCGGGGTGCCGTAGCTTGAACCTGTCCAATACCGTGGCGGTGACGGTGTACGAGGCATGGCGGCAGAACGGGTTCGCTGGTAGCTGATCGCCCTTGCAGGCAACAAAAAAGCGCCCCTAGAGGCGCTTTTTCGATACCGGCAGAATTACTGCACGGTCGGCACTTCGCCCGCTTCCTGCATGCGCTGCATTTCTTGCGCGTACAGGGCATCGAAGTTGACAGGCGACAGCATCAGCGCCGGGAACGAACCGCGGGTCACCAGGCTGTCCAGGGTTTCACGGGCGTAAGGGAACAGGATGTTCGGGCAGAACGCGCCCAGGGTGTGGCTCATCGAAGGCGCATCGAGGTTGGCGATCAGGAAGATACCGGCCTGCTGCACTTCAGCGATGAAGGCCACTTCGTCACCGTTCTTGACGGTTACCGACAGGGTCAGCACCACCTCGTGGAAGTCGCCTTCCAGGGCTTTCTGCTTGGTGTTCAGGTCCAGCGCAACGCTCGGCTCCCAAGTCTGGCGGAAGATCTGCGGGCTTTTCGGGGCTTCGAACGACAGGTCACGCACATAGATGCGTTGCAGGGAGAACTGAGGGCTGTTGTCTTCTGCAGCAGCGCCGTTGGTCTGTTGGTCAGTCATGGCAGATCCTTATCCTAATGTTTTTGAATGCAGTGCAAATCAGGCCGCCAGCAGCGCGTCGAGCTTGCCGGCGCGCTCCAGGGCATAGAGGTCATCGCATCCACCGACATGGGTGCTGCCGATCCAGATCTGCGGCACCGACGTACGGCCGGCCTTCTGGCTCATCTCGGCGCGAACTTGCGGCTTGCCGTCCACCTTGATTTCCTCGAAGGCCACGCCCTTGCTCTCGAGCAGGTACTTGGCGCGCATGCAGTAGGGGCAGTAGTCGCTGGAATAGACGATGACGGGCTTCATATCACTTCACCAGGGGCAGGTTATCGGCTTTCCAGCTGGAAACGCCACCGCTCAGTTTGGCGGCGGTGTAGCCAGCCTTGAGCAGTTCGCGGCAGTGGGTGCCGGACTGCTGGCCCATTGCGTCGACGACGATCAGGGTCTTTTCTTTGTGCTTCTCCAGCTCGCTCATGCGGGCGGCCAGTTTGTCCTGCGGAATGTTGATCGCACCGACGATGTGACCGGCCGAATATTCCTTGGCCGGGCGAATGTCGACCACCAGGCCCTTCTCGGCATTGACCAGGGCCGTCAGCTGGCCATTGCTCAGGCTCTGGCCGCCGCGACGGATTTCGTTGATCAGCAGCAGGACCAGCAGAATGAGGAAGATCGCAACCAGGATGTAGTGATCTGTCGCGAATTGAATCAGGTGAGCAACCATCAGCGGTGTTCCAGGCGATTGAAAATGCCGGCCAGTATACACAGCCCCCCAGTGCCACCAAAGCCCGACGGGCCGGCCGGAAAGGTACCTTCATGTTGCCGCATTGGCCGCGCTGGTCAGGGAACAGGACGAATATTCGCCGCAGGTGGCGTATTTGCCCTAAAATGCGTGTCTTTATCATCTTTGAACAACCGTGAGTTTGATTGATGACGAGTACGCCCAAACCCCTGGTCCTGATCATCCTGGATGGCTTCGGCCACAGCGAAGTCCCCGAACACAACGCCATCTTTGCCGCCAATACGCCGGTCTATGATCGCCTGCGCGCTACCTTGCCGCATGGCCTCATTTCCGGCTCGGGCATGGATGTCGGCCTGCCGGACGGGCAGATGGGCAACTCCGAAGTCGGTCACATGAACCTGGGGGCCGGCCGCGTCGTCTACCAGGACTTCACCCGCGTCACCAAAGCCATCCGCGATGGCGAGTTCTTCAAAAACCCGGTGCTCACCGGTGCCGTGGACAAGGCAGCCAGTGCCGGCAAGGCCGTGCACATCCTCGGCCTGCTGTCCGATGGTGGCGTACACAGCCACCAGGACCACCTGGTGGCCATGGCCGAACTGGCTGCGCAGCGCGGAGCGGAAAAGATCTACCTGCACGCTTTCCTCGATGGCCGCGACACCCCGCCACGCAGCGCACAATCGTCGATCGAACTGCTCGACGCCACCTTCGCCAAACTGGGCAAGGGCCGCATCGCCAGCCTGATCGGCCGCTACTACGCCATGGACCGCGATAACCGCTGGGACCGCGTCAGCGCCGCCTACAACCTGATCGTCGACAGCACAGCCGAATACACGGCCGACACCGCCCAGGCCGGCCTGGAAGCGGCCTACGCCCGTGACGAAAGCGACGAGTTCGTCAAAGCCACGCGCATCGGCGAAGCGGTCAAGGTTGAAGACGGCGACGCCGTGGTCTTCATGAACTTCCGCGCCGACCGTGCTCGCGAGCTGTCCCGTGCGTTTGTCGAGCCGGACTTCACTGAGTTTGCCCGCGCGCGCCTGCCGAAAATGGCGGCCTACATCGGCCTGACCCAGTACTCGGCAAAAATCCCGGCACCGGCAGCCTTTGCGCCCTCCAGCCTGAACAACGTGCTGGGCGAGTACCTGGCAAAAAACGGCAAGACCCAACTGCGCATCGCCGAAACCGAGAAGTACGCCCACGTCACCTTCTTCTTCTCCGGCGGCCGCGAAGAGCCGTTCGAGGGCGAAGAGCGCATTCTGATCCCGTCGCCGAAGGTCGCCACCTATGACCTGCAGCCGGAAATGAACGCACCGCAAGTGACCGATCGCATCGTCGAAGCCATCGAGCAGCAGCGCTTCGACGTGATCGTGGTCAACTACGCCAACGGCGACATGGTCGGCCATACCGGCGTGTTCGAAGCTGCGGTCAAGGCCGTCGAAGCACTCGATACCTGCGTCGGCCGCATCGTCGATGCACTGGAGAAAGTCGGCGGCGAAGCCCTGATCACCGCCGACCACGGCAACGTCGAGCAGATGGAAGACGAATGCACCGGCCAGGCGCACACCGCGCACACCACCGAGCCGGTACCGTTCATCTATGTGGGTAAGCGCAACCTGAAAGTGCGCGACGGTGGCGTACTGGCCGACGTGGCGCCGACCATGCTGCAACTGCTGGGGCTGGAAAAGCCGGTGGAAATGACCGGTACTTCGATTCTGGTCGACGCCTGATCCCAGGCGCTGGGGCTGCCATGCAGCCCCAATGGCACATGAATTCCGGACAAACGCCCCTCTGCACCCGCAGCGAGGCGTTTTTTTTGCCGGCCCAGGCGGGCATACTAGGCCAGTCTCCATCCTTGGTACGCCAAACCCCATGCTTCGCGCCCTGATTCTCCTAGCCCTGTCTTGCCTGCTCAGCCCGGCTTTTGCCGATGAGCGTGCGCAGACCCAGCAGCAACTGGACGCCACCCGCCAGGACATTGCCGAGCTCAAGAAGACGCTGGGCAAGCTCCAGGAAGAAAAGGCCGGTGTGCAAAAGGACCTCAAAGCCACCGAGACCGACATCGGCAACCTCGAAAAGCAGGTGGAGGCCCTGCAGCAAGAACTAAAAAAGACTGAAGGCGAGCTGGAGCGCCTTGATACCGAGAAAAAAAAACTCCAGAGCGCCCGCGTTGAACAACAGCGGCTGATCGCCATTCAGGCCCGTTCGGCCTACCAGAACAACGGTCGCGAGGAATACCTCAAACTGCTGCTCAACCAGCAGAACCCCGAGAAGTTCGCCCGCACCCTCACGTATTACGACTACCTGAGCAAGGCGCGCCTGGAGCAATTGCGCACCTTCAACGAGACCTTGCGCCAACTGGCCAACGTCGAGCAGGACATTGCCAGCCAGCAACAACAGCTGCTGGCCCAACGCGCTGACCTCGACAGCCGTCGCCAGGCCCTGGAAACCGAGCGCAGCAAGCGCCAGCAGGTACTGGCCAAGCTCAACAGCGATGTCAAGGACCGCGACCAGAAGCTGCAATCGCGCGAACAGGACCAGGCCGACCTGGCCAAGGTGCTTAAGACCATCGAGGAAACCCTCGCTCGCCAGGCCCGCGAAGCCGAAGAAGCACGCAAGAAGGCCCTGTTGGCGCAGCAGGAAGCGGAAAAGCGCCGCCAGCAGGAAGCGCTGGCCGCCGCCGCCGCCGCACGCGACCGAGCCCGTGAGCCTGCAGAGCCTGTGGAGCCGCCGAAAAAAGCCCGCACCACCCTCGGCCCGCTGGTTTCCAGCGATGGCGCGAACTACGGCGGCGCTTTTTCTGCCGCGCGGGGCAAACTTCCATGGCCAGTCAATGGTCGACTGCTGGCACGCTTCGGTGATGCCCGTGGCAGCGATGCCCGTGCCAAGTGGGACGGGGTGATGATCAGCGCCAACCCAGGCACCCAGGTACGTGCGGTGCACGGCGGGCGCGTGGTATTCGCCGACTGGTTGCGCGGCGCCGGGCTTCTGGTCATTCTCGACCATGGCAACGGTTACCTGAGCCTGTACGGCCACAACCAGAGCCTGCTCAAGAGCGCCGGTGATATCGTCAAGGCTGGTGAAGCCATTTCCACCGTTGGCGACAGCGGTGGCCAGGACGCGGCAGGCTTGTACTTCGCCATTCGCCAGCAGGGTCGGCCTACCGACCCCTCGCAGTGGTGTCGGGGCTAGTCAAATTTCTACGGCGTAGCCTGAGTGCTGCGCCGATGCTCCCCAGGGAGCGCTTACAGGATCAGGAGTTCGTTCGACATGCTGCACTCGCCTCGTCTCACCCAGCTGGCCCTGTCCATCGCCCTGGCGGTCGGCGCGCCCCTGGCCACTGCCGCCGAGCCGGCCAAGGCTGCCGCAGTGCCCGCCACCGAGGTGACCGCCAAGGCACCACTGCCGTTGGAAGAACTGCGCACCTTCGCCGAGGTCATGGACCGTATCAAGGCCGCCTACGTCGAACCGGTAGACGACAAGACCCTGCTGGAAAACGCCATCAAGGGCATGCTCAGCAACCTGGACCCGCACTCGGCCTACCTTGGCCCCGAGGACTTCCAGGAGCTGCAGGAGAGCACCAGCGGCGAATTCGGCGGGCTGGGCATCGAAGTGGGCCAGGAAGATGGCTTCATCAAGGTGGTGTCGCCGATCGACGACACCCCGGCCTCACGTGCCGGCGTGCAGGCGGGTGACCTGATCGTCAAGATCAACGGTGCCCCGACACGCGGCCAGACCATGACCGAAGCGGTCGACAAGATGCGCGGCAAGGTCGGCGAAAAAATCACCCTGACCCTGGTGCGCGATGGCGGCAACCCGTTTGATGTGACCCTGGCCCGCGCGGTCATCCAGGTCAAGAGCGTGAAGAGCCAACTGCTGGAGAACGACTACGGTTACATCCGTATCACCCAGTTCCAGGTCAAGACCGGCGACGAAGTGGGCAAAGCCCTGGCCAAGCTGCGCAAGGACAACGGCAAGAAGCTGCGCGGGGTAGTGCTGGACCTGCGTAACAACCCAGGTGGCGTGCTGCAGTCGGCCGTGGAAGTGGCCGACCACTTCCTGACCAAGGGCCTGATCGTCTACACCAAGGGCCGTATCGCCAACTCCGAGCTGCGCTTCTCGGCCGACCCGGCCGACGCCAGCGAAGGCGTACCCCTGGTGGTGCTGATCAACGGTGGCAGTGCCTCGGCGTCGGAAATTGTCGCCGGCGCACTGCAGGACCAGAAGCGCGCCGTGCTGATGGGGACCGACAGCTTCGGCAAAGGCTCGGTGCAGACTGTGCTGCCGCTGGCTAACGACCGTGCCCTGAAACTCACCACCGCCTTGTACTACACCCCCAACGGCCGCTCGATCCAGGCCCAGGGCATCGTACCGGACATCGAGGTGCGCCCGGCCAAGCTCACCGCCGAAGTCGACACCGAAAACTTCAAGGAAGCCGACCTGCAGGGCCACTTGGGCAACGGCAACGGCGGCGCCGACCGCCCGACGGGCAGCAGCAAACGCAAGGAACGTCCGCAGGACGATGACTTCCAACTGAGCCAGGCGCTGAGCCTGCTCAAAGGGCTGAACATCACCTCGGGCAAATGATTCACGCGATGCGTTACCTGCTGTGTCTGTTGTTGTGCCTGTTGGCCGGGGTCGCGCAAGCGGCGCCGGCCGCCAAGGCCTACCTGAGCATCATCATCGACGACCTGGGCCAGAGCAGCGAGCGCGACAACCGCACCCTCGCCCTCCCCGGCCCAGTCACGATGGCGATCATGCCCGACACCCCCCACGCCAGCGATTTCGCCCGCCAGGCCCACAAGGCCGGCAAGACGGTGATCCTGCACATGCCCATGGACCCGGCCACCGGGCCCTACGCCTGGCACCCCGGCGCGCCATTGCCGGAACTTGCCAGCCGCTTGCAAGCCGCCCTGGCCAAAGTCCCCTACGCAGCGGGCATCAACAACCACATGGGCAGCCGCATGACGGCACAACGTGAACCCATGGCCTGGCTGATGGGCGAACTGCAGCAACGCCACCTGTTCTTCGTCGACAGCCGCACCAGCGCCGCCACCGTGGCGGCGGCCGAGGCCCAACGCATTGGCCTGGCGCACGTGTCGCGGGATGTATTCCTGGACGACGTGCGCACCCCGGAGGCCATCGCCGCCCAGTTGCAACAAGGCGTCGCGCTCGCCCGCAAGCAGGGGTCGGCTGTGCTGATCGGGCATCCCTACCCGCAGACGCTGCAAGTGCTGGAAAGCGCGATGCCTGGTCTCAAACACCAAGGCATCGAGCTGATCCCACTGCGCCAGATGATCGCCGAACGCAGTAACAAGGCGATGCCGGCACATGGCCGACAGGGCGTGTATCAGAACCGCTGAAGGCCGGTAGCACAAGCACTTGCCTGCAGTAAGTGCGCACCAGCTCTTCACTCGAAGGGAATCAGACCCTCGACATCCGCCCAGCGCAGATTACCGCGATAAATGGCCAGCAGTTCACCGGCGCTGGCAGCAGCGCGCAGCTGTGCCTCCCGCCCCAGCGTGCGCTGCGCCCACAGTTTGAGATGTCCCTTGCTGAACTGCCGCACAGGCGTGTCGGCGGCCGGGTAGTGGAAGTGTGCTTCCCATAACCCCGCACCCTTGGCCTTGCCGGGCGCGGGCACGCGTCGAATCTCGAACACATCGAGAAAATCACCGGCGCCCAGTGGCGTGCGGGTCACGGTCCGAGTGATCCGGACCTGCTCCTGCTCCACCAGAAACCGGAGGCTGTTGGCCGAAGGATGGCTGGTCGAGGTGTAAGTGGAAATCAGGTAATCCCGCTGCACCGATTCCAGGCGCTCGATGTCGTCGGCCAGGCGACTGCCAAACTCGCTTTCGATGCCAGCCCGCTTCAGCAGCTTCCCAGCCTCCTCCAGCTGGCTGACATGATGGTCGATGATGGTACGGATACCAAACGGGTCTTCTGCCTTGGCATACTTGCGCACAAGACGAATCACACCATCGACCTGCTTCAGCGCGGCCCTGGCCTTACCCCTGGCGAGCCCTGCATTGACGGCTGCTTCGGTGCCTTGCTCCTCCGCCACCGCAGGACGTTGCTCAACGAACCTATCGCCGTCCTGGCGGAACGTGCGCAGCACCTGACCCGTGACATCATGCTGCTGAACAACCCGCTCGCCAGAAACCTCGACTTCCTCGCCCACTACACTGCGCCCGTCATAGGTACGCGCTATGCGCAAGGTGCCAGGGCGCTGGGCATACAGACGCGTCTTGGGCTGCGCCGGAGTCGATAGCTCAAGCTCGCGCACCACCTGCGCAAGCAGCTGTTCGGCCTGGCTGGTCAGCCTGTGCAGCACGTCCTTGTATTGCGCGACCTTGGCCTCTACCAACAGCTCGGGAGATGTTTCGGCCAGATAATCCAAGCGTGCCCGGGTGCTCTGGTAGGTATCCAAGGTACTGCTCAGTACCTGCTGTTGAGTGGTCAATGGCAGGCCGTCGGCGGTGATCAACTCTTCATGGGCGGCGCCTGCACTCTTGAGCTCGTCACCAGCCAGATAATCCAGCGCCTGAATCAATTCCCGCTCGTCCACCGGGGCCTCACGCGTCAGGCTCAGTTCACCAAGGTCCAGCAAGCTCCGCAGGCGCAAGCCGATACCGCTGAGCTTGCGGCTATCCTGCAGAAACTTCAGGACGGCACGCTTCTCCACCCTCGTATCGAGCACCGCGTCCCATAGCACGAGACCGTCGCTCTGCAAGCTCTCGATCAGCACATCCAGCACCTCGGACACTTCGATCAGATCCAGCTGCCAGCTCAGCACCTTTTCCAAATTCGCCCTGGCAAATCGATAATGATTGAGCTCTTCGGCACTCTCCGGCTTGGCGGCCATGCCATTGAGCACATCAGGCAGATCCGCCTCGTTCACCTGCATCACGGCTTCGTTGTAGAACCCCACGCCGTAATCGATCAACTCATGACGTATGATGCCCCGCTGACGGGGCAGCACAGCGAACAACGCCTGAGACGCAAAGCGCTGCTCACTCATTGAAGTCATCACGTCATCCAACCTTATGGTGCAGTCCACCATCTTCTTGAGGTCATCCAGGGAAAGCGCCTTCGCAATGGCAACTTCCCCCTGGACGCTGGCAATCCGCTCATCGAACTTCGCTGCCAGGCTCGAATCGGTGATCGACTGGGCATGCTGGCGCAGCCGATCGAGCTCTGCTTCCTTGGCCTTGACCTTGTCCTTGCTCGCCTCGAAGAAATTGCCCAGGGTGTTGCGCTCTGCAAGCAACTCGTTCTGGCGCTGGTTCAACTGCTCGAAATCGCTCTTGTTCTTCCTTTGCGCCAGCTCCAGGCGACTCTTCGGCCCGCCCCCCACCAGTCTCAGCGCGGTATCGATGCGCCAGTTTCCCTGGCCCCGGACAAGCCAGGGCCCATGCGCATCCTGCGGCCCAACGATGCGTGCAGCGCTTCCCTGCAATTCGACCTGGTAGGTATCACCGGCAAGGATGACGTATTGACGGCCCTGCACCTGATAGACCCCCAAGGCATCCGGCGACACCCCCGTCAGTTCCACGGCCGAAGCCAGACGGCGAAGCGATGTGCGCTGCTGGGAGGTCAGTACATTGACCCCCTGTGCACCTCGCCAGGAGAAATCCAGCACCTGACTGGTACGATTGGCCAGCTGAGACGCCTCGCCTTGTACGGGCATTACCGCCAGCGCGCTGTCCGTGCTGGCCATGGCAAGCCGTGGCAGTGGTTTTGTCATGCGCGTCGGCCCGACAGGGTCGACCGATGGCAAGCGTACATGCACCAACGCCATGCCCAGATTCAGCAGCGCATCCACCACCGCCGCGCTGCGCTCGAATGCGCTGCCCTCGGAGAATGCCTGCGCATCGCGCATAGCCCCCAGCACCGACTGCGCCAGCCAGGCGACCGTGGCAATCGGCCCGCGCAGCAACAGTGTGGCCACATCGAACAACAGCCAGGCGCCCTGCTGTAACAGGGCCCAACGGCTTTGGCGAGTAGAGACCGATTGCCGGCCGGCCAACTCGACCAGCAAGCGGCGATTGCCGTCGTACATCAGCCGGTCGACTTCCGCTACCCAGGGCAGTTGGATTAAGGTCGGTGGATCTGCCCGGCCCGGCAACAGCGAAGTATCGATGATCGGCGCCCCCAGGTGTGGCTCGAAGAATCCACCATGGTCGTATACCGCGCGAGCCTGGGGATCGAGCCATTGCAGGACACTTTCGCGCAGCGCCTTATTGTCGCGAACCGCCTCCATCAGCGCCTCGAACCCCGAAAACTCGGTCAAGCCCTGCTGGCCGTACAGCGGCCGATAAAGTACCAACGAATACGGCTCGACCGAGTACAGCACGAACATGCCCATGACCAGATCCGGGGCCGGATGATCCACCGCACGCTGAAACGCCAGCGGCATGAGCGTGGTTCGGGGGCGCTGGGCATCCAACCGTCCGGCACAGTAGTCGACGATAGCTTGCAGACCTACCTCACTCAGCGTGCCGCCCAGCTTGGCGCTGAGGGCGCTGAACAGCAGGGAGCAGCGCCACTCGCGGGCAAAGCGGGTGACCCGCTCTGGCTGCAGGGCGGGGTCGAGCTGCTCGGATACATAGGTGGGATAGCGGCCGCCAATGTCTACACGCTCGACCAGTGATCGTAGATAGTCGCCGGTCAACCAGGGGGCGATCAGTTGCTCGTCACGATGCTCGATTTTCGTGATCACCGCATCGCCCAGCACGCTCAGGTTGCCGATGGCAAATTCGGTCAGCGTGATGCTGCGGGTTTCGATGACGCCATCCCCAGGCCCCACACCCACCCCTCCGGGCACGCCCCGCGCTGTGGTCAGGGTCAGCAGCAAATCGGCGGCGTAGTAGTTCGCTTCATCGGGTTGATCCCGCAGCATCTGCTGCCTGAGCTGCGCATCAGTGTAGCTGTGCAGGTCCTCGACACCCTCGAGGGCAGAGCTGCCTAGCGACTCGGCCTGCGCCAAAGCCAGCTCGAACAGCCCGCGCTGGAACGCGAATTTATCTTGTGCCTGTGCGCGGTAGAGCCCCAAAGGGGTCGAAACGTCGGCCTCGTCCGCAGCGTGATAACCCGCGATGAACCACTGCGCGGGGTCGCTGGCGCTCGAATAGAAATGCTCCAGCGACGCCACATCATTGAACGTCGAAACCTGCCAGCAATCCACCTGGCCCAGCATGCGCTCAAGCAACAGGGTGCACTGCACGGAAAACACGTCGCCAGTGCATTCATGGCGGCGCCAAGTCAACGAGGTAAAACGCTGGGTCTCGGCCAACTCATCGCGCAATGCGGTGGCGAAGGCATCGTAGCCGGAAAACCCTTTGACCACCCCACTGGGGGCACACCACAGCACCTGCTCGCCTTCGTCCCACTCACCACGCACAAGCAGTTGCGTCTGCAGCTGGGTGACGCTGTCAGCGCCATCATTCAGTTGCACCTCGACGCTGAACACCGAAGGTAGCTGCGCTCCACCCTTGAGCAGCCCCAATACGCAGTCACGTTGCTGGGCATCGAGGTCTTGCAGGGGCAGGCTTTGCAGCAGGGTCGACTTGATGACCTGCGCAAGCCAGCGATCCCGGCTAACGCCATGGAAGCCGACGTTCGCCCAATAGTCGACCTGGGCCTGGCGAAACCGCTCTGGCAGTGTCGACACCAGTCGGTTCAGCTCAGCCAGTACGCCGTCCGCAGCTACCGAGGTAAATTCCAACGGCTCGCCGGCGGTATTACGCATAACGTACGGCAGTGCAACCCGGACAGAGAAAGTTCCACCTGCCAGCCCCATCGCCTCCAACGTGCAGCCCTGGCGCAGGGCATCGAGCAAGGCATCGACCAGTGGCCGCGAAAACCAGGAATCATAAGGGCGGTACTGGCCAGTGACAGCCCCGTCGTAGGGGATATCCAGGATGACAGGGCCTGCATCCGGTAACTCGGCAGCGGCAATGCTACCTAGATGCGCAGCCAGCACTTGCAAGGCCTGCTGCGAGGCCAGCTGGCGCAGGGTCGGGCGATCAGCGAACGCCAGCGACACCGCGCGCTGGTAGTCCGGTGTGGTTCTGGTTTCGATTGGCATGCGAGGTCACCCTGGGTGATGAATGAATCACCCAGGGTGCGTTTTCGCGAAAGGCGGGAGGCACTAATTAATGCTGCACAAGTCATTCACCCGGCTCAACGATCACCTGCAGGAAACAAAAGAGGCCCGATTCCTTCGAACCGGGCCTCTGCCTCACAGCAACAGCAATCAGCTGTACACACGCCCCAGCAACTGGCGGTGGCTTTCGAACTGATCCAGCACATCACGCACGATTTGTTCGCGAGTGAAGCCCATCAGGTCGTATTCCTGGCTGCCGTCGTGCAGGTACACCTCGGCGCGGTAGAAGCGCTGCTGCACCTCCGGCTCGCCTTCGACCGGCGCCTCGCTCGGCGCGGCCAGGTAACCGTCCAGGCTGGCTTCGTAGACGAAGGGGTTACCCTCTTCCATCATCACCCGCAGGCCCATCATGTTGCGCGACTGGCCAACCCGGGTTTCTACCTCGAAGCCCAGGGTCTGCAGCTGTGCGGCCGCTTCTTTCAGCGCCGGGCTGACCTGCTTGTCCATGAACCGCTGCACCACGGCCTGGGTGGGCTGCAGTTCCAGCTGGCTCAGGCGCTCGCTGAAGCCGCGGCGACCGCGGGCGGCCAGCTCGGCACGCTCCTGCTCGACTGCCACGTCCTGCTTCATGGCCTTGTACAACCCGAACATGAACAGTACCAGCACCACCGAGAACGGCAGGCCCGCCAGCACCACCATGGTCTGCATGGCCTCGAAGTTACCGGCGAACAGCAGGCCGATGGTGACCAGGGTGATAACCACCGACCAGAACACCACCATCCAGTGCGGGGCGTCTTCGTCGACCTTGCCGCCTTTGCACGACAGGTTGGCCATCATCACCGCACCGGAGTCGGCCGGGGTAAGGAACAGCACGAAGCCGACGAACACCGCCACACCAATCACGATCTTGGCTGCCGGGAAGTATTCCAGCAGTTGGTAGATCGACATCGACGGCTGTTCCAGCGCAGTCTTGCCCAGCTCCACGGCGCCCTGGTTGATCACCAAGTCCAGTGCGGTGTTGCCGAAGATCGACAGCCACGCCAAGGTGAAGCCCAGCGGGATCAACAGCACACCCATCACCAACTGGCGCACGGTGCGGCCCTTGGAGATACGGGCAATGAACATACCGACGAATGGGCCCCAGGAGATCCACCAGGCCCAATAGAACACGGTCCACAGGCCCAGCCAGCGCTCGGACTTGCCGGCTTCGCCTTCGTACACATACAGGTCGAAGGTTTTCAGCACGATGCCGTTCAGGTAGTCGCCGACGTTCTGCACGAAGCCGTTGAGCAGGTGCAGGGTTTCACCGCCCAGCAGCACGAAGATCAGCAGGCCGCTGAACAGCATGATGTTCAGGTTGGACAGGCGGCGAATGCCGTTTTCCACACCCGACACCGCAGCCACGGTGGCCACACCGGCCATGACCAGGATCACCACCAGCAGGTTGGTCTTGCTGTGGTCCATGCCGAACAGGTATTCCAGGCCCGAGGATACCTGCATCGAGCCGATACCTAGGTTGGTCACCAGGCCCAGCAGGGTGACGAACATGCCAAAGATGTCGACGGCGTTGCCGGCAGCACCCTTGACCCAACGCTCGCCGACCAGCGGGTACAGCGCCGAACGCAGGGCCAGCGGCTGGTTGTGGCGGTAGGCGAAGTAACCCACGGCCAGGCCGACCAGGGCATAGATCGCCCAGCCGTGCAGGCCCCAGTGCAGGAAGGTCAGCTGCAGGCCCTGGCGCGCGGCCTCGAGGCTGGCCGGGGTGCCTTCCGGTGGGTTGAAGTAGTGGTCCAGCGGCTCGGAAGCGCCGAAGTACAGCAGCGAAATACCGATACCGGACGAGAACAGCATGCCGGCCCAGGCGCCATAGCTGAAGTCAGGCTGGTCATCCTTGCCACCCAGCTTGAGGCTGCCGTAGTCGGAGAAGGCCAGGTAGACGACGAACAGCAAGTAGCCGCAGATGACCAGCATGTAGTACCAGCCAAAGGTACGCGTCAGCCATTTCTGGGCCACGCCCAGCACTTGGCCTGCGGTTTCGGGTACAGCGATCAGCAAGGCAGTCAGAACAAGGATCATCAGCGCGGAGGTGAAGAACACCACGCGGTTGACCCGTACCCTCTCGGCGGGGGGCTTGGTAAGTGAGGCAGAACTCATTGCACGAATGCTCCGGGCAGTACGGCTGTGGAGGCTAATCAGTCTTTCCCGAGCAATTGGTGGAATATCCCCACTGCGTCAGGTGTTATAAAAGCACCCTGGAAACCGTGATCCCGAATCGATACGTTGCAAAAAAACAGACAGGTGGCCTGCTGAAAATGCCACGCATCCGCAGAGGTGCGCGCATTCGTCACAGATCACCCCGCCCGCTCCAAGGGCCTGCCGCAGGGCCAAAAGCCGCGCGGCAGAATCTGCATTTCGCATCGCTCATGCCCGTCAACGCCTTGTATTCCGGGGGTTACGCGATTTCCTGGGGTGTCAATCCGTGCCTTCTCGACCGCCTGAAAAACTGTCAATGGCACAAATTGTCGCAGAGCTTATTCTTTATTGATTGAACGTTCAATCAAAACAAAATAGACTGGCCTTCGCCGAGTCAGCCGCCTGTCGTCTGCTCGCAGGCCTGAGGAGATAGCAAGATGCCCAAGGTCGGTATGCAACCCATCCGCCGCCAGCAGTTGATCGAAGCCACGTTGCAGGCGGTCGATCAGGTCGGTCTGGGGGACGCCAGCATTGCGCTGATTGCCCGTTTGGCCGGTGTGTCGAACGGCATCATCAGTCACTACTTTCGGGACAAGAATGGCCTGATCGCAGCGACGATGGGTTACATCATGAGCATGCTCAACGAAGGCGTTAGAGCACGTCGCCAGGCCCTGACGGACGACAGCCCGCGTGCCCACCTGAAAGTGATCATCGAGGGCAACTTCGATGCCAGCCAGGTGAACGGCCCGGCAATGAAAACCTGGTTGGCCTTTTGGGCTTCCAGCATGCACCAGCCCGATTTGCACAGGTTGCAGCGGATCAACGACCACCGCTTGTATTCCAACCTGTGCTGCCAGTTCCGCCGCACCCTGCCGCTCTACCATGCGCGCAAGGCAGCCCGCGGCCTGGCGGCCTTGATCGACGGCTTGTGGCTGCGTGGTGCCCTGTCGGGTGATGCATTCGACACCGACCAGGCAATACGGATTGCTTACGAATACATGGATCTACAACTGGCTAAACAGCACACCCTGGGCACAAACGACCAGGCCGCTGAACAAGCGCGCACGGCCCTTGCCAACCCGGCAGGAGCGTGACGCGCTAGCCAAACCACACACTGCACTTGCGAGGACACTATGGCCCGTTTCGGAACGCAAAAACTCTACATTGATGGCGCTTACGTCGACGCTGGCAGCGATGCCACTTTCGAAGCCATCAACCCGGCCACTGGCGAAGTCCTCGCCCACGTACAGCGTGCCACCGAGGCCGACGTCGAGAAGGCCGTGGAAAGCGCCGAGCGTGGCCAGAAGGTCTGGGCTGCGATGACCGCCATGCAGCGTTCGCGCATCCTGCGCCGCGCTGTCGACATCCTGCGCGAGCGCAACGATGAACTGGCTCAGCTGGAAACCCTGGACACCGGCAAGTCGTACTCCGAAACCCGCTACGTCGACATCGTTACCGGCGCCGATGTGCTGGAATACTACGCAGGCCTGGTACCGGCCATCGAAGGCGAGCAGATCCCGCTGCGCGAATCGTCCTTTGTCTACACCCGCCGCGAGCCGCTGGGCGTGACCGTGGGTATCGGCGCCTGGAACTACCCGATCCAGATCGCCCTGTGGAAATCCGCCCCGGCCCTGGCCGCTGGCAACGCGATGATCTTCAAGCCGTCGGAAGTCACCTCGCTGACCACCCTGAAACTGGCCGAGATCTACACCGAAGCCGGCCTGCCGAATGGCGTGTTCAACGTGCTGACCGGCAGTGGCCGCGAAGTCGGTACCTGGCTGACCGAGCACCCACGCATCGAAAAAGTGTCCTTCACCGGCGGCACCACCACCGGCAAGAAAGTCATGGCCAGCGCCTCCAGCTCCTCGCTGAAGGAGGTCACCATGGAACTGGGCGGCAAGTCGCCACTGATCATCTGCGCCGACGCCGACCTGGACAAGGCCGCCGACATCGCCATGATGGCCAACTTCTACAGCTCGGGCCAGGTGTGCACCAACGGCACCCGCGTGTTCATCCCAGCTGAAATGAAGGCTGCCTTCGAAGCCAAGATCGCCGAGCGCGTTGCCCGCATTCGCGTTGGCAACCCGGAAGACGAAAACACCAACTTCGGCCCGCTGGTCAGCTTCGCGCACATGGAAAACGTGCTGAGCTACATCGCCAAGGGCAAAGAAGAAGGTGCCCGCGTCCTGTGCGGCGGCGAGCGTCTGACCGAAGGCGAATTCGCCAAGGGCGCCTTCGTGGCCCCGACCGTGTTCACCGATTGCAGCGACGACATGACCATCGTCAAGGAAGAGATCTTCGGCCCGGTCATGAGCATTCTGTCCTACGAGACCGAAGAAGAAGTGATCCGTCGCGCCAACGACACCGAGTACGGCCTGGCTGCCGGTGTGTGCACCAACGACATCACCCGCGCCCACCGCATCATCCACAAGCTCGAAGCCGGTATCTGCTGGATCAACGCCTGGGGTGAATCGCCGGCCGAAATGCCGGTCGGTGGCTACAAGCAGTCGGGCGTTGGCCGTGAGAACGGCGTCAGCTCGCTGGCTCAATACACTCGCATCAAGTCGGTCCAGGTTGAGCTGGGCGGCTACAACTCGGTTTTCTAAACCCTGTCTAGCCACGCCCGTGCCGCTGTGCACGGGCGTTCCCGCTCCCTGATCACCGCCAACACGAGGGTACTTTCATGTCCCAAGAATTCGATTACATCATCGTCGGTGCCGGCTCGGCCGGTAACACCCTGGCTACCCGCCTGACCGAAGACGCCGGCGTCACCGTCCTGCTGCTTGAAGCCGGTGGCCCTGATTACCGCTTCGACTTCCGCACCCAGATGCCAGCTGCCCTGGCCTTCCCGCTGCAGGGCCGCCGCTACAACTGGGCCTACGAGACCGATCCCGAGCCGCACATGGACGGCCGCCGCATGGAATGTGGCCGTGGCAAAGGCCTGGGTGGCTCGTCGCTGATCAACGGCATGTGCTACATCCGTGGCAACGCCATGGACTTCGACGGCTGGGCAGAACTGCCAGGCCTGCAAGACTGGACCTACCTGGACTGCCTGCCGTACTTCCGCAAAGCCGAAACCCGCGACATCGGCCCGAACGACTACCACGGTGGCGAAGGCCCGGTCAGCGTCGCCACGCCGAAGGCTGGCAACAACCCGTTGTTCCACGCCATGGTTGAAGCCGGCGTACAAGCCGGTTACCCACGCACCGAAGACCTCAACGGCTACCAGCAGGAAGGCTTCGGCCCGATGGACCGTTCGGTCACCAAGAACGGCCGCCGTTCCAGCACCGCCCGTGGCTACCTGGACCAGGCCAAGAAGCGCCCGAACCTGACCATCGTCACCCACGCTCTGAGCGACCGCGTGCTGTTCGACGGCAAGCGCGCCGTAGGCGTGACCTATCTGGTCGGCGACAGTGAAGAGCGCGTTGAAGCCCGCGCCCGCAAGGAAGTGATCGTCAGCTCCGGCGCCATCGCCTCGCCGCAGCTGCTGCAGCGCTCCGGCGTTGGCCCGCGCGCCCTGCTGGAAAGCCTCGACATCCCGGTTGTGCACGATCTGCCGGGCGTTGGCGAAAACCTGCAGGACCACCTTGAGCTGTACCTGCAGTACGCCTGCACCCAACCGGTATCGCTGTACCCATCGCTGCTTTGGTGGAACCAGCCAGCCATCGGTGCAGAGTGGATGTTCAAAGGCACCGGTATCGGCGCCAGCAACCAGTTCGAGGCCGGTGGTTTCATCCGTACCCGCCCTGAGTTCAAGTGGCCGAACATTCAGTACCACTTCCTGCCAGTCGCCATTAACTACAACGGCTCCAATGGCGTGAAGGAACACGGCTTCCAGGCGCACATGGGCTCCATGCGCTCGCCTGCCCGCGGCCGCATCCAGGCCAAGTCGAAAGACCCGCGCCAGCACCCAAGCATCCTGTTCAACTACATGTCCACCGAGCAGGACTGGCAGGAGTTCCGCGATGGTATCCGCCTGACCCGCGAAATCATGGCCCAGCCGGCGCTGGACCCGTACCGTGGCCGCGAAATCAGCCCGGGCGCCGACGTGCAAACCGACGAGCAGCTGGACAAGTTCATCCGCGAGCACGCCGAAACCGCCTTCCACCCGTCCTGCTCGTGCAAGATGGGCACCGACGACATGGCAGTGGTCGATGGCGAAGGCCGCGTGCATGGCATGAAGGGCCTGCGTGTGGTCGATGCGTCGATCATGCCGCTGATCATCACCGGCAACCTCAACGCCACCACGATCATGATCGCCGAGAAAATTTCGGACAAGATCCGCGGCCGCAAGCCGTTGCCGCGCAGCACCGCCAAGTACTATGTGGCGGGTGATGCACCGGTGAAAGGCAAGCCGATGCGTGAAGTGAAGCAGGCGTAAACCTGCACCGGCCTTTTCGCGGGTAAACCCGCTCCCACACGGACATCACAAATCTCAAGTATTGTGAAAATCCTGTGGGAGCGGGCGTGCCCGCGAAGAGGCCCGCCCAGGCAACACACGGAAAGGCACCCACTGCGGTGCCTTTTGCACATCTGCAGAAACGCTTTACATGCTGCCAATTCATCAGGTTAGAATCGATTGGCACGCGACCTGCTAGCGACACGCTATCAAGCCTCCTCCCGCCCGTTGTCCCGGAGTACCTGCCTTTGGATGCAAGCACCATCAACAGCCTGTTCCTGATCGGCGCATTGCTGGTGGGCGCAAGTATCCTGGTCAGTTCGCTGTCGTCGCGCCTGGGTATCCCTATTCTGGTCATCATCCTCGCGGTCGGCATGGTCGCCGGTGTCGATGGTGGCGGCATCATCTTCAACAACTACCCAACCGCCTACCTGGTGGGCAACCTGGCACTGGCCGTGATCCTGCTTGACGGCGGCCTGCGCACGCGGGTGGCAAGCTTCCGCGTGGCACTGTGGCCGGCGCTGTCGCTGGCCACGGTCGGGGTGATGATCACCACCGCCCTCACCGGCCTGGTTGCCGCCTGGCTGTTCAACCTGAGCTTGATCCAAGGCCTGCTGATCGGCGCCATCGTTGGCTCCACCGACGCCGCTGCGGTGTTCTCGCTGCTGGGCGGCAAAGGCCTGAATGAGCGGGTTACCGCCACCCTGGAGATCGAGTCGGGCAGCAACGACCCGATGGCGGTGTTCCTCACCGTTACCCTGATCGACATGATCGCCAGCGGCCAGACCGGCCTGCACTGGAGCCTGCTGGGCCACTTGCTGCGCGAGTTCGGCATCGGCGGGCTGTTGGGCCTGGGCGGCGGCTGGCTGATGCTGCAACTGGTCAACCGCATCAACCTGGCCGGCGGCCTGTACCCGATTCTGGTCGTGGCCGGCGGCCTGGTGGTGTTCTCGCTGACCAACGCCTTGCACGGCAGCGGCTTCCTCGCCGTGTACCTGTGCGGCCTGGTGCTGGGCAACAAGCCAATTCGCAGCCGCCACGGCATTCTGCACATGCTCGACGGCATGGCCTGGCTGGCCCAGATCGGCATGTTCCTGGTGCTGGGGCTGCTGGTCACCCCGCACGACCTGCTGCCCATTGCCCTGCCGGCATTGGGCCTGGCGCTGTGGATGATCCTGGTGGCGCGGCCACTGTCGGTGGTCGCTGCACTGCTGCCGTTCAAGGCCTTCCATGGCCGCGAAAAGGGCTTTATTTCCTGGGTTGGCCTGCGCGGCGCGGTGCCGATCATTCTGGCGGTGTTCCCGCTGATGGCCGGCCTGCCGGACGCCCAGCTGTTCTTCAACCTGGCATTCTTCATCGTGCTGGTGTCACTGCTGGTACAAGGCACCAGCCTGCCGTGGATGGCCAAGCTGCTGAAAGTGACCGTACCACCAGACCCGGCACCGATCTCCCGCTCCGCCCTGGAAGTGCACGTCACCAGCGAATGGGAGCTGTTCGTGTACCGTCTGGGCGCCGAAAAATGGTGTATCGGGGCCGCCCTGCGCGAGCTGAAAATGCCCGAGGGCACGCGTATTGCCGCCCTGTTCCGCAACGAGCAATTGCTGCACCCGTCGGGCAGTACCGTGCTGGAAGTTGGCGACATGCTCTGCGTGATCGGCCACGAGCACAACCTGCCAGCCCTGGGCAAACTGTTCAGCCAGGCGCCACAGCGTGGCCTGGACCTGCGTTTCTTCGGCGACTTCGTGCTCGAAGGCGATGCCGAACTGGGTGCGGTGGCAGCGTTGTACGGCCTGAAACTCGATGGCCTGGACGCGAAAATGCCGCTGGCGCAGTTCATCCGACAGAAGGTCGGAGGCGCTCCAGTAGTAGGTGACCAGGTCGAATGGCATGGCACGATCTGGACCGTGGCGACCATGGACGGGAACAAGATCCAGAAAGTAGGCGTCAGATTCCCCGAAGGAACGCGACCCGGACCAGGATTGTTCCTCTAAACTTCGTTTCTGCCGGATCCACAAGTAGTCTGCCTATGTCCCTGCGCGCGTACCTTCGCACAGCCCTGCTCGGGCTGTGCCTGTCTCTTCCTTTTGCGGCCTACGCGGCAGAAGCCCCGACCACCGCCAGCATTCAGAACAGCCTCGACAAGATCGCCGAGCGCAAGCTGCCCGAGGCCGACCAGAAAGCCCTGCAGCAGGTGCTCGAACAAACGTTGAGCCTGCTCGCCAGCAAGGAAGACAACGAAAAGAAGCTTGCCGCGCTCAAGCAGCAACTGACCAGTGCGCCGAAAGAAACCAGCGACAACCAGAAAGAACTGGCCAGGCTCAAGGAAAGCAAAGCCCTGCCTGTCGCGCAGCGTTACGCAACGCTGACCGTGCCACAGCTCGAACAGATGCTCAGCGAGCGCAACACCCAGCAGGGCGAGCTGCAAAAGGCGCTGTCCGAAGCCAACAGCCTGATCATCAACTCGCAAACCCGCCCCGAGCGCGCCCAGGCCGAAATCAGCAGCAGCCAGACCCGCACCCAGCAAATCAACAACATCCTCAAAACCGGCAAGGACGGAGGCAAGTCCATCAATGCCGACCAGCGCAACCAACTCAATGCCGAGCTGGCCTCGCTCAACGCACTGACGCTGCTGCGCCGCCAGGAACTGGCTGGCAACAGCCTGCTGCAAGACCTCGGCAATGCGCGTCACGACCTGCTGATCGAGCGCGCCGCGCGCCTGGAGCAGGAGATCCAGGACTTGCAGACGCTGATCAACGACAAGCGCCTGGCTCAGTCCCAGGAGGCGGTCACCCAGCAGTCGATCGAGGCGCAGAAGGCCGGCGGCAGCAGCCTGTTGGCCACCGAAAGCGCGGTCAACCTCAAGCTCTCCGACTACCTGCTCAAGAGCACCGACCGCCTCAACGAGTTGACCCAGCAGAACCTGCGCACCAAGCAGCAGCTCGACAGCCTGACCCAGGCCGACCAGGCGCTGGACGAGCAGATCAACGTGCTCAAGGGCAGCCTTTTGCTGTCGAAGATCCTCTACAAACAGAAGCAGACCCTGCCGCACCTGAAGGTAGACCGCGACCTGGCCGACCAGATCGCCGACACCCGCTTGTACCAGTTCGAGGTCAACCAGCAACGCGAGCAGATGAGCAGCCCGGTCACCTACGTCGACAAGCTGCTGGCCGCGCAACCGCAGGAAGATGTGACTCCGCAGCTGCGCAAGGCCCTGCTGGAAGTGGCCATCACCCGCAGCGACCTGCTGGAGCGGCTGAACCGCGAGCTGTCGGCGTTGCTCAATGAATCGATCACCCTGCAGCTCAACCAGAAGCAGCTGCTGGGCACCGCGCAGAGCCTGCGCACCACCCTCGACGAACAGATGTTCTGGATCCCCAGCAACAAGCCGCTGGACTGGGACTGGCTGCGTTATGTGCCGGAGCGTCTTGCCGACCAAGTTGCCAACCTGCCGTGGGGCTCGGGCCTGAAGGAACTGGCCGACGGCCTTAGCCAGCGCCCACTGTTGTTCCTGCCACTGCTGCTGGTGATCGGCGCCCTGCTGTGGCGGCGCAAGTACCTGTACCAACGGCTGGGCAAGGTGCACCAGGACATCGGCCACTTCCGCCGTGACAGCCAGTGGCACACGCCCCAGGCGATTCTCATCAACATCCTGCTGGCGATGCCGGTCAGCCTTGGCCTGGCACTGTGCAGCTACGCTTTGCAGATCGACGCCCGTGGGCAGAATGCCAACCTGGGCGCCGCGCTCTGGCAACTGGCCCAGGCCTGGCTGGTGTTCTACACCGCCTACCGCATTCTCGCCCCCGGTGGCGTGGCAGAAATTCACTTCCGCTGGCACAAGCCACAGGTCGAGTTCCTGCGCGGCTGGGTACGCCGCCTGGGCACCGTGGTGCTGGCGCTGGTTGGCGTGGTGGCAGTGGCCGAGCACCAGCCGTCGGCGCTGGCCGACGACGTGCTGGGCATCGGCGTGGTGCTGACCTGCTATGCGCTGATGGCCTGGCTGCTCAGCCGCCTGCTGCTCAGCAGCCCCGCGCACCGTGACACCTCGTTGTTCCGCAGGGCCGTGGGCGTAGCGTTCACCGCCCTGCCCATCGCCCTGTTCGTTGCCGTGTGCTTCGGCTACTACTACACCGCGCTGAAGCTCACCGACCGGTTGATCTACACCCTGTACCTGCTGCTGTTCTGGCTGGTGATCGAGGCCGCGTTCGTGCGTGGCCTGTCGGTAGCGGCACGGCGCCTGGCCTACCAGCGTGCGCTGAGCAAGCGTGCGGCGGCCAAGGAAGGGCTGGACGGCGAGGTCATCACCGAAGAGCCAACGCTGGACATCGAACAGGTCAACCAGCAGTCACTGCGCCTGATCCGCCTGGCCCTGCTCGGCGGCTTCATCGCCGGCCTGTACTGGGTGTGGTCAGACTTGATCTCGGTGTTCGCCTACCTCAACAACTTCGTACTGTACGAATACACCAGCGGCACCGGCGCGGCCGCCAGCATGGTGCCTATCAGCCTCGGCGACCTGCTGGGCGCGCTGGTGATCGTCGGCATCACCTTCGCCCTGGCCGGCAACTTGCCAGGCCTGCTGGAAGTACTGGTGCTGTCACGCCTGAACCTGGCCCAGGGCAGTGCCTACGCCACCACCACGCTGCTGTCGTACACCATCGTCGGTGTCGGGATCGTCAGCACCCTGTCGACCCTGGGGGTGAGCTGGGACAAGCTGCAGTGGCTGGTGGCCGCGCTGTCGGTGGGCCTGGGCTTCGGCATGCAGGAAATTTTCGCCAACTTCATCTCCGGCATCATGATCCTGTTCGAGCGCCCGGTGCGAATTGGCGACACCATCACCATCGGCAACCTGTCCGGCACGGTGAGCAAGATCCGCATCCGTGCCACCACCATCACCGACTTCGACCGCAAGGACATCATCGTCCCCAACAAGACCTTCATCACCGGCCAGCTGATCAACTGGTCGCTGACCGACACGGTCACCCGGGTGACGCTGAAGCTGGGCATCGACTACGGCTCCGACCTCGACCTGGTGCGCGAACTGCTGCTCAAGGGCGCACACGAGAACCCACGAGTGCTCAAGGACCCAGAGCCGATCGTGTACTTCCTCAACTTTGGCGAGAGCTCGCTGGACCACGAGTTGCGCATGCACGTACGTGACCTGGGCGATCGCAACCCGACGCTGGACGAAATCAACCGTTACATCAACCGCGAGTTCAAGGCACACAACATCAAGATCTCGGTGCGCCAGGTCGAGGTGTTCCTGATGGACCAGAAGGGCGGCAAACAGCAGCTTATTCCGCTGGAGCAACCTAAGCCGGATGGCACTGCACAGGCCTGAGTGGGCTCGAATGCTTTATTCTGTGCTGAACCCCAGGAGCAGCCCGTGAAAGCCCTCGACCAACTCAGCTTCGACAACCGCTTCGCCCGCCTGGGCGACGCGTTTTCCACCCAGGTGCTGCCTGAGCCCATCGCCGAGCCGCGGTTGGTCGTGGCAAGCGAATCGGCCATGGCGCTGCTCGACCTCGACCCCGCTCACGCCGAGCTTCCGGTGTTCGCCGAGTTGTTCAGCGGGCACAAGCTGTGGGAAGAGGCCGACCCTCGGGCGATGGTCTATTCCGGCCACCAGTTCGGCTCGTACAACCCGCGCCTGGGCGACGGCCGTGGCCTGCTGCTGGCCGAAGTACTGAACGATGCAGGTGAACACTGGGACCTGCACCTCAAAGGCGCCGGCCAAACGCCGTACTCGCGCATGGGTGACGGCCGTGCCGTGCTGCGCTCGTCGATCCGCGAATTTCTCGCCTCCGAAGCCCTGCACGCCCTCGGTATCCCCACCAGCCGGGCGCTGTGCGTGATCGGCTCCAGCACCCCGGTGTGGCGCGAAACCCGCGAAAGCGCCGCCATGCTCACGCGCCTGGCACAGAGCCATGTGCGCTTCGGTCATTTCGAATACTTCTACTACACCAAGCAACCCGAGCAGCAGCGTGTGCTGATCGACCATGTACTGGAGCAGCACTACCCCGAATGCCGTGATGCCGAGCAGCCCTACCTGGCCATGTTCCGCACCATTGTCGAGCGCAACGCCGAACTGATCGCCCGCTGGCAGGCCTACGGCTTTTGCCACGGGGTGATGAACACCGACAACATGTCGATCCTGGGCATCACCTTCGACTTCGGCCCGTATGCCTTCCTCGACGACTTCGATGCCAACTTCATCTGCAACCACTCCGACGACCGAGGCCGCTACAGCTACGCCAACCAGGTGCCCATCGCCCACTGGAACCTCAGCGCGCTGGCTCAGGCATTGACCACGGTGATCGAGGTTGAGCCACTGAAGGAAACGTTGGGGCTGTTCCTGCCGCTGTACCAGGCCCATTACCTGGACCTGATGCGCCGACGCTTGGGCCTGACCACTGCCGAAGAAGACGACATGGCGCTGGTCGAGCGACTGCTGCAATGCATGCAGCGTGGTGGCGTGGACTACAGCCTGTTCTTCCGCAAGCTGGGCGAACAGCCGGCGGCAGACGCACTCAAGGTGGTGCGCGACGACTTTATCGACCTGGCCGCTTTCGATGCCTGGGGCGCGGACTACCTGGCCCGTTGTGATCGCGAACCCGGTAATGCCGAAGGCCGCCGCGAGCGGATGCATGCGGTGAACCCGCTGTACGTGTTGCGCAACTACCTGGCGCAGAAAGCCATCGAAGCGGCAGAAGCGGGTGATTACAGTGAAGTGCGTCGGCTGCATCAAGTGCTTAGCCACCCCTTCGAAGAACAACCCGGTATGCAGGCCTACGCCGAACGGCCACCAGAATGGGGCAAGCACCTGGAAATCAGCTGCTCCTCCTGATTAACGCCAAACCCTGTGGGAGCGGCCTTGGGTCGCGATGGGCTGCAAAGCAGCCCCCAAAATATCAAGGAAACAACATGTCCGAACCGCTGGTAGTCCCCTGCCCCCACTGTAACGGCCTCAACCGCCTGCCCGCCGAGCGCCTGGGCGATACACCAAAATGCGGCCGCTGCAAACAGGACATGCTGCTGAGCACCCCTTTCGAGCTGACCGAAGCCAGCTACGCCAGCCAGATCAAGGGCGACCTACCGCTACTGGTCGACATCTGGGCCGACTGGTGCGGCCCGTGCAAGTCCTTTGCCCCCACCTTCGAACAGGCCGCCCGCCAGCTGACCGGCCGCTGCCGCCTGGCCAAGCTCGACAGCGAAGCCAACCGCAACCTTGCGGGGCAACTGGGCATTCGTTCGATCCCCAGCCTGCTGCTGTTCAAGAACGGCCGCGAAGTCAGCCGCCAGGCCGGGGCGTTTCCACTCCAGACGTTGCTGGAGTGGGTGCGTAGCCAAGGGGTTTAAGCGTTCTCTTCGAGCAACGAGTGCAACTCGACAAACTGCTGGGTCAGCTTGTGCTTGGGCTCCAGGTGAATCAGCGGCAGGCTGGCGTGGTGCGATTCACGCATCTTCACCGAGCTGCCCAGGTACACCGGCAGCACCGGTAACCCTTCGGCCAGCAGTTCGTCGAGCATCTGCTGTGGCAGGCTGGCACGGGACTGGAACTGGTTGACCACGATGCCTTCGACCATCAGGTCTTCGTTGTGGTCTTCCTTGAGGTCTTCGATCTCGGCCAGCAGGCCATACAGGGCCTGGCGCGAGAAGCTGTC
This sequence comes from Pseudomonas hunanensis, assembly GCF_013393325.1. Lineage (GTDB taxonomy): Bacteria > Pseudomonadota > Gammaproteobacteria > Pseudomonadales > Pseudomonadaceae > Aquipseudomonas > Aquipseudomonas putida_P. The sequence continues at coordinate 103,548 of NZ_QJRC01000066.1, forward strand.
GCAGTCGAAGGGAATGAGCACGCGATCAGCGGCAATCAACGCGGAAACCGCGTAGAAGTTCAGCGCCGGTGGGGTATCGATGTAGATACGCTCGTAGTCCTCGTCCAACTCGTCGAGCAGCTTACGCAGCTTGTTGATCTTGTGCTTGGCCTCAAGCTTGGGCTGCAGGTCGGCCAGCTCGGCGGTGGCGGTGACCACGTGCAGGTTGTCGAACGGCGTTTCGTAGATATCGACCTTGTTCTTCTTGCTGAACGGCCCGCTGGATAGGCTTTGCTTGAAAAAGTCGGCGATACCCATGGGGATGTCCTCGCCGGTCAGGCCAGTGAGGTACTGGGTCGAGTTAGCCTGGGCATCCAGGTCGATCAGCAAGGTCCGGTAGCCTTCATTGGCACTGACCGCCGCCAGGTTGCAGGCGATGCTCGACTTGCCCACGCCACCTTTCTGATTGAATACCACGCGCCGCATGATTGACCTCCGTGTTTCAACGAATGCCCGAGTATGTGGTGACGCTGCGGCAATGGCCAGTGCCATTTGACCGGCATCAGCCCTGGCCGACCACTTGCCCCGTCAACAGCTCGGCAAACGCTTTGGCCATCACCGAATTGCCGCGCTCGCGTTGCACCAGCCACACCGCCGACATCGCCCCTTCATCCAGCAGCGTGCGGTACACCACGCCTTCAATGCGCATGCGCTGGAACGACGCCGGCAACACCGACACGCCCAACCCCGCCGACACCAGGCCAATGATGGTCATCGCCTCCCCCGCCTCTTGTGCGAAGTGCGGGCTGAAGCCCGCCTGTCGCGCCAGGCTCAGCAATTGCGCATGCAGGCCGCTGCCATAACTGCGCGGGAAGAACACGAACGGTTCATGGGCCAGTGCCGCCATGTAAACACCCTGCTCAGTGCCCTCGGCCAGCGGATGCGAGGCATTGATCACCGCCACCAGCGGCTCGCGGAACAACTCGGTGGCCACCAGCCCTTCCGGTAGCGGCATCGGCCGCATCAACCCCACTTCGATCGATTCATCGAACACCCCTTCGGCAACATCACGGCTGCTCAGTTCCTTGAGGTTCAGGTGCACCGACGGGAAGCGCTGACGGAAGGCATGGATCGCCTTGGGAATTTTCGAGGTGAACGGAGCCGACGAGGTGAAGCCTATTTTCATCTCGCCCAGCTCTCCCAGTTGCGCACGCCGGGCCACATCTGCCGCCTTTTCTACCTGCGCCAGCACCTGCCTGGCCTCTTCAAGGAACAGCCGCCCCGCCTCGCTCAGCTCGACCCGACGATTGGTACGGTCGAACAGACGCGCCCCCAGCTCTTGTTCCAGCGCCTGGATCTGCTGGCTCAAGGGTGGCTGTGAAATACCCAGCTGCTGGGCGGCGCGGCCAAAGTGCAGCTCTTCGGCCACGGCGATGAAGTAACGCAGATGGCGCAGTTCCATGATGGGCTCCAAACAGGTCGTAAAACATCTTAAATAGGTCGAACAATATATTGGATCTAATCATTAGCCAGCTATATGCTTTTTTCATTGCGCCAGAGGTACCCGCCCGTGAAAACTGCTGTAGCCCCCCTTCCTGCCGAGCCCGAACCTGCCACCCTGAACGACATGTGGATCGAGAAAGGCACCCCCGCCTTCATGAAGACCGTGCTGGCCCTGTTCAGCGGCGGCTTCGCCACCTTCGCCCTGCTGTACTGCGTACAGCCGATGATGCCGCTGCTGTCCAAGGAATTTGCCATCAACGCGGCGCAAAGCAGCTTGGTGCTATCGGTGTCCACTGCCATGCTGGCGTTCGGCCTGCTGATCACCGGCCCCATTTCTGACCGCATCGGGCGCAAGCCGGTGATGGTGTTCGCCTTGGTCTGCGCCGCCCTGTCCACCCTGGCCAGCGCAGTGATGCCGAGCTGGGAGCTGGTACTGGCCACCCGTGCGTTGGTCGGCCTGTCGTTGAGCGGCCTGGCTGCGGTGGCAATGACCTACCTGAGCGAAGAGATCCACCCGCAACACATTGGCCTGGCAATGGGTCTGTACATCGGCGGCAACGCGATTGGCGGCATGAGTGGGCGGCTAATCACTGGCGTCCTGATCGACTTCGTCAGCTGGCACACGGCGATGCTGACCATCGGTGGCCTGGCCCTGGTAGCCGCACTGGTGTTCTGGAAGGTACTGCCCGAATCGCGCAACTTCCGCCCGCAGATGATGAGCCCGCGCAGCCTTCTGGATGGCTTTGTCATGCATTTCAAGGATGCCGGCCTGCCCTGGCTGTTCCTCGAAGCCTTCCTGCTGATGGGTGCGTTCGTCACCTTGTTCAACTATATCGGCTACCGGCTGCTGGCCGAGCCTTACCACATGAACCAGGCGCTGGTGGGCTTGCTGTCGGTGGTTTATCTGTCGGGCATCTACAGCTCGGCGCAAGTCGGTGCCCTGGCTGACAAGCTGGGCCGGCGCAAGGTGTTCTGGGCCAGTATCGTGGTGATGGCCGGCGGCTTGCTGATGACCCTGGCCAGCCCGCTGGCCATGGTGATCGTGGGTATGCTGGTGTTCACCTTCGGCTTCTTTGGCGCACACTCGGTGGCCAGCAGCTGGATCGGACGCAGAGCGCTGAAGGCCAAGGGACAGGCGTCGTCGCTGTACCTGTTCAGCTACTACGCAGGGTCCAGCGTGGCCGGTACGGCGGGCGGGGTGTTCTGGCACCAGTGGGGCTGGAATGGCATTGGGCTGTTCATTGGCAGCTTGCTGGCGGTGGCGTTGCTGGTGGCGTTGCACCTGAGCAAGTTACCCCCTAAATCGAGCTGACCCAGGGGCCGCTTTGCGGCCCCAAAATCTCAGATCAGTTGATGATCTCGACAATATCCACATCCACTTCACGGCTCATCAGGTGCTTCTCCACCTCACCGGTCAGCTTGACCTTGGTCTTGTCGTTGAACGGCGTCGGCGGCAGGTCTTCGTCATCGATCTCGACGGTAATGGTGCCGGTGTTGTCCTTGAACTCGTACTTGTCGTCGTTGTTGATCTTCTTGGTCACGAAGCCCTGCAGCACCACCGGGGTGTCATCGGCAGCGTCGTTGGCAGCGGCGACGGTGGTGACCGACTGGGCACCGGGGCCGGTATAGCCAGCAGCAAGTGCGGCAGTGCTGAACAGCGGGGCGAGGATCAGGGCGAGATAACGGGTTTTCATGAGGATCGGGTCCTGTTTCGGTTTCGATGGGACCAGATTAACGACGTTCGCTGAATTAAAACTTAATGCAACAAAAAGCCCGGCACAGGGCCGGGCTTTGCTTTCCAGCAATCAACTCACTGGTGGTACTGCGCCGACAGTTCATGCACGGCATTGATGAACACGCCAGCATGCTCCGGGTCGACTTCCGGGGTAATGCCATGGCCCAGGTTGAATACGTGGCCTGTGCCTTGGCCATAGCTGGCCAGGATGCGCGCCACTTCCTGGCGGATGGCCTCGGGCTTGGCGTACAGCACGGTCGGGTCCATGTTGCCTTGCAGGGCCACCCTGTCACCCACGCGGCGGCGGGCGTCGCCGATCTCGCAGGTCCAGTCCAGGCCCAGTGCATCGGCACCGGCTTCGGCGATGCTTTCCAGCCACAGGCCGCCGTTCTTGGTGAACAGGATCACCGGCACCTTGCGCCCTTCGTGCTCGCGGATCAGGCCGCTGACGATCTTGCGCATGTAGGCCAGGGAGAATTCCTGGTAGGCCGCCGCCGACAGGTTGCCGCCCCAGGTATCGAAAATTTGCACAGCCTGAGCACCGGCCAGAATCTGGCCGTTCAGGTAGCTGGTGACCGACTGGGCCAGCTTGTCCAGCAGCAGGTGCAGGGCTTGCGGGTTGTCGTAGGCCATGGCCTTGGTCTTGCGGAAGTCCTTCGACGAGCCGCCTTCAACCATGTAGGTGGCCAGGGTCCAAGGGCTGCCGGAGAAGCCGATCAACGGCACGCGGCCGTTAAGCTCGCGACGGATGGTGCTGACCGCGTCCATCACGTAGCCCAGATCTTTTTGCGGGTCGGGGATGGGCAGTGCTTCGATGTCGGCCGGGGTGCTGATGACCTTCTTGAAACGCGGGCCTTCGCCGGTTTCGAAATACAGGCCCAGGCCCATGGCATCAGGGATGGTGAGGATGTCCGAGAACAGGATCGCTGCGTCCAGCGGGTAGCGGTCCAGCGGCTGCAGGGTGACCTCGCAGGCAAACTGCGGGTTCATGCACAGGCTCATGAAGTCACCGGCCTTGGCGCGGCTGGCGCGGTACTCCGGCAGGTAGCGGCCGGCCTGGCGCATCATCCACACCGGGGTAACGTCTACGGGTTGCTTGAGCAGAGCACGCAGGAAACGATCGTTCTTCAGGGCAGTCATGTCGGCATCCGGAAAAATAGTGCGGGCATTTTCTCAGACGCACAAAGAAAAGGCACGGCTGTTTGCCGTGCCTTTTCTCTATGGGTATGTCTTGGATCAATAGATTTTGTATACAAAATCTAAAACAGTCAGACCTCGAGGTAGTCCAGAATGCCTTCGGCAGCTGTACGTCCTTCGAAAATAGCCGTCACTACCAAGTCCGAACCACGCACCATGTCGCCACCGGCAAACACTTTCGGGTTGCTGGTCTGGTGCTTGAACTTGCCCTTCTCCGGTGCCACGACACGGCCCTGACTGTCCAGCTGAATGCCATGCTGCTCGAACCACGGCGCCGGGCTCGGGCGGAAGCCGAAGGCGATCACCACGGCATCGGCCGGCAGGATCTCTTCGGAGCCCGGGATCGGCTCGGGGCTGCGGCGGCCACGGGCATCCGGCTCACCCAGGCGGGTCTCGACCACTTTCACGCCTTCGACCTTGTCCTCGCCGACAATGGCGATTGGCTGACGGTTATAGAGGAACTTCACGCCCTCTTCCTTGGCGTTCTTCACCTCTTTGCGCGAACCCGGCATGTTGGCTTCGTCACGGCGATAGGCACAGGTCACTGCCTTGGCACCCTGGCGGATCGAGGTGCGGTTGCAGTCCATCGCGGTGTCACCACCGCCCAGCACCACGACCTTTTTGCCCTGCATGTCGACGAAGTCTTCCGGCGACTTCTCGAAGCCCAGGTTGCGGTTGACGTTGGCAATCAGGAAGTCCAGTGCGTCATGCACGCCCGGCAGGTCTTCGCCCGGGAAGCCGCCCTTCATGTAGGTGTAAGTACCCATGCCCATGAACACCGCGTCGTACTCGGCGAGCAGCTGCTCCATGGTCACGTCCTTGCCCACCTCGGTGTTCAGGCGGAACTCGATACCCATGCCGGTGAACACTTCGCGGCGGTTGCTGAGCACGGTCTTTTCCAGCTTGAACTCGGGGATGCCAAAGGTCAGCAAGCCGCCGATTTCCGGGTTCTTGTCGAACACCACCGGGGTTACGCCAGCGCGCACCAGCACGTCAGCACAACCCAGGCCGGCCGGGCCGGCGCCGATGATGGCGACGCGCTTGCCGGTTGGCTTGACCTTGGACATGTCCGGGCGCCAGCCCATGGCGAAAGCGGTGTCGGTGATGTACTTCTCCACAGAACCGATGGTCACTGCGCCGAAGCCATCGTTCAGGGTGCAGGCCCCCTCGCACAGGCGGTCTTGCGGGCACACGCGGCCGCACACTTCAGGCAGGGTGTTGGTCTGGTGCGACAGTTCCGCTGCAGCCAGGATGTTGCCTTCGGAAACCAGCTTCAACCAGTTGGGGATGAAGTTGTGCACCGGGCACTTCCACTCGCAATACGGGTTACCGCAGCCCAGGCAGCGGTGTGCCTGCTCCACGGACTGCTGCGGCTTGAACGGCTCGTAGATTTCCACGAACTCCTTCTTGCGCTGGCGCAGCAGCTTTTTCTTCGGGTCCTTGCGGCCCACTTCGATGAACTGGAAGTCGTTGTTCAGACGTTCAGCCATTTTTCAAAACCTCTTTACCGCAGTTGCCAGCCCTAGGCTGCAAGCTGCAAGACGATCACTTGAGCACGACGGACCCCGCGCACGGGGCCGTCACTTGCAGCTGTTCTTACTGCGGGTTGGCACGGGTGCTGGACAGCAGTTGCTTCAGGTTGGCTGCCTTCGGCTTCACCAGCCAGAAGCGCCGCACGTAGTCGTCCAGGTTCTCCGAGAGCTCACGCCCCCACTCGCTGCCGGTCTCTTCCACGTACTCGGCAAGGACGCGCGCCAAGTGGCTGCGGTAAGCCTCCATCGCTTCACCACTGATGCGCTGAATTTCCACCAGCTCATGGTTGAGTTTGTCGACGAAGGTGTTGTCCATGTCGAGCACGTAGGCGAAGCCGCCAGTCATGCCAGAACCGAAGTTGTAACCGGTCTTGCCCAAGACGCAGACAAAGCCACCGGTCATGTACTCACAGCAGTGATCGCCAGTGCCCTCGACAACAGCGTGGGCGCCGGAGTTACGCACAGCGAAGCGCTCGCCCGCGGTACCGGCGGCAAACAGCTTGCCGCCAGTGGCACCGTACAGGCAGGTGTTGCCGACGATGGCGCTGTGCTGGGTTTCGAACGGGCTGCCGGCTGGCGGCACGATGGTGACCTTGCCACCGGTCATGCCCTTGCCGACGTAGTCGTTGGCATCACCTTGCAGGTGCAGGTTCAGGCCGCCGGCGTTCCATACGCCGAAGCTCTGGCCCGCAGTACCCTTGAAGCGGAAGGTGATCGGGTTGGCGGCCATGCCCTGGTTGCCGTACAGCTTGGCGATTTCGCCAGAGATACGGGCACCGATGGAACGGTCGCAGTTGCAGATGTCGAGGTCGAACTCGCCACCGGCCTGGTCGCGAATCGCTGGCAGGGCCATTTCCACCATTTTCTCGGCCAACTCGCCCTTGTCGAACGGCGGGTTCTTGTCGACTTCGCAGAACTGCGGCTTGTCTGCCGGAATGTGCGAGCTGCCCAGCAGCGGCGACAGGTCCAGGTACTGCTGGCGCTCGGTGTCGCCTGGCAGTACGTCGAGCAGGTCGGTACGGCCGATCAGTTCGCCGAGGCTGCGCACGCCCAGCTTGGCCAGCCACTCACGGGTTTCTTCGGCAACGAAGGTGAAGAAGTTGATCACCATGTCGACGGTGCCGATGTAGTGGTCCTTGCGCAGCTTGTCGTTCTGGGTGGCTACGCCGGTGGCGCAGTTGTTCAGGTGGCAGATACGCAGGTACTTGCAGCCCAGGGCGATCATTGGTGCGGTGCCGAAGCCGAAGCTTTCGGCGCCGAGGATGGCTGCCTTGATCACGTCCAGGCCAGTTTTCAGGCCACCGTCGGTCTGTACCCGTACCTTGCCGCGCAGGTCGTTGCCGCGCAGGGTCTGGTGGGTTTCAGCCAGGCCCAGTTCCCATGGGGCGCCAGCGTACTTGATCGAGGTCAGCGGCGACGCACCAGTGCCACCGTCGTAACCGGAAATGGTGATCAGGTCTGCATAAGCCTTGGCCACACCAGCGGCAATCGTACCGACGCCAGCCTCGGCCACCAATTTGACCGACACCAGCGCCTGCGGGTTGACCTGCTTGAGGTCGTAGATCAGCTGGGCAAGGTCTTCGATCGAGTAGATATCGTGGTGCGGCGGCGGTGAGATCAGGGTCACGCCAGGTACCGCATAGCGCAGCTTGGCGATCAGGCCGTTGACCTTGCCGCCCGGCAGCTGGCCGCCCTCACCGGGCTTGGCGCCCTGGGCAACCTTGATCTGCAGCACCTCGGCGTTGACCAGGTATTCCGGGGTCACACCAAAGCGGCCGGTGGCCACCTGCTTGATCTTCGAGCTCTTGATGGTGCCGTAGCGCGACGGGTCTTCACCGCCCTCACCGGAGTTGGAACGCGCACCCAGGCGGTTCATGGCTTCGGCCAACGCTTCGTGGGCTTCCGGCGACAGTGCGCCCAGCGAGATACCGGCGGAATCGAAGCGCTTGAGGATAGCCTCCAGCGGTTCGATCTGCTCCAGCGCCAGTGGCTGGTCGGCCACTTTCACTTTCAGCAGGTCGCGGATCATCGATACCGGGCGCTGGTCGACCAGCGTGGTGTATTCCTTGAACTTGGCGTAGTCGCCCTGCTGCACAGCGGCTTGCAGGGTGTTGACCACATCCGGGTTGTAAGCGTGGTATTCGCCACCGTGGACGAACTTCAGCAGGCCACCTTGCTGAATCGGCTTGCGCGCGCTCCAGGCTTCGGCCGCCAGCAGCTTCTGGTCGCTTTCCAGGTCAACGAAACGCGCCCCCTTGATGCGGCTGGACACACCCTTGAAGCTCAGACCGACCACTTCTTCGGCCAAACCGATGGCTTCGAACAGCTGCGCACCACGGTACGAGGCGATGGTGGAGATACCCATCTTCGACAGGATCTTCAGCAGGCCTTTGGAGATGCCTTTGCGGTAGTACTTGAAGACTTCGTCCAGGTCGCCCAGCACTTCGCCGGTGCGGATCAGGTCGGCCAGTACTTCATACGCCAGGTACGGGTAAACGGCCGAGGCACCGAAGCCCAGCAGCACAGCGAAATGATGCGGGTCACGGGCGGTGGCGGTTTCCACCAGGATGTTGCTGTCGCAACGCAGGCCTTGCTCGGTCAGGCGGTGATGCACCGCACCAACGGCCAACGACGCATGCACAGGCAGCTTGCCTGGGGCGATATAACGGTCGCTCAGCACCAGCTGGGTCTTGCCCGCGCGCACAGCCTCTTCGGCCTGGTCGGCGATGTTGCGAATGGCCGCTTCCAGGCCGATGCCCTGCTCGTAATTGAGGTCGATCAGCTGGCGGTCGAAGCCTTCGCGCTCCAGGTTCATCAGCGAACGCCACTTGGCGGGCGAAATGACCGGCGAGCTGAGGATGACCCGCGATGCGTGCTCCGGGGACTCCTGGAAGATGTTGCGCTCGGCACCCAGGCAGATTTCCAGCGACATCACGATCGCTTCACGCAGCGGATCGATCGGTGGGTTGGTCACCTGAGCGAACTGCTGGCGGAAGAAATCGTACGGCGACCGCACACGCTGCGACAGCACGGCCATTGGCGTGTCGTCACCCATCGAGCCAACGGCTTCCTGGCCCTGCTCACCCAGCGGGCGCAGCACCTGGTCACGCTCTTCGAAGGTGACCTGGAACATCTTCATGTATTGCTTGAGCTGGTCAGCGTCGTAGCTGGCCACACCCTGGTCGTCGGTCAGCGTCGCCTGAATGCGGGTAGCGTGCTGACGCAGCCAGCGCTTGTACGGGTGACGCGACTTAAGGCGGTTGTCGATGGCGTCGGTGTCGAGGATCTGGCCGGTTTCGGTGTCCACGGCAAGGATTTGACCTGGGCCGACACGGCCCTTGGCCAGCACCTCCTCAGGCTGATAGCCCCAAACGCCGATTTCCGAGGCGATGGTGATGTAGCCGTTGGTGGTGGTTACCCAGCGCGCCGGGCGCAGGCCGTTGCGGTCGAGCAGGCACACCGCGTGGCGGCCTTCGGTCATGACGATACCGGCCGGGCCATCCCACGGCTCCATGTGCATGGAGTTGTATTCGTAGAAGGCGCGCAGGTCGGCGTCCATGGTCTCGACGTTCTGCCAGGCTGGCGGTACCAGCATGCGCACGCCGCGGAACAGGTCGATGCCACCGGTGACCATCAACTCCAGCATGTTGTCCATGCTCGACGAGTCGGAACCGACGCGGTTGACCAGCGGGCCAAGCTCTTCGAGGTCGGGGATCTGGTCGTTGGCGAACTTGGTGCGACGGGCCATTGCCCAGTTGCGGTTGCCGGTGATGGTGTTGATCTCGCCGTTGTGGGCGAGGAAGCGGAACGGTTGCGCCAGCGGCCATTTCGGCAGGGTGTTGGTGGAGAAGCGCTGGTGAAACACGCAGATCGCGGTTTGCAGGCGCTCGTCACCCAGGTCTGGATAGAACGCCGCGAGATCGCGCGGCATCATCAGGCCTTTGTAGATGATGGTCTTGTGCGAGAAGCTGCAGATGTAGTGGTCGCTATCGTGGGCGTTGGCCACCGACGAACGGCGACGGGCACTGAACAGCTTGATGGCGAATTCCTGGTCGCTCAGGCCTTCACCGCCGATGAACACCTGCTCGATCTGCGGCAGACGCTCCAGGGCCAGGCGGCCCAGCACGCTGGTGTCGATCGGCACCTTGCGCCATCCGACCAGCTTCAGGCCAGCGGCGAGGATTTCGCGGTCCATGTTAGCGCGAGCCGCTTCTGCTTTGACCGGGTCCTGGTTGAAGAACACCATGCCGACGGCGTATTGCTTGGGCAGCTCGACGGCGAAGTGTTCCTGGGCCACGGCACGCAGAAATTGATCGGGCTTCTGCATAAGCAGACCGCAACCGTCACCGGTCTTGCCGTCGGCGTTGATGCCGCCGCGGTGGGTCATGCAAGTCAGTGCCTGCATGGCGGTTTGCAGAAGGTGGTGGCTCGGTTCACCCGTCATATGGGCGATCAGGCCAAAACCACAGTTGTCCTTGAATTCTTCGGGATGGTACAGACCTGTTTTCATAGACACATTCTCACCAGGTTCACCTCTCAACGGAGGCAAATCTCTTTTTTAACAACCACTTACCATCCACGCCGATCAAACGCCAGCTTTTTTGCGGTGGCCATGGAAAACCATTGTTGCACAGCGACAGCGATGCCCACAAATTTTCATGTCTCACCATTGAAAATTTATGTCGCAATTTTGAATGTTTTTGCGCCATGCGCCGTGATAGCGGCTTGGCTTGAGTCTGAAGCGTTTCAGCCATGACTGCAACTAGGGGCTTGTGGCCGGCAGTCTGGGACAGAAAAGCCTGCCGCGCTCGGGCGCAGCAGGCTAGTCGAAAGCTAGAATTCGCTTAGCTACAGGGCGGCGGGGTGATGCCGCCCGGAAGGTATCAGCGGGCCGTGGCCAGCTCTTGTTGGACGCTGCCCACGGTACGTGGCCAAGGTTTACCAGCCTGGACCTTCGCTGGCAAGTTCTTGATTGCTGCAACCGCTGCGTCGCGGTTGGCGAAGCTGCCGTAAGTGACTACATACAGTGGCTTGCCCTGCAGGTTTTTCTTGAAGTAGCGATAGTCGCTACCCTGGGCCTTGACGTATGCCTGGGCCGAAGCTTCGGAGCTGGTGCCGAGGATCTGCACCACATAATTACCTGGCTTCTGCCCCGCGTACCAACCACCACTGCCACCGCCAGCGGCCGCTGGTTTCTCGGCAGGTTTGGCGGCCGGCTTGGCCACGGCAACCTGGGTCGGCGCGGGAGCAGGCTTGGCAGGCGCAACCGGTTTTACGGATTGGGTTGCAACAGGCTTTGGCGCAGGTGCAACCGGCTGCACAGGCGCACTGGCGACTGGCTGAGCAGGCGCGGGGGCCGGGCCTGCCGGCACACCTTGCGGCGGCGCGATGGTAGTCACGGTAGGTGGTGGGTTGCCAGGCTGCAGGGCGGTATCACCTGCCGGGCTGCCTTCTTCGCCCTCGCCCATGCCTGCGGCCTGGGCCAACGGCTCGCGCATCACCGGCTGCGACTGGCCAACCAGCGGCAGCGGCATGGGCTGGGACGAGCCAGAGAACTCGATGGCAGCACCCTGCTTGCCGTCGCCCAGTGGCAACTGAGCCTGGGCGGCTGGCGCTTCGGCGGGGGCCTTGTCGCTTTTCTTGGGCATCAATACTGCAGCCGCAACGGCGACCACGACCACAGCGGACAGCGCGAGCACATGTTTTTTAGGCATCTTGAACCCCATGGATGGTCGCTTGGCCGTCGAGCGGCTGGCGATCATGGCTTCGATCAAAGTGTCACGGGCGACCTGGTTGATATTGCCAGGCCAACCGTCGGAGTTTTCATGGATATCGGCGATCTGTTCACGGCTGAACACCTCGATGCCCCGGCCGGCGCCCTCCAGGCGCTGCTCCAGGTATTCGCGGGTTTCTTCCTCACTGTAGGGGGCAAGCTCGATGATGTGGAAGCGTTCTTCCTCGACATTGAGCTCGTCCAGCCCGGCAATCAGCGATGGCTCACCGAACAGGAACACGTGCGGGCGCCCTTCCGGCACCCCCGCCGCCAATTCCAGCAACGCTTGGAGTGCCGACTCGTCGAGTTGTTCCGCATCGTCCACCAGCAAATACACTTCCTGCCCGGTCAGTGCCAGCTGCACCACTTTGGACAGGATCGCCTGCACTTCGGGCTGGGCCACACCAAGGTCCTGGGCGACGTGGGCGAGCATGCTGGAGGCATCGCTGGCGCTGCGGGCAGACACCACCACACTTTGCACAGCCTGTTTGTTGGTGCTGGCCACCAAGGCCTGGCGCAGCAGCGACTTACCGCTGCCCAGCGGGCCGCTGACCACCAGCATCAACTGGCTGTAGCGCGCCAGGTGGTGCAGTTGGCCGAGCACGGGCTTGCGCTGGGCCGGGAAGAACTTGAAACCGGGCACGCGGGGCGCGAACGGATCGTGGCTCAACTGGTAATGGTCGAGAAAGGCCTCATCGGCATGCAAACTGGTCATTGCGCTGTCACAACCTCAAAGCTGGGCCACGATCGCGCGGTAATCCGCCGACAGCGTGGCCTGTAGAATCTCTTTCGAATAGTCGTCGGTCACTACGGCCTCGCCCATCTGGCGCAGCAGCACCAGACGCAGACGACCGTCGAGCACCTTCTTGTCGACCGCCATGTGCTCCATGAAATGCGCCGGGGTCATTTCCTGTGGTGGCACCACCGGCAAACCTGCATCCTGCAACAGGCGGATACCGCGATCGCGCTCGGCCTGGTCGATCCAGCCAAGACGCATGGACATTTCCAGGGCCATCACCGTGCCCGCCGCCACGGCCTCGCCGTGCAACCACACGCCATAGCCCATGTGGGTTTCGATGGCATGCCCGAAGGTATGCCCCAGGTTCAGCGTGGCCCGTACGCCCGACTCGCGCTCGTCAGCCCCCACTACTGCGGCCTTGGCCGCGCAGGAGCGGCGGATGGCCTCGGTCAGGGCTGCCGAGTCGAGGGCGCGCAGGGCCTGCATATTGTCTTCGAGCCAGGCGAGGAACGGTTTGTCGCAAATCAGGCCGTACTTGATCACTTCGGCCAGGCCTGCGGACAGTTCGCGCGCGGGCAGGGTCTTGAGGCTGGTGGTATCGATCAGTACCGCATTGGGCTGATAGAAGGCACCGACCATGTTCTTGCCCAGCGGGTGATTGATGCCGGTCTTGCCGCCCACCGAAGAGTCGACCTGGGACAACAGGGTGGTCGGCACCTGGATGAAGTCGACACCGCGCTGGTAGCAAGCGGCAGCGAAGCCGGCCATGTCGCCGATCACGCCGCCGCCCAGGGCGACCACGGTGGTGCGACGATCATGGCGGGCTGTCAGCAAGCCATCGAAAATCAGTTGCAGGGTTTCCCAATTCTTGTGGGCTTCGCCATCGGGCAACACCACCGGCAGTACCGAGTAGGCACCCAGGGTCTTGCTCAGGCGTTCGAGATACAGGGGGGCGACGGTCTCGTTGGAAACGATGGCAACCTGCCGGCCGGCAATGTGCGGCGCCAGCAGTTCGGGCTGGTCCAGCAGGCCTTCGCCAATGTAGATCGGGTAGCTACGCTCGCCCAGGTCGACCTTTAGTGTCTGCATGTATCCCCACAATGTACTTGGGCGCGGCGCCATTCGGGCAACCTGCGCGGTAACGTTGAACCTCGCCCCGGCTGGTGGCCGAGAATAGTCCCGGGTTAACGGGGCGGCAACTGCTGCAAGCGCTCAAGAATATCGATCACCACCATGCGTGGCGGCCGCTCATCGGTTTCCACGACCAGGTCGGCGATTTCGCGGTAGAGCGGGTCGCGGGTTTCCAGCAAGGTACGCAAGGTTGCCTCGGGATTGGCGGTACGCAGCAGCGGGCGGTTGCGGTCGCGCGCGGTGCGCCCGACCTGCTGCTCCACCGAAGCATGCAGGTAGATCACCCGGCCTCCCCGATAAAGCGCCTGACGGTTGGCTTCACGCATCACCGCGCCGCCGCCGGTGGCCAGGACCACGCCGTCGAGCGCGCACAGCTCGGCGATCATCGCTTGCTCGCGATCACGGAAACCCGGCTCGCCTTCCTTGTCGAAAATCCACGGGATGTTGGCGCCGCATCGCAGTTCGATTTCCTTGTCGGAATCCTTGAACAGCAGGCGCAGCTCTTTGGCCAATAGGCGTCCGATGGTGCTTTTACCAGCGCCCATGGGCCCCACAAGTATCAAATTTCGCACAGAATCAACGACTCACAGCAATCGCCTGGTCACTCATGATACGCGGAGTCAGGAAGACCAGCAGCTCGGATTTTTTCTCTTGTAATGCATCGCGTCGAAACAGCCGCCCAACATACGGCAGATCGCCGAAAAATGGCACCTTGTCGACCACATTGTTTTGCGAAGTCGAGTAAACGCCACCAATCACGATCGTTTCGCCATCAGCCACACGAACCTTGGCATTTACCTCGTTCTTGCGGATCGGCGGTACGTTGTTCAAGGCATTGACGTAATCCGGCTCGTCCTTGGTCACCCTGACGGTCATGATCACCTTATTGTCCGGGGTGATCTGCGGGGTAACTTCCAACGACAGCGACGCTTCGCGAAAAGATACCGAGGTCGCACCGCTTTGGCTGGTTTCCTGGTAAGGCACCTCGGTTCCCTTGAGGATCCTCGCCGTTTCCTTGTCGGCCGTGACCACCTTGGGCTGCGAAATGATCTCGCCGTTACCACTCTTTTCCATGGCGCTGAGCTCAAGGTCCAGCAACACGTCCCCGCGCAATAACCCAAGGCCGATACTGCCGCCGGCACGCTCGACGCCGAGATCGACGAACAATTCTTTGCCTGGCCGCAGTTGCGCGCCGTATAGCGGCCCGCCCCAGCGCACCCCCAGGCTCTTCTCGTAATCGACGTTGGCCTCGACGATACGCGCCTCGATCGCTACCTGGCGCACCGGCACATCCAACTGCGTCACCAGTTGCCGCAATTCGGCCAGGCGGTCGGCAGGCATGTGCACCACCAGGGTATTGGTGCGCTCATCGACACTCAGGCTACCCGTGAGAATACCGTCACCCACCAGGCTCGACTGTAGCAACTCCGCCAAATCGGCAGCCTTGGCGTGGTGGATAGGCAGCAGTTCCCGACGCAAAGGTTGCAACTGCGCTTCCAGCACTTGCCCCGCACGGGTCTCGGCTGACTGTGCGGCAAAGTCGGCGGCAGGCGCCACCAACAGCACATTACCCTCCTGGCGCCGAGCCAGGCCCTTGCTGCGCAACACCAGGTCCAGTGCCTGATCCCACGGCACGTCCTGCAAGCGCATCGTGACGTTGCCTTGCACCGCATCGCTGGCTACCAGGTTTACCCCGGCATAGTCCGCCAGTACCTGCAGTACCGCGCGCACCTCTACATCCTGAAAGTTCAACGACAGCGGCTCACCCTCATAAGACGTCGCCGACGCCAGCGGAACCGACAGCAGGGTTGCCAGCAGATATTTCATCCACGTTTTCATTCTGGTCCGAGGCCTCCTTGCCCAGGCGCTTGGCAAGGGTGATGAACGCCGTGCGTTCGTGCCACTCCCCCGCCATGAACAGCCGCTCCCGCACTTCGACCTGACGTTGGTCGATGTACGCCACCACCCCCTGATCACGCCCTACCCGGTCACCTGGGCGCACGCGGTAAAGCCTGCCAGCCGCCATCAGCAATGCTTCGCGTGCCGCCCCGCGCGCCAGGCTACCGACCATCTCCAGCTGCGCCAGCGGCACACCGGCCAGCCCCGTTGCGGTCAACCGCGCCGCCACAGGGGCAAACGGGTCTACGGCAGGCGCAGCCATTGCAGCCCTTGCCGGTAGTCGCGCCAGCATCGCAGGTGCCTTCATGGGTGCGGGCGCGTCATAGGCATAAACCCGCAACCGCAGGCGCAACAGCCCAGGCTGGCGATCAACGGCAGCCAGGCTCATGTCATCGCTGTGCAGCACTCGCACCTGCCCCAACCAGTCGTCCAACCACAACCGCAAGGCTGAGTAACGCCCCACCACTTGCAACTCCAGCGGCACTTTGCGCAAACCAGCCTGTTGCTCGCCCTTATCGACATCGAGGCGCTCGACCAGCAAACCCTGCGCATGCCCCGTCACCGCCAGGCGCTCAAGCAGGTCACTCATGCCCTCCCCGCCAGCCAGTTGCCAGCGCGCCTCCTGCAACCGCTGCTCGGCGGCCACCACAGCAGCCCGCAACTGCTCAAGCTCGGCCAACCGCAATGCACTGGCTGCCTGCCTCTGATTCAATTCGGCGTACCTGGCATCCTCGCGTGACTGCTGCTGAATCAGTGCCGGCAGGCGCATCGCGCAGCCCAGGCTGAACAACACAGCGGCTACCAGCGCTGGCGCCAGTCGTCGGCAGCGATCGGAGCGCTCGACCACAGCCAACCAAGCGAGAAGCTGTGCAGTACTCACGACCAAAACGCCGAAACGCGCGCGGTCAGCAGGAATTCATCGCCGCTCGGCAGGCTCTTGATGCGCTTGAGCTCCAAATCGAGCAAAACGCTCGAGCGGTTCAAGTCACGCATGAACTGCGCAACCACAGCACCGGATGCAGCCAAGCCGGTCATCTGCAGGCGGCCGCTTTCAAGGCTGAGCTCAAGGAGTTGCACACCTTCAGGCAAAGCCCCCTCAAGGTCAGCGAACAGACCGGCCATCACCCCCTGGTGGGCACGCAAGCCTTCCAGCGCCGAGGCCCGGGCGAGCAATGCTGCATGCTGCGTGCGTACATCGGCCAGCGGCCGCAACTGCTCGTCCAGCTCCTCAAGGGCAGCCTGGAACTGGGTATTGGCCAGCGCCTGCTGCTGCCCGCGCTGGCGGGCCAATTGATCGACCAGCATCACGGCGCACAAGGCCAGTAAAGCGCCAGCAACCAGCTGGCCGCGAAAACGCCGCAGCGCAGCCTGACGCTGCCGTTCACGCCATGGCAGAAGGTTTAACCGCATCATGGGCGCAACCCTCCCACGGCCAAGGCACAGGCCAGGAGCATCGACCCATCGACATGCTCAAGCCCCGTCAGGCCGGGCAGGCACCTGCACGGCAGGTTCAGCCGATTGCCAAGCCCTTGCAACCAGCCTGAGTCAATCGCTGAGCTGCTGCTAATCCACAAGCCCGCAGGCAGGTTTTTGTCGGTCAGCAGCGCCTGCAAATGCTCTGGCAACAGCCCGCTAGTCTCCAAACCGGAGACTGGCAGCTCACGGCGCTGGTATACCCTGCCCGGCAGCCAGTCATAGAGGGTCAGGCTGCGAGCGTCGACACGCAACAACGCCGCCCCCTCCGAGCCGCCCCGTGGCAACATGCGGCACAAAGCAATGTTGTCGACCTCGACGGCTTCCAACTGCAAGCCCGCCGCCTCGACCACTGATTCAAGTGACGCCAGCGCGCTCTGCCGACAGGCAGCAACCATCGCCTCACTGCAGCCTGGCTGAACACTGGAAGCCCCCAAGACCTGAAAATCCAGGGCCAGGTCTTCCAGTGGAAACGGAAACAGCCGCTCAGCATCGGCCAGCAACCGCGCCTCCAACTGCGCTTCGTTCTGTTGCGCAGGCAGGTGGCACAGTTTGCAGATGACCTGGCTGGCCGGTAATGCCAGCGCCACCCGGCGCTGCTTGAGCCCGCTACGCTGGTAGGCGCGCTGTAACGCAGCCACCACTGCATCAGGCTCCGCCACCCAATCATCACCCAGCGGTGCCATAAGCGGTTCTTGTGCCGACCCCACCACCCGCCAGCGTCGATTGCGCTGCTGCAGTTGCAGCATGCGAACGGCATCCGGGGCAATTTCCACCCCCACGAGTGAACCGGCATCCTTGCCGAAGCGTCCAAGCATCGCGACTTCCCTGCTGTCTGTGGCAACCCCGCGGCAACACTGGGCCGAGGCTATCCATCGAGGCGACGGGTAGCCTGGCCGGTAACCCGGAGAGACGAAAAAATGCTTATAATGCCCAGCGTTTTTTGGTCCGCCGGACCCGCGTGCAATCCACTCCCAACCTGGACACCGAAAAGCCTTGATACGTCTGCTGAAGTTCTTCTGGTGGTCATCCGTCGCAGTCATCTGCGCGCTCGTACTCGGTGTGAGCGGTGCGTTTCTGTATCTTAGCCCCAGCCTGCCCTCGGTCGAGTCACTCAGAAGCATCCAGTTGCAGATCCCACTCAGGGTGTACAGCAGCGACGGCAAGCTGATTGCCGAATTCGGCGAAATGCGCCGCTCGCCGATCCGCTTCGCGGAAATTCCCCCACAATTCATTCAGGCGCTGCTGTCAGCTGAGGACGACAACTTCCTCAACCACTATGGTGTAGACCCCAGCAGCCTGATGCGTGCCGCGACCCAGCTGGTGAAAACCGGGCACATCCAGACCGGCGGCAGCACCATCACCATGCAGGTGGCGAAGAACTTCTTCCTCACCAGCGAGCGCAGCTTCTCGCGCAAGACCAACGAAATCCTGCTGGCCCTGCAAATCGAGCGTGAGCTGACCAAGGACGAAATCCTTGAGCTGTACGTGAACAAGATCTACCTGGGCAACCGCGCCTACGGTATCGACGCCGCTGCGCAGGTGTACTACGGCAAGTCGATCCGTGACGTGAGCCTGGCGCAGATGGCGATGATCGCCGGCCTGCCCAAAGCACCGTCGCGCTTCAACCCACTGGCCAACCCGGCACGTGCCAAGGAACGCCGCGACTGGATCCTCGGCCGCATGTACAAGCTGGGCAAGATCGACGAGGCCAGCTACCAGGCCGCCTTGGCCGAGCCGCTCAACGCCAGCTACCACGTACCGACGCCTGAAGTGAATGCCCCGTACATCGCTGAAATGGCCCGCGCGGAAATGGTCGGCCGTTACGGCAGCGATGCCTATACCGAGGGCTTCCGCGTCACGACCACCGTGCCCAGCGACATGCAGGAAATGGCCAACAAGGCCGTCCTCAACGGGCTTTCCGATTACGACGAACGCCACGGTTACCGCGGCCCTGAAGCACGCTTCCCGGGCCGTACCCAGGCAGCTTGGCTGCAGGAACTGGGCAAGCAACGCACCCTCGGCGGCCTGGAGCCAGCCATTGTCACTCAAGTTGAAAAAACCGGCCTCAAAGTGCTGACCCGTGACGGCCAGGAAGCACAGGTTGCTTGGGACACCATGAAATGGGCGCGCCCGTTCATCAACAGCAACGCCCAGGGGCGCACACCGCAGTCGCCTTCCGACGTGGCACAGGTCGGTGACCTGGTGCGCTTGCAACGTCTGGAAGATGGCAAGTTCAAGTTCAGCCAGGTGCCCGGTGCGCAGAGTGCACTGGTTACCCTCGACCCCTACAACGGCGCCATCCGCGCCCTGGTCGGCGGCTTCTCGTTCGAGCAGAGCAACTACAACCGCGCCATGCAGGCCAAGCGCCAACCAGGCTCTAGTTTCAAGCCATTCATCTACAGCGCCGCGCTGGACAGCGGTTACACCGCCGCCACCCTGGTCAACGATGCGCCGATCGTGTTCGTTGACGAGTCGGTGGATAAAGTGTGGCGGCCGAAGAACGACACCAACACCTTCCTCGGCCCGATCCGCATGCGTGAGGCGCTGTACAAATCGCGCAACCTGGTGTCGATCCGCCTGCTGCAGGCCATGGGCGTGGACCGCACCATCGACTACATCGCCAAGTTCGGCTTCAACAAGCAGGACCTGCCGCGCAACCTGTCGCTGGCACTGGGTACCGCCACCCTGACCCCAATGGAAATCGCCACCGGGTGGAGCACCTTTGCCAACGGTGGCTACAAGATCACCCCTTACCTGATCGACCGCATCGAAAGCCGCAGCGGCGAGACGCTGTTTACTTCCAACCCAGCCCGCGTACCGCAAGGTGCCGAGGACCAGGCTGGCCTGGCCGCACCCGAGCAGCCAATCAGCACCGCCGCCATGCCAGGCGAAGCACCGCCTGCCTTCAGTCAGGTGGCAACTGCACCACAAGCGCCGGCGATAGCCGAACAGATCGTCGACGGGCGTACCACCTACATCCTCACCAGCATGCTGCAGGACGTGATCAAGCGCGGTACCGGTCGCCGGGCACTGGCCTTGGGCCGTACCGACCTGGCGGGCAAGACCGGTACCACCAACGAATCCAAGGACGCCTGGTTCTCGGGCTACAACGCCGACTACGTGACGACCGTGTGGGTCGGTTTCGACCAGCCAGAAACGCTCGGTCGCCGCGAGTACGGCGGTACGGCGGCGCTGCCGATCTGGATGAGTTTCATGGGCGCGGCGCTCAAGGACAAACCGGCGCATGCGCCAGCAGAACCTGAAGGCATCCTCAGCCTGCGTGTGGACCCGGTCAGCGGGCGCGCCGCCTCGCCGAGCACACCGAATGCCTACTTCGAGCTGTTCAAGGCCGAAGACTCGCCACCATCGGTGGACGAGCTGGGCAATGGCGCGGCACCGGGCAGCCCGCTGCCAGCCGATGAAGCAGCGCCGATGGATCTGTTCTGAAGCAGGGTGCCTGACTCAGGATTTGCGTGGGCGCGCCAATCGAGCGCCGCCCGCGCGGCGCTCGATCTCATAGGCGCCAACAGTCTCATCACAAGCACCTTGCCACCCTGAAACATTTCCACGGCACAACAAAAAGCCCCGGCTCATCCGAGCCGGGGCTTTTTTATGTTGCTACAGCGGCAATCAGCCGTTGAACACTTCATCCACGCTGGTCAGCGGGTAGTGCTTCGGATACGGCAGGGTAGCCACACCGGATTCGATGGCGGCCTTGGCCACGGCGTCGGAAACGACGGTGATCAGGCGTGCGTCCAGCGGCTTCGGAATGATGTACTCACGACCGAACTCCAGGCCTTCGACACCGTAGGCTTCGCACACTTCCTTAGGCACTGGCAGCTTGGCCAGGTCTTTCAGGGCGATAGCAGCGGCGATCTTCATTTCTTCGTTGATGCGCTTGGCGCGAACGTCCAGGGCACCACGGAAGATGAACGGGAAGCCCAGTACGTTGTTGACCTGGTTCGGGTAGTCGGAACGACCGGTAGCCATGATCACGTCGCTGCGAGTGGCGTGCGCCAGCTCTGGCGAGATTTCCGGGTCCGGGTTCGAGCAGGCGAACACGATCGGGTTGGCCGCCATCGACTTCAGGCCTTCCGGGCTCAGCAGGTTCGGGCCGGACAGGCCTACGAACACGTCGGCACCGTCAAGGGCGTCAGCCAGGGTGCGCTTGTCGGTAGCGTGGGCGAACTGCGCCTTGTACTGGTTCAGGTCGTCACGGCCAGCGTGGATCACGCCGCTGCGGTCGACCATGAGGATATTGCTAGCGCCCGCGCCCATGCTTATAAGCAGCTTCATGCAAGAGATGGCTGCAGCGCCAGCCCCCAGGCAGACGATCTTGGCGTCCTCCAGCTTCTTGCCGGCGATTTCCAGGGCGTTGATCATGCCGGCCGCGGTAACGATGGCGGTACCGTGCTGGTCATCGTGGAACACCGGGATGTCGCACTGCTCGATCAAGGTGCGCTCGATTTCGAAGCACTCAGGGGCCTTGATGTCTTCAAGGTTGATGCCACCGAAGGTGATCGAAATGCGGCG
>NZ_QJRC01000067.1 GCF_013393325.1 Pseudomonas hunanensis
GAATGTTGATTTCTGACTTTTGTCAGATCGTTCTTTAAAAATTCGGATATGTGATAGAAATAGACTGATGGCCAGTTTCACTGCTGGTTAATCAGGCTAAGGTAAAATTTGTGAGTTCTGCTCGAAAGAGCGACGTGCGAATTTTCGGCGAATGTCGTCTTCACAGTATAACCAGATTGCTTGGGGTTATATGGTCAAGTGAAGAAGCGCATACGGTGGATGCCTTGGCAGTCAGAGGCGATGAAAGACGTGGTAGCCTGCGATAAGCTTTGGGGAGTCGGCAAACAGACTGTGATCCAGAGATCTCTGAATGGGGGAACCCAGCCAGCATAAGCTGGTTATCTTGTACTGAATACATAGGTGCAAGAGGCGAACCAGGGGAACTGAAACATCTAAGTACCCTGAGGAAAAGAAATCAACCGAGATTCCCTTAGTAGTGGCGAGCGAACGGGGACCAGCCCTTAAGTTGGTTTGAGATTAGTGGAACGCTCTGGAAAGTGCGGCCATAGTGGGTGATAGCCCCGTACACGAAAATCTCTTATCAATGAAATCGAGTAGGACGGAGCACGAGAAACTTTGTCTGAATATGGGGGGACCATCCTCCAAGGCTAAATACTACTGACTGACCGATAGTGAACCAGTACCGTGAGGGAAAGGCGAAAAGAACCCCGGAGAGGGGAGTGAAATAGAACCTGAAACCGTATGCGTACAAGCAGTGGGAGCCTACTTTGTTAGGTGACTGCGTACCTTTTGTATAATGGGTCAGCGACTTATATTCAGTGGCGAGCTTAACCGAATAGGGGAGGCGTAGCGAAAGCGAGTCTTAATAGGGCGTTTAGTCGCTGGGTATAGACCCGAAACCGGGCGATCTATCCATGGGCAGGTTGAAGGTTAGGTAACACTGACTGGAGGACCGAACCGACTACCGTTGAAAAGTTAGCGGATGACCTGTGGATCGGAGTGAAAGGCTAATCAAGCTCGGAGATAGCTGGTTCTCCTCGAAAGCTATTTAGGTAGCGCCTCATGTATCACTGTAGGGGGTAGAGCACTGTTTCGGCTAGGGGGTCATCCCGACTTACCAAACCGATGCAAACTCCGAATACCTACAAGTGCCGAGCATGGGAGACACACGGCGGGTGCTAACGTCCGTCGTGAAAAGGGAAACAACCCAGACCGTCAGCTAAGGTCCCAAAGTCATGGTTAAGTGGGAAACGATGTGGGAAGGCTTAGACAGCTAGGAGGTTGGCTTAGAAGCAGCCACCCTTTAAAGAAAGCGTAATAGCTCACTAGTCGAGTCGGCCTGCGCGGAAGATGTAACGGGGCTCAAACCATGCACCGAAGCTACGGGTATCACCTTTTGGTGATGCGGTAGAGGAGCGTTCTGTAAGCCTGTGAAGGTGAGTTGAGAAGCTTGCTGGAGGTATCAGAAGTGCGAATGCTGACATGAGTAACGACAATGCGAGTGAAAAACTCGCACGCCGAAAGACCAAGGTTTCCTGCGCAACGTTAATCGACGCAGGGTTAGTCGGTCCCTAAGGCGAGGCTGAAAAGCGTAGTCGATGGAAAACAGGTTAATATTCCTGTACTTCCAGTTATTGCGATGGAGGGACGGAGAAGGTTAGGCCAGCCTGGCGTTGGTTGTCCAGGTTTAAGGTGGTAGGCTGGAATCTTAGGCAAATCCGGGATTTCAAGGCCGAGAGCTGATGACGAGTTGCCTTTAGGCGACGAAGTGGTTGATACCATGCTTCCAAGAAAAGCTCCTAAGCTTCAGATAACTGGGAACCGTACCCCAAACCGACACAGGTGGTTAGGTAGAGAATACCAAGGCGCTTGAGAGAACTCGGGTGAAGGAACTAGGCAAAATGGCACCGTAACTTCGGGAGAAGGTGCGCCGGCGAGGGTTAAGGACTTGCTCCGTAAGCCCATGCCGGTCGAAGATACCAGGCCGCTGCGACTGTTTATTAAAAACACAGCACTCTGCAAACACGAAAGTGGACGTATAGGGTGTGACGCCTGCCCGGTGCCGGAAGGTTAATTGATGGGGTTAGCGCAAGCGAAGCTCTTGATCGAAGCCCCGGTAAACGGCGGCCGTAACTATAACGGTCCTAAGGTAGCGAAATTCCTTGTCGGGTAAGTTCCGACCTGCACGAATGGCGTAACGATGGCGGCGCTGTCTCCACCCGAGACTCAGTGAAATTGAAATCGCTGTGAAGATGCAGTGTATCCGCGGCTAGACGGAAAGACCCCGTGAACCTTTACTATAGCTTTGCACTGGACTTTGAATTTGCTTGTGTAGGATAGGTGGGAGGCTTTGAAGTGGGGACGCCAGTTCTCATGGAGCCATCCTTGAAATACCACCCTGGCAACTTTGAGGTTCTAACTCAGGTCCGTTATCCGGATCGAGGACAGTGTATGGTGGGTAGTTTGACTGGGGCGGTCTCCTCCCAAAGAGTAACGGAGGAGTACGAAGGTGCGCTCAGACCGGTCGGAAATCGGTCGTAGAGTATAAAGGCAAAAGCGCGCTTGACTGCGAGACACACACGTCGAGCAGGTACGAAAGTAGGTCTTAGTGATCCGGTGGTTCTGTATGGAAGGGCCATCGCTCAACGGATAAAAGGTACTCCGGGGATAACAGGCTGATACCGCCCAAGAGTTCATATCGACGGCGGTGTTTGGCACCTCGATGTCGGCTCATCACATCCTGGGGCTGAAGCCGGTCCCAAGGGTATGGCTGTTCGCCATTTAAAGTGGTACGCGAGCTGGGTTTAGAACGTCGTGAGACAGTTCGGTCCCTATCTGCCGTGGACGTTTGAGATTTGAGAGGGGCTGCTCCTAGTACGAGAGGACCGGAGTGGACGAACCTCTGGTGTTCCGGTTGTCACGCCAGTGGCATTGCCGGGTAGCTATGTTCGGAAGAGATAACCGCTGAAAGCATCTAAGCGGGAAACTTGCCTCAAGATGAGATCTCACTGGGATCTTGAATCCCCTAAAGGGCCGTCGAAGACTACGACGTTGATAGGTTGGGTGTGTAAGCGCTGTGAGGCGTTGAGCTAACCAATACTAATTGCCCGTGAGGCTTGACCATATAACACCCAAGCAATTTGCGCGTCAGCCAAATTGCGGTGGTGAAGATGATACGAACCGAAAGTTCGCAACGAACCACACAATCACATATCCGAATTCGCTGGGCTGTCCATCTGGACATTCTGGCTACAGAATTTCTTGACGACCATAGAGCATTGGAACCACCTGATCCCATCCCGAACTCAGCAGTGAAACGATGCATCGCCGATGGTAGTGTGGGGTTTCCCCATGTGAGAGTAGGTCATCGTCAAGATTCATTTCGCAAAACCCCTATCTGCGCATGCAGGTAGGGGTTTTGTCTTTGTGGCGAAAAAATTCTGGCGCCTGTAGGAACGGGCAAGCCTGCGACGCAGGCGACGCGGTGTTCGCGCCTGCATCTGCAAACGCTCCGGCGGCAGGCCCTTTTCCTATGCAAGCCAACAGCCCATGGCTATCATGCCTGCCTTATTCCAAGTCGAGACTGGCATGCTGAAGTTGTTGAATCTTCTCAAGGATGGCCGGTTCCATTCCGGAGAAGCTCTGGGGGAAGCCCTCGGGGTGAGTCGCAGCGCCGTTTGGAAACAGCTGCAGCACCTGGAAGGCGAGCTGAACCTCACCATTCACAAGGTTCGTGGGCGCGGCTATCAGCTGGCGACACCACTAGCTTTGCTCGAGGCTCAGGCAATAGCCGGCTTTGCCGAAAGCGAGCAGTGGCCGGTTTTCATCCATGAAAGCGTCGACTCGACCAATGCCGAAGGCTTGAGGCTTGCCAATCAGGGGCAGGCAGCGCCATTTGTGGTGCTGGCTGAGCGGCAGAGTGCCGGCCGCGGTCGACGTGGCCGCCAATGGGTCAGCCCATTTGCCGAGAACCTCTATTACAGCCTTGTCTTGCGTGTGGATGGCGGCATGCGCCAGCTCGAAGGCTTGAGCCTGGTGGTGGGGGTTGCGGTAATGCGCACTCTGCAGGCGTTCGGCGTAAAAGATGTAGGGCTCAAATGGCCCAATGACGTGTTGGTTCGCGGGCAGAAGATCACCGGTATTCTCCTGGAGCTGGTGGGTGATCCGGCCGACGTCTGTCATGTGGTACTGGGTATCGGTATCAATGTGAACATGCAGGCCAACGACCAGGTCGACCAGGAGTGGACCTCGATGCGACGTGAGGTGGGTGCGGCAATAGATCGCAACCACTTGGTAGCGTCGCTCAATCAGCAATTGCAGCATGAATTGGCACGTCATCGTCGCTATGGGTTTGCCGCATTCCAAGAGGAGTGGGAGCAGGCGCACCTTTGGCAAGGGCGCAATGTTTCACTGGTTGCCGGCAGTACGCGTATTGATGGCGTGGTTCTTGGCGTCGACGGGCAGGGCGGCTTGCGCCTTGAGGTGGACGGAGTTGAAAAGAGCTTCAGTGGTGGTGAGCTCAGTTTGAGGTTGCGTGATGATTCTTGAGCTCGACTGCGGTAACAGCTTCATCAAGTGGCGGGTAATTCATGCTGCTGACGCAGTGATTGAAGGTGGCGGGATCGTCGATTCCGATCAAGCGCTGCTGGCTGCAGTGGCGGCGCTGGCTTCCGTGCGTCTAACGGGCTGTCGTATTGTCAGTGTGCGCAGCGAGGAAGAAACCGATGCGCTTTGTGCGTTGATTGCCCAGGCTTTTGCCGTGCAGGCGCGCGTTGCGCATCCGGCACAGAGCATGGCCGGTGTGCGCAACGGTTATGACGACTATCAGCGCCTGGGTATGGACCGTTGGCTGGCTGCGCTGGGTGCATTTCACCTGGCCGGGGGCGCGTGCCTGGTAATCGACCTGGGGACTGCCGCCAAAGCGGACTTTGTTGCTGCGGACGGCGAGCACCTGGGCGGCTACATCTGCCCGGGGATGCCCTTGATGCGCAGCCAGTTGCGTACTCACACCCGGCGTATCCGCTATGACGATGCTTCCGCTGAGCGTGCACTGACTAGCTTGTCACCGGGTCGCTCCACCGTCGAGGCGGTAGAGCGCGGTTGCGTGTTAATGCTTCAGGGCTTTGCCCGCACCCAGCTCGAGCAGGCACGCGCGCTTTGGGGGGAGGCATTCACAGTGTTCCTTACTGGCGGCGATGCACCGCTGGTGAGGGAGGCCGTACCGCAGGCGCGTGTCGTACCGGACCTGGTTTTCGTTGGCCTGGCCATGGCCTGCCCATTGGATTGAGGTGCCTATGCGTTGGTTGTTTCTGCTGTTACTGGTGCTTAACGTCTTCTATTACGTGTGGCATCAGCAGGAAGCACCGCTGAAGGTCAAGGAAGTCGCCCCACTGTCTCTGTACAAGGGGAATCAGCAAGAAATCCGTCTGTTACGTGAAACGGGTGTGTCGGCGCCAGCCAAGCGCCGTGATGAATGCCTGGTAGTGGGGGGAGTGGAGCAGCAGGAGCAGTTGGAAGCACTGCGCCAGCGCCTGCTGAGCCTGGATATTGCCACCCTGCCAGTGATGGGGCAGTTGCCTGGAGCGGATGGGCGTTGGCTCAAGGTGGCCCCGGAAAGCGAGCGTTTGCTGGACCAAACGGTACTCTCGGCTCTTTCCAATGATTTCAAAGACTTAAAACATAAAATTATTTTCTGCCAGGGTATTGCAACTGGCGAATAGCTTGATAGAATGGCGCCCGCTTCACAGGGAACACCACTCAGGTGGTAGAGCTGGAAGCGGTGTCAAAGCAGCTAAGTTTCAGATTTGATTGAAAAAATTTGAAAAAACGCTTGACACTAGGGCGGCAGACAAATAGAATGCCGACCACATCTGGAGGGATTCCCGAGCGGTCAAAGGGGACGGACTGTAAATCCGTTGCGAGAGCTTCGAAGGTTCGAATCCTTCTCCCTCCACCAGTTTTAGCGAGAGCCGCAAGCTCCGCGGGTATAGTTTAGTGGTAGAACCTCAGCCTTCCAAGCTGATGATGCGGGTTCGATTCCCGCTACCCGCTCCAAGTTTGCTGGGTTTTGCACAAAGTGTTTCGCTCTTGTAGCTCAGTTGGTAGAGCACACCCTTGGTAAGGGTGAGGTCAGCGGTTCAAGTCCGCTCAAGAGCTCCATATAAACAAGGCAGATATGAAAATATCTGCCTTTGTTTTATCAGCGCAAGACTATTTCTTCTGCGGAGGATTGTATCGATGGCTAAGGAAAAGTTTGATCGTTCCCTTCCCCACGTTAACGTCGGCACTATCGGCCACGTTGACCACGGTAAGACCACTCTGACCGCAGCTCTGACTCGCGTTTGCTCCGAAGTTTTCGGTTCGGCAATCGTTGAGTTCGACAAGATCGACTCGGCTCCGGAAGAAAAAGCGCGCGGTATCACCATCAACACCGCTCACGTTGAGTACAACTCGACCATTCGTCACTACGCTCACGTTGACTGCCCAGGTCACGCTGACTACGTGAAGAACATGATCACCGGTGCTGCCCAGATGGACGGCGCGATCCTGGTTTGCTCGGCCGCCGATGGTCCGATGCCACAAACCCGTGAGCACATCCTGCTGTCCCGTCAGGTTGGCGTTCCGTACATCGTGGTCTTCCTGAACAAGGCTGACCTGGTAGACGACGCTGAGCTGCTGGAACTGGTCGAGATGGAAGTTCGCGACCTGCTGTCCACCTACGACTTCCCAGGTGACGACACTCCGATCATCATCGGTTCCGCTCGTATGGCCCTGGAAGGCAAAGACGACAACGAAATGGGCACTACCGCTGTTAAGAAGCTGGTAGAGACTCTGGACAGCTACATTCCTGAGCCAGTTCGTGCCATCGACCAGCCGTTCCTGATGCCGATCGAAGACGTATTCTCGATCTCGGGTCGTGGTACCGTTGTTACCGGTCGTATCGAGCGTGGTATCGTCCGCGTTCAGGATCCGCTGGAAATCGTTGGTCTGCGTGACACCACCACCACCACCTGCACCGGTGTTGAGATGTTCCGCAAGCTGCTGGACGAAGGTCGTGCTGGCGAGAACTGCGGCGTTCTGCTGCGTGGTACCAAGCGTGACGACGTTGAGCGTGGCCAGGTTCTGGTCAAGCCAGGTTCGGTCAAGCCGCACACCAAGTTCACCGCAGAAGTCTACGTTCTGTCGAAGGAAGAAGGCGGTCGTCACACTCCGTTCTTCAAAGGCTACCGTCCTCAGTTCTACTTCCGTACCACTGACGTGACCGGTAACTGCGAACTGCCGGAAGGCGTTGAAATGGTAATGCCAGGTGACAACATTCAGATGACTGTTACCCTGATCAAGACCATCGCAATGGAAGACGGTCTGCGCTTCGC
>NZ_QJRC01000068.1 GCF_013393325.1 Pseudomonas hunanensis
GAATGTTGATTTCTGACTTTTGTCAGATCGTTCTTTAAAAATTCGGATATGTGATAGAAATAGACTGATGGCCAGTTTCACTGCTGGTTAATCAGGCTAAGGTAAAATTTGTGAGTTCTGCTCGAAAGAGCGACGTGCGAATTTTCGGCGAATGTCGTCTTCACAGTATAACCAGATTGCTTGGGGTTATATGGTCAAGTGAAGAAGCGCATACGGTGGATGCCTTGGCAGTCAGAGGCGATGAAAGACGTGGTAGCCTGCGATAAGCTTTGGGGAGTCGGCAAACAGACTGTGATCCAGAGATCTCTGAATGGGGGAACCCAGCCAGCATAAGCTGGTTATCTTGTACTGAATACATAGGTGCAAGAGGCGAACCAGGGGAACTGAAACATCTAAGTACCCTGAGGAAAAGAAATCAACCGAGATTCCCTTAGTAGTGGCGAGCGAACGGGGACCAGCCCTTAAGTTGGTTTGAGATTAGTGGAACGCTCTGGAAAGTGCGGCCATAGTGGGTGATAGCCCCGTACACGAAAATCTCTTATCAATGAAATCGAGTAGGACGGAGCACGAGAAACTTTGTCTGAATATGGGGGGACCATCCTCCAAGGCTAAATACTACTGACTGACCGATAGTGAACCAGTACCGTGAGGGAAAGGCGAAAAGAACCCCGGAGAGGGGAGTGAAATAGAACCTGAAACCGTATGCGTACAAGCAGTGGGAGCCTACTTTGTTAGGTGACTGCGTACCTTTTGTATAATGGGTCAGCGACTTATATTCAGTGGCGAGCTTAACCGAATAGGGGAGGCGTAGCGAAAGCGAGTCTTAATAGGGCGTTTAGTCGCTGGGTATAGACCCGAAACCGGGCGATCTATCCATGGGCAGGTTGAAGGTTAGGTAACACTGACTGGAGGACCGAACCGACTACCGTTGAAAAGTTAGCGGATGACCTGTGGATCGGAGTGAAAGGCTAATCAAGCTCGGAGATAGCTGGTTCTCCTCGAAAGCTATTTAGGTAGCGCCTCATGTATCACTGTAGGGGGTAGAGCACTGTTTCGGCTAGGGGGTCATCCCGACTTACCAAACCGATGCAAACTCCGAATACCTACAAGTGCCGAGCATGGGAGACACACGGCGGGTGCTAACGTCCGTCGTGAAAAGGGAAACAACCCAGACCGTCAGCTAAGGTCCCAAAGTCATGGTTAAGTGGGAAACGATGTGGGAAGGCTTAGACAGCTAGGAGGTTGGCTTAGAAGCAGCCACCCTTTAAAGAAAGCGTAATAGCTCACTAGTCGAGTCGGCCTGCGCGGAAGATGTAACGGGGCTCAAACCATGCACCGAAGCTACGGGTATCACCTTTTGGTGATGCGGTAGAGGAGCGTTCTGTAAGCCTGTGAAGGTGAGTTGAGAAGCTTGCTGGAGGTATCAGAAGTGCGAATGCTGACATGAGTAACGACAATGCGAGTGAAAAACTCGCACGCCGAAAGACCAAGGTTTCCTGCGCAACGTTAATCGACGCAGGGTTAGTCGGTCCCTAAGGCGAGGCTGAAAAGCGTAGTCGATGGAAAACAGGTTAATATTCCTGTACTTCCAGTTATTGCGATGGAGGGACGGAGAAGGTTAGGCCAGCCTGGCGTTGGTTGTCCAGGTTTAAGGTGGTAGGCTGGAATCTTAGGCAAATCCGGGATTTCAAGGCCGAGAGCTGATGACGAGTTGCCTTTAGGCGACGAAGTGGTTGATACCATGCTTCCAAGAAAAGCTCCTAAGCTTCAGATAACTGGGAACCGTACCCCAAACCGACACAGGTGGTTAGGTAGAGAATACCAAGGCGCTTGAGAGAACTCGGGTGAAGGAACTAGGCAAAATGGCACCGTAACTTCGGGAGAAGGTGCGCCGGCGAGGGTTAAGGACTTGCTCCGTAAGCCCATGCCGGTCGAAGATACCAGGCCGCTGCGACTGTTTATTAAAAACACAGCACTCTGCAAACACGAAAGTGGACGTATAGGGTGTGACGCCTGCCCGGTGCCGGAAGGTTAATTGATGGGGTTAGCGCAAGCGAAGCTCTTGATCGAAGCCCCGGTAAACGGCGGCCGTAACTATAACGGTCCTAAGGTAGCGAAATTCCTTGTCGGGTAAGTTCCGACCTGCACGAATGGCGTAACGATGGCGGCGCTGTCTCCACCCGAGACTCAGTGAAATTGAAATCGCTGTGAAGATGCAGTGTATCCGCGGCTAGACGGAAAGACCCCGTGAACCTTTACTATAGCTTTGCACTGGACTTTGAATTTGCTTGTGTAGGATAGGTGGGAGGCTTTGAAGTGGGGACGCCAGTTCTCATGGAGCCATCCTTGAAATACCACCCTGGCAACTTTGAGGTTCTAACTCAGGTCCGTTATCCGGATCGAGGACAGTGTATGGTGGGTAGTTTGACTGGGGCGGTCTCCTCCCAAAGAGTAACGGAGGAGTACGAAGGTGCGCTCAGACCGGTCGGAAATCGGTCGTAGAGTATAAAGGCAAAAGCGCGCTTGACTGCGAGACACACACGTCGAGCAGGTACGAAAGTAGGTCTTAGTGATCCGGTGGTTCTGTATGGAAGGGCCATCGCTCAACGGATAAAAGGTACTCCGGGGATAACAGGCTGATACCGCCCAAGAGTTCATATCGACGGCGGTGTTTGGCACCTCGATGTCGGCTCATCACATCCTGGGGCTGAAGCCGGTCCCAAGGGTATGGCTGTTCGCCATTTAAAGTGGTACGCGAGCTGGGTTTAGAACGTCGTGAGACAGTTCGGTCCCTATCTGCCGTGGACGTTTGAGATTTGAGAGGGGCTGCTCCTAGTACGAGAGGACCGGAGTGGACGAACCTCTGGTGTTCCGGTTGTCACGCCAGTGGCATTGCCGGGTAGCTATGTTCGGAAGAGATAACCGCTGAAAGCATCTAAGCGGGAAACTTGCCTCAAGATGAGATCTCACTGGGATCTTGAATCCCCTAAAGGGCCGTCGAAGACTACGACGTTGATAGGTTGGGTGTGTAAGCGCTGTGAGGCGTTGAGCTAACCAATACTAATTGCCCGTGAGGCTTGACCATATAACACCCAAGCAATTTGCGCGTCAGCCAAATTGCGGTGGTGAAGATGATACGAACCGAAAGTTCGCAACGAACCACACAATCACATATCCGAATTCGCTGGGCTGTCCATCTGGACATTCTGGCTACAGAATTTCTTGACGACCATAGAGCATTGGAACCACCTGATCCCATCCCGAACTCAGCAGTGAAACGATGCATCGCCGATGGTAGTGTGGGGTTTCCCCATGTGAGAGTAGGTCATCGTCAAGATTCATTTCGCAAAACCCCTATCTGCACATGCAGGTAGGGGTTTTGTCTTTGTAGCCTGAAAAGCCACGTCTCATAGGGATTACCCCACCCCCCTCTAGGCCAAGGTCAGCTCCCACAATTCGAGCCAGAACACTAGAATAGCTCCACGCACCTATTCAGAAGCGCTATATGCCCAACTCTGTCGAACCTGAAACCTTGGCCCAATTGCCGTTGGACGAGCTTGTCGCCTGCCACGAATGCGACCTGCTGCTGCGCAAGCCCGTGCTCCAGCACGGTGAGAAAGCCCAATGCCCACGTTGCGGTTACGAGCTTTATGCTCATCGGCACAACGTGGTCAACCGTAGCCTGGCGTTGGTACTGACCGCGCTGTTGCTGTTCGTGCCTGCCAATTTTCTACCGATCATGCAGTTGCACCTGCTTGGCCAGACCTCGGACGATACTGTCTGGAGCGGCGTACTGGGCCTGTACAATTCGCAGATGCGTGGTGTAGCGGTAGTCGTCTTCCTGTGCAGCATGGCCATCCCCTTGGCAAAACTGCTCTGCCAACTGGCGGTACTGCTGAGTATCCGCTTGAACATGGGGCGTAACTTCGGCCTGTTGTTCTACCGCATCTATCACCACCTGCGTGACTGGGGCATGCTCGAGGTCTATTTCATGGGGGTGTTGGTGGCTATCGTCAAGCTGGTGGACCTGGCCGAGTTGACCGTGGGCCTGGGGCTGTTCTGTTTCATCAGCCTGTTGTTGATCCAGGTATGGCTTGAGGTGGTGATGTCACCGCACCAGATTTGGAGTGCACTTTCGGGGGAGGACCTGCATGCGGGCGATTGATGCAGGCATTCTTGTCTGCAATGAATGTCATGAACTGAACAAGCAAGTGCAAGACAGCACGTCGCAGACCTGTACACGCTGCGGCGCCATTGTCCATGCTCGCCGCCCAAACAGTATCGTGCGTACCTGGGCGCTGCTGATTGCCGCGTCGATCTTGTACATCCCGGCCAACCTGCTGCCGATCATGACTGTGAGTACACTCGGCCAGGGCAGCCCCGACACGATCATGTCCGGCGTCATTACCCTGCTCAAGCACGGCATGGTGCCCATTGCTGCGGTGGTGTTCATCGCCAGTATCCTGGTGCCCACGTTCAAGCTGGTGGGCATTGGCCTGCTGCTGTACTCCGTTCAGCGTCACCAGCCGCTTTCGGCGCGGCAACGGATATTAATGTACCGCTTCATCGAATTCATTGGGCGCTGGTCCATGCTCGATATCTTCGTCATCGCCATCCTGGTGGCCGTGGTGAATTTCGGCCGAATAGCCAGTGTCGAAGCCAATCTGGGCGCTGTCGCCTTCGCAACTGTGGTGATCCTGACAATGCTTGCCGCTTTAACTTTCGATCCCCGACTGATTTGGGATAACACGGAGTCGGATGACGACCATGAGTGACCTGCCAACGGCTAAAACCCGCCCAGCCTCTAACTGGTCGGCCATCTGGATCTTGCCTTTGATCGCCTTGATGATCGGTGGCTGGCTCGCGTGGCAGGCCTACAGCTCGGCCGGCGTAGAAATTGAAGTCCGCTTCGAGTCGGGTGAAGGTATCGTCGCCAACAAGACCGAAGTCATCTACAAGGGCATGCCGGTAGGCAAGGTGAAGAACCTGGTGCTCGATGCCGAGGGTGACAACCAGGGGGTGATCGCCACCATCGAGATGAACAAGGCTGCGGAGCCTCACCTGACCAAGGGCACACGCTTCTGGCTGGTTAAGCCCAGTGTCAGCCTGGCGGGTATTACCGGCCTTGAGACACTGGTGTCGGGTAACTACATCGCCGTCAGTCCGGGCGAGGGGGAGCGTACCAAGCGCTTTACCGCGTTGAAGGTGGCACCGCCGCTCTCGGATACGGAACCTGGCCTGCATCTGACCCTCAAGGCCGACAGGTTGGGTTCGCTCAACCGTGACAGCCCGGTGTTCTACAAGCAGATTCAGGTGGGTCGGGTGAAAAGCTACCGACTGTCCGAGGACCAGAGCACCGTCGAGGTCAAAGTCTTCATCGAGCCCGCCTACGCCAGCCTGGTGCGTAAGCACACGCGTTTCTGGAATGCCAGCGGCGTCAGCATCGATGCTTCGCTGTCAGGTGTGAAGGTGCGCAGCGAGTCGCTGTCGAGCATCGTGGCTGGTGGTATCGCCTTCGCCACGCCGGAATACCGCAAGGACAGCCCGCCTACCGACCCGAGCCTGCCATTCCGCCTGTATGAGGACTTTGATGCAGCCCAGGCCGGTATTCGGGTCAAAGTGAAACTGAGCGATTATGAAGGCCTGCAGGCGGGTCGCACGCCGGTTATGTACAAGGGTATTCAGGTGGGCTCGCTGAAGGCCCTGAAGATGGAAGACAACCTGTCCAGCGCGTCGGCCGAGTTGACACTGGACCCGCTGACCGAAGACTACCTGGTGGACGGGACTCAGTTCTGGGTAGTCAAACCGTCGATTTCCCTGGCGGGTATCACTGGCCTGGAAGCGCTGGTCAAAGGTAACTACATCGCCATTCGCCCCGGTGAGAAGGGCGCACGGCCAGAGCGTGAGTTCGAGGCCCGTGCCAAGGCGCCGCCACTCGATCTCAAGGCGCCGGGCCTGCACATGGTGTTGTTCGCCGACACCTTGGGTTCGCTGGAAGTCGGCAGCCCGGTTATGTACCGCCAGGTGAAGGTGGGTAGCGTCCAAAGCTACCAGTTCGCTCGCAACAGCAACCGCATCCTGATCGGTGTACATATCGAGAAGGAGTACGAAAAACTGGTCAATGGTTCGTCGCGCTTCTGGAACGTCAGTGGTATCACCCTGACCGGCGGCCTTT
The DNA here is from genome assembly GCF_013393325.1 of Pseudomonas hunanensis. Taxonomy (GTDB): domain Bacteria; phylum Pseudomonadota; class Gammaproteobacteria; order Pseudomonadales; family Pseudomonadaceae; genus Aquipseudomonas; species Aquipseudomonas putida_P. The sequence goes on from NZ_QJRC01000068.1 coordinate 6,176, forward strand.
CTGGCATCAAGATCAAGAGTGAATCACTGCAAACATTGATGGCCGGTGGTATCGCCTTCGACACGCCGCGGCCCGATGTGGCGCTGAAACGGCACATTCCGCGCTTCCGCCTGCATGACAGCCAAGAAGCGGTAAACCGTGCCGGCACGTTGATCACCATCCGTGTCGACCGTGCAGATGGCCTGAAGCCGGGTACGGCGATCCGCTTCCGTGGCCTGGATGTGGGCAGTATCGAAAGCGTCGACCTCACCGATGACTTGCAGGCCGTGCTGCTGCGGGCGCGCATTACCGAAGCGGCGGACCGTATCGCCCGCGCCGGTACGCAGTTCTGGGTGGTCAAGCCAGCATTAGGCCTGGTGCGCACCGAGAACCTCGACACCCTGATTGGCGGCCAGTACCTGGAAGTGCAGCCGGCAGCCAAGGACCGTGGTCCGCAGCGTGATTTCATTGCCTTGGCCGATGCTCCACAGGTGGCGGGGCCAGAGGTCGGTCTGCCGTTGACACTCAGTGCGCCACGCCGTGGCTCGATCAAACCGGGTGTGCCGGTGACCTACCGTGAGGTTGCGGTGGGCAAGGTGACAGGCTTCGAGCTGGGCCAGAGCGCTGACCGTGTGCTGATCCATATCCTCATCGAGCCGCGCTATGCCGCCTTGGTACGCAGCGGTAGCCGTTTCTGGAACAGCAGTGGCTTCGGTTTCGATTGGGGGCTGTTCAAGGGCGCTACGGTGCGCACCGAGTCGGTGCAGACCCTGATCGATGGCGGTATCGCTTTTGCAACGCCAGATGGCGAGCAGATGGGCAACCCAGCACGACCGCAGCAGACATTCGCCTTGTTCGACAAGGCGGAGGATGAATGGATGCAGTGGGCGCCGAAGATCCAAATCGCCAAGTAAGAGTGTCTGCAGGGGCGGGTTTGCCCGCTCCTGCAGGTGTCAATTGATGATGAATTGTGTCAATTGACCATAAATATTGGGACCGAAGGATTCCAATAAATTGCAGGCAACAAAAAACCGACCCTAGGGTCGGTTTTTCGACTAGCGCGTCGCTTAGGCAGCTGCAGCTTCTTTCAGCGCCTTGATGTGGCCATTCAGACGGCCTTTGTGACGAGCAGCCTTGTTCTTGTGGATGATACCTTTGTCGGCCATACGGTCGATTACAGGTACAGCCAGAACGTAAGCGGCTTGCGCTTTTTCGGCGTCTTTTGCGTCAATGGCTTTAACTACATTCTTGATGTAGGTGCGGACCATGGAACGCAGGCTGGCGTTGTGGCTGCGACGCTTCTCAGCCTGTTTTGCACGTTTCTTGGCGGAAGGTGTGTTGGCCACCGTCGAGCTCCTCGAAAGACTTTAGGTAAATAGCAAACAAAATAGGCCGCGAATCATGCCGATCAGTAGATCGATTGTCAAGGCCACCTGCAAGGTTCCGCCGAGCGGTGCGCCAACAAGCGGGAAAGATTCCTTTCTGCTGCGCGACCTGTACACTCGGGAATTTTTGGCTCCCCTGCGAAGGCGCGGGAGTATCGCACATTCGGACGCTGTCTGGCAGCGTCCTCTGTCATTGGCGTGAATCTTTTCGATGAACCTGCTCAAATCCCTGGCTGCAGTAAGCTCGATCACCATGATTTCGCGGGTGCTGGGCTTCGTCCGCGACACCATCCTGGCGCGCATCTTCGGTGCCGGTGTCGCCACCGACGCCTTCTTCATCGCGTTCAAGTTGCCCAACCTGTTGCGGCGGATCTTCGCTGAAGGTGCATTCTCCCAGGCCTTCGTGCCGATCCTGGCCGAATACAAGACCCAGCAGGGCGAGGAGGCGACACGCACCTTCATTGCCTACGTCAGCGGCCTGCTGACCCTGGTCCTGGCCCTGGTGACCGCCATCGGTATCCTGGCGGCGCCCTGGGTGGTGTGGGCGACGGCCCCGGGTTTTGTTGACAGCGCCGAAAAATACGAGCTGACCACCGCCCTGTTGCGAGTGACCTTTCCTTATATATTGCTGATCTCGCTGTCTTCCCTGGCCGGTGCGATCCTCAATACCTGGAACCGTTTCTCGGTACCGGCCTTCACCCCGACCTTGCTGAACGTGGCGATGATCGCCTTCGCCGTGCTGCTGACACCGTACTTCGACCCGCCGATCATGGCCTTGGCCTGGGGCGTGCTGGCCGGTGGCCTGGCGCAGTTGCTGTACCAGCTGCCGGCACTGAAGAAGATCGGCATGCTCGTGCTGCCGCGCCTGAACTTAAAGGACGCCGGTGTGTGGCGGGTACTGAAGCAGATGCTGCCGGCGATTCTCGGGGTGTCGGTGAGCCAGATCTCGTTGATCATCAACACCATCTTCGCTTCCTTCCTGGTGGCCGGGTCGGTGTCGTGGATGTACTACGCCGACCGCCTCATGGAGTTGCCTTCGGGTGTGCTGGGCGTGGCATTGGGCACGATCCTGCTGCCGACCCTGGCCAAGACCTACGCCAACAAGGACCGCGAGGAGTACTCGCGGATTCTCGACTGGGGCCTGCGCCTGTGCTTCCTGCTGGTGCTGCCCTGCACCCTGGCGCTGGCCATTCTTGCCGAGCCACTGACCGTTGCGTTGTTTCAATACGGCAAATTCAGTGCGTTCGATGCGGCCATGACCCAGCGGGCGCTGATGGCCTATTCCGTGGGCTTGCTGGCGATCATTCTGGTCAAGGTACTGGCACCCGGCTTCTATGCGCAGCAGAATATCCGCACGCCGGTGAAAATCGCGATCTTCACGCTGGTTTGCACTCAGCTGTTCAACCTTGCCCTGGTCGGGCCGCTCGCACATGCCGGCCTGGCATTGGCGATCAGCCTCGGTGCCTGCCTGAATGCCGGCTTGCTGTTCTGGAAGCTGCGCAGTCAGCAGTTGTTCGAACCTCAGCCAGGCTGGGCAATGTTCCTGCTCAAGCTTGTTTTGGCAGTGGCACTCATGTCGGCGGTACTGTTGGCGGGCATGCACTATATGCCGGCCTGGGAGCAGGGCATCATGCTCGAGCGCTTCCTGCGCCTGGGGGCGTTGATCCTGGCGGGCGTCGTGACGTATTTCGGCTGCCTGTACCTGTGCGGCTTCCGGCCTCGGCATTTCGCCCGCAAGGCCTTGCACTAAGGCTTGGGGCGGGTCAAACGTCGGTTTTTCGCATTCCACGCCGCCCTTGGGCGCTGCTGCCTGTCACCAGCGCCCGGGTGTGGTTATAATCGGCCACTTTATGAGCAAGAAGCGCGTTATGCAGCTGGTTCGAGGTCTTCACAACCTGCGCCCCGAGCACCGGGGCTGTGTCGCCACCATTGGCAACTTCGACGGGGTTCACCGCGGCCACCAGGCAATCCTGGCGCGTCTGCGCGAGCGCGGCCAGGCCTTGGGCCTGCCGACCTGCGTGGTGATCTTCGAACCGCAACCACGCGAGTACTTCGCCCCTGAAACCGCGCCGGCGCGCCTGGCCCGCCTGCGCGACAAGGTCGAGCTGCTGGCCGCCGAGGGCATTGACCGGGTTTTGTGCCTGGCGTTCAATCAGCGCCTGAGCAAGCTCAGCGCCGATGCCTTCGTCAAGGCCATCCTGGTCGACGGCTTGGGTGTGCGTCATCTCGAAGTGGGCGATGACTTCCGCTTTGGCTGCGACCGTGCTGGCGATTTCGCCTTCCTGATCGAGGCCGGCAAGCAGTACGGCTTTACCGTCGAGGCCGCCAACACGGTAATCCAGGACGGCCTGCGGGTCAGCAGCACCGAAGTGCGCAAGGCCCTGTCCGAGGGCAACTTCGAACTGGCCGAGCACCTGCTGGGTCGCCCGTACAGCATCACTGGCCGCGTACTGCATGGCCAGAAGCTGGCCCGCCAGCTCGGCACACCTACCGCCAATATCCAGCTCAAGCGCCGCCGCGTGCCGCTGTCCGGGGTCTACCTGGCCAGCATCGAAATCGACGGCAAGGCCTGGCCGGGTGTCGGCAATATTGGCGTGCGTCCCACCGTTGCCGGTGATGGGCGCCCGCACCTGGAAATTCATCTACTGGATTATGCCGGTGACCTGTATGGCCGGCGCCTGACGGTGGAGTTCCACCACAAGCTGCGTGAAGAGCAGCGATTCGCCTCCCTGGAGGCGCTGAAGTCGGCGATCGATGCGGATATCGCCGCCGCACGTGCACATTGGCACGCTCAACCGCTAACGAAGAGCCTGAAATGACCGACTACAAAGCCACGCTTAACCTTCCGGACACCGCCTTCCCCATGAAGGCCGGCCTGCCTCAGCGCGAACCGCAGATCCTGCAGCGCTGGGACAGCATTGGCCTGTACCAGAAGCTGCGCGAAATTGGCAAGGATCGTCCCAAGTTCGTCCTGCACGACGGCCCGCCCTATGCCAACGGCAAGATTCACATCGGTCATGCGCTGAACAAGATCCTCAAGGACATGATCGTCCGCTCCAAGACCCTGGCCGGCTTCGATGCGCCGTATGTACCGGGCTGGGACTGCCATGGCCTGCCGATCGAGCACAAGGTCGAGGTTACCCACGGCAAGCACCTGTCCGCCGACCGCACCCGCGAGCTGTGCCGCGAATACGCCGCCGAGCAGATCGAAGGGCAGAAGACCGAGTTCATTCGCCTGGGCGTGCTGGGTGACTGGGACAACCCGTACAAGACCATGAACTTCGCCAACGAGGCCGGTGAAATCCGCGCCCTGGCCGAGATGGTCAAGCAAGGCTTCGTGTTCAAGGGCCTCAAGCCTGTGAACTGGTGCTTCGATTGCGGTTCGGCCCTGGCTGAAGCGGAAGTCGAGTACGCCGACAAGAAATCCCAGACCATCGACGTGGCCTTCCCGGTTGCCGATGAAACCAAGCTGGCCGCTGCTTTCGGCCTGGCGTCGCTGGCCAAACCGGCCGCCATCGTGATCTGGACCACCACCCCGTGGACCATCCCGGCCAACCAGGCGCTGAACATCCACCCGGAGTTCAAGTACGCCCTGGTCGACACCGGCGAGCGCCTGCTGGTACTGGCTGAAGAGCTGGTCGAGTCGTGCCTCAAGCGCTACAACCTGGAAGGCTCGATCATTGCCACCGCCCAAGGTTCGGCGCTGGAGCTGATCAACTTCCGTCACCCGTTCTATGATCGCCTGTCGCCAATCTACCTGGCCGACTACGTCGAGCTGGGCGCGGGTACCGGCGTGGTGCATTCGGCACCTGCCTACGGTGAAGACGACTTCGTTACCTGCAAGCGCTACGGCATGGTCAACGACGACATCCTCACCCCGGTGCAGAGCAACGGTGTATATGTCGAGTCGCTGCCATTCTTCGGCGGCCAGTTCATCTGGAAGGCCAACCCGGCCATCGTCGAGAAGCTGAGCGAAGTCGGTGCGCTGATGCACACCGAAACCATCAGCCACAGCTACATGCACTGCTGGCGCCACAAGACCCCGCTGATCTACCGTGCTACTGCGCAGTGGTTCGTGGGCATGGACAAGCAGCCAACCACCGGCGAGCCGCTGCGTGAGCGCGCGCTGAAAGCCATCGAAGACACCAAGTTCGTGCCGGCCTGGGGCCAGGCGCGCTTGCATTCGATGATCGCCAACCGCCCGGACTGGTGCATTTCGCGTCAGCGCAACTGGGGCGTGCCAATCCCGTTCTTCCTGCACAAGCAGACCGGCGAACTGCACCCGCGCACTGTCGAGCTGATGGAGCAAGTGGCCAAACGCGTCGAGCAGGAGGGCATCGAGGCTTGGTTCAAGCTGGACGCCGCCGAGCTGCTGGGCGTTGAAGCCGACCAGTACGACAAGATCACCGACACCCTCGACGTGTGGTTCGACTCGGGTACCACCCATTGGCACGTGCTGCGTGGCTCGCACGACATCGGCCACACCACCGGCCCGGTCGCCGACCTGTACCTGGAAGGCTCTGACCAGCACCGTGGCTGGTTCCACTCGTCGTTGCTGACCGGTTGCGCCATCGACAACCACGCGCCATACCGCGAGCTGCTGACCCATGGCTTCACCGTGGACGAAAACGGCCGCAAGATGTCCAAATCGCTGGGCAACACCATCGAACCGGAGAAGGTCAACAACACCTTGGGTGCCGACATCCTGCGCCTGTGGGTTTCGGCCACCGACTACTCCGGTGAAATGGCGGTTTCCGAGCAGATCCTGCAGCGCAGCGCCGACGCCTATCGCCGTATTCGCAATACCGCGCGCTTCTTGCTGTCCAACCTGTCCGGCTTCGACCCGGCCCGCGACCTGCTGGCCCCGGAGGACATGCTGGCACTGGACCGCTGGGCCGTGGACCGCACCCTGCTGCTGCAGCGCGAGCTGGAAGAGCACTACAGCGAGTACCGTTTCTGGAACGTCTACTCCAAGGTGCACAACTTCTGCGTACAGGAACTGGGCGGCTTCTACCTCGACATCATCAAGGACCGCCAGTACACCACTGGTGCCAACAGTGTCGCCCGCCGCTCCTGCCAGACCGCGCTGTACCACATCAGCGAGGCGCTGGTGCGCTGGATCGCGCCAATCCTGGCGTTCACCGCCGACGAAATCTGGCAGTACCTGCCGGGCGAGCGCAACGAGTCGGTAATGCTCAACGGCTGGTACCAGGGCCTGAGCGAGCTGCCGGAAGGCACCGAGCTGGACCGCGCCTACTGGGACCGCGTGATGGCGGTGAAGGCCTCGGTGAACAAAGAGCTGGAGAACCAGCGTACCGCCAAGGTGATCGGTGGCAACCTGCAGGCCGAAGTGACCCTGTACGCCGACGAAGGCCTGAGCGCCGACCTGGGCAAGCTGGGCGACGAACTGCGCTTCGTGCTGATCACCTCGGCCGCCAGCGTGGTGCCGTTCGCTCAGGCGCCGGCCGAAGCCGTGGCCACCGAAGTCGAAGGCCTCAAGCTGAAGGTGGTCAAGTCCGGCCACGCCAAGTGCGGCCGTTGCTGGCACTTCCGCGCCGACGTTGGCAGCCACCCGGAGCACCCGGAAATCTGCAGCCGTTGCGTCGACAACCTGAGCGGTTCGGGTGAGGTGCGCCACTATGCCTAACCCTGCAGCGGGGCGCTTCGGGCGCCTTGCATGGCTTTGGCTGAGCTTGCTGGTCCTGGTCCTCGACCAGGCCACCAAGCTGTACTTCAACAACGCCCTGACCATGTACCAGCAGATTGTGGTCATCCCTGACTACTTCAGCTGGACGTTGGCCTACAACACCGGTGCCGCGTTCAGCTTTCTCGCTGATGGCGCTGGCTGGCAGCGCTGGCTGTTCGCCCTGATCGCCGTGGTGGTCAGTGCCGTGCTGGTGGTATGGCTCAAGCGCCTGGGGCGCAACGAGACCTGGCTGGCCGTGGCACTGGCGCTGGTGCTGGGTGGCGCCATCGGCAACCTGTACGATCGCATCGTGCTGGGCCATGTGGTCGACTTCATCCTGGTGCACTGGCAGAACCGCCACTACTTCCCGGCCTTCAACGTGGCCGACAGCGCCATCACCGTTGGTGCGGTGATGCTGGCGCTGGATATGTTCAAGAGCAAGAAGTCCGAGGATCCGGTCCATGACTGACACCCGTATCGGCCAGAACACCGAAGTCACCTTGCACTTCGCGCTGCACCTGGAAAACGGCGACACCGTCGACAGCACGTTCGACAAAGCCCCGGCCACCTTCAAGGTTGGCGATGGCAACCTGCTGCCGGGCTTTGAAAGCGCCCTGTTCGGCTTCAAGGCCGGTGACAAGCGCACTGTGGTAGTGGCCCCGGAGAACGCTTTCGGCCAGCCTAACCCGCAGAACGTGCAGGTTATGCCGCGCTCCAACTTCGAAGGCATGGAGCTGTCCGAAGGCCTGCTGATCATCTTCAACGACGCCGCCAACACCGAGCTGCCAGGTGTGGTCAAAGCGTTCGATGACGACCAGGTGACCATCGACTTCAATCACCCACTGGCTGGCAAGACCCTGACCTTCGAGGTGGAGATCCTCGAGGTGAAGGCCCTGTAAGCCTGGAGCCGAGCATGCAAATCAAACTCGCCAACCCTCGCGGCTTTTGCGCGGGGGTCGACCGGGCGATCGAGATCGTCAACCGCGCGCTGGAAGTCTTCGGCCCGCCGATCTATGTGCGCCACGAAGTGGTGCACAACAAGTTCGTGGTGGAAGACCTGCGCAACCGTGGCGCCATCTTTGTCGAAGAGCTGGACCAGGTGCCGGACGATGTCATCGTCATCTTCAGTGCCCACGGTGTTTCCCAGGCCGTGCGCCAGGAAGCAGCTGGCCGTGGCCTGAAAGTGTTCGATGCCACCTGCCCGCTGGTGACCAAGGTGCACATCGAAGTGGCCAAGTACAGCCGCGATGGCCGTGAGTGCATTCTCATCGGCCACGAAGGGCACCCGGAAGTCGAAGGCACCATGGGCCAGTACGACGCCAGCAACGGTGGCGCCATCTACCTTGTCGAGGACGAGGAAGATGTTGCCAACCTGCAGGTGCGCGACCCGGACCACCTGGCCTTCGTCACCCAGACCACGCTGTCGATGGACGACACCAGTCGCGTCATCGACGCCCTGCGTGCACGCTTTCCGAACATCGGTGGCCCGCGCAAGGACGACATCTGCTACGCCACCCAAAACCGCCAGGACGCCGTCAAGCAACTGGCAGGCGAGAGTGACGTGGTGCTGGTGGTCGGCAGCCCGAACAGCTCCAACTCCAACCGCCTGCGCGAGCTGGCCGAGCGCATGGGCACTCCGGCTTACCTGATTGATGGTGCCGAGGACCTGCAACGCGGCTGGTTCGACCAGGCCGCGCGTATCGGCATCACTGCCGGTGCTTCGGCCCCCGAAGTGCTGGTGCGTGGCGTGATCGAGCAACTCAAGGCTTGGGGCGCCACGGGCGCTGAAGAGCTGGATGGGCGGGAGGAGAACATCACCTTCTCGATGCCTAAAGAGCTGCGGGTTCGGTCGCTGATCTGATCAGGGCCTTGCGCACAGCGGATGATTCGGTTCGCCTGTGCGCAAGGCTACTCTGCCAGTGCTTGCCAGAACCACATGATAAGGGCTGTTGGTTTTTTCGCAGACTACAAGCCGGCCACTCAGCTGAGCGTTGTTTGGCTGCATCGGCACACCCTGTGCACTGAATTTCACCTGCCCCCCCGTATTCGCTGCGATGTACATGGGTCGAGAAAGCCGATGTTCACGCAGCACTTGCTGATTGTGCTCTAACACTGCACGCCAGCCATTCCCCCAATTACCGTCCAGCGCCACTACAACTACCGGTTGGCCCTGCAGCACGGCATGGCTGCGCGCACTGCGCAGTGCCTGGGCCAGATCTCGGGCCGCTGCCGCCCGGTGTAGGTCGTCACTCATCCTGGCGTAGGCCGGAATACCCAGCTGTGTCAGCAAGACAGCCACCGCCAAGGCCGACAACATTTGAATCAGTGTTACGCCGCGTTGCCTCACCGTGCATTCCTCCCTGGAAGTGCTTGGCTATAGCTTCACGTTCGCTGGCCAAGCGTTCTAGTCGGCCGGTTCCAAGGCTATTGCAGGAAAAGTCACGGGAGGTGCAAGGATGCACGTAAGGCAACGGGGCATGACGCTCCTGGAAGTGCTGTTGGCTGTCGCGGTTGTGGCCGTGGGCATGTTCGCAACCGCAGCGATGCAGTTGCAGGCATTGCAGGCGACGGAAAGCGCACGCCGTGATGGGCAGGCGGCGATGGCGGCGCATAGCGAGCTTGAGCGGAGGCGGCGATGAGGCGCCGCCAGATTGGGTTCGGTTTGCTTGAAGTTGTGATGGCACTGGCCATCGGGTTGCTGCTGCTGGCGGCGGCCAGCCAGCTCTTTACCTCCGCACACCAGGCTTGGCGCCTGCAAAGCACGGCAGTGCGTATGCAGGATGAAGCACGTCAGGCATTACTGCGTATGGCGCAGGACATCCGCATGACGGGGATGTTTGGCTGTCTTCAGCTCGGTCCAGGCGACTTCAACGCCCCGGGCTCACAGTTGGCTTTCGCCCGACCATTGGAAGTTGATTCCACTACCCTCAGCCTGGTTGTAGCGGAGTTGCCCGGACAGGCTGGCAAGTCTGACTGGCTCTTGCACACAGACTGCATCGAGAAAGTGAGCGTGGATGTGGATCCCAAAGAGGGCTATCCACTGGCGTTTCCTATCAGCAGATACGTCTACCAGCTCCAGGGCAACCAACTGAAGTTCAAGCGAGGAAGAAGCTTTCAGCCGCTGGTCGAGAATGTACGAGAGGCGCGCTTCGAACGTGTGCAAACACCCGAAGGAGTGAGAGTGGATATCGCGCTCACGTTGTACGAGCCCACGCTCAAACTCGAACAGCGCCATGAGCTTAGCGTGGCGCTGCGCAACTCGGTGCCGGGGCCATGAAGCGTCAACGCGGTGTCGTGCTGCTGTTGGCGTTGGTACTGAGCCTGCTGCTCGGCTTGCTGGCGGCCTCAGCCCTGAGTGATGCCTTGGTGGAAACGCGAATGGCCGGTCACCTGCGCGATGGTCTGCTGGCGCTCGAAGAAGCGGAGGCCACCTTGCAAGCAGGGGAGGCCGAGATCAAGCGTGCACCTCCTGATCCGTGTTCCGCGTGCATGCCGCCAGCTCGACCGCACGACCTGGCCGGGCAGTGGCACAGCACGCAAGAGGGCTATTTCCACCTGCAGAATCTTGGCCCGAGTAAGCGCGCGCAGGCCACCCTGTTTCGGATAACCGCCGTGAGCAAACAAACCCAGTCACGACAGGTACTGGAAGCCGTCTACGCCGTGGCCGACGACAAGATGCAACGCATGGCCTGGCGACAAAGACTCAGAGGAGACTGACATGCAGCAAGGCTTGAGCCTGATCGAGTTGTTGATTGTGCTGGCCGTGACCGGCATTCTGGCAGCCATTGCCTACCCCAGTTACAGCGACCAGCTTCGGCGAGCCGCGCGCAGCGAAGTGGTTGGCCTGCTGCATGATGCCGCCCTGCGTCTGGAGCGCCACCGCGTGCGCACCGGCGAGTATGCCGAGGGCGACCCGGCCTTGCCCGACGGTACCCGCTACTACAGCCTGCAGGCCCAGCGCGGCAGCGACACCTTCACGCTGCACGCCCGGCGGCTGCCGAATGGGCTGATGGCACAGGATGGCTGTGGCGATTTCCAGCTCGACCAGGCTGGCGCGCGCAGCAACCCCGGTGCCGTTGGTGGCAGCGAGCACTGCTGGGGAAGCTGAAGGTTGAATGATGCCCGGTGCATCGCGGTTTTACTTCAGGTGTTGGATCGACAGATGAACAAGCAAGTAGTGGTGGTCGGCGGCGGGGTGATTGGCCTGCTGACGGCGTTCAACCTGGCGGCAAAGGTCGGCCAGGTGGTGGTGTGTGATCAGGGCGAGGTTGGCCGCGAGTCGTCCTGGGCTGGCGGTGGCATTGTTTCGCCGTTGTACCCATGGCGCTACAGCCCGGCGGTGACCGCCCTGGCGCACTGGTCGCAAGACTTTTATCCACAGCTGGGCGAGCGCTTGTTCGCCAGCACCGGCGTCGACCCCGAAGTGCACACCACTGGGCTGTACTGGCTCGATCTGGACGACGAGGCCGAAGCGTTGGCCTGGGCCGAGCGCGAGCAGCGACCGCTTAGCGCCGTGGATATCTCGGCGGCCTATGACGCGGTGCCGGTGCTGGGCCCGGGCTTCAAGCGCGCCATCTACATGGCTGGGGTGGCCAATGTGCGCAACCCACGGTTGGTCAAATCGCTGAAGGCGGCGCTGCTGGCGCTGCCTAACGTGACCTTGCGCGAACACTGCCAGATCACCGGTTTCGTGCAGCAGGACGGGCGCGTGACCGGGGTGCAGACCGCCGACGGCGTGCTGGTGGCGGATGAAGTGGTGCTCAGCGCTGGCGCCTGGAGTGGTGACCTGCTGCGTACCCTTGGCCTCGAACTGCCGGTAGAGCCGGTGAAGGGCCAGATGATCCTGTTCAAGTGCGCCGACGACTTCTTGCCGAGTATGGTGCTGGCCAAGGGGCGCTATGCGATCCCACGGCGTGATGGGCACATTCTGGTGGGCAGTACGCTGGAGCATGCCGGTTATGACAAGACCCCGACCGGGGATGCGCTGGACAGCCTGAAGGCATCGGCGGTGGAGTTGTTGCCTGAGCTTGAGGGGGCCACGGTGGTGGCGCACTGGGCGGGGCTGCGGCCGGGCTCTCCGGAAGGTATTCCGTATATCGGGCCGGTGCCGGGGCATGCGGGGTTGTGGCTGAACTGCGGGCATTACCGTAATGGGCTGGTGCTGGCACCGGCTTCGTGCCAATTGTTTACCGACTTGCTGACCGGGGCCGAGCCGATTATCGACCCGGCGCCTTATGCGCCAGAAGGTCGTTTGGGCTGAGGGCTTCTTCGCGGGTAAACCCGCTCCCACAGGTGCAGCACAGGTTTGAAAACCGTGTGATCCCTGTGGGAGCGGGTTTACCCGCGAAAGGGCCAGCGAGCCTGTTAGAGCGCTCAACCGGTAATAGGAGCCTGCAAGTGCCGGCTTGGGTAATGCTGTTCATACACCTTGCACACCCGCAGCACCTGCTCATCGGCGAAGCGCCCGGCCACCACCTGCAGGCCCACCGGCAACCCTTCGCGGGTAAACCCGCAAGGCACCGAAGCCGCCGGCTGTTGCGTCAGGTTGAAGGGGTAGCTGAACGGCGTCCACTCCATCCACTGCGCCATCCCCGACCCAGGCGGCACGTTGTGCCCAGCCTCGAATGCCACCAGCGGCAGCATGGGGGATAGCAGCACGTCATAGCGCTGGTGGAAGGCATTCATCTTCGCTATCAACGCTGCCCGCGCTTCAAGCGCCTGGGTGTATTCGCGCAGGTTGATCTGCGCCCCTTGCTCGGCAATCCAGCGCAGCCCAGGGTCCAGCAGCGCCCGTTGCTCTTCGCTGAGCGCGCCGGCCAGGCGGGCCGCGCCGGCGAACCACAAGGTGTTGAAGGTTTCCAGCGGGTCGCTGAAGCCAGGGTCCACTTCCTCTACCTGCGCACCCAGCCGCGCCAGGCGTTGCACCGCTTGTGCCACCAGCGCCTGGACCTGCGGGTCGACCTGCACGTAACCGAAATTCGCGCTGTAGGCGATGCGCAGGCCGCTCAGGTCTTGCTGCTGGCCCAGCCACGGTGTCTGCCGTGGTGCACCGGCCAGGCCATCACGGGCATCGGGGCGAGCGACACAATCGAGCATCAGCACCGCGTCGTCCACGGTGCGCGTCATTGGCCCCAAGTGCGACAGCACGGTCATGGCGCTGGCTGGCCACTGCGGCACATAGCCGAAGGTTGGCTTGATGCCGAAGGTGCCGGTAAAGGCGCAGGGAATACGAATCGAGCCACCGGCATCGCTGCCCTGGTGCAGCACACCCAGGTTCAGCGCCGCGGCTGCTGCGGCACCACCCGACGAGCCGCCGGCAGTCAGCCTGGTATCCCAGGGGTTGCGGGTGATGCCGTACAGCGGATTGTCTGTTACCCCTTTCCAGCCGAACTCCGGCGTGGTGGTCTTGCCCACCAGCACCGCCCCGGCCTCACGCATGAACGCGGAGAAGGGCGCATCGATGTCCCACGGCCCGGCGCCCGAGGTGGTGCGCGAGCCTTTGCGGGTGGGCATGCCTCGGGTCAGGGTCAGGTCCTTGATCGAAGCGGGTATGCCATCCAGCCGGCCACAGGGCTCGCCACGTTGCCAGCGCTGTTCGCTGGCGCGGGCGGCGGCGCGGGCCCCTTCGCCGTCGACATGGCAGTAGGCGTTGACTGCCGGGTTGTGCAGGTCGATGCGCGCCAGCACATCGTCGACTACCTCGACTGGGGACAGTTGGCGGCGCTGGTACAGCTCGAGCAGTTCGGCGGCAGTGAACTCGCCAATCGCGGTTTTCTGGGTCATCTCAACGGGCTCCCGGGTTGGCGGCCTGGAACATGGCGCGCAACAGTACGTCACAGCCGTCGGCCAGGTCCTGCGGTGCGGCATTTTCGATTTCGTTGTGGCTGATGCCGCCCTCGCACGGCACGAAGATCATCCCGGCCGGGCCCAGCTCGGCGAGGAAGATGGCATCGTGGCCGGCGCCGCTGACGATATCCATGTGGCTCAAGCCCAGCTCGCGCGCGCCCTGGCGCACGGCGTCCACGCACTGCTCGGCGAAATACAGCGGCGGGAAGTCGGCGGTCGGGGTCAGCGTGTAGCTCAGCCCGTGCTTGGCCGTGCTGCTTTCGATGGCGGCCTGTACTTCGCTGACCATGGCGGCGAGGTGCTTGGGGTCGAGGTGGCGCAGGTCGATGGTCATCTGCACCTGGCCTGGGATGACGTTGCGCGAGCCTGGGTGCAGGGTCAGGCAGCCCACTGTGCCGCAGGCATGTGGCTGGTGGGCGTGGGCCGTGCGGTTGACCGCAGCCACCACGTCGGCGGCGCCGACCAGGGCGTCCTTGCGCAGGTGCATGGGGGTGGGCCCGGCATGTGCCTCGACGCCGGTCAGCACCAGGTCGAACCACTTTTGTCCCAGACAGCCCTGAACCACGCCAATGGTGGTGCGCTGGTCTTCCAGCACCGGGCCCTGTTCGATATGCGCTTCGAAGTAGGCGCCGACGGCATGCCCGGTCGGCACGCGTGGGCCGGCGTAACCGATGCGCTGCAGCTCCGCGCCAACCGACACGCCCTGCTCGTCGACCTTGTCCAGGGTCTCCTGCAGGCCGAACTTCCCGGCGAACACGCCCGAGCCCATCATGCAGGGCGGGAAGCGCGAGCCTTCTTCGTTGGTCCACACCACCACTTCCAGTGGGGCTTCGGTGGTCAGCTTCAGGTCGTTGAGCGTGCGCATCACCTCAAGGCCTGCCATGACGCCGTAGCAGCCATCGAACTTGCCGCCGGTGGGTTGGGTATCGATATGGCTACCGGTCATGACCGGCGGCAGGGCAGGGTTGCGGCCGGGGCGACGGGCAAAGATGTTGCCGATGGCGTCGACGCTGACCGTGCAGCCGGCCTCTTCGCACCAGCGTACGAACAGGTCGCGGGCCTGGCGGTCGAGGTCGGTCAGGGCCAGGCGGCACACGCCACCCTTGGCAGTGGCGCCGAGCTGGGCAAGGTCCATCAGCGATTGCCAAAGGCGCTCGCGGCTGACCAGTGAACCTTGGCCAAGCAAGTGCTGCGAAGGATCGGTGCGGGTGTTCATGGGCGTTCTCCTTTCAGGCGCTCAGGGCCAGGTAACGGTTCTTGATGCTTGGGTCCTCGCGGAACTGCGCGGCGCTGCCCTGGTAGGCGACCCGGCCCTGTTCAAGCACGTAATGGCGATCGGCGAGTGCATCGCAGACCATCAGGTTTTGCTCCACCAGCAGGATCGACAGGCCTTCGTCCTTGATCCGCCGCAGGATCTTCACCAACTCGTCGACGATCACCGGGGCCAGGCCTTCGGTGGGTTCGTCGAGGATCAGCAGCTTGGGGCCGTTGAGCAGGGCGCGGGCGATGGCCAGCATCTGCTGCTCGCCACCGGACAGGGCGAAACCACCATTGCGGCGCCGCTCCTTGAGCCGTGGGAACATGCTGTAGACGTCCTCCAGCTGCCAGCGGCTGGCCTTGCGCACGGCTATCTTCAGGTTCTCTTCCACACTGAGCTGGCGGAAGATGCCACGGTGCTCAGGCACCAGGGCAATACCAAGCCGGGCGATATCGAAGATTTCACGGCCGACCAACTGTTGGCCGTTGAAGCTGATCTGCCCCTGCCGTGGGCGGACGATGCCAAGGATGCTGCGCAGGGTGGTGGTCTTGCCGGCACCATTGCGCCCGAGCAGCGTCACCAGTTCGCCTGCTTCAACCTTGAGCGAGACACCTTCGAGCACATGGCTCTTGTCGTAATAGGAGTGGATCGAATCGACGTTGAGCATCAGGCGGCCTCTCCAAGGTAGGCGGTGCGTACGCGCTCGTCGTTGCGCACCTGTTCAGGGGTACCCTCGACCAGAATCTGGCCGTGGCTCATCACCGTGATGCGCTGGCTGATCGACATGACGATGCTCATGTTGTGCTCGATCAGCAGCACGGTGTGGTCGCGGCCGAGGTCGCTGATCAGGTCGGTCATCACCGGAATGTCGTCGATGCCCATGCCCGAGGTGGGTTCGTCGAGCATCAGCAGGGTGGGCTTGGCGCAGATCGACATGCCCACTTCCAGCACCCGTTGCTGGCCGTGTGACAGCTCGCCGGCCAGGGTTTCGGCGCGGGCGCTCAGCTTCAGGCGTTCCAGCACCTGGTCGGCGGTGTTCCAGTGGCTGCGTTTGTGCTCCACACTGCGCCAGAAATTCAGGGCGCCCAGGCCGTCTCGGCCCTGGGCGGCCAAGCGCAGGTTTTCGCGCACGGACAGGTTTTGGAACAGGCTGGTGAGCTGGAACGAACGCGCCATGCCCAGCGCCACCCGCCCGTGGGACGGCTTGCGGATGATGTCCTGGCCGTTGAACAGGATCTTGCCCGCCGTGGCCTGACGCTCGCCGGTCAAGCAGTGGAACAGGCTGGTCTTGCCAGCACCGTTGGGGCCGATGACGGTGTGGATGGTGCCGGCGCGGACCTTGAGGTCAACGCCTGCGACTGCCTTGAACGGCCCGTAGGCCAGCTCCAGTTGGCGGGTTTCCAGGAGGTAGTCGCTCATCATAGGGTCTCCTTGGTCTTGGCCTGGGATTTGTCATTGGCACTGCGGGTGGCCAGCAGGCGCTTGCCCAGTTCGGCCAGTCCACCCCACAGGCCGCCCCGCATGAACACCACCACCAGAATCAGGATGACCCCCAGCAGCATCAGCCAGCGTGGCCACAGCTCCGACAGCACGTCACCCAGCAGCACGATGGCGCCGGCCCCCAGCAGTGAGCCGAACAACGAGCCGGTGCCGCCGACGATGGTCATGATCAGGATGTTCTCGCTCATCATCAGGTCGATGTTCGACAGCGGCGCAAAGTGCAGCAGCATGGCGTACAGCGCGCCGGCGATGCCGGTGATGGCGCCCGACAGCATGAACACCAGGATCTTGAAGTGGCGGGTGTCGTAGCCAATGGCGGCAGCGCGGGTCTCGTTCTCGCGGATAGCCAGCAGGGTGCTGCCGAATGGCGAGCGGATCACCCGCAAGGCAGCGGCGAAAATCAACAGGAACAGCACGGCGACGAACACATAGAAATGCCGAGGGTCAGCCAGGTCGACCAGCACATGGCCGGCGATTTCGATGTTGGGCCGGGGCACATCGAGCAGGCCGTTGTCGCCGCCGGTCCAGCCGCTTAGGGTATAAGCCAGGAAATAGGCCATCTGGCTGAAGGCCAGGGTCAGCATGACGAAGTAGATGCCCGTGCGGCGGATCGCCAATGCGCCCACCAGCAGTGCCAGGAAGGCGCCGAACACGGCTGCGCCAAGCAGCGCGGCGAACATGCCCCAGTGCAGGTGAATCATCAGCAGCGCCGCGCCATAGGCGCCCACGCCAAAGAAGATGCCCTGGCCGAACGACAGCAGGCCGGTGTAGCCGAGCAGCAGGTTGCAGGCCAGGGCGGCCAGGGCAAAGATCAGGATTTCGGTGGCCAGGGTGGCCGAAGGCAGCAGCAACGGCAGCGCCACCAGGCTGGCAACCACCAGCAACAGCAGTGCCGGGGCGCGGCCCTTGGCGACTGGCAATGGGTTTTTCTCGCTCATGTCAGGCTCTCCCAAACAGGCCATAGGGACGGACCAGGATCACTGCGGCCATGGCGCCGTAGATCATCAGGCTGGCGCCTTGCGGCCAGAGGCTGGTCATCATGCTTTGCACCACACCCACCAGCAGGCCGCCAACCAGCGCACCGCCGAACGAGCCCATGCCGCCGATCACCACCACCACGAAGGCAATGCCGAGGATCTCCGGGCCGACGAAAGGCTGGGCGCCGCGTAGTGGTGCGAACAGCACACCCGCCACGCCGGCCAGGCCCACGCCCAGGGCGAAGGTCAGGGAGAACAGGCGAAAGATATTGGTGCCCAGCAGCGATACGGTTTCGGTGCTTTCGCTACCCGCGCGCACCAGTGCGCCGAAGCGGGTGCGCTCCAGCAGCAACCACAAGCCAACGCCGATCAGCGCGGCGAAGCCGATCAGGAACAGGCGGTAGTAGGGGTAGATGAAGTCACCGAGGATCAGCACGCCGCGCAGCTCCGGCGGTACGGCAATGTTCTTGCCCACCGGGCCCCAGATCAGCACCGAGGCTTCCTGGATGATCAGTGCGATGCCGAGGGTGACGAGGATCTGGAAGGTGTGCGGCAGGTGGTAGATGCGCTTGATCAACAGGCGCTCGACGGCCCACGCCAGTGCGGCCACTACCAGCGGCGCAATCAGCAGCGCCAGCCAGAAGTTGCCGGTTATCGCTACGGCGGTGTAGCACAGGTAGGCGCCCAGCAAGAAGAACGCACCGTGGGCGAAGTTGACGAAGTTGAGCAGGCCGAAAATGATCGTCAGGCCCACGGCGATGAGGAAGTAGATCATCCCCAGGCCCAGGCCGTTGAGCAGTTGGAACAGGTACAAATCGAGCATGAGCGTGCCCTCGACAGCGCGCGAGGCGGCTGCCTGTACAAGTGTTTGTGACTAACGCCGCGGCTTCAGGCCAGGGCGCAACCGGTGTGGTCGACCTCGACGAACGAGCGGCCCGAACTGATGACTTCGGCCAGGTCGTCCTCGTCGCGCATCTGCCCCTGGGGCTTGCCGCGCAGCAGGTAGTAATCCTTGAGCACCTGATGGTCACCCGGGCGGATCAGTTCTTCGCCGGTCGGGCCTTGGAAGCGCATGCCCTGCAATGCCGCAGACACGGCGGCACCGTCCAGGCTGCCAGCCTTGACGATGGCCTCGAGCATGACCTTGGTGCCGATGTAGTCAGCGGCCAGTGGGTAGTTGGGGTTGATGCCGTAAGCCTTGCGGGTGGCGGCGACCAACTGCTTGTTCAACGGGGTATCGACCTGGTGCCAGTACTGCGCGCCCAGGTACACGCCCTCGAGCACGTCGCTGCCCAGCTCCTGGAACTGGTCGAGGCCGGCAGACCACACCATCAGCACTTTCATGCGGTCCTTGATGCCGAAGTTGACCGCCTGGCGCAGGGCGTTGGAGGCCTGGCTGCCGAAGTTGAGCAACACCAGCACGTCGGGTTTTGCGGCGATGGCGTTGGTCAGGTAGCCAGAGAATTCCTGCTCCTGCAGCGAGTGGTAGCTGTTACCGATGTGTTCCACCCCAAGCTCGGCGAACACCTTGCGGGCGTTGTCCAGCAACGCGTCACCGAACACGTATTGCGGGGTGATGGTGTACCAGCGCTTGGCCTGTGGTAGTTGGCGGATCATCGGCACCAAGGTTTCGCGAATGGCGCCGTAGGTGGGCACCGACCAGCGGAAGGTCGAGGCGTTGCAGTCTTTGCCGGTGATTTCGTCGGCGCCCACAGGCGTCATGAACACGCCGCCGGCTTTGTGGATTTCCTTCGACACCGCCAGTGCCGAGGAGGACAGGGTGCAGCCCTGGAAGAAGCGTGCGCCATCCTGGCCGATGGCTTCCTGTACCTTGCGCACCGCCTTGCCGGCGTTGCCTTCGGTGTCGATGACTTTGTACTTGAGCGGGTGGCCGAGCAGCTGGGGGTACTCGGCAATGGCCAGGCGCGAGCCCATGTCGGCGTACTTGCCGTAGCTGGCGAAGGCGCCCGACATGGACTTGAGCCCATAGAAGGTCAACGGTTGGTCGGCGAATGCCCGGTGCGCCCCCAAGGGGAGGCTACCTAAGGCACCCAGGGCAAGGCCTGCCTTGAGCAGGGTACGTCTTTGCATGAGTAACTCCTTGGTTGTGGTTATTAGGCAGGAGTGGCAATGACAAAGCGGGTACGGCCGGGCCTGTGTGCAGGCCTCTTTCCAGGCGCATCAGTGGTTGTGGTTGAACTCCAGCAGGAAGTTACGGGCAACCTCGCCTTCCAGCGCGGTCATGTGGTGCTCGGCGTCGCACATGTGTTCGTGCATCAGCCGGCGTACAGCGGGTTCGTCGCTGGCGCGCAGGGCGGTCAGCAGTTGCTTGTGGTAGTCGATGTTGGCGGCGGCGAACTGTTGGCGCTTGGGCAGGTAGGCCTTTTTCAGCACTACCAGGTCGCGCAACAGGTCGTTGAGGAACACCGCCATGAAACGCAGCAACGGGTTGGGGCAGCGGTCGGCCAGCAAGGTGTGGAACTCCAGCTCGGCCAGGCGCTGCTCGCGCTGGCCTTCTTCGCTGTCTTCCGGCGCGCTGCAGAAATCGATGTTGGCCTGCAGCACGGCATAGTCCGCTTCGCTCAGCTTGCCCATCACCGAGACCGCCAGCTCCACCTCGATGACTTTGCGCAGCTGGTACACCTGCTCGCCGTCCAGGTGTTGAAAGTGCAGGTAGTTGCGCAACGCACGGCTGGCCGGTTCGGTGCCCACTTCGTTCAGGTAGGCGCCGCCGGTCGGCCCGGTACGGGTGCTCACCAGGCCTTCGACCTCCAACGCCTTGAGCGCTTCGCGGGCGGTGCCCTTGGAACACTCGAAATGCTCCATCAGCTCACGTTCGGTGGGCAGGCGATCGCCTGGGTGCAGCGCTTCGGTGACGATCGAGCGCTTGACCGATTCGACGATCACATCGGACAGCTTCTGGCGCTTGCGTTTGGGTTTGAGCATTTCGCTATTTTTCATATTTATGCGGATAAATAGGATTTAGCGAATTTTACTGGGGTGGGTCAATGCTGGCGGCGGGGGAGGGGTCGTAAATGGTGTGAAAGGGTCGGGGAGGGATAAGTATCGGCAGGAGTATGCGTAGCGAGTGTAGGAGCGACGCAAGGTCGCTCCACAGCGGGCTTTGTGTTCAGTTCTGGCGGCCAGGGCCTTGCTGCAAGTGTGCCTGGCTGCAATACCAATCGTTGCCTTGCTGCAGTGCCCGGTCGTTGGGCAGGTGCACACCGCAATGGGCGCAGCGCACCATCTTCAGCGGCGCATCCAGCTTCGCCTCGGGGTGCGACTGTTGGCTGACTTTGAACTTGCGCCACAGCCAGAACGCGGCGGCGATCAGGGCAATCCAGAAAAGTAGGCGAACCATGGTGTCCAGCTTGTCGATTGAAGAAGCCGACAGTCTAGGACGCGGCCAATAAAAAAGGGAGGCCCAAGGCTTCCCTTTCATTTACCGCTGCGGGTCAGTCGAACAGACCAAAGGTCATGTAGCTGAACCAGGAGCGGTCTTTCTCGGCCTCTTTCGGGCCTTCCGGCACGATCGGGTCGCCGTTTTCGTCTTTAGGCAGCAGCTCTTGCGGCATCTCGTCACGCGCGTCCTGGAACTGCTTGACCACGTCCTGGTTGGCGCGGGTTTCGCCCGGCGGCAGCGGGGCGTCGGTCTCGATCAGGCCCAGGGTGGCCTTGGACAGCCAGCCACGGCCGTCAGACTCGGTCTGCTTGGGCTGGAACTCGCCATCGACCAGGCTCGGGTGGTCCGGGTAGTTGAGCTTGAGGGTTTCCAGGCTGCTGGCGGCCAGTTCGTCCAGGTGCATTTTCTGGTACGACTCGACCATCACTGCAAGGCCGTCACCGACCGATGGGGTTTCCTGGAAGTTCTCGACCACGTAGCGGCCCCGGTTGGCGGCAGCTACGTAAGCCTGGCGGCTCAGGTAGTAATCGGCCACGTGGATTTCGTACGAGGCCAGCAGGTTGCGCAGGTAGATCATGCGCTGCTTGGCGTCTGGCGCGTAGCGGCTGTTGGGGAAGCGACTGGTCAGCTGGGCGAACTCGTTGTACGAGTCGCGGGCGGCGCCCGGGTCACGCTTGGTCATGTCCAGTGGCAGGAAGCGCGCCAGCAGGCCACGGTCCTGGTCGAACGAGGTCAGGCCCTTGAGGTAGTAGGCGTAATCGACGTTCGGGTGCTGCGGGTGCAGACGGATGAAGCGCTCGGCGGCCGACTTGGCGGCCTCAGGCTCGGAGTTCTTGTAGTTGGCGTAGATCAGCTCGAGCTGCGCCTGGTCGGCATAGCGGCCGAACGGGTAGCGCGATTCCAGGGCCTTGAGCTTGTTCACGGCGCTGGTGTAGCTGGAGTTGTCCAGATCAGCCTGGGCCTGCTGGTACAGCTCGGCCTCGCTGAGGTTCTCGTCAATGACCTCTTTATTAGAGGAACAGGCCGCGGTAAGCCCGAGGATGGCGATCAGCAGCAGGTGTTTCACTTGCATGGCGGCTTGCGTCCCTTTGACGGCCGCTGTCTTGGGCGGTGCCGTCCTGTTATGATGAGCGCCCCGGCCAACCCCGGGACAAAAGAAGCCGTATTTAACCACAAGCTCGCAGCCGAAACCAAAGGCTGTGCGCCCGCCGAATCGAGCATGTCCGAGATCATTCAACTTAGCGCAGAGGTACCGTCCGAACTGGGCGGCCAACGCCTCGACCAGGTCGCCGCCCAATTGTTCGCCGAGTACTCGCGTTCGCGGCTAACTTCGTGGATCAAAGAGGGCCGCCTGACGGTCGATGGTGCAGTCGTGCGCCCTCGAGACCTCGTCTATGGCGGTTCGCTGCTTGCCTTGGAGGCCGAGCAAGAGGCCCAGGGTGAGTGGATCGCAGAAGATATCGAACTGGATATCGTCTACGAAGACGACCATATCATGGTGATCAACAAGCCTGCCGGGCTGGTCGTGCACCCGGCCGCCGGGCATGCCAGCGGTACGCTGCTCAATGCGCTGCTGCACCACGTGCCAGACATCGTCAACGTGCCGCGCGCCGGTATCGTTCACCGCCTGGACAAGGACACCACCGGCTTGATGGTGGTGGCCAAGACCTTGCAGGCGCAGACCAAGCTGGTCGAGCAGATGCAGGCCCGCAAGGTCAGCCGTATCTACGAGTGCATCGTGATTGGTGTGGTGACAGCCGGTGGCAAGATCGACGCGCCCATTGGCCGCCATGGCGGCATGCGCCAGCGCATGGCGGTAACCGACGGCGGCAAGCCGGCGGTCAGCCATTACCGTGTGCTCAAGCGCTTCCGCTCGCACACCCATGTACGAGTGAAGCTGGAAACCGGCCGCACCCACCAGATTCGCGTGCACATGGCCCATGTAGGTTTCCCCCTGGTTGGCGACCAGACGTACGGCGGGCGCTTCCGTATTCCGCCGGCTGCCAGCCCAACCATGGTCGAGGCGGTCAAGACCTTCCCGCGCCAGGCGCTGCATGCGCGTTTCCTCGCCTTGGCCCACCCGATTACCGGTGAAATCATGAAGTGGGAGTCGCCACTGCCGGATGACTTCGTCTGGTTATTGTCGCTTTTGAACCAGGACCGCGAGAGCTTCATCGGATGAGTGGCCTGGCGCAGTCGCTGCTGATCCCCGACTGGCCGGCCCCGGCCTCGGTTCGCGCCTGTGTCACCACCCGTCAGGGCGGCGTCAGCCTGCCGCCTTATGAAACCTTCAACCTTGGCGACCACGTGGGGGACGACCCTGCCGCCGTCGCCGAGAACCGCCGTCGCCTCAGCGCCCCGTTCGCCATTCAGCCGGCCTGGCTCAAGCAGGTACATGGCCTGGTGGTGGCGGCTGCCGACCCAGCCGTGGTGGCCGAGGCCGACGCCAGCTGGACCGACCAGCCTGGCATTGCCTGCACCGTGATGACTGCCGATTGCCTGCCTGCGCTGTTCTGTGACCGCGCGGGCACCCGTGTGGCCGCGGCACATGCAGGCTGGCGTGGGCTGGCTGGCGGTGTGCTGGAAGCCACCTTGGACCGCCTGGCACTGCCGGCGGAAGAGGTGCTGGTGTGGCTGGGGCCGGCCATTGGCCCGCAGGCGTTCGAGGTAGGGCTGGAAGTGCGCGATGCCTTCACTGCCGTGCATCCAGAAGCCGCCCGGGCGTTTGTCGAGGGCGAGCGTCCGGGCAAGCTGATGGCCGACATCTATGAGCTGGCGCGTATTCGCCTGGCTGCTCGTGGCGTCACTGCCGTTTATGGCGGTGGCTTTTGCACGGTCAGCGATCAGCGGTTCTTCTCCTATCGCCGTACCCCGCAGGGTGGGCGGTTTGCATCCTTGGTGTGGCTGGAGCCTCGCTAATCCAACAGGTTGACTTCGGTCAACCCCGCTACGCTTGAATCTTCCAGAATCAACCTTATCTATAAGGTCATCTCAGGCAGGTTCTTCATAAACAGGCGCTGTCCATCGCTCCGACCTGCCCTTTAAAGGAAGGTACACCATGCGAATAGACCGTTTGACCAGCAAGCTGCAACTTGCAATATCCGATGCCCAGTCCCTGGCCGTTGGCATGGACCACCCTGCCATCGAGCCCGTGCACCTGGTACAGGCGCTGCTTGAACAACAGGGCGGCTCCATCAAGCCTCTGCTGATGCAGGTAGGCTTCGACATCAACAGCCTTCGCCAAGGGCTGGTGAAAGAGCTCGACCAACTGCCGAAAATCCAGAACCCCACCGGCGATGTGAACATGTCGCAGGACCTGGCGCGCCTGCTCAACCAGGCCGACCGCCTGGCCCAGCAGAAGGGTGACCAGTTCATTTCCAGCGAACTGGTACTGCTGGCCGCCATGGACGAGAACAGCAAACTCGGCAAACTGCTGCTGAGCCAGGGCGTGACCAAGAAAGCCTTGGAAAACGCCATCAACAACCTGCGCGGCGGCGCGGCAGTGAATGACGCCAACGCCGAGGAGTCGCGCCAGGCCCTGGACAAGTACACCGTCGACCTGAC
Organism: Pseudomonas hunanensis; assembly: GCF_013393325.1. GTDB lineage: Bacteria > Pseudomonadota > Gammaproteobacteria > Pseudomonadales > Pseudomonadaceae > Aquipseudomonas > Aquipseudomonas putida_P. The sequence goes on from NZ_QJRC01000068.1 coordinate 30,774, forward strand.
CAAGCGTGCCGAAGAAGGCAAGCTGGACCCGGTGATCGGCCGTGACGATGAAATCCGCCGTACCGTGCAGGTACTGCAACGCCGTACCAAGAACAACCCGGTGCTGATTGGTGAGCCTGGCGTGGGTAAAACCGCCATCGCCGAGGGCCTGGCCCAGCGCATCATCAATGGTGAAGTGCCAGACGGCCTCAAGGGCAAGCGCCTGCTGGCGCTGGACATGGGGGCGCTGATTGCCGGTGCCAAATACCGCGGCGAGTTCGAAGAGCGTCTGAAAGGCCTGCTGAACGAGCTGTCCAAGCAGGAAGGCCAGATCATCCTGTTCATCGACGAACTGCACACCATGGTCGGCGCTGGCAAAGGCGAGGGCGCCATGGACGCCGGCAACATGCTCAAGCCGGCCCTGGCCCGCGGCGAGTTGCACTGCGTCGGTGCCACTACGCTGAACGAGTATCGCCAGTTCATCGAGAAGGACGCCGCCCTGGAGCGCCGTTTCCAGAAGGTGCTGGTAGAGGAGCCGAGCGAGGAAGACACCATCGCTATCCTGCGTGGCCTGAAAGAGCGCTATGAAGTGCACCACAAGGTGGCCATCACCGACGGTGCAATTATCGCTGCGGCCAAGCTCAGCCATCGCTACATCACTGACCGCCAGCTGCCGGACAAGGCCATTGACCTGATCGACGAAGCGGCCAGCCGTATCCGTATGGAGATCGACTCCAAGCCGGAAGTGCTCGACCGCCTTGATCGCCGCCTGATCCAGTTGAAGGTGGAGTCGCAGGCGCTGAAGAAAGAAGAAGACGAAGCGGCAAAAAAACGCCTGGAGAAGCTGACCGAGGAAATCGAGCGGCTGGAGCGTGAGTATTCCGACCTGGAGGAAATCTGGGCCTCGGAAAAAGCCGAAGTGCAGGGCTCGGCGCAGATCCAGCAAAAGATCGAGCAGGCTCGCCAGGAGCTGGAAACCGCCCGTCGCAAAGGCGACCTGAGCCGCATGGCCGAACTGCAGTACGGGGTGATCCCGGACTTGGAGCGCAGCCTGCAGATGGTCGACCAGCACGGCAAGACCGAGAACCAGTTGCTGCGCAACAAGGTGACCGAGGAAGAAATTGCCGAAGTGGTGTCGAAGTGGACCGGTATTCCCGTGGCCAAGATGCTCGAAGGCGAGCGTGAGAAGCTGCTGAAGATGGAAGCGTTGCTGCACCAGCGCGTGATCGGTCAGGGTGAGGCGGTAACCGCCGTGGCCAACGCCGTGCGCCGCTCGCGTGCCGGGCTGTCCGACCCGAACCGGCCAAGTGGTTCGTTCCTGTTCCTCGGCCCTACCGGCGTGGGCAAGACCGAACTGTGCAAGGCGCTGGCCGAGTTCCTGTTCGACACCGAAGAGGCGATGGTGCGCATCGACATGTCCGAGTTCATGGAGAAGCACTCCGTGGCTCGCCTGATTGGTGCACCGCCAGGCTATGTAGGTTATGAAGAGGGCGGCTACCTGACCGAGGCTGTACGGCGCAAGCCATACTCGGTGGTGCTGCTGGACGAGGTGGAGAAGGCCCACCCGGATGTGTTCAACGTACTGCTGCAGGTGCTGGAAGACGGCCGCCTGACTGACAGTCATGGGCGCACCGTGGACTTCCGCAACACCGTGATCGTGATGACTTCCAACCTGGGCTCGGCGCAGATTCAGGAGCTGGTGGGTGACCGCGAGGCGCAACGTGCGGCGGTGATGGATGCGGTGGGTGCGCACTTCCGTCCGGAGTTCATCAACCGCATCGACGAAGTGGTGGTGTTCGAGCCACTGGGCCGTGAGCAGATCGCCGGCATTACCGAGATTCAGCTGGGCCGCCTGCGCAGCCGTCTGCTGGAGCGCGAACTGTCGCTGAGCTTGAGCCCGGACGCGTTGGACAAGCTGATTGCCGTGGGTTACGACCCTGTATACGGCGCACGGCCGCTGAAGCGGGCAATCCAGCGCTGGATCGAAAACCCATTGGCGCAGCTGATCCTGGCAGGCAAGTTTGTGCCGGGTGCGGCGATTACCGCCAAGGTGGAAGGCGACGAAATCGTCTTTGGCTAATTTGCATCCTCATGAGCCCCGCACCTGCGGGGCTTTTTTTTGCTTCTTTACAGGCGCTGTGGATACCGAGAGGGGCGGGTTTGCCAGCGAAGAAGCCGGCACAGCCCAGTAAAACCGGGGCTTTCCGGCCGCTTTGGATAACTTGCTGAAATTTTTGAAATTTTTGCTTGCATCATATTTAGAGTGCCCCTAATATACGCCGCGTTGTCAGGCACTAAGCGAATCACCAGCAACAACGGTGACCGCAAAACAACTTACAAATCAGTAAGTTGAATGAAAAAAAGTGGTTGACAAGCAAAACGAAGAATGTAAAATAGCCGGCCTCAGCAGCGACAACGCGAAAGCGAAGCAGCTAAAGAGTCCGAAGCGAACACAGTCTTCGGAGTTGTACCGAAGTTCAGTTCCGCGATAGCTCAGTCGGTAGAGCAAATGACTGTTAATCATTGGGTCCCTGGTTCGAGTCCAGGTCGCGGAGCCAATCTCGGGGTGTAGCGCAGTCCGGTAGCGCGCCTGCTTTGGGAGCAGGATGTCAGGAGTTCGAATCCCCTCACCCCGACCATTTTCCGGGTCGTTAGCTCAGTTGGTAGAGCAGTTGGCTTTTAACCAATTGGTCGTAGGTTCGAATCCTACACGACCCACCATGTAAAGAAGGGCATCTCAAAGAGATGCCCTTTTTTTTGAAAGACCCGGGGTGTAGCGCAGTCCGGTAGCGCGCCTGCTTTGGGAGCAGGATGTCAGGAGTTCGAATCCCCTCACCCCGACCATTTTTGGGTCGTTAGCTCAGTTGGTAGAGCAGTTGGCTTTTAACCAATTGGTCGTAGGTTCGAATCCTACACGACCCACCATGAACAAAGGGCATCTCGCAAGAGATGCCCTTTTTCTTTGCCTGTCAGAATGTTGGGCCTGCCTTGCAGGCCTTGCGCCGCGAGAGGGGCGCTTAGCGCCCCCGACAACTGTCAGTGCAGCTTCAAGCGCGGTTCTGTACCCCGGCCAATCTTGCTACCCAGCATCATCAACGCCGTGCGGAAGAACCCGTACAACGCCATCTGGTGCATGCGGTACAGCGACACGTAGAACATCCGCGCCAGCCAGCCTTCCAGCTTCACACTGCCCATCAGGTTACCCATCAGGTTGCCCACCGCCGAGAAGCGCGACAGCGACACCAGCGAGCCGTAGTCCTTGTACTCGTAGGTCGGCAGCGCCTTGTTCTCCAGCCGCGCCTTCAGGCTTTGCGCCAGCATCGAAGCCTGTTGGTGCGCAGCCTGGGCCCGTGGCGGTACGTTGCGGTCGCTGCCGGGTTGCGGGCAGGCGGCGCAGTCACCGAAGGCGAAGATGTTGTCGTCGCGGGTAGTTTGCAGGGTAGGGCGTACAACCAGCTGGTTGATGCGATTGGTTTCCAGGCCATCGATGTCCTTGAGGAAGCCTGGCGCACGGATACCCGCCGCCCACACTTTGAGGCTGGCCTGGATCACTTCGCCGTCCTTGGTTTTCAGGCCGTCCTCGGTCACTTCACTGACCGCGGCGTTGGTCATCACCTTCACCCCGAGTTTCTCCAGGGTCTTGTGCACCGGTACGCTGATGCGCTCCGGCAGCGCCGGCAGTACGCGCGGGCCGGCCTCGATAATTGTGATGTGCATGTCTTTGGGCTGGATGCGGTCCAGGCCATAGGCCGCCAGCTCGTGGGCGGCATGGTGCAGCTCGGCCGCCAGTTCCACACCGGTGGCGCCGGCGCCGACAATGGCCACGCTGATCTTTTCGCTGGCCACGTCGCCGGCGTGGGCGCGCAGGTAGTGGTTGAGCAGTTGCTGGTGGAAGCGCTCGGCCTGCTTGCGGGTATCCAGGAACAGGCAATGTTGCGCTGCGCCCAGCGTGCCGAAGTCGTTGGTGTTGGAACCCACGGCGATGACCAGGGTGTCGTAGCCCAGGGTGCGCGCAGGCAACAGCTCGCGGCCCTCTTCATCGAGGGTGGCGGCCAGTTGAATCTGTTTGCCTTCACGGTCCAGGCCGCTCATGCGCCCCAACTGGAAATTGAAGTGGTTCCACTTGGCCTGGGCCACGTAGTTCAGTTCGTCTTCCGAGGAGTTCAGCGAGCCAGCGGCCACTTCGTGCAGCAATGGCTTCCAGATGTGCGTGAGGTTGGCGTCGACCAGGGTGATGTCGGCCTGCTTGCGCTTGCCCAGGCTTTTACCCAGGCGGGTCGCCAGTTCCAGGCCGCCGGCGCCGCCGCCGACAATCACGATGCGATGAGTCATGGGAATATCTCATAAGGTTTACGGAATTCGTGCCCCTGAGGGGCGGCCGCAAACTGCACGAGGGAAGGGCGAGCGCGAAGCAGCTCATAGCACCAGTCCACTCAGCAGGCGGCTGATGAGACCCAACCCGATGGTCACGGCCAGCACCAGCACAAGGAGCAGCCACGGCCGGAAGGGCCTGCGCTCGACTTGGTGCTGGGGGGCTCGCAGATACTCATCGACACGACGCTGATCTTCCGGGTTCAGGCGGCTGGTCATGGTGGGCCTCGTCAGGTAGACGTTTGTGACTGCGCAAACGCTACAGCGTTCGCGCAAGCGCTTGAAACAAATGATAATGCTTTCTATCCCTGGCGCCGAGTGTACGCCATCGCAAACATTCGCTGCACTGGATCAAAGACTGATGCCTACGTCGAAGACGATGCTGCGGCCCAGGTTGCCGCGCAGGAAGTCTGGCGCGTCAGGGTGGGCGAACAGCACCCGGGCAAAGGTTGGCCCGACCAACGACAGTGAGCGCCAGCCCTGGCGCAGGTACTCGGTGGGCGGCGGGAAGTGGGTGTTGAGGTCGAGCACTTCGCGCTTGAGGCTGGAGAACGCGATGATGTCCAGCTCGTTCAGCTCCAGCCCGCGTTCCCGGTAATTGTGCGCCTTCTTGCGCAAGGTCGGCGCCAGGCGCCCCAGCAATTCGGTGGCACTGATGCGCCGTGGGCGTGCTTCACGCCGCACCAGCTGCGCCAAGGAAAACGCACTGCGCCTGCGCTGCAGCTCTTCGCGCCATTCATCGTTCAGTCGGCGGCCCTCGTCGAGCACGAAAAATACCTCGAAGGCCGCGTCGCGGAACAACACGTCCGGCGGCTCCTGGCCGGCTGGGGTGAAGTCCTCGCTGCGATAGGGAATGTTCAACCCCTGCAACAGGCGCTGGCACACCCAACGCTCCCGCTCCCACTTGCGGGCGTTGGAGAGAAAGGCATTGGCTTGTTCGGCCTGGATGGTAAGCAGGCGCAGGTAGTCTGAGTCATCCATGCAGACAAGCTTAGCCGTTAAACCATGACGATAAGATGCTGAATTTGAATGGGTGTAGACTGGGATTGTCCATAGCATCGATAGGGGTATTTGTCAGGTGATCAGCGCGCAGGTGTTGTCCGGCACCACCGTTACCCTTGGTTGGCTGGGTTATGTGCCATTGCTGATCTGGGCGGTAAGCCGGGTTCGCTGGGTTGAGCTGTTCACCGACCGGCGCCGTCAGCATTTGCTGTTTGGCACAGTCTTTTGCCTGTTCGCACTGTGGCTGGTGAGGCGCGATTTCGATACCGGGGTGTCTTACCACTTCATTGGCATGACGGCGGTCACCCTGTTGCTGGACTGGCCGCTGGCGGTGTTGGGCGGGGTTATGGCCCAGCTTGGCTTGCTCGTGTTGGGGCGTCAGGACCTGGCAGCGTTGGGGGTGAATGGCTTGTTGCTGGTGGGCTTGCCGGTGCTGATTACCGAAGTGTGCGCGGTCTTGGTCGAACGTGCCCAGCCGCGCAACCTGTTCGTTTATATCTTCTGTTCGGGGTTCTTCCCGGCCGCGCTGACCGTGCTGGTTTGTGTGCCTGCGGCGCTGGGGGTGTTGTGGCTGGATGGGCGCTTTGCCCTGCCGGAGTGGCTCAGCGACTTTGTCGGCTACCTGTGGCTGATGATGTTCCCCGAAGCGTTCATCAACGGCATGGTCATCAGTGCGCTGGTGGTGTTCTGCCCGGAATGGCTGGAAACCTTCAACCGCACACGGTACCTGCAGGCGCCCTGGAAGGAAGATGAGCGGTGATCATGCGGTCTAGAAAATAGTGGGGGACCCTGTAGGAGCGGCCTTGTGTCGCGATGGGCTGCAAAGCAGCCCCCGTTTTTGGCGTTAGAGCAACAATTGCTGGGGCTGCTTTGCAGCCCA
>NZ_QJRC01000069.1 GCF_013393325.1 Pseudomonas hunanensis
CGTTTGCGATGGCGACACTGACTCACCTTTTCGCCCTTACGGCGAGTCACTTTTTGTCAAACGCGACAAAAAGTAACCAAAAAACGCTGCGCTCCCATCATCCGGCCCCTACGCTGCGCTCCGGGGTTCCCTCACTCCGGCCTTGCTCCCGGGAGGACCGCGCTGCAGGCCCCATCCTGGGGCCCAGCGCTTGACGGGCATCCATGCCCGTCACCTCCCTCCGCAAGGCCTGCGTTCGGCCTCCTGAAGTCGCGAAGATCAAGATCAAGATCAAGATCAAGATCAAGATCAAGATCAAAAGCACAGTACAAATGTCGAGCGGGAGTGCGGGCCGCTTTGCGGCCCGTCGCGTAAGCAAAAAAAACCCGGGTTCTGGGGGAGGAATCCGGGTTAAGACCATTAGGAGTAAAACAAAGGTACGCGGTCCCTGAGCACCTTTATCGGCGCGCCACTTGGGGGGGATGCGCCGCGCCAACACTTCAAGTATTGGTCAGGTTTGGCGCAGTGCCAGTGCATATTGGTCGTTTTTTAAACAGATTTGGAATACGCCGCCGTTCCGTTCCTCCCGCATCGCATGGCCGTATGCATCGTGAAACACTGCCATGCTTGGATGATCCGTGCAATTTCCCGCAAGTTAGGCATAATAAACCGCTTCGATTGTCATCCAGTCCTTCCCATGCAGAAAGAACCTCGTAAGGTCCGTGAGTTTCGCCGTCGCGAACAGGAAATCCTCGACACCGCGCTCAAGCTGTTTCTCGAACAGGGCGAAGACAGCGTCACCGTCGAGATGATCGCCGACGCCGTGGGCATCGGCAAAGGCACGATCTACAAGCACTTCAAGTCCAAGGCGGAAATCTACCTGCGCCTGATGCTCGACTACGAGCGCGACCTGAACGCGCTGTTGCACTCGGCCGATGTCGACCGTGACAAGGAAGCCCTGTCGCGCGCCTACTTCGAGTTCCGCATGCGCGATCCGCAACGATACCGGCTGTTCGATCGCCTTGAAGAAAAGGTGGTCAAGGGCAACCAGGTGCCAGAAATGGTCGAGCAGTTGCACAGCATCCGCGCTTCCAACTTCGATCGCCTGACCCAACTGATCAAGGGTCGTATCAGCGAAGGTAAACTCGAAGACGTGCCGCCGTACTTCCATTACTGCGCCGCCTGGGCGCTGGTGCATGGCGCCGTGGCGCTGTACCACTCGCCGTTCTGGAGCAATGTATTGGAAGACCAGGAAGGCTTCTTCCAGTTTCTGATGGACATTGGCGTGCGTATGGGCAACAAGCGTAAGCGCGACCCGGAACCAACCAACTGAAGCGCTTCGTCACTTCCCGCTGAAGCCGGTAGGGTGCGGTGGGGGCTTGCAAAAACCTGATTTATGAGTCAGGTTTCGCCTGCCCCTCATCATCCATGCCGGAGTCATTCATGATTGTCGATCGTCAAGGCAGGCGCTTTCGCAACCTGCGTGTCAGCCTGACGGCTGCCTGCAATTACGCCTGCACTTACTGCGTACCCGACGGTAAGCGCCTGGTGGCGGCGCAGGACGAACTCTCAGCAGACTCCCTGGCCCGTGGCGTGGCCTACCTGATCGAAGCTGCCGGCGTCGAGCGCCTGCGCATCACCGGCGGTGAACCGCTGATCAGCCCGCGCCTGGACGCCTTTCTGGCTGGCGTGGCCAAACTTGATCTCGACGATATCTCGCTGACTACCAATGGCCAGCTGCTGGAGCGCAAATTGCCGCAGTTGCAGGCGGCCGGTATTCGTCGCCTGAATGTTTCCCTCGACACCCTCGACCCGCAAGCCTTCCGCCGTATCGCCCGAGGCGGCGACTTGGCCTGCGTGCTGGCGGGTATGCAGCAAGCCAGCACCCTGGGCATGCAGGTGAAAGTGAACATGGTGCCGATGCGTGGGCAGAACCTCGACCAGGTGCTGCCGCTGCTGGAATACTGTCTTGAGCGCGGCTTCGAGTTGCGCTTCATCGAACTGATGCGCATGGGCCATCTGGCCCGTGATCACAATGCTTTCCTGCAGCAGTTCGTCGGCCTCGACCAGCTGCTCACGCTGATTGGCGGCAAGCATACCTATGCCCAGGTCGACGCGCCCTTGGATGCCACTGCCTTGCGTTATCAAATCCCCGGCAAGGGCTACTTCGGTGTTATCGCCAACGAGACTGTGCCGTTTTGCCGTACCTGCTCACGGTTGCGCCTGTCTTCAACGGGCTGGTTGCATGGCTGTCTGTCGTCAGGCAACCGCCACTTCGTCGGTGACCTGCTGGAAAAGCCACGCCATCAGGCGCTGCCAGCCCTGCAACGGTTGTTGGTCAAGGCGTTGGCAGACAAGCAGGAGCTGGCGTTTTCCGGGGGCGTTACGGTGATGAAGGTGATCGGTGGCTGAAGCTGGCGCAAAAGCTGCATCCGCCGGCTATTCGCCGGTTTTTCGTCGCCGGCCACTGGAGGAAAGATGCGTAGCCTGGTCTTGCTGCTGGCGCTGATGGCGCTGGGCGGCTGCATGAATGTCAGTGATATGGGCGAGGGCGTTCGCTATCACATGAGCGATGCCGGTCTGCTGGATCACAGTGAAACCCGCCGCACCTTGTCGATCCGCCTGCAACCGGACTCGTTCATCTTCATCGGCCAGGGTGCATTCGTGCCGCCGGGCAAGGGGCCAGTGCCACGGCAGAACGCAGTGGCAGAGCAAGCCTTCAAGAGCTTCGTCGAGTATTTCCCGCTGGTACGCCGCGCCCAGGGCCCGTTGGGCCTGGAGGAGGCCATTGCCCAGGCGCGCTCGGTAGGTGCCGATTACGTGTTGTATACGCGTTTCGCGCGCACCGACGACCGCATCGGCAATGGTGACGAGTGGTACGACGAACAGGCCGTAGACCGCGTGGGTTGGGACAGTGGCGTGGTGCAGATGATGCTGATCGAAACCAATACCCGCTACCTGATCGACACCGCCCGCATCAAGAGTCGTGGCGGTTTGTTGACGTTCCACGACAATACCCCGGAGGATTTGCTTGGTGCGCCGATGCGCGAGTACGCTCGTAGCCTTCTGGGCATGAGTGAATGAGGCAAGCGTGATGAGCGATTCCGGCAAGGCCAATGACCTTCTGGCGCAGATCCCCAAGGCCAAGGGCCTGCCGCCGGTGCATCTGTGGAACCCGGACTTCTGCGGCGACATCGACATGCGCATTGCCCGCGATGGCACCTGGTACTACCTGGGCACGCCGATCGGGCGCAAACCGATGGTGCGGCTGTTTTCTACCATCATTCGCCGCGATGGCGATGACTATTTCCTGATTACTCCGGTCGAGAAGGTTGGCATTCGCGTTGACGATGCCCCGTTCGTGGCTGTAGCGCTGGACGTGCAGGGCGAGGGCAAGCAGCAAGTGCTGCGCTTTACCAGCAATGTCGAGGACCAGGTCGAGGCCGGGCCGGACAATCCTCTGCGGGTGGTCATCGATCCGGTGACGCAGGAGCCGTCGCCGTATGTGCTGATGCGCAGCAACCTTGAGGCGTTGATACACCGCAATGTGTTCTACCAACTGGTGGAGCTGGCGGTGCCGCGTGAGATCGAGGGTGAGGAATGGCTTGGAGTATGGAGCCAGGGCGAGTTTTATCCGATTGGGCGCAGCAGCTGAATGCTCTGTTGCCAGTGCCCGCGAAAGGCCGGCACTGGCAACAATCGGCCTCCTGATTTTCCCCAGGATTGGCCATTTGTCTTCAGCCTGTCAGGGCCTAACCTGCTGGCAATTGCCATCCAGGAGAAGCCCAGCATGAAACCCTCAACGCTCATCCTTTTCGCTCTGCTCGCCGCCCAAACCCCCGCCTGGGCCCACGGCGACGTTGCCGACCAGGTCACAGTCCTGCAGCAGCAACAACCCTCGAATGCCCCCGGCAAAACCGCCGTCATGCTTACCGTCAGCTACGCACCCGGCGAAGCGTCCCCTGCGCATCAGCACCCAGGTGCAGTGATGGCCTACGTGCTGGAAGGTGCGGTGGTATCGAAGCTCAACAACGAGCAGGAAAAGACCTACAAGGCCGGCCAGTACTGGTACGAGGCGCCCGGCACCGTGCATAGCGTGTCACGTAATGCCAGCAAGACCCAGCCTGCCAAGCTGCTGGTCTGGAGCCTGGTGGATGAGGGCAAGCCGGTGACCGAAGCGCTGGGCCAATAAACCCGATGCAACGAAAAAGCCCCCAGTTGCTTGCGCATCTGGGGGCTTTTTCAGTGTTTGGCTCCGCGACCTGGACTCGAACCAGGGACCCAATGATTAACAGTCATTTGCTCTACCGACTGAGCTATCGCGGAATCTGCGCGTATCTTACTGATTGCCCAGGGGAAGTCAAGCCACCCCTAGGCAAAACAATGAGTTACAGCACTTCCACGATAGCCTTGGTGACCACATGGATGTTGCTCTGGTTCAGCGCGGCCACGGCGATACGGCCGGTGTCCAGGGCGTAGATGCCGAAATCGTTCTTCAGGCGGGCCACCTGATCAACGGTCAGGCCCGAGTAGGAGAACATGCCGACCTGGCGGCCAACGAAGCTGAAGTCGCGACTGGCGCCATATTCGGCCAGCAGCGAAACCATCTGCTTGCGCATGCCGTGGATGCGCTGGCGCATTTCGCCCAGTTCGGTTTCCCACATCTGGCGCAGTTCGGCGCTGTTCAGCACGGTGGCTACGATGGTTGCACCGTGGGTTGGTGGGTTGGAGTAAGTGGTGCGGATCACGCGCTTGACCTGCGACAGCACGCGAGTGCTCTCGTCCTTGGAGGCGGTGACGACCGACAGTGCGCCGACGCGCTCGCCGTACAGCGAGAACGATTTGGAGAACGAGCTGGAAACAAAGAACTCCAGGCCCGACTCGGCGAACAGGCGAACGGCGAAGGCGTCTTCGGCGATGCCATCACCAAAGCCCTGGTAGGCCATGTCGAGGAACGGCACGTGGCCCTTGGCCTTGACCACCTCCAGGACATTTTTCCAGTCGTCCAGGTTCAGGTCGACGCCGGTCGGGTTGTGGCAGCAGGCGTGCAGCACGACGATCGAGCCCGATGGCAGGGCGTTGAGGTCTTCCAGCATGCCGCCGCGGTTCACATCGTTGGTCGGCGCATCGTAGTAGCGATAGGTCTGCACCGGGAAACCGGCCGACTCGAACAGCGCGCGATGGTTTTCCCAGCTTGGGTCGCTGATGGCGACCACGGCGTCAGGCGAGATGCGCTTGAGGAAGTCGGCACCGATTTTCAGTGCGCCGGTACCACCGACGGCCTGTACGGTGACCACACGGCCAGCGGCCAGCAGTGGCGACTCGGCGCCGAAGATCAGCTTTTGCACGGCCTGGTCATAAGTGGCGATGCCGTCGATCGGCAGGTAGCCGCGCGAGGCGTGCTGTGCGGCACGCTGGGTCTCGGCTTCGATCACGGCGCGCAGCAGCGGGATGCGGCCTTCCTCATTGCAGTACACGCCCACGCCCAGGTTGACCTTGTCGGTACGTGGGTCGGCGTTGAATGCTTCGTTGAGGCCCAGGATAGGGTCGCGGGGTGCCAGCTCGACAGCGGAAAACAGGCTCATTGTTACTTCGGCTCTGATTGGAGAGTGATAGGACGTACACGCTCCAGCCGAATGCACTGAAGCGGTGCACAAACGGGGAGTCAGTATAGTGATACCGACCGGTCACCGCGACACTCTGGCGCAGCTTTTCCGGTTATTTGCGCAAATATTTTTCGACCATTGGTCTAATTGCCGGGTCCACCGTTACACGCGTTCACAGCTATGCCTTGAAAGCGCCCCCGAGCGGGCGCATTTGGGTATAGACTACTGGCTAAATTTACAGTTACCGCAGCGCCGCGAGGTCCGTCATGTCCGAGTTCCAGCTCGTCACCCGTTTCCAGCCGGCAGGCGACCAGCCCGAGGCCATCCGCCAGTTGGTCGAAGGCATCGAGGCGGGGCTGTCGCACCAGACGCTGCTCGGCGTGACGGGCTCGGGCAAGACCTTCAGCATTGCCAACGTCATCCAGCACGTGCAGCGCCCGACGTTGGTGCTGGCGCCGAACAAGACCCTGGCCGCACAGCTGTACGGCGAGTTCAAGGCGTTCTTCCCCAACAATGCGGTGGAGTACTTCGTCTCCTATTACGACTACTACCAGCCGGAAGCCTACGTGCCGTCGTCGGACACCTTCATCGAGAAGGACGCCTCCATCAACGACCACATCGAGCAGATGCGCCTGTCGGCGACCAAAGCGCTGCTGGAGCGGCGCGACGCCATCATCGTCACCACCGTCTCGTGCATCTATGGCCTGGGCAGCCCCGAGACCTACCTGAAAATGGTCCTGCACGTGGACCGTGGCGACAAGCTCGACCAGCGCGCGCTGCTGCGCCGCTTGGCGGACTTGCAGTACACCCGCAATGAAATGGACTTTGCCCGTGCCACCTTCCGCGTGCGGGGCGATGTGATCGACATTTTCCCGGCGGAATCGGACCTGGAGGCCATCCGCATCGAGCTGTTCGATGATGAGGTGGAGAACATCGCCGCCTTCGACCCGCTGACCGGCGAGGTTTTCCGCAAGCTGCCGCGTTTCACCTTCTATCCCAAGAGCCATTATGTCACCCCGCGTGAAACGCTGCTGGAAGCAGTGGAGGGCATCAAGGAAGAACTGAAGGAGCGCCTGGAATACCTGCACAAGGCCAACAAGCTGGTCGAGGCGCAGCGCCTGGAGCAACGCACCCGCTTCGACCTGGAGATGATCCTCGAGCTTGGCTACTGCAATGGCATCGAAAACTACTCGCGCTATCTGTCCGGGCGCCCGGCCGGGGCGCCGCCGCCTACCCTGTACGACTACCTGCCGCCCGATGCGCTGCTGGTGATCGACGAATCCCACGTCAGCGTTCCGCAGGTCGGCGCCATGTACAAGGGCGACCGCTCACGCAAGGAAACCCTGGTCGAGTATGGCTTTCGCATGCCTTCGGCACTGGACAACCGGCCGATGCGTTTCGACGAGTGGGAGGATGTCAGCCCGCAGACCATTTTCGTTTCAGCGACCCCTGGCCCCTACGAAGCAGAGCATGCCGGGCGCGTGGTGGAGCAGGTGGTGCGCCCGACCGGCCTGGTCGACCCGCAGGTCGAAATACGCCCGGCGCTGACTCAGGTCGATGACTTGTTGTCCGAGATCCGCAAGCGTGTCGTGGCAGGCGAGCGTGTGCTGGCGACAACCCTGACCAAGCGCATGGCCGAAGACCTTAGCGACTACCTGGCCGATCACGACGTGCGGGTGCGCTATCTGCACTCGGACATTGACACTGTAGAGCGAGTGGAGATTATCCGTGACCTGCGCCTGGGCACCTTCGACGTGCTGGTAGGTATAAACCTGCTGCGCGAAGGCTTGGACATGCCCGAGGTGTCACTGGTGGCGATCCTCGATGCGGACAAGGAAGGCTTCCTGCGTTCCGAGCGCTCACTGATTCAGACCATTGGCCGTGCTGCGCGTAACCTCAATGGCCGGGCCATCCTCTACGCCGACAATGTGACGGGCTCGATGCAGCGAGCGATCGATGAAACCGAGCGCCGCCGCGAGAAGCAGATCGCGTTCAACGAGGCCAACGGTATCGTGCCCAAGGGCGTGGTCAAGGACATCACCGACATCCTGGAAGGTGCCACGGTACCTGGCGCGCGCAGCAAGAAGCGCAAGGGCATGGCCAAGGCGGCGGAGGAGAGCGCCCGTTACGAGGCCGAACTGCGTACGCCGGGCGAGATCACCAAGCGTATCAAGCAGTTGGAGGAGAAAATGATGCAGTTCGCTCGCGACCTAGAGTTCGAGGCTGCGGCGCAGTTGCGCGACGAGATCAGCCAGTTGCGCGAGCGGTTGATTACCAGCTGAAGTATGACGTGGGGGCGGCCTTGTGTCGCGAAAGAACCGCCCCCACGGTGGCCGCGTAGCACCTTGAGTGTTTAATGTGCTTCCCCGGCTTTCAACCCTTCCGGCAACTTCCGGGTCAGCAACACCGCCACCATGCTTACCGCCAAGCCTATCCCGACAAAATGGAACGCATCGTTGTAAGCCATGATCATGGCCTGCTGGTGGGTAATCTCGCTCAGCTTGCCCAGCGCCGCGTTGTCATTGCCCAAGCGCTCCGCCAGTTGCGCCAGCCTTTCCGCTACCTGGGGGTTGCTCGGCACCACCGATTCGCGAAGGTAGTCGAAATACACCTTGGTCCGCGCATCCAGCAGGGTGGCCAGCAGGGCAATGCCGATGGCCCCGCCCAGGTTACGCAGGATATTGAACAAGCTCGACGCCGACCCTGCATCCTGCGGCTGGATATACGCTGTGGCGATCAGCGAAATGGTCACCATGATCATCGGTTGACCCAGGGCGCGGATGATCTGGATGTGGTTGAACTGCGGCCCGGCAAAGTCCGGGTTGAGCACCCCAGAGCCGAAACTGGCAGCCCCGAACAGGCAGAACCCCAACGCGCACAACACCTTGGGTGACACCACCTTCATCAGTTGCGGCACCAAGGGGATCAGGAACAGCTGCGGAATACCCATCCACATGATCACCTCGCCAATCTGCAAGGCGTTGTAGCCCTGCACCTGCGCCAGGTACAGCGGCAACAGGTAGATCGACCCGTACAGGCCCACACCCATGCCCAGGCTGGCGATGCTCGACAGGCCGAAGTTGCGGTTACCCAGGATGCGCAGGTTGATCAGCGGGTGCGGTTTGGAAAACTGCAAGATGACGAAGGTGATCAGGCTGACCAGGGCCACACTCCCCAGGCCGACGATGAGGTTCGACTCCAGCCAGTCCTTGCGGTGGCCTTCTTCCAGAAACACCTGCAGGCAGCCTAACCCCAGGCCCAGGGTGACGATGCCGGCGTAATCGGTGCTTTTCAGCAGTTCCCAGTGCGCTTCTTTCTTCTCCAGGCCATACATCAGGCCGGCAATCATCACCAGGCCTGGTGGGATGTTGATGTAGAAGATGTACTCCCAGCCCCAATTCTCGGTCAGCCAGCCGCCCAGGGTGGGGCCGATGGAGGGCGCGAAAGTGGCGGTCATGGCGAACATCGCCATGCCCTTGGCGCGGTGGTGCTCGGGCAGCTTGATCAGTGTCAGGGTAAATGCCAGCGGAATCAGCGCGCCGCCGGTGAAACCCTGCAAGGCGCGAAACAGGATCATGCTCTCCAGGTTCCAGGCCATCGAGCACAGCAGCGACGACAGCAGGAAGCCGCCCGATACCCACACGGCCAGGCGCCGCGCCGACAGCAGCTGTACCAGCCAGGCCGTCAGCGGGATCATGATGATTTCCGCCACCAGGTACGAAGTGGAAATCCATGAGCCTTCTTCCAGCGTCGCTGACAATGCGCCCTGAATGTCCTTCAACGAGGAGTTGGTGATCTGGATGTCCAGCACCGCCATGAAGGCACCGAGCATCACGCTCATCACTGCGATCCAGTCGCGCCGAGTCGGCTCCGCAGTGGGGCGGAGCAACGTATCACCGGCCATGTTGGCCTTCGTCTTCGCGGCGCAGGTCGACGGTGGCGGTGACCGACATGCCAGGGCGGATACGCCCGTGCAACGGGTTGTCGGCGCTGAAGGTGAGTTTTACCGGGATGCGCTGCACCACCTTGGTGAAGTTACCGGTGGCGTTGTCTGGCGGCAGCAGGCTGAACTGCGCGCCCGAGGCGGCGAACAGGCTGTCCACCCGGCCTTCGATGGGGGTGTCGGGATAGCTGTCGAATAACAGCTCGGCACGCTGGCCAGGCTGCATGTGGCCAATCTGGGTTTCCTTGAAGTTGGCCTGCACCCAGATATCTTCGTCCGGCACGATCGACAGCAGGTAAGCGCCGGCCTGTACCACCTGGCCATTACGCGCATTGCGCTGACCGATGGTACCGCTGATGGGCGCGCGGATTTCGCAGCGGGTCAGGTTCAGCTCGGCCTGGGCCAGGTCGGCGCGGGCGTTGGCAATTTGCGCATCCAGGCGTTTCAGGTCGGCGTTCAGGGCGTTGACCTGCTGGCGCTGGCTCTGCAGGTCGGCGCGGGCCTTGTCGACCTGGGAGCCGGCAACATGGCTGTCCGCCGACAGGGTGGTGACCCGCTCTTCGGAGACATAACCCGGCTTGCGCAACTTCTCGGCGCGGCTGAGGTCCAGGCGTGAGCGGTCGAACGTGGCCTGGTTGGCCGCCACCTGAGCCTGGCCAGCGGCAATCAGGCTACCTTGTTGGGTCAGGCGGCTCTGTGCCTGCGCGTACTCGGCTTCGCGGGTGGCCAAGGCGGCGTGCGCGCGCTCGACAGCCAGTTCGAAGTCGGCGGCTTCCAGGCGCACCAGCAGGTCGCCCTTGTTGACGTGCTGGTTGTCCTCGACCGGCACAGTGTCGATACGTGCGCCAAGCTGGCTGGAGATACGGGTGATCTCGCCCTGCACATAGGCATTGTCGGTGCTCTCGTAGAAGCGGCCCTTGAAGTACCAGTGGGCCAGGAAGGCGAGGGCGATGATGGCCACCAGAGTAAAGAAGATCGCCAGGCGGCGTTTGAGTTGAGCAGGCATGGGGACTATCGTTCCAAAAATGTAAACAAATTTAACAGCGCCGCAGGGCCTGTCGACAAGTGACGTTCGCGCCATTGCTGGAGCCCGGTGCCTGCCTCCTGCTAACATCCCGCCTTTGTTTCATCTTTCGTTCGAGACTCTCCATGACCACCGTACGCACGCGTATCGCGCCATCGCCTACCGGCGACCCCCATGTCGGCACCGCCTACATCGCCTTGTTCAACTACTGCTTTGCCAAGCAGCACGGCGGTGAGTTCATCCTGCGCATCGAAGACACCGACCAGCTGCGCTCCACGCGCGAGTCGGAGCAGCAAATCTTCGACGCCTTGCGTTGGCTCGGCATCGAATGGAACGAAGGACCGGACGTGGGCGGCCCGCATGGCCCATACCGGCAGAGCGAGCGTGGCGATATCTACGCCAAATACGCCAAGGAACTGGTTGACGCCGGCCACGCCTTCTACTGCTTCTGCACCGCCGAAGAGCTGGAGCAGATGCGCGCCGAGCAGCAAGCTCGCGGCGAAACCCCACGCTATGACGGCCGCGCGCTGCTGTTGAGCGCCGAAGAAGTGCAGCGCCGCCTGGATGCTGGCGAGCCGCACGTGATCCGTATGAAGGTCCCGAGCGAAGGTATCTGCGTGGTGCCGGACATGCTGCGCGGCGATGTCGAAATCCCGTGGGACCGCATGGACATGCAGGTGCTGATGAAGAACGACGGCCTGCCGACGTACTTCCTGGCCAACGTGGTCGACGACCACCTGATGGGCATCACCCACGTGCTGCGTGGGGAAGAGTGGCTGCCGTCGGCACCCAAGCTGATCAAATTGTACGAGTACTTCGGCTGGGAGCAGCCCAAGCTGTGCTACATGCCGCTGCTGCGCAACCCGGACAAGTCCAAGCTGTCCAAGCGCAAGAACCCGACCTCGGTCACCTTCTACGAGCGCATGGGCTTCATGCCGGAAGCGATGCTCAACTACCTGGGCCGCATGGGCTGGTCGATGCCTGACGAGCGCGAGAAATTCTCGCTGGCCGAGATGGTCGAACATTTCGACCTGTCGCGTATCTCGCTGGGCGGCCCGATCTTCGACATCGAGAAGCTGTCCTGGCTCAATGGTCAGTGGCTGCGCGAGTTGCCGGTCGAAGAGTTTGCCACTCGTCTGCAGAAGTGGGCGTTCAACAGCGACTACATGATGAAGATCGCCCCGCATGTGCAGGGCCGGGTCGAGACTTTCAGCCAGGTTGCCCCGCTGGGCGGGTTCTTCTTCGAAGGTGCGCTGAAGCTGGATGCCAAGCTGTTCGAAAGCAAGAAACTGTCGGCCGACCAGGTGCGCCAGGTGATCCAGCTGATCCTGTGGAAGCTCGAAAGCCTGCGCCAGTGGGAAAAAGAGCGCATCACCGGTTGCATCCAGGCCGTGGTCGAGGCGTTGGAGTTGAAGCTGCGTGATGCCATGCCGCTGATGTTCGCCGCCATCACCGGCCAGGCCAGCTCGGTTTCGGTATTGGACGCCATGGAAATCCTCGGCCCCGACCTGACCCGCTACCGCCTGCGCCAGGCCCTGGACCTGCTGGGCGGTGTGTCTAAGAAAGAAAACAAAGAGTGGGAAAAGCTGCTGGCTTCCATCGCCTGATTCAGCTTTACCCCTAACCTGTAGGAGCGGGCTTGCCCGCGAATGCGATGGTAAATTCAACACCGCATTCGCGGGCAAGCCCGCTCCTGCAGGTTCAACTAAACCTCCAAGAACTGGGGCAGGGCGGTAAGTGATTGTTATCTGTGAAAATTTTTTTGAATATTTTGAAAAATTAGTTTGACAGCTTTGCAATCCGATCTTAATATGCGCCCCGTCCACAGCGATGAATGAAAACGAAACGCCAGGCACCCAGCCAGCGCTTCGGTTCAACGCGACATTGTGGGGCTATAGCTCAGCTGGGAGAGCGCCTGCATGGCATGCAGGAGGTCAGCGGTTCGATCCCGCTTAGCTCCACCAAATTCCGCTTAGCAGCCAAGGCTGATAAGCAAGACCGGGTCCAGCAACCGGGTCTTGAAGGTAAGAAGGTTCGTCCCCTTCGTCTAGTGGCCTAGGACACCGCCCTTTCACGGCGGTAACAGGGGTTCGAGTCCCCTAGGGGACGCCAGTTTTACACAAGCGATGTTTCACGATGTCGCTGGGCCGCGAGGCTATAAATCTGGGGCTATAGCTCAGCTGGGAGAGCGCCTGCATGGCATGCAGGAGGTCAGCGGTTCGATCCCGCTTAGCTCCACCAATTTTGCCGCGGTTCGCTTTGGCGGGCCGGCACGAAGGTTACGTCCCCTTCGTCTAGTGGCCTAGGACACCGCCCTTTCACGGCGGTAACAGGGGTTCGAGTCCCCTAGGGGACGCCACTTTTTCCTGCGTTTTGCAGGGCTTAAAAAGGCTCGTCGATTATTGATGAGCCTTTTGTTTCGGGGCTATAGCTCAGCTGGGAGAGCGCCTGCATGGCATGCAGGAGGTCAGCGGTTCGATCCCGCTTAGCTCCACCATTTCTGCCAGGGTTCACGCAAGTGGACCTTCGCGAAGGTTACGTCCCCTTCGTCTAGTGGCCTAGGACACCGCCCTTTCACGGCGGTAACAGGGGTTCGAGTCCCCTAGGGGACGCCACATTTACCCGCGTTTTGCGGGACTTTAAAGGCTCATTCGCTTATTGAATGGGCCTTTTGTTTTTCTCCCCTCTCCCAAAAACCACTACCGACCGACGGTTGAATATTTTGCTTGCCAAAAAATATGATGAGAATAATATTTCGATCATCATATTTTGCATGGTGAGTGCCCTGATGAGCGACAAGAAGAGCAGAACCCGTGAACGCATTCTGGAAGCTGCGCGCAGTGCGCTGATCCAGCATGGCCCGGCGGAGCCCAGCGTCAGTCAGGTGATGGGCGCGGCAGGCCTGACCGTCGGCGGCTTCTATGCCCACTTCGACAGCAAAGACGAGCTGATGCTCGAAGCATTCCGCCAGCTGTTGGGCGAGCGCCGCGCCTTGCTCGCCCAGATCGACCCCAATCTCGATGGTGCCGGGCGGCGTGCGCTGGCCGGGGCCTTCTACCTGTCGCGCAAGCACCGGGACGCCGAAGTGCACGCGTGCCCGTTGCCTAACTCGCTGGGCGAAATGCAGCGCCTGCCGGAGGTTTTCCGTGAGGTGCTGGCCGAGCACATCGAATTGATGACCGCCGCAATGGTTGACCGCCCTGAGGATGCCGACAAGGCGCTGGCCGACCTGGCGCTGATGGTCGGTGGCCTGGCGCTGGCGCGGGCCTTGGGTACCAGTGACCTTTCTGACCGTATTCTGCGCGCCGCCAAATCGGCGGTGCTTTAACCCTGGAGCATGGCGATGACCACCCTGAGCTGGATTCGTGGTGTCAATGGCACCCTGGGCCGCCTGGCCCCTGAGCATGTCGCGGGCAAGATGCGTCGTGCCTTCATGACCCCGCGCAACCTGCCGCCGCGGGACTGGGAGCTGCCCATGCTGGCCAGCGCCGAGCGCATTACCCTGCGCTTCGGGCTGTCGGCCTTGCGTTGGGGCCAGGGGCCGACCGTGCTGCTGATGCATGGCTGGGAAGGGCGCCCGACCCAGTTTGCCGCCTTGATCGAAACCCTGGTCCAGGCCGGGCACACTGTAGTGTCGCTGGAGGGGCCGGGGCATGGGCGTTCGCCTGGCGAGCAGGCCAATGTGGTGCTGTTTGCCCGAGCGCTGCTTGAGGCTGCCGCCGAGTTACCGCCACTGCGTGCGGTCATTGGCCATTCCATGGGGGGGGCCAGTGTGTTGCTGGCCCTGCAGATGGGGTTGCGCACAGAATCGGCGGTAAGCATTGCGGCCCCGGCGCGGCTGCTAGGCGTGTTGCGAGGTTTTGCCCATCACCTGGGGTTGCCGGCGCGGGCACGGGCGGCGTTCATTCGCCAGATTGAGCGGGATGTGGGCATGCAGATCGCGCGGCTGGATGTGACCGGTTACCAGCTGGAATTGCCGGGGTTGGTGGTGCATGCCGCCGATGATGCCTTGGTGGCTCCCGATGAAGCCCATGTAATCCATAAGGCCTGGTTCGATAGCCGCCTGATGCTGCTGGAAGAGGGCGGCCACCAGCGGGTGCTGGCTGACCCGCGTCTGGGTGAAGCCGTGCTCGAATTGCTGGCCCGCGCAGCCGCACCGGCGCGGCAAAGCGCCTGATTGGCAGGCTGCCCCTGTCGTTGCAGGAGTGGCCGTGTCAGGGCGGTAGGGCTGGACATTCTTCTGCAGGTCGCTGCTAAATTCACTTTTTGCGCCAAGGAAGCGAACATGAGCTGGGACCTGGCAACACCCTTCGTCATCGACCTGCGCGTCGGCAGCGAGGATATCGACGGCCTCGGCCACGCCAACAATGCAGTCTATGTCACCTGGCTGGAGCGCTGCGCGTGGCGCCACTCCCAGCGCCTGGGCCTGGACCTGGCCGAGTATCGGCGCCTGGACCGGGCGATGGCCGTGGTGCGTCACGAAATTGATTATCTGGCTGCCGCCTACGAGGACGACGAGCTGCAACTGGCCACCTGGATCATCGATTGGGACCAGCGGCTGCGCATGACCCGGCGCTTCCAGCTCAAGCGCCCACGTGACGGTGTAACCCTGCTGCGCGCGCAAACCACCTTTGCCTGCATCGAGTTGTCCAGCGGTAAACCCAAGCGTATGCCGGCGGAATTCATCGAGGGTTACGGTCCGGCGCTGATCGGCGCCTGAATCGCCGGCAATTTTTGTTAGACTGCCGGCTTTTTACCCCGAGACCCCAACATGCAAATTGCCCTGGCCCCCATGGAGGGGCTGGTCGACAACATCCTGCGCGACGTGCTGACGCGCGTGGGCGGTATCGACTGGTGCGTCACCGAGTTCATTCGCGTGTGCGACCGCCTGCTGCCGCCTTCTTCGTTCGACAAGCTGGCGCCCGAATTACGCCAGGGCGCGCGCACGGCTGCCGGGGTGCCCATGCGCGTGCAGTTGCTGGGTTCGGACCCGGTGTGCCTGGCGGAGAACGCCGCGCTGGCTTGTGAATTGGGGGCGCCGGTGATCGACCTGAACTTCGGTTGCCCGGCCAAGACCGTGAACAAGTCACGCGGTGGTGCCGTGCTGCTCAAGGAGCCGGAGTTGCTGCATGCCATCGTGCGTGAAGTACGCCGTGCGGTTCCGGCGAATATCCCGGTCACGTCGAAGATGCGGCTGGGCTTCGACAGCCCTGATGGGGCGCTGGAGTGCGCCACGGCGCTGGCCGAAGGCGGTTCTGCGCACCTGGTGGTGCACGCACGGACCAAGGTCGAGGGCTACAAGCCACCCGCGCATTGGGAGTGGGTGGCGCGGGTACAGGATGTGGTCAAGGTGCCGGTGTTCGCCAATGGCGAGATCTGGACCGTCGACGACTGGCGGCGTTGCCGTGAAGTCAGTGGGGCCGAAGATATCATGCTGGGCCGTGGGCTGGTGTCGCGCCCAGACCTGGGCCTGCAGATAGCCGCCGCGCGTGAGGGGCGCGACTATCAGCCGATGAGCTGGGATGACCTGCTGCCGTTGTTGCGCGAGTTCTGGCGCCAGGCCCAGAACAAGTTGTCGCCGCGCTATGCGCCAGGGCGGATGAAGCAGTGGCTGGCGATGTTGACCCGCAGTTACCCCGAAGCGGTGGTGTTGTTTGCCGAGTTGCGTCGGGAGGATGATTGCGCGCGGATCAGCCGTTTGCTTGGGGTTGAGCCTCAAGCTCTGGAAGCATGTGTTGCTTGAGTCGGCTGCTTCGCGGGGTTACCGACGAAGCAGCCACCAGATCCCGTGCAAGAAATCAGATTTTTTCTGCTTGCCCCTTGAAAGCATTTCCCTCGGCCATATCTCTTGAGTACGCGATGCCGAAGTCGGGTCGCGTAATGACTTACTTGCTGATTCTCAGGAGTTTATGACCATGACCACCGCTTTCTCTCTCGCTCCACTCTTCCGCCATTCCGTTGGTTTCGACCGTTTCAACGACCTGTTCGAGTCCGCGGCGCGTAATGAGGCCGGTAGCAGCTACCCGCCCTACAACGTGGAAAAGCATGGTGATGACCACTACCGCATCGTGGTTGCCGCAGCCGGATTCCAGGAGCAGGACCTCGACCTGCAGGTTGAAAAAGGTGTCCTGACCGTGACCGGTGGCAAGCGCGAAAATGGCGCCACTGAGGTGACCTACCTGCACCAAGGTATCGCGCAACGCGCCTTCAAGCTGTCGTTCCGCCTGGCCGACCATATCGAAGTCAAGGCCGCCGGCCTGGCCAATGGCCTGCTCAGCATCGACCTGCTGCGCATCGTACCTGAAGAAGCCAAGGCCAAGCGCATCCCGATCAATGGCGACAAGCCAGCGCTGAACTGAAGGCGCAGATGTGAAGAAGGGCACCCTCGGGTGCCCTTCTTGCGTTTACACGCCGGCTCAATAATCTGCGGGCGCCTCCAGTAGCATCTGCCGAAACTCCGGCAACGGCAGCGGCCGGCTGTGCAGATACCCCTGGTACAGGTGGCAGCCCAGCCGTTCGAGAAACTCCAGCTGTTCGGTCAGCTCCACCCCTTCGGCAATCACCGCCAGGTCCAGGCTGCGGGCCATGGCGACGATGGCGCGGACGATTTCGGCGTCGTTGGGGTCGATCGGTGCATCGCGCACGAAGGTCTGGTCGATCTTCAACGCATCCACCGGCAAGCGCTTGAGGTAGGTCAGCGAGGAATAGCCGGTGCCAAAGTCATCCATGGCAAAACTCACCCCGTAGCGCTTCAGTTCGCGCATCTTGCTGATGGTGTCTTCCAGATTCTGGATGACAATGCCTTCGGTGATTTCCAGTTTCAGCATATGCCGCGGCAGGCGATAGTCGTCCAGGCTGCGCAGCACCCGGCCGACAAAGTCGTTCTGGCGGAACTGCCTGGGGCTGATGTTCACGCACAGGCTGAAGTCATCGGCGTCGATCAGCCCGTCGGTCAGCATGCGGGCGCAGGCGTCGCAGGCTTCGTCGAGAATCCAGCAGCCAACTTCAAGGATCAGGCCGCTTTCTTCCAGCACCTGAATGAACTGTGCGGGCGGTTGCTGGCCCAGTTGAGGGTGGTGCCAGCGCAGCAGCACTTCGGCGCCGACAATGCGGTTGTCGCGGGCATCCACCTGCGGCTGGAAGTGCAGCGCCAGTTCGCCACGGGCCAATGCCAGGCGCAGGTCGTTTTCCATGCGCAAGCGCTCGCTGGCGGCCTTCTGCATGGTGGTGTGGAACAGTTGGGTGGTGTTGCGTCCCGAGTCCTTGGCCCGGTACAGGGCGATATCGGCACGCTTGAGCAGGTCGGCCGGCGTGGCGCCGTGGTCGGGGATCAGTGCCACGCCGATGCTGGGTGTCACCTGCAGGCGCTGGCCATCCAGCGACATCGGCTCGGCCAGCAGTTCGCGCAGGGTGTCGGCCAGCTCGCGCACCTTCTCTTCCACCAGTTCGCGGCTGCCTTCCAGGCCGCTGAGCAGCACCACGAATTCGTCGCCACCCAGCCGCGCCACGGTGTCTTCCAGGCGCACGCTGGCCTCCAGTCGGGCGGTGATGATCTTCAGCACGGTGTCGCCCACCGGGTGGCCCAGCGAATCGTTGATGTGCTTGAAGTGGTCGAGGTCGAGGAACAGCAGGGCGCCGCGCAGGTTATGGCGCTTGAGCAGGGCGATCTGCTGGCTCAGGCGGTCCATCAGCAGGGCACGGTTTGGCAGGTTGGTCAGCGGGTCGTGGTAGGCCAGGTGGCGTATCTGTGCCTGGGCGTTCTTCAGCTGGCTGACGTCGCGGGCGTTCAGCAGCAGGCAGTCCACTTCATTGAGGGTTATCGGTTCCACCGAAACCTCAACGGTGAGGATATCGCCTCGTTTGTTGCGCCCGAGCATCTCGCGGTGGTGCACCCGGCCACGCTCGCGCAGTTCGGCCAGCAGTGCGCTGCGCTGCTTGTCGTCGGCCCAGATGCCGATCTCGTACACCGTGTGGCCCACCACTTCGGCTGCGCTGTAACCGGTCAGGCGGCAGAAGCCGTCATTGATTTCCAGGTAGCGGCCGCTGTGGCGTTCGGTGATGGTGATGGCGTCGGGGCTGGAGTGGAAGGCCTTGGCGAACTTTTCTTCGCTGGACTTGAGCGCGGCCTCGGCACGTTGCTGCTGGGTAATGTCGCGCAGGGTGGTAACGCTGCAGGGCTGGTCGTCGACGGTGATCAGGCGGCTGGAAATCACGCAGGTCAGCGGCGCGCCATTGCGGTGATTGACCACCACGGCAACGTTGCTCAGGGCCTGCTCGCGGATCACTCGCTCGATACGTTGCGCGCGCTCGATGGACTCGGCCCACAGGCCGATCTCTTCTGCAGTGCGGCCAAGTACCTGTTCGCCGTTCCAGCCGAAGGTCTGGGTGAATGCCGGGTTGATCTCGATGAACTGGCCCGTGTCCTGGCGGGTGACGCAGATCGGGTCGGGGCTGACCTGGAACAGGCTGGCAAACTTCTCCTCCGAGGCGCTAAGGCGCTGCTCGCGTTCCACCTGGTCGGTAATGTCGAGCAGGGTGCCTGCCATGCGCAGCGGGTTGCCCTGCTCGTCGCGGTACAGCCGCGCGCGGCTTTCGATGTAGCGTGAAATGCCGCTTTCCAGCTGCACCCGGTAGGTAATCTGGTAATTGCCTGCGGGCCCTTCGCGCAGGCTGCGGTAGGCCTGGCGCATCGAATTGCGTTCCTGCTCCGGTACCCCTTCGAAAAACGCATCGAACGATTCATGAAAGGGGATCGGCGGTAGGCCGTGCAGCTGCGCGGCGCGGGCCGAGCCGTAGAGCATGCCGCTGGGGATGTGCCAGTCCCAGGTGCCCAGCTGCGCCGAGTCCAGGGCCAGGTCCAGGCGCTCCTGGCTGTCTTTCAGGGCCTGCTCGGCGCGCTTGCGTTCGGTGGTGTCGACGAAGGTACTGATCAGGAAGGTCACGCCCTCCAGCTCGATACCCTGGGTGCAGAGGATGCCGTCATGCACTTTGCCGCTGGTGGCGCGGAACTGCACCTCCATGATCAGCGGGCCGCCGTTGGCGCGGGTGGATTCCATGACCTGGTGGCGCTGTTCGGGGTTGACCCACAGGCCCAACTCCAGGCTGGTCTTGCCGATCACCTGGCTGCCGGGCCAGCCGAACATGTCCTCGAAATGCTGGTTCACTTCGAAAATCATGCCGTCGTGCCGACGGGTCAGCAAAATAGCGTTGGGGCTGAGGTGGAACAGCGTGGCGAAGCGCTTTTCCGAATTGATCAGCGCCGTTTCCCGTTCGCGCTGGCGGGTGATTTCGCGGATCACCCCGATCATCTGCGGCCGGCCCTGCGGGTCGTGGGTCAGGCTGCCGTTGATCTCAAGCCAGTGCAGGCTACCGTCCGGCCAGCGGATACGGTGGCGCATGGCCTGCTCCACGGGCTCGCCGTTGAACACCGCCTGGAACACCTGGCGGGTGCGGGCGCGATCCTCCTCGGGCAGCAGGTCCAGGTAATCGATATCGGCGGGCAGTGGCCGCTGCGGATCGAAGCCGAACAGGGCTTGGGTGCCCCGCGACCAGCTGACCCTGCCGCTTTCGATGTCCCACAGCCAGGCGCCCAGGCGCGCGCCGTTGAGCGCGGCCAGCAGTTGTGGCGCGTTCTGCCAGGCCTGCTCGGACTCCTGGGGATCAGCCGCAGGTATTCGCGGCAGGCGCAAAAAGCGGTTTGCTGATTTGGGCATCGGTACCAGACCTTTGGCGTATGACGCGTCCTTGGAATCGGAAATACCTGGCTGACGGCCGGTCAGGCGGGCCCTGCGTGGCTGTCGAGCAGGGCCATGAATGCCCTGGCCGCGTTCGATAGCGTACGCTCCGTGTGCAAGATGTAGCCTAGCTGGCGCGACAGCTGTATGCCGGGCAAAGCGATGGGTGCAACCTGTTCGTCGAGCATGGTGCGTGGCAGCACGCTCCAGGCCAGGCCGATCGACACCATCATCTTGATGGTTTCCAGGTAATTGGTACTCATGGCGATGTTTGGCGTCAGGCCCTGGCTTTCGAACAGGCGCTGGACAATATGGTGGGTAAAGGTATTGCCGCCGGGGAATACCGCTGGGTGGCGGGCGACGTCAGCCAGGCTGACCGCCTGGTTGCTGGCCAGTGGGTGCTCGGGGGCGGCGACGAAGTCCAGGGCGTCGTCCCACACCGGCACGGCCTTGACCAGGTGATGCGGTTCGGGCGCGAGGGTGATCACGGCAATTTCGGCGCGGCCATGCAGAATCTCGTCGTAGGCCTGTTCCGAATCCATGAACTGAATATCCAGCGCCACCGCCGGGTATTGACGGGTGAACGCCCGTAGCAGCGGGGGCAGGCGGTGTAGGCCGATGTGATGGCTGGTGGCCAGGGTCAGGCGACCGCTCACGGCCCCGGTCAGATTGGTCAGCGCCCGTCGGGTATCATCAAGGACGTTGAGGATCTGGTAGGCCCGTGGCAGCAGGGCGCGCCCGGCTTCGGTCAGGGTCACTTCGCGGCCCAGGCGGTCGAACAGGCGCACGTCCAACTGCTGTTCCAGGCCGGCGATGCGTTTGCTGATGGCCGGCTGGGTCAGGAACAGGCGTTCAGCCGCGCCGGAAAAGCTGCCGGTTTCGGCTATGGCGATAAAGGCACTGAGGTTGGCCAGGTCCATGGTTTTGTATTCCTTTGGGTTATCCAAAGCATAAAAATTATGAATTTGAGTTATTCAATCTAACCCCCTAGCATCGTCCGTACAAGCCAAGGGGTCTTTGGCATAGAAAGACGCTGATGAGGAACAGTCTGATGGCTGGCAAAACGCTCTACGACAAACTCTGGGAAGCCCATGAGGTCAAGCGCCGTGATGACGGCTCGTCCTTGATCTACATCGACCGCCACATCATCCACGAAGTGACGTCGCCCCAGGCCTTCGAAGGCCTGCGCCTGGCCAACCGCAAACCGTGGCGCATCGACACCAACATCGCCACGCCCGACCATAACGTGCCGACCACGCCAGAGCGCAAGGGCGGTATCGAGGCCATCGTCGACCAGGTGTCGCGCCTGCAGGTGCAGACCCTCGACGAGAACTGTGACGAATACGGCATCGTCGAATTCAAGATGAATGACGAGCGCCAAGGTATTGTCCATGTCATCAGCCCGGAGCAGGGTGCCACCTTGCCGGGCATGACCGTGGTCTGCGGTGACTCGCACACTTCCACCCACGGCGCCTTCGGTGCCTTGGCCCATGGCATCGGCACCTCCGAGGTCGAGCACGTGCTCGCCACCCAGTGCCTGGTCGCCAAGAAGATGAAGAACATGCTGGTGCGCGTGGAAGGCCAATTGCCAGCCGGCGTTACCGCCAAGGACATCGTGCTGGCCGTGATCGGCAAGATCGGCACGGCCGGTGGCAACGGCCACGCCATGGAGTTCGCTGGCAGCGCCATCCGCGAACTGTCGATGGAAGGCCGCATGACCATCTGCAACATGTCCATCGAAGCCGGTGCCCGTGTGGGCCTGGTGGCGACCGACGCCACTACCGTTGCCTACGTCGAAGGCCGCCCGTACGCGCCGAAAGGCGAGCAATGGACGCAAGCGGTCGAATCGTGGAAAGACCTGGTGTCGGATGAAGACGCCGTGTTCGACACCGTGGTCGAGCTGGATGCCAGCCAGATCAAGCCACAGGTCAGCTGGGGCACTTCGCCCGAGATGGTCCTGGCCGTCGACCAGCGCGTACCGGACCCGGCTGCCGAAGCCGACCTGGTCAAGCGTGGTTCGATCGAGCGTGCGTTGAAGTACATGGGCTTGACCGCCAACCAGGCGATCACCGATATCAAACTGGACCGCGTGTTCATCGGCTCGTGCACCAATTCGCGTATCGAAGACCTGCGCGCCGCGGCGGAAATCGCCAAGGGCCGCAAGGTGGCCGCCAGCGTCAAGCAAGCCATCGTCGTACCGGGCTCGGGCCTGGTCAAAGCCCAGGCCGAGCGTGAAGGCCTGGACAAGATCTTCCTCGAAGCCGGTTTCGAATGGCGTGAACCGGGCTGCTCGATGTGCCTGGCGATGAACCCGGACCGCCTGGAGAGCGGCGAGCATTGCGCGTCCACCTCCAACCGCAACTTCGAAGGCCGCCAGGGCGCCGGTGGTCGTACCCACCTGGTCAGCCCGGCCATGGCCGCCGCTGCTGCGGTAGCCGGCCATTTCATCGATGTCCGCGAGTTGATCCAAGGGAGCGCAGCATGAAAGCCTTTACCCAGCACACTGGCCTCGTCGCGCCGTTGGACCGTGCCAACGTCGACACCGACCAGATCATCCCCAAGCAGTTCTTGAAGTCGATCAAGCGCACCGGCTTTGGCCCGAACCTGTTCGACGAGTGGCGTTACCTGGACGTGGGCCAGCCCTACCAGGACAACAGCAAGCGCCCGGTCAACCAGGAGTTTGTGCTCAACCACGCGCGCTACCAGGGTGCCAGCGTGTTGCTGGCGCGGGAGAACTTCGGTTGCGGCTCCAGCCGCGAGCACGCCCCGTGGGCGCTGGACGAATATGGCTTCCGTAGCATCATCGCGCCGAGCTTTGCCGATATCTTCTTCAACAACAGCTTCAAGAACGGCTTGCTGCCGATCATCCTCAGCGATGAGGAAGTGGACGAGCTGTTCAAGCAGGTCGAAGCCAACCCCGGCTACCAACTGACCATCGACTTGCAGGCCCAGGCGGTGACTCGCCCGGATGGCAAGGTACTGCACTTCGAGATCGACGCGTTCCGCAAGCACTGCCTGCTCAACGGCCTGGACGATATCGGCCTGACCTTGCAGGACAGCGATGCGATCAAGGCCTTCGAAGGCAAGCACCGCGCCGGGCAGCCTTGGCTGTTCCGTGATGCCTGAGTGATATAGCAGTGAGTGCTGGCCTTGCGGGAGCGGGGTTGTCCCGCGATGAGGCCGGCACTGGTGATGACAATCGAAAGGAATGCTCCCATGACCAGCACCACCCACACCGACGTGGTCCAACGCCAGTTCGGCGAACAGGCCAACGCCTACCTCAGCAGCGCCGTGCACGCCCAGGGCAGTGAGTTTGCCCTGCTGCAAGCCGAGCTGGCAGGGCAGGCCCATGCTCGCGTGCTGGACCTGGGCTGCGGTGCCGGTCATGTCAGCTTCCACGTCGCCCCGCTGGTCGCCGAGGTGGTCGCCTACGACCTCTCGCAATCCATGCTCGACGTGGTCGCCAGCGCCGCTGCCGAGCGCGGCCTGGCCAATATCACCACCGAGCGCGGCGCCGCCGAACGCCTGCCGTTCGCCGATGCCTCGTTCGACTTCGTCTTCAGCCGCTACTCGGCCCATCACTGGAGCGACCTGGGCCTGGCCCTGCGCGAAGTGCGCCGGGTGCTCAAGCCGGGTGGCGTGGCGGCGTTCATCGACGTGATGTCGCCGGGCAGCCCGTTGCTCGACACCTACCTGCAAACGGTCGAAGTGTTGCGCGACACCAGCCATGTGCGCGACTACTCCGCCGCCGAATGGCAGCGCCAGGTCAGCGAAGCCGGCCTGCATGTGCGCAGCCACACCCGTCAGCCGCTGCGCCTGGAGTGGAACACCTGGGTAGAGCGCATGCGCACCCCAGAACCGATGCGAGTGGCCATCCGCCAATTGCAGCAAGCCATGGGCGAAGAAGTACGGCAGTATTACCAAATCGAGGCCGATGGCTCGTTCAGCACCGATGTGCTGGTGCTGTGGGCCGAGCGTTAAGCACTTTTCGGTGGGGCCCGTTTGGCCGCACCGCGTGAATGGATAGAGGAAAGCATGAGCAAGCAGATTCTGATTCTCCCAGGTGACGGTATCGGCCCGGAAATCATGGCCGAAGCGGTCAAGGTGCTGGAGCTGGCCAACGACAAGTTCCAGCTCGGTTTCAGCCTGGCGCACGACGTGATCGGCGGTGCCGCCATCGACAAGCACGGCGTGCCACTGGCCGACGAAACCCTGGAGCGTGCGCGCCAGGCCGATGCCGTGCTGCTGGGCGCCGTGGGTGGCCCGAAGTGGGACAAGATCGAGCGAGACATTCGCCCGGAGCGCGGCCTGCTGAAAATCCGTTCGCAACTGGGCCTGTTCGCCAACCTGCGCCCGGCCATCCTCTACCCGCAACTGGCCGATGCCTCGTCGCTGAAGCCGGAAATCGTTTCGGGCCTGGACATCCTCATCGTTCGTGAGCTGACCGGTGGTATCTACTTCGGTGCCCCGCGTGGCCAGCGCGAGCTGGAAGGCGGCGAGCGCCAGGCCTACGACACCCTGCCTTACAGCGAGAGCGAAGTGCGCCGCATTGCCCGTGTCGGCTTCGACATGGCCCGCGTGCGCGGCAAGAAGCTGTGCTCGGTGGACAAGGCCAACGTCCTGGCCTCCAGCCAGCTGTGGCGTGAAGTGGTCGAAGACGTGGCCAAGGACTACCCGGATGTGGAACTGAGCCACATGTACGTCGACAACGCGGCCATGCAGCTCGTTCGTGCCCCAAAACAGTTCGACGTGATGGTGACCGACAACATGTTCGGTGACATTCTGTCGGATGAAGCTTCCATGCTGACCGGTTCCATCGGCATGCTGCCTTCGGCGTCGTTGGATGCCGACAACAAGGGCATGTACGAGCCGTGCCACGGCTCGGCGCCGGACATCGCAGGCCTTGGCATCGCCAACCCGCTGGCGACCATCCTGTCGGTGTCGATGATGCTGCGTTACAGCTTCAATCAGTCGGCTGCCGCCGAGGCGATCGAGAAGGCCGTGAGCCTGGTTCTGGACCAGGGCCTGCGCACCGGCGACATCTTCTCCGAAGGCTGCCGCAAAGTTGGTACGCAGGAAATGGGCGACGCAGTAGTCGCAGCGCTGCGGAATCTGTAATCTCTCTGGCCCGCCACCCAAAATTCCCGGTGGCGGCCCACTTTTAGCAAAGGTGTAGTTGCGATGAAACGTGTAGGTCTGATCGGTTGGCGCGGTATGGTCGGTTCCGTGCTCATGCAGCGGATGCTGGAGGAGCAGGACTTCGACCTTATCGAGCCGGTGTTCTTCACTACCTCCAATGTTGGCGGCCAGGGCCCGAACGTGGGCAAGGATACAGCGCCACTGAAGGACGCTTATTCGATTGAAGAACTCAAGACCCTCGACGTGATCCTGACCTGCCAGGGCGGCGACTACACCAACGAGGTCTTCCCCAAGCTGCGTGAAGCCGGCTGGCAGGGGTACTGGATCGACGCCGCTTCGTCCCTGCGTATGCAGGATGACGCCGTGATCGTTCTCGACCCGGTCAACCGCAAGGTCATCGACCAGCAGCTGGACGCCGGTACCAAGAACTACATCGGCGGCAACTGCACCGTCAGCCTGATGCTGATGGGCCTGGGCGGCCTGTTCGAAGCCGGGCTGGTCGAGTGGATGAGCGCCATGACCTACCAGGCGGCCTCGGGTGCCGGCGCGCAGAACATGCGCGAGCTGATCAAGCAGATGGGCGCCACCCATGCCGCCGTTGCCGAAGACCTGGCCAACCCGGCCAGCGCCATCCTCGACATCGACCGCAAGGTTGCCGAGGCCATGCGCAGCGAAGCGTTCCCGACCGAAAACTTCGGCGTGCCGCTGGCTGGCAGCCTGATCCCGTGGATCGACAAGGAACTACCGAACGGCCAGAGCCGCGAAGAGTGGAAGGCGCAGGCCGAGACCAACAAAATTCTCGGTCGCTTCAAGAGCCCGATCCCGGTCGACGGTATCTGCGTGCGTATCGGCGCCATGCGCTGCCACAGCCAGGCGCTGACCATCAAATTGAACAAAGACGTGCCGATCGCCGACATCGAAGGCATGATCAGCCAGCACAACCCATGGGTGAAGCTGGTGCCTAACCAGCGTGAAATCAGCATGCAGGAACTGACCCCAACCAAGGTCACCGGCACCCTGAACATCCCGGTTGGCCGCCTGCGCAAGCTGAACATGGGTTCGCAGTACCTGGGCGCGTTCACCGTGGGTGACCAGCTGCTGTGGGGCGCCGCCGAACCGCTGCGCCGCATGCTGCGGATTCTGCTGGAGCGTTGATCGCTCTGCTTTGACTAAAAACCCGCGCTGGTGACAGCGCGGGTTTTTTATTACCAGCATGCGGCGCGGCTCCTACAAAAATCGCCTTCTGCCAGGCTTTTTTTGTTTTGTAACAGCGGCGTCCTGGAGTGGCAAAATGCCTGGCTTAACGAGAAATATTCTCATTATAATCGGCCTCCCCAGTTTGCCTGAGCATAGGAAAGTGCTGACGTGCTGGAACAACTCTTCAACGAACATGCCACCGCCTTGCACCGCTACCTGCTGCGCAAGAACTGCACGCCCAGCCTGGCAGCGGACATCGTCCAGGAAACGTTCCTGCGCCTGGCACAGATGGATGGAGTAGAGCGGCTGCTCGCGACCCCGGCCTACCTGTTCCGCGTTGCCCACAACCTGATGATCGACCATCATCGGCGCTATGGCAGCAAGCGCTACGAGGCCGAGCCGGCCAGTATCTTCGACGGCCTGATCGATGAAGCCAGTTCGCCAGAGGACCAGGCCCTGGGCGCATTAGAGCTTGAGCGCCTGCACGCAACCCTGGAGTTGCTGCCCGAGCGCACCCGCAACGTGTTCCTGCTGTGCCGGGTGGAGGGCATGACGCACAAAGAGGCTGCCGAGTATTTACGAATTTCCACAAGTTCCGTACAAAAACACCTGGCCAGTGCCCTGGCCAGGATCGGCCGAGGGCTTGAGCCTGATCACTAGACCAGGCGCTGACCTGGCCGGGCTACCAGAAAAACACCAACAGGCAGCAAACACCGCACCGTGAACCCCTCAGAACCTGTTGACCCGATCGAGCGCAAGGCCGCCGATTGGGTCATGAAACACCGTCAAGGTCGCCTCGGTCCCGCCGAGCAAGCGGCCTATCGGCGTTGGCTGGAAGCCGACCCCCGGCATGCTGCCGTCGCCCAGCGCCTCGACCGCGCCTGGCAAGCCAGTGCGGCGCTGCGTCAGGGGTATGTGCGGCCACCGCGTCCAGCTCGCGCCGCCGGGCCGCTGGGCTGGCTACAGGCTATATGGCAACGGCCATGGGCCAGTGGTGGCGTACTCAGCGGATTCGCGATGGCCTGTTGGTTGTGGCTGGCGCCGCCATTCTGGGTGCAGGGCCTGGGCGCCGACTACCAGACCGGCTATGGCGAAGTGCGCCATGTCACATTGGGCGATGGTAGCCAGCTTGTGCTGGGCAGCCGCAGTATTCTCAGCATCGCGTATGACGGCCAGCGACGTATGGTGCGCCTCAAGCACGGCGAGGCAGTCTTCAGCCCTTCACCCGTTGGCGAAGCGGAGCCACGACCCTTCACTGTCAGCACGCCAGGGGCAACCATCACCGCTCGTGGCACTCGTTATCTGGTCGCGGTCGACAAGGATGACCGCTCTGGCTGGGTGGGCGTGCTGCAGCACAGCGTTGAAATCAACCTGGTTTCCCATGGCCTGGACGATGTTTCGGCATCTGCCGTGCTGCAGCAAGGCGACAGTCTGTATTTCGGCCCACATGCCGGGCTCAAGCCACTGGAGCAATCCCCGGAGGAACTGGCCAGCTGGCAGGAGGGCAGGGTGGTGCTGCGCCAGCAGACCCTGGCCCAGGCAGTCGAGCAGTTAGGCCGTTATCGCGCAGGGTTGACGCTGGTGCGCGGCGATGCGCTGCGGCGCCTGCCGGTGAATGCCGTGGCACGGGTCGACCACGTCGATGACTCCCTGAGGCAGTTGGCCAGGCAGGCACATGCCCGGGTGCTGGAGCTTCCAGGTCTAATGCTGATTTACTGATCTAAAAAAACAATTTAATAGATCATATCGCTCTACTGTGTTTTCCAGCTTCGCACGTTACTGAATGCAAATAACTCTTATTTGTCTTTAGCTAGGGTGCTTGGAAACGATGTCAAAGGGAGCTTCAGGGCGTTTTGCCCCCCAACGTGGAACGCTGAGCCTGGGGATTCAGCTGGCACTGTTGGCCTGCTGCGGCGCCACGCCGGTACTGCCTGCCATGGCCGCCACCGACCCGGCTGGCGACGCACGCAGCCAGGCCGGCCAGTACCATCAATTCGATGTGAAGGGCGGGGCACTTGAAGATGCCATGTTGCAGCTGGCACGCCAGGCGGGCGCCGAGCTTTACCTGACCGGCGAGGCCTTCAATGGCCTGTACGCCAACCCGGTACAGGGCCGTTTCTCTCTGGAAGGTGCGCTCAAGCAATTGCTGAGTGGTTTGCCGATCAGCTTCAGCCTGAGTGGCGGGCCCGACCGCCCGGTGATCCACCTGCAATCGGCCACCAGCGCTGGCACCGATGACCTTCACCCGACCTACGTGTACGGCCAGCGTGACGGCCGCTCGCGGGACGAGAAGGGCTACAGCGACATCTACGACCAGGACATTTCCACCGTCTACGCCGGCAAGGAGCAGATCGAGCGCTACAAGGGCGCCGCCCCCGCCGACGTGTTCAAGGGCATGCTCAACGTCTACAGCGGCGACGCCCGCAACAGCGGTGCGCTGGACCCGAACGTACGTGGCATCCAGGGCCCTGGGCGGGTGCCGCTGACCATCGACGGCACCGAGCAGGCGCTGACCGTGTACCGCGGCTACATGGGGGCCAACAACCGCAACTACATCGACCCCAACCTGATCGGTTCGATCAAGGTAATCAAGGGGCCGAACCTGGAGCGCAATGTCTACAGCGGCGTTGGTGGCGCGGTGGTGGTCAATACCCTGAGCGTCGATGACATCCTCAAGGAGGGCGAAGCATTCGGCGGCGAGTTCAAGATCGAGGGCAGCAACAATTCGGTATCCCCGAAGCTGCCCACACTGATGACCGGGCAGATGCCCGGTGCGGATTACCAGTACATTCCGATCAATTCGTACTACGACCCGTCGCTGTACAAGCACCCGCGTACCAGTAGCAGCAACGACCTGCTGTCGAGTGACGACAAGGCCTATCGGTTGGCACTGGGTACGCGCCAGGAGCATTTCGACCTGATGGGCGCCTACGCCTACCGGGAAAAGGGCAACCACTACGCGGGCAAGAAAAAGAGCAGTTACTACGCCAGTGGCGAGTTGGTGGATGGCAAGTGGGACTACGTGCCCAATCTGGCGCGCATCTACAAGCCTGGCGATGAAGTACCGAACAGTTCCAGCAAGATGGAGTCGTGGCTGGCCAAGGCTACCTGGAAGATCGACGAGGGCCAGCGCCTGGAATTTGGCTACCGTGCCACTGACTCGTTGTATGGCGAGATCCTGCCCTCGCGTATTTCATTTTTCACGCCGGGGAGTACCTATGATGCCGCGACCTACGGCGTGCCACAGTGGCCGCTGAGCCATGTAGACAGCAAGGCCTATAACGTGGAGTACAAGCTCAACCCAGAAGACAACCGCTGGGTCGACTTCTACTCGAACCTGTGGATGACCCGGACCGTCAGCGATACCTACAGCTCGGGTGGCGTGCCTAATGAAACCACCGCGCAGAATCCCGAATTTCGTAATACCGCTGTGGCCAATGCCAAGCATGACCGAGCCGGGCTCACTGTCAGCAACAAGCTGAAGCTGCTGGACAGCCTCGACCTGACGTTGGGCGGGAGCTACCAGCATGAAAAGCTAAGTTCGGGCGACAGCATCTATGACCCGACCACGTTCTCGGCAACGCGTCTGTTTCCCAGGGCCGGGCGTCGCGAAGAG
This sequence comes from Pseudomonas hunanensis, assembly GCF_013393325.1. Taxonomy (GTDB): domain Bacteria; phylum Pseudomonadota; class Gammaproteobacteria; order Pseudomonadales; family Pseudomonadaceae; genus Aquipseudomonas; species Aquipseudomonas putida_P. The sequence goes on from NZ_QJRC01000069.1 coordinate 30,239, forward strand.
CAGGAATACAACTTCAACTTCGATTGGCAGCCCATTTCCTTTGCACGCTTCACAGCGGGTGGGCGCTACTCCTCGTACTGGTCGTTCGATGATTTTCTCAAGCGTCAGCAGCGTGACACGGGCGTGAGTACTCAGGTTGTCCCAAGCGGTAAAGAGCTCTGGTATACCACGCGTAAACAGCTGTCGCAGGAGGAGTGGCGCGCAGTTGTGGATGAAAAACTTCAATTCGCACAAATGTTCTGGGACATGTTCGGCTATAGCGAAGCCGAACGGCAGGCTGATAAGGCATCTATTGAAGCGAGTACGCCGTACGTTCTCGATGTGGACCAGAAAAAACACTGGGCGCATGACGGCAAGGGAAAGTATCAGCGTAGTAACAACCCGTGCATCGCGGCTGCAGCCGCTGGCGAGGAAATAGTGACATGCAGCGCTGCCCTGTACAGCGGTGCTGCAGATGCTGTCGACAGTGAGGGTAATCTGGTCAATCAGGCAGTCGATACCTCTGCGCGGCACCGCAAGGATCAGGGGTGGGTGCCCAACCTGTCCGCCACATTCTACACGTCGGAGAACGGCCGATTTTACCTTCGTTACAGCGAAGCGATCCGTTACCCAAGCATGTTCGAAAGTACCGTTGGTTTCTCGGCTTCGCTGACGCCATGGGACTTGAAGCCTGAACATGCGCATAACTATGAAGTCGCCTATATCCATAACCTGAGTGGTTGGTGGGGCAGTGAGCAGGCGGATGTAAAGCTAACGTATTATCACAACACGACCAATGACGTCATCGAGCGTAGCCCGCAGTTGGTGTTCTCCAATATAGAGAAACAAACTACCGCAGGCGTTGAGTTACAAGGCCGATACGATAATGGCGGTTTTTTCACTGACTTGAGCGTGGCGCATGTGCTCAAGAATGAAGTGTGCGATGAAAACTCGGCGATGCAACTGGACGCCACCGGCGCTACCCCGAACTGCGTGGATGACGGCTTTATCGGTGGTTACCTGGTGGGTATGGCAATGCCTGAATGGTCCGCCAACCTTGGGTTGGGCGCACGTTTCCTTGACCGTCGCCTGGAAGTGGGTGGGCGTGTCATTTACTACAAGGGACATGACAGCAAGTTTCACAGTAACTACAGCGGTAATCCCATGGTTAGTTACTACCTGAATACGCCATTGTCCTGGGATGACATTGTGACCTATGACGCGTATGTCAACTACAAGCTCACCGACGACGTGAGTGTCGAGTTGGTCGGCACCAACCTTACCAATCTCTATTATTTGGACCCTTTGACCCGGTCGGCCATGCCCGCACCAGGCCGAACACTGAAAATCGGTTTAACAGCAAACTTCTGAGGTGAATTGATTATGGACGGGTGAACGGCGCCGAACGTCGGACGTGCTTGTGTGTTGGATACTATTAACTTATCAATGGATTATGAAATGAAAGCGTTCAATGTTTCCGTACTTGCAGTTGCACTCCTGGGTCTGGCTGGTGTTGCGCAGGCTGACACCGCCTCGGGGCAGAGCTACACAGGCGCCATCGTAGTGGGTGGCGCCCAAGGCAACTCTACCAATCATCCCGGTGAAGCGGGCGCGCCTGCCGTGGGTGTGTCGGCTTTCTACAACGGTACGAAAGTTGCGTTCAGCGGCCTCAAGGGCATGGTCGCGGCTGATACCCATGGTGTGACCACTATCACTACAGCCATGATGCCGCCATCGCACGCTACCCTGGGTAACTTTGACTTCAAGCAGGTTTCCACCCAGCAAGTCTACTTCGGCGAATGGTCGCAGAACGGTACCAACAATGACCCGACCCGCGTCGTCTACTACTCCGGTGATACCACGGGGCGCGTGCTGCCGACCACCAACGTTTCCTATGCCGTCCAGGGCATCAGCAACTACTCCGGTGGCAACCTGTTGTCGGGTGACCTGACTGCGAGCTTCGGCGCTGCTGCCCCGACCCTGACCGGTAACCTGGCTAACGGTGCACTGAAAGTCCAGTTGGCGGCCAACATCGACAAATCGACCGCTGCCTTCTCTGGCGCGGCCCTGGCACTCAACCCGACCAACAACGCGCAGTTGTCCAAGGGCACCACTCAGGGCAGTTTCTTCGGCGCGGGCGCTGCCGCTTCCCTGGCCGGTATCGCCAAGTTCGAAAACCGTAACTACGACACCGCGTTCGGTGGTGTGAAGAAGTAAGCCGACCCGCTTGATACTGGTCAGTTAAGTGCATCAGGGCCGCCTTGCGGCCCTGATTGCAGCTATTTCAAGGCCCCCGAGAGCCAAGCAATGCCCCAGCCTTCACGCCTGCATTACGTCTTGTTGCTGTCCCTCCCGCTTTCTTTCCCCTTCACTGCTTTGGCCGACCAGGACACCAACCTGCGCCTGAACCAGAGCATTGAATACCGCGCCAACCGTCAGGAGCGAGAGCTGCTCAAGGACGAAATCGCTGGCACGACGCTGGTCATCGATGGCCAGACGTACCGGGTAGAGAACAACCTTGATGACCTGGGCCGTGCCCTTTATGTTTCGGTGCAGCGCCAGCAATGGGCGGCTGTGACCGCATTCCGCGCCCGCTACGTCGCGCTGTCAGGCCATGACCGGATGCTGCTGGCCTACGCCGATGGCGCATTGGCTCGCTCGCGTGGCGACTTGGAGCAAGCCGAGGCGCACTACCGCCAGTTGTTGACGTTGCAGGGCGACTTTCTCCCCGGCCAGCTCGAACTGGCCCGGGTGCTGTTCGAAAACCGCAAGGACCGCGAGTCGGCTGAGGCTTTCCGTCAGATCAGCCAAAGCCTGGGCCCAGCCGATGCGCGCAACCAGGGCCTGGGCAATACCGTCGACAGTTTCATCGAGGCGCTGGACCACCGCGAAAGCTGGCAAGGCTCGCTTGCCATCGGCCCGACCTGGAACGACAACCTCAACCAGTCCTCGGAGAGCACCACCCACTACCGCCTGGAAACCAGTGACGGGGTGTACCTGGTCGAGCGCAAGATGCCCAAGGCAGTGTCGGCACAAGGCATCGACTACGAAGCCACACTGAACAAGCGCGTAGCGCTGTCCGGCCACCATGGCGTATTCGGCCGGGCGCTCGCCTACGGGCAGGCTTACGACAAAGAGAGCAAGTACAACGAAGACACCTTCATCGGTAACACCGGCTACAGCTATCAGGACGGGCGCAACCAGTACAGCCTGGGCCCACAGTTCGAATACAACCGCATTGGCAGTGACCCGATGTACTCAGCCTGGGGCCTGCGCGGTGAATGGATGCACAACCTTTCGGCCACGCGCATGCTCAAGCTGGAAGGCGAATACAAGGACATGGCCTACCGCCGCCAGGCCGCGGACACCTATGACGGCAGCGCAGCCTCCGTGTACGCCACTTTGTGGCAAGCCCTGCCACAGCAGTGGGTGCTGTTCGGCGGCTTCGACCTCACCGACCGCAACACCCGCGATGCTACCGAAGCCTACTTCCAGAGGGGCCTGCGCCTGGGCGTTGCCAAGGACTTCGACATCGGCCTGAGCACTGTGCTGTTCGCCTCCTGGCGCACCCGCCAGTACGACGCCTACAGTGCCTTGCTCGATGACCGGCGTCATGAAGAGGAGCAGGGCTATACCTTTATCGTGCGCGCACCGGGCCTGGCCTTCCACGATCTGGTACCCAGCCTGACCTTCAAGTACAACAAGGTGAACAGCAACGTCGACTGGCTGTACAGCTGGGAGCGCAACAGCGTCAGCCTCAAGCTGGAGAAGCAGTTCTGACTGCCAGCCTAGCGACGGCGTTGGCCTCGATCGGGCAATGCGAGTAAAGTGCCGCTCCCGTTTCGCCAGAGGCAGACCGCATCATGAACCCTACATTCGATATCGCCGTCGTCGGCGCCACCGGCAGCGTCGGTGAAACCCTGGTACAGGTGCTCGAAGAACTGGCGTTCCCGGTCGCCACCCTGCACCTGCTGGCCAGTATGGAGTCGGCAGGCAGCAGCGTGATGTTCGCCGGCAAGAAGCTGAAGGTGCGCGAGGTCGACAGCTTCGATTTCGCCCAGGTAAAACTGGCTTTCTTCGCCACTGGCGCCGCCGTCAGCCGCAGCTTTGCCGGCAAGGCGCTGCAGGCGGGCTGCACGGTCATCGACCTGTCCGGTGAGCTGGACGGTGGCCTGGCCCTGGTGCCTGAAGCCAACGCGCAACGCCTGACGGGCCTGGCCCTGCCGGCGCGTATTGTCAGCCCGTGCTCGGCGGCGGTTGCCCTGGCGGTCGCGCTGGCGCCGCTCAAGGGCCTGCTGGACATCGAGCGGGTACAGGTGATGGCCGCGCTGGCGGTGTCTGCGCAAGGCCGTGAAGCGGTCAGCGAACTGGCCCGGCAAACCGCCGAACTGCTCAACGCCCGGCCGCTGGAGCCGCGCTTCTTCGACCGCCAGGTAGCGTTCAACCTGCTGGCCCAGGTCGGTGCTGCCGATGAACAGGGCCATACGGCACTGGAGCGCCGGCTGGTCAGCGAGCTGCGCGTGCTGCTGGGGCTGCCTGAACTGAAGATTTCCGTGAGCTGTGTTCAAGTCCCGGTGTTTTTCGGCGATAGCTTCAGTGTGGCCGTGCAGAGCCGTCGCCCGGTTGACCTGGAAGCGGTCAATCAGGCCCTGGAGAGCGCCGAAAGTGTTGAGCTGGTGGAGCGTGATGATTATCCGACCCCGGTAGGTGACGCAGTGGGCCAAGACGTGGTCTATGTTGGTCGTGTACGTCACGGTGTTGATGAAGACCAGCAGCTCAACCTCTGGCTGACCACCGACAACGTGCGCAAAGGCGCCGCACTCAATGCCGTGCAAGTGGCGCAATTGTTGATTAAACACATGCCGTAAAAGATACTGGCGAGCACTTTTGTCCTGCTCCGCATGCAGGTTTCGGGACGATTCATACAAAGGAAGAGGTCATGCTTCGAATTCGCAAACTGGTTCTGGCCATGGCTGCAGCATCCGCGCTGTCGTCTGGCATGGCGAATGCGCTGGGCCTGGGGGAGCTGACCCTGAAGTCGGCACAGAATCAGCCGTTGGACGCCGAGATCGAATTGCTCGACGTGCGCGACCTCAAAGCCGCCGAAGTGGCGCCGAGCCTGGCGCCACCGGAAGAGTTCAGCAAGGCCGGGGTGGCATTTCCGACCTACCTCGAAGACCTGACCTTCACACCGGTGATCAACCCCAACGGCAAGAGCGTGCTGCGGGTGACTTCCAGCCAGCCGCTGCCAGGGCCAGTGGTCAAGTTTCTGGTCCAGGTGATGTGGCCGCAGGGCCGCCTGCTGCGTGACTACAGCGTGTTGCTCGACCAGGCCAAGGCCCAGGGCGACAAACCGGCGGCGGGCAATGTCACGCCGGCTACAACCGGTGCCAGCAGTTACACCACCCAGCGCCGCGACACCTTGTGGCAAATTGCCGCGCGCAACACCCAGGGTGGCTCTATCCAGCAGACCATGATCGCGATCCAGGCGTTGAACCCGGACGCCTTCATTGGCAACAACATCAACCAGTTGAAGGTTGGCCAGGTGCTGCGCCTGCCCGACCAGCAGCAGATCCAGAACATTGCGCAGGCCGAGGCGAACAGCGAGGTGGCCGAACAATATGCCGCCTGGCGAGAAGGCCGCCGCCTGGGGCCGCGTGCGCGCCAGTTGGATGCCACCCGCCGTGGCGCTGCCGAGGCCGCGCCGTCGCGTATCGCCCAAGGCGACAACCTGCGCCTGGTCAGCCCGGGCAACCAGGCCGGTGCCGGCCAGGCCAAGGCGTTGAATGACAAGCTGGCGGTGGCCCAGGAAAGCCTTGACACCAGCCGCCGCGACAATGAAGAACTCAAGAGCCGCATGAGCGACCTGCAGAGCCAGCTGGACAAGCTGCAGCGTCTTATCGAGCTGAAGAACAACCAGTTGGCCCGCCTTGAAGCCCAAGGCGCAGCCACGCCGGCCCCAGCGGCTGCTGCACCGGCCTCGGCCCCTGCGGCGGCGAGCGTGCCGCCAGC
>NZ_QJRC01000070.1 GCF_013393325.1 Pseudomonas hunanensis
GCGATCTCTCGTAGCGGGAGGCGAATCATACAGCACCAAGAAGCGCTGTCAACCACCATTTCAACCGCTTGCGATCATTCGATCGTAGCCCTTCCAACACCACCTTAACTACTTAACTCATTGAATCTCAAGGAGTTTGTCGTTCCGATGTCGCTGGAAGTGGGGCGCATTATAAGGGGATTCGAAACCCCGTCAACCTTTAATTTCAAGAAACCTTCATATCGCTGAAAAGCAAAGCGGGGAGGCCTGACGGCCTCCCCGCTTTTCAGTGCAACCCGCGGCTTCTAAAGTACACCAGCGCCGCGTAGTCGCTGCAGCTCGCCGGCACCCAACCCCAACACTTCCCCCAGCACCACGTCGGTATGCTCGCCCAACAGTGGCGGCGCCCGGCGATACTCCACCGGCGTCTCCGACAAGCGTATCGGGCTCGCGACCTGCGGTACGCTACCCGCCAACGGATGCGCCATACTTACCGCCAGCCCTCGCGCCAGCACCTGGGGGTCCTGGAACATCTGCGCCAGGTCATTGATTGGCCCACACGGCACCCCTGCAGCTTCCAGCTGGCGCACCCATTCAGCCGTGGTCTTGAACACCGTGGCTTGGCGTATCAGTGGAATCAGCTCGGCCCTGTTCGCCACCCGCAGTTTATTGGTCACAAAGCGCGGGTCATCCGCCCATTGCGGCTGCCCGGCCACTTCGGCGAACTTGCGGAACTGGCTGTCATTACCCACGGTAAGAATGAAGTCGCCATCCGCCGTCGGGAAATCCTGATAAGGCACTATGTTGGGATGCGCATTACCCAGCCGGCGAGGCGAGGTGCCTGTGGTCAGATAGTTCATTGCCTGATTCGCCAGGCAGGCCACCTGCACATCGAGCAATGCCATATCGACATGCTGGCCGACCCCGGTCTGATCCCGGTGGGCGAGGGCAGCAAGCATGGCAACCGTGGAATACAGCCCGGTCAGAATGTCGGTAAGCGCTACACCCACCTTCACCGGCCCTGCACCTGCCTCACCTTCCGGGCGACCGGTCAGGCTCATCAGCCCACCCAGCCCCTGGATCATGAAGTCATAGCCAGCGCGCTTGGCATATGGGCCGGTCTGGCCGAAGCCCGTAATGGAGCAATAGATAAGCTGTGGGTTGACTGCCTTCAGGCTCTGGTAGTCCAGGCCATAGGCAGCCAGCCCACCCACCTTGAAGTTCTCGATGACGATATCGCACTTAGCCGCCAACTCACGCACCAGGCGCTGCCCCTCGGGCTGGGTAAAGTCGATGGTCACCGAACGCTTGTTGCGATTGGCCGACAGGTAGTAGGCCGCCTCGCCGGTGTTCTCACCCTCGACATCCTTGAGGAAGGGTGGCCCCCATGAGCGGGTATCGTCGCCACTGCCAGGGCGCTCGACCTTGATCACGTCAGCGCCAAGGTCAGCGAGAATCTGGCCAGACCACGGGCCGGCCAACACGCGCGAAAGGTCCAGCACCCGCAGGTGTGATAGCGCGCCCATGGACTGCTCCTTATTAATAGAAGGCCTGGATACCGGTTTGCGCACGCCCCAGAATCAGCGCATGCACGTCATGAGTACCTTCGTAGGTGTTGACCACCTCCAGGTTGACCAGGTGGCGGGCCACACCAAACTCGTCGGAGATGCCGTTGCCACCGAGCATGTCGCGCGCCATACGGGCGATATCCAGCGCCTTGCCGCAGGAGTTGCGCTTCATGATCGAGGTAATCTCCACTGCAGCCGTTCCTTCGTCCTTCATGCGCCCCAGGCGCAGGCAGCCTTGCAGCGCCAGCGTGATTTCCGTCTGCATGTCGGCCAGCTTTTTCTGGATCAATTGGTTGGCGGCCAACGGGCGTCCGAACTGCTGGCGGTCCAGGGTGTATTGGCGGGCGGTGTGCCAGCAAGCTTCAGCGGCACCCAGCGCCCCCCAGGAAATACCGTAGCGAGCCGAGTTCAGGCAGGTGAACGGGCCTTTGAGGCCACGTACATCCGGGAAAATGTTCTCGTCCGGCACGAACACATTGTCCATGACGATTTCGCCAGTGATCGAGGCGCGCAGGCCGACCTTGCCATGGATCGCCGGAGCACTGAGGCCCTGCCAGCCTTTCTCCAGCACGAAGCCACGGATATCGCCCTCATCGTCCTTGGCCCAGACCACGAACACGTCGGCGATGGGGCTGTTGGTGATCCACATCTTGCTGCCGGTAAGACGGTAGCCACCGTCCACCTTCCTGGCCCGGGTAATCATCGAGCCCGGGTCGGAGCCATGGTTAGGTTCGGTCAGGCCGAAGCAACCGATCCACTCGCCACTCGCCAACTTGGGCAGGTACTTCTGTTTTTGTGCCTCGGTGCCAAATTCGTTGATCGGCACCATCACCAGCGACGACTGCACACTCATCATCGAGCGGTAACCTGAGTCGATGCGTTCCACTTCGCGGGCAATCAGGCCATAGCACACGTAATTCAAACCGCTGCCACCGTACTGCTCGGGAATGGTTGCACCCAGCAGGCCGATTTCACCCATCTCGCGGAAGATCGCCGGGTCGGTCTGCTCATGACGGAAAGCCTCGAGCACACGTGGGGCCAGCTTGACCTGGGCGAACTGATAAGCGCTGTCACGCACCATGCGCTCTTCTTCAGTGAGCTGCTGATCCAGCAGCAGCGGGTCGATCCAGTTGAAGCTTGCTTTACCGGCCATGAGCGAAATCCTCGTAATAGGGGGCAGTTTCTTGTGCCTTTGAGCCTAGGCTTGATCAGCCGCCGGGACAAACGAGGATTGCGCACCAATTAGTGATAATTTGTCACTTCGTAAATCGGCAAAACGCCATATTGACAGCCTTACAAGTGAGGTTGACGTACATGCGCCGCAAGATCCCCAGTACCGCCGCTCTGGTTTGCTTCGAAGCGGCGGCACGTAACGAAAGCTTTACCAAGGCTGCCCAGGAACTCGCCCTGACCCAAAGCGCCGTCTGTCGGCAGATCGGTGGGCTAGAAGCCTTCCTTAATGTGGAACTGTTCCGCCGCTCGCGCAGGGGCGTAAAGCTTACCGAAGCCGGCCTGTCCTACAGTCGCCAGGTGGCCACCCAGCTGGACGCCGTGGAACGCGATACCTTGTCGGTGATGCGCCTGCAGGGCGCCAATGTGATCGAGCTGGCGGTGGTGCCGACGTTTGGCACTCAATGGCTGCTACCACGGCTCAAGGACTTCCAGCAGCGCCACCCAGAGGTCACGGTCAATCTCACCAACCGCACCCGGCCATTCCTGTTTGCGGACACAACCTTCGATGCCGCCATCTATTTTGGTGATGCCGATTGGTCTGGCACCCAGTCGCACAGGCTGATGGGGGAAAACCCAGTACCGGTGTGCAGCCCGGTACTGCTGGATGGGCAGGGCAAGCTCGAGGCACGCCACATCGCGCAGCTTCCCCTGCTGCAGCAAAGCACGCGCCCCTATGCCTGGCGGCAATGGTTCGGCAGCGTAGGTATGAATGTTGAACGCGACATGACAGGCCCGCGCTATGAACTATTCTCGATGCTCGCCCAGGCGGCCATGCACGAAATGGGCATTGCCCTGATACCGCCGTTCCTGATCCAGCGAGAGCTGGAGGAGGGTAGGCTGGTGGTCGCTAACAGGCATGCCCTGAGTAGCGACAAGGCTTACTATCTGATGATTCCCGAACGCAAGGTAGAGTCAGCATCGCTACGTGCGTTTCGCGACTGGCTGGTGAGCCAGGCCCAGGCATACACAGGCAAAACAAGAACAAGTGCGACAAATTGACTCTGTAGTCAATTATTTTAAACACCTACAGATATATGTATTTGTCGCTTTTTCGAAAACTGTAATGCAGGCATAAAAATACCCTTTAACCCTGCTTAACACGCGGCTTTGCGGGTTATTTTGCGACATCCACCAATCCGTAAGCGAATTCTTCGCATTTTTTTTGTTTTTTTCTCCTAATCTGCAAATAGCCCATGCTTGACGGGCTGCAGCCTTATCGCTGCGACAAGCGGTCACAGGGTGACTTGTAGTTTTAACTTCGTTTCGCTCCAGAACCGGTTGAAGGCCTCTGGGTTCGTCTGCAAAATGCTTCGCCCGCCCGGTATCCGGCGGGCCGGCGCTCCACAGCCGCCCCAGCTCACCATCCGAAGTGTGCTGGCTTTTACAAAGACAAAAGGTCACCGCAGGAGAAATAGTCGTGCACATTGGTGTTCCTCTCGAGACGCAGACCGGTGAGACAAGGGTCGCTGCGACCCCCGAAACCATCAAGAAACTGATTGGCCAGGGCCATCAGGTCACCGTCCAACGGGGTGCAGGGCTCAACGCCGCCATTCCGGACAGTGCCTATGAGGCCGTGGGTGCTTCCCTGGGGAGCGCAGCCGACGCCTACGGCGCCCAATTGGTACTCAAAGTGGTCGCCCCCAACGACCAGGAATTGGCCCTGATCAACAGTGGCAGCCTGCTGGTGGGCATGCTCAACCCGTTCAACAGCGAACTGATCGGCAAGATGGCCGAACGCGGCATCACCGCTTTCGCCCTGGAGGCCGCGCCGCGTACCTCTCGGGCGCAAAGCCTGGATGTGCTGTCGTCGCAAGCCAACATCGCCGGTTACAAGGCCGTGTTGCTGGCAGCCCATCACTACCCACGCTTCATGCCCATGCTGATGACCGCTGCCGGTACCGTTAAGGCCGCACGCGTGCTGATCCTCGGCGCGGGCGTTGCCGGCCTGCAGGCCATTGCCACGGCCAAGCGCCTGGGTGCGGTGATCGAAGCATCCGATGTACGCCCAGCCGTGAAGGAGCAGATCGAGTCGCTGGGCGCCAAATTCATCGACGTGCCCTATGAGACCGACGAAGAGCGCGAGTGCGCCGAAGGCGTCGGCGGCTACGCCCGACCCATGCCGGCCAGCTGGATGCAACGCCAGGCCCAGGCCGTGCACGAACGCGCCAAGCAGGCCGATATCGTCATTACCACCGCGCTGATCCCCGGGCGCAAGGCACCGACCTTGCTCAGTGCCGAAACCGTGGCGCAGATGAAGCCCGGCTCGGTGGTCATCGACCTGGCTGCGGCCCAGGGCGGCAACTGCCCACTGACCGTTGCCGACCAGGTGGTGCAGGAAAACGGCGTGACCATCGTCGGCCCGACCAACCTGCCGGCGCAGGTGGGTGCCGATGCCTCGGCGCTGTACGCGCGCAACCTGCTGGACTTCATGAAGCTGCTGTTCGACAAGGACGGCGCGCTGGACATCAACCTCGAAGACGACATCGTCGCGGCCTGCCTGATGTGCCGTGATGGTCAGGTCGTCCGCAAGAACGGCTAAGGAGCACGACAATGGAAGACATGCTGATTTCCCACGGCATCTACAACCTGATCATCTTCGTGCTGGCCATCTATGTGGGCTACCACGTGGTGTGGAACGTCACCCCGGCGCTGCACACCCCGCTGATGGCGGTTACCAACGCCATTTCGGCGATCGTCATCGTCGGTGCCATGCTGGCTGCCGCGCTGACCGTGACCCCGGCTGGCAAGCTGATGGGCACGCTTGCCGTGGCCCTGGCTGCAGTCAATGTGTTCGGTGGCTTCCTGGTCACCCGCCGCATGCTTGAAATGTTCAAGAAGAAAACCAAGAACGAGGCGCAGAAGTAAGCATGAGCATGAATCTGGTAACGCTCCTCTACCTCGTCGCCTCGGTGTGCTTCATCCAGGCGCTCAAGGGCCTGTCGCACCCGACTACCTCGCGGCGCGGCAACCTGTTTGGCATGATTGGCATGGGGCTCGCCATCCTTACCACGGTTGGCCTCATTTATAAGCTAGGTGCAGAACTGGCCACCGCCGGCATCGGCTATGTCATCGTCGGCCTGCTGGTCGGTGGCACCGCCGGCTCGATCATGGCCAAGCGCGTCGAGATGACCAAGATGCCGGAGCTGGTCGCTTTCATGCACAGCATGATCGGCCTGGCGGCGGTGTTCATCGCCATCGCCGCCGTACTCGAGCCGCAGTCGATGGGCATCGTTGCCGCCATCAGTGACCCGATCCCTACCGGCAACCGCCTGGAGCTGTTCCTCGGTGCTGCCATCGGTGCCATTACCTTCTCCGGTTCGGTGATCGCCTTCGGCAAGCTGTCGGGCAAGTACAAGTTCCGCCTGTTCCAAGGCGCTCCTGTACAGTTCGCGGGCCAGCACAAGCTGAACCTGATCCTCGGCCTGACCACCATCGCCCTGGGCCTGCTGTTCACTTTCACCGGTCATTACAGTGCCTTCACCCTGATGCTGGTCCTGGCCTTCATCATGGGCGTGCTGATCATTATTCCGATCGGCGGCGCCGACATGCCGGTGGTGGTGTCGATGCTTAACAGCTATTCGGGCTGGGCAGCGGCCGGTATCGGCTTCTCCCTGAACAACTCGATGCTGATCATCGCAGGCTCCTTGGTGGGCTCGTCCGGTGCCATCCTCTCGTACATCATGTGCAAGGCGATGAACCGTTCGTTCTTCAACGTCATCCTCGGCGGCTTCGGTGGCGATACCGACACTGGCGCGGCGCAAGGTTCGCAAGAACAGCGCCCGGTGAAATCTGGTTCGGCTGACGATGCCACCTTCCTGCTCAGCAATGCCGACAGCGTAATCATCGTCCCAGGCTACGGCCTGGCGGTGGCCCGTGCCCAGCACGCATTGAAGGAGCTTACCGAGAAGCTGACCCACAACGGCGTAACCGTGAAGTATGCGATTCACCCAGTGGCGGGCCGCATGCCCGGGCATATGAACGTCCTGCTGGCCGAAGCCGAAGTGCCATACGACCAGGTGTTCGAGATGGAGGACATCAACGCCGAGTTCGGACAGGCCGACGTGGTGCTGGTGCTGGGCGCCAACGATGTGGTCAACCCGGCGGCGAAGAACGACCCCAAATCGCCAATCGCCGGCATGCCGATCCTCGAAGCGTTCAAGGCCAAGACCATCATCGTCAACAAGCGCTCCATGGCCAGCGGCTATGCTGGCCTGGACAACGAACTGTTCTACTTGGACAAGACCATGATGGTGTTCGGTGACGCCAAGAAGGTCATCGAGGACATGGTCAAAGCAGTGGAGTGACAACGGCCGCTGCAAACCAGCTGATATAAAGGAAGCCCCGGTCAGAATCTGTCGGGGCTTTCCTTTTATTGATCCGGATCAACGGCTCTACTTCAAGGCTTCTCATACGACCATGGTCGTGGGACGGCAATGGGCGAAATCTCTAGACTGCGCTGCAGTAGTTTCAGTAGCCCGAGATAACAATCCATGTACCGTGATCGTATCCGCTTGTCCTCCCTGCACAGCAAGGTAATGAGTGCGGCTGATGCCGCTGGTCTGATCGAGGACGGCATGACCGTCGGCATGAGCGGTTTCACCCGCGCCGGCGAAGCCAAGGCCGTACCGCATGCACTGGCCGAACGTGCCAAGCAGTCGCCACTGAAAATCAGCCTGATGACCGGCGCCAGCCTGGGCAACGACCTGGACAAGCAACTGACCGAGGCCGGCGTGCTGGCTCGCCGCATGCCGTTCCAGGTCGACAGCACCCTGCGCAAGGCCATTAACGATGGCCAGGTGATGTTCATCGACCAGCACCTATCGGAAACCGTCGAGCAATTGCGCAACCAGCAGCTGAAGCTGCCGGACATCGCAGTCATCGAAGCCGTGGCCATCACCGAGCAAGGCCACATCGTGCCGACCACCTCGGTGGGCAACTCGGCCAGCTTCGCGATCTTCGCCAAGCAGGTGATTGTCGAGATCAACCTCTCGCACAACACCAACCTCGAAGGCCTGCATGACATCTACATCCCGACCTACCGCCCGACCCGCACCCCCATCCCGCTGGTCAAGGTAGACGACCGTATCGGCAGCACCGCCATCCCGATCGACCCGGCCAAGATCGTCGGTATCGTCATCAGCGACCAGCCAGACTCGCCGTCCACTGTGCTGCCGCCAGATGATGAAACCCAAGGCATCGCCGACCACCTGATCAACTTCCTCAAAAAGGAAGTGGACGCTGGCCGCATGACCAACAAGCTCGGCCCGCTGCAAGCCGGTATCGGCAGCATCGCCAACGCGGTGATGTGCGGCCTGATCGAATCGCCGTTCGAAGACCTGACCATGTACTCCGAAGTACTGCAGGACTCCACCTTCGACCTGATCGACGCCGGCAAGCTGAGCTTCGCCTCGGGTAGCTCGATCACCTTGTCCAGCCGCCGCAACGCCGACGTGTTCGGCAACCTGGAGCGCTACAAGGACAAGCTGGTGCTGCGCCCGCAGGAAATCTCCAACCACCCGGAAGTGGTACGTCGCCTGGGCATTATTGGTATCAACACCGCACTGGAGTTCGATATCTACGGCAACGTCAACTCCACCCACGTCTGCGGTACCCGGATGATGAACGGCATTGGCGGTTCGGGCGATTTCGCTCGTAACGCCCACCTGGCCGTATTCGTCACCAAGTCGATTGCCAAAGGTGGCGCGATTTCCAGCGTGGTGCCAATGGTCAGCCATGTCGATCACACCGAGCACGACGTGGACATCCTGGTCACCGAGCAGGGCCTGGCCGACCTGCGTGGTCTGGCGCCGCGCGAACGGGCACGGGCGATCATCGACAACTGTGTGCACCCAGACTACCGCGCTGCGCTGAACGATTACTTCGATCGCGCCTGCCAGCGTGGCGGCCATACCCCGCACATCCTGCGTGAAGCGTTGAGCTGGCACGAGAACCTGGAAGAAACCGGGCGCATGCTGGCTAGCTGATGGAGAAGCGGCCTTGTGTCGCGATGGGGCTGCACAGCAGCCCCTTCTTTTTCAGCTGTAACGCCGCAATCCTGGGCCGGTCTGCGGCCTTGTCGCGACACAAGGCCGCACCATTACGACTGTGCTGCACAGTCCGGCCTTCCTTCTTTATAAAACTGTTCTACTGTACCGGTTTTCAACCAATCCTCGCCGCTTAAAACCATCTCCATCTCTTAAATCGCACCATATTCGTGCAGACCAGTACAGTTGCGCCATTTTCGAGTGCAACAGTAGGGTTACACAGTTAACTGAGCCATCGTCTTTCAACTGAACTGTATCTACTGTTATGGACAGCAGAGGAGGATCATTGGCATCAGTTAAATCACTACCTAATCCCGCCATAAGCGGAAGGATGAAGCATCATGGAACGTACCCTCAGTTCCGGTCTGGTTTTTGAAAGCAACGCCCAGCAATCCAACGCATCGATGCCGCTGCGCGCACTGTCCACCCTGCTGCTGTGGCAGCGCCGTATGGCCAGCCGCCGTCAACTGGCTCGCCTGGACAGCCGCCTGCTGGCCGACGCCGGTATCAGCGAGTCGCAGCGTTACGAAGAGCTGAGCAAGCCTTTCTGGCGCTAAGCACCGGCTTGCCGGCTGCGGCCGGCACCGCGAATTCCCAAACCCGTTGCAGGTCACTGCAACGGGTTTTTTATTGCCCGAAAGGCGCGTTGCAGAGCGCTCAAGGTCATTACCAGTACAGTTTTGTAAAAACCAATAATCACCATTACAGTTATCACGCACAACACGCGTTGACCTCCCAACGCAGCACCGCGTGATACGCTTGGCTTAACCGTCTGCTAGAACCAGTTGTTGAAACGTACCGTGACGAGCCCTGCAAACGTCCGATAGAGCAGAACCAACCTGACCCTACCCAGGAGTCCACGATCATGTCCCGTAAACACCTGCTTGGCGCCGCCCTGTTACTCGGCCTGGCTGGCACTGCCCACGCCACCAGCTTCGTTGTCACCACCGACACGGTAGTACGCGCCGTTGCCGCTTCCACTGACGCCACATCCGACCTTTCCTCGTCGTTCCGCGACGACAAGATCGTGCAGGCGGCCCGGGATGACGCCGCCACGTTCGTCGGCACTCAAGGCGATATCCGCGGTGCCCGCCTGGAAAGCGCCTTCGTGCACATCCGTTCGAACATGCCGGCCCTGCAAGCCAGCGATGCACAGCTGGCCCAGGCCATCCTGGCGCTCTGATACACCCTAGGCAAAACAGGTGCGTTGGCTAGAGCCCTCGCACCTGGGGTAGCCTTCGTCGTCCATTTTTCCAGCCTTCAAGAAAGCCCATGCGTTATCTGTTGCCGCTGCTGTTCTCCGTTGTCGGCATGGCCAGCGCCCATGCCATGGATACCACCACGCAAGGCCTGGTCATCTCGGGCTATGCCACCAGCCAGGTCACTACCGCGCCCTTCGATCGCAAACTGATCAGGCAGGCCCGTGATGATGCCGCCGCATTCGTTGCCAGCGATGGCGTGATCCGTGGTGCACGCCTGGAAGCCGCGCTGGAATCATTACGCCACAATTGTGCACGGCACACTGTCGGCGATCTGGAACTGGCGCAGGCAATTCTCGTCCAATAACTCACCTGACTCCCTGTATTTTTCGGAGATGCTCCATGCGTAAACCGCTGATTGCCGCTTCCCTCGGCATGCTGCTGCTGGCCGACCTGGCCCAGGCACAGACCCTGGTGGCTACCAGCAACATCATCGTGCGTGCCTTCGGCCGTTCGATCGACTTCACCTCGGATACCACCACGTCTATCCGTGACTCCAAAGTGGTGCGCGAAGCCCACGACGACGCTGCCAGCTTCGTCGCCAGCAACGGTGACATCCGCGGCGTCCAACTCGAGGCAGCCTTCAACACCCTGCGCGAGCGCTTACCGGAAGCGCGCGGCGCCAGCGACCAGGTACTGGCCGAAGCCATCCTCGCACTGTGATTCGCGCGCGCGCCTGGCTGCTCGGCTGCGCCCTGACGCTGCTCGGCACGCCCGCCTTGGCCGACCTGCAGCTAGAGCTGCAGGCGTCCGGCCTGGACCCGCAGCAAACCCAAGCCTCACAGGCCCTGCTTGACGAGGCCATGGGCAGGCTGCCGCCGCGCTTCAAGCAACAGTTGGACCGCCGCGTGCGGGTCAGCTGGAGCGACAACATGCCTGCCGACGCCTATGGGCAGGCATCACTGGTATCCACCCTCGAGCTCAACCGCCGCTTGCTGCCCAGCCTCACCGACGGCAGCGCCGCCACCGAGCGCACCAACCGCCCCCATGGCACGGTGCGTGAAGAGCTGCTGGCCACCGTGTTGCACGAGCTCACCCATATCTACGACCGTGCCCGCCTGTGGCCCGGTGCCGAGCGTTCGCTGATCGCCCGCTGCAAGCGCCAGCAGGGCACGCTGGGCAAGATCGGCCTGCCTGAAGAATGTCGAGGCCAGGCTGAACGTCGATTCACCCTCAGCGACGACCCGCGCCTGCTCGACCTGGCCGGCTGGCCACAATACGTGGGCCGACGCGGCGAGCGCGAGCAACACAATGGCCAGTTCGTGCGTAGCCCCGACAGCTATGAACTAAGCAGCCCCAAGGAATACATCGCGGTCAACATGGAGTACTTCCTCCTCGACCCAAGCTACGGCTGCCGCCGTCCGGCGCTGAACCAGTACTTGCGCCAGCATTTCGGCTGGGCACCGCAACAGGACACCTGCGCCAAGGGCCTGCCGTTCATCAACGCTGGCAGTGACTTCGCTCGCCAGCCACTGGGTGAGATCGACCCCGAGCGGGTCTATGAAGTGGACTACCTGCTGGCCGAAGCCAACCAGAACCTGGTCAGCCGCTGGGGTCACAGCATGCTGCGCCTGGTGATCTGCAAACCGGGCCGCCCACGCGGTCCAGACTGCCGCCTGGACCTAGACCAAAGCCTGGTGCTGTCGTACCGCGCCTTCGTCAACGACGTGCAGCTGTCCAGCTGGGACGGCCTGGTCGGTAACTACCCGTCACGACTATTCGTATTGCCACTGGGCCAAGTGATCGACGAATACACCAAGACCGAACTGCGCAGCCTGGCCTCGGTGCCCTTGAAGCTCAACCGCGAAGAAATCGAGAACCTGGTGCGCCAGGCCGCCGAGATGCACTGGAGCTATGACGGCAACTACTGGTTCCTGTCCAACAACTGTGCAGTGGAGTCGTTGAAACTGCTGCGCAGCGGCACAGCCAACCCGCGCATAAATGACCTGGACAGCATCATGCCCAACGGTTTGCTGGCCGTGCTAAAGGGCAGGGGGCTGGCCGACACCAGCGTGCTTGATGACCCGCGCGAGGCGTTGCGCCTGGGCTACCGCTTCGATTCTTACCGCGACCGCTACCAGGCCATGTTCGAAGTGCTCAGGAAACAGCTACCGATCAAGCAAGCCCTGGTTGAAGACTGGTTGGCCCTGGAGGCCGATCAACGTCGCAGCTGGTTCGCCAAGGCTGACCTGCGCACCAGCGCCGCGTTGCTGCTGCTCGAACAAGCCAGCCTTCGCCGGCAGCTTCTGCTGGCTCAAGACGAGGTCAAGCAGCGCTACCTGAATGCTGCGGCGCTGAAAGATGGCAGCGTCAACAAAGCTGACGCAACCCTCAAGCAGATGCTCGCCAACAGCGGTTTCCTCAGCCGTCCGGCAGAGTTGCTGGATGCCAAGGGCTACGGGCTGCCGCAACCCGAAGAGCGCAAGCACCTTGAGCAGGTGAGCAGCGAACGCCAGGCACAGCTGTTGCGCTTGAGCACCAGCCTGGACAAAGAGGTGAGGGCGCTGCTGGAGCCATCACGGGCCAAGGAAATTGCCGCGATCGAAGCCAATGTGAAGCAGATCGGCGAGCACTTGCGGGCGCTGCACAAGGCTGCGGGTGGCCTGCAATTGTGATGTTGCCTGTGCCGGCCTCTTCGCGGGTAAACCCGCTCCCACAGGGACTGCACAGGCCTTGAGGCTGCGGTGATCCTGTGGGAGCGGGTTTACCCGCGAAGAGGCCGGTACAGACAACACAGGCCTAAAGCTTCTCCTCAGCCTCGGAAGGCAATTGTTCATCCAGATGAAGCCAAGGTAGCCGACTGCCCACCCAGATATGCCGGTTGGCCCTGACCAGTTCCGGGTGATCCAGCGTCGCCACCGTCACATCCACCGTTTCCGGGCTGTGCGTGGTCACCAATGCCACATGCGCCCCGCAATGCCCACAGAAGTACCGGCTGCAACTGGCCGGTGCCACATAGCAGTTGGGTTCGCCCGCCAGCCACTGAAACCCCGAACGAGGCAGGGTGAGCCAGGTCACCACCAGCCCGCCGCTTACCCGGCGGCATATCGAACAATGGCAATGGGCGATGTCCGTCAGGTCGCCCTCCAACCGGTAACGCAAGGCGCCGCAATGGCAGCCCCCTTCGGTCACATTCTGCATCACCTACCTCTCGTCGCCTTTGCTTCGGCGAAAGCTGGCTGAAAGCTTGCCCTCATAGGATAGCGCCCACTACCGGCACGAGACCGGTCAGCCAGGGCACCCGGTAAAACCGCGCCCGGCCCAATCAACAACAACAATGGTGATTCTGATGTATTCCTGTGCCCGCCTTTTCGCAGTCCCCCTTCGCATGCTCCCCGCGCAGCGCCCAACGCGCTGATCCGCCCGAATCGACGTTCCTTTCGTAGCGCCACGCCTGGAGTATTGCCATGCTGACCTTCCTCGGCTTTGCCATGGTCATCACCTTCATGTACCTGATCATGACCAAGCGCCTGTCGGCCTTGATCGCGCTGATCCTGGTACCGATCCTGTTCGCCCTGTTCGGTGGTTTTTCCGCCAAGATCGGCCCCATGATGCTCGAAGGCATCAGCAAGCTCGCGCCAACCGGCGTGATGCTGATGTTCGCCATTCTCTACTTCGCCCTGATGATCGACTCCGGCCTGTTCGACCCGGCCGTGCGCAAGATCCTCAAACTGGTCAAGGGCGACCCGCTGAAGGTCTCGGTCGGCACCGCTGTACTGGCCCTGGTGGTCTCGCTCGATGGTGACGGCGCCACCACTTACATGATCTGCT
Source organism: Pseudomonas hunanensis (assembly GCF_013393325.1). GTDB lineage: Bacteria > Pseudomonadota > Gammaproteobacteria > Pseudomonadales > Pseudomonadaceae > Aquipseudomonas > Aquipseudomonas putida_P. Next base: position 13,855 of record NZ_QJRC01000070.1, read on the forward strand.
GTGCCGCCATGCTGCCGATGTACAGCCGCCTGGGCATGAGCCCGCGGATCATGGCCGGCCTGATCATCCTCGCCGGCGGGGTGATGAACATGACCCCGTGGGGTGGCCCGACCGCCCGCGCTGCCAGCGCCCTGCACGTAGACCCATCGGACATCTTCGTGCCGATGATCCCGGCCATGCTGTTCGGTGTGCTGGCGATCCTGGCCATCGCCTACATGTACGGCAAGCGTGAACGTGCTCGCCTGGGCGAACTGCACCTGCCGACCGACGACATCGACCACAGTGAAATCACTGTCTCGCAATACCCTGACGCACGCCGGCCCAAGCTGCTGTACTTCAACGGTGCACTGACCGCTGCCCTGATGGTCGCACTGATCGCTGGTGTACTGCCGCTGCCGGTGCTGTTCATGATCGCCTTCAGCATCGCGATGATCGTCAACTACCCATGCCTGCAGCAGCAGAAGGACCGCATCGCTGCCCACGCAGGCAGCGTACTGGCCGTGACCGGGCTGATCTTCGCCGCAGGCATCTTTACCGGCATCCTGTCCGGTACCGGCATGGTCGACGCCATGTCCAAGAGCCTGCTGGCGGTCATCCCCGAAGCGCTGGGCCCTTACCTGGCGGTGATCACCGCGATCGTGAGCATGCCGTTCACCTTCTTCATGTCCAACGACGCGTTCTACTACGGCGTGCTGCCAGTGCTGGCCGAAGCCGCCAGCCATTACGGCATCACCCCGGTAGAGATGGCCCGTGCGTCGATCGTCGGGCAGCCAGTACACCTGCTCAGCCCGCTGGTACCCTCCACCTACCTGCTGGTGGCCCTGGCCGGTATCGAATTTGGCGACCATCAGCGCTTTACACTCAAGTGGGCAGTGTTGGTGTGCCTGTGCATAATGCTCGCCGCACTGCTGATGGGCATTTTCCCGCTGTTCAGTAGTCTTTAATACACACGTATCACCTACGCGACGCGCCCTGACCGGGGCGCGTCGCCATTACCGCTCGAAGGAAAATACATGGAATGGCTGACCAGCCCGGAAATCTGGGTTGCCTTTTTCACCCTTACCGCGCTTGAGATCGTCCTCGGTATCGACAACATCATCATGATCTCGATCCTGGTCAGCCGCATGCCCAAGCACATGCAGCCGCGCACCCGGATCTTCGGCCTGGCCCTGGCCATGGTCACCCGCATCATGCTGTTGCTGTCGATCACTTGGGTCATGCGCCTTACCGCCGACCTGTTCGTGGTGTTCGGCCAAGGCATCTCCGGGCGCGACCTGATTCTGTTCTTCGGTGGTCTGTTCCTGTTGTGGAAAAGCTCGCAAGAGATCTACCACGGCCTGGAAGGCGAAGACGAAAACCCGGACGAGCCAAAAGGCGCGGGTGGCAAGTTCTTCTATACCATCATCCAGATCGCCATCATCGACATCGTGTTCTCGCTGGACTCGGTGATCACCGCAGTGGGCATGGTTTCCCACGTTCCGGTCATGATCGCGGCCATCGTGGTTGCCGTGCTGGTGATGATGCTGTGCGCTGGCGCCATCAGCGACTTCATCGACAAGCACCCGTCGCTGAAGATGCTCGCGCTGTCGTTCCTGATCGTGGTCGGTACCGTGCTGATCGCCGAAGCGTTCGACGTGCATGTGCCCAAAGGCTACGTCTACTTTGCCATGGCGTTCTCGCTGGCAGTGGAAGCGATCAACATTCGCATGCGCACCGCCGCCGCCCGCAAGGCAGGCAAAGAGCATGACCCAGTGAAACTGCGCAAGGACATTCCGGGTCAATAAGATCAGGAAGTGCAGCACAGAAAGGGCCCTTCGTGGCCCTTTTTTCATTTCTGGTCGGTTTCAAACCCGTGCCAGCCATGCGAAGCTGGCGACAGCTGCGCAAAACAACTAAAGCTTTGAGTGAGCACCGAAAATTATTCCAATGCTCATGTTTCTTTTCTTGGCCCACTAGGCCATCGCAACAGGGGGCCTTCGCCATGCTGACCCTGCTCAACCTGCTCTCGGCCGTGACGCTTCTGGTCTGGGGCACCCACATCGTGCGTACCGGCATCCTCCGGGTATTCGGCTCGAACCTGCGGCGCATCATCAGCCAGAACATGGACAAGCGGCCGCTGGCCTTCATCGCCGGCATTCTGGTCACCGCCATGGTGCAAAGCAGCAACGCCACGGCCATGCTGGTCACCTCCTTCGTCGGCCAAGGCCTGATGGCCATGACCCCGGCCTTGGCGATCATGCTCGGTGCCGACGTGGGTACCGCACTGATGGCCCGGGTACTGACCTTCGACCTGTCATGGCTGTCGCCACTGCTGATCTTCCTCGGGGTGATCTTCTTCCTTTCGCGCAAGCAGACGCGGGCCGGCCAATTGGGCCGTGTAGGCATCGGCCTTGGGCTGATCATCCTGGCACTTGAGCTTATCGTGCAGGCAGCTGCGCCGATCACTCATGCCCAGGGCGTGAAAGTGCTGTTTGCCTCGCTGACCGGCGACATCATGCTCGACGCCCTGGTCGGGGCGATGTTCGCCATGATTTCCTATTCAAGCCTGGCCGCCGTGCTGCTCACCGCCACACTGGCCGGCGCCGAAGTGATCAGCCTGCCGGTCGCCATCGGCCTGGTAGTTGGCGCCAACATCGGCAGTGGGCTGCTGGCGTTCATCGGCACCAGCATGCAGAACGCCGCCGGGCGCCGGGTGGCCCTGGGCAGCCTGCTGTACAAGTTGATCGGCCTGGTGCTGATCATCCCGGTGCTGCACCCGCTGGTGGAATGGATGGACTCGTTGAGCTTCAGCCCGCAAGAGCTGGTCATCGGCTTCCACCTGCTCTACAACACGCTGCGCTGCCTGCTCATGTTACCCACGGTCAAACCCATGGGCCGGCTGTGCAACGCCCTGTTGCCCGAACGGGAAACAGGCAACGGGCAAGTGCGCCCACGCCACCTCGACGCCTCGGCACTCGAAACGCCCAGCCTGGCCCTGGCCAATGCATGCCGAGAAACCCTGCGCCTGGGCGATATCGTCGACAGCCTGCTCGAAGCCATGCTCGGCGCGTTGCGCGGTACCCAGGCGGCCTTGCCACAGCAGGTCCGCGCCTTGGGCGAAGATGCCGAAGCCCTGTACAGCGCGATCAAGCTGTACCTGGCGCAGATGTCGCGCGAGGACCTCAGCGAACAGGACAATCGCCGTTGGGCCGAAATCATCGAGCTGGCCATCAACCTCAAGCTCGCCTGCGACCTGATCGAACGCATGCTGCGCAAGGTCCAGCAGCAGAAAACCAGCCAGCGCCGGGAGTTTTCCCAGGTCGGCCTGGAGGAACTGACCGGCCTGCAGGAACAATTGCTGGCCAACCTGCGCCTGGGCCTGTCGGTGTTCCTCAGTGCCGACCCGGAAAGCGCCCGCTTGCTGCTGCGGGAGAAACGCAGGTTCCGTGCCCAGGAACGGCGCCTCGCCCACGCCCATGTCAGCCGCCTGCAGCGCAAGGTCGTGCAAAGCATCGAGACCAGTTCGCTACACTTGGAGCTGATCGCCGACATGAAGCGGTTGAACTCTTTGTTCTGTAGCAGTGCCTATGTGGTACTGGGCGGCTCGGACACCGGTGGGCTGATGCTCGACAGTGTGCCGGACGAAGCCCGCCAGCCGTGAATTCTTATAGCTAAGGACCCTCGCTCGCCCATGCGTTGCCTGATGTTCGTTTGCCTGCTGATCTGCAGCCTGCCCTCGATCGCCCTCGACCGCTCGCGGGTCGAAGGCTACCTGTTGCCCAATGGCCTGCAGGTCATCCTGAAAAACGGCTACGAACGTGATCATGTGGCAATTCGCCTGGTGGTCGGGGTGGGCCTGGATGACTTCGATTGCGAGCAGAAAGAACTGCCGCACCTGCTTGAGCACCTGTTGTTCAGCGGCATCGACGAAATGGGCGAGGGCGGCCTGGAAGAGCGCCTGCAGGCGCTTGGCGGCGAGTGGAACGCCTACACCAGCAGCGCCGACACGACTTTTGTCATCGAAGCCCCTGCGCGTAATCAGCGCAAGGTCCTCGACCTGCTGCTGGCGGTGATCCGCGATACCCGCATCGACGCCAAGGCCCTGGCCACCGCCAAGCGCATCATCGAACGCGAAGATGGCGGCCACTACGGCCACTTGCAGCGCTGGCTCGACCGCCAGGATATCGGCCACCCGGCCAGCGACCAGTTGGCCACCGAGCTGGGGCTGAAATGCCCGGAGCGCTCCAACCTCGACGACATGACCCTGGAGCAAGTACAGGCCTTGCGTGACCGCTGGTACGCGGCCAACAACATGACCCTGATCGTGGTCGGCGGCCTCGACCGTCTGCTGCCGGCGTATCTGGAGCGCACCTTTGGCGAACTGCCAGCAACTGAACCAGAAGAACGCCGAAACCTGGAAAGCATTACCCAGCAGGCCGAGCAGCGCCGCGACCTGACCCGTGGCTGGCTGGGCGACAGCGTCAAACTGCACTGGCTGTTCATCGAGCCCGTGCTGGACAACGACCACCAGGCCACCCTCGACCTGCTGTCGCGTTACCTGGACTGGGCGCTGTACGACCAGCTGCGCCTGCGCAATGGGCTGTCCTATGGCCCTTCGGTGCAACGAGAAAGCTTCGGCGACACCGGCCTGCTCAGCCTCAATGCCGACCTTGAGCGCGATGACATCGACAAGGCGGTGAAGGTGATGCAGGCGCTGTTCGACCACCTGCGCAAGGAAGGCCTCGACCCAGACACCTTTGCCCGCATCAAGGACGCCAGCGTCGCCAAGGAAAGCTGGAGTACCCAGGGTAACAGTGCCTTGGCCGACTACTACTGGGGTGCGCTGAACGACTATACCGACGGGCGCTTCGCCAACCCGGTGCGCAAGCTGCGCCAGGTCAGCCTGGCCCAGGCCAACGAGGCGCTGAAGGCACTGCTCAAGGAGGACGGCTACCTGCGCATCGAAAAGCCGTTGCTTGGCTATGACGAACTATACGGGCTGGTCGCGCTGATAGTGGGCCTGATACTGGCGGCCGGGCTGCTGCGCTGGCGGCGGCAAGGCCCGCAACGGCCGAGTGGTGCTACACGGCAGCGGTGAATCGGCGGTATCCTTTTGCCAGTACCGGCCCCTTCGCGGGCGTGCCCGCGAAGGGGCCGGTACCGCCAACTCATCCTTTCTGTCGTAGCCCCCAATGCCCCAAATCCCCCATATCGTCCAGCGCATCATCGAACTGCTCAAACGCTACCCCGGCATCATCGCGCTCGGCGGTTTCCTCTCCGGTATCGGCAGCTTCATCCTGGTCGATCGCCAAGCCGGCCTGGCCAGCTGGGTCGCCATACTCATGCTGGTCAGCTGGGTCTGGCTGATGCTGGAAAACACCCTCACCGGCTTGTTCGCACGCACCTTCAACCGCGAGATCCCGCAGCCACTATTGCGCTACGCGACGCAGATGATCCACCAGGAAACACTGTTCTTCGTGCTGCCGTTCTTCTTCATCACCACCACCTGGAACAGCGGCCAATTGGTCTTCACTGGCTTGCTTGGCGCCGCCGGCCTGATTTCGATCACCGACCCCCTGTACTACAAGTGGCTGGCACCCCGGCGCTGGCTGTTCCTGGCACTGCACACCCTGACGCTGTTCGCCGCCCTGTTGACTGCGTTGCCGATCATCCTGCACCTGACCACCGCGCAAAGCTTCAAGCTGGCCCTGATCGCAGCCATGGCCCTGTCGTTCCCAAGCCTGGCCAGTAGCTTCCCGATCAACAACTGGCGCCGCGCCGTGGCGCTGGTGGTGGTTACCCTGTCGGTCGGTGCCGGCGGCTGGCTGTTGCGCTCCTGGGTGCCGCCAGCAACCCTGTGGATGACCGAGGTGGCGGTGAGCACCGAAGTACTCAACCGCCAGCCAGGCGAATCGCTGGACGAGATTGCCGCCAGTCGCATACGCAGCAGCGGCCTGTACGCCTATACCGCCATCAACGCGCCACGCGGCCTGAATGAGCGGATCTACCATGTGTGGCAAAAGGACGGCCAGGAGGTCGACCGCATAGCCCTGGACATCCACGGCGGGCGCAAGGAAGGCTACCGGGCCTGGACCCACAAGCAGAACTTCCCGCCCAACCCGGTAGGCAAGTGGCAGGTAAGGGTGCTGACCGAAGATGGGCAGGTGATCGGCGTGCTGCGCTTCAAGGTGGCCGACGACGCACCGGCGCAGTAAGTGAAAAGGGGCTGCGTTGCAGCCTCGTAGCCCCCAACACAGCACATAATCAACAAACAGCCCATGCCCGCTGCGCTATGATCAGCCCCTAAGCCTTAGCGCCGAGTCAATTGCATGGAGCCTATGACCACCCCCAGCGCCATTCTGGACACCAGCAGCCAGCCGCCCTGCCTGCGCATTACCGGTGATTGGACCCTGGCGCATTACGCCAACCTCAAGCGCGAAAGCGAGCAACTGCGCACGCAATACGCTGCCGACACCGTCGCCGACCTCAGCCAGCTAGGCCGCCTGGACACCGCCGGCGCGTCGCTGCTGGCCGAGCTGCTAGGTTCCGAGCGCCTGTCGCGCTGTACCCAAGACCTGCCCGAAGCCAGCCGCGCACTGCTCAAGAACGTCTACTGCTCGGTCCAGGACTACTGCATCCCGGTCAAGGAGCCCGAGCGGAACGTACTGCTGATGCTGCTGGAACGCATCGGCCGCGCCGTCGGCACACTGTGGCAAGACTCCATGCAGTTGCTCGGTTTCGTCGGCGTCATCCTCGAAACCTTGCTGCGTCGCGCCCTGCAACCGCATCGCTGGCGCTTCACACCGGTCGTGGCACATATCGAACAGACCGGGCTGGATGCCGCGCCCATCGTCGCCTTGCTGACCTTCCTGGTGGGTGCGGTAGTGGCCTTCCTCGGTGCCACGGTGCTGGCCGACTTCGGCGCGACCATTTTCACCGTCGACCTGGTGGCGTTCTCGTTCCTGCGCGAATTCGCCGTGCTGCTGACCGCCATCCTCATGGCCGGGCGCACGGCCAGCGCGTTCACCGCACAAATAGGCTCGATGAAGGCCAATGAAGAAATCGACGCCATCCGCACCCTGGGCCTGAACCCCATGGAGCTACTGGTGGTGCCACGGGTGCTGGCCTTGCTGATTTCGCTGCCGTTGCTCACCTTTGTCGCGATGATCTGCGGCATGATTGGTGGCGCGGTGGTCTGCGCCCTGACGCTGGATATCTCGCCGGCCATGTTCCTGTCGCTGCTGCAAAGCGACATCGGCGTGCAGCACTTTCTGGTAGGCCTGGCCAAGGCACCCTTCTTCGCCTTCCTGATCGCCGCCATCGGCTGCCTGGAAGGCTTCAAGGTCAGCGGCAGCGCCGAATCGGTAGGGGCACACACCACCTCGGCGGTGGTGCAGTCGATTTTCGTGGTCATCGTGCTGGATGCGGTAGCCGCGCTGTTCTTCATGGAGATGGGCTGGTGAGTGATCAGGATCGCGTCATCGAAGCCCGTGGCATCTGCAACCGCTTCGGCCGCCAGGTGGTGCATGAAAACCTCGACCTTGACCTGTACCGTGGCGAAATCCTCGCCGTGGTCGGTGGCTCAGGTAGCGGCAAATCGGTGCTGCTACGCAGCATCATCGGCTTGCGCCGGCCCAATGAAGGGCAGATCAAGGTGTTCGGCCAGGACTTGGCCGGCCTGCATGAAGAACAGCGCTCGCTGGTCGAGCGGCGCTTTGGCGTGTTGTTTCAGAAGGGCGCGCTGTTCTCTTCGCTGACGGTGACCGAGAACGTGGCCTTGCCCCTGATCGAGCACGCCGGGCTGTCCCGGGCCGATGCCGAGCACCTGGCCGGCGTGAAGCTGGCCCTGGCCGGGTTGCCGATCTCGGCCGCCGACAAGTACCCGGCCTCGTTGTCGGGGGGCATGATCAAGCGTGCGGCGCTGGCCCGCGCACTGGCCCTGGACCCGGACATCCTGTTCCTCGACGAACCCACCGCTGGCCTGGACCCGATCGGTGCCGCCGCGTTCGACCAGTTGATCCTCACCCTGCGCGATGCCCTGGGCCTGTCGGTGTTCCTCATCACCCACGACCTCGACACCCTGTACACCATCACCGACCGCATTGCGGTGCTGTCGCAGAAAAAAGTCCTGGTGGCCGGCCCGCTGGCCGAGGTCGAGCAGACCAACGACGCCTGGATCCAAGAATACTTTCACGGCCCACGCGGGCGCGCAGCCGAACAGGCTGCCACCCGTGCCGGGCAGGAGCGCTGAGCAATGGAAACCCGAGCCCATCACGTTCTTATCGGCCTGGTCACCGTCCTGGTGGTAGCCGGCGCCATGCTGTTCGGCCTGTGGCTGGCCAAGTCCAGTGTCGACGACGCCTTCAAGGATTACGAAGTGGTGTTCAACGAAGCCGTCTCGGGCCTGTCCCGTGGCAGCCCGGTGCAGTACAACGGCATCAAGGTGGGCGATGTGTCCACCCTGCGCCTGGACCCCAAAGACCCACGCCGGGTACTGGCACGGGTACGTCTGAGCGGTGACACACCGGTAAAGGAAGACACCCAGGCCAAGCTGACCCTGGCCGGGGTCACTGGCAACTCGTTCATCCAGCTCAGCGGCGGCACCCCGCAAAGCCCAGAACTGAAGGGCAAAGATGGCAAGCTGCCGGTGATCATCGCCTCGCCATCGCCCATCTCGCGCCTGCTCAATGACAGCAGCGACCTGGTGACCAACATCAACCTGCTGCTGCACAACGCCAACCAGATGTTCTCCGAGGACAACATCGGCCACCTCAGCAACACCCTGGCCAACCTCGACAAGACCACCGGCGCCTTTGCCGGCCAGCATGGCAGCATCGCCGAGGCCATCGAACAGCTGGTGCAGGTGGGCAAGCAGGCCAGCGCCACCCTGGCCGAAACACAGACGCTGATGCGCAATGCCAACGGCCTGCTGGGCAGCGAAGGCAAACAGGCGATCGGCAGCGCCGAGCAGGCCATGCAGTCACTGGCTGAAAGCACGGCAACCATCAACAACCTGCTGAAGAACAACAGCGAGGCCATCGGCGACGGCGCCCAGGGCCTGAACCAGCTCACCCCGGCCATTCGTGAACTGCGCGAAACCCTTAACGCACTCAAAGGCATTTCCCGGCAACTGGAGGCCGACCCGAGCGGCTACCTGCTTGGCCGCGACAACAACAAGGAGTTCCAGCCATGAAACCGTCGCTGCGCCTGCTGGCCCTGGCGGCCGCGCTGAGCCTGGCCAGTGCCTGCTCGATCCTGCCCAAAAGCGAACCCGTGGACCTTTACCGCCTGCCAGTGAATCAACCCAGCCGCACGGCACCGGCACTGGACTGGTCATTGCGCCTGAACAAGCCACTGGCCAGCGAAGTGCTGGCCGGGCCACGGATTGCCGTGATTCCCCAAGGCGATATGGTCAGCAGCTACAAGGGCGCACGTTGGAGCGATGCGGCCCCGGTGCTGCTGCGCAACCGCTTGCTCGATGGCTTCCAGCGTGACGGCCAGGTGCAGCGCCTGAGCGCCGACGACAGCAACCTGCAGGCTGACTACGAGCTGGCTGGCGAGCTGCAGGCGTTTCAGAGTGAATACCGCCCAGGCGGGGCGGTAGAGGTGGTGATCCGCTACGACGCACGCCTGGTCCAGGGGCGCAACCAGCGCATCCTGGCCAGCAAGCGCTTTGAGATCCGCCAACCACTGACCGACAAACAGGTGTCAGCCGTGGTTACCGGCTTTGGCCAAGCCAGCGACCAACTGGTGGGGCAGGTGGTGAGCTGGACCATTGCCCAGGCAAACCAGGCTCAACCGAGGGTTCAGGCGAAGAACCAGTAGCAGATGAAGATCGCCGCGATCACCCCGGACAACTCGGCCAGCAGTGCGCAACCGACTGCATGGCGCACACGTTGGATGCCGACGGCGCCAAAGTACACGGCCAGTACATAGAAGGTGGTTTCGGTACTGCCTTGAATCGTCGCCGCGACCAAGGCCGGGAAACTGTCCACGCCTTGGGTCTGCATGGTTTCGATCAGCATGGCCCGTGCTGCGCTACCGGAAAACGGCTTGACCAGCGCCGTCGGCAAACCCTCGACGAAGCGTGTGTCCAGGCCCATCCAGTTCACCGCATGGCGAATGCCGTCCAAGGCCAGCTCCAAGGCACCTGATGCGCGCAGCACACCCACCGCCACCAGCATCGCCACCAGGTAGGGCAGCAGGTTCTTGGCCACATCGAAACCTTCCTTGGCACCTTCGACGAAGGCTTCATACACCTTCACCCGCTTCAAGGCACCGATCACCAGGAACAGCATGATCACGCCAAACAACGTGAGGTTGCCCAAGATGGACGACAGGCTTGCCAGTGCAGCGGCCGACAGGGTGCCGAGGAACGCCATGAAACCTCCCAGCAGCAAAGCGCCGGGGATGAAGTAGGCAAGCACCACCGGGTCCCACAGTCGCAAGCGCTGCATCACTGCCACCGACAGCAGGCCGACCAAGGTCGAGACGCTGGTCGCCAGCAGGATCGGCAGGAACACCATGGTTGGGTCCGGCGCGCCCTGCTGGGCCCGGTACATGAAGATGGTGACCGGCAGCAGCGTCAGCGAAGAGGCGTTGAGTACCAGGAACAGGATTTGCGCGTTGCTCGCCGTGGTGCTGCTGGGGTTCAGCTCCTGCAGCGCGCGCATGGCCTTCAGGCCAATCGGCGTCGCGGCGTTGTCCAGGCCCAGGCCGTTGGCGGCAAAATTCATGGTGATAAGGCCCAGGGCCGGGTGACCAGGCGGCACTTCCGGCATCAGGCGGGCGAACAGCGGGCCCAGCACCTTGGCCAGCCATTCGACGATACCGGCCTTTTCGGCGATCTTGAGAAAGCCCAGCCACAGGGTCAGCGTGCCGAACAGCAGCACCATCACCTCCACCGACAGCTTGGCCATGGCGAAGATGCTTTCGACCATTGCGGCGAAGATGCCCGCGTTGCCGGCCACCAGCCATTGGGCCAGGGCGGACACCGCCGCCACCAGGAAAAAGCCGAGCCAAAGGCCGTTGAGCATCCGTGTGTACCCCCTGAAAAATGCCCGAATGATAGCGTATCGAAGCCTGGGGCTGGCGATCGCGCGCCTACAATGGTCCGCGAATGACCCGGAAAACAAAAAGCCCCGACAAGTCGGGGCTTTGGGTCAAACAGCCATAAGGCTCAGCGCTTGGCGGTTTCGCCAACCACCGCAGCTTCCTGCTTGTCGGCCATCAGCGAAGCGTAGTACTTCTCGCCCTTGGCGGCGTCGTACATGCCTTCCCAACGAGCGATGACCAGCGCAGCCAGGGCGTTGCCGACAACGTTCAGCGCGGTGCGGGCCATGTCCATGATGCGGTCGACACCGGCGATGAAGGCCAGGCCTTCCAGCGGGATGCCCACGCTGCCCAGGGTGGCCAGCAGCACCACGAACGACACACCCGGCACACCAGCGATACCTTTGGAGGTGACCATCAGTGTCAGCACCAGCAGCAGCTGCTGGCTCCACGACAGGTCGATGCCGTACAGCTGGGCAATGAAGATGGCCGCGATGCTCTGGTACAGGGTCGAACCGTCAAGGTTGAAGGAGTAGCCGGTCGGCACCACGAACGAGCAGATCGACTTCGGCGCGCCGTACTTCTCCATTTTCTCGATCACGCGCGGCAGCACGGTTTCCGAGCTGGAAGTGGAGTAAGCCAGAATCAGCTCATCTTTCATGATGCGCATGATCTTGATTACCGAGAAGCCGAACACGCGGGCAACCAGGCCCAGCACCATGAAGGCGAAGAAGGCGATGGCGAAGTACACCAGCAGCACCAGCTTGGCCAGCGGCAGCAACGAACTGAAGCCGAAGTTGGCCACGGTCACGGCGATCAGGGCGAACACGCCGATAGGGGCGTAGTTCATGATCATGTGGGTGACCTTGAACATGGTTTCCGAAACAGCCTGGAAGGTACGCACCAGTGGGTCGCGCAGTTCTGCCTGGAGGCTCGACAGGCCCAGGCCGAACATGACCGAGAAGAAGATGATCGGCAGCATTTCGCCACGCATGAGCGCTGCGAAGATGTTCGACGGGATCAGGTTCAGCAGGGTTTCGATGAACGCGTGCTCATGCTGCACCTCGGCCGCAGTGGCCTGGTACTTGGAGATGTCCACGGTACCCAGGGTGCTCATGTCGATGCCGGCGCCCGGGTGGAACAGGTTGGCCAGCACCAGGCCCACGACGATGGCAATGGTGGTCACTACTTCGAAGTAGATGATGGTCTTCAGGCCAATGCTGCCCAGTTTCTTCGCGTCGCCAACCCCGGCGATGCCCACGATCAGCGACGAGATCACGATCGGGACGACGATCATCTTGATCAGGCGAATGAAGATGTCACCAGCGGGCTGGAGGACGTTGCTGATCCACCAGGCCTTTTCTGCACTGAAGTGGTTCAGTAGCGCGCCGATTGCAACACCCAGGACCAGACCGATGACGATCTGCCAGGCGAGGCTCAGTTTTGCCTTCTTCATGTCTTTACCCTTTGTTCTAGTGGTCATGGCACCTGGCGGAAACACGTGTAACAGAGCCATTGGCAAAGTCACGAGCCGTGCAAGCTTCCGTCCGGCGACGTCATGTAAGGACACCGCAGGCGAGCGACAGGGCGCTCTGGCCAGCGAAAAAGGCGGCAACTATTGCGACGGGAAGGGGCGAAAGCTAATGCCGGAAACGCATACCCCATGCCGTTTTGGCATACGGTTTTCGACCCATTCGGCAGCTTCGCAAGTGATTGATTTATAACGTTCGGAATCCCGAACAAGACCAAACCGCCATATTTCGGCAGATTTGACGGTACACAAAGGGCAAGGAAGATGGCTTGTTCGACAATCCGAATGGCGGAAATGCCGCTTGTACCAGCAACAAGAAGGTCGAAAAAAATTTGATGTACGGTCGAGACAAAATGTGTCTCGGGAGAAAAAACGCGCAAGAGAAGCGACGCTTCATACAGGGCTCCTCGGAAGTCAGGCCTGACAAGGTATCCCTGTGATACCGCCGGCCTGATACTTCCGATTCCGCCTTTCCTGACCCGGCCCATTACTGGAGGCACTCCCTGTACCCCTAGGCCACTCCGATCCTGCAACAATCAGAACAGCCCGGCCCCTTGGTCATGTGCTGCCCCTCCTCGGGGCGGCGCATCATAGAAGGCTGAACTATAGAAAGGTTCAGCTTCTATTACGTGACAGTGGTGACCGTTCATCCGTACCGGCAATAAATGCTCAGTACCAGTTCGGGTCACGCTTGAGCTGCTCCTGCAGCATCGCCTTCATGCCATCGTCCGGTTCGCCTAACCAACGATACTGCGCATGACGGGTGGGCGACTTGTCGCTCGGCAAGCCTTCGGGCACCTCCACGAGCATCCCGTAGGCGTCATCCTTGTCCCAGCTGAACGCCACGATCAGGCGTTTGTAAGTGCAATTATCCTTGGCCTCGCACAGCGGCCCGACCAAGTACTTGTCGCCGTCTTCGGTAACGGCAGACATCTGCTGCTGAGCACTGCCGGTCAGATTGACCACCCAATCGGGCAGGCGTTCCTCGCCTTTGAGAGTGTCCTGCCAGGTTTCCCGGTACTCCGGGTCCGAGCCGAGCAACTGATCGACCCGGACCTGGCCGTCATTGGCCGCCATCGCCGCCGTACTGCCACCCAGCAACAGGGCGGCAGCCAGGGCTGAACAAAGCTTCCTGCTCATCTTCAACCTCGTCCACGTCCAAAGAAGAAGGAGGCTACGAACAACACCAGGAAGACGATGAACAGGATCTTGGCGATACCCGTCGCAGCGCCCGCGATACCACCGAAGCCCAGTACAGCGGCGACAATGGCAATGATGAGGAAAGTGATAGCCCAGCTCAGCATGGTGGTTCTCCTTTCTTTTTGCGGAATAGATCCGGCCGGCAGGTCAGAAGACCCAGCGGTCCTGAGGCACGACAGTTTCCAGGGTGGCCGGTGAGGCAGTGGCCTGGCCGGTAGGCAGCGGCTCAGCCGCCTTGACCAAGGTGTTGGCACGGGTTGCCTGGATCTGCGTCAACAGGGCAGTCTGCGCCGCCACTTGCTCGGCCAGACGCGCCGTTTGCCAACTGTAATAGAAGAGGCCGGCGGCCAAGGTCAGCAGCAACGCCATGCCGAGTGTCAGCATCTGGCGCAAGGGCAGTGCGGCGATCTGCGAGCGGTTGACGGATTGGCGGTTCATGCCGGCTCCTCCTGCTGTAATTTTTGTTCAAACCTGAACAGGTAATTGCAGCCTGCATGCCAGCCTTCGAAATTAAATTAAATCCTTTTAAATCAACTAGTTAGATAACAACAAGGCAAGCAGTAAGGACGTATCCTGCACGATGCCGCCCGTGCAGTCGTGCGAATTGCACGATCAGCCTTCGACCTTGATCGCCACCTTGAGCAGGTCAGCATCCACCCCACGCACACCGATGATCTGCCGGGCGATCTCCACAGCGATGGTTTTTTGCTCGGCGCTGACCACCTCGCCCGACAGCCTTACCATGCCTGCCTCGCTAGCCACTTTCAGGTTCAGGCCGTCGAGGTTGCGACTGAAGCGATAGCTGTTCTGGATCTTGTCGATGATCCAGCTGTCACTCGGCTGCGGCCCAGTTGGCGCCCCCACCGGTGTTTCCCGGGCCTTGGCCATGGCGGCGGTATCCAGGCTGACCAGGTTGTTGACCAGGTGCACGCCGTCGGTGGTACGCGCCACCACGCCCGCCAACTCCTTGGCTTCGGCACTGTCGACCTTGCCGCGCAAGGTCACCACGCCTTCACTGCTTTGTACTTCTATAGGCGCCTTCTCAGTGGTGCGGCTCCACAGCAGACGGGCACGTATCACCGCAGCCAGGGTGGCGTCCTCCAGGCGCTGGGCGTAGGCACGCAATTCAAGCGGGCGCTCCACCAGTTGGGGATTGACTCGCAGCTGGTTCTCCACCTGTTCAATACCCCGAGTGGCCCGTGCCACATCCTCGGCCAGCTGCCGCTCGACCTCGTTCTCCACTTCACCGGAAAGACGCGCCTGCTTGCCGTCCACTTCAACCGTGATACGGAACGGGTCGAGCATGCGATTGAGTGACAGGGCGGTTTGCAGGGCGCCTTCCAGGCGCGCGTCCTGCACAGGGTCGGCGAATGCAGGGGTAAAGGCTGGCAGCAGGGTGGCTGCCAACACGGCTGTACGCAGGGAAAAGGGCATGGCAGTGCCTCCTTCTTGGCAAAATCTAAAAAACTTCGCAACCAATGTGCCAGCGCGTGCCTCTAAGCAAAGCATTGGAAAATCACGGGTTGCAGGCATCCTTTGGCCATTGGCTAGCATGCAAAGGACAGAATCCTTCAGAATTGACCATGCAACTTGCCCGATTTTTCCCACACTAAATAACGATCTATCCCAAAGGAGCGCAGGAAATGGAATCAGCCCAGGACAACCAAGGCCGCATTCTGCTGGTGGATGACGAGTCCGCGATCCTGCGCACCTTCCGCTACTGCCTGGAGGACGAGGGCTACAGCGTGGCCACGGCCAACAGCGCGGCCCAGGCCGAAAGCCTGCTGCAGCGCCAGGTGTTCGACCTGTGCTTCCTCGATTTGCGCCTGGGTGAAGACAATGGCCTGGACGTGCTGGCGCAGATGCGTATCCAGGCCCCGTGGATGCGAGTGGTGATCGTTACCGCACACTCGGCGATCGATACAGCGGTAGACGCCATCCAGGCCGGCGCGGCCGACTACCTGGTCAAGCCGTGCAGCCCCGACCAGTTGCGCCTGGCCACCGCCAAGCAACTGGAAGTGCGCCAGCTTTCTGCCCGCCTGGAGGCGTTGGAAGGTGAAATTCGCAAACCCAAGGACGGCCTCGACTCTCACAGCCCGGCCATGATGGCGGTGCTGGAAACCGCCCGCCAGGTCGCCACCACCGACGCCAACATCCTCATCCTTGGCGAGTCCGGTACCGGCAAGGGCGAGCTGGCACGGGCCATCCATGGCTGGAGCAAGCGCGCGCGCAAAGCCTGCGTGACCATCAACTGCCCGTCGCTCAACGCCGAGCTGATGGAAAGCGAGCTGTTCGGCCATACCCGTGGCGCCTTCACCGGAGCCAGCGAAAGCACCCTTGGGCGGGTCAGCCAAGCGGACGGCGGCACGCTGTTCCTCGACGAAATCGGCGATTTCCCGTTGACCTTGCAGCCCAAACTGCTGCGCTTCATCCAGGACAAGGAATACGAACGCGTCGGCGACCCGGTTACCCGACGTGCCGATGTGCGCATTCTGGCCGCCACCAACCTCAACCTCGAAGAGATGGTGCGCGAAAGCCGCTTCCGCGAAGACCTGCTGTATCGCCTGAACGTCATCACCCTGCACCTGCCGCCGCTGCGCGAACGCAGTGAAGACATCCTCACCCTGGCCGACCGCTTTCTCGCCCGCTTCGTCAAGGAATACTCTCGCCCCGCCCGCGGTTTCAGTGACGAGGCGCGCGCTGCGCTGCTCAACTATCGCTGGCCCGGCAACATTCGCGAACTGCGCAACGTCGTGGAACGGGCCAGCATCATCTGCCCACAGGAGCGTGTGGAAATCAGCCACCTGGGCATGGGTGAGCAACCCACCGGCAATGCGCCACGCGTGGGTGCCGCGCTTAGCCTGGATGAGCTGGAGCGCGCGCATATCGGTGCCGTGCTGGCCGCCAGCGATACCCTCGACCAAGCGGCCAAGACCTTGGGCATCGATGCCTCCACCCTGTACCGCAAGCGCAAGCAGTACAACCTGTGAAGTGGCCGCCCATGAAGCTGCGCACGCGGCTTTTCCTCAGCATCTCGGCGCTGGTGACCGTGGCGTTGCTGGGCCTGCTGCTGGGCCTGGTCAGCGTGCTGCAGATGGCCGCCGTGCAACAGCAGTTGGTGCGCGAAACCACCCATGCCCTGGAAGTGGGGCTGAAATTGCGCCAGAACCTGGGCGAACAGCTGACCCTCATTCTTGATGAAGAAACCGCCCCGGATAACCTGCGGCTGCTGCAGGACAACTTCCAGGCCCTGCTCAACCAAGGGCTGGAACAAGGCGGTGAGCGCACCGGTTTCAGCAAGGCCAGCAGCAATTACCAAGCCTTTCTCCAGGCCTATCGCGATAGCGCCGCACCCGCCCGCAGCATGGGAGTCGATCAACCGCTGGGCGCCGCGTTCAACCAGGTGCGAACCGACCTGATCGATGCCCACAAGCAGGCCTTGGACCTGATCACCCGCAGCGAGGAGCACACCCGTGACCGCGCCCTGCTGGTCAGTGGTGTACTCGGCCTGATGGGCCTGGTGGTACTGGTGCTCGGCTTCATCACCGCACACAACATCGCCCGGCGTTTTGGCCAGCCTATCGAAGCCTTGGCCAAAGCGGCCGACCAACTGGGCAAAGGCAATTTCGACGTCACCTTGCCGGTCACCCAGGCGACCGAGCTGAACCAGCTGACTCGCCGCTTTGGCCTGATGGCCGATGCCTTGCGCAAACACCAGGCCACCAACGTTGACGAGCTGCTGGCCGGTCAGCAGCGCTTGCAGGCTGTGCTCGACAGCATCGACGATGGCCTGCTGATCATCGACCGCCAGGGTCGCCTTGAGCACCTCAACCCCGTGGCGCAACGCCAGCTGGGCTGGAGCGACAGCCGCGTGGGCAGCGGCCTGGCCAACGCCCTGCAGCGACCAGAGCTTGAGCAACAGCTGCGCCAGGTACTGCGCGGAGGTAGCCTAGACCGCCAACCGGACGACCTGAACATCGAAGTCGATGAAGAAACACGCCTGCTCACCTACAGCTTGACCCCCGTCAGTCACCCGCAGGGGCCCATCCTCGGCGCGGTGATGGTGCTGCACGATGTGACCGAGCAACGAGCCTTCGAGCGCGTGCGCAGCGAGTTCGTGCTGCGCGCCTCCCACGAACTGCGTACCCCAGTGACCGGCATGCACATGGCCTTCGGCCTGCTGCGCGAGCGGGTCAAGTTCCCACCCGATGCACGCGAGAACGACCTGCTGGAAACCATCGGCGAAGAAATGCAGCGCCTGACCCAGTTGATCAACGACCTGCTCAACTTCTCCCGATACCAGAGCGGGCTGCAAAAGCTCGAGCTGGCCCCCTGCGCCCTCGACGAACTGCTGGAGCGTGCGCAGCTGCGCTTTGCCGAGCAGGCGCAGCAAAAGCAGATCGAGTTGCTCAAGGAGCTGGAAGCGCCACTACCGCGCATTCAGGCCGACGTCGCCCAGCTGGACCGGGTGCTGGACAACCTGCTGCACAATGCCATCCGCCATACCGCCAACGGCGGGCGCATCCGCCTGCATGCCAGGCGACATGCGGAGCGGGTGATCATCAGCATCGAGGACAACGGTGAGGGCATTGCCTATGGGCAGCAAGGGCGCATCTTCGAGCCTTTCGTGCAGGTAGGCCGCAAGAAAGGTGGCGCAGGGCTGGGGCTGGCGTTGTGCAAAGAGATCGTGCAACTGCACGGCGGGCGCATGGGCGTATTTTCACGGCCAGGGCAAGGGACCCAGTTCTACATGGCATTGCCGGTATGAATGCTGTAATGCACCTACACCCGACGTGGCAGGTGCCCGCGGGTCACCAGCTCGGCAAATTGACGAGCGTTCAGTGGCCGGGCAAACAACCAACCTTGCCCGTAATTGACTCCCTCACTGTTCAGTAGCACCGCCTGGTCCTCGAACTCGATGCCTTCGGCAATCACCCGCAGGTGCAGGTCATGGGCCATGCGGATGATATGCGGAGCCACGCCGCTACTGGCGGCATCATGGCCCAGGGCATCAATGAACGCCTTGTCGATTTTCAGGCAGTCCACTGGCAGGGTCTGCAGGTAGGCAAGGCTGCAATAGCCGGTACCAAAATCGTCGATCAGCACTTGATGCCCCACGGCGCGCAGCGCCTGCAGGTTGTCGCGGGCCACCACCACGTCGATCAGGCCGCGCTCGGTTACCTCGAAGGCGATCTGGCTGGGTGCCACGCGATGCAACGCCAGCAAGCGCGCCGCCACCCGGCCGATACGAGGCACCATCACATCGCAGGCCGCCAGGTTTACCGATATGTACAGCTTGGGGTGCGAGCGCAGCAACTGCCCTAATTGTTCAAGTACACGTTGCAGGACAAAGTCGGTGATCTGGCGAATCTGCCCGGTATTCTCCGCCAACGGAATGAACAGGTCCGGGCTGGTCAGCGTGCCGTCCGGACGGCGCCAGCGCACCAAGGCTTCGGCCCCAACGCAACGCCGGCTGTCGAGCTCGATGATTGGCTGGTACAGCACCTGCAACTCTCCACGGCGCAAGGCATTCTGCAACTCCGAACTCATCGACCGCCGTTGCAGGATCAACTGCAATACCAGCCAACCGATGCAGCAGGCCGCCAGCACGCTACCGGGGAACAGCAACCAGAGCATGCCGTTCATCCTCAGCGGCAGGCTGGCCCGCGGCGCGATCAGTACAAGCTGGTAATCCGGTGACTTGGTTGGCATTCGGTAGATCAGCCGATCACTGAGTTCCAGCAGCGACTTGTGGCTGGTCGACCAGGCCGAGGGTGGTGGCCATACCTGTGGCGGGCCGAGCACGGGGATGGCCCGCGCGCCATTGTCCAGCACCACCACCAGGCTGCCGCCTGGGGGCAGGTCGACTACATCGGTCAAGTGACCACGCGAGGTGGAAACCAGAAACTTGCCACGGCCCAGCATCAGCGCTGCCAGGTTCTCGTTCGGCTCGGTGGTGGTGTTAAGCCAGTAGCTGTACGTCGGGCCTTGGATATCCGGCGCTCGCAAGGGAACGAACGCGCGCTCGTCACCGCGGTTGGAGCAGGCAACGTCGCCATCCACATAGGCCGCTTCATAGATGAACCGCGAGCTCAGGCCAACCTGCTGCAAGGCTGCCAGCATCGCCGGGCTGCAGCCGCGCAATGGCTGGGCCTGCAGCAGGTCGACCCCTTCGCGCAACTGGCCGAACACCTGTTCGAGGCGATCCAGAAAACGCTCGCCCTGGGCGTTCATCTGTTCGCTTTCGCTTTGCTTCATTTGTTGCAGGGCAATGCCGATGCTGGCAGAGAGCAATAACGCAGCGCTGGCCAACGCTGCCAAGGTGGCCAGCATCCAGGGGCGGTAAAAAATTTGGCGCAGCAAGGCGATGAGTGCTGACATCAAAGGCATCCAGTTGATAACTAAGGTATAGCAACTGAATCGAGAATCACCCGCACCGTTTGGCGCTTCGCTGCGGGCGACACAGGCTTAGCGCATCCGGTTGAGCACCTGCAGCATCGCGGCTGTCTGCGCATCCGGCATGCCGTCGAAGCGCTGCGGGCGGAAGCGCATCTGGAAGGCAGCGATCACATGGCGTGTAGCGACATCCAGCACGCCGGTCTGTTCGACTTGATAGCCAAAACGTGCCAGTTCCTGCTGGTACCAGCCAACGCTTGGCGGGTTGACACTGAAGTAGGCCTGCTGCCGTGCAACCGCGTTGGCATCCGGCCAGATACCCAGCCCGGCGTCGGCCAGGCGCTTCCACGGGAACAATGGCCCTGGGTCCAGCTTGCGCAGCGGGGCGATGTCGCTGTGGCCGATGATATGGCGGGGTTCGATGTTATTGCGTTTGACGATGTCCTTGAGCAGCGCGATCAACGACTGGACCTGCGCCTCGCTGTAAGGGTGCCAGACACGGCCGTTCGGGGTGTCGGTGAAGCCCGGGTTGACGATCTCGATACCGATGGACGAGGAATTCAGCCAGGTGCGCCCCTGCCACTGGCTATCACCGGCATGCCAGGCACGACGGTTTTCATCCACCAGTTGATACACCGTCGCCGGGCCATCGCCGATCAAATAATGGCTGCTGACCTCACCGTGGGTAAGCAACGCCAGAGAACGCTCCAGCGAAGCATTGGTGTAGTGCAGGACAACGAACTGGATGCGGTTGTCCTGATTGGCTGAAGGGTGGCTGCGGTCGATGCGCAGGCCCGTCGAGCAACCGGCGACAGACAACAACAAAAAGGAAATCAGGGTTTTTTTAAGCGTGGAAAGCACGTCAGTGGCCTCAGCGTATGAGCGCTACAGTATAACGTGCTCCCCACAGCTGCGCCTGCCGTGGATCGACGTGACTGGCTAACCTTGTTCGACGCGATTGCGCCCATGCTCCTTGGCCCGGTACAACGCGGCATCGGCGCGCTTGAGCACTTGGTCGCTGCGCTCCCCAGGACGGAATGCGCCCAGACCGATGGAGGTAGTGATCACCACCCGTTCACCCTTGAAGTGAAATGGGCAGGCCTCGACGGTGGCACGCAGCAGCTCGGCCACCTGTGCGGCGGCCGCCGGCGGGGTCTGCGGTAGCAGCAAGACGAACTCTTCGCCGCCAAAACGGGCGATGAAATCACGACCACGCAGGCGCTTGCGCAACTGGTCGGCAACGATCTTGAGGACCTTGTCTCCAGCCAGGTGCCCATAGCTGTCATTGATGCGTTTGAAATGGTCAAGGTCGAGAATCGCCATCGCCAGATGGCCACCGTTTTCTTGCCAGTCGAGCATTTCGCGTTCGACTCGCTCGCTCCAGGCGGCACGGTTGGGCAGGCCAGTGAGCGGGTCGAGCAGGGCTTTCTGGCGCTGCTCCTCCAGATGCTCGCGATAGCCAAGCGCCTCGTGCTCCATGTTCGCCACCCGCTCCGACAGGCCTTGCAGACGGCCAGCCAGCTCTTGCTCACGGCGATCACGCTCATGCTTGTGCTCGTCCATGGTCACCAGCAAGCCTTCCAGGCGGTTTTCCAGGATGTGCTTGAGGCTGTCTACGTCGGCGGCGCCTTGCACGCTGCTCTGCAGGCCATCGACGTGCTCGCGCAGTTGGCTATCCAGCTCGCGGGCCGCACTGCTGTTGTCGGCATGGCCGGCGCTGGCCTCATGCAAGTGGCTTTGGAAACCTTCCAGGCGTTCGTTGAGCTGCTGCAGGTAGGTTTCAAATTCGTGCTGGCCGCTGTCGGTAATCGCCAGCATGAGTACCGCCAGATCATCCAGCACCGGGATCAGCTCATACCAGTTCAAGCCGCGGGCAACCCGCTCGCGCATTTCCAACGCCTGGGCCTTGTGCCGCTCGGGCAGGCTGAGGTCATCGAGCAGGCCGATCAAGGTTTGCTCGATGTGCGCGGCAACCTGGCTGTAAGGCGGCTCCACCGCGTAGGGCAGGGCATAGGGGCCGTCTTCGCCGAAGGTTTCTTCCAGTGTCGGTAGCGGCTCTGCCTCAGCCAACGGCTCGCTGGCGGCAGCTTCTGCCACTGGTGCTTCATCCTGTGGCATCTGTGGCAACGAGGCGGGCTGCGTTTCGACCGACTCGATCAGCGCCGGGCCAGAAACTTCCAGCTCAGCCTCGGGTGCGTCAGTCACTTCGGCGCAGGAGGCAGCAGGGCCCGGCAACGGTTGTAGCGCATCGACGTCATCGGGCGGCAAGAGTGCGATGCTGCCCGCTGCCTGGGGCTGGGCTTCGGCCACCGGCGCATGCTCTGCCTCCGCCAGTGTTTCTTCTTCGCGGCTGCCGAACAAACGCTGCAGAAAACCTGGCCGGGCGTCTTCGCCGGGTTTGCCCAAGGCCGACAGCGCGCGCCCCTGCAGGCCGCTCAACTCGCCCAGCAGCGGCGGCAGCTCGCGTGACTGGGCAACCCCGCCGTCGAGCTTCTTCGCCAGTTTTTTCAATGGCCGCGAGATATCGCTGGGCAGCGGTAAGCCTTGCAGTTGGCCAACCAGTGCGGTCAGCGCATCGCTGACTTGGTTCATGCGGGTTTCGCGACGCTGTTCGGAGTCCAACACCGCTTTTTCAAGGCGCGGAATCAACCCGGCAAGGCCGGCGTCCATATTGTCGCTGCGGATGACATCGCGCATTTCCTTCATGCACTCATCGACGATCTTGTCACTGCCTTCGGCAGCCAGGGTGCTACGCACCAGGCCGCGACGCAGCAAGTCAAGACGGGCATCCCAACGGCGTTCGAGCCTTTCTTGCTGCTCGATGCTTTTCAGGTATTTTTCTTTCCAGCGCTCTGCGTCTTCAGTCATGCCCAGGTCCGCAAACGGTGATGGCAATTAGCTCAAAACCGGCAGCGTATCCACAGTCAATGCATCAGGCAATCGAATCTCGACAGCAACGGGAAGGTGGTCGGAAATTGGCTGCGCCAGCACCTCGACCCGCTCCAAAGTGAGGCTTGGGCTGAGCAGGATATGGTCCAGGCAACGTTGCGGTCGCCAGCTGGGGAAAGTGGCTTCGACTTGCGGGGCAACCAGGCCAAGGTCGCGCAACGGCGAATGCTCCAGCAGGTCGGTGGCATGGGTGTTCATGTCGCCCATCAGTACCTGGTGACGGTAACCGCCAATCAGCTCGCGAATGTAGCCCAGCTGCAGGGCGCGGGTCTTGGCCCCCAATGCCAGGTGCATCATCACCACGATCAGCGCATCTTTGCCCTCGCCAAAACGCACCAGGATCGCACCACGCCCGGCCGGCCCTGGCAACGGGTGGTCTTCGAGCAGTTGCGGTTTCAGGCGGCTGAGCACGCCGTTGCTGTGCTGGGCAAAACGCCCGAGGTTACGGTTGAGCTGCTGGTACCAATAGGGGAAGGCACCCAGATGGGCCAAGTGTTCCACCTGGTTGACGTAGCCCGAGCGCAGGCTACCGCCGTCGGCTTCCTGCAGGGCCACCAGGTCGAAGTCACCCAGCAGCTTGCCGATCTTCTGCAGGTTGCCGGCCCGCCCGTTGTGCGGCAGCAAGTGCTGCCAGCTACGGGTCAGGTAATGCCGGTAGCGCTCGGTGCTGATGCCCACCTGGATGTTGAAACTGAGCAGCCGCAGCCGACCATCCTCGGGCAGGCCTGGGGCCTGCAGGTGGTGCTCGTTGACCTGCGGCTGGTGCAGGCCAATGCCACGCGTAGCTCTGAGGCGGGGCATGGGTTACGCCGCTTACTTAGCGGCGCGCTCCTTCTCGATCAGCTGGTCGGCGACGTTCAGTACACCTTCCGGCCCGCCAGCGGTACCCAGGTCGAAGCGATACTTGCCGTTGACCACCATGCTCGGTACGCCGGTAATTTCATACTTCTTCGCCAGTTCCTTGGCCTGGTTGACCTGGCCCTTGATGGCGAACGAATTGAAGGTGGCGAGGAACTTGTCCTTGTCCACGCCCTGAGTGGCGAGGAAGTCGGCCATCTCTTCTGGTTTGGTCAAATGCTTGCGCTGGTTCTGGATGGCATCGAACACCGCCGCGTGCACCTTGTGCTCGACGCCCATGGCTTCGAGGGTGAGGAACATCTGGCCGTGTGCATCCCAAGGGCCACCGAACATGGCCGGTACGCGTTTGAAGTTGACGTCCTTGGGCAGCTTGTCGACCCACGGGTTGATGACCGGCTCGAAGTGGTAGCAGTGAGGGCAGCCGTACCAGAACAGCTCGACCACTTCGATCTTGCCAGGCACGGAAACCTGAACAGGGTTGCTCAGCTCGATGTATTCCTTGCCGGCAACAGGCTCCGCGGCCTGGACGGCAGTCATACCGAATACGCTGGCGGCGACCAGCGCAGCGCTGAGAATCAGTTTACGCATGCTTTACTCCTGAGCAGTCATGGGTCGCCACGACGCGACCTGCACTGAGACAGGCCGGGAAGGGCCGAGTTCTGTAGTGTAACGGCTGCGGACTGAAAAAAGGGCGGCCCGGCCGCCCTTTCATCATTGGCCTACAACATTAACTGAAAGTTAATGCAGGCCCTGGATATAGCTGGCCAACGCCTCGATGTCGTGGTTGCTCAGCTTGCCGGCAATGGTGCGCATGGTCATGGCATCGCCATCGTTGGTGCGGTTGCCTTCGCGGAAGTCCGTGAGCTGCTTGGTCACGTACTGAGAGTGCTGACCGCCCAGGTGCGGGAAGCCGGCCAAAGCGATGCCTGCACCGTTGGGCGAGTGGCAGCCGGTGCAGGCAGGCATGCCTTTCTCCAGGTCGCCGCCATTGAACAGCGAACGGCCGCGCTCGACCAGCTTGGGATCGGCAGCGCCCACGCTACCTTTCTGGCTGGAGAAGTAGGCGGCGATGTCGGCCAGGTCCTGGTCGCTGAAGGCGGTCAGCATGCCGGTCATCTCCAACACGGTACGCTTGCCCGACTTGATATCGTGCAGTTGTTTTTCGAGGTAGCGCTGGCCTTGGCCGGCCAGTTTCGGGAAGTTCGGTGCCAGGCTGTTGCCGTCGGGGTTGTGGCAGGCGCCACAGACGGCAGTCTTGGCCTGGCCAGCGGCGGCATCGCCTTTGATAGGTTGCGCAGCAGTGGCCGCACCTGCGACACCCAGGGTCAACAGCAGACTCACGACTAGTTTGTTCATCAGCTAATCCAACACGGCTAAGGGTGAAATGTTATGTATCGGGACTGCCGCTCATCCAAAGGATGACCAAACGGTAGTCCTCGGCACTGCAGTCCATGCACAATCCACGCGGCGGCATAGCCTTGAAACCCTGGGTCACGTGCTTCACCAGTACCTCCATGCCTTGCGCCAGCCTTGGCTCCCAAGCCGCCCGGTCACCCTGTCTGGGTGCCTGTGGCAACTGCCCGGTGTGACAGGCCGCACACGTGCGGTTGTACAACACCTCGGGATCCTGTGTAGCCTGTGCGCTGAAAACCGGCAGGAACATACCGACAGCAAGCAGCCATTTCGCCATGCGGAACGACCTTCAGGGTTGGGGGCCGCGCTGCGTTCTGTTGCGCGAGCTATTGTTCGACACCCCATGCCCGTTCTCCTTCGCTGGGAGAATGAGCACACAAAAACTGGGGCATTATATACTTCCGCCATCCAAACGGAAACGACACCGCTTGCCAGGCTCGGGCCTACAGAGTCAGGCAACACCCACATCGGATATCCCATGCAAGTCAAGAACCCCATCCTCGGCCTCTGCCAGAAAGCCACATTCGCCCTTAGCGCAGCCAAGGTCGAACAATGCCCGGACGACCAGGGTTACGAGGTGGCTTTTGCCGGCCGTTCAAACGCCGGCAAATCCAGCGCCCTCAACACCCTGACTCATGCCAGCCTGGCGCGTACCTCGAAAACTCCAGGGCGCACCCAGCTGTTGAATTTCTTCAGTCTGGACGATGAACGGCGTTTGGTCGACCTGCCGGGCTACGGTTATGCAAAAGTCCCGATTCCGCTCAAGCAGCACTGGCAGAAACACCTGGAAGCCTACCTGGGCAGCCGGGAGTGCCTGCGTGGCGTGATCCTGATGATGGACGTGCGCCACCCGATGACCGACTTCGACAAGATGATGCTCGACTGGGCCAAGGCCAGCGGCATGCCGATGCACATCCTGCTGACCAAGGCCGACAAGCTGACCCACGGCGCGGGCAAGAACACCTTGCTCAAGGTGCAGTCGGAAATCCGCAAGGGCTGGGGCGATGGCGTGACCATCCAGCTGTTCTCGGCACCCAAGCGCCTGGGCGTGGAAGACGCCTACCGGGTGCTGGCGGGCTGGATGGAGCTGGAAGACAAGCCAGTCGCCTGAAGCTGCACTGCCCCGCTCTTGTGGGAGCGGGGCACCTTGGTGGCAAATTCCGGGCAAAAAAAACCCCGGACTTCGTATGGGGAGGGGGAAGTTCGGGGTCCAAGTCCGGACCGCTAGGGCGGGGTCCAGATATCTGCCAACACTTAACACAACATAGGAGCATCGAAGGGCTTCACCAGCCATTCAGTTACTCTGAGTTCCGCTTCACCGGTTTAGTTCCGAAGCCCTGAAAACTATTTGCGATAGTTTCATGAAACTTCAGCACCAATGGCACTGAGCGGTGCCAGGATCCGCGTCGCTACGTCGCAGATCCTACACAGCTTTCCCTGCTCAATCAGTGAGCTTCGTCCCAATTCGCACCAATTCCTGCCTCCACCAGTAGCGGTACATCCAGCTGCGCTGCCTGGCTCATGTGCTGGCGAATTTCATCTTTCACCTGCTGAACCAGGTCCTCGCGTACCTCGAGTACCAGTTCGTCGTGTACCTGCAGGATCACTCGGGCATCCAGCCCGCTCTCGCTCAGCCAGTTATCCACATTGACCATGGCCCGCTTGATGATGTCGGCCGCGGTGCCCTGCATCGGCGCGTTGATCGCCGTACGCTCGGCGCCTTTGCGCAGGGCGGGGTTCTTGGCGTTGATGTCCGGCAGGTACAGACGACGGCCGAACAGGGTTTCGACAAAACCTTGCTCGGCCGCCTGAGCGCGGGTGCGTTCCATGTAGGCCAGCACGCCTGGGTAGCGGGCGAAGTAGCGGTCGATGTAATCCTGCGACTGCTTGCGGTCGACGCCGATCTGCTTGGCCAAACCAAAGGCGCTCATGCCGTAGATCAGGCCGAAGTTGATGGCCTTGGCCTTGCGACGTTGGTCGGTGGTGACGTCTTGCAAGGCCACACCGAACACTTCCGCCGCCGTGGCGCGGTGCACGTCGAGGTCGTTGCGGAAAGCGTGCAGCAAGCCTTCGTCCTTGGCCAGGTGGGCCATGATGCGCAACTCGATCTGCGAGTAGTCCGCCGCCAGCAGTTTGTATCCTGGGCTGGCGATGAACGCCTGGCGGATGCGCCGGCCTTCGGCGGTACGGATCGGGATGTTCTGCAGGTTAGGGTCGCTCGACGACAGCCGGCCAGTGGCCGCCACAGCCTGCTGGTAGGAGGTGTGGATACGCCCGGTGCGGGGGTTGATCTGGCCCGGCAGCTTGTCTGTGTAGGTGCTTTTGAGCTTGCTCAGGCTGCGGTACTGCATCAGTACCTCAGGCAGTGGGTAACCGAGCAAGGCCAGCTCATCGAGCACCGCTTCGGCGGTGGAGGGCTGGCCCTTGGCGGTCTTGCTCAGCACCGGCATGCCAAGCTTGTCGTAAAGGATCGCGCCCAACTGCTTGGGCGAGCCGAGGTTGAATTCCTCGCCGGCCAGCTCGTAGGCACGTTGCTCCAGTTCGCCCATCTTCACGCCCAGTTCGCCGCTTTGGACGTGCAACAGCGCGGCATCGACCAGCGCGCCCTGGCGCTCGATCTTGGCCAGCACTGGCACCAGCGGCATCTCGATGTCCATCAGCACCGGCTGCACGCTTGGCGTCTGTGCCAGGCGTGCCTGCAGCGCCTGGTGCAGGCGCAGGGTGATGTCGGCGTCTTCGGCCGCGTAGGGGCCGGCCTTGTCCAGGTTGATCTGGTTGAAAGTGAGCTGCTTCGCGCCCTTGCCGGCGATATCCTCGAAGGCGATGGTGGTGTGGTCGAGGTACTTCTGCGCCAGGCTGTCCATGTCATGACGGGTGGCGGTGGAGTTCAGCACATACGACTCGAGCATGGTGTCGTAGGCCACGCCACGCATCTCGATGGCGGGCGAGCCATTGGCGAGGATGTTGATGTCATACTTCGCGTTCTGCCCGACCTTGGCCTTGGCCGGGTCTTCCAGCAGTGGTTTCAGCGCCAGCAGCACGGCGTCGCGGTCCAGTTGGGCTGGCGCGCCTTCGTAATCGTGGGCCAGCG
The DNA here is from genome assembly GCF_013393325.1 of Pseudomonas hunanensis. Lineage (GTDB taxonomy): Bacteria > Pseudomonadota > Gammaproteobacteria > Pseudomonadales > Pseudomonadaceae > Aquipseudomonas > Aquipseudomonas putida_P. The sequence continues at coordinate 42,324 of NZ_QJRC01000070.1, forward strand.
GCACATAAGCCGCCTCATGGGGCGCAACAGCGAAAGACAGGCCAACCAGCTGCGCCTTCTGGGCATCCAGGCCGGTTGTTTCGGTATCGAAGGCGAACAGCGGCGCCTGACGCAGCTTGTCCAGCCAGGCCTCGAAACGGGCCTGGTCAAGAATGGTTTCGTACGTCGGCTCAACCTTGGCCGCCGGCACTTCGACCGGCGCAACCTCATTACCCGCCCTTGCGGCCTCACGCTGCACTTCGGCAACCCAGCTCTTGAACTCCATCTCGGTGTACAGCGCCTGCAACGCTTCGCGATCAGGCTCACCGCACACCAGCGCATCCACTTCGACATCCAGCGGCACATCGACCTTGATGGTGGCCAGCTCGTAGGACAGGAACGCTGCGTCCCGGTGCTCTTCAAGCTTGGCCGGCAAGGTCTTGGCGCCACGAATGGCCAGTGCCGGTACCTTGTCCAGGTTCGCGTACAAATCGCTGAGGCCGCCGCCGATACCGGTCAGCAGGCCCACGGCGGTTTTTTCGCCCACGCCCGGTACGCCGGGAATGTTGTCGACCTTGTCACCCATCAGGGCCAGGAAGTCGATGATATGTTCCGGGCCGACGCCAAATTTCTCGTGCACGCCAGCCACGTCCAGCACGCTTCCGGTCATGGTGTTGACCAAGGTAATGTGCCCGTCCACCAGCTGAGCCATGTCCTTGTCACCGGTCGAAATGATCACCGGGCGACCCTTCGCGGCAGCACTGCGCGCCAGGGTGCCGATGACGTCGTCGGCCTCTACACCCTCGACGCACAGTAACGGATAGCCCAGCGCCTTCACGCTGGCATGCAGCGGCTCGACCTGCACCCGCAGGTCGTCCGGCATGCTGGGGCGGTTGGCCTTGTATTCGGCGAACATGGCATCGCGGAAAGTGCCGCCCTTGGCGTCGAACACCACGGCGAACAGGCTGTCGGGGTATTGCTTGCGCAGGCTCTTGAGCATGTTCAGCACACCCTTCACCGCACCGGTCGGCATGCCCTTGGACGTGGTCAGCGGCGGCAGCGCGTGAAAGGCGCGGTACAGGTAGGAGGAACCGTCCACCAGGACGAGGGGCGCTTGGCTCATGAGCAGAATCAACCTTTTCGACGGGTCCGGCGCTAGAATAGCCAGAATCATTGACGACAAAGGGACTAGGTTATCATGCGTACACTCAATCGCCTGTTACTGCTCGGCCTGTTGGCAACCATGCCTGTCGTTACCCTGGCGGCGGACGACGCCCCCTCGGCCGATCCCGAGGTGACCATTCGCACGGAAGGCGACAAAACCATCCAGGAGTACCGGCAAAACGGCTTCCTGTATGCGATCAAGATCACGCCGAAAAACGGCAAGCCTTATTTTCTGGTACGCGCCGATGGCACTGATGCCAATTTCATTCGATCCGACCAGCCGGACATGCTGATTCCGTCCTGGAAGATCTTCGAGTGGTAATCTGACGCGCACCGTTCACATCAACCCGGCACTTCCCGGCGGAAGTGCCCGTATGGGCATTTTTTCATCATGTCAGTCTTCACCCCCGTGACCCGGCCTGAGCTGGAAACCTTTCTGGCGCCGTACCAGCTGGGCCGTCTGCTCGACTTCCAGGGCATTGCCGCCGGCACCGAAAACAGCAATTTCTTCGTCAGCCTCGAACAGGGGGAGTTCGTCCTGACGCTGATCGAGCGCGGGCCAAGCGAGGACATGCCGTTCTTTATCGAGCTGCTCGACACCCTGCACGCCGCCGACATGCCGGTGCCCTATGCCATTCGTGACCGCGACGGCAACGGCCTGCGCGAGCTGTGCGGCAAGCCTGCGCTGCTGCAGCCAAGGCTGTCGGGCAAGCACATCAAGGCACCGAACAACCAGCACTGCGCCCAGGTCGGCGAGTTGCTGGCGCACATTCACCTGGCCACCCGCGCGCACATCATCGAACGCAAGACCGACCGTGGCCTGGACTGGATGCTGGCCTCGGGTGCCGAACTGTTGCCACGCCTGACCGCCGAGCAAGCCAAGCTGCTGCAACCGGCACTGGACGAAATCACCGCGCACAAAGCGCAGATCCTGGCCTTGCCACGGGCCAACCTGCATGCCGACCTGTTCCGCGACAACGTGATGTTCGAAGGCACCCACCTGACCGGGGTGATCGACTTCTACAACGCCTGTTCCGGGCCGATGCTGTATGACATCGCCATTACCGTGAACGACTGGTGCCTGGACGAGCAGGGTGCGGTGGATGTGCCGCGTGCACAGGCGCTGCTGGCTGCCTATGCGGCGCTGCGGCCATTCACGGCTGCCGAGGCCGAGCTGTGGCCGGAAATGCTGCGGGTAGGCTGCGTGCGCTTCTGGTTGTCGCGCCTGATTGCAGCGGAGTCGTTTGCCGGAATGGATGTGATGATCCATGACCCGAGCGAGTTCGAAGTGCGTCTGGCGCAGCGCCAGCAGGTGGCTTTGCACCTGCCATTCGCCCTCTAGTTTCTATTCGGCCTCTTCGCGGGCATGCCCGCGACGAGGCCGGCACAGGCTTAGAGCTGTTCCAGGCACCCAGCCAAGTCGCCGCCCAGCTTTTCCAGCAAGCGCTCATAGCCCTTGCCATCCACCGGGTCTGTTCCGCCCAGCGCATCCAGCTCGGCCAGGCGCACCGGCAGCCCGGCGGTCAAGGTCTCGGCCAAGCGCGGTCGCAGTGGCGGCTCGCTGAACACACAGGTCTTGCCCACTTCCTGCAGGCGCTTGCGCATGGCCGCCACATGTTGCGCCCCAGGCTGCACCTCGGACGCCACGCTGAATACGCCGGTGTGCTTCAAACCATATTCAGCCTCGAAGTAATCGAACGCTTCGTGGAACACGAAATAAGGTTTGCCGGCAATACCGTCCACCCGCGTCTTGATACGCGCATCCAGTGCATCCAGACGCTCGTCGAAGGCCTTCAGGTTGCTCTGGTAGCGAGCCGCATTGGCCGGGTCGACCTGGGCCAGATCAGCCGCCATTTTTGCCGCGATTACTCGCGCATTGACCGACGATAGCCACAAGTGCGCATCCAGGCTGCCCGGCCGGTGATCATGGTCATGGTCGTCGTGGCTTTCTTCCTCATGGGAGTGGCTGTCCTCGCCAAAGTGACGCAGCTTCATGCCCGTCAGCGACTGCACGGCCACGGTGGCCTTGCTGCGGCTAGCCAAGACACGCGGCAGGAAGTTCTCCATGTCCGGGCCGATCCAGTACAGCAGGTCGGCATCACCCACCCGCCGTACATCGGACGGGCGCAGCGCGTAGTGGTGCGGCGAAGCGCCTGGTGGCAGCAAGACGTCAGGGCTGCCAATGCCATCCTGCACGGCAGCGGCAATCTGCTGCAGGGGCTTGATACTGGTGAGCACGCGCACATCGGCCTGGGCGGAAAATGCGATGAAAGCGACAAACAGAGCTAGGAATCGGGACACGGTGGATACTCGAGTCGTCAGAAACAGGTAACATAATAACGTCTCCATCCAGAACCGTCGCTGCCCATGTCCATCACGCCGCTGGCCAACCGTCCTCACGATCACTCCCATTGCGTACACAGCGCACTGGCTGAAGCCGACGCCTTGTGCACCCGCCTGGGCCTGCGCCTGACCGCGCTGCGCCGCCGAGTGCTGGAGCTGGTGTGGCAAAGCCACAAGCCACTGGGCGCCTACGACATCCTTGCCGTGCTCAGCGAGCAGGACGGCCGCCGCGCCGCCCCGCCCACGGTGTACCGCGCGCTGGACTTCCTGCTGGAAAACGGCCTGGTGCACCGCATCGCCTCGCTCAACGCCTTCATCGGCTGCAGCCACCCCGAGCATGTGCATCAAGGCCAGTTCCTGATTTGCCGCGCCTGCCATGTGGCCATCGAGCTGGAGCAGAGCAGCATCAGCGATGCCATCATCGACAGCGCCAAAGGCGTGGGCTTCACGGTCGAGACCCAGACCGTGGAAGTGGTCGGGCTGTGCGGCAGCTGCCGGAGCGCGGCATGAGCGATGCCTTGATCCGCCTGGAACAGGTCGGCGTCACTTTTGGCGGCGAGGCGGTACTCGACAGCATCGACCTGTCGGTCGCCCCCGGTCAGATCGTCACCCTGATCGGCCCCAACGGTGCCGGCAAGACCACCCTGGTGCGCGCCGTACTCGGTCTGCTCAAGCCACACCGCGGCAAGGTATGGCGCAAGCCCAAGCTGCGCATTGGCTACATGCCACAAAAGATCCAGGTCGATGCCACGCTGCCGCTGTCGGTGCTGCGCTTCTTGCGCCTGGTGCCCGGCGTAGACCGCGCGGCAGCCTTGTCCGCGCTGCAGGAAGTGGGCGCCGAGCAGGTCATCGACAGCCCTATCCAGACCATTTCCGGCGGCGAGATGCAACGCGTACTGCTGGCCCGCGCCCTGTTGCGCGAGCCCCAGTTGCTGGTGCTCGACGAACCGGTACAAGGTGTGGACGTGGTCGGCCAGACCGAGCTGTACAACCTCATCACCCGCCTGCGCGACCGCCACGGCTGCGGCGTGCTGATGGTGTCCCACGACCTGCACCTGGTGATGAGCGCCACCGACCAGGTGGTGTGCCTGAACCGCCACGTATGCTGCTCGGGCCACCCCGAGCAAGTCAGCGGCGACCCGGCGTTCGTCGAGCTGTTTGGCCAGACCGCACCTAGCCTGGCCATCTACCACCACCATCACGACCACAGCCACGACCTGCACGGCTCGGTGGTCGCCCCTGGCACCCATGTTCACGGAGAGCACTGCAAGCATGGCTGATTTTCTTCTCTACGCCCTGCTTGCCGGTTTGTCCCTGGCGCTGGTCGCCGGCCCGCTGGGCTCCTTCGTGGTGTGGCGGCGCATGGCCTACTTTGGCGACACCTTGTCCCATGCCGCCTTGCTCGGTGTGGCCTTGGGCTTCGCCCTGGACGTCAGCCCAGCGCTGGCGGTAACCGTGGGCTGCCTGTTGCTGGCAATCCTGCTGGTGACCTTGCAGCAACGCCAGCCGCTGGCCTCCGACACCCTGCTCGGCATCCTCGCCCCCAGCACCCTGTCGCTGGGCCTGGTGGTACTGAGCTTCATGCACGATGTGCGCATCGACCTGATGGCGTACCTGTTCGGCGACCTGCTGGCCATCAGCACCACCGACCTGGCCTGGATCCTCGGCGGCAGTGCGCTGGTGCTGCTGTTGCTCGCCGTGCTGTGGCGGCCGCTGCTGGCGGTTACCGTGCACGAAGAGCTGGCCATGGTCGAAGGCCTGCCTGTGGCCGGCCTGCGCCTGGCGCTCATGCTGTTGATTGCGGTGGTAATTGCCGTGGCCATGAAGATCGTCGGTGTGCTGCTGATCACCTCGCTGCTGATCATCCCTGCGGCTGCGGCACAGCGTCACGCCCGCTCGCCAGAGCAGATGGCCCTGGGCGCCAGCCTGCTGGGCGTTACCGCTGTGTGCGGTGGCCTGGCCATGTCCTGGTTCAAGGACACCCCCGCCGGCCCGTCGATCGTGGTCTGCGCGGCGGTGCTATTCTTGCTGAGCCTGGCCCTGCCAAAACGCTGAGAAGCAGGGCGTGTGCAGGCACGCCTTGCAACCTTTTGCCGGGTAAAGGGTCTGTAAGACCTGTTTTCGAGCGTGCGCACCTGGGTGTAGACTTGCTCGCTTTTTGCGCAAATAGAGAGTCGCAGGAATGAAGCCGTTCGCCTCCCGTTATCTGCTTGTTGCCGCGTTTTCCCTGTTCCTGGCTGCCTGTTCCAGCGCGCCGGTCGAGCAGGCCACCGCACCTGCCCAAGCCGATGCCTGGCAGCAGTTGCAACAAAATATCGCCAGCAACGAGCTGGCCACCGCCGAAGACCAGCTTGCAGCCCTGCAGGCCCAGTCGCCGGATGACCCACGCCTGGAGCAATACCAGCGCCAGCTGGCCGAAGCCTACCTGCAGCGCAGCCAGATCGTCCTGCAGAAGGGCGATGTGAACGCGGCCGCTACCGCGTTGGCCCGTGCTCGCGCACTGATGCCGCAAGCCCCGGCAGTGACCGGTGGCGATCCCCTGAGCCAGGCACGCAAGGCCGAGCTGGAGAAGGCAGAGGCCGCCTTGAAAGCCGCTGAAGCCAAACCCAAGGCACGTATCATCGACCCGACAGCGCCAAGCACTGTGGTGGCCTTGAAGACCACTGACAGCCGCGCCATGCGCCGTCAGCTCGATGATATTGCCGCCGATGTGGTGAGCTATGACTGCGAGGTGGTGCTCCAGGTGCCGCGCACTGACGACGCACCTTGGCTTAAGACTTTGCTGGAAAAGCGGGTGCGCAAGATCGACAGTGGTTTCGATCTGAAGCAGACCCATGAGATCCAGCGCTCGCTGCCGGCGCAGGTGGTTCTGGTACCGCATCAGCAGTAAAAAGCTTCGCGGGTAAACCCGCTCCCACAGGGATAGCACAGGTTTCGAGGTCGGTGCTGTACCTGTGGGAGCGGGTTTACCCGCGAATAGGACCTATCAGGCCGGCACAGCCTCCGCAGCTGCTTCCCGCTCCCAAACCCGGTGCCCTTCAACCGCTTTGACAAAGGCATCCACGGTCTTCTGGTCATCCCCCAGCAGCAATCCCTTGTCCTCCTTCAGCCCAAGGCCGGACGCCAGCTCCTTGGTCAACACCATCGCCTTCAGGTGCTTGTAGCCCTCCAGCAAGAAGTGCTTGGCCAGCCCGCTGGCCACCAAGGCGTCCGCCGAAGCCTTGCCTCCTGGCACGACAATCCCGTCGAACATGATCGAAGGCATCCCTTCCATCGACGCATCCACCGGCAGCTGCTTACCGTCCGCAGTCTTTACCGGCGCCGATGTCGGCCCTAACAGCATCGGCCGTGTACTGTGTGCTTCCAGCGCCTTCACCAGCTTGTCGACGCTAGCACCGTCCACGCCATCCGCCACCAGCAGCGCAATTTTGCGCCCCTTGATGCCCACGTCACCGGGGTGGTTCATCTGGCTCAACGCCTTGGACTGCGCGAGCTTGCTGCCTTTCACCTTGACCGTTCCCTGCTTGGGCGCAGGCAGCCCCAGGTTGGCCGCCACCGCCGCCGCCAGCTTCAGGTCGATATTGGCCAGAATCTCGTTAACCTCCCGGGCACGGATGGCTTCACGCTCCACCTTGCCCAGCTCGAAACTGTAAGCCTTGATGATGTGCTGCTGCTCGGTCGGGCTCATGCTCTGGAAGAACAGCCGCGCCTGAGAGAAGTGATCGCCGAACGATTCGCTACGCTGGCGGATCTTGTGTGCATCGATCCGCTCCTGATAACTCTCGAAGCCACCGTCCTGTGCAGCAGGGGGTGTTTCCTTCGGCCAGCCGCCGTCGATGGAGTTGGGTTCGTACGAAGCCCGGCCCTTGTCGATGGTCATGCGGTGCATGGCATCGCGCTGGCTGCTGTGGTTCGGCGCCACCGGGCGGTTGATCGGGATTTCATGGAAGTTCGGCCCGCCCAGCCGGCTGATCTGCGTATCGGTGTACGAGAACAATCGCCCCTGCAGCAGGGGGTCGTTGGTAAAGTCGATGCCCGGCACGATATGCCCTGGGCAGAACGCCACCTGCTCGGTTTCTGCGAAGAAGTTGTCCGGGTTGCGGTTGAGCACCATCTTGCCCAGCAGCTTCACCGGCACCAGCTCTTCAGGAATGAGCTTGGTCGGGTCGAGCAGGTCGAAGTCGTACTTGTGCTCGTCGGCCTCGGGTACCACCTGCACGCCCAGCTCCCATTCCGGGTAGTCCCCGGTCTCGATGGCTTCCCACAGGTCACGGCGGTGGTAGTCGGTGTCCTTGCCTGCCAGCTTCTGCGCTTCGTCCCACAACACCGAGTGCACGCCCTGACGGGGCTTCCAGTGGAACTTGACGAAACTGGCCACACCCTCGGCGTTGATCAGGCGGAAGGTGTGCACGCCAAAGCCTTCCATCATTCGCAAGCTGCGCGGGATGGCGCGGTCGGACATGGCCCAGATCACCATATGCGCCGACTCCGGCACCAGCGAAACGAAGTCCCAGAACGTGTCGTGGGCAGAGCCGCCGGTGGGCATTTCATTCTGTGGCTCTGGCTTCACCGCATGCACGAAGTCCGGGAACTTGATGGCATCTTGAATGAAAAATACCGGCATGTTGTTGCCAACCAGATCGAAGTTGCCTTCATCGGTGTAGAACTTGACGGCAAAACCGCGCACATCACGCACCGTGTCACCCGAGCCGCGCGGCCCTTGTACGGTGGAAAAGCGCACGAATACCGGGGTGATCTTTTCCGGGTCCTGCAGGAAACCGGCCTTGGTCAGCTCGGCATGGCAGCCATAGCTCTGAAAGTAGCCGTGCGCCCCGGTACCCCGGGCATGGACGATGCGCTCAGGGATGCGCTCATGGTCAAAGTGGGTGATCTTCTCGCGCATGATGAAATCTTCAAGCAACGACGGCCCTCGAACACCCGCCTTGAGGCTGTTCTGGTTATCGGCGATCTTCACCCCTTGGTTGGTGCGCAAGGCCTGGCCCGTGGCATCGCTGCGGAAGGCCTCCAGGCTCTGCAGCTTGGCGTTGGTGTTGGCCCGATCAGGGGTCTGGGTGCCGGCGGCCTCGCTGTGCTTGGGCGCGTCCGTTTTCTTGCTGGGCATGGTCGGCTCTCCTCGTCAGTCTTCAGGCGTGCCCGTTTCGGGCTTGTTCAAGTAGTGACTGGGAGGCATTGCCGAGCGTTCAATCAGGATTACCGGTTGTCGCGATATGCCCGATGGATTGGTGCATTACGAAATAAATGCTAAGAACAGCTATGGGAAAAGGCTAAAATGCGCGACCCCAGCTAACCGCTGATTCAAATTTCAATGCGCCCCACAAGGTTCGCTACGTGATCGAGTTCCAACAGGTACATAAAACCTACCGCGTTGCCGGTAGGGAAATCCCCGCACTGAATCCGACCAGCCTGACCATCGAAGATGGCCAGGTGTTCGGCCTGATCGGCCATTCCGGCGCCGGCAAAAGCACCATGCTGCGCCTGATCAACCGTCTGGAAGAACCTTCCGGTGGCAAGATCATCGTCGACGGCGAAGACGTCACCGCGTTCAACGCCAGCCAGCTGCGCGGCTTCCGCCAGCAGGTCGGGATGATTTTCCAGCACTTCAACCTGCTGGCCTCCAAGACCGTCGCCGACAACGTCGCCCTGCCATTGACCCTGGCCGGCGAGCTGTCGCGCAGCGAGATCGACACGCGCGTCACCGAGTTGCTGGCCCGCGTGGGCCTGTCAGACCACGCCAAGAAGTACCCGGCGCAGCTGTCCGGCGGCCAGAAGCAGCGCGTCGGTATCGCCCGCGCCCTGTCCACCAACCCGAAGATCCTGCTGTGCGACGAGGCCACCAGTGCCCTCGACCCGCAAACCACGGCCTCGGTCCTGCAACTGCTGGCCGAAATCAACCGTGAGCTGAAGCTGACCATCGTGCTGATCACCCACGAGATGGACGTGATCCGCCGGGTCTGCGACCGCGTGGCGGTGATGGACGCCGGCCAGATTGTCGAGCAAGGCTCGGTGGCCGAGGTGTTCCTGCACCCGCAGCACCCCACCACCAAGCGCTTCGTCCAAGAAGACGAGCAGGTCGACGAAGGCGAGCAGCGCGACGACTTTGCCCACGTACCGGGCCGCATCGTGCGCCTGACCTTCCAGGGCGACGCTACCTACGCGCCGCTGCTGGGCACCGTGGCCCGCGAAACCGGTGTGGACTACAGCATCCTCGCCGGGCGTATCGACCGCATCAAGGATGTCCCCTATGGCCAGCTCACCCTCGCCCTGATCGGCGGAGACATGGAAGCGGCGTTTGCCCGCTTCAAGGCAGCTGACGTACATATGGAGGTACTGCGTTGATGGACGCCCTGAATTTCTTCGCCAACGTCGACTGGGCCGAAATCTGGCTGGCCACCATCGACACCATGATCATGCTGTTCGGCTCGCTGTTCTTCACCGTGCTGCTGGGCCTGCCGCTGGGTGTGCTGCTGTTCCTCTGCGGGCCGAAGCAGATGTTCGAACAGAAGGGCGTGTACGCGCTGCTGTCGCTGGTGGTCAACATCCTGCGCTCGCTGCCGTTCATCATCCTGCTGATCGTGATGATCCCATTCACCGTGCTGATCACCGGCACCTCGCTGGGCGTTGCCGGCGCCATCCCACCACTGGTAGTGGGTGCCACGCCGTTCTTTGCCCGCCTGGTTGAAACCGCTCTGCGTGAAGTGGACCGCGGCATCATCGAAGCCACCCAGTCGATGGGCGCCACCACCCGCCAGATCATCACCAGCGCACTGCTGCCGGAGGCCCGCCCGGGTATCTTCGCAGCCATTACCGTCACCGCCATCACCCTGGTTTCGTACACCGCCATGGCCGGTGTGGTGGGTGCGGGCGGCCTGGGCGATCTGGCTATCCGCTTCGGTTACCAGCGTTTCCAGACCGATGTGATGGTAGTGACCGTGGTTCTGCTGCTGGTACTGGTTCAAGTCCTGCAAAGCGTGGGCGACAAACTGGTCGTACATTTTTCCCGTAAGTAACCCCAATAGGGTCGGCCCGGCCGACCCGTTCGGGGGCCGTCGCGGCCCTCACAAGGAGTGATCAATGAAGAAGCTGCTTGCTGTCGCTGCCGCTGTCGCGGCCTTCTCGGCCCACGCCGATACCCTGACCGTTGCCGCCACCCCGGTGCCGCACGCCGAGATCCTCAACTTCGTCAAACCGCAGTTGGCCAAAGAAGGCGTGGAGCTGAAGGTCAAGGAATTCACCGATTACATTCAGCCGAACGTGCAGGTGGCCGAAAAGCGCCTGGACGCCAACTTCTTCCAGCACCAGCCATACCTGGATGAGTTCAACAAGGCCAAGGGCACCAACCTGGTGAGCGTGGCGGGCGTGCACATCGAGCCGCTGGGCGTGTATTCGACCAAGATCAAGAAGCTGGACGAGCTGTCCTCCGGCGCTACCGTGGTCATCCCCAACGACGCCACCAACGGCGGCCGCGCCTTGCTGCTGCTGGACAAGGCCGGTGTGATCAAGCTCAAGGACAACAAGAACATCCTGTCCACCGTGAAGGATGTTGCCGAGAACCCGAAAAGCATCAAGTTCCGTGAGCTGGAAGCGGCCACCATCCCGCGTGTGCTGACCCAGGTCGATGCCGCCCTGATCAACACCAACTACGCGCTGGAAGCCAAGCTGAACCCGGAAAAAGACGCGCTGGCCATCGAAGGCAGCGACTCGCCTTACGTGAACATCCTGGTTGCCCGCCCGGACAACAAGGACTCGGAAGACATGAAGAAACTGGCAGCTGCACTGCACTCGCCAGAGGTGAAGCAATTCATCATCGAGAAGTACAAGGGCGCTGTGGTTCCAGCGTTCTGATCCGACACCCCTGGGGCCGCTTTGCGGCCCTTTCGCGACACAAGGCCGCTCCTACAAGAGACCGCGTACCCCTGTAGGAGCGGCCTTGTGTTGCGATAGGCCTGCGCAGCAGGCCCATCAATCTCAATCCCGCTTCACAAGCCCAGGCAACTGCGCCACCAGCTTCTGGTTGTTGAACGGCGCACGAATAAACCCGCGCTGACGCCCATCCGGCCCCACAACCGCCAGGTTGCCGCTGTGGTCCACGGTGTACCCCGGCTTACTGGTATCCGCCGGTATGAACGGAATGCTCAAGGCATTGGCCAGCTTCTGGGTGTCTTCGATCGACCCCGCCACACCGACAAAGTCCTTGTCGAAATAGCCCAGGTACTGCTTCAGCTGGTTCGGCGTGTCGCGGTTCGGGTCCACACTCACCAGCACCACCTGCAGCCGGTCGACGGCTTCCTTGGGCAACTCGCTCTTCACCTGGCGCAACTGGGCCAGGGTGGTCGGGCAGATGTCCGGGCAGTAGGTGTAACCAAAGAACAGCAGCGACCATTTGCCCTTCAGGTCATCCAGCCGCACGGGCTGGCCGTCCTGGTTGGTCATGGTCACGTCGGCCACAGTGCGGCTCTGCGGCAGCAGGATGATGCCGGCGTCGATCAGCTCGGTGGGGTTGGGCTGGTCGCGACCATTGAGCACCTTGTTGACGGTCAGGCCCAGGATCAACGCGACCAGGGCAACGAGGATGAAGACGGTTTTCTGGGTTCGGGTCATAGGTTCAGCAACAGGTAGTGGTCAAGGAGCAACGCGATGAACAGCGCGAACAAGTAGGCGATAGAGTACTTGAAGGTGCCGATTGCCGCGTGCGGCCGGCTGCCACGGTACAACACCCAGGCCCATTGCAGGAAGCGCAGGCCCAAGACCAGGGCACAGGCCAGGTACAGCGGGCCGCTCATGTGGATGGCATACGGCAGCAGGCTTACCGCCAGCAGAATCAGCGTGTACAGCAAGATATGCAGCTTGGTGTAGCGCTCACCATGGGTCACCGGCAACATCGGGATATCGGCCTTGGCGTACTCCTCCTTGCGGTGGATGGCCAGCGCCCAGAAGTGCGGCGGGGTCCAGGCGAAGATGATCAGCACCAGCAGCAAGGGCTCAGCGCTGACATGGCCGCTTACCGCCACCCAACCAAGCAACGGCGGGGCGGCGCCGGCCAGGCCGCCGATGACGATGTTCTGTGGCGTGGCGCGCTTGAGAAAGCCGGTGTAGAGCACCGCATAGCCCAGTAGCGAGGCCAGGGTAAGCCAGGCCGTGAGGGCGTTGGTGAACGCCAGCAGCAGAGCCATGCCCAGCAGCGCCAGTGCCAGGGCGAACAGCAATGCCGGCAGCGGCTCGACCCGACCCTGGGCCAGCGGTCGCTTGTGGGTACGTGCCATCAGTGCATCGATGCGTCGGTCCACCACATGGTTGACCACCGCAGCGCCACCCGCGCACAAGCCGATCCCCAGGTTGCCGAACAGCAACACGCTCCAGCTCACACCCGCGCGGGTGGCCAGGAACATGCCTGCCAGCGAGGTGATCAGCATCAGCACCACCACCTTGGGCTTGGTCAGCTCCAGGTAATCGCGCCAGCTGGCCCGCCTTGCGCTCAGAAGCGTCGCCACGAATCGTTCCTCATGTGATGGGATATGCCCACGCCAGCCACAGGCCGCAGGCGCCAGCCATTGCCGACCCCCACGCGAACCCTGTCGACCACGCGAATGCGGTAATTCACCAGCACCATGCTCAGCAGCAGCATCGCGCCGCCGGCATTGTGCGCAACAGCCACCGCCAGTGGCAGGTGGAACACCACGTTGCTGATACCCAGGCCCACTTGCAGGGTCAGCGCCAGCAGCACCACCCGTGCCAGGCCGGGCAAGCCGCAGCGGTGCAACTTCCAGCTAAGCATCAGCAGCACGCAGGTCACCAGCAACGCGCCCAGCCGGTGGCTGATGTGGATGGCGGTGCGGGCATCACTGTCCAGTTGCCCGCCAAGGTAGTTTGGACCGACGTGCTGGGTCAGGTGGAAGCCATTGCTGAAGTCCGCCGCCGGCCACCATTGGCCATGGCAGGTCGGCAGGTCGATGCAGGCGACGGCTGCGTAGTTGGCACTCACCCAGCCACCCAGAGCAATCTGGCCGATCACCACCAGCAGGGCCAACGCAGCGAGCCGGCGCAAGCTCAGGGGCAGTTTTGGCAAGGGTGCAAAGGCCCGTGATAGACGCAGTGACAACAGGAACAGCAAGCTCAGCGTGGTAAAGCCCCCCAACAAATGCGCCGTGACCACTTGCGGCCACAACTTCAGGGTGACCGTCCACATGCCAAAGGCGGCCTGGGCCAACACCACACCCAGCAACAGCACGGGCAGGCGATAGGGCTGGCCATCGCGGGCATGCCGGCGCAGCGCCTGGAAAGCGAGCAGGGCGATTACCACGGCTAGAGTCCCGGCAAAGTAGCGGTGAACCATCTCGGCCCAGCCCTTGGCAGCTTCCACCGGGTGCTCAGGAAAGTGCAGCTCGGCATGGGCCAGTTGCGCTTCGCTCTTGGGCACGCTGATGAAGCCATAGCAACCCGGCCAGTCGGGGCAGCCGAGGCCGGCATGGGTCAGCCGGGTATAGGCACCGAGCAGGACGACCAGCAGTGCCAGCAGGGTGGCGAACACAGCAAGGCGAAATCCGGGTCTGGCCATGGCAGGCTCCTAGCCGATATTGGACAGCTTGAGCAGGTGGCGCAGGTCATCCAGCACATGCTTGCCGTTGACCTTGCCGTCGTAGCGCAGCACCAGGTTGCCGTGCGGGTCGACAATCCACAGCTGCGGGCCGGGCTCGGCAACCTTCTGCTGGTAACGTTGCGCATCCAGCGGGTAGCGCTGCAGCTGCGGGTACTCGCGGCCGAGCAGCGCCTGGTAGTCGGCGCTCAGCGGCTGGGCAGCGGCCAGTGCATGGCTGGCGCGGCTGGCATCGCGGCCCAGGCCGACCTGAATCTGCCGGGCCAGGTACACCAGCCGCTGGCAGTCTTCGGCACAGGCCTGAGGCGCGCTGACCAGCAACTGCCAGCGCTCGTCCTCGCCGGCCACGCCAAGATCGGCACGGCTTTCCCCGTTGCCGATCATCGCGCCGTGGTAGCTGCGGCCTTCCGGTACCCAGAAGTTGAGTTTGTACATGCTGGTGGCCAGGATCATCGGCCCGAGCACTACCAGCAGAATCAGCAACAGCTGCAAACGCCCGCGGGCTCGGGGCTTGCTACGTTCAGGCAGGTCCAGTGGAGTGGCGGTGGCCATGGCGTTTCTCCTTGTTTTGGTGCCAGCCGAAATAGAGGTAGAGCAGAACCAGAGCGGTCGCCAGGGCGAACCACTGCACGGCGTAGCCCAGGTGTTTTTCCGGGCCCATGGCCACGACCGGCCAGTCCAGGCGATAGGTCGCCGGGCCGGGCTCCAGGCGCAGTTCGTGGGCGAAGCCTTCGCGGTCGAGCTGCGGCCATAGCTGCGCGGCATCAATGGCGGTAAGCAAATGCGGCCATTGGCCGCCTTCAGGGTCGGGATGCAACTGGAAGGTGCTGCCGGGCGAGACATACACGGACGCGTCCAGCGCCAAGGCCTGGGACGGGGTTTCGAAATGCACCGGCACCCGGCGGTCCGGCCATGGCAGCCAACCGCGGTTGACCAGCAACCACAGGCCACTGGCCTGGTCATGGAAGGGTTGCAGCAGTTCGACACCGGCCTGGCCGTCACGCATGCGGTTGTCCAGCAGCAGGCTGTGCTCGGCATCGAAGCGGCCATACAAATGCACGCGGCGGAACGCGTTGTCGTCACTGGACGTCAGCTGGGCTGCGGCCAGCGGCGCCTCGACCCGTCGCTCGGCATAGCTGGCCAACAGCCCACGCTTTTCTTCGGCTCGGCCGAGTTGCCAGCAGCCAAGGGCAATCAGCCCCGGCAGCAGCGCAAGCACCACCAGGGTCGGTACCCAGCCTGGGCGAAACGGCCTCACGGGCGCCTCGCTATACTTATCCACATCACCGCATCCCCCCGGAGTAGCGCCATGCTCAAGGCCGCGATTGTCCTGATGCTGTTGGCCACGATTGCCAGCTTGTTCAGTGGCCTGGTGTTTCTGGTCAAGGACGATGAAAACTCAACTCGTCTGCTCAAGGCACTGACAGTGCGGGTGACCCTGGCGGCGCTGACCATTGGCCTGGTGGCCTGGGGCTTCATCAGCGGTCAGCTCGTGTCCCACGCCCCCTTCTGAAGTTTTCATCTGCCCCCTGTAGGCGCGGGCTTGCCCGCGCCTACAGGGTCTCTGTTTCCCTTCAAAGCACGTATACGAATATGAACAACCCCACCCACACCACATCGACGAAGTGCCAATACCAGCTGGCCGCTTCGAAGCCGAAGTGTTTCTCCGGGTTGAAGTGCCCACGCAAAATACGCACGAACATCACGATCAGGATGATCGTGCCCAAGGTCACGTGGGCGCCGTGAAACCCGGTGAGCATGAAGAACGTCGCGCCATAAATCCCCGAGCCCAGCGTCAGCCCCAGCTTGGTATAGGCCTCGTGGTATTCAAAGGCCTGCAAGGCGATGAAGCTGATACCCAGCACGATGGTCAGCGCCATCCAGAATTTCAGCGGCCCACGGTGGTCACGGCGCAAGGCGTGGTGGGCAAGGGTGATGGTCACACTGGAACTGACCAGCAAGATGGTGTTGATCAGTGGCAAGTGCCACGGGTCGATCACCTCCTTGGGCGGCGGGAACAGTTTCGGGTCGGGTGTGTGCAGCAGCGGCCAGGTGAATTCGAAGGTCGGCCACAGCATGTGCGCGACACCTTTGGCCCCTTCGCCGCCCAGCCATGGCCCTGCCAACACCCGCACGTAGAACAGCGCACCGAAGAAGGCCAGGAAGAACATCACCTCGGAGAAGATGAACCAGCTCATGCCCCAGCGAAACGAGCGGTCCAGCTGCGGGCTGTACAACCCGGCGCGGCTCTCTTTGACCACGGCCCCAAACCAACCGAACAACATGTAGGCCAGGAACAACGCGCCGATGAAGAAGATCAGCGGCCCATGCGAGTCCGGGTGGCCGGCCTTCATGTCGTTGAACCAGGTTCCCAGACCGAACACCGTGATGAACATGCCGATGGTGGCGATGATCGGCCACTTGCTCTGCGCCGGGACGTAGTAGTGCTCATGACTTGCCATTGCTGTTCTCCTTCCCTTAACGGGCGCCCTGGACGTCCTGGGCCGCAACATGCGCGACCGGCGGGTGGCGAGCGGTGATGTCGAACAAGGTGTAGGCCAGTGTCAGGTGCTTCACGCTGGCCGGCAGATCGCGGTCGACGATGAAGCGCACCGGCATCTCTATGCGTTCGCCGGGCTGCAGCACCTGCTGGGTAAAGCAGAAGCACTCGGTCTTGTGGAAGTACGCCGCGGCCTCGGCCGGGGTGATGCTGGGTATGGCCTGCGCGCTCATCGGCCGATCGGTCGGGTTATGCGCGACGAAGATCATCTGGTTCACCGCCCCTGGGTTCACCTCCAGCTGATCGGCCGTGGAATAGAAGTCCCAGACCATGTCGCTGGCGTTGGTCGACATGAACTGCACCCGCACCGAACGCGTCGGGTCGCTGACCTGGCTACCTTCGTACTGGCCACCCGTTTTGCCGTTGATGCCAAAGGCCTTGCACATCACGTCGTAGATCGGCACCAGGGCGAAACCGAAGGCGAACATCACCACCGTCAGCATCAGCAGGCGCGTTACCAGGCGTTTCAGCGACAGGCCGTTCATGGCTGATTTCCTATTTCACTTCCGGGGGTGTCTGGAAGGTGTGGTAGGGCGCAGGCGAAGGAATCGACCATTCCAGGCCCTCAGCGCCATCCCAAGGCTTGGCAGGCGCCGGCGCGCCCCCACGTATGCACTTGATGACAATGAACAGGAAGAAGATCTGCGTGGCGCCAAACATGAAGGCGCCGATCGACGACACCATGTTGAAGTCGGCGAACTGCAGGTTGTAGTCCGGGATGCGTCGCGGCATGCCGGCCAGCCCCACGAAGTGCATGGGGAAGAAGGCCATGTTCATGCCGATGAACGACAGCCAGAAGTGCAGCTTGCCGAGGGTTTCGTCGTACATGTGGCCGGTCCATTTCGGCAGCCAGTAGTAGGCCGATGCAAAGATGCCGAAAATTGCCCCTGGCACCAACACGTAGTGGAAATGCGCCACCACGAAGTAGGTGTCGTGGTACTGGAAGTCCGCCGGGGCAATCGCCAGCATCAGGCCGGAGAAACCGCCGATGGTGAACAGGATGACGAAGGCAATGGCGAACAGCATTGGCGTTTCGAAGGTGAGCGAGCCTTCCCACATGGTGCTGACCCAGTTGAACACCTTCACCCCGGTGGGCACGGCAATCAGCATGGTGGCGTACATGAAGAACAGCTCGCCGACCACCGGGATGCCAACCACGAACATATGGTGGGCCCAAACGATGAACGACAGAAAGGCGATGGCGCCGGTGGCATATACCATCGAGGTGTAGCCGAACAGCGGCTTGCGCGAAAACGCCGGGATGATCGAGCTGACCGCGCCGAAGGCCGGCAGGATCATGATGTACACCTCGGGGTGGCCGAAGAACCAGAACACATGCTGGAACAGCACCGGGTCACCGCCACCGGCGGCACTGAAGAAGCTGGTACCGAAGTGGATGTCCATCAGCATCATGGTCACCACGCCGGCCAGTACCGGCATCACTGCAATCAGCAGGAACGCGGTAATCAGCCACGTCCAGACGAACAGCGGCATTTTCATCAGGGTCATGCCTGGGGCACGCAGGTTGAGGATGGTGGCGATCACGTTGATCGCCCCCATGATCGAGCTGATACCCATCAGGTGGATGGCGAAGATGAAGAAGGTGACGCTGGCTGGCGCATAGGTGGTAGACAGCGGGGCGTAGAACGTCCAGCCGAAGTTAGGCCCGCCACCCGGGCTGAACAGGGTCGAGACCAGCAGCAGGAAGGCCGCCGGCAGCAGCCAGAAGCTGAAGTTGTTCATCCGCGGCAAGGCCATGTCTGGCGCGCCGATCATCAATGGGATCATCCAGTTGGCCAGCCCGACGAAGGCCGGCATCACTGCACCGAACACCATGATCAGGCCATGCATGGTGGTCATCTGGTTGAAGAACGCCGGCTCAACGATCTGCAAGCCCGGCTGGAACAGCTCGGCGCGGATCACCATGGCGAACGAGCCACCAAGCAGGAACATCATGAAGGCGAACCACAGGTACATGGTGCCGATGTCCTTGTGGTTGGTGGTCAGCACCCAGCGCATCAGGCCCTTGGCCGGGCCGTGTGCATGCTCATGGCCGTGGGCGTGGTCGTCGATCACTGCACTCATGTCCTGTCTCCTGCAACCCATTGATTGCCGCGAGTAACCCGGTTCACTTGGCTTCTGCCTGCTTCAGCGCCAGCACGTCCTTCGGCGTGACCATGTCGCCTTTGTTGTTGCCCCAGGCATTGCGCTCGTAGGTGACCACAGCGGCGATGTCGACTTCCGACAGCTGCTTGCCGAAGGCCGCCATGGCCGTGCCGGGCTTGCCGTGGAAGACAATGCTCAAGTGGCCTTCCTTCGGCCCGGTGGCGATCTTCGAGCCCTTGAGTGCCGGGAACATCGGCGGCAGGCCTTGGCCTTCAGCCTGGTGACACGCCACGCAGGTGGTGTGGTAGATCTTGTCGCCACGTTCCACCAGCTCTTCCAGGGTCCATTCCTTGCTGGTCAGCTCCTTGAGCTTGGCGGCTTCGGCCTTGCGCTCGCCTAGCCAGGTGTCGTAATCGGCCTTGGACTTGACCTCGACCACCACCGGCATGAAGCCGTGGTCCTTGCCGCACAGCTCGGTGCATTGGCCACGGTAGATGCCGGGCTTCTCGATACGGGTCCAGGCTTCGTTGACGAAGCCGGGGATGGCGTCGCGCTTGACCGCGAAGGCCGGCACCCACCAGGAGTGAATGACGTCGGCAGCGGTCACCAGGAAACGCACCTTGGCACCCACCGGCAGCACCAGCGGCTGATCGACTTCAAGCAGGTAATGCTCGTCCTTGGGGGCTTTGTTGTGAATCTGATCGGCGGGCGTGGCCAGGTTGCTGAAGAACTCCACGTCCTGGCCCAGGTATTTGTAGTGCCACTTCCACTGGTAGCCGGTGACCTGAATGTCGATGTCCGACTCGCTGGCGTCGTAGATGTCGATCAGGGTCTTGGTGGCCGGGATGGCCATGACCACCAGGATCAGGAAGGGCACCACGGTCCAGAGGATTTCCACCCAGGTATGCTCGTGGAAATGCGCGGCCTGCTGGCCGGTGGCGCGGCGGTGGATGACCATCGACCAGAACATCGCGCCAAACACCACGATGCCGATGATCACGCAGATCCAGAAGATGGTCATGTGCAGGTCGAAGACGGCGTTGGAGACCTCCGTCGCCCCTGGGTGCATGTTCACGGTCCAGGCGGCGTTGGCCTGACCAAAAACCGACCACAACAGGAGGCCCATCCAGACATGTGGATGTCGCATCATTGCGGGTTCCCCTTCTAATTCTTGTTGTCCCGGAGGCGTGGCCTGCGGCAAGAGGGAACGGCGGTCAAGACTGCCTGGCTTCGACGACCGAGCCCCTGCTAAAAGCAGTCGGGCCTCATCAACGAATCACGTTCAACGGGAGTATAGACAGCGACCAATGGCACGCAATGAAGCCTGTGAAATGAACCTCACGAAATAGGCAAATGGCCTGAAAACCGCGAGGTTGATAGGGTGTGGCGAAATAATGGCATTTCGATATGCCTGAGAGCGCACACGTTTGCGGGATTTATAACAAATACGTCTTAGGTATTCTGTATACCGAGCTAATTTAGTGTCTTCCGTTTGAAACGTAATGTCCCTGGAGTTGTCATGAACATCGCTGCTGTACGCGAGCAGGTAAGCCAAGCCCATCAACATGAAGGCCAGACCGGCCAATTGAAACAGCGTCTCGAGCTGCAACTGCCCCACCTGCACCCCTCGATCCAACTGCCTGAGCAGGACGCCCAGGGTACTTTGGCGCGCTTCGTCAGCGCCTACATCGACCAGGTTCCGGAATTGCTGGAGGCCGCGCATGAGGTCGCCCGCGAAGCCGGGATCGAATCGCAGATCAAACCGGTACTGAAAATTGCCGAAGCCTACTTCCTGCAACCGCCCAGTGTGATGCAAGGGCATGTAGGCCTGGACTGCCTGCTGGATGAGGCTTACCTGGCACACCGTCTGGTGGAGGAAGTGAATGACCTGTACATCCGCCACTTCCAGCAGCCGCTGATCCCGGTCGACACCACCGTCGCCAACCTGATTGCCCACCAGTTGATTGGCGAGAGCTTTGCCAACCAGCTGGATGAGGTGGTGCATCACTCGGTTGACGAAATGCTCGATGACGAGAGCTTTGCGGTGGAATCGGTGGAGGCTTATCGCGAGAAGCTGAGCAGCCCTGCAACTGGCGAGGCGTGGAAGCGCTGGCCGTGCCTGTCGCGACAGCTGGGTGTGGAGCTGGGCCAACCGGCCTGATCCTCCTGTACCGGCCTCTTCGCGGGCACGCCCGATCCCACAGGGACCGCACAGGCTTTGAATGCTGTGCAGTACCCTGTGGGAGCGGGTTTACCCGCGAAGAGGCCAGTTCAGACAACAGAGATTTTCAGCTTCAGGCCCCAATCCCCGCCGTAGTCCGCAACCTCCCCTCGATCCGCCGCTTCAACCGCCGCTGCTCGATCAGCAGCCGCGACCCATTCGCCCCATTACTGCGGTTCCAGTCTTCCAGCAACTCAAGGCACGAGTGGTCGATGTAGCTCAGGTTACCCAACGGCACGTGCAACGTAGTGCCCGCCGGTACGGTATCCAGCACCTGGGTCAGCGCCGGCACCTTCAGGAACGTCGCCGCACCACTGAGCCGCAGCTCCATATGCCCAGCTTTCTCCAGGCTGACCAGGTTGATCTTCAGCCGCGCCGCCTTGAACGCCAGCTTCAGCAGGGTCAGGGCAAAACCCAGCATCACGCCGGTCAGCAGGTCGGTGAAAATGATCGCCAGCGCCGTCACCGCATAGGTGAACATCGGCATGCGGCCATAACGGCCCAGCCCACGAAACGCCTTGAAATCGACCAGCTTGACCCCGGTGTACACCAGCACACCCGCCAGGCTCGCCACCGGAATCTGCTGCAGCACGCTGCTCAGCGCCACCACGAAAGCCAACAGCCAAAGGCCATGGAATATCGCGGAGGCCCGCGTCTGCGCCCCCGCCTGCACGTTGGCCGAGCTGCGCACGATTACCCCGGTCATCGGCAAAGCGCCCAGCGCCCCGCAAAGCATGTTGCCGATGCCCTGGGCTGACAGCTCGCGGTCGAAGTCCGAACGCTGGCCACTGTGCATGCGGTCAACCGCTGCGGCCGACAGCAAGGTTTCGGCGCTGGCGATGAACGCCAGGGCAAAGGCAGCGACCAGCAGGGTAGGGTCGGCGAGTTGCATCAGGTCATCTGGGCGAATCCAGTCAATGGCCTCGGACAGGTCTGCCGGCACTTGTACGCGGTTCACCGGCAAGGCCAGCCACAGGCTGATGGCGGTCATGCTCGCCACACCGAGCAAGGCACCCGGCACGAAGCGCAGCCGCTGCGGCCGAAGGCGCTCCCAGCCCCACATGATGGCGATGGTGCCGAGGCCCAGCGCACCGGCCATCCAGCCAGCGCCTGCGCGTTCCTGTGGCAGGGCTGCGGCAACGGTGGACGGGAATGTCAGCAGGTTCTGCAACCCGGAAGGCTGCGGCGCCGTATCGAACATCACATGCACCTGCGACAGCACGATCAGCACCCCAATCCCCGCCAACATGCCATACACCACCGCCGGCGCGGTGACGCGGAACCAGCAGCCCAGGCGCAAACGCCCAGCCAGCAACTGCAGCAGGCCGGCCAGCAGCAGGATCGGCCCAAGCATGGGCATGCCATGTTGGCGCACCAGCTCGAACACCAGTACTGCCAGGCCTGCGGCCGGTCCACTGACCTGCAGCGGTGATCCAGCCAGAAAACCGACGACAATGCCGCCGATAATGCCGGTAATCAGGCCTTTGGCCGGCGGCATACCCGAGGCGATCGCAATGCCCATGCACAATGGCAGCGCCACCAGGAAGACCACCACCGACGCCAGCAACTCACGCGGCAGGGCCGCTTTCAACTGTGTAATGTTCACCGTGTTTCTCCTTTCTCTAGTCGCACGGCCATTCCTCTGGCCGTGGGCACGTTTGCCCCTGACGAGCGCGCAGGCGCGGGCCGCCAGCGGGTTTGCCGGCAGGGCAGTCAGGGATTTCAAGGCAGCCGAAGGCCGCGCCACACCCCTACAGGGTGCAGCCGGCTATCAAGGTTCTAGCGGTGGATGGGTCGCTTAGTAGCGGCCTCTCGGAGTGGCGCAGGGGACCGGCTCGCCGGCGGCCAGGGGCAGGAAGCTGTCGCTGGCGGCGTCATAGGCTTCGATCCTGCTGGTCTCAATGTCGTAGACCCAGCCATGAATGTACAGCTGGCCAGCGGCCAGACGCGAGGCCACCGAAGGGTGGGTACGCAGGTGGTGCAGCTGGGCGATGACGTTTTCCTTGGTCAGCACCTGCATCGTTTCGTGTTCACTGCCGCACGAGCAGTTGTTCTCGACCACGGTGCGAGCCACTTCGGCATGGCGCAACCAGGCCCCGACTGTCGGCATCTTGTCCAGCGAGTGCGGGTTGAGTACAGCACGCATGGCGCCACAGTCGGAGTGACCGCAAATGATGATGTGGTGCACTTTCAGCGCAAGTACGGCGTACTCGATCGCGCTGGAAACACCGCCATTCATCTGGCCATAAGGCGGTACCACGTTGCCCACGTTACGGGTCACGAACAGGTCGCCTGGCGAGCTCTGGGTGATCAGCTCGGGGACAATGCGCGAGTCTGCACAGGTAATGAACATGGCGCGCGGTGTTTGCGCGGTGGCAAGCTTCTTGAACAGCTCTTGCTGATCAGGGAAGACATCATGGTGAAAGCGCAGGAAGCCGTCGACGATGTGCTTCAGGGCAGCATCGGCGCTTTCCGCGGGGACCTGCGGTACGACCTTGGATGGGTCCTTGACGGGCATGATTCATCCTCTTGACGGTGTGTAGGTAAATCCATTTTACCGGTGAAAGATTCTGGCTATGCAGGGATTTAGATGACACGCACAGGCCATAGATCACAGTCGGTGTGGACTGATTTCCTACGCTAGCGGGGAAAACTTAACTGAAACTTAATTCGAAGGCTCTAGAACGGGTGTTCCAGATAGAAAAGGCGGGACTTGGATAATAGCAAAAAAACATCAATTGCCAAGATGCATTAGCGCATTTATTAACTGGGATTAGTTAAATTCTGGGCTGGCATTGTGCCCTTGGGTTTCAGAACAGGGCCATCTGCCCACCCGGCGGACAGAAGGCCGAGCAATCCAGCCCCTGCGCTTCCCGGCCTTCGAATTCCAGCCGCTTCATGGCCTTGGCAAAACGCTGCCCCAGCAGCTCGGCAAACACACCCTCGCCACGCATGCGCGTGCCAAACCGGCTGTCATACAGCTCGCCCCCCCGGCTCTGGCGGATCAGGCTCAATACATGCGCCGCCCGCTGCGGGTAATGGTCCTGCAGCCATTGCTCGAACAACGGCGCCACTTCCAGCGGCAGGCGCAACATCATGTAGGCCGCACTCTGTGCGCCAGCGTCCTTGGCAGCCTCCAGCAAGCGCTCCAGCTCACTGTCGTTGATCATCGGAATCATCGGCGAACACAACACACCTACCGGCACACCCGCCTCGCGCAACACGCGGATGGCCCTCAACCGGGCATTGGGTGACGCCGCCCGTGGCTCCAGCACCCGCTTGAGATCGTCGTCCAGTGTGGTCAGGCTGATCATTACCCGTGCCAGGCGCTGGCGGGCCATCTCTGCCAGCAGATCGAGGTCACGCAACACCAGCGAGCCCTTGGTCACGATGGTCACCGGGTGACGAAAACGCAGCAACACTTCCAGCAGACGCCGGGTCAGCATCTGTTCCCGCTCGATCGGCTGGTACGGGTCGGTATTGGAACCCAGATTGATTGGCGCGCACACGTAACCCGGTTTGCTCAGCTGTTGCGCGAGCACTTCGGCGGCATTGGTCTTGGCGATCAGCTTGGTTTCGAAGTCCAAGCCGGGGGAGAGGTCCCAATAGGCATGGGAGGGGCGGGCATAGCAGTAGATGCAGCCATGCTCGCAGCCGCGGTAAGGGTTGATGGAGCGGTCGAAGGGCAGGTCGGGCGAGGTGTTGCGGGTGATAACCGATTTCGCCGTTTCGCTACGCACCTCGGTGCCTTGGGTCTGCGGCACTTCCTGATACCAGCCGTCGTCCTCTACCAGCGAATGGCTGGGGGCAAAACGGTTGTGCGGATTGTGTGCCGTGCCACGGCCCTTTAGTGGTGCTGGAGGATTCATGGCCAACCCCTATACTGTATTTACATACAGTATCGTACCTGCCTTGAATCCACCAGCGCCTCTGATCCGACAGCCAGTACTTACTCTGTCGGTTTCTTCAGCTTCGGATTAGGGAAGAACTGCACCGTCTGCACCTTGGCCGGCGCGGCTTTGGGTGCCAGGTTGTTGACCCGCGTGCCGAGTTCCTTGGGCACCGACAGGCCCTGTTCGTTGAGGGTGTCGGTAAAGCCGCAAGCCACACACTCACGGTGCGGCACGCCGTCTTCATTCCACATCATCAGCTTGTCGGGCTCGCTGCATGCCGGGCATACCGCCCCGGCAATAAAGCGTTTCTTGGTCTTGTTCACAGCAACCTCACTCATGCCGCAGCGTCCTCGGTGAGGCCACTGTGGCGCAGCAATGCATCGATGGAAGGCTCACGGCCACGGAAGTCGACGAACAGCTCCATCGGCTCGCGCGACCCACCACGGGCCAGGATCGCCTCGCGGAAGGCGCGGCCAGTCTCGGCATTGAGAACACCTTCTTCTTCGAAACGCGAGAAAGCGTCGGCCGACAGCACTTCAGCCCACTTGTAGCTGTAGTAGCCCGCTGCGTAACCGCCCGCAAAAATATGCGCAAAGCTGTTGGGGAAGCGGTTATACGCCGGTGGGCGCATGACCGATACCTCGTCGCGCACGCCTTCGAGCACCTGCAGCACGCTGCGACCGTCGCCATGGCTGGCGTGCAGTTCGAAGTCGAACAGCGAAAACTCCAGCTGGCGCACCATCATCATGCCCGACTGGAAGTTTTTAGCCGCCAGCATCTTGTCCAGCAGGTCCTGGGGCAGGGCAGCACCCGTTTCGTAGTGCCCGGAGATCAGTGCCAGGCCTTCCGGCTCCCAGCACCAGTTTTCCATGAACTGGCTCGGCAGTTCGACCGCATCCCAGGCCACGCCATTGATGCCGGAAACCCCGGCGTGTTCGATGCGGGTCAACATGTGGTGCAGGCCGTGGCCGAACTCGTGGAACAGGGTGGTTACTTCATCGTGGGTCAGCAGCGCCGGCTTGCCGGGTGCAGCCGGGGTGAAGTTGCACACCAGGTTGGCCACCGGGCTCTGCAGCTGGCCGCCGGCCGTGCGGCGACGGTCACGGGCGCCATCCATCCAGGCGCCACCACGCTTGTTGGCGCGGGCGTACAGGTCGAAGAAGAAGCGGCCGACGTGCTGGCCGTTTTCCTTGATCTCGAACAAGCGTACGTCTGGGTGCCAGCTGTCGAAGCCCTTGAGTTCGGCGATTTCGATGCCGTACAGGCGCTGCACGATGCTGAACAGACCGCCCAGCACCTTGTCGATCGGGAAATAGGCACGCAGGGCTTCCTGCGACACGCTGTAGCGCTGCTCGCGCAGCTTCTCGCCAAAGTAGCCAGTGTCCCAGCTGGCCAGTTCAGGGCAGCCTTGTTCGGCGGCGTAGGCCTTGAGCTGTTGCAGGTCCTGGGCGGCGAACGGCTTGGAGCGCTTGGCCAGGTCTCGCAGGAAGCTCAGCACCTGGTCGCTGGACTCGGCCATCTTGGTGGCCAGGCTCAGCTCGGCGTAGTTCTTGTAGCCAAGCAGCTCGGCCAGTTCCTGACGCAGATCGAGGATTTCGCCCATCACCGGACCGTTGTCGAACTGGCCGGCATTCGGGCCCTGGTCCGAGGCGCGGGTGCAGTAAGCGGCGTATAGCTCTTCGCGCAGGGCGCGGTCGCTGGCGTAGGTCATCACCGCGTAGTAGCTGGGGAACTCCAACGTGATCAGCCAGCCGTCGAGGCCCTTGGCTTGGGCAGCGGCGGCCATCTGCGCCTTGGCCGAGTCGGTCAGGCCGGCCAGTGCGGCTTCATCGGTAACGTGCTTGGTCCAGGCCTGGGTGGCATCGAGCAGCTGGTTGGAGAAGCGGCTGCCCAGCTCGCTGAGTTTGCTCTGCACTTCGGCGTAGCGCTGCTGCTTGTCCGCCGGCAGGTCGATACCCGACAGGCGGAAGTCACGCAGGGCATGCTCGAGGATAGTCTTTTGCGCCACGTCGAAGCCGGCGGCTTCCGGGCTGTCGATCAGTGCCTGGTAGGCTTCGAACAGCGCACGGTTCTGGCCCAGTTCGGTAGAGTAGGCGCTCAACGCCGGCAGGCATGACTCGTAGGCCTCGCGCAGCTCCGCGCTGTTGCACACCGCGTTAAGGTGGCTGACCGGGCTCCAGGCGGCGCCCAGGCGGTCGTTCAGTTCGTCCATGGCCAGCACCAGGCCGGCCCAGGTGGGGTTCTTGCCCTGCTTTTCGAGGATCTCGGCAATGGCTTTACGGTTGTCGGCCAGGATCGCTTCGATCGCCGGCAACACGTGTTCGGCACGAATTTGCGAGAAGGGCGGCAGATCGTGGGATTGCAGAAGCGGGTTGTTCGCAGTCACGGTTTGGATACCTTGGCAGAAGAAACACTGCCCCATCTTAATTACAATCGACGCCGACCGCAGCAGGCAGCCTGCCTATCGGCACAGATGAGAGACGCTATCATGGCCATTCGCAACTTCCAGCAACACACTCCGAAAGTGGGGCCCAGGGCCTTCGTCGACCGTTCGGCGGTGGTGCTGGGCGACGTGGAGATCGGTGAAGACAGCTCGGTCTGGCCGTTGACCGTGGTACGCGGCGACATGCACCGCATCCGCATCGGCGCGCGCACCAGCGTGCAGGATGGCAGTGTGCTGCATATCACCCACGCCGGCCCGTTCAACCCGGACGGCTTCCCGCTGATCATCGGCGACGAAGTGACCATCGGCCACAAGGTGATGTTGCATGGCTGTACCCTGGGCAACCGCATCCTGGTCGGCATGGGCAGCACCATCATGGACGGCGCCATCGTCGAGGACGAAGTGATCATCGGCGCCGGCAGCCTGGTCCCGCCAGGCAAGCGCCTGGTCAGCGGCTATCTGTACATGGGCAGCCCGGTGAAACAGGCCCGGCTGCTGAACGACAAGGAGCGCGCATTCTTCTCCTACAGCGCCGGCAACTACGTGAAGCTCAAGGACCAGCACCTGGCCGAAGGCTACGACCAACCGGAATGAACCCGACTACCGAGACGAACATGCATCAGCAAAATATCCTCTTCGACCTCGACGGCACCCTGACCGACCCGCGCCTGGGCATCACCCGCTCGATCCAGTACGCCCTGGCCAAGCTGGGTATCGACGAACCGGACCTGGCCCGCCTCGAGCACTTCATCGGCCCGCCC
Organism: Pseudomonas hunanensis; assembly: GCF_013393325.1. Classification (GTDB taxonomy): domain Bacteria; phylum Pseudomonadota; class Gammaproteobacteria; order Pseudomonadales; family Pseudomonadaceae; genus Aquipseudomonas; species Aquipseudomonas putida_P. The sequence goes on from NZ_QJRC01000070.1 coordinate 70,406, forward strand.
CTGCTTCAGGCTTTCATGCAGTTCTACAGCTTCGACGAAGCCAAGGCCTGGGATGCGGTGAATTTCTACCGGGAGCGCTTTCGCGTAACCGGGTTGTACGAAAACCTGGTGTTCGAAGGCGTGCCGGCGTTGCTTGAAACCCTGAACGGGCAGGGCCGTACGCTGTACATCGCCACCTCCAAACCTTGGGAATTTGCCCGGGAAATCGCCCGGCACTTCGCCTTCGACCACCACTTCAAGGTGATCTACGGCAGCGAGCTGGACGGCACGCGCACCAACAAGGTCGAGCTGATTCGCCACCTGCTCGATGAAGAAGGGCTGGACCCGGCGCAGACGCTGATGATCGGTGACCGCAAGCATGACCTGATTGGCGCGCGCAGCAATGGCTTGCAGGCAGTGGCGGTGGGGTATGGGTTTGGTAGCCAGGAAGAGTTGATGGCGGAGGAGCCCGCTTTCCATTTCGCTACGGTAGCCGAGCTGCATCAGGCTTTCAGCAAGGGTTAAGGGCCACTGGGGCCGCAAAGCGGCCCCAAAATCTCACTGGCTAACCATCAACCCCTGCAATGCGGCCTTCCGTTCATCAATCGGCAACCGCCCCAGTTGCTCGACCCGCTGGTAAAACCTGGCCCAATCTCCGCCAACCTCACGAAACACCGCCGTAAACGCCGGCACCCACTGGTCATAAAGCCCGAACGGTAACAACTTGGCATTGTTCATCGGCCCATACACCCAGGCGTCATAGCGCTTGTCCCCGCCCCATTGGCCATCTCGCAACCGCCGATACTCCTGCCTCAGCCGATCGAACTCCGCCCGTTTGGCCAGCCGCTTGTGCGCATCGTCCAAAGGCCCGGCATAAATCGCCTGCAACCGCTCACGACTGGCCAGCACCAGCCGAATGAACTGGTCACGCTGCTGCCCCTGCGCCTCGCCACCGGCAGCCAACCCACGCGCCGCACGCCATTGCCGCGTGCCTTCCTGCTCGACGAACGAGGCAAACGACTCGTTGAATTCGGTGTCGTCCTGCACATAAAAGCGCTGGTGGGCCAGCTCATGGAAAATCAACGTCGCCAAGCGCTCATCGCCCCAGCCCACCATCGAGGACAGGATCGGGTCATCGAACCAGCCCAGGGTCGAATAAGCTTCCACACCCCCCACGTACACATCCAGGCCGTCCTGGCGCATCAGCGCCGCCGCGCCGCGCGCCGCGCCTTGCTGGTAGTAGCCGCGGTACGCCACACACCCTGCAATCGGAAAACAGTGCGTCACCGGTTGCAACGACAACTCGGGCGTGGCGAACACATTCCACACCACGTAAGGGCGGCCAAGGTCGGCGTAAACCCGATAGCTGCGGTTATCCGGCAGTTTCAATTGCTGGCTGGCAAACACCCGCGCCCGTTCGGCCTGTTGCAAGTGCGCGCGCAATGGCGCGGGGGTAGCAGGGTCAGCCACCACCTGCTCTACTGGCTGGCGCGCACGCAGCAGTTGCCACTGCCCCTCTGCCAACTGCCCGTAGTAGGCCGCGCTGGTGCAACCGTTCAGCAGAAGCGCCGCCAGCAGCGGAACCAAACGGGTGAAAACGCGGTCGAGTGCCCCAGGGCCTGAGCGCTGCATAAGAAAAAGTCGAAGCATCCGGGACTGTCTGACTCGCTCAAGGCTGATTCGCTCCAAGACTATCTCGCCAAGGGGGAGTTTCGCCATGCGTGCATTGTTGGTCGCCGGCTCACTGTTAATGATTTCCGCCTGTTCGACGTTGCCAGACCCAGACCCGAACCAGGCCTGGATCGACCTCACGCCCTACGACAACACCTCGCTGGACGCCCTGCAGGTAGATGAGCGTGACTGGGCCGACAGCCGCTATTTCGAAGTACAACCCGGCAGCCACGAGCTGACCGTGCGCTACCAGTTCCCGGTTACCCCCAGCAATATCGGCCCGGTCAGCGAACCGCTGTGGCGCGATTGCCAGGTCAAGCTGACCTTCAAGGACTTCGGCGCCGGCCAGCGCTATCAGCTGCACGCGGGCAGTATCGGCTTCCGCCCCTGGATCAAGCTTTACGACGACCAGCAAAAAATGGTCGGCCAAGGCTTGCCCGCAGGCTGCCAACGCACCTGAAGCGTACAATCGGCGCTATGCTTGTAACGTGTAAATCGCAAGTGGGAGTTTTGCCATGCGCCAGCCCATGATGCTGATCGCCCTCAGTGCACTGGGGGCTTGCGCCAGCCCCTTGCCGCCCGTCGACCCCAAGCAGGCCTGGGTCGACCTCTACACCATGACCCCCGGCCGAGTGATCATGGCCGACCGCCTCGACGGCAAGCGCCTGGATGATGGCCGCTATTTCCAGGTAACGCCGGGCAAGCACGAGTTGGTGGTGCGCTTCGATTATGAAATCTACTCGGGCGGCATCATGTCCGAACCCAGGGACCGTACCTGCTACCTGACCGTGCGCTTTGATGACTTCAAGGCCGGCGAGCGCTATCGCCTGGAGGCGCGTGCGCCGGTGATGGAGCCGCAAGTGCTGCTGTATGACGCCAGCCGCAAGGTGGTGGTGAACGAGCCTAGCAACGTGTTCTGCATTCCATGATGCTGGGGCTGCTTTGCAGCCCCAAAATCGTGAACCTACCGATCATTCTTCTGGTAAATGATCTTCTTGGTCCCGCCATCACAGCTACCAACGACCATGTTCTGGTCCTTGGCCTCGCTGTTGGGCACGATCTCCAAGGTGTAGGAAGTCACCCCCTGGGCCTGGATCTTGGCCTCGATCTCGGCTTTAAGCTCCTCGCACGGCTTCACCCCCGCCAACGCAGACGTGGCGACCAGGGAAGCCAACACGGCGATTGCTACGCGAATCATGGAACGGCTCCTGAAAAGGCAGTGGTGCTGCCGACGCTGTTTAGACTACAGCAAAGCGCCACCGTTGCGCCGCTTCAGCCCACCAACGCTGCATCCAGGCTGATCTTGGCGTTCAACACCTTGGACACCGGGCACCCTTCCTTGGCCTTGTTGGCGATCTCCAGGAACTGCGCCTCGCTGGCCCCAGGCACCTTGGCCCTGAGCACCAGGTGCACAGCCGTAATGGCAAAACCATCCGCTTGCTTGTCGAGCGTCACCTCGGCCGCAGTGTCGATCCGGTCCGCGGTCAGCCCCGCTTCACCCAGCATCATCGACAGCGCCATCGAGAAACAGCCGGCATGCGCCGCCCCGATCAGCTCCTCCGGGTTGGTCCCGGGCGTGCCTTCAAAACGGGTGTTGAAGCCGTAAGGGTTCTGCTTGAGTGCGCCACTTTCGGTAGAAAGCAGGCCTTTGCCATCCTTCAGGCCACCTTGCCAGATTGCCGATGCTGTCTTTTTCATGATGCCTCCTGGTCACTGGGTTACTTACCTACCGTTCAGAGGCCTGCCGCCAGCCGCAAGTTCAGCGCAATATGAGTGCAGGCATTGAATCCAACGAATGCGCCCATACAGAGTCAAAGAGGCCGCTGGCCAACCACTTTTGCGGAGGCACCATGACGCAGCTGCGTGACCTGAAGATTTCCACCCTCGACCTGGTGCCCGTGCGCGCAGGCGCAGGCCCGGCGCAGTCGCTGCGCAACTCTCTGGACTTGGCGCAGCACGTCGAGCGCTTTGGCTACAACCGCTTCTGGGTGGCCGAGCACCACAACATGGACGGCATCGCCAGCTCAGCCACATCGGTGCTGATCGGTTACCTGGCCGGGGGGACTTCGACCATTCGCGTGGGCTCTGGCGGGGTCATGCTGCCCAACCATGCGCCGCTGGTGATCGCTGAGCAGTTCGGCACCCTGGCCAGCCTGTATCCAGGGCGTATCGACCTGGGCCTAGGCCGTGCGCCGGGTTCGGACCAGATGACGGCCTATGCCCTGCGACGTGACCGCGCAGGCGGCCCGGACGACTTCCCGGACGATGTCGAGGAGCTGTCGCGCTACCTCGGGCCACGCACCGATGATCAAAAAGTGATCGCCGTACCGGGGCACGATACCGACGTGCCCATGTGGTTGCTGGGCTCCAGCCTGTTCAGCGCCCAGCTGGCCGGCATACGCGGCATGCCCTACGCCTTCGCCTCGCATTTCGCGCCGCGCTACATGCACGAGGCCATTCGCGTGTACCGCAATCATTTCAAGCCATCGACCACGCTGGACAAGCCCTATGTGATGTTGGGCATTCCCATGGTGGTGGCGGAAACCGACGAGAAGGCCGAATTCCTCGCTACCTCGGTGTATCAGCGCATTCTCGCGCTGATTCGTGGGCAAAGCCTGATGCAGAAACCGCCGGTGGAAAGCATGGATGGGCTGTGGTTGCCCCATGAACGCGACGCGGTGGGCAGTTTCCTGGGCCTGGCGATGATCGGCAGCCCGCAGAAGGTGCGGGCCAAGGTGGAGGTGCTGCTGGAGCAGACCGGGGCGGACGAACTGATCTTTACCTGTGACCTGTATGAGCATGAGGACCGGATTCGGTCTTATGAACTGATGGCACAGGCCCTCAAAGCCGAATGAGCCCCTTCGCGGGCTTGCCCGCGAAGAAGCCAACACATCAGCCGCGCCGGTACACAATCTCCTTGGTACCGGCCTCGCAGCTACCAATCACCTTGCCCGCCGGGTCGCCTTTCTTGACGATCTCCAGCTTGTAGCCAGTGACACCCTTGGCATCCAGCTTGGCCGCAATTTCCGCCTTCAGCTCCTCGCACGGCTTGCCCGCTGCCAGCGCACCACCGGCCAGGGTCATCAGGCCCAGCGCCAGAATCAGTTTGTTCATCACTCGCTTTCCTTGTGCAGATGAAATCAGAAAGGGCGCCCGCCAAGGCGCCCCTCTCTTAAATACTCCATCACGCCGAGATCATCCAGCCCGGCGCTGTTTCAGCTGTTGGCGATACGAAAGCCCACCTTCAGCGTGACCTGGAAGTGCGCTGCCTTGTTATCGCGGATATGGCCACGGGTATCGACCACTTCGAACCATTCCAGGTGCTTGATGCTTTTGCCGGCTTCGGCCAGGGCATTGTTGATCGCATCTTCGATACTGGTGGGCGAAGACCCTACCAGTTCGATCTTCTTGTAGGTGTGATGATCGGTCATGAGCGCTCTCCATGGGTGACTGTGAGATTGAGCCTAGCAGCGCAGGCCTGGTTTACCTGCGAGCCATCACCGTCAGCGAAAGTTCGATCGCACTTTCACGCAGGCCGAGGGTCGCATTTCTTACAGTCCATTCTGCAAAGGAGAGTCAACATGCACCGCAACTCGCTGCGCAAAAAGTCCCTGGAAAGCATGGAAGCGGAGATCGAGAGCCTTCTGAAAAGCCTGGAGAACCTCAAGCACGATGCGTCGGAAGAATCCCAGAAGTCGGTGAAGGCAATCCGCAGCAACGCCGAAAGCGCGCTGAAACACTCGCGCAGCCTGCTCAGCGATGCTTATGAGGAAGTGAAGACCCGCACCCGCCAGACCGGCATCGCCACCCGTGATTACGCCCAGGAACACCCGATTACAACGGCAGGCGTAGCCATTGGTGCCCTCGGTCTGCTGGCGGCCTATCTGTTGTCGCGTCGCAACTAACCCGCCTGGCGTTGCAACTCACGGCGCAGCCACTGCGCCAGTTGCTCGGCGCGCCCATCCGCGGCGCGCCGTGGCACCCACAACGCCAGCGCTGCCCGCGTAGGGGAAAACCCCCACGGCGCGCTGAGCCGTCCAGCCCTCAAGTCATCCGCCACCAGCGGCTGCGGCGCAATGGCCACGCCAAGGCCCGCGACTGCAGCCTCCAGCAAGTAATACAAATGCTCGAACGCCTGGCCATAGTGCAACCCGGCCGGGTCCAACCCCTGCTGCCGAACCCAGGTTGGCCATGCTTGTGGCCGTGAGGTGGTATGCAAAAGGGCCTCCTCCAGCAAGGCGCTGGCAGGCGCGCCGCGCAAGCGTTCGAAGCCGGCAAAGTGGGGGCTGAGCACCGGGCCGATACGCTCTTCGGCCAGCACATGCACCTGCATGTCCGCAGGCCACGGAGGCTCTGCGTACACCAGCAATGCATCGAGCCCTGGACGACGCGGGTCGAGGTCGCCTTCACCTGCCGACAAGTGCAGACGCAATTCAGGTAATTCCGCCTTGAGTCGCCCCAGCCTGGGAATAAACCAGCGCGCCAGCAGGCTGCCCGAGCAGCCCAGCACGAACGGTGCCTCGCTGACATCATGGCTGAGTTCGGCACACACGCTGCGCAGCCGGTCGAAAGCCTCGCCACTGGCATCACGCAGGCGCACGCCGGCATCTGTGAGTTTGATGCCACGCCCGTCCTTGACGAACAGGGCTACGCCAAGGTGCTCCTCCAGCACCTTGATCTGCCGGCTGACTGCGCCATGGGTGACATGCAGCGCTTCAGCCGCCTGGCTAACGCTGTTGAGCCTGGCGGTTGCCTCGAAGGCGCGCAGGGCGTTCAGGGGAGGGAGGTCGTGGGCCATGTTACCTGTGAGTTTTTCTGACAAGTTTGCGCAATCTTATCGGTTTTCAGCGGGGCCTGCCGTGGTTAGAGTAAAGCCCATCACTCATTCATTACGCCCTGGAGCGCCCCATGACCCAGTCCCAATACCGCCCCGGCCCCGACGCCAATGGCCTGTTCGGCTCGTTCGGCGGCCGCTACGTGGCCGAAACCCTGATGCCACTGGTGCTGGACCTGGCCCGCGAATACGAAGCGGCCAAGGCAGACCCCAAGTTCCTTGAAGAGCTGGCCTATTTCCAGCGCGACTACATCGGCCGCCCCAACCCGCTGTACTTCGCCGAACGCCTGACCGAGCACTGCGGCGGCGCGAAAATCTTCTTCAAGCGTGAAGAGCTCAACCACACCGGCGCGCACAAGGTGAACAACTGCATCGGCCAGGTGCTGCTGGCCAAACGCATGGGCAAGAAGCGCCTGATCGCCGAAACCGGCGCCGGCATGCACGGTGTGGCTACCGCCACCGTCGCCGCCCGCTTCGGCCTGCCTTGCGTGATCTACATGGGCGCCACCGACATCGAGCGCCAGCAGGCCAACGTGTTCCGCATGAAACTGCTGGGCGCCGAGATCGTCCCGGTCACTGCCGGCACCGGCACCCTCAAAGACGCCATGAACGAAGCTCTGCGCGACTGGGTGACCAACGTCGAAGACACCTTCTACCTGATCGGCACCGTGGCGGGTCCACACCCGTACCCGGCGATGGTTCGCGACTTCCAGTCGATCATAGGCAAAGAAACCCGCGCCCAGTTGCAAGAGAAGGAAGGCCGCCTGCCAGACAGCCTGGTTGCCTGCGTTGGCGGTGGCTCCAATGCCATGGGCCTGTTCCATGAGTTTCTCGAAGAGCCGAGCGTGCAGATCATCGGCGTCGAAGCCGGTGGCCACGGCGTGCACACCGACAAGCACGCCGCCAGCCTGAACGGCGGCGTACCGGGCGTACTGCACGGCAACCGTACCTACCTGCTGCAAGATGCAGACGGCCAGATCACCGACGCCCACTCGATTTCCGCAGGCCTCGACTACCCAGGCATCGGCCCGGAACACGCCTACCTGCACGAAGTGAAGCGCGTCGAATACGTCAGCATCACCGATGACGAAGCGCTGGATGCGTTCCACGCCACCTGCCGCCTGGAAGGCATCATCCCGGCCCTGGAAAGCTCCCACGCCCTGGCCGAAGCGATCAAGCGCGCACCGAAGCTGCCCAAGGACCACCTGATGGTCGTGTGCCTGTCAGGCCGCGGCGACAAAGACATGCAAACCGTCATGAACCACATGGCCGCCCAGGAGAAACAGGCATGAGCCGTCTTGAACAACGCTTCGCCGAACTGAAGGCCGAAGGCCGTTCGGCACTGGTCACCTTCGTCACCGCAGGCGACCCGGGCTACGACGCCTCGCTGCAGATCCTCAAGGGGCTGCCGGCCGCTGGCGCCGACGTGATCGAACTGGGCATGCCGTTCACCGACCCGATGGCCGATGGCGTGGCCATCCAGCTGGCCACCCTGCGCGCCCTGGAAGCTGGCCAGACCTTGGCCAAGACCCTGCAGATGGTTCGCGAATTCCGTGTGGATAACCAGACCACGCCAATCGTGCTGATGGGCTACTACAACCCGATCCACCGCTTTGGCGTGGAACCGTTCGTGGCTGAAGCCAAAGTAGCGGGCGTCGATGGCCTGATCATCGTCGACCTGCCGCCAGAGCACGACGCCGAACTGGCCACCCCGGCCCAGGCCGCAGGCATCGACTTCATCCGCCTGACCACACCGACCACCGACGATGCGCGCCTGCCGCGGGTGCTGGAGCGCAGCTCCGGGTTTGTCTACTACGTGTCGGTGGCCGGGGTGACCGGTGCCGGCTCGGCGACCACCGAGCACGTGACCGAAGCCATTGCCCGCCTGCGCCGGCATACCGACCTGCCGATCAGCGTTGGTTTCGGCATCCGTACCCCGGAGCAGGCTGCGAACATCGCCCGCCTGGCGGATGGTGTAGTGGTGGGTTCGGCGCTGGTCGACAAGATTGCCCAGGCCAAGAGTGCCGACCAGGCAGTGAATGATGTGCTCAGCCTGTGCTCGGCACTGGCTGAAGGGGTGCGCGGCGCCCGTCGCTAAACCGCGTCGCCTGCTTCGCGGGTAAACCCGCTCCCACAAGGAACGCGCCGCTCTCAAGGTCTGTGCAGTACCTGTGGGAGCGGGTTTACCCGCGAAGACGCCGGCACAGGCATACCAATCTACCCACCAAAAATCGACAGGTCCAAGGGCCGCAAAGCCCCCATCCAGATCGCATGATCCCGGTGGTCCGCCAGCTCATCCCCGGTCAGCGGGTGCATGAACACCACCAAACCCTTCCGATACAGCGCCAGCCATGGCAGCACCACGCCCACGAACTCCGGCTCGAACGCCAGCTGGCAACTCCAGTCCGGGTGCGGCCCCACCGGCTTCTGGTGCATGCGCCCCATCGTCACGGGGAACAGCCGCGCCGCCTCCTCGCACAGTTCCCGGGCCTGCTCCATGGTCGCTGCGTCGTAATAAACGTGGGCGTGGTAACCCTTGATCCTCTGCACGATAACTCCTGATTGCGGTCCAACCATCACCACCTGCAAAGGGAGTGATGCAGTGAAAAACGCCGAAACCCCAGTGTACAAACTGGTCTTGTTCGGGCCTGAAAGCAGCCTGGGCAATGCCCTGATGGCCGAGCTGCTGTCGCGCCAGCACGAAGTCACCGCCGTGGTTGATGACCTCAACCGCCACACAGCGCGCCCGGGCCTGCACTTCAAGATAGGCGGGCTGCACGATGCCGACCAGGCTGAACAGGGCGCGGCAGGCGGCTCGGCAGTAATCGCCCTGCTATCGGCGCTGGCGCCAGGTGACTTGCCGGGGCAAGCACGCCTGAGCGAGGCACTGGTGGCGGGGCTTGAGCGTACGACTATACGCCGGCTGTTGCTGGTGGGCGATTTCGCTGTGCTGGATGAGCCGGGCAAGTACAGCGAGGCAGAGCGGGAATGCGTGGACCATGTGGTTGATGGGTTGCAGCGCAGTGCGTTGCGCTGGACCCTGATCAATACGCCGCAGGCGTTGCCCGATGAGGGGTGGGCACGTGTGGCGGCGGGGATGGCGGATATGCTGGAACTGGACCTGCACCGGGGCGAGCATCTGAACTTCGTGGTCTAGATCTGAGCAGCCTGTGGGAGCGGCCTCGCCGGGGCGCCGTACCGGTCGGATGGGCCGCAAAGCGGCCCAAAATCTCAAAGGCTGCGCTCATGCTCCAGCCAACCGACAAACCGCTCGATCAGCGCCCCACGCCGCTTGCGCGGTGGCAGAACCGCATAATATCCACGCTCCGAGCGCAAACTCCCCTCCAAAGGCCGGCAAAGCAACCCTTGCTCCACCAACTTATCCACCAAGTGCCCCCACCCAATCGCCACGCCCTGGCCAGCAATCGCTGCCTGAATCAGCAACGTGTAGTTGTCGAAACGCAACTGCCCCGCCGCCGGCGGGCTGGCCACACCAAACCCGCGAAACACCCCCGCCCAGTCAAACCAGCGGCTGGCTTGCTCGCCCTTCAAATGCAGCAAGGGCAATCGTTGCAAAGCCACGGCTGACAAGGGTTTGCCATCCGTCAGCCGGGGGCTGCACACCGGGAAAACTTCCTCATCGAACAGCCAGCGGCTTTCGCCCTGGTGAAAGCGCCCATCACCGAAAAGCACCGCCACATCGATGTCCGGGCGCAGCATCCCCTGGCTGCGTTCACCGGTGACCAGGCTCACATCCACCTGTGGATAAGCCTCATGAAAGCGCTGCAGCCTTGGCATCAGCCAGAACGCCGCAAAAGCAAAGTCGGTGGCCACCTGCAGCACCTCGCGCTGGCCGCGACCGGTGGCTTGGGCAATGCCGTCATCCATCGCCTGCAGGCCCTGGTGCACCTGCTGGAACAACACCTGGCCGGCCTCGGTCAACTCGATGCCCCGGTAAATGCGATCGAACAGGCGCGTGCCCAGCTGTGCTTCCAGGCGCTTAACCTGCTGGCTCACGGCCGGCTGCGTGGTACCCAGCGCCAGCGCCGCAGCGGTAAAGCCCCGCAGGCGTGCTGCGGCTTCGAATACGCGCAAGGTATCCAGCGACAACTCTGCGAGGTGGTCAAACATAAGCTCAGCTAATCCCAGTCATTGCCCACCATGGGCTTTACCCATGTTATCCACAGTCTCATCTTGGTAGGCAAGCAGATCGCATAACTCCAAACGATGGAAGCCACCATGACGCGCCCGAATATCCTGTTCATCATGGCCGACCAGATGGCCGCACCCTTGCTGCCAATCTACGCCCCTTCGCCCATCCAGATGCCGCACCTGAGCCGCCTGGCCGAGCAGGCGGTGGTGTTCGAGTCGGCCTACTGCAACAGCCCGCTGTGCGCACCGTCCCGCTTTACCCTGGTCAGCGGCCAACTGCCTAGCCGCATCGGAGCCTACGACAATGCCGCCGATTTCCCTGCCGATGTGCCGACCTATGCCCACTACCTGCGCCGCCTGGGTTACCGCACCGCACTGTCAGGCAAGATGCACTTCTGCGGCCCGGACCAACTGCATGGCTACGAAGAGCGCCTGACCAGCGATATTTACCCAGCCGACTATGGCTGGGCAGTGAACTGGGATGAGCCGGATGTTCGCCCGAGCTGGTACCACAACATGTCCTCGGTGCTGCAGGCCGGTCCGTGCGTGCGCACCAACCAGCTGGATTTCGACGAAGAAGTGGTGTTCAAGGCACGCCAGTACCTGTACGACCACGTGCGTGATAACGATGGCCGACCGTTCTGCCTGACCGTTTCCATGACCCACCCGCACGACCCCTACACCATCCCCAAGCGTTACTGGGACCGCTACGAGGGTGTGGATATCCCCATGCCCCGTGCCGAGTTCGGCCAGGCAGAACTCGACCCGCATTCGCAGCGCCTGCTGAAGGTCTATGACCTGTGGAACAAGCCGCTGCCTATGGAAAAGATCCGCGACGCCCGCCGCGCCTACTTCGGCGCTTGCAGCTACATCGACGACAACATCGGCCAGCTGCTGCAAACCCTGGAGGAGTGCAACCTCGCCGACGACACCCTGATCGTGTTCTCCGGCGACCACGGCGACATGCTTGGCGAGCGTGGCCTCTGGTACAAGATGCACTGGTTCGAGATGTCGGCGCGGGTTCCGCTGCTTGTCCATGCGCCCAAGCGCTTTGCAGCAGGCCGGGTCAGCGCCTCGGTATCGACCTGCGACCTGCTGCCAACCCTGGTCGAACTGGCCGGCGGGGCTGTGGATAAAAGCCTGCACCTGGACGGCCGCTCGCTTGTCGGCCATCTGCAAGGGCAGGGCGGTCACGATGAAGTGATCGGCGAATACATGGCCGAAGGCACCGTCGGCCCGCTGATGATGATCCGCCGCGGGCCGTACAAGTTCGTGTACAGCGAGGATGACCCCAGCCTACTCTATGACCTGAGCCGCGACCCGCACGAGCGGGAGAACCTCACCGGCAGCCCGGAGCATCAGGCGCTGCTGCAGGCATTTGTCGATGAAGCACAACAGCGCTGGGATATCCCCAGCCTGCGCCAGCAGGTACTGGCCAGCCAGCGGCGCCGCCGCCTGGTGGCCGAGGCGCTGGCCATCGGCACGCTGAAAAGCTGGGACCACCAACCGCTGGTGGACGCCAGCCAACAGTACATGCGCAACCACATCGATCTCGACGACCTCGAGCGCAAGGCACGTTATCCACAGCCCGCCCCCCTGGATTGAGAAGAGAGGCCGCCATGCACAAGTTCTCCGCCGCCGTGTTCGCCCTGGCCATAAGCACCGCCACGGCCCACGCCGCCGACAGCGACGCGCAATGCAGTACCGTGAAAATGGCCGACCCCGGCTGGAGCGATATTGCCTCGACCAACGCCGTCGCCCGCCTGTTACTGGAAAGCCTGGGCTACCAGGTGAAAATCGACAGCCTGGCCGTGCCAATCATCTATGGCGGCCTGAAGGACGGCCGCGTCGATGCCTTCCTCGGCAACTGGATGCCGGCGCAGCAAGGCTTCCATGACAAGTTCATCGCCAACGGCGATGTGCAGCAGCTGTCGCGTAACCTGGAGGGAACCGAATTCACTCTGGCAGTGCCCGACTATGTGTGGAATGCCGGGGTGAAGGACTTTGCCGACCTGCAGAAGCACGCCGACCAGTTCGACAAGAAATTGTACGGCATCGGCTCCGGCGCCCCGGCCAACCTGTCGTTGAAGGAAATCATCGACAAGAATGAGTTCAACCTTGGCCAGTGGAAGCTGGTGGAGTCCAGCGAGCAGGCGATGCTGGCCCAGGTCGACCGGGCGGTGAAGAAGCAGCAGTTCATCACCTTCCTTGGCTGGACCCCGCACCCGATGAACGTGAAGTTGAAAATGCACTACCTGACCGGCGGGGAAAAGTGGTTCGGCAGCAAGGGCGAGGTGTACACGCTGACCCGAAAGGGTTATCCACAAGCCTGCCCGAATGCAGCGAAGCTGTTGGGTAACCTTAAGTTCACACTGGACATGGAAAACTCCATCATGGCCGAGGTTGTGGATAAGAAGATCAGCTTCGATGACGCGGCCAAGGCTTGGGTGAAGACGTATCCCGAGGTGCTGGACGGGTGGTTGGCTGGAGTGACTACCAAGGCCGATGGCAATGCCCTGGAGGCCGTCAAAGCCAAACTGTAGTCTTAGATACGACGCGCCCCTGTGGGAGCGGGTTCACCCGCGAATGCTGCAGTGAATGTACCGACGCATTCGCGGGTAAACCCGCTCCCACAGAGGGACAGTGGACCTTTGGAAATGTGAATATCTCATGCATCGCATCATCCACCTGCTGCCCTTCCTCTCCTGGCTACCCCGCCAATCGGGCCACAGCCTGCGCCAGGACCTGCTGGTCGGCCTGAGCGGTGCCATCCTCGCCCTGCCACAATCCATCGCCTATGCCCTGATCGCCGGCCTGCCCGCCGAATACGGCTTGTACGCTGCCATCGTGCCGGTGCTGATCGCCTGCCTGTGGGGCTCGTCCTGGCACCTGATCTGCGGCCCGACCGCCGCCATTTCCATCGTGCTCTACGCCAGTATCAGCCCGTTGGCCGTGGCCGGCAGCGCCGATTACATCACCCTGGTGCTGCTGCTGACCTTCCTCGGCGGCATCTTCCAGCTGCTGCTCGGGCTTTTGCGCTTTGGCGCGCTGGTCAATTTCGTTTCCCATTCCGTGGTACTCGGTTTCACCCTGGGCGCCGCTATCGTCATTGCCCTGGGCCAACTGCCCAACCTGCTGGGCATGGACCTGCCCAGCCAGGCCACGGCCCTGAAGACCATGCAGGACCTGGCCAGCCATGCCGGCGAGGTCGACCTGCCTTCCCTGGTTCTGGGTTTGGCCACCGTCATGATCGGCGTGGCCTTCAAGCTCTGGCGCCCGCGCTGGCCGAGCCTGTTGATTAGCCTGATGCTGGTGAGCCTGCTGGCCTGGTTGCTGCCTGGCTACTTTGGCCATGTGCCAAGGGTGACGGCGTTCACCGGGCAACTCCCACCCTTCAGCCCGCTGCCTTTGCTGGATGTGGAACTGATGCTGCGTCTGCTGCCCAGCGCCGTAGCGGTGGGCATGCTGGGGCTGGTCACCAGCCTGTCGATTGCCCGCTCGTTGTCGGCACGTTCGGAACAACTGATCGACCCTGATCAGGAAATACGCGCACAGGGCCTGTCGAACATCGCCGGTGCATTCTTCTCCGGCTACCTGTCCGCCGGTTCCTTCACCCGCTCCGGCCTGAGCTACGAGGCGGGTGCCCGCTCGCCCATGGCCGGGGTGTTCTCGGCGCTGTGGGTGGCGTTGTTTGCCGTTACCGGCGCCGGCCTGATCGCGCACCTGCCGATACCGGCCATGGCCGGCAGCATTCTGCTGATCTGTTGGGGGTTGGTGGACCATCGAGGGATTCGCGCGCTGTTCAGGGTCAGCCGCTCGGAGTTTCTGGTGATGGCGCTGACGGCGGCGGCGACGTTGTTGCTGGAGCTGCAGACAGCGATCTATGCCGGGGTGCTGGCGTCGCTGTTCTTCTATTTGAAGCGCACTTCACGGCCACGGGTGCAGCAAAGCCGTGAAGGGGACGCGGATGTGTTGCGGGTGGGCGGGTCGATTTTCTTTGGTGCCGCGCATTACCTGCAGGTGCGCTTGCAGCGCTGCCAAGGGCCGCATGTGGTGATCGATGCGCGGCAGGTGAATTTCATCGATTACTCGGGTGTGGATATGTTGCACCGCGAGGCGCGGCGCTTGCGGCGGTTGGGCGGGAGTTTGACCCTGCACCGGGCCAGGCCGCAGGTGATCGAGGAATTGCAGAAGCTCGAAGGGGTGGCGTTGTGCCCGATCCGGTTTGAAGAGTGAGGTTGGGTCGAGATCCTGGGGCTGCCTTGCAGCCCATCGCGACACAAGGCCGCTCCTACAGGGATCTCGATTTGCCGCCAGACCGCGATCCCCTGTAGGAGCGGCCTTGTGTCGCGATGGGCCGCAAAGCGGCCCCGACAATCTCAGCCCCGAGCGAGCTGCCGTCGCAGCTCCGCCAACACCGGCGCGGTATCAGGCCGAACCCCACGCCAGATAAAGAAGGCTTCAGCCGCCTGCTCAGCCAGCATCCCTAACCCATCCAGCACCTTTGCAGCGCCCAAGTCAGCGGCCCATTGGCAAAACGGCGTAGGCTCCTTGCCATACATCATGTCGTAGCAAACCGTACGCCCCGCCTCGACCAGGCTGTCGGCAATCGGCGGCATTTCCCCGGCCAGGCTCGCCGAGGTGGCGTTGATGATCACATCCACCGGCTCCTGCAACCAGGCGAACCCGCTCGCCACCACCGGGCCCAGCTCATCGAACTCACGCGCCAGCTGCTCGGCCTTTTCCACCGTCCGGTTTGCAATTACCAACGATTGCGGCTTGTGCGCCAATATGGGCTCCAGCACGCCACGCACGGCGCCACCGGCCCCCAGGATGAGAATGCGCTTACCGGCAAGCTCGACCCCGGCATTCACCGTCAAGTCGCGCACCAGGCCAGCGCCATCGGTGTTGTCGCCCTGCAGGGTGCCATCAGCCAGCTTGCTCAGCGTGTTCACTGCACCAGCGCGCAGGGCACGCGGGGTCAGGCTGTCGCACAAGCGGTAGGCTTCTTCCTTGAACGGCACGGTGACGTTACCGCCGCTGCCTTGCTTGAAGAAGCCGCGCGCGCAATCACTGAACTCGTCCAGCGGCGCCAGCAGGGTGGCGTATTCCAGGTCCTGCCCGGTCTGCTCGGCAAACAGGCGGTGGATCAGCGGCGACTTGCTGTGGCCGATGGGGTTACCAAAAACGACGTACTGGTCCATGACGGCTCCTTGTTTATCCACAGGCTTACTGGCCTAGCCAGTCGCGGTCCTGCAGGAAGTACTCGGTCAGGCGCGCTTCTTCGCTGCCGGGCGCAGCCTTCCAGTCGTAGCCCCAACGCACCTGAGGCGGCAGCGACATGAGGATGGACTCGGTGCGGCCACCGGACTGCAGGCCGAACAGGGTGCCACGGTCGTACACCAGGTTGAACTCCACGTAACGGCCGCGACGGTATTCCTGGAACTCGCGCTGCTGCGGGGTGTAAGGCGTGTCCTTGCGGCGCTGGACGATCGGCAGGTAGGCGTTGACGTAGGCATCGCCAATGGCGCGGATGAAGGCGAAGCAGGTGTCGAAGTCCCACTCGTTCAGGTCATCGAAGAACAGGCCGCCGATACCGCGTGGCTCGCCACGGTGCTTGAGGTGGAAGTAGCGGTCGCACCAGGCTTTGTAGCGTGGGTACACGTCGGCGCCGAAGGGCGCGCAGGCCTGCTCGGCCACATGGTGCCAGTGGATGCAATCTTCTTCATTGCCGTAGTACGGCGTCAGGTCGAAGCCGCCGCCAAACCACCACACGGCTTCTTCACCTTCTTTCTCGGCGATGAAGAACCGCACGTTGGCGTGGGAAGTGGGCACATGCGGGTTGTGCGGGTGAATCACCAGCGACACACCCAGGGCCTCGAAGCCACGGCCAGCCAGTTCAGGGCGGTGGGCACTGGCCGAGGGCGGCAGGCCGGCACCAAACACATGGGAGAAGTTGACCCCGCCTTTCTCGATCACCTTGCCGTCGCCGATCACCCGCGTGCGGCCCCCGCCACCGGCTTCGCGCACCCAGGCATCCTCGACGAAGCGGGCGCCGCCGTCTTCTGTTTCGAGGGCAGAGCAGATGCGGTCTTGCAGGTCGAGCAGGTAGGCTTTCACGGCCTCGGTGCGGCTAGTCATCGGGTCACCAGAAACGGGCAGGGAAGAATTCGCCGCGTAGCATACCACCGCCAGCCCGCGCGCCGCAGTTGACGGCGATCAAGCAAAGGCGTCCGATAGAAGGCCTTTCCCGATCCCGACGACAGGAGTGCGAGATGGCCAAGCGTATCCAGTTCAGCCAGCATGGCGGCCCGGAAGTGCTGCAGTTTGTGGAATTCGAACCCGCCCCGCCCGCGCCGCAGCAGGTGCGTGTGCGCAACCATGCCATCGGCCTGAACTTCATCGACACGTATTTTCGCAGCGGGCTGTATGCGCCGCCGTCCCTGCCTGCTGGCCTGGGCACAGAAGCGGCCGGTGTGGTCGAGGCCGTAGGCGAGGGCGTGACCCGGCTGAAAGTGGGTGACCGCGTGGCCCATGCCGGCGGGCCGCTGGGTGCGTACAGCGAGGTGCATACGCTGCCGGAGGCCAACCTGGTCAAGCTGCCCGACAACATCAGCTTCGAGCAGGCGGCAGCGGTGATGCTCAAGGGTTTGACCGTGCAATACCTGCTGAAGCAGACCTATGAAGTCAAACCGGGCGACGTGATCCTGTTCCACGCGGCAGCGGGTGGCGTGGGTTCGTTGGCGTGCCAGTGGGCCAAGGCCCTGGGCGCCAAGCTGATCGGTACCGTGAGTTCTGCCGAGAAGGCCGAACGGGCCAAGGCGCTGGGGGCATGGGAAACCATCGACTACAGCCATGAAGATGTGGCCAAGCGAGTACTGGAGCTGACCGACGGCAAGAAATGCCCGGTGGTGTATGACGGGGTGGGCGCCGATACCTGGCTGACCTCGCTGGACTGCCTGCAACCACGTGGGCTGATGGTGAGCTTCGGCAATGCCTCGGGCGCGGTGAGCGGGGTGAACCTGGGGATTCTGGCGCAGAAGGGCTCGCTGTATGTGACCCGGCCGACCTTGGCCACCTATGCCAACAATGCCGAGAACACCCAGGCCATGGCCGATGACCTGTTTGCAATGATTGGCAGTGGCAAGCTGGTTGTGGATATCCAGCAGCGGTATCCGCTGAGCGAGGCGGCCAAGGCACAGGCAGAGCTGTCGGCGCGCAGGACTGTGGGGTCGACTGTACTGATCCCCTGAACCCGACACATTCCCTGTGGGAGCGGGCATGCCCGCGAAGATGCCACCGCAGTGCATGGCACCGGCTTTGCCGGTGTTCGCGGGCATGCCCGCTCCCACAGGTACTGTGTCGGCTTCGATAGCTGCGCTATGCCTTTAAGGGTCGGTTTGCCGGTGGTGGGGTCGACTCGATGCCATCGAGTATCGCCTCAATCACACCCTCCGCCATTTCAATCGCATGCAGGTTCGACCAAAACATGCCACGGCCTTCTTCACGCATGTAGTCCAGGGCTTTGTACCCGGTTTCGTAGGCGCTGCGCAGGTATAGGGCTACGTGGACCAGAGCGTCCTCGGCGGAAATGTTCGGGTTGACGGTGAAGAGCGGGTCATGGCCGGCGTCGCAGCGGCCGAAGGAGCGGGTGGAGGTGCAGGGTAGGGGTGGATCTGGAACAATTTTCTTCATCATTAGATCTCGCTTCATGGCCCCACCCAGTCGGTACCACACGAATGGGTGGCAGCTGTACGCAGGGTGGTAAACCGGGTGAGAGATCTAAAACCCAGCAGGCACGAAGCCTCCTGCGAACAGCCGCCATGGACTGCCAAGATCTCTCTGAACCCGGGTTACCACACCCGATCGCCAAGTTATTCGGCGACGGTTTAAGCCTAAGGGCAGAGGTTCCCGCTGAGAAGGTGACGGCAGAGGACGCGGGTCGTAGGATATTTCCGAAGCGGCCGGCTGGACAGCCATTTTGGTAATAATCAGAAAAGTCTGATCATTTAGAAGGCAACAGGAGGCGCATGCACAGCACGCGAGAAAAAGGGGGCTGCCTTGACCGTGCTGGTTTGGAAGCGTAGCGTTCCCTGTTCAGGTTGTACTGGTGCGCCGGCTGAGCTCAAGTTATCCGGGCGAGTACATCCTTACCATTGAGGCCGCTTATGCGGCCTTTGTTTTTTCGGGTAGGTATGCCTACGCCCCCCAATCGATTTGGCGCACTACGCAGACCGCGTAATGGCAACC
The DNA here is from genome assembly GCF_013393325.1 of Pseudomonas hunanensis. Lineage (GTDB taxonomy): Bacteria > Pseudomonadota > Gammaproteobacteria > Pseudomonadales > Pseudomonadaceae > Aquipseudomonas > Aquipseudomonas putida_P. The sequence goes on from NZ_QJRC01000070.1 coordinate 89,292, forward strand.
AAGCGCTTGCCTTGGTTTCTGTGGCGCTGCGTAAATCGAGCGCCGCCCGCGCGGCGCATCGCGAGCTACGCTCGCTCCTACGTTTGTTTCGGGCCAATTATTCCTGTGCCATTTGCGCGCGGCCCCCATTGGCGCATGGCGCGATATCGTGTCGTACAAACAAGGCGGTCGCGCGCGCCTGTAACAGGCATGACTGGCCCAAAACAAACGTAGGAGCGAGCGCAGCTCGCGATGCGGCGCGCGGGCGGCGCTCGATCTCACAGGCAAAGAAAGCATCAAGGCTAACACCTGGGACATTGGCCCCCTGTGGGAGCGGGTCATCCGCCAGGCCTGTGGATAGGTATCAGCCAGGCCGAACGACTTCGCCAGTAGCCAGGTTACGAATCACACTAGGGTTCTTCCGCCCACCCAGCGCCCCACCCAACACCAGGTCCAGCTGGCCATGGAAGTACTGCTCAACCCGCAACCGGGTCTTGGCCGCCGGGCGCCCGCCAGGGTTGCACGAGGTGGAAATCAGCGGCCCCACCAGCGCGCACAGTTCACGCACCTGCGGATGGTCACTGACCCGCAGCGCCACGGTGTCATGCTGCCCGGTCACCCATTCGGGCAACAGTTCCTGGTGCGGCACCAGCCAGGTATTGGGCCCCGGCCAGGTGCTACCCATGCGCTCGATCCAGTCTTCGGGGAAGTCCTCGAACAGGAAGTCGAACTGGCGGATGTTGTCGGCAATCAGGATCAGTCCTTTATCCACAGGCCGCGACTTGAGCGCCAGCAGGCGATACACCGCGTCCTCATTCCATGGATCGCAGCCAAGGCCCCAGACCGCTTCCGTCGGGTAGGCGATTACTGCGCCCGCCCGGATCTCACGTGCGGCTTGTTGCACACGAAAACTGCTCACCATTGCTGTTTCTCCGCCTCTATACCTTGCATGTGAGCAGTGTACTTAGCCCGCGCGGGCAAACCAACGCCCGGCTTCATTGCTGACCCGGCCGTCCAGCTCCAGCTCGGTCAGCTGCGCCAGTACCTCGGCCAACGGCAGCTCGCTGCAGTGCGCCAGGCTTTCGCTGGTTTGCGGTGCTGCATGCAGCAGGGCAAGCAGGGGATGCTCGAACCTGTCCACAACTGCAGGCGGCAGGTTCTGCCAACCCTTCAGGCTTTCCAGGATCTGCTCCACACTTTCCACCAGCAGCGCCCCATCACGGATCAGCTGGTGACAGCCCTTGGCCCCCGGGTGGTGAATGGAACCCGGAATGGCATACACCTCGCGGCCTTGCTCGGCCGCCAGGCGCGCCGTGATGAGCGAGCCGCTGGCCAGGCTGGCCTCGACCACCAACACCCCCAGCGACAAGCCGCTGATGATGCGATTGCGCCGTGGGAAATTGCCGGGCAGTGGCCCGGCATCCAGCGGATACTCGGAAACCAGCGCACTGCCATTGTCGATCATCGCCTGCGCAAGCTCATGATGGCGCTGTGGATAAAGTTTTTGCAGCCCCGTACCGAGCACGGCAATCGTGCACCCACCGGCCTGCAACGCGGCCCGATGAGCGGCACCGTCGACACCTACCGCCAGCCCGCTGGTAATGGTGAAACCGGCTTGTGCGAGATAGCGGGAAAATGCCCGGGCAGTGTCGAGCGCCGGGGGTGTAGCACGTCTGCTGCCCACGATGGCCAGCTGAGGGCGGTCGAGCAAGGCCGGTTCACCCGCAACGAAAAGCAGCGGCGGGGCATCGTCGGTTTCTGCCAGCAAGGCAGGGTAGCCAGGGTCGTCCCACATCAGCAAATGCTGGCCCGGGCGCTCTAACCAGGCCATTGCGGCCAGCGCCCCATCTCGTACCTCGGCACTGCGCCGGGCATCGATGGTGGCTTGCGGGATGCCCAACGCTCGCCAGGCCGCACCGGGCGCACTGAGCGCGCAAGAGGCACTGCCGAAGGCATCGAGCAAGGTGCGAAAACGTCGCAGTCCTGTCTCGGGCAGGCGATGCAGACGTAATCGCGCCTCAAGTTCGGCAGGCGGGCAGAGCGACGAATGGTAACGGGGCATGAGGATCGTCCTTGATCGAAACAGGGCCATTTACGTGGCACAACCTGTGGATAACTCTGTGAGTAACACTTTGAAAAGCTGTCCATTGATTGGGGGCTATCAAGCCCATAGACACCCTAGACGAGCTTGCCAGGTGCCGAAATGCCCGTTTCCCTTTATTATGTGTGCTCAGTTTTCAACCGAACGCACAGTGACTGCCTGACCTTATGGCCATCTTGAACATTCTCGAATTCCCGGACCCGCGCCTGCGCACTATCGCCAAACCGGTGACGGAGTTCGACGACGCCCTGCGTCAGCTGATCGACGACATGTTTGAAACCATGTACGAAGCCCCTGGTATCGGCCTGGCCGCCACCCAGGTCAACGTGCACCTGCAGGTCGTGGTCATGGACCTCAGCGAAGACCGCAGCGAGCCGCGCGTCTTCATCAACCCCACGGTCGAAGAACTCACCCACGACATGGGCCAGTACCAGGAAGGTTGCCTGTCGGTGCCCGGCTTCTACGAGAACGTCGACCGCCCGCTGCGTGTTCGGGTCAAGGCCCAGGACCGCGACGGCAAGCCGTTCGAGCTGGAATGCGAAGGCCTGTTGGCGGTGTGCGTGCAGCACGAATTCGATCACCTCAACGGCAAGCTGTTCGTTGACTACCTGTCGCAGCTCAAACGCGACCGGATCAAGAAGAAACTGGAAAAGCAGCACCGCCAGCAAGCCTGATCCCCACCTTCCAGAAGGCTTGCTCCGGCAAGCCTTTTTCTTTTTTGAAGCGAGAACTCCATGCGCATCGTCTTTGCAGGCACTCCAGAGTTTGCCGCCGAACACCTCAAGGCCCTGCTCGACAGCCCCTACGAGATCGTGGCCGTCTACACCCAGCCCGACCGCCCAGCCGGCCGTGGCCAGAAGCTCATGCCAAGTGCGGTCAAGGCACTGGCCGTGGCCCATGACATCCCGGTGTTCCAGCCGCAGACCCTGCGCAACGCCGATGCCCAGGCCGAACTGGCCGCATTGAAGCCAGACCTGATGGTGGTGGTCGCCTACGGCCTGATCCTGCCGCAGGCGGTGCTGGATATCCCGCGCCTGGGCTGCATCAACAGCCACGCTTCTCTGCTGCCACGCTGGCGCGGTGCGGCACCGATCCAGCGCGCCGTGGAAGCCGGCGACGCCGAGAGCGGCGTAACCGTGATGCGTATGGAAGCTGGCCTGGACACCGGCCCGATGCTGCTCAAGGTCGTCACCCCGATCAGTGCCGACGACACCGGCGGCACCTTGCACGACCGCCTGGCCGAGATGGGCCCGCCTGCCGTCGTACAGGCCATCGCCGGCCTGGCCGACGGCTCGCTGCAAGGTGAAGTACAGGATGATGCCCTGGCGACCTACGCACACAAACTGAACAAGGACGAGGCGCGCATCGACTGGAGCCGCCCGGCCGTCGAGCTGGAGCGCCTGATCCGCGCCTTCAACCCGTGGCCCGTGTGCCACAGCACCCTCGATGGCGAAAGCGTGAAGGTGCTGGCCGCCAACTTGTCCACAGGCAAGGGCGCCCCGGGCGAAATCCTTTCCGCCAGCAAGGACGGTCTCGTCGTTGCTTGCGGTGACCAGGCGCTGAGCCTGACCCGCCTGCAATTGCCTGGCGGCAAGGCGCTGAGCTTCAGCGACCTGTTCAACAGCCGCCGCGAGAAGTTCGCCGCCGGCAAGGTGCTGGGCCAATGAACCCACGCCTCGCTGCCGCCCGTGCCCTTGCCGCTGTGCTTAGCGGCAAGGCCTCGCTGAACAGCTCGCTGCCGGCCCAACTGGACAAGGTCGACGAACGCGACCGTGGCCTGACCCAGGACCTGGCGTTCGGCACCGCGCGCTGGCAACCACGCCTCGACCTGCTGGCCGCCCAACTGCTGCAAAAGCCCTTCAAGGCCGCCGACGCCGATGTTCAGGCGCTGCTGCTGGTTGGCCTGTACCAGCTGTTCTACACCCGCATTCCGGCCCACGCCGCCATCGGCGAAACCGTGGGCTGTGCCGACAAGCTGAAGAAGCCATGGGCCAAGGGCCTGCTCAATGCCGTGCTGCGCCGTGCCCAGCGCGAAGGCGAGGAACTGCTCGCCAGCATGGAGCGCGACCCAGTGGTGCGTACCGCCCACCCGCGCTGGCTGCAGAAGGCGCTGAAAGCGTTCTGGCCCGAGCAATGGGAAGCCATCTGCGCCGCCAACAACGCCCACCCGCCGATGATTCTGCGGGTCAACCGCCGTCACCACAGCCGCGATGCCTACCTGGCACTGCTGGCCGAAGCGGGCATTGGCGCCAGCGCCTGCCAGTACAGCCGTGACGGCATCGTGCTGGCCGAGGCCTGTGACGTGCGCGGCTTGCCAGGCTTCGCCGAGGGCTGGGTGAGTGTGCAGGACGAAGCCGCGCAGCTGTCCGCCGACCTGCTCGAACTGGCCCCCGGCCAGCGCGTGCTGGACGCCTGCTGCGCACCGGGCGGCAAAACCTGCCACTTGCTGGAGGCCGAAGCCGGCCTGGCCCACGTCGTGGCCATCGACCTCGAAGCCAAACGCCTGATCCGCGTGCGCGAAAACCTCGACCGCCTCAAGCTCGACGCCGAGCTGATCGCCTGCGATGCCCGCGACACCGCCAGCTGGTGGGATGGCAAACCGTTCCAGCGCATCCTGCTCGACGCGCCATGCTCGGCCACCGGCGTGATCCGCCGTCACCCAGACATCAAGCTGACCCGCCAGGCCGACGACATCCCGGCCCTGGCAGCGCTGCAAGGCGAGCTGCTCGACGCCCTGTGGCCAACCCTGGAAGTAGGCGGCATGCTGTTGTACGCCACCTGCTCCAGCCTGCCGACCGAGAACACCGAAGTAATCGACGCTTTCCTCGCCCGCACCCCAGGTGCCCGTGAGCTGGACCTGGCCACCGAGGCCGGCCTGCGCCAGCCCCACGGCCGCCAGTTGCTGGCCCAGGAAGGCGGCCACGACGGCTTCTACTATGCCAAGCTGATCAAGATCGCCGCCTCACGCGGATAAGCACACAGGGTAGGGAGTAGCGGATGAAGATCATCATCCTTGGCGCAGGGCAGGTAGGCGGTACGCTGGCAGAGCACCTGGCCAGCGAAGCGAACGACATTACCGTGGTCGATACAGACGGCGACCGCCTGCGCGACCTCGGCGATCGCCTGGACATCCGTACCGTGCAGGGCCGCGGCTCGCTGCCGACGGTGCTGCGCCAGGCCGGTGCCGACGACGCCGACATGCTGGTGGCGGTCACCAACAGCGACGAAACCAACATGGTCGCCTGCCAGGTGGCCTATTCGTTGTTCCACACCCCGACCAAGATCGCCCGGGTGCGTGAATCGTCCTACCTGACCCGCGAAGAGCTGTTCGACAACGACCACATCCCGGTGGACGTGCTGATCAGCCCCGAGCAGGTGGTGACCAACTACATCAAGCGCCTGATCGAACACCCAGGCTCGCTGCAAGTAATCGACTTCGCCGAAGGAAAGGCCCAGTTGGTGGCGGTAAAGGCCTACTACGGCGGCCCGCTGGTCGGCCAGCAACTGCGCCAGATACGTGCGCACATGCCCAACGTCGACACCCGCGTGGCGGCCATCTTCCGCCGCGACCGGCCGATCACTCCGCGTGGCGACACAGTGATCGAGGCTGACGACGAAGTGTTCTTCATCGCCGCCAAAAAGGACATTCGCGCCGTGATGGGCGAACTGCGGCGCATCGACGAAACCAACAAGCGCATTGTCATCGCCGGCGGCGGGCAGATCGGCGAGCGTCTGGCCGAAGCCATCGAAAGCCGCTACCAGGTGAAGATCATCGAGATGAGCCCGGCCCGTTGCCGGCACCTGTCCGATACCCTGGAAAGCACTGTGGTGCTCCAGGGCAGTGCCTCGGACAAGGACCTGATGCTCGAAGAGAACATCGCCGATGCCGATATTTTCCTGGCCCTGACCAACGACGACGAAGCCAACATCATGTCGTCGCTGCTGGCCAAGCGCCTGGGTGCGGGCAAGGTGATGACTATCATCAACAACCCGGCCTATGTCGACCTGGTGCAGGGCGGCGATATCGACATCGCCATCAGCCCGCAGCTGGCAACCATCGGCACCCTGCTGGCGCACGTGCGCCGGGGCGACATCGTCAGCGTGCATTCGCTGCGCCGCGGCGCGGCCGAGGCCATCGAGGCCGTGGCGCACGGGGATTCGAAGTCGAGCAAGGTGGTCGGCAAGGCCATCGAAGACATCGCCCTGCCACCGGGTACCACGATCGGTGCGATCATCCGTGACGAAGAAGTGATGATCGCCCACGACGACACCATGATCGAATCGGGGGACCATGTGATCCTGTTCGTTGTGGATAAAAAGCATATTCGCGATGTGGAAAAGCTGTTCCACGTCGGCTTGAGTTTCTTCTAGGAGAAGAGGGCATGCGCGAATCGCTGGAGAAGATGCTGGCCAAGGGTGTGGATAACCCGCTGCTCAGGTTTGGGCTGGGCAAGGCTTGGCTGGATGAAGGCAACGGCGTTGAAGCGGCGGTGCACCTGGCGCGCTGTGTTGAGCAGGACCCGAAATATTCCGCAGCGTGGAAGCTGCTGGGCAAGGCGTATCAGTTGCAGGGTGACCTGACGGCAGCACGCAAGGCCTGGGAAGACGGAATCGTGGCGGCGCAGGCCCATGGGGACAAGCAGGCCGAGAAAGAGATGACCGTGTTCCTCAAGAAGCTCAACAAGGTCTGAGATTGTCTGGGCTGCTTTGCAGCCCATCGCGACACAAGGCCGCTCCTACAGGTGACCGCCATCCTTTGTAGGAGCGGCCTTGTGTCGCGAAAGGGGCGCAAAGCGCCCCCAAAAATCTCAATACCAGCGCGGCTCGCCAGCCGGTCGCTTCTTGAAGCGCTTCATGCTCCACATGTACTGGCTCGGGTACTCGCGCACATAGCGTTCGACTACCTTACTCATCGCCGCCGCCGACACGTTGACGTCGGTGCTGTACATCTCCTCGGGCGCCGCCTCCAGAAACACCTTGAAGCCCGAACCATCCGGCAGCCGCAGCGCATGCAGAAACACCCCCACCGCCTTGCCACCCGCCAGCATGTTAGGCACGAACTTGCTGGTCAGCGCCTGGGTGCCCAGGAACGGCACGAACACCCCTGCCGATTCCGCAGGCTCCGGGTCGGCAGGAATGCCCACCTGGCCACCGCGGCGCACTTCCTTGATCACGCTGAGGATGCCTTCCTTGGTCGAAGGCGCCACGCGGTTGCCCATCTGCACGCGCTGCTCGCGCAGCAGGTCATCCACCGCCTTCAGCTTTGGCGGGCGGTAGAAGATGATTGGTTTGCACTGGTTACAGTAGAAGTGGTTCAGCACTTCCCAGTTGCCCAGGTGGCTGGTAATACCCACCACGCCCTTGCCCGAAGCCAGGGCCTGCTCCAGCACTTCCAGGCCGTGCACTTCCTTGACCAGCTCCAGCGAACGCTGCGGCGGCCAGATCCAGGCACAGGCACTTTCGACAAAGGATTTGCCGATATCCCGCAGCGCCTGGCCAACCAGCTGCTCACGGGCAACCGGGTCCATCTCGGGGAAACACTTGGCCAGGTTGATCCGCACCACGTTGCGCGAACCGTTGGGGACTTTCCACATCAGCCAGCCAATACCCGCGCCGACGCGCTGTACAGCGCCCCAGGGCAGCTTGGCAAACAGGCGCAGCACCCCGACCATCAGGGCGCCCTTGAACTTTTCCACAGGCGAATTCCTTATTTCAGCAAGGCGCGCATTGTAACCCCTCAGCGCAACAAGGCGGCGTAGCGATCGCAATCGGTGGTGTGGTCCATGACCATGCCGGTGGCCTGCATGAAGGCGTAGCAGATGGTCGGGCCGACGAAGGTGAAACCGGCCTTCTGCAGGGCCTTGCTCATGGCCGTGGCTTCGTCGGTGACAGCCGGCACTTCGCCGCGCCCCTTGAAGTGGTTGATCTTCGGCTCGCCGCCGACGAACGACCACAGCCATTGCGCAGGGTTATCCACAGCCAGCCAGGCTTGCGCGTTGCGCCGCGCAGCCTTGAGCTTGAGGCGATTGCGAATGATGCCGGCATCTTGCATCAGTTCTTCGATGCGTTCGTCGCTCATGGCGGCCAGTTTCACCGGGTCGAAGCCGTACATCACCTGGCGATAACGCTCGCGTTTGCGCAAAACGGTGATCCACGAAAGCCCGGCCTGGAACCCTTCGAGCAAAAGCATCTCGAAGAGCAACGCCGGGTCACGCTGGGGCGTTCCCCATTCCTGGTCATGGTAGGCCTGGTACAACGGATCGTCGGTACACCAAAAGCAGCGTGGCATAAGGCTCCAATGAGTAGAGGGCGAGGCGAATCAGGTTATACTCCCGCTCTTTACATCCGCATCCCCAGATACAGGTGAATTTCGTGAGCCAGCCTACGCCAGCCGTGCGTACCTTCCAAGACCTGATCCTCGCCCTGCAGAACTACTGGGCAGCTCAAGGTTGTGTGGTGCTTCAGCCCTACGATATGGAAGTAGGCGCCGGCACTTTCCATACCGCCACGTTCCTGCGCGCCGTCGGCCCAGAGACCTGGAACGCCGCCTACGTGCAGCCTAGCCGTCGCCCTGCCGACGGGCGGTATGGCGAAAACCCAAACCGCCTGCAGCACTACTACCAGTTCCAGGTAGTGCTCAAGCCCAACCCGGCCAACTTCCAGGAGCTGTACCTCGGCTCGCTGAAAGCCATCGGCCTGGACCCGCTGGTGCACGACATCCGCTTCGTCGAAGACAACTGGGAATCGCCGACCCTCGGCGCCTGGGGTCTGGGCTGGGAAATCTGGCTGAACGGCATGGAAGTCACCCAGTTCACCTACTTCCAGCAGGTAGGCGGCATCGAGTGCTACCCGGTTACCGGTGAAATCACCTACGGCCTGGAGCGCCTGGCCATGTACATTCAGGGCGTGGACTCGGTGTACGACCTGGTGTGGGCCGACGGCCCGTTCGGCAAAGTCACCTATGGCGATGTGTTCCACCAGAACGAAGTGGAGCAGTCGACCTATAACTTCGAACACGCCAACGTCGACAAGCTGTTCGAACTGTTCGACTTCTACGAAAGCGAAGCCAACCGCCTGATCAAGCTGGACCTGCCGTTGCCGACCTACGAAATGGTCCTGAAGGCCTCGCACACCTTCAACCTGCTGGACGCCCGCCGCGCCATCTCGGTAACCGAGCGCCAGCGTTACATCCTGCGTGTACGTACCCTGGCCCGGGACGTGGCGCAAAGCTATCTGCAAGCCCGCGCACGCCTGGGCTTCCCGATGGCCACCCCTGAACTGCGTGACGAAGTGTTGGCTAAGCTGGAGGCTGCACAATGAGTGCTCAAGATTTCCTGGTAGAACTGGGCACCGAAGAGCTGCCACCCAAGGCCCTCGCCAGCCTCGGCGACGCCTTCCTGGCCGGCATCGAGAAAGGTCTGCAGGCCGCTGGCCTGAACTACACCGGCAAGCAGGTGTACGCCGCGCCACGTCGCCTGGCCGTGCTGATCCGCCAGCTGGACGTGCAGCAGCCTGACCGCAGCATCAACATCGACGGCCCGCCCATGCAGGCTGCTTTCAAAGACGGCGAGCCGACCCAGGCAGCCTTGGGCTTTGCCAAGAAGTGCGGCGTAGAGCTGGCCGAAATCGACCAGAGCGGCGCCAAGCTACGCTTCTCCCAGCACATTCCGGGCAAGGCCACCGCCAGCCTGCTGCCGACCATCATCGAGGATTCGCTCAACGACCTGCCGATCCCCAAGCGCATGCGCTGGGCGGCCAGCCGTGAAGAGTTCGTGCGCCCAACCCAATGGTTGGTGATGCTGCTGGGCGACCAGGTGGTCGACTGCACTATCCTGTCGCAGAAGGCCGGCCGTGAATCCCGTGGTCACCGCTTCCACCACCCGGAAAACGTGGTGATCACCACCCCGGCCAACTACGTCGAAGACCTGCGCAAAGCCTACGTGCTGGCGGACTTCGCCGAGCGCCGCGAGCTGATCAGCAAGCGTACCGCCGAGCTTGCCATGCAGCAGGAAGGCACGGCCATCGTGCCGCCGGCGCTGCTGGACGAAGTGACCGCCCTGGTCGAGTGGCCAGTGCCGCTGGTGTGCTCGTTCGAGGAGCGTTTCCTCGAGGTGCCGCAGGAAGCCCTGATTACCACCATGCAGGACAACCAGAAGTACTTCTGCCTGCTGGACAGCGAAGGCAAGCTGCTGCCGCGCTTCATCACCGTGGCCAACGTCGAAAGCCGTGACCCGAAGCAGATCGTGCAAGGCAACGAGAAGGTCGTGCGCCCACGCCTGACCGACGCCGAGTTCTTCTTCAAGCAAGACAAGAAGCAGCCGCTGGAAACCTTCAACGAGCGCCTGAAAAACGTGGTGTTCCAGGCTCAGTTGGGCACCGTGTACGACAAGGCCGAGCGTGTTTCCAAGCTGGCTGCCTTCATCGCCCCGCTGATCGGTGGCGACGCCCAGCGTGCCGGCCGTGCGGGCCTGCTGTCCAAGTGCGACCTGGCCACTGAAATGGTCGGCGAATTCCCTGAGATGCAGGGTGTTGCCGGTTACTATTACGCGCTCAACGACGGTGAGCCGCAAGACGTTGCCCTGGCCCTGAACGAGCAGTACATGCCGCGCGGTGCTGGCGCCGAGCTGCCGCAGACCCTCACCGGTGCTGCCGTGGCCATCGCCGACAAGCTCGACACCCTGGTCGGCATCTTCGGCATCGGTATGCTGCCTACCGGCAGCAAGGACCCGTATGCCCTGCGCCGTGCCGCGCTGGGCGTGCTGCGTATCCTGATCGAGAAGCAGCTGGACCTGAACCTGACCGGTGCGGTCGAGTTCGCGGTCAAGCAATTCGGTGCCAAGGTCAAGGCCGCGGGCCTGGCGGAGCAGGTACTGGAGTTCATCTTCGACCGCCTGCGTGCGCGTTACGAAGACGAAGGCATCGACGTCGCCACTTACCTGTCGGTACGTGCCCTGCAGCCAGGCTCGGCCCTGGACTTCGACCAGCGCGTGCAGGCCGTGCAGGCCTTCCGCAAGCTGCCGGAAGCCGAAGCCCTGGCCGCGGTGAACAAGCGTGTATCGAACCTGCTGAGCAAGGCTGAAGGCGCCATCGCCGAACAGGTCGAGCCGAAGTACTTCGACAACGCCAACGAGTTCTCCCTGTACTCGGCCATCCAGCAGGCCGACCAGGCCGTGCAACCGATGGCTGCTGCACGCCAGTACAGCGAATCGCTGGCCCGCCTGGCCGCCCTGCGTGACCCGGTCGATGCCTTCTTCGAGGCGGTGATGGTGAACGCCGAAGACGCCAAGGTACGTGCCAACCGTTATGCCCTGCTCAGCCGCCTGCGCGGCCTGTTCCTGGGCGTGGCCGACATTTCGCTGCTGGGGTAAGCCTTGAAACTGCTGATTCTCGACCGTGACGGGGTGATCAACTACGACTCCGACGCCTACATCAAGACGCTGGAAGAGTGGGTGCCGATCCCAGGCTCGGTCGAAGCGATCGCGCAGTTGAGCAAGGCCGGCTGGACGGTGGCTGTGGCCACCAACCAGTCCGGCATTGCCCGTGGCTATTACCCGCTGGCAACCCTCGAAGCCATGCACGCGCGCCTGCGTGCGCTGGTGGCCGAGCAGGGTGGCGAAGTGGGCCACATCGTGTATTGCCCGCACGGGCCAGACGAAGGCTGCGATTGCCGCAAGCCCAAGCCTGGCATGCTGCGGGCGATCGCCGCGCATTACCAGGCCGGCCTTGAAGGCGTCTGGTTCGTCGGCGACAGCAAAGGTGACCTGGAGGCTGCCCTGGCCGTCGGTGCACAGCCCGTGTTGGTGAAAACCGGCAAGGGCGAGCGGACCCTGGAAAAAGGCGTCCCGGAAACTACACTGATTTTCGACGATCTGGCAGCTATCGCCAGAGAACTAATTTAAACAGTGCGCCTTCGGGCGCATTTTTCTCAGGCGGGCATGCCCCGCAATGGTACAAGCCACTATGTCGATCCTGCAGGCGATCAGAATCTTTCTTTTTTACCTGCTGCTGGGCACCAGTTCGCTGCTGTGGTGCTCGCTGAGCTTCTTCATCGCGCCATTCCTGTCGTTCCCCAAGCGCTACAAGTTCATCAACGTGTACTGGTGCCGCTGCGCGCTGTTTCTGGTGCGTACCATCCTGGGTATCGACTACAAGATCACTGGCGCCGAGAACGTACCGGATGAGCCTTGCGTGATTCTGTCCAATCACCAAAGCACCTGGGAAACCTTCTTCCTGTCCCAGTACTTCTCACCGCTTAGCCAGGTGCTCAAGCGCGAGCTGCTGTACGTGCCGTTTTTCGGCTGGGCCATGGCCATGCTGCGGCCGATCGCCATCAACCGCGACAACCCCAAGGAAGCGCTGCGCCAGGTGGCGAGCAAGGGTGACGAGCTGCTCAAGCAGAAAACCTGGGTGCTGATTTTCCCGGAAGGTACACGCGTGCCGTTCGGTACGATCGGCAAGTTCTCCCGCGGCGGCACCGCACTGGCTGTGAATGCCGGGTTACCGGTGCTGCCAATTGCCCACAACGCCGGCAAGTTCTGGCCGAAGACCGGTTGGGGCAAGCGTGCCGGTACCATCGAGGTGGTCATTGGCGAGCCGATGTACGCCAATGGTACCGGGCCACGTGCTATCGCCGAGCTCAACGACCGCGCTGCGGCGTGGAACGAGGCAACCCAGCGGGCCATGGGCTCGCTGCCACCAGCTGCGGAAAAGCCCCAGGAGCAGATGGCCTGATCATCTGTGGATAACTTGTGAGCAATTTTTCCATCAAATGCTTAAAGTGATCTCTAAGTGTTTGAATTATCTGTTTATTTCTGTGCATTACATTTTCTTGAAAATCGTGCATAAGTTTTTTCGAGGCATAAAAAAACCGGCTTTTACAGCCGGTTTTTTTATGGCATGCAGACAGCATCAGACTTTGTCGATATCGACGTCCTTGGTTTCTTTCAGGCAGAAGATCCCCACCACCAGACTGATACCGGTCACCAGCACCGGGTACCACAGCCCGTAGAAGATATCCCCGGTATAGACCACCAGCGCGAACGATACGGTCGGCAGGAAGCCACCGAACCAGCCATTGCCTATGTGATAGGGCAGCGACATCGAGGTGTAGCGGATACGGGTCGGGAACAGCTCGACCATCACCGCCGCCAACGGGCCATAGGTCATGGTCGCGATCAGGATCATCGCCACGATCAGCACCACCACCATCACCTGGTTGACCTGCTCAGGGTCGGCCTTGGCCGGGTAGCCCGCCTGCTCGATTGCAGAGCGCATGGCGGTTTCGTCGAAGCCGTTGATGGTCTTTTCACCAATGTTCACCACCACATCGCTACCGGCCACGCTTACCGAGCTGTACGGCAGGCCCTGCTTCACCAGGAAGGTCTTGACCTTGTCGCACGGGCTGTCGAAACGTGCCTTGCCCACGGGGTCGAACTGGAAGGTGCAGCTTTGCGGATCGGCGGTAACCACGATCGGCGCCTGACGGCTGGCGGCGTCAATCTGTGGGTTGGCGTAATGGCTCAGGGCCTTGAACAGCGGGAAGTACAGCACCGTGGCCAACAGCAGGCCGAGCATCAGGATTGGCTTGCGGCCGATGCGGTCCGACAGCCAGCCAAAGAACACGAAGAATGGCGCACCGATCACCACACTGATAATCAACAGGGTGTTGGCTTGGGCGGGGTCCATCTTCAGCATCTGGGTCATGAAGAACAGCACGTAGAACTGTGCCGTGTAAAAGGTCACGGCTTGGCCGGCGTTGATGCTGAACAGTGCGGTGAGCACCACTTTCAGGTTTGGCCAGGATGTAAACGACTCACGGATCGGCGACTTGCTGATCTTGCCCTGGGCCTTCATTTTCACGAACGCAGGCGATTCGTGCATGCTCATGCGGATCCAGGTGGAAATGGCCAGTAGCACGATCGACAGCAGGAACGGCAGGCGCCAGCCCCAGGTTTCGAACTGGTCACCACTGATGTAGCGGCTGCCCAGTACCACCAGCAGCGACAACAACAGACCCAAGGTTGCAGTGGATTGGATGAAACCGGTGTGGAAGCCACGCTTGCCGGGGGGCGCATGCTCGGCCACGTAAGTGGCCGCACCGCCATATTCGCCGCCCAGCGCCAGCCCCTGCAACATGCGCAGGATTACCAGAATGATCGGTGCGGCAATGCCAATGCTGGCGTAGGTAGGCAACAACCCCACCGCGAAAGTGGACAGGCCCATCAGCACGATGGTGACCAGGAAGGTGTACTTGCGCCCGATCATGTCACCCAGGCGGCCGAACACCAGCGCGCCGAAGGGCCGTACCAGAAAGCCCGCAGCAAAGGCCATCAGGGCGAAGATGAAGGCGGTGGTGTCGTTCACACCAGCGAAGAATTGCTTGCTGATGACCGCTGCCAGCGCACCATAGAGAAAAAAGTCATACCACTCGAAAACCGTCCCAAGGGATGACGCGAAAATGATCTTGCGCTCTTCACGGCGGCTGGAGCTGCTGGCCGCCGCACCCTGCTCTTGGATGTAATCCGACATCGTTGCTGTCCTCGGCCCTTAGGCCACAGTGATTATTCTTGTTGTTCCACTGTCGGCAGCTTTCGACCGCAAGCCGCCGGTACTGCACACACCCGGGTCAGGGCGTCGGTAACGCGTCTTCGTTCAAGTAGGTCTGGGTAGCAGCTCCTTTGAGGATCAGTTGCGCCGCCTTCTCGGCGATCATCAGGGTGGGGGAACAGGTATTGCCGGAGGTGATCTGCGGCATGATCGAGGCATCTGCCACGCGCAGGCCGGGGATGCCGTGTACGCGCAGCTGGTTATCCACAACATCCATGGCACCATTGCCCATGCGGCAGGTACCGACCGGGTGGAAGATGGTGGTGCCGATCTTGCCAGCAGCGTCGAACAGCTCCTCCTCGGATTGCAGGGCCGGGCCCGGCAGGTATTCCTTAGGCTCGAACGCCGCCAGGGCAGGGGCCTGGACGATGCGCCGGGTGAGGCGGATGGCATCGGCGGCGACACGCAGGTCTTGCGGGTCGCTGAGGTAGTTGGGGTTGATCAGCGGCGTACTGTTCATGTCAGTGCTGCAGATATCGATACGCCCACGGCTGGCCGGGCGCAGGTTGCATACCGAAGCAGTAAAGGCCGGGAACTGATGCAACGGTTCGCCGAAACGCTCCAGTGATAGCGGCTGCACGTGGTACTGCAGGTTGGCGGTGGCCTGGTCGGTGCTGGAACGCACGAAGGCGCCCAGCTGGCTTGGCGCCATGGCCAGTGGACCGCTGCGGTCGTAGAGGTAGCGCAGGCCCATGCCCATCTTGCCCCAAAGGCTGTTGGCCATCTGGTTCAAGGTGCGGGTATTGCGGATCTGGTAGATCAGCCGAAGTTGCAGGTGGTCCTGCAGGTTGCCACCAACGCCAGGCATGTCGTGCCGAACGCCAATCCCCAAGGTTTCCAGCAACTGACGCGGGCCAATGCCGGAGCGCTGCAAGATTCCGGGCGAGCCGACCGCACCCGCACAGAGGATGATTTCACGGCGCGCCGCAAACTCATGCCAGGCGCCTTGCCAAAACGCTTTCACGGCCCGCGCGCGGGTGTTGTTGAGCAGTACCTGTTCAACCTGAACGCCGGTCAGCACCGTGAGGTTGGCGCGGTCCTTGATAGGCCGCAGGAAAGCTTTGGAGGCATTCCAGCGCACGCCGCTACGCTGGTTGACCTGAAAGTATCCACAGCCCTCGTTGTCGCCGGTGTTGAAGTCATCGACCTTGCCGATACCGCTTTGCTCGGCGGCATCGCGGAAAGCATCGAGAATTGGCCAGCTGTAGCGCTGGCGCTCGACTCGCCATTCGCCGTCAGCGCCATGGTGCTCGCTGGTGCCGGCAAAGTGGTTCTCGCTGGCCTTGAACAGCGGCAGCACGTCTTTCCAGGCCCAGCCATCGTTGCCTTGCTCAGCCCACTGGTCATAGTCGGCGGCCTGGCCACGCATGTAGATCATGCCGTTGATCGAAGAACAGCCACCTAGCACCTTGCCCCTTGGGTAACCCAGTGCGCGACCGCCCAGGCCAGGCTGTGCCTCGGTCCTGAAGCACCAGTCGGTGCGTGGGTTGCCGATGCAGTAGAGGTAACCGACGGGAATGTGGATCCAGGGATAGTTGTCGCGACCACCTGCCTCCAGCAGCAGCACGCGGCAGGAAGGATCGGCGGACAAACGATTGGCCAGCAGGCAACCGGCAGGACCGGCACCAACGACCACGTAGTCGAAGACAGAATCGGCTGATGGCATGTGCAACCTCGGGCCTGATTATTATTCTTGTCCCGATCCATCTTAGTGAGTAATTTCGTGGAGGGAACACGAGATTTCACGCAGCCGCTGTGCGTTTTAGCACAGCGGTAAGCCTGTACCGACCGTTTCGCGGGCATGCCCAGAATACGGCCGAGACGAACTGCCAAAAAGGATCAGCATGTTCGACTGGAACGATCTGCGGTTTTTCCTCGAGTTACAGCGCAGCGGCCGCCTGCTTACCGCCGCCAAGCGCCTGAACACCACCCACAGCACCGTGGCCCGGCACATCGAGAGCATCGAGCAGAGCCTGGGCACCGCGCTGTTCGTGCAGCATGCCCAGGGTTACGAGTTAACCCCCTCGGGCCAAGCCTTGCTCAAGCATGCCGAAGCCATGGAGAACGTCGCCCTGCTGGCGCAGGAAGAAATCACTCAGGCCATCACGCCGCTGGGCAAGATTCGCCTGGGGGTGACCGAAGGCATCGGCATCATGTTCTTCACCCCACGCATGAACGCGTTGTTCGAGCGTTACCCTGGCCTTGAAGTGGAACTGGTGGCCGTACCGCGTTTCGTCAGCATCCTCAACCGCGAGGCGGAAATCAGCATCCACCTGGAGCGGCCCAACGCCGATCTGCTGATCACTCGCAAACTCACCGATTATCGCCTGGCGCTGTACGCCAGCCAGGACTATTTGCACCGCGCGCCACCACTGCGCAACCGCGAAGACCTGGCCCGGCACAGCTGGATCGGCTACGTCGACGACTTGCTGTTCAGCCAGGAGTTGCTGTTTCTCAACAGCTTCTGCCGGGCACCCAACGTGGTGTTTCGCAGCACCAGCGTGATCGCCCAGCAAGCCGCCGCCCGCGCCGGGCTGGGCATCGCCGTGCTGCCCAACTACATGGCTCGCCACGACCCGACACTGGTACGCGTGCTGCCTGGCGAAACCATCCAGCGCAGTTACTGGATCTGCACCCGTCGCGAGCTGCATAAATCGGTGCGCCTGCGGGTGGTGTGGGACTATTTGCTGGCGCTGTGCGCGGCGCAGCAGGATGAGCTGCTAGCCCAATAGCGACTTGCCAGCCAGCAGCAAGGCCGCCGTCCAACCTGCCACTGCAAACATCTGCTGTAAGCGCGGCCCTGCCAGCCTGGCAGCCAAAGGCCGCGCCAACAGCAGGCCAAGTACCGCGCCGACGGCAAACGGGGCACCGACCTGCCAGTGCATGACGCCCGCCAGGCTGGCGCTGACCACGCTGCCAGTGGAGACCAGGGCGATCACCGCCAGCGAGGTGGACACGATACTGGCCATGCGCAGGTTGGTGTAGCGGTTCAGGGCCGGGATGATGACAAACCCACCGCCCACCCCCAGCAGGCCGGACAACAACCCGGACAAGGCACCCGTGAATGCCAATGCGCGTGCACAGGGTAGGGTCCAGCGCAAACGGCCCTGCAACGGATTCAGCACACATGGCTCGATGTAACGATGGGCATCATTGGCTTCGCCGCGCAGCTCTTTGGCCGCCTTGCGCCAGATACGCAGGCAGGCATAAACCAGCACCCCGGCGAACACCAACTGCAATGGTGTATTGGGCAGACGGTGCGCCAGCATCAGCCCGAAGGGTGCCGCTGCTACACCGACCAGCGCAATGAACAATGCCGCCCGGTAACGCACCAAGCCTTGGCGCAAGCCCAGCACAGCGCCCACTGCCGCCGCCAGGCCCACGGCCAGCAAGCCGACCGGTGCCGCTTCGACCATCGACAAGCCAAGACCGAACACCAGCAAGGGTACTGCGAGAATGCCGCCACCTGCGCCAGTCAACGCCAACACCGCGCCGATGATCGCGCCCAAGCCCGCCCCCAGTAATTGATGCTCGATCACTGCCCACCCTCGGCGACCAGTTGCGGGCGTGCCAACCACTCGCGGCCCTTGAGCATGCCTTGCCAGTACAACGGTGGTAGCGCCTGGGCCTTGAGCAACCAGGCCAGGCGAGTCGGCTTGCGCCCATCCAGCAACCAGCTTGGAAAGCTCGGTGCCAGCTTGCCGCCATAGGTGAATTCGGCCAGAACGATCTTGCCGCGCTCGACGGTAAGTGGACACGAGCCGTAGCCGTCGTACTGGGCCAGGCTCGGCAATCGACCCAATGCTACCAGCACATTGTTGGCCACCACGGGTGCTTGCTTGCGGGCAGCCGCAGCGGTTTTGGCGTTGCTGGTGTTGGCCACGTCTCCAAGGGCGTGCACATTGGTGTACTTGCGATGGCGCAGGGTATGCGGGTCGACATCGACCCAGCCGGTGCTATCGGCCAAAGGGCTTTCGCGAATGAAGTCTGGCGCCACCTGTGGTGGAACCACATGGAGCATGTCGAAGCTTTCGATGCGGGTTTCGCTGCTGCCATCGGCCAGGGTACGCACGAAGGTAGCACGCTTGTTCGGGCCGTCCACGGCGACCAGACGGTGCGAAAAATTAAGGTCGACGGCGTACTTTTCGATGTACTTCATCAGCGCGGGCACATAGTCCGCTACGCCGAACAACACAGCCCCCGCATTGAAGAAGCTGGCTTTCACTGCGCCCAGATAGCCATGGCGTAGCCAGTGGTCGCAAGACAGGTACAGCGCCTTCTGCGGTGCTCCGGCGCACTTGATCGGCATGGGCGGCTGGCTGAACACGGCATGGCCTTGCTTGAGCTTCTGCACCAGCTCCCAGGTATAGGGCGCCAGGTCGTAACGATAGTTGGAGGTGACGCCGTTACGGCCCAGGGTCTCGCTGAGCCCATCGATGGCCGCCCAGTCCAGCTTCAGGCCGGGGCAAACTATCAGCTGTTCGTAACTGATGGAGCGGCCACCTTCGAGCATGACTAACTGGCTCAACGGATCGAAACCCTCTACCCGCGCCTTGACCCAGCGCACACCACGCGGAATGGTCGAGGCCATGGTGCGGGCGGTGCTCGGTGCCTTGAACACACCGGCACCGACCATGGTCCAGCCGGGCTGGTAGTAATGCACCTCGGCAGGGTCGATCAAAGCCACATCCAACGACGGATCGCGGCTGATCAGGCTGGAGGCGGTGGCGATACCGGCGGCACCGGCACCGACGATGACCACCTTGTGGTGGTTGGTATTGGCAGGGGACAACAAGGCAGGCATGTCGGTAAATCCTGAAAATCTGGTTATGGGGGCAGGGCGGTTACAGCTTGTTCAGCGGGATCTTCAAATAGCTCACGCCGTTTGCTTCCGGCGCGGGGAGCTGGCCGCTGCGCATGTTCACCTGCACCGAGGGCAGGATAAGCACCGGCATGTCGAGGGTCTTGTCGCGGGCTTCGCGCATGGCAACGAAGCTGTCCTCATCGATACCCTGGTGGATGTGGATGTTGTGGGCGCGCTGCTCTGCCACGGTGGTGACGTACTGCATGTCGCGGCCACCTGGCAGGTAGTCGTGGCACATGAACAGCCGGGTCTGGTCGGGGAACGCCAGCAGGCGACGAATCGAGCGGTACAAAGTACGGGCGTCGGCGCCTGGGAAATCACAACGGGCTGTGCCGTAGTCGGGCATGAACAAGGTGTCGCCGACGAACACTGCGATCTCGCCGGCGTCCTCGATCATGAAGCTCATGCATGCAGGCGTATGCCCCGGCGTATGCAGCGCACGGGCATGCAGGTTGCCAATGCGGAAACCTTCCTCGTCTTCAAGCAGCACATCGAACTGGCTGCCGTCACGGGCGAAGGCAGGCTCGGCATTGAACAAGGCACCGAACACCTTCTGCACTTGGGTGATGTGCGCGCCGATAGCGGTATGGCCGCCGAGCTTTTCCTTGAGGTAGGCAGCCGCTGAAAGATGATCGGCGTGTACATGGGTTTCCAGCACCCAACGCACGCTGGCGTTCAGCTCGCTCACGCGCTCGATCAGGCGATCCGCCGATGCGCTGCAGGTGCGCCCGGACTTGGGGTCATAATCCAGCACGCTGTCGATCAAGGCGCATTGCCGGGTTTCACGGTCCATGACCAAGTAGCTGATGGTCGAGGTCGCCTCGTCGAAAAAGGCGTCCACGTGAAGGTTGTTACCGATGATCATCACGTTCTCCAATTTATCCGCCCCGCCTTGTACAGGCGTAGGCAGTGACAGGAGGTTTATCAAGATGCATGCCAGGCTTTTTGCTGCGCATGGGCCAATGAAACGGGCCGGTTGCTGACAGCTGTTGGCATGACTGGCAGTGAAGGTGGCAGTCGACTGTCAGCCAATGGCAGTGTTTGGCAGTCCTTGTTACCCTGCATCGGTCATCCAAACGGTGCCGTCATGCCTGAAGCCCATCCCCTCATCCTAGCTCTGGTTTCCTACCTTGAGCACGATGCCCTGCCGACCATCGTGCTGGACACCGACTACAACATCCTCGCCGCCAATGCGGCCTATCGTCGCCAGTTCGGCCGGCATGATCAGGCGCCGTTGGGCGAGAAGTGCCACAAGGTCTCGCATCACTATGCCGTACCGTGCGACCAGGCTGGCGAGCATTGCCCGATGCGCAAGGCGTGGGACAGCAAGGTACCGGAGCGGGTGTTGCACATTCATCACACACCACGCGGCCCCGAGCACGTCGACGTCGAGTTGCGGCCAATCCTGGATGAACAGGGCAGGGTGGTGGCCTTTGTCGAACGCCTGACCACCATCACCCTCGCCTCGGCACAGCCCCAGGAGCAAGGTTTGGTCGGCCGCGCGCCAACCTTCAAGGCCGCCTTGGCCAGCCTGCAACGTGCGGCACCCGCGCAGATTCCGGTATTGCTGCAGGGTGAGTCGGGCACCGGCAAGGAACTGTTCGCGCGCGCGCTACACATGGGCAGCCCACGGGCCAACGGGCCGCTGGTGGTGGTCGACTGCACTGGTTTGACCGAATCCTTGTTCGAAAGTGAGCTGTTCGGTTACGAGAAAGGTGCGTTCACCGGTGCCCACCAACGCAAGATCGGCCTGGCAGAGGCGGCCCATGGCGGCACCTTGTTTCTCGACGAAATCGGTGAAGTACCCCTGGCGATGCAGGTGAAGCTGCTGCGCCTGATCGAGTCTGGCAGCTTCCGCCCGGTTGGCAGCTTGCGCACGGTGCATTCAGATTTCCGACTGGTATCGGCCACCCACAAGCCGCTCAAGCAAATGGTCGCGGATGGCACCTTCCGTGAAGACCTGTATTACCGTATCAGCGGCTTCCCGATTCGCCTGCCTGCGCTGCGCGAGCGGGTGGAAGATCTACCACTGCTTGCGCAGAGCCTGCTGCAGCGCATGGCTGGCAAGCCAACGCCCAGGCTGAGTGACGATGCCTTGCAGCAACTTGGGCTGCATCCGTTTCCGGGCAATATCCGAGAGCTGCGCAACATACTGGAAAGGGCGCGGCTGTTTGCCGATGACGGGCTGATCAGGCCTGAGCACTTTCCGGCAGATATCGGGCCGGCGGGGGCGATCACAACGGGTAGCCGTCGCAATGATTTGGGGGCGTTGGCGCAGGCGTTGGAGCAGTTCAAGGGTTCGCGTAGCGAACTGGCCAGCCATCTTGGTATGAGTGAACGCACGCTGTATCGCCGACTGAAGGCGCTCGGCTTGAACTGAGGGGACGACTGACTTTACCGGACCTTTACCTGCGTCCTGACATTAAACCGGCAAAATCGTGGTCTGATCAGTTAACCGAATCTGGCAGTCAGTGCTGGCCAGGCGATAACAGGCAGAGGACCGCATCAAATGAAAAAAACCCTAACCGTGATCTGCGCCGCGCTCATGCTCAGCGCACCACTGGCCAGCTTCGCGCAGCCAGGCCCACCCGACCGGCATGATGGCGGCCCATCGCACCAGGGCAATCCGCCACATGGTCAGCCGCAGCAACAGGGTCGCCATGACAATGGCCGGGGTCCTGCTTACCGTGATCCGAACTTCCGCCCACAACAAGGCATGCCGGTGCCTCATCAGCAATGGCAGCGTGGTCACGCAGTCGATCCACATTACCGGGGTGACCGTTACTGGGTGACCGACTGGAAAGCGCGCCACCTGTATGCGCCGCCACGTGATCATCGTTGGTTGTATGTGAATGGCGACTATGTGCTGGTGGCGATTGCCAGCGGTGTGATCGTGAATATTCTCAGCGGTTACTGATAAATCGCAGGCACTAAAAAGCCCGCATCAGCGGGCTTTTTAGTGTCTGGCGAATTACACCTGATCAGAAGTCCAGGTTCGACACCGACAGCGCGTTACTTTCGATGAAGTCACGACGCGGCTCGACCGCGTCCCCCATCAGGGTGTTGAAGATCTGGTCCGCAGCGATCGCATCTTCGATGGTGACCTTCAGCATACGGCGAACGGTCGGGTCCATGGTGGTTTCCCACAGCTGGTCCGGGTTCATTTCACCCAGCCCTTTGTATCGCTGGATAGTGTGGCGCTTGGTTGTCTCGTTCATCAGCCAATCCAGGCCTTCCTTGAACTCGACAATTGCCTTGCGGCGTTCACCGCGCTGAACGTAAGCACCTTCACCCAACAGGCTGGACAGCTTGGAGCCAATGTTGACCACGGTACGGTAGTCATTGCTGCCGAAGAAGTCGCGGTTGAAGGTGACGTAGCTGGCCAGGCCGTGAGAGGTGACTTCCACTTCTGGCAGCCATACGTTGCGCTCTTTGTCTTCGCGCAGGCTAGCTTTGTAAACCAGGCCAGACTTCTGGCTGCTGTTCAGACGCTCCTGGAACTTAGCCAGCCAGGCTTGCATCACCGCGTGGTCACCCAACTGCTCCAGGGTCACCTCCGGCAGGTAGATGAAGTGCTCGGTCAGCTCTTCCGGATACAAGCGCGACAGGCGCTTGAGCGTCTTCATTACGCTACGGAACTCATTCACCAGTGCTTCCAGCTGCACACCGGAAACCGCAGGTGCCGATTCGTCCAGGTGCAGGCTGGCATCCTCCAGGGCCGACTGGGTCATGTACTCTTCCATGGCCTCGTCGTCCTTGATGTACTGCTCCTGCTTGCCCTTCTTCACCTTGTACAACGGTGGCTGGGCAATGTAGATGTAGCCGCGCTCGACCAGCTCCGGCAACTGACGGAAGAAGAAGGTCAGCAGCAGGGTACGGATGTGCGAACCGTCAACGTCAGCATCGGTCATGATGATGATGTTGTGATAACGCAGTTTGTCGATGTTGTACTCTTCGCGGCCAATACCGCAGCCCAGCGCAGTGATCAGCGTGCCCACTTCCTGGGACGAGATCATCTTGTCGAAACGCGCTTTCTCGACGTTGAGGATTTTACCCTTCAACGGCAGGATCGCCTGGGTACGACGGTTACGACCTTGCTTGGCCGAGCCACCCGCGGAGTCACCCTCCACCAGGTACAGTTCAGAGAGGGCAGGGTCCTTCTCTTGGCAATCCGCCAACTTGCCCGGCAGGCCAGCGATATCCAGCGCCCCTTTGCGGCGAGTCATCTCACGGGCTTTACGCGCGGCTTCACGAGCGCGGGCGGCGTCGATCATCTTGCCAACGACGGCCTTGGCCTCGTTCGGGTTTTCCAGCAGGAAGTCGGCGAAGTACTTGTTCATCTCTTGTTCCACGGCGGTTTTCACCTCCGAGGAGACCAGCTTGTCCTTGGTCTGCGAGCTGAACTTGGGGTCCGGCACCTTCACCGAGATGATCGCGGTCAGGCCTTCACGGGCGTCGTCGCCGGTGGTTGCCACCTTGTTCTTCTTGGCCAAGCCTTCCTGCTCGATGTAGCTGTTCAAGCTACGGGTCAGCGAGGACCGGAAGCCCACCAAGTGGGTACCGCCGTCACGCTGCGGAATGTTGTTGGTGAAGCACAGCAGGTTTTCGTTGAAGCTGTCGTTCCACTGCAGAGCGACCTCAACACCCACGCCATCGTCGCGCTGGACGTTGAAGTGGAATACCTGGGAGTTGACCGGCGTCTTGTTGGTGTTCAGGTACTCGACGAACGCACGCAGGCCGCCTTCGTACTTGAAGAACTCTTCCTTACCGCTGCGCTCATCCTTCAGCAGAATGCCAACGCCCGAGTTGAGGAACGACAACTCACGAATACGCTTGGCCAGGATGTCCCAGCTGAAGTGAATATTCTTGAAGGTTTCAGCCGATGGCTTGAAGTGGATGTGGGTACCCGTGGTTTCGCTGTCACCGACAACCGCCATAGGCGCTTGTGGAACACCGTGAACGTAGGTCTGTTCCCAGATCTTGCCGCTACGGCGAACGGTCAGAACCAGCTTCTCGGACAGGGCGTTAACAACCGATACACCTACACCGTGCAGACCGCCGGATACTTTGTAGGAGTTGTCGTCGAACTTACCGCCGGCGTGCAGTACGGTCATGATGACCTCTGCCGCAGAAACGCCTTCTTCTTTATGCACGTCGACCGGAATGCCACGACCGTTGTCGCGCACGCTGATGGATTCGTCCGTGTGGATGATGACGGTGATGTCATCGCAGTGCCCGGCGAGGGCTTCGTCGATCGAGTTGTCGACCACCTCGAAGACCATGTGGTGCAGGCCGCTACCATCATCGGTGTCGCCAATGTACATGCCGGGACGCTTGCGTACGGCATCCAAACCTTTCAGCACCTTGATGCTGGAGGAGTCGTACGTTTGATTTTCGCTCATGCCTTCACTCCCGATGGTCGTGGGTCTGGGTGATACGGCCTTGTTCCACGTGGAACAAAGCAACTGGCGTTTCCGTCTGCCAGCCTTCCCTCAGTAATTCGTGATCTACACAGGTGATGAACACCTGGCAGCGTAATTCTTCAAGCAAGCGACACAGCGCGCGGCGATGCTGGTCATCCAGTTCGGACGGCAAGTCATCCACGAGATAAATACAATGACCGCGGCGAGCCTGACTAACGAGGTGGCCTTGAGCAATGCGCAGTGCGCATACCACCAGCTTCTGCTGACCACGCGACAGGATGTCAGCTGCGTTGTTGCCAGCCAGGCGAAGACGCAGATCAGCACGCTGCGGACCGGCCTGGGTATGGCCCATCTGCTGATCGCGAAGGAGAGAGGATGCGAGTACTTCTTGCAGTTCCCGGTCCTTGTCCCAGCCTCGGTAGTAGCTTAGGGTCAACCCGTCCAGCTCGACCAGTTCGCTCAGGGTTCGCTCGAAGACAGGCTTCAAGGCCTTGATGTAGTTGCGACGGTATTCATCTATTTCCGCGCTGGCCAGGCACAATTCCCGGTCCCAGGCGGCTTGCGAAGCTGGGTCAAGTGTACCATGACGCAACCATGAGTTCCGCTGCCGCAGCGCCTTCTGCAGCCGTTGCCAGGCTGGCAGAAAACGAGGTTCCACGTGGAACACCCCCCAATCAAGGAACTGGCGGCGTATTTTCGGGGCACCTTCCAACAGCCGGAAACTGTCTGGGTTGATAAGCTGAAGCGGCAGCAGCTCTGCCAGTTGCGCGGCACTTCGCGCATTCTGACCATCGATGCGGATAGTGAACTCCCCCTGGCGCTCTCGGGATACACCCAGTTTGCAGGTGCCGCCTTCGGTCAACTCGACTTCACCAAATACGGTACAGGCAGGCTGTTCGTACTGGATGACCGGGTTCAGGCGACTACTGCGAAACGAACGTGCCAGCCCGAGCAAGTGCACAGCTTCAAGCACGCTGGTCTTGCCGCTACCGTTGGCGCCGTAAAGGATGTTGATTCGGGGGGAGGGTAAGAGTGTCACCGGGTGCAAGTTGCGCACCGCGGTGACCATGATACGTCGAAGGGACATTTCGCCTGCTACAGGTTACAGGCGCATCGGCATGACAACGTAGGAAGAATCGTCATTGCCAGCTTCCTGCAGCAGTACACTGCTGTTGGAATCGGACAGGATCAGACGAACTTGCTCGGTAGTCATCACGCCCAGCACGTCCAGCAGGTAGCTGACGTTGAAGCCAATTTCCAGCGAACTGCCTTCGTAGTCCACGCTGATTTCTTCTTCAGCTTCTTCCTGCTCGGGGTTGTTCGCCTGGATCTTCAGTTGGCCAGCCGCCAGTTGCAGGCGAATACCGCGGTACTTTTCATTGGAAAGAATCGCCGTACGGCTGAAGGCTTCACGCAGTGCCTGACGATCGCCGACCACCAGCTTGTCGCCGCCTTTTGGCAGGACGCGCTCGTAGTCCGGGAACTTGCCGTCCACCAGCTTGGAGGTAAAGGTGAACTCGCCAGTTGTGGCGCGTATGTGGTGCTGGCCCAGGACGATGCTGACCATGCCTTCCGGGTCAGTCAGCAGGCGCGCCAACTCCAAGATACCTTTACGTGGCACGATGACCTGATGGCGATCATCCTGCTCGATCGGCGCAGTCATGGAGCAGAGCGCCAGACGGTGACCATCGGTGGATACCGCACGCAGGGTGTTGCGGGAAACCTCAAGCAGCATGCCGTTGAGGTAATAACGAACATCCTGCTGGGCCATGGCGAAGCTGGTGCGCTCGATCAGGCGGCGCAGCTTGCTCTGCTCAAGGTTGCAGGTCAGCGAGCCCGGGCCTTCTTCCACGGTCGGGAAGTCATTGGCTGGCAGGGTCGACAGCGTAAAGCGGCTGCGGCCGGCCTTGACCAACAATTTCTGCTCATCGACCTTGATATCGATCAGGGCGTCGTTCGGCAGGCTTTTGCAGATGTCCATCAGCTTACGCGCCGGGACAGTGATTTCGCCAGGCTCGGCCGGCTCTTCCAGTTGCACCCGGCCTACCAGCTCGACTTCCAGGTCGGTACCGGTCAACGACAGTTGCTGGCCTTGCACGACCAGCAATACGTTGGACAGGACCGGCAAGGTCTGACGGCGCTCGACGACACCGGCGACCAGTTGCAGGGGTTTCAACAGGGCTTCGCGTTGAATGGTGAAATGCATGGTCTAGTCCCTTGCCTTCAATTAGCTGCGCAGACGGCCATCAGGTCGTCAGCGTCCGCAGCAGGTTCTTGTAGTCCTCGCGGATGTCCGCGTCGGATTCCTTCAGTTCGTTGATCTTGCGGCAGGCGTGCAGCACGGTCGTATGGTCGCGGCCACCAAACATGTCGCCGATTTCCGGCAGGCTGTGGTTGGTCAGCTCCTTGGAGAGGGCCATGGCCACCTGACGTGGCCGTGCGACAGAACGCGAACGCCGCTTGGACAGCAGATCGGAGATCTTGATCTTGTAGTACTCGGCGACGGTTCGCTGAATATTATCCACACTGACCAATTTATCCTGCAGCGCCAGCAGGTCCTTCAGCGATTCACGGATCAGCTCGATGGTGATATCGCGGCCCATGAAGTGCGAATGGGCAATCACCCGCTTCAGTGCGCCTTCCAGCTCCCGTACGTTGGAGCGAATGCGCTGGGCAATGAAGAACGCGGCATCATGCGGCAGCTCGACCTTGGCCTGGTCGGCCTTTTTCATCAGGATTGCCACGCGGGTTTCCAGCTCCGGTGGCTCGACAGCCACCGTCAGGCCCCAACCAAAGCGCGACTTCAGCCGCTCTTCCAGGCCTTCGATCTCTTTGGGGTAGCGGTCAGAGGTAAGGATCACCTGCTGGCCACCCTCAAGCAGAGCGTTGAAGGTGTGGAAAAACTCTTCCTGCGAGCGCTCTTTGCGGGCGAAGAACTGGATATCGTCGATCAGCAACGCATCCACCGAACGGTAGAAACGCTTGAATTCGTTGATGGCATTGAGCTGCAGCGCTTTGACCATGTCCGCGACGAAGCGCTCCGAATGCAGGTAGACCACCTTGGCATTCGGGTTTTTCTTGAGCAGGTGGTTACCCACAGCATGCATAAGGTGGGTTTTACCCAGGCCCACGCCGCCATAAAGGAACAGCGGGTTGTAGCCATGCTTGGGGTTGTCCGCCACCTGCCAGGCAGCCGCGCGCGCCAGCTGGTTCGACTTACCTTCAACGAAAGTGTCGAAGGTAAAGGTACGGTTCAGGTAACTGGTGTGCTTGAGCGCGCCTTCAACCTGCACGGTGCGCTGTTCGGCGCGGCCACTACTGGCAGGTGCCGAAGCGGGCTCGGCCATGGCATCGAAGCTGTCACGTGAAGACGGCTCGGCCAGTTCGTCGACCAGCACCGGCTCGGCTGCGGCCACAGCAATTGGCTCGACCGC
Organism: Pseudomonas hunanensis; assembly: GCF_013393325.1. Lineage (GTDB taxonomy): Bacteria > Pseudomonadota > Gammaproteobacteria > Pseudomonadales > Pseudomonadaceae > Aquipseudomonas > Aquipseudomonas putida_P. The sequence goes on from NZ_QJRC01000070.1 coordinate 117,699, forward strand.
TGCTGGTGTCGGGGCAGCTTTGTGTGCCTGGGTCTGCGCCAGCGAGGCCGCCACGGCGGCGCTGACCGGCGCGTTAGGCGCAGCCCGGGGAGCCGAGCTGCGGCGGCTACCTATTAATAAGGAAAGGGCAGGTGCAATGCCGCTGCCGTTTTCGCCCAACAGCTCGAGCAAGCGCCCCAGGTATTTTTCATTGACCCAATCGAGAACGAAACGGTTAGGCGCATAGACGCGCAACTCGTCGCCTTCGGCTTCGACCTGTAGCGGACGGATCCAGGTGTTGAATTGCTGGGCAGGCAGTTCATCGCGCAGAAGCTCCACGCACTGCTGCCAAAGTTCCACTGACACGGATATCCCCTGAGTTTGAAAGCCGGATGAGGCAAAAACAAACCGCCATTGTACCGGTCGAGCGTCCAGTTATCCACATGTGGACACGTTAGGATCCAAGACAAAACAGCCATTTATCGACCAAAACGTCATTCTGGCACTGTGCATAAGCCCTGTGGATAAGCAGCCATGAGGGCTATGCACAACCCTGGGTGCCTGCCTGTTGATAAATCACCTGTGGATAATCACCATTTTAATCCACAGCTTTCGATCACGATGAAAACAAGCGCAGCACCGGTTGAGAACAAGGTTTCAAAACTCTGTACATACCGGTTTTCAAGGCCTGTATAAGGTTATCCACAGAAGGTTATCCACTTAAGATTTATAAGTTCTTCAGAAAAGCTTTTTATATGTCTCTTCTTTTTTTTCATGTTGTCCCCGATTCGTGTGTCCGATCAAGGACGCCCTGGGGATGATCGAACAGGCACCGTCCATCACACGCTCTATATGGAATGACTGGTTGGAAATTGACCTATGGGCTTGCTTTCTCTAGAATCGCCGGTCTCTTAAAAAGGGGGCCATCCCGGCCCGTCGTCGACAAACCAGGTAACACGCCATGAAACGTACTTTCCAACCAAGCACCATCAAGCGCGCCCGCACCCACGGTTTCCGTGCCCGTATGGCTACCAAGAACGGCCGTGCTGTTCTGTCGCGTCGTCGTGCCAAAGGCCGTAAGCGTCTGGCCATTTGATTTTTCGGCACAGGTGGTGAGTCAGGACTTCAGTCGGGAAAAGCGACTGCTTACACCCCGGCATTTCAAAGCGGTCTTCGACTCCCCAACCGGCAAGGTTCCAGGGAAAAACCTGCTGATCCTTGCTCGCGAGAACGGCCTCGATCATCCACGCCTAGGCCTGGTAATCGGCAAGAAGAGCGTCAAGCTCGCCGTTCAACGCAACCGCCTCAAGCGCTTGATGCGCGATTCCTTTCGTCTGAACCAGCAATCGCTTGCCGGCCTGGACATCGTGATCGTCGCGCGCAAGGGATTGGGTGAGATTGAAAACCCGGAATTGCACCAACACTTTGGCAAGCTCTGGAAACGCCTGGCGCGCAGCCGGCCAACACCAGCAGCCACCGCCAATTCCGCAGGGGTAGACAGCCAAGATGCGTAAACTGGCACTCGTTCCGATCCAGTTTTACCGTTACGCCATTAGTCCACTGATGGCCAATCACTGTCGTTTTTTCCCCAGTTGCTCCTGTTACGCATATGAAGCCATTGAAAACCATGGCCTCTGGCGTGGTGGGTGGCTGGCCGTTCGTCGCCTGGGGCGTTGTCATCCGTGGAATGACGGCGGTTTCGACCCCGTTCCACCCGCTCCTTCCTCCCGAACTTCTTCGATAGCCGAGTAATCATGGATATTAAACGCACGATCCTGATCGCCGCGCTGGCAGTCGTGTCCTACGTCATGGTCCTGAAGTGGAACGATGACTACGGCCAGGCTGCCCTGCCGACTCAGAATACTGCTGCCAGCACTGTTGCTCCGGGCTTGCCCGATGGCGTGCCGGCCGGTAACAACGGTGCCAGCGCCGATGTACCGAGCGCCAACGCCGAATCGAGCCCTGCCGAACTGGCACCGGTCGCACTCAGCAAGGACCTGATCCGAGTCAAGACCGACGTTCTGGAACTGGCTATCGATCCGGTCGGTGGTGACATCGTCCAGTTGAACCTGCCGAAGTACCCACGCCGTCAAGACCACCCGGACATTCCGTTCCAGTTGTTCGACAACGGTGGTGAGCGTGTTTACCTGGCACAAAGCGGCCTGACCGGCGCCAACGGCCCGGATGCCCGCGCCAGCGGTCGCCCGCTGTATGCCGCCGAGCAGAAGAGCTACCAGCTGGCCGACGGCCAGGAACAACTGGTGGTCGACCTGAAGTTCAGCGACAACGGTGTCAACTACATCAAGCGCTTCAGCTTCAAGCGCGGTGAGTACGACCTGAATGTCAGCTACCTGATCGACAACCAGAGCGGCCAGGCCTGGAGCGGCAACATGTTTGCCCAGCTCAAGCGTGACGCCAGCGGCGATCCTTCTTCCAGCACCGCCACCGGTACTGCGACCTACCTGGGTGCAGCCCTGTGGACAGCTTCCGAGCCTTACAAAAAGGTCTCGATGAAGGACATCGACAAAGGTGGTTTGAAAGAAAATGTGTCCGGCGGCTGGGTTGCCTGGCTGCAGCACTACTTCGTCACCGCCTGGATTCCGGCCAAGTCGGACAACAACGTTGTTCAGACCCGCAAGGACAGCCAGGGTAACTACATCATTGGCTACACCGGCCCCGTAATCAGCGTGCCTGCTGGCGGCAAGGTCGAAACCAGCGCCATGCTGTACGCCGGCCCGAAGATTCAGTCCAAGCTGAAAGAGTTGTCCCCAGGCCTGGAACTGACCGTCGACTACGGCTTCCTGTGGTTCATCGCCCAACCGATCTTCTGGCTGCTGCAACATATCCACAGCCTCCTGGGTAACTGGGGCTGGTCGATCATCGTGCTGACCATGCTGATCAAAGGCCTGTTCTTCCCTCTGTCGGCTGCCAGCTACCGCTCCATGGCCCGTATGCGTGCCGTTGCACCTAAGCTCGCCGCCCTGAAGGAACGCTTCGGTGACGATCGCCAGAAGATGTCCCAGGCGATGATGGAGCTGTACAAGAAAGAGAAGATCAACCCGCTGGGCGGCTGCCTGCCGATCCTGGTACAGATGCCGGTCTTCCTGGCCTTGTACTGGGTACTGCTGGAAAGCGTGGAAATGCGCCAGGCTCCGTGGATGCTGTGGATTACCGACCTGTCGATCAAGGATCCGTTCTTCATCCTGCCGATCATCATGGGCGCCACCATGTTCATCCAGCAGCGCCTTAACCCGACGCCGCCGGATCCGATGCAGGCCAAGGTGATGAAAATGATGCCGATCATCTTCACCTTCTTCTTCCTGTGGTTCCCGGCCGGTCTGGTGCTGTACTGGGTTGTGAACAACTGCCTGTCGATTTCGCAGCAGTGGTACATCACTCGCCGTATCGAAGCAGCTACCAAAAAAGCTGCTGCTTGACGGGCTAGTACGCTAGCCTGTGAATAAAAAACGCCCCCTAGTGGGGCGTTTTTGCTATCTGTCGTATTTGTCGTAGAGGCTTTCGAGCATGAACACTGTGCGTGAAACCATCGCCGCCATCGCCACCGCCCAAGGCCGCGGTGGTGTAGGTATTGTCAGGCTGTCCGGCCCCTTGGCTGGCAAGGCAGGCCAGTTGATCACCGGTCGCACGCTGACCCCGCGGCATGCCCATTACGGCCCGTTCCGCGACGATGACGGGCTTGTGCTGGACGAAGGGATAGCGCTGTTCTTCCCTGGGCCGAATTCGTTCACGGGTGAGGACGTGCTCGAACTGCAGGGCCATGGCGGCCCAGTGGTCCTCGACATGCTGCTGCAGCGCTGTGTACAAGTGGGGTGCCGGCTCGCCCGGCCGGGTGAATTCAGCGAGCGCGCGTTCCTCAACGACAAGCTCGACCTGGCTCAGGCAGAAGCCATCGCCGACCTGATCGAGGCCAGTTCCAGCCAGGCGGCGCGCAATGCCCTGCGCTCGCTGCAGGGGGAATTCTCCAAGCGTGTGCACAGCCTGACCGAGGCCTTGATTGCCCTGCGCATCTACGTCGAGGCGGCGATCGACTTCCCCGAGGAGGAAATCGACTTTCTCGCCGATGGCCACGTACTGTCGATGCTCGATGCTGTGCGCGGCGAGTTATCCACCGTGCAGCGTGAGGCCGGGCAGGGGGCATTGCTGCGTGACGGTATGACTGTGGTTATCGCCGGCCGGCCCAATGCTGGAAAATCAAGCTTGCTGAACCAGCTGGCCGGTCGGGAAGCAGCCATCGTCACCGATATCGCCGGCACCACCCGGGACATCCTGCGTGAACATATCCACATCGACGGTATGCCGCTGCATGTGGTCGATACCGCCGGTTTGCGTGATACCGATGACCATGTGGAGAAAATCGGTGTGGAACGCGCCCTGAAGGCCATTGGCGAGGCTGATCGTGTGCTGCTGGTGGTCGACTCCACCGCGCCCGAAGCAAGCGACCCATTCGCGCTGTGGCCCGAGTTTCTCGACCAGCGGCCAGACCCGGCCAAGGTCACGCTGATTCGTAACAAGGCTGATCTGAGTGGTGAGCACGTAGGGCTGGAGCAGTGCGATGACGGCCATGTGACCATTACCCTCAGCGCCAAGGGCGACGACACGGGGTTGCAACTGCTGCGCGACCATCTCAAGGCCTGTATGGGTTACGAACAGACTGCAGAGAGTGGCTTCAGTGCCCGCCGGCGCCACCTGGATGCCTTGCGCCAGGCTAGCGAGCATCTGGAGCACGGCCGTGCCCAATTGACCTTGGCGGGCGCAGGAGAGCTCCTGGCTGAAGACTTGCGCCAGGCACAGCATGCCCTGGGGGAAATTACCGGGGCATTCAGCTCGGATGACCTGCTGGGGCGGATTTTCTCCAGCTTCTGCATCGGCAAGTAATCCACAGCCAGGCAAGGCCAAGTGCCGCTTCTTCGGGAGCGGCTTTTTTTTGCCTGAAATTCGTTGCAGGAGATGACTGTAGTCCGGTGTCCCGAGCACCAGTGCAAGCGGACCTGTCTGAAAACCGTACTCAGGAGCCCTGTGGAAAACCCGCCTTCAGCTCAGTTGATAAGCAGGCTTTTTTTCTGAGGGCAAAACCGTCTGTGGGTAAAACGTCATTTAATCCACAGGCTAAATGACGTTATCCAAAGCCCTCATGGCACTCCAGACACAGGGTTTAATTTTCCTCTACACAGCGTCATTCCTAGCCTACGAGGATTTATCCACAGATATCCTTGTGCATAAGAATAAACATAAAAACAAAGCTTTTATAAATTTCTTCTTGTTGATTTCTGTTGTGCGCCACTCATCCACAGACTGGTCAAAATTTGCTCAGACGGTTTCTTTAAAGGGTGTGAAGTCCCTATACTTGTCGGCTTACCTTTTCTATTCGCAAAAACAGGCACGAGGTGCGTGGTGGATTTCCCTTCCCGTTTTGAAGTGATCGTCATCGGCGGCGGCCATGCCGGTACCGAGGCTGCGCTTGCGTCTGCACGCATGGGTGTGAAAACCCTGCTGTTGACCCATAACGTGGAAACCCTCGGTCACATGAGCTGCAACCCCGCCATCGGCGGTATTGGCAAAAGCCATCTGGTCAAAGAGATCGATGCCCTAGGCGGCGCCATGGCGCTGGCCACCGACAAGAGCGGCATCCAGTTCCGCGTTTTGAACAACCGCAAGGGCCCGGCCGTACGCGCCACCCGTGCACAGGCCGACCGCGCCATCTACAAGGCGGTGGTGCGTGAAATCCTTGAAAACCAGCCGAACCTGTGGATATTCCAGCAGTCCTGCGACGACCTGATCGTCGAGCAGGACCAGGTCAAAGGTGTGGTGACCCAGATGGGTCTGCGTTTCTTCGCCGAATCGGTGGTATTGACGACCGGTACCTTCCTCGGCGGCCTTATCCACATTGGTCTGCAAAACCATTCCGGCGGCCGTGCCGGCGATCCACCCTCGATCGCCTTGGCCCACCGCATGCGTGAACTGCCGCTGCGTGTAGGCCGCCTGAAAACCGGGACCCCGCCACGCATCGACGGCCGCTCGGTGGACTTCTCGGTGATGACCGAGCAGCCAGGCGATACACCGATCCCGGTGATGTCGTTCATGGGCAATGCCGAAATGCATCCCCGTCAGGTGAGCTGCTGGATTACCCACACCAATGCACGCACCCACGAGATCATCGCGTCGAACCTCGACCGTTCGCCGATGTACTCGGGTGTGATCGAAGGTGTCGGCCCGCGTTATTGCCCATCGATCGAAGACAAGATTCACCGCTTCGCCGACAAGGACAGCCACCAGGTGTTCATCGAGCCGGAAGGCCTGACCACCCATGAGCTGTACCCCAACGGTATTTCCACGTCGCTGCCGTTCGACGTGCAACTGGAGCTGGTGCGTTCGATCCGCGGTATGGAAAACGCCCACATCGTGCGCCCTGGCTATGCCATCGAGTACGACTACTTCGACCCGCGTGACCTGAAGTACAGCCTTGAGACCAAAGTCATCGGCGGCCTGTTCTTCGCCGGGCAGATCAACGGCACCACCGGTTACGAAGAAGCCGGTGCCCAAGGCCTGCTGGCCGGGACCAACGCCGCACTGCGTGCGCAGGGCCGCGACAGCTGGTGCCCGCGCCGCGACGAGGCGTACATCGGTGTACTGGTCGACGACCTGATTACCCTGGGTACCCAGGAGCCGTACCGCATGTTCACCTCGCGTGCCGAGTACCGCCTGATCCTGCGCGAAGACAACGCCGACTTGCGCTTGACCGAAAAAGGCCGTGAACTTGGCCTGATCGATGACCAGCGCTGGGCTGCTTTCTGCGCCAAGCGCGACGGCATCGAGCGTGAGGAACAGCGCCTGAAGTCGACCTGGGTACGCCCGAACACCGAGCAAGGCCAGGCCATTGTGGATAAGTTCGGTACCCCGCTCAGCCACGAATACAGCCTGCTCAACCTGCTCGCTCGCCCAGAAATCGACTACGCTGGCCTGATCGAGGCGACTGGCGGTGAAGCAATCGATCCACAGGTCGCCGAGCAGGTCGAAATCCGTACCAAGTACGCTGGCTATATCGACCGCCAGCAAGATGAGATCGCCCGTCTGCGCGCCAGCGAAGACACGCGGCTGCCTGTGGATATCGACTACTCGACCATTTCCGGCCTGTCCAAGGAGATCCAGGGCAAACTGGGTCAGACCCGCCCAGAAACCCTGGGCCAGGCTTCGCGCATCCCGGGCGTGACCCCGGCGGCGATTTCCCTGTTGCTGATTCACTTGAAAAAACGCGGCGCTGGCCGCGAATTGGAGCAAAGCGCTTGAGTTCCCTGGTCACCCCGCAACACGCTGAAGAGTTGTCCACAGGTGCACGGCAGCTCGGAGTCGAGCTGAGCGCAGAGCATCACGAAAAGCTGCTCGGCTACCTGGCCCTGCTGATCAAATGGAACAAAGCCTACAACCTCACCGCCGTGCGCGACCCGGATGAGATGGTGTCGCGTCACCTGCTGGACAGCCTCAGCGTCATGTCGTTTATCCACAACGAGCGTGACAATTGGCTGGACGTCGGCAGTGGCGGTGGCATGCCTGGTATCCCGTTGGCTATCCTGCATCCGCACAAGCGGGTGACCGTGCTGGACGCCAATGGCAAGAAGACGCGCTTCCTGACCCAGGTGAAAATGGAGTTGAAGCTGGACAACCTCACGGTTATCCACAGCCGAGTGGAAGCCTTCCAGCCGGCACAACCGTTCGACGGAATCATCTCCCGCGCCTTCAGCAGCATGGAGAACTTCACCAACTGGACCCGCCACTTGGGCGACACCGGGACGCAATGGCTTGCAATGAAGGGGCTGCATCCTGCCGATGAACTGGTAGCATTGCCCGCAGACTTCACAGTGGAAAGCGAACAGGCCCTGACCGTTCCGGGTTGCCAGGGCCAGCGCCATCTGCTGATACTGCGCCGCAAGGCATGACTGGGAACACGCGCATCAATGGCTAAGGTATTCGCAATCGCGAACCAGAAAGGTGGTGTAGGCAAGACCACCACCTGTATCAATCTCGCCGCCTCGCTGGCCGCGACCAAGCGTCGTGTGCTGCTGATCGACCTCGATCCGCAAGGCAACGCCACCATGGGCAGCGGCGTGGACAAGCACGAGCTCGAGCACTCGGTCTACGACCTGCTCATCGGGGAATGCGATCTGGCCCAGGCCATGCATTACTCCGAACACGGAGGCTTCCAGCTGCTGCCGGCCAACCGCGACCTGACCGCCGCCGAAGTGGTGCTGCTGGAAATGCAGGTCAAGGAGAGCCGCCTGCGCAACGCCCTGGCACCCATCCGTGAGAACTATGACTACATCCTCATCGACTGCCCGCCGTCGCTGTCGATGCTCACGCTCAACGCCCTGGTCGCGTCCGATGGCGTGATTATCCCCATGCAGTGCGAGTACTACGCACTGGAAGGTCTCAGCGACCTTGTGGATAACATCAAGCGCATCGCCGCCCGGTTGAACCCGGAGCTGAAGATCGAGGGCCTGCTGCGGACCATGTACGATCCGCGCCTTAGCCTGAACAACGATGTTTCGGCGCAGCTGAAAGAGCATTTTGGCCCGCAGCTGTACGACACGGTCATTCCGCGCAACATTCGCCTGGCCGAGGCCCCCAGCTTCGGCATGCCGGCCTTGGCTTACGACAAGCAATCGCGCGGCGCGCTGGCATATCTGGCCCTTGCTGGGGAACTGGTTCGCCGTCAACGCCGTCAATCACGCACTGCACAAACAACTTAAGGAATCCGTATGGCCGTCAAGAAACGGGGTCTCGGACGTGGGTTGGATGCACTGCTCAGTGGTCCTTCCGTCAGCGCGCTCGAAGAGCAGGCTGTGAAGATCGACCAGAAAGAACTGCAACACCTGCCGGTCGAGTTGATCCAGCGTGGCAAGTACCAGCCACGCCGGGACATGGACCCGGAGGCGCTGGAAGAGCTTGCGCACTCGATTCGCACTCATGGCGTGATGCAGCCGATCGTGGTCCGCCCGATCGGCGACAACCGTTACGAGATCATCGCCGGCGAGCGCCGTTGGCGCGCCACCCAGCAGGCCGGCCTGGACACGATCCCGGCCATGGTCCGCGAAGTGCCGGACGAAGCCGCCATCGCCATGGCGCTGATCGAGAACATCCAGCGCGAAGACCTCAACCCGCTGGAAGAGGCCATGGCCCTGCAGCGGCTGCAGCAGGAATTCGAGCTCACCCAGCAACAGGTGGCTGACGCCGTGGGCAAATCGCGGGTAACCGTGGCCAACTTGCTGCGCCTGATTACCTTGCCCGAAGCGATCAAGACCATGCTCGCCCATGGCGATCTGGAGATGGGCCATGCCCGTGCATTGCTCGGTCTGGACGAAAGCCGTCAGGAGGAGGGGGCGCGTCATGTTGTCGCACGTGGCCTCACCGTGCGCCAAACCGAGGCATTGGTTCGCCAATGGCTCAGCGACAAACCTGATCCGGTCGAACAGAGCAAACCTGATCCGGATATCGCACGCCTTGAACAGCGGCTCGCAGAGCGCCTGGGCTCCGCCGTGCAGATCCGTCATGGCAACAAGGGAAAAGGCCAATTGGTTATTCGCTACAACTCGCTTGACGAGTTGCAAGGCGTGCTTTCTCACATCCGCTGAAACAATTGCTGTTGTAGCGCGCAGTCGGAAATCACTACCGAAGAGTTGAATAGGGGTTAATCCACCCCTATACTCTGCGCGCATTTTGTCGGCACAAATTATGCCAAGTCATAACTGACTTGTTGGTCGACTTCCGAGGAGCAGTTGTGATGGAAATCCGCACGCCAAACCGCCTGCCTTTCCATCGCTGGGCGGTTTTTCCGGTACTGCTGGCTCAATTCGTCGTACTGCTGCTGGCAACCTTGGTGTTGTGGCAGTGGAAAGGGGCGGTCAGTGGATATTCAGGCCTTTGCGGAGGTTTGATTGCCTGGCTGCCCAATGTGTATTTCGCCTGGAAGGCTTTTCGCTTCAGCGGGGCTCGGGCGGCACAAGCCATCGTCAAGTCGTTTTACGCTGGCGAGGCAGGCAAGATGATTTTGACGGCAGTGCTTTTTGCACTGACCTTCGCAGGAGTGAAGCCACTGGCGCCGTTAGCAGTATTCGGCGTCTTCGTGTTGACCCTTTTGGTCAGCTGGTTCGCGCCCCTGCTGATGAATAAAAGACTTTCGAGACCTTAGGGCGTTTGAGGCAACCATGGCAGCAGAAACCGCTTCGGGCTATATCCAGCACCACTTGCAGAACCTGACCTACGGTCAACTACCAGACGGCAGCTGGGGCTTCGCCCATTCGGCTGCAGAAGCCAAGGCAATGGGCTTCTGGGCGTTCCACCTGGACACCCTGGGTTGGTCCGTCGCGCTGGGTCTGATCTTCCTGTTCATCTTCCGCATGGCGGCCAAGAAGGCGACTTCCGGCCAGCCTGGCGGCCTGCAGAACTTCGTTGAAGTGATGGTGGACTTCGTCAACGGCAGCGTGAAGGACTCCTTCCACGGCCGTAGCCCGGTGATTGCACCGCTGGCGCTGACCATTTTCGTCTGGGTATTCCTGATGAACGCCGTCGACCTGGTACCGGTCGACTGGATTCCTCAGCTGGCCATCCTGATCTCCGGTGACCCGCACATTCCGTTCCGCGCCGTGTCGACCACCGACCCGAACGCGACCCTGGCCATGGCCTTCTGCGTGTTCGCCCTGATCATCTTCTACAGCATCAAGGTCAAGGGCCTGGGCGGCTTCATCGGTGAGCTGACCCTGCACCCGTTCGGCAGCAAGAACATCTTCGTGCAGATCCTGCTGATTCCGGTCAACTTCCTGCTGGAATTCGTCACCCTGATCGCCAAGCCGATCTCGCTGGCACTGCGTCTGTTCGGCAACATGTATGCCGGCGAGCTGGTGTTCATCCTGATCGCTGTAATGTTCGGCTCCGGCCTGCTGTGGCTCAGCGGCCTGGGTGTGGTGCTGCAATGGGCGTGGGCTGTGTTCCACATCCTGATCATCACCCTGCAAGCTTTCATCTTCATGATGCTGACCATCGTCTACCTGTCGATGGCCCACGAAGATAACCATTAAGACCGCCTGGCGTGTCTGATAGCCTTCCCCGCCTGTTCGGGGGGAGGGCTTAAAAAGTCCGCAAGGGCATGCTGTACCAAACGATTTGTTTTACCGCTTCAAACTAAAAACCTAACCAATACGACGTAAAAGTCGGGAGGAAAGATGGAAACTGTAGTTGGTCTGACCGCTATCGCTGTTGCTCTGCTGATCGGCCTGGGTGCTCTGGGTACCGCCATTGGTTTCGGCCTGCTGGGCGGCAAATTCCTGGAAGGCGCTGCTCGTCAGCCAGAAATGGTTCCGATGCTGCAGGTCAAAATGTTCATCGTTGCCGGTCTGCTCGACGCCGTAACCATGATCGGTGTTGGTATCGCTCTGTTCTTCACCTTCGCGAATCCGTTCGTTGGTCAGATCGCCGGCTAATCACTCGTCACCACGAGTTGATGGCTGTATGAATAAAGACCGAGCGAGGTGTTGGCGTGAACATTAATGCAACCCTGATTGGCCAATCCGTTGCTTTTCTGATTTTTGTACTCTTCTGCATGAAGTATGTATGGCCTCCGGTCATCACTGCCCTGCAAGAGCGCCAAAAGAAGATTGCCGACGGCTTGGACGCTGCCAACCGCGCAGCTCGCGACCTGGAGCTGGCCCAAGAGAAAGCGGGTCAGCAACTGCGTGAAGCTAAAGCACAGGCAGCCGAAATCATTGAGCAAAGCAAGAAGCGCGCTGCTCAGCTTGTCGAGGAAGCCCGTGACCAGGCCCGCGTCGAAGCTGACCGTGTGAAGGCTCAGGCTCTGGCCGAGATCGAACAGGAACTGAACAGCGCTAAAGACGCCCTGCGTGCCCAAGTGGGTGCTCTGGCTGTTGGTGGTGCTGAAAAGATCCTTGGCGCCACAATCGATCAAAACGCGCATGCGGAGCTGGTTAACAAACTGGCCGCTGAAATTTAAGCGAGGGCGATCATGGCAGAACTGACCACGTTGGCCCGACCTTACGCTAAGGCTGCCTTTGAGCATGCCCAGGCCCATCAGCAACTGGCCAATTGGTCAGCCATGCTCGGCCTGGCTGCTGCGGTGTCGCAAGACGACACCATGCAGCGCCTGCTCAAGGCCCCGCGACTGACGAGCGCAGAAAAGGCCGCCACGTTCATTGACGTGTGCGGTGACAAGTTCAATGCACAGGCACAGAATTTCATTCATGTTGCCGCGGAAAACGACCGTCTCCTGCTTCTGCCGGAGATTGCCGCTCTGTTCGACCTGTACAAGGCCGAGCAAGAGAAATCCGTGGACGTGGAAGTCACCAGTGCCTTCGCGTTGAACCAAGAACAGCAAGACAAACTCGCCAAGGTTCTCAGTGCACGGTTAGGCCAGGAAGTGCGCCTGCACGCGTCGGAGGATGCCAGCCTGATTGGCGGCGTCGTCATCCGCGCTGGTGACCTGGTAATCGATGGCTCTGTTCGCGGCAAGATCGCGAAACTGGCCGAAGCATTGAAATCTTGAGTTTGAAGGGGCAGCAGAGCAATGCAGCAACTCAATCCTTCCGAAATTAGTGAAATCATCAAGGGCCGCATCGACAACCTCGATGTGAGCTCCCAAGCCCGTAACGAAGGTACCGTTGTTTCGGTTTCCGACGGTATCGTGCGGATCCACGGTCTGGCCGACGTCATGTACGGCGAAATGATCGAGTTCCCGGGCGGCGTCTACGGCATGGCCCTGAACCTGGAGCAAGACTCCGTAGGTGCAGTGATCCTGGGTGCATACGACACCCTCGCCGAAGGCATGAGCGCCAAGTGCACCGGCCGCATCCTGGAAGTTCCGGTTGGTAAGGAACTGCTGGGTCGCGTCGTCGACGCACTGGGCAACCCGATCGACGGCAAAGGTCCTCTGGGCAACACCCAGACCGACGCGGTCGAAAAAGTTGCTCCAGGCGTGATCTGGCGTAAGTCGGTAGACCAGCCTGTACAGACTGGCTACAAATCCGTCGACGCCATGATCCCAGTCGGCCGTGGCCAGCGTGAGCTGATCATTGGCGACCGTCAGATCGGCAAGACCGCCATGGCCATCGACGCCATCATCAACCAGAAAGACTCCGGTATTTTCTGTGTTTATGTTGCTGTCGGCCAGAAGCGTTCCACCGTTGCCAACATCGTTCGCAAGCTGGAAGAAAACGGCGCCCTGGCCAACACCATCGTGGTAGTTGCCAGTGCTTCGGAATCCGCCGCACTGCAATTCCTGGCGCCATACGCCGGTTGCACCATGGGCGAGTTCTTCCGTGACCGCGGTGAAGACGCCCTGATCGTTTACGATGACCTGTCCAAGCAGGCCGTTGCCTACCGTCAGATCTCCCTGCTGCTGCGCCGTCCACCAGGACGTGAAGCGTACCCAGGCGACGTGTTCTATCTCCACTCCCGTCTGCTGGAGCGTGCATCGCGCGTTTCGGAAGAATACGTCGAGAAGTTCACCAACGGCGCTGTGACTGGCAAAACCGGTTCCCTGACCGCTCTGCCGATCATCGAAACCCAGGCTGGCGACGTTTCCGCGTTCGTTCCGACCAACGTGATTTCCATCACCGACGGTCAGATCTTCCTGGAATCGGCCATGTTCAACTCGGGCATCCGCCCTGCAGTGAACGCCGGTGTTTCGGTATCCCGTGTAGGTGGTGCCGCTCAGACCAAGATCATCAAGAAGCTGTCCGGTGGTATTCGTACCGCACTGGCTCAGTACCGTGAACTGGCTGCATTCGCCCAGTTCGCTTCCGATCTGGACGAAGCGACCCGCAAGCAGCTGGAGCATGGTCAGCGCGTAACCGAGCTGATGAAGCAGAAGCAGTACGCGCCGATGTCCATCGCGGACATGGCTCTGTCGCTGTACGCCGCTGAGCGTGGCTTCCTGACCGACGTAGAAGTCTCCAAGATCGGCAGCTTCGAGCAAGCACTGATCGCCTTCTTCAACCGTGATCACGCTGAACTGATGGCGAAGATCAACGTGAAGGGTGACTTCAACGACGAAATCGACGCAGGCCTGAAAGCCGGTATCGAGAAGTTCAAGGCCACCCAGACCTGGTAAGCCGCAGCGGGGGCTCTGGCCCCCGCTTGCTAACCTGATAGGTGATACATGGCAGGCGCAAAAGAGATTCGCAGTAAGATTGCGAGCATCAAAAGCACGCAAAAAATTACCAGCGCCATGGAGAAAGTGGCGGTCAGCAAGATGCGCAGGGCACAACTGCGCATGGCTGCTAGCCGTCCTTACGCGGAGCGTATCCGCCAGGTGATCGGTCATCTGGCCAACGCCAACCCGGAATACCGTCACCCGTTCATGATCGAGCGCCCTGTAAAGCGCGCCGGTTATATCGTGGTGAGCAGTGACCGTGGTCTGTGCGGTGGCTTGAATACCAACCTGTTCAAGGCCCTGGTCAAGGACATGAACGAAAACCGCGAACAGGGCGTGGAAATCGACCTGTGCGTGATCGGCAGCAAGGGTGCGACTTTCTTCCGCATCTTTGGCGGTAACGTCGTAGCCGCGATCAGCCACCTGGGCGAAGAGCCATCGATCAACGATTTGATCGGCTCCGTCAAAGTGATGCTGGACGCCTACCTCGACGGCCGTATCGATCGCCTCTCGGTGGTTTCGAACAAGTTCATCAACACCATGACCCAGAAGCCAACGGTCGAGCAATTGGTACCGTTGGTGGCAACCCCGGATCAGGATCTCAAGCATCACTGGGATTACTTGTACGAACCCGACGCAAAAGAGCTGCTGGACGGCTTGATGGTGCGTTACGTGGAGTCGCAGGTGTACCAGGCGGTGGTCGAGAACAACGCTGCTGAACAAGCGGCCCGGATGATCGCCATGAAGAACGCCACAGACAACGCCGGTGATTTGATCAAAGAGCTTCAGTTGATCTACAACAAGGCGCGTCAGGCTGCGATCACCCAGGAGATCTCGGAAATCGTCGGCGGCGCTGCCGCGGTTTAACGGTTCACATATTCAGAGGATCCAGCTATGAGTAGCGGACGTATCGTTCAAATCATCGGCGCCGTCATCGACGTGGAATTCCCACGTGACGTCGTGCCGAGTGTATACAACGCGCTGAAAGTACAAGGCGCGGAAACCACCCTGGAAGTTCAGCAGCAGCTGGGCGATGGCGTGGTTCGTACCATTGCGATGGGCTCGACCGAAGGCCTGAAGCGTGGTCTGGATGTCGTCGACACCGGCGCTGCCATTTCCGTTCCTGTTGGTAAGGCCACTCTGGGCCGTATCATGGACGTACTGGGCAACCCGATCGACGAAGCCGGCCCGATCGGCGAAGAAGAGCGTCGCGGTATCCACCAGCCAGCGCCTTCGTTCGCTGACCAGGCAGGCGGCAACGACCTGCTGGAAACTGGCATCAAGGTTATCGACCTGGTTTGCCCGTTCGCCAAGGGTGGTAAAGTTGGTCTGTTCGGTGGTGCCGGTGTCGGCAAGACCGTAAACATGATGGAACTGATCCGTAACATCGCCATGGAACACAGCGGTTACTCCGTGTTCGCTGGTGTGGGTGAGCGTACTCGTGAGGGTAACGACTTCTACCACGAGATGAAGGACTCCAACGTTCTCGACAAAGTAGCGCTGGTCTACGGTCAGATGAACGAGCCACCAGGAAACCGTCTGCGCGTAGCGCTGACCGGCCTGACCATGGCTGAGAAGTTCCGTGACGAAGGTAACGACGTTCTGCTGTTCGTCGACAACATCTATCGTTACACCCTGGCCGGTACTGAAGTATCCGCACTGCTGGGCCGTATGCCTTCGGCAGTAGGTTACCAGCCGACCCTGGCTGAAGAGATGGGCGTTCTGCAAGAGCGCATCACCTCCACCAAGGAAGGTTCGATCACCTCCGTACAGGCCGTATACGTACCTGCGGACGACTTGACCGACCCGTCGCCAGCGACCACCTTCGCCCACTTGGACGCCACCGTCGTTCTGTCCCGTGACATCGCCTCCCTGGGTATCTACCCAGCAGTCGACCCACTGGACTCGACTTCGCGCCAGCTGGACCCGAACGTGATCGGCAACGAGCACTACGACACCGCTCGTGGCGTTCAGTATGTTCTGCAGCGTTACAAAGAGCTGAAGGACATCATCGCGATCCTGGGTATGGACGAACTGTCCGAAGACGACAAGCAACTGGTAGCCCGCGCTCGTAAGATCCAGCGCTTCCTGTCGCAGCCGTTCTTCGTGGCCGAAGTCTTCACCGGTTCGCCAGGCAAGTACGTTTCCCTGAAAGACACCATCGCTGGCTTCAGCGGCATCCTCAAAGGTGACTACGACCACCTGCCAGAACAAGCGTTCTACATGGTCGGCAGCATCGACGAAGCGATCGAGAAAGCCAAGAAACTGTAATTCCTGCGCCCCGCAAGGGGCGCTATCAGGTTGAGGCAAGCAGATGGCTATGACAGTCCATTGCGATATCGTCAGCGCGGAAGGAGAGATCTTCTCCGGCCTGGTCGAGATGGTAGTAGCGCACGGTAACCTGGGTGATCTTGGTATCGCTCCGGGCCACGCGCCGCTGATCACCAATCTCAAGCCTGGTCCGATCACGCTGACCAAGCAGGGTGGCACCCAAGAGGTGTTCTACATCTCTGGTGGCTTCCTCGAGGTTCAGCCGAACATGGTCAAGGTGCTTGCCGATACCGTGCAACGTGCTGCAGACCTGGATGAAGCGCAAGCTCAGGAAGCCCTCAAGGCTGCCGAGAACGCCCTGAATCTGAAAGGCGCGGACTTCGACTACGGTGCCGCCGCCGCACGTCTGGCCGAGGCCGCAGCCCAGCTGCGTACCGTTCAGCAAATGCGCAAAGGCAAGTAATTGGCCTTTGGCTGATCACTTCTATTGCGATTGAGTAAAAGGGTAGCCTCGGCTACCCTTTTTCTTTTTCTGTTTTCTCCCCCGGTCTTTCACTGACCGCCCAGGATTGGTAGCCAGTAATGTCACTCGATATCGTTATTCTCGCCGCCGGCCAAGGTACCCGCATGCGTTCGGCGCTGCCCAAGGTGCTGCACCCGGTAGCCGGCAACTCCATGCTCGGCCATGTTATCCACAGCGCACGTCAACTGCAGCCACAAGGTATTCACGTGGTCATTGGCCATGGCGCCGAGCTGGTTCGCGAGCGCCTGGCCGCTGACGACCTGAATTTCGTCATGCAGGATAAACAGCTGGGTACCGGCCATGCTGTTGCCCAGGCTTTGCCAGCGCTGACCGCCGATACCGTGCTGGTGCTGTACGGCGATGTGCCGTTGATCGAAGTGGAGACCCTGCAGCGTTTGTTGGCCAAAGCCAATGATCAGCAACTGGGCCTGCTTACGGTCACGCTCGAAGACCCGACCGGCTATGGTCGTATCGTGCGTGACGAGCAAGGCCAGGTGACTGCCATCGTTGAGCACAAGGACGCCAACGATGCACAGAAAGCCATCAAGGAAGGCAACACCGGTATTCTGGCGTTGCCAGCCGCGCGCCTGGCCGACTGGATGGGCCGCCTGTCGAACAACAACGCCCAGGGCGAGTACTACCTGACCGACGTCATCGCCATGGCGGTGGCTGACGGCCTGGTGGTGGCCACCGAGCAGCCACACGACCCGATGGAAGTGCAGGGCGCCAACGACCGTCGCCAGCTGTCCGAGCTGGAGCGTCACTACCAACTGCGTGAAGGCCGCCGCCTGATGGCCCAGGGCGTGACCCTGCGCGACCCGGCGCGCTTCGATGTACGGGGTGAAGTGACCGTTGGTCGTGACGTGCTCATCGACATCAACGTGATTCTCGAAGGCAAGGTGGTCATCGAGGACGATGTTCAGATCGGCCCTAACTGCGTCATCAAGAACACCACGCTGCGCAAAGGCGCGGTGGTCAAGGCCAACAGCCACCTCGAAGGCGCTGTGATGGGCGAGGGCAGCGATGCCGGCCCGTTCGCCCGCCTGCGCCCGGGCAGCGTACTGGACGCAAAGGCCCATGTGGGTAACTTCGTCGAACTGAAAAACGCACACCTGGGTGAAGGCGCCAAGGCCGGTCACCTGACTTACCTGGGCGATGCTGAAATCGGTGCGCGCACCAACATCGGCGCCGGCACCATCACCTGCAACTACGATGGCGCCAACAAGTTCAAGACGGTGATGGGCGAGGACGTGTTCATCGGTTCGAACAACTCGCTGGTGGCGCCTGTGGAAATCAAGGCCGGCGCGACCACCGCAGCCGGTTCGACCATTACCCAGACGGTTGAAGCTGGCGACCTGGCGGTGGCCCGTGCACGCCAGCGCAACATCTCGGGTTGGAAGCGCCCGGAGAAAACCAAGAAGAGCTGAGTTATTCACAGCTGTTTCGATCCAAAGCCGACCTATGTGAATAAGTCGGCTTTTTTATTGGGCTATTGGTAATCCCTTGTAGGAGCGGCCTTGTGTCGCGATGGGCCGCAACGCGGCCCCTTGGATTTCGAGGTGAACCTGAAATTGCCGGGGCTGCTTTGCAGCCCATCGCGACACAAGGCCGCTCCTACAGGGACCCTGCCAAAAGCAGAAGAAATTATCCACAGGGCAGCTACTGCTTGACGAGACGAGCGTCTTAGGTTTTGATTGCAACCATTATCTTTCGAAACGAAACTTAAGAGCTCATGTCGAAACGAAACACACCGCAGCGGCGGCACAACATCCTGGCTTTGCTCAGCGAGCAGGGCGAGGTGAGCGTGGACGCCTTGGCCAAGCGTTTCGAAACTTCGGAAGTGACCATTCGCAAAGACCTCGCCGCCCTCGAAACCAACGGCCTGTTGCTGCGCCGCTACGGCGGCGCGGTACCGGTGCCGCAAGAACTGCTCGGTGAGCCGGCCCAGCCTGTGTCTTCCTATAAGAAGGCCATTGCGCGTGCCGCCGTCGGGCGAATCCGCGAACATGCGCGCATCATCATCGACAGCGGCAGCACCACGGCAGCCATGATCCCCGAACTGGGGCGCCAGCCGGGCTTGGTAGTAATGACCAATTCGCTGAATGTAGCCCGTGCCATTTGCGACCTCGAACACGAGCCGGTACTGCTGATGACCGGTGGCACCTGGGACCCGCATTCCGAATCATTCCAGGGCCAAGTCGCCGAGCAGGTACTGCGCTCTTACGATTTCGACCAGCTGTTCATCGGTGCCGACGGCATCGACCTCGGCCGGGGTACTACTACCTTCAACGAGCTGCTTGGGCTCAGTCGGGTCATGGCCGAAGTTGCCCGTGAAGTGATCGTGATGGTCGAGTCGGACAAGGTGGGGCGCAAGATCCCTAACCTCGAGCTGCCCTGGGGCAGCGTACATACCCTTATTACAGATGAACGCCTGCCTGCAGCGGCACGCGAACAAATTCAAGCCCGCGGCATCAACCTGATCTGCGCCGCGATCAGCCAGGAGCAATAAAACATGTGTGGAATCGTTGGTGCCGTCGCCGAGCGCAATATCACAGCCATCCTGATCGAAGGCCTCAAGCGTCTTGAGTACCGCGGGTACGACAGCGCCGGCCTGGCGGTTCTCACCCAGAACGGTGAATTGCAGCGCCGCCGCCGCATTGGCAAGGTCAGCGAGCTGGAAGCTGCGGTTGCTGCTGAGCCACTGGCAGGCCAGCTGGGTATCGCCCACACCCGTTGGGCTACCCATGGTGCGCCGACCGAAGGCAACGCCCACCCGCACTTCTCGGGCGATGAAGTGGCTGTGGTGCACAATGGCATCATCGAAAACCACGAAGAGCTGCGTGAAGAGCTGAAAGGCCTGGGCTACATCTTCACGTCCCAGACCGACACCGAAGTCATCGTTCACCTGATCCACCACACCCTTAAGAGCATTCCGGACCTGGCCGACGCGCTGAAAGCAGCGGTGAAGCGCCTGCATGGTGCCTATGGCCTGGCGCTGATCAGCGCCAAGCAGCCTGACCGCCTGGTAGCTGCACGCAGCGGCAGCCCGCTGGTTATCGGTCTGGGCCTGGGTGAAAACTTCCTGGCGTCCGACCAGTTGGCGCTGCGTCAGGTCACCGACCGCTTCATGTACCTGGAAGAAGGCGACATCGCTGAAATCCGCCGTGATCAGGTCACCATCTGGGACCAGCAAGGCAACAAGGTCCAGCGCGAAACCGTGCAGTACCATGAAGGCGCCGAAGCTGCCGACAAGGGCAACTATCGCCACTTCATGCTCAAGGAAATCCACGAGCAGCCAAGCGTTGTTCAGCGCACCCTGGAAGGCCGTCTGGGCAAGGACAACGTGCTAGTCCAGGCTTTCGGCCCGAAGGCTGCCGAACTGTTCGCCAAAGTGCGCAACGTGCAGATCGTCGCCTGTGGCACCAGCTACCACGCGGGTATGGTCGCCCGTTACTGGCTGGAAAGCCTGGCTGGCATC
Source organism: Pseudomonas hunanensis (assembly GCF_013393325.1). Classification (GTDB taxonomy): domain Bacteria; phylum Pseudomonadota; class Gammaproteobacteria; order Pseudomonadales; family Pseudomonadaceae; genus Aquipseudomonas; species Aquipseudomonas putida_P. The sequence goes on from NZ_QJRC01000070.1 coordinate 138,123, forward strand.
CCGTGCCAAGTGGAAGTGGCCAGCGAATTCCGTTACCGCAAGGTGGTGGTGCAGCCGGATACTTTGTTCGTCTCCATCTCGCAATCCGGTGAAACCGCCGACACCCTGGCCGCGCTGCGCAACGCCAAGGAGCTGGGTTTCCTCGGCAGCCTGGCGATCTGCAACGTGGGCATCAGCTCGTTGGTGCGTGAGTCGGACCTGACCCTGCTGACCTTGGCCGGCCCTGAAATCGGCGTGGCCTCTACCAAAGCCTTCACTACCCAGCTGGTGTCGCTAATGCTGTTGACCCTGGCCCTTGGCCAGGTGCGCGGTACCCTGGAAGAGGGTGTCGAAGCCGAGCTGGTTGAAGAATTGCGTCGCCTGCCGACCCGCCTGGGCGAAGCCCTGGCCATGGATGCCACCGTCGAGAAAATCGCCGAGCTGTTCGCCGACAAGCACCACACCCTGTTCCTCGGCCGTGGTGCGCAGTACCCGGTGGCAATGGAAGGTGCGCTCAAACTCAAGGAAATCTCCTATATCCACGCCGAAGCCTACCCGGCGGGTGAGTTGAAGCACGGCCCATTGGCACTGGTGGACAATGACATGCCGGTGGTTACCGTCGCGCCGAACAACGAACTGCTGGAGAAGCTGAAGTCCAACCTGCAGGAAGTGCGTGCTCGCGGTGGTGAGTTGGTTGTGTTCGCCGACGAGCAGGCGGGCATGACCAATGGCGAAGGCACCCACGTGATCAAGGTGCCGCACATCGCTGACGCGCTGGCGCCGATCCTGTACACCATTCCACTGCAGTTGCTGTCGTACTACGTAGCCGTGCTCAAGGGTACTGACGTTGACCAGCCGCGTAACCTGGCCAAGTCGGTTACTGTCGAGTAAATAACGCTAAGTAATCGTTTCAAATGATCGTAAATATTAAAGTCTGTCTCTGAATATTAAAGTCTGTCTCGCTTGGAGCCTCTGTGGGCTCCAAGCGCAGATCCCGCTCTGCTGCCCCTCCGCTGCCTTGAAATCCTAGGTACTCCTCCTTGCTGCTCGCCATCCAACCGCACGAGTCTCTGCGTTCCTTTATCGAAAGGCATTTCTACCTGGCTCCACGCTCACCCGAGTCGATCAAGCTCAAGGAAATATCCAGGTACTACATGCGAGGACAGTCAATCGGGATTATTGCTGATCTGCTAGGCATGTCTGATACCTACGGATTCAATCGTCTGCTGCATGAACACACGAGTTATTCGCAGGTAGGTGTCTTTCCGGATTTCGACCAACGCAGCTATACCAGAAAAATTTATAAGGATTGCTATACGAGATTTGAGACAGAATGTCAGCTAGCTGGAATTTGCATAGATTGTGTAAAAGAAGACATTGAGTCGCTTGGTTTCCCTTACTGGAGACGTGACCACAGATATGTCTGAATCGCCCCTGGTTTCCTAGACACTCTCCAAGCTCAGAAAATAGCGTTTCTCATACTCTACTGGCGACAGCTGCATAGCACTGCTGTGTCTGCGCCTTGGGTTATAAAACATTTCAATGTAATCGAAAATATCACTTCGGGCTTCGTCACGTGTTGCGTAGATTTTTCGTCGGATTCGCTCCCGCTTCAAAAGCTGGAAAAAGCTTTCGGCTACGGCATTGTCGTGGCAATTTCCCCGCCGACTCATGCTGCTGATTATATTGTTGGCCTTCAAGAAGCTTTGCCAGTCTGAGCTACTGAATTGACTGCCTTGGTCTGAATGGATCATCACTTGCTGCCGTGGTTTGCGGCGCCACACGGCCATCAACATCGCGTCAAGCGCCAGGTCGCTGCACATGCGGGGCTTCATTGACCAGCCAATCACTTGGCGGGAAAACAGATCCAGGACTACCGCTAGGTACAGCCATCCTTCATAGGTGCGGATGTAAGTGATATCGGTTACCCAGACCTTATTCGGCTCACTGACTTTGAACTGCCGCGCGAGATGGTTGGGAGAGGCCACTGTTGGCTTTCCACCGTAAAACCCTGGACGCCGCCGATAGCCCGTTTGCGAACGCAACCCCTCTGCCTGCATCAAGCGTCCGACTCGATTGCGCCCGCATGTCTCTCCCAGCTCACGCAGGTCATCATGAATTTTGCGGTAGCCGTACACACCTCCGCTTTCGAGCCAAGCATGTTTGATCAAGCCAAGCAGACGATGATCTTCTTTTGCTCGGGCAGATTGAGGCTCGGTCAGCCAGGCGTAGTAGCCGCTGGGATGCACCTTTAGGGTTTGGCATAGGCGCCGCACCGGGTGATCCGTCGAGTGCTTCTTGATGAAGGCGTACTTCAGTTGCACTCCTTGGCAAAGTACGCGGCGGCCTTTTTTAAGATGTCTCGCTCTTCAGTCACGCGCTTGAGTTCTGCGCGAAGCTTGCGCAGTTCGGCTTGCTGCTCATCGTCTTGCTGACGCTGCTCTTGGGGTTTGCTGTAGAGCTTGATCCAGGCGTAGAGGCTGTGAACAGACATGCCCAGGCGCTGGGCAACATCGGCGACAGTCTTGCCTTTCTCGGTCACTTGCTTGACCGCTTCGATTTTGAATTCTTCGGGGTAACGCTGACGACTCATGACACCTCCTATTTGGGCCTCATTATGAGGCTTGGAGGTGTCTACGAAACCAGGGGCGATTCAG
>NZ_QJRC01000071.1 GCF_013393325.1 Pseudomonas hunanensis
GCGATCTCTCGTAGCGGGAGGCGAATCATACAGCACCAAGAAGCGCTGTCAACCACCATTTCAACCGCTTGCGATCATTCGATCGTAGCCCTTCCAACACCACCTTAACTACTTAACTCATTGAATCTCAAGGAGTTTGTCGTTCCGATGTCGCTGGAAGTGGGGCGCATTATAAGGGGATTCGAAACCCCGTCAACCTTTAATTTCAAGAAACCTTCATATCGCTGAAAAACAAACCGGGGAGGCCTACCGGCCTCCCCGCTTCTATATAGCTACACCACCAGACGATCACTCGGCCTTAAGGGTAACCCGGCCAAACGACTTCTTCCCCGCCTGGCACACGTGAGTAGCACCGAGGACAAACATGAAGTCCTTGTCGACCACCGCACCATCAACCTTCACCGCACCGCCATTCAGCAAGTCACGCGCCTGTGCCGAGTTCTTAACCAGGCCAGCCCGGTTCAGCACGGCAGCGATCGGCAGGTCTTCCGACGCAGCCACTTCGATCTCCGGCAGGTCTTCCGGCAGCTCGCCTTCCTTCATGCGGTTACCCGCAGCACGGTGAGCATTGGCGGCAGCCTCTTCACCATGGAAGCGCGCAACGATCTCTTCTGCCAGCTTGATCTTGATGTCCCGCGGGTTGGCACCCTTGGCGACGTCGGCGCGGAACTGCTCGATCTCCTCCATCGAACGGAAGCTCAGCAGCTCGAAGTAGCGCCACATCAGGGTATCGGGAATCGATACCAGCTTGCCGTACATAACCCCCGGCGCTTCCTGGATACCTACATAGTTACCCAGCGACTTCGACATCTTCTTCACGCCATCAAGCCCCTCGAGCAGCGGCATGGTGACGATGTTCTGCGCTTCCTGGCCATAGGCGCGCTGCAGTTCGCGCCCCATCAACAGGTTGAACTTCTGGTCGGTGCCACCCAGCTCGACGTCCGCCTTCAGCGCCACCGAGTCGTAGCCTTGCACCAGCGGGTAGAGGAACTCGTGGATGGCAATCGGCTGGTTGGTGGTGTAACGCTTGTCGAAGTCATCGCGCTCGAGCATGCGCGCAACGGTATATTGCGACGCAAGGCGAATGAAGTCGGCTGGGGTCAGCTTGTCCATCCAGGTGGAGTTGAACGCGACCTCGGTCTTGGCCGGGTCGAGGATCTTGAACACCTGCTGCTTGTAGGTCTCGGCATTGTCCAGCACCTGCTCGCGAGTCAGCGGCGGGCGCGTGGCACTCTTGCCGCTGGGGTCGCCGATCATGCCGGTGAAGTCACCTATAAGGAAGATGACCTGATGACCCAGTTCTTGGAACTGGCGCAGCTTGTTGATCAGCACCGTATGGCCAAGGTGCAGGTCAGGTGCGGTCGGATCGAAGCCGGCCTTGATGCGCAGAGGCTGGCCGCGCTTGAGCTTCTCCACCAGTTCCGACTCGACCAGTACTTCTTCCGCACCGCGCTTGATAAGCGCCAGCTGCTCTTCAACCGACTTCATAGACAAACCCGCAAGGCTCAGATTCAGGGGGAGCCAACCATACAAGATCGGCCGTCAATTACAAGTTTCGCAAAGGAATGTGACCCGGACACAGGTTTGCGGCGTCTACGCGCCCTTGCGTGAAAATGGATTTGGTTATATTTTATACAGTTATTTCATCTTCATCATGTCATTCATCTTTTCCATTTCACCTTTTTCAAAGTCACCTTGCCCATGACCAACGAACCGCCTAAAGCGCCCCCGCTTTATCCGAAGAGCCATCTGTTGGCCGCCAGCGGCATCGCCGCCCTGCTCAGCCTGGCTTTGCTGGTATTTCCCTCCAGCGAAGTGGAAGCCAAGAAAACCACCCTCAACCTCGAGCTGGAAAGCCCTGCCGAGCAACTGAAAGACGAATCCCGCGCAGCGCCGCTGGTGCAGGCAGAAGGAGAGCAAGGCTCGCCTTTCGCCCAGATCGAAGACGCTGCCCCCGAAACCCAGAAGGCCGAACAGCAAACCCCCACCGCCGAACCCGTCGCAGAAGCCGCCAAGGAACCTGGCCACCGCGAGGTTACCGTGGCCCGTGGCGATACTCTGTCCACGCTGTTCGCCAAGGTTGGGCTGCCGGCCAATGCCGTGCATGACGTGCTGGCAAGTAACAAGCAGGCCAAGCAGTTCAGCCAGCTCAAGCACGGTCAAGTGCTGCAGTTCGAACTCGACAAGGATGGCCAACTGGCCAGCCTGCACAGTAAGGTCAGCAACCTCGAAACCATTCGCCTGACCAAGACCGCCAAGGGCTATGCCTTCAACCGTGAAATCAGCAAGCCGGTTGTGCGTACCGCCTACGCCCACGGTGTGATCAAGAGCTCGCTGTCGGCCTCGGCCCAGCGTGCCGGCCTGTCCCACAGCATGACCATGGACATGGCACGCGTATTGGGCTACGACATCGACTTTGCCCAGGATATTCGCCCAGGCGACGAGTTCGACGTGGTCTACGAGCAGAAGGTGATGGACGGCAAGGTCGTCGGCACCGGCAACATCCTGTCCGCCCGCTTTACCAACCGCGGCAAAACCTACACCGCCGTGCGTTATACCAACAAGCAGGGCAACAGTACCTACTACACCGCAGACGGCAACAGCCTGCGCAAGGCCTTCATCCGTACCCCGGTCGACTTCGCTCGCATCAGCTCGCGCTTTTCCGCTGGCCGCAAGCACCCAATCCTGAACAAGATTCGCGCCCACAAAGGCGTAGACTACGCTGCCCCGCGCGGTACGCCGATCAAGGCTGCCGGTGACGGCCGCATCGAACTGGCCGGGCGCCGTGGTGGCTACGGCAATACCGTGATCATCCAACACGGCAACCGCTACAAGACGCTGTACGGCCATATGCAAGGCTTTGCCAAGGGCATCAAGACCGGCAGTTCGGTCAAGCAGGGCCAGATCATTGGCTACATCGGTACCACCGGCCTGTCCACCGGGCCGCACCTGCACTACGAGTTCCAGGTCAACGGTGTGCACGTCGACCCGCTGAGCCAGAAGGTACCAATGGCCGACCCGATCGCCAAGAACGAGCGCCAGCGCTTCCTGCAGCAGAGTCAGCCGCTGATCGCCCGCATGGATCAGGAAAAGGCCACTCTGCTCGCAGCGAACAAGCGCTAAACCATGGCGCTCTACCTGGGGGTAATGTCCGGCACCAGCCTCGATGGGCTGGACATCGCCTTGATCGAACAAAGCGAGCAGCTTGAACTGCTCGCCACCCTTTACCTGCCCATGCCCAGTGACCTGCGTCAGGAACTGCTTGCCCTGTGCAGCAGTGGCCCTGACGAGATCGCACGTGCGGCATTGGCAGAAAACCGCTGGGCCAGCCTGGCGGGCGATGGTATCCGCCAGTTGCTGGCCCGTCAGGGGCTCCAGGCCAGTGCCATTCGCGCTATCGGCAGCCACGGTCAGACCATCCGCCACGAACCCGCACGCGGGTTTACCGTGCAGATCGGCAACCCGGCGCTGCTCGCCGAGCTTACCGGTATCAGCGTGGTTGCCGACTTCCGGCGGCGTGATGTGGCTGCCAGTGGCCAAGGTGCGCCGCTGGTACCGGCGTTTCACGAAACCCTGTTCGGGCACCTGGGCCAGCGCCTGGCGATCCTGAACGTGGGCGGCTTCAGCAACCTGAGCCTGATCGAACAGGACAAGCCGGTTCACGGCTTCGACTGCGGCCCCGGTAACGTGCTGCTGGATGCCTGGATCGAACGCAAGCGCGGTCAGGCCTACGATGCCGACGGTGCCTGGGCGGCCTCGGGGGTGGTACAGGCTGGCTTGCTCAACGCATTGCTCGCCGACCCATTCTTCGCCGGTAGCGGCCCGAAAAGCACCGGCCGCGAGGTGTTCAACCTGCTTTGGCTGGATGGCCACCTGGCGCACCTGCCCGCTTACCAGGACGAAGATGTACAGGCGACGTTGCTGGAGCTTACCGCTCGCAGCATCATCGACTCACTCGGCAGTGCCCAGCAGGGCACCGAAGCGTTGTTGGTGTGCGGGGGTGGCGCACGTAACGGCGCCCTGATGGCCCGCCTCGCCCAGCTGCTACCCAGGGCCCGTGTCGCCAGCACCGGCGCCCATGGCGTAGATCCTGACTGGGTCGAGGCCATGGCCTTTGCCTGGCTGGCCCACTGCTGCCTGGAGGGCATCGCCGCCAACCGCCCCAGCGTCACTGCAGCCAAGGGCCTGCGGGTATTGGGCGCAATCTACCCGGCATAATCGCTACGCCAGAAAGCAAAACGCCGCGCAATTGCGCGGCGTTTCGTTTTGGCCAGGCCTCAGATCGAGAACGACGACCCGCAACCACAGGTGGTGGCCGCATTCGGGTTCTTGATGACGAAGCGCGACCCTTCCAGGCCTTCCTGGTAGTCCACTTCGGCGCCGGCCAGGTACTGAAAGCTCATCGGGTCGACCACCAGGGAAACGCCCTCTCGCTCGACAATGGTGTCGTCTTCGGCCACGTCTTCATCGAAAGTGAAGCCGTACTGGAAGCCCGAGCAACCGCCACCGGTCACGAACACCCGCAGCTTCAGACGTTCATTACCTTCCTCATTGACCAGGTTCTTCACCTTCTGGGCTGCCCCATGGGTAAACTCCAGACCGGTAGGGGTGAAGGTTTCGACGCTCATGTTGATTCTCCCGGCGCGGTAGCCGCCATAAAACTCGATGACGCGCATTATCCGCTTTCCCGAGAAAATCGGTCAAGAATTGTGCGGCTTTAGTCGCGACATGCAAAAAGGCCCGCACGACGCGGGCCTTTTTCGAACGCAGGGTGATTAAGGCAGCAAGCCGGCATGGGACAGGCCCATGCGCTCATCTAGGCCGAACAGGATGTTGAGGTTCTGTACCGCCTGGCCAGAGGCCCCCTTGACCAGGTTGTCGATTACCGACAGCACCACCACCAGGTCACCACCCTGCGGGCGATGAACGGCAATGCGGCAGACGTTGGCGCCGCGCACGCTGCGTGTTTCCGGGTGACTGCCAGCGGGCATCACGTCGACGAACGGCTCGTCGGCATAACGCTTTTCGAATAACGCCTGGAGGTCGACCGACGTATCGACAACATTCGCGTACAGGGTGGCGTGGATACCCCGGATCATCGGCGTCAGGTGCGGCACGAAGGTAAGGCCGATGTCCTTGCCAGCAGCCAGGCGCAGGCCCTGGCTGATTTCAGGCAGATGACGGTGACCTTTCACTGCGTAGGCCTTCATGCTTTCGCCAGCCTCACAGAACAGCGAACCGACCGCAGCACCACGGCCAGCACCGCTGACACCCGACTTGCAATCAGCGATCAGGCGCGACGGGTCGGCCAGGCCCGCTTCCAGCAGCGGCAGGAAGCCCAACTGGGTTGCGGTCGGGTAGCAACCCGGCACCGCGATCAGGCGTGCCTGGCGGATCTTCTCGCGGTTGACTTCAGGCAGGCCGTACACCGCATCCTTGAGCAGTTCTGGCGCACCGTGCGGCTGGCCATACCACTTGCCCCACTCGGCGGCATCCTGCAGGCGGAAGTCGGCCGACAGGTCGATCACCTTCGTGCCAGCCGCCAGCAGTTCACCTGCCAGGGCGTGGGCAACACCATGCGGGGTAGCAAAGAACACCACATCGCAAGCAGCCAGGGCCTTGCTGTCGGGCACGCTGAAGGCCAGCCCGTCATAATGGCCGCGCAGGTTCGGGTACATGTCCGCCACCGCCACGCCCGCCTCGGAGCGCGAAGTGATGACCGCCACTTCGGCCTGTGGATGCTGTGCCAGCAGACGCAACAGTTCGACGCCGGTGTAACCCGTGCCGCCGACGATACCGACCTTGATCATAACGCTTGCCCCTTATCAACGAGCCGTCTGGAAAGCGCACGATAATAGGGGCGCAAGGCGCCTGTAACAACTCTTCGGGTGACCCTTCGGGCGCTTGACCACTACTATCTGACGACCGTGAATACCTGAAGGAACTCCCTCCATGCTTTACCTATGGATCAAAGCGCTGCACATCGTCAGCGTGGTCTGCTGGTTCGCCGGCCTGTTCTACCTGCCGCGGCTGTTCGTCTACCACGCCCAGAGCCAGGACAGCATCAGCCAGGAACGCTTCATCACCATGGAGCGTAAGCTGTACCGCGGCATCATGAACCCGGCGATGATCGCCACCTACGTGTTCGGTGCCTGGATGCTGTACCTCACCCCCGGCTGGCTGAGCCAAGGCTGGCTGCATGCCAAGCTGACCCTGGTGATCCTGCTGACCGGCTACCATCACGTATGCGGTGCCCAACGCAAACGCTTCGCCAGCGGCACCAATACCCGCAGCCACGTCTACTATCGCTGGTTCAACGAAGTGCCCGTGCTGTTCCTGCTGGGTATCGTAATTCTGGTGGTGGTCAAACCGTTCTGACATAGCCACCCGCTCAAGGAGCCTTGCCATGTCGTTACCTGCCTTGCTCGAACAACGCTTGCGCCTGCCTGTGGTCGCGGCGCCGATGTTCCTGATCTCCAACCCCAAACTGGTGCTGGCCTGCTGCGCCAGCGGTGTGGTCGGCAGTTTCCCGGCCCTTAACCAGCGCGACAGCGCCGGTTTCAAGGCCTGGCTGGAGGAGATCGAGGCGGGCCTGACGCAATTGCAGGCGCCAGCCCCCTATGCCGTCAACCTGATCGTGCACCCGACCAACCCACGCCTGCAGGCCGACCTGGCCTTGTGCGTAGAACATCGCGTGCCGATCGTCATCACCAGCCTGGGGGCGGTAAAGGAAGTGGTCGACGCCGTGCATGGCTACGGCGGCCTGGTGTTCCACGATGTCACCACTCGCCGCCATGCCGAGAAAGCCGCCGAAGCAGGTGTCGATGGCCTGATCGCCGTCGCCGCAGGTGCGGGTGGCCACGCCGGCACCTGGAGCCCGTTCGCCCTGGCAGCGGAAATTCGTCAGTTTTTCGACAAGACCCTGCTGCTGGCTGGTTGCATCAACCACGGCCACGAAATCCTCGCGGCACAATTGCTGGGCGCCGATCTGGCCTACATGGGCACGCGCTTCATCGCCACCGCAGAAAGCCACGCCCAGGATGCCTACAAGCAGATGCTGCTCGATGCCCATGCCGCCGACATCATCCACACCCCGGCAGTGTCCGGCATCCCTGCCAGCTTCCTGCGTTCGAGCCTGGAGCAGGCCGGCTATGACATGAATGCCCTCAAGAGCGGCCACGAGCAAGGCAAGCTCAAGCCGATCGACGACGAGGCTAAAGCCTGGAAGACCGTATGGTCGGCGGGCCAGGGCGTCGGCGAAATCCATGACCTGCCCAGCACCACTGAATTGATCGAACGGCTCCAAAAGGAGTACCGGGAAGCCTTGGAGCGCTGCCAGGTTCTGCGCATCCGCACCTTGTAGCAAAAGGCAACACCTTGCCCGGCCAAGCTGTACACTAGGCGCCCTCTTTAGCCCCCAGGAGCCTTGCATGACCCGTTACGCCATGATCACTGGTGCTTCCAGCGGCCTGGGCCTGGCCCTGGCGGAAGCGCTGGCACGGCGTGGGCGCAACCTGATCCTGGTAGCACGTCAGCGAGAAACACTGGAGCCTGTAGCCATCGAGCTTACCCAGCGCTTCGGGGTCGAGGTGCTGTTCCGCGCCTGCGACCTCAGCCAGCCGCTGCGCCTGTCTGGCTTCGTACTGGAACTGGAAGAAGGCGAACGGCGTATCGACCTGCTGGTCAACTGCGCGGGGTTACGCACCTACGGGCCGTTCCTGGCCCATGAGTGGGCCGACGAGCAAGACCTGCTGGAGGTCAACGTGCTGGCCCTGAGCCGCCTGTGCCACGCCATCGGCAACCTGATGGCCGTGCAGGGCGGCGGGCAGATCCTCAACGTCGCCGGCCTGGCCGGGATGGCACCCGGCCCGTGGATGGCAGCCTATGCCGCCAGCAAGGCGTATGTACTGAGTTTTTCCCAGGCGCTTCGCGAAGAGCTCAAGCGCACCGGCATCAAGGTCTCGGTACTGTGCCCCGGCCCAGTGCGTTCCGCGCGCCGGCGCATTGCGCGGCTCGACGGCAAACCGCGCTGCCTCAGCCCCGAGGAAGTAGCGCTGTACACCGTCCGCGCACTGGACAAGAACCGCGCGCTGATCATGCCCGGCCGGCGCAACCGCTGGCTGGCATTCGCCCCGCGCCTGCTGCCACGCTGGTTGGTGCGCAAGCTGGCCGGGGCCATCCACCGCCGCTATTGCCCGGTCGGCATGGAATAGCCACTGGGCGAGCGGCGCCCGGCTGAGTACACTCGGCCCGACCCTCACCATGGAGCAAGTGCTGTGGACGATCTATTCCTCAAAATCATCAACCGGGAAATCCCGGCGGATATCATCTACGAAGACGACCAGATCCTGGCCTTCAAGGACATTGCACCCGCGGCACCGGTACATTTTCTGGTCATCCCGAAAAAGCACATTCGTACGCTCAATGACCTGACCGAAGAAGACAAGGCCCTGGCTGGCCACATCCTCTTCACTGCCCAACGCCTAGCGGTCGAGCAAGGCTGCGAAGAGGGCTTCCGCGTGGTCATGAACTGCAACCCGAAAGGCGGCCAGACGGTCTACCACATCCATATGCACGTGCTTGGCCAGCGCCAGATGAACTGGCCACCGGGCTGATCCACGGCAAGCGACCCCGCTGCTATTGCGGTAAACTGTCGGGCACATTCTTGCGGAGGTGCCCGATGGCTACCGAACGTCACTACTCGCCGCTCGACCGCTTGTTGCTGCAGGCCGATACCGCCATGCGCACCTTGCTGCCCTTCAGCGGCCAACCCGCCCGCCCATCGCCGGCCATCATCCAGCCAGACGCCGACCTGGACGAGCAACAATCCCGCCACATTGCCGGGCTCATGCGCATCAACCACACCGGTGAAGTCTGCGCCCAAGCGCTGTACCAGGGCCAGGCACTGACCGCCAAGCTGCCCGAAGTGCGCAAGGCCATGGAGCATGCCGCCGAGGAAGAAATCGACCACCTGGCCTGGTGCGAACAGCGGATTCGCCAGCTGAACAGCCACCCGAGTGTGCTCAACCCTCTTTTCTATGGCATGTCGTTCGGCATCGGCGCACTCGCCGGGCTGGTCAGCGACAAGGTCAGCCTGGGCTTCGTCGCCGCTACCGAGCATCAAGTGTGCAAGCACCTCGACGAGCACCTGGAGCAGATCCCGCACGAAGATGAAAAATCCCGGGCCATTCTCGAGCAGATGCGCATCGACGAAGAGCAGCACGCCGAGTCTGCACTGGAAGCCGGTGGTTATCGCTTCCCGGCTCCGGTCCGTTTTGGCATGAGCTTGCTGGCCAAGGTCATGACCAAGAGCACCTACCGCATCTGAAGGCATCACCATGACGGACCGTTTCGACGCCAAGGACCTGGCACGCGCAGTACACGCTGGCATTCTCCAACCGGGCCAGGACCAGACCTTGTTGGCATTCCTGCGCCAGCAACCGGCACCACGTGGCAGTTTTCAGCTGGCCCATGTTGCCTTCTACTTTGGCGCCATGTTGATCATGGCGGCCATGGGCTGGTTGCTCACCGAGGCCTGGATGAGCATCGGTGATGGCGCGCTGTTGATCATCGCCACCCTCTACATCCTGCTGATCACCCTGTTCGCCCTCAACCTGCAGCGCCGCGCCCAACCGGTAGCTGCCGGGGTACTGGCAGCAGTGGCGGTCAGCATCGTGCCGCTGGCAGTGTTCGCCATCGAACGCCTGGCAGGCTGGTGGCCACTGGACGACGCCCAGGCCAACTACCACCAGTACTACACCTACGTGCAAGGCGGCTGGCTGGCGATGGAAGCGGCCACGGTGCTGGCCGGGTTGCTGATGTTGCGGCTGATCCCCTACCCGTTTGTGGTCATGCCGATAGCCGTGGCCTTGTGGTTCATGTCGATGGACCTGAGCGAGTGGTTCTTCGGCTCGCCGTTCAGCTGGGAGCAGCGCCGGGAGGTTTCGCTGTGGTTCGGGTTGGCCTTGCTGGTGGTGTTCCTGGTGATAGACGGCCGCACGCGTGAGGACTACGCCCGCTGGGGCTACCTGGCCGGGCTGGCGGCATTCTGGGGCGGACTGACACTGGTGGACAGTGGCAGTGAGTTGGGCAAGGCCCTGTACTGCCTGATCAACATTGTGCTGATGGGCATGGCGGTGCTGCTGCGCCGGCCGGTGTTCATGGTGTTTGGTGCGCTGGGGGTGGCGGCTTACCTGGGGTACCTGTCGTACGAGGTGTTTGCCGAGTCGCTGCTGTTCCCGGTGGTGGTGACCTTGATCGGGCTGGGGGTTATCTGGCTGGGGCTGGTTTACCAGAAGCGGCGGGAGCGGTTGAGCCAAGTGATGCGAAGGTGGTTGCCGGGGTGGGTGCAAGCTGCACTGCCCGCGCTTCGGAGCTGATAGTGTCGGGGCCGCTCCTACAGGAAGTACGCGTTCCCCTGTAGGAGCGGCCTTGTGTCGCGATGGGCCGCGAAGCGGCCCCAAAATCTCAGCTTTAACCCAGTTCTACAATCTCGTAGCCATGGGTAATCTCAACCCCGGCACGCTCGAGCATGATCGAAGCCGAGCAGTACTTCTCTGCCGACAGCTCCACCGCCCGCTTGACCTGCGCTTCTTTCAGCCCACGCCCTTTCACCACGAAGTTCATGTGAATCTTGGTGAACACCTTCGGGTCTTCGCTGGCGCGTTCCGCCTCCAGGAACGCCTCGCAGCTTTCCACCGCCTGGCGCGACTTTTTCAGAATGCTCACCACGTCAAAACTGCTGCAACCACCCAGGCCCAGCAACAGCATTTCCATCGGGCGCACACCCAGGTTGCGACCGCCGGCCTCGGGCGGGCCGTCCATCACGACGACATGGCCGCTCCCCGACTCGCCGAGAAACATTGCTTCACCGGCCCACTGGATACGTGCCTTCATCTACCCGGACTCCTGATTTTCGGAAAAGGGTGTCAGCTTAGACCTTGTGCGGCTGTGGGAAAAGCACGAGACGTGTCGGTTTAATACCGAAACATCCCGTAGTGTCTGATAAGCTGGCGCCAAATGACTGGCGCTTGCCGTCAGCCAACCTCTAAAAAAAGCCTATGCCTCGTATCGAACAGGATTTCGTGATGGTTGCCTCCGCCCTACCCGCCAAGATCAAGAACATCGACAAGTTGCTGGTGCACTGCCAGCGCCGCCGCTACACCGCCAAAAGCAACATCATCTGCGCCGGCGACCGGGCCGAGACTCTGTCGTTCATCATCAAGGGTTCGGTCACCATCCTCATCGAGGACGATGACGGCCATGAAATGATCATCGCCTACCTTAACAATGGCGATTTCTTTGGCGAGCTGGGCCTGTTCGAGCCCGTCGAGGGCGAACAGCAGCGCAGTGCCTGGGTGCGCGCCAAAACCGAGTGCGAAGTGGCCGAAATCAGCTACGAGAAGTTTCGCGAACTGGCGCGCCAGGACCCAGAAATTCTCTACGCCCTGGGCAGCCAGATGGCCCAGCGCCTACGCAACACTACGCGCAAAGTCGGCGACTTGGCATTCTTCGACGTGACCGGTCGAGTAGCCCGTTGCCTGCTGGAACTGTGCAAGCAACCCGACGCCATGACCCATCCCGATGGCATGCAGATCAAGATTACCCGGCAGGAAATCGGCCGTATCGTCGGTTGCTCGCGGGAAATGGTCGGCCGCGTCCTCAAGGACCTCGAAGAGCGCAGCCTGGTACAGGTGAAAGGCAAGACCATGGTGGTCTACGGTACCCGCTAGTCCTTGGGCAGCTCGGCCAGCACCTTGGCGTAGGCCTGTGAAAGGCGCTCGAACCAGGGCACCGCGGGCGCCACTTCGTGCAAGGCAATGTGCGCATCGGCGCGGCAGCGTTGCTCCAGCTCGCAGCATTCGTTGAAGCGGTTGACCGCCGCCACCATCGACTCACGCTCGTTGTCCAGCAGCAGCGCACCGTGCACCAGCACCACCGGGCGCTTGCCCCCCAAACCCTGGCGCCAGCGCTGGGCGGTGCCCACCAGTTTGCGGCCATTGAGGTTGACGTTGTAGCGGCCATCGCAGAAGGCCCCGTCGATTTCCCCCACCGATGCTACCCCGCCCCACTCGCGCAGCACATCGCACAGCGGCAGGCACAGGCGCTCGTAGGCATTTTCGATGCGACCGTGGTCGCCTTCACTGCGCGGGGCGGCGTAGACCAGTGCAACGTTTACCGTCGAATGCGACTGCGGCACCGGCTCACCACCCGTTTCACGCAACAGTACCGGCCAGCCGGCAATTGCCAGCTCCGCGCAGGCGGCCTCGAAGTTGTCCAGCCGGCTCATGCGTCGAGGCATGACCAGAGCGTGATCGGTCGGCCGCCAGAACAGCACGCCACTCTCGCGTTCGCCACGGCAGACGGCGGCCAGCAGTTCCTGTTCGGCGTGCAGGCCTTGTTCGACGGTCAAGGCCAGGGGTTGATCGCTCATTGATCCACCTTTGATATTGTTGTTGATGGCCCTTTCGCGGGTAAACCCGCTCCCACGGGGATATCACAGGTCCTACAGGCGGTGAACATCCTGTGGGAGCGGGTTTACCCGCGAAAGGGCCATTACAGGCATACAAAAAAGCCGGCAAGAACGCCGGCTTCGTTTGATCAGTCCAATGGCTGTACAGTTTTCTTCACCTGTTCTGGGAAGAACAACCGCTGCAATTCCAGGCCAGGCTGCTCCGCTCGCATGAACGCCTCGCCGACCAGGAACGAGTAAACCTCGTTGATCGCCATCAGTTCCACGTCCGCTCGGTTGAGAATACCGCTCTCGGTAATCGCCAAGCGATCACGCGGAATGCGCGGCAGCAGGTCGAGGGTGGTTTCCAGGCTCACCTCAAAGGTGTGCAGGTTACGGTTGTTCACCCCAACCAGCGGCGTGTCGAGGGTTTTCAAGGCGCGCTCCAGCTCATCGCCATCGTGCACTTCCACTAGCACATCAAGGCCGACATCCTTGGCAGTGGCGGCCAGTTCGGCCATCTTCACGTCGTCCAGCGCCGACACGATCAGTAGCACGCAGTCCGCGCCCAAGGCCCGGGCTTCGACGATCTGGTAAGGGTCGACCATGAAGTCCTTGCGGATTACCGGCAAGGAAACTGCTGCGCGAGCCTGCTGCAGGTACACATCGGCACCCTGGAAGTAATCGACATCGGTCAGCACCGACAGGCAGGTAGCGCCACCCTTCTCGTAGCTGACCGCGATTTCCGCCGGCACAAAGTGCTCGCGGATCACGCCTTTGCTCGGCGAGGCCTTCTTGATTTCAGCAATCACCGCCGGCTGCTTGCGCTTGGCCTGCTCGATCAGCGCGTTGGCAAAGCCACGCGGAGCATCGGCGGCCTTGGCCAGGGCCTCCAGCTCGGCAAGGCTGACGCGCGCGCTGCGCTCGGCCACTTCCTGAAACTTGCGGGCAATGATCCTTTCCAGCACTGTCGGCACACTCATGCTTCGTTCTCCACCTTGAATACTGCAGTAAAGGCACCCAGTTCCTGCAGCTTCTCCCAGGCCAGCCCGGTGTGCAGTACGTCGTGGGCCAGCTCCACACCTTGAGCCAGGGTCATTGCATGATCGGCGGCATACAGTGCCGCGCCCGCATTGAGCACGATCATTTCCGCAGCCTTCTGGCCGTTTTCGGTCTTGCGGCGGCCCAACGCATCGCGGATCAGCTCCAGCGACGCCTGCGGGTTGTCGACGGCAAGGCCATGCAAACTCTGGCTCTTCATGCCGAGGTCTTCCGGCTCGACCCAGTATTCGGTGATTTCGTCGTTCTTCAGTTCGGCAACGAAGGTGGGTGCAGCCAGGCTGAACTCATCCAGGCCGTCCTTCGAGTGCACCACCAGCACATGCTTGCTACCCAGACGCTGCAGTACCTCGGCCAACGGGCGGCACAGGGCCTGGGCAAACACGCCGACCACCTGGTGCTTCACTCCGGCCGGATTCGTAAGCGGGCCGAGCATGTTGAACAGGGTGCGCAACCCCAGCTCGCGACGCGGGCCAGCGGCATGCTTCATCGCCGAATGATGGCTTTGCGCGAACATGAAGCCGATGCCCAGGCTGTCAATGCAGCGGGCCACTTGGGTTGGCGTCAGGTTCAGATAGATGCCGGCCGCTTCCAGCAAGTCGGCACTGCCGCTCTTGCCGGACACCGCGCGGTTACCGTGCTTGGCGACCGTGCAACCCGCCGCCGCCAGGACGAACGCGGAAGCAGTGGAGACGTTGAAGATATTGGCGCCATCGCCGCCGGTGCCGACGATGTCGACCACACCATCGAGGCTTTTGAGTTCAACCTTGTCGGCCAGCTCACGCATCACCGACACCGCACCGACAATCTCGTCGATGCTTTCACTTTTCATGCGCATACCCATCAGGAAGGCGCCGATCTGCGCCTCGCTGCATTGGCCGGTCATGATCTGGCGCATGACATCGCGCATTTCTTCGGTAGAGAGGTCCAGGTGGCCGACGATACGGGCCAACGCGCTCTTGATATCCATGTTCGATCCTTAGCGGCGGCCGCCGGTCTGCTTGAGGAAGTTGGCGAACAGCTCGTGGCCCTGCTCGGTCAAGATCGACTCGGGGTGGAACTGTACCCCTTCGATATTCAACGTTTTATGGCGCAGGCCCATGATCTCATCGACCGAACCGTCCTCATGGGCAGTCCAGGCGGTCACCTCCAGGCAGTCGGGCAAGGTCTCGCGCTTTACCACCAGCGAGTGATAACGGGTCACGGTCAGCGGGTTGTTAAGGCCGGCGAACACGCCCAGGTCGCGGTGATGTACCGGGCTGGTCTTGCCATGCATGACCTGGCGTGCACGTACCACGTCGCCGCCAAAAGCCTGGCCGATGGACTGGTGACCCAGGCATACGCCGAGGATCGGCAGCTTACCGGCAAAATGCAGGATAGCCTCGATGGACACGCCCGCCTCGCTTGGCGTGCACGGGCCTGGGGATACGACGATGCGCTCAGGGTTGAGGGCTTCGATCTGGGCGATGGTCATTTCGTCATTGCGAATGACCTTGACCTCGGCGCCCAGCTCGCCAAGGTACTGAACGACGTTGTAAGTGAATGAGTCGTAATTGTCGATCATCAGTAACATGGTGTTAAACCTCTTGAATCTACTGACTTCAGAATTCGAACCTTCCAGCACCAGCCACAGGCGCGGCTTTGCCACAAAGGGCGGTAAACGGGAAGGCAAACGGGGGCGGGCCGGACGGGCCGGCAGGGGATAAAGTCAGGCGCGCCAACGCCAACGGGCGTGGGCCTTGATTACGCGCATCAAGAGTTTGCTGACGATCAACACAGGATAGGTCTCGCTCATACGTCCCGGCACAGTAGCCTACCGGGGCGACGGGCGCAATATGCCCGTAAACACGGGGAAACGAATGGACTTGGGAGCGATGCACAGCGATTTGCTAAGGTCGATGGGGTTGTCCCAATAAAAACAAAGAAAAGGATGTTCCCTGATGCGAAAAGCCCCGTTATTGCGCTTTACTCTCGCTTCACTGGCCTTAGCTTGCAGCCAGGCATTCGCTGCCCCCTCGCCCTATTCCACCTTGATCGTGTTTGGTGACAGCCTCAGTGACGCCGGGCAGTTCGGCGGCATGCGCTTTACCAACCGCGATGCCGATGGCAATTATGCCCCCGTGTCGCCAATGATCCTGGGCGGACGGCTGGGGGTGAGCCCGATCGAGCTGGGTCCTTCTACCTCGCCTCTCAACCCGGCATTAGGGCTTCCCGACGGCAACAACTGGGCAGTCGGCGGCTACACGACCCAACAGATCCTGGACTCGATCACCAGCACATCCGAAACAGTCATCCCACCGGGGCGCACCGGCGCCGGGCAGGTACTGCGTGAAATGCCGGGCTACCTGGCCAATGGCCTGCGTGCCGACCCCAACGCGCTGTACTACCTGACCGGCGGCGGCAATGACTTCCTGCAGGGCCTGGTCAACAGCCCGACCGATGCCATCGCCGCTGGCGCCCGCCTGGCTGCCAGCGCCCAGGCCCTGCAACAAGGCGGCGCCCGCTACATCATGGTCTGGCTGCTGCCCGACCTCGGCCAAACACCGAACTTCAGTGGTACGCCGCTGTCATTGCTGTCTGGCGCCTTCAACCAGTCGCTGCTCAGCCGACTGGGGCAGATCGATGCCGAGATCATCCCGCTGAACGTTCCCTTGCTGCTGAGCGAGGCATTGGCCAGCCCCAACCAGTTCGGCCTCGCCAGCGATCAGAACCTGGTCGGTACTTGCTACAGCGGCGAAGGTTGTGTGGCCAACCCGGTATATGGCATCACCGGCACCACCCCCGACCCAACCAAACTACTGTTCAACGACTCGGTGCACCCGACCATCGCGGGCCAGCAACTGATTGCCGACTACGCCTATTCGATCATTTCCGCACCTTGGGAGCTGACCCTGCTGCCAGAAATGGCCCATGCCAGCCTGCGCGCCCACCAGGATGAATTGCGCAACCAGTGGCAGACACCCTGGCAAGCCGTAGGTCAGTGGCAAGCCTTTGTCGCCACTGGCGCCCAGGACCTGGACTTCGACGGCCAGCACAGCGCGGCCAGCGGCGATGGACGTGGCTACAACCTGACTGTGGGCGGCAGCTATCGCCTGAACGACGCCTGGCGCGTGGGCCTCGCCGGTGGTGCATACCGACAGAAGCTGGAAGTCGGCGACCAAGACTCAGACTACAAACTGAACAGCTACCTGGCCAGTGCCTTTGCCCAATACCGCCAGGACCGCTGGTGGGCCGATGCCGCGCTGACCGCCGGGCACCTGGACTACAGTGACCTGAAACGCACCTTCGCCCTGGGCGTGAATGGCCGTAGCGAAAAGGGCGACACCGACGGCGAGGCCTGGGCGATGTCCGGGCGCCTGGGCTACAACCTGGCGGCCGACAGCAGCGACTGGCAGCTGGCACCCTTCATCAGTGCCGACTATGCGCGGGTGAAAGTGGATGGCTACGACGAGAAAAGCGGGCGCTCGACGGCACTGGGCTTCGATGACCAGGAACGCACGTCACGTCGGCTAGGCGTGGGGTTGCTGGGTAGTGTGCAGGTAATGCCAAGTACCCGGTTGTTCGCCGAGGTGGCGCAGGAACACGAGTTCGAGGACGACCAGCAGGATGTGACGATGCACCTGACCCGCTTGCCGGCCAATGACTTCACCCTGACCGGGTATACGCCACACAGCGACCTGACCCGAGCGAGCCTTGGGGTGAGCCATGAACTGGTGGCGGGGGTGCATGTGCGTGGGAACTACAACTGGCGCAAGAGTGATGAGTTGACGCAGCAGGGGGTGAGCCTGGGGGTGAGCGTGGACTTCTGAATGGATGGGGCCGCATTGCGGCCCCAATCCATTTATTTGGTCAACGTCTGCTCGGCCAGCGCCACCGCGCGGAACATCGCTCGGCGCTTGTTGATGGTTTCTTCCCATTCCAGCGCCGGTACCGAGTCGGCAACAATGCCACCACCGGCTTGCACATGCAGTTCACCGTCCTTGATCACGGCAGTACGGATGGCAATCGCGGTATCCATGTTGCCGTTCCAGGCAAAGTAGCCGACTGCACCACCGTAAACTCCACGCTTGACCGGCTCCAGTTCGTCGATGATTTCCATCGCGCGGATTTTCGGTGCACCCGACAGGGTGCCAGCCGGCAGGATCGCCCGCAGTGCATCCATCGCCGTCAGCCCTTCACGCAGTTGGCCGGTGACGTTGGAGACGATGTGCATCACGTTGGAATAACGCTCGATGACCATCTTCTCGGTCAGGCGCACGCTGCCGGTCGAAGACACACGGCCCACGTCGTTGCGGCCCAGGTCGATCAGCATCAAGTGCTCGGCAATTTCCTTGTCGTCCGACAGCAGGTCGTCTTCCAGAGCGCGGTCGGCCTCTTCGGTGGCGCCGCGCGGGCGGGTGCCGGCGATTGGGCGCACGGTGACCAGGTTGTCCTCGACACGTACCAGCACCTCGGGCGAGCTGCCGACCACATGGAAGTCACCGAAGTTGAAGAAGTACATGTACGGCGTCGGGTTGAAGCAGCGCAGCGCGCGGTACAGGTCGATAGGCGCAGCCTTGAAGTCGATCGACATGCGCTGTGACGGCACCACCTGCATGCAGTCACCGGCCAGAATATATTCCTTGATACGGCCGACCGCGTTCTCGTAATCCTCACGGGTATAGCTGGAGCGGAACTCCGGTTCGTCGACCTGTGGGCCGCTCAGGTCCAGGCCACGGCGCGGGGTGATCGGCTGACGCAGGGTTTCGAGCAAGCCTTGAAGGCGTGCCTGGCCCTGTTCGAAGGCCTGCTCCTCGGCCGGGTCAACCAGCACGATGGCGTGCATCTTGCCCGCCAGGTTGTCGAATACCACCACCGCGTCGGACACCATCAGCAGGATATCCGGCACGCCCAGCGGGTCCGGGTTGGGGCTGGCGCCCAGGCGCTTTTCCACATAACGCACGCAGTCGTAGCCGAAGTAGCCGACCAGGCCGCCGTTGAAACGCGGCAGGCCGGGAATGTCGGCAACCTTGTAGCGGTCCTTGAAGGTTTCAACGAACGCCAGCGGGTCTTCGACATCGTGGCTTTCCACTTCCACGCCATCCTGCAGGATGCTGACGTGGTAGCCATGCACACGCATCACCGTGCGCGACGGCAAGCCGATCATCGAGTAACGGCCCCACTTCTCGCCGCCCTGCACCGATTCGAGCAGGTACGAGTTGGGTTGGTCAGCCAGTTTCAGGTAGATCGACAGCGGCGTGTCGAAGTCGGCCAGGGTTTCGCAGGCCAAAGGAATGCGGTTGTAGCCGGCAGCGGCCAGGCGCAGGAATTCTTCGCGGTTCATGAGTAGCCTCGTGGCAAGCAGCAGTAGGTCAGGCAAACGGACGGGCCGGCACGCGCCGGCAGGCAAAAGTCAGGCGCGCCAACGCCAACGGGCCAGGGCCTTGATGACTTTCATCCAGAATTTGCCGGTAACCACCACGGTGGGCTCTCTGTCTTGTGAGGCTTGAAGGTTCGCCAACGTTATCCCAGTGGCCGGGTCTGCGCAACCAGGCAGCAAAGCGCGCAGATCGTCGATCACCAGGTTGGGGGATTCGTCGTTGATCGGCCGGCCATGGTTGTAGCCGTAGGTCAGGCCCACGCATTGCACACCAGCTGCCTTGGCGGCCAGCACGTCACTGCGCGAATCGCCGACAAACAGCGACTGCTGCGGAGTAACACCGGCCATCTGCATGACGAACAGCAGCGCCGCCGGGTCGGGCTTCTTCTGCGGCAGGGTGTCACCGCCGATGATCCAGCGGAAGTAGTTGCCGATCTTCATCTGGTCCAGCAGCGGGCCAACGAAGCGCTCAGGCTTGTTGGTAATCAGCGCCATCTCCACACCCTGCTTGCGCAGCCAGCGCAGGGTGTCCCGCACGCCGGGGTAGACCACCGTCAGCTCATGGCTTTCGGCATAGGCGTCCATGAACAGCGCCAGCGCCTGCTCGGCCAGGGCGTCGTCCACTGTGGTGTGGTCGATGCCTCCGGCCAACGCCCGACGCACCAGCACCTGGGCACCATTGCCAACCCAGTGGCGCACGGCCTCAAGGCCTGCAGGCGGGCGCCCCAGTTCGAGCAGCATACGGTCCACGGCGGCGGCCAGGTCTGGCACGGAGTCGATCAGGGTACCGTCCAGATCGAACATCACCAGCCTCGGCAGCGTCCCCGGGAACAGCTGCTCGAAGCCACTCATGGGCGGGCCAGGGCCAGTTCGGCGCGCATCTTGGCGATGACTTCCTGGTAGTCCGGGGCGTTGAAGATCGCCGAGCCAGCCACGAAGGTGTCAGCGCCAGCGGCAGCGATCTCGCGGATGTTGTTGACGTTCACGCCGCCGTCGATTTCCAGGCGGATATCACGGCCACTGGCGTCGATCAGCGCACGCGCTTCGCGCAGTTTGTCGAGGGTGCCGGGGATGAACTTTTGCCCGCCAAAGCCTGGGTTGACGCTCATCAGCAACACCATGTCGATCTTGTCCATCACATACTTCAGGGCGTCCAGGCTGGTGGCCGGGTTGAACACCAGGCCAGCCTTGCAGCCACCGTCCTTGATCAGTTGCAGCGAACGGTCGATGTGCTGTGTGGCTTCCGGGTGGAAGGTGATGTAGGTGGCGCCGGCTTCGATGAAGTCGCCGATGATACGGTCGACGGGGCTGACCATCAGGTGCACGTCGATCGGCGCGGTGACGCCGTACTTGCGCAGGGCGGTGCAAACCATCGGACCAATGGTCAGGTTGGGGACATAGTGGTTGTCCATGACATCGAAGTGAACGATGTCTGCACCCGCAGCCAATACCTTGTCGACGTCCTCACCCAGGCGGGCAAAATCGGCGGAGAGAATGGAGGGGGCAATAGCGTAGGGCTGCATGGCGCACCTGTTGGCAGAATCACGGTGGCGCGCATTGTAACTCAGGGAAACGGATAGAGGCTGATTGGTATCAATCCATGTCGACCAGCTGTTTCAACCTGTACCGGCCTCTTCGTGGCTAACGCCGCGAAGAGGCCGGTACAGGCACCTCCTCATCAGGCCGGCTGTTGGGTCCTCAGCTTCTCGCTGCGCCCACGCAGCCACTCCAGGGTCAGCAGCAACACCACCGAGAAAGCAATCAGCAAGGTTGCCGCCGCAGCAATGGTCGGGCTGAGGTTTTCGCGGATACCGCTGAACATCTGCCGCGGCAGGGTCGCCTGCTCCGGCCCGGCCAGAAACAGTGTTACCACCACTTCGTCAAACGAAGTGGCAAAGGCGAACAGCGCGCCCGAGATAACACCGGGTGCAATCAGTGGCAGGGTCACTCGGCGGAAGGTCAGCAGCGGCGAGGCACCCAGGCTGGCCGCCGCGCGCACCAGGTTGTAGTTGAAGCCCTGCAAGGTTGCCGACACGGTAATGATGACGAACGGCACACCCAGCACCGCATGCACCAGAATCAGCGAGGTAAAACTGTTGCCCATGCCCAGTGGGGCGAAGAACAGGTAACTGGCGACCCCGATGATCACCACCGGGACCACCATTGGCGATATCACCAGCGCCATCACCAGCGACTTGCCGGGGAAGTCGCCACGGGTCAGCCCGATGGCCGCCAGGGTGCCGAACACCATGGCCAGCACCGTGGCCGCCGGGGCGACGATGATGCTGTTCTTCAACGCCCGCATCCACTCGGCCGAGCCGAAGAAGTCCTGATACCACTGCAGCGAGAAGCCCTGCAGCGGGTACACCAGGAAGCTGCCACTGTTGAACGACAGCGGCACGATCACCAGCACCGGCAAGATCAGGAACAGCAGGATCAAGCCACAAAGAATGCGCAGGCTATAGAACCAGACCCGTTCCACGGGCGACATGTATGGGCTCAGCATGACAGGCTCCTCAGCTCAGGCGCAGGCGGCTGGCGCCGACCAGCCAGCTATAGATCAAGTACAACAGCACAGTCGCCAGCAGCAGCAGCCCGCCCAGCGCGGTGGCCATGCCCCAGTTGATGCTGGTGTTGGTATAGAAAGCGACGAAGTAGCTGACCATCTGGTCGTTCGGGCTGCCGAGCAGCGCCGGGGTGATGTAGTAGCCGATGGCCAGGATGAACACCAGCAGGCACCCCGCGCCAACGCCGGCATAGGTCTGCGGGAAGTACACCCGCCAGAAGCTGGCGAACGGGTGGCACCCCAGCGAGATCGCCGCGCGCATATAGCTGGGCGAAATGCCCTTCATCACGCTGTACAGCGGCAGAATCATGAACGGCAGCAGAATGTGCACCATGGAGATGTACACACCGGTGCGGTTGAACACCAGTTCCAGCGGCTGGTCGATGATGCCCATGGCCATCAGCGCACTGTTGATCAGGCCGCCCGACTGCAGCAGCACGATCCACGCCGCCACCCGCACCAGGATCGAGGTCCAGAACGGCAGCAGTACCAAGATCATCAGCAGGTTGCTCTGGCGGGTCGGCAGGTTGGCCAACAGGTAGGCCAACGGATAGGCCAGCACAAGGCAGATGGCGGTAATCACCACACCCATCCACAGGGTGCGGGCGAAGATATCCAGGTAAATGGCCTGGTCCGGGGTGGCCTTGGCCAGTTCGCCAAGGTCGTCGATACGGTGGTCGACAGAGGCCAGCAGGTAAAAAGAAGTCACCGAACTGGTATTGCGGCGTATGGCCTGCCAGTAGGCCGGGTCGCCCCAACGCTCGTCAACGGCCTGCAGAGCGTCTTTGTAAGAGGCAGGCTCAGCCTTGAATGGCAGTGCCCGGGCTGTCTTGGTCAACAAGCTGCGGTAGCCAGCCAGCTCCATGTTCAAGCGCTTGGAAAGGTCGCCAAGGGTCTGGTTCTTGCGCGATTCGGCCAGGTCCTGGCTCAGTGCCTTGTACACATCCTCGCCCGGCAGGCTCTTGCCGTCCCACTGGGTGATGATGTCTACCGTGCGTGGCAAGCCACCGACCACTTCCGGGTTGCCGACGCTCTTGTACAGCAGCGCCGCGATCGGCACCAGGAACACCAGCAGAAGAAACAGCGCCAACGGCGCGATCAACGCCTGCGCCTTCCAGCGGTTGACCCGCTCAGCGTGTTTGAGGCGCTGCTTGAGACTTGGACCTGCGCCTTCTTTTAGGGGCACTGCAATGGCCATGGCGAACTCCGCGAAACAGGGAAACGGGGAGCGCGGACCCAGCGGCCAGCGCCCCTTTGATGCGCCTTACTTCTTCGCCGCCCAGGCGTTGAAGCGTTGCTCCAGCTGCTCGCTGTTGTCAGCCCAGAAGGCCACATCGATCTGCACCTGGTTGGCGATGTTTTCAGGCGTGGTCGGCATGTCCTTCTTCACGTCTTCCGACAGCAAGCTCACGGCCTTGGCGTTGGCCGGGCCGTAGGCGATGTTCTCGGAGTAGATCTTCTGCTGCTCGGGTTTGACGCTATAGGCAATGAATTTCTTCGCTTCTTCGGCGTTCTTGGCACCTTTAGGAATCGCCCAGGCATCAAAGTCGTAGATACCGCCGTTCCACACCACTTTGAGGTTGCTTTCCTTCTGCACAGCGGCAATACGGCCGTTGTAGGCAGAACTCATGACCACGTCACCGGAGGCCAGGAACTGCGGTGGCTGCGCGCCAGCTTCCCACCACTGGATGTTGGGCTTGAGTTCATCGAGCTTCTTGAAGGCGCGGTCCTGGCCTTCCTTGGTGGCCAGCACTTTGTAGACGTCCTTGGGCGCAACGCCATCGGCCATCAGTGCGAATTCCATCGTGTACTTGGCGCCCTTGCGCAGGCCACGCTTGCCCGGGAACTGCTTGGTGTCCCAGAAGTCGGCCCAGCTGGTGGGGGCGGTCTTGAGCTTGTCGGCGTTGTAGGCCATGACCGTGGACCATACGAAGAAGCCTACGCCGCAAGGCTGGATGGCCCCAGGTACATAGTCGGCGTCATCGCCGAACAGTGCCGGGTCGAGTTCTTCGAACATGCCCTCATCGCAACCGCGCGCCAACTCCGGCGACTCGACCTCTACCAGGTTCCACGACACGCTCTTGGTGTCGACCATCGCCTTGACCTTGGCCATTTCGCCGTTGTACTCGCCTGCGACGATCTTGCCATTACCCGCCTTTTCCCATGGCTCGTAGAACGCTTTGACCTGGGCAGCCTTGTTGGCGCCCCCGAACGAGATCACGGTGAGGTCTGCGGCCATGGCCTGGCCAGCGGCGAACAGCCCCAGGGCCAGGGCGGTCAGTTTCAACTGCTTGCGCATTATTATTCTCTCCACAGTACAGGGTTGGTGAAGCAATCCATCAATGGGCTTCGGCAATCGGATCGAGCGCGCGGGCGTGCTCCACCTCCCAGCCCAGCGGTACCACATCGCCCACGGCCAATGCCGGGTCGAGCTCGGCAATCGGCTGTTTCACGAAGAAGTCGCCCTTGCCGCAAACTTCCAGGCGCACCCGCACGTGGTCGCCCAGGTAAATGAACTCGGCCACCCGGCCAGAGAAGCGGTTGACGCAGCTTTCGCTGTGGCCGTTCAGGCGCACACGCTCCGGGCGAATCGACAGGGTTACCGGCTCGCCGGCCTGGCCGACGTTCACCGCCAGCGCCTCGACCCGTTCACCGCGCGGCAACTGCACCTGGCAGCGTTTGCCATCGCTGGCCAGCAGGGTGCCGTTGATGCGGTTGTTTTCGCCGATGAAGTTGGCGACGAAGGTATTGCAGGGCTCTTCATACAGCGTGCGCGGGTCGGCAATCTGCTGGATTTCGCCCTGGTGGAACACCGCCACGCGGTCGGACATGGTCAGCGCTTCGCCCTGGTCGTGGGTCACGTACACCACGGTCACACCCAGGCGCTGGTGAATGTGCTTGATCTCCATCTGCATGTGTTCACGCAGCTGCTTGTCCAGCGCACCGAGCGGTTCGTCCATCAGCACCAGCTGCGGCTCGAACACCAGCGCCCGGGCCAGCGCCACTCGCTGCTGCTGGCCGCCGGACAGCTGGCCGGGGTAGCGCTTGGCGAAGGCATCGAGCTGGACCATGTTCAGCACGCGCTTGACCCGCTCGCTGATGTCGGTCTTGCTCAGGTTGCGCACGGTCAGCGGAAAGGCCAGGTTCTCGGCCACGGTCATATGCGGGAACAGCGCGTAGTTCTGGAACACCATGCCGATATCGCGCTTGTGCGGCGGCACGTTGTTGATCGAGCGCCCGGCCAGCTGGATTTCACCGGCGGTGGGGGTTTCGAAACCGGCCAGCATCATCAGGCTGGTGGTTTTACCGGAGCCGGACGGGCCAAGCAGGGTAAGGAACTCGCCCTTGCGGATATCCAGGTTGAGGTCTTTGACGATCAGCGACTCGCCGTCGTAGCTCTTCTGCACACCACGGAAGCTGACCAGCGTTTCGCTGGTTGCAGCGTTCGACTTCGCCTCGCTCATGCCTGCACCTTCTTGTTGGATGACTGCGTAGGCAAAAGAGTAGAAGAGGCGCAAGCGCCCGAAAATCGGGGGTGCTGAGAGAATGCCATCATCCGGATGGAAGATTCGCTGTAGGGATTGCCCTACAAAGATGACGCTTTCAGGACACTGCCGCAGTCCTTGCCGGAGCGGCCTTGTGCCGCGAAAGGGCTACGAAGCCCCCCCACAATTCAAGCGAAAGCGCTGAAACAAAGGGGCCGCTATGCGGCCCTTTCGCGACACAAGGCCGCTCTCACAAGGACCGCGAAACCACTCATTGTCGCAATCAGACCAGCTTGTGCTCCATGGCGTACTTCACCAGCTCCGCCAGCGAGTTCACCTTCAGTTTTTGCATCAAGCGCGCTTTGTGGGTGCTGATGGTCTTGCTCGACAGCGCCAGTTGCTGGGCAATGTCGTTGACGTTGGCGCCCTGAGCCAGGCGCTCGAACACCGAGAACTCCCGCTCCGACAGCAGCGTGTGCAATGGCCGAGACTCGGTCAGGCCCACTTCGAACACCATACGGTCGGCCAGCGACGGGTCGATATAACGCCCGCCACCCGCCACCCGGCGAATCGCGGTCAGCAACAGCGCCGGGTCGCTGTCCTTGGTGGCATAACCCGCCGCGCCAGCCTTCAACGCCCGCGCCGCCATCTGTGCCTCGTCGTGCATCGACAGCATCAGGATTGCCGGAGCGTCGTGCAACGCACGGATCCGCGGGATCGCTTCCAGCCCATTCACCCCCGGCATCGAGATATCCAGCAACACCACCTCGCACGGCGTGTGCCGCAGGGCTTCGAGCAACTGCTCGCCATTACCGGCCTCCCCCGCCACCTGCATGTCCTTGGCCAGGCCGATCAACTGCTTGATACCTTCACGGACAATGGTGTGGTCTTCGGCCACCAGCACTCGAATCACGCTCGCTCTCCTACTCCAACGGAATGGCCACGCTCAGGCTGGTGCCCTCGCCCGGTTGACTGTCCAGCGCCATGCTGCCACCCAACATCAGCACGCGCTCGCGCACACCCACCAGGCCAAACGAGGTGGGCCGGGGCTGGTCGCGGCAAAAGCCCTGGCCGTCGTCACTGACCGTCATGCGCAACTGACCGTCCTGGCGTACCAGCTCGATCTCCACGCTGTGCGCCTGGGCGTGACGCATCACGTTGGTCAGCGCCTCCTGCAGGATACGAAACAATCCAGTGGCCTTGGCATCGCTCAATGCTGGCAGATTATCCGGTACTTGCACCAGACAGGGGATTTGCGTGCGCGCCTCGAAGCGCCGCGCCTGCCATTCGATGGCCGAGGCAATGCCGGCATCGAGAATCGGCGGGCGCAAAGCGGTGGCCACATCGCGCACCAGCTGGAACAGCTGCGCGATCAGGCGCTTCATGCTGCTCAGGCGTTCGTTAAGGCCTGGGTCCAGCTCGGCGAATGCCAGCTCGCACATCGACACTTCCAGCTTGAGCACGGTCAGCATCTGCCCCAGTTCGTCGTGCACTTCCCGGGCGATACGGGCCTTTTCTTCTTCACGCACGCTCTCCAGGTGGGCCGACAGTTCGCGCAGCTGCTCCTGAGATTTCGCCAGGGCCAACTCTGCCCGCTTGCCTTGGGTGATGTCCCACACCACACCGTCCCACACCACCTGGCCGTTGCCCAGGCGCCGAGTACTGGCCTTGATGTCGGCCCAGCGCTGTTCACCCTGGCGAGTGAGGATGCGCCCCTGCCAGGACCAGTCCTGGTCGCTGGCCAGGGCCAGGTCCTGTACCCGATGGTAATCGGCGCGGTCCTCGGGGTGCACCAGGTTGCGCAGGCCCATCTGCGGGTGCTGAATCTCGCTGGGCGCATAGCCCACCAGGGCCTCGCTGCCCTCACTGATATAGGGGAACTCCAGGTCGCCCTCGGCCGGGTCGCGCTCCAGACGAAACACCAGCCCCGGCACGTTACCGGCAATGCCCTTGAGCCTTGCCTCGCTCTCGCGCAAGGCCGCCAGGGCGCGGTGGCGCTCGGTGACGTCGGCGAGATAGACCACCAGATATTCGGAATCACGAAAGCGCAGAAAACTCAGCGACAGCTCCACCGGCAGCAC
Organism: Pseudomonas hunanensis; assembly: GCF_013393325.1. GTDB lineage: Bacteria > Pseudomonadota > Gammaproteobacteria > Pseudomonadales > Pseudomonadaceae > Aquipseudomonas > Aquipseudomonas putida_P. The sequence continues at coordinate 27,002 of NZ_QJRC01000071.1, forward strand.
GCTGTGATCGGCCCGCCGGCACTGCGCCTCGAACTGGCCGGTACCCCCTGCCCCCGTACGCGCGCCCTTCCACAGCTCCAGCCAGCGGTCCATGTTCAGGCTTGGTTCGAAGGTACTCAGCGGCCGCTCCAGCAGCTCGCCCTCGGCATAACCCAGCATGCGCTCGGCAGCGTGGTTGGCGTAGCGCACGTGGCTGTCCCAATTGACCCAAAGGATACCCACCGTACTCTGGTCGATGGCGAACTGGCTCAAGCGCAACGCCTCTTCGCGCACCTGCCGTTCCACAAGGCTTTCTCGCGTGGCCAACAGGCTACGCTCCAGCTGGCGCTGCTGCCGGCGTTGCCATAGCAATGTGGCCAACGCGCACAGCAGCAGCATGCCGAACAACAAGGCCAGGTTCTGCCAGAAGCCCGGCGATTCACTCAGCCGTGGGTATTTGGGCTGTAACCAACGCTGGTGCAGTTGTTCCAGCTCCTTGGCTGGCAGCGCTTGCAAGCCACGCTCCAATACATCGGCCAACAGTGGCCAGTCGCGCCGGGAACCAATGCGCAGCAATTGCGGCAGGCCGATATCGCCGACCACTGCAAGCTCACTGAACTCGCTTTCGCGTGACAGACGGCTGAGCTGCGCTTCATCCAGCACCGCAAAGGCGGCCTGGCCGCCTACCACCAGTTGCAGGGCTTCACGCTCGTTGGGCACCCCCTGCAGGTTGAGGTTGCTGTAGTTGGCGCGCAGGTAGTCCGCCAGCTGGCTGGGCATGCGCACGGCCACCCGCTGTTCAGCTTCGAGTTTTTCCAGCTCCACGGCCATGGCCCCGGTGCGCGGCCCCACCACCAGTTGCGGCACACGCATGTATGGGTCGCTGAACAACCACAGGCGCAGGCTGGCCGGCGTCTGCGTAAGCCCAGGGGCGAAGTCGATTTCGCCGCTCTGCAGGGCATGTTCCAGGCTGGCCTGGTCGCTGAAGTTGCGCCAGGTGAGGTCCAGCCGCAACGCCTGCGCCAGGCTGCTCACCAGCTCTACGTTGGCCCCGTACAGTTGCTGCAAGCGCCGGTCGAACTGGGCGTACGGCACCTGCAGCACCAGGCCCACCCGCAGGCTGCGATGGGTATCCAGCCACTGCTGCTGAGCGGGCTCCAATACCACGGCGGGCGGCGCCTCGGGCCTGGCCAATGCAATCAAGGGCAGCCACAAACAGCCGATAACCAACAGGCGACGCACTCGCTTCATCTACACGCTCGTCTTGGCAAAGGCGGCCATGCAGCATGGCCGTCACGGGCAAATACTATTAGGCTGCCGGTATCATTCTGGCCTTGGGTTGACGCATGTCCACACTTTATCGCACGGGGCTGGCAGTGTGCTGCCTGGCTTCGCTCCTTCCACTCGGTGCCTTGGCCGCCGACGCCGAAAAACCACGCGCGACTACCGCGACGCCTGCTGCCGAGCCCCCACGCCCGCCCTTGCTGGAGCGCAGCCAGGAGGATGCCCAGGCGCTCGAAAGGCTGGTGCCCAAGGCCGAACAGCAGACCCTGCAGGCGGGCGCCGACAGCTTCCTGGCCCTGTGGAAGCCGGCCAACGACAGCGACCCGCAAGGGGCGGTGATCATTGTTCCCGGTGCTGGCGAAACGGCCGACTGGCCCAATGCAGTTGGCCCGCTGCGGCAAAAATTCCCTGATGTCGGCTGGCACAGCCTGAGCGTCAGCCTGCCAGATCTGCTCGCCGACAGCCCCCAGGCGAGGGTCGAAGCCAAACCCGCTGCCGAGCCAGAAAAAGCCAAGGGCGAAAGTGCGCCGGCCAAGGATGTACCTGCCGACGCCAATGCCAATATCGCCCAAGCCACCGCGGCCGATGCCGACGCGGCGCAAAACACTGACGCCGAACAGGCCAGCGAACAGGCCGACCCAGCCGACGCCGAGCGCATTTTCGCCCGCCTGGACGCCGCAGTGGCGTTTGCCCAGCAGCACAACGCACGCAGCATCGTGCTGATCGGCCATGGCAGCGGCGCGTACTGGGCGGCCCGCTACCTGAGCGAGAAGCAACCGCCGCAGGTACAGAAACTGGTGATGGTCGCCGCACAGACACCGGCTCGCGTGGAGCATGACCTGGAGAGCCTGGCGCCAACCTTGAAGGTGCCGACTGCCGATATCTACTACGTTACCCGCAGCCAGGACCGCAATGCAGCCGAGCAGCGCCTGCAGGCCAGCAAACGGCAGAAAGACAGCCAGTACCGGCAGTTGTCGCTGATTGCCATGCCGGGCAACAAGGCTGCGGAGCAAGAGCAGTTGTTCCGCCGCGTGCGAGGATGGATGAGCCCGCAGGGTTGAGCTGAAATCGACGGGGGTGCTTCGCCCCCCTTTCGCGGCGCGAGGCCGCACAAGTGTGGGAGCGGCCTTGTGTCGCGATGGGCGGCAAAGCGGCCCCGTTTTTACAGCCCCCGCCGCTTGCGGATCATGGCATACGCCTGATGCAACTCACGGGTACGCTCGGTCGCTTCACGCACCTGCGCGTCGCTGGCACCGGTACCCGCCAGTTTGTCCGGGTGATGCCGACTGACAAGCCGACGATACGCCTGCTTGACCTTGTCACTATCGGTATCCGCCTCCACCGCCAGCAAGCGCAACGCTGCCGCATAGGTCATGGGGACGCCTTCGGCTGCCGTCGCCTTGCGCGGCTCGTACTCCAGCGACATGGCCTGCACCTGGCGCCTGCTCATGCCCAGCTTCTGCCCCCAGTCCAGCAACAACTCACGCTCCTTGTTGCCCATCTTGCCGTCGGCCCAAACCATGCGCCAACAGGCACGCAAGGTGCCTTCCGCGGCATGCGGCTGCTGGCGGATACGCCGCAGGTGCCCGCCCAGCCGGTCCTTGCCTGCCTTGCCGCGGTTGAACGCATTGATAGCGCGCAGCCGGGCTGCCTCGGCCAGGTCCAGGCGCACCATTTCCTGACGCGCCTGCTGGATATGCAGCTCACCCACCCGACCATCGCACTTGGCCAGGCGCCCGAGCATCACGAACAGCAACTCGTCGTCGCGCAAGGCCGAGCGCCCGCCCAGGCGTTCGCGCATATCGTCCCAGCCTTGCAAGCGCAGCCGGCGGTCCATGGCCTGCCCAAGCAGCGCACCGAGCAAGGCACCCGGTATGCTCGCGACAGCAAAGCCGGCACCTACACCAATCACCGTGCCTGGCCACCACATGTCAGGCGCGCTCGCCAATCAAACGCTCAACCTCGGCCAGGCGTTCGAGCGTACCGACATCCACCCAGTGCCCACGGTAGTGTTCGCCAGAGACCTTGCCGGCCGTCATGGCCTGGCGCAGCAACGGTGCCAGCTTGAAGGCGCCCGCCTGGCAACCATCGAACAACGCCGGGTGCAGCAGCGAAATGCCACTGAACGTCAAGGTGCCCGGCGCGTCGTCACCATCGACCACCCGCTCACCCACCAGACGGAAGTCACCGCGCCCGTGATGGCCAGGGTTGTCGACCAGCACCAGGTGAGCCAGGCCTTGCAGGGGAGCCTGCAGACGCGCGAAATCGTAATCGGTCCAGACATCGCCGTTCACCAACAGGAAAGGCGCATCACCCAGCAAAGGCAGGGCCTTGAAGATGCCGCCGCCGGTTTCCAGCGGCTCACCTTCAGGTGAATAGCGGATGTTCAGGCCGAAGCGGCTGCCGTCACCCAGATGGTCTTCGATCTGCTGGCCGAGCCAGGCGTGGTTTATCACCACGTCAGTGACGCCCGCTGCCGCCAGGGCGCGCAGGTGGTATTCGATCAGCGGCTGGCCGGCGACCGGGACCAACGGTTTGGGGGTGTGCAGGGTCAGCGGGCGCATGCGCTCGCCCTTGCCCGCTGCCAGGATCATTGCCTTCATGCACGCGCTCCGGCCTGCAACTGCGCAATCAGCTCACCCAGCTCCGCCAATTCGGGCCGGCGACCGATCACTTCATTTATATAGGCGAAGAAACGCGGCACGTCGCCCAGGTAACGCGGTTTGCCGTCGCGGTGGCAGATACGGGCGAAGATGCCGATCACCTTCAGGTGGCGCTGCACGCCCATCAGGTCACTGGCGCGCTGGAAAGCTTCGAACTCAGCGTGCACCGGGATGCCGGCAACCTGCGCCTGCTGCCAGTAGTCACGCAGCCAGGTCTCGACCCGCGCCTGCGGCCAACTGACAAAGGCATCCTTGAACAGGCAGGTGATGTCGTAGGTGACCGGGCCATACACCGCATCCTGGAAATCCAGCACACCGGGGTTTGGGGTGCTCTGCATCAGGTTGCGCGGCATGTAGTCACGGTGCACCAGCACCTTGGGCTGGGCCAGGGCACTGTCGATCAGCAGCTGGCTGACGCGCTGCCAGGTGGCTTTCTGCGCTTCGCTCAAGGCCAGGCCAAGCTCACGCCCCACGTACCATTCGGGGAACAGCTCCACTTCGCGGCGCAGCAGGGCATCGTCGTAGCTGGGCAGCGGGGCGTCCATCGGCAAACGCTGGAATTTCAAAAGCGCATCGATGGCATCGGCGAACAGGCCATCGGCGTTGTCGGCATTGATGATGTCAAGGTATGTCTGAGTGCCGAGATCCCCAAGCAGCAGGAAGCCACGTTCCAGGTCCTGGGCGTGGATCAGCGGCACATGCACGTCGGCGCTGGCCAGCAGGTGGTCAATGGCGACGAACGGTCGGCAGTTTTCCTGCGGGGGTGGCGCATCCATGATCACGAAGCTGTGGCCAGCCCCCTGCCAGCGGAAGTAGCGGCGAAAGCTCGCGTCGCTGCTGGCAGACGTCAAGCTGCCTGCAGGCACTTCGCCCCAGGCATTGTTGCGGAAAAGTTCATTGAGCTGCTCTTCGAGCCAGACCGTCAGTTGTTGCAGGCGTACATCGTGTTCAGGCATTACAAGGGTCTCCGACGGCCCTAGCCGTCAAGCGGGTCATGCTTTATTATCCAGCATCTTTTTCAGACCATCGAGAGGCGTGCGGCCCCACACGCGGGCAGATGGCACGCAGGAAGCCCGGACTAATAAGATGGCATTGAAATCCCCCGCGTTTCGTAGAAAGTTTCCGTTGCTGGTAACCGGCGGTCTGCTGGCCCTGCAACCTCTGGCCACCTCATATGCAGTGGCAGCCGAACAGTTCGACTGCCAAGTGTCCGCCGCCGGTGGCTGGGACTGCAAGCCCAAGGCCCCAGTCAACAACCTGCCGCCACGCCCGGTGCACGAAGGTGCGGCCGTCAGCTCCGGCACTGAAGCCGCCAGCGAAGGCGAAACCGCGGACCGGCCGATGCTGGTTACCGAGGCCAAGGGCCGTGCCCTGAAGTCGCGCAGCGAAGACTACAGCCACCTGGACTGGGTGCCGCGTGAAAAGCTCACCGCCGCGCAGCTGGCCGAAACCGGCCCGTACTGCGGTGGCGCCTATGTCGAGCCAACCCGCCCGGGCATGGCCGACACCACGCCGAAGGATGAGTCGCCGACCTACATCAACGCCAAGGTATCCAAGTACCAGCAGGAGCAGCAGATCGCTACCCTCGCCGGCGACGTGGTGATGCGCCAGGGCAGCATGCAGGCCGAGGCCGACGAGGCCAACCTCTACCAGACCGAAAACCGTGGCGAGCTCAAGGGCAACGTCAAGATCCGTGACAACGGGTCGTTGGTGGTCGGTGACGAGGCGCAAATCCAGCTCGACACCGGCGAAGCCCAGGTCGACAACGCCGAATACGTGATGCACAAGTCGCACATCCGCGGCAGTGCCCTGTACGCCAAGCGTGGCGAGAACGCCATCATCCGCCTCAAGGACGGTACGTACACCACCTGCGAACCGGGCAGCAACGCCTGGCAGCTGAAGGGCAACAACATCACCCTGAACCCGGCCACCGGCTTCGGTACCGCGACCAACGTTACGCTGCGGGTCAAGGATTTCCCGGTGTTCTACACACCGTACATCTACTTCCCGATCGACGACCGTCGCCAGTCCGGCTTCCTGCCGCCATCGTTCAGCACCAGCAGCGACACCGGCTTCATGCTGGTCACGCCGTACTACTTCAACCTGGCGCCGAACTATGACGCCACGTTGTACCCGCGTTACATGGCCAAGCGCGGCCTGCTGATGGAAGGCGAGTTCCGCTACCTGACGCCTTCGAGCGAAGGCCAGTTCGGCGGTGCGTACCTGAACGACAAGGACGATGATCGTAAACTCCAGACGGATTACGAAGATCAGCGCTGGATGGTCAACTGGCAGCACAAGGGTGGCCTGGACGAGCGCCTGATGGCCGAGGTCGACTACACCGACATCAGCGACCCGTTCTACTTCCAGGACCTGGAGTCTGATCAGATCGGTGTGGAAAGCCGTGACCTGCTGAACCAGCAGGGTGCTTTGACCTATCGTGGCGACAGCTACACCGCGCGTTTGAACGTGCATGCCTACGAAATGGCCACTATCTCGCAGATCACGCCGTATGATCGTCTGCCGCAAGTCACCCTCAACGGTATGCTGCCGTACCACCCGGGTGGTTTCGACTTCAGTTACGACACCGAAGCCGTGCGCTTTGATCGCGACCTGAAGACTGGTCCGGTCTTCAACAAGGATGGGGTGCTTGACACCACCGCCGGTACCAATGGTCAACGTCTTGATGAGAACATCTTCGGTCTCGCAAGGGCTAACGGTACCCGCCTCAACGTTGCACCCTCTATCAGCTTACCGATGGATGCCAGCTATGGTTACCTCAAACCTAAGCTGACTTACATGTACACCCATTACGACCTGGACCTGGATAGCGAAGGCAAAAGCGACCTGGCCAATGCCTCGCAAGCCACCCGCGACCTACGCGGTGATTTCTCGAGCACCCAGAACCGCGATATCCCGATCTTCAGTGTCGACAGCGGCTTGTACTTTGACCGCAACACATCTCTGTTCGGTACGAACTACAAGCAGACCCTCGAACCGCGCCTGTTCTATCTCTATGTTCCGTACAAGGATCAGATGGACATTCCGCTGTTCGACTCAGGCGAAAGTCTGTTCAGCTATGACTCGTTGTTCCGCGAGAACCGCTTCAGTGGCACAGACCGCATCGGGGACGAGAACAAACTTTCGCTGGGGGTAACCACCCGCTGGATCGAAGAAAACGGCTTCGAACGCCAGAACTTCAGCATTGGCCAGGCGTACTACTTCAAGGACCGCAAGGTCCAGCTGCCAGGTATCGACTACCGTACCCGCAAAGACTCGCAGTCCGACGTTTCTCCATACGCGCTGATGTACAACTACTTCTTCAACCGCGACTGGCGCTTCAACTCGGACTTCAACTGGGACCCAGACAGCCGCAGCACCCGCTCGGGCAGCGCGATGTTCCACTACCAGCCTGAAGACAACCCGAACAAGGTGGTCAACCTCGGTTATCGCTACCGTAACGACACCATTGCCTACGACTCCCAGACCGGTACTTGGAAAGTGGGCGGTGGCGACTACGGCACCCCAGGTAGCCCGAACTACATCAAGGACTACTACAAGATCCAGCAGCATGACTTCTCGGTCATCTGGCCGATCGTTCCGCAGTGGAGCGTCATCGCTCGCTGGCAGCATGACTACAACCGCAACCGCACCCTGGAAGCCATGGGCGGTTTCGAGTACGACAACTGCTGCTGGAAGCTGCGCCTGATCAACCGCTACTGGATCGATTACGACGACTTCAGCCAAGCCCTCCCGGCGAACGAAAAAGGCGACCACGGTGTCTTCCTTCAGATCGTCCTGAAAGGCCTCGGTGGCGTAGTTGGCAACAAGGTCGAGTCTTTCCTCGACCAAGGCATTCAAGGTTACCGTGAACGTGAAGACCAAGCTTATTGATCGTCTGCGCCCAGTGTTGCTGGGCGCCGCTTTGCTGAGTGGCGCGGTGCATGCCGCGGTACAACCTCTTGATCGCGTGGTGGCCATCGTCGACAACGACGTGGTCATGCAAAGCCAGCTGGACCAGCGCGTCCACGAGGTGCAGCAAACCATCGCCAAGCGTGGCGGCGGTGTGCCACCTACTGGCGCCCTGGAACAGCAGGTACTGGAACGCCTGATCGTCGAGAACCTGCAACTGCAGATCGGCGAGCGCTCCGGCATCCGCATCACCGACGAGGAACTGAACCAGGCCATCGGCACCATCGCCCAGCGCAATGGCATGTCGCTGGACCAGTTCCGCGCCGCCCTGGCCCATGACGGCCTGTCGTTCGACGACGCTCGCGAGCAGGTCAAGCGCGAGATGATCATCAGCCGTGTGCGCCAGCGCCGCGTGGCCGAGCGTATCCAGGTGTCGGAGCAGGAAGTGAAGAACTTCCTCAACTCCGACATGGGCAAGATGCAGATGTCGGAAGAGTACCGCCTGGCCAACATCCTCATCCCTACCCCGGAAGCCGCCAACTCGGATGATATCCAGAAGGCTGCGCGCAAGGTCGGTGACGTGTACCAGCAGCTGCGCCAGGGCGCCGACTTCGGCCAGATGGCGATTGCCAACTCGGCCAGCGAAAACGCCCTGGAAGGCGGCGAGATGGGCTGGCGTAAAGCCGGCCAGCTGCCACCTGACTTCGCCAAGATGCTCAGCAGCATGCCGGTGGGTGAGATCACCCAGCCCATTCGTATCCCCAACGGCTTCATCATCCTCAAGCTGGAGGAGAAGCGCGGTGGCAGCGAGAACGTGCTGCGTGACGAAGTGCATGTACGCCACATCCTGATCAAGCCAAGCGAGATCCGCAGCGAAGCAGCCACCGAGCAACTGGCCGAGCGCCTGTACGACCGCATCAAGAACGGCGAAGATTTCGGCGAGCTGGCCAAGAGCTTCTCGGAAGACCCAGGTTCTGCGCTCAACGGCGGCGACCTCAACTGGGTAGACCCGAACAGCCTGGTACCGGAGTTCCGTGAACAGATGGCCAACGCCCAGCAAGGCGTCGTGACCAAACCGTTCAAAACCCAGTACGGCTGGCACGTTCTGGAAGTGCTGGGCCGCCGCGCCACCGACAGCACTGAGCAGGCACGTGAGCAACAGGCCCTGAGCGTACTGCGCAACCGCAAGTACGACGAAGAGCTGCAAACCTGGCTGCGCCAGATTCGCGACGAAGCCTACGTTGAAATCAAGCTGCCTGGCGCTGACCAGGCCGCCCAGTGAAGCCCCTGCGCTTCGCCGTCACGCCCGGCGAGCCGGCCGGCATAGGTCCCGACCTGTGCCTGCTGCTCGCCGCAGACGCCCAGCCTCATCCCCTGATCGCCATCACCAGCCGTGACCTGCTCGCCGTGCGGGCCACGCAGCTGGGGCTGGCCGTCAACCTGCTGTCAGTAGCCCCAGGCCAATGGCCTGAGCAGCCGGCGCCAGCCGGTAGCCTGTACGTTTGGGATACCCCCCTGGCAGCGCCCGTAACATCAGGCCATCTCGACAAAGCCAACGCCGCGTTCGTGCTGGAAACCCTGACCCGCGCGGGCAAAGGCTGCCTGGACGGGCACTTCGCCGGGATGATCACCGCCCCGGTGCACAAGGGTGTGATCAATGAAAGCGGTATCGCCTTTTCCGGGCATACCGAGTTCCTTGCCGAACTGACCCATACCGCGCAAGTGGTGATGATGCTGGCGACCCGTGGCCTGCGCGTGGCGCTTGTAACCACGCACCTGCCGCTGCGTGATATTGCCGACGCCATCACAGCCGAGCGCATCGAACGTGTAACCCGTATCCTGCATGCCGACATGCGCGACAAGTTCGGCATTGCCAACCCGCGTATTCTGGTGTGTGGCCTCAACCCGCATGCGGGCGAGGGCGGCCACCTGGGCCGCGAGGAAATCGACATCATCGAGCCGACCCTGGCCCGCCTGCGCACCGAAGGCATGGACCTACGCGGGCCGCTGCCGGCCGATACCCTGTTTACCCCCAAATATCTGGAGCACTGCGATGCGGTGCTGGCGATGTACCACGACCAGGGCCTGCCGGTACTCAAGTACAAAGGCTTCGGCGCTGCAGTGAACGTGACCCTGGGCCTGCCGATCATCCGTACATCGGTCGATCACGGCACCGCCCTGGACCTGGCCGGCACCGGCAAGGTCGACACCGGCAGCCTTCGCGTCGCGCTGGAAACCGCCTACCAGATGGCCGAGAACCGACCATGAACGAGCAATACCAACACCGGGCGCGCAAGCGCTTCGGCCAGAACTTCCTGCACGACGCCGGCGTCATCGACCGCATCCTGCGTGCCATCAACGCCAAGGCCGGCGAACACCTGCTGGAAATCGGCCCGGGCCAGGGCGCCCTGACCGAAGGCCTGCTGGGCAGCGGCGCACAACTGGACGTGGTGGAGCTGGACAAGGACCTGGTACCGATCCTGCAGCACAAGTTCGCTGATCGCGGCAACTTCCGCCTGCACCAGGGCGACGCCCTGAAGTTCGACTTCAACCAGCTGGGCGTGCCGCCACGCAGCCTCAAGGTAGTGGGCAACCTGCCCTACAACATCTCCACCCCGCTGATCTTCCACCTGCTCAGCCATGCCGGGCTTATCCGCGACATGCACTTCATGCTGCAGAAGGAAGTGGTCGAGCGCATGGCAGCCGGCCCTGGCGGGGGTGACTGGGGGCGCCTGTCGATCATGGTGCAGTACCACTGCCGCGTGGAGCACCTGTTCAATGTCGGCCCTGGCGCCTTCAACCCACCGCCAAAAGTCGATTCAGCCATCGTCCGCCTGGTGCCGCACGAAGTGCTGCCCCACCCGGCCAAGGATGCGAAGCTGCTGGAGCAGGTGGTACGCGAGGCGTTCAACCAGCGTCGCAAAACCCTGCGCAACACCATGAAGGGCCTGCTCGACAGCGCGGCCATCGAGGCCGCTGGCGTGGATGGCAGCCTGCGTCCTGAACAGCTGGACCTGGCAGCCTTCGTGCGCCTGGCCGACCAACTGGCTGATCAGCAAGCCTGATATCACCTGTACCGAGCTCTTCGCGGTTAAACCCGCGAAGAGACCGGCACCGACAACAGAAAACCCCAAGCCCCTGCACCGCTGGCCCTCGCCCCTCCCAATGGCCTAGACTGCGTTATTGCGTCAGTTCGCCCAAGGCCCTTGCATGTCCGACCCCCGCTATCAAATCGACGTCAGCGTCGTGACCCGCTACCTGAAAGAACAATCCGACCCCGAAAACAGTCGTTTCGCTTTCGCCTACACCATTACCGTGCAGAACAACGGCTCGCTCAAAGCCAAGCTGCTGTCACGCCACTGGCTGATCACCAACGGTGACGGCGAAGTCGAGGAAGTGCGCGGTGCCGGCGTGGTCGGCCAACAGCCCAACATCGACCCGGGCCAGAGCCACACCTACAGCAGCGGCGCCGTCATCAGTACCCGCGTGGGCACCATGCAGGGCAGCTACCAGATGTTTGCCGAAGACGGTAAACGCTTCGACGCCGAGATCGCCCCGTTCCGCCTGGCGGTACCGGGGGCGCTGCACTGATGGCCACTTACGCCGTCGGCGACCTGCAGGGCTGCCTGCAGCCACTCAAGTGCCTGCTCGAGCGCGTCAGCTTCAACCCCGCCGTCGACCGCCTGTGGCTGGTCGGCGACCTGGTCAACCGCGGCCCCGAGTCACTGGAAACCCTGCGCTTCCTCTACTCGATCCGCCAGTCACTGGTCTGCGTGCTGGGCAACCATGACCTGCATCTGCTGGCCGCCTGGCACAACGTAGAGCGCCTCAAGAAAAGCGACACCCTGCGCGAAATCATCGAAGCGCCGGACGCCGACCCGCTGTTCGACTGGCTGCGCCAGCAGAAGCTGCTGCATTACGACGAGGCACGCGGCATCGCCATGGCCCACGCCGGCATTCCACCGCAGTGGACGCTCGGCCAGGCCCTTGGCTATGCGGCCGAGGTGGAAGAAGCGCTACGCGATGATAGCCGCCTGAAGCTCTACCTGGACGGCATGTACGGTAACGAGCCGAACAAGTGGAGCAAGAACCTCACCGGTGTCGAGCGCCTGCGGGTCATCACCAACTACCTCACGCGCATGCGCTTCTGCACCGCCGAGGGCAAGCTTGACCTCAAGAGCAAGGAAGGCCTGGGTACCGCGCCCAAGGGTTACAAGCCCTGGTTTGCACACAAGGGCCGTCGCTCGCGGCACGTGACAATCATCTTCGGCCACTGGGCCGCCCTCGAAGGCCGCGTCGACGAACCGGGCATCATTGCCCTGGACACCGGCTGCGTGTGGGGCGGCGCCATGACCCTGTACAACGTCGACAGTGGCGAATACCACCGCTGCGATTGCGCCGACGACGGCACCCTGCGCCAACCGGCACAACCCACTACACTCAACGACCACACCTGAAGGAAGTAGTACCCATGAGCGAATTCAAGCGCATCCCTCCCGAGCAGGCCTTGGAGCTTCGCAAGCAAGAAGGTGCGGTTGTCGTCGACATTCGCGACGCACAAGCCTTCGCTGCCGGCCATATCACCGGTGCCCGGCACCTGGATAACCATTCGGTCGCCGATTTCATCCGCGGCGCCGACCTCGACGCCCCGACCCTGGTGGTCTGCTATCACGGCAATTCCAGCCAGAGCGCTGCCGCCTACCTGGTCGGCCAGGGCTTCTCCGACGTTTACAGCGTGGACGGCGGCTTCGAACTGTGGCGCGCCACCTACCCGGCCGAGACCGCCCAAGGCGCCGCCGAATAATTTTTTCATTTTTCCCGCAGCCCGCGCCCCGTGCGGGCTGGCGGGTTATCTGACGAACGGTAGTTGGTAACTTCTGCCCTCCTCGCCCCTTGACCTTGCAGATAACCAACTACGCTTAAGCTCAGGCCATCCAAAAAAGGGGAGAGCCGGTACACCGGCGTGCGGGTCATCGGTAGCGTTACAGGGTGTTCTGGGGGGTATACAGCAATCGGCGAACCCGGTTGCATGCCAGCATCAGCTGACTGATCCGGCGTCGTCTCCACGTATCGAGCGAGGTGACGTCATGAGTATTTTTAGCCACTTCCAACAACGTTTCGAGTCTACGCGCCAGGAAGAACTCTCGCTGCAGGAGTACCTCGAGCTGTGCAAAGGGGATCGCAGTGCCTACGCATCGGCGGCCGAACGGCTGTTGCTGGCCATCGGTGAGCCAGAGCTGATCGACACCTCTACCAACTCCAGGCTGTCGCGAATCTTCTCCAACAAGGTTATCCGCCGCTATCCGGCCTTTGCCGACTTCCATGGCATGGAAGAGTGCATCGACCAGATCGTGTCGTACTTCCGCCACGCCGCCCAAGGCCTGGAAGAGAAGAAACAAATCCTCTATCTGCTGGGCCCGGTAGGCGGCGGCAAGTCGTCGCTGGCGGAAAAGCTCAAGCAGCTGATGGAAAAGGTGCCGTTCTATGCGATCAAGGGCTCGCCGGTATTCGAGTCACCGCTGGGACTGTTCAACGCTACCGAAGATGGGGCCATTCTCGAGGAAGAGTTCGGTATCCCACGGCGCTACCTGAATACCATCATGTCGCCTTGGGCCACCAAGCGCCTGCAGGAGTTCGGCGGCGATATCTCCAAGTTCAAGGTGGTGAAACTCTACCCGTCGATTCTCAACCAGATCGCCATTGCCAAGACCGAACCCGGCGACGAGAACAACCAGGACATCTCTGCCCTGGTCGGTAAGGTGGATATCCGCAAGCTTGAAGAATACCCACAGAACGACGCCGATGCTTACAGCTACTCGGGCGCACTGTGCCGGGCCAACCAGGGCCTGATGGAATTCGTCGAAATGTTCAAGGCGCCGATCAAGGTGCTGCACCCCTTGCTCACCGCTACCCAGGAAGGCAACTACAACAGCACCGAGGGCCTGGGGGCGATTCCCTATACCGGCATCCTGTTGGCGCACTCCAACGAATCGGAGTGGCATACCTTCCGCAACAACAAGAACAACGAAGCGTTCATCGACCGTATCTACATCGTCAAGGTGCCGTACTGCCTGCGCGTCAGCGATGAAATCAAGATCTACGACAAACTGCTGGTCAACAGCTCGCTGTCCAAGGCTCATTGCGCACCGGATACGCTCAAGATGCTGGCCCAGTTCACGGTGCTTTCACGCCTGAAAGAGCCAGAGAACTCCAACATCTACTCGAAGATGCGTGTCTACGACGGAGAAAACCTCAAGGATACCGATCCGAAGGCCAAGTCGATCCAGGAATACCGCGACTCGGCAGGCGTTGACGAGGGCATGAACGGCCTTTCCACTCGCTTCGCCTTCAAGATCCTCTCCAAGGTGTTCAACTTCGACCCACACGAAATTGCCGCCAACCCAGTGCACCTGCTGTACGTGCTGGAGCAGCAGATCGAGCAGGAACAGTTCCCGGCCGAGGTGCGCGAACGCTACCTGCGCTACCTGAAGGAATACCTGGCGCCGCGCTACATCGAGTTTATCGGCAAGGAAATCCAGACAGCCTACCTGGAGTCCTACAGCGAATACGGCCAGAACATCTTCGACCGCTACGTGCTGTATGCCGACTTCTGGATCCAGGACCAGGAATACCGCGACCCGGAAACCGGCGAGATCCTCAACCGTATCGCCCTCAACGAGGAGCTGGAGAAGATCGAGAAACCGGCCGGCATCAGCAACCCGAAAGACTTCCGCAACGAGATCGTCAACTTCGTACTGCGCGCACGCGCCAACAACAACGGCAAGAATCCAAGCTGGCTGAGCTATGAAAAGCTGCGGGTGGTGATCGAGAAGAAAATGTTCTCCAACACCGAAGACCTGCTGCCTGTCATCAGCTTCAACGCCAAGGCCAGCAAAGAGGATCAGAAGAAACACAACGACTTCGTCACCCGGATGGTGGAGCGTGGTTACACCGACAAACAGGTACGTCTGCTGTCGGAATGGTACCTGCGGGTCAGGAAATCGCAATAAAGCGGCAAGCTACAAGCCGCAAGCTTCAAGCTGCCTAGCGCCGAGCGCAAGCCCGGCGCTGTAGCTTGCAGCAGCGGTGGCTGCTCTTTCCTGCAGCCAGAAGCTTGTGGCTTGCAGCTGCTCCCAGCTACCGGAGGGACCATGAGCTACGTTATAGACCGACGCCTGAACGGCAAGAACAAGAGCACGGTCAACCGCCAACGCTTCCTGCGGCGGTACCGCGAACACATCAAGAAAGCCGTCGAAGAGGCGGTGAGCCGCCGTTCCATCATGGACATGGAACACGGCGAGCAAATCAGCATTCCCGGCCGCGACATCGACGAGCCGGTGCTGCACCATGGTCGCGGGGGCAAACAGACCATCGTGCACCCTGGCAACAAGGAATTCACCGCCGGTGAACACATCCCGCGCCCGCAAGGCGGTGGAGGTGGCGGCGGCGGTCGCGGTAAAGCGGGCAACTCCGGCGAGGGCATGGACGAATTCGTCTTCCAGATCACTCAGGAAGAGTTTCTCGAATTCATGTTCGAGGACCTCGAGCTGCCCAACCTGGTCAAGCGTCACCTGACGGGCGCCGACACCTTCAAGACCGTGCGCGCCGGTATCGCCAACGAAGGCAACCCGTCGCGTATCAACATCGTGCGCACCCTGCGTTCGGCCCACGCCCGGCGCATCGCCCTGACCGGCAGCAGCCGCGCCCTGTTGCGTGAAGCGCAAAAGGAACTGGACCGCCTGCGGGTCGAAGAGCCAGACAACTTCACCGATATCCAGGAAGTCGAACAGGAAATCGAACGCTTGAAGGCGCGCATCAACCGCCTGCCCTTCCTCGATACCTTCGACCTCAAGTACAACCTGCTGGTCAAACAACCCAACCCCAGCTCGAAGGCGGTGATGTTCTGCCTGATGGACGTATCCGGCTCGATGACCCAGGCCACCAAGGACATCGCCAAGCGCTTCTTCATCCTGCTGTACCTGTTCCTCAAGCGTAACTACGACCGCATCGAAGTGGTGTTCATTCGCCATCACACCAGTGCCCGTGAAGTCGATGAGGAAGAGTTCTTCTACTCGCGGGAAACCGGCGGCACCATCGTCTCCAGCGCCCTGAAGTTGATGCAGGAGATCATGGCCGAACGCTACCCGGCCAGCGACTGGAACATCTACGCCGCACAAGCCTCCGACGGCGACAACTGGAACGACGACTCGCCGATCTGCCGCGACATCCTCTCCAAGCAGATCATGCCGCATGTGCAGTACTACACTTACGTTGAGATCACCCCCCGTGAACACCAGGCGCTGTGGTATGAATACGAGCGCATCGGCGAAGCCTACCCCGACACGTTCGCCCAGCAGCAGCTGGTATCGGCCGGCGACATCTACCCGGTCTTCCGTGAACTCTTCCAGCGCAGGTTAGCCACATGACCGCCAGAGCACAGAGACGCCAACCCATTTCCACCGGGTCCGAGTGGACGTTCGAGCTGATCCAGACCTACGACCGGGAAATCAGCCGCCTGGCCGAGCGTTACGCCCTGGACACCTACCCCAACCAGATCGAGGTCATCACTGCCGAGCAGATGATGGACGCCTACGCCTCGGTCGGCATGCCGCTGGGCTATCACCACTGGTCCTACGGCAAGCAGTTCCTCAGTACCGAAAAGTCCTACAGTCGCGGCCAGATGGGCCTGGCCTACGAGATCGTGATCAACTCCGACCCGTGCATCGCCTACCTGATGGAAGAAAACACCATGTGCATGCAAGCACTGGTGATCGCTCACGCCTGCTATGGCCATAACAGTTTTTTCAAAGGCAATTACCTGTTCCGCACCTGGACTGACGCCAGTTCGATCATCGACTACCTGGTGTTCGCCAAGCAGTACATCGCCCAATGCGAAGAGCGCCACGGCATCGATGCGGTGGAAGACCTGATTGACTCCTGCCACGCGCTGATGAACTACGGCGTCGACCGCTACAAGCGGCCTTACCCTATTTCCGCCGAGGAGGAGCGGCGCCGGCAACAGGAGCGCGAAGAGCACCTTCAGCGCCAGATCAACGACCTGTGGCGGACAATTCCGAAAAGCGCGGAAAAGGGCAACGACCGCGATGATGGGCGCTTCCCCGCCGAACCGCAGGAAAACATCCTGTACTTCATCGAAAAGAACGCGCCGTTGCTCGAACCTTGGCAGCGTGAAGTGGTGCGCATCGTGCGCAAGATCGCCCAGTACTTCTACCCGCAGCGCCAGACCCAGGTGATGAACGAAGGCTGGGCAACCTTCTGGCATTACACCCTGATGAACGACCTGTACGACGAGGGGCTCATCACCGAAGGCTTCATGATGGAGTTTTTGCAGTCGCACACCAGCGTGGTGTTCCAGCCCGGTTTCGACAGCCCCTACTACAGCGGCATCAACCCCTATGCTTTGGGGTTCGCGATGTACACCGACATCCGCCGCATGTGCGAAAACCCGACCGAGGAAGATCGCCACTGGTTCCCCGACATTGCCGGCAGTGACTGGCTTTCTACCATCAAGTTCGCCATGAGCAGCTTCAAGGACGAGAGCTTCATCCTGCAGTACCTGTCGCCCAAGGTAATGCGCGACCTGAAGCTGTTCAGCATCCTCGATGACGACCAGCGCGACGACCTACTGGTACCTGCCATTCATGACGAAGCCGGCTACCGGGTGATTCGTGAGCAGCTGGCAGCGCAATACAACCTGGGCAACCGTGAGCCGAACGTGCAGATCTGGAGCGTCGACCGTCGCGGCGACCGCTCACTGACCCTGCGCCACCAGCAACATAACCGCAAACCACTGGGCGACTCGACCGATGAAGTGCTCAAGCACCTGCATCGCTTGTGGGGCTTCGATATTCACCTGGAGACCGTACAGGGCGAGCAAGTGATGAAAACCCACCACATGCCCCCGCGCGGCGAGCACGGCGAAAGCGCCGACTATGGCCGCATGGACCTGGCCGTTATCCACCATCTCTGATGCAACCCCATAACTGCCGACAGGTTATCCTGTCGGCAGTTATGGAGAGCTGCACATGCACATCTACAAAGTCGGCGGCGCCGTGCGCGACCGCCTGCTCGGCCGCCCGGTCAGCGATATCGACTGGCTGGTGGTTGGCGCTACCGTCGAAGAAATGCTTGCCAAGGGCTACCGGCCGGTCGGTGCCGATTTCCCGGTGTTCCTGCACCCGAAAACCGGCGAGGAGTACGCCCTGGCGCGCACCGAGCGCAAGAGTGGGCGCGGCTACGGTGGGTTTACCTTTCATGCCAGCCCCGACGTCACCCTGGAAGAAGACCTGATCCGCCGCGACCTCACCATCAATGCGATGGCTGAAGATGAAGCGGGCACGGTGTACGACCCCTACCATGGCAAGGACGATCTCGATCAACGCCTTTTGCGCCATGTTTCCCCGGCATTCGCCGAAGATCCTCTGCGCGTACTACGCGTCGCGCGCTTTGCTGCTCGTTATGCGCCTCTGGGTTTCCGGGTTGCCGACGAGACCCTGGAACTGATGCGCCAGATCAGTGCCTCAGGCGAACTGCAGGCACTGACCGCCGAGCGCAGCTGGAAGGAAATCGAGCGCGCGCTGATGGAGGCTCGCCCCCAGGTGTTCTTCCAAGTGCTGGGCGCTTGCGGCGCCCTGCACGAGCTACTGCCTGAGCTTGTCGACGATACACAGGCCCTGGCGGCGCTGGAGCAAGCCGCAGCGCACGAACAGCCGCTGCACGTGCGCTGGGCCTGCCTGTTGCGAGGGCTGGCACCGGCGCCGATCAAAACCGTCAACCAGCGCCTCAAGGCACCACGGGAATGCCAGGAACTGGCCTTACTTACCGGAGAGTGCCTGGCGCAGGGTAACCAGGCGCAGGAGCTACCAGCCACGGCACTGCTGGAGCTGTTGCAGAAATTCGATGTGTACCGGCGACCGCAGCGGTTCGAGGATTTCATTGTCGTGTGCGAGATGGCGGCGCTGGGCGATGGCAAGTCGAGTTATCCACAAGCCGATTATCTGCGTGGCGCAGCAGCAGCGGCGCGAGCGGTGGATGTGAAGCCGCTGGTGCAAGCCGGGCTGACGGGCCAGGCGCTGGGCGAAGCGCTCAAGCGTGAGCGGCTGAAGGCTGTCGAGGCTTACAAACGCAGTTGACCAGCGCGGTACCTGTGGGAGCGGGCGCGCCCGCGAAGAACCCAATGCGGTGGATGGCACCGGCTATGCCGGTGTTCGCGGGTCCGCCCGCTCCCACAATGACCGCGAAAGCCGTTAGTTAGATAGGCGTCAGCTGCAACCCGCGCCACTCGAAGGCTACCGGGGCCAGCACCTGATCGATCTGCGCCTCCTGCCATAACTGCGCCATGCCCTTGCCCGCCGCCGGATGTACCAGTTCGGGGGCCAGCAGCGACAGCGGCCACAACACAAAAGCGTTTTTCAAGATCTCGGCGCGAGGCAGCACCAGCCCGTCGAAAGTACCGTGCAAATCGTCATACATCAGCACGTCGATATCCAGTGGCAAGCCTTTGCGGTCCGGGGCATAGCGGCCGTTGTCGGCCTCGATGAACTTCAGTCGACGGTCCAGCTCGATCAACGGCAACGCGGTTTTGCCGGTCACCACGAAGTTGATGAACGGCCCGCTCTTGATCCCCACCGCCTGGCTTTCGAACGCCGGCGAGCAATGCATGTCCGTCAGGATACCGGCCAACGCATCGAGCCCGGCGCACAAATGCGCTTCACGGTCGATGTTGCTGCCGAGCCCCAGGTAAACCGTGCTCAGAGACATCCGCGCTCGATCTCCACGCCTACACCACCACGGGCCGCCGGCACCGCACCCGGTTTGGTCAGCTTCAACCGTACCCAAGGGATGTGGAATTCCTCCATCAGCGTTGCCACCAGGCGCTCGGCAAAGGTTTCCACCAGCTCGAAACGGGCCTGCTCGGCGAACGCCTGGATGCGTGCCGAGACACTGGCGTAGTCCAGCGCCAGGTTCAGGTCGTCACCGGCGGCAGCCGGGCGGTTGTCCCAGGCAAAGCTCAGGTCCAGGCGCAAGCACTGGCGAATATCCCGCTCCCAGTCATAGGCACCGATGACGGTATCGACTTCCAGGCCTTCGATGAACACTCTGTCCAAGCACTTCTCTCCACAGCACGACAAGGGCGACTGGCGCCGTTAGAATCAGGGCGTCCTCGCCCGGAATAGTTAGCATGTTTTGGTTACTGGCGTTGCTCGCCTACCTGCTCGGCTCGCTGTCCTTCGCCATTGTCCTCAGCCGCCTTTCAGGCAGCCCGGACCCGCGTTCCAGCGGCTCAGGCAATGCCGGCGCCACCAATATGCTACGCCTGGCAGGCCGTAAACTGGCGATCCTGACCCTGCTTGGCGACCTGTGCAAGGGCCTTTTGCCGGTATTGCTCGCCCGCGCTGCCGGGCTGGACCTGCATGCGCAGGCCTGGGTGGGCGTGTGCGCGGTGCTGGGCCATCTGTTCCCCCTGTACTTCCGTTTCCAGGGCGGCAAAGGCGTGGCGACAGCTGCCGGCATGCTCATGGGCCTGTATTTCCCGGCCGCACTGCTGGCTATCGGTGCCTGGCTGCTGACCTTCTACCTCACCCGCACCAGCTCGCTGGCGGCACTGATCGCCACACCACTGACGTTGCCATTGCTGGCCTGGCGCGAGCCCGAGGCCCTGCTGCCGATCACCGTGCTGACAGCGATGATCGTGTGGCGCCACCGTAAAAACCTGCGCGACCTGTTTGCAGGGCGCGAACGGCACTTCTGAACCTTCGGCGGTAAACCTTACAGTGGCGGCAACTGCTCCATCGGCCAGCGTGCCTGCACGCTGATCGCCAGGTCCTGCTGCTGCCCGGCCAACAGTCGCTGGCAACCGGCATAGGCGATCATCGCGCCATTGTCGGTACAGAACTGTGGGCGCGCGTAGTACACATTGCCCTTCATTCCGGCCAGCATCTCTTCCAGCGAGGCACGCAGCGCTTTGTTGGCACTCACGCCACCAGCGATGACCAGGCGCTTGAGGCCAGTCTGCTTGAGGGCTCGCTTGCACTTGATGGTCAAAGTTTCCACCACCGCCTGCTGGAATGCCAGGGACACGTCGCAACGGGTTTGCTCACCGTCGTCGCCAGCATTCTTGCATTGCTGCCAGGTGTTGAGGGCGAAGGTCTTGAGGCCGCTGAAGCTGAACTCAAGACCCGGACGATCGGTCATCGGCCTTGGGAAAACGAAGCGCCCAGGTACGCCCTGCTCTGCGAGGCGCGCGATTTCCGGGCCGCCTGGGTAATTGAGGCCGATCAACTTGGCGGTCTTGTCGAACGCCTCGCCGGCAGCGTCGTCCAGGCTCTCGCCCAGCAGTTCGTACTGGCCGATGCCATCGACCCGAACCAACTGCGTGTGACCACCGGAAACCAACAAAGCGACGAACGGAAACTCGGGTGGGTTTTCTTCCAGCATGGGCGCCAGCAGGTGGCCTTCCATGTGGTGCACACCTATCGCCGGGATGTCCCAGGCAAAGGCCAACGCCTGGGCGCAGGAAGCCCCGACCAGCAAGGCACCGACCAGGCCAGGGCCCGCGGTATAGGCGATGGCGTCGATCTCGGTGGCGACGCAGCCAGCCTCGTCCAGCACCTGGCGAATGAGCGGCAGCATGCGCTTGACGTGATCACGCGAGGCAAGCTCGGGCACTACGCCGCCGAACACGCGGTGCAGGTCGATCTGGCTGAACAGTGCGTCGGCCAACAAACCGCGTTCACTGTCGTATAATGCGACGCCAGTTTCGTCGCAGGATGTTTCCAATCCCAGTACTAGCATGGGTTCGTCCCTTGTGGGGGCTGAATTCGAAGCCGCGCATGATAGTCCCCGTGTCGGATGCCGACCAGCGGTTTTCGATCAGAGGCTTTGCATTCCTGCTTGCTAAGGGTTAACATCCGCAACCCTTGAAAACCGACGTTCTCCAGCACACCTTTGTTTTGCCAGGAGCACGTCTACCCCGGTAATGAATTAAGGTAGCCCTGGATGCCAGCCGTCAAAGTTAAAGAGAACGAACCCTTCGACGTAGCTCTGCGTCGTTTCAAGCGCTCCTGCGAAAAAGCCGGTGTACTGGCTGAAGTTCGTAGCCGCGAGTTTTACGAGAAGCCGACCGCCGAGCGTAAGCGTAAAGCAGCTGCTGCTGTTAAGCGTCACGCCAAGAAAGTTCAGCGCGAACAGCGCCGCGCCGTTCGTCTGTACTAATACAGGCGTTCAACGCAAAGCTTCTGCCCTGCCCGGCTAACCGCCGGGCGATGGCAGTGGTCGCTTCACACTTGAGCAGCTAGCTCAAGGCCCTGCACAAGCTTCATGCGAACTGCTCATGGGCAACCTGCCTGAAACGTCAGAGCTGGTCTTTCTTGCTGTATGACCAGACGTGCACGTCCGACTGACGGGCCCTTAGGGGCTGGCGACGAGCACACACCCCCTCGCACTTCCCCAAGCAACACTCGCCCCATTCGGCGCGTGAGCGATTAGACTTGCCAGTTGCCAGATGACGAGACTGCCATGGCCGGGCTGATTCCCCAGAGCTTCATTGACGACCTTATCAACCGCCTCGACATTGTCGACGTGGTGAGTTCGCGCGTCCAACTGAAAAAAACCGGCAAGAACTACTCCGCCTGCTGCCCGTTCCACAAGGAAAAGACCCCTTCCTTCACGGTCAGCCCCGACAAGCAGTTCTACTACTGCTTCGGCTGCGGCGCCGGTGGCAACGCCCTGGGTTTCGTCATGGACCACGACAACCTGGACTTCCCCCAGGCCGTCGAGGAGCTGGCCCGCGCCGCTGGCATGGAAGTGCCCCGCGAACAAGGCCGCCGCGACCAGAAGCCGCGCCAGCCCACCGATTCGCCGCTGTACCCGCTACTGGACGCTGCCTCGGAGTTCTACCGCCAGGCCCTGCGCAACCACCCGACCCGCAAGGCGGCGGTGGATTACCTCAAGGGCCGCGGCCTGTCCGGCGAGATTGCCCGCGATTTCGGCCTGGGTTTTGCCCCGCCCGGCTGGGACAACCTGCTCAAGCACCTGGGTGCCGACACCCTGCAGCAGAAAGTGATGATCGATGCCGGCCTGCTGATCGAGAACGCCGAAAGCGGCAAGCGCTACGACCGTTTCCGCGACCGGGTGATGTTCCCGATCCGCGACAGCCGCGGGCGCATCATCGCCTTCGGCGGCCGGGTACTCGGCGACGACAAGCCCAAGTACTTGAACTCCCCTGAAACCCCGGTGTTCCACAAGGGCCAGGAGCTGTACGGGCTGTACGAGGCACGCAAGCACAACCGCAACCTCGACGAGATCATCGTCGTCGAGGGCTACATGGACGTCATCGCCCTGGCCCAGCAAGGCCTGCGCAATGCCGTGGCCACCCTCGGCACCGCCACCAGCGAAGAGCACCTCAAGCGCCTGTTCCGCGTGGTGCCCAGCGTGTTGTTCT
The DNA here is from genome assembly GCF_013393325.1 of Pseudomonas hunanensis. Classification (GTDB taxonomy): domain Bacteria; phylum Pseudomonadota; class Gammaproteobacteria; order Pseudomonadales; family Pseudomonadaceae; genus Aquipseudomonas; species Aquipseudomonas putida_P. The sequence goes on from NZ_QJRC01000071.1 coordinate 50,303, forward strand.
GCTTCGACGGCGACCAGGCCGGGCGCAAGGCCGCCTGGCGCGCACTGGAATCGGCCTTGCCGAACCTGCAGGATGGCCGCCGCGCACGTTTTCTGTTCCTGCCCGAAGGCGAGGACCCGGACAGCCTGGTACGCGCCGAAGGCACCGACGCCTTCATGGCCCGTATCAACCAGCACGCCCAGCCGCTGGCCGATTACTTCTTCGAGCAACTGAGCGTCGAAGCCGACCCACGCTCGCTGGAAGGCAAGGCACACATGGCGACCCTGGCGGCACCGTTGATCGAAAAGATCCCTGGCGCCAACCTGCGCCAGCTCATGCGCAACCGCCTGAAGGAAATCACCGGCCTCGACCCGCAGCAGGTCGAGCAACTGGCGCAACAAGCACCCACGGTTAGCAGCGTGCCGGACTACGACCCTGGCTACGACTACGACGCCATGGCCAGCTACACCCCCGATTACGGCGACATGCCGCAACACGACTTCGCCCCCGTTCATCAGGAGCAGGCCTGGAAGCCCAACAAGAGCGGCGGTAAGAAGCCATGGAGCGACAAGCCCTGGGACAAGAACCGCAAGGGTGGCAAGCCGTGGCAACAACGTGACGAAGCGCCACCCCGCGTGCCGGCGCCGGTCGAGCCACCAACCCTGGCCGCCCTGCGCACCCTTCTGCACCACCCGCTGCTGGCCGGCAGGGTAGAAGATGCCAGCCACTTCGCCGACGAAGAACACCTGTACAGCCAGCTGCTGGTGGCATTGATCGAAGCCGCACAGAAAAATCCTGGGCTAAGCTCAATGCAGTTGATCGCACGCTGGCATGGCACCGAGCAGGGTCGCCTGTTGCGGGCCCTGGCGGAAAAGGAATGGCTGATCGTGGCCGACAACCTTGAACAACAGTTTTTCGACACTATAACTAGCTTGTCCGCCCGCCAACGCGAGCGCAGCCTGGAACAACTGCTCAGGAAATCACGTCAAAGCGAATTGACCAGCGAGGAAAAAACCCAGCTCCTCGCCCTGCTGAGCCGGAATGTTCCCGCACAAACGCCGACCTCATCTGGCGCGTGAGGCCCATGCTCGGGTATAATCCTCGGCTTGTTTTTTGCCCGCCAAGACCTTCAGTGGATAGGGTGTTATGTCCGGAAAAGCGCAACAGCAGTCTCGTATCAAAGAGTTGATCACCCGCGGTCGTGAGCAGGGCTACCTGACTTACGCGGAGGTCAACGACCACCTGCCTGAGGATATTTCAGATCCGGAACAGGTGGAAGACATCATCCGCATGATCAACGACATGGGGATCAACGTATTCGAGAGTGCTCCGGATGCGGATGCCCTTCTGTTGGCGGAAGCCGACACCGACGAAGCCGCGGCCGAAGAAGCCGCTGCTGCGTTGGCGGCCGTTGAAACCGATATCGGCCGCACGACCGACCCGGTGCGCATGTACATGCGCGAAATGGGTACTGTCGAGCTGCTGACCCGTGAAGGCGAGATCGAAATCGCCAAGCGTATCGAGGAAGGCATTCGTGAAGTCATGGGCGCCATCGCCCACTTCCCGGGCACTGTCGATTACATTCTCGGCGAATATGACCGCGTCACCACCGAGGGTGGCCGCCTGTCGGACGTTCTCAGCGGCTACATCGACCCTGACGACAACATTGCTGCGCCGACCGAAGAAGTGCCGATCCCAGGCACCAAGGCCGCTGCTGCGAAGGAAGAGTCCGACGACGAAGAGGAAGAGTCCGAAAGCGGTGACGACGAGGAAGAGGCCGAGAGCGGCCCGGACCCGGTAGTCGCGGCTCAACGCTTCGGTGCGGTATCCGATCAACTTCAGGCAACCTCCAAGGTCCTGAAGAAAAACGGTCGTGGCCACAAGGAAAGCATCGAGGCCCTTCAGGCCCTGGCTGACCTGTTCATGCCGATCAAGCTTGTACCGAAGCAGTTCGAGGTACTGGTCGAGCGTGTACGTGACGCCCTGAACCGTCTGCGCCAGCAAGAACGCGCCATCATGCAGCTGTGCGTCCGTGACGCCCGCATGCCGCGTGCCGACTTCCTGCGCATGTTCCCGAGCAACGAAACCGACCAGACCTGGAGCGGTGACCTGGCCAAGCGCAACACCAAGTGGGCTGCTGCCCTGGGTGAAAAGGACGCAGCCATCGTCGCTTGCCAGCAGAAACTGATCGACCTTGAGACCGAAACCGGCTTGACCGTTGCCGAGATCAAGGAAATCAACCGTCGCATGTCGATCGGTGAAGCCAAGGCCCGCCGCGCCAAGAAAGAAATGGTCGAGGCGAACCTGCGTCTGGTGATCTCCATCGCCAAGAAGTACACCAACCGTGGCCTGCAGTTCCTCGACCTGATCCAGGAAGGCAACATCGGCTTGATGAAAGCGGTGGACAAGTTCGAATACCGCCGCGGCTACAAGTTCTCGACCTATGCCACCTGGTGGATCCGTCAGGCGATCACCCGCTCGATCGCCGACCAGGCACGCACCATCCGTATTCCGGTGCACATGATCGAGACGATCAACAAGCTCAACCGTATTTCCCGCCAGATGCTGCAGGAAATGGGTCGCGAACCGACCCCGGAAGAGCTGGGCGAGCGCATGGAAATGCCTGAGGACAAGATCCGCAAGGTACTGAAGATCGCCAAAGAGCCGATCTCCATGGAAACCCCGATCGGTGACGACGAAGATTCGCACCTGGGCGACTTCATCGAGGACTCGACCATGCAGTCCCCGATTGACGTGGCCACGGTCGAAAGCCTCAAGGAAGCCACCCGCGACGTGCTCTCGGGCCTGACCGCACGCGAAGCCAAGGTGCTGCGCATGCGTTTCGGTATCGACATGAACACCGACCACACCCTCGAAGAGGTGGGCAAGCAGTTTGACGTAACCCGTGAGCGGATTCGTCAGATCGAAGCGAAGGCGTTGCGCAAACTGCGCCACCCGACTCGCAGCGAGCACCTGCGCTCCTTCCTCGACGAGTGATGACAAAACCCCGGCCCAGGCCGGGGTTTTTCTTTAGCGGCCCGTAACATAAAGCCCGCCTTCCACAGCACACCTGCCGCAATGCCCGTCTACACTCGACTTCAGACCACCTGAATGCGAGGCTGCCATGCCCTTGAAGCCGGCCATTCTGTTGCTGCTCCTGATTTTATGGAACACAACGGCCGGCGCCCTGACCCTGACAGATGAGGAGAAAGCCTGGCTGGCTGCTCACCCGCAGTTGAGCCTGGGCGTAGACGCCTCTTGGCCACCGTTCGAGTTTCGCGACCAGGAGGGCCGGTACCAGGGATTGGCCGCCGATTACATCGCCACGATCCAGCAGCGCCTGGGCGTGACACTCAAACCGGTCGAACCCAGCAGCTGGACCGAGGTACTGGCACAGGCACGGGAAAGCCGCATCGACCTGCTGCCCGGCATCATGTCCACCCCCGAACGCCAGGGCTATCTGGCCTTCACCCGCCCGTACCTCGACTTCCCCATTGTCATCCTGGCCCACAAAGGCGGCGCACAACCACGCAAGCTGGATGACCTGTACGGCCTGAAAATCGCCGTGGTCGAGAACTACGCCCCGCACGAGCTGCTGCGCACCCACCACCCCGACCTCAACCTGGTGGCGCTGCCCAATGTCAGCTCCACGCTGCAGGCCCTGGCCACCGACCAGGTGGACGCCGTGGTCGGCGACCTGGCTTCCAGCATCTGGAGCCTGCGCCAGCTCAAACTCGACGGCCTGTACGTCAGCGGCGAAACACCCTACCGCTACCAGCTGGCGATGGCCGTCCCCCGCGACAAGGCCGTGCTGGTCGGTATTCTCGACAAAGTGATGGCCGACATGAGCAGCAGCGAAATCAGCCAGATCCAGCAGCGCTGGGTGGGCAATGTAGTCGACCAGCGGATGTTCTGGTCTGACCTGCTGGTATATGGCTTGCCAACGGTGCTGTTGCTGATGGCCGTGCTGGCCGTGGTCATCCGCATCAACCGCCGCCTCAGCTCGGAAATTTCCAGGCGCATCGCCCTGGAGCAAGAGCTGCGCAGCAGCGAATACCACTACCGAGGCCTTGTAGAGAGCCTGTCAGCCATCGCCTGGGAAGCCGATGCCAACGACTTCACCTACAGCTACGTTTCACCGCATGCCGAAGACCTGCTCGGCTACCCCTTGAGTGACTGGCTCCGGCCCGGCTTCTGGCGCAGCATCCTGCACCCAGAGGACGCCCTCTGGGCCCAGGCGTACTGCGACAGCGAAACCGCAGCCGGACGCGACCACAGCCTGGACTACCGAGTGATCCGCGCCGACGGCCAGCCCCTTTGGGTACGCAACATCGTCAGCATGATCGAACACGGCCACCAACCGGTGATGCGCGGCCTGATGATCGACATCAGCGAAACCAAGCACACCGAGGACGCCCTGCGCCTGTCCGAGCAGAAGTTCGCCTCGGTGTTCCAGCAATGCCCAGACATCCTGCTGATCGCCCGCCACAGCGATGGCTGCCTTCTGGAGGTGAACGAAGCCTTCGAAGAGCAGATCGGCCTGACCCAAAGCCAGGTGATTGGCCGTACCGCCACCGACCTGAACCTGTGGGGCGTCGAAGGCAGCGGCCTACGAGTGCTCGAACACCTGCACCAGGGCGGCATCCGTAACCTGGAAATGAGTTTCCGCCGCAGCAATGGCCAGCTGTTCACCGGCCTGACCTCGGCCGAAACCTTCGAACTCGACGGCACCCCCGCGCTGGTAGTGGCGGTGCGCGACATCAGCCAGCTCAAGGAAACCCAGCAACAGTTGCAAACCTCGGAAGAGAAATTCGCCAAAGCCTTCCACGCCTCCCCCGACGGCCTGCTGCTGTCGCGCCAGAGCGACGGTCTGCTGCTGGAGGTGAACGAGGGCTTCTGCCGCCTGACCGGCTATGACCTCAACCCGACCATCGACCAGACCTCGCTGGACCTGGGCATCTGGGTAGACCTCAACGAGCGCAAGCGCCTGGTCGAGCAGCTCAACCGCGACGGCTTCGTGCGTGATTTCACCTGCCACATCCGCCGCAGCGACGGGCAGATCCGCCTTTGCGAGCTGTCCGCCCGGCCCCTGCCGATTACCGGCGTCGACTGCATGCTGACCATCGCCCGCGACATCACCGAGCGCCACCTGATGCAGGAAAAACTGCAGTTGGCCGCCACCGTGTTCGAAAACACTGCCGAAGGCGTACTGATCACCGACATTGACCAGCACATCAGTGCTGTCAACCGCGCCTTCAGCGAAATCACCGGCTACAGCGAAATCGAAGCCCTCGGCCAGACCCCGCGTCTGCTCGCGTCCGGCCAGCACGACAGCGCCTTCTATGCGGCCATGTGGCACCAGCTGACCGACGAAGGGCACTGGCAGGGCGAGATCTACAACAAGCGCAAGAACGGCGAGCTTTACCCAAGCTGGCTGACCATCAGCGCCGTGCGCAACAGTGAACGCGAGATCACCCACTTCGTGGCGGTTTTCGCAGACATCTCCAGCATCAAGCACGCCCAGGCCAAACTCGACTATCAGGCCCACCATGACCCGCTGACCGGCTTGCCCAACCGCGCCCTGTTCGAGAACCGCCTGCAGGCTGTACTCACCTGCGCGCAAGTCTCCAACCGCCAGGGCGCGGTACTGTTCCTCGACCTCGACCGTTTCAAGCACATCAACGACAGCCTCGGCCACCCGGTCGGCGACCTGCTGCTTAAAGGCATCGCCCAGCGCCTGAAGGAGCAGGTGCGCGACGTCGACACCGTGGCCCGACTGGGCGGCGACGAGTTCATCATCCTGCTACCTGGCCTGCACAAGCCCAGCGACGCCAGTACCATCGCCAACAAGCTGCTGGCCTGTTTCGCCGCGCCGTTCCAGGCCGGTGAACACGAGTTCTTCACCAGCGCCAGCATCGGCATCAGCCTGTATCCACAGGACGGCACCGACGTTGCCACACTGATCCGCAACGCCGACGCCGCCATGTACCGCTCCAAGGCCAAAGGCCGCAACCGCGTCGAAGCCTACACCCGCGACCTCACCGCCCAGGCCAGCGAGCGCATCGCCTTGGAGCATGAACTGCGCCGCGCCGTCGAACGCAACGAAATGAGCCTGTGCTTCCAGCCCAAGCTCAGCCTCAAGACCCAGAAGCTGGTGGGCGCCGAGGCGCTGATCCGCTGGAGCCACCCAACCTTTGGGGAGGTGCCACCGGAGCACTTCATCCACCTGGCGGAAGAGAATGGCACCATTCTCCAACTCGGTGACTGGGTTCTGGAGCAAGCCTGCCGACAGATGCAGGCCTGGAAACAGCACTACCAACCCTTCGGCCCGCTGTCGATCAACCTTGCCGGCGCCCAGCTGCGCCACCCGCACCTGGCCCGACGCATCGAACAGTTGCTCAAGCACTACCAGCTAAAGGCCGGTGACCTACAGCTGGAAATTACCGAGAACTTCATCATGAGCCAGGCAGAAGAGGCCCTGGCCGTGCTGTACCAGTTGAAGAAACTGGGCGTGCAACTGGCTATCGATGACTTCGGCACCGGCTACTCCTCGCTGAGCTACCTCAAGCGCCTGCCGCTGGATATTCTCAAGATCGACAAGTCGTTCATCCGCGGCCTGCCCGACGACCCACACGATGCCGCCATCGCCCGCGCGATCATTGCCCTTGGCCGCAGCATGCAGCTGACGATCATTGCCGAAGGCGTGGAAAACCAGGCCCAGCAGCGTTTTCTGGCAGCGGAAGGGTGTGAGCAGATCCAGGGCTACATCGTCAGCCTGCCGCTGCCACCAGACGAGTTCGCGGCCGCGTTCCTTCGCATAGCACTATCAGATCTTTCAGATGGCACAGGTGCGAAACCCTCGTTATAATCCGGCCACTTACTGAGGGCCTATAGCTCAGTCGGTTAGAGCAGAGGACTCATAATCCTTTGGTCCACGGTTCGAGTCCGTGTGGGCCCACCAGAAAAATCAAAGGCTTGCAGCGATCTGCAGGCCTTTTTTTATTTCCGGTTATTCGATTTTCCCCGTTTGTTCCCCGTTTTCGTGCGTTCTGCTTGGCGCCCTAGCCCCCGAAGGCCAGAATTTGCCCACCTCTCGGACTCACGATCATCAACGGCCCGCGGGCTCTCTTCTCCCCCCGCGTTCCCCGCTTGCTAGAACACAGTGTGTGGAACGACCTAAATCTTCCATCGAGACAAGTCATTGGCATCTATGCTTCTCTCAAGGCATAGCCGTCGGCAGCTCCAAGCTGGCACGCCACAGTAGCCGTTCTAGAGCCCCGGAAGGCGAACCTCAATAGCGGGCTGCAATCGATGGCTCAAAGGAGGAGCATTCATGGATAGCACTCTGCTTCTAGCCGAGACTCGAATCGGTTTCAGAAACTGTTGCAAGCCAGGCTGGCTGCGCGCACTATCAGCGAATTTTTTGGCATTAATCGAAAGGATGCATCGTATGCTGGAGCTGAATCAGCGCTGGATTCATTTTTATGGTGTAACTTTGAAGTCTGCGCCCGATGACGCGCCGCCATTTGATTTAGAAAACACGTTAAGGGTACTCAAACAAAATTTTGGGGACGGCAAGCTAGCAAAGCTGATTAACAAGAATACTGCTTGCGTGCGAATCTCAGACTTATTGTTCACCCCCCAAAAAAGGCGAGTTAGCTTTTTATTTCAATATTCCGACTCGAAAATGTCGGACCCTGCCTTCAGCCACCTAGAGTCTGGTGAGCTCAGGTCCGAGCCTAAGTTAGATGGTGAAGGGATTGCAGTGTCTGCACACGCGATACTATACCTCGACCCTATCAAGCCTAACGGCCTAGAATATTTAATGCTTTTAGAAGATGCCCCTGGCATCGGCAAGGCAAAACTGACCCCGTTCTTCAACTCCCTGCTTAAAGAATTTTTATCCAAGGAGTTTGAGAACGAAGACGGCAACTTCATCAATAGCTATCCTGTAATTGGCTTTGACAACGTTGCTGATCAGTCACTTTCTGATGACCTTGAAAAGGGCGAGCTTCGCTTTATCGAACTATACAAAAACGTGACGATTAACGAGTTTGACGAAGACCCCTATCTAGATAAAGTCACGACGACCGTTAAAATCAAAGCAGCCGCAAAGTCTAATGGCCAAGGAGCTGTGGACTTTATCAACCGAGCCAAAGATATCGGTCGAGAGAAAGGTTTCCCAGATATGCGTGTAGTTTTTAAGAAGCAACAAGGGAACCAGCGCTCAGTGCGCTTCTCGACCTTAAGAGAGGATGCTGGTGATGCAGTCTTCGGTCGAATGGAGATGGTAGAGACTGACTATGATCTGCCGCAATGTACGGCTAAAATTGATAAGAAGTTTTTGGCTAAAATGCGAGCATTAAAGTGAGCATGCCACGATGAAAAATAGTCTCCGCCGACTTTTGACCCCGCTATCTTATCTGCGGATAACAAGGCAAGACAAACACACAGATGAGCTGATAATCCCTGGGGTTATCACGACTGCATCCGTCCTTATTCTTGCCTGTCTCGCTGGAAAGGTACCAGTATTTGCAGAGAAGGGTGTAATTAGCGCAATCGTTAACTACTTACAGATAGTATCCGGATTCTACATAGCATCACTTGCGGCCGTTGCAACCTTCAATAAAGACTCAATGGACAAGACAATGCCGGGAATTCCGGTGACACTTCCTAATAGACGCAGGAGGAAGGGACGGCCCGAGCCGTTGTCTCGACGACGTTTTTTGTGCTTTCTATTTGGTTATCTGTCATTCGCTTCGCTTGTTCTTTACTTTGGGGGGAGTGCATTAGTTTTGCTGGCTCCGCACATTAAAGAAATGATTCCCGCTCAGGCCTTACCGTTTCTGAAATGGCCGGTGATTACTTTATATTTATTTGTCACAAGCAATGTCATGATCACTACCTTGCTCGGACTATATTATATGACCGATAGGATTCATCGGAAGGAGGCGACTTTTGTTACTCCTATGGTGGCGCCGCCCAATGACGATGACGATAGCCCTGAGGACGACGATGAGGATGAGGATGAGGATGAGGAGGCCAAGCCAGATGTGCCCCCTCATCGAAAGCATTGAAGCCAAAATTTTGAGCCACACGCCGGGGGGTTGAGATCAGCTGGTATCCCTCGCGGTATTGGTACCTCACGTGGTGGAAAGGCAGGTGCCCTCAGATCTGAGGACACACCTAGATACCTCGAATTAGACGTACTTAAAGTGACCTCGACTCACTTTAAGCCTTGTCCTGGGCCACGATCGAAGCCGAGATGATCGCTCCGCCCCAGCGACGATGGCCGATGCAGATCGGCACAGGAAGGCCGCTGGCTGTGGTGTTTTTGGCGCTGCCAAAGGCGTAGCTAGCCAGGTTGTCTGGCGATCCACTGTGGCTTAGCCCAGTGGCCTGTGGGCTGAGCATCTGCAGCACTCCACCGGCCACGTTGGCAATGCCGGCGCCCATCAGGCCGGCAGCAAGGCCGCCTGTGGCGAACGAAGCAGCGACGATCAGCGCTGCGCCAAGCACAGTCTGCAACAGACCGCCGCGCTTGCTGCCGCGAATGACGGGGACAAACCACAGCTCCCGTGCGCCGCCTCGATCCAAGTCACCCTCACCAATATTTTTGCCATTCTTGAAGACGGCGAAGCGTAGACCGCGACCCTCAGCTTCAGCCAGGTCACGCGCGAAGCCTGGATAGTTGGCATCCAGCGCTTTGGCGGCCTCCTTCGTATCACCGCGTTCCAGCAGGAAGTGGTGGTGTTTATCGTATTTCTTGCCCAAGAAGCCGCCCAAGCGGATTTTGGTCTTTGGTGCATAGTCCATTGCGGTCGCAGCCATCACACGGCCTCCTGTGGCATAGCTAGGTGCACGCCCAGGCGACGAGCGAGCATCTCGCGGCACTGCAACGCCTCAAGGCGGATGGCGGCCTCTCGGGCAGAGCAAGGGTTCCAGTTGGGCGCATAGCTCGACATGGAAGCGCGAGCGCCGCGCATGGTGCCACGCAACAAGTCAGCGGATATCCGTGCCTCCTCTTCGGTGAAAAACACGCCATCGAGCTTCGCCCTTTGGCCGGCCTGGACCTGATCGACTTCCCACAGCAAATAACAGGGACCACCTTTGTCCAGCGCGAAGGTAGTCACATCGCAGGCTCGGGCGAAACGCTCTTGAAAGGTGGGTGGAGCTGGTTGAATGGTCATCAGCGGTAGCCTCCAGGTGTTAACACGTCGGTGTTAAAGCGTTAACTTTTCGGTGTTAAAGGTGTTAACCCTGTTAACGTCCGCCAGAGGGCGCTATTGGCTTCTATCGCACGATTTCCGTGGCTTCCAGCCCCATGCACGTTCGGCATGGTGTTAACGTCGGATTAACATTTTTTGTTAAAGGGGGAAAAAATCTGTGCGTGGGGTCGGAGGCGGTCTAGGTCAGCGGACCTTCCAGACTTTCGACCCGCCCCCCTCAGTAGGTCGGCGCGATGTACGGCGGCGCCGACCGGATCTGCTCCAGCGCTTCTGCTGCGCTCAGGCCGCTGGCCAACAGTCGATCGATCTCTTTGCTCAACCGCTCACGCTCCTCCATCTGGCGCAACAGGGCGCGGCTGTGGGCGATCTGGTTGAGGGCTCGTTGAACTGGCTTGGGTAGATGGGTATGGCTCATGGTCTTCTCCGGTGTGAATGAAAAGGCCCGCGAGTGCGGGCCAGTGCCGGATCACCCCACAAAGGAAAGAAGGGCTCCGACTGCTGCGGTTAGGAGGTCGTGGCACTCACAGCTAACCCACGCTCGTTGTTACGGTGTCGGCGTGCCGGCCAGCGTGACGAGTCGAGTAGCTGTGGGTGCGAACACGGCCAGGCCAGCGCGCAGCTCTGCCAGGATGGTCACCATGTTGCGGCGGAAGTTGTCACCGTCGTGGCGGCTGGCTTCCACGGTCACTTCCTGACGGTCCAGCAATGCGGCCACGCTGGTATCGAGGATCAGTGCCTCGCCTTGCGGCATACCGTTAGTGACGACTACCGGTGTGCCCCACAGGCTGGGTGGCGCTGGATCGCGGGGCGTGCCAATCACGTACTGGCCGTCGCCATCCTCGGCGCGCTCGCTCTCGATGGCGAACCAGTCGCGCGGGTTCATCACGATGACGTTCGGATTCCAACCGTCGGCCTTGAGGTCAGTGAGGGCAGCGCCAATGCGGTCAGCCGGCTTGCCGGTGGTGATGCCGGCAGCGATGGCCTGCTTCTTGAACCCGAGGATTTCACCTGCGCCGCCGTCACCGTTGATGAGTTCGGCTTCCAGCTTCTGCCGCACGCCCACGCTCATCAGCGTGTTGATCTGTCCTTCAAGCTGGTCATTGTCCTGCAGCACCTGGAGGCTCGCCGGAATCCAGGTGGCGATGGTGGCGATTTCCGCCCGCTCCATTTTGGTAGGCATCGACCCTTCGGCCTTCTCCTCGCCTTCTTCTTTCTGGTAGGCCGCGCCGTTGATGTAGCCGTCGAGGCGAACGAACTCGTAGGTGGCGCTGGTAACCGGCACGACCGGCAGCACATCCAGCAAGCTCAGCCGTGGCTGTGGAATGCCCCGGATCCCGCCGCCATCACGCTGCGGGGTGGTGGGGTAGCTGGTCGAGCCGGTAACGCCTTTGTTGGGGTTGGTGATGGCTGCGCGGACGCCCACTTTGCAATTGATCTGGCCGGTGGACTTCATACCGTTGCGGAAGCCGGCGATGCCATCAGCGGCCACGACCTGGGCAGTCACAACATTGGAGTCGGTGGAGTCATCGTTGGCGCCTCGGCGGGCGCTGACATTCACCATCTTCTGCTCGATTTCTTGAAGGCGGGCGCCGAACTCGGTTTGTTTCTCTGCAGAGGAAGATTTGAAGTCAGCGATCTGCGTGCCGATGTTCTGCAGCGTTTGATTCAGCTGGGTCATGTCCTGCTGATAGGGATCTGGCATAGGGTTCTCCGGGGTGTGTAAACGATGCCGTCTACCCTATGCGCGCACGCACACCCCGGTCAGCGGTTAACTTCGACGTCCTCAGTCGGTATCCGTCGCAAAGCGCACTATGTCGGCTATTTTGTAGAACCTACGATTGCCACGGCGCACGAATGGCAGCGGTGAGCGACCCTCTGCAGCCAGGCGGCGCAGGTAGCTGGGGGCATATCCCAGCAGGTCTGCCGTGGCTGGCTCGGGCACCAAGCCTCCAATCAATGGCGTGATGCCGGCCTGGGCCAACCGCTCGGTAACGTCCTGTTCAACGTCCACCATGATTTACATGCTCCTCTGTGATGCATCCTGATTATCGCTAGAGGCCTTGTGGTCTGTGGCCTGTGGCGAATCTTGTGAAAGTGCGTATCTCGGGTATGTCTCGCCTGTGAGTGCGCTCAATCCGAGCCCGTCTAAATGGTCGTGCCAGCGTTCCAGTGCTTGGCGCTTGAGGGCTTCGGCGGTGGTATGAATGTAGGTCGCGTCCATGTTCCGCAGGGCGTGGTTCACCAGCATCTCGCCCACCAGGTAGTCCACGCCCAGGTCCATCCAGCAGGTGCGGGCCACCTTGCGCACGTCGTGACTGGTCCACTGGCGGTCGCTTAGTTCGGCAAACACCTGGCTCGCCGCCGTGGCGCCCAGTGGCCCGCGCCGGCTGGCCGGGAACAGGTAGGCACCTTGGTAGCCCTGGGTGTTCTGCTGGGCCTGATAGCGGCTCAGCAGTGCGCAGGCTTGGCGGGTCAGCGGCAACGTGTGGTTCTGCTTGGTCTTCGTGTCGTCGGCGGGGATGAACCACTGGCCGGCCTGCAGATCGACGTTGCGCCACAGCGCGCTGCGCGTCTCGCCCAGGCGGGTGCCGTGGCAAAGCATCATCAGCGCCAGCAGGGCGTCACCGGGCCGCGCCTCGCTCCAGCCTGCCAGCTTGGCCAGCAGATCGGGCAAGTCTCGCTCCCGCAGCCGTGACGACTTCGGCTTGATCCGCACCGCGACGAAATCCCCGAAGCGCAGTGAGCCCATGGGGTTCTGCTCGATCATTCCGAGCCGGTGCGCCTTGCGCATGGCCACCGCCAGCACGTTGAACACCAGGCGTACAAACGACAGTGCATAGCGCTCCTGCAGTGGCCACATGAGCCGCTGATCGAGCGTGGCCTTGCTCACCTCGGCCAGCGGCAGGTCATCCAGCCGTGGCGTCAGGTGGCAGGTGATAGCCGACTTCGCGCCGGCCTTGCGCTTGGCCGACAAATTGCGGTCGCGCAGCATGCGATCCAGGTACCAGTCCAGCAGCTCACCGGTACGGCTCCAGGTGCTGGTCAGCGAGGTGGCCTCGGCGTCTGCGGCTCGGCGCCCCAGGATGGCCGGCAGCGCGGTCAGCATGGCCTTGGTGGTCAGGCTGGGGAAGTCGCCGGCCTTGCCCCACTTGCCCCTGACAACGACGTGCCAGGCGCCCCGGGTGCGGTCGACGGTGGAATAGCGGAATCGCAGCTCGGGGTAACGCGGGTCACGCAACTGGCGCACCGGCTGGCTCGCCTGCTTGCGGATCTCCGCGTCGGTGAATGTGACGTGCTTAGTAGTCATGCTTCGTTCTCGAATTGAGGCCGGCTCGGCGCCAGTGGCTCGACCTGCATAACCGGGCTGGTGACACAGCCTGATAGGTAGTTCAGTTGAGCCGAGTCGGACCGGATCAGCCGAGTCAGACCGAATGAGCTGTCTCGACAATCCACTGTGTTGATTCCTACACAGTGTGTTGATAACGCCACGGTGGATGAGAATTCCCACCCACATCGCCGAGCGTTCGACGATTGTTCGCCTAGGCACCTGCTACGGCTCGTCATGGCCCCACCTCCGCACCTGGCCAGCGCACACGAACATCTGCCAAGGCCTCGGCGCGGGTGATCGGCTCACTGATCATGGTGAACGGCCGGCACCCAGGTACCAGCACCGTCCAGTTGCAGCGGCGCTCCAGGCCGTCATTCGCTGCCAGTTCCGCCAGCAGCGCCAGCCGGTGTGCTTTCACGTACCTGCGAATGTCGTCGGTGATCAGCGCCTTGGGTCCGATGATCACGCGCATACCGCGCTTGCGGACTGAGAGGCCCTGATCCCGGAGATAGTCGATGGCAGCCATCACACCTCCTCCTCTTCCGGCCCAGCGGCGTCCTCCACACCCAGCGGGAGGGGTGTTTCATCCGCGACAGCGCGACACCCTGCATAGTCCGTGGCTTGCAGCTTTTTTTCATCCGCGACGCGGGGTAGGCCTGTCGCGGGGGAAAAATCGCTAGAAGCCGCATGGCCATTGGGTTGTCGCGCTGTCGCAGATGCAGTCGGGGTTTCGGCGGAAAGGTATCTGGTGAACGCTTCCGAAAAATCGGCTCGGTCGTACCCTTTCTTGTTGATGGTGCCGATGCGAATGTCCTTCGACTTGATGCCGAACTCGCCCAATTTCGTAGAGAGCTGACGCGCCGTCATCGGCTTGCCACGGTTCCAGGTAGGCCACGGTGCCTCGTCATCCGCCATCAGATGTTCAAGCAGGGTGGCGCTGAACATCTTGTTCGCCTGCTTGGTGTCTAGGATGGTTTTGATATCGTTCAGCAGTTCCACGCCCACGCTCGGGCTATCGTCTTCGATCTCATGAAGTGATCGCGCCGCCTGGCGAGCGATGGCAGGCCATTCCCCGCCTGCTGCTTCCGCAATCGCCAGCAGTGGCTCCCAGCAGTCATTAGCGCGGTCGTTCAGCCCGTTGATGGTGGCCGGCCTGGCCTTGCCAATTCGCTCGGCGTGGTCCTGAGCGAAGCGCATCATTCGTGAGCGCAGGCTGGTCCATAGGTCGGGATCGGAGTGACGCAGTACTTCTGTGGACTCGCCAGGCAGCTTTCGTCGGAGTCGAAGAGGAATGCTCCTGTCTGCCAACGTATCGGCGATCTTGCCGATGCCACAGAGCGCCTTAGCGCCCCACACCCTGAAAGGCGTGGGCATGTGATCATCACCCACACAGCGGATCACCACGGCGCTGTCACGGGTGAACCCGGCGTTGAGGATGCCTCGGGCTTCCTCATTGTCGCGCAAGAAGGCGTCCACCTCGTCAATCAGTAGCGTGGGTGACCAGAGCTCGATAGAACGAAACAGCGCAGCGGGCGCGATGTTCGATACTTGCAGCTTGCGGTTCACCAGATTCCCTAGTGCAGTGAGCATGATCGACTTGCCGCACCGCTTCTCCGGGGCCGTGATATTAGCGATCGGGGCGACCTGTACCGAGTCGATCAACCAGGTGAAGGTCGCCCACAACGCCGCTGCCTGAATCGTGGCTGCGTCGGCAATCACATAGCGCCTGATGGCGCCTGCAATGTCGTCCAGAAGCTCCGCGCCAGCGACAGGGCTTGGCCAAGACTCGACCTCGGGGAAGATGCCACCGCCGGCGGAAGCCTTCTCTTCGTCGTCCTGAGCCGTGAGACGGTCGAAGTCGACCATGGACAGAGCCTTGGTGTCCTTCACCTGCTGCCGGATTCTCGCCCAACTGGCCGGCTCCTTGGCACGGACCCGCTTCAGCTCCATGAGAATGATGGGCTCGTACAGCGCGCCAGCATCGGAGCCTAGGCGCTTGATGGCTTCTTGAACTGGGCTCTTGCTCATCAGCGTGATGACCTTCCCGTCACTCATGGCCCGCACTCCACACATGCAGGTCGTTGAAGTCGCTCAGCGCCAGCGGGGCATCCTCTGGCCACTCCGGGAAGCTGACCTCGGCACCTGCCGCCAACGCGGCAGCAATGGCCGCCGTGCGTCCTGGATTACCCTGCGTCTGGCGGTCGTCGTCTCCGGCGATCACCAGCTGCGCATCGGGGTACCTCGCCTTCATAGCGACGGCCACAGGTTTGAGGTTTCCGGCATTCATAGCCGCCGCCACGGCGCAGCCGGTCAGGGCGTGGATGGTGCACGCCGTTGCCCAGCCCTCGGCCAAATAGAGGCGAGCCCCGGGCACGGGCCTCCCGATCGGGCAGTACGCACCTTTCACCTGGCCGCCAGGAAGGAAACGCTTCTCCCCGCTGGCATCGATGCGCTGAAGGTTGACCATCAGGCCTTCGGCATACAGAGGGACCAGCAGGTCCTGACCACGCTGACGGATGCCCCGTGGTGCAACTTGCTTGCGCATCAGGTAGGGGTGGCGAACGTCTGCAGCGAATGCCTCGCTCCACATCGTGATGGCTCGCCCGGCAGCCGCACGCTGGCGGTCCTGAGCTTGTCGCGCTGCGTGCTCTGCCTTCGTAGCCGCGTCATGCGCAGCCTTCTCCAACCGCTGCTGAAGCTGCTCTGATGGCATGCCTGGGCGACCTTCGAGAATTGGAATGTCGAGCCCGAGGCGTCTCGCGATCCATGCGGCTGCATCGCTCTGGCTCATGTGCAGAGCCAGGGCGGCCAGGCTGACCAAATCGCTACCCCGGTCGCCGCTGGCAAAGTCACTCCAGCAGCCATCGGTGAGACTCACGGAAAAGCTGCCCGCTTTGCGGTCCGCCCGCGCGGGGTTCTTCGCCCACCATTCATTACCACGCTGCCTACCCTCAGGGAGCAGTTCAGCGACTAGCAAATGCGCTCTCGCTTGAGCGAACACGGCCACCTGGCGGATAGCTTCGACTTTTTTTGGGCAAGCCGATCCCGTCGGTGCCAATGCACCGTTTCGGATATTCATGATCAAGCCCTCGGGAGTTTTGCTTGCAGGTGATACTCAGCAGCTGCTTGGGTATCGACCAAGTTGCTAATGAGCGTTCCCATGCTTTCAAGCATCCAGCCGACACTGGTAACGGCTTGATCGCTCAAACCGGTTTCTCCATTGGAAGCAGTGCATGCCAGCAAATTGCCTATGCCGGAGATGCCGTGAGCCAACACGCAGGCATATTCCTTCGTTGAGTCGGCAGTTTTCCGAAGCTCATCGGTGGACATTTCCTTGATCGCCTCATGCTTGGGAAGCAGGCCATTCCAATTGCCAAGGCTCATTGGGCGCCTCCTACTACAGAAGCGCTGTAGCTATAACCCCAATGACGATGCTGCCAGCAGAAATTCTGAGTACCCAGACGGACGTTTTCCATATGGGCGTAGAGACTCTTGGAAACGGGGTGCTGCTGTCCAAGTGCAGGGATGATCAGGTTCGTGATGATCCGCTCAAGCTTCTTGAACTCATCCCTGGCTTGGCTGTGATGATGGACTTCAAAGTCCGCGAGCAAGGCCGGCCGCAACACGGTTTTGTTAGTGGTGTTTTTCATTCCGCATCCCCTTGAGCTTCGAGGGCGCGAGCCTGATCCATGTGGTGGTTGTAGCGCTTCAAGCGGACGGACAGGGACGAATTTGCGCGGAGAGCGCTGAGGGCCATCTTACGATGGGCAAGGGCACGGATTTTGGACGGAATGAGGGCGTGATTCATGGGTGCAGCTCCTTGGACGTAGGAACCACCACCAACTGCCGCCAAGCAGAATTGGGTGGTGGGTTGCGCAGGATTGGCGGACCGGCGTCCAAGGGAACCGGCGCACACGGAGGTGCTCCTACGCAACCCACCATAAAACGTTATTGCAGGCACAAAAAAAGCGCCTGCAATTCGAAGATGGGCGCTGTAGCGCCTCGGACAATTCAGGCCGCCAAGCCTGGTCGCTGAATTTGCAACGACACGGCGACGATACATCCCGAGCCACCGTGAAACAAGCGCTTTTTTGAGGCCGAGCAATCCCATGCCCGCGCAAGCGCAGGGGTGATTGATCATCATGGGTTAAGCCTCCTGGTTGCGCAGGAAGCTTTCGACAGACTCGGGCTCCCAACGGACGGAGCGGCCGAAACGGATCGGCTCGGGGAATCCGGGCGTCTTGGACCAGCGCCACCAGGTAGAGCGGCTGACCTGGTACTTGGCGCAAAGCTGAGCAGCCGTGGCGCGGGCACCGGGGATCGGCAGGCTGGGTGCATCGGTGTTGCTGATGGCGGTTTGGGCCATGTTCGATTTCTCCTTGCGAGGAAAAACCGAGGGGATCGTTCTGTAGAGCCACCAACGCCTGCGAACAGATCGCTAGATGGTAATTCATCGGAAACACCGCAACTGTATAGGACGCCAGTGTTGCGCATTATTCCCGCAGGTACTACAGTCCGCCCGAGCTTTACCTTTTACGGTAAAACGTAAAAACGTAAGCTCTGAAGCCGTCTCAAGTGCTTCTCCCCTCGGGGTTTGTGTGCTGGCCTGGCTGGTATGCAGAAGACGTTGGTAGCGTCTTTCCCGATCAAGCCTCAGCGTTGGTAGCGCTGAGGCTTTTCTTTTTCTGCTAACTAGCGATCACCATCCTGGCATCCACATCATAACTTTCATAGGGCAGCAGGATGTTGCAGGCGTGGCCGCATAGTAACGGCTAGTTTTGTGATGGCGCAACACCCGCGGAAGCAAATTCGACAGCTCTTCCGGCTATGTACGTTTCTACAAGCGTACATAACTAGCAAGATCGAAAATGTAATTTGGGGGCTCTAGGGGTTTCTAGGGGGCTCCTGCGTACTCATGCGTACTCAAAGCGAAGCGCTAAATCATGATCCCCTACCTTCACGACCGTTCGTCAGATAGGCGAAAAGCCAAGTAATGCGGGGCCTACAGCGGACCTTATGAGGCCCTCATGAGGGCCGCGCTCAAAAATCGCATCGACTAAGCATGCTCTGGTCTGACGCGTCAGTTTTAGCAGCTAAACAAAAACCTGACGCGTCAGGCTCTACATTTCTCCGCCACAGCGACCTGTCAAGACATGGTGCTCCCAACATCACAGTTCGTGAACTTTTCCACTTTAAGTGTAAAAAGCAGAAAAACTGTTCAAATGAACAAATCAGCTATTTCGCACATGGTTAACAAGTGTTTTAACGAGAGTTTTGGAACCGAATATAGCCGCAGCCCTTATAGATATGGGTTTGTCAGGCGGTCTGGCCAACTATCCGACTAAGGTAACTATCCGCGACAGCGCGACACACCAGTAAACTCGCGACCTCCAGCGATTTTTATCCCGCGACAGCCCTATCACCTGTCACGGACGAAAAAACGCTGTGGGTCACGGACTATAAGGGGTGTCGCGTTGTCGCGGATAAAACACCCCGTCCGCTGGAGGTCAGGGTAAGTGGGCAGCTCAGTCAGCCGATTTCTTTTTCCGGCGCGACAGCAGCACCACGTTGTCAGTCTCGCCCTCACCGATGGCAAGCTTGTCCAGGTAGCGGCCCCACTGCTCCAGCGCAGCACGCTTCTCGGGCAGGTAGCTGTATCGATCGTAATGCTTGGCCTGCACCCCGCTGCGCCCGTGAGAGAGCAGCCAGGCACGAACCTCGGCGGAAACGCCTTGATGCGCCAGCAGCGTTTCAGCTGTTACGCGCACGTTCTTCCAACTGAAGGGCTGGGTCTTGCCCGATGCCGAAAGTACACGGCCTGCTTCTACGAACAATCCGCTGAAGGTGTCAGGGCTGGCGGTGCTGCCAGGCGTCAGGGAGAACGGGCCGGGGCCAATCTGGTCGTCCAGCAGCGGCTGAATGACTTCCCTGATTCGATCAGTGATCGGCAGCAGGTGGTCCCATGCCTGGGCCTTGCGCCCTTTGGCATCGATCAGACTGATGGTGCTGTCGGTTACGGCCTCCCAGGGCACCGCGCAGAACTGGGTGAGCCGCTGGCCGCCAAAGTAGATCAGCGCCTTGGCGATGGCCGCGTATCGAAGCGGGAGCGTGTCCAGGTAGCGCAGAAGCTCGCCCAATTCTTCTGGTGTCAGCGACTCGGTGTGGCCACCGCCAGTACCTTGGGTGACGGGAATGTCGCGCACTGGGTTGCTGCTGATGGCAAACACCTTGCCGTCCTGCGCCAGCCGCTCGGGCGCCAGGTGGGCCTTGGCCGCGTAGCTGAATGCAGCTCGCAGGTACCGACGAAGCTTGTCGCAGGTGGTCCGCATTCCGTTGAATGAGCTACCAGGCGCCTTGTTGCCGATCCCGCGCCCCTTTGGCTTGCGCCCCAGCACACCAGCAAGAATCAGCTGTATGTCTTCGGGCTGAATCTCCGCCGCCGGCCTGGCCACCAGGTCAGGGTGGTAGGTCTTCACATGGAGCTGGAACATCCGGCCAATTTCCTTTGCGCTCACCCGGCCAGCCTCGATCATGCTGGCGGTGTAGCTGTCCATCAGATCGGCAAAGGAGCCACGTCGAGCAGCGGCCTCGGCTGCCCGCTGTGCACGCAGTTCCGCTTCGGCCTGGGCGGCTTTCTGTCGCTCAGACAGGGCCAGGTAGGCCCCAATGCTGCCAGCGGCCTCGACCTCAATCGACAAGCTCATTGCGCGGTGCCTTAGGTCGCTCAGGGAATACTCATCGGCTCCAGGCCTGGGGCGCTTGGCCAATGCGCCCAGGGGCAGGCGCTGGTCAGTTGTGGGAGTGCGCTCACGGTAGTAGGCCATCACGACCCCGGACGCCTTTCGCTCGAGCAGCAGCGTCCCCTTTCCGCGTGACCCGACTGGCTCGGACTTCCGGGTCTTGACCGCGTGTGCTTCCAGGTCAGTCAGCCGCGTGCGCTTCGCCATAATTTTCCCCGTTCGTTCCCCGTTTCGAGTGAGAACTCAGGGTATCCAGTGAAACGTAGAAAAACAAACGAACAGAATAAGCCACTGATATCAAAGTATTTTATGGAGATTCATGGCTATTCTTGAAACCTGCCGAAACCCCTCGAATGGTCACTCATAATCCTTTGGTCCACGGTTCGAGTCCGTGTGGGCCCACCAGATACGACAAAGCCGCGCAAATGCGCGGCTTTTTCATGCCTATCGATCAGCCGAGCAATTACGCTCTTCAATGCATCGCCTGCCCCAACCAAACCCGTTGAGTGCGGAGGTGCGACAAAGCACGCCATTTGCCGGCGCCTGCTGCTCGCGCGCAAAGCCCATTCAGTCGCATCACTCATCCCGCGCTGGAAAACCCCGCATCTCGACCTGTCGCGGGTTGTAGAAGGTCATGCCAGCCGGAATATCCCGCGTAACCAGCGACATAGCGCCAATCACCACGTCGTCGCCAATATCGATGCGATCGGCAACAATGCAGCTATTGGCGCCCATGCTCACATTGTCGCCAATGCGCAGCGTGTATTCCTCCAGGCCAAGGGTCTTGATGCCGATCGAGCAGTTCTGCCGGATGAAGAAATTGCGCCCGATGCGCACGTGCCGGGTGATCACTACCCCCGGTAGGTGCGCGATGCGCAGGCCGGGCGCGATGTGTGCACCTATATCGATGTCCACAGCGTACTTGAGGTTTAGCCGCTGTTGCATGCGCCGGGCGTGACGCCGTGCCAGGCCACCATGGGCGTCGAGGTACTGGGCCAGGCGGTAGGCAAAGAGAAAACGCAGTTTGTTGTCCTTGCGGGCGCGGCGCAGCACGTTGAACAGCAAACTGATACTGCGTCCGGGCCTTTTCTTGTTGGAGACTTCCAGTCGCCAGCATTCGAGCAGGTGGTCGAGGTTCACGCTGAGGTTCTCGTTGGACTAGCGCTTCATCATGCCGAAGGCAAAGTCATCGGGCCAGCCTGGTCAGCTGTGACGGCCCTTGCCCTCATCGGCATTGGCTGGCTAGGCTAGCGGGCCAACCGCAGAGACTCGCCATGTCGGATTCCCGCTCCATCACGCTGGATGAGATCGATCGCCAGCTGATTGCCCTGTTGCAGATCAACGCCCGCGAAAGCGTCGCCACCCTCGCCCGCCAGCTGGGCATCGCCCGCACCACGGTCAACTCGCGCCTGGAACGGCTGGAGAAGAACAAGGTCATTTCCGGCTATGGCGTACGCCTGGGCCAGAGTGTGATAGGCGGCGGGCTGCAGGCGTACGTGGGGATCAAGGTGCAGCCGCGTTCCGGCAAGGAAGTGGTGCGGCGCCTGAGTGCCATGGGGCAAGTGCAGCAGCTGTGTGCGGTAAGCGGAGAATTCGACTACGTGGCCTGGCTGCGTACGGACTCGCCCGAACAGCTTGACCAGTTGCTTGACCAGATCGGCAGTGTCGACGGCGTGGAGAAGACCACCACGTCGATCATTCTCAGTAGCAAGGTAGATCGCGGGCAGCCGCTCTGATTTCTAAGTCGTCGTAATGTATATGACGCATGTTATTCCGACGAAACAAACTACATTCAGACACCACTCTGCGCCTTAATTACGAAAACCCCACGCCCTAAAATGACCCCCAGGCATCTCCTATACTCAGGCTCCGCTCCCCGCGCAGCCTCTCTGGCAAGGTCACTTCATGAACAAGAAAAACCGCCGCCCCGCCGACGGCAAGAAGCCGATCACCATCTTCGGCCCGGACTTCCCGTTCGCTTTCGACGACTGGTTGGAGCACCCCGCGGGCCTGGGCAGCATTCCGGTTGATCGCCAGGGTGAAGAAGTAGCCATCATAGGTGCCGGTATCGCCGGCCTGGTGGCGGCCTACGAGTTGATGAAGCTGGGCCTCAAACCGGTGGTGTACGAGGCTTCCAAGCTGGGTGGCCGGCTGCGCTCGCAAGCCTTCAACGGCACCGATGGGATCATCGCCGAATTGGGTGGCATGCGCTTCCCGGTGTCGTCCACGGCCTTCTATCACTACGTGGACAAGCTGGGCCTGGAAACCAAGCCTTTCCCCAACCCGCTGACCCCGGCCTCGGGCAGCACGGTGATCGACCTGGAAGGCCAGACCTACTACGCCGAAAAAACCAGCGACCTGCCCAAGCTGTTTCATGAAGTGGCCGATGCCTGGGCTGATGCGCTGGAAAGCGGCGCCCAGTTCGCCGAAATCCAGCAAGCCATCCGCAACCGCGACGTACCGCGCCTGAAGGCACTGTGGAACAAGCTGGTGCCGCTGTGGGACGACCGCACCTTCTACGACTTCGTCGCCACCTCGCGCTCGTTTGCCAAGCTGAGCTTCCAGCACCGCGAAGTGTTCGGCCAGGTCGGTTTCGGCACCGGTGGCTGGGATTCGGACTTCCCCAACTCGATGCTGGAAATTTTCCGCGTGGTGATGACCAACTGCGACGACCACCAGCACCTGGTGGTCGGCGGTGTGGAACAAGTGCCGCAAGGCATCTGGCGCCATGTACCGGAGCGCTGCGTGCATTGGCCGCAGGGCACCAGCCTGAGCACGTTGCACGGCGGCGCGCCGCGTACCGGGGTCAAGCGCATTGCCCGCGCTTCCGATGGACGCCTGGCGGTCACCGACAACTGGGGCGACACCCGCCACTACAGCGCGGTACTCGCCACCTGCCAGACCTGGCTGCTGACCACCCAGATCGACTGCGAGGAATCGCTGTTCTCGCAAAAAATGTGGATGGCCCTGGACCGCACCCGCTACATGCAGTCGTCGAAGACCTTCGTCATGGTCGACCGGCCGTTCTGGAAGGACAAGGACCCGGAAACCGGCCGCGACCTGATGAGCATGACCCTCACCGACCGGCTTACCCGCGGCACTTACCTGTTCGACAACGGTGACGACAAGCCGGGGGTGATCTGCCTGTCCTACGCCTGGATGAGCGATGCGCTGAAGATGCTGCCGCACCCGGTGGAAAAGCGCGTGCAGCTGGCCCTGGATGCGCTGAAGAAGATCTACCCGAAAACCGACATCGCAGGGCACATCATCGGCGACCCGATCACCATTTCCTGGGAAGCCGACCCGCACTTCCTTGGCGCTTTCAAGGGGGCGCTGCCGGGCCACTACCGCTACAACCAGCGCATGTACGCGCACTTCATGCAGCAGGACATGCCCGCCGAGCAGCGCGGCATGTTCATTGCCGGTGACGACGTGTCGTGGACCCCGGCCTGGGTGGAAGGCGCGGTGCAAACGTCGCTGAATGCGGTGTGGGGTATCATGAACCACTTCGGTGGCCACACCCACCCGGACAACCCCGGCCCAGGCGACGTGTTCGACGAAATCGGCCCGATCGCCCTGGCAGACTGAGACAAGGAGGCACCATGCGCATCGCTCTGTTCCAGGGTGCACCCAAGCCACTGGACGTGCCCGGCAACCTGCAACGGCTGCGCCACCAGGCGCAGCTGGCGGCCGAACGCGGCGCACAGTTGCTGGTGTGTCCGGAAATGTTCCTGACGGGCTACAACATCGGCCTGGCCCAGGTCGAGCGCCTGGCTGAAGCCGACGATGGCCCGGCGGCGATGGCGGTGGTAGAGATCGCCCAGGCGCAGCGCATCGCTATCGTCTATGGCTACCCCGAGCGCGGCGACGACGGGGCAATCTACAACAGCGTACAGTTGATCGATGCGCATGGCCGCAGCCTCAGCAACTACCGCAAGACCCACCTGTTCGGTGACCTGGACCGCTCGATGTTCAGCCCAGGCGCCGACCTGTCCCCGGTGGTGGAATTTGACGGTTGGAAAGTCGGCCTGCTGATCTGCTACGACATCGAGTTCCCGGAGAACGCTCGGCGCCTGGCGCTCGATGGCGCAGAGCTGATACTGGTGCCGACCGCGAACATGACGCCGTACGACTTTACCTGCCAGGTGACCGTGAGGGCGCGGGCGCAGGAGAACCAGTGTTACCTGGTGTATGCCAATTATTGCGGTGCGGAAGACGAGATTCACTACTGCGGGCAGAGCAGCCTCATCGGGCCGGATGGCAGTGTGCTAGCCATGGCCGGGCAGGATGAATGCCAGTTATTGGCGGAGCTTGAACATGATCAGGTGGTGCAGGGGCGCTTGGCGTTTCCTTATCTGAACGATTTGCGCCAGGAGCTTCACCTGCGTAAAGGCTGATAGCCCTTTCGCGGGCCCGCTACACAAATGGGTTAGCATGGACAGCAGCAACCGGAGCCCCCATGCCTGACGCCACCCGCCACCTCACCCTCGCCAACGGCCTGCAGCTTACCCTGCGCCATGCCCCGCGCCTGAAGCGCGCGGCCGCCGCATTGCGGGTGCACGCGGGTAGCCATGACGCGCCGGGAAAATGGCCAGGGCTGGCCCACTTCCTCGAGCACCTGTTCTTCCTCGGCACCCCGCGCTTCCCCCTGGACGATGGCCTGATGCGCTACGTGCAGGCCCTCGGTGGCCAGGTCAACGCCAGTACCCGTGAACGCACCACCGATTTTTTCTTCGAAGTCCCGCCTAATGCCTTGGCCGCAGGCCTCGAGCGCCTGTGCCAGATGCTGGCCGAGCCTGACCTGGGCATCGCGCGCCAACGCCGCGAGCGCGAAGTGATTCACGCCGAGTTCATCGCCTGGTCGCGCAACCCACAGGCCCAGCAGCAATTCGCCTTGCTGCAGACGCTGTCGCCCGCTCATCCGCTGAGCGCTTTTCATGCCGGCAACCGATACACCCTGGCCCTGCAGGACCCGGCCTTCCAGCAAGCGCTTGGGGGCTTTCACCGGCGCTTTTACCAAGGCGGCCAGATCGTCTTGAGCCTATGCGGCCCGCAACCGCTGGATGAACTGGAGCAACTGGGCCGGCAGCATGCTCAGCAGTTCGCCACGGGCACGCGAGTACCGCACCTTCAGCCACCGCCCCTGTCGGCAGCGACTATGCCACTGGCTTTTATCCACGAGCACCTTCCGGCAGGTGCCGAGCAGGCGCTGGAACTGCTGATTGCCTGCCTGAATGACAGCCGCCCAGGTACCTGGCTGGGTACACTGCGCGAGCGTGGCTGGCTGCAAGGTTTCAAGGCCGAAAAGCTGTATGCCTTCGCCGGGCAGTTGCTGTGGCACCTGGACCTGAAGCTCAGCGCCAACGCCTGCCCAGATGAAGCCAATGACCTGCTGCACGGTTGGTTCAATTTCATCCGACAAGCCGATCTCGCACAGCTGAACCCTGACTTCGGCTTGCTGCAGCACAGCGGCGAACGCAGTGCCAGCGCACTTGAACTGGCCCGCCGGGACAGTACCGGGTTGCCGTTCAGCCAGTTGGATACACAAGGTTTGCAGGCCCTTCGTGCCCTGCTGGATGACCTGCCATGCAGCAATCATGGGCAATGGCAGATACCCACGGTCGAGCCGTTGCTGATGGCTGACTTACCCACCGCCATGGCGCAGCCTCTACCGAACGCACTGAAGATCAGTGACCAGCTCCCCGGCACCCGCCAATATGCGGCACTCTACTTACGCTGGCACGTGCCTTCGCCTGTGCGCCAGCGCTTGCAGGGCGTGCTTGAACAGGCCCTCGCGCCGCTGCAGGAGCGATGTGAACGCGCCTCGGTGCAACTGCAATACACCACCGCAGGGGAATACTGGCAGTTGCGCTGCGCCGGGCTGCCGGCCGCGGTGCTGCGCGCAGTGCCGCAGGCCTTGGCTTTGATGCTCACCCCCCCTGCCAGTTGCTGGCTGCCCAGCGCGGCGCCGCCCCCGGCACTGATCCCTATCAGGGCCTTGCTCAAGCAACTGCCAGACACGGTGCTGCATACCCCGCCCACAGCGGCACCGGCCGGCACGCTGAAACAGCAGCAGCTCGACAGCCTGTGGCAGCACGCAAACTGGCATGGCCTGGCTGCGGGCTTCGACGATGCCGCGCTGAACGCCTTGGCTACCGCGTTGCAGCACTGCCCCGGGCAAGGCGCACGGCCTGGCTCCCTGCCCACATGGGCCAACCGTCGCTGGCAGCATGCCGAAGTGGCTGGCAGCGAATATGCCCTGCTGCTGTTCTGCCCGCTGCCTCCCGCCAGCGAAGCCGCAGGCCGCCTGCTAGCGCAACTGCTGCAGGGGCCGGTTTACCAACGCCTGCGGGTAGAGTTGCAACTCGGCTACGCGGTGTTCAGCGCCTTTCGTCAGGTCGAGGGGGTCGGCGGTCTACTGTTCGGCGTGCAGTCCCCCCACACCGGCCAAGCGCAGGTCCTCGACCACCTGCTCGCCCTGTTGCGCCAGGGTGTCACCCTGGACCCGGCCGCCCGCCAAGCCCTGGCCGAGCAATTCGACGAGCCCGCCATGGCCAATGCCGACGTCGCCGAATGGGCGTGGCAGACACACCTGGCTACACAACCCGGCAGGCTGGATGCACTGCGCAGGGCTATCCTGAACACGCGGCAGACGGATCTGGACCACCTGCTGAGCAACCTGCTCGACACAGGTTCCACTTGGCTATGCCTGGCCAACGCTGCCGCGCCAAACCCTTCCTGGCAAGGCGCTGCACGATGATTGTTACGCGAACTGCAACGGCGCTTTTCGAATAATTAACCTTTCGGTACAAATTTTTCTTGTAAGATAGCGCAATCCCAGTTTCAGGGAACTGCCGACGCGTGGCGGTACCCAAGTAGTAGCTGAGCATCCCAACCCTCATCCGGAAGGAGTAATTCCATGTGGACCAAACCTGCATACACTGATCTGCGTATCGGCTTCGAAGTCACCATGTACTTCGCTAACCGCTAAGCCCGGCTTAGGGTTTCACGCCTCGGCCTGCCGGGGCGTTTTCGTTTTTCCGATCCGGTTTTTTGCATAGAGAGTGGCCATGTACATCCAGGTTCTCGGCTCCGCCGCCGGTGGCGGGTTCCCACAGTGGAACTGCAACTGCGTCAACTGCAAGGGCTACCGTGACGGCACCCTGCGCGCCACGGCACGCACCCAGTCGTCCATCGCCCTGTCCGACGACGGCGTGCATTGGGTTCTGTGCAATGCCTCGCCCGACATCCGCGCCCAACTGCAGGCCTTTGCGCCCATGCAACCGGCCCGGGCCCTGCGCGACACCGGCATCAACGCCATCGTCCTGCTGGACAGCCAGATCGACCACACCACTGGCCTGCTCAGCCTGCGCGAAGGTTGCCCGCACCAAGTGTGGTGCACCGACATGGTCCACCAGGACCTGACCACCGGTTTCCCGCTGTTCAACATGCTCAGCCACTGGAACGGTGGCCTACAGTGGAACCGCATCGAGCTGGAAGGCAGCTTCGTCATCGAGGCCTGCCCCAACCTCAAGTTCACCCCCTTCCCCCTGCGCAGCGCTGCACCGCCGTACTCGCCGCACCGTTTCGACCCGCACCCAGGCGACAACCTGGGCCTGTTGGTCGAGGACACTCGTACCGGCGGCAAGCTGTTCTACGCCCCAGGCCTGGGCCAGGTCGACGGCAAGCTGTTGGCGATGATGCACGACGCCGACTGCCTGCTGGTCGACGGCACCCTGTGGGAGGACGATGAAATGCAGCGCCGTGGTGTCGGCACCCGCACCGGCCGCGAGATGGGCCACCTGGCGCAAAATGGCCCTGGCGGCATGCTCGAAGTGCTGGACGGCTTCTCGCGCCAGCGCAAAGTGCTTATCCACATCAACAACACCAACCCGATTCTCGATGAAGACTCCCCCGAGCGCGCCGAAGTCCTGCGCCGCGGTGTGGAAGTTGCCTTCGACGGCATGAGCATCGAGTTGTAAGGAGGCCCGATGAGCGACGCACTGCCCATGTCCCCTGCCGAATTCGAGCAGGCTCTGCGCGCCAAAGGCGCCTATTACCACATCCATCACCCGTACCATGTGGCGATGTACCAAGGCCGCGCCACCCGCGAGCAGATCCAGGGCTGGGTGGCCAACCGTTTCTACTACCAGGTCAACATCCCGATGAAGGATGCCGCGATCCTGGCCAACTGCCCGGACCGCGAAGTGCGCCGAGAGTGGATCCAGCGCCTGCTCGACCACGACGGCGCACCCGGCGAGGACGGTGGCATCGAAGCCTGGCTGCGCCTGGGCCAGGCCGTCGGCCTCGACCCCGACCAGCTGCGCTCCCAGGAGCTGGTACTGCCCGGCGTACGCTTTGCCGTGGACGCCTACGTCAACTTCGCCCGCCGCGCCAGCTGGCAGGAAGCCGCCAGCAGCTCGCTGACCGAACTGTTTGCCCCACAAATCCACCAGTCGCGGCTGGACAGTTGGCCACAGCACTACCCGTGGATCGACCCGGCCGGCTACGAGTACTTCCGCACCCGCCTTGGCCAGGCCCGGCGCGACGTGGAGCACGGCCTGGCGATTACCCTGCAGCACTACACCACCCGCGCGGGCCAGGAGCGTATGCTGGAGATCCTGCAGTTCAAGCTGGATATCCTCTGGAGCATGCTCGACGCCATGAGCATGGCCTACGAGCTGAACCGCCCGCCTTATCACTCCGTCACCCAGGACCGGGTGTGGCACAAGGGGATCACCCTATGAGTCTTGATCGCAATCAAGTGCCGAACTGGCGCCCCGGCTACCGCTTCCAGTACGAGCCGGCGCAAAAGGGCCATGTGTTGCTGTACCCCGAGGGCATGATCAAGCTCAACGAAAGCGCCAGCCTGATCGGTGGCCTGATCGACGGCCAGCGTGACGTGGCAGCGATCATCAGCGAACTCGAACAGCAATTCCCCGATGTCCCGGAAGTGGCCGATGACATCGAGCAATTCATGGAGGTGGCCCGTGCCGAACACTGGATCGTCCTCGCCTGAGTTGCCGCCTACGCCTGCGGTCGGCCTGCCGCTGTGGCTGCTGGCCGAGCTCACCTACCGCTGCCCGCTGCAGTGCCCGTACTGTTCCAACCCGCTGGACTTCGCCGCCCAGGGCCAAGAGCTGAGCACCGAACAGTGGTTCAAGGTGATGGCTGAAGCACGGGAAATGGGCGCCGCGCAAATCGGCTTCTCTGGCGGTGAACCGCTGGTGCGCCAGGACCTTGCCGAGCTGATTGGCGAGGCTCGCAGGCTGGGTTACTACACCAACCTGATCACCTCGGGCATTGGCCTGACCGAGGCGCGCATCGCCGATTTCAAGAAGGCCGGCCTGGACCATATCCAGATCAGCTTCCAGGCCAGCGACGAGCAGGTGAACAACCTGCTGGCTGGCTCGAAGAAGGCCTTTGCACAAAAGCTGGAAATGGCCCGCGCGGTGAAAGCCCACGGTTACCCGATGGTGCTCAACTTCGTCACCCATCGGCACAACATCGACAAGATCGACCGCATCATCGAGCTGTGCATTGCCCTGGAGGCCGACTTCGTCGAGCTTGCCACCTGCCAGTTCTACGGCTGGGCGCACCTCAACCGCCTGGGCCTGCTACCGACTCGCGCGCAGCTCGAGCGGGCAGAACGCATCACCAACGAATACCGGGACAAACTCAAGGCCGAGGGCAACCCGTGCAAGCTGATCTTCGTTACCCCAGACTACTACGAAGAACGCCCCAAGGCCTGCATGAATGGTTGGGGCAACCTGTTCCTCACCATCACCCCGGACGGCACCGCCCTGCCCTGCCACGGCGCGCGCCAGCTGCCGGTGCAATTCCCCAATGTGCGCGAGCATGACTTGCACCATATCTGGTACGAGTCGTTCGGCTTCAATCGCTTCCGTGGTTATGAGTGGATGCGCGAACCGTGCCGCTCCTGCGACGAGAAAGAAAAGGACTTCGGCGGCTGTCGCTGCCAGGCCTTCATGCTGACCGGCGATGCCAGCAACGCCGACCCGGTATGCGCCAAGTCGGCCGACCACGGCATCATCCTCAAGGCCCGCGAGGAGGCAGAAACCGCCCAGCTCGCCATTGAACAGATGACCTTCCGCAATGATCGAAACTCACGTGTCATCGCCCGCGGCTGAATTCAGCGCGGCCCAGGCGGTGGCCGCCGGCACCGACTTCGCCGAACTCAAAGTCAGTGCCGACGGGCTGTTCTGGATCGAATTTCGCCCGGCCGATGGTGCTTGCCGTATCTGGCACTGGCTGCACTACCAGGCCCGCTGCCTGACGCCAGATGGTTTCAGCGTGCGCAGCCGGGCCTACGAGTATGGCGGTGGCAGCTTCTGCCTGGGTGGCGACGGGTTGGTGTTCGTCAACGAAAAGGACCAGCAGGTCTACACCCAACCGCTGGACGATTTGCTACCGCGTGCTCTGACCCGCGATGCCAGCTGCCGCTATGGCGATGTGCAGTGGCACGACAGCCAGGTGCTGGCCGTCGAGGAGCGCCATGCCGAGCAGGTGGAGCATCGCCTCGTCGCTTTGGGCGAAAGCCGCCGTGAGGTACTCGCCGAGGGTGCCGATTTCTACGCCGCACCCACCGTGAGTGCCGATGGCCAACGCCTGGCGTGGATCGAATGGGACCGCCCTGCACAGCCCTGGACCGTGACCCGCCTGATGAGCCGCACACGGGATGCCAGCGGCCACTGGGGGCCGCCGCAGTGTGTAGCCGCCGCTGACGAATCGCTGCAACAACCGCGCTTCGATGCCGAAGGCCGGCTCTACTGCCTATCCGACCGCAACGGCTTCTGGCAGCCCTGGGGAGAGGTCGAGGGTCACTGGCAAGCCTTGCCCGCCAAGTCGGCGGACCATGCAGCAGCGCCTTGGCAGTTGGGCACCTGCACCTGGCTGCCACTGGGGCCGCAAAGCTACCTGGCCAGCTGGTTCCAGGATGGCTTCGGGCAATTGGGGCTGCGTGGCGAAGATGGCCGCATGGCGCGGTTTGCCAGTGCTTATACTCGTTTTCGCAACCTGGCCATGGATGCCGAACACCTCTATGCCATTGCCGCCTCGCCTATCAGCCCGCCGGCAGTGATTGCCATCGACCGCGGCAACCACGAGGTCCGTGTGCTGGCCGGTGGTGCCGAGGTGCTACCGGCAGGGCGCATCAGCCTGCCGCAGCCCATCCACTATGGCAGTGACGGCGAGCAGGCCCATGGCTTCTTCTACCCGCCAGTGCAGTCGCAAGGCGCCGCACCGCTGGTGGTGTTCGTCCATGGTGGGCCGACTTCGGCCTGTTACCCCGTGCTCGACCCACGCATCCAGTACTGGACCCAGCGCGGCTTTGCCGTGGCCGACCTGAACTACCGGGGCAGCACCGGCTATGGCCGGGAGTACCGCCAGGCACTGCACCTGCGCTGGGGCGAAAGCGATGTGGCCGATGCCTGCGCAGCGGTCGAATACCTGGCGGCTCAGGGCTGGGTCGACAAACACAAGGCGTTCATCCGCGGCGGCAGCGCCGGTGGCTATACCACCTTGTGCGCCCTGGCATTCCATGATGTGTTCCGTGCCGGCGCCAGCCTGTACGGGGTCAGCGACCCGGTGGCCCTGGGCCGTGCCACCCACAAGTTCGAGGGCGACTACCTGGACTGGCTGATCGGCGACCCGCAGCAGGACGCCGAGCGTTATCGCCAGCGCACGCCTTTGCTGCATGCAGGGCAGATCAAGGTGCCGGTGATTTTCTTCCAGGGCGAGCTGGATGCGGTGGTGGTGCCGGAACAGACCCGCGCGATGCTGGCGGCGTTGCAGGCTAACGGGATCGAGGCTGAGGGGCACTTCTATGCCGGAGAGCGGCATGGGTTCCGCAAAGCGGAGAACCTGGCGCATGCATTGGAAGAAGAGTGGAAATTCTATTGCCGGGTGTTGAAGCACTGAGAGTTTGGGGCCGCTTTGCGGCCCCGGAAAACCTCATCGCTTGGCGATGATATAGACCGCGTGCACGATCCCCGGAATGTAACCCAGCAAGGTCAGCAGGATATTCAGCCAGAATGCTCCGCCGAACCCCACCTGCAGAAACACACCCAGCGGTGGCAGAAGGATGGCGATAATGATGCGGATAAAGTCCATGCGAGTCTCTCCTGAAGGGTTACATCAAAGACTAGCCGCGCGCCACAGAGGTTCCACAGGCAAAAAAAAACGCCCCGGGCCGAATGAAACAGGCCAGGGGCGATGCGCAGGAACGCCAGACGGTTCGTAGAATTCTCGGTCTTGCTAAACAGCTACGCCGGCATCTCGCGGCGGGCCTGCTGCTGGGCATGCAGGCGGGCAAAGGCGCGGGCCAGGCGCAACAGCATTTCATCGATGTTGCCCTTGCTCACAGTCAGCGCTGGCGAAAAACGCACTACATCCGCTTGCGGTGCGTTCAGCAGCAGGCCTTCGTACAGGGCGGCCGCCACCAGTTCGCGGGCCAGGTTTTCTTTCAGTTGCAAGGCCCACAGCAGGCCTTGCCCGCGTACTTCGCCCTGGCCATAACGCCCAGCCAGGCGGCTTAAGCCTTCACGCAGGTGGCGGCCGTTGTCCTGCACCTGAGCGAAGAAGCCAGGCTCCAGCACGGAGTCCAGCACCGCCAGGCCGGCGGCGCACATCAGCGCATTGCCGTGGTGGCTGCCTTCCAGTTCACCAGGCTCGGCGCAGCACGCCGTGCCCCGGGCCAGCAAGGCGGCCAGCGGCACGCCACCGCCCAGGCCCTTGCCCAGAGTGATGATGTCGGCGCGCACGCCATAGGTCTCTTCTGCCAGCAGCGCACCACAGCGGCCAATACCGGTCTGCACCTCATCGAGGATCAGCAGGATGCCCAGTTCGCGGCAGAGCGTTTCCACGCCCTTGAGGTATTCCTGGGTAGCCGGAATAACGCCCGCCTCGCCCTGGATCGGCTCCAGCATGATTGCCACGGTGCGCGAGTCCACCGCCGCGTGCAGCGCCGCCAAGTCATTGAACGGCACCTTGCTGAAACCGGGCAGGCCCGGTTCGCAGCGATTGCACGGCAGCGGGTCGGATGCTGACAGCGCACCCAGGCTGCGGCCATGGCAGGCCTGGCTGGCGGTGATGATGTGATAGGCACCGTTGCGGTGCAGCTGGCCCCACTTGCGCGCCAGCTTGATCGCACCTTCGCAGGCCTCGGCACCGCTGTTGAGCAGGTAGGCCTGGTCACTGCCGGTGCTTTGGCACAGGCGATTGACCAGGTCCAAAAGGCCGCGGCTGTGGAAACCCGAGCCAGGGTTGATCAGCGCCTGGGCCTGGTTACCCAATGCCTTCACCAGCACACTGGGGCTATGGCCCAGGCTGTTGACCGCGCCGCCTTGGGTGAAGTCCAGGTAGGCGTGCCCTTCGTTGTCCCACAACCAGGAGCCCTGGCCACGCACGAATACCTGCGCTGCACGCTCGGCACTGGGCATCAGGCGATCACGCGACAGCTCGGAAGCTTGCGGCACGATCACCGGCGCACGCTTAGGCTCGGCGACGGCGGCAGGGGCCGAGCGGCGCAGGTTGAACAGGTTCATCAGGGCTCCAACCAATCACGGTAAAGGGCGGCACGGTGCGGTCTTGTCGCCGACACTCGATATTTTGCCTTGCCTATCAAAAGTGTTTCTCATCCGGGGTAACAATCGACCTATTCATCGCTGTAACCCTTTGGAATACGGCGATAGACTAGGCTTCACAAGGGTTTTCGACCATTTCGTTTTTCCAGCATTTTCGATAAGTGTTACTTATGGATTTCCGCCAACTGCGTTATTTCGTCGCGGTGTATGAAGAAGGCCACGTGGGCCGTGCCGCCGAACGCCTGTCGCTGTCCCAGCCTGCGCTTTCCCAACAGATCCGTCAGCTGGAGCACAGCCTCGACCTGAGCCTGTTCGAGCGCAGCAACAAGCGCCTGCTACCGACCCTGGCCGCCCACACCCTGTACAACCATGCCTTGCCGTTGCTCGACGGCCTGCAGCGTGCTCACGAGGCCATGCGCAATTTCAAAGGCCAGTCGCTGCGTACCTTGGCCATCGGTGTGCTGCAAACCGTGCGCCCCAGCCTGGTACCGCAGCTGCTTGAACGGCTGCGCAAGGCTCAGCCTCATCTGGTGGTGCAGATTTACGAATTGTCAGGGCTGGAGATCGAGCGGCGCTTGCTCAACGGCAGCCTGGACATCGGTATCAGCTACCTGCCGCCGCGCCAGCCAGGGCTGCATGGCCTGCTGCTGTACGAAGATGAGTTGCAACTGGTGATCCCCGATACCCACCCATTGAAGGACTTCAAGAAGGTGTCCATCCGCCAGGCCGCCGAGCTGCCCATGCTGATGTTGGGCGAGGAGTTCCAGATCCGACAGATCTGGCAGGCGCAGCTGGCCAGTCAGGGCCGACGGCCGCAGGTACAGGCCGAGATGAACAACATGGCGGGGATTCTCGACAGCCTGGCGCACACGGCGCTGGCCACTATTCTGCCGGGGCGGGCCAAGGAGGCTGCCGAAGATGACCAGGGGCTGCTGTGGAAGCCGTTGAGCGAGCCGCGCGTGCCGCTGAAGGTTGGCCTGGTGTTCCGCGATGCCCAGCGCCAGCAGGCCTCTGTGGAGTTGTTGCGCACGCTGCTGGAGGAAGAGACCGATGCCCGCCTTTTGGGGGCGTCACCGCTGGATGTGCTGGCCTGAAAAAAAGCGCACAAAGAAAACCCCGCCGAAGCGGGGTTTTCCAGACTGTTTCCCTGTGACATCCGTATCGCCCCGCCATCCTGGCAGGTGGTCCTTCGTCGTCTTCCTTGATCTGTCCTTTGCGCTTCCTGCGCAACGTCCATGTGGTAAAGATTAACCGTGGATCCAATCTGAGACCAGTGGTGAAAAGTCACCACGTCGTGTAGGAAAAAGCTTACAAAGAGGACCTATTCCCAGACACACCGGGAATTGGGGCTGCTGCGCAGCCCATCGCGACACAAGGCCGCTCCTACAAGGACCGCATAAGCCTTGCGCCCTGTAGGAGCGGCCTTGCGTCGCGATGGGCCGCAAAGCGGCCCCAAGATCTGTCAGAACTGCTCAGCATCCAGCAGGTACAGCGACTCACTCCCCGCCTTCACCGAAGCCACCAGCGAATCCACCCGTGGCAGCAAGCGCGCAAAGTAGAACCGCGCAGTCCCCAGCTTGCCCGAGTAGAACGCCTCATCGCCCTCACCCGCCTTGGCCGCCCGCGCCATCAGTGCCCACATGTAGCCATACGCGACATAGCCAAAAGCATGCAGGTACTCGACCGAAGCCGCGCCAATTTCATTCGGGTTACCTTTGGCCTGTTCCAGCACCCATTCGGTCAACCCGTCGAGCTGGTCGAGGCAGACCGCCAAAGGCTTGGCAAATTCGTCTAATGCGCCATCTGCGCTGGCAATGAACTGGCGAATCTCGTCGGAGAACAAGCGGTAGTACGCCCCACCGCTGGCCACCACCTTGCGCCCCATCAGGTCCAACGCCTGGATACCGTTGGTGCCTTCGTAGATCTGCGTAATGCGCACATCACGCACCAGCTGCTCCTGGCCCCACTCACGGATATAGCCATGCCCGCCGAATACCTGCTGGCCGTGCACCGCGCACTCCAGGCCCAGGTCGGTGAGGAACGCCTTGGCCACCGGCGTCAGCAGTGCCACCAGCTCTTCGCTGCGTTTGCGTACGTTGGCGTCTTCGCTGTACTTGGCACTGTCCAGCTGCATGGCCACGTAGGTGGAGAAGGCGCGGCCACCCTCGATCAGCGCCTTCATGGTCAACAGCATGCGGCGCACGTCTGGATGGACAATGATCGGGTCGGCGGCCTTGTCCTTGGCTTGCGGGCCGGTCGGGGCGCGGCTCTGCAGGCGGTCGCGGGCGTACTCCACGGCGTTCTGGTAGGAGCGTTCGGCCGAGGCCAGGCCCTGGATGCCAACACCCAGGCGCTCGTAGTTCATCATGGTGAACATGGCCGCCAGGCCCTTGTTCGGCTCACCGACGATGTAGCCGACCGCCTCGTCGAAGTTCATCACGCAGGTAGCCGAGGCCTGGATGCCCATCTTGTGCTCGATCGAACCGCAGGTGGCCGGGTTGCGCGCGCCGAGGCTGCCGTCCTCATGGACCAGGAACTTCGGCACCAGGAACAGCGAAATGCCTTTTGGCCCCGCCGGTGCATCTGGCAGCTTGGCCAACACCAGGTGGATGATGTTCTCGGTCAGGTCGTGCTCGCCACCGGTGATGAAGATCTTGGTGCCGCTGACCTTGTAGCTGCCATCAGCCTGGGGCTCGGCCTTGGTGCGGATGATGCCCAGGTCGGTACCGGCATGTGGCTCGGTCAGGCACATGGAACCTGCCCACACACCGGCGTACATGTTCGGCAGGTATTTTTCCTTCAAGGCTTCGCTGGCGTGGGCGTTGATCGACAGGCAGGCGCCAGCGGTCAGCATCGGGTACAGGCCGAAGGCCAGGCTGGAAGCGTTGACCATTTCCTCGACCTGCGCCGAGATGGCCTTGGGCATGCCCATGCCACCGAACAGCGGGTCGCCGCCCACGCCCACCCAGCCGCCTTCGGCATAGGTGTTGTAGGCCTCGATGAAGCCAGCTGGGGTGCGCACTGCACCATTGTCCCAGTGGCAGCCCTCTTCATCGGCGGCGCGGCTAAGCGGCGCGATGGTTTTGGCGGTGACTTTGCCGGCTTCTTCCAGCACGGCCATGGCCGTGTCGGCGTCGACAACCTCGGCCAGCGCGGGCAATTGCGCCCACTGCTCGGCCACGTTGAAGACTTCATTCAGTACGAAGCGCATGTCGCGCAGGGGCGCTTTATAGTCAGCCATGACAACCTCTCGCTAGTCGGGTCGGGGCGGTCTCGGGGAACCGCGACACTGGGGTTACTGGCAGTGTAACCGAACAACTTTTACGAGACATAGGGTCATCACTCGACCATACAGTCTTATTCGGTCACGCCGTCCGCACGGCCCCACGCTGCGATTGTTGCCCATGCACCATGACACAATTGCGCCCCGCACCTTTGGCGCTGTATAGCGCCTGGTCGGCGGATTTGAGCACCGCCTCGGGGTTGCGATGATCGGCATGGCGCTCGGCCACGCCAATACTGATGGTGACCGAGACCGTGCCGCCGCCACTGCCAGCGCGGCGCTGACGCCCGGCCGTATCGTCCTGCGGGCGGTTATGCTGGTCGCGCAGATGCATCACGTAGTTGGCGATGACTTCACGCACGGCTTCCACATGCGGTACGCATTCTTCGGCGGTCTTGCCAGCGAAGACCAGGGCGAACTCCTCGCCACCATAACGGTAGGCGCGACCACCGCCGGTGACCTTGGACAAGCGGCTGGCGACCAGGCGCAGCACCTGGTCGCCCACATCGTGGCCGTGGGTGTCGTTGAATTTCTTGAAGTGGTCGACATCGGTCATGGCGATCACATAGTTGCGCCCCAGGCGCTGCATGCGTTCGTTCAGCGCACGACGCCCCGGCAGGCCGGTCAGCTCATCGCGAAAAGCCATCTGATAAGCCTCGTGCGCCACGGCTGCGGCGATCATCAGCATCACCTGGCTGCACATGATGTTCAGGGTAAACGGCAGGATGAAGGTTTGCGGCAGCATCCAGAAAATGCCCAGCAGGCCCGTTATCAACGCGGCGTGCAGCGGCCGTGGTGCGCGCAGGTATTGCACCACCAGCAGAATGAACACGCCGATGAACAAGGGGTATACCATCTGAATCAGGCTCATCCACTGGCCATGCAAGGCCGGCCAGCGAATTTCAGCCAACCAGGTCAGCAATGCCTCTGGGTAGCTTTGCTCCAGGGCTACTGCCACGCTGCCCACGGCAAACAGCACGGCACCACGGGCCACCAGGTCCTGCAGCAGGTGAGTGCGTTCCTGCCAGGCGCCATACAGCCCGAACAGCGCCGGCAGCAGCAGGCACACCAGGTGGAAGATTACCGCTGCGTCCTCGCGCACGCGGCCATGGTCACGGTAGAAGTCGGTCTGGGTGTCGAGCAGGAAGTAGGCGATGTACACCGTAAGCATCATGAACAGCTCACGCTGGCGGCGGTACACCGCGCAGTAGGCGCCGCCCAGCAGCAGAACCAAGGTAGGCAAGACATTGAACAGCGATGTGAAAAAGACGCTGAGGTCTCTCACATAGGCTGCGGCGAGCCCTGCCAGCAACAGGAACAGCGAAGGCAGGAAGTGGCTTGCGCGAACAGCGTTAAGACGAAACAAGGGTAATCTCCAACCCGGCAGATCAATAATGGCATTGTGCCCCTACTTCATCGGCAGTGCACATGAACAGTTGAATTCAGTTCAGACACAAGGCCACGCCTACACAGGATTCGCAGTAGCACCCCAAAAGCAAAAAACCCGCCTGCCGGTGAAGGCAGGCGGGTTTTTGGTACAGCCGATGGATCAGTACGACAAGCCGAAGTGCTCTTCGTCCATTGCCATCAGGTTGTTGGCACCCGACAGCATGGTCGCCACATGGGTACGGGTACGCGGCAGGATGCGCTGGAAGTAGAAGCGCGCAGTCTGCAGCTTGGCCGTGTAGAACGCCTCTTCGCTGGTGCCTGCAGCCAGTTTCTCAGCCGCCAGGCGGGCGATGTCGGCCCAGAAGTAGGCCAGGCAGGCGTAGCCGGAATACATCAGGTAATCGACCGAGGCCGCACCGACTTCTTCGCGGTCCTTCATGGCGGCCATGCCCACTTTCATGGTCAGCTCGCCCCACTCCTTGTTGATGGCCGCCAGCGGTTCGACAAACTCTTTGACCGCTTCGTTGCCTTCCTGCGCCTGGCAGAACTTGTGCACGATCTTGGTGAAACCCTTCAGTGCTTCGCCCTGGGTCATCAGCACTTTACGGCCCAGCAGGTCGAGGGCCTGAATACCGGTGGTGCCTTCGTACAACATGGAGATACGGCTGTCGCGCACGTTCTGCTCCATGCCCCACTCGGCGATGAAGCCGTGGCCGCCGTAGATCTGCACGCCGTGGTTGGCGGCTTCGAAGCCGACTTCGGTCATGAACGCCTTGGCGATCGGGGTCAGGAACGCCAGCAGGGCATCGGCCTTCTTGCGCTCTTCTTCGTCCTGGCTGTACTTGACGATGTCCACCTGCTTGGCAGTGAAGTACACCATGGCGCGGTTGCCTTCGGCGAAGGCCTTCATGGTCAGCAGCATGCGGCGCACGTCCGGGTGGACGATGATCGGGTCGGCAGCCTTGTCCGGTGCTTTCGGGCCGGTCAGGGAGCGCATCTGCAGGCGCTCGCGGGCGTACTTCAGGCCACCCTGGAACGCCACTTCGGCGTGGGCCAGGCCTTGCAGCGCGGTACCCAGGCGAGCCGTGTTCATGAAGGTGAACATGCAGTTCAGGCCTTTGTTGGCCGGGCCGATCAGGTAGCCCGTGGCAGCATCGAAGTTCATCACGCAGGTAGCGTTACCGTGGATGCCCATTTTGTGTTCGATGGAGCCGCAGCTCACGCCGTTGCGCTCACCCACGCCGCCTTCGGCGTTAGGCAGGAACTTCGGCACGATGAACAGCGAAATGCCTTTGGTGCCAGCCGGTGCGTCCGGCAGGCGGGCCAGGACGATATGGACGATGTTGTCGGCCATGTCGTGTTCACCGGCCGAAATGAAGATCTTGGTGCCCGACACTTTGTAGCTGCCGTCGGCCTGTGGTTCGGCCTTGGTGCGCAGCATGCCCAGGTCGGTACCGCAGTGGGGTTCGGTCAGGCACATGGTGCCGGTCCACTCACCGGACACCAGCTTGGTCAGGTAGGTCTCTTGCTGCTCATGGGTGCCATGCGCAGAAATGGTGTTCATCGCGCCATGCGAAAGGCCTGGGTACATGCCCCACGACCAGTTCGAACCACCGACCATTTCGCTCAGGGCCAGGCCCAGCGATTCCGGCAGGCCCTGGCCGCCATGTTCTACGTCATGCGCCAGGCTCGGCCAGCCGCCTTCGACGAACTGCTCGTAGGCCGCTTTGAAGCCGGTCGGGGTTTTAACGCCCGATTCGCTCCAGGTACAGCCTTCCTGGTCACCCACACGGTTCAGCGGCGACAGCACTTGTTCACAGAACTTCGCACCTTCTTCGAGGATCGCGTCGACCATGTCGGGCGTGGCGTCCTGGCAGCCCGGCAGGCTCTGATAGTGCGCCTCATAGCCAAGCAGCTCGTCGCGAACGAAGCGGATATCACGCAAGGGGGCTTTGTAATCAGGCATTGCGATGAACCTCTGGGTCAGTTCTGTGGGGGTGACCAGCTCTTGGCGGCCGTCTATCAAACAGTTGTTTGAAACTTACGTTTAGCACCGCGTTCTGTCAAGGTTGGACTATGGTGCCATTTACGCCGCGAAAAATGGCAAATATGCCATCGCATGACAAAAACCCCTGTGGGAGCGGGTTTACCCGCGAATAGGCCCGCCCAGAAAACAGAGGTATCTGGTCAAACGCATTCGTGGGCAAACTCGCTCCCACAGGGGTGGGTCGCGATGCAGGGGAAACGCCGAGAATTCAGGCGTAGGTGTCGATGATCCGGCCGAGCATTTCGTCGGATGCCTTGACCACTTTTGCGCCAAGTTCGACTTCGGTTTTGCCCACTGCCTGTTGCACGATGCTGGTGGCCATGTCCATCTGCTGGCTGCGGTCGACCGCGCGCAGGCGTTCGGCCTGAAAATCGCTGGACTGGCTGGTGGCGGTACGTTCGGCGGTGGTGTTGGCGATCTGGGCGGCGGCCTGATCGACGCGGCTCTGGCCGGCCTGGATTGCGCTCAGGCCCGCGTAATAAGCGGAGCTACCGGTGATTTCCATGTCAGGACTCCATTGACGCTGGATGACGAACAGCCCCAATTAAAGCAGGCCAGGCGTGAAAAGGCCCGTTTAAATCCCTAATGGCCTGGTGCCAGTCGATAGGCCTGGGGTATTCCCGCAAAAGAACCAGGCCTGGAAACGGCTAATCCAGCAGGTCCAACTGCAAATGCTCAGCCACCATATCGGCGCTGGCCTGCTTCAACTTGGGCACCCGCCCCAGGCAAGGCGCCGGCAAGCGTTCAGCCAGACTGGCCAGGTTTTCTTCCAGCCGTGAAGTACGCGGCTCGATGATGTTTGCCACCCAACCCGCCAGCTGCAACCCGTCACGTTCTATGGCCTCGGCGCTGAGCAAGGCATGGCTGATGCAACCCAAGCGCACGCCTA
Organism: Pseudomonas hunanensis; assembly: GCF_013393325.1. Taxonomy (GTDB): domain Bacteria; phylum Pseudomonadota; class Gammaproteobacteria; order Pseudomonadales; family Pseudomonadaceae; genus Aquipseudomonas; species Aquipseudomonas putida_P. The sequence continues at coordinate 91,791 of NZ_QJRC01000071.1, forward strand.
CCACCAGAATCACCGGCAACTGCAGGGCAATGGCAAGGTCGGACAGATTCTCCAGGCCCGACAGCGGCACGCGCCAGCCACCGGCCCCTTCCACCAAGGTGAAATCGGCATGCTGTTGCAGCACATTACGCATAGCCGCCAACAGCTCTGGCACCGCCAGCGTCACCCCCGCCTCGCGCGCTGCCACATGTGGGGCAATTGCAGGCTCGAAGGCAAACGGGTTGACCTGCTCGTAGGGCAACTTGATCGTGCTTTCGTCGATCAGCGCCTGGGCATCGCTATTGCGCAAGCCTTTGGGCGTCATCGTGCAGCCAGAGGCCACCGGCTTGGCGCCCAACGTGCTCATGCCCTGCAAGCGCGCCGCATGCAACAGCCCGGCGGCGATGGTGGTCTTGCCGACATCGGTGTCGGTGCCGGCAATGAAATAGGCCTGGCTCATCGTGTTCCCCTTACGCCTGTGGCTTGCGCAACACACCATAGACCACTTGATAGGTAGCTGGCAGCCCCGCAGGCTGGCGAAATGCCTCATAGGCTTGCAACAAGCCCTGCATGCGCGCCCTGCCGGTGAGGCCGGAAGGGCGCCCAGGGTTCAGATTGTGTGCCCCTAAAGCCTTCAGCTCGTGGGTCAGGCTACGAACGTCCGGGTAATGCAGCACATGCGGGCGGCGCTGCAGCTCAAGCTGTTCGAAGCCGCTGGCCGCGCACAGGCGTTGGTAGTCTTCGAACCGGCGGAAGCGGTTCACATGCACCAGCCCATCTACCGCTTGCCAACTGGCGCGCAGTTCGTCGAGGGTGCCCACGCACAAGCTGCTGAAGGCCAGCACACCGCCTGGGCGCAGCACGCGCTGCGCCTCGGCCAGCACACTGGCGAACTGGTCGCACCACTGCACCGCCAGGCTGGAAAACACCAGGTCGACACTGCCATCACGCAGCGGCAGGCGCTCGGCGTCGCCAGCCACGTGATACTGCGCCCCGCCCTGTTCATGGCGTGCATGGCGCAGCATGCCTTCGGCGATATCCACCGCCACGCCGCTGGCCTGGGCGAAACGCTCAGCAAGCATGCGGCTGAAGTGGCCGGTGCCGCTGCCCAGGTCCAGCCAATGCAACGGCTGCAGGCCTGCAGGCAACTGCTCCAGCAGGTTCGCACCTACCGCACGCTGCAAGGCAGCCACGCTGTCGTAACTGGCTGCCGCGCGGGAGAACGAAGCCGCTACCTGGCGTTTGTCGGGCAATGCACCGGGTAGGGTCGGACGGGAAAGATCAGTCATCGCCACTCTCATGCAGGAAACTCTTGATGCCCGCCGCCAACTCCTGCGGGTACTCCAACAGGAAGGCGTGGGAACTGTCTTCGACCAGGCCCACTTCCACATCGGGCAACAGCTCGCTCAAGGCCTTCGCCGCCTCTGCCGGCACCAGCGCATCGCTGCCGGCGAACAGGTGCAACTGCGGGCCGCCATAGGCCTGCAGGGCTTCGCGAGTGTCCAGCTTGGCCAGCACCTCAAGGCCGGTGGCCAGGTACAGCGGGTCGGTGTCCGGCACGCCGACACCCAGTTGGCGCAGCAAGGTGCGTGGTTGCAGGGCGCCATCGCTGCACAAGGTACGGAAGCGCTTGAGGGTGACCTGGGTATGGCTGCGGCAGCCGTCGAGGAAGGTGCCGAAGGTGTCTTCGGCCATGCCATGCGGCCAGTCCGCGCGGGCCACGAAACAGGGGTTGCTGGCCAGGGTCAGCAGGCCGCAGCAGTGGTCGCCACGCTTGTGCGCGAGGGCGCTGGCGAGCATGCCGCCTAACGACCAGCCGCCCAGCCAGACATCCGCCGGCAACTTGCGGTCGAGGTGGTCAAGCCAGCCCTCCACATCGCTGTGAGGCAATTCCGGCAAGGGCATCAGCTCTACCTGCAGGCGGGCGTCCTGGGCGCGCAGGCTGGCTGCCAGCGGCTCAAGGGCAGCAATGCCCAGGCCCCAACCAGGCAGCAGAACAAGTCGATTACGCATCGGCGTTCTCCAGTTGTGGATAACACTCGGCCAATGCATTCAACAATAGCTGCACCTGCGCCTCGCTGTGCGCGGCGCTCAAGGTTACCCGCAGACGGGCGCTACCCGCCGGCACGGTAGGCGGACGGATAGCCGTCACCAGCAAGCCGCGCTCGCGCAGCATGCGTGACAGGCGCAAGGCCTGCGCACTGTCGCCGATCACGATGGGCTGGATCGGCGTCGGGCTGTCCATCAGTTGCAGCCCGATCTGCTGCGCGCCTTCGCGGAACTGGCGAATCAACGCGGCCAGGTGCTCACGGCGCCAGGTTTCGCGGCGCAGCAGCTCCAGGCTTTTGAGCGTAGCGCAGGCCAGCGCCGGTGGCTGGCTGGTGGTGTAGATGTAGGGCCGGGCGAACTGCACCAGTGCCTCGATCAGATCTTCGCTGCCGGCAACAAAGGCACCTGCGGTACCGCAGGCCTTGCCCAGCGTGCCGATCAAGACCGGTACATCAGCCACGCCCAGGCCGAAGTGCTCGACGATACCGCCGCCTTGTGCGCCCAAGGTACCCAGGCCATGGGCATCGTCGACCATCAACCAGGCGCCACGGCCACGGGCGACATCGGCCAGCGCCGGCAGGTCGGCCAGGTCGCCGTCCATGCTGAACACACCATCAGTCACCACCAGGGTATTGCCGACGGCCTTGTCCAGGCGGCTGGCCAGGCTCGCTGAGTCGTTGTGCAAGTAGCGGTTGAAGCGCGCACCGCTGAGCAACCCGCCATCCAACAGCGAGGCATGATTCAGTCGGTCTTGCAGCACCGTGTCACCCTGCCCCACCAGCGCGGTGATGGCGCCCAGGTTGGCCATGTAGCCGGTAGAGAACAACAGCGCGCGCGGACGCCCGGTCAGTTCGGCCAGCGCCTCTTCAACCTGGTGGTGCGGCGTGCTGTGGCCGACCACCAGGTGCGAGGCACCGCCGCCCACACCCCAGCGCTCGGCGCCGGCCTGCCAGGCAGAGATAACCTCGGGGTGGTTGGCCAAACCCAGGTAGTCATTGCTACAGAAGGCCAGCAGGCGTTGGCCATCGACCACTACTTCCGGCCCCTGTGGGCTTTCCAATAGTGGCCGCTGCCGATACAGGTCTGCGGCGCGCCGTTCGGCCAGGCGCGCTGCCAGGTCGAAGGCCATATCAGGCCGATGCAGCGTTGTAGAACATCTCGCTGCTGCGCTGTTCGACCAGCGCCTGCTCGATGGCCGCCTGATGCACTTCATCGGCGTGCTCTTCCCGCGCTTCGGGCTTGATGCCCAGGCGTGCGAACAGTTGCATGTCCTTGTCGGCCTGCGGGTTGGCGGTGGTCAGCAGTTTTTCGCCGTAGAAAATCGAGTTGGCGCCAGCCATGAAGGCCAAGGCCTGCATCTGCTCGTTCATCTGCTCGCGGCCTGCGGACAGGCGCACGTGCGACTTGGGCATGAGGATACGGGCCACGGCCAGCATGCGAATGAAGTCGAACGGGTCGACGTCTTCTTCCTCGGCCAGCGGTGTGCCGGCCACCTTGACCAGCATGTTGATCGGTACCGATTCCGGGTGCTCGGGCAGGTTGGCCAGCTGGATCAGCAGGCCGGCGCGGTCGTCCAGCGACTCGCCCATGCCCAGGATGCCACCGGAGCAGATCTTCATTCCAGCATCGCGCACGTAGGCCAGGGTCTGCAGGCGCTCGCCATAGGTGCGGGTGGTGATGATGCTGCCGTAGAACTCCGGCGAGGTGTCGAGGTTGTGGTTGTAGTAGTCCAGGCCAGCCTGGGCCAGGGCCAGGGTCTGATCCTGGTCGAGTTTGCCGAGGGTCATGCAGGTTTCCAGGCCCATGGCCTTCACACCTTTGACCATCTCCAACACGTAGGGCATGTCTTTGGCCGACGGGTGCTTCCAGGCCGCTCCCATGCAGAAGCGGGTAGAACCGATGGCTTTGGCCCGGGCGGCCTCTTCCAGCACCTTCTGCACTTCCATCAGTTTCTGTTTTTCCAGCCCGGTGTTGTAGTGGCCGGACTGGGGACAATATTTGCAATCTTCCGGGCAGGCACCGGTCTTGATCGACAGCAAAGTCGAAACCTGCACGCGGTTTGGGTCGAAATGCGCGCGGTGTACGGTCTGCGCCTGGAACAGCAAGTCATTGAACGGTTGCTGGAACAGCGCCTTGACCTCGGCCAGGGACCAGTCGTGACGTGTTGTTGCAGTTGTGCTGGCGCTCATCGGCGTTTCCTTGTTTAGGCTGTAGCTGGCGCCGGGACAGGAAAGCCCGCCAGCGCATCACGGATAGCTCGCATAGTCATGGAAGGTCTATGAACTGTCAACCACAATGGAAAAGGCTGGTTTACAAGTGCTCACTTATTAATCAAATCTGTTTACTGTGCGATGAGCCTGCCGAGCAGCGCTACCCATTGTGCACCGCCTGCGAGCAGGAACTGCCCTGGCTGGGTGATCACTGCCAGCATTGTGCCCTGCCCTTGCCCATGGCCGGGCTGACTTGCGCCCAGTGCTGCCGCCGCTTGCCGGCCTTCGATCAGGTCATTGCCCTGTGGCACTACGGCTTTCCGGTGGACACGTTGATCAGCCGCTTCAAGCACAATCGTCAATGGCCATTGGGGCGCTTGATGGCTGAGTTACTCGGGCATGGGCTGCTGCACCGCTTTGCCGAAGGGCTACCGCGCCCAGACCTGCTGTTGTCTGTGCCCTTGGCAAGCCGTCGACTGCGCGAGCGAGGGTTCAACCAGGCGGGGATGCTTGGGCGTTGGTTGTCTTCGCAACTGCGGCTACCTTGCGATGAGCGATTGCTGATGCGCACGCGCGAAACGACTGCGCAGCAACAGCTGACTGCCAAGGCAAGGCGACGCAACTTGCGTCAGGCGTTTGCGGTCACTGGCAAGCTGACAGGTAAGCATGTCGCTGTTGTCGACGATGTGTTGACCACCGGTGCCACCGCGCAGGCCATTGCTCAGGTGCTGCGCAAGGCCGGAGCGCGACAGGTAGATGTGTATTGCCTGGCACGCACGCCCAAACCAGGGTATGCATGACCTGTGCAGTCCTACACAATTCACCTTCAGGCCCATCACCTACAACGACTCAATGCTCATGCCGCTGCCTACTCTGCTTACCCAGCACATCGCCCGCCGCCCCCAGCGCATCGCGCTGCTGCAGCACATTGCCGAACAAGGCTCGATCACCCGCGCCGCCAAGGCAGCGGGCATCAGCTACAAGGCGGCCTGGGATGCCATCGACGAGCTCAACAACCTGGCCAGCCAACCCCTGGTCGAGCGCAGCACCGGTGGTCGAGGTGGCGGCGGTGCGCGCTTGTCGCCGGAAGGCGAGCGGGTGCTGCGCCTGTATCAAAGGCTGCAGGCCCTGCAGGCGCAAATCCTCGAAGCCGCCGAAGAGTCCAGCGACCTCGACCTGCTCGGGCGCCTGATGCTGCGCACCAGCGCGCGCAACCAGCTGCAGGGCCAGGTCAGCGGCCTGCGCCGCGAAGGCCGGTATGACCGCGTCAGCCTGGCATTGGGCGGCGGGCTGGAGATCGACGCGCTGATCACACACGACAGTACCGCGCGGCTGGAGCTGACGCTGGGGACGATGGTAGTAGCGCTGCTCAAGGCCGGGTGGGTGCGGTTGTTGGCGCAGGGGGAGCAAGCCGAGGTCGGCAGCAACTGCTTGAGTGCTACGGTGGAAGAAGTGTTGGCAGCGGATGACGGGCCCAGCGAGGTCCGACTGGCATTGGGTAATGGGCAGACGCTGTGTGCCATTGCCGAAGCGGATTGGTTGGCCGGGCTACAAGTGGCGGCTGGTAGTTCGGTGCGGGTGCAGTTTAATCCGTCCGTTGTGCTGATCGGGGTACCTGCATAGCCTGGGCGGGCCTCTTCGCGGCTAAAGCCGCTCCCACAGGGACCGCGTCGCCTGAAGGATGCTCACAAAACCTGTGGGAGCGGCTTTAGCCGCGAAGAGGCCGGTACAGGTATAACGCTGTACCATGGGCTCCATGCCGCCTATCCCCGGAGCCATCATGTCCCACCCCTTCGACACCCTCACCCCCGACCTGGTCCTGGACGCCGTGGAAAGCCTGGGCTTCCTCAGCGATGCCCGCGTGTTGGCGCTGAACAGCTACGAGAACCGCGTCTACCAGGTGGGCATCGAAGACGCGCAGCCGCTGATCGCCAAGTTCTACCGCCCAGGCCGCTGGAGCGATGCGGCCATTCTTGAGGAACACAGCTTCACCGCTGAACTGGCCGACTGTGAAGTGCCGGTGGTTGCGCCGATGCAGCACGACGGCCGCACCCTGTTCGAACACCAGGGCTTCCGTTTCACACTGTTCCCCCGCCGCGGCGGCCATGCCCCGGAGCCAGGCAACCTCGATCAGCTTTACCGCCTTGGCCAGTTGCTCGGCCGTCTGCATGCCGTGGGTGCCAGCAGGCCATTCGAGCACCGTGAAGCCCTGGCTGTGGACAACTTCGGCCACGCCTCGCTGAACACCCTGCTGGAAGGTGGTTTTGTCCCTCGCGAACTGTTGCCGGCCTTCGAGTCCGTGGCACGCGACCTGCTCAAGCGGGTGGAGGACATCTACGCCCGTACACCGCATCAGCTCATCCGCCTGCACGGCGACCTGCACCCCGGCAACCTGATGCACCGCGACGAGGTGTACCACGTGGTCGACCTCGACGATTGCCGCATGGGCCCGGCGGTACAAGACCTGTGGATGATGCTGGCCGGCAACCGCGAGGAGCGCCTTGGGCAGCTGGCCGAGCTGATCGACGGCTACAACGAGTTCCACGACTTCGACCCGCGCGAACTGGCCTTGATCGAGCCCCTGCGCGCCCTGCGTCAGTTGCACTACAGCGCTTGGTTGGCAAGGCGCTGGGACGACCCGGCATTCCCACCCAGCTTCCCGTGGTTCGGCCAGCCACGTTACTGGGGCGACCAGATTCTTGCCCTGCGCGAGCAGATGGCCGCGTTGGACGAACCACCGCTGAAGTTGTTCTAGTGCTTGCATCAGAAATGATTTAGCTAGCAATACCCTGACACGCCAGCCGGCAGGCGAGATGCCGGCACCCCACCTGAAACTTCTCTATGGGCTGAACACCTAGCATTTTTGCCAGTAGGCAAATAATTAAAGCAGGCGTAGAAAATATTAAGCGGACCACTCAAATTAATGTTGGCAAGCCAACTAGCGCCCCCTGTCGGCTACCACTGGCCGCCTCATAACCAGGCTGGAACGGGGCGCCTTGCAGGCAGCTTAATTAAAGAGAGAAGACGATGAATAATTTTGTACGCCAGTCACTTGAAGATTTTCTGAACGAGATAGCCAAAGCACGGAAAAATTTTGGCTACCCCGTGATCGTGGCATTCGATAGAAAAACAGCAAACAATGTACTGAAACAGGAGTTTATTGAGCGCTACACGGGAGAGCTATTCCTGGACCCGATGAACAGTGAGGTCGATATCGAATCAGGCGTTTCTTATCATCAGTTGAGTGACTTCTGCCTGGACCAGCCAAGGCTGACATTTGAGAATGCAGACCTCAGCGATTCTAAAGCTACGCTGATGATGCGAACGGTCAGAGGCAAGCAGCTTCAGCTAAGTCAAGCGGTAGGCAGCACGCGCCGGCAGGTCACACACTTGGCGACGGCTTCCCCTATCAATGGGCCATCGCTTGTATTCGATATCGAGTTGAAAAACACTAGGAATGCAGTATCGGAGAATGGCAGAGTTTACTTCAGCTATGCTGCAGGTACTAACTATGCCTTCTACGGTGGCACAACACAATTCGAACTAGACAAACTGGGGTTGCATTTCAAAGAATACTTTGAAGCCTACACGGTACAACCCGGACAGCGAGAAATCATCGAGTACACACTGGGTGAACTGGCTAATCTAGCAGACCTTATACTCAAGCCAAAGGATTTCAAGATTCGCACCCACGGCGCACCCGGCACACGGCTTAGAAACCAGGCGTCCTTTGGTGACGGGGCCGTTGTTTTATTTGTAGAGCTCGAAGGGTTCGACAGTTCGAATGCCATCCCACCCGATCGAAACGACAAGCTGCCATACCTCTTGCCAGACGGTTACAGTGCAAACGTGCTGATCAACTCTGATTTCATAACGAAAAATCTGATAATCAAACAACTGAAGGAATCTGCTTCGGGTATCAGTCTACTTGACTGGGCACCCCTACTTACAGGCGGCTTAGGCTACAGGGCAACGGGAGAACTCTCTATTGATGGCTTTGAATTTTATGACAACGCTGGGCCAAACGTCACAACATTCACCAAATACAACGCCACCTACACCTGCCCCCCCGAACATGACACAGCCAAAAATTTTAGAATAACTTTCAAAAACGACCTAATGATCGTCGATTGGAACGACGAACATCGCGCAGCTGGAAGGGCATATACACCGCGCTCGGGTCTCGATCCGATTATAGAGGACGGCGAATTTGTAAACAGCTGGAGCATACGCCTTGAATACAAGTTCACCATTGAAACAATTGAAGGCAAGCATTCGCTGGCACTCGAAAAAACCAAACAGGACTACACCTATAACTTGATGGCCACCGGAGACCTTGGGAAACACGTGCATTATGGCGAAAGAGTATACCGCCTTTGCTACGAACGGTCCGAACCCAAGTTTAAAGAGTTTCTGGATAGCATCATGTCTGGATTTACAACGCTTGACGTGGAGATTGACACGTTCATCCTATCATCACTGCTATTCCGAAACTCCCAGGTTGCCCTTGACTCCGTGCATTGGCCAAATGATTTGCTCACGGTAGGTCAATTGGCCCCTGATCGCACCAAGTTCAGCATTTCCACAAGTGACAACACCGCGATCGATCAAGGTGAAACAAGCGTACTGACCGGTGGCCGCATTCCCTTCACGACCGAGCCCGCTACCCCAGGCGTAGTCTGGAGCGTACAGCACCTCCCTGATTACACCGGTGACGACCTGGAAGGTGAGATCGACCCTGTAACGGGTGTGTACACTGCACCCGCTGCCGATACGTTCGACGACAGCTTCATCAAGGTCATCGTAACTGCCAAGTCTGGCGATAATGTTGCCCATGCCCTGGTAAGCGTGCTGAGAACTACCGTGAGTGTCTATCCGTCCGTCATGACGCTGAATCTCGGTGCCTACAACGATATCCTGGCGGGCGAGATGAACAAAGGCGCGATCAACTGGGCCGTCGAAGGGTTTGGCAAGCTTGAGGACATCGACAACGGCGACCCTTTGGCACAAGCGTCGAAAAGGTATCTAGCCCCCACTGTAGGCGAAGTCCCAGACTGGGACGACAGCATGCCATTGCTCGATATGTACATACGCCACAGCCGCATCAAGGTCAGCAGTGGGGCCACCAGCAAGTACGTTGATGTACTCCTGCCGATAGCTATTCAAGACAATCACTGGCTGGAGGCCACGCGGGCTGGCGAAGGTGTGAGGTTTGAGTTTTGGTGGAAGCCGAAAAGCAGACCCGCAGAGCTGGTGGACCCAGAAAATACGTCGTGGCACGTTCGCGTCGGTAGCGGCACCTGCATCGACGGTGTTTACACACCAGACCCATCAAAGGCGGAAGAGTACGCCGTTATTGTGGCAACAAACGACGTAACAGAAGATTACGCCAGCATGATCCTGCCACTGCCCTTCATCGACGTTGAACAGTTCATGGCGCTTCATGCGCCTGATGAAGCCAAGGCGGTTTAACGCCAGTCGTTCAACAACCGGCAATGATCGATGCAGCGATCATTGCCGGTTCAGGTATCAATGTCACGACCTCCAAAAACCAGGGCCAAGCCCTCGTTCCCACATTTAATTCGTCGCAGCACAACCGGCCAACCTGTGCTGAAATACCCCGCGCTATATTTAGCTAGCTGAGCAAGGATTCTGCATGCACGCCGCAAACCCGCGTCGCGGGTACACTTTGGGCCTGAGCGCCTACATCATCTGGGGCCTGTTCCCCATTTACTTCAAGGCGATACAGAGCGTCCCGGCGGTGGAGATCATCGTCCACCGGGTGCTCTGGTCAGCACTGTTCGGCTCGCTGCTGCTACTGGTGTGGAAACACCCCGGCTGGTGGCGTGAGCTGCGCGACAACCCACGCCGGCTAGGCATCCTGGCGCTGAGCGGGGCACTGATCGCAGGTAACTGGCTGACTTACGTGTGGTCGGTGAACAATGGGCGCATGCTTGAGGCCAGCCTGGGTTACTACATCAATCCGCTGATCAATGTGTTGTTGGGCATGCTGATTCTTGGCGAGCGCCTACGCCGCTTGCAATGGCTGGCGGTAGGCATGGCCGCCGTGGGTGTGGCCCAGCAGGTGTGGCAAGTGGGCAGCCTGCCCTGGGTTTCACTGGTGCTGGCGCTGAGCTTTGGCTTCTATGGGCTGATCCGCAAGCAGGCACCGGTGGCCGCACTGCCGGGGCTGGTGGTGGAAACCTGGATGCTGGTGCCGCTGGCCCTGGGCTGGCTGCTGCTGCACCCGGCGGCGATGAGTGCCCAGGGGGCGTTCTACACCAGCAGCGAAGCACTGTGGTTGATGGCTGCCGGGCCAGTAACGCTGGTGCCGCTGGTGTGCTTCAACGCTGCGGCGCGGCACCTGCCGTATACCACCCTGGGCTTCTTGCAGTACCTGGCGCCGACCTTGGTGCTGCTGCAAGCTGTGCTGCTGTTCGATGAGCATTTGTCGTCGAGCACCTTGGTGGCGTTCATGTTCATTTGGGCGGGATTGGCGATTTACAGCGTCGATGCCTGGTGGAATTTGCGCAAGCGCAGCTGATCAAAAAATAATCAAATCTGCGCAGGCCACGTGGCTCGTGGCCTGCGGCAACATCTCCAAAGGTTATCCACACCCTCTTCCCCGTGCTTTGTGCACAAGCTGCTGATTTCTGGGTGTTTTTTGATCAAAACCGTGTAAGGCGCACAGTGCTTGGGCTGGAGAGGTACACCCCCAGGTTATCCACAGGGCCTTCCCCGTGATATCGGGATAACCGCAGGGGGCTGCTTTGCAGCCCATCGCGACACAAGGCCGCTCCTACAGGGGACCGCGTAACCCCTGTAGGAGCGGCCTTGTGTCGCGATGGGGCGCGCAGCGGCCCCGGCAATCTCGGATCAATCCTCCGCCCGCAACTGCAACTCCACCATCAAGTCATCCGCCAGGCTCTCCAACTTTTGCTGCAGTTCATCCAGCGACAGGGTCAACGGCAGCGCCAGCAACGCATCGGCATGGAAAAGAGGCTCGCTGCTCATCGGCGCAGGCCGCACCTCAGTGCTGAACCGCTCAAGGTTCACCCCCAGATCCGCCAGCAACCGCGTAATGTCTCGCACGATCCCCGGCCGGTCATTACCCACCAGCTCCATGGCAATCGGCTTCCAGGTACATGACGGCTCGATCCCGCTTTCGGCAATCAGCACGCGAATGTCATACCGGGCCAGCCCCTGCAGTGAGGCCACCAGTTCTGCGTAGTTTTCGGCCGGCACCGCCACCCGCAAGATGCCGGCAAACTGCCCGGCCATGCGCGACATGCGGCTTTCCAGCCAATTGCCACTGTGGTCGGCGATGCACTGGGCAATGCGTTCGACCTGGCCGGCCTTGTCAGGGGCAATAACAGTCAGTACAAGATGATCCACAAGCCCTTCCTCGTGTCGAACCGCGCCGGGCGGCAGAAAATCGGGGGATCGACTCAGTATAGGCAAGGCGCGGCAACCTGCCGCAGGGCAATCCGCACAACGAATCGTGTACTGTTTCAAGATTTATCTGGAACAATCCACCTGTTTTTTGCGAACATACCCACTCCCAGCGTGACCATACGCGACCAACGGGTCGCAGAACGGCGCTTTTAGTCTGATTTTGCCCCGCCTACTGCTTCATGTAGTATCCCGTGGCGCGGACTACAAAACGTCGTTTGGATGTCTGCCAAGGCGCCTGTGAAAATACGCACACTGCCCGCCAGCCACCCTGGCAGGCCGCACCCAGCCGCGCCCGACAACCCGGGAGCACGCACTGGTGCCGTGTTTAGAGAAGCGCTACAGGCTTAATACAGAAGAGCGAAATAGCTGAGCAGAGTGAGGCAAGCAATGACTGGATACGTTCAAGTCGGTGGCCTTCAGGTCGCCAAGGTCCTGTACGACTTCGTGAACAACGAAGCCATCCCAGGGACCGGCATCGTCGCCGAGCAGTTCTGGGCGGGTGCAGAGAAGATCATCAATGACCTCGCTCCAAAGAACAAAGCCCTGCTCGCCAAGCGCGACGAGCTGCAAGCCAAGATCGACGCCTGGCACCAGGCACGCAAAGGCCAGGCCCACGACGCCGTAGCCTACAAAGCATTCCTCCAGGAAATCGGCTATCTGCTGCCACAAGCTGACGATTTCCAGGCCACCACCCAGAACGTGGACGAAGAAATCGCCCACATGGCCGGCCCGCAGCTGGTGGTGCCGGTAATGAACGCCCGCTTCGCCCTGAACGCCGCCAACGCCCGCTGGGGTTCGCTGTACGACGCCCTGTACGGCACCGACGCCATCAGCGATGAAGGCGGCGCCGAAAAAGGCCAGGGTTACAACAAGGTGCGTGGCGACAAGGTCATCGCCTTTGCCCGCGCCTTCCTCGATGAAGCCGCGCCACTGGCCGCTGGCTCGCACGTCGACTCCACCGGCTACCGCATCGAAGGCGGCAAGCTGGTCGTTGCCCTCAAAGGCGGCAGCAACAGCGGCCTGCGCGACGACGCCCAGCTGATCGGCTTCCACGGTGACGCCGCCGCACCGACCGCTGTGCTGCTCAAGCACAACGGCCTGCACTTCGAAATCCAGGTCGATGCCAACACCCCGGTCGGCAGCACCGACGCCGCCAGCGTGAAAGACATCCTGATGGAGTCGGCACTGACCACCATCATGGACTGCGAAGACTCGGTTGCCGCCGTCGACGCCGACGACAAGGTCGTTGTCTACCGCAACTGGCTGGGCCTGATGAAAGGTGACCTGGCCGAAACCGTGAGCAAGGGTGGCAAAACCTTCACCCGCACCATGAACCCGGACCGCGAGTACGCCGCGCCCAACGGTGGCAGCGTGACGCTGCACGGCCGTTCGCTGCTGTTCGTGCGCAACGTTGGCCACTTGATGACCAACCCGGCGGTACTCGATGCCCAAGGCAACGAAATCCCCGAAGGTATCCAGGACGGCCTGTTCACCAACCTGATCGCCCTGCACAACCTCAACGGCAACACCAGCCGCAAGAACACCCGCAGCGGCAGCGTGTACATCGTCAAGCCGAAAATGCACGGCCCGGAAGAAGTGGCCTTCGCCGCCGAAATCTTCAGCCAGGTCGAAGACCTGCTGGGCATGCCGCGCAACACCGTCAAGGTCGGCATCATGGACGAGGAGCGCCGTACCACGGTCAACCTCAAGTCCTGCATCAAGGCGGCTTCCGAGCGCGTGGCGTTCATCAACACCGGTTTCCTCGACCGCACTGGCGATGAAATCCACACCTCGATGGAAGCCGGCGCCGTGGTGCGCAAGGGCGCCATGAAGAACGAGAAATGGATCGGCGCCTACGAGAACAACAACGTCGACGTTGGCCTGGCCACCGGCCTGCAAGGCCGTGCGCAAATCGGCAAGGGCATGTGGGCCATGCCTGACCTGATGGCAGCCATGCTCGAGCAGAAAATCGCCCACCCACTGGCCGGTGCCAACACCGCCTGGGTGCCGTCGCCGACTGCCGCCACCCTGCACGCCCTGCACTACCACAAGGTGGACGTGCAGGCGCGTCAGCGTGAACTGGCTTCGCGTACCCCGGCCTCGGTGGACGACATTCTGGCCATCCCGCTGGCCGCCGACACCAACTGGTCGGCCGAAGAAATCCGCAACGAGCTGGACAACAACGCCCAGGGCATCCTCGGCTACGTGGTGCGCTGGATCGACCAGGGCGTGGGTTGCTCGAAGGTGCCGGACATCAACAACGTCGGCCTGATGGAAGACCGTGCCACCCTGCGCATCTCCGCCCAGCTGCTGGCCAACTGGCTGCGCCACGGCGTGGTCAGCCAGGAGCAGGTGCTGGAAAGCCTCAAGCGCATGGCCGTGGTGGTTGACCAGCAGAACGCTGGCGACGCCCTGTACCGTCCGATGGCGCCGAACTTCGACGACAACGTCGCGTTCCAGGCGGCCGTGGAGCTGGTAGTGGAAGGTGGCAAGCAGCCGAACGGCTATACCGAGCCGGTGCTGCACCGCCGTCGCCGCGAGTTCAAGGCGCGTAACGGGTTGTAAACCACAAGGGGCCGCATTGCGGCCCCTTTTTACATCTCTACATTTTCAATTCTTTCTTCACCAGTTCCAACAGCTTGCCCAGGTCTACCGGCTTGAGCAGGAAGTCCACCACCCCCAGGTGCATCACGTCCACCGCCTCCTCCACATCGGTGTCGCCCGACACCACGATGATCGACAACGCCGCCCGCTCCGACTCACGAATCGTCCGGATCAAGTCCAGGCCATCCTCGGGCTGCATGCGTAAATCCGTGATCATCAAACTGATGCGCGGCTGGTGATACAGGTACAACCTGGCTTCCTCCGCCCCGTCGGCCCCTACCGCATCGATGCCCCGGCTTTTCAGGTACAGGATCAACGCCTCACGGTTCACCGCGTTGTCATCCACCACCAGCACCAACGGCCTGGGCGCGACAGGCGCACTCACCACGGCCAATGCCTCGCGTTCGGCGTCGCTCAGGATGTCGGTTTGCTCAGGCATGGCCATCTCGTCAAAAAAATTCTGCTTCAGCATTAGGACCGCATTACTTGCGTAACCCGTTTCGCCTTTCGTCGGGTCTCTGACAGGGGTACTCATAGACTTACGTCCAATGGGCACCACCCCGCCGCAAGCCGACCATGGAGGCAGAAAACAACAGGGCCGGCACCTATATATAGATATATATAGTTCGGCGTAGCGATACGGTCAGTTTCATGAGCAAAAAGGACGCCTACAGCCAGGCGGGCAGGACAGCAGTACTGCAGAACATTCAAGGCACCCTGCAGTTTCTGCAGCGCTTTCCGCCGTTCAACCAGATGGAGCACAGCCACCTGGCCTATCTGGTCGAGCAGTGCCAGCTGCGCTTCTACGCCTGTGGAGAAAGCATCGTCAAACCTGCCGACGGGCCGGTCGAGCACTTCTACATCGTCAAGCAGGGCCGCGTGGTTGGCGAGCGCCAGCACCTGGTCAAGCCTGGCGTGGAGACCACCTTCGAAATCACCAGTGGCGAATGCTTCCCGCTGGCCGCCCTGCTGGGCGAGCGGGCGACCCGCACCGAGCACCTGGCCGGTGAAGACACCTTCTGCCTGCAGTTGAACAAGGCCGCGTTCATCCGCGTGTTCTCGATGTCTGAAGTGTTTCGGGATTTTGCCCTGCGTGGAGTGAGCAGCCTGCTTGACCAGGTCAACCAGCAAGTACGCCAGCGTGCGGTGGAAACCCTCGGCACCCAGTATTCGTTGAACACCCCCCTGGGCGAACTGGCCATGCGTCACCCGGTGGTGTGCAGCGGCGACACGTCCCTGCGCGAAGCCGTGCGGCTGATGCACGAGCAACAGGTTGGCAGCATCGTGGTGGTCGACCCGCAGCGCTACCCCATCGGCATATTCACCCTGCGCGACCTGCGCCAGGTGGTGGCTGCGGAGGATGCCGACCTGGGAGCGCCCATCGACCGTCACATGACCGCCAAGCCGTTCTACCTCAGCCCCCAGGCCAGCGCCTTCGACGCGGCCATGGCCATGACCGAGCGGCATATCGCCCATGTCTGCCTGGTGGAAAACCGGCGTCTGTGCGGGGTGGTTTCCGAGCGCGACCTGTTCTCCCTGCAACGGGTCGACCTGGTACACCTGGCCCGCACTATTCGCCATGCGCCTCGGTTGGATACCTTGGTCTCGCTGCGCGGTGAAATCAGCCAACTGGTCGAGCGCATGCTGGCCCATGGCGCATCGTCGACGCAGATCACCCAGATCATCACCTTGCTCAACGACCACACCGTGTGCCGGGTAATCGAACTGGCCCTGGCCGAGCGTGGCGACCCGGGCGTGCCATTCAGCTGGCTGTGCTTTGGCAGCGAAGGGCGACGCGAACAGACCCTGCATACCGACCAGGACAACGGCATCCTCTTCGAAGCCGCCGACAATGCCGAGGCCGACGCCATCCGCGCCCGCCTGCTGCCACTGGCGCAATACATCAACCAGTGTCTGGCCCAGTGCGGCTTTACCCTGTGCAAGGGCAACGTCATGGCCGGCAACCCTGACTTGTGCCTGTCGCGCAACGAATGGGCGCGGCGCTTTGCCGGTTTCGTCCGTGAAGCCAGCCCGGAAAACCTGCTGGGTTCGAGCATCTACTTCGACCTGCGGGTGGTGTGGGGCGACGAACAAGGCTGCGAGCAACTGCGCCAGGGCCTGCTTCAGCAGGTCGCCGACAACCGCATCTTCCAACGCATGCTGGCCGATAACGCTCTGCGCCAGCGCCCGCCGGTAGGCCGCCTGCGCGAGTTCGTGCTGACCCGCCAAGGTAATGACAAGGCCGCCACACTCGACCTCAAGGTCCAGGGCCTGACGCCCTTCGTCGATGGCGCCCGCTTGCTGGCCCTGGCCAATGGCATTGGCGCCTGCAATACCTTGGAACGCCTGCGCCAGTTGGTGGCCAAGGGCGTGATCGAGCCGCTGGACGGCGCCGCCTATGAAGAGGCCTACCACTTCATCCAGCAGACCCGCATGCAGCAGCACCAGCGCCAGACCCGCGACAACCTGCCGTACTCCAACCGGCTTGACCCGGACAACCTCAACCACCTGGACCGGCGCATCCTGCGCGAATCCCTGCGTCAGGCCCAGCGCCTGCAAAGCAGTCTGGCCTTGCGGTATCAGCTATGAGCCTGTTCGCCTGGCTGCGCCCCAGTGCGCCCGAGCTGGACTCCATCACGCGCCAGCGCCTGGCCCGACACGCCAAGCCGGCGCCCCTGGGTGTGTGCAGTTTGCGCGAGCAGCGCTGGGTGGTGCTGGACCTGGAAACCAGCGGGCTCAACCCCAACCGTGACCAGGTGCTGTCGATCGGGGCGGTGGCCATCGAGGACGGTGCCATCGACTTTGCCCAGCAGTTCGAGCGCACCTTGCACCGGCCGTTGCAGAAAACCAACGCCAGCGTGCTGATCCACGGCTTGGGCCCCAGCGCTCTGGCTGCCGGTTGCGACCCAGCCGAGGCCTTGCTGGATTTGCTCGATTTCATGGGCGACAGCCCGGTGCTGGCGTTTCACGCGCCATTCGACCAGCGCATGCTGGCACGGGCGTTGAAGGAAAGCCTTGGTCATCGCTTGCAATCTGTTTTTCTCGACGTTGCCGAGCTTGCGCCGATGCTCAACCCCGACACGGTGTTGCGCGAAGCCGGGCTGGATGACTGGGTGGCGCGCTTTGGCTTGCAAGTGGAAGAGCGCCACCACGCCAGCGCCGATGCCCAGGTGACTGCAGAGCTGGCACTGATCCTGTTCAGCCAGGCCCGGCGCCAGCAGTTGGACAGCCCGTTGCAGCTGGAACAGCGACTGCGCAGGTGGCGGCGGCGCAACGTGCAAAGTCACGGTTTGTAGGGTTTGAGTGCGGCAGGGCCTGTGAAATCGAGCGCCGCCCGGGGGCGCTCGATTTCACAGGCGCTAAAACACTCAAGCCAATCCCATCACCCTTCCCCATGATGGCAATCCGATAAGCGTCCATTGCACCCACCCCCTCCCCTCTGCAACAATCGCGAATAATTATCGTTAGTTAATACATTCGTTCCGGGGGGACACTGCTTGTCTTCTGCACAGAGCCCACACGCCGATCTGGTCGATTCGCTGTACCGCGACCATCGCGGCTGGCTGCTCGCCTGGCTGCAACGCAGCATGGCCTGCCGCCAACGTGCCGAAGACCTGAGCCAGGACACCTTCGTGCGCCTGCTGGGCCGCGAGCGACTGGACACACCCCGCGAACCCCGCGCCTTTCTCGCCGCCGTGGCCAAGGGGCTGATGTTCGACTACTTTCGCCGCGCCGCGCTGGAACAGGCCTACCTGGCCGAGCTGGCGCTGATCCCGGAAGCCGAACACCCCTCGCCAGAAGTGCAGCACCTGATCCTCGAAGACCTCAAGGCCATCGACCGCCTGCTCGGCAAGCTGTCGAGCAAGGCCCGCGCGGCGTTCCTGCATAACCGGCTGGACGGCATGGGCCATGCCGAAATCGCCGAGCGCCTGGGCGTTTCGGTATCGCGTGTGCGCCAGTACATCGCCCAAGGCATGCGCCAGTGCTACGTGGCCCTGTACGGGGAGCCGACGTGAGCAACGCACCGGTTTCGTCCCGGGTACTGGAAGCCGCCATCGCCTGGAAACTCAGCCTCGACGACGCCAGCGGCACACCGGATGAGCGCAACGCGTTCATGCGTTGGCATGCCGCCAGCGAAGAACACGCGCGTGCCTGGCGCCAGCTGGGCGCCATGGACCAACGTGTCAGTGCTGCGGCCGGCCCGGCACGCCAGGCCCTGCTGCAATCGCGTGTCGGCCTGCGGCGACGCATCGGCAAGGTTGGCGGCGGGCTGGCCGGTATGTTCCTGCTCGGTTCGCTGCTGGCCTGGGTCGGTGCCCCGTCGCTGGCGCCCAGCTACTGGCTGGCCGACCAGCGCACCGCCACGGGCGAACTGCGTACCTTGCGCCTGGAAGACGGCACACTGCTGAGCCTGAACACCCACACCGCCGTGGATATCGACTATGCCGGCGAACAACGGGTGATTGTGCTGCACCAGGGCGAAATCTCGGTCGAAACCGGCCACCAGGACCCGCGCCCGCTGCTGGTGCGCACCGACGACGGTCGCCTGCGGCCATTGGGCACACGCTTCCTGGTACGCCGCGAAGCTGAAGGTACACGCCTGGAAGTGCTGCAAGCCTCGGTCGCCGCCATGCCGCATAACAGCGGCGACGAACACGTGCTGCGTGAAGGCCAGCAAGTGCTGATGAATGCCAACGGCCTCGGCCAGGTCGGCACGGTGCCAGCCGGTGCCGATGCCTGGACCCGCGGCATGCTGGTGGTCGACAACGTGCGCCTGGGCGACCTGCTGGCCGCGCTGGGCCAGTACCGCAGCGGCTACCTCGGGGTAGACGCCAAGGTCGCCGACCTGCGCGTGACCGGCAGCTTCCCGCTGACCGACACCGACCTGGCGCTGGCATCGCTGGTGCCGGCATTGCCGGTGAAGATCGAGCGGCATACCCAGTGGTGGGTCAACGTCGCTCCCAAATAATCCCGCACCGCCCTCATCGCGGGTGACCCCTTTCCCACAGCCCCCCACCCGTTTCAGGCCGTTTGAAACACCTGTGGGGGCGGGTTAACCGCGAAGCGGCCAATGCAGGCAAAAACCAATTTCAAATAATTCTCACTTTTTTTCAGATTCACCCTGTCACTTTTCAAATCTCGCTCGGCAAGGAAGCAGCAAGCACTTACCCGTCGAGGAACCGCCGCATGTCCCGTGCCGTAGATCGTATCCTGCGCCCCAGCCTGATGGCCCTGGCCATCGCCGTGGCCGCACCGCTGGCCAGCACTGCCTTGTTCGCCGCCGAGCAGTCCGCTCCGCGCGCCTACAACCTGCCCAGCGCGCCACTGGCCACCACCCTCAACCAGATCGCCAGCCAGGCCGGTATTGCCTTGGCCATCGACCCGGCACTGGTCAGCGGCCGCTCCTCGGCCCCGGTAAGCGGCCAGTACGACGGCCTCGGCGCCCTGCAAGCCGCCCTGCGCGGTACTGGCCTGCAGTTGCAACAGAGCAGCGCGGGCAGCTACAGCCTGGTGGCCGTCCCGGATGGCACCCTGGCGCTACCAGAAACCACAGTAGACGCGGCGAGCGTTTCTGAAAGCGCCTGGGGCCCGGTAGACGGATACCTGGCCAAGCGCACCGCCGCTGGCACCAAGACCGATACCGCGCTGGTCGAAGTCCCTCGCTCCATTTCCGTCGCCACTCGCGAGCAGATGAAAGACCGCGGCGTGCACAGCCTGGATGATGCCGTGCGCTACATGCCTGGCATCGTGTCCGCCAGCTTCGGCAGCGACACGCGCTACGACTGGATGCGCGTGCGCGGTTTCGAGCCCACTCAGTTCCTCGACGGCCTGCCACTGCCACGCGGTGTGTACGCCAACCCGAAAGCCGAAACCTGGAACCTCGACCGCCTTGCCCTGTTGCGCGGCCCGGCGTCCTCGCTGTATGGCCAGACCCCACCCGGCGGCCTGCTGGACATGGTCAGCCGTCGCCCACAAGCAGAAAGCGAGCATGAGATCGAACTGCAGTACGGCAGCGACAACCATCGCCAGATCAACTTCGCCAGCACCGGCAAAATCGACGATGAAGGCCGCTTTCTGTATGGCGTCAGTGGGGTAATCCGCGACGGCGGCACGCAGATCGACCACATCGACGACAAGCGCTACAACATTGCCCCGAGCCTGACCTGGAACATCGACGAGGACACGACGCTGACCTTGCTCACCCAGTTCACCCGCGACGATACCGGTGCCACCAGCCAGTTCCGCCCTATCCAGGGCACCAAGATCGACATGCCATTCGGCAAAATCTCGCACCACAAGAACCTCGGTGACCCAGACTACGAGTTCTACGACCGCACCTATTACGCGCTGGGCTATGCCTTCGAGCACCGTATCAACGACGTCTGGCAGTTCCGTCAGAACCTGCGCTACACCAAGACGGACTTGTCGTTCCAGACCATCACGCCCGGCAGCTATTACGAGCCCGGTGGCCCGGTGAAAGACGATGGCACGGTCAGCCGCATGTCCACCAACACGGACGAAGACATCAGCCAGTTCGCCGTGGACAACAACTTCCAGGCCGACTTCACCACTGGCGACATCAGCCACACCCTGCTGCTCGGCCTGGACCACCAGCGCATCAACACCAATTACCTGTCGATCTTCGGCTTCAACGTGCCGGACAGCAATGTCATCAACCCGGTCTACGGGGTGCCGATCACTCGCCCGGACCGCTCCACGGCGTTCTACGACTACAACCAGAAATCCCGTCAGACCGGCTTGTATGTCCAGGACCAGATGGCGCTTGGCAACTGGCGCCTGACCTTGGGCGGTCGTGAGGACTGGGTGCATACCGGTACCAAGTACTTCAACCAGGGCGATGCCACCAATACCCAGCGCGACAAGAAGTTCAGCGGCAACGCGGCCATCAGCTATGTCTTCGATTCGGGCTTCGTGCCGTACCTGTCGTATGCCGAGTCGTTCCAACCTACCAGCAATGCCAGCGCTTCAGCGACCGAGTCGCTCAAGCCGACCGAAGGCCAGCAGTGGGAGCTGGGCATCAAGTACCAACCACCGGGCTCCAACACCCTGCTGTCGGCAGCCGTGTATGACCTGACCCAGAAGAACGTCTCGGTCACCAACAACGTCGGTGGCGTAACCGTCACCAGCCAGACCGGCGAAGTGAAAGTTCACGGCCTGGAGCTTGAAGCGGTTTCCGACGTTACCGAAAACCTGAAAGTGATTGCCGCTTACACCCTGGCAAAATCTGAAGTACAGGACGGCCTGTACAAAGGCAACCGCCTCCAGCTGATGCCGAACCAGCAAGCCTCGGTATGGGGTGACTACACCTGGCACTCCGGCGTGCTCGACGGCTTTGGCATTGGCCTAGGCGCGCGTTACACCGGCAATACCTATGGCGACCAAGGCAATACCTACCTGGGCAAGGCCAAGGCCTACACGGTGTTCGATGCATCCGTGCACTACGATCTGGGTCGCCTGGACACCAGCCTGAAGGGCGCGTCGGTGGCGGTCACTGCCACCAACCTGTTGAACAAGGATTACCTCTCTACCTGTGACTCGTACTACTGCTACTACGGCGATGAGCGCAGCGTTGTCGCCAGCGCCACTTACAAGTTCTGAGTGAGCTGGGGCCGCTTTGCGGCCCCAGGCTCCAACAGACAACAATCGGTACCGTGATGAAAAGCCCAACCATCCGCCGCTGGTCCGTGATCCACACCTGGAGCAGCTTGGTCTGTACCCTGTTCCTGCTGTTACTGGCAATCACCGGCCTGCCGCTGATCTTCCACCACGAACTCGAACACCTGCTCGGCGACGCCCCCGAACTGCGTGAAATGCCAGCAGGCACCCCACACCTCGATTTGCAGCAGCTCGTACTCAAAGCGCAGCAGCACCGACCCGGCGAGGTCATGCAGTACTTTGGCTACGAAGAGGACGAACCCAACGGCGTGGTGGCCATCACCGCCGCCACCGCTGGCACCGACCCCAACCTGTCGCACACCTTCATGCTCGACGCCCGCACCGGCGAAGCAGTGGCCATGCCCGCCGCCAATGGCGGCTTCATGATGGTGATGCTGCGCCTGCACGTGGACATGTTCGCCGGCTTGCCCGGCAAACTGCTGCTGGCTTTCATGGGCCTATTGTTCATCGTCGCGATCGTTTCTGGCACCGTGCTCTATGCGCCGTTCATGCGCCGCCTGGACTTCGGCACCGTGCGCCACGAAAAGTCCCGCCGCCTGCGCTGGCTGGACCTGCACAACCTGATCGGCGTGGTCACCCTGGCCTGGGCATTGACGGTAGGCGTGACCGGTGTGATCAGCGCCCTGTCCGACCTGGTCATCGCGGCCTGGCGCAACGACAGCCTGGCCGCCATGGTTGCCCCCTACCGCGACGCCCCGCCGCTCACCGAGCGCGCACCCGCCACACGCCTGCTGGAAATTGCCGAACAGGCCGCCCCCGGCATGCGCCCGGATTTCATCGCCTTCCCCGGCACGCGCTTCTCCAGCGAGCACCACTATGCGGTGTTCATGAACGGTGCCACGCACCTGAGCTCGCACCTGTTCACGCCGGTACTGATCGATGCCCGCACCCTTGAGGTGACAGCGGTCGGCGAGCGCCCCTGGTACATGGACGCCATGGGCCTGTCGCAACCCTTGCATTTCGGCGACTACGGCGGGCGGCCGATGCAAATCCTCTGGGCTGTGCTCGACGTGCTGACCATCATCGTGCTCTGCAGCGGCCTGTACCTGTGGTGGGGCAAGCAGCGCAAACCCAGGGAGGCGCGTGCATGAGCCACAAGTCGCAAACCACTGCGCGCATTTTCGCCTGGCCGGCGCTGATCGCCTTGTTGGGGGCCCTGGGGCTGTTCGCCGCCTTGCTCGGTGACGGCGGGTGGGACGGGCTGTCCTGGCTTGGCCTTGGGCTACCTGCGTGGTTCTCGATACGCGGCCTGTGGCGCCGCTGAGGTAGCCCGCTGAAACCGGGTGTTGCCGAACGATTACCCGCGGATCATTCGGCCAGCTTGGGCAGCAGCCGGTCTAGCCGCTGATGCAAGGCACTGCCGCTCGGCCAGTTACGCAGCAGCCGCGCCCGGTCACGGGCGTAGGCCGGGGCGAAGCTGAGCTGGGTAGCGTGCTGGCACATGGCGTCGAGGTCGATCAGCGACCACCGGCCGTTGTCCCAGAACAGGTTATGGCCCTTGAAGTCGCCATGGCTGATGCGTTCGCGGATCAGCTGCTGCATCACATGCACCAAGGCGTCTACCTGTTCCTCCGGTGCATCGCCGCTCTCCGCGAACGGTGCGAAACACGCGGTGAGGTCCGGGCCATCGACGTACTCGGTCACCAGGTAAGCACGGCTGCGCAGCCCCATGACCCGTTGCTCCAGCACCGCCAACGGTTTGGGTGTGGCAATGTCGAGGAATTCCAGACGATGGCCCTCGATCCACGAATGCCAGGCACGGCTCGGGCGCCAAAAGCGTTTGAACCAATGCGCGGTGTTCTTGATGTTGTAGCGCTTGAGCACCAGCTGACGGCCGTTCACTTCGATGCGTGCCACACTGGCGGCGCCACCGGTCTTGTACAGATGGCCCTTGTCGATCAGCGTATCGGCCTGCGCCAGCACCGGCTGCATGGCGCTGACTTCACTGCGGCGGATCGCCTGCAACCCCGAGAGGCTGCGCTGGACGCTGAACAAGCTGCACTCGCGGCCGGCCTTTTCCAGGTAGTCCTTCTGCCGCCAGTTGCGCACCTTGTCTACCTGTTTCTGCAGGGCTTCCAGCGGTAGCGCATGCTCGGCATTGGCCAGCAGGTAGTGCACCAGCAGCTCTTCGATGAACGGCTCCAGGCGCTTGGGCAATTGGGCGAAGAACACGCCGAGGTTTTCCAGCACACGCGGACGCGACAACTGTTGGCCAGGTGTTTCGGCCTTGATGCCAGCGCCGTCGATCAAGTACAACTTGCCGCCATGGCGCAGCAGGTTGTCCAGGTGCAAGTCTTCCTGCCACAGGCCTTGGGCGTGCATGTGCGCAACGGCGGTGAGCGCTTCGCCTAGCACCAGGTGCTGTTCGTCGGCCAGCACGGGCAGGTTTTCAACTGCGGCCCAGGCATCGGCCAGGCTTTCGGCACCGTCGAGGAATTCGAACAGCAGCCAACCGCCTTCGCCTTCCTTGAGGCCGTCGGCCAGCAGCTTGGGCGTGGTCAGGCCCTGCTCGGCCAGCAATTTCACACCTTGCAGCTCGCGCTGGAAATGCCTAGCCGCGTTGCCGCCTACCAGCAACTTGGCCAGCACCGGGGTGCCGCGCCACACACCAGCGCCCACATAACGCTGGCCTGGCAACACGCGCAGCAAGCTGAGCAGTTGCAGGTCAGCGCTGCCAGCGGCATCGGCCAGGGTGATGCTCAGCGGCAACGACGGGTTGCGGCCGGCATCTTTCAATTCAGACAAACGCATCAGCGGGCCTCTTTTTCACGACGGCGTTGCGTCAGGCGTTGCAGCCAGGTATTCACCAGCGAACCATCGGCCGGCTGTGCCAGGTACGTGGCCAGCAAGGTACGCACATCCTGCTCGCTCCAGGCCTGGGCGCGGCGCAGCAGCGGCTCCAGGTCCTTGAGGCGGTCGCGCATGCCGAACAGCAATGGCCGGGTCTTTTCCAGGTCGATCAACTGCGCGTCCCAACCGTCGCGGCGTTGGCGCAGGAAGATGTGCTTGGGGTAGAAGCAGCCATGCACCTGGCCGGCGCTGTGCAGTGTGCGCGCCAGCTGGCCGCAGGCCTGCAGGATACCGTTGCGTTCGGCGTCGCCCAGCTGTGGCCATTGGGCCAGCAGGCCGTCGAGGTCGGCCCACTCGTCCAAAGCGCGGGTCATCAGGATGGCCCGGTGCTTGCCGCCCTGCTTGCGCTCACCATAGAACACTGCCTGCAACGCAGGAATGTGCAGCTTCTGGTAGCGGCTGATGTTGCGAAACTCACGGGCAAAGGTCGGCTCGCCGAACGGCCGGTGCAGGGTGCGGGTCAGGTAGTCGCTCTGGCGCTTGAGGTAGTAGCCCTTGCCTTCGAGTTCCAGGCGAAACACGCTGCTCCAGCCGCCACGGCCGGTGTTGGGTTCGTCCACAGCCTCGAGTTGCAGCGCCCACAGCGCCTCGAAGTCGTCCAGGCCATGGCGTTTGAGCAGCGCGAGGTCCGCGCTGGCCAGGTAATCGGTCATTCCCTTCCCTCGAAAAAGCCCAATACCTGGCGAATGCGCTTCTTGTCGCGCACATTCAGCCGGTCGCGGCCACGGTATTGCAGGTAGAAGCGCAGGCGTTGGGTGGCGGACAGGTGGTATTTGGCCACCTTGTCCAGGCATGCCAGGTCCTTGATCATCCGGTGTCGCCACATGAAACCGCGCCAGAAGTCGCCGGTGGGGCAGTCGATGAAGAATAGCGTGCCCTGGTCATCGACCAGCAGGTTGCGCCACTTCAGGTCGTTGTGGGCGAAACGGTGCTCGTGCATTACCCGGGTATGGCGCGCCAGCTGACGGCTGACATGGTCGACCCAGGCACGGTCGGCCAGGCGCGCATCGTGGCGCTCGGCCAGTGCCGACAGGTCTTCGGTGCGCGGCAGTTCACGGGTGATCATCGCCCCACGGCCAAAGGCCAGGCCGTTGCGCTCCAGGCCCCAGGCCACCACCTCAGCAGTGGGGATGCCCCACTTGGCGAACTGTTTGAGGTTCTGCCATTCGGCCTTGATGCGCGGCCGGCCCAGGTAGCGACGCATGTGCTTGCCGGCCCCGGTGTAGCGCTTGACGTAGTAGTTGACCCCGCTGCGTTCGATACGGACCACTTCGCTGAGCGGGTCGCGGGTCAGGCGTTCGCCCTGGATGGCAAATACCGCATCGAGGCTGCCGAAGTCCGTCGCCAGGTGTTCGTAACCCGGCGCCAGTGTCCAACTCGCCATCAGAGTGCATCCCCATAGCGTTGCTTGCGATCGTAGAGTTTCTGCGCCTTGCGCTCCAACCAGGCGAGCAACGCGGCTTCGTCCTTGAGGACTTGGCGCAGCGGGCGCTGGAAGTAACCGCGCAGGAAACGCAGCTTGTCGCGCTGGGTCAGGCCGATGTCCAGCGCCGAGAAGTACAGCGCGGCCAGGTCCTTGTCACGCCACCGGCGGCTGATTGTCGCCCGGGTTTGCGCGCGGTGCAGGTCGATCACCGACAGTTTGAAGTCATCCGCCGTCACCGGTCGGTCGGTGTGCAGCAGGAAATGGCAGATATAACAGTCGCGGTGGTTGACCCCAGCGCGGTGCATACCGCCAGTCATCTTCGCCACTTCGGCGATCAGCGCGCGCTTCAGGCGCGGCTCGGGCGGCTGCTTGACCCAGTCGATGCTGTAGTCTTCAAGGCTGATGGTTGGCGCCAGTTCTTCGGTGATGATGAACGAGTGCTGCGTGGCCGGGTTGCTGCCGCGCTCGCCGTAGGCGACGGCGGTCATGGTCGGCACACCCACCTCATGCAGGCGCTGGATGGCCCGCCACTCCTGGCCGGCGCCGAGCACTGGCAGCTTGGCCGTGAACAAGTTCTTGAAGATTTCGCCCCAGCCAATGCCGCGGTGGATCTTAACGAAGAACCCCTCGCCCTCCACCTCGGTACGCAGCGTGCGGCGCCCTTCCAGTTCGCGATAGACCTCGCCTTGCAGCGCTTCTACGGCGTCGAAGGCATCACGCCCGGCCCACAGGCGTTTGAAGGGTTCGGCCACTATCAGCTTCATGCGGTTTTCTGCCCCAGGATCACGTCGGCAGCATGCTGCGGCATGCTGTACAGATCGGCGGTTTCTGCATATGCCAGGCCGTTGCGCGACCAGCTGGCGCGGGCCTGCGGGTCTTCGAGCATGCGCTGCAAGTAACCGTTGAGCTGTTCCTGCTCGAACGGCTCGTCCAGCACCAGGCCACTGTCGGCCTCGGCGATGTAGTGGGCGTAGCCGCACACCTTGGACACCAGCACCGGCAGACCGGCCACCAGCGCTTCGAGCAGCACTGTACCGGTGTTCTCGTTGTACGCCGGGTGAATCAGCAGGTCGGCACCCAGCAGGAAGCGCGGAATGTCGCTGCGGCCCTTGAGGAACTGCACCTGGTCGCCCAGGCCCAGGGTGGCGCTTTGCAGCTGGAACACCTTGGGGTCGTCCTGGCCGATCACCATCAGCTTCGTGCGTTTGCGCAGGGCCGACGGCAGCGCGGCCAGGGCCTTGAGGCTGCGGTCCACACCCTTGGTCTTGAAGCCCGAACCAATCTGCACCAGCAGCAGGTCATCCTCGCCCAGGTTGAATTCCTTGCGGAACTCGGCGCGAATCTCGGCGGCATTGGCCGGCGCACGGCGGTCCTGGGAAATACCCGGTGGCAGCAGGTGGAAGCGTTCCACCGGGGTGCCATAGTGCTTGATGAACAGCGGCTGCTGCACTTCGGAAATCATCAACACTTCGGTATGGGCGTCCTTGGCGAACACCGCGCGCTCATACTCGGCAAAGTGCCGGTAGCGGCCCCAGCGGCGGTACAAGCCACCGCGCAAGGTCTGCGCCTTGTCCTCGAAGCAGCCGTCGGCAGCGTAGTACACATCCAGGCCCGGCATTTTGTTGAAGCCGATCAGGCGGTCGACCGGGCGCTTGGCCAGGTCGGCGGCCATCCAGGCACTGAGTTTCTCATTGCGGCGGTGGTTGAAAATCGCTTTCACCGGCGCCACCAGCACTTCGAAGCCCGGCGGAATGTCACCCTCCCAGATCAACGTGTACACACGGATCTGGTGGCCCCGCTTCTGGCATTCCAGGGCAATGCGCATGAAATCGCGCTGCAGCCCGCCGAAGGGGAAATATTTGTAAAGCACGAAAGCCAGTTGCATCAACGGACATCCTCAGCCAGCAGCAACGCGCTCAAGCGGCCCGCCACATGCTCGGGATTCAGGCGAGTGAAGCACAGCGGCCACTCGCGTTTCAGATCGAACCGGCGCAGGTCGTCGGCGCTCGGTTTGTAGGTGCACTTCTTCTGCAGGCAGGGAGCGCATGGCCAGTCACTGGCCTGGTGAATCTGGGTCCGTCCGTAGGCGCCAGTCAGGCCCGGGTTGGTCGGGCCGAACAGCGAAATGGTGGGCACATCGAGTGCCGCCGCCAGGTGGCCAAGGCCGGTGTCGACCGCCACGCAGGCTTTTGCCGCCGCCAGTACGCGAGCGACGCCGGCAAGGTTCAATTTGGGGAGCACCTGGCAGTTGTTCAAGCCCTGGGCGATACGCTCGGCCCGCGCCTTCTCGGCCGGGTTGCCCCAGGGCAGACGCACTTCCAGCTTACGCCGGCCCATGCGCTCGGCCAGTTCGCGCCAGTAGGCTTCGGGCCAATGTTTGGTCGCCCAGGTGGTACCGTGCAGGAACACCACATAAGGCGCAGCCGGCGGCAACTGCAGGCGGTCTAGGTCCAGGCCGTAGTTGCCAATGCCCTCCGGCAGGTCGTAGGCCAGGGCCATGGCGAACAGCTGGCGTACCCGTTCCACGGCGTGTTGGCCGGTGGCAACCGAAAGGCGTCGGTCGTAGAAGCGGCTTGCCCAGCCTTCGCGTGCCGAATAACGGTCCAGGCCGGCGACCGTGGCCTTCACGTAGCGGGTCAGCCAGGCCGACTTGACCAAGCCCTGGGCATCGATCACCAGATCGTACTTGCGCTCGCGCACCCGTTGCTTGAACGCCTTCCACTCACCACTCTTGATGGTTTGCCACACGTTCTTGCGCCAGCGGCGGATGGCCACCGGGATCACTTGGTCGACCGCCGGGTGCCAGCTGGGGATTTCGGCGAAGCCTTCTTCAACTACCCAGTCGAAACGGATACCCGGAATGGCATGAGCGGCATCGGTGAGTGCCGGCAGGGTGTGGATCACATCACCCAGCGACGAGGTCTTGATGATCAGTACCCGCACTTAGTCGACCTCGGCCACGGTATCGATCAGGTCCGGCCCGCTCAGGCTGTGCAGGGCGGCGATGACTTTGCCCGGTTCCAGCAGGCGCAGGCAGTTGTAGTGGCCGAAGCGGCAGGTGCGGTCAAAGCATGGGCTGCACTCGATGCCCGTGCGCACTACTTCTACCTGTTCGGCCAGCGGCGGGGTGAAGCCGGGCGAGGTCGAGCCGTACACCGCCACCAATGGGCGATTCAGGGCTGCGGCCACGTGCATCAGGCCGGAGTCGTTGGACACCACGGCATGGGCGCAGGACATCAGGTCGATGGCTTCGGCCAGCGAAGTTTCACCGGCCAGGTTGGACGATTCTTCACGGAACCCCGGGATCAGCCGGTCACGGATCTGCTCGCCGACCGGGTGATCGTTCTTCGAGCCGAACAGCCACACCTGCCAGCCCTGGCGGATCATCGCGTCGGCCACGGCGGCATAGTGCTCGGCGGGCCAGCGCTTGGCCTCGCCAAACTCGGCGCCAGGGCACAGCGCCAGCACCGGGCGGTCCAGCTCCAGGCCGAACTTGGCCAGGGCGGCGTCACGGCTTTGCGCTTCGATCTGCAGGCTGGGGCGCGGGTACGGCTGCGGCAGCTCAGCGCCGGGGGCGTAGGCCAGGGCCATGAAGCGCTCGATCATCAGCGGGTAGCGGGCCTTGTCCAGTTTGCGCACATCGTTCAACAGGCCGAAGCGCATTTCGCCGCGCCAGCCGGTGCGTTTGGGGATGCCGGCAAAGAACGGCACCAATGCCGACTTCAGCGAGTTGGGCAGCAAAATGGCCTGGTCATACTGGCCGGCCAGGGACTTGCCGATGCGCCGGCGCGTGGCCAGCTCCAGCGCGCCGTGGCCGAGCGGGAAGCTCAAGGCCTGGCGCACTTCAGGCATGCGCTCCAGGATCGGCCGGCTCCACTCGGGGGCCAGTACGTCGATCACGCAGTCGGGGTGCTGCTGTTTCAGGCACTGGAACAGGGTCTGCGCCATCACCATGTCGCCGACCCAGCTGGGGCCAATGATCAGTATTCTCATGCTTAGTCCAGAAACGCTCGGGGAGGCTACAGGCTGTGGTACAGCCTGGCCTCCCCTCTTTATATTCAGGCTATGTGGCGGACAGTGTACCACTCAGGCAGGTCCATGGCTGATCGCGGCCCCTGCGGGACCTTCAAGCCAACCCCAATTCACCCCAGATCCGCCGCACTTCGCGGCGCTCGTCGGCAAACTGCGCCGCATCGATCACCCCGGCCTGCTTCTGCAAAGCCTGGCGGTGCGAAGCCGAGCGGAACGCCTTGTACACTTCACGCAACAGCACCGCGTCACTGGCCGGCATCAAGTTCGCCTGCTCCAGCTCTTCCAGAATGCGGATGTTATCGGTCCATCGGAGTATGGCCGGATGGTCGTGGGACCAGGCCAAAGCGGCGTATTGCACCATAAATTCGATATCGACGATACCGCCTGCATCCTGCTTGATATCGAAGGGCACACCGGCCTCGAAGGCGTTGGCCGCAGTACCGGCAGCCGTCGCCTTGGTACCCAGGTTGTCACGCATCTTGGCGCGCATGTCACTCACTTCGCCGCGCAGTTTTTCCAGGTCGCGGGCCTGGCCGAGTACCTTGGCGCGCACACCTTCGAACGCCGTGCCGACCTGCTTGCAGCCCACCAGCACCCGCGCCCGTACCAGCGCCTGGTGTTCCCAGGTCCAGGCCTCGTTCTGCTGGTAACGCTCGAACGCGCCCAGCGAGCTGACCAGCAGCCCCGAGGCGCCGGACGGGCGCAAACGCATGTCCACGTCATACAGCTGGCCCGAGTTGGTCTGGGTGGTCAGCAAGTGAATGATGCGCTGGCCCAGGCGCGTGAAGAACTGCGCGCTGTCGATCGGCTTGGCGCCGTCGGTTTCGGCCTGCGGGTCGCCGTCATGGATAAACACCAGGTCCAGGTCCGAACCGTGGCCAAGCTCCAGGCCGCCGACCTTGCCGTAACCAATGATGATGAACCCGGGGTCGCACAGGCTGCCGTCGCTGCGCTTGGGCTGGCCGTGGCGGGCCACGGTCTGGCGCCAGGCCAGGGCCAGCACCTGGTCGAGAATGGCTTCGGCCAGCCAGGTCAGGTAGTCGCTGACTTTCATCAGCGGCAGGTTGCCGCTGATTTCCGAAGCAGCTACGCGCAGGCTATGGGCCAGTTTGAAGTGGCGCAGCGCTTCCATCTGCTGCTCGAGGTCGTCCTCGGGGATACGCGTCAGGCGTTCGCGCAGCTCACTGGCCAGCTCTGGCGCCAAGGGCGGGCTGAACAAGCGGCCTTCATTGAGCAGCTCATCAAGCAGCAGCGGGTAGAGCGCGATCTGCTCGGCAATCCATGGGCTGGCAGCGCACAGGGTCAGCAGGCGGCGCAAGGCACCTGGGTTTTCGGTCAGCAACACCAGGTAGGCCGAGCGCCGCGCCACGGCCTCGACCAGCGGCAACACCCGCTCCAGCACCAGGTCGGGGTTGTCATGCTCCACCGCCTGGGCCAGCAACCGTGGAATAAATGCGTCCAGGCGCTCACGGCCAATGCGCTGCATCGAGCGCAGCTGTGGGCTGGAGCGCAACCCGGCCAAGCGCCGCAAGGCCTCGACGGGCTGTTTGAAGCCGGCTTCTTGCAGCTGCCGGCCAGCGGCTTCTTCATCCTGCGCCTGCTCCCACAGCGGCGACCACTCGCCCCCCACCACCAACTCGCCCTCGCCGTCTTCATCATCCGGGTCGGCGATGACCTGGCGGAAGTGCCAGTCGATACGGCCACGCCAGTACATCAGCTGGTCGTGGAAGCTCTGCCAGTCGGCAAAGCCAAGGATATACGCCACCCGCGCCTGGTCGGTCTCGCTCTCGGGCAGCATCTGCGTCTGGCGGTCGGCGATGGCCTGGATGGCGTGCTCGGTGTAACGCAGGAATTCATAGCCCTCGCGCAGCTCGGCGACCACTGCCGGCGGCAGATAACCCTGGCCTTCCAGCGTGGCCAGCACTTTGAGCAACGGCCGCTGCTGCAGGCTGAGGTCGCGCCCGCCGTGGATCAGCTGGAAGGCCTGGGCGATGAATTCCACCTCTCGGATGCCACCGGCACCCAGCTTGATGTTGTCGGCCATGCCCTTGCGCCGCACTTCCTGCTGGATCAGTTGCTTCATGGTGCGCAGCGCTTCGATCGCGGAAAAATCCAGGTATCGGCGGTACACGAACGGGCGCAGTACTTCCTGCAACTGCGCGCCGGCGGCCTGGTCGCCCGCCACGACCCGCGCCTTGATCATCGCGTAGCGCTCCCAGTCGCGGCCCTGGTCCTGGTAGTACTGCTCCAGTGCGTTGAAGCTGAGCACCAGTGCGCCGGCCGAACCATACGGGCGCAGGCGCATGTCGACGCGGAACACAAAGCCGTCGACCGTCACTGGGTCCAGTGCCTTGATCAGCCGTTGGCCAAGGCGGGTAAAGAACTCCTGGTTATCCAGCGAGCGCTTCACCCCTTCGGTTTCGCCGCCTTCGGGGAAGCCGAAAATCAGGTCGATGTCCGACGACAGGTTCAGCTCTACCGCCCCAAGCTTGCCCATGCCCAGCACCACCATGTGCTGCGGCTGGCCGCTGCGGTTGCCGATGGGCGTGCCGAACTGCTGGCAATGGCGCGGATACAGCCATTGGTAGGCTTCGTCGATGGCCGCATCGGCCAGGTCCGACAGGTCGCGGCAGGTTTCGCCCAGCTCGGCTTGGCGGGTGATGTCGCGCCAGATGATGCGCAGCTGCTGGCGGTTGCGCGCGCGGCGCAGGTTACGCGCCAGTTCGTCTTCGCTCTGCGCCGCCTGGGCAGCCTCGGCAATTTGCCCGCGCAACTCACCCGGGGCGTAACGCCGCTCCAACTCGCCACTGGCCAGCAGGGCAAACAGCATGGCCGGGTCGCGCTGGGCCACCCCCAGGACATAATCGCTGGCGGCGGCAACCTGATCGAACTGTTGCCGATGGGCTGGGCTCCAACCGTTCAGGTCAAGATCGGGGTGGGCAGCCACGGCATCGCTGATGAATTGCCGGTTGCGAACGACCAGTGGTTGCAGGGTGACGGGCAGATCGGAGGGCAAAGGTAGGCGCATGGTCTATCCTTGATCGGCGTGAAATAGAGGGGGAAAAGCGGCCAAGGGGAAGCCGGACCACGGTTGGACTGTCGTACAAAAGTTGGAAATAGCTGAAAAAAACGAAAACTTGGCAACAAACATCAAGAACCACCCGTTCGCGACACAATGCCAACCAACATGAACGTTTTTCCTCACAAGCCAAGGTGCGACCAAACGTCGCACAAATGTAGTTTTACTACTACTCGTGTCGTGCAAAAGCATGAAATGCGAACGCAAATGTAGTAAAACTACAACGCGCCGGAAGACACCCCGGTAATCCAAGAATTCACGACGTCTGCCCATAAGGCCAGTCGCAATCTCAGGCAATCGATTCTGGTTGCCTTTCCGCCCTGGAGCAAGCCATGCAAGACCTCGATCCAATCGAAACCCAGGAATGGCTGGATGCCCTGGAGTCGGTCCTCGACAAAGAAGGCGAAGACCGCGCTCATTACCTGATGACCCGTATGGGCGAGCTGGCCACCCGCAGTGGCTCCCAGCTGCCGTATGCGATCACCACGCCATACCGCAACACCATCCCTGTCACCCACGAAGCACGCATGCCTGGCGACCTGTTCATGGAACGCCGCATTCGCTCGATGGTGCGTTGGAACGCCTTGGCCATGGTCATGCGCACCAACCTGAAAGACTCGGACCTGGGCGGACACATCTCCAGCTTCGCCTCCAGTGCCACCCTGTACGACATCGGCTTCAACTACTTCTTCCAGGCCCCGACCGAAGAACACGGTGGCGACCTGATCTTCTTCCAGGGCCACGCTTCGCCAGGCGTCTACGCCCGTGCCTTCATGGAAGGCCGCATCAACGAAGACCAGATGAACAACTTCCGTCAGGAAGTGGACGGCAACGGCCTGTCTTCGTACCCGCACCCATGGCTGATGCCTGACTTCTGGCAGTTCCCGACCGTATCGATGGGTCTGGGCCCGATCCAGGCTATCTACCAGGCACGCTTCATGAAGTACCTGGAAGCCCGTGGCTTCATCCCGGCCGGCAAGCAGAAGGTCTGGTGCTTCATGGGCGACGGCGAGTGCGACGAGCCGGAATCCCTGGGCGCAATCGCCCTGGCCGGCCGTGAGAAGCTGGACAACCTGATCTTCGTCATCAACTGCAACCTGCAGCGCCTCGACGGCCCGGTTCGCGGCAACGGCAAGATCATCCAGGAACTCGAAGGCGTGTTCCGTGGCGGTGGCTGGAACGTCAACAAAGTCGTCTGGGGCCGTTTCTGGGACCCACTGCTGGCCAAGGACACCAACGGTGCCCTGCAGCGCCGCATGGACGAAGTCATCGACGGCGAGTACCAGAACTACAAAGCCAAAGACGGCGCGTACGTTCGTGAGAACTTCTTCAACACCCCAGAGCTCAAGGCCATGGTCGAAGACCTGTCCGACGAAGAGATCTGGAAGCTCAACCGTGGCGGCCACGACCCGTACAAGGTCTACGCGGCATACCACCAGGCTGTGAACCACAAAGAGCAGCCGACCGT
This sequence comes from Pseudomonas hunanensis, assembly GCF_013393325.1. Lineage (GTDB taxonomy): Bacteria > Pseudomonadota > Gammaproteobacteria > Pseudomonadales > Pseudomonadaceae > Aquipseudomonas > Aquipseudomonas putida_P. The sequence goes on from NZ_QJRC01000071.1 coordinate 126,641, forward strand.
CATTCTGGCCAAGACCATCAAGGGTTACGGCACCGGTGCTGGCGAAGCCAAGAACACCGCGCACAACACCAAGAAGGTCGACGTCGACAGCCTGCGTCACTTCCGTGACCGCTTCGACATCCCGGTCAAGGATGCCGACCTCGAGAACCTGCCGTTCTTCAAGCCGGAAGAAGGTTCCGCCGAAGCCAAGTACCTGGCCGAGCGCCGCGCAGCCCTGGGTGGCTTCGTGCCGCAGCGCCGTGCCAAGAGCTTCAGCGTACCGACCCCATCCCTGGAAACGCTGAAAGCGATCCTGGACGGCTCGGGCGACCGTGAAATCTCCACCACCATGGCCTTCGTGCGTATTCTGGCGCAGCTGGTCAAGGACAAGGAAATCGGCCAGCGCATCGTCCCGATCATCCCGGACGAAGCCCGTACCTTCGGTATGGAAGGCATGTTCCGCCAGTTGGGCATCTACTCCTCGGTCGGCCAGCTCTACGAGCCAGTCGATAAAGACCAGGTGATGTTCTACCGCGAAGACAAGAAGGGCCAGATCCTCGAGGAAGGCATCAACGAAGCCGGCGCCATGTCGTCGTTCATCGCTGCCGGTACCTCGTACAGCTGCCACAACCAGCCGATGCTGCCGTTCTACATCTTCTACTCGATGTTCGGCTTCCAGCGTATCGGCGACCTGGCCTGGGCCGCTGGCGACAGCCGCACCCGTGGCTTCCTGATCGGCGGTACCGCCGGCCGTACCACCCTCAACGGTGAAGGCCTGCAGCACGAAGACGGTCACAGCCACATGATGGCGGGCACCATCCCGAACTGCCGCACCTACGATCCAACCTACGGCTACGAGCTGGCGGTGATCATCCAGGACGGCATGAAGAAGATGACCGAAGAACAACAGGACATCTTCTACTACATCACCGTGATGAACGAATCCTACCAGCAGCCAGCCATGCCGGCCGGTGTCGAGGAAGGCATCATCAAGGGCATGTACCTGCTCGAAGAAGACACCCGCGAAGCCGCGCACCACGTACAGCTGATGGGCTCCGGCACCATCCTGCGCGAAGTCCGCGAAGCGGCGAAGATCCTGCGTGAAGAGTTCAACGTCGGTGCCGACGTGTGGAGCGTCACCAGCTTCAACGAACTGCGTCGCGACGGCCTGGCCGTGGAACGCGCCAACCGCCTGAAGCCTGGCCAGAAGCCACAGCAGACTTACGTCGAAGAATGCCTGAACGGCCGCAAAGGCCCGGTCATTGCCTCTACCGACTACATGAAGCTGTTCGCCGAGCAGATTCGCCAGTGGGTACCGAGCAAAGAGTTCAAAGTCCTGGGTACCGACGGTTACGGTCGCAGCGACAGCCGCAAGAAGCTGCGTCACTTCTTCGAAGTCGACCGCCACTTCGTGGTGCTGGCTGCCCTGGAAGCCCTGGCTGACCGTGGCGAGATCGAACCAAAGGTTGTTGCAGACGCTATCGTCAAGTTCGGTATCGACCCGGACAAGCGCAACCCACTGGACTGCTGAGGAGTATTTTTAAGTGAGCGAACTCATTCGCGTACCTGACATCGGCAGCGGTGAAGGTGAAATCATCGAGCTGTTCGTCAAGGTCGGTGACCGTATCGAGGCTGACCAGAGCCTGCTGACCCTGGAGTCCGACAAGGCCTCCATGGAAATCCCGGCCCCCAAGGCCGGCGTCATCAAGGAACTGAAGGTCAAGCTGGGCGATCGCCTGAAAGAAGGCGACGAGCTGCTGGTTCTGGAAGCCGAGGGCGCCGCTGCTGCGGCCCCTGAGGCTCCGGCCGCTGCCGCTGCGCCGGCTGCTGCTCCAGCGCCTGCTGCCGAAGCCGCCCCTGCTCCCGCCGCAGCTCCGGCTGCCGCCAGCGTGCAGGACATCCACGTGCCGGACATCGGCTCGTCGGGCAAGGCCAAGATCATCGAAGTGCTGGTCAAGGTCGGCGACACCGTCGAAGCCGACCAGTCGCTGATTACCCTGGAGTCCGACAAGGCCTCCATGGAAATCCCGTCGCCGGCTGCCGGCGTGGTCGAAGAAGTCCTGTGCAAGCTGGAAGACGAAGTCGGCACTGGCGACCTGATCTTCAAGCTCAAGGTTGCTGGCGCTGCACCTGCTGCCGCTCCGGCACCTGCCGCAGCTGCTGCCCCGGCCAAGGCTGAGGCTGCTCCGGCCGCCGCACCTGCCGCTGCCGCCCCGGCTGCAGCCCCTGCACCGGCTGCTACCGCACCGGCCGCAGGCAGCAACGCCAAGGTTCACGCAGGCCCGGCTGTTCGTCAGCTGGCCCGTGAATTCGGTGTCGACCTGGGCGCAGTCGCGGCCACTGGCCCGCACGGCCGCATCCTGAAAGAAGACGTGCAGGTCTACGTCAAGGCGATGATGCAGAAGGCCAAGGAAGCGCCGGCAGCTGCTGGTGCAACCGGCGGCGCTGGCATCCCGCCGATCCCTGCCGTGGACTTCAGCAAGTTCGGTGAAGTGGAAGAAGTGGCCCTGACCCGCCTGATGCAGGTCGGTGCCGCCAACCTGCACCGCAGCTGGCTGAACGTGCCGCACGTGACCCAGTTCGACTCCGCCGACATCACCGAGCTGGAAGCCTTCCGCGTTGCGCAGAAGGCCGTGGCCGAGAAGGCTGGCGTGAAGCTGACCGTGCTGCCACTGCTGCTCAAGGCCTGCGCCTTCCTGCTCAAGGAACTGCCGGACTTCAACAGCTCGCTGGCGCCAAGCGGCAAGGCCATCATCCGCAAGAAGTACGTGAACATCGGCTTCGCCGTGGACACCCCGGATGGTCTGCTGGTCCCTGTGATCAAGAACGTCGACCAGAAGAGCCTGCTGCAACTGGCTGCCGAAGCCGCAGCGCTGGCTGAAAAAGCCCGCACCAAGAAGCTGTCGGCCGACGAGATGCAAGGCGCTTGCTTCACCATCTCCAGCCTCGGCCACATTGGCGGCACCGGCTTCACGCCGATCGTCAACGCGCCGGAAGTGGCTATCCTGGGCGTCTCCAAGGCGACCATGCAGCCGGTCTGGGATGGCAAGGCGTTCCAGCCGAAGCTGATGCTGCCGCTGTCGCTGTCCTACGATCACCGTGTGATCAACGGCGCTGCCGCTGCGCGCTTCACCAAGCGCCTGGGCGACGTGCTGGGCGATATCCGCACCATGCTGCTGTAAGGCAGCCCACTGCCCCTGCGTGCAGGGGCAGTACCCTTTTCGAGCTGCCACGCTCGTACCTCAACCCCGTCGATTGGCGGGGCTTTTTTTGTCTGGAAAAAGCTGGGAGGGCTTCGCCCTCCATCGCGACACAAGGCCGCTCCCACAAGGCGATCGCGGCTCCCTGTAGGAGCGGCCTTGTGTCGCGATGGGCCGCAACGCGGCCCCAAAATCTCCAGCCAAACTACAGAATCGGCCACATCAGCCGATAACCCGTCCACAGCATCGCACATGGCCGCTTGCCAGCCCTCGGGACATGATGCAACCTTGCCAGATCCAACGCCGCCCAAGGGCCGCGTTCCCTCTTCAAGCGAGTCTTCGATGAAAAGCCAACCCGATGCCGCCAGCCGTGTGGCGGCCGAGGTCGTGACGCAGTTACCCGTGCCTTCGCGGCTGGGCATGCTGCGTTTCGAAAGGCTCAACGAAGCCACTTGGGCCATGCTCTACCTGGACCCGGCCTGCGAGCGCCAGTTCGGCCTGCAGGCCGGCGACCTGTGCGCCCTGGTAGACGCCCCGTACGCCAGCCTGATGGAGCCCGAAGCACGCTACCGGCTGCACGACGAGATCCAGCTGCAACTGGCCCAGCGCGGCTACTACCGCGTGCGCTATACCCTACACACCCCAAGTGCGTCGATGCGCTTGCTGGAGGCCGGTGAAGCCTACAAGCAGCACAACCGCCAGTTGCTGCGCGGCTACCTGAGCGTGCTCGACGACCAACAGGACGACACCGGCGAACCCGGCGCCAGCGACCTGGAATCACGCAACAACCGCCTGCAACTGGCCCTGCAACTGAACCAGCGCGCCCAGCAAGAACAACTGGAACACCTGGAGCGTGTGCGTGGCCAGCAGGACCTTATCCTGCGCCTGGCCCGCCAGCGCTACAGCGCCGGCAACTCGCTGCTGGAAGCGGCCCAGCTGATTACCCAGAGTGCCTGCGAAATCTACAAGGTCGACAGCGCCAGTATCTGGCACCTGGAAGACCAGCGCCTGGAACCGATCATCGCCTGGTACCGCGATGCGCAGGAGCATCGCCAGCCCGAAGCCATCGATGCCAGCCGCTTCCCCGACTACCTCGACGCGCTGCACGCCAGCCGCGCCATCGACGCCCACAACGCCGGCCACGACCCACGCACCCGCGCCCTGGCGCAAAGCATGCGCCCGGAAAACAAGGCCATGCTCGACGCCAGTATCCGCGTCGATGGCCAGGTGGTCGGCGTGCTGTGCCTGGAGCAGACCGGCCAGGCACGGGCCTGGCAGTCGGACGAAATTGCCTTTGCCGGCGAGCTGGCCGACCAGTTCGCCCAGGTCATCACCAACCACAACCGCCGCGCCGCCACCAACGCCCTGCACCTGTTCCAACGTGCGGTCGAGCAAAGCGCCAGCGCCTTCCTGCTGGTCAACCGCGACGGCCGGGTGGAGTACGTCAACCCAAGCTTCACCGCCATCACCCAGTACAGCACCGACGAAGTGCAGGGGCGCCAGCTGGCTGAGCTGCCGGCGCTGGAAAACCTCAGCGAACTGCTGTTCGACTCGCCGTCGAGCCTGGCCATGGGCAACAGCTGGCAGGGCGAGTTCAAGAGCCGGCGCAAGAACCTGGAGCCGTACTGGGGGCAATTGTCGATTTCCAAGGTGTACGGTGACAACCGTGAGCTGACCCACTACATCGGCATCTACGAAGACGTCACCCAGACCAAGCTGGCCCAGCAGCGTATCGAGCGCCTGGCCTACACCGACAACCTGACCAACCTGGGCAACCGCCCGGCGTTCATCCGCAGCCTCGACGAACGCTTTGCCCGTGATGGCGAAAGCGCGATGTGCCTGCTGCTGGTGGACATCGACAACTTCAAGCGGATCAACGACAGCCTTGGCCACCAAACCGGTGACAAGCTGCTGATCAGCTTGGCCCGGCGCCTGCGCAACAGCCTTCACGCCGGTGGCATCCTGGCCCGTTTTGCCAGTAACGAATTCGCCGTGCTGCTCGACAACACCAGCCTGGAAGATGGCCAGGGCGTTGCTCTGCAGTTGCTGCGCACCCTCGACAAGCCGATGTTCGTCGACAACCAGCTGATCAACGTCACCGCCTCGGTAGGCCTGGCCTGTGCACCGTTGCACGGCGTCGACCCGGCCAGCCTGATGAAAAACGCCGGCCTGGCGCTGCACAAGGCCAAGGCCAACGGCAAACACCAGGTGCAGGTGTTCACCGAAGTGCTCAATGCCGAAGCCAGCTACAAGCTGTTCGTCGAGAACAACCTGCGCCGCGCCCTGACCCAGAACGAGCTGGAAGTGTTCTACCAGCCCAAGATCTGCCTGCGCAGCGGCCGCCTGCTGGGGCTGGAAGCCTTGCTGCGCTGGAACCACCCAGAGCGCGGCATGATCCGCCCGGACCAGTTCATCAGCGTGGCGGAAGAGACCGGCCTGATCATCCCCATTGGTAAATGGGTGGTACGCCAGGCGTGCCGCATGAGCCAGCAACTGCGCGAGGCTGGCATGGGCAACCTGCACGTGGCCATCAACCTGTCACCCAAGCAGTTCTCCGACCCGGACCTGGTGGCGTCGATCAGCACCATCCTCAAGGATGAAGCCCTGCCCCCACACCTGCTTGAGCTGGAGCTGACCGAAGGCCTGCTGCTGGAGGCCAGCGAAGACACCCACCGCCAGCTGGACGAGCTGAAAGCCCTGGGCCTGACCCTGGCCATGGACGACTTCGGTACCGGTTATTCGTCGCTGAGCTACCTGAAGAAGTTTCCGATCGACATCCTCAAGATCGACCGCAGCTTCATCAACGAAATCCCCGACAACCAGGACGACATGGAAATCACCTCGGCGGTGGTGGCCATGGCCCACAACCTGAAGTTGAAGGTGGTGGCCGAAGGGATCGAGACGCCGGAGCAACTGGCGTTCCTGCGTCGGCACCGCTGCGACGTGGGCCAGGGTTACCTGTTCGACCGGCCAATTCCGGGGCGCGAGCTGGCTGAGCGGTTGAAGCGCTATCCGCGTGGCCCGGTGGCCTGACAGCCACGCAAACCTCGGGCACTATAGAGCCCATACGGGCCCTTTCGCGGGTAAACCCGCTCCCACAGGTACGCCACAGTATTCGAAATCTGTGGGTTGCCTGTGGGAGCGGGTTTACCCGCGAATGCCCCAGCCCCTATCTCAAAGCCATACAGAGGAACGGCCATGGTCCTGCGTTCGGAAATCCTGGTGAACAAAAACGTCATGCCAACTGCGGAACAGGCCCTGCCTGGCCGCGAAACGCCAATGAGCCTGCCCGAGTTCCACTACGTGTTCGAAGGCACCCCACTGCTCGGTCCATTCTTCGAAGGCGCCATCGACTTCGCCATCTTCGGCCTGGGTTGCTTCTGGGGCGCCGAGCGCCGCTTCTGGCAGCGTGAAGGCGTGGTCAGCACGGTGGTCGGTTACGCCGGCGGCTTCACCCCACACCCCACCTACGAAGAAGTCTGCTCAGGCCTGACCGGCCACACCGAAGTGGTGCTGGTGGTGTTCGACAAGGACAAAGTCAGCTACCGCGAGCTACTGGCAATGTTCTGGGAGCTGCACAACCCGACCCAGGGCATGCGCCAGGGTAACGACGTCGGCACCCAGTACCGCTCGGCCATCTACTGCACCAGCCCAGAACAGCTGGAGCAGGCCAAAGCCAGCCGCGACGCGTTCCAGGCCGAGCTGAGCAAGGCCGGCTTCGGCGAGATCACCACCGAAATCGACCAGGCACCCACCGTGTACTTCGCCGAGGCCTACCACCAGCAGTACCTGGCCAAGAACCCGCAGGGCTACTGCGGCATTGGCGGCACCGGCGTTTGCCTGCCACCCAGCCTGCAGGGCAACTGAACAATGGCCACGATGACACTGTTCCACTCGCCGTTGTCGCCGTTCGTGCGCAAGGTCATGGTGGTGCTGCACGAGACCGCCCAGCTTGAGCGTGTGACGCTGCAACCGGTCAACATCAGCCCGGTGAGCGGCGACCCGCAGCTCAATCAGGACAACCCGATCGGCAAGATCCCGGCCCTGCGCCTGGACGACGGCACCGTGCTGCATGACAGCCGGGTGATCTGCGAATACCTCGACCAGCAACACGTCGGCCTGCCGCTACTGCCCCGCGAAGGCTCGGCGCGCTGGCGGCGCCTGACGCTGGTGTCGCAGGCCGATGCGATCATGGATGCGGCGGTATCGTCGCGCTATGAGAGCTTCCTGCGGCCAGAAGACAAGCGCTGGGACGGCTGGTTGCAGGCGCAGGGCGACAAGATTCGCCGTAGCCTGGCTAACCTTGAGCAGGAGCATTTGCCCGAGCTGATGTCCGGTTTCGACCTGGCGGCGATTGGCGTGGCCTGTGCGCTGGGGTATCTGGACTTGCGTCAGCCCGAGTTTGGCTGGCGTGAGCGCCAACCTGGGTTGGCTGCGTGGTATGCCGAAGTGGCCAAGCGGCCGTCGATGGTCGCCACATCCCCAGTGGCCTGAAGGGCCTCTTCGCGGGTAAACCCGCTCCCACAGGGTACAGCGCCAATTTCAAATTGTGCGGCATACCTGTAGGAGCGGGTTTACCCGCGAATGCCTCACTTCGGTATCACAGGAAACAGCTGCCCAATCCTGAAGGCCAACCACCGCCCGATTTCTCTGTCCTCCCTCATGCCGCTCTCCCCACCCGCGCCCAGTCCAGCCGCCGGGTCAGCACCATGAACACCCCCAGCAAGCCAAAGCACAGCAGCGACCCCATCAGCAGCGCATAATCTTCGGCACTCAACAGCCCGTAAAGCAGCGCGTACAGCGCCGCCAACCCTGCCGCAAACCCCACCCCTCGCCCCAGGCTGCGCAACACATGGCTGAGGTAGAAGCCGATCAACAGCACACACGCCGAAGCCGACAGCCCATACGCCAGGCCAAAGCCGATGTGCTCGGACAACGACAGCAACAACAGGTAGAAGAACGCCAGCGCCACACCCACCAGGATGTACTGCACCGGGTGCACACTCAGGTTTTTCAGCACCTCGAACAGGAAGAAGCCGGCAAAGGTCAGCGCGATGAACAACAACGCGTATTTGATCGCCCGCTCGCTTTTCAGGTACTGGTCCACCGGGTCGATAAAGCTCACGCCAAAGCTGCGCTCGTTGAAGTCTTCGCACTGGCCGGCGGTGGCGCATTGGCGCAGGGCATCTTCAAGGTTGGTGGCGAAGAACGACGTCTGCCAGTGAGCGCTGAAGCCCTGGGCATCGATGTCGCGGCGGTTGGGCAGATAGCTGCCGACGAAGCTCGGGTGCGGCCAGTTTGCACGCATGGCCACGCTGCTGGAGCGGCCCACCGGCACGACGTGCAACTGCCCGGTGCCTTGTAATGCAAGGTCGAAGCCGTAGCTGAATTCCCGTGCTTGCAGGCCATCCAGCATCGGCAGGCTGGCATGCACGCCACCGCGCATCCAGTCGAGCTGGGTGCCGGCCTCGAACGGCAGCCTCTGCTCGTCGATGCTCAGTTCCAGGCCATTCTCGATGCCGCGGATATCGCTGATGCCCACCACCAGGAAAGGTTTGTCGAAGCGGTAGTCGTCGAAGTCCTTGTCGATGCCCCAACGCTCCGGGAGCTTGAAGCGGCCACTGATACGCCCCTTGGCATGGAACAGCCGCGCCTGGTAGATACCGCGGGCACGCAGTTCGGTGTCCACACCCAGGTCGGCGTCGAAGGTTTCCGGCAGAAAGTACAAGTGGCCGGCAATGGTGCTGGTTTCCTGGGTGCGTTCGCCGTCCTTCTCGATCCAACGGCGCTGGTACTTGCGATAAGGCACCACCAGCAGCGGGCCACTGAGTTGCTGGTCGAAGCTGGCACTCTGGGCGATGTCGCGCAGTACGTTGTCGCGCAGGGCCTGGCGTTCATCGATCAGGCCGTTGATCAGCAACAGCGGAATGAGCAGCAGCAAGATGAGCACGGCGATCATGCCGAGCTTGTAACCGAGGGTCTTGTTCATGGGGCCTCCTGTGGCAGTGGGCGCAGTGTCTGCGCCTTGCGTGGAGGCCTTGGGGAGCTTGTGTGGAGATTGTGTGTTTTTGGGTCCGCGCATTATTCGAAGTTTGCGCGGTCCCTGTAGGAGCGGCCTTGCGTCGCGATGGGCTGCGCAGCAGCCCCGGCTATCTCAACTAATACGCCGCACCGGCAACCACAACCGCACCCGCACCCCGCCATCAACGTTATCCACCGCCAACGCTCCGCCATGCAGTTGCATCACCTCGGCCACAAAATTCAGCCCCAGCCCGGTGCTCTTGCGCCCGCTCCCCGGCCGCGGCAGCGAGTAGAACCGCTCGCTGACCCGCCCAATGGCATACGCCGGTATCGCGTGCCCCTGGTTGAACAGGCTCAATGCGACCCGCTCACCATCGCGCTCCAGGTCGAACAGCAGCGCGCCACCTTCGGGGGTGAAATCCAGCGCGTTGTCGAGCAGGTTGGCCAGCGCCTGGCGCATCAGGAACGGATCGCACAGCAAACGCAACCCGGCAGGCACACGCTGGCGCACGTGCAGGTTGGCACCTTCGATTCGCGCCGCATGGGCCAGCAGCAATTCATCGACAAGCGCCGCCAGCGCCACCTGCTGTTCATCCTCCAGCGCCTGCATCTGCTCGACCCTGGCCAAGTTGAGCAGGCGCTCGATCATCTGCTGCAAGCGTTCGCTTTCGCGCTCGATATTGCCGGCAAAGCGTGCCCGTTGCTCGGCAGGCATATCGTCGCCCTGCAACAGCTCGGAAGCCCCCCGAATGGCCGCCAGCGGGCTTTTCAGCTCGTGGGTCAGGGTGTGTACGTAGCGCTCGACATAGGCCTTGCCCTCCAGCTGGGTGCGCATGCGTTCCACCGCCTGTGCCAGGTGCGCCAGCTCGCCCCCCTTGTAGTGCGGCAATGCGGCCCGTTCACCCTCGCTGACCGCCTGGGCATAACGCGCCAGCCGCCGCAGCGAACGCGCCAGCCACCACGACAGCGCAGCGCCGATCAGCAAGCCCAGGCCGATCAGCCCCAAGCCCAACGTAAGCAAGCGCCGCTCGGATCGGTCGATGTACGGTTGCAGCGAGCTATTGGGTTTGGCCACCGTGACAACGCCGATGATCCTGCCGTCGTCGATGATCGGTGCGCCAACGTGCATCACCGAGGTGCTTTCATCACTGGGGTCGCTGCGGGTGGAGCGGGCGCCGTACTGGCCACGCAAGGTCAGCAACACGTCATTCCACTGCGAGTAGTCTTTGCCCAGTGCCTCACCGCTGGAGTCCAGCAATACGATGCCCTTGGCGTCAGTGACGTAGATGCGGTGGCTGACCTGGTTTTTGGCCAGGCCCCAAATCTGCGCACCCGGGCTGCGCGAGCCGTAGGCTTTGAGCACCTCGGGCAGACGCCCCTGGTTCAGGGTGCCGGCCTTGACGTCATCACGCAGGATCTCCGCCAGCAGGTTGGCGGTGTCTACCAGGGTTTCTTCGGAAGACTGACGCACGACCGGGCGTATCTGTTCGCGTACGGTGTTGAGCAAGAAATAGCCCGCCAACCCCACGAACAGGAAGTACACCAGGAAGATCCGGATGCCCAGGCGCATCAGGCATGTTCCGGGCTGTAGCTGTAGCCGAGGCCACGGTGGGTCTGGATTGGCTCGCCGCCACTGGCCACCTGGCGCAGCTTGGCGCGCAGGCTCTTGATATGGCTGTCGATGGTGCGCTCGTAGCCCACGTCGCTGGCCACGCCCAGGGCATCGAGCAGTTGTTCGCGGCTGAATACGCGCTGTGGTTGCTCCAACAGGCATTGCAGCAGTCGGAATTCGTGGCGCGTCAGTGTGAGGGGCTGGCTGCGGTAGGTGATCTGCATGCGCAGGGTGTCGAGCTGGAACAGCGCGGCATCGGTCGCGGGCTCGGCCCTGGGGGCCATGCGCTTGAGAATCGCCCGCACCCGTGCGGCCACTTCACGCGGGCTGAAGGGTTTGACCACATAGTCGTCGGCACCGATTTCCAGGCCTACCACCCGGTCGATCTCGCCGTCGCGGGCGCTGAGGAACATCACCGGCACTTCGCTGAAGCGGCGCAATTGGCGGCAGGTTTCAAAGCCACTGATGTCGGGCAGGCCGATGTCGAGGATGATCAGGTCGGCCGGGCGCTGGCGTTGCTGGTCGAGGGCGGCACTACCGAGGGTCACCCATTCGGTGCTGTGGCCATCGGCCTGCAGGGCGTAGAGCAGGGTGTCGGCGATGGCGGCTTCGTCTTCGACAATGAGGATATGGGGCATAGTGCGCGGCCTGTGTAATTGTCGATGGCGACGCACTATTGTGTAGGAGCGGCCTTGTGTCGCGAAAGGGCCGCAGAGCGGCCCCGGCAATATCTGCATCAACGCTTGGATCGTGGGGCCGCTTTGCGGCCCTATCGCGACACAAGGCCGCTCCTACAAGGGGACCGGTCTGGCTTCAGGTCAGCAGTCAGGCTTGCCAGCGGTGAATTTCTTGGCCGGGTTGACTGCGGCCTTGAACTCGCGCAATGCCTTGGAACCCACCAGCAGCGGATAGTTGAAGCTGCTGCGATCCACCAGGTTCACTTCCACGGTGCGCTTCACATCACCCAGGCACAGCTCCAGGTCGACCACCGGGCGCTTGGAGATTTCCGGCGCATCGCCCTCCTCCTCTTCATCGGCACGGCCCTTGATCTTGCTGATGCGCGAGACCTTGTGCTCGTACACCTTGCCGTCCGAGTCCTTGGTCGCCAGGCGGAAGCGCACCCACTCCTCGCCATCGCGGTTGAACAGTTCGATATCCTTGGCCGACAACGAGGCGGTGAACGCACCGGTGTCCATCTTGGCTTTCAGGGTTTCGCCAAGCTCAGGCAGGGCGATGTTCTCGTAACGGCCGTAGATCGTGGGCTCGGCAGCCATTACCGGCATGGCCAACAATGACAACAGAGCAAGCAGAGGTTTCACAGGCAGGCTTCCTTGAGAAGGGTCAGTGCTTAGACTGCAATGGCTGAATAGGTTCGCTGTGACAAGCCTAACCAACATAATGTGAAACATTTGTCCCTGCCGACGGGCATTGGACATTTGGCGTAGGCCATTGCGCTGCTTATCATTGCCAATCGTTCATCTCCCACAACAAGAGTTTCTTTATGCGTCGCCTGCTGACCGGCATTCTCACGACCACCCTGCTGCTGCTCAATACTGTGGTGTTGATCTGCCCGCTGCTGGTCTTCGCCCTGCTCAAACTGGTGTTGCCGGGCCGTGGGCGTGATTACGCATCATGGGCGGTGATGTGGGTGGCGGAAACCTGGTCGGAGATCGACAAGGCCATCTTCGCCCTGTGCATCCCGACCCAGTGGGACATTCGCGGCGTCGAGAACCTGCGCAAGGACACCTCGTACCTGGCCGTGAGCAACCACCAGACCTGGGTCGATATCCCTGCGCTGATCGAAAGCCTCAACCGCCGCACACCGTTCTTCAAGTTCTTCCTGAAAAAAGAGCTGATCTGGGTCCCGCTGCTGGGTCTGGCCTGGTGGGGGCTGGATTACCCATTCATGAAGCGCTACAGCAAGGCGTTTCTGGAAAAGCACCCCGAGCTCAAGGGCAAGGACCTGGAAATCACCAAGGCGGCCTGCGAGCTGTTCAAGCGCCAGCCAGTGACGGTGGTGAACTATCTGGAAGGCACGCGCTTTACCGAAGCCAAACGCCAGGAACAGCAGTCGCCGTATCGTTACCTGCTCAAGCCCAAGGCCGGTGGCGTAGCGTTCGTGCTGGCGGCACTGGGCGAGCAACTGGATGCCTTGCTGGACGTGACCATCGTCTACCCCGGCAACAAGGCACCGGGGTTCTGGGCGTTGCTCAATGGCAGCATTAGCCGGGTGATTATCGACATTCAGGTGCGCGAACTGGACCCGGCATTGTGGGCGGGTGATTACGAGAATGACCCGGAGTTTCGGCAGACGGTACAGGCTTGGGTGAATCAGCTTTGGGTGGAGAAGGACCAGCGGATTGAGCAGCTGCGCCAGGAAATGCGTTGAGATTTTTGTTTTCTGGACCGGCCAATTCGCGGGTAAACCCGCTCCCACAGGTACTACATTGCCTTTGAAAACTGTGCCGTCCCTGTAGGAGCGGGTTTACCCGCGAATTGGCCGGAACAGGCAGTGCAAATATCCAATTAAAACCCTGGCTAATAATCAGCATTAGGATTACTTCTTTGTCACACCCTACCTAAGTGGATAAAAATCGATCAAAGCACAACTACAAAAAAGCTTGGATCGATCAATGGCCAACCCACCCAGCTCCGCCCCCGCCCAGCTTCGCCGTGTCCTCGGCCTGCCCGCCCTGGTATTTTTCGGCCTGGTCTACATGGTCCCACTGACCATCTTCACCACCTACGGCATCGTCACCGAACTCACGGGGGGCCGCACTGCCGGCGCCTACCTGGTCACCCTGGTGGCCATGCTGTTCACCGCGGCGTCCTACAGCTTCATGGTCAAGCGCTTCCCGGTCGCGGGCTCGGCGTACTCCTACACCAACATGGCGTTCGGGCCCAACGTCGGCTTCCTCGCCGGTTGGTCGCTGCTGCTCGACTACCTGTTCCTGCCGATGATCAACTACTTGCTGATCGGGCTGTTCCTCAACATCGCCTTCCCCGCAGTGCCCGCCTGGGCCTTCGTGCTCGCCTGCATTGCCCTAGTGACAGTGCTGAATGTGGTCGGCATCAACTCGGTGGCCAAGACCAGCAACCTGATCGTCGGCGCGCAGATCGTGTTCATCGGCGTGTTTGTCGCACTGTCCTGCCAGGCCTTGGCTGGCCAGCCGCTCGACCTGCTGTCGCCGCTGCTGGGTGACGGCAGCAAACCGGGCTTCGGCCACCTGATGGCTGGCGCAGCGGTGTTGTGCTTGTCGTTTTTGGGCTTCGACGCCGTCTCGACCTTGGCCGAAGAATGCCGCGACGCACGCCGCGACGTGCCACGGGCGATCATCCTCACCACCCTGTTTGCCGGTTTGCTGTTCACCGTGCTGGCCTATGTCAGCCAGCTGGTGTTGCCGGGTAGCAGCTTCGCCAATGCCGATGCGGCGGCCAATGAAGTGATGTTCAAGGCGGGCGGGCAGTTCCTTACCAACTTCTTCACTGCCGCTTATGTGGCGGGCAGCCTGGGTTCGGCGCTGGCTTCGCAGGCAGCGGTGTCGCGCATTCTGTTCACCATGGGCCGTGACAACGTGCTGCCACGGCGCAGCTTCGGTTACCTGTCGCCACGCTTTGGCACACCGGTGTTCGCCATTGCGTTGGTGTCGGCGTTCTCGCTGCTGGCGCTGGTGATCGACCTGTCCACCCTCGCCTCGCTGATCAGCTTTGGCGCACTGGTGGCGTTCTCGGCGGTGAACCTGGCGGTGGTGAAAACTCATCTGATGGACGACACCAGCCAGCGCAATGCCAAGAACCTGCTGCGCTATGGTGTGGTGCCATTGGTGGGGTTGGGGCTGACCTTGTGGCTGTGGACCAGCCTGTCGGCGCTGACGCTAGTGATTGGCCTGTGCTGGTTTGCGCTAGGCCTTGTGTACCTTGCCGTACTGACCGCAGGCTTCCGCCGCCCGGTGCGCCTGGTGGATTTCACCGAAGCGGCCTGACCTGCCGAGACGACGCAAAACCGCTTTTTCTTGTAGGAGCGGCCTTGTGTCGCGAAAGGGCCGCGCAGCGGCCCCAGGGATTTCCGCTTCACCTCGAAGATTGCCGGGGCCGCTTTGCGGCCCTTTCGCAACACAAGGCCGCTCCCACAGGTACAGCGCCAGGCTTGAAGTCTGCGAAAAACCTGTGGGCGCTAACTTGCCGGCGATAGAGCCGCCGCTGGCAACCCAAAAACCTCAGACCGAAGGCTGGGTCAACGGCGCCGGGGTTGTCCATAGGCTACCCAGGTTCTGCAACAACGACCCAGCAATCCCTTGCTGCCCCAGGTACTGCAGAATCAACGGCGCAAACTGCCCGATCATCCCGGTATCCATGCCCAGCGCCTTGAACGCAGTGTCCAGGTCGCTGCGGTTTTCCACGTTGCTGCCCAGCGCATTGCTCAAGGCTGACTGGCTTTCGCTGTTCTTGCCCAGCAAATCGCCCAGGCCACTCAAGCCACCCAGCGCATTGGCCCCGGCCAGCAGGTCCAGCCCCGGTACAGCCTTGGTCAGTTGCCCATAGTCATCGCTGCTCAGGTTGTTGCGCGCCAAGCCCAGCATTGCACCCGCCCCACCTACGGCCTGTTCGGGGGTGATCTTCAATTCACTGCCCAGGGTGTTGAGCAAATTGGCCTGTGCCTCGGGCGCCTGCACTTGGGCTTGCTGGCTCTGCTTCTGGTTTTGCATGGCCGACACGGCGTTGGCGGCATCGCTGAGGTTGAAGGCGAACACCGGGCTTGCGGCCAGGGTCATCAGGGTTGCCAAGGTGAACGCTTTCATCGGGAGGGACCTCGTTGGCCATGGATGGGATGGGCTGGGAAACGGACTTTTGACCGCAACATTAGTGGTTTGTTCCTGGATCAAGATCGAGTACACGCTGGGCTATGAGTGACCTGTCATTTCTGCCAGTAGCAGTTGGCAGACGGCTGCTAAATAATAAAAATTCAAATCAGCCGTGCTTAGAATTTGAGGTAACGATCATGAAGAGAAAACCCTCTACCGCAGCGTTTTTCTATCGAAACCACAATACTGTAACCAAAGTTTCCAGCTCCAGCAGCACAACCATTTTTGGCACTGATTCACGGCCCCTCGGCCAAAAAACTTCTGAAACAAGCGAAGCAAAACTACTGCTTGTCGACGACAAGAACTCCATATACAGCGCGAGCGAAGTGAATAACATAGCCATTCAATACTCCCCATACGGCCATGCAACCAATCTGCCGTTCCTACTTGGTTACAATGGTGAGTTAGCGCAAAATCATGCTTCAATCTATATGCTCGGCAACGGATACCGAGTTTATATGCCTCAGTTAATGCGCTTCATTTCGCCAGACGGGAAAAGTCCGTTTGGTCGAGGCGGTGTGAATGCTTATGCCTACTGTTCAAACGACCCGATTAATTACACCGACCCGTCCGGCCAAGCGAGAAACCCACTGCGAACCCCTGTAGCACTCACGCTGACCAAGTCGAGACGTGTCGTGAACGGTAGGCTCTACAGAGTGGAAAATATTCAAGGTAATAAGAGATTCGTACCTGCCCCGGCCTTGAGCGAGTCAGAAAAAACTCAACTAAAAGGTTTCATAGACGAACAAACAGGTGAAATCGATCGGACTCGCGCAAGAATAAATCAAATAAAACACTCACATGGACGCCCGATACAAGAAGCTGAAAATCTTGAAGCCATCATAGATAAAGGCAACGCCTCGCGAAAAACATATACTGACGCGCTTAACTGGACCAAAGATCGCCGCGCTGTAAAAAACACAATAGCTGATATTGAATCTCGCATCTCCGAGGCGCGCGCAAAACTTACCGATATAACAACCAAGCACTCAGCCCACCTAGAAAAATATCGTACTTATAACGAACACCACAAACAGCTTACTAGCGACTTAGAAAATGCAAACGCAATACTGCGAGCGAGCTCGTAGTGTGGCAAAGCTCTTGCCGGTTGGGGGCCGAGGCTGGCATCTTCACAAGCAAGCTCGCGCCTGCAAGAGCGGAATATGCCTGGAGGTTAGTTAAGGCATTGGATCTGTCATGAAAAGGGCCCCTCGATCTGAGGGGCTCTATTTACTCGACGGTTGTTACGCCGCACCCCACATCTTATGCGGATCAATCACAAACTTCTTCGGCACACCCGCATCAAACTCACCATACCCTTCCGGCGCCTGATCCAGGTTGATCACCTGCACGCCCACCACTTCAAGCAATATTGATCCGGCCCCACATGATCGCCTGCATCAGCTGGCAGTTGTACCTCATGGTCAGTGGCTGGCCAGTGTGGAAGCTGTGCGACTTCGCCCAACCCTGGCCAAAGCAGACGCTCAGCGCGCCGCATTCGGCCAACACCTGATATTTCTACCAGTATCAAAATCCCTGCGACTGTTCAGAATGGGCATCAAGCAGCCTCCATTTATCCAGCACGGCAGAGACTTGAATCATGAGCAAAGCGTCGAATTGTTCGCTTTTCTTCTACCAGGGCGACAAGCTGATCACCGTGAAACAAGTCGATAAGCATCGCGCCATCTTCCGCAATGCGGAACAACCGCTGGCTGAGCAGCAGACGAATGGAGACCGCAGCATTGCATTGCTGGCCACCAACGATAAGGGTTCGGTTCTCAGTGTTGAGAGCGAAGGTGATAAGGAGGACCACCCTTACTCAGCCTATGGGCACGACCCATCTCTGCCCTCGTTAAGGACTACGACTGGCTTCAATGGTGAGGCTTTCGACATTGGTTCGAACTGCTATCTGCTTGGGCTTGGATACCGCGCCTACTCACCACGTCTCGGACGCTTTGTTGCTGCAGATAACTGGAGCCCTTTTGGTCAGGGGGGCCTGAACGCTTACTGCTATTGTGAGGGCGACCCAGTAAACAGCAGCGACCAAAGCGGCCACATGCGTGTTTACCTAGCTAATGGTCAGATAATGAGGACTAGCAAGAATGCAGCGATTTCCGCTGGTTCCTGGTTGAAGCCGTTAGATTTCAACAGAACAGCTCATCGAAATGCAC
The DNA here is from genome assembly GCF_013393325.1 of Pseudomonas hunanensis. GTDB lineage: Bacteria > Pseudomonadota > Gammaproteobacteria > Pseudomonadales > Pseudomonadaceae > Aquipseudomonas > Aquipseudomonas putida_P. The sequence goes on from NZ_QJRC01000071.1 coordinate 144,486, forward strand.
TTATTGACACAAAATTGCAGATGCCTCGCAGGGTAAAAGCCGACAACTCGGTCACTGAAGGGCGTACCCACATCAGGGTGTTTGAGCTATTCCAAAACCCAGGCAGCAGTACTGAAGTAGCTCACGTCCGGGCAATGGATATGCAGACATTCAAGCGCAATCGCGCGGAGATTGGCGTGTTAACCAGACTGCATGACGAAGGCGACAGAGCCCCAGCCTTGAATTATCTGGCTAGGGCCGCAGCGCTCATGAACAAAAATGAGAAATTGTCCCAGATTGGCGAAGCGCTTTGGCGCAAAGGCATTACGCCAAATTGGCCGACTACCACACTACCTGCTGATGCCAGGCGCGAGATCAGAAAGTCGAACTCTTGATAGTGTAAAGATGCCCTCAAAAGAGGGCATCTTTATTTGGCCTTAAGCCGCACCCCACATCTTGTGCGGGTCGATCACAAACTTCTTCGGCACACCCGCATCAAACTCGCCATACCCTTCCGGCGCCTGATCCAGGTTGATCACCTGCACACCCACCACCTCAGCAATATTGATCCGATCCCACATGATCGCCTGCATCAGCTGGCGGTTGTACTTCATGGTCGGGGTCTGCCCGGTGTGGAAGCTGTGCGACTTCGCCCAGCCCAGGCCAAAGCGGATGCTCAGCGCGCCGATCTTGGCAGCGGCATCCACCGCACCCGGGTCTTCGGTCACGTACAGGCCTGGAATACCGATGCTGCCGGCAACGCGGGTCACCTGCATCAGCGAGTTCAGTACAGTGGCCGGGGCTTCATGCTTGGCACCTTCGTGACCATGGCCACGGGCTTCGAAGCCAACGGCGTCAACGGCGCAGTCCACTTCTGGCTCGCCGAGAATATCGACGATCTGCTCATGCAGCGGGGTGTCCTTGGACAGGTCGACCACCTCGAAGCCCTGGGACTTGGCGTGGGCCAGGCGGGCAGGGTTCAGGTCGCCCACGATCACGCAGGCAGCGCCCAGCAGGCGGGCCGAGGCAGCGGCGGCCAGGCCGACTGGCCCAGCGCCCGCGACGTAAACGGTGCTGCCTGGGCCTACGCCAGCAGTCACGGCACCGTGGTAGCCGGTTGGCAGGATGTCGGAGAGGCAAGTCAGGTCACGGATCTTTTCCATGGCCTTGTCGCGCTCTGGCAGTTTCAGCAGGTTGAAGTCGGCGTAAGGCACCAGCACGTATTCAGCCTGGCCGCCAGTCCAGTCGCCCATGTCGACATAGCCGTAGGCACCACCAGCACGGGCTGGGTTAACGGTGAGGCAAACACCGGTGTGCATCTCTTTGCACGAGCGGCAGCGGCCACAGGCGACGTTGAACGGTACCGATACCAGGTCACCGATCTGCATGCGCTCGACGTCGCTGCCCTTCTCGACGATTTCACCAGTGATTTCATGGCCCAGAACCAGGCCGACCTGGGCAGTGGTACGGCCACGGACCATGTGCTGGTCGGAGCCGCAGATGTTGGTGGAGACCACCTTGAGGATGACGCCGTGTTCGATCTTCTTGCCGCGCGGGTCCTGCATTTTCGGGTAGTCGATCTTCTGCACTTCGACCTTGCCGGCGCCGAGATATACCACTCCACGATTGCCAGACATGCTCTTACCTCGCTTGATTTTTATTTATGCAGCGGTGGTTGAACGCGCCGCCATCCATGGGCGGCATGTGTTTCTGGAATGCAGGGAATTGTGGGCCTGATGGGGCGAGATGCACTGACTGAAAACGACAGGGGGATGCCTTTTTACGGCAGACCAAAAGCTGGGGCCACTTTGTGGCCCTATCGCGACACAAGGCCGCTCCTACAGGGGAACGCGATCGCCTGTAGGAGCGGCCTTGTGTCGCGACAAGGCTGCGCAGCAGCCCCAGAATTGTTCAGAGAACGACCGTCCGGTTGGCGTTGAGGAACACGCGCCGCTCGATGTGATACCCCACAGCCCGCGCCAAGGTCAGGCACTCGATGTCGCGCCCTTTGGCAATCAGGTCTTCCGGGTAATGGCTGTGGTCCACCACCTCCACGCCCTGGGCAATGATCGGCCCTTCGTCCAGGTCGTTATTGATGTAGTGCGCCGTGGCCCCGACCATCTTCACGCCCTTGTTGTACGCCTGGTGATAAGGCTTGGCACCCTTGAACCCAGGCAACAACGAATGGTGAATGTTGATCGCCCAGCCATCCAGGCGCCGGCACAGCTCGGGCGACAACACCTGCATGTAGCGGGCAAGGATGACCAGCTCGGCGCCGGTCTCCTCGATCACCTGCAGCACTTTGCGCTCTTGCCCAGGCTTGTCCTTGGGGTCGAGGGCAAAGTGGTAATAGGGAATCTTGTGCCACTGGGCCAGGGGTTCGAGGTCGGGGTGGTTGGACACCACCGCGACCACGTCCATGCCCAGCTGGCCGATGCGCTGGCGATACAGCAAGTCGTTCAGGCAGTGGTCGGCCTTGGACACCATGATCACCACCTTGGGGCGGTGGTTCGGGGCGGTCAGCTCGAAAGCCATGCCGAACGCTTCGCTGCGCTCGGCGAGGCCGGCGCGAAAGCCGTCCTCGTCGAAGGCATCAGGGGCACGGAACTCCACGCGAATGAAGAACCGCCCAGACTGCCGGTCATCGAAGGAGTGGTGCTCCGTCACGTAGCAGCGCTGCTCGAAGAGGTAACGCGTCACCACGTCGACGGTGCCGAGCATGCTCGGGCAGTCGGCGGTGAGAATCCAGGTATCCGGTGCCCGACTCATGTTCTGCTCTCCTTAAGCCTCGATGCTCAGGCCGTACTCGGCCGAAGCGTCCTGCAGCCACAGCCACCAGTAGTCGGCGAAGCTGCGGCGAATCACCAGCTCCCAGGTGTCTTCGGCGGTGCGGCGGATCACCAGTTGCGATTTGGCGAACACGGTGCCGACAGCCTTGCCCACCGGGAAGTTGTTCGGGTGAACATCATAGCTGGTGGACTTCATCAGCACTTCGCGCACGTTGGGGCCGCGCAGTTCCAGCAGGCTTTGCCCGCCGCTGACGTTGACCACCTGAATATGCTGGCCGTCAAGGGCCGCGCGCAGCTTTTGCTCGACCGCCAGTTCCTGGCCGCCGGGCACGATCAGCAGCCACTCGTCAGGGCCGACCCATTGCAGCGACATGTCGTTGTTGGCGACCACGGTCAGCGCCACGGGCAGCTCCAGGCCCAGGGCCTTGTGCACGCCGGCGGCGAATTCCGGATTGTGGCCATCACCGCGAAGGGTGAGGTGGCCGAGGAACTTGCGTTCACGCAGGGTCACGCCTGCGTTCTTGCGGCCTTTGCCAACCAGGCTGGCCAGGTCGGCGTGGTGCAGTGGCGACTGGGCCTTGGCCTCGGCGCCGGGGTTTTGCTGGAAGACGTTGATAGCGCTCATTTCTTACCTGCCTTGAATTCTGTAGGTCGCATGCGGTGCCATGGCGGGTGGTGCATCCTGTGGGAGCGGGTTTACCCGCGAATGCGAGGGTGGATTCACCGCCCTCTTCGCGGGTGAACCCGCTCCCACAGGGCCCTCATTACCAGCCCGGCACCGTTTGCCATCCGGGGGCCTTTAGACGTTCTGCCGCTCACCCTTCGGATCGAAGAACACCGAAGACACGATCTCCGCCTCGATCACGCTGCCATCCGCCTGCGGCGAGTAGACTCGCTCGCCCATGCGCTTGAGGCCGCCTTTGACCACACCCATGGCAAACGAGTAGCCCAGGGAGTTGGAGGCATAGCTGGAGGTGACGTGGCCAACCATGTCCATCGGGATCGGCTGTTTCGGGTCGAATACCAACTGAGCGCCTTCCGGCAGCCACTTGGTCGGGTCGACCGGCTTCAGGCCTACCAGCTGCTTGCGGTTCTCACGCACGCAGTCTTCGCGGTTCATGCCACGCAGGCCGATCCACGAGAACGGTTTGTTGCGGCCAACGCACCAGCTCATGTTCAGGTCGTCCGGGTTCATCGAACCGTCGGTGTCCTGGCCAACGATGATGAAGCCCTTCTCGGCACGCAGTACGTGCATGGTCTCGGTGCCATACGGGGTCAGGTTGTACTTCTTGCCGGCCTCAATGATCTGTTCCAGCACGCCCATGGCGTAGTTGGCCTGCACGTTGACTTCGTACGACAGCTCGCCGGTGAACGAGATACGGAACACACGGGCCGGTACGCCGCCAACGTTGCCTTCCTTCCAGGTCATGAACGGGAAGGCTTCCTTGCCCATGTCGATGTCGGTCAGCTCGCTCAGCAGCTTGCGGCTGTTGGGGCCGGACAGGGTCATGGTGGCCCAGTGGTCGGTGACCGAGGTGAAGTACACCTTCAGCTCCGGCCATTCAGTCTGGTGGTACAGCTCCATCCACTGCAGCACGCGCGCGGCGCCGCCGGTGGTGGTGGTCATGATGAAGTGGTTGTCGCCGACGCAGGCGGTTACGCCGTCGTCGAAGACCATACCGTCTTCCTTGCACATCAGGCCGTAGCGGGCCTTGCCCACGTCGAGCTTGGTCCAGGCGTTGGTGTAGATGCGGTTGAGGAACTCACGGGCGTCCGGGCCCTGGATGTCGATCTTGCCCAGGGTCGAGGCGTCCAGCAGGCCCACGCTGTCGCGTACGGCCTTGCATTCACGGGCCACGGCGGCATGGATGTCTTCGCCGGCTTTCGGGAAGTACCACGGGCGCTTCCACTGGCCGACGTCTTCGAACTCGGCGCCGTTCTTCACGTGCCAGGCATGCAAGGCAGTGAAGCGCACGGGCTCGAACAGGTGACCACAGTGACGGCCCGCTACCGCGCCGAAGGTGACCGGCGTGTAGTTGGGGCGGAACATGGTGGTGCCCATTTCCGGGATGGTGATGCCGATCGAACGGGCGGCGATGGCCAGGCCGTTGATGTTGCCCAGTTTGCCCTGGTCGGTACCGAAGCCCAGCGCGGTGTAGCGCTTGACGTGCTCGACCGACTCGAAGCCTTCACGGGTGGCCAGCTCGATACCCGCTGCAGTCACGTCGTTCTGTTGGTCGACGAACTGCTTCGGCCCTTTGGTGCCTTTGTCGTGCGGCACCTGGAACAATGCCACGGTGGCCTCTTCCTTGCGCGCCACGGTTTTTGGCAGGGTGCCAACGGTTGCCTTGAAGCCCGCTTCGGTAGCTGCGCGCACACCGCCTTCGAAACCATCGGCAATCACATCGCCAAGGGCGTAGACACCGTTGATGCCCCCGACGCATTCGCGTTTCTGCGGTGCATCGCCCGGCACGAAGCCGAGAATGTCGTCACGCCATACCGGGCGGCCGCCCAAGTGCGAGGCGAGGTGGACGATCGGGCTGTAACCGCCCGAGGACGCGATCAGGTCACACTCGAGGGTTTCGCCTGGGCTGGTGACTTTGTGCGCCTGCACATCGATGGCCGCCACGCGGGCGCCGGTGACGTGCTTGCTGCCTTTGGCCTCGACCACGGCGCTGGAAGTGAGGATGCGAATGCCTTTTGCACGGGCCTCTTCAACCAGCGAGCCACGTGGGTTGTGGCGGGCATCAGCGATGGCGACCACCTGCAGGCCGGCGTCGTGCCAGTCCAGCGCGGCGCGGTAGGCATGGTCGTTGTTGGTCGACAGCACCAGCTTGCGGCCAGGGGCCACACCGTAGCGGCGAACGTAGGTGGACACGGCACCGGCCAGCATGTTGCCCGGCACGTCGTTGTTGCCATACACCAACGGGCGCTCATGGGCGCCAGGCGCCAGTACCACACGCTTGGCACGCACACGGTGCACGCGGTGGCGAACCTGGCCGATCGGGGCGCGGTCGCCGAGGTGGTCGGTGAGGCGCTCGTGAATGGTCAGGAAGTTATGGTCGTGGTAGCCGTTGACCGTGGCACGTGGCAGCAGGGTTACTTCCGGCAGGCCTTCCAACTCTTTGACCACGGCGTTGACCCAGTCGGCGGCAGGCTTGCCGTCAAGGGTTTCGCGGGTGTCGAGCAGGCTACCGCCGAACTCTTCCTGCTCGTCGGCCAGGATCACGCGGGCACCGCTGCGCGCAGCGGCCAGTGCGGCGGCCAGGCCAGCAGGGCCGGCGCCGACGATCAGCACGTCGCAGTGCTGGTTCATGTAGTCGTAGCTGTCCGGGTCGTTCTGCAGCGGCGCACGGCCAAGGCCTGCGGCCTTACGGATGTACTTCTCGTACGTCATCCAGAACGATTTCGGGTACATGAAGGTTTTGTAGTAGAAGCCCGGCGGCATCATGCTGCCGCCTACCTTGCCGAGGATGCCCATGACGTCGTTGTTGACGTTCGGCCAGCCGTTGGTGCTGGTGGCGACCAGGCCTGCGTACAGCGCCTGCTGGGTGGCACGCACGTTAGGGATCTGGGTGGCTTCGCTGGAGCCGATCTGCAGGATGGCGTTCGGCTCTTCGGTGCCGGCGGCGATGATGCCGCGTGGGCGCGAGTACTTGAAGCTGCGGCCAACGATGTCGACACCGTTGGCCAGCAACGCGGCGGCCAGGCTGTCGCCGGCATAACCCTGGTAGGTCTTGCCGTTGAAGGTGAAGTTCAGGACCTTGCTGCGGTCGATACGGCCGCCGCTGGCGAGGCGATAGGTCTGGCTCATACTTTTTCCCCTTGGCCTTTGACGGTCGACGGTGCGTTCGCCGCTTTACCATTGGCGGTCACTTGCGGCTTCTCGCCAATCTTGTAGGTTTCCAGAATTTCGTAGGTCACGGTGTCGCGAGTGACGTTGAAGTACTGGCGGCAGCCGGCAACGTGGTCCCACAGTTCATGGTGAATACCGCGCGGGTTGTCACGGTAGAACATGTAGGTACCCCACTCCTCGTCGGAGCAGGCGTTAGGGTCCAGCGGGCGGGCGATGTGCGCCTGGCCAGAGGCGTGGAACTCTTCTTCGGAGCGCAGCTCGCCGCAGTGGGGACAGAAAATATGCAACATGACGGTGTCTCCGGTTAGTGGGCGACGGCGGCGGCGCCGTGTTCGTCGATCAGTGCGCCGTTGTAGAAACGGTCCATGGAGAACGGCGCGGCCAATGGGTGCATTTCGCCCTTGGCCAGGCTCGCGGCGAAGACGTTGCCCGAACCCGGGGTCGCCTTGAAGCCGCCAGTACCCCAACCGCAGTTGAAGAACATGTTCTTGACCGGGGTCTTGGTGATGATCGGGCAGGCGTCCGGCGAGGTGTCGACGATGCCGCCCCACTGGCGGTTCATGCGCACGCGCGAGAGGTTGGGGAACATTTCGACGATGGCCTGCAGGGTGTGCTCGATCACCGGGTACGAACCGCGCTGGCCGTAGCCGACCCAGCCGTCGATACCGGCACCGATCACCAGGTCGCCCTTGTCGGACTGGCTGATGTAGCCGTGTACGGCGTTGGACATGATCACGCTGTCGATGATCGGCTTGATCGGCTCGGATACCAGCGCTTGCAGCGGGTGCGATTCCAGCGGCAGGCGGAAGCCGGCCAGCTTGGCCATGTGCCCGGAGTTACCAGCGGTGACTACGCCGACGCGCTTGGCGCCGATGAAGCCTTTGTTGGTTTCCACACCGATGACCGCGCCGTTTTCCTTGCGGAAGCCGATCACTTCGGTTTGCTGGATCAGGTCAACGCCCAGGGCGTCGGCAGCACGGGCGAAGCCCCAGGCCACGGCATCGTGACGGGCCACGCCGCCACGGCGCTGCACGGTTGCGCCAAGGATCGGGTAACGGGTGTTCTTCGAGCAGTCCAGGTACGGGATTTCGGCCGCGACCTGGGCGGTGTTCAGCAGCTCGCCATCCACGCCGTTCAGGCGGTTGGCGCTGACACGGCGCTCGGAGTCACGCATGTCCTGCAAGGTGTGGCACAGGTTGTAGACGCCGCGCTGGGAGAACATCACGTTGTAGTTGAGGTCCTGGGACAGGCCTTCCCACAGCTTCATGGCGTGCTCGTACAGGTGGGCCGACTCGTCCCACAGGTAGTTGGAACGCACGATGGTGGTGTTACGGGCGGTGTTGCCGCCGCCCAGGTAACCCTTCTCGATCACGGCGACGTTGGTGATGCCGTGCTCTTTGGCCAGGTAGTAGGCCGTGGCCAAGCCATGGCCGCCACCGCCGACGATGACCACGTCGTACACCTTTTTAGGGGTTGGCGTGCGCCACATGCGCTGCCAGTTCTCGTGGTGGCTGAGGGAGTGCTTGAAAAGGCCGAAGCCCGAGTAACGTTGCATGGTGTGTGACTCCACTCAGCGGTAAACAGGGAAATCTGCGCACAGCGCCGCGACGTTCTTCGCCACATCGGCTTCGACGTCTGCGTCACCGAGGTTGTCGAGGATGTCGCAGATCCAGCCGGCCAGGGCCACGCACTGGGCGACCTTGAAGCCACGGGTGGTGACGGCCGGGGTGCCGATGCGCAGGCCCGAGGTGACGAACGGCGACTGCGGGTCGTTCGGCACGGCGTTCTTGTTGACGGTGATGTGCGCGCGGCCCAGGGCGGCGTCGGCATCTTTACCGGTAAGGCCCTGACGGATCAGGCTGACCAGGAACAGGTGGTTGTCGGTGCCACCAGACACCACGTCGTAGCCACGGTCGATGAACACCTGGGCCATGGCCTGGGCGTTTTCGATCACTTGCTGCTGGTAGGCCTTGAAGCCTGGCTCCAGCGCTTCCTTGAAGCACACGGCCTTGGCGGCGATGACGTGCATCAACGGGCCGCCCTGGGCGCCTGGGAATACAGCGGCGTTGAGCTTCTTCTCGATCTCTTCGTTGGACTTCGCCAGGATCAGGCCACCACGCGGGCCACGCAGGGTCTTGTGGGTGGTGGTGGTGACCACGTCGGCGAACGGGATCGGGTTCGGGTACAGGCCAGCGGCAACCAGGCCGGCAACGTGGGCCATGTCGACGAACAGCAGCGCACCGACCTTGTCGGCGATGGCGCGGAAGCGAGGGAAGTCGAGGGTCTTGGAGTAAGCCGAGAAACCGGCAACGATCATTTTCGGCTTGTGCTCGACCGCCAGGCGCTCGACTTCGTCGTAGTCGATCAGGCCGGTGTTGGTGTCGATGCCGTATTGCACAGCGTTGTACAGCTTGCCCGAGGACGACACTTTGGCGCCGTGGGTCAGGTGGCCGCCGTGGGCCAGGCTCATGCCGAGGATGGTGTCACCGGCCTGCAGCAGGGCCAGGTAGACCGCGCCGTTGGCCGACGAGCCGGAGTGCGGCTGGACGTTGGCGTAGTCGGCACCGAACAGCTGCTTGGCGCGCTCGATGGCCAGGGCTTCTACCTTGTCCACGTGCTCGCAGCCACCGTAGTAGCGCTTGCCCGGGTAGCCTTCGGCGTATTTGTTGGTGAGGCCGCTGCCTTGGGCCTGCATGACGCGCTTGCTGGTGTAGTTCTCCGAGGCGATCAGCTCGATGTGATCTTCCTGGCGCTGTTCTTCGGCATTCATCGCCGCCAGCAGTGCGTCGTCGTAACCCTGGATCTGGTCTTGCTTGCTGAACATCGTGTATCTCCCGGCAGCGATCGTTTTTTGTCGTAAGGCACTGTGGCCCTTTGTGGCGATGGTATGACTGGCGGGGTCGGGTCAGATGCCTGCGCACGCCTTGCAATGGCGCGTTTACGACATTCGTTGTTGTGCCGTTTGTGCCGGCCCTTTCGCGGGTGAACCCGCTCCCACAGGTACGGTGGTGCTCTGAAGGCTTGTGGTATCCCTGTGGGAGCGGGTTTACCCGCGAAGAGGCCAGCACAGACAACCCAGAAATCCGCCAATGCACAGCTTGTATAGGCAACCGCTGAATCGATGGTTTAGAGTGCTGTTCTGCGTCGTTCACAGGACCGTGTCATGACAGATAAGAGCCAACAATTCGCCAGCGACAACTATTCCGGTATCTGCCCCGAAGCCTGGGCAGCGATGGAGAAGGCCAACCACGGCCACGACCGCGCCTATGGCGACGATCAGTGGACCGAGCGCGCCTCGGAATACTTCCGCAACCTGTTCGAAACCGACTGCGAGGTGTTCTTCGCCTTCAACGGAACTGCCGCCAACTCCCTGGCCCTGGCCTCGCTGTGCCAGAGCTACCACAGCGTGATCTGCTCCGAGACCGCCCACGTCGAAACCGATGAATGCGGCGCGCCGGAGTTCTTCTCCAACGGCTCCAAACTGCTGACGGCGGCCAGCGTCAACGGCAAGCTGACGCCGCAGTCGATCCGCGAAGTGGCGCTCAAGCGCCAAGACATCCACTACCCCAAGCCCCGCGTGGTGACCATTACCCAGGCCACTGAAGTGGGCACGGTGTACCGCCCCGACGAGCTGAAGGCGATCAGCGCCACCTGCAAGGAGCTGGGCCTGAACCTGCACATGGACGGCGCGCGCTTTACCAATGCCTGCGCGTTCCTGGGCTGCAGCCCGGCCGAGCTGACCTGGAAGGCCGGCGTCGATGTGCTGTGCTTTGGCGGCACCAAGAACGGCATGGCGGTGGGTGAGGCGATCCTGTTCTTCAACCGCCAGCTGGCCGAAGACTTCGACTACCGCTGCAAGCAAGCCGGGCAACTGGCGTCGAAAATGCGCTTTTTGTCGGCCCCCTGGGTGGGCCTGCTGGAAGATGGCGCCTGGTTGCGCCATGGCAACCACGCCAACCATTGCGCGCAGCTGCTGGCCTCGCTGGTGAGTGACTTGCCAGCGGTGGAGCTGATGTTCCCGGTGGAGGCCAACGGGGTGTTCCTGCAGATGCCGGAGCATGCGATCGAAGCGCTGCGGGGCAAGGGGTGGCGGTTCTATACCTTCATTGGTAGCGGCGGGGCGCGCTTCATGTGTTCGTGGGATACCGAGGAAGCGCGCGTGCGCGAGCTTGCGGCGGATATCCGTAGCATCATTACCGCCTGAAAGCATGCTGGGAGGGCTTTGCCCTCCAAGGGCCGCAAAGCGGCCCCAGCAATCTAAAGCCTGAACCCACCCATCTGCCGCGCCAGATCATCAGCCAACCCACGCAACGCCTGGCACTCCTCGCGACACCCTTGCACCTCCGCCGCCGTTTCCCGCGCCAGGTCGGAAATCCCCTGCACCGTCCGGTTGATTTCCTCGGTCACTGCCGACTGCTCTTCCGTCGCCGTGGCCACCTGATGGTTCATATCACTGATGTGCTCCACCTGGTCGGTAATCGCGCCCAGCGACGCCCCGGTGCGCTGGCTCGACTCCACACCACTGCCAGTCGCCTGCTGCCCCGCCTGCATCGAACTCACCGCCGACCCCGCGCCCTGCTTCAGGCGCTGGATCATCTGCTGCACTTCGTCGGTGGACAGCTGTGTGCGCCGGGCCAGCGTGCGCACCTCATCGGCCACCACGGCAAAACCGCGCCCCATTTCCCCTGCCCGCGCAGCCTCGATAGCCGCGTTAAGTGCCAGCAAATTGGTCTGCTCGGAAATACTACGGATAACCGCTAGAACTTCATCGATCGAGGCGACTTCGTCGGCCAACTGAGTGACTGCATCGGCAGCCTTGCCGATGTCGCCCGACATGCCCTCGATACCCCGAATCGAGCGTTGCACCACCTCGCGCGCCTGCAACGCCTCGTCCCGCGCCGACTGCGAGGCTTGCGCCGCATCGCCGGCATTGCGGGCGATGTCCTGCACGGTCAGGCCCATCTCGTGCACGGCAGTAGCGACCATTTCGGTCATCTCTTGCTGCCGCCCCGAGCGCTCGGCCGTGTTGTCCACCACCTGAGTTACCTGCTCTACGGCCCGGTGCAGCCGCTCGGAGGTGCTCAACACCTCACCGATAAGGCTGCGCTGGCTGTCGAGAAAGCGGTTGAACCCCCGGGCCAGATCGCCCAACTCATCCTGGCGCGAATCATCCAGGCGGTGGCTGAGGTCTCCTGCGCCGCTGCCAATCTGCACCAACGCGCCGGTGACGCGGCGGATCGGCCGTACCAGGCCACGCGCCAACAGCACCACCAGCAGCAGTGACAGCAGGGCCACGGCGCCACCGATCAGGCTGGTCAACCAGACGGCCTGATGCATTTGTGCATAGATTTCCGACTCTGGCACTTCGGCCACCAGGGTCCAGTTAAGGTCGCGCAGTGGCAAACCAAGCGCCAGGTAGCTTTCGCCGTCACGGCTGAAGCGGCGGCTGCGCAGCCCCTCGCCTCCAGTCATGACACCCTTGGCTGCGTCCGCCCCAAGCTGCTCGGTGAGCTGGCGTTTACCACTGAAGGCTGCGTCTGGATGCACCTGGATCAGGCCATCGTTGCGCACCAGAAACACTTTGCCGTGTTCGCCGAAACTGAAATCGTGGATCAGCTTCGACAGCTCGGTCATGCGCAGGCCCATGCCGGCCACGCCGACCAGCTGGCCATTTTTTTCCACGCGGTAATCGATGAACAGCGCCAGCTCGCCGGTGGCACCATCGATGTCGATGTTGATCAACCGCTCGGCGCCGCTATCGATGTAGCCGTAGAACCACTTGTCCTTGGGGTTGCTGCGGCTGAGGGTGCGGTCCAGGCCGTTCTCGTTGTAGTAGTGGCCGGTTTCAGTCGCCGCGAACAGGGCAGTGAAGGCCTGGTTGCGCTGCTTGGCGGCGGTCAGGTATTCGGTGAATTGCGCTGCCTGGGCGGGCTCTTCACCAGCCGCCAGCCAGTCACGCAGCAAGGTGTTGCCGGCGATGTCTGCCGCTGCCACCAAAGGCTGGCCGAGCATGCGTTCGATGTCGTTGCGGATGGCTTCGATACTGGCTGGCAAGGCAGTGTCGACCAGGTAGCGCTCGGTGAGGCGGTTGAGCGCCACGGTGAAGATGACGACCACGACCAGGATGCTCGCCAGCAAGGCGGCGCCCATGCTGGTGATCAATTGCCACTGGATGCTCTTACGCCAGATACGCATGCCCTACTCCCCGCACATTATTGTTTTGCGGAAAGTGTATACACTTGCGTATCCAGTTAATCCAGTGACCTGGAACAATGAGTTGGGCCTTTGGGGCTGCTGTGCAGCCCATCGCGACACACGGCCGCTCCTACAGGGAAACGTATAACTGTTGTAGGAGCGGCCTTGTGTCGCGAAAGGGGCGCGAAGCGCCCCCAGCTATCGATCAGGACTCTGCAATGGTCCGCACGATGGCGTCCACCGTGGCGTCGATCTGCGCCTGGGTACGCGCTAGGGTCTGCTGATGCTCTTTCTGCAGCTCAACCTGCTTGGAGCACAGGTTGAGGGCAGCCAGCACCAACAGCTTGTCGCCGATCAGGGTCGGGTACTGACGCTTGGTTTCGTTCAGGGCAGTGTTGAGCATCCGTACCGCCTGGGCCAGGGTTTCTTCCTGACCTTCGGGCGCCTTGATCGAATAGTCGATGCCGAGAATCGACACCACATTGATCGGCTGCTCTTGCAGTCTCATGCGCCGACAACGCCCGCGCTGGCGCGCTCGACCAGGGCCTGGATGCGCGCTGCGGTAGCGCCGTTCTTCTCTTCCTGCTCCATCAGCGACAGCTGCAGGGTTTCGTTCTCTTCCTTGGCCTGGGCCAGTTCCTGGCCGAGGGCGGTGTTCTGCTCGGTGAGTTGAGCGTTTTTCTGCATCAGGTCGCTGACCAGTTGCTCGATTTGATTCAGGGAAGCTTCCAGCATGGGTCTATCTCAGGTTGTTGCGAGGGGCGCACACGATAAAGAAAAGTGCCGCCCATCGCCATTAAATATCGGATTCATAAGGTGTCGAACCCGCAGATTGACAGGGTAACCGCCCCCTTGTTCCGACCTGAGTCAACCGCCGGTCAGGAAAAGGTTAGCTACCTCACAATTTTTGCCGGTCGCACTCAAGACTGGCCGGTCACGACCGATAGCCCGGCAAGTCATGTTTTGTCGCACTTTCCCCCTTGCCTGGATCCTCCTCTCCATGTCCCTACGCAACATGAATATCGCCCCGCGCGCGCTGCTCGGCTTCGCGCTTATCGGCCTGCTGATGCTCGGCCTTGGTATCTTCTCCCTGGTGCAGATGGGCAACATCCGCCAGGCTGGTGTTGCCATCGAGCAAGTCAGTGTGCCCAGCATCAAGATCCTCGACGAACTCACCGCGCTGAACCTGCGCATGCGCACGCTTTCCTACCGCCTGCTGCTCAACCGCGAACCGGAAACCCAACGCGATACCCTCAACCTGCTGGACCAGCGCAACAGCCAGATCGACCGCGCGCGCCAGGCTTACCTGCCGATGATCGGTGCCGCCGACGAACAGGCCGCGTTCGACCAGTACGGCCTGTTGCTCAACCAATACCGCCAGTTGGAAGCGCGCATGCGCACACTGAGCCAGGCCGACCGCCTGGACGAATTGCGCGACCTGCTCAACCGCGATTTGCTGGCCAACTCAGAGCAGATCAACAAGGTCATGGACACCCTGGTACGCATCAACACCGACCAGACCCGCGCCACCAATGACAAGGCCGCCAGCCAGTACGCCGCTGCTTTCGCCCTGGTGATCGGCCTGCTGGTTGCCGCCACCGTCCTGACGTTCGCCTGCGCCTTCCTGCTGACTCGCAGCATCGTCAAGCCGATCGAAGATGCGCTCAAAAGCGCCGAACAGGTCGCCGACGGTGACCTGACCCACATCATCCGTGCCGAAGGCACCGACGAAGCCGCTCGCCTGCTGCGCGCCATGGCCCGCATGCAGGACAAGTTGCGCGACACCCTGCAACAGATCGCCGGCTCCGCCACCCAGCTGGCCTCGGCGGCCGAAGAGCTGAACGCCGTCACCGACGAAAGCGCCCGCGGCCTGCAACAGCAGAACAACGAGATTGAACAGGCCGCCACGGCCGTGACCGAAATGACCAGCGCTGTGGAGGAAGTAGCGCGCAATGCCGTGAGCACTTCGGAAGCCTCCAGTGAAGCCAGCCGCTCCACCGGCGACGGCCGTGACCTGGTGATGGAGACCGTGGGCGCCATCGAGCGCATGAGCGGCGATGTGCAGGCCACTGCCAAATTGATCACTCACCTGGCCGAGCAGTCGCGCGACATTGGCAAGGTCCTCGACGTGATCCGTGGCCTGGCCGACCAAACCAACCTGCTGGCGCTGAACGCCGCCATCGAGGCCGCACGTGCTGGCGAAGCGGGCCGTGGTTTTGCCGTTGTGGCGGATGAAGTTCGGGCATTGGCCCACCGCACCCAGCAGTCGACCAGCGAAATCGAGCGGATGATCGGCAGCATTCAAGGGGGCACGGAGGAAGCTGTGGAGTCGATGCGCACCAGCACCGAGCGTGCCGAATCCACCCTGAACATCGCCCGTGGCGCGGGCATGGCACTGGACACCATTGCCGGCGCGGTGGCGCAGATCAACGAGCGTAACCTGGTGATTGCCAGCGCGGCGGAGGAACAGGCGCAGGTGGCGCGGGAAGTGGACCGCAACCTGGTGAACATCAACGACCTGTCGGTGCAGAGTGCCACCGGGGCGCATCAGACCAGTGCGGCGAGTGCTGAATTGTCGCGCCTGGCCGTGGACCTGAATGGGTTGGTGGCACGGTTCCGTACCTGACCTGAAGTACCTGGGGGCGCTTTGCGGCCCATCGCGACACAAGGCCGCTCCTACAGCTACCGCGCAGTTTCATGGCTTGCGCGATACCTGTAGGAGCGGCCTTGTGTCGCGATGGGCTGCAAAGCAGCCCCCTGCAATCTCGGATCAATAATCGATCCGCACATCCCCTTTCGGCACACTGCAGCACGACAGGATATACCCCTCGGCCTCGTCCTCCTCGGTAATGCCGCCGTTGTGCTCCATTTCCACTTCGCCGCCCAGCTTGAGCACCTTGCAAGTGCCGCAAATGCCCATGCCGCAGGCTTTCGGGATCATCAGGCCAACCTTGGCCGCCGCCGCATGCACGGTCTCGCCTGGGGCAATGCGAATGCTCTTCTCGCTGCCGATGAACTCCACCAGGTTAAGGTCGGACACATCCAGCTCCGGCGCTTCGGCTGCCTGCTCGGCATGCTCGACCGCATCGGCCTTGGCCTCGGCCGGCGTGGCACCGAACGATTCCTCGTGGTAGTTCTTCATGTCGAAGCCGACCGCTTCGAGCATGCGCTTTACCGCCGTCATGTAAGGCGTCGGGCCGCAGCAGAACACCACGCGTTCCATGTAGTCCGGTGCAATCAGTTCCATCAGCCGCTGGTTCAGGTAACCGCGATAACCCGCCCATGGCTCGCCCAGGCCGTGCTTCTCGCAAATGATGTGCAGGCTGAAGTTGGGGATACGCGAGGCCATCTGTTCCAGCTCGCGGTGGTAGATGATGTCCTTGGGTGAGCGGGCGCTGTGCACGAACACCATGTCGACATTGGCGTTGGTGTCGTAGAACCAGCGCGCCATCGACATGACCGGAGTAATGCCCACACCGCCGGACAGGTACAGCGCCTTGCCCGCCGGGAAGTCGATGGCATTGAACAACCCGACCGGGCCATGCACCGGCAGCTCGGCGCCTTCGTGCATGGTGTCGTGCAGGAAGTTGGACACCAGGCCGCCCGGCACACGCTTGACGGTGATCGAGAAGCTGTAGGGCACCGACGGCGAACTGGAAATGGTGTAGGAACGCATCACCGGTTTGCCTTCGATCTCCAGCTCCAGGGTAACGAACTGCCCCGGCTTGAAGAAGAACATGATCGGCTGGTCGGCCATGAAGCAGAAGGTGCGCACGTCCCAGGTCTCCTGGATGACCTTGACGCAGCGCACGATGTGGCGGCCGTTGGCCCAGGTCTGGGTAGTGACCGGATTGAGGAAGGTATCGGACATGTTCATCTCCAGCAGCCGACTATTGGGCTTTTTATGGCTTGGATAATGCGCAAGCTGAGGGCGACGTACATTCCTGCCAGCGACATCGGCGTGCTTATCGCGACCAGCCCCGCGCTACAAGGGCTGGCGCGTCGTAATTCAATTCGGCCATGTCGCCCATGGATACGGTTCGCGGCGCCTTCGGACGCACACTCCACGGCAAAACAACTAGCTGTTTTTCGATAGACAGCCTTGCGGCACCACAACAACGATTAGCCACCTTTTGCCGGCCGCACACGGCCCCGAGGAATACACGATGGACGTCACCGCAACCCTGAGCCTGGGCGATCCACTGGAACCTGCACGCAAGGCCACCGCCGAGATGCTGCAGACCCGCGAGCGCACCTACTCGCTGCCCCAGCCTTTCTACACCGACGAGCGTCTGTTCCAGATCGACATGCAGGAGATCTTCCAGAAAGAATGGCTGATCGCCGGCATGACTTGCGAAATTCCGGCAAAAGGCAACTACATCACGCTGCAGATCGGCAACAACCCGATTCTGGTGGTGCGTGGCGCCGAGGGTAAGGTGCACGCCTTCCATAACGTCTGCCGGCACCGCGGTTCGCGCTTGTGCGTCAGCGACAAAGGCAAAGTGGCCAAGTTGGTCTGCCATTACCACCAGTGGACATATGAACTGGACGGCCGCCTGCTGTTCGCGGGCACCGAGATGGGCGCCGACTTCGACATGAAGCAGTACGGTCTGAAGCCTGTGAACGTGAAGGTCGCTGGTGGCTACATCTTCATCAGCCTGGCGGAAAACCCACCCGCCATCGACGAGTTCCTGGCCACCCTGGAACACTACATGGAACCCTACGACATGGAGAACACCAAGGTGGCGGTGCAAACCACCTTGATGGAAAAAGCCAACTGGAAGCTGGTGCTGGAAAACAACCGCGAGTGCTACCACTGCAGCGGCTCGCACCCGGAGCTGCTGCAAACCCTGCTGGAGTGGGACGACACCAACGACCCGCGCGCCAGCCAGGAATTCAAGGACCACGTGGCCGCCTCCGCCGCCGCCTGGGAAGCCGAAAAGATCCCGTACCTGCACAAGAGCCACGGCCTGCGTAACCGTATCGTACGCATGCCGCTGCTCAAGGGCACCGTGTCGATGACCATGGACGGCAAGCAGGCCTGCCAGAAGCTGATGGGCCGCATCAAGAACCCGGACCTGGGCTCGATGCGTATCCTGCACCTGCCGCACTCCTGGAACCACTGCATGGGCGACCACATGATCGTGTTCACCGTGTGGCCGATCAGTGCCCAGGAGACCATGGTCACCACCAAGTGGCTGGTGCACAAGGACGCCGTGGAAGGTGTGGACTACGACCCTGAGCGCATGCGCAAGGTGTGGGACGCCACCAACGACCAGGACCGCCGCCTGGCCGAAGAGAACCAGCGCGGGATCAACTCCACGGCTTACCAGCCAGGGCCGTACTCGAAAACCTACGAGTTTGGCGTGGTGAACTTCATCGACTGGTACAGCGGGCGGATGCTGAACAACCTGGGGGCGGAGCCGGCGGCGTATCTGAAGGAAGTAACCGCGCAGTAAAAGAGCACATCGTACAGAGGAAGGGCTGCCACGCAGCCCTTTCGCTCAAGCTGACGGATGCCTTTTCCTGAGCCCCATCGTCTGCCTTTGGAAGGCCCAAGCATCCTCTCCGTTAGCAAGCCTAGTCTCTCCAGCCAAAGCAGCTCGGCCAGCGAAAGAACGCTCGGCTACTGTAGTTCTCACCGCCAATCCCTCGCGAGTAGGCGTGCTTATACTTTCTAACGGTATGTTTGGTTGGGTGTCAGTTGGCAGTCCTCCCGTCATCAGGCCGTAATTTGTCCTTATCTGCTCCAAAGGCTTGGCTTGAGGTCCAACTGCAGCGTTGATGGCTCGAGCAGATACAGCAGTCAAACTGACCCCAAGTCCGACATTCGCTCCAAAAATGGCACTCTCGACGCCGGCGAACTGGGCACCTGAACTCGCAAGGCTCAATACAGATCCGAAAGTACTGATTCGTGAAGCATTGAGCCCCACGCGATTGGTTGGCGTCGGCCCCAAAAAATTATAGGTCAACGTTACTGTGTTCGACGCCATGCTCAAGCCTCGCAAGGATAGCGTGGCCCACTCGGACACCTTACCCGTCGGATCGTGGCGGTTGACTGGATCACCACCGCAATATGCATAGGCATTCAGTCCACCCTTACCGAAAGGGCTGTGGGAGTCTTGGGCGTGAAAACGCATCAAAACAGGATTGTAAGCCCGGTAGCCATTGCCAAGGTGATAACAGCCGGTCAGCAGATCCAGCGGTTGAGCGGCAAAACACAAAAGCGCCCCTTCGCGATCTCGTAGGAAGCCATACGGTAGGTAAACTCTGACAGCGCATCCTGGCCCGCCCAGGTTCGATGCTTGCTTGTCGAGCGCCAGCAAGTACCTGCAATTCATGCGAGAACCTCATTTATGATGACGACTCACAGTAGCACTGTGTATGGCTGTTTCTAACTGGTAGAAATGACAGTTCGGTGGGCTTTATCCACAGCTCCAGAAGGTATCAGCAAATGCTGAGTCAACCTGTGCCCAACCCAATTGATCCCCAGGTGTAGTTCAATATTTGATCAAAACCCTACAAGCCACGATTCAAGCGGCGTCTAGCGTCTTCCATACACCTTGTCCACAGCTCAGCCAACAGACTTTGTTGGTAACTGCATACTCTCACTGAGGGGGCTGTGGGTAACTTATCCAGACGTTATAATTTTCAACAATTCAAAGACTTTATCGTCTGAATGATCGTTTTTTGATCAACGCCATGAAACCCAGTATTTATGGGGCTTTTAGCCGCTATCGAACAGATTATCCACAGACCGACTAACAGCGACTGTGGGCAAGAACCATGAGAATTCTGAAAAGCACCCATGCAAAGACTGGGTGAAGCTTGATCGTTTTTCGATCAACTACTTGAAGGCATCGCCATACAAGGGCTGCAGCCATGCGCCAACACTTTATCCACAACTTGGCAAACAGATTTGGTGGGCAAAAGCATTCGATCGATACTGTGAATGGGATGTGGGAGCGGCCTTGTGCGCTCCCACAAAAGACCTCCAAGCCTCTGGCTTCAGCGCAACACGCCCTCTTCCACCAGCAACTTGAGGATGGCCTCGGCGCCTTCCTGTGGCGAAACATCCTTCAGCACCTTGCCGCCGCCACCACTGGCCTTGGCAGTTGCCGCCTTCATCCGGTCCGCACCGCTCTTGGCCTTGATCACCTTCAGCCGCTTTGGCCGCGGGCGCGCCGGTTGCAGCTCGGCCTCAGCCAGCAGTTCATCGTCAACGATGGCCACATTGCGCGCCGCCAGTACACCCCGACGCGCCGGCCCGAAGGCACTCTGGCGCGGCTTGGGCGCCGCGTTATCCACAGTCGCCAGCAACGGCAGGCGCACTTTCAGCCGGCGCCGCTGGCCACGCGGCAGCGCCTGCAATACCTGGGCGGTGCCATTGTCGATCGACTCCACCTCGGCCAGCCCCACGATCAACGGCCAGCCGAGCTTTTCGGCCAGCAGAAACGGCAACATGCCCGATCCTTCACCCGTTTCGGCTTGGCTACCTGTCAGCACCAGCTGTGCCCCGGCATCGCGCAGGTAATCCCCCAGCACACCCAGCACATCGGCACCAGCCGGCTGCTCCAGCACATCCAGATGGTCCAGGCCCATGCCCAGGTAGGCGCGCAGCGCCTCTTCCTGTGGGTCGCCGGCATGCACCACCTGCAAGTTATCCCCAGCCAGTTGCAAACCCAGTTCCACGGCGCGGGCATCCTGCTCGGCGCGGCGGGCGCGGCCAGAGCTTGGGTGGGCACCGATGGAAACCAGGCTGATCACTTTCGTACTCATGCTCGTGCCCTTATGCCGCGTCGCGCTGGCCGCCGCTGCGGAAGTTGTCCACAGCCTCGATCAGTGCCTTGAGAATCGCCGAACTGTCGCCAATTACCGACAGGTCGGCCCGTTTGATCATGTCGCAGCCCGGGTCCATGTTGATCGCCACCACCTTGTCGCAGGCACCGATACCCTGCAGGTGCTGGATCGCGCCCGAGATACCCACAGCCACGTACACGCGCGCGGTGACCCAGGTACCGGTAGCACCCACCTGGCGGTTGCGCGGCATGAACCCGTCGTCCACCGCCACCCGCGAAGCGCCTTCGGTAGCACCGAGGGCAGCGGTGGCCTGGTGGTACAGGTCCCAGTCCTTGACCCCGTTACCACCCGAGACAATGAACTCGGCCTCGGCCATGGCAATGGTGGCCGGGTCCACGGCCACCGAGCCGAGGTCTTCGATACGCGACAGGCTGCGCGCCACGCTTGTGGACAACTCCACCGGCAAGGCTTCGTGGCGGGTTTCGCTGACGGGCTCGGCGCACTCGGCCGACGCCAGGATCAGGCGCGGCACAGTGCGTTGCAGGTCTTGCTGGCCGGCACCGGCGCGGCCAATGCATTGACCATCCTTGACCTGCCACACCCGCGTCGCCGGGCGTTCACCCAGCGCGGCGCCCAGGCGCCGACCCAGTTCGCCGCCACCGGTGCGGCTGTCGGGCAATAGCCAGTGGCGCGGGGTAAACTGGTTATCCACAGCCCGCAGGCCTTGTACCAGTTGCTCCGGTGCATAACCTTCGAAAGCCTCGCCCTCGATGACCAGCAGGCGGTCGACCCCGGCTGTGGAAAAGTTGCTTTCCTTGTGCTCGTTGAAAACCACCGCCAGCACCGCACCGTCGCTGCCGGCCAGGCTGTGGGCCAGGCCAAGCAGGTCGCGGTCGTGGCTGCTCAGGCGGCCACCGACCATGTCCGGTACCACGGCGATGTAGAACGCCGGTGCCGGTACCTGATGCAGTGGCAGCGTGACCTCGGCGGCCGCCGTGCGACGCCCGCCCACACCGGTGCCCTGCTGGGCGCCGCTGCGGTCGATACGCTTGATGCCGGCCGGGCCAATGAAGCCTGCGGCGATCGCATGGGGGTTCTTGCGGAGGATGCCGTTGGGCCCCATCCAGCGAGTTTGCTGTGTCTGCATTGCCGCATGCAGAGGGTGCAGGCGGTTACGGGCGATCCACTCGGCGCGTGGGTCGCGGCGGATAATGTCGCTCATCAGTGCACCTCCGCAGGTTCACGTTTAGCCGTTTGCGGCTTTGGGCCAGTGGGCGCGTCCTCTTCGATCAGCACGTCGGCCACCAGCTCGGCCAGGTCCTTGATCTGCGGGCGCGGCTCGACCACACCTTCGAGCATGGCGGTGCACTGCGGGCAACCCACGGCCACCAACTCGGCCTCGGTCTCGCGGATGTCGTCCATGCGCATGTCCGGGATACGCTGCTTGCCAGGGATGTCGGTGATCGGCGCACCGCCACCACCACCGCAGCAACGGGAGCGGAAGCCCGAGCGCTGCATCTCGCGCACTTCGATACCCAACGCCTTGAGCACTTCGCGCGGGGCTTCGTACTCGCCGTTGTAGCGGCCCAGGTAGCACGGGTCGTGGTAGGTGACGCTGCCGCCCTTGTGCTGGCCGAGGTTGAGCTTCTTGGCCGCGATCAGTTCGGCGATGTAGGTGCTGTGGTGCTGCACCTGGTAGTCGCCGCCCAGGGCGCCGTATTCGTTCTTCAGCACATGGAAACTGTGTGGGTCGCAGGTGACGATGCGCTGGAACTTGTACTTGCCCAGGGTCTGGATGTTGCGCTTGGCCAGTTGCTGGAAGGTCGCTTCGTCGCCCAGGCGGCGCGCCACGTCACCGCTGTCGCGCTCTTCCAGGCCAAGCACGGCGAAGTCCACGCCCGAAGCCTTGAGCACTTTGACGAACGAGCGCAGGGTGCGCTGGTTGCGCATGTCGAAGGCACCATCGCCCACCCAGAACAGGACTTCGGTGGATTGCACCTCCGACAGCAGTTGCAGGTTCAGGTCAGCGGCCCAGTTCATGCGCCCGCCAGGGGCGAAGCCGCCAGGGTTGTCGGTGGCGATCAGGTTGTCCAGCACCTCGGCACCCTTGTTCGGGGTGGCGCCCTTTTCCAGGGTGAGGTGGCGGCGCATGTCGACGATGGCATCGACGTGCTCGATCATCATCGGGCATTCCTCGACGCAGGCACGGCAGGTGGTGCACGACCACAGCGTTTCGGCGTCGACCAGGCCATTGACGATCGGCTGGTGCGGATTGCCGCCGTGTTCACCAATCGGCTTGCCAGGGTACGGGCTGCCGGCGAACTGGGCGTCAGTACCCCCGGCCAGGCCGATGACCATGTCCTGGATGAGTTTTTTCGGGTTCAGCGGCTGGCCAGCGGCAAAGGCCGGGCACATGGCCTCACATTTACCGCACTGCACGCAGGCATCGAAGCCCAGCAGCTGGTTCCAGGTGAAGTCCACCGGCTTTTCAACGCCCAGCGGAGCATTCGGGTCTTCCAGGTCCAGTGGCTTGAGGCCGGTAGAACGGCCGCCGCCAAAACGCTCGGCACGGCGGTGCCAGGCCAGGTGCAGGGCACCGGCGAAGGCGTGCTTCATCGGACCGCCCCAGGTCATGCCGAAGAACAGCTCCGACACGCCCCACAGTACGCCCAGGCCAAGCACGACGACCATCACCCAGCCGCCGGTATTGGCCGGCAGGATGCCAGCGACCGGCAGTGTGGCGATGAAGAAGCTCGCGGCAAACGCCAGCAGGCTTTTCGGCAGGCGCATCCACGGGCCCTTGGACAGGCGCGAAGGCGGGTTGAGGCGGCGTTTGAAGACAAAGATGGCACCGCTGAACATGATCACCGTGGCCACCAGCAATGCGTAGCCGAGGATTTTGCTCTGCAGGCCGAAGCCGTGCACCAGGATCGCCAGGGCCGCCGACAGCACGAAGCCGCCCGCCGTGGCCACGTGGGTCTTGGACATGTACTTGTCGCGCTCGACCACGTGGTGCAGGTCCACCAGGTAACGGCGCGGCATGGCCAGCAGGCCGCCGATCAGGTCGACCTTGGCGGCTCGGCCACGCCGCCACATGCGCACCCGGCGCAGGGCGCCGAGCACTGCCAGGCCAAGGGCAGCGAACAGCAGGATGGGTAGAAGGGTGTTCAACATGGGAGGCTCCCACAACAGCTAGATTCTTGCGCCACCCCGAAGGCCAGCGCGGACCCCATGTAGGAGCGGCCTTGTGTCGCGAAAGGGCTGCGTAGCGGCCCCAAAATCTATGCTGCTATGGCGATCTTGGGGCCGCTACGCGACCCTTTCGCAACACAAGGCCGCTCCTACACAGGGGGCCAGTCCCGCCTCTAGAAAGGCGGTGCGATCAGAAGTCCTTGCACAGGCGCAAGGCGTCGTAGATCGCTGCATGCACGTTGCGCTGGGCCACGCAGTCGCCAATGCGATACAGCAGGTAACCTTCGCCCGGCTGGCTGAGGATCGGCTGTGGCTTGATGGCAAACAGCGCCTCCACATCGATCTGGCCCTTGTTGCGTGAGCCATCCTTCAGCGCGTAGTACAGCTCCTCATCAGGCCGCACGCCGTTCTCCACCACCACCTGATCGACCACGCGTTCTTCCTTGGCGCCGGTGTATTCGTTCTCCAGCACCGCCACCAGCTTGTCGCCTTCGCGGTAGACCTTTTCCAGCATCATGTCGCCGGTCATGATCACTTCTTTGGGGTACATGCTGCGGTAGTAGGTCGGGAAAGTGGTGCCGCCCATGGCCACGCCCGGCTTGATGTCGTCGGTGACGATCTCGACCTGGCTGCCCTTGTCGGCGATGAAATCGGCCACCGACATGCCGGTGAACTCGCAGATGGTGTCGTACACCAGCACGTTCTTGCCCGGTGCAACCTTGCCGTCGAGCACATCCCAGCTGCTGACCACCAAGCCTTCGGCAGCGCCCCAGTGCTCGTTCTGCTCCAGGAACGAATGCCCGCCTACCGCCAGTACGATGACGTCCGGGCGCAGGTCCTGGATGGTGGCCACATCAGCGGCGGTACCCAGGCGCAGGTCCACTTTCAGGCGCGCCAGCTCCAGCTGGTACCAGCGGGTGATACCGGCAATCTGGTCACGCTGCGGGGCCTTGGCGGCGATGGTGATCTGCCCGCCAATCTGGTCTTTTTTCTCGAACAGGGTCACGTCGTGGCCGCGCTCGGCAGCCACCCGGGCCGCTTCCATGCCGGCAGGGCCGGCGCCAACCACCACCACCTTGCGTTTGACGCCGGTGGTTTTCTCGATGATGTGCGGCACGCCCATGTATTCACGGGAGGTCGCGGCGTTCTGGATGCACAGCACATCCAGGCCCTGGTACTGGCGGTCGATGCAGTAGTTGGCACCGACGCACTGTTTGATCTGGTCGATCTGGCCCATCTTGATCTTGGCGATCAGGTGCGGGTCGGCCATGTGCGCACGGGTCATGCCGACCATGTCCACATAGCCGCCTTCGAGGATGCGCGTGGCCTGGTTCGGGTCCTTGATGTTCTGCGCATGCAGCACCGGGACCTTGACCACTTCCTTGATACCGGCCGCCAGGTGCAGGAACGGCTCCGGCGGGTAGCTCATGTTGGGGATGACGTTGGCCAGGGTGTTGTGGGTGTCGCAACCAGAGCCAACCACACCGATGAAGTCGAGCATGCCGGTGCTGTCGTAGTACGCGGCGATCTGCTTCATGTCCTCGTGGCTGAGGCCGTCAGGGTGGAACTCGTCGCCACAAATACGCATGCCCACGCAGAAGTCGTCACCGACCTCGGCGCGCACGGCTTTCAGGACTTCCAGGCCGAACTTCATGCGGCCTTCGAAGGTGCCGCCCCATTCGTCGGTACGTTTGTTGACCCGCGGGCTCCAGAACTGGTCGATCATGTGCTGGTGCACCGCCGACAGTTCCACACCGTCCAGGCCGCCCTCTTTGGCACGACGCGCAGCCTGCGCGTAGTTGCCGATCACCCGCCAGATCTCTTCCACTTCGATGGTTTTGCAGGTGGCGCGGTGCACGGGTTCACGGATACCCGACGGCGACATCAGGGTCGGCCAGTTGAAGCCGTCCCAGCGCGAGCGACGGCCCATGTGGGTAATCTGGATCATGATCTTGGCGCCATGCTTGTGCATGGCGTCGGCCAGGTTCTGGAAGTGCGGGATGATGCGGTCGGTCGACAGGTTGACCGACGCCCACCATTCCTGCGGGCTGTCGATGGCGACGACGGACGAACCGCCGCAGATCGCCAGGCCGATGCCGCCCTTGGCCTTTTCTTCGTAGTACTTCACGTAGCGGTCGGTCGTCATGCCGCCGTCAGTGGCGTAGACCTCGGCGTGCGCGGTGCTGAGCACACGGTTGCGGATGGTCAGCTTGCCGATCTGAATCGGCTGGAACATTGCTTCGAATGCCATGACGCTATCTCCGGCTTACAACGGCTTTGTTACGAACAGGCCATCTTCGTGGCCTTCTTCCGACCCGCCGTAGACCTGTTCGGCCACGGTGCGGATCTTGCTGCCGCGGGCAGCGAGAATCTGGTCCATCGCGCCGGCGAACCAGCCGGTGAACATGTAGTCGACCTTGCGGCCACACTTGCCATACACGTACACGAACGCCGAATGCTTGAGCTTGACGCTGCAGGTGCCTTTATCCAGGTCGATGTCCTGGATTTCGAACAGGCCCCAGCCACGCTGGCTCAAGCGCTTCATGTAGTGCTCGAACACCGCTACGCCTTCCAGGCCATGGCATTCGGCCTCTTTTTCGCACCAGTGCCAGGCGGACTTGTAGCCAGCCTTGTAGAGGATCTCGGCGTAGGCGTCAGCGCCCAGCACTTCCTCGATGCCGATGTGGTTGTTGACGAAGAAATGGCGCGGCACATACAGCATCGGCAAGGCGTCGCTGGTCCAGACACCGGTTTCGCTGTCGACTTCGATTGGCAATTGCGGGGCGATCTTGGCCATGGAAACTCAACTCCATAAAAATTTTTATTTGGGTGCCCCGGCGTTGCTGGCAGGGGCTATCAGGCTTGGAGAGCGGCTTACTCGCCCCAGACGTCCTTGAGGACGTTGACCCAGTTCTCGCCCATGATCTTGCGCACCACGCGCTCGGAGTGGCCGCGCTTGAGCAAGGTTTCGGTGAGGTTGGGGAATTCGCCCACGGTACGGATGCCCAGCGGGTTGATGATCTTGCCGAAGTTGGTCAGGCGTCGGGCGTAGCCCTTGTCGTGGGTCAGGTACTCGAAGAAGTCCTGGCCGTGGCCCTGGGTGAAGTCGGTACCGATACCGATGGCGTCTTCACCGACGATGTTCATGGTGTACTCGATGGCTTCGGCGTAGTCGTCGATGTTCGAATCGATGCCTTTGGCCAGGAACGGCGCGAACATGGTCACGCCAACGAAGCCGCCGTGGTCGGCAATGAACTTCAGCTCTTCGTCCGACTTGTTGCGCGGATGCTCTTTCAGGCCCGAGGGCAGGCAGTGCGAGTAGCACACCGGCTTTTTCGATTCGAGGATGACTTCTTCGGACGTCTTGGAGCCGACGTGGGACAGGTCGCACATGATGCCTACGCGGTTCATTTCCGCGACGATCTCACGACCGAAGCCCGACAGGCCGCCGTCACGCTCGTAGCACCCAGTACCTACCAGGTTCTGGGTGTTGTAGCACATCTGCACAATGCCCACGCCCAGTTGCTTGAACACGTCCACATAGGCGATCTGGTCTTCGAACGCGTGGGCGTTCTGGAAGCCGAAGAGGATGCCGGTCTTGCCCAGTTCCTTGGCCTTGCGGATGTCGGCGGTGGTGCGCACCGGCATGACCAGGTCACTGTTGTCGCGGATCAGCTTCTGGCTGGTGGCGATGTTGTCGACGGTAGCCTTGAAGCCTTCCCAGACCGACACCGTGCAGTTGGCCGCGGTCAGCCCGCCTTTGCGCATGTCCTCGAACAGCTCGCGGTTCCATTTGGCAATGATCAGGCCGTCGATGACGATGCTGTCGGCATGAAGTTCGGCTGGGCTCATCAGGCTGTCCCCTTTTATTGAATGGTTGGCGCCAAACCTTGTGCCGGCGCTTTGGGGCCAGCATATGCCTGTGCCCAAAGGCGCCCCGATGCAAAAACGACAGGGGGTTTGCCGAAAGCGTCAACGCGCGACAACACGCCCTCTGGCGCGGCGCCTGGCGATGAGAGACAGTCTCGATAACGACCTTTCTGGCTGCTTTATGAACATTTCGTCAGAGAGCTACCGCCTTGCCCTCGGCTGAGCGAGAATCCCTGCGATTCGTCAGCCTGTTGAGGAGAAAACGGATGAAATCATTGGCATGGCTGGTACTGCTGGCTGTCGTATCGGGCGCCCAGGCCGGCGAGGAAGAAAGCACCCCGTGCGACAACGTCGAAACCGACCAGCAGACCTACGCGTGCGCGGCGTTCAACAAGCAGACTGCCGAGCGCGAACTGAAAGCGGCGTATGACGACCTGATCCAGCGCATCCGCGATCAATATGCCGAAGAAGGCGACCAGGCCACCGCGCTGATCGGGCGCATGGACGCGGCCGAAAAACTGTGGACACAGTTGCGCGATGCGGATTGCAAGGTCGAGACCTATGCCGAAAAGCCAGGGAGCAAGGCGTTCCAGGCGGCTTGGGATACCTGCGTGGCGCAGCGCAGTGATGACCGGTCGGAATACCTGCAGAGCATTGGTCAGCAATAGGGGCTGCCGATGACGTGGGAGCGGCCCTGGGTCGCGAAAGGGCCGCAAAGCGGCCCCAGGTTTTGGGGCTGCCCAAGACCCTCATAGCGCCCGAGCCAAGCGATCCTCCCGCGGGCAACGCTGATACCGCGCCCGGTAGCAGCGGGTAAAGTACGAAGCGGACTCGAACCCGCAGGCTACCCCCACCTCCAGCACGCTCATGTCGGTCTGGCGCAACAGCTGCCGCGCCTTGTCCAACCGCAGGCGCAAATAAAACCCACTGGGTGTGTCGTCCAGGTGCACACGGAACAGCCGCTCCAGCTGGCGCCGGGTCACCTGCACCGCTTCAGCCAGCACCTGGGTATTGAGCGGCTGCTCGGTGTTGCGCTCCATTTCGCCAATCACCTTCACCAGTTTCTTGTTGCTGATGCCATAGCGGCTGGCAATCTGCATGCGCTGATGGTCCTGTCGCTGGCGGATACGCCCGAGCACGAACTGCTCCGACACCTGCACCGCCAGCTCGCTGCCATGGGCCTGTGCAATCAGGTCGAGCATCAGGTCGATCGATGCCGTGCCGCCAGCACAGGTGATGCGCCGTCGGTCGATCTCGAACAGCTCTTGGGTTGCCTGCAGGCTCGGGTAGTTTTCCTTGAACGCCTCCAGCGCCTCCCAATGCACGGTAGCCCGGTGGCCATCGAGCAAGCCAGCTTCCGCCAGCACCACAGCGCCGGTATCGATGCCGCCCAGAATCACCCCGTCATGGTCCAGGCGGCGCAGCGCCTGCTGCAGTGGCGGCCCATAGCAGGCCAACGGGTCGAAGCCAGCCACGATCAGCAAGATGCCGCCCGGCTCGCCGGCCGCCAACGCCGCATCGGCGTTCACCGACATGCCATTGCTGGCCTGCACAGCGCCACCGTCCAGGCTCAGCACCTGCCAGCGATAGGACGGGCCTTTGAAGCGGTTGGCCACCCGCAGTGGCTCAAGGGCACTGATGAAGCCCATTGCCGAGAAGCCTGGCAACAACAGGAAATGAATGATTTGCGGCATTGCATGCTCCACGGCAAAGGTGGTCGCCTCCGTGCAACTGTTGGTCGCCAGGGTGCGATTTTTCACCCTGCCAGCAGCGTAGCGTGTTCACACGGCCCAGAGAGGTCGGAACCCATAACAATATGCACTGCCGATGGAGAGCCACCATGCACAGCTTGATCCGCCGCAGCCTGTTGACCCTTGCCCTGAGCAGCATCGCCACTTCCCCGCTTTTCGCTGCAGAGCCTGCGGCCTGCAAAAACGTCCGCTTGGGCGTGGTCAACTGGACCGACGTCATCGCCACCAGCGCCATGGCCCAGGTGCTGCTCGATGGCCTGGGCTACCAGACCAAACAGACCAGCGCCTCGCAGCAGATCATCTTCGCCGGCATACGCGACAAACGCCTGGACATGTTCCTGGGTTACTGGAACCCGATCATGACCCAAACCATTACCCCGTTCGTCGATGCTAACCAGGTCAAAGTACTGGACAAGCCAAGCCTGGAGGACGCCCGCGCCACCCTGGCCGTACCGAAATACCTCTACGACAAGGGTTTGAAGACCTTCGCCGACATCCACAAGTTCGAGAAAGAGCTGGGTGGCAAGATCTATGGCATCGAACCCGGCTCCGGTGCCAACACCCAGATCAAGGCGATGATCACCAAGAACCAGTTCGGCCTGGGCAAGTTCCAGCTGGTCGAGTCCAGCGAGGCCGGCATGCTGGCCGCCGTCGATCGCGCCGTGCGGCGCAAGGAAGCCGTGGTGTTCTTCGGTTGGGCGCCGCACCCGATGAACGTGAACATCGACATGGCCTACCTGGGTGACAGCCAGGATGCGCTCGGCCCTGACGAAGGCCGCGCGACGGTGTGGACGGTGACTGCGCCGGATTACGCCGAACGCTGCCCCAATGCCCACCGCCTGCTGGCCAACCTGAACTTCAGCGCCGAGGACGAGAGCCGCATGATGCAGCCGCTGCTCGACCACAAGGATGCGCTGGAATCGGCCCGCCAATGGCTCAAGGACCACCCCGACGACAAGGCCCGCTGGCTTGAGGGTGTGACCACCTTCGATGGCAAGCCGGCTGCGGACAATCTGAAGCTTACCGCTAACTGATCCGGCGCTTTCGCAGCACAAGGCTGCTCCTACAGGCACAGCGCCAAGTTCAGGGTCACTGCTGACCCTGTGGGAGCGGGCTTGCCCGCGAAAAGGCCAGCACAGACACCACAAGGAACCGCACCATGAACCACGACGTCATCATCACCTGCGCCCTCACTGGCGCTGGCGACACCGCCTCGAAAAGCCACCTGGTCCCGGTCACCCCCAAGCAGATCGCCGAATCCGCCGTCGAAGCCGCCAAAGCCGGTGCCACCGTGGTCCACTGCCACGTCCGCGACCCGCAAACCGGCCGCTTCAGCCGCGACGTGGCGCTGTACCGCGAAGTCATGGAACGCATCCGCGAAGCCGATGTGGACATCATCGTCAACCTCACTGCCGGCATGGGCGGCGACCTGGAAATCGGCCCCGGTGAAACGCCCCTGGAGTTCGGCCCAGGCACCGACCTGATCGGCCCTCTGGAGCGCCTGGCCCACGTCGAGGCGCTGCTGCCGGAAATCTGCACCCTCGACTGCGGCACGCTCAATTTCGGTGACGGCAACTCGATCTACGTTTCAACCCCCGCACAACTGCGCGCCGGGGCCAAGCGCATCACCGAACTGGGGGTGAAGGCCGAGCTGGAAATCTTCGACACCGGCCACCTGTGGTTCGCCAAGCAGATGATGAAGGAAGGCCTGCTCGAAGACCCGCTGTTCCAGCTGTGCCTGGGCATCCCGTGGGGCGCGCCGGCCGACACCACCACCATGAAAGCCATGGTCGACAACCTGCCAGCCAACGTCACCTGGGCAGGCTTCGGCATCGGCCGCATGCAGATGCCCATGGCAGCACAAGCGGTGCTGTTGGGCGGCAACGTGCGGGTCGGGCTGGAAGACAACCTGTACCTGGACCGCGGTGTGCTGGCCAGCAACGGCCAACTGGTGGAACGCGCTGCCGAGATCATCACCCGCATGGGTGGCCGTGTGCTCAGCCCGGCAGAAGGCCGGGAAAAAATGAACCTCAAGCGCCGCTGATTCCTTCAGGAGACCGATATGCCCTTCATCACCGAGATCAAGACTTTCGCCGCCCTGGGTAGCGGCGTGATCGGCAGCGGCTGGGTCGCCCGCGCCCTCGCCCACGGCCTGGACGTGGTCGCCTGGGACCCGGCGCCCGGCGCCGAGCAAGCCCTGCGCAAGCGTATTGCCAACGCCTGGCCGGCGCTGGAGAAGCAGGGCCTTGCACAAGGCGCGTCACAGGACCGCCTGAAGTTCGTGGCCACCATCGAGGAATGCGTGCGCGACGCCGACTTCATCCAGGAAAGCGCGCCAGAGCGACTGGACCTCAAGCTCGACCTGCACGCGAAGATTAGCGCTGCGGCCAAGCCTGACGCCATCATCGGCAGCAGCACTTCAGGGCTGCTGCCCAGCGAGTTCTACGAGTCGTCCACTCACCCTGAGCGCTGCGTGGTCGGTCACCCGTTCAATCCGGTGTACCTGCTGCCACTGGTGGAAATCGTCGGTGGTAACCGCACTTCGCCTGAAGCCATCGAAGCGGCAAGAAGCATCTACACCGCCCTTGGCATGCGCCCGCTGCATGCGCGCAAGGAAGTGCCGGGGTTCATCGCCGACCGCCTGCTCGAAGCGCTGTGGCGTGAGGCGCTGCACCTGGTCAACGACGGTGTGGCGACTACCGGCGAAATCGACGATGCGATCCGCTTTGGCGCCGGCTTGCGCTGGTCGTTCATGGGTACCTTCCTCACCTACACTCTGGCCGGTGGCGATGCCGGCATGCGCCACTTCATGTCGCAGTTCGGCCCAGCGCTGAAACTGCCTTGGACCTACTTGCCAGCACCGGAGCTGACCGACCAGTTGATCGACGATGTGGTAGACGGCACTTCTGAACAACTGGGTGAACGCAGCATCGCCGCACTTGAGCGCTACCGTGATGACACGCTGCTGGCGGTGCTGGAAGCGGTGAAAACCAGCAAGGCCAAACACGGCATGGCTTTCGGCGACTGAGGACCACGCAATGCCCGCATTGATCACTTACCGCACCCCAGTCCAGGAGGACTGGGTCGACTACAACGGGCATCTGCGCGATGCCTTCTACCTGCTGATCTTCAGCTACGCCACCGATGCGCTGATGGAGCGCATCGGCCTGGATGCCGACAGCCGTGGGCAGAGTGGCAATTCGTTGTTCACCCTGGAAGCGCACATCAACTACCTGCATGAAGTAAAGCTAGGCACCGAGGTGTGGGTGCAGACGCAGATCATCGGTTTCGATCGCAAGCGCCTGCATGTCTACCACAGCCTGCACCGGGCCGGGTTCGACCAGGTGCTGGCGGCCAGTGAGCAGATGCTGCTGCATGTGGACCTGGCGGGGCCAAAGGCGGCGCCGTTCAGTGAGCAGAGTGCCGGGTTGCTACAAGGGTTGCTGGAACAGCAGCAGGATCTGCCACCGGCCGAGTTCGTGGGCCGGGTGATATCCCTGCCTGCAGCACGGTAAGAAAAAAATAGCCCCGGAAAGCCGTGAGCATCCGGGGCAAAGCGCGAGCAACATCCACTGTGCATGAGTGAGGGTGACCAAACCCTCGGTTGCTGTAGATGGCTTGAGTGTGCGCAGTTCCCGCCAGGTGGATTTAGCCGTAAACGACCTGTTCTTAGCCAAAGCAGCCATGCCGGCATTCTGTTGTTGCGGGCATGTCGTGGTCGTCACAGAATCGGTCGTAAATCACAGCAGCACTCTCTTAGCGATAAAAGGGACAACAGCCATGATGCATGCGGATTTGATTGATCAGGACGACCTGGCAGGCCACCTGCGCGCACGCGGGTTCGAGATACCCGCCGGGGCCAGTGCCGAACAAGCCTGCGAAGCGGTGGTGCGTGGGCTGACCGAGCCCAATGCACGGGCGCTGAAGGGGATGGTGGAGCAGATGTATACCGGTAGTGCGACGATTCTGCCGGCGGTGCGCCAAGCCATCGACAAACAGCTGTTGCCGGCGTTGGCGCAGTTCAACAAGCGCGCTTGATCGGGTTTTCCTGCACTGGCCTCTTCGCGGGTTTACCCGCGAAGAGGCCAGTGCTGTTTCATAGCCTTACACTGGCAAACGTCGATTCGTTGCGCGCCTGGCTCAGGGCCGCCATCGGCCCGCTGTGCGGCGACAGAGTCATGGCCTGCGGGATCGGCATCATCGCCACCTGCTGGGCGGTGTTGGAGCCCACGCGCTCGTCACGCGGCGGAATACCGAAGTACTCGCGGTAGCACTTGGAGAAGTGCGGGGTCGACACAAAGCCACACACCGATGCCACTTCGATGATCGACATCGGCGTCTGCTTCAGCAACTGGCGCGCACGGATCAGCCGCAGCTTCAGGTAGTAGCGCGACGGCGAGCAGTGCAGGTACTTCTGGAACAGCCGCTCGAGCTGGCGTCGCGACACCGACACGTACACCGCCAGTTCGTCCAGGTCGATCGGTTCTTCGAGGTTGGCCTCCATCAGCGCGACGATTTCCTGCAGCTTCGGCTGGTTGGTGCCGAGCATGTGCTTGAGCGGCACGCGCTGGTGGTCCTGCTCGTTGCGGATGCGCTCGTAGACGAACATCTCGGAAATGGCCGCCGACAATTCGCGGCCATGATCGCGGCTGATCAGGTGCAGCATCATGTCCAGCGGCGCGGTGCCACCGGAGCTGGTGAAGCGGTTACGGTCAAGGGTGAACAGGCGGGTGCTCATGTTCACCCGCGGGAAGGCCTCCTGCATCGCGGCCAGGCATTCCCAGTGCACGCTGCAGTCGAAGCCATCGAGCAGGCCGGCGCAGGCCAGCGCCCAGCTGCCGGTGCACACCGCGCCCAGCCTGCGCGACTGACGGGCCTGGGCTTGCAGCCAGGTAACGTGTTCACGGGTGACCGACCGCTGAATGCCAACCCCGCCGCAGACGATCACGGTGTCGATGGGCGGTGCATTGCTGATGGCGGCATCCGGGGTGATCTGCAAGCCATCGCTGGCCCATACCTGGCCACCGTCGACCGTCAGGGTGTGCCAGCGATACAACTCGCGCCCAGACAGCTGGTTGGCCATGCGCAGCGGCTCGACGGCCGATGCCAGGGAAATCAGGGTGAAGTTGTCCAATAGAAGAAACCCGATGGACTGGGGTGCTGTGCGGTTCTGGGTTGGGTTCCCGGAGGTGTACGACGTCATCGCGATTTCTCCTCACACAAATGCAGGGTGTGCCTCAGGCGGGCACTGATTTCTTGTTATTACCCCGATTCATGTGCCGGGGCTTGGTGGCCAATATCAACGCAAACGCCGTGCCTGAAATTGAACGGCTATCCAAAAAAACCTGAAAACGACGCCTTTATTCGGCAAATCAGGTGCTTTGATCGAGTTGGCCTGGTGTTCGCAAACGGGCGTGCTAGGCGCCATGCGTGTAACGGCTGAGCAATTTGGTGACACGCGCAGTGTAGGTTGCCCAGAAACGACACTCTTGAGTGTCACCGACAACACGAGTACTGATAACGACACCCGACGATCGGTAGGCGTCGTGCGCACCATAAAGAGGCATTGGTGATTGTGCTGCACCTGCATCAACCTCAAGGGCCTCTTCGCGGGTAAAACCGCGAAGAGGCCCTTGAGGGGGGATCAAACCATTAGCATTCGATAGCACTGACAGCCAGGCCACCGCGCGAGGTTTCTTTGTACTTGTCGTGCATGTCGGCCCCGGTATCGCGCATGGTGCGGATTACCTGGTCGAGAGAAATGAAGTGCTCACCGTCCCCGCGCAAGGCCATCTGCACCGCGTTGATGGCCTTCACCGCAGCAATCGCGTTGCGCTCGATGCACGGCACCTGCACCAGCCCGCCGACCGGGTCGCAGGTCAGGCCGAGGTTGTGCTCCAAGGCAATTTCAGCAGCGTTTTCCACTTGTGGCGGGGTAGCCCCGAGCACTTCGGCAAGGCCCGCTGCAGCCATGGCACAGGCCGAGCCGACTTCACCCTGGCACCCCACTTCGGCACCGGAGATCGAAGCGTTCTTCTTGCACAAGATGCCCACCGCAGCAGCACCGAGGAAGAAGTCGACCACGCTCGACTCGTCCACTTCATCGCTAAAACGCATGTAGTAGTGCAATACCGCCGGAATGATCCCGGCCGCGCCATTGGTAGGCGCGGTGACCATGCGCCCGCCGGCGGCGTTTTCTTCGTTGACCGCCAGGGCGAACAAGTTGACCCACTCCATGGCGCTCATGGTCGAGCCGATCACGTTGGGCTTGCCGATTTCCTGCAGGCTGCGGTGCAGCTTGGCGGCGCGGCGGCGCACATTCAGCCCGCCAGGTAGCGTGCCTTCGTACTTGAGGCCGTTGTTGACGCATTCCTGCATGGCCTCCCAGAGCTTGTGCAGGCCTGCGCGAATCTCTTGCTCGCTGCGCCAGACCTTCTCGTTGGCCATCATCAATTGCGACACGCTGAGGTCGTTTTGCTTGCACAGGCGCAGCAGTTCAGCGGCGCTGTTGAAGTCGTACGGCAGCACGGTCTGGTCGGCATCCAGCACGCCGCTGGCGGCCTGGGCAGCATCGACCACGAAACCGCCGCCCACCGAGTAGTAGGTGTCGCGGTGCAGCTCACCCTGCTCGCCTTCGGCAATCAGGGTCATGGCGTTGGGGTGGTATGGCAAGTTCTCGTCCAGCAGCAGCATGTCGCGGGCCCAGACGAATTCGATGGGTAGCCGGCCGTCCAGCTGCAGGGTGTCGGTTTCGCGCAGGTCGGCGATGCGCGGCACGATCTGGGTCGGGTCAATGGCGTCAGGCCATTCGCCCATCAGGCCCATGATGGTGGCGTTGTCGGTGCCGTGACCGATACCGGTGGCCGACAGCGAGCCGTAAAGACGCACCTCGATCCGTTTCACACGCTCCAGCTCGCCGCGTTCGCGCAGGCCCTGAACGAACAGGGCGCCAGCACGCATGGGGCCGACGGTGTGGGAGCTGGAGGGCCCGACACCGATCTTGAACAGGTCGAACACGCTGATGGCCATTGTCGAATCACCTCTTGCTGGGCTTGTCTCTGCGCGCCATGCGCAGGGCGGGGCAGCTGCTAGGCTGAAACAGCGGGCCGCCTTGAATGCCAGCATCATCGGGCTTTTACCGCCCCCCTCGCCGTCTGCAACCGACGTACTTTTGTCCAGCAGCGCCGCGCTGTTCGTTGCCTTATCCACGCCGTTTTCCAGCGGCCTGGTGACGCAAAAATGCGGCCGAAGGGGTGGAAAAATCCATAAGCGACATCGCCCGTACTGGATACGACCCGTTCCGTACTGGATACGACCCTACCAGTAGGCGATTGCCCGGCGCTGGAGGATTATCGAAAGCGACTCGTAAAGCACGGCCACGCATCCTGCCCTCTGCAGGCCTGGTCGACCGGACCTTCAGAAAGCCCGGCGACCCACGCGAACCCGAAGACAAAATCACAGGAGTCCATCCATGAAAGGTTCACCCTCGCTGTTGCTGGTTGCGTTGCTGTCCACGCCATTGCTGGCCCAGGCCGCCGAACCCGAGCAGTGTCAGACGGTACGTTTCTCCGATGTCGGCTGGACCGACATCACAGTCACGACCGCGACCACCAGCGTTGTGCTCGAAGCCCTGGGTTACAAAACCCACACCACCATGATCTCGGTACCGGTGACCTACAAGTCGCTGGCCACCGGCAAGGACCTGGACGTGTTTCTCGGCAACTGGATGCCGACCATGGAAAACGACATCAAGCAGTACCGCGACGCCGGCACGGTGGAAACCGTGCGCGCCAACCTGGAAAACGCCAAGTACACCTTGGCCGTGCCCCAGGCGCTGTATGACAAGGGCCTGAAGGATTTCAGCGATATTCCCAAGTTCAAGAAAGAACTCGATAGCAAGATCTACGGCATAGAACCCGGCAACGATGGCAACCGCACCATCCAGAGCATGATCGACAAGAACGCCTTCGGCCTGAAGGACGCCGGTTTCAAGATCGTGCAATCGAGCGAGGCCGGCATGCTGTCGCAGGTCGACCGCGCGCAGAAGCGTGGCGAAGCGCTGGTGTTCCTGGGCTGGGAACCGCACCCGATGAACACCCGCTTCAAGATGCAGTACCTGACCGGCGGGGACGAATTCTTCGGCCCCGACTTCGGCAAGGCCACCGTGCTGACCAACACCCGCAAGGGCTACGCGCAGGAATGCAGCAACGTTGGCCAGCTGTTGAAGAACCTGTCGTTCGAGCTCAAGGATGAAAGCACCATGATGGGCTATGTCCTGGACGACAAGATGAAACCCGAAGCCGCCGCCAAGAAATGGATCAAGGACAACCCAGGCAAGCTGGATGCCTGGCTGGCCGGCGTGACCACCGTGGATGGCAAACCTGGCCTGGAGGCGGCCAAGGCCAAGCTCACGCAATAACGAACCACGCAATAGCGCTACCTCGGGGCAGGACCGTGCCTGCCCCGGGTTGATTTCAATCTATGCAGGTGGAAGCTCGCTATCATGCTTATCGATCAGAAAATACCCCTGGGCCAGTACATCGCGTCGTTCGTCGAGTGGCTGACCCAGAACGGCGCGAATTACTTCGACGTCATCGCGCAAGGCCTGGAGTTCATGATCCATGGCGTCACCAGCGCCCTGACCTGGTTCAACCCGTTCGTTCTCATTGCCCTGTTCGCCGCCCTGGCGCACTTGATCCAGCGCAAATGGGCGCTGACCGTGTTCGTTGCCCTGTCGTTCCTGTTGATCCTCAACCTGGGCTACTGGCAGGAAACCATGGAAACCCTGGCCCAGGTCACCTTCGCCACGGTGGTGTGCGTGGTAATCGGCGTGCCGCTGGGCATCCTCGCCGCGCACAAACCGATGTTCTACACCGCCATGCGGCCGGTGCTCGACCTGATGCAAACGGTGCCCACCTTCGTCTACCTGATCCCAACCCTGACCCTGTTCGGCCTGGGCGTGGTGCCGGGGCTGATCTCCACCGTGGTATTCGCCATTGCCGCGCCTATTCGCCTGACTTACCTGGGCATCTGCGACGTGCCGCAAGAGCTGATGGACGCCGGCAAGGCCTTTGGCTGCTCGCGTCGCCAACTGCTTACCCGTATCGAACTGCCGCATGCGATGCCCAGCATCGCCGCCGGCGTCACCCAGTGCATCATGCTGTCGCTGTCGATGGTGGTGATTGCCGCCCTGGTCGGCGCTGACGGCCTGGGCAAACCTGTGGTCAACGCACTGAACACCGCCGATATCTCCCTGGGCTTCGAAGCGGGCCTGGCGATCGTGCTGCTGGCGATCATGCTCGACCGTATCTGCAAGCAACCGGAACTGCCGGTAAGGGGTGAGGCATGAGCATCATTCGTTTCGAAGACGTCGACGTCATTTTCTCCAACAAGCCACGCGAAGCGCTGTCGCTGCTGGACCAAGGCAAGACCCGCGAGCAGATCCTCAAGCAGACCGGCCTGGTGGTTGGCGTCGAGAAGGCCAACCTGGATATCAACAAGGGCGAGATCTGCGTGCTGATGGGCCTGTCCGGCTCGGGCAAGTCGAGCCTGCTGCGCTGCATCAACGGCCTCAACACCGTCAGCCGTGGCAAGCTGTTCGTCGAGCACGAAGGCAAGCACATCGACATTGCCCACTGCTCCCCGGCCGAGCTGAAGATGATGCGCACCAAGCGCATTGCCATGGTGTTCCAGAAGTTCGCCCTGATGCCCTGGCTGACGGTGCGCGAGAACATCAGCTTTGGTTTGGAAATGCAGGGCCGCCCGGAAAAGGAACGGCGCAAGCTGGTCGACGAGAAGCTTGAGCTGGTGGGCCTGACCCAATGGCGCAACAAGAAGCCGGACGAGCTTTCAGGCGGCATGCAGCAGCGCGTGGGCCTGGCCCGTGCACTGGCCATGGATGCCGACATCCTGTTGATGGACGAACCGTTCTCGGCCCTCGACCCGCTGATCCGCCAGGGCCTGCAGGACGAACTGCTGGGCCTGCAGGCCAAGCTGAGCAAGACCATCGTGTTCGTCAGCCATGACCTGGACGAGGCACTGAAGCTGGGTACCCGTATTGCGATCATGAAGGACGGGCGGATCATCCAGTACAGCAAGCCGGAAGAAATCGTGCTCAACCCGGCCGACGAATACGTGCGCACCTTCGTCGCCCACACCAACCCGCTGAACGTGCTGTGCGGCCGCAGCCTGATGCGCAGCCTGGACAACTGCAAGCGGGTCAACGGTTCGGTGTGCCTGGACCCCGGTATCGATTCGTGGCTGGACCTGGGCGAAGGCGGCGCGCTCAAGCGTGCTCGCCAGGGCCAGAACGGGCTGGACATGCAGAACTGGGCACCGGGGCAGGATGTGGAGCTGCTGGAGCGCAGACCGACCGTGGTGCACGCCGACATCGGCATGCGCGAGGCGCTGCAGATTCGTTATCAGACTGGCAACAAGCTGGTGCTGCAGGATAACGACAGGGTGGTGGGGATTCTTGGGGATACCGAGCTTTATCACGCGTTGCTCGGCAAGAATCACGGGTGATGCAATTGGGGCCGCTTTGCGGCCCATCGCGACACAAGGCCGCTCCTACAGAGATACGCATTACCCTGTAGGAGCGGCCTTGTGTCGCGATAGGAGGGCAAAGCCCTCCCAGCGATCTGTCAGCGAACGACGATCCCGCGCGAAGCCATGTAGGCCTTGGCTTCCGGTACCGTGTACTCGCCAAAGTGGAAGATACTGGCCGCCAGCACCGCGCTGGCATGCCCTTCCAGAATACCGTCAGCCAGGTGCTGCAGGTTGCCCACACCACCCGAGGCAATCACCGGAATACCCAGCGCATCACTGATGGCACGGGTAACGCCCAGGTCGAAGCCGTTCTTCATGCCGTCCTGGTCCATGCTGGTGAGCAGAATCTCGCCTGCACCCAGGCCTTCCATCTTCTTCGCCCACTCCACTGCATCCAGGCCAGTCGGCTTGCGCCCACCGTGGGTGAAAATCTCCCAGCGCGGCGTTTCACCCGGCCCGGACA
This sequence comes from Pseudomonas hunanensis, assembly GCF_013393325.1. Taxonomy (GTDB): domain Bacteria; phylum Pseudomonadota; class Gammaproteobacteria; order Pseudomonadales; family Pseudomonadaceae; genus Aquipseudomonas; species Aquipseudomonas putida_P. The sequence goes on from NZ_QJRC01000071.1 coordinate 184,929, forward strand.
CTTTCTTGGCATCGATGGCGACAACGATGCACTGCGAACCGAAACGGTCCGCAGCCTCGCCCACGAACTCCGGGTTGAACACCGCAGCCGTGTTGATCGAAACCTTGTCGGCACCGGCGTTGAGCAGGTTACGGATGTCCTGCACGGTACGCACGCCACCGCCCACGGTCAGCGGGATGAACACCTGGCTGGCCATGCGCTCGACGGTATGCAGGGTAGTGTCGCGGCCATCGACGCTGGCGGTGATGTCGAGGAAAGTGATTTCGTCGGCACCCTGCTCGTTGTACCGACGGGCGATTTCCACCGGGTCGCCGGCATCACGGATGTTCTCGAACTTGACGCCCTTGACCACCCGGCCGTTGTCCACGTCCAGGCAAGGGATGATGCGCTTGGCCAGTGCCATGGTTCAGTCCTCAGCCTTGGTAGTTGTCGCAGAAGGCCTGGGCCTCGGCGACATCGAGCGTGCCTTCGTAGATGGCACGGCCTGTGATGGCGCCGACAATGCCTGGCGCCTTGGCGTCGAGCAGGGCCTTGATGTCGCCCAGGTTGTGAATGCCGCCAGACGCGATCACCGGAATGCGGGTGGCTTCGGCCAGCGCCTTGGTGAACGGCACGTTGCAGCCCTGCATCATGCCGTCCTTGGCGATGTCGGTGTAGACGATCGCCGAGACGCCATCGGCCTCGAAACGCTTGGCCAGGTCGATGACCTGCACCGAGCTGACTTCGGCCCAGCCGTCGGTGGCGACGAAGCCGTCCTTGGCATCCAGGCCAACGATGACCTTGCCTGGGAAGGCCTTGCACGCTTCGGCGACGAACTTGGGCTGCTTGACCGCCTTGGTGCCGATGATCACGTAGCTGACGCCAGCCTTGACGTAGTGCTCGATGGTTTCCAGCGAACGGATACCGCCGCCGATCTGGATCGGCAGAGTCGGGTAACGTTTGGCGATGGCGGTAACCACTTCACCGTTGACCGGTTGGCCTTCGAAAGCGCCGTTGAGGTCGACCAGGTGCAGGCGGCGGCAGCCACCCTCGACCCACTTGGCGGCCATGCTCACCGGGTCGTCGGAAAATACCGTGGAGTCTTCCATGCGGCCCTGGCGCAGGCGCACGCAGGCACCGTCCTTCAGATCGATAGCGGGGATAATCAGCATCTTGGGAACCTGTCTATTTGTTGGGTTTCAGGGCTTCTCGAGTGCCCACAGGTCGCTTTCGATGCTCTCGAACCGCTCCTTGAGGTGCAGCTGAACATCGGCAATCGCCCTGTTGTAGTAATGGGGTGCAATTTCCTTGCTGAACAGCTCGAGGACTTCGGCCACCTCGAACGACCCCAGCTGCAGCTCGAAGCGGTCTTCAAGGAAGCGCTTGAGCGTGTCGAGCGCATCGCGCTCCTGCTCGGGGGCCAGGGTCATGATCGGGGCCTTGGTCTTCGACCTGCTCATTTACCAGCGCCCGTCCCAGGCGACGAAGTTCTGCAGCAACTGCAGGCCATGGGTATGGCTCTTCTCCGGGTGGAACTGCACGGCAAAGCGCGAGCCATCAGCCAGCGCGGCGGCGAAATCGACGCCATAGTGGCCGCGACCGACCACCTGGCCCGCCTTGCCGGCATTGATGTAGTAGCTGTGCACGAAGTAGAAACGTGCGCGGTCGGGGATGTCGTGCCACAGCGGGTGGTCGATGGTCTGGGCAACTTCGTTCCAGCCCATGTGCGGCACCTTCAGGTGCTCGCCGTCTTCTTGCAGGTCTTTGCCGAAGAAACGCACCTGGCCGGGAAACAGACCGATGCAATCGACACCGGTGTTTTCTTCGCTGTGTTCGAGTAGCGCCTGCATACCGACGCAGATACCGAGGAACGGGCGGTCCTGGCTGACTTCACGCACCAGGCTGTCGAAGCCCAGGCGGCGGATTTCGGCCATGCAGTCGCGAATCGCACCCACACCTGGGAACACCACGCGGTCGGCCTCGCGGATCACTGCGGCATCGCTGGTGACCAACACCTTACCGGCACCTACGTGCTCAAGCGCCTTGGCCACCGAGTGCAGGTTGCCCATGCCATAGTCGATTACGGCTACCGTCTGCATTTACAGGCACCCTTTGGTGGAAGGCATTTGCCCGGCCATGCGCTCGTCGAGGGTAATGGCCATGCGCAGAGCGCGGCCGAAAGCCTTGAACACGGTTTCGATCTGGTGGTGGGTGTTGTGGCCACGCAGGTTGTCGATGTGCAGGGTGACCAAGGCATGGTTGACGAAGCCCTGGAAAAACTCCTGGAACAGGTCGACATCGAAGCCACCAACGCTGGCGCGGGTGTACGGCACGTGCATCTGCAGGCCTGGGCGGCCAGAAAAGTCGATGACCACGCGCGACAGCGCTTCGTCCAGCGGCACGTAGGCATGGCCGTAGCGGAAGATGCCTTTCTTGTCACCGATGGCCTGGGCGAATGCCATGCCCAGGGTAATGCCAACGTCTTCGACGGTATGGTGATCGTCGATATGCGTATCACCCTTGCACTCGATATCCAGATCGATCAGCCCATGGCGGGCGATCTGGTCCAGCATGTGTTCAAGGAAAGGCACACCGATATCGAATCGGGCCTTGCCACTGCCATCGAGGTTGATCGAGCACTTGACCTGGGTTTCCAGGGTATTGCGCTCGACGGAAGCCTTACGTTCGACCATCACCAGCTCCGCAAAATCATTGGGCGAAAAGGGCTCCATTATAGGCCCAGAACGCGCCAGCTTGAAACGCGGATGACATATGGCAAAGCGAGGAATTACGCGGGCTAGATGCCGCTACAGGTCTATACAACCAGGTAATTGGGGCTGCCTTGCAACCCCAAAGGAGCGGCTCAGTGGAACAGCACAGCTGTCTTCTGCAAGGTTACCCACACCCCCCAGGCCAACGGCACGACCACCACAGCCCAGGCCAGCAGCACCAGTGGCAGGCTGCCCGGCGCCGCTTTCCACTCCAGCGAGCGTGCACTGTCGGCGCCCTTGTCCTGGCTCAACGCCCGCTCGGCGGCCAGCTCTGCATCGCTCATGAAATGCTTGTCGGCCACCGGGCGTACCAGCATGTTGCAGATAAAGCCCAGCACAAGCAGGCCAGCGAGGATGTACAAGGTCATGTCGTAAGCCGCTGCCCGCTCCACACCCGCGGCCAACTGAGACTCACGCAGATAAGTGATCAACACCGGCCCCAGCACCCCCGCCGCCGCCCAGGCCGTCAGCAGACGACCATGAATGGCGCCGACCATCTGCGTACCGAAGAGGTCAGCCAGGTACGCCGGCACGGTCGCGAAGCCGCCACCATACATCGACAGGATGATGCAGAACGCGGCCACGAACAGCGCCACGTTACCCAAGTGCCCCATGTTCGGCACCAGGCTGTAAAGGCCAACGCCCAAGGCGAAGAAAGCGAAGTAGGTGTTCTTGCGGCCGATGTAGTCGGAGAACGACGCCCAGAAGAACCGCCCGCCAATGTTGAACAGGCTCAGCAAGCCAGTAAAACCGGCAGCGATCGCGGCAATCTGCGCCAGCTGGGCAGTGTTCAGCTGGCTGAAGGTCAGTTCGTTGCCCAGCAGCTTGCCGGCGAACACCTCCTGCAGCAGCGGCGAAGCCATGCCAAGAATGCCGATGCCTGCCGACACGTTCAGGCACAACACCAGCCAGATCAGCGCAAACTGAGGCGTCTTCCAGGCCACGCTGACGTGCACGTGACGGTCGGTGACCATGGCGTTGCCGGCCTTTTTCACCGGGGCCGTCCAGCCTTCAGGCTTCCAGCCGGTCGGCGGGACACGATATGCCAGAGCGCCGGCAGTCATGAACACGAAGTAGATCGCCGCCATGGCGACGAAGCTCTGCCACACGCCAACTTCATGCTCGTTGCCAAAATGCCCCATCAGCGCGGTGGCCAGCGGTGCACCCACCATGGCCCCGCCGCCAAAGCCCATGATCGCCATGCCGGTGGCCATGCCGCGCTTGTCCGGGAACCACTTGATCAGGGTCGACACTGGCGAGATATAGCCCAATCCCAGGCCGATACCGCCAATCACGCCGGAGCCCAGCCACATCAGCCATAGCTGGTGGGTTTTCACGCCGATTGCCGAAAGCAGCATGCCGCCACACCAGCACAGGGCCGAAACCAGGCCTGCCTTGCGCGGGCCGGCATGCTCCAGCCAACCGCCCAGCACCGCAGCCGAGCAGCCGAGAAAGACGAAGAACAGGGTGTAGATCCAGCTCAGCATCGAGATCGGCCAGTCGCATTCGGCGCTGAACATCCGGGCCATGAAGCTCATGTCTGCGGCACAGGCAACGGGGGCGGTGATGCCGAGGGCTTGCGACAAAGGCAACCAGAACACCGAGAAGCCATAGGCCATGCCGATGCACAAGTGAATGGCCAGGGCGGCGGGTGGCACCAGCCAGCGGTTGAAGCCCGGGCGGGCGATGATGCGCTCCTTCGACAGGAAGCCTGGCGCACTGGCCGAGGAGCCCGTCGCGACGGTACTGGTCATGGATCTGATCCTTGTTATAGGGAGGGTGCTCGCAAAGCGGCGCAAGGTTAGCAGAGCCAAGTAGCGTGAAAGCAATCTGATATCGTGATTTATTGCTTGGCTGAAACGGTCCTCTTTCCTGTGCCAGCCTCTTCGCGGGTAAACCCGCGAAGAGGCCGGCACAGGCGAACATCTGCCCGCCGAAAGCCGTACCATCTGCTGAAAACGTAGGATATGCCCTGTATCTCTGGTCGAATACGCAGGGACAACCCTCGCGGCGTTATACTCTGCCGCCTGAATTTCACTAACGGACTACAAGGACTCGCCCATGAAAGCGTTCGGCAAAATCCTGGGACTGGGGCTTCTCGGGTTGCTGCTGATCATCGTGGCGCTGGGCTTCGCCCTGACCCACCTCTTTGATCCCAACGACTACAAAGACGAGATTCGCCAGCTGGCACGCGACAAGGCTCACGTGGAGCTGACCCTCAACGGCGATATCGGCTGGAGCCTGTTCCCATGGCTGGGCTTGGAGCTGCACGAAGCCAGCATCGCCACCTTGGCCAAACCCAAGGAACCGTTCGCCGACCTGCAGATGCTCGGCCTTTCGGTCCGTGTACTGCCATTGCTGCGCCGCGAAGTGCAAATGAGCGATGTACGCGTCGAAGGCCTGAACCTGACCCTGGCGCGTGACGAACAGGGCCATGGCAACTGGGAAGACATCGGCAAGCCGCTGCCTGCGCAAAACGGCACAACCGCCGGTGCACCCGCGCAGCCACCTGCCGAGCAGAAGCCCACGACCGCCGACAACAACGACCGCGCCGTCAAGCTGGACATCGACAGCCTGACCGTGAACAACGCCCGCGTGCAGTACACCGATGCCAAGACCGGCCAAAGCTATAGCGCCGAAAGCATCCAGCTGAGCACCGGCCCGGTCCATGAAGGCGCCAACATTCCGCTCAAGGCCAGCGCCTTCATCAGCGCCAGCCAACCGAGCATCAAGGCCCGCACCGAGCTGGCCGGCGAACTGCGCTTCGACCGCAAGCTCAAGCGCTACAACTTCGAAGACATGCGCCTGTCGGGCGAAACCTCGGGTGAACCCACTGGTGGCAAGACCGTGACCTTTGCCGCCCAAGGCCAACTGCTGGTAGACCTGGCTGCCAATGTGGCTTCGTGGAACGGCCTGAAAGTCTCCGCCAACCAGCTGCGCGCCCTCGGTGAGCTGAACCTGCGTGACCTGGACAAGGCACCCCAGCTGAGCGGCGGTCTGTCCATCGCCCAGTTCAACCTGCGCACCTTCCTCGACAGCATCGGCCGCCCACTGCCGGCCACCAACGACCCGGCCGCCTTCGCCAAGCTGGAGCTGGTGACTCGCCTGCAGGGCACGCCCAACAGCCTGGCCCTGGAAGACCTGGCGGTGAAGCTGGACGACAGCACCTTCAGCGGCCGCGTGGCCGTCGAAGACTTCGCCAAGCAGGCCCTGCGCCTGCAGCTCAAAGGCGACACCTTCAACGCCGACCGCTACCTGCCGGCCAAGAGCGAAGAAGCCAAGGGCGCCACCGCTGCGCGCCAGGCCGAGGTGAAGCAACAGGAAGCCAGCGCCGTGGCCGGTGCCGGCACCACGCCACTGCCCAATGCCCCAACTCAGGTGGCCTGGAGCGACGACAAACTGCTGCCGGTGGACCGCCTGCGCGCCCTCGACCTGCAGGCCGACCTGGCCTTCGGTTCGTTGACCCTGGACAAGTTGCCGATCGAAGACGCCCAGCTCAAGGCCATTGGCCAAGCTGGCCTGTTGACCCTGCAAACCCTGCGCGGCGAACTGTACAACGGCACCTTCGAAGCCAAGGGCACGGTCGACGTGCGCCCTGCCGTGCCACAACTGGGCGTGAACACCAACATCCAACGGGTGCCGGTGGAGCACTTCATCAAGACCGAAAGCAAGGAGCAGACGCCACCGGTCAAGGGCCTGCTGACCCTGACCAGTGATCTGACGGCCACCGGTAACAGCCAGAAGGCACTGGTCGACACCCTGAACGGCAGCGCAAACTTCACCATCAACGACGGTGTGCTGGTCAATGCCAACCTGGAACAGCAGCTGTGCCAGGCCATCGCCACCCTCAACCGCAAAACCCTGAGCGGCGAACCACGCGGCAAGGACACCCCGTTCCAGGAGCTGCGCGGCAGCCTCGTGGTACGCAATGGCGTCGCCAGCAACCCGGACCTCAAGGCCCGCATCCCAGGCCTGACCGTCAACGGCCATGGCGACCTCGACCTGCGCGTGCTGGGCATGGACTACAACGTGGGTGTGATCGTCGAAGGCGACCAGCGCGCCATGCCGGACCCTGCCTGCCAGGTCAACGAACGGTATGTTGGCGTTGAAGTGCCGCTGCGCTGCCGCGGCCCGCTGGAACTTGGCGCCAAGGCCTGCCGCCTGGACCAGAACGGCCTGGGCAAGGTGGCGGCCAAGCTGGCCGGCAACCGCCTGCAAGACAAGATCGACGAAAAGCTTGAAGAAAAACTTGGAGACAAAGTGAGCCCGGAAGTGAAAGACGCGCTCAAGGGGCTGTTCAAGCGATGAGCCCCGAGCAGTTCTCCAGCGCTGTGCTGGATTGGTATGACGAGCACGGCCGGCACGACCTGCCCTGGCAACAGGGCATCACCCCGTACCGGGTATGGGTGTCAGAAATCATGCTGCAGCAGACCCAGGTCAGCACCGTGCTCAACTACTTCGACCGCTTCATGCAGGCCCTGCCGACCGTGCAGGCCCTGGCCGAGGCGCCGGAGGACGAAGTGCTGCACCTGTGGACCGGGCTGGGCTACTACACCCGTGCCCGCAACCTGCAAAAGGCCGCGAAGATCGTCGTCGAGCAACATGGCGGCGAATTCCCGCGCAGTGTCGAGCAGCTTACCGAGCTGCCCGGCATCGGCCGCTCCACGGCAGGTGCCATCGCCAGCATCAGCATGGGCATCCGCGCGCCGATCCTCGACGGCAACGTCAAGCGCGTGCTGGCCCGCTACAGCGCCCAGGCGGGCTACCCCGGCGAGCCCAAGGTGGCCAACCAGCTGTGGGCCACCGCCGAGCGCTTCACCCCACAATTGCGCGCCAGCCACTACACCCAGGCGATGATGGACATGGGCGCCACGCTGTGCACGCGCAGCAAGCCCAGCTGCCTGATCTGCCCGCTGCAGCGCGGCTGCGAAGCGCACCTGCACGGTGAAGAAACCCGCTACCCCGAGCCCAAGCCGCGCAAAGCGCTGCCGCAACGGCGCACCCTGATGCCTCTGCTGACCAACCCCGAAGGCGCCATCCTGCTGTATCGCCGCCCTTCCAGCGGCCTGTGGGGTGGTTTGTGGAGCCTGCCGGAGCTGGATGACATTGCCCAACTCGAAGACCTGGCCTATCAGCACGGCCTGCGCCTGGCTGGCAGCCACGCCATGGATGGCCTGACCCACACCTTCAGCCACTTCCAGCTGGCGATCGAGCCCTGGCTGGTGCGCGTCGACCCGGTCGGCGAGCACATGGCCGAGGCCGACTGGCTCTGGTATAACCTCGCCACCCCGCCGCGCCTGGGCCTTGCCGCCCCGGTGAAAAAGCTGCTTGAACGCGCGGCCGACGAACTGATTGCAGGAGACGCCCGATGACCCGCACCGTGATGTGCCGCAAGTACCAAGAAGAACTCCCAGGCCTGGAACGCCCGCCCTACCCAGGCGCCAAGGGCCAGGACATCTTCGAACACATCTCGCAGAAAGCCTGGGCTGACTGGCAGAAGCACCAGACCATGCTGATCAACGAAAAGCGCCTGAACATGATGAACGCCGAGGACCGCAAATTCCTCCAGGCCGAGATGGACAAGTTTTTCGCCGGCGAAGAATACGCCCAGGCCGAAGGCTACGTTCCACCGGCCGAATGACCCCAAAAATCGTAAGCGACGGAATTAATTTAAAATTTTTTCAAAAAGTCGTTGACGAGCGGTCCGGAAATCTATTTAATTCACCTCGTCGCCCAGATAGCTCAGTCGGTAGAGCAGAGGATTGAAAATCCTCGTGTCGGCGGTTCGACTCCGTCTCTGGGCACCACCTTCAAGCTTCTGGTGGTTGCAAAGTTACCCGAAGCGACAACAAGAAACCCGCCTAGTGCGGGTTTTTTGTTGCCTGTGATTTTTGCTGCAGGCTTGGCAGCCAACTGACTTAGCTACCAAATTCAATCCGGACGTTACCCTGCAGTGGGTGGTAGCACCTCGGCATGAAGCCTCACCCCAAGCGCCGCCATCACTTTCATGATGGTCGCCAAGCTGGGGTTACCTTCAGCAGACAGCGCCTTGTACAACCCCTCCCGCGTGAGCCCGGTATCGCGCGCCAGTTGAGCCATACCACGAGCACGAGCGATATCACCCAAGGCAGCAGCAAGCAGTGCAGGGTCGTTTTCCTCCAGACAGGCTTCGAGGTACAAGACCATGTCCTCCTCTGTCTTCAAATGGTCCACAGCATCCCATTTGGTCAATTTGATATTTTTCATGATGGCCTCCTAGAGGTCGCGAGCCAGCTTGAGAGCCGATTTGATATCCCTGGCCTGACTAGCCTTATCGCCACCCGCCAGGAGGATGATCACTTCATAACCTCGTCGAACGAAATACACCCGATAGCCCGGACCATAGTCGATCCGAAGCTCGGATACCCCTTCAGCAACCGGCCTACAGTCACCCATCACTCCAAGACCCACCCGTCGTAACCGGACAGTTATGCGTGCTTTCGCACGCGGGTCCCGCAAAGCAGCGAACCACGTTCGGTAGGTGTCGGTTTGAATTAATGTATGCATGGGAGGAATGTAAACCGTAGTTCACACTACAGCCAATTGGTAGCTGTTTCAAACTGTTTATAGGCACCCAGTTGACCAGCATCAAATGGCCATCACTCGCCACAATTTAAGGTGCTGGATGGACATCCGAATCGACTAGCAAGGACCCCATGAGCGAAGAATCCCCCCTACTGCTCCCCGCCCCCGGCGAACCTGCCGTCACCCCAGTCCGCACGCGCCGCCCACGCCAGCGCAAGCCGGAACCGACGATCACCCGCATCAGCCAGCAACCCGCAGCGCTGGAAGTGGCTACCGCCCCCAGGGGCAGCAATGAAGACAGCACCTCGGCGCGCCTGCCGGCCAGCTACCCCTACCGCACCCGGCTGCGCCGCCAGGACTACGAGAAGGCCAAGCACGCGCTACAGATAGAGCTGCTGAAGGTGCAGAGCTGGGTAAAGGACACCGGCCAACGTGTGGTGATTCTGTTCGAGGGGCGCGATGCCGCCGGCAAGGGCGGCACCATCAAGCGCTTCATGGAGCACCTCAACCCACGTGGCGCTCGAATCGTTGCGCTCGAGAAGCCTTCCGAGCAGGAGCAGGGCCAGTGGTATTTCCAGCGCTATATCCAGCACCTGCCCACGGCGGGTGAAATGGTGTTCTTCGACCGCTCCTGGTACAACCGCGCCGGGGTAGAGAAGGTGATGGAGTTCTGCACGCCACTGCAGTACCTGGAATTCATGCGCCAGGCGCCGGACCTTGAGCGCATGCTGTGCAACAGCGGCATCCTGCTGTTCAAGTACTGGTTTTCGGTGAACCGCGAAGAGCAGCTGCGCCGCTTCATCTCGCGCCGCGACGACCCGCTCAAGCACTGGAAGCTGTCACCTATCGACATCAAGTCGCTGGACAAGTGGGAAGACTACACCGCCGCCAAGGAGGCGATGTTCTTCCATACCGACACTGCCGATGCGCCGTGGACAGTGATCAAGTCCGATGACAAGAAGCGTGCGCGGCTCAACTGCATCCGCCACTTCCTGCACTCACTGGACTACCCGGGCAAGGACCATAGTGTGGCCCATGCGCCGGATGAGCTACTGGTCGGCAGGGCATCGCACGGGTTCGAAGAGGATGAGTCCGCCCCGCTGGCGAGTTGAAACGCCGAGGCAGCTGCGCTTCAATACGCGCAATTTCCGAACACCCCAAGGATTCACCCCATGGCCACCCCTACCAAGCAACAGAAACGCGCCAAACGCGCCGCCAGCAAGGCCAAGCAGAACCGCATGGTGCGCAGCGGCCAGGCGGTCAAGGCCAGTGCCGGCGACAGCGCCAGCGTCGAGCAGGTGTACAACAAGGCCATGGAGTCGGGCAGCTACGACGCGATGTTCAACAAGATGAAGGAAGCCCAGGAGGGCGGCCTGGTACCGATGATCTCGGTGTTCCTGGTGGACCCGCTACTGGCCCTGGTACTCAAGGGGCACAAGGAAGAGCACGCCACCGACTACATCGTGCTGGTGTTCAACGCCTACCGCAAATGGCTGGACGGCGCTGACGAAGAGGCCACCATGGCCTGGCTGGAGAGCGATGAGTTCCAGGAGGCCTATATCGCCGCTTCCGAACTGGTTGCCAAGCAGCAGCAACAGCAGAAGCAGTTCGGCTGACAGGGCCGTTTAACCTGCCAACGAAAAAGGCCGTGCCCCTCACAGGGCACGGCCTTTTCATTTCAGCCAGCGCGGATCAGTTATCCAGCACCACCCGTCCGGCAGCCTCACGCTTGCGGTGCACCAGCAAGCCAGCTGCCACCACACCAATACTCAGCAGCGCAGTCGCGATGATTTCGGCGCGGTGATCTTCACGCAACGCCATTACCACCAGAATGGCAACGATGAAGGCAATGGTCGCCCAGGTCAGGCCCGGGAACAGCCACATCTTGAATGTGATTTTCTCGCCGCGGGCTTCACGCTGGGCACGCATGCGCAACTGCGACACGGCAATCACCAGGTACACCAGCAGCGCAATGGCGCCCGAACTGGCCAGCAGGAACTCGAACACCTGGGCCGGGGCCACGAAGTTGGCGAACACGCAAAGGAACGCCGCTGCCGTGGACAGCAAAACCGCCACGTGCGGGGTAGCCGCCTTGGTGGTGCGCTGGGCGATGGCCGGTGCGTCGCCACGCTTGCTCAGCGAGAACAGCATACGCGACGAAGTGTACAGCGCCGAGTTCAGGCAGCTGGTCACTGCGATCAACACCACGATGTCGACGATCAGCTTGGCATTCGGTACGCCGATACGGCTCAGCACGGTCTGGTAGGAACCGGTTTCGGCCAGCGCTGGGTCGTTCCAAGGCACCAAGGCGACGACCAGGAAGATCGACACCAGGTAGAACAGGCAGATACGCCAGATCACCGAATTGGTGGCACGGCTGATCTGCTTGCCCGGGTCCTTCGACTCGGCAGCGGCGATGGTGACGATTTCAGTACCCATGAACGAGAACATGGTGGTCAGCATCGCGGCCAGCACAGCGCCCAGGCCGTTCGGCATGAAGCCTTGGGTATCGAACAGGTGGCTGGCACCGCTCACCTGACTGTTTGGCACGAAGCCGAACAAGGCAGCACAGCCCACGGCGATGAAGCCGATGATCGCCAGCACCTTGAGCAGGGCGAACCAGAACTCGAACTCACCGTAGTTCTTAACGCTGCACAGGTTGGTCAGCGTCAGCGCCAAGGTAATGATGAGGGAGAATGCCCACAGGTCGACCGCAGGGAACCACGCATGCAGGATGGCTGCGGCGGCATTGGCCTCCAGCGGTATCACCAGCACCCAGAACCACCAGTACAGCCAGCCAATGGTGAAACCGGCCCAGCGCCCGATGGCGCGGTCGGCATATGTGGAGAACGAACCGGTGTCAGGCGAGGCGACAGCCATTTCACCCAACATGCGCATCACCAGCACCACCAGGGTACCGGCGGCGGCATATGCCAGCAGCACGGCAGGGCCGGCAGCTGCGATGGCGTGGCCGGAGCCTACGAACAGGCCGGCACCGATGACGCCAGCGATGGACAGCATGGTCACATGCCGTTGTTTGAGCCCCTGAGCGAGGTCATTGGAATTGTTACCGCTCATTGAAACTACCTTTGTAAGGAGTGGACCACTCCGACTGCGGGTACAAAGCGCACCAAGGGTTGGCCTAGGCGTCGCTGCAATCGGCGGTTTCCTACTGGCAATAAGCGCGCCATGTGCTGAATGCATTCGTCAGAAGTTTCTGCGGGCCTTTTAGGACGCGGCTTGGAGGGCTTTCGGCCAAGACTTGACCGAAAGAGCACCAAATCATCGGATTACTGAAATACCCACTTACAAATGCACCACAGGTGCTCCCCGGTAACACCTGTGCACCACCGCAATGCAAAAAAGTGCAACCTTGAGGTACAACCTTTAAAGCTAGCGACGCATTCGCGGGTAAACCTGCCCCCACTGGAATCGTTTGACCTAAAGGTCGGCTTTACCCCGCCAATGGGCCAAAACCGCTTCCATGAGCGGCCCAAAGGTGGCACCATCGCGCCTTTTTTCATCAAGGCTCTGGTGCTGGGCGACACCTTCGCGGACATCTGCGCGACGTTACGCTGTAGCGATGCGACAAACTGCCCCACCAGTGCCCACAGTCCCCGGCGACCCTGTTGGCCGTCATAATGCCGCTATGCTAGCTTGGCGCACGCCAGGAAGGCCGCCAATAGCTGGGAACGCACCCGAACACATGAGGACCGCACATGGCTCAGGCCACGCCCGCGCTGGAAATCCGCAATCTGCACAAACGCTACGGCGAGCAGGAAATTCTCAAGGGCATTTCGCTGACCGCACGCGACGGTGACGTGATCTCCATCCTGGGGTCGTCCGGCTCCGGCAAGTCCACCCTGCTGCGCTGCATCAACCTGCTCGAGAACCCGCACCAGGGCGAAATCCTGGTCGCCGGCGAAGCCCTCAAGCTCAAGGCCGCCAAGAACGGCGACCTGGTCGCAGCCGACAACCGCCAGATCAATCGCCTGCGCAGCGAAATCGGCTTTGTCTTCCAGAACTTCAACCTGTGGCCGCACATGTCGATCCTCGACAACATCATCGAGGCGCCACGCCGCGTGCTCGGCCAAAGCAAGGCCGAGGCCATCGAAGCCGCCGAAGCGCTGCTGAACAAGGTCGGCATCTACGACAAGCGCCACAGCTACCCCGCCCAGCTTTCCGGTGGCCAGCAACAGCGCGCCGCCATTGCCCGTACCCTGGCCATGAAGCCCAAAGTGATCCTGTTCGACGAGCCCACCTCGGCGCTCGATCCGGAAATGGTCCAGGAAGTGCTAAACGTTATCCGCGCATTGGCCGAAGAAGGCCGTACCATGCTGCTGGTGACGCACGAGATGAGCTTTGCCCGCCATGTGTCCAGTGAAGTCGTCTTCCTGCACCAAGGCCTGGTCGAAGAGCAGGGATCGCCGCAGCAGGTCTTCGAAAACCCGACCTCGGCGCGTTGCAAGCAATTCATGTCCAGCCACCGCTAACGGAGCAATACATGCACACTTACAAGAAGTTCCTCCTGGCAGCTGCTGCCACGCTGGTGATGTCGGCAAACGCCATGGCCGCAGAAAAACTGCGCATGGGTATCGAAGCCGCCTACCCACCGTTCAACAACAAGGATGCCAGCGGTAACGTGGTTGGTTTCGACAAAGACATCGGTGACGCCCTGTGCGCCAAGATGAAAGTCGAATGCTCGGTCGTTACCTCCGACTGGGACGGCATCATCCCGGCCCTGAATGCCAAGAAGTTCGACTTCCTGGTGTCGTCGCTGTCGATCACCGACGAGCGCAAGCAGGCCGTGGACTTCACCGAGCCGTACTACTCCAACAAGCTGCAGTTCATCGCGCCGAAAAACGTCGATTTCAAAACTGACAAAGAGTCGCTGAAAGGCAAGGTAATCGGCACCCAGCGCGCCACCCTGGCCGGCACCTACCTTGAAGACAACTTCAAGGGCGTCGACGTGAAGCTGTACGACACCCAAGAAAACGCCTACCTGGACCTGGTGTCCGGCCGCATCGACGGCATCCTGGCCGACAAGTACGTACAGTACGAGTGGCTGAAGAGCAAAGACGGCTCGAAGTTCGAGTTCAAGGGCGAGCCGGTGATGGACAGCGACAAGATCGGCATTGCCGTGCGCAAAGGTGACACCAAGCTGCGCGACGACCTGAACAAAGCCCTGGCAGAAATCAAAGCCGACGGCACGTACAAGAAGATCAACGACAAGTACTTCCCGTTCAGCATCGAATGACCCGCCCTGACCGGCGCGCCCTTGCGGCGCGCCAGTCCCTAGAATGACCTGCCCATGAATATCGACCTGCACGGATTCGGTCCGGCCATGATGGCCGGCACCTTGATGACCGTAAAACTGGCGCTTTGCGCCTTGCTGCTGGGGCTGGTGCTGGGCCTGCTCGGCGCCCTGGCCAAGACCTCCCCGCTCAAGCCGCTGCAATGGCTTGGCGGCTTTTACTCGACCCTGGTTCGCGGCGTGCCCGAACTGCTGTGGGTGCTGCTTATCTATTTCGGCACCGTCGGGCTGATGAACAGCCTCGGCGAAGCCCTGAACATGCCTGGCCTTGAGCTGAGTGCCTTCGCGGCCGGCGTGATCGCCCTGGGCCTGTGCTTCGGCGCCTATGCCACCGAGGTGTTCCGTGGCGCCATCCTGGCGATTCCCAAGGGCCACCGTGAAGCGGGCCTGGCACTGGGCCTGTCCAAGGGCCGCATCCTGTCGCGGATCATCCTCCCGCAGATGTGGCGCATCGCCCTGCCCGGCCTTGGCAACCTGTTCATGATCCTGATGAAGGACACCGCACTGGTGTCGGTAATCGGCCTTGAAGAGATCATGCGTCATTCGCAGATAGGCGTGACCGTGACCAAAGAGCCGTTCACCTTCTACATGGTCGCGGCCTGCATTTACCTGGGCCTGACCGTCCTTGCCATGACCGGCATGCACTTCATGGAAAAACGCGCCGCTCGCGGCTTTGCGAGGGCCGAATCATGAATTGGGAAGTCATCTTCAAATGGCTGCCACGCCTGGCCGAAGGCGCAACCCTTACCCTGGAGCTGGTGGCCATTGCCGTGGTTGCCGGGTTGATCCTGGCCATCCCGCTGGGCATCGCCCGCTCCTCACGCCATTGGTACGTGCGTGCGGTGCCGTTCAGCTACATCTTCTTCTTCCGTGGTACGCCACTGTTGGTGCAGCTGTTCCTGGTCTACTACGGCCTGGCGCAGTTCGATGCCGTGCGCTCCAGCTCGCTGTGGCCGTACCTGCGCGATCCGTTCTGGTGCACGGTGCTGACCATGACCCTGCACACCGCCGCGTACATCGCCGAGATCCTGCGTGGCGCGCTGCAGTCGATCCCCAAGGGCGAGATCGAAGCGGCACGCGCGCTGGGCATGTCACGGGGCAAGGCACTGTTCTACATCATGCTGCCACGTGCTGCGCGCATCGGCCTGCCGGCGTACAGCAACGAAGTGATCCTGATGCTCAAGGCCAGCGCCCTGGCCAGTACCGTGACCCTGCTGGAACTGACCGGCATGGCCCGTACCATCATTGCGCGGACCTACCTGCCGGTGGAAATCTTCTTCGCGGCCGGGGTGTTCTACCTGGTGATCTCGTTCTTGCTGGTGCAGGGCTTCAAGCTGCTGGAGCGCTGGTTGCGCGTGGATGCCTGCCAAGGCCGCTGAGCCGTCCCGGCCTCTTCGCGGGTGCAACCGCGAAGAGGCCCTAAAACCCAACACACGTCCTCCCATGCCCAGTCACCTCCACAGCCACCACCTAAGCACCCGCTTCCAGGCACTCGACCAGTTCCTGATCGAGCACCAACAGCTGTGGAAACCCCGCCCCTTCACTACCCTGCACCTGGGCTGGGAAACCACCCACCCCGAACTGGCCACCCACCTGCGCCAATGCTCCCTGGCAGACGCCGAAGCCGATAGCACCGCTGACCACTTGCCCGCCCCATTCCCGCAACTGGCCCAGCAAGCCCAGCAGCTCTCCACCCTTGGCAGCCTCCCTCAGAGCGCTCTACCCTCCGCCGCCCACCGCCTGGACGTTGCTGTCCCCGGCCGCAAATGGCAGCAGATCGAAGCTTTCGCCAGCCACCTGGCCTTCCGTGAACCGCCGCAACACTGGCTGGACTGGTGCTCCGGCAAAGGCCACCTGGGCCGCCGCCTGTTGCAACCCGGCCAGCAACTGACCTGCCTTGAGTACGACGCCGACCTGGTCGCCGCCGGCCAGGCCCTGAGCGCGCACCACCACGTGCCAGCGCAGCATGTGCACCAGGATGTGATGGCCAGCGACAGCGTCCGCCACCTGGCAGGCGACAAGAGCGTGGTCGCCCTGCACGCCTGTGGCGACCTGCATGTACGCCTGATGCAACTGGCCAGCCGGCAAGGTTGCCGGCAGTTGGCCGTAGCCCCCTGCTGCTACAACCGCACAGCCGTGCAGCAATACCAGGCGTTATCCACAGCCGCGCAAGCGTCCAGCCTGCAGCTGTCGCTGGACGACCTGGGCCTGCCCTTGAGCGAAACCGTCACCGCTGGCGCCCGCGTGCGGCGCCAGCGCGACACCTCGATGGCCCGGCGCCTGGGCTTCGACCTGCTACAACGCCAGCAGCGCCAGAGCAGCGAATACCTGCCGACGCCGTCGCTGCCGGTAGCCTGGCTGGAAAAGCCTTTCGAGCACTACTGCCGCGACCTGGCAGATCTGAAACAACTGCCTTTGCACGGCAACCCGGATTGGGCCGCCCTGGAGGCCGCGGGCTGGCAGCGCCTGGCCGAGGTACGCAACCTGGAGCGCGTGCGCAACCTATTCCGCCGGCCGCTGGAACTATGGCTGGTGCTCGATCGCGCCCTGTTTCTCGAAGAACAAGGCTATGAGGTGCGCCTTGGCCTGTTTTGCGACTACCCACTGACCCCGCGCAACCTGCTCATCCTTGCGGAACGCGACCGTTAGCCGCAGCACATCCTGTGGATAAGTCTGTGAACAAGCTTGTGATTACCTGTTGGAGCCAAGCGCTATTTCAAGCGCTTGGCTTATTCCAGCTTACGCGTCAAGCCCAACAAAAACAGGCGTTTGCGCAAAGACCAGCGGCGTAGCGATCCGGCATGCCTTTCGCGCAAGTCGGCAATGCCACTTGTGCATAAACATTTCTTGTGGTTGATGCAAGCGCTGTTTGCGCGGTCATTTGTGGGTGTGAGAATTCCCGCGAAGAGCGCCTGACAGGTAACACAAGGCTAATGCCCAACCGCCGTAACGGTGTATCATCCGCCCCCCAAATCATTAAAAAGTGACGTCGCGCGCTGCCCGCCAGCCCCGCGACCTTCTGGCGTTGCGCCAGAACCGACAATGGACCAACGGACTTGACCATCGTGACCCGAGCCACCCCCCTCGCCCTGTTGACCTTCGCTCTGGCCCTGACCGGCTGCACCAACGGCACCGCGCCCCACTCCAACAGCAACCTGGGCTGGAACCACCCCGGCATGCAGCTGGGCGGCGACAACGGCCTGCCCCTGCGCACCGAAAGCCCTTGCCGCAAGCGCGGCTGCGACAATGACAAGCTGTTCTTCAACCCAGGCAAAAGCGAGCCAAGCGTCAACACCATCCACCGCGGCTGGTAAGAAAATTCTCCTTTTGGGCCGGTAACTTAGGTCTTTTGCGAACAATCGCAAGGAAGTGGTTTACAGGCGCCAAACGATCGCTATAATGACGCCCCATTGCCGGTATAGCTCAGATGGTAGAGCAACTGACTTGTAATCAGTAGGTCCCGGGTTCGATTCCTGGTGCCGGCACCATATCCAGCTCCATCGCATTCCACCGAATGCCTTGGAAGCCCCTAAAACCCGCCCTTTGGCGGGTTTTTTCGTTCCAGGACCCTCCGTCGGGATCCAACAAAATACCCCATCCCCGGGGGTATTTTTAGGGTACAGCGTCTTGCCTGCATGGAGAACGTACCCTTATGCCACGCCTAGCCGTTCCTCTCAGCGACCTCAAATGCCGTACGGCGAAACCTCGCGAACGTGCCTACAAGCTATTCGACGGTGGCGGCATGTACCTCTTCGTGAAACCCAATGGCGTGAAAACGTGGCGATTGCGCTACCTCAAGCCCAGCGGCAAGGAAGGCACGCTGATCATCGGCAACTACCCCATCATCTCGCTGGCCGTTGCGAGGACCAAGCGCGATGAAGCCAAGGCCCTACTGCTCGACAACCTCGACCCAATGGAAGAGAAGAAGAAAGCGAAGCTAGCGGCTCAACGAGCTTCCCTGCTTTTTGAAACCGTCGCCCTGGAGTGGCACTCCGAAATGTCCCGCCGCTGGACGGAGGGACACGCCAAGACTGTCATGAGTCGGTTGCGCACCCATGTCTTCCCCCTGATCGGCCAACGCCCCATTGCTGAACTCGATACTCATGACCTGCTTGAGGTCACTCTGCGTATCAAAGATCGCGGCACCATGGACGTCGCCCTGCGCGTGCAGAACTATCTCTCCACGATCATGCGGGGCGCGAAGCGGGCGCGGCGGATCAGCCAGAATCCGGCGCTCGATCTGGCAGGGTCGATTCATGCCCCGCGCACCGTGCACCGCCCTGCCCTCTCACTCAACCGCCTCCCCGAACTACTCAGCCGGATCGACAACTACAACGGCCGTGAGCTAACCAAGCTGGCTGTATTGCTGACGCTGCACGTGTTCGTGCGCTCCAGCGAACTGCGCTTTGCGCGATGGGATGAGTTCGACCTGCAAAGGGCGATGTGGGAAATCCCCGACACCCGCAAGCCAATCGACGGCGTGCGCAATTCCACCCGTGGCACCAAGATGAGCGGAGACATACAGATGGTGCCGCTATCACCCCAAGTCATCGCGATCCTTGAGCGGCTACGCGGCTTGAGTCGCTTCTCCGAACTGGTGCTGCCCGGTGACCACAAGTACTGGAGACCAATGTCGGAGAACACGGTTAACCAAGTGCTGCGCAACGTTGGCTATGACACATCCAAGGAAGTATGCGGGCATGGATTCAGGACAATGGCCTGTAGCGCCTTGCTGGAGTCAGGGCTCTGGACAGACGCGGCTATTGAGCGGCAGATGAGCCATAAGGAACGCAATCGCGTCCGCGCCGCCTATATCCACAAGGCCGAATTTCTGGAGCAGCGTCGGCTGATCATGGCGTGGTGGAGCAATTACATCGATGCCAACAGATCCGGGCATGTCACCCCACACGAGTTCGCCCATCCATCTGGCGACAACATCACTCCATTGCCAAGTGGGCGTGGCGCATTCAATCGTCGGTGAACCCTCCAGATCACCGTTGGCCGCTCTTTAATTCGGGTCCATCCAAACAGGGCTGCAAAGCCGCCCTGTTTGGATGGACCTCGCTTTGCAAAGCTAAAAGCCGACACAAATCCTTTGGATACCACTGATTTCCACCGGTGGATAATTTCATGCACAGCCCCAGAGGCCACGAGGAATGGGGCGTTGACCAAAATTATCCACAGGCGTAGAACTGACCGTGCAACCGCTGCCTTAGGCAGCACCCCAGGTGACCCGAACCTTCAAGGTCACGCCGCTCTCGCGGTGGTTCTCCCCAAAGGCGATTCGCATCCGGCAGCTCGCCCGGTCACTACCCATGTGATGGATGCTCTTACACATATAGCGCTCGTGCGCCAGATACACCGTACCTCGCTGCCCTGCAGCAACCTATCCGCTTGGCCGAATCCTGCGCCAACCTGTGCCCGTCTCTTTCTCTGGAAAGAGACGGGCACTTCTACCACTGCTGCAGCCCTGATCGCACATGGCTTTGCGGCAATTCTCCTCGTGACAATTGGCGTGACAAACGCCGATGTCACCAGCAACAGCCATGTAGATGATGGTGCCGCAGACCAAGGAATGGACTGCACCTGACTGACAGTCAGGCATGCCCCGGTCATCGCTTTGCTGCTTGCACCTGGCTCAGGATCTCGCGGCATTGGTCTCGTCAGCCAATGCAGCCTCCACCCGCCCACCGGTAACGGTGCTCAGGAGGCCAGATCATGAGATGCCCTTGCTCTTGGTCGTAAAGAGCCGCCAGTCCCGCGTTAGAGGACATCCCCACAGGTCGCAGGGGCCTTGATCCCTGATAACACTCAGCATTCTTGGCGGGATGACGTGGGGCGAGGATCGGAGAACGAACGATGAGGTGACAGACATGGCATTGGTGGGTAGGCGCGACGGCCGCAATTTTGGCTACGGCAGGCAATTGAGCTATGCAGGGCCGCAGGCACTGAAAGATATGTTCGGCGGTGGCCATTACGGAACGGTCAAAGCGCACTGTGACCGGTGGTTGGCATTCGTAAAGTGGTGCCGCTCCGAACAGGGGCCCGGTATCAATGATGCGCGGCAGATCGATCGAAAGGTATTGGCCGACTACGCGGCGTATCTGCGCGACGTGGTTAGGCGCGGTGACCTCGCTGTGAGCACTGCACAAAACCGCCTATCCAGCGTTAACAGGACCATGGCGGCGCTTCGCGGTGATCAGCATGTGAAATTGCCCAGCCCGAGCAAGGCGTTGGGAATGCAGCGCACCGGGGTTCGGCAGTCGGTGCCGCAGGGCCAAGGCCGCAAACAGATTAAGCAGATCGTCGACGCGCTTTGTGGTCGTGATCAGCTGCGAGCCGCAGCGATCGTTCTATTGGCACGAGCCACCGGCATGCGCTTGCGTGAGGCCATCCTAGCCGACTTGCCACGGCTGAGCCGTGAGGCTAAAGACCTAGGCAAAATCAACATCCAGGATGGCACCAAAGGCGGCCGAGGTGGTGCTTCAGCCCCACGATGGATTGCAGTTGATGAACATATTCGGGATGCACTGAGGTTTGCGGTAAAGGTGTCGCCGAACGGTAGCCGTAACTTGATCACGCCAAGCGAGAGCTATGCGAACGTATTGCAACGAGTAGCCGAGGCATCACGAGAAGTCCTGCATAAGAGCGCCCTGAATGGATTTCATGAGTTGCGCGCGGCTTATGCCTGTGAGCGCTACGAGCAGATTACCCAGCATGCTGCACCGCTTAATGGTGGTCATTGCTATGCCATAGATCCGCGCCTCGACCGTGAGGCTCGAATGCAGATCAGCCAAGAGCTGGGGCATAGCCGGATCGATGTGGTCGCGGCCTACATTGGGGGACAGGTATGACCAAAGCGTTTGATATGGAGGTGTTCTTGGCTGGCGTACTAAAGGGGTCACATGCGACTCGGAAGCGGCACTTGCGGCAGGCAAGAGCTATCCAGGCGGCTATAGCTGGGCGGTGGCAGCGAAAGACGCCTTGGGGTTGGCAGAGGAAGCATCTCGATTGGTTTTTGAAGAATCGCTTGAAACAGTGTAGTGATGACACGCGATATTATTATCTACTCACCGTCAAACTGATCGTTCGACGCTTGGGGGAGTCGTGGGCGTTCGGCCTTTGAGTAGATACAGCGCTTCATCGAGACAGACCGAAATAGAGCTATTGCTGCCCAATACCATTGCCGAAATCGGCAGAAGCGCCCCTTCGATCCTTCCGTCATTTCAAGAACCTGCCGCGTGACCGTTGAGCACCTTAACAAGAACGCGCCCCTACCGATTGGTGCACCAGCATCACGGTAGAATAGCTACACATTGACAGATGAGCTGAGCAGCACTGCACGCTGGAATACGGAGCCCACCCGCAACGGTTCTAAGGTCCCGGCAGGCCGCTAGGCGCGGCATGAAGAACCTCATGAGGCCGCCAAGTAGGCATTGGCGTGATGAAGGCAAAAGGCTATTCTCGCTTCGACATGGCTATCATGGAGCGTCCGCTTGATACCGCTCGCTTCACCCTTTCCGGCGTCTAGCCCTTAATTTTAAAGCTTTTTAAAAAGGAATTTATCTTGAATATGCCTGAAGAAAAGATTGTTTCAACAAACGCTACTCAATCATCACTAAACCAGATGATCGTCTTGAATGCAGTTACAGCAGATCTATTCAAAATTCAGAACGGAGCATTGACATATTACGATGCAAAGATAGGAAAAAATTGGGACCTTAGAAAAGATACGGCGCTAGACTTTGTCAACGTAATCGAGAGAAAGTTTGCAAAAAACAATAAATTTCACGGTTACTTCTCTCCCAAAAGTCAACATATGGCTCCAATAGTTCTGCAGAAATTTGTAGATGGAGAAATCCAATTCGAGCAGCTTGTTAAGGCGTTTGTTGACAACGCTTGCGATGAGGCTAACTTACCCACTCGTGGGACTTTGACTTTGGGCCACTTGGTAATGGTCCATTACAAGACCCAGAACGATGCCGATGATGTCGGTAGATTTCTGGCTGTGCTTGTGGGTAAGCAAGATGGATTTGACTTCGATTCCGACCTCCAACCAATAGATCTGACTAGCATAAATACTAGCGAGCTTCGCCATGCGGCAATGTTCGACTTAACCCTATTCAAAGAGACCTTCCCTAAAAATGACGGAGATGCATATTTAAAGTTCATTTCCGGAAAATCAAAGAGTGCATTTTTGAAAGACGCTTTTGGGTGTGCTGATCACATACCTAATCGAGATAGTGTGGAGCAGGTGCGTGCCGCTGTATTAGACTTCTTAAACGACCCCTCTATTCCAGAGGCGCGGCGCCTAAAGATCGTAGATGGAGTAACTATGCATCTTGTGGTTGCCGCAAAAAGAAATATCTCTGTGTCTATTCAGGACATTCAGAAGGTAATAAATGACTCCCTACCTTTGGGCTCAAATAAGATAGATAGCTTTAGTGGCTTTGTAAACGATGGCGGCTATACGATTAGCGAGCGATTTCAGCCAACCCGTGTAAGCGCACAACTTTTGCAAAGTGTAGACATCACCGACCCTCAAGTTGGATTTAAGTGTAGCGTTAATCTTCAGGCCATTAGCTACGCTGACGCTGAAAACAAAAAAATTATAACGGTAGATGAAGACCTTACCAGCATCAATATACCACTCACTCCTCAGGCGCGAGAGGTCATCAAAAAGATCCTCGGTGAAAAAGCAAAACTAGTCCAGCAGCTAACAGATACCGCCGACAACGATCAACCCTAGTAAACATCAATAATTCGGCGAGTTAGATCTGCCTATGAAACTGGTTCATATTTATATAAACGAACATAAGGGCGTTCGAAATTTAAATGTTTCCCTAGGTGGGGAAACCGTATTTGATGTTAACGGACATAATCTCAGCGTAGAGTATAGGATTGACACCTCCAGCTATTACAATGGGTATCACTGCTCTGCGATCATCGGAGCTAATGGAGTTGGGAAAAGTACGATTCTAGACTTCCTAGAATCTGCTTACTTCCCAATAGACTCCAGCGGAGCCCTCATTTTCTTGGATGAAAGTTCAAAAATTCACGTTTGCCAAATTAACTACCAAATAGTCCACTGCCCAGAACCAATCGAAAAACATGATGACTACGAGGCGTTCGCAAAATTATTTAACACTGTCCTGGTCAAAATAAATAACGTATCAGCAGCTCAATCTAGATTGGGGTACGAAAGGAAATACAAGCACTCTCTGATTCAAGAAAGGTCATTGGAGCACTATACTACTGGTGCTAGCCGAAAGAAAATGTACTTTGATAACTTGCTTGGCTACCTTAGATGGAGCCAATCAAGCAATAATATTGTTCAGGATGTTGGTTTTGAGTTCAGATTTCAGAACTCATTTAGACGCATGAAGTCGTTAGTTCGACCTGATATGTACCATCCTAATCGACAGGTAGAACTAGAGAGTGCCTACAAGACTGTCCAGGAGAAGAGGAAGACACCGAACCTAAGTGGTCGGGAGGATATATTTGAGTTTCTAGTTTCAGCGCTATCGACATCAATTATTGTCGAGCTCGCAGCAAGCTCAGGCGCTGCACGCCCAGTAGTATTGGCTGTCCTGCATGTACATTTCATGAACGCGCTTGCTATCGGCAATTTAGATTTTCGGGGCAGTATTTCTCAGTCACTAGAAGCTCTAAGGTATGATGAAAACTGGGACGTATTTATCAAAGATAAGCAAGACGGAGGCATCCACTCCATTAGCTCAATCGACGTTGACATCAATAGGATGCAAGCGATTTATTCTGAATGCTTAGAGTCTCTTCGCGACATTTCTGACGTCTTAGCTTCCGGTCGCCGCATATCTGTCGACGAAAGCGAATCCTTGATTGTTCTAGTAGACGAATTCTCGTTCGCAAGCAAAGCGGTTTATTTATCCACAAGACTCCCGAGAAATATACTTTCAAATATAAATTGGGGTTGGCGTGGTATTAGCACGGGAGAAATGGCTTATACTCATCTTTTCTCCGAGACTTACAACTGCGCAAAAAAATCAAAAAATGCAAGCTATGTAATAGTTATCGATGAGGCAGACCTTTACCTTCACCCCGAGTGGCAACGAGGCTTTCTTGACTCCTACCTTGAGTTGCTATATAGATTGGATTGGAAGGGCGCGCGACCGCAGATAATAATAACCACTCACTCTCCCATTATTGTAAGTGATTTTTTACCGCAAGACATTGTGTCGTTAGCAAAAAATGCCAGCGGTAAGATTGAGGTTAAAAAATCACTTGGCTTTGGAACCAACATTACAAATTTGTTCATTGATGGAATGCACTTAACCGCGACGGTCGGCGAGCACTCGAGGAAAGCCATTGTCTCGCTTGTAGAGAAATCCGAATCTCAGAAATTAAGCTCTTTAGATAAGGAGCTAATCAAAGGGATGGGGAACAAATTTGTCAGGGAGTACCTTCTGCAGAATGATTAAATTCGACTTCTTGCCTAGCGCCGACCTTAAGGCCAAGTACGACCTTCACGTTATTGCTAGAGCTAAGCAAAAAATGAATGCGTATATTCTTACGCTTCCAGTGGAGCATCAAGCTAGATTTGGCTTTTTTGATGAAGCCAAAATACATGAGTTATTGAGCTGCCAACCATGCGAAATTCTTGGCCATATATATGATATATATGAGAACTTCCCAGAACTAGCAGATAGATATTGGCCAGCATATCTCATAAAAAATGCTCCCATCCCTCCAGACGTCGATAAATATCGTGCCCAAACGCGTGAAGAGAAGGCTATTTTAGATGAATTGTCGGCGCAGGCAATCGCTTACTTAGAGCCAATTTCTAAGCCGCAGCTGACTTATATAAATCACTTATTGAATTCGCTGAAAGCGGCCGAAAACTATTCTACTAAAAGAAGCATCCTAGCGGACATAGTTAAAGCCGCGCAGGGAGAAAATCTAGCGACAGAAAAATTTAAAGATTTATTTTATGACTGGATCAACGATTTCGAGAAGGTTTTCAGCTACTCGGCACTTTCCTCGGATATCGGCCACGACATTACTGACGAGTGGAAGATACACATTTGTCTGTATTGCAATGATGAACCCATACAAACAAAAGGGGATCGTGTAAAATTTAGAACGGATCTTGATCACTTCTATCCAAAAACTAAATTTCCGTTCCTGGCTGTGACGTTATCCAATTTAATTCCAGCGGGCAAGACCTGCAATCAATCCTACAAAGGAAATAAGGATATGATTGAATACGAGCATCCTTTTGTCAGAGGTGTCGGCCCGTCTCGTGTATTCCATCTAAACTCTCCATTTGGAGAGGTAGTTACGGAGGATAACTTCTCAGTACGTGTCTTGGAACAGGGCGGCAAACTAGATTTAAATTTATCCGAGTTTGAGATCAGTCATAATTATGAGAATAGTGATGAAATTAAAACTTGGGTGGCTGATGCGGCGGGCACGGTTGAGCTCATTATCGGTTGCAATAATCCGCAGATCAAAAGTGCATTAATGAAAGGATTGATCAAGGCTGACAAGCCAGCTCATCGAGAGCGGCACAAGAAATTCAAGACTGATTCAATCAATCAGTTTGCTGGCAAAGAAATTATATTATTCCCTTAAGAGAATTTGCGCACCACGGGGGCTAGCAGAGTGAAATTTTAAATAATGCGATCTCTATACTAGAGATAACTCTAGAATTTTTCTCTCTTGAATATGTCGGTAAATACTTGTCGAAAACAAAAGCATCACAAGAGTAACGGACAACTTCTACATTTGCCCAACCCTTTGGACCGCCTAGCTTAGCTTTGTACATGCGCTTTTTGAAAGTCAAACTCTCACAATTGCTCAAAGCGTATGTATATACCTCCGTCTGAAAACTCGATTGCTGCATATACGGTTGGGTCCATTCCTTCGTGAATAGTACCTTCGGCTGAATCCTGCCAGTTGCAAACGATCTCACCGAGGCACGTCTCCGATGCCCGCCTCGTCATTTAGATGCCCCGCAAAGCTGCCAACGAAGGCCGTCGATGCTGACTATCGAGGCGAAACCACCCCATCTGCCACTGCCTAGGCTGAACTCCTGAATCATGCCCAACAGCAATGGCGATTAGCATCTCCCCGATTCGATTCCACCAAACGCCATAACTAGCTGATTTATTTATAGCTACCCTATGAGGTACGCCAATAAATCCACCAAATTCCATTCCCGCAAATCTCCTACCCTCACAGCAAGAAACCGTTCGTCTGGTGCCGCACCATACGCAGTATCAAAAAGGCTCACCGAAAGGTGGGCCTTTTTTGTTTGTACCGTTTTTCTTTGAATACCCACATCAAACACCCTGCAGTCGCCAAAAGACTGCAGCCTTCCCCCTCAGCGTGCTCGTGCAATTACTGCAGCGTTTGATTTCGATCAAGCTCCCTGCAGCCATGAGGCATAGCCTGTTTTCAGGCAGCCCTTGAGGGAAGCACCCCATGGCCAAGAAATTCCCCACAAACCCCAGCCATCCCGAGCGTATCTGCTGGGGCTGCGACCTCTACTGCCCAGCCAAAGCCCTAGCCTGTGGCAACGGTGCAGATCGAACAATGCATCCGATAGAGCTGTTTGGCGAGGATTGGGAGAGCTTGGAGGGCCGGCTGGAGAAGCCGGTTGTTCGGGGGCAAGAGGCAGAGCCCGGGTGAAGAAGGGCCGCTGCGCGGCCCATCGCGACACAAGGCCGCTCCTACACTTGACCGTGCCTGATCAGAAGGCAGTGCTGACCGTCAGCGAAAGGTTACGCGGGTCGCCATAGATTGCCCCGGCGTAGAACCCGTACTGGGTGTAGTAGTGCTTGTCGAACAGGTTGTTGGCGTTGAGGCTGACGCTGGTGTCGTCGGTCAGCTGGTACTTGGCCATGGCATTCCAGATGGCATAACCAGACCAGTTCACGTCAGTGGCACCATTGCTCACGCCATTGGTGGGCTGACCTGCCGGGCTGGAAATGGCGCGAATGTTGGTTTGCGCGGTCACGCCTGCGCCCAGGGTGAGGCGGTCGAGCGGGCCGCTCAGGCGGTAGGTGGTCGAGGCCTTGAACAGGTGCGACGGGTCGCTGCGACCGTCGCTGTCGACGCGGCGGAAATGCAGATAGGTGTAGCCGGCATACACGTTCCAGTTGGGGCTCAGGGCACCCGCGACTTCCAGGTCGATACCGTCGGTTTCCTGCCCGGAACCGGCCTTGTAGGCATTGCCACCAGTCGGGGTGGTCAGGTCGCCATCCAGCACGGCCTTGTTTTCCTGCTTGGTGCGGAAGTACGCCGCCGAGGCGTTCAACCGGCCATCGAACCACTCACCTTTGATGCCGGTCTCGTAGCTTTGCCCGCGAATCGGCTCGACCTTGCTGCCGCTGCTGGTTTCAGAAGTTTGCGGTGTGAAGATGTCGGTGTAGCTGGCATACACCGAGTAATTCTCGTTGAGGTCGTACACCGCACCCAGGTAAGGGGTGACGATGCCGTTCTCTTCCTGGCTGCTGCGCACGCCGGCCACGCTACGGGTAACGGACGAGTAGTTGCTGGTGCGCACGCCGACGATCACCGACAGCGGGTCGGTGACGCTCAGGCGGGTGGCGGCGTACATGCCCTGCAGGCGGGTGGTGGTCTTGCTGTGGCGGCCGGTGCGCGAGGCGAGGATGTCGTAGTCGTCATCCACTCCATTGCGCCAGTCGGTCAGCGGGAAGCCGTTGTTGGCGCGGAACTGGCAGCCCAAAGCAGGCGCGCTGGCCATGCCGTCACCGACCATGGTGCAGGAGTATTCCGGCGACCAGCCCACCGTGCGGCTGTCGTTGTAGCCAACCATGGCCTGGTGGGTACGGCCGAACAACTGGAACGGACCGGACAGGTCGATTTGCGCCGATTGCTGGGTGGTGTCGCTGGAGCTGTGCAGGCCATTGAGCACGGCGCCGCTGCCATCCTGGTCCCAGTAGCCGCCGTAGCTGCCACGGCCCGCCGAGTTGACCTTCGCCAGGCCACGGTGGTTCAGGGCTTCGGTAGTGGCCTGGGCGCCTTTCAGGTCCAGGGTCCAGTCGTTGTCGAAGCGGTGCTCCAGCGAGCCGAACGCAGTGCGGGTGGTGTACTCGCCAAAGCTCCAGCTGGGCACCACGTTGGTGCTACGTGGCAGGTCGGTCTTGCTGCCGTCGCGGTACCACAGCGGGATGTTCGCCCCCCAGCCGCCACCAACCACCTTGTTGTACTCGTACTGGTAGCCAGCGCCGAGGGTGGTCGCCTCGTCCAGATCGAATTCGAAATTGGCCAGCGCGGCGCGGGAGCGCTCGGACTGGTTGTCGCGGAACGAGTTGGCGTCCTGCTGGGTCATGACGAAGCGCGAGCGCAGCCGGCCGTCTTCGGACAATGGCAGGTTTAGGTCGGCACCCAGACGGCGTTTGTCCCAGCTGCCGTAGGTGGCGTAGGCGCTGCCGCCGAAGGTTTTGGTCGGTGCCTTGCGGATCAGATTGACGGTGGCCGACGGGTCGCCGGTGCCGCCCAGCAGACCGTTGGCGCCGCGCACGATGTCGATGCGCTCGTACAGATCCATGTTCAGCGCATTGCCGCTGCCGCTGAAGTCAGAGCCGCCCTGGGTCTGCAGGCCATCGACCTTCCAGTTGCTGATCGAGTAACCACGGGCACGGTAGTCGGTACGCCCACCCACTTCGGACTTGTTGGCCGTTACGCCCGGCGTGGTTTGCAGCGCCTGCTCGATGGTGTGGATGTCGCGGTCATCCATCTGCTGACGGGTGATGGTGGTGACCGATTGTGGCGTCTGTCGCGGCGTCAGATCGAGGCCGGTGGAGCTGCGAGTGCGCTCGACCGTGTAGCCCAACTGGCCGGCATCGTCGGCTGGCAGTAACGCGCTGTCTTCGATCTGCGTGGCATCCAACTCGAGGGGTTTACCGTCGGCAGCCATGGCGCCACCGCTGATGGCAACGGCAACGAAGAAGGCCAGCGGCTTGAGACGACTGCCACTTGGGCTGCTGGGGGTGAAGACTTTCGGGGTGCTCATAGGATTCATTTGGGAAGACTTCGTATTTGCAGATGATTTTTTGTTAGGATTCTAGGGATCGGCCCTCCGGGCTCCAGACCCGACATGTACGGGGATGTAATTGAACGTAATGAGCGCCACCGGCCCTCACCGAACAGGTGTTTTTCCGCATGAGCACGACCCTGCTGGTTGTCGATGATGACGACGAGATCCGCGAACTTCTTTGCGATTACCTGAAAGATGCCGGCTACACCGTGTTAGCTGCGGCCGACGGTGAACAGATGCGCGAGCAGCTGGCCCGGCAAAAAGTGGAGCTGGTGGTGCTCGACTTGATGCTGCCTGGCGAGGACGGTCTGAGCCTGTGCCGTCAGCTGCAGGCCACACCTGGGCTGGCGGTGATCATGCTGTCGGCCAAAGGCAGCACGCTGGACCGCATCATCGGCCTGGAGGTGGGTGCCGACGACTACCTGGCCAAGCCCTTCGAGCCACGCGAGCTGATCGCCCGGATCAAGGCCGTGCTGCGTCGCCCGCAACGCCTGGACGTACAGGCCGAAGAGCCCGCCGTGGTGGATGCGCAGCTGTTCGCCGGGTTTCGCCTGGAACACGTAAAGCGCCTGCTGACTCGGCCCGATGGCGAGACCCTGACCCTGCCGCGCTCCGACTACCGCGTACTGCGTGAACTGCTGGAAGCCAACAACCGCGTGGTCTCCCGCGACCAGCTGACGCGCAGTGCGTTCGGCCGCGACCACCTGCCCGACGACCGCTCAGTGGACATGTGCGTCAGCCGCCTGCGTCAGCAACTGCGCCGTGCACCGGCGGGGGCCGCGCAAATCCTTACCATCCGCAACGAAGGCTACCTGCTGAGCATCGCCAGCCACGAGGCCGATACCTGACATGCGCTGGCTTCGCCGGCTGTGGCCACGCACCTTGTTTGGTCAGTTGCTGCTGATCATGGTCAGCGGCACGCTGGTGATTCAGTTGATGTCGAGCAGCATCTGGTTCGATGTGCGTTTCGCCCAGGTGCTCGAGGCGCCTGTGCGGCTGGTCGCTGCGCGCAGCGCTCCACTGATTGCCCAGGCCGACTGCCACGGCGGCATGCTGCAGCCACCAGCCCATTACCAGCTACGCTGCGCCGAAAGCCTGCCCACGCCGGAGCATGACGAGCGCCGCGGGCGCAGGCGCATCGAGCTGTTGCTGCAGCAGGCCCTCAAGTACGAGCTGGGGCATGCCCAGGACGTGCGCCTGATGAAGGTGCAACTGACCGATGAACTGGGCCAGCCGATCGTCTGGCGCAGCTTGTTCGGCCTGCGCACGGCCCAGGCGCATATCCAGTTCGCGGTGCCGTTGGCCGATGGTCACTGGCTGACCGTCGACGGCCAGGAACTGCAGGGTTGGAGCGGCGAGTCGGCTTGGGTGCTGATCAGCGACTACCTGTTGCGGGTATACGCCCTGCGGATTGTCGCGGTATTGCTGGTGTGCCTGATTGCCGTGCGCCTGTGCCTGCGCCCGCTGCGTCGCCTGGCCGATGCCGCACGCGGCCTGGGCGCTAACCTCGAGCAACCGCCCTTGGCGCTGGATGGCCCGGAGGAAGTGCGTCAGGCGGCGCAAGCGTTCAACGCCATGCAGCAGCGGCTGATAGCCATGGTCAACGACAAAGCCTACTTCCTGGCTGCCGTATCACACGACCTGCGCACACCACTGACCCGAATGCGCCTGCGCCTGGAGCGCCTGCCCGACGACGAACACCGCCAACGCCTGCGGCAGAACATCACACAGATGGACGACATGATCGGCCAGGTCCTCGATTACCTGCGTGCGGGGGAACAGCAGAATTTGCAGCAGGTGGACCTGGACCGGCTGGTGGCGCGCCAGTGTGCGGACCTGGCCTGCGCCGAGGAACCACTGCCAGTACACGGCCAGGCAGGCAGCTTGCGGGTGGATGCCCTGCTGTTGCAGCGTTGCCTGCAAAATTTGTTGGTGAATGCGTTGCGCTATGCCCAAGACATTTCGGTCACGCTGGAGCGAGCGAGCACAGGGGTATTCATCCATATCGACGACCGTGGGCCGGGGATCGCGCCCGCGCTGCTGACGACCATTACCGACCCGTTCGTGCGCGGCGAAGGCTCGCGTAACCAGGCCTCGGGAGGGTATGGGCTGGGGTTGAGCATTGCCCAGCGGATTGCAACCAGCCATGGCGGTGAGCTGATGCTGTCGAACCGTGAGGGCGGTGGATTGCGGGTCAGCATACTGCTCCCCATCTGACGGCGAGCGCTCTGGCATACGCAATCAGGTAATAGTCTTTTACCAATTCCCCAGGTTTTCCCTGCCCCGCCTTTGCCTATCCTATGCCCGGTCATCCTGCCTGCGATGGACCCATGAAACACTCTCTGCCCAGCCGCTACGCCTGCCTCGCGCTCTGCCTTGTCTTCAGCTTCGCCAGCCTACCGCTGCTCGCCCAACATGCCTGGCTGTGGCCAGTAACGCTGATCACCGCATTGCTTAGCCTGGTCGGCCTGAACGACCTGCGACAAAGTCACCACGCGGTACGCCGCAACTACCCGATCCTCGGCAACATCCGCTACCTGATCGAAACTATCCGCCCGGAAATCCGCCAGTACCTGATCGAGGGTGACGACGACAAGCTGCCGTTTTCCCGGTCGCAGCGCTCGCTGGTCTACGCACGGGCCAAGAACGAAAGTGCCGAGAAAGCCTTCGGCACACTGAACGATGCCTACAAGCCCGGTTTCGAATTCATCAGCCATTCGATGCTGCCAGTGGCTACGCCAGACCCGGCATCGTTTCGCATTGCCATCGGTGGGCCGCAATGCCGCCTGCCCTATTCGGCCTCGATCTTCAACATTTCGGCCATGAGCTTCGGTGCCCTCAGTGCCAACGCCATCGCCGCGCTCAACCGCGGCGCACGCATGGGCCGGTTTGCCCATGACACCGGCGAAGGCAGCATCAGCCCGTATCACCGTGAACACGGCGGCGACCTGATCTGGGAAATCGGCAGCGGCTACTTCGGCTGCCGCACCGAGGACGGTCGCTTCGACCCACAGCGCTTTGCCGAACAGGCCAAGTCGCCACAAGTGAAGATGATCGAAATCAAGCTCAGCCAAGGCGCCAAACCAGGCCACGGCGGCATTTTGCCGGGGCACAAGGTCAGCCCTGAAATTGCCCAGACCCGCGGCGTGCGCGCAGGCGAGGACTGCATCTCGCCGGCAGCGCACAGCGCCTTCCGCACACCAGTCGAGTTGCTGCAGTTCGTGGCCAGCCTGCGCAAGCTGTCAGGCGGCAAACCTGTAGGCTTCAAGTTCTGCCTGGGCCACCCGTGGGAGTTCATGGGCATTGCCAAGGCCATGCTCGCCACCGGCATCACCCCGGACTTCATCGTCGTCGATGGCAAGGAAGGCGGTACCGGCGCGGCACCACGCGAATTCAGCGACAACATGGGCGTGCCGATGCGCGAAGGCCTGATGTTCGTGCACAACACCCTGGTTGGCCTGAACCTGCGCTCGAGCATTCGCATCGGCGCAGCAGGCAAGATCGTCAGCGCCTTCGACATTGCCAGCGTGTTGGCCATCGGCGCTGACTGGGTCAACTCGGCACGCGGCTTCATGTTCGCCATTGGCTGCATTCAGTCGCAAAGCTGCCATACCAACAAGTGCCCGACCGGCGTGGCCACGCAAGACCCACTGCGCCAGCGCGCCCTGGTAGTGCCGGACAAGGCCGAGCGGGTGGCCAGCTTCCACCGCAACACCCTGCACACCCTGGCCGAGATGCTGGCTGCCGCGGGCCTGGAGCACCCTTCGGAGCTCAAGCCCAAGCACCTGGCACGGCGTATCAGCCCCAGCGAGATCGGGTTGTTTTCAGACTTGCACACCTTCCTCAAGCCGGGCGAATTGCTCAGCGGCTCGATCGAAAGCGAGTTTTATGCACGGATGTGGCGGATGGCGCGTAGCGACAGTTTTGCACCGGAAACCGCAGATGCAACACCGGCTCCGGCAGTAACCTTGCGCCGAAAAGAAACAGCCCCGGCATAGGCCAGGGCTGTTGGGTACATCACATCAGCATCAGAAGATGCTGATCGGGTACTCGACGAATACGCGGACTTCGTTGCCGTCGTCGTTGTAACCGTTCTGCTGCACGGCGTTGTTGGTACGCACGAACGAGCTACGCAGCTTGATGGACAGGTCCTTGGCCGGGCCGTCCTGCACCACGTAACGGATCTGGTTGAAGATCTCGCGCTCTTTACCTTCGCCAAAGCCCTGCGGGTTGGCAACGTTGCGGGTGTTGATGTTGTCACCCACCACGTAGGCCAGCTTGTAGGTCAGGCCCGGAATGCCGTAGGCACCGAAGTCCAGGCCGTAGCCCAGCTGCCAGGAGCGCTCGTCTTCGGCATTGAAGTCGGACCAGTACGAGTTGGCCAGGTAGATGGTCGAACCACCGTCACCCACGCCACCGGCGTTCTGGTAGAAGCCGTAGTTGTAGCCAGTGCTGCCGGTGCTGCGCTGGTGAGCGAGGGTGAACGAGTGGGCACCGTACGCGTAGGTGGCGGCCAGGCTCCAGATGGTGTTGGAGTCGCCGTTCAGGCCAGCGGCTTGTACGTACTTGTGGTCGATGTCCGACTTGTAGCCGTTGAAGTCCAGGGTCAGGGACTGGTCGCTGGCGATCGGGAAGACGTAGTTCAAGCCCAGGTAGTGCTTCTTCATCACGTCTTCGTTGTCGGCGGTGTACAGCGAAGCGGTGAAGTTGTCGGTGAACTTGTAGCTACCACCGAAGACGTTGATCGACTTCAGGCCACCGCTATCACGCCCCTCTGCGCTCTTGCGCGCTTCCTGGGTGAAACGACCGGCGTTCAGTTCCAGGCCCTGGATTTCTTTGGAAGTGATCAGGGTACCGGTGAAGCTTTCTGGCAGCAGACGTGCATCGTCGTACTGCAGCACAGGCAGTGCTGGCATCTGGTCACCGTACTTCAACACGGTGTTGGAGATGCGGAATTTCACTGCAGCACCACCACGGGCCAGGTTGTGCGGCGAGCTGGCGTTGCCTTCGGCGTTGGTGGTTTCGTGCGGTTTGAAGAAGTCGACGCCGCCGCCACCGTTGTGGCCTTTGCCGCCATCGAGGCGCACCGCGTACAGGCCAAATGCGTCGACACCGACGCCGACGGTGCCTTGGGTGAAGCCGGAGGAGAAGTTGGCGATGAACGCCTGGCCCCATTCGATCTGGTCGTCGGTGCCGTGCTTCTTGTCACGGTTGATGTAGGCGTTGCGCAGGAGGACGTTGGCGTGGCTGTCCTCGATGAAGCCCTTGCTGTCGGCCTGTTCATTGGCCTGTGCCTGGGTCGCGGCGATCATCGCCAAGGCGACCAGGCTGATCCTGGTTTTCAACATGTTGTTTTCCTTATTTCTTAATCAAAAACGCTCTGCAATATGACGCCAGGAACCAACGCCCCTTCGTAGGTTCGACGCTATGCGGATCCAGCCGGGCGGGCCAACCGGTAATACACGGCGGCCCTTGGCAGCAGCTTGGCCAAGATCATGGCCAGCAGGCGTTGGCCGAATCCTAGCCGTGTGCGATTACAAATGTCAAAAAATCGTGAAATGCAGGTTGATATAACCAAAATCACCGGTGAGCCTGGTGCATTTCCATACAGGTTTGCGCTATCAGCGGGCATTTTATCTTGTGTGGGAAAAAGCCTTTTGATCGCACGGACAACTTCCCGTGGAGCCGTTTTCACAGCACAAGGTTGCCCCAACAGGCAAAGTCGCTGCGATCAGGGATGTTACAAACAGACACATATGTAAAGACAAGCCTTTACAAATACCCAAGCAAGAGTAAATAGCAAGCATTACCATTCGCGCCTTTCTTTTCACCTGCCCGGTCCGGATGTGCCCATGCTTGTACCCTGCCGCCTTTCACCCCTGACGCTTGGCCTGTCGCTGCTGTTCAGCGTCGACCTGGCGACTGCCGCCACCACCACGCTGCCAGAGTCGTCGATTACCGCCGACAGCGAGCGCGAGAAGGACAACCCACGGGTCAAGGAGGTAAGCACCGCCACCCGCACCTCGACGCCGGTGCGCTATGTCCCCCAGGCCATCGACACGGTGAAGACCGTCAACGTGCTGGATTACGGCAGCAACACCTTGGGCAAGGCGCTGGAGGGCATCCCCAACGTCAGCAGCGGCGCCGATACCCGCTTCGACAGCGTGCGCATCCGCGGCTTCGAGGCCAGCAACGACTTTTACCTGGACGGCGTTCGTGACGACAGCCAGTACATCCGCGACCTGCACAACATCGAACGCGTCGAGGTGCTGAAGGGGCCTGCGGCGGTGCTATACGGCCGTGGCAGCCAGGGCGGTATCGTCAACCGGGTCAGCAAGGCACCGGAGCCGGGCCGACGCTCGACCCTCGAAGCGCAGGCCGGCAGTGAAGACCTGCGCAGCCTGTATGCCGACCTCAGCGCCGACCCCAGCGACACCGTCAGCCTGCGCCTGAACATGGGCAACCAGGACAACAACAGCTTCCGCGATGGTGTTCACGGCAGCCGCCAACTGTTCGCCCCGTCGATCAGCTGGCAGATCAACCCCGACCTGAACTGGCTGGTGCAATACGAATACAGCCGTTACAACCGCACACCCGACCGGGGTATCCCCGGGGTCAACGGCCGCCCGGCCGACGTGAGCCGCGGCACCACCTACGGTGACCCGCGCGACTATATCGATGATCACGCCCAGTCCCTGCGCTCACGCCTGAACTACCAGCTGAACGAAACCTGGCAGCTGCGCCATACCCTGGGCCTGTTCAAGCTCGACAGTGAGTTCGACAACACCTATGTCGTCGGCTACAACGCCGGCACCAACACCGTGACCCGCCAGCGTTGGCAGCAGGACCTCAACACCCGCAACCTGTTCAATAACCTGGAGGCCGAGGGCGACTTCGACACCCTGGGGTTGGAACACAAGCTGCTTGTAGGCCTGGAGTTCGGTAACCAGCGACGTGACCCTCTGCTGTACACCGCCTTGCCTGTTGCGAAGGGTGGCCAGGCGGTTCCAGGCCTGGACCTGAACAACCCCGACCGCAGCCAGCAGCACAATGGCCCTATGACGGTGTCGAGTGACAACCACACCGTGGTCGATAGCCGTGGCCTTTACCTGCAGGACCAGATCCGCCTGAACGATCAGTGGCAGATCCTTGCTGGGGTACGCTTCGACCAATTCGACGTGCAAACCACCAACAAGGATGGCGTGCGCGAACCACAGGACAGCAACAGCACCAGCCCGCGCCTGGGCGTGGTCTACACGCCGTGGCGCGACCATTCGTTCTACGCTTCGTGGAGCAAGACCTTTTCGCCGGTGGGCGGCGGCCTGATCGGCATCACTCCAGATGCGCCGGGCAACGGCAACGACGCCAAGCCGGAAGAAACCCGTCAAAAGGAAATCGGCGTGAAGAGCGACTGGCTCGACCAGCGCCTGACCACCACCTTGGCCATTTACGAGCTGGAGCTGTACAACCGCCGCACCCGCGACCCGCTGATCCCGGAAAACATTTTGCTCAGCGGCCTGCAGCGTTCGCGCGGCATCGAGCTGACCGCCACCGGCAATATCGTTGGCAACTGGTATGTACGCGGCGGCATCGGCCTGCAGGACGCCATCATCGTCAAGGACAACAACGGCCAGGAAGGCAACCGCATCAATGACGTGGCCAAGCGCAACGGCAGCTTGTTCGTGACCTGGAAGCCAGAGCTGGGCTGGTACGCTGAAACCGGCCTGACGTTGGTGGGTGAACGTTATGCGGACAACCAGAACACCACGGTATTGCCGGGGTATGGCCGTTGGGATGCATTGGCGGGGTACCGCACCCATGACTGGGATGCACGGGCGGCGCTGAGCAACATTGCCGACAAGACCTACTACAGCTCAGCGACCAGTGCGGCGCAGATTCAGGTAGGGGACCCGCGTAGCCTGGTGGTGACGGGTAGCTACAGCTTCTGATCTTGGTTGACTGCACCGGCCTCTTCGCGGGCATGTCCGCGAAGAGGCCGGTGCAGGTAGAACCGATTCGATCAGTGCCACACCGCCATCAGCGCCTGCATTTCTGCTTCGCTGATCAGCCCCTGGGGGTATCGCCCGGCAAGCAGACGTCGTGGGTCGGTCGTCCTGACCCTGATGCTTCCATGGTGTTTCAACCACTTCGCCACAACCCTGAGCGATTGGTGATTCACTGCCGATGGGCGCAAAGCCGACTCACTTGCTACGTTCATGTCCACACGTACTCCCTGGCCCGTGAGCGGCTAATTTACGTAAGTATTGTTACAGATCAGATACCCCGGCCTGGCCAAGCTATCTATTTGAAAAACAATACAAAACATATGCCAGTCCAGGCCCCGGACGTCGCCCCAAAAAAAAGGCCCGTCACACGACGGGCCTCTTCATTCACTTCACGCTCAGCGCTTGACCGGCGCCGGCTGCTGCTGGGTCAGGCAGTGGATATTGCCGCCACCCAAGAGCAACTCGCGGCCCGGGATCATCACCACCTCATGGTCGGGGAAGATCTTCGCCAGGATCGCTCTAGCTTCGGCGTCTGCAGGGTCGTCGAAGCTTGGCGCGATGATGCCACCGTTGACGATCAGGAAGTTCACGTACGAACCGGCCAGGCGCACCGACGGGTCACGCTCCTGGCTGCCGGCCACCTGGTCGACACCGGCGCACTCTTCGGCGGTGGCGAACAGTGGGCCCGGAATCGGCATCTTGTGCACGATGAACTCACGGCCCTTGGCGTCGCGAGTGTTCTTCAACACCTCCATGGCCGCGTGGCAGCGCGCATAGTTGGGGTCGTTGGAATCATCGGTCCAGGCCAGTAACACTTCGCCCGGGCGCACGTAACAGCAGAAGTTGTCCACATGGCCGTCGGTTTCGTCGTTGAACAAGCCATCCGGCAACCAAACCACGGTGTCCACCGCCAGCTGATCGCGCAGCACCGCTTCGATCTGCTCGCGGTTCATGTGCGGGTTGCGGTTGCGATTGAGCAGGCATTCCTCGGTGGTGATCACGGTGCCTTCACCGTCCACGTGGATCGAGCCACCTTCAAGCACGAAGCCTTCGGTCTGGTAGCGCTGGCAGCGCTCCATTTCCAGCACCTTGGCGGCCAGTTCCTCGTCGCGGTTCCACGGCGCGTACAGGCCGCCATCGAAGCCGCCCCAGGCATTGAAGCCCCAATCCACACCGCGCACTTCGCCATGGTCGTTGATGACGAAGGTTGGGCCGGTGTCACGCACCCAGGCGTCGTCGTTGCTGATTTCGACCACACGAATGTTCGGCTGGTCGAGCTGGCGACGGGCATTTTCGTACTGGCCGGCGGAGGCCGCGACGGTGACAGGCTCGAAGCGGGCAATGGCCTTGGCCAGGGTTACGTGGGCGGCCTGCGCCGGCTTGCCGCCGAGGCGCCAGTTGTCCGGGCGCTCTGGCCAGACCATCCACACCTGGGTCTGCGGGGCCCACTCGGCGGGCATGTGGAAACCATCGGCACGGGGTGTGGAATTGAGGGTTTTCATGGGTGACCTCTGTGATGGCCCTGAGCCGGAGTGCGCTGGGGCGTTTGCCAATTTATAACCGATATATATCGATATTTAAAGCCGATCCGGTAGAAATTACGGGGCCGTTCGGCGCATTTAAATCGATAACAATCGGCACAAGCTAACCTTAGCCTGGTGAAAGGAGCAGCCTGCCGTCTACCATAGCCACACCTTATGCATCCTGTTGCAGCTACACACGGAAAATTCCGACAAGTACGACTAGGGTCAATACGTGAGCAACGGGCCAGCGAGCCGCTATGAACATCATCCCTACCGCAATCCCTGAAGTACTGATCATCGAACCGAAAGTGTTCGGTGACAGCCGTGGTTTTTTCTTCGAGGCATTCAACGCCCGTGAGTTCGCACGGCAAACCGGCGTGAACGTGGAATTCGTCCAGGACAACCACTCGCGCTCCATCAAGGGCGTGCTGCGTGGGCTGCACTACCAGGTGGCAAACACCCAGGGCAAACTGGTGCGCGTGGTGCATGGCGAGATCCGCGATATTGCCGTGGATGTGCGCAAAAGCTCGCCAACCTTTGGCCAATGGGTTGCCGTGCACCTGTCGGCCGACAACCACCGCCAACTGTGGATTCCACCCGGTTTTGCCCACGGTTTTGCGGTGATGAGCGAATCGGCCGAATTCCTCTACAAGACCACCGACTACTACAACCCCGGCGCCGACCGCTGCATCCGCTGGGACGACCCACAACTGGGCATCGACTGGGGGCTACGGCAGCCACCGGTACTGTCGGACAAGGACAAGGTCGGCCTGCCACTGGCAGAGGCGGAACTGCTCCCTTAACTAGCGCATAATTGCGCCAGACTTTTCTGGCGCCTATACGTGATGATCGCAAAACCCACGCCCCCACGCCGTCCCCGCTGGCGCAGCCTGGCCTTGCTGGCCCTGTGCCTGGCACCGTTACTGTGGCCACTGCACCATCTGGCCGAACGCTACTACCAGCAAGAGCTGGCCTCGCAGAACCGCCAGACCCTCGACCTGTATGTCGCCAACCTGCTCGGCACCCTGCACCGCTACGAGACCCTCCCGCAAATCCTCGGCGACCTGCCGGCATTGCGTGGCGTGTTGGCCGACCCGTTCCGCCTGGAAGCGGTGACCAACGCCAACCGCCTGCTCAAAGACATTGTCCAGCAGACCGGTGCCGAGGTGATGTACCTGATGGACGTCAGCGGCAACACCCTGGCCGCCTCCAATTGGGACAAGCACGACAGCTTCGTCGGCCGCAATTTCGCCTTCCGTCCCTACTTCAACGAGGCCATGGCCGGGCATCTGGGCCGTTTCTTCGGCCAGGGCACCACGTCGGCCAAACGCGGCTACTTTTTCGCCGCAGCAGTACGGGACCGTGAGCGGACCGTGGGCGTGCTGGTGGTCAAGGTCGACCTGGATCACACCGAAACCCTGTGGGGTCGTACCCCTGAGCAGTTGTTGCTGACCGATCACAATGGCGTGGTCATCCTCACCTCGCGGCCCGACTGGCGCTTCCGTGCCACCCGTGTGCTGAGCGAGGCCGAGCGCCAGGCCATCATCGCCATCCAGCCCTACCCGACCCAGGCCCCGCAACCGCTGGTACTCAGCCCGGACGCCTGGATCTCCCAAACCCGCGACATCAAGGAAACCGGCTGGCAAGTGAGCATCCTTGCCCCACGCACACTGGTCGACCGCTCGGTACAGACGGTGATGGCAATCGGCGCCGGCACCTTGCTGGTGGTAATGCTGCTGGCCGGGCTGGTGATGCAGCGGCGGCGCCATTACATCGACCGCATCGACTTCGAGGCCCGTGGCCGCCAAGAGCTGGAAAAACGTGTAGCCGAACGTACCGCCGACCTCGAAGGCCTGAACACCCGCCTGAAAAGCGCCGTGCTGGAACGCGAGAACGCTCAGCAGGAAGCCGTGCGCGCCCAGGACGAACTGGTGCAGGCCGGCAAGCTGTCGGTACTGGGCACCATGTCGGCCAGCATCAGCCATGAGCTGAACCAGCCGCTGGCGGCCATTCGCAGCTACGCGGAAAACGCCGAGATCCTACTCGACCACCAACGCACCGAAGACGCACGCGGCAACCTCAAGCTGATCGGCGAGCTGACCGGGCGCATGGCCTCGATCATCGCCCACCTGCGCGCCTTCGCCCGCCGCGACCGCCACGCCCCGGAAAGCGTGGCCCTGCAGCCGGCCCTGGACGATGCCCTGGCGCTGCTGGCCAAACGCCGCCGGGCAATGGCCGTAGAGCTGATCCGCGACCTGCCTGAAGCCACTTTGTGGGTACAGGCCGGTGAAACCCGACTGCGCCAGGTGCTGGGCAACCTGCTGGCCAATGCCCTCGATGCCCTGACCGAAAAGGCCAACCCGCGCCGTTTGTGGCTAAGTGCCGAGCAACGTGATGGCTGCGTCTACCTGTACATCCGCGACAACGGCCCCGGTTTCAGCCGCCAGGCCCTGGAGCACGCCAAGGAGCCGTTCTTCACCACCAAGACCCGTACCCAGGGCTTGGGCCTTGGCCTGGCCATCTGCGAAAGCCTGATGCGCGCCCTGGGCGGTGAACTGCTGCTGGCCAACCACCCGGAAGGTGGCGCACTGCTGACCCTGCAGCTGCGTGTGGCCGCGCCTGGCGCTACTTTGCCCAATTCGGAGGACCCCTCGGCATGACCACCGAGACACTGATCGACAGCCGAGCCCAGGTCATCCTGGTCGACGATGACCCCCACCTGCGCCAGGCCTTGAGCCAGACCCTGGACCTGGCAGGGCTCAAGGTAGTCGCCTTGGCCGATGCCCAAGGCCTGGCCGAGCGAATCGAGGCCGACTGGCCGGGCGTGGTGGTCAGCGACATCCGCATGCCCGGTATCGATGGCTTGCAGTTGCTGGAACAACTGCACAGCCGCGACAGCGAGCTACCGGTGCTGCTGATTACCGGCCATGGCGATGTGCCGCTGGCAGTGCAGGCAATGCGCGCCGGGGCTTATGACTTCCTGGAAAAGCCGTTTGCCACGGACGCCCTGCTCGACAGCGTGCGCCGCGCCCTGGCCCTGCGCCGCCTGGTGCTGGACAACCGCAGCCTGCGCCTGGCGCTAAGCGACCGTCAGCAGCTGGCCACCCGCCTGGTGGGCCATTCACCGGCCATGCAGCGCCTGCGCGAGCAAATCGGCGCCTTGGCCGGCACCCGTGCCGATGTGCTGATTTTGGGCGAAACCGGCGCAGGCAAAGAGGTGGTGGCCCGTGCCCTGCACGACCTTTCCAGCCGCCGCGACGGCCCGTTCGTGGCGATCAACGCGGGGGCACTGGCCGAGTCGGTGGTCGAAAGCGAGCTGTTCGGCCATGAGCCCGGCGCGTTCACCGGCGCGCAGAAGCGGCGCATCGGCAAGTTCGAATTTGCCAACGGCGGCACGCTGTTTCTCGATGAAATCGAGAGCATGAGCCTGGATGTTCAGGTGAAACTGCTGCGCATGCTGCAAGAGCGGGTGGTCGAACGCCTGGGCGGCAACCAGCTTATCCCGCTGGATATCCGCATCATCGCTGCCACCAAGGAAGACCTGCGTCAGGCCGCAGACCAGGGGCGCTTCCGCGCCGACTTGTATTACCGCCTTAACGTCGCACCGCTGCGTATTCCGCCGCTGCGCGAACGCGGCGATGACATTCTGGTGTTGTTCCAGCATTTCGCCGATGCCGCCAGCCAGCGGCATGGCCTGTCACCGCACGCGCTGCAG
This sequence comes from Pseudomonas hunanensis, assembly GCF_013393325.1. Classification (GTDB taxonomy): domain Bacteria; phylum Pseudomonadota; class Gammaproteobacteria; order Pseudomonadales; family Pseudomonadaceae; genus Aquipseudomonas; species Aquipseudomonas putida_P. The sequence continues at coordinate 227,847 of NZ_QJRC01000071.1, forward strand.
CCAGCACAACGAGCCCTGCTGCTGCGTCACGACTGGCCGGGTAATGTGCGCGAACTGCAGAACGCCGCCGAGCGCTTCGCCCTTGGCCTGGAACTGGCCCTGGATGGCCAGGCACCTCCGGCAGCAGCACCCGCAGCACCATTGCTGAGCGGCAACCTCAGCGAGCAGGTGGAGCAGTTCGAACGCTCGCTGATCGCTGCCGAACTGGCCCAGCCACACAGCTCCATGCGCAGCTTGGCCGAGGCGCTGGGCATCCCCCGCAAAACCCTGCACGACAAACTGCGCAAGCATGGCTTGAACTTCGACGGAGGCAGTGGCGGGCATGACGAACAAGAGGACAACCGTTAATGAGCACCGATAGCCAGTATCTGCAGTCCGTACTGCACAGCGACATCCCCCTGACCCGCGAAATGGGCCTGGAAGTGATCGATTGGCAGCAGCACACCCTGCGCCTGCAGCTGCCGCTGGCGGCCAACGTCAATCACAAAAGCACCATGTTCGGCGGCAGCCTGTACTGCGCAGCGGTGCTGGTGGGGTGGGGCTGGTTGCACCTGCGCCTGCGAGCGCTGGGGATCGATGACGGGCATATCGTCATTCAGGAGGGGCAGATCAGTTATCCACTGCCAGTTACCGGCACGGCGGTGGCGCGTTGTGCAGCGCCGGACGAGAAGACCTGGGAGCGATTCCTGAACATGTACCAACGGCGCGGGCGGGCGCGGTTGACGCTGGAGACCACGGTAAGCAATGCCGGTAGTGACGAGCCTGCCGTTACCTTCAGCGGCCAGTACGTTCTGCACCGCTAGCCCAACAGCCTTGCGCAAAATCCAAAGGCTCCCACAGCAAAACCCCGTCAGATCAGGTTAAGGAACGCCTGGCGCCAGGCAGCATTTGCCGGCAACGCCAGGAAATACGGGTTAAGCAACGACTCGCGCGGTGGATACCGGAACGGCAACCCATCCAGCCCGATGACCTCGCCCCCGGCCCCTTCCACCACACCCTGCGCCGCCGCAGTGTCCCACTGCGAAGTCGGCGCCAGGCGCGGATAGCAATCGGCGCTACCCTCAGCCAACAGGCAGAACTTCAACGAGCTGCCAACGTTGGCCAGTTCCAGCTCCCCCACCGCAGCACCCAGCCCGGCCAGCAGCGCTTCCTGCTCCGGGCTGGAGTGCCGGCGGCTGGCAACCACGGTGAAACACTCACCTGCAGGAGGCGCGTTACGCACCTGAATCGCCTTGGCAGCCTCACCCGCGTCGGCCCGCCAGGCACCCAGGCCGCGACCACCGAAATAGCAGCGCCCGTTGGTCGGCATCGACACCACGCCGAACACCACCTGGCCGTTTTCGATCAGGGCGATGTTGACCGTGAACTCTTCGCTGCCGGCGATGAATTCCTTGGTGCCATCCAGCGGGTCGACCAGCCACCAGCGGCCCCAGCCCTGACGCTCGGCCAGGGGAATATTGCAATCCTCTTCGGACAGCACCGGTATGTGCGGCGCCAGCGCCAACAGGCCATCGGCAATCACCCGGTGCGCCGCCAGGTCGGCAACGGTAACCGGCGAATCGTCGGCCTTGTTGGTCACCGCCACATCGGCGCGCCAGAACGGCAGGATCGCCTCGCCTGCCGTCAGTGCCAGCTTGACCACTTCGTGCATCAGTTGCAGGTCGTTCATAGCTCCAGCAAACCCCGCTGAATCAACAGGTCACGGGCCAGGTAAAGCGCCGCCAGGGCGCGCCCCTCGGTGAACTGCGGGTGCATGGCCAAGGCCGAAAGCTCACGCAGGTTGACCTTGTCGACCCGCATCGGCTCCGGCTCGTCGCCTTCCAGGCGCTCTTCATACAGCTCGCTGGCCAGCACCACCTGGATCTTCTGGCTCATGTAGCCCGGCGACAACGACAGCTCGGTCAGGTGCTCCAGCTGGCGTGCGCCAAAACCGGCTTCTTCCTTGAGCTCCCGGTCGGCGGCCGCCAGCACGTCTTCGCCAGGCTCGATCAAGCCCTTGGGCAACGACAACTCATATTCATCGGTGCCGCCGCAGTATTCTTCCACCAGCACGGCATGCTCGGCGTCGAGCATGGCCACGATCATCACCGCACCGTAGCCATTCCCCCGGCCGACCAGGCGCTCGTAGGTGCGCTCGTTGCCATTGCTGAAGCGCAATTGCACGGCTTCGACGCGAAACAGGCGGCTACTGGCGACGATTTCGCGGCTGAGTACGGTGGGTTTCTGGCGCATGGGGCGGCTCCTTGGCGTGAACGGGTTACTATACCGTGGCTTGCCGACTGATCGAGAGTTTCCCATGCCTGTTCTTCCCTGGTCCGCCATCGATACCGTCCTGCTGGACATGGACGGCACCCTGCTCGACCTGCATTACGACAACCGCTTCTGGCTGGACCACCTGCCCCAGCGCTATGCCGAGCTGCACGGGGTAAGCCGCGCCATGGCGGAAATGGAGCTGCAACCGCTGTTCGAACGCAATGCCGGCACCTTGAACTGGTATTGCCTGGATTTCTGGAGCCGCGAGCTGCGCCTGCCCATTCGCGAGCTGAAGCGGGAAATTGCCGACCTAATTGCCCTGCGCCCGGATGCCGATACCTTCCTGGCTGCGATTCGCCAGGCGGGCAAGCGCGTGGTGATGATCACCAATGCCCACCATGATTCACTGTCGCTGAAGCTGGAGCGTGTAGAACTGGCGCCGTACTTCGAGCGGCTGATCAGCTCCCACGACTATGGCTACCCGAAGGAAAGCCCGCAGTTCTGGGATGCCTTGCAGGCGGATATCGGCTTCGAACCGGGGCGCAGCCTGTTCATCGATGACACGCTGGCGATTCTGCGCAGTGCGCGGCGCTTTGGTGTGGGGCACCTGCTGGCGGTGCGGCAGCCCGATAGCAAGGCGCAGCCGCGTGATACCGAGGAATTTGCAGCGGTCGAGGATTATCGGGAGTTATTGGTAGGCCTGTGAGGCCCCATTCGCGGGCGCGCCCGCGAAGAGGCCGCTACAGGCTTTAGAGATCAGTCAGGAATACGCAGCACCTGCCCCGGATAAATCTTGTCCGGGTGCGTGAGCATCGGCTTGTTGGCCTCAAAGATTTTGTTGTACTGGTTGGCATTGCCATAAACCACCACAGAGATGGCCGACAGCGTGTCGCCCTTCTTCACCGTAACAAACCTGGCCGCCTTCACCACCGGCCCGGTCACGGTGATCTGGTCATCGACACTGGCCACACCATTGATGTTGCCGGCTGCGAGAATGATCTTCTCCTTCTCTTCCTGGCTGGCCACTTCTCCCTTGAGGATGATCTTGTCTCCCTCTACAGTGGCGGTGATGTTCGGGTTGCCCAGGCCGACACTTTCCACGTGTTTCTTAAGCTGCTCTTCGGCATTGGCGTTGCCAGGGGTCAGCAGGTCGATCAACTTCTCGCCGGCTTCCTTCACGAAACTGAACAGGCTCATTGCGCTCTCCTTGTTGACGAAACCTCGGACACAGGAGTCTAGGCCAGCTTTGCCACTCTCGCCCCATGCGGCCAATCGACGCGGTCTATCAAGGCATAGAGCCTAGCGATTAGACGCCACTGGCACGCAAGCCTAGGCTTGTGCAATCAGAAAGCCGCCGGTATTCAGCGCCCCGATGAACAGCAAGCCTCCGGTCTGCGCGGCCTCATCGCCCTTGTCCATGCCCGCCGCCAGCAACAGATACGATTACGTCCAGCTCAGCGACGCCAAACGCGACAGCACCCCACTGGCCGAGGAAGTGGCCCTGGCCATCGTCTATAACGGCCTCAACCAGGCGGTGATGCTGGTCAGCCCCACCGATTTGGAAGATTTCGCCGTGGGCTTCAGCGTCGGCAGCGGGATTGTCGAAGGCACCGCAGAAATCTACGACCTCAAGCTCTCGGGCAGCGGCTCGGCGATGTATGCCGACCTGGAAATTTCCAGCCGGGCATTCTGGAACCTGAAGAACCAGCGCCGCCAGCTGGCCGGCACCAGTGGTTGTGGCCTGTGTGGGGTCGAAGCCCTGGAGCAGGCGCTGCCGGAACTGGCCGTGCTGCCGGGTGCCCCCCTGCCGCCGGCCCAGTGGCTGGCCGGCCTGCGCGAGCGCATCGATGCCTTCCAGCCTCTGGGCCAGCACTGCGGCGCCGTACATGCGGCACTGTTCATGGACCGCCATGGCGAATTGCTGCTCGGCCGTGAAGACATTGGTCGGCACAACGCCCTCGACAAGCTGATCGGCGCCTTGCTGCGCCAAGGCATCGACAGCCAGGGCGGCCTGGCCATCGTCACCAGCCGCTGCAGCCTGGAGCTGATCCAGAAGGTGCTGCGCGCCGGTATCCAGACCCTGGTCAGCCTGTCGGCGCCCACTGGCCTTGCCCTGCAATGGGCACGCAAGCACAACCTCAACCTCATCCATTTGCCCAAGCACAGCGCACCGCGGGTCTACAGCCCAGCGGCGGAGTCGTAACAGCCGTGACCTCGTACCAGCACCTTCCGGACAACGCCCCAGCCTCTACCCCTCGCTACAAGCCCTACCACGGCCCCGCCGGTGGCTGGGGCGCACTGCGCAGCGTGGCCAAGGCCTGGGTCGGCAGCGATAACGCACTGAAGAACATTCGCGCCCTGCTCAAAACCAACCAGAACGGCGGTTTCGACTGCCCCGGCTGCGCCTGGGGCGACTCGCCGGAAAACGGCATGGTCAAGTTCTGCGAGAACGGCGCCAAGGCGGTGAACTGGGAGGCGACCAAGCGCCGTGTCGATGCGGCCTTCTTCGCCCGATACAGTGTCACCTCGTTGCTGCAGCAGAGCGATTACTGGCTGGAATACCAGGGGCGCCTGACCGAGCCGATGGTCTACGACGCACCCAGCGACCGCTACCTGCCTATCCGCTGGGAGGCCGCATTCGCCCTGATCGCCCGCGAGCTGAACAAGCTGGCCAACCCGGACCAGGCCGAATTCTATACCTCGGGGCGCGCCAGCAACGAAGCGGCGTACCTGTACCAACTGTTCGTGCGCGCTTACGGCACCAACAACTTCCCCGACTGCTCGAACATGTGCCACGAGGCCAGCGGCGTGGCCCTGGGGCAAAGCGTCGGGGTTGGCAAGGGCACCGTCACCTTCGACGACTTCGAGCATGCCGATGCGATCTTTGTCTGGGGCCAGAACCCCGGTACCAACCACCCTCGCATGCTCGACCCGCTGCGTGATGCGGTGAAACGTGGCGCCCAGGTGGTGTGCGTAAACCCGCTCAAGGAACGTGGCCTGGAGCGCTTCCAGCACCCGCAGAACCCGCTGGAGATGCTGACCAACAGTGACCGGCCAACCAACACCGCGTTCTTCCGCCCGGCGCTGGGCGGCGACATGGCGATGCTGCGCGGCATGGCCAAGGTCGTCCTGCAATGGGAACGCGAAGCCCAGGCCAAAGGCGAGCCGGCCGTGTTCGACCATGCCTTCATTGCCGAGCATGGCCATGGCGTCGACGAGTACCTGGCTGTGGTGGATGCCACGCCGTGGGAACACATCCAGGCGCAGTCCGGCCTGACCCTGGCCGACATCGAGCTGGCCGCGCGCATGTACTGCCGTGGCAAGCGGGTGATCATGTGTTGGGCAATGGGCATCACCCAGCACCGCCATTCGGTGCCGACCATCCAGGAAATCGTCAACCTGCAGATGCTGCGCGGCAACATCGGCGCGCCAGGCGCCGGCCTGTGCCCGGTGCGCGGCCACAGCAACGTGCAGGGTGACCGTACCATGGGCATCAACGAGCGCCCGCCGGTGGCCCTGCTTGACGCCCTCGAAAAGCGCTTTGGCTTCCCCGTGCCCCGGCACAATGGCCACAACACCGTCGAAGCCATCCACGCCATGCTCGACGGCCGCGCCAAAGTATTCATCGGCCTGGGTGGCAACTTCGCCCAAGCCACGCCAGACACCGAGCGCACCGCCCAGGCATTGCGCAACTGCGAGCTGACCGTGCACATCAGCACCAAGCTCAACCGCAGCCATCTGGTCCACGGCAAGCAGGCGCTGATCCTGCCGTGCCTGGGCCGTACCGACATCGACCTGCAGGCCGACGGGCCACAAGCGGTGACAGTGGAGGACTCGTTCAGCATGGTGCATGCCTCCAACGGCCAGCTGAAGCCGCTGTCGACGCAAATGCGCTCGGAACCGGCAGTCGTTGCCGGCATCGCCGCCGCCACCCTGGGCAAGCAACCGGTGGACTGGCACTGGCTGGTGGCTGACTACGACCGAATCCGCGACCTGATCGGCGATACCATCGCCGGCTTCAGCGGTTTCAACCAGCGCCTGCAACACCCAGGTGGCTTCTACCTGGGCAACAGCGCCGCCAGTCGCGAATGGAAGACCAGCACCGGTCGCGCCAACTTCAAGGCCAACCTGCTGCCGGATTCGCTACTCGATGAGCGCGTGCGCGCCAGTGGCCAACTGCCGGACCTGATCATGCAGTCCATGCGCTCGCACGATCAGTACAACACCACCATCTACGGCCTGGACGACCGCTACCGGGGCGTGCGCGGCCAACGTGAGGTGCTGTTCGCCAACGAAGCCGACATCATCCGCCTGGGCTTCCAGCCAGGGCAGAAAGTCGACATCGTTTCGCTGTGGGGAGATGAGCATGTGCGCCGGGTGCAAGGCTTTACCTTGCTGCCTTTCGACATCCCGGCCGGGCAGGCGGCGGCGTATTACCCCGAGGTGAACCCGCTGGTGCCGCTGGAGAGCATTGGCGATGGCAGCCACACACCGACATCGAAGTTCATCGCGATCAAACTGGAGCGCGCGCGGGACGACGGGCGCATCCTGTAAAAACGAAAAAAGCCCTGTTCCGTTGGGGTTCAGGGCTTTGTCATAAAGGTCTCAGACAGCCGAAAATCGATAAAGTTTCACAGCAAATACAGTAACTTAGAGAATTGTGTACAACTCGTGTTACTCGTCGGATTTCCGTTGCCAGCCAGGCCGCTTAGCCTCAAATTCGCCTCGTCATCCCTATGAGGCTCTCTTGATGAAGAAGTACTCCTCGATTCTGTTGTTGTCTTTCAGCTTGCTCAGCGGCGTTGCCATGGCAGGCGGCACCACCGAGGCCGGCATTGGCGGCGCATTGGGTGGGGTACTGGGCTCAGTGGTGGGCAACTCCATCGGCGGTAGCACCGGCGGCGCCATTGGTGCCGGCCTGGGCGGCGCGGCAGGCGGTGCCCTGGGCGCGGACAAGCGCCAGCGCGGTGAGGCCGCTATCGGCGGCGCACTGGGCGCGGCAGGCGGTAACGTGGTAGGTCGCTCGGTGGGCGGCACCACCGGTAGCTACATTGGCGCGGCAGCCGGCGGTGGTGCCGGTGGCGCACTGGGTAACTACATGGGCAACAAGGCCGACGAAGACGAGCGTCATGACGATCGCCGCTACCGTCGCGGCTACGACGACCGTCGCCACTACGACCGTGGCCACCATTACGGCCACCGCAAGCACAAGCGCCACTGGCGCGACTGATGCCTGAGGGCCTCGCCCCGGCAGCAAAAGCCCCGCCCCTTGTGGCGGGGCTTTTTTATGCCTGTGGTTCCAGTACAAGGCCGGACAGGATCGCCTGAAGCGCCTCTGGCAGTGCCACAGGCCGGCCACTGGCACGCTCGATGAACACCTGCACCACCGTGCCCGCCGCACACGCCTCTGATTCGCCTGGACGGTAAAGCGCCAAGCGGTACTCCACCGTGCTGCCCGCCAGGCGCGTCACTCCCAACCCCACCTCCAGCACGTCCGGGAAGCCCGGTAGTGCGTAGAAGTCCGCCGCCGAACTGACCACGAAGGCCGCCAGTTCGCCGTCACGCAGGTCCAGTTCGGCCTGTTCGACGAAAAATGCCTGGATGGCGGTTTCGAAAAAGCCATGCACGGTAGCCCCGGCGATATGGCCGTTGATGTCGTTGTCCGAAGGGCGGGTGAGGACGGTGTGGAAGTGGGAGAAGGCAGTGCGCTGAGGGGATTCGGTCATCTGTCTGGCTCTTGTCTTCGCAATTGATGCTGACAGTGAATCAGAAAATCCAGGTTTGCGCTGCCTGCGCTCCCCTGTGGGAGCGGCCTTGCTGATTTGCAGGAACAAAAAAGCCGCCCCTGGGGGCGGCTTTCTCGTTGCGGCTGGCTCAGCTTACAGCTGTGGACCAGCGGCCTTGATGGCGTCGGAAACTTCGAACTTCTTGAAGTTTTCGATGAACAGCTTGGCCAGGCCTTTGGCGGCCTCGTCGTAGGCAGCTTTGTCAGCCCAGTTGGTGCGCGGGTTGAGCAGCTCGGTTTCAACGCCCGGAACAGCCTTCGGCACGTCCAGGTTGATGATGTCCAGGTGCTCGGTTTCGGCACCGACCAGCGCGCCGCTCTGGATCGCAGCGATCACGGCACGGGTGGTCGGGATGCTGAAGCGCTTGCCAACGCCGTAGCCACCACCGGTCCAGCCGGTGTTGACCAGGTAAACCTTGGAGTTGAAGCCGTTGATGCGCTTGATCAGCAGCTCGGCGTACTCGCCAGCCGGGCGCGGGAAGAACGGTGCGCCGAAGCAGGTGGAGAAGGTCGACTTGATGCCGCCGCCCGAACCCATTTCGGTGGAACCGACCAACGCGGTATAGCCGGACAGGAAGTGGTAGGCCGCCTGCTCGTTGTTCAGGATCGAAACCGGAGGCAGTACACCGGTCAGGTCGCAGGTCAGGAAGATGACTGCGTTAGGCTCGCCGCCCAGGTTCGCTTCGGAGCGCTTGGCAACGTGCTCCAGCGGGTAGGCCGCACGGCTGTTCTGGGTCAGGCTGACATTGGTGTAGTCGGCGTGCTTGTTGGCGTCGAGCACGACGTTTTCCAGCACCGCGCCGTGCTTGATGGCTTTCCAGATGACCGGCTCGTTCTTCTCGGACAGGTCGATGCACTTGGCGTAGCAGCCACCTTCCATGTTGAAGACAACGCCTTCGCCCCAACCGTGCTCGTCGTCACCGATCAGGTAACGGCTTTCGTCGGCAGACAGGGTGGTCTTGCCGGTGCCGGACAGGCCGAAGAACAGGGTCACATCACCTTCTTCACCGATGTTGGCCGCGCAGTGCATTGGCAGCACGTCGGCAGCCGGCAGCAGGAAGTTCTGCACCGAGAACATGGCTTTCTTCATTTCACCGGCGTAACGCATGCCAGCGATCAGCACCTTCTTCTGGGCGAAGTTGATGATCACGCAACCGTCGGAGTTGGTGCCGTCACGCTCAGGCTCGCAGACGAAGTTGGCGACGTTCAGGACCTGCCACTGGTCGCGGCCAGCCGGGTTGAACTGCTCCGGGTTGATGAACAGGCAACGGCCGAACAGGTTCTGCCAGGCAGTCTGGGTGGTCATCTTCACCGGCAGGTAGTGCTCGGCAGCCGCCCCTACGTGAACATAGGAAACGAAGTGATCCTGGGCGCTGTTGAACGCCTCGACGCGAGCCCACAGGGCATCGAACTTGTCGGCCGGGAACTTGCGGTTGATCGGGCCCCAGGAAATGGCGTCCTGGGTGGAAGGTTCTTCGACGATGAAACGGTCAGCCGGCGAACGGCCAGTACGGTGACCGGTCTCTACGACCAGTGCGCCAGTATCGGCTAGTACGCCTTCACCGCGTTGCAGCGCTTCTTTTACCAGCTCATCGACGCTCAGGTCGGTGTACACGGTGTTGTTGGCTTGCGTCATGAGATACCCCATCCGGCCCGAGGCCGAGTGCTCCAAACGTTTTGTAGTTGTCTTGAAAAAACTACTACAGCGAAAAAAGTGGCCGGATTATGCCAGAAACGCCCAAAAAAAGTAGGCCCCTCCTGTCAGAACTGCGCTTTTGCGCAATTCGACAGGAGATTGTCCTGTGATTAACCGTTTCAGTGGCGAGTTTCTGAGGCCACGTCAGTGCCGCCACCAGCAAACAGTTGCGCCACATCGCTGGCATCGAAGAAATAGCGCTCGTTGCAGAACTGGCAATCGATCTCCACCGTCCCGCCGCACTCTTCTACCAGCGCCTTGGCATCGTGCTCGCCCAGGCTGACCAACGCATTGCCGGAACGCTCGCGCGAACAGCTGCAATTGAAGCGCAGCGGCTGGATATCGAACAGGCGCACGGCATCTTCGTGGTACAGGCGGTGCAACAGGGTTTCGTTGCCTTCGGCCCACTCTTCGGGCTTGAGGGTCTTGGCCAGGGCCACCACGTGCTGCCAGCTGTCCTCACGCTCTTCATCATCCGGCTGGCGATCACGCGGCAGCTGCTGCAGCAACAAGCCACGGGCCTTGCCGCCTTCGGCGTTGAGCCAGAAGCGCGTATTCAACTGCTGCGACTGAATGAAGTAGTTGGTGAAGCATTCCGACAGGTTGGCGCCATCGAGGTCGACGGTACCCTGGTAGCGCTGGCCCTTGACCGGGTCGATGGTCAGGGTCAGGTGGCCGTCGGGCATCAGTTGCGACAGGCTGGCATCCGCCGGGATCTGCTCCGCTTCGTAGCGGGCCATGCCGCGAATTTCGCGATCACTGGAGCATTCCACCATCAGCAGCGGAATCGGCCCCGCCGAGCGCGCCTGCAAAATCAGCAAGCCATCGAACTTCATCGCGCCGACCAGCAAGGCGGTGGCGGCCATCAGTTCGCCGAGCAATGCCTTGACCGGCTGTGGGTACTCATGGCGCGCCAATACTGCGGCGTAGCTGTCATCCAGAGACACCCACTCGCCGCGCACATCGCGCTCGTCGAAGATGAAACGTTGGGTGAAATCGGTATCAGGCAAATCGCTCATAGGTTTTGGCTATCTAAAAATGATGACAAAATGGTTACAAGGGTTATCGGAAACCTGCGAGAACCCGTGACAGAGCGCTCACAAGGCGCTCCGATTCCTGTTTGCAATAGAGGTATTTTATGGACAATCGACCACTGTTCCAAGCAAGGTGGTCTTTGGGGCCATTGGCAGCCTGTACGCTGCTTCCCATCGCTCTACTGTGTTTCTGGTTATGGCCCATTGGCCAGATCCTGTGCCTGACTTTCGACGAGTGGCTGTTTCACAGCCTGAATGCGCCGCTGGCCGATAACACCACCTGGCGCTACATCTGGACCGTCGGCAGCCTGCGCCCGTTCGACATCGTCGTCGGCCTGATCCTGCTGACAGTGCTCATCCGTGGCGACTGGGTGTTCAAGGCAGCGCAAGTTCGCCAGGCATTTTTCGGCTTTCTGGTCACGCTACTCCTCTTAGTGGTGATTCGCGCACTGTTTTCCAAGTGGGTGGATGCAGCCGGCTGGCAACACAAGAGCCCGTCGATGATCTTCGACGACGTCGTGCACCTCAGTGACTACTACCCCAACCTGGAGAAGGCCTGGGAGCTCAAGGACCGTTCCAGCAAGAGCTTCCCGGGCGATCACGCCTCGGTGTTGCTGATCTGGGCGCTGTTCATGAGCGTGTTCTGCCGCCGCCTGGTGCAATACCTGGTGGTCTGGGGGCTGGCGCTGCTGTTCATGCTGCCGCGCCTGGTAGCGGGTGCTCACTGGGGGCAGGATGACTACATTGGCGGGTTGCTGATGGCGGTGCTGGCGTTGGGCTGGAGCTATTACACGCCGCTGGCGGCCAAGGGCAGCGAGGCGCTGATGCGCTGGACGGCGCCACTGTTCACAATCGCGGCCAAGTTACCGTTGGTCGGCAAGTTGGCGGTAGTCCGCTAAACCCTGGGGCTGCTGCACAGCCCATCGCGACACAAGGCCGCTTCCACGTCGAATGGTGTGCACAGGTCCGTTGTGTCGCGATAGGCCGCAAAGCGGCCCCGGCTATTCAAAGCTCCCATGCAACTGGTGTATCTGCCGCCGCTGCTTTTTGGTCGGCCGGCCATCGGTAGTCACCCCCATCGCCCCCGCCTTACGCAGGTCGGCCGCCTGCTCACGGCGACGCACACTTTCTTCGGTTTCCTCGTACAGCGTCTGCGCCTCTGGCGCCCCACGCCGCACCACCGACAACGCTTTCACCACCACAGTACGTTCATCGAACCCGGTGCGCAGCACGAACTCGTCGCCCACCCGCGGCTCTTTGCCCGGCTTGCATCGCTCGCCCCGGCAATGCACCTTGCCGCTTTCGATCGCGGCCTTGGCCAGCGCTCGCGTCTTGTAAAAGCGCGCCGCCCACAGCCATTTGTCCAGACGAACCTTATCGTCGTCTTCGGCTTTTTGTGCCATCCCGTTACCTCGGATTCTGTCTTTCATCGAACTGTACTACCTTCACATACGGATGCAAAAAGTCCCCGCCGTGCTTACAGTTCACCACCTCATTCGCAGGGTGTGCTTCGTGAAGACATTTGACCATTTGACTGTGATCGGCCTGCGCGAGTGGGTCGCCTTGCCTGACCTCGGCGTGGCCGGGCTGCGCGCCAAGATCGACACCGGTGCCAGCACCTCCAGCCTGCACGCCACAGAGGTGGAACCGTTCGAGCGCGATGGCCAGCCCTGGGTCCGTTTCACCGCGCACCTGGGCTCGGTGGTGCAACTGCGTCACCGCCGCTGCGAGGCGCCGCTGGTCACCATGAAAACCATCAAAAGCTCCAACGGCCAGGCCCAGACCCGCTATGTCATCCGCACGTCACTGGCGCTGGGCGATGGTGTGTGGGAGGTGGAGTTCACCCTGGCCTGCCGCAAGAATATGCGCTATCGCCTGTTGCTTGGTTCCAAGGCCCTCATCCACGGCCAATTGGTGGTCAACCCCGGCCTGAAATACGTACAAGACAAACCGGCCTTCCCGGCCACCCTTTCCCCTGTCACAGGTGCTGCATGAAGATCGCTGTGCTGTCGCGCAATCCGCGTCTGTATTCCACCCGCCGCCTGGTCGAAGCCGGTATCCAGCGTGGCCACGAAATGGTGGTGATCGATACCCTGCGGGCCTACATGAACATTGCCAGCCACAAGCCGCAGATCCACTATCGCGGCAAGCCGCTGGAAGGCTTCGATGCGGTGATCCCGCGCATCGGTGCTTCGGTTACCTTCTACGGCTGCGCAGTACTGCGCCAGTTCGAAATGATGGGCGTGTACCCACTCAACGAGTCGGTGGCCATTGCCCGCTCACGCGACAAGCTGCGCTCGTTGCAGTTGTTGTCGCGGCGCGGCATCGGCCTGCCGATCACAGGCTTCGCCCACTCGCCGGACGACATCCCCGACCTGATCCAGATGGTCAACGGTGCCCCTTTGGTGATCAAGGTGCTGGAAGGCACTCAAGGCATCGGCGTGGTGCTGTGCGAAACCACCCAGGCGGCCGAGTCAGTGATCGAAGCGTTCATGGGCCTCAAACAGAACATCATGGTTCAGGAGTACATCAAAGAGGCCGGTGGCGCCGACATTCGCTGCTTCGTGGTGGGCGACAAGGTGATTGCCTCGATGAAGCGTCAGGCCAAGCCGGGCGAGTTTCGCTCCAACCTGCACCGTGGTGGCGTTGCCAGCCTGATCAAGATAACCCCTGAAGAGCGGATTACCGCGATTCGCGCGGCCAAGGTGATGGGGCTGAGCGTGGCGGGTGTGGATATCCTGCGCTCCAACCATGGGCCGCTGGTGATGGAGGTGAACTCGTCGCCGGGGCTGGAAGGCATTGAAGTGACCACCGGCAAGAACGTGGCCGGGATGATCATCGAACACCTGGAGAAGAATGGCGGGCCGAATCAGACCCGGACCAAGGGCAAAGGCTGAGATTTTTGGGGCCGCTTTGCGGCCCCAGCAATCACACGGCATTACGCGGTAGCAGCAGCCCCAATGGCAGCCTGACCCGCGCTTCGATCCCGCCACCAGACCGGTTACGCAATTCCACATTCCCGCCATGCTGCGCCGCGATCCGTTTGACGATCGCCAGCCCCAGGCCTGTGCCCTTGCCACCCCGCGCCCGGTCACCACGAATGAACGGGTTGAAGATGGTTTCCAACTCCGACTCGTCGATCCCGGTGCCGCGGTCCAGCACGCTCAGCACCACGTACGGCGCACTTTCGTCACCCGACACATAGGCCGCCACCTCGACCCCCTTGCCAGCATGGTGCAAGGCGTTGCCGATCAGGTTGCCCAACATGCGCTTGAGCGAAACCCGGCGCAGCGGGAACGGTGGAATCGGCTCCAGGCACAGGCGCACGCGCTCTTGTGGCTGGTTGTACGGCGCCACCACCTCGCGTACCAGGTCAGCCAGGTCGACCTCTTCCACCGGTTCGTCACGGCCATCGCGGATAAACGCCAGGAACTGATCGAGAATCGCGTCCATGTCCTCGATATCGCGGACCATGTCGTCACTCAAATCGCTGTCGCTGTTCAGCAGTGACAACGACAGCCGCAGACGTGTCAGCGGTGTGCGCAGGTCATGGGAAACCCCAGCCAACATCAGCTCGCGCTCGCGCCCGGCCTGCTCGACATCCTCGGCCATCTGGTTGAAGGCCTTGTACACCTCGGTCATCTCGCTGGGCGTATCGCTGATCGGCAGGCGCACACTGCGCCCCTGGCCAAGCTGGCGAGCGGCAAACACCAGGCGCTTGAGCGGCTGGTTCAGCTGGCGCACGAAAATCCACGCCGAAGCGGTAGACAACAGGCCGATGGCCAGGAACCAGCCCAGCACGTTCCAGATTTTCTGCCCACGCAACGGGTGCGGGTACAGCGGCACTTTCAGCCAACCAGGCCCAAGGCTTGGCGCGTTGACCCACAACGCTGGCGGCGCGTGAATGCGCAGCCGAACTTCGGTGTCGTCACCCAGTTCGGCCTGCATCTGCCGTTGGTAGATTTCGCTGTAGGGCCAGTGCTGCTCCCCTTCGGGCACGCCCGAGCCGGTCACGCGGATAAGGCCTGCCGCCTCGGCGATCTTGTCGCGGTTTTCTTCGTCGGCGGCCCAATAGGCGCGCAAGGTCAGCGCTACCCCGTGGCTGTACTGACGGTCGACCAGCACGTCCTCGTTCATCAGCAGGTAGACCAGGGTCAGCGCCTTGGAGAACAGGACGACGATCAACACCAGCCACAGGGTGCGGGCGAAGAAGCTTTGCGGAAACCAGACCGGTGTTTTCATGAAGGGCGCGGCATCATTTACCGGCGTTTCCGTCCGGTACGAACACGTAGCCCACGCCCCATACGGTCTGGATGTAACGCGGCTTGGACGGGTCCGGTTCGATCATGCGGCGCAGGCGCGAGATCTGCACGTCGATGGAGCGCTCCAGTGCATCCCACTCACGGCCACGGGCCAGGTTCATCAGCTTGTCGCGGGTCAACGGCTCGCGGGCGTGCATCACCAGGGCCTTGAGTACGGCGAATTCACCGGTGGTGAGCATGTGCACTTCGTCGCCACGCTTGAGTTCGCGGGTGGCCAGCGAAAGCTCGTAGTCGCCGAAGGTGACCGACTCGTCTTCGCTGCCCGGCGCACCCGGTACGCTGGGCGCCTGGCGACGCAGCACAGCCTTGACCCGCGCCATCAGTTCGTCCGGGTTGAAGGGTTTGCCCAGGTAGTCGTCGGCACCCAGTTCCAGGCCTTTGATGCGGCTGAGCTCATCGCCCTTGGCGGTCAGCATGATGATCGGGATCTGGTTGTTCTGCTGGCGCAGGCGCTTGCACGCAGACAGGCCATCCTCACCTGGCAGCATCAGGTCGAGTACCACCAGGTTGAACACTTCGCGCTGCAACAGACGGTCCATCTGCTCGGTGTTGGGCACCGCGCGGGCACGGTAGCCCTTGCTGGTGAAGAAACGTTCCAGCAGGCTGCTCAGCCCCGGATCGTCGTCGACGATGAGAATCTTGTCACCTTCAGCGGTGTTTGGCGTGCCGGTCATGAATAACTCCTCTGATTTCGCCGCGCATTATGGCGTAGCCATTGCTGCACGTTGCGTGAGCATTGTTAGCAGATTTTTCCCCCGGCGCCAGTTCCGGCTGGCCGGGCGCCATCACCGCAAGGCGTTTGCGATGGGTATAATGCGCGCCTTTCATCCAGCGCCGCCGGGCGAAAAGCCCACAGGCGACCCCCGTATTCACAAATGTCAGGTGGTTTACATGGACAGCATCAACAGCCGTATCGCCGAGGAACTGGGCGTACGCCCCCAGCAGGTCGAGGCGGCCGTGGGCCTGTTGGACGAAGGCTCGACCGTGCCCTTCATCGCCCGTTACCGCAAGGAAGTGACCGGTAGCCTGGACGATACCCAGTTGCGCCATCTGGAAGAACGCCTGCGCTACCTGCGCGAACTCGACGAGCGCCGCGCCAGCATCCTGTCCAGCATCGAGGAGCAGGGCAAGCTGACCCCGGAACTGGCCCGCGAGATCAAGCTGGCCGACACCAAGACCCGACTCGAAGACCTGTACCTGCCGTACAAGCAGAAGCGTCGCACCAAGGGCCAGATCGCCCTGGAAGCCGGCCTTGGCGAGCTGGCCGACGGCCTGTTCAACGACCCCACCCTGGCACCGGAAAGCGAAGCCGCACGCTTCGTCGACGCCGAAAAGGGCGTGGCCGACGTCAAGGCGGCACTGGAAGGCGCCAAGTACATCCTGATGGAGCGCTTTGCCGAAGACGCCGCCCTGCTCGACAAGCTGCGCAGTTTCCTCAAGCAGGAAGCCGTGCTCAGCGCCCGCCTGGTGGCCGGCAAGGAAGAAGAAGGCGCCAAGTTCCGCGATTACTTCGCCCACGACGAACTGCTGCGCACTGCGCCGTCGCACCGTGCGCTGGCCATCTTCCGCGGGCGCAATGAAGGTGTTTTGAGCGCATCGCTCAAGGTCGGCGAAGAGCTGCCCGGTACCCTGCACCCATGCGAACTGATGATCGGCAGCCACGTCGGCATCGAAAACCGCGGCCGCCCGGCCGACAAATGGCTGGGCGAAGTGGTGCGCTGGACCTGGAAGGTCAAGCTGTATACCCACCTGGAAACCGACCTGTTCGGCGAGCTGCGGGACAACGCCGAAGGCGAAGCGATCAACGTGTTCGCCCACAACCTGCACGACCTGCTGCTGGCCGCCCCGGCTGGCCCACGTGCTACCCTGGGCTTTGACCCGGGCCTGCGCACAGGCTGCAAGATCGCCGTGGTCGATGCCACCGGCAAGCTGCTGGACTACACCACGGTCTACCCGCACGCGCCGAAGAACGACTGGGACCGCACCCTTTCCGTCATGGCCGCACTGTGCGCCAAGCACTCGGTGGAACTGATCGCTATCGGCAACGGCACCGCCAGCCGTGAAAGCGACAAGCTGGTGGCCGAGCTGGTTAAAAAATACCCAGCACTGAAGATCACCAAGATCATGGTCTCCGAAGCCGGCGCGTCGGTGTATTCGGCCTCGGAACTGGCCGCCCGCGAGTTCCCGGACCTGGACGTGTCGATCCGTGGTGCCGTGTCGATTGCTCGCCGCCTGCAGGACCCGCTGGCCGAGCTGGTGAAAATCGACCCGAAATCCATCGGTGTCGGCCAGTACCAGCACGACGTGTCCCAGCTGAAACTGGCGCGTGGCCTGGACGCCGTGGTCGAGGACTGCGTGAACGCCGTGGGTGTGGACGTGAACACCGCCTCGGTGGCGCTGCTGACCCGTATCTCCGGCCTCAACGCCACGCTGGCACAGAACATCGTTGCCCACCGCGATGCCAACGGCCCCTTCGCCACCCGTGCAGCGCTGAAAAAGGTCAGCCGCCTGGGTGAAAAAACCTTCGAGCAAGCCGCCGGCTTCCTGCGTGTGATGAACGGCGACAACCCGCTGGACGCCTCTGCGGTGCACCCTGAGGCCTACCCGCTGGTGCAGCGCATCGCCGCCGACACCGAGCGCGACATTCGCTCGCTGATTGGCGACAGCAGCTTCCTCAAGCGTTTGGACCCGAAGAAGTTCACCGACGAGTCCTTCGGCCTGCCGACCGTCACCGACATCCTGCAAGAGCTGGACAAGCCTGGTCGCGACCCACGCCCCGAGTTCAAGACCGCCACCTTCCAGGACGGCGTCGAAGACCTCAAGGACCTCGAACCCGGCATGATCCTGGAAGGCGTGGTGACCAACGTCACCAACTTCGGCGCCTTCGTCGACATCGGTGTGCACCAGGACGGCCTGGTACACATCTCGGCACTGTCGGAGAAGTTCATCAAAGACCCGCGTGAAGCGGTCAAGGCCGGCGATGTGGTCAAGGTCAAAGTCATGGAAGTGGATATCCCGCGCAAGCGCGTCGGCCTGTCCATGCGCATGAGCGACACCCCCGGCGAAAAGGTCGAAGGCAACCGTGGCGGCAATCGTGGCAATGGCGGCAACCGCCAGCAGCAGGCCCCGCGCCAGCGTGAAACCACCACTGCCGCACCGGCCAACAATGCCATGGCCTCCCTGTTCGCCAACGCCAAGCAGTTGAAGAAGAAGTGATGGACGTACCGCGCGAATACGTCGAAAGCGCCTTCAGCCAACTGCTGGGCTGCCGCCTGCAACGCCTGGATACCGGTGTTGCCGAGGTGGCCCTGGCCCTCGAGCCGCACTTGCGCAACCGTGGCCAGAAGCTGCACGGCGGGGCCATCTTCAGCCTGGTGGACATCGCCATGGGCCTGGCCTGCTCGGCCAGCCATGGCTTTGACCAGCAAAGCGTCACCATCGAGTGCAAGATCAACTACATGCGCGCCGTCAGCGACGGTGACGTGCTGTGTACCGCCCGTGTACTGCACGCCGGGCGGCGCACCCTGGTGGTCGACGCTGACGTAGTCCAGGGCGACAAGCTGGTGGCAAAAGCGCAAGGAACCTTCGCGGTTCTCTAGCTCACCAAGCCGTATCTGCGGTATTTTCAGCAGTGCGCTGGCACTGCTGGATCCGCGTAAACCAGGCGACAACGCCAGTTCCTTTCTTCCTACCCTTGTAGACCGTTATCTCTACCCCCATATTGGGGCGACTGACGCGTGAAGGAATACATCTTGAGCGACCTCCTCAACCGCCGCCTGAGCCTGCTCGGCGCCAATCTCCCCCTGCTCAAGCAGTGCCTGCACGGCATTGAGCGCGAATGCCTGCGCGTGACCGACGAAGGTCGCCTGGCCCAGACCCCGCATCCGGACGCACTGGGATCGGCGCTGACCAACGAGCAGATCACCACCGATTATTCCGAGTCGCTGCTGGAGTTCATCACCCCAGCCCTGCCCGACCCGGCCAAGGTGCTCGAAAGCCTCGAAGAGACCCACCGTTTCGTCTACAGCAAGCTGGGCGACGAATACCTGTGGAGCCCGTCGATGCCGTGCACGCTACCGGCCGAGGAGGACATCCCGATCGCCGAGTACGGCACCTCGAACATCGGCAAGCTCAAGCACGTCTACCGCAAGGGCCTGGCCCTTCGCTACGGCCGCACCATGCAGTGCATTGCCGGTATCCATTACAACTTCTCGCTGCCCGAGGCGCTTTGGCCCCTGCTGCGCGAAGCCGAAGGCAGCACTGAAGACGACCGCGACTACCAGTCGTCGGCCTACATCGCGCTGATCCGCAACTTCCGCCGCTACAGCTGGCTGCTGATGTACCTGTTCGGCGCCTCGCCGGCCCTGGACAAAGGCTTTTTGCGTGGCCGCCCGCACCAGCTCGAAGAGCTGGACGCCGAGACCCTGTTCCTGCCCTACGCCACCAGCCTGCGCATGAGCGACCTGGGCTACCAGAGCAACGCCCAGGCCGGCCTTACGCCGTGTTACAACAACCTGGCCAGCTACACCGACAGCCTGCGCAAAGCAGTGGGCACGCCCTACCCGCCTTACGTTGAAGTCGGCACGCATGTGGACGGCGAATGGGTGCAGCTGAACACCAACATCCTGCAGATCGAAAACGAGTACTACTCGAACATTCGCCCCAAGCGCGTCACCTACACCGGCGAACGGCCGATCCAGGCCCTGACCTCGCGGGGCGTGCAGTATGTAGAGGTGCGTTGCCTGGACATCAACCCGTTCCTGCCCGTGGGCATCGACCTGACCGAAGCGCGCTTCCTCGATGCGTTCCTGCTGTTCTGCGCCCTGGAAGAAAGCCCGCAGCTGGACAACGGCGAGTGCGGCCAGTGCACCGACAACTTCTTGACCGTGGTCAAGGAAGGCCGTCGTCCGGGGCTCGAGCTGCACCGCGATGGCCAGCCTATCGGCCTGAAAGACTGGGCCAGCGAGCTGATCGAGCGTATCCGCCAGTTGGCCGACCTGCTCGACCAGGCCCAAGGTGGCGAAGCCCACGCCAAAGCCCTGGATGCCCAGCAGGCCAAGGTCGACGATACCTCGCTGACCCCATCGGCCCAGGTGCTGGCACGCATGACCGAACATGACGAAAGTTTCGTCCAGTTCTCGCTGCGCCAAAGCCGTATCCACGCCGAAACATTCCGCGAGCAACCGCTGAGCAGCGAAAAGCAGCAGGCATTCGAAACGCTGGCCCGCGAGTCGCTTGCCAGGCAATCAGAGCTGGAGCAAGACGAAGTCGGCGACTTTGACCTGTTCGTCGGTGCTTACCAGGCCAGCATCCTGGCAATCAGCAACTGATGAACCGCACCGCCACCCCACGCAAACCGCGCGCCAGCAGCCAAGCCAGGATCGAAGCGATCCTGGCGGCTGCGCGCGAGCTGCTGGCCGAACAAGGGGTAGCGGCACTGTCCATCTACAGCGTTGCCGAGCGGGCACAGATTCCACCGTCGTCGGTGTATCACTTTTTCGCCAGCGTACCTGCGTTGCTGGAAGCACTGACGGCCGACGTACACCGTGCGTTTCGCGAGGCCTTGAGTGCCCCCATCGACAGCCTTGCCTTCACGACCTGGCACCAACTGTCGCGGCTGATCGAGCAACGCATGCTCGCCATCTACAACGAAAATGCTGCTGCACGCCAGTTGATCCTCGCCCAGCACGGGCTGAGTGAAGTGGTGCAGGCTGACCGCCAGCACGATATGGAACTGGGCGAACTGATGCACAGCCTGTTCGACCGGCATTTCCAGCTGCCGGCGATGCCGGGCGATGTGGATGTGTTCGCGCTGGCCATGGAGCTGAGCGACCGTGTCTACGCTCGCTCAATGCAGCTGTTCGAACAGATCACGCCGCGCATGGCGGAAGAAGGCATGCGCGTGTTCGAAGCCTACCTGTCACTCTACCTGCCCCCCTTCCTGCCCAAGCGCAATGGCGCCTGACCCTAAACATCTACCACCCAGCAAAACCAAGTGATCGTTTCAATGAGGCTTGCGCTAGCGCGCCCCCTCAAAGAGACCATTGCTCATGCCCACAGCCAGCAGTTCGCAAACCGATTACGTCAAAGCATTACCCCTGACAGACACAGACACCTTCGACCGCCAGCTAGCCGGCAGAGGCAACATGCTGGAGGCAGCCAGACCCGCGCAGCGTCGTGCCGCCACTGCATTACGCAACCTGTTGAACGGTGCCCCCACCGTGAAACAAACACTGCAAGCCACGCTACACGCTCACCTCGGCATCGACCCCTACACCTGCGGGCTGCAAGACCGCGACAGCCAGGTCACCCTGATGACTTTTGCCGCACGCCTGCTGGCCAGCCCACTATTCGCCACCGCCTATACGACGTGGACCACATGGGGGTTGGACGACTCACAGGCGCAAACGAAATGGGCTGGCAGTGACTGGCTCAGCGAACTCGGCCCTGTAGTGAATGCAGCCCACTTTCAAGCCACCCATGACTACTGGAACGGCCGGATGCCGGGTACAACCCTCTCGCGCCAAAAACATGCAAGCAACCTGCTGCGCCAACACTTTAAGAGCAACCTGGATATAGCGTTTGGCACCGGCAAACTGGACATCGATAACTGGCAACAAGGCCATCAGCCTGACCTGCAATATGCTCAACTGGACTGCCAGCTTCCTAATGGCGCGAGCCTCACCAGCACGGCGGCATTGCTGATTGCACCTCAGCCGGAAGGTTCACGCTGGCTGATGTACAGACCGGGCGCGCGAACCCCGCTACTGACGTTCGACAATCAGCAAAGCCTGCGCAACTGGGTGCATCAGAACCATTTCTGGTTCTGGTCAGATCCGAGGTATTCGATCACCACGGGCTCGAACGAAAACGTCATCGTCTCACCGATCGCGAACGATGGCTTCAGCGTGTTATTGGATGAGCACCTGCTGCGTATCCAGGCAATTTCCGACCATCTTTTATTCAAGGCCAGCAAAGAGCCTGCAACTCAGCCCCTGGATTGGAGTGACCTGCAGGATTGGGAAGCACAGCGAGGTTCGATCATTTCAGATTCCCTCGACGCCACGACCGACAACACCATTGACGACCTGATCGCTGCCGATGCCGCACTGGCGAACGAAGAGCTGCATTTTGACAGCCTTGAGCAGTACCTGCCGACAAGCTGGCGGCGGCAGCGCATCGAGCGCCAGGAAGCACTGCTAGAGCAGTATCTGGGAGACGATACAGAGCCCTCCTCGGTGGAAGTTACCTGGCTGCGAGAGCAACTGGAGCAGCTGGTTAAGCTTCAGGATTCGCTGAACCTCTTCCTGCTGGAGCTTCCCGACCAAGTCGCTGCCGATGACTGGCAAGCGCCTCATGAGGAACAGACTCGCATAGCGCGAATCAGCCATGAACTATCTCAGGGCTTGCTGCTGGAGGCACGCTTGCAGCACGCCATGGGTGAGCTTTCAGCCACCCACCTGGGCTGGGTGGAAGCGCTCGTTGACAGACCCAGGCCAAGCCTCCAGCGCCCTGTGCAAGCCAGCACCCTCATGCTGGGCACCGGTGATCGTAGCTGGGCGCTATCTGGCTACATGACATTCCGCGCAGCCGTCGGGGACACTGACGACACCTTGGACTATTCACTGCTGCTATACCGCCCCGGTCAACAGGGTGGCCTGATGGCTTTCGAGGATGAAGCCACGCTCACCAGACACCTGCTGGCAACGCTGTGCGGCGCCTGGCCAGACGCGATACTGGACTCGGTGCACGCAGCGGATGCGGTGCAACTGCTAGAGGCACTCTCCAATGCGCCCGCAGTCACACTCGATCAAACGCCCATTCCCGCGCACTTCATGCAGCACTGCGTGCAAACCATCGTCGAGTCACTACCCGCGAACACATCACGAGAGCAAGCCCGGCAGCGGCTGTGCATGAGTGAGAACCAGGCCAGGGCCATCGCCTTGGAGCGGTTCGCTGAGCTGAACCGCAGCAGCCGTGTCCAGACACTTCTCATGCCACTGCAGCACCTTGGTGCCGATGAGCTCGCCGAATTGATTGCCCAGGTGAGCGCATACCAAGACGCCGTCCGCGCCGCGGGTGAACTGCTGAAAGTAAGCCTGCCATCGCGCCAGCAGTTCACATGGCACATGCTGGAACACCACGTGTGCAATGAGTTCGGCCTCCAGACCATGCCGAACATAACCCTGAACATTGCCAACAGTGTCACGGTAAAAAAGGAAGTGACCGGCCAATCCGCAGCGGGCGGCGCAGGTTCACGCGACGTGCCAGTGTTCAGCGAGGCGCGCAGTGATGTCAGCCTTGAATCTTTCATCCTCGTGGCGCTTGACGATGAGCGACGGCTCTTGCTGGATAATGCAATCATCACGCTCGATCCGGCCACCCACCCGACGCTGCAGCAAGCACTCACGCCCGCTTACATTGCCGAGCTGATCACCCGGCTAGACGCCGCCGGCAGCTATGAAAACCGCATCGTCAATGCATACCTGGGCTTCGAGCAAGAAACCCCTTGGCAAGTTGAGTGGCGCCACGAAACGCTTCGTGCTCCCTACGCGTATCGGCTGCGCTTGTTGGCACTGTGCAAACCGGCCAGCCTCGATGCTGATGGGCAGCGACTGCTGGAAACCTTCTGCCGCGAACAGGTCAATGCTGTTTCTGCCAGAACGGTTCAATACCTGTCCCTGGTGCTTAGGCCAGGAACCGCAGCAGACGGCTCCAGCGACAGTGTGGGGTTGTCAGCCATACATGTCATAACAGACGCCAATGGCCCAGTGCTGTTGTACATGCCTGGCGCGCCCAATGGCAGTGTCGTTAGCCAGCATGCCAGCACCAGCGCAGCGTGCGAGGCGTTACAGCGCATGGCGCTGGACCCGAAGATGGCCCGCTACCTCGCAACCCAGGCCCAGTCCGGCAACCCAGACCATCATGAAAGTTACATCAACACTGCGCTGCAACAGGGCTTCCGGGTGTTCATAGAGATGGGCGCGTCGCGCTCGGAAACCTTGCCCACGCATGAGTGCCGTCAGGACATGGGCGACCTCATCCGCAGCCACCGCGCGACGTCGCGCAGCCAGGCCGACATGGTGCTTGCAGCGCCCGACGTTTTCGATCGCTACTTCTTCCTGGGGCTGAGGCTCGTGCTTGGCCTGTTGCCCGGCGCAGGCACGGCCTTGGCGCTGTACGATGGCTGGCACACGGCGAATGCTGCGATCACGGCTTTTGCCAAGGGCAACCTGGAGACAGGCATCCAACACCTGGTCAGCCTGCTGCAATCGCTGACCGACGCCATCCTCACGCTCGCGCCGTTGGCAGCCAGCCAACGCAACCCTGCAACTGCAGCGCGTCTGCTTACCCAGCGACGCCAGCGCCTTGATCCGCTGCGGCCAATTACCAGTACTCGCAAGGCGCCTCCTAGCCCGTTCACCGGTTATGAAGCAGGATTGCCTGCTGGCCCAATGGTGCGTTCCACACTGCCGCAGGGTGCTGGCGTGTTCGAGCATTTGGCCACAGGACAACGCTATATTTCCCGCAACAACGCCTGGTATGCAGTGACCTGGGACCCCGCTTACTTCACCTGGAGGCTCAAGCCACAGGGTCTTCGTACCTATCGGCAACCCGTGCGCCTGAGTGAGCAGGGCGTTTGGGGGACACCAGGCAGGCTGAGCGGCTTGCTGGTCGACAATGGCCTAGCGGGCGGCGGCGGCGTACTTACCACCCTTTACGAGAATGGTGTTGCCTACTGGCGTGTGCTGCTTCGCCGCCAACCCCAGCAGTTGACCGGCATGGCGCTGGCACACGACATCAACGACGAACTGAAGCGCATCGTCACACGCATGCGCGCAAAACATGAGGCCTACCGCTCGGCCAAGCGAGTAGTGGCCGAAGGGGGGGCACTGAGCGACGCTCAGCAGGCAGTAATCGCCAATGCACGCCAGCAGCTGAGCGATGAGTTGATGCAGAACATCGAGTTCAATGCGCGCAGCCTTGCTCGCCTCAAGGAGCAGCGCTCGACGCTGAGCAGATCGGACTACACCCGGTTCACCTCACTGTGCGAGGCCAACATCAGTGAGATGAGCGTACTCGATATGCATCTGGTGGCCGACCGCTTCACCTTGGCCACGCAACAGTCAATGCGTGCAACCAGTGCCATCCAGGCCCTGCCACTGCCCTCGGTACCCACCCATGTGGTGAGGCGCGCCACGCAGGACTCGCTGCGGGCGAACCAGGAAATGATCGAAACGCTGCAGGAGGTGGAGCGCCTGGCCATTCGTCATCATGCCAGGTGCAACCAATTGCAGGGCAAAGCACTGACCGATTACCTGGCAAAAGTCACAGGCACGGGCCTGACCCTCGATGTAGCCAATACCCGGCTCGTTCGAGCGTCCATCCTGTCGTCGACACTGTTCACCGCAAACGCCGTTGAACACCCACAAATGGCGGCATTCATGGCGCACTTCAACGAACAGGGGGCAGCCTTGCGCAGCACGCTTTTCAGCCATCTTCAACTACAAAGGGCCGGCCTTAGCCGAGCTCAGGAGCGCACCTTCCTGGCCAGCGTGCAAGGCCGCTATACGCGCTTTATTGGCCATGTAACCGCATGGCAAGACACGTTCCAGGACTTGCTGTCGACCAACGAAACACGCTCGTTGCGCCAGTTGATGCGCCAGCTTGTCAGCGATATTGAGGATAGTCTCAATAGCGTCACTGCAAACCGGCAGCGCCCTGCGGTACAGCCCGCTCGCGGTCCAAGCCGTCCACGCCTGTTCGAAACCGCCGAGGGGCCGCTTATCGGCAACGAGTACGTCGAACGGGGGCAGACACGCATGCGCATCAACCACCCCAACTCGGATCAACCTCATACGGTTTATGCCAGGAACGAGGCGGGAGAATGGCTGTTATCCACGCCCGAGCGTGCGGCCCCCACCGAGACGATGTCGAGCCTTGTGGAAACCGCTACTGCCCGGCTGGACGATATCCCGAGGCAACAAACCCGGTTGCGCCAGTACCAGACACCTCAAGCAGTGCCCGTCGACCTGGAGGACATCGCGCAAGGCCATGCACAGCAACTGCGTTTCATCGCCGACAGGATTCGGCAGAAAGCAGGTGGCAGGCTCAACCCAGAGCAAACCGCGCTTACGCATAGGCTGGAAACGACCGCCCAGCAGGTACAAGCATTTGGTCGCCAGCTACGAACGGCCCAGACCAAAGCAACCGGCAAACCCACCGTGGGCTATCTGGAAGACCTGCTTGAACAGAATGAAGTGGAAATCGTTTGGTCACGCATACTGAAGCCGAAGACGGACCGCAAGGGCAACCCTGTCGAATACCTGGAGGAGTACCGCATCAATGACCTGGGTACCCAGCAGCCATTGTGGTACGCGCACTTTCACTTCCGCCAGCAACCGGCACAAGGCTTCACTCGGCTTGAAGCAGGTCACCTGAAACTGGCCAGTGAACGCGACATCGGGGAAGGCGCGTGGCGTGGCAGCATGAGCGAAGCACAAGCCAACAGGCTATTCGGAAACCTGCGGCCGGCCAGCTGACAACACATCACCCCCAGAGCTGCAAAACAGCCCTGGGGGTGAATGCTTACAACTTGGCAATGGACACTTCAGTCGACTTCACAAAGGCAATCACTTCGCTGCCAACCTGCAGCTCCAGCTCCTTTACAGAGCGGGTGGTGATGACCGAAGTAACGATACCCGAGGCCGTCTGCACGTCGATTTCCGACAATACTGGCCCTTCGAGGATTTCTTTCACGGTGCCTTTGAACTGGTTGCGGACGTTGATGGCTTTGATGGTCATGATGTTATTCCTTCTCTATGGCTTCAGTCTGGTAAGTGGGTCATTCAGTGCGCCCAACGCAACTGCGTGGGCAGAGGGGCTACAGGATCCGGCTCGGGCGCAGTGCCCGGGGCCGACAGAACACGGTTGAGCACTTCGCTTTCCAGCGCCGCCAGGCGGTGTGAACCACGCGCCCGAGGCCGCGCCAGGTCGACGGTGAGGTCGAGCCCGACTTCGCCGTCCTCGATCAGGATCACCCGGTCAGCCACGGCAACCGCCTCACTGACGTCGTGGGTGACCAGCAGCACGGTGAAGCCATGCTGACGCCACAGGCGTTCGATCAATTGCTGCATCTCGATACGGGTCAATGCATCCAGCGCGCCGAGCGGCTCATCCAGCAACAGCAGGCGCGGCTGGTGAATCAAGGCGCGGGCCAACGCCACGCGCTGCTTCTGGCCACCCGAGAGGGCTGCCGGCCATTCATTGGCGCGGTCGGCCAGGCCTACCGCCTCCAATGCATCCAGCGCACGCGGGCGCCAATCGCCAGACAGGCCAAGGCCAACGTTGTCGATTACCTTCTTCCATGGCAGCAGGCGTGCGTCCTGGAACATCAGGCGAGTCTCTTCGCGAGCCTCTTCCAGCGGCGCAGCGCCGGCCAGCAACTGGCCGGCTGTGGGCTGGTCGAGCCCGGCCAGCAGCCGCAGCAAGGTGCTCTTGCCGCAGCCGCTGCGGCCGACGATGGCCACGAACTGGCCGGCCGGAATGTGCAGGTCGATGCCCTTCAACACTTCGCGCTGGCCAAAGGTTTTGCGCAGGCCATTGGAGGCCAGCGGGATGCCACGCAACAGGCGTGGCGGCTGTTCCTTGAGCACGGTCATGCGCCCTCCTTCTTGGCCACTTGGTAGGCTGGGTGCCAACGCAGCCACACGCGTTCCAGGCCACGAGCGGCGAGGTCGGCGAGCTTGCCGAGCACGGCATACAGGACGATGGCCAGCACCACCACGTCGGTCTGCAGGAACTCACGGGCGTTCATTGCCAGGTAACCGATACCAGCGTTGGCCGAGATGGTTTCGGCAACGATCAACGTCAGCCACATGAAGCCCAGAGCGAAGCGCACGCCCACCAGGATCGAAGGCAGCGCCCCCGGCAGGATCACCTGGCGGAACAGGCCGAAGCCGGACAAGCCGTAGCTGCGTGCCATTTCCACCAGCGCCGGGTCGACGTTGCGGATGCCGTGGTAGGTGTTCAGGTAGATCGGGAACAACGTGCCTAACGCGACCAGGAAGATCTTTGCCGACTCGTCGATACCGAACCACAGGATCACCAGTGGGATCAGCGCCAAGTGCGGCACGTTGCGGATCATCTGCACCGAGCTGTCGAGCAGGCGTTCGCCCCAGTTCGACAGGCCGGTGATGAAGCCCAGCACCAGGCCGATGCTGCCGCCGATGACGAAGCCCAGCCCGGCACGCCAGCCACTGATGGCCAGGTGGGTCCAGATTTCGCCGCTGCGCACCAGCTCGACACCGGCGCTGACCACTGCGCTGGGCGCCGGCAGAATGCGCGTCGACAGCCAGCCAGCACTGACCGCCAGCTGCCAGGCTGCCAACAGCAGCACCGGCAACGCCCAGGGCGCCAGGCGCTGGGCCAGGTTGGAGGAAGTTGCACGACTCATGGCCCGGCCCTCAGCTCTGCGATACGGACTTGGGCAGGATGTCGTTGGCCACCATCTCGCCGAACGGGCTCACGTAACCACCGGTCTTTGGTTGCTCCGGGCGCTGCACATCCAGGTGCGGGAACAGCAGTTCGGCCACGCGGTACGACTCTTCCAGATGTGGATAACCGGAGAAGATGAAGGTATCGATACCCAGCTCGGCATATTCCTTGACCCGCGCCGCCACAGTCGGGCCATCGCCTACCAGCGCGGTTCCCGCCCCACCACGTACCAGCCCGACACCCGCCCACAGGTTGGGGCTGACTTCCAGGTTGTCGCGGTTGCCGCCGTGCAGGGCAGCCATGCGCTGCTGGCCCACCGAGTCGAAGCGCGCCAGCGAGGCCTGGGCGCGGCTGATGGTGTCATCGTCCAGGTGCGAGATCAGGCGGTCGGCGGCAGCCCAGGCTTCTTCGTTGGTTTCCCGCACGATCACATGCAGGCGGATACCGAAGCGCACTTCGCGGCCTTGGGCAGCAGCTTTTTCACGCACTTGGGCGATTTTTTCAGCAACGGCGCTCGGTGGCTCGCCCCAGGTCAGGTACAGCTCGACCTGTTCGGCGGCCAGGTCCTGTGCGGCCTCGGACGAACCGCCGAAATACAGTGGCGGACGTGGTTGCTGAATCGGTGGGTAGAGCAGCTTGGCGCCCTTTACCTGGATGTGTTTACCGTCGTAATCGACGTTTTCGCCTTCCAGCACCTTGCGCCAGATACGGGTGAACTCGACCGAGGCTTCGTAGCGCTCCTGGTGGTTCAGATGCAGGCCGTCACCGGCCAGCTCGTCAGGGTCGCCACCGGTTACCAGGTTGAACAGCGCACGGCCATTGGACAGGCGATCCAGGGTTGCCGCCTGGCGGGCCGCTACGGTCGGCGAAATGATGCCCGGGCGCAGGGCCACGAGAAACTTCAGTCGCTGTGTCACCGGGATCAGCGACGCTGCCACCAGCCAGGAGTCCTCGCAGGAACGGCCGGTAGGGATCAGCACCCCACCAAAGCCCAAGCGGTCGGCGGCCTGCGCAATCTGCTGCAGGTAACCGTGATCGACCGCACGAGCGCCGTCGGAAGTGCCCAGGTACTTGCCGTCACCGTGGGTTGGGAGGAACCAGAAAATGTTAAGGCTCATTGGAGTTGTCTCCTCAAGGGTGGCTCAAGCCGGAGCGTCGCCCCGGCACAGGCGAAACAATCAAGGCGCGCTAGCGACCTTGGCCGGGGGTGTCCAGATCACGTCCTTGATGCTCAGCGGTTTGGGTATCAGCTTGAGCGCCTGGAAGGTGTCGGCGATCTTCTGTTGCGCAGCCACTACCTCTGGCGTCAGTGGCGCGGCACCATAGCCTTGACGCTTGACCGAGGTCAGGGTGATGTCGGCGGGCAGGCCGAGCAGCGGTGCGACCTGGTCGGTCACTTCCTGCGGGTTGGCCTGGGACCACTCGCCCACGGCGCGCACTTCCTCGATCACCGTGTTGATCACTGCCGGATGCTGGGTCGCGTAGTTGCGGGTGGCCAGGTAGAACTGATGGTTGTCGACCAGGCCCTTGCCGTCACGCAGGGTGCGCGCTTGCAGCTGTTGTTCGGCGGCGGCCTGGTAAGGGTCCCAAATCACCCAGGCATCGACGCTGCCACGCTCGAACGCCGCGCGGGCATCGGCCGGGGGCAGGTAGACTGGCTGGATATCGCTGTATTTGAGGCCGGCGTCTTCCAGGGCGCGCACCAACAGGTAGTGCACGTTGGAGCCTTTGTTGAGAACGACTTTTTTGCCCTTGAGGTCCTTCACCGACTGGATCGGCGAGCCCTTCGGCACCAGAATCGCCTCGCTGTGCGGCGCAGGCGGCTCGTAGGCCACGTAGAGCAGATCGGCACCAGCGGCTTGGGCGAACACGGGCGGGGTTTCGCCTGTTACGCCGAAATCGATGGACCCGACGTTGAGCCCTTCGAGGAGCTGCGGGCCACCGGGGAATTCGGTCCACTGCACCTGCACGCCCTGCTCGGCCAGGCGCTTCTCCAGCGTGCCCTTGGCCTTGAGCAGCACCAAGGTGCCGTATTTCTGGTAACCGATACGCAGGCTTTCGGCCTGGGCTTGAGTAATGGCGCCGAAGGACACAGCCGCCGCAAACAGGGCGACCAGACCGCGACGCAAGAAGACAGTGCGCATGGCGCTCTCCTGTGCGAATGAGGTTCGGGTTGCACCTGCTTGCCTCGTTGTCGGGCGAGTAAGGTGGTGTAGCGGGTAGTGCCGTTCAGATGCTCCAGCGAGCGCTGATCAAGCGTTCGTTCAGTACACCAGGCGCCACGGGGCGCGGCCGGCGGGCCAGGGCAACGTGGAAGGTTTCCAGCGAGTCGTGCAGGCGCTCTTCAAGTGCGGGTACCAACTGTGCCGGCCGGGCGCCTTCTGCGTAGGCAACCTGGCTGTCGTCGGCGAAGATCCCTTGCAGGGTCTCTTGCGCCTTGAGTGCCGACAGCACCGGCTTCAATGCGTAATCCACCGCCAGCATGTGGGCGATGCTGCCACCGGTGGCGATTGGCAACACGATCTTGTGGGCCAATGCGCGTTCGGGCAGCAGGTCGAGCAGTGTCTTCAATGCCCCGGCGAACGATGCCTTGTACACCGGGGTGGAAACGATCAGGCCATCGGCCTGGGCCACCAGTTGCTGGAAGTGCTGCACCTGCGGGCTGTCGAAACGGGCATGCAGCAAGTCTTCGGCGGGGAAGTCACGCACCTGGAAGGTCACCACTTCAACGCCACGGTTCTGCAGCCACTGGCGCGAACGCTCGAGCAGCACACCGGAGCGTGAACGGGAACTTGGGCTACCACCGATTGATACCACCAGCATTGCAGCGCTTCCTTGTGTTCTGTTGGAGCTGACATTAACAGCTGGCATATATATCTAGAAATCATATTTTTTCATTTGTTTATTCCATAAAGTGCTTTGTAGGGTTTGAGATCTTAGGGCCGCTTTGCGGCCCATCGCGACACAAGGCCGCTCCTACAAAGGACCGCGACCTGCAGGTAGGAGCGGCCTTGTGTCGCGATGGGCTGCGCAGCAGCCCTAGGCCTCAAAAAGCCTGCAGGCATAAAAAAGGGCCGTCGAAACGGCCCGAAAATCCCTGCTTGGCTAAGAGCGATGCAACGAGGAATCCATTAGCGATTTGGCTGAGGGGTTAGCCGCAGATAGGGTTTGACCGCCCGGTAACCTTTGGGGAAGCGCTGCTTGATCTCTTCCTCATCTTTGAGCGAAGGCACGATCACCACCTCGTCGCCGTCCTGCCAGTTACCTGGCGTGGCGACCTTGTGGTTGTCGGTCAACTGCAGCGAATCGATCACTCGCAGGATTTCGTTGAAGTTGCGCCCGGTACTGGCCGGATAGGTGATGGTCAGGCGCACCTTTTTGTTCGGGTCGATGACGAACAGCGAGCGCACGGTCAGGGTGTCGCTGGCGTTCGGGTGAATCAGGTCGTACAGGTCGGATACCTTGCGGTCGGCGTCGGCGATGATCGGGAAATTGACCACGGTGTTCTGGGTTTCGTTGATGTCCTCGATCCAACGGTGGTGCGAGTCCACCGGGTCCACCGACAGGGCGATGGCCTTGACCCCACGCTTGGCGAAATCGTCTTTGAGCTTGGCCGTCAGGCCCAGCTCGGTGGTGCACACCGGGGTGAAGTCGGCCGGGTGAGAGAACAACACCCCCCAGCTATTGCCCAGCCACTCGTGGAAGCGGATCTTGCCTTCGCTGGAATCCTGTTCGAAATCGGGGGCGATATCGCCGAGTTTGAGGCTCATGGGCTGCGGCTCCTTGGCTGGGTTCTGTACCGTATGGGTTCAATGTGCCTGCATTCGATTAAAAACAAAAAGAATAAATAACGATTTATTTATAACCATAATGCATACGAATGTGCAGGCACAAAAAAGCCTCGCACTAGGCGAGGCTTCTTGTTCAGCTACGGCTTACAGGAAGTTGTAAGTGTAGTTGAAGATCAGACGGGTCTGATCCTGGTCAGCCAGCGAGCTGGTGCCGGTGCCACGGTATACGCCGTGACGCAGGCTGGCGCCCAGGCCCTTGAAGGTGCCTTCCTGGATAACGTAGTCGACGCGAGCGTCACGTTCCCATTCGCTGAAAGTACCGCCGCCAACGGCGTTCTTGCCGTCTTCACCTTTCAGGTAGGCAACCGAGGCTTTCAGGCCCGGCACGCCCAGGCGAGCGAAGTCGTAGGCGTACTGACCGAAGGTGGTGTTTTCACCGGCCTTGGCGAACTGGTTGATCATGCTGTCGGTGAACAGGTAGAAGCTGGAACCACCGGCGCCTTCGTTGCGGCCGTTGCCGTCAACCACGCTGCCCTGGTTCAACCAGACGAAGCCACCGTCGTCATTGACGCGCTGGTGGCCGAGCATCAGCGAGTGGCCACCCAGGGTGTAGGTGAACATCGCGGACCAGGTCTTGTTGTCGACCTCGCCAGTGTTCTTGGCGTAGCCACCGTTGTTGTTGAAGCGGTAGCCGGCTTCGCCGTTCTTGCCGTCGCTGCTGCTGTCGAAGTAACGCAGGTCAGTCTTGAACGACTGGTCCTGGTCGATCTGGAACACGTGGGTCAGGCCCAGGAAGTGCTGCTTGTAGTAGTCTTCCAGGTTCGAGTAGTAGTACTGCAGGGTCAGGTCTTTGGTGAGCTTGTAGTCCAGGCCGCCGTAACGGAACTTGTTGCTGTCCTGGGTACCACCGTTGACCGACAGACCCGTACGGTTGCTCGACGCACGGCCCATGGCGTGGGTCAGCTGACCGGCGTTGATGGTCAGGTTGTCGATTTCCTTCGACTGGATGGTGCCACCCTCGAAGGTTTGCGGCAGCAGACGGCCATCGTTGGAGACCAGGA
Organism: Pseudomonas hunanensis; assembly: GCF_013393325.1. GTDB lineage: Bacteria > Pseudomonadota > Gammaproteobacteria > Pseudomonadales > Pseudomonadaceae > Aquipseudomonas > Aquipseudomonas putida_P. The sequence goes on from NZ_QJRC01000071.1 coordinate 261,286, forward strand.
TCGGCAGGTTCGGCGCCAGGGCGCTACCGAAGTGCACCTCGGTCTTCGAGAAGCGGGCCTTGGCGTTGGCGCCAACACGCGCCCACTGGCTCACAGCCGAACCGTCGGTGTCGCTTGGGAAGAAGCTGCTGTTGTCAGGGTGCTTGCCACGGCCACCGTCCAGGTGGATACCCCACAGGGCCTGGGCATCGACACCAAAACCAACGGTGCCTTCGGTGAAGCCGGAGATGTAGTCGAGCTTGAAGCCCTGACCCGATTCGCGGTTGTCTGCACCGCCGTCACGGTTGTCGTTGTTGAAGTACATGGTGCGCGAGCTGAGCGACAGTTTGCTGTCTTCAACGAAACCGGCAGCGCCTGCTTGTTGGGCGAGAACCCCCAGTGCCACGGCCAGAGCCAGGCTGGACTTGTACATGTTTTGCTCCTCTACGTTCTAATTCTTGTGTATCTCTGGCGGAAGGGTCTGCTGCCCCGCTCACCGTGGATTGGCGATTTAGTCCCAAAGCGTGACCATTAAGTCAATCGTTTCTAAACGTTTCGCGACTTTGGTCTAAGACGCCACCTGCGCTACAGGATAATGACAATCCTATAAATCCAAAATGACCGTTTTATGAATTCGTAAGATTTTTACGGAATATGGTTGGAACCTTTACTGCCATTCGTTGTAGCAGCCGCACAATTCATAACTTTTGGTTATTTGCAAACGTTTGCTCATAACCTAATTCCGTATCGTTCTATAGGGACGAAAAAGCCTAGCAGGCTCCGCTGATTTCGCCATTGAGCGAAACCACCGCGTCAGAGCGCCCAGCCGCTTAAAGCATTTGTCTCCTAAGCTAATGCAAAAAAGTTATTTATTTTAACTTTCTTAGATCATTTAGCCTTCTCGTCATCCAGCCCCCAATTGCCTGACGAGAGGTTCAACCATGATCCCGCACGCTCCGCTGCGCCTGTTCGCTGCCCTGACCCTCGCCAGCACCAGCTGGTTAGCCCAGGCTGCCGACCTGACCGTGGCCTACCAGACCACCGTTGACCCAGCCAAAGTGGCCCAGGTGGATGGCGACTACGAAAAGGCCAGCAAGGCCAGCATCGACTGGCGCAAATTCGACAACGGCGCCGACGTGATCACCGCAGTGGCCAGCGGCGACGTTCAGATCGGCTACCTGGGTTCCAGCCCACTGGCCGCGGCTGCCACCCGCAAGCTGCCGGTCGAGACCTTCCTGATCGCCACGCAGATTGGTGCCGGTGAGGCGCTGGTCGCTCGCGACAGCATCAAGACCCCGCAGGACCTGGTCGGCAAGAAAGTCGCCGTACCGTTCGTTTCCACTGGCCACTACAGCCTGCTGGCGGCCCTGAAAAGCTGGAACATCGACCCTTCCAAGGTGCAGATCCTCAACCTGGCCCCGCCGGCCATCATTGCTGCCTGGAAGCGCGGCGACATCGACGCCACCTACGTATGGGACCCGGCCCTGGGCGTGGCCAAGGAAAATGGCAAGGTACTGATCACCTCCGGCGAACTGGCCCAGAAAGGCGCGCCAACCTTCGACGCCTGGATCGTGCGCAAGGACTTCGCTGAGAAACACCCTGATGTGGTCAAGGCGTTTGCCAAGGTCACGCTCGATGCCTACGCCGACTACCGCAAAGACCCGAAAGCCTGGCTGGCCGACAAGGCCAACGTAGACAAGCTGGTGAAGCTGTCCGGCGCCAAGGCCAGCGACATCCCGGTGCTGCTGGAGGGCAACGTCTACCCACTGGCTGCGGACCAAGCCAATGCCCTGGGCGCGCCGACCACCCAAGCACTGACCGATACCGCCAACTTCCTCAAGCAGCAAGGCAAGGTCGAAGCCGTGCTGCCGGACTACTCGCCGTACGTCAGCGCCAAGTTCCTTCCAAACTGATCCGGAGCCCGTCATGGCCTTGCTCGAACTGGAGCGCATCAGCGCACAGTACCCTGGCGCCAGCACCCCGGTGCTGGCCGACATCAACCTGAGCCTGGGGCCTCGCCAGTTGCTGGTGGCCCTGGGGCCTTCGGGCAGCGGCAAGACTTCGCTGCTCAACCTGATCGCCGGCTTCGTCGCCCCCAGCGGCGGGCGCATCACCCTCGACGGCTTACCGGTGCAGGGCCCAGGTGCCGAGCGCGGTGTGGTGTTTCAGGACGATGCCCTGCTGCCATGGCAAAACGTGCTGGGCAATGTCGCCTTCGGCCTCGAACTGGCCGGCGTGCCCCGCGCTCAGCGTGAGGCCAAGGCCCGTGAAATGCTCGCCCTCGTCGACCTCGCGGGCTTCGGCGAACGGCGCATCTGGCAGTTGTCCGGTGGCCAGAAACAGCGGGTGGGCCTGGCCCGCGCGTTGGCGGCCGACCCTCGGGTATTGCTGATGGATGAACCGTTCGGCGCCCTCGACGCCTTCACCCGCGAGCAGATGCAGGAACTGCTGCTGCAGGTCTGGCAGCGCACCGCCAAGCCGGTGTTCCTGATTACCCACGACATCGAAGAAGCCGTGTTCCTCGCCAGCGAGCTGGTACTGCTGGCCCCCAACCCTGGGCGCGTGGTGGAACGCCTGCAACTGGACTTCGGCCAGCGCTACGCCGCTGGCGAATCGGCCCGGGCCATCAAGTCCGACCCTGCCTTCATCGAAACCCGCGAGCATGTGCTGGCGCGGGTATTTTCCCAACGCCAAAGCCTGCAGGAGCCCGCATGAGCAGCCTGGACCTGCCGGTCGCCGGCAAACACGACACCCAAGCCCGGCCAGCCGCCAAGCTGCGCCGCCCACTGTCCACCCGCTGGATCAGCACCCTGACCCTGACCAGCCTGCTGCTGGCCTGGTGGCTGGTGACGGCCGCCGGCTGGATCGAGCCGCTGTTCCTGCCCTCGCCCGGCGACATCCTGGCCAGGGCCTGGACACTGCTCACCCAAGGCTACATGGACGCCAGCCTGTGGCAGCACCTGGGCGCCAGCCTGGGCCGCATCGGCTTGGCCCTGCTGGCCGCCACCCTCACCGCCATCCCGGTGGGCATCGCCATCGGCTACAACCGCGTGGCACGCGGCATTCTCGACCCGCTGATCGAGTTCTATCGGCCGATCCCACCGCTGGCCTACCTGCCGCTGATCGTCATCTGGTGCGGTATCGGCGAGCTGTCCAAGGTGCTGCTGATCTACCTGGCCATCTTCGCCCCCATCGCCATTGCCACCGCCACCGGCGTGCGCACGGTCGACCCGGCCAAGCTGCGGGCGGCGCAGTCGCTGGGTGCGACCAAGGCCCAGCTGATCCGCCATGTGATCCTGCCCAGTGCGCTGCCCGACATCCTTACCGGCATCCGCATCGGCCTGGGCGTCGGCTGGTCGACCCTGGTCGCCGCCGAACTGATCGCCGCCACCAGCGGCCTGGGCTTCATGGTGCAGTCGGCGGCGCAGTTCCTGGTCACCGACGTGGTGGTGCTGGGCATTCTGCTGATCGCCCTGATCGCCTTCGCCCTGGAAATGAGCCTGCGTGCCCTGCAACGCAAACTGGTGCCCTGGCATGGGCAGAGCCACTGATTGCCGACTGACCACGCCGGCAACCCGGCGCCTAGCACGAGAAAAGACATGAGCCTGACCATTACCCCCCTCAGCCCGGCCCTTGGCGCCCAGATCAGCGGCGTGGACATCAGCCGCGATATCAGCGCGCAAGCGCGTGACGCCATCGAACAGGCATTGCTGCAGCATCAGGTGCTGTTCTTCCGCAACCAGCCGATCAACCCGGAGCAACAGGCGCGCTTTGCCGCCCGCTTCGGGGACCTGCACATCCACCCGATCTACCCGAACGTGCCAGAAACCCCGCAAGTGCTGGTGCTCGATACGGCAGTGACCGATGTGCGCGACAACGCCGTGTGGCACACCGACGTGACCTTTCTGCCGACCCCGGCGCTGGGCGCGGTGCTCAGTGCCAAGCAACTGCCGGCCTACGGTGGCGATACCCTGTGGGCCAGCGGCATTGCGGCGTTCGAAGCCTTGTCGGCGCCGCTGCGTGAGATGCTAGACGGGCTGACCGCCACCCACGACTTCACCAAGTCGTTCCCGTTGGAGCGCTTTGGCACCACGCCAGAAGACCTGGCGCGCTGGGAGGCCACGCGGCGCAACAACCCACCGCTGTCGCACCCGGTGGTGCGCACGCACCCGGTGAGCGGGCGCAAGGCGTTGTTCGTCAATGAAGGGTTTACGACGCGCATCAATGAGCTGAGCGAGCTGGAAAGCGATGCACTGCTGAGGCTGCTGTTCGCCCATGCGACACGGCCGGAGTTCAGCATTCGCTGGCGCTGGCAGGAGAATGACGTGGCGTTCTGGGACAACCGCGTGACCCAGCATTTTGCGGTGGATGATTACCGGCCGAACCGGCGGGTGATGCATCGGGCGACCATCCTGGGTGATGCACCCTTCTAACAGAAATTCATCAACAGCCCCGGCCTCTTCGCGGGTAAAACCGCTCCCACAGGGATGGCACCGGTTTTGAAGCCTGCGCTGTACCTGTGGGAGCAACTGTCTTCTTGTGGAAGCTGGCCTTGCTGGCGATGGGGCGCGTAGCGCCCTTGGCCCGGCTCTGCCGGGCATCGCCAGCATGGCTGACTCTTACGGATGGGCCACCTGCTCCTGCCAAGGTGTTCCGGCCTTTAGCATCGCATTCAGCCGTATGATCAAGACCCGCATGCACGCCACTATCGCCACCTTCGCGCATTTCCCCTCGGCCCGCAAAGCCGCATAGCGGGCTCCGAAGTCTTGGTTGTATCGGATGACGATCCAGCAGGCCATGTACAGCGCTCGCCTGACACGTGACCGGCCACCCCAGATCTCGCGCTTGCCCGCGTGTTTGCCGCTGTCTTGGTTGAACGGTGCAACACCCACCAGTGCCGCGATTTCCTTACGGTCCACCTGGCCCAACTCCGGCAGCAGAGCCACCAGCTTGGTTGCCGTGACCAAGCCAATGCCTTTGACCTCCAAGAGGCGTGGGACACGGTCGTCATTGAGCTTCACGGCCTGTTCAGCGATCTCGAGTTCGAGCGCTTTGATTTCACCTTTCAGGTAAACAATGTGGCGCTCCAGACGGAAGCAGACGCTGGTTGACTGGGCCTGCTTCAGCCGACGTTTGTCATCGTCACGTTGCTGGACGAAGCGATCCCGCTGCATCAGCAACTCGCGCAGCAAGGCCCGTTCAGGCGTCATTACCGTATACCGTTGAGGCGGCAGCACTTCGGCGAAGTGAGCCAGCACCGCAGCGTCGATGGGGTCGGTCTTGGCTTGTTTACCCATGGATTTGGCAAAGGCCCGGACGCGGCTGGGGTTTATCCGGTACGCCGGAAGACCAGCGTCATGTAGAGCCCGCAGGACGTTGCATTCGTAACCGCCGGTCGCTTCAAGGATGATTGCTGAAACCTGATACTCGCCGAGTTTTTCGACAAGCTGACTGAATCCGTTCAGGTCATTGGAAACATTGAAGTTCAAACCTTCGGGGCGGATGTGCACGGCAAGTGTGGTGCTGGAAACATCGATGCCGACAGAGGAAAACATGGCCAAACCCTCTTAGACTCAAGGAGTGAGAGCGCTTTGGCTTGGCCCACGCTTGTGGTTCGAGATTTGGCCCTCATCCAACTGTTCGGGCTCTCGCCAAAGTGGAACGGTGAATGGCAGCTTGTGCTCCCACACGTGCTCGAGGCACCTCGGGCTATCAACTTGCCATTCACCGCTCTCACCTTAGATTCTATTCCCTCCTCAAGACACAAGCGGG
>NZ_QJRC01000072.1 GCF_013393325.1 Pseudomonas hunanensis
GCGATCTCTCGTAGCGGGAGGCGAATCATACAGCACCAAGAAGCGCTGTCAACCACCATTTCAACCGCTTGCGATCATTCGATCGTAGCCCTTCCAACACCACCTTAACTACTTAACTCATTGAATCTCAAGGAGTTTGTCGTTCCGATGTCGCTGGAAGTGGGGCGCATTATAAGGGGATTCGAAACCCCGTCAACCTTTAATTTCAATAAACCTTCATATCGCTGAAAAACAAAGCGGGGAGGCCTACCGGCCTCCCCGCTTTAGTCACCGGCCTTAAAGGCTAGGGAATGCAAACTGCGACGCTTCATGGCTGGCACGCTGCGGCCAACGCTGGGTAATCGCCTTGCGACGCGTATAGAAGCGCACCCCGTCAGGGCCATAGGCATGCAGGTCACCGAACAGCGAACGCTTCCAGCCACCAAAGCTGTGATAAGCCACCGGCACCGGCAGCGGCACGTTCACACCCACCATGCCCACTTCGATCTCGTCGCAGAACAGGCGCGCCGCTTCACCGTCACGGGTGAAGATGCAGGTACCGTTGCCATACTCGTGATCATTGATCAGTTGCATGGCCTGCTCCAGGCTGTTCACACGCACCACGCACAGCACCGGGCCGAAGATCTCTTCTTTATAGATGCGCATCTGCGGGGTCACCTTGTCGAACAAAGTACCCCCCACGAAGTAGCCATCTTCATTACCGGCCACACGCAAGCCACGGCCATCCACCACCAGCTTGGCACCAGCAGCAACCCCGTCATCGATGTAACCCACTACCTTGTCACGGGCAGCAGCAGTCACCAGCGGGCCCATGTCCAGGCCGCACGAGGTGCCGGCACCAATCTTCAGCGCCTTGATCTGCGGTTCCAGCTTGGCAATCAGGGCATCGGCTACCTGGTCGCCCACGCACACCGCAACCGAAATAGCCATGCAACGCTCGCCACACGAACCGTAGGCCGCGCCCATCAGTGCGCTTACAGCATTGTCCAGGTCGGCATCCGGCATCAGCACGGCGTGGTTCTTCGCGCCACCCAAGGCTTGCACGCGCTTGCCACGCTTGGTGCCTTCGGCATAGATGTACTCGGCGATCGGGGTTGAACCAACGAAGCTCAGCGCTTTTACTTCTGGCGCTTCGATTAGCGCATCCACCGCTTCCTTGTCACCGTGCACCACGTTGAGGATGCCCTTCGGCAGGCCGGCTTCCAGCAGCAGTTGGGCAATGTACAAGGTCGAGCTTGGGTCACGCTCGGAAGGTTTGAGGATGAACGCGTTACCGCAAGCAATGGCCAGCGGGTACATCCACAGAGGCACCATGGCCGGGAAGTTGAACGGGGTAATGCCAGCAACCACACCCAGCGGCTGGAAGTCGGACCAGGCATCGATATTCGGGCCGACGTTGCGGCTGTACTCGCCCTTCAAAACCTCTGGCGCTGCACAGGCGAACTCGACGTTCTCGATGCCGCGCTTCAGCTCGCCAGCTGCGTCTTCCAGGGTCTTACCATGCTCTTCGCTGATCATCTGCGAAATCTTGGCTTCGTTCTGCTCCAGCAATTGCTTGAAGCGGAACATCACCTGGGCGCGCTTGGCCGGCGGGGTGTTGCGCCAGGCCGGGAAGGCCGCCTTGGCGGAGTCGATCGCTTCCTGCACGGTCGCGCGGCTGGCCAGCTCGACCTTGCGAACAGCCTGGCCGGTGGACGGGTTGAAGACATCAGCGGTGCGTTCTCCCTTGGAAACCAGCTCGCCATGGATCAGGTGCTGAACAATGCTCATGCAAAACTCCAGATAAAGAAGGTAGAGACAGGCGCGCGATACCTGCACGCGCCTGACATCGAAATCGGAAAGATCAGTCGATCAGGTTCAGGTTTTCGCCGACGGCGTCGAACAGGCGATCCAGTTCTTGCGGCGTGGTGTTGAACGTTGGGCCGAACTGCAGAGTGTCGCCCCCGAAGCGTACATAGAAGCCTGCCTTCCACAACTTCATCGCCACTTCGTATGGGCGAACGATGGCATCACCGTCACGGGCGGCGATCTGGATGGCGCCGGCCAAGCCGTAGTTACGGATATCGATGACGTTCTTGGTGCCCTTTACGCCGTGCAGCAACTTCTCGAAGTGCGGCGCCAGCTCGGCAGCGGACTGCACCAGGTTTTCTTTCTGCAGCAGGTCCAGCGCGGCGATACCGGCGGCACAGGCTACCGGGTGCGCCGAGTAGGTGTAGCCGTGCGGGAATTCCACGGCATATTCCGGCGTCGGCTGGTCCATGAAGGTCTGGTAGATCTCGCTGCTGGCGATTACCGCGCCCATCGGGATGGCGCCGTTGGTCACCTGTTTGGCGATGCACATCAGGTCCGGGGTAACGCCGAAGGCTTCCGAGCCGGTCATCGCGCCCATGCGGCCGAAGCCGGTGATCACTTCGTCGAAGATCAGCAGGATGTTGTGCTGGGTGCAGATTTCACGCAGGCGTTTCAGGTAACCCTTCGGCGGTGGCAGCACACCGGCCGAACCTGCCAGCGGCTCGACAATGACCGCAGCAATGTTGGAGGCATCGTGCAGTTCGATCAGCTTGAGCATTTCGTCAGCCAGGGCAATACCGCCCTCTTCTGGCATGCCTTTGGAGAAGGCGTTCACCGGCAACACGGTGTGAGGCAGGTGATCGACGTCCAGCAGTTGGCCAAACATCTTGCGGTTGCCGTTGACACCCCCCAGGCTGGTACCGGCGATGTTCACCCCGTGGTAGCCACGAGCACGGCCGATGATCTTGGTCTTGGTCGCCTGGCCTTTCAGGCGCCAGTAGGCACGTACCATCTTCAGCGCGGTGTCAGCGCATTCGGAACCGGAGTTGGTATAGAAGACATGATTCAGATTGCCCGGCACCAGCTCGGCGATCTTTTCCGCCAGCTGGAACGACAGCGGGTGGCCAAACTGAAACGCGGGGGAATAGTCCAGCGTACCCAGCTGGCGAGTCACCGCTTCAGTGATTTCCTTGCGGGTGTGCCCGGCGCCGCAGGTCCACAGGCCAGACAGGGCGTCAAAGATCTTGCGCCCCTGGTCATCGACCAGGTAGTTGCCTTCGGCCGCCACGATCAGGCGTGGGTCGCGCTGGAAATTGCGGTTGGCGGTGTAGGGCATCCAGTGGGCATCCAGCTTGAGCTGGCTGGCGATACCGGCAGGGGCGGTTTCGGGCATGTTCATCGGCGGTTCCTCGAAAGACGATTAGGCAACGATGGATGTTGTTGCAGCTAAATTGGCACGGCGATAAAGTCGGAAAAAGCCTACATTTCTAATCTTCAGACAGGTCGTGACTAAACTAATGAGCCGACGCCCCGATCCACTCGCTCAAGTCAGCGATTTCGACATCCGCTTGCTGAAGATCTACCGCAGCGTCGTCGAGTGCGGTGGCTTCTCAGCCGCCGAAAACGTACTGGGCATTGGCCGCTCGGCCATCAGCCAGCAGATGAACGACCTCGAACAACGCCTCGGCCTGCGTCTGTGCCAGCGTGGTCGCGCCGGTTTCTCGCTGACCGAGGAAGGCCGCGAGGTCTACCACTCGGCACTGCAGCTGCTCAGTGCTCTGGAGAGCTTCCGCACCGAGGTCAACGGCCTGCACCAGCATTTGCGTGGCGAACTGAACATTGGCCTGACCGACAACCTGGTGACGCTGCCACATATGCGCATCACCCATGCCCTGGCCGAGCTCAAGGATCGTGGCCCGGATGTACGCATCCAGATCCGCATGATCGCCCCCAGCCAGGTCGAGCACGGCGTGCTCGACGGCAGCCTGCACGTGGGCGTAGTGCCGCAGACCAGCCCGTTGTCGGGCTTGGAGTACCAGCCGTTGTACAGCGAACGCTCGCTGCTGTACTGCGCGGTTGGCCATCCGTTGTTCTATGCCGATGACCAGCAAATCGACGACGAGCGCCTCAATAGCCAGGAAGCCATCACCCCCACCTTCCGCCTGCCTGCCGAAATTCAGGCGCATTACCAGGCGCTGAATTGCACGGCCAGCGCTTCGGACCGCGAGGGCATGGCGTTTCTGATCCTGACCGGGCGCTACATCGGCTACCTGCCCGACCACTACGCCACGTTCTGGGTACAACAGGGCCGTTTGCGTGCGCTCAAGCCCCGGCAGCGCTTCTACGACCTGAGCCTGAGCTGGGTTACCCGCAAAGGCCGGCGCCCCAACCTGGTGCTGGAAAGCTTCCTCGAAAGCCTGGCTGCGACACGTTGATGCCAGTCTGTGCCGCAAACGCTTGTCACTTCGGCACAGGCAGGTAATCTTGTCCGACAGCCGCAGCCATTGCCCCGTACGGAATCGTCCATGACCCTAGAAGTCCCTGCGCATCGCCTCTCCGCCTCGGGCAAGCCCGCAGGCCGCATCCGCCAGAAGAACGAACAGGCCATTATCCAGGCCGCCGAAGACGAATTCGCCCGCCATGGTTTCAAGGGCACCAGCATGAACACCATCGCGCTCAAGGCAGGGTTGCCCAAGGCCAACCTGCACTACTACTTCACCAACAAGCTGGGCCTGTACATTGCCGTGCTCAGCAACATCATCGAGTTGTGGGACAGCACGTTCAACGCCTTGAGCGTCGAGGATGACCCCGGCGAAGCCCTGAGCCAGTACATCCGCACCAAGATGGAGTTCTCTCGGCGCAACCCGCAAGCCTCGCGGATTTTCGCCATGGAAGTGATCAGCGGTGGCACCTGCCTGACCGAATACTTCAGTGCCGACTACCGCGAATGGTTCCGCGGCCGGGCTGCAGTGTTCCAGGCCTGGATCGAAGCCGGCAAGATGGACCCTGTCGACCCGGTGCACCTGATCTTCCTGCTCTGGGGCAGCACCCAGCATTACGCCGACTTCGCCACCCAGATCTGCCAGGTGACCGGCCGCAGCCGCCTGACCAAGCAGGACATGGAAGACGCGAGCAACAACCTTATCCACATCATTCTGAAGGGCTGCGGCATCAAGCCGGCTGCCTGACTACTTTTTATGCCTTCTACCCTGCTCGACCTCTGCGAGTACCGCGAGGAAATCCGCAAAAGCCGCTTCATCACCCTCGCCGGGCCAATCAGCAGTGCCGCCGAAGCGATGAGTTTCATCGAACGCCACAGCGACCTTGCCGCCACCCACAACTGCTGGGCCTGGAAACTCGGCGCGCAGTACCGCAGCAGCGATGACGGCGAGCCCGGCGGGACCGCAGGGCGGCCGATCCTGGCGGCCATCGAAGCGCAGGATTGCGACCAGGTGGTGGTTCTGGTGATCCGCTGGTACGGCGGTATCCAGCTGGGTACAGGCGGACTGGCAAGGGCCTATGGCGGCGGCGCCAACAAGTGCCTGCAACAAGCACCCAAACGCCTGCTGGTACAGCGCAGCGAATTCACCTGCAGCTGCAGTTTCAGCGAACTTGCGCTGGTGAAGCTGCGCCTGGCAGAGGTTGACGGCCTGGTCCTGGATGAACAGTTCACCGCCAATGGCGTGGATCTGTTGATTGCCCTGGGTGACGCCCACCTGGCGCCATTGCAGCAGCAACTGGCCGATCTGAGCCGCGGGCGCATTTTGCTCGAAGCGCGCTGAACATTGCCCACAACACCTGTGGGCCTGCCTGTGGATAACCTTGGGGCACTCATTTGCAGCCAGCTATTTTCAAGGCCTGCAGCGTTTTGATCATAAATTGATCACTATTTGATGACAGCCGCAAATTGCTGAAAGCGCTCGAGTTATCCTCAATGCAAGGCCTGGCGGGCCAGCGCGCGAAAGCCTCAGCTTGCACACAATAACTGTGGACCAGCCTGTGGATAACCCGTGCGCTAACAGGCCAGGCGCCCGGCCAGGCAAGGCCCAGGCATAGTTGATCGTTTTTTATACAGCCATAGGCAGGCAGCGACTGCCGCTGTGCATTATCCTCAATACCTTTCTTTGCCACCGACCAACGGAGCGCGCTCACATGGCTAACGCAAAAAACGCACTTATCATCGGCGCCTCGCGGGGGCTTGGCCTGGGCCTGGTACAACGCCTGCACGAAGACGGCTGGAACATCACCGCCACCGTCCGCAACCCGCAGCAGCCAGGTGCCCTGGCGGACGTGCCCGGCGTGCACATCGAGCAGCTGGAGATGAACGACACTGCCCAGCTCGACGGCCTGAAGCTACGCCTTCAAGGCCAGGCATTCGACCTGGTGTTCATCAACGCAGGTGTCATGGGCCCGTTGCCGCAAGACTTGGAGACGGTACAGACCAAAGACATCGGCGACCTGTTCATGACCAACGCCGTGGCGCCGATCCGCGTGGCACGCCGGCTGGTAGGCCAGGTACGCGAGGGCAGCGGTGTTCTGGCGTTCATGAGCTCTATTCTGGGCAGCGTGACCATACCCGACGGCGGTGAAATCTGCCTGTACAAAGCCAGCAAGGCAGCACTGAACTCGATGATCAACAGCTTTGTTGTCGAGCAGCAGCGCCCCGACCTGTGCGTACTGGCCATGCACCCGGGCTGGGTGAAAACCGACATGGGCGGCGAAAACGCCGAAATCGATGTGCTCACCAGCACCCGTGGCATGCTCGAACAGATCAAGGCGCAAAGTGGCAACGGCGGCCTGCGCTTCATCAACTACAAAGGCGAACCCTTGGTCTGGTGATTCACCCGGTCGCGGGCCGGCCGGGCGCATTGCCTGGCCGGTGCCTGTAGAATGGCGGCAACCGTACCTGATTGAGACCCCTTTTTATGTATGACTGGTTGAACGCCCTGCCCAAGGCCGAGCTGCACCTGCACCTGGAGGGCTCGCTGGAGCCCGAGCTGCTGTTCGCCCTGGCCGAGCGCAACAAGATCGCCCTGCCCTGGAACGATGTGGAAACCTTGCGCGGCGCCTACGCCTTCAACAACCTGCAAGAGTTCCTCGACCTGTATTACCAGGGCGCCGATGTGCTGCGTACCGAGCAGGACTTCTACGACCTGACCTGGGCCTACCTGCAACGCTGCAAGGCTCAGAACGTGGTTCACACCGAACCGTTCTTCGACCCGCAGACCCACACTGACCGCGGTATCGCCTTCGAAGTGGTGCTCAACGGTATCAGCCAGGCGCTCAAGGACGGCCGCGAGCAGTTGGGCATCAGCAGTGGCCTGATCCTCAGCTTCCTGCGCCACCTCAGCGAGGATGAGGCGCACAAGACCCTCGACCAGGCCTTGCCGTTCCGCGATGCGTTCATTGCTGTAGGCCTGGACAGCTCGGAGATGGGCCACCCGCCACGCAAGTTCCAGCGTGTGTTCGACCGCGCCCGCAGCGAAGGCTTCGTCGCCGTTGCCCATGCGGGAGAAGAAGGCCCGCCCGAGTACATTTGGGAAGCCCTCGACCTGCTGAAGATCAAGCGTATCGACCATGGCGTGCGCGCCATCGAGGACGAGCGCCTGATGCAGCGCATCATCGAAGAACAGATCCCGCTCACCGTGTGCCCGCTGTCCAACACAAAGCTGTGCGTGTTCGATCACATGAGCCAGCACAACATCCTGGACATGCTCGAGCGTGGCGTGAAAGTCACCGTCAACTCGGACGACCCGGCCTACTTCGGCGGCTATGTCACGGAAAACTTCCACGCCCTGCACACCCACCTGGGCATGACCGAAGACCAAGCCCGTCGCCTGGCGCAGAACAGCCTTGACGCACGTTTGATCTGAGTCGCATGACGACGTTGCGCTCAACCGACCTGCAACGTCGCCACGCGGGCAATGCGATTGATCTGCTGGACGCCCAGCGCCGAAATATGCAAAGCCCGCGTGTCCTCGGCCTCACGTATCCAGCCAGATTGCAAAAACAACCTGAACAAGGCCTGGCCCAGCACGCCCCCAAGGTGCGGGCCCTGGTCATCCCACTCGGTGCAGCGGCAGATCACGCAACCTCGTTGCTGGTGTGGCGCCAGAGCATCGATGTAGACCCCGACCAACGCCAACTGCGCCCGCCCCTCGTCACTGACCATCAACTGTCGACCGCAGCCGTCCAGCCAGCCGGCCACCACCAGGCGATCATACAACTCACTGGCCAAGGCCCCGCCCAGGTGGTCGCCACATCGGCGTGCCCGGCGCATCGACATGGGCAGCGATGATACCGGCGCCTTGGCACGCTCTCCCCGTACGCTTTCCAGCTGTACGCTGGCCAAGGCCTCAACCGCCGCCCCGACCTGAGGGGTTGCCAGGCAGAAGTAGCGTTTACGGCCCCTGGCTTCATGCTTGAGCAAACCGGCCGACGACAGCAACGAGAGGTGCGCGCAGGCCGACGACGAAGTCAGGCCGGTCATTATCGCGAGTTCATTGGCCAACCGTGGCGTGCCATCGATCAATGCCCACAACATGGCACTGCGCTTGGGGTCGGCCATCAGGCTGGCGATTTGGCTGATACTGCTGGCTGCGTTCATGTCCCTGTAACTCCCTGCAAGTTCACTGTGTGGATGCGATTGCCAACCCTGGCAGGGAAGCGCGTCTCGCTGGCACTGGCCTGGTTCGCCAGTATAAGCCGCAGAAAACACCGTTCAGACGACCACGCGCCGACCTACCCAAGGCGAAAACCATTGGGTATGCCTACCCTTGGCACTCAGCGAGGCAGCTTTGGAAAACGGCTCGAACCCAGCCAAACAAGGCCCAGGTACACCCATACAGAAGCACTGAAACATTCTGATAAAAATAGGCTTGCAGCAATTTCAGATACGGCCCACAGCAACCTTCAACAATTAGCGCGCAACAAAGCGAAGGTTCTGGGGAATTGCAGGCTTTGCGCCCAAAGCAGGAAACACCGTCTGGAAAATGTACGCACTTACCGTCAGTCAGGACGCTGAAGCAGTGCCATGGCAGGCTGGTGGGCCAGCGCTACACTTGAGCGGCTCCCCTTCCTGGAGGTATGCCGCGATGAAAATTGTCGTAAGTGCGTCGAGCCGAAACCCCGCCTGCCCCTGGCAAGTCCAGCTCGATCAGCATGTGGTCAGTTTCCGTAGCGAGGCCGAGGCGCGCGCCTTCGTCGCTACGCTGGAAACCCGTCTGCAGGCACCTCACCCGCTCATGCGGGAGCCTTGGCCTGCAAACGTCGGGTCAACAGCGCGACACTGACCACAAGCGCCCCGCACAGGCTGATCACCATTGCCATCGGCACTGCACTGCCATCATGCAGCAGCCCGACCAGCGCCGCCGCACCTGCGGCAACGCTGAACTGCACGCAGCCCATCAGTGCCGAGGCACTGCCGGCCCGCGCACCCTGCCCGCTCATGGCGCAGGCGGAAGCATTGGGAATGATGCAACCAAGGCTGGCGATACAGATGAACAGCGGTATCAGCAGCGGCCACAACTGCGCGGGTCGCAATGCCGCCACGCCCAGCAGCACCAGGCCCGCAACCAGGTACAGCCAAACCGCGCGGGCCAGCAGGAAGGCTGGCCCGCGCCTGGCCAGCAAGCGGGCGTTCACCTGTGCCACCAGAATAAAGCCCGCAGCATTGGTACCGAACAACCAGCCGTAATGCTCGGCGGGCACCCCATACAGCTTGATGAATACGAAGGGCGAACCGGCGATATAGGCAAACATGCCGGCAATAGCGATACCGCCGGTCAACGCATGGCCGAGGAAAGCCCGGTCAGCGAGCAAACGCAGGTACTGGCGCAAGGCGCCAGACAGCGGCTGGCGGGGTATATGCTCAGGCAGGCTTTCAGGCAGACCCAGGCTGACCGCCAGCAGGCAGCCGGCACTGAACAGGCTCAGCGCGAGGAAAATCGACTGCCAGCCGGCCAGGTTCACCAGCACCCCACCCAGCATCGGTGCCAGGATCGGCGCCAGGCCCATGACCAGCATCAGCTGCGAGAACACTTTCGCTGAGGCTACCGGGTCGCACTTGTCGCTGACGATGGCCCGCGACAGCACCATGCCGGCACAACCGCCCAGTGCCTGGACGAAACGCGCCAGTACCAACGTGTCGAGGTTGGGGGCATAGGCACAAGCCAGTGACGCCAGGGTGAACAGGGTCACGCCGAACATCAACGGTAGGCGTCGGCCAAAGCGGTCGGCAACTGGCCCATAGGCCAACTGGCCGATGGACAGGCCGAGGAAGTAGGCAGCCAACGTGGCCTGGACGTGTTTTTCATCGGTAGCGAACGCTCGCGCCATGGCCGGGAAGGCGGGCAGGTAGAAGTCGATCGCCAAAGGCCCAAACGCACTGAGTGCGCCCAGGATGAGCACCATTCGCAGGTTCATCAGGAATCCATAGCAGGCTAAGCAAGTGCATGATTCTACCTGCTGTGGACCCCATCAGTCTGAAAACATTTGCAACACAGTGCCCCTGTGGAGGGCACTGCCAAGTCTTCAGGCAAGTTCGGCCTGATAACCTTCATCCCGAATGGCAGTGAGGATCTGCTCCTGCGCCAGCTCACTCTGCACCCGTACCTGTTTCGCCGCCAGGTCGATCTCGACCTTGGCCGCCGCATCCTGCTCCTGCACCGCGCGGGTCACGGCTTTCACGCAATGGCCGCAGGTCATGCCTTGTACATTGAACACTTGCATGGGTTACCTCCTTCAGGTTTTCCACGAGTCTCAAGCTTGCCATCAGGGCAAGGTCAAGCCCCGCCTGCAACAGCCGGGGTGGAAATCCGCGCCCGCGTCGGCCAAGCTGCGCCTTTGACGATCAAGCAAGCAGGAGATTTTTCATGTTCAGGGCAGCATTGGGCGTCGTCGGGCTACTGGGCGCGCTGGCTGTGGTGCCACCGGCCAGCGCCGAGGGCAACTCGGCCTACAGCGTACTGATCATTTCCCGGGAGCGGCTGGAGGTAGCTACCAGCTGCGAAATCGGCGTGTACCTCAACGACCAGCTTTCCGGGCGCGTATTTCAGGAGCAGTCCACCTCGTTCAACCTGCCGCCGGGCCCTGTGGATGTGCGCCTGCGCCTGCTACCCGGGCAAATGCCGGGTTGCGCCGCAGGCATCGAAGACCAGCGCAGCACGCGTTTGAACCTGCAGGCGGGCCAGATCAACAAATACCGCATCGCCATGGGGCAATATGGGCTGGAGTTGAAGCGAGCCGATCTGGGCTATTGACCTTGCCCGCGTGGCAAGGTTGATGCTGGAGGCCAGTCCAAGGAGGAGAGCCATGCCCGCATCCACCACTTACGACCTGCCGATCACCGGCATGACCTGTGCCAGCTGTGCTGGCCGGGTCGAACGCGCCCTGCGCAAGGTCACAGGCGCTGAACAGGTCAGCGTAAACCTCACCACTGAAAAAGCCCGGGTTCTGGCCCCGGCCGACAGCCTGCCGGCGTTGGTCGACGCCGTGCGCGAAGCCGGTTACGGCGTGCCCACCCGCACCCTCGAACTGCAGATCGGCGGCATGACCTGCGCCAGCTGTGTCGGCCGTGTAGAGCGCGCCCTCGGCAAATTGCCCGGCGTCGAGCAGGTCAGCGTGAACCTGGCCAGCGAACGCGCGCACCTCGAAGTGCTCACAGCCCTCGATGACAACCTGCTGATCGACGCCGTACAAAAGGCCGGCTACAGCGCCAGCCTGCCGCAATCTGCCAGGGACGAGCAAAGCGCTGCCCAGCACCGCCTGCGCAACGAGCGCCTGGCGGTCGGCGCAGCCTTGCTGTTGGCCCTGCCGCTGGTATTGCCAATGCTGGTACAACCGTTCGGCCTGCACTGGATGCTGCCTGCCTGGGCGCAATTCCTGCTGGCCACGCCGGTGCAATTCATTCTTGGGGCACGCTTCTACGTAGCCGCCTGGAAGGCCGTGCGCGCCGGTGCCGGCAACATGGACCTGCTGGTGGCCCTGGGCACCAGTGCCGGCTATGGCCTTAGCCTGTACCAATGGGCGCAGGCCCCCGCCGGCATGGCCCCGCACCTGTACTTCGAAGCCTCCGCCGTGGTGATTGCCCTGGTATTGCTGGGCAAGTACCTGGAAAGCCGCGCCAAGCGCCAAACCGCCAGCGCCATCCGCGCCCTCGAAGCCTTGCGCCCGGAACGAGCCGTGCGCGTGGTCGATGGCCAGGAGGAGGACGTGGCAATCGCCCAGTTGCGCCTGGGCGACCTGGTCCTGGTAAAGCCCGGCGAGCGTTTCCCGGTCGATGGCGTGGTCGAAGATGGCAGCAGCCACGCCGATGAGGCCCTGATCAGCGGCGAGAGCCTGCCAGTGCCCAAGCAACCCGGCGACAGCGTCACCGGTGGCGCTATCAACGGCGAAGGCCGGTTGCTGGTCCGTACCCAGGCACTGGGCACCGAGACCGTGCTGGCACGCATCATCCGCCTGGTGGAAGACGCCCAGGCCGCCAAAGCGCCAATCCAGAAGCTGGTCGACCGGGTCAGCCAGGTATTCGTCCCGGCTGTACTGGTGCTGGCGCTGATCACCCTGATCGGCTGGTGGCTGGCCGGTGCACCACTGGAAACCGCGCTGATCAACGCCGTTGCCGTGCTGGTCATCGCCTGCCCCTGCGCCCTCGGCCTGGCCACGCCCGCAGCGATCATGGCCGGCACCGGGGTCGCCGCCCGCCATGGCATCTTGATCAAGGATGCCGAAGCCCTGGAGCGGGCCCATGCGGTCAACCGCGTGGTCTTCGACAAGACCGGCACCCTTACCTCCGGCAGCCCGCGCGTGGTTCACAGTCAGGCACAGGACGGCAGCAGTGCCGAGCTGCACCGCCTGGCCGGCGCCCTGCAGCGCGGCAGTGAACACCCGCTGGCCAAGGCGGTACTGCAGGCGTGCGCCGAACAGGGGCTGGACGTGCCCGAGGTTGCCGACAGCCAATCGCTGACCGGGCGCGGCATTGCCGGGCGTGTCGAGGGCCGTGAGCTGGCGCTGGGCAACCGCCGCCTGCTAGACGAGAGCGCTCTGCAGCCTGGTGAGCTGGCCTCCAAGGCCCAGGCCTGGGAAGCCGAAGGGCGCACCCTGTCATGGCTGATCGAACGCGGCAGGCAACCGCGCGTGCTGGGCCTGTTCGCCTTTGGTGACAGCCTCAAGCCCGGCGCCGCGCAAGCCATCGACACCCTGCATGCACAGCACATCAGCAGCCACCTGCTGACCGGTGACAACCGTGGCAGCGCCAAGGTGGTGGCCGATGCCCTGGGCATCGACGATGTGCATGCCGAAGTGCTGCCGGCCGATAAGGCCGCGACGGTGACGGCACTCAAGCGCGACGGTGTGGTTGCCATGGTCGGCGATGGCATCAACGATGCACCCGCGCTGGCCGCTGCCGACATCGGCATCGCCATGGGTGGCGGCACCGACGTGGCCATGCAGGCCGCCGGCATCACCCTGATGCGTGGCGACCCGCGCCTGGTGCCCGCCGCGCTGGAAATCAGCCGCAAGACCTACGCGAAGATCCGCCAGAACCTGTTCTGGGCTTTCATCTACAACTTGATCGGCATCCCGCTGGCCGCGCTGGGTTACCTCAACCCGGTACTGGCCGGTGCCGCCATGGCCCTGTCCAGCGTCAGCGTGGTCAGTAACGCGCTGTGGCTCAAGGCGTGGAAACCCACCAGTAGCAGCACCCAGGAGGCGCCATGAACATCGGCCAGGCCGCCCGCCGCAGCGGGCTCAGCACCAAGATGATTCGTTACTACGAGTCCATCGGCCTGCTCAAACCAGCCACACGCAGCGATAGCGGCTACCGCTTGTACCAGGCGCAAGACCTGCACAGCCTGGCCTTCATCAAGCGCTCCCGCGACCTGGGCTTTTCCCTTGAGGAGGTCGGCAAGCTGCTGACCCTGTGGCAAGACCGCCAGCGTGCCAGTGCCGACGTGAAGGCACTGGCGATACAGCACATCGATGAACTGAACCGGCGCATCGAGGAGCTGGTGAGCCTGCGCGATACCCTTGGCGAGCTGGTGTCGCACTGCCAAGGGGATGACCGCCCGGACTGCCCGATCCTCAAGGACCTGGCCAATGGCGCTACCGGCAACTGCTGTCACTGAGCGATCAAAAGCGTTTGGTATGCCAAAAGCGTCCAAACGCGACCGAATAGTCACCAAACACGACTTTGTCCAATAAATACAGGGGTTCTGGCTTCATAAAACCCGGATGCTGCCGATGCACTGGCTACCTGCCTCGTGGGTCGACAATAAAAAATTCCGGGAGCGTCGATGAGCATCAAACAGAAACTGACCTGGGCATTCGCGGTCATCGCCGGCTTGCCCATCGTCCTAGTGGCCACTCTGGTGGTCCTCAACCTGCGTGGCGAAGCCCGCGATGGATTCCTCGACGGTAGCAGCCGGGAAATCCGCCAGGTCAGCAACGCGATGAACATCTTCTTCCAGGGCATCAACCAGAACGTCGAGTACCTGGCTTCCCAGCCAATGGTCGCTGCCACGGGCAGCGAGCTGAACAAGTACATGAGCGCCACCCCGTCCTACGAACTGGGCGAACAGGCCAGCAAGCTCCTCGAATTCATGACCCGCCTGGCCAACTCGCACCCCGCTTATGCCTACCTGTCCTACGGCGTGAATGACGGCGGCTACACGGGCTGGCCGGCCGGGCAGAAGTTCGTCAACTACGACCCACGCACCCGCCCCTGGTACCAACTGGCCATGGCCAACCCAGGCAAGACCGTGCGCACCGGCGCTTACTACTGGGCCGCCGACGACGCGGTGCTGGTCAGCACCGTGCGCGCCGTGGCCAACCAGCTGGGCAACCCCGGCGGCGTGGTCAACATCGATGTTTCCCTCAAGGGCCTGACCGAGATCGTCAAGCAGATCAAGCTGGGCGAAAGTGGCTACCTGATGCTGGTAGAAAGCAACGGTAACGTGATGGTCGACCCGCGCGATGCAGGCCACAACTTCAAGCAACTGGCGAGTTTTGGCGACGGTTACGCCGAGCTGGCCAAGGCCGGCAAAGGCCTGGTCGAGGTCGAGCTCAATGGCGTACGCTACATGGCCAACGTCTACCCCGACGAGCAACTGGGCTGGACCTTCATCGGCCTGATCGAACAAAGCGAGGTGATGCAGACCACCACCCGCCTGACCTGGCTGATCGGCGTCATCGCCGTGGTGCTGGCCGTGCTGTTCGCCGTGGTCGGTGCGGCCTTCGCCAAACTGATCGTGCGCCCGATCAACAGTGTCACCAATGGCCTGGAAGACATTGCCCAAGGTGAAGGCGACCTGACCCGCAACCTGGAAATCCGCGGCCGCGACGAAACCGCGCAATTGGCCAGCTGGTTCAACCAATTCCTCGGCGCCATTCGCAGCCTGATCCAGCACATCGGCGCTGCCGCCAGCAAGATCCTCAGCACCTCCAGCAGCTCGACCCGCGTCTCCAGCGACATGGCCGAGGCCGCCGGCCGTCAGCGCGAAGCCGTGGACATGGTGT
Source organism: Pseudomonas hunanensis (assembly GCF_013393325.1). Classification (GTDB taxonomy): domain Bacteria; phylum Pseudomonadota; class Gammaproteobacteria; order Pseudomonadales; family Pseudomonadaceae; genus Aquipseudomonas; species Aquipseudomonas putida_P. The sequence continues at coordinate 15,304 of NZ_QJRC01000072.1, forward strand.
CCACTGCCTTCCACGAGATGGTCGCCACCGCCAACGAAGTAGCGCGGTCTTGCAGCCAGGCGGCGCAGTCGGCCGACAGCGGCCAGCAGCAAGCCCGCGAAGGCCAGCAACAGATCGATGCCGCGGTAAGCAGCGTGGACCGCCTGAGCCACGAGATCGAGCAGTCGGCGCAGTCGATCCAGCAATTGGAGCGTGACAGCAACGCCATCCAGTCGATCCTCGGCACCATCCGCTCCATTGCCGAACAGACCAACCTGCTGGCCCTGAACGCGGCCATCGAAGCAGCTCGTGCCGGTGAGCAGGGACGTGGCTTTGCCGTGGTGGCCGACGAAGTGCGGGCCCTGGCCAAGCGCACTGCCGACTCCACCGCCGAAATCGACGGTTTGCTGGGCAACCTGGCCAGCCGCACTGCCGAAGTGGCCGAACAGATGCATGCCAGCCTGGAAGTTTCGCAGCAGTCGGTGAGCCGTATCGGCCTGGCCCGCGACAGCTTCGGGCAGATCCGTGAGTCGGTGGACGTGATCCGCGACATGAACACGCAGATCGCCACGGCGGCCGAAGAACAGCACCAGGTGGCCGAGGACATCAACCGCCACATCAGCCAGATTCACGGCGATGCGCAACTGGTGGCCGAACTGGCCCAGGCGGCGCGTCAGGACTCCGAGAGCCTGGCCGGGCTGTCCAATGAACTGGACACGCTGGTGCGCAGGTTCCGCACCTGATGCATTGCCTGTGCCGGCCTCTTCGCAGCTAATGCCGCGAAGAGACCGGCACCGGCAACCGAGCACTAAAGTTTCAGCTCGCCCGGGGTCGCCCCAAACAACTGCTTGAACGCCGCAATGTAGGCCGATGTGGAGTCATACCCACACCCCAGCGCCGCCTCGGTCACATTCTCCCCCGCCTCCAGTAGCGCCAGCGAAGACAGCAACCGCATGCGCTGCCGCCAATTGCGAAAGCTCAACCCGGTCTCCCGCTGGAACAGCCGCATCAGCGTCTTCTCCGAACACCCCAGCTCGCGCGCCCATTGCTGCAAGGTCTGCGGCTGGTCCGGCGCGGCGATCAAGCCATTGCACAGCGCCAGCAAGCCAGGGTGGCGTGGCAAGGGCAGTGAAAAACCGACTTCCGGCAACGTGCGCAACTGGTCGAGCAGCACCGCCACCAAGCGCGCCTCGGCACTGTCACCCTCCGGGTAATCCGCCGGCAACAGGCAAAACTGCTTGATCAGTTCGCGTGCCAGTGGTGTCACCTCAAGCACCCGGCATTGCTCAGGCGCCCATGGGCAGGCATCGCGGCGCACATACAGGCTGCGCATCTCGGCTTGCATCGAAGTGACCACTTCATGCTCGGCATCGGCAGGGATCCACACCCCCCACTGTGGCGGGGCAAAGTAGCTGCCGTCACGCGTGTACACGCCGAGTACGCCGCTGATCGCGTAGGAAAACTGCACCCAGTCGTGCTGGTGGCGGGTGGTCCAGGAACCGGCACCAAGGCTTTCGGCACGGGCGTAGAGGGGCCTGGGCAGGTGGTCCAGCGCCGGAATAGCGCGGGGATGACCGATAATCGGCATGGCGGCTTCTTGTAGTTCTGACCAGACAAGCCTAACAGCTGGCATCGTCTCGATGTTCAACCTGTGTCATCGCTCGACGATTACCGTCACCCCCTGCCCACCTGCCGCACAGATCGAAATCAGCCCACGCCCCTTCCCCGCCGTCGCCAGCAACTTGGCCAGGTTGGCCAATATCCGCCCCCCGGTCGCCGCAAATGGATGCCCGGCCGCCAGCGAACTGCCCTTGACGTTGAGCTTGCTGCGGTCGATCGCCCCAAGCGGCGTCTCCAGCCCCAACCGCTCGCGGCAAAAATCGACATCCTCCCAGGCCTTCAGCGTGCACAGCACCTGGGCAGCAAAGGCTTCGTGGATTTCGTAGTAATCGAAGTCCTGCAGTGCCAGGCCATTGCGCGCCAGCAAGCGTGGCACAGCGTACACCGGCGCCATCAATAACCCTTCGCGGCCCGTGACGAAATCTACCGCTGCGGTTTCCCCATCGACCAAATAGGCGAGCACCGGCAACCCCTGCTGCTGCGCCCACGCCTCGCTGCCTAACAGCACCAGCGAAGCACCATCGGTCAACGGCGTGGAGTTACCCGCCGTCAGGGTGCCTTGCCCACTGCGGTCAAAGGCAGGTTTAAGCCTGGCCAACTGCTCAAGGCCAAGGTCCGGGCGCAGGTTGTTGTCCCGAGTCAGCGAGAGAAACGGCGTTAGCAGGTCGTCCTGCCAACCCTCGGCATAGGCCGCAGCCAGCTTCTGATGACTGAGCAGCGCCAGCTCGTCCTGCTCGGCGCGACCAATGCGCCAGGCTTGGGCCATGCGCTCGCAATGCTCGCCCATCGACAACCCCGTGCGCGGTTCGCCATTGCGCGGTAACTCGGGCTTCAGGTGATGAGGCCGCAGTTTCAAGAAGGGCTTGAGCCGCTCGCCCAGGCTCTTGCCACGGTTGGCCTGCAGCAGGATATGGCGCAGGCCTTCGTTGACGGCAATGGGTGCATCGGAGGTGGTATCCACACCGCCGGCAATACCGCAGTCGATCTGCCCCAGGGCAATTTTGTTGGCCACCAGCAGCGCTGCCTCCAGCCCGGTGCCGCAGGCTTGCTGGATGTCATAGGCCGGTGTCTGCGGGGACAGGCGCGACCCCAGCACACATTCGCGGGTCAGGTTCATGTCGCGTGAGTGCTTCAGCACTGCGCCAGCCACCACCTCACCCAGGCGCTGCCCATGCAGGCGATAGCGCTCGACCAACCCTTCGAGCGCGACGGTGAGCATCGCCTGGTTGCTGGCCGTGGCGTAGGCGCCATTGGCGCGGGCGAAGGGGATTCGGTTGCCGCCCAGGATCGCGACCCGGCGAGATGAACGCATGCGCTAGCTCCTCCTGAAACAATTTGATCCGTACAGCCTAGGTGTTTTTACCGTATTCGAACGACCCTGCCACAAAGTTGGTCCACACTTTCAAGCTTGCCTTTCAGGAGACCACCCATGAGCGATCGCTACCTCGGTTTTGCCAACTCCAATCTCGGCCGTCGCCTCGTGGATGCCCTTGGCCTGCCACGTCCGGCGCCGCTGGAGCGCTGGCAAGCTGGCCGCCTGCGCCCGGTGGAAGGCGCCCTGGTATTGGGTGGCGGGCCTCTGGCGAGCCAGGTCGAAGCCATCGCCCCGTGCCTGACCGACGAGGTCTACAGCTTCAATGCCGACAACCTGCAGGCTGAAGCCTGGGTGGCCGGCCTGGGGCCGAAAATCAAGGCTGTGGTGTTCGATGCCAGTCATTTGTCCGACAGCGATGCACTGAAGCAGTTGCGCGAATTTTTCCAGCCGCTGTTGCGCAGCCTGGCACCGTGTGCCCATGTACTGGTGCTTGGCCGTGCACCAGAAGGCCTCGACAACCCGTTGGCCAGCGTTGCTCAACGCGCCCTCGAAGGCTTCAGCCGCTCGCTGGCCAAGGAGCTGCGCAACGGCGCGACCGCCCAATTGTTGTATGTCGCCCCCGATGCCGAGAACCAGCTGGAAGGCGCCCTGCGCTTCTTTCTCTCGCCCAAGAGTGCCTTCATCTCGGGCCAGGTATTGCGCATGGGGGCTTGTGCCAGTCAGGTCGAGGACTGGACCCGCCCATTGGGGGGCCGCCGCGCTCTGATCACCGGCGCCGCACGCGGTATCGGCGCTGCCATAGCTGAAACCCTGGCCCGCGATGGCGCCGAGGTGCTACTGCTCGATGTGCCCCAAGCCAGCCAAGACCTCGACGCCCTCGCGGCACGCCTAGGCGGCAAGGCACTGCCACTGGATATCTGCGCCAGCGACGCGGCAGCGCAACTGGTTGCGGCCCTGCCCGACGGCATCGACATCGTAGTGCACAACGCAGGTATCACCCGCGACAAGACGCTGGCCAACATGACGCCGGAATACTGGGACGCAGTGCTGGCCGTCAACCTCAAGGCCCCGCAGTTGCTGACCCAGGCGCTGTATGACAACGGCGCGCTGGGGGAAAACGCACGCATCACCCTGCTGGCATCGGTCAGCGGTATTGCCGGGAACCGTGGGCAGGCCAACTATGCCGCCAGCAAGGCAGGGCTGATTGGCCTGGCCCAGGCCTGGGCGCCGCGGCTCGCCGAGCGCGGTGGCAGCATCAACGCAGTGGCCCCCGGCTTTATCGAAACCCATATGACTGCAGCCATGCCCATGGGCCTGCGCGAGGCCGGGCGACGCTTGAGTTCACTGGGCCAGGGCGGGCGCCCGCAAGATGTCGCCGAAGCCATTGCCTGGCTCAGCCAGCCGGGCTCAGGGGCTGTCAACGGCCAGGTGCTGCGCGTTTGCGGCCAGGCATTGATGGGGGCTTGAGCATGAGCCGACAGTGGCACGACCTGCACAGCCCAACGGCCCGCGCCTGCCTTTATCTGCGTGCAGCCAGCAAGCGCACAATCAGCGGCGAGCAGTTGCCGGAGGATGGCCTGCGCTGTTTCATCCGGGTTCAGCCGGGCAATCTGAACGCCTATCGAAGGCTGTGCCACTTTCCCGATGATGGCCGCCTGCCGGCGGCTTATCCCCATGTCATGGCGTTTACCCTGCAATTGCAGTTGATGACCGCAAATGACTTCCCCTTCCCGCTACTCGGCCTGGTGCACCTGCACAACCGCATTGAGGTACTGCGCCCGCTTGGCGCTATCGAAGGGCTGCGCTTTGCGGTGTATGCGCACAACCTGCAGCCCCATGCCAAAGGTGGCACCTTCGACCTGGTCACCGAGGCTGAAGACGGCATCGGTCTGCTGTGGCGTGAAACCAGCCGTATGCTGGTGCGTGGGTTGAAGCTGGAAGGCGAAGTGGATGAGCCCGCTGACGCCGAACCTGGTTCTTTGCCCGAGGCCACCCGCTGGTACGCCGACAGTGATATCGGCCGGCGTTATGCCAAGGTTTGCGGGGATTACAACCCTATTCACCTCAGTGCAGTCAGTGCGCGGTTGTTCGGCTTTCCCACGTCCATTGCCCATGGCATGTGGACCAAGGCCATGGCCTTGGCCGCATTACGCGGGCACCTGCCGCACAGTGGCTATGCCTTCGAGGTGGATTTTCGCAAGCCGGTAAGGTTGCCTTCGGAGGTGGTGCTCAGTGCCAGTGAGGCGGGCCCTTCGGGGACGTTGCGGCTGGATGGCCATGGAGGTGTGCTGCATATGGTCGGGCGCTGGGCTCTGCTGTAGGCGCCGCTTGCTTTGCATCGGGCCTGGGCAGAAGCTATGCAGCATTAGGAGACCCCCGATGAACCTGCAAGAACTCACCCAACGCCTGCATCAGATCCGCGACAACAACGACTGGCGCGGCTTCCACAGCCCAAAGAACCTGGCCATGGCCGCCAGCGTCGAAATGGCCGAACTGGTGGAAATTTTCCAGTGGCTGAGCGAGGACGAATCGCGCCAGTTGCCTGCCGACAAACTGGCCCACGCCGGCCAGGAAGTCGGCGATGTGGTGCTCTACCTGTTGCTGCTCTGCAGCGAACTGGGCCTGGACATGGATCAGGTGGTGCGGGCCAAGCTGGCCGATAGCGAGAGGCGCTTCGCCCTATGAACGACCGTCACTTCGATGAGCTGGCCACGCGCTTTGCCGAGAAGATCTACGGCGGCGCCAAAGGTGCGATCCGCCTGGCCGTGCTGCAGGCTGACCTGGCCGAGGCGCTGCCCGACCGCCCGCTACGTATCCTCGACATTGGCGCCGGGTTGGGCCACATGGCCTTGTGGCTGGCCGAGCGCGGCCATCAGCTGACCTTGGCCGAGCCCGCAGCCCCCATGCTCGACGGCGCCCGTGCGCGCTTTGCCGAAGCGGGCCAACCGGCCACCTTCATTCATGCGCCCTGGCAAGAACTGCTTGGCCAACTGACCGAGCCCTACGACCTGGTGCTCTGCCACGCCGTGCTCGAATGGCTGGCCGAACCCGAGAGCATCCTGCCTGTGCTGCACCAGCTCACCGCCCCCGACGGCTGGTTATCGCTGGCCTTCTACAACCGCGATGCACTGGTCTATCGCAACCTGCTCAAGGGCCATTTCCGCAAGTTGCGCAGCAACCGTCTGGAAGGTGAAAAGCAGAGCCTGACCCCACAGAAACCGCTTGATCCACGCGAACTCAAGGCGCAACTTGAACCTATGTGGCAGGTTGAAAGCGAAAGCGGCGTGCGGGTGTTCCACGACTACATGCCCAAGGAGTTCCAGGGTAAGGCCGAGCTGCTCGACCTGCTGGAAATGGAGCTGGCCTACCGCCGCCACCCCGGTTTCGCTGGCCTTGGCCGTTACCTGCACTGGGTCTGCCGCCCTCGCTAACCCGCCCCGCCGGGAGGAATACATGCCGTACCGTCTGTTGTGCCTGGCCCTGCTGCCCATTGCCCTGGCTGGCTGCCAGGGCAGCAACCCGTATGTGGCCAGCAGCCGCCCGTTACCACCGGCCCCTGCACAGGCCGCTACCACCTTCGACGCCAGTGCCTACCCGGCGCCCGCCCGTGATTACGGGCACTACCGCAGCTGGAGCTGGCGCAACGGCCAGTTACCCAGCGGCTCGGCCAATGCTGACCCGGCGCAGTTGGCCGATGCCGTCAGCGGCGCACTCGATCAGCATGGCCTGCGCCCCGCCCGAGGGGCCTCCGGCGACTTGTTGGTCAGCGCCGACATGCGCCTGGAAAAACGCTTGCGCCAGGTGCGTGACTACGACACCTACGACCCCTACTACGGGCCGTACCCCTACGGTGGTGTCGGCTATGGTGGCTACCGCCATGGTTACGGGGGCTATGCCAGTGTGCCCATCGTGCGCACCTACGAGGTCGAAGTCATGGTGGTGCGTATCGACCTGTACGACGCCCGCAGCGGCCAGCCGGTATGGAGCGCCAGCGCCGAAAGCGGCAGCGACAAGGACTCGCCGCGCGAACGCGAAAGTGCCTTGCGCGATTCTGTGCACAAGGCGCTCAGCGGCTATCCTCCCAGTTAATCGCTAACGGAGAACCATCATGTTGCGCCGTCTCGTTCTACTGTCATTCGCGTTATTGCTCGCCGCCTGCTCCAGCAATAACGTCCAGCAGGATTTCGATGCCAGCCGCGATTTCGCCGCCTACCGCAGCTGGGCTTGGCAGGAGCCGGGGCTGCAGTACCGCCCGGACGACCCACGGATCAAGAGCGACCTCACCGAACAGCGCATTCGCCAAGCGGTCGCCGATCAGCTCGACCAGCGCGGCCTGCGCCCGGTGCAAGGCGGCGCTCGGCCTGATCTGAGCGTACGTACTTACCTGATCGTCGAGCAGCGCCAGCAGCAGATCACCACCAACTATGGCGGTGGCTGGGGTGGCTACTGGGGCGGCTACTGGGGGGGGCCGATGTACAACGAAACCCGCAGCGTCGACTACAAGGTCGCCACGATTCAGGTCGACATGTTCGATGGGCGTGACGGCAAGCTGGTGTGGCGCGGCAGTGCCGAGCAGATCATGAACAACTACCCGCCAAGTCCTGAAGAACGCAATACCGCCATTCACGACACCGTGGCCAAGGTGTTGGCCAACTATCCGCCAGGCAGCAAGAAATAGCGGCTTGATGCAGGTCTTTGCAGGAGCGGCCTTGCGCCCAGGCCGCGCCTGCAAAAGACCGCGCAGGCCTGTGTCAGCTACGACAAAATCCATTCCAGCCACGCCTTTTTGCCCATCCCGCCCCACTCCCCCGCACGTTCCCGTCTATCTTCACTTAAGGAAACCTGACTGACCGGGTAGAAGTGTTCAACATTTGGGAAGGGCGACCTGCCAATGCAAAGCATTGTTCTCCTGCTGTGGCTTGCCTTGTGCTCCGAACAGGATGTGCGTCAACGCCAGATCTCCAACCTGCTGACCCTGGGCGTGGCTACCTGCGCCCTGATCTGGCTGTTCGCCACCGGCCACAGCTGGATCGGCGCCGACGCCAGCGATGCCGGCTGGGCGCTTGCCATCGTCATGCTGCTGACCCTGCCAGGCTATATGCTCGGCCGCTTCGGCGCCGACGACGTCAAGCTGATGGGCGCCCTGGCCCTGGCCACCAGCCCGCAATATGTGCTCGGCACCTTTATCGGCGCCGGCGTCAGTGTGCTGGTATGGCTGCTTACCCGCCGGCGCCTGTGGACCTTGCTCAACCCCAAGGTAAAGAAGCGTTTGCAGGCCCTGACCGAGGAAATGGGCGACAAACAGGCGTTCGTCCCCTATGTGCTGGCAGGGTTTCTTCTGACGGCCGTATGGATCCAATAAGGCTTCCAGTGGTCCGAAGACTTGTACACGCCTTGTACATATTCGCTTAGAGCGACTACTTTTAAGCTGCCAGAGCGTCTGGCACGGGAGCAGGGCGGTATACGAACAGGGAGTTGATCGTGTCCAGACCAGTGAGTGAAGTGAAGGTGTTGGTGGTTGATGACCAACCGGTCATTGTCGAACAACTGTGTGAATTCCTCGAAACCAAGGGCTATGTCTGCATACCAGCCCACTCAACTGACGAAGCTATCGAGCGATATGTGGCAGACCCGGCCATCGGGCTGCTCATCTGTGACCTGCACATGCCGGAGCGAGATGGCATTGAGCTGGTACGCGCCTTGAAGGGGCTCGACGGCAGCCCGCGCATGTTCGAAGCCATCATGTTGACTGGGCGTGCCGAGAAACAGGACGTGATCCGCGCGCTACGCGAAGGCTTTGCCGACTACTACCAGAAGCCGATGGACCTTGACGAGCTGCTGGCGGGCGTACGCCGGCAGGAAGAAGCCTTGCTGGAGCGCCAGCGAAACTTCCGTGATCTGGGTGGGTTGAACCAGCGCCTGCAAGAGCTGGCCGACTCAGTGGACGAACTGTATCAGGACCTGGAAAAAGCCCGTGGCCAAGGCACCCACCGGCGTGCCAGTGACGTGGAGGAAAGCGAAAGCGAACTGCCAGCGGCGTTCGAGAAGCTGTCGCCACGCCAATTGGAAGTGGCGCGCCTGGTCAGCAAAGGCAAGACCAATTACCAGATCGCCTGTGAGCTGGGCATTACCGAGAACACCGTGAAGCTTTACGTGTCACAGGTGTTGCGCCTGACCCACATGCACAACCGCACCCAGCTGGCACTGGCGCTTACCCCTAGCTCATCGCCGGTGCATCAGCGGTTTACCACCCATTGAGGGGGCAGCGTGTAAATTACCGGGGCTGCTTCGCGGCCCCTACAGTTGAACGTCAACGCTCAAGGTCAGCCGAGGCCCACGGTCCAGGCTATCGAGCGCCACATCCGCCAACGGCTTGGCCACTTCCAGCGCCACATTGAACACGCGCCCATCTCCTAACCGCACACCAAACGCCAGCGACGCCAGGTGGGCATCCTCCACCGGCCCTCGGTTATGCCAGGCCTGCGCCGTGTCCACTGCCGCATATGGCTGAACCAGCGCCAGCCCGCTCCCCTGCATGCTGTAGCTCAGCTCGTAAGCCACACCCCAGCCCTTGTCCCCGTCCGCCTGGTCACGCGGGTATCCACGGCCAAAACTCTGCCCGCCAAAACCCGCGCGCTCGCTGTCGGGCAACTTGTCATCACTCCAGTACAAGGCCCCGGACACCACGCCCTGCCAGTTATCCAGCAGTGCGTCGCTCTGCAAGCCGGAAAGCCGCAGCCGCAGAAAGTCCAGGTCGTAGTCGGCATCGCTTCGAGCCCCAAGGTAATCCAGGCCCTGATAGACCCCAGCACTGACGATACGCATACGCCTCTGTTCCATCTCGCGCCAATCGCCCTCGAACGACAGCGCACGTACGTAGGTGTCGTAGTCCCGAGACGATGGCTGCTCATCCGTGTGGTCTTCATCGCGCTCACGAACTGCGTACAAGTGCCCCTGAACCACCAGCCACTCATCCGGCCTGACGATCACCGGCTGACGAAGCCCTATCGCATAGCGCTCGCTGTCGTGCTCGCGGGTGATATCGCGACCATGGTCAAGGCGTATGTGCGTGCCGGGCTCGCTGCGGTAGCGCGAAGCCGACAGCAGCAGTTGACTGCCGGCGGCGTCCAGGTACTGGCTGTAGTCCAGACGCTGGTAATGGACCTGGTCGTCCCCTGGAGGCAGCAGCCAACTGGCCGTGAGTTGTTCACCATGGCGGGTCTGGGCATTGCTGGTTGCCGTGAACAACGCCTGTGCAGTGTCGCGGCTGGAGTCGGTCACCGTCACAGCGGCGCCGAATGGCTTGCGCCGCGCATGCAGGGTCAGCCGGGCGGCGCCATCAGCGGCCTGCGCCATTGTCAGCTCGGCCTCTACCGACACACCAGGCATGCGCGCGGCCAGGCCCAGAAAACGCTCCAGCGTTTCCCGCGTCAGCGGCCGCTCAGCCTCAAGGCGCGCCAGCAACTGTTGCAAATACTCGCTGGCCGGGCCGATATCGCCGTCCACGCGGTAATCACGGAGGTAACCTTCGACCAGCACCACGCTGACCCTACCCTCTGCCACATCCTGGGGTGGTAGATAGGCATACGACAACAAGTAGCCCTGCTGCCGATAACGCTGGGTCAGCCGCTCGGTATATTGCTGCAATTCACCCAACGTGGTCTGGCGCCCTATCAGCGCTTGGTAGTGCTCACGCAGGTCGCTCAGGGGGAACACCGTGCCGCCCTCGAAGCGTACTTTTTGCAGTATCAGCGGGGTATTGGCCGAAGCCCAGTCAGGCTTGTGGATAGCCGCCTCGGCCAGCCGTATGTTGGGGCTGACGAGGCGGTAGACCGCAATCGGCAGGTTGGCGCTGGGCAAGCGTCGCTCGTATTCATGGCTGTCGAGAAAACCCGGCAACGGCTCGCCCTGGGCCGCAAGCGCCCAGGGCAGCAACAGCAGGGGCACGGCCAGAGGACGCATAGGGCGCTCCATGTTCCCTTGGGTTGTGGGGCACCCGCCGCTCACCCCCCTTACCTGCAAGCGTAGGTGCTGGCCCGGCTGCCGTCGAACACCTACTCGCTGACCTGGAACGCCACCCGCGCCGTCTCGCCACTTTCGTCCAGCGCGCTGAGTTCGGCCTGCCCGACCTGGGGCAAGCGCAGCAGCAAGCTGTCCTGCCCTTGGGTTTCACCCAGCGGCTGGCCGTTGAGGAACCACCAGCGCCGTCCACCACCACCCAAGGCCGATACATGCAATTGCAGCGGCTCACTGCTGGTGGCTGGGCGACGCAGATTATCGCCGGGGCGCACGCCCACGATCGACAGCGGTGGCGCGCTGGCCGGTAGTTGCGGCGGGCAGGCCGGGTCGAGGGCGGGCAGACGCGCCGCGCGCCGTTCGAGGCGGGGCAGCCAGGGCTCCAACGGCGCCGGCCACAAGGCGATTTCACGGGGCTTGGCGCCCGGGCAACTGCCATCGACACGCAGGCCCTGGTCGTTGACCCACACGTTTTCGCGCAAACCCAGGCCCAGCGGTTGGTCAGCGGCCTGCAAGGTTGGCGGCGTGGTGCCATCCAGGGTCCAGGCGAAGCGCTGGCGTCGGCAGTTGGGGTCCTGCTTGCTCATCGGCTGGCCCAGCGGCCAGCAGATCGCCGCCACACCGACGTTTGCCGGTACACGCGCCACTGGCACGCTGATGCCACGCTGACTGTCACGGTTGCTCAGCAGGTCATGCACCTGCAGCATCAGCGGCGCCGCCGAAGCCAGGCCAAATTGCCCGGGAACCGGCGTGCCATCGGGGCGACCGATCCACACGCCGATCAGGTAGCGCGGCCCTACGCCGATCGACCAGGCATCGCGAAAGCCATAGCTGGTGCCGGTTTTCCAGGCCAGTTGCGGGCGCTGCACCAGTTCGGCATGCGGGTCGCGGTCGGGGCGAGCCTGGCCACTGAGGATGCGTCGGATGATCCACGCCGCGCCTGGCGACAACAGGCGTCGCTCTACCAGCGGGTCCTGCGGCTGCAAACGCACCTTCGCACTGTTACCGTCCCGTGCCAGCGCCGCGTAGCCACCCACCAAATCTTCCAGCCGGCTGCCGGCGCCCCCCAGTATCAACGACAGGTTGGGCTCGGCCAGCGGCGGCAATATCAGCGGCACGCCCGCCATGCGCAGCTGCGCGGCAAAGCGTTTCGGGCCATAGGCCTCCAGCAATTGCACGGCCGGCAGGTTGAGCGACAGGGCCAGCGCCGAGCTGGCCGACACCGGGCCGCTGAAGCCCATGGAGAAGTTGCCGGGGCGATAATCGCCATAACGCCGTGGCACATCCTGCAGCAGCGATTCGGAATGGATCAGGCCATCGTCCAGCGCCATGCCGTAGAGAAACGGCTTGAGGGTGGAACCGGGCGAACGCAGCGAGCGCACCATATCGACATGGCCAAAACGGCGCTCGTCCGCCAAATCTATCGAGCCCAGGTAAGCGCGCACCGCCATGGTCTGCGCATCGACCACCAGGACGGCGGCCGAGGTGCGCTCCGGTAGCCGGGCGCGCCAACCCAGCAGCAGGTCTTCGAGGCGCCGCTGAAGTGCGGCATCGAGCGTGGTGCGAATCAGTGGCGGGCTGTCGGCGCTGTTCAGGCGCCGGGCCAGCAAGGGTGCCAGGGCCGGCTCCTGGCGTGGCGCCAACACCAACGGTTCCTCGGCCGCCTCGCGGATTTGCCGCTCAGGCCACACCTGGTATTCGGCCAGGCGCTGCAACACCTTGTCGCGCGCGCGCTGAGCACGCTCGTGGTGGCGGTCTGGGCGCAGCCGGCTGGGTGCCTGGGGCAGCACCGCCAGCAGCGCCGCTTCAGCGGGTGTCAGGTGCAAGGGCGACTTGCCCAGGTACGCCCAACTGGCAGCGGCCACGCCCTGCAAGGTGCCGCCGAACGGCGCGCGGTCCAGGTAGATCTGCAGGATTTCGCGCTTGGACAAGTGCCATTCCAGCTGCGCCGTACGCCACAACTGGCGCAGTTTGCCAGCCAGGGTGCGGTCGTGCGGGTCGAGCAGGCGCGCCACCTGCATCGACAACGTACTGCCGCCCGACACCACGCGCCCACCGCGCAGGTTCAACCAGGCAGCGCGGGCCAAGGCCAGTGGATTGACCCCAGGGTGGCTGTAGAACCAGCGGTCCTCGTAAGTCAGCAAGGCCTGCAGGTACAGCGGCGACACCTGTTCGGGGCTGACCGGGTAGCGCCACACGCCATCAGCATCGGCAAAGCGCCACAACGGCGTCCCGTCCTCGGCCAGCACCACCCGGGCCAGGTCGTCGCCCGGCATGGGCAGCGGCCAGATACGATCAGCCAGCCACAACAGGCCGCACAGCACCAGCACGCCGATCAGCGTGGCACGCAACATCCTGCCCGCATGGCGATGTGGCCGCGCTAAGCTTGGCATCGGGAACCGACCTGGCCAGGTAATGGCCAAAGGCTTTGGGACGGCAACCTCGCCGATTCGTTCATCAGGAAGCAACTATGCATGTAGAAGGTTTTTTCGAGTGGTTGGGCCAGGCACTGGGGTCGTTGATCCGCTTCATCGTCGACGCATTGAGCGGGCTGTTCAACCTGCTGGCCAATGCCGGTGGCAATTTCATCGACGGCCTGGCGCGCACCTTGGGCATGGACACCTCGCTACTCAGCATCCTGGCCCTGATCATCGGCCTTATGCTGCTGTACTCGGCAATCCGTGCGTTCATGCGCGCCTCGATCATCCTCGGGATCATCTGGCTGGTGCTGGGGTTGTGGGTGATGAGTTGGGTGATTCACTAGAAACTGCGCCATTCCTGTAGGAGCGGCCTTGCGTCGCGATCGGGCGCGCAGCGGCCGCAAAACCTGGCGACGCGGTACCACAGTTGCTCCGCGCGCTCAGGTTTTGGGGCCGCTTTGCGGCCCGATCGCGACACAAGGCCGCTCCTACAACAGACCGCGTAGCCTCAGCGGGCTTTTACGGTCATCTCCCCTTGCCCATCGCCCACAGCCTGCAGGTTCGGCCGGTACATCGACTCAACCTGCGGCGGCGGTACGCGGTAGGTGCCCGGGGTCACTGCCCGCGCCAGATACAGCAGGTGGGTGGTGCCGTAGCTGTCGAGCTTGAGCGCGGCAACATAACGGTCATCACGGTACTCCTGGTGCACCACGCTGGCGTTCTGCATAGACTCGCGCCACTCCTTCACCGCGCTGCTGGCGTTGTCCAGGCTGGCGGCGCTTTGCGCCAGGTTCTGGTTTTCCAGCTCCAGGCCTGCTGGCAGCAAATCCACCACCAGCGCATCCGGTACACGGTCTTCAGCCTTGAGCGCCAGGTGCACCAGCACCAAGTCACCACTGCGCAGGTTGTGCAGGTCCAGCGGCTGGCCATTCATGCCCAAGTACTCTCGGCGAATCTGCAGGCCATTGCCGCCAGCAGCAGGCGCCTGGCGTGGGTAGCCCGACAAGGTCAGCTGCTGGTACAGCGTCTCGCTGCCTTCGTTCTGCACACTCAGCGGCGATGCCAGTAGCGGGCCTTCCAGCTTCATGCCGGCCTCGGCATTGTTGAACTCGCGCACCTCGCCAGCACTGTCCAGGCGTGCCTGCCACTTGCCTTCCGGCTTGCCCAGCAGGCTACGGCCGGCAAGGAACAGTGCATTGCGCTCCTGGGTAGACAGCCAGCGGTTGGCCGCCAGCTCATCCGACAAGGCGAACAGGCGCTGATCGACCTGGCTGCTGGCCAGGTTGCTTTCCTGCAGCAGTGCCAGGATCAGCGCCTGGTCACGCAGGGCGCTGCCGTAATCGGCCATCCAGCCTTTGCCACGGCTGATGCCCAGGCCCGCCTGCAAGGCTTGCTCGGCACGCGGTTTGTCACCCATCTTGTCCAGTGCCACCGCCAATTGCACCAGCGGTAGGCCAGAACGGGCATCGGCGCGGCGCTCGAACAGGCCTCGCAGGGCACCCAATGGCGCCTGCTGGCTGCGCGACAGCACCAGCGCCGCGTAGGCTTGCACGGCAAAGCGAGTGTGGTCGGCATTTTCGCTGTAGTCGACTTCGATCAGGTTGCGTTCCTGCAGGTAGCGCAGCAGGCGCTCGCTGGCCTTCTTCAGCGCTTCGGCCGGCACGCCGTAACCTTGGTCACGGGCACGCAGCAGGAAGTCGGTGACGTAGGCGGTGAGCCAGTACTCTTCTTCGCTGTCCGAACTCCACAGGCCAAAGCTGCCGTTGTAGCGCTGCATGCCCAGCAGGTGCTCGATGCCCATTTCGATCTTGCGCTTGCGCACCTGCGCCGGCTCGCCCTTGATGCCCAGGCGTTTGAGGCTATCGGCATCAGCGTACAACGACGGGTACAGGCCGCTGGTGGTCTGTTCCAGGCAACCGTAGGGGTAGGCTTCCAACGCGCGAATCTGCTCGGCCAGGTTCAGCGGCGGCCGACTCGACAAGGCCAGGCTGGCTTCCAGGCCGGCAGGTTCGAAAGCTGCCAGGTCCGCTTCAGGCAAGGTCCATGGCTGGTCTTTCAACGCCACGCGGTAGTGCTTGAGCATCGCCGGATAAGCTGGGCGCACGCCCAATGTCCACTCACGCTCGAACGCGGTGGCGGGCTCGTTTGGCAACTGCAGGCCAGTGACCCGCACATGCACTTTACCCTGCCCCAGGCCCCCTTGGGCCTGTACCGGGATCATCAGTGTCGAGCGCTGGCCTTCGGTCAGGTTAACGCTCTGCACGGCGTTGGCCGCCAGGCTCAGTTGCCCATCGGTGGTGATTTCAACGTTCAACTGTTGAGCACGGCCCGACAGGTTGGCCAGGTCCAGTGCCAGGCTGGTGCGGTCGCCACCGGCCAGGAAGCGCGGCGCCGACAGCTCGGCAATCAACGGTGCAGCGACCACGGTTTTGCCTTCTGCCATGCCGAAGTGTTCTTCGGTCCAGGCCTGGGCCATCAGCCGCAGTTCGCCGTTGAAGTCGGGGATATCGACCGTGGCCTGGCCCTCACCCTTGTCGTCCAGGGTCACCGGCAGGCTCTGCTGGGCGACGATGGTGACCGTGGTGTTAGGGCGCTTGCCACCCTTGGCCATTGCCGCGTCACCGCCAAACGCCAGGCTCGCCAGGCGGCCCTGGCCGGCTTCGATCAACTGGCCGTAGATGTCCAGTTGGTCGGCACCATAGGCCTTGCGCCCGAACAGGCTGGCAAACGGGTCCGGGGTTTTGAAATCAGTGATGTTGAGGATGCCCACGTCCACCGCAGACAACAGCACATGCACCTGCTTGGGCACGCTGCCATCGGCATTGGCGGCTTTCACCTTTACGGTCAGCGGCTGTTTCGGGCGCATTTTTTCGGGTGCCTGCAGGCTCACCGCCAGCTTGCGTTCGGCGCGGTCCAACGGCAGGTGCAGCACACCCACGGCGCGTTTTGGTGTGGCGTTGGCCTTGCGCTCTCCAGGGCGAATCACCAGCGCGCTGATGTAAAGGTCGTGGCGCGCCCAGGCGTTGTCCAGTTGCACATCAAAGGTCTTGCCCTCGGCGGGCACGTCGATCTCCTGCCACCACAGCGGGCCATCGCTGGACTCGATCATCAGGTAGCCGCTGCCAGCAGCAGGTGGCGTGACGGTGACCTTGGCAGTAGCGCCATCGGCGTAGGACGGTTTATCCAGCGCCAGCTTGACCTGGTCCGGGCGCACCGCGCCGCCTTCGGCGTTATCTTGGGCGCGATAACCGGCCCAGAAGCGCTCGCTGGACACCAGGCCGGTCTGCGGGTCTTCGACCTCCACGCGGTACGGGCCCCATTCAACCTGGAAGCTCAGTTTGGCCGTGGAGCCGGCCTTGACGCTAACGGTCTCCTCACGCTGGGTGAGGAACTTCTCGTTGTAGGCGTAGCTCCAGCCATCGCTCTGCGAGTAGTTCCAGTAGTAGTCGCGGCGCTCGCGAATCAGACGTACCTTGAGGTCGTTGGCCGCCAGCTTGTTGCCGTCGCGGTCGGCCACCAGGAATTCGAACTCCACCGGCCCGTCGCTATCGGTTTCCTCACCCTCGAACAGGCCACGCAGGCCCGGCAGGCGCTCGGCAGGCCAGATCGGTTGCTCCAGACGACGGGTGATCGGCCGGCCACCGGACTCCTGCAGGCTGGCCTGCACGGTCAGTTGCAGCGGTGAGCGGGCTTCGGCCCAACGGCTTTCGATATCGACCACGGCCTTGCCAGCCTGATCGAGCGTGACTTCGTCCAGCTCCAGGTCCTGGTTCAGCTCGGTTTCGGTGACCGAGCCGAACTGGTAGCCCGGCAGCGCAGGCACCGCTTCGCGAAGGGGACGCACATAGGCCTGGCCACTCAGGCGATTACCGGCAGCCGGGGCGCCATAGAGGTAACGGCCATTGACCTGGATGCGCGCATCCTCCTCCGGCGACAGCGGCGTGCTGCTGCCCTTCAGCTCCAGCGCCAGGCGTTCAGGCAGGAAGTCCTCGACGAGAAATTCATACACCTGCTTGCGCCCGCCGCCCAGGTCGAGCAGCAGTTGCCAACGGCCAGTCGGGGCCTCGGTGGCGAGCTGCAACTGGTATTGGTACAAGCCATTGCTGTCGGCCTCCCAGACGAACTTGCGGCTCACCTGCTCATCCGGGCGACGCACTTCCACACTCACCGGCTGGGCCTTGACCGGCTTGCCGTCCTGGTCGCGCAGAAGGCCGTTGAGCAGCACCGTTTCGCCTGGGCGATACAGGTCACGCGGGCCGAAGATGAAGAACTGCAACGGGTTGGCTTGCGGGCCGGTAATGTCGAACTCGGCCAGGTCCAGGGCGGCGGTGTTCAGGCGCAGCAGGGTGGTGTGCACACCTTGGGTAGCAATCAGGGTATCGGCCTTGGACGTGATCGGCAGTTGGGCGTGGCCCTTGCCATCGGTGCTGGCCTGGGCCAGCAACTTGCCCTTCTCGTCATGGATTTCGAGATTGACGCCGCTCATCGCCTTGCCGCCTTCCAGCGCCTGCGCGAACACGTCCAGGCGGTCGCGGTAGCGGTGCGCCGACACGCCGATGTCGCTGAGGGTGAACAGGGTCGCCGGCTGCGAGTAGTCGTAAGTGCCCGAAGCACGCATCACTGCCAGGTACACGCCCGGGTCCTGCAGCGGCTTGATGCCGGCGATGGGCAGCAGCACGGTTTCGCGGGTGTTGCGGGCGGGGTTGAGGTCGAAGCGGCCGCTGTAGACCAGCTCGGCCATGTCCAGGGTTTCCTTGGACTGGTAGTAGTACAGGCTGCTGTTGCGCCCCCAGCTGGCCAGGAAAGACGAGAGCATTTCCGGCTTCACCCGGAAAAACTCGACATCGACCTTGTCGACGTTCAGGGCAATCACCGGCAGCCCCTCGGCCAGGCGCGTGGGCAGCAGCGAGCCGCGGCTGGCAAAGCCGATGGTCGGCTGCATGTCGCGGGTTTCCAGCTGGGTGATCGATTCACTGTCCAGTTGCTTGCCGTTGACCGCCAGCAGGCCCTTGTCGACGGTCAGCACCAGCTTGCGCTGCGGTTCCAGGTGACGCAGGCGCAGTTCCATCTGGTTGTCGGAGAGCTCCCAGGCGCCGTCGAGCTTGCCTTTGACGGTGTCGACCAGGTGCACCTTGGTGGCGAAGTCCTGCTTGGCATCCAGCGGCGCGGAGAAGCTGATCGACAGCGTCGCAGCGCCATCGAGCTGCACTTCGGATACATCCAGCACCGTGAGTTCGCGGCCCTCGTAGCGCTTGGCGAGCACGGCCGGGTCTTCGCGTTTGGGGGCGGGGGCTTCGGCGGGCGCGGTGGCCGCCGGTTTGTCCGGCGCCGGTTTGTCCGGCGCGGATGAGTCACAGGCACTGAGCAACGCCAGCGCGCAGGCCAGCAACAATCCTTTGTTGAACATGGAGTAGGAACTCTTGGGCAGCGTGTACGTGAGGGCAGCAACTATAGCGCAACGTCAGGTGCGGCACCCGGCGTTGCGCGCCCAGTAAGACCACGGTCGCGCGAAATGGTTGCCTGGTGGTTACACTGTGGCCTTCGTTAAAGGGGCGTACAGCGGCCCCAAGCCCCTTGGTAAGCAAATGTCCCAACTCTCCGCCGACTGGCGCCACCGCCCTACCCACCACAAGGTCTGGGCGCTGGCCGCACCGATGATCTTGTCCAACATCTCCGTACCGCTGGTGGCGCTGGTCGACAGCACCGTCATCGGCCACCTCCCCCACGCCCACCAGCTAGGCGCCGTGGCCGTGGGCGCCACTTTGTTCACCTTCATGGTTGGCCTGATGGGCTTCCTGCGCATGGGCTCCACTGGCTTCGCCGCACAGGCCGCTGGCCGTGGCGACGGCGCCGCGTTGCGCCAGGTGCTGGTACAAGGGCTGCTTTTGGCGGTCGGTTTCGCCCTGATGATCGGCCTGCTGGCTCTGCCGTTCAGCCAGCTGGCACTGCATGCGATGCAACCCAGTGCAGCCCTGCAGCAATCCACCGAAGACTTCTTCCATACCCGCCTGCTTGGCCTGCCTGCGGCGCTTGCCAGCTATGCGCTGGTTGGCTGGTTTCTGGGCACCCAGAACGCTCGGGCGCCACTGGCCATCCTGCTGACCACCAACCTGCTGAACATCGTCCTGAACCTGTGGTTCGTGCTGGGCCTGGATTGGGGCGTACTGGGGTCGGCACGGGCTTCGGTCATTGCCGAATGGAGCGCCGCGCTGCTCGGCCTGGCCCTGACCCGCCCGGCACTGCGTGCCTACCCGGGGCAGATCGCCTGGGCAGCGCTCGAACGCTGGCAGGCCTGGCGCCCGCTGCTGGCGGTCAACCGCGATATTTTCCTTCGCAGCCTGGCGCTGCAACTGGTGTTCCTGCTGATTACTGTGCAGGGGGCGCGCCTGGGTGAGGCCACGGTGGCGGCCAACGCCCTGCTGCTCAATGGCCTGCTGCTGACGGCCTATGCCCTCGACGGGCTGGCGCATGCGGTCGAGGCCCTGTGCGGCCATGCCATTGGTGCCCGCGACCGCGACACCTTGCGCCGTTCGTTGGTGGTGGCCTGTGGCTGGTCGCTGATCACCAGTTTGGGGTTTGCCGGGTTGTTCCTGCTGGGCGGGCACTTGTTCATCGACCTGCAGACCGACATCGAAAGCGTGCGCAATGCGGCCTATCCGTATTTGCCCTACCTGGCGGTACTGCCGTTGATTGCAGTGTGGAGTTACTTGCTGGATGGGTTGTTCATCGGTGCGACGCGGGCGCGGGAGATGCGCAATGCGATGGTGGTGTCGGTACTGATTGCACTGCCGGTGGCGGTGGCCATGAGCGGGTTCGGCAACCATGGGCTATGGTTGGCGTTTCTCGGGTTCATGGGGTTGCGGGCGGTGACGCTGGGGTGGGTGGGGTGGCGGTTGCAGCAGAAAGGTGAGTGGGTTCGGTAATGCCGGGATCGCGGAACGGCTCGGTATCGTGATCCCTGTAGGAGCGGCCTTGTGTCGCGAAATGAGGGCGAAGCCCTCACCTGCCGGCTCACAGCCACACACAATTCCAATGTGGGTACTCGCCCGCTCGTCGAACCAGACCCGCCCGAATCGGGTTGGCGATGAGGTAGCGGGCAGCAGCCCTTACATCCTCATCCTTGCGCAATGCCCGGTCATAAAAGCCAGGCTGCCAGATGTGCTTTCGCTCGGCACCTATACGGTAAAGCGCACAACTGCTGCGTGACTTGAAAGCACACATGAGTTTGTCCAGGCTGGTAGGCCCAAGCTCGATCAACCAATGCAGATGGTCTGGCATCAGAACCCAAGCCAACGTACGGCAACTACCTTCATGATCACTCAGGCGCAATTGATTAATGGCCGCTCGTGCAAACCAGAGGTTCTGGAACAGCGGGCGCCGTTGGCGGGTAACGGTAGTTAGCAGATAAAGCCTGCCTGACTCTGAAAAGCGCCCTTGGCGCAAGCGATGATTGCCGTGACGGTCCATGTCGAATTCCTTTGAACATTGCATTCGCAGGATAGGTGTCGCAATAAGGGATGGCGTAGGCGGATCATTACCGGGTATGACGCCGTGAGGGCTGCGCCCTCAGTTCGCGACGCAAGGCCGCTCCTACAGGGAAATCGCGTATGGCAATTACTGCGCGATCCGCTGTAGGAACGGCCTTGTGTCGCGATGGGCCGCAAAGCAGCCCCGGCGGTTACGACGACAAGTACGAAGACCGGGTCAACCCAAGACGCAAGGCATCCAGGAACTGGGTACGCTCACGTGCGGTGATCTTGGCGCTGGCCACCTTGTCGCGGTAATGCGTCATCAACTCCTCCGGCGACAGGTGCACGTAGCGCAGCATGTCCTCGATGGTGTCGTGGGTCTCGATACCGGCGTGGTACACGCTGCCGTCGGCATTCTGGTAGATGTTCACCGAGTCGGTGTCACCGAACAGGTTGTGCATATCGCCCAGGATTTCCTGGTAGGCACCGACCAGGAACACGCCCAGCAGGTAGTCCTCGCCCTCCTTCAGCGCATGCACCGGCATGCTGGTCTCGATGCTCTGCTCATCAACGTACTGGTTGATCTTGCCGTCGGAGTCGCAGGTCAGGTCCTGCAATACCGCACGTCGCATCGGCTCTTCGTCCAGGCGGTGCAGCGGGATGATCGGCAGTACCTGGCCGATGGCCCAGGTGTCCGGCAGGCTCTGGAACACCGAGAAGTTGCAGATGTACTTGTCGGCCAGCTTGTCGTTCAGCTCGTCCAGCACCTGACGGTGCGAGCGCTGGCGGGCCTTGAGCGAGTTGTGCAGGCGGCGGCAGACGGCAAAATAGCACTGTTCGGCCAGGGCCTTCTCGCCCAGGCTGATCTTGCCATCGGCATACTGCGCGGCCACGTCACCCATATAGTGGGTGGCGCGCCAGTAAGTCTCGGTGACCATCTCGATATCGGTCGGGCCAAGCAGGTCGACCAGCCACTGCACGGTCTCGGGCAGGGCTTCCTTGTTCTCGATGGTGGGCACGTCGTCGTTGTGTTTCTCGACGTCGGTCACCTGGATCACCAGCATGGCGTGGTGCGCTGTCAACGAGCGGCCACTCTCGGAGAAGATGTGCGGGTGCGGCAGGCCCTGCGCGTCGCAGAACTCCTTGAGCATGCCCACCACCACGCCGGCGTAGTCGTCCATGTCGTAGTTGATCGAGCTGGCATTGCGCGAGTGGGTGCCGTCGTAGTCCACGCCCAGGCCACCGCCAACGTCGATGTGGTCGACCGGCAGGCCCAGCGCACGCAGTTCGCCGTAGTAACGGATGGCTTCCTTGAAACCGTGCTGATAGTCAGCCAGGTTGGCGATCTGCGACCCCATGTGGAAGTGCAGCAGGCGAATGCCCTGGTCCAGGCCTGCATCGCGGAAGCGCTGTACTACAGAGAGCAGCTGGGCGGCAGACAAACCGAACTTGGACTTTTCGCCACCGGTATCGGCCCACTTGCTCGAAGCCAGCGACGACAGGCGCACGCGCAGGCCGACCTGCGGTTTCACCTTCAGCTCGGCGGCCTCTTCGATCACCAGCGCCACTTCCGACTCTTTCTCGATGACGATGAACACGTTGTGGCCGAGCTTCTGGCCCATCAACGCCAGGCGAATGAACTCACGGTCCTTGTAGCCGTTGCAGACGATGGTGCCGCCCTTCGGCGCCAGCGCCAGTACGGCCAGCAGCTCGGGTTTGGAGCCGGCTTCCAGGCCAATGGAAACGTTTTGCGTGGCGATGATGTTTTCCACCACCGCTTCCTGCTGGTTGACCTTGATCGGGTACAGCGCGGTGTACTGGCTCTGGTACTCCAGGCGCGCGATGTTGGCATCGAACGCACCAGTCAGCTGGCGTACACGGTCCTGCAGAATGTCGGGGAAGCGCACCAGCAAGGGCAGCGACAGGCCGCTCTGGCGCAGTTCGTCAACCTGTTCGTACAGGTCGATCGGCGCGCTGTTGGGGCCGTTGGGGCGCACTTCGACGCGCCCGGCTTCATTGATGGCGAAATAACCAGCGCCCCAATGGCGGATGCCATAAACACTGCGGCTGTCGGCCACGGTCCATTGGCTACCATCGTCTTTGCGTGTGCGTCGTACGGACATTCAAGTCCCCTATAGATAAGTCGAAGACACTGCCCCGCAGGCAGCGGAGCGAGTGTAAAAGCTGAAAATGACGATTCATCCGTGTTCAGGCATAGACCCTGGCCACGGGAACGAGTTTAGAAAGCGCTGGGCAAAAAATCGCGCGATGGCCTCAGCCGCCGGACTTTTTCGCCTTGAAACCCTGTTTGGTCAGCTCGCCGATCAACAGCTCGACATGGTCGCCCTGGATCTCGATAACCCCGTCCTTCAGAGCGCCGCCGGTACCGCAGCGGCGCTTGAGCGTGGTCGCCAGCTCTTTGAGCTGGTCGGGCGGCAGCGGCACGCCGGTGACGGTGGTCACGGTTTTGCCGCCACGGCCTTTGCTCTCACGGCGCACACGGGCAATGCCGTCGCCTTCGGGGATAATTTGCTGCTTGCAGATGCAGACATCCACTGGCTGGCCACAGTCAGGGCAGTGCCGACCAGCGTCGGTGGAATACACGAGACCGCCAAGGGCGGAAAAGGAAGAAGCTTTCTTGGCCACTTTTGTTCCTCTGTGCTGAGGACAAAAACTGGTCGTGCCTTGGGGTTGAGGCCGACCGCGAAGCCCCACTCTGGCAGGGGCGGCGCTACTGCCGCAAGACTTGCGACAGCCCGAAAAGGGCGCGCAGTGTAACGATAAATGCAGCCGTTGCTAAGTACAGGATTGCGGCATTTTGCGAATGTTTTGCGACCCTTCGCGTATTGGGGCTGCTTTGCAGCCCGATCGCGACACAAGGCCGCTCCTACAGGAGACCGCGCAAGGCCGGGGGACGCGACCTCTTGTAGGAGCGGCCTTGTGTCGCGATCGGGCCGCAAAGCGGCCCCTGCTTTATTTCAAGCTAAGCTTGTAGCGCTGCAACGCCGCCAACGAGTCCGGGCAATATGGCTTGCTGAGGCTTTCCTGCTCAGCCTGCTCCAGGCCAATGAACCGCGCCTCGATCACCTCTTCCGGCTGCAGTCGCAATGGCGCATCGGACACCGCCGAATACACCGCACACCACAGACGGTTGTCCGGCTGGTCAAAGTAGAACCGCTCGTGGAAACGCAGCTGCGCACCTTCAATCCCCAGCTCTTCGGCCAGCTCGCGTGCGGCCGACTCGGCATACGCCTCCCCGGCCGCGACCATGCCGCCTGCCGCCACATCCCAATAGCCTGGGTACAGCGCCTTGCTCAGGGTGCGACGATGCACACACAGCTCACCGGCACTGTTGAACAGCAAGATGAACGTGCAACGCCCGATCAACCCGCGCTCACGCAACTCGGCACGGGGCAACGCGCCCAGCACCTGGTCGGCTTCGTCCACCCAGGTGACCAGTTCGCGGTCGGAAGCCGCACGGTGGGCGGCCTCGGTTGGGCTGATAGCCATCATCAACCCTGCGACAGCAACTGACGCAGGTCGATAACCGCGGCGTTGGCCCGGGAAATGTAGTTGGCCATGACCAGCGAGTGGTTGGCCCACATGCCGAAGCCACTGCCGTTCAGCACCATTGGGCTCCACAGCGGCTCTTGCGAGGCTTCCAGCTCGCGGATGATCTGGCGCACGCTGACCGTGGCGTTCTTCTTGGCCAGCACATCGGCAAAGTCCACCTCGATAGCACGCAGCAGGTGCGACAGCGCCCACGCCTGGCCACGGGCTTCATAGAACACGTTGTCAATCTGCAGCCACGGGGTTTCCACCAACTCCTCGTCCACTTGCGGCGCCTGGCCGGCGACGACCGACTCGGTCTTCAGCGTGCTGTTGAGCTTGACCCGGCCAACGCTGGCCGACAGCCGCTGCGACAGCGAGCCCAGGCGAGTGGCCACGTCACCCAGCCAGTTGTTCAGGTTGTCGGCACGGGTGTAGAAGATCGCGCCCTTGTCGCCAGCAGCCAGGCGAGTCTGGTAGCGGGACAGCGACTTGATGCCCTCTTCGAACTCCGACTCGCTCGATGGCAAGATCCAGCTCTTGTTGTCGAAGTTGAATCGCGGCTCGGCCTTGGCCAGGTCGGCGTCTTCGGTGGACTGCGACTGCGACCGGGCGAAGTCCTTGCGCAGCGCGCGCGACAGGTCGCGTACCTGGACCAGCACGCCATATTCCCAACTCGGCATGTTGTCCATCCACAGCCCTGGCGGGAAGCGGTCGTTGGAAATGTAGCCGCCCGGCTTGTTCAGCAAGGTGCCGGCAACGGTCTTGAGGGTTTCGAGGGTGGTGTAGCCCACCACCATTTGCTGGCCATTGCGCTCGGCAGCGGCCTGGGCATTCTGCTGCACCGGGAACAGCGCGGGCTCCTGGCTCCAGTACCAGCCAAGGCCGATACACACCAGCAGGTACAACCCGATCAGGGTCCCCAGGGCGCGGCTCCACAGGCCGCCAAGGTAGCTACGGGCGGCAGCGCCGCGGCCATCGACACGCTCACGGGGCTCGGCTTTGGCCTCGCGGTTTTTCCAGTCCAGCATGGCTTTGTCCTTAATCAGTCACGACGGTTCAGGGGCTTGGACCACAGGCCTGCGCCAGGGTGCCACGGCAAGCCCGCGTGGCAGCACTATAAAGCAGACACCACCGTACGCATAAGCGACCATTCAGTCAGTAACTGAATATTCGTTCTGGCCGCTTTGTTGATGCAGGGCAGTCACGCGCTTGAAAAGAGCTGCTAGCATAGAGCCATCATTGCCCCTGCACATCCCAACCTATAAGTAGCCAGGACATGAGCAAAGCAGTCGAGCCGAGCCCGCAATGCCCCGTGCAACAGCTGACGCGTAACGGCCTGCGCAAGGACGACCCGCTCGACCCACTGCTGCTGCCGCCCCCACGCAAACCGGTGTACATCCTGCTGCAGGATCATGAGCGTGCCCAACGCTTGGCCCAGCAACTGGAGTTCTTCGGCCTGGTGGTGCAAGCACTGCCCAATGCTACGGCGTTTCTCGCCTCGATCTGCGAGTACCCGCCTTCGGCCATCATCATGGATGTCGACTTCACCGGTACGGGCCAAGGCCTGCAGCTGGCCGCCCAGGTGCAGCAAGGGTTGGCGCGACATATTCCGCTGCTGTTCTTCAGCCATCACGAAGCCGACACCCCAACCCGCCTTGCCGCCGTACGCGCCGGTGGCCAGGACTTTCTCACCGGCAGCCTGGAGGCTTCCAGCCTGCTGGAAAAGGTCGAACTGCTGACCAATGCCACCCCGCACGACCCGCTGCGCGTGCTGATCATCGACGACTCGCGCACCCAGGCCCTGTACACCGAGCGGGTGCTGGCCGGCGCCGGCATGGTCACCCGCAGCCTGACCGACCCGATCCGTACCATGGCCGAGCTTGCCGACTTCCAGCCCGACCTGATCATCCTCGACCTGTACATGCCAGCCTGCACCGGCCCGGAACTGGCCAAGGTGATTCGCCACAGTGACCGTTATGTGAGCGTGCCGATCATCTACCTGTCAGCCGAGGACGACCTGGACAAGCAGCTGGATGCCATGAGCGAAGGCGGTGATGACTTTTTGACCAAACCCTTTCGCTCACGTCACCTGATCACCACCGTGCGCAACCGCGCCGCCCGCGCCCGGCACTTGAAGGCGCGCATGGTGCGCGACAGCCTGACCGGGCTGTACAACCACACCCACATCCTGCAACTGCTGGAAGACTGCAGCTTCCGCGCCCGCCGCGAACAGCAGCCGTTGAGCTTTGCCATGCTCGATATCGACCACTTCAAGAAGATCAACGACCGCCACGGCCACCCCATGGGCGATCGGGTGATCAAGAGTCTGGCGTTGTTCCTCAAGCAGCGCTTGCGCAAGACCGATTTCATTGGCCGCTATGGTGGCGAAGAGTTCGCCATCGTCATGCCCAATACCGCGCTGGACGCGGCACACAGGGTACTGGACGAAATTCGCCGGCGCTTTGCCGAGATTCTCTACCCGGCGCAGCCACGGGATTTGCAGTGCACCTTCAGTGCCGGAGTCGTACAGCTGGACGAGGGGCTGGATGCACTGACCATGGCCAGTGCGGCGGACGAAGCGCTGTACCGGGCCAAGCACGCGGGGCGCAATTGCGTAGTGCGTGTAGAGCCCTAAGTCACTTAAAACCGTACCGGCACTGTGCCACTTTTTTCTGGCGCCAAGCCCTTGCCGTCATCACCGCGTCACAAAATCGCAATAACTTCAGCCGCCACTCCCCCTCACCAGGAAGCTCGCGGCTATGCGCCTGAAGTGGCTGACCAATTTCAACACCCTGTTGCTGGTGACCGTGTGCCTCGCCTTGGGCGCAACCCTGTGGTGGTCGCAGAGGGCCCTGGAGCGCCCCTACCAGATGATGGAGCGCTACCTGGGCCTGTCCCAACAGTTCCAGAACCAGGCGGCACGCAACATCCAGGCGTACCTGGGCAGCGGCGATGCCCTGCGCCATGCCGCCGCCATGGAAGCCAACCAGCAGCTGCAGGCCGCCCTGGCCGACTGGCCCGTTGAGCTGGCCGAGCAATTGCGCCCTAGCCTGGACAGCCTGCAGGCCTTCACTGCCAATGAACTGCTGGCCGCTGGCAAGCTGGCCGGCGACCCACAAGCCTTGCTGCTGCAAGCCGAGCGGGAGCTGGGGGCGAACCTTGAACAAATGGCCGGCTACGCCCGCGACAGCGGCAATGCCGAGGCCAACCGTTACCTGCTGCCACTGCTCGACGCCACCGTGCACCTGGGCCGGCTGTCACTGGCCCGCGACAAGCTGGTCAGCAGCGGCCGCCCGGAGCTGGCCGACGAAGTCGAGCGCGAGCTGCAACTGATCCGCGTCCAGGCCCAGGTGGTCGACGGCCTGCCCCTGCTCGGCGTAACCCGCACGGCCGAATCCGGCGCCGACGACTTCGCCGCGATGATGGGCCTGGCGTCCCAGGCCAGCGCCCAGCAGGAAGACATTGCCGTAGGCCTGAAGCGCGAACTGCAAAGCCTGCTCAGCCGCTACCCGGCCGAGCTGCAACGCACCCGCGAACAAATCGAGCGCCGCGTCGCCCTGGCGGCCAGCACCCGCCAGCGCCTGGAGGCGGTGCAGCAGGCCATCGCCGCGCTGGAGCCCGAGGTACGCGGCCAGCATGCAAAAATCGCTGCCGAAGTGCGCATCATCCAAGGCCTGATGATCGGCCTGATCCTGCTGATCGCGCTACTGATCGACACCCTGCAGCGGCGCCTGGCCCGCACCCTGACCGGCTTGGCCCCGGCTCTGTCGCGCTGGGCCGAAGGCGACTTCGCCCAGGCCATCGCGCTGGGCAAGACCAACCGCGAACTGCACGACATCCAGGCGTCGCTCAACCGCCTGCGTCAGTACCTGGTCGAGTTGGTCGGCACCATCCGCCACAACGCCGAGCAAGTGGCCGGCAGCAGCCACGCGCTGGCCGGCATGAGCGTCGCGCTGCACGATGGCGCCGAGCGCCAAGCCGGCGATACCGGGCAGATCCGCGATGCCCTCGGTGAACTGGAGGCGACCATTCAGCAAGTGGCGGGGGATGCGAGCGCCGCCGCCGATGCCAGCCGCGATGCCGGGCGCGCCGTGGAGCAAGGCCAGGCCGTAATTGGCCAGAGCCTGTCGGGCTTGCGTGACCTGGTCGATGAAGTGCAAGGCAACGCCCGCATGATTGAGCAGTTGGCGGAAGAGTCGGCAACCATCGGCGGCGTACTGACGGTAATCCGCTCGATTGCCGAGCAGACCAACCTGCTGGCACTGAACGCCGCGATCGAAGCGGCCCGCGCCGGTGAGATGGGCCGTGGCTTTGCCGTGGTGGCCGATGAGGTGCGCTCGTTGGCACAGCGCACCACAGGCGCTACCGGCGAGATTCAGGCCCTGATCGACCGCTTGCAGCAGGCGGCCAGAGGCTCGGTGGCCGGCATGCGCGCGCAGCTTGAGCATGCCGAGGCCACGGCCAATCAGGCCCAGGCGGCAGACGGAGCACTGGATGAGATTGTCTGTGCCATTCGTACCATCTCGGACACGGCCGTGCGGATTGCCGATGTCACGGCGCAGCAGAGCGGCGCGGTGAGCGAAATTCGTGACCACAGCGAGCGGATTCATGAGCTGGGTGAGGACAACTTGCAGCGTATTGGAGAGGGGCGTGAGCAAGGCGAGCATTTGCTGAGCCTGGGCGGCGAGCTGAACCGGGCGGTGCGGGCGTTCAGAGTCTGACCTGGATCTTTCAGCGCCTGTGAGATCGAGCGCCGCCCGCGCGGCGCATCGCGAGCTGCGCTCGCTCCTACGTTTGTTATTGGCCAGTAACGCCTGTGGCAGGCGCACGCGACCGCCTTGTTTGTACGACGCGATATCGCGCCATGCGCCAAGGCGTTCGCGCGCAAATCGCACAGAAATAATTGGCCCGAAACAAACGTAGGAGCGAGCGCAGCTCGCGATGCGCCGCGCGGGCGGCGCTCGATCTCATAGGCGCCGCATATGTCATGGCAGGCACTACTGGCCCCAACCCACACCAACTCCGCTATCATGCCCAGCACGTTCCACCTCGCGAGTCCGCCATGCGCCGCCTGTTTTTCCTGCTGTTCCTGCTGCTGGCCAGCCCTGCCTTCGCCACGGGCCTGCTCGACAACCGCCCCAGCGCCACACTCGGCGCCGCTTCGCTGGCCAACAACGCCGACTTCCTGCCGGTGCACGAAGCCTTCAAGCTCAACCTGGTCCAGGCCGACGCGCAAACCATCAAGCTGCGTTTCGTCGCCACCGATGGCTATTACCTCTACCGCCACCGTTTCCAGTTCCGCACGGAACCGGCCGATATCGCCCTTGGCACGCCGAACATCCCCAAGGGCGAAGCCAAGCACGATGAGTTTTTCGGCGACGTCGAGGTGTACCACGGTGTGCTCGACATCGAGCTGCCACGCAACGACCCGCGCGCCTTCACCTTGCTGGTGGGCTACCAGGGCTGCGCCGACAAAGGCCTGTGCTACCCACCGGAAACCGCACGCCTGACCATCGATGGCGAAGGCCTTGGCAACACGCCGACCACCACCACCCCTGCCTGGAACTGGAAGTCGCTGCTGCTGTTCTTCCTCGCCGGGGTCGGCCTGACCTTCACGCCCTGCGTCCTGCCGATGCTGCCGATCCTGTCTGGCGTGGTGCTGCGCGGCCAGGTTGGCGGGCTACGCGGGCTGTCGCTGTCGCTGGCCTACGTGCTGCCTATGGCTGCCAGCTTTGCGGCACTCGGCGCCCTGATGGGCCTGTTCGGTGCGGGCCTGAACCTGCAGGCACGCCTGCAGTCGGCCTGGGTGCTGGTGCCTTTCGCGCTGTTCTTCGTGGTATTCGCCCTGGCCATGTTCGGCCTGTTCGAACTGAAGCTGCCCCAGGCCCTGAGCAACCGCCTGAACAACGTCGCCAACCATACCCGCGGCGGCTCTCTGCTAGGCGCGGCAATACTTGGTGTGCTCTCCAGCCTGCTGGTTTCGCCGTGCGTCTCGGCGCCCCTGGCCGGTGCCCTGCTGTATATCAGCGCCAGCGGCGATGCCCTGGGCGGCGCGCTCAAGCTGTTCGCCCTGGGTTTGGGCATGGGCGCACCGTTGCTACTGGTGGCCACCGGTGGCGCAGCCTGGCTGCCGAAAAGCGGCCCTTGGATGAACACGGTGAAAAACGCCATCGGCGTGCTGCTGCTGGGGCTGGCCATCGGCTTGCTCAGCCGTGTACTGCCAGGCCCTGTGACCTTGCTGCTGGTCGGCTTCCTCGCTGCTGGCGTGGCCCTGTTCCTCGGAGCCCTGGAGCTCGTCGTCAAAACCGCGCCCCAGCGCCTGGCGCAACTGCTCGGCCTGGCCTTGCTGGTGTACGCGCTGGCCTGTTGGTACGGCGCCCTCAGTGGCCAGGGCGACCCACTGCGACCGCTGCCAGTTGCAACACTGGGCGCCAGCGGCGCCAGCCCGACGGCAAAGGCCGATGCCTGGCAGACCATCACCACGCCTGACGCATTGGACGCGGCCTTGGCGCAAGCCAAGGCGGCCGGGCAGCCAGTGCTGCTGGACTGGTACGCCGACTGGTGCATCAGTTGCAAGGTGATCGAGCATGAGGTGCTCAATGCGCCCCAGGTGCAGACACAGTTGACCGGCTTCAAACTGCTGCGTTTCGACATCACCGAAAGCAATGCCGAGCAACGCAAACTGCTCGACCGCTACCAGCTGTTCGGCCCGCCTGCCCTGCTGTTCTTTGCAGCGAACGGCAGCGAAATTACCGCTGATCGGGTGATAGGCGAAATAAACGCCGCTGAATTTGCACGAATTCTGGCACGCGTACGCGGCAAAGCCGGTCTATAACTTCCCGCGAGGCGGGGAAAATCCTGAAATCAGTGACCAGATTTAATTATTTGGTCACATACTTCGCGCGAATCTCGGACATCGTGCTGGCTATTGCCGGGAACTGGACACTTGCGGTCGCTTTACGGCACACTCGCCGCGCTGTGTCGAATTGCCCTACAAATCCAAGGAATCCGCAGATGGCAACGCTACTGGTGCTCCACGGCCCCAACCTCAACCTGCTCGGTACTCGCGAGCCAGGCCATTACGGCGCCGTGACCCTGGCCCAGATCAACCAGGACCTGGAGCAACGTGCCCGCGCCGCAGGCCACCATCTGCAGTACCTGCAGAGCAATGCCGAATACGAATTGATCGACCGCATTCACGCCGCACGCAACGAGGGTGTGGACTTCATCCTGATCAATCCGGCTGCTTTCACCCACACAAGCGTCGCATTACGTGACGCATTGCTTGCGGTGAGCATCCCATTCATCGAAGTGCACCTGTCCAACGTGCACAAACGCGAACCGTTCCGTCACCACTCCTACTTTTCCGATGTTGCCGTAGGGGTGATCTGCGGCCTGGGCGCCAGCGGTTATCGCCTGGCCCTGGAGTCCGCGCTGGAACAACTGGCTGCCAACGCACAGCCCAAATGATGAAAACCCTGGCCTAAGTGGGCCGGGGTTCGAGAGAAACGTTCCGATACGTTTTTTTGTATTTCGCCCCCTGACCGAACCTTTGGGAGTTGATGATTAATGGATATCCGTAAAGTCAAGAAACTGATCGAGCTGCTGGAAGAGTCTGGCATCGACGAACTGGAGATCAAGGAAGGCGAAGAGTCGGTCCGTATCAGCCGTCACAGCAAAACCCCAGCTGCCCAGCAGTTCTACGCACCAGCACCGATGGCTGCCGCCCCGGTTGCTGCGCCAGTTGCCGCCGCCGCCCCTGTCGCCGAAGCCGCTGCTGCTGCCCCAGCCCTGAAAGGCACCGTGATCCGTTCGCCAATGGTCGGCACCTTCTACCGCAAGCCTTCGCCGACCTCGCCTAACTTCGCTGAAGTTGGCCAGACGGTGAAAAAGGGCGACACCCTGTGCATCGTTGAAGCCATGAAGATGATGAACCACATCGAAGCCGATGTTGGCGGTGTCATCGACGCCATCCTGGTAGAAGACGGCCAGCCGGTTGAGTTCGACCAGCCGCTGTTCACCGTCGTTTGAATCGCGGAGAGCCAACGATGTCTGGGAAGCTCGAAAAAGTCCTGATCGCCAACCGTGGGGAAATTGCCCTGCGGATCCTGCGTGCCTGCAAAGAGCTGGGCATCAAAACCGTCGCTGTGCACTCCACCGCCGACCGTGAGCTGATGCACCTGGGCCTGGCAGACGAGTCGGTCTGCATCGGTCCTGCATCGTCCAAGGATTCCTACCTGCATATCCCGGCAATCATCGCTGCCGCCGAAGTCACCGGCGCCACCGCGATTCACCCGGGCTACGGCTTCCTGGCAGAAAACGCCGACTTCGCCGAACAGGTAGAAAAATCCGGCTTCGCCTTCATCGGCCCGAAAGCCGACACCATTCGCCTGATGGGTGACAAGGTTTCGGCCAAGGACGCGATGATCAAGTCGGGCGTACCGACCGTACCAGGCTCCGATGGCCCGCTGCCGGAAGACGAAGAAGTCGCCCTGGCGATTGCCCGTGACGTCGGCTACCCGGTGATCATCAAAGCCGCCGGTGGTGGTGGTGGTCGC
Source organism: Pseudomonas hunanensis (assembly GCF_013393325.1). GTDB lineage: Bacteria > Pseudomonadota > Gammaproteobacteria > Pseudomonadales > Pseudomonadaceae > Aquipseudomonas > Aquipseudomonas putida_P. The sequence continues at coordinate 48,233 of NZ_QJRC01000072.1, forward strand.
GGCATGCGCGTGGTGCACAAGGAAGAGGACCTGATTTCCTCGGCCAAGCTCACCCGTACCGAAGCCGGTGCTGCCTTCGGCAACCCGATGGTCTACCTGGAGAAGTTCCTGACCAACCCACGTCACGTGGAAGTGCAGGTGCTGTCCGACGGCCAGGGCAACGCCATCCACCTGGGCGACCGCGACTGCTCGTTGCAGCGCCGTCACCAGAAGGTACTGGAAGAAGCACCAGCCCCGGGCATCGACGAAAAAGCCCGTCAGGAAGTGTTCAAGCGCTGCGTCGATGCGTGCATCGAGATCGGCTACCGTGGTGCCGGTACTTTCGAGTTCCTGTACGAAAACGGCCGCTTCTACTTCATCGAGATGAACACCCGCGTGCAGGTTGAACACCCGGTGTCGGAGATGGTTACCGGTATCGACATCGTCAAGGAGATGCTGAGCATCGCCGCTGGCAACAAGCTGTCGTTCCGCCAGGAAGACGTGGTGATCCGTGGCCACTCGCTGGAGTGCCGGATCAACGCAGAAGACCCGAAGAAGTTCATCCCAAGCCCAGGCAAGGTGAAGCACTTCCACGCACCGGGCGGCAATGGCGTACGTGTCGATTCGCACCTGTACAGCGGTTATTCGGTTCCGCCGAACTACGACTCGCTGATCGGCAAGCTGATCACCTACGGCAAGGACCGCGACGAAGCCATGGCGCGCATGCGCAATGCCCTGGACGAGATCGTCGTCGACGGCATCAAGACCAACATCCCGCTGCACCGCGACCTGGTGCGTGATGAAGGTTTTTGCAAAGGCGGCGTCAACATTCACTACCTCGAACACAAGCTGGCCAACGAGCATTGATCGAGTAGTGTGATGTACCAGAACCCCGGACCTGTTCCGGGGTTTTTTATGCCTGCAACAATCTGGGGCCGCTATGCGGCCCCAATGGCCCTACCCCTTCATCCGCGGCATCTCGATACGATGCTCATGCACCCGTCGATACAGGGTCGCCCGCGAGATCCCCAAAGCCCGCGCCGCATCCGCTGGCTTCCAGCGATGACGGATCAATGCATCCAGCAGCAACTGCCGGGCCGGGCACGATACGCCGCTTTCAACCGAAACAACCGCGTCACCGCGAACCTCATGCGGCAGGTCCTGCAAGTGCAACTGCCCGCCCTCGCTCACCGCACAGGCATAGCGCAACACCTGCCGCAGCTGGCGCAAATTGCCCGGCCAGCGATAAACCAGCAACGCCTGCAGCGCAGCATCGGCCAGTACCACCTCCACTCCACAGGCCTGGGCTTCTTCGGCCAGCAACTGGTGAATCAACCCCAAGCGGTCCTCGCGCTCACGCAGCGGCGGCAGCTCGAACCGGGCATTGGCCAGGCGGAAATACAGATCCTCACGAAAACGCCCGTCCGCCACCATGGTTGCCAGGTCGCGGTGAGTGGCACAGATCACCTGAATGTCCACCCGCTCGCGCCGTGCAGCACCCAGCGGCGCCACTTCGCCCTCGGCCAGCACCCGCAGCAAGCGGGTTTGCAGGTGCAACGGCATATCGCCGATTTCGTCCAGGAACAGCGTACCGCCATCGGCCTGCTGCAACAGCCCCTGCATGCCTTTGCTGGAAGCCCCGGTAAAGGCTCCTGCGACATAGCCGAACAACTCGCTCTCGATCAGGCTTTCCGGGATGGCCGCGCAGTTCAGTGTGACGAACGGGCCGTCGCGGCGCAGGCTTTGCTGGTGCAACTGGCGGGCAAAGACCTCTTTGCCAGCACCGGTTTCGCCTAGCACCAGCACCGCCAGGTTGCAGTCCTTGACCCGCGTGGCCAACCGCAGGTGCTGCTCGATCCGCGCGTCCTGGGCCTGATGCAACGGCTGCGCGCGCTCGCGTCGTTGCGGCGCGCTGACCCGGCCATACAAACCACCCAAGCCGGGCAGGCGCTGGGCTGAAGTCGCGCTCACCCGGCGCAACTGGTCTAGGTCGAACAGTTCGCCAATATGCTCGGGCAAACGCCCCAAGCGCTCCACCAAGCGTTGCCGCGCCAGGCTGTTGATGGCCTGCAAGCGGCCATCGGCATCCCAGGCCAGCAGGTAATCGGGCTGGCTTTCCACATAACCTGGCGTGCCATGGGCACGCATCACCCAATGGCCCTGGGCACTGTGCATGAAGAAGGCGTTTTCGATCTCGCGGGCCGTCTGCTCGACCAGTTGCCGGATCAGGTGCTGGCTGCGCCGATCGTCTGGCGACTGCAAGGCTGATACATCCACCACACCCAAAAGCTCGCCCAACGGGTCGAATACCGGTGCGGCAGTGCAGGTAAGGCCGATGAAGGCGGCGCGAAAGTGATCACGCTTGTGCACCGTGACCGGGGCCTTGCTGGTCAGCACCGCCGCCACGCCGCAGGTGCCCTCCTCGCCCTCTGACCAGCAGGTACCCAAGTACAGCCCGGCTTTGCGGCAGTCGTTGCGGATGGCTGACTCGACCCGATAATCGATGGTGCGCCCCTGGGCGTCGGTCAGCAGCACGCAGTAGTCGGCGCCGCGCACCCGCTCATGCAGGCGTGCCACGGCATCGCTGGCGATACGCAGGAACAGCTCGGCGCGTTCGCGGCATTCGTTGAGCAGGCTTTGGGAAAGGATACGCGGCCCCTGCTGGGACCCAGGGTCGAGGCGGTACAGCTCCATGGAGCGGCGCCATGAGTCGAGGATCAGCGCAGGAACCGGCGCCTGTGGCAGGCGATCGGCATTCTTCAGCACCCTGCTGACGCAGTCGACGTGGGCTCGGGAGTTCGCGGCAAGCATTCAGGCCCTCCGGTTCTCGTTGCTGTTTTTATCGTTGTCCGGCCATTAAGCGCCTCTGTGCATGCCCCGACAAGCACTGTGTGATTACTGCCGAGCTTGAGACGCAGCGTCTCAGCGTCTCGGCATGGCCAGCCCCGCGCTGGCACCCGGCGTCTCGTTGGCGCCGCCGTGCAGGCCTGCCATAACTCGACCAAAGCCCTCTAGCACAGCCACTTCAGCCAAGGCGAAGAAAGCTGGCACCGCGCTTGCTCAAGCCCTTGCAAACAAAAATACGAGGTGCGCCATGCCGCTGCCCGCCCCGATTGTCGGGATCATTGCCAACCCTGCCTCTGGCCGCGACCTACGCCGCCTGACCGCCAATGCCGGGCTCTATTCGAGCACCGACAAAGCCTCGGCGATTCAACGCCTGCTCGCAGCCTTCGGCGCCACCGGCATCGGCCAGGTGCTGCTGCCCAGCGACATGACCGGCATCGCCGCCGCTGTACTCAAGGCCAGCCAGGGCCCAGGGGCCCACGATCAGCACTGGCCGGCCATCGAGATCCTCGACCTGCCACTGACCCAGACCGTGGCCGATACCCACCTGGCTACCCGGCGCATGGTCGAGCGTGGCGTGTCGATGATCGCTGTGCTGGGTGGCGACGGCACCCACAAGGCGGTCGCCGCCCAAGCCGGTGACGTACCACTGCTGACCCTGTCCACCGGTACCAACAACGCCTTCCCCGAACTGCGCGAAGCCACCAGCGCGGGCCTGGCCGGCGGCCTGCTCGCCAGTGGCCGGGTGCCGGCCAGCATCGGCTTGCGCCGCAACAAGCGCCTGCTGGTGAACGTGCCAGAGCAACAGCTGGCGGAATGGGCCTTGGTCGAAGTGGCCGTGTCACCGCAACGCTTCATCGGTGCCCGCGCGCTCAGCCGCAGCGAGGACCTCTGCGAGGTCTTCGCCTGCTTCGCCGAGCCCCATGCCATCGGCCTGTCGGCCTTGTGCGGCCTGTGGTGCCCAGTATCGCGCCAGGACCCGCACGGCGCCTGGGTACGCCTGAACCCCGCTGCCGAGCAAGCGCTGCTCGCCCCCCTGGCCCCCGGCCTGCTGCAAGCCTGCGGCATTACCGCCAGCGGCCCACTGACGCCCGGCGTCGCCCATCGCCTGAGCCTGGCCAGCGGCACCCTGGCCCTGGATGGCGAACGTGAAATCGAATTTGCCGAACACGACACGCCCACCATCACCCTCGACCACCAAGGCCCGCTCAGCGTGGACGTCGAGGCCGTACTGGCGCATGCCGCTCGCCATCACCTGCTGGCCGTCCCGCGCGGCCACCGGCTGCACCCTGCAAACCCGTGTTGAGACAACCCTGGAGAACAACAAGATGTCCAATCAACTCAGTACCGAACAACTGCTGCATGCCTATGAAGTGATGCGCACCATCCGCGCCTTCGAAGAACGCCTGCACGTGGAATTCGCCACGGGCGAGATCCCCGGCTTCGTCCACCTATATGCCGGCGAAGAAGCCTCCGCCGCCGGGGTCATGGCCCACCTGCGCGACAGCGACTGCATCGCCTCGACCCACCGCGGCCATGGCCACTGTATCGCCAAGGGCGTGGACGTGTACGGCATGATGGCCGAGATCTACGGCAAGAAAACCGGGGTATGCGGCGGCAAGGGCGGCTCGATGCACATTGCCGACCTGGAAAAGGGAATGCTCGGTGCCAACGGCATCGTCGGTGCTGGCGCTCCGCTGGTGGCCGGGGCCGCGCTGGCGGCCAAACTCAAGGGCCGTGACGACGTGTCGGTGGTGTTCTTCGGCGATGGTGCCTCCAACGAGGGTGCCGTGTTCGAAGCCATGAACATGGCGTCGATCATGAACTTGCCGTGCATCTTCGTGGCCGAAAACAACGGCTACGCCGAGGCCACCGCCTCCAACTGGTCGGTCGCCTGCGACCACATCGCCGACCGCGCTGCTGGCTTTGGAATGCCAGGCGTCACCATCGACGGCTTCGACTTCTTTGCCGTGTACGAGGCCGCAGGCGCGGCCATCGAGCGCGCACGTTCCGGGCAAGGCCCGTCGCTGATCGAGGTCAAGCTCAGCCGCTACTACGGCCACTTCGAGGGCGATGCGCAAACCTACCGCGCCCCCGATGAAGTGAAAAACCTGCGCGAATCCCGCGACTGCCTGATGCAGTTCCGTAACAAGACCACCCGCGCCGGCCTGCTCACTGCCGAGCAACTGGACGCCATCGACGCGCGCATCGAGGACCTGATCGAAGACGCCGTGCGCCGCGCCAAATCCGATCCCAAGCCACAGCCCGCCGACCTGCTCACCGACGTCTACGTCGCCTACCCCTGAGCCGCGGATTACAAGAACAACAGGAGAACCACCATGGCAAGAAAGATCAGCTACCAGCAGGCCATCAACGAAGCCCTGGCCCAGGAAATGCGCCGTGACAATACCGTGTTCATCATCGGCGAAGACGTCGCCGGTGGTGCCGGTGCACCCGGCGAGGATGACGCCTGGGGTGGCGTGCTGGGGGTGACCAAAGGCCTGTACCACCAATTCCCCGGCCGCGTGCTCGACGCGCCGCTGTCGGAAATCGGCTATGTCGGCGCCGCGGTCGGTGCCGCCACCCAGGGCCTGCGCCCGGTGTGCGAACTGATGTTCGTCGACTTCGCCGGCTGCTGCCTGGACCAGATCCTCAACCAGGCCGCCAAGTTCCGCTACATGTTCGGCGGCAAGGCGGTCACCCCGCTGGTGATGCGCACGATGTACGGCGCCGGCCTGCGCGCGGCAGCCCAGCATTCGCAGATGCTCACCTCGCTATGGACGCACATCCCCGGCCTGAAGGTGGTGTGTCCGTCCTCGCCCTACGATGCCAAGGGCCTGTTGATCCAGGCGATCCGTGACAACGACCCGGTAATTTTCTGCGAACACAAGCTGCTGTACAGCATGCAAGGCGAAGTGCCAGAAGAGGTGTACACCGTGCCGTTCGGCGAAGCCAACTTCCTGCGCGATGGCGACGACGTGACCCTGGTGACCTATGGACGCATGGTCCACGTGGCACTTGAAGCGGCCAACAATCTGGCCCGCCAGGGCATCGACTGCGAGGTGCTGGACTTGCGCACCACCAGCCCGCTGGACGAAGACAGCATTCTGGAAAGCGTGGAGAAGACCGGCCGGCTGGTGGTGATCGATGAAGCCAACCCGCGCTGTTCGATGGCCACCGACATCAGCGCGCTGGTGGCGCAGAAGGCCTTCGGCGCACTCAAGGGCCCGATCGAAATGGTCACCGCGCCGCACACCCCGGTGCCGTTCTCCGACGCACTGGAAGACCTGTACATCCCTGACGCGGCGAAGATCGAAACTGCCGTGCGCAAGGTGATCGAAGCTGCAAGGAGTGCCGCATGAGCCAGATCCATACCCTGACCATGCCCAAGTGGGGCTTGTCGATGACCGAGGGCCGGGTGGACGCCTGGCTCAAGCAGGAAGGTGACGAAATCAACAAGGGCGACGAGGTGCTGGACGTCGAGACCGACAAGATCAGCAGCAGCGTCGAAGCCCCGTTCAGTGGTGTACTGCGCCGCCAGGTGGCCAGGCCGGATGAAACCCTGCCGGTCGGCGCGCTACTGGCAGTGGTGGTGGAAGGCGAAGCCGAAGAAGCAGAAATCGATGCGCTGGTGCAACGCTTCCAGGCCGAGTTCGTCGCCGAAGGGGGCGCCGATCAGGCACAAGGGCCGGCCCCGCAGAAGGCGGAAGTCGGTGGCCGCCTGCTGCGCTGGTTCGAGCTGGGCGAAGGCGGCACGCCGCTGGTGCTGGTGCACGGTTTTGGCGGCGACCTCAACAACTGGCTGTTCAACCACCCGGCGCTGGCCGCCGAACGCCGCGTAATCGCCCTGGACCTGCCGGGGCACGGCGAGTCGGCCAAGGCCCTGCAACGGGGTGACCTGGACGAGCTGAGCGAAACCGTGCTGGCCTTGCTCGACCACCTGGACATCGCCAAGGCCCACCTGGCGGGCCATTCCATGGGCGGTGCGGTAAGCCTCAACGTGGCGCGCCTGGCGCCGCAGCGGGTGGCCAGCCTGAGCCTGGTGGCCAGTGCCGGGCTGGGTGACGCAATCAACGGGCAGTACCTGCAAGGTTTTGTCAGCGCCGCCAACCGCAATGCGCTTAAACCACAAATGGTGCAGCTGTTTGCCGACCCGGCGCTGGTCACCCGGCAAATGCTTGAGGACATGCTCAAGTTCAAGCGCCTGGAAGGTGTTGATGATGCCTTGCGCCAGCTGGCATCGGCCCTCGCCGACGGCGACCGGCAGCGCCACGACCTGCGCGGGGTGTTGGGACAGCACCCGGCACTGGTGGTGTGGGGCGGCAAGGACGCGATCATCCCGGCCAGCCATGCCGAAGGCCTGGAGGCAGAAGTACTGGTGCTGCCGGAGGCTGGGCATATGGTGCAGATGGAAGCGGCTGAACAGGTCAACCAGCAACTGCTCGCGTTCCTGCGCAAGCACTAAGCCCTTTCCGTGAGCCTGGAGAACAACAATGAACGACCTGAGCCACACCCATATGCGCGCCGCCGTCTGGCATGGCCGCAACGATATTCGCGTCGAACAGGTACCCCTGCCAGCCGACCCTGCGCCGGGCTGGGTACAGATCAAGGTGGACTGGTGCGGCATCTGCGGCTCCGACCTGCACGAATACGTCGCCGGCCCGGTATTCATCCCGGTGGAGGCCCCGCACCCACTGACTGGCATTCAGGGCCAGTGCATCCTCGGCCACGAATTCTGCGGCCAGATCGCCAAGCTGGGTGAAGGCGTGGAAGGCTTTGCGGTCGGCGACCCGGTGGCCGCAGACGCCTGCCAGCATTGCGGCACCTGCTACTACTGCACCCACGGCCTGTACAACATCTGCGAGCGCCTGGCCTTCACCGGCCTGATGAACAACGGCGCCTTCGCCGAGTTGGTCAACGTGCCTGCCAACCTGCTCTACCGGCTGCCGCAGGGCTTCCCTGCTGAAGCCGGGGCACTGATCGAGCCGCTGGCAGTGGGCATGCATGCAGTGAAAAAGGCGGGCAGCCTGCTCGGCCAAACCGTGGTGGTGGTGGGTGCTGGTACCATTGGCCTGTGTACCATCATGTGCGCCAAGGCTGCGGGAGCAGCGCAGGTCATTGCCCTTGAGATGTCCTCGGCGCGCAAGGCCAAAGCCAAGGAAGTCGGTGCCAGCGTGGTGCTGGACCCCAGCCAGTGCGATGCCCTGGCGCAAATCCGCGCACTCACTGCCGGGTTGGGGGCGGATGTGAGCTTTGAGTGCATCGGCAACAAGCACACGGCCAAGTTGGCCATCGACACCATCCGCAAGGCGGGCAAGTGTGTGCTGGTGGGCATTTTCGAAGAGCCTAGCGAGTTCAACTTTTTCGAACTGGTGTCCACCGAGAAGCAGGTGCTGGGGGCGTTGGCGTACAACGGTGAATTTGCCGATGTGATTGCCTTTATCGCTGATGGACGACTGGATATTCGCCCCTTGGTGACCGGGCGGATCGGGCTGGAGCAGATTGTCGAGCTGGGCTTCGAGGAACTGGTGAACAACAAGGAAGAGAACGTGAAGATCATCGTTTCACCGGGCGTGCGCTGAAGCCATTGGTTGGGGCAAACACTTGCATATGGCACCAATCCCTGTGGGAGCGGGTTTACCCGCGAAGAATGCGACGCGGTGCATGGCACCGGCTTCGCCGGTGTTCGCGGCCAAAGCCGCTCCCACAGGTACCGCGTGAGCTTTAGGGGCCGTACAAGCCTTGCGCTCCCTGTCTCAGGATCCCATTCTGCGTCATACTCGGCAGACCTATTGCCCGGTCCTCGCCATGCGTCCACTGCTCCCCATTACCCTGGTCCTGCTGCTCGCCGCCTGTGGCGATGGCGAATCGCTGCTTCCGCCAGACGCGCGCCTGCCTGACGGCGGGCGTTACCGGGGGCAGGTGGTCGATGGCCTGCTGCAGGGTGAGGGCCGGATCGACTACCCCAACGGCAGCTGGTACGCCGGCAGCTTCAAGGATGGCCAGTGGCACGGCCAGGGCGAATGGCATGGCCAGAACGGCGAGGTGTACCGTGGCCAGTTCGCCGAGGGGCTGTTCCAGGGCCTGGGCGATTTGACCACCCCGGGCAGCCACTATGGCGGCACGTTCAAGCATGGCCGTCGCGACGGCGAAGGCACCCTCAAGCAGGCCGACCAGACCTACCGCGGCCAGTTCAAGGACGACCTCTACGACGGCGCGGGCGAGCTGGAACTGGCCGACGGCAGCCGCTACCAGGGCCTGTTCGCCAAGGGCAAGCCCAACGGTGCCGGCGTGCGCAGCGACGCCAGCGGCAACCAGTTCAGCGGCCACTTCATCAACGGCCAGTTACAAGGCAGCGGCACCTTCGACAGCGTTGACGGCGAGCAGTACATCGGTGAGTTCAAGGACAACCGCCTGGAGGGCCGTGGCCGCTACGAAAATGCCGATGGCGATGTATGGATCGGTGAATTCAAGGATGGCTCGCTGGTGGGTGAAGGCGAACTGCTGGGCAGCGATGGCAGCCACTACAAAGGCGAGTTCGCCGATTGGCGCCTATCGGGCCAAGGCAGCCTGCAACTGGCCGACGGCAGCCAGTACATCGGCGGCTTCCTCAATGATGCCTACCATGGCCATGGCCGATTGATCCTGCCCAGCGGCAAGGTTGAAAGCGGCGTGTGGGCAAATGGCGTGCGCGTGCGTGACCAGAAGGGCAAGCTGCTGCCCGACCCACTGGACCTGGCACTGCTCAACCAGGGCCGGCTGCTGGAAGAAGCGCTGGCCAGGGTGCCGCGCTCGGCGCCCCCGATCCAGCTGTACAGCCTGGTGGTGGCCGGCGATGGCCAGCAGAGCGTGTTCCTGCGTGAAGCCGATTATGTCAGCAACATGCTCAAGGTGCGCTTTGGCGCCCGTGGCCAGGTGACCCTGGTCAACCACCGCGACCATATGGCCACCCGCCCCATGGCCACCCGCGAGAACCTCACCCGTGCCGCCAGCACGCTGGCCGAACGCAGCGGCCCCGAAGACCTGGTGTTCATCTACCTCACCAGCCATGGCAGCCAGGACCACCAGTTGGTGCTCGACCAGCCGCGCCTGCAGCTGGCCGACCTGTCCGCCGACGAGCTGGCCACCGCCCTGGCGCCGTTGAAGGACCGCGACAAGGTAATCGTCATATCCGCCTGCTATTCAGGGGGCTATATCGCCCCTCTCAAAGATGAGCGCACGCTGATCATGACCGCCGCCCGGGCCGACCGCGTCTCCTTCGGCTGCTCGGAAGAGGCCGACTTCACCTACTTTGGCGATGCCTTGTTCGCCGAAGCGCTGAACCAGACCGACGACCTGAAACAGGCGTTTGAACTGGCGCGCGCCAGCGTTGCCGAACGAGAACAAAGGGAAGGCTTCGAAGCCTCTGAACCGCAGCTATGGGCGCCGCCAGCCGTGCTTGAACACTGGCAGCACCTGCGCCGCCAACAGGCCGAAGAAGCTTTGCGTAATGCCGCACAGGCCGCCGTGGGGGAGCAGGCAAAAACGCCCCGCAGCCACTAAGCTTGTGTGTAACAAGGGAGAGACATCATGTATTTGACGCCTCAGCATGTCCTGCTTGCCGGTGCCACGGGCCTGACGGGTGAACACCTGCTGGACCGCCTGCTCAACGAGCCCACCATTACCCGCGTATTGGCGCCCACCCGCCGGCCACTGGCCGAGCACCCACACCTGGAAAACCCGGTGGGCGACCCGGCGGTGTTCCTCCCGCAGCTGGCCGGGCGCGTCGATATTGCCTATTGCTGCCTGGGCACCACGTTGAAACAGGCCGGCTCCGAGTCGGCCTTCCGCGCGGTGGACCTGGACATGGTGGTGGCGTTCAGCAAACGCGCAAGGGAAATGGGCGCACGGCATCTGCTGGTGGTCAGTGCAGTAGGCGCCGACCCCAAGTCGTCAATTTTCTATAACCGGGTCAAGGGCGAGATGGAAGAAGCGCTCAAGGCTCAGGACTGGCCACAGCTGACCATCGTGCGGCCCTCCTTCCTGCTGGGCGAGCGGATAGAGCCACGGCTCACTGAGCAGCTGGTTGCGCCACTTTCCAGGTTGATTCCTGGCAAGTACCGGGGGATCGAGGCGTGTACCCTGGCGCGGGCGTTGTGGCGACTGGCGCTTGAGGAAGAAGACGGGATACGGATTGTGGAGTCCGATGAATTGCGCAAGCTGGGCAAAAAATAGGGGGTTACCTGCCAGGGCCTCTTCGCGGGCAACCCCGCGAAAGGGCCCTTAAAGGCCGCCTGTGGCCTGGAAGCCTACACCTGCCGCTGTCAGTAAGGATAACGGCAACAACAGGGTATCGAGCAGCATGCTCCCCGGCAGGTCCAACCCCGGATAGGCCGGCGCATCAGCCCCATAATGATCACGCGGGCAGCACCCGCCGTTGATCACATACAAATCCAGCCGGGTGCCGGCATATACCACCGGTGCCCCAGGCTTGGCGGCATCCAGCGTGCGCACCGTGGCACAACCACTCAACAGCCCCAGCGCCAGCAAACTGGCCAGCGCTCGCTTCAATCATCCACCCCAAAATGATGCTCGCCCCAACGCGGCAGCATGTCCTGGGGGATGTTCAGCAGGTTGAGAATGCGCGCCACGACAAAGTCGACCAGGTCGTCGATGGTCTGTGGCTGGTGATAGAAGCCCGGCGCCGCCGGCAGGATCACCGCGCCCATTTGCGACAGCTTGAGCATGTTTTCCAGGTGGATGGTGGAGAACGGTGCTTCGCGTGGTACCAGGATCAGCTGGCGACGCTCCTTGAGGGTAACGTCGGCAGCCCGCTCGATCAGGTTGTTGCACGCACCGGTGGCAATCGCCGACAACGTGCCGGTAGAACACGGCACCACCACCATCGCTGCTGGGGCGCCAGAGCCCGAGGCCACGGGCGACATCCAGTCCTCCTTGCCGTACACACGGATCTGCCCATCGGCGGCGCCGGTGTACTCCGTCAGAAAGGCCTGCATTGCCTGGGGCTTGGCCGGCAGCAACACATCCGTCTCGGTGGCCATTACCAACTGCGCGGCCTTTGAGATGAGGAAATGCACCTCGCGGTCCTCACGCACCAGGCAATCGAGCAAGCGCAGGCCATATTGGGCGCCAGAGGCGCCCGTCATGGCCAGGGTGATGCGTTGCGGCCCGTTCACTTCAGCGCCTCGGCCAACTTGCCGTGCAGGCCACCGAAACCGCCGTTGCTCATGATCACCACATGGGTGCCTGGGCGAGCCTGGCCTTTGACCCGTTCGATGATCGCTTCGAGGCTGTCGGCCACCACGCTCGGCACCTTGCATTGGGCGGCGGTGGCGGCCAGGTCCCAGCCGAGGTTGGCCGGTGCATACCAGATCACCTGGTCCGCATCGTTGACGCTTTCTGGCAGGCCGTCACGGTGAGCACCAAGCTTCATTGAGTTGGAGCGTGGCTCGATCACCGCGATCACCGGTGCCTCGCCAACACGCTTGCGCAGGCCGTCGAGGGTGGTGGCAATGGCGGTCGGGTGGTGGGCGAAGTCATCGTAGATGGTCACGCCCTGCACTTCGGCCACCTTCTCCATGCGCCGCTTGACGCTCTTGAAGGCACTCAGGCCAGCGATCCCCATGGCCGGCACCACGCCAACATGGCGGGCCGCAGCCAGGGTGGCCAAGGCGTTGGCGACGTTGTGCTGGCCGGTCAGTGCCCAGTCCACCACGCCCTGCGCCTCGCCTTCGAACAACACTTCGAAGCGCGAGCCATCAGGGCTGAGCAGGCGAGCTTGCCACTGGCCTCCTTCACCGGTGGTTTGCACCGGGGTCCAGCAGCCCATGCCGATCACTCGCTCCAGCGCTTGCTCGGTGGTCGGATGGATGACCAGGCCCTCGCTAGGGATGGTACGCACCAAGTGATGGAACTGTCGCTCGATCGAGGCCAGGTCCGGGAAGATGTCCGCGTGATCGAACTCAAGGTTGTTGAGGATCGCAGTACGTGGGTGGTAGTGAACGAACTTCGAGCGCTTGTCGAAGAACGCGCTGTCGTATTCGTCGGCTTCGACCACGAAGAACGGCGTGTCGCCCAAACGCGCCGACACCGAGAAGTTCTGCGGCACACCGCCAATCAGGAAGCCTGGGCTCATGCCGGCGTGCTCCAGCACCCAGGCCAGCATGCTGCTGGTGGTGGTCTTGCCGTGGGTACCGGCAACGGCCAGCACCCAACGGCCTTGCAGCACGTGGTCGGCCAGCCACTGCGGGCCCGAGACATAGGGCAGGCCCTTGTTCAGCACGTATTCAACCGCCGGGTTGCCGCGCGACATGGCGTTGCCGATGACCACCAGGTCTGGCGCCGGGTCCAGCTGAGCCGGGTCATAACCTTGGGTCAGTTCGATGCCCTGGGCTTCGAGCTGGGTGCTCATCGGGGGATAGACGTTGGCGTCCGAGCCGGTGACGCGGTGGCCAAGTTCCTTGGCCAGCACCGCCAGCGAGCCCATGAAAGTGCCGCAAATACCGAGAATGTGAATATGCATGGTCGACCTCGCAAAACATCGAGGCAGGGTAGCCCAGGGCGCGACAAATCGCACCCGCTGTTTCGCTCAGTCGGCCCTGGTGATGCCGTGTTTGCGCAGTTTTCGATACAAGGTATTGCGGCTGATGCCCAAGTGCTCGGCGACGCGGGTCAAGTGCCAGTGTTTTGCCTCCAGCATGGCCAGCAAAACTTGCCGTTCCGCATCCTGCAAAACCTGGTTACCCACGGATTCACCGTCAACTGCGGAATCAACGCAGGTTGTGTGGGAGCGGGCTTGCCCGCGAACGAGGGCAAAACCCTCGCCCTCATACGGCTGTGAGGCAGCCTTCGCGGGCAAGCCCGCTCTCACAGGATTGGCGTTGTTGCGGACGATGGTTGGGAGATCCGCCAATGCGATTCGGGAATCTTCGCAAAGCGCCACCAAGGTACGCAGCACATTGCGCATTTGCCGCACGTTCCCCGGCCAGGTGAATTCGAGCAGTGCCTGCCGCGCCCTGGGCTCGATGTCGATCAACTGCCCCTGCGCCTCCTGGCGCAGCAGGAAGTCCAGCAACTGCGCCTTGTCACTGCGCTCACGCACCGCTGGCAACGCCACTTCCAGGCCATTGAGGCGGTAATAAAGGTCTTCGCGGAAACTGCCCTGCTCTACCCGCTCCAGCAAGTCACGGTGGGTGGCGCTGACAATGCGCACGTCCACCGCCTGCGGCTCGCCCCCGATCGGCACCACCTGGCGCTCCTCCAGTACCCGCAGCAGGCGGGTTTGCAGGGCCAGCGGCATGTCGCCGATCTCGTCCAGCAGCAAGGTGCCGCCGTCAGCCTGCAGCAGCTTGCCGCGCATGCCTTCCTTGCGCGCGCCGGTAAAACTGCCGCCACGGTACCCGAACAGCTCACTCTCGATCAGGCTTTCTGGGATCGACGCACAGTTGATGGCAACGAACGGCTTGCCGCGTCGCTCACTGGCCTGATGCACAGCCTGGGCGAAGGCCTCCTTGCCACAACCGGTCTCGCCGCGCAGCAGCAAGGGCACATCGCGCTCGAACACCCGCACGCTGCGCCGGAAGTCGTTTTGCAACGCCGGGTCGAGCAGGCAGACCAGCGGCTCCACTTCGCACGCGGGCCGCGGCTGAGCGGCTGGCACCGACCATACCGGCGCCCGGGCCTGCCCTCGCAGGCTGGCGAACACCTGGCGGCCGTCCAGGGTACGCAGCGGCCAGGCGGTGCTGCCGCCGGGCGTGGCGCGGCTGAACAATTCGTCATGGCTGCAGGCAAAAAATCGCTCCAATGGTTTGCCCAGCACACCGCCCCGCACAGTGCCCAGCAGGTTAAGTGCGCTCTGGTTGGCAGCGCAAATGCGCCCATCGCCGTCGAACGCCAGCAAGCCTTCGCTGAACAAGCCGACCGACTCGGCCTGCAGGTGAAAACGCAGCAGCCATTGCTGCTCGAAATGGCGAAGGAAGTAACAGCTTTCGATCATCTTCGCCGACAGGTTGACCAACGCCATGGTGTGGAACTGGCTTTGCCGTGATACGTCAGGACGCGCCGAGGACACGTCGAGTACCGCCAGCAACTCGCCATGCGGGTCGAACACTGGGCTGGCCGAGCAGGTCAGGCCGGTGTGGCGGCCACGGAAGTGCTCGTTCTGGTGGATAGTCAGCGCTTGGCGCTCGACCAGGCAGGTGCCGATGCCATTGGTGCCCTCGCGCGCCTCGCTCCAGTCGGCGCCCAGCCACAGCCCGGCACGCTCGAAGCTACGCCGCTCGGTGGGGGCGCTGACACAGTTGAGGATCACCCCGCGGGCGTCGGTCAGCAGCACTGCGTGGCCCGCGCCGGAAAGCTGCTGGTGCAGGCTGTTCATTTCATGGTCGGCAATTTGCAACACCTGGCGCAGGCGCTCGCGGCTTTCCAGCAGGCGCCCATGCTCAAGCACCACCGGGGCTTCGATCACCGTAGGGTCGAGGTGGTAGTCCTCCAGGCAGCGCAGCCAGGAGCGGGCGATGGACGGGTCACTGCCGCCCTCCCCAGCCCGACCATGGGCAACGCTATGGACCTGCTGGGCATGGCGACTGAAAGGGTTGCTCTGCATTGTTGTAGTTCTCCGCAGATAGAGCGTCAGCCCAGCATCCTCCACCCGGAAAGGCTTTGCAATGCACGCGCCTGTGACGTGTCGCAAATGGCACAAAATGTCACCCAGCGCGTACCGGCGCCGGCACAGCGACTGTTGATCAGCGCCGTGATACTGACCCAAGTCATTGATTTGCCTGGCACAGCCAACGCTGGCCCAACCTTTGCTCTACGCTTTTCAACTCCCTAACAAACACAATAGCCAGGAGACACACCATGCGTTACGCACATCCCGGTACCGAAGGCGCGAAGGTTTCCTTCAAGAGCCGCTACGGCAACTACATCGGTGGTGAGTTCGTTCCTCCGGTAAAGGGGCAGTACTTCGAAAATACCTCCCCGGTGAATGGCAAGCTGATCGCTGAATTCCCTCGCTCCACTGCCGAAGACATCGACAAGGCCCTGGATGCCGCCCATGCTGCGGCCGACGCCTGGGGCCGCACGTCGGTGCAGGACCGCTCCAACGTTCTGCTGAAGATTGCCGACCGTATCGAGCAGAACCTCGAGCTGCTGGCCATTACCGAAACCTGGGACAACGGCAAGCCAATCCGCGAAACCCTAAACGCCGACATCCCGCTGGCGGTCGACCACTTCCGCTACTTCGCTGGCTGCATCCGCGCCCAGGAAGGCGGCGCGGCCGAGATCAACGAAGGCACCGTGGCCTATCACATCCATGAGCCGCTGGGCGTGGTCGGGCAGATCATCCCGTGGAACTTCCCGATCCTGATGGCGGCCTGGAAGCTGGCGCCCGCGCTGGCCGCGGGTAACTGCGTGGTGCTCAAGCCTGCCGAGCAAACGCCCCTGGGCATCACCGTGCTGCTGGAAGTGATCGGCGACCTGCTGCCACCTGGCGTGCTGAACGTGGTGCAAGGCTATGGCCGCGAAGCCGGTGAAGCCCTGGCCACCAGCAAGCGCATCGCCAAGATCGCCTTCACCGGCTCGACCCCGGTTGGCTCGCACATCATGAAATGCGCCGCCGAGAACATCATCCCGTCAACTGTCGAACTGGGCGGCAAATCGCCGAACGTGTACTTCGAAGACATCATGCAAGCCGAGCCAAGCTTCATCGAGAAGGCGGCCGAAGGCATGGTGCTGGCATTCTTCAACCAGGGCGAAGTGTGCACCTGCCCATCGCGGGCACTGGTACAGGAGTCGATCTACCCGCAGTTCATGGAAGTGGTGATGAAGAAGGTGCTGCAGATCAAGCGCGGCGACCCGCTGGACACCGACACCATGGTCGGCGCCCAGGCCTCGCAGCAGCAGTTCGAGAAGATTCTGTCGTACCTCGACATCGCCCAGAAGGAAGGCGCCGAGCTGCTGACCGGCGGCAAGGTGGAAAAACTGGAAGGCTCGCTGGCCACCGGTTACTACATCCAACCGACCCTGCTCAAGGGCAACAACAAGATGCGCGTGTTCCAGGAAGAAATCTTCGGCCCGGTGGTCAGCGTCACCACCTTCAAGGACGAAGCCGAAGCGCTGGCGATTGCCAACGACACCGAGTTCGGCCTGGGCGCCGGCGTATGGACCCGCGACATCAACCGTGCCTACCGCATGGGCCGTGGCATCAAGGCTGGCCGTGTATGGACCAACTGCTACCACCTGTACCCGGCGCATGCCGCGTTTGGCGGGTACAAGAAGTCCGGTGTTGGCCGTGAGACGCACAAGATGATGCTCGACCACTATCAGCAGACCAAGAACCTGCTGGTGAGCTACGACATCAATCCGCTGGGCTTCTTCTAATCCGCGTCGCGGCCCTCGCGGGCTCGCCCGCTCCCACAAGCTCTGCACATGACTTGAATGTTGTGCAATCCCTGTGAGGGCGGGCAAGCGCGCGACGAGGCCGGGCCTGCATTTAACAATGCCAAAGCGGTTGCCGTGCACCAACCGCTCTGGCTCGCTTCCTGCAGTACCCATCACCATCGGCCCGGAACCCTTCCGGCCACCAAGAAAAACAACAGGTGAAACTATGCCAAGCGATCATTCCGCCGGCTCGCCGGCAGGCTCTTCCGTAGACTTCGAAAAAGTCGGTTCGGACTATTTCCAGCAACGTGAACTGAAAAAAGGCGCCGCCGGCTGGGTACTGCTGGTCGGCCTGGGCGTGGCCTATGTCATCTCCGGCGACTACGCTGGCTGGAACTTCGGCCTGGCCCAGGGCGGCTGGGGTGGCATGTTCCTGGCCACCCTGCTGATGGCCACCATGTACCTGTGCATGTGTTTCTCGTTGGCCGAGCTGTCGTCGATGATCCCCACCGCAGGCGGCGGCTACGGCTTTGCCCGCAGCGCCTTCGGCCCGTGGGGCGGCTTCCTGACCGGGACGGCGATCCTCATCGAATACGCCATCGCACCCGCCGCCATCGCCGTGTTCATCGGCGCCTACTGCCAGTCACTGTTCGGCATCGGCGGCTGGATGATCTACCTGGCGTTCTACATCGTGTTCATCGGCATCCACATCTTTGGCGTGGGTGAGGCGTTGAAGCTGATGTTCATCATCACCGCTATCGCGGCCATCGCCCTGGCGGTGTTCCTGGTGAGCATGGTGCCCCATTTTGATGCAGCCAACCTGTTCGACATCGCCAAAACGGACGCGGTAGGCGCCAGCAGCTTCCTGCCGTTCGGCTATGTCGGTGTGTGGGCGGCGATTCCTTACGCCATCTGGTTCTTCCTTGCCGTAGAAGGTGTGCCACTGGCCGCCGAAGAAACCAAGAACCCCAAGCGCGACCTGCCACGCGGCCTGATCGGTGCCATGCTGGTACTGCTGGCCTTCGCCCTGCTGATCTTGGTGGTCGGGCCTGGCGGTGCGGGGTCCGAAGCCCTGAAAGCGTCCGGTAACCCGCTGGTCGAGGCATTGTCCAAGGCCTACGGCGGCAACACCTGGATGGGCGGTTTCGTCAACCTGGTGGGCCTGGCCGGGCTGATCGCCAGCTTCTTCTCGATCATCTACGCCTATTCCCGGCAGATCTTCGCCCTGTCCCGCGCGGGCTACCTGCCCCGCAAATTGTCGCAAACCAACAAGAGCAAGGCCCCGGTGCTGGCTTTGATCATCCCTGGCATCATCGGTTTTGCCTTGTCGCTGACCGGCCAGGGTGACCTGCTGATCCTGGTTGCCGTATTCGGCGCTACCCTGTCTTACGTGCTGATGATGGCCGCGCACATCACCTTGCGCATCCGCCGGCCGAAGATGGAACGCCCATACCGCACCCCGGGTGGCGTCTTCACCTCGGGCGTAGCCTTGGTGCTGGCGTGCATCGCCGTGGTCGCCGGCTTCCTGGTCGACCCACGGGTGGTGATTGGCGCCGCAGTGATCTATGCGGTATTAATTGCCTACTTTGCTTTCTACAGCCGCCACCACCTGGTCGCGGGCACACCGGAAGAGGAATTCGCCGCGATCCAGAAGGCCGAAGAGGCCCTGCACTGATCGCCGCCACCCGCCGCGGGGCAACCCGCGGCTCTGGAGATTCTGTATGGCAAGTTTCGTACACACGGTCGGCCACCTGGTCTACCGCTTCGACAGCCTCAAGGACGTAATGGCCAAGGCCAGCCCGGCACGCTCGGGGGACTACCTGGCGGGCGTCGCGGCCAGCAACGACGGCGAACGTGTCGCGGCGCAGATGGCGTTGGCCAATATCCCACTGACGCACTTCCTCAACGAAGCCCTGATCCCTTACGAGGATGACGAGGTCACCCGCCTTATCGTCGATACACACGACGCCCAGGCTTTCGCCCCGGTCAGCCACCTGACCGTGGGCGGCCTGCGCGACTGGCTGCTCAGCGAAGAGGCCAATGAAGACAGCCTTCGCGCCCTGGCGCCCGGGCTGACACCCGAAATGGCGGCAGCGGTGTCGAAGATCATGCGCGTGCAGGACCTGGTGCTGGTGGCGCAGAAGATCCGCGTGGTCACGCGCTTTCGCGGCACCATGGGCCTGCGCGGGCGCCTGTCGACGCGGTTGCAACCCAACCACCCGACCGACGAACCGGCCGGCATTGCCGCCAGCATTCTCGACGGCCTGCTGTACGGCAACGGCGACGCCATGATCGGCATCAACCCGGCCACCGACAGCATCGCCTCGATCTGCGCCCTGCTGGAAATGCTCGATGCCATCATCCAACGCTACGACATCCCTACCCAGTCCTGCGTGCTGACCCACGTCACCACCTCGATCGAAGCGATCAACCGTGGCGTGCCCCTGGACCTGGTGTTCCAGTCCATCGCCGGCACCGAGGCAGCCAACGCTGGCTTCGGTATCAACCTGAACGTGTTGCAGGAAGGCTACGAAGCCGGCCTGTCGTTGAAACGTGGCACCCTTGGGCAAAACCTGATGTATTTCGAAACCGGCCAGGGCAGCGCACTGTCGGCCAACGCCCACCATGGCGTCGACCAGCAAACCTGCGAAACCCGCGCCTATGCCGTGGCCCGCCACTTCAAGCCGTTTCTGGTCAACACCGTGGTCGGCTTCATTGGCCCGGAGTACCTGTACAACGGCAAGCAGATCATCCGCGCGGGCCTTGAAGACCACTTCTGCGGCAAGCTGCTGGGTGTGCCGATGGGCTGCGACATCTGCTACACCAACCACGCCGAAGCCGACCAGGATGACATGGACACCCTGCTGACCTTGCTGGGTGTGGCCGGGATCAACTTCATCATGGGCATCCCCGGCTCCGACGACATCATGCTCAACTACCAGACCACCTCGTTCCATGACGCGCTGTACGCGCGCCAGACCCTCGGCCTGAAGCCTGGGCCGGAATTCGAGGCATGGCTGGCCCGCACCGGCATCTTCACCCAGGCCGATGGCCGGGTGCGCTTTGGTGACAACCTGCCACCGGCCTTTCGCCAGGCCCTGGCACAGCTTGCATAGGGACGACCATGGACCATCGCACGCCTACCCCCGACAACCCTTGGCTGGCCCTGCGCAACCTGACCCCGGCGCGCATCGCCCTGGGCCGCACCGGCACCAGCCTGCCGACCGGCGCGCAACTGGACTTCCAGTTCGCCCATGCCCAGGCCCGCGATGCCGTACACCTGGCCTTCGACCACGCCGGCCTGGCCAGCCAGCTGAGTGATCGCGGGCGCGACAGCCTGGTGCTGCACAGCGCCGCCAGCGACCGCCACCAGTACCTGCAGCGCCCGGACTTGGGGCGACGGCTGAACGAAGACTCGATTGCCACCCTGCGCCAGCACACCCAGGCCAACCCCGGCGGCGTCGACCTGGCCATCGTGGTCGCCGACGGCCTCTCGGCGCTGGCCGTGCATCGCCACACCCTGCCGTTTCTGAACCGCTTCGAGGAGCAGGCCGCCGCGGACGGCTGGACCAGCGCCCCGGTGGTGCTGGTGCAGCAAGGCCGTGTGGCAGTGGCCGATGAGGTCGGCGAGCTGCTCGGCGCACGCATGACAGTGATGCTGATCGGCGAACGCCCGGGGCTGAGTTCGCCTGACAGCCTGGGCTTGTATTTCACCTATGCACCGAAGGTTGGCCTGACCGACGCCTACCGCAACTGCATTTCCAACATCCGCCTGGAGGGGCTGAGCTATGGCATGGCGGCTCACCGCCTGCTGTACTTGATGCGCGAAGCCTGCCGGCGCCAACTTTCCGGGGTGAATTTGAAGGACGAGGCCGAGGTCCATAGCCTGGAGAGTGAAGGCAGTGCCAGCCAGAAAGGTAACTTCCTGCTCGGCAAAGGGTAAAAAACATGTCACGGAAGGCGGATTGCACTTGTGCCGCGCATTGGGCAGCATGCCCTTGAAAGCTGCTGG
Source organism: Pseudomonas hunanensis (assembly GCF_013393325.1). GTDB lineage: Bacteria > Pseudomonadota > Gammaproteobacteria > Pseudomonadales > Pseudomonadaceae > Aquipseudomonas > Aquipseudomonas putida_P. The sequence goes on from NZ_QJRC01000072.1 coordinate 69,447, forward strand.
CATTCCGCTGTTTCCCAAAATGGACTCTGAGGGCCGCACATGCGCATCATCAAGGCAACCCTGGAACACCTCGACCTGCTCACGCCATTGTTCGTCAAATACCGCGAGTTCTATGGTCAGCTGCCCTACCCCGACAGCTCGCGCAGCTTTTTGGAAAAGCGCCTGAAACGGGATGAATCGGTGATCTACCTGGCGCTACCGGATGATGACGACAGCAAACTGATGGGCTTCTGCCAGCTGTACCCCAGCTACTCGTCGCTGTCATTGAAGCGGGTGTGGATTCTCAACGATATCTATGTAGCCGAAGACTCGCGGCGCATGCTGGTGGCCGACCACCTGATGCGCGAAGCGAAGAAAATGGCCAAGGACACCAACGCCGTACGCATGCGGGTGTCGACCAGCGCGGACAACGAAGTCGCACACAAGACTTACGAATCCATCGGTTTTCGCGAAGACACCGAGTTCAAGAGCTATATCCTGCCGATCAGCCAGGATTGACCGGTGGCGGCCTTTTCGCGGGCACGCCCCCGAAGAGGCCGCCACAGGATTACCTCTATCGTAACCCCCCGCTACAAACTCCCCGGGCATGTTCCTGACTTAGCCGTATAATGCCTCTTCTGTCATGTGTGAAATTTTACCCATCCCCAGGTAACCGAGCCTACGCCCCAGAACACAGGTGCTGTACATGGATTTCAACCCGCTGGACCTTATCCTGCATCTCGATGCTTACCTCGATCTGCTGGTCACCAATTACGGTCCCTGGATCTACGCCATCCTGTTCACCGTGATCTTCTGCGAAACCGGGCTGGTGGTAATGCCCTTCCTGCCGGGCGATTCGCTGCTGTTCATCGCCGGCGCCGTGGCTGCGGGTGGCGGTATGGACCCTGTCCTGCTGGCCGGCCTGCTGATGGTTGCCGCGATCCTGGGTGACAGCACCAATTACGTGATCGGCCGAACGGCCGGCGAGCGCTTGTTCAACAACCCCAACTCCAAGATATTCCGCCGCGATTACCTGCAACGCACCCACGAGTTCTATGAACGCCATGGCGGCAAGACCGTGACCCTCGCACGCTTCCTGCCCATCCTGCGCACCTTCGCGCCGTTCGTCGCCGGCATCGCCCACATGCATTACCCACGCTTCCTTGGCTTCAGTGTCGCCGGCTCGCTGCTGTGGGTCGGCGGGCTGGTCACCCTGGGTTATTTCTTCGGCAACGTGCCGTTCATCAAGCAGCACCTGTCGCTGATGGTGGTGGGCATTATCATCCTGTCGCTGGTGCCGATGATTCTAGGCCTGCTGCGTGGGCGTCTGGGCCGCACGGCCAAGGCTCACTGAACACGCACAAGAGCAACCGGCATGTGGTCATTCAGCGCCTGGCGGCGCAAGCGCACTCTGGCGCGTTACCCGATCACGCCACAGCAATGGCAGGCCGTACGCGAGCGCCTGCCCATGCTGGACGGCATCACTGACGCAGAAGACCAATGGCTGCGCGAAGCCTGCATCCTGTTCCTGCTCGACAAGCACCTCACCTGCCTGCCCGGCGTCGAACTGGACGACGAGCAGCGCCTGTTGCTGGCCGCCCAGGCACAGTTGCCACTGCTGCACCTGGGCGAGCTGAACTGGTACCAGGGCTTCCACGAAATCATCCTGTACCCCGACGACTTCAAGAGCCCCCAGCGGCACCGCGATGCCAGTGGCGTGGAGCATGTGTGGGACGGCGAGCACAGCGGCGAAGCCTGGCAACAGGGGCCGATCATCCTCGCCTGGAACGGCGTGCTGGGCAGCGGTGGCTGGGAGGCCTACAACCTGGTCATCCATGAGCTGGCGCACAAGCTCGACATGCTCAACGGCGATGCCAACGGCCTGCCACCACTGCACAGCGGCATGCCGGTGGATGAGTGGGCAACAGCCATGCAGCAGGCTTACGACGACCTCAGCCGCCAGTTGGATGCCGACCCTGACGCCGAAACCGCCATCGACCCATACGCTGCAGAAAACCCGGCAGAATTCTTTGCCGTCACCAGCGAATACTTCTTTAGTGCCCCCGACCTGCTGCATCAGGCTTATCCACAGGTCTACCGCCAGTTGTCGCAGTTCTACCGGCAAGACCCGCTGGCGCGCCTTTGCCGGCTGCAGGCCGAACACCCCGAGTACCGCGAAAGCCACGCCTGACGGGGCCGCACATCAGGCCAGACGTGGCATGCCCCGGCAGAATGTGCCTATAATCGCCGCCACTTTTTTGGTCAAACACGGGGGCACTGCCCAATGAGCTACAGCAAGATTCCGGCGGGCAAAGACCTGCCGAACGACATCTACGTCGCCATCGAGATCCCGGCCAACCACGCGCCGATCAAATACGAGATCGACAAGGACAGCGACACGCTGTTCGTCGACCGCTTCATGGCTACCCCAATGTTCTACCCAGCCAACTACGGTTTCATCCCGAACACCCTGGCTGACGACGGTGACCCGCTGGACGTGCTGGTGGTTACCCCTTATCCGGTAGCGCCAGGCTCGGTAATCCGCGCCCGCCCGGTTGGCGTACTGAACATGACCGACGACGGCGGCGGCGACGCCAAGGTCATCGCCGTTCCTCACGACAAGCTGTCGCAGCTGTACGTCGACGTGAAGGAATACACCGACCTGCCAGCCCTGCTGATCCAGCAAATCGAGCACTTCTTTGCCAACTACAAAGATCTCGAGAAGGGCAAGTGGGTCAAGATCGAAGGCTGGGAGGGCGCTGACGCTGCCCGTGCTGCGATCACCAAATCGGTTGCTGCCTACAAGGGCTGATACCGGTTGCATAAAAAACCCCGCCTTGGCGGGGTTTTTTTACGCCTGAAAGGGCGATGCGCTGATTACTAGTAACAAATCCTACGCAGTCCTACACCAACGCCCTACAGGCGGCCTCTTTTCACACAAACCCCATCAACACCCGGTTCATATCCTTGCTGGCACCCCGCCGCTACACTCGCTGCCATGAACACTTCCGGTGACCGCCTCAAGGCCCTGCTGCATGAATGCGGCCTGACCCCTTCCGATTTCGCCGCCCAGCGCAGCGTCACACCGCAGCACGTCAACAACTGGTTCAAACGCGGTGTGCCTTTGGCCCGGCTGGATGAGCTGGCCGACCTGTTTTGTGTGCACCGCCGTTGGCTGCGCACCGGTGAAGGGCCCAAACACCCCAACCCGATCCTGCGCAACGGCCCGCCAAAGCTGGCACTCGCCAACCCACCCACTCCGCTGTCGGTGCGACACGGTCGGGTACTGAACGTGCCTTATTACGAGATGCATAACAGCCTGCTGTCGCCAGTGGCGGGCAAAAACCTGCGCCTGCCGGCAAAGGCCCTGAAGGGGTTGGGTGTACAGGCCGGTAACGCGATCTGCCTGGCGATGCCGGCCGGCAACATGCTCCCGTTGATTCCGCTGGAGGCCACCCTGGCCATCGACCTGAGCATGACCCGAGTGGTCGATGGCGAGACCTATGCCCTGCTGCACAACGGCATGCTCAGGGTTAACAGCCTCAGCCTTGGCCTGCACGATACGCTCTATCTGCACAGCCATGACCGGCGTAACTATGCGGTCGAACGCTACACCCCAGCGCAGCGCCAGGCGCAGGGGCTGGAGATCCTTGGCTGGGTGTTCCACTGGTCACATTTCCGCCAGCAGCGGCCAGGCTGAAACACCCTGTGCCATTTTTTGCTGGGCATCCTGCGCGGGCCCTTGTATGCTATGCGGCACATTTAGCCCCGACCGGCGCAAGCCGCGGTCCAGAGGGCTCGGCGATATCCCACACGGGCATCTGCCATCTCTTTCAGGCCCTTGATGGCCACACAGTTAAGGCGATTGCGGCTTACCATAAATGAGTCGGAAGCGTCCCCGAGAAGCCGGCCACAAGCCGGCTTTTTAATACCCCGTCGAATACGCTACAACCGGCAGATCCTCGTACGTGGCGTCAGATGTGCGGGCTGGCCGAGAGCTTCAAGCTGCTCTTCAGGAATTCCTCACGAACCTGATGCATCTGCAAGTGGGTTTTCCCCGTCGCATAGTCCAGCCCCGCGAGCCCCATTTTCAGCGCCAGCTCGGGGTGCCGCGCCGCATATCGAATACGGTCAGCCAAACTGGACGGGTTACCGGTTTCAAACGTGAGCGCATTGTGCCTGCTGGTAATATCCTGCACCCCGGATGTGTCGGAGCCGATGACGGGAACGCCCTGGCTGAACGCATCGAATATGATTCGGGGTTGTTCCTGCTTCAATGTCGGGACCAACAGCCAGTCATGCTGGGCAATGATCGTGAAAAAGTCTTTGCCATAATCGACTGCGCTCTGAAACCTCACCGCGACGGCGCCACGGTACTCAGCGGCAAAGCGTAGGCAGTGCGCTTTCAAATCCCCGTCACCCATGAGAGTGATCGTGATTTCAACGCCTTCGACGTTCAGTTGTTCAATGGCTTCAAGAACGACCATGACACCTTTATCCACGACCAGGCGTGAGGGGTAAAGCAAGTTGAGTGTACGCTCACGCCTACCTTCGAATCGCCTCCTGACTGCCTCCGGGGCCGCCATGTACTGCTTATCGAGCCAGCTGGCAGGGTTAATTAACGTGTGGCTATTGTTGCCCCCGAGAAAATATTCCTTGTAGAAAGATTGAGTGAATATCCTGGCGTTTGCCAGCTTCAAACAGCGTTTCAACAGGAGGGAGTGTGCGTAGTGCTCGATGACTGCCCTGAACGTCCGCGTATCACCCTGGCCCAGCATCCAGAATGAAGACTCTATGACAACAACCCATTGAAAGCGAAACAGGGGTTTCAGGGGCAGCAGGTAGAAGGACAACGGAAATGCCCAACCGGCACCGTCGGAATGCACGACCCTCGCCGATTTACAGGCTTTGGCGACGCACATGAAATTGGGTAGGAAATTCTTTAATACAGAGGCAAGCCCATAGTCTTTTCTCAAGCCGTAAAGCCATTTCACATTCAGATGACTAATGCTTTGCAACCCTTCGACGTTGTTGCTTTTTTCAACAGGGCAGCAGATGCCGAAGTTTTCTATGTAGCTCAGATGAAGCTCTATATCCTTGACCCACAAAGGGTCAGTAAAAAGTTCACCTTGCTCGTTTACAACAATCGGTATTCGGGTAAACAGGATATATGGGTCTTCAATCATATTCCCCTCACAGGGATGCCTGGACACGATCAGTTGAATTGTCTACATGGGGCCTACTCCTCAAAACCAGCCGTCCATCTCAACAACGTTTCAGCGTCCTTGCAGACCTCCTGCACACGCAGTAAGCACTCCGCTAGGGCTACACTCTAGTGCGACTCAACCGATTGCACACGCGGTGCTGCAAAAAAACCAGGCGGTCATGGCGCCGGTAAGCCGGCGCCAAAAACAGTCATGCCAAACTAGCTATATATATCGTTCAATGAGCGCCGCACCTGGGATATCGACGCATCAGAAGTCATACCGCGCCCCAACCATCATGCTGCGCGACGGCCCGTAAAAGTTGAATGTCGAAGTTGACCCCACCCGCGACAGGTAGTCCCGGTCGAACAGGTTGTTGACGTTGAAGGTGGCCGTCAGCTTCGAGGTAACCGGGTACGACAGCATCGCATCCACAGTGGCATAGCCCGGTGCATCGATACGCACACCGCCATTTTCGGAATAGAAGTTGCTCATCGCCGATATACCGCCACCCACGGCCAGGCCAGTCAGCGGCCCTTGGTTGATGGTGTATTTGCTCCACAGTGATGCCTGGTTGCGCGGCATGATGAAGAAGGTGGTTTCGGCGTCACCCTTGACGGTTTCGGTTTCCATCCAGGTGTAGCCGGCCAGCAGTTCCCAGTTTGCCGTCAGCTTGCCGCTCACTTCTACTTCCGCGCCCTTCACACGTGTCTTGCCGGCTGCAACGGAGTCGGTAGTTGCTACGCCATCAGCGTCGTACAGCGTGGTGGCGCGGTTCTTGTCGGTCAGCCGGAACACCGACAACCGGGTATTCAGGTCGCCGCCAAAGTAGCTGCTCTTCAGGCCGAGCTCATACTGCTCGCCTTCACGCGGCTTCAGCACGCGGCCGTTGCTGTCGGTGTCGGACTGCGGCTTGAACACCTGCGAGTAGCTGGCATACAACGCGTGGTTATCGGTCAGGTCGTAGACCAGGCCGCCATATGGAGTGAAGTGACCGTCCACGCGTTTGCTGTCATTGGTGGTGGCGCCGCTGCTCAGGGTAGTGGTGTAGAAGTCACCGCGATACCAGCTGAAACGACCACCGGCGATCAGCGCCAGGCGATCGATCGGGCGGAACGTAACCTTGGAGTACAGCCCGTATTCCTCTTCCTGCATGCCGGTTTCGGTGCTGTAGTTGGGCGACGGCTTGGCGAACTGCTTCGGCGAATAGGTGTTGACGTTGATGGCACCCAGGTTGGTGGTGCCGTTGAGGTACTCGGTATCGTAGTTCTTATAGTCGCTGCCGACCACGAACTCGCTGACCTGGCCGAATGTTTCGAACGGCTGGCTGTAGCTGGCGTCCAGCGAGTAGGTGTCCTGGGTGAAATCGCGGGCGCTGGCGCGTTCGGAGTTGGCACCGGTAGTGGCGTTGGTCGCAGTGAAGGCATACAGGTAATTTGTATCGCGGTGCGAGCCACGGGCAGCGACACGGCCGTAGCCACCGTTATCGAAGCGGTGGGTCAGTTCAGCAACCAGGTCGGTGGTCTTGCCGTCGAAGTAGTTCCAGTCGGCCCCCAGGAAACGCGAATGGCTGAAGTCGGGCACTTCACCGGACAACGTGGCCGGGTAGCCGTTGTGCGGGGTGATGTTCTTCACTTCGTGCATCAGCCCGAACGACAGCGTGGTGGCCTCGTCCAGGTCGATGTCCAGCGCACCGTAGTAGCTGTTACTGGTGTTGGCGTTGTAATCGACTTCGCCATTGGTGTCGTCACGGGATGCGATGAAGCGCCCGCGCACGCGGCCGGCGTCATCCAGCGGCCCGCTCAGGTCGATTTCCTCGTGGTTGGTGTCCCAGGTGCCGTAGCTGCCTTCGATGTGGCCCTGGAATTCGGCCGTCGGGCGCTTGCGCACCATGTTGACGATGCCACCCAGTTCACTGGTACTGCTGAACAGCCCAGCCGGGCCACGCATGATTTCGACTCGGTCGAACGCCGCCAGCGACGGCACAGTGCCGAAGATACTGGCCATGGGGGCCGGCAGGCCGTCGATGTTGAATTCGCTGTACTCGTAGCCACGGGCGTAGATTGACGAGCGGCCGCTATCGTTGGTCAGGGTGCGCAGGCCGGCGGTGTACTTGGCCAGGTCATCCAGGTGCACGAACTGGCGGTCCTTGACGTAGTCCTGGGTGTAGACGGTGATGGACTGGGGAATGTCCTTTAGCGCTGCTGGCGTCTTGGTGCCCACTGTAGCGGCATCGACGCTGTAGCCCCCGGTTTCTTCCGATGGCAGCATGTCGTAAAGGCGGTTGCCCTCGATGGTCAATGCTGGCAGGTCGAGCGAGGCATCCTCGGCTGCCGCCTGAGTCGCTACCGTTTCAGCCAGTGCCGACAACGAAAATGGCGCCAGCAGCCCCAGTACCAGCCAGCCCCGCACCCGTCGCGGGCTCCCCACACCTTTGAAACCGTTCATGCCACACCCTTCGCCCAAGTGATAATAATTCGCAAACGAAACAAGTTGCTTTTTGCGAACGATACCGGAGCGAAAACGGGGGTGCAGCATCATTAACCTTCTTAACACATTGGGGCGTTGCCCTCGGGCCGCTGGCAATGGGATGATTCGTAACTGATAGAAGTTCTCATTCAAGGCTCGCCGTGCCCACCTCACTTCTCCTTGTCGAAGACGACCCTCGCCTGCTTCAAGACCTGGAACGCCATTTCCTCAACCGCGGTTTCCAGGTGCACGCCTGCGCCAGCGGCACCCAGGCACTGAATGCCATACAGCAATCGCAGTTCGATTTGGTGCTGTTGGACATCATGCTGCCAGGCATCGACGGCCTCAGCCTGCTCGACGAGCTGCGCCGACAACAGGCGGTACCGGTCATGCTGATGTCGGCGCTAGGCGCCGAGCAAGATCGCATCAGCGGCTTTACCCGTGGCGCGGACGATTACCTGCCCAAGCCCTTCAGCCTGGCGGAGCTGGACGCCCGGGTCGACGCCTTGCTGCGGCGTGTGGCATTCGACCGTGGCACGGCGCTGCGTACCGACGTCGGCGAGGTGATGCTGGACCACGACCGTCAAGACGTTATCCACAACGGCAATGCCGCTGGCCTCACCGCTTCCGAATTCCGCTTGCTGGTGACGCTGCGGGCGCACCCCGGCGAAGCCTTGAGCAAACCCTTCCTGTACCAGAGCGTGCTGCACCGGGCCTATACCCGCCTGGACAGGGGCCTGGACGTGCATGTGTGCAACCTGCGCCGCAAGCTGGCCGACATCAGTGCCCAGCACCTGCAGATCCAGGCCGTGCGTGGCCAAGGGTATGTCCTGATCGACACGGAACAGCCCTGATGCGTCGCCACCCTTTGCTATGGAAACTGGCGGTACTGCAGGTCAGCTTCTGCCTGCTGCTGGTCTGGCTGATCTGGACCTGGGGCCTGTCGGTAGAGCGCAGTACCTACTTCCTGTCCCAGGCCGACCAGGATTACCTGGCCCGCTATGCACAACAAGCCGAACAGGCCTGGAACCAGGGCGGCGCGGAAGGCGCCGAGGCCTGGCGCAGGCAACTGGAACAAGCCGAGGACACCTGGGTTGCCTTGGTCGGGCCGCACCTGCAAAGCCTTGGCACCACGCCACTGAATGCCGAGCAAGCCAGCCACCTGACCTTCATGCGCAAACTCGACTGGCCAATGAGCCGGCGCCTGCAGGATGAGCTGCCGTATGTCAGCATCGAGTTCCCGCAACACCCCGAGCACGGCCGCCTGGTGCTGCAACTGCCCGAGCGCCTGCTGCCCACCGGCCTGACACCGTGGACCCATGTGATCACCCACGGCGTTGCACCCGCACTGCTCGCACTGCTGCTGGGCCTGGCGTTGTACCGACATTTGGTCGTACCGCTGAACCGCCTGCGCGACCGCGCCGACGCCCTGCGTGCCGACGACCTGGACAGCCCCGCCCTGCCCCTGCAGGAACGCCGTGACGAGCTGGGTGAACTGGCACAGGCCTTCGAACACATGGCCGGGCGCCTGCGCCAGAGCCTGGAACAACAGCGCCTGCTGTTGCGCACACTGTCTCACGAATTGCGCACGCCACTGGCGCGGCTGCGCATTGCCCACGACAGCGACTTGCCACCGCCACAACTGCGCGAACGCCTGGACCGCGAAGTCGCCGACATGCAAAAGCTGCTGGAAGACACGCTGGACCTGGCCTGGATGGACACCGAACAGCCCAGCCTGCCGACCGAACCGGTGTTGATGCTTTCGGTATGGGAAGCACTGTGCCAGGACGTTTGCTTCGAAAGCGGCTGGGCCCCGTCGCGCCTGCCGTGTTCGCTCGGTACCGACTGCCGGGTACAGGCTCACTTGGACAGCCTGGCCCAAGCCCTGGAAAACCTGCTGCGCAATGCCATTCGCCACTCGCCGGCCGAGGGCCGGGTGAGCCTGGATGGCTGGCGTGAGGGCGATTGCTGGCACCTGCGCCTGAGCGATCAAGGCCCCGGTGTGCCTGACATCGACCTGGAACGCATCTTCAAGCCTTACCAGCGCCTGGCCGGTAGCGGAGCGGGCTTCGGCCTGGGCCTGGCCATCGCCCGCCGCGCCATCGAGCTGCAAGGTGGCCACTTGTGGGCCAGCAACGGCCACCCTGGCCTGTGCCTGCACATGACCTTGCCGCTTGCCAGGGACTGTTTAGAAAGTTAATGCGCTTTACGCCCAATCAGGACTGATTATCATCTTGGCGCACCCGCCTTGCGCTCCTCGCAAAGCCCTGACGAGACGCCTGATGAGCAAGATGACCCTGACGCTGGCTTTGGCACTGGCCCTTGCAGCCCCTGTCGCCCTGGCGCAGCCCGAGCACAACCAGAAAATGGACACTTCGCTGCTGCAGCGCAAGGGCCTGGCGTACCGCTTCAGCCATCTCGATATGGACTCGGCAGACGGCCAGCGCCACTACCGCCTGTGGGTCGGCCAGCCGAACCGCCCGGCACCCGCATCCGGGTATCCGGTGCTGTGGATGCTCGATGGCAATGCCGCGCTAGGGGCGCTGGACAGCCAGCAACTGGGCAAGCTCGCTGCCGGTCAGGCGCCATTGCTTGTGGCCGTGGGTTACCAGACCGACCAGCGTATCGAGCGAACTGCGCGCACCTATGACTACACCCCGGCATTGCCTGGGCGGACAGAACAACACGACCCGTTGACTGGGGAGCCCAGCGGCGGCGTGGAGGCGTTCGTTGACCTGCTGACCGGGCCCATGCGCAACAAGGTGGCTGGCGTGGCACCCATCGACCTGCGAAGGCAAACCCTGTGGGGCCACTCCTACGGCGGGCTGGCCGTACTGCATACACTGTTCACCCGGCCCGGCGCATTCAGCGAGTACGCCGCCGCCAGCCCATCACTGTGGTGGCATGACGGGGCCATCGTGCAGGAGGCGCAGGGGCTTGAGCAGCGCTTGGGCAACAACCCTGCGCGGCTGCTACTGATGCGGGGCAGCGAGGAACCTGCGAGCCCCAGGGCGCAGTTAAAGGGCGATGTGGAGAAGCCCGCGCGCGAACTGACGGCAGACCTGGCCAAGGTAAAAGGCCTTCAGGTGCGCTTCGAACGGTTCGAGGGGCTGGACCACGGGCAAATGCTGGGGGCTTCTTTGCGTACGGTGCTCAAGCAGCTGGCCAGATAACGACGTATCCGGCTGCAGTTGTTCGAGGCGCTCCTGGCTAGCCCTTCACACACACCACCTGCCGCAGGGTGTGAACCACCTCGACAAGCGCCTGCTGGGCACGCATCACCGCGTCGATGTCCTTGTACGCCATCGGGATTTCGTCGATTACATCCTTGTCCTTGCGGCATTCCACATGCGCCGTGGCCCGCCGTTGGTCCTCGACGGTGAAGCGGCTTTTGGCCTTGGTCCGGCTCATCACGCGCCCAGCGCCATGGCTGCAGGAGCAGAACGACTCCTCATTGCCCAGCCCACGCACGATGAAGCTTCTGGCGCCCATGGAGCCTGGGATGATGCCCAACTGCCCCTTCTGCGCCGACACCGCCCCCTTGCGCGTGACCAACACTTCGCGGCCAAAGTGCTGCTCACGCTGTACATAGTTGTGGTGGCAGTTCACCGCTTCCAGGCTGGCCTCGAACGGTTTGCCCAGCGCCTTGCGAGCAGCGCCGACCACGGCCAGCATCATCAGCTCGCGGTTCTGCCGGGCGTAGTCCTGTGCCCACTCCACGGCCTGGACGTAGTCCGCGAAATGGCGACTGCCTTCCTCGAAATACGCCAGGTCCTTGTCCGGCAGGTTGGCCAGGTGCTGACGCATGTCGGCCTGGGCCAGTTCGATGAACAGGTTGCCGATGGCATTGCCCACACCGCGCGAGCCGCTGTGCAGCATGAACCAGACGCGGTCGGCCTCATCCAGGCACACTTCGATGAAGTGGTTGCCACCGCCCAAGGTGCCCAGGTGGTGACGGTTGTTGGTCTTCTCCAGGCGCGGGTACTTGTCGGTAATGGCCTTGAAGCGCCCGGCCAACTGGCCCCAGGCCTTGTCTGCCTTGGCCGGCACATCGGCCCAGGCGCCCTGGTCACGTTTGCCGAAGGTTTTGCCATGGGGCACCGCCTGCTCGATGGCGCTGCGCAGGCCATGCAGGTTGTCTGGCAGGTCACGGGCGTGCAAAGAAGTGCGCGCAGCGATCATGCCGCAGCCGATGTCCACGCCAACCGCTGCGGGAATGATCGCACCGACCGTGGGGATCACGCTGCCGATGGTCGAGCCCTTGCCCAGGTGCACGTCCGGCATCACCGCCAGATGCTTGAAGATGAACGGCATCCTGGCCGTGTTCATCAGTTGCCGGCGGGCGTCCTCCTCGACCGGCACGCCATCAGTCCATAATTTGACCGGCTTGCCGCCGGCGACTTGGAGAATGTCCATGGGGGTACTCCAGAAAGGCCATGCCTGCATGATACCGCCGAAGGTCGTAGAACAGCGGGTTGCCAGTGGGGTGGCACTGTGCGGTATGCTTGCCCGGTCTTCAGGGCGGGGTGAAAGTCCCCACCGGCGGTAAATCGAAAGATGAGCCCGCGAGCGCCCCGGCCATGCCGGGGGTCAGCAGATCTGGTGCAACTCCAGAGCCGACGGTCATAGTCCGGATGAAAGAAGGCGTCAGGCAGGGGCCATTCGGGCGCCCTTGCGCGCGCATTTTGTTCGCCCCGAGACGTTCATCGATCATTCACGAGGAGCGTTTCATGTCCACCCAGCACCCTTCGCAATTTCCCAATGTTTTCGCCGCCATCGCCGCCTTCCAGGCCGGGCGCCCTGTACTGCTGCTCGACGATAACGACCGCGAGGACGAAGCGGACATCATTGCCGCCGCCGAGAACATTACCTTGCAGACCATGGCCATGATGATCCGCGACTGCAGCGGTATCGTCTGCCTGTGCCTGGATGAAGCCACCGTCGACGCGCTGCAGCTGGCACCGATGGTGCAGAACAACCAGGCCCGCCACGGCACCGGCTTCACCGTCACCATCGAGGCAGCAGAAGGCATTACCACCGGGGTTTCTGCCCAGGACCGTATCACCACCATCGACGCGGCACTGCGTTCCAGCGCCGAACAGCGCCATATCGTCAGCCCAGGCCATGTGTTCCCGCTGCGCGCCCGCAATGGCGGGGTACTGACCCGCCGTGGGCACACCGAAGGTTCGGTTGACCTGGCGCGCCTGGCTGGCCTGCGCCCGGCGGCTGTGTTGTGCGAACTGATGAACCCCGATGGCAGCATGGCCCGGGGCGAGCAGGTGGCGGTGTATGCGCGGCAGTACAATTTGCCGGTGCTCACCATCGAAGAACTGGCGCGGTATCGTGAGGCCTTGTTGGAGCTGGAAGCAGAGCCAGCCTGATAGGTCACCTTCAGGTTGTTCGCGTTCACGCCCGCTGCCACAGGTACCCCACAGTTCTTCAAGGCTGTGGAGTACCTGTGGCAGCGGGGGTGCCCGCGAAAGAGCCCTTGATACCCACCTCATTGCCCCGGAAGTTTGCTCCCCCCGCCCCGCTCTGCTAGTGTCGCGCCGTTCTGAATGCCACCGAGACAGTCGCCATGGCCCGCAAAAAAGCCTCCCTCGATTTCGAGCAATCCCTCGCAGACCTGCAAGCACTGGTCGAGCGCCTGGAGAACGGCGAGTTGTCGCTGGAAGAGTCGCTGGCCGCCTTCGAACAAGGCATCGCCCTGACCCGTGATTGCCAGGGCGCCCTGGCCCAGGCCGAACAGAAGGTGCAAATTCTGCTGGAGCGCGACGGCGAGCTGGCTGCCCAGCCCTTCGACGCGGAGCCAGACGTATGATTGGTACCTACCAGGCCAGTTGCCAGGCGCGGGTCGATACCGCCCTCGAACCGCTGTTCATCGCCCCGACCAAAGAGCTGGAGCGCCTTTACGCCGCCATGCGCTACAGCGTGATGAACGGCGGCAAGCGCGTGCGCCCGTTGCTGGCCTACGCGGCCTGCGAAGCCCTGGGCGCACCCGCCGAACAGGCCAACGGCGCCGCCTGCGCGGTCGAGCTGATCCACGCTTACTCGCTGGTGCATGACGACCTGCCGGCCATGGACGACGACGACCTGCGTCGCGGCCAGCCAACCACTCACAAAGCGTTCGATGAAGCCTGCGCCATCCTGGCTGGCGACGGCCTGCAGAGCCTGGCGTTCAGCGCCCTGCTCGACCCACACCTGAGCCCGCAGGCAGACAACATCCGCCTGGCCATGGTCCAGGCATTGGCCAAGGCTGCCGGCCCGGCCGGCATGGTCGGCGGCCAGGCCATCGACCTCGGCTCAGTGGGCCTGAAGCTGGACCAGCAGGCGCTGGAATTCATGCACCGGCACAAGACCGGCGCGCTGATCGAAGCCAGCGTCCGCCTCGGCGCCCTGGCCAGTGCCCGCGCCGAACAAGCGCAGCTCGATGCCCTGCAAACTTATGCACAGGCCATCGGCCTGGCATTCCAGGTGCAGGACGATATCCTCGATGTGGAAAGCGATACCGCCACCCTGGGTAAACGCCAGGGCGCCGACATAGCCCGTGACAAACCGACCTATCCGGCCCTGCTGGGCCTGGAAGCGGCCAAGGCCTATGCAATCGAACTGCGCGACCAGGCGCTGATCGCACTGCAAGGGTTCGGTGAAACGGCCGAGCCGCTGCGGGCGCTGGCGCGCTACATCGTCGAACGCCGTAACTGATGGATTGGGGCCGCTGCGCGCCCCATGCGACACCCGTCTGAATGGGCAGTATTTCCTACAATGGGGTAAACTGCCGCGTCTTCACACACCTATAACGACTCGCCTGATGCCCACGACGTTTCAAGAGATCCCCCGCGAACGCCCGGTCACGCCGTTGCTCGACCGCGCTGACACGCCTGCCGGCCTGCGCCGGTTGGCCGAAGCCGACCTGGAGACCCTGGCCGACGAATTGCGCCAGGAACTGCTCTATACCGTGGGGCAGACCGGTGGGCACTTTGGTGCCGGTCTGGGCGTGATCGAGCTGACCATCGCCCTGCACTACGTGTTCGACACCCCGGACGACCGGCTGGTGTGGGACGTGGGCCACCAGGCCTACCCGCACAAGATCCTCACCGGGCGCCGTAACCGCATGCTCAGCCTGCGCCAGAAGGACGGCATCGCCGCCTTCCCGCGCCGCAGCGAAAGCGAGTACGACACCTTTGGCGTCGGCCACTCCAGCACCTCCATCAGCGCCGCGCTGGGCATGGCCATTGCCGCCCGTCTGCAAAACAGTGCACGCAAGTCGATCGCGGTGATCGGCGATGGCGCGCTGACCGCCGGTATGGCCTTCGAGGCGTTGAACCACGCCCAGGAGGTCAACGCCGACATGCTGGTGATCCTCAACGACAACGACATGTCGATTTCGCGCAATGTCGGCGGCCTGTCCAACTACCTGGCCAAGATCCTCTCCAGCCGCACCTACGCGAGCATGCGCGAAGGCAGCAAGAAAGTGCTGTCGCGCCTGCCAGGTGCCTGGGAAATCGCCCGCCGCACCGAGGAGTACGCCAAGGGCATGCTGGTGCCAGGTACGCTGTTCGAAGAGCTGGGCTGGAACTACATCGGCCCGATCGACGGCCACGACCTGCCGACCATGATCGCCACCTTGCGCAACATGCGTGACCTGAAGGGCCCGCAGTTCCTGCACGTGGTGACCAAGAAGGGCAAGGGCTTCGCCCCGGCCGAGGTCGACCCGATCGGCTACCACGCCATCACCAAGCTGGAGCCAGCCGACAAACCAGCCGCGCCGAAGAAAGTCAGCGGCCCGAAATATTCCGCCGTGTTCGGCCAGTGGCTGTGCGACATGGCCGCCGCCGATAACCGCCTGGTGGGCATTACCCCGGCGATGAAGGAAGGCTCGGACCTGGTCGACTTCAGCGAACGCTACCCGCAACGCTACTTCGACGTGGCCATCGCCGAGCAGCACGCCGTGACCCTGGCGGCTGGCATGGCCTGCGAGGGCAGCAAGCCGGTGGTGGCGATCTACTCCACCTTCCTGCAGCGTGCCTACGACCAGCTGATCCACGACGTGGCCGTGCAGAACCTCGACGTGCTGTTCGCCATCGACCGCGCCGGCCTGGTCGGCGAAGACGGCCCGACCCACGCCGGCAGCTACGACCTGTCGTACCTGCGCTGCATTCCGGGCATGCTGGTGATGACGCCTAGCGACGAGAACGAGCTGCGCAAGATGCTCAGCACCGGCCACCTGTACAACGGCCCAGCGGCCGTGCGCTACCCGCGTGGCACTGGCCCGAACGCGCCGATCAGCGGTGACCTGCAGCCACTGGAAATCGGCAAGGGCGTGGTTCGCCGCCAAGGCGAGAAAGTCGCCTTGCTGGTGTTCGGCGTGCAACTGGCCGAGGCCATGCAGGTGGCCGAGCAGATCAACGCCACGGTGGTCGACATGCGCTTCGTCAAGCCGCTGGACGAGGCCTTGGTGCTGGAGCTGGCTGGCAGCCACGAACTGCTGGTAACCATCGAAGAGAACGCCATCATGGGTGGTGCGGGCGCTGCCGTGGGTGAGTTCCTGGCCAGTCAGGCGGTGCTCAAGCCGCTGCTGCACCTGGGGCTGCCGGATATCTATGTCGAGCACGCCAAGCCTGCGCAAATGCTGGCAGAGTGCGGGCTGGATGCAGCCGGGATCGAGGCTTCGGTGAAGGCTCGCATGGCCAAGCTCGGGCTGTAACCCTCGGGGCCACTTTGCGGCCCATCGCAACACAAGGCCGCTTCTACAGAGAAACGCGGACTCCTGTAGGAGCGGCCTTGTGTCGCGATCGAGGGCGCAGCCCTCGCAATATGGTACTGCCCATGAAAACCCCAACCTTCGCCACCCTGCTCTGCCTCCCTCTTCCGCTGCTGGCCACTGAGCGCGACGACGCCCTCAAGCTCCCCGACGTATTGATCAGCGCCAGCCGCCAAGTCGAATCGCGCACCGCTACCAGCGCCGCCAACACCGTCTTTACCCGCACCGACATCGACCGCCTGCAACCCACCAGCGTCACCGACCTGCTCACCCGCGTGCCCGGCGTGCAGGTGGCACCTACCGGTGGCCGTGGCAGCCTGCCTGGCATCTTCATTCGCGGCACCAAGGCAGCACAAAGCCTGGTGCTGGTCGATGGCGTGCGCATCGCCAACGCCACCTCCGGCGACAGCGGCCTGCAGTTTCTCGACGTCGACCAGATCGAGCGCATCGAAGTGCTACGCGGCTCGCGCTCGGCGGTGTACGGCAGCGATGCCATTGGCGGTGTGATCCAGATTTTCACCCGCCGTAGCAATGGCCCCGGCCTGCAGCCGCGCCTGCGCATGGCCGCTGGCAGCAACCAGACCTTTCAACGCAGCCTGGGGCTTTCTGGCGGCAACGATGCGACCCGCTTCAACCTGGGCGCCAGCCTGGATGAAACTGCCGGCATCGACTCGACCGGGCCGTCCTTCGACAGCGATGGCGACCACGATGCCTACCGCAACCGATCGCTCAACCTGAGCCTGAGCCATACGTTCAACGAACGTTTCGAGGCAGGTGTAAACCTGCTCGACAGCCGAGGGCGCAGTGAATACGACAATCCGTACGGGCGACTCGATGAAGATACCTGGCTGAGTTATCCACAACAGCCCTACACCGATTTCAGCGTCAGCAGCCTGGGCGGCTGGTTCGATGCCCAACTCAACGACGCCTGGCACTCGAGGCTGGAACTGGGCCACAGCGAAAACCGCGACGACAAACGCGACAAACTCAGCGACCAGCGCTTCATTTACAACACCTATCGTGATCAGGTCACCTGGCAGAACGATCTCGCCTTCGACGACCAAAACCAACTGATGCTCGGTGGCGATTGGTACGAGGAACGCTTCCATGGCACGGCGAACTTCAGCGAAGACAGCCGCTGGAACCGCGCCGCCTTCGCCCAGTACCGTTTTACCGGGGAACACTTCTCGAGCGAGCTCGGCGTACGTCACGACCGCAACCAACAGTACGGCGACCAGACCACTTGGAACGCCAGCCTTACCCTTCCATTGAATTCCCGCAACGACCTACTGGCGTCTTACAGCGAAGGGTTTCGCGCCCCCACTTTCAATGACCTCTACGACGTACAGTACGGTAACCCGGACCTGCGCCCCGAGCACTCGAAGAGTTACGAGCTGCAATGGCGCAGCCAACTGGCCAGCCATACCCGACTGGAAGCCTCGCTGTATCGCACCGACCTACGCGATGCGATCAACTACGACCCAACGCTCAGGCGACCCGGCAATGTCGACAATGCACGCATCAATGGCTTCGAGTTGTCGTTGCTGCAGGAGTGGGCTGGCTGGACCTCTCAGTTGGGGGTGAGCATGATTGATCCCCGAGACCGCGAAAGCGGACATACCCTGCAGCGACGCGCCCGTCGCACGTTGAACCTTGACCTGGATCGTCAGTTCGAACGCTTCAGCGTGGGCGCGAGCTGGCAGGCTGTCAGCGGCAGCTACGACGATCCATCGAACAATGAGCACATAGGTGGCTATGGACTTGTCGGCCTACGAGGCGGCATGCGCCTGACGACGGATGTAAAGCTTGAACTGAAGCTCGACAACCTGTTGGACAAACAGTACAGCCGAGCCATGTACAGCTTCGATGGCAGCCAGTACGGCTACCGCGAAGAAGGCCGCACGCTGCTGTTCAGCGTTACCTGGACGCCGGTGCTTTAGCCGCGAGCAACGCGCACAGGCGGGCGGTGGCCTCGATCATCTGCCCGCTGGGGCGCTCCAGACCTTTGTCAGGCACCACCAGCAGGCGCCCATCAGCCACGGCTCGAAGCTGCGGCCAGGCCTTCCAGCTGGCCAACTGTGCCTGATCGCCGGCCAGGATGACCTGCGGATCACGCAGCAGTACAGACTCCACACTCACCTGCGGTGCCGGCTGGCTGAGGTCGGCAAATACGTTGCGCGCCCCGCACACGGCCAGGGCGTCGCTCACCACCTGGCGGCCACCGAGCGTGTACAACGGCCTATCCCACACTTGATAGAACACCTGCAAGGGTTCGTCTCGCCCATACTGCTGGCGCAGCTGCTGCAGCCGCTTGCGCAGGGCTTGAGCGTACGCGTGGCCTTGCTCGGCACGCCCAATGCGCCCGGCAATGGCCTCGATCTGCTCGATCAGTTGGTCGATGTCATGGGGTTCGGCACTGAAGGTGGCAATGCCCAGGCGCTTGAGCTGGTCGCGCTGGGCGGGCGATACGCTGCCAGGCCACAGCAACAACAAGTCGGGGCGCAGGCTGAGCAAACGCTCCATGTCCAGCTGCCCTTGGCGCCCGACCGAGGGCAAGTCGCCCAGGGCAGCCGGCCGTTCGCCACCGTCGAGCACGCCCACCAACAAGTCGTCGGCCTGCAGCTCAAGCATGATTTCAGTCATGGAGGGGGCCAGGCTGACCACCCGCAAGGGGTCGGCGGCCAGCGCGGTGCAGGCTAACAGCGCCAGCAGGCCAGGCAGCAGGCGCATCAGCCGAGCTGACGCGGAATACGATAGAGGTACAGCACTACCACCGTGGACAATGCCAGCAGGATCTGCGGCACCGCCTCCAGACCGACAAGCACCGTCAGCGCTGCGACCCAGGCTGGGAAGCAGGCATACAGCATGGCCACGCGCCGTACCCGCGCCAGTTCGATCCAGGCGCCAGGTTCTTCGCCCGTGCCGAGCACTTTGGAGGTGGCGATCAGTGCACGCTTGTAGGCGCCGAAGCGCGGCAAGCTGAGGAACATGGTGGCCGCACCGGCGATGAACAGTGGCATGGCCAGCACCGGGATCAGCGCATCACCACCACCAAAGGCCCAGGCCATGACCGGCAGCGGCACCAGGCCCACGGCCAGGTACTGCCACCAGGCCAGCGCCAGGCGCCGCTTGACCTCGGCGCGTGTCACGCCTGTGGCGCCTCGCCCTGGTGCTCGTTGCCCAGCATGTGGCCCAACTTGCCGGCCTTGGTCGCCAGGTAGTAACGGTTGTGCGGGTTGTGCCCGGTGTGCAGCGGCACACGCTCGGCAACCACGATATTCATGTCGGTCAGGGCTTTGACCTTGCGTGGGTTGTTGGTCATCAGGCGCAGCGACTTCACGCCCAAGTGCTCGAGCATCGGCAGGCACATGGCGTAGTCACGCTGGTCGGCGGCAAAGCCCAGACGCTCGTTGGCTTCGACGGTGTCGGCGCCGCCATCCTGCAGTTCGTAGGCACGGATCTTGTTCAGCAGGCCGATGCCACGGCCTTCTTGACGCAGGTACAGCAGCACGCCACGGCCTTCGCGGGCGATGGCCTGCAGCGCGGCTTCCAGCTGCGAGCCGCAATCGCAGCGCTGGCTGAACAGGGCATCGCCGGTCAGGCACTCGGAGTGCAGGCGCCCCAGCACCGGCTGGCCGTCCGCGATATCACCCAGGCTGAGCACCACATGCTCACGGCCAGTGGCTTCGTCGAGAAAGCCATGCATGGTGAAGGTCGCGAAGGGAGTCGGGAGTTTAGAGGCGGCAACAAAGACGACGGGCACGTTGTGCTCCTGGAATAAGTTGAAAATTTCTCGTGGGCCGATTGTATCAGCAGGTAGCGGAATGTGGGCCGGCTCAATACCGTGGGTTAAGATCGAAAAGTTCGATGCTTAGGTCAAGCAGGCCCGGCTTCAATGGGGTTTGCTATCGGCACTGAACGGATACGGCTGCTTCCAGCGTTCGAAGATCGGCTTCAGTTCGCCGCTGCGTACCAGCTCGGCCATGCGCTTGTCGAACAGGTCGCACAGAGCCTTGGCCTGGTCGTTGCGGGCGAAAGCCAGGTACAGCGGCAGTTCGGCCACATGGGTACGACGGAAGCGCTCGGGCTGCGAAGACTGGCTCAGGACATAATCGACTTCGGTCTGCGCATCGATGTAGAAGTCCACGCGATCATGCTCGAGCATCGGCAAGATGCCTTCACGGCGCTGAATCTCGCGAAATTCGTGCACATCAGGCAAGTAGCTGCCGTAGTCGTAGCCACGCACCCAGGCCAAGCGATATTTGCCCACGTTCTGCGGTGTAGGCACTGGCTTGCTGGCCAGCCCCAGGGCGTAGATATGGTCCATGTCGAAGTGCCAGCGCGGGTACAGATTGTCGTCGTTTTCTTCCTTGTACGAGCCAACCCAGGCATCAGCCTCGCCGCGCTTCACCAGGCCGACCGCACGGCTGTAGGGCGCGCTCTGGGTAACCACCTTGACTCCGGCCGGCTCGAACACCTTGCGCAACACGTCCCAGGCCACCCCGGTACCGTCGGCGTTGGTGTAGTCGAGCCACTCCTCGCTGACCAGATGGATCTGCTTGGGTACGCCTTCGGCAGCGCTCACCCACGGGGCGACACTCAGCAGCATTGCCAGCAGCACAGTCCTTATGGCCATTCACGCGCTCCCTGTTTCAGGCAACCGCCCACACCAGAACCTGCATGCCCAGCCAGGCGAAAACACCGGCCAGGATATCGTCGAGCATGATGCCGACACCCCCGTGCACATGGCGGTCGATCCAGCGGATTGGCCACGGCTTGAGGATGTCGAAGAAGCGGAACATCAGGAACCCTGCCAGCAGCCACTGCCAGCCTTCCGGCACTAGCCAGAGGGTGATCCACATGCCGACAATCTCGTCCCAGACAATGCCTTCATGGTCGTGTACGCGCAAGTCATTGGCAACTTTGCCGCACAACCAGAAGCCAAACAGCATGCTGACGCCGAGCAACAGCCAGTAACCCCAGTCGGGCAGCATCTGCCACAGCGGGATGAACGGTATGGCAACCAGCGAGCCCCAGGTACCCGGTGCCTTGGGCAAGGTGCCGGAACCGAAGCCAAACGCGATGAAGTGCCATGGGTTGCGCCAGACCGAGGGCGGAACGAACTCCGCAGGCACCTGATTGGGGTGATCGGTCACGGTGTCTCCCTAAAGTGTTGATAGCCCCGCTGAACGGGGGTGATGTCCTGGCCTTGCGCGTCGCGCAAGGTCACGCCCTGCCCTTCGAGCACTCGGCCGATGGTATGCACTTCGATAGTGTCGAAGGCAGCCAGGGGCGCGAGCGCCTCGGGCGGCAAAGTGAAGGCCAGTACGTAATCGTCGCCACCGGTGAGCGCTGCCCGCACCGCAGCTTCACGACCGAGGAAGGCTTCCAAAGCAGGAGACACTGGTACTTGCGCCAGGTTCACCTCCAGCGCAACGCCGGACGCCTTGGCGATATGCCCACAATCGGCGAGCAACCCGTCGGAGATATCCAGTGCCGCTGTGGCCCGGCCACGCAGCAGTGCACCAAGGGTGAGCTGTGGCATTGGCGACCAGTAGTGGGCCAACAACGGCTCGGCTTGCGCAGCCGGCGCCTCGCGCTCACCGAGTACCAGCGGCAATGCACCGGCAGCCTTGCCCAGCGAACCACCGACACACAGCAGGTCGCCAGGCCGTGCGCCGCTGCGGCGCAAGGCCTGGCCTACCGGCACGCGACCAAACACGGTCACAGTGATACTCAACGGGCCGCGAGTGGTGTCGCCACCAATCAGGCTCATGCGGCAACGCTGGGCCATGCGGCTGAGGCCGTCGGCATAGGCCGACAGCCAGCCAGGGCCAACGTCAGGCAGGGTCAGGGCGAGGGTAAAGCCGATTGCAGTCGCGCCCATGGCTGCCAGGTCACTGGCCGCCACGGCCAACGAACGCTGGCCGAGCAGCAACGGATCGCAAGCAACAGGAAAATGCACCCCGGCGACCAGGGTGTCGGTGGACACCGCCAGTTGCTCACCGGGGGGAAGATCCAGCAGGGCGCAGTCGTCGCCGATCCCCAGGGCCACGCCCTCGCCGCCCTGCGCACAGGGCGCGGCGGCGAAGTAATGGTTGATCAGCTCGAACTCACCCATGGCCAGGCTGCGCCAGGATCAGCGCTTGTTCGCCTTGACTTCTGCTTCACGCAGGGCCGGGGCGAGCTTGTCCAGCACGCCGTTGACGAACTTGTGGCCGTCGGTGGCACCGAAGACCTTGGCCAGCTCCACGCCTTCGTTGATCACCACGCGGTACGGAACGTCGACGCGCTTGATCAGCTCCCAGGTGGACAGGCGCAGCACGGCCAGCTCGACCGGGTCGAGCTCTTCCAGTGCGATGGTCATGCAAGGCACCAGTGCCTTGTCGATTTCGCCCTTGATTGCCGGGACCCCGTGCAGGATCTCGCGGAAATAGGCACCGTCGACATCGGTGAAATCGTTATCGACCCGGAACTGCGCTTCGATCTCGTTCAGCGAATGCTGGGCCATGTGCCACTGGTAGAGGGCCTGGGTCGCGAGCTTGCGGGCTTCGCGGCGCTTGGCGCTCTTGGAGGGCTTGCCGGCATCCGCAGGTTTTGGATCGCGCGGGTTGAAACGATCGCTTTCGTCGCTAATCACTTGGCCTCCAACTGCGCCAGCAGGCTGACCATTTCCAGAGCGGACAGGGCAGCTTCAGCACCTTTGTTGCCAGCTTTGGTGCCGGAACGCTCGATGGCTTGCTCGATGGAGTCGACGGTCAGTACGCCGAAGGCCACCGGTACACCGAACTCCATGGACACCTGGGCCAGGCCCTTGGTGCATTCGCCCGCCACGTATTCGAAGTGCGGGGTACCACCACGAATCACGGCGCCCAGGGCGATGATCGCGTCGTAGGCGCCTTGCTGGGCGACCTTCTGTGCTACCAGCGGGATCTCGAATGCACCGGGGGCACGGATGATGGTGATGTCGCTTTCGCTGACACCGTGGCGAACCAGGGCATCAACGGCACCGCTTACCAGGCTTTCGACGACGAAGCTGTTGAAGCGGCCAACCACCAAAGCATAGCGACCTTTGGGGGCGATGAAGGTACCTTCGATGGTCTTCAGGGTCATTCCGATATTCTCATCTTCAAGAGCGAGGCCGCATACAAGCGGCCTCGACAGGGGGCTGGACTCGAGCAGAGGGCGTCAATGCCGCCTCAAGTCACTCGGAGGGCACGTATTCTACAACTTCCAGATCGAATCCGGATATCGCGTTGAACTTCATCGGCGAACTCATCAGGCGCATCTTGCGCACACCAAGGTCGCGCAGGATCTGCGAACCGGCACCCACGGTGCTGTAGGTGGTCGGTGCCTTGGTCGGTGCATCACCCGCGCTTTCACGAATGTGCGCCAGCAGCACGTCGCCATCCAGCGGGTGGCCCAGCAGCAAGACCACGCCACTGCCAGCCTCGGCCACGGCAGCCATGGCTGCGCGCAGGCTCCAGCGGCCCGGCTGCTTGACCAGCAGCAGGTCGCGCAGCGGGTCCATGTTGTGCACACGCACCAAGGTCGGCTCTTCGGCGCAGATCTTGCCCAGGGTCAGGGCCATGTGCACGTCGCCTTCCACCGCATCACGGTAGGTGACCAGGTTGAATTCACCCAGCTCGCTCTCCACCGGCTGCTCGGAAACACGCTGCACGGTGCGCTCGTGGATCATGCGGTAGTGGATCAGGTCGGCGATGGTGCCGATCTTCAGACCGTGCTCGGCGGCAAACACCTCCAGCTCGGCGCGACGCGACATGGTGCCATCGTCGTTCATCACTTCGCAGATCACGCCGCTTGGCTCGAAACCAGCCATGCGCGCAAGGTCGCAGGCGGCTTCGGTGTGGCCAGCACGAGCCAGGGTTCCACCTGGCTGGGCCATCAACGGGAAGATGTGGCCAGGGCTGACGATGTCTTCGGCCTTGGCATCCTTGGCTGCGGCGGCCTGCACGGTGCGTGCGCGGTCAGCGGCGGAAATACCGGTGGTGACGCCTTCGGCGGCTTCGATCGATACGGTGAACTTGGTGCCGAAGCCCGAGCCGTTGCGCGGTGCCATCAGTGGCAGCTTCAGCGTTTCGCAACGCTCGCGGGTCATCGGCATGCAGATCAGACCACGGGCGTGCTTGGCCATGAAGTTGATGTGCTCGGGCAGGCAGCATTCGGCTGCCATGATGATGTCGCCTTCGTTCTCGCGGTCTTCGTCATCCATGAGGATGACCATTTTGCCCTGGCGGATGTCTTCGACCAGTTCTTCGATGCTGTTGAGCGCCACGCGGCACCCCCTTCTCAATCAGGATTTCAAGAAGCCGTTGGCGGCCAGGAAGCTTTCGGTAATGCCACTGCCCTTGCTCGGCTCGGCGGCCTTGTCACCCAAAAGCAAACGCTCCAGATAACGGGCCAGCAGGTCGACCTCAAGGTTTACCCGACGCCCTGCACGGTAGTCGGCCATGATGGTTTCGGACAGGGTGTGCGGGACAATGGTCAGCTCGAATTCGGCGCCATTGACCTCATTGACCGTCAGGCTGGTGCCGTCGACGGTGATCGAACCCTTGTGGGCGATGTACTTGGCCAGTTCCTTGGGTGCGCGTACGCGGAACTGGATGGCGCGGGCATTATCGCTGCGCGAAATGATTTCGCCGACTCCGTCGACGTGGCCACTGACCAGGTGCCCACCCAGACGGGTGGTGGGAGTCAGGGCCTTTTCCAGGTTGACCTTGCTGCCGCTCTTGAGGTCGATGAAGGCGGTGCGCTTGAGGGTTTCGACGCTGACGTCGGCCCAGAAGCCGTCGCCCGGCAGCTCCACGGCGGTCAGGCACACACCGTTGACGGCGATGCTGTCGCCGAGCTTGACGTCACCCAGGTCGAGCTTGCCGGTTTCGACGTAGACGCGCACGTCGCCACCCTTGGGGGTCAGGCTGCGGATGGTGCCGATGGATTCGATGATGCCGGTGAACATGGGGTCTTCCTCAAAAAGCGGTTTGCGCGGGGCAAGCCCGGCATTATACGCCGGGCGCCGGCAAGGGGATGGCCGTGACCCGCCAGTCATCGCCCACTGCGCGCATTTCGGTAATTTTCAGCCTTGGTGCCTCGCTCATCTTGCCCAGCGGCCAGTCCAGCAGCGGCCGGGCCTGGGAGCCAAGGAAGGTGCCGGCGACAAACAGCTGGTACTCATCGACAAGGCCTTGCTGGGCAAAGGCGCCGACCAGGCCGGCACCGGCTTCCAGCAGGATTTCGTTGACACCTCGGGCCGCCAGGGCTTGCAGCAGCGCCGGCAAGTCGACCTGGCCATTGTCACCCGGCAGGCTGAGCAACTCGTGGCCGGCAGCGGCATAACGCGGGTCATCTGCGACAGCAGCCACCACCAGCGCCGGCCCGGCTTGGAAGAAAGCCGCATCCAGCGGCAGGCGCAGGCGACCATCGACCAGCACCCTCAGCGGTGTACGGCTGAGTGCCAGGGCGGTGGTTTCGGCATCCAGGCCCAGCTCGGTGCCACGCACGGTCATTCGTGCATTGTCGGCCAGCACACTGGCAGCGCTGGTCAGCACCACGCTGGAACGGGCGCGCAAGCGCTGCACCGCCGAACGGGCAGCCGGGCCGGTGATCCACTGGCTTTCGCCACTGGCCATCGCGGTGCGGCCATCCAGGCTCATGGCCAGCTTGGCGCGGACGAACGGCAGGCCGTGCTCCATGCGCTTGAGGAAGCCCGGGTTGAGCGCGCGGGCTTCGGCTTCGAGCACACCGCTGGCGACTTCAATGCCTGCCTCGGCCAAGCGCTGCAAGCCCTGGCCTGCCACTTGCGGGTTGGGGTCCTGCATGGCCGCCACCACTCGCGCCACACCGGCCTTGACCAGTGCTTCGGCGCACGGCGGCGTGCGGCCATGATGGCTGCACGGTTCAAGGGTGACGTAGGCACAGGCGCCAATGGCGCGCTCACCAGCCTGGCGCAGGGCGTGCACTTCGGCATGCGGCTCGCCGGCACGCACGTGCCAGCCTTCACCGACCACTTCGCCATCGCGCACGATCACGCAGCCCACGCGCGGGTTCGGGTGAGTGGTGTACAGGCCTTTGCGCGCCAGCTCCAGCGCGCGGGCCATGTAATGGGCGTCGAGGACGGCAGCTTGGCTGGGCATGTTCACTCTCTAGCAGGCTCACGGGCCAGGCGGTCGATTTCTTCGCGGAACTCGTCGAGGTCCTGGAAGCGCCGGTACACCGAGGCAAAGCGGATATAGGCCACTTCATCGAGCTTGCGCAGCTCGGCCATGACCATTTCACCTACCACCAGCGATTTGACTTCGCGCTCGCCGGTCGCGCGCAGGCGGCTCTTGATGTGCGCCAGCGCCGCTTCCAGGCGCTCGACGCTGACCGGGCGCTTTTCCAGAGCCCGTTGCATGCCGGCGCGCAGCTTTTCTTCGTCGAAGGGCTGGCGCGTGCCGTCCTGCTTGATCAGACGGGGCAGCACCAGCTCGGCGGTTTCGAAGGTAGTGAAGCGTTCGCCACAGGCCACGCATTCGCGGCGGCGGCGCACCTGCTCGCCCTCGGCAACGAGGCGAGAGTCGATGACCTTGGTGTCGTTGGCACCGCAAAAGGGACAGTGCATGGTGGCAGGCAACAAAAAAAGGGAGGGCCATGGTAGCGCATTGCACTGGCAAGACAAGCCAAAGGGGTTAACATCCATGGGAAATCTGCCCGTTAAGGACTCCCCCATGCACTACCGAGCGCTCGTCGTGCTGTGCTGCGCCGCCCTGCTCGCCGCCTGCGGCAGCGACAGGCCGAAGACCGACAACCTCCCAGCCCCCGCGCCCGCCCGCTCGGCCAAGCAGGCCGAAGTACTGGGCCCGCTGCCGGCCTACCAGCGCGAGCTGAGCGGCACCTTGCTGGAAATTCCGGCCGGTGCCAACGTGGAGCTGGCCTTGCTGGTCATCGATGAACGTGACCGCCCGCAAGGCCTGCTGGCCAGCAGCACTCTGACCGGTACAGGCCAGGTCCTGCCCTACCACCTGCGTTTCAACCCCGAAGCCTTCCCGGCCGGTGCACGGGTCGAGCTGCGTGGCCGCGCCAGCAGCTCCGGCCAACTGATCATGCACCTGCCCCCCGTGCGCATTACCCAGGCTCAAACCCAGGCCACCGGCCCGCTGCGTTTCGAGAAGGCGCCGTAAGTGGCACCGCTGGCCCTGCAACAGGCGCTCAGCGGCCTGATTGGCGAAGCGCGCCTGGTCGTCAGCGAACTGCCCGGCTGCGACCTGAAGCTGTGGCTGATCGACGACCAGAACATGGACCGCGCCTTCAGCAGCGAAGAAACCCGGCGCATTCTGGAAGAGCCGCCCTACTGGAGCTTCTGCTGGGCCAGCGGCCTGGCCATGGCCCGCTACCTGGCCGAGCGCCCCGAATGGGTGGCGGGCAAGCGCGTGCTGGACTTCGGCGCAGGCTCCGGTATCGCTGGCATTGCCGCAGCACGCGCTGGCGCGCTGGAAGTGGTGGCGTGCGACCTCGACCCGCTGGCCCTCGACGCCTGCCGCGCGAATGCCGCGCTGAACGGCGTCGAGCTGAACTACAGCAGCGATTTCTTCGCCGAAGGCGACCGTTTCGACCTGATCCTGGTTGCCGACGTGCTGTACGACCGCGCCAACCTGCCACTACTGGATGCCTTCCTTGGCCGCGGTCGCCAGGCCCTGGTGGCCGACTCACGGGTACGCGATTTCAGCCACCCGCTGTACCGGCAGTTGGGCGTGCTTGAAGCACTCACCCTGCCAGACCTGGCCGAGCCGCACGAATTCCGCCGGGTCAGCCTGTACCACGCCAGCCGCGACGCCTTATAGTGGTGCCATTCACGAGTTTGCGAGAGTCGCAATGAGCCAAGACACGCCTTACATTTTCGACGCCACCGATGCCACCTTCCAGCAACTGGTGATCGAGAACTCCTTCCACAAGCCGGTGCTGGTGGACTTCTGGGCCGAGTGGTGCGCGCCGTGCAAGGCGCTGATGCCGTTGCTGGCCAAGATCGCCGAGGGTTACCAGGGCGAACTGCTGCTGGCCAAGATCAATTGCGACGTGGAGCAACAGGTGGTTGCCCAGTTCGGCATCCGCAGCCTGCCGACCGTGGTCCTGTTCAAGGACGGCCAGCCGGTGGACGGTTTCGCCGGAGCACAGCCGGAATCGGCGATTCGCGCCATGCTCGAGCCGCATGTGCAAATGCCCGCCGCACCCGCCGCTTCGCCGCTGGAGCAGGCCAAGGCACTGTTTGCCGAAAGCCGCTTCGCGGAAGCCGAAGCACTGCTGCAGGTGCTGCTGGGTGAGGACAACAGCAATGCCGAAGCGCTGATTCTATACGCTCGCTGCCTGGCCGAGCGCGGTGAGCTGGGCGAAGCGCAGGTGGTATTGGACGCGGTCAAGACTGACGAACACAAAGCTGCACTGGCGGGTGCCAAGGCACAGCTGACCTTCCTGCGCCAGGCTGCCAGCCTGCCGGAAGTGGCTGACCTGAAAAGCCGCCTGGCGCAGAACCCGCAGGATGACGAGGCGGCTTATCAGCTGAGCATCCAGCAGCTGGCGCGCCAACAGTATGAGGCGGCGTTGGAGGGGTTGCTGAAGCTGTTCCAGCGTAACCGTGCCTATGAGAACGGGCTGCCGCATAAGGCATTGCTGCAGGTGTTCGAGCTACTGGGCAATGATCACCCGCTGGTCAACGTTTACCGACGCAAGCTGTTCGCTGCGATGTATTGATAGCCAATGCCAGGTACGGCCGCCCGACATCGGGCGGCTGCATCGATCGATTCTACAGGTATTAGCCAATATCAAGGCTCAGCGTCTGCAGGTCGATCAGTGGGACAGGCAGGATCAACACTGCCCAGATAAACGCCTCGCCCAGATCGCTGTACGCCCGAATGATACAAAAGGGCTCATTATCAAACCGTTCGATAGCTCCGTTGCTGGCAATAAAACAGTTAAACCCGCTCCAATAGGTATCTTCATAGGGGATCACGACTTCCTGACCTCCCTTTCGATAGCACAGCTTTACATGACCATGTAATGACGGCGTCAAGCGAATATAGCCGGTCGGAACGCCACGAAGAACCATAACTGTGGACGTGAACGTGCTGTTTTCCACTGCGGCCTGAATGACGCAATACTCGCACAGTGTCTCGATACTAGATGCTTCTCGTTCGTCAGGCAGGAAGGTACACCCCCAACCCTTTGGCTCTATCCGACCTCCATATTGACTCCACCAGCGTGGAGGCTCACCTGCATTACTGGGCAAAAGGCTCAGCGTTACCGTTTGCGCCCCATTAATCACCCGCACCCTGGGTTCAAGGCCGAACGACTGGCCCTCAACTTGCACGTGTGCGAGTGGGGGCTCACTCGATTGAAGTTCAAAGCGACTCCTAACAATTGAGCCATCCGTTTCCAAAACCCCACTACGCACGAGCCCCGGTGGCATGAGGAGGCTGGGGCAGTCTTGTATATCCTGCTGGGCAAGCGCAGCCCCAGGATAGCGTGTCGCATCCAGCACGATGGACACGCCTGCCGTTGATACAGGAATAGGCGGATAGAGGTTGGGAAAGAAAGCGATACCGTGCTCCCCAATCACAGGATACAAGGCTAGAAACGATGATTGATTCTCTACCGCGCTTATCGAGCGAAGCCAGAAATGCATGGGCTTGAGTACTCGGGTGCTCAACGGCTGGATTTTACCCAGCTGAATGAATTTGCTGGAATCAGCATGCCCCCGGAAAAAGAGGGCATAGGGCAATGCCCCCAGTTCATCGCGAGTGGATGTTTGATAGGCATTGGAGAGATAGAAAACGGGGTACTTAGCCCACCCTAGTGATACACGCTGCTCACTGTCATAGCGTCCTGCGTTGGCTTCGAGGTCTATTTCCAGGCAGAGCTCAACACCCTGTTCCTCTATCACATGCCGTACTTGAGTGATGGTCCTTGTCCGTCCGCCCAATGAGCGGACCAGGTGAATAACCACACACGACAGGATTCTGCGTCTGACCACCCACCGTAACGGGCTACCGTCACCGCCCGTCACCTGCAATTTCAATGGCCCCAATGAGCATCGGAAGTACCGCGCCGATTCCATTGTCGTGTCGATTTCAAACTCGATATCCTTCGCACAGAACCCGTCGCCCTGCGGTTCTAGCGCATGAGCGTTCCAATACTCATTCACCTTGCGCCAGTCGAAGAACACCATGAAGGGCCAGCCGTAAAGGCTATCCTCGCCGGAGCGGACTTCATCGTTTGCGCCATTGCTGATATCCATTCTTTCCACCCGCGGTAGTGCCGTTCAGGTGACTGTCACGTATCACCCAAAGCGTCACAACTGGCAGAAATGACAGGTCATTCGGCTTTTCGTGGCCCCACCCAATGGTAAACCGGCGCATCACCCACGTTTTCAACCCGCACATCTGGACTATGGCGCAACCTGACCAACAATCGTTTACCTGCCGCGACACTTCCTACCAGCGCTTCCAATTGCTCCAACAGCTGAGGCCCTGCGACGTGCCCGGCCCGTTGCAGTAACTCACGTGCTGTTGCCCATTGCCCATCATCCTGACTTGGCGGGGCGTGGACCACTGCGGTTGCGTCTACAGACGCCTCACGCCCCGTCACCCGTTGCCCCAGCTGCGCCCACTCTTCTGGCGCCAGCTCAATGGTCAGGTCCACTGGCCATTCACCAATCTGTCCGCGAATTCTCATGATGCATTCCTTGAGCCCAGGTCAATGCAGCCATGCTACCGCAACATGAAACCTTAGCCACGCAGGCTGGCGGCGCGCAGAAAAATTGTTATAACATAACTCAACCTTCCAGCCCGCTCCGGAGTCGTCCATGCGTCGCCTGCTGCTCGCCCTGCCCTTCGCCTTGCTGCCACTGGCCGTGGCCCATGCCCACGATGACCATGATCACGACCACGCCCATGGCACACTCGGCGCCCATGAGCATGGCGTAGCCAAGCTCAACGTCGTACTCGATGGCAACACCCTGGAGCTTGAGCTGGACAGCCCGGCCATGAACCTGGTCGGTTTCGAGCACGCGGCCAGCAGCGATGCTGACAAGGCCAAGGTCGCCGCCGTACGCCAGCAGCTCGAACAACCGTTGACGCTGGTCGGCCTGGCTGCTGCCGCAGGCTGCAAAGAAGAACAGCAGGCGCTGGAAAGCCCGCTGTTCGGTGACGCCCCGAAAGCCGACGAGGATGGCGACGATCATGAGCATGGGCACCAACACAGCGACATTGGCGCCCATTACCAGCTGACCTGCGCCAACCCCGAGAAACTGACACAGGTGGACCTGGCACCACTGTTCAAGGCCTTCCCGGCCACCCAGAAAATCAACGTGCAACTGATCGGCCCCAATGGCCAGAAAGGTGTGGAAACCACGCCGGCCCAGGCAACGGTCGCCTTCTGAATGAGCCAGCCGTTGATCGAACTGCGTGACCTGGTGTTCGCCTGGCCAGGTCAGCCGCCGCTGCTGGACATTCCAGCCTTGCGCCTGAACGCTGGTGAAGCCTTGTTCCTCAAGGGCCCCAGCGGCAGTGGCAAGACCACCTTGCTGGGCCTGCTGGGCGGGGTGAGCGTGCCCGCCCAGGGCCGTATCGAGTTGCTCGGCCAGGACCTCGGCGGGCTGAGTCAGGGCGCCCGCGACCGTTTTCGGGTGGATCACACGGGGTACATCTTTCAGCAGTTCAACCTGCTGCCATTTCTGTCGGTACGTGAAAACGTCGAGCTGCCCTGCCGCTTCTCGCGCAGCCGCAAGGCCCGCGCCGAGCAGCGCCATGGCGGTGTCGACCAGGCAGCCAGCACGCTGTTGGCGCACCTGGGCCTGGACGACCCCGCCCTGCTCGCCCGCCGCGCCGACAGCCTGTCGATCGGCCAGCAGCAGCGGGTCGCCGCCGCCCGCGCACTGATCGGCCAGCCCGAGTTGGTGATTGCCGACGAGCCGACTTCGGCACTGGATACCGACACCCGCGAAGCGTTCATCCGCCTGCTGTTCGATGAGTGCCGCGCCGCCGGCGCAAGCTTGTTGTTCGTCAGCCACGATCAAAGCCTGGCACCGCTGTTCGACCGCCACCTTTCCCTGGCCGACCTCAACCGCGCCGCCAAGCCCCGGGAGGCCTGATGTACCTGCTCCGCCTTGCCCTGGCCAGCCTGGCCAACCGCCGTTTCACTGCGTTTCTGACCGCTTTTGCCATTGCCTTGTCGGTGTGCCTGCTGCTGGCCGTGGAGCGGGTCCGTACCGAGGCTCGCGCCAGCTTCGCCAGCACCATCAGCGGAACCGACCTGATCGTCGGCGCCCGCTCTGGCTCGGTGAACCTGCTGCTGTATTCGGTGTTCCGCATTGGTAACGCCACCAACAACATCCGTTGGGACAGCTTCCAGCATTATGCCCAGGACCCACGGGTGAAGTGGGCAATCCCGATCTCGCTGGGCGACTCCCACCGTGGCTACAGGGTGATGGGTACCACGGCGGATTACTTCAGCCATTACCAGTACGGTCGCCGCCAGCACCTGGAACTGAGCCAGGGACGTGAGTTCGCCAGCGACCCCTTCGAAGTGGTGCTCGGCGCCGAAGTGGCCGAGGCGCTGCATTACAAGCTGGGTGACAAGCTGGTACTGGCCCACGGCGTGGCCGCCATCAGCCTGGTCAAGCACGACGACAAACCATTCACCGTGGTCGGTGTGCTCAAACGCACCGGCACACCGGTCGATCGCACCCTGCATATCAGCCTGGGGGGTATGGAAGCGATCCATATCGACTGGCACAACGGCGTACCCGCCCGTGGCGCCGGGCGCATCAGCGCCGAGCAAGCACGCGCGATGGACCTGCAACCTGCCGCCATCACTGCATTCATGCTGGGGCTGAACAGCAAGATCGCGACCTTCAGCCTGCAGCGGGAGATCAATGAGTACCGCAGCGAGCCGCTGCTGGCGATCCTGCCTGGGGTGGCCCTGCAGGAGCTCTGGAGCCTGATGGGCACTGCCGAACAAGCACTGTTCGTGGTGTCGCTGTTCGTGGTGCTGACCGGCCTGATTGGCATGCTCACGGCGATTCTTACCAGCCTCAACGAGCGCCGCCGGGAGATGGCGATCTTACGCTCGGTCGGTGCCAGGCCTTGGCATATCGCGGGGCTGCTGGTACTGGAGGCACTGTCACTGGCGGCGGTCGGGATCGTGGCCGGGCTTGGCTTGCTGTACGCGGGGATTGCCCTTGCGCAGGGGTATGTACAGGCGAACTATGGCTTGTATCTGCCACTGGCCCTGCCTAGCGCTCATGAATGGACCTTGCTGGCTATCATCCTGGGGGCTGCGTTGCTGATGGGTAGCGTGCCTGCGTGGCGGGCGTATCGGCAGTCGCTGGCCGATGGTTTGTCCATACACCTCTGAGTGCGCGTAATGATCAAACACCTCATCGCCCTCTTCGCGGGTTCACCCGCGAAGAGGCCAGTAAAGGCAACACAATTTCTACTGGTCATATTGCTCTCGCTGACATTGCCTGCCTGGGCCTCAGAACCCCGTGAACTGGACTGGCCCGCCCTGATCCCCGAAGGCGCCCCGGTCATCCCACCACAACTGGCGCCGCTGCACGACATGTCGCAGCTAAGCAACGCCCTGTCTGCCGAGTCTGCCCCACCCGCGCGCCAGCAAGCCCCCGATGCCCCGGTGGTGAAAGGTCTCGACGGCCAGCAGGTCAAACTGCCGGGCTACATCGTGCCACTGGAGGTCAGCGAAGAAGGCCGCACCACCGAATTCCTGCTGGTCCCTTACTACGGTGCGTGTATCCACGTGCCGCCCCCACCATCGAACCAGATCGTGCACATTTTCAGTGAGATGGGCGTGCGCGTCGAAGACCTCTACCAACCCTACTGGATCGAGGGAAAGATGCAGGTTAGAGCCTCCAGCAGCGAACTGGCCGACGCTGGCTACCAAATGGAGGCCGAGAAAATATACGCGTATGAGCTGAGATGAGAACTGTTTCGAATTCGTGAAGACGCTTCTTTGAGCTGGGTCAAACTTTCTGTTTAACCAGCTCCGTACCATTGGACTACTCGATTAATAACGTCCTTTGGGAGCTTCCATGAACAAGTCCTTGCTCGGCGCCTCGCTTGTGGCCCTTGCGCTCACCGCCCCTGTTGCCCACGCTCACCAGGCAGGCGATGTCATCGTCCGCGCAGGCGCCATCACCACCGCCCCTAACGAAAGCAGCGGCGACCTGAAATTCGATGGCAACAAGGTTTCGGGCACCAAGGCAACCCTGGACAGCGACACCCAGCTGGGCTTGACCTTTGCCTATATGCTCACCGACCACATCGGCCTGGAGCTGCTGGCAGCCACCCCGTTCAAGCACACCGTAGGCGTAAAAGGCCTGGGCGGCGGCCTGGACGGCAAGCTGGCCGACATCAAGCAACTGCCACCGACCCTGTCGCTGCAGTACTACCCGATGGAACCGAACTCCAAGTTCCAGCCCTATGCCGGCGTGGGCATCAACTACACCCTGTTCTTCGATGAAGACCTCAGCAGTGCCCGCAAGCAGCAAGGCTTCAGCAACCTGAAACTGCAGGACTCGATCGGGATCGCCGGCCAGCTGGGCATGGACTACATGATCACCGACAACCTGCTGGTCAACGCCTCGGTCTGGTACGTCGACATCGACACCAAGGCCAGCGTCAACGGCCCGACCGCTTTGGGCTACAGCAAGACCAAGGTCGACGTCGATGTCGACCCGTGGGTGTACATGGTCGGCCTTGGCTACAAGTTCTGACCTGAACACGGCAGGGCGGCTTCGGCCGCCCTCGCACGTTGCAGCCATAGCCAGTAGCCCAGCGCTACCGCGCTGATGGCCATGCCAAGCCCGCACACTGCGACCCACCCCCAATGGGCAAACACCCAGGCCGCCAACACCGCTCCCAGCCCGCTGCCAAGCGAGTAGCAACACATGTAGGCACCGATCAACCGGCTGGCCATCGCGCCACGCCCGGCCAGCAACAGGCTCTGGTTGGTGACATGTACCGCCTGCACGGCAAAGTCCAGCATCAGCACTCCCAGCACGAAGGCCATCAGTGAAGCCCCGACAAACGCCGTGGGCAACCACGACAGCGTCAGCAAGGCCAGCGCCAACCCAGTAGTGCGTTCACCCTGCCCCTGGTCAGCCAGACGACCGGCACGCGAAGCTGCCAAGGTACCCGCGACACCGGCCAGGCCGAACAGGCCGATCTCGGTATGGCTCAGCGCCAACGGCGCAGCACTGAGCGGCATGACCATGGCACTCCATAGCACGCTGAACGCGGCGAAGATCAACACTCCAAACATGCCTCGCTGGCGCAGCAACCTGTCGTGCCGGTACAGGTTGAACTGGGACACAATCAGCGCCCGGTAGCCAGACCGATGCATGACGGGCTGCACCGAGGGCAAGCTACGCCATATCACCAGTGCCAGCACTATCAAGACGCCTGCGGCCATCCAGTACACGCTGCGCCAACCGGCCAGGTCGGCCAACCCGCCCGAGACCAGGCGCGCAAGCAGAATGCCCAGCACCACACCACTGGTGACGGCGCCTACCGCCTGCCCTTGCTGGCCCGGTGAGGCCAGGCTCGCGGCATGCGCCACCATCACCTGCACCATCACGGCCATCAACCCGGTGACGGCTAGAGCCACCAGCAGCATTGCCCAACTTTGCGACATGCCGACGCCGATCAGCGCCAGAGCCGAGAACAGCAACTGGCCAAGCAACAGGCGCTTGCGATCGACCAAGTCACCCAGCGGCACGATCAGTAGCAACCCCAGGGCATAGCCCGCCTGGGTCGCGCCAACTACCCAGCCAATCTGCTGCTGCCCTACCCCCAGCTCGGCAGCCATCGACTCAAGCAGAGGCTGAGCGAAGTACACCGTCGCGACGGCCATGGCGCTGGTAATGGCAAGCAACAGGGTTGTCCAGCGTGTCAGTGAAGGTGCCATCGGACCAACCTCGTCAATCTGGTTTCGATTTGAAACCACACACTGGCTATTTAGCAAATGTGGTTTTAATCTGCAACCAGACGTTAAGACAGGTTTGCACCATGCTCGATGAACACAATGCGCAATGCCCCGTAGCCCGGGCCCTGGAGGTGCTGGGTGACCGTTGGGCGCTGATGATCCTGCGCGATGCCTTTGACGGCCTGCACCGGTTCAGTGAATTTCACAAGAACCTGGGGCTGGCGAAGAACATCCTCGCCTCGCGGCTCAAACTACTGGTGGAGAGCGAGTTGCTGGCCTTGCAGCCGGCATCGGATGGCAGTGCCTACAAGGAATATGTGCTGACCGCGAAAGGGCGGTCGGTGTTTCCAGTGGTGGTTGGCTTGAGGCAATGGGGGGAGCGGTTTCTGTTCGAGGCGGGTGAGGCGCGTTCGGAATTGGTGGAGGGAGCTACCGGGCAGGCGCTTGAGACGTTGCAGGTGCGTGCCCAGGATGGGCGGGTTTTGCATGCCGAAGACTGCCTGCGCAGAATGGTGCGGCATGAATGATTTGGGGCTGCTGCGCAGCCCCCGGTTATCAGGCCTTGCCCAGAAGCCGCGCCAGCCCCTCGACCATCGGCGTCGCCTGCGCGAACTTGAACCGCGCCAGCAACCGCTGATTATCCGCCCGCGAATGGCGAATATCCCCCGAACGGGCCGCGACATAGCTGATCGCTGGCAAGCTCCCCACCACCTTCTCCAGCGCTGCCAGCAACTGGTTCAGCGAAGTCGCCTGGTTGAGGCCGATGTTCACCGCCCCCTCCTCGACCTGCGGCTGCTCCAATGCTTGCACCATCACCTGCACCAGATCACCCACGTAGAGGAAATCACGGGTCTGCTCGCCATCGCCAAACACCGTGATCGGCAAGCCCTGTACAGCGCGCTCGCAGAAAATGCTGATCACACCGGAATACGGTGAGGACGGGTCCTGACGTGGCCCGAAAA
The DNA here is from genome assembly GCF_013393325.1 of Pseudomonas hunanensis. Taxonomy (GTDB): domain Bacteria; phylum Pseudomonadota; class Gammaproteobacteria; order Pseudomonadales; family Pseudomonadaceae; genus Aquipseudomonas; species Aquipseudomonas putida_P. Next base: position 106,817 of record NZ_QJRC01000072.1, read on the forward strand.
TATTGAAGAAGCGAAACACCACCGGCTCCAGACCATGCTGGCGGCGGTAGAAGTCCAGGTATTGCTCACTGGCCAGTTTGTCCACGGCATAGGGGGTCAGCGGCGCCTTGGGGGTCTCTTCGGCAATCGACTCGCCCTCGCCATTGTTGCCATACACCGCCGCACTGGAAGCGAACAGCACCCGACGCACGCCATGCACGCGCATGGCTTCACAGACATTGAGGGTGCCGATGAAGTTGCTCTGATGGGTGCGTACCGGGTCCTCGACCGAGGCCTGCACCGAGGCCACCGCCGCCAGGTGCACTACAGCACGGCAGCCAGCCGCTGTCTGTGTAACCAACCCGGCATCGGCTACATCGCCTTCAATCAGCTCCAACCGTGGGTGGTCGACCTGCAGGTTGCTCCTGCGGCCTGTGGAAAAGTCATCAAGAATGCGTACGGCGTAGCCTTTGTCCAACAACGCATCGCACAGGTGGGAGCCAATGAAGCCGGCACCGCCGGTGATCAGGATGGGGGCGTCAGCCATGGCGGTAGAACCGGTCCAGTAGAGGCGGCAAGCCAGCGCGCCAGGCACGCGGCTTGATACCGAAGGTATGAAGGATTTTCTTGCAGGCCAGTACCGCATGTTGCGGCTCTTCGCTGGCATCCGGGCGCGCGGCATGGGCTTGCGGTGTGGGGGCCTGCACGGCCAGTTGGCGGTGCTGGCCGGCCTCGGTGAGGATCGCCTGGCCCAGCGCCAGCGGCGTGGTCGCCTCGTTGCCAGCGTAATGGTAGGTGCCCCACAACGGCGCATTGCAATCGAGCTGCTTGAGCACCGACAGGATCACCCGGGCGGCATCATCGACAGGCGTCGGGTTGCCACGTCGATCATCGGCCAGCAGCAGCTCTTGTGGTTGCTCGGCACGTGTCAGGAAGCGGCCCAACGAGCCGTCGATGCTCTCGTCGAGCAGCCAGCCAAAGCGCAGCAGTACATGCTGTGGGCAGGCCGCACGCACGCTCTGCTCGATGCGCCACAAGGCCTGGCCACGCAGGCCCAGCGGCACGGGCTCGTCTTTTTCGCTATAGGCCGTGGCCCGCGAACCATCGAACACCCGGTAGCTGGAAGGCTGCACCAGGGTGATCTGGTGGTGCTGGCACAGCTCCGCCAGCCGCTCCACCGCCCGCTCCTGTTGAGCCAGGCGCTGCTCGCTGACCGACTCGGCCTGGAACCAGTCGAAGTAATAGGCCAGGTTGACCAGCGCGTCGGGGCGGTGATCGTCGAGCAACTGAGTGAGGCTGGCCGGCGTCCAACCGTTCTCGGGCGGGCGTGGCGCCAGGAATGCGATGTCCTCCTCGGCCCCAAGACGAATCAGCGCTTGCCCGAGGGCATTGCCACCACCCAACAGCATTAGGCGCATACGCATAGAGTCAGCAGATCCGGAGAGGTTGATGAAGGAAAGGGGCATTTTGCGGTTTCCGCTGCGGGAAGTCCAACGTCTGGCCCTGTGACTGCTTCAGGCGGTGCGGTTTCCGAGCTGCCAAAGCTCACTATCGCGACACACAGATATTTCCTACGGCATACCAGGAACGAGCTGACTACCACGCAAAAGCATAACTGCATTCAATAGTTCCCCCCTTGCCAACAGGGGAGCCCCACAAAAATAAGTACAAGGAACGTTCAATGCCTCACTCGCAAGCCGCATACCTGGATTTTTCCCCCGAGCAAAGTCGGGCCCTAGCCTTTGCAAGCCAAACCCTTGCAGACTCCGGCGGCCCGGAAGCAAAGGGGGTTGCAATCCAGGCACGTATATTGGCCGACCAAATCCAGAAATCCTTGACTGACGAGCAGCGTTCGCTGCTACAGCGCTTCGGCGAAGGCAGATTGTCTACGCTGATGTACAGGCACATGCCTTATGCCGACGAGCCGATACCTGAAAACCTTCCCGATATCACCGCCTTGGCGCAAAACCCTCGCTGCACATACCTCGCCTCGCGCAATCAGCTGCTGCTGGAGCTCGCACGACACCGAAATTTCGCTTTTGATATCGACAACGAGGGCAAGCAGGTCCGTCTGGTTGGCAACTTCAAGGGAGGAGGCCGAATTCCACGGGTTGGCGAACACCCACGCCTGGAAGTTGAAACCAGCTCGCATGCAGGCTTGTGCTTGGGGCCGCACACTGAAGCGCCTTACAACTGTTCAACAGTCTCCAGTGATGGTCACTCCCCTGCTCCCTCTGCACTTATCCTCACTGCTCGCTGGAACCCCGCCAATGACCCTACGCATGTCTTTCCCCTACAAGAAATCATCGAGCGCTTGAGCAGCCTGGATGCGCTCGCACTGACCTCAAAATCTTTCGACTTCACTCGCAGTGAGTGCTTGCTGACGGAAAAGGCAAAGCAGGTGAAGCAGTTTCAATGCTTCAGTTCGAGCCTAACGGTGGCTTCTCTGTACGCTTCAACAGTTACCGCTTCAGTTTGAATGAGCGTGCTTGCAGCGCTGCAGCACGCGCGTTCAGTACTTTTCGGAAAATGCTGAGTAGCGTACAACCACTGGTGTTTGTCTTGCAGCCCGACCGTGCATTGTTAATCAACAACAGCAGAGCGTTGCACGGTCGCCAGACAGTTGAGGACAACCGGCGCCTTCTCATTCGTCAATTCGGATACTCCCCCTTCGCAGCACCGTTGGTACTTGTTGAGGATCCGCTGCTGGTGCGTGGCTGATTAGCGGAAAATACCCAATGATTGAAATCGATTTAACGCTTGTCCTGATACTGGCACTCGTCGCACTCACGGCCGGCTTTTTCGACGCTATCGCCGGAGGCGGTGGCCTGATCACGCTCCCCGTACTGTTCATCGCCGGTATAGAGCCCTTGGCGGCAATTGCCACTAATAAATTCCAGGCAGCTTCAGCGACGGTTTCGGCTACTTGCGCCTTTGCCCGCAAAGGCATGATCGACTGGAGACGAGGCAGCTCGATGGCGGTCATGTCGTTTATTGGCGGCGCTCTGGGAGCCTTGTAGATAACGTATGTGCCCAAAAGCCTTTTACAGGCATGCGTCCCCCCGCTGCTGATCCTGATAGCAGCCTACTTTGCCTTTAGTCCAAGCCCGAATGAACAAGCGCGCAAGGCGAAGATGTCGACTAGCCTGTTTTGTGTGGCGGTTACACCGTTCATTGGGTTTTATGATGGAGTATTTGGCCCTGGCGTCGGCTCGTTCTTCATGCTGGCCTGCGTAATTCTCTTGGGCCAGCACTTGATACAGGCCGTGTGCACCAGCAAGCTTTTGAACGCAGCCTGCAACCTGGGCGCACTGTCAGTCTTTTCACTCAGCGGAGCGATTATCTGGTCGCTGGCGCTGGCAATGGCGCTTGCCGCCTTTCTGGGCGCGCAATTGGGTGCACGCTGCGCAGTTCGTTTCGGCACGAGGCTCATAAGGCCGCTGCTGGTCAGTGTCTGCATCCTCATGGCACTCAAATTACTGCTCGACACGAGCAATCCACTCGGCGAGTGGCTTAACCTGTTACTTTAGAGGGCACCATGCACTTGCAAACGGGATCTTCTCAGCGCCTGAAATGGCAGTTTGACGAACCCGCCCCAGGCAAAGAACTTTTCATCGACGAAGTATTCGGAACCTACCAGCAACAGGCCCGATTGCTGGTACCCGATATCGAGCGCGCAGCGCCTGCATTCGTCCTGGGTGGCGCGCGCTCCGACTTTACCCGGCTCAACCCCCTGCTCTATCGCTTGCAAGCCGCAGGCATAGGTTCGCTCACTGCTAATCTGTCAGGCCATAGCCTTGCCAGTGAACCTGGTGCAGCTTCGCCTTCACTGGCTACGAACCTTGATGAGGCACGACGCTTCCACGCGCATATCGCACCTCAATGCCGAACGATAATTGGCCACAGCCTGGGCGCGGCAATTGCGCTGAAACTTGCAGCACAATTGCCGCAGGTGAACAGCATCGTGCTGGTCTGCCCAGCAGTCTATCCAGACCATGCTCACCAGGCCCCCTTCGGTCCGGCATTCACAGCCGCCATCAGAAAACCCTATGGCTTTCTCGATTGCGACAGTTACGCCTTCCTCAAGCAGTTCCAAGGCAGAGTGCTGATGGTGATAGGCGAATATGACGGGCTCAACTCACAGCGATTCGGCAAAGGCCCAGGCACCAGCGCAGGCAGCCTGTGGCTGACCGGCGCCGAGCGCTACAGCCCGATTCCTGAGGAGGTCACCCAGGCCCTGATGCAATCAGTTGCAGCCGCGCGTTTGCAATGCGTGTTTCTTACAGACTGCGACCATGGCATCGCCGCCCATTTACGCAGTACGCCAGCGATTGCGGATCAGGTTGCGAGCGCCGTGGAAACCTTCATCCTCGAAGACGCCTGACCGTAGGCAGTTACTCGATTTCAAACAAACCGTTACTCAGTGGCCTCACGCTTAGCCGCTCACGTACATCATCATCGATACGCGGATCATCCGGCCGGTACAGTTTCACTTGCCGGTAAGCATTGATGCGATTGATCTCCTCACCCAGGTACTCCCACACCACCCTGGTGCAGGCCGGGTTGCGCCGGTCGCCGCTGGACACACCGGCCTTCAGGCCGTTCAGGCGAGTGATTCGGCTTTTGAAGCTGGGGATGAGGATGGTCTGGCTCATTTCGTTGAACGTCAGCGACTCGTAGTCGATGAGGAACAAACGGTCCTGCAGCTGGAACGCCGCCCCCAGATAACGGCAACGCACCTCGGCATGCTGGTCAGTGGCGCTGGAGCGCTCCTGACGCTCCTGGCGCTCGAACAGGAAGCGGCCACGCTCCTCCCACAGGTGCACCAGTGACACCAGGATCGTGCCCGGCACCGACATGCAGTTGGAATACTCGAAGTAGTAACCGCAATAGCGCGACAGGTTGCCGGCATGATCGTGCAGCGGGCGGAACAGTTCACTGATCGGGTCGCTGGGCTGCTCGGCCAGGGTCGACACCCGTGCGCCAATCAGCCGGGCAAACTGCTCGGCCGGCAGGTTCAACTCGTAATCCTCAACGCCGAAGAAATCGCCGATGCGCTTCAGGTTGAAAGCCGTCGGACGGCTCTGCCCGCTCAGGTACTTGTTGAACTGTGCGCGGTTGATCGACAGCTGGCGGCAAACTTCGGAAATAGAGCGGTAGTGGCTGCAGGCCAACTTGAGGTTGGTAGCGAAATGATCGCTCATAGCGGAATCCAGGTGACGCGAATGACGCCATTGTAGCATCAAGTCGCATCAACTCAGAGCAACCCGCGAAATTGTAACCACTCTTGTCATAGCCAACCATGCGCCCCAACGAATAGCGGTGCGCCTGCCGTCCGCTGGTCTTTCCACACGAAGAATAAGAATCGAGGTCATTTTCCAATGCTCGAAGTAATCAACGATTTCCTTTCGGGGAAACTCCTCATCGTGCTGATCGTAGGGCTGGGTAGCTACTTCACCCTCCGCTCCCGGTTCGTCCAGTTCCGCCATTTCGCCCATATGTTCAGCGTGTTCAAGGAATCGCTGCGTGGCCAGGCAGGCCAGCTGAGCTCCTTCCAGGCGCTGATGCTGAGCCTGGCCGGCCGCGTAGGTGCCGGTAACATCGCTGGTGTCGGTATCGCTGTGACCCTGGGTGGCCCAGGTGCCGTGTTCTGGATGTGGGTCACCGCACTGGTGGGTATGTCCAGCAGCTTCTTCGAATGTACCCTGGCCCAAGTGTACAAGCGCGCGGATGGCGATGGCCTGTACCGCGGTGGCCCGGCCTACTACATCCAGCACGGGCTGAAGCTGAAAAGCATGGCCATCGTGTTCTCGATCCTGCTGCTGGTCACCTACGGCTTCGCCTTCATCGGCCTGCAGTCTTACACCGTGACTCACTCGCTGCAGAACGCCTTCGCCTTCGACCCGAAACACACCGGTATCGTCCTGGCCGTGCTGCTGGCCGTCACCTTCATCGGCGGCATCAAGCGTATCGCTGCGGTGTCGGACCTGCTGGTGCCGGTCAAGACCCTGGCCTACATCGGCGTGACCCTGTACGTGATCGGCACCCAGATCGAACATGTGCCGGCCATGCTTGAAACCATCTTCAAGAGCGCCTTCGGCCTCGACCCGGCCTTCGGTGGCCTGCTCGGCAGCGCCATCGTCATGGGCGTCAAACGTGGCGTATTCGCCAACGAAGCGGGCCTGGGCAGTGCGCCGAACGTGGCGGCCGTGGCGGCCGTGAAACACCCGGGTGCGCAGGGCGTGGTGCAGGCTTTCAGCGTGTTCCTCGACACCTTCGTGATCTGCACCTGCACCGCACTGCTGATTCTTCTGTCGGGCTTCTACACCCCTGGTTTCGAGGGCGACGGCATTGTCCTGACCCAGAACTCGCTGGCCGCCGTGGTGGGTGACTGGGGCCGCGTGTTCGTCAGCGTGGCGCTGTCGCTGTTCGTGTTCACCTGCATCCTCTACAACTACTACCTGGGCGAGAACAGCCTGCAGTTCCTGAGCCGCAACCGTGTGGTGCTGATGGTGTTCCGTGGCCTGGTGCTGGCGTTGGTGGTTTGGGGGTCGATGCAAGACCTGTCGACTGTGTTCGCCTTCGCCGACATCACCATGACTTGCCTGGCCTTCGTCAACCTGGTCGCCCTGGCCCTGCTGTTCAAGGTCGGCCTGCGCGTCATGCGCGACTACGACGACCAGCGCAAGGCCGGTGTGCAGCAGCCAGTGTTCGACTCATCCAAGTTCGCCGACCTGGACCTGGACCGTAATGCCTGGCCTGCCAATCCGCAGGTGGAAACAGCCGCTGACAAAGCAGCCGGCCAAGCTCAGCCGCAGCGCTGATATCCTCCCTGCCCAGCCGCCCCTTCCGCGGGCGGCTTTTCTTTCTCCGCTCACCGCTACGGATGCTTGCCATGCGTGCAGTAAAGAATCTTCTCGTTCTCTATACCGGTGGCACCATCGGCATGCTCGAAACCCCGGAAGGCCTGGCGCCGGCCGGTGGCTTCGAAGCGCGGATGCGTGAACACTTTGCCCAGATGGCCGATGCACCCAAGCTGCAATGGGCGCTGCAAGAGCTGAACCCGCTGCTGGACAGCGCCAACATGCAACAGCACAACTGGTTGGCGATGCGCGATGCCATCGTCGAAGCCGTGGATGTTGCAGGCCATGATGGCGTGTTGGTGTTGCATGGCACCGACAGCATGGCTTACAGCGCTGCAGCGTTGTCGTTCCTGTTGCTGGGCCTGCCCGTACCGGTGCTGTTGACCGGCTCGATGCTGCCTGCTGGTGCACCGGGTAGCGATGCCTGGGCCAACCTGTGCGGCGCATTGCGCCAGTTCGAACAAGGCCTGGAAGGTGGAGTGCATCTGTACTTCCACGGCCAACTGCTGCATGGCTGCCGGGCGTCCAAGCTGCGCAGCGAAGCGTTCGATGCCTTTGCCGCTCTACCGCGCCATCGGGGTGGTGAGCGGGCCTCGGCGATTCCCGCCGAACTTGGCTACATGCATCCACGCCAGCCGGTCAACCTGGCCGTAGTGCCGGTGTTCCCAGGGCTGCAGGCCGAGCACTTGCAGGGGCTGATCGACAGCGGTGTACAAGGGGTTCTGCTGGAGTGCTATGGCAGCGGTACGGGTCCATCGGATGACCAAGCGCTGCTTGCTGTGCTGAGCGCGGCACGCCAGCGCGGCGTGATGCTGGCGGCTATCAGCCAGTGCCCAGAAGGCTCCGTGGTGTTCGATACCTATGCGGCAGGTAACCGCTTGCGCGGGGCCGGCCTGATCAGTGGTGGCGGCATGACCCGTGAGGCAGCGCTGGGCAAGATGGTTGCGCTGCTGGGGGCTGGGTTGGATGTCGAAGCCGCCGAGCAGTGGTTTGCGCTGGACCTGTGTGGGGAGCGGGCGTAAAAGCGGCCTTGGTACCCAGAAAAATGGCGGAAGGCAGCGGGAGTCGAACCTGCCCGGGAACGGCTGCCGTCCCCAACCGGGTTTGAAGCCCGGCCGCGCCACCGGGCGCGATTGCCTTCCTTGAATTCAGTGCCTGGCCTGCTGTTGGGCCAGGGCGCTGTCGGCGCGGATGTGACGCTGGTCGGCCACCCTCCGGGTCAGGCCGATGCGGTCGAAGTACTCCAGAATCTGCACACTGCGCTTGCGACCGATGCCCAACATATCGCGAAACGCGGCAACCTGCACTATTGGCGTTTCGCGGGCCTGCCCCAGCAGCAGCTCTGCCATGCGCTGTAGCGTCGCCTCTGGGTAGAACAGGTCACGCACCACCTGATGCACCAAGCCCAGCCGAGCCAACTTGCGCAGCAACAGGCGCACATCGGCTTCGGCGCAACTCTCCTCACTCGCCAGCGTCCGGACCCAGGGTGGATCGTATTGCCCTGCCAGCAACCTGGGCTGCAAACGTGCCCACAATGCACTGTCGGCTTCGCTCAACTGCACCTTGTGATCGGGCAGATGCAGCCAGGGCCCGCTGCTGGCCAGGGCGCCGTTTTCGAGCAATTCATCCAGCAGGCTGACGAACGCCGGCCGTTCCAGGGGCAAGGCTACGAAGCGGCGCAGGCGGTCACGGTCCGGGCCGAGCTGGTCGGGCTCTTGCTCATGGAAACGCGCCAGTTGCGCCAGCACCTGCTGCTTGAGCGCCTGCCATTGGGCGTTGGCGAACAACAGTTGGCCCTGCCGCGTAGCCACCACCAGTACATCCTTCGGCAAATGCCAGGTTTCGCGCAGGCGATTGAACTGCCGCTCTAGTCGCTGTGGGTCGATACCGGCCGGGGCGCTGGCGAGCAGCGCTGGCAGCGCCTGCTCCAGATCCACGGCATCACGCAGCACCTGCAACTGCCGTAGGCGCTCATCGGTGCGGCGTTGGCGGCTGGGGGCGAACGGGTCGAGCACCTTGCCGCCGCCCAGTGTGCGCTGGGCACGTTGGTCGCGCAGCACCAGGCGGTCGCCGTGCACCGCTTGCAGCGGCGCATTCAGCAGCAACTGGGCAAACGTGCGTTGGCCGGCCGCCAGGCTTTGGCCTTCAAGCAAGGCGACCCTGGCGGTTACATCCTGGGTGCCAAGGTGCACATGCACGGCGCTGAAGTGTTCGAAGGTATGCGTTTCGCCCGGCAACAGGTTCAGCTCGATATCCACCCTTACACTGGGTGCGTGCAACCATTCGGGTACCAGCCAGTCGCCCCGGTGCACCTGCTCCACGGTCAGGCGCTCGGCAGCGATGTTCAGCGCCACCCGCTGACCCGCCTCAGCCACCAGCGCGGCCTGGTTCTGTGCATGCAGGCCACGCACGCGCACCGGCTTGCCGGTCTTACCCAGCAACAACGTATCACCAGCACTGACCCGCCCGGCCAGTGCCGTGCCGGTGACCACCACACCGGCGCCGGTAACCGCAAAGGCACGGTCGACGGCCAAGCGAAAGCCACCGCGCGCACTCCGTTGTCGCACACCTGCTTCGGCTTCCAGCAGCGCCTGACGTAGCGCTTCGATGCCTTCCCCGCTGATGCTCGACAATGGGAACTGCCGCGCCCCGGCATACGGCCCAGGCGCCAGCAGTTCACTAACTTGTATCTGCACCTCGGCCAGGCGCGACGGCTCGACCCGGTCGCACTTGCTGATCGCCACCAGAGCCTGGGAAATGCCCAGCAGTTCGATGATCGCCAGGTGCTCACGGGTCTGCGGCATGACCCCATCGTCGGCAGCCACGACCAACAGCACCAAGTCGATGCCATGGGCGCCGGCCAGCATGTTGTGGATAAAACGCTCGTGGCCCGGCACATCGATGAAGCCGGTCAACGGCGCGCCTTCACTCAACGCCGCGTAGCGATAACCAAGGTCAATGGTCATGCCACGGGCGCGCTCTTCCTGGCGTTGGTCACCGGCCTGGCCGGTCAACGCCTGCAGCAGCGCGGTCTTGCCGTGATCAATGTGGCCGGCTGTACCAACGATCACTGCACCGGCCCCAACTGCAGGGCTGGCAATTGAGCGAGCCACTGGGCTTCGTCATCCAGTTGGCGCAGGTCCAGCCAGAGGGCATCGTCGTCAATGCGGCCCAGCACCGGCACCGGGAGGTCGCGCAGGGCTCGCTCCAGCACGTGCAGGCTGCGCCCGCGCAACTTCTTCGACACCTGCGGGCGCAGACACAGTGCAGCGCTGGGCAAGCGCGCCACCGGCTGGCTGCCACTGCCGATCATGCCCAAAGCAGGCGCTACGCTGACGGCCCATTGCTCGCCGAGGTGCGCCTTGACTTCAGGCGCCAGACGCTCGGCTTGGGCTTGGATCTCGGCCTGGCTACGGGTCAGCAGACGCAGGCTGGGCAGGCGCTCGGCCAAGCGGTCAGGGTTGCGGTACAGCGCCAGGACCGCTTCGAGTGCGGCGAGGGTGATCTTGTCGACGCGCAGCGCACGCTTGAGCGGGTTTTTCTTGATCCTGGCGATCAAGTCCTTGCGGCCGACAATGATCCCGGCTTGCGGCCCGCCCAACAGTTTGTCGCCACTGAAGGTGACGATATCGGCGCCGTCGGCCAAGGCCTGGCGTACGGTCGGCTCGGCGGGCAGGCCCCAGCGGGTAAGGTCGAGCAAGCTGCCGCTGCCCAAGTCTTCAAGCAGCGGTAGGTCACGTTGGTGGGCGATGCTCGCCAGCTCGGCCGTGGGCACCTGGGTGGTGAAGCCCTGGATGCTGTAGTTGCTGCAATGCACGCGCATCAGCAAGCCGGTACGTGGGCCGATGGCGGCCTCGTAGTCGCGGGCGTGGGTGCGGTTGGTAGTGCCGATCTCGTGCAGCTTCACGCCGGCACGGGCCATGATGTCGGGGATGCGGAAGGCGCCGCCGATCTCGATCAGCTCGCCACGAGAGATGATGCCCTCCTTGCGCGCGCCCAGGCTGTTGAGCGCCAGTAGCACGGCGGCGGCATTGTTGTTGACCACGGTGACGGCCTCGGCGCCGGTCAACTCACGGATCAAACCCTCGATCAAATCGTCACGGTCGCCGCGCTTACCGGTAGCCAGGTCAAATTCCAGGTTGAGTGGATAGCGGGCGGCAGTCTGCATGGCCTCGATGGCCGCTTCAGGCAACAGGGCGCGACCGAGGTTGGTGTGCAGCACAGTACCGGTGAGGTTGAACACGCGGCGGACCTGGCTGCGTTGCTGAGCGGCCAGGCGTTCGCCCGTGCGGCCCAGGAGGATTTCGGGGGCCAGTTCGGCGGGGGTGAGCTCACCGTTGCGGACAAGGTTGCGCAGGTCGTCGAGCAATTGCCGCAGGGTGGCCAGGACGCCTTCGCGACCGTGGCGGTCGATCAGCGGAAGGCAGGCCTGGTGGCGCAGGAGGGTATCGATTGAAGGCAGGCGTGGGGTGTCGCTGGCGAGGCTGGAAGACATGCGGTACTACCTTGGCTAATCCGGTGTCTGTACTGGCCTCTTCGCGGGCCGGCCGCGAAAAGGGCAACTCGAAACGTCAGTGTAGACACTTACCCTCTACCCAGGTGCGAGCATCAAGTTGGGTGCCAGGCGATGAAAACCCTCCTCGTCCAGGCGCATATCCAGCGCCAGGCTGGCCAGGTCGTCGGCCAGCGGCTCGGCCGCCGCATCGTTCTCCAGGTAGTTCTGTTTCAGGTAGCTTTCGCACCCTGGGCAGCATTCGGCGCGCAGCGGCGCCTTGCCCGGGGCATGGCGGTCATCCTCGAGGCTGGTGTAGCGCAAGTCCTTGCTCGACTCGCAGTACACACATTTAACCCGCACCACATGCCATTCACAGGCACACAGCGAACACGCCAGGTAACGCAAGCCATTGTGCTTGCCACGGTTGCGCACCACCCCGGCCATCGCCGGCGAACCACAGGCCGGGCACTGGGCCAGGCTGCCGGCAGGTTTGAGCTCAGGCGCCGGCAACGCCAGCAACCAACTGGACCAGGCCGCCTGAAGCGCAGCCCCGAGGAACGGCACCAATGCTGCCGGCACCGCGTCGTACTGGCCAGCTAGCAAAGCGATGCCCCAGCCCTTGCGTTGTTCGTCATCACTGCCGCGCAGTACCTGCAGCGCCTCACCCAGCGGGCCGCTGGTTTCTCCGCTCAATGGCTGTAGCAGGGCCTGCAGCCAGACCAACCAAGGCCCCTCACGCACCAGGCTGTCAGCCGCCAACGGCGGCAATCCATGACTTATGCACAGGCGCTGACGCTCCTCGGCCACCGGCATGCCGCCGGGCGGGTTATCCACAAGCTGTTGCTGGATGCGGCACAACCGTGCGACCAGTTTCAGGTAGTCGCCAAGGGCGTTGCCCTCGACCAGGTGCTCAAGGCGCAAGGCGCGCAGCTCGAACAGATTGACGGGGGGCAGGTGCAGAAACGGCGGCGTCACCGCCGACGCTTCGATCTGCCCGGGTTCAAGTATCGTGCTCAAGCGCTCATCCTTCTTTTCGTCCGTGATTGCCCGGCGTCTTGTCACCGGTCACTTCGCGGTACCACAACTCATGGTGCTTGCGTGCCCAGGCGCGGCTGACCCAGCCATGCAGCATGGCGCCGATCGAGCCCTTGATCCAGATACCGGCGTAGATGTGCAGGATGATGCTGAGGATCAGCACGAACGCCGCCAGCGCATGCAGCAGCGCAGACAGGCGAATGGCATCGATGCCGAACCAATGACTGAAATAGGCGCGCCAGATCACCACACCACTGACCAGCAGCACCAGCATGCACACCAGCAGGGTCCAGAACAGCAGCTTCTGCCCGGCGTTGTATTTGCCGATCGGCGGCACGCCATCTTCACGATTGACCATCACCCGATCGATGCGGCGCAGCCACAAGCGATCGTTGGCGGTGATGAAATTAGCCCGCCAGAAACGAATCACCAAGCCGAGGAAAAACACGAACATCGCCACCCCCATGAACGGGTGCAGTATGCGTGTCCACGGCCCGCCGCCGAACAGGTGGCTAAGCCAGAACAGCGCCGGATGGAACAGCGCCAGCCCGGAAAGCCCGGCCATGAAGAACAGGATGGCGACGATCCAGTGGTTGGTCCGCTCGTTGGCGTTGTAGCGCAGGATGGGTTTGTTGTCGCTCATGGCCGCTGCTCCCCTTGCCCACCGGGCTGCTTCGGATCATAGACATGCACCGCCGGGTCCACCTGGTGGACGCTGTCATCGGGCGCCGTGGGGTGCTCATCGTCCTCTACCCGCTGCGGCCCGACCCGCACGTAATGGAAGAACCCGGCCAGCACCGCCGCGCCCATCGCCAGCAGCGCCAACGGCTTGGTGAAGCCCTTCCACAGGCCCACCAGCGGGCTGATCACCGGCTGGTCCGGCAGGCCGGCGTACAGCTTCGGCGTGTCGGCATGGTGCAGCACGTACATCACGTGGGTACCACCGACCCCGTCCGGGTCGTATAACCCGGCCTTGTCGTAACCCCGTGACTTCAGGTCGACGATGCGCTCGGCAGCGTGCACCTTCATCTCGTCCTTGCTGCCGAACACGATCGCCCCAGTCGGGCAGGTTTTCACGCAAGCCGGCTCCAGGCCCACGGTCACGCGGTCGGAACACAGGGTGCACTTGTATGCTTTGTGGTCCTTCTGCGAAATGCGCGGGATGTTGAACGGGCAGCCGGTAATGCAGTAGCCGCAGCCGATGCAGTGATCCTGGTTGAAGTCGACGATACCGTTGGCGTGCTTGATGATCGCCCCTGGGCTCGGGCAGGCCTTCAGGCATCCTGGGTCGGCGCAGTGCATGCAGCCATCCTTGCGGATCAGCCACTCCAGGTTGCCGTCGTCGCGCTCGTGCTCGGTAAAGCGCATCAGCGTCCAGGTCTCGGCAGTGAGGTCCTGGGGGTTGTCGTAGGTGCCGTGGTTGTGGCCCACCTCGTCGCGCAGTTCGTTCCACTCCGAGCACGCCACCTGGCAGGCCTTGCAGCCGATGCACTTGGTGGTGTCGATCAGCTTGGCGACCTCCTGCTGCTGGCGTACCGAGGACGGCACGGTGGTGGTGGCCGAGCGGGCGATGATGTCTTGGCTGGCCATCAGAGTTTCTCCACTTTGACGAGGAACGACTTGGACTCTGGGGTCTGCGTATTGCCATCACCGAGGAACGGCACCAGGGTGTTGGTCAGGTAGCCATGCCGGGTAGCGCCGGTGAACCCCCAGTGCAGCGGGATGCCGATCTGGTGCACGGTCTGGTTGTTGACCTGCAGCGGACGAATCCGCTTGGTCACCACCGCCACCGCGTCGATATGCCCACGCTTGCTCGACACCCGCACCCGGTCGCCAGCCTTGATGCCTTTCTCGTTGGCCAGCACCTCGCCGATCTCGACGAATTGCTCGGGTTGGGCAATGGCGTTGAGCCGGCAGTGCTTGCTCCAGAAGTGGAAGTGCTCGGTCAGCCGGTACGTGGTCGCCGCATAGGGAAACTCGTCGTGCGTGCCGAGGGTGTCCCACACCGAGTCGAAAATGCGCCCGGCCGGGTTGCTGGTGGCCTTCTTGTTCTGCGGGTGCAGCGGGTTGATGCCGATTGGCGTTTCAAATGGCTCGTAGTGCTCGGGGAACGGGCCTTCGGCCATCTTGTCGATGGCGAAGAAACGCGCCACACCTTCGGGGTTCATGATGAACGGGTTCATGCCCGCCTCGGGCGGCGAATCGACCTTGAAGTCCGGCACGTCGGTGCCGGTCCAGGCCTTGCCGTTCCACCACACCAGGCGCTTTTTCTCCGGGTCCCACGGTTTGCCTTGCGGGTCGCTGGAGGCACGGTTGTAGAGGATGCGGCGGTTGGCCGGCCAGGCCCAGGCCCAGTTCTGCACCTGGTGCATGCCGTATGGGTCGCTGTTGTCGCGACGGGCCATCTGGTTGCCCTGCTCGGTCCAACAGCCAGCAAAGATCCAGCAACCGGATGCCGTGCTGCCGTCGTCCTTCATCTGGGCAAAGCCCGACAGCTGCTGGCCGGCCTTGAGCGTGGCGCCGGTAGCGTCGGTAAGGTCGGTGACCGCCCAGCCGTTCATTTCCTTGGCCAGTTCCTCTGGAGACGGCTCGTCAGGAATCTTGTACGGCCAGCTGATGTTCATCATCGCGTCTGGGTAGGCGCCGCCTTCAGCCTGGTAGCGTTGGCGCAGGCGCAGGAACAACTCGCTCATGATCTGCACATCGGTACGGGTCTCGCCCGGCCCGTCGGCGCCCTTCCAGTGCCACTGCAGCCAACGGCTGCTGTTGACCAGCGAGCCGTCTTCCTCGGCGAAGCAAGTGGTGGGCAGGCGTATCACTTCGGTCTGGATGTTGGCCGTGTCGACATCGTTGAACGGCCCGGCGTTGCGCCAGAACTCCGAGGTCTCGGTGGCCAGCGGGTCCATGATCACCAGCCACTTGAGCTTGCCCAGCGCCGCCGTGACGCGGTTCTTGTCCGGCAGCGCGGCGATTGGGTTGAAACCCTGGCACATGTAACCGTTGACCTTGCCCTGGCCCATCATCTCGAACATGCGCAGCACGTCGTAGGCCGGTACGTCGAGCTTCGGCAGCCAGTCATAGCCCCAGTTGTTTTCCGCCGTGGCGTTGGCACCGTACCAGGCCTTCATCAGGCTGACGTGGAACTTGCCGTAGTTCTGCCAGTACGACAGCTGCCCAGGACGCAGCGGCTTGGAAGCGCGTTTGTCGATATAGGTGGCGTAATCCTGCTCGGCATCGCCGGCCAAGGTCAGGTAACCCGGCAGCGAGTTGG
Source organism: Pseudomonas hunanensis (assembly GCF_013393325.1). Taxonomy (GTDB): domain Bacteria; phylum Pseudomonadota; class Gammaproteobacteria; order Pseudomonadales; family Pseudomonadaceae; genus Aquipseudomonas; species Aquipseudomonas putida_P. The sequence continues at coordinate 122,460 of NZ_QJRC01000072.1, forward strand.
ACAGCAGGCCGAGGTCGGTCAGGCCCTGGATGTTGGAGTGCCCCCGCAGGGCGTTGACCCCGCCACCCGGCATGCCGACGTTGCCCAACAGCAACTGGACCATGGCTGCACTGCGGATGATTTGCGCACCGATCGAGTGTTGCGTCCAGCCCAGTGCATAGAGAATCGTCATGGTCTTGCCCGGTGCCGAGCATGTGGCGATCTCTTCCCAGACCTTCATCATGGCGTCCTGCGGCATGCCACAGGTCATGCTCGCCAGTTCCGGGGTATAGCGGCTGTAATGCTGCTTCATCAGCTGGAACACGCAGCGCGGGTGCTGCAGGGTCGGGTCGACCTTGGCATAGCCGTCCTCACCCAGCTCGTAACCCCAGCCGGACTTGTCGGCGTACACACGCTTGGCTTCGTCGTAGCCGCTGAACAGCCCATCCTCGAAGCCATAGTTCTCTTTGACGATGAACGACACGTCGGTGTAGTTGCGCACGTACTCGTGCTGGATCTTGTCGGTGCTCAGCAGGTAGTTGATCAGCCCGCCCATGAAGGCGATGTCGGTACCGGTGCGAATTGGCGCGTAGTAGTCCGCGACCGAAGCGGTACGGGTAAACCGCGGGTCGACCACGATCAGCCGCGCCTTGTTGTGCGCCTTGGCCTCGGTCACCCACTTGAAGCCGCACGGATGCGCTTCTGCTGCGTTGCCACCCATCACCAGGACCAGATTCGCGTTGGCGATATCGGACCAGTGGTTGGTCATGGCGCCACGGCCGTACGTCGGGGCAAGACTTGCCACCGTCGGGCCATGTCAGACACGTGCCTGGTTATCGAACCCCAGCATGCCTGTTGCGCGGACGACCTTGTGGGTCAGGTAGCCAGCCTCGCTGGAGGCAGCGGAGGCAGCCAGAAAACCGGTGGTGAGCCAACGGTTGACGGTTTGCCCCTGGGCGTTTTTCTCGATGAAGTTGGCGTCGCGGTCCTGCTTCATCAGGTCGGCGACGCGGTCGAGCGCCTCGTCCCAGCTCACCCGCACCCACTCCTTGCTGCCCGGCTTGCGTACCTCGGGGTACTGCAGGCGGCTTGGGCTGTGGATAAAGTCCAGCAGGCCGGCGCCTTTCGGGCACAGGGTGCCACGGTTGACCGGGTGGTCGGCGTCACCTTCGATATGGATGATGTTCTGTTTGACGTTCTTGCCTGCATCGCCCTGGCTGTACAGGATCAGGCCGCAGCCGACCGAGCAGTACGGGCAGGTGTTACGCGCTTCTTTGGTATGCGCCAGCTTGAAGTGACGCACCTGCTCGGCGAAGGCCGGCGTCGGGGCCATGCCCAACGCCGCCAGGCTCGAGCCTCCAAGGCCGACAGCGGCGACCTTGAAGAATTGCCGACGGTTGAGGTCCATCGTGCACTCCTGATCAGGTGGTGGACGCGCGGAACATGGCCGGCGCCTCTTGGTAGTCACGGTGGCGGTTTTGACGGCCGCCAATAGATAAGACTAGTCAAGAATCGAGAAGGTGCGATGACTTGAGTCAGGAGTTAAGGCACCTGCCTCAGCGTTTTTTGTGTCTGTGAAATCGAGCGGCGTTCGAGCGGCGCTCGATTTCATAGCGGTGCCGATGCTGCGACAAGCAACGTGTGGCATTCACCTTTCTATTGGCATGCCCCGAAAGCAATAAAAAACCCAGGGCAACTGCCCTGGGTTTCTGGTCTTGCTAGACGCCTGACTGTTCTGATCAGAACGGAATATCGTCATCGAAGCTGTCGAAGTCAGCGGCCGGCTGCGGTGCAGGCTGCTGTGGCGCTGGGCGCTGAGGGGCCTGTTGCGGGCGCTGGGCCTGCTGACGAGGCGGAGCCTGGTTGTACTGCTGCTGTTGGCCGCCACCGTAGTTGCCACCCCCCTGGTTGTAGGGGTCACCGCCCTGCTGCTGGCCCTGCGGACGACCACCAAGCAGCTGCATGGTGCCGTTGATGTCGACGATGATCTCGGTGGTGTAGCGCTTGATACCGTCTTTTTCCCACTCGCGGGTCTGCAGCTTGCCCTCGATGTAGCACTGCGAACCTTTGCGCAGGTACTCGCCGGCGATTTCGGCAACCTTGCCGAACAACGACACACGGTGCCACTCGGTACGCTCGACCTTCTGGCCCGACTGCTTGTCGGTCCACTGCTCGCTGGTAGCCAGGCTCAGGTTGGTCACGGCGTTACCGTTGGGCAGGTAGCGGACTTCGGGATCCTGGCCACAGGTGCCGACCAGAATGACTTTGTTAACCCCACGGGCCATAACGTTCTCCTAGGCTTCGCACGCCGAAGAGGCTGGATTCACCAGTCGCTCGAGGGTCGCACGGTCCAAAATTTTCGTATCCAGTTTGATATAGATGGCGGCCTCTTCTGCCACCACCACAGCGTCGGTCACACCCGGCACGGCCATCAGGCGCTCGGTCAGGCCGGCTTCACGGACTGCTTCGGGCGTCAGCGGCATACGCAGGCTGGTCACATACGGCGGCTCGTTCATGCGCAAGGCGACGATCAGCCAGATGGCACACAGCACCGCGCAACCAAGGAACACCGTGTCCAGCCCACCGTGCTGGAACAACCAGCCACCGAGGATTCCGCCCAGTGCCGCACCGAGGAACTGGCTGGTGGAATACACCCCCATCGCCGTCCCCTTGCCACCGGCAGGCGACACCTTGCTCACCAGCGAAGGCAACGAAGCCTCCAACAGGTTGAATGCGGTAAAGAATACCACGGTGCCAATCACCAGTCCGCGCAAACCGTCAGCCCACTCCCAGAAGTATATCTCTGTCAGCAGCAGGACACTGACCGCGCCAGCCAACACGCGTTTCATCTTGCGCTTTTTTTCGCCGTAGATGATGAACGGGACCATTGCAAAAAATGAGATGAACAGCGCGGTCAGGTACACCCACCAATGCTCTTCCTTGGGCAGGCCGCCACGCTCGACGAAGGCCAGCGGCAGCGCGACGAAGCTGGCCATGAGGATGGCGTGCAGGATGAAGATGCCCACGTCCAGGCGCAGAAGGTCCGGGTGGCGCAGGGTTGGGCCGAGTGCCTTGCGGGCCACACCCGACTCGCGGTGCTGCAGGATGCTGTGGGTGTTGGGCACGACGAACGCGATCAGCGCTATGCCAACCAGGGCAAGCCCTGCCGTGGCGAAGAACAAACCTGACAAACCAAAGGCACTTGTCAGCAAGGGGCCGACGACCATGGCGACAGCGAACGACAAGCCGATGCTCATGCCAATCATGGCCATGGCCTTGGTCCGGTGTTGTTCGCGGGTGAGGTCGGACAGCAACGCCATGACTGCGGCAGAAATCGCCCCGGCGCCCTGCAGGATGCGCCCGGCAATCACGCCCCAGATGGAGTCGGCCTGGGCTGCCAGCACACTGCCGAGGGCGAAGATCACCAACCCCAGGTAAATCACTGGACGACGGCCAATGCGGTCGGAAATCATCCCGAATGGAATCTGCAGTACCGCCTGAGTCAGGCCATAGGCACCAATGGCCAGGCCGATCAGCGCAGGTGTGGCGCCGGCCAGGTCCATGCCGTAGGTGGCCAGTACCGGCAAGACCATGAACATGCCCAGCATACGAAAGGCAAAGACCAGGGCAAGGCCGCCAGCGGCGCGGGTTTCGCCGCCACTCATGCGCTCGTTGTGGGTGTCGTGCATGGATTAACCTCGTGTGAACCGGCGGCGATTCTATCAGTCCGACAGCTTGACGGCATCTACGCGACGCTTTGCCGCGTCATACTGGCGCGCCGTATACTTCCTTGTTTATGCCCGCCGAGCGAGGCCGCAGTGGACAAGATCCTGATTCGTGGGGCACGTACCCACAACCTGAAGAACATCGACCTGACCCTGCCCCGGGACAAGCTGATCGTGATCACCGGCCTGTCCGGTTCCGGCAAGTCTTCCCTGGCGTTCGATACCTTGTACGCCGAAGGCCAACGCCGCTACGTCGAATCGCTGTCGGCCTACGCCCGGCAGTTCCTGTCGATGATGGAAAAGCCCGACGTCGACACCATCGAAGGCCTGTCGCCGGCGATTTCCATCGAGCAGAAGTCGACCTCGCACAACCCGCGCTCCACGGTCGGCACCATTACCGAAATCTACGACTACCTGCGCCTGCTGTACGCCCGAGTCGGCACCCCCCGCTGCCCGGACCACGACATCCCGCTGGAGGCGCAAACGATCAGCCAGATGGTCGACCTGGTGCTGGAGCGCCCGGAAGGCAGCAAGTTGATGCTGCTGGCACCGGTAGTGCGCGAACGCAAGGGCGAGCATCTGGCGGTGTTCGACGAACTGCGGGCCCAGGGCTTCGTGCGGGCCCGGGTCAACGGCAAGCTCTACGAGCTCGATGAGCTGCCCAAGCTGGACAAGCAGAAAAAGCACAGCATCGATGTGGTGGTGGACCGCTTCAAGGTCCGCGCCGACCTGCAGCAGCGCCTGGCGGAGTCGTTCGAGACCGCCTTGAAGCTGGCGGACGGCATCGCTCTGGTGGCGCCGATGGACGACGAGCAAGGCGAAGAAATGATCTTCTCCGCGCGCTTCGCATGCCCGGTGTGCGGCCACGCGATCAGCGAGCTGGAGCCGAAGCTGTTTTCCTTCAACAACCCGGCCGGTGCCTGCCCGACCTGCGATGGCCTGGGGGTAAAACAGTTCTTCGACACCAAGCGCCTGGTCAATGCCGAACTCACCCTTGCCGAAGGCGCGATCCGCGGCTGGGACCGGCGTAACGTGTACTACTTCCAGATGCTCGGCTCGCTGGCCGCACATTATGGCTTCAGCCTCGAAGAGCCATTCGGCGAATTGTCGGCCGAACACCAGAAGGTGATTCTGCAGGGCAGTGGCAAGCAGAGTGTCGACTTCAAGTACCTCAACGACCGTGGCGATATCGTCAAGCGCTCACACCCGTTCGAAGGCATTGTGCCAAACCTGGAGCGCCGCTACCGCGAAACCGAATCGGCCACCGTGCGTGAAGAACTGGCCAAGTTCCTCGGCACGCAACCTTGCCCAGATTGCCGAGGTACACGCCTGCGCCGCGAGGCACGCCATGTATGGGTGGGCGAAAAGACCCTGCCAGCCGTCACCAACCTGCCGATCGGTGAAGCCAGCAACTACTTTGGCGAGCTGACCCTGACCGGGCGCCGTGGCGAAATCGCGGCGAAGATCCTCAAGGAGATCTGCGAGCGCCTGCAGTTTCTGGTCAATGTCGGCCTCGACTACCTGACCCTGGACCGTAGCGCTGACACCCTGTCAGGTGGTGAAGCACAACGTATCCGCCTGGCTAGCCAGATCGGCGCGGGCTTGGTGGGGGTGATGTACATTCTTGATGAACCGTCCATCGGCCTTCATCAACGCGATAACGACCGCTTGCTGGCCACCCTCAACCACTTGCGCGACCTGGGTAACACGGTGATCGTGGTGGAACACGACGAGGACGCCATTCGCCTGGCCGACTACGTCGTCGACATCGGCCCAGGTGCCGGTGTGCACGGTGGGCAGATCGTCGCGGAGGGCTCGCCACAGGAGGTCATGGACCATCCCGATTCGTTGACGGGCAAGTACCTGTCCGGGCGCAAGAAGATCGCCGTACCGGCCAAGCGCACGCCGCGCAACAAGAAACTGCAGCTCAAGCTCAAGGGCGCGCGAGGCAACAACCTGCAGAACGTCGACCTGGAAATCCCGGTGGGCCTGATGACCTGCGTGACCGGGGTGTCCGGGTCGGGCAAATCGACGCTGATCAACAACACCCTGTTCCCCTTGGCCGCCACCGCCCTCAATGGCGCAAGCAGCCTGGAAGCCGCACCGCATGGCAGCATGGACGGCCTGCAACACCTGGACAAAGTGGTGGACATCGACCAGAGCCCGATCGGCCGCACCCCGCGTTCCAACCCGGCGACCTACACCGGTATCTTCACGCCGATCCGCGAGCTGTTCTCAGGGGTGCCGGAATCGCGTTCACGTGGTTATGGCCCAGGGCGCTTCTCGTTCAACGTCAAAGGCGGCCGTTGCGAGGCCTGTCAGGGCGATGGCCTGATCAAGGTGGAAATGCACTTCCTGCCGGACATCTACGTGCCGTGCGACGTGTGCAAGAGCAAGCGCTACAACCGAGAAACGCTGGAGATCAAGTACAAGGGCAAGAACATCCACGAGGTGCTGGAAATGACCATCGAGGATGCCCGCGAGTTCTTCGATGCGGTACCGGCGCTGGCGCGCAAGCTGCAAACGCTGATGGATGTGGGCTTGTCGTACATCAAGCTGGGGCAGTCGGCAACCACGCTGTCCGGTGGTGAAGCGCAGCGGGTGAAGCTGTCACGCGAGCTGTCCAAGCGCGATACCGGCAAGACCCTGTACATCCTCGACGAGCCGACCACGGGCCTGCACTTCGCCGACATCCAGCAGTTGTTGGACGTGTTGCATCGCCTGCGCGACCACGGCAATACCGTGGTGGTGATCGAGCATAACCTGGATGTGATCAAGACCGCCGACTGGCTGGTGGACCTGGGACCCGAGGGTGGCTCCAAGGGTGGGCAGATCATTGCCTGCGGCACGCCGGAAGAGCTGAGCGAGATGAAACAGTCGTACACCGGCCATTACCTGAAACCGCTGCTGGAGCGGGACCGAGCCTGACTGCCGCCGATGCAATGAAAAAGCCCCTGGTACCGTTGGTGCCAGGGGCTTTTTCTTGAGTCTGTGGATAACTTACATCTGCGACTGCAGGTAGTTTTCCAGGCCGATGGCCTTGATCAGGCCCTGCTGCTTCTCCAGCCAGTAGGTGTGATCTTCTTCGGTATCGGCCAACTGTGCACGCAGGATGTCACGGCTGATGTAGTCCTTGTGCAGTTCACACAGCTCGATACCTTTGCAAAGCGCGCCGCGCACCTTGTACTCGAGCTTGAGGTCAGCCTCGATCATTTCCGGTACGGTGCTGCCGACTTCCAGATCGTCCGCACGCATGTCGGGGGTGCCTTCAAGCATGAGGATGCGACGCATCAGAGCATCGGCGTGCTGGGTCTCTTCTTCCATTTCGTGGTTGATGCGCTCGTAGAGCTTGGACAGGCCCCAGTCTTCGTACATGCGCGAATGAATGAAGTACTGGTCGCGTGCCGCCAGTTCGCCCTTCAGCAGCGTGACGAGGTAGTTGATTACGTCCGGGTGGCCTTGCATCGCCCTGATTCTCCATGTGAAAACGACTATGCCACATAGTGTGAACCAGCTTTTGCCTGCGGTCACTGAAAAACGCGCAATTAGACGCAAAAAATCGGTTAAACAGTAGTGATATTCATTGAAAAACCGCCCAAATGAGGGCGGTTCTGCTTATCACTTAGAGTTAGGCGAGATGGACGCCCAACGCCTTGGCAATCCCTTCGCCATAGGCCGGATCGGCCTTGAAGAAGTACTGCAACTGACGCTGAATCACGTCCTCGCTGACACCCACCATGGTACCGGCGATATTGCTGATCAACAGGGCTTTCTGCTCAGCGTTCATCAAGCGGAACAGCGCGCCGGCGTGGCTGAAGTAGTCGGTGTCCTCACGGTGATCGTAACGGTCCGCCGAACCGTTCAAGGCCAGCGCTGGCTCGGCATGGCGTGGCGACTGCTTCGGCGCATCAGCGTGGCTATTGGGCTCGTAGTTTGGTGCACTGCCGTAGCTGCCGGTGGCCATGGAACCGTCGCGCTGGTAGCTATTAACCGGGCAGCGAGGCGCATTCACCGGCAACTGCTGGTGGTTGGTGCCCACGCGGTAACGGTGCGCGTCGGCGTAGGCGAATACACGGCCCTGCAACATCCGGTCCGGCGACAGGCCGACCCCTGGCACCATATTGCTGGGCCCGAACGCTGCTTGCTCGACTTCCGCGAAGTAGTTGAGCGGGTTACGGTTGAGCTCCAGCACGCCCACCTCGATCAGCGGGTAGTCCCTCTGCGACCAAGTCTTGGTCACGTCAAAGGGGTTCTCGTCGCGACTCGCAGCCTCGGCTTCGCTCATCACCTGGATACAAACCGTCCAACGCGGGTAGTCGCCACGCTCGATCGCTTCGAACAGGTCGCGCTGGGCGTAGTCCGGGTCAGTACCCGCCAGGCGCGCTGCTTCTGCCGGAGCGAGGTTCTTGATGCCTTGTTGGGTCTTGAAGTGCCACTTCACCCAAGTACGCTCACCCTTGGCATTGATCAGGCTGTAGGTGTGGCTGCCGAAGCCGTGCATGTGGCGATAGCCATCCGGGATACCACGGTCGGAAAACAGTATGGTGACCTGGTGCAGCGCCTCAGGGGAGTGGGACCAGAAGTCCCACATCATCTGGGCATTCTTCAGGTTGGACTGCGGGTGGCGCTTCTGGGTGTGGATAAAGTCCGGGAACTTCAGCGGGTCGCGAATGAAGAACACGGGCGTGTTGTTGCCAACGATGTCCCAGTTGCCTTCTTCGGTGTAGAACTTGACCGCGAAACCACGCGGGTCGCGCTCGGTATCCGCAGAGCCACGCTCGCCACCGACAGTGGAGAAGCGCAGGAAGGTCTCGGTCTGTTTGCCGATCTGTTCAAACAGCTTGGCGCTGGTATAGCCGGTAATGTCGCGGGTAACAGTAAAGGTGCCATAGGCGCCCGAGCCCTTGGCGTGCACACGGCGCTCAGGAATGTTCTCGCGGTTGAAGTGGGCGAGTTTCTCGATCAGGTGAAAGTCGTCGAGCAACAATGGGCCACGCGGGCCGGCGGAGCGGGAGTTCTGGTTATCGGCTACTGGCGCACCGCTGGCGGTAGTAAGAATCTTGCTCATGGGCTCTCCTTATCGGTCTTCAAGCGCCGGCTAATCGGCTTGGAGAGAGTATTGACGAGCAAGGTTACAGGGACAAATTCATTACATGACTTGAATCAATAGAAATAAACAATGTACGTAGAAACAAAAAACCGGGCACTAGGCCCGGTTCTTTGTAGCAGACAGAACGTCTTACTCAGCAGCTTCTACAGCACCGCCGACCGGACGATCAACCAGCTCGACGTACGCCATAGGCGCGTTGTCGCCAGCGCGGAAACCGCACTTCAGGATGCGCAGGTAGCCGCCCTGACGGGTGGCGTAACGCTTGCCCAGGTCGTTGAACAGTTTGCCAACAGCGGACTTCGAACGGGTACGATCGAAGGCCAGACGACGGTTAGCAACGCTGTCTTCCTTGGCCAGGGTGATCAGCGGCTCGGCAACGCGGCGCAGTTCCTTGGCTTTCGGCAGGGTGGTTTTGATCAGCTCGTGCTCGATCAGCGACACTGCCATGTTCTGGAACATAGCCTTGCGGTGAGAGCTGGTACGGCTCAGGTGACGTCCACTTTTACGATGACGCATGATTCATTCCTTACCAAACACTACGTTCGGTGATTACGACGATCAGGCGGTCGCCTTGTCGTCTTTCTTAAGACTTGCAGGCGGCCAGTTGTCGAGGCGCATGCCGAGAGACAGACCACGAGAGGCCAGCACGTCCTTGATTTCAGTCAGGGACTTCTTGCCCAGGTTAGGAGTCTTCAACAGCTCTACTTCGGTACGCTGAATCAGGTCGCCGATGTAGTAGATGTTCTCCGCCTTGAGGCAGTTGGCCGAACGTACAGTCAGTTCCAGGTCGTCAACCGGACGCAGCAGGATCGGATCGATCTCGTCTTCCTGCTCGACTACGACAGGCTCGCTGTCACCTTTGAGGTCGACGAACGCGGCCAACTGCTGTTGCAGGATGGTCGCAGCGCGGCGGATAGCCTCTTCAGGATCCAGGGTGCCGTTGGTTTCCAGATCAATGACCAGTTTGTCCAGGTTGGTACGCTGTTCAACACGGGCGTTTTCGACCACATAGGCGATACGACGCACCGGGCTGAACGAAGCGTCCAACTGCAGACGGCCAATGCTACGGCTTTCGTCTTCGTCGGTTTGACGGGAGTCGGCCGGCTCGTAACCACGACCACGAGCTACGGTGAGCTTCATGTTCAGGGCGCCATTCGACGCCAGGTTCGCGATTACGTGATCGGGGTTGACGATCTCGACATCGTGATCCAGCTGAATATCGGCAGCGGTAACCACCCCCGAACCCTTTTTCGACAAGGTCAGCGTAACTTCGTCACGACCGTGCAGTTTGATAGCCAGGCCTTTCAGGTTCAACAGGATTTCAATTACGTCTTCCTGAACACCTTCGATCGCGGAGTACTCGTGGAGTACGCCATCGATCTCGGCCTCGACTACTGCACAGCCAGGCATAGAGGACAACAGGATGCGGCGCAGCGCGTTGCCCAGGGTGTGGCCAAAGCCACGCTCGAGAGGCTCGAGCGTGATCTTGGCGCGGGTCGGACTGACTACCTGCACATCAATGTGGCGGGGAGTCAGGAACTCATTTACCGAAATCTGCATGGATGCACCTATTTTCTAGCCCTTACTTGGAGTAGAGCTCGACAATCAGGTTTTCGTTGATGTCGGCAGACAGGTCGCTGCGAGCAGGAACGTTCTTGAAAACGCCCGACTTTTTAGCAGCATCCACGTCAACCCACTCAACGCGGCCACGCTGGGCGCACAGTTCAAGGGCTTGAACAATGCGCAGCTGGGCCAGCGACTTCTCGCGGACCGCGACCACGTCACCCGGACGAACTTGGTAGGATGGAATGTTTACAGTCTTACCGTTGACGCTGATCGCTTTGTGCGAAACCAGCTGACGCGACTCGGAACGAGTCGAGCCGAAGCCCATACGGTAAACGACGTTATCCAGACGGCACTCGAGCAGTTGCAGCAGGTTCTCACCGGTTGCGCCTTTTTTCGAGGCAGCAGCTTGGTAGTAACCGCGGAACTGACGCTCCAGAACACCGTAGATACGACGGACTTTTTGTTTCTCACGCAGCTGGGTGCCGTAGTCGGACTGACGGCCACGGCGCTGGCCGTGGATACCTGGGGCTGCTTCGATGTTGCACTTCGATTCCAGAGCGCGAACGCCGCTCTTCAGGAACAGATCGGTGCCTTCACGACGAGACAGTTTGCATTTTGGACCAATGTAACGTGCCATTCTTCTGTCTCCTGATTACACGCGACGCTTCTTCGGCGGACGGCACCCGTTATGCGGGATAGGCGTCACGTCGGTGATGCTGGCGATCTTGTAGCCGCAGCTGTTCAATGCACGAACGGCGGACTCACGACCTGGACCTGGACCCTTGACGTTAACGTCGAGGTTCTTCAGACCGTATTCCAGCGCAGCTTGACCAGCACGCTCAGCAGCGATCTGAGCTGCGAACGGGGTGGATTTGCGCGAACCACGGAAACCCGAACCACCGGAGGTCGCCCAGGACAAAGCATTGCCCTGACGGTCGGTGATGGTCACGATGGTGTTGTTGAAAGACGCATGGATGTGGGCGATGCCATCAACCACTGTCTTTTTGATTTTCTTACGAGGACGAGCAGCAGGTTTTGCCATGTCTATATTCCTGGGCGATTACTTGCGGATCGGCTTACGCGGGCCCTTACGGGTGCGTGCGTTGGTCTTGGTGCGCTGACCGCGAACCGGCAGACCTTTACGATGACGCAGGCCGCGGTAGCAACCCAGGTCCATCAAGCGCTTGATCTTCATGTTGATGTCACGACGCAGGTCACCTTCGGTGGTGAACTTCGCAACTTCGCCACGCAGGGTTTCGATTTGCTCGTCGCTCAGATCCTTGATCTTAGCGGCTGGATTTACACCAGCGTCTGCACAGATCTTCTGTGCAGTTGTGCGACCGACACCATAGATGTAGGTCAGCGAGATAACAGTATGCTTGTTATCTGGAATGTTGACGCCTGCAATACGGGCCATTCAGTGGGACTCCAATTGACAGCTACCTACGCCCCGGAAGCCAAGAAATAGGGCGCGAGATAATATCGCTGTAGAAACGAATAATCAACCCAGCAGCACACTAGCTGCTGGGTTTGAAGCGCAGATCACACTCAGCCTTGGCGCTGTTTGTGACGCGGTTCCGCGCTGCAGATCACTCGTACGACGCCTTCGCGACGGATGATCTTGCAGTTACGGCACAGCTTTTTCACCGATGCACGAACTTTCATTACCGACTCCTCGAACCTTAGGGGCGTATCAGCGCAGCAGACCGCTGCCACCGTAGCCTTTCAGGTTGGCTTTCTTCATCAGGGATTCGTACTGGTGCGAAACGAGGTGCGATTGTACTTGGGACATGAAGTCCATCACAACCACTACCACAATCAGCAACGAGGTCCCGCCAAGGTAGAACGGCACATTTGCTGCCACCACCAGGAACTGGGGCAGAAGGCAGACGGCCATCATGTAAAGAGCACCGAACATGGTCAAACGGGTCAGAACGCCATCAATGTAGCGCGCCGACTGCTCACCAGGACGGATACCCGGAATAAAGGCACCGGACTTCTTCAGGTTTTCCGCTACGTCTTTCGGATTGAACATCAATGCTGTGTAGAAGAAGCAGAAGAAAATGATCCCTGCACTAAACAGCAGAATGTTCAACGGCTGACCAGGAGCGATCGACTGCGAGATGTCCTGCAGCCAGCCCATACCTTCGGACTGACCGAACCAGGCACCCAGCGAAGCCGGGAACAGCAAAATGCTGCTCGCGAAAATGGCCGGGATAACCCCCGCCATGTTCACCTTCAACGGCAAGTGGCTGGTCTGCGCAGCGAAGACCTTGCGGCCCTGCTGACGCTTGGCGTAGTGAACGGCGATACGACGCTGACCACGCTCAATGAACACCACGAAACCGATAATCGCTACTGCCAGCAAACCGATAGCGACCAAGGCGAAAATGTTGATATCGCCTGTGCGTGCAGACTCGAAAGACTGCCCGATTGCTCTCGGAAGACCGGCAACGATACCTGCGAAGATCAACATCGAGATACCGTTGCCCACACCGCGCTCGGTGATCTGCTCGCCCAGCCACATCATGAACATCGCGCCTGCCACGAAGGTGGAGACGGCGACGACATGGAAGCCCAGGCCCACAGAAAACGCCACGCCCTGGTTGGCCAGGCCAATGGACATGCCAATGGCTTGAACCAGTGCCAGGATAACGGTGCCGTAGCGGGTGTACTGGCTGATCTTGCGACGGCCAGCTTCACCTTCCTTCTTCAACTGCTCCAGTTGCGGGCTGACCGCGGTCATCAGCTGCATGATGATCGATGCCGAAATGTACGGCATGATCCCCAGTGCAAAGATGCTCATGCGCTCGAGCGCGCCACCGGAAAACATGTTGAACAAGCTAAGAATGGTCCCCTCATTCTGCCGAAACAGATCCGCCAGACGGTCCGGATTGATGCCGGGAACCGGGATATGCGCACCTATCCGATAGACGATGATCGCCATGAACAGAAAGCGCAGACGAGCCCAGAGTTCCGACATCCCGCCCTTACCGAGCGAAGAGAGAGCACCTTGCTTAGCCATTTATTCCTCGAATTTGCCGCCAGCTGCTTCGATAGCCGCACGCGCACCCTTGGTGGCTGCGATGCCCTTGATGGTGACTGCGCGAGTAACTTCGCCAGACAGCATGATTTTCACACGCTGAATGTGCTGGTTGATCACGTTGGCATCCTTCAGGGATTGCACGGAGATCACGTCGCCTTCCACTTTGGCCAGCTCGGACAGACGCACTTCTGCGCGGTCCATGGCTTTCAGGGAAACGAAGCCGAACTTCGGCAGACGACGGTGCAGCGGCTGTTGACCGCCTTCGAAGCCAGGAGCGATCGAACCACCCGAACGGGAAGTCTGACCTTTGTGGCCACGGCCGCCGGTCTTACCCAGACCGCTACCGATACCACGACCTGGACGATGCTTCTCGCGACGGGAACCCGGCGCTGGACTCAGATCATTGAGTTTCATCGATTAGCCCTCGACCTTCAGCATGTAGTAAGCCTTGTTGATCATCCCGCGGTTCTCGGGAGTATCCTGGACTTCTACAGTGTGACCGATACGACGCAGACCCAGGCCTTTAACGCACAGCTTGTGGTTAGGCAGACGGCCCGAGACGCTCTTGATCAGCGTTACTTTTACGGTTGCCATGATCAGAAGATCTCCTCGACGCTCTTGCCGCGCTTGGCAGCAATGGATTCAGGAGATTGCATGGCTTTCAGACCCTTGAAGGTGGCGTAAACCACGTTCACTGGGTTGGTCGAACCGTAGCACTTGGCCAGAACGTTCTGAACACCAGCAACTTCCAGGACAGCACGCATTGCGCCACCGGCGATGATACCGGTACCTTCCGAGGCAGGCTGCATGTAAACCTTCGAGGCGCCGTGGGCAGCCTTGGTGGCGTACTGCAGGGTGGTGCCCTTCAGGTCAACCTGAATCATGTTGCGGCGAGCAGCTTCCATGGCTTTCTGGATCGCGGCTGGTACTTCGCGCGACTTGCCACGGCCGAAGCCAACACGACCTTTACCATCACCTACCACGGTCAGCGCGGTGAAGGTGAAGATACGGCCGCCTTTTACGGTTTTGGCAACGCGGTTAACTTGAACCAGCTTCTCGATGTAGCCTTCGTCGCGCTTTTGATCGTTATTTGCCATAACTTAGAACTCCAGCCCGCCTTCACGAGCAGCATCAGCCAGCGCTTTGACGCGGCCATGGTACTTGAAGCCGGAACGGTCAAAGGCAACTTGAGATACACCGGCGGCTTTCGCACGCTCAGCTACCAGCTTGCCAACCTTAGTGGCCGCGTCGATGTTGCCAGTGGCGCCATCACGCAGGTCTTTGTCCAAGGTCGAGGCGCTTGCCAGAACCTTGCTGCCGTCGGCCGAAATGACCTGGGCGTAGATGTGCTGCGAGGAGCGGAACACGCACAGGCGCACGACTTCGAGTTCGTGCATCTTGAGACGTGCTTTGCGAGCGCGACGCAGTCGAATAACTTTTTTGTCGGTCATTTACTAGGCCCTACTTCTTCTTGGCTTCTTTACGACGGACTACTTCGTCCGCGTAACGCACACCTTTACCTTTGTAAGGCTCTGGCGGACGGAAGTCGCGGATTTCAGCGGCCACCTGACCTACCAGCTGCTTATCGATACCCTTGATCAGGATGTCGGTCTGGCTAGGTGTTTCAGCGGTGATACCGGCTGGCAGTTCGTAGTCCACTGGGTGAGAGAAGCCCAGGGCCAGGTTCAGGACGGTGCCCTTGGCCTGTGCCTTGTAACCAACACCGACCAGCTGGAGCTTACGCTCGAAGCCTTGGCTTACGCCTTGGACCATGTTGTTGACCAGGGCACGGGTAGTACCGGCCATGGCACGAGCTTGCTGGTCACCATTGCGAGCGACGAAACGCAGCTCACCAGACTCTTCGGTAACTTCAACAGACGAGTGAACGTTCAGTTCGAGAGTGCCTTTAGCACCCTTCACCGAAAGCTGCTGGCCAGCGAATTTGACTTCGACACCGGATGGCAGCTTAACGGGGTTCTTAGCGACGCGAGACATGTCTATCCCCCCTTAGAACACTGTGCACAGAACTTCGCCGCCGACACCGGCAGCGCGCGCAGCGCGATCAGTCATCACACCTTTGTTGGTGGAGACGATAGACACGCCCAGACCGCCACGTACTTTCGGCAGATCGGTGACGGCCTTGTACTGGCGCAGGCCTGGACGGCTGGAGCGCTTCAGTTCCTCGATGACCGGACGGCCTTCGAAGTACTTCAGTTCGATCGACAGGGAAGGCTTGGCCTCACCAGTTACCTGGTAGCCAGCGATGTAACCTTCGTCCTTCAGAACTTTGGCAACCGCGACCTTCAGGGTAGAGGAAGGCATGCTTACGACGGACTTTTCAGCCATCTGGGCATTACGGATGCGAGTTAGCATGTCCGCTAACGGGTCCTGCATACTCATGGGCTAGATGCTCCTGATACAAGAATTATTAGCCTTGCGGCTATGACAACCACCCGAGCGGATTGGGCAAAAAACCCAGGCTCAGGTGAGCCGGTCATTCTAGACACAAGGCAGAAACGAAACAAGCCCCATATAGGGGCTTGTTTGATGGCAAGGTCACCGGCGGTCGGAAGATTGCTCCCCTTCCACCAGGATCTTGCCTGCAGCGATTACCAGGAGGCTTTAACCAGACCTGGTACGTCACCGCGCATTGCAGCTTGACGCAGCATGTTACGGCCCAGGCCGAACTTACGGTATACACCGTGAGGACGACCGGTCAGGCGGCAACGGTTGCGCAGGCGCGCAGCGCTGGCATCACGCGGCTGCTTCTGCAGAGCGACAACGGCAGCGAAACGCTCTTCTGGAGAGGCGTTAACGTTGACGATGGTCGCTTTCAGCTCAGCACGCTTCTTAGCGAACTTGGCTACCGTGAGCTGACGCTTCAGCTCGCGGTTTTTCATGCTCTTCTTGGCCATTTTCCTACTCCAATCAGTTGCGGAACGGGAACTTGAAAGCACGCAGCAGAGCGCGGCCTTCGTCGTCCGAACGAGCAGTGGTGGTCAGGGTGATGTCCAAACCGCGCAGAGCATCGATCTTGTCGTAATCGATTTCCGGGAAGATGATCTGCTCTTTCACGCCCATGCTGTAGTTGCCACGGCCATCGAAGGACTTGGCATTCAGGCCGCGGAAGTCGCGAACCCGAGGCAGGGAGATCGCCAGCAGGCGGTCCAGGAATTCGTACATCTTGTCGCTACGCAGGGTCACCTTGACGCCGATCGGCCAGCCTTCGCGGACTTTGAAGCCAGCGATGGATTTGCGAGCGAAAGTCACGACCGGCTTTTGACCGGTGATCTTTTCCAGGTCGGCAACAGCGTGCTCGATGACTTTCTTGTCGCCGATCGCTTCGCCCAGACCCATGTTCAGGGTGATCTTGGTAACGCGCGGAACTTCCATCACGTTCGACAGCTTAAGTTCTTCCTTAAGCTTAGGAGCGATTTCGTTCCGGTAAATCTCTTTCAGTCGTGCCATGGTCTTCTACCTAGCAGTGTTCAAGCATCAACCGCTTTTTGGGTCGACTTGAAGACACGAATTTTTTTACCGTCTTCTACTTTGAAACCAACGCGGTCAGCCTTGTTGGTTTCGCCGTTGAAGATGGCAACGTTGGAAGCGTGCAGAGGCGCTTCTTTCTCGACGATACCGCCCTGTACGCCCGCCATCGGGTTAGGCTTGGTATGACGCTTGACCAGGTTCACACCACCGATGACCAGACGGTCATCAGCGAGAACCTTCAGCACCTTACCGCGCTTACCTTTGTCTTTGCCGGCGATCACGATGATCTCGTCGTCACGACGAATCTTTTGCATGTCGGATCTCCTTACAGCACTTCAGGGGCGAGCGAGACGATCTTCATGAACTTCTCAGTACGAAGTTCACGGGTCACTGGCCCGAAGATGCGAGTGCCGATCGGCTCTTGCTTGTTGTTCAGCAGAACAGCAGCGTTGCCGTCGAAACGAATGATGGAACCGTCAGCGCGACGAACACCGTGACGGGTGCGCACGACAACAGCGGTCATCACTTGGCCTTTTTTGACCTTACCGCGTGGAATTGCTTCCTTGACGGTAACCTTGATGATGTCACCGATGCCGGCGTAACGACGGTGCGAACCGCCGAGCACCTTGATGCACATGACGCGACGAGCGCCGCTGTTATCGGCCACATCGAGCATGGATTGAGTCTGAATCATAAAATTTCTCCGACCCCTAGCCCTTAGACTTCAACAGCGCGTTCGAGGACTTCAACCAGTGCCCAGGACTTGGTCTTGGCCAGCGGACGGGTTTCACGGATGGAAACCTTGTCGCCGATCTTGCACTGGTTGGATTCGTCGTGCGCGTGCAGCTTAGTCGAACGCTTAACGTATTTACCGTAGATCGGGTGCTTTACGCGACGCTCGATCAGTACGGTGATGGTCTTGTCCATTTTGTCGCTGACGACACGGCCAGTCAGCGTACGGACGGTTTTTTCAGCTTCAGCCATGATCACTTACCTGCCTGCTGGTTGAGCACAGTTTTCACGCGAGCGATGTCACGCTTAACTTGCGAGAGCAGGTGCGACTGCCCCAACTGGCCAGTTGCTTTCTGCATACGCAGATTGAACTGGTCGCGCAGCAAGCCGAGCAGTTGCTCGTTCAGCTGCTGTGCCGATTTTTCACGAAGTTCATTCGCTTTCATCACATCACCGTCCGCTTAACAAAGGAGGTGGCGAGAGGCAGCTTTGCAGCAGCCAGGGCGAAAGCTTCGCGCGCCAGCTCTTCAGAAACACCCTCGATCTCGTACAGGACTTTGCCTGGCTGAATCTGGGCAACCCAGTATTCCACGGAGCCCTTACCTTTACCCATACGAACCTCGAGAGGCTTCTTGGAGATCGGCTTGTCCGGGAACACACGGATCCAGATCTTACCGCCACGTTTAACGTGACGGGTCAGCGCACGACGTGCGGACTCGATCTGGCGAGCGGTGAGGCGACCGCGAGCAACAGCTTTCAGAGCGAATTCGCCGAAGCTGACTTTGCTACCGCGCAGTGCCAGACCACGGTTGTGGCCAGTCATCTGCTTGCGGAATTTTGTACGCTTTGGTTGCAACATTTGGCGTACCCCTTACTTAGCAGCTTTTTTACGAGGCGCTGGTGCTTGTGGTTTCAGTTCTTCTTGGCGACCACCAATAACTTCGCCTTTGAAGATCCAAACCTTCACACCGATCACACCGTAAGTGGTGTGAGCTTCGTAGGTGTTGTAGTCGATATCGGCACGCAGGGTGTGCAGAGGCACACGACCTTCGCGATACCACTCGGTACGAGCAATCTCAGCACCGCCGAGACGACCGCTCACCTGGATCTTGATGCCCTTGGCACCAATACGCATGGCGTTCTGTACTGCGCGCTTCATGGCGCGACGGAACATTACGCGGCGTTCCAGCTGCTGAGCTACGCTCTGCGCAACCAGCATAGCGTCGAGTTCCGGCTTGCGGATCTCTTCGATGTTGATGTGCACAGGCACACCCATCTGCTTGGTCAGGTCCTGACGCAGCTTCTCGACATCTTCACCTTTCTTACCGATAACGATACCGGGACGAGCGGTGTGGATGGTGATGCGTGCAGTTTGAGCCGGACGATGAATATCGATACGGCTTACGGACGCGCTTTTTAGTTTGTCTTGGAGGTACTCACGCGTTTTCAGATCCTTCAACAGGTAATCTGCGTAAGTAGCACCGTCTGCGTACCAGACGGAGGTGTGCTCCTTGACGATTCCCAGGCGAATGCCAGTGGGATGTACTTTCTGACCCATCTGATCGACTCCGTTACTTGTCCGCAACCTTGACAGTGATATGGCAAGACCGCTTGACGATGCGATCAGCACGGCCTTTGGCACGTGGCATGATGCGCTTCAGCGAACGCCCTTCGTTGACGAAGACGGTGGAGACCTTCAGGTCATCAACGTCTGCGCCTTCGTTGTGTTCGGCGTTGGCAACGGCCGACTCGAGGACTTTCTTCATGATTTCAGCGGCTTTTTTGCTGCTGAAGGCCAACAGGTTGAGCGCTTCGCCCACCTTCTTCCCGCGGATCTGGTCGGCGACCAAGCGGGCTTTCTGGGCGGAGATGCGAGCGCCCGACAACTTAGCGGCTACTTCCATTTCCTTACCCCTTAACGCTTGGCTTTCTTGTCAGCCACGTGCCCGCGATAGGTGCGGGTACCGGCGAACTCGCCCAGTTTGTGGCCGACCATGTCTTCGTTCACGAGAACTGGAACATGCTGGCGACCGTTGTGAACCGCGATGGTCAGACCGACCATTTGTGGCAGGATCATCGAGCGACGCGACCAGGTTTTAACTGGCTTGCGATCGTTCTTCTCCACCGCCACTTCGACCTTCTTCAACAGGTGAAGATCGATAAAAGGACCTTTTTTCAGAGAACGTGGCACTGTCGTATCCCTCTAGTTACTTGCGACGACGGACGATCATGTTGTCGGTACGCTTATTACCACGGGTTTTAGCACCCTTGGTTGGGAAGCCCCATGGCGATACCGGATGACGACCACCGGAGGTACGACCTTCACCACCACCATGCGGGTGGTCAACCGGGTTCATGGCAACGCCACGAACGGTTGGGCGAACGCCGCGCCAGCGTTTGGCACCAGCTTTACCCAGCGAACGCAGGCTGTGCTCGGAGTTCGAGACTTCACCCAGGGTCGCACGGCATTCAGCCAGTACTTTACGCATCTCACCGGAACGCAGACGCAGAGTCACGTATACGCCGTCACGAGCGATCAGCTGAGCCGAAGCACCAGCGGAACGAGCGATCTGAGCACCTTTACCCGGCTTCAGTTCGACGCCGTGAATGGTGCTACCTACTGGGATGTTACGCAGCTGCAGGGAGTTACCGGCCTTGATTGGGGCCAGGGCACCTGCGATCAGCTGGTCGCCAGCGCTCACGCCTTTAGGGGCGATGATGTAGCGACGCTCACCGTCTGCATAGCACAGCAGGGCGATGTGAGCAGTACGGTTTGGATCGTATTCGATACGCTCGACAGTGGCTGGAATGCCATCTTTGTCGTTGCGACGGAAGTCGACCAGACGGTAATGCTGCTTATGACCACCACCAACGTGACGAGTGGTAATGCGGCCATTGTTGTTACGACCACCAGACTTCGATTTCTTCTCGAGCAGCGGTGCGTGAGGAGCGCCTTTGTGCAGCTCCTTGTTGACCACCTTGACCACGAAACGGCGGCCAGGGGAAGTCGGTTTGCATTTAACGATTGCCATGATGCACCCCTTCCTTACTCAGCACTGCTGCTGAAATCGAGATCTTGGCCTGGCTGAAGGGATACGATCGCCTTCTTCCAGTCATTACGCTTGCCCAGACCACGTGCGGTACGCTTGGTTTTACCCAGAACGTTAACAGTCGACACGTTTTCAACTTTTACGTTGAACAGGCCTTCGACAGCTTTCTTGATTTCCAGCTTGGTTGCATCGGTAGCAACCTTGAATACGAACTGGCCTTTTTTCTCAGCCAGAACGGTAGCCTTCTCGGAAACGTGCGGGCCAAGGAGGACTTTAAATACGCGTTCCTGGTTCATCCCAGCAGCTCCTCGAATTTCTTCACGGCCGAGACAGTGATCAACACTTTCTCGTATGCGATCAGACTGACCGGGTCGGAACCCTGTACGTCACGTACGTCGACGTGCGGCAGGTTGCGAGCAGCCAGGTACAGGTTCTGATCAACAGCGTCGGAGACGATCAGTACGTCGCTCAGACCCATGCCGTTCAGCTTGTTCAGCAGATCTTTGGTTTTCGGTGCTTCAACAGCGAAGTCCTGAACCACGACCAGACGGTCGCTACGCACCAGCTCAGCGAGGATGGAGCGCAGAGCTGCGCGGTACATCTTCTTGTTGAGCTTTTGCGAGTGATCTTGAGGGCGAGCTGCGAAGGTTACACCACCGCCACGCCAGATCGGACCACGAGTGGTACCAGCACGAGCACGACCAGTACCCTTCTGACGCCATGGGCGCTTACCGCCACCAGCCACGTCGGAACGGGTCTTCTGCTGCTTGGTACCCTGACGGCCGCCGGCCATGTAGGCCACGACTGCTTGGTGAACCAGCGTCTCGTTGAATTCGCCACCGAAAGTCAGTTCGGAAACTTCGATCGCCTGAGCGTCATTTACATTAAGTTGCATGTCAGTTTCCCCTTAACCGCGAGCCTTGACAGCTGGACGTACAACCACGTCGCCGCCAGTAGCGCCAGGTACGGCACCCTTGATCAGCAGCAGGTTGCGTTCAGCGTCTACGCGAACTACTTCCAGGGACTGAACAGTCACGCGCTCGGCGCCCATGTGACCGGACATCTTCTTGCCCTTGAACACACGACCAGGAGTCTGGCACTGGCCGATAGAACCAGGAACACGGTGCGACACGGAGTTACCGTGGGTGTTGTCCTGACCACGGAAGTTCCAGCGCTTGATGGTACCGGCGAAGCCTTTACCTTTGGACTGACCAGTAACGTCAACCAGCTGGCCTGCAGTGAAGAGTTCAGCTTTGATCAGATCGCCAGCCTGGAAATCGCCTTCTTCAAGACGGAACTCCCAAACACCGCGACCAGCGGCAACGTTGGCCTTGGCGAAGTGGCCTGCCTGAGCGGCAGTCACACGCGAAGCACGACGCTCGCCGACAGTGACTTGCACTGCACGGTAGCCATCGGTTTCTTCAGTTTTGAACTGGGTGACGCGATTCGGCTCGATCTCAATGACCGTGACCGGAATGGAGACACCTTCTTCGGTGAAAATGCGGGTCATACCGCACTTGCGACCGATTACACCAATAGTCATGTTGTAAACCTCATGAGTGTACGGGGCTTTCACCCGCTATGGCCGCCCATTTCAGAGCGTTACACGACTAGACCGAAGTCTTAGCCGAGGCTGATCTGTACTTCCACACCTGCCGCCAGATCAAGCTTCATCAGCGCGTCAACGGTTTTATCCGTTGGCTGGACGATGTCCAGAACACGCTTATGAGTGCGAATCTCGTACTGGTCACGCGCGTCTTTGTTGACGTGCGGGGAGACCAGAACGGTGAAACGCTCTTTGCGGGTAGGCAGTGGAATTGGACCACGCACTTGTGCACCAGTACGTTTCGCGGTTTCCACGATTTCCTGGGTGGATTGGTCGATCAGGCGATGGTCGAAAGCCTTCAACCTGATACGGATTTGCTGATTTTGCATTGGATTTCAGACTCCAGGCTGTTCCCAACGGACGCACTACGCCCGCTAAAAGGAGGCGTGATTCTATAGACGCCCCCATTTAGTGTCAACCCAATAAAAAAAACCCCCGCTGAGCGGGGGTTTTTTCAATCGGTCGAGTGATTACTCGATGATTTTGGCCACAACGCCGGCGCCGACGGTACGACCGCCTTCACGGATTGCGAAGCGCAGACCGTCTTCCATTGCGATGGTCTTGATCAGGGTAACAGTCATCTGAATGTTGTCACCTGGCATTACCATTTCAACGCCTTCCGGCAGTTCGCAGTTACCGGTCACGTCAGTGGTACGGAAGTAGAACTGAGGACGGTAGCCTTTGAAGAACGGAGTGTGACGACCGCCTTCTTCCTTCGACAGAACGTAGACTTCTGCGGTGAACTTGGTGTGCGGCTTGACCGAACCTGGCTTGACCAGAACCTGGCCACGCTCAACGTCGTCACGCTTGGTACCACGCAGCAGAACGCCGCAGTTCTCGCCAGCACGACCTTCGTCCAGCAGCTTGCGGAACATCTCAACACCGGTGCAGGTGGTGGTGGTGGTGTCACGCAGACCAACGATTTCCAGCGGATCCTGAACGCGGACGATACCACGCTCGATACGACCGGTAACAACGGTACCACGACCCGAGATCGAGAATACGTCTTCGATCGGCATCAGGAACGGCTGGTCGATGGCACGAACTGGCTCAGGAATGTAGCTGTCCAGAGTCTCTACCAGCTTCTTAACAGCGGTAGTGCCCATTTCGTTGTCGTCTTTGCCTTCCAGGGCCATACGAGCGGAACCGATGATGATCGGAGTGTCGTCACCTGGGAAGTCGTAGGTGGACAGCAGGTCGCGAACTTCCATCTCGACCAGTTCCAGCAGCTCAGCGTCGTCTACCAGGTCAGCCTTGTTCAGGAAGACCACGATGTACGGAACGCCAACCTGACGGGACAGCAGGATGTGCTCACGGGTTTGTGGCATCGGACCATCGGCGGCCGAGCAAACCAGGATCGCGCCGTCCATCTGGGCAGCACCGGTGATCATGTTCTTCACGTAGTCAGCGTGACCTGGGCAGTCAACGTGAGCGTAGTGACGAATGGTCGAGTTGTACTCAACGTGAGCGGTGTTGATGGTGATACCGCGCGCTTTTTCTTCCGGAGCCGAGTCGATCTTGTCGAACTCAACGATTGCCGAACCGAAAACTTCGGAGCAAACGCGAGTCAGAGCTGCGGTCAGAGTGGTCTTACCGTGGTCAACGTGGCCGAT
>NZ_QJRC01000073.1 GCF_013393325.1 Pseudomonas hunanensis
TCAGGCCAGGTTCTGCTCGGCCGACCAGCTGGCGTACCAGCTACGGAACAGCGCGTATTGCTGCTCGGCATAGTTGCGCTGGGCATCGGTCAGCACGTCGGTCTGGTTGAAGTGCAGGCTGTACTCGGTGTCGCCGTTCAGCACCATCAGGTGCTTGTAGTACAGCACCAGGTCGCAACCTTCATCGAACGACGACAGCACGGCCAGTGCCGCCTCCAGCTCGCGCGCCAGGCGGCGGGCACGGGCGTCGCCCTTGGCCGCCTGCTTGCTCAGGCTCACCAGCTGCAGCACTTCACGCGGCAGGGCGTTGCCGATGCCGGTGATGGCGCCGGTGGCGTTGCAGTTGACGAAGCCGTGCACCACTTGGGTATCCACGCCGACCATCAAGGTCACATCGTCGTCCTTGGAGGTGATGTGTTCGGCGGCATAGCGCAGGTCGGCGCCACCGCCGAATTCCTTGAAACCGATCAGGTTGGGGAACTCGCGGCGCAGCTCGAAGAACAGGTCGGCGCGGGTGGCGAAGCCGTAGTACGGGCTGTTGTAGATCACCGCTGGCAGCTTTGGTGCGGCGGCGAGAATGGCCGAGAAGTGGTGCTTCTGGGCGATCAACGAAGCGCCGCGGCTGAGCACGCGGGGGATGACCATCAGGCCGGCGGCGCCGACGCTGGCTGCGTGGGCGGCATGAGACACCGCTTCACGGGTGTTCACCGCGCCGGTGCCGACAATGGTCGGGATGCCGGCGGCCACCAGGCGCGCCACGCCTTCCTGGCGCTCGGCCTCGGTCAACAGTGGCCAGTCACCCATCGAACCGCAGTACACCACGGCGCTCATGCCGGCTTCGATGAGTTCGCGGCCTTTGCGCACCAGGGCGTCGAAGTCCGGCTTGCGCTCGGCGGTGCACGGGGTCATCAGGGCGGGCATGGTGCCGGTGAAGATATTGCTCATGGTCGTTACCTCAAGGTGTGTATTTTTATGGGTTGTTCAGCGGCTGGCGTTGCGGGCCACGGATTCTTCGTCAACAGCACGCAGCGACTTGCCGCGGGTCTCCTTGGCTGCCGCTACGGCCACGATCGAGATGGCTGCCGCAGCCACCAGGTACCAGGCGATGGGCGTTGAGCTGTTGTATTCCTTCAGCAAGGTCACGGCGATCAGTGGCGCCAGCGAGCCAGCCAGGATTGGCGCGACCTGGTAGCACAGGGAAAGAGCGGTGTAGCGCACGTGGGTGGGGAACAGTTCGGCCATCAGCGCGGAATAGGGCGCATAGGTCATCGACTCGATGGCCAGGCCAAGGGTGATCGCCGCCATGATCAGCCAGTCATTGCCGGTGTCCATCATCGGGAAGCCGACGAAACCCCAGAACGCAGTGAGTACGGCACCGATCAGGTACACCGGCTTGCGGCCAATGATGTCCGAGAGGTAACCCATCGCCGGGATCATGAAGAAGTGCAGCAGGTGGGCGCCGAACATCAGTAGCAGGATTTGCGAGGTGTCCTTGTGCACCACCAGTTTCAGGTAGGTGATGGAGAAGGTGACGACGGTGTAGTAAAGGATGTTTTCCGCAAAGCGCGCGCCAATGCCGATCAGCACTTCGCGCCAGTACTTGGTAACCACTTCCACCACGCCCAGTTGCTGGCTTTCCAGCTTCTGCTGCTTGGCCTGGGCTTCCTTGAAGATCGGTGCATCGTCGACCCGGGTGCGGATCCAGTAGCCGATCAGCACCACCACCGCCGAGAACCAGAAGGCCACCCGCCAACCCCAGTCAAGGAACTGCGCTTCGCTCAGGTTGGATGACAACAGCAGCAGGATGATGGTGGCGATCAGGTTGCCGGCCGGCACCCCCGCTTGTGGCCAACTGGCCCAGAAGCCGCGGCGGTTGTCCGGGCTGTGTTCGGACACCAGCAGCACCGCGCCGCCCCATTCGCCGCCAAAGGCAAAGCCCTGGATCAGCCGCAGCACCACCAACAGGATGGGGGCGGCATAGCCGATGCGTTCGAAGGTGGGCAGGCAGCCCATCAGGAAGGTGGTTATCCCGACCACGATCAGGCTGATTTGCAGTAAATGCTTGCGGCCAACCTTGTCACCGTAATGGCCAAACACCAGGCCACCGATGGGGCGGGCGAGGAAACCTACGGCATAGAGGGCAAAGGCGGCGATGATCCCATCCATGGCGCTGCCGGTCTGGCGGAAGAACAGCTGGCCGAAGACCAGTGCCGAGGCGGTGCCGTAAAGGAAAAATTCGTACCACTCGGCGACTGCGCCGGCCATGGCCGCAGCTACCACACGCTTGATGCCCGCTGGGGCCTGGTCTGCTGTTTTTGCGACATTCACCGATGCCGCCGAAGAGGGTGTGGCCATGGTTTTGCACTCCGATACGTAATTATTGGAAGAAGGAGTAGGCAGCGCGGCACTGGCAAATCGATGCCGCTGATTCCTTATATGGTATTTCGTATACGATATCTAGATAAGCAAAAACAAAGCCAGAAGGGAGATTTAGAATCGAGCGGCAGCAGGTTGTTGAGTCAGTTGTGGGGCAGGTGCTCGTACAGGCTCTGGCACACCCCGTTGATGTGTTCTTCGATCAGTTGCGCCGCCAGCTCTACATCGCGCGCCCGGCAGGCGGCAACGATGTCGCGGTGCTCATGATCGGCGCGCAGCTTGCCCGCCGACAGGCTCATCTGCATGCGCAGGTAGCGTTCCACCTTGTCATGGATCGAGCGTATCAGGCCCACCAGATAGGGCCGCCTTGCGGGTTCGTACAGGCAAGCGTGCAGCGCCCAGTTGAGGTCGGCCCAGCGGCCAACGTCATCTTCACCGATGAACTCCGCGCAAATGGCTTCGGCGCGAGCGAAATGCTGTTCGGTCATGTTGGGGATCGCCAGGCGAATGGCCTTCACCTCCAGCAACACCCGTACCTCGAACATCTGCGCCAGTTCAGGTTCCGAGATGCGGGTGACCAATGCACCACGGTTGCGGTGGAAATCCACCAGGCCTTCAGCCTCAAGGCGCTTCAGGGCCTCGCGCACCGGGATCTTGCTGACGTTGAACGCCTGCGCCACTTCGTCCTGGCGCACGGGTTCGCCTTCGGCCAGCTGGCCCGAGATGATCGCCTCGCGCAGGTGTTTGGCGATGATTTCCGACATCGAGGGTGTTGCACCCAGGTCTGTAGCTTTGAAAGACGGCAGCGGCACGGGAAATTCCAGCAATCAGGCAGTGCGGATATCTTATACGAAACGCCCTGCCAGCCATACCGACCGCCGTAGGGCTTACACCTGGCGGGCCGCCAGTGCGTTCTCGTCCTCACCGGTTGACTGAGTATTGGTCTTCGCCAGGGCCTTGGCCTCGATATCGTCCTTCATGCGCTGGGCAATCTGCTGGTCGACCAGTTCCTTCTTCTCAGGTGGCAGGGCGTTGTACTCGTCCTCGGTCAAGCCCAATTCGCGCAGCAGCTTTTCCTTGATCATCTCGGCAGGCGATTTGGACATGAGATCCTGGAAGTCCTGCCTGGCGCTGCTGGTTTGTTGCGTACCCATTTCAGCAGGCTGGCCAGGATCGTTGCCAGGGTTCTGCAACTGCACCTTGAGCTTGGCAAAGGCCTCCTCGCGGGCATCCTCGGCATCCTGCTGCGAGGTATTGCCCTGGCGGCTCTGCTGCGCGGTGGCGCTGTTGGCGACCACTGGTAGACGGAACTGCGGCACGTCGGCCGCGGCCTGGTCCATGCCGGTGCGCTGTTGCTGATGGAGCGCGGCCTGCCAGCCGAGGTCGTTGATTACGATAGTCATGAATTCCTCCTTGGAAATGTCATAGGCAGCAGGGAAGGGCAATTGCCATGCCACCTATCCCCGCCATGCAAATAGCGCGTTGGTGCTATTCCGGTCGCGGCACGGTGGGCATATGCTTGCCCGTCACAGGCATGATCTTGCCGCCTGCGGCAATTACCACCACTGTCGGCAGCCCCTTGAACGGAGCGCAGTTGCTGGGCATCAGGGAGAGCGTCCATGAATCAGGAAACCAGGCCGGCACCAGCCGGCTTCAGTGAACAGCAGTTGCACACTTTGTTCGAGTTGATCAGCGATGGCATCTGGGACTGGAATGCCAACACCGGTTACGTTTATCGCAATCCAGGCTGGTACACCATGCTCGGTTATGCCAGCCACTCCATGGCCAACTCGGTTTTTACCTGGGAAAGCGTGATCCATCCCGAAGACTACACACGGGTAATGGCGCATTTCGAGGCCTACATCAATCAGCGCAACGAGCGCTACCTCATCGAATACCGTTGCCGTTGCCAGGATGGCAGCTACATCTGGATCGAAGACAGCGGCTATATCATCGCGCATAACGAAGACGGCTCGGTGGCGCGCATGCTTGGTGCACACCGCAACATCGACGCCGGCAAGCGCCTGGTGGCAGAGCTGGAGCAGAAGAACCAGTCGCTGGAATACCAGGTGGCCGAACGCACCCGTGAGCTGTCCTGGGTGAACCATCAGTTGCAGCGGCAACTGGACGAAAACCGTGAACTGGCCGAACGTGATGCGTTGACCCGGGTCGCCAACCGCTATCGGCTGGAGAAAGCGTTGCAGTTGGAGTGCGAACGCGCCCAGCGCTTCCGCCAGCCGTTGTCGCTGATCGCCATGGACATGGATGATTTCAAGCCCATCAACGACCGCTACGGTCACGCCCGTGGCGATGCGGCGCTGGTCCGGGTGGCCGAAAACCTGCACACCTGCTTGCGCGAATTGGACCTGCTGGCGCGTTGGGGCGGCGACGAGTTCGTCATCGTGCTGCCGCAGACCATGCTCGGGGAGGCGCTGGAGGTGGCGGCGCGCTTGCGCCAGGCGATGGAGCAGCTGGAACCGGTGGGCGATTGTCGGCTGACCATGAGCTATGGCGTGGTGCAATGGCGGGAAGGGGAAGACCAGCACGCGCTGCTGGCGCGGGCAGACAAGGCGCTTTACCGGGCCAAAGATGCTGGCAAGAACGCGATTGCCGAGTGATTGGGCCGCTTCAGGCATAAAAAGGACCCGCTGCGCCTCACGGCGCAGCGGGCCAATTCGGCCTCGGCCGCTTCAGTGTCAGATATGCAGTGCGTGGCCCAGGGCGCGCAGGGCGGCTTCCTGTACCGCTTCACCCAGCGTCGGGTGGGCATGGATGGTGCCCGCTACATCTTCCAGGCAGGCGCCCATTTCCAGTGATTGGGCAAACGCTGTGGACAATTCGGAAACCGCCACGCCAACCGCCTGCCAGCCCAGGATCAAGTGGTTGTCACGCCGCGCCACCACGCGCACGAAACCGCTTTTCGCTTCCAGGCTCATGGCCCGGCCGTTGGCGGCGAACGGGAACTGCGCGACGATGCAGTCCAGGCCTTGCTGGCTGGCCTGCTCCGGGGTTTTACCGACCACCACCACTTCCGGGTCGGTGAAGCACACGGCGGCAATCGCAGCCGGTTCGAAGCGGCGGGCCTTGCCGGCGATGATTTCGGCGACCATTTCGCCCTGGGCCATGGCCCGGTGCGCAAGCATCGGCTCGCCAGCCACGTCGCCGATCGCCCAGACGTTGTGCATGCTGGTTTGGCAGCGCTCGTCGATGGCGATGGCGGCACCGTTCATTTTCAGCGCCAGGCATTCCAGGTTGAAACCTTGGGTACGGGGCCGACGGCCCACGGCTACCAGCACCTGGTCGGCTTCCAGGCGCAGTTGCCCGCCCTTGCCGTCGTTGGCCAGCAGGCAACCATTTTCGTAGCCTTCGACGCTGTGGCCCAGGTGCAGGGCGATGCCCAGCTTCTTCAGCGACTCGGCCACCGGGGCGGTGAGTTCGCTGTCGTAGGTTGGCAGGATGCGCTCACGCGCTTCCACCACGCTTACCTGCGCGCCCAGCTTGCGGTAGGCGATGCCTAGCTCCAGGCCGATATAGCCACCGCCCACCACCACCAGGTGTTGCGGCAGGGCTTTCGGTGCCAAGGCTTCAGTCGAGGAAATCACCGGGCCACCCAGCGGCAGCATCGGCAGTTCGACACTGCTGGAGCCAGTGGCCAGCAACAGGTGTTCGCACTGGATGCGCTGGCCATCGACCTCGACCTGCTTGCCGTCGAGCACCTTGGCCCAGCCGTGCACCACTTTCACCCCGTGCTTTTTCAACAGGGCAGCAACACCGCTGGTCAGGCGGTCGACGATGCCGTCCTTCCAGGCCACGCTCTGGCCGATGTCCAGGCGTGGTGAAGCCACGCTGATGCCCAGTGGCGATGGCTCGGTGAAGCGCGATGCCTGGTGGAACTGCTCGGCCACGTGGATCAGCGCCTTGGAGGGGATGCAGCCAATGTTCAGGCAGGTGCCGCCCAGTGCCTGGCCCTCCACCAGCACGGTGGGAATGCCCAGTTGTCCGGCGCGGATAGCCGCTACATAACCGCCAGGGCCGCCGCCGATGATCAACAGGGTCGTTTGAAGGGTCGGGTTCATGTTCACTCCACGAACAGGCAGGCGGGTTGTTCGAGCAGGCCACGCACGGCCTGGATGAACAGTGCGGCGTCCATGCCATCGACCACGCGGTGATCGAACGAGCTGGACAGGTTCATCATCTTGCGCACGACGATCTGGCCGTCGATCACCACTGGTCGCTCGACCATGCGGTTGACGCCGACGATGGCCACTTCCGGGGTGTTGACCACGGGGGTGCTGACGATACCGCCCAAGGCGCCGAGGCTGGTCAGGGTGATGGTCGAGCCGGACAGCTCATCACGGCTGGCCTTGTTGTTGCGCGCAGCGTTGGCCAGGCGCGAAATCTCGCCAGCATTGGCCCACAGGCTGCCCGCTTCGGCATGGCGCAGCACCGGCACCATCAGGCCGTTGTCACCTTGGGTGGCGATGCCCACATGCACCGCGCCATGGCGGGTGATGATCTGTGCTTCGTCGTCGTAGGTGGCGTTGATCTGCGGGAAGTCACGCAGTGCCACGACCAGGGCGCGTACCAGGAACGGCAGCAGGGTCAGCTTGCCTCGGCTATCGCCATGCTTGCTGTTGAGTTGCTGGCGCAGGGCTTCCAGGGAGGTGACGTCGATTTCTTCCACATAGCTGAAATGCGCGACCCGGCGCTTGGCGTCCTGCATGCGCTGGGCGATCTTGCGGCGCAGGCCGATCACCGGCACCTGCTCGCTGTCGCTGCGCTTGGCATAGCCACTCGGCGCTTGCCCGGCAGCACGCTGTGGCTTGCTCATGAAGGCGTCGAGGTCTTCGTGCAGGATGCGCCCGGCCGGGCCGCTGCCATGCACGTAACGCAGTTCGATACCGGCATCCAAGGCGCGTTTGCGCACGGCCGGCGAGGCCAGCGGTTTATCGCCTGGCTGGCGCGGCACGATGGGTGCGGCTTCGTGCTGGGCGGGCGCCTGGTACGCGGCGGGTTTCATCTCTTTCTGCGGTTCTGGTTTGGCGGCCACTGGGGCCGATGGCGTGTCTACCGGCTTGGCCTGTGGCGTATCCACATGGTTGCCGCTGCCTTCCACTTCGATGCGGATCAGTTCGCTACCGACCGCCATCACTTCACCGGGCTGGCCACCCAGGGCCAGCACCTTGCCACTGACCGGCGAAGGAATTTCCACGGTGGCCTTGTCGGTCATGACGTCGGCCACCACCTGGTCCTCGGCGATGATGTCACCGACCTTGACGAACCATTCCACCAACTCGACCTGCGCGATGCCTTCGCCAATGTCCGGCATCTTGATGACGTGCGTGCCCATTCAGACCTCCATGACCTTTTTCAATGCCGCACCTACCCGCGAAGGCCCTGGGAAGTAAGCCCACTCCTGTGCGTGAGGGTAGGGGGTGTCCCAACCTGTGACGCGTTCGATCGGCGCCTCCAGGTGGTGGAAGCAGTGCTCCTGCACCAGCGACACCAGTTCGGCACCGAAGCCGCAGGTGCGGGTCGCTTCGTGCACCACCACGCAGCGGCCGGTCTTTTTCACCGACTCGACGATGGTGTCCAGGTCCAGCGGCCACAGGCTGC
The DNA here is from genome assembly GCF_013393325.1 of Pseudomonas hunanensis. GTDB lineage: Bacteria > Pseudomonadota > Gammaproteobacteria > Pseudomonadales > Pseudomonadaceae > Aquipseudomonas > Aquipseudomonas putida_P. Next base: position 7,993 of record NZ_QJRC01000073.1, read on the forward strand.
GCAGGTCGATCACTTCGGCATCGACGCCGCTTTCTTCGGCGGCCACCTGGGCCACGTATACCGTGGTGCCATAGGTGAGCACGGTCACGTCATTGCCAGGGCGGGTAATGGCGGCCTTGTCCAGCGGCACGGTGTAGTAGCCGTCGGGTACGGCGCTGTGCGGGTGCTTCGACCAGGGTGTTACCGGGCGGTCGTGGTGGCCGTCGAACGGGCCGTTGTACAGGCGCTTGGGCTCCAGGAAAATCACCGGGTCGTCGCATTCGATCGAGGCAATCAGCAGGCCTTTGGCGTCATACGGGTTGGACGGCATGACGGTGCGCAGGCCGCACACCTGGGTGAACATCGCTTCCGGGCTCTGGCTGTGGGTCTGGCCACCATAGATGCCGCCGCCGCAAGGCATGCGCAAGGTCAGCGGGGCGATGAACTCGCCGGCCGAACGGTAGCGCAGGCGCGCCATCTCGGAGACGATCTGGTCGGAGGCGGGGTAGAAGTAGTCGGCGAACTGGATCTCCACGACCGGGCGCAGACCGTAGGCACCCATGCCAACGGCGGTGCCGACGATGCCGCTCTCGGAGATTGGCGCGTCGAACACGCGCGACTTGCCGTACTTGGTCTGCAGGCCTTCGGTGCAGCGGAACACGCCGCCGAAGTAACCGACGTCCTGGCCGTACACGACCACATTGTCGTCGCGCTCAAGCATGACATCCATGGCCGAGCGCAGGGCCTGGATCATGGTCATGGTAGTGGTGGCCATGGCGGTTTCCGGGTTGATGCTGTTGTTGTGGTCGTTCATCTCAAACCCCCAGTTCCTGGCGTTGACGGCGCAGGTGGTCGGGCATCTCCTTGTACACGTCCTCGAACATCGAGGCGGCGCTCGGGATGTGACCGTTGGCCAGGGTGCCGTACTGCTCGGCTTCTTTCTGCGCGGCAATCACCGCCGCTTCGAACTCGGCCGTGGTGGCCTGGTGTTCTTCCTCGGACCAGTGGCCGATCTTGATCAGGTGCTGCTTCAGGCGGGCGATCGGGTCGCCCAGCGGGAAGTGGCTCCAGTCATCGGCAGGGCGGTACTTGGACGGATCGTCCGAGGTCGAGTGCGGGCCGGCGCGGTAGGTGACCCACTCGATCAGGCTTGGGCCCAGGCCGCGACGAGCGCGCTCGGCAGCCCAGCGCGAGGCGGCGTACACGGCGACGAAGTCGTTGCCGTCAACCCGCAGCGAAGCGATACCACAACCCACGCCACGGCCGGCAAAGGTAGTCGACTCGCCACCGGCGATGGCCTGGAAGGTAGAAATGGCCCACTGGTTGTTGACCACGTTGAGAATCACCGGGGCGCGGTACACGTGGGCAAAGGTGAGGGCAGTGTGGAAGTCCGATTCGGCGGTGGCGCCGTCGCCGATCCAGGCCGAAGCGATCTTGGTATCGCCTTTGATCGCCGACGCCATGGCCCAGCCGACCGCCTGCACGAACTGAGTGGCCAGGTTGCCGCTGATGGTGAAGAAGCCGGCTTCGCGTACCGAGTACATGATCGGCAGCTGTCGGCCCTTGAGCGGGTCGCGCTCGTTGGACAGCAGTTGGCAGATCATCTCGACCAGCGACACGTCACGGGCCATAAGGATGCTTTGCTGGCGGTAGGTCGGGAAGCACATGTCGGTGCGGTTCAGCGCCAACGCCTGGCCGCTGCCGATGGCTTCTTCGCCCAGGCTCTGCATGTAGAAGGACATCTTCTTCTGCCGTTGGGCAACCACCATGCGGCTGTCGAAGATCCGCGTCTTGAGCATGGCGCGCATGCCTTGGCGGAGAATTTGCGGGTCGATGTCTTCGGCCCACGGGCCTTGCGCGTCGCCGTGCTCGTCAAGCACGCGGACCAGGCTGTAGGACAGGTCGGCAGTGTCGGCAGCGTCGACATCGACAGGGGGTTTACGGGCTTGACCTGCATCGTTGAGGCGCAGGTAGGAAAAATCGGTCTGGCAGCCTGGCCGGCCGGTGGGCTCGGGCACATGCAAACGCAGGGGGGCGTACTCGTTCATGCTTTTTACGCTCGCTCGGGTATTTGTTTTTGTGAGCTCTGAAGCGGCCGCCGCTGAATACCGGCTTGTGACTGGTAGGTCAGCGTCATCTACATGTTAGTGGCCCGGCGGGAGAATTTTTCTCTCAAGTTGGTTGCCTTTGCCGAGCGGGGCAGATAAACATTCCGCATAAACACAAAAAACCGGTGATTTTGTCTCATGCGCAAACTCGATCGTACCGATATCGGCATTCTCAACAGCCTGCAGGAAAACGCCCGCATCACCAACGCCGAGCTGGCACGCTCGGTCAACCTGTCGCCCACGCCCTGTTTCAACCGGGTGCGGGCCATGGAAGAACTGGGGGTGATCCGCCAGCAGGTGACCTTGTTGTCGCCCGAGGCGTTGGGGCTGGATGTGAATGTGTTCATCCATGTCAGCCTGGAAAAACAGGTAGAGCAGTCGTTGCACCGCTTCGAGGAAGAAATTGCCGAACGGCCCGAGGTGATGGAGTGCTACCTGATGACCGGGGACCCGGATTACCTGCTACGGGTGCTGTTGCCGAGTATCCAGGCGCTGGAGCGCTTTCTCGACTACCTGACCCGGTTGCCGGGGGTGGCAAATATCCGCTCGAGTTTTGCCTTGAAACAGGTGCGCTACAAGACGGCCTTGCCGTTGCCGGCCAATGGCATGACCTTGCGCGAATAGAAGAGGCCCCAGGCGTTCGAGAGGCTGCTTGATATTTTAAACACCCCCAGCCTATGTTGTTGTCAGCCTACAACAACAAGGACAAGCGTCATGAGCATCGCTCAGCTCCAGGGCATCGATGAAATCGAATGCGTCACCCCCGACCTCAACGGCGTCCCACGCGGCAAGGTGATGACCGCCGAAGGCTTTCTTGAAGGCCGCCGCCTGCAGATGGCCCGTGGGGTGCTGCTGCAATGCATCATGGGCGGCTACCCGCCGGCGAAATTCTACGGCAGTGACGACGGCGACCTGGCGTTGGTAGCCGAACCCAGCCAGGTTCATCGCTTGCCCTGGAGCGATGACGGTCGCGCCCTGGCCATCTGCGATGCCAATGAACTGGATGGCCGGCCCTCGGCACTGTCCACCCGGGGCCAGTTGAAGGCCGTGATCGCCCGCTACGCAGCGTTGGGTCTGGCACCGGTAGTGGCGACCGAGCTTGAGTTCTTCGTGTTTGCCCCCAACAGTGACCCGCAGCAGCCGTTCCAGCCACCGCTGGGCACCGACGGCCGCCGCGAGCTGGGCCATTCAGCGTTCAGTGTCAGCTCCAACAACGGCCTGCGCCCGTTCTTCAAAGAGGTGTACCAGTGCATGGCCGCGCTCGGCCTGCCGCGCGACACCTTCATGCACGAAATGGGCGTCAGCCAGTTCGAGATCAACTTGCTGCATGGCGACCCGCTGCTGCTGGCCGACCAGACGTTCCTGTTCAAGCACCTGCTCAAGGAAGTGGCGCTCAAGCATGGGCTGACCGTGGTGTGCATGGCCAAGCCGTTGGCGCGTACGCCTGGCAGTTCCATGCATATCCACCAGAGCCTGGTCGAGGCCAGCAGCGGGCGTAATGTGTTCAGCGACGAGCAGGGCCTGCCGACCGATACCTTCTACCACTTCATCGGCGGTTTGCAGGCGTGCATGGCCGATTTCACCGCGCTGTTCGCCCCCAACGTCAATTCCTATCAGCGCCTGTGCCACCCCTATGCCTCGCCGAACAATGCCTGCTGGTCCGAGGACAACCGTGCCGCCGGTTTGCGCATTCCGGCCAGTGCGCCGGCAGCGCGAAGGGTCGAAAACCGTTTACCCGGTGCCGACGCCAACCCCTACCTGGCCATCGCCGCCAGCCTGGCCGCCGGGCTGCACGGCATCGAGCAGCGCCTGCAGCCGTCGCCCGCCAGCCAGGGCGAGTTCGAAGTGCCCGAGCACCTGAGCCTGCCGTGTACCCTGCATGCAGCCCTTGAAAGGCTCAAGCGCAGCACACTGGCACGGGAACTGTTCGGCAGCGAGTTCATCGAAGGCTACATCGCCAGCAAGACCCTGGAACTGACCGATTTCTACGATGAGATCACCCCGTGGGAGCGCCGGGTGCTGGCGGCACAGGCCTGATCGCGACACGACCTGCATCGGACACGTCCTCGCCGCGGCATTTTGCTGGCGGGGGCCTGCACTGACCGGCATTTGCCCTTATGCTGCTAGCACCTACCGCCACCTGACCAGGGAGCTTCTCGGTACGTATGCGAAATGTATGGAAGCCGTTTCAGTCGTTGTATTTCGCCGCGCTGATGATGTTGATCGGCTCGGGCCTGCTCAGTACCTACCTGGCCCTGCGCCTGGCTGCCGACCATGTCGACAGCCTGTGGGTGGGTGCGTTGATGGCGGCCAACTACTTTGGCCTGGCGGTTGGCGGCAAAGTCGGCCACCGGCTGATCGGCCGGGTAGGGCATATACGCGCCTATGCCACCTGCGCCGGTATTGTCGGCGCCGCAGTGCTCGGTCATGGCCTGACCAACTGGCTGCCGGCCTGGGTGGGGCTGCGCATGATCGTGGGCTTGGGCATGATGTGCCAGTACATGGTCATCGAGAGCTGGCTCAACGAGCAGGCCGATGTGAAACACCGCGGCGCGGTGTTCAGCGGCTACATGATCGCTTCGTACCTGGGCCTGGTCCTGGGCCAGCTTATTCTGGTGGTCCACCCGCAGCTCGGCCCTGAGCTGCTGATGCTGGTAGCGATGTGCTTTGCCCTGTGCCTGGTGCCGGTGGCGATGACCCGGCGCATTCACCCGGCGCCCTTGCGCCCGGCCCCGATGGAGCCGAAGTTCTTCATCAAGCGTGTGCCGCAGTCGCTCAGTACGGTGCTCGGTTCCGGGTTGATCGTGGGTTCGTTCTACGGCTTGGCGCCTTTGTATGCCTCAAGCCAAGGGATGACGACCGAGCAGATTGGTCTGTTCATGGGTAGCTGCATTTTTGCCGGCCTGCTGGTGCAGTGGCCGCTGGGATGGTTGTCTGACCGTTACGACCGGGCAGTGCTGATCCGTAGCGTGGCAATAGGCCTGGCGCTGGCCGCTGCGCCATTGACGATACTGCCCAGTGTGCCGCTGGAGCTGCTGTTCGGTATCGGCTTCCTGATTTCGTTGCTGCAGTTCTGCCTGTATCCGCTGGCTGTGGCGTTTTCCAACGACCACGTGGAGAGCGAGCGGCGGGTGTCGCTGACGGCCATGCTGTTGGTGACCTATGGCGTGGGCGCGTGCATCGGGCCGCTGGCGGCGGGTGTGCTGATGAAGATGCTGGGCGCGCAGATGCTGTATGCCTTCTTCGTGTTCTTTGCGCTGGTGCTGGTGTGGCGCATCCGACCGAAAGCGGTTACCGGCCTGCATCAGGTGCAGGACGCACCGCTGGGTCACGTGGCCATGCCGGCGGCCGGCTCACCGCTGTCGGCAGCGTTGGACCCACGGGTGGATGAGCAGACTGTGCAGGACGTGATGCAGGCACCGGTGGCGGCGGAGGATACCGAGGAGGAAGAGAAGACCGCCGAGCAACAAGCGGCTGCGCCGGAAGGGGAGGTCAGCAAGTCCGTTTAAGCTTGTGCCGGCCCTTTGCGGCTAAACCCGCGAAAGGGTCGGCACAGGAGGACCACAAATGAAAACGCCACCTCGACAGGTGGCGTTTTTGCAATCAGCCGACGATCAATAGTCGTCTTTGTCGAACCGCCGCGCCTCACGCTGCAGCTGGTACACAAAGCTCTCGATCTTGCGCTGTGCCTGCCCGCTCAGGTTATGGAAACGCACGCCGGCAAAAGTGGTGTTGATGCGCTCTTCATAGTGCAGGTGACGCAGCTCGACCATGGTGTCCACCAGGCCGAGCGGATTGCCCGCCTTGAAGCGCTCATACACCTGGCCCAGTTGCAGGCGGTCTTCGACATTGCCTTCGAAGCGCAGTTTGCAGCCGGTGGCCGAAATATCCAGCAGCTTGCCGCGCAGGGCGCCGTTGCCCTTGAGGTGGGCACCATCGAGGATGATATCGACCAGCTGCGACAGTTTCAGCGCGGCACGGAAGGCGTTGCGGCGCTGGTGGTAGGTCATCTCTTGCGGCAGGGCGCCGCTGTAGCAGCGGTGGCCGTTGACTTCGCTGATCTTCAGCTCGTGGTCGCATTCCCAGGCGATGCGCACGCCATCGTGGAAGCCTTCGACGCGAAAGTGCTCGCCGTTTTCGATGAACTTCTCGCCGTCACGGGGGATCATCTCGTCCAGTGCCAGGGTGTTGCTTTCTCGGTCCACGTGTACCACGTAGCTCTGGAAACGCTGGCTGCGGTCGTGGAAGGTGATGATCAGAGGGTCGTGGCTTTCCTGCAACTGCCGCAAGTTGGCCGCAATTTCCAAGGGGGTGCTCAGCACCTTTGGTGGTTGCGGGGCATCGGATTCATTGAACACGGCTTATCGTTCTCCAGGCAAAAGCGACACACGCAAGTAACGGCATTTTGCCAGTATGTTCCGTGCCTTGATAGAAAAATCACACTTGGCTGAGGGCGCGCGGCTTGGCCAGCGGCGAGGTGCTGCCGCGGCTGTCGTAGAGCGAGGGCGAATCGCCGCCCATGAGGATCCTGACCTGGTTGTTGGTGACGTGTTGCTGCACCTGGATGATCCGGCCATTGGTCTGGTTGACCTGTTGGCAGTCGTCCATCAGTTGCGACAGCATGTCGAGGCGCTGCAGCATCACATCGCCATGCGGCGACTGCGCGGCTACCGCCTGCACACCGCTGCGATCGGCACTCAGGCCCAGGCTCCCGAGCAATTGGCTGCGGCGCTGGCCGTGCTGCTCGAGCAAGATGATCAACGACTGCTTGCGCGCCAGGATTTGCTCCAGTAGCGGCATGTCGCGGCCATGCAGGGCGATCGCCTCCTTGTGCAGAAGGTCGAGCAGTTCCTGCATCGGGGCAATGTCATCTTCGATCAGTTGCAGCAAGGTGGTGTCGTGCATGGCTAACTCTTGGCTTTTCTAGCGTCCGTGAAGTCAGCGCGCCGTACGGTCAGCGCTGGGCTTCGAAATCGAGCAGTTTGCTGGCGACCCGGCCGGCATCGACCTGGTAGCTGCCGTCGGCGATCGCCTGTTTCAACTGGGCCACACGGGCGCTGTTGACCACCGGCTCGTCGCGCAGCTTGTCGCTGATCTTCTGCAACTGCTGTGCCTCTTGGCTGAGGTGTACCGCTTCTCCGCTGGTGCTGGTGGCGCTTGCCGCTTCCTGACTGGCTGCCGGTTTTTCGGCGCTGCCGGACGCGGTGTTGCCGCGCACGCCGCCCGTGACGGACGGAGAGTTATTCAAACGACTGAAGTCGATGACCATGATCAGAAACCTCTGGGTATTTGGACGCTTGCCTTGTTTTCGGCCAACCCGATAGAAACTTTAGGCACAAATGCATCGCCGCCTGTCAGCAAGCTCGCGAACCCGTGTTCTGACACAGTTTAGGAAAAGCGGTTCCTCACTGCCAGCCTAATCTGGTGGCCGGCCTACATACTGACCTCGACCTGGCCGGGGCCGGTCACCCTGGCCTTCACCACTCGCTTGGAGTTGAGGTTGCGTACCCGTATCTGCTCGCTCAGGCCGCCCTTGCTCAGGGCCTCACCCGGCATGCGCACGCTCAGGCTGCCACTGCGGGCAATGATCACCACTTGATCTCCCTTGCGTACCACCTCGGCCTGTTCCAGGTGTTGCGGGGTGAGCACCTGGTCGATCACCGTGGGGCGTAGCATTTTCATGCCCACCGCCTGGTCCAGCTCGGTCAGAAAGCCCTGGCCCAGGGTGCCGACATCCCGCTCGCGCAGGGCCACGTCACCTTCGCCCACCGTGTTGTCGCGCTTGAGCGGGCGGGTAACCACCACCACGTCGCGGAACAGCCGCACGGTGGCGGGGACGAACACCGTCCACGGCGCCGCGCCATCGCAGCGCACCCGCACTGTCACGCGGCCAAGCGGCTGAGCCGGGCTTTCCAGTGAGACGTCCAGCTGCTGACTGCACAGCGGCATGCGCAGGCGCGGGTCCAGTGGGTTGACCTGGATTTCATAGCGGCCGGCGGTCTGGGTGGTGGCCAGATAGTCTTCGACGGTGAATTCAAGAAACCCTTGGGTGACACCGATAAGCTGTTCAGGCAAGGTAAACGCGTCCGCCACCGTGCGAACGCCGGGCACCAGCAGACACAGGGTGGCCAGCGAGCCAGTCAGCAGGCGCGTCAATCGTCGGAAAAATGTCGTTTTCGTGTGCATGACGCTCAAAAAAGCAAAGCCCGTGCCGACTCGCTACCTGAGTTGCAACGAAAGGCTGAAAGATAAAGGAGTCTGGCATGGCGGGTGTTATGGATTCGGTCAACCAGCGCACGCAGCTGGTGGGGCAGAATCGCCTGGAATTGCTGCTGTTCCGCCTCAATGGCGAACAGCTATACGGCATCAACGTATTCAAGGTCAGGGAAGTGCTGCAATGCCCTGCGCTGACCCTGCTGCCCAAGGCGCACCCGGTGGTGCGTGGCGTTGCCAATATCCGTGGGGCAACCATCCCGATCCTCGACTTGTCGATGGCCACCGGGTTGCGACCGCTGCAGGAAGACGCGCGCAACAGCTTCGTGATCATCACCGAGTACAACACCAAGACCCAGGGCTTCCTGGTGCACTCGGTGGAGCGCATCGTCAACATGAACTGGGAAGAGATTCATCCGCCACCCAAGGGGACCGGTCGCGACCACTACCTGACGGCGGTCACCCGGGTGGACAACCGCATGGTCGAGATCATCGACGTGGAAAAGGTGCTGGCTGAAGTGTCGCCTTCGTCCGAGTCGGTATCGGCTGGGGTGATCGATGCCGAGGTGCAGGACAAGGCCGTGCTGATGCGGGTGCTGACCGTCGACGATTCGTCGGTGGCGCGCAAGCAGGTCAGCCGCTGCCTGCAGACCGTAGGGGTCGAAGTGGTTGCGCTCAACGATGGCCGTCAGGCTCTGAACTACCTGCGTCAGTTGGTGGATGAGGGCAAAAAGCCGGAAGAAGAGTTCCTGATGATGATCTCGGACATTGAAATGCCGGAAATGGACGGCTATACGCTCACGGCGGAGATCCGCAGCGACCCGCGTATGCAAAAATTGCACATCTGCCTGCATACTTCGCTTTCTGGGGTGTTCAACCAGGCAATGGTCAAGAAGGTCGGTGCCGATGACTTCCTGGCCAAGTTCAAGCCGGACGACCTGGCCCAGCGGGTGGTCGACCGGATCAAGGCAGCGCATTGAAGCAGCCGGGGCATGCCCCGGCACCAGTGATTGAAAAGAGGCGGCAGTAGTGTCTACGGGTAATTTGGATTTCGAACAGTTCCGGGTCTTCCTGGAGAAAGCCTGTGGCATCCTGCTGGGCGAGAATAAGCAGTACCTGGTTTCCAGCCGTCTCAACAAGCTGATGGAACAACAGGGCATCAAGAGCCTGGGCGAGCTGGTGCAGCGCATCCAGGCCCAGCCGCGCGGCGGTTTGCGCGAGCAGGTGGTCGATGCCATGACCACCAACGAGACCCTGTGGTTTCGCGATACCTACCCGTTCGAAGTGCTGAAGAACAAGGTGATCCCCGAGTTCATCCGCAACAACCCTGGCCAGCGCCTGCGCATGTGGTCGGCGGCCTGTTCGTCGGGGCAGGAGCCGTACTCCATCTCCATGGCCATCGACGAGTTCGAGCGCAGCAACCTCGGCCAGCTGAAGATGGGCGCGCAGATTGTTGCCACCGACCTGTCGGGCACCATGCTGAACAATTGCAAGACGGGTGAGTACGACAGCCTGGCGATTGCCCGCGGCTTGTCCCAGGAGCGCCTGCAGCGCTATTTCGACCCCAAGGGGCCTGGGCGCTGGGCGGTCAAGCCGGCGATTCGCAGCCGCGTCGAGTTCCGCTCGTTCAACCTGCTGGACAGCTATGCCAGCCTGGGCAAGTTCGACATCGTGTTCTGTCGCAACGTGTTGATCTACTTCTCGGCGCAGGTGAAGCGGGACATCCTGCTGCGCATTCACAGTACCTTGAAGCCGGGTGGCTACCTGTTCCTCGGCGCCTCGGAGGCGCTCAATGGCTTGCCGGACCACTACCAGATGGTCCAATGCAGCCCGGGCATCATCTACCAGGCCAAGTAGGGTCTGTCTTGAGGGGTGTGGTGGCGCTCGATCTCCCAGGCACCACACCTACATCGCCAAACACTGACGTCAATTTTTTGTTTTGCCGCTTTTGCCGCCCGGCAATTGCCGCTTTCGCCGCCCTAGGCGGAAGGCCTTTGCCGCTTTTCTGGCATCACCTTGACAGTACTTCATCTCGCAGCCCCGTATTCTCTGGCTTTTCAAGGGTTGGCACAGCCCTTGCTATACCTTGCTCAACGAAATTCCGGTCAACCTTCGAAGGTTTCCCCGACATGAGCATCAGCTTCGACAAGGCGCTTGGTATTCACGAAAAGGCCCTGGGCTTCCGCGCCCAGCGCGCCGAAGTGCTGGCCAACAACATCGCCAACGCCGATACGCCCAACTACAAGGCGCGTGACATGGACTTCGCCTCGGTGCTCGCCGCCGAAAGCGACAAGCAGCAGAGCGGCGGCCGCTTCAGCCTTGACCGTACCAACAGCCGGCACATCGAGGCTGATGGCCTGGCCATGGCGGATGAAACCCTCAAGTACCGCACGCCGCTGCAGCCGTCGATCGACCAGAACACCGTGGACGCGCAGATCGAGCAATCGAACTACACCGAAAACGCCATTGGCTTCCAGGCCAGCTTCACTTTGCTCAACAGTAAATTCAAAGGGCTGGTATCCGCCCTGCGGGGAGAATGACCATGTCCCTTTCCAGTGTCTTCAACATTGCCGGTAGCGGCATGAGCGCGCAGAACACGCGCCTGAACACCGTCGCGTCCAACATTGCCAACGCCGAGACCGTGTCTTCGAGCATCGACCAGACCTATCGCGCTCGCCACCCGGTGTTCGCCACCACCTTCCAGAACGCACAGGCTGGCGGCAGCCAATCGCTGTTCGAAGACCAGGGCGAAGCAGGGCAGGGCGTGCAGGTAAAAGGCATCGTCGAAGACCAGAGCACCCTGGAGGCGCGCTACGAGCCTAACCACCCGGCGGCGAACAAGGATGGCTACGTCTACTACCCGAACGTCAATGTGGTCGAGGAGATGGCTGACATGATCTCCGCCAGCCGCGCGTTCCAGACCAACGCCGAGCTGATGAACACGGCCAAGAGCATGATGCAGAAAGTCCTGACCCTGGGGCAGTGATAGGAAGCCGACATGACCACCACCAATTCCACCTCTGACGTCAACAGTGCGTACCTGACCTCACTGCAGAAGCAGGCGTCAAAGAACAACAGCAACACCGGCGCTGCCGGCAGTGCACTGGGCAAAGATGCCTTCCTGCAGTTGCTGGTTACCCAGATGAAGAACCAGAACCCGCTCGACCCACAGGAAAACGGCGAGTTCGTGGCGCAGTTGGCGCAGTTCAGTAGCCTTGAGAGCATGCAGTCGCTCAATGACTCGGTGACCTATATCGCGGCGGGGCTGCAGTCTTCCCAGGCGCTGCAGGCGTCGTCACTGGTCGGGCGCAATGTGATTGTCCAGACCGACAAGGCGGTGGTCGACACCAGCAAGGATTTGAAAGGCACGGTCAACCTCACCTCGTCCAGTACCGCCACCTCGGTGGGTATCTACGACAAGGATGACAAGCTGGTTCGCACCATCGACCTGGGTACTCAGAAAGCCGGCAAGATCGACTTTACCTGGGATGGCAAGAACGATGACGGCGAAGTAGCGGCAGCAGGTACCTACACCTTCAAGGCTACCGCTTCGATCGACGGCAAGGCCACGGCCATGACCACCAACCTGCCGGCCTCGGTGACCAGTGTGACCATGGGTACCAACGGTTCGGAGATGACACTCAACCTGGCTGGGCTGGGCAGTGTTGCGCTTTCCAAAATCCAAAGCATCGGCATCTAGGGCCTGAGCAAAACGACAGGAGTTACACATGTCTTTCAATATCGGCCTTAGCGGCCTCTATGCAGCGAACAAGGCCCTGAACGTTACCGGCAACAACATTGCCAACGTCGCCACCACCGGCTTCAAGTCGTCGCGCGCCGAGTTCGCCGACCAGTACTCCAACTCCATTCGCGGTACCAGTGCCGGCAAGAACACCGTCGGCACGGGTGTGAAGACGGCGGCTGTGTCGCAGTTGTTCACCCCTGGCAACATCAACGGCACCGGCCAGGCGCTGGACATGGCCATCGATGGCAACGGCTTCTTCGTGATGAGCGACAACGGCTCGAAGATCTACACCCGTGCCGGTGCGTTCTACAGCGACAAGGACGGCTACGTGGTCAACGCGTCGGGCTCCAAGTTGCAAGGTTATGCCGTGGATGCCAACGGCAAGATCACCCAGGGCGTGTTGACTGATCTGCAGATCGACACCTCGAACCTGACGCCGAACCCGACCGGAAAAATCTCCGAGAACGTCAACCTGAATTCCAGCGCCACTGCACCGGCCGTGACGCCGTTCGACCCCGCCAACACTGGCACCTACAACTACACATTCAATACCGATGTGTACGACAGCCAAGGTAACGCGCACCAGCTGAACCAGTACTTCGTCAAGGATGCCACCAGCAACTCCTGGACCATGTACACCACCATCGACGGGCGCAACCCGGCCGACCCGACTTCGACCACGCCGCTGGCCAACAAGCTGCCGTTCAAATCTGACGGTACCCTGGACACTGCGGCCATGACCGCGGGCCCGGTAGCGGGTGGCATGACCATCGCGGCCAACAAAAGCTTCACCCTCGACAACTGGATCCCGGCACAGAAGAACGCTGCCGGTGTATGGGGTGCCAACGGCGCTACCGCCAACGTCGCCGGGGTCAACCTGGACATGCTTGGCACCACCCAGTACAACGCCGCATCCGCCACCACCGCCAAGAGCCAGGACGGCTTTGCCACCGGTGAGCTGTCGGGCCTGACCATCGACCAAAGCGGCAACATGTTCGCCAACTTCACCAACGGCCAGGACAAGGTGATCGGCCAGGTGGCCATCGCCAACTTCGCCAACCTGCAGGGCCTGACCCCGATTGGCGGCACCAACTGGAAAGAGTCCTACGCTTCGGGTGTGCCGGTGATCGGCGCCCCGGACACCGGCACCCTGGGCCAGATCACTGGCGGTGCGCTGGAAGACTCCAACGTCGACCTGACCGGTGAGCTGGTCAACCTGATCAAGGCGCAGAGCAACTACCAGGCGAACGCCAAGACCATTTCCACCGAAAGCACCATCATGCAGACCATCATTCAGATGACCTGATGGTCGCTTGTTAGTGTGGTGTTGTCTGTAATTGGGGCTGCTTTGCAGCCCATCGCGACACAAGGCCGCTCCTACAGGAGATCACGTTCACCTGTAGGGGCGGCCTTGTGTCGCGATGGGCCGCAACGCGGCCCCAAATTCTCGAAGGTTCCCCCTCCATGAAACGGCTAATGCTCACAGCTCTCCTGGCCATGGCCTTGCCGCTCTCGGCCGCTCCCGCCCCGTTCTACCAATGGCAAAGCCTGGCCACCGGCCGCTACCTGTGCTCGGCCAGCAACCCGGGCGAAGGTTGGGTGCGCCATTCCGGCCCCTACAACAACGCCGCTTGCCGCACCTTCTGAACAAGCCTTTGCCGCAGGCGGCAAACATCCGCCGACAAACTGACGTTTTTTGCCCCTCGCCCCGCTTAAACCCCCATAAACAGGCGGTTTCAGACTTGGTTCGATTATTGCTTCGAACCTGCCAAGTGACAGCGCGGCAGCGACGCGCAGAGGAGATACTGTGGACAAGTTGCTTTATGTGGCCATGACCGGTGCCAGCCAGAACGCGCTGGCGCAGAAGGCCCACGCCAACAACCTGGCGAACATTTCCACCAACGGTTTTCAGCGTGACCTGGAGCAGGCCCGTTCGATGCCGGTGTTTGGCGACAGCTTTCCGGCGCGCGCCTTTGCCATGACCGAGCGCCCGGCCACCGACTTCAGCGAAGGTCCGTTGGTTGAGACGGGGCGTGACCTGGATGTTGCCGTGACCGGCAAGGGGTTCATCGCCGTGCAGGCACCGGACGGCAGCGAGGCTTATGTGCGCACCGGCAGCCTGAACATCGATGCCCTCGGCGTGCTGCGTGCCGGCAATGGCATGCCGGTGATGGGCAACGGTGGCCCGATCGCCATCCCGCCAGAGCAGAAAGTGGAGGTGGGCGCCGACGGCACCATCAGCATCCGCTCCATGGGTGAAGACCCGCGGGTGATGGCCGAGGTCGACCGCATCAAGCTGGTCAACCCGGACACCAAAGGCCTGACGAAGGGCCTGGATGGCCTGATCCACACCACCTCCGGCCAGCCGGCCGATGCCGACGTCAACGTGCGGGTGGTGGCAGGCTTCCTGGAAGGCAGCAACGTCAATGCTGTCGAGGAAATGACCTCGGTGCTGGCGCTGTCCCGCCAGTTCGAACTGCACGTCAAGATGATGAACACGGCCAAGGAAGGCGACGAAGCCATGGCTCGGGTTTTGCAAATCGGCTAATCACTTTTGAACGGGTGCCGTAAAACAGGCGCACGAGGAGAACTTACATGCTTCCGGCTCTTTGGGTCGCTAAAACCGGCCTGTCCGCCCAGGACACCAACCTGACGGTCATTTCCAACAACTTGGCCAACGTCTCGACCACCGGCTTCAAACGTGATCGCGCCGAGTTCGCCGACCTGCTCTACCAGATCAAGCGTCAGCCTGGTGCCCAGTCCACCCAGGACAGCGAGCTGCCTTCGGGCCTGCAAGTCGGTACCGGTGTGCGCATTGTCGGCACCCAGAAAAGCTTCGTCGCCGGCAGCCTGCAAACCACCGAAAACCCGCTGGACATGGCGGTCAACGGCCGTGGTTTCTTCCAGATTCTGCAGCCGGACGGCACTGTTTCGTACACCCGTGACGGTACCTTCCACCTGAACTCCGACGGCCAGATCGTCACCGCCAATGGCTACGCCCTGGAGCCTGCTGTCGTGGTGCCAAACGATGCGCAGACCTTCACCGTCGGCCAGGACGGCACCGTGTCGATCACCACCGCCGGCAACCCGGCAGCGCAGGTGATCGGCAACATCCAGACCGCCGACTTCATCAACCCGGCTGGCCTGCAGGCAATCGGCGACAACCTGTTCCTCGAGACCGCCGCCAGTGGTGCGCCACAAGTCGGCACCCCAGGCTTGAACGGTTTCGGCACCACCCAGCAGCAGACCCTGGAAAACTCCAACGTCAGCACCGTGGAAGAGCTGGTGAACATGATCACCACCCAGCGTGCCTACGAGATGAACTCCAAGGTCATTTCCACCGCCGACCAGATGCTGTCGTTCGTAACCCAGCAGCTCTAAGCCCTGTCACTCCGTTGCACCCGTGAGGTAAGCGTCATGAATCGTCTGTTGTCCGTTTTCGCCCTGGGGGGGGCGGTGTTGCTGGCAGGTTGCGTCGCGCCGACGCCCAAGCCCAACGACCCGTACTACGCGCCGGTGTTGCCGCGCACCCCATTGCCGGCAGCGGCCAACAACGGTTCGATCTACCAGGCCGGTTTCGAGCAGAACCTGTACAGCGACCGCAAGGCGTTCCGGGTGGGTGACATCATCACCATCACCCTCAACGAGAAAACCTCGGCCAGCAAGAACGCAGGCTCGCAGATCCAGAAGAACAGCAAGGCCGACATCGGCCTGACCTCGCTGTTTGGCAGCACACCGAACACCAACAACCCGTTCGGCGGTGGTGATTTGTCGCTGGAAGCCGGCTACAACGGCGAGCGCGCCACCAAAGGCGACAGCAAGGCCACCCAGGGCAACACCCTGACCGGTTCGATTACCGTGACCGTGGCCGAAGTACTGCCCAACGGCATCATCGCCGTGCGCGGCGAGAAGTGGCTGACCCTGAACACCGGCGAAGAGCTGGTGCGCATTGCCGGCATGGTGCGTGCCGACGATATCGCCACCGACAACACCGTGCCGTCCACCCGTGTGGCCGACGCGCGCATCACTTATTCCGGTACTGGCTCGTTCGCCGATGCCAGCCAGCCTGGGTGGCTGGACCGCTTCTTCATCAGCCCGCTTTGGCCTTTCTGAGTACGGATGACCATGTTCAACGTGAGGCAGCTGATTGCCGCAACCCTGCTCCTGTCCTGTGCCTTTGCGGCCCAGGCCGAGCGCCTGAAGGACATCGCCAGCATTTCTGGCGTGCGTTCCAACCAGTTGATCGGTTACGGCCTGGTGGTGGGCCTGAACGGTACGGGTGACCAGACCACCCAGACGCCGTTCACCCTGCAAACCTTCAACAACATGTTGTCGCAGTTCGGCATCAAGGTGCCGGCCGGTTCCGGCAACGTGCAGCTGAAGAACGTGGCGGCGGTGTCGGTGCATGCCGACCTGCCGGCGTTCGCCAAGCCTGGCCAGGTGGTGGACATTACCGTTTCCTCGATCGGTAACTCCAAGAGCCTGCGCGGTGGCAGCCTGCTGATGACCCCGCTCAAGGGTATCGACGGCAACGTCTATGCCATCGCCCAGGGCAACCTGGTGGTGGGCGGCTTCGACGCCGAGGGCCGTGACGGGTCGAAAATTACCGTCAACGTGCCGTCGGCTGGCCGTATTCCGGGTGGTGCCAGTGTCGAGCGTGCGGTGCCGAGCGGCTTCAACCAGGGCAATACCCTGACCCTGAACCTCAATCGCCCCGACTTCACCACCGCCAAGCGCATCGTCGACAAGGTCAACGACCTGCTCGGCCCAGGTGTGGCGCAGGCCGTGGACGGTGGGTCGGTGCGGGTCAGTGCGCCGATGGACCCAAGCCAGCGTGTGGATTACCTGTCGATCCTCGAAAACCTCGAAATCGACCCAGGCCAGGCGGTGGCCAAAGTCATCATCAATTCGCGTACCGGCACTATCGTCATCGGCCAGAACGTCAAGGTGTCGCCGGCGGCGGTCACCCATGGCAGCCTGACCGTGACCATTACCGAAGACCCGATCGTCAGCCAGCCGGGGGCCTTCTCCAATGGCCAGACCGCCGTGGTGCCGCGTTCGCGGGTCAATGCCGAGCAGGAAGCCAAGCCAATGTTCAAGTTTGGCCCAGGCACCACGCTGGATGAAATCGTCCGCGCGGTGAACCAGGTGGGCGCCGCGCCCGGCGACCTGATGGCGATCCTCGAAGCCCTGAAACAGGCCGGCGCCTTGCAGGCCGACCTGATCGTGATCTGAGGACGGCGCGGATGAACATCAAAAGCCAGGTTTCCGGCAGAGTCGACAGCGGCGCCTATACCGACCTTAACCGCCTGAGTGCCCTCAAGCACGGTGACCGCGACAGCGAAGCCAACGTGCGCAAGGTGGCCCAGGAGTTCGAGTCGCTGTTCATCAGCGAAATGCTCAAGGCCTCACGCAAGGCCAGTGACGTGCTGGCCGACGACAACCCGATGAACACCGAAACGGTCAAGCAGTACCGCGATATGTACGACCAGCAGTTGGCCGTGAGCATGTCCCGTGAAGGGGGGGGGATCGGCTTGCAGGACGTACTGGTGCGTCAGCTGACCAAGGGCCGCAGTGCGTCGGTCAACACCAGCCCGTTCCCGCGCGTCGATAACAGTGGCCCGGCATTGTGGGGCAACAAGGTGGCAGAGCCGGTGCATGCCACGGACGCGTCCACGACCCGCAACGACGTCGCTGCGCTCAACTCGCGGCGCCTGGCCTTGCCGAGCAAGCTCACCGACCGCCTGCTGGCCGGTATCGTGCCATCGGCGGCCACCACCAATACCGCCGCTGTGCCAGCCCGTGACGGCCAGCAAGTGGCCAAGGCCTTCGCCGTGCCCGACAACGGCCTGCGCATTGTCGGCCGTGCCGTGGCCCAGCCACCGCTGGCGCCGAACAAGGCGTTCGCCGACAGTGATGAATTCGTCGCCACCATGTTGCCGATGGCCGAGCAAGCCGCCAAGCGCATTGGTATCGACCCACGCTACCTGGTGGCCCAGGCCGCGCTGGAAACCGGCTGGGGCAAGTCGGTGATGCGCAACAGCGATGGCAGCAGCAGCCACAACCTGTTCGGCATCAAAGCCACTGGCAGTTGGCAGGGCGAGCAGGCGCGGGCGATCACCAGCGAATTCCGCGATGGCCAGTTCGTCAAGGAAACGGCGGCGTTCCGCAGCTACGACTCGTACCAGGACAGCTTCCACGACCTGGTAAGCCTGTTGCAGAGCAATTCGCGCTATCAAGATGCGCTGGACTCGGCCGATAACCCTGAGCAGTTTGCAAGAGAGCTGCAAAAGGCAGGTTATGCGAGCGACCCGGGCTATGCGAGAAAGATCATCAGCATCGCCCAGCAAATGCAGTCAACCCCGCAGTACGCCATGGCTGGCAGAACCACGAATCTATAAAAGGACTAAATCATGTCGAGCCTGATTTCGATCGGCCTGAGTGGCCTGAGTGCCAGCCAGGCGGCCTTGTCGGTAACCAGTAACAACATCGCCAACGCCGCGACCAGTGGCTATTCGCGCCAGCAGACGATTCAGGCAGCGGGGGCCTCGCACAACATCGGCGCCGGGTTCCTGGGTACAGGTACCACGCTGGCGGATGTGCGCCGCATTTATAGCTCCTACCTGGACAACCAACTGCAGACCGCCACCTCGTTGCAGGCGGACTCGGTTGCCTTCCAGGACCAGATCACCAGCATCGACAAGCTGCTGGCCGACCGTGACACCGGCATCAGCTCGGTGCTCACCGCATTCTTCTCGGCGCTGCAGACCGCAGCGGCCAAGCCCGGTGACGTCGCTTCGCGCCAGCTGCTGCTGACTCAGGCGCAAACCCTGAGCAACCGTTTCAACGCAGTGAGCACCCAGCTCACTCAGCAGAATGCCACGATCAACTCCCAGCTCGACACCATGGCCGGCCAGGTCAACAAGCTGACCGCCAGCATTGCCGAGTACAACAAGCAGATCGCCGCGGCCAGCGGCACTGGCAACACCCCCAACAGCCTGCTGGATGCGCGCAGTGAAGCGGTGCGTCAGCTAAACGAGCTGGTGGGCGTCACGGTGCAGGAGCGCGACGGCAACTACGACGTGTACTTGGGCAGCGGCCAGTCGTTGGTAACCGGCAACAAGGCCAACACCCTGTCGGTAGAGCCTGGTGCTGCCGACAAGAGCCAGGCCAGCCTGCGTATCAACTACGAGTCGTTCAGCTCTGATGTGACCTCGGTGGTGACCGGTGGCGCGATCGGTGGCCTGTTGCGCTATCGCCAGGATGTGCTGACGCCGTCGATGAACGAGCTGGGGCGCGTTGCCCTGGTGGTGGCTGACAGCATCAACAGCCAGTTGGGGCAGGGCCTGGATGCCAATGGCCAGTTCGGCAGCTCGCTGTTCTCCAGCGTCAACAGTGCCACTGCCCTTGCACAGCGCAGCCTGGCCTCGTCGAACAACAGTTCCGGCTCTGGCAATCTGGATGTGACCATCGCCAACAGCGGTGCGCTGACCACCTACGACTACGAGGTCAAGTTCACCAGCGCCAACCAGTACAGTGTGCGCCGTTCCGACGGCACCGACATGGGCAGCTTCGACCTCAACGCCGACCCGGCGCCGGTGATCGACGGCTTCAGCCTGTCGCTGAACGGTGGCGGCCTGGCGGCCGGCGACAGCTTCAAGGTTATCCCTACGCGCGCTGCGGCCGGCAGCATCACCACCACCCTGACCGATGCCAACAAGCTGGCCTTCGCCGGGCCCATCAGCGCCACCTCGGGCAGCGGCAACAGCGGCACGGGCACCATCACCCAGCCGACCCTGGGCGAATCGCTGGACATCTACGGCGGTGCCGACACCGCACTGATCCAGCAGTCGATTCGCGACTCGATGCCGGTGCGCGTGGTGTTCGATGCTGCCAGCGGTGGTTCTCAAGGCTACAAGTTGTTCGATGCCAAGGGCACCCAGATCGGCACTGGCAGCGTGGTGCCGGGTACGGACAACAAACTGTCGATTGCCGTGCCGATGCTCGATGCGGCCGGAAACCCAATCAAGGATGCCAGCGGCAACCCGCGTACCTTCAGCGTCGAGACCACTATCGGCGGCAGTCCGGCAGCCAATGACAGCTTCACCCTGTCGTTCAATGCCGATGGCAAGGCCGACAACCGTAACGCCACGGCGCTGCTGGGCTTGCAGACCAAGTCGACGGTCAACACCGGTTCTGGCGGCGGCACCAGCTTCACCTCGGCTTATGCTTCGCTGGTCGAGCGCGTAGGTGCCAAGGCCAACCAGGCGACCATCGACACCACGGCGACCGAGGCAGTGCTCAAGTCCGCCAGTGAGAGTCGCAGTGCGGTGTCCGGGGTCAACCTGGATGACGAAGCGGCCAGCCTGGTCAAGTTCCAGCACTACTACACGGCGTCGTCGCAGATCATCAAGGCGGCGCAAGAAACCTTCAGCACCCTGATCAATGCTTTGTAAGGAGTAGACTCTCGTGCGTATTTCCACTGCTCAGTTCTATGAGGCCAGCGCCAGTAGCTACTCCAAGAACTTCTCCAGCATGAACAAGACCAACGATCAGGTGACGTCGGGTATCCGTATCCAGACCGCCGCCGATGACCCGGTCGGTGCTGCGCGCCTGCTGCTGCTGCAACAGCAGCAGGCGCTGTTGGACCAGTACAGCGGCAACATCAATACCGTCAGCAATTCGCTGCTGCAGGAGGAGAGCGTGCTCTCCACCATCAACGACGCCATGCAGCGCGCCAGCGAGCTGGCGATTCGCGCCGGTGGCGCTGGGGTTACCGACTCTGATCGCACAGCCATCAGCACCGAGCTGAAAGAGATCGAGGCCAATATCTTCGGTTTGCTCAACTCGCGCGATGCCAACGGCGACTACATGTTTGGCGGCTCCAAAAGCACTACGCCGCCCTATGTGCGCAATTCCGATGGCACCTACAGCTACCATGGCGACCAGACCCAGCTGAGCTTGCAGGTGTCTGATACCCTGAGCCTGGCTACCAACGACACGGGTTTCAGCATCTTCGACTCGGCCAGCAACAAGAGCCGCACCCAGTCGACCCTGCTGGTGCCTGCCACCGACGATGGCGTGGTCGGGGTGTCGTCAGGCCTGATGACCTCGAGCACCAGTTACAACAACAGCTTCACGGCAGGCCAGCCGTACAAGTTGACCTTCACCAGCGCAACCCAATACACCATCACCGATGCCAATGGCCGGGACGTTACGTCTGAAACCCCTACCAACGGTACATTCGACAGCAAGACGGAAGGGGCCAACCGCATTGCCCTGCGTGGCGTGGAGTTCGAAATCACCGTTACCCTGGAAGAGGGCGCTGATGCCGATGCGGCGGTGGCGGGGCGCGAGTTTTCCCTGGAGGCACGCCCAGACTCGTTCAATGCCACGCGTAACGGCAACAACACGTCCAGTGCCCAGATCACCAGCAGCAGCGTGACCGACGAAGCTGCCTATCGCAGCACCTTCCCCAGCAATGGCGCGGTGATCAAGTTCACAGGTCCTGGCGCTTACGAGCTCTATGCCCAGCCGCTGACGGCCGATAGCAAGGCGATAGCCACGGGTACCTTTACCGCGCCGTCGTTGACCGTGGCCGGGGTGACTTACCAGGTGGCCGGTTCGCCGGAGGCGGGTGACCAGTTCGCGGTCACTGCCAATACCCACCAGAACCAGAACGTGCTGGAAACCATCAGCCAGCTGCGTGCTGCGCTGGACACGCCGGTGACCGGTGCTGGCTCGGCCAATGCGTTGAAGGACGCGGCAGCTTCGGCCATCGCCAACCTGGCCAGCGCCCGTGAGCAGGTGGACATCACTCGGGGTTCGATCGGCGCCCGTGGCAACTCGCTGGAGATCCAGCGCCAGGAGAACACCAGCCTGGGCCTGGCCAACAAGACCACCCAGAACGCCATCGGCAACACCGACATGTCGCAGGCGGCCATCACCCTGACCTTGCAACAGGCCATGCTGGAGGCCTCGCAGCTGGCTTTCTCGCGTATTTCCCAGCTGAGCCTGTTCAACAAGCTTTAAGCTGCCCTTTCGCGACACAAGGCCGCCCCCACATCGGCCTTGTGTCCGCCTGGTCATTCCTCGAATTCCCCAGTCTCCACACCATTGGCACGGCTTTCGTAGCATTTCAATGTGACCAATGAGTCAAAACGGTCATCTTCCCTGTATTCTATGCAGCAGCTGTTGCAGCATTTTGTTACCGGTGCGCAGGCGAGCTCTGCCTTCAACCCCTGGCGGTGACGCTCCGGTATTTGGCGCCCTCAATTCATCGAGTGGTGGTCTTTGGCTGTTTTCATTGGGAAGCCAGAATGATTGGCATCAAAAGCATCGCGAGTTACGTGCCCACCGCTGGCCTGGACAACTACGTCCAGGGTGCGAAGTTCGGCAAGGACGAAGAGTTCATGTTCGGCAAGATCGGCGCCTCGTTCCTGCCGCGCAAGGCCGAAGAACAGGAAACCTCCGACCTGTGCGTGGAAGCCGCCCGGGCCCTGTTCGCCAGCAACCCCGACCTTGATCCGCAATCGATCGATGCGTTGATCGTGGTCACCCAGAACGGTGACGAAGAAGGCCTGCCGCACACCGCCGCCATCGTCCAGAGCAAACTTGGCCTGTCGACCCGCGTGGCGGCGTTCGACGTGTCGCTGGGCTGCTCGGGCTACGTGTATGGCCTGTATGCGATCAAGGGCTTCATGGAGGCGGCAGGGCTGAAGAATGGCCTGCTGATCACCGCCGACCCGTATTCGAAGATCGTCGACCCGGAAGACCGCAACACCACCATGCTGTTCGGCGATGCCGCCACGGCTACCTGGATGGGCGAAGATGCGGTGTGGAACCTCGGCCAGGCGCGTTTTGGTACTGATGGTTCCGGTGCCGAGCACCTGAAGGTCACCGATGGCAAGTTCTTCATGAACGGCCGCCAGGTGTTCAACTTTGCCCTGGTCAAGGTGCCGGCGCACCTGCACGAACTGCTGGATGCCAGCGGCCTGAAGTCGTCGGATATCGATGCCTTCTGCATTCACCAGGGCAGTGCGGCGATTGTCGACGCCGTGGCGCGACGTTTCGAAGAGCAGCACCCGGAGAAGTTCGTCAAGGACATGCTGGAAACCGGCAATACCGTGTCCTCCAGTGTGCCGCTGCTGCTGCAGAAGCACATGCTCGATGGCAGCTGGAAGCGTGTGGCCATCAGTGGCTTTGGCGTGGGCCTGTCGTGGGGCTCGGCCATCCTCTATCGCGACTGATGCTCTCAGCTTCAAGAAAAGCGCCCGGCGGCTACCGCCCGGCGCTTTTTTATTGCCTGCCATAAAGCGCTGGCTTGGTGCGCGCTCTGTGGGAACGGGTTCACCCGCGAACACCGGCGACGCCGGTGCCATCCACCGTGTCGCCTTCTTCGCGGGTAAACCCGCTCCCACAGGGATAGCGGGTTGTGCAAAAAGCGGTATTCAGCCCGTTACACAAGGTTTTTGACGCCAATAAACCGCCCTTAAACCCTTGATTTCCCAAGGCTGGCCCCATGCCAGCATTTTTTTTTCGAAAAACCCCTCAAGCAACCCGCGCACCCGACGATAACTATTACGAAGGTTCTCTAGGCCAATCCGGCGGTTGCCAAGGCCGGAAGCCGCAGTACCCATCCAACGAGGATTTCGTCATGGCTTTAACTGTAAACACCAACATTGCGTCGATCACCACCCAAGGCAACCTGACCAAGGCCAGCACTGCCCAGACCACTTCGATGCAGCGTCTGTCCTCGGGTCTGCGCATCAACAGCGCCAAAGATGACGCTGCCGGCCTGCAGATCGCCAACCGTCTGACCAGCCAGATCAACGGCCTGGGCCAGGCTGTGAAGAACGCCAACGACGGTATCTCGATCGCCCAGACAGCTGAAGGTGCAATGCAGGCTTCGACCGACATCCTGCAAAAAATGCGTACCTTGGCCCTGTCCTCGGCTACTGGCTCCCTGAGCGCCGACGACCGTAAGTCGAACAACGACGAATACCAGGCTCTGACCGCTGAGCTGAACCGTATTTCGGACACCACCACCTTCGGTGGCCAGAAACTGCTGGACGGCTCGTACGGCACCAAGGCCATCCAGGTTGGCGCCAACGCTAACGAAACCATCAACCTGGCGCTGGACAACGTTTCGGCCAAGAACATTGGTTCGCAGCAGATCAAGAGCGTTGCCATCACCCCGACCCAGAATGGTGTTGATGCTGGTGATATCGACATTACCGGTAACGGCCAGTCGGCAACGGTCAAGGTTGCCCAAGGCGATTCGGCTAAAACCATCGCAGCCAACATGAGCGGTGCGATCGGCGGCCTGACTGCCAGCGCCAGCACCGAGGCCAAATTCGAAGTTGATGCTACTGCAATCGCAGCTGGTACTCCTAAATCGGCCAACTTCGAACTGACCGTCGGCGGCCAAACCGTCAAGTTCGTTGGCGTGACCGACACTGCAGGCCTGGCTGATCAGCTGAAGTCCAACGCAGCCAAACTGGGCATCAGCGTCAACTACGACGAAAGCAACGGCGGTTCGCTGTCCATCAAGTCCGACACCGGTGAGAACCTGGTCTTCGGCAACAGCGATGCTACCGCTCAGGCTGGCATCAAGGTAAACGTCAAAGACGGTAACGGTGACTACGCTGCTGCCGGTACTGCCCTCCTGGCTACTGACCTGACCGTAACTGGCCAGGTATCGCTTGACTCGGCCAAGGGCTACTCCCTGACCGGCGCTGGCGTAACCAAGCTGTTCGCTACTGGTACTGGCACTGCCGCTACTTCGGTCAAGACCACTATCGCTGATACCGATGTAACTGATGCCGTCAACGCTCAGAACGCTCTGGCCGTTATCGACAAGGCCATCGGTTCGATCGACAGCGTCCGTTCGGGCCTGGGTGCTACCCAGAACCGTCTGCAAACCACCGTCGACAACCTGCAGAACATCCAGAAGAACTCCACCGCTGCCCGCTCCACCGTGCAGGACGTGGACTTCGCTTCGGAAACTGCCGAGCTGACCAAGCAGCAGACTCTGCAACAGGCTTCGACTGCAATCCTGTCGCAGGCTAACCAGCTGCCATCTTCGGTCCTGAAACTGCTTCAGTAATTCAGGCGCCTGAGTAAAGGGTGAAAGGGCGCGTTTACGTGCCCTTTTGCCCTTTTTGACATGAGGAGTTCGAAACATGGACATGAGTGTCAAGCTGAGCCAGGTGTATCCGTCCGTGTTACCCCAGGCGCCAGTCGCTGATCGGGACCCCGCTGCACCTGCCAAAGTGCAGGAAGCCGCCGCCCCCGAAAAACAGCCGCACTCGCGCGAAGACCTGGAAAAAGCGGTTGGCGAGATTCGAGATTTCGTCCAGTCGAGCCAGCGTCAGCTGGATTTTTCCATTGATGATTCAACTGGTCGGGTCGTGGTCAAGGTAATTGCCACCCAGTCCGGTGAGGTGATCCGACAGCTGCCGTCGGAGCTTGCGCTGAAGTTGGCGCAAAGCCTCAGTGAAGCCAGCAGCCTGCTGTTTGATGATCAGGCATAGGCTGGCATGATTTTTGTTGCTGTCGACCCTTTGATGGATTTATCCGCCAAGGATCCGGCAGCTACTGAACAAGGAGAGCAATGATGGCAGGTACAACAGTCAGCGGTATTGGCTCGGGCATCGATACCCAGGCGATCGTCGAATCCCTGGTGGCCGCGCAGAAAGCGCCGAAGCAGGCGCAAATCAATACCCAAACGCTGAAGGCAACCACCACGTTGTCCTCTATCGGCAAGATTCAGGCGGCTTTGGACGCGTTCCGCGGCGCTTTGACCAATATGTCCGATAACAACAGCTTTGGTGGCCTGAGCCTAAAGTCCTCGGATGAGAAGGTGGCGACCGTGACCATGGGCACCGGGGCTGCCAATGGTTCGTTCAAGTTAATTGTCGACAAGCTGGCGACGGCGTCGAAGGTTTCGACCAAGGTTTACGCCAATGGTGCGGGCTCGGTAGTAAACTCCGGCAGCACGCCGACCACCTTGACGATGACTCAGAATGGCAAGGCTTACGATCTCAGTGTTCCTGCCGGTGCAACCTTGCAGCAGGTGCGCGATAGCATCAATAGCCAGTTTGGTACGGCGGGTCTGAGTGCCAACGTACTGACGGATGCCAATGGCTCGCGTCTGGTTGTTACCTCTACCAAGATGGGCGAAGGCTCCGACATTACGCTTTCGGGCAACTCGGGTATCGATACCGGCTATACCGTGGTCGAAGAGCCGGCAGACGCCGAGTACACGCTCGACGGTGTTGCCATGAAGTCCAAGACCAACGACATCAACGATGCCGTCAGCGGGCTCAATATCAAATTGGTGGGTACGTCGCCGACAAGCGCTACGAGTGGTGAAAAGACAGCGACCATTCTCTCGCTGACCACCAGCTCCACCACCTTGAAGTCGGGTCTCAAGGGTTTCATTGATAGCTACAATGCCTTGCTCACTGTGATGAACGCAGAAACCAAGGTCACCAAGAATGCCGATGGCTCCATGACTGCTGCGGCGCTGACCGGTGATGCCACGATGCGCACGTTGATGACTTCCATTCGTGAAGAGCTCAACGCAGTATCCGGCAACGGTACCTTGAAATCGCTCGCCGCCTTCGGTGTTACCTCCGCTCAGGACGGCGGTGCGCTAAGCTTGGACGACAAAAAGTGGGACAAGGCTGCTTCCACCAATGCTGCGGACCTGACCAGTATCTTCAATGGCAAGGATGGCCTGCTGGCACGCCTGCAAAAGGTGACCGAGCCTTTTGCCAAGGCCAGTACCGGCACCCTCGCCGAACGCTCCAAGGTCCTGAGCGAAAGCCTGACCAAGCTGAAGACCGAGCAGGACACCCTGGACGCCCGTATGGAAGCCCTGCAGAAGAGCCTGCAGGACAAGTACAACAACATGGATACCCTGGTCACCCAGCTGCGCCAGCAGCAGAATTCCGTGCTCAGCACCCTGAACGCGCTGAACAAGTCGAACAGTGACGATTAATCCGTGAACATTGCATGGAGTCCGGGCATGATGCCGGGCTTCATGTCATCGGCCGGTAAAGTTTTTCGCCGCCTGCCCGATACAAGGAATATCTCCCCCTTAAGCCTGCCCGTCACGAGGTCGCAAGATGAATCCCATGAGAGCCCTTCGTCAGTACCAGAAGGTCAATTCCCATGCCCAGATTTCCGAAGCTACGCCGCATCGCCTGGTGCAGATGCTGATGGAAGGCGGTCTCGATCGCATGGCGCAGGCCAAGGGTGCCATGGCGCGTGGCGACATTGCGGAAAAGGGCCTGATGCTCGGCAAGGCGATCGACATCATCATTGGTCTGCGCGATGGCCTGCAGCCTGAAAAGAGTGAAAACCCCGAGTACGTTGAAAAACTCGACGCCCTCTACGTTTACATGACCAACCGCCTGATGCAGGCCAACGTGGACAACGATGCCGGCATTATCGACGAAGTTGCCCAACTGCTGATTACCGTGAAAAGTGGTTGGGATGGCATTGCCGATGCTCAGCCTGCCAGCTGAAGGCAAGGAGATTACCGTGACCGCACTGCAACGCCTCGATGACACCTGCGACGCCCTGATCGGCGCCTTGGGTGAGCGTGACTGGGAAGCCATCGCCAAGCTGGATGTGGCGTGCCGCACGTGCATTGACGAGGTGCTGGCAACCCACGCGATGGACCAGGCGTTGCTGCGCGAGAAGCTGGAAGGGGTGCTGCAGGTCTACCGCAACCTGATCGACGTGACAACCGGTGAACGCCAAGCAATTGCCGAAGAGATGATGCAGATCAATCAAGCGAAAAATGCTTCGAAGGTTTACCATCTGTTCAGTTAAGATGCGCACAACTTAACAAAAGGCGCCATAAATTTGACTGTGTGGGCCTTTTTGACTTTACTAGTGGCTGTTTTCGAATTTCAGACGTCCGAACACTGACCATTCAGTCGGAATGATGTCGAGCATGCCCCTGCAGGGCGCCGATATGACTAGGGAAGTTGCTATTGCATGTGGCGTGAAACCAAGATTCTGCTGATCGATGACGACAGCGCGCGCCGCCGCGACCTTGCGGTGGTGCTGAACTTCCTCGGCGAAGAAAACCTCGCGTGTGCCAGCCATGACTGGCAGCAGGCGGTGGAGCCTTTGTCCTCGAGCCGCGAAGTGCTGTGCGTGCTCATCGGTACCGTAAATGCTCCGGGCAACCTTCTTGGGCTGCTTAAGACAGTGGCTGCCTGGGATGAGTTCCTTCCGGTTCTGCTTTTAGGTGAAATTTCTTCTGCAGAGTTGCCAGAGGACCTTCGCCGCCGGGTACTTTCCAACCTGGAAATGCCGCCAAGCTACAGCCAACTGCTGGATTCGCTGCACCGTGCTCAGGTTTACCGCGAAATGTACGACCAGGCGCGCGAGCGCGGTCGCCAACGCGAGCCCAACTTGTTCCGCAGCCTGGTAGGCACCAGCCGTGCCATCCAGCATGTGCGGCAGATGATGCAGCAAGTGGCCGATACCGACGCCAGCGTGCTGATCCTGGGTGAGTCGGGCACTGGCAAGGAAGTGGTGGCGCGCAACCTGCACTACCATTCCAAGCGCCGTGAAGCGCCATTCGTACCGGTCAACTGTGGTGCGATCCCGGCTGAGCTGCTGGAAAGCGAACTGTTCGGCCACGAGAAGGGTGCCTTTACCGGGGCAATCACCAGCCGTGCCGGGCGTTTCGAGCTGGCCAATGGCGGCACCCTGTTCCTCGACGAAATCGGTGACATGCCGTTGCCGATGCAGGTAAAGCTGTTGCGCGTGCTGCAAGAGCGCACCTTCGAGCGCGTGGGTAGCAACAAGACCCAGAGCATCGATGTGCGCATCATCGCCGCGACGCACAAAAACCTCGAAAGCATGATCGAGGACGGCACCTTCCGTGAAGACTTGTACTACCGCCTGAACGTGTTCCCCATCGAGATGGCGCCGTTGCGTGAGCGGGTGGAAGACATCCCGTTGCTGATGAACGAGCTGATTTCGCGCATGGAGCACGAGAAGCGCGGGTCCATTCGCTTCAACTCTGCGTCGATCATGTCGCTGTGTCGCCACGGCTGGCCGGGTAACGTGCGTGAGTTGGCCAACCTGGTCGAGCGCATGGCGATCATGCACCCGTACGGGGTGATTGGCGTGTCTGAACTGCCGAAGAAATTCCGCTATGTCGACGATGAAGACGAGCAGATGGTCGACAGCCTGCGCAGTGATCTGGAGGAGCGCGTGGCCATCAATGGCCACACGCCGAACTTCAGCAACCATGCCATGCTGCCGCCTGAAGGCCTGGACCTCAAGGACTACCTCGGCAGCCTGGAGCAGGGGCTGATCCAGCAGGCGCTGGACGATGCCAACGGTATCGTTGCGCGCGCAGCGGAACGTTTGCGTATTCGTCGTACCACGCTGGTGGAGAAGATGCGCAAGTATGGTATGAGCCGCCAGGGTGGCGAGGATCAGGCAGAAGATTGACCTTGTTGGGGGTGGTGTTCGCCTCGGCTTCTTTGGTGCCTGTCAGATCGAGTGCCGCCCGCGCGGCGCTCGATTTCCGCCCCACCACATCCCTCAGTCATGGCCGAGTCATGCCCCAGTTATACATTTAACCCCATCCCCGGCACGGCTATTGCTACACCGCTGGCAACACACCGTTTTTATGACGGTCAGCCACGCGAGAGAGCACGATGCCCCAGGCCGCCCACATAACCCGAGCCCCCGATCAACAGGGGCAAACCCCGGTCGAGCAGGACAGCCGCCTGGGTATCGAGCAAGCCTTCACCCTGTTCAATCAGGTATCCAGCCAGCTGAGCCAGTCCTACAGCCTGCTCGAAGCTCGGGTCAGTGAGCTCAAGGGTGAGCTGGCCGTGGTCAGCGCCCAGCGCATTGACGAACTCAGCGAAAAAGAACGCCTGGCCAACCGCCTGCAGAACCTGCTGGACCTGCTGCCTGGCGGGGTGATCGTGATCGATGGTCAGGGCCTGGTGCGCGAAGCCAACCCGGCCGCCTCCCAGCTGCTTGGCGAGCCGCTTATCGGCCAATTGTGGCGCCAGGTAATCGCCCGCAGCTTCGCCCCGCGCAAGGATGACGGCCACGAAGTCTCACTGCGCGACGGCCGCCGCCTGTCGATCGCCACTCGCTCGCTGGATGCCGAACCCGGCCAGTTGGTGCTGCTCAACGACCTGACTGAAACCCGTCGCCTGCAAGACCAGCTGGCACGTCACGAGCGTCTGTCGTCGCTGGGGCGCATGGTCGCCTCGCTGGCCCATCAGATCCGCACACCGCTGTCGGCCGCCATGCTCTACGCCAGCCACCTGGCCGATGACGAGCCGGCACTGAGCGCGGAAACCCGCCAGCGCTTCGCCGCTACCTTGAAAGAGCGTCTGCATGAGCTGGAGCACCAGGTGCGTGACATGCTGGTATTCGCCCGTGGCGAGTTGCCGCTGGGTGATCGGGTGACCCCGAAAGCCTTGTTCCAGGCCCTGCAGCAAGCGGCCCAGGCGCATGTGCAGGGGCACGCCGTGCGCTGGCAGTGTGACAGCCACCTGGGTGAGCTGCTGTGCAACCGCGACACCCTGGTCGGCGCTTTGCTCAACCTGATCGAAAATGCCCTGCAGGCCAGCGACGGCCCGGCGCGGCTCAAGGTGCACCTGTACCGCCGCGAATGCAGCTTGCACCTGTGCGTCAGCGATGCCGGCAGCGGCATCGATGCTGATTTGCTCGGCCGCCTGGGTGAGCCGTTTCTTACCACCAAGGCCACAGGTACGGGCTTGGGCCTGGCTGTAGTCAAGGCGGTGGTGCGGGCGCACCAGGGCACGATCAACCTGCGCTCGAAGGTAGGCCGTGGTACCTGCGTGCGGGTAGAACTGCCCTTGATCGACGGGCAATTGGCGGAGGGTGTGTAATGGCGGTCAAGGTGCTGCTGGTCGAGGACGACCGCGTATTGCGCCAGGCGCTGGGCGATACCTTGGAAATCGGCGGTTTCGCCTACCAGGCCGTGGGAAGTGCTGAGGAGGCGCTGGAGGCTGTGCGGGGTGACGCCTTCAGCCTGGTGGTCAGTGACGTGAACATGCCTGGCATGGATGGGCATCAGCTGCTGAGCCAGCTGCGCCGCCAGCAACCACAGCTGCCGGTGTTGTTGATGACGGCGCACGCTGCCGTCGAGCGTGCGGTCGAGGCCATGCGCCAGGGCGCCGCCGATTACCTGGTCAAGCCGTTCGAGCCCAAGGCGCTGTTGAGTCTTGTGCAGCGCCATGCCGCCGGGCGAGTGACCGGCGAAGAGGGGCCGGTGGCCTGCGAGCCGGCCAGCCGCCAACTGCTGGAGCTGGCCGCACGGGTTGCGCGCAGTGACTCGACCGTGCTGATTTCCGGCGAGTCCGGTACCGGCAAGGAAGTGCTGGCGCGTTACATTCACCAGCAGTCGCCACGTGCCACGCAACCCTTCGTCGCGATCAACTGCGCGGCGATCCCCGACAACATGCTCGAAGCCACCCTGTTCGGCCACGAGAAGGGGGCGTTCACCGGCGCTATCGCCGCCCAGGCCGGCAAGTTCGAGCAGGCCGAAGGCGGCACCCTGCTGCTCGACGAAATCTCGGAAATGCCCATGGCCTTGCAGGCCAAGCTGCTGCGCGTGCTGCAGGAGCGCGAAGTGGAGCGGGTGGGCGGCCGCAAGCCGATCAGCCTCGACATTCGTGTGCTGGCCACCACCAACCGTGACCTGGCGGGGGAAGTGGCAGCTGGGCGCTTTCGCGAAGACCTGTACTACCGCTTGTCGGTGTTCCCGCTGGCCTGGCGCCCGCTACGTGAGCGCCCAGGCGATATCCTGCAGCTGGCCGAGCGCTTGCTGGCGCGGCATGTGGCCAAGATGAAGCATGCCCCGGTGCGCCTATCGCCGCAGGCGCGCGCTTGCCTGCAGGCCTATGCCTGGCCAGGCAATGTGCGCGAACTGGACAACGCGTTGCAGCGGGCGCTGATCCTGCAACAGGGTGGCGTGATCGAGGCGGCGGATTTTTGTCTGGCAGGCGCCATTCCGTTGTCGGCTGGCACGGAGCCATCGCTTGAGGTGGCCGCTGAGGCCGGCGGTCTGGGTGATGACATGCGCCGCCACGAGTACCAGATGATCATCGACACCCTGCGCGCCGAGCGCGGCCGTCGTAAAGAAGCGGCCGAACGCCTGGGGATCAGCCCGCGTACCTTGCGCTATAAGCTGGCGCAGATGCGTGATGCCGGGTTTGACGTCGAGGCCAGCCTTTTCGGTTGAGCTGCAAGGCTGGCACCTTTGTTGCTTTACGTAGGCTATTCGCCGCATGAGTGTCAAAAAAATGCGGCCGCAGGAGAGAGAAGGGTCATGAGCCAAGGTGTTGAATTCAATCGTCTGATGTTGGACATGCGGGCCATGCAGGCCGATGCCATGTCGCTGCCCAAGGTCACCGCAGCACCAGAGCTGGCGCCTGGGCAAAGTACCTTCGCCGACATGCTCGGCCAGGCCATCGGCAAGGTGCATGAGACGCAGCGGGCTTCGACCCAACTGGCCAACGCCTTCGAAATCGGCAAGAGCGGCGTCGACCTGACCGACGTGATGATCGCTTCGCAAAAGGCCAGCGTGTCGATGCAGGCCATGACCCAGGTACGCAACAAGCTGGTCCAGGCGTATCAGGACATCATGCAGATGCCGGTTTGAGGACGGATGTAACCCATGGCTGAAGCAGTCGTCGAAAACGCCCCCGCCAAGGCTGGCTCGCCAGCGGCCAAGCCGCCGTTGTTTGGCATGGCGTTTCTGGAAAACATCTCGCAGATGCCCATGCTGCGCCAGATTGGCCTCATGGTTGGCCTGGCGGCCAGCGTGGCCATTGGCTTTGCCGTGGTGCTGTGGTCGCAACAGCCCGATTACCGTCCGTTGTACGGCAGCCTGTCGGGCATGGACACCAAGCAGGTCATGGATACCCTGGCCGCTGCTGACATCCCCTACAACGTGGAGCCCAACTCGGGTGCTCTGCTGGTCAAGGCCGACGACCTCTCCCGTGCGCGCCTGAAACTGGCAGCCGCCGGCGTAGCGCCAAGCGACGGTAATGTCGGTTTCGAACTGCTCGACAAGGAGCAGGGCCTGGGCACCAGCCAGTTCATGGAGGCCACTCGCTACCGCCGCAGCCTCGAAGGCGAACTGGCGCGCACTGTTTCCAGCCTGAACAACGTCAAGGCCGCGCGCGTGCACCTGGCCATCCCGAAAAGCTCGGTGTTCGTGCGTGATGAGCGCAAGCCCAGCGCTTCGGTACTGGTCGAGTTGTACCCGGGGCGCGCCTTGGAAGCCGGGCAGGTGATGGCCATCGTCAACCTGGTAGCCACCAGTGTGCCGGAACTGGACAAATCCCAGGTCACCGTCGTCGACCAGAAGGGCAACCTGCTGTCCGAGCAGATCCAGGATTCATCACTGACCCAAGCCGGCAAGCAGTTCGACTACAGCCGCCGGGTAGAGAGCATGCTCACCCAGCGTGTGCACAACATCCTGCAGCCGGTGCTGGGCAACGACCGTTACAAGGCCGAAGTGTCCGCCGACCTCGACTTCAGCGCGGTCGAGTCCACCTCCGAACAGTTCAATCCCGACCAGCCGGCACTGCGCAGCGAGCAGTCGGTCGATGAACAACGTGCCAGCAGCCAAGGCCCGCAAGGCGTGCCAGGCGCGCTGAGCAACCAGCCGCCGGGCGCCGCGTCGGCACCGCAAACCACCGGTGGCGCTGCCACGCCAGCTTCGGCCATTCAGCCGGGCCAGCCGCTGGTCGATGCCAACGGCCAGCAGATCATGGACCCAGCCACCGGCCAGCCGATGCTCGCGCCGTACCCGTCAGATAAACGTCAGCAAAGCACCAAGAACTTCGAACTGGACCGTTCCATCAGCCATACCCGCCAGCAGCAAGGCCGCATGACCCGTCTGTCGGTGGCGGTGGTGGTGGACGATCAGGTCAAGCTCGACCCTGCCACGGGTGACGCCACCCGTGCGCCGTGGGCTGCCGAGGACCTGGCGCGCTTTACCCGCCTGGTGCAGGACGCCGTCGGCTTCGATGCCAGCCGTGGCGACAGCGTGACGGTGATCAACGTGCCGTTCGCCGCCGACCGTGGCGAGGAAATCGCCGACATCGCCTTCTACCAGCAGCCGTGGTTCTGGGACATCGTCAAGCAGGTGCTGGGTGTGGTGTTCATCCTGGTGCTGGTGTTCGGTGTGCTGCGGCCGGTGCTCAACAATATTACAGGGGGCGGCAAGCAGGCTGCCTCGGATAGCGACATGGAGCTGGGCGGCATGATGGGTCTGGATGGCGAGTTGGCCAACGACCGCGTCAGCCTGGGTGGCCCGACAAGCATTCTGCTGCCTAGCCCGAGCGAGGGTTACGAGGCACAGCTCAACGCAATCAAAGGCCTGGTGGCCGAAGACCCGGGCCGTGTCGCCCAGGTCGTGAAAGACTGGATCAACGCCGATGAGTGATAACCGAGCCGTTACCGCCAAGCTGAGCCGCGTCGACAAAGCGGCGATCCTTCTGCTCTCGCTGGGCGAGACCGATGCGGCCCAGGTGCTGCGGCACATGGGGCCCAAGGAAGTGCAGCGGGTGGGTGTGGCCATGGCGCAGATGGGCAATGTGCACCGTGACCAGGTCGAGCAGGTGATGAGCGAATTCGTCGACATCGTCGGCGACCAGACCAGCCTGGGCGTGGGGTCCGACGCGTACATCCGCAAGATGCTCAACCAGGCGCTGGGCGAGGACAAGGCCAATGGCCTGGTCGACCGCATCCTGCTTGGCGGCAACACCAGCGGCCTGGACAGCCTCAAGTGGATGGAACCACGCGCCGTGGCCGACGTGATCCGCTACGAGCACCCGCAGATCCAGGCCATCGTGGTGGCCTACCTCGACCCTGACCAGGCTGGTGAAGTGCTGAGCAACTTCGACCACAAGGTGCGCCTGGACATCGTCTTGCGCGTGTCGTCGCTGAACACCGTGCAGCCGGCGGCGCTGAAGGAGCTTAACCAGATCCTCGAGAAGCAGTTCTCGGGCAACTCCAACGCCGCACGCACCACCCTGGGTGGTATCAAGCGTGCTGCCGACATCATGAACTTCCTCGACAGCTCGGTGGAAGGTGCGCTGATGGATGCGATCCGCGAAATCGACAGCGACCTGTCGGAGCAGATCGAGGACCTGATGTTCGTCTTCAACAACCTGGCCGACGTCGACGACCGGGGTATCCAGGCACTGCTGCGCGAAGTGTCGTCCGACGTGCTGGTGGTGTCGCTCAAGGGTGCCGACGAGCGGGTCAAGGACAAGATCTTCAAGAACATGTCCAAACGTGCCTCGGAACTGCTGCGCGACGACCTGGAGGCCAAGGGGCCGGTGCGGGTCAGCGACGTGGAAACGGCGCAGAAGGAAATCCTCACCATCGCCCGTCGCATGGCCGAGGCCGGCGAGATCGTGCTCGGCGGCAAGGGTGCCGAGGAAATGATTTAAGCGGCAAGCTTCACGCTTTGACCAACAGGCATTTCAATGTCCACCAAAGAACATCACCCCAGCGACCTGATCCGTGCCCGCGACCTAGAGGGCGTGGACGTATGGGCGCTGCCCAGCTTCGACCCCGAGCCAGAGCCCGTCCCCGAGCCTGAGCCGGAGCCTGAGGTCATCGAGGAAGAAGTCGAGGAAGTGCCGCTGGAAGAAGTCCAGCCGCTAACCCTGGAAGAGCTCGAAGCCATCCGCCAGGAGGCCTACAACGAGGGCTTCGCCACCGGTGAGCGTGAAGGCTTCCACAGTACCCAGCTTAAGGTCCGCCAGGAAGCCGAAGAGGCTCTGAAGGCCAAGCTGGACAGCCTCGAGCGGCTGATGGCCAACCTGATGGAGCCGATTGCCGAGCAGGACACGCAAATCGAGAAGTCGCTGGTACACCTGGTGGCGCACATGACCCGTCAGGTGATAGGTCGCGAGCTGCGCAACGATTCCAGCCAGATCACCCAGGTGTTGCGCGAAGCGCTCAAGCTGCTGCCCATGGGCGCGGACAATATCCGCATCCACCTCAACCCGCAGGATTTCGACCTGGCCAAGGCCCTGCGAGAGCGCCATGAGGAAAGCTGGCGGCTGCTGGAAGACAGCGCACTGCTGCCTGGCGGCTGCCGCATTGAAACGGCCCACAGCCGTATCGACGCGACCATGGAAACACGTATCGAAAAAGCCGTTGCACAACTGTTCGACCAGTTGCACGACCATTCCCTGCACCCTGCGGCGCCAGACATGTCGGTAGACCTGGGCAGCCCGGTGGATACCGCTGATGCACCTTGAGCGCACCAGTTTCGGCAAGCGCCTGGGCACCTACGCCGAGGCCATCGAACTGCCGGCGCAACCTGTCGTTGAAGGCCGCCTGCTGCGCATGGTCGGCCTCACCCTGGAAGCCGAGGGCCTGCGCGCCGCAGTAGGCAGCCGTTGCCTGGTGATCAACGACGACAGTTACCACCCGGTGCAGGTCGAGGCCGAAGTCATGGGCTTTTCCGGGCCCAAGGTGTTCCTCATGCCGGTTGGCAGCATCGTCGGCATTGCCCCGGGCGCCCGGGTGGTGCCGCTGGATGACGGCGGCCGCCTGCCCATGGGCATGAGCATGCTGGGGCGGGTGCTCGACGGCGCCGGCCGCGCGCTGGATGGCAAGGGCGGCATGAAGGCCGAGGACTGGGTGCCGATGGACGGCCCGGTGATCAACCCGCTCAACCGCGACCCTATCAGCAAGCCACTGGATGTGGGCATTCGCAGCATCAACGGTCTGCTTACTGTCGGCCGTGGTCAGCGATTGGGCCTGTTTGCCGGTACCGGTGTGGGTAAATCGGTGCTGCTGGGCATGATGACACGCTTCACTGAAGCCGAAATCATCGTGGTCGGCCTGATCGGTGAGCGGGGGCGCGAAGTGAAGGAATTCATCGAGCATATCCTCGGTGAGGAGGGCCTCAAGCGCTCGGTGGTGGTGGCCTCGCCGGCTGACGATGCGCCACTGATGCGCCTGCGTGCCGCCATGTACTGCACGCGCATTGCCGAGTACTTCCGCGACAAAGGCAAGAATGTGCTGTTGCTGATGGACTCGCTCACCCGTTTCGCCCAGGCTCAGCGGGAAATCGCCCTGGCCATCGGTGAGCCGCCGGCCACCCGGGGTTACCCGCCATCGGTGTTCGCCAAGCTGCCAAAGCTGGTGGAGCGGGCAGGCAA
This sequence comes from Pseudomonas hunanensis, assembly GCF_013393325.1. Lineage (GTDB taxonomy): Bacteria > Pseudomonadota > Gammaproteobacteria > Pseudomonadales > Pseudomonadaceae > Aquipseudomonas > Aquipseudomonas putida_P. The sequence goes on from NZ_QJRC01000073.1 coordinate 45,264, forward strand.
TGGCGAGCCGGGCGGTGGTTCGATCACGGCGTTCTATACCGTGCTGTCCGAGGGCGACGACCAGCAGGACCCTATCGCCGACTCGGCACGGGGTGTGCTCGACGGCCACTTTGTGCTGTCGCGCCGGCTGGCTGAGGAAGGCCATTACCCGGCTATCGACATCGAAGCCTCGATCAGCCGGGTCATGCCCCAGGTGGTCGATGCCGACCACTTGCGCCAGGCGCAGAAGTTCAAGCAGCTGTGGTCGCGCCTGTCGCAAAGCCGCGACCTGATCAGCGTGGGTGCCTACGTGGCGGGTGGTGACCCGGAGACCGACCTGGCCATTGCCTTGCAATCGAAGCTGGTGGAGTTTCTGCGCCAAGGCCTGCGTGAAAACGTGGGTATGGCGCAGAGCCGCGAACAGCTGGGGGCGATTTTCACGCCCCCGGCAGGCTGATAAGCCATGGCGCTGCCCGGACGCGCCGCGCGCCTGGCGCCGGTGGTGGACATGGCCGAAGAGGCCGAGCGCAAGGCGGCTCAGCGCCTTGGGCACTTCCAGCAGCAGGTGGTCACGGCCCAGGCCAAGCTGGCCGAGCTGGAGCGCTTTCGCGAGGATTACCAGTTGCAGTGGATCAACCGCGGCGGGCAGGGCGTCAATGGCAGCTGGCTGGTCAACTACCAGCGTTTTCTTGGGCAGTTGGAAGCGGCCATGACCCAGCAGCGGCAAAGCCTGGTCTGGCATCAGAACAACCTCAACAACGCCCGTGGTGTCTGGCAGCAGGCCTATGCCCGGGTGGAGGGGTTGCGCAAGCTGGTGCAGCGCTACAAGGACGAAGCCCGGCGCGCTGAAGACAAGCGTGAGCAGCGGTTGCTGGACGAACTGTCCCAGCGCCTGCCTCGGCAGAGTCATTTATAGGTCTCGGGTGCTTGCCCTGGCACTTTCTGCGCCTGTGCCGAGCACTTGTCACCCCCGGCATCGCCTGCTAAACCTTAAGGAGTTGCATCCGCCATCATCGAAGGAATCGCTAGCATGGCAGTCGAGACTGATTTTTCGCAGGACGGGAAAAAGCTGACGATCAAGGTCAAGGGTCGCTTCGATTTCGGCAAGCATCAGGAATTTCGCGACGCCTACGAACGTCAGCCCGATCGGCCCGATTCGGTGGTCGTCGACCTGAAGGACACCACCTACCTCGACAGTTCCGCGCTCGGCATGCTGCTGTTGCTGCGCGACCACGCGGGCGGCGATGAGTCCGATGTGCGGGTGGTGCATGCCAGCTCTGACGTGCGCAAGATCCTCGCCATTTCCAATTTCGAAAAACTCTTCGATATCAGTTGAGCGCCGACATGCCGGCCGAACAGGCGTTGACCGTGCTGGTCGCCGAGGACGGGGCCGCCGACCGCCTGTTGTTGGCGCAGATCGTGCGCCGTCAGGGCCACCAGGTCGTCACCGCGGAAAACGGCGAGCAGGCGGTAGCGCTGTTCATCGAGCGGCGCCCGCAGTTGGTGCTGCTCGATGCGCTGATGCCGGTGATGGACGGCTTCGAGGCGGCGCGGCAAATCAAGGCCCTGGCGGGCGAAGCGCTGGTGCCGATCATTTTCCTGACCTCGCTGAACGAGGAGGAAGGCCTGGTGCGCTGCCTGGAAGCGGGTGGCGATGACTTCATGGCCAAACCCTACAGCGCGGTGATCCTCGCCGCCAAGATACGCGCCATGGACCGCCTGCGCCGGTTGCAGGCCACTGTGCTGGAGCAGCGCGACCAGATTACCCGGCACCATCACCACCTGCTGAACGAGCAGCGGGTGGCCAAGGCAGTGTTCGACAAGGTGGCCCACTCCGGCTGCCTTGGCGCGCCCAACATCCGCTACCTGCAATCGCCCTACGCGCTGTTCAATGGCGACCTGATGCTGGCAGCGTTTACCCCGGCCGGCGATATGCGCGTACTGCTCGGCGATTTCACTGGGCATGGCTTGCCGGCGGCGGTCGGCGCCATGCCACTGGCCGAGGTGTTCTACGGCATGACCGCCAAGGGCTACGGTATGGCGCAGATCCTGCGCGAGATGAACGCCAAGCTCAAACGTATCCTGCCAGTGGACATGTTCTGCTGCGCGCTACTGCTCAACCTCAGTATGCAGCGCGGTTCGGTGGAGGTTTGGAATGGCGGCATGCCTGATGGTTATCGCCTGTCGGTGGATGGCCAGGTGCTGTCGGTGCTGAATTCACGGCACCTGCCGCTGGGCATTCTCGCTGCCGAGCGCTTCGATGACAGCACTGAAGTGTTGCCGCTGGCGCCGGGCGAGCGCCTGTTGCTGCTGTCGGACGGCGTACTCGATACCGCCGACGACCAGGACCGCTTGTTTGGCGTGCAGCGCCTACGTCAGGTGCTGGCCGACAACCGCGACCCAGCGCAGTTGTTCGATGAACTGATGCAGGCCCTGGAGCGCTTTGGTGGGCGCCCACGCGATGACATCAGCTTGTGCGATATTCGCATGTTCACCGCCGATGAGCGGGTGCCGGCGCCGATGATCTACTCTGATAGCGGCCGCTCCAGCCCGCTGGACTGGTCGCTGGGCTTCGAGGTGCGTGGCGAGAGCCTGAAGCGCTTCAATCCGGTGCCGTATCTGGTGCAGTTGTTGCAGGAAATTCACGGCCTGCGCGCGCGCACCGGCAGCCTGCACAGTGTGCTCAGCGAGTTGTATTCCAATGCATTGGAGCATGGTGTGCTGGGCCTGGATTCTCAGCTCAAGCGCGATGTGCAGGGCTTTGCCGACTATTATCAGGAGCGCGCGCGGCGCCTGGGGTCGTTGACAGGCGGCTTTGTAAGCATCGATTTCAAGGTTGAACCCCATGGCGACGGTGGCCGTCTGAAGATTCAGGTGCGCGACAGCGGTGCCGGCTTCGACGTGCAGCGGGTACTTGCGCGGCCCTCGCGGGATCAGGGGCTTAGCGGCCGTGGTCTGAACCTGGTTCGGCGGTTGGCCAGTGACGCGCGCTGGAGTGATGGCGGGCGTTGCGCGCAAGTGGAGTTCGTATGGTGAGCCACCAGCTGGCTCGGGCATAATCTGGCTTGATCAAGGAGTGAACAAGTGTCTGACCTGCATATTGACCACAAGGTACTCAGCGACCTGCGTGAAGTCATGGAAGAGGGTTACCTGCAGTTGGTACAAACCTTTCTCGACGACTCCGAACGGCGCCTGGGCCAGCTGCACGCGGCCCAAAGTGCCGAAGAACTGGGTGCAGCCGCTCACAGCTTCAAGGGCAGCAGCAGCAACATGGGGGCGGTGGCCCTGGCCAACCTGTGCCAACAGCTGGAAGAGCGCGCACGGCGGCCCCCGCTGTACGGTATTGAAGACTTGATCAGCCGCATCGACCTGGAATTCGTCGAGGTGCAGCGCTTCTACCGTGGTGAGCAAGAACGTATTTCCGCAGGCTGATTCGCGAGTTGGCGCGAGTCTTGCCTGTCTCTGTCCGGATGATTTTTTTGTTTCTGGCGCGGAGACCGCTCGATGCCTGTCGCACCCAACCCTTTGTTGCAAGCCAATGCCGTTACCAATACCTCGCGTTCGGCCGCCATGCAGGCGGACAAGCCGCTGCAGGCGTTTGGCGGCAAGGGCGACGGCTTTGGCCAGGTGATGGCCAGGCAGGGCCGCGACAAGGTTGCCGGGCAAGATGACAAGGCCGCCCAGGCCAAGCCCAAGGACAAACCCGAGGCGGCAGCGAGCGGCAAGAAAGATCCCGCTGACAAAACCGCCGTTGCCGATGACGGCAACAAATTGCCTGCAGACGATGCCGCCCAGGCCGATACCGGGCTGCGTGATGCCAGCCTGGTGGCCGGCCAAGTCACCGATGCCCAGCCCGGCGCGCAACTGATCCAGGCCCAGGCCGAGGCGGTAGCGCCGGTGCTGCAGGCCGCCACCGCGCAAGCCCAGGTTGCCGCGACGTTGCCTGAAGAGCCTTCTGCCGAAGAGGCCTTCGACCCGGATGCCGACCCTCTGGCCAACTTGCCGACCCTGCGCCTGGCCCTGGAGCACAGTGCCCAGGCTAAGGGGGCTACCTCTGCACATGCCTTGGACCCCACTCAGGCCCAGGGTGAAGAGGGGCGGGCAGCCGTCAATACCTTGGCGAATCTGGTCGAGAATGCCGAAGGTGATAGCACCGAGTCCGGTGACAAGGCCTTCGGTGCCTTGGTCGAAGAGGGTCTGAAGGACACCAAGAGCGCCAGCAGCGACACCCGTGTCGATGATTTCGCCAACCGCCTGGCCAGCCTGACCCAGGCCGTCACGGCCAAGACCGCCAACGCCGTGCCGGCCAATGCCAGCCCGCTGCATCAACCGTTGCCGATGAATCAGAATGCCTGGGCCGAAGGCCTGGTCAACCGGGTCATGTACCTGTCCAGCCAGAACCTCAAGTCGGCGGATATCCAGCTGGAGCCTGCAGAGTTGGGCCGCCTGGACATTCGCGTCAATGTTGCGGCGGACCAGGCCACCCAGGTGACCTTCATCAGCGGCCACGCCGGCGTGCGTGATGCCCTCGACAGCCAGGTGCACCGCCTGCGCGAACTGTTCGCCCAGCAGGGCCTGGCGCAACCGGATGTGAACGTGGCCGACCAGTCGCGCGGACAGCAACAGCAACAGGGGCAGGCACAGGGCAGCAATCTGTCCGGGGTGGCGGCGCGCCGGGGCGAACAGGGTGGGGTTGAGGTTGCCGACAGTGCGCGGCCTGTGGAACAGCAGGTGGTTGTCGGCGACAGCGCGGTCGATTACTACGCCTGACCGCCGTTAACCTGGCCTCTTCGCGGGCTCGCCCGCGAAGAACGCGGTGCTGCAGATCCTGGTGAAACCGAGCCTCTGCAAAATCTGGCATAACACTTGCTCAAGCCAAGCCATCCTCCCTTGAACCCCCGATGGACGACGGATTATTGGCATGGCGAAGAGCGAAGCAGTCAAAGACCCCGCCACTAAAGGCAAACTCAAGCTGATCCTGCTGGCCGTCGTGGGCCTGTTGCTGGCGATCGGCCTTTCGGTGGGCGCTACCTGGTTCATCATGCACAAGAGCGAGCCGGCCCCGGCCGCCGACGCTGCAGCCAGCAACGTCAAGCCTGCGGCCATCTACGAAGCGCTGACCCCGGCCTTCGTGGTCAACTTCAACCAGAACGGCCGCCAGCGCTACATGCAGCTGAGCATCACCATGCAGGCGCGTAATCAGGCCGACCTGGATGCGCTCAAGGTGCATATGCCGGTGATCCGCAACAACCTGGTGATGATGTTCTCCGGGCAAGGCTTCGACACCCTTGCCAGCAGCCCGGTAGGGCAGGAGATGCTGCGCCAGAAGGCCACTGCGGTGGTCCAGGAAGTGGCGCAGAAAGAAGTCGGCAAGCCGGTCATCGACCAGTTGCTGTTCACCAATTTCGTATTGCAGTAGGAGTCCGCAATGGCCGTACAGGACCTGCTGTCCCAGGATGAAATCGATGCCCTGTTGCACGGCGTCGACGACGGGCTGGTGCAGACCGAGAGTGCATCCGAGCCTGGCAGCATCAAAAGCTACGACCTGACCAGCCAGGACCGTATCGTGCGGGGTCGCATGCCGACCCTGGAAATGATCAACGAGCGCTTCGCCCGTTACACCCGCATCAGCATGTTCAACCTGCTGCGCCGCTCCGCCGACGTGGCCGTAGGGGGTGTGCAGGTGATGAAGTTCGGCGAATACGTGCACTCGCTGTATGTGCCGACCAGCCTCAACCTGGTCAAGATCAAGCCGTTGCGCGGCACCTCGTTGTTCATCCTCGACGCCAAGCTGGTGTTCAAGCTGGTGGACAACTTCTTCGGCGGTGATGGCCGCCACGCCAAGATCGAAGGCCGTGAGTTCACGCCAACCGAACTGCGCGTGGTGCGCATGGTGCTGGACCAGTGCTTCGTCGACCTCAAGGAAGCCTGGCAGGCGATCATGCCGGTCACCTTCGAGTACATGAACTCCGAGGTCAACCCGGCCATGGCCAACATCGTCGGCCCCAGCGAGGCGGTGGTGGTGTCCACCTTCCACATCGAGCTGGACGGTGGCGGCGGCGACCTGCATGTGACCATGCCGTACTCGATGATCGAGCCGGTGCGAGAAATGCTCGATGCCGGTTTCCAGTCCGACCTGGACGACCAGGACGAACGCTGGGTCAAGGCCCTGCGCGAGGACGTGCTGGACGTTGCCGTGCCAATGACCGCCACGGTCGCCCGGCGCCAGTTGAAGCTGCGCGACATCCTGCACATGCAGCCGGGTGACGTGATCCCGGTGGAGCTGCCCGAGCACTTGGTGCTGCGCGCCAACGGCGTGCCGGCGTTCAAGGCGCGCCTGGGTTCGCACAAGGGCAACCTGGCCCTGCAGATTATCGACCCGATCGAACGCCGCTGACGGCGTGCCGGTCGCTCACAACGAATTGAATGCCTGTCGAGGAAACCATGGCTAACGAAAACGAGATCACCTCCGCAGAGGACCAGGCACTGGCCGATGAATGGGCTGCTGCCCTTGAAGAAACCGGCTCGGCCGGGCAGGCCGACATCGATGCGCTGCTGGGCGGTGATGCTGGCAGCAGCGGTTCTGGTCGCCTGCCGATGGAAGAGTTCGCCAGTTCGCCGAAGCCGAACGAAAACGTCAGCCTCGAAGGCCCTAACCTGGACGTGATCCTGGACATCCCAGTGAACATCTCCATGGAAGTGGGTAGCACCGAGATCAACATCCGCAACCTGCTGCAGCTGAACCAGGGCTCGGTGATCGAGCTCGACCGCCTGGCCGGCGAGCCCCTCGACGTGCTGGTCAACGGCACACTGATTGCCCATGGCGAAGTGGTCGTGGTCAACGAAAAGTTCGGCATTCGCCTGACTGACGTGATCAGCCCCAGCGAACGTATCAAGAAGCTGCGCTGAGTGAAGGGCACGATGCGCGCCCTCGCGGCACTAGCGGCGCTGCTTGGCAGCCACGCCTGCCTGGCTGCGGCTACGCCAGCGGCGACCCCGGTAGCGGCACCTGGCAGCCTCGGCGGGCAGCTGGCGCAGATGGTCTTCGGCCTGCTGTTGGTCGTTGGCCTGATCTTCTTTCTGGCCTGGCTGCTGCGGCGCCTGCAGAGCACGGCGGTGAAGGGCGGGCAGGTGATCGAGATTGTCGGCAGCCGTGCCATCGGCCCGCGTGACCGCCTGCTGTTGGTGCAGGTGGGCAAGGAGCAGATCCTGATCGGCCATACCCCCGGCAGCATCGAGGCGCTGCATGTGCTGGCCGAACCCGTGGAAGTACCGGCAAGCGCCCGTCAGGCGGCGCCGGAGTTTGCCCAGCGGCTGATGGAGCTGATGGGCAAGGACCCTAAGGACAACAAGTGATGAGCGGCGCGCTGCGTACGTTATTGACTCTGGCGCTGCTGCTGGCCGCGCCACTGGCCCTGGCTGCCGACCCGCTGTCGATCCCGGCCATTACGCTGTCCAATACCGCGGACGGGCAGCAGGAGTATTCGGTCAGCCTGCAAATCCTGCTGATCATGACTGCGCTGAGCTTCATCCCGGCGTTCGTCATCCTGATGACCAGCTTCACCCGCATCATCATCGTGTTCTCGATCCTGCGCCAGGCCCTGGGCCTGCAGCAGACGCCATCGAACCAGTTGCTCACCGGCATGGCGCTGTTCCTGACCATGTTCATCATGGCCCCGGTGTTCGACCGGGTGAACCAGGACGCCCTGCAGCCTTACCTGAAGGAGCAGATGACGGCCCAGCAGGCCATCGACAAGGCCCAGGGGCCGCTCAAGGACTTCATGCTGGCGCAAACCCGGCAAAGCGACCTCGACCTGTTCATGCGCCTGTCCAAGCGTACCGACATCGCCGGCCCCGACCAGGTGCCGCTGACCATCCTGGTGCCAGCGTTCGTCACCTCCGAGTTGAAGACGGCGTTCCAGATCGGTTTCATGATTTTCATCCCGTTCCTGATCATCGACATGGTGGTGGCCAGTGTGCTGATGGCCATGGGTATGATGATGCTGTCGCCGCTGATCATCTCGCTGCCGTTCAAGATCATGCTGTTCGTGCTGGTGGATGGCTGGGCGCTGATCATGGGCACCCTGGCCAGCAGTTTCGGCGGCGTCTGACGCCGTCAAGGAGAGCCGCCGATGACACCTGAAGTAGCTGTCGACCTGTTCCGTGACGCCCTGTGGCTGACCACCTTGATGGTTGCTGTGCTGGTTGTGCCTAGCCTGTTGGTGGGCCTGGTGGTGGCGATGTTCCAGGCTGCCACGCAGATCAACGAACAGACCCTGAGCTTTTTGCCGCGCCTGTTGGTGATGCTGATCACGTTGATCGTCGCCGGGCCGTGGCTGGTGCAGAAGTTCATGGAGTACATCACCACCCTTTACACCAACATCCCGCAGCTCATTGGTTGATGCGGCGATGCTGGAACTGACCGATACGCAGATCGGCACCTGGGTCGCCACCTTCATCCTGCCGTTGTTCAGGGTGACCGCGGTGCTGATGACCATGCCGATCTTCGGTACTCGCATGTTACCTGCGCGGGTACGCCTGTACGTGGCGGTGGCGATTACCGTGGTGATCGTGCCGGCGCTGCCGCCGCTGCCTGAGTTCGACCCGCTGAGCCTGCGCGGTTTGTTGCTGTGCGCCGAGCAGATCATCGTCGGCGCGCTGTTCGGCCTAGCCTTGCAGCTGCTGTTTCAGGCCTTCGTGATTGCCGGGCAGATCGTCGCGGTGCAGATGGGTATGGCCTTCGCCTCGATGGTCGACCCTGCCAACGGCGTCAACGTCACGGTGATCAGCCAGTTCATGACCATGCTGGTGAGCGTGCTGTTCCTGTTGATGAACGGCCACCTGGTGGTTTTCGAGGTACTGACCGAGAGCTTTACCACGTTGCCGGTGGGCAGTGCACTGGTGGTCAACCACTTCTGGGAACTGGCCGGGCGCATGGGTTGGGTGTTTGCCGCCGGCCTGCTGCTGATTCTGCCGGTGATCGCCGCGTTGCTGGTGGTGAACATCGCCTTTGGCGTGATGACCCGTGCCGCGCCGCAGTTGAATATCTTCTCCATCGGTTTCCCGCTTACCCTGGTGCTGGGTATGTTCATCTTCTGGGTAGGCCTGGCCGATGTGCTGTCCCACTATCAGGCATTGGCCAGCGAGACGCTGCAATGGCTGCGTGAACTGGCGAGGGCGCGCTGAGCATGGCGGAAAGCGAGAGCGGTCAGGACAAGACAGAAGACCCCACCGAGAAGCGCAAGCGCGATGCTCGCGAGAAAGGCGAAATCGCCCGCTCCAAGGAGCTGAACACGGTGGCGGTGACCCTGGCGGGCGCCGGCGGCCTGTTGGCGTTTGGCGGCCACCTGGCCGAGACGTTGCTGAGCATGATGCGCATGAATTTTAGCCTGACTCGCGAGGTCATCGTCGACGAACGGGCCATGGGCGCGTTCCTGCTGGCCTCGGGAAAAATGGCGATATGGGCGGTGCAGCCGGTTTTGATCCTGCTGTTCGTTATTTCTTTCGTAGCGCCCATTGCCCTCAGTGGTTTTCTGTTTTCCGGCAGCCTGCTGCAGCCAAAATTCAGCCGCATGAACCCGCTGTCCGGGATCAAGCGCATGTTTTCGATGAACAGCTTGACCGAGCTGCTCAAGGCGCTGGCCAAGTTTTTCGTGATCTTGATCGTGGCGGTGGTGGTGCTGTCCAACGACCGCCAGGCCTTGCTGTCGATTGCCAATGAACCGCTGGAGCAGGCCATCATCCACAGCCTGCAGGTGGTGGGCTGGAGCGCCTTGTGGATGTCGGCCGGGCTGCTGCTGATCGCTGCGGCGGACGTGCCGTTCCAGCTGTACCAGACGCACAAGAAAATGAAAATGACCAAGCAGGAAGTGCGCGACGAGTACAAGGACAGCGAGGGCAAGCCCGAGGTCAAGCAGCGCATTCGTCAGTTGCAGCGCGAGGTGTCGCAGCGGCGCATGATGGCGGCGGTGCCGCAGGCCGATGTGATCATCACCAACCCGACGCACTATGCGGTAGCGTTGCAGTACGACCCGGAGAAGGGCGGAGCGGCGCCGCTGCTGCTGGCCAAGGGTAGCGACTTCATGGCTTTGAAGATTCGTGAAATCGGCGTGGAGCACAAGATCCAGATCCTCGAGTCACCAGCGCTGGCGCGGGCGATTTACTACTCCACGGAGGTTGAACAGGAAATCCCTGCCGGCCTGTACCTGGCCGTGGCTCAAGTGCTGGCCTATGTGTTCCAGATCCGTCAGTACCGCTCCGGCAAGGGCAAGCGCCCTGAGCCGTTGAAAGACGACCTGCCGATCCCGCCGGACCTGCGCCGCGACAGCTGATGCGCCACGCGGGCGGCGCTCGATCCCACAGGCGTAAAAAATCTTGAGGCGACCACTCACCGAGCAAAGTTGGAAGGCTTCTTGCAGAGCCTCGCCCAGGCGCCCCCTGGGCGTCAAAGTTTTGCATCAAGAGGACTCGCGGTGGATCGCACTCAGTTAATCAGCAACGCCCGTAACAACCTGGCCGGGCTCGGCCGGGGCAACCTGGGTGTGCCGCTGTTGCTGCTGGTGATGTTGGCAATGATGATGTTGCCGATACCGCCGTTCCTGCTCGACGTGTTCTTCACCTTCAACATCGCCTTGTCGATCGTGGTGCTGCTGGTTTGCGTGTACGCCCTGCGCCCGCTCGACTTCGCAGCCTTTCCCACCATCCTGCTGGTGGCCACGCTTTTACGCCTGGCGCTTAACGTGGCTTCCACCCGCGTGGTCATGCTGCACGGTCAGGAAGGCCATGGCGCCGCCGGCAAGGTGATCCAGGCCTTCGGTGAAGTGGTGATCGGCGGTAACTACGTGGTCGGTGGCGTGGTGTTCGCCATCCTCATGATCATCAACTTCGTGGTGGTGACCAAGGGTGCCGGGCGCATCTCGGAAGTGAGTGCGCGTTTCACCCTGGACGCCATGCCCGGCAAGCAGATGGCCATCGACGCCGACCTCAACGCCGGCCTGATCGACCAGGCCCAGGCCAAGCACCGCCGTGCCGAAGTGGCGCAGGAGGCCGAGTTCTACGGTTCGATGGACGGCGCCAGCAAGTTCGTGCGCGGCGACGCCATCGCCGGCTTGCTGATCCTGTTCATCAACCTGATCGGTGGCATGCTGATCGGTATGCTGCAGCACGGCATGAGCTTCGGCGATGCCGGCAAGGTGTACGCGCTTTTGACCATTGGTGACGGTTTGGTGGCGCAATTGCCATCACTGTTGCTGTCCACCGCCGCTGCGATCATGGTCACCCGCGCCTCGGGCTCCGAGGACATGGGCAAGCTGATCAACCGGCAGATGTTCGATTCGCCCAAGGCGCTGGCGGTGTCTGGCGCACTGATGATCGTCATGGGGCTGGTGCCAGGCATGCCGCATGTGGCGTTCCTGAGCCTCGGCCTGCTGGCCGGTGGCGGCGCCTACCTGGTGTGGAAGAAGCAGCAGCAGGTCAAGGCCAAGGCCCAGGAAGAGGCGCAGCGCCAGCAGGACCTGCTGCCGTCGCCGCAGCGTGCGCTGGAAACCAAGGAGCTGGGCTGGGACGACGTCACGCCGATCGACATGATCGGCCTGGAAGTCGGCTACCGGCTGATTCCGCTGGTCGATCGCAACCAGGGCGGCCAGTTGCTGGCGCGAATCAAGGGCGTGCGCAAGAAGCTGTCGCAGGACCTGGGCTTTCTCATGCCTACCGTGCACATTCGTGACAACCTCGACCTGCAACCCAGTGCCTATCGCCTGACCCTGATGGGGGTGATCCTGGCCGAGGCCGAGATCTACCCGGACCGCGAACTGGCGATCAACCCAGGGCAAGTGTTCGGCACCCTCAACGGTATTGCTGCGCGCGACCCGGCGTTTGGCCTGGAAGCCGTGTGGATTGACGTTGGGCAGCGCTCGCAGGCGCAGTCGCTGGGCTACACCGTGGTCGACGCAAGCACCGTGGTGGCCACTCACCTCAACCAGATCTTGCAGAAGCATTGCCACGAGCTGATCGGCCACGAAGAGGTTCAGCAGTTGCTGCAGGTGCTGGCCAAGGCATCGCCTAAACTGGCAGAAGAGCTGGTGCCGGGTGTCATTTCCTTGTCGGGGCTGCTCAAGGTGCTGCAAGCGCTGTTGTCGGAACAGGTGCCAGTGCGCGATATTCGCAGTATTGCCGAGGCCATCGCGAACAACGCCGGCAAGAGTCAAGATACCGCCGCGCTGGTGGCGGTGGTGCGCGTCGGATTGTGTCGCGCCATCGTGCAAAGCATTGTCGGCGTTGAGTCGGAGCTGCCAGTGATTACCTTGGAGCCAAGGTTGGAACAGATTTTGCTCAATAGTCTGCAAAGGGCCGGGCAGGGTCAGGAAGAGGGTGTTCTTCTGGAACCGAGCATGGCCGAGAAGCTGCAACGTTCGCTGATCGAAGCGGCCCAGCGCCAGGAAATGCAGGGCCAGCCGGCCATCCTGCTGGTCGCCGGCCCGATCCGCGCCATGCTGTCGCGTTTCGGTCGCCTGGCTGTACCGAATTTGCATGTTCTGGCGTATCAGGAAATACCGGACAACAAGCAAGTCACCATCGTTGCCACCGTGGGCCCTAACGGCTGAGGTAGTGGATAATGCAAGTTAAGCGATTTTTCGCCGCCGATATGCGTCAGGCCATGAAGCTGGTCCGTGACGAGCTGGGCGCCGATGCCGCGATCATAGGCAACCGCCGCATTGCCGGTGGTGTCGAACTGACGGCCGCGCTGGACTACAAGCTGTCCGCCCTGGCCCCGCGCGTGCCCAACGCCGAGCTGGAAGAAGAGCTGCGCAAGACCCATACGCGCATCGCCACTGCCCAGGCCGAGCTGGACCACCGTCAGGACAGCAGCGACAACAACCGCCAATTGTTCGCCGGGCAGTCGTTGACCGCTGCCGAACCGTTGATCGAGCCGCACGTCGATACCCCTGAGGTTGCCGCTGCGCCGGCTGCCGCGCCGGTCGACCCGCGCCTGTTCGATGCCATGCGCTCCGAGCTGTCGGGCCTGCGCGAGCTGCTGGAAGTGCAGCTCGGCTCGCTGGCCTGGACCCAGTTGCAGGGCAGCAAGCCGCAGCAGGCCAACCTTTGGCGCCGCCTGCAGCGCATCGGCTTGTCCGGGCCTATCGCCCGCGAGCTGCTGGACCTCACCGCCGAGATCGAAGAGCCGCGCCAGGCTTGGCGCATGCTGCTGGCGCACCTGGCACGGATGATCGAGATTCCTGAAATCGAGCCGATCGAAGAGGGCGGGGTCATCGCCATGGTCGGCCCGGCCGGCATGGGCAAGACCACCACCCTGGCCAAGCTGGCTGCGCGCTACGTGCTCAAGTACGGCGCGCAGAACCTGGCGCTGGTGAGCATGGACAGCTTCCGTATCGGCGCTCAGGAGCAGCTCAAGACCCTCGGTCGCATTCTCAATGTACCGGTGACCTACGTCGACCCAGGCCAGTCGCTGGCAGCCGCGCTGGAGCCGTTGCTGCGCAAGCGCGTGGTGCTGATCGATACCGCCGGCCTGCAGGCCAGCGACCCGGCGCTGCGCATGCAGCTGGAAACCCTGGCCGGGCGTGGCATCGCCGCTAAGAATTACCTGGTGCTGGCTACCACTAGCCAGAAGCAGGTGCTGACCGCTGCCTACCACAGCTACAAGCGTTGTGGCCTGGCCGGCTGCATCCTGACCAAACTCGATGAAACGGCAAGCCTTGGCGACGTGCTGAGCCTTGCCATCAGTCATGAACTGCCCGTGGCCTACCTTACCGATGGCCCGCGCATTCCTGACGACCTGCACCTGCCGCGGGGCCACCAACTGGTCACCCGCGCGGTAAATGTGCAGCAGCAGGACGAGCCCAGCGAAGAGGCCATGGCCGACATGTTCGCTGATCTCTATCACAACCCACGGCGAGCGGGTTGAGCATGAAGCGTGTGCAAAGTAGCTATGCCAAGGGGCACGCAGAATTGCCCTACGTGTGGCCTGAGTCCCAGCGAGACAAGGTAAAGAACAGACATGGGTAGCATGCATCCCGTACAGGTGATCGCCGTGACCGGCGGCAAAGGTGGCGTCGGCAAGACTAACGTTTCAGTGAACTTGTCCCTGGCGCTGGCCGAGCTTGGCCGCAGGGTCATGCTGCTGGACGCCGACCTGGGCCTGGCCAATGTCGACGTGTTGCTGGGCCTTACCCCCAAACGTACCCTGGCCGATGTCATCGAAGGGCGCTGCGAGCTGCGTGATGTGATGCTGCAGGGCCCTGGCGGTGTGCGCATCGTGCCGGCAGCGTCGGGTACCCAGAGCATGGTGCACCTGGCCCCGGCCCAGCATGCCGGGCTGATCCAGGCGTTCAGTGAAATCGGCGACAACCTCGATGTGCTGGTGATCGATACCGCTGCGGGTATCGGCGAGTCGGTGGTCAGTTTCGTTCGCGCCGCCCAGGAAGTCCTGCTGGTGGTGTGCGATGAGCCTACCTCGATCACCGACGCTTACGCCCTGATCAAGCTGCTCAACCGCGACTACGGCATGAACCGTTTCCGTGTGTTGGCCAACATGGCGCAGAGCCCGCAAGAAGGGCGCAACCTGTTCGCCAAGCTGACCAAAGTCACCGACCGCTTCCTTGACGTTGCCCTGCAGTACGTGGGCGCCGTGCCGTACGACGAGTGCGTGCGCAAGGCGGTGCAGAAGCAGCGCGCCGTCTACGAAGCCTTCCCTCGCTCCAAGTGTGCGCTGGCCTTCAAGGCGATTGCGCAAAAGGTCGACAGCTGGCCGCTGCCTGCCAACCCGCGCGGCCACCTGGAGTTCTTTGTCGAGCGTCTGGTGCAACCCACCAGCGCGGGACCCGTGCTATGAACGCCAGCGGCTTCAAGATGTACAGCCGGGCGGCGAAAGACGCCCAGTACGAGCTGATCGAACGCTACGCCCCGCTGGTCAAGCGCATCGCTTACCACTTGTTGGCGCGCTTGCCGGCCAACGTCCAGGTCGAGGACCTGATCCAGGCCGGCATGATCGGCCTGCTGGAAGTGGCCAACAAGTACGACGCCAGCAAGGGCGCCAGCTTTGAAACCTACGCCGGCATCCGCATCCGCGGGGCCATGCTGGACGAAGTGCGCAAAGGCGATTGGGCGCCGCGTTCGGTACACCGCAACACCCGTATGGTCAGTGACGCGATGCGTGCGGTTGAGGCTAGAACTGGCCGTGACGCTAAAGATCATGAAGTTGCTGCCGAACTCCAATTGAGTCTCGATGATTACTACGGGATCTTGAACGATACCCTGGGCAGCCGCCTGTTCAGCTTCGACGACCTGTTGCAGGACGGCGAGCACGAAGGGCTGCATGAGGATGGCGCCAGTGGCCAGGTCGAACCTGCGCGTGGCCTGGAAGACGAGCGCTTCCAGGTTGCCCTGACCGAGGCGATCGCCAACCTGCCGGAGCGTGAGCGCCTGGTGCTGGCGCTGTACTACGACGAAGAGCTGAACCTCAAGGAAATCGGCGAGGTACTGGGTGTCAGCGAGTCGCGGGTCAGCCAGTTGCACAGCCAGTGTGCCGCGCGCCTGCGCAGCCGCCTGGGGGAATGGCGGGCACGTTGAGCCCGCTTTCGTTGCAGTCGTTTTCCACGTTGTACCGAATTGAATGAGTGCGTGCTCGGTAGGCCGAGCGCGTTTGAGACTGCTTGGAGGTCTAATTGGACAAGAACATGAAAATCCTCATCGTTGACGACTTTTCGACGATGCGGCGGATCATCAAGAACCTGTTGCGTGACCTGGGCTTCACCAACACCGAAGAGGCCGATGACGGCACCACGGCGCTGCCGATGCTGGAGAACGGCCACTACGACTTCCTGGTGACCGACTGGAACATGCCGGGCATGTCCGGCATCGACCTGCTGCGTAAAGTGCGTGCCAGCGAAAAGCTGAAAAGCATGCCGGTACTGATGGTGACCGCCGAAGCCAAGCGCGACCAGATCATCGAAGCGGCCCAGGCCGGCGTCAATGGTTACGTGGTCAAGCCGTTCACCGCTCAGGTGCTCAAAGAAAAGATCGAGAAGATCTTCGAACGCGTCAACGGCTGAGTCACGTCAGGGGGCGCGCCATGGATTCATCACAAACCTCTTTGGGCGAGTTCGAATCGACCCTGAAGAAGCATGCCCAGGAGTTGGTCGAAAGCCTGGAGCGGGGCCGTTTCGGCGAGGCGGTGCAGCTGATTCACGAGCTGAACCAAACCCGCGATCGCGGCCTGTACCAGGAAGTGGGAAAGCTGACCCGCGAGCTGCACAGCGCCATCGTCAGTTTCCAGATCGACCCGACCATGCCGCAGGCTGAGGAGGTGTCGCAGATTACCGACGCCACCGAGCGCTTGTCGTACGTGGTCAAGCTGACCGAAGGCGCGGCCAACCGCACCATGGACTTGGTCGAGGAAAGCACCCCGGTGCTCAACGACCTGGCAAGCGAGGCCAAGGCCTTGAGTACCGACTGGCAACGCTTCATGCGCCGCGAAGTGGCTGCGCCGGAATTCCGTGATCTGGTCAAGCGTGTCGACAGTTTCCTGACGCACAGCGCCGAAGGTAACCGCAAGGTCGCCGGCCACCTCAACGACATTTTGCTGGCTCAGGACTATCAGGACCTGACCGGCCAGGTGATCAAACGCGTTACCAGCCTGGTAACCGAAGTGGAAAGCAACCTGCTGAAACTGGTGCTGATGGCCAGCCAAGTTGATCGTTTTGCAGGCATTCAGCATGACCACGATCAATTGCGCGCAGAAAAAGATCGAGAAAAACATCCGACTCGGGGTGAAGGTCCGCAGATTCATGCCGATAAGCGTGAAGACGTCGTGTCCGGTCAGGACGATGTCGATGATCTGCTGTCCAGCCTGGGTTTTTAAGGAGCACGTTTGATGAGCTTCGGCGCCGATGAAGAAATCCTCCAGGATTTCCTGGTAGAAGCCGGCGAAATTCTTGAGCAACTGTCCGAGCAACTGGTCGAGCTGGAAAGCCGGCCCGACGATGCCGACCTGCTCAATGCGATCTTTCGCGGTTTCCACACTGTAAAAGGGGGCGCCGGCTTCCTCCAGCTGAACGAGCTGGTGGAGTGCTGCCATATCGCCGAGAACGTGTTCGACGTCCTGCGCAAAGGTGAGCGCCGGGTCGATGCGGAACTGATGGATGTGGTGCTCGAGGCACTGGATACGGTCAACAGCATGTTTGGCCAGGTGCGCGAGCGTGCCGAAGTCACGCCCGCCACCCCTGAGTTGCTGGCCGCGTTGTCGCGCCTGGCCGAACCTGGTGGGGCCGAAGCTGTTGCAGCGCCGGCGCCCGTTGCCGAGGTGGCGGTTGCGGAGCCGGCAGAGGCCGAGGAGCAACAGCAGGACATCACCGACAGCGAGTTCGAGCAGCTGCTCGATTCGCTCGATGCGGTCAAGGCGCAAGCGGCGGCCGATGAACAGATGCAGGGCGAGGCCGTCAGTGGTGCCGGTGACGAAATCACCGACGCCGAGTTCGAATCGCTGCTCGACCAGTTGCACGGCAAAGGCCAGTTCAGTGCCGAGGTTGCTGTGCCGCCGGCTGCCGTCAGCGCCGAAGCGCTCAGTGACGAAATCACCGACGCCGAATTCGAATCGCTGCTCGACCAGCTGCATGGCAAGGGTACTTTCCAGGCTGACGCCTTGCCTGCCGTCAAGGCGCCGGCGCCTGCCGTGGCCGACAACAGCGCCACCAGCGATGAAATCAGCGAGCACGAGTTCGAGGCCCTGCTGGACCAGTTGCATGGCAAGGGCAAGTTCGGTGGTGACGTTGCCGCTGTCGAGACGCCGGCTGCGGCCAAGGTGCAAGCGCCGGCTGCCGCCAAGGCCACCAGCCAGCCGGTGGCCAAGCCCGCCGCCGCGCCAGCGCCGGCCAGCAAACCTGCCGCAGCACCGCGCGCACCGGCGCCGACCGCCGACAAGCATGCCGTCAGCGAAGCGGAAACCACCGTGCGCGTCGATACCGCACGCCTGGACGAGATCATGAACATGGTCGGCGAACTGGTGCTGGTGCGTAACCGCCTGGTGCGCCTGGGCCTGAACAGCGGTGACGAGGCCATGTCCAAGGCCGTGTCCAACCTCGATGTGGTCACCGCCGACCTGCAGACCGCGGTGATGAAAACCCGCATGCAGCCGATCAAGAAAGTCTTCGGCCGCTTCCCACGGCTGGTTCGCGACCTGGCTCGCCAACTGAAGAAAGAGATCAACCTGGAGCTGGTCGGCGAAGAGACCGACCTGGACAAGAACCTGGTCGAGGCCCTGGCCGACCCGCTGGTGCACTTGGTGCGCAACGCTGTCGACCACGGTATCGAGATGCCCGATGAGCGTGAAGCTTCCGGCAAGGCGCGCACTGGCCGCGTAGTGCTGTCGGCCGAACAGGAAGGCGACCACATCCTGTTGTCGATCTCGGACGACGGCAAGGGCATGGACCCCAACATCCTGCGTGCCAAGGCCGTGGAAAAGGGCCTGATGGACAAGGACGCCGCCGAGCGGTTGAGCGAGTCGGACTGCTACAACCTGATCTTCGCCCCAGGCTTCTCGACCAAGACTGAGATTTCCGACGTGTCCGGCCGTGGCGTGGGCATGGACGTGGTGAAGACCAAGATTTCCCAGCTCAACGGTTCGATCAACATCTTCTCGGCCAAGGGCCAGGGCTCGAAGATCGTCATCAAGGTGCCGTTGACCCTGGCGATCATGCCCACCCTGATGGTGATGCTGGGCAACCAGGCGTTTGCCTTCCCGCTGGTCAACGTCAATGAGATCTTCCACCTCGACCTGTCGCGCACCAACGTGGTCGACGGTCAGGAAGTGGTGATCGTGCGCGACAAGGCGCTGCCGCTGTTCTACCTCAAGCGCTGGCTGGTCCAGGGCCAGGTGCACGAAGAGCAGCACGAGGGCCATGTGGTGATCCTGTCGGTCGGCACCCAACGCATCGGCTTTGTCGTCGATCAACTGGTGGGCCAGGAAGAAGTGGTAATCAAGCCACTGGGCAAGATGCTGCAGGGCACCCCGGGCATGTCCGGGGCCACCATCACTGGCGACGGTCGCATTGCGTTGATTCTCGACGTCCCGAGCATGCTCAAGCGTTACGCCGCGCGGCGTATTTGATTTCGGTGGCGCACCCTGGCGGGTTGCGCCGCCTAATGGAGTGTTTATGGCAGTCAAGGTCCTGGTGGTGGATGATTCCGGTTTCTTCCGCCGCCGCGTCTCGGAAATCCTCTCGGCGGATCCGACGATCCAGGTAGTGGGTACCGCGACCAACGGCAAGGAAGCAATCGACCAGGCGCTGGCGCTCAAGCCCGATGTCATCACCATGGACTACGAAATGCCCATGATGGATGGCATCACTGCTGTGCGGCACATCATGCAGCGCTGCCCGACGCCCGTATTGATGTTCTCGTCGTTGACCCATGAGGGCGCCCGCGTGACCCTTGACGCACTGGACGCCGGCGCGGTGGATTATCTGCCGAAAAACTTCGAAGACATCTCGCGCAACCCCGACAAGGTCAAGCAACTGCTGTGCGAAAAGGTGCATACCATTTCCCGCAGCAACCGCCGTATTGGCAGCTATGCCAGAACGGCCCCGGTCGCCGCGCCTGCGCCTGCCAGTAGCCACGCGCCCGCCAGCACCTTCACCAGCCCGGCGCAGGCGCGCCCGGCTGTGCCTGCCCGTGCAGCGGCCCCGGCCCCGGCGGCCACGCACTCGCCAGCGCCCAAGCGCAAGCCCTACAAACTGGTGGCTATCGGCACCTCCACGGGTGGCCCGGTGGCCCTGCAGCGGGTATTGACCCAATTGCCGGCCAATTTCCCGGCGCCGATCGTGCTGATCCAGCACATGCCGGCGGCCTTCACCAAGGCCTTTGCCGAGCGCCTGGACAAGCTGTGCCGCATCAGCGTCAAGGAGGCCGAGGACGGCGACATGCTGCGCCCTGGCCTGGCCCTGCTGGCCCCTGGTGGCAAGCAGATGATGATCGATGGCCGTGGCACGGTGAAGATCCTGCCCGGTGACGAGCGCCTGAACTACAAACCCTGCGTGGACATCACGTTCGGTTCGGCGGCCAAGTCGTATGGTGACAAGGTGTTGTCGGTGGTGCTCACCGGCATGGGCGCCGATGGCCGCGAAGGCGCGCGCCTGCTCAAGCAGGGGGGCAGCACGGTGTGGGCCCAGGATGAAGCCAGCTGCGTGATTTATGGCATGCCCATGGCCATCGTCAAGGCCAACCTGGCCGATGCGGTGTACAGCCTGGACGAAATCGGCAAGCACCTGGTGGAGGCGTGCGTCTGATGGATGTCCTCAGCCTGATCGGCCTGATCCTCGCGTTTGTTGCCATCGTCGGGGGCAACTTCCTCGAAGGCGGCCATGTCGGTGCCCTGATCAATGGCCCGGCGGCACTGATCGTGCTGGGCGGCACCCTGGCGGCGGCGTTGCTGCAGTCGCCACTGTCGTCGTTCAAGCGCGCCTTGCAGATTTTGCGCTGGATTCTCTTTCCGCCACGGGTTGACCTGGCGGGCGGTATCGATCGCGTGGTGAACTGGAGCTTGACCGCGCGCAAGGAAGGCCTGCTCGGCCTGGAAAGCGTGGCCGACAGCGAGCCCGACCCGTATGCGCGCAAGGGCCTGCAGCTGCTGGTGGATGGCGCCGAGCCAGAAGCCATCCGCAGCATTCTTGAAGTCGACTTTCTGACCCAGGAAGCCCGTGACATCCAGGCTGCCAAGGTGTTCGAGAGCATGGGCGGCTACGCGCCAACCATCGGCATCATCGGTGCGGTGATGGGCCTTATCCACGTGATGGGCAACCTGGCTGACCCGTCCCAGCTGGGCAACGGTATTGCCGTGGCCTTCGTCGCCACTATCTACGGCGTGGCCAGCGCCAACCTGATCCTGCTGCCGATTGCCAACAAGCTCAAGGCCAACGTGATGCGCCAGTCGCGCTACCGCGAGATGCTGCTCGAAGGCTTGTTGTCGATTGCCGAGGGTGAAAACCCGCGCTCGATCGAGCTGAAGCTGCAAGGCTTCATGGAGTAACCATGCGTCGCCGTCGTCATACCGAGGAACACGAAAACCACGAGCGCTGGTTGGTGTCTTACGCCGACTTCATTACTTTGTTGTTCGCCTTTTTCGTGGTGATGTACTCGATTTCCTCGATCAACGAGGGCAAGTACAAGGTCATTTCCCAGGCCTTGCTTGGTGTCTTCAATGACCCCGAGCGCAGCATGAAGCCGATCCCCATTGGCGATGAACAGCCATTGAGCGTGCGCCCGGCAGAGCCACTGGTGAAAGACAGCGAGCAGACCGAGGCGGGCCTGGCCGCGACCAATGTCGACCCGTTGAAAACCATCAGCGATGATGTGCGCGACGCTTTTGGCGACCTGATCAACAGTAACCAGATGACCGTGCGTGGCAACGAGCTGTGGATCGAGATCGAGTTGAATTCGTCGCTGTTGTTCGGCAGTGGCGATGCCATGCCCAGTGACAAGGCGTTTGCGATCATCGACAAGGTGGCCAACATTCTCAAGCCGTTCGCCAACCCGGTGCACGTCGAAGGCTTCACCGACAACCTGCCGATCCGCACCGCGCAGTACCCGACCAACTGGGAGCTGTCGTCGGCGCGGGCGGCAAGCATCGTGCGTCTGCTGGCCATGGAAGGGGTCAACCCGGCGCGCATGGCCTCGGTTGGCTATGGCGAGTACCAGCCGGTGGCCAGCAACGACACCGCTGACGGCCGCGCACGCAACCGTCGGGTGGTGCTGGTGATTTCCCGCAACCTCGAAGTGCGCCGCAGCCTGACTGGTTCGGGCAGTGCCAATGCCACGCCGGATGCCGCATTGCGCCGGGCTGGCACACAAAGTGCACCGGCAACGCCAGCAACGGTGGCGGGGCAGTAACTCGTCAATTCTCTGTCACCGCTTGACTTGTGGAAGCTGGCTTGCCGGCAAGCCAGCTTCCACGGGTCTCCGGTGTAATGAATGAGTCAAGAGTCGTCCTATGAGAGTCTGGGCAGTAGCCAATCAAAAAGGTGGCGTGGGCAAGACCACCACTACCATCGCCCTGGCCGGCCTGCTGGCCGAGGCCGGCAAGCGCGTGGTCGTCGTCGACCTCGACCCGCATGGCTCGATGACCAGCTATTTCGGGCACAACCCGGATGCCTTGGAGCACAGCTGCTACGACCTGTTCCTGAACAAGGGCGCGGTGCCCGAGGGCTTGCCTGGGCAACTGCTGCTGCCCACCAGCGACGAGCGCATTTCGCTGTTGCCGTCGAGTACCGCGCTGGCGGTGCTGGAGCGCCAGTCGCCGGGGCAGAATGGCTTGGGCCTGGTCATCGCCAAGAGTCTGGCGCAGCTGTGGCAGGATTTCGACTTTGCCCTGATCGACAGCCCCCCTTTGCTGGGCGTGCTGATGGTCAATGCCTTGGCCGCCAGCCAGCAACTGGTGATTCCGGTGCAAACCGAATTCCTGGCGGTGAAGGGCCTGGAGCGAATGGTCGGGACCTTGGCCATGGTCAACCGTTCGCGCAAGCAGGCGCTGCCGTACCAGATCGTGCCGACTTTGTTCGACCGCCGTACCCAGGCTTCGCTGGGCACGCTCAAGCAGTTGCGCGATAGCTATGGCCAGCAGGTGTGGCAGGGCTACATTCCTGTCGATACGCGCCTGCGCGATGCCAGCCGCAAAGGCGTCACTCCGTCGCAGTTCGACAGCAAGAGCCGTGGGCTGATTGCCTACCGGGCGCTGCTCAAGCACCTGCTGACCTACAAGCCTTCAGTGCAGGTGGCCTGATGACCCAGATTCGGCACACCAGCACCCGGCCACAGATGGCCCTGCAGTCATACCTCGACGGCCTGCTGCAGGAGGCCACCGAGGCCGAAGACCTGAGCGAGCCGCCGGCGGCGGATGAGTTCGCCGAGGCGGTGCGTGAGGAGCAGGTACGCGATGCCCGGCCGCTGGCCCAGCCTGAACCTGCTGAAGCCACCGTCAGCGTTGCTTCGCGGCCGTTCGCTGAACCCAGATTGGCGGTTTTGCCCAGCGTAATGCCGGTGGAAGCGCCGGTGGTGGCGGTGGTCGAGCAGGCGGTGGTGGCCGAAGCCGCTATCCCGGTGCTGGTCGAAGAGCAAGCCGTGGAACCGGCTGTACCGCTGGTCGATGTGCACCTGCCAGCACCCAACCTGCCTCTGCCCCCGGCCACCGTCGACGGTCGCCCGGTGTGGGCGGCCGAGCCGTTCGAATGCCTGCTGTTCGATGTTGCCGGCCTGACTTTGGCGGTGCCGTTGGTGTGCCTGGGCTCGATCTACACCTTGGCGGGCCAGGAGCTGACGCCCCTGTTCGGTCAACCCGACTGGTTCCTCGGCATCCTGACTTGCCAGGCAGGCAACCTGAAGGTATTGGACACCGCGCGCTGGGTAATGCCCGACCGCTACCGCGATGACTTTCGCCAGGGCCTGCAATACGTGATTTCCGTACAAGGTTACGAATGGGGGCTGGCGGTGCACCAGGTCAGCCGCTCGCTGCGCCTGGACCCGTCCGAGATCAAGTGGCGCAGCCAGCGTGGTCAGCGCCCGTGGCTGGCCGGTACCGTGATCGAACACATGTGTGCACTGCTCGACGTCGCCGCACTGGCCGAGTTGATCGCCAGTGGCGCGGTCAAGCAGATGCATGCCAAACAGAAATGACACCGAACACACCGCCAACGGCGGATTTTGAGGGTAGGGGAATGAAAAAGTCGTCTGCACAAGGTTCTGAAGATCCGATCCTGCAGTGGGTTACCTTCCGTCTGGACAACGAGTCCTACGGCATCAACGTGATGCAGGTGCAGGAAGTGCTGCGCTACACCGAGATTGCCCCGGTGCCGGGCGCGCCAAGCTATGTGCTGGGTATCATCAACCTGCGCGGCAACGTGGTGACGGTGATCGACACCCGTCAGCGTTTTGGCCTGATGCCGACTGAAGTCACCGACAATACCCGTATCGTCATCATCGAGGCTGACAAGCAGGTGGTCGGCATTCTGGTGGACAGCGTGGCCGAAGTGGTTTACCTGCGCCAGTCCGAAATCGAGACCGCGCCGAACGTGGGTAACGAAGAGTCGGCCAAGTTCATCCAGGGTGTGTGCAACAAGAATGGCGAACTGCTGATTCTGGTCGAGCTGGACAAGATGATGACCGAGGAAGAATGGTCCGAGCTGGAGAACATCTGAGTTGATTCTACAGGTTGCTGTCATCTTCCTGGCGCTGGTCTGGGCGCTGAGCCTGTGGTTCTTCCTCAACTACAGCAAGCGCCAGCGCGAGCTGGCTGCGCAGCAGGCCGAGGGCGACGCGCTGCGTGACCAGCGCATCAAGGACTTGGCCAAGCGCCTGGACGACTACCAGAACGGCACCGTGCGCATGGGCGAAGCGCTGCACGAGCTGAGCGTGACGATGGCCCCGCTGCCCGACAAGATCCAGCAACTGGAGCAGCGCGACCCCAACAACGTCACGTTTTCTCAGGCGGCCAAGCTGGTGGGGATGGGCGCCAGCGTGGCCGAGCTGACCGAAAGCTGCGGCCTGACCCAGGCCGAGGCGGAATTGATGAGCAAGCTGCATCGCAGCGGCTGATCAAACGGGCGGCCCAGGCCGCCCGTTTCGTTCAGGGGTGTTGCCGCCTTGGCATTCAGGTAGTGGCCCAGGAATGCATGCCGCCCACTTTGGCCACGCGGGAAAGTGGCGTGCGCTGGAGCTGTAAAGCCTTGAAAGCTTCCAGGTCTACGTACAGGAAGCTGTTGATGCGCGGCATCATGTACAGGTTGTGAATCTGACGCATGCAATAGAGATCTGGAAGAGCCCGGTCTATCACGGCATTGAGCATGCCGGGGCCGCACAGCTCGCTTAGCCGGTTGGCATAGCGGTAGAAGCCCGCTGGGTCATCTGCCAACGTGGGGCGCAGCTGATAAAAGTCCGCGTTGACCAGGTAGCGGGCACGCATCTCTTCGCAAATCGTCAACAGTATTGGGTTACCGGCGTGGCTGCCAATCATGCTGGTATTGAACAGCGTGTTCATGCCCAGCTTCTCGTTCTGCATGGGCGGGTACAACAACAACCCGTCATCGGTGGTGACCAGGGCAACGGTATCGATGGCCGCTGTGTTCTGGGAGGTGCCGGCAGCAGTGCCTAGCAGCTGGTCATCGACGTCCATGTACAACCCGCCTTCGGCGTGCAGCATCGGGTAGCGCAACACATCCGACGCTGAGGAAAAGTTGGTGGCTACGCCGCCATTGCCATCGATTGCCGCTTGATACTGGGCAAAGTACGGGCTTTGTTCGAAGGCTTTGAAGAATGCCTGGTCTTCCAGGGGCAACACTTGCAACCCAGGTACTTTTGCATCCAGGTTGCGCAGGTTCTGCGCATAGGCCTCGGGGTTTGCTTTAGACAGGAATAACCGATAACGGTAAGCGCTATCGCGCAGCAATCCTGCATTGTTCGCCAGTGTATCCAGCAACGTGTCGCCAAGGGGTTTATCGCCAACCCACAGTGACGAAATGAGCTTGGGGATGGGGTGAGCGCCTTGGACGATCGGGGCCGGTAGCTGTATGGGAAATTGCACATCGATACCCAGTGCACGCAGGGATGCCATGCGCATCTGGTCGGTGACGTTACGGCCTTCGGGGTTGGCGATGCGTACGTTGCCGGTCCCGGGCTCGGCCTCGTAGTAAACCGGTGCTACCTCGTTGGTGCCTTCAATGGTGATGAACAAATCGGTTTCCATGTCATACACAAGGTCGAGTTCCTCCACGTAGCCGGGTACCTCTTCCAAGTAACCGACAAGCTGATCCGTATCACCGTTGTACTTGGGATAGCGCCGTACCGAATTGGCCACTTCGGCATCAGCACCTTCCAGCGGCGCTATGTGCGCGGGGTGGTGGAAATAGGGCGCTACCTCCACTTCCGGTAAATGGGGCGGGCTTACGGGGCTCAGAGGGTATCCCCATTGCTCATTGATTTTGCGCGGGAGAACGAAGCCGTCCTCCTGAAAGCGGAACAGTGCAGTGCCTTTGACCATGACTTCAGCGGCCAAGGGGGTCGCATTCAAGAGCCCATAAGCGATATTGCCCACCCCTTGCTGCTTGTCGCGCAAGGTTTTCCCATTGATAGCCTGGTCCAGGCCAAGGGCAAGCTGTGTTATTCCGCCCAGTGCAAGCAGGGGAGCAAGCCCAGGCACCACGAATGTCAACGGCGCCACAAGATTCAGGGTGCTATTCAGGTAGCTGGCCCATCTGGATTTGTTTACCTGCGCATTGCTGGTGATGATGAAGTCGGCATCGTCGTAGCAACGTTGGCGCTGCCGCTCAGCCATGGCCTGAAACAGGTCGCCGGTAATGTCGGGGTTGTACTTGTCCGGACGGTAATTGACATAGGTACGCGGCGGCCATTTGCCGTCATCGTTGAAAAAGCCATGTTCCGCTGGAAGACGGTGGTAGAGCGGGTAGACACCCAGGCCTTCCAGCGCAGTGTCCAGGCCACTGAAATCGATGCCCTGCGGGCCGTCGGCCAAGCGGAAATGTTGTTTGAGCGCCTGGCGCCCGGCTGCGTCTCTACACCGTTCACCCATCCAGTCTTTCAATAGATTTTCGCTGGCGAACTCAAGTATTGGCGAACTGTTACCTGGTGCGTAGAGCAGGCTCAGGTCGGTCTTGCCATCGTTGATGTAGAGCAAATCGGTAGCGGCATAGCCGTAGATGCTCAGGGTGCTCAAGCGTAAACGTTTGCCGCGCGGAATCAGCTCGGCGGCGCGCCAGGCCAGTTTGCGTGCGGCATCGCTCAGGCTGCCTTCTGCGACCTGTTTGTTGCAGGCAGCGATGAAGTTGAGCTTGCAGCACAGTCGATAGTCCGCCAGGTGTTTGTGCCAGTAGGTATCGAGCGACGCCCTGTAACGGGTGTGGAAGTCCAGTGCTTCTATATGTGCTTGCAGTGCTTCGGCGTGGATGTCGAGCAGTGTCGAGTGATCGTAACGGGCGGGCGTGGTGCGCCTGAACAGGCCATTGAACACTTGATACCAGGCGCCATTATCGTAAATGGGTTGTGGGGGTAAGTGATCGACCAGCGTGATCGGGCCATCTTCCGGCAGCTTGCCGGCCCACGGTTCTCTGAATAACCCGCCGAAGAAATTGTTGTTGGATTCGCCTTGCCAATTCGTCAGTACCGCCTGGGTAAGGCTGATACGTTGGACGACCACAGCTTGGTAGCTGGCGAAGCCATGGGGGTGAACATGCAGCGTGACAACATCGATCAGGTCAGGGTCAAGGTTCACACCCTGCCTGGTTAGCCAATCGGCAATTGCCCGTTTGGCCTCGTGGTCAGGACGGGGAAGGATAGCCAGATGATCGCGAACCCTTTGTACGCCGGCAGCATTGATGTGCGGGGTGGTCATGTCGGTCTCCGTGGTTTGGGAAAACCACAGCATTGATCGACTGATCGGCAGGGGAGCGGTAGATAGTGCTGAGCCAGAGACTCAAGCCGGCGGGCCAGGCAGAAGCGGGAGCACCTCGGTCACGTCACGCTCACCTTTTGATGAAGTGTCGAAGCCGTAGGGGACTTTGCCGCGTAACTGCCAGGCAAATGCAATGATCTCGGCAATGGTCAGGTACAACGCCTCTGGTATTTGCTCGCCCAGTTCCAGGCGTGCAAGCAGCCTCACCAGTTCGGCGTTTTCATAGATCGGCACCTCGTGCTCGCGGGCCAGGGCCAGGATGGCTTCGGCCAGCGCATCATCACCCTTGGCGCTGAGGGTAGGGGCCTGCTGGCCATCGTAGTTCAGGGCAATGGCTTGGCGTGTGTGCTTCTGACTCATGCGTTTTCATCCACCCAGCGTTGTTCTACCCGCGTACGCGGGCCTTGTGGCGGCGTGCCGGGGTGGCATTCCAGGTCGCCAACATCCAGGCCTCGTGCCAGCAGGCGCTCGCGCAGGGCACCGAGCTGGGTATCGATCAGCCGCGCGGTTGGCTCGCGCTCTGCCCACAGTTGCCCACTCAGGCGGCCCTGGCTCAATTGTGCCTGCACCTGCATGGGCCCCAGTGGTGAAAGGTCGAAAGCCAGCTCGATACGCCACAGGGCTTGCAGCGGGTCTTGCGCTTCATGTTGGCGGTCGGCCTGCTGTTGCGGGGTTTCTTCGCGTTGCAGTTTGACCTGCAGCGGGATGAATTCCTGGCCGTGGCGGATCGGCACTTCCGTTTGCCAGGTGGTCTGCAGGTTGCCGTTTTCCAGCGTGCCGGTTTGTTGCAGGCTGCTCATGGCGTGGTTCTGCAGGCGTGAAACGGCAGCTGCAGCCAGGCGCAGCAGCTGTTGCAGGTCGCCTTCGTCTTCCAGGGCCTTGAGCAGGCGCGTGGGCAGCGGAAATGCCCCCGGCTGCGGTTTCGGGCTGACCCGTTCGAGCATGCCCAGGGCGCTGCGTGCCAGCGCCGGCATGGTCACGGCAAGGCTGGCGGGGGCCAGGTTGATGGTGCCCGTCGGGAGGGCCGGGGCCTGGCCGACCAGCCGCAGCAAGTGTGCCTTGAGGTCGGTGGCGACGCTGGCGGGGAAACCGCCCAGCAGTTTTGCTTCGAAGAAAGCACCGCTGTTGTTAAGGGCCTGGGCCACGCCCTTGGCATCGCCCAGTTGCCGGGCATCCGGCAGGCCGGCCAGCAGGCGTTCGGCGCTGGCGCGCAGGTCGCCATCGGCGCCAGGGTCGCGGGTAAGCTGTTGCAGCGCGTTGAGCAGGCCGGGCAGCGAGGCCTGGCGGTTTTGCTGGGTAAGCAACTGCTGGGCAATGCTGAGTTGGTCCTGCCTGCCGCTAAGCGGCACGAAACGCAGCGACTGGTCACCCTGCACCAGCGCGCTGAGCAGGCTGCCAATGGCCAGCGGACGCGGGCTGTCGATGCTCAGGGTGGCGCCGGCCTGGGCGCTGTTGAGCAGGCTGACCAGCGCCCGGTAGACTGCCGGTTGGCCGGGTGCCTGAGCCAGTGCCTGGTTGGTCAGCACCTTGCCTTGCAGCAGGGTGCCGACCGGCACTTTGCTGGTATCGAGTTGGGTAAGGGTGGCGACCTGGCTGGCGCTCGCCTGTTGCAGCATGATCGCCAGGCGGTTGCTTTCGGTTTGGCTGACCGTGACCTGGCTGCCTTGGGGCAGAGGTTGGCTGGCGTTGGCCTGCAGTTGGGTCTGCACACCGTTGGCCTGGATCAGGCGCAGCACCAGCTGAAACTCCTGGCCGGTTTGGCGCAACGACACGACTTCGGCCTGCGCGGTCTCGCCGGGGGCCAACAGGCCGGGCTGAGCCTGGATCAGGCGCAGCAGTTCGCCGGTCATGCCGGCCTTCATGGCTTGGCTGTTGAGCGCGGTTTGTGCGCCGAGACTATTGATTTCAGTCATGATTGTATACAACCTGTCGAGCCCGGCCTCTTGGCAGCGCGGCGTCGCGTGTAATAATGCCGAGCGCCCGTGGTTGCCAGTATAACGGCAGCGCGCCGGGTGACTTGAGACACAAGGGCTTCGGGCCGGCGTCGCCGGCGCGAAGCCCTACAAAGATAAGGCGAAACCGTGACCCTTCACCTCCAAGCCGCGGGCCTGGCCTGCGAGCGCGACTGGCGCCTGCTGTTCGAACAGCTCGATTTCGAGCTGGGCGCCGGCGACATGCTGCAGATCAGCGGCCCCAACGGCAGCGGCAAGACCAGCCTGCTGCGGCTGCTGGCCGGGCTGATGCAGCCGACCGCCGGGCAGATCCTGCTGGGCGGCAAGCCACTGGCCGAACAGCGCCATGCCCTGGCCAGCATTCTGCTGTGGATTGGCCATGCCGCCGGCATCAAGGACCTGCTCACCGCCGAGGAAAACCTTACCTGGCTGTGCGCCCTGCATCAGCCGGCCAGCCGCGAAGCGATCTGGGCGGCGCTGGAGGCTGTCGGCTTGCGCGGTTTCGAAGATGTACCCTGCCATACCCTGTCGGCCGGCCAGCAGCGCCGCGTGGCCCTGGCCCGGTTGCACCTGGCTTGCCCGCCGCTGTGGATTCTCGACGAACCCTTCACTGCGCTCGACAAGCAAGGTGTGGCGC
Source organism: Pseudomonas hunanensis (assembly GCF_013393325.1). Taxonomy (GTDB): domain Bacteria; phylum Pseudomonadota; class Gammaproteobacteria; order Pseudomonadales; family Pseudomonadaceae; genus Aquipseudomonas; species Aquipseudomonas putida_P. The sequence goes on from NZ_QJRC01000073.1 coordinate 75,295, forward strand.
AGCTGGAAGCTCACCTGGCGGCCCACTGCGAGCAGGGCGGCACGGTGGTACTGACCACCCACCACACGCTGGAACGCAAGCCCTCCGGTTACCGTGAACTGAACCTGGGGCAATGGGCGGCATGAGTGTGTTCCTTTTGTTGCTGCGCCGCGAAGCGCGCCTGCTGTTCCGTCGCCCGGCCGAGCTGGCCAACCCGCTGGTGTTTTTCGCCATCGTCGTAGCCTTGTTCCCGCTGGCGGTCGGCCCGGAAAGCCAATTGTTGCAAACTTTGTCGCCGGGCTTGGTCTGGGTGGCAGCATTGCTGGCGGTGCTACTGTCACTGGACGGCCTGTTTCGCAGCGATTTCGAAGATGGCTCGCTGGAGCAATGGGTGCTGTCGCCACACCCGCTGGCATTGCTGGTGCTGGCCAAGGTGCTGGCGCACTGGATCTTTTCCGGGCTGGCGCTGGTATTGTTGGCGCCGTTGCTGGCGCTGATGCTGGGGCTGCCGAGCCATTGCCTGCCGGTGCTACTTGGGTCTCTGCTGTTGGGCACGCCGGTATTGAGCCTGCTGGGTGCGGTAGGCGCGGCGCTGACAGTCGGCCTTAAGCGCGGTGGTTTGTTACTGGCGTTGCTGATTCTGCCGTTGTATATCCCTGTATTGATCCTGGGCAGTGGTGCGTTGCAAGCGGCGTTGCAAAATATGCCGGCAACCGGCCACCTGCTCTGGCTCGCCAGCCTCACGGCACTGGCCGTGACCCTGGCACCCTTTGCGATAGCGGCCGGCCTGAAGATCAGCGTCGGTGAATAACGAGTCCCGGGCTCTCAAGCCCGGCAAATACCCTGGATGTACCCTGATGAAAATAAGCTGGACGTGGTTCCACAAGCTGGGCTCCCCGAAATGGTTCTATGCCATCAGCGGCCGCATGCTGCCATGGCTGGCCGGCGCTGCCGTGCTCCTGCTGCTGGTCGGTATCACCTGGGGCCTGGCCTTCGCTCCCCAGGACTACCAGCAAGGTAACAGCTTCCGCATCATCTATATCCACGTGCCGGCGGCGATGCTGGCGCAGTCCTGCTACGTGCTGCTGGCAGTGGCCGGGGTGGTGGGGCTGGTGTGGAAGATGAAACTGGCCGACGTCGCCCTGCAATGCGCCGCGCCTATCGGCGCCTGGATGACCGCCGTGGCGCTGGTGACCGGCGCCATCTGGGGCAAGCCGACCTGGGGCAGCTGGTGGGTGTGGGATGCCCGCCTTACGTCCATGCTCATCCTGCTGTTCCTGTACTTCGGCATTATTGCGCTGGGCCAGGCGATCAGTAATCGTGACAGTGCGGCCAAGGCCTGCGCGGTGCTGGCGATCGTCGGCGTGGTGAACATCCCGATCATCAAGTATTCGGTGGAGTGGTGGAACACCCTGCACCAGGGCGCCACCTTCACCCTCACCGAAAAACCGGCGATGCCTGCAGAAATGTGGCTGCCGCTGCTGTGCACGGCGCTGGGCTTCTATTGCTTCTTCGGCGCCGTGCTGTTGCTGCGCATGCGCCTTGAAGTGCTCAAGCGCGAGGCACGCGCCAGTTGGGTCAAGGATGAAGTGTTGAACAGCCTGGGGCGGAGGGCCGCACAATGAGCTTTGCCACCTTCGGTGACTTTCTCGCCATGGGCCACCATGGCCTGTACGTGTGGTCGGCCTATGGCATCTGCCTGGCGGTGCTGGCGCTGAATGTCGCCGCGCCACTGCTGGCCCGCCGTCGCTACCTGCAAGAAGAGGCGCGCCGTTTGCGCCGGGAGAACAACCAGTGAATCCGCAGCGCAAGAAACGCCTGTTGCTCATCGTCGGCCTGCTGGTCGGCGTCGGGGTTGCCGTCGGCTTTGCCTTGAGCGCATTGCAGCAGAACATCAACCTGTTCTACACACCGACCCAGATCGCCAACGGCGAAGCACCGCTGGACACGCGCATCCGCGCTGGCGGCATGGTCGAGAAAGGCTCGGTGCAACGTTCGTCCGACTCACTGGACGTGCGCTTCGTGGTCACCGACTTCAACAAGTCGGTGCCGATCACCTACCGTGGCATCCTGCCCGACCTGTTCCGTGAAGGGCAGGGCATTGTCGCCCTTGGCAAGGTCAACGCCGACGGCGTGGTGGTGGCCGATGAAGTGCTGGCCAAGCACGACGAGAAGTACATGCCGCCCGAGGTGAGCAAAGCCCTGAAAGAAAGCGGCCAGGCCGCCACGGGCGGGGAGGCCAAGCCATGAACGCCGCGTTGGTGATCCCCGAACTGGGCCAGTTGGCGATGATCCTGGCCATTTGCTTTGCCGCTGTGCAGGCCAGTGTGCCGCTGCTCGGTGCCTGGCGTGGCGACAGCCTATGGATGAGCCTGGCACGGCCGGCGGCGTGGGGGCAGTTTGCCTTCCTGGCGTTCGCCTTCGCCTGCCTGACCCATGCCTTCATGACCGATAACTTCTCGGTCGCCTATGTAGCCAGCAACTCCAACAGCGCCTTGCCCTGGTACTACAAGTTCAGCGCGGTGTGGGGTGCCCACGAAGGCTCGTTGCTGTTGTGGGCATTGATCCTCGGCGGCTGGACCTTTGCCGTGTCGGTGTTTTCGCGGCAGTTGCCGCAGGTGATGCTGGCCCGCGTGCTGGCGGTCATGGGCATGATCAGCGTGGGCTTCCTGAGCTTCCTGATCATTACCTCCAACCCGTTCCAGCGCCTGCTGCCGCAGGTGCCGACCGATGGCCGTGACCTCAACCCGCTGTTGCAGGACTTTGGCCTGATCGTTCACCCGCCGATGCTGTACATGGGCTACGTGGGCTTTTCGGTGGCCTTCGCCTTCGCCATTGCCGCCTTGCTCGGCGGCCGCCTCGACGCCGCCTGGGCGCGCTGGTCGCGGCCGTGGACCATCGTCGCCTGGGCCTTCCTTGGCGTGGGTATCACCCTGGGCTCGTGGTGGGCCTACTACGAGCTGGGCTGGGGCGGCTGGTGGTTCTGGGACCCGGTGGAAAACGCCTCGTTCATGCCTTGGCTGGTGGGTACGGCGCTGATCCACTCGCTTGCAGTGACCGAAAAGCGCGGGGTGTTCAAGAGCTGGACCGTGCTGCTGGCAATTGCCGCATTCTCGCTGAGCCTGTTGGGTACCTTCCTGGTGCGCTCGGGCGTGCTGACCTCGGTGCACGCATTTGCCGCCGACCCGTCGCGGGGCATTTTCATCCTGATTTTCCTGCTGTTCGTGGTCGGTGGTTCGCTCACCCTGTTCGCCCTGCGCGCACCGGTGGTCAAGAGCCAGGTCGGGTTCGCCCTGTGGTCGCGGGAAACGCTGCTGTTGGCCAACAACCTGGTACTGGTGGTGGCGGCTTCGATGATTCTGCTCGGCACCCTGTACCCGCTGGTGCTCGATGCGTTGACGGGGGCCAAGCTGTCGGTCGGCCCGCCGTACTTCGATGCCTTGTTCCTGCCGCTGATGGCGCTGCTGATGGTAGTGCTGAGCATTGGCGTGGTCGTGCGCTGGAAGGACACCCCGGGCAAATGGCTGGTCAGCATGATGACCCCGGTGCTGATCGGCAGCGCCATCCTTGCCCCGGTTGCCGGCTTCATCGTCGACGACTTCGACTGGCCGACCCTGACGGCCTTCGCCCTGGCTGCCTGGGTGGTGCTCGGCGGGCTGCGTGACATTCTCGACAAGACCCGCCACAAGGGCCTGGTCAAGGGGCTGCCCGGCCTGGGCCGCAGCTACTGGGGCATGCAACTGGCGCACCTGGGCCTGGCGGTGTGCGCGCTGGGCGTGGTGCTGTCGAGCAACAACAGCGCCGAACGCGACCTGCGCATGGCGCCGGGCGAAAGCGTGGAGCTGGGTGGTTACCACTTCCTGTTCCAGGGCGCCAAGCACTTCGAAGGGCCGAACTTCATCTCTGACAAGGGCACCATCGTGGTCAGCCGCAATGGCCGTGAAGTGACCACCTTGCACCCAGAGAAGCGCCTGTACACCGTGCAGCAGTCGATGATGACCGAAGCAGGCATCGACGCTGGCTTTACCCGCGACCTGTACGTCGCCCTTGGCGAGCCGCTGGAGAACGGCGCCTGGGCCGTGCGTGTGCATATCAAGCCTTATGTCCGCTGGATCTGGCTGGGCGGTCTGTTGACCGGCCTGGGCGGGTTGCTGGCGGCCCTCGACCGGCGCTACCGCGTCAAGGTCAAGACCCGGGTACGCGATGCCCTGGGCGTGTCTGGAGCAGCTGCATGAAGCGTTGGATCATGGTAGTCCCCCTGGCGGTGTTTCTGCTGGTGGCGGTGTTCCTCTACAAGGGGTTGTTCCTCAAGCCCGACGAGTTGCCCTCGGCAATGATCGGCAAACCGTTCCCGGTGTTTTCCCTGGCCTCGACTCAGGGCGACCGTACGCTGACCCAGGCTGACTTGCAGGGGCGCCCGGCGTTGGTCAACGTGTGGGCCACCTGGTGCCCGTCGTGCAAGGTCGAGCACCCGTACCTGAACCAGCTGGCCCAGCAGGGTGTGGTGATCCACGGGGTCAACTACAAGGACGACAATGCCGCCGCGCAGAAATGGCTGGCCGAGTTCCACAACCCCTACCAGCTGGATATCCGTGACGAGCAAGGCAGCCTGGGCCTGGACCTGGGGGTGTACGGCGCGCCTGAAACCTTCCTGATCGATGCCAAGGGCATCATCCGTTACAAGCACGTGGGCATTGTCGATGCCACCGTATGGCGTGAGCAGCTGGCGCCGCTGTACCAAGGCCTGGTCGACGAGGCCAAGCCATGAAGCGTTGGCTGGCAGCTGCCGTACTGGGCATGAGCCTGGCCGGCGTGGCCAAGGCGGCCATCGACACCTACCAGTTTCGCGACGAGGCCGAGCGCGAGCGCTACCAGCAATTGACCAAGGAACTGCGCTGCCCCAAGTGCCAGAACCAGGACATTGCCGACTCCAACGCACCGATTGCCGCTGACCTGCGCCGGGAAATCTTCCGCATGCTTGGTGAAGGCCAGAGCAACCAGCAGATCGTCGACTTCATGGTCGACCGCTATGGCGACTTCGTGCGCTACAAGCCTGCGCTGAGCGGGCGTACCTGGCTGCTGTGGTTCGGCCCGGGGATTTTGCTGGCCGGTGGCTTCGTGGTGTTGGCGGTGATCGTTCGCCGGCGCCGTGGTGCGGCTGTGCAGGGCGCCAATGAGTTGTCTGCCGAAGAACGCGAGCGTCTCGCCAAACTGCTGGAAAAAGAACAGACCCATGATTGAATTCTGGCTTAGCGCGGGCCTGCTGCTGCTCGCTGCCCTCAGCTTTTTGCTGATCCCGATCCTGCGTGGCCGTCGTCGCCAGCAGGAAGAAGACCGCACGGCCCTGAACGTGGCCCTGTACCAGGAGCGTATTGCCGAACTGGCTGCCCAGCAGGCTGCCGGTGTGCTCGACGAGGCGCAGTTGACCAAGGGCCGTGACGAGGCAGCCCGCGAGCTGCTGGCCGACACCGAGGGCGCCGAGGCCCCACGCCAGGGCCATCTTGGCAAGGCCCTGCCGCTGCTGGCTGCCGTGCTGGTACCGCTGATGGCGCTGGGGTTGTACCTGCACTTCGGTGCAGCCGACAAGGTGGCGCTGACCCAGGAATTCGCCGAGGCGCCGAAGTCGATGGAAGAAATGACCACACGCCTGGAGCGTGTGGTGCAGGCTCAGCCGGATTCGGCCGAGGCCCTGTATTTCCTCGGTCGGGCCTACATGGCCGAGCAGCGCCCGGCCGATGCCGCGCGTACCTTCGAGCGAGCAGTGGCGCTGGCGGGTCGCCAGCCCGAACTGCTCGGGCAGTGGGCCCAGGCCTTGTACTTCGCCGCCGACAAGCAGTGGAGCCCGCAGGTACAGGCGCTGACGGACGAAGCGCTGAAGGCCGACCCCAATGAGGTCACCAGCCTGGGCCTGCGCGGTATCGCTGCCTTCGAAGGTGAGCGCTATCAGGAAGCCATAGACTACTGGAAGCGCTTGCTGGCGCAGTTGCCGGAGGGGGATACATCGCGCGCGGCCCTGCAGGGCGGTATCGACCGCGCCGCCGAGCGGCTGGGCGCAGCGCCAGCACAGGCTGCCGAGCCTGCGCCTGTGGCGGCTCGCCTGAAAGTACGTGTGGAACTGGCGGCGGCGCTTAAGGACAAGGTCAAGCCGGACGACACGGTGTTCATTTTCGCGCGCGCCAGCAATGGCCCACCGATGCCGCTGGCAGCCAAGCGGGTGACCGTGGCGCAGTTGCCGATCGAAGTGGAATTGTCGGATGCTGACGCAATGATGCCGCAGATGAAACTGTCGCAATTTGCCGAAGTCCAACTGGTTGCACGTGTTTCGCGCGCTGGCCAGCCTACTCACGGCGAGTGGATTGGCCAGGGCGTACCGCTGCCAAGCGCTACTCAGGCCACCCAGCGCCTGACCATCGACAGCCCCGACCAGTAAGAGAGCAATCCCATGCACAGCACCGTCCGCCTGACCCTGATTACCCTGGCCCTGGGTTTGTCTGCGTGTACGGTGCATCAGCCGTATGAGCAGCCCGCGCCACCGATCGAGCGTGTGCCGCCGCAGGGGCCGGTGGTCAAGCCATTGCCGGGCGGGCAGCCCTCTACTCAGCCGAGCAAGCCGGCGGCGATACCCAAGCCAATGCCGCGCACCTCGGCCAGTTTTGCGCCACCGCCTGGTGGGGCCAGCCACTGGGACCCCAAGCTTGGGGTATATGTATTGGAGAAACAGCCCAATACCTTTTACCGGCAGCGCACCTACTACCGGTTTGACAATGGCTGGAGCTGGTCGCTGAGCCCGAATGGGCCTTGGCAGGAAACTGACAGCAGTGGTGTGCCAGGCGGATTAGGGCGCGCGTTCGGCCAGTGAATGGGTATGGCCGGCACCATCAGCGTGATTTTTTTTCCTGATAGGCTGGCCTAGTCATGGTGCATGACTCCGTTGGCTGCGTGCATTCAGCTGCAAGGTGCCAGACCGGATGGGCATGCTGGCACAGGTGAAGCTTTTCTGTTGTCGTCTGATATGTAATCGAAATGGGCGTCCTGGCTGCTGAGACTTGGCAGGGTGAGCCGGATCAGTGGAACATCGATTCCTGTCTTGGCGAGAAAACGTCGCTTGATGTCTTGGGCTTCGGCCAAACCACTGGCACTGTCTTTCAAATAGAAGAATGCTTGTATGGGTAAGCCGCCATCCACATCGTCCGTCCATGACTTGATGACAATTTCGTTCTGCTGGGTGAACAGCGTTTCGGCCAAGCTGCCGGTGCTCTTTGCCTGCAGCGCTTGGTAAAACGACGGGCCGGCATGATCATTGGCGCTGTCACGCACATTGAAGCCACATAAGCGCTGGCTCACGCCCCCAACGTCCCGATAGTGATTCTGCCAGTCGCTGGCGGTGAGAATACCGCTCTCGTGGCATGGCTTGCTGACAGCGTATCCCGGGGTTGCGCCACATCCGTGATCGGGCCTGTCGTTCGTCCAGCCGTCGATAACGAATGCACAGAATACCTCCAGTTTTATCTTGTCGGGGGGCATGTCAAAAATGGGGTAAAAAATGAAGCCATTTGTCAGCGCGTAGGCCAATCGAGCGAATTTGGCATCTTTGCGTAAGTAGGAAAATGACACGCCGTCTTTTTGTTGTGCGGCTGGGCTGGCATCCCAAGGATCGTAGCTGGTTGAATACGTAGTTGCCCGAAGTATTACGCCACTACAGAGAAATGAAGGGATACTGGTATTCCCACAATTCTGCCGATCATCGATATACCTGGCGTTCAAGGCCTGAGCCGTTGCCGCCCCATCCACTGGCGTGTGTTGATAGGGTTTGATTTGGGTTTGAGTGCATGCCGTCAAGGTCAATGCTACAAGGAGGAGTGTCAGTGTTTTCATTTATGAAGACTCACTTGTCGAAGTTAATGCCTGTCGATTGAAGGGCTCATTGGTCTGGGTGTTGCGGAGGTTTTCGATAGTTGCTGACAAGCGAGCTGATTAAAAATCAATCGTTCATGACGTTCTGCGCTTTGTTCGCTTTATGACTGCCTCCAGTTGTATCAGTTATTGTCTTCGGGCCTGTAATCGAACAATGCGTCCTGTTGCCGGTTGGCAGGTAATGTGATCTTTATCAACGGTAAGCGTATGCTGGTTTTTGCTTGGAAACTGTCACGATCTTTCTTGGCATCGATCAGCCCAGTCGCGTCTACGTAGAAGAACGCTTCGATCGGCAGTTCTAAGGGGATGTTTTGCGGCCAGGTAGCAATGCGAAACTCATTTGGCATCATGAACAAGTGTTCTGGGATTGTGCTACCAAGATTGTGCGTGCGCATTGCCTCGTTGAAAGCCGGACCCGCCTCGGTGTTGCGCTCGTCACTGACGTTGAACCCACATTGGCTTTCACGCTTGAGTTGTGTCTGGGAGTAATGTTGCTGCCACTGCTCCGCGGTCTGGATACTCTGCAGCTCACAGGAACGGCTTACGGTGGGAAAGTTTTTATGCTCTCCACAGCCTGGCTTTTCTCTTTGGTCTGTATCTGCATCAATCGGGAAGTAGCACAGAACCTCCAAGTTTCGTTTGCCGAATGGCCTGTTGAGGACGGGGTGCAATATGTAGCCATTGTGCTGACCCGGCAGCATGGTGTTGAATTTGGCGTCCTTGCGCAGATAGGAGAACGATACGCCACCACTTACGACTGAGGGTGGGCTGGGATTCCACGCGTCATACGCGGGGGAGTAATGGGTAGCCCTGAAAATTACACCGCTGCACAGAAATGCAGGTTTTGAGTCCTCGCCGCAATCAGGTGGTGCATAGTGGTAGCGTTCGCTTAAACGTGCGGCAACCAAGTTACCTTCCTGGTAGGCGCGAGCGGCCAGCGGCGCATTATGGGTTACCACCGGTGGCGTGGTGGCGCAGCCGCTCATTAAAAGAGCCAGTATTAAGGTTGATCGCAGACTCATGTTTACGGTCCAGTAAGTTTGGAGTCGTATTAGACTTGCACAAGCGCACGAAAAGGGCACCTGGCAGAATTGATAGGTATGCTGCGGCGCTAAGGTATTAAACTAATCGGTAGTGCGCGAGTAATGATTGGGTTTGGGCCGAGTCGGAAACCAGTCGACTCATTCAGGTCTGGCTCGCGGAGGGCTTGTTTTCGGTTTACTGGTATTGCAAGTGTATTATCCTAAGAGTGCAATACAGTACAGTTCCGGCTTGATATTTCGATTGACTGTACTGGCCGGTGACTCCGCATAATGCCCCCATGAATTGACTTGGAGGTGGCATGCGCAAGACAGTCCTGGTACTGGTAGAAACCGTCGATGATTACCTACCCATGCTGGAGCAGGCAGGTTACCGCCTGATCCGTGCCCCCTCGCCGCAACTGCGGGCCGAGGCCATTGAGCGTCACGCCGATGACATCGATGCCGTGCTCACCCGTGGGCCACTGGGGCTGACTACCGCCGAAATCGACGCATTGCCCAAGTTGCAGATCATCTGCGTGATCGGTGCCGGCTACGAGCAGGTCGACCTGGCTGCCGCCGCAGCCCGCGGCATCACCGTTACCAACGGTGCCGGGGCCAATGCCGCTGCCGTCGCCGACCACACCCTGGCTTTGCTGCTGGCGCTGCTGCGCAACATTCCCCGTGGCGATGCCAGTACCCGGCGCGGGGAATGGAACCGAGTGATCAGCCCTTCGGTGAGTGGCAAACGCCTGGGCATTCTGGGCCTTGGCGCAGTGGGGCTGGCAATCGCCAAGCGTGCTCACCTGGGCTTCGACATGCCCATCAGCTACCACAGCCGCACGCCACGCCAGGATGTGCCTTACACCTGGTACGACAGCCCGCGACACCTGGCCGAGGCCGTCGACATTCTGGTCGTTGCCACCCCGGGTGGTGCCAACACTCGGCATCTGGTCCATGCGCAGGTGCTGGAGGCTTTGGGGGCTGAGGGCTATCTGGTGAACATCGCCCGTGCCAGCGTGGTCGACACGCAGGCCCTGATTACCGCATTGCAGCATGGCCAGCTGGCTGGCGCCGCGCTGGACGTATTCGACGACGAACCGGCAGTGCCCGATGCCCTCAAGGCCTTGGCCAACACCGTGCTCACACCCCATGTGGCCGGCCAGTCGCCGGAAGCCGCACGCGACACGGTGGCACTGGTGCTGCGCAACCTGCAGGCGTTCTTTGCCGGTGAGCCGGTATTGACCCCGGTACGCTCGTAACCTTTTCCAGTTAACTGCCTGGCAGCGCCCAGGCAACCAGGAGTGTGTGCATGCAACTCGAAATCTTCCAGGTCGATGCCTTTTCCGCTGAACCGTTCGGTGGCAACCCGGCCGCAGTGATCCCGCTGCAAGGCTGGCTGCCGGACGATGTACTGCAGCGCATTGCCGAAGAAAACAACCTGTCGGAAACCGCCTACTTCGTGCGCAATGGCGAAACGTTCGACCTGCGCTGGTTTACCCCGACCGTGGAAGTCGACCTGTGCGGCCATGCCACCCTGGCCTCGGCCTATGTGCTGTTCGAGCAACTGGGTGAGCAGACGCAGGTGCTGCGCTTCAATACCCGCAGTGGCGAACTGCGCGTCAGCCGTGGCGCTGACGGGCTGCTGGCCATGGACTTCCCGGCTAAGCAACCGGAAGCCGTGGACATCCCGGCGGGCCTGTTGCAGGCATTGGGTCTGAACGCGGCACAGGCGCTGTATCGCAGCGACGATTATGTGGTGGTGATCGATGACGCTTTGCTGCTCGATACACTGAAACCAGACTTCGTTGCGTTGTCGGCATTCGACGTGCGCGGTATTGCCGTGACTGCGCCAGGGCGTGGCTTTGATTTCGTCACCCGCTGGTTTGGCCCACGGGTTGGCGTGAATGAAGACCCGGTAACCGGGTCTGCGCACACCTCGCTGGCGCCGGTTTGGGCCGAAAGATTGGGCAAGAGCGTGCTGGGCTGCGAGCAAGGCGGGGCACGCAAAGGGCAGCTGCAGTGCGAAGTGCCGGGCAATGATCGAGTGATCATCAGTGGGCGGGCGGCGTTGTACCTGCGTGGTACTGTCTATATTTAACACGCTGTCACCGTCCCTTGTAGGCGCGGCACAAGGCCGCGCCTACAGGGCCCATCTTCCGCTCAAGGAACTACCCATGGCCAAGGAAAAACAAGGCACCTGCCTGTGCGGCGCTACCCGGCTCACGGTCACCGTCGACAACACCCATATCAGCGCCTGCCATTGCAGCATGTGCCGTAAGTGGACCGGGGGGCCATTACTGGTGGTGCACTGCAGCCAACCTCCGCTGATCGAAGGGCGTGCGCCCAGCGTCTACGATTCGTCCGATTGGGCCCAGCGTGGTTTCTGTGGCCGGTGCGGCACGCACCTTTACTACCGGCTCAAGGCCAACGACTTCCACGCCGTGCCGGTCGGCCTGCTCGATGGCGACCAAGAGTGGGATTTCGACCTGCAGATCTTCGTCGAGGAAAAACCGTCCTGGTATTGCTTCGCCAACCAGACCAAGGAACTCACCGGCCAGGAGGTACTTGAGCAGTACAGCTGATTCAGGCCTGTGCCAGCAGCCACTCGGCAAACACCTGTGCGGCGGGTGAGGGCAAAGCCTGGCGGTCGTGCACCAGGTAGTCGGCCTGACCGGTGCGTACTTCAAAATCGCACACCTGGCGGATCAGGCCGCTGTTGATGCGTTCACGGGCCATGGACTCCCAACCCAGGCCCACGCCCATTCCTTGCATGACCGCGTCGAACACCAAGTTCACCTGGTTGAAGGTGAGCGCATCGGCGGGTGCCTGATAGCGCTGGCCAAAATGGGCGAACCAGTCGTGCCAGTCCAGGCAGTTCCAGGCCGAGGCATCGAGCTGGATCAGTGGCATGGCCTGCAGCGCCGCCAGGCTGTCGACCTGGCTGATGTCCCAGCGGCTGCTGGCAATCGGGTAGATCACTTCATCGAACAGCTTGCTGGCTTGCAGCGAACGCCAGCGGCCATGCCCGTAGAGAATACCGAAGTCGTAATCGGCAACCAGGCTCTCGTTGATGTCGTTGCTGGCATGGATGTTCACCGTAAGCCCAGGGTGCTGTTCGTTGAAGCGCAGCAGGCGCGGGAACAACCAATATTGCGCCACGGCATGGGTGCAGATGACGCTGACATGGCGGTTGCCATGGCCGCTTTTCAAGCGCTGGACGTTGGCCAGCAGCTTGTCCAGCATCGGCTCGACCACATCATGGAAGTGCTCGCCAGCGGTGGTCAGCGTAATGCCGCGGGCGCGGCGTTCGAACAGCTGGGTGCCGAGCTGGTCTTCGAGCAAGCGAATCTGCTTGGATACCGCGCTCTGAGTCAGGTAAAGCTCGCCGGCGGCACGGGTGAAACTGCCAGTACGGGCCACAGCCTCGAAGGCGATCAGGGTATCGAGCGGGGGTAGGTGGCGGCTGTAGCGGCTCATGGTTGGCTCCGTGCAATGTCGTGGCGGCGCCACCTGGCAACATCTTAATGAGCACGCTGGCATTCCTCCAGGGAATGCAGCGATGCGAATTCATCTTTTGCCCGATACCCTGCGCACAGGTAGCCTGCGTTCATCTTCAAACCAGGAGCTGACACGTGAAACGCGGGGTGATGTACGCCGGCATGGCCGGTGCGTTATGGGGCATGGTGCTGATGGTTCCCGAGCTGCTGCCCGAGTTCAATCCGATGCTGCTGAGCAGCGTGCGCTACCTGATGGTGGGCGTGATCTCGCTGCTGCTGGCCCTGCCCATGGCGCGCCAGTTGCGCCAACTGACCGCAGGTGATGCGTGGATGCTGTTGCGCCTGGCGGTGATCGGCAACCTGGTGTACTTCGTGTGCCTGGTGGCGGCGATCCAGCGCCTGGGTGTAGCCCCAGCCTCGTTGATCGTCGGCGTGTTGCCGCTGACCATCACCCTGTACGGCCGCAATGACAGCGGCGCGGTGCCCCTGGCGCGGCTGGTCGGCCCGCTGGCGCTGATCCTTGCCGGTATGCTGTGCATCAATCTGCAAACCTTTGCCTTCGCCCCCGGCGATATTGGCGACAAGCTGATGGGCCTGTTCTACGCGCTGGCCGCCCTGGCGTGCTGGACCTGGTACGCCGTGCAGAACAGCCGTTACCTGAAGCAGTGCGGCCACTTCGACAGCCACCAATGGTCGGTGTTGTGCGGGGTAATGACTGGCCTTGCCAGCCTGTTGATGGTCGCTGGCCTGGCACTGTGGCAGCCGCAACAGCTGCAGGCCGAAACGCCGATGTCACGCTGGTGGTTGTTCTGGGCGGCCAGCCTGGCCTGCGCAGTGCTCGGTTCGTGGCTTGCCATGGCGTTGTGGAACGCCGCCTCCAAGCGCCTGCCGCTGACCTTGAGTGGGCAACTGATCGTGTTTGAAACCCTGTTTGCGCTGCTGTATGCCTTTTTCTGGCGGCAGGCCGGCCCAAGCTTGCTGGAAGCGGCAGCGATCGTGCTGGTGATTGGCGGCGTGCTGTGGTCGATGCGCCAGCATGAAACCCCGCGCGAACTTGCCAAACCGCTGCATTCCTGAGAAAAGGGCGGCTTTGTTTTCAGCGTTGGAGTGTGCCCGTGAGCCAAGAACTGCAGATCATCGACCTGGTCGAGGGTGATGGCAAAGCCGCCGTCAAAGGCGCCCTGATCACCACCCAGTACACCGGCTGGCTGGCCGACGGCAGTGAGTTCGATTCGTCCTGGTCGCGCGGCAAGCCGTTCCAGTGCGTGATCGGCACTGGTCGGGTGATCAAGGGCTGGGATCAAGGCTTGATGGGTATGCGGGTTGGCGGCAAGCGCAAACTGCTAGTGCCGGCGCACCTGGGTTATGGCGAGCGCAGCGTGGGCTCGATCCCACCGAATTCGGACCTGACCTTCGAGATCGAGCTGGTGGAAGTGCTGACGCGGGATGATTGAGTGATCGTATTGCAACCCGAGGTTCTTGCACCTTACACAATTGCGCAACACTTTTCCCCTAGCCTGGGCCTTGCCTAGGGAACGGCATCCACCTCCAGGGAGGAACCAAACGGGTTCAGGGCACTCTGACCCTCACTCGTTGCCAAGGATGGCATTTACTACAAGGGCGCCCTGCGACTGGCCGGGCGATGTGGCGGGTAACTCCGATTTTTATGCCACACGAGCCTGCCTTGATGAAGTTGCCAACATTCTTCCACCGTCGCCGTCACTTGCTGCTGAGCCTGGTGCTCACAGCCGTCGCTGTACCGTTGGCGCTGGAGGCTGTCGAAAGCCGGGCGCAACCGGTGGATGGCACTCAAACCTTGGTGTTCCTGCGTCATGGCGAGAAGCCAGGTGAAGGGTTGGGCCAATTGAACTGCCAAGGCCTCAACCGTGCGCTGGACCTGGCAACCGTGCTGCCCGAACGCTTCGGCAAGGCTGACTACGTGTTTGCCGCCAACCCCTCACGGCATGTCGAAGAAGGCAGCAGGGACGAAAGCTACAGCTATATCCGCCCGCTGATGACCATCACCCCCAGCGCCATTCGCCTCGGCTTGCCGGTGAACATCGACTACGGCGCCAACGACACCGATGAACTGGCCGAAGAGTTGCTGAGCGACAAATACCGCAATGCAACCGTCTACACCGCTTGGTCCCACGGCTACCTGCCAGAGCTGATCAACACCGTGGCGGGCAAGGCCCTGGGTGAAGAGCGGGTGATCACCGAGGATTGGAGCGGGGATGACTTCGACACCCTCTATGTACTGACCCTGACCTGGCACGACGGCAAGGCCAGCCTGCTCAGCCGTAACGTGCGCCAGGGCCTGAATGACGGTGCGCATAGCTGCCCGACCTGATCCGCTGGTACTGTTTGGCCAGGAAGCCGGAACAGGGATGAAGGATGAAGCAGCGGGTAACGGTAATCGGTGGCGGGGTGGTTGGCCTGGCAACGGCCTACGCCCTTGTTCGTGACGGGTATTCGGTAGCGTTGATCGAGGCGCGCGACAGCCTGGCGTCGGCCACCAGTTTTGCCAATGGCGGGCAATTGTCCTATCGGTATGTGGCGCCACTGGCCGATGCCGGAGTGCCCTGGCAGGCACTGGGCTGGCTGCTGCAGGGCGAGTCGCCGCTGCGCCTGCGCTTGCGCCTTGACCCGGCGCAGTGGCGCTGGCTGCTGGCCTTTACCCTGGCTTGCCGGCGCAGCGTCAATCGCCGTAATGCCGGGCAACTGCTGGAGCTGGCGTTGCACAGCCAGGCCGTTCTGGGGCAATGGCGCGAGGCGCAGAACCTGGGCGACTTTGCCTGGCGGCGCAACGGCAAGCTGGTGGCTTTTCGCAGCGAGCGGGCCTTTGCCCATGGCCGAGCGCAGTTGACGGACCCTGCCAGCCAGCGGGTTTTGGCGGCAGTCGAGCTGCGCGCGCTGGAGCCTGCATTGGCGGGGGCACCGTTTGTCGGTGGCGTGTTCACAGCGGATGAAGAGGTGGGTGATTGCCACTTGTTCTGCCAGCGCCTGGAGGCCCTGTTACGCGCTTCGGGGCAATGCCGTGTTCTGCTTGGTCGGCCAGTGACGCAACTGGTGCGGTGCCAGGACCAGGTTGTAGCGCTACAACTGGGCGACGAGCAGATGGAGGTGGAGCAGTTGGTGCTATGCGCCGGGCATCGCGGCCCAGGCTTGGCACTACCGGGGGTGCATATACCGGTCTACCCGCTGAAGGGCTACAGCCTGACGGCACCGATCGGTGCCGGGCACCAAGCCCCGGAAGTGAGCCTTACCGATTATGAGCGCAAGATCGTCTACGCCCGCCTGGGGCAGCAGCTACGGGTAGCGGCGATGGTGGACATTGTCGGTTTTGACGAGTCGGTGGAAAAGCGCAGGTTGCAGAGCATGCGGCGGCTGGCACTTGAGACGTTACCCAAGGCTGCGGATTATAACCAGGCGGTGGAGTGGGCCGGGATGCGGCCGGCGACACCGACCGGGGTGCCGATCATTGGCGGGACGGTGTATCGCAACTTGTGGCTGAACCTGGGGCATGGTGCGTTGGGGTTTACCTTGGCCTGTGGCAGTGCGCAGCGCCTGGTCGAAATGATGGGGCGATAGTACCGGCCCCCTCGCGGGCTTGCCCGCGAAGCGGCCGGCACAGGGAAATACTGGATCAGCGGCCGAAGCGCATCGGCCAACCCAGCACCTTTTTCGCGCGCGGCGTGGCATAGGTGCGTACCTTGGAAGTACTCAACCCCATGCGCACCAGCGATTCGGCAATGGTTACCGCTGCGCTCACACCATCCACCACGGGCACACCGGTGCGCTGGCGAATCTGCTCGTCCAGCCCGGCCATGCCGCCGCAACCCAGGCAGATCACTTCGGCCTTGTCGTCACGCACGGCCCGTTCGGCCTGCTCGACAATCGCCTCCACGGCCCGCTGTGGGTCGGCCTCCAGTTCCAGTACCGCCAGCCCGCTGGCACGCACCGAGGCGCAGCGCTCGTAAAGGCCGGACAGCTTCAGGCGGTCCTCGATCAGCGGTACGGTGCGGTCCAGCGTGGTTACAACCGAATAAGCATGGCCCAGGTACATTGCTGTGCTGGCGGCAGCATCGGTAATGTCCACCACCGGCACGTTGAGCAGCTCCTGCAGGCCTTCGCGGCCGTGTTCGCCATAACCCGCCTGGATCACGGCGTCATAGGGGCCTTCGAAGGCCAATACTCGGTCCATCACCGCGATTGCAGCCAGGTAGCTTTCGAAATTGCCCTCCACCGACTCGGCACCAAACCAAGGTGTGAGGCCGATTATTTCGGTGCCGGGCGCAGCCACCGCACGGGCCTGCTCGGCAATGGCGTCGGTGATGGCTTCGGTGGTGTTGACGTTGGCGATCAGAATACGCATGGGCTGTCTTCCTTGATTAATGGCTGCTGTGGTCGACGGCGATGCACTCGCCGCTGACGTCGTGGTATTGGCGGTTGCGGGGTGCGATCAGCAGGTACAGGGCAGCGGCGATACCGGCGCCGATCAACCAGGAGAACGGCGCCACGCTCTGGAAGTTGGGGACCAGGGCCAGGACGATGGCCAGCAGCGCAGCCGGCACGAAGGCGGCCACGGCGCGCAGGTTGATGCCTTTGCTGTAGTGATAGGCGCCGGCCGGGTCTTCGCTGTACAGCTGTGGCACGTTGATGCAGCCTTTGCGCAGCAACCAGTAGTCGGACATGATCACCCCGTACAGCGGGCCGAGCAGGGCGCCCAGGCCCGACAGGAAGTACACGATCACCAACGGGCTGTTGTACAGGTTCCACGGCAGGATCAGCACCGCCAACGTGGCGCTGATCAGCCCGGCACGGCGGAAGTTCAGGTGGCGCGGCGCCAGGTTGCTGAGCACGAAGGCTGGTGCGACAAAGTTGGCCATGATGTTCACCGCCACGGTGACGATCAGGAAGGCCAGGCAGCCGAGCACCAAAAATGGCGTGCTGGGGATGGCGGCGACGATCTGCGTCGGGCTGTCGATGATTTGGCCGTTGATCTGGAACTGCGCACCGCATAGCACCACGGTGATCACGGCGAACACCAGGATGTTCACCGGCAGGCCCCAGAAGTTGCCGACGCGGATGGTCTTGCGGCACGGCGAGGAGCGGGCGAAGTCACAGAAGTTCAGCACCAAAGTGCCGTAGATCGCCAGCCACAGCGCGCCGCCGGCAAAAATGTTGCGCCACATCTCGTAGCCAGTCAGCGGCGCAGCCACCGACCAGGCAATGCGGGCATCGGCCTTGAAGTACATGAACACCGCCAGGGCGGCGACGGTCAGCAGGATCACCGGGCCGGCAAAGGCCTCGTAGCGGCGCACCATCTCCATGCCGTAGGCCAGGATGACCAGTTGCACCAGCCAGATCGATACGAAGCACACCCAGCCCAGGCTCGACAGGCCGAGGATGCTGTCGTGGTCGTATGCCGCCATTTGTGGCCACACGGCGGTAAGCAGTACCCGCAGCACCACCGAGGCCAGGTAGGTCTGGATGCCGAACCAGGCAATGGCGATGACGGCGCGGATCAGCGCCGGGATCTGCGCGCCGTGGATACCGAAGGCAATGCGGCTGATGACCGGGAACGGCACCCCGGTTTTCTGCCCCATGTAGCCGGACAGGTTCATGAAGAAATACACCAGGGCCGCACCGATGGCCAACGACAAGAGAATTTGCCAGCCACCCAGGCCGAGGGCGAACAAGCCCATGGCGAACGAGTAGTTGGCGATATTGTGCACATCGTTTGTCCACAGCGCGAAGATGCTGTAGCCGCCCCAGCGACGGCCTTCGATACGTGTTGGCGCGAGGTCGCGGTTATGCAGGCGCGGGCTCAGGGCAAGTTCCGGCGCGTTGCCGGTGAGGGTGGTGTTGGGGTGGGTGCTGGCGACGGATAGTTCAGGGGCAAGGTCGAGGCTGCTACTCATTCCGGCGGGCTCCTGATGCACTTGGACTGCGATGAGCGGGCATGCGCACGGGCTCGCCATCTCGTCAGTGCAGTGTTGGCATCAAAGGGTTCTGGGCGCGGCGGCCGACATTGGGTCGGCGTCGCGGGTTCTTGTGTATTTATGTTTTGTTTAGGTTGTATACAAAACACGAATACACAAAAGCCATTTCTATGCCAAGGAGTATTCAACTTTCTTCTGCCCAGCATTCTGAAACTATCTTGTTGAAAGATAAGTTAATGAAATGCTGACGTTATAAGTTGACCAAATGAACAGGTTTAATTTTTTAGTGCAAAAGTTAGTTGATCATTTGGTCAAAATTTTTGGCGGGAAGTGTGTAACGTATTGGGGCGTTACCGAGGGTAAGTGCACACAAAAATGGCACTTATGGTGACGTTTTTGTGTACAAAAAATAGTCAGCTTTTCCTGCGCGGGCCTCTTCACGAGGACGCTTGCGAAAAGGCCCGTGCAAGAGAAAATCAATCCATCGGCGGCAACCGCCGCTTCACCGGGCTTTTCTTGATGATGGCGGTATTGGTTTCGGCCAGCACATTGATACGGTCGAGCAGGGTGTCCAGTTGTTCCATCGAGCGCACATGCAGCCGGGCAATGAAACAGTCCTCACCCGTGACTTTGTCGCACTCGGTGAACTCAGGGATGGCAATGATCTGCCGCTCCACCTCGTGCAACTGCCCCGGCAGCGGGCGGATGCGCACGATGGCCTGCAACTGGTAACCAAAGGCGCGTGGGTCGACCTCCACGGTGTAGCCGCGCAGCACACCACGCTCCTCCAGGCGGCGCAGGCGTTCGCTGACGCTGGGCGCGGACAGCCCGCTGACCTGCGCCAGCGCTTTGAGCGAGCGGCGTGAGTCCTCCATCAGTGCATTGATCAGTAGTTGGTCGATGGCATCGGTCATGCTCGCCTCATCAGGTAATTCACGATATTTGCCTTGATAGTAAAGGCATGACTGCAGATCTGCCTTGGTTAACCGCTGGAAGGTCAGGCTGCAACCTTTGCATACTGTTGCCATCGTCAACAGGAGGTGTGAGATGGACAGTTCATTGCGCCGTGGCTCGCTGGAAATGGTCGCTGCCATGCTGATTTCCGGGACCATCGGCTGGTTCGTGCTGGTGTCTGGCCTACCGGTGCTGGATGTGGTGTTCTGGCGCTGCGTGTTCGGTGCCGTGACCTTGCTGGCGATTTGCGCCGCATTTGGGCTTCTACGGCCGGGAGTGATCAGCCGCACGGCATTCTTGCTGGCGATTGCCAGTGGGGTGGCCATTGTCGGCAACTGGCTGTTGTTGTTCGCCTCGTACTCGCGGGCATCGATTGCCATTGGTACGGCGGTGTACAACGTGCAGCCGTTCATGCTGGTGGGCCTGGCGGCACTGTTTTTGGGCGAGAAAATCACCTTGGCCAAGGTGACCTGGCTGAGCGTGGCGTTCCTCGGCATGCTGGCCATCGTCAGTGCACATGGGGCGGGGCAGGGCAGTGGCGAGGATTATTTGCTCGGGATTGCCCTGGCGCTGGGGGCAGCGTTGTTGTATGCAATCGCTGCGTTGATCATCAAGCGCCTGAGTGGCACGCCCCCGCACCTGATCGCGTTGATTCAGGTAGCCACGGGTGCGCTGCTGCTGGCGCCGTGGGTCAAGCTTGGCGGCTTGCCGGGTGAAGTGCCGGCGCTGGCCAGCCTGCTGACGCTGGGCATGGTGCATACCGGCCTGATGTATGTGCTGCTGTACAGTGCCATACAGCGTTTGCCCACGGCGTTGACCGGTGCGCTGTCGTTCATTTACCCGATTGCGGCGATTCTGGTGGACTGGGTGGCGTTCGGGCACCGCCTGGCGCCGTTGCAGTGGCTGGGGGTGGGGTTGATCTTGCTGGCGGCGGCGGGAATGCAGCAGGGGTGGTGGTTCCGACCGGCGCGGGTTGCCGTCAAAAGTTGAGGTAGAATGCCGCTTTTGTCAGCCTGCGACCCACCATGACTTCGCCGATCCACATCCTTGAAAAGCACCTGCTCGCCGCCCTCGACCCTGCCCCGCAGGAAACCCGCCGCCTGTTCCACGGCCGTGGGCGCTGCTGGGCGGGCCTGGAGCAGGTCACCGTCGACTGGCTGCAAGGCGTGCTGTCGGTTGCCCTGTTCCGCGAGCCGTCCGAGGGCCAGCTGGCCGAGCTGGAGGCCATGTTGCGCACGTTGGCTGAGCGCCCGCAATGGACCGGCCAGGCGATCATCATCCAGCACCGCTACCTGCCCGACAGCCCGGGCCAGTGGCTGGTGGGCGAGCCGTGCCAGCAGCGTGAGGTGGTCGAGGACGGCCTGAGCTACCTGCTGGACCTGGGCGTGCGGCAGAACAACGGCCTGTTCCTCGACATGCGCTACGGCAGGCGCTGGGTGCGTGAGCAGGCGGCGGGCAAGCGCGTGCTGAACTTGTTCGCCTATACCTGCGGTTTCTCGGTGGCAGCGATTGCCGGTGGCGCCGAGCAGGTGGTGAACCTGGACATGGCCAAATCGGCCCTGTCACGTGGCCGGGACAACCACCGCCTCAATGGCCACGAGGCATCGCGGGTGGCGTACCTGGGCCATGAGCTGTTCAAGTCGTGGGGCAAGGTGCGCAAGTACGGGCCGTATGACCTGATCATCATCGACCCGCCAACCTTTCAGCGTGGCAGCTTCGTGTTGACCCAGGACTACGCGAAGATCCTGCGGCGTTTGCCGGAGTTGCTGACTGAGGGCGGCACGGTGCTGGCGTGTGTGAATGATCCGGGCATCGGGCCGGAGTTTCTCATTGAAGGGATGGCGGAGCAGGCGCCGACGCTTGCGTTTGTCGAGCGGCTGGAGAACCCGCCGGAGTTCCCGGATGTGGACCCGGCCGGGGGGCTCAAGGCCTTGGTGTTCCGTAAAGTTTGATGTTGCCCTTGCTGGGCTCTTCGCGGTTTTACCCGCGAAGAGCCCAGTACAGGCGGCATCAAGCGCCAAGAGCCTGCATCGGCAGCGGGTATACCTGGGCAAAACTCACGTTGTCGGTTTGGTCCACGCGTTTCTTCAACCGCTCGTTGAACGCCCGGCTTACCGCATACTGCCCGCCGGAAATGGTGCGGAACTGCGCCGTCAGCACAAAGCCGTTCAAGTCCATGCGGTCCACGCCGAACACTTGCAATGGCCCCTGCAGGTTGATGCGCAGCAGCGGATCTTCGCTGATCGACTTGCCCACTTCATGGATCAGTGCCAGCGACGCATCCACATCACTGTCGTAAGTGAACTGCACCGAAAAAAACGCATAAGCGAACTGCCGCGACTGGTTGGTAACCGCCTTGATCTGGCCGAACGGCACCGAGTGCACGAAGCCTTTGCCATCGCGCAGGCGCAGGGTGCGGATGGTCAGGCTTTCGACGGTACCGGCATGGCCGGAATCGAGCACCACCCAATCGCCGATGGAAATGGTGTCCTCGATCAGGATGAACAATCCGGTGATCACATCCTGCACCAACTGCTGCGAACCGAAGCCGATGGCCAGGCCGATCACCCCGGCACCGGCCAGCAAGGGCGCAACGTTGATGCCCAGGTTGGCCATGGTGGTGATGGTGCAGATAACGATCAGGACCACTTTGATCGCGTTACGCAGCATCGGCAGGATGGTGCGCACCCGGGTACTTGGCTGGCGTGCGGCGCGGCGGCCGACGGCAGGCTTGAGTGCTTCCTGAATAGCGGTATCAAGCACCACCCACAGCAGCCAGGTAACCAGCAGGATCAGGCCGATGCTCGACAGCGAGTTGCTGATCGCCTGGCCCAGGCTGTTGCTCAGGGCGAAATCGATCACCGAGAAACCCCAGATGCGCCCCAGCAATTCGATGAAGGCCACTGCCATGGCGATGCGCAATAGCGCATGGGCAAGGCTGCGCAGCAGTTCTTTGTAGGGGCGTACCCGTTGCGCCGGGTCGCTTTCCCGGGGGGCCAGCAAGTGTTGCAGCAACGTGCTGAGAAACACTGTCGATACCAGCAGCACAGTGGTCAGCAAAGCCTTCTGCAGGGCCTTCTGGCTTTCTTCACCGGCACCTACCAGGTGAATCGCCGACACCAGAATCATCAACAGGATTGGCAGGTACCACACCGCCGAAAAGATCCGCAGGGTCTCCTGCACGGCCCGGTGCTGCACACGGTCCTTCAAGCTGCGGTTGCGGATCAGGTGCGCCACCGGGCGGCGCAGGCGAATGACCAGGCTGGCGAAGATGAAGGTGGCGGTGAGACCGGTGAGCACGGCAATGCTGGCGGTGATGTTGCCGCCCAACTGGCGGGCAATCTGCGGGCTGGTAAGGGCGTCGCTCCAGGCCGCGAGGAAGCCGATCAGAAAAAGCAGCCGTGGGGCCAGGCGCTTGATCACTGCTACGGCCGGGCGCTTGTGGCCGGCATCGAACAGGGTGATCAGGCACAGAATGATCGAGGTCGAGAACAAGCCACTGCTGGTGGCGTATGCCAGGCTCAGGCCCAGCGCGCGGGCTACCGAGGGGTCGAGGAAGCGGCTGGCGTACAGCGTCAGCGGCAGGCTGGCCAGCGCTGGCAGGGTGTAGAGCAGCAGGTAGCCCAGCAGGCTGCTGGCACGTTTGCGCTCGCGCAACCACAGGGTGCAAGAAGTGCGTCTTGCGACCCAGCGCCCGAGGCTGGTGAGCGCGGCGAAACTGGCGGCCCAGGTGAATGTAAGCAACAAGAAGTTGCCGGCCAGTTGCAGCGAGTCGCTGGCCGAGTGGCGGTCGACCAGGCGTTCGACCTCTTTGGCGGCGCGATCGGTGCGCAAGCGCCAGGCATCCACCAGGTGGGCGTCGAGGTCCAGCTCCTGGGCGGCGCTGTCCAGGCCGTCGGCCAAGGCGCCAAGCAGCCCGCCTTGCAGTACTGGTTCGGGTTCGGCGGCTTGTTCTTCGGTGGGGGTGGGGTCGGCGGCAAGCAGGTGGGTGCTCAGCAGGCAGCCGAGCAACAGGGTAGAGAGAAAGCGCAGCACTGGAGTACTCCTTGGGCCGGGGTGAGCGGGGCAGGGTTACTCAAGGAACTGATGGGTAAAGGGTATGGAAAGTTCGATTGTTGTATGGCCTGTGCCGGTCCCTTCGTGAGCTTGCCCGCGAAGGGGCCGGCACTGCCTGTATCAGTTACTGACCGCTATAGATCTGGTCAAACACCCCGCCATCATTGAAGTGGGTTTTCTGCACGGTGCGCCAGTCACCAAAGGTTTTTTCCACCGACAGGAAGTCCACTTTCGGGAAGCGGTCGGTGTACTTGGCCAGTACCGTCGCATCGCGCGGGCGCAGGTAGTTGTTGGCGGCGATCTCCTGGGCTTCTGGCGACCACAGGTACTTCAGGTATTCCTCGGCCACGGCCTGGGTGCCTTTCTTGGCCACCACCTTGTCGACCACGCTCACCGGCGGCTCGGCTTCTGCCGACACGCTTGGGTAGACCACTTCGAACTGGTCGCGGCCGAACTCGCGAGCGATCATTTCGGCTTCGTTCTCGAAGGTGACCAGCACGTCGCCGATCTGGTTGGTCATGAAGGTGGTGGTGGCGGCGCGGCCGCCAGTGTCCAGGACGGGGGCCTGCTTGAACAGTTTGCCGACGAAATCGCGGGCTTTGCTTTCATCACCGCCTTGCTTGAGCACGTAGCCCCAGGCCGACAGGTAGGTGTAGCGGCCATTACCCGAGGTTTTCGGGTTGGGCACGATCACCTGCACGCCGTCCTTAAGCAGGTCGGGCCAGTCTTTCAGGGCTTTTGGGTTGCCCTTGCGCACGATGAACACTGTGGCCGAGGTGAACGGTGCGCTGTTGTTCGGCAGGCGGGTTACCCAGTTGTCCGGCACCAGCTTGCCGTTGTCGACCAGGGCGTTGATGTCGGTGGCCATGTTCATGGTGATGACATCGGCCGGCAGGCCATCGATCACCGCACGCGCCTGCTTGCTGGAGCCGCCGAAGGACATCTGCACGTTGACCTTCTCTTTGTGCTCGGCTTCCCAGTGTTTCTGGAAGGCTGGGTTGTAGTCCTTGTAGAAGTCGCGCATCACGTCGTAGGAAACGTTGAGCAGGGTAGGGGCGGCCTGGGCGAGGTTACCCAGGGCCAGGCCTGCGGCGAGCAGTGAGGCGGTGAAGAGTTTTTTCACGTTGCTTCCTTGTTCTTGAAGAGTATTGGGGCAGATTGCCAGCGACTATAGCGGGTGGCTCGAAGTGGGTTAAAGAACAAAAAACACTTTGGTTATTCCGCTGCAAGTACAGGGCCTCAGTGCTTGGGAAACAGCCCATTCCCACACCGGGAACAGAACGCCGCCCCATGCTCATGGGTCTTCTTTTGGCAGGTTGGGCAATCATGCTGCAGTTGCTCCCCACGCATGGCGTTGGCCAGTTCTGCGGTGAAGATCCCGGTCGGCACGGCAATGATCGAATAACCGGTAATCATCACCAATGATGACAGCACCTGCCCCAGCGGCGTCTTCGGCACGATGTCGCCAAAGCCCACGGTGGTCAGGGTAACGATGGCCCAATAGATGCCTTTGGGAATGCTGGTAAAGCCATGCTCCGGCCCTTCGATCACATACATCAGCGTGCCGAACACCGTCACCAGGGTCGATACCGTCACCAGGAACACGATGATCTTCTGCTTGCTGCCGCGCAGCGCCTCCATCAGGTAATGGGCCTGCTTGAGGTACGGGCTGAGCTTCAGTACGCGGAAGATCCGCAGCATCCGAATAACCCGGATGATCAGCAGGTACTGGGCGTCGCTGTAGTACAGGGCGATGATGCCCGGCACGATCGCCAGCAAGTCGACCAGGCCATAGAAACTGAAGGCGTAGCGCAAGGGCTTGGGGGAGCAGTACAGGCGGGTGATGTACTCGGCCAGGAAGATCGCGGTAAAGCCCCATTCGATGGCGGCCAGCAGACCGGCGTAGCCTTGGTGCACTTTGTCGATGCTGTCGAGGATCACCGTGACCAGGCTGGCCAGGATGATCAGCAGGAGGATTTTGTCGAAGCGTCTTCCAGCCACGGTGTCAGTCTGGAAGACCATGATATAGAGGCGTTCGCGTAGCGATTGCGGGGTAGGCATCGTATGTGTTCCGAGGGTGAAGCAGTAAGCCTAGAGGGTCTTAGTCCAAGACAGCAAGGCTGGACTGTTAAAACTGCTAGTTATCGGTTCGGACTGCTTGGGGCAGAATACTGGTAGGGGACTAGCACAGCGAGATGAGCATGAACCAGAAAACTGGATTATTACCTGGGTCAATCGCTGTCGAAGATGTTGTGGCGAAGCGTGGCCAATCATACACAGCTTTTGGTTACTCACCGATGCTGCGCGCTCCCTCTTTAGGTTTCAATGGCGAGCGCTGTGATGGCATCTTCCATGGCTATGCGTTGGGTAACGGATATCGATTTTACAACCCGCAGCTTATGCGCTTTTCAAGTCCTGACAGCATGAGCCCGTTTGGTAAGGGCGGACCTAATACGTACTCGTATTGTCAAGGTGACCCAATAAATCGTCATGATAAATCGGGGCATTTTTGGGAGTTAATCAAGTCAGCTTTCAAGGCGGCGCCTAATGCTGCGCAAGTGGGTTCAACGTCCTCATCTCTGAATATGCTGCCGAACGAGATGATTAGTAAAATCGTAGCGGTAACGGAACCACGAGCGCTCAGAAGTTTTGCGACTACGTCTAAGAGAATGAACGCGGTGGTTGAGGAAACTCTTAAAACATCACAGCTGGATGCCATGCTGAAAAAAGAGCCAACGAATGCAGATCAATTGGTGTTGTTAGCCAAGGTCAGCAAAGGTTTAGTAGATATTCCGAAGATCACTCCGGAGTATTATGGTTATTCACAACAAAAAATCGACAAACTTATATTGAGGGTCAATAGAGAACCCTATTTATCAGAAATTAATAGGGTCCAAGTGATACGGGATGAAAATGAACGAATGCGATTGAGCGAGGAAATATCAGAAGCGGTGCTTGCGGGGCTAGGGCATCCGTTTATTTAGTTGATTGGTGAACATTGTTGTTTGGCAGTTTTCCTGCCCTCGGCGATGTATTAGGACGAACTAAGTGCGCGCCGACGTGAATTACCCAGCATGCAGTGACAAAAGGTGCTGTTAACGCAGGTATTGACAGAAATTTGTACAGGGGCTGCAATACCAATGCCAGTCCAATAGCCAGTAATGTCACCCCTATTTTCTCCCCTTGGCGGCTAAAGGCCAATGCCGCCAACGCGGCGTTGAAGCCATGTAGGCCCAGCCACGCAGCCTGCGCCTGGTCGGTGAGCAGCGCCACGCCCCCACCGATGGCCGAGCCAATTACCGCCCACATGGCGGCATAGGGGTTGGCGATGAACATGCCGAGGATGATCAGCGCGCCTGCCAGGGGTTGATCGAGCAGGAAGATCTGGCCCACACCACGCGCCAGGGCATACAGCGGGTCGGCTTCGACGAAGCCGCTGGGTGAGGGGCTGGCGAGCAGCAGCGTGGCCCAGCCCAGCAGGACGAAGGGGGCGGTGTAGGCGATCAAAAGTTTGCCGCCGCGCTTGCGCCATTGGTGGGTGATGATGCTGGACAGGCCGCCGGCGGCGATGATCAGTGGTGGCAGGATCGCCGACCAGGGCAGCACGACGCTGATCAGGATGCCGATCAGCACGCCGTTGTAGCAATACAACCCGGCCTGGCGATCGGCGCGGTCGTAACCGCGGGCCTGGGCGGTGAGTAGCCCAGCCAGGGCGCCGAGCAGGGCACCACCGCCGACCAGGCTGGGCGCGGTCAGCAGGATGGCCAGCAGGCAGCACAGGCCGCACAGGGGGTTGCGCAGCAGCAGCACCTGGCTGAAGCCGTTGAGTAACGCCGTGGCCCAGTCGGGGCACGGGTTGACGAAATTTTTGGTGTACATGGGGCAGTCAGTGAGGTTGATGGAGGGCGGTGGGCCTCTTTGGGCCTCTGTTTTCCGCAGGTTCGGTGTATTGGGAGGGCTTTGCCCTCCTATCGCGACACAAGGCCGCTCCTACAAGGGATTGCGGTCTCCTGTAGGAGCGGCCTTGTGTCGCGAAAGGGGCGCAGAGCGCCCCCGGCAATCTCAGATCAAAGTCTCGATCCGCAGCGTGTTAGTCGACCCCGGCTTGCCGAAAGGCACACCGGCGGTGATCAGCAGTGTGTCGCCACGGCTGGCCATACCTTGCGCCTGGGCAATTTCCAGCGCCGTAGACACCACCTCGTCGACCTGGCGCAGGCGGTCGTTGACCACCGAGTGCACGCCCCACGCCACGCTCAGGCGGCGTGCGGTGTTCAGGTTCGGTGTCAGGTTGAGGATCGGTGCCCGTGGCCGCTCGCGCGCCGCGCGCAGGGTCGAGGCGCCCGACTCGCTGTAGTTGACCAGCACCGCCACCGGCAGGATGCCGCTGATACGGCGGATAGCGCAGCTGATGGCATCCGACACGGTGGCTTCGGCTTTTGGCCGGCCAACGTCGAGCTGGGCCTGGTAGTCCGGGCCGTTTTCCACCTGGCGGATGATCTTGCTCATCATCTGCACCGCTTCCAGCGGGTAATCACCCGAAGCGGTCTCGGCCGACAGCATCACCGCGTCGGCACCTTCGGCCACGGCATTGGCCACGTCGGTGACTTCGGCACGGGTAGGCGCTGGCGAGAAACGCATGGATTCGAGCATCTGCGTGGCCACCACCACCGGTTTGCCCAGTTGGCGGCAAGTGCCGATGATGCGCTTCTGGATCTGCGGCACGCTTTCGGCCGGCACTTCCACGCCCAGGTCACCACGGGCCACCATGATCGCGTCTGCCAGTTCGGCGATGGCTTGCAGTTGCTCGACCGCCGAGGGTTTTTCGATCTTGGCCATCAGGTAGGCGCGGTCGCCGATAAGCTGGCGCGCTTCGACGATGTCTTCAGGGCGCTGGACGAACGACAGGGCCACCCAGTCCACGCCCAACTCCAGGCCGAAGGCCAGGTCGCGGCGGTCCTTTTCGGTGAGCGGAGAGAGGTCGAGCACCGCTTGCGGTACGTTGACGCCTTTGCGGTCGGACAGCTCGCCACCGTTCAGCACTTCGGTGTCGATGGCATCGCTGTGCTTGGCGGTGACGCGCAGGCGCAGCTTGCCGTCGTCCAGCAGCAGGTCCATGCCGGGTTCGAGGGCAGCGATGATTTCGGGGTGCGGCAGGTTGACCCGGCGGTTGTCGCCCGGGGTTTTGTCCAGGTCCAGGCGCAGGGCCTGGCCGCGTTGCAACTGTACCTTGCCCTCAGCGAAGCGGCCCACGCGCAGCTTTGGCCCTTGCAGGTCCATGAGGATGCCCAGCGGGTAGTTGAGTTGCTGCTCGACTTCGCGGATCCACTGGTAGCGCAGGGCGTGGTCGGCATGCTCGCCGTGGCTGAAGTTGAGGCGGAAGATGTTCACCCCGGCTTCGACAAGCTGGCGGATGTCGTCGATGCCGTTGATCGCAGGGCCAAGGGTGGCGAGGATCTTTACTTTTTTATCAGGCGTCATGATTGGGCAGTCTCGAGGATCAGGATGGCGCGGAAGTCGTTGACGTTGGTGCGGGTCGGCTCGGTGACGATCAGCGCATCCAGCGCGGCGAAGTAGCCATAGCCGTTGTTGTTGTCCAACTCGTCGCTGGCCGACAGGCCCAGGGCTTCGGCGCGGGCGTAGCTGGCCGGGGTCATGAAGGCACCGGCGTTTTCTTCCGAGCCATCGATGCCGTCGGTGTCGCCGGCCAGGGCGTACACACCCGGCAGGCCTTTCAGGCTTTCGGTGAGGCTGAGCAGGAACTCGGCGTTGCGCCCGCCACGGCCATTGCCGCGCACGGTTACGGTGGTTTCGCCACCCGACAGGATCACGCAGGGCGCCTTCAGCGGCTGGCCGTGTTGAACGATTTGCCGGGCAATGCCGGCGTGTACCTTGGCCACTTCGCGTGATTCACCTTCCAGGTCACCGAGGATCAGTGGGCTGAAGCCGGCCTGGCGGGCTTTGACCGCGGCAGCTTCGAGCGACTGCTGGGGCTTGGCGATCAGCTGGAAGTGGCTGCGGGCCAGGGCTGGGTCATCGGCCTTGACGGTTTCCGAGGCTGGGTTGTTCAGCCAGTCGATGACCGCTTTCGGCGCTTCGATGTTGTAGCGTTTGAGAATGGCCAGGGCGTCGGCCGAGGTGCTCGGGTCGGCCACGGTGGGGCCGGAGGCAATTACCGTGGCGAGGTCGCCCGGCACATCGGAAATGGCATAGGTGTACACCGTGGCCGGCCAGCAGGCCTTGGCCAGGCGGCCGCCTTTGATCGCCGAGAGGTGTTTGCGTACGCAGTTCATCTCGCCGATGGTGGCGCCGGATTTGAGCAGCGCCTTGTTGATCTGCTGCTTGTCGGCCAGGGTCAGGCCTTCGGCAGGCAGGGCCAGCAGTGCCGAGCCCCCGCCAGACAGCAGGAAGATGACGCGGTCGTCTTCGTTGAGGTTGCTGACCAGTTCCAGCACGCGCTTGGCCACGGCCAGGCCGGCGGCATCCGGGACCGGGTGGGCGGCTTCGACCACTTCGATTTTTTGGCAGTTGGCGCCGTGGCCGTAACGGGTAACGACCAGGCCAGAGACTTCGCCCTGCCAGCTTTTCTCGACCACTTCGGCCATGGCAGCTGCGGCTTTGCCGGCGCCGATGACGATGACCCGGCCGCTACGGTCGGCGGGCAGGTAGGGTTCGAGAACTTGACGGGGGTGGGCGGCGGCGATGGCTGTGTCGAACAGTTCGCGGAGAAGTTTTTGCGGATCGACCGACATGGCAGGCTCCCAATTATTGTTGTTCTGCAGAATCAAAAACGCCCCTGGAACTGCCTCCGTGCAGGCCGAACCAGGGGCGGGTGTTGCTCGGTGCTACCGCTGAACCTGTGGTCGCAGGTTCAATGGTGTTTGCTCTGGAATCCTGGGGGCGCTTTGCGCCCCTTTCGCGACACAAGGCCGCTCCTACAGGGGATTGCGTACCGCTTGTAGGAGCGGCCTTGTGTCGCGATCGGGCTGCGCAGCAGCCCCCGAATTCAGGTTACTTGTCGCCGCGGATCGAGAAGTTGGCCATGTGCTCCAGGCCTTTGATCAGCGCCGAGTGGTCCCAGTTGCCGCCACCCAGGGCCTGGCAGGTGTTGAACACTTGCTGGGCATTGGAGGTGTTGGGCAGGTTGATGCCCAGTTCCTTGGCGCCTTGCAGGGCCAGGTTCAGGTCCTTCTGGTGCAGGTTGATGCGGAAGCCTGGGTCGAAGGTGCCCTTGATCATGCGCTCGGCGTGCACTTCGAGGATTTTCGACGAAGCAAAGCCGCCCATCAGTGCTTCACGCACCTTGGCTGGGTCCGCGCCGTTCTTGGCAGCGAACAGCAGCGCTTCGCTGACTGCCTGGATGTTCAGGGCGACGATGATCTGGTTGGCGACCTTGGCGGTCTGGCCGTCACCGTTGCCACCGACGCGGGTGATGTTCTTGCCCATGGCTTCGAACAGCGGCAGGGTGCGCTCGAAGGCTTTCGGGCAGCCACCGACCATGATGCTGAGGGTCGCGGCCTTGGCACCGACCTCACCACCGGACACCGGGGCGTCCAGGTAGGCAGCGCCGGTTGCCTTGATTTTCTCGGCGAAGGCTTTGGTAGCGGTTGGCGAGATCGAGCTCATGTCGATCACGATCTTGTTCGGGCCGACGCCCTCAGCCACGCCGTTTTCGCCGAACAGGACGCTTTCGACCTGTGGGGTGTCGGGGACCATGACGATGATGAATTCGGCTTCCTGCGCCACTTCTTTAGGGTTGGCCAGGGCCACTGCACCGGCGGCGATCAGCTCGGCTGGCGCGGCGTCGTGGTGGGTGGAAACGAACAGGCTGTGACCTGCTTTTTGCAGGTTTTGGGCCATGGGCTTGCCCATGATGCCGGTGCCGATGAAACCGATTTTAGCCATGACAATGTGCCTCTTTATATTTGTTCACATCAGGCGCTGTGCGCCCGGCTTGTTCAAATTGCGTTATGGGTTTTCAGCCAGCCCAGGCCCGCTTCGGTGGTGGTCAGCGGCTTGTACTCTGCGCCCACCCAGCCCTGGTAGCCGATACGGTCCAGGTGCTCGAACAGGAAGCGGTAGTTGATTTCGCCGGTGCCTGGCTCGTTGCGCCCTGGGTTGTCGGCCAGCTGGATGTGGTTGATCAGTGGCAGGTTGGCTTGCATGGTGCGCGCCAGGTCACCTTCCATGATCTGCATGTGGTAGATGTCGTACTGCAGGAACAGGTTGTCGCTGCCGACTTCGGCCTGGATTTCCAGGGCCTGCTGGGTGGTGTTCAGGTAGAAGCCTGGGATGTCGCGGGTGTTGATCATTTCCATGACCAGGCGAATGCCGGCGGCCTTGAGCTTGTCGGCGGCGTAGCGCAGGTTCTCGACGAAGGTCTTGCGCACGGTGGCGCAGTCCGGGCCTTGTGGGCGGATGCCGGCCAGGGCGTTGACCTGGGTGTTGCCCAGCACCTTGGCGTACTCGATGGCCTTGTCGACACCGGCACGGAATTCTTCGACGCGGTCTGGGTGGCAGGTGATGCCGCGCTCACCCTTGGCCCAGTCACCCGCGGGCAGGTTGAACAACACCTGGGTCAGGCCGTTGGCCTCCAGCTGCTGCTTGATTTCAGCCGCGCTGAAGTCGTACGGGAAGAGGTATTCGACGCCGCTGAAACCAGCATCGGCGGCAGCCTTGAAGCGGGCCAGGAAGTCCTGTTCGGTGAACAGCATGGACAAGTTGGCAGCGAAGCGAGGCATGAGTTGTCTCCTTGCGATGAAGGCCCCCAGGGCGTACCTGGGGGCGTCAGGCGATCAGTCCAGCAGCGAGATGGCGGTTGGCGCGTCGTTGCCGACCAGGGCCAGGTCTTCGAACTCGTTGACCGCGTTGATCTCGGTGCCCATGGAAATGTTGGTCACACGCTCGAGAATCACTTCGACCACCACCGGTACGCGGAACTCTTCGGCCATTTTCTGTGCCTTGAGCAGGGCAGGGGCGATTTCTGCTGGCTCGAATACACGGATGGCCTTGCAGCCCAGGCCTTCGACTACGGCAACGTGGTCTACACCGTAGGTGGCGGCGTCGGTCGAGTTGATGTTCTCGAACGCCAGTTGTACACAGTAATCCATGTCGAAGCCACGCTGCGCTTGACGGATCAGGCCCAGGTAGGCGTTGTTCACCAGCACGTGGACGTACGGCAGGTTGAACTGTGCGCCTACTGCCAGTTCTTCGATCATGAACTGGAAGTCGTAGTCACCCGACAGCGCGACAACCTTGCGTTTAGGGTCGGCTTTGACAACACCCAGCGCGGCAGGGATGGTCCAGCCCAGCGGGCCGGCCTGGCCGCAGTTGATCCAGTGGCGTGGCTTGTACACGTGCAGGAACTGCGCACCGGCAATCTGCGACAGGCCGATGGTGCTGACGTAGGTGGTGTCCTTGCCGAATACCTGGTTCATTTCTTCGTACACGCGCTGTGGCTTGACGGGCACGTTGTCGAAGTGGGTCTTGCGCTGCAGGGTGGCCTTGCGCTCCTGGCAGTCTTCGAGCCAGGCCTTGCGGCACTTCAGCTTGCCAGCGGCTTTCCACTCGCGGGCCACTTCCAGGAACACGTCCAGTGCCTTGCCAGCATCGGAAACGATACCCAGGTCTGGGGTGAACACGCGGCCGATCTGGGTGGGTTCGATGTCGACGTGCACGAACTTGCGGCCTTCGGTGTAGACATCGACCGAACCGGTGTGGCGGTTGGCCCAGCGGTTACCGATACCGAACACCAGGTCGGATTTCAGCAGGGTGGCGTTGCCGTAGCGGTGCGACGTCTGCAGGCCGACCATACCGACCATTTGTGCGTGGTCGTCCGGGATGGTGCCCCAGCCCATCAGGGTCGGGATTACCGGGACGCCGGTCAGTTCGGCGAACTCGACCAGTTTGTCGCTGGCGTCGGCGTTGATGATGCCGCCACCGGCTACCAGCAGCGGGCGCTCGGCGTCATTGAGCAGGGCCAGGGCTTTTTCGGCCTGGACACGGGTCGCCGATGGCTTGTTGATGGCCAGTGGCTCGTAGGCGTCGATGTCAAATTCGATTTCGGCCATCTGCACGTCGAACGGCAGGTCGATCAGTACCGGGCCTGGGCGGCCGGTACGCATTTCGTAGAAGGCCTTCTGGAAGGCGTAAGGCACTTGGCCTGGCTCCAGAACGGTGGTCGCCCACTTGGTCACTGGCTTGACGATGCTGGTGATGTCGACGGCCTGGAAATCTTCCTTGTGCAGGCGTGCACGCGGGGCTTGGCCGGTGATGCAGAGAATCGGGATGGAGTCGGCCGATGCGCTGTACAGGCCGGTGACCATGTCGGTGCCGGCAGGGCCGGACGTGCCGATGCACACACCGATGTTGCCTGGGTTGGCACGGGTGTAGCCCTCGGCCATGTGCGAGGCACCTTCGACGTGGCGAGCGAGGACGTGATCGATGCCACCGACTTTCTTCAGGGCCGAATACAACGGGTTGATGGCAGCCCCTGGGATGCCGAACGCGGTATCTACACCTTCACGGCGCATGACCAGAACGGCTGCATCGATTGCTCTCATTTTGCTCATGGTTTGTGCCTCATCGATTTTGTAATTGTATACAACTTGCTTTGCGACAGAGTGTATTCACGCCTGGCGGCTCAGGTCAATGGGTTTTCATCGGCTGAGCGGGGTTTCGTCAGAGCGCCTGTGAAAACGGGGGTTTGCGCCATCGCATACGATCGTTTCAAAATATTGTATACAAAAATACCTTTCGTTGTGTTCTATTTGTTCTATCGGTTTTCAACTGCCCTCAGGGCTTCTCACAACAAGAAGAGGACCTTTCCATGAACGCTTTGAACCTGAAAGTCGCTGTCAGCCTGGTGAATGCCGCGTTGGCGGCGGGCCGCAAGATCAATGCCGCGCCACTGACCGTGGCGGTGCTGGATGCCGGCGGGCACCTGCTGGCGCTGCAGCGTGAAGATGGCGCCAGCCTGATTAGGCCTGAAGTGGCCGCTGGCAAAGCCTGGGGCGCAATTGCCCTGGGCAAGGGCTCGCGGTTGCTGGCGCTGGATGCACAGCAACGGCCGGCGTTTTTTGCCGCGCTGAACGGGATGGGGGAGCGGCCGGTGGTGCCAGCGCCGGGAGGCGTGCTGATTCGTGATCAGGACGGCAAGGTGCTGGGTGCGGTAGGGATCAGCGGCGATACGTCGGATATCGACGAGCAGTGCGCGATCAGTGCGATCGAGGAGGTGGGGTTGCGGGCGGATGCCGGGGTAGCGGCGTAAGGCTCGAGACAGCCGGGGGCCGCGTTGCGGCCCAATCGCGACGCAAGGCCGCTCCCATAGGGGTTATGCAATGTCCCTGTGGGAGCGGCCTTCTGTCGCGAAGGGCTGCAAGGCAGCCCCACTGGCCCTGTCAGGCTGCTTCCGGCTCACAGCCTTTCAATACCATGCGGATAATGGTCTCGGCCGCCGCGTCGTAATCACTGTCTGCCAGCTTGGCCTTGCCGGTCACTGCAGAAATCTGCCAGTCGAAGTCGGCATAGGTCTGGGTCGCCGCCCAGATACTGAACATCAGGTGATGCGCGTCCACATGGGCAATCTGCCCACGGTCGATCCAGCGCTGGATGCACTCGATGTTATGCCGGGCCTGCTCGTTCAACTGCTCCACCTGGTTCGGCGACAGGTGTGGGGCGCCATGCATGATCTCGCTGGCGAACACCTTGGAGGCGTACGGCAGGTCGCGCGAAATGCGGATCTTCGAACGAATATAGGCGCTCAGCACTTCTTTCGGGTCACCGTCGGCATTGAACGGTGTGGAGGCCTGCATGATCGGCGCGATGATGCTTTCCAGGACCTCGCGGTAGAGGTTGTCCTTGGACTTGAAGTAGTAATACACGTTCGGCTTGGGCAGGCCGGCCTTGGCCGCAATATCGCTGGTCTTGGTGGCGGCGAAGCCCTTGTCGGCAAATTCTTCACTGGCTGCGCGCAGGATCAGTTCCTTGTTGCGCTCGCGAATGGTGCTCATGGTCAGGGATCTTCCTCGTGTCTGGCCACCTCTAAGAGGGATCGGGCATGGTAGCACCGGGCTTGACGGGCGCTCAAGGCAGCGACTTTCGGCTAGACTCCGGCACATTCATTTCAGTGGAAACAGGCAAACATGGCAGGAAGCAGTCTACTGGTACTGATCGACGATATCGCCACGCTGCTGGACGACGTCTCGCTGATGACCAAAGTCGCGGCAAAAAAGACTGCGGGTGTGCTGGGTGACGACCTGGCGCTGAATGCTCAGCAAGTCACCGGCGTGCGTGCCGAGCGCGAAATTCCGGTTGTGTGGGCGGTGGCCAAAGGGTCGTTCGTCAACAAGGCCATCCTGGTGCCGGCGGCGTTGCTGATCAGTGCGTTCATTCCGTGGGCGGTTACGCCCTTGTTGATGGTGGGGGGCGCCTACCTGTGCTTCGAGGGCTTCGAGAAGCTGGCGCACAAGTTTTTGCACAGCAAGGAAGACGATGCAGCCGCGCACGAGGCGCGCAAGGAGGCAATGGCCGATGCCAATGTCGATCTGGTCACCTTCGAAAAAACCAAGATCAAGGGTGCGGTGCGCACCGATTTCATCCTTTCGGCTGAAATCATTGCCATCACCTTGGGTACTGTGGCGGATGCGCCGCTGACACAGCAGATCATCGTGCTGTCGGGTATCGCCATTGTCATGACCATCGGTGTTTATGGTTTGGTGGGCGGCATTGTCAAACTGGATGACCTGGGGTTGTGGATGACCACCAAGGCGTCCCGGCTGGCCCAGGTGGTCGGCAATGGCATCTTGCAGGCTGCCCCATACATGATGAAGAGCCTGTCGGTGATTGGCACCGCGGCCATGTTCCTGGTCGGTGGCGGGATTCTGGTGCATGGCATTGCCCCGCTGCACCATGCCATCGAGGCCTTCAGCGAAGGACGTGGTGGCGCGCTGACCGGGGCACTGCTCAACGGTGTGGCGGGTGTGGTAGCCGGTGCCGTGGTGCTGGCGGTGGTGGCGGCTGCCGGGAAGTTGTGGCGAGCGTTTCGCCCGGCTACCTGAGTTGTGTGGCCGGCAACGTCGATGTCATTCACCGCGTTGCCGTCTCACAGGTTTTACTGTTCAGCCACCGCACCTTGCTCCTGCGGCTTCCAGGCCAGGAGGCCCTTGCTGAAATCGTTGGCAGCACTCTGGTAGTAGGCAATCGCCCGTCGTACCAGTGGGTGGTCGCTGTCTACAGCGGTTTCCCGGCTGTTGCCCAAGGCATCCTGGTGCACGCGCATGCCGCCGCGTGGGCTGAGGATCGCCAGGTCCTTGCCGTCGAAGAGCCCCAGGTGCTGGTAGTTGCCGATCAGCACACGCGGCGCCAGGGATTCTTCGCGTAGCAGGTCGCGGCCGAAGAAGGTCGAGGTGTAGCTCAGGTTCAGCAGGCCGAGGAGGGTTGGTGCCAGGTCGATCTGGCTGGCCAGTTGTGCGTCTTCGCGCGGGGCGATCAGCTTGGGTGCATAGATCCACAGCGGGATCTGGTAATTGCTGACCGGCAGGTCTTCAACGCCCGCGCTGCCGGCGGTGTGGTCGGCGACGAACACGAACAGGGTGTTGTCGAACCATGGCTTGCCCTTGGCCTCCCGCAGGAACTGCGCAATGGCATGGTCGGTGTACTTCACCGCGCCCTCACGGCCTTCACCTGACGGAATGTCGATACGGCCATCGGGGTAGGTGTAAGGGCGGTGGTTGGAGGTGGTCATCAGTTGCAGGAAGAACGGTTGCTGCCTGGCGTGGTCGGCATCGGCCAGCTTCAGCGTCTGCCGATACAGGTCTTCGTCAGCCATGCCCCAAGCGTTCTTGAAGCTGATTTCGCTCTCGTCGACGCTGCTCTGGTCGACGATACGGTAGCCATTGCCGCTGAAGAAGGCGTTCATGTTGTCGAAGTAGCCGCGCCCGCCATAGACGAATACGGCGTCATAACCCACCGCTTTCAGTTGCTGACCGAGGCTGCCATAGCCGCTTTCGCGGCCGATGCGCTTGACGATCGAGCGGCCCGGCGTGGGGGGGATCGACAGGGTGATGGCTTCCAGGCCGCGATCGGTACGCGTGCCGGTGGCGTAGAAGTTGTTGAAGTACAGGCTCTGTTGGCGCAGCGCGTCCAGGTTGGGCGTGAGGTTGCGTGGGTCGCCGTTGCTGCCCATGTACTTGGCGCTGAAGCTCTCGATGGTGACCAGGATGATGTTGGGCTTGCGTGGCTCGCCGCTGGCGCTGATGTGGCGACGAATGTCCTCGGGCTCGCTGGCCTTGAACCGCGCGTTGGGCTCGGCCAGTTCCTGGTGCATCTGCGCACCGACTTCGTTGGCGTCGAGGCTGGCGTAGAACTGGGTGTAGTCGAGCTCGTTGTTGCGGAACGCGGCGAAGAACTGGTACGGGCCGTTGCTGGCCAGTTCGCGCTGATAGGCGTTACCGCCTTGGCCACGCGGGAATTGCTGGTCGACAACTAGCACGCTGAGCCCGCCCAGCACGGCCAGCAGCGCAAGGCCACCCAGGCGCTGGCGCAGGTTGGCGCCGGGTGCTGCGAGGGCCTGGGCCAGAGGTTTGCGCAGGATCAGGGCAAGCAGGACGGCAACCACGGCGATGCTGCCCAGTAGCGTTGGCAGCGGGTACGACTCGCGAATGTTGTCCAGCACTTCCTTGGAATACACCAGGTAGTCCACGGCGATGAAGTTGAAGCGCACCCCGAACTCGTCCCAGAACAGCCACTCGGCCACCGCGACGAACAGCATCACGAACAGGCTGACGATCAACACCCCGCCCATGAGCCGGCGATGCAAGGCCGTGCGCCACAGTGCGGCCGGGCACAGCGCCAGGTAAAGCCCCAGCGGCAGAGCGGCGTAGGTGAGGAAGCTCAGGTCGTACAAGGCACCACTGAAGAATAATGAGAAGTAGTTGCCATGTACTTCATCCAGGTGGGTGACCAGCAATACCAGACGGGTCAGCAAGAAAATGCCGAACCAGAGCGAGCAAACTAACAGCAGGTACCGCCAAGGTGCGGCGAGGGAGGTGCGCATTAAGTGGGCCTGTTTTCTTTTTTGGATGCAAGAAGCCAAGCATGCTAGATGGGTAAGTGCAAAAATTTTGTCAAAAATTCGCAGGGACTAAGTGGAATCTCGGGCATATAGTAAGCACTTTGCTTATTTCCTACAGGTCGGGAGGTTAAATCATGTTCGGAAATGTGTTGACTTACGATGTGTACCACTTGGCCCTTTACCTGGGCTCGGCCTTGGCCTGGGGCGCCGTGGGCCTTCTGATGCTGCTGCGCGGGGCGGGGGTAGGGGCTTTGTACAAATGCTGTGCGGTATTTGGCCTGGCGTTGATAACCAATAGCATCATGCTGGTGCTGGACATCTTGCGTGTGCTGGAGCACTGGCAGGTGGAGCTGGGGCTTTTGCTGTTTGGCGTGATGTTGCCGTGTGTGCTTGTTCTGACTTTAAAGGCAAATTTATCAGTAAGTAAGAATAGTCTTAATAAGTTGTAGGAAAGTTCTTACATGATTTGGCGTGACAGCGCGTTGGAAGATCAACGCGCTGTCACGATTCAGCGCATCAGAAGTGCACTTTTACCAGGAAACTCATGGTGTTCTGGTCGGTAGTGAAGGCATCGCTGTCCTTGATACCGTATTTGTTCTTCCAGTAGTCGTACTCGACACCCACGTACAGCTGCTTCTCGCCCAGGTGCAACGCCTTGCCCAGGTCGTACTTGATCTGTGGGTTGAAGTGCAGGTTGGCCTGGTAGGTGCCGTGGCGGTTCTCGTCGTTGTCCACCACCCAGTCCATGAAGCCGTCGATCAGCACGTCGGAATCGCCGACCGGGATGGTGTACGACCATACCGGGGTGATCTGCCATACGTTGTCGCCGGCGCGGCTGCCGTCGGTGGTGCGGTTGTAGAAGTTGAGCTGGAAGTAATCGAAGCCCGGGATGGCCAGGTCGAAGCCTGGGCCGATCAGGTATGACTCGGTGTCACCCTCGCCAAACTCGTAGGTCATGGCCAGCAGCACGTCCTTGACCGGGCCGAACTCCAGCTTCTGGTCGAAGATCTTGCCGAACGACAGGCGTGGGCTGAACTCGCCGTAGTAGGTGTTGGGCCCGTTGTTGGCGTCCTTCTTGCCCTGGTAGAAGATCTTGTCGACGAAGAAGAAGTTGTCGCCGTACTTCCACGCGTCGGCGTGCTCGAAGGTGAAGGTTTGCTGGGTTTCGGGGTTGACCTTGAAGTTCTTGCCCCACAGGTAGGTCAGGCTGTTGTTCTGCCATTGCAGCAGGTCGCCGCCGAAGGTGGTGCCACAGGCCAGCAGGCCGCCGGCAAGGATCAGGCTGTTGATGGTACGCATTGCGAGTGTCGCTCCCTTGATTGATCTGTTGTCAGCGCTCGGTGATGGCGCTTTTTTGTTGTCTTGCGAGTCAGCTTTTTTCGATAGGCCACAGCTGTTTGGCAAGGGTTGAGCCAACTTTTCCGGTTTGGCAAAACCTTCCTGCTCGACTTCGTTCTGAACGGATGAAAAGGGTCTTTCAGGCTGGCAACACGTTGGCCAACCGCCCGTATTCATTGACTGAGCGGTCAGTAAACGCAGGCAGAATCCGTTCTG
Source organism: Pseudomonas hunanensis (assembly GCF_013393325.1). Lineage (GTDB taxonomy): Bacteria > Pseudomonadota > Gammaproteobacteria > Pseudomonadales > Pseudomonadaceae > Aquipseudomonas > Aquipseudomonas putida_P. The sequence goes on from NZ_QJRC01000073.1 coordinate 115,286, forward strand.
CCCTGATCGAGGGGGCGCGCAGATTACTGGCTTGCGCGCCGGGCCTCAAGTGCTCCGTCCTGGAGCGGGGTGGTTCAAACTTGTGCGTTTGGTCAGCTTCTTAGAAGTGTACCTTGATCAGCGCACTGGCGACGCTCTGATTGCTGTCCAGGTTGCCACGGCTGTCGATGCCGTACTTGTCCTTCCAGTAGCTGTATTCAAAGCCGACGTAGAGCTGTTTGGCGCCCAGGTTCAGTGCCTTGCCCAGGTCATATTTGACCTGTGGGTTGAAGTGCAGGTTGGCGTGGTAGGTGCCACGGCGGGTTTGGTCATTGTCGGTGACCCAATCCATGTAACCGTCGATCAGAATGTCGGAGCGGCCCACCGGGATGGTGTACGACCAGCCGGGGGTGATCTGCCAGACATTGTCACCGGGGCGGCTGCCTTCGGTGTTGCGCACGTAGAAGTTGAGGGTGAAATAGTTGAAGCCGGGGATGTCCAGGTCGAAGCCGGGGCCGATCAGGTAGGCTTCGTTGTCGCCCTCGCCGCGCTCGTAGGTCATGGCCAGGAGCACGTCCTTGATCGGGCCGAAGGCAAGCTTGCGGTCGAGGATCTTGCCGAACGACAGGCGCGGGCTGAACTCGCCATAGTAGGTGGTCACGCCTTTGCTGGGGTCGGCTTTGCCGTTGTAGAAAATCTTGTCGACGAACATGAAGGTGTCGCCGTACTTCCATTTGTTGGCGTGCTCGAAAGTGATGGTCTGCTGGATATCAGGGTTGACCTTGAAGTCCTTGCCGTACAGGTAGGTCAGGCTTTCGCCGTGCCACTGCAGCCATTCGCCTGCATGTGAGGGTAGGGTGGCCAGCAGGCTGCTGCCCAACAACAGGGACGTGGTGATGCGCTTCATGTTGTGATTTCCGGACTTATTGTTTTTGTTGGCGGTTTTTTTGGCGCGCAGGCGCCCCGGGCGACCCATTCCGGCGGGTCGACGGCGTAGCGGTTACTGCAGATGTGAATGAGGGGCGGCAATGCGCCGCCCCTTCTGGCTCAATGCTGGTGACAGGCGTCGTTGTGCACCGCGCGGTCGGCACCACCGAGGATGTTGAACAGGACGTTCAACACCAGGGCACTGACCGTGGCCATGGCGATACCACTGTGGGTGATGGGTTCCATCCACTGTGGCATCTGGGCGAAGAACTCCGGACGCACCACGGGGATCAACCCGAAGCCGACGCTCACGGCAACCAGCAGCTGGTTGCGGCGGTCGCCGATGTCCGCCTCCTGAAGAATCTTGATCCCGGTGGCGGTGACCATGCCGAACATGGCGATGGACGCGCCGCCCAGTACCGCAGGTGGGATCGAGGCAATCAGGAAGGCTGCCTTGGGCAGCAGGCTGAGCAGGATCAACAGGGCACCGGCCACGATGGTGACAAAGCGGCAGCGCACCCCGGTCATTTGCACCAGGCCGATGTTCTGGGCGAACGAGGAGTGGGTGAAGGTGTTGAAGAAACCGGCGATGAACGACGCACCGGCATCGCACAGCAGGCCGCGACGCAGCATGCCGGGGGTCACTTCGCGATCGGTCACCTTGCCCAGGGCCAGGAACATGCCGGTGGACTCGACGAAGATGATCACCACCACCAGGCACATGGACAGGATGGGTGCCAGGCTGAATGTCGGCATGCCGAAGTGCAGGGGGGTGACCACCTGCAACCACGGCGCGTCCTTCAGGCCAGACAGGTCGACCATGCCGATGGAACCGGCCAGGATGTAGCCAAGGCCCATGCCCACCAGTACCGACACGTTGACCCAGAAGCCGCGCATGAAGCGGTTGATCAGCAGGATCACAGCCAATACCAGGCCGGCCACCAACAGGTAGATCGGCGAGCCAAAGGTTTCGGCTTCATGGCCGCCACCCGCCCAATTGACTGCCACGGGGAACAGCGACAGGCCAATCGAGGTGATCACCGTACCGGTGACCAGCGGCGGGAAGAAGCGTACGACCTTGGACATGAACGGGGCGATCAGCATGCCGAAGAACCCGGCGGCGATGGTCGCACCGAAGATCCCCTGCAGGCCTACGCCGGGCATGCCGGCCATGGCCACCATGCTGCCGACGGCCGCGAAACTGGCACCCATCATCACCGGCATGCGGATGCCCACCGGGCCGATACCGAACGACTGGATGATGGTAGCGACGCCAGCGACCAGCAGGTCGGCGTTGATCAGGAAAGCGACTTCTTCACGGGACAACCCAGCGGCCTGGCCGATGATCAACGGCACGGCGATCGCGCCACCGTACATCAGCAGAACGTGTTGCAGGCCAACCAGGATCAGTTGGAACAGGGGCAAGGGTTCGCGCGGCGGCGCAATGGGGATATACGCCTTGCGTGACTCGGACATGCAGCACCTCGAGTTTTGTTTTTATTCTCGGATCCAAGCGGCAAGCTCCAAGCGGCAAGCTTCAAGTAAAAGCTTGGTGATCCGCGTTGGAGCCTGACGCTCGATGCTTGCTTGTTACCTACGACTTACAGCTTGAGGCTTGAAGCTTGCGGCTTCGGTCAGTTGACCTGGGCACCTTTGGCGATCCAGTCGCCGACGAGCTTGCGCTCTTCGGTGGTCATCTGGGTGATGTTGCCCAGCGGCATGATCTGGCTGGCGACCGCTTGCGCCTGAATGCGCGCGGCCTGGGCCTGGATCTGCTGCGGGGTGTCGAACATCACGCCGGCAGGGGCGGCACTGAACAGTGGGCTGGTCGGTTTGGACGAATGGCACACGGTGCAGCGTTCCTGGATGACATTGTGGATCTTGTCGAAGTCGCCACCACCGGCCTGGGCTGCCGCCTGGGCAGGGGCCTCGGCGGGTGCGGCCGGCGCTTGGGCAGCCTTGGCGGCGTCCTCGGCGCGCTGCTCGGCAGCGGTCTTGCCACCGACGGCGGTCGCGGGCAGCGGTTGGTACTCGACCTTCGCTGCGGCTTGCTCTGGGCTTACGGCCATCGGTTTCGGGCCGGTGACGTAGGCCAGGCAGATCATTGCCAGGGCGCCGACGGGCAGGGTCCAGGCGTACTTGTTGCTGTCGTGACGGGTGTTGAAGTAGTGGCGGATCAGAACCGCGGCTACTGCGATACCGGCCAGGATCAGCCAGTTGTACTGGCTACCGTAGGTGCTCGGGAAATGGTTGCTGATCATGATGAACAGCACCGGCAGGGTGAAGTAGTTGTTGTGACGCGAGCGCAGCAGGCCCTTGGCCGGCAGTACCGGGTCGGGCGTCTGGTTGTTCTCGATCGCCGCCACCAGCTGGCGCTGGGCCGGCATGATGATGCGGAACACGTTACCAACCATGATGGTGCCGATGATCGCGCCGGTGTGCAGGTACGCGCCACGGCCGCTGAACACCAGGCTGAAGCCCCAGCAGGCGGCGATGATCAGCACGAACAGCACACCACCGAGCAGCGCAGGCTTCTTGCCCAGGGGCGAGTCGCACAGGAAGTCGTAGATGAACCAGCCAGCGATCAACGAGCCGATACCGATGGCCACGCCTTCGGCACCGCTCAGGGTGCTGCCAGGGGCCAGCAGGTACAGGGCCGGGTTCCAGTAGAACACCACGCACAGCAGGGCGATACCGGACATCCAGGTGAAGTAGGCTTCCCATTTGAACCAGTGCAGGTTCTCGGGCATTTTCGGGGGTGCGAGTTTGTATTTCTCCAGGTGGTAGATACCACCGCCGTGAATCGCCCAGAGATCACCCGACAACCCATCGCGCGGGTTGCTTCGGTTCAGGTGGTTCTCCAGCCAGACGAAGTAGAACGATGCACCGATCCAGGCGACACCGGTGATCATGTGAACCCAGCGAATGCTCAGGTTCAGCCATTCGTGAAGGTGTGCTTCCACAGTATGTACCTCTGCCAGTCACCGAGAAGATGACTGACCTTTTCTTATTGGTGGGGATTGAGGATCAGCATCTGTTCCTCGGTGAAGTAATGCTCATCGCAGTTGTTGCCAGAACCACTGCGATCAACCACCAGGAAATCATCCCGCTTTTCGATCGTAAGCACCGGGTGGTGCCAAACGCCGCGATGGTAATTAACGCCCTGCCTGCCATTACTGCGGAAGGCCCGGACCAAGCCTGATACAGGTGCATCGCCAACCGGCGCGACCACGATCAGAAAGGGGTTGCCGAGCAGCGGGATGAAAGCCTGGCTGCCCAGCGGATGGCGTTCCAGCATGCGCACGGTCAGCGGCATGTCCTGCGCGTCGGCGCGGAAGATGCTGATGATCGCCTTGTCTTCAGGCTCGGCGGTTTCGACCGTGGCGAGCTTGTGAAAGCGCATGGTCGAGCCGTTGTTGATCATGAAGTGGTCGCTGCCGTCGGTTTCGATCACGTCTCCGAATTGGGCGAAGGCTTCTTTGGTCAGGGGCTCGATCATCAGGGTGCGCATGCGGTTATCTCTTCTATTGTTCGTTTTCTGAATAAGGTTCGGCTGTTGCTTACAGCTGCAGCAGGCGGAACAGGGCGATCAGGTTGATCTGCGCCAGGGCTTCCTTGAATTCGGCATCGGCATCGTTGTGGATGCGTTTTTCAAAGGCGGCGAGGATCTGGTGCCGATTGCTGCCCTTTACCGCCATGATGAACGGGAACTGGAACTTGGCCTTGTAGGCGTCGTTCAGCTCGGTGAAACGGGCGAATTCTTCGGCGGTGCACTGGTGAATACCGGCGCCGGCCTGTTCGTTGGTGCTCGATTCGGTCAGTTCGCCCTGGATGGCGGCCTTGCCGGCGAGGTCCGGGTGAGCGTTGATCAGTGCCAGCTGGTCGGCGTGGTTGGCGCTGAGCAGGATGTCGCTCATGCGCTGGTGCAGCGCCTCGATCTCGTCCAGTTCGCCCAGTTGGCCCAGGTCATAGGCTTTTTCGGCCACCCACGGCGAGTGCTCGTAGATGTCGGCGAAGGCTGCGACGAAGGCGTCACGGCTCAGGGCGGATGGCTTGAGAGTGTTGAAGGCGGTCATCAGGCGTTCTCTTTCTTGTACGGGTGGGTGGTGTGCCAGTGGCGGGCGATATCCACGCGACGGGCGAACCAGACCTGGTCATGGCTTTTTGCGTAATCGACGAAGCGCTTCAGTGCAGCCAGGCGCGCCGGGCGGCCGACCAGGCGGCAATGCAGGCCGATGGACAGCATTTTTGGTGCTTCGGCGCCTTCGGCGTACAGCACATCGAAGGCGTCTTTGAGGTACTGGAAGAACTGCTCGCCGCAGTTGAAACCCTGCACCTGGGTGAAGCGCATGTCGTTGGTGTCCAGGGTGTAAGGGATCACCAGGTGCGGCTTGCCGGTAGGGGTGTTCGGCTCCCAGTAGGGCAGGTCGTCGTCGTAGGTGTCGCTGTCATAGAGGAAGCCACCTTCTTCCATCACCAGGCGGCGGGTGTTGGGGCCGGTGCGGCCGGTGTACCAGCCCACTGGGCGCTCGCCGGTGAGTTCGGTGAGGATGCGGATGGCTTCGAGCATGTGCTCGCGCTCCTGGGCCTCGTCCATGTTCTGGTAATCGATCCAGCGGTAGCCGTGGCTGCAGATTTCGTGGCCGGCTTCGGCCATGGCGCGGATAACGTCAGGGTGGCGCTGGGCGGCCATGGCCACGGCGAAGATGGTCAGCGGCACACCGCTTTCCTTGAACAGCTTCAGCAGGCGCCACACGCCGGCACGGCTGCCGTACTCGTACAGCGATTCCATGCTCATGTTGCGCTGGCCCTGCAGTGGCTGGGCAGCGACCATCTCGGACAGGAAGGCTTCGGACTCTTTGTCACCGTGCAGGATGTTGCGTTCGCCGCCTTCCTCGTAGTTGAGGACGAAAGACAGCGCGATGCGAGCGTTGCCCGGCCATTGCGGGTGAGGAGGGTTGTTGCCGTAACCGATCAGGTCGCGAGGGTAGTCAGCGCTCACTGCAGTCTTCCTTCTTGTGCGTTAGTGCAGGGGGTGGGCGGGCCGCGTCGGTATGTCGCACCACCGGATGGGCTGATTGTATACAACTTCTGAAATCTTTTGTAAGCCTGTTTTTCCGCATTTCTTCCCTTTTGTCGCCCTGCAGCGACCTGGAAATACAGTGCAAGAAACCTGCCTGATTGGTCAGCTAATGACGTTGACGTCGTTACGTCGCTTGTATTTGCGACCGATGGGTCGTTTATGGGCGCCGGACGAACGGTGTGACAGAAGGGTTTAAAAAATTGTGTACAATTTTGCGATGGAATGTCTTAATGGCGTCATTCCCGCCTGCCGCAGGCGCTATGCTGGTGCGAAGGCTGAGTATTTTTTGCCCACAGATTGAACAAGAGGCGACACGCAATGGGACGTTTGACCACACACGTACTGGATGCCGCGCATGGCTGCCCGGGCAGCTCGATCAAGGTCGAGCTGTACCGCGTCGAAGGCCAGCAACTGGAGCTGGTGAATACCGCCCTGACCAACAGCGATGGCCGCGTCGACGCGCCACTGCTGCAGGGTGACGACTACCGCACTGGCGTTTACCAGTTGCAGTTCAGCGCTGGCGATTACTACCGCGCCCGCGGCGTGCAACTGCCGGCCCAGGCGTTTCTGGATGTTGTCGTGCTGCGCTTTGGTATCGACGAGCAGCAGGAGCACTACCACGTGCCACTGCTGATCTCGCCGTACAGCTATTCGACCTATCGTGGAAGCTAGTTGGTCGCTAGAAGAATCTTCGTAGGTCCTTTGGCCCGCTCTCACACTGGCGGGCTTTTTTTCGTCTGCTGTTTTTGTGCCTGGCGTGGGATGTGGGTGCCTGGGGGATCGAGCGCCGCCCGCGCGGCGCATCGCGAGCTGCGCTCGCTCCTACGTTTGTTTCGGGCCAATAATTCCTGTGGGATTTGCGCGCGAACGCCTTGGCGCATGGCGCGATATCGCGTCGTACAAACAAGGCGGTCGCGCGCGTCTGTCACAGGCGTAACTGGCCCGAAACAAACGTAGGAGCGAGCGTAGCTCGCGATGCGCCGCGCGGGCGGCGCTCGATCTATGCACCACCTCAAAACTCAAGGCAGACACCTGGTGGCCTAGACCCTACCGCTCGGCGAGCACATTTGCGGCTAAACCAGAAAAGGGCGCCGAAGCGCCCTTTTGGTCGGCGTATAAGGGTTCAGAGGAACACGAACTTGGCAATGAAGATCGCGCACAGCACCCACAGGCTGGCGGAAATTTCCTTGTATTTGCCAGTGCCCGCCTTCAATGCCACATAGCTGATGAAGCCCAGGGCAATACCGTCGGCGACCGAGAAGGTCAGCGGCATCATGATCACCGTGACGATCGCCGGAATGCTGTCTGTGGCTTCATCCCAATGGATATGCGCCATGCTGCCCATCATCAACATCGCCACATAAATAAGTGCACCCGCCGTCGCATAGGCCGGAATCATCCCAGCCAGCGGGGCGAAGAACATCGCGGCGATGAACAGCAGGCCCACTACTACCGCAGTAAGGCCGGTACGCCCGCCCGCAGCTACACCTGCGGCACTTTCCACATAGCTGGTGACTGGCGGTACACCTACCACCGCACCGAACACGCTCGATGCACTGTCAGCCTTCAACGCCTTCGACAGGTTCTCGATACGCCCGTCCGGTGCCACCAGGTTGGCACGCTGCGCCACGCCCATCAGCGTGCCGGCGGTGTCGAACATGTGCACGAACAGAAACGCCAGCACCACGCTGATCATGCTGACGTTGAACACGCCAGCCACGTCCATGGCCATCCAGGTCGGTGCCAGGCTTGGTGGCATCGACATCACCCCGCCAAACTTCACCAGGCCCAAGCCCCAGCCTGCGAGGGTGACGCCAATGATGCTGATCAGGATCGCACCGAACACCCGCTTGTAGCTGAGGATGGCGATCAGCAGGAAGCACACGGCCGCCAGCAGCGGCCCTGGCTCATGCAGCGAGCCCAGCTTGATCAGCGTGGCGGGGCTGTCGACGATGATGCCTGCCGTCTTCAGGCCGATCAGCCCGAGGAACAATCCGACGCCAGCCCCCATGGCATGGCGCAGGCTGACCGGAATGCTGTTGAGCAGCCATTCGCGCACTTTCGACAAGGTCAGGAACATGAACAGCACACCCGAGATGAATACCGCCCCGAGCGCTGTTTCCCAGTTGTAACCCATGGTGCCGACCACCGTGTAGGTGAAGAAGGCGTTAAGCCCCATGCCAGGGGCCAGGCCTACTGGCCAGTTGGCGTACAGGCCCATCAGCAGGCAGCCCAGCGCGGCGGCGATGCAGGTGGCGACGAAGGCGGCACCATGGTCGATGCCAGCGTCGGCCATGATGTTGGGGTTGACGAAGATGATGTAGGCCATGGTGATGAAGGTGGTCACCCCGGCGATCATTTCGGTTTTGACGGTGCTGCCGTGTTGCTTGAGTTTGAAAATCCGCTCCAGCCAGCTCGTTTCGAGCGGTGGGGCGAGATCCAGCGTAGGGGCTTCGGATTTGCGGCTTTCCACAGCGAGTACTCCTCAAGTCTTTCTTGTTGTAGTTGGGGCCAGTTTCCTGAGCGATGCACTTGGCGGCCCCACGAGGGAAGGCAGACGTCCGACCGGTTTGTTGACTCATGGGTCAAGAAGTTGCTCGGTGGATTATGCTTTTGTGTACAAAGAATGCAAATAATGTTTTATGTTTTGTGTGCGCAATGCGTCGTACAACGGCTATATAGGTGAAACGCCCCCTGCGGAATCGCCTCAGCCTGTGTACAATGGCGCCATACTTTCTCTTCGTGCCTCGAGAGCCCATGAACGAACAGCTGCAACCTCTGAAAAAACCTGCACGTGTCGGCAAGGCCGGCCGCAGCGGTACCCAGGACGACATCGTCTACGCGCATATTTTCGAGGCGATCCTCGAGCAGCGTCTGGCCCCGGGCACCAAGTTGAGCGAGGAAGCGCTGGGCGAAATCTTTGGCGTCAGCCGCACCATCATCCGTCGTGCCTTGTCGCGTCTGGCCCATGAAAGCGTGGTGCTGCTGCGGCCGAACCGCGGCGCGGTGGTGGCCAGCCCGACCGTGGAAGAGGCACGTCAGGTGTTCTTCTCGCGGCGCATGGTCGAACGCGCCATTACCGAGTTGGCCGTGCAGCACGCCACCCTCGACCAGCTCAACGAGCTGCGGCAGATGGTGCGTGAAGAGCGCGACAGCTTCTCGCGCGGTGATCGCGGCGCCGGCATTCGCCTTTCCGGCGAGTTCCACCTCAAGCTGGCCGAAGCGGCGGGCAATGCACCGCTGGTGAGTTTCCAGCGCAGCCTGGTATCGCAGACCTCGCTGATCATTGCCCAGTACGAAAGCGGCAACCGCTCGCACTGCTCGTATGACGAGCACATGCAACTGATCGATGCCATCGAGGCACGTGATGCCGAGCAGGCAGTGAGCCTGATGATGCACCACATGGACCACATCGACAGCAAGCTGAACCTGGATGAGGAGAGTGCCTCGGACGATCTGCATGCGGTGTTCTCGCATTTGCTGAAAAAGCCCAAGGTTTCCGCCAAGGGTTGATCGTTTGCCAGGGTGATTGAGGGGGCCTGCAAAGCAGCCCCCGGCCATAACTGGCCATCAGCCAAAGGTCTGCTAAATTCTTGTGAGCAAACCTTCATCAAGCAGTTGGGCTTGCGCATTCGTTGCGTTCAACTTCTTGAGGAATGGATTCATGAGCATGTCCCTCGGTAAACGCATGGGTGCCGAACTGATCGGTACCTTCTGGCTGGTGCTTGGTGGCTGCGGCAGTGCGGTACTCGCAGCCAGTTCCCCTGTCGGCATTGGCGTACTCGGTGTTGCCTTCGCCTTCGGCCTCACCGTGCTGACCATGGCCTTCGCCATCGGCCATATCTCTGGCTGTCACCTTAATCCTGCTGTGTCCTTCGGGCTGGTGGTGGGCGGGCGTTTTCCTGCCAAAGAGCTGCTGCCCTACGTGATTGCGCAAGTGATCGGCGCCATCCTGGCGGCAGGAGTGATCTACCTCATCGCCAGCGGCAAGGCCGGTTTCGAATTGTCCTCGGGGCTGGCGTCCAACGGCTATGCCGACCATTCGCCCGGCGGCTACACGCTGGGGGCAGGCTTTGTCAGTGAAGTGGTGATGACGGCGATGTTCCTGGTGGTGATCATGGGCGCGACCGATTCCCGCGCACCAGCAGGCTTTGCGCCCATCGCCATCGGTCTGGCCCTGACCCTGATTCACCTGATCTCCATCCCGGTGACCAATACCTCGGTCAACCCCGCGCGCAGCACGGGGCCGGCATTGTTCGTTGGCGGTTGGGCCTTGCAGCAGCTGTGGCTGTTCTGGGTGGCGCCGCTGATCGGTGCTGCAATCGGCGGCGCGCTGTACCGGGGCCTGGCGAAAGAACCTTAGCGCTGGTGCACGCAACGCCCGGCGGCGTAGGTTTCGCGCACTGTGCGGTCATCGCCCAGGGTGGTGAGCACGAACAAGGTCTCTTCAATGCTGTTGGACTGCTGAATGCGGTAGTCCAGCAGCGGCGTGGCCTTGTAGTCCAGCACCACGAAGTCGGCATCATTACCCGGGCGCAGGCTGCCGATGCGGTCATCCAGGCGCAGCGCGCGGGCGCCGCCGAGGGTGGCCAGGTACAGTGACTTGTACGGGTGCAGGCGCGCGCCTTGCAGCTGCATCACCTTGTACGCTTCGTTCAGGGTGTTGAGCAGCGAGAAGCTGGTGCCGGCGCCCACATCGGTACCCAGGCCCACGTTGACCTTGAAGCGCTCGGCCTGGGGCAGGTTGAACAGACCGCTGCCCAGGAACAGGTTGGAAGTAGGGCAGAAGGCCACTGCCGAGCCGGTTTCAGCCAGGCGCTGGCATTCGTCGTCGCACAGGTGCACGCCGTGGGCGAACACCGAGCGCTCGCCCAGCAGTTCGAAGTGGTCGTATACGTCCAGGTAGCCCTTCTGCTCGGGGAACAGTGACTTGACCCAGTCGATTTCCTTGAGGTTTTCCGACAGGTGCGTGTGCATGTACACGCCTGGGTGTTCCTTGAGCAATTGGCCCGCCAGGGTCAGCTGCTGCGGCGTGCTGGTCGGGGCGAAGCGCGGGGTTACCGCATAGTGCAGGCGGCCCTTGCCATGCCAGCGCTCGATCAGCGCCTTGCTTTCGGCGTAACCGGATTCTGCGGTGTCAGTCAGGTAATCCGGGGCGTTGCGGTCCATCATCACCTTGCCGGCGATCAGGCGCAGGTCCAGGCGCTCGGCCTCTTCGAACAACGCATTGACCGATTCCGGGTGCACGCTGCCGAATACCAGCGCGGTGGTGGTGCCGTTGCGCAGCAGTTCCTTGAGGAAGATCTTCGCCACCTGGTCGGCATGGCCTTTGTCGGCGAACTGCTTTTCGCAGGGGAAGGTGAAAGTGTTCAGCCAGTCCAGCAACTGCTCGCCATAGGAGCCGATCATGCCGGTCTGCGGGAAATGGATGTGGGTGTCGATGAAGCCCGGGGTGATCAGCGCATCCTGGTAGTGCTCGACGGGGATGTCGGCATCCAGGGTCGGCAGCAGCTCGCTGGCGTGACCAATGGCGCTGATGCGGCCGTCGTCGACCACCAGCAGGCCGTCTTCGAAGTATTCATGGGAAGCCTCCAGGCCCACCTCGGCCGGGTCGGCGATGCTGTGCAGGATGGCGGCACGGTAGGCTTTGCGGGTAAAGGTCATAACACACTCGTCAATTGGCTTGGCTGCGCCGGGAGGGCGGCAGCAACTGGGCAATGGGGCCGGCATTGGCGGCAGCGTCGTGCTGGCCGAAGCAGGCGTTGTAGGTGGCGATGATTTCGCCGGCGATGGACACGGCGATTTCGATGGGCAGCTTGCCCTTTACCTCTGGCAGGCCCATCGGGCAGCGCATGCGCGCCATCACGGCGTCGTCGTAGCCGCGCTCGCGCAGGCGGTGCTCGAATTTGACTCGTTTGGTCTTCGAGCCGATCAGGCCGAACCAGGTGAAGTCGTTGCGCTTGAGAATGGCGGCGGTCAGTTCCAGGTCGAGTTGGTGGTTGTGGGTCATGACGATGCAGTAGCTGCCTGGCGGCAGGTCCGCGACTTCGTCGACCGGCTCCTCACAGACCACCTTGGTCACCCCGCTTGGGATGTGCTCGGGGAATTCCTGTTCGCGCGAGTCGATCCAGCGCACCCGGCAGGGCAGCGCGGCGAGCAAGGGTACCAGAGCCCGGCCGACATGGCCCGCGCCGAACACGGCGATCTGCGCCTGCACGGCGGCCATCGGTTCGAACAGCAGCACGGTGACGCCGCCGCAGCACTGGCCCAGGCTGGCACCGAGGCTGAAGCGCTCCAGGTGTGGGGTGGTGCGCTGCTCTTCGAGCATTTGCCGGGCGATGTGCAGGGCCTTGTATTCCAGGTGGCCGCCGCCGATGGTGTCGAACAGGCCAGTGGCACTGACGACCATCTTGGAACCGGCGTTGCGCGGGGTTGAGCCGCGCTCCTCGATGATGGTCACCAGCACGCAGGCTTCGCCACGGGACTGGTGGTCGGCGAGGGCGTTGATCCATTGGTGCATGATGCAACCTCTCTAAGACGTCGACACGGCCCCTTTGTAGGAGCGGCCTTGTGTCGCGAAAGGGCTGCGAAGCGGCCCCAAA
>NZ_QJRC01000074.1 GCF_013393325.1 Pseudomonas hunanensis
GCCCTGATGACCCCGTGCACCGCCGAGCGCAAGCCGGACTTCGACGCCCTGGTGCGCAAAGGCCGCGAACTCATCGAAGCCGGCATGAGCGCCGTGGTGTACTGCGGTTCGATGGGTGACTGGCCACTGTTGACCGAGGCCGAGCGCCAGGAAGGCGTGGCGCGCCTGGTGGCCGCCGGCATCCCGACCATTGTCGGCACCGGCGCGGTGAACACCCGTGAAGCGGTGTCTCATGCCGCCCACGCAGCCAGCGTCGGCGCCGCCGGCCTGATGGTCATCCCCCGCGTGCTCAGCCGCGGCGCTTCGTTGATCGCCCAGAAGCACCACTTCTCGGCCATTCTCGCCGCCGCACCAAAGCTGCCAGCGGTGATCTACAACAGCCCGTACTACGGCTTCGCCACCCGCGCCGACCTGTTCTTCGAGCTGCGCCGCGAGTTCCCCAACCTGATCGGTTTCAAGGAATTCGGCGGTGGCGCCGACCTGCGCTATGCCGCCGAACACATCACCTCCAAGGACGACGATGTGACCTTGATGGTCGGCGTGGATACCCAAGTGGTGCACGGCTTCGTCAACTGCAACGCCACCGGCGCCATCACCGGCATCGGCAACGCCCTGCCGCGTGAAGTGCTGCAGCTGGTGAGCCTGAGCAAGCAGGCGGCCAAGGGCGACGCCCGTGCCCGCCGCCTGGCGCGCGAGCTGGAGGCGGCACTGGCCGTGCTGTCGTCGTTCGATGAAGGTTGCGACCTGGTGCTGTACTACAAGCACCTGATGGTGCTGAACGGCGACACCGAGTACAGCCTGCACTTCAACCAGACCGACGTGCTGACCGATGCCCAGCGCAACTATGCCGAGCAGCAATACGCGCTGTTCCGTAGCTGGTACGCCAGCTGGTCGGCCGAGCAGAACCTGGCCTGAGGCAGCCACGGTTCTCTGAGGGAGCGGGCGATGAACTTGTGCCCGGGCATCAGCGCACCGCTCCACACCGCCCAATCACTCCAGCCCACATCGGCAATGCAGCGGTGGCACGGGTAATTACCTTGAGTTCAAACGCGGCACGGGCAAAGCCGCCCAGGCGCGCAGACGCTTCAAAGGCTCGCAAGGCATTGAGTGACAGGGCATGACGGGTGGGGCTATCGAGGTACACGGCTTCAGGCCTATTTTTTCGGGCCTACCATTCCAAGAATTTGACGTTGTGACCAACTGTCACACGCATTAACGTGGAGCTGCCTGACTGGCACTGTCCGAACACCTTCAAGGAACTCAAATGCCGTACAACAGCGGGACCCAAGCGTTCAGGCAGGGTGCCCACAACGCCCTGCCCTTGACCTCTGGCATCGTGCCCTTTGGCCTGATCACCGGGGTCACCGCCATCGGCATGGGCCTGTCACCGTCCGATGCCATCGGCATGACCCTGCTGTTCTATTCCGGGTCGGCGCAGATGGTGGTAATGCAGTTGATGCAGAACGCCGCCCTCCCGGTGACCATGGTGGTTACCGCGCTGGTCATCAACCTGCGCTTCCTGATGTACAGCGCCAGCCTGGCCCCGCACCTGGGGCAGCTGCCGCGCCGGCAAAAATGGCCGATGGCCTACATGCTGTCCGACCAGTCGTTCGCCCTGTGCACGCTGAAGATCGGCGCGGGTGGGCTGGGGCAGCATGCCTACCCCTACTACGCCGGTACGGCTATCACCATGTTCTTCGGCTGGAACCTCTCGGTGCTGGCTGGTATGTACCTGGGCGCGGGCATTCCGGAAGACTGGTCGCTGGGTTTCGCCATCCCCCTGTCGTTCCTGGCCCTGTTGATACCCGGCATACGCAATGCAGCCACGCTTGGCGCGGCGCTGACCGGTGGTGTGCTCGCCGTGCTGGCAGCCGACCTGCCGTACAACCTCGGCCTGCTGACGGGTGCGTTGGGCGGCATCACCGCCGGGCTGGTTATCGAGAGCTGGAAAACACCGCAAGCAATGCCTGAAGCCAACAGCGAACAGGAAGCATCATGAGCGAAATGACTCAATGGATAACCTTCGCCCTGATCGGCCTGGGCACGTTCGCCATCCGCCTGTCGTTCATCGAACTGCACACGGTGCTGCGCATTCCACCGCTGTTTCGCCGGGCACTGGCGTATGTGCCGGCCAGCGTACTGGCAGCACTGGTACTACCGGCGGTGGTGTTCCCGGACCGTCATGCCGGGTTCGACTGGATGAACCCGCAGATACCGGCGGCGGTACTGGCGGCACTGGTGGCGTGGCGCACGCGTAGTACGTTGCTGACACTGGTAGTGGGCATGGGCGTGTTATGGGCGCTCAAGCACTGGGGGCTATAGCCACAAACAGCCCTCAGGAAAAATCGGCAGGATGTTCTGCACAGAATTCGTTTGAGGTCCTTGGCCTTATTGTCCATGGTGGCAGGCTGGTAGCTACTTGCCACGCGTGGACGCAGGCGCATGACGATGCCTGCGTTGGGGGACGTTATCGGATCCCCCCATAATAAGAGAGGACAAGGAAATGCAATCCAACAGTTTGAAGCAAAGCCTCAAGCAGCGGCATATCACCATGATCGCGCTGGGTGGGGTGATCGGTGCAGGGCTGTTCATGGGCTCAGGCTCACTGATCGCATCGGCGGGGCCTGCGGCCATTTTGTCGTATTTCATTGGCGGCCTGGTGGTTACCCTGGTCATGTTCATGCTTGGCGAAATGGCCTGCCGCAACCCGGATGCCGGGTCGTTCTCGACCTACGCCAACACCTACCTCGGCGACTGGGCCGGCTTTGCGGTTGGCTGGCTGTACTGGTTCAAGTCGATGATGACCATCACCCTCGAGGCGGTGCTGCTGGGCGCGATCTTGCATGACTTCCTGCCCTGGCTGCCGATTTGGGCGGGTGCCTTCCTGATGCTGGTGACCCTGATGGCCAGCAACGCCTACTCGGTGCGTTCGTTTGCCGAAGTGGAGTATTGGCTGGCGGCGATGAAAGTGGCGACCATCCTCATCTTCATGCTGCTGGGCCTCTCGATCCTGCTTGGCCTGCACAGCGACATTCCCTCGCCCGGCCTGGTCAACCTCACCGCCCATGACGGCTTCATGCCCAATGGCCTGTCTCCGGTGATGGCCGGCGTGATCGTGGTGATCTTCTCGCTGGGCGGCAGCGAAATTGCCGCTGTGGCTGCAGGTGAATCGGAGAACCCAAGGCAGAACGTGATTCGCGCGATCAAGAGCGTGATCCTGCGGGTGATGCTGTTCTACGTGGGTTCAGTGTCGATCCTGATCCTGTGCCTGCCGTGGACCGACAAGGCCAACCTGGCCTCGCCCTACGTTTCACTGTTCAGCCTGGCCGGTTTCGGTGGTGCTGCGGTAGCCATGAAACTGGTGCTGTTCGTCTCGTTCATGTCGGTGATGAACTCGTTCATGTTCTCCAACTCGCGCATGCTGTTCTCGCTGAGCCAACGCGGTCACGCGCCCAAACTGTTCTCGCGCACCAGCGCCAAGGGCGTGCCGATCAATGCACTGCTGCTGAGCCTGTCGATCTGCACCCTGATCCTGACCGTGCACTTTGTCAGCGGCGGCGACCTGTTCATGACCCTGGCCAAGAGCACCGGCAGCCTGGTGATGGTCGTATGGATCTTCATCATCATCGCCCATGTTGCCATGCGCTGGAAAACCCGCCACGAAGCGATCGACCCGAACGCCTTCCGCGCCTGGCTGTTCCCGTATGCCAACATCGTTGCGCTGCTCGCCTTGCTGACGGTGATCGGCACTCAGGCGTTCGAACCGGCGTCGCGCTTCCAGTTCTGGTTCACGGTGCTGACGGTGCTGCTGGTCGTGGCGGGGTACTTCGTGATGCGTCAGCGCCTGACCGGCAAGCTGGCGACCAACTGAGAGCAAGGGGATTGCCGCGCATTGACCGCGGGCAAATGGAATCACCATCGCGCGTTGCAATGGATGTGAGGCGGGTGTGTAGGAACGGGTAGAAATGGCGTCCCAGGCAGGAATTGAACCTGCAACCTTCCCCTTAGGAGGGGGATGCTCTATCCAATTGAGCTACTGAGACGCAAGCACCGGCAGCAAGCGCTGCACAGCGGGACGGCAAGCATGTTAACCAGCATGCTGGCATTTGTCATGTCTGCGCCGGGCTTTTTCGCGTAATCCTTTTCTGGAAGCGCTATGCCCGAGGTAACACACCCTCGTCGCACAGCAACGCGAAAAGCCCCGCGACAGCCACCTCCAGTGCAGTGGAGTTGTCCAGCACATGCACCGACGGGTCTGTTGCCGTACGCAAGCGAACGCTGCGTGCCAGACGCTGTTCCACTTCATCTGCGGTTTCCCGGCCCCGGGCCAACAAGCGCTGGCGCAGTACCTCCGGCTTGACCTCGACCATCACGGCCAGCAAGTCCGGATAGCGCTGACGAGCCTCTGCCAGATAAGCCCGCGAGCCATTCACCAACACCGACCTGCCCGCCGCCAGCCACTGGTCCACCTGCCGAGGAATGCCGTAGTCCAGGCCATTGGCCCGCCAGTGCATGGCAAATTCACCCTGCGCCCGCAAGGCTTCAAACTGTTCGGGCGTGACACCTTGAGCGGCTTCGCCTTTGGCTTCGGCCGAGCGCGTAATGACGCGACGGGCAATTTCCACCCCGGCTGCTTCCAACCGCTCACGCGAAGCGTCGATCAGGGAATCTTTCCCCGCCCCCGACGGTCCTATCAGAAATATCAACCGGCCCGTCCCTGATCGGTGGTCGCTTGCGTCATGTTGCATAGCCACTATGCTCTATGAAAGGGAAACCGGCGCATTCTAGGGGTTTTCCAGGCCTTTTGCTGTGTTTTACCAGTTTTTGACGGCAAAAGACTGACGGTCAGGCAAGCCGGAGTATGTAAAACTTTTCAAACCAGTGCTCATTTCTGATAATTGGTACTGGCATAAAGCCTTTATCCGGCTCACTATTTGTCACAGAATTGACGCCAAGGAAACGGCGACCATGAGGCAAGATGAGCATCCATTTTTCACTGACGGTTGAACATTTTGTCGTCGCCACGGTCGTACTTCCATCCCGTGCGGCCAATTTGAGAACCGCTTCCCCTGAACCAAACTCCGGTCAATTTATATGCGCCCAATGAAACAGGCTATTTATTCCAGCCGCACCGCTGACAAGTTTGTCGTCCGCCTGCCAGACGGGATGCGTGAGCGCATTGCCGAGGTAGCGCGCAACCATCACCGCAGCATGAACTCCGAGATTATCGCGCGCCTGGAACAGAGCCTTATCCAGGAAGGCGCGCTGGGTGACGAGTTGAGCATGCGCCTGGACAGCCCTGAACTGTCCCTGCATGAGCGCGAGTTGCTGCAGCGCTTCCGCCAACTTTCCCACCGCCAGCAAAACGCCCTGGTCGCCCTCATCGCTCACGATGTGGAAATGGCCACCGACGCTTCCTGAGGTTTGCAGCGAACATGAAAAAGCCAGCGTAAGCTGGCTTTTTTGTGGGTGACTGACTGGCAGCAACATATCCCTGCGGGGGTTGCCCCCACAGGGGAAAAACGACCTACAGCAGGAACAGCGTAGCCAGGCCAAGGAAGATGAAGAATCCGCCGCTGTCGGTTACGGCAGTGATCATCACACTCGCCCCCATTGCCGGGTCGCGCCCCAAGCGGGCCAATGTCATCGGGATCAGCACCCCCATCAGCGCCGCCAGCAACAGGTTCAAGGTCATCGCGGCGGTCATCACCACCCCCAGTGACCAGCTGCCATACAGCCAGAACGCCACCGCACCGATCACACCACCCCACACCAGGCCGTTGATCAGCGACACCGCCAACTCCTTGCGCATCAGGCGGCTGGTGTTGCCTGGCGACACCTGGTCCAGCGCCATGGCGCGCACGATCATGGTGATGGTCTGGTTACCCGAGTTGCCACCAATGCCCGCAACGATCGGCATCAACGCAGCCAACGCCACCAGTTTTTCAATCGACCCTTCAAACAGCCCGATCACTCGCGAAGCCACAAAGGCGGTAATCAGATTGATCGCCAGCCATGCCCAACGGTTGCGAAACGAACGCCACACCGAAGCGAAAATATCTTCTTCTTCACGCAGACCCGCCATGTTGAGGACTTCGCTCTCGCTCTCCTCACGGATCAGGTCGACCATCTCATCAATGGTCAAACGACCAATCAGGCGCTCGCTCTTGTCTACTACGGGTGCCGATACCAGGTCATAACGCTCGAAAGCCTGCGCCGCATCATAGGCATCTTCCTCGGGCTGGAAGGAAACCGGGTCGGTCGCCATGACCTCCGCCACCTTCTTCTCGGGGTCGTTGACCAGCAGGCGCTTGATCGGCAGTACCCCCTTGAGGATGCCGTCGTAATCGACCACGAACAGTTTGTCGGTGTGGTTCGGCAGCTCTTTCAGGCGGCGCAGGTAGCGCAGCACCACTTCCAGGCTGACGTCTTCGCGGATGGTGACCATCTCGAAGTCCATCAACGCACCGACCTGCTCCTCGTCGTAGCTCAACGCCGAACGTACGCGTTCGCGCTGCTGGGCATCGAGGGTTTCCATCAGCTCGTGAACAACGTCACGCGGCAGCTCAGGGGCCAGGTCGGCCAGCTCGTCGGCGTCCATCTCCTTGGCAGCAGCCAGCAGCTCGTGATCGTCCATGTCGGCGATCAGGGATTGGCGAACCGAGTCGGAAACTTCAAGCAGGATGTCGCCATCGCGATCCGAGCGCACCAGCTGCCAGACCGTCAGGCGGTCTTCCAGGGGCAAGGCTTCGAGGATGTAGGCGATGTCAGCGGGGTGCAGGTCATCGAGCTTGCGTTGCAGCTCGACGAGGTTCTGGCGGTGGACCAGGTTTTCCACCAGGTCGTTGTGCGCGCCTTCCTGGCGATGGGTCAGGTCTTCGACCACGCGCTGACGCTGCAGCAGTTCGACCACCTGGGCCAGGCGATCCTGCAGGCTTTCTTGCGCTTTTTTTACTTCTACTTCAGTCATAGGCGAACTCCACTCCCAGCAGCGGAGCACGCCGGGAGAATCAATCGGTCAGATCTTTCTGTATGAATCTTGTTAGCGAGTAACTACTGGGTAAGTCCATGGTGGTTTTCCACAAGCCCCGGCGGGGCTGACGGGCGCAATCATACACTGCTAAAGCTGTCAGATCGCTTAAATTTTTGGCTAGAACAATCGTTTGCGCGATAAAGCTGGGACAACGCTCGAAGCTATGAGTGCGACGGTTGTCGTGGATGGGAAAGCACATTTGATTTAGGGTGCCGCGCGCGGCGCCAAGCTACACCACAATCATTACAGAAGAGCGTAGATCGACATGAGCAACAATTCAGCGCTGCAGAAAAACAAAAAGCCCGCTCGATTGAGCGGGCTTCTTGATGGGATATGGTGGACTCAGCAGGATTCGAACCTGCGACCGCTCGGTTCGTAGCCGAGTACTCTATCCAGCTGAGCTATGAGTCCACAATTGGTAGTTTTAAACCAGTTACCGCTGGTTGACTGAAGTGGCCTTGCAAGCAGAGCCATTTCAAGAAAGTGGTGGACTCAGCAGGATTCGAACCTGCGACCGCTCGGTTCGTAGCCGAGTACTCTATCCAGCTGAGCTATGAGTCCACATTTGGTAGTTTTAAACCAGTTACCACTGGTTGATTGAAGTAGCCTTGCAAGCAAAGCCATTTCAAGAAAGTGGTGGACTCAGCAGGATTCGAACCTGCGACCGCTCGGTTCGTAGCCGAGTACTCTATCCAGCTGAGCTATGAGTCCACAAATGGTAGTTTTAGACCAGCTACCGCTGGTTGATTGAAGTAGCCTTGCAAACAAAGCCACTTCAAAAGTGGTGGACTCAGCAGGATTCGAACCTGCGACCGCTCGGTTCGTAGCCGAGTACTCTATCCAGCTGAGCTATGAGTCCATGTCTTGCCGCGCATTATAGGTCGCTGAAACATTTTTGCAAGAACGTTTTCGTTTAAAATCAACTACTTAGCGTTCTTACCGTTTACAGCGCCCTACGCAAATAATGGCGGTGAAGGGGGGATTCGAACCCCCGATACCCTTATGAGGTATACTCCCTTAGCAGGGGAGCGCCTTCGGCCACTCGGCCACCTCACCGCAACACGAGGCGAATATTAAAGAACCTCTTTCACCTTTGCAACCCTTTTTTTGAAAAAAACTTCAAAAAAATTAAAGGCTTGGCTCTTCATCCTTCTCTTTCTTGATCCGCAGGTAGATTTCCTCGCGGTGAACAGCCACTTCTTTCGGGGCGCTGACGCCAATACGCACCTGGTTGCCTTTGACGCCAAGCACCGTCACGGTGATCTCGCCGTCTCCAATGATCAGGCTCTCGGCGCACCGACGAGTCAGAATCAACATAGCTTTCTCCTTACGCGAAACATTCAGGGGTAACAGTCTTGGGTTTCGAGGCAGGGTCGTGGACGACGACCTTAGCCCCGGTTACTCGCTGCACAGGCCAGGACAGGGCCTGTGCAACGAGCAGAAACGCGAAGGGCGCGGCAAGCCGCGCCCTTCCAGGCAGCGCCTTACTCGCCCTGTCGGGCAGGGGCGTCCAGCTCGAACGCGGTGTGCAGCGCGCGTACGGCCAGCTCCAGGTACTTCTCTTCGATCACTACCGAAACCTTGATTTCGGAGGTGGAGATCATCTGGATGTTGATACTTTCCTTGGCCAGCGCTTCGAACATGCGGCTGGCGACACCGGCGTGCGAACGCATGCCGACGCCAACGATCGAGACCTTGGCGATCTTGGTGTCGCCGATCACTTCACGGGCACCGATTTCGCGGGCAGTGTTTTCCAGCACGCTTTGCGCCTTCTCGTACTCGTTGCGGTGTACGGTGAAGGTGAAGTCGGTGGTGTTATCGTGGGCAACGTTCTGCACGATCATGTCGACTTCGATGTTCGAAGCACTGATCGGGCCGAGGATCTTGAAGGCCACGCCCGGGGTGTCCGGCACGCCGCGAATGGTCAGCTTGGCTTCATCACGGTTGAAGGCGATACCGGAAATGATCGGCTGTTCCATGGATTCCTCTTCATCAATGGTAATGAGGGTACCCGGACCCTCCTTGAAGCTGTGCAGCACGCGCAGCGGAACGTTGTATTTGCCGGCGAACTCCACCGAGCGGATCTGCAGCACCTTGGAACCGAGGCTGGCCATTTCCAGCATCTCTTCGAAGGTGATCTTCTCCAGGCGCTGGGCCTGCGGCACGACGCGCGGGTCGGTGGTGTAGACGCCATCGACATCGGTGTAGATCTGGCACTCATCAGCCTTCAGCGCCGCCGCCAGGGCCACGCCGGTGGTGTCGGAGCCGCCACGGCCCAGGGTGGTGATGCTGCCGTGCTCGTCGACGCCCTGGAAACCTGCAACCACGACCACGCGGCCTTCCTTGAGGTCGGCACGAATTTTCTGGTCGTCGATCTGCAGGATGCGCGCCTTGTTGTGCGAGCTGTCGGTGAGAATGCGCACCTGGTTGCCGGTGTAGGACACCGCTGGCACACCACGCTTGATCAAGGCCATGGTCAGCAGGGCAATGGTGACCTGCTCACCGGTCGACACGATCACATCCAGCTCACGAGGAACCGGCTGATCGGTAATCTGCTTGGCCAGGTCGATCAGGCGATTGGTTTCACCGCTCATGGCCGACAGCACAATCACCAGGTCGTCGCCTGCCTCACGGTGTTTCTTGACCTTTTCGGCTACCTGCTCGATCCGCTCGATGGAACCGACAGAGGTGCCGCCAAATTTCTGTACGATCAACGCCATTTCAATGGTGCCTCAGCCCATACAGGGCCCCAAAAAACAATCCAACATGAAGAGGCCGGTGACTAGACCACCGGCCCCTTCATCTCAAAGTCCCTGCTCTGCGAATGGCACGGCCAGCGCCAGGGCCTGGTCCAGCGCGGCGACGTCGACGCCACCACCCTGGGCCATGTCCGGACGGCCACCGCCCTTGCCACCCACCGCCGCAGCGGCTTGTTTCATCAGATCGCCAGCCTTGAGTTGGCTGGAGAGGTCCTTGGTCACGCCGGCCACCAGCACGACCTTGCCCTCATGCTCGCTGCCCAGCAGGATCACTGCGTGGCCGAGCTTGTTCTTCAGCTGATCGACCAGGGCCAGCAGGGCCTTGCCGTCCTGCCCATCCAGGCGGGCGGCGAGCACCTTGGCACCTTTGACCTCAACGGCCGCGTTGGAGAGATCGTCCCCGGCGGCGCTGGCGGCCTTGGCCTGCAGTTGTTCAAGCTGCTTCTCCAGCTGGCGGTTGCGCTCAAGCACAGCCGACAGCTTGTCGATCAGGTTGTCGCGGCTGCCTTTGACCAGTTGCGCGGCTTCCTTGACCTGCTCTTCGGCAGCGTTCAGGTAGGCCAGCGCAGCGGCGCCGGTTACCGCTTCGATACGGCGCACGCCAGAGGCCACGCCGCCTTCGCTGATGATCTTGAACAGGCTGATGTCACCGGTGCGCTTGGCGTGGATACCGCCGCACAGCTCCACCGAGAAATCGCCGCCCATGCTCAACACGCGCACAGTGTCGCCGTACTTCTCGCCGAACAGCGCCATGGCGCCTTTGGCCTTGGCGGTTTCGATGTCGGTCAGTTCGGTTTCAACGGCAGTGTTCTTGCGCACTTCGCGGTTGACGATGTCTTCCAGTTGCTTGATCTGCTCTGGCTTCAGCGCTTCGAAATGGCTGAAGTCGAAACGCAGGCGCTGGCTGTCGACCAGCGAGCCCTTCTGCTGCACGTGCTCGCCCAATACCTGACGCAGCGCTTCGTGCAACAGGTGAGTGGCGGAGTGGTTCAGCGAGGTGGCATGCTGCACGTCGGCATCGACCTTGGCCTCGACTGGCGAACCGATCACCAGCGCACCGCTGGCGACCACACCGTGGTGCAGGAAGGCACCGCCAGTTTTGGTGGTGTCGCGCACGTCGAAGCGTGCAGCGCCAGCCTGCAGGAAGCCGGTATCACCCACCTGGCCGCCGGACTCGGCGTAGAACGGCGTGCGGTCGAGCACGACCACGCCCTGCTCGCCTTCACCCAACTGGTCGACGGCCTGGCCGTCCTTGTACAGGGCAATGATCTTGCCTTGGGCTTCGGTGGCGTCGTAACCGAGGAATTCGGTGGCGCTGTCGACTTTAACCAGGCTGTTGTAATCCATGCCGAAGGCGCTGGCGGAACGGGCACGCTCACGCTGGGCATCCATCTCGCGCTCGAAGCCGGCTTCGTCGATGGTCAGCTCACGCTCACGGGCAATGTCGGCAGTCAGGTCCATCGGGAAGCCGTAGGTGTCGTACAGCTTGAACACCACGTCGCCCGGCACCACGTCACCTTTGAGCTGGGCCAG
Organism: Pseudomonas hunanensis; assembly: GCF_013393325.1. GTDB lineage: Bacteria > Pseudomonadota > Gammaproteobacteria > Pseudomonadales > Pseudomonadaceae > Aquipseudomonas > Aquipseudomonas putida_P. The sequence continues at coordinate 11,326 of NZ_QJRC01000074.1, forward strand.
GTCTTGCTCGAGGATACGCAGGCCCTGCTCCAGGGTCTTGGCGAACTGCTCTTCTTCGGCCTTGAGCACGCGCTCGATGTGCGCTTGCTGGCTCTTCAGTTCCGGGAAGGCTTCGCCCATTTCAGCAGCCAGTGCCGCAACGATCTGGTAGAAGAAGCTGCCCTTGGCGCCCAGCTTGTTACCGTGACGGCAAGCGCGGCGAATGATGCGGCGCAGCACGTAGCCACGGCCTTCGTTGGACGGCAGCACACCGTCGGCAATCAGGAAGCCGCAGGAACGAATGTGGTCGGCGACGACTTTCAGCGAGGCCTGGCCGTCATTGCTGCAACCGATGGCCTTGGCCGCGGCCGCCAGCAGGTTCTGGAACAGGTCGATCTCGTAGTTCGAGTGCACGTGCTGCAGCACGGCGCTGACGCGCTCCAGGCCCATGCCGGTGTCCACCGACGGCGCTGGCAGCGGGTGCAGCACGCCATCGGCGGTGCGGTTGAACTGCATGAAGACGTTGTTCCAGATCTCGATGTAGCGGTCGCCGTCTTCTTCTGGCGAGCCGGGTGGGCCGCCCCAGATGTCCGGGCCGTGGTCGTAGAAGATCTCGGTGCATGGGCCGCACGGGCCAGTGTCGCCCATGGTCCAGAAGTTGTCGGAGGCGTACGGGGCGCCTTTGTTGTCGCCGATGCGCACCATGCGCTCGGCCGGCACGCCGACTTCCTTGGTCCAGATGTCGTAGGCTTCGTCGTCAGTGGCGTAGACAGTGACCCAGAGCTTTTCCTTGGGCAGGTTCAGCCACTGCTCCGAGGTCAGGAAGGTCCAGGCGAAGGTGATGGCATCGCGCTTGAAATAGTCACCGAAGCTGAAGTTGCCCAGCATTTCGAAGAAGGTGTGGTGACGCGCGGTGTAACCGACGTTTTCCAGGTCGTTGTGCTTGCCACCGGCGCGCACGCACTTCTGGCTGCTGACGGCGCGGGTGTAGGCGCGCTTCTCTGCACCGAGGAAGCAGTCCTTGAACTGGTTCATGCCTGCGTTGGTGAACAGCAGGGTCGGGTCGTTGTTCGGGATCAGCGAACTGGAGGCGACTCGGGTATGGCCTTGCTCTTCGAAGAAGCGAAGGAAGGCTTCACGGATTTCTGCGCTTTTCATAGGTTCTTCCACGGAAACGGCGGCCCTGTTGGGCAAACACGTCGACGAAACGACGGCAAAGGGCCGCATTATATCGGTCCTGCAAGCTCGATGCAGTGTGTTTATACGATAGAAACTGTCGTTTGGACGGTTTTTCGGGCTATGCAAACGAAAATGACATGACCGGATGCTAAATCCTGTGTTTCGCCACTGGCAAGCCAATTACCGCTTATGGGAAGGGAAAATGGAACAGGCGGTGAATTAAAAGAGTTTCATGGGAATCATCACGCAAGGCCGCTCCCCAAAAAGCGACTCCCACAGCAGCAGCCATAGCGCATCAGCCTAGCCGCTGCCCCGAATCCGGCACAATCAGGATACCGGCGCGCAAACCGTTCCTGACCTTGGGGTTGGGGAAGATGATGCGCGCGCCCTCCTCCTCGACCACCCAGCGCATCTCGGCCAGGTCTTCGGCCAGCAGGTAGCCCTTGCTCAGCTCGGAGAAGTTTTCGATATCCGCCGGCAGGTGCAGGTGGAAGCTGTCGCTGTGCTTGATGATTTCACGGGAAACACTGAACAGTTGCAGGCCATCCAGCGAGCTTTCGCCTTCTGGTTCGGTCGCCTCGATGATGCGGATCAGCCGCTCTTCCAGCTTGTCGAGGTTGACCTGCTCGTTCTGGCCGAACGGGCGGGCCTTGCCCAGTTCCAGCGTGAAGGCTTCGGCATCCAGCTGTTCATAGGTGAATGCGCTGAAGGTGATGGACGACTTGCTTTGCAGCAACACCGCTTCCATACCCGCCGCCGCCAGGCGCGCCAGTTCGCGACGGGAGTGCTTGCGCCCTTCTTTATAGGGATACAAGGCGAATTGTTCGATCTTCGAACCACGGATGGCCGTATGCAGGTCGTAATGCAGCCGGCTGCGCCCCGGCTTGCTGAAGAACACCCTGGCAAACTGTTCCAGCTCAGCGGCGCGCAACGCCTCGAAACCGCTGGAAAGCTCGTGACGGCCATTGAAAAGGCGGTTGATGTCCTGCTCGATGAAGCGCTCGCCCTTGCGGATTGCCACCGGGTTGCCGAACAGGAACAGCAGGCGCGCCCTGGGTTTGATCTTGCCGTTGGCCACGCCGTGCAGCAGCCGCTCCAGCAATTCGATCGGCGCCGTCTCGTTGCCATGAATGCCGGCGGACAGCAGCAAATCCAGCCCGCAATCCTCGCTTTCAGCCGGGCGCACTTCAAGCGCACCCTCCCCCAGCCAGCGCAAACGCGCGCCCTTGGGTGTCACTTGGGTCTTCTCGGCCGGTTCGTGATCGGTGAGGGTCAGCTCAAGCAATTTGCCAAGGGCGAGCATAGGTACTTCCTTAGTGGTGGTGGCCGCAGTCAGGGCCATGGACGTGATCGTCGCCTTCGCCAAGCTCCGCCGGCTCCATTTCCAGCTGCAGGCTGACCAGGTTGGTGGCCATCGGGCGCAGCAGCAGGTTGGCATATTCGGTGTCGTCTTCCTCGACATCCACACCGATCAGCAACTGGCCACGGCCGTCTTGCTGAATCCACACTTCCTTGCCTTGCCAGACCACGGCAAAGCGGGTGCAGGAAGTTTCCAGCTGGGTGCCGTCTTCATCTTCAAGGATCAGGCGCAGGGCGTCGGTCATTACAAAGTCTCTCTTCAAGGTTGGCGTTGGAACGGATACACCGAGCCCAACTTCAGGATCTGGGTCAATTCGTCCAGTGCCGTACGGCATTCCACCAGCAATTGCGGGTCGGCCAGGTCTGCTTCGCCAAGGCGATCGCGGTAATGCCTGTCGACCCACTGCAGCAGCGTGTCATACAGCGAGGCCGTCATGATAACGCCTTGATTGACCGCTGCCAGTTCCGTTTCCTTCAAAGCCACGCGCAAACGCAGGCAGGCCGGGCCACCGCCGTTCTGCATGCTCTGCTTGAGGTCGAATATCTTGACCTCATTCACCGGGCCGCCCTGGCTGGTCAACTGGCCCAGGTAGGCCCAGACCCGCTCGTTGTTGCGGCACTCTTCCGGCACCACCAGCAGCATGGAACCATCGTCGCGGCTTAGCAGCTGGCTGTTGAACAGGTAGGAACGCACCGCGTCCTCAACCGTCACCGCTGCCCGTGGCACGCAGATGGCCTGGAAGTTGCCACCCTTGCTGGCCAGTTTAGCTCGCAGCTGGCCAAGCACTGCGTCAGTCTCGAGGAACGCGTCCTCGTGGTAGAACAGCACTTCGCCGTTACCCACCGAAATCACATCATTGTGGAACACACCCTGGTCAATCACCGCCGGGTTCTGTTGAGCGTAGACCACGCCGTCATCGCTCAGGCCGTGCAGCCGAGCCACGGCCTGAGAGGCCTCCAGGGTTTGCCGCGCCGGGTACTTCTGCGGCGCCGGGTAACGGCTGTCGAAGGCACTGCGGCCGTATACGAAGAACTCCACACCCGCCTCGCCATAGGCACTGCAGAAGCGCGTGTGGTTGGCCGCGCCCTCGTCACCGAACTGTGCCACGGCAGGCAGCGCCGGGTGGTGGGCAAAGTGTTTCTCGTTGTTGAACATGGCGCCCAGCACCCGGCTGGTGGTCGGATGCTCGATGCTGCGGTGGTATTTGCAGTTGAGGTTGGCGGCAGTGAAGTGCACGCGGCCGTCCGCAGTGTCGGCACTGGGGCTTACGGTTGCGGCGTTGGCCACCCACATGCTCGAAGCCGAGCAACTGGCCACCAGCAGCGGCATGGCATCGGCGGCGGCGCGCTGGATGACTTCGGCATCACTGCCGCTGAACCCCAGGCGGCGCAGCGCGGCCACATCCGGGCGCTCCTGCGGCGCCAGCACACCTTGCTTGAAGCCCATGTCGGCCAGCGCTTTCATCTTCGCCAGGCCCTGGCGCGCCGCCTCACGCGGGTTGGACCCCTGCTGGCTGTTGCTCTGCGAAGCCACGTTGCCGTAGGACAGGCCGCCATAGTTGTGGGTTGGCCCCACCAGGCCATCAAAATTCACTTCATAGGATTTCATCGGCTAGGCTCCGTGACCTGTTGTTATAGGGTGACGCCCGGCGTCAGGGTCGCCGGCAAGGCAAGGCTGGCAGTCTCCAGCGAAGCCACGGGGTAAGCGCAGTAGTCAGCCGCGTAATAGGCACTGGCGCGATGGTTGCCACTGGCACCCACGCCACCGAACGGCGCACTGCTGGCGGCACCGGTCAGCTGTTTGTTCCAGTTGACGATGCCGGCGCGGCTGCGCAGCCAGAAGTACTGGTAGCGGGCGCGCGAATCGGACAACAAACCAGCGGCCAGGCCGTACTGGGTGTTGTTGGCTTCATCGATCGCAGCATCGAAGTCGACGTAGCGGATCACCTGCAGCAGCGGGCCGAAGAACTCCTCGTCCGGGCGCTCATCCACGGCAGTGACATCGATGATGCCAGGGGTCAGCAGTGCGGCATCGGCCTGTGGTTGGGTCATTTCCAGCAGCTTCACGCCACCTTTGGCGGCCAATTCGGCCTGAGCTGCAATCAGCGCCCGCGCTGCCTGCAGCGAAATCACCGACCCCATGAACGGCGCCGGCTGTTCATCGAACGCCCCCACCGTGATGGTTTTGCACACGTCGACCAGGCGCGCGATCAGCGCATCGCCCCAGCTCCCTTGCGGCACCAGCAGGCGACGCGCGCAGGTGCAACGCTGGCCGGCGGAAATGAACGCCGACTGGATAATGGTGTACACCGCCGCGTCCAGGTCCTTGACCTCATCCACCACCAGCGGGTTGTTGCCACCCATTTCCAGGGCCAGGATCTTGTCTGGGCGCCCGGCGAACTGTTGATGCAGAAGGTTGCCGGTGCGGCTGGAGCCGGTGAAGAACAGGCCATCGATACCCGGGTTGGCGGCCAGCGCCACACCGGTTTCGCGCGCGCCCTGTACCAGGTTCAGCACACCCGCCGGCAGGCCGGCGGCAATCCAGCAATTGACGGTCAGCTCAGCGACCTTGGGGGTCAGCTCGCTGGGCTTGAACACCACACAGTTACCTGCCAAAAGCGCCGGCACGATATGGCCATTGGGCAGGTGCCCGGGGAAGTTGTAGGGGCCGAACACCGCCACCACACCGTGGGGCTTGTGCCGCAGAACGGCCGTGGCATCGGCCAGCGGGCCGCTCTTTTCACCGGTGCGCTCGCGGTAGCTTTGTACCGAAATCGCGACCTTGTTGATCATGCTGGTGACTTCGGTCGCCGATTCCCACAGCGGCTTCCCGGTTTCCTCGCCAATGCACTGGGCCATGGCTTCGGCATGCACTTTCAACTGCGCGGCAAACTTCTCCAGCACATCAATACGCGCCTCCAGACTCAACTGCGCCCAAGCAGGGAAGGCTTGCCGCGCTGCCTGCACGGCAGCATCCACCTGGCTGGCCTCTGCACCCTGCCCTTGCCAGACCACGGCTTGCGTCACCGGGTTCAGCGACTGCAGGGTTTCGCCCTGGCCGGCCTGCCAATTGCCTGCGATGTAATGCGTGGTCATTTACTGGGCCTCCCGGCTTGCCGACAGCGGCACGGCGCGCACATTGTCGCCAGCGCCCATGCGCAGGCGCTTGGCGGTCAGCGGGTCGACCACCAGGGTGCCGGCTGCCAGCCGCGCAGGTGCAGCCGTGATACGGCAGTCGTCGCGCTTGCGGTTGTGGATGATGAAAGGGGTGGCGTCATCGCCTGGCGTCCCTACCGCCAGCACCAGGGTCTGGCTCTCGCGCACGGCGCGGATCTTGGCGGTGTCGCATTCGATGGCCGGGCCTGCATCGAAGATATCGACGTAGCCCTGGTAGTTGAAGCCCTCCTGCTTGAGCATCGCCAGCGCCGGCTCGGTGTCTTTGTGCACGCGGCCGATCACGTTGCGCGCTGCCTCGGACAGGAAGCAGGTGTACAGCGGGAACTTGGGCATCAGTTCGGCAATGAACGACTTGTTGCCCACGCCCGTCAAGTAGTCGGCCTGGCTGAACTCCATCTTGAAGAAGTGCCGGCCCAGGCTTTCCCAGAAAGGTGAACGGCCCTGTTCGTCAGACATACCGCGCATTTCGGCAATGATCTTCTTGCCGAACAACTCTGGGAACTCGGCAATGAACAGCATACGTGCGCGCGACAGCAGGCGGCCATTGAGGCCAGAGCGGTAGTCGCTGCGCAGGAACAGCGAGCACAGCTCGGAATTGCCGGTCAGGTCGTTGGCCAGGAACAGCGTCGGGATTTCGCGGTAGATCTTCAGCTCCTGCGAGGCGCTGACCGTAAGGCCGACCCGGTAGTTGTACCACGGCTCGCGCAGACCTACGGCACCGGCAATGGCACTGATGCCCACCACCAGGCCTTCGTCGTTTTCCAGCACGAACAGGTAGTCGGTGTCGCCACGCTCCGCTTCACCGCGGAAGCTTTTTTCCGCCCAACCAACGCGATGCCCCAGGCGTTCTTCGTTGGCCGGCAGCGTGGTCAGCCCGGTGGTGCCGGTGCTGCGTGCCAATTCGATCAACGCAGGCAAATCGCTGCTGCGTACAGGACGAACGATCATGCTATCTCCTTGTGCGGCGGCATCTGCCGGCGCGAAACTCTGCTAACGCATCAATCCCGAAACGTCTGTTGCCAGACCTCAGACCGCGACCAGGCGCACGCTGGCGCCCTCGCCCACGCCCAGCGCGTCGGCTGCAGCCACGCTCAGGCTGACCGGCTTGCCGGGCACCCAGTCGAGGTCCAGCAGCACCGCGCGGTAGTCCTGCAACTGGCCGTTGCACACCAGGTACGGGCGCCCGCCCTTGACCGGGGCGTCTTCGATTTTCACCGGCGCCACCCGGCTCTGGGCGATCGAGCGAATACCCGAGGTGCGTGCGTGCAAGGTCGGGCCGCCGTCGAAAATGTCGATGTAGTGCTCGGTCTCGAAGCCTTCACGCATGAGGATGTCGAAGGTGATTTGCGCGCGCGGGTGCACCTGGCCCATGGCTTCCTGCGCCAAGTCAGGCAGCAGCGGCACGTAGATTGGGTAGTGCGGCATCAGCTCGGCGAGGAAGGTACGGCTCTTGAGCCCGCACAGGCGTTCGGCGTGGGCATAGTTGAGGTCGAAGAAATTGCGGCCGATGGCATCCCAGAACGGCGATTCGCCCTGTTCGTCGCTGTAACCGACGATTTCGGTTACCACCGAGTCGGCGAAGCGTTCCGGGTGCGCGGCCATGAACAGCAGGCGACCGCGCGAGTTGAGCTCGGCCCAGCCACTGTTCACCAACTCCGGCAACACATAGAAGCTGGTCAACAAGCTGTTGCCGGTCAAATCGTGGCACAGCGACAGCACGTGGATCTTGTTGTGGATCTTCAGCTCGCGCGAGGCGTGCACGAAGGTCTCGTTACGAAAGCTGTAGAACGGCTCGGAGTAGCCGGCCGAAGCGACGATGGCCGAGCAGCCGACCAGCTTCCCGGTGTTACTGTCTTCGAGCACGAAAAAGTAACTTTCTTCACCGTTGAAGCTGACCTCGGCGGCGAAGGATGTCTCGGAGGCGGCAATCTTGTCGCCCAGGCGAGCAGTGTCGTCCGGCAGCGAGGTGACACCAATGGGGCTGTCTGCAGCCATGCGCTGCACTTCGTTCAGATCAGCCATTTGCGCGGGGCGCATCACCAGCATGGTGTCACTCCTTTGGAATACGGGCCGCTGACGGCGGCACGGATAAACGGCAGGCGCTTGGGCACCTGCACTGGAATCGGGTATCGCCGGCCCGGTTCAGCCATGGCTGGGACCGGCGAGAGGACCGCAGGCGGGTCAGCCTTGGGTCAGTGTGGCCACGGCGCGCTCGAAGCGGTCCAGGCCTGCATCGATGTCGGCGTCTTCAACCACCAGGCTTGGCGCGAAGCGGACCACGTCCGGGCCGGCCTGCAGCACCATTACGCCTTCTTTCTCGGCCGCGTTGAGCACGTCCTTGGCCTTGCCTTGCCAGGCTTCGGTCAGCACGCAACCCAGCAGCAGGCCGACACCACGCACCTGGGTGAACAGGTTGTACTTCTGGCCGATCTGCTCCAGGCGGGTTTTGAAGCGTTCGTGCTTGGCCTTGATGCCGGCCAGGGTTTGCGGGGTGTTGATAACATCCAGCACCGCACAGGCAACGGCGCAGCCCAGTGGGTTGCCGCCATAGGTGGTGCCGTGGGTGCCAACGGCCAGGTGCTTGGCCAGCTCGGTGGTGGTCAGCATGGCACCGATCGGGAAGCCGCCGCCCAGGCTCTTGGCGCTGGTCAGGATGTCCGGGGTCACGCCGTAATGCTGGTAGGCATACAGCGAGCCGGTGCGGCCCACGCCAGTCTGCACTTCGTCGAAGATCAGCAGGGCGTTGTGCTCGTCACACAGCTTGCGCGCGCCTTCCAGGTAGGCCTTGTCGGCCGGCACCACGCCACTTTCGCCCTGGATCGGCTCGATCACCACGGCGCAGGTCTTATCGGAAATCTGCGCCTTCAGTGCTTCCAGGTCGTTGTAGGGCACGTGGCTGATACCGGTGATCTTCGGGCCGAAGCCGTCGGAGTACTTCGGCTGGCCACCGACGCTGACAGTGAACAGGGTGCGACCGTGGAAGCTGTTCACGGTGGCGATGATTTCGTGCTTTTCAGGGCCGAAGCGATCATGGGCAACGCGACGGGCCAGCTTGAAAGCAGCCTCGTTGGACTCGGCGCCAGAGTTGCAGAAGAACGCGCGGTCGGCAAAGGTAGCGTCCACCAGCTTGTGAGCCAGGCGAAGGGCCGGCTCGTTGGTGAACACGTTGGATACATGCCAGAGGGTGTTGGCCTGTTCGGTCAGGGCCTTGACCAGTGCCGGATGGCAGTGACCCAGGGCGTTTACCGCGATACCACCGGCAAAGTCGATCAACTCGCGACCCGACTGGTCCCAGACGCGGGAACCCTCGCCTCGCACAGGAATGAAGGCCGCCGGAGAATAATTGGGAACCATGACCTGGTCGAAATCGGCACGTTGCACCGGGGCTTGCTCAACGGACATCTGAGTCTCCTGAAGAGGAACGCTGGCCTGGAAGTGGCGAGCGATGGGGGGATTGTAAGGACTGATCCGCGCCTGTCCTTGCGGCCAAGCGACAACTTGTTACAGCGCAAAACCCTGTTTGGACAAGGTTTTCGGCAATGCGACAAACACTGTCGCAATCGCGCAGTGTACGGGAGAGAGGGGGCTGGGTGAACGGGTGTTCACATAGGTTTGTGAGGGGCAGGATGTCCGGCGATGTTCGTCTGGCGCCTGTGAGATCGAGCGCTGCCTTCACCCCCAAGCCATACGCCCGGAATCCCCCGAAAGATCAGCCTTTTTCGGCAGGCGCCGAACTCAGCTCGAACGGGCTGCTGCTGCGCCGCTGGTTACGGTCTTCCCGTGGCGTTGCACCAAAGAAGTTGCGATAGGCGCTGGAAAAATGCGGCCCCGAAGAGAAGCCACAAGACAACCCGATCTGAATGATTGACTTGCTGGTCTGCATCAGCATTTGCCGCGCCTTGTTCAGCCGCAGCTCCAAATAGTACTGGCTGGGCACGCGGTTCAGGTACTGCTTGAAAATGCGCTCCAACTGCCGACGCGACACGCAAACATGCTGGGCAATTTCGTCGGTGGTCAGCGGCTCTTCGATGTTGGCTTCCATCAGCAGCACTGCCTGAGTCAACTTGGGATGGCTGGACCCCAGGCGGTTCTGCAGCGGAATTCGCTGGCGCTCGCCACCCTCGCGAATGCGCTCGACCACCAGCTCTTCCGACACCGCCCCGGCCAGTTCCGCCCCGTGATCGCGCGCCAGCACCGCCAACAGCAGGTCAGTCACGGCCATGCCGCCACAGGCGCTAAGGCGGTCACGATCCCAATCGAACAAGTGGCTGGTGGCGATCACTTTAGGGAAGCGTTCGGCAAAATCATCTTGCCAGCGCCAGTGAACCGCAGCGCGGTAACCATCGAGCAGCCCCAGCATTGCCAAGGGATACACCCCGGCAGACAGGCTGCCGATCATGCAGCCACTGCGCGCCAGTTGCTTGAGCGCCGCCGACAAGGCAGCCCCCATCGCCGCAGGCGGCTCATCCGCCAGCAGAAACAACTTGTGGCAACCCTCCAGGCGGCCGTTCCACGGTTCGCCCGGCAGACGCCAGGCGCCATCCTGCGCAGGTTCAGCCTGCAGGAAGGACAACTCGTAGATCACATCCGGATGCACCCGCTGCGCCACCTGCAACACTTCCTCGGCCAGCGCCAGGGTCAAAGGCCTGGTGCTGGGCCAGATGAGAAAACCGATTCGCTGGGTGGTCATAGGGTGCGGTCCGAAACCTGAGGTCGTTCTAGTCTGTGCGCCGGGTCAGGCTGCGCTTGCCGCGCAGCATGCCCTATTCTGGTGCAAAAATGCAGCTTTTACTTCAGGCTGCCGGAGAGGAACTGCTTCAGGCGCTCCGACTGCGGGTTGGCCAACACTTCACGCGGGCAGCCGGTTTCTTCCACCAGGCCTTTGTGCAGGAACACCAGCTGGTTGGACACCTCTCGGGCAAAGCCCATTTCGTGGGTCACCACCACCATGGTCCGGCCTTCCTGGGCCAGCGCCTGCATCACTTTGAGCACATCACCTACCAGCTCGGGGTCGAGCGCCGAGGTCGGCTCGTCGAACAGCATAACCTCCGGCTCCATCGCCAGCGCCCGGGCAATTGCCACACGTTGTTGCTCACCACCCGACATATGCCCAGGGAAAGCATCCTTGCGGTGAGCGACACCGACCTTGGCCAGGTAGTGCTCGGCCTTCTCCAGCGCCTCCTTGCGGCTCACGCCCAGCACGTGCACTGGGGCTTCGATGATGTTCTCCAGCGCGGTCATGTGCGACCACAGGTTGAAGTGCTGAAACACCATCGAAAGGCGCGAACGCATGCGCTGCAACTGACGCGGGTCGGCAGCCTTCAGCGCGCCGTCCTTGCCGGCGACCAGCTTGAGCTCTTCGTTGTTGAGCAGGATCTTGCCGGCGTGCGGCTGCTCCAGCAGGTTGATGCAGCGCAGGAAGGTCGACTTGCCTGATCCGCTGGAGCCGATGATGCTGATAACGTCGCCGGCCTTGGCCGCCAGAGAAACGCCCTTGAGCACTTCGTGGCTACCGTAGCGCTTGTGCAGGTCTTGGACTTCGAGTTTGTACATGCTGTCGATTCTCACAAAGCGGTCAGTGCTTGCGCGGCGCCAGGTAGCCGAGCCAGCGGCGTTCGGCCATCTTGAACAGGCGCACCAGGATGAAGGTCAGGCACAGGTAGAACACGCCCGCCGTGATATAGGCCTCGAAAGGCAGGTAGTACTGGGCATTGACCGTGCGTGCGGCACCGGTGATGTCGATCAGGGTGACGATCGACGCCAGGCTGGTGGTCTGCAGCATCATGATCACTTCGTTGCTGTACTGCGGCAGCGCCCGGCGCAGGGCGGACGGCAGCAGGATGCGGCGGTACATCTTCATGCGCGACATGCCCATGGCCTTGGCCGCCTCGATCTCGCCGTGCGGCGTGGCCTTGAGGCTACCGGCGATGATTTCGGCGGTGTAGGCACTGGTATTGATGCCGAACGCCAGGCAGGCGCAGAAGGTGGCACTGGACAGCAACGGCCAGAAAATACTTTCGCGCACGGCCTCGAACTGAGCCAGGCCGTAATAGATCAGGAACAACTGCACCAGCATCGGCGTGCCGCGGATCACGTAGGTGTACAGCCATGCAGCCAGGTTGACCACAGGCTGTTTGGATACCCGCATCAGGCCCAGTGGAATAGCCGCCAGCAGGCCGAAGAACAGCGAGATCGCCAGCAGCTTGAGGGTGGTCAGCAGCCCGCCGAAATACAGCGGCAATGCCTCCCAGACCACGTTGTAGTCAAAGATCATAGTTCAGCCACCTTGACGCCTACCGAGTAGCGGCGCTCCAGATACTTCAGGGCCAGCAGCGAGACACTGGTCAGCACCAGGTACAGGGCCGCCACCGCCAGGAAGAAGGTGAACGGCTCGCGGGTGGCATCCGCCGCCTGCTTGGCCTTGAACATCATGTCCTGCAAACCGACCACCGAGATCAGCGCGGTAGCCTTGGTCAGTACCAGCCAATTGTTGGTGAAGCCAGGGATCGCCAGGCGAATCATTTGCGGCACCTGGATGCGGAAAAATACCTGACGATTGCTCATGCCATAGGCCACGCCCGCTTCGGCCTGGCCCTTGGGAATACCCAGGAACGCGCCGCGGAATGTTTCCGACAGATAGGCGCCAAAGATGAAGCCCAGCGTACCGATACCTGCAATCAGCGGGTTCAGGTCGATGTAGTCTTCGTAGCCGAGCAGCGGCGCCACTCGGTTGATGATGTCTTGCCCGCCGTAGAAGATCAGCAGGATCAGGACCAGGTCCGGAATGCCACGGATCACCGTGGAATACAGATCGCCCAGCCAGGCCAGCCAGCGCACCGGCGACAAGCGCAGCGCTACGCCGATCAGGCCGAGCACGATGGCCAGGGCCATCGACGACAGGGCGAGCTGCAGCGTCAGCCACGCCCCGTCGAGGATGACTGCCCCGTAGCCTTTCAACATGATGAGGTCCTCGACCTAGAGAATGAAAAATGGTGCAAACCTCAGAGCCTCTGCTGTTTGCACCATTGCACAGGTGAAACCCGACGTCTTAGTTCGAGTCTGGACCGTAGATGTCGAAGTTGAAGTACTTCTTCTCGATTTCTTTGTACTTGCCGTTTGCACGGATGGCGTCGATGGCCGCATTGATACGGTCGACGTTGGCCTTGTCACCCTTGCGCACCGCGATGCCGATGCCGTCACCGAAGTACTTGGCGTCGGTGAAGGCCGGGCCTACGAAGGCGAAGCCCTTGCCGGCGTCGGTCTTGAGGAAACCGTCTTCCAGCAGGGTGGCATCGGCCACGGTACCGTCGAGACGACCAGCCGCCACATCGAGGTAGATTTCGTTCTGGGTGCCGTAAGGCACCACGGTGGCACCTTTGGCGCCCAGCACTTCCTTGGCGAAGCGATCGTGGATCGAGCCGCGTTGCACGCCAATCTTCTTGCCTTTGAGTTCATCCAGGCTGTCGCTGACAGTGGTGCCGTCCTTCATGACCAGGCGCGCCGGGGTCAGGTAGTAGCGCTTGGTGAAGTCAACCGATTTCTTGCGGTCATCGGTGATCGACATGGACGACAGGATGGCGTCGATCTTGCGCACTTTCAGCGCCGGGATCAGGCCGTCGAACTCCTGCTCGACCCAGGTGCACTTGGCTTTCATCTCTTCGCACAGGGCGTTGCCGATGTCGTAGTCAAAACCTGCGATGCTGCCGTCAGGTTGCTTGAAGGCGAAGGGTGGGTAGGCGGCTTCGATGCCGATTTTCAGCGGTTTTTCATCGGCCTGCGACACCAGGGAAAACACAGACAGCGCCAGGGCGCCAAGCAGTGCGAGCTTCTTCATCAGGTAACTCCATCGGTACGGGGCAATACAAGGCAGGTAACGGCTGCCCGATATGCGAATGAGTACAACGCGAGCCGCGCAGGGTTCGACCAAGGCCGCATACCACGAGCGAGTGAGTGGCATTTTAACGACAGCCCGGTAGTCGATATTTCTTCAAAGCGACAACTACTTACAGAAGCGCCTGAAACCGCTGCGGGCGATGTTGACAGCCATTGCAAATTATGCAAAAGCGCAAGAAATAGAACCTTTAGACCTAGCAATTCCTGGGCCTATTATTGGCAAAGCCTTGTACTACGGCAAGTGTAGCGTGCTGTGTTGCACAAAATGGCTACTGGAATGCACCGAAATGGCCCGGATTTGTTTCCTGGCGCCCCGAACCTGTGCGGAAACGGTGACAGAAGAGTTACCGATGAATGTCGGGTAACAGTAAAGCAAAAACCCCGCCGGTTGCCCGGGCGGGGTTCTCTGATGCCTGCACACCCCCTGTAGGAGCGGCCCGCGCTCTGCCTTGATATCAGGCCGAAGCCAGGTTCATCGCCTTGTGAGTATCGATCAGGTGCTGCACTACGCCAGGGTCGGCCAGGGTCGAAATATCGCCCAAGGCATCGTACTCACCGGTGGCGATCTTGCGCAGGATACGGCGCATGATCTTGCCCGAGCGAGTCTTCGGCAACCCAGGCGCCCACTGGATCACATCCGGCGAAGCGATCGGGCCGATTTCCTTGCGCACCCAGTTCTTCAGCTCCAGACGCAATTGCTCGCTGGCCTCGATACCGGCATTGAGGGTGACATAGACATAGATGCCCTGTCCCTTGATGTCGTGCGGCACGCCAACCACTGCGGCCTCGGCAACCTTCGCATGCGCGACCATGGCACTTTCGATCTCGGCAGTGCCCATGCGGTGGCCGGAGACGTTGAGCACGTCGTCCACACGGCCGGTGATCCAGTAGTAGCCATCCTCGTCACGGCGCGCACCGTCGCCGGTGAAGTACATGCCACGGAAGGTCTTGAAGTAGGTGTCGACGAAGCGGTCGTGGTCGCCGTACAGCGAACGCGACTGGCCCGGCCAGGAGTCCAGAATTACCAGGTTACCTTCGGTGGCACCTTCGATCAGGTTGCCCAGGTTATCGACCAATGCCGGCACCACGCCAAAGAACGGACGGGTTGCCGACCCCGGTTTCAAGCCGGTGGCGCCAGGCAGCGGGCTGATCAAAATGCCGCCGGTTTCAGTCTGCCACCAGGTGTCGACGATCGGGCAACGCTCCTTGCCTACGGTCTTGTAGTACCAGTTCCAGGCTTCTGGGTTGATCGGCTCACCCACCGAACCCAGAAGGCGCAGGCTGGAGCCGTCTGCTCCCTCTACAGCCGCTTGCCCTTCGGCCATCATGGCGCGGATGGCAGTTGGCGCGGTGTAGAGGATGTTGACCTTGTGTTTGTCGACGATCTTCGACACGCGGGTGATGTCCGGGTAGTTAGGCACGCCCTCGAACAGCAAGGTAGTGGCGCCGTTGGCCAGCGGGCCGTAGACGATGTAGCTGTGGCCGGTGACCCAACCGACGTCGGCGGTGCACCAGTACACCTCGCCCGGGCGGTAGTCGAAAACGCGCTCATGGGTCAGTGCCGCGTACACCAGGTAACCGCCGGTGGTGTGCAGCACGCCCTTCGGTTTGCCGGTGGAGCCGGAGGTATAAAGGATGAACAGCGCTTCTTCGGCACCCATCTCTTTCGGCGCGCAGTGGCTGGAGGCCACTTTCATCAGGTCTTCGTACCAGATGTCGCGGTGTTGGTGCCAGGCAATGTCGCCACCGGTGCGCTTGCACACGATGATTTTCTGCACACTGCTGGTTTCAGGGTTGGTCAGTGCCAGGTCGACGTTAGCCTTGAGCGGGGTACGACGGCCGCCACGCACGCCTTCATCGGCGGTGATCACCACCTTGGACTTGCAGTCGATGATACGGCCGGCCAGCGCCTCGGGCGAGAAACCGCCAAACACCACCGAATGAATCGCACCGATACGGGCACAGGCCAGCATGGCAACCACAGCCTCGGGGATCATTGGCATATAGATGGTGACTACGTCACCCCGGTGTACGTCCTGGCCGCGCAGGGCGTTGGCGAACTTGCAGACCTGCTCGTGCAGTTCGCGGTAGGTGATGTTGCGGTGTTCGGAAGGGTCGTCGCCTTCCCAGATGATGGCCAACTGGTCGCCGCGCTCTTCAAGGTGGCGGTCCAGGCAGTTGGAGGAAACGTTCAGAGTGCCGTCGGCGAACCATTTGATATCGACATGGTGGTCGTCGAAGGAGGTCTGCTTGACCTTGGTGAACGGCTTGATCCAGTCGATGCGCTGGGCCTGCTCGCGCCAGAAGCCGTCCGGGTTGATCACCGACTGCTGGTACATGGCCTTGTAGGTGGCCTCGTCGGTCAGGGTAGTGGCCGCAACCTCGGGACGAACGGGATACAGTGGAGCCGCACTCATCTGTGTTACCTCGGTGTAATAGTTGTTTTTGTATGGAACCGTTTGTAACTGTACCAGAGCGACAAAAGCCATTCGACGTTGGTAGTAATTTGGTACGCCCGTTCCGGCAGAGCGCTCTGGCGCGGGCATTACAGCCCAGGCAGAGAGGAAAAGAGGGGCTTTGCCACAGGATTGTTACAGATTCTGTCAAAACACTTTATCAAAAGACCCACTGTTTCAGCTTTGGCCACAGCCATAAAATTCACCTCGCCAGCAACGGCAAGGCGATTAACAACTGGTAACAGCCCCCACGAAGGCAAGCGTTGATCTCCATCTCATCCCGATAGTTAAAACTAGCAGTACTCGCGGCGCCATAAGCGCCGCGTGCCCCCTCACGACCTTAGACAGGTAAATAGAAAATGAAAGCTTTACTGGTATTGGTACTTGGCAGTCTTTGCGGCGCGGCGATGGCCGGCGAAGCTAAAGATGCCGAGCAGATTCCGGTTGAACAGTACAGTTACTCGCAACACCTGGACATTGCCCGTGTCATCTCCATGAGCGAAGTGCCCAATGTGTGCGAAGTCGTGCCAGCCCGTATGACCTACGAGGACTCCAAGGGCCAGAAGCACATTCTCGAATACCGCGTGATGGGGAACGGCTGCTCTAACGGCTGATACCTTCAGAATCAGGGGCCCTACGGGCCCCTTTCGCGGCACAAGGCCGCTCCCACAGGTATTGTGCTCTACCGAAGAGCAGCACATTACCTGTGGGAGCGGCCTTGTGTCGCGAAAGGACTGCAAAGCAGTCCCAGGTTCTTTGACCAATAACTAATCCGTCGACTTGTTAAGCGCGTAATCTCTCAACTTGTTGGCAATTGTCGTGTGCGAAACACCCAATCTTTTCCCTAACGCCCGACTACTCGAAAATTCCCCCATCAAACTTTCCAGTACCGCTTTCTCAAAGCGCCCGACAATCTGCGAAAGATCCCCTTCCAACGAAAACTCGCCCAACGGCTGCCGCGCGCCATAATCCGGCAGGCGTATATGCTCGCTTTTGACCACGCCGCCTTCGCATAAAGAAACCGCTTGGAACAATACGTTTTCCAACTGCCTTACATTGCCCGGCCAATGGTATTGCCCAAGTTTTTCCATTGCCGCCGGCGCCAGGCGCGGCATGGCGCAGCCGATCTGTCGGCTGGCCTGATCGAGAAAGTGCTGCACCAGCCCCTCCAGCCCATCCATGCATTCACGCAAAGGCGGAATGTGCAGCGACAATACGTTAAGGCGGTGATAAAGGTCCTGGCGAAACTCGCCACGGGCGCACAGTTCGGACAAATCCACTTGGGTCGCGCAAATCACCCGCACATCCAGGTACACCTCTTCATCGCTACCGACCCGGCGAAAACAGCCGTCCTGCAGAAAGCGCAGCAGCTTCACCTGCAAGCGCGGGCTCATCTCCCCTACCCCATCAAGGAACAGCGTGCCACCTGCGGTCAGCTCCAGCAGCCCAAGCTTGCCTTCGGCCCGCGCTCCTTCGAATGCCCCAGGGCCGTAACCGAACAGCTCGGTCTCGGCCATCGACTCGGGCAACCCAGCGCAGTTGAGCGCCATCAGCGGCGACTGCCCACGCGGGCTGGCCAGATGGCAGGCGCGCGCCAGCAGCTCCTTGCCAGTACCGGTTTCGCCCTCGATCAGCAACGGCGCATCCAGCGGCGCCATGCGCCGCGCTTCACGCACCACCGCAGCCATCACCCGTGAGCTCTGGAAGATGCTGTCGAAACCGCGTAGCTCCTGCTTGCGCACATTGTAGATACGCTCGCCGATGCGATCCGCCCGATGCAGGGTAAGTACCGCACCAGCCAGCGCCTCGCTCTCATCGTGCTCGGACTGCAGCGGTGCGATATCGGCCAGGAACACATCACCCTTGACCTTGATACGCAGCCCATTGATGCGTGACTTGTTGGCCCTTACCAGCTCCGGCAGGTCGAAGTCTTCTACATAGCGCGCCAGCGGCATGCCCGGCACTTCATCTACCCGCACCCCCAGCAGCTGCGCGGCGGAACGGTTGGCGGCAACGATGCTGCCGCCCATGTCGATCGATAGCACCGGGAAATCCAGCGCCCCGAGCAGCGCATTCAGCTCCATGTGCCGGCGCTCACTGGGCATCAGGCCCACGCGCTTCACGCCAAATACCCCGGCTATGGCCTCGAACTTCGGCCGCAAGGCTTGGAACTGCAGATTGATCAGGTTCGGGCAGTGCAGGTAGATGGCGTTGCCATGGTCACCGCCCACCTCGCCGCGCAGTACGTTGATGCCGTACTCGACCAGCAGGTTGAGGATGTCGCGCAGGATGCCAATGCGGTTCTGGCAATGCACTTTGATACGCATGAGGGCTCTCGAAGCGCCAATGTTTTTCAACACCGCGCGGAAAAGTCGTAAAGATAAGCTGACAAAAACTGCGCAAACATCAGCCAGATGCCTCGGATTTTCCGACACCCACGCAACTTTGTAAAATTATCGTTACGAAAACCTGTTTGCGACGCTTCGCGGCAGCGGTCAGACCCCGTGCAAAATCGCCGGTGAAGGGATATTTCTTGGGTATGTCCTGCACATAACAAGAAAAGCCCTCACCAGGAGAGCCTCATGAAACAGACGCAATACGTGGCACGCGAGTCCGATGCGCATGGTTTTATCGATTACCCGCAGCAAGAGCATGCGGTGTGGAACACCTTGATCACCCGCCAGCTGAAAGTGATCGAAGGCCGCGCATGCCAGGAATACCTGGACGGCATCGACCAGCTCAAGCTGCCCCATGACCGCATTCCGCAGTTGGGCGAGGTCAACAAGGTGCTGGGCGCCACCACCGGTTGGCAGGTTGCCCGGGTGCCGGCGCTGATCCCCTTCCAAACCTTCTTCGAGCTGCTGGCCAGCAAGCGCTTCCCGGTCGCCACGTTCATCCGCACCCCGGAAGAGCTGGACTACCTGCAAGAGCCCGATATCTTCCACGAGATCTTCGGCCACTGCCCGCTGCTGACCAACCCCTGGTTCGCCGAATTCACTCACACCTACGGCAAGCTCGGCCTGGCTGCGACCAAGGAACAACGCGTGTACCTGGCGCGCCTGTACTGGATGACCATCGAGTTTGGCCTGATGGAAACCCCGCAGGGCCGCAAGATCTATGGCGGCGGCATCCTCTCGTCGCCTAAAGAGACCGTCTACAGTCTGTCTGGCGAGCCCGAGCACCAGGCCTTCGACCCGATCGAGGCCATGCGTACGCCGTACCGCATCGACATCCTGCAGCCGCTGTATTTCGTGCTGCCGAACATGAAGCGCCTGTTCGACCTTGCCCATGAAGACATCATGGGCATGGTCCACGAAGCCATGAAGCTGGGCCTGCACGCACCGAAATTTCCACCCAAGGTCGCTGCCTGAGCGACCTTGCCGATAACAACTCGAACCGGAAAACACCTCATGAATGCCTTGAACCAAGCCCATTGCGAAGCCTGCCGCGCCGATGCGCCGAAAGTCACCGACGAAGAGCTGGCAGAGCTGATTCGCGAAATCCCGGACTGGAATATCGAAGTACGCGACGGCCATATGGAGCTGGAGCGCGTGTTCCTGTTCAAGAACTTCAAGCACGCCCTGGCATTCACCAATGCCGTGGGCGAAATCGCCGAAGCCGAAGGCCACCACCCAGGGCTGCTGACCGAGTGGGGCAAAGTTACCGTGACCTGGTGGAGCCACTCGATCAAAGGCCTGCACCGCAACGACTTCATCATGTGTGCACGCACCGACAAGGTGGCGGAAACGGCTGAAGGCCGTAAGTAATCACTGACTGAAGGGGCCGAAAGGCCCCTTTTTTCATGAGATAAATGTGCGCTGTTCGCCCGCAAAACCGACAAACGAACGGGAAAAAATCCAAACTGTCATCCAGACTTGTGTATCCTGCCCCAGCTTTGCGAAGCTCCAAACGCGCCTGGCGCAGACTTTTCACTCACACTTGCGAGGAACGACGAGATGCATGAGATCCCGAATCTTCCCTTCCCAAGCCTGAACCCAGAAGAGCCAACCGTGACCGTTCACGCCGAACCGGCAGCTGCCGTCGAGCAGGATGGTGACGATCAATCCAGCGCTGACCAGGACTAACCGCGCATCCCCGACTGTGTGAAAACGGCTGACCTGCGGGCCACCCCCGTCATCACGTTTTCACACCGTCCTGAACACATGTAGGCCCCCATGCCCGACTCACCGCGCCCCCTTGCGGTCACCCTGCAAGTCGTTTCCATCGTTCTCTTCACCTTCATCGGCTACCTGAACATCGGCATTCCACTGGCCGTGCTGCCTGGCTATGTGCATAACGACCTGGGCTTCAGCGCCGTGGTCGCTGGCCTGGTGATCAGCGTGCAATACCTGGCCACCCTGCTCAGCCGCCCTACCGCCAGCCGCATCATCGACAACCACGGCAGCAAGAAAGCCGTGATGTACGGCCTTGCCGGCTGCGGCCTCAGCGGGGTGTTCATGCTGGCGTGCGCCTTCCTCACCCACCTGCCCTGGCTGAGCCTGGCTTGCCTGCTGGTCGGCCGCCTGGTACTGGGCAGCGCTGAAAGCTTGGTGGGGTCGGGTGCGATCGGCTGGGGTATCGGCCGGGTAGGCGCCGCCAACACAGCCAAGGTCATTTCCTGGAACGGCATCGCCAGCTATGGCGCACTGGCCATCGGCGCTCCACTGGGCGTGCTGATGATCAAGGGGCTGGGGTTGTGGAGCATGGGTGTGAGCATCATCCTGCTGTGCATCATCGGCCTGCTGCTGGCCTGGCCCAAGCAGGCCGCCCCCATCGTCAGCGGCGTACGCCTGCCATTCCTGCGGGTGCTGGGCAAGGTGTTCCCGCATGGTTCGGGCCTGGCCCTGGGCTCGATCGGCTTCGGCACCATCGCCACCTTCATCACCCTGTACTACGCCAGCCGAGGCTGGTCCGACGCGGCGTTGACCCTGAGCCTGTTCGGCGCCAGCTTCATCAGCGCGCGGCTGCTGTTCGGCAACCTGATAAACCGTATCGGCGGCTTCAGGGTGGCAATCGCCTGCCTGTCGGTGGAAACACTCGGGCTGCTGATGCTGTGGCTGGCCCCCAGTGCCGAAATGGCCTTGGCGGGTGCAGCACTGAGCGGGTTTGGTTTCTCGCTGGTGTTCCCGGCGCTGGGCGTGGAGGCAGTGAACCAGGTGTCGGCGGCCAACCGTGGGGCCGCGGTTGGGGCGTATTCACTGTTCATCGATTTGTCGCTGGGGGTGACCGGACCACTGGTGGGCGCGGTGGCGGCGGGGTTCGGGTTTGCTTCGATGTTTCTGTTTGCGGCGACTGCCGCAGCTTGCGGGCTGGTGTTGAGCTTGTATCTGTACAGACAAGCGCGGCGGCATCGAGATCATTGAAAGCAGGGGGCGCTTTGCGCCCCCGAGGCCCTGAAGATTAACGCTGGGCGTACTGCAACACCACTTCCAGCGGGTGGCGCATCTTGCGTTCGGTCATGCGCTTGACCTGGCTACGGCACGAATAACCGGTCGCCAGCGGCTCTCCTTCCTTGTCCAGCTTGGTCGCCCAGCTCTGCTCGAAGATGGTCCGCGAGGTTTCCTGATTGCGCGCTTCGTGCCCATAAGTGCCGGACATGCCGCAGCACCCCGTGGCCTCGGTCACCAGCTTCAGCCCCAAACGGGCAAACACCTGCTCCCACTGCTTGGTACTGGCCGGCACGTTGGTCTTCTCGGTGCAGTGTGCCATCAAGCGGAAGTTACCCGGTGCGGTCGGCGCCTGCTCAGGCAGCACATTCATCAGCCACTCCTGCGGCAACAGCACCTGCGGGCAACCTTCCAGGCCCGGCACCTTCTGGTACTCCTGGCGATACACCAGGGTCATCGCCGGGTCCAGGCCTACCAGCGGCACCCCGCATTCGGCCAGGGCCTTGAGCTGGGTGGCGTTGCGGATCGCCGCCTTGGCAAACGCACCCAGGAAGCCCTGCACGTGCAGCGGTTTGCCGTTGGCGCTGTAAGGCGCCAGGAACACCCGGTGGCCCAGGCGATGGGCCAGGTCGATGAAGGCCGACAGCAGCGGCGTTTCAAAGTAGCGAGTGAAGGCATCCTGCACCAGCACGATGCTGCGCTCGCGCTGGGCCGGGGTCAGCTCGCGCAGTGTCGGCACCGTGGCCACGCCAACGCGGCAGCGGGTCAGGGTGGCCTGGAAGTTGAAGCGGCTGATCAGCGGGCTGTCGACCATCCCCACCTTGTCGGCCAGCAGCTTGCTCACCCACTTCGAGCCCATCACGGCGTTGTACAGCCCCGGCGCATGGGCCAGGTACGGGATGGTGAACTCCAGCGAGCCAATCAGGTAGTCACGCAGCGGGCGCTGGTAGCGACCGTGATACAGCTCGAGGAAGCGCGAGCGGAAGTCCGGCACGTTGACCTTGATCGGGCACTGCCCGGCGCACGACTTGCACGCCAGGCAGCCGGCCATGGCGTCGTATACCTCATGGGAAAAGTCTTCCTGGCCCTGGCTGCGTGCGCGGTTATTGCGCAGGCGCACCGGCAGGCCCTTGAGCCACGACACCTTGCTACGCGCCGCCGCCAGCACGTCGATGTTCGCCTCGCCCTGCAGGCGCAGCCACTCGCGCATCAGCGAGGCGCGACCCTTGGGCGAATGCTGACGCTCGCGGGTAGCCTTCCACGACGGGCACATGGCGTCGTTGGGGTCGTAGTTGTAGCAGGCGCCATTGCCGTTGCAGTGCACGGCACTGGGGAAGTCCTGCCACACGCGCTCGTCGATGGTACGGTCGAGGTCGCCGCGCAGGGTCACGCCATCGACCGGAGTCAGGCCCTCTGAGCTGCCCAGTGGGGTGCAGATCTTGCCGGGATTGAGCTGGTTGTGCGGGTCGAACGCACCCTTCAGACGCTGCAGCGCCGGGTACAGCTCGCCGAAGTACTCCGGCACGTATTCCGAGCGCAGGCCCTTGCCGTGCTCGCCCCACAGCAGGCCGCCGTAGCTTTTGGTCAGAGCGGCAACGGCGTCGGAAATCGGCTTGACCAATGCGGCCTGCGCCGGGTCTTTCATGTCCAGTGCCGGGCGCACGTGCAGCACGCCGGCATCGACATGGCCGAACATGCCGTAGGCCAGGCCGTAGCCATCGAGCAGCGCGCGGAAATCGGCGATGTAGTCGGCCAACTGCTCCGGCGGTACGGCGGTGTCTTCAACGAACGGCTGCGGGCGTACCTCGCCTTCGACGTTGCCCAGCAGCCCTACCGAACGTTTACGCATGGTGTACACGCGAGTGACTGCCTCCGCCCCCTCGGCAAGGGTGTGGCCCAGGCGCTCGACGCTGGTATCGCTTTGCAGGTGCTGGATGAACGCCTGCACCTTGGCGTTGACCTCAGCCGGCTCGTCGCCACAGAACTCCACCAGGTTGATACCCAGGGTCGGGCGCTCGGGGTCGGCCGGGAAGTACTCGGCAACGCTGTGCCAGACGATGTCTTTCATCGCCAGCATCAGCACCTTGGAATCAACCGTCTCGATCGACAGCGGCTTGTGCGCCATCAGCGCATTAGCGTCGCGCAGCGCGTCCATGAAGCTGGTGTAGCGTACGTTGACCAGCACCGCGTACTTGGGGATCGGCAAAACGTTGAGCTTGGCTTCGACCACGTAGCCCAGCGAGCCCTCGGCGCCACACAACACGCTGTTGAGGTTGAAGCGCCCCTGCTCGTCGCGCAGGTGCGCGAGGTCGTAGCCGGTCAGGCAACGGTTGAGCTTGGGGAAGGTGGTTTCGATCAATTCGCCCTGGGTTTGCTGAATGTCCCGGGCCATGCGGTACACCTCGCCGACCCGGCCGGGCGCGGCACAGGCTTGCTCCAGCGCGGCATCGTCGATCGGCAGGCTGTGCAGGCGCTCACCACCGAGCAGCACGCTGTGCAGCTCCAGTACGTGATCGCGGGTTTTGCCGTAGGTGCAACTGCCCTGGCCACTGGCGTCGGTGTTGATCATGCCGCCAACCGTGGCGCGGTTGGAGGTGGACAGCTCAGGGGCGAAGAACAGCCCGTGCGGCTTGAGCGCAGCATTGAGCTGGTCCTTGACCGTACCGGCCTGCACCCGTACCCAACGCTCCTCGACGTTGATTTCGAGGATCTTGTTCATGTGCCGCGACAAGTCGACGACGATACCGTCGGTCAGCGACTGCCCGTTGGTGCCAGTGCCACCGCCGCGCGGGGTCAGCTTGACCTGCTGGAAGCGCGGCTCGCCCATCAGCGTGGCGACCCGCGCCACATCGTCGGCATCCAGCGGAAACACCGCCGCTTGCGGCAAGCGCTGGTAGATCGAGTTGTCGGTGGCCAGCACGGTGCGGGTAGCGTAGTCGGCACTGATCTGGCCACGGAAGCCGCTGTTGCGCAGGGCTTCGAGGAATTCGGGGTAATTGGCGCTCGGTGCAACGGTCGACAGCTGGGCGATCATCGAAGGATGGCCTCTTGATATTGGCTTATTCACGGGATTCCTGTCGCTCCGGCATGGGTTGATGCATGCAGGGATGACGTATAGGCCAATGTTCCTGTAGTTTCGCTTCAGGGGCAAATGGATAATCCTGCCGCTATCAATGACTTTTATGAATGAATTACCGCCACCTGACCCCATCCATGTCGTTGCTGCTGGCTTTCGAGGCCGCCGCCCGGCATGAAAGCTACACCCGCGCCGCTGCCGAACTGTCACTGACCCAGAGCGCGGTCAGCCGCCAGGTGCAGGCGCTGGAGCAGCAGCTGGGCCTGACCTTGTTCCGCCGTGAGGGGCGCCAAGTACAGCTGACCGATGTCGGCCGCCTGTACCAGCGTGAGCTCAGCGAGGCGCTGGGGCGCATCCGCAGCGCCACCCTGCAGGCGCTGGCCTACCAGTCGGGGGTGGGCACCTTGCGCCTGGCCACCCTGCCTACCTTCGGTTCGAAATGGCTATTGCCGAGGCTGCATGCGTTCTACAGTGCCCATCCGGGCATGCTGGTACACATTCATTCACGCATCGAAGCCATCAACTTCGACACCAGCGAAATCGACGCTGCCATCGGCGTGGCCAGCCACGACCTGCCGGGGCTGATCTGCCATCGCCTGCATGCCGAGGAACTGGTGGTGATCCTGCCGCCCGAGGCTGGCGCGGCCAGCCAGAACTGGAGCCCGACAAGGATCAGTGAAGAGGTGTTGTTGAATGTGGCCAACAACCCACACGCCTGGGGCGAGTGGTTTTCGCACCATGGCCTGCCGCACCGGTCGATGCGCCTGGGCCCGAGTTTCGAACTGACCTCGCACCTGATCCAGGCGGTGCGCGCCGGGATTGGTATCGGCCTGGTGCCGCGCATTCTGGTGGAGGAAGAGTTGGCCAAAGGTGAGCTGTACAGCCCGGGGGTGGCGTTTGCCAGCCAGCGCAGTTATTACCTGATCTACCCGCCCAGGAATGAGGCCTTGCCTTCGCTACGGGCATTCAGGAGCTGGTTGCTGGAGCAAATCTGAAGCACAGGCAACGAAAAACCCCAAGCCGGTCACCAGACTTGGGGTTTCTGCATGCTGCCGCAGCTACGTTACTTGGCCACGTGACCCGCAGCACCACCGGCATTGAGCTTGCGGCGCGGCTTGACCATGTAGATCACAAACATCCCGAACAGCCAGAACGGAATGGCATACACCGACACCTGAATACCCGGGATCATCAGCATGATGCCAAGGATCAGCACCACGAAGGCCAGCACCAGGTAGTTGCCGTAGGGGTACCACAGCGCCTTGAACAGCGGCTTCTGGCCGGTACGGTCGAGGTGCTGACGGAACTTCAGGTGCGAATAGCTGATCATCGCCCAGTTGATCACCAGGGTCGCCACTACCAGCGACATCAGCAGCTCCAAGGCGTTCTGAGGCATCAGGTAGTTGAGCAGCACGGCGACGAAGGTAAAGGCAGCCGACACCAGGATCGAACGCACTGGCACGCCACGCTTGTCGACTTTGGCCAGCGACGCCGGGGCATCGCCCTGCTCGGCCATGCCCAACAGCATGCGGGCATTGCAGTAGGTGCCGCTGTTGTACACAGACAGCGCAGCGGTCAGTACCACGAAGTTCAACAGGTGGGCGGCCACGTCACTGCCCAGCAGCGAGAACACCTGCACGAACGGGCTGCTGCCGTAGCTGCCACCCGAGGCATCGATGCTGGCGACCAGGTTGTCCCACGGGGTCAGCGACAGCAGCACCACCAAGGCACCCACATAGAAGATCAGGATGCGGTAGATGACCTGGTTGATCGCTTTGGGGATCACGGACTTCGGCTTGTCGGCCTCGGCGGCGGTAAAGCCGAGCATTTCCAGGCCACCAAAGGAGAACATGATGAACGCCAGGGCCATCACCAGCCCGCTGACACCGTTCGGGAAGAAGCCGCCATGGGACCACAGGTTGGCGACAGTGGCGTCCGGGCCGCCGCTGCCGCTGGTGAGCAGGTAGGCACCCAGGCCGATCATGCTGACGATGGCGACCACCTTGATGATGGCAAACCAGAATTCAGCTTCACCGAAGAACTTCACGTTCATCAGGTTGATGGCGTTGATCAGCACGAAGAACGCCGCCGCCGTGACCCAGGTAGGGATTTCCGGCCACCAGTAGTGAACATACTTGCCGACCGCCGAAAGCTCCGACATGCCCACCAGGATGTACAGCACCCAGCAGTTCCAGCCCGACAGGAAGCCGGCGAAACCACCCCAGTAGGTATGGGCGAAATGGCTGAACGAGCCGGCCACCGGCTCTTCGACGATCATTTCGCCAAGCTGGCGCATGATCATGAAGGCGATGAAGCCGCAAATGGCGTAGCCAAGAATCATTGACGGGCCGGCGGATTTCATCACGCCTGCCGAGCCGAGGAACAGGCCAGTACCAATCGCACCACCCAGGGCGATCAATTGGATATGGCGGTTCTTCAGGCCCCGCTTTAGCTCGCCTGAATGCATGTTTTGTCCACTCATGAACGAAGTCACCTGCATTGTTTTTATCTGTGACGGAATCGGACCCACCGCGCTCGTGGCGCAGCGGAATGGGCAAGGTGGTTACCTTGGGTTTCTTGACCTCAGGTGCCGCCGGGGCGGGTCAACCAGGCGTGATCAAGAGTGCGCGGTACGCAAAAGGGTCACAGGTAAAACGCGGCGCACTGTATACCCCTGCAAGCGCGCAGGCGTCAACGCGTTGCGTCCTTCCATCCGGAAAAAACGCAGCGATCCTGTGGTGTGGGCCTTGAAAGGCGGAGTGATCGGCGTACATGGCGCCTCCATTTGTTGTTTTGTCAGCCCGGCTCTGTGGATGGGCTCTTGCACACGGCAATGGCGGCTATAACACCGTGGGGACGGGGGTTTGGGCAAGGGCGAGCAGTGCCGCTACGGCTGCTTTGGCCTGCGGGCGCCGGCAAGGTTTGTTTACAGGATCGGATGCGATCTGAAATGCAGACTGAAAACGTCTGCATTCGTAAAAATTTCTATACAGGCCGGTTCAAGAACTTGCCAGTCGTCAGAAAAATTCTTTTTGTTCAATATCTTGGGGCTGCTGCGCAGCCTCAGGTTTCCACAGACATGAAAAAACCAGCCCGAAGGCTGGTTTCTTGGTTACCACACCGGCTTGTCAGCCACGCGGTTTGCCGCGGCCACGGCCTGCCGGCTTGTCACCCTCCGGCTTGGCCGGACGCTTGCGCATTTCGCTCGGACGCTCGGCCACCGTGCTGCCACGGGTGTTCTTACGCGGGGCCTCTTCACGCGGTTGGCGCGCCGGGCGCTCGCCGGTGGCTGCACCTTCGTGAGCCGGGCGCAGGTTGCGCACGCGCTCACCACGGCCCAGCGGGCGGGTCGACTTGCGCTGCAGGCGCTCCATCTTGTCCTTGGCCTTAAGCTTCATGGCAGGCAGCGCGACTGGCTGCAGGCCCACTTCGGCGGCGAGGATGTCGATTTCACCCTGGGTCATTTCACGCCAGCGGCCCATCGGCAGGTCGGAGTTGAGGAACACCGGACCGAAACGCACACGCTTCAGGCGGCTGACCACCATGCCCTGGGATTCCCACAGGCGACGCACTTCACGGTTACGGCCTTCCATCACCACGCAGTGGTACCAGTGGTTGAAGCCTTCGCCACCCGGTGCCTTCTGGATGTCGGTGAACTTCGCCGGGCCGTCTTCCAGCATCACCCCGGCTTTCAGGCGTTCGATCATCTCGTCGTCGACTTCACCACGCACACGCACCGCGTACTCACGGTCCATCTCGTAGGACGGGTGCATCAGGCGGTTGGCCAGCTCACCGTCGGTGGTGAACAGCAGCAACCCGGTGGTGTTGATGTCGAGGCGGCCGATGTTGATCCAGCGGCCTTCTTTTGGCCGTGGCAGGCGGTCGAACACGGTCGGGCGGCCTTCCGGGTCGTCACGGGTGCAGATTTCGCCATCGGGCTTGTTGTACATGATCACCCGACGGGTGGCCTCGGCGGCTTCCTCGCGCTTGATCAGCTTGCCGTCAACGGCAATGGCATCGTGCAGGTCGACGCGCTGGCCGAGGGTGGCCTCGACGCCGTTGACCTTGATGCGGCCCTGGCTGATCCAGGCCTCGACGTCACGGCGCGAGCCCACGCCAATGCGCGCCAGCACTTTCTGCAGCTTTTCGCCGGATGGAGGGGTGATTTCGGTATCTTGCAGGTCTTGCTCACTCATCTGGGCACCTCCCGGTGTAGGAATGAAAACAGGTTCTTGGCGACGAACGCGCCAAAAGGTCGCGCATCATACGCGGTTCAGGGGGATAACGCACTGGAGGGTAGAGGGTTTTATGGGCTTTGGCAGGGGTTTCTGCCTAATGGTGGTGCATTGGCAGTGCCGGCCTTTTCGCGGGTAAACCCGCCCCCACAGGTACTGCATCACTTTCAAGGCCTGTGGTATCCCTGTGGGAGCGGGTTTACCCGCGAAGAGGCCGTCACAGGCAGCAGCAGGTCAGGGCTGCAACTTGCCCTCTTCTTCCGCGGAAGCCTCAGGCTCATCCTCGCGCAAGTCATCAAAATCGGTCTTCAGCCCCTCTTCCATGGCATCCAGCTCCACCAACAGGCTACGGAAGCTGGTCTCTTCCTTCGGCTCGCCAGCCTCTTCCTCCTCGCCCAGGCTGGCATCCGCCAACGCCTGCAAGTGCGCCGGCACTGGCGCATCGTCCGGGTCGAGCAGCGGCTCGGGCTCCATTTCGCGCAACTCGGCCAAAGCCGGCAGCTCCTCTAGGCTCTTGAGGTTGAAATGGTCGAGAAACGCCTTGGTGGTGGCGAACATCGCCGGCCGACCCGGTACTTCCCGATAGCCCACCACGCGGATCCACTCGCGCTCCATCATGGTCTTGATGATGTTGCTGTTCACTGCAACACCCCGCACGTCTTCAATCTCGCCACGGGTGATCGGTTGGCGGTAGGCGATCAAGGCCAAGGTTTCGAGCAACGCACGCGAATAGCGTTGCGGGCGTTCTTCCCACAGGCGCCCGACCCAGGGCGCATAGTCCTCGCGGATCTGCAGGCGGTAACCGCTGGCCACTTCCTTGAGCTCGAAGGCACGGCCGCTGCACGACTTGCCCAGTACCTCCAGGGCCTGCTTGAACACGTGCGGCTCGGGGCGCTCGGCCTCATCGAGCAGCTCGTACAGGCGCTCCAGGGATTGCGGCTTGCCCGATGCCAGCAAAAAAGCTTCGATCAGCGACGCCAGGTCGCGGGGGTCATTCAAATTCATCAGGTTCTTCAACAAGCGCCGGGCGAAGCCGCACATGGATGGCGGCGAAGGGTTCATTCTGCACCAGTTCGATCAGCGATTCCTTCACCAGTTCGAGCACCGCCATGAAGGTGACCACCACCCCCAGCTTGCCCTCTTCGGCGGCGAACAGCTCGACGAATGGCACGAACGCACCGCCCTTGAGGCGCTCCAGTACCTGGCTCATGCGCTCGCGGGTGGACAGCGTCTCACGACTGATCTGATGGCTTTCAAACAGGTCGTTGCGTCGCATCACCTCGGCCATGGACATCAGCAACTCTTCCAGGCTGACCTGCGGCAACAGCTTGCGCACCTTGGCCTGCGGTGCTTCCAGGCGCGGCACCACGACATCGCGCCCCACCCGTGGCAGTTCATCGATGCCCTCGGCCGCGGCCTTGAAACGCTCGTACTCCTGCAGGCGGCGAATCAGTTCGGCACGCGGGTCGCCCTCTTCCTCCTCGACGTCGGCAGAGCGCGGCAGCAGCATGCGCGACTTGATCTCGGCGAGCATGGCGGCCATCACCAGGTACTCGGCGGCCAGCTCCAGACGCACGCTTTTCATCAATTCCACGTAGCCCATGTACTGCCGGGTGATCTCGGCCACGGGGATGTCGAGGATGTCGATGTTCTGCTTGCGGATCAGGTACAGCAACAGGTCCAGCGGGCCTTCGAAGGCTTCGAGGATGACTTCCAGGGCGTCTGGTGGGATGTACAGGTCCAGCGGCAGTTCGGTCAGGGCTTCGCCGTAGACCAAAGCCAGTTGCAGTTGCCGAGGCAACTCGGCCTGTTCGGCCGGTGCCTCAGGCGCTTCCACCTGGCTCACGCGTTGACCAGGAACGGCGTGGGGTCGCCGCAACCTTCGCGGATCAGTTCCGGCTCGTCACCGGACAGGTCGATGATGGTCGACGCCTTGAGGTCGCCGAAGCCGCCGTCGATCACCAGGTCGACATGGTGCTCCAGCCGCTCACGGATCTCGTAGGGGTCGGTCATCGGCTCGCTGTCGCCCGGCAGGATCAGGCTCACGCTCATCAGTGGCTCGCCCAACTCGGCCAGCAAGGCCAGGGTAATGACGTGGTTCGGTACACGCAGCCCGATGGTGCGGCGCTTGTCGTGCAACAGCAGGCGCGGCACTTCACGCGTGCCGTTGAGAATGAACGTGTAAGGCCCCGGTACATGCGCCTTGAGCAGGCGAAAAGTGCCGGTATCGACCTTGGCGTACAAGCCCAGTTGCGACATGTCGCAGCACATCAGGGTGAAGTTGTGCGTCTTGTCCAGCCCGCGCAGGCGCCGCACCCGCTCGATGGCGTTCTTGTCGCCCATCTGGCAACCCAGGGCATAGGCCGAATCCGTCGGATACACCACCACCCCCCCCTTGCGGATGATCTCGACGGCCTGTTTTATCAAGCGCGCCTGTGGGTTCTCCGGATGAATCTGGAAAAATTGGCTCACGTAGTCGTCCTGTTCATAGCGCCAAAGGCTGTTCATGGCTGAATCGACGCCACAAAGGTGGCAGGTCCTCGGGCAAAGGCCGATAGGCACCAATCTCGCCCCAGGTGCCGGGGCCGTGGAAGTCACTGCCAGCGCTTGCCAGCAGGCCGAACTCACGGGTAAGGATGGACATGGTGCCCACTTGCTCGGCAGGCATCATCCCATTGACCACCTCAAGCGCCTGCCCTCCTGCCTGAATATAGTCGGCAATCAGCCGTCTGCGCTTGCTGCGGGTCAGATCGTAATGCATGGGATGCGCCAGGCTTACCCAAGCGTTGGACTGCCTTAGCGTGGCAACGGTTTCGTCAAGGGACGGCCAGTGCTGCTTGACGTCGCCCAGCTTACCGGCGCCCAGCCACTTGCGAAACGCTTCGCCCCGGTCCTTGACGTGCCCGGCACGCACCAGGTGCTCGGCAAAATGCGGGCGCGCCGGTGCGTTGCCGCTGTCACCCAGTTCTTGCTGCACGGCGCGCGCACCTTCAAGGGTGCCGGGCATGCCTTTGCCCGCCAGCCGTTTGTCTATTTCTTCGGCGCGCAACCAGCGGCCGCGGTGCAATGCCTCGATCGCAGCCAGCAACGGCGGTGCGTCGAGCGGGAAGTCATAGCCCAGCACATGGATGGTCGCACCACCCCAGGTGCAGGACAACTCTACCCCGCTGACCCAGCGCATCCCCAGGTCAACGCAGGCCTGGCGCGCTTCAGGCAGGCCTTCGATGGTGTCATGGTCAGTCAGTGCCAGCGTTTGCACCCCGTGCTCATGGGCCCGGGCAACCAGTACCGAAGGCGACAGGGCGCCGTCGGAGGCCGTGCTGTGACAGTGCAGATCAACATTCATGGGGGAGCGCTTTCGCTGGATTCGATGTTTGTTATTATGCCGTCACATCCCGATTCTGGCTGCCATTGTGAAACAATTCATCGATTTCATCCCGCTGCTGCTGTTCTTCATCGTCTACAAGCTCGACCCGCGCCCCATGGAGGTCGCCGGCCACAGCTTCGAATTCGGCGGTATCTACAGCGCCACGGCCATGCTGATCATCAGCTCGCTGGTGGTGTACGGTGCGCTGTTCCTGCGCCAGCGCAAGCTGGAAAAGGGCCAGTGGCTGACCCTGATCGCCTGCCTGGTGTTTGGCGGCCTGACCCTGACCTTCCACAGCGAAACCTTCCTCAAGTGGAAAGCACCCGTGGTGAACTGGTTGTTCGCCCTGGGCTTTGCCGGCAGCCACTTCATCGGCGACCGGGTGCTGATCAAGCGCATCATGGGCCATGCCCTGACCCTGCCGGATGCCATCTGGTCGCGCTTGAACCTGGCGTGGATCGCTTTCTTCCTGTTCTGCGGCGCGGCCAACCTGTTCGTCGCCTTCACCTTCCAGGACTTCTGGGTGGACTTCAAGGTGTTCGGCAGCCTGGGCATGACCGTGATCTTCCTGGTGGCGCAAGGCGTGTACCTGTCGCGCCACCTGCACGACGACCCTTCTACCTCCAAACCCAAGGATTGACATGCTCTACGCCATTATCGCCAGCGACGTCGCAAACTCCCTGGAAAAGCGCCTGGCTGCCCGCCCGGCGCACATCGAACGCCTTCAGCAGCTCAAGGCCGAAGGCCGCGTAGTGCTGGCCGGCCCACACCCGGCCATCGACAGCAACGACCCGGGCGAAGCAGGGTTCAGCGGTAGCCTGATCGTTGCCGAATTCGAATCGCTGGCGGCGGCGCAGGCCTGGGCCGATGCCGATCCGTACATTGCCGCAGGCGTCTACGACAAGGTAGTGGTCAAGCCGTTCAAGCAAGTACTGCCCTGATCTGAAGCCGCACAGCTTTTTTGCGCTCAAGCCCGCGAAGAAGCTGATGCGGTATTGGCAGTTATACGGTTGCCATCAGTCTGCGGTATCTTTGCCACTGGCGGGCCGAATAGCCGCCGTCAATGGTTGAATTGAGTGAGTCATGAGCGAGCTGTTACTGATTGATGATGACCAGGAACTGTGCGAGCTGCTCGGCAGCTGGCTGACCCAGGAAGGGTTCACGGTGCGTGCCTGCCACGATGGCCAGAGCGCACGCCGGGCCCTGGCCGAGCATGCCCCTGCTGCCGTGGTGCTGGATGTGATGTTGCCCGACGGCAGCGGCCTGGAGCTGCTCAAACAGCTGCGCAGCGAGCATGCCGAGCTGCCGGTGCTGATGCTGTCAGCCCGTGGCGAGCCGCTGGACCGCATCCTCGGCCTGGAACTGGGCGCCGACGACTACCTGGCCAAACCTTGCGACCCGCGCGAGCTCACCGCTCGCCTGCGCGCGGTACTTCGCCGCAGCCACCCCACCGCCACCACCAGTCAAGTGGAGCTGGGTGACCTGGTGTACAGCCCTGCACGTGGCGTGGCCAGTATCGATGGCCGCGAAATGACCCTGACCCTGTCCGAAAGCCGCATCCTCGAAGCCCTGCTGCGCCAGCCCGGCGAGCCACTGGACAAACAGGAACTCGCGCAGATCGGCCTGGGCCGCAAATTGACCCTGTATGACCGCAGCCTGGACATGCATGTCAGCAACCTGCGCAAGAAGATCGGCCCGCATGCCGATGGCCGGCCACGCATCGTGGCATTGCGTAGCCGTGGTTATTACTACTGCCTCTGAGCATCTTTACCGAGCCTTTACCATCCCCTGACTGCGCTTGACGGTGATCTCCCTAGACTGTGCTCATCCGGTAACCACCGGCCTATGAAAGGAGAGACACCATGCGCAAGACCCTTATCGCCCTGATGTTCGCCGCCGCTCTGCCGACCGTGGCCATGGCCATGCCTGACGGCGGCCCGCGCCACGACGGCCCGCATCATCGCGGTGATGCGCCTTTCCACCAACTGGACCTGAGCCGCGACCAGCGCCAGCAGATCGGCAAGCTGATGGGCGAGCAGATGCAACAGCGCCGCGACATCACGGAGCGCTACCTGGCCAAACTGCCGGCCGCCGACCAGAAAGCCATGAAGGACGAACTGCAGGCCAACCGCGACAAGACCGACAGCGCGGTACGCAACCTGCTCAAGCCTGACCAGCAGAAGAAGTTCGACGAACTGCAAAAGGAACGCGCCGCCAAGAAAGCCGAGTGGCAGGAGTTCCAGGCCTGGAAAGCTGAAAAAGGCACCAAGGCCCAGTAAGCTGTCCACCCCATGCCCGGCCCGCGTCACTGCGGGCCGGGCTTTTCCCGTTTAGGAGGTGCACTTGCGTTCACTGTTCTGGCGCATCCTGGCCAGCTTCTGGCTCGCCATCACCCTGGTCGCCGGGCTGTCGATCCTGCTGGGCCACATGCTCAACCAGGACGCCTGGATCCTTAGCCGCCATCCGGGCCTGAATACCCTGGCCAGCAAGTGGGCCAAGCATTACGAGCAGGAAGGCCTGGATTCGGCTCAGCACTTCCTGGAAAGGCGCAAAGATCGCTACAAGATCGACGTGCAGGTGCTCGACGACAGTGGCGAGGCCGTGGTGCCCGGGACCTTCCCGCGCCGTGCGGCCGCCTTCGAGGCGCGTCAGCACAATGACCAGCGACGCCTGCCATGGCGTCGGCTGACCGAGGAATACACCAGCCCCGAGACCGGCGATACCTACTTGCTGATCTACCGCATCCCTCACCCGGCGCTGGATGCCTGGCACCGCGAGAGCCTGATGTGGCCGCTCAGTGCACTGGGCATTGCCCTGGTCGTGCTGACCCTGTTCAGCCTGCTCGTAACCCTGTCCATCACCCGCCCGTTAAGCCGCCTGCGCAGCGCTGTACACGACCTGGGCCAGACCACCTACCAGCAGAACAGCCTGGCGCGTCTGGCTGCGCGGCGTGACGAGTTCGGTGTGCTGGCCAAGGACTTCAACAAGATGGGGGCGCGCCTGCAAAGCACCATCGGCAGCCAGCGCCAGCTGCTGCGCGACGTGTCTCACGAGCTACGCTCGCCCCTGGCCAGGCTGCGCATCGCCCTGGCCTTGGCCGAGCGCGCAGGGCCCGAGCAGCGGGAGACCCTGTGGCCGCGCCTGACCC
This sequence comes from Pseudomonas hunanensis, assembly GCF_013393325.1. Taxonomy (GTDB): domain Bacteria; phylum Pseudomonadota; class Gammaproteobacteria; order Pseudomonadales; family Pseudomonadaceae; genus Aquipseudomonas; species Aquipseudomonas putida_P. Next base: position 46,582 of record NZ_QJRC01000074.1, read on the forward strand.
GCGAATGCGACCGCCTGGAAGACCTGATCAGCGAAATTCTCGCCCTGGCCCGAGTGGATGCCGAACAGGCTCATGCCGAACCGGTCGACCTCAACGCCCTGCTCGGCAGCGTGCGCAAGGACGCCCTGCTCAGTGCGCCGGACCAGGATGTGCGCCTGGAGGCGCAACCGGGGTTGACCTTGCAGGGTTGGCCAACGCTGATCGAGCGGGCCGTGGACAACCTGCTGCGCAATGCCCTGCGCTTCAACCCGGTAGGGCAGCCGGTCGAAGTCAGCGCCGTGCGTGAACAGGACCGTATTGTGATCAGCGTGCGTGACCATGGCCCCGGGGCGGCAGCGGAGCACCTGGCACAACTGGGCGAACCGTTCTTCCGCGCACCGGGGCAGGACGCGCCGGGGCATGGGCTGGGGCTGGCGATTGCGCGCAAGGCGGCGGAGCGCCATGGCGGGAGCCTGGTGCTGGACAATCACCCACAGGAAGGATTTGTAGCTCGGCTGGAGTTGCCCCTGGCTGATGCGGCTGGCAGTTGATGTGATGTAAAGGCCACTGACCTCTTCGCGGGTAAACCCGCGAAGAGGCCGGAAGCCTCAATAAATCAATCTGCCTGAAGGCGGTTTATTCGCCCCAGGCACTGACAAAATCAGCAGTTTCCAGCACCGGCGCAGTGCGTGGCTCGGTCAACGGCGTACCGACATACAGGTAACCGATCAACTCCTCGTTCTCGGCCAACCCCAGCCCCTTGTGCACATGGGCATCAAAAGCCATGTCCCCGGTGCGCCACACCGCCCCGACGCCTTGCGCATGCGCGGCGATCAGAATGCCGTGCGCCGCACAGCCCGCAGCCAGGCGCTGCTCGGACTTGGGCACCTTGAAGTGGTCCTGCAACTTGGCGATGACCACGATCAGCAACGGTGCCCGCAGGGGCATGGCACGAGCCTTGTCCAGTGCCGCCTGGCTGGCATCACCTTTGTGCTGCACGGCTTCGGCGAACAACTCGCCGAGTTTCTCGCGGCCCTGGCCTTCGATGGTAAGGAAACGCCATGGCCGCAGCTGGCCATGGTCCGGGGCACGCAGGGCGGCCTGGAACAGCGCCTCGCGTTGAGCGGCATTGGGCGCCGGGTCGGTCAGGCGTGGCACGGAAACACGGTTGAGCAATGCGTCGAGAGCCTCCATCGGCTACCCTCCTGGCAGTTGAATGTGCGGCCATTCTAGCGTTTACATCACCAGACCCATAGGTAGAATGGCGCCCTTCCGTTTCGAGTCAGAGCAGATCACATGGCGTTGCCGACCTTAAGGATCATTGGTTTCATCATCGGCATCTTCCTGATTACCCTGGCCGTGGGCATGGCCGTGCCCATGGCTACCCTGGTGATCTTCGAGCGTACCGGTGACATGCCGTCGTTCCTCTGGTCGAGCCTGATCACCTTCATCGCAGGCCTTGCCCTGGTAATACCGGGGCGCCCGGAGCATGTACACCTGCGCCCGCGCGACATGTACCTGCTGACGGTCAGCAGTTGGCTGGTGGTGTGCGTGTTCGCCGCGCTGCCGTTCCTGCTGACTCAGCACATCAGTTACACCGACGCCTTCTTCGAAAGCATGTCAGGCATTACCGCCACAGGCGCCACCGTGCTCAGCGGGCTCGATAGCATGTCACCGGGTATCCTGATGTGGCGCTCGATGCTGCACTGGCTCGGCGGTATCGGCTTCATCGCCATGGCGGTGGCAATCCTGCCACTGCTGCGTATCGGTGGCATGCGCCTGTTCCAGACCGAATCGTCCGACCGCTCGGAAAAGGTCATGCCGCGCTCGCACATGGTCGCCAAATCGATCGTGGGGGTTTACGTCGGTTTCTCCATCCTGGGTTCGCTGGCCTTCTGGTGGGCGGGCATGAGCCCGTTCGATGCGATCAACCATGCCATGTCGGCGATCTCCACCGGCGGTTTCTCCACCTCCGACCAATCCTTGGCGAAATGGGATATCCCCGCCGTGCACTGGGTTGCGGTGGTGGTGATGATCATGGGCAGCCTGCCGTTCACCCTTTACGTGGCTACCCTGCGCGGCAACCGCAAGGCGCTGATCCGCGACCAGCAGGTGCAAGGGTTGCTGGGCATGTTGGTGGTCACCTGGCTGGTGTTGGGCACCTGGTATTGGTACAGCACCAACCTGCACTGGCTCGACGCCCTGCGCCACGTGGCACTGAACGTGACCTCGGTGGTCACCACCACCGGTTTCGCCCTGGGTGACTACAGCCTGTGGGGCAATTTTTCGCTGATGCTGTTCTTCTACCTGGGCTTCGTTGGCGGCTGCTCCGGCTCGACCGCGGGCGGCATCAAGATTTTCCGCTTCCAGGTGGCCTATATCCTGCTCAAGGCCAGCCTCAACCAGCTGATTCACCCGCGTGCGGTGATCAAGCAGAAATACAACGGCCATCGCCTCGACGAAGACATCGTGCGTTCGATCCTGACGTTCTCGTTCTTCTTCGCCATCACCATCTGCGTCATGGCCTTGCTGCTGTCGTTGCTGGGCGTGGACTGGATGACTGCACTGACCGGCGCCGCTGGCACGGTTTCGGGTGTGGGGCCGGGCCTGGGTGAAGTGATCGGCCCTTCAGGTAACTACGCCACGCTGCCTGACGCGGCCAAGTGGATCTTGGCGGCCGGCATGCTGCTTGGCCGCCTGGAAATCATCACGGTGCTAGTGTTGTGCATGCCGGCGTTCTGGCGTCATTGACCACTTCGGCTTCGGTGCCCAGGCGGGCGCGGTACTCGCTGGGTGTGGCGTCGAACCAGCGGCGGAACGCCCGATAGAAGTTGCTGGGGTCGGCGAAGCCGAGCAGGTAGGCGGCCTCAAGCAAAGTCATGCCCGGCTGCGCCAGGTACTGTTCGGCCAGCTCGCGGCGGGTATCGTCAAGCAGGGTCTGGAAGCTGGTGCCCTCCTCCTGCAGCCGCCGCTGCAAGGTCCGCTGCGACAGGTGCAGGGCCTGGGCCAGGGTTTCACGCTTCGGTTCACCCTGCGGCAGAATGCGGCACAACACCTGGCGCACCCGGTGGGTTACCCGGCTTTCGGAGAAACGTGCCAGGTACTCCCCGGCAAACCGGTCGTGCAGCACCGCCATGGCCTCGTTGGCGGTAGGCAGCGGGGCTTCCATGTCGGCCCGCTCGAACACCAGGGCATCGTGTGGCGCGCCGAAAACCAGCGGCGAATGGAACGCCACCTTGTACGGCTCGACGTTCTTTGGCTGCGGCCCTTGCACCAATACCCGCCGCGGCTGCACCGGCCGGCCACTGAGCCATTTGCACAGCGCCAATGCGCAGGCCAGCGACGCTTCGGCACTGTGCCGGGTCGGCGGCAGGTGGTCACCGTGGACGGTCAGGATCAGCGAGTAGCCCTCGGCGCCAAGGACAAAACTGAGGTCGGAGCTTTCGGCGATGATGCGCTGGTAGCGCACCAGGCGTTCGAAGCCCTCGGCCAAGGTGCGGCTGGACATCAACGCATAGCCCACCACATGGAACGACGCCGGGCGCACCACCCGCGCCATGTTCAGACCGATGGCCTCGTTGCCTGACAGTTCCACTGCCAGCTGCCATAGCCGGGTCATGGAGTCTTGCGGAAAACGTGCATCCGGGTCGTCGAGTGCGGCAAAGTCCAGCCCTAGCTGCTTGAACATGGCCCGGCAATCCAGCCCCTCCAGTTCAAGTGCCTTCACAATCCCTGATGCCCAACTGGCTGACGTGGTTCTTTCGCTCATGACAGGCTTCTTTTACCGACCGCTCCTGCGGTGAACCCCAAGGATACTCATTTGGCGCCTATTGTCACTGGTAGGCCCCGTCAGTCACTCTAGACTCGAATCAGGCTCCACGCCGTGCATCTTGTCCAGAAGTATTAATCCCGGAGCACCGCCATGAACAGCAAAGCGCAGTTTCGCAGTTTTGCCGAGTTCTATCCTTACTACCTGGGGGAGCACAGCAACCCCACCTGCCGCCGCCTGCACTTCGTCGGCACCAGCCTGGTGATCGCGCTGCTGGCCTACACCATTGGCAGTGGCAAATGGTTGCTGCTGCTGGCCGTGCCGGTGTTCGGCTATGGCTTTGCCTGGGTCGGGCACTTTTTTTTCGAAAAGAACCGGCCAGCGACCTTTACCTATCCGCTGTACAGCCTGGCCGGTGATTTCGTGATGTTCCGGGATATCCTGCTGGGCAAGATCCGGCTGTAGGCGCGGCCTTGTGCCGCGAAAGGGCTGCAAAGCAGCCCCATGGCCCTCACGCCCTACACCGGCTCGCGCACCACCGCAGCCGCCTGCGCCTCGCGCGCCTGAGCCTCAGCCAGCCGGTACAGTTCGATACTGCCATCCCAATGTTCGATCAGCGCCGTGCATGACTCCACCCAATCCCCGCAATTGAGGTAGTCCACCTCCCCCACCTTGCGGATCTCGGCATGGTGGATGTGCCCACACACCACCCCATGAAACCCGCGCCGTGTGCACTCGTGGGCAATGGCATCCTCGAAGTCGCTGATGAAATTCACCGCACCTTTCACCTTGTGCTTGAGGTACGCCGACAGCGACCAGTACCCATAGCCGTACCGCGCCCGCCAGTGGTTGAGCCAACGGTTGAGCACCAGGGTGAACTCGTAGGCACGGTCGCCCAGAAACGCCAACCAGCGGTGGTAACGGGTAATCACGTCGAACTGGTCGCCATGGATCACCAGCAGTCGACGGCCATCGGCGGTCAAGTGTTCGGCCTCGTCCACCAGCTGAATGTTGCCCAGAATCAGCTTTGAATAGCGGCGCAGGAACTCGTCATGGTTGCCCGTGACGTAGATCACCTCGGTGCCGCGCTTGCTCATGGTCAGCAGCCGGCGGATCACGTTGGTGTGGGCCTGCGGCCAGTAGATCCCACCACGCAGCTTCCAGCCATCGATGATATCGCCCACCAGATAGACGCGGTCGGCCTGGTAGCCCTTGAGGAACCGCGACAGGTGTCCGGCCTGGCAGTCGCGGGTGCCCAGGTGCACGTCGGAGATCCACAGGGTACGCACGCGTTGCTTGCGCGAGGGACGAGACAGTTCGGCATGGGTCATGGGCAGGCTCCGGCGCAGTTTGCTGGAGACTGGCAGGCAGGCATGACAGCGCCATGGCAAAACGGTGACGAGTGATGGCGTGCGGGGTTTGAGGCACAATGAGCGCCTGCCCTGCGAGGAAGCCCCCATGACCGCCGGCCCGATCCTCTCGCTGCGCCATTACCGCGACAGCCTGATCGCCCACAGCCACGAACACCCGCAACTGGTGTTCGGCCTGCGCGGCCGCCTGGAGTTCGAGGTCCAGGGGCAAGGCGCCGGGATCGACCGGCAGGGGCTGATCGTGGTACCGGCGGGCGCGCATCACACCTGCGCCAGCGATGGCGGCAGCCACTGCCTGGTGTTGGATGTGCCTGGGGAGCGCTGGCTGCACGAGCAACTGGGCGAGCATGCCGATGCCAGCCGCCGCCTGCTCGACCGCCCTGCCGCGCTGGGCCTGGACGACCGTCAGCAGCAGTTGGTGGACTGGCTGGCGGCCAGCCCCATGGACGACCCGTTGATCGCCCGGCAAGGCGCAGCGCTGTTACTGGCCAGCCTGAATCCAACGGCGGCTGCCAACGTTCGGGCCAGCCAGCGCTTACCTTATGCCGCGTTCGATACCCATATCGAGCAACAGGCTGCCTACCCGTTGCAGGTCGCCGACCTGGCGCGCATTGCCGGGCTGTCCAGTGCCCGGCTGCATGCGCGCTTTACCGCCGAGTGCGGGATGACACCGATGGACTACATTCGCCAGCGACGCTTGCTCAAGGCACGGCGGCTGGTGGTGCAGACTTCGTTACCCATGGGTGAGATTGCAGCGCAGGTGGGGTATAGCTCACAGAGTGCGTTTTCGGCAGCGATGTTGCGGGCGTTCGGTTGTACGCCTTTGGCGTTGCGGCGAGAGCCCGGCGACAATTGACAGCAGTCTTGCGACAGAAATCGTTGGCCTGTGGTTTTACACTTTGCCTGTGCTGCGAAGAGGCCGGCACAGCCAATAGAGATCTTGAGCAAGGACTACCATGAACCACCGCACAGCCCTAGGCGCCCTGCACATTGGCGCGCTGTTTTTCGGCCTTACCGGCGTCTTCGGCAAGCTGGCCGCCAGCGCCAGCCCGGCAATCATCGTCTTTGGCCGCGCCGCCTTCGCCGTGCTCGCCCTGGCTCTGTTCGCCAGCCTGGCCGGCCCGGGCTGGCAACGCCTCAGCGGCCAGGACGCACGCCGCCTGCTGCTCGGCGGTGTGCTGTTGGCCGGCCACTGGGTCAGCTTCTTCATCGCCGTCAAAGTCGGCGGCGTGGCCATCGCCACCCTCGGTTTCGCCAGTTTCCCGGCCTTCACCGTGATCCTCGAAGGCCTGCTGTTCCGCGAGCGTATCCGCCGCAACGAAACCGTATTGGTCGTGCTGGTCAGCCTCGGCCTGGTATTGGTCACGCCGGCATTCGACCTGGCCAGCGAAGCCACTGGCGGCCTGCTCTGGGCACTGCTCTCGGGCCTGCTGTTCTCGCTGCTGTCACTCACCAACCGGGCCGGCTCCGGCCGTTTGCCTGCAGTACAGGCAGCGCTGTGGCAGAACCTGGTAGTGGGCCTGTGCCTGCTGCCGTTCGCGGCCCCTGGCCTGGGCGGCGTAGCCCCCGTGGACTGGCTGTGGATCGCCCTGCTCGGCGTCTTCTGCACCGGCGTTGCGCACAGCCTGTTCGTCGCCAGCCTGGCAGTGATCAAGGCGCGCACGGCCGCCGTGGTGTTCGGCATGGAGCCGGTCTACGGGATTGCCGTGGCGTGGGCGGTGTTCGCCGAAACCCCCACCGTGCGCATGCTGCTGGGCGGCGCACTGATCATCTTCGCCATCGTGCTGTCCAGCCGCCTGGCTGCCGAGCAACCGCCCAGGCAGCGGACACTGCCCGAGGGGGCTTGATCAGCGGTCGTTGTGGCCAAGGTCACGCTGTGGGTCGATCTGGTCGCGCACCCGCTGCTTCAATACCTTGGCCTCGGGGAAACCACCGTCGGCCTTGCGCTCCCAGATCTGCACGCCATTGCAGGTGATGCGGAAGATGCCGCCGGTGCCCGGCTCCAGCGCTACCCGGCCCAGGTCGTCGGCAAAGGTGCTGAGCAGTTCCTGGGCCAGCCAGGCAGCACGCAGCAGCCACTGGCACTGGGTGCAATAGGTGATGACGATTTCCGGCTTGCTGTCGGCCATGGTGAAACATCTCCAGGTAAGGGGCCGCTTATACTAGCGGTCTTTAGCCCACGGTTTGAGACTCACGATGCGCCGTTTGCTGTTCTGTTTTCTGCTTGCCCTCACCACGCTTGCGGCAACCGCCGCCGAACCTGCCAGGCCCAAGGTCGGCCTGGTACTGTCGGGTGGTGCGGCCCGTGGCCTGGCTCACATCGGCGTGCTCAAGGCGCTGGAAGAACAGGGTGTGCGCATCGACGCCATCGCCGGCACCAGCATGGGCGCAGTGGTCGGCGGGTTGTACGCCTCGGGCTACAGTGTCGAAGAGCTGGAAAAGCTCGCCACCACCCTGGACTGGCAACAGGCGCTGTCCGATGCCCCGCCACGCAAGGACGTGCCGTTTCGGCGCAAGCAGGATGACCGCGACTTCCTGGTCAAACAGAAGCTCAGCTTTCGTGACGACGGCAGCCTGGGCCTGCCACTGGGGGTAATCCAAGGCCAGAACTTGTCACTGCTGCTGGAAAGCAAACTGGCGCACACCGCCGACACCCGCGACTTCGACAAGCTGCCTATCCCCTTCCGCGCCGTGGCCACCGACATCGCCAGTGGCGAAAAAGTAGTGTTTCGCCGCGGCCACCTGCCACAGGTCATTCGCGCCAGCATGTCGATCCCTGCCGTGTTCGCCCCGGTCGAGCTGGACGGCCGACTGCTGGTGGACGGTGGCATGGTCGACAACATTCCGGTCGACGTGGCCCGCGAAATGGGCGTGGACCTGGCCATCGTGGTCGACATCGGCACCCCACTGAAGGATCGCAAGCAATTACTGACCGTGGTCGACGTGCTCAACCAGTCGATCACCCTGATGACCCGGCGCAACTCGGAAGAACAACTGGCCAGCCTGCACCGCGACGACATCCTCATCCAACCATCGCTGACTGCCTTCGGCGTGACCGATTTTGGCCGCGCCAGGGACATGATCGACGCCGGTTACCGCGCCACCCGCCTGCTCGACCCTCGCCTGGCTGCCCTGCGCCAGCCCGAAGGCGACAGCAGCCTGGCCGTGGCCCGCTCGCCGCGCCAGCGCACACCGGTGATCACCGCGATCCGAATCGAGAACGACTCCAAGGTCAGCGACGACGTGATTCGCTCGTACATCCGCCAACCGATCGACGCGCCGTTGGAGCTGGACCGCCTGCAGACCGACATGGGTACGCTGTACGGCCTGGATTACTTCGACCGGGTGCAGTACCGCGTGGTGCACAAGGGCGACGACAACACCCTGGTGATCAACGCCCGTGGCCGGCGCGGCGGCACCGACTACCTGCGTCTGGGCCTTAACCTGTCCGATGACCTGCGTGGCGACAGCGCCTTCAACCTGGGTGCCAGCTACCGGGTCAACGGCATCAACAGCCTCGGCGCAGAATGGCTGACCCGTGGCCAGATCGGCGACCAGCAAGAGCTGTACAGCGAGTTCTACCAACCGCTGGACGTGGGCTCGCGCTACTTTGTCGCGCCTTACCTGGATTTCAGCTCGCAGAACATCGAAGCCACCCTGGACAACGACCCGGTCGCCGAATACCGCCTGGAGCGCTACGGCTTTGGCCTGAACGTGGGCCGGCAGATCGGCACCAGCGGTGAAGTGCGCCTGGGCGTGGGCAAGGCCTGGGGCGAGGCCGAGGTGCGCATCGGCGACCAGGACCTGCCCAAAGTCAGTTTCAACGAAGGCTTCTACGAGCTGAAGTACTCGTTCGACACCCTCGACAACGTGTACTTCCCGCACCGAGGCGAGGACATCGGCCTGACCTTGCGCAAATACGACAAGTCGCTGGACTCCGACCAGGATTACCGGCAGTGGCTGTTCAACCTGGACAAGGCGATCAGCAGTGGGCCGAACACCTTCGTGCTGGGCGGTCGCTATGGGCGCACGCTGGATGACACCGAAGTGGTGACGTCGAGCTTCGTGATGGGCGGAGCGCGAGAGCTGTCAGGCTTTCGCCAGGACTCGGTGTCGGGGCAGAACGTGAGCCTGCTGCGCATGGTCTACTACCGCCGCTTGACGCCAAGGGCCTATGTGCCGCTGGACTTCCCGTTGTACATCGGCGGGTCGCTGGAGCGTGGGCGGGCATGGAACAACGACAACGAGTTCGACAGTGGGTACATCAATGCGGCGAGCATCTTCCTGGGGCTGGAGACGCCGTTGGGGCCGTTGAACTTCACCTACGGCACCAACAGTGCGCATGAGCATGCGGTGTATCTGAACCTGGGGCATACCTTCTGATTTTTTGGGGCTGCGTTGCAGCCCCAAGGGCCTTCAGGACTTCTCGAGGTTGGCCAGAATCTTCGCATGCACCCGCATGCAAACTTGCAATTCTGCCTCATCCACGCCGGTAAACAGTTCCACCCGCAGTTGATTGGCGATGGTCTCGATCTGGTCGATCAGTGGCTTGGCCGGGGGGCACAGCAAGATCTTCTTGGCCCGCCGGTCTTCTACCACTGCTTGCCGGCGCACCAACCCTTGCGCCTCCAGGCTGTCGAGCAGACGCGCCAGGGTCGGGCCTTCAACGCCCACGCTCTGGGCCAACTCACGCTGGGTCGGGGCTTCTTCGAAACGGGCCAGGTGCAGCAACACCAGCCAGCGCGCCTGGGACAGGTTGAGCCCGGCCAGGCGGCGGTCCAGTTCGGCGCGCCAACCCCGGGACATCTGGGCCAGCTGCATGCCGAAGCGGTGTTGGTTGTCGGTCAGGGGCATAAGTAACTCATTGAGTAGATCTAATTATTAGGCAGCTAACCATGCCCTGCCCCACGAGGCAAGGCTCGGTCCTGCTTACTTGTTCGATAATCGTCAAAAAGCATGACAAAGGTCAGCAGATGGCGCTTCTGCCTTCGATCCTGCCTGCGTTTACAGTTCGAATTCCGCCGCCAGCGCCGCGCGCACGCAATACAGCACGCCCTCCGGCACCCGGGCCCCGAACTGCGGCGCAATGGCCGACACCGGTGGCAGCTCGCCCTCACCATCCAGGAACGCGTCCTGCACTTCCATCATCAGGTCTTCCGGCAGGTCGATGGCTTGCTCCAGGCTCAGCTCCTGGCGGCCCAGTGCCTCGGCCAGCAGGCTATAGACGTTCTTCTCGCTGCAGTTGAGCTGCCCGGCGATCTGCGCCGGGGTCATGCCGGCTCGGGCCAGGCTGACCAGTTCGTGGCGCAGGTCGAGCACCACTTTCGGTGCCTCTTCGGTGCCGCCACTGTTGTTCAGTACTTCGAGGAACGCCTGGCCATAGCGCTCCAGCTTGCGCGCGCCCACACCGCTTACCTGGGCCATGTCGCTGAGGCTGACCGGCTGGCTGCGCAGCATTTCCAGCAGCGTCGAATCGGGGAAGATGACATACGGCGGCACGCTGTGCTCCTCGGCCAACTTGCGCCGCAACGTGCGCAACGCTTCCCACAGTTCGCGCTCTTCGGCACGCACCAGCTGGCTGGCCGGGCTGCCGCCGCTGGACGACGAGGCCTTGGCCGTGGTCTGCGGCTTGAGGTCACGGCGCAGTTGCAAGGTCACCTCGCCGCGCAGTAGTGGCCGGCAGCTGTCGGACAGGCGCAGGCCGCCGTAACCTTCCAGGTCGATGTCGACCAGGCCGCGCGCCACCAACTGACGGAACAGCGAACGCCATTCGACCTCGGCCAGGCCCTTGCCAACGCCGAATACCGATAGCTTCTCGTGGCCGAAATTGCGCACCTTCTCGTTGTCCTTGCCCAGCAGCACATCGACCAGGTGGCCGACACCATAGCGCTGGCCGGTGCGGAACACCGCCGACAGCGCCTGGCGCGCCGGCTCGGTAGCGTCCCAGGTCTGGATGTTGTCGACACAGTTGTCGCAGTGGCCGCACGGTTGTTCGAGGGTTTCATCGAAGTAGGCCAGCAGCGACTGGCGGCGGCAGCGGGTTTCTTCGCACAGCGCCAGCATGGCGTCGAGCTTGTGCTGTTCGATGCGCTTGTGGCGCTCATCGCCTTCGGAGTTCTGCAGCATCTGCTTGAGCATCACCATGTCCTGCAGGCCATAGGCCATCCAGGCATCGGACGGCAGGCCGTCACGGCCGGCGCGGCCGGTTTCCTGGTAATAGGCCTCAAGCGATTTAGGCAGGTCGAGGTGGGCAACGAAGCGCACGTTGGGCTTGTCGATACCCATGCCGAAGGCAATGGTCGCGACCATGATCAGCCCCTCCTCGTTGAGAAAGCGGTGCTGGTTGGCCGCGCGTGTCTCGGCAGCCAGGCCGGCGTGATACGGCAGCGCCGGGAAGCCCTGCTGGCAGAGGAATGCGGCGGTTTCGTCGACCTTCTTGCGCGACAGGCAGTAAACGATACCGGCGTTGCCGCGGCGCTCGCCGAGAAAAGCCATCAACTGCTTGCGCGGCGCTTCCTTGGGCACGATGCGGTAGAAGATGTTGGGTCGGTCGAAGCTCGAGAGGAAGCGTTCGGCGCCTTGCAGGTGTAGGCGCTGGACGATTTCTTCGCGGGTGCGCATATCGGCAGTGGCAGTAAGCGCAATGCGCGGCACATGCGGGAACAGTTCGGCCAGTTGGCCCAGTTGCAGGTACTCGGGGCGGAAATCGTGGCCCCATTGCGAAACGCAGTGGGCCTCGTCGATGGCGAACAGCGAGATGTCCAGGTCACGCAGAAAATCCAGCATGCGCGGCTGCACCAGGCGCTCCGGCGCCAGGTAGAGCATTTTTACCTCGCCACGGCGCAGGCGCCCGGCCAGTTCACGCTGCTGTTCCGCGCTCAGGGTGGAATTCAGCGCGGCCGCCGAAACGCCCAGTTCGTCAAGCGTGGCGACCTGGTCGTCCATCAACGCGATCAGTGGCGAGACCACCACCGTCAGGCCCGGACGCAGCAGCCCCGGCACCTGAAAGCACAACGACTTGCCGCCGCCGGTGGGCATCAGCACCAGGGCATCGCCGCCATTGGCCACGCATTCGATGATCGCTGCCTGGCGCCCACGGAAACTGTCGTAGCCGAAGATGTCCTTGAGAACGCGCTGAGCCTGTTCGAGCATGTGCAACTCCAAATCGCCGTACCACCCTGAATACAACAGGCTGGACGAAAAACCCGCCCCGCACACGCCAAATGCGTAAGCGGTTTTTGCCAGGCGACCGGTAAAACCTGCCCCTGGATGAAAAATCGCGGAGTATACCGCAGCGCCGTCCTGCACAGGCACCACGGCGATAGACGTTCCCTTTGCCCCGCTGCCGCTGCAAGGTGCTAGAATTCGTTATCGTTTATTCCCCAAGGTAGCCCTGTAATGTCCTTCGCCGAGCAACTGACCCGCCTGCAAGCCTTCCTCGACGCCGACGAGCTGCACGAAGAAGCGCTGGACTATGTCGCCGCACACGGCTACCTCACCGCCCTGTCGATCAACGCCGAGGACGTGCCCGAGCGCGAATGGATCGACGCCCTGTTCGCCGAAGAGCCGCACTACGCCAGCGACGCCCAGCGCACCGAAATCGAAGCCACCCTGGTGGCATTGAAAGCGCACATTGCCCGCCAGCTGGCCAGCGACGAAGAATTCGACCTGCCATGCGAACTCGACCTGACCGACGAGCCGGACGATTCCGACCTGCGCGGCTGGTGCATCGGCTTCATGGAAGGCGTGTTCCTGCGTGAAGAGGCCTGGTTCGAGAACGCCGAGGAAGAAGTCAGCGAGATGCTGCTGCCGATCATGGTTGGCTCAGGCCTGTTCGATGAACAACCAGAGTTCGCCGACATTGCCAGCAACGCCAACCTGCAGGACGACATGATCGTACAGATCCCCGAGGCGCTGAGTGCATTGTTCCTGCTGCTGCACGCCCCTGACGAAAAACCGGCGCTGCTCAAGCCACGCCACCACTAAGCTGCCTATGCGCTACCTGCTGCTGGCCACCGGCTGGCTCAGCGTTGCGCTGGGGGTGTTGGGGATTTTTCTCCCGGTACTGCCCACCACCCCGTTCCTGCTATTGGCGGCGGCCTGCTTTGCCCGCAGCTCACCGCGCTTTCACCACTGGTTGGTCCATCACCCCAAGCTCGGGCCATGGATCCGTGACTACCTCAGTGGTGAAGGCATCCCCCTCAAGGGCAAGGTTTACGCCATCGGCCTGATGTGGGCCAGCATTGGCCTGTCGTGCTACCTGGTGCCGCTGTTCTGGGCGCGTACCTTCATGTTGACCAGCGCTGTACTCGTCAGTCTGTATATCCTCAAGCAAAAAACACTTCAGAAGCCAAGGTGACAATATTTTGTCGCCAAATATCACTTTCGCCTAACTGCCACCTTCTTTATCGGAAATAGTTCTGGAACCGTGTGCAAGCCTTGTAAACATTGGTTTTCAGAGCGACTAACAGCATCGTTCCGAGGGCTGTAAGTGAAATTGATTAGACAATAAAAGTCTTATATGGCAATTTGATATGAATAAATCTTCTTATCTATCGCGTTGAATGTACTTAGCTGTCTTGTTAAAAACCTGCAACACTATACGCGATAACTTTATCGTCATTTTTTTGGCGAACAGCAGGATAAATTCCAGGATCAGGGAGATGTACCATGCGCGTTTTGAACCCCATCACCAGTGCATTACTGTTGGCCCTGGCGAGTGCCAACGTACAGGCGATGTCGATCACCGAGGCCGTCCAAAGCGCCGTGGACTACCACCCACAAGTCAGCTCCAACCGTAACAGCAAGCTGTCGGCCGATGAAGACGTGAAGTTTGCGCGTGGTGGCTACTACCCTTCCGTGGACCTGGTCGCCGGCTACGGCCGCCAGCGTTCGGACAACACCACCACCCGTGCCGAGGGTAACCACAACAAGGAAACCCTCAGCTACACCCAGTCCGAGCTGCGCCTGCGGCAGATGATCTTCGACGGCTTCAACACCTCGAATGAAGTGGGCCGCACCGAGGCTGTCTCTACCTCCCGCGCCTACTACACCCAGGCTGTTGCCCAGGATGTCGCCCTGCGTGCGGTCGAGGTGTACCTGGAAGTGCTCAAGCGGCGCGAGCTGGTGACCCTGGCCAAGAACAACCTGCAAGCCCACCTGCGCGTCAACGACCAGATCGGCCTGCGTAACGAGCGCGGCGTTGGCAGCACCGCCGACCTTGACCAGTCCCGCGCCCGTCGCGCCCTGGCGGAAAACAACCTGGACACCGCCGAAGTCGACCTGGCCGATGCCGAGGCCAACTTCTTCAGCGTGATCGGCCGCGCGCCGGACGAGCTGGAAAGCCCGCAAACCATCAAGGGCGAGGTGCCTGAGAGCCTCGAGGGGGCACGCGACAGCATGCGCCAGAACAACCCTTACATCAAATCTGCACAGGCTGACGTCAATGCGGCCGAGCAGCAGTACGAAGTGGGCAAGTCGACCTTCTACCCGCGCTTCGACGCCATTCTGGCAACCGGTGCCAACAACAACACCGGCGGCGAAAAAGGCCACAACAACAACGACTGGCAAGCTGGCGTGGAGATGAACTACAACCTGTTCCGCGGCGGTAGTGACAAGGCGCGCCTGCAGTCCGACGCGCACAAGATCAACCAGGCCCTGGACATCCGCAACAACGCCCTGCGTGAGTTGACCGAGAACCTGAGCCTGGCGTGGAACGCCATGAACAATGCCAGCAAACAGCTGCCGACCGCGCGTGAATACGCCGAGACCACCAAGCGCGTACGTGCGGCCTACCAGGACCAGTTCGGCCTGGGCCAGCGTACCTTGCTGGACGTGCTGGACAGTGAGAACGAGCTGTACAACGCAGACCGCCGCTATACCGAGGTGCGTTATACCGAGGAGTTCTCGCGCTACCGCGTGCTGGCGACCATGGGTGAGTTGCTGACCAAGCAGCGTATTTCGCTGCCACCAGAGGCGCTGGCGACTACCGAAGTGCGCACTGAGGCGCGTCTGCCTGAGATGCGCTGATCGGGCTTGAATCAGCCGGGGCTGCATTGCAGCCCCCAGCCCTCACTCGGTGCCATGGTTACGCTGGAACGTCTCCTCGCCCATGGCCCTGATCTGCCCCTCGATCAACGCTTCGAACGGCGCCAGCAGTGCATCAAAGCAAACGGGTTGCTCCAACGCGTTCAATGCTCCCACCACCGCTTCGATAGTCGACAGTGCCCCCGCCTCAGGCGCCTTGCGCAGCCGGTAACGTGAAGGCGCGACAGCCCCCAGCGTGACCCGCGGCAACCCTTCCAATAGCGGGTTCATGTACAACAACTTGCGCGCCTTGCGCCAGGTGCCGTCGGGCACGATAAGCAGCAACGGTTTGTCCTCGGCCTCACCATAAGCCGTCAGCACCCGAGCATCGTCGCCCGGAAATAGCAGGGCCGGCCGGTAACCAGGCGTCGCGAGCAAATCGCCCAAGTCGTTGAAAACCTCACCCACCCGCAACTCGGCATTGTTCAAGCCAAGGGCCGCGAGGCGCGCGGTATTCAGGGCATGGGCAGTTTCACTGGGGTGCTGCAGCAGAATCACGCGGGTACTGCTGTCGAGTGCGGGGATCAGTGGGCATAGGCAGTGGTCGAGCGGGCGCTGACAGCGCTCGCAGCGGGGTCTGGGCATGGGGTTCTCCTTGGCGGAGACAGTTTGCCACAGAACCGGGGCCCGCTTGGCGGGCCCGGCCTTCTCAGCGGTTGAACCGCTCCGCCAGGCTATGCAGGTACTCCGCCATGCGCTCCAGGTCCTGGCTGATCTGCGCGCCCTGCCTGGCCTGCCCGGCACTCTGGTCACACAGTTGGGCAATTCTCACGATCTGCTGGTTGATGTCCTCGGCCACATGGCTTTGCTGCTCCGATGCCGTCGCCATCTGCTGGCTCATGCCGGTGATGCGACTGACCGCCTGGGCAATCCCGCTCAGCGCCGCCTGCACCGCCTCGACACTGTGCACGCTGTCCCGAGAGATCTGCTCGCCCCGGCTGGCCGTGCTCACTGCCCGCTCTGCCCCGGCCCGCAAGGAGGCGATAATGTGGTGAATCTCGTCGGTCGAAGCGCGGGTGCGCTGGGCCAGCGAACGCACTTCATCAGCCACCACGGCAAACCCGCGCCCCTGTTCGCCGGCACGCGCCGCTTCAATGGCGGCATTAAGCGCCAGCAGGTTGGTCTGCTCGGCAATCGAGGTGATCACGTCGACCACGCTGCCTATCGACTGGGTTTGCTCTGCCAGGGCATTCACTGCCTGGCCAATGTCATTGACCGCATCGCTCATGCTACCCATGGCCTTCAGGCTCTGCAGCGCCAGCTCGCTACCCTGCTGCGCCAATTGGTCGGCATCACCCGCCGCATGCGCCGTGCTCTGCACGTTGTGGGTAACCTGCTGGATGGTGGCCGCCATTTGCGCAATGGCCGTGGCCGACTGATCGGTTTCGCTGCGCTGGCGGTCGAGCATCTGCGCCTGGGCATCGGACAGATCGGAAGATTGCGCCGCCCGCGACTTCACCCCGACCCCGGCATCCACAAGCCGGGTGAGGGCCGTTTGCAGGCGTGCTTCCTCGCTGATGATGGCCAGGTCAAGCTGGCCTTGCAGGCCTGGATTGTCGCTGTAGGTCAACGCCACCAACGGGCTGGTAAAGGCCTTGGGGTGCTCAGCCAGCGTGCGGCGGATGACCTGGTTCTGCCGGTGCTCGATCAGGTACCAGGCCAGCAGCAAGCTGGCCATCAGTACACCAAGCGCCGCATAGGGCGGTAGCCATAGGTAACCCGCCGCCGACACCAGGCCTGCGCCGATCAGTGGCCAGCCATGGCCCAGACCGTACCCCAGGCGAGCCGCCCACGGCACCGGCCCGCGCCCATCGCGCAAGCGAGCGTACAGCGCTTCGGCACGGCGAATCTGGTCCCTTGTGGGCACCGAGCGTACTGACTCGTAGCCACTGATGCGGCCTTGTTCGTAAATCGCCGTGACGTAGGCGCTGACCCAGTAGTAATCGCCATTCTTCGCCCGGTTCTTGACCACCCCCATCCACGGCTTGCCCTGCTTGATCGTCTCCCACATATGGTCGAACACCGCCGGCGGCATATCTGGGTGGCGTACCAGGTTGTGCGGTTGGCCGACCAGCTCGTCGTAGGTAAAACCGCTGATCGCCACAAAGGCGTCATTGCAGTAGGTGATGCGGCTGTTGAGGTCCGTGGTGGAAATCAGGCGTTGATCGCTGGAGAAGGTTCTTTCGTGCTCAGTGACGGGCAAATTCATGCGCATCTTGGGCGATCCTTGCAGGATGAAATGAAGGGAAAATCATCAGCGCAAGTTGATGTGTAGCAGAGCGCTATCAGGATAGCGGTCAGCTTTTGCCAGAATTTAACGCCTCCCGACGGAATGCATGAATACGTCGCATCTCAGCCCACGTTGAGTTGGCTTTTCAGCAGGTCACGGAAGGTCTGGATCAACGGTTCACGGCTACGCCCACGGCGAATGATCAGCGAGAACGGGGCCTGGTAACCGAAAGTCGACGGCGACAGCACGCGCAAGTCGCCCTTGTCGACCCAGGCCTGGGCGTAGTGCTCGGGCAAGTAGCCGATGTAGGCGCCGGAAAGGATCAGGATCAACTGCGCCTCCATACTTTCCACTGTTGCCGCGCTGTGCTTGAAGCCATGCCGGGCCAGTTCGGCCTGGCTCCAGTAGCCGCGCCCGACCATGCGCTGCTGGGTCACCACCTGCTCGGGAATGCGCCGCTCGGTGTACAGCGGATGGCGGCTGCTGCAGTACAACCAATGCTGTTCACGGTACAGCGGCTGGTAAAGCAGCCCGCTCATGCGCGAAGAAAACGCGCCGATGGCCAGGTCCAGGCGGTTGTCCTGCACACCCAGTTGCAGCTCGTAAGGGCTGGACACCGACAGATGCAGGTGCACCGCCGGGTGTTCCTGGCTATAGGCCCCGATGGCCTCGGCCAGCGGCAAGGCACGGTCGCCGACCGTGGAGTCGATCACCCCAAGATTGAGGGTGCCGCGCAACTCGCCCTTGAGGGCGGCGGCATACTGCTCGAAGCCGTCCAGCTCGGCCAGCAGGCGCAGGGTTTCCTGATGGAACAGCTCGCCCTTGCTGGTCAGGCTGAAGCCCCCACGCCCACGGTGGCACAGCACGATACCCAAAGCGCCCTCCAGCTGGCTCATGTAGGTGCTGATGGCCGAGGTGGACAGGTTCAGTTCGCGCTGGGCGTTGGCGAAGCCCTGGTGGCGCACCACGCTGATGAAGATGCGCAGCAGTTTCAGGTCGGGCAGGGTCGAGGCCATGGTGCAACGGTTCCACGAGGGTATTTGCGCGCAGTTTAACCGCTGCGCCAGCCTTTAGTTCAGAAAATCCTGAACTAAGTATTTGTCGGTAGCGATTCTTCCCGGGCACTACCTTGAGCAGACTTGGCCGAAATGTCCCTGCCCGCCGGCAAAACCACACTTGAAAGGCGCGCGGCGGCACAGGTTCGAACAAACAGAACAATCGACCGACTGATGAGGCCCACCGTGGACAAGACTCTCCACCAACCACTGGGCGGCAACGAAATGCCGCGTTTCGGCGGCATCGCCACCATGCTCCGTCTCCCCCACCTGCAAAGCGCCAAAGGCCTGGATGCCGCCTTCATCGGCGTACCGTTGGACATCGGAACCTCGCTGCGCTCCGGCACCCGCTTCGGCCCACGGCAGATCCGCGCCGAGTCGGTGATGATCCGCCCCTACAACATGGCCACCGGTGCCGCCCCGTTCGACTCGCTGTCGGTAGCCGACATCGGTGACGTGGCAATCAACACCTTCAACCTGCTGGACGCCGTGCGCATCATCGAAGAGGCGTATGACGAGATCGTCGAGCACAACGTCATCCCCATGACCCTGGGTGGCGACCACACCATCACCCTGCCGATCCTGCGTGCGCTGCACAAGAAGCACGGCAAGATCGGCCTGGTACACATCGACGCCCACGCCGACGTCAACGACCACATGTTCGGCGAGAAGATCGCCCACGGCACCACCTTCCGCCGCGCCGTGGAAGAAGGCCTGCTCGATTGCGACCGCGTGGTACAGATCGGCCTGCGCGCCCAGGGCTACACCGCCGATGACTTCAACTGGAGCCGCCGCCAGGGCTTCCGCGTGGTTCAGGCCGAAGAGTGCTGGCACAAATCGCTGGAGCCACTGATGGCCGAAGTACGGGAAAAGGTCGGCGGCGGCCCGGTTTACCTGTCGTTCGACATCGACGGCATCGACCCGGCCTGGGCACCCGGCACCGGTACCCCGGAAATCGGCGGCTTGACCACCATCCAGGCGATGGAGATCATTCGCGGCTGCCAAGGCCTGGACCTGATCGGCTGTGACCTCGTCGAAGTCTCCCCGCCTTACGACACCACCGGCAACACCTCGCTGCTCGGTGCCAACCTGCTGTTCGAAATGCT
The DNA here is from genome assembly GCF_013393325.1 of Pseudomonas hunanensis. Classification (GTDB taxonomy): domain Bacteria; phylum Pseudomonadota; class Gammaproteobacteria; order Pseudomonadales; family Pseudomonadaceae; genus Aquipseudomonas; species Aquipseudomonas putida_P. The sequence goes on from NZ_QJRC01000074.1 coordinate 66,177, forward strand.
CTGCGTGCTACCAGGCGTCGTGCGCCGCTGACCGACGGCCCTTTGTAGGAGCGGCCTTGTGTCGCGATCGGGCCGCAAAGCGGCCCCCGGTTTGTGGCCGTGATGCATAGATTGCCGGGGCCGCTCTGCGGCCCAATCGCGACACAAGGCCGCTCCTACAAAAGAGCTGGCAGTACTTGCAATACCCCGGCAGGAGCCATGAGGGAGGGCCACAGAGGCCCGCCAACAACACGACAAGACCGCCGGGCGCCGTGAACCCGCCCGCGTGGTCGATCTCGCCATAATAAAGATAATCGGGAGACCCCCAATGGCCTTGGACATCATTGTTGTAATGATCTACACCGCCGGCATGCTCGGGCTGGGCTGGTACGGCATGCGACGCGCGAAAACCCATGAAGACTACCTGGTAGCCGGGCGCAACCTCGGCCCGGTGCTGTACATGGGTACCATGGCCACCACCGTGCTCGGTGGCGCTTCTACCGTTGGCACTGTGCGCCTGGGCTACGTTCACGGCATTTCCGGTTTCTGGCTGTGCGCAGCCCTGGGCCTGGGCATCATCGCCATCAACCTGTTCCTGGCCAAACCGTTGCTGCGCCTGCGCATCTTCACCGTGACCCAGGTGCTTGAGCAACGCTACAACCCTACCGCACGTCAGGCCAGCGCCGTGATCATGCTGGCTTACGCGCTGATGATCGGCGTCACCTCGACCCTGGCCATGGCCACCGTATTGCAAGTGCTGCTGGACTTGCCGTTCTGGGCTTCGCTGCTGCTCGGCGGCGGTGTGGTGGTGCTGTATTCGACCATTGGCGGCATGTGGTCGCTGACCCTGACCGACATCGTCCAGTTCGTGATCAAGACCGTCGGCCTGATGTTCATCCTGCTGCCGGTGTGCCTGTACAAGGCCGGTGGTTGGGACACCCTGGTGGCCAAATTGCCAGCGGCCAGCTTCCAGCTGACCACCATTGGCTGGGACACCATCGTTACCTACTTCCTGATCTACTTCTTCGGCATTCTCATCGGCCAGGACATCTGGCAGCGTGTATTCACTGCTCGCGATGAAAAGGTCTGCCAGCGTGCCGGCACCGTCGCCGGTGTGTACTGTGTGGTGTACGGCCTGGCTTGCGCCGCCATCGGCATGGCTGCACATGTGCTGATGCCCGACCTGGCCAACCCGAACAACGCCTTTGCCGAGATGATCAAGAGCACCCTGCCCGATGGCATCCGTGGCCTGCTGATGGCCGCAGCACTGGCAGCCATGATGTCCACCGCCAGTGCCGGCCTGCTGGCCGCTTCGACCACTGTGACCGAAGACCTGCTGCCCAAGCTGCGTGGCGGCAAGCAATCGAGCCTGGGGCTCAGCCGCCTGTTCACCCTGCTCACCGGCCTGGTGGTGCTGGGCATCGCGCTGATGGTGAACGATGTGATCAACGCCCTGACCCTGGCCTACAACCTGCTGGTCGGCGGCATGCTGATCCCGCTGATCGGGGCAATCTTCTGGAAACGTGCGACCACCGCCGGTGCGATTGCCAGCATGTCGCTGGGCTTTGCCACTGCGCTGCTGTTCATGTTCAAGGACGGGCTGGAGGCCAATACACCGATCTACTACAGCCTGGCGATTGGCTTGGTGAGTTTTGTGGTGGTTAGCCTGATGTCGCGCAAACCAGTCGGTGCAGTGAATCTGGCCTGATAGCTATCGCCCGGACCGGCAATAGACAATCAGCAGACACTAAAAGGCCGCTGCACCCACCCAGGTGCAGCGGCCTTTGTCTTTAATCAGCGACGACGCGGTTGGCGCTTGCGCTGCTCTTCATCAGTCGGGATCGGCACCGGCTGCAAGGGTGGTGGAATCAGCCCCAAGGCGACCGCCAGGTCGTGGAGCCAGTTTGACAGTGGTTTATTCATAATGCCCCCTTGACGGGTCAACCTCACGGCGAATCAATCCTGCGATGCTTCATACAGATCATAGCCCGATGTCCTGTATTACGCATGCCTCTGCTCCTACAGATAAGGGCCATTTTGACGCGGATCAAGCCGTGGCGGCGCATTCCGACGACTGGCTAATCGTTTCGCTTTGTTGCAGGTCGATCCATGCCTGCAGATTAGCCCCGCGCATCCCTTGACGCCACATAAGCCAGGTAACCGCCTGGTCGAACGGCGCCTGCAGCGGGTGTACCCTCACCCGGTCGCGCCCGGGCAGGCTGTCGAGCATCGACTGGGCCATCATCGCCACACCCGCACCGGCGATTACACAGGCCAGCATGCTCTGGTACGACTCGATCTCCATCACCCGGCCCATCGGCGTATGGGCATGGGCATACCACGCCTCCAGACGCATGCGGTACGAGCAGCCCTGACGGAAGGTGAACACCGCCTTGCCTGCCACGTCCTTGGCAGTATGCACCGCCGGGTGCTCGGGGCTGGTGATCAGCACCAGTTGCTCATCGCACAGCGGCACGCCATCCAGCCCGGCCAGGTTCAGCGGCCCATCCACCAGAGCGGCATCCAGGCGGTGGCTGAGCAGGCCTTCGAGCAGCTCGCCGCTGGGTGCGGCGCGCACTTGCAGGTTCACTGCCGGGTATGCCTGGTGATAACGCGCCAGCAATGCCGGCAGATGGGTCGCCGCCGTGCTGTACATGGTCCCAAGCACGAAGTCCCCGGCTGGCTGGCCGCCACGCACGGCGGCCAGCGCCTCGTCGCGCAGGGCCGACATGCGGTGGGCATAGTCCAGAAGCACCTTGCCCGCAGGCGACAGCTGCAAACGCTGGCGTTCGCGCAGGAACAGCTCGACACCCAGTTGTTCCTCAAGCTGGCGCAAACGTGTCGAAAGATTCGATGGCACCCGGTGCATGCGTTCGGCGGCACGGGTGACCGAGCCTTCCTCGGCCACGGCTTGAAAGATACGCAGCTGGCTGAACTCCACGGCATTCTCCAAAACAGAACAACTTGATCATCATTATTCAATTTTATTGAAAATGAAACCATCCTAACCTGCCGACCATCGCTTACATCCGTGCAGGAGACCTGTCATGTCGCCACTCATTCAACTGCTGGCCAGCGCCGTGGCGCTGATGATGGCCATGGGCATCGGCCGTTTCGCCCTCACCCCGCAATTGCCACAACTGATTGCCGAAGGCCAGTTCGACCTGACAGTCGCAGGGCTGGTGGCGGCGGCCAACTACCTGGGTTATTTCATTGGCGCGGTGGACGCCATGTTCGCTCGCTCGCCAGGCCAGGTGCGCCTGCGCCTGCATAGCGGGCTGTGGTTGTGCGTGCTGTTGACACTGGTCTCCTGGGCTGCAGAGGGCTTCTGGGGCCACCTGCTGCTGCGCTTTGGCACCGGCGTGGCCAGTGCCTGGGTGCTGGTGATGATCACCAGCCTCAGCCAACAGGTGGCCAATGCCCACAACCGCCAACGGCTAGGTGCCCTGGTGTTTGCAGGGCCCGGCCTGGGCATCGCCGTGACGGGGCTGTTGGCACTGGTGGCGCATCTGCTGGGGCTGGGCTCGGCAGCACTGTGGCTGATCTATGCCGTGGCTGCACTGGTGATGCTGCTGGCCGTGCGGCCTTGGCTGCCACGGTCGCTGCAAGCCGCGCCAGCTCCGTCGCCAGAGCAGCAAGGCCCGACCCGCAGCGTCGGCATTGGCTGCCTGGGGCTGGTGTATGCACTGTATGGCGTGGGTTACATCCTGCCGGCCACCTTCCTGTCACAGATGGCCAATCAGCAATTTCGCGGGCAGTGGCTGGCCGATCTGTTCTGGCCGGCGTTCGGCCTGGCGGCGGCGTTGGGTGTGCTGTTGGTGAGTCTGCGCCGTGGCGGTAGCACCGCGAACTGGCTGACGGCCACCCTGTGGCTGCAAGGGCTGGGCGTGCTGGCCTGCCTGATGGGCGGGGGCATTGGGTTAGCGCTGGGTGTTGTGCTGTGCGGCGGGCCATTCCTGGCCTGCATGCAATTGGTGATGCAGCGCTCGCGGGAGCTGGCACCACATGCCACCCAGCGCAATGCCGGGCTGCTGACCGCGTGCTTTGCCCTGGGGCAGTTGAGCGGGCCGTTGCTTGCGGCGCTCAGCAGCCATTACAGCGGCGGGCTGCAGCCGGCGCTGATGCTGGCTGCAGGCGGGTTGGTAGTGGCCGGGGGGCTAGTGCGAATGGCCCGTACTACCCTACAAACCGCCGCAACTGCTGCTTAACCCAAGGCTCGGCACTCACCAGAATCACCCCCAGCAGCACCATCAACGCCCCAACCACAAAATTCACGCTCAGTGGCTCATCTAGCAGCAATACACCAAACGTCACCCCGAACAGCGGGGTAATGAACGAAAACACCGCCAAGTTCGACGCCAGGTATTTGCGCAGCAACCAGAACCAGGTGAGGTAGCTGATGAACGACACCACGATCCCTTGGAACAGCACGCTGCCCATCGCCAGCGGCGTCAGCGACACTGCGCCGATCTGCCCGCTGAGCAGGGCAATCAGCAGCAGCCCGGCAAAACCGACCGCCAACTGATAGAACAGGGTCAAGGTGGCTGGCGCCTCCGAAAGCCGTGAGCAGCGCACCACCACCGTGGTCGCGCCCCAGGCCAGCCCGGCGATCACGCCAAAGGCGTCGCCCAGCAGCATTCGGCCATCCATCTGCTCGAACGACATGCCGCCTGCAAACGCCATGGCAATTCCACCGAAGGCCAGTAGAATCCCCAACCACTGCAACAGCCGCAAGCGTTCGCTGGGCAGCCGGAAATGCAGGCCCAATGCGGTAAACACGGGGGCGGTATAGAGGAACACCGACATATGCGCCGCCGAAGTCAGTTTCAGGCCCTCGGCAATGAACAGGAACTCCACGCCGAACAGCCCGCCTGCCACCAGCCCGGCGCGCCAGGTGCTGCCGACCTGCTCCCAACCGCCACGCCAGCACAGCATCAGGCCCACCAGCACGGCAGCGATACCGTTGCGCAGCGCAGCCTGCATCACCGGGGCGATGTCGACAGCAGCAGTCTTGATCAGCACCTGCTGGCAACCCCAGATCAGGCACAGCCCCAGCATCACCTGGAATGCAAAGGCGTCTGGGTTCTTGCGGACCGCGCTCATAAGCGGGCCTCTGGGATCGTCGTGGGCATGGGCAAGGCTCGGCAGCGTTCAGAAGCTACCGATTATCGGGTTTCCAGCGCCGCACTTGCCAGCCTTAAAACGACATCAAGCAATCTGTGCCTTCGCAGATACCCGTTCGAACGTCGCTTCGTCCAAGGCATCTTCCTGCTCATCCAGCACTTGGCGCGGGTGCTCGAAGCCGGGGATGCTGCTGTCGATCAGGCTCATCAAGCGCGAACCGCGTTCGGTCAGCACGAAGTTTTCTCCATTGCCGCCGTCGTCTTCGTGCCGGCTCTCGATAAAGCCACGCTCGAACAGCAGCTTTTCATACTCGCAGGCGCGGGTTTTCAGGTGGTCCAAGTCGCCCAGTGGCTCACCCTTGGCGGCCAATGCGGCGGCGTGCTGCTCGGCATAGGGGCGGGGCGTGAAGCTGTGACCGGCGCCATTCTGCACTTCGTGCAGCAAGCGTTCGATCAGGTCCCAGTCGTAGGCGATGCTCATGGTGATGGGCTCCTGCTGTGGACGGAAGGGGTACACAGGTTGGGACCTGCCGGTGAGGACGGTGTTCCGAAAAATGAACGCTGGAAGAAATGCCATTGCTAGAAGCCGCTTAGGCGGCAACAGGCAGAAACCATTTGCTGACTTGCCGCCTGTAGTTTATAAACTACATTCACTCGTTGAAGAAAATCGAATCCAGCAGTTTCAGACATTGGGTGACCGGCCTGCGGGACAGCAGCGCCAGAGCCCGCATCATTTCTCGGATCAACCGGTTAATGGAGGGTTTACCTGGCGACGTATCTCCGGTTGGCCATGGCGTCAGTGAACTCAGGATTCACTACGGGCCTGGCTACCGGGTGTACTTCCATCAGACGGGCAACACTTTCGTCATTCTGTTATGTGGCGGCGACAAAAGCAGCCAACAGCGTGACATCAAGGCAGCCCACCAGATTCTGCGTTCGTGGAGGATGCAAAATGACTGAAACCTTTTCCGAATTCGACCCCGCCGAGTACCTCACAACGCCCGAAGCAATCGCGCAGTTCATGACCGACGCACTTGAGACTGGCGATGCCGGCTATGTTGCCAAAGCGGTTGGCGTGGTGGCCCGTGCAAAGGGCATGAGCGAACTGGCCAAAGAAACTGGCCTGTCTCGCGAACAGCTCTACCGCTCTTTCAGCGAGCACGGCAACCCGACCCTGAAGTCGTTCCTGACCGTAATGAAGGCATTAGGCATAGACATGACGGCGCGCCCCCACCTTGCTGGCTGAGTGACTGTTTCCGCCATCGGTCGTTAACGCTGAACTACCACGCCCCTTTAGCCCTCCACCGCGCATAGCCACCGCTGGAGGTAGAAAGGATGAAACCGCTACTGCCCATTGCCTGCGCCACAGCCCTGCTCTGCGCCCTGCCCGCCTGGGCCTGCACACCGGAAGAAGCAACGCAAAAACGTGAAGAGCTTGCCGGGTTGGTCACGCAATTGACCGAACAGAACCCACAGAAGGCCAAGGAGATCAATGACGAGCTTCAGGGGATGGATTTGGAGACGGCGAGCAAAGACTTGCCCGACAAGTGTCAGCTGATCGATCAGCGGATCAAGGAATTGAAAACGGCGGAAAAGAAGGCTGACTAGTTGTCACCTGTGCCAAGGTTTTCGCGGGCAAGCCCGTCCCCACAGGTACAACACAGCCTTTAAGATCTGTGATGACCCTGTGGGAGCGGGTGTGCCCGCGAAGAAGACAACACTGTTTGAGAATGTTACTCGGCAGCAGGCTTACGCTTCTTGAGCGGCGCCAGGCCATCAGCGCTGGCCAGCGGTGCGTTGGCCCTCGGCTTGGCGGTTGGCTTGCGCTTGGCGGCAGCCTTCTTGTCACCGGTCTTCTTGTCAACTTTCTTCTTCTTGGCCCCAACAGCCTTGCCCGAAGCCTTGACCTTCTTCGGCCCGCTGTAAGTGCCCTTCACTTCCTTGATCACCCGGCGCTCGAACTGCTGCTTGAGGTAGCGCTCGATGCTCGACATCAGGTTCCAGTCGTTGTGGGTGATCAGCGAGATCGCCAGGCCTTCACCACCGGCACGGCCAGTGCGGCCCACACGGTGTACGTACTCGTCACCGCTGCGTGGCATGTCGAAGTTGATCACCAGGTCCAGGCCGTCGATGTCCAGGCCACGGGCTGCCACGTCGGTGGCTACCAGTACCTTGGAGCTGCCCTGTTTGAAGCGCTCGATGGCCAGCTTGCGGTCCTTCTGGTCTTTCTCGCCATGCAGCACGAAGGCTTTCACGTCCTTGGCCACCAGGTGACCGTAGATGCGGTCGGCCATGGCGCGGGTGTTGGTGAAGATAATCGCCTTGTCGAAGGTTTCGTTGGCCAGCAGCCACTGGGCGATCTGCTCTTTGTGCTGGTCGTGGTCGGCGGTGATGATCTGCTGGCGGGTGCCTTCGGCCAGTTGCGAAACACTGTTGAGCATCAGGTGCTCAGGGTCTTTCAGCACTTTGCCGATGATGTCGCGCAGGGCCGCGCCACCGGTAGTGGCGGAGAACAGCAGGGTCTGCTCGCGGTTCTCGCACTCCTTGCACAGGCGCTCCATGTCTTCGGCAAAGCCCATGTCGAGCATGCGGTCGGCTTCGTCGAGGATCAGCACCTTCACATGGGACAGGTCGAGGTTGCCGGCATTCAGTTGCTCAAGCAGGCGGCCCGGGGTGCCGATCAGCACGTCCGGCACTTTGCGCAGCATGGCGGCCTGTTCCTTGAAGTCTTCGCCGCCGGTGACCAGGCCCGACTTGATGTAGGTGAACTGCGAGAACAGCTGTACCTGCTTGAGGGTTTGCTGGGCCAGTTCGCGGGTCGGCAGCAGGATCAGCGCGCGGATTTCGACACGCGGGCCGCTCAGGTCGACCAGACGGTTGAGCAGCGGCAGCACGAAAGCCGCGGTCTTGCCGCTGCCGGTCTGCGCGGTCACGCGCAGGTCACGCCCTTGCAGGGCCAGGGGGATGGCCGCGGCCTGCACCGGGGTTGGCTCGACAAATTTAAGCTCGGCCACGGCTTTAAGCAGGCGTTCATGCAGGGCGAATTGGGAGAACACGGAGGTAACCTCAGGCAAGTGCGGGAAATTCAGTTGCATAGGGTAACGTTTTCTGCCGCCTTAGCCGAATTTCTTTTGGCAACTTTGTCGCCATCCGCGCTCTAATGATGCTTCGTTTCGCAACAAGACTGTACGCAAGCCCATGGATATACAAAGAATCTGGCGTGACTCCCTCGACCTGTGGGGCACCCTCGACCAACATCCCATGTTGCACGCTGCCATCGGCTTGGCGGTGTTGCTGCTGATTTCTCTGGTGGTCGGCCGCCTGGCGCGCTTCCTCATGCTGCACGGCGCGCGCCTGCTGGCCCGCCAGCCAGCGCTGAAGTGGCTGGACGACCTGCGCCACAACAAGGTGTTCCACCGCCTGGCGCAAACCACCCCGTCGCTGGTACTGCAGTTCGGCCTAAAGCTGGTGCCGGAGCTGTCAGATACCGCCCAGCACTTCCTCGGCAATGTCGCCCTGGCGTTTACCCTGCTGTTCATGACCATGGCGCTGTCGTGCCTGCTGGATGCCCTGCTCGACATCTATGCTCGCACCGAACACGCCCGCACCCGCTCGATCAAGGGCTACGTGCAACTGGCCAAGATGATGTTGTGGATCTTCGCCTCGATCGTCATCGTCGCCACCCTGATCGACCGTTCGCCGTTGCTGCTGCTGTCGGGTCTGGGTGCCATGTCGGCGGTGCTGCTGTTGGTGTACAAGGACACCCTGCTGTCGTTTGTCGCCAGCGTGCAGTTGACCAGTAACGACATGCTGCATGTGGGTGACTGGATCGAAATGCCGCAGGTAGGTGCCGATGGTGACGTGGTGGATATCACCCTGCACACGGTGAAGGTGCAGAACTTCGACAAGACCATCGTATCCATCCCCACCTGGCGCCTGATGAGCGAGTCGTTCCGCAACTATCGCGGCATGCAGCAATCCGGGGGCCGGCGAATCAAACGCAGCCTGTTCATCGATGCCGCCGGCGTGCGCTTCCTTACCCGCGAAGAGGAACAGCGCCTGAGCCAGGTTCAGCTGCTTGGCGATTACCTGGCAGGCAAGCGCCAGGAGCTGCAGACCTGGAACGAAGCCCTGGGGCCTGTCGCCGAGCTGTCGGCCAATCGCCGCAAGCTGACCAACATCGGCACCTTCCGCGCGTTTGCCCTGGCTTACCTGAAGAACCACCCCAACGTTCACCCGCACATGACCTGCATGGTGCGGCAGATGCAGACCACCGCCGAAGGCGTGCCGCTGGAAATCTACTGCTTCACCACCACCACGGCATGGGCGGAGTATGAGCGGATCCAGGGGGATATCTTCGACTACCTGCTGGCGGTGTTGCCAGAGTTCGGCTTGAGCCTGTATCAGCAGCCGAGCGGCAATGACATGCGGGTGGGGTTGAGCGGGCGTTTGGCGCAAGAGCCTGTCCAGCATCGCCTGGAACAGCTGAGCGAGGCTTGAGATTACCGGGGCTGCACTAGAAATCCACCTTGCCCCTGCCCGCCTTGACAGTGCTCCGCCTGGCTTTCCCTTCAAGGCGGCGGGTCTTCGAGCCGAGGGTGGGCTTGGTGGGGCGGCGTTTCTTCTCGGTCTTGGCGGCCGCGATGATCAACTCGGCAAGACGCGCCAGGGCGTCAGCGCGGTTTTGGTCCTGGGTGCGGTACTGTTGGGCCTTGATGATCAACACGCCGTCGCCGGTGATGCGATTGTCACGCAGCGCCAACAGCCGTTCCTTGTAGAACTCGGGCAGTGACGAGGCCGGAATGTCGAAGCGCAGGTGCACGGCGCTGGACACCTTGTTGACATTCTGCCCACCCGCGCCTTGCGCACGGATGTAGGTCAGTTCGATGTCGGCATCCGGCAGATGCACATTGTTGGAGATGGTCAGCATGATAAGGCCCCTGTGATTGCCCCCATTATCACAGCCTGCGCCGCGCGGCCATAGTACAGCAGCCGCTACCCCGCATACCCCAGCAGGTACAGCAACCCGGTCAAGGTCACCAGCGACGCCACCGTCGACAGCAGGATCGTGCGCGAAATCAGCCCCGCCTCACGGTTGTAATACTCCGCCAGCATGAACGGGCCGGTCCCGGTCGGCAGCGCTGCCAGCAGCACCGCCGAAGCCGCCCACATGCTCGGCAGGCTGAACACCTTGTACGCCAGCACCCAGGTCAGCGCCGGCTGCCCCACCAGTTTCATGACCACCAGCGGCCATGGGCTGGCCTGCGCACCTGAGCGCTTTTCGGCCAGGAAGGCGCCCAACGACACCAGCGCGCACGGCGTGGTCGCCAACGCCAGCATGTCGAGAAAATGCATCACCGGCTCTGCCAATCCCCAGCCAGACACCGCCCAGGCCGCCCCCGCCAATGGCGAGATCACCAACGGATTCTTCGCCAACGCCTTGCCAACCACCACGATGGCGCGGCCGATTTGCCGTTCTTCCTGCAGCCCGACCTCGATCAGCGTCAGGGAAATGGCAAACACCAGGCACACCACGATCAAAGAGGAGATCAGCGCCGGCTGCAAGCCCGCCTGGCCGAACAGCAGCAGGCACAACGGGATGCCTATATAGCCGGTGTTGGCATACCCGGCACTGAGCCCGTCGATGCTCGACGCTACCAGGCCATGGCCACTGGTCAAGCGCCACAGCAGGGTGATCACGAACATGGCCAGGGCCCCCGCGCCGAAGGCTGCGATGAACCCCGGGTGCCAGATCTCGCTCCAGGTGGCAGTGGCCGTCACCTTGAACAGCAACGCCGGCAGGCACAGCCAGACCACCATCTTGTTGATTTCGGCGGCGGCCTTGTCGCCCAGCTTGTTGGTTTTGCGGCACAAGTAGCCGACCAGAATCAAGGCGAAAATCGGTGCGACGATGACGAAGATGGTGTGCATGTCAGGCCTTGCCGGCCATCGGCGCCTGCGCACGGCCACCCAGGCGGCTCAGCCACACCGACGCCAGGATGATCCCGCCGCCGATGAACAGCCGCCCCAGCGGCTCGTGCTGGTTCCAGATCAGCAGGTTCAGCAGCAGCCCGACCGGCACATGCAGGTTGTTCATCACCGCCAGTGTGCCGCCAGAAACCAGGCATGCGCCCTTGTTCCACCAGTACAGCCCCAGCGCGGTCGGGCACAGGCCCAGGAACAGCAGCACCAGCCATTGCACATCGGTGCTCGGCAGGTGTTGCGTGTTGCCGAACAACAAAAAGGCCGGTAGCACCACCAGCAAGGCGCCGAGGTAGAAATAGCCAAAGCGGGCGTAATGCGGTAGGTCGCTGGGGTAGCGCGCAACCAGGTGGCGGTACAGCACCTGGCCGGCGGCATAGGTGAAGTTGGCCAGCTGCAGCAACAGGAAGCCGATGAAGAACTCGCCGCTGATGCTGTCGAAGCGGATCACCCCGGCGCCCGCCACCGCAACCAGCGCGGCCAGCAGCGCCCAAGGGTTGAAGCGCCGGTTCATGGCGTCTTCGATCAGGGTCACATGCAACGGCGTGAGAATGGTGAACAGCAGCACCTCTGGCACCGTGAGCACGCGGAAGCTCAGGTACAGGCAGACGTAGGTGATGCCGTACTGCAGCGCGCCGATCAGCAGCATCGAGCGCATGAAGCGCGGCTCGACCTGGCGCCAGCGGGTCAGCGGCAGGAACACGAGGCCCGCCAACAGTACCCGTGCGAGCACAGCGAAGTAGCTGTCGACGTGCCCGGCCAGGTACTCGCCGATCAGGCTGAAGGAAAACGCCTGGATCAGCGCGACGATTATCAGGTAGCCCATGGTTGCCTCTCGTGAATCAAGGCCGCGACCTTAGCGGGTTGCGGCAAATGAGTTCAACCATGAGGAATGTAGGGGCTGCACTGGCCTGCACAAAATGCCGGGCAAAAAAAACCCGGCCATGCAGGCCGGGCAGATACACCCAAAGGAGCAACAACAGGTGTCAGGGTTGGGAATTCAGTGAATCTCAGGCTACCGCCGCCAGCTTGGCCTTGGCCTGGTTGAGGCCCTTCTCGTGGAATTCGCCGCTCATGTTCAGGCCTTCGGCATGGATGAAGTCGACATCATGAATACCGATGAAGGCCATCACCTGGCGCAGGTACGGTTCCTGGTGGTCGCTGCTGGCACCGGCATGGATACCGCCGCGGGCAGTCAGGACGATGGCGCGCTTGCCGGTCAGCAGGCCTTGTGGGCCAGTAGGCGTGTACTTGAAGGTGATGCCGGCGCGCAGCACATGGTCCAACCAGGCCTTGAGGGTGCTGGGGATGGTGAAGTTGTACATCGGTGCGGCCATCACCAGCACGTCGGCTGCCAGCAACTCATCGGTCAATTCGTTGGATCGGGCCAGGGCATCCAATTCGGCGGCGCTGCGCTGTTCTTCGGGTTTCATCCAGCCACCCAGCAGGTTGGCATCCAGATGCGGCACCGGGTTGACCGCCAGGTCGCGCACCGTGATCTGATCGGCCGGGTGAGCAGCCTGCCATTGCTGGATGAAATCAGCGGTCAGCTGACGGGAAACGGAATCCTGCTGGCGGGCGCTGCTTTCGATGATCAGTACGCGGGACATGGGGTGCCTCCATCGGCAAATAGGGTTGCGATTCGATGGAGGTGAGATTAAGGCTTGACCTATCGATAAAAAAGCGTAAAAAGTGGGTTCAATCAATCGATTAATCAGTTTGTTCCGCGCTGCAGCTCAAGGCGATCCGCAGCTTGATGATCTGCCGATTGAATTTGGCGGTGACATCGACGCTTTTACCGGCCGGTACGTTCACCCGTCGCACGCGCGGTGCCTCCGGGCCATTGCGAAAGGTCACCTTGCACGCCGCCGGGACCTGCCCATAGTTGTTGAGGGTGATGGCGCCGATGTCGTAGGCCGTGTCATAGGCGGTGTAGTCGAGCTTGACCCCGGTCAGCTCTTTCTCCACATCGATGGGGTACGCCATGGCCGCGAGGGGCAGGCACATCAGTATTGCCGCACAACATTTCTTCATCGGCCGCTCTCCTTGAAAGAGCGCAGCTTAGGACAACAGGAGCGAAAGATGAAAGCGCCGCGCGTAACCCTAGACCAGTGGCGAACCCTGCAAGCAGTGGTCGATCACGGCGGGTTTGCCCAGGCCGCCGAGGCGTTGCACCGCTCGCAGTCCTCGGTCAGCTACACCGTGGCCCGCATGCAAGAGCAACTGGGTGTGCCGCTGTTGCGCATCGATGGCCGCAAGGCGGTGCTGACCGAGGCCGGCAATGTGCTGCTGCGCCGCTCGCGCCACCTGGTCAAGCAGGCCAGCCAGCTCGAAGACCTTGCCCACCACATGGAACAGGGCTGGGAAGCCGAAGTGCGCCTGGTGGTCGATGCCGCCTACCCCAGTGCCCGCCTGGTGCGCGCGCTGGCCGCATTCATGCCACAGAGCCGCGGCTGCCGGGTGCGCCTGCGTGAAGAAGTGCTGTCTGGCGTGGAAGAAGTGATGCACGAAGGCATCGCCGACCTGGCCATCAGCAGTTACAGCATCGGCGGCTACCTGGGCGCCGAACTGAGCGCGGTCGAGTTTGTCGCCGTCGCTCACCCCGAACACAGCCTGCACCGCCTGGGCCGCGAACTGACCTTCCAGGACCTGGAAAGCCAACTGCAGGTGGTGATCCGCGACTCCGGCCGCGCCCAGCCACGCGACGTCGGCTGGCTGGGTGCCGAACAACGCTGGACCGTCGGCAGCCTGGGCACCGCTGCCACCTTCGTCAGCAGCGGCCTGGGCTTTGCCTGGCTGCCCCGGCACATGATCGAGCGTGAACTGCGCGAAGGCGTGCTCAAGCCTTTACCGCTAGATCAGGGTGGCAGCCGTCACCCGCTGTTCTACCTTTATTCGAGCAAAGAGAAGACCCTGGGCCCGGCTACGCAGATTCTCATCGACCTGCTGCGCAATTTCGACACCGCGCCACTGGACGTGCCCTTCGCAGCCCCCCCACAAGCTTGAGAGGACCGCGCCCATGGCCTATTTCGAACACGAAGGATGCGCACTGCATTACGAGGAATATGGCCAGGGCGAACCCCTGGTGTTGCTGCACGGTCTGGGCTCAAGCTGCCAGGACTGGGAGTTGCAGGTGCCGGCGCTCAGCCGCCACTACCGGGTAATCCTCATGGACATCCGTGGCCACGGCCGTTCCGACAAACCCCGCGACGGTTACCAGATCGCCACCTTCAGTGCCGACCTGCTGGCCTTGCTCGAACACCTGCACACAGGCCCCGTACACTTCGTCGGCCTGTCCATGGGTGGCATGATCGGCTTCCAGTTTGCCGTCGACCACCCGCAATGGCTGCGCAGCTTGTGCATCGTCAACAGTGCCCCCGAGGTCAAGCGCCGCACCCGCAGTGACTGGGTATGGTGGTTCAAGCGCTGGGGCCTGGCGCGTGTCCTGAGTGTCGAAACCGTTGGCAAGGGCCTGGCCGAGCGGCTGTTCCCCATGCCCCGACAAGCAAACCTGCGGCAGACGATGGCCCAGCGCTGGGCACGCAATGACAAACGCGCCTACCTCAAGAGTTTCGACGCCATTGTCGACTGGGGCGTGCAGGAACGCATCGGGCAGATCCACTGTCCTACCCTGGTCATCGCCGCCGACCACGATTACACCCCGATACAACTGAAAGAACGCTACGTCGCCCTTATGCCCAATGCCAGGCTGGTCGTCGTCGACGATTCCCGGCACGCTACACCCCTCGATCAACCCGAGGTCTTCAACCAGACCCTGCTGCAGTTCCTCGCAGCCGCCTCCACCTCTCAAGGATCTTTGAGCCCATGCTGAAAAAACTCCTGCTCACCGCCTGTTCGGTCGCCTTCGCCACCAGCGTCATGGCCTCTGACAAGACCCCGCACGTTCTGCTGGACACCAGCTTCGGCCAGGTCGAAATCGAGCTGAACGCCGAGAAGGCACCGGTCAGCACGAAGAATTTCCTGCAATACGTCGACAGCGGTTTCTACAACAACACGATTTTCCACCGGGTGATCCCGGGCTTCATGGTGCAGGGCGGCGGCTTCACTGACCAGATGGTGCAGAAGAACACCAACGACCCGATCAAGAACGAAGCCAGCAATGGCCTGCTGAACACCCGTGGCACCCTGTCGATGGCGCGCACCTCGGACCCGAACTCCGCCACCAGCCAGTTCTTCATCAACGTGGCCGACAACGATTTCCTCAACCCAGGGCGTGACCGTGGCTACGCCGTATTCGGCAAGGTGACCAAGGGCATGGAAGTGGTCGACCAGATCGTCAATTCGCCGACCACCATCAAGAAAGGCATGCGCGATGTACCGGCGGACCCGGTGTACATCAAGTCGGCCAAACGCATCGACTGACCGCAGGCTTCACAGGGACGTGAAACCGCCTGAGGGCAGGATGGAACAGGAGTGCCGTTACCCATGCTGTACCGCCGTTTCGAGCAACTGATCGACATTTTTCGCGAAGCCCCCAGCGAGTCACCGCCGACTACCGTGTGGCCGTTCTACCTGTATTACCTGCGCCAGGTGTGGCCTAGCTTCCTGGCCCTGCTGGTGGTCGGCCTGTTCGCCTCCCTGATCGAGGTGGCGATGTTCAGCTACCTCAGCCGCATCATCGACCTGGCCCAGGGCACGCCCAATGCCAACTTCTTCAGCGAGCACAGTGGCGAGCTGATCTGGATGCTGGTGGTGATCCTGCTGCTGCGGCCGGTGTTTTTCGGCCTGCACGACCTGCTGGTGCACCAGACCATCAACCCCGGCATGACCAGCCTGATCCGCTGGCAAAACCACACCTACGTGCTCAAGCAGAGCCTGAACTTCTTCCAAAGCGACTTTGCCGGGCGCATCGCCCAGCGCATCATGCAGACCGGCAACTCCCTGCGCGACTCCGCTGTGCAGGCCGTGGACGCGCTGTGGCACGTGCTGATCTACGCCATCACCTCGCTGGTGCTGTTCGCCGAGGCCGACTGGCGCCTGATGCTGCCGCTGCTGCTGTGGATCGTCGGCTACATCGCCGCGCTCTTCTACTTCGTGCCAAGGGTCAAGGAACGCTCGGTGATCTCCTCCGACGCCCGTTCCAAGCTGATGGGGCGCATCGTCGATGGCTACACCAACATCGCCACCCTGAAGCTGTTCGCCCACACCGATTACGAACAGCAATACGCACGCGAAGCGATCCGCGAACAGACCGAAAAAACCCAGCTTGCATCGCGCGTGGTCACCAGCATGGACGTGGTCATCACCACCCTCAATGGCCTGCTGGTGGTCACCACCACGGGGCTTGCGCTGTGGCTGTGGAGCCAATCAATGATCACGGTCGGCGCCATCGCCCTGGCCACCGGCCTGGTGATCCGTATCGTCAACATGTCGGGCTGGATCATGTGGGTGGTCAACGGCATCTTCGAGAACATCGGCATGGTCCAGGACGGCCTGCAGACCATCGCCCAGCCAGTCACGGTCACCGACCTGCCCAATGCGCCGGCACTCAAGGTCAGCCGAGGCGCGGTGCGATTCGAGGACGTCGATTTCCACTACGGCAAAGCCGCCTACGTTATCGAAGGGCTTGACCTGAACATTCGCCCAGGCGAGAAAATCGGCTTGATCGGCCCGTCCGGGGCGGGCAAGTCGACCCTGGTCAACCTGCTGCTGCGCCTGTACGACGTGCAGGGTGGGCGCATCCTCATCGATGGCCAGGACATTGCTCAAGTGAGCCAGGCCAGCCTGCGCGCACAAATTGGCATGATCACCCAGGACACCTCGTTGCTGCACCGCTCGATCCGCGACAACCTGCTATATGGCCGCCCCGGCGCCAGCGAGGCCGAGTTGCTCGAAGCCGTGCGTCGTGCCCGCGCCGACGAGTTCATCCCGCAGCTGTCGGACGCCCAGGGGCGCACCGGCTTCGATGCCCATGTAGGTGAACGCGGGGTCAAGTTGTCGGGTGGCCAGCGCCAGCGCATCGCCATCGCCCGGGTGCTGTTGAAGAATGCGCCGATCCTGATCATGGACGAAGCCACGTCGGCGCTGGACTCGGAAGTGGAGGCAGCGATTCAGGAAAGCCTGGAGACGCTGATGCAGGGCAAGACAGTGATTGCCATCGCCCACCGGCTGTCGACCATTGCCCGCATGGATAGGCTGGTGGTGCTGGACAAGGGGCGGATTGTCGAAAGTGGCAGCCACAGTGAGCTACTGGAGCAACAAGGCTTGTATGCCCGCTTGTGGCACCACCAGACCGGGGGCTTTGTCGGGGTCGATTAGGCTCCCACAGGATGGGTGACAGCCTGAAACAACTCAGTCCCGACGATAGGGCAACATCTCCCTGGCCTCCTCGGCATACCCCTTCACCCCTTCCCGCTCCTGCTGCAGAAATTCCTCCACCGCCCGCCGTAGTCCTGGGTGCAGCAGGTAATGCCAGGAGCGCGTCAACACCGGCTCGAACCCGCGAATCAGCTTGTGCTCACCCTGTGCCCCGGCATCGAAACGCTGATAGCCCTCGGCAATGGCAAAGTCCATGCCCTGGTAGAAACACGTCTCGAAATGCAGCCGGTCGAACTCATCCAGGCAGCCCCAGTAACGGCCGAACAGGCTGTCGCCACCTACCAGGCTCAAGGCCATCGCCACATCACGCCCGCCCTGGCGCGCCATTACCACACGCACGGCCTCTGGCATGCGCTCGGCCAGCAGGCTGAAAAAATCGCGGGTGAGGTAAGGTGCACGGCGGCGCACCGCATAGGTGTTGGCATAACACAGGAAGACGAAATCCCACTGCGCCTCGTCCAGCTCATCGCCGCGGTACCAGCGAAAGTCGATGCCCTGCCCCGCCACCTGCTCGCGCTCCTTGCGCATCTGTTTGCGCTTGCGTGAGCTGAGGCTGTCGAGAAAGTCCTGGAAGTCGCGATACCCTCTGTTTTGCCAGTGAAACTGGCAACCCAGGCGTTCCATCCAGCCAGGCAAGCCAGCCAGCTGCGCATCCAGTGCCGGGTCGGTGAAATTGATGTGCGCACCGGATAGCCCGCCCTTGCCCAGATACTCCGGCAGGGCCTGCAGCATCAGCAAGCCGTCAGCCGGGTCAGCCGCCAGCAGGCGTGGCCCGCTGACCGGGCTGAACGGCACCGCGCCGAGCAACTTGGGGTAGTAGGCGATGCCGGCCCGCTCACAGGCATCGGCCCAGCCATGATCGAACACGTACTCGCCAAACGAGTGCCACTTGCGGTACGCCGGCAACAGCGCCCTTACCTGCCCGTCACGCTCCAGCACCAGGTGCTCGGCGGCCCAGCCGGTGTTGCGCGCCACGCTGCCGCTGTCCTCCATGGCACTGAGAAACGCATGGCGCAGGAACGGTTGACCAGCCGGCACCAGGGCATCCCAGGTGGCCGCCGGAAGATCACGTAAATGGGCAAGGCTGTACAGGCTGGTCACGGTTTCGGCTCGCTGTCTGAAGGCCTTCAGTATCCCCAAGGAATGCCCGCCACTCAAATGACGATCGCCAGGCTGATCCTTTTATTCTCAATTACTTAACAACAGTGCCACTAATTAGACATTAATCTGTCATTGCCCCCCGCAATACTTGCGCCTGTTTTCCGGAACCCCAGAACCTGTCTATTCAGGCCCTTTCCGAAGACATGCCAACGCAGGGGCAGGCGCTTGAGCCTCCCCCATTTTTTTCAGTAGGGAGAACCTTATGCGTCTTGTTTCTACACTTACCGGAGTGAGCCTCACCGGCATGATGCTGGCTCTGAGCGCCCCGGCCAGTGCTGCTGTCGACGCCAAGCTGCTCGAAATGCTCCGCGCCAATGGCTCGATCAACCAGGCGCAGTACAACGAACTGCAGGGCGACCTGGCAAAAGAAACCAAGGAAAAGGCCGACCAGAAAGCTCAGTCCGAACGTATGAGCTCCTTTGAACAAAAAGTGGCATGGGCCGCCAAGACCCAGATCAAGGGTGACGTGCGCCTGCGCTACGAAGACGTCAACGTCGACAACCCGATCTCCCGCAGTGGTAACCAGGACCGTGAGCGCGTACGTGCCCGTGTCGGCTTCTACAGCGAGATCAACCCGCAGGTCGACGCCGGTGTGCGTGTGGCCACCGGCAGCAGCGCCGACGCCCGCTCGACCAACCAGAGCCTGGACAACTACTTCGAGAAGAAATCGCTGTGGGTCGACCTGGCCTACCTCGACTGGCACCCGACCGCCGTGCCGAACCTGCACCTGATCGGCGGCAAGATGATGCAGCCATGGGTGAGCATGGGCGACATCATCTGGGACAGCGACATCAACCCGGAAGGTGTGGCCGCCACCTACAAGACCAACCTCGGCCCGGCCGAAGTGTTCGGCAGCATCGGCCACTACAACCTGAAGGACAACGTCGACGGCGACGGCGTGCAGTTCAAGCACGACGCACAGCTGTATGCGGCCCAGCTGGGTACCAAGTTCAACGCGGCGGATACCGTCAAGGTTACCGTTGGTGGCAGCATCTACGGCTACGACAACGACAAGGCCTCGGCAGCCTTGCGCTCGCTGGGCAACACTACCGACGAATTCAACCTGGTGGAAGGCTTCGGCCAGGTCGACTTTACCGGCTTCGCCATCCCTCTGTCGGCTTACGGCCAGTTCGTCAAGAACACCGAAAGCACCGATGGCAAGGACAAGGCATGGCTGGCCGGCCTGAAGAGCAAGATCGGTGCCTGGAGCCTGGACTACAACTACCGCGACGTGCAGCGCAACGGTGTCGTCAGCCTGTTCACCGACTCTGACTTCGGCAACGGTTTCACCGGTTCCCGTGGCCACAAGTTCAAAGTGGGTTACGAAATCGACAAGAACTTCGCCCTGGGCGCGGCCTACATGATGGCCAAGACCGACTACTCCAACCTGCCGAACAGCGATGCTGACGTAGACACCCTGCAGGTAGACCTGGAAGCCAAGTTCTAAGCTGCAAACGCCTCTGCTTCACCTGAAGCGGGAAACGCCGACCCCATCCGGCGTTTCCCGCTTTTTTTTGCCTGTGAAACTGTGCTGCGAATAGGCCGCAAAGCGGCCCCAAGCAATCAGCGCTTGCGCAGAATCACGCTACCAATCGAATACCCCGCACCAAACGAGCTCAACACACCCAGCGAGCCCTTGGGCAGGTCATCCTGGTACAGGTGGAAGGCAATCACCGACCCGGCCGAACTGGTATTGGCGTAACGGTCCAGAATCACCGGTGCATCTTGCTCGGCCACTTCACGTCCCAGCAGTTTCTTGACGATCAGGTGGTTCATGCTGAGGTTGGCCTGGTGCAGCCAGAAACGCTTCACATCGCTCGGTTGCAGGCCGTTTTCCTGCAGGTGCTCACCGATCAGCTCGGCCACTTTCGGGCACACCTCGCGGAACACCTTGCGGCCTTCCTGGATGAACAGCTTGTCTGCTGCGCCTTCGCCCTCCTCCGCCGCACGGTTGAGGAAACCGAAGTTGTTGCGGATGTTGTTGGAGAACTCGGTCCACAGCTTGCTGCTGACGATGTCGAACTGGTGCGCCGAGGTGGCCTGGTCGGCACGCTCGATCAGTACCGCGGTGGCGGCATCACCGAAAATGAAATGGCTGTCACGGTCACGGAAGTTCAGGTGGCCGGTGCACACCTCCGGGTTGACCATCAGCACTGCCCGGGCCTGGCCCAGGGCCACGCTATTGGCGGCGGTCTGGATGCCGAAGGTGGCCGACGAACACGCCACGTTCATGTCGAAGGCAAAGCCCTGGATACCCAGCGCCTGCTGCACCTCGATGGCAATGGCCGGGTACGGGCGCTGCAGGTTGGAGCAGGCGACGATCACCCCGTCGACATCGGCAGCGGTGCGCCCAGCGCGCTCCAGGGCCTGGCGGGCAGCAGCCACGGCCATTTCGCAGAGCACCGACGGCTCATCGTTGCTGCGCTCTGGCAGGCGTGGCTTCATACGCTGCGGGTCGAGGATACCGGCCTTGTCCATGACAAAGCGGCTTTTGATGCCGGAGGCCTTTTCGATGAATGCCGCATCGGACAGCGGCGCCGCTTCGACTTCACCACGCTCGATGGCGGCGGCGTTGTCCTGGTTGAATTGCTGCGACCAGGCGTTGAAGGAGGCCACCAGTTCTTCGTTGGAAATGCTCTGGGCCGGGGTGTACAGGCCGGTGCCGCTGATCACGACGTTATGCACGGTCGTTCCTCTGGTCAAAGGCCATCGCCACAGGGCGCTGGCTGGAAACATGACAGGATAATGGCACTTTAGTACCAATTTAAAGGCGAGGGCTGCGCCCTCGTTCGCGGGCAAGCCCGCTCCTACAAGGATCGCGTCGCCCCCGAGAACACTGCTGTACCTGTGGGAGCGGGCGTGCCCGCGAAGGGCCGCAAAGCGGCCCCAAATTGCATCAATATTGCCACAACTGTGGAAGTTTAGCCTTCCACCTGACTCCATTGTTTGCTCAATCTTTTGTCGGAAATCGGCACCTTGGTCCCCAGCTGCTGGGCAAACAGCGACACCCGATATTCCTCCAGCCACCAGCGGTACAAGGCCAGTTGCTCATCGCGCTTGCCTTCCTGGGCATGCTTGTCGGCACGGGCCTTGTACTGCGCCCACAGGTTGGCCAGCTCACCGCTCCACACCCGGTCCTTCTGCACTTGCGACCCCAGCTTCTCCAGGCGCAGCTCCACCGCCTTGAGGTAACGCGGCAGTTCCTTGAACCAGGCCCCTGGCGTTTCGCGCACGAAGCCCGGGTAAACCAGGTTGCCCAACTGCTGCTTGATGTCGTTCAGTGCCACCGCCTGGCTCAGGTCGATCTTGCCCTTGAAGCGCTTCTGCAGGCCATGCCACAGTTTCAACACCTCCAGCGTCTGGCGTGCCAGGCGCTCGGCATGCTCGGCCCAGCTACCGCGCTTACGCTCGGCCAGCCCGGCCAAGGCCGCACCATCACGTGGCAACGGTTGCTCGCCTTCGAGGATGCAACTGTCCAGGCTGGCCAGCAGAATGTCTTCGACCAGCGCCTCGACCCGGCCCAATTCACGGTACAGCAGGCCCAGTTCAGTCAGCCCCGGCAGCTTGCCACGCAGAAACTTGGCCGGCTCGGCCAATTGCTGCAACAACAGCCGTTGCAATGCTCGGCGGTGTTGGAACTCGGCTTCGGCCTGGGTCGAGAAGCGCCCTTCACGTACAGTGCCGTTGTCTTCCACCAGCGCCGGGTACACGGTCATCGACAGGCCGGCGATCTTCTGCTGAGCGGTCTGCTTCACTTCGCTGAAGGCCTTGGCCTGCACCGGCTGTTCGCTTTTCGCATCACGCGGCACGGCCAGGGCAGCCTGACTGGCGGCAGCAAAGCGCGCGGTCAGTTCGGCCAGGTCACGGCCTTCGCCCAGGAACTTGCCCTGGCCATCGACCACCTCGATGTTCATGCGCAGATGGCCTTCGACCAAGTTGACCGATTCGTCCCAGGCCTCGTCCGGCACGCGCGCACCGGTCATGCGCAACAGCTCCTGGCCCAGGGCCTGCGGCAGTGCCCCTTGGCCGAAGGTCATGCGCGCCAGCGACGCCTTGACGAAGTCCGGCACCGGTACGAAGTTCTTGCGCAGGGCCTTGGGCAGGTTGCGCACCAGCGCCACGCACTTGGCTTCCAGCAGGCCTGGCACCAACCATTCCAGGCGCTCGCCCGGCAAGCTTGGCAGCAGCGGCGCCGGCACCCGCACGGTAACGCCATCGCGGGGGTGGCCGGGCTCGAAGTGGTAACTCAGCGGCAGGCGCAGCTCGCCCACTTGCAGGCTGTCAGGGTACTGCGCGGCGGTCACTTCGCTAGCCTCACGGGCCAGCACGTCTTCCTCGCGCATGATCAACAGGTTGGCGTCCTTCTGGCTGCCCATGCGGTACCAGCTGTCGAAGGTCGCGGTCTGATGGATTTCCGCCGGCAGACGCGCTTCGTAGAAGGCATAAAGCGTTTCTTCGTCAGCCAGGATGTCGCGCCGACGAGCCTTGGCCTCCAGCTCGTCGAGCTCTTCAAGCAGGCGTTTGTTGGCCGCCAGGCACTTGGCCCGTGACTGAATCTCGCCGCCCACCAGGCCTTCACGGATGAACAGCTCGCGTGAGGTGACCGGGTCGATCGGGCCGTAATGCACAGGCCGACGGCCGACCAGAATCAGCCCGTAGAGGGTGATCTGCTCATAGGCCACCACCTGCCCGCGCTTCTTCTCCCAGTGCGGCTCGAAGTGGTTCTTCTTGATCAGGTGACCGGCCAGCGGCTCGATCCAGTCCGGTTCGATCTTGGCCACCATGCGTGCATAAAGCTTGGTGGTTTCGACCAGCTCGGCAGCCATTACCCACTGCGGGCGCTTGCGCCCCAGGCCCGACGACGGATGCACCCAGAAGCGCCGCTGGCGGGCCCCTTGGTAGTCGCCTTCTTCGGTCTTCTGGCCGATCTGGCTGAGCAGCCCGCTAAGGATCGCCTTGTGCAGCTTCTGGTAGTCGGTCGGTTCCTTGTTCACCGTCAACTGCAGGTCGCGGCAGATCAGCGCCAGCTGACGATGGGCATCGCGCCACTCACGCAGGCGCAAGTAGTTCAGGAAGTGCTTGCGGCACCAGTTGCGCAGCGGGTTGGCGGTCAATGCCTGGCGCTGTTCCTCAAAACCACGCCACAGGTTGACCAGCGCGGCGAAGTCGGAGTCCACGTCTTTCCACTGTGCGTGCGCCTGGTCGGCGGCCTGCTGGCGCTCTGGCGGGCGTTCGCGCGGGTCCTGCACCGACAACGCACTGGTGACGATCAGCACTTCCTGCAAGCTGCCCTGGCGTGCGCCTTCGAGCAGCATGCGGCCCAACCTTGGGTCGATTGGCAAACGCGCCAGCTGGCGGCCGATAGGCGTCAGCTGGTTCTCGCGGTTGACCGCCGAAAGCTCCTGCAGCAGGTTGAAGCCGTCGCTGATGGCCTTGCCATCCGGCGGCTCGATGAACGGGAAGGCATCGATAGCGCCCAGGCGCAGGTGCAGCATCTGCAGGATCACCGCCGCCAGGTTGGTGCGCAGGATCTCTGGGTCGGTGAACGCTGGCCGGCTGTTGAAATCCTCTTCGCTGTACAGCCGCACGCATATGCCCGGTTCGACCCGGCCGCAACGGCCCTTGCGCTGGTTGGCGCTGGCCTGCGACACCGCTTCGATGGGCAGGCGCTGGACCTTGGCGCGGTAGCTGTAGCGGCTGATACGCGCAGTACCGGTGTCGATCACATAGCGGATGCCAGGTACAGTCAGCGAGGTTTCGGCGACGTTGGTGGCCAGCACCACGCGGCGCCCGGTGTGCGGCTGGAAAATGCGCTGCTGTTCGGCAGGCGACAGCCGCGCGTACAGCGGCAGAATCTCGGTGTGGCGCAATTGCGCCTTGCGCAGGATCTCCGCGGCATCGCGGATTTCCCGCTCGCCCGGCAAAAAGATCAGCACATCGCCGGGGCTTTTGCCCTCGCTGCGCTCATGCTGCGCCACTTCATCCAGGGTGGCTAGGATGGCCTGGTCGACGGTGAGGTCGTCCTCGATCTGGTTACCTTCCTCGTCCTGCTCGCTGGTCAGCGGGCGGTACCAGGTTTCCACCGGGAAGGTGCGCCCGGACACCTCGATGATCGGCGCGCCGTCAAAGTGTTTGGAGAAGCGCTCCAGGTCGATGGTGGCCGAAGTGATGATCAGTTTCAGGCCCGGCCGGCGATGCAGCAGCGTCTTCAGGTAGCCGAGCAGGAAGTCGATGTTCAGGCTGCGCTCGTGGGCCTCGTCGACGATGATCGTGTCGTAGCGCTCGAGGAAGCGGTCATGCTGGGTTTCAGCCAGCAGGATGCCATCGGTCATCAGCTTGACCAGGGTGTTGGCATCGCTCTGGTCTTCGAAGCGCACCTGGTAGCCAACCAGCCCGCCCAAGGGTGTGCCCAGCTCTTCGGCGACCCGCGCCGCCACGCTGCGCGCGGCGATCCGGCGTGGCTGGGTGTGGGCGATCAACCCATGGCTGCCACGGCCCAGTTCCAGGCAGATCTTCGGCAACTGGGTGGTCTTGCCCGAGCCGGTTTCACCGGCAATCACCAGCACCTGGTGTTCGGCCAGGGCCTTCTTGATTTCCTCACGCTTGGCGGCGATCGGCAGGTTGTCGTCGTAGCGCACGGTTGGCACGCTTTGCTGGCGCGCGGTGACCTGGGCGCAGGAGGCCTGGACCTTTTCCACCCACTGCGCCAGCTTTGCCTCATCGGGACGCTTGCGCAGTTCGTGCAGTTGCCGGCGCAGACGATGACGGTCGGCAATCATGGCGTGGTCGAGGTTTTGCAGCAGTTTGTCGATGGCGTGGTCAGTCATGGGGCTTTTTAGTGATGCAGGTGAGCCTGCTTTTTCATGATCGGCATTCGGTAAGTCGGGCGATTGTCGCAGATTTGCCGATTTTCTGCTGCCTGCACGATCCCTGTGGGAGCGGCCTTGAGTCGCGAAAGGGCCGCTCCCACATTGAACGAGCGGCCTTCCAGGCAATGTTTAGCCAGGTACGATGTAAAGGTTGCCATTCACTGCTTTAATCAACCTTACGCCGCATGTGAGTATCAAAGGCATGACTCCCGCCCAGCCCATCGCCCCACCGTCGTGCCGCCCTTCGCTAGCGAAGGCCCGGAGACGTGCCGGGGAAAATCCGCTGGTGCATGTCATCCTCGCCTTCTGGGCCCTGTGGCACTGCCGCCACGCACGCCCACCGGACACTTCGCTGACGCCATTGTGACCAAACCCGGCCTCCACCTGGCCGTTTGACTCAACTGGGCCGCCTGCTTGCGCGGAGGCCCTGTGCGCTCGTGAGCGAATCCATCATGCACTTTGCACCCGTAGAGCAGGCTACCCGTTTCCTGGCCGACAACCCCGATATCGAGCTGTTCGAGCTGTTCATCCTCGACGCCAACGGCGTACCACGCGGCAAGCTGCTGCACCGCGACGAACTGCTGGCCGTGTACCAGACCGGCCGGCCACTGCCCAGCACCATCCTCGGCCTGACCCTGAACGGCGACGACGTGGAAAACTCAGGCCTTGTGTGGGACGTCGGCGATATCGACTGCCGCGCCTACCCGCTTGACGGCAGCCTGGTGCGCCTGCCCTGGCGCCGGGTGCCTACCGCCGCCGTGCAGGTGAGCATGCACCCGAGCGAGGGCCTGCCGGCGAGCATCGCCGACCCACGCCATGTGCTGCTGCGCACCATCGAAGCATTGAAGGCCGACGGCTATCACCCGGTGATGGCCTGCGAACTGGAGTTCTACCTGCTCGACCAGCAGCGTGATGCCCAGGGCCGCCCGCAACCGGCGCTGGACAACGATGGCGGTCGCCCTCGCAGCACTCAGGTCTATGGCTTGCGCGAACTGGAGCAGATCGAGCCGTTTCTCGCCGACCTGTACGCCGCCTGCAAGGCCCAGGGCATCCCTGCGCGCACGGCCATCTCCGAGTACGCCCCCGGCCAGGTGGAAATCACCCTCGAGCACGGCGATGCACTGCAGGCGATGGACCAGGCGGTGCGCTACAAGCGCCTGGTGAAAGGTGTGGCCCATGCCCACGGCATGCAGGCTTGTTTCATGGCCAAGCCATTCGCGCAACTGGCCGGCACCGGCATGCACATGCACCTGAGCCTGGCCGACAGCGCGGGCAACAACCTGTTCGCCAGCGAAGACAAAGCCGGCACCCCGTTGCTGCGCCAGGCGGTGGCTGGCATGCTGCGCCACCTGCGCGACTCGCTGCTGCTGTTCTGCCCCAACGCCAACTCGTTCCGCCGCTTCCAGGCCAACAGCTATGCGCCCCTGGCGCCGACCTGGGGCGTGGACAACCGCACCGTGAGCCTGCGCGTGCCAGGCGGCCCGGCCAACAGCCGACATGTGGAACACCGCATCTGCGGCGCCGATGCCAACCCTTACCTGGCTGCAGCCGCGATCCTTGCAGCCAGCCACCGAGGCATCCGCGAACAGCTGGACCCTGGCGCACCGGTCGAAGGCAACGGCTATGCCCAGGCCACCGAACACCTGCCCACCGACTGGCTGACCGCCCTCGACGCCCTGCAAAACTCCCATTGGGCCCGTGAAGCATTGGGCGCAGACTTCCTTGGCGTGTACCTGAAGGTCAAGCGCGCCGAGTACCGCCAGTTCATGGCCGAAGTCAGCGAACAGGACTGGCGCTGGTACCTGCACCAGGCCTGAGCCCCTACATAACAAGGAACACCCATGAACGCAGCATTGAACAACGGCCCGGCGCAGCGCGCGCCGTCCTACTACACCGCCACCCTCAACGACCACACCGAGTACCCCCAACTCAAGGGTACCGTACAGGTGGACGTAGCCATCATCGGCGGTGGCTTCACTGGCGTAGCCACCGCGGTAGAGCTGGCCGAGCGTGGCCTGAAGGTCGCCATCGTCGAAACCAACCGCATCGGCTGGGGCGCCAGTGGGCGCAATGGCGGCCAGGTCACCGGCAGCCTGTCGGGCGACGAGGCCATGCGCTCGCAGATGCGTAGCCACCTGGGCAGCGAAGTCGATGACTTCATCTGGCACTTGCGCTGGCGCGGGCACCAGGTAATCGAGCAGCGCGTGGCGCGCTATGGCATCGATTGCGACCTCAAGCACGGCCATCTGCATGCGGCGATGAAGCCCTCGCACATGAACGAGCTGCGCGCATTCGAGGCCGAGGCCCGGCGCCGTGGCATGGGCGAGCAGGTGCAACTGCTCGACCGCGCTGCCGTGGCCGAGCACCTGCAAAGCCCGTTGTACCTGGGCGCGTTGAAAAACCTGCGCAATTTGCACCTGCACCCGCTCAACCTGTGCCTGGGTGAAGCCCGAGCTGCGCACAGCCTGGGCGCACTGATTTTCGAAAACTCCGAAGTGCTGGACATCGTCCATGGCCCGCGCCCGGCGGTAGTCACTGCCCACGGCAGGGTCGAGGCACGCCAGGTGATGCTGGCCGGCGACGTGTATCACAAACTGGAAAAGCGCCAGCTCAAGGGCAAGATCTTCCCGGCCATGGGCGGCATCGTCACCACTGCGCCGCTGGGTGAGCTGGCCGAACAGATCAACCCGCAGGACTTGGCGGTGTACGACTGCCGCTTCGTGCTCGACTACTACCGCCTGACCGCCGACAAGCGCTTGTTGTTCGGCGGTGGCGCCAACTATTCCGGCCGTGACTCACGGGACATCGAAGGCGAACTGCGCCCGTGCATCGAGCGCACCTTCCCGGCATTGAAAGGCGTGCCGATCGAGTTCCAGTGGAGCTGCGCCATGGGTATCGTGGTCAACCGCATCCCGCAGTTGGGCAAGCTGTCGGACAACGTGTGGTATTGCCAGGGTTATTCGGGGCATGGCATTGCCACCAGCCACATCATGGGCGAGATCATGGCCGAGGCGTTGACCGGGACGCTGGAGAAGTTCGACACCTTTGCCCAGTGCAAGCATGTGCGGGTGCCGATGGGGGACTTGTTGGGGAACCCGCTGCTGGCGGCGGGGATGTGGTACTACCAGATGCTTGAAAAACTGCGCTGATCTCACCTTCTCTAGAAGTATCTCGGCCAGTGTGAGAGCGGCCTTGCGCCGCTCCCACACTGGCCGTTCAGGCTTCTGATCAGGCGATCTTCTTCAAGCCTTGCTTCTTCAGTTCTTCATCGCGCAATTCGCGGCGCAGGATCTTGCCCACGTTGGTGGTCGGCAGTGCGTCGCGGAACTCGATCTGGCGCGGCACCTTGTAGCCGGTAACGTTGGCACGCATGTGCTCCATCACCTGCTCCTTGGTCACGGTCATGCCCGGCTTGACCACGATGAATACCTTGATCACTTCACCCGACTTCTCGTCCGGCACACCAATGGCTGCACACTGCAGCACGCCCGGCAGGGCCGCCAGCACGTCTTCCAGCTCGTTGGGGTACACGTTGAAGCCAGAAACCAGGATCATGTCCTTCTTGCGGTCGACGATGCGCATGTAACCGTCCGCCTGGATCAGGGCGATGTCACCGGTCTTCAGCCAGCCTTCGCTGTCGAGAATCTCGGCAGTGGCGTCTTCGCGCTGCCAGTAGCCCTTCATCACCTGCGGGCCCTTCACACACAGCTCGCCCACTTCGCCCAGCGGTAGCTCGTCGCCGGCGTCGTCGATGATCTTGCACAGGGTCGATGGCACCGGAATACCGATGGTGCCCACCTGGTTGGCCTCCGCCGGGTTCACTGCCGCCACCGGGCTGGTTTCGGTCATGCCGTAACCTTCGCAGATGGCGCAACCAGTAACGGCCTTCCAGCGCTCGGCCACGCTCAGTTGCAGGGCCATACCACCCGACAGGGTGATTTTCAGCGCCGAGAAGTCCAGGGCACGGAACGCCTCGTTGTTGCACAGGGCAACGAACAGTGTGTTGAGGCCGACAAAACCGCTGAACTTCCACTTGCCCAGTTCCTTGACCATGGCCGGCAGGTCACGCGGGTTGCTGATCAGCACGTTGTGGTTGCCGATCAGCATCATCGCCATGCAATGGAAGGTAAAGGCATAGATGTGGTACAGCGGCAGCGGGGTGATGAGGATCTCGCAGCCTTCGTGCAGGTTCGAGCCCATCAGCGCCCGGCACTGCAGCATGTTGGCCACCAGGTTGCGATGGGTCAGCATGGCGCCTTTGGCCACGCCGGTCGTACCGCCGGTGTATTGCAGCACGGCCACATCGTTGGCCTGCGGGTTGGCCTCGGTAACCGGCTGGCCCTTGCCCAACGCCAGGGCGTCGTTGAAGCGCACGGCTTGTGGCAGGCTGTAGGCCGGCACCATCTTCTTCACGTACTTGATCACGCTGTTGATCAACAGGCGCTTGAGCGGCGGCAGCAGGTCGGCCACTTCAGTGACGATGACGTGTTTGACCTGGGTCTTGGGTACCACCTTTTCGGCCAGGTGGGCCATGTTGGCCAGGCACACCAGGGCCTTGGCGCCGGAGTCGTTGAACTGGTGTTCCATCTCCCGCGCGGTATACAGCGGGTTGGTATTGACCACGATCAGCCCGGCACGCATGGCGCCGAAGACCGCGACCGGGTATTGCAGGACATTGGGCAGTTGCACGGCAATGCGGTCACCCGGCTTGAGGTCGGTATGCTGCTGCAGCCAGGCGGCAAACGCCCCCGACAGCGCATACAACTCGCCATAAGTGATAGTCTTGCCCAGGTTGCTAAAGGCCGGTTTGTCGGCAAAGCGTTGGCAGGATTGCTTGAGTACTGCCTGGATATTGGGGAATTCGTCAGGATTGATTTCCGCCGTAATCCCGGCTGGGTACTTATCCTTCCAAAAATTTTCGATCATGGAAGCCCACTCCTTCAGCAACAGCGAAGTTCGATTCACGCGTCGATGCGCTTATTATTGATATGAGATGACGGTTCGTTGCAAACCGGATCATCTGAAAGCGGGCCGAGAGTAACAGCTTTGCCTGGGGTCGCCTAGAGGCCAAAACAGGCCTTGCGGTCACAAAAATGACTCAATGAACAATACAGGTCATTTTTAGAGTTTTTAACCAAAATGTCGCAGATCAGGCTGTAATTGGCCTGTTAGAGCTGTTCGAGGCAATCGCGGGCAAGCCCGCTCCTACAAAGACCGACGTAGGAGCGGGCTTGCTCGCAAAGTAGCCAACACTTACCTCAAGCGATGTCGCGCAACTCCCGCCGCAGAATCTTGCCTACCGGCGTCATTGGCAACGACTCGCGCAGCACGATGTGCTTGGGTACCTTGTAGCCGGTGAAATTGGCCTTGCAGTAGGCCTTCAGCTCATCCACGCTCAGCCCGCCCTCGCGCGGCACCACGAACAGCTTCACCGCCTCGCCGGAGCGCTCGTCCGGCACGCCGATGGCTGCACAGTTGGCGACCTTGGGGTGGCCCATCACCACGTCCTCGATCTCGTTGGGGTACACGTTGAAACCCGAGACGATGATCATGTCCTTCTTGCGATCGACGATGCGGGTGAAGCCGTCCGGGTCGATCACCGCGATGTCACCGGTCTTGAACCAGCCTTCGGCATCCAGGGCCTGGGCCGTGGCCTCGGGCTGCTGCCAGTAACCCTTCATCACCTGTGGCCCCTTGATGCACAACTCGCCGCGCTCGCCCAGCGGCATTTCGTTGCCGTCATCATCAATGACCTTGAATGCAGTACCCGCCACCGGAATACCCACTGTGCCCAGGCGCGCCAATTGACCATAGGGGTTGGTGCTGGCCACAGGCGAGGTTTCGGTCAGGCCGTAGCCTTCGACGATGCGGCACCCGGTAAGGGCTTCCCAGCGCTCGGCGGTTGCCTTGACCAGCGCCGTACCGCCGGAGTTGGTGACTTTCAGCGCCGAGAAATCCAGCTGGCGGAAACCAGGATGGTCCATCAGCGCAACAAACAGGGTGTTGAGGCCCAGCAACGCAGAGAATCGCCACTTGCCCAGCTCCTTGATGAAGCCGGGAATATCCCGAGGGTTGGTAATCAGCACGTTGTGGTTGCCGGTGACCATCATGCACATGCAGTTCGCGGTAAAGGCATAGATGTGGTAAAGCGGCAGGGGCGCGATCATCACCTCCTGGCCGTCCTTGAGCAGCTTCTGCCCATCGGGGCCGTGCTGCGAGAAGCACGCCAGCACCTGCAGCATGTTGGCCACCAGGTTGCCGTGGGTGAGCATGGCGCCCTTGGCCAGGCCGGTGGTGCCGCCGGTGTACTGCAGCACGGCGATGTCGTCGAGGTTCAGCGGCACGGGCTTGGGCGACAGCCCACGGCCCTCGCGCAGCACCTGTTTGAACGGCACCGCCTGGGGCAAATTGTAGGCCGGCACCATCTTCTTCAGCTTGTCGACCACGGTGTTGACCAGCCAGCCCTTGGCGGTGGGCAGCAGGTCGCCCATCTTCGCCTCGATCAGGTATTCGATACCGGTATCGGGCAGCACTTCCTGCACGCGCTTGCCGAACATGTTCAGGTACACCAGCGCACGGGCGCCGCTGTCCTTGAACTGGTGGCGCATCTCGCGCTCGGTGTACAGCGGGTTGGTGTTGACCACGATCAGCCCGGCGCGCATGGCACCGAACACGGCGATGGGGTACTGCAGCACATTGGGCATCTGCACCGCGATGCGGTCACCCGGCTTGAGGTCGGTGTGCTGCTGCAACCAGGCAGTGAAGGCTGCCGAATGGCGCTCCAGCTCGGCATAACTCAGCGTCACGCCCAGATTGCTGAACGCCGGGCGGTCGGCAAAGCGCTTGCAGGAGCGTTCGAACACCTCGACGACCGAGGCGTAGGCGTTGATGTCGATGGTGGAAGGCACGCCCGCCGGGCGCTTGTCATTCCAGAATTCGGCTTGCATTTATTATTGTTCCTCTGCCTGGACCTGCACTGCGTCCTTTTGTCCTCTACCCGATTGCCTGCTGGCAAAAAGGCGTTGATCCGACGTTAGCAGGTAAGCCCAAGGCGGCATATACGCCAAGTGCCGCCATTAACATTGTGAATCTTATTTGTGCCCTTCCTGCAATCCGGCCGGTTGTGCATACACTGTCCGGGTAACCGCTCGCACAAGGACCCGCCATGCCCCACGACGCCTTCTGGCTACCCGCCAGCGAGCACTGCAGCCTGTACGTACACCAATGGCTGCCGGCCACGCCAGTAAAGGCCGTGGTGCTGCTGGCCCATGGCATGGCCGAGCATGCCGGGCGCTACCAACGCCTGGGGCATGCCCTGAGCGAGGCCGGCTTTGCCCTGTTCGCTGCCGACCAACGCGGCCACGGGCGCACCGCCGAACAGGGCAGCCTCGGCCTGTTCGCCCGCCATCATGGCTGGAATGCCGTGGTCAACGACCTCGGACGCGTGGCCCAGCACATCGGCCAGCAATACCCGTGCACGCCACTGTTCCTGCTTGGCCACAGCATGGGTAGCTATATTGCCCAGGCCTACCTGTTGCACCACAGTGGCAGCCTGCACGGGGCGATCCTCAGCGGCTCCAACTACCAGCCGGCGGCGCTGTACCGCGTGGCACGGCTGATTGCCCGGCTTGAGGCCTGGCGCCAAGGGCCGTTGGGTAAAAGTGCACTGATCGAGTGGTTGTCGTTTGGTTCGTTCAACAAGGCCTTCAAGCCCAACCGCACAGCATTCGACTGGCTCAGCCGCGACCCCGGCGAGGTCGACCAGTACGTCAACGACCCGTTGTGCGGCTTTCGCTGCAGCAACCAGCTGTGGTTGGACCTGCTGCAAGGGTTGGCGCAGATCAGCCAGCCGAGTAACCTCGCGCAGATCGATCCCAACCTGCCAATACTGGTAATTGGTGGCGAATGTGATCCGGTCAGTGCTGGCAAGCGTCTTACCCATCTGGCCGACGCCCTGCGCGCGACCGGCAATCGACATGTACGGCTACGCGTCTATCCTGATGCGCGGCATGAAGTACTCAACGAAACCAACCGTGACGAGGTCACCGCCGATATTCTCGGCTGGCTTGAACAGGCGCTGGCCCTTGGCCGCCCTGTGCGCAGTGAATGATAGCCGCCCTCGCCCAACGCTTAAGGAAGCACCGATGTCCCAGGTCACCAACACGCCTTACGAAGCCCTCGAAGTCGGCCAGAAAGCCGAGTACAAGAAGTCCGTCGAAGAACGCGACATCCAGCTGTTCGCTGCGATGTCCGGTGACCACAACCCGGTTCACCTGGATGCCGAGTTCGCCGCAAAGAGCATGTTCCGCGAGCGGATTGCCCATGGCATGTTCAGCGGCGCGCTGATCAGTGCTGCAGTGGCCTGCACCCTGCCTGGCCCTGGCACCATCTACCTGGGCCAGCAGATGAGCTTCCAGAAACCGGTGAAAATTGGCGACACCCTGACCGTGCGGCTGGAAATTCTCGAGAAGTTGCCCAAGTTCAAGGTGCGCATCGCGACCAATGTGTACAACCAGAACGATGAGCTGGTGGTCCAGGGTGAAGCCGAGATCCTGGCACCGCGCAAGCAGCAGACCGTCGAACTGGTGTCGCCGCCGAATTTTGTGGCTAGCTGAAAACTGATAAGCCAATACCGGCCTCTTCGCGGGCAAGCCCGCGAAGAGGCCGGTATCGCCAACATCATTCAATGAGTTTCAACCGCTGCTCGATATGCCGCCGCTCCGGCGCCTGTCGGGTCAACGCCAGTGCCTGCCGCCAGGCCGCACGCGCCTCCTCCATTTGCCCCAGCTGATAATGCAGCTCGGCCCGCGCCGCATGCGCCAGGTGATAGTCCAGCAGTTCACCCCGCGCCAGAATCCCTTCGACTACCCGCAGGCCAACCTCCGGCCCATCTCGCTTCGCCAGCGCCACCGCCCGGTTCAACTCCACCACCGCCGACGGCCAATGACGCTGCAACACGTCATAAAGCCCAACGATCTCAGCCCAATCTGTCTGTTCAGCCGTTGCCGCTTCGGCATGCACGGCAGCAATCGCCGCCTGAACGGTATAGGCGCCAAACGCCCGGCTCTGCAGGGCCTGGCGCACCAGTTCGCAGCCCTCTTCAATGCGTGGCCGGTCCCACAGGCTGCGGTCCTGCTGTTCCAGCACCACCAGGTTGCCCTGGGCATCGATACGTGCCTGCTGCCGGGACGCCTGCAGCAACATCAAGGCCAGCAGGCCGACCGCTTCCGGGTCGGGCAGCAACTGCACAAGCAACCGCGCCAGGCGAATGGCTTCATCACTGAGGTCCTGCTGCAGCAGTGCCTCGCCCGATGACGCCGAATAGCCCTCGTTGAACACCAGGTAGATCACCCGTAACACGCTATCCAGGCGCTCGCGCAGTTCGTTCAGTTCCGGCACTTGATAAGGGATGCCGGCCTCGCGGATCTTGGCCTTGGCGCGGACGATGCGCTGGGCAATGGTGGCCGGGCTTTGCAGGAAGGCACGGGCGATCTGCTCGGTGGTCAGGTCGCACACTTCGCGCAGGGTCAATGGCACCTGGGCGTCAGCCGACAGTGCCGGGTGGCAGCAGGTAAAGATCAGCCGCAGGCGGTCATCGGCCAGCAGTTCGTCGTCACTGGGATCCTGCGCCTGGCCTTCGAGCAGCATGCTCAGGTCTGCCTGGGAGCGGTCGAAACGGGCGCGTCGGCGCAACGCATCAATAGCTTTGAAGCGCCCGGTGGAAACCAGCCATGCCCTTGGGTTATCGGGTATGCCGTCGCGCTGCCAGCGCTCGACGGCGATGAAGAAGGCATCATGCATGGCCTCCTCGGCCAGGTCGAAGTCACCCAGCAAGCGGATCAACGTCGCCAGGATGCGCCGCGACTCACGCCGGTACACCGCCTCGACTTCGGCGCGCACCTGCGCCAGTGCCGTCATTAGTCGGGCATCCGCTGGGTCACCACCTCCACCAGGCGGTCCAGGCTTTCTCCCCAGCCCTGGTGGAAGCCCATTTCCTCGTGGGCACGGCAGTCAGCGGCAGTCCAGTGCCAGGCACGGGCGGTATAGCGAGTTTTGCCTTGTTCCTCGTCAAAGCTGATCACGGCAGTCATGAAGGCCTTGTCCGACGGCACCCAACCGGGGCCGAAGGCATCGGTGAACACCAACCGGCGCGGCGCGGCAATTTCCAGAAATACGCCCTGGTTCGGGTACTCGCTGCCATCCGGGGCCCGCATCAGGGTGCGAAACAGGCCGCCGGCCCATAACTGCATCTCGCACTCCGGGGTGGTCATGCCGTGCGGCCCCCACCACTGCATCAGCCACTGGGGGTCGGTCCAGGCACGGAATACCTTGGCCGGTGGTGCGTCGATCAGGCGGCTGATGGACAACTCGTGTTGCGCTTGCGCAGTGGGTGCAAGGCTCATGCTGGTTGTTCTCCTTGGCTATCAGGGTTGCAGTTCGCGCACCGGGCGCACCTCAACACTGCCAACCCGCGCGGCAGGGATGCCCTTGGCGATATTCAGTGCTTCGTTGAGGTCGCGGGCCTCCACCAGGTAAAAGCCGGCCAGTTGCTCCTTGGTTTCGGCGAAGGGGCCATCGGTCAGGCTCATGTGCCCCTTGCGCACGCGCACCGTGGTCGCCGTTTGCACCGGCTTCAACGCCTCGGCCGCCAGCATGCGCCCAGAACCGTGAATGGTTTCGGCGTAAGCCATGCATTCGGCGTCTTCCGGGCTGTCGGGAAGGCTGTGCAGCAACCCCTCGTCACAATAGACCAGGCACAGGTATTTCATGGTCACCTCCAGAGCATTGGCAAAGTGCGTTTGGCGATAACGGCTCAGGGCTTGAGATCGAACAGGGCTTTTTGCGTTTTCATGTCGAACGGTGCCGACCAATGCTCGTGGATCACCTGCCACTGGCCACCTTGACGACGATAGCCCACGGTGGCGCGCATGAAGCCGCACTGGCTTTCGTCATCCCCCGGCCCGCAGCGGTTAAGCCAATGGGCCAGGGCCAGGCCGCCAGCGGCGTGCACGGTGAGTTCGGCAAGCTCGAAGACCATGGGGCCCGTGCACATGTTCATGCACATTTCCCAGTGCGCGGTGTAGGGGGCTTTGCCTTTGAATTGCAGGGACTGGATGGCATCGAAGGCGACAATGTCATCGGCATAGGGGGCGGTGATGTTGGGGATGTCGCGATCGCGCACGGCCTGCATCCAGCGCTCGATCAGTTGGCGGATCTCGGTTTCGGCTGCGGTGCTCATCGGGGTTCCTCCGACAGGACAATGGGTTTGGGCACGGCGTGGAGCGTACCTTCACCTATTGTCGAACGATGTCTGAAGGAATCGACATGGCTTGTAGAAAATTCTGAAAGGTGATGGCTCCATCGCCGGCAAGCTGGCTTGCCGGCGATGGAGCCATCACCTAGTAGAATGGATATTTGTCGATCAGCCCTGCTGGCAACCCTCACCCATGGCTCGGTACTGGATGGTGTGCACCTGGCCCTGGTGGTCTTCGTAAGTCATGGTCGCAGGTACCACCTCGCAGACATTGGGGATGGTCGACAAGTTGATCACCCGCTTGATGTCCAGGTTCATGGAGTAGTCGTACTGCTGGGCCACAGGCTGGCTGGAGACGGGTGTGACCTCATCGGCAAGGGCGAACGAGGACATACCGACCAATGCAAGAATCAGTAATGGTTTCATGTGGGTTTGCCTTTTGAGCATTCAAGCTGATCGATTGACTTCTATTGCCGTATCCGGCGCGGAGAAGTTGCCATCTACGGTGAAGATGGCACGAAGTACCGATCCCGCTTCGTACTGCCAGGGGGGACGAATAAAATTCTACTCCCGGCCAGCAATAGTTGAACCCCAGAGTCGGATATTCACCCTTGCCGGTTTTGCAACAATCTGCGACAAAGTGGCCGCAAATCATCAGGCCAGAGCCTCTGGCCACGTTTCAGGGTAGGGCTCGCCATTTCTGAAAAAATGTCCTGTTCGAAACTTTCGGACATAGAACGCCGTTTACTGGACCACTTTTATCGCCAGCACGGCTCACGCATGCGCGCGGCAAGCGACGCCGAACTGTGGGTAGCAAGGGCCCCAGGCATCATTGCCGGGCTGAGCCTGAGTGCGGTGGGTGAGGGTTTCTGGCTGACCGGCCTGTTCGTCGACCCACAGCAGCGCAGTCAGGGGGTGGCAGCACGGTTGGTGGAGGCGGCGCTGGTACAGGCTCGCAGGCCTGTCTGGCTGTTCTGCCATCCCGACCTTGTCCCCTTCTATCAGCGCCTGGGTTTCGACCTGGCTCAACAACTGCCAGAAGCCTTGGCCGGCCGCCTGCAACGCTACCAGCGCAGCAAATGCCTTGTCGCCTTGCAGCGGGGTCAGTCGTCGCTGACCTCAAGCCCAGGGAACAGCACCTCGGTGTAACCAAACTTGGCAAAGTCCTGGATACGCGAGGGGTACAGTCGGCCAATCAAGTGGTCGCACTCGTGCTGCACGACCCGCGCATGGAAGCCGTCGGCAAAGCGGTTGATCGGGTTGCCCTGGGGGTCGATGCCTTCGTAGCAGATATGCTTGAAGCGCGGCACCACGCCACGCAGGCCGGGCACCGAGAGGCAACCTTCCCAACCGTCCTCGACCTCGCTGGAGGTCGGGGTGATGACCGGGTTCAGCAAAATGGTCTGCGGCACCGCCTCGGCATCGGGGTAACGCTCGCTGCGCTCGAAGCCGAAAATCACCAGTTGCAGGTCGATGCCGATCTGCGGCGCGGCCAGGCCCACACCGCCCACATGGCGCATGGTTTCGAACATGTCGTCGATCAGTTGCTGCAGTTCGGCAGTGCCGAGCATGTGCTCAGGCACTGGCGGGGCGATGCGCAGCAGGCGTTCATCGCCCATCTTGAGAATGTCACGGATCATCGGGGGTTCGGCTCGACGGTATGAGGCTCGCTCGGGTTCGGGTGCTCGTGGCCCAGTACCGTCAAGGTTTCCTTGGGCTTTTCCCCGTCGAAGTCTTTTTCGCCCGGGTTCTTGCCTTCGGCTGACATGTGCTCGATCACCGCATTCATTTCGGCGCCGAGCAGCAGCACGGCGGCCGAGATATAGAAATACAGCAACAGCACGATGATTGCACCAATGCTGCCGTACATGGCGTTGTAGTCGGCAAAGGTCTTCACGTAATAGGCAAAGCCCAGTGAGGCCACGATCCACACCACCACCGCCAGCACCGAGCCTGGGGTGATGAAGCGAAACTTCTGTTTCACGTCGGGCATCACGTAGTAGATCAGCGCCACCGCCACCATCAACAGGATGATGATCACCGGCCAGCGCAGGATGGTCCACAGGGTGACGATGAACTCCTGCATACCGATCTGGGCAGCGATCCACTCCATCACCTGAGGGCCCAGCACCATCAATGCCGCGGCCGCCAGCAGCATACCGGCCAGGCCCACGGTGTAGAAAATGGACAGCGGGATGCGCTTCCACACCGGGCGGCCTTCAGGCACGTCGTAGGCGGCGTTCATGGCGCTCATCATCAGGCGCACGCCGGCAGAGGCAGTCCACAAGGCAATCACGATACCTACCGACAACAGCCCGCCCTTGGACTGCTGCAGCTGGTCGATTACCGGGTTGACCTGCTCCAGCGCCTGGGGCGGTAACACCAGTTCCGACTGCAAGCGCAGCCAGGAGAAGAAGTCCGGCAAGTGCAGAAAGCCGATCAGGGCAATCAGAAACAACAGGAAGGGGAACAGCGAGAACAGCGCCTGATACGCCAGCGCTGAGGCATAGGTGGACATCTCGTCGTCGAGGAATTCCTTGACGGTGCGTACCAGCACGCGGTGCAGGGGCAGGCCGCGCAGGTCGGGGAAAATCATAGCGTCTCCTTTCGCCGCTTGATCATTACAACAGGCAAGTCTAATAGACCCTGTCGTTGCTGTGCTGCTCCCGGCCATGATTGAAGAATTTGCTTACGACAGTGCCGCCCCCTTTGCGGGCTTGCCCGCGAAGGGGGCGGCACAAACCACCTCGAATCAAGGCTTTTTCACCGCATCCTTCACATTGCCCTTGATTTGCTGCGCCTCGCCTTTGAGTTCCTGTGCCTTGCCCTCGGCCCGCAGCTTGTCGTTGTCGGTCACCTTGCCGACTCCCTGCTTCACGTTGCCGATCGCTTCGTTGGCCAGGCCTTTCGCTTTGTCTTTGGTACCGCTCATGGCAAAACTCCTGCAAATGGAGACACGTGGACCGTGTCGACAGTAGGTGGACCCAACGCCTTCATCAGGAGTTTCAACGAATTTTCCTTCCATAAGCCGAGCGGTAAATCTGCGGGCGAATACCGCACCCAATCGCCACCGCGCCCCTGCGCAGTCAGTACGGCTGCCCTAGAATCCCCGCAAACGTCCGCCCGAAGCAGGCGGACACTCGATAAGAACAATGTTTTCGGATACCCACACCCATGCGTTTGATGCCTGCGCTGGTGGCCTTGCTGCCACTGCTCCCCTTGCCCACCCTGGCCGCCGCACCGGCCAGCCCCGAAACCCTGCGTGTCGAGCGTTATGCCGACGACGGCCAACCCGGCTCGCTGCGCTGGGCCATCGAAACCAGCAACCAGAACCCAGGCCACTACCGCATCGATATTGCGGCCGTGGGCAAGCCGCCCTATGTCATCCGCCCCAGCCGCGCACTGCCGGAGATCAAAGGCCCGGTACGTATCACCGGCCTGCCCTGGGCACAAAACGGCCAATACATCGCCATCGACGGCTCGGCCTACATCAAGGACCAGGGCGTACACACCTGCCCCGGCGCCCTGCCCGGCCAGTTCGGCACCAACGTGCGCACCACCACCAACCCCGGGCTGGTGCTGCGTGACACCCAGGGCGTGCACCTGAGCGGCCTGGAAGTGCGCAATTTCTGCATCGGCATCCTGGTCAACCGCGCAAGCTACAACGTGATCGAAGACAACCGCATCGTCGCCAACAAGGGCGGCGCGGGCATCATGTTGACCGGCGACGACGGCGCCGGTAACCCCACCGCCACCACCACGAACTACAACAAGGTGCTGCGCAACCAGCTGATCGACAACGGCGACGGCCTGGAGCTGACCCGCGGTGCGGCGTTCAACCTGGTGGCCGACAACCTGTTCCGCTCCACCGCAGCCAACCCTGAGCCCTCCCAAGGCATCGAGATTCTGCTGGGCAACGACAACAGCGTGGTGCGCAACCGGTTCGAAAACTACTCCGACGGCCTGCAGATCAACTGGGGCAAGCGCAATTACCTGGCGGCCAATACCTTCAGCGGTAACTCGATCGGTGTCAGCGTCACCGGCGAGGGCAACATCCTCGACGGCAACCTGATCCACGGCAACCGCATCGGCGTGGCCCTACGCCCGGAGCCGGACATTACCGCCACGCGCCTGAGCGCCAACCGCATCTGGGGTAACAGCCAGGACATCCGCCGCTGCGAGGCCGGCGGTTCATGCGTGCCCGACCAGCGCACCGGCGCCATCGTGTTTGGCGTGCCGGCCCAGGCGCATGCGCTGTATGTGGGGTCGCGTGGGGTGGGGGCCGACCTTGCCAAGCAAGACCAGGCGATCATCTGCGATGCCAAGGGCGAGCCCAAGCCGTGCCAGCCGCTACCCAACCATAACCAGCAGGCACCACGGCTGTTAGCGCTGGAAGGCAATGTGTTGCGTGGAGAAGTGCAGGGGCCGGCGTCGAGCCTGCTGCGGGTGGAGTTCTTTGGCAATGCCGAGGCCGATGGCACCGAGGCGCAGCAGTACCTTGGGGACGTGCTGGTGAACAGCGACCCGCAGGGCGAGGCGCGGTTTGCGCAGGTGTTGGAGAATATGGGCGAGTTGCGCAGCTTTACTGCGACGGTGACCACTGCCGATGGGGCAACGTCTGAATTGAGCCTGCCGGTTCGCCGGTGAAGTACCGGCCCTTTCGCAGGCTTGCCCGCGAAAGGGCCCGCATACGCACCGCACGTTACAAGCCTTGCCCCGCCCGGTGCCACCCCTCACAATGCAGGCCTTCATAGCGTCAACCCGCAGGAACCTGCATGAAACTCGACAAACCCGCCGCCATTGCCCGGCGCAACGAAGCACTGGCCCGGCCGGTGCTGACCAGCAGCAATACCCTGTTCGCCATCCTCGACCGCAAGCGCAACCTGTGGTGGTTCGAAGTGCCGGTGGCGCTGCTGCGCAAGGGCCAGCCCGACTGGGTCAACTTGCTGCTGCACAACCCGGAAAGCGATGAGCTGCAGCACCTGAAGGTGCCTACAAACTTCCTCAAAGCTCACCAGGAGCAAATGGAAGTGCGCAACCCCGGCAAGCGCCGCTCGACCATCAGCCTGGCCCTCAGCGCCGACCGCGACTCGCTGCTGCGCGACACCCGTCCCGGTGGTGAGCAGCTGGACTTCCGTACCTTCGTGCAGGCCTGATCAGGCCTT
Source organism: Pseudomonas hunanensis (assembly GCF_013393325.1). Lineage (GTDB taxonomy): Bacteria > Pseudomonadota > Gammaproteobacteria > Pseudomonadales > Pseudomonadaceae > Aquipseudomonas > Aquipseudomonas putida_P. Next base: position 108,049 of record NZ_QJRC01000074.1, read on the forward strand.
TTCGATCCGATCGTCATGGATGACGATCAGGCCCTGCTTGAACAACCCGCCAATGGCCTTCTTGAAGTTGCCCTTGCTGACGTTGAACAGCTTGCTGATCAACGCAGGATCGCTCTTGTCACACACACCCAACACCCCGCCTTCGGCCTCCAGGCGCGCCATGATCTGCTCTTGCAGGGTGTCTGCCAGGGCCGCGCCGACCGGCTGCAGGCTCAGCGAGATCTTGCCGTCCGGGCGCACTTCCTTGATGAAGCCCTTCTCGTGCATGCCCGAGCGCAGGAACTTGAACACCTCGTTCTTGTGGATCAAACCCCAGTGGCGGTTGTTGATGATGGCCTTGAAGCCCATCGGCGTTTCGCCGGCCACCAGCAACTCGACCGGCTGGCCAACCTTGTAGTCGGCCGGGGTAACGTCGAGGTAGCGGTCCAGACGCGAGGTGGCGGTGATGCGGCGGGTGCGCTTGTCGAGGTACACGTGCACCACGCAGTAATCGCCGATCTTCAGCGGCCGTGCCTCTTCCGAGTACGGCATCAGCAGGTCCTTGGACAGGCCCCAGTCAAGGAAGATACCGGCACCGTTGATGTCCTTGACCTTGAGGCTGGCGAACTCGCCCACCTGCACCTTGGGCTTCTCGGTGGTGGCGATCAGCTGGTCTTCGCTGTCCAGGTAGATGAACACGTTCAGCCAGTCATCGACCTCGGTCTCGGCGTTTTTCGGGATATAGCGCCCGGGCAGCAGGATCTCGCCATCGGCGCCGCCGTCCAGGTACAGACCGAAGTCCACGTGTTTCACGATTTGCAAACTGTTGTAACGCCCAAGCAGAGCCATTTCCGATGATCCTCAAGACAAGGGGGCTATTTTCCGGATAGACATGGGGTGGTGTCAAAGCTTCCGGACGGTTGCCCCTTTGCGCTTGAGCTTTTGGGGCGCTGGATCAGAAATCGTAGCGCAGGTTCAACATGGCGTTACGCGGTGCACCGTAGTGCCCGTAGTTGCCAGCAAAGCCCGCATAGTACTTTTCGTCGAACAGGTTGTTGATATTGAGGGTGGTGCTGAGGTGATCGGTGACTTGGTAGCGTGCCATCAGGCTGGCCACATAGTAGTCATCCTGTTTAGCCCGAGTCTGGTAGCGGCTAAAGTACAGTGACGTACCCGAGTTCCAGTTGACGCCACCGCCGACGGTGAGCTTGTCCCATTCGCCAGGCAGGCGGTAGGTAGTCCAGAAACGCAACGTGTCTGTGGGCAACTGGGTCAGCTGGCGGTTGCCATCGGAGTCTTCGGTACGGGACCAGCTGTAGCTGGATTGTACGCTCCAGCCTGGCAGTACCTCGCCGGAAAGCTCCAGGTCGACACCTTTGGTTTCGGCACCACTGACAGCTTTATAGGCGATGTCGCTGGTACCTGGAATCGTCTCGCCCGTGGCAACACCCAGATTGTCACGCTTGATGTAGTAGATCGCGGCGTTGGCATTGAGGCGGCGGTCGAAGAACTCACCCTTCCAACCGGCCTCGTAGTTGGTGCCTTCCACGGGATCCAGTGGTTTGTTGTCGATGTCCCGGTTCGATTGCGGTTTGAAAATGTCGGTGTAGCTGACATAAACCGATTGCTCAGGCGTCACGTCGTAGACGATGCCGGCATAGGGTGTGACCACGCCACGTTCGCGCATTCCATACACGGTAGGGTCCCGTTCGGGGATGGCATTGAGCACCTTAGAGTAATAGTTGTATTCGTAGTTGCTGCCGCGCGCCCCCAGGATCACGTGGAGATCATCGGTGAAGTTGAGGCGTGTTGCCGCAAAGTAACCGCTTTGCCGTGAGTTGATGTTGAAGTCCAGCAGTGGCGTGTAGCTGGCCGGTTTCGGCAGTTCGTTATCCCACGTATCGAAATCGAAACCTTGGGTGCCGCCGGTGTAGGAAAAGTGCGTGTTGTCATATTGCTGGTAGTTGTAGCCGATTATCAGCTCGTGGGTCTGTCCAAACGCTTGAAATGGCCCTTGCAGGGTCACGTCCACCCCTTTTTGGGTCTGGTCAGCCCACGATTTCCCTCGCTCAGCGTTAGCACGGTTGGTTGCCGGGTCCAGGCTGGAGGTCAGGCTGTTGGTTGCGTAGTAGGCTACGCCGACGTCCCGGTCTACGTCCATGTAGTTTGCGGCCACTTTCAACTGCCAATCGTTGGCAAGCTGCTGTTCGACATTGATGGTGTAGTTGAAGGTTTCATAGTCATCGTAGGCCCAGCGTGCCCCGGCGCTGGTCGAGCGCGAGAAGTTGGTTTGCTGGCCATTGTTGTACATCAAGGGTACGCCAGGGGCGCCAGTGGCCTTGTAGGTCTGATAGTCGACGCCGAAACGCACCAAGGTGGTATCGGTAACATCGGCTTCGATGACGCCATAGGCAATGTTCTTATCCTGGCTGTACCAGTCCATGAAGGTGTTGTTGTCCTGCTTGGCAGCCACGAAGCGGCCACGCAGCTTGCCGCTGTCGATCAGCGGACCGGAGACGTCTGCTTCGAGGCGGTTGTAGTCCCAAGAGCCGATTGTGCCTTGCACGTAGGATTGAAAATACGCAGTCGGGCGCTTGTGAATGACGTTGACTACGCCGCTGGGGTCGCCTGCACCGGTCATCAGGCCGGTAGCACCACGCACAATTTCCACGTGGTCGTACAGGGCCATGTCCAACAAGGTGCCAGGCATGGTGCGTGTCTGGTTTTCCTGCGTCGTGGTCACCCCATCAATCTGGTAAGTATTGATCTGGCTGCCGCGTGAATAGATATTGAAGCGCTCGCCGCCGTCCTGGGACATGGTAATTCCGGGGGCCTGTGTCAGCACTTCGCTCATGGTATGCAGTTGCTGGTCATCCATGCGCTGGCGGGTAATGACGCTAATCGTCTGCGGTGTCTCTCGAATCGACAGGTTCATCTTGGTCGCCGTATTGGTCGACCCGGTCGTATAAGACCCCGTCCCTTCCGTCGTAGCCCCCAGGCCCGAGGCATTGATGCTGGTTGCGCCCAGCTCGAGTGCGCCATCCTTCGTACGCGGCAAAAGCAGGTAATTTCCATTACTGGCGGCCATCACCTGTAGATCGCTCCCTGCCAGCAACCGGGCAAACCCTTGGTCGACACTGTATGTCCCCTGCAAACCCGTACTGTGCTTACCCTGGGTCAGCTCGGCCTCGAACGACAGCACCACCCCGGCATCGCTGGCAAAGCGGCTGAGCACCGCGCCCAATGGCCCGCTGGCAATGGCATAGCTGCGAGTGGCTTCGACGGCACGGGCCTGCCCTGCCGCACTCAGCGGATGAATCACCGTGGCCTGCAGCAGCAAGGCGGCACTGAACATGGCAACGACGAGGGGTTTTCTGGGGTAGCAGTGAGGGGTAACGCGGCGTGGCATGAGGGGCTCCTTCAAAGGCCTGTGGTGGCGGTTTGCAGGAGGGGTCGTGTGAAATTGGAAAACCGACAATGCAAACGAGAAATATTTTTAAAAACGATCTGCTGCCCCAATGACAGTTTCAGGCCAAAGGCCGCACCCTCACCCAGAATCGCGTGCGGGTCTCGATCCGCACCGGCAGCGCCTGGGCAATCGCCTGCAACGCGCGCGCGGTATCGTCCAGCGGGAAGGCCCCAGACAGGCGTAGATGGGCAACCTCCTTGGCACACTCGATAAAGCCGGGGCGATAGCGCTGCAACTCATCCAGCACCTGGCCCAGCGGCCAGTTGTCGATCACCAGCCGGCCATTCACCCACTCATCCCGATTGGGGTCGAGCACTTGTGGCGCAGGCAGTGGCCCGGAACCAAAGCGCAGGCTCATGCCCGCCTCCACCCGCAACGGCTCGGTCTCTGGGCGGTTACGCACGGCAACGGCATGTTCCAGCACGTCCAGTTCGGTCTGCCCGTCCAACTGGCGCACGACAAAGTGCGTGCCCAGCGCACGCATCTCGCCCTGCTGGCTGCGCACGCTGAGTGGCCGTGCATCCTTGGCCGTGGTCACCATGATTTCTCCAGCGCGCAGGATGATCAGCCGCTGCTGGTGGTCATAGCGGATGTCCACGGCACTGGCCGTGTTAAGCGTGAGCTGTGTGCCATCCTCCAACCGCAGCTGGCGCCGTTCCCCCGTAGCGGTGCGTACATCGGCCAGCCACAGTGGCGTCTGGCGGTAGCCGGTCCAGGCCAGGCCCGACACGCCAAGGCCTAGCACCAGGCCCTTGAGCACAGTGCGCCGGCCAGTCAACGGCTGTTCCACCGCCAACGTTCGTTGTGCCACAGTCGACGGCACGCTGCTCAACTCGGCGTGAAAGGCCTCCAGGCGCTGCCAGGCCCACTGATGAATCGGGTCGCCCTGATGCCAGGCCTGCCAACGCTGGTACAGCGTCTGATAGTCCGCCCCGGCACTCAAGCGGGCATGCCACTGCGCCGCATCACGCAGGGCCTGGCGTTGCTGCGCCGGGCTCACAGTTCGGCATCCAGCGCAAACAGCAGGCACTGCTCGGTGGCCTTGGCGATGTATTTGGTCACCGAACTGACAGACACCCCAAGGCGTTCGGCAATTTCGGCGTAGCTCAAGCCTTCGAGGTGGGAAAGAAACAGCGCCTGGCGCACCTTGTGGTTCAAGCCATCGAGCATGGCATCGAGTTGCAACAGCGTTTCCAGCAGCAGCACCCGTTGCTCGGGTGACGCCTCAACCAGTTCTGGCTCCAGCGCCAAGGCTTCCAGATAGGCCTGCTCCAGCGAGCGCCGGCGCAAATGGTCGACCATCACCCGCTTGGCCACCGTCGCCAGAAAATGACGCGGCTCGCGCAGCGGGTGGGCCACCGTGCTGGCGATCAGGCGCAGGAACGTGTCATGGGTCAGGTCCGCCGCCCGCTCGCGATCGCCCAGACGCCGGCGCAGCCAGCCTTGCAGCCAGCCGCTGTGGTCGCGGTACAGGCAGTGCATGTCATCGTGCGGTGCAGGCGGGACCTTGTACACGCAATCATCCTTGTAACGATGCGGATAAGAATTAGTCGCAATAATAGTGAGATTGCCGATGGAAGGAAACCGCCATTGCAACGATACGGTGGAACCCTGCGGCTACCCTTACCTCTACCGATTGGTTGCCAATGCAAGGAACAGCACATGCCCCTACGCCTGTCCAAAGCCCTGCTCATCACCATCGGCTTCGCTGCGGCCCTGGCCGCCTGCAGCCGTATCGACCTGGCCTACCGCAACCTCGACCGCCTGGTGCCATGGTCGCTGGGTGATTACCTGGACATGAACCGCGAGCAGAAGGCTTTGCTCGACGACCGGCTCAAGGAGCACCTGGCCTGGCATTGCAAGACTCAGCTGCCCGGCTACCTCGACTGGCTGGACCGAATACGCGGCATGGTCGCCGACGACCAGGTTACCGACCAGGCCCTGCAGCAACGCACCCGCGAGGCCCGCGAAGCGATTGGCCGGGTGGCCGAGGAAATCACCCCTTCGGCCACCGAGTTGCTGCGTGGTATGAGCGACAGCCAGGTAGCTGAGATGCGCGCGGCCTTCCGCGACGACATCAGTGAGCGGCAGAAGCAATACGTGGATACCCCTCTGCCGAAGCAGATCGCCCGCCGTACCGAACGTATGGAAAAACGCCTGACACCGTGGTTTGGCGAGCTGACCCCGGTGCAAAAACAACGTGTGCGGGCCTGGTCCGAAGCGCTGGGCGATCAGAACCGAGAATGGATCGCCAACCGGGCCCACTGGCAGCAGCAATTACTGTTGGCGATGAACCAACGCAACGACGCGAGCTTCGAGCCGCGCCTGGCGACCTTGTTGCAGCACAAGGAGAGTTTGTGGACACCCGAATACCAGGCGGCCTATCAGAACACCGAGCGGCAGGCGCGCAGCTTGCTGGTGGATCTGGTGCAGCAAAGCACCCCGCAGCAGCGGCGGTTCTTACAGGAGCGGTTGGGCAAAGTACGTACCGATTTCAGTGATTTGAAGTGCCTGAAAGGTGCACCCGCCTGAGCTATCACCTTGATGCGGTAGCGGTGTGGCAGCTATCTAACACAAGCATTGGATCGGCTCATGCACGCTGTCGGCTTGGCCTGAAACCCAGGCCATGCCCCTACCATTATCGCGAGGATCAGGTGCATGAACGCTGAATCGACAATCAAAAAAGAGTTCAACCCTTTCATTTCAGGCACGCTTGAAGAACTGTTGAAGACCATAGCGTCAGACGGTGTGATATCAATAGAAGAATACCAGCAGGTCCGCGAAGAAGCGGACAAACGCATGGAAAACCTCATTGGCTTGTTCGGCACCCGCAACAGCACGCTGAAGGCCTACATGAACTCCATGGACGTCACCATGCAACTGCTGCAGTTGACAGCGCTACAGGCCAAGAACGCCAAACTCACGGATACTGGCGAAGCGATTGTCCGCGATGCATTGATGGCCCAGGTCGAGTACCTGCGGGCCGGTGCCAACCTCGTACTCAGGCTGCTGTAACAACACCCCAGGTCTCGGCGGACCAACGCTCGCTGAGGCCTAACGCCCCTTGCGCCGATAGGGAAACACATCGATCACCTTCCCCTCGCGTATCGCCGCCTGCAGCCCCTTCCAGTAATCCGCGTCATACAGTTCACCATGCAAACGGCTGAACAGCCGCCGCTGGCCCATATCGGCAAACAGAAACGGCGGAAACTCCTCGGGGAACACGTCATGGGGCCCGATCGAGTACCACGGCTCGCCCGACATTTCGTCCTCCGGGTAACGCGGCGGCGGGATGTGGCGGAAATTCACCTCGGTCAAAAAGCTGATTTCGTCATAGTCGTAGAACACCACCCGGCCATGGCGGGTAACGCCGAAGTTCTTCAGCAACATGTCGCCGGGGAAGATGTTCGCCGCCGCCAACTGCTTGATGGCCAGGCCATAATCCTCCAGCGCCTCCAGCACCTGGCCCTCGCTGGCATGCTCAAGGTACAGGTTCAGCGGCGTCATGCGCCGCTCGGTCCAGCAATGTCGGATCAGCACCGTGTCGCCCTCCAGCACCACCGTCGACGGTGCTACCTCGAGCAGTTCGGCCAGGCACTCCGGCTCGAATTTGTCACGTGGGAAGCGAAAATCGGCAAACTCCTGGGTATCTGCCATGCGCCCCACTCGGTCGACGCTTTTCACCAGCCGGTACTTGTCGATCACCGTGGCCCGGTCGACTGTTTTCGACGGCGAAAAACGGTCCTTGATGATCTTGAACACCGTATTGAAGCCCGGCAGGGTGAATACGCTCATGACCATGCCACGCACCCCCGGCGCCATGATGAAGCGGTCATCGCTGTTGGCCAGGTGGTTGATCAACGCCCGATAGAACTCCGACTTGCCGTGCTTGTAGAAACCGATCGACGTGTACAGCTCGGCAATATGCTTGCCCGGCAGGATACGCTTGAGAAAGTTGACGAACTCCGCCGGCACCGGCACATCGACCATGAAGTACGAGCGGGTGAAGGAAAAGATGATCGACACCTCGGCCTCGTCGGTGATCAACGCATCGGCCTCCACCCCATGGCCTTCGCGGTGCAGCAGCGGGATCACCAGCGGCCACTGCTCATCGCTGTTGTACAGCCTGCCGACCAGGTAGGCCCCCTTGTTGCGGTACAGCACAGGCGAAAACAGCTCAACCGTCAGCGTCGAGTCCTTGCATACCCAGTCCGGCAGGTGTTCACGCAGTTGCGCTTCAAGCCGTGACACGTCGCTTTCAAGGTCGCCATAAGCGAACGCGTAGTCAGCGAAGATTGCCCGCAACAGGCTCTGGAGGCTGGCATCAAGGCGATAGGTACGGGTTTGCGCAGCGCGCTGGTGGCTGCGGATCGATGGCCGGGTGGTGTGGATGAACATGCAGCCGTCGCTGATCTGGTCATGGCTGAACAAACTGCAGAACAACGAGTTGTACCAGGTCTCCGACAGTTCATCGTCCAGCCGTGGGTCGATCAGGCGGATGTAGGCACTTTTCACCAGAGGCCACTGCTCCACCTCCAGCAGCACCTCATCATCGAATGCATCACGCAACCAGCCATTGACCTCGCCGACCTTCTGTTCGTACAGGTTGATCCGTGCAGCGGCGGCCCGCTGGATATCTTGCCAACGCGCCTGTTCGAAGCGCTCGCGCGCGCCGAGGGTGATGCGGCGGAAGTGCTCGCGATAGTCGTCGAAGCCATCGAGGATCATCCGGGCGATCTCGCCGGCAGGCCAGTGCTGAGTCATGCGGGACACCTCGGTGCGGGGTGAGATAGACAGCTTAGCCGCACTCTCGAGGGAGTGTCGCCAGCACCGGCCTGTTCGAGGGATCCGAATTGCACCGCAAGAAAGCACAAGAATCCCCCTGCCCCCTGACGTACACTCGCGCCCCTGCCCTGTACCCGGAGACCGCCGTGAGCCCCATCGCCCTAGCCCGCCTGCTGACCCTTGCCGCCGTCTGGGGGGCGAGCTTCCTGTTCATGCGCATCATCGCCCCCGAACTCGGCACGGTGCCGACGGCGTTCTTCCGTGTGTCCATCGCCTGCCTCGGCTTGGTCGCCATCGTTGCCGCCGCCCGCGTGCGCTGGGACTTCCAGGGCAAGCTCGGCGCCTGCCTGGTGTTGGGCATGATCAACTCCGGTATCCCCGCCACCTTCTATTCCGTCGCCGCTCAGGTATTGCCGGCCGGTTACTCGGCGATTTTCAATGCCACCACGCCGCTGATGGGCGTGCTGATCGGCATGCTGTTCTTCCGTGAACCCATGACCCTGCCGAAGCTGTGCGGCATCTTCTTGGGCCTGTTTGGCGTCGGCATCCTCAGCGGCGCCGGCCCGGTAGCGCTGGACATGGCCTTGCTGCAAGGCGCCCTCGCCTGCCTGGCGGCCACCACCTGCTATGGCTTTGCCGGGTTCCTCGCGCGCCGCTGGGTCAGCGGCCTGGACAGCCGCCTGTCGGCCCTGGGCAGCATGCTTGGCGCCACCTTGCTGCTAAGCCCAGTGTTCGCCTGGAGCGCGCTCAGCCAGCCGCCCGCCAGCTGGGGCGGCTGGCAGGTATGGCTGTCGTTGCTGGGCCTGGGCCTGCTGTGCACCGCCTTCGCCTACATCCTGTACTTCCGCCTGCTCGAAGAAATCGGCCCGGTCAAAGCCAGCACCGTGACCTTCCTGATCCCGGTATTCGGCGTATTGTGGGGGGCGTGGTTGCTGGACGAGCCGCTGTCGATGGCACACCTGTACGGCGGCTTGCTGATTGGCATGGCACTGTGGCTGGTACTGCGGCCGGCGCGCAGTTGAGGCGGAGCACACGATGAGCAGCGCATACAAGAAGGTCCTGTTCCGCCTGGAGCAGGACGCAAACGGCTACCCACCGGCCTCGGTCGAGGGCCTGTGGGCCAAGGCCGTGGAAGGTGGCTATGCCGTCGACAACATTCCCTTCCATGTCTACGGCATCGCCCCGGGTGACGTCATCGCTACCCGTGAAGAACAAGGCGAGACCTGGTTCGCCGAGCTGTGCCACAGCAGCGGCAGCTCGGTGTTCCGGGTGATCGTCAAACCACCGGAAACCCTCGACCAGGTGCGCGCCGCCTTGCAGGACTTCGGCTGCAACTGCGAAACCGAGCAGGCAGTGAAGATGCTGGCGGTCGAGGTCCCGCCGCAGCGTTCGCTCGACACCCTGCTCTATTACCTGCTCACCCAGCGCGAGGCCGGCTTGTTGGACTTCGAGGAAGGCGTACTGCACCACGCCATCCCCGAAGAGTTCCGCTAAGGCCTACGCCTCTGCCAAGCGCGCGGCGGGTTTGCGAAACACGAACAGCAAGCCCACCACGATCAGCCCCATGCCCAGCAGGCTGAGCGGTGCCAGGCGGTTACCGAAGATCAGGAAGTCCATCACCGCGGTTACCGCTGGCACCAGGTAGAACAGGCTGGTGACGTTGACCAGGTTGCCTTTGGCGATCAAGCGGTACAGCAGCAAGGTCGCCAGCAGCGAAACCACCAGCCCCATCCACAGCAGCGCACCGACAAAACCGCCGGTCCACGCCACCTGCAGTGGCTGCAGCGGTGCGAACAGCGCGCACATGGCGAAGCCCGCCAGGTATTGCAGCGGCAGCGTGCCCATGGGGTTGTCGGTAATGCGCTTCTGCAGGATCGAGCCAAAGGTCATGCTGACCAGCGCCAGCAGGGCGAACAGCATCCCCGCCAGCGACACCCCGCCCAGGTTGATGCCCTGGTAGACCACCATGATCAAGCCGCCCAGCCCCAACCCCAGGCCGAACAGGCGGCTCCAGGAGCGCTGACGCTCCATCAGCACCACGGTGAGAATCGGTTGTACCCCCATCACCGTGGCCATGACGCCAGGGGTGACGTGGGTGTTGAGCGCCAGCAAGTAGAAGATCTGGTAAGCGCCGAGCAGCACACACCCAGTACCCAGGGCGCGCAGAATGCCCCCGCGTGTACGCGGCCAGCGCAGCCCCAGCAGCGGGCTGACCATCAACAGGCCGGCCAGGGCCAGCGCCGAGCGCAACAGCAGAAAGGCGAACGGGCTGGCATGCGCCAGGCCCAGCTTGGAGACGATCGCCCCGCTGCTCCACAGCAGGACGAACAGGCTGGTAGTGGCCGCCGAGGCCACGGATGCTTTGTTAAAGACAGACATGTATTGCCACCTGATATAGGCAGATAAGCCAAACGGACGGCGTGCGCTTCAGCGAGGGAAGTAGCCGACCGTGTTCAGTAGGTTGCGTGTGCGAAAGGGAGCGGCCAGAAGCCGATCAGCCCAGCACGACCACGCAAGGAGGCGGAGCTACGCCGCCTACAACGCCACTGACAGGTGGTGGGTAATGACTGATCATGACCGGCTGCTGGCTACCACGCACGACCATGCCCGCGACGGGCGCGATGGCAAAGCATGGGGTGGAAGGGCTGGCTGGCATGAACAGGTCTTCGGGAAGAGAACAATGGGTTGGACTATAGCCCGGCGACTCACGGCTGACAACCTCGTCGGTATAGGTGCGGCGCCAGTGCTGGTTAATTTTCCACCGCCCCGGCTCGTCTGAATGCGAAACGCAGCACGCATTCACCCGTTTCGAGGATCACCAATGAACGTATCCACCTGGCTCTACCGGCCAGCCCAGATCACCTGCCTGCTGCTGGTCAGCGCCTACGCCCACGCCGCCAAGCCCGGCGACGTGTTCAAAGACTGCAAGGACTGCCCGGAAATGGTCGTGCTGCCCGCCGGCAGCTACGTGATGGGCGCGCCCGACGACGAAGTCGGCCGCCAGCCCGACGAAGGCCCATTGCACACCGTGACCTTCGCCAAGCCGTTCGCCATGAGCCGCTACCAGGTTACCGCCGGCGAACTGGATGCCTATATCAAGGCCACCGGCACCGTCATCAAAAGCGGTGACGACCGCCCCGGCCGCTGGTGCGAGGCCAGCAAGCCGACCTACAAGCAAGGCCCCCGCCAGCCGGCGGTGTGCGTCGACTACGACGAAGTGCAGGCCTACGCCCAGTGGCTGGCCAAGACCACCGGCAAACCCTACCGCATGGTCAGCGAGGCCGAGCGCGAATACGCCGCCCGCGGTGGTTCCACCGGGCCGTTCCCCTTCCCCTTCGACGAGCCGGGCAAGTATGAGATCAGCAAGCACGCCAACACCTACGGCCCCCGCGACGGCTACACCTACACCGCGCCGGTGGGCAGCTACCCGGCCAATGCCTTCGGCATGTACGACATGCACGGCAACGTCTACGAGTGGGTTGCCGACTGCTACCACGAAAGCTACGAAGGCGCCCCAAGCGACGGCAGTGCCTGGATCCAGGACCCCACGTGCATCCGCGCGCACATGCGTGGCAACGACTGGGGCGAGCCGCCGATCTTCTCGCGCTCAGCCAACCGCAACGACCGCCTCAAGACCACCCGCGGCGACTTCCTCGGTTTTCGTGTAGCACGCGAATTGTGAAGTTGTGACGCGGTTAACGCAGCAGTGGTGAAAAATACAGTCAATAAGAATCGTTCCGGTTTTTCACGGTTGCTGCGTCACATACCAGACATAGAAAAAAACCCCTCTGCCAACGAGACCGCAATAGATGTCCAAGTCCTTGCCCGGCCCGCTCAACCCGCTTGCCAAAGCGTTACTGATCCGTCACTCCCTTCGCCCCCGGCACGCGTTGTCTCGCGTCGGTCTGGGCCTGGCGCTGTCCACGGCGCTGGTTGCCCAGGTGCAGGCACAGGAGTGGACCCTGGATATTCCGGCACAGTCGATGAATTCGGCGTTGCAGGCACTGGCCAAGCAGACCGATATGCAATTGCTGTATAGCCCGGAGGACATCAGCGGGCTGCGTTCCACGGCGCTCAAGGGCCGGCATGACCTGCAGTCCTCGCTGCGCACCCTGCTGCAGGGGACCGGGCTGCGTTATCAGATCGATGGCAACACCGTGACCGTGACGGCGAGTTCGGCGGGAAAGGACGGTCAGGTCGAGCTTTCGGCGACCAACGTCAATAGCACTGGCCTTGGCGCCACTACCGAAGGCACTGGTTCCTACACCACGGGTGTGACCAATACAGCCACCAAAATGAACCTGTCGATCCGCGAGACGCCACAGACCATCACTGTGGTGACCCGCCAGCGAATGGATGACCAGCACCTGAGCAGCATGACCGATGTGCTGAAGCAGACACCTGGCATCACCATGTCCCAGGATGGTGGTGAGCGCTTCAACATCTATTCTCGTGGCAGTGCCATCAACACGTACCAGTTCGATGGTGTTACCACGTTTCAGGACAACCAGACTCGCAACATGCCCAGCACCTTGCTGGACATGGCCCTTTATGACCGAGTGGAGATCGTCCGTGGTGCAACGGGCCTGATGACGGGTGCCGGTGACCCCAGTGCGGTGGTCAACCTGATCCGCAAGCGCCCGACGCGCGAGTTCAAGTCCTACATCCAGGGCGATATCGGCTCCTGGGACTACTACCGTGCCGAGGCTGACGTTTCTGGTCCCCTGACCAAGGAAGGCAACGTGCGCGGGCGTTTTGTCGCTGCGCAGCAAAACAACCACACGTTCATGGACTGGTACACCCAGGACCGCAGCATCCTGTACGGTGCCCTGGAGGCCGACCTGACCGACACCACCCTGGTTCGCTTCGGCATTGACCGGCAAACTTACAAGGTCAACGGTGCCTCGGGTGTTCCACTCATTTTCACCAACGGCCAGCCCACCCACTTTTCTCGTTCGAAAAGTTCCGACGCTCGCTGGGGTTATGACGACTACGAAACCACCAACTACACCATGACGCTCGAACAGCAACTGGCCAACGACTGGCAGTTGAAAGTCTCGACCCTGTACATGGACGTTGATCGCAATACGTTCTCTTCCTACGTTTCGACAAGAACCAACAGGTCATACCTGGAACCGGATGGCTCAACAACCATCAGTGCTGGCGTGGCCTCGGCGGATCAATACCAAAAAGGTGTTGACGCCTCCCTGCAAGGGCCGTTTCAACTGTTTGGCCAAAGTCACGAACTCATTTTTGGCTACAACTATCTTGAGTACGAGAACAAACATCGCGAATACGCCGGGCCTGATCAGGATATCAACTACTTCACGTGGGAAAACGTGACCCCAAAACCCGGTAAAGACGAGCTTTCGCCAAGCATCAAATATGACATTTTCAACCGCCAAAGCGGCTACTACCTAGCCGGGCGGTTCAACTTCACCGATGACCTGCATCTGATTCTGGGCGCGCGAGCTTCCGACTACCGCTTCGACTACAGCCTTGGCATCATCGACAGCCCCGATGCGCCGACCACCTACAACATGAAAGAGCATGGTGTAGTGACGCCGTATGCGGGGTTGGTCTATGACCTGACCCATGAGCAATCGGTGTACGTCAGCTACACCGACATCTTCAAGCCACAAAGCAATATCGACGCCAGCGGCAAACCACTTGACCCGGAAGTCGGCAAGAACTACGAAATGGGCTGGAAAGGCGAATTCCTGGATGGCCGCTTGAACGCCAACGTTGCCATCTACCTGGTACAAAGGGATAACTTCGCCGAAGAGACCACCGAACCTGCACCCAACGGCGGTAATGCCTACAAAGCAGTGGATGGTGCGCAAACCAAAGGCGTGGATCTGGAACTCTCGGGCGAAGTGCTACCTGGCTGGAACGTTTTCACCGGCTACAGCCACTCCCGCACCGAGGATGCTGACGGCAACAGGCTGACCACCCAACTGCCAATGGACACCTTCCGCCTCTGGAACACCTACCGCCTGCCAGGCGAATGGGACAAGCTGACTGTGGGTGGGGGCGTGAACTGGAACTCCAAATCCACACTGCAATATGCGCGCTATAACAGCCACGTCACCCAGGATGACTACTTCGTCACCAGCCTGATGGCTCGCTACCGCATCAACCAGAACCTGGCGGCCACGCTTAACGTCAACAACGTATTCGACAAGAAGTACTATGCAGGCATGGCCGGCAGTTATGGCCACTACGGTGCACCACGCAACGCTACGGTGTCACTGCGCTACGACTTCTAAGCCGCGCTGGCCAGACCCACGCAAGTCCTGGGTCTGGCCACACACTCCCCGCGTCACCTCCCCGTCACTGCGTTCAACTTCCCGCCGCACACCTAAAGCGCTGCCCTTGCGCATGTTTACCCAGGACAGCAAGGTCACGTCTACGCGCTGAGCAAACGACATCGCCCCACGCCGACAGCCTGTGTGCTGTCGGCGTGGGGCGAGAGGTGATGGTGCCCTGTAAACCTGACAGTGACCGTTACTCGACCATGGAGCCCTCTTTCAACCAGTGCATGGCCAGACCGTCGATAACTTCACGCTGCCTGAGAATGTCGTAGTGCCCTGCCTCCACTGCATGGCTTGCCTTCGTTGCGAAAGTCCAGGCCGCGTCGCCATTGCGGCCCGCCCACCAGCATGTCGCCAAGGCTTGGGTGGGAGGCAGGCTGGTCAGGTTCAATGACAAGGCTTTCAGACGCATCGCCACCGCAAAGGTATGGGCCAGCTCCGAACTGTCGATATCGGCATAAAGCGATGGCTCGGCCTGCGCAGCACGAACGGCCTCGATGGCACCCTGCAACGTCGAAACGTCCGTCCCCACGGCCAGCTCAGGTACTGCCAGGCGGTCTTTTGGCACACCCAGCAATACACTGAGGAAGCCCTGCAAATCCTCCGTCCAGTCCTCGGCCACCTCGGTATGCAATGCACAGGGCACGAAGCTGTCCACCAGGCCGAGCAATGCTACCGTCTGGCCCTGACGCTCCAGCTCCTTGGTTACCAGCACCGCCAGGGTTCCCCCCAACGACCAGCCTGCCAAGCGGTATGGGCCTGCCGGCTGCTTCTGGCGGATGTATTGGGCATAGTCGATGGCCATCGCCTGCAACGATTCATCTTGCCACGTGCGGTCGAGCAGCATTCGGCACTGCACGCCATAAACACTGCAATGCCCCTCCAGGCGACGCGCCAGCGGCTCATAATCGAATACCGTGCCGAAACCTGCATGCAGGCAGAACAACGGTGTGGCATGGGCCACGCGGGTGTTGAGCAACAACACAGGATCCAGGCAGGCTTCATCCGCCGAATAACCTGACAGCTCACCAATGGTCGGTTTGGCCATCACGTCACGCAACTTCAGATCCAGCGCCAAATCGCTGTGCGCACGCACTTTGGAGAGCATTTTCAGCACCCGAAGCGAATCCCCCCCCAGCTCGAAGAAGTTGTCGTCGACTCCAATCGACTCAACACCCAGCACGTCTTGCCAGATGTGCGCCAAGGCCAACTCGGCTTCATTGCGCGGTGCCCGGTGCTGCCGATGCGCGGCAAAATCAGGCGCCGGCAGCGCCTTGCGGTCGACCTTGCCATTGGGCGTCAACGGCATCGCCTCCAGCACCACCAGTTGCGCCGGGACCATGTAGTCCGGCAGCTCGGTACGCAGGGCTTCACGCAGTTGTGCCGGGTTCGTATTCTCGCTGCCACTGACCACATAACCCACCAGCTGCTTGCCGGTGGCGCCTTCACGCGCCACCACAACCGCATCACGGACATCGGCCAAGTTGCGCAAGCGCGCCTCGATCTCGCCCGGCTCGATACGGAACCCGCGGATTTTCAACTGGTTGTCCAGCCTGCCGATGAAGTCCAAGGTGCCATCGGCACGGCGGCGTACGCGGTCACCAGTGCGATAAAGACGCGCGCCTTCCGCGAACGGGTCCGCGACAAAACGCTCGGCGGTAAGCGCTGCACGCTGGTGATACCCCCGCGCCAGCCCTTCACCGCCGATATAGAGCTCACCCGCCACGCCATCAGGCAACGGGTTGAGGTCCTGGTCGAGTACCTGCAAGGTCCGCAGGCCCACACGATCGCCAATCGGCGCATACACCGCCTGACAGGACTGATCGGCCGATACCTTCCACAGCAGGGGTGTCACCACCGTCTCGGTAGGCCCGTACCCGTTGGTCAGGTACTGTGGCCTTAGCGTGCGCTTGACCAGCTCGAACAACGCATCGGGCACCGCATCGCCACCAAAGCAGTAGATACGCACTGGCGGTGCAACCTGTTGCTGGCTCTCGCCGAACTCGGCCAACTGCTGCAGATACGCCGGAGGGAAGCAGGCGATATCGATGCGTTGCTCATGCAGCACCTGCCAGGTTTCCTCTGCCGTCCACAGGCGATTGCCACGGATCACCAGGCAGCCACCCGACGACAGCGTCGACAGCCAGCGCTCTTGCGCGCCGTCGAAAGCGAATGACATGAACAGCAGCTCACGGGTGCTTTCGTCCATCTCATAAAGTTCGGCAATGGCTTGGCAGTGCATGCGGATCTGCCCATGGCTGACGGCCACCCCCTTGGGCTTGCCAGTCGAACCCGAGGTGTAGATCAGGTACGCCAGGTTGTCATCTTCCACCCGCGCGCGTGGCACACCGTCGGGCAGGCCCGCCAGTGCCAGGCGGTCAAGCTCTACGATTCGCCCAACCGTGTCGAAACGCTGGCTCAAGGCACTGTTGGTCAGCAGCAGGTGCATGGCCGAGTCTTCGACAATCCATTGCAAACGGTCCTGCGGATAATCAATGTCCAGCGGTACATAGGCAGCACCGGTCTTCATCACGGCAAGGAAGGCAACGATCACCTCGACCGAACGCTCCAGGGCAATACCGACCGTACTCTCCGGCTTGGTGCCCAAGGCGATCAGATGGTGCGCCAGGCGGTTGGCGCGCTGGTCGAGTTGCGCATAGCTCAACTGCTGATCACCACATACGACGGCCAGGGCGTCAGGCCGCAACCGAGCGTGCTCGGCAATGCTCCGGGCCAGATGCGCAACATGCGTCGTAGCTGCCGCCAGCGTGTTGCGCTGACGGGTCTGCTGGCTCTGCTCCAGTGTCAGCATGTCGAGGCTGCCCAGCGTGGCATCCGGGTTATCCAGCATGCCCTCGAGCAGCCGCTCGAAGCTGCCGCGGATAACAGCCACTGCGGCCTCGCTGAAGCTGCCACGCAGGTACATGAACTCTACCGAAAGTGTCTCGCTCAAGTGCACGGCCAGGTCCATCGCATAGTTGGTGACGCCGCGCTCGCTCACTGCACCAAACTGCAACGCACTGTCGCCACTGTCGTTCAGGCGTTCGTCCAGCGGGTAGTTCTCGAACACGATAATGCTATCGAACAACGGTTGCCCCGGGCGCCCCGCCCAGCGCTGAACATTCGACAGCGTGGCATGTTCATGGTCACGCAGCTCAAGGTTGTAGGCTTGCAGTTGCTGCA
Source organism: Pseudomonas hunanensis (assembly GCF_013393325.1). Taxonomy (GTDB): domain Bacteria; phylum Pseudomonadota; class Gammaproteobacteria; order Pseudomonadales; family Pseudomonadaceae; genus Aquipseudomonas; species Aquipseudomonas putida_P. The sequence goes on from NZ_QJRC01000074.1 coordinate 125,779, forward strand.
ACCAGTCGTTGACACGCCAATGTGCAGCAGGCGCCTGGACGACAGGCAGTGTGTTGATGAACAAACCGAGCATGTTGTCCACCCCCGGCAAATTCGCCGGCCGGCCAGCCACGGTGGCGCCAAAACAGACAGCCTGCTGCCCGCTATAGCGCTGCAGCAGCAGCAACCAGGCAGCCTGTACCAGCGTATTGGGCGTTACCCGCAAGCGTTGAGCCTGGGCGCGCAGGCGCTCGGTTCGCCTGGCATCCCAATGCAGGTACAGCGCGGCATGCCCAGGCAAGTTGGCATCCGGTCGTGGCAGCAACGTCTGCTCCAGCAGGGTCGAGCTTTCAAGGCTGCCAAGCTTGCGCGTCCAGAACGCCTCCAGCTCATCCTGGGGCTGCGCCTCGAGCCAGCGGATATAGTCTCCGAAGCGCGGTACCAGGGTATCCAGCGCTTGCCCGTGATAAGCCTGGAACACTTCACCCAACAGCCGCGAGTTGCTCCAGCCATCCATCAGGATGTGATGGCGGGTCCAGATCAGTTGCATGCGCTGTTCATCCAGGCGCACCAGCGTTACCCGCATCAACGGTGCCTGCGACAGGTCGAAGGCCAGCTCGGCATCAGCATCGACCAGTGCCTGCAAAGCGTCGGCCTGGTCATCACGCGCACGCCAGTCCAGCACACGGATCGGCAGCTCGACATGGCGATGGACGATTTGCAGTGGCTGTGCCAGTTGCGCGTCTGACCAGAAGCTGGTGCGCAGAATGTCATGACGCGCCACCACCTGCTTCCATGCCTGGGTGAAGCGTTCGATATCCAGGCCGTCGACCGCAACCGATGTCTGGTTGAGGTAGAGCGCAGCGTCCCCTCCCTGGTCGCTGTAGAACAACATGCCTTGCTGCATCGGCGACAGAGGGTAGATAGCGTCAACCTGCGCCACCGGCACCGGCAAGTGCTGCAACTGCGTCTGGGTCAGGCCGGCCAGCGAAGGTTGTTGGCTACTTGTCACCGGGTCATCGGCAACCTGCTCACCCACCTCGGCTACAGCGGCCAATTGCTCAACGGTCTGATACTGGAACAATTGCTTGGGTGTGAAGCGGATACCCGCCTGGCGCGCGCGACTCACCACTTGTATCGAAATGATCGAGTCACCACCGAGCTCGAAGAAGTTGTCCGTTACCCCGACTTGCGCCACTTTCAATACGGCACCCCAGATATCCGCCAACTGCCGCTCGAGCGCGTTGCGCGGAGCCACATGCTCGCCCTGCGACTGCGTCTGATCGATATCCGGGAGGCGTTTGCGGTCGAGCTTGCCACTTGGCGTCATGGGCATGTGCTCGAGCAGCATCAGGTAGGTCGGCACCATGTAATCCGGCAAGCCGGCCTTCAGAGACTGCTTCAGCGTTGCCCGCAGCTCCGCCTGATCCGCGCCCTGGTCAACCGCGACCACATAGCCGCACAGCTGCTTGACGCCGGCGTGGTCGACAACGATCACTGCAGCCTGGCGAACCTGTGGGTGCGCCTGCAAGTGCTGCTCGATTTCCCCCAGCTCGATGCGGAAACCGCGAACTTTCACCTGATGGTCGGCCCGACCACGGTAGGCAAGTTCACCCTGCTCATCGAAGTAACCCAAATCGCCGGTGCGGTACAAGCGAGCCCCCGCTGTTTCGGCCAGCGGGTCAGGGATGAAGCGCTCCGCCGTCAACGACGGGCGCTGGTGATAACAGCGTGCCAGGCAGCCGTCACCACCGATGTACAACTCACCCGGCACGCCAATCGGTGTAGGCAACAGGCCGTCGTCCAAGGCACGCAGGGTACGCCCGGCCAACGCGCGGCCAATCGGTACACCGCTATGTGCCGCAGGCACCTGCGCAAGCCGTGAGCAATCGTACGTGGTCGCCACCACGGTGGCCTCGGTAGGGCCGTAGGTGTTGAGCAGACGCACCTGCGCCGGCCCATCCTCCAGCCAGGCCTGCAACCCGTCCAGGGCCACCGCCTCACCCCCCACATGAATCTGCTTCAGCTGGCCATAGGCAGCTGCAGCGCGACGGTCCAGCGCCAACAAGCGCCAGTAGGCTGCCGGCAAGTCAGCCACCGTAATGCCGTGGCGGATGACCTGCGTGCTGAATGTGTCTGTGTCCCACAGCTGCTGATCGCGCATCACCACGCAGGCGCCCCGTGACAATGGCGGGAAGAACTGCTCGATGAACCCGTCAAAACTGAACGTGGCGAACTGTAGCACCCGGTCATCCGGCGTCAGTCGCGAATAACCACTGGCAACTTCACAGAAGACTGACAGTGCCTGGTGAGCAATGGCCACCCCTTTCGGCATGCCCGTGGAGCCGGAGGTGTAGATGACATAGGCCAGGCTGTCGAGCGAGACCTCACATGACAGCGGCTGCTCACTGCAGTCTTGCAGCCAGTCCTCACCTGACTGTAGCTCGATACATGGCAACTCAGCAGGGACCGGCATGCGCGCCATCGCCTCGGCGTCACCCAGCAGCAGGCCGATGCCACTGTCCTCGATCAGGTAGGTCAGGCGGTCCTGCGGGTAATCTGGATCCAGCGGGACGTATGCCGCCCCGGCTTTGTGGATGGCAATCAAGGCCACGGCCAGCGCCAACCCACGCTCGGCGGCAACCCCAACCAGGCTGTTGGCGGTAACACCGTGCGCAGTCAGCAGATGCGCCAGACGATTGGTGCGCAGGTCCAACTCTCGGTAAGTCAGCTGTTGCTCGCCGAACACCAGCGCTGTCGCACCGGGGCGCTCTCGGGCCTGCAACTGGAACAACTGGTGAGCGCACAGGCCCGACGGGCTAACTGCCTCGCTTTGGTTCCAGTCATGCAGCAAAAGTTGGCGCTCTGCATCTCCCAGCATCGGCAGCTCGCCGATCGCCACCGAGGCATCATTTACCAGCGCCCGCAGCAGGTTGCCGAAGTGCTCGGCCAAACGCTGGATAGCCTCGTCGTCCCAACTGCCGCGGTTGTGACTGTACTGAATGGCCAAGGTGTCACTTAAGGTGGCCGCCAGGGTCAGCGGGTAGTTGGTCTGCTCCAGGTTGGCCACCGGACCAAAGCGCAAGCCATCGGGTGCACCTTCCTGCAAGGCCTGGGAAACCGGGTAGTTCTCGAACACCAGCAAGCTGTCGAACAGCGCTTCGCCACCCAAGCCGGCCCAGCGTTGTACCTCATTCAACGGGGTATGCTCGAAGTCACGCAAGGCCAGGTTGCAGGCTTGCACCTGGGCAACCCATTCGGCAACGGTCTGTTCGCTGCGCGGCGCACCGACGACTGGGAGGGTATTGATGAACAGGCCGATGTGTTCTTCCACCCCTGGCAGATCCGCCGGACGCCCAGCCACAGTGGCGCCAAAGCAAACGGCAGATTGACCGGTATAGCGTTGCAGCAGCAGCAACCAGGCTGATTGCACCAAGGTATTGACGGTGACCCGGTTGGCACGTGCAAAATTTTCGATGCGCTGGGTCGTCGAGTGGTCGAACAACTGATAGTGCTCACCCTGGCCTGACTGCGGCGCAGTGCTTCGGCGTACTACCTGAGCCAGCCGGGTCGACTCCTCCAGCGGTGCCAGTTGGTCCTTCCAGAACGCTTCGGCTGCTGCCGCGTCCTGGCGTTGGAGCCAGGCGATATAGTCACGATAAGGTGCGGCCGGCGCCGTTGCTTGCTGCCCGGCGTAATGCTGCAACACCTCGCCCAGCAGGCGCGAAGTGCTCCAGCCATCCATCAGGATGTGATGGTTGGTATAGATCAGGTGGTGGCTGTCATCTGCCGTGCGCACCAGGGTCAGCCGCTGCAACGGAACCTGGTCCAGCGCGAAGCCGGTTTGTCGGTCGCTCTCGGCCAGACGTTGCAGCTGCTCCGACGCTGGCTGACCACGCCAATCGTGCTCGGCCAAGGCCTGCACGACCTGCTTGTGTACCACTTGCACAGCCTGGTCGAGCTCTCCCTGCCAGATAAAGCCACTGCGCAGGATCGCGTGCTTATCCACCGCCGCCTGCCAGGCCTGGCGGAAGCGTTCCACGTCCAGCCCCTGAACATCCACGCGCAACTGGTTGATGTAGTCGCCGGACTGCTGTTCGTAAAGCGTATGGAACAACATGCCCTGCTGCATCGGCGACAGCGGGTACACATCGGCTATCTGCTCGGCCTTTATCGGCAGGTTGTCCAGTTGCGCCTGGGTAAGGTCAGCCAACGGGAAGTCCGAAGGCGTCACGCCACGGTGCTGCGGTTGGCGGCAATGATCGATCAGTAGCGCCAGCTCTTGCGCATAATCGTCGGCCAGGTGCTGGATGGTGGCTGTATCGAAAATGTCCCGGCTGAAGCGCCAACCCAGTTTCAGCTCCCCACCGTACACCTGCCCGTTCAGTGCCAAGAGGCTGCCCAACGGGGCACTTTCATCTTGGGTGGCACCGCCGTACTCCTTGGCCGGCACGAACAACCCTGCCTGCTGGTCGAAGCTGGCGTCGAACTGGCCGAGGTAGTTGAACACGACCTCACCCCGTGGCAATGCCGCCAGGGTCGCTTGCGCTTCAGGGCTACCCAAGTAGCGCAGCAGGCCATGGCCAAGGCCTTTGTTGGGTACCGCGCGCAACTGCTCCTTGATGGTCTTGAGCGAGTTGACCAGCCCGGCCTGTGGGCTGAGCCTGACCGGGTACATGCTGGTGAACCAGCCCACACTGCGGCTCAGGTCGCCGCCCTCGAACAGGTCTTCACGGCCATGGCCTTCCAGGCGTACCAGTACCTCGGCACGACCGGTCCAGCGGCTGATCACTCGCGCCAGGGCTGTCAGCAACAAGTCATTGATCTGCGTTCGGTAGGCGGCCGGCGCTTCCTGCAGCAGTTGTCGGGTCAGTTCGCGGTCCAGCTGGGTGCTGACCGAGGCGGCATGGCGTTCGAGGTTGCTGCCTTGCGGGCGGTCGCACGGCAAGGCATCACTGGCGCCTTGCAGTTGCGCCTGCCAATACCCCAGTTCCGCTTGCAGCTGCGCGCTGGCTGCATAGTCCTGCAGCTGCTCGGCCCAGGCCTTGAACGAGGTGGTCTTGGGCTGCAGTTTCAACGGCTGCCCATCGCGCAGCGCCTCATAAGCCTGCTGCAGATCTTCCAGCAGCACACGCCACGACACACCGTCCACCACCAGATGATGGATGACCAGCAGCAAGCGCTGGCCGCCGCCTGGCAAATCGGCCAGAACGGCGCGCAGCAGCGGCCCATGCGTCAGACTCAAGCTGCGTTGCGCCTCGTCAGCCAGCTGCGTCAACGCCTCGGAATCTACCACCGTACGACGCCATAACAGGGCGTGCTCTGCATCGCCGAACTCGGCCTGCCAGCGGCCATGCGCCTGGGTAAACTGCAAGCGCAAGGCATCATGGTGCGCCACCAACGCCTGCACGGCCGCTTGTAGGTGATGTTCGTCCAACACCTCGCTGGTTTGCAGCATCACCGATTGGTTCCAGTGGTGGCGCTCGACGATATCTGACTCGAAGAACCAGTGCTGGATCGGCGTCAGCGGCATGCTCCCCACTACCCGTCCCTGGTCGATCAACGTACTCACCTCACGCCGAGCAACCGCAGCCAAACCTTGCACGGTCTGGTGCTGGAACAGGTCTTTGGGCGTGAACTGTATGTCCACCTGGCGAGCACGGCTGACCACCTGCAGCGACATGATCGAATCGCCGCCCAGCTCGAAGAAGTTGTCGGCAAGGCCGACTCTTTCCAGCTTGAGCACGTCGGCCCAGATGGCCGCGATCTCTCGTTCCAGCTCGGTTTGCGGTGCCACGTACTCGCCCTGCAACAAGCTCGCATCAGGCGCAGGCAAGGCCTTGCGGTCGAGCTTGCCGTTGCCGGTCAGCGGCAGCTGCTCCAGGAACAGCAAATGCGCGGGCACCATATGCTCGGGCAGGCTTGCCTTCAGTTCGCTTCGCAGGCTGTCACGTAGCCTGGCCTGCTGCTCGGTGTCCTGCAGCACCTCAGACTCAACTGGCACCACGTAACCCACCAGTTGCTTGCCACTGGCGCCATCCACCGCCAGCACCGCCACTTGCCGTACCGCTGGTTGTTCGATCAGGCGTGCTTCGATCTCGCCCAGCTCGATACGGAAACCGCGAATCTTCACTTGATGATCGATTCGCCCGATGTACTCGATGACGCCATCGCTGCGGTAACGCGCCAGGTCGCCCGAGCGGTACAGGCGCCCGCCATTGCCATCGAACGGGTTCGGTACGAAGCGCTCGGCTGTCAGCCCGGGGCGGCCATGATAGCCACGCGCCAGGCCCGCCTGGCCAATCAACATTTCCCCCGTGCAACCCGGCAGAATCGGGTTCAATGCTGCATCGAGCAAGTACCACGACAGGTCGGGAATCACCTCGCCAATCGGGCTGCTGGCACCTTTGTGCAAGTCTTCGAAAGTGACCGGCCGATACGTCACGTGCACGGTGGTTTCGGTGATGCCATACATGTTGATCATGCGCGGCCGACGGTCGCCGAATACCTCGAACCAAGGCTTCAGGCTGCTCACTTCCAGGGCTTCGCCACCGAACACCACGTGCCGCAGGGCCAGGCCCTGCCCCGCTTTCATCGCCTCGCAGGCCACCGGGATCAGCGGCTTGAACGCAGAAGGTGTCTGGTTGAGTACGGTGACCTGCTCGCGAACCAGCAATGCGTGGAAGTCTTCACTGGAGCGCGCCACATCCTTGGGTACGATGATTGCCTTACCGCCATACAGCAACGCGCCGTACAACTCCCACACCGAGAAGTCGAAGGCGTAGGAATGGAACACCGTCCACACATCGCTGGCATCGAAGTTGAACCAGTGCTGGGTGGCCGCAAACAGGCGTACCACATTGCGGTGTGGCAACAGCGTGCCTTTGGGCTTGCCGGTTGAGCCGGAGGTATAGATCACATAGGCCAGGTTGTCTGGGGTCACTCGGCACACGGGGTTGGCGTCGCTGTAGCCCGCGAGGCCGGCGTGGCCATCCAGCACAAGGGTTTTCACCCCTGCCGGTACTGGCAGCGCATCACGCAAATGCTGCTGGGTCAGCAACAGATGAATGCCGCTGTCCTGGAACATGTAGCTGAGACGGTCCTGTGGATACTCTGGGTCCAACGGCACATAGGCAGCGCCAGCCTTGAGTATGCCCAGCAGGCCGATGACCATTTCCAGGCTGCGCTCCACAGCCAGGCCAACCAGCACATCCGGCCCGGCGCCCAGTTCCAGTAGTTTGTGTGCCAGTTGATTGGCGCGGCGGTTGAGCTCGGCGTAACTCAGGGAACGCTCACCGAACACCAGCGCCACGGCATCTGGGGCGGCCTCGACCTGGGCTTCGATCAGTTGGTGAAGCGGCCGCTCTGCCGGGTAGTGGGCCAGCGCCGGGTTCCAGGCGCGCTCGATCTGCTGCTGCTCCTGCTGGCCGATCAACGGCAGCTCGACGATCCGCTGCCCAGGCTGGCGAACGATGGCCTCCAGCAGGTTCACCCAGTGCCGTGCCATCTGCTCGATGGTGGCAGCATCGAACAGGTCGACCGCGTAGCTCAACGCGGCGCCAAGGCTGTGTTCGTATTCGAAGGTATCCAGGGTCAGGTCGAACTTGGCCGTGTCGTGATCCCAGCTCAGCCCCTCCACGTGCAACCCTTGCACGCTGCGTTGCTTGCCCTTGGCCTGCATCTGGTGGTTGTACATCACCTGGAACAGCGGGCTGTGGCTCCGGCTACGCTCTGGTTGCAAAACCTCGACCAGTTGCTCGAAGGGCAAGTCCTGATGGCTTTGCGCCCCCAACGCTCGCTGCTTGACCTGCTCCAGCAACTCGCTGAAGGTCATCTGCAGATCGAACTCAGCGCGCAACACTTGGGTGTTGACGAAAAAGCCGATCAGCCGCTCGGTTTCTACCCGATTACGGTTGGCAACCGGCACCCCGACGCGAATGTCCGGCTGCCCGCTATAGCGGTGCAACAATGTCTGGAAGCTGGCCAGCAGCAGCATGAACAAGGTCGCACCCTGCTGTTGGGCAAGCTGCTTGAGTGAATGCACCAACGCGTCCGGCAGCCGAACCTCGTGCCGGGCGCCACGGTGGCTATTGGCGGCAGCACGTGGGCGGTCGGTCGGCAACTCAAGCACCGGCTGGTCATCGCCAAGCTGCGCCTTCCAGTACGCCAGTTGGCGCTCTTGCTCACCCGCTTCCATCCACTGACGCTGCCAGATCGCATAGTCGGCATATTGCACTGGCAACGTTGGCAGCTGCACGTCTTCACCTTGGCTGTATCCCGCATACAGCTGCATCAGCTCGTCGATCATCAGTGGCATCGACCAGCCATCGGAGACGATGTGATGCATTGTCACCACCAGCACATGCTCGTCCTGCGCAAGGCGCAGCAACTTGACCCGTAGCAGCGGCCCCTGCTGCAGGTCGAATGGGCGACGCGCCTCGGCCTGCACCTGCTCCAGCACGTCACGCTCAGCGGCGCTCTGCAGCATCAGGATGTCGAGCACCAAGGTGATTTCGGGGTGAATGACCTGGACGGTACCCTGTGCCTCTTCCCTGAAGAGTGTACGCAGGGTCTCGTGGCGGGCGATCAAGGCTTGGAAACTGCGCTGCAAAGCCTCGGCATCCAAGCGGCCGCGCAGACGCAGCGCGGCCGGGACGTTGTACGTCGGTGCACCAGGGTCAAGTTGCCACAGAAACCACTGCCGCTGCTGGGCATACGACAGCGGTAGGGAGGCTTCAGGCTCACGCTTGAAGATCGGGGTGACGCCATAAAGGTTCACCCCCTGCTGCTTGAGCAAGGCTGCCAGGGCCTGGCGCTCTTTGGTGGACAGTAGCTTTACAGACTCAAGCAGCTCTTGCACAGTAAAAATCTCCTAAGAAAGCAGCTTTTCAATTTCCTCCGTAGATAGACGTTTCAAGGCCTCCAGGGATTTAGCCAGTTCGTTCTGAACGGGGTCCGCCAGCGGTGCCAGTTGCTCCAACTGCGTGCAGTAGTCGCCAAGCACAGGGTTTTCGAACAGTGCCTTCAGGCTGACCGCCAACCCCGCCTGCTCCTGGACGCGACCGGTCACCTGGGTGGCGATCAGCGAGTGCCCGCCAAGGAAGAAGAAATTGTCGTTCAGGCCAACCCGTTCGATTTTCAGTACATCGGCCCAGATAGCGGCCACCTGCTGCTGCAGCGGCGTACGCGGCGGCACATGGGCCTCTGCGAGCTGGGCAGTGTCCGGGCGCGGCAGCGCCTTGCGGTCCAGCTTGCCGTTGGGCGTGAGTGGCAGTCTGTCCATCAGCACCAGGTGGGAGGGCACCATGTACTCCGGCAAGCTCTTGCGCAGCGCAGCCCGTAGGTTTTCACGCAGCGTCTCCTGTGCGGCCACATCGGCCATCACGCGGGCATCGGTAGGCACGACATAGGCCACCAGGTGTTGCCCCGCCGGCCCGTCGATGGCCATGACCACGGTTTCGCGCACCGCCTCTTGCTGCAGGCGGGTTTCGATCTCACCCAGTTCGATCCGAAAGCCGCGGACCTTCACCTGATGATCCACCCGGCCGACGTACTCCAGCACACCGTCGGGGCGATAGCGGGCAAGGTCACCGGTACGGTAGATACGCCCGCCCTGCTCATCGAAAGGGTTGGGCAAGAACCGCTCAGCACTGAGCCCCGGGCGTTTCAGGTAACCACGGGCCAACCCGGCACCGGCCAGGTACAATTCGCCTACCGCCCCCACCGGCACAGGTTGCAAGCCGCCGCTGAGCACATAGGCTGCACTGTTGTCCAACGGCCGGCCGATATTGGCCTTGCCGCCAGCGGCCCTGAGCGTGCAGGTAGAGTAGGTAGTGTCCTCGGACGGGCCGTAAAGGTCGTACACATCGCTCACATGCTCCAAGCGGTACAAATCGTCGACGATCGACTGCTTTAGCGCTTCGCCGCAAAGGTTGATGATTTTTACCGACGGCGGAATGTTGCCGGTTTCGCACAGCTGCTTGATGGCCGACGGCACGGTATTCACCAGCCGCACCCGGTCCCTGGCCGCCAGGTCAGGCAGTTCAAGGGCGTTGGCAGCCAACACCGCATAGCCACCAGCCGACAAGGTGACGAACAGCTCCCATACCGACAGGTCGAAGCAGATCGAGGTGGAGAAAAGCACACCGCACAGGTCCGCCTGGCTGTATACCGACAGCGACCAGCCGATCAGGGCCGCCACGCTGCGGTGCTCGATTTGCACCCCCTTGGGCTTGCCGGTGGAGCCTGATGTGTAGATGCAATAGATGAGGTTGCGGGCGGTGGTCAAACAGGCCAGGTCAGTATCCGGGTAGCCGTCGAGCGTCAACTGATCGAGCAGCAGCGTACGCGACTGGAACTGCGCAGGCATGCGCGTGATCAGGCTGGTCTCTGACAAAAGCAGGATCGCCTGGCTGTCATCGAGCATGTATTCCAGACGGTCCTGCGGGTATTCCGGGTCCAGCGGCACGTAGGCGCCACCCGCCTTGAGGATAGCCAGCAAGCCCACGACCATCTCCAGGCTGCGCTGCATGGCAATGCCCACCAGCACATCCGGGCCGACACCCTGCTCGCGCAGCTTGTGCCCCAGTTGATTGGCCCGGCGATTGAGTTCGCCATAGCTCAGCGTCTGCTCGCCAAAAATCAGCGCTAGCGCATCTGGGGCTTTCGTCACTTGTGCTTCGAACAGCTGGTGAATACAGCTGTCATCAGGGTAGCTGGCCAGGGTCGCGTTCCAGCCTTCGACGATCTGCTGATACTCATGATCGTCCAGCAGGACAAGGTCGGCGATGCGCTGAGCAGGCTGTTCAATGATGACCGTCAGCAGATTCTGCCAATGCCGGGCGAACGTGCGAGCAGTCGAAGCATCGAACAGGTCGGTGGCGTAGATCAGCGCCGCGCCGATACCCTTGTCATGCTCGTAGGTTTCCAGGGTCAGGTCGAACTTGGCGGTATGGTTGTCCCACGCCACGGCTTGCACTTCCAGCCCCGGCAAGCTGTGCTGCTCGCCCCGGGCCTGGGTCTGATGGTTGTACATCACCTGGAACAGCGGGCTGTGGTTAAGGCTACGCTCTGGCTGCAGGGCCTCTACCAGCTGTTCGAACGGCAGGTCTTGGTGAGCCTGGGCCTCGACGACCCGCTGTTTGACCTGGCCGAGGAACTCGCTGAAAGACATCTGCACATCGAACTCGGCGCGCAGCACCTGGGTGTTGACGAACAACCCCACCAGGCGCTCGGTTTCCACACGGTTGCGGTTGGCCACCGGCACTCCGACGCGGATATCAGATTGCCCCGAATAACGGTGCAACAGGGTCTGGAAGCTGGCCAGCAGCACCATGAATGGCGTCACGCCCTGTTGCTGGGCGAACTGTTTGAGTGCATGTGCTTGCTGCTCGTGCAGGTCGATCGCCAGCCGCTCGCCCTTAAGGCTGCTGACCGTAGGTCGCGGGCGGTCCGTCGGCAATTCCAGCACGGGGTCCTCGCCCCCCAGTTGGGCGGTCCAGTAAGCCAGCTGCCGCTCCTGCTCACCGGCCTCCATCCAGCTGCGTTGCCAGATAGCATAGTCGGCGTACTGGATCGGCAGGGTAGGCAACTGCACGTCGCCCTCCTGGTTGTATGCTGCATACAGGCGCACCAACTCTTCCACCATCACTGGCATGGACCAGCCGTCAGCAATGATGTGGTGCAGCACCAGCACCAGCACATGCTCTTGAGCATTCAATTGCAGCAGTTTCACCCGCAGCAATGGGCCGTTTTCCAGGTCGAAGGTTTGACGGGCCTCACGCTCCACCTGCTCGCGCAGGGCATGTTCGCCGGCACCGTTCAAGTGCTCGTAGGCCACGGTCAATGGCAGGCTCGGGTGAACCACTTGTACCACCTTCTCGCCCTGTTGGCTGAAGGTTGTACGCAGCGCTTCATGCCGGACCAGCAACGTGTCGAAGGCACGCTGCAGAGCGGCCCGGTCCAGCTCGCCCTTGAAGCGCAAGGCCGAAGAGATGTTGTACACCGCGCTGTTCGGGTCGAGCTTCCACAGGAACCACTGTCGCTGCTGGGCGAAGGAAAGCGGCAGTTGCGCAAATTCCCCACGCACCTGCGGGATGGGCAACTGCGCCAGGCTGCTGCCCTTGGAGGCCAGCTTTTCCAGAAACAGCCTGCGCTGCTCGAGTGGCAGCCGAATGAAGCGGTGAACCAGGTCGGTGTTGCGGGTATCGGTGCTCATCTCAAACTGCCTCAAGCTCATTCATGAAGTCGCGGAACTCGTCCAGGTCAGCCGTGCGGTCAGTGCTTGCAGCGCTGACCGCGGCGGCGTAATCGCGTAGGTTGTCGGTCTGGAAAATCAGGGCCAGTGGTGTCTCGGCCCCCAGTTCCATCTGCAGGCGCGCCACCGCTTGTGTGGCCAACAGCGAATGCCCGCCGAGTTGGAAGAAGTTATCGGTCAGCCCAACCCTTTCCAGTTTCAGCACATCCGCCCAGATCGCCGCGATCTGCTGCTCCAGCTGGCTGTGTGGAGCAACGTATTCACGCTGCAGCAAGCTGGCATCCGGCTGCGGCAGGGCCTTGCGGTCCAGCTTGCCGTTCGGCGTCACCGGCAGCTTGCCGAGCAGCAGCAGGTGCGCCGGCACCATGTAGTCCGGCAGGCCAACCTTGAGGGCCTCGCGCAGGCTGTCGCGCAATGCGCTTTGGTCTTGCGTGCTGTCGACAGGCACCACGTAGCCCACCAGTTGCTGGCCGTTCGGCCCGTCCTGGGCCAGCACCACAGCTTCCTGCACGCTCGGCAGCTCCAGCAGGCGCGCTTCGATCTCGCCCAGCTCGATGCGCAGGCCACGGATCTTCACCTGATGGTCGATACGCCCGGCGTAGTCGATCACCCCGTCGGCGCGGTAGCGCGCCAGGTCACCGGTGCGGTACAGACGGCCACCGTTGTCGCTGAACGGGTCCGGCACGAAGCGTTCGGCGGTCAGTGCTGGCCGCTGGTGATAACCACGGGCCAAACCCACGCCGCCCAGGTACAGCTCGCCGGCACTGCCGCGCACGGCGGGTTGCAGGCTGCCTTCGAGGATGTGGGTTTTCAGGTTGTCGATCGGCTGGCCGATCGGCACGCTGATGCTTTCGTCTGGCTGGCAGGTCCAGTGAGTGACGTCGATGGCCGCCTCGGTCGGGCCGTAGAGGTTGTACAGGCCCGCCGCCGTCAGGCGTTGCAAGGTTTGGCGCGCCAGCTCGGCCGGCAGCGCTTCACCGCTGCACACCACGCGCTTGAGGCTAACGCAGCTCTCGACCGCTTCGTGGGTCATGAACGCCTGCAGCATCGACGGCACGAAGTGCAGCGTACTGATGCCATGGTGATTGATGGTTTCCACCAACAATTGCGGGTCGCGATGAGCACCCGGCTGGGCCATGACCAGGCGGGCACCGGTCATCAGCGGCCAGAAGAACTCCCACACCGACACGTCGAAGCTGAACGGGGTCTTCTGCAACACACTGTCGCTGGCATCCAGGCCATAGGTTTTCTGCATCCACCACAGGCGGTTGACCAGCGCCTGATGGCTGTTGCCGGCGCCTTTCGGGCGGCCAGTGGAGCCGGAGGTGTAGATCACGTAGGCCAGGTTCAGCGGCGCCACGTCGAAGTTTAAGTTGGCATCGCTATAGCTGCTCAGGTCCTCGGTATCCAGGTCCAGGCTGCGCAGGCCGGCTGGAATCGGCAGGGTCTCGCGCAGGTGCGACTGGGTCAGCAGCAAGGCAATGCCGCTGTCGTCGAACATGTAGCTCAGGCGGTCCTGCGGGTACTCAGGGTCCAGCGGCACGTAAGCGCCGCCGGCTTTCACGATACCCAGCAGGCCGATGACCATCTCCAGGCTGCGCTGCATGGCGATGCCCACCAGCACATCGGGGCCAACGCCCTGTTCGCGCAGCTTGTGCGCCAGCTGGTTGGCACGGCCATTCAGTTCGGCATAGCTCAGGCTCTGCTCGCCAAACACCAGCGCCGGAGCATCCGGGGTGGCGAACACCTGGGCCTCGATCAGCTGATGAATGCTGCGCTCATCCGGGTACGCGGCCTGGGTATCGTTCCAGCCTTCGACCATTCGTTGTTGTTCCGCTTGGCCCACCATTGGCAGCTCGCCGATAACGGCATCTGGACGCTCGACCAGCGCCTGCAGCAAGTTGGCAAAGTGGCCAGCCAGGCGGCCGATTGTCTCGTCGCTCCACAGCGCACGGTCGTGGCTGTAGTGCATCGACAAGGTGGCGCCCAGTTCCACCACCAGGGTCAGCGGGTAGTTGGTCTGCTCCTGCACCGCTACGTCGCCAAAGCGCAGGCCACCCGGCGCGCCCTGTTGCAACGCTTCGGCCACCGGGTAGTTTTCGAACACCAGGATGCTGTCGAACAGCGCCTCGCCGCCCTGCCCCGCCCAGCGCTGCACGTCGTACAGCGGCGTGTGCTCGAACTCGCGCACGGCCAGGTTGCCGGCCTGCACCAGGCCGATCCACTCAGTCACGCGCTGCTCTGCACGCGGTGTGCCGATCACCGGCAAGGTATTGATGAACAGGCCGATCTGCTCTTCCACGCCTGGCAAGTCTGCCGGTCGCCCGGCCACGGTGGCGCCGAAACACACGCTGGCCTGGCCGGTGCAGCGCTGCAACAGCAGCAGCCACGCAGATTGCACCAGGGTGTTGACCGTGACCCGGTTGGCCCGGGCGAAGGCTTCGATGCGTGTGGTGTGCTCGCGGTCGAAGGCCAGGCGGTAATCGCCGTAGCCGCTGGCGCTGACGCCTGCACTACCGGCGATGGCCTGGGCCAGGCGGGTCGGCTCGTCCAGCGTGGCAAGCTGGGCCTTCCAGAACGCTTCGGCAACGGCTGCGTCCTGGCCTTGCAGCCAGGCAATGTAGTCGCGGTAATGCGTGGCCGGCGCTTGCGGCGCCACACCTGCATAGCGTTGCAGCACTTCACCCAACAGGCGCGAAGTGCTCCAGCCGTCCATGAGGATATGGTGGTTGGTGTAGATCAGGTGGTGGCTGGCATCGCCGGTGCGCACCAGTACCAGACGCAGCAGCGGCGCGGCGGCCAGGTCGAAGCCGCGCTGGCGCTCACCCTCGGCCAGCGTCTGCAGGGCTTGCTCCAGGGCAGGCTGGCCGCGCCAGTCGTGCTCGCTGAAGGGCAGGTCGACGGCTTTGCGTACCACCTGTACGGCCTGCACCAGCTCACCCTGCAGGACAAAACCGCTGCGCAGGATGTCGTGGGCGTCCAGCGTGGCCTGCCAGGCTTGCTGAAAGCGTTGCACATCCAGCCCCTGCACTTCCACGCGCAGTTGGTTGATGTAATTGCCGGCCTGCTGGTCGTAAAGGGTGTGGAACAGCATGCCCTGCTGCATGGGCGACAGCGGGTAAACATCGGCGATCTGCGCTGCCGCCAGCGGCAGGTTGTCCAGTTGCGCCTGGGTCAACGCGGCCAGCGGGAAGTCCGACGGGGTCACCCCCTGGTGGCGGGTATCGCAGCAGTGCTCGACCAGCTCGACCAGGGCCAGTTCATAGGCGTTAGCCAAGCCTTCGATGGTTTCCGGGTGGTGCACGTCGGCGCTGTAGGTCCATTCCAGGAACAGCTCGCCGCCATACACCTGACCAGTGATGCTCAGCCAGTTGCCTAGCTGCGCGCCTGCACATTGAGTGCGGCCCGCACTTTCGCCGCTTGGGGTGAACAGTGCGCCAGCCTCACCTGCAAAGCTGGCATCGAACTGGCCCAGGTAGTTGAAGGTGACACGGGCCTGGGCGGCGCGTTGCAGTTGCCCACGCACGTGGGCATCGCCGAGGTAGCGCAGCAGGCCGTAGCCAATGCCTTTGTCCGGTACGGCGCGCAGTTGCTCCTTGATGGCCTTGATCGACTGGCCAAGGTCCACGCCCGGCGTGAGGCGCACCGGGAACAGGCTGGTGAACCAGCCCACGGTGCGGCTTAGGTCGAGGTCGTCGAACAGGTCTTCGCGGCCATGGCCTTCGAGCTGGACCAACACATTGTCTTGCGTGCTCCACTGGCACAGCGTGCGCGCCAGTGCGGTCAGCAGCAGGTCGTTGATCTGCGTGCGGTAGGCTGCCGGAGCCTGCTTCAGCAGCTTGGCAGTGCGCTCGGCATCCAACCGTGTAGCGGCGGTGCGGGCGTGGCTATTGTCCAGGCTGCCCTGTGGGTTATCGCGTGGCAATTCAGCATTGTTGTCGGCCAGCGCTTGCAACCAGTAGTCGCACTGGGCTTGCAGCGTAGGGCTGCCGGCGTGGGCGACCAGGCGTTCGGCCCAGGTTTGTACTGCAGCGGTCTTGGCGGGCAGGTTTACGGCCTGGCCGTTCAGCAATTGCTTGTAGGCTTCTTGCAGGTCTTCCAGCAGCACCCGCCACGACACGCCGTCGACCACAAGATGGTGAACCACCAGCAGCAAACGCTGCTGGCCATCGGCGAAATCGAACAGTTCGGCACGCAGCAATGGCCCCTGTTCCAGGTTCAGGCTGGCTTGTACCTCGTTGCCGGCAGCATCCAGCTCGCCTAGCGCAGCCAACTGGCGCTGGTGCAGCAACGGTGCGCTGCCCAACGGCTGGAAGCGTGCCCGCCACTGGCCATCGCCACGGGTGAAGCGCAAACGCAGGGCATCATGCTGCTCGACCACCGCACGCAAGGCGGCCTCCAGCTGTTGCAACTGTACCGGGCTGGCGGGTTTGAGCAGTACCGACTGGTTCCAGTGCGCCGGTTGCGCCACATCCATCTCGAAGAACCGCGCCTGGGCCGGCAGCAGGGCTACCTCGCCGCTGAGGGCCGTGTCCACGAGCGCCGCCGCTGGCTGCTTGGCCTCGATACGCTTGGCCACCTGCGCCAGTTGGGCGATGGTCTGTTGTTCGAACAACTGCTTGGGGGTGATCTTGATGCCCTGGCGTTTGGCCCGGGCAATGATCTGCAGGCTGAGGATCGAGTCGCCGCCCAGCTCGAAGAAGTTGTCGCTGCTGCCGACCCGCTCCAGCTTGAGCACATCGGCCCATACGGCGGCCAGCTTCTCTTCGATTTCACCTTGCGGCGCCACGAAGCCTCGGCTGACAGCGCCCGGTGCCGGCAGTGCGCGCTTGTCGAGCTTGCCGTTGGCGGTCAGTGGCAGGCGTTCGAGCAGCAGCATCTGTGCCGGCACCATGTACTCAGGCAAGCGTGCTTGCAACTGTGCCAGCAGTTGCTGCTCGGTGACGCCAGCCTCGGCGACCACATAAGCCACCAGTTGCAGGCGCTCGGCATCACTGTCCAGCGGCAGGGCCAGCACCACGGCCTCATGGACTGCGGGCAAGCCCGCCAGTAGGCGAGCCACTTCGCCCGGCTCCACGCGGTAGCCACGAATCTTCACCTGGTCGTCGGCACGGCCAACGAACTCGATCAGGCCATCGGCAGTCAGACGCGCACGGTCGCCGGTGCGGTACACGCGGGCACCGTCCTCGGTGGGCACGAAGCGTTCGGCCGTCAGCCCAGGCTGGCCGAGATA
Source organism: Pseudomonas hunanensis (assembly GCF_013393325.1). Taxonomy (GTDB): domain Bacteria; phylum Pseudomonadota; class Gammaproteobacteria; order Pseudomonadales; family Pseudomonadaceae; genus Aquipseudomonas; species Aquipseudomonas putida_P. The sequence continues at coordinate 143,247 of NZ_QJRC01000074.1, forward strand.
ACCCTGGGCTACGCCCTGCCCGCCCAGGTACAACTCGCCGGGCACATGCGCCGCCAGCGGGTTGAGATAGCCATCCAGCACCTGCGCGCTAGCGTTGCCCAGTGGGCGACCGACCGGCACCGTGCGGCAGCCTGGCACGGGCTGGCCGGGCTCGAAGGTGAGCACGCCAACCGTGGTTTCGGTCGGGCCATAGTGGTTGATCACCCGGCAACCAGGGCGCAACTCGCGGATCTTTTCCAACAGGCCCCAACTGCATGCTTCGCCGCCAAGGATCAGCGCTTCGCCAGGCAGCACATCGGCAGCGCGGGCTGCTTGCAGCAAGCCTTGCAGGTGGCTCGGCACCAGTTTCAGCACGCCAACCTGGTGCTGCGCCATGTAACTGGCGAAACCATCCGGGTCGAAAGCCAATTCCTGTGGCAGCAAGTGCAGCAGGCGGCCCGAGGCCAAGGCGCCGAACAGCACGGTATGGCCAAGGTCGGCCGCCGTGGTGGAGACCATTGCCATGCTTGCCTCTGCCGGCAATTGCAGGCGCTCCAGCACCGCCTGGGTATAACTGGCCAGCGCCCCATGGCTGATCACCACGCCTTTCGGCTGCCCGGTCGAGCCCGAGGTGTAGATGAGGTAAGCCGGCTGTTCGGGGGCGACTGCCACGTCGAGCGGGCTGTCGCTGCAGGTTGCCCAGGCGCTGTGGTCGCAGGCAATCACCTGCAGGCCATCCAGGCCCACGAAACGCGAATCACCTGGCTCGTGCAGCAGCACTGTGGCAGCACTGTCGGCAAGCAGTTGCTGCAGGCGCTCCTGCGGTTGCTGGGTGTCCAGTGGCAGGTAGGCCGCACCGGTCTTGAGCACCGCAAGCAAGGCGCTGACCCATTCGATGGAGCGCGGCAGGCACAAGGCAACGACGCTGCCTGCGCCAACACCGCGCTGGCGCAGGTAATTGGCCAGGCGGTTGGACCCTGCCTCCAGCCCGGCCTGGGTCATGAACCGGTCACCAGCACGCACGCCGCCGCGCGCCTGGCCTTGAACCATTGCCTGGCGCCACAGCCCCAGGAAGTCGCCCTGTGGATAGGCCTGTCCGGCCATTGGCAACACTACTGGTACTTCCGGGCAATCGACGATCGCCTGCTGCGGGTCGCGGACCAGTGCCTCCAGTACCTGTCGCAGCGAAACCGCCATGCGCTCGATGGTGGCCTGCTCGAACAGGTCGGTGGCGAAGGTAAAGTAGCCTTCGATACCGTCGGCCTTGTCGGCGAAGTCGAAGGCCAAGTCGAAGCGAGCATCGCCGCCGTCACGGGCAAAGCCTTCCACCTCCAGCGCGCCCAGGCGCTGACGCCCCGCCTCACTGGTGGCCACATGCTGGTTGATCTTGAACTGGAACAGCGGGTTGTGGGCCAGGTTGCGCTCAGGCAACAAGGCGTCGACCAGGTGCTCGAACGGCAACTCCTGGTGCGACTGGGCGCCGCCGATCACCTCTTTCACCTGTTCCAGCAGTGCGGTGAAAGTGGCGCGCTCGTCCACCTGCACGCGCAGCACCTGGGTGTTGATGAAAAAGCCGATCAGGCCTTCCAGTTCCTTGCGGTTACGCCCGGCATTCGGTGCACCGATACGGATGTCGGCCTGGCCGCTGTAGCGCGACAGCACCACCGCCATGGCCGCCAGTACCAGCACGAACAGCGTGTGGCCGCCCTTGCGTGCCAGGCTGCGCAGGGCCTCGGCCCGTTCGCCCGCAATATCCACGCGCACCACCGCACCGCGCTGGCTTGGCGTGGCCGGGCGTTCGAAGTCCAGTGGCAGGCTCAGCACCGGCTGCTCGTCACCCAACTGCGCTTGCCAGTAGGCCAGCTGGCGCTGTGCTTCACCGGCTTCAAGCCAGGCGCGCTGCCAGATGGCGTAGTCGGCGTACTGGATCGGCAAAGCCGGCAAATCGGCCTGCCGCCCCTCGGCCAGGGCGGTGTACAGCTGGATGAACTCCTGCACCAGCACATCGCTGGACCAACCGTCGGAGATGATGTGATGCATGCTCAGCGCCAGTACGTGCTCCTGGTCCGCCACACGCAGCAAGGTCACCCGCAGCAGCGGCCCGCTCAGCAGGTCGAACGGCTGCGTGAGGGCCGCGTCCACGGCCACGCTCAGCGATGCTGCGTCGGGCTCGCCGTCGAACATCACCAGCTCCAGGGGCAGCGGGCACGGGTCGAGGATTTCCTGGTGGAATTCACCCTCCACGGAGGCGAAGCGCGTGCGCAGCGATTCGTGGCGCTGCACCAGGGCGTCCAGCGCCTGTTGCAGCACCGCCTGGTCCAGTGCGCCTTTCAAGCGTACGGCAATGGGCACGTTGTAGGCCGGGCTGTCGGGCTCCAGTTGCCAGAGGAACAACAGGCGCTGCTGGGCGTACGACAGCGGGATGCGCGCCAGGCCCTGGCGTGCCGGCACGATGGGCAGCAGGCGGAAGCTCTGCCCGCTGGCCTGCATCTTGTCCAGGATCTGCTGGCGTTGCTCCACGGGGAGGCCGACGAAACGTTGGGCGATGCGTTGTGCTGCAGTGAGTTCCATGTCAGGCCTCTGTGAATGCGTTCATCATTTTTTCGATATCGCTCAGGCCATCGTCGGTCAGCGACAGGGCCTGTTCATCCAGCGCCAGGGCGAAGGCGCGCAACTCGGGGTGGGTGAAGATCAGCCGCAGTGGGATGTCCAGCCCCAGCTCGACGTTGATCCGCGACACTGCCTGGGCGGCCAGCAAGGAGTGGCCGCCCAGCTCGAAGAAGTTGTCGTTCAAGCCGACCCTGGCGACGCTCAGCAATTGCGCCCAGATATTGGCCAACTGCTGTTGCCGCTCGGTCTGCGGCGCCTCGTAGTCATGCTGCGGCTGGCTCGGGTCAGGCAGCGGCAGGGCCTTGCGGTCGAGCTTGCCGCTTGGGGTCAGCGGCATGCTCGGCAGGGTCACCAGATAAGACGGAATCATGTAGTCCGGCAGGCTGGCCTTGAGGTAGTGCTTCAAGGCCAGGCGCAGGTCGCCGTCATGGCCTTCAACCGGCACGGCATAGGCGCACAGCTGCTTGCCCGCAGGCAGGTCGATGGCCAGTACAGTGGCTTCGCGCACGTCCGGGTGCGCGCGCAGGTACTGCTCGATCTCGCCCAGTTCGATGCGAAAGCCGCGCACTTTCACCTGGTGATCGGCCCGGCCGCGATAGGCCAGCTGGCCGTTTTCGTCATAGCAACCCAGGTCACCGGTGCGGTACAGGCGGCCGCCGCCAACCGGGTCGAACGGGTCAGGGATGAAGCGCTCGGCAGTCAGCGATGGCCGCTGGTGGTAACCGCGTGCCAGGCAACCTGCCCCGCCGATGAACAGCTCGCCTGGCACCCCCACCGGGGTTGGCGCCAGGCCATCGTCAAGGGCATGCAGGCTGCGGCCTGGTATGGCACGGCCAATGGGTACGCCACCCTGGCTGATCTGCTGCGGGGTCATCTGCGAGCAGTCATAGGTGGTGGCGACCACGGTGGCTTCGGTCGGGCCATAGGTGTTCAACAGGCGCACTGCGGTTGGGCCATCGGCCAGCCAGGCACGCAGGGCGTCTTCTGGCACCGCCTCGCCACCGACGTGAATCTGCTTCAGCCGGCCATAGGCTTCCGGTGCGCGGCGCTCCAGTGCCAGTAAACGCCAGTAGGCGGCTGGCAGGTCGGCTACGGTGACATCGTGGCGGTTGATTTCATCCAGCAGAGTCGCGGTGTCCCACAGCCGCAGATCGCGCAGCACGACGCAAGCGCCTTGGGCCAGCGGCGGGAAGAACTGCTCGATGAAGCCGTCGAAACTGAAGGTGGCGAACTGCAACACGCGGTCATTCGGGCTCAGCCGCGAATAGTCACCAGCCACTTGGCAGAACACCGACAAGGCATGGTGATCGATGGCCACGCCCTTGGGCATGCCGGTGGAGCCGGAGGTATAGATCACATAGGCCAGGTTCTCCGGCGCGGCCAGGTTGGCCAGCGGCTCGGCAGGCCAGGCACTCAGCCAGTCATTACCCGGCTCCAGCACCACGCAGGGCAGCGGTGTGCTCAACTGCAGGCGTTCACGCGAAGGCACGTCGGCCAGCAACAAACCGATGTCGCTGTCCTCGACCATGTAGGCCAGGCGCTCCTGCGGGTAGTCCGGGTCCAGCGGCACATAAGCGCCACCCGCCTTGTGGATGGCAACCAGCGCCAGGGCCATGCCCAGGCCGCGCTCGACAGCCACGCCGACCAGACGGTCCGGGCCCACGCCCAGCGCCCGCAAACGATGCGCCAGCTGGTTGCTGCAGCGGTCGAGCTCGGCGTAGGTCATTTGCTGGTCGTCGAAGATCAACGCCACAGCGTCTGGTCGCAGACTTGCCTGGCGCTCCAGCAACTGGTGTGCGCACAGGCCGCTACAGGCCTGCGGCGCCGGGTTCCAGCCATGGGTCAGTTGCTGGTGTTCGGCACTGCCTAGCAAGCCCAGCTCGCCAATGCAGCGCTGCGGCTCGGCGCAGATAGCTTCCAGCAACGCCTGCCAATGACCGGCCATGCGTTCGATGCGTGCGGCGTCGAACAGGTCGGTGGAGTAGTTGAACGAGGCCGTCACCCCATCGGAACGTTCCAGCGTGTTGAGCGAGATGTCGTACTGCGCACCGGGCTCCAGCAGGTCCACTTCCTTGACCTGCAAGCCGTGCAGGGCATCGCTGGATACCTGCTCACCCAGGTCGCGCAAGTGGTTGTACAGCACCTGGAAGAACGGGTTCACACCCTGGTCGCGGTCCGGGTACAGCGCCTCGGCCACTTCAAGGAACGGCACATCTTTGTTGGCCTGAGCCTGCAAGGTGGTTTCCTTGATCGCCGCCAGCAGTTGCGGGAACGGCTGGCTGCCATCGACGCCGATGCGGGCTACCACCACGTTGATGAAGAAGCCGATCAGCCCCTCCAGCTCCAGGCGGTTGCGGTTGGTGACGGGTACCCCGATGTTCAACGTGTCCTTGCGGCTGTAACGCGACAGTACGATGGCATAGGCCGCCAGGAATACATGGAACAGCGTGGCGTTGGACGCCACTGCCAGGGCCCGCAGGCGCTCGGTCAGGGCCAGCGGCAGGCGCACGTCGAAGCGGCTGCCCTGGTAGCTCTTGACCTGCGGGCGAATGCGGTCGGCGGGCAGTTCGAGCACTTCGAAGTCGTCTTCCAGGCGGGCCTTCCAGTAATCGATCTGCGCCTGCATCTGCCCTTCGGCCAGCCACTTGCGCTGCCACGCGGCGAAGTCGGCGTACTGCACCGGCAAGGGTTCGATGGCCTGCTGCCGGCCTGTGGCCGCCGCGTTGTAGACGGCAGCGAACTCGCGCACCAGCAGGCTCATCGACCAGCCATCGGAGACGATGTGATGCAGGGTCAGCGACAACAGGTGCTCTTGCGCATTCACCTTGAACAGACGGGCACGCAGCAGAGGCCCATGCTCCAGGTCGAACGGGACAAAGGCTTCGGCTTCCAGCTTGCGCAGCTGCGCCGCGTGGTCCTGGCCGCTGAGGTCTTCGAAGCCGATCGGCACCGTGGCGGCTGGCAGGATGCGCTGCCACGGCAAGCCGTCGGCTTCGACGAACACCGTGCGCAGTGACTCGTGGCGGGCCACCAGTGCATCCAGTGCGGCCTGCACCGCCGAACGATCGAGGTTGCCCTGCATGCGCACGGCCATCGGCGTGTTGTAGGCCAGGCTTTGTGGGTTGAGCTTCCAGAACAACCACTGGCGGTTCTGCGAACGGGACACCGGCAGCGGCTGCTGGCGGTCGAGGATTTCGATGTCCAGGCCCGTGCCCTGCTCGCCCTCCGCCACCGCCTGGGCGAAGGCCAGCAGGTCGACGGTGTCGAACAGGGTGCGCAGCGGGATATCTACGCCCAACTGCTTGCGCACGCGAGATACGGCCTGGGTTGCAAGCAGCGAATGGCCACCGAGGGCAAAGAAGTTGTCGGTCAGGCCAACCTGCGGCACTTGCAGGACTTCGGCCCAGATCGTTGCCAACTGCACTTGCAGCGGGCTCTCTGGTGCCTGGTAGGCCTGCAGGGTGGCGACCGGCTCGGGCAGCGCCTTGACGTCGACCTTGCCGTTGGCGGTGACCGGCAGGTGCTCCAGCACCATCAAGTGGGTCGGCACCATATGTTCGGGCAGCCGGCTTTTGAGGGTGGCGCGGGTCGAATCCTGCCAGGCCTGGCAGTCGGCAGGCATTTCACTGGGCACCAGCCAGGCAGCCAGTTGCAATTGCGGCGCCTGGCCCTGCACGCGGACCAGGGCATTGGCCACACCGTCCAGTGCGCGCAGCTGGTTTTCGATTTCGGCCAGCTCGACACGGTAGCCACGAATCTTCACCTGGCCATCCATACGCCCGGCAAATTGCAGGTCGTTGCCCTGGCGTACCCAGTCACCGCTGCGGTACAGGCGCTGGCCGTGGCTGCCGTGCGGGTCGGGCACGAAGCGCTCAGCAGTGAGCGACGGGCGGTTCAGGTAGCCACGGGCAAGGCCTGCACCGCCTATGTACAGCTCGCCCTTGGCCTTGGCCGGCAGTGGCTGCAGGCAGCGGTCAAGCACTGCCACGCGGGTGTTGGCCAACGGCTGGCCGAGGCTGCTTTGTTCGCTCAGTTCGGCAACCAGCACGCCGACGGTGGTTTCGGTCGGGCCGTAGTGGTTGAACACCTTGAGCGCCGGGGCCAGTTGGCGGATCTTGCCCAGCAGGCCTGGGCTGATGGCCTCGCCACCCAATACCAGGCACTGGCTCGGCAGCGCCGCGCGGCCAGCCACCAGCATGGCCTCCAGGTGTGAAGGCACGATCTTCAGGGCATCCACCTGGTGTTCGGCCAGGTACGCGGCGAAACCTTCGGCATCCAGCACCTGTTCGCGCAGCAACAGGTGCAAGGTGTGGCCGCCGCACAGTGCGCCGAACAGCATGGTGTGGCCAAGGTCGGCAGCCGGGGTCGAGACCTGGGCCATGCTGCGGATTCGCTCGACAGGCAGGCGTGCGCTCATGCCATCGACATAGTTGGCCAGGGCGCCGTGGCTGATCGCCACGCCCTTGGGCTGGCCGGTGGTGCCAGAGGTGTAGATCACATAGGCCAGGTTTGCCGCAGCCGGCGCGGTGCGTGCGACGCTGCCGTTGCCCGCTTGCGCCCAGTCAAGGTGCTGCACAGCCGCGGGCAACTCGGCCTGCCAGTTACCGGGGGCCAGCACCCGGCGGGTGCCGCTGTCGGTCAGCATGTAGGCGAGGCGCTCAGCCGGCTGCTCGGGCTCCAGCGGCAGGTAGGCGCCCCCCGCCTTGAGTACCCCCAGAATGCTGGCGAGCATGCCGACGCTGCGGTCGGCCAGTACGCCAACCAGTGTGTCTGGCCCTACCCCGGCTTTGACCAGGCGGCTGGCAATGGCCTCGGCGCGGGCATCGAGTTCGGCGAAGCTCGCCTGTTCGCCCGCAGCCACTACCGCGATGCGCTCGGGGTGACGACTGGCGGCTGCAGCAAAGCGTTGCTGCACACTGGGCGACTCGGCGGCCTGCGCGGGGGCGCCCAGGGTTGCGGCCAGGCCCGGCAATGCCAGCTCGCCTACAGCACCAGCCGTTTCGGCAGCCAGCGCCTGCACCAGCGCCAGCCACTGCTCGCCAAGGGCTTCGATGGTGGCCGCCTCGAATACATCCGTCGCGTAGGTGAACGCGGCATGCAACTGCCCGGCGCGTTCGTGGGTGTCCAACGCCAGGTCGAAGCGTGCGCTGTGCTTTTCCAGGGCAATGGGCGCCAGGCTCAGGCCGGAGCGAGTCTCGATGGCCTGCACATCCGCCACCTGCGCTTGGTGGTTGAACAGCACACGAAAGAGCGGGCTTTCGTTGCTGCGCGGCAGGTCCAGGGCTTCGACCAACTGCTCGAAGGGCAAGTCCTGGTGGCTTTGTGCACCCACGGCGGTTTCGCGCACGCGCTGCAGCAGGCCGGCGATATCCAGCAGCGGGTCGATCTCGGTGTGCAGCACCTGGGTGTTGATGAAGCAGCCAATCAGCCCTTGGCCTTCTGCACGGTTGCGGTTGGCGATGGGCACGCCGACGCGGATCGCGGCCTGACCGCTGTAGCGCTGCAACAGCAGCTTGAAGGCAGCCAGCAACACCATGAACAGGGTGACGTTGTGCTTGCGCGCCACACCGCGCAGGCGCTCGGCAACGTCTGCGGCGACGGGGAATTCGTGGCGCGCGCCCCGGTAGCTGGGCCGGCCTTGGCGGGCACGATCCAGTGGCAGCTCCAGCGGCGAATGGTCCTCGCCCAGGCGGGCCTGCCAGTAGGCCAGCTGGCGCTCCTGCTCGCCAGCCTCCAGCCAGCTGCGTTGCCACAGGGCGAAGTCGCGATACTGGATTGGCAGCGCGTCGAGTGTGGCCTCGGTGCCGGCCACGGCGGCCTCGTACAGGTGCAGGAATTCATCGATCAGCACGTTCATCGACCAGCCGTCGGCGACGATGTGGTGCAGGGTCAGCAGCAGTACATGCTCCTGTGCGGCCAGTTGCAGCAGGCGTACGCGCAGCAATGGGCCACTGGCCAGGTCGAACGGGGCCAGAGCTTCGGCTTCGGCGATGCGTTCGACCGCGGCCTGGCGGGCGGTTTCGTCCAAGCTGGCCAAGGCGTCCTGGCGCAGCTGCAACGGAGCAGCCACGGCGTCTACTTGCTGGCGCACGTCATCGCCGTCGGCGACAAACCGAGTGCGCAGGGTTTCGTGGCGCGCCACCAGGGCATCGAAAGCCTGCTGTAGAGCGGCCAGGTCAAGTGGACCATGCAGGCGCACGGCCATCGGCAGGTTGTACGCTGCGCCCTGCGGGTCGAGCTGCCAGAGGAACCACATGCGCCGCTGGGCATACGACAGCTGGTCGCGCTCGGCCACCTCCACCCCGTGCGCGATCGGCAGCACGGAAAAATCCATGCCCTCGCCCTGCAGCGCCTTGAGGAACAGGCGGCGCTTGTCGGGGCTGAGTTCGATGAAGCGGCGGGCGAGCTTGAGCGTTTGATCAGCATTCATGTCGAGCGGTGTCCTGGCAGTCGAGCGGTAACTGTCAGACGAAGGCATGGGGGGCTGATTTAGGGGGGGATTGAAGCAGGGCCACCAGGGGCCCGCCGTTGGGAATTTGGCGCCTGTGAGATCGAGCGCCGCGCGGGCGGCGCTCGATCTCACAGGCGCTGCACCTCCCACGACAAACACCTATCAGCCCAACACCTCGCTGTGCCCCTCGGCCATCGCCACCACCACCTTGCGCTTACCGGTAAACGGCGAGCGGGCGTGGGCCGCGAGCATGTTGTCGAGCATCAGCACATCGTTTGTCAGCCAGGGGAAGCTGATGGTGCATTCATCCAGCACCCCGCGCACTTCATCGAGCAACGAATCCTCGATGGTCGTACCGTCGCCGTAATACACGTTACGTGGCAGGTCCTCTTCCTCGACAATGTCCATCAGCGATTCACGCACCTCTGGCTGCAGGTTCGACACATGGAACAGGTGGGCCTGGTTGAACCACACGTCATCCCCGGTTACCGGATGGCGCGCCACCACCTGGCAGCGCTGGCGCGTGCGCAGCTCGCCGTCGTCCTTCCAGATGCACTCGATGGCATGCGCCCGGCAGTACGCCTCGACCTGGCGCGGGTCTTCGGTGTTGAACACCTGCGACCACTCCACATCCAGGCCGTTGCCGTAGTTGCGCACGTACATCAGCCCTTTCTCCTCCAAGCGCTGGCGAATGCGCGCCGGCATGCGTCGGTACACCTCGCGGCTATCGGCAATTGGCGTTTCGCCGCCGGTCTCGGCGGGGATGACGCTGTAGAACCAGATCTTCATCGGCCATTCCAGGGTGTAGGCCTGCTCGTTGTGCAGGGGAATGCTCTGGTGCGCCGGGTATTCGGTTGAGGTGTACACGCCTTTGGTCACGTTGCTGCGGGGGGTAGAACCGAACTCGTAGTTGAGCAGTGGGTGACCGAAGGAGGCGGCAAACTGGCGGAAGGCTTCGGCGCCACCCACCTCGAAGCCGCGGAACAGGATGCCGCCAGCCTGCAGCAGGTGCCGATCCACCAGCGGCTGCAATTCGGCAAAAGCCTCCAGCAGGTCGATCCCCGGCTCTGGTGCGCGCACCAGCAGCGGCAGGTTGCCGCGCGCAGCGTCCAGCGGTTCGATGGCAAAGCTCAGCAGTTCACTCATGTACGGTCACCTCAAGCCAGGGCCGCGTTGGCGGCGAAATCGGGTTGTGCGCCATCACGGCGCCTGACTAGGTGAACGAGCGGGCCCGCGGGAAATTCACCAGGGCAGCACTCACAGGTAAAGCCAGCGCGTGCCGGTTCGTCTGAACGATGTGCACCCTTTTATCGCCCAGGAACCGTACATGACTCGCCAGCTTCTGCTCCTAGCCCTGCTCGCCACGGCCCCTGCCGCCTGGTCGGCGGAGCCATGCGCCATGGAAATCCACGGCACCGACCAGATGACCTTCGACAAGGCCGCCATCAGCGTGCCCAAAACCTGCACCACGTTCACCGTTACCCTCACCCACCCAGGCGACATGCCCAAGAACGTGATGGGCCACAACTGGGTATTGAGCACCCAGGCCGACATGCAGGGCGTACTGGATGACGGCCTGAAGGCCGGCGAGGCACAGGACTACGTCAAGCCTGGCGACACACGGGTGATCGCTCATACCCGCCTGATCGGTGGTGGCGAGAAGGACAGCGTCACCCTCGATACCAAGGCGCTGAAAGCCGGTACCGACTACAGCTTCTACTGCTCGTTCCCGTTCCACAGCACCCTGATGAAGGGCACCCTGACCCTTGGTAGCTGACCCCGCCCCCCACTTTCACCAGCGAGATCACGCTTCATGAAAACCTCCTCCCCCGGGGCCATCCGCGAACTGCTGGGCCTGCTCAAACCTTACCGCCCGGCGGTCATCGTCTCGGTGCTGCTGGGCATGGTCGGCGGCCTGGCCGTCACTGCGTTGCTGGCCACCGTCAACCAGGGCCTGCACGCTGAAGGCGGCATGAGCCAGGGTGTGATCCTGGCCTTTGCCGGCCTCTGTGTATTGGCCCTGGTCAGTAGCGTGGCGGCCGACAGCGGCACCAACTACGTCGGCCAGAAGGTCATTGCCCGGTTGCGCAAGGACCTGGGCGCCAAGGTGCTGTCGGCACCGATCGAGCAGATCGAGCGCTACCGCACCCACCGCCTGATCCCTGTGCTGACCCGCGACGTCGACACCATCAGCGACTTTGCCTTCGCCTTTGCACCGCTGGCCATTTCGCTCACCACGGTAACCGGTTGCATGGCCTACCTGGCGTGGCTGTCATGGCCGATCTTCCTCATCACCCTGGCAGCCATCGGCATCGGCAGCGGCATCCAGTACGTGGCACGGCAAAAAGGCGTGGCTGGCTTCAACGCCGCCCGCGATGCCGAAGACAACCTGCAGAAGCACTATTCGGCCATTGCCGAAGGGGCCAAGGAGCTGCGCATCGACCGCCGTCGCCGCCATGCCATGCTGACGCGCAACATCCAGGGCACCGCCGACTTCATCGCCAACACTCACATCCGCGCCATCAACATCTTCGTGGCGGCCAAGAGCCTGGGGTCGATGCTGTTCTTCGTGGTCATCGGCCTGACCCTGGCCCTGCAATCGCTGTGGCCGAGCAATGACCCAGCGGTGATGAGCGGTTTCGTGCTGGTGCTGCTGTACATGAAAGGCCCGCTGGAAACGCTGATCGGCAACCTGCCGATCCTCGGCCGCGCCCAGGTGGCGTTCCGCCGTATAGCCGACCTGTCCGAACGCTTCTCCTCGCCCGAACCGCACCTGCTGCTGGAGCCGCCGGTCAAGCGCGAAACCCCGGCTACCGCGCACCTGGAGCTGCACAACGTCGAATACGCGTACCCACCCGTGGACGGCAACGAGCCGTTTCGCGTTGGGCCTGTGAACCTGAGCATCGAACCGGGCGAAATCCTGTTCATCGTCGGGGAAAACGGCTGCGGCAAGACTTCGCTGATCAAGCTGCTACTGGGCCTGTACGCCCCACAACGCGGTGAAGTGCGCCTGAACGGCAAGGCCGTCGGCCCGGAGGCGCTGGACGACTATCGCCAGCTGTTCACCACCGTGTTCGCCGATTACTACCTGTTCGAAGACCTGCCCGAGCACGAGCACAGCCTGCCCAGCGATGCCACGCGTTACCTGGAACGGCTGGAAATTGCCCACAAGGTCAGCGTACGCGATGGCGCCTTCACCACCACCGACTTGTCGACCGGGCAACGCAAGCGCCTGGCGCTGGTCAATGCCTGGCTGGATGGGCGGCCGGTACTGGTGTTCGATGAGTGGGCGGCGGACCAGGACCCAACCTTCCGCCGGGTGTTCTACACCGAGCTGTTGCCGGACCTGAAGCGTTTGGGCAAGACCATCATCGTGATCTCGCATGATGACCGGTACTTCGATACGGCGGACAAGGTGGTGCACCTGAGCCGTGGGAAGGTGGTCGAGGCATTGGAGCCGGCTTGAGTGACCGAGGGGCGCTATGCGCCCCATCACCTTTACGCTCCCTATAATCGATCTATAGTCGACCTATAATTGCCTATAAACCACGCCTCTCATACGGCCTATAATAGCTCTATAATCACTCTATAATTGACTATAAAGCTGTATGGGAGGCCGTAATGCCGGAAACCGTCTATCACCGCCCAGCGCTAGCATCGCGGCTGTCGAAATTGATCATGCAAGTTGCCGTGGGCAGTGCAGCAAGCTCGGGGGTGTTTCTGGCGGCCCCCAGGCGTACCGGTAAATCCACCTTTGCACGCGAAGACCTTCGACCCGCTCTCGAAGCTGCGCAGGCAATCGTGCTGTACGCCGACCTCTGGAAAGACCTGACCAAAGACCCAGGCCAAGTCATCGTGGAAACCGTGCGTGAGGCGCTCGGGCGTAACGAAGGCTTCATTACGCGGCTGGCAAAGTCCACTGGCATGGAGAAGGTAACCGTAGGTGGCCTGAATTTCAGCGTGGACAAGATCGGGCTGGGGCAAGATGTCGATCTCACCAGTGCGCTGGTCGCGCTCTCCGACGAATCACGCAAGATCATCGTGCTGATCATCGACGAGGCGCAACATGCAATCACGACCGACCAGGGAATAGCAGCCTTGTTCGCCCTCAAAGCGGCCCGGGACGAACTCAACAGCTCGAAGCACCATGGGTTGCGCATCGTTTGCACGGGCTCGAACCGGGACAAACTGGCCATGCTGCGCAATAGCAAAGATCAGGCGTTCTTCGGCGCTGCGATGGTGCAGTTCCCAACGCTGGATCAGGGCTTCATCGACTGGCTTTGCGCCAACATCGATCTCCCCTGCGCACTCGACCCGGTAGAGGTGTTCCAACTGTTCAAAGAAAGCGGCTACCGCCCTGAGTTACTGGGCGCGGCAGCGGATGAAATACGCTTCGACTTCAGCATCGAGCCCGAAGCCGTACCGGCACGGTTCCGAGAGCTTGTTCAGGCGCAAGCCAATGACCTTAACGCGAACCTGAAAAAGGTGATCCACAGCCTCACTCCGATTCAATCCGCCGTTCTACGCGTCATGTGCGTAAAGGGTAATGAATACGCACCGTTTGAGGCCCCAACCCTGGCACTGTACGCCAAAGCGATGGAACGGGCGGGTGTGCAGGAAAGCGAAATCAAGGCCGAGGTGCCGGGGGTTCAGCAAGCGCTCATCGCCTTGCAGGACAAGCATCTGGTGTGGAGGGCATCACGGGGCGTATACGCGGTAGATGAGCAGGTAATCGTCGATCTGGTCCGCGCTGATGGCTTGCTGGAAGGGCTTGGCTGAAGGTTCCTGTACGTAGAGCGCCCCATCAATCTGGCGCTCTACGCAGGCCGCAATCAGAACAACCAGCGGTACAGTGCGTAAGCCACCACCACCGCCAGCACCGGCCGCAGCACGCGGTAGGCCTTGGGGTTGGCGCGCTTGAACTGCTTCACGTGGCTGCTGATCTTGTTGCTGAAGCGCTTGCTCCAGGCATACGCCTGGTTGATCCCACCCACGCGCTCGTCGTCGGTGTTCTGCGGCGCGGTGGCACGGCCGAGGAAGGCACTGACCTGGCGGTTGATGCGGGTCATCAGCGGGCTGCTCAGTGGGCGCTCGATGTCGCAGAACAGGATCACCCGCGTAACGTCAGTTTCGTTCTTGACCCAGTGCACGTACGTTTCGTCGAACATCACGTCTTCGCCATCACGCCAGGCGTATTCCTGGCCATCCACGTAAATGCGGCAGGCGTCGGAGTTGGGCGTGGACAGGCCCAGGTGGTAGCGCAGCGAGCCTGCGAACGGGTCGCGGTGCGGGTTCAGGTGGCTGCCGCCGGGCAGCAGGGCGAACATCGCGCCTTTGACGTTGGGGATGCTGCTGACCAGCTCGACCGTGCGCGGGCACAAAGCTTCGGCCGACGGCAGCGGTTTGTCGTACCACTTCAGGTAAAAGCGCTTCCAGCCCTTCTTGAAGAACGAGCCAAAGCCTGCATCGTTATCCTTTTCGGCGGCGCGGATATAGCCCTCGTCGAACAGGCGCATGGCCTCTTCGCGGATCTCCTGCCAGTTGTCTTTCAGCACGTCCAGTTCTGGGAAGCGCTGGCGGTCCAGGTAGGGTTTGGACGGCACGCCGGAAAACAGGTACATCAACGCGTTGTAGGGGGCGAACAACGCCGAATGGTTGACGAACTGGCGCAACACCGGCAGGCGGGCCTTGCCGCGCAGGTGCACGAACAGCACGCTGCCGAAAAACACCAGCAAGACACCCGCCTTGGCTGCAAAGGAAAAGGTCATGCTTTCACTCCTTGGGGAAGAGCCAGGGCTGCGCGGCCTGCTCTCCAAAAAATCATCCTGCCATCATAAACCGATCCCGCCGAGGTAAAAACAACCCGGGCGGGATCGCATTGATGAAGATTTTGCAATAAACCAGGCCGCCCAACCTTGCGCCGGATCAGCGGCAACGCCGATTATTGCTGGTTTTCCTGCTCGCTGAACAGGTCGCTGAACAGCATGCTCGACAGGTAACGCTCGCCCGAATCGGGCAGGATTACGACGATGGTCTTACCTTGCATTTCCGGCTTTTCGGCCAGGCGCACGGCCGCCGCCATGGCCGCACCGCAAGAAATGCCGCACAGGATGCCCTCTTCCTGCATCAGGCGAATGGCCATGGCCTTGGACTCTTCGTCGGTCACCGTCGCCACTTGGTCGACGATCGACAAGTCGAGGTTTTTCGGCACGAAACCGGCGCCAATGCCCTGGATTTTGTGCGGGCTGGGCTTGAGTTCTTCGCCGGCCAGGGTCTGGGTAATCAGCGGCGACGAAACGGGTTCCACGGCCACCGAGAGGATCGCCTTGCCCTGGGTGTGCTTGATGTAGCGCGATACACCGGTGATGGTGCCACCGGTACCCACGCCCGCCACCAGCACGTCAACCGCACCGTCGGTATCGTTCCAGATCTCCGGTCCTGTGGTCTTTTCGTGGATGGCCGGGTTGGCCGGGTTTTCGAACTGGCCCGGCAGGAAGTACTGGGCGGGGTCGGAGGCGACGATTTCGTTGGCCTTCTCGATGGCGCCCTTCATGCCCTTGGCCGGGTCGGTCAGCACCAGTTCGGCGCCCAGCGCCTTCAGCACCTTGCGGCGCTCCAGGCTCATCGAAGCGGGCATGGTCAGCATCAGCTTGTAGCCACGGGCAGCGGCAACGAAGGCCAGGCCGATACCGGTGTTGCCCGAGGTAGGCTCGACGATGGTCATGCCCGGCTTGAGCTTGCCGCTGCTCTCGGCGTCCCAGACCATGTTCGCGCCGATGCGGCATTTGACCGAATAACCTGGGTTGCGCCCTTCGATCTTGGCAAGGATGGTCACACCGCGAGGGGCGATGCGGTTGATCTGCACCAACGGCGTGTTGCCGATGGAATGGGCGTTGTCTGCAAAGATACGGCTCATGGCAGGGGTCCTTGGCATGAAAAAAAAGCAGGGAAAGACCTCAAGGGTAAGCCCCGGCCGATGGCCCGTAAAGCCTGTTCGAACTCAGCGGGGCGCGTCGCGGTCAACCGCACATCCTGCCTTGGAGACGCTCCGATGAGAGCCCGTTATCGCTGGCCGCTGTTGGGCCTGGGCAGCCTGATCGTGCTGCTGGTTGCCCTGCACCTGGCCCTGCCCTACCTGGTGCGCGACTACCTGAACGACAAACTGGCCGACATGGGTGACTACCGCAGCCAGGTAGCCGATGTGGACCTGGCCTGGTGGCGCGGCGCATACCAGATCAATGGCCTGAAAATCGTCAAGACCAGCGGCAAGGTGCCGGTACCGTTTCTCGACGCGCCGCTGATCGACCTTTCGGTGAGTTGGCGTTCGCTGTGGTACGACAAAGCGGTGGTGGCCGAAGTGACCTTCGTGCGCCCCGAGCTGAATTTCGTCGACGGTGGCAGCAAACAGGCATCGCAGACGGGCCAGGGCACCGACTGGCGCCAGCAGCTGGAAAAACTGCTGCCCATCACCCTCAACGAAGTGCGAATCGACAACGGCGTGCTGACCTTCCGCAACTTCAACTCCAAACCACCGGTCGACCTCAAGGCCACACAACTGAACGCCAACATCCGCAACCTGACCAATGTTCGCGACAAAAAAGGCCGTCGCGATGCGAGTTTCGAAGGTACGGCGCTCATCGCGGGCGATGCGAAGGTAGAAAGCCGTGCCACCTTCGACCCGTTCAGTGATTTCGATGACTTCAAATTCAGGCTTCGCGCTACCGGCATCGAACTGCGCAAACTGAATGATTTTGCCAGCGCCTATGGCAAGTTCGACTTCAATGCCGGGCATGGTGACGTGGTGATCGAGGCCCAGGCGGAAAACGGCCGGCTAAATGGCTATATAAAGCCGCTGCTGCGCGATGTCGACGTGTTCGACTGGCAACAGGACGTCGAAGAAAAGGACAAGGGCTTCTTCCGCTCGGTGTGGGAGGCCTTGGTGGGTGCGACCGAGACGGTCCTGAAGAACCAGCCGAAAAACCAGTTCGCCACCCGCGTGGAACTCAGTGGCAGCGTGCACAAGCAGGATATCAGCGCCTTCGAGGCGTTCTTGCAGATCCTGCGCAACGGGTTTATCCAGGCGTTCAATGCCCGGTATGAGCGGGGGGCGCCGGATGCCGACTGAGTCGGCGTGACGGGGCATTCAGGGACTGAATACCCGGTCTGCGTTTTCAGTTGCCTAACCCCGCGTTATAGTCGGTGACAAATAAATTCATGTGTTGCCTGTACCGGCCTCTTCGCGGGTAAACCCGCTCCTGCACAGGACCGCGCAGCCCTCAAGCTTGCGCCGTTCTGTGTAGGAGCGGGTTTACCCGCGAAGAGGCCTGTACAGGCTTACAACAGAGGACAAACCGATGAAGTTCGAAGGCACCCGCGACTACGTCGCCACAGACGACCTGAAACTGGCGGTAAATGCGGCTATCACCCTCGAACGCCCGCTGCTGGTCAAGGGTGAACCGGGCACCGGCAAGACCATGCTCGCCGAGCAGTTGGCCGCCTCGTTCGGCGCTCGCCTGATCACCTGGCACATCAAGTCCACCACCAAGGCCCACCAAGGGCTGTACGAGTACGACGCAGTCAGCCGCCTGCGCGATTCGCAGTTGGGCGTGGACAAGGTGCACGATGTGCGCAATTACCTGAAAAAGGGCAAGCTGTGGGAGGCCTTCGAGGCCGAAGAGCGGGTGATTCTGCTGATCGACGAAATCGACAAGGCCGACATCGAGTTCCCCAACGACCTGCTGCAAGAACTCGACAAGATGGAGTTCTACGTCTACGAAATCGACGAGACCATCAAGGCCAAGCAACGCCCGATCATCATCATTACCTCGAACAACGAAAAAGAGCTGCCGGACGCTTTCCTGCGCCGCTGCTTCTTCCACTACATTGCCTTCCCCGACCGCACCACCTTGCAGCAAATCGTCGACGTGCATTACCCGAACATCAGCCAGTCGCTGGTCAGTGAGGCGCTGGATGTGTTCTTCGACGTACGCAAAGTGCCGGGCCTGAAGAAAAAGCCGTCCACCTCCGAGCTGGTCGACTGGCTCAAGTTGCTGATGGCCGACAATATCGGTGAAGCGGTGTTGCGCGAACGCGACCCGACCAAGGCCATTCCGCCGCTGGCCGGTGCGCTGGTGAAGAACGAGCAGGACGTGCAACTGCTCGAGCGCCTGGCCTTCATGAGCCGGCGCGGCAACCGCTGACAGGAGCCGGGCCATGCTGCTCAACCTGTTCAATGAAATGCGTGCGGCCAAGGTGCCGGTATCGGTACGCGAGTTGCTGGACCTGCATCAGGCCCTGCAAAAGCACGTGGTGTTCGCCGACATGGACGAATTCTACTACCTCGCCCGCGCCATCCTGGTGAAGGACGAACGCCATTTCGACAAGTTCGACCGGGCCTTTGCCGCCTACTTCAAAGGCCTGGAAAACCTCGACCGGCATATCGAGGCACTGATCCCCGAAGACTGGCTGCGCAAGGAGTTCGAGCGCTCGCTGAGCGAGGAAGAACGCGCGCAGATCCAGTCGCTGGGCGGCCTGGACAAGCTGATCGAGGCATTCAAGAAACGCCTTGAAGAGCAAAAGGAACGCCACGCTGGCGGCAACAAGTGGATCGGTACCGGCGGCACCAGCCCGTTCGGCTCGGGCGGTTTCAACCCCGAAGGCATTCGCGTTGGCGAGGCCGGTAAACGCCAAGGCAAAGCGGTAAAGGTGTGGGACCAGCGCGAGTACAAGAACCTCGACGATCAGGTGGAACTGGGCACACGCAACATCAAGCTGGCCCTGCGCCGGCTGCGCAAGTTCGCCCGTGAAGGCGCCGCCGAAGAGCTGGACATCGACGGCACCATCGACCACACCGCGCGTGACGCAGGGTTGCTGAACATCCAGATGCGCCCGGAACGGCGCAACACCGTCAAGCTGCTGTTGCTGTTCGATATCGGCGGCTCGATGGACGCCCACATCAAGGTCTGCGAAGAGCTGTTCTCAGCCTGTAAAACCGAGTTCAAGCACCTGGAGTACTACTACTTCCACAACTTCCTCTACGAGTCGGTGTGGAAGAACAACCTGCGCCGCACCTCGGAGCGGTATTCCACCTTCGACCTGCTGCACAAGTATGGCGACGACTACAAAGTGATTTTCGTCGGCGACGCGGCCATGGCGCCCTACGAAATCACCCAGCCAGGTGGCAGCGTGGAGCACTGGAACGAAGAGGCCGGGTACGTGTGGATGCAGCGGTTCATGGAGAAATTCAGGAAGATCATCTGGATCAACCCGTATCCGAAGCAAGCCTGGGATTACACGGCTTCGACCCATCTGGTGAGGGACTTGATCGGGGACAAGATGTACCCGTTGACCTTGCAGGGGTTGGAGGAAGGGATGCGGTATCTGTCCAAGTGATGCAGCCTTTATGGGCCCTTTCGCGGGTTTACCGCGAAAGGGCTGGCAGCCTCACCGCCAACGGTCCAGGTAAACCTGGTGCTCCCGCCAAGCCTCGTCCTGCACCACCGCCTTGAACCGCACCACCGCCCCTGGCATGCACTGCGCCAGCTGCGCCAGCGCCAACGGCGTCAACGCCCCCAGCCGCGGATAACCGCCAATGGTCTGCCGGTCATTGAGCAACACGATCGGCTGCCCATCCGGCGGTACCTGCACCGCCCCCAGCGGTATCCCTTCGGAAATCATCGGTGCACCCTGATAGACCAGCTGCGGCCCCAACAGACGGATACCCATGCGGTCCGCCCGGCTGTCCAGTGTCCACTCCCGGTTGAAGGCCTCGAACAGGCTGGTACCGCTGAATTCACCGATCTGCGCGCCCATCACCAGGTCAAGTACAGGCTTTTGCGGGTACTGTGGACGCAGTGCGTGCGGCACCTCGCGCAGGGTTGCATCGCTGCCGGTGAAACTTAATGCCTGACCTTTAGCCAACGCGGCCCCCTGGCCATCGATGCCACCCAGTTCTTCACGGACCACCGTGGCACAACTGCCCAGTACATCCTCGCCCATGAACCCACCCGGTGCCGCCAGGTATGCCCGCACACCCTGCCTGGGCTGCTTCAGGGTCAGGCGCTGCCCCTGGCCCAGGGCAAAGCTGCGCCAAGGTGCGATCGGCTGATCATCGACGCGCGCGTCCAGGTCGGCACCGGCCAGCGCCAGCACACAATCCTGCTCCGCCACTGCACAAAAACCTCCCAGCGCCACCTCGACAACCGGCGCGTCCAACGGGTTGCCCAGCAGCCAGTTGGCCCAGTGCATCGCCACCCAGTCCAACGCGCCGCCCTGGGTCACCCCCAGGTGGCGCACGCCGAAACGCCCGGCGTCCTGCAACTGACACAACGGCGTACTGGCCTCGATCTTCAACTGCGTCATCCTTGCGCCTCCACATCACCGCCCAAGGCCAGGAACTCGCTACGCGAAACCGGCACGAAACGCACCCGATCACCCGGTTGCAACAGGCTGTAGCCCTCACGCTCTCGGTCGAACAAGCGCACCGGGGTACGCCCGATCAGGTTCCAGCCACCCGGCGATACCGCCGGATACGCCGCCGTCTGGCGCTCGGCAATGCCCACGCTACCCGCCGCCACCCGCTTGCGCGGGGTGCTCAGGCGTGGGCTGGCCAGGCGTTCGTCCACCAGGCCCATGAAACCGAAACCGGGGGCGAACCCCAAAGCAAAAACCGGGTAATCACGTTCGCTGTGCAAGTGAACAACCTCGGCTTCAGTCAACCCGCTACGGGCCGCCAGCACAGGCAGTTCAGGGCCGACACTGGCGTCGTACCACACCGGGATCTCATGTCGGCGCCCGCCGCCGCCGGCGTCGGGCTGCAAACCTTCCAGCGCCTGATCAATCAGTGCCCTCGCCTCGCCAGGCGGCAGGGCGAACTGCACCATCAGCGTGGTGTAGGACGGCACCAGGTCCAGCAGATGCTCGCCGAACGCTGCACTCAAACGCTGGCTGGCTGCAAGCATCCACGGCATGTTGGCCTCGTCGATACGGTCGAACAAGCGCACCATCAGGCTGTCGATGGCCACCACTTCAATGCGCGCTTTCATCGCGGCTCCAAGGCATCGAGGGCCTGGCGTATCTGCCGCACCGCCGCCACCGAGCTGTCGTTATCGCCATGTACGCACAGCGTGCTTGCCTGCAGGCGCAGGGCGCTACCATCGTCCGCTACCAGTGTGTCACCACGGGCCAGGCGCACGGCTTGCTCCACCACCAGCGCCGGGTCGTGATGCACCGCACCCGGCAAGCGGCGCGATACCAAGTGGCCGCTGGCGGTGTAGGCGCGGTCAGCGAACGCCTCGAACCACAGCGGTACGCCGATTTCATCGCCCAAGGCCTGGGCGGCGCGGTTGTCGGCGGTGGCCATCAACATCAGCGGCAGGGTGCTGTCGTAGGCTGCCACGGCCTCCAGCACCGTGCGCAGTTTGAGCGGGTCGGCCATCATGTCGTTGTACAGCGCACCATGGGGCTTCACGTAGGCCACGCGGCCACCCAGCACTTTGCAGATGCCGTCCAGCGCACCGATCTGGTAGTGCAGCAGGTCGCGGATTTCCTCGGGGCTGCAGGCCATGGAGCGGCGGCCGAAGCCGACCAGGTCCGGGTAGGCCGGGTGCGCACCGATGGTCACGCCGTGCTCCAACGCCAAAGCCACGGTGCGGCGCATGATGCTGGGGTCGCCAGCGTGGTAGCCGCAGGCGATGTTGGCGCAATCGATGTAAGGCATGACCTCGGCATCCAGGCCCATGCGCCAGCTGCCGAAACTCTCGCCCATGTCGCAATTGAGTAGCAGGCGTTCCACCACGCGGTCTCCCTTGTTGTTGTTCATAGGTCTACCTTACCGCGCCAGCAGCTGTTTGCCGCGTGTTTCCGGCAGGCTCAAGGCGGCCACGATCACAATGCCGTAGGACACCGCAGAAAACACGCCGATACCCAGGCCCAGGGGCACGTTCTGGCCGAGCATGCCGATCAGCAACGGGAACAGCGCCGCAATGACTTTGCCGATGTTGTAGCAGAAACCCTGCCCCGAGCCCCGGATGCGCGTGGGGAACAGTTCGGTCAGGAATGCGCCCATGCCGCTGAAGATACCCGATGCGAAGAAGCCCAGCGGGAAGCCCAGCCACAGCATCACCCCATCGCTGACCGGCATCTGCGTATACAGCAGCACGATGACGAACGAGCCCACGGCGAACAGGATGAAGTTCTTCTTGCGCCCCAGCAGGTCGGACAAGTACGCGCTGACCACATAACCCACGTACGAGCCGACGATCACCATGGCCAGGTAGCCACCCGTGCCCAGCACGCTCAAACCGCGCTAGTTCTTGAGGAAGGTCGGCAGCCACGAGGTGATGGCGTAGTACCCACCCAGTGCGCCAGTGGTCAGCAGGGACGCACGTACAGTGGTCCAGAGCATGCCCGGTGCGAAGATTTCGTAGAAGTGCGAAGGTGCCTCGGCGTTTTCCACCGACTTGGCCTCGCGGTATACCTCGGGGTCCTTGACCAGGCGGCGAACGAAAATCACGAAGATCGCCGGTACCAGCCCCAGCAGGAACAGTGCACGCCAGGCCTGCTCTGGCGGCAACCATGAGAACAGCAGCGCATAGAGAATCGCCGTGAGGCCCCAGCCGATGGCCCAGCCGGACTGCACCATACCAACCGCCTTGCCTCGGTCCTGAGCACGGATCACTTCGCCGATCAACACCGCACCGGCGGTCCATTCGCCGCCGAAACCAAAGCCCATCAAGGTGCGGGCGATCAGCAGTTGCTCATAGTTCTGGGCGAAGCCGCACAGGAAGGTGAAGAAGGCGAACCACAGCACCGTCAACTGCAGGGTGCGTACCCGGCCGATGCGGTCGGAAAGAATACCGGCCACCCAGCCACCCACGGCCGAAGCGATCAGCGTGCTGGTGTGGATCAACCCGGCTTCGGTGGTGGTGATGCCCCACAGCATGATCAGCGTGGGGATGACGAAGCTGAGCATCTGCGTGTCCATGCCGTCCAGGCCATAGCCGATCTTGCAGCTCCAGAAGGTGCGCCGTTGCTGTTTGTCGATGTCGCGGTACCAGGCGAAGGGCCCGGACGAAGGGGGGGAACTGACCTGCTGCTGCACGCCGGTGGGGTTCATGGATGCCTCGGCTTGTTGGTATTGTTTTATGGGCGACATAAAGCGTCGCGGCCTGGGCACCATTGTTCAGAGGCCGCGACGCTTGAGTCCAACGATAAAAACCGCCGGTCTGGAACAAGAAAAACTGATCATGAACCTTCGCTTCCTCGAAACCTTCGTCTGGGTCGCCCGGCTCAAAAGCTTCCGCCTGACGGCGCAAAAGCTGTTCACCACCCAGGCCTCGGTGTCCAGCCGCATTGCCGCGCTGGAGGCCGACCTGGGCGTAAAACTGCTGCTGCGCGATTCTCGGGGTGTCAGCCTGACCCCGGAAGGTGACAAGGTGCTGGAATATGCCGAGCGCATGCTGGAAACCGCCAAGGCCATGAAGCAGTCGCTGGACAGCGACCGGGCCAAGGTCGGGCGAATTCGTATTGGCGTGATGGACACGGTAATCCACACCTGGATGAGCGCGCTGGTGGCGGAACTGACCGAGCGCTACCCACAGGTGGAAATCGAGCTGGTGGCCGACACCGCGCTGAACCTGCGCGAGCAGTTGCAAAAGGGTTTTCTCGACGTGATTCTGCAGACCGACTTGCTGCGCGAGCAGTCCATCCGCAGCCTCGACCTGGCGCGCTACCCGATGGGCTGGGTAGTGGCTGCCGGCTCGCACCAGCACCGGGACTATGCCTCGCTGGCCGAGCTTGGTCGCGAGCGCATCATCACCTTCTCGAAGAACTCACGGCCGCACCAAGAGGTGCTGAGCCTGCTGCAAGCTGCGGGCGCAGAAGCGCCGCGGTTGAACTGCGTGAACTCGGTGGCGGCGATCACCCGGCTGTTGCGCGACGGTTTTGGCATTGGCGCATTGCCCCCAGCGCTGGTGGATGCCGAGCTGGGCCGGGGTGAGTTGGTGCTGCTGGAGGGGCTGCAACCGCCGCCGAGCCTGGAGCTGGTGGTGGCGTGGCAGACCGGGGTGGCGTTGGTGGATGAGGTGGTTGGGGTTTGTCGACAGGTGCTGGAAGCGTATGCGCGGGATGTGGGGGGGCAGCGGATAATGCTCTTCTGATACGACCAGCGTGGTTTTTGGACCACCGCATACGGTTCTCATCCCGTGAATGGCTGCCACCCAAGTCCTGTGGAAACGATTGAACTGGCGGTTCCAGCAGAGAAAACGCCAAACTCCGCACCTGATAATTCTGCCAGTAGTAAATTCGGGTTATGCCGCGTAGTTTACCGTTCGTGCAACTACTGCACACCAGCGTAGAGTGAACGATCATGAAAAGTGAACGGCAACTGCTTGAGGATCCATTTTACGGTGAGCCCAAATCATCCGACAGCCACCCCGGAAAGTTCAAAGGCAAGATGAAATGGCCACTCGGACGAGAAGCGCCTCTCAAACCTATCGATGTATATTTAACTATCAGTGATGCGAACTATTGGAGAGGTGTCGCCATTCTAGACAAACCGTTTGATCGCGTCGTCGTATCTATAAAAAAAGGACTTCCGGATGGAGTTTACTCGACCAGCGATTTCAACAATAATATCTTCGTCAAATGCATTTATGACGGCATGATTGCCGGCAGCATGGTTGGAACAGTAAAGTTTGATACAAAAATGGGAAACTTCAAGATTACCGATGTTTCTGGCAGTTTCGAGGCTGACTACAGCAGGACGCCAGACATGCCCGCCCCCTGAAAAATGCCCCTCCCAAAACAAACAATGAAACATCCAAGTTCAAACTATCCTGCAATTTTGAGTTCTTGGATATTGCTAAATCATCCACGGACAAAACGTGATGAAATGCAGTTTCCTTCTCCAATTACCAACATGGCTTTCATGCGACCGCCTTGTCCTGACGACTGCGTTCGCATGAGAGGCCCGGCCACGGCCTGCAGGTCATGGAGCCAGAGAGTGTCGCCGGCCCGACAATCTAGGCATCACTGCTAAAGCCCTGGGGGCGCTGCGCGCAGCTTAGCGCCAGCTTTCTTTCACCGCCCTGCGCCGCCCACCCAGGATCACCCAGCCAATCCCCAGCAACAGGCTTTCGACCACAAAGGCCAGCACAAACCCTGCGCCAACGCCCCAGCCAATCGCCTCGGGCACCAGCAAAATCTGGTAGCTGTAACCATTGAGGGTTTCTTCGCGCAACTGCGGGTCGGCCTGCACCAGCACATGCCAGGTACGCTCGGCCCACGGCCCTTGCAGCGCCTGCCATTCGTTTTCCAGCAGTTCGTTGCGGATCATCAGGCTTTCGATGCTGTTGGCATCACTGTTGAACACCGGGTCGTCACTGCTGCGGTAATGCTGCAGCAACGCCTGCAGGTCGCCTTTGAAAAAGCGCTCAGCCGTTTGCCGAAACCCGTCGAGCGCCTCGCGCGACTCGAACAGGTGCGCCTCGACCCGCTGGCTATAGTCCTTGACCAGCCCCGGGACCTGAATGCCGGCCAGCAGGCCGAAGGTGAACAGCAGCAACCGCAGGTAACTTCTGAACATGCAGCGTCCTTAGCTTTGGCCGTGCGCCACGCATTCGCCATGGCGCCACAGCGCCCACTGACCCGGCTCGTAGCGGTGCCAGGTCTCGTTTTCGGTCAGGGCCTCGGTGGCGATCACCGTGACCACGTCGTTGGGGGTGGTTTCGGTATGAAAATCAACGATCAGGTCGACATCTTTCAAGCGTGCAGCGCCAAACGGCGCTCGCCGGGTGATGTGCACCAGCTTGGTCGAGCAGAAGCAGAACAGCCAGTCGCCGTCACTGAGCATGCAGTTGAACACGCCCTGCCCACGGTAACCCGCACAGGCTTCGACCAGCACCTGCAGCAGCTGTTCCACCGGCACCGGCTCTGGAAAGGCACTGCGAATGCGGTTGAGCAGGTCGCAGAAAGCCGCCTCGCTGTCGGTATCACCGACCGGCCGGTAGAAGCTGGCCTGGCCCTTGAAGTCGCCCAACTGGCCGTTGTGCGCGAAGCACCAGTTGCGCCCCCACATTTCCCGCACGAACGGGTGGGTGTTGGACAGGCACACCTTGCCGACGTTGGCCTGGCGGATATGACCGATCACCACTTCGCTCTTGATCGGGTAGCGCTGCACCAGGTTGGCCACTTCCGATTCGCTGCTCGCGGCTGGGTCCTGGAACAGGCGCAGGCCACGGCCTTCGTAAAAGCCGATACCCCAGCCATCACGGTGAGGGCCGGTGCGCCCACCGCGCTGCATCAGGCCTGTGAAGCTGAAAACGATGTCGGTAGGGACGTTGGCACTCATGCCCAGCAGTTCACACATAGGCGTGTCTCCGTTTACAGACGGGGCTCGACCCGGCCACCGCCACGCGGGGCGGCTGGGGGCGGGGCGTCACGGTAACGGTCGCCGCGCTCAGCGGCCAGCGGCGCATGGGCAACGACTGCATCATCTTCAACCGCTTGGCGCTTGGCGGCGGCTTCGGCCTGCGCGCGGCGCTCACGGGCGCGTTTTTCAAGCGGCCAGCGCAGCAGCACGAAGAGGAAATACAGGCCAAAGGCGATCAAGCCATACATGGCGAAGTCGGACACTGCTCGCCAGGCGTTGTTACCGACCTTGAAGGCGACGTCCAACGCGGTGATGGCAATGGCCGGGGCGAAGCTGTCCTTTACCGGGTCGACGATGGTCGGCGTCAGCAGCAGCACCGCCAGCACCACCCGCAGCGGTTCGCGCAGCCAGCGCCACATCCAGCCGGTGAGCTTGAAGCCCACCAGCAGGCAGCCCAGCGCGGCCACAGCGTACAGGCCCCAGGCGAAGGTGTAGTCGTTCTCGGTCATGGTGTTCGTGCAAGCCAGGCAAAGAGATGCCTATGATAAACACTTTTCCGGGCGCAGACAGTGTTTGCCTGTCCCCAGCCAAGAGATCACCCATGCCCAACAAGCCTCAGCCGCCCATCGCCCACGCCGATAACGCCGCCGACCCGTACGCCTGGCTGCAACAGCGCGACACCCCCGAGGTACTCGCCTACCTGCAAGCCGAAAACGCCTACCAGGAAGCCTGCCTGGCCGACCAGGCAGCGTTGCGTGAGCAGTTGTTCGAAGAGATCAAGGGTCGCATCCTGGAAACCGACCTGTCGCTGCCGTCGCCCTGGGGCCCCTACCTGTACTACACCCGCACCACCGCCGGCGACGAGTACCCACGTCACTACCGCTGCCCACGCCCTGCCGACGATTCGAACACCGTCGATGAAAGCCAGGAGCAACTGCTGCTCGACCCCAACGCCCTGGCCAATGGCGGCTTCCTGTCGCTGGGGGCGTTCAACGTCAGCCCCGACCACCGCCTGCTGGCCTACAGCCTCGACACCAGTGGCGACGAAATCTACACCCTGTACGTCAAGGACTTGGCCAGTGGCAGCGTCACGCCCCTGCCCTTCGACGACTGCGACGGCAGCCTGACCTGGGCCAACGACAGCCAAACGCTGTTCTTCGCCGAACTGGACGACACCCATCGGCCATGGCGCCTGCATCGCCACACCCTGGGCACTGACGCCGTGCAGACCGTGTTCGAAGAGCCCGACGGGCGCTTCTTCCTGCACTGCTATCGCACCAGCTCCGAGCGCCAACTGGTGCTGCTGCTGAACAGCAAGACCACCAGCGAAGCCTGGGTACTGGACGCCGAAACCCCGCAGGCGCCGTTCACCTGCCTGGCGCCACGTGTCGAAGGCCATGAATATTTCCCCGACCATGGCCAGCTCGACGGCGAGTGGCGCTGGTTCATCCGTACCAACCAGGACGGCATCAACTTCGCTCTTTACCATGCCCCTGTCGCGCCAGTGCCAGGCCGTGAGCAATGGCAGGTGCTGGTGGCGCACCGCGACGCAATCATGCTCGAAGGCCTCAGCCTCAATGCCAGCGCCCTCACCCTGAGCCTGCGTGAAGGCGGCCTGCCAATCATCGAAGTACGCCCGCAGGGGCTGTCGGCCTATCGCGTCGAGCTACCCGACGCAGCCTACAGCCTGTACGTACAGGACAGCTTGGAGTTCGTCAGCACACGCGTGCGCCTGCGCTACGAAGCCCTCAATCGCCCGGCCCAGGTGCGCCAGCTGGAGCTGGCCACGGGCGCGCAGGTTGTGCTCAAGCAAACCCCGGTGCTGGGTGCGTTCGATGCCGATGACTATGTCAGCGAGCGCCTGTGGGCGACTGCGGCGGACGGCACCCAGGTGCCGATCAGCCTGGTACGCCGTCGCCGCGACCAGGGCAAGACCGTGCCGCTGTACCTGTACGGTTACGGCGCCTATGGGGAAAGCCTCGACCCGTGGTTCTCCCATGCGCGCCTGAGCCTGCTGGAGCGTGGCGTGGCCTTTGCCATCGCCCACGTGCGCGGCGGCGGTGAACTGGGTGAAGCCTGGTACCGCGCGGGCAAGCAGGAGTACAAGCACAACACCTTCAGCGACTTCATCGCCTGCGCCGAACACCTGATCGCCAAAGGCGTGACGGCTGCCGATCGCTTGGCCATCAGCGGCGGCAGCGCCGGCGGCCTGCTGATCGGCACGGTGCTCAACCTGCGCCCCGAGCTGTTCCGCTGCGCGATTGCCGAAGTGCCGTTCGTCGACGTGCTCAACACCATGCTCGACCCCGAGCTACCGCTGACCGTGACCGAATACGACGAATGGGGCAACCCAGAGGAACCGCAGGTTTACGAGCGCATCAAGGCGTATGCCCCTTATGAGAACGTAAAGGCCCAGGACTATCCAGCGATGCTGGTGGTGGCGGGTTACAACGACAGCCGCGTGCAGTACTGGGAAGCGGCCAAATGGGTGGCGCGGTTGCGTACGCGCAAGACCGACGACCACCTGCTGCTGCTCAAGACCGAAATGGGCGCAGGGCATGGCGGGATGAGCGGGCGATACCAAGGGCTGAAGGATGTGGCGCTGGAATATGCGTTCGTATTCGGCGAGCTGGGTATCGTTTGAGATAGCTAGGGGCGCTTTGCGCCCCTTTCGCGACACAAGGCCGCTCCCACATGAGTCCTGCGCGGTATCTGTGGAAGCGGCCTAGTGTCGCGATGGGCTGCAAAGCAGCCCCAAAAACCACCGCCACACACGTCTGCTATATCAATCATCATCCACCGCCGGTTTCGGCGGTTCTGGCCGCAACCCCGGCAATGGCTGGTCCTTCGGCGGCCCGGGCACCGGCATCGGTGGCAACAGCGGCGCCCCCGGCTGGCTGTCATAAGCCTTGGGCGGCGTACTCGGGGTTATCTGCGGGTATGGCGTAGGCGTCGGCGTACCGGGTGCGCCGGGTACCGGGGTAGTGAGCCGGGGTGGTGTGCTGGCGGCTTCGGCCAGGGGCCAGCCTGCCAGCAACAGCGCGGTGAGGATCGCGTGAAACATCAGCAACCTCCTGTCGGGAACCTTCCAACAGCCTACGCCTAAATCAAAGCTTTCGCCTGTCCGCCTGCCCTGCAAGCGCGCTAGACTCAATGACATAACCGTCATCTGCCTGATCAGAACAAAGGAAACACCATGAGCTCCACCTCTTCCGCCGCCGCCACCGCGCGCCTCGACCGCATTCTGGCCGACGCCAAGCGCGACAAGGAAATGGGCTACCGCGACAAGGCCCTGAGAATGTACCCGCACGTTTGTGGCCGCTGCGCCCGCGAGTTCGCCGGCAAGCGCCTGAGCGAGCTGACCGTGCACCACCGCGACCACAACCACGACAACAACCCGCAGGACGGCTCCAACTGGGAGCTGCTGTGCCTTTACTGCCACGACAACGAGCACTCGCGCTACACCGACCAGCAGTACTTCAGCGAAGGCTCCACCAGCACCCCGAGCATCGCCAAGGCCACTCACAACCCGTTCGCTGGTCTTGCGGGCATGCTGAAGAAAGACTGACCATCGATTTGCCCCCCGCAGCTACCGGGCAGCCCGTATAATCGCGCTTTTTTCGCGAAGGGCCCCGGTACGTGGCAAACAAACGATACAGCTGCATCGGCCTGTTCAACCCAAAGTCGGCAGAAAACGTCGGCTCGGTGATGCGCGCCGCGGGCTGCTATGGCGTCAATTCGGTGTTTTACACCGGCAAACGGTATGAGCGCGCGCGTGACTTCGTCACCGACACCAAGCGCGTGCACTACGACATCCCGCTGATCGGCATCGACGATCTGCAGCGCATCATCCCGCTGGGCTGCACGCCAGTGGCGGTGGAGCTGGTGGAAGGTGCGCGGCCCTTGCCGGAATATACCCACCCGGACCGGGCCATCTACATCTTCGGGCCGGAGGATGGTTCGTTGAGCGAGGAAGTGCGGGGGTGGTGTGAAGAGACTATCTACATTCCGACCGAGGGTTGCATGAACCTGGCAGCGACGGTGAACGTGGTGCTGTATGACCGTTTGGCCAAAGGGCTGAATACCCGCTCGGGGCCCAAGTTCAAGTAATAAAAAGGCCGCCACTGCAACAGCAGGGGCGGCCAGGTGCTGAGCTCCGTCAGAACAGCACCGGTCTTGCTCGAATCACGAAGCGTTGATCCAGATGGTCTTCAGCTCCGTGTACTGGTCGTGGGCCCAGATGGACTTGTCGCGCCCACCAAAGCCAGACTCTTTGTAGCCACCGAACGGCGTGGTCACGTCACCTTCGCCGAAGCAGTTGACGGTGACCACACCCGCGCGGATTTCACGCGACAGGCGCAGCGCATTGCGCAGGCTGCCGGTGTAGGCCGAAGCCGCCAGGCCGTATACGGTGTCGTTGGCCAGCTCGATCGCCTCGTCGATGGTCTCGAAGCTGGTCACGCTCAGCACCGGGCCGAAGATTTCCTCGACGAACAGTTTGTTGTCACGGCCAACGTTGTCGACGATGGTCGGCTGCACGAACACGCCGTCCTCGGTTTCGCCCCCCTGAACGATGCTGAGTTTCTGCTCGGCAGCGTATTCCAGGTACGACTTGACCTTCTCGAAATGCGACTTGCTGACCATGGCGCCCAGGCGGTTGTCCGGGTCCAGCGGGTCGCCCAGCTTCCAGCCCTTCAGGTGCTTGGCGATCAGGCTCAGCAGCTCGTCCTTCACGTCCTTGTGCACGATCAGGCGCGACGAGGCCGAGCAGTTCTCCCCCATGTTCCAGAACGCACCTGCGGTGACGAACTGGGCCACTTCGTCCAGGTCCTCGACGTCGTTCATGACCACGGCCGGGTTCTTGCCACCCAGCTCCAGGACGATGCGCTTGAGGTTGGACTCGGCAGCGTATTTCAGGAACAGGCGGCCAGTGTCGGTCGAGCCGGTGAAGCTGACCATCGGGATATCCATGTGCCGGCCGATGGCCTCACCCACTTCGCGGCCACCGCCAGGCACCAGGTTGAACACACCGGCCGGGATGCCGGCCTCGTGGGCCAGCTCGGCCACGCGCAGGGCGCTGAGGGTGGTTTCTTTGGCCGGTTTGACCACAATCGAGCAACCGGCAGCCAGCGATGGGGCAATCTTCCAGGCCAGCATCAGCAGCGGGAAGTTCCACGGCAGCACCAGGCCGACTACGCCAATGGCTTCACGCACCACCATGGTGACGGCTGCGTTGCCGGTCGGCGCGGTGGCGTCGTAGATCTTGTCGATCAGCTCGGCGTGCCAGCGGAGCGTGTGGATGGTTTCCGGTACATCGACTGTCTGGCACTCGCTGACCGGCTTGCCACTGTCCAACGCTTCCAGCACGGCCAGCTCGTGGGCATTGTCCTCCAGCAACTGGGCGAACTTCTGCAGCACGTGCTTGCGGTCGCTGGGCTGCATCTTCGACCAAGTGCCTGCTTCGAACACACGCTTGGCAGCGGCCACGGCGACGTTGACATCGTTGACGTCGCAGGCGGCGACCTCGGCCAGTTGCTTGCCGGTGGCCGGGTTGGTGGTGACGAAGGTCTTGCCCGAGATGGCATCGCGGAATTCGCCGTCGATGAAGGCCTTGGTCCGCAGTTGCAGTTCGGCGGCGATGGCCGCGTATTGTTCCTTGCTCAGCAATTCAGCCATTTTTCCGGCCTCCTTATTTGATCTGGGCGATGGTGGCTTTCAGCTCGATGACCACGCGCTTGAGTGCTTGCTTCTCGGCGTCATCCAGGTCGTACAGCGGCTTGCGCACGCCGCCGGTTTTCAAGCCATTCAGGGCCACGCCGTTCTTGATGGCCTGGACGAACTTGCCACCTTCCAGGAAGTCCATCAGCGGCATCATGGCGGCCATGATCTTGCGGCCTTTGGCGAAGTCCTTCTCGATCACGCAGGCCTCGTAGAGGGCCACGTGCTCGCGCGGGATGAAGTTGGAACCGGCGCAGACCCAGCTCTGGGCGCCCCAGGCAAAGAACTCCAGGGCCTGGTCGTCCCAGCCGCACGACAGCTGGATGTTCGGGCGATGGATGGCCAGGCGGTGCAGCTGAGCCATGTCACCGGAGCTTTCCTTGATGGCGACGATGTTCTTCACGTCGGCCACGGCGTCGAAGAATGCTTCACCCATGCTCACGCTCATGCGGCCTGGGTAGTTGTAGAGCATGATCGGCAGACCGGCGGCAGCGTCGACAGCCTTCACGTGCAGGGCGATTTCCTGCTGGGTCGGCAGCGCGTACGGTGGGGTGCCGACCAGCAGCGCGTCAGCCTTGATTTCCTTGGCGTGCTGGGCGAAGGCAACCGCATCTTCGGTACGGATGCCACCGGTGCCGACGATCAGCGGCAGGCGGCCGTTGAGCACGTCCTTGGCCTGGGCAGCCAGGTCGATGCGCTCCTGGGTGGTGTGGGCGTAGTACTCGCCGGTGGAGCCGCCAATGATGACGCCGTGGACTTTCGACTCGACCAGGTATTCGAGGACCTCGGCGAACGCCGCCTTGTCGATCGAGCCGTCCGCAGCCAGCGGAGTGATTGCCGGGGTGTAGATGCCTTCGAATTTCACGGTAGGTTCTCCAGTGCGTTGCTCAGTGTTGTGAAGGCCGCAACGCAAAGACGCTGCGGCGGGTTGTAGGGTTTCAGCTCAGCGAAGCCGCTTGTTGCAGGTTCAGCGAGCGGGTTTCCGGGGCCAGGGCAACCGAGAAAGCCAGGCCGACGAAGGTCACGGCAGCGGCGGCGTACATGGTGGCGCCGATGCCGTAGCTATCGAGGGCGATGGGCACCAGCCAGGTGCCGACGGCGGCACCGACCCGCGACATGGAGGTTCCCACGCCCACGGCGCCGGCACGGATTTCGGTGGGGAACAATTCGTTGGGGTACACCAGCTGCAGCACCTGGGCGCCACCGATGAACAAGGCATAGGCACCAAACAGCACCAGGATGAGCATCTCGTTGCCGTTGCTGAAGGCACCCAGGCCCAGCAGCGCCAACCCCGACCAGAAGAAGCTGTGCAACAGCGTGGTGCGCCGGCCGATGGTGTTGAGCAGGCGGGTGCCCACAATACAGCCGACCACGAAGAGGAAGGTGATTGCAATGGAGCCGATCGATGCCCAGTCACCTTTGAGGTTCAGCGCGCCCAGCACTTTCGGGGCGAATGCGTACACCGCAAACACAGGGATCACCGAGCAGGTCCAGAACATGGTGACGAACAACATGCGCTTGCCATAGCCGGAGTGCAGCAGGCTGAGGAACGACAGTTTGCGGGTCTTGGGCTCTTCCGGCAGGTTGCTCAGCGAAAACCCCTGGCCGTAGACGCGCTTGATCACCTCATCGGCCTCGGCCGAGCGGCCCTTGCTGATCAGCCAGCGTGGCGATTCGGGAGTACCCAGGCGGATGGCGAACAGCAGCGCACCGATCACTGCGGCGCTGGCCAGCACCAGGCGCCAGGCATCGTCGCCGCCGTGGCGAAGGATGGCCTCACCCGCCAGATAGGCAGTGGCGGCGCCGGCAAACCACAACACCGTCAGGGTAGCCAGGCGCGGGCCACGGTTCTTCCTGGGCAGAAACTCCACCAGCAGCGACGTGGCGACCGGATATTCGATACCCACGGCAATACCGATGGCGAACCGCAGCAGGAACAATACCAGCGCCGACTCGACCCAGAACTGCGCGACCGAAGCCAGGATGAACAAGGTCGGGCCAACGAAGAACACGCGCTTGCGGCCGAAGCGGTCGGTCAGCCAACCGCCGAAGAAACCACCGAAGAAAATGCCGATCAACGCCGAGGCGGCGATCATGCCCTGCCAGAAACTGGTCAGGTTGAGCCCTGCGGACATCTGCACCATGGCCACGCCGATGATGCTCAGTACATAGCCGTCGACGAACGAGCCGCCACCGGAGCGCAGGGTCAGCCACTGGTGGAAGTTGTTGATCGGTACATCTTCAATCGAAACATTCGGACTTGTCATTATTGTTCCTACCATTTCTGCTACATGCACATTTGCAAGGCGAGCGCGTCCGCGAAACTGAAAACCGCCTTCAGCCCCGGGTGATCGAACTGCGCATCTCGATCATCAAGTTCGGGCAAGCCGCGCCCGTGCCGGCCAACCAATGCCGACGTAAATGTTCTATTGGCCTAACTCAGCTGACGATCAGCTTTCTTTGCCAGCGCGGAACTGCCCCCACATGAGGTTGGCGTTCAGCCCCAGGGAAACCAGGGGTTGCGGCGGGTTTGCAGAGGGCCCGGGGGCATTGAGCAAAAACTCGATCAGCTCGTGCTTGTCGCCAGCCAGCCAGTCGGCCAGCAACTTGCCGGTAACGGTGCCACGGGTAACGCCCAGGCCGTTGCAGCACAGTGCACCTACAACATTGGGCGCCAACTTGCCAAAGAAGCCCATGTGGTTGCGCGATAATGCCAGTGCACCGCCCCAGGTATATTCGAAGTTCACATTGGGCAACATCGGGAAGCGTCGGGCGAACGATTCGCGGTGGCGCTGGACGAAGCGCTCCAGGTATTTGCCATTGCTGCGCCCGTCGGGGTTGTAGCTGAAGCTGTTGCGGATCAACAGGCGGTTGTCGACGGTGCGGCGCATGGTGGTGCCGAACGGGTCGGCCGGGATCACGCCCCAGTAGGGCTTGCCGCCAAGACGTGCCTGTTCGTCCTCGGTCAGCGGCCGGGTGATGCTGCCGTAGGTGAACACCGGCAGCATGCGGCCCTTGAGGAAGCCGAAGCTCATGCCGAAGGCGTTGGTGGTGAGCACCAGCTTGTCGGTGGTGATCGAACCGTGGGCGTGGCGCAGCACCACCTTGTCGCCGTACTCGACGTCGGTGATCGGGGTGTGCTCGTACAACGAGACGTTGGACGGCAGGCTGTCGGCGAGGCCTTTGACCAACGCCGAAGGTTGCAGCAAGGCAGTGCCGGGCGTGAACAGGCCCTTGCGGTAGAAATCCGTGCCGATGTGCTCAGGCAGGTCGCGCCCCTCGACCACTTCGTAGGGTTGCCCCAGTTTGTCCAGCCCCCGGCGGTAGGCATCCAGCACGGCAATACCGCGGCCTTCGATGGCCGCCTGGTACTTGCCGCAGTGGCGGAACTGGCACTCGATGTCGTAACGCTCGATCAGGTCCTTGAGGTACTGCTGGCCACCCAGGTTGAGCTTGAGCACGGTCTTGGCGATATCGATGTCGCCAATGTAGTCCTCGGCGCCGATATCGTGCGGCAGGTCGATGGCAAAGCCGGCATTGCGCCCGGAGGTGCCATAACCGACCTCCTGGGCCTCGACCAGTATGATCTCGTCATGCGGAAAGTTCGTTGCCAGCTGCCGCGCGGCAGCCAGGCCGGTGAAACCGGCGCCGACCACCACCCAGCGCGTCTGGCTGTGGCCCTTGTGGGCCGGCCTTGGCGTGCGGGGCTTGCTCAGGTGATACCAGCCACAGGTGGCATCATCGGCGGGTAACGAACTTATTCTTGTCATGTCACAAACCTGGTTCTTGTAGTCGTCGAATGGTCAGCACCGGCGGGGCTTACCTGTGTAACTCAAATCTGAATCGGCACATCCAGCCCTTGCGGCGCGGCGTACTCCGCCATGCGCCGGCGCGACAGCTCGAAGTGCTCACGCACCAGCTGGCCTGCGGCTTGCGGGTCGCGGCGCTCGATGGCCTGGATCATTTGTTCGTGCTGTTCACACGCCAGCTCGAGGTCGCGCTGCATGTCGTCGGTGGTCGGGTGGCGATAGAAGATCTTGCCCAAGCGGGTGTGGTCGATCAGCAGGCGGCGCAGGCTTGGCATCAGGTAATCGTTGTGCGCCATCTTGCCGATTTCCAGGTGGAAGGCGTCGTTGTAAAGCACGCGGTTTTCCACGTCGCGCTCTTCGATGGCCTGGCGGAATTGGGCCTGGATAGCCTTGAGCACTGCGATTTCTTCAGCGCTGGCATAGGTGGCGGCCAGCTGGGTAGTGGCCACGTAGATAAGCGGGGCGGCAACGTAAAAGCTGTGCAGCGACTCGTGGTTCATGGCGGCGACGCGTGGCGCGCGGTTGGCTTCCAGTTCGATGTAGCCTTCGGCGGCAATCTGGCGCAGCAACTCGCGCACAGGGGGGCGCGACAGGCCAAATTCGTCGCACAGGGCCAATTCATCCACCACGGCGCCCGGGGCCAGTTCCATGCTCAGGATCCGGCGACGCAGCGCTTCGGCGAGGACGGCTTTGCGGTCCTGCGGCACTTCTGCAGCGAGTGGTTGGACGGTGGCTTTCATGGCGGCCTTCTTTGTTGTCATAGCGCTGTGTCTACTATTTGTATAACGACTATAGGGTACTGTTAGACAATGTGTCTACAGCATTTTCGATGAACGGCGAAATCTGTCTGAGCCTTTGTTTATAAGGGTTCCAGCGGGTTTCCGGGGGAGATTAAACACCCTTGAGGCTGCATTGCCAAACCGGACAAAAAACTCTCCAGACAAGACAAGTGCGCACAATGTGCCGGCCTCTTCGCCGCTACAAACAAAAAAGCCACCTGCAAGCAGGTGGCTCCCTTCCAGTCACATTTCCCGTTACGCGGTTGCCAAGGCCTCCCGCCGCGCATGCCGTTTGCTGGTAACCACCCCCAGCACCAGAATCACCAGCGCCAGTGCCAGAGTCAGCGACACCTCCATGCGGTGCTTGGGCATGACAAACATGGTGCCCAGGGCAAAGATGATGAAGCCGATGACTGCATAGGTCAGCCACGGGTACAGCCACATACGGAAAGCGATCTCGACATTCTGCCGCTGCAGGATCGCGCGCATGCGCAGTTGCGAGCACGCAATCGCCAGATACACCAGCAAGGCAATCGAACCGGAGCTGGCCAGCAGGAAGGCGAACACCTCAGCCGGGGCAAAGTAGTTGACGATGGTCGCCAACATGCCGATCAGCGTACTGCCAATCACCGCCGCACGCGGTACGCCAACCTTCGAGGTGCGCTGGATGAAGCCCGGTGCATCGCCACGCTTGCTCAGCGAGTAGAGCATCCGCGACGAGATGTAGATCGACGAGTTCAGGCAGCTGGCCACCGCCACCAGCACGACGATGTCCACCAACTGCTTGGCGTAGGGGATGCTCATGATTTCCAGCGCTCGCTGGTAGGAGCCCTGCACGGGCAGCAGCGGGTCGTTCCATGGCACCACCGAGATGATCACGAAGATCGAAAGCAGGTAGAACACGCTGATGCGCCAGATGACCGAACGGGTAGCCTTGGCGATGTTGCGTGCCGGGTCTTTCGATTCGGAGGCGGCAATGGTCACCGCCTCGGTACCCAGGTAACTGAACATGGTGGTCAGCAAGGCGCCGATAATCGCCGTCCAGCCATTGGGCATAAACCCGCCCTGCTGCTCCAGCAACCGTGGCAGCCCACTGACTTCACGCCCTGGCAACACACCGGCCAGCGCCGCTGCCCCCAGGGCGATGAACGCGACGATGGCAATGACCTTGAGCATGGCGAACCAGAATTCGAATTCGCCGTACTTGGCCACACTGAACAGGTTGGTCGCGGTCAGCAGCACGGTCATGCTCAGGGCAAAGAACCAGGCATCGATGTGCGGGAACCAGTTGTTGAGCACCACGCCAGCGGCGATGGCTTCGATGGGAATCACCAGCACCCAGAACCACCAGTACAGCCAGCCGATGGTAAAGCCGGCCCAGCGGCCGATGGCGCGGTCGGCGTAGGTGGAGAACGAGCCGGTATCGGGGCTGGCGACTGCCATTTCCCCGAGCATGCGCATCACCAGTACCACCAATGCACCTGCCAAGGCGTAGGCGACGATGGCCGAGGGGCCGGCCGCGGCGATGGCGTGCCCGGAGCCGATGAACAACCCGGCACCGATCACCCCGGCGATGGAGAGCATG
Organism: Pseudomonas hunanensis; assembly: GCF_013393325.1. GTDB lineage: Bacteria > Pseudomonadota > Gammaproteobacteria > Pseudomonadales > Pseudomonadaceae > Aquipseudomonas > Aquipseudomonas putida_P. The sequence continues at coordinate 181,549 of NZ_QJRC01000074.1, forward strand.
GTCACATGGCGTTGCTTGAAGCCTTGCGCCAGCTGATTGCCGGCGCCACTCGCGCTTGTCATTGTCATCCTGATCCCTGCTTTTGTTTTCTTTGTGGGGGGACGTGAAGCTCCTGGATCGAAACCCAGCGTGGATGAGCTTCGCGCCCGGTCACGGTACGCCAGCAAGGGGGCGGTCAAGTTGCCTGGATCCGCCACGGAGTTGACCATAGATGACATTGCCACCGCCGGGCGCCCCGATTGAACGCCGGCGGCTTCCTGCAGGTCACCTGCAGACATTTCACACGGAGGTCTTGCCATGTTCGATATCCACTCTGCTGCGACGTCGCAGCACAATGTTCATGGCCTGGAACGGGTCAGCTCGCTGGCTGGCGGAGCGCTGATGTTCAGCAAGGGGCTGCGCCATGGTGGCCTGGTCGGCTTGCTGCAAATGGTGGTGGGCGGCATTGCGGTAGCACGCGGCGTCAGCGGGCACTGCTCAACCAAGGCCTGGTGGCAGCGGCATCGGCAGGAATACCACCGGTTGCGTTCGGATATAGCGCGCAGCGCGGCAGAACTGGAGGTGTTGAAGGCCAGTGCCAGGGCGGCGACCAGAGGGGTGACGGTAACCGGGAAGGATCCGTTGGCCGACAGCTGAATCTGCTTTACCTGTACCGACCTCTTCGCGGGCAGGCCCGTGAAGAGGTCGGTACAGGTAACAAAAGTGCCTAGCGCAACGCCTTGCTCTGCAACACCTCGGAACGCCGGCCCAGCACATTCTCGCTGATCTGCACGAAGTCCTCGGTACTGACGCTGGGCAGGCGCATCAACCCGCGCACCACATCGTCCAGCGAGCGCTTGGCCTGGGTGTGAATGCGGATTTCCTTGTCCAGTGCCTGAAGCAAGATCACCCCACGGGCCACCTGGGCCGGGCTTGCGCGCTCGCCCTTGAGCCGGGTGACCTTGGCGCCTTGCTTGCTCAGGCGGGCCTGCCAGGCCTGGTAACGGTCATCGCTTACACCACCGGAACGGCGCAGCAACTCGCTGGCGTAGTAATCGGTCAGGCTCTCTACCAACCAGTCATTGCCGTCGCGCCCATGAATCTGCGCAAACAGCTGCACCACTTCGCGCAGCAACGGGCTGCTGCCATTCTCGCTGACCATCGGCCGAGCACTGTGCAGGTACAGCGAACCCTGGGCCGCCATCGCCCCACGCCACATGCCGTCACGCGCCCCCACCAGCAGCAGCTTTGGCGGATTGCGCGGGAACACTGCCTGCAATTGCGGCCAGACGAATGTGAGCAAGGTCAGGCTGTCCATACGCCGCATGCCCTGCCCCACCGGCGCGGCAACGGTCACTTCGGTATCGCCCAGGCGGGCACGGCGGCTGCCCAGGTCACCGGCCAGCATCCAGCCGGTCGGGCGATCGAACAGGCGCGAAACGTTGTCGATGCGGAATTTGTCCTTGCCAATACGCGGCCATGAGGTTTCGATGCTTTTCCACCCTTCGGGCAGGTCGAAAGCCAGGCGCGCCACAAGCTCCGTGCCATCCTGCTGATCGAGACGCGCAGGCGGTATCAGCTGATCGCCGAGAAACAGCGCCCAATGCGGGGTAATGCGCGATGAATAAGCGCCACTGGTCAGTTTCTGGTCCAACTGCACGCGGTAGCTGAGGCTGGTCTTGCCCGCCGCCGGCTGCCACACACCACGCTGGCCCTTGATTTGCCATTGGCCATCTGCCTGGAAGCCGCTGTAGGCGCCAGCCTTGCCCAGGTCGAAGTCCAGGCTGCGCACGGCGCTGCCGTCGGCCAGTGTCACGCGGACTTGCGCCTGACCACTGGCAGGCAGCAGGCGCACCTGGTAGTCGAGGTCGACTTTTTTCGCCCAGGCTGGCGAACTGGCCATCAGGCCCAACAGCAAGAACAGCTGGCAACGCATACAGAAACTCCTTGTTTCCCCGTGGCAGCGGGCCGCGCCGGTCAGCTGGCGCGGAAGATCAGGTGGTCTTCCCAGTCGTCTTCGTGCACATCCTGCTCCCTGAGCATACGCCCCGACTGGGAAATGCGCTGTTCATGAACCTGTTGACGATCGCCGCAAACCAGGTGATGCCAGGCTGGCAGGTCCTTGCCCTCACTGACCAGGCGGTAGCCGCAGGTACTCGGCAGCCACTTGAACTGGTCGGCCTTGCCTGGGGTGAGCTGGATGCAGTCCGGCACCTGGGCGAAGCGGTTGGGGTAGTCGCTGCACTGGCAGGAATCAAGGTCCAGCAGCTTGCAGGCGATGCGCGTGTAATAGACGCTGTTGTCGTCTTCGTCCTCGAGCTTTTGCAGGCAGCACAGGCCGCAGCCGTCACACAGCGCCTCCCACTCTTGCGGGCTGAGTTGTTCGAGGGTCTTGCGCCGCCAGAACGGCGCGTTTTCAGCGATCATCACACGGGGTTCCTGCATTCATCTTGGGGCCACGGCGCGCGGCGGCGCCAGTCTAGAGCCTGGCCTTCGGCAAAGCCAGACCGCTTGTCAGTCGCGACGGGACGCAGTAGCGTGCGCTTTTCCCGTCCGTTTGCAGGAGCCGCCATGAGCGCCAACCCCCGCATTGCCGATTACGCCATCAACGAGCAGTTCATCAACCGCTGGTCGCCACGCGCCTTTACCGCCGAGCCGATCAGCGAAGAAACCCTGCTGAGCTTCCTTGAAGCCGCCCGTTGGGCACCGTCGGCGTACAACTCGCAGCCTTGGCGCTTCCTTTATGCCCGCCGTGACACGCCGAGCTGGGAGCGCTATCTGAGCCTGCTGGTGCCGTTCAACCGTAGCTGGGCGCAACAGGCGTCGGCACTGGTGCTGGTCATTTCCAAGACCACGTTCGCGGCCCCAGGCGCTACGGAAGAAAAACCGGCGCTGTGGCACACCTTCGACACCGGCTCCGCCTGGGGGCACCTGGCGCTGCAAGCCAGCATCAGCGGCTGGCATACCCATGGCATGGCCGGCTTCGACCAGGACCTGGCGCGTCAGGAACTGAAGATTCCTGAAGGCTATGTGCTGCATGCCATGGTGGCGATCGGCAAGCTGGGTGACAAGGCCAGCCTGGACGAGGCGCTGCAGGCGCGTGAAGTACCGAGCCCACGCAAGCCGTTGAGCGAGCTGGCGGCCGAGGGCGATTTCAGCCTGTAAGCTAGGGGTTGGCTGTACCGGCCGTGTGCTGCGAAAAGGACGGTACAGACAACAGAATTCAGTAGCCCCGAGCGAAGTCCACTTCGCCACGCAGCCCCTGCCCCGCTTCATAAGCCCGTGCATTCTCGACAAACAACCGCACCATCGCCGCAGGCGAGGTGGGTGCCGAGCTGTGCCCGGTGAGCAGCAAGCCCCATGCGGTCCAGAACGGGTGCTGCTTGGGCAACGGCTCCTGCCGGCAGACATCGATCACCGCACCGGCGAGATGGCCTTCCTTCAACGCCTCTACCAGGTCGGCATCGACCACCGCCACCCCGCGCCCGGCATTGATGAACAAGGCCGAGGGCTGGAAGCACTTGAACAGCGCCGCGTCGTACAGGTCATGGGTGGCCGGCGTGTCCGGCAGCAGGTTGAGCACGTAGTCGACCTGGGCAACCATGCGCGGCAGGTCGGCCAGCGCCGCCACCTCGACGAACGGCGCCTGTTCACGGGCGCTGCTGGCAACCCCGTACAGCACCACGCCAAACGGCTGCAGAAACTCGGCCACACGCTGGCCAATGTCGCCTGTGCCGACAACCAGCACCTTGCGCCCTTCCAGGCTGCGCCCCGGGCGGTCATCCCAACGCCGCTCGACCTGGCTGACCAGGCGCGACAGCACCTCGCGCTCGTGGCCAAGCATGTAGGTAAGCATGTATTCGGCCATCACTTGGCCGAAGATGCCCACTGCACGGGTCAGGCGGTAATCACGCGGCAGGCCATCGGCCAGCAACGGCGTGATACCGGCCCAGGTCGACTGCATCCAGCCCGGTTTGTGGCCCTGGCGCAGCAGGCTTGCCAGCAGGTCCGGCTGGCCCAGCCACACCGGGCACTGAGGCGCCAGGCGGGCCAGTTCGGCAGAGTCGCCGCTGGTCAAGACTTCCACTTCAGGTGCGGCTGCGCGCAACAGCTCGGCGTATCGAGCATGATCATGCTCGGCAATCAGTACACGCATGATCAGACCGGGTCGTTACGGCGCAGCAGCTCTTCGGGCAGGTGCTCGATATACTCGTCTTCCGCCGGCGGCATCTGCAGGTGGTAGCCCTGGTTGTCGAGGTTTTCCAGCACCTTGGTGATGTCCTCGCGGGCCAGCTTGCGCTCAGGGCTGAGCACCAGGTCGAACGCGTGCATCGGGGTGCCGAAGAACGGCAGCAGGCCTTCGGGCACGCGCTCCAGGCCGTCAGCCTTGAGCACGTACAGGTACATTTCGTTCTTGCGTGGGCTCTTGTAGATCGAGCAAATGCGTTTCATCGAATCTCTCCGGCACCTGCAAGGTTGTCCAGCAGGGCCTGGCCCATACGCTCACGGCGCCAGCCGCGCAGCGAATCGGGCAGTTGATAAGGACCATGGGGGTAACCGCTCTTGAGCAGCGCCTCCAGGGTTTTCTTGCGCAGCATCAGCTCAGGGGCAATCCCCAGGCGCTCGCCTTCGGCCTGGCCGATGGCACGCAGCTGCTTGAGGATGCCAGCGGCTTCGATCGGCAGCGGCTCGGGCAACACCTGCGGCCATTGTTCGGCGGGCAGGCTGGCGGCGCGCTTGATCAGCTGGATGAGAAACTCTCCGTCCTGACGAATGGTGCGCGGGTGCATCTCGTCGATCTTGGCCAACGCCGACAGGTTGTTTGGCTGGCTCTTGGCCATGGGCCACAGCGAGTGCTCTTTGAGGATGCGGTTACGCGGCACGTCGCGGTGGCGTGCTTCGCGCTCGCGCCAGGCGCACAGCTCACGCAGCACGGCCAGTTGCTGAGGCGCCAGCTTCCAGGCCAGTTTCACGTCGCGGTACAGGGTTTCGGGCTCGACTTCACGGCGCAACGCGGCCACCAGCTCGGCGCCGTCTTCCAGCACCCAGGTGTACTTGTCGTCGCTCAAACGCGGGCGCAGCTCGGTGAACAATTCGGCAAGGTGCACGGCATCTTCGGCAGCGTAGCTGACCTGGGTTTCCGAGAGCGGGCGTTGCAGCCAGTCGGAGCGGGTTTCACCCTTGGGCAGTTCGATGCCCAGCACGTCCTGCACTAGGCGCGAATAGCCCATGGAGAAGCCCAGGTTCAGGTAACCGGCGGCCAACTGCGTGTCGAACAGTGGTTGGGGCAGCTTGCCGGTCAGGCGCAACAGCACTTCGAGGTCTTCGCTGCAGGCGTGCAGCACCTTGACCACACCGCTGTCTTCCAGCAAGTCGGCCAAAGGTTGCCAGTCACCGATCAGCAATGGATCGATCAAAAAGGCCCGCTGGCCGTCGCCGATCTGGATCAGCCCGGCTTTAGGGTAGAAGGTGTCGACCCGCATGAATTCGGTATCGACGGCGACGAAGGGCAGTTGGTGCCAGTCGCGGCAGTGTTCGGCCAGGCTCTGGTCGTCACGGATCCAGTGAATTTCGATGGCCACAAGGCTCTCCCACTAACATTGGCGCGCAGTATATACGGCGCGGGCACTGCTGGTGAAACCCGGGCCATCCTTGATATCGATCAGTGGTGCAGTTATGTGGGGGCGGGCACGCCCGCGCCCACGGAAAGCGCGCTTCGTTTCAGCGCTTGGCCGCCAGCCAAGGCCGGCAACTGGCGAACATGTCCAGCGACTGCCGGTAGACCTCGGTGCGCACCTGCAACAGGCCGAGCATCGAATGGAACAGGTTGTCCTGCGACAGCGGGGCATCGCTGAGCTTGGCCAGGCAGTCGGTATCGATGCCAAAGTCTTCCTTGTAGCTGTCGGAGAACCAGGTCAGCAGCGGTACGTGCTTCTGCTGCTCGGGGGCAATGGCGTACGGCGTGCCGTGCAGAAACAGGTTGTACTCACCCAGCGACTCGCCATGGTCGGACAGGTAGATCATCGCCGTGTCGACCTTGTCCTGCTTGCTGCGCAGGGTGTCGATCAGTGAGGCCAGCACCTTGTCGGTATAGGCCAGGGTGTTGTCGTAGCCGTTGATGATTTCCTGCTCGCTGCACTGGTTCAGCGCGTTGCTCTGGCACACCGGGGTGAAGCGTTCTTCGCCACTGGGGTAGCGCTTGAAATACTCGGGGCCGTGGCTGCCCATCTGGTGCAGCACCAGCACGGTGTCCTTGTCGAGGTTGTCGATCAGCTCGTCCAGGCCCTGCAGCAGGATTTGGTCATGGCATTCGCCATTGGCACACAGTTGCGGGTCCTTGAGGTTGCTGACATCGATGAACTGCACCCGGTCGCAGGTACCCTTGCAACCGGACTGGTTGTCACGCCACTGCACGGCCAGGCCGGCACGCTGGAGGATGTCCAGCAGCCCTTCGCGGTTCTTGGCCACGCGGGCATCGTAGTCCTTGCGCGTCATGCCAGAGAACATGCACGGCACCGAGACCGCCGTTTCCGTACCGCACGAGTGCACGTCGGAAAACGCCAGCAGGCCCTGTTGCTTGGCGAGGTTCGGCGTGGTGTCGCGGTCGTAGCCCAGCACACCGAAATGGTCTGCCCGGGCACTTTCCCCAACCACAAGCACGGTCAGCGACTTGCGCTCATGTTTTTGCCAGGCCGCATCACGCTTGGCATCTTCGCCATAATTCTGGAACGGGCGCGAGGCGGTACCGACACGCTCGCTGACATAACCAATGGAGGCCCCGACGATATTGCTTGGGGTCAGCATCAGGCGCAGTTCATGGTGATTGCGAAACAGTGACGACAACCCTTGATAATTGACCAACGCTACCGAGCCGAGGGCCACCACGCAGGCACCGCTGACCACCAGCTTGCCCAGCAGCTCGCGGTGCCAGGCACGGTAGGCGATCGGCGCTTTCCACAACAGAACCGAAGGCAGTACGCCAAGCAGCAGAATATAGGCGGCAAACTTGAACGACATCAGGTCGCGCACTTCCGCAACATTGGTCTCGGCCATATTACGGAACATGCCAGAGTCAATAAGTACGCCGTACTGATTCATGAAGTAAGCCACACCCGCGCCACTCATGAACAACACGATAAGTACCGGCTTCAATACATAGCGGAAGGCAAACAACGTGAGGATTAGATTGAAAGCGAACAGCATCAGCACGGCAAACGCCAGGCTCAGCCAGAGCCCCGACAGGCCGGCGGGCACAATCTCTTGCAGATGCCCCCAAAGGAACATGTTGAAGCCGATCAGCAGGTAAAGGCTGGCCAGCAGCGTGACCCATTCAGTCCGCAGGGATTTGAAGTTGAGCATCAGTGTTCGCAATCAAGAGTGATTATCAACCCCCAGGCCAATTGGCACCGTGGGAAAGTTGGGCGAACTCTAGAAAGCGCGTCATCAATTTTTCGTGAAAAAGTCGGTAACAATTTCGTGAAGGCGCGTCTTTTATCAATTACCTGAAAGCCATTCAGCTGCCATTCAGGCTGGGCGGCCGCTACAAGCCTGCGCAAAGGCAGCTATCCTCAGTGGTCAGGACCTTACCGACAACCCTGACAGAGGTGAAGAAATGCCAGTTCCGCATGATCTGCTCGCTGACCTGCACGTTACCGCTGATGCATTCCAGGCGCTCATAGACAAGGACCACGACCTACACAAACTGCACAAGGAGTACAACGCCAAGGACAAGGAGGTGGTCGCCGCCGAAGGCAACGGCACCAACGACGAGGCCGTCAACCGCCTGCGCAAGGAAAGGTTACTGATCAAGGACAAGATCGAACGGATCATTCATCCGCCCAAATCCTGATGGGCATTCATTGAACCTGCCGGCCTCTTCGCGGGCTCGCCCGCTCCCACAGAGTCACCACGGCCCTCAAGACCTGTGGAGTACCTGTGGAAGCGGGCAAGCCCGCGAAGAAGCCAGTTGCCCTTACACAGCAACCAGCGCTTTCAGCGCCCCATCCAGGTCCTCGACCAGGTCGCGGTAGTCCTCGATCCCCACCGACAGCCGCAGCAGGTTCTCGCTGATCCCCATCACCCCTTTCTGCTCAGGGCTCAACGAGCAGTGCGACATGCTCCAGGAGTGGTTGATCATGCTCTCCACCCCACCCAGCGAGTCGGCCAGCACAAAAATCTGCAGTGCCTCCACCAGGCGGTTGAGCGCAGCGCGGTCGCCCTTCACCTTCATCGCCACCACCGCACCGCCACTGCGCATTTGACGCTTGCACAGCGCATGCTGTGGGTGGCTTTCCAACCCTGGGTAATACACCTGCTCGACCTGCGCGTGGCTTTCGAGGAAGCGGGCCACTTGCAAGGCATTGGCGCATTGGCGTTCCATGCGTACATCCAGGGTCTTCAGACCGCGCAGGGCCAGGTAGCAGTCGAACGGCCCCTGCACCGCACCAATCGCCATGCTGATACGGCGCAGGCGCGCCAGCAGCGCATCATTGGCTGCCACCACCACACCACCCGTTAGGTCGGAGTGGCCGCCGATGTATTTGCTGGCCGAGTGCATCACCAGGTCCACGCCCAGGGTGATCGGGCGCTGGTTCCACGGTGAGCAGAAGGTGTTGTCGATACAGGTCAGAATACCCCGCGCCTTGGCCAGGTCGCATACCGCCTTGATGTCGACCAGGTGCAGCAACGGGTTGGTCGGCGATTCGATCCAGATCAGTTGGGTTTGCGGCTTGATCGCAGCCGCCACGGCCTCGAGGTCGTTGAGGTCGACGTAGGTGGTGGTCAGGCCCGAAGTGCGGCTGCGGTAGTCTTCCATGATGCGGAAGGTGCCACCGTACACACCGTTCATCACCACCACATGAGCATCTTTGGGCAGAAGCTCCAGCACGGTCGCGGTGGCATTCACCCCTGAGGCGCAGGCCACTGCGCCCACACCTTCTTCCAGGGCGGCAACGCAGGTTTCGTAGGCATGCCGGGTCGGGTTGCCGACGCGGCTGTAGGAATATTCCGGCTTGTCGTCCAGGCTGCGCTTGGTGAACGAGCTGGCGGTGACGATGGCCGGGAAAATGGCGTTATCGGCGACGCTGAACTGCTCGCCGGCGTGAATGGTGCGGGTGGCAAAATTGCGCGGCTTTTCGGACATGGTCAGGCCCATTGGCAGAGTGAAAGTCGCCACTATCGCATAACCCAAATCGTCTGGGCTTGGGGTAATCTGTGAAATATTTTTCTGCACGGCCAGCGCGCGATATGGACAGTTTCGACCAGCACATTCTCACCCTGCTTCAGCGCGACGCTTCGATCTCGCTGAAGGACCTGGCCGAGGCCGTCAACCTGTCCACCACGCCGTGCTGGAAGCGGGTCAAGCGCCTGGAGGAAGACGGCTACATCCTCGGCCGTGTCGCCCTGCTCGACCCCGAACGGCTCGGGCTGGGGCTTACCGTGTTCGTCCAGCTCAAGACCCAGCGCCACGACAGCGCCTGGCTGGAGCAGTTCGCCGCGACCGTGACGGGGTTCGAAGAAGTGATGGAGTTCTACCGCATGTCAGGGGATTGGGACTACATGCTGCGGGTGGTGGTGGGGGATATCTCGGCGTATGACCGGTTCTACAAAAAGCTGATTACCCGTACCGATGGGTTGTCGAACATCACCTCCAGCTTTGCCATGGAGCAGATGAAATACACCACGGCTTACCCCGTGCATCGCGCCTGAATCGGCGCTGGATTCTTCGCGGGCAAGCCCGCGAATACGCCGGTACAGGCAACCCATCAATCCGCTGCCAACACCGCCGCAATCCGGTTCCCCGCCTTGGCTTTCTCAACCTTGATCGCCACAAATTTCGAGGTCGGGGTGTAGGTCCCTTCGCCATAACTTTCCAACGGCACCAGCGGGTTGGTCTCCGGGTAGTACGCAGCTGCCTGCCCCTCGGGCACGTCATACGCCACCAGGCGAAAGCCCGACACCCGTCGCTCAACGCCATCCTCCCACAGCGACACCAGGTCCACCTGCTCGCCCGGCTCGAAGCCTAGGCGGCGGATGTCGGCCTCGTTGACGAACACCACTTCACGCAGGCCAAACACCCCGCGGTAGCGGTCGTCCAGGCCATAGAGGGTGGTGTTGTACTGGTCATGCGAACGCAGGGTCTGCAGGATCAGGTCGGGTTTGTCACCACGGGCCAGTACCTTGGCGTTGACCAACTCTTCGGGCAGCGCGTGGGGCATGAAGCGGGCCTTGCCCGTGGCCGTGCGGAAGTTGCGATCGGCGGCAGTGTTGCCCAGGTGGAAACCGCCTGGGCTATGGAGGCGTTCGTTGAAACCGGTGAAACCAGGGATCACATCGGCAATCATGTCACGAATGCGGTTGTAGTCGGCCACCGCATACTCCCAGTCGATCGGCTGGTTGCCCAGCGTGGCCTTGGCCATGCCGGCAATGATCCACGGCTCCGAGCGCATGTGCGGCGAGCGTGGACGCAATTGGCCGTTGGAAATGTGCACCATGCTGAAGGTGTCTTCCACGGTCACGCCTTGCGGCCCTTCGGCCTGCAGGTCGATTTCGGTACGGCCCAGGCACGGCAAAATCAGCGCATCGCGGCCGGTGACCAGGTGCGAGCGGTTGAGCTTGGTGGAAATCTGCACGGTCAGCGCACAGTTCTGCAGTGCCGCGTGGGTGCGCGGAGTGTCGGGGGTGGCTTGGGCAAAGTTGCCACCCAGGGCGACGAACACCTTGGCCCGCCCCTCTTCCATGGCCTTGATCGCCAACACCGCGTTGTGCCCGTGGGCACGCGGCACACGGAACTGGAAGCGTTTTTCGATGGCATCGAGCAGCGCCGCCTTGGGTTTCTCGTCAATACCCATGGTGCGGTCGCCCTGCACGTTGCTGTGGCCACGCACCGGCGACAGGCCGGCACCGGGCTTGCCGACGTTGCCGCGCAGCAACTGCAGGTTGACGATTTCCTGCACGGTCGGCACCGAATGGCGGTGCTGGGTGACGCCCATGGCCCAGCACATGATGACCCGCTCGGCCTTGCGGTACATGCGCGCGGCCAGCTCGATCTCGGCCAGGGTCAGGCCGGATTGCTTGACGATATGCTCCCAGGTGGTGGCGTCGACCGCTGCCAGGTAGTCATCGACGCCGCTGGTGTGCTCGGCGATGAAGGCGTGGTCGAACACCGCCGGTTCACCCTTGGCCTGGGCGTCGCGCTCCCACTGCAACAAGAACTTGGCGATGCCGCGCATGGCCGCCATGTCTCCACCCAAGGCTGGGCGGAAGTAGGCGCTGGAAGTCGGCTCGGAGCCGTTGCTGAGCATTTCGAACGGGTGCTGCGGGTGCTGGAAGCGCTCCAGGCCACGCTCTTTCAACGGGTTGAAGCAGACTACCTGGGCCCCGCGCTTGACCGCTTCGCGCAACGGTTCGAGCATGCGCGGGTGGTTGGTGCCGGGGTTCTGGCCGATGACGAAGATCGCGTCGGCCAGCTCCAGATCGTGGAACACCACGGTGCCCTTGCCCACGCCAAGGGTTTCCGACATGCCCGCGCCGCTGGCTTCGTGGCACATGTTCGAGCAGTCGGGGAAGTTGTTGGTGCCGTAGGCGCGCACGAACAGCTGATAGAGGAACGCCGCCTCGTTGCTGGCCCGGCCCGAGGTGTAGAACTCGGCCTCATCCGGCGACTGCAACGCACGCAAGTGCCGAGCGACCAGCTCGAAGGCCTCTTGCCAGGTGGTTTCGACATAGTGGTCGGTGGCGGCGTCGTAGCGCATTGGGTGCGTGAGACGGCCTTGGTATTCGAGCCAGTAGTCGGTCTGTTCCTTCAGCGCGCTGACGCTGTACCTGGCAAAGAACGCCGGGTCCACCGAGCGGCCAGTGGCCTCCCAGTTGACTGCCTTGGCGCCGTTCTCGCAGAACTTGACCATGTCGCTTTCCGGTGACTCGCCCCAGGCGCAGCCGGGGCAATCGAAGCCGCCGTTCTGGTTGGTCTTGAGCATGGCCCGCAGGTTCTTGAAGGCATTTTCGCTGCCCAGCCAGCTCTTGGTCACGCTTTTGAGCGCACCCCAGCCGGCGGCGGCGCCTTTGTAGTCCCTGATGTGTTCGTCCTGGCTCATGCGATGAATCCTCACGCTTCGATGCTTTTTTCCAGCCTATTGAGCGTGGGGCGGGGGCGTCCAATCGAAAGATCTTACGGCGTGATAAGCGGTTTCGATCACCGGCTGAAACCCGCGTGTGGCCGTCATAGAGGCCATTGATCAATCAGTCGGGCAAAGCAATTTGACGGCCCTGCGGCCAGGTTATAGCTTGGAGTTGTGTCCCAACCCATTCGAGCGCGCACGTGGAACAGAACAGCCGGGCCCTGATCGACGGCTTCAACCGGAAAATCGACTACCTGCGGATGTCGGTCACCGACCGCTGTGACTTCCGTTGCGTGTACTGCATGGCTGAAGACATGCAGTTTTTGCCGCGCCAGCAAATCCTCAGCCTCGAAGAACTGTTCCAGGTAGCCGAGCGCTTCGTCGCCCTGGGCACCCGCAAGATCCGCCTGACCGGCGGCGAGCCCCTGGTACGCCAGGGCATCGTCGAGCTGTGCGGGCGCATCGCCGCCCTGCCCGGCCTGCGCGAGCTGTGCATGACCAGCAATGGTTCGCAACTCGGGCGCCTGGCCCAACCACTGTTCGACGCAGGCGTCACGCGCCTGAACATCAGCCTCGACAGCCTGGATACCGACCGCTTCAAACAGCTGACCCGCACCGGCGACCTGGCCCAGGTGGTCGCTGGCATCGACGCCGCACGCCAGGCCGGTTTCAAACGCACCAAGCTCAACTGCGTGGTACTCAAAGGCCGCAACGACCATGAACTGGTCGACCTGGTGCGTTTTGCCATCGACCGCGAACTGGACATCACCTTCATCGAAGAAATGCCACTGGGCACCATCAGCGAACATGAGCGCGGCGAATCGTTCTGCTCCAGCGATGAAGTACGTGAACGCCTGGCAGGGCAATTCACCCTGATCGAATCGACCGAGTCATCCCAAGGGCCGGCCCGTTACTGGCGCCTGGCCGAAGCGGCCAACACCCGGGTCGGTTTCATTTCCCCGCACAGCCACAACTTCTGCGCCACCTGCAACCGTGTGCGCCTCACCGTCGAAGGCCGCCTGCTGCTGTGCCTGGGCAACGAACATTCGGTAGACCTCAAGCACGTGCTGCGCGCCCACCCAGGCAACCCCGAGCGCCTGGAAAGGGCCATCCGCGATTCGCTGCACCTCAAGCCCTACCGCCATCACTTCGAAGTCGGCGGCGAGGTGCAGATCCTGCGCTTCATGAACATGACCGGCGGCTGAGCAGCCGCCTCTGGATTTCCATGATCGTCCACCCCACCCCCGATGTACTGCGTGTGCTGTTCACCCTCAAGGGGTCGATCGTCAAACGCATTGCCTTGCGTTGCCTGATGGTCACCCTGCTGGCCGCGCTGATCGTGCTGGTCGAGCGGCATTTCCCGGCGTTTTTCTACCCGGTCAGCGCCACCCCATTCACCTTGCTGGGCCTGTCGCTGTCGATTTTCATGAGCTTTCGCAACAACGCCTGCTACGACCGTTGGTGGGAGGGGCGCAAGGCCTGGGGCAAGCTGATCATCGAAACGCGTTCGTTCGTGCGTGAAAGCGTGGTCATTGCCGACCAGCAGTTGCGAGCCGAGCTGCTGCGCAGCCTGTGCGGCTATGCCCATGCACTGAATGCCCGGCTGCGTAACGAGGACGACCTGGCGGCCGCTCGCCCCTGGCTGGCCCGGCCGGAGACAATCAGCCCGCACAACGTGTGCGACGGTATCCTGCGTGAAATAGGCGAGCACTGCTCACGCCTGGCCGAACGACAACAGATCAGTGATTGGCGCTACAGCCTGCTGGAACAACGCCTGGTGGGCCTGACCGAAGTGCAGGCCACTTGCGAGCGGATCAAGTTCACCCCTTTGCCGTTTCCCTACACGCTGTTGCTGCACCGTACCATCTACATTTTTTGCATTCTGCTACCGTTTGCCCTGGCCGAGCCGCTGGGCTGGCTGGCGCCGTTGTTCACCACCATCGTGGGGTACACCTTCTTCGGGCTGGATGCGATTGGCAACGAACTGGAAGACCCATTCGGGCGGGATGAGAACGACCTGCCGACCGATGCCCTGGTGCGCACGGTGGAACGGGATGTGCTGGCGGGGCTGGGGGAACAGCAGTTACCACCGGCGTTGTTGCCGGTGGGGTATGTGTTGAGCTGACAGGCAGCAGCATCAGCCCCGGCTTGCACAGGCCTCGATCGGCAGCAGGTGTTTGACGAAGTTGCAGGGCCGGTGTCGGGCATCCAACTGCTCTGCCAAAATCCCCTCCCACGCGGTACGGCAAGCCCCGGTGGAGCCCGGCAGGCAGCATACCAAGGTTCTGTTGGACAACCCGGCCAGCGCCCGGCTTTGCACGGTCGAGCTGCCAATATCGAGAATCGACAACGCCCGGAACAGCTCGCCAAAACCATCGATACGCTTATCCAGCAGGCACTCGACTGCTTCTGGCGTGCTGTCGCGCCCGGTAAAGCCGGTACCACCGGTTATCAGCACCACCTGCACCTGCTCATCGGCAATCCAGGTAGCCACCTGGGCGCGGATCTTGTACAGGTCGTCCTTGAGCAGTGCCCGCGCCACCAGTCGATGGCCGATCTCTACCGAGCGGCTGGCCAGCAGCTCGCCGGAAGTATCGTTGTCGTAGGTACGGGTGTCGCTGACAGTCAGCACGGCGATGTTCAGCGGTACGAAGACCGCATCGGGTTGGACGCGCACGGTGAAGCTCCTTGAATGGCATTGTCACCACGCTAGAGGCATGGCCCCAGGTGCGTCCAATCGATATGGCGTACCGGCCGATCAATGACATCTATCGCAGACGTAGGTTATGGTCTGCACAACCAGACGCCAGGCACTTCCATGGACATCAAGCAGCTCAAGTTCCTCATCGCCCTCGACCAGACCCGCCACTTCGGCCAGGCCGCGGCGCTGTGCCATATCACCCAGCCGACGCTGTCCATGCGCCTGCGCAACCTGGAAGACGAACTGGACCTGGTACTGGTCAAGCGTGGCCAGCGCTTCGAGGGTTTCACCGAGGCCGGCGAGCGCATCCTGGCCTGGGCCCGCACCCTGCTCGCCGCCCACGACGGCCTGCAGGCCGAGGCCGCCAGCTGCCGCGGCCAGGTGGTCGGCAGCCTGCGCCTGGGCACCGTGCCGCTGGCCAGCTTCAACCCCATGCACCTGCTGCTGCCGCTGCGCGAAAAGTACCCCGAACTGCACTTTCAGCTCAGCTCGCTGAGCTCGGAGCAGGTCATCGACGGGCTCAGCCGCAACCAGCTCGACCTGGGTATCTGCTACCTGGACCAGGTCAACACCAGCTTCTTCGACGTGATCGAGCTGGGCACGACCACCATGGGCCTGCTGCACGACACTCGGCACTTCCAGTTCGCCAGCGACACGCTGCGCTGGGACGAACTCGGCGACATTCCGCTAGGGCTGCTGAGCAAAGGCATGCACTACCGCCAGTCGCTGGACCTGAGCTTCCGCAGCCGTGGCCTGGAGCCCAATGCGGTGCTGGAGAGCGACTCGAGCTTCCAGCTGATCCAGGCGATCAACACCGGCATGTGCTGCGCGATCATGCCACTGGACTGCGGCCTGGAAGACCTCAGCGAACACCTGCGTATCCTGCCGGTGGCCGACGCCGCCATCCATAGCCCGGTCGGTTTGCTGCTGCGCCGCAGCGAGCCGCGCTCGGCAATTGCCGAACAATGCTTTGCCGAAGCGCGCGGGCTGTTTCAAGCCACCTGATCGGCAGTCGCCTGGCGGTACTGGCGCGGGGTGAAGCCGGTCAGTTGCTTGAACTGGCGGCTGAAGGCGCTGTGGTCGGTGTAGCCGCAGCACATCGCCACTTCAGTGATCGGTAGCGCCGAATGCAGCAAGCGGTGGGCGTGCTCCAGGCGCGCCTTGTGGATCATCTGCCGGGGCGTGAGGTGGAACACCCGCTTGCAGTAGCGCTCCAGCTGGGCCACGGAAATGCCGGCAATGCGGGTCAGCTCGCCCATGCTGATCGGTTGGTGGAAATGCCGCCGAATATGCTCGTCCACCGCGGCCAGGCGCTGGTAGGCAGGGTGGCTGTCGGCGGCTGACTGCAAATCTACCGAAATGCCAACCAGGCCGATGATCTCGCCCGCCTGGTTGTACAACGGGCGCTTGTGGGTCAGGCACCAGCCCGGTTCACGGCTGCCGTACAGGTGTAGCTCCAACTGGTCTTCCAGTACCAGCCCCTCCTTGAGAACGCGACGGTCCTGCTCGGTGTAGCCAGGGCCCAGCTGTGCCGGAAACACTTCGGCGCTGGTCTTGCCCAGCAACGGCTGCAGGCGCTTGAGGCCGCAGCGCTGAACCAGGGTGTCGTTGGCCAGTACGTAACGGGCAGCCGGGTCCTTGATGAAGATGGCGGCGTTGGGGATGGCGTCGAGAATCGGCAGCAGCAGCGATACACCGGCGAGCAAGGCCTCGAGGGTGGCGGGGCGGTGCTGGTCGAGGGAATGGTAGAGGGTGGCCAAGGGGTTGACGGTCATCTTCGGTTCTCTGCTGGCTGTGCCGGCCCTTATGCAGTGTGGCTTTCAGCCTATCGTCCAGCTGTGCGCCTTGCCATCGTTTTTCTGCAACTGTGCCGATTTCGTCACCCCCTCTGCAGAAAACCATCAAGAACCGCCGACCCGACCGGTTCACTCTATGCCCCACGCAAGCCGCCCAAGTCCTACAAGAGCGCGGCCCAAAAAGCCGCATCTCGTGACATCAGACCTGCCTATCCAATAACCAACAAAAAGGCGAACCCATGTCAGGCAAATTCAAAAAACAGTTATCACTGCTGGACCTCACCTTCATCGGCCTAGGCGCCATCTTCGGCTCCGGCTGGCTGTTCGCCGCCAGCCACGTCTCGGCCATCGCTGGCCCGGCTGGTATCCTCTCCTGGTTCCTTGGCGGGTTCGCCGTACTGCTGCTGGGCATCGTCTACTGCGAGCTAGGCGCCGCCCTGCCCCGTGCCGGTGGCGTGGTGCGCTACCCGGTGTATTCGCACGGCCCACTGCTGGGCTACCTGATGGGCTTCATCACGCTGATCGCCTTTTCCAGCCTGATTGCCATCGAAGTGGTCGCCTCACGCCAATACGCCGCCGCCTGGTTTCCCGGGCTGACCAAGGCCGGCTCCAGTGACCCGACCGTACTCGGCTGGCTGGTGCAGTTCGCCCTGCTGGGGCTGTTCTTCTTCCTCAACTACCGCAGCGTGAAAACCTTCGCCAAGGCCAACAACCTGGTCAGCGTGTTCAAGTTCATTGTGCCGTTACTGGTGATCGGCGTGCTGTTCACCTTCTTCAAACCAGAAAACTTCGAGGTTCAGGGCTTTGCCCCATTCGGCTTGTCCGGCGTGGAAATGGCCGTGTCGGCGGGCGGCATCATCTTCGCCTACCTGGGCCTGACGCCGATCATTTCGGTGGCCAGCGAAGTGAAGAACCCGCAACGCACCATCCCGATCGCGCTGATCTTGTCTGTGCTGCTGTCCACTGCCATCTACGCCCTGCTGCAACTGGCCTTCCTTGGCAGTGTGCCCACCGAAATGCTGACCAACGGCTGGGCCAGCGTGACCAAGGAGCTGGCCCTGCCCTACCGAGATATCGCCCTGGCCCTGGGTGTGGGCTGGTTGGCCTACCTGGTGGTGGCCGATGCGGTGATTTCGCCCAGCGGCTGCGGCAACATCTACATGAACGCCACCCCGCGCGTGGTCTATGGCTGGGCGCAGACCGGCACCTTCTTCAAGTACTTCACCCGCATCGACGCAGAATCCGGCATCCCACGCCCGGCACTGTGGCTGACCTTTGGCCTGTCGGTGTTCTGGACCCTGCCGTTCCCATCGTGGGAAGCGCTGATCAACGTGGTATCGGCTGCCCTGGTACTGAGCTACGCCGTCGCCCCGGTCACCGTCGCCGCCCTGCGCCGCAACGCGCCAGACATGCCGCGCCCGTTCCGGGTCAAGGGCATGGGCGTGCTCGGCCCGCTGTCGTTCATCATCGCCGCGCTGATCGTGTACTGGTCGGGCTGGAACACCGTGTCGTGGTTGCTGGCCCTGCAGATCGTGATGTTCGTGCTGTACCTGCTGTGCGGCCGCTTCGTGCCCACCCAACACCTGTCGCTGGCCCAGCAAGTACGCTCGTCGGCGTGGCTGATCGGCTTCTACGCGGTGACCATCCTGCTGTCGTGGCTGGGCAGTTTTGGCGGCCTGGGCGTGCTAGCCCACCCGTTCGACACCCTGGCCGTGGCCGCCTGCGCGCTGGGCATCTACTACTGGGGCGCTGCGACTGGCGTACCTGCCCACCTGGTACGCCTGGAAGGTGAAGACGAAAGCGAAGCCAGCGCTGAAACCTATCCCAGCCGCCCCGCTGCCGTCGCTTCCTGATCTTTTACGCAAGGGACAAGCCCATGAAACAGATTCACGTCATCGACTCCCACACTGGCGGCGAACCCACCCGCCTGGTGATGAGGGGCTTCCCGCAACTGCACGGCCGCAGCATGGCCGAACAGCGTGACGAACTGCGCGAGCTGCACGACCAATGGCGCAAGGCCTGCCTGCTGGAGCCACGCGGCAACGATGTGCTGGTGGGCGCGCTGTACTGCCCGCCGGTGTCGGCCGACGCCACCTGCGGGGTGATCTTCTTCAACAACGCCGGCTACCTGAACATGTGCGGCCACGGCACCATCGGCCTGGTGGCCTCGCTGCAGCACCTGGGCCTGATCGCGCCGGGCGAGCACAAGATCGACACCCCGGTCGGCCAGGTCAGCGCCACCCTGCATGAAGACGGCGCCATCACCGTGGGCAACGTGCCCTCCTACCGGTACCGCCAGCAGGTGGCGGTGGCCGTGCCCGGCCATGGCGTGGTGCGCGGCGACATCGCCTGGGGCGGCAACTGGTTCTTCCTCGTTTCCGAGCATGGCCAGCGCATCGAACTGGATAACCGCGAAGCGCTGACCGAGTACACCTGGGCCATGCTCAAAGCCCTCGAAGCCCAGGGTATCACCGGCGAAAACGGCGCCCCCATCGACCACGTCGAGCTGTTCGCCGACGACGCCAACGCTGACAGCCGCAACTTCGTGATGTGCCCCGGCAAGGCTTACGACCGCTCGCCGTGCGGCACCGGCACCAGCGCCAAGCTGGCCTGCCTGGCCGCCGACGGCAAGCTTGCCGAAGGCCAGACCTGGGTGCAGGCCAGTATCACCGGTAGCCAGTTCCATGGCCGCTACGAGCACGACGGCGAGCGCATTCGCCCGTTCATCACCGGCCGCGCCTACATGACCGCCGACAGCACCCTGCTGATCGACGAACAGGACCCTTTCGCCTGGGGCATCTGACCCTCGGCCTTTTTCCGACTGAATACTGCTAGGAGTGATAACAATGACCGACAACATCTTCACCGGCACCATGCCTGCCCTGATGACCCCGTGCACCGCCGAGCGCAAGCCGGACTTCGACGCCCTGGTGCGCAAAGGCCGCGAACTCATCGAAGCCGGCATGAGCGCCGTGGTGTACTGCGGTTCGATGGGTGACTGGCCACTGTTGACCGAGGCCGAGCGCCAGGAAGGCGTGGCGCGCCTGGTGGCCGCCGGCATCCCGACCATTGTCGGCACCGGCGCGGTGAACACCCGTGAAGCGGTGTCTCATGCCGCCCACGCAGCCAGCGTCGGCGCCGCCGGCCTGATGGTCATCCCCCGCGTGCTCAGCCGCGGCGCTTCGTTGATCGCCCAGAAGCACCACTTCTCGGCCATTCTCGCCGCCGCACCAAAGCTGCCAGCGGTGATCTACAACAGCCCGTACTACGGCTTCGCCACCCGCGCCGACCTGTTCTTCGAGCTGCGCCGCGAGTTCCCCAACCTGATCGGTTTCAAGGAATTCGGCGGTGGCGCCGACCTGCGCTATGCCGCCGAACACATCACCTCCAAGGACGACGATGTGACCTTGATGGTCGGCGTGGATACCCAAGTGGTGCACGGCTTCGTCAACTGCAACGCCACCGGCGCCATCACCGGCATCGGCAACGCCCTGCCGCGTGAAGTGCTGCAGCTGGTGAGCCTGAGCAAGCAGGCGGCCAAGGGCGACGCCCGTGCCCGCCGCCTGGCGCGCGAGCTGGAGGCGGCACTGGCCGTGCTGTCGTCGTTCGATGAAGGTTGCGACCTGGTGCTGTACTACAAGCACCTGATGGTGCTGAACGGCGACACCGAGTACAGCCTGCACTTCAACCAGACCGACGTGCTGACCGATGCCCAGCGCAACTATGCCGAGCAGCAATACGCGCTGTTCCGTAGCTGGTACGCCAGCTGGTCGGCCGAGCAGAACCTGGCCTGA
>NZ_QJRC01000075.1 GCF_013393325.1 Pseudomonas hunanensis
AGGCCGCTCCTACAGGGATAGCGCCGGCCATTGGACAGTGGTCAGCAGTCAGTCAGCTCCAGGAAGATCGCCGCCAACCGCTCCAGCCCCACCTGGTCTGCCTCACCGAACCGCCCAGGTTTCGGGCTATCCAGGTCCAGCACACCAATCAGCCTGCCTTCCTTCACCAACGGGATCACCAGCTCGCTGTTGGATGCGCTGTCACAGGCAATGTGCCCTGGGAACGCATGCACATCTTCCACCCGCTGGGTTTGCCGCGTAGCCGCCGCTGCCCCGCACACGCCCTTGCCGAATGGAATGCGCACGCACGCCACCTGGCCCTGGAACGGCCCCAGAACCAGTTCTTCGTTTCGGTTCAGGTAGAACCCCGCCCAGTTCAGGTCGTCCACCTGGTTAAACAGAAACGCCGAAAACTGCGCGGCATTGGCGATGAAGTCACGCTCGTCGGCAAACAGCGCCTGCACTTGCGCCGCCAGCAGGTTGTAGCCGTCGAGGCCGGCGCCACTGGCATTGAGGTCGATCATTTACTTTTGCTCCAGCAATTGCAGCCCAACCCAATAGCGGGCGAACTGATAGGCACAACGGCCATTACGGTTACCGCGCCCGGTGGCCCAGCGCACGGCGAGGATGTCGAGTTGTTCGTCACGCTGCCAGGCCAGGCCCGCAGAGCGTGCCAGCTGGCCGATCCAATGCTCGACAACATTCAGGAAGTGGTCCTGGGTGAACGGGTAGAACGACAGCCACAGGCCAAAACGGTCAGACAGGGCAATCTTGTCTTCCACCGCTTCGCTGGGGTGCAACTCGCCGTCCACGCGCTTCCAGTTCTCGTTGTCGCTCTCCTTCTCCGGCACCAGGTGGCGGCGGTTGGACGTGGCATACAGCAGCACGTTGTCTGGCGCCTGCTCCAACGAGCCGTCGAGCACGCTCTTGAGCACGCGGTAGTCGCCCTCCCCGGCTTCGAACGACAGGTCGTCGCAGAACAGGATGAAGCGTTGCGGCAGCTTCTGCAGTTGCTCCACCACCCGTGGCAGGTCCGCCAGGTGGTCGCGTTCGATTTCTATCAGGCGCAGGCCTGCGCTGGCGTGCTCAGCCAGCAGGGCGCGTACCAGCGACGACTTGCCGGTGCCGCGCGAGCCCCACAGCAACGCGTGGTTGGCCGGCAGGCCGTTGATGAACTGGTGGGTGTTACGCCCTAGCTGGTCACGTTGTTTGTCGACGCCGATCAGGTCGGTCAGGCGGATGTCCAGGCTGACTTCCAGCGGTAGCAGGTAGCCGCTGCGGCCATCGCGCTGCCAGCGGGCGGCCAGGGTGGTGCCCCAGTCGATGTTCGGGCGCGGTGCCGGCAACAGGGGTTCGAGGCGCGCCAGTACCGATTCGGCGCGGTCCAGGAAAGCAATCAAGCGAGCGTCCATGACGACTCCTAACAAGACAGGTGAGATTTCCAGCTGAATGTGTGACAGGCCCGCCAGCTGCCGGGGCTATTCGGCTATGCTTGCGCAGCGCAAGGAACGTGAAACCGGCTCGGGACTCATGGATATCAAGTTCACCAATCGCCTGTCATACAAGCAAGCCCGGTTGACAGTCCTGGTCGGCTTCATCCTGGGAACATTGCTCAGTCTCATCCAGATCGGCATCGATTATGCCAGCGAAGACGCGTCCATCAACCGTGAAGTGCGCGCCTTGCTGCAAATCAGCCACAACCCGGCCTCGCGCATTGCCTACAACATCGATTCCGAGCTGGCACTGGAGCTGACGCGCGGGCTGCTGCAGTCGCCGGCCATCATCCGTGCACGGCTGATCGACAACAACGAAACGGTGCTGGCCGATGTCGAGCGGCCAAGGCTGCAGGACCGCTACCGGCTCCTCAGCGACTTCCTGTTTGGTGAGCAGCGCCAGTTCAAAGAGCGCCTGTTCCTGACCCATATGCCAGAGGAATACCTTGGCACTCTGTATCTGGACGTCGACACCTACGCCTTCGGCAGCCGCTTTCTCGACCGTGCCGGCATCACCCTGCTCAACGGCTTCGCCCGCAGCCTGGTGCTGACCGGCATCCTGCTGGCGCTGTTCTACATGATGCTGACCAAGCCGCTGGTGACGGTGATCGGTGCGCTCAGCGGCAGCGACCCGCGCAAACCCCGGCAAACGCGCCTGGAATGCCCGCATGGTCATGAGCACGACGAAATCGGCGTGCTGGTGAAGGTCGCCAACCAGCAGTTCGTCAGCATGGCCACCGAAATTGAACAGCGGCGCACGGCAGAAAACCGCCTGACCCAGTACCTGAACGAACTGGAAGACATCGTGTCGGCGCGCACCGACGAGCTGAAAGCCAGCAACAGCAGCCTCAGCCTGTCCAACCAGGAGCTGGAGCAAGCCCGCCGCCGCGCGCTGGACATGGCCCAGGCACGCGCCGCCTTCCTGGCCAACATGAGCCACGAAATCCGCACCCCGCTCAACGGCATGCTTGGCATGATCGCCCTGGCGCTGGACAACCCGCTGCCCAGTGAACAACGCCAGCAACTGGCAATTGCCCACGATTCGGGCAAGGTGCTGGTGGAGCTGCTGAACGATATTCTCGACCTGTCCAAGTTCGATGCTGGCCAGCTGGAGCTGGAGCGTATCCCCTTCGACATGGGGTCGATGGTGGAAGACACCGCCAACCTGCTGTCGCAGAACACCGCGCAAAGCGTGGAACTCACGTGCCTTATCGCCAGCGACTTCCCTAGCAGCGTGCTCGGCGACCCCACGCGGGTGCGGCAGATCGTCAGCAACCTACTGTCCAACGCGCTCAAGTTCACCCGCTTCGGTCGCGTCGATGTGCGCCTGGTGACGATCGTCGGCGGTGTGCGCCTGGAGGTACGTGACACAGGCATCGGCATCCCCGAAGAGGCCCAGGCGCGCATCTTCCAGCCCTTCACCCAGGCCGGTGCCGGCATTACCCGCCAGTACGGCGGCACCGGCCTGGGCCTGGCGCTGACGCGCAACCTGTGCAAGGCCATGCAGGGCCACCTGCACATTCGCTCCGAGCCGGGCTTTGGTAGCTGCTTTACCGCCGAATTACCGCTGGCCGTGCACACCGAAGCCATCCCGCCGGTGCCCCTGCATGGCCACGTGGCCGCCCTGAGCGCAGGCGGTAGCGGGCTTGATGAACTGCTGCAGAACTTGCTGCCCGCCTGGGGCCTGACCTACCAGCGCCATGACAGCAGCGCCACGCTGGACGGCGCCGCGATCGACCTGTTGATCAGCGACGATGTGGACCACCTGTTCGAACTGCGCCAGGCACTGAAAACCCCGATACTGCTGGTGACCGCCTACGGCAACTTCCTGCCCAACGAGCAGTCGCTGGCCTTGGCCCCGTTGCATCAGCTGGCCCGGCCACTGGCGCGCAACGCCCTGTACCAGACGTTGCGCCGCACCTTGCAAGGCCATGAGCCCGAACACACGCTGGCCACCCCGGCCATTACCCTGGAGCAAGGCCGCGCGCGGATTCTGCTGGTAGAGGACAACCCGGTAAACCAGTTGGTAGCCAAGGGCATGCTTGCCAAGCTTGGCTGCCAGGTGCAACTGGCCACCCAGGGCGCCGAGGCGCTGGAACTGTTGCAGCATGACGACTTCGACCTGGTGCTGATGGACTGCAACATGCCGGTGATGGATGGCTACGAGGCCAGCCGGCGCATCCGACAGAGCGGCCGCTGGCCCGAACTGCCAATCGTTGCCCTCACCGCCAACGCCATGCCCGAGGAGCGCGAACGCTGCCGGGCGGCAGGCATGAACGACTACCTGGCCAAGCCGTTTCGCCGCGAAGAGCTACTGGCCCTGATCGACCACTGGGTGCCGCTCAACGGCTGAGCAAGCGCTCGATGTCCGCTTCCAGGGCCTGTGGCTTGGTGGTGGGGGCATAGCGCGTGACCTGACCGCTGGCAGGGTCGATCAGGAACTTGGTGAAGTTCCACTTGATCTTCTGCGAGCCGAGCAAGCCCGGTGCACGCTGCTTGAGTTCGACGTACAGCGGGTGGGTGCCGGGGCCGTTGACCTCGATCTTGCGAAACAGCGGAAAGCTCACACCGAAATTGCGCTCGCAAAACTGCGCGATTTCACGCGCATCGCCCGGTTCCTGCTTGCCAAACTGATTGCATGGAAAGCCCAGCACCACCAGGCCGCGCTCGCGGTAGGTTTGCCAGAGTTGCTCCAGGCCCTTGTACTGTGGGGTAAAGCCGCACTGGCTGGCGGTGTTGACCACCAGCAGCACCTTGCCTGGGTAGTCGCCGAGCGTTTTGTGCTCGCCGCCGAGGGTCACGCAGGGGATGTCCAGCATCGATGCAGCCATGATCGGGCTCCGGTCAGTCGCGTGGGCGCAGGTCGATGCACACCGAGTTGATGCAGTAGCGCAGGCCGGTCGGTGGCGGGCCATCGGGGAACACGTGCCCCAGGTGCGCGTCACAACGGGCGCAGGTGACTTCGGTACGGATCATGCCGTGGGAAGTGTCGCGGATCTCGATCATGGCGCTGTCTTCGATCGGTGCGTAGAAGCTCGGCCAACCGCAGCCCGAGTCGAACTTGGTTTGCGCGTCGAACAGTGGCAGGTTGCAGCAGATGCAGTGGTAGATGCCGTCACGGCGTTCGCTGTTGTACTTGCCGCTGAATGGCCGCTCGGTGCCCTTGAGGCGGCATACCTGGTATTGCTCGGGGTCGAGCATCGACCGCCATTCATCCAGGTTTTTTTCGATCTTTTTCATGTAGGGACCTCGGCAGGCTGAATTTCACCCCGCGCCGTCTTTTCCGGGGCGCGGGTGGCACGTATATTAGTTGGCTTCGTGTGCCAGGCGTTCAGTCTGGCACCCGCTTCCTGCCGTTTCAAACCTTTCGGCATGGGTTGCGCGTTTTCTCATATCGGGATCCCATCATGCAGTTCAGCAAATCGAACAAGCTCGCCAATGTCTGCTACGACATTCGCGGCCCAGTGCTCAAGCACGCCAAACGTCTGGAAGAGGAAGGCCACCGCATCCTCAAGCTGAACATCGGCAACCCGGCGCCGTTTGGCTTCGAGGCGCCCGATGAAATCCTCCAGGATGTGATCCGCAACCTGCCCACCGCCCAGGGCTACAGTGACTCCAAGGGCCTGTTCAGCGCGCGCAAGGCGGTGATGCAGTACTGCCAGCAAAAGGAAATCGAAGGCGTCACCATCGAGGACATCTACCTCGGCAACGGTGTGTCCGAGCTGATCGTCATGTCGATGCAGGCGCTGCTGAACAACGGCGACGAAGTGCTGATCCCGGCCCCCGACTACCCGCTGTGGACCGCCGCCGTGAGCCTGGCGGGCGGCAAGCCGGTGCATTACCTGTGCGACGAGCAGGCCGACTGGTTCCCCGACCTTGAAGACATCAAGGCCAAGATCACCCCGAACACCAAGGCCCTGGTGATCATCAACCCGAACAACCCGACCGGCGCCGTCTACTCCAAAGAGCTGCTGCTGGGCATGCTGGAGCTGGCCCGCCAGCACAACCTGGTGGTGTTCTCCGACGAGATCTACGACAAGATCCTGTACGACGAAGCGGTGCACATCAGCACCGCCTCGCTGGCACCCGACCTGCTGTGCCTGACTTTCAACGGCCTGTCCAAGTCGTACCGAGTGGCGGGTTTCCGTTCTGGCTGGCTGATCATCTCCGGGCCGAAGCACCACGCCCAGAGCTATATCGAAGGCATCGACATGCTGGCCAACATGCGCCTGTGCGCCAACGTGCCGGCCCAGCATGCCATCCAGACCGCGCTAGGCGGCTACCAGAGCATCAACGACCTGGTATTGCCGCCAGGCCGCCTGCTGGAACAGCGCAACCGCACCTACGAGCTGCTCAACGATATCCCGGGGGTGAGCTGTGTGAAGCCGATGGGTGCGCTGTATGCATTCCCGCGCATCGACCCGAAGGTGTGCCCGATCCTCAACGACGAGAAGTTCGCCCTTGACCTGCTGCTGTCGGAAAAACTGCTGATCGTGCAAGGTACGGCGTTCAACTGGCCGTGGCCGGACCACTTCCGCGTGGTCACCTTGCCTCGGGTGGACGACCTGGAAGCGGCGATTGGCCGGATTGGCAATTTCCTGAAGGGGTATTCGCAGTAAGGTCCGACGGGATTTTTGGGGTGGCGCGCAGATCGAGCGCCGCCCGCGCGGCGCATCGCGAGCTGCGCTCGCTCCTACGTTTGTTTCGGGCCAATTATGCCTGTGGGATTTGCGCGCGAACGCCTTGGCGCATGGCACGATATCGCGTGGTTCAAACAAGGCGGTCGCGCGCGCCTGTCACAGGCGATGTTTCGGGCCAATTATGCCTGTGGGATTTGCGCGCGAACGCCTTGGCGCATGGC
>NZ_QJRC01000076.1 GCF_013393325.1 Pseudomonas hunanensis
AGCGTGCCGCCAGCGGCCAAGCCGGCACCTGCCGCCGCCACCGCGCCCAAGCCGGCGCCTGCCGCCCAGTCGCAAGGTGTTGTCGACGAAATCATGGGCAACCCGCTGTTGCTGTGGCTGATCGCCGGTAGCGCGTTCCTGGTGCTGCTGCTTCTGCTATTGCTGCTGGCTCGCAAGCGCAAGGCCCAGCAAGAAGCTGAAAAGCACCTGCGCATGGCGCGTGCGCTGGAAGAAGAGCAGGGCACAGGCTTCGACAGCGATACCGAGAGCCTCGATGGCGTCGAAGTCTCGGAACCGAGCGTGACCCTGTCGCCGGCTGTGGTCGCAGCTTCCGCCGCCGCCGCTGTCGCTGCGGAAAAAGTGTCGGCACCCGTTGCCGAGGCAGAGCCCGAGCTTGAACCACAAGCAGACCCGCACGCCGCACTGCTTGCAGAAGTCGATCAGTGCCTGGCCGAAGGCCGTCTGAATCGCGCCGCCGACCTGCTGGAGCCCGCTGTGGCCGCAGCGCCGGAGCGTGACGACCTGCGTCTGAAGCTGATGGATGTGTACGCTCGCCAGGGTGACCAGAGCGCGTTCGCCGAGCAGGAGCGCCAGCTGTCGGCCGGCGAGCAGAACGTTGCCGAAGTCGCCGGGCTGAAAGAGCGTTATCCTGCCATGCTCGGCCTGGCTGCTGCCGGCCTGGGTGCGGCGGCGCTGGCTGCCGAGATGGATGAACAGTACGTGCAGGAGCTGCTGCACGACGAGCCCGAGGCCCCGGTGGTTGCGGATGTGGTGCCTGACGAGGTGCCTGAGTTCGAGCCACAAGTAGAGGCCGAACCCGAGGTTGTCGCGCAAGCAGAGCCTGAAGCAGAGCTGGAGGCCTTCGATGACGTGCCGACACTCGATGCTTCGGGCCTGGATGAGCAGGATCTGGACAGCGCATTCGACCTGAGCCTGGGTGAAGACCTGCCCGAGGAAGACCCGCTGGCAGCGCCGTTGCTGGATGAGCCGATGGCCCAGGAGCCTGTGCCCGACGAGTTGGTCATCGCCGAGCCTGTGCTGGATGAGCCAGAGCTGGAAGACGCTCAGCCAGAAGAACAGCCGTTCGCCGTGGATGCCGAGCTGCAAGACAGCGCCGACGCTGATTTCGAGGCCATGCTGGCTCAGGCTGAGCCACAATCTGCCGTGGACCTGTCTGATTTCGACCTCGATATCAGCGAGCCGGTTGCCCCAGCTGCTCCTGACGCGCTGGCGCAAGAACCGGTTGATGTCGCCGCCGAACTGGCCGCCTTCGACAGCGAGCCGGCATTTGACCCAGTGTCCGAGTTCGATATGCCGTCGGACTTCGACTTGTCCCTGTCGCTGGAAGACGACTCGCCCGCAGCCAAGCGCTTTGCCTCGGAGCTGGACGACGTCAACGCCGAGCTGGACAAGTTGTCGCAGAGCCTCGAATCGCCATCGCTGGAGCCGCACTTCACCCGCGAGGACGCGGTTGCGCAGCCCGAGCCCGAGCCTTTGGACGACCTGGACTTCGACTTCTTCTCCGGCAGTGACGAAGTGGCTACCAAACTCGATCTGGCCCGTGCCTATATCGACATGGGCGACAGTCAGGGTGCGCGCGACATCCTCGACGAAGTGGTCAAGGACGGCGACGACAGCCAGCGCCAGGAAGCCGAGGACATGCTCTCTCGCCTGGTCTGAGGTTGACTGCGCCGGCCTCTTCGCGGCAAGCCCGCGAAGAGGCCCTCAAACGCAGTGCATATCCAACGGCAGCCCTACACGGCTGCCGTTGTCGTTATAATCCCCGCCATTCCGTACACCCACAGGTTTCATGCGCTTGGACATCATCGACACCGCTACCGCCGAATCCGCGGCCGAAGGCTTCTCCCGTATCGCCCTTGGCGTGGAATACAAGGGCGCGCGCTACCGCGGCTGGCAGCGCCAGGCCAGCGGTGTACCGAGTGTCCAGCAGGCCCTGGAACAAGCCCTGTCCAAGGTTGCCAACGAGCCGATTTCGGTGATTTGCGCCGGGCGTACCGACGCCGGGGTCCATGGCTGCGGGCAGATCGTGCACTTCGACACCCGTGCCGTGCGTGACGAGCGCGCCTGGACCATGGGCACCAACTTCAACCTGCCGCACGACATCAGCGTGGTCTGGTCGCAGCCAATGCCGGCCGACTTCCATGCCCGCTTCAAGGCCTGCGCCCGGCGCTACCGCTATGTCATCTACAACGACCCGATCCGCCCGGCGCACCTGGCCGAGGAAGTGACCTGGAACCACCGTCCGCTGGACGTCGAGCGCATGGCCGAGGCCGCGCAGTTCCTGCTCGGCACCCACGACTTCAGCGCCTTCCGCGCCAGCCAGTGCCAGGCCAAGTCACCGATCAAGCACATCTACCACCTGCGCGTTACCCGTCATGGCCAGATGATCGTGCTGGACGTGCGTGCCACTGCTTTTCTGCATCACATGGTGCGCAACATTGCCGGTGTGCTGATGGCCATTGGCGCCGGTGAGCGCCCAGTCACCTGGGCGCGCGAGGTGCTCGAAGGGCGTAACCGCCGCG
The DNA here is from genome assembly GCF_013393325.1 of Pseudomonas hunanensis. Taxonomy (GTDB): domain Bacteria; phylum Pseudomonadota; class Gammaproteobacteria; order Pseudomonadales; family Pseudomonadaceae; genus Aquipseudomonas; species Aquipseudomonas putida_P. Next base: position 2,544 of record NZ_QJRC01000076.1, read on the forward strand.
AAGGTGGGGTAACCGCCCACCCGTACGGGCTTTATCTGGTGCAGGTGGAGTACCCCGAGGAATTTGCGCTGCCCAAGCGTTACATCGGCCCACACTTTTTGAGCGGTTACGAGGCGTTGGCAGACTGACGGGCGAAAAGCCATTTGCTAACATCCGGCCTTTCGCCGCAATAACCAGGGTTCGCGTTCCATGAGCTATGTTCGCAGCAAGATCTGCGGGATTACCCGCATCGAAGATGCGCTGGCCGCCGCCGAAGCGGGTGCCGATGCCATCGGCTTCGTCTTCTATGCCAAAAGCCCGAGGGCGGTGGACGTGCGCCAGGCGCGGGCGATCATCGCCGAGCTGCCGCCGTTCGTGACCACGGTCGGGTTGTTCGTCAATGCCTCGCGCTGCGAGCTGAACGAGATCCTCGAAGTGGTTCCGCTGGACCTGCTACAGTTCCACGGCGACGAAACCCCGCAGGACTGCGAAGGCTACCACCGCCCCTGGATCAAGGCCCTGCGTGTGCGCCCTGGCGACGACCTGGAGGCGGCCTGTAAGCAGTACGCAGGTGCCCGCGGTATTCTGCTGGATACCTACGTGGCGGGCGTGCCTGGGGGAACCGGTGAAGCGTTCGACTGGTCACTGGTACCGGCGCACCTGAGCAAGCCGATCATTCTGGCGGGCGGGCTGTCAGCCGATAACGTTGGCCAGGCCATTGCCCAGGTACGGCCTTATGCGGTGGATGTCAGTGGCGGCGTCGAACAGGCCAAGGGCATCAAGGACGCGGCGAAGATCGAGGCGTTCATGCGAGCGGTGAAGCAGGCGTGATGGCAGATGTGACGGCTGGCTGCGCGCCATCGTCCATAGCTTTCGCAGCCCTGCGGGGCCGCCGCCAGCGCTTATGGCGGCAAGAAAACACATTAGCGGTGGAGTGGCGCGCTGGAAGCCCCGGCGGCCGGTCCACCATCGTTTTGTAAAAGATTTTGAGCTCAAGGGCAGGGCAGGGCCGGCGACACCGACCCCCGCCTGCCAATACTGGAGAAATAAAGCATGAGCAACTGGTTAGTCGACAAACTGATCCCTTCGATCATGCGTTCCGAGGTGAAGAAGAGCTCGGTGCCTGAGGGGCTGTGGCACAAGTGCCCGTCCTGCGAGGCCGTGCTGTATCGTCCGGAGCTGGAAAAGACCCTGGATGTCTGCCCCAAGTGCAACCACCACATGCGCATCGGCGCACGTGCGCGCATCGACATCTTCCTCGACGCCGAAGGCCGTGCCGAACTGGGTGCCGACCTGGAGCCGGTCGACCGATTGAAGTTCCGTGACGGCAAGAAGTACAAGGACCGCCTGACCGGCGCCCAGAAACAGACCGGCGAAAAAGACGCGCTGATCTCCATGAGTGGTACCTTGATGGGCATGCCGATCGTGGTCAGCGCCTTCGAGTTCTCGTTCATGGGCGGGTCCATGGGCGCCATCGTCGGCGAACGTTTCGTGCGCGCGGCCAACTACGCCCTGGAGCATCGCTGCCCGATGGTCTGCTTCTCCGCTTCGGGCGGTGCGCGCATGCAGGAGGCGTTGATCTCGCTGATGCAGATGGCCAAGACCTCGGCCGTGCTGGCACGCCTGCGCGAAGAAGGCATCCCGTTCATCTCGGTGCTGACCGACCCGGTGTACGGTGGTGTCTCTGCCAGCCTGGCAATGCTCGGCGATGTCATCGTCGGTGAGCCAAAGGCGCTGATCGGCTTCGCCGGCCCGCGCGTGATCGAGCAGACCGTCCGCGAGAAGCTGCCAGAAGGCTTCCAGCGCAGCGAGTTCCTGCTGGAGCACGGTGCCATCGACCTGATCATCTCCCGTGGCGAGTTGCGCCCGCGTCTGGCCCGCCTGCTGGCGCAGATGACCGGCCAGGACACCCCGGAGCAAGCGCGTGAGGCGGCTGCCGTCGCGTGATGAAACAACGATCCCTGGGCGAATGGCTCGCCTACCTCGAGCAGTTGCACCCCTCGGCCATCGACATGGGCCTGGAGCGGTCGCAGAAGGTGCTTGCCCGGCTGGCGCTGGGCAAGCTGGCGCCACGCGTGGTGACGGTAACAGGCACAAACGGCAAAGGTTCGACCTGCGCCTTCGTGGCTTCGTTGCTGCGTGCCCAGGGCCTCAAGGTCGGCGTGTACAGCTCGCCGCACCTGTTGCGTTACAACGAGCGGGTGCTGATCGAGGGCCAAGAAGCCAGCGATGAGCGCTTGTGCGAAGCCTTCGCCGCCGTTGAGGCGGCGCGGGGCGATATTTCCCTCACCTACTTCGAGATGGGTACGCTGGCCGCGTTCTGGTTGTTCTACCAGTCGCAGCTGGATGCCGTGGTGCTGGAAGTGGGCCTTGGTGGCCGGCTGGACACCGTGAACGTGGTGGACGCCGACCTGGCCCTGGTGACCAGCATCGGCGTCGACCATGTCGATTACCTGGGCGATACCCGCGAGCTTGTGGCCTTCGAGAAGGCCGGCATCTTCCGCCCCGGCAAGCCGGCCCTGTGCGGCGACCTGGACCCGCCACGGCCGTTGCTGGACAAGGCTGGCGAACTGGCCGCGCCACTGTTCCTGCGCGGTCGTGATTTCGACCTGGCCAGCGCCGATGGCAGCTGGAGCTGGCGTGGTACCGCGGCCAATGGTGCGCAGGTAGCGCTGAGTGACCTGCCTTTACTCGACCTGCCCATGGAAAACGCCGCGTTGGCGTTGCAGGCTTACCTGTTGATGGGGCTGCCGTGGGATGCGGCGCAGGTTCGCCAGGCATTGCTGGATACCCGTATCACCGGGCGTCTCGACCGCCGCCAGCTGAACTGGCAGGGCAAGCCAGTTGAGCTGTTGCTGGATGTCGGGCATAACCCGCATGCGGCGCAGTACCTGGCCCGCCGCCTGGCGGCCCGTCCGCTGAATGGGCGCCGTTTCGCGGTGTTCGGCTTGCTCGCCGACAAGGACCTGGGCGGCGTTATCGCGCCGCTGCAGGGCCTGGTCGACGAATGGGCAGTGGCGCCGCTGGACACCCCGCGCAGCCGCCCGGCTGCGGAACTGGCCACGGCCTTGACGAACCATGGCGCCGCAGTGAAGTCTTATGCCAGCGTCGACGCCGCCCTTGAAGGGCAATGCGCGCAGGCGACGGCGGATGACCAGATCCTGCTGTTCGGTTCGTTTTTCTGTGTCGCCCAGGCGCTGGAATGGCTGGAGCGGCATGCCCAGGAGGGTGGAGTAGATGGCAGTGCTGGATAAAGGGATGAAGCAGCGCATGGTCGGTGCGCTGGTGCTGGTGGCGCTGGCGGTGATCTTCCTGCCGATGCTGTTCAGCCGCGAGGACGAGATGCGCCAGGTGCACGTCGAAACCCCGCAGGCACCGGCCATGCCCAGCCTGCCGGAAGTGAAGGTGGAGCCGGTTGCCGTGCCGCAACCGCAGGTGATCCCGGAGGCGCCTCAGCAGGCGCCGGTGGTGATCGATGAAGCCACTGCGCCGGCGAGCACGCCCAGCCAGCCCATTACCCCGTCACCACAGACTCAGGCACAGGTTCAACCGCCCAAGCCGCAAGCACCCGCGCCAGCGCCAAAGGTCGAGGCCAAGGCCGCTGCAGCCCCAGCGCCGGCAGCGCCTTCGAAGATCGACGTCAATGGTCTGCCAGTCAGCTGGTCGATCCAGCTGGCCAGCCTGTCAAACCGTGCCGGTGCCGAAAAACTTCAACAAACGCTGCGTAGCCAGGGTTACAACGCTTATATCCGCTCGGCGGGTGGCATGAACCGGGTGTATGTCGGGCCGTTGATCGAGCGGGCCGAAGCCGAGCGCGTGCGTGATGCGATCAATCGCCAGAACAGCCTCAAGGGCTTTGTGGTGAGGTTCCAGCCAGAACGCAGCTAATTCAGGCCGTAGGCTTCTGCGCGGCCCCTAAGATCTCTGCAGTACAGCCAGAACTGCTGGGGCCGCTTTGCGGCCCTTTCGCGACACAAGGCCGCTCCCACACCCAGGTGGCGCTAATCCCCGACATTCCGCTTACTCCCAGCCCTCTGCTCTGGTAAAATGCGCCGCCTCAAACGTCTGCAGGCAGCACCGTGGCATTTACCTTGGTTGATTGGGCGATCATTGCGATCATCGCCGTCTCCACACTGATCAGTCTCAAGCGCGGCTTCGTCAAAGAGGCCTTGTCCTTGCTCATCTGGATCATTGCCGGTGCGGTTGCCTGGATGTTCGGCGGTTCGCTCTCGGTGTATCTTGAGAGCTATATCCAGACGCCATCGATGCGCGTCATCGCTGGCTGCGCCATTCTTTTCGTCGCCACCTTGCTGGTGGGGGCCATGGTCAACTTCCTCGTCGGCGAACTGATCCGCGTGACCGGGCTGTCCGGCACCGATCGTTTCCTGGGCATGGCCTTCGGTGCCGCGCGCGGGGCCTTGCTGGTAGTGGTGGCCATAGGCCTGATCAGCCTGGGGCCGGTTCAACAGGACACCTGGTGGCAGGAATCACGCCTGATACCACAATTTCTCTTGGTCGCCGATTGGTCGAAAAACCTGATTCTGGGTTTCACCGGTCAGTGGTCGCCCAGTGGGTTGATCAGCGCTCCCGCTGATCTTCCGTTCAAGGAACAGTTGCTCGGGCCGTCCAAGCCCTGAGCGCTATTCACTCAAGTTTCGTCAAAGTAGGGGTTGCGTCGCATGTGTGGCATCGTCGGTATCGTCGGTAAGTCGAACGTCAATCAGGCGCTGTATGACGCGCTTACGGTCCTCCAGCACCGCGGCCAGGACGCTGCCGGTATCGTGACCAGCCATGACGGCCGGTTGTTCCTGCGCAAGGATAATGGCCTGGTGCGCGACGTGTTCCAGCAGCGCCACATGCAGCGCCTGGTGGGCAGCATCGGTATCGGCCACGTGCGCTACCCGACGGCGGGCAGCTCGACCTCGGCCGAGGCCCAGCCGTTCTACGTCAACTCGCCGTACGGCATCACCCTGGCCCACAACGGCAACCTGACCAATGTCGAGCAGTTGGCCAAGGAGATCTACGAGTCCGACCTGCGCCACGTCAACACCAACTCCGACTCGGAAGTGCTGCTGAACGTGTTCGCCCATGAGTTGGCGGTGCGTGGCAAGTTGCAGCCAACCGAAGAAGACGTGTTCGCGGCGGTTTCCCATGTACACAGCCGCTGCGTCGGCGGTTACGCCGTGGTGGCGATGATCACCGGCTACGGCATCGTCGGCTTCCGCGACCCCCACGGCATCCGCCCGGTGGTGTTCGGCCAGCGTCATACCGATGAAGGCGTGGAATACATGATCGCCTCGGAAAGCGTGGCCCTGGACGTGCTCGGCTTTACCCTGATCCGCGACCTGGCGCCGGGCGAAGCGGTGTACATCACCGAAGAAGGCCAGCTGTTCACCAAGCAATGCGCCGAAGCGCCGAAGTTGCAGCCGTGCATCTTCGAGCACGTCTACCTGGCCCGCCCGGACTCGATCATTGACGGTATCTCGGTGTACAAGGCCCGTCTGCGCATGGGTGAAAAACTGGCTGACAAGATCATGCGCGAGCGCCCTGAGCATGATATCGACGTGGTCATCCCGATCCCGGATACCAGCCGCACTGCTGCGCTGGAACTGGCCAACCGCCTGGGCGTCAAGTTCCGCGAAGGTTTCGTCAAGAACCGTTACATCGGCCGTACCTTCATCATGCCCGGCCAGGCCGCGCGCAAAAAGTCAGTGCGCCAGAAGCTCAACGCCATCGAGCTGGAATTCCGTGGCAAGAACGTGATGCTGGTGGACGACTCGATCGTGCGCGGCACCACCTGCAAGCAGATCATCCAGATGGCCCGCGAAGCCGGCGCCAAAAATGTCTACTTCTGCTCCGCAGCCCCTGCAGTACGCTACCCCAACGTCTACGGCATCGACATGCCGAGTGTTCACGAACTGATCGCCCACAACCGTACCACCGAACAGGTGGCCGAGTTGATCGGCGCCGATTGGCTGATCTATCAGGATCTGCCAGACCTGATCGACTCGGTCGGTGGCGGCAAGATCAAGATCGATCATTTCGATTGCGCGGTGTTCAACGGTGAGTACGTCACCGGCGATATCGACGAAGCCTACCTCGAGCGTATCGAGCAGGCCCGTAATGACCTGGCCAAGGTCAAGAACCAGGCCGTCAGCGCGATCATCGACCTCTACAACAACTGATTTTGGGAGCGACGGCATGACGGATCAATGGGATGCCGGGCGACTGGACAGTGACCTCGAGGGTGTCGGTTTCGACACCCTGGCGGTGCGCGCCGGTCAAAACCGTACACCGGAAGGCGAACACAGCGAAGCGCTGTTCCTGACCTCCAGCTATGTGTTCCGCACAGCGGCTGATGCTGCTGCGCGCTTTGCCGGCGAAACGCCGGGCAACGTCTACTCGCGCTACACCAACCCCTCAGTGCGTGCCTTCGAGGAGCGCCTGGCTGCAATGGAAGGCGCGGAGCAGGCCGTGGGTACGTCCACCGGTATGGCGGCAATCCTGGCCGTGGTCATGTCGCTGTGCAGCGCCGGTGACCATGTACTGGTGTCGCAGAGCGTGTTTGGCTCCACCATCAGCCTGTTCGAGAAGTACTTCAAGCGCTTTGGCGTACAAGTGGACTACGTGCCACTGGTCGACCTCAATGGCTGGGAGAAGGCCATCAAGGCCAACACCAGGCTGCTGATCGTCGAATCGCCGTCCAACCCGCTGGCCGAGCTGGTCGATATCACCGCGCTCAGTGAAATCGCTCATGCCCATGGCGCCATGCTGGTAGTGGACAACTGCTTCAGCACCCCGGCGCTGCAGCAGCCGCTGAAACTGGGTGCCGATATCGTGTTCCACTCGGCCACCAAGTTCATCGACGGCCAGGGCCGCTGCATGGGCGGTGTGGTCGCCGGCCGTGCCGAGCAGATGAAAGAAGTGGTCGGTTTCCTGCGTACCGCAGGCCCGACGCTCAGCCCGTTCAACGCCTGGATCTTCACCAAGGGCCTGGAAACGTTGCGCCTGCGCATGCGTGCGCACTGCGAAAGCGCCCAGGCCCTGGCCGAATGGCTGGAGCAGCAGGAAGGCGTGGAAAAGGTGCATTACGCAGGCCTGCCGAGCCACCCGCAGCACGAACTGGCCAAGCGCCAGATGAGCGGTTTTGGTGCGGTGGTCAGCTTTGAAGTCAAAGGCGGTAAAGAGGGTGCCTGGCGCTTCATCGATGCCACCCGGGTGATTTCCATCACCACCAACCTGGGTGACAGCAAAACCACCATCGCGCACCCGGCCACCACCTCCCATGGTCGCTTGTCGCCGCAGGAGCGTGAAGCTGCGGGTATCCGCGACAGCCTGATCCGGGTTGCCGTAGGCCTGGAAGACGTGGCCGACCTGCAAGCCGACCTGGCGCGCGGGCTGGCTGCACTGTGATCGAAATCAGCGGCAGTACCCCAGGCCACAATGGCCGGGTAGCCTTGGTCACCGGTGCCGCGCGCGGCATCGGCCTGGGCATTGCCGCTTGGTTGATCTGCGAAGGTTGGCAGGTGGTGCTCAGTGACCTGGACCGCAAGCGCGGGGCCAAGGTGGCCAAGGCGTTGGGTGACAACGCCTGGTTCATCACCATGGACGTTGCCGACGAGGCCCAGGTCAGTGCCGGGGTGTCCGAAGTGCTCGGGCAGTTCGGTCGGCTGGACGCGCTGGTGTGCAATGCGGCCATTGCCAACCCGCACAACCAGACCCTCGAAAGCCTGAGCCTGGCGCAATGGAACCGGGTGTTGGCGGTCAACCTCAACGGCCCGATGCTGCTGGCCAAGCATTGTGCGCCTTACCTGCGTGCGCACAATGGGGCGATCGTCAACCTGACGTCTACTCGGGCGCGGCAATCCGAGCCCGACACCGAAGCTTACGCGGCAAGCAAGGGCGGCCTGGTGGCTTTGACCCATGCTCTGGCCATGAGCTTGGGCCCGGAGATTCGCGTCAATGCGGTGAGCCCGGGCTGGATCGATGCCCGTGACCCGTCGCAGCGCCGTGCCGAGCCGTTGACCGAGGCCGATCATGCCCAACACCCGACGGGGAGGGTAGGGACGGTGGAAGATGTGGCGGCCATGGTTGCCTGGCTGTTGTCGCGCCAGGCGGCGTTCGTCACTGGCCAGGAGTTCGTGGTCGATGGCGGCATGACCCGCAAGATGATCTACACCTGAGGCTTCCCGTCCAACCTATGCCGCTTTTGTCTTTTTTGAAAAAAATTCAATGGGGCTATTGACTTAGCTCCGCCATCTGCGTAAATTTCGCGGCCTCAGCGAAGCAAACGCAACAAGCAACATCGCGAGGGTGATTAGCTCAGCCGGGAGAGCATCTGCCTTACAAGCAGAGGGTCGGCGGTTCGATCCCGTCATCACCCACCACTTCCTGAGATGTTCCTAAAGCATCGGGTTCGCAAGAAGTCGATAGCCAGAGAGGAACGCACTGCGCAGCGGTAGTTCAGTCGGTTAGAATACCGGCCTGTCACGCCGGGGGTCGCGGGTTCGAGTCCCGTCCGCTGCGCCATTTTTCAGTAACAGATGGGTGCATGGCACCGGTCTGAAGCCACAAGGCAAATGCCTTGGGCTGATCCCAGTTTCAATCAGGCGCGAGCCTGAACGATACGCAGCGGTAGTTCAGTCGGTTAGAATACCGGCCTGTCACGCCGGGGGTCGCGGGTTCGAGTCCCGTCCGCTGCGCCATCTTCGTTTCAAGGTCCCTAGAACACCTTGAAGCAAACACAAGAGAAGCGATCACGTTATCGCTTTTTTTGTGCCTGCCCCGATGCCATTGCGGCGCAAGGGTAGACCCAGGTTTCAATCGGGCGCAAGCCTGAATGATACGCAGCGGTAGTTCAGTCGGTTAGAATACCGGCCTGTCACGCCGGGGGTCGCGGGTTCGAGTCCCGTCCGCTGCGCCATCTTCGCCTCAAGGCCCCATGAACGCCTTGAAGCAACGTCAAAGCGACCTTCGGGTCGCTTTTTTCGTTCTGGCGCCTGGTAAATTGCCTGCCTTTACCCAGATTTACACCAACCTGACAGGTTCTTCACCGACCAGCGGTTCCTGTGCCTGCCTGCTGTGTTGCACAATAGGCACCTTCTCGACATACCCGGAATTCGCAATGACCAGATCTTCCGTCTTTGGTGCGCTCGGGCTGGCCCTGGTGCTGGCGGGCGTGACCGGTTGTTCCTCGAAAAAAGCGGCCGTCTATGAGCACGAAAACTTCGATGACTCAGGTACGTTCTCGCGCAGCTTTCCGGTGAGCGATGCTGGCTCTTGCGAGGCGGCCAGGCGTGCCTTGCTCAGCCAGGGGTACATCATTACCAGCAGCGGTGCCAACCAGGTGGTGGGCAACAAGAGCTTCCAGCAGAACAGCGAGAACCACCTGCAGATCAGCTTCAACGTCACCTGCGCGCCGGATGTGAGCGACGAACAGCGCTCGACCATGTTCGCCAACGCCCTGCAGGACCGTTATGCACTGAAAAAGTCCAATACCTCCGCCAGCCTGGGTGTGGGCGTGCTGGGGTCGGTGTCGATGCCGATCGGCTCCAGTGACGACTCGATGGTCAAGGTAGCCAGCGAGACCGTGACTGCGGCGCAGTTCTATGACCGCTATTTCGCCTTGGTGGAGAGCTATTTGCCCAAACCGAAGAAGGTCGAAAAGGCCAAGGTCGACGCACCAGTGCCGAAGGTTGAAAAGCCGGCGGTTGACCTGGGGTTGCCGGAGCAGGCTGCGGCGAACCCAGTGGCGCCTGCCCCTGCCCAGGAAGCTGCACCCGCGCCTGCGGCTGTTTCCCCGGCAAGTGAGGCAGTCGCGGCACCGGTGGTGGATGACAGTCAGGGTTCGCAGCCGGTCGCACCGCCCGTGGAGGCTGCGCCGATTCAGGTGCAGCAGGATGCACAGCCTGCCGAGGCTGTGCCGCCTTCCCTTTGATAAAGCCGGTACAGGCTGCGCACATCCCCTGTTACAGACACCCCGCGATAACTTCCTGAACACCTGCTACGTTTATCACTCATACGCTTGTCATCATCGCTTCATCCCACCTGCTTAGGCTGAAGGCGATACCCACGAAGACAAAATGAGCAAAGAGGACGCAGGGCTATGGATGAATATCAGGAAGAACTACTCGAAACCCAGGCTTATGAACTGGACACCCCGGAACCGGCCGACGATGCCACCGAGCTTTAACCCGCCCGGCGCTGGCTGCGGCGGAACTCCCCCGGCGTGAGGCCCGTCCAGCGCTTGAACGCGCGCTGGAAGGCCTCGGCTGAAGCAAACCCCAACAGATAGGCAATCTCGCCAAAGGCCAGCTCCGTGTCACGGATGTAGGTCTCTGCCAGGTCGCGCCGTGTTTCGTTGAGCAGGTCGCGAAACCGCGTGCCTTCCTCGGCGAGTTTGCGACGCAAGGTCCAGGTTGGCAGCTGCAGGTGCAGCGCCACTTCTTCCAGGTCCGGTTCACGGCCACCATTGAGCAGCGGGCCCAGCAGATGGGTGATGCGCTCGCCCAGGCTGCGTACCCGTGTGCGCTGTAGCAACTCTGCTTCGCACAGTTGCAGCAGGTGCTGCCAGGTGCTCGGGCAGTGCCTGGGGTTGGCTAGTTGTAGTGTTGCGCGGCTTAGCCGCAGTTGATTGGCTTCGGCCGTGAATTGCACTGGCGTGCTGCACAGCGCCTGATAGCGCGCAGCATAGGCGGGGGCGGAAAATTCGATGCTAAGGCGTTCTGCCTGTATCGCCATGCCGGCCAGGTCGGCAAGTTGCGCCAGCCAGCCGGCAAGCAGTGAATCGACCACGAAGCGGTTGTAGGCGTTGTAGGGGCTGATGGAATAGAAGCGCAACCAAGCGCCCTGGGCATCTTCCACGAAGCTGGAACGGCCACGGTAGTTGGCCGCGTACAGGGGCTCGAAGCGCAGCAGCGTGCGCGCCGCCTCGCCCAGGGTGGGGGCCTGGGCGGCGGTTACTCCGGCCAGGCCGGCATGTGCCAGGCGGCTCAAGCGCCCCATGTGCAGGCCGAGTGCGGCTTCGCCGCTCAGCTCGATGGCTGCGTGGCCCAGGTGCATGTAGCGGGGGATCGACAAGCGCGCGCCGGCTTCGGCAAGGCGTGGGGCATCCAGGCCATAGCGCAGCAGCAGGGGCTCGGGGTCATGACCCCGCTCGCGCAGGGCCTCGGTCAGCGGCTGGACAAAGCCTACTGAAAGGTCGCCGAGGCGTACGCGGGGGCGGGCCATGGGCCTACAGCCACAGGTTCAGCAGGCGGGCGCCATGGCTAGGAGTACCCGCCAGCAGTTCACCCGACTGGCGGGCAAAGCCCTGGCCGTCGCTGGCCTGTTCCCAGAACTGCCCGCGCATGAACACGCTCATGCTGCTGACGCCGGCCCCGGCTGCCTCGGTCAGGCGCTGCCAGGCGTTCTGCTCGCTGACTTCGCCACGTTGCAGGGCCAGCCCAGCGGTGGCCTCCTGGTGGCGATTGCCACGCCATGGCGCTTCCCAGCTGCCTTTGCCGCTCAGGAACACCGGGTTGGCGATCAGCTGTACTGCTTGCTGTGCCAGTTGTTGGTGGTTTTCCGGGTACCAGCTGTCACTGCCCACCAGTACCCCCAGGCGCCCGGCGGGAGTCTGCACGACTTGCAGCGGGTGCTGGCGGCCGTCGTGGACATAGCGACGCATTTCACTGTCAGGGTATTGCTGGCGTTGGGGCTGGCCCAGTAGCGAGCCGTCGCCGGCAAACACCACGCTGCTGTTGAACAGCGGACCACGGCCGGCATGCAGCACGCCTTGTTTCACGTAGGGTTCGGGCAGCACGATCGAGCCGGCCACCAAGGTGACGCCAAACTCCTTGGCAAGGCCGCCGAACAGTTGCTGGTAGTCTGCGGCCATCTGCTCGGCCTTCATGCGCAGGTGCGCATCGGCACGCCAGTCGTCGCCGTCGGCGCCAAGCATGGCCAGGCCGTAGCGCAGCGGGTTGCTTAGCTCCAGCCATTGTTGAGCCTCGCGGCTCTGAGTGACCTGGTACAGCTCGTTTTTCTCACCGCGCGCCCACAACCAGGTACCGATGTGCTCTGGCAGCACCACCACCGTGCGTGGGCCCACCAGCCCTTGGGCTCGGGCTTGCTCCAGGTAAGCGGCGAGCTTGCGGTGCAGGCGTTGCAGGTTCTGGTAGTCGCCTGGGTAAAGCAGCGGCTCCACACCGAGCAGGTTGCCATGCTCGCCCGGCACGCCATGGTTGAGTGCCAACTCGATGCGCAGGTCGGACAGGTAGTGGCCTTCCGGGCGCTGTTGAGTCCAGAAACCGTAGCCGCAAAGCGCGGCGATCATCACCAGCGCCAGGGCGCTTGCCAGGAGTTTTCGCATGAAGCAGTACGGCACCTTGGACAGTGAGGGTCCCCTAGGTTAGTCGCGCTGTATGCCAGGATCAATAACTTGTCAGTTTCGATCATTGAGCCAATTCAAACGGCTGTTTAATGTCGCTGACAGACAAACGACGGGCCCCGCCGACCAGTGAGGTGCCCGCATACCGTGATCACGCCACCAGGGGACCTTTCCATGGCCGCCGACCGCTACCCGCACCTGCTTGCTCCGCTGGACCTAGGCTTTACCACCTTGCGCAACCGTACCCTGATGGGGTCGATGCACACCGGCCTCGAAGAACGCCCCGGTGGTTTCGAGCGCATGGCCGCGTACTTTGCCGAGCGCGCCCGGGGTGGCGTTGGCTTGATGGTCACTGGCGGCATCGCGCCCAATGATGAAGGCGGGGTGTATTCCGGCGCGGCCAAGCTCAGCACCGAGGAAGAGGCTGACAAGCACCGCATCGTCACCGAGGCGGTGCACGCCGCCGGTGGCAAGGTCTGCCTGCAGATCCTGCATGCCGGGCGCTATGCCTACAGCCCACGGCAAGTGGCGCCTAGCGCGATCCAGGCGCCGATCAACCCGTTCAAGCCCAAGGAGCTGGACGAGGCGGGCATCGAGAAACAGATTGCCGACTTCGTCAATTGTGCGGCGTTGGCCCAGCGCGCCGGTTACGATGGTGTCGAGATCATGGGGTCGGAAGGCTACTTCATCAACCAGTTCCTCGCCGCCCACACCAACCACCGCACCGATCGCTGGGGCGGCAGCTATGAAAACCGCATGCGCCTGGCCGTGGAAATCGTCAGCCGGGTGCGTGGTGCGGTAGGGCCGAACTTCATCATCATCTTCCGCCTGTCGATGCTCGATCTGGTCGAGGGTGGCAGCACCTGGGACGAAATCGAGCTGCTGGCCAAGGCTATCGAGCAGGCCGGTGCGACCCTGATCAACACCGGCATCGGCTGGCACGAAGCGCGTATCCCGACCATCGCCACCAAGGTGCCGCGTGCGGCGTTCAGCAAAGTCACCGCCAAACTGCGCGGTGTGGTGAACATTCCGCTGATCACCACCAACCGCATCAATACCCCGGAAGTGGCCGAGGCGGTGCTGGCCGAGGGGGATGCCGACATGGTCTCGATGGCTCGACCGTTCCTCGCCGACCCGGATTTCGTCAACAAGGCCGCCGCTGGCCGAGCCGACGAAATCAACACCTGCATTGGCTGCAACCAGGCCTGCCTGGACCACACCTTTGGCGGCAAGCTGACCAGTTGCCTGGTCAACCCGCGTGCCTGCCACGAAACCGAACTCAACTACTTGCCTGCGCGCGCGGTGAAGCGTATCGCCGTGGTCGGCGCCGGGCCGGCAGGCCTGGCGGCGGCCACCGTGGCGGCCGAGCGGGGCCATGCCGTGACCCTGTTTGACGCCGCCAGCGAAATCGGTGGCCAGTTCAACGTGGCCAAGCGGGTGCCGGGCAAAGAAGAATTCTTTGAAACGCTGCGTTACTTCCGCAACAAGGTCAAAAGCACGGGCGTGGAGCTGCGCCTGAATACTCGCGTCGATGTGCAGGCACTGGTGGAGGGTGGCTTTGATGAAATTATCCTGGCCACCGGTATCGCCCCGCGTACCCCAGCCATTCCGGGTGTGGAGCATGCCAAGGTGCTCAGCTACCTGGATGTGTTGCTCGAGCGCAAGCCGGTGGGCAAGGCTGTCGCGGTGATTGGCGCGGGAGGCATTGGCTTTGATGTGTCCGAGTACCTGGTGCACCAGGGCGTGGCCTCCAGCCAGGACCGTGACGCATTCTGGAAAGAGTGGGGCATCGATACCCATCTTGAGGCACGCGGTGGGGTGGCCGGGATCAAGGCCGAGCCGCATGCCCCGGCACGGCAGGTTTACCTGTTGCAGCGCAAGAAGTCCAAGGTGGGTGATGGCCTGGGCAAGACGACCGGCTGGATTCACCGCACCGGGTTGAAGAACAAGCGGGTGCAGATGCTCAACAGCGTCGAGTACCTGGGTATCGACGATGCCGGTTTGCACATTCGCGTGGCGGACGGCGAGCCGCAGGTGTTGCCGGTGGACAACGTGGTGATCTGCGCCGGGCAGGAACCGCTGCGCGAGTTGCAGGACGGGCTGGTGGCGGCGGGGCAGTCGGTGCACCTGATTGGTGGCGCGGATGTGGCGGCCGAGCTGGACGCCAAGCGGGCGATCAACCAGGGGTCGCGATTAGCGGCTGAGCTTTGAATGGGCAGGGGCCGCTTCGCGGCCCTTTCGCGACCAAGGCCGCTCGCACAAGGATCGCGTAACCTTTCGCTTCGTCCATCCCTGTAAACTGCGGCCATGCCTGTATTCGACCTTCCTCAAGCCCCCCTGCAACGCCTGGATCTGCCTTGGCTGGCAACCGCACAGGTCGAAGCCGCCATCCTGCGTCTGGACCTGATCGACCCGCTGATCAGCGGCAACAAGTGGTTCAAGCTACGCCATCACCTGGATCAGGCCAGTGCCGATAACGCCCCCGGGCTGATCAGCCTCGGCGGTAACCATTCCAACCACCTGCACGCCCTGGCCGCCGCTGGCAAACGCTTCGGCTTCGCCACTGTCGGCCTGCTGCGCGGTCACGCCCAGGATACGCCAACCGTGCGTGACCTGCAGGCGCTGGGCATGGCGCTGCACTGGTTGGGCTATGGCGGCTACCGCGCACGCAACGAGCCCGGTTTCTGGGGCCCCTGGCAGGCACGTTACCCAGGCTGGCACTGCATCCCCGAAGGCGGTGGCGGGCAAGCTGGCGCGCAGGGCTGCGCGCAGATCATGCAGCAGGCGCACGCGCAAATCGCGACGCTGGGGTGGTCGGGCTACGACGCCTGGTGGCTGGCTGCTGGAACGGGTACTACCTTGGCCGGCCTGGTGCTGGCCGAGGCGGGGGCACATGCGGTACATGGCGCACTTGCCGTGCCCAGGGCTCATGGTGTGCCGGAGACGGTAGCTGCATTGGCCGGCACGCTTGGTTACCAGCTACACGACGCCTGCCGTGGTGGTTTCGGCAAGTTCGACGATGAACTGCTGGCCTTCATTGCCGAGTGCGAGCAACACACTGGGGTGCCGTTCGAAGCGCTCTACACCGGCAAGGCCCTGCTGGCCCTGCGTAATCAGGTCGCTGCCGGGCTGTTCACGCCCGGCAGCCGCCTGATCTTCGTCCACACAGGTGGCCTGCAGGGCCGGCGCGGTTACTTGTAGGGCAGCATGCGCAACAGTGTGTTGTCGCGCTGCACATAGTGGTGGTACAGCCCGGCCAGTGCGTGCAGGCCGATCAGCCAGTAGCCCCAGCTGCCGATACGTTCATGCCAGCCCTTGATGAACTTGGCCTGGTCCGGGTTCGGGCCGATCAGGTGCGGCAGTTCCAGGCCGAAGAACGGCACCGGTTTGTCGGCGGCGCTGAGGATCAGCCAGCCGGCCAGCGGCAGGCCGATCATCAGCAGGTAAAGCGCCAAATGCATCAGGTGTGCAAGGCCGGTTTGCCAGGCTGGCGGCTTGGGCACGATGGGCGGGGTCGGGCGGCTCAGGCGCATGGCCAGGCGCAGCCAGACCAGTACGAACACGCTGAGCCCGAGCATGAAGTGCAGGTCCTTCATCAGGTTGCGTTCGGCGCTGTCCTTGGGGAACAGGCCACGCAGTTCGATAAGGGCGTAGACAGCGGCCAGCAGTACCAGCATCAGCCAATGCAGGGCGATGGACAGGCGTGCGTAATGGGTCGCGGGGGTGGATGAAACCATGATCGGTCCTCGTCATCAGGTCGGAATGGCGCTCTTGCTGGCGCTCAGGTACCACTGTAAAGGTTACCGGGAACAAATCTTTGCGCTGGGTCTGTGAAAATTGTGTTGCCCGCACCGGCCTTTTTAACGGGCGACATCATGCCTCGGGTAAAAATGGCCAATTGTCAGCCACCAGAAACACCCGCTCCACCTCCTGCCATGCGCCATCACCCGCCTGCTCCAACCTCACCAGCAACTGTGCCGGCGCTTGCCGCTCCAGCACATGCAACCATGCCGCAAATTGCTCCACCGTCCAGCATTCGCCTGCTTCGACCCGCGCCGGTGCCAGCCAGGCATGCCGCTGCAGCGGCTGCCAATGCTCACCCTCTGCCATCTCCCAGTCCCGCCGTCGCACCCAGCGCCCGCGCAAGTGCTGCGGGTTGGCCCCAGCGGGTGGCTCGGCATGCCCAGGCAACGGATAGAACAGATAGCCGCCCAGCCATACATGGGCCTGCACCTGCTCAACCCCCAGCGTGGCCAACAGCTCGCGGCTGTGCGCGCCCTTGGACATGGGCAACTGGTGCCCGGCCAGGTGCGCAAGCTTGGTCCCCAACCGGTCATGGCAGCCTGGGCCCAGCCAGGTGTGCGGGTTGAGCCCGCCGCCTTCAGGGCCCAGGTACAGCTTGATCGCCAGTTCCAGGTGGTGCACGCCGTCGCCGTCGCGCAGTACCACGTCCAGCTCGCCCAAGGTGCGCCCGCCGTCGCGAATCGCCAGGTTGGCCGCCAGTAGTTCGATGCCCGGCGCCTGGCCCAGGGCGAATTGCCACAGGCGTTCGTAGTAATGCCCCAGGCGCCGGCTGCCCAGTTTCGCCAGCCATTCGCGCAACGGGCGGTCGTCGTCATCCAGCCCGCGCAACCACTGTTCAAGGCGTTGTGGCTGCTGCGCCCACAGGCTGCCTGCCAGCGGGTGGCGCTGGGGGCAGGGCGGGGCGCTGAGCAGTGGCGGCGACAGCAGGGCCCAGGCCAAATCGCGCACGGCGGGGCGCTGCAATTGTCGGGGCAGGTCTTGGAGCAAGGTGAATGGCGTCATCCTGCGAGCATAGCCGGTTTGCCGCTGCCCGGTGCTTTCGCCCATAATCGGCGCATCGTCACCCGCCGCAGAGCCTCGCAGGAGCCCCATGGAGCAATTTCGCAATATCGGTATCATCGGTCGCCTTGGCAGCTCGCAGGTGCTCGACACCATTCGCCGACTGAAAAAATTCCTCCTCGATCGCCACCTGCACGTGATCCTCGAGGACACCATCGCCGAAGTGCTGCCTGGCCATGGCCTGCAAACCTCCACCCGCAAGCTGCTGGGCGAGGTCTGCGACCTGGTCATCGTGGTCGGCGGCGACGGCAGCCTGCTGGGCGCTGCCCGTGCCCTGGCCCGGCACAACATTCCGGTGCTGGGCATCAACCGTGGCAACCTGGGCTTCCTCACCGACATCCGCCCCGACGAGCTGGAAGTGAAGGTCGCCCAGGTGCTCGATGGCCACTACCTGGTAGAAAACCGCTTCCTGCTGCAGGCCGAGGTGCGCCGCCACCACGAAGCCATCGGCCAGGGTGATGCGCTGAACGACGTGGTGCTGCACCCCGGCAAGTCCACGCGCATGATCGAGTTCGAGATCTACATCGACGGCCAGTTCGTCTGCAGCCAAAAGGCCGACGGCCTGATCGTCGCCACCCCCACCGGCTCCACCGCCTATGCGCTGTCGGCCGGTGGGCCGATCATGCACCCCAAGCTCGACGCTATCGTGATCGTGCCGATGTACCCGCACACCCTGTCGGGGCGGCCGATCGTGGTCGATGGCAACAGCGAGCTGAAGATCGTGGTCTCCAAGGACCTGCAGATCTACCCGCAGGTGTCCTGTGACGGCCAGAACCACTTCACCTGCGCCCCCGGCGACACCATCACGGTGAGCAAGAAACCGCAGAAACTGCGCCTGATCCACCCGTTGGACCACAATTACTACGAGGTCTGCCGCACCAAGCTGGGGTGGGGCAGCCGCCTGGGGAGCAGGGACGACTGATGTTCGATCCGGCGCGAAGTTTCGACATCATCGGTGACGTGCACGGCTGTGCGCTGACCCTTGAACGCCTGCTCGACACTCTCGGATACAAGCGCGTGGCCGGCGTGTGGCGCCACCCGCGACGCCAGGCGTTGTTCCTCGGTGATATCGTCGACCGTGGGCCGCGTATCCGCGAGGCGCTGCACATCGTTCACGACATGGTCGAAGCCGGTCAGGCGTTCTGCATCATGGGCAACCACGAGTACAACGCCCTGGGCTGGGTGACCCCGGCGCTGCCCGGCAGCGGCAAGGCCTATGTTCGTGAACACACGCCACGCCATGCCCGGCTGATCGATGAAACCCTGACCCAGTTCGCCCACCACCCCGGCGACTGGCACGACTTCGTCAACTGGTTCTACCAACTGCCGCTGTTCGTTGACGCTGGGCGTTTCCGCCTGGTGCACGCCTGCTGGGACCCGCGCCTGATCGAGCCGTTGCGCCAGCAATACCCCGACGGGCGCATCGATGAACATTTCATCCAGGCTTCGGCGGTCAGCGGCAGTTTTGCCGACACCGTGTGCAACCGCCTGTTGCGCGGTACCGACATGCGCCTGCCGGACGGCTTGACCCTGACTGGCGGTGATGGCCTGACCCGGGCGTTCTTCCGCACCAAGTTCTGGGAAGAAGACCCGCAAACCTATGGCGACATCGTGTTCCAGCCCGATGCCCTGCCCGCGGAGGTGGCCAGTACCCCGCTCAGCCACAGCCAGAAGAACGCCTTGCTGCGCTATGACGAAGACGAGCCGCTGCTGTTCGTTGGCCATTACTGGCGCAGCGGCCGCCCGGCGCCGATCCGCGCCAACCTGGCCTGCCTGGACTACAGCGCCGTGCTCTACGGCAAGCTGGCCGCCTACCGGCTGGATGATGAAACCCGCATCGACCCGCACAAGTTCGTCTGGGTCGACGTCGACCGCCCACAGGCCAACCAATGAACATTATCGAAGTGATGCGCCTGCCGCTGTCGGTCGACCTCAGCGGCTTCGTTCACCTGCTGCAGCGCCTGCAGGTGCCACACCGGGTCAGCGAGGAGGGCGATGCCCAGGTCCTCTGGGCCCCCGATACCCTGGCCCAAGACGTGCTGCAGCTGTACCAGCGCTACCCCGACGGCAACGCCGACCTCGAACTTGCACAGGACCCTGGGGGAGCGGGCCTGCCCGCGAATAGCCCCGCACAACCCTCCCTGGTAGAACAAGCCAAAGCCTGCAAGGTCACCACCCTCACTCTGCTGCTGTGCTTCATTGTCGCCGGCCTCACCAGCCTGGGTGACAACTTCACCACCATCAGCTGGTTCACTTTCCTCGACTTCCGCGTCCAGGGCGACTACCTGTACTTCAGCTCGCTGGCGCAAAGCCTGGACGAAGGCCAGTGGTGGCGCCTGGTATCGCCCATGCTGCTGCATTTCGGCGTGCTGCACCTGGCCATGAACAGCCTGTGGTACTGGGAACTGGGCAAGCGCATCGAGCTGCGCCAAGGGCCCTGGATGCTGCTGGGCCTGACCCTGTTGTTCAGCCTGGTTTCCAACCTGGCCCAGCACTACACCAGCGGGCCAAGCCTGTTTGGCGGCCTGTCCGGCGTGCTGTACGGCCTGCTCGGGCATGTGTGGCTGTTCCAGTGGCTGGCGCCCAACCGTTACTTCAACCTGCCCAAGGGTGTGCTGGTGATGATGCTGATCTGGCTGGTGGTGTGCCTGACCGGTGTGGTCGGCACCCTCGGCCTTGGCCAGATCGCCAATGCCGCCCACGTCGGCGGGCTGCTCATCGGATGCCTGACCGGGCTCTTGGGTGGGGCGCTGGCCCGGCGTAAACTGTCGGCTTGAATCAGGAGACTGTATGTCCACTTTCGCGCAAATGATTGAAAACATCACCCCGGAAATCTACGAGAGCCTGAAACTGGCCGTGGAAATTGGCAAATGGTCGGATGGCCGCAAGCTCACTGCCGAGCAGAAAGAGCTGTCGCTGCAGGCGGTCATCGCCTGGGAAATGAAAAACCTGCCTGAAGACCAGCGTACCGGCTACATGGGCCCGCAGGAATGCGCATCGAAGTCCGCGCCGATCGCCAACATTCTGTTCAAGTCGGACTCGGTACATTGATCGAACTCGCTCGTGGCTCGTTGAGCAAAATGGCGGTAAGCCTGCAGGCGCCGGTGGTGCAGTACAGCTTCCGCCTGGATGACACACAGGTGCCGGTCAACCCGCTGATCGGCCAGCGTCTGCGCCTGGAATACCTCGGCGCCATTCACTGCAGCCATTGCGGCAAGCGCACCAAGACCAGCTTCAGCCAGGGTTACTGCTACCCCTGCATGACCAAGCTGGCCCAGTGCGACGTGTGCATCATGGCCCCGGAAAAATGCCACTACGACGCCGGCACCTGCCGCGAACCGTCGTGGGGTGAACAGTTCTGCATGACCGACCACGTGGTCTACCTGGCCAACTCTTCGGGAATCAAGGTCGGCATCACCCGCGCCACCCAGTTGCCCACCCGTTGGCTCGACCAGGGTGCCAGCCAGGCCCTGCCGATCATGCGCGTGGCTACTCGTCAGCAGTCGGGCCTGGTCGAAGACGTGCTGCGCAGTCAGGTGCCGGACCGCACCAACTGGCGTGCGCTGCTCAAGGGCGACGCCGAGGTGCTCGACCTGCCCGCCATCCGCGAGCAGATCTTCGATGCCTGCGCCGACGGCCTGCGCGAGCTGCAGGGGCGCTTTGGCCTGCAAGCGATCCAGCCGTTGCCCGATGCCGAAGTGGTGCAGATGAAGTACCCGGTCGAGGCCTACCCGAAAAAGATCGTCAGCTTCAACCTCGACAAGGACCCGGTGGCCGAAGGCACGCTGCTGGGCATCAAGGGCCAGTACCTGATCTTCGACACCGGTGTGATCAATATTCGCAAGTACACGGCCTACCAGTTGGCCGTGCTCCAGTAAAAAGGACCTGCACATGCGTACCGAACAACCGCAAGTGATCTACCTCAAGGATTACCAGGCGCCCGAGTACCTGATCGACGAGACGCACCTGACCTTCGAGCTGTTCGAGGACCACACCCTGGTTCACGCGCAACTGGTCATGCGCCGCAACCCGGCACGCGGTGCCGGCCTGCCGCCACTGGTGCTCGACGGTCAGCAGCTGGAATTGCTGCGGGCCTCGCTGGACGACCTGGAACTGCAGGCGGGCGACTACCAGCTTGAAGCCGACAGCCTGACGCTGCACCCCAAGGCCGAGCGGTTCACCCTCGACACCAGCGTGAAGATCCACCCCGAGAGCAACACCGCGCTGGAAGGCCTGTACAAGTCGGGCAAGATGTTCTGCACCCAGTGCGAGGCCGAGGGCTTCCGCAAGATCACCTACTACCTCGACCGCCCGGACGTGATGAGCACGTTCACCACCACGGTGATCGCCGAGCAGCATCGCTACCCGGTATTGCTGTCGAACGGCAACCCGATCGGCAGCGGGCCGGCCGAAGACGGCCGCCACTGGGCGACCTGGGAAGACCCGTTCATGAAGCCGGCGTACCTGTTCGCCCTGGTGGCCGGCGACCTGTGGTGCGTAGAGGACACCTTCACCCGCCAGTCCGGCCGTGACGTGATCCTGCGCATCTATGTTGAACCCGAGAACATCGACAAGTGCGACCACGCCATGGTCAGCCTGAAGAAGTCCATGCGTTGGGACGAAGAAGTCTATGGCCGTGAATACGACCTGGACATCTTCATGATCGTCGCGGTAAACGACTTCAATATGGGCGCCATGGAAAACAAGGGCCTGAACATCTTCAACTCCAGCTGTGTGCTGGCCCGTGCCGAGACCGCCACCGATGCCGCGCACCAGCGCGTCGAAGGCGTGGTCGCCCACGAGTACTTCCACAACTGGTCGGGCAACCGTGTCACTTGCCGTGACTGGTTCCAGCTGTCGCTCAAAGAAGGCTTCACGGTATTCCGCGATGCCGAGTTCAGCGCCGACATGAACTCGCGCACGGTCAAGCGCATCGAAGACGTCGCCTACCTGCGCACCCACCAGTTCGCCGAAGACGCCGGCCCCATGGCCCACCCGGTGCGCCCGGACAGCTTCATCGAAATTTCCAACTTCTACACCCTGACCGTGTACGAGAAGGGCGCCGAAGTGGTGCGCATGGTGCGAACCTTGCTGGGTGCCGAAGGCTTCCGCAAGGGCAGCGACCTGTACTTCGAACGCCACGACGGCCAGGCGGTGACCACCGACGACTTCATCAAGGCCATGGAGGATGCCAACGGCGTCGATTTCACCCAGTTCAAACGCTGGTACAGCCAGGCCGGCACCCCGCGCCTGGAGGTCAGCGAAGCTTATGACGCCGCTGCGCAGACCTACAGCCTGACGTTCCGCCAGAGCTGCCCGCAAACCCCGGACAAGGCTGAAAAACTGCCGTTCGTGGTCCCGGTGGAGCTGGGCCTGCTGGACGCCGCAGGCAACGACCTGCCGCTGCAACTGGCCGGTGAAGCGACGGCGCAGGGCACCAGCCGCGTGCTGTCGGTGACCGAAGCCGAGCAGACTTTCACCTTCCAGCGCATCCAGGCCAAACCGCTGCCATCGCTGCTGCGTGGCTTCAGCGCCCCGGTGAAGCTGAGCTTCCCCTACGACCGCGACCAGCTGATGTTCCTGATGCAGCACGACAGCGACGGCTTCAACCGCTGGGAAGCGGGCCAGCAGTTGTCGGTGCAGGTGTTGCAGGAGCTGATCGGCCAGCATCAGCGCGGCGAAGCGCTGAAGCTCGACCAGCGCCTGATCACCGCCCTGGACACCGTGCTCGGCAACGAGTCGCTGGACCCGGCCATGGTTGCCGAAATGCTCTCGCTGCCGGGTGAGGCCTACCTCACCGAGATCAGCCAGGTGGCCGATGTGGACGCCATCCACGCCGCCCGCGAATTCGCCCGCCAGCAGATCGCCGAGCAACTGTTCGACGCCCTGTGGGCGCGCTATCAGGCCAACCGAGAAGTGTCGCGCAGCACCGAGTATGTGGCGTCTGCCGAGCACTTTGCCCGCCGCAGCTTGCAGAACATCGCCCTGTCGTACTTGATGCAGAGCGGCAAGCCGCAGGTGCTGGAAGCGACCCTGGAGCAGTTCGAGCACTGCGACAACATGACCGAGCGCCTGACCGCGCTGGCAGTATTGGTCAACTCGCCGTTCGAAGCCGAGCGTGCCAAGGCGCTGGAAGCCTTTGCCGAGCACTTCAAGGACAACCCGCTGGTCATGGACCAGTGGTTCAGCGTGCAGGCGGCAAGCGCCTTGCCGGGCGGGCTGGCGCGGGTCAAGGCGCTGATGCAGCACCCGGCGTTCACCTTGAAGAACCCGAACAAGGTGCGTGCGCTGATCGGTGCTTTTGCCGGTCAGAACCTGGTCAACTTCCATGCGGCCGATGGCTCGGGGTATCGCTTCCTGGCGGACCTGGTGATCGAGCTGAATGCACTGAACCCGCAGATTGCTTCGCGCCAACTGGCGCCGCTGACCCGCTGGCGCAAGTATGACGAGGCGCGCCAGGCCCTGATGAAAGGTGAGTTGGAGCGGATTCTCGCTTCTGGTGAGCTGTCCAGTGATGTGTATGAGGTTGTGAGCAAGAGCCTGGCTTAAGGGCCAAGGGGGCTGCGCAGCAGCCCCCTGCATTCCCGGATAACAAAACATAACACCCCGCCCGTTGTATTCCCGCAAACATCCCCGCTACGATCCCCTCAAGCTATTGCAGGCCTCTAGATCAGGCTTTTCGCAGTACCTGCAATGCATTGACCCACCAACAAGAACACAACAGGGGGCAGTCATGAGGGAACAGCTACAGGCGCCAGCCAGGCGTGGTGCCTGGCCATGGGCGGCCAGCGCAGTGCTGGCACTGGCATTGGGGGTGTGGGCCGACAGTGCCCAGGCCGCCGGGGCCGACGAATATTCCACCGAATCGGCCAAGGCCAGCCAAAGCCTGTTGATCGGCGCCACCCATGCTGGCAAGCGCCTGGTGGTGGTGGGTGATCGTGGCCATATCCTGTTCTCCGATGACCAGGGCAGCACCTGGACCCAAGCCCGTGTACCGACCCGGCAACTGCTCACGGCGGTGTACTTCCTCGACGACAAGCGTGGTTGGGCAGTCGGCCATGACGCGCAGATCCTCGCCAGCAGCGACGGCGGCGCGACCTGGAGCAAGCAATACGAAGACCTCGCCCGTGAAGCCCCCTTGCTCGATGTCACCTTCCTCGACGCCCAGCACGGCTTTGCCGTGGGGGCCTACGGCGCCTTGCTGGAAACCACCGACGGTGGCCAGCACTGGCAAGACGTGGCCGAGCGGCTGGACAACCCCGACCAGTTGCACCTGAACGGCATCGCTCGGGTGCGCGAAGCCGGCCTGTTCATCGTCGGCGAGCAGGGCGGCATGTTCCGCTCCGCCGACAACGGCCAGACGTGGGCCAAGGTACAGGGCCCCTACGAGGGCTCGCTGTTCGGCGTGATCGGTACCGCCAAACCGCAAACACTGCTGGCCTACGGCCTGCGCGGCAACCTGTTCCGCTCCAGCGACTTCGGTGACAGCTGGCAGCCGATCGAACTCAAGGCCGCACGCGGTAACCTCGAATTCGGCCTGGCAGGCGCTACGCTTGTCGATGATGGCAGCCTGGTGCTGGTCGGCAATGGCGGCAGTGTGTTGCGCAGCACCGATGATGGGCAAACCTTCAGCGTGTACAACCGTGCCGACCGCATCGCCCTGGCCGGCGTCAGTGGCTTGGCCAACGGCGGCCTGCTGTTGGTGGGGCAGGGTGGCGTACACCTGGCTGATGCCCAGGGCGCCGAGGGGGTGAGCCGATGACCAGCAGGGAGAGCATTACCATGCACCCGCATCACCAGGACAAGGCCACGCTGCTTGAACGCCTGATCTTCAACAATCGCCCCGTGGTCATCGCCCTGTGCGTGCTGGTCAGCATTTTCCTGTTCTGGCAGGCCACGCAGATTCGCCCGTCCACCAGCTTCGAGAAGATGATCCCGCTGCAGCACCCGTTCATCGAGCAGATGATGGAGCACCGCAACGACCTGGCCAACCTGGGCAACACCGTGCGCATCTCGGTGGAAGCGGTGAACGGCGATATCTTCGACAAGGACTACATGGAGACCCTGCGCCAGGTCCATGACGAAGTGTTCTACATCCCCGGTGTCGACCGTGCCGGGCTGAAGTCGCTGTGGAGCCCCAGTGTGCGCTGGAGCGAGGTCACCGAAGAGGGCTTCTCCGGTGGCGAGGTAATCCCCAACACCTACAACGGCTCGCAGGACAGCCTCGACACCCTGCGTGACAACGTGCTCAAGTCCGGCCAGGTGGGGCGCCTGGTGGGCAACAACTTCAAGTCCAGCATCGTCGATGTACCGCTGCTGGAAAGCTATCCCGACCCGCAAGACCCAGGCAAACAGGTGAAACTGGACTACCAACAGTTCTCGCACCTGCTTGAAGAGAAGGTCCGCGACAAGTTCCAGGCACAAAACCCCAATGTGAAAATTCACATCGTCGGCTTCGCCAAGAAGGTCGGTGACCTGATCGATGGCCTGGTGATGGTGGCGATGTTCTTCGGCGTCGCGCTGGCCATCACTTGGGTACTGCTGTACTGGTTCACCTGGTGTATCCGCAGCACCATCGCCGTGCTCATCACCACCCTGGTGGCGGTGGTCTGGCAGCTGGGGCTGATGCATGCGGTGGGCTTTGGCCTGGACCCGTACTCGATGCTGGTGCCGTTCCTGATCTTCGCCATTGGTATTTCCCACGGGGTGCAGAAGATCAACGGTATTGCCTTGCAGTCGAGTGACGCCGACAACGCCCTGACCGCGGCACGGCGTACCTTCCGCCAGCTGTTCCTGCCGGGGATGATCGCTATCCTTGCCGACGCGGTGGGCTTCATCACCTTGCTGATCATCGACATCGGGGTGATTCGCGAGCTGGCCATCGGCGCCTCCATTGGCGTGGCGGTGATCGTGTTCACCAACCTGATCCTGTTGCCGGTGGCCATTTCCTACGTTGGCATCAGCAAGAAGGCCATCGAGCGCAGCAAGAAGGACGCGACGCGCGAGCACCCGTTCTGGCGGCTGTTGTCGAACTTTGCCAGTGCCAAGGTGGCGCCGGTTTCGGTGCTGTTGGCACTGGTCGCCTTCGCCGGTGGCCTGTGGTACAGCCAGAACCTGAAGATCGGCGACCTCGACCAGGGCGCGCCGGAGTTGCGCCCTGACTCACGCTACAACCAGGACAACAACTTCATCATCAGCAACTACTCGACCAGCTCCGACGTGCTGGTGATCATGGTCAAGACCCCGTCGGAGAAGTGTTCTGTCCACTCGACCATGGCACCGATCGACGAGCTGATGTGGACCATGCAGAACACGCCGGGCGTGCAGTCGGCTATTTCCCTGGTGACCGTGTCCAAGCAGGTGATCAAGGGCATGAACGAGGGCAGCCTGAAATGGGAAACCCTGTCGCGTAACCCGGACATCCTCAACAACTCCATTGCTCGTGCCGACGGCCTGTACAACGGCGACTGCTCACTGGCACCCGTGCTGGTGTTCCTCAACGACCACAAGGCTGAAACCCTGGAGCGGGTTACCGCCGTGGCCAAGGCGTTTGCCGACAGCCACAACAAGGAGGGCCTGCAATTCTTGCTGGCAGCGGGCAACGCCGGGATCGAGGCTGCGACCAACGAAGTGATCAAGTCAGCCGAGTTGACCATCCTGATCCTGGTGTACATCTGCGTGGCAGTGATGTGTCTGATCACCTTCCGCTCGTTCGCCGCCACGCTGTGCATCGTGCTGCCGCTGGTGCTGACGTCGGTGTTGGGCAACGCACTGATGGCCTACATGGGCATCGGGGTGAAGGTGGCGACCTTGCCGGTGGTGGCGCTGGGTGTGGGAATTGGCGTGGACTACGGTATCTACATCTACAGCCGCCTGGAAAGCTTCCTGCGCGCCGGCTTGCCGTTGCAGGAAGCGTACTACCAGACCCTGCGTTCGACCGGTAAAGCGGTGTTGTTCACCGGTTTGTGCCTGGCCATCGGCGTGTGCACCTGGATTTTCTCGGCGATCAAATTCCAGGCGGACATGGGCTTGATGCTGACCTTCATGCTGCTGTGGAACATGTTTGGCGCGCTTTGGCTGCTGCCGGCCCTGGCGCGGTTCCTCATCAAGCCTGAAAAAATGGTGGGCAAGGAGGGTGGGTCGATTTTCGCCCATTAAATGGCAGGGGGCCGCTTTGCGGCCCCAGGTTATAATGCCGCCACTTCTTCCACAGGTACCCCCATGTCCCCCCTCGCCAACGCCCTGCAGTCCTGCGACATGCTCCTCATCGACGGCCTGCACGCCTTCGACTTCACCGCCGATGAGTCCGGCCTTACCATCGAATGCATGGACGGCCGCCAACTGCGCCGCTGGTCATTCACCCCCGAGCAAGTCGCCGGCGCCGTTGCCACCGGCGATGAGTGGCAACTCAACGATGCCAACGGCGCGCATCGGCTAGTCTGTATGAGTGCCTTTCGCGCCCCGGATGAAGACCAAGATGAACCGGACCTGGACGAGCCTGCTGACCGCTAGCCTGATGAGCCTGACAATCAATGCCCACGCCGCCACCTTGCTGGTGGGCAGCTACACCGATGGCGCCAGCCAGGGTATCTACCGCTACCAGTTCGATGAAAAGGCCGGCCACATCGACCCCACACCGCAACAAGTGGTGAAGAGCGTCAGCCCTTCATGGCTGGTGCTGTCGGCCGACCAGCGCCTGCTGTTCGCGGTCAATGAAACCCAGGGTGGGCATGCCAGTAGTTTCAGCGTCAGTGCCAAGGGTGAGATCAAGCCGCTCAACCAGGTGGCCACCCAAGGTGACGAACCGACTCACGCCAGCCTCAGCCGTGACCAGCGTTACCTGTTTGTGGCCAACTACGCGGTCAAGCCCGACCCCGGCGGCAGCCTGGTGGTGATCCCGGTGGCCAAGGACGGCAAGCTCAAGGCCGTGGTGCAACAGGCCCGGCACAAGGCAAGTGGGGTCAACCCCGAGCGTCAGGCCGGTGCCCACGTGCATTCACTGGTGCTGTCGCCCGATGGCCAGCATGTGTATGCCTGCGACCTGGGTGCAGACAAGGTGTTCATCTACCGCTACGACGGTGCCAGTGTGGACAAGCCGTTGAGCCCGGCAATCCCGGCCTCGGTGGACTTGCCGCCAGGTAGCGGGCCGCGTCACCTGCTGTTCGACGCCAAGGGCCGGCATGCCTACCTGACGCTGGAAATGAGTGGCGAAGTGGTGATGTTCGATGTCAAGGACGATGCCTTGCTCGAGCGCCAGCGCTTGCCGCTGGCCGAACAGCAGGACCCTGCGGCCAAGGCGGCGGGAGGCTTGCACCTGTCGGCAGATGGGCGCTTCCTGTACGTGAGCAATCGCGGAACGGCCAACGAAATCGTTGTGTTCAGTGTGGGCAAGGACGATGGCCAGTTGGCGTTTCTGCAACGTCGCTCGGTGGAAGGTGATCATCCCCGTGAGTTTGCCCTGGACCCCAGTGACAACTTCCTGCTGGTGGCCAACCAGAAGAGCAACCAGATCGTGGTGATGCGCCGCGATCCGCGCAGTGGCAAGCTGCTGGAGACGGTGCAGACACTGAAGCAGGAAGCACCTTCGGACCTGAAGTTCATCGAGTGATATCGATCGGCGTGATAATCGATACTGCTGCAATGAATTTTTGCGTTCGGCGTCGGCGGCGTAAGTTTGACCCAAGGCCCAAACGGGCCACTGTCAAACCACCGCCGTCGAGGTCAGCCCAGATGAACTTCAATCTCTTCCCGGTCATTGCCGCATCCGCCATTTCCGCATCGGTCGTACTGCCAGCGCACGCCCATGCCGACAGCAGCGGCAAGGCTTCTGCTACCCACAGTTACACCGAGCAGTACCTGCGCCAGAGTGCCAATTTCCATGCGGCCCTCAGTGGCAAGCACAACCACTGATGCCAAGCCTCACGCGTACCCTGTGGGAGCGGGTTTACCCGCGAACAAGGGCGAAGCCCTTGCCATGCACCGCGCGACCTGCTTCGCGGGTAAATCCGCTCCCACAGGGCTCCGCGTAAAGTCGAAAGCTGATTACTTGGCCATTACCGACTTAAAAAGCTCCGAAGCCAGCCACCCCTCCAGCCAGCTCCGCACTTGCGGATAAGCCGCCTCGGCGAACCACTGCGGTTCGACCCCGGCAAACTGGCGCATCAGGGGTAGCAACGCGGCATCGGCGAGGCTTGGGTGATCGGCCAGCAAATAGGCTCGCCCCGTCAGCAGGCCTTCGAGTTCCGCCAACCAGGCTTCGGCCTGTTGGCGGTAATGCTCGCGGGGATACGCCGGGTAACGCTCGGCATACTTGTACAGGTTCACCTGCGCCTTGAACGTAGTGTCGTTGCGCGCAATCAGGGCTTCAGCGTGCTGCGCCGCCGCAGGGTCTGCCTGCAGTTGCCAATCCTGCGGGTCATTTTGCGCCAGCGCCCAGCGCATGATGTCCAGGCTCTCTTCCAGCACTCCGGCACCGGTATCCAGCACCGGCACCGTGCCTTTGGGCGACAAGGCCAGCAATTCTGCCGGCTTGTTCTTCATCGCCACCTCGCGTACTTCCACCGCGCAGCCGGCGTAGCGCAGGGCCAGGCGCGCGCGCATGGCCCAGGGGCAGCGGCGGAACGAGTAGAGGATCACCCACACACCTCCACGTCACTCAGGCCATTACCCTGGCGCCGCACCTGGATCTGCACCGGGATGCGCTCGTGCATTTCCTGCACGTGGGAAATCACCGCCACCTTGCGGCCTTGGGCCTGCAAGCCGTCGAGGGCGTCCATGGCAAGTTGCAACGACTCGGGGTCGAGGCTGCCGAAGCCTTCGTCGATGAACAGCGATTCGATGCGCAGGGTGCTGGAGGCCATTGACGCCAGGCCCAGGGCCAGGGCCAGCGATACCAGGAAGGTTTCCCCGCCCGACAACGAGTGCACCGAACGCAGTTCGTCGCCCATCTCGGTATCCAGTACCAGCAGGCCCAGGGCACTGCCGCCGCGCTTGAGGCGGTAGCGGCGGGCCAGCTGGCGTAGCTGGGCGTTGGCGTGGTGCAGCAGCAGGTCGAGGTTGTAGCCTTGGGCAATCTTGCGGAACACGTCGCCCGAAGCCGAACCGATCAGGTCATTCAGGCGACCCCAGCGTTGCCATTGCTGGCGAGCCTCATCGATTTCTGCCGCCAGTGCTTGGTGGGCCTGCTGCCGGCGCTGGTCGTCGGCCTGCAGCGCGCGCAATTCTGCGCACTGTTGCTCGTGCAGGGTCAGGCGCTCGCGTAGCTCGGTCAGGGCTTGCTCCAGGGCTTCGACCGAGGTGTCCACGGTCATTTGCGCGGCGTGCTGCTGCAGGCGCTGCTCACGTTCCTGCAGCAGCACCCGGCCTTGTTCGATGGCCTTTTCAGCGTTTTGCAGGCGCTGGCGCAGTTCATTCACCTGGGCATCATCCATGCCCAGCAGGCGGTCCAGCCCGGCGTCATCCAGTTCCGGGTGCTCGCTGCGCCATTGGGCGATCTGGCCCTGCAACTGCTGGCATTCGCTGGTCAGCGCCTGTTGCTGCTGGGCATTGGCCTTGAGCTCGCTGGCCAGTTGTACGCCCTGGGTGCGCAGTTCCTGCAGGCGCTGGGCGGTGTCGGCGTCAAGGGCACGGGCTTGCTCCAGCGCGGTGTCCATGTGCTGTTGCCAGGCTTCGGCGCTGGCATGTTCGCCGAGCAGCTCGCCGAGCGAGGCCTGGGCTTGCTGGCGTTGCTCGTCGAGGGTAGCCAGCTTTTGTTGCAACTGCTGCTGGCCTTGCACGCGCGCCTGTTGTTGGTCGCGCAGTTTGTCCAGCTGGGTTTGGCGGGCTTGCTGTTCTTCCTGTTCGTCCTTGCGCTGTTCCAGGTGTTGCCGGCGCAGGGCAATTTGCTGGTCAAGGGCCAGGAAGGCATTGGCCGGGTCTTCGTTCAGGGCCTTGAGGGCTTCCTCGGGCAGAACCCCGGCCAGGTCGCTCAGGCCTTGCTGCAACTGCTGCTCATCGTTGGCCAGGGCCTGGTGCTGTTGCTCCAGGTGGCGCTGGGCCTGCTGCTGGGCGTCGTGGGCGGCCTGCAGTTGCTGGTTGAGGCGGGCGGCGTCTTTTTGTAGGGCTAGCAGGACTTTTTGGCGCTTCTCGTCCTGGCCGATGTGTTCGTCCAGGCGCCGCAGTTGGCTGTCGAGCCAGGTGCTACGGGCGATGTCGTCCTGCGGGGCGAGGGCAGGCCACAGGCTGTGCGCCTGTACCTGGGCCACTATTGGCTGCAGCTGTTCGCTCAGGTGTTGCTGTTGCTGCTGGTAGTCCTTGAGTTGAGCATTGACCACACCCAGCTGGGTACGAAGCTCCACCAGTTTGCTGTTGAGGCTTTCGACCTGTTTCTGGGCGGCGTCTTCTTCGGCCTGGTCATGGCGGCCCAGGCTCTGCAGCAGCGCTTCGGGCTGATGGAACGGGTGTTCGGCGCTGCCGCATACCGGGCAGGGTTCGCCGTCGCGCAATTGGCCACGCAGTTCTTCGACGCTGGTGTTGCGTGCCAGGCGCTGGCGCTCCAGCAACTGGCGGGTGAGGGTGAGCGCCTGTTCGGCGGCCTCCAGCTCGGCCTTGGCGGCGGTGCCCTCGGTAATCAGCTGCTGGCGCTGCTGCATGGCCTGCTGCTGCCGTTCGCGCGCGGCGTCCAACTGCTGGCGCAGCTCCCGTTCACGGGCGTGCAGGCGCGACAGTTCCTCGACGGCGCGCTGCTGCTTGCGGTTGTCCTGCAGCATGCCGCCCAGCAGGTCGATCTGCTCGGCAAGGGCCTGTGGTTCGGCCTTGGCCTCGCGGAACAGCAGGTCGTAGGCGTCACGCTCGGCCTGCAAGTGTGCATTGGCCTGGCTGGCCAGGGCCTGCAGGCCGGGCAGCTCGTCGCGGCCTTTGCTCAGGCGGCCGCCTATCAGCATCACCTGTTTAAGTTGCGGCAAGTAGGCGTGCCAGGCATCGGCCAGGCCCGCCAGGTGCTGACTGTCGGCAAGCGCGGTGTCGATCTGTGCCAGTTGCTGCAGGCTGCGCTGCTGATTGTCTTCCAACTGCTGCAGCTGCTGCTGGCCGTCAGCGACTTGCTGTTCAGCCTGTTGGTTGCTGCTGCGCTGGGCGGCCAGCTCCTGGTCCAGGCGGGCCAGGTTGTCCTGGGCGGCAAAGGCCTGGCGCAGGCGTGGGGTGTTTTCGCCATGCTGGGCCTGGCGATCGGCCAGCGCTTGGCGGGCAGCGTTCAGCGCCTGTTCCAGCTCGTGGGTACGCACCTGCAGTGCGTCTTGCTGCTGTTGCAGCTCGGCAATTTTCGCGGCCACTGGCGCCAGTTGTGCGCTGAGTGCCTGTTGGCGATGAAATTGGTGACGTTGTGGCGCCAGGCGCTCCAGGCGTACCAAGTCCAGGCGGGGTTCGGCCAGCAACTGCCAGCCCTGTTCAGCGGCCTGCAGTGCGGTGCCGGCTTCGACGTGCTGGGCTTGCAGCTGGCGTTGCTCATTCAGCCAGCTGCGTTGCTGCTCAAGTTGGCGCTCGCCGGTTTGGTCGGCCTTGAACTGTTGCTGCGCCTGCTCCAGGCGTTGGTCGAGCTCGGTACGGGCTTCGACGGCCATCGGCAACAAGTGGCTGGCGCGGTCATTCAGGGCTTTGTGCGCCTCGCCGGCTTCACGCGCCTTGCTGAAGGCGCGCTGGCCCAGGCGGGTGTAGATGGCGGTGTTGGTGAGCTTTTCCAGCAGTTCGCTGCGCTCTTTGTCGTCGGCCTTGAGGAACGCGCCGAACTCGCTCTGGGCCAGCATCACTGCACGGGTGAACTGCTCGAAGTTCAGGCCCAGACTGGCCTCGACCAGTGGTTTGAACTCGTTCTTGGCGCTGGCCAGTACTTGCTCGCTGTCGAGATCGTAGAGGCTCTGGCGGCTAAGTTGCAGTTTGCCGTTGGCTTTGTCGCGGGCGCGGTTGGCTTCCCAGCGGGCACGGTAGCGGCGGCCATCGATGCCGACGAAATCGACCTCGGCAAAACCGCTGCCGGTGCCACGGCGCAGCAGGTTGCGCGGGTCTGACGTGGGGATTTCGCCGTCGGCATCCGGCACCTTGGCCTCTCGGCCGATGTCATTGAGCCGTGGCACGGTGCCAAACAACGCCAGGCACAAGGCGTCGAGCAGGGTGCTCTTGCCGGCACCGGTCGGCCCGGTGATTGCGAACAGGCCCGCGCTGGCCAAGGGTTCTGCGGTGAAGTCAATTTCGACCGGGCCGGCCAGTGATGCCAGGTTCTTCAGGCGGATGGCGAGAATCTTCATGGCTGTTCCTCTTCCTGCTGCACGTCCTGCAACAGCAGGGCGAAGTCGGCCAGCGCCTGCTCGTCGGCGGGGTTGCCGTAGGCTTGCTCCCAGGCACGGCTGAACAGATCTTGCGGGGTCATCTGGGCCAGTTCGACAAAGGCCAAGTCGTCATCTTCGGCGTTGGTGCGGCCAGCGTATTCGGCGCTGATGCGGATCAGCCGTACCGCCTTACCCTCCAGCGCAGTTTCGATTTGCTGGCGCAGGTCGGGTTGCGGCTCGTCCAGAACAACCCGCACTTCCAGCCAAGGTTGGCGGTTGGGGTCTTCGAGCAGGTCGATCACCGGCAGGTCGGCCAGTTGCTGCAGCAGCTCGCCCAACGGCGCCGGGCCCACCCGTTGCAGGGCTACCGCGCGCGGTACCGGGCGCGGTTCGACGCTGACCAGGCCAGCGCCGTCCAGCTCCACTTCCAGCACCTGGTGTGGGTAGTTGATTTCGGCGAACGACAGCGGAATCGGCGAGCCGCTGTAGCGAATACGCTCTTCGCGGTTGACCTTCTGCGGTTTGTGCAGGTGGCCCAGGGCAACGTAGCTGATGGCCTTGTCGAACAGCTTGGCCGGCAGCGCCTCGGCATTGCCGATGATCAGGCTGCGTTCGGAGTCTTCCGACACGGATCCACCGGCCATGTGTGCATGGCTGATGGCGATCAGCGCCTGGTCTTTCTTGCGCTTTTTTTGCGCGGCGGCGATCAGTTGCTGGTGCACCTGGGTGATGCCTTGCAGGTAGTCGTCACCCAGGTGCGGGCCGGTCACTTCAGCCGGGCGCAGGAAAGGCAGGGCCAGGCACCAGGCAGCGACCTTGCCACGGCCGTTGGTCAGCGGAATCAGCAGCCGCTCGGCATCCAGCTGGCCCTCGTCCAGCCAGTGCACACGGCCCAGGGCATGGGTGCGCAGGCGCCGCATGAGCGCGGCGGGCAGTTCGATGCGCGAGCCCGAATCGTGGTTGCCGGCGATCATCACGATGTCCAGCTTGGGCTGTTGCTCGTGGGCCTGGACGATGAAGTCGTAGAGGCGTTCCTGGGCTTTGACCGGCGGGTTGACCGTGTCGAAGATATCGCCGGCGATCAGCAGCGCATCGGGTTGACGCAGGTGCAGCTGGCCGAGCAGCCAGTCGAGGAAGCAGGCGTGTTCGAAGTCGCGTTCCTGGCCGTGCAGGCTTTGGCCCAGGTGCCAGTCGGAGGTATGAAACAGACGCATGGATGACCTGTTGGTGTCGAATCGGGCAAGCGGGGGAAGGGCGGTATGGTAACCCAAGCGTGGGGCCGCTGTGCGGCCCAATCGCGACACAAGGCCGCGGCTACATGGGCCGCGCTCGCCTGGCATTTTTGTCAGTTGCCTTGCCGTTGTTCATGGCTGAAAAAATTGTGCTCGAGCAGTCTGCAACTGGCTCACTTGAATGAGGCTGGGCAATGGCAACATTGACGCAGGTCTACACGGCATACGGGTACTCCGATTGGCCATCGAATAGCACGGTACTTGGTTTCAATGGTGAGCGGCTGGCCGTCGAGTTGGCGAGTTACCTGTTGGGCAATGGGTATCGGGCGTTCAGCCCGGTTCTGATGCGCTTCTGGTCGCCGGACAGCTTCAGCCCTTTCGGTGAGGGTGGCTTCAATAGCTATGCGTATTGTTCGAATGACCCACTCAACAGGTGCGATCCAAGCGGGCGCACAGGCGATGCATTCATTAGAGGTGTCCCTACAAGGCGTGCTTTCCGAAAACCGTTAAACCCCGCGTGGACAAGTCAGGCGCTGAAGGTTGAGTTCAATAAGCTAGGGGAGCAGATGACTAAAAGAAAAATTGCGAGCGATGGGCAAGCGAATAACAGGCTGCACAACAAGCAGTTAGCCATTGTAAAAGTTTTAGCGGCTACTGAATCTCAACATCTTGTCAAAGCGAATAAGCGGGTTCTGGATCTGCCGGTTACATCGGATACACCGATGATCAACGCATTGTTGAATACGACTGATCCTTTTCCGCCAATGCTGCGTAGTACCACGACTGTTACAAAATCAGTTGTCGACTTGGGTATGGAGTTGCGCGAAAGTAGCAACACCCAGTCTCGCTAGAGTGATGCGCTGTTCATTGTAGGAGCGGCCTTGTGTCGCGAAAGGGCCGCAAGCGGCCCCGGCAATCTTGCGATGATGCGAAGGTCCTGGAGGGGCGCTTCGCACCCCATCGCGACACAAGGCCGCTCCCACAGGGATCGTGCAGGCAGCGCGTTACTTGGGATAAAGCGGCGGCAAGGTGCCGGTCTCACCCGCCGGCAACAGCACCTGCTCGGCCGGCGGAATCGTCCCGATCGCCCGCCACAAATCCTCCCCCTGCCAATATTGGCCACTCTCGCTGTACAACGCCCCGTTCAACCCATCCAGCGCATCCGACAACGGCACGAAGCGCGCCGCCATCTCGGCCAGGGTTTCCGGCTGTTGCCGGGCCCAGGCATCCAGCGCCTGGCGCGTGGCCTGTGGGTCGTTGGCCTGGCACGCGCGCTTGAGGTCATCCAGCAGGGTACGCGGGCTTGGCCCGTTCTGCGCGGCACGCAGCACCGCAGGCCGCGAGCGGGCGCGCCACCACAGGGCAAAGCCCAGCACGGTGGTCAGGGCGAACAGCAGTGTGGCTAGCTGCCAAGGCCACAGCAGGGTACTGGCGTTGCTGTTTTCGCCCACCGGGGTGTCGGCGCTCAGCGCCGGGTTGTCCTGCACGTTCAAGGTGCGCGCTGGCAAACTGCTGTGTTCCAAGTGGTCTTCGCGGGTGTTCCACCAGGCCACCTCCAGCGCCGGTAAGGCCAACGTGCCGGCGTGGGTGGGCACCAGGGCTTCGCGCTCTTCGCGGTTGGCGGTCATGCCGCGTTCGTTGATTTCGTTGCGCAACAGCGGCTGGTCGGGGTAGCGGCGCAGGCCGATGATCTCCGTGGCCGGCAGCGGCGGCAGTTGGGTGCTGGACAAGCCTTCGGCACGCAAGGTGATGTTGCGCGTCAGTGAGTCGCCAATTTGCACCTTCTGGCTGCCGGGGTCGGGGTTCCAGTGCTCTTCCAGGGTCAGGTTGCGCGCTGGCAGCCACGGCACGCCGGCGGGCCAGGCGGCCGGAACAGGCCGAACAGTGAGGCGCAACGGCAGCGAGCTGACCTGTACCTGGCGGCCGGCGCGGGCGGTGCCGTTGGCCTGTGGCGCCTCGTCGTTGCTGGCGGCGGCCGTGGCGGTGAACGTCAGTGGCGGGATGTCGAGGCTGCCGCTTTGCTGGGCGTACACTGCATAGCGGGTTTCGATCACGCCGTGACGCACGCCGTTGATTTCCTTTTCATAGGTGCGCGATTCGCCCAGTGGCTCGACCTTGGCGTTCTCCAGTTGCAGCGGGGTCAGGCTGCTGTCGTCGTACAGGGCTACCGAGTGGTAGATGCGCAGGGTGAGCACGGCCTGTGCCTGGACATAGACGTCGTTGCTGTCGAGGGTGGCCTCGATGAACACCTGTGAGGCGCTGTCCGGGCGGCTGGCATCGGCTTGCAGCACTTGCAGTTCGATGGCCTGGCTGTGCGACTGGCCCAGTTGCAGCTCGGGAATGCGCAGGCTGCCGCTGCGCCGTGGCAGCAGGGTGATGATCCAGCGGGTACTGGCGCGGGTTTCGCCGTCGAGGGTATGCAAGCTGTTCAGCTGGCGCGTGCCGCGCACTTCGAAGTCACCTTCCAGGGCGCGTAGGTCGGGCTTGCCGAACTGGGTAACGTCCTGGCTTTCCAGGGTCAGTTCCAGGCTTTCGCCGGCCTCCAGGCGAGTGCGGTCGACGCTGGCTTGCAGCAGCGGTTCGGCCTGAGCCAGAACGGCCCATAGCAGGGTGAGGAGAAAGACGCCGAAGCGACTCATCGTGGGTTTTCCTGATGCAATTGCTGTTCATACCAGAACTTGCGCCGCAGCAGCTCCGCCGGGTTGTCGGGGATTTCCCGCAGCCATTGTTCCAGGGCCTGGCGCTGTTCGGTATCGAGGTTGGTGGACACCGGGCGCTGTGGCGGCTGGATGACGCTGTCGTCCCCCCCGGCCTGGTTGCCGGGTGCGGCTTGGTTGTTGCTGCTGCTTTCGCCGGCTTGTTCGGCGTTGGCTTCCTGGTCGTTGCCGGGTGTGCCTTGGGCTGGGCTGCCAGCCGAGCTGCTGTTGCCTTCGGTTTCGCTGCCAGGTGTGCCTTGGGCATCACTGCTGGGCGGTTGTTCCTCGGCCTTGGCTTCACGCTGCTGCAGCAGTTGTTGCACCAGTGCCTGGTTGTCCAGCGCGGCTTGCAGGTCGGGCTGACGCTCCAAAGCTTGCTCGTAGGCGTCCAGGGCGGCTTCCAGTTCGCCGCTGTGGGCCAGGGCATTGCCTCGATTGTAGTGGGCGGCTGCGGTGTCGCCTTGGGAAAATGCTTCGGCGGCTCCGGCATAGTCG
The DNA here is from genome assembly GCF_013393325.1 of Pseudomonas hunanensis. GTDB lineage: Bacteria > Pseudomonadota > Gammaproteobacteria > Pseudomonadales > Pseudomonadaceae > Aquipseudomonas > Aquipseudomonas putida_P. The sequence goes on from NZ_QJRC01000076.1 coordinate 40,477, forward strand.
CCGGACTGGTACAAGGCCATGCCGCGCCATTGCGAGTCCTGGAAGTGGCGCGCAGCGCTGGCCGGGCGATTTTGCTCCAGCAGCCGCAGGCCTTGCTGGTCGGGGCGCAGCCACAGGTCGTTGAATTCGAAAGCCTGGCTGGGCTGCGGCAAGGCCAGCAGCAGAGGCAGGCAGAACAGCCAGCCGCGCCGGCCGGCACAGGCGGCTAGCAGCAGCAATGGGATCAGCAGCCAGTAACCCTGGTCGGCCCAGCTGTCCAGCTGCAGGGTCTGGCCGTCATTGCGCCCGACCCGTGGGTTGTCGAACAGGCCCAGTCCGCGCAGGTCGAGGTCGTCTATACGGGCATGCCTGTAGCGCCCGCCGGTGCCGCTGATAAAGCTTTTGAGGCTGGCGCTGTCCAGACGTGGCAGGAGGATGCCGCCCTGGTCGTCCTTGAGGTATTCGCCATTGGCCTGGCGCACGGGGGCGCCTTCTCGACTGCCGATGCCCAGCATCAGCAGGCTTGGGCCTTGGCGGCCGAGGGCCTGGGCAATGCCCTGGCGCTCTGGCGCGCTGAGGGCCGAGGCGATCAGCAGCAGGCGGCCTTGTCCGAGCCCGCTCTGGGCCAGCAGCGCCAGGCCTTTTTGCACGGCCAGGTCGGCGCGTTGGCCGGGTTTGGGCATGATCGATGGGTCGATGGCCTCGAGCAAGTTGCGGGTGGTGGCCAGGTCGTCGGACAGCGGCACCAGGGTGTGCGCGGACCCGGCATACACCACCAGCGCCGTCTGGCTGTCGCGGCGGTGTTCAAGCAGGTCGAGGATTTTGCGCCGGGCCTGTTCCAGGCGGTTGGGCGGGCTGTCTTCGGCGAGCATCTGCGGGGTCAGTTCGAGCAGGATCACCAGTGGGTCGGCCGGCCGTTGGCGGCTTTCTTCCACGCGCTGCCAGCTGGGCCCGAGCAAGGCCAGGATCACCAGCGCCCAGGCCAGGCCCAGGGCTATCCACGGCAATTTGCTGGTGCTGCCGCTGCCACCGCCCAGCAATACGCCATGGAAGGCGGGCGGCAAAATCATCTGCCAGCGCCCGGCGCGTTTGCGCCGGTGCCACAGCTTGTACAGCAGCCAGCCGAGCAGGGGCACCGCCAGCAACCAGAGCGGACGCAGCCATTGCGGCCATAGGTCGATCATCGCCGCCTCCTCAAGCGCAGGCGCTTCAAACGCTGGCGCCATTCGGGGTGCGGCTGCAGGAAACGCGGCTTGCGCAGCAGGCGTTGCAGCAGGTTGTCGGGCCACTGCACGGCCACTACCAGTAGCACGCTGAGCAGCAGCGCCAGGGCCAATGGCCAGGCGTACAGGGCCTGAGCAGTGCGGGCTTGGGTCGGTTGCTGGGCCACCGGCTCCAGCTGGTCGAGGGTGTCGCCGATGGCGTCCAGCTCGGCGCCGTCATGGGCGCGGAAGTAGGCACCGTGGGTGATGTCGGCAATTTCCTTGAGGGCGGCTTCGTCCAGGTCCAGGCTCGGGTTGAGGCCGAGCAGGCCGGGGGTGCCACTGGCTTCGGGGTTGGCGCCGATACCGATGGTGTAGATGCGTACCCCTTCCTGGGCCGCCAGGCGGGCGGCGGTCAGTGGGTGGATCTGCCCGCCGTTGTTGGCACCGTCGGTGATCAGTACCAGCACTCGGCTTTGAGCCGGGCGTTGGCGCAGGCGTTTGACCGCCAGGCCAATGGCGTCGCCGATGGCGGTGTTCTTGCCGGCGATACCGATTTGCGCTTCGTCGAGGAAGGTGCGCACGGTGCGTCGGTCGAAGGTGAGCGGCGCCTGCAAGTACGCCTGGCTGCCGAACAGGATCAGCCCCACGCGGTCGCCTTCACGGTCTTGCAGAAAATCGCCCATCAGCGCTTTGACCAGGTCGAGGCGGCTGATGTCTTCGTTTTTCCACTGCATGTCGGGGAAGTCCATCGACCCGGACACGTCCACCGCTACCAGCAGGTCGCGGCCGCTGGCGGCCACTGGCACCGGTTCGCCCAGCCATTGCGGGCGAGCAGCAGCGCACAGCAGCAGCAGCCAGATGACGACGAACGGCGCCTGCTGGCGCCAGGTTGGCAGGTTAAGCCGCGCACGGCGCCCGGCCAGGCCTTCCAGTTCACTGAGGAAGCCTACCTTGAGTACCGGCTCGCCACTGTCGGCGGCCGGCAGCAGCAGGCGCGCCAGCCAAGGCAGCGGCAACAGGGCGAAGACCCACGGCCAGGCCAGTTCAAACATGCTTGCGGATCCAGGTTTCGACGGCTTGGCTGAGCCCGGCAATGGCCTTGTCGTCGAGTTTGCACTCGGGTTTGTAGGCGCCTTCGACCAGTACCATCCAGCGGGTCAGGCCGGCGGCCGGGCAACGGTTGTCGAGAAATGCCAGCCACTGGCGGCCGTTGAGCGTGTGGCTATTGGCGCCTGGGTAGTGGTTGCGGCACAGGCGCTTGAGCAGGGCGTTGATCTGTTGCAGCCAGGCGCCCGCCGGGGCGCCGTCGTACGGGCGTGGCAGGCGGGCCAGCTCGGCCAGGGCTTCCACGCGCACCGGGTCCAGAGGTTGCTCGGCGCGCACGATGCGGCGCTTGCCCGGGCGCCAGCGACGCAGCCGCCACAGGCCCCAGCCCAGCAGCGGTAACACGGCCAGTAGCAGCCACCAGCCCGGTGCCGGTGGCCACAGGCTGATCGGTGCCGGAGCGATCAGCGGGTGCAATTGATCGAGCGGGTTCATGACGCGCTCCGTGGGCGCTGGGCGTTCAGGTACTCGCGCAGTTGCTCGATCATTTCGCTTTGCGTGCTCAGTGGCATCAGTATCACCCGCAGCTTTTGCGCCAGCACCTCCCAGCGCTCGATGCGTGCTTCGGCCTGTTGGCGGTAGGCCTGGCGAAGGTTGGCGTCGAGGGTGTCCAGCTCCAGCTGGGCGCTGCGCTGGGCGAAGCGCAGCAGGCCGGCGGCGGGCAGGGCATGGTCGAGCGGGTCGGACACCGGCAACAACAGCAGGTCGCAATGCCGCGAGAGCATGGCCAGGTGCTGTTCCACCTGGGCGCTGAGCGAGCGTTCGTCGCAGATCACGATGGCCAGGCTGCCGGGGCGCAGCACTTCGCGGGCACGGCGCAGGGCCAGGCCGAGGCTGTCGGCCCCGGGCGTGGCCTCGGTGTGCAGCGACTGGTTGACCTTGGCCAGGCGATTGAGCAATTGCAGCAGGCTTTGTTTGCTGCGCCGGGGTTTGATTTCGTGGTGTTCGTTGTCGCCGAACACCAGGCCGCCGATGCGGTCGTTGTGGCCCAGCGCGGCCCAGCCGAACAGTGCGGCGGCCTGGGCCGCCAGCACCGATTTGAACATCAGCCCCGAACCGAAGAACAGCCGCTGGCTTTGTTCGACGAGGATGAAGATTGGCCGCTCGCGCTCTTCGTGGAACAGCTTGGTGTGCGGTTCCTGGGTACGTGCAGTGACCCGCCAGTCGATGTTGCGCACATCATCGCCGGCCTGGTACACGCGCACCTGGTCGAAGTCCACGCCGCGCCCACGCAGCTTGGAATGGTGCAGGCCCACCAGCGGGCTGCGCTGGCCGGGCTTGGAAAACAGCTGGATTTCGCGCACGCGGTGGCGCATGTCGATCAGCTCGGCAAGGCCGATGCGGATGCCAGGTTCGGTCAGCTGCGCAGTGGGCATGGGCTCAGGCAACGGCGACGACGTCGAGGATGCGCTGGACCACGCGGTCCTGGTCGATCCCTGCCGCCTCGGCCTCGAACGAGAGGATGATGCGGTGGCGCAGCACGTCGAACAGCACGGCCTGGATGTCCTCGGGGCTGACGAAGTCGCGCCCGGCCAGCCAGGCGTGGGCACGCGCGCAACGGTCCAGCGAAATGGAACCGCGCGGGCTGGCGCCGTAGGCGATCCAGTCGGCAAGTTCCGTGTCGAACTTGGCCGGGGTGCGGGTGGCCATGACCAACTGCACCAGGTATTCCTCCACCGCATCGGCCATGTACAGGCCAAGGATTTCCTTGCGCGCGGCAAAGATGGCCTGTTGGCTGACCCGGCGCTCGGGCTTGGTCTCGCCGCCCAGGGCTTCGCCACGGGCCTGCGCCAGGATGCGCCGTTCTACCGCTGCGTCGGGGAAGCCGATTTTTACGTGCATCAGGAAGCGGTCGAGCTGGGCTTCGGGCAGCGGGTAGGTGCCTTCCTGCTCGATCGGGTTCTGCGTGGCCATGACCAGGAACAGTGGCGACAGGTCGTAAGTGCTGCGGCCCACGCTGACCTGGCGCTCGGCCATGGCTTCGAGCAGCGCGGACTGCACCTTGGCCGGGGCACGGTTGATTTCGTCGGCCAGCACCAGGTTATGGAAGATCGGCCCTTGCTGGAACACGAAACTGCCGGTTTCCGGGCGGTAGATTTCTGTGCCGGTGATGTCGGCCGGAAGCAGGTCGGGGGTGAACTGGATGCGATGGAACTGTGCCTCGATGCCTTCGGCGAGTTCTTTGATGGCTTTGGTCTTGGCCAGGCCCGGGGCACCTTCGACCAGCATGTGGCCGTCGGCCAGCAGCACGATCAACAGCCGCTCGACCAGTTTCTCCTGGCCTAGGATCTGGGAAGAAAGAAAGGTGCGCAGCGCGATCAGCGCTTCACGGTGTTCCATCGGCGACGGTTCCTGGTAGGGGGCCTGAGGCGGCTGAAGGCAGCTGCCCTGGCAAGGGCTGATACTTTAATCCATCCGGGGGGCGGCGACTAATGGCGGCGGGTAAATTTATCTTCGCGCTGGGGTGTGCTGCTACAGAAATGTCTTACGTATGGCTGGCCATTGCCTGATGTTCCGCGCCGGTGTGCTGGCGCCTGCTTGTGCTTTTTGGGCAAGCAGAAGGCACGATGATGAAAATGAGCAGCGGCAGCACGCCAACCCCAACGCCGGTCACCCTGCGTTTTGGCGTGTTCTTCGATGGCACTGGTAACAACCAGCACAATGCCACGGCGATGGATGAGCAGGGCAGCAAGGGCTGCAGTTATGGCAATGCCTTGAGCAATGTGGCCCTTTTGCATGCGTTGTATCCGGCAGATGCAGCCAATGCCAATGGCCCGCAGGCGTTTTTGAAACAATATGTGGAGGGCGTGGGCACCCTGGCCGGTGAAGCCGACCATGTCTACGCCTCTGCCACCGGGCGTGGGCGTACGGGGGCCGAGGCGCGGGTTGCCGAGGCTTTGCAGGGCATGGCCGAGCAACTGCAGGTGTGGCAGCGGGCGCATCCGCAGGCACTGCTGGAGCGGGTCGAGTTCGATCTGTTCGGGTTCAGCCGCGGAGCGGCGGCGGTGCGGCACCTGGCCAACCTGCTGAACGATGGCGCGGGCGGGGTGTTGCCGGTGGTGTGTGAAGCCTCGATCAACTTTATCGGCCTGTTCGACACCGTAGCGGCGATCATCGCGCCGTTGCAGGGTGACTTCGATCCCGCCAACGGCCGCCATGGCAACCTGCGCCTGGGGCTGGCTGCGGGTATAGCCCGACAGGTGGTGCAACTGGTGGCGGGGGACGAGCTGCGGCACAACTTCCCGCTGGTGTGCAGTGGTCACGACATCGTGCTGCCGGGCGTGCACTCGAATATAGGGGGTGGGTACCCGGAAACCACGTTGGAACAGGTACTGCTGTGCAAGCCGCAGTCACAGCGTGTGCCGGTGGGTATGCGTGCCGAGCAGAGCCGCGTGCATGCCACGGCAAGTGCCTTGCTGGCTTCGGCGTTTGCCAATATGGGCGAACCCAGGCCGCAAGTAACGACCTGGGAGGAGCCGATTGCCGGCGGCCGACCGGATGAGGCGCAAAAGCAGGTGTACGCAGCGGTGTACCGCGAGCGGCAGGTGGCGGGGCAGTTGTCCCGGGTGTACTTGAGCGTGATGCGGGCGTTGGCGGTACGGGCTGGCGTGCCGTTTGCGCCGTTGGGCGGGCAGGCTGAACATGGGGTGCCGGATGAATTGCTGGCGATTAGCCGCAAGTTGCATGCGTTTGCCCTTGGAGAAGTTACCCAGCTGGGGTTGAGTGAGCAAGAGCAGCAGCTGTTGCGCGAGAAGTACGTGCATGCGTCGGCGAATTGGAATGCACTGAAGGGCTTGCGCAACAGTGTGCTGGATGTGCTGTTCGTCAATCGGCCGGGGGCAGGCGGGCGAGTGGTGCATGCGAACCCGGCACACTGAGCCATCGAAATGACTGGGCAAGGCTGCTTCTACAGGGTGCGCGCCAGTCGTTCAGCGTTGCGGGCCCTGGCCAGGTACGCCTCCTGCGCCAGCGTCAGCAGCACCGTCAGCAGCATGAACATGACCGATGCGATGAAAACCCCGTTGGGCAGGTGCTGGTCGAGCATCCAGCCGAACGCCACCGGCCCGAGGGCGCCGCCGATGTTGAACCCGGTCGACACCAGCCCGAAGGTTTTGCCCTCGGCACCTGGCGGCGCCGCCGCCTTGACCAGCATGTCCCGCGATGGGGCGATGACCCCGGTCAGCAGGCCAATGGCGCCCAATACAACCACCAGTGCCCAGCCCTGCAGCAGCCCCAGGGCCACCAGCGCGGTCAGTGCCGCTGCCAGTGCGAAGGCCAGCGCCGCCACCAGACCGTGGCGCCGGGTACGGTCGGCCAAGGCGCCACCGCACAGTACACCGGCAGCGCTGCACAGCAGGAAAGCGGTGAGTGCGGTGTTGGCCCAGGCCAGTGTCAGGCCTTGGCCCTGAATCAGGGCGGCTACGGAAAACTTCTCGATGGCACTGGTGCTCAGGTTGAGCAGGATGAACAACACCGTCAGCACGCCGATCATCGGTGTGAACACGCGCAGGCGGCCTGTTGTTGGCGCCAGGCCTGCGCCTTCTTTGTTGCAAGGCCTGGCGGCCTGGTACACGCCACTGCCCGGTATCGATATCAGCAGCAGCGCAGCTACCCCGAACACCGCGCCCACCGCCAGGGCTGCCGGTGTGCCGAACACGGTGGCGATGCCGAGGAAAAGTGCCGGCGTAACCGCCGAGCCGAGGAAGCCGGCGAAGGTATGAACAGAGAACGACCGCCCCAGGCGTGCCGGCTCGATGCCATTGGCCAGCAGTGCATAGTCTGCCGGGTGATACACGCCATTGGCCAGGCCGGCCATGGCCATTGCCACCAGCAATACCGCGTGACTGGGGCTGGCCGCCAGCAGCAGGAAGCTGAGGCTGCCCAGCAACAGCCCGGCCTTGAGCACTTTACGCGCTCCATAGTGGTCGACGGCATAACCCAGCGGGGCCTGTACCAGGGCCGAAACGATGTTGAACACCGCCAGGGCTACGCCGAGCTCGACGAAGCCCACCCCCAGCAGGCCAGGCAGCACGGGCAGTAGCGCCGGGATCAGCATGATGTGTACATGGCTGACGAAGTGCACGGCAGCAATTTGAGTGAGTAGCTTGGGGCCAGCTTGGGGCATGTCGATACCTGTCGAACGGCGTGCGCCTTTGGCGCACAGCAAGGAGGTGGAAGCCCGGTTAGCGGGAGGCGCCGCCGAAGCCGGGCAGGCGACCGTTCAGCGCAGCATGGGCCAGCAGGCCAATCACCAAGCCCCAAAAGGCCCCGCCAATGCCGAGCAGGCTGATATTCGCAGCCGCTGCCAGGAAGGTGATCAGTGCGGCCTCGCGTGAGCGGGCATCGGCCATTGCGCTGGCCAGGCTGGCGCCGATGGTGCCCAGTAGTGCAAGGCCTGCCAGGGTGGTGATGAAGGTGGCGGGCAGGGCCATGAACACACTCGCCAGGGTGACGCCGAACACCCCCACGAGGATGTAGCAGACACCGGCAGCGATCCCCGCCACCCAGCGCTTGCTCGGGTCTTCATGGGCTTCCTTGCCGGTGCAGATGGCCGCCGTGATAGCGGCGATGTTGAAGGCGTGTGAGCCGAAAGGGGCCATCAGCAACGAACCCAGGCCAGTGACCGCGACGATCGGGCTGGCGCTGGTCTTGAAGCCGTCATTGCGCAGCACCAGCATGCCAGGCATGTACTGCCCCGTGAGGGTGATCAGGAACAGTGGCAGGGCCACGCTGAGGGCGGCATTGACGGAGAACGTGGGTGCGGTGAACACCGGTGAGGCGAACTCCAGCCGTAAGGTTGTCAGGCCCACGTGCCCCTGTAGCAACAGGTAGCCCAGGCCCAGTAACAGAATGGCGACCACGGCGTAACGGGCGGTGAAGCGCTTGAATGCCACATAGGCTGCAATCAGCAGCCCGGCCAGGGCGGGGTCGACCGACAGGCTGGCGAAGGCGCCAATGCCGAACTGCAACAGGATGCCCGCCAGCAGGCCGGCGGCAATGCCGCCCGGAACGAGCCGGACCAGGCGCTCGAACCACCCGCTCAGCCCCAGCACCACGAAGCCTGCGGCTGACAGCAGGTACGCACCTACGGCCTCGCTATAAGGCACATTGGCCAGGGCGGTGACCAGGAACGCGGCGGCTGGCGTGGACCAGGCCGTGATGATCGGTTCGCGGCTGTACCAGGATAGCGCCAGGCCGCTGAGGCCGACGCCGATCGACACTGCCCAGACCCACGATGACGTCAGTTCCGGGCTCAGCCCGGCCACTTTGGCCGCCTGGAACACCAGGATGAATGTACCGCCGTAGTTGACGATGACCGAAACGAACCCGGCTATCACCGGGTGAAGGATGTCTGTCAGCTTTAACGGGGTTGCAGAGCTTTGTGCAGGCGCGTCCATGATGGCCTCTGGTAATGGTCAGGTGCTGCAGAAGTACGCTGCCCGTCAGCGACTGGCTGCCGGGCAGGTTTGAGGGTCAGTTGGCCAGCGCTACCAGCAGGCTTTTCAGGTAAGTGCTGCCCTGTCCATCCAGCGGTTGCAGGGGCAGGCGCGGCGCGCCGACATCCTGGCCGAGCATTTTCAGGCCGGCCTTGATGGTGGTGGGCAGGCCACGGCGGGTGATGTACTCCAGCAGCTCGTACTGGCGGTAGAACAGCGTGCGGGCTTCGGCCAGCTCACCGTGCTGTACGGCGTCCCACAGCGCCAGGTTCAGTGCCGGGATCAGGTTGGGCGCGGCGGTACACCAACCCGTTGCGCCGGCCACCAGGGCTTCCAGGGTGAGCGGGTTGCAACCGTTGTAGAACGCCACCTGCCCATCGGTGGCTTTGAACAGGCGGTGCATGCGCTGAATGTCGCCGGTGCTTTCCTTGACCATGGTCACATTGGGTACTTCGCCAAGGATGCGCAGGATCAGTTCCACCGACAGGTCGGTGCCGCTGGTGCCCGGGTTGTTGTAGAGCATGATCGGGATGTCGATGGCCGCGCCGACTGCTTTGTAGTGGGCAATCACTTCCGCTTCGGTGAGTTTCCAGTACGAGATGGGCAGCACCATCACAGCGGTAGCGCCGCAGGCCTGTGCCAGGCGGGCGCGCTGCACGGTGCGCGCGGTGGTCAGGTCGGACACGCTGACCACGCTTGGCACGCGCCCGGCAATGCGTGCCTGGCTGAAGCGCACCACGGTTTCCCATTCGCTGTCGGACAAGTAGGCCCCTTCGCCGGTGCTGCCCAGCGGTGCGATGGCATGCACACCGCCTGCGATCAGGCTATCGATGGACATGCCCAGGGCATCCAGGTCGAGTGTGCCGTCTGCGGTGAAGGGAGTGATGGTGTAGCCGATGACGCCGCGAATTACAGAAGTAGACATGACCAGGCACCTTTGCCGTTGTTGAGGAAAGAGTACAGCTTCGATCAGCCCAGGCAGTCGCCATGGGCACGCAAGGCACGGCGCGCGTAGTAGCTGAACGCGGCACCATGACGTTTGGGGGTGGAGATCCAGTCGTGGGCTTCTTTGCCCAGTGCTTCGGGGATGGGGCGGATGTCACCGGCGCCCATGGCCAGCAGTTGCATCTTTGCCGCGCGCTCGAACAGCAGGGCGAGCACGCAGGCTTCTTCGATCGAACCACCGGCAATCAGCAAACCGTGGTGAGAAAGCAGGATCGCGCGCTTATCGCCAATCGCCTTCGCGATGATTTCGCCTTCTTCGTTGCCCACCGGCACGCCGGGCCACTCCTTGAGGAATGCGCAGTCGTCGAACAACGGGCACAGGTCCATGTGCGAGATGGCCAGCGGCACTTCCAGCATCGACAGGGCCGCGCTGTGCAGCGGGTGGGTGTGGATGATGCAGTTGACGTCGGGGCGGGCGCGGTACAGCCAACTGTGGAAGCGGTTGGCCGGGTTGGCCATGCCACGGCCTTGCAGCACGGTGAGGTCTTCGTCCACCACCAGCAGGTTGGAGGCGGCAATTTCGTCGAAGCCCAGGCCCAGTTGTTGGGTGTAATAAGTGCCAGGTTCCTGGGCGCGCGCGGTGATCTGTCCGGCCAGGCCAGAGTCGTGGCCGCCGTCGAAGAGGATGCGGCAGGTGAGGGCAAGTTTTTGCCGGGCGGTGTAGGTATTGTCGGCCAGCGCCGTCAGCATCTGCTGCTGGGCGAGTTTGACCAACTGGTCCTTGGGGGTGTGCATGGTGGTCGTCATGGGCGGTACCTGCTTGATGAAAGGCTGAGTGACCAGGGGTGTTTCCAGGACACTTGGCGATCTTAATGACACCTTGTGTCATTTTCAAGCTTTGCGTGACACCTCCGCGTGACAGCTTTGCAACCTCATGCTCGCAAGCTTGCTGCCCTCATAACCATGAACCGGTCGTGGCAGGCGAGTACCATGAGCAGATCCAACCCTCGATACGGTCTAAGCATGTTTCTGGATTTACACGTGCGGCTCGCTTGCGAAGCCGACCTCGATGCACTCTTTGCGCTGGATGTTATTGCGCAGCGCGAAGAAAGCCGGCGGGCATTCATTGCCCACTCGGTAGCCTGCGGCCATTGCTGGGCGGCAACGGACGCTGCCAACACTGCGGTGCTCTTGGGTTATGGCGTACTGGACAAGTCGTTTTTCGGGCAGGACTTCATTGCGCTGGTGGTGGTAGGGGATTCGGCGCGTCGCCGTGGCGTAGGCGCAGCCATTCTGCGTGGGCTGGAATCCCGGTCCTTTGGTACCAAGTTGTTCACCTCGACCAACGCGTCGAACCTGCCGATGCAGGCGCTGCTTGCAAAGTGCGGTTTTATCGGCAGTGGTCAGGTTGAAAACTTGGACGAAGGTGACCCAGAGCTTGTTTTTGTAAAGATAAGGCCCTGATGCGCGAAAACACCGGCAAAGCCGGTGTCATCTGCCACGTTGGATACTTCGCAGGTGAACCCGCACCTACAGGGCATAGCCCGTTGCTGCGGCGTCAATGGTTCAAGCGCCTATGCAAAGGTCGTCCAGGCGGTTTGCTACATCCCTTTGCGGGTACTGCCGGAAAGCGTCTGAAATGGCGCTGATCAGCTGCGCGTCCGTGATCGGGTCCAGCCCAGGAAAACGCTTGCCATTACAGTCAACGTCATGGGTAAGCACAGCCTCGACACTGGCGCCGTTGTCCCTGTAAACCTGCCTGATGGCCTGGGCCTCCAGCGCTTTGTCGTCCTTGCAGCGCAGGGCATGGTGAATGGCCAGGGCGGCGCCAAAGGCCAGCGCCGGGGTTTCAATACCCTGCTTGCGGGCAAGGTCGATGCTGCTGAGGATGCGTTCGTTGCGTTGTAGCTTGCGCAACGGGTCGCGTCCCACCCGGGCGCAAGGGTCTTTGAACGAGGTTTTACAGCGCTCCAGGAAGGTATCGGCAAAACGGCTGACCACCTCTGCCATTTGCGGGTACTCCGCCACCAGTGCGGGGCCGACTTCCTGGCGAATCAGGCGCTCGGCCAGCTCGCATACGCGCGCGTCGCCCATGCCTTGGCCTACCGAGTCATGGCCCAGCAGGCTGGCGTACCAGGCAACGATGGCGTGCGGGCCGTTCCACAGGCGGTTCTTGATGACCTGGATCTGGGCAATGTCAGGCACCGTCTTCACCTGGCGCAGGCGTTCGAGCAGGTCGCTGCCGTGCTCTACATACAGCGGCATGTCGGGCTCGCTGTTGAACAGGATCAGGTGCAGCTGGCTCATTGCGCTGCTGGGCTGGGCAAAGGGCCTGAAGCGCCCGATCAGGCGTTCGTATTCAGGCACTGGCGTCGATGCCTTTGTGGCAACTGCCGGCTCGTCTTCCAGGCTGTTCTGGAACATCTGCGACTTGATGCGCAGTTGCCGCACCAGTGCGTCGTTGCTGAGCTTGGAGACGATGCGGCTGACCACCGTTTCGGCGAAATGGGTCTTTTCCAGCACTTGCTTGCCGATGGCTGGCGGGCACAGCAAGGCCAACTCCGCTTGCACATGGCGGCGCACGAACGCGGCGCCGCCCACCTTGTTAAGCACGATCAGCAACGTAAGCTCACGGCCACGTCGTTCGAAACGTTGCAGCAGCCCTTTGGCAATCACCTTCGCCTGGTTGCGGATGGCCTGCTCGGGCAGGCTCAGGCCGATGATTTCGGCCGTGGTGTACATGCCGATTACCGCGTCGTCATCGTCCAGGTCGATCATGCGCACGTTGTCGATGGTCTGGTCGAACGATGTAGCCCCATAGCGCACGCTGTAGCGGCCGAAGGCATTGACGCTTTCGCGCAGCATGCGCGAGCGCGTCGCGGCGATGATTTCACAAGGCCGGGTGTAGCCATCCCAATGGGAAAAGACCTGCGTCAGGTAGCCACCCCCGATGGCGCCGAAACCATGAATGCCCACGCGGAACTGGTTCATGGAGGCCGGGAAGCTTTCGTTCAGTTCGGGCATGCCCAGGTCGGGAACGCACTCGCTCAAGTCGGCCAGGAACTCGGTCATGCTGCGGTAGGCCTTGAGCGCGGCCGCCTTGATTTCTGGGGCAGGCGGTTTGATGTCCTCGATCAGTATCGCCTGGCCTTCAGCACGGATGGCCGACAGCATGCCGTTCTCCGAATCTTCGACCATGAAGCATTGGCCAGGCTCGCAATTGAGCGCGCGGGCAGCTTTCAGGAAAATCTCGGGGTGGGGTTTGCCCTGGCTGACTTCATCGCCACAGACGGTGATGTCGAAGTACTTCAGCACGTTGGCGTTGATCAGGTATTCCTCGGCAATGGCACGGCGACTGGACGTGGCCACCGCCATGGTCAAGCCCGATTTGCGCAGGCGTTCCAGTACCTCCAGCAGGCCGGCCTTGATCGGTACGCCGTGATTGCGCACGTACGCCAGCTCAAGTTCATCCGCGCGTTTGCGGATCTCGGTGTATGGGAAGTCTTCACCGTTATGCGCCTTGGCCAGGGCCTCGGCTTTTTTCGCGCTCAAACCCAGCGAGCCGATCAAAGTGTCCTCGCTCAGCGCTTTGCCGAAGATTTCAAGAGAGGCTTGCTTGAGTGTCTTGAAGCGCAAGCGTTCGGTGTCGAAGAGGGTGCCATCCATATCGAAGATGGCGCTGAGAAGCTGTTTACCTTGGAAGAAAAGCATCGAGTGTTGCCCCCGTGGGTGCGTCGGACATCTCGCCTGTAGCAAGCGAGTACGGCGTGTGAACTGCAGCGTCGGCAGTCAGGTCGGGGGCACGCGTTTGTCAGGTGCACGCTCAGGCGTGACACAGAGATAAGGCGGGGCAGAGCGGGGAGTGCAGAGGAGGTTTGCAACCTTTGAAGCGAGGCGGGCGGCGCGTTTGGCCTTGAGGTCACGCCCACTGGCTGCAGTCGGTTTTGCAGGCAGTGGGCGCAAATAGCGATGGATACGTGTGATTCCAAGCATAAGGTGGTTTGCGTCCTTTTTCGTCATGGGTGATCCTTTTTCAGCCTTGCACGTATGCGCCGCGACATGCAAGGCTTGGCCTCCCGCTCCAATCCCGCAACAAGGTGAACCGCAATGACCCAAGCTACCGACCAGGCTTTTTATGACCGTGCCGATGCGCACATCGAACTGGCGAACCAGCAGATCGAAAAGTTCGAAGACCTGGGCAAGGTAAGCGCCTCGCTGACCTTCGGTGCCGCCCGCTTCAGCGCCTGGATGAGCGCCCGCAGCTTCAAGAGCGGCGCCGAGCTTGGCGCCGCGCGGGAAGAGATTCTGAAGTACTTCTGTGAGCAGTACCGGATGATGCTCGAGGACAACCTTGACGAGCATATCGAGCATTTTGACCAGTACATGCTGGGCAAGAACGACTGAGGCTGCGTGGGCATGCCTGCTCCCACAGGGATAGCGTATCCCTGCACTCAACGCGGAACCTGTGGGTGGTCACAGATGAGGCAGCGGCAGGGTGGGCCAAGCCTCAGCGATTGGTCCATTTCTCCAGCAAGATCGAAACGAACTTCTCCGCCGCAGGCGACAACGATGCGCCGCGCCGGTATACCAACCCCAGCGTGCGGCTAACCTGCGGCTCGATCAGCGGCACGCTGACCAGCGTCGGGTGGTCGGCGTCGGGCATGGCCAGGCTGGGCATGGCGGACACACCCAGCCCGGCCTCGACCATGCCCAGCGACGTGGACAGGTGTTGCACTTCGTAGAACCATTTGGGTCGCAGGTTGAGCCCGGACAACGCGTGGTCCAGTAGCATGCGGTTGCCGCTCAGGCGGCCGACGCCGATCAGGCGGTAGTCAGCCAGTTCCGTCCAGGTAACGGAGGCCCGGTTCGCCAGTGGGTGGTCGCGCCTGCAGGCCAGCACAAAGTGCTCTTGCACCAGTGTGACAAACTCGATGTCCGGGTGCTGGCCGCTCATCATGTTGATGCCGAAATCGGCCTCGCCGCGCAGCACGGCTTCGAGCCCGTCGTTGGCGCTAAGGTCCAGCAGGCGAATGCGGATTTTCGGGTATTGCTCGTTGTAATCGCGGATCACCGACGGCAGGAAGTAGAACGCTGCGGTGGGGATGCAAGCAAGGGTAACCTGGCCGGTCTGGCGCTCGGCCAGCTCGCGAATGCTGAGGATCGAGTCTTCAAAATCATCCAGCAGGCGCCTGGCCTTGGGCAGGAAGTCGCGGCCCACGCTGGTCAGGCTGACCCGGCGGGTGGTGCGCTCCAGTAGCGAGGTGCCCAGGCCTTCCTCCAGCTTCTTGATCCGCCGGCTCAAGGCCGGCTGGGAAAGGTGAAGTGCTTCGGCGGCTTCGTGGAAACTGCCGAGTTCGGCGATTTTCACGAAAGATCTGATGTCTTGCAGCTCATATTCCATAAGAAAACCCGCTACTGTCGCCGTGTTTGATTGATGTTTGAATCGCAATAATGGCTACGATATTTGCATTGGATTGATTTATCCAGGCCTGTCACTCTTTTGCTCACAGCATCAATGATGTCCATTGATCAACAAGAGTGCAAAATCATGCAACGTATTCCTTGCGTACTCATGCGCGGTGGTACCTCGAAAGGGCCGTTCTTCCACGCCTGGGACCTGCCTGCCAATGTGGTCGAACGTGACGAGTTGCTGATCAACCTGATGGGCTCTGGCCATGAGCTGGAAATCGATGGCATCGGTGGCGGCAGCCCGCAAACCAGCAAGGTGGCGATCGTCAGCCCTTCGTTGCACCCCGAGGCTGATGTCGATTACCTGTTCGTTCAGGTGATGGTTGCCCAGCGCCGTGTCGACACCGCGCCCAATTGCGGCAACATGCTGTGCGCCGTGGGCCCGTTCGCCATCGAGCAAGGCCTGGTCAAAGGGCAGGATGGCAAGACCTTGGTCCGCATCCGTAACCTGAACACCGGTACCTTGGTCAATTCGCTGGTGGAAACCCCCGGCGGTATCGTGCGCTACGAAGGCCGCACGGCAATCGATGGCGTACCGGGCACTGCCGCCCCGGTGCACCTGACCTTTCTCGATGCCGTGGGCAGCAAGACCGGCAAGCTGTTCCCCACCGGCAAGGCCACGGATGTGATCGATGGCGTACCGGTAACCTGCATCGACATGGCCATGCCCATGATGGTCGTGCAGGCCAGTCAACTGGGGGTGACCGGATCGGAAACCCCTGCAGAACTCGACGCCAATGAAAAACTGCTCAAGCGCCTTGAAGCACTGCGCCTGAAAGCTGGCAGGGCCATGGGCCTTGGCGACGTCAGTGGCATGGTAATCCCCAAGCCGGTGCTGGTGTCTGCGCCACGCTACGACGGCACATTGCAGGTGCGTTACTTCATGCCGCACAACTGTCACCGTGCGTTGGCCATCACCGGGGCGGTAGGGCTGGCGACTGCCTGCGTCAGCCTCGGTACGGTAATTGGCGACCTGCTTGGCGAGGGCGCCCGGCAGTTGACCGACGTGCGCCTGGAGCACCCGAGCGGCGGTATCGATGTGGCGCTGTCGCGCAGTGCTGCCGACGGCAAGACAACCCAGGTTTCGGTGGTACGAACCGCTCGGCGGCTCTTCTCAGGCTTTGTCTACGCCCCTACCTTGCGCAGGCTGGCAGGGTAGTCAAAGGCGGCATGCCGCCTGCTTCATACATGCACCAAGCGCATCCGCACAATTTCAACAATGGTGATGCCCCATGAAACTCGCCAAATCGCTGTATTTCCAGATCCTTTGCGCCGTCCTGCTGGGCGTATTGGTCGGCCACTTCTGGGCGCAACAGGCCGTTGCGCTCAAGCCCTTGGGCGACGCCTTCATCAAGCTGATCAAGATGATGATCGCCCCGGTGGTGTTCTGCACCATTGTCACCGGCATCGCCGGGATGACCGACAAGCGCTCGCTGGGGCGCCTGATGAGCAAGACGTTGCTGTTGTTCCTGGGCCTGACGGTGGTGAGCCTGGTGATTGGCCTGGCGGCGGTTTACCTGTTCAAGCCGGGTGTGGGCATGAACATCGACCCCGCCACCCTCAGCACCGAAGGCCTCAGCCAGTACACCGCGTCGGCAGCCAAGCTGGGCGTGGTCGACTTCTTCATGCACATCATTCCCGATACCTTCATTGGCGCCTTCAACAAGGGTGAAGTGTTGCCGGTGCTGTTCATTGCCGTGCTCAGCGGCTTCGCCCTGTCGTCGATGGGGGACAAGGGCAAGCCAGTGCTGGATGTGCTGGAGTCTGCCTCGACCATGGTGTTCCGCATTTTTGGCTACCTGATGCGCTTTGCGCCGGTGGGTGCCTTTGGTGCGCTGGCTTTTACCGTCGGGCAGTACGGCATCACCTCGCTCGGTGCCCTGGCCAAGCTGGTGGGTACGCTGTACATCGCCTGTGCGTTCTTCGTACTGGTCGTACTGGGTGGCATCTGCCGTGCCCATGGTTTCAGCCTGTGGAAACTGCTGCGCTATTTTCGCGAGGAGTTCCTGGTGGTGCTGGGTACTTCGTCCACCGAGCCGGTGCTGCCGCGCATGCTGGAAAAGCTCGAAAAGCTGGGCTGCAAGAAAGGTGTGGTAGGCCTGGTGTTGCCAACCGGTTACTCGTTCAACCTCGACGGCACAGCCATCTACCTGTCGCTGGCGGCCATCTTCATCGCCCAGGCCTGCAACATCGACATCACCCTGGGACAGACGCTGACCATGCTGGCGATCATGTTGCTGTCGTCCAAAGGCGCCGCCGGGGTGACAGGCAGTGGTTTCGTCGCCCTGGCCTCGACCCTGACTGTGATTCACGACATCCCTCTGGCCGGCCTGGCGCTGCTGATCGGCGTCGACCGCTTCATGTCTGAAGCCCGCGCCCTGACCAGCCTTGCCAGCAATGCAGTTGCCACCGTGGTGATCTCGCTGTCCGAGAATGCCTGTGAGCGGGATACGCTGCTGCGCACACTCAACGGTGAACAACCGGTACAGCCGGATTGCGCTACACCTGGCCAGGCCACTTGGCCCGCCGAGCCGCACCGCCAGGGCTGAACGCCCTTCGTACTACTGAACATTGACTTAAAATTCCACTCAGCGTCGCAGCGATGCCGAGTGGGGTTGGAGGCTGCCTGCCCGGCGGGCGGCCACGCACAATAAAAACAAGAGAGAAAGACCATGCTCGCACTCCTGGGCCTGATCATGGTGGTGACCTTCACCTACCTGATCATGAGCAAGCGCCTGTCGCCTATCGTTGCGCTGACCGTTGTCCCGATCGTGTTCGCCGTCATCGGCGGCTTTGCCCCCGAACTGGGCAAGATGATGCTCGAAGGCCTGAAAATGGTTGCGCCATCGGCAGCGCTGCTGCTGTTTGCCATCCTGTTCTTTGGCCTGATGATCGATGCCGGCCTGTTCGACCCGCTGATCCGCAAGATCCTCAAGCGGGTAAATGGCGACCCGGTCAAGATCGCCATCGGCACTGCACTGCTGTCACTTCTGGTGGCACTGGACGGCGATGGCACGACCACCTACATGATCACCTGTGCCGCCATGCTGCCGCTCTACAAGCGTATCGGCATGAACCCGATGATTCTGGCCACGGTGTCGATGCTGTCGCTAAGCATCATGAGCGGCCTGAGCCCGTGGGGCGGGCCGGCCACGCGGGCCATTGCCGCGCTTGGGCTGGACGCCAGCGAGTACTTCATCCCGATGCTGCCGACCATGATTGGCGGTGCGGCCTGGGTGGTGTTCACGGCCTTCCTGCTGGGGCGCACCGAACGCCGCCGCATCGGCAACATCGCCCTGGAGTCCGGTGGCGGCAACTGCTACATCAAGGAAATCCTCGGCGACAACCCGTACAAGCGCCCGCGCCTGGCCTATGTGAACCTGTTGCTGGTCATCGCCGTCATGACTGCGCTGGTAATGGGGCTGATGCATGCCGCCATCCTGTTCATGATCGGCTTCGTCGCCGCGTTGATGATCAACTACCCACAGCTGGAACTGCAGAAGGCGCGCATTCTGGCGCACTCGGGTAACGCCATGACGGTGGTGCTGCTGGTGTTCGCCGCGGGTATCTTTGCCGGGATCTTCTCGGGTACCAAGATGGTCGACGCCCTGGCGCAAACCCTGGTGGACTGGATTCCCGAAGAATGGAGCCACTGGTTCCCGTTGGTGGTGGCGCTGACCAGCATGCCACTGACCTTCGTGCTGTCCAACGACGCCTATTACTTTGGCGTGGTGCCGATCCTGGCCAACGCCGCAGCGGCTTACGGCATCGACCCGCTGGAAATTGCCCGCGCCTCGGTGCTCGGCCAGCCGGTGCACCTGATGAGCCCGCTGGTGGCGTCGACGTTGCTGCTGGTCGGCATGGTCGACCGCGACATCGGTGACTTCCAGAAGGCGACCTTCAAGTGGGCCGTGCTCACCTCGCTGGTGATCACTGCACTGGCTTTGCTCACAGGGGCCTTGTCCTTCTTCGTCTGAGCGTTACGGGCGCTGCCCGGCGCCCGGCACCTTGTGCATCCTGAAAACAACAACAAGAGTACCGATCATGTCCCGTGCTGTGTTCCGTGGGGCCACGTGTGGCCTGCTCTGCGGCTGGCTGCCTGTTGCCGGCGCTGCCGGTTTCGTCGATGACAGCAAGCTCAAGCTTCAACTACGCAACGTCTACTTCAACGAGAATTTCCGCGACGAACACGGCATGAGTGCACGTGCTGCCGCTAGCGCCAAAAGCGAACGGGTGGAGTGGGCACAGGGTTTTCTGCTGGACTACCAATCCGGATTCACGCCCGGCGCATTGGGCGTGGGGCTGGACGCCCTCGGGCTGGTGGGTGTCAGGCTGGACTCTGGTCGTGGGCGCAGCGGCACCGGGCTGCTGCCGGTTCATGACGACGGCCGTGCGGCGGACGAATTTGCCAGCGCCGGGGTAACGGCCAAGGCCCGCGTCGGGCAGACTGTGGTCAAGCACGGTACCTTGCTGCCGAAAACGCCGGTGCTGGTCTACAACGACGCGCGGCTGTTGCCGCAGACGTACGAGGGTACCCAGCTGACCAGTACGGATATCGACGGGCTGACACTGACAGCGGGCCACCTGGACCGCTTCAAACAGCGTGATTCATCGGACAGCACCGGCCTGTACCTGGATGGGTACGCGGGCGGCAGGTCCGGTGACTTCAACTTCGCCGGCGCCGATTATGCCGTCAGCAAACAACTGCGCCTGAGCTACTTCCATGGCCAGCTCGAGCACTTCTACCGGCAGGACTTCGCCGGCCTGGTACACGAACTGCCGCTGGCGGGTGGTGTGTTGAGCACTGACCTGCGCTATTTCAAGAGCCGCGACAGCGGTGCCGCCCAGGGCGGCGCAATCGACAACGACATGTTCAGCGGGCAGATGGCCTATGCCCATTCGGGCCATACCCTCGGTGCCGGCTACCAGGTGCTCGGCGGTGAGGCAGGGTTGCCTTACATCAGCGGTGCGACGGTGTATTCGTTCAGCAACGTCGGCATCGGCAAGTTCATCGAGGAAGAAGAAAAGACCTGGATGGCAAGCTACGCCTACAACTTTGCGGCAGCAGGCGTGCCGGGCCTGACCTTCATGGCGCGATACCTGAGTGGCGATAATGGCTGCTCGGGTGCCGAGGGCATCAAGGAGTGGGAACGTGACGCCGAGCTTGCCTACGTGGTGCAGGGCGGGCCGCTGAAAGGTTTGGGTGTGAAGCTGCGCAACTATATCTATCGTTCGGATTTTGCCCGCGGGCGCGACAGCAATCGCTTGTACCTTACCTACGATATCGCCATCTGGTGAGGGTGCAGGCCGGACCACATGTCCGGCCCTGAACCGGCTGCTGCGCCCTGGGTCAACGGCGCAGTAGGCGAGAAATCACCAGTGTGACAGCGGCGGTGATTGCCAGCGCGGCGATAGGTTTTTCCTTGACGAACGAAGACACCGTGTCCAGGGCATCCCCATAGGTCTTGGTCACCTGGCCTGCAGCCTGACGCGCATCGCCTTCGGCTTCCAGCGAGGGGTCTTCGACCAGCCGGCCGACAGCGCTCTGCGCCTTGCCTGCAAGGTTCTCTGCAACACCTTCGATCTGTTCGCGTTTCATGATGGCTTAGTTCCTTCCTGTGAGCGGCTAGGGTTAACAGCACAGGCTTAGGGCGTTGGCAGGCCGCAATGGTTCCAAGCGATTGCTTATTACCGTCAGGCCACGCGGTCCCTGTAGGAGCGGCCTTGTGTCGCGATCGGGCCGCAAAGCGGCCCCAGGATCTCAGCAACGACGCACACATTGCCGGGGCTGCCCTGCAGCCCGATCGCGACACAAGGCCGCTCCTACAAGGGATCGCACCTGGCTTGAGAGGGCGAGGCTAGCGGGCCTTCTTCTCAAGAATTCGCGCCCCGCTACCTTCCTTGGCCAGCACATCCTCGGGGTTACGCAGCGGGCAGTCCTCCAGTGACAGGCAACCGCAACCAATGCAGTTGTCCAGGCTGTCGCGCAACGCCTCCAGCGTGCGGATGCGGGCATTGAGGTCTTCGCGCCAGGCCGTGGACATCTCGCCCCACTGCGCCGCCGTAAGCTTGCTGTTGGGCGCATAACGGCTGAATGCCTGCTTGATGTCCTCCAGCGGAATACCGGTGCGCTGTGCCACTTTGATAATCGCCAGTGTACGCAGCACCAGTGAGGGGTAGCGGCGCTGGTTGCCCGCCGTACGGACGCTGGCGATCAGCCCCTTGGTTTCGTAGAAATGCAGCGCAGACACCGCCACGCCACTGCGTTTGGCCACTTCACCCACTGTGAGCATTCGCGTGTTGTCCACCGCCATGCGTGTTGACCTCAAGTTAAGTTGAGCTCTTATAGTCCTGCCCGATCTTCCCCGCAACCGCTTTCCTCATGATCGGAGCTCTGCATGAACAAACGGACGTTATTGGCCTGGGCCGGCGCTGTAGCCGGCGTGCTGGCCGCTGCCTATGCGTTGGTGGGTAGCGGCTCGGCGCCACCCGCTGCGGCGGCGTGGCCGGCGACCAAGGTGGCCTTGGCCACGGCCGAGCAGGTGCAGTTGGCGCGGCAGAACTTTGCTTCGGGGGAGCTGGAGGCGGTCAACCAGGTGCAGGTGGCGGCTGAGACGGCGGGGCGTATTACCCGCATCGCCTTCGAGTCGGGGCAGACGGTAACGGCCGGGCAGTTGCTGGTGCAGCTCAACGACGCGCCGGAGCAGGCCCAGCGGGTGCAGTTGCGGGCAAAATTGCGTAACGCTGAAGTGGTGCTGCAGCGCAGCCGCAAGCTGCGGGCGATGAATGCCGTGTCGCAAGAGCTGCTGGACAACGCCGCCACTGCCGTGGACGTGGCCAGTGGTGAGCTGCAGCATGTCGAGGCGTTGATCGCGCAGAAGGCCATTCGCGCACCGTTTGCCGGCAAGCTGGGCATTCGCCGGGTACATCAGGGCCAATACCTGGGCGCCGGCGAGGCGATTGTCAGCCTGGCTGACATCAACCAGTTGCATGTGAATTTTGCCTTGGGCGAGCAGGCTGCCCCCGAAGTGCACGTCGGGCAAGTGCTGGCACTGACGGTGGACGCAGTGCGCGGGCAAGGCTTCCAGGCCCGGGTGGTGGCGGTCGATCCGGTGGTCAGCAAGGCGCGCCTGGTGCAGGTGCAGGCAGCCTTGCCGAACCCGGACGGGCAGTTGCAGCCGGGCATGTACGCTGGCGTGCGCCTGGATGCCGCGCAGCCGTCGACCGTGCTGGCCGTGCCGGAAACCGCGATCACCTACACCGCTTATGGCCAGACGGTATTCGTTGCGACCCAGGACCCGGCGCATGGCACTCGGGTCAGCCGGGTGCGGGTAACCACCGGTGAGCGCTGGCAAGGGCGGGTGGAGGTCACGTCCGGCCTGGCGCCCGGTGACCGGGTGGTGGTTTCCGGCCAGTTGAAGCTCAGTGACGGCATGCCGGTCGAGCCCGTGGCGCAGGACAGCCTGCAGGCCAGCCAGGGAGGGCGGCAGTCGTGAAGTTTACCGATGTCTTCGTGCGCCGGCCGGTGCTGGCGCTGGTGGTCAGCAGCCTGATCATCCTGATGGGGCTGTTTGCCATGGGCAAATTGCCGATCCGCCAGTACCCCTTGCTGGAAAGCTCGACCATTACCATCAGTACCGAGTACCCCGGCGCCTCCGCCGAGCTGATGCAGGGTTTTGTGACCCAGCCGATTACCCAGGCGGTGTCGTCGGTCGAGGGCATCGACTACCTGTCGTCGTCCTCGCAGCAGGGGCGCAGCCTGATCACGTTGCGCATGGTGCTCAACCGCGACTCGACCCAGGCGCTGGCCGAGACCATGGCCAAGGTCAACCAGGTGCGCTATCGCCTGCCGGAAAAGGCCTACGACCCGGTGGTAGAGCTTTCGGCTGGCGACTCCACGGCGGTAGCCTACGTGGGCTTTGCCAGCGACAGCCTGTCGATACCGGAGCTGAGCGATTACCTGTCGCGGGTGGTGGAACCGCAGTTTTCTGGCATCGACGGCGTGGCCAAGGTGCAGTCGTTTGGCGGGCAGCGCCTGGCCATGCGCCTGTGGCTGGACAGTGAACAGATGGCTGGGCGCGGGGTGACAGCAGCGGACGTGGCGCAGGCGGTGCGGGCCAACAACTACCAGGCGACGCCGGGCCAGGTGCGCGGACAATACGTGCTGGCCGACATCCAGGTGGACACCGACCTGACCCGGGTCGAGGACTTCCGTGAGCTGATCATTCGCAACGATGGCACCGATTTGGTACGCCTGCGCGATGTCGGCACCGTCGAGCTGAATGCGGCGGCCACCCAGACCAGCGCCACCATGGATGGCAGGCCTGCCGTGCACCTGGGGCTGTTCCCCACGCCGACCGGCAACCCACTGGTGATCGTCGAGGGTATTCGCCAACTGTTGCCGCAGATTCAGCAGACCCTGCCACCCGGTGTGCATGTGGCGCTGGCCTACGAGACCGCACGTTTCATCGACGCTTCGATCCATGAAGTGCTGCGCACCTTGGTGGAGGCGATGCTGATCGTCGTGCTGGTGATCTGGCTGTGCCTGGGTTCGCTGCGCAGCGTGCTGATTGCGGTGGTTGCCATCCCGCTGTCGATGCTCGGTGCCGCGGGCCTGATGTTGCTGTTCGGCTTCAGCCTAAACCTGCTGACGTTGCTGGCGATGGTGTTGGCCATCGGCTTGGTGGTGGACGATGCCATCGTGGTGGTGGAGAACGTGCACCGGCATATCGAAGAGGGCAGGTCACCGGTCGCTGCGGCATTGATCGGGGCACGGGAAATCGCCGGGCCGGTGATCGCCATGACCCTGACCCTGGCGGCGGTGTATGCGCCGATCGGGCTGATGGGCGGGCTGACCGGCACGCTGTTCCGCGAATTTGCCCTGACCTTGGCGGGAGCGGTGATCGTTTCGGGCATCGTGGCGCTGACGTTGTCGCCGGTAATGAGCTCGTTGCTATTGCAACCCGGACAGCAGCATGGCGCGATGGCCAACATGGCCGATCGGTTGTTCGCTGGGTTGACTGGCGCCTATGGACGGGTGCTGGCCTACACCCTGACACATCGCTGGATCAGTGGCGGCGTGGCGCTGCTGGTGTGCCTGAGCCTGCCCTGGCTGTACCTGCTGCCCGAGCGTGAGCTGGCCCCGGCCGAGGACCAGGCGGCGGTGCTGACCGCCATCAAGTCGCCGCAGCATGCCAGCTTGGAATATGTGGAGCACTTTGCGCTGAAACTGGACGAGGTGATGAAGTCCATCGGCGAAACCACCGACACCTGGATCATCAACGGCACCGACGGCCCGGCCGCCAGTTTTGGTGGCATCAACCTCAGCGCCTGGCAGGTGCGCGAGCGTTCTGCCGCGCAGGTGCAGGCACAGTTGCAGCAGGCAGTGGCGGATATCGAAGGCAGCAGCATCTTCGCCTTCCAGGTCGCTTCGCTGCCGGGTTCCAGTGGCGGCCTGCCGGTGCAGATGGTGCTGCGCAGTGCCCAGGATTACCCCGAGCTGTACCAGACCATGGAGGTGCTCAAGCAGCGCGCCCGCGACAGCGGGCTGTTTGCCGTGGTGGACAGCGACCTCGACTACAACAACCCAGTGGTCAAGGTGCGCGTCGACCGCGCCAAGGCGGCTAGCCTGGGCATCAGCATGCAGGCCATTGGCGAGTCGCTGGGGGTGCTGGTGGGCGAGCAGTACCTCAACCGTTTCGCCCTGTTCGGGCGGTCCTATGACGTGATCCCGCAGAGTATTCAGGACCAGCGCCTGACGCCTGCGGCGCTCAACCGTCAATACGTGCGCGCCGAAAACGGCAGCCTGGTGCCGTTGGCTACGGTGGTGCACCTGGATATCGAGGTGGCGCCCAACCGCCTATTGCAGTTCGATCAGCAGAACGCCAGTACCCTGCAGGCGATCCCGGCGCCAGGAGTGTCGATGGGCAACGCCGTGGCATTTCTCGAACAGCTCACCACCGAACTGCCGCCGGGCTTCAGCCACGATTGGCAATCGGAGTCGCGCCAGTATGTGCAGGAGGGTTTTGCCTTGATGTGGGCGTTTCTCGCTGCCTTGGTGGTGATCTACCTGGTGCTGGCAGCGCAGTACGAAAGCCTGGTCGACCCGTTGATCATTCTGGTGACCGTGCCGCTGTCGATCTGCGGCGCACTGCTGCCGCTGGCGCTGGGCTGGGCCACGTTGAACATCTACACGCAGATTGGCCTGGTGACGCTGATCGGCCTGATCAGCAAGCACGGCATCCTGATGGTGGAGTTCGCCAACGAGATCCAGGTGCGCGACAACCTTGATCGTGCTGCCGCCATTGTCCGAGCTGCGCAGATACGCTTGCGGCCGGTGTTGATGACCACGGCGGCGATGACCTTTGGCGTGCTGCCACTGCTGTTCGCCAGTGGTGCCGGGGCCAATAGCCGCTTCGGGCTGGGGGTGGTGATTGTGTGCGGGATGCTGGTGGGGACGTTGTTTACCTTGTTCGTGTTGCCGACGATCTATGGGTGGTTGGCGCGAGATCATCGGGTGACCACGGGGCGGGCGCAGCAGTTGCTGGAGGCTGAACGCGTTCTGGGTATGTGAAGCGCAGCAGCCCCGATTGCGCGATCAGGATGGCGAACGGTCGCGACGCATCTGGGTGACCAGGGTAAAGCGGTCATCCGGGTGCACGGTCTCGGAAACCGCCATCAGGTCACCGTTTTCCTCGCGGTAATGGCGGGTGATCTTCAGCCCAGGCGAACCCGCCTCGGCCCTTAGCACCCGGGCCATTTCAGCGGTCAGCAACACCGCCCGCACCTGCTGGTCGACCACGGCGATCGGCCGGCCATAGTGCTGCTCGATCAGCCCGGCAATCAGCTGGTCGGGGTGTTCGCGCGCCAGCTCGATAACCTCGGCATGGTCGCGCTGTGCATACACATCGGTCCAGCACAGCGGTGCGGCATTGTGCAGGCGGTCGACGCGAATACTCGACACGCAGAAGTAATGCTCCCCCGGCACCAACCCCAGCCGCGTGGCCTCGCTCAGGTCGGCGACGAAGTGGCGCACGTTCTGGATTTCCCGCTGCTGGGTTTCGGCCAGGTGTGCAAGGTCGGCCACGCTGGCCAGCGATTGCGAATAGCCGCCGCGCGGGCTGCTGGCCTCGACCCGAGTGCCCACGCGCTTGCGCCGCGACACCAGCCCCTGGTTGAGCAGCTGGTCGATCGCTGCGCGCACCGTATGACGGCTCACCTCGTAAAGGTCGCACAGCTCGAACTCGGTCGGCAGCAGGCTGCCTACCGGGTAGCGGCCACTGGCAATGCCTTCCATCAAGTCCTTTGCCACGGTGGAATAGCGCGTCGGGTTCATACCTTTGCTCGGTCTCGCAAACTTCATCGCTTGATAGTGTATCAGCGACAGAATTTCGAACGCTTCACCGGCCCTCTGCAGGTTGGTCGCCCAGTGTCGGTCATGGATCGGCGGGCAAGCTCATGTGCAGCAAAGGAAACGGGCGGCCTTCACCGTCCAGCGGCGAGCGGCCGGTCTGGACAAAGCCATAGTGCTGGTAAAACCCTGTTGCCTGCGGGTTCTGCTCGTTGACATCGACACTCATCGTGCTGCGCGACTGGCGGCCGAAATCCAGCAGTGCGCGGCCAATGCCCTGGCCGTGGCGCGCGGGGTCGACGAAGAGCATTTCCACGTGGTTTTCATTGAAGCCGATGAAGCCCAGGGGCTGGTCATCGGTGTCTACTGCAACCCACAGCTCGACGGCCGGAAAATACAGGTCACGCAGCTGTGGCAACAGCGCGTCGATGTCGCAGGGTTGTAGAAAGTGGTGCGTCGCGCGTACGGCGCGCAGCCAGATGTCGAGCAACTGCGGGTAGTCTGCAGCGATGCCTTGGCGAATGATCATGCGGTCATCCTGAGTGAATTGATGGCGGATGGGCGCGCCAACAGGTGGCGGCCATGCGGGGTCGGCATCATGAATGACCGCTTCGCGAGTTAACGCCTGGGCGGTGCACGGCAGGGGAGGCCGGAAGGGAAGAGTGCGGAAGATTACCCGGATTGCGCAGTGTGGGGCAATGGCGGTGCGCTGCAGGTTTTGACTCGACTAGGCTGCTTGTCGATGCTGGAATTGAACCCGCACAACACGAACGGGCCGGGGGCGCCAATGAACCGCAACGAACTGCGCAAAGCCGATATCAACCTGATGGTGGTGTTCGAAGCCCTGATGCAGGAGCGCAACCTCACCCGTGCCGCGGAAAAGCTGTTCGTCGCCCAACCCACGGTCAGCGCCGCGCTGGCCAGGTTGCGTGCGATGTTCAACGACCCGTTGCTGGTCCGTGTGGGTAACCGCATGGAGCCCTCGGCCAGGGCCGAAGAGGTGATCAAGTACCTCACCCCGGCCCTGGATGCGATGTCCGTCGCCCTCAGCCTGACCCACGATTTCGACCCCTTGACCAGCAAGATGACCTTCCGCATCGGTTTGTCCGATGACGTCGAGTCCGGGCTGTTGCCGCCGCTGTTGCGGGCGTTGCGGGTCGAGGCGCCGAATGTGGTGGTGGTCGTGCAGCATGTGGATTACTGGCGCATCCCCGACTTGCTGGCAGCGGGCGATGTAACGGTCGGCATCAGCCAGACCAAGGGGCTGCCTGCCAATGCCAAGCGCAAGGTACTGCGCACGATGCAGGGCAGGGTAGTGCGCGCCGACAAGTCGGCCAAGCCACTGACACTGGATGAGTTCTGCGCCCGCCCGCACGTTCAGGTTTCGCCCACCGCCAACACCCAGGGTGTGGTAGACGATTGGCTTAAAGAGATTGGCCGCGAACGCAAGGTGGTGTTGTCGGTGCCGCAGTTCAGTTCGCTGCCGGCGATTCTGGCTGGCACCGACCTGCTGGCCTGTTGCCCGGACTATGCCGCACAGGGCATGGAGCGTTGGGGCAACCTGCAGGCTGAGCAGTTGCCGTTCGAAACCACGGCGCTGGAGCTGGCGATGGTCTGGTTGAGCACTACCGACAGCGACCCCGCCGAGCGCTGGCTGCGCAGCCGCCTGGAGCACTACATGGGCGGCGTGCGCTCGTTGGACGGTGGCCAGGTTTAGAACGCCCCCTGCAAGGTCACCATGAAGTTACGCGGCTCACCATAGAAGTTACCCCAGCCCGGCGCACCGATGGTGGCGTAGTACTTCTTGTCGAACAGGTTGTTGCCGTTGAGGGCGACGGTCCAGTTCTGGTCCAGGCGATACTGCACGCGGCCGTTCCACACGGTGTAGCCCGCCTGCTCGACGCGGGTGTTGCGGGTGGTGCGGAAGTTCTCGCTCTGGCTGTTCAGACCGGCACCGAGGGTCCAGCGTTCCAGGGCACCGCCCAGCTGGTAGTCACCCCACACTTTGAACATGTGCCGTGGAATGAAGCTGGAGGTGAACGTCAGCTCGGTGGGGTCGCTGTCTTCGATGGTCTTCAGGTATTTGGTCTGGGTGTAGGTGTAGCCCGCCAACAGTTGCAGGCGCTCGATCGGCGAGCCGCTGATCTCGGCTTCGAAACCCTGCGCGCGCACCTTGCCGCTGTCGGTGTAGCAATACCCGTCGCCTGACGGGCAGGTCTCGATGTAGTCGCTTTCCGCGCGGTGGTTCTCGACGGTGCGGAACAGGTTGAACGAGGTATTCAGCGCGCCGCCAAGCAGCTCGCCCTTGATGCCAATCTCGTAGTTGGCACCGGTCTTGGGCTGAAGTGGCTGCCGCTCGGCGTTCACCTTGTCGCTCTGCGGCTGGAAGATGTCGGCGTAGCTGGCGTAGGCGGTCCACTGGTCGTTCAGGTCGTAAAGCACGGCGGCGAACGGCGTGACCTGGCCGTTTTCCTCACTGCGGTTGTTCACCCAGTAATCGTAGAACTCGGTGTAGGAGTCGCTCTTGTTGCGGTACCAGCTGACCCGCGCGCCCAGTACCAGGGTAAGCGGCTCTGCCAGCTTCAAGCGCAGGTTGGCGTAGGTGCCGTATTGGGTGGTGGTGGAATCGGTTGGTACGCTGCCACCACGGGTCGGGTTGACCAGGTAATCGTCCTTGGACGGGCGAGGGAAGTTCGGGGAGGGGTTGAACGGGTTCTGCTTGCCGTCCAGTAGAATCAGCGCGAAGTAATCATGGGTTTTCTGCCGGCTGGCGTTGGCGCCGATGATCAGCTCGTGCTGCAGGCCGAACGCCTCGAACTTGCCATCGATATAGCTATCGAAGCCGTAGTCGTCCTGGTCGTAGTCGAAACGACCGGCGCGGACGGCCATGCTGGCAGTGTTGGCGCCGACCGGCACCGTGCCTTCGGAGTAGGCGTATTCGATGTCCTGGTCGTTGTGGGTGTAGACCGAGGCGAAGTTCAGTGTCCAGTCATCGTTGAAGCGGTGCTTGAAGTCGGCAAAGCCGGTAATACGCTGGCTTTGCAGGTCGTTCCAACTGGCCCCCAGGCAGGTGGAACGCGACAGCTTCAGGTCACTGCCATCGGCGTAGCGTGGCACGCCGGCATAGCACGGTGTGGCATCGACGTCCTCGTAGGCCAGGCCGAAGCCCAGGGTGGTGTCGGCGCTGACGTCCCAGTCGATGGCGCCATACAGTATCTGGTCCTGGCGCTTGGCCGTGTCATAGAAATACTGGCGGTCCTGCAGGGCTGCCACCGCGCGGCCCCGCACGCTGCCCGACTCGTTCAGCGGGCCGCCTACGTCGACTTGGCCGCGATAGTTGTCCCAGCTGCCGGCGGACAGGGTGACAGTGGTCGCGGCCTTGTCCTGGCCGCGCTTGCGCACGAAGTTGACGCCACCAGCGGAGGAGCCGGAGCCCTTCATCATCCCGGCCGCGCCTTTGAGGATTTCGACGCGGTCGTAGAACGCCATGTCGCTGGAAAAGCTGTTGGCCTGCACGTAGTTGCCACCCACGTCCAGCGGCACGCCGTCGTACTGGTACTGGCCGTCCAGGTTGAAACCACGGGAGTAGAAGTATTTGCCGCCCATGGGCGAGTCATACACGGTGATGCCAGGGGTCTTGTCCAGTACCTGTTCGAGGGTGTTCAGGTTCTGGTCGTCAAGCATCTTGCGGGTCATCACGGTGACCGCCTGCGGGGTTTCTTTCAGCGTATGGACGCCCTTGCCGATGGTCACTGCGCGGGCGGTGTATGACTGGGTGCCCTCGCTGGTCGCATCCAGCCGATTGGAGTCGATGTTCAGCGGCCCCAGCTCCATGGCCGTGCCGTAGTCTGCCGACACCAGCACATAACCGCCATTGCCCTGGCGCTGCGCCTGCAAGCCGCTATTGCTCAGTAACCGCACCAGCCCTTCCTCGACGCTGTAGCTGCCTTCCAGGCCTGCGCTGCTCAGGTTGCGGGTCTGCTCGGTGTCGAACGAAATGGTCACACCTGCCTGCACGCCAAACTGGGTGATGGCATTGCCCAAAGGGCCAGCGGGGACATGGTAGGCGGTCTGGCTTTGAGCCATGGCCTGGGCAGGCATCAGCAGCAGGCACGGCGCGCTGGCAAGGGACATGCCGAACAGCACCAGGCGCACGGCCTGGGTCAGTTTGGTTGCAGGGGTGGGGTACAGATGAGGCATTGCGTGATCCTTCCGAGTCATGGCAGAAAGTCGCTGTCGTCGCGGCTTGTGTCAGGGACGGACGAGAATCGAAATCAGCAAGGTTCGCGCGTAGGTTTTTCAGCGCCTGCTCAGGCAGGCTCCACGCTCACCCAATAGCGGCTGAGGTAGTGCACCCTCACAGGGAGGGTTTTCGGCAGGTTGGCCAAAGCGATATCGGTATCATCGATGCGAAAGGCTCCGGAGATACTCATGGCCCGGATTGCGGAGGCGCAGCGCAGCACGCCTGGCCGATAGCGCCCCAGTTCTTCGATGAAGTCGCCCAGGCGCCAGTCGTTAACGCTCAGCATGCCCTGCAGCCAGGCCGTGGAATCGGCGGGCAGAGCCTGGGCGGTGGCGAAGTCATCCTGGTCAAAACTCACTTGTTGGCCCGCTTGCAGTTGCAGCAGCCGATCAAGGTGGCGCTGTGGACGTACCTCGACGCTGCCCTGAAGCACGCCCACGCGGGTCTGGCGCGCAAGTTTGCGGATGCTGAACTCGGTACTGCGGGCAAGCACGCTGCCGTCATCGGTGTGCACGATGAATGGGCGCTGCTGAAGGTCGCTGACCGGGCGGACCAGAATTTCCCCTTGATACAGCTGAATCGCCCGCACTTTCGCGTCATAGCGCACGTCCAGCGCGGTGCCCACGTTCAGCTCCAACTGCGAGCCGTCCACCAATTGCAGGGTGCTTCGTTCGCGGCTGCCGGTACGTTGTTGGGCCAGCAGGGAGCGATAGGGCACCTGCTCGGCGGCCAGCCAGCCACCTGCGCCCATCGCCAGCAACAGGCTCAGCACCTTCAGCACTTCGCGCCGCTGCGCCTGTGCCGCGCCGAGGCTGGACAGCGCCGCCTGTGGTGGCAGCATGGCCCACTGTTGCTGCAGCTTTTCTACCCGAGCCCAGGCGGCAGCGTGTTGTGGGCTGGCCTGCAACCACTGCCGCCAGGCCTGGGTGCGGGCCTCGCTGTTGGCGCCGTCGTTGAGCTGTACATACCAGGTGGCAGCGGCTTCGAGTGTCTTGAGATCCATCGGCTCAGCCTTCGACTGCCAGCAGGCAGCGGGTCATGGCCTTGATCAGGTGATTCTTCACGGTGGTCACCGACACGCCGAAGCGCTCGGCCGCAGCACCGTAGGTCAGGCCTTCCAGTTGCACCGCCAGGAAGATGGCGCGGGTCTTGGTGCCGAGTTCGTCGAGCAGGCTGTCCACGGTTACCAGCATTTCGATGATGGACAAGCGCACCTCTGGCGAAACCTCCACCGGTTCCGGGCGCAAGGCCAGGGCCTGCAGATAGGCTTGTTCGATGGTGCGGCGGCGGACCTTGTCGATCAGCAGCGCACGGGCGATGGCGCTGAGGTAGCTGCGCGGCTCGCGGATCGGCAATTGATTGCGCGCGGTCATCACCCGCAAAAAGGTATCGTGCGCCAGGTCGGAGGCATCGGCGGCGTTGCCCAGGCGGGCGCGTAGCCAGCCCTTCAGCCAGCCGTTGTTTTCGCTGTAGAGCTGATGCAGGGCCTGATGATCGAGCGTCGACATGGCGTCAAATTCGCAATATGAATAGGAATTGATCGCATTGTCGCGATGAGCCAGGGCGATTGCAAGGGGGCATTTGGGGCCGCAGGGCGGCCCCCAATGATGCGGCGGTTAAAAGCCCGCTTCCAAGTCCAGGAGGTCCTGCACGGTCTGGCGCCGACGGATCATGCGCAGTGCCCCGTCCTCGATCAGAAACTCCGGCAGCAGCGGCCGGCTGTTGTAGTTCGACGACATCGACGCGCCATAGGCACCGGCGTCGTGGATCACCAGCAGGTCGCCCACCTGTGCCTGGGGCAGCTCCTGCGGGGTCAGTTCCTGGTCATCCTGGGTGAACACGTCACCCGACTCGCACAGCGGCCCGGCCACCACGGTCGGTTGCCGTGGACGGTCCACCGGCTGGCCGTTGGCATCGAGCAGGGTCATGCCGTGGTAGGCGCCGTACATCGCCGGGCGCATCAGGTCGTTGAAGCCGGCGTCGATCATGACGAAGGTATTGCGGCCCACTTGCTTGACGGCACGCACTTCGGCCACGAGGTAGCCCGACTCGGCCACCAGGAAGCGCCCCGGCTCGATTTCCATGCGCACCGGGTGGCCGAGCATCGCTTCGATTTCCTTGCGCGCCACTGCCCAGGTCTGGGCATAGCGTTGCAGGTCGACTGGCTTGTCGGTTTTGCGGTACGGGGTGGACAGCCCGCCACCAATGGAGAAGGCTTCGATGTCCACGCCCAGGCGGCCGATCAGCTCGATCATCGAGCGAGCCACCTGCTCCAGGTGCTGGTAGTCCACTCCCGAGCCAATGTGCATGTGCACGCCCACCAGGTGCAGGCCGTGCGCCTTGATGCACGCCAGCGCCTCGTCCAGCTCTTCGTGCCAGATGCCATGCTTGCTGTTTTCACCGCCGGTGTTGGTCTTGCGGCTGTGGCCATGGCCGAAGCCTGGGTTGATACGGATCCAGACGCGGTGGCCGGGCGAGCGTTCCCCGAGTTGGCGCAGCATGTCGATGGAGCCGGCGTTGACTTCGATTTTCGAGGCCACCACGCGTTCCAGGGTGGGGCGGTCCAGTGCGTCACAGGTCAGCACCACGCCGGCAGGGTCACCGCCCACGCTGGCACCTGCGGCGAAGGCCCGTTCCATTTCGCCCAGCGACACGGCGTCCAGCACCAGGCCATGGGCGCGCATCAGGCGCAGCACATGCAGGTTGGGGTTGGCTTTCTGGGCGAAGCGCACGGTGTCGAACACCTTCAACTGCTCGACACGTTCGGCGATGGTACCGGTGTCGTACGCCCACAGCGGCGAGCCGTGCTGGCGGACGGCTTCGGCCAGGAGGGTGAAGGGTGCGGTCATGGTGGCGCTACTCCTATAAGAAAGGCCACGAGCATGAGGCAAAGCAGGAATTCAGAAAAATAGCTATTTTTCTGATGGTCATTCATATTTGATATGCCCATTGTCGACCCACCGAGTGCTGCCGTGAAACTGTCCGTCCGCCATATCGAAGTGTTCCGCGCCATCATGGCCGCAGGCAGTGTCACCGGCGCGGCGCGGCTGCTGTTCACCTCGCAGCCCACTGTTAGTCGCGAGCTGGCGCGCCTGGAGCAGGTGACCGGGCTGAATCTGTTCGAGCGCGAAGGTGGGCGTTTGGTGGCAACGGCCCAGGCATTGCTGTTGATCGAAGAGGTCGAGCGTGCCTATGTCGGGCTGGAACGCATCGATCGCTTTGCCCAGGCCATCCGCAATTTCGAGCAGGGGCGGCTGGCCATCACCTGCCTGCCGCTGTTTTCACAGACCTTGTTGCCCAAGGCCTGTCAGCGCTTTCACCAGCAGCACCGGGGCGTGAGCGTGAGCATCCTGGCGCAGGAGTCGCCCTTGCTGGAGGAGTCGCTGGTTGCCCAGCAGCACGACCTTGGCCTGACCGAGGTCGAGCAGATACCGCGCGGCGCTTATGGTGAATTGCTGTTCAGCGCCAACATGGTGTGCGTGTTACCCGAGCATCACCCGTTACAGGCCAAGGCCGAGCTGGAACTGAGCGATTTTCACGAGGTCGATTTCATCAACCTGGCCAGCCTGGACACCTACCGCCAGCGCCTGGACCAGCACTTTCGTGCAGCGGGGGTTAACCGCCGCACCATCATCGAGACCACCAGCGCCGCGTCGGTGTGCGCCATGGTCAGGCAAGGCCTGGGGGTGGCGATCATCAATCCGCTGAGCGGGCTGGAGGCGGCCCAGGGCGGGCTGCCGATCCGCAGGTTACGGGTGTCGGTGCCGTACCAGGTGATGCTGATACGCCCGGACCACCGGCCGGCCTCGGCGGCGGTGGAGCCGTTTTGCGAGGCGTTGCGGGAGCAGGCGCAGGCGATGCAGGCGGCGTTGCGGTAGGTTCGGGCTCAGAGCTCGCAGACGAAGGTCCCGGTCCCGGCCAGGATGTTCTCCAGGGTTTGCTTCACTTCATCCATGTCGCTCAGTGCGCTGGTCAGGTTGATTTCCAGCACCTCGTCCCCCTTCAATGCATCCCGGTCGCCGGCCGCCACTTCGATCAGCAGGCGCTTGGCGCTCAGGGTGACTTTCAGCCCATCCAGCGTCGACGGCTCGTCATCCAGGGTCAGGTCGACGGTGTCTTCGTCCGGGTAGCGGGTAAGCAGAAACATCTGACCCTTGTCGCTGTGGCAGCACAGGGTCGCCATGTTGTCTTCCTCGTCATCGCAAGGGGTGGCGAACAGCAGCGCGGTGTTGATTTGCATGAGCAGGCTCGGATCAAAGGAAACGGAAGGGAATTCTGACAGTCTTGCGTACAGGCATAAACGTAAAGTTACCGCCCCTTGACCGAAATTGTCGCAGCGCTGCAAGCGTTGATGACCGATCAGTCGTTAAGCTTCGGCGAGCCCTGGGCGTGCCTGCGCACGTTCAACGCCTGGTTTTACCGTCCGCCTTGCCACGGGTTGGCTATCGTTGATCCGTACACGGCGCACGCAGCGACGCTTCAACTATTACAAAGCCCAAGCGGAGTACCACAGATGGCGTTCTTCACCGCAGCCAGCAAAGCCGACTTCCAGCATCAACTGCAAGCGGCCCTGGCGCAGCACATCAGCGAACAGTCCCTGCCACAAGTGACGCTGTTCGCCGAGCAGTTCTTCGGCATCATCTCTCTGGACGAACTCACCCAGCGCAGGCTTTCCGACCTGGCCGGCTGCACCCTGTCAGCCTGGCGCATCATCGAGCGTTTCGACCCCGAGTACCCGCAAGTGCGCGTGTACAACCCTGATTACGAACGCAACGGCTGGCAATCGACCCATACCGTGG
Source organism: Pseudomonas hunanensis (assembly GCF_013393325.1). Taxonomy (GTDB): domain Bacteria; phylum Pseudomonadota; class Gammaproteobacteria; order Pseudomonadales; family Pseudomonadaceae; genus Aquipseudomonas; species Aquipseudomonas putida_P. The sequence continues at coordinate 76,008 of NZ_QJRC01000076.1, forward strand.
TCGAGGTGCTGCACCACGACCTGCCGTTCCTGGTCGACTCGGTGCGCACCGAGCTCAACCGCCGCGGCTACAGTATCCACACCCTGCAGACCACCGTGCTCAGCGTGCGCCGTGGTGCCAAGGGCGAGCTGCTTGAACTGCTGCCCAAGGGCACCCAGGGCGAGGGCGTGCGCCACGAGTCGCTGATGTACCTGGAGATCGACCGCTGCGCCAACGCCGCCGAGCTGACGGTGCTGACCCGAGAAATCGAGCAGGTGCTGGCCGAAGTACGGGTGGCAGTGGCCGACTTCGAACCGATGAAGGCCAAGCTGCGTGAAGTGGTGGCGCAGGTGGAGCAGACTGCCTTTGGCCCAGCGCAACACGAAAAGGGCGAAGTCAAAGCCTTCCTCGAATGGCTGCTGGATAACCACTTCACCTTCCTGGGCTATGAAGAGTTCACCGTCAAGGGCGACGCCGATGGCGGCCAGATGGTGTACGACGAGCAGTCGTTCCTTGGCCTGCCGCGCCGCCTGCGTGTGGGCCTGACGACAGAAGAGCTGCGCATCGAAGACTACGCCGTGGCCTACCTCAACGAGCCGCTGCTGCTGTCGTTCGCCAAGGCTGCACTGCCCAGCCGCGTACACCGCCCGGCCTACCCTGACTACGTGTCGATCCGCCAGCTGGATGCCGATGGCAAGGTGGTCAAGGAACACCGCTTCATGGGCCTGTACACCTCGTCGGTGTATGGCGAAAGCGTGCATGCCATTCCGTACATCCGCGTGAAGGTGGCCGAAGTCGAGCGCCGCTCGGGCTTCGATCCCAAGGCCCATCTGGGCAAGGAACTGGCGCAGGTGCTGGAAGTGCTGCCGCGCGACGACCTGTTCCAGACACCAATCGATGAGCTGTTCAGCACGGTCATGGCGATCGTGCAGATCCAGGAGCGCAACAAGATCCGCGTGTTCCTGCGCAAGGACCCGTACGGCCGCTTCTGCTACTGCCTGGCTTACGTACCAAGGGAAATCTATTCCACCGAAGTGCGGCAGAAGATCCAGCAGGTGCTGATGGAGCGCCTGAAGGCCAGCGACTGTGAGTTCTGGACCTTCTTCTCCGAATCGGTACTGGCCCGTGTGCAACTGATTCTACGGGTCGACCCAAAGAACCGCATCGACATCGACCCGCAGCAGCTCGAGCGTGAAGTGGTCCAGGCGTGCCGCTCGTGGCATGACGACTACTCGGCGCTGGTGGTGGAGAACTTCGGCGAAGCCCAGGGCACCAACATCCTCGCCGACTTCCCCAAAGGCTTCCCGGCCGGTTACCGCGAGCGCTTCGCCGCGCACTCGGCCGTGGTCGACCTGCAGCATGTGCTGAACCTGTCTGAAAGCAAGCCACTGGCGATGAGCTTCTACCAGCCGCTGACCCAAGTGGGTGAGCGCATCCTGCACTGCAAGCTGTACCACGCCGACACCCCGCTGGCGCTGTCCGATGTGCTGCCGATCCTGGAAAACCTTGGCCTGCGCGTGCTTGGCGAGTTCCCCTACCGCCTGCGCCATGCCAATGGCCGCGAGTACTGGATCCACGACTTCGCCTTCACCTACAGCGAAGACCTGAGCCTGGATATCCAGCAGCTCAACGACACCCTGCAGGATGCCTTCATCCATATCGTGCGCGGTGACGCCGAAAACGACGCCTTCAACCGCCTGGTGCTGACTGCCGGCCTGCCGTGGCGCGACGTGGCGCTGCTGCGCGCGTACGCCCGTTACCTGAAGCAGATCCGCCTGGGCTTCGACCTGGGTTACATCGCCAGCACCCTGAACAACCACACCGACATCGCCCGCGAGCTGACCCGGTTGTTCAAGACCCGCTTCTACCTGGCGCGCAAGCTCACCCAGGACGACCTGGACGACAAGCAGCAGCGCCTGGAACAGGCCATCCTGACCGCGCTGGATGATGTCCAGGTGCTCAACGAAGACCGCATCCTGCGGCGCTACCTGGACCTGATCAAGGCCACCCTGCGCACCAACTTCTACCAGCCGGATGCCAACGGCCAGAACAAGTCGTACTTCAGCTTCAAGTTCAACCCCAAACTGATCCCCGAACTGCCCAAACCGGTGCCCAAGTTCGAGATTTTCGTCTATTCACCGCGCGTAGAGGGCGTGCACCTGCGCTTTGGCAACGTTGCCCGCGGGGGCCTGCGCTGGTCCGACCGCGAAGAGGACTTCCGCACCGAAGTGCTGGGCCTGGTCAAAGCCCAGCAGGTGAAGAACTCGGTGATCGTGCCGGTTGGCGCCAAGGGCGGCTTCCTGCCGCGTCGTCTGCCGCTGGGCGGCGGCCGTGACGAGATCGCCGCCGAAGGCGTGGCGTGCTACCGCATCTTCATTTCCGGCCTGCTCGACATCACCGACAACCTCAAGGACGGTGGCGTGGTGCCGCCGGCCAACGTGGTGCGTCACGACGATGACGACCCGTACCTGGTGGTGGCGGCCGACAAGGGCACCGCGACCTTCTCCGACATCGCCAACGGCATCGCCATCGACTACGGCTTCTGGCTGGGTGATGCCTTTGCCTCGGGCGGCTCGGCCGGTTACGACCACAAGAAGATGGGCATCACCGCACGTGGCGCCTGGGTGGGCGTGCAGCGCCACTTCCGCGAGCGCGGCATCAACGTGCAGGAAGACCCGATCACCGTCATCGGCGTGGGCGACATGGCCGGCGATGTGTTCGGCAACGGCCTGCTGATGTCCGACAAGTTGCAGCTGGTGGCGGCGTTCAACCACCTGCATATCTTCATCGACCCGAATCCTGAGCCGGCATCGAGCTTCGCTGAGCGCAAGCGCCTGTTCGACCTGCCGCGTTCGGCCTGGAGCGATTACGACACCAGCATCATGTCCGAAGGCGGCGGGATCTTCCCGCGCAGTGCCAAAAGCATCGCCATCAGCCCGCAGATGAAAGAGCGCTTCGCCATCGAAGCCGACCGCCTGACCCCGACCGAGCTGCTGAACGCGCTGCTGAAGGCGCCGGTGGACCTGCTGTGGAACGGCGGTATCGGTACCTATGTGAAGGCCAGCAGCGAAAGCCACGCCGATGTCGGTGACAAGGCCAACGATGCGCTGCGGGTCAATGGCAACGAATTGCGCTGCAAGGTGGTGGGCGAGGGCGGCAACCTGGGCATGACCCAGCTTGGCCGGGTCGAATTCGGCCTGAACGGCGGCGCCACCAATACCGACTTCATCGACAACGCCGGCGGCGTGGACTGCTCCGACCACGAGGTCAACATCAAGATCCTGCTCAACGAAGTGGTGCAGGGTGGCGACATGACCGAGAAGCAGCGCAACCAGCTGCTGGGTAGCATGACCGATGAAGTGGCCGGCCTGGTGCTGGGCAACAACTACAAGCAGACCCAGGCGCTGTCGCTGGCGGCCCGCCGTGCCCGCGAGCGGATTGCCGAATACAAGCGCCTGATGGCCGACCTGGAATCGCGTGGCAAGCTGGACCGCGCCATCGAGTTCCTGCCGTCCGAAGAACAGCTGGCCGAGCGCCTGGCCGCCGGCCAGGGCCTGACCCGCGCCGAGCTGTCGGTGCTGATCTCGTACAGCAAGATCGACCTCAAGGAGCAACTGCTCAAGTCGCTGGTGCCGGACGACGACTACCTGACCCGCGACATGGAAACCGCCTTCCCACCGTCGTTGGTCAGCAAGTTCGCCGAGGCCATGCGCCGCCATCGCCTGAAGCGCGAAATCGTCAGCACCCAGATCGCCAACGACCTGGTCAACAACATGGGCATCACCTTCGTCCAGCGCCTGAAGGAGTCGACCGGGATGAGCCCGGCCAACGTTGCAGGGGCCTATGTGATCGTGCGCGATATCTTCCACCTGCCGCACTGGTTCCGCCAGATCGAGGCACTGGACTACCAGGTGCCGGCAGAAATCCAGCTCACCCTGATGGACGAGCTGATGCGCCTGGGGCGTCGTGCCACGCGCTGGTTCTTGCGTAGTCGCCGCAACGAACAGGACGCCGGGCGCGACACCGCGCACTTCGGGCCGAAGATCGCGCAACTGGGGCTCAAGCTGGACGAGCTGCTCGAAGGCCCGACCCGCGAGCGCTGGATGGTGCGCTATCAGGGCTTCGTCGAGGCCGGTGTGCCGGAGTTGCTGGCGCGCATGGTGGCCGGTACCAGCCACCTGTACACCCTGCTGCCGATCATCGAAGCGGCCGACGTCACCGGCCATGATCCGGCGCAGGTGGCCAAGGCGTTCTTCGCCGTGGGCAGCTCGCTGGACCTGACCTGGTACCTGCAGGAAATCAGCAACCTGCCGGTGGAAAACAACTGGCAGGCGCTGGCCCGCGAGGCGTTCCGCGACGACATCGACCTTCAGCAGCGGGCGATCACCATCTCGGTACTGCAGATGGCCGATGCCCCGCAAGACATGGACGCCCGTGTGGCACTGTGGGCCGAGCAGCATCGGGTGATGGTGGAGCGCTGGCGCGCCATGCTCGACGACCTGCGCAATGCCACTGGCACCGACTATGCGATGTACGCGGTGGCCAACCGCGAGCTGGTCGACCTGGCCATGAGCGGGCAGGCGGCGGTGGTGCCGTCCTGAACACCAGGCTGAAATGAAAAAGCCCCGGCAGTGATGCCGGGGCTTTCTTGTTTTCCTGGGCTGGCCCTTTCGCGGGTAAACCCGCGAAGAGGCCGGTGCAGGCTTACTTGAACCTGCGCTCCACCCCTTTCTCGACCAGGATCTTCGCCGAAATCTCTTCCACCGAAAAATGCGTGGAATTGATGTTGGGAATGTTCTCCCTGCGGAACAGGCTCTCCACCTCGCGCACTTCGAATTCGCACTGGGCAAAGCTGGAATAGCGGCTGTTGGGCTTGCGCTCGTGGCGGATGGCGGTGAGGCGGTCGGGGTCGATGGTCAGGCCGAACAGCTTGTTGTGGTGCTTTTTCAGCACCGCCGGCAACTGCAGGCGTTCCATGTCGTCCTCGGTCAGCGGGTAGTTGGCGGCGCGGATGCCGAACTGCATGGCCATGTACAGGCAGGTAGGGGTTTTGCCGCAGCGCGACACGCCAACCAGGATAAGGTCGGCCTTGTCGTAGTAGTGGGTGCGCGCACCGTCGTCGTTATCCAAGGCGAAATTCACCGCCTCGATGCGTTCCATGTAGTTTGAGTTGCCGCCGATTGAGTGCGATTTGCCCACGGAATACGACGAATGGGCGGTCAATTCTTGCTCAAGTGGGGATAAAAACGAAGAAAAGATGTCGATCATGAAGCCATTCGACGTTGCCAGAATCTCGCGAATGTCCTGGTTGACGATGGTGTCGAAGATGATCGGGCGTACCCCGTCACGCTCGGCCGCCGCGTTGATTTGCTGGACCATGGTCCGCGCTTTGTCTGGCGAATCGATGTAGGGACGGGTGAATTTGTTGAACGGAATGCTCTCGAATTGCGCGAGCAGACTCTGGCCCAGGGTTTCGGCAGTGATACCGGTGCCGTCGGAGATGAAGAACGCGGTTCGTTTCATTTGCGATCTGGGCCTTAAGCTGATGAAGATTCTTGGATATGATAAATTCGGTTTGCCGAATGCGGCTGTCGACATTCTGCCACATTTGCAGAGCCTATTTTCCAGGTACAGGCCACAAACGCCCGGCCAAGTCACAGAAGACAGGCGGGCGCCTTTTGAGCTTTTCCAACACAGTTAGTGGAGAGATCACCTTGGTAGAGTACGTAGTTTCCCTCGATAAGCTCGGCGTCCATGATGTGGAGCATGTGGGGGGCAAGAACGCATCCCTGGGCGAGATGATCAGCAACCTTGCCGGTGCTGGTGTATCGGTGCCGGGCGGCTTTGCCACTACGGCGCAGGCGTACCGCGATTTTCTCGAACAGAGTGGTCTGAACGACAGGATTCACGCCGCGCTCGACGCACTGGACGTGGATGACATCAACGCCCTGACCAAAACCGGCGCGCAGATTCGCCAGTGGGTCATGGAAGCCGAATTCCCGGCACGCCTGGATTCGGAAATCCGTACGGCCTTCGCCGAAATGGCCGCCGGCAACGACAACATGGCCGTTGCCGTGCGCTCCTCGGCCACTGCCGAAGACCTGCCGGACGCCTCGTTTGCCGGCCAGCAGGAAACTTTCCTGAACATCCGCGGCGTCGATAACGTGATCCGCGCGGCCAAGGAAGTGTTCGCTTCGCTGTTCAATGACCGCGCCATCGCCTACCGCGTGCATCAGGGCTTCGACCACAAACTGGTCGCCCTGTCTGCCGGCGTGCAGCGCATGGTCCGCTCCGAAACCGGCACCGCTGGCGTCATGTTCACCCTCGACACCGAATCGGGCTTCCGCGACGTGGTGTTCATCACCGGCGCCTATGGCCTGGGCGAAACCGTGGTGCAGGGTGCAGTCAACCCTGACGAATTCTACGTACACAAGAACACCCTGCAGGCCGGCCGCCCGGCCATCCTGCGCCGCAACCTGGGCAGCAAGGCGATCAAGATGGTCTATGGCGAAGAAGCCAAGGCCGGCCGTTCGGTCAAGACCGTCGAAGTCGACCGTGCCGAACGCGCACGTTTCTGCCTGAGCGATGACGAGGTCAGCGAGCTGGCCAAGCAGGCCATGATCATCGAGCAGCACTACCAGCGCCCGATGGACATCGAGTGGGCCAAGGACGGTGACGACGGCAAGCTGTACATCGTCCAGGCCCGCCCTGAAACGGTGAAGAGCCGCTCCAGCGCCAACGTCATGGAACGCTACCTGCTGAAAGAAAAAGGCACCGTGCTGGTCGAAGGCCGTGCCATTGGTCAGCGTATCGGCGCCGGCAAGGTTCGTGTGATCAACGACGTATCGGAAATGGACAAGGTCCAGCCGGGCGACGTGCTGGTCTCCGACATGACCGACCCGGACTGGGAGCCGGTGATGAAGCGCGCCAGCGCCATCGTCACCAACCGCGGTGGCCGTACCTGCCACGCGGCGATCATCGCCCGTGAGCTGGGTATTCCGGCGGTAGTCGGTTGCGGCAACGCCACCCAGGTACTCAAAGACGGCCAGGGCGTGACGGTATCCTGCGCCGAAGGTGACACCGGCTTCATCTTCGAAGGTGAGCTGGGCTTCGACATCAAGCAGAACTCGGTCGATGCCATGCCCGAGCTGCCGTTCAAGATCATGATGAACGTCGGCAACCCGGACCGCGCATTCGACTTCGCCCAGCTGCCCAACGCCGGTGTCGGCCTGGCGCGCCTGGAATTCATCATCAACCGCATGATCGGTGTGCACCCCAAGGCGCTGCTGAACTATGCGGGCCTGCCTGCCGACCTGAAAGACAGCGTCGACAAGCGCATCGCCGGCTACAACGACCCGGTTGGCTTCTACGTCGAGAAGCTGGTCGAGGGCATCAGCACCCTGGCGGCGGCCTTCTACCCGAAAAAGGTCATCGTGCGCCTGTCGGACTTCAAGTCCAACGAGTACGCCAACCTGATCGGCGGCAAGCTGTACGAGCCGGAAGAAGAAAACCCGATGCTGGGCTTCCGCGGTGCTTCGCGCTACATCAGCGAATCGTTCCGTGACTGCTTCGAACTCGAGTGCCGTGCGCTGAAGCGTGTGCGCAACGAAATGGGCCTGACCAACGTCGAAATCATGGTGCCGTTCGTGCGCACCCTGGGCGAAGCCAGCCAGGTTGTCGACCTGCTCGCCGAGAACGGCCTGGCCCGCGGCGACAACGGCTTGCGCGTGATCATGATGTGCGAGCTGCCGTCCAACGCCATCCTCGCCGAAGAGTTCCTGGAATACTTCGACGGCTTCTCGATCGGCTCCAACGACCTGACCCAGCTGACCCTGGGCCTGGACCGCGACTCGGGCATCATTGCCCACCTGTTCGACGAGCGTAACCCTGCGGTCAAGAAGCTGCTGGCCAACGCCATTGCCGCGTGCAACAAGGCCGGCAAGTACATCGGCATCTGCGGTCAGGGCCCATCGGACCACCCGGACCTGGCCAAGTGGCTGATGGAGCAGGGCATTGAAAGCGTGTCGCTGAACCCGGACTCGGTACTCGAAACCTGGTTCTTCCTGGCCGAAGGCCAGGGCGCGGCCTGATGCGGTAAAACGCGGGGGGGCGTCTGGCGTCCTCCCGCCTGGTTTTTTCCAGGGCGAGCTCCAGCAATGGACCCCGCCCTTTTTTGTGCACCAAGCAACCTTATGCAAAGCAGCAGCATTCTTTTCCCCGTGGCCCTGCTCAGTGCCGAGCGCCGCGGCGACCTCAGCGAAGACGTGTACCGGATCAAGGCCGGCAACGGCCCGGACCCCAGCGTCGAACTGGCCGTCACCCGGCTGGGGCTAGCCGACCAAGGCCAGGCTCAGGGCGTGCCGGTCATTCTCCTGCATGGCAGTTTTTCCAATCGGCGTTTCTGGTATTCGCCCAAAGGGGTTGGTCTGGGCGCCTACCTTGCGCGCGCCGGTTTCGATGTGTGGATCCCGGAAATGCGTGGCCACGGCCTGTCGCCGCGTAACCAGGCCTGGAAGCACAACAGTGTTGCTGCGTATGCCCGTGAAGACCTGCCACTGATCAACGCATTCGTGCGCGAACAGTCGGGCCAGGCACCGCATTGGGTGGGCCATTCTCTTGGCGGCACCACGCTGGCGGCCGCCTTGGGCGGTGGTTTCCTGGCTGCCGAGCAGGTGGCCAGCGTGGCACTGTTCGGTACACAGATCAGCCGCGTCTATTGGCCGCTGAAAGTGCCACCGCTGGCCTGGGGCGCGAAACTGCTGCTCAAGCGCTGGGGGCAGATATCGGGGCCGCGCTTCAAGCGTGGGCCGGAAGACGAGCCCATAGGCCTGGCTCTGGAGAGCATGCGCTGGCACGGTCTGTTCGGGCGTTTTGGCGACAAGAAGCACGATTGGTGGGCGGGGCTCGCAGAGGTGGATGTGCCGTTGCTGGCGGTGGCCGGTGCGGGCGACTTCCAGGACCCGGTATGGGCCTGTCGCAAGCTGTTCGAGCAGTTGGGTGGTGAGCGCAAGCAGTTCCTGCGGCTGGGGCGTGAGGAAGGCTTCGATGCCTTCGGGCATGTCGACATGCTGGTAAGCAAGGCCGCGCAGGTGCAGGTATGGCCGCTGGTGGAACGCTGGTTGCGCGACCCGCTGTTGCCGGTGCATGAGTCCACCTTGGCAGTGGAGCCGGTGCCCGCCAGCTGACTCTGCTCTGCCTGTACCGGCCTTTTCGCGGACGCGCCCGCGAAGAGGCCGGTACAGGATGAATACAAATGACTGCCCGGTCCCGGATGACTGCGACAGCCTCCACGGTGTAGCCTTGGCCGATACCCGCTTTCGTTGTGACTGACAGGAGCTTCCCATGCAGCATTACGTAACGCCCGACTTGTGTGACGCCTACCCGGACCTGGTGCAAGTGCTGGAGCCGATGTTCAGCAATTTTGGCGGCCGCGATTCGTTCGGTGGCCAGATCGTCACCATCAAATGCTTCGAGGACAACTCGCTGGTCAAGGAACAGGTCGAACTTGACGGCAAGGGCAAGGTGCTGGTGGTCGATGGTGGTGGTTCGCTGCGCCGTGCACTGCTCGGCGACATGCTGGCCGAAAAGGCCGCCAAGAATGGTTGGGAAGGCCTGGTGATCTACGGTTGCGTGCGTGACGTCGACGTGTTGATCCAGACCGATGTCGGCGTGCAGGCCCTGGCCAGCCACCCAATGAAAACCGACAAGCGCGGTATCGGCGACCTCAACGTGGTGGTGACCTTCGCCGGGGTAACATTCCGCCCGGGCGAATACGTATATGCCGACAACAATGGTGTTCTGGTATCGCCAAGCCCGCTGGAAATGCCGGAGTGATGCGCCGCACGCGCTGATGGAGCTTTGATGTTCGAGGAAGACAACGCGCAGTGGGGGCTGGTGCATGCCCTGGTGCTCGATGGCAGAGGCGGCGCGCGCTCGATTGCCCGTACCGAACTGGACGACCTGCAGCTGCAGCCGGAGCAGAGCCTGTGGCTGCACTGGGACCGCAGCCATCCGCAAACCCGCACCTGGCTGTTGCATGACAGCGGCCTGAGCGAGTTTGCCTGCGACCTGCTGTTGGAAGAAAACACCCGGCCACGCCTGCTGCCCATGGCGGACGAACAGCTGTTGCTGTTCCTGCGCGGGGTCAACCTGAACCCCGGCGCAGAGCCCGAAGACATGGTTTCGGTACGTATCTTCGCCGAGGCTCAGCGGGTCATCTCGCTGCGCCTGCGGCCGTTGCGTGCCAGCGACGAAATTCTGCAGCTGCTGGAGCAGGGCAGGGGGCCGAAATCCGCCTCTGAGCTGTTGCTGTTGATGGGTGAACTGCTGACCGAAAAGGTCCAGGGCCTGGTCAGTGACCTGTCCGAGCTGGTCGACCTGGAGGAAGAAAAGGTCGAATCCGACGAACGGTATACTCCAGAGCAAGGCAGCCTGCAGCAAATTCGCCGCCGTGCCGCCGGCTTGCGCCGCTTCCTCGCCCCACAAAGGGAGATCTACGCCCAGTTGTCGCGCAGCAAATGGAGCTGGTTCGCCGATGCCGATGCCGATTACTGGAACGAGCTGAACAACAGCCTGATCCGCTACCTCGAAGAGCTGGAACTGACCCGCGAGCGTGCCGCGCTGGTGCTGGAAAGCGAAGACCGCCGGCGTAGCGAGCGGATGAACCGCACCATGTACCGCTTCGGCATCATCACCTGCATCTTCCTGCCCATGAGCTTCATCACCGGGCTGCTGGGCATCAATGTCGGCGGCATACCCGGGGCGGATAATCCTTTGGGTTTTTTGTTCGCCTGCATCGTTGTGCTAGGGCTGGCGGTGGGGCAGTGGTGGCTGTTCCGGCGGTTGCGATGGGTCTAGGCGTGCATTTTGAAACATTCGTCCCAATCGGATGTGTGACCCATTGCCGGGCTACCTCGTCTCTTGCTGATACTGCGCGAGGTGCCTATGCACGATCCGTTTGAAGAATCCCTGCGCGACCTGCTCAAAGCGTCACCCTCCGGCAATGACCGGGATGACCGGGACGATGCCGCTTGCCTGGGTCGCGTGCTGAAAACCGCCAACCGCCAAGTTGGCGCGGGCGATCTGTTCAGCCTGCTTGGCCGCTGGTGCCAGGCGCTGCTGATTGCCGTGAACAATGGCTCGGCGCATGTCGCGCCGGTGCGTCGACACTCTTCCCGCAACGCTGCCACTGGCAGCAAAGCAGATAAGGCCGATTGAATATGGAACTCGATCTCTGGACCCAGAGCCTGGTCACCGCGATGACCGCCCTTTGGACCAAGGTGGCGAACTTCATCCCTAACCTGTTCGGCGCGCTGGTCGTGGTGCTGCTCGGTTTCGTGGTGGCCAAGCTGCTCGACACGCTGCTGTCCAAGCTGCTGGCCAAGTTTGGCCTGGACCGCCTGATGGCCGGCACTGGCCTCACCAAGATGCTTGGTCGGGTTGGCATCCAAGTGCCGATCTCGACCTTGATCGGCAAGATCGTCTACTGGTTCGTGCTGCTCATCTTCCTTGTCTCGGCCGCTGAGTCGCTGGGCCTGGAACGGGTTTCGGCCACCCTCGACATGCTCGCCCTGTACCTGCCCAAGGTATTCGGCGCCGCCCTGGTGCTGCTGGCTGGCGTGCTGCTGGCACAGGTTGCCAACGGTCTGGTTCGTGGCGCCGCCGAAGGTATCGGCCTAGAGTACTCGGCGGGGCTTGGGCGTATTACCCAGGGCCTGGTGATCATCATCAGCATCTCGGTAGCCATCAGCCAGCTGGAGGTGAAAACCGACCTGCTGAACCACGTCATCGTTATTGGGCTGATTACCGTTGGTCTGGCCGTTGCGCTGGCCATGGGCCTCGGCAGCCGCGAAATCGCCGGGCAGATCCTGGCCGGTATTTATGTGCGCGAGCTGTACCAGGTAGGCCAGCAAGTGCGGATTGGAGAGGTCGAAGGGCATATCGAGGAGATCGGTACGGTGAAGACGACGCTGCTGACCGATGATGGCGAACTGGTGTCACTGTCTAACCGCGAGCTGCTTGAACAGCGTGTCAATAGCCGCTAACCGCACAAAAGCTGTTAATGTATGCCGCCGCGAAATTCGACCCACGGGGTCGGCGCGGCGACATTGACCTGACTGTCGGCCAGATTCGTTTTGAATAAAGTTCATTCGCCGCCCATGCGTTATGACCCCCGCGAGCTCACCGACGAAGAGTTGGTGGCGCGTTCGCATGAGGAGCTGTACCACGTTACCCGCGCCTATGAGGAGCTCATGCGGCGCTACCAGCGGACCCTGTTCAACGTCTGTGCGCGTTATCTGGGGAACGACCGGGACGCGGACGATGTCTGTCAGGAGGTGATGCTCAAAGTGCTGTATGGGCTGAAGAACTTCGAGGGTAAATCCAAGTTCAAGACCTGGCTCTACAGCATCACCTACAACGAGTGCATTACCCAGTACCGCAAGGAGCGCCGTAAACGTCGGTTAATGGATGCCTTGAGCCTGGACCCTGTTGAAGAGGCGTCTGAAGACAAGGCCCCGAAGCCGGAAGAAAAAGGCGGGCTGGACAAGTGGTTGGTGCATGTGAACCCGATTGACCGGGAAATTCTGGTGCTACGTTTTGTCGCAGAACTGGAATTTCAGGAAATTGCCGACATCATGCACATGGGTCTTAGCGCGACGAAAATGCGTTACAAGCGCGCGCTAGACAAGCTTCGTGAGAAATTTGCTGGCCTCGATGAAACTTAGTGGCGTGCAAATATCTCTAACGGATCGGCGAGTTCTGCTAGACTTGCCGTCGAGTTGTCCCCCTTGTTTGTGGTGGGACTGCTTAACTATCACCAGATGGGGATTTAACGGATGAAATTGAAAAACACCTTGGGCTTGGCCATTGGTTCGCTCGTAGCCGCCACCTCGATTGGCGCTATGGCACAAGGTCAAGGCGCCGTCGAGACCGAAGTTTTCTACAAGAAAGAATTCTTCGACAGCCAGCGCGACTTCAAGAACGACGGCAACCTGTTCGGCGGCTCGATCGGTTACTTCCTGACCGACGACGTTGAACTGCGTCTGGGCTACGACGAAGTGCACAACGCTCGTGGCGAAGACGGCAAGAACATCAAGGGCTCGAACACCGCCCTGGACGCCGTTTACCACTTCAACAACCCGTACGACGCTATCCGTCCGTACGTTTCCGCTGGTTTCTCGCACCAGTCGCTGGGCCAGACCGGCCGTGGCGGTCGTGACCACTCCACCTTCGCCAACGTTGGCGCTGGCGCCAAGTGGTACATCACCGACATGTTCTACGCCCGTGCCGGCGTAGAAGCTCAGTACAACATCGACCAGGGCGACACCGAGTGGGCCCCAAGCGTTGGTGTTGGCCTGAACTTCGGCGGTAGCCCGAAGCAAGCCGAAGCCGCTCCAGCTCCAGTTGCTGAAGTTTGCTCCGACTCCGACAACGACGGCGTTTGCGACAACGTCGACAAGTGCCCAGACACCCCGGCCAACGTTACCGTTGACGCCGACGGCTGCCCGGCTGTTGCCGAAGTCGTTCGTGTTGAGCTGGACGTCAAGTTCGACTTCGACAAGTCGGTCGTCAAGCCAAACAGCTACGGCGACATCAAAAACCTGGCTGACTTCATGAAGCAGTACCCACAAACCACCACCGTGGTTGAAGGTCACACTGACTCCGTGGGTCCAGACGCTTACAACCAGAAGCTGTCCGAGCGTCGTGCCAACGCTGTCAAGCAAGTCCTGACCCAGCAGTACGGCGTAGAATCCAGCCGTGTTGACTCGGTTGGCTACGGCGAAACCCGTCCGGTTGCTGACAACGCCACCGAAGAAGGCCGTGCTATCAACCGTCGCGTTGAAGCTCAGGTAGAAGCTCAGTCCAAGTAATTGGCCTGATGTTTCATGAAAAACCCGGCCTCGGCCGGGTTTTTCTTTGCCTGGGTTTTATCCGGGCTCAAAGGCTGCTCCTGTAAGGACAGGCATTCAGCCCGCGATTGCGTCCAGTCGCAGAATCTGCTGCTCCCCAACCACCTCTCCAATCACCAGCACTGCCGGGCTGCGCAAGCCAAACCCGTGCGCATCCTCGACCATTCTCCGCACGTCACTCCTGTGCGCTCGCTGTTGCGGCAATGAAGCATTCTCGATCATCGCCACCGGCATCCCTGGCGCCATGCCGCCATCCAGCAAGCCCTGGCGCACCTGCTCCAGCCGCGCTACCCCCATGTACACCACCAGCGTCGTGCCGCCCTGGGCCAATGCCGCCCAGTTCAGTGCGCTGTCATCCTGGGTATGCGCCGTCACCAGCGTGACGCCCCGGCTGACACCGCGCGAAGTCAGGGAGATCCCGCACTGCGTTGCGCCGGCCAGGCCGGCGGTAATGCCGTTGACCAGCTCTACCTCGATGCCATGCCCGCGTAACCACAGCGCCTCTTCACCGCCACGGCCAAAGATGCAGGGGTCGCCGCCCTTGAGCCTCACCACGCAGCGGCCCTGTCGCGCATGGCGCAGCATCAGGCGCTGGATGAACGCCTGCGGTGTAGAGCGGCAGCCGCCGCGCTTGCCCACGGCAATCACCCGTGCTTGCGGGCAGTGCGCCAGCACCGCTGGGTTGACCAGGTCGTCGATCAGGACCACGGCGGCTTGCTGCAAAGCTCGCACAGCCTTGAGGGTGAGCAGTTCGGGGTCACCAGGGCCGGCACCCACCAACCATATTTTTGCATTCATCGAGGTGTCCTCATCGGCAAGTTGCGTCAGCCCTTGAGCAGGGTAAGCAGCAGTATCAGATTGATCAGCAACGACAGCAGGGCCAGCGTGCGCCACACTTTCACCGGCTCGCGCTCAAGCAGTGGGCGTGGTCGGCTGGGCAGTTCCTGACGGTCGCCGCGTTCGAGCAGCAGCAACCAGTGCTCGGCGGTTTCGAAGCGCTGGGCAGGGTCGACCGCCAGGGCCTGTTGCAGGTTGTGCTGCAACCATTCCGGCAGGTCGGGGCGATAGCGCGAGGCGTTGACCGGCTGGCCGAAGCGCGGGCGTTGAAAGGCTTCTATCTCGCCGTACGGGTAGTGGCCGGTCAGCAGGTGGTACAGCGTCACGCCCACTGCATACAAGTCCTGGCGCGGGCTGGGTGGCAGGCCATCGAACGCTTCCGGGGCAATGTACGAGGGCGTGCCGGGCAGCTCGTGCCGCGGGTCTTCGGACAGGCCCGGGCAATAGGCCAGGCCGAAGTCCAGCAGGCGCAGTTGACCATCGCGGCCCAGGTGCAGGTTGTCGGGCTTGATGTCGCGGTGCAGCAAGTTGCGCCGGTGCAGCACGCCAACTGCCTGTAGCAGTTGCCGAGCGACCTCCAGCCATTGCGCCAAAGGCAGCGGGCCGTGTGCGGCCAGCAGTGCCGACAGGCTTTGGCCGGGGTATTCGCGCATCACGTAATACAGGTGCTGGCGCTGGCTGGCGGCGTGCAGCTCGGGGAAGTGCCGGCCAGCGATGCGGCGCAGGAACCACTCCTCCAGCAACAGGCCTTGCGCTGCCCCCGGTTCCTGTTCGCGCGCAGCGGGCAGGGTTTTGAGCAACCACGGTTGGTTCTGGCTATCGCGCACTTGGTACAGCAGGGACTGGCGGCTGTGTGCATGCAGTTTTTCAACCTGCCAGCCGTCGATCACCTGGCCTTCACGCAGCGGGCCGGGCACTGGCCATTCTTGCAGCTGTGCCAGGGTATCGCCCAGGTTGGCTGGGCCCAGTTGCTCGACGTGCACCAGCAAGGCGCTGGCGTTGTCCTGGCTGCCGTTGAGGTGCGCGCTGGCAACCAGGGTGTCGGCGGCCAGTTGCAGATCAGGCTGCTCGCGCAGCACGGCCTGGATGTGTTGCTCGCCCAGGCTGGCCCAGACCCCGTCGCTGAGCAGCAGAAAGCACTCGCCCGGCTGCAGCTCGCCTTCCAGGTAATCCACCAGCAGGTGCTGGTCCAGGCCCAGCGCGCGTTTGAGTACGTGCTGCATGCCCGGCTGGTCCCATACATGGTCTTCGCTAAGGCACTGCAGGTTCCCATCGTGCCAGCGGTACACCCGGCAGTCGCCAACGTGGGCCAGGGTAAAGCGCCGGCCGCGCAACACCAGCGCGCTAAGGGTGGTCAGCAACGGCTGGCCGCTGCCCTGGGCACGCAACCAGCGGTTTTGCGCCAGCAACAGGCGGTCGAGGGCCTGGGCGACGCTCCAGGTGGCCGGAGTGGCGTAGTAATCCAGGGCCAGCGCCTGCAGGCTGGCTCGCGCTGCCAGGCCGCCGTCGGCGCATTGGCTGACGCCATCGGCCAGGGCGAACAGGTAGCCTTTGCTGGCGGCCAGCTCTGGCGCCGGGGTAACCAGGCGCAGGGCGTCCTGGTTTTCCGCGCGAGGCCCAGTGGCGCTGGCTTGGGCAAAGCTCAATTGCAGGCTCATCTCAGACCCGTGCTGCCGTGACTGCAGCCGAGCCCCAGGTGGTGCGCCAGCGCTGTTTCACGCCATGAAGGCCAAACCACGCCAGCAGGCCCAGGCTGGCGAACAGCCACAAGCCAAGTTGGTAGTCGCCGGTGTGCTGCTTGATAGTGCCAAGCCCGGCCGCCAGCAGGAAACCGCCAATGCCGCCGGCCATGCCGATCAGCCCGGTCATTACACCGATTTCCTGGCGAAAGCGTTGCGGCACCAGCTGGAACACCGCGCCGTTGCCGGCGCCCAGGCCAAGCATGGCGCTGACGAACAGCATCAGTGCGGCTGCGGCAGAGGGCAGGTTGAAACCAACTGCGGCGATGCAGATAGCTGCCACGCTGTACATGCCCAACAGGGTACGGATGCCGCCAAAACGGTCAGCCAGCGCGCCGCCGAGCGGGCGCATCAGGCTGCCGGCGAACACGCAAGCGGCGGTGTAATAGCCGGCGGTGATCGGGCTCAGGCCGTACTGGTCGCTGAAATAGCCGGGCAGGGCGCTGGCCAGGCCGATGAAGCCACCGAAGGTGACGCTGTAGAAGAACATGAACCACCAGCTGTCTCGGTCACCCAGGGCCTTGAGGTAGTCGGCCATGGCTTTCGGTTTGGGCCGTTGTGGGGCGTTACGCGCCAGCAGGGCGAACACCGCCAGCGCCAGTGTCAACGGGATCAGCGCAAAGCCGAACACATTGTTCCAGCCAAAGCCTGCAGCCAGCGCCGGCGCCAGCAGGGCGGCGAACACGGTGCCGGAGTTGCCGGCGCCGGCGATGCCCATGGCCTTGCCCTGGTGCTGTGGCGGGTACCACTGCGAAGCCAGTGGCAGCGACACAGCGAACGAAGCACCCGCGAACCCCAGAAACACCCCCAGCAGCAGCGCTTGTTCATAGCTGTGCACGCCCAGGTGCCAGGCTGCGGCCAGTGCGACGATAACCACCACCTGGCCGATCAGGCCGGCGGTCTTGGGTGACAGGCGGTCCACCAGCACGCCCATGGCAAAGCGCAGGATAGCCCCGGCCAGGATCGGCATGGCCACCATCAGGCCCCGTTGTTGTGCGCTCAGTTGCAGGTCGGCAGCAATCTGCACCGCCAGTGGGCCCAGCAGGTACCACACCATGAAGCTGAGGTCGAAGTACAGGAACGCGGCGAACAGCGTGGGCACATGCCCGGATTTCCAGAAGCTGGTACTCATCGAACACCTCACTCGGCAATGCAACGGAACGAAAAAGACGCCGCCACCCGCTCCACGGGGGTGGAGGGGAGAGCGACGTCTTTGTCGGGATTTAAGTGGGGCAACCGCCGTTGGCTACCGGTGATGTTTGTTCAGCAAGAGATGGGCCAAGTGTTGGCGTGCCTATGGGTTTTCAGTGCCTGTGAGGTCTCAGGCCAGGCGCATTACCCCAGCATCTCGTGCATGGCAATGATCTGTTCGGCCACCTGGATCAGCTTCTGCTGCCGGCTCATGGCCTGTCGGCGCATCAAGGTGTACGCCTGCTCTTCGTTGCAATCCTTCATCTTCATCAGCAAGCCCTTGGCCTGCTCGATACGCTTGCGCTCGGCCAGTTGCTGATCGCGCGCCAGCAGCTGCGCTTTCAGTGCCTGGTCGCTTTCGAACCGGGCCATGGCCACATCCAGGATCGGCTGCAGCCGCGCCGCATGGATGCCCTCTACGATATAGGCGCTCACCCCTGCCTGTATCGCCTGACGCATCACTCCGGGGTCGTGCTCGTCAGTAAACAGCACGATGGGGCGTGGCTGGTCACGGCTGACCAGTACTACCTGCTCCATCACATCGCGGTCGGGTGAGTCGGTGTCGATCAGCACCACGTCCGGGCGCACTGTTTCGACGCAGGCGGGCAGGTCGATGGTCAGGTCTGGGGCTTCGATGACTTCGAAGCCTGCCTCGCTCAATGCTGCCTTGAGGCGGCCGAGTTTGTTCTGGGTGTCGTCGATCAGCAGGATGCGCAACATGCTGGTCTCCCTCACAGGCCGACACGGGCATTGGGCTGGTCGCCCAAGGCGTGCAGGCTGAAACTGCGGGCATAGCCGTAGGGGTCGCTGCCGTCCCAGCGGGTGCCGTCGATCAGCAGGCTGCTGCGCATCGGTAGCTCCAGGCAGGCGATGCCCAGGCTTTGCGCGGCCTCACTGTACAGCCGCAGCTGCTGGACCTGACGGGCCACGCCCAAGTAGTCGGGGTCTTCGCGCAGCAGCCCCCAGCGGCGGAACTGGGTCATGAACCACATGCCGTCGGACAGGTAGGGCCAGTTGGCCCGACCCTGGTCGAACAGGCGCAGGGCGTGGGGGTCTTGCCAATGGTTGCCCAGGCCGTCCTGATAGTGGCCGAGCAGCCGCGGTTCTATGGTGTCCAGTGGGGTATCCAGATAGGCGCTGCCACTGAGCAGTTGCGCGGTGCTGCGGCGGTTTTCCGGGCTTTGCTCGATGAACCGGCTGGCCGCGAGGATCGCCTTGATCAGCGCGCGGGCACTGTTGGGGTATTGCTCGGCAAAGGCGCGCGCGCAGGCCAGGACCTTTTCCGGGTGATCCGGCCAGATCGACTGGCTGGTGGCCAAGGTGAAGCCTTGGCCCTTGGCCACAGCGTCGGCGGCCCACGGTTCACCCGCGCAGAAACCGTCAATGCGCCCGGCCTGGATGTGTGCAGCCATCTGCGCCGGTGGCACCACTACGCTGTCGACGTCGCGCAGTGGGTGGATACCTTGGCTGGCCAGCCAGTAATACAGCCACATGGCATGGGTGCCGGTGGGGAAGGTCTGGGCGAATGTCAGGCGTGCGCCATGCTGGTGCACCAGGCGCGCCAGCGCTTCAGGGTTGGTCACACCCTTGCGCTGCTGGGCCGGCGACAGGTTGATGGCCTGGGCGTTCTGGTTCAGCCCCATGAGCACGGCCATATCGTAGGCGGGCACGCCACCGATGCCCAGGTGTACGGCGTAGACCAGGCCATACAGGCAATGCGCGGCGTCCAGTTCGCCGCTGACCAGCTTGTCGCGTAACCCGGCCCACGAGCCCTGGCGCTTGAGATTGAGAGTAAGGCCGTGCTGCTGGGCGAAGCC
This sequence comes from Pseudomonas hunanensis, assembly GCF_013393325.1. Taxonomy (GTDB): domain Bacteria; phylum Pseudomonadota; class Gammaproteobacteria; order Pseudomonadales; family Pseudomonadaceae; genus Aquipseudomonas; species Aquipseudomonas putida_P. The sequence goes on from NZ_QJRC01000076.1 coordinate 95,481, forward strand.
CTGGGTGGCGGCGACCACTACCGACGCGCAGTCGGTCAGGGCCATGTAACCGATGTTCAGGCTGGGCTTTTCTGGCGCGTCGCTGCCGTTGACCCAGGCCAGGGGCGTTGCTCGGGGTGCGGTGTTCACAAGGGTCCTCGCCAGTACTGATAAGGCTGTGGGTGGATTGGTGCAACCCATGTGCCAAGCGCTCCCACGATTTGCTGTCCTGCCAGGCCCGTGCTGGCTATAATCGCACCCTCACTCACCCTGAGCCTTGCCCGCCCATGTATACCCTGGCCCGCCAGCTGCTGTTCAAGCTTTCCCCGGAAACTTCCCACGACTTGTCCCTGGACCTGATCGGCGCCGGTGGCCGTCTCGGCCTCAACGGCATGCTGTGCAAGCAACCGGCGGCATTGCCGGTTTCGGTCATGGGCTTGAACTTCGCCAACCCGGTTGGCCTGGCGGCTGGCCTGGACAAGAACGGTGCGGCCATCGACGGTTTCGCCCAACTGGGTTTCGGGTTTGTCGAAATTGGCACTGTCACCCCGCGTCCGCAGCCGGGCAACCCTAAGCCGCGGCTGTTCCGTTTGCCGGAAGCCACGGCCATCATCAACCGCATGGGCTTCAACAACCTGGGCGTTGATCACCTGCTAGAGCGGGTACGTGCCGCGCGCTACAACGGGGTGCTGGGCATCAACATCGGCAAGAACTTCGACACGCCAGTCGAGCGTGCCGTCGATGACTACCTGATCTGCCTCGACAAGGTGTACACGGCTGCCAGCTACATTACGGTCAATGTCAGTTCGCCAAACACTCCGGGCCTGCGCAGCCTGCAGTTTGGCGATTCGCTCAAGCAGTTGCTCGATGCCTTGGCCGAGCGCCGCGAGCAACTGGCCGTCACCCATGGCAAGCGTGTACCACTGGCAATCAAGATTGCCCCGGACATGAGTGATGAAGAAACCGCGCTGGTGGCCGCTGCGCTGATGGCGTCGGGCATGGATGCGGTGATCGCCACCAACACCACGCTGGGCCGTGAAGGTGTCGAAGCGCTGCCGCATGGTGGCGAAGCGGGGGGGCTGTCGGGCGCGCCGGTGCTGGCGAAGAGTACCCACATCGTCAAGGTGCTGGCAGGCGAGTTGGGTGGCAAGTTGCCGATCATTGCCGCCGGTGGCATTACCGAAGGCCGCCATGCCGCCGAAAAAATCGCTGCGGGGGCGAGCCTGGTGCAGATCTACTCGGGCTTCATTTACAAGGGGCCTGCGCTGATCCGCGAGGCGGTGGACGCTATCGCCGCCATGCCACGGGTATAATCGGCAGGCAAAAAAAGGGCCCCATCAAGGGGCCCCTGGGCCTTCGCCCGCCGCCCGGATGGGGCGTGCATGGTAAATCGAATTCAGTGTCCTCGATCAGCCAACGGCGTGATTTTCGTTGAGTCTATGGATGCCAGCGGTGCCAGTCATTCCGTCCCAGTTATCACCGCGACCTTCGCGCCAGCCGTTGATCCAGGCTTGGCGAACAGAAGGAAGATTGAACGGGCAAAGTTCGCGGGATTTGCCGGTGACCCCGTATTGGTAGCCACGTGAATATGCTCTTTCCAACGGATCACGCTTAAGTCTTCTCATAGGGTGTTGCCCTCACTTGTTGACTGTAATGTCCCGTCGGCCTCTCCGAGGCCGGGCAGAGTCTTTCTGCCGGTTTGCGCTCGCTGCCGGCGTGGCGAGCTGAAGGTGCCGCCTCGTTGCGATGCGGCCTAAGACCAGTTCTAACGAATGCGAGTCACGGTGTGAATGATCAATTTGTCATAAGCACGTAACCTTTCTGAGGGTGAAAGGATAAGTAAATAAATGCGACTCAACCTTATTTGGCGTTGAGCCCGCTATGATCGGGGTTTGCCGATCAATGACGTCATTTGGCCAGCGGTGCTCGCGGATGACAGAAATAATTTGAAATGCGACGAAGGGTCACATCTGCCCGGCAATCGCCAGAATTTCTCGTACTGCCTGATGATCTAAGCTGTCTTTGCCACTTGGCCAAGCGTGGCTCGGTCAGGCGGCCCGGCCTTTCGCGGCACGCTTTCGTGCCAAAAAGGGTCACCCGCACGTCTGCTGGAAAGGCGTGCGGGCAAACATCGCGGGGCGATGCGTTGCCTCGTCAGTCAAATAGCCCAAGGCTCTGGAATACTCATGTCGGACCGTTTCGAACTTTATCTCACCTGCCCTAAAGGCCTTGAAGGCCTGCTTGCCGAAGAGGCCAAGGGCCTTGGCCTTGAAGAGGTGCGCGAGCACACCTCGGCCATTCGCGGCGCCGCCGACATGGAAACCGCCTACCGCCTGTGCGTATGGTCTCGCCTGGCCAACCGGGTACTGTTGGTACTCAAGCGCTTCAGCATGAAGAACGCCGATGACCTTTACGATGGCGTCAATGCCGTCGACTGGGCCGACCACCTGGCAGCTGACGGCACGCTGGCGGTTGAATTCAGCGGCCATGGCTCGGGCATCGACAACACCCACTTCGGTGCGCTGAAGGTCAAGGATGCGATCGTCGACAAGCTGCGCAATCGCGAGGGCCTGCGCCCGTCGGTGGAAAAGATCGACCCGGACGTGCGCGTGCACCTGCGCCTGGACCGCGGCGAGGCCATCCTCTCCCTCGACCTGTCCGGCCACAGCCTGCACCAGCGTGGCTACCGCCTGCAGCAGGGCGCCGCGCCATTGAAAGAAAACCTGGCGGCAGCGGTGTTGATCCGTTCCGGCTGGCCGCGCATTGCCGCCGAAGGCGGCGCACTGGCCGACCCAATGTGCGGCGTGGGTACCTTCCTGGTCGAGGCGGCGATGATCGCTGCCGACATCGCCCCCAACCTCAAACGTGAACGCTGGGGCTTCAGTGCCTGGCTCGGCCACGTGCCGGCGTTGTGGCGCAAGGTGCATGACGAAGCGCAGGCCCGCGCGCAGGCTGGCCTCGCCAAGCCACCGCTCTGGATCCGTGGCTACGAGGCCGACCCGCGGCTGATCCAGCCGGGCCGCAACAACGTCGAGCGTGCCGGCCTGGGCGACTGGGTGAAGATCTACCAGGGCGAAGTCAGCACGTTCGAGCCACGCCCGGACCAGAACCAGAAAGGCCTGGTCATCAGTAACCCGCCCTACGGCGAGCGTCTGGGTGACGAGGCCAGCCTGCTGTACCTCTACCAGAACCTCGGCGAGCGCCTGCGCCAGGCTTGCATGGGCTGGGAGGCGGCGGTGTTCACCGGCGCACCGCAGCTGGGCAAGCGCATGGGTATTCGCAGCCACAAGCAATACGCGTTCTGGAACGGCGCCTTGCCGTGCAAGCTGTTGCTGTTCAAGGTCCAGCCTGACCAGTTCGTCACTGGCGAACGCCGTGAGGCGCAGCCTGAAGGCACCGAAGTCCGCCAGCAGGCCCCGCAGGCCAGCGAGCCGGCGCGGCTGTCGGAAGGGGCGCAGATGTTTGCCAATCGCCTGCAGAAAAACCTCAAGCAACTGGGCAAGTGGGCCCGTCGCGAGCAGATCGACTGCTACCGCCTGTACGATGCCGACATGCCCGAATATGCCCTGGCGGTCGACCTGTACCAGGACTGGGTCCATGTGCAGGAGTACGCTGCGCCACGTTCGATCGACCCGGACAAGGCCCAGGCCCGCCTGCTCGATGCGCTGGCGGCTATCCCGCAGGCGCTGGGCATTTCGCCGCAACGTGTGGTGCTCAAACGACGCGAGCGCCAGAGCGGCACGCGCCAGTATGAGCGCCAGGCGACCGAGGGCCGTTTCCAGGAGGTCAACGAAGGTGGCGTCAAGTTGCTGGTCAACCTTACCGACTACCTCGATACAGGGCTGTTCCTCGACCACCGCCCGATGCGCATGCGCATTCAGCGCGAAGCGGCCGGCAAGCGCTTCCTCAACTTGTTCTGCTACACCGCCACGGCCACCGTGCATGCGGCCAAGGGCGGTGCGCGCAGCACCACCAGTGTCGACTTGTCGAAAACCTACCTGGACTGGGCACGGCGCAACCTGGCGCTCAATGGCTACTCCGAGCGCAACCGCCTTGAGCAGAGCGATGTGATGGCCTGGCTGGAAGGCAACCGCGACAGCTACGACCTGATCTTCATCGACCCGCCAACCTTCTCCAACTCCAAACGCATGGAAGGCGTGTTCGACGTGCAGCGTGACCATGTGCAACTGCTGGACCTGGCCATGGCCCGCCTGGCACCGGGCGGCGTGCTGTATTTCTCCAACAACTTCCGCAAGTTCCAGTTGGACGAGCATCTGATGGCACGTTATGCCGTGGAGGAAATCACCGCCCAGACGCTGGACCCGGACTTTGCCCGTAACAACCGGATTCACCGCGCCTGGCGCCTGCAATTGCGTTGAGCCGACGAGGTACATTGCGCGGCTAATGGCCAATAGCTATAACTGAGGGCAGGGCAAGATAATCCGCAGGACGCTGACGTGACGAGATGGGTGTATGTCAAAGTATGGCGTGCGTGCGCGGTTGCTTGGCCTGTGCACAGAGGCGGTGTCCGCCTGGGCGGTGGCACTGGTGGCCTTGGTGGCGGGCGGCCTGTTGACGGCCGCCCTGGCGCTTGCCGCGCAGACGTTCTACAAGCAGCAGTTGCGCCAGCGTTTCGAGTTGCTGGCCAGCGAACGCTCCAGCCGCATTGCCGAGCGCTTCGATGAACAAGAACAACGCCTGGACGGCCTGCGGCGTTTCTTCAGTTTTTCCAACGAAGTTACCCCGCACGAATTTGACGGTTACGCCCGGCCTTTGCTGCAGCGCACCCTGGCCTACGCTTGGGCACCACGCGTCGAAGCCGCGCAGCGCGCCGAGTTCGAGCGCCACGCCAGTGAGCACTCGGGCCCAGGCTATGTGATCCGAGACCAGGACGCACAAGGCCAGTGGCGCCCCGCGCCGCCGCGCGACCATTACTTTCCGGTGCTGTATACCCAATCCGGTGAAATGCCGGGGCTGCCCTATGGGCTGGACCTTGCCGGACAGGGGGCACCCCAGGCAGCACTGGCGCGGGCGCTCGGGCCTGGCAGCATGGCCGTGTCCGAACCCTTGGCCCTGTACGATATCCCTTCGTACGCGCGCGGCCTGCTGATGGTGGCGCCGGTGTTTTCCGATGCCAACCCCCACGGCGCGGCAGCAGGTTATGTGATGGCCTTGCTGAGCATGCGCGAGCTGGTCAGCGACGCTCGACCGGTAGCGGCCGATGACAACCTGGTCGTGCGCATCATCGACCCGTCTGGGTTGCAAGGCCCCGAAGTGATGTTCGATTCGCAGAACCCGGTCGCCTCCCTGGCGCTGGCCAGCAACCAGGTGCTGCACCTGGCCGATCACCATTTCCAGCTGAGCATTTTGCCGAGCCAGGCGTTCGTGCAGGCCAACCGTTCCTCGGCGGTGCTGGCGGTGAGTTTGTTGGGCGGGTTGTTGAGCCTGCTGCTCAGCGTGCTGCTCTATAGCCTGTTCAGCCAGCGTCAGCGCGCCCTGGCCTTGGTCGAGCAGCGAACTGCCGAGTTGCAGGTCAGCGAGCAGTCGTTGCGCGGCACCCACAACCAGCTGCGCAGTGTGCTGGATGCCGCAACCCAGGTGGCGATCATCGCCACCAACCTCAAGGGGATTATCAGCACCTTCAATGCCGGTGCTGAACGCATGCTCGGTTACCCGGCCAGCGAAGCGATCGGGCAGTTGCGCCTTGAGGATTTGGTGCTGCCCGAGGAGCTGAACCTGCGTGCCCATGCGTTGAGCTTGCGCTTTGGTCGCCCGATTGCTGGCGGCCAGGCAATGTTCGCCGAAACGGTGCAGGAGCACGGCGCAGAGCCCGGTGAGTGGACCTTGCTACGTGCCGATGGCAGCCAGCTGTTGGCCAACATGCTGGTTACCGCCATGCTCGACGAGCAGGGTTTGTGGGTTGGCTACCTGGCCATCTGTATTGATGTCACCGAGCGGCGTCGGGTGCATGAGGCGCTGGCGGCGCGTGACCGGTTGCTGGAAAAGCTCAGCGCCGAGGTGCCAGGCGGCATCTACCAATACCGCCTGGATGCCAACGGCCATTCGTGCTTCCCGTATGCCAGCATGGGCCTGTATGACATCTACGAGGTTGATCTGCAGCAGTTGCGCGAGGATGCCACGGTGGTGTTCGAGCGCATCCACCCCGATGACCTGGAGCGTGTGCGCCGTTCGGTGCGCTACTCGGCCGAACACCTGTCACCCTGGCGCGAGGAGTATCGGGTCTGCCTGCCTCGGGCCGGATTGCGCTGGGTGCGTGGTGAGGCGACGCCGGAAGTGGGTGAGCAGGGCTGTACCTTGTGGCATGGCTACCTGACGGACATTTCCGACCTCAAGGGTGTGGAAGAAGAGCTGCGGGCGCTGTCGGTTACCGATTCGCTGACCGGCATCCACAACCGCCGTTACTTTCAGGAGCGGCTCAAGGTCGAACTGGAGCGGGCCCAGCGCGATGGCCTGGCGCTGGCGGTGATCATGCTCGACATCGATCACTTCAAGCGCATCAACGACCGTTTCGGCCATGCGGTCGGCGATCGGGTGTTGCGTAGCCTGTGCCAGCGCATCGGCCAACGTTTGCGGCGTACCGATGTGTTCTGCCGCTTGGGCGGGGAGGAATTCATGGTGCTGTGCCCGGGCAGCGATGCCGAGCAGGCGCGGCTGCTGGCGCTCGAGCTGTGGCAAGGCGTACGCAATATGCCGGTGGAGGGCGTGGGCAGGGTAACCGCGAGTTTTGGGGTGGCGGGATGGCGACCAGAGGAGGGTGCCGATGCCTTGCTGTTGCGTGCCGATGCAGGGGTGTATGCGGCCAAGCAGGCCGGGCGGGACCGGGTGGAAGGGGAGTCGGCCTGATAGCTGTTAGGTGTCAATGCCGGCCCTTTCGCGGCTATAGCCGCGAAAGGGCCGGTACCGACCAACCCATCAGTTGGCCGCTGTGCTGCCAGCCAGCTTCGGCTGGCGATACAGGTCCAGCAACACCTGGTCCAGCACCTGCGAGGCGCCCCACGGTTTTGGGTCGTTGAGGATCGCCGCCACCGCCCAGGTATGGCCGTTGCTGTCGCGGCTGAAACCGGCAATCGCCCGTACGGTGTTCAGCGTACCGGTCTTGATGTGCCCTTCACCGGTCATGGCGGTGCGCTTCAAGCGCTTGCGCATGGTGCCGTCCATGCCCACCAGCGGCATCGAGCTCATGAACTCGGCAGCGTAAGGGCTCTTCCAGGCAGCCTGCAGCATGGCAGCCATTTCCCGGGTACTGACCCGTTCGGCACGCGACAGGCCAGAGCCGTTTTCCATTACCAGGTGCGGCGCGGTAATACCCTTTTTGGCCAGCCATTGGCGCACCACGCGCTGGGCGGCGCGGGCGTCGTCGCCATCGGCATCGGTGCGGAACTGCGCGCCAAGGCTCAGGAACAGCTGCTGGGCCATGGTGTTGTTGCTGTATTTGTTGATGTCGCGGATCACCTCCACCAGGTCTGGCGAGAAGGCGCGGGCCAGCAAGCGAGCGCTTTTGGGAACATTCTCGATGCGGTCGCCACCCTGAATGCTGCCACCCAGTTCGTTCCAGATCGCGCGCACGGCACCGGCGGCGTAAGTCGGGTGGTCGAGCAGCGAAAGGTAAGTCTGCGAGTTGCAGCCGTCACCCAACTGGCCGCTGACCGTCACGCTGATGCCGTCGGCCTGGGGCACCGGGTTGTAGCGCACATCACCGGTGCACTGTTTCGATGCCACGGCCTTGACCTGGTTGTCGATACGGATGCTGGCAATCGGTGGTTCCACTGCGATGGTAACTTTGCCGCCGTCGTTACGGGCGACGAAGCGCAGGGCCTTGAGGTTGACCAGCAGCGAGTCGGGCTTGACCAGGAACGGCTTGTTTTCATCCCCGCCGTCGTCGTTGAACTGCGGCAGGTTGGGCTGCACGAAGTGGCTGCGGTCCAGCACCAGGTCACCGGTGACGGTGCGCACGCCATTGGCGCGCAGGTCACGCATCAGCAACCACAGCTTTTCCATGTTCAGTTTGGGGTCCCCGCCACCTTTGAGGTACAGGTTACCGTTGAGCACCCCGTTGCTCAGGGTGCCGTCCGTATAGAACTCGGTTTTCCACTGAAAGGTCGGGCCCAGCAGCTCGAGGGCGGCGTAAGTGGTGACCAGTTTCATGGTCGAGGCCGGGTTCACCGAAACATCGGCATTGAACACGGTCGGGGTTCCGGGGCCGTCCAGCGGCAGCATCACCAGCGACAGCGCAGTGTCCTGCAGCTTGTTGGCCTTGAGTGCCTGCTGCACTTTGGCAGGCAGGGTGGTATTGACGGCGGCGGCGTGGCTGGGCAAGGCAATTGGCAACAGCAAGCCGGCGAGAAAGAGGGGACGAAGCGTTTTGATCATAGTGAGTAAATACCCTGCGGCGAGGGAAAAGGGCTTTGGGGCTGTAAGAGATGATGGCCCCACGACGTAAAGAATACGCATTATGCCCCAAGCGCAGCGTCGATGCGCCACGTTCGACGGAAAAGCATCGCCAATAAAAAGGCCACCTCGGGGGGTGGCCTTTTCAGCAATCAACCTTTCAGCACGAAGCTGACAAGTCTCACTCAGCCTTGTTGATCGGCTTTTCCGGGTACCAGGCGTCCAGCAGCGGGCTGACTTCGATCTTGGTCAGTTCGCTACGGCCTTTGAGCCAGGCTTCAACGGCAGCACGCTGTTCTTCGCTGACCGAGCCACGTTTGACCGAGCAAACCAGGCCGAAATCGTCACCGCCTACATAATCCAGGCCGTTGGCGTCCATGGCTTCTTCCAGGAACGCGTCGAGGAAAGCATCGATTGCCTGGTCATCCAGATCTTCCTTGAATTCCAGGTTCAGCTCGAAGCCCAATTCCTGAAACTCGTCGACACACAGCTTCTTGCGCAGACGACGGGAGCGGTTTGTGGCCATGAAACAATCCTCTTAGGTAATAACGCCGCGCAGTCTACCAGTTAACACGCTTGGCTGCCTGCCTGAGTATCTGTGCTTGTGGCCAACTCCTTGGTCAGCGCACGTTCCACGCGGCACATATGCCGTGCCAGTGCCTGGCGCCGCAAGCGCACCTGGGCAGTGGGCAAACCAGCGGCTTCAAGCGCTTCGCAGGCCGCCATCAGGTAAGGGGCTTTCAGCATGCGCGCGGCGCTCAGCACCTTGTGGGCGTGCTCGGTGATCGCGCCGCTGTCATGTTGCGGATGCAGCATCATCAAGCTGGCGAGGTCGGCCTGCAGGCTCTGCTGCAAGGCCAGCAGGAAGCGCTGGCGCTCGAGTGGGTCAGGCCCTACCACGGCGGCCAGGCCGTCCAGCTGGTACAGCTTGCGCCGGGGGCGGTGCTGGCGGCGAGGACGAATACCCGCCAGTCGCTGGCTGAGGGTGCTCAGGCTGATGGGCTTGAGCAGGCAGTCGTCCATGCCTGCGCTCAGGCACTTGCGGCGTACTTCCGGCTGTGCGTTGGCGGTGTAGCCAAGGATGGTGCAGCGTGGCCGCTTGCCATGGCGTTCTTCGGTACGCACGGCCGTCGCCAGTTGGTAACCGTTCATGTGCGGCATGTTGCAGTCGAGTACCACGACATCGAATTCGCCCGCTCGCCAGGTGGCCAGGCCCTCGCGGCCATCGCGGGCGCTGCTGTGTTCCAGGCCCAGGTAGGCAAGCTGTTGCGCCATCAGCTGCAGGTTGGCCGGGTGATCATCGATCACCAGCACGTTCAGCCGTGGGTCGGGGACATCGAGGTGCTCGGGCAACGGTGCCGGCAGCACGGCGCCATCGACCCGTAGCAATGGCATCTTCAGCCGCACCTGGGTGCCGACATCTTCCAGGCTCTTGATGGACAGGTTGGCGCCCATCATGTCGCACAGGTTGCGGCAGATGGCCAGGCCCAGCCCGGTACCTGCACGGGCGCCCTGGCTGTGCGGGTTGGCCTGAATGAACGGGTTGAACAGGCGCTGCAGGTCGTCGGCGTGGATGCCGATGCCACTGTCGCGCACTTCAAGCTCCAGCGTTGCTGGCGTGTCAGCGCCCTCGTTCAGCAGGTCGACGCAAATACGCACCTGGCCGTGCTCGGTGAACTTGATGGCGTTGCTCACCAGGTTGGACAGCACCTGCTTGAAGCGCAGGGGGTCAAGCAGAACGTGGCAACGTGCGGCCGGCGCGATCATCACTTCCAGGACCAGGCCTTTTTGCCGCGCCTGGCCATCGAAAATGCGCCCCACCGATTCGATCAAGGCCGCCAGGTCGACCGCCTCCGGGGCCAGGGACAAGTGCCCGGACTCGATCCGTACGATATCCAGAATATCGCCGATCAGGCCCAGCAGGTCCTTGGCCGAATGGTGTGCCAGTTCCAGCGCGCTGCGGTCCACCCGGCCCTGGTCGGCACGCTTGACTGCCAGCTCGAGCATGCCGATGACGGCGTTCATCGGGGTGCGAATTTCGTGGCTGATGGTGGCCAGAAACGTGCTTTTGGCGCGGTTGGCATCGTCCGCCTGCTGCTTGGCCTGGCGCAGATCCATGACCAGTTGGCGGCGATCGCTGATGTCTATCCAGCCGCCGATGATGCCCTGCACTTCACCCAGGGAGTCGCGGTACGGCAAGATCCAGTGGTAGATGGTCAGTTCCCGACCCTTGATCCGTAGTGGACGGTCCTTGATCAGCGGTGAGCCCGCGGCCATGACTTCCAGGTGATCAGCCTGGATCTGCCGAGTCTGCTCGCTATCGGCGAACAGGCTGCAGTCCAGCTGTTTGCCGATAACCTGATCAGAGCTGGCCTGCACGGCTTCGAGGTAGCTGTAGTTACAACTTTTCAGGCACCCCTCGCGGTCACGCACATACATCGGGTGGGGGGTGCCGTTAAGCAGGGCACGCATGAATGCCAGCTGGTCGTTCAGCGCACGCTCGGCATGCTGACGCTGGCGAATCTGCAGGCGCAGGCGAGCGTTCCAGAGCAAGGCCAGCAGCAGAAGCAGGGCCGTGCCCAGCACCACCTGCAGGGCAAGCTGGCTATAGTCCCTGACGTTGTTATCTTCATGTCGGCCAAAGCCGCTCCAGCGGTTGTTGATTACCCCCAGCTCCTCCGGTGAGATGCTCAGCAGGGCCTTGTCGAGGATCGACACCAACGCAGGTGACTGGGCAGTGGTGGCCATCGCGAAATTGGCCGGTTCGCTACCGATCGAGGTGCGGATCACCAGTTCGGGGTTGCTGGCCAAGGCGTGGTTAGCATCTATCAGGGTGGTGATTACCGCATCTACGGCACCGCTGTTGAGTAACGCCATCGAGTAGAACGCGCTTTCGGTCTCGACCCAGCCGACCTGCGGATAGTGCCGCGACAGCATGGCGTCCATGGCGCTGTAGCGGGCGATGGCGATGCGATGACCTTGCAGTTGATCCAGCGAATTGAAGGCCGGATTGTCCTTGCAACTGACCAGCACATAGGTGCTTTCCAGGTAGGGACGGCTTAGTTGGAGGTTGTCCTCGCCCACCTCCGTGGTAGCCAATGCAGCAATCACATCCGCCCGGCCATCCTTCAGGCGAGCGATCATGTCGGCGATGCCGCTGGCGCGCTGTACTTCGAAACGCAAACCAGTGCGCAGGCGAATGAGCTCCAGCAGGTCGGCGGTGATGCCGCGAAAATGCCCCGCGTCGTCGAAATAGGATAGCGGGGCAGCTGTGTCGTCGATGACCACACGCATCACCGGGTGATCCTGCAACCATTGTTCCTCGCTTTCGCTCAACTGCAGGTTGCGGTCGGTCAACAGCAGGTCGCTGCCGGCGCTCCAGCGTTTGAAGATGCTGGCGCGCAGGGCTGGGGGCTGGTTGTCGAGGACGGCGTTCACCAGTTCCAACAGCAGGGTATCCTGCTGGCGCAGGGCAAAGCCGAAGCCGATGGCCTCATGCTTGCTGAAGTTGGCCATGCGCAGACGTGGCAGGTGGCCGCGGTTGAGCAGGTAGTGCGTGGAGATGGTGTCACCGATGAACACGTCGGCCTGGCCGAACGCCACGGCGTTCAATGCCTGGCTGGAAGAACCAAAGGCCAGCAGCTCTGCCTTGGGGTAGGCGCTGAGCACTTCCTGTCTGGGCAGGTAGTGGTAGAGCATGCCCAGGCGCATCCCGGTCAGGTCCAGGTCCAGCGCCCAGTTTTCGTCTTCACGCGTTACCAGTACCGGTTGATCGATGGCATAGGGGTGTGACAGCGCCAGGGCGTCATTGTCCGCCTCGTACCCATTGGCACTGCCCAGCAGGTCGATATCGCCGTTTCTGAGCGCCTCTACCGCAGCCTGTCGGCTGGAGAAGCGCAGCACCCGTACCGGCAACTGCAGGGCCTTGCCGATCAGGCTGGCGTAGTCGGCGGTCAGGCCCTGGTAATCATGGCCGCCACTGGTGATGTCAAACGGCGGATAGTCGGGGGCCGAGGTACCCAGCACCAGTTCCTGACGACCTTCCAGCCATTGCCGTTGTTCGGTCGTGAGCCGGGGCTGAGCCGGGGCGGACGATGTGCGTGCCAGCAACGTAAAGGACGAGGCTTCAAGATGGGCAGCCTGTGTCCCACCGCTGAACAGCAGCAGCGCGAGCAACAGGCGGGCGAGCGCGCAGGTCATGACCACTCTCAGACCAGCGCATTGCGCTTGGCCATCTCGATCAAGTCGACCAGCGTGTTGACCTGTAGCTTGTGCATGAGGCGCTTCTTGTAGGTGCTGACGGTCTTGCTGCTGAGAAACATGCCCTTGGCGATTTCCTTGTTGCTGCGGCCTTGAGCGAAAAGTTGCAGTACCATCAATTCACGGTCATTTACCTGGCGAAAAAGTTGCAAGTCGGTATCGATCACCTGGTTGTGCTTAATGGCCTGGCTGGGGAAATAGTTATAACCGGCCAGTACGGCTTTGATAGCACTGAGCAGTTCACTCAGGTCTTCCTGCTTGCACACGTAACCTGCGGCACCCGAGTGCATGCAGCGTACGGCAAACAATGCCGGGGATTGTGCAGTCAATACCAGCACCTTCAAGGGCAGGGCCATGGACTGAAACCGGGAAAGCACCTCCAGGCCGTCTAGCTTGGGAATGCTGATGTCGAGGATGACCAGGTCGGGGTTGCTCTCGCGGATCATCTGCATGGCGTCTACGCCATTGTCCGACTCGCCGACAATTTTGTAGTTCTGGTTTTCCAGCAGCATACGGACGGCCAGGCGGATGACCGGGTGGTCGTCAACAATAAATATGGAGTGCATGTTCAACTTCCCTGCGGTCGATTGACGGTGACAGGTGGCACCTTATCGCAGTTGGAAGTCGTCTGGCATGGGAGGAAGGGCTGTTAGCGCCATATGGGAAATGGCTTACAAGATAAAACAAAACGGGCTACGAAATAGGCATGCTTAACGCAATGTCAAAGCGCACTTAGTAACTTTTCATTGATATTTATACGTGGTGTTTAGTTTGCAGCCAGCATGCGTAGGAAGTTTCCTGCAACACGCGGAGCAGCGCTGGGCCGAGCCCAGGCTGCACCGACGTGGTTCAGGTCGGGCTGGAGCGCCCGGTCATTTCCCGCGCCATTTCACTGGCGTAGCTGTCGGTCATGCCGGCGATAAAGTCGATCATGCGCAGGAAGGCGCTGTGCAACGAGGCGTGCGGGTCTGGTGCGTTGTTGCCGATCAGGTCCAGCACCCGGCGGCTCTTGAACGATGGCGTGCGCCCTCCGTGCTGTTCGAGTGCCGCACCGCAGAAGGTGTTCAGCAGTATTTCCAGGGTGGTGTAGGCGCCGATTTCGTGCAGGGTCTTACGCTTGTCCTGGAAGATTTTGTTGCGTGCCATGTCCTTGGCCTGCAGCACGCAGCGCTTGGCCGGGCCGTGCATATGCTCGACCAGGTCACCCGGCAGTCGCCCGGCCAGCAACGCCTGCTGCTGTTCGACGAAGGCGTGGGCGGCGGCGTTGGTCAGGTGTTCGATGGCCTTGCCGCGCAGGATTGCCAGCTTGCGTCTGCGGGAGTCGCGCGGGCCGAGCTGGCGGTAGGTTTCCGGCAGGTCTTCGCCGACCAGGTCGAGCAACAGCGCTTCGACTTCGGCGTATTGCAGCAGCTCCATTTCCAGGCCGTCTTCCAGGTCGATCAGCGCGTAACAGATGTCATCGGCAGCTTCCATCAGGTAAACCAGTGGGTGGCGCGCCCAGCGCTGGTGCTCCAGTTGGGGCAGGCCGAGCTTGCGGGCTATCTGCTCGAGCAGGGGTAGTTCGCTCTGGTAGCTGCCGAACTTGTGCTTCTTGTAGCCCAAGGCGTCGGCATGGCGGGCGCTCCAGGGGTACTTGAGGTAGGTGCCGAGGGTGGCATAGGTCAGCCGGGTGCCCCCGTCGAACTGGTGATACTCCAGTTGGGTGAGCACGCGAAAGCCTTGGGCGTTGCCTTCGAAGTTGAGGAAGTCGGCTCGCTCGTCGTCGCTCATGTCGTCCAGCCAGCCACGCCCGGCGGCCTGCTGGAACCAGTGGCGAATGGCGTCTTCGCCGGAGTGGCCGAAGGGCGGGTTGCCGATGTCGTGGGCCAGGCAGGCCGACTGCACGATCATCCCCAGGTCACTGGGGGCGCACCAGTCCGGCAGGCTGTCGCGCAGGGTTTCGCCGACGCGCATGCCCAGCGAGCGACCCACGCAGCTGACTTCCAGTGAATGGGTCAGGCGCGTGTGGATATGGTCGTTGCTGGAAACCGGGTGCACCTGGGTCTTGCGCCCGAGGCGGCGAAAGGCACCAGAGAAGATGATGCGGTCGTGGTCTTTGTGGAAGGGGCTGCGCCCGAGTTCATCGGCGCTGTACAGGGCTTTGCCCAGGCGTTCGCGGGTAAGCAGGGTGTGCCAGTCCAAGGCGCGGTCTCCGGTCGTTCGAAGCCAGCAGCATAGCCTGTAGGGGCAGCACAAGGCAGCTCCTGCAGGCTGCGCGCGTGTTCAGGGGCGGCGGTTGCCTTGCAGGTACAGGCGTACCAGCGGCAGCAGGCTGGTGCCCAACCGTACCAGGCGCGTCAGGTTGCCGCTGCGCACGCCTTTACCCGTGAGGAAGCCCAGCGCTACCACGGCGCCGATGCCCCACAGGGGCGCATGCTTGATTCCCAGGCCATCTTGCAGCGAGCTGCCCATGCCGCGTACGCGGCGCAGCGGCTCAAGCAACTGCCCGGACTCGTGGCGAATTTCCTGGCGGTGCATCTCCATGCGCAGGCGCAACAGCGCCTTGCGCAGTTCTCGCGGGTTACGCGTGTTCGGCAGTTCTGGCAGGCTCATGGCAACAGGCGCTCCCGGTCCTTGGCAAGTTCTTCGAGGGTGGCGCCGAAGGGCGATGACTCGTCGAACACCGCCGCCTTAAGGCGTACACCGCAGTACAGCGCAGCAATGCCATAGAACACGCACAGGCCGATGATCCCGGCCAGTCGATAGCTGTCCCACAGCAGCACCAGCAGCAGCCCGGACAGTGCGGTCAGCAGCAGCAGGGCGAACACCAGGCCCAGCCCGGCGAACAGCAGCAGGCGCAAGGTCCGGCCTTTCTGCTCCTGCAGCTCGATGCCGAACAGCTCGATGTGGCTGTGCAGCAGCCCCAGCGCGGCCGCGCCCAGGCGCCTGCCCGAGGCGCCGGAAGCGTTGGCTTCATTCTCCATGGGAACCCCTTAGCGCCGGTTGGCCAGCAGGCCGATCAACAGGCCGACGCCGGCCGCGATGCCGATCGCCTGCCACGGGTTTTCCTGTACGTACTGCTCGGCGCTGCCCAGCGCCGCCTGGCCGCGATCACGCACCGAGTCCTGGGTCAGTTGCAGGGTTTCGCGGGCCTGGGCCAGACGGTCGTGAATCTGTTCGCGCAATTCGTCGGCCTGGTCTCCGGCCAGGTTGGCGGTGTCCGCCAGCAGCTTCTCGGTGTCGCGCACCAAGGCCTGGAAGTCAGCCATCAATATCTCTTGTGCAGTCTTTGCCGATTTGCTGGCCATGGGTCTCTCCCTGTCGATGAGTGTTGGTAGTTCGAGTAACAGCACGCGTGGAAGGTTCAAGTGGCGGTGCTGGTATGGGCCTTGCTAAGCCTTTGCCACGTTGCGGGGCGCCTCTGGCGGGTTTTGCGCCGTTTCAGGGCGCCATACGCAGCGAATACCGATAAACCTTAACCCAATCCACGACAAACCCAAGAAAAAACCACGCAGGCTTCGCCCGGCTCACCGAAGCAGGGCAGGGGGCTGGCACCGATTCGGTGCAGGGATGCAGGTTCTTGAACTGTCCTGGTGCCTTTTCAGCAGGTCTGCCTATTTCATGGAAAACATGCACAGCGCGATGGACTCCCTGGTCCACGGTTCCAACACCCTGTTCATACTCATGGGCGCCATTCTGGTGCTGGCCATGCATGCCGGCTTCGCGTTCCTCGAAGTGGGCACGGTGCGCCACAAGAACCAGGTCAACGCCTTGTCGAAGATCCTCAGCGACTTTGCCATTTCAGCGCTGGTGTACTTCTTTATAGGCTACTGGATCGCTTATGGGGTCAACTTCCTCCAGCCAGCGGCGACCCTGGCTGCCGACCATGGCTATGCGCTGGTCAAGTGCTTCTTCCTGCTCACCTTCGCGGCGGCGATCCCGGCGATCATCTCGGGTGGTATCGCCGAGCGGGCGCGCTTCGTTCCGCAGCTGTGTGCCACGGCGTTGATCGTGGCGTTCGTCTACCCGTTCTTCGAGGGTGTGGTATGGAACGGTAACCTGGGCGTGCAGGCCTGGCTGCAAGCACGCTTCGGCGCGCCGTTCCATGACTTTGCCGGCTCTGTGGTGGTGCATGCCATGGGCGGCTGGCTGGCGCTGGCGGCGGTGCTGTTGCTGGGTGCGCGCCGTGGGCGCTACCGCGATGGGCGGCTGGTGGCGTTTGCGCCGTCGAGCATTCCTTTCCTGGCACTGGGCTCGTGGATCCTGATCATCGGCTGGTTCGGCTTCAACGTCATGAGCGCCCAGACCTTGCAGGGTGTCAGCGGCCTGGTGGCGATCAACTCGCTGATGGCCATGGTCGGCGGCACACTGTCGGCCCTGCTGGCCGGGCGCAACGACCCGGGCTTCCTGCACAACGGGCCGCTGGCCGGGCTGGTGGCAATTTGCGCCGGCTCCGACCTGATGCACCCGATTGGCGCACTGGCCACGGGCCTGGTGGCGGGTGCGCTGTTCGTCTGGACCTTCACCGCAGCGCAGAACCGCTGGAAGATCGACGACGTACTCGGCGTGTGGCCATTGCACGGCTTGTGCGGTGTGTGGGGTGGCATTGCCTGCGGCATCTTCGGCCAGGTGGCGTTGGGCGGCATGGGGGGTGTCAGCCTGGTCAGCCAACTGCTGGGCAGCCTGATGGGCGTGCTGGTGGCCTTGGTCGGTGGCTTTGCCGTGTACGGGGCAATTCGTGCGCTGCACGGCCTGCGCTTGAGCCATGAGCAGGAGTTCCAGGGCGCGGACTTGTCGTTGCACCGTATTGGCGCCACCAGCCAGGATTGAGCCAGGTCAGGTGCATGACGGGCGCGACAGACCTAGAATAGGTTTCTCTGCATGCCAAACCGGGATCTGCTCCATGCTGCCTGAATGCCAACTGTTCGGCACCCTCGGCTGCCACCTGTGCGAAGTGGCCGAGGCTGTGCTGATGCCTTTCGTCGATCACGGCCTGCTGGTGGAACTGGTCGACATCGCCGAGAGCGAGTCCTTGTTCGAGCGCTATGGCTTGATCATTCCGGTGCTGCGGCGCTGCGACAACAGCGCCGAGTTGCACTGGCCGTTCGATGCCGAACAGGTGGTGGCCTTTCTTGGGCAATGAAGGCCGCAGAGGAGTTGCAACCCTGCTCCATGGTCTGTGAAGCGAGCTGATGATCAGGTTCCGGCGCACTGGCGCCCAGACCTTCTCCATCATCGGAATCGCTCGCCATGTTGATCACTCCCCATTTCACCTTCGATGAAATGACCGTTTCCCAGCTCGCCGCCAGGGACGGATTCGATAACACCCCACCCCCTGAAGCCAGGGCCAACCTGCTGTTGCTGTGCTGTGCGCTGGAACAGGTACGTGCACTGTTCGACGCGCCCATCATTGTCAGCAGCGGCTATCGCAGCGAAAAGGTCAACCGGCTGATCGGCGGTGCCGTGAGCAGCCAGCATGTGCAAGGGCTGGCGGCGGACTTCACGGTGGTCGAGGTCAGCCCGCGTGAGACCGTGCGGCGGATCAGCGAAAGTGGCGTGCCCTTCGATCAACTCATTCTGGAATTCGACAAATGGGTGCATCTGTCAGTGGCGCGAGACACGCCGCGTAGACAGGTGCTGACCATACGCAAAGGGAGCGGCTACCTGGCGGGGCTGCAATGAAGCGCATTGACGGCAGCAAGGGTATGTTCGTATGCTGTATATAAATACAGTATTGAGGTGAAGCCATGCTCAACGTCGAGCAACTCAAGTACAGCGTCAACCGCATGCCCGTGGAGCGGGTGGCCGACGCCGTTCTGGAACTGCGCCTCGAAGGCCTGGTGACCGACGACCGCACGCCGTTCGGCAAGGTCCACTTCAATACCTGCTTCGCCGAGATCGAGGCCTTGTTCCAGCGTGCCGGTTATCACCGGGGGCTGGATGTGGTGGGCTACCAGGGGTTGCTCTATGCCCTCTATGACCCTGGCCGCTGGGAACCTGTGCAGGTGCTGCGCTGGCTGAAGGAACGCAGCGAGGCAGTGGCCGAGGCTGGTTGAGGGCGCGGGCTTGGGCGATAATGCGCGGCCGTGAACGTTACGAGCCTTGCCATGACCACGCCTTTCGACCCCGCCCGCCAGCAAGCCAGCACGGTGTGCCTGCCACCCGGTAATTGGGCGACAGTGCTCGATTGCTTGTGTGACCATTTCAAGGCCATCGACCGCGCCCAGTGGCTTGACCGCTTTGCCCGTGGCCGGGTGTTGAATGCCGAGGGGCAGGCGGTTTCCGCCGAGCTGCCTTACAAGCGTGGCATGCGTTTGCACTACTTCCGCGAAGTGCCGAACGAACGGCCAATCCCGGTGCAGGAGGTGGTGCTGCATGTGGACGAGCACTTGGTGGTGGCCGACAAACCGCATTTCCTACCGGTGACGCCGACGGGTGAGTATGTCGAGCAGACCTTGCTGCGCCGACTGATCCGTCGTCTGGGCAACCCACATTTGGTGCCGTTGCACCGCATTGACCGGCACACCGCAGGGCTTGTGCTGTTTTCCGCCAACCCGCAAAGCCGCAGCGCCTACCAGCGACTGTTCCCCGAGCGGCGTATCGACAAGCGCTACCAGGCCATTGCCGCTGCCCTGCCGCAGCATGCATTTCCACTTGTGCACAAAAGCCGCCTGGTGCATGGCGAGCCGTTTTTTCGCATGCACGAAGTTGAGGGCGAGGCCAACAGTGAAACCCTGGCCCAAGTGCTGGAAAAGAACGGTGAGCTGTGGCGCTATGGCTTGTCGCCAGTGACAGGCAAGACCCATCAGCTACGCGTGCACATGGCAGCGTTGGGGGCGGGGATCAGCAACGACCCTTTCTATCCGCAGTTGCGCAACGAAGAAGATGACTATCAGCGACCGCTGAAACTGTTGGCGCACAGCTTGCGTTTCGAGGACCCGCTAAGCGGCGAAGAGCGCTTTTTCGAAAGCCGCTTGCAGTTGGACTGGTAACGCAGCAAGCCGGGCTTACGCGGTCCCTGCAGGCAGCCTTGTGTCGCGAAAGGGCGTTCCTACAGGGACGGTGCAAGCCTGCTGCAATCAGCGGTTGAACCGCTCCACCAACGAATACTGGCTCCCTGCCGTGCTGGTCAGTTCCTCGCTCAGCAGTGCCGAGTGCTGCGCCTGCTCGGCGGTCTGGTCGGCCAGTTCGGCAAT
Source organism: Pseudomonas hunanensis (assembly GCF_013393325.1). Taxonomy (GTDB): domain Bacteria; phylum Pseudomonadota; class Gammaproteobacteria; order Pseudomonadales; family Pseudomonadaceae; genus Aquipseudomonas; species Aquipseudomonas putida_P. Next base: position 115,304 of record NZ_QJRC01000076.1, read on the forward strand.
GGTGCTGATGTTGCGGCTGATTTCGTCAGCCACTGCGGTCTGCTCCTCGGTCGCTGCGGCAATCTGGGTGGCCATGTCGGTGATGTTGGCCACCGCTTCGCTGATCCCCACCAATGCTTCGTCAGCCTGCATCACCCGGTCGACACCTTCCTGCGCCTGGCGGTGGCCGGTTTCCATGGTCAGCACGGCATTGCTGGCGGTTTGTTGCAACTTGGCGATCAGACCGTGGATCTGCCCGGTGGATTCGGCGGTGCGCTGGGCCAGCTGGCGCACTTCATCGGCTACCACGGCAAAGCCGCGGCCCATTTCACCGGCACGCGCCGCTTCGATGGCCGCATTCAGCGCCAGCAGGTTGGTCTGGTCGGCGATACCCTTGATCACGTCGACCACGCCACCAATTTCATCGCTGTCCTTGGCCAGTTGCGTCACCGTCTGGCCGGTTTCGCCCACCGCCGCCGACAGGCGTTCAATGGCCTCGCGGGTTTCCCCGGCAATCTGCCGGCCCTGGCTGGTCAGGCGGTTGGCTTCCTGGGTGGCGTCGGCAGTACGCTGCACGTGGTTGGCCACTTCCTGAGTGGTGGCGGCCATCTGGTTTACCGCAGCGGCAACCTGCTCGGTCTCCACTCGCTGGCGTTCCAGCCCCGAGGAGCTCTTGTGCGCCAGGGCATCGGACTGACGCGCCTGGTCGCTGAGGTGCTCGGCACTGTCCTGCAGGCGGGTCAGGCAGGTTTTCATGCGGGCATCCTGGCTGAGCATGGCCATTTCCAGGCGCGCCTGCACGCCACGGCTGTCGGTGTACATCTGTGCGATCAGCGGGTCGGAAGTGGTCTGTTCGGCCAGACGCAACAGGCGCTTGAGGCCGCGTTGCTGCCAGCTCAGGCCGAGCAGGCCCAAGGGCACGGATAGCCCGGCAGCCAGGGCAAAGCCCCAGGAATGGCCCAGCCAGTTGCCGATCAGGAAGCCTACCTGGCTGATGAGGATGAACGGCAGCCAGTCCTGCAGCACTGGCAGCCACTTGTCCCTGCGAGGTACGGCCGGCTTGCCCTGGTTGATGCGCTGGTACAGGCCTTCGGCGCGACGGATCTGCTCGGCGGTGGGTTTGACTCGCACCGACTCGAAGCCGACAACTTGGTTGTTATCGAAGATGGGTGTGACGTAGGCGTTGACCCAGTAATGGTCGCCAGACTTGCAGCGGTTCTTGACGATACCCATCCATGGCTGGCCCTGCTTGAGGGTTTGCCACATGTGGGCAAACACTGCAGCCGGCACGTCGGGGTGGCGTACCAGGTTGTGCGGCGCGCCCGTCAGCTCTTCGCGGGTGAAACCGCTGATTTCGATGAAGGCATCGTTGCAGTAGGTGATCACGCCCTTGGCGTTGGTGGTGGAGATCAACCGCTGCTGGGCAGGGAAAGTCCGTTCTCTCTGGGTAATCGGCTGGTTGTTACGCATGGGTTGATAGTCCGCAGGGCTTTGGACGGTTATCGGCAAGCGGCTGGTTTTATTGAATGATTATTTAATGGAGCGTCGTGGGAGCTATGGCGCCTGTGAAATCGAGCGCCGCGCGGGCGGCGCTCGATTTCACAGGCGCTGCATATCTTCAGCCAGGCACCTCAGCCAGCAATCAGCTGACGCAACACATAATGCAGAATGCCCCCGGCCCTGAAATACTCCACTTCATTCAGGGTATCGATCCGGCACAACACGTCGATCTGTTCCTGCTGGCCATCCTCGCGGGTGATGCGCAAGGGCAAGCTCATGCCCGGGCGAATCTGCGCGCCGTTCAAACCCAGCACATCGATTTGCTCCTTGCCGGTGAGCCCCAGCTGCTTGCGGTCGTTCCCGGCCTTGAATTGCAGCGGCAGCACGCCCATGCCGACCAGGTTGGAGCGATGAATACGCTCGAAGCTTTCTGCGAGCACGGCTTTGACACCCAGCAGGTTGGTACCCTTGGCTGCCCAGTCGCGGCTCGAGCCGGTGCCGTATTCCTGGCCGGCGATCACCACCAGCGGGGTGCCTTCCTGCTGGTAACGCATGGCCGCATCATAGATCGACAACTTCTCGCCAGTGGGCACGTGCAAGGTGTTGCCGCCTTCTTCCCCCCCCAGCATTTCGTTGCGGATACGAATGTTGGCGAAGGTGCCACGCATCATCACCTCGTGGTTGCCACGCCGCGAGCCGTAGGAGTTGAAGTCGCGTGGTTCTACGCCTTGTTCGCGCAGGTAGCGCCCGGCCGGGCTGTCGGCCTTGATGTTGCCAGCGGGGGAGATGTGGTCGGTGGTCACCGAGTCGCCCAGCAGTGCCAGCACCCGCGCGCCGTGGATGTCGGCGATGGCTGGTGGCGGCCCGCCGATGCCGTCGAAGAACGGCGGGTGCTGGATGTAGGTGGAGTCAGCCTGCCACACGTAGGTGGCGGCCTGTGGCACCTTGATGGCCTGCCACTGCGCATCACCTGCGAACACTTCGGCGTATTCCTTGTGGAACATTGCCGTGTCGACCTTGGCCACTGCTTCGGCAATTTCCTGCTGGCTGGGCCAGATATCGCGCAGGTACACAGGTTGGCCGTCTTTGCCGGTGCCCAGCGGATCACGGGTGAGGTCCATGCGTACGCTACCGGCCAGCGCATAGGCCACGACCAGCGGCGGCGAAGCCAGCCAGTTGGTCTTGACCAGGGGGTGCACGCGGCCCTCGAAATTGCGGTTGCCCGATAGCACTGAGGCCACGGTGAGGTCGGCGCTGCCGATGGCCTTCTCGATCGCTTCGTCCAGCGGGCCGGAGTTGCCGATGCAGGTGGTGCAGCCATAACCGACCAGGTCGAAACCAAGCTGGTCGAGGTAAGGCGTGAGCCCGGCTGCCTTGAAGTAGTCGGTGACAACCTTGGAGCCCGGCGCCAGCGAGCTCTTGACCCAAGGCTTGCGTTGCAGGCCTTTTTCCAGAGCCTTTTTCGCTACCAACCCGGCAGCCATCATCACGCTGGGGTTCGACGTGTTGGTGCACGAGGTGATTGCGGCAATCACCACGGCGCCATCGCGCAGGGTGTGAGTCTTGCCCTGATGGCTGTAGTCGATCTCACCGGCCTGGTCGGCGTTGCCCACTGCCACACCGCCGCCGCCTTCGCTTTCCAGGCGGCCAACTTCTTTGGCCAGTGGTTTGGGTTGCAGCTCGATGAAATGGTCGAAGGCCTGGCTGACCTGGCCCAGTGCCACGCGGTCCTGCGGCCGTTTCGGCCCGGCCAGGCTGGCCTCGACCTCGTGCATGTCCAGTGCCAGCGTGTCGCTGAACAACGGCTCCTGGCCGGGCAAGCGCCACATGCCTTGAGCCTTGCAGTACTGCTCGACCAACTGTACGGTCGCTTCGGGGCGGCCCGACAGGCGCAGGTAGTCCAGGGTGACCTGGTCGACCGGGAAGAAACCACAGGTGGCGCCGTATTCCGGGGCCATGTTGGCAATGGTCGCGCGGTCGGCCAGGGGCAATTCAGCCAGGCCGTCGCCGTAGAACTCGACAAATTTGCCCACCACGCCCTTCTTGCGCAGCATCTGCGTCACCGTCAGCACCAGGTCGGTGGCAGTGATGCCTTCGCGCAGCTTGCCGGTCAGCTTGAAGCCGATGACTTCGGGGATCAGCATCGACACCGGCTGGCCGAGCATGGCGGCCTCCGCCTCGATGCCACCGACCCCCCAGCCGAGCACGCCCAAGCCGTTGATCATGGTGGTGTGCGAGTCGGTGCCGACCAGGGTGTCGGGGAAGGCATAGGTGCGGCCGTCGGCCTCACGGGTCCACACTGTGCGGCCCAGGTACTCCAGGTTGACCTGGTGGCAGATGCCGGTGCCCGGTGGCACCACGCGGAAATTGTCGAAGGCGCTCTGGCCCCAGCGCAGGAAGGCGTAGCGCTCACCATTGCGCTGCATTTCGATGTCGACGTTTTCGCTGAAGGCTTGCGGCGTGCCGTAGCGGTCGACCATCACCGAGTGGTCGATCACCAGGTCTACCGGAGACAGCGGGTTGATCCGTTGTGGGTCACCACCGGCCTTGGCCATGGCGGCGCGCATGGCGGCCAAGTCGACCACGGCCGGTACGCCAGTGAAGTCCTGCATCAGCACCCGCGCCGGGCGGTACTGGATTTCGCGGTCGGAACGCCGCTCGCCCAGCCACTGGGCGAGGGCGCGCAGGTCGTCGCCAGTGACGGTATGGCCGTCCTCCCAGCGCAGCAGGTTTTCCAGCAGCACCTTCAGCGACATGGGCAGGCGCTGCAGGTCACCCAGCTGGCGGGCGGCCTCGGTGAGGCTAAAGTAGTGGTAGGTCTGGTCACCGACCTTGAGGGGCTTGAGCGTGTTCAGGCTATCGAGCGAGGGCATTGCCAACTCCTTCTGCACCGGTGCCCGGCAACTACTCACGGTTTGCCGGTAGCACCGCTCTGTATCGGTCCGCACGGCACGGACCTGGCTGAATGGTCAGGTTAGACCGGTTTCGCCTAACTGACCCTTTTCTGGACCGGCGGGGCATGTCGCAGGTTCCGAACTTCCTTTATCATCGCCGCCCTGCCGGCGCCTGTGGTGCGCCAGCCGTAGTGGAGTGAGAAATGAATACCCTGTTCATGCATTGCCGGCCCGGTTTCGAGGGTGAGGTTTGCGCCGAAATCAGCGAACATGCCGCCCGCCTGGGTGTTTCCGGCTATGCCAAAAGCAAGCCGCAAAGTGCCAGCGCCGAGTTTGTCTGCAGCGAGGAGGGCGGTGCCGAGCGGTTGATGGGGGAGCTGCGCTTCAACCAGCTGATTTTCCCGCGGCAGTGGGCCCGTGGTGGTTTTGTCGAGCTGCCGGAAACTGACCGCATCAGTGTGCTGCTGTCGCAGCTGGCCGATTTCCCGGTGTTCGGCAGCCTGTGGCTGGAGGTGCTGGACAGCAATGAAGGCAAGGAATTGTCCACCTTCTGCCGCAAGTTCGAAGTGCCGTTGCGCAAGGCGCTGGAGAAGGCCGGCCGGCTGGTCGACGATGCCAGTCGGCCGCGCTTGCTGCTCAGCTTCATCAGTGGCCGGCGGGTCTTTGTCGGTGTTGCCCCAGCCAACAACAGCGCGTTGTGGCCCATGGGGATTCCGCGCCTGAAGTTCCCCCGCGAGGCGCCTAGCCGTTCGACCCTCAAGCTGGAAGAAGCCTGGCATCAGTTCATCCCGCGTGAGCAGTGGGAACAGCGCCTGGGTGATGACATGACCGGCGTCGACCTGGGGGCCTCGCCGGGGGGATGGACCTATCAGCTGGTGCGCCGTGGCATGTTGGTGACGGCGATCGACAACGGGCCGATGGCCGAAAGCCTGATGGATACTGGGCTGGTTCAGCACCTGATGGCTGATGGGTTCACCTGGCAGCCGAAGCAGCCGGTGGACTGGATGGTGTGCGACATCGTCGAGAAGCCGGCGCGTACTACCTCACTGATCGAGACCTGGCTGGGGGAGGGACTGTGTCGCGAGGCGGTGGTCAACTTGAAATTGCCGATGAAGCAGCGCTATGCCGAAGTACGGCGGCTGCTCGACCGCATGGAGGCGACGTTCAAGGCACGCAAAATTCGGGTGTCGATTGCTTGCAAGCAGCTGTATCACGACCGGGAGGAAGTGACTTGTCACCTGCGTCGGCTTGATTTGAAACCGCGCTAAGCACAGCGCGCCTAGCTCTTTGCTCTTTGCTCTTTGCTCTTGCTTCGGCTTTTGCTTCTAAGCGCGCGATAGTCCAGGCGACGCAGGTTGCGACTTCAGGAGGCCGAGCGCAGGGCTTGCGGAGGGAGGTGACGGGCATGGATGCCCGTCAAGCGCTGGGCCCCAGGATGGGGCCTGCAGCGCGGTCCTCCCGGGAGCAAGCCCGGAGCGAGGGGACCCCG
>NZ_QJRC01000077.1 GCF_013393325.1 Pseudomonas hunanensis
CGGTATTGACCGTCTGGGCGGTGAGGTCGGTGATGCCGGCCATGGCCGGAAAGCGGCCGGCCAAGCCTTCGATCACGTTATCGCTGGCGCCGAGCAAACTGCCGATCGCGTCGGCCTTGTCCTTGAACGAATTGAACGGTGCCAGGGCGGTGTACAGCGGGCTGTCGTGTTGATCGAACCACTGTTCGAGACGTTTGAAGCGCCGATCCTGTTCCTCGGTGCCAGGGGCCGGCTGGCCCATCATGCGCGCTTCCTTTTGGTTGAACGCGCTGGGGCTTCCTCGAACGCTTCTGGGGGCGGTGGCGCCGCTCGGACGTTGAACAGGCGGCAGATGCCGTACCAGCAGATGGCGACGGTGAGGTTATAGGGGAACAGCACGGCCCAGAACGGCAATTGCCAGTTCTTTTTGCCCTGCATTTCACCGGGCTCACCGGTTCGCCAAGGAGCGTAGTGGCGCCACGCTTCGGCTGGGGTCAGGCAGATGGCGTGCAGCGGCTTGTGCCACCAGTTGGCTTCGCCGGGCGGGGGTAGCTTGTCCGGGCCGTGAGCCATGAAATGGCGGAGGTATTCCCAGACTTCTGCGACATGTTTGACGCCGGGTTCTGTGGGCTCGTTGCTGTCGACCCAGAGGCAGTCTTTTTGGTGGAGGCTGCCATCCGCTCGGCGAGGGGCGAAGGCGAGGGCATAGCTGGTGCTGAACGATGAACCGCCGAATTCGGTGCGTTTGAAAAGGCCCCCTCCGGTGTTGGCCCACTCAAAGATTAAGTCCTTGCTTAAGCGTCGGTAGTAGATTTTTTTGGTTGAGCGATTGAGGCAGAAGATTGATAGACGTTTTATAAAGTATATTCGATACATGAGGAAAGGGAGGAAGGTGAAGGGTGCGAGTATGAATCCGGTCATTAATTTAGGGGAGGACATAAAATAATTCCAGAACTCTCCGTCAAGTATGTAGGGGTAAGTGCCGATCATTAAAAATAAGATCATTGCGCAGTAAAGCTTTCCCATGAACACAGAGTCTGTTACCCAGGGGTTTCTCAGGCACAAAGTATTTTTGGATAAATTTAATAGTTGCCCGCTAATAGCGGGCTTATGCCCTGAGTCTGTGGTTGGGTTGAATAGCCAGATGGTTGTCATGGTCAGCGCTCCAAACGAAAAATTGCTAGAGTGTCATTGTCTTCGTCCAATCCTTGGTTGGCACTGTAGGTTAGATGCAGTGAGACATGACTTTGGTTGGCTAGCGTGCTCTCGAAGTGCAGAACTAAACCAGCACCTACGATGTAGCCAGTCGGGGTAATTGGAAGCACGTCCCTTCCTTGGTCATCACGGTGGGCGTTTAAGCTACCTGACCATTCGCTTATCCCCTGCACAAAGCCTGGCAGCAACACTGTGAACTCAACGGTTGGCTGAGGTGCGACTACTTCGTTATGTGTGATCGCTGTCCAGTTTGGCGGAGACCAATGATTGTTCTGATGCCACCTAGTGTTGACATGAGTTGCGCCGAGTGATAGGGCTTGCTCGGCGGATAGTAGCTTGGGTCCGTAATGCTCGTTGTGCCAGGCTTTGACTTCGCTCTGTAGCGAGGTGAACGCAGGCAGTTTCTTTTCATAGTCCAAGATAATACCTGGACGTATCTCTCCATCATTGATGCGATTACCAAAGACGCTGCGTGCTGCCCACAACTCAATTGGGCTGTGAAGGTGCTCATGTGCCTTGGCATGGAGGTAGAGGCCTCCTGCAATGATGGCTACGCCGACGAGGACAAGGGCCGCTGCGGCCCATCCGGCGAAGGGCACAACCGATGTCACGCCAGCAACTGCAAGTCCTGCTTCGAGGACTACAGCAGAGCCAATGGCCATCGTAACCCCTCCGGCCAAGGTGTATCCACCAGCAGTTGAACTACCACTTTTGAGCTGGCGCACCCCTTTAAATATGTCAGAAACTAAGCTGAATGCTATTGCAGGGTATCCTGCTAAACGTGCAAACAGATTACTGTTCAGGAACTTGACAATCCCGTTGCCAAAGGCCATGCCCGGTGCTGTTGAGCTTAACCGCAGCATCACGGCTTTCTGCGTTGCCCGCACGCTGACCAATGTGGCTGCCGCTGCACCGATCACCCCGAAAATCGATGAAGCAAAGCCCAAGGTGTATTCCGGTGCACTGCTCTTCTGCAGGCTGTTGTAGGCGGTCTTGAGCGAAATTACGTTGAACCACAGCATCCCCGCGTTCAAACCACCACCACCGCCCGAGGTGAGTAGCCCGAGAAAGTTAGGTTTCACCCGCGCGGTAGTGGTCAGCTCGATCAGCACGTTTCGGCTACCCGAGATGCGCAGCGCTTTCATCTCCTCTACCTGCGCCATGCCGCTCTTCAAATACTTCTGTACTTCCTGGCTGAACGGATTTTCCGTGATGACCTGGCTGGTGATCCGGTAGCGCGCTGCCAATAGCCCCAGCGCTTTCTCGGCATTGCCTTCACGCGCCGCCATCAACACCTGCTGGCGCAGGCCATGGCTGGCATCCCA
>NZ_QJRC01000078.1 GCF_013393325.1 Pseudomonas hunanensis
TGTCGCGAAAGGGCTGCGAAGCGGCCCCAAAATATCGGTTACTACATAGATTGTTGGGGCTGCTGCGCAGCCCTTTCGCGACACAAGGCCGCTCCTGCATGGAACCTCGCTGTCAGTGGGTGACGGTTTCCAGTTCCTGTTCGGCAGGTTGGGTTTCAGCCAGCGCCTTGCGCATCTGCTCACAACCCCACAGCACCCGCTCCGGTGTCGCCGGCGCGTCGATGTTCGGCTGCACCCGGTAATCGGCCAAGCTGGCCACGGCGTCCTTGATCGCACACCAGGCAGCGATGCCGAGCATGAACGGTGGCTCGCCCACGGCCTTGGAGTGGAACACGGTGTCTTCCGGGTTCTTGCGGTTTTCCACCAGCTTCACCCGCAAGTCCAGCGGCATGTCGGCAACTGCCGGGATCTTGTAGCTGGCCGGGCCGTTGGTCATCAGCTTGCCCTTGGCGTTCCACACCAGCTCTTCGGTAGTCAGCCAGCCCATGCCCTGGATGAATCCGCCTTCCACCTGGCCGATGTCGATCGCCGGGTTCAGCGAATCGCCCACGTCGTGCAGGATGTCGGCGCGCAGCATCTTGTACTCGCCGGTCAGGGTGTCGACGATCACTTCTACGCAGGCAGCGCCAAAGGCGAAGTAGTAGAACGGCCGGCCGCGGGCCTGGCTGCGGTCGTAGAAAATCTTCGGCGTGCGGTAGAAACCGGTGCTGGAGAGCGACACCTGGGCGAAGTAAGCCTGCTGCACCAGTTGCTCGAAGCTGACGATCTGGTCGCGTACGCGCACGTGGCCGTTGCGGAACTCGACGTCTTCCTCGGTCACCTGATAGTGCCGTGCGGCGAACTCGGTCAGGCGACGCTTGAGGATTTCGGCAGCGTTTTGCGCCGCCTTGCCGTTCAGGTCGGCGCCACTGGAGGCAGCTGTCGGCGAGGTGTTGGGCACCTTGTCGGTGTTGGTGGCGGTGATCTGGATGCGGCTGAAATCCACCTGGAAGATCTGCGCCACCACCTGTGCCACCTTGGTGTTCAGGCCTTGGCCCATCTCGGTGCCGCCGTGGTTCAGGTGAATGCTGCCGTCGGTGTAGATATGGATCAGTGCGCCGGCCTGGTTGAGGAAGGTGGCGGTGAACGAAATACCGAACTTGACCGGCGTCAGTGCCAGGCCTTTCTTCAGGATCGGGCTGTTGGCATTGAAACGGCGGATCGACTCGCGACGCTCGGCATAGTCGCTGCTGGCCTCCAGCTCGGCGGTCATCTCGTCGAGCATGTTGTGCTCGACGGTCTGGTAGTAATGGGTGACGTTACGCTCGGTCTTGCCGTAGTAGTTTGCCTTGCGCACTGCCAGCGGATCACGGCCCAGATGGCGGGCGATGTGGTCCATCACCTGCTCGATGGCAACCATGCCCTGTGGGCCGCCAAAGCCACGGTAGGCGGTGTTGGAGGCAGTGTTGGTCTTGCAGCGGTGGCCGTGCACGGTGGCATCGCCCAGGTAGTAGGCGTTGTCGGAGTGGAACATGGCACGGTCGACGATCGAACCGGACAGGTCGGGCGAGTAGCCGCAGTTGCCGGCCAGGTCGAAGTTGATACCGTGCAGCCGGCCGTTGTCGTCAAAGCCCACGTCGTACTCGACGTAGAACGGGTGGCGCTTGCCGGTCATGGTCATGTCTTCGACCCGTGGCAGACGCATCTTGGTCGGCTGGCCGGTCAGGCGCGCCACGACCGCGCACAGGCACGCCGGGCTCGCAGCCTGGGTTTCCTTGCCGCCAAAACCGCCACCCATGCGGCGCATGTCCAGCACCACCTTGTTCATTGGCACGTCGAGCACTTCGGCGACCAGTTTCTGCACTTCGGTGGGGTTTTGCGTGGAGCAGTAGACGATCATGCCGCCATCTTCGGTAGGCATCACCGAGGAAATTTGCGTTTCCAGGTAGAAGTGTTCCTGGCCGCCGATATGCAGGGTCCCCTGGATACGGTGCGGGGCGCTGGCCAGGGCGGCAGCGGAATCGCCGCGCTGGTGGGTGTGGCTGTCGAGCACGAAGTGTTTCTTGCGCAGCGCTTCGACCACGTCCAGTACCGGCTCCAGATCTTCGTATTCGACGATGGCGGCCATGGCCGCGCGGCGAGCGGTTTCAAGGTCACAGGCAGCGACGGCAAGCACGGGCTGGCCGAAGAACTCGACCTTGTCGATGGCCAGCAGTGGGTCGCCGGCCACCACCGGGCCGATGTCCTTCAGGCCGGGGATGTCTTCGTGAGTGATGGCGATGCGCACGCCGTCGAAGGCATAGCATGGCGTGGTGTCGATACGCAGGATGCGCGCATGAGCACGGTCGGCGGTGCGCGCATAGACGTGCAACTGGTTGGGAAATTCCAGGCGATCGTCAATGTACAGCGCCTCGCCAGATACATGCTTGTCGGCGCTGTCGTGCTTGACGCTGCGGCCCACCCCGGTGGTCAGGTCCTGGCTGAACAATTCGGCCATCTCGGCCTGGCTTTTGGCTACGTGATGGTTAGACATAAGCGGTCACCCGGGTTTCGATGTACGGCGTTTGCTGTTCGATGAAGTACTTGCGCAACAGGTTTTGCGCAGTCAACAGGCGGTATTCCTTGCTGGCGCGGAAGTCGCTGAGCGGGGTGAAGTCTTCGGCCAGGGCTAGGCAGGCGCGCTCGATGGCGGCCTGGTCCCACGGTTTGCCACGCAGCGCCGCCTCGCAGGCGCGGGCGCGCTTGGGGATCGCTGCCATGCCGCCGAAGGCGATGCGCACGCCGCTGACCACGCCGTTTTCGATGCTCAGGTTAAATGCCGCGCACACGGCGGAGATGTCATCGTCCAGCCGCTTGGACACCTTGTAGGCGCGGAACGCCCAGTCGCGGGTGGCGCGCGGCACGATGATCTTCTCGATGAACTCGCTGTCCTGGCGGGCGGTGATGCGGTAGTCGATGAAGTAGTCTTCCAGTGGCATCACCCGCTGGCGCTCGCCTTGGCGCAGGACCACCTGCGCGTCCAGGGCAATCAGCAGGGGAGGCGAGTCGCCGATGGGCGAGGCGTTGCCGATGTTGCCGCCCAGCGTGCCCTGGTTGCGGATCTGCAGCGAGGCGAAGCGGTGCAGCAGGGCGCCAAAGTCGGGGTATTCGTCGTTCAGCGCGCCGTAGCAGTCGGTGAGCGGGGTGGCGGCGCCGATTTCCAGGTGGCTGGCGGTTTTCTCGATGCGCTTGAGCTCGGCCACGTGACCGACATAGATCATCACGGGCAAGGTCTTGTGAAACTGGGTCACTTCCAGCGCCAGGTCGGTACCACCGGCCAGTAAGCGGGCTTCGGGGTGCGAGCTGTACAGGTCGGCCAGGTCGGCTACGGTCAGCGGCACCAGGCAGCGCTTGTCACCGCTGTTCAGCTCGCCGGTCTGGGTTGGCGTAATGGCCTTGAGGCGGCTGATGGTTTGCGCCTGCTGGGCATCGAACTGGTCGCGGCAGGGCTGGCGGCAGCTCTGCTCGGCGGCGTCGAGGATCGGCCGGTAGCCGGTGCAGCGGCACAGGTTGCCGGCCAGGGCTTCCTGGGCCTGGTGCAGGTCGGGGCCGCTGCTGTTCTTTTGCAGGGCGAACAGCGACATGACGAAGCCGGGGGTGCAGAAGCCGCATTGCGAGCCGTGGCAATCGGCCATGGCCTGTTGCACGCTGTGCAGTTGGCCTTGGTGCTTGAGCCCTTCGACGCTGATCAGCTGCTTGCCGTGCAGCGACGAGACGAATGTCAGGCACGAGTTGAGGCTGCGGTAGCGCAGGCTGTCGTTGCCTTGTTCGTCCTGGGTCAGTTCGCCGACTACCACGGTGCAGGCGCCGCAGTCACCACTGGCGCAGCCCTCCTTGGTACCGGGTTTGCCCAGGTGCTCGCGCAGGTACTGCAGCACCGTCATGTTCGGGTCCAGGGCGTGCTCACTACGCAGCTCCTGGTTGACGAGAAACTGGATCACGGGGATGGCCTCGCAATGGTTTTATTGTTGTTGGGCGGACTCTAAGCAACACCTGTCTAGCAGGTCAATATTTTTCTGACTCAAAGGTCAAGAAAATGCTCATGTCCATGCCCGGCCGAACACATTGCCCATATCCCAAGCATAGATCGCGCCGGGCGCATGGCTGTCTGGCAGGTCAAATAAACCGCCCGGGCCCTCTGCGCGATTACCGCCCAAGTACGCTACAATCCGCCCCTTGTGCCCAGTTCAATGATTTTGAAGGAAAACCATGACGTTCAAGGCCCCGGACAGCCTCTCCGAGCAGATTGCCGATTACCTGGCCGAACGCATCATCCGCGGCGAGCTGGCGCCAGGCGAGCGTATCCAGGAGCAGAAGGTCACCCAGGCGCTCAACGTCAGCCGTGGGTCGGTGCGCGAAGCACTGCTGATTCTCGAACGCCGCCACCTGGTGGCCATCTTGCCGCGCCGGGGTGCCCATGTAACCGAGCTGGACGAGCGCAGCGTGCGCAGCCTGTGCTCGCTGATGGGCGAGTTCTACATCCTGCTGGGTAACGCGGTTGCGCAAAAATGGCGCACCGAAGCCGACCTGCGCCCGTTTCTGGAAATCCAGCAGCGCCTGCAGCGTGCCCATGACCAACTCGACATCAAGACCTTCGTCGCCGACAGCTTTGCGGTGATGCGCGCGGCCTATCCGTTCGCCGACAACCCGTTCCTGCAGGAAACCGTGGAAAACCTGCAGCCGGCCATGAGCCGTGCCTACTACCTGTCGCTGGACCAGCGACAGGCCAACATGATCGACTACCTCGACCTGTTCGCCCGGCTGCTCGAAGCCGTGGTCGCCCGTGACCTGCCGCGCATTCGCGAGGTGCTCACTGCCTACGGCCAGCGCAGCTGCGAACTGGTGCTGGCGGCACTGGCCCGAGGCTGACCGATGCGCCTGAAGTGCATTCGTCTGGCCGGGTTCAAGTCGTTCGTCGACCCGACCACGGTCAACTTCCCCAGCAACATGGCGGCTGTGGTAGGCCCCAACGGCTGCGGCAAGTCCAACATCATCGACGCGGTGCGCTGGGTGATGGGCGAGAGTTCGGCAAAGAACCTGCGCGGCGAGTCGATGACCGACGTCATCTTCAACGGCTCGAGTGGCCGCAAACCGGTCAGCCAGGCGAGCATCGAGCTGGTGTTCGACAACAGCGAAACTACCCTGGTTGGCGAATATGCTGCCTACGCCGAGATCTCGATCCGGCGCAAGGTGACCCGCGACGGGCAGAACAGCTATTACCTCAACGGCACCAAATGCCGAAGGCGTGACATTACCGACATCTTCCTCGGTACCGGCCTGGGGCCGCGCAGCTATTCGATCATCGAGCAGGGCATGATCTCCAAGCTGATCGAAGCCAAGCCCGAGGAGCTGCGCAACTTCATCGAGGAAGCCGCCGGCATCTCCAAGTACAAGGAGCGCCGCCGCGAAACCGAGAACCGCATCCGCCGCACCCAGGAAAACCTGGCCCGCCTGACCGACTTGCGCGAAGAGCTCGAGCGCCAGCTGGAGCGGCTGCATCGTCAGGCCCAGGCCGCCGAGAAGTACCGCGAGTACAAGGCCCAGGAGCGCCAGATGAAGGCGTGCCTGGCGGCCTTGCGCTGGCGCGGCCTTGACGAGCAGGTACGCCAGCGCGAGTCGGTGATCGGCGATCAGGGCGTGTCCCACGAGGCGCTGGTGGCCGAGCAGCGCAATGCCGACGCGAGCATCGAACGCCTGCGTGACGGCCATCACGAATTGTCCGAACGCTTCAATCAGGTGCAAGGCCGCTTCTACTCCGTGGCCGGTGACATCGCCCGGGTCGAGCAGAGCATCCAGCACGGCCAGCAGCGCTTGCGCCAGTTGCAGGACGACTTCAAAGAGGCCGAACGCACCCGCCTGGAAACCGAATCGCACCTTGGCCACGACCGCACCCTGCTGGCCACCTTGGGCGAAGAGCTGGCCATGCTCGAACCCGAGCAGGAAATGACCCTGGCCGCTGCCGAAGAGGCCGCTGCCGCGCTTGAGGAGGCCGAGCTGGGCATGCACGGCTGGCAGGAACAGTGGGACAGCTTCAACAGCCGTTCCGCCGAGCCGCGCCGCCAGGCTGAAGTGCAGCAGGCGCGCCTGCAGCAGCTGGAAACCAGCCTGGAGCGCCAGGCCGAGCGCCAGCGCAAGCTGGGCGAGGAGCGCGAGCAGCTGGGTAGCGAGCCGCAGGATGTGGCCATGCTCGAATTTGCCGAGCAACTGGCCAGCAGCGAAATGTTACTGGAAGAATTGCAACTGTCCGAAGAGCAGGTGGTCGAGCGCCTGGAAGGCACGCGCGAGCAACTGCAGCAGGCCACCCAGGCCCAGCAGCAGGCACAGGGCGACCTGCAGCGCCTGGGCGGGCGCCTGGCCTCGCTTGAAGCCTTGCAGCAGGCTGCACTGGAGCCGGGTACAGGCGCTGCGCACTGGCTGCACGACCAAGGGCTGGAGCAACAGCCGCGGCTGGCCGAAGGATTGCGAGTAGAGCCAGGTTGGGAAACGGCCGTGGAGACTGTGCTCGGCGCCGATCTGCAGGCTGTGCTGGTAGACGATTTCAACCGCCTCGATTTTGCTGGCCTGGAGCAAGGCGAGTTGCGCCTGCTGCTGGCCAGCGACAACAGCTTGCCTTTGCCGGGCAGCCTGCTGGAAAAGGTCCAGGGCCGTATCGACCTGGCGCCCTGGTTGGGCCAGGTCAAGCCCGTGGAAGACCTTGCCCAGGCACTGGCGCAGCGCGCATCGCTTGGCGAAGGGCATAGTTTGGTCAGCCGAGATGGCTACTGGGTTGGCCGGCACTTCTTGCGGGTGCGCCGTGGTGGTGAAGCCGAAGGCGGCGTGCTGGCGCGCGGCCAGGAAATCGAGCGCCTGGGCCAGGAACAACTGGAACAGGAAGCAGCACTGGAGCAGCTCGATCAACAGTTGCAGGCCCTGCGCGAGCAGCAGTTGGGCCTGGAGGAGCAGCGCGAACAGTTGCGCCGCCGCACCCAGGAAGAGAGCCGCCTGCACGGCGAGCTGAAGGCCAACCTTTCGGCCAGCCGTGCGCGTGCCGAGCAGGTCGAGCTGCGCCGCCGGCGCCTGCAAGAAGAACTGAGCGAACTGGAAGAGCAGCGCGCCCTGGAGCACGAGCAACTGGGCGAAGCACGCCTGTTGTTGCAAGAAGCCCTTGAGCTGATGGCCCAGGACACCGAGCAGCGCGAACAGTTGATGGCCCGCCGCGACACCCTGCGCGAAGGCCTCGACCGGGTGCGCCAGGAGGCTCGCCAGCACAAGGATCACGCCCACCAGCTCGCGGTGCGTCTAGGGTCGCTGCGTGCCCAGCACGATTCCACCCGCCAGGCCCTGGAGCGCCTGGAACAGCAGGCTGCGCGCTTGACCGAGCGGCAGGAGCAACTGAGCCTGAACCTGGAGGAGGGTGAGGCCCCGCAGGAAGAGCTGCGCCTGAAGCTCGAAGAGTTGCTGGAACGACGCATGAGCGTCGACGAGGAAATGCGCCAGGCCCGCCTGCACATGGACGAAGCCGACCGCGAGCTGCGTGATGCCGAAAAACGGCGCACCCAGGCTGAGCAGCAGGCCCAGCTGCTGCGCGGCCAGCTGGAGCAGCTGCGCCTGGAGTGCCAAGGCCTTGATGTGCGACGCAAGACGCTGCAGGAGCAACTGCTGGCCGACGGCTACGACCTGCAAGGCGTGCTCGCTACCCTGGAGGCCGAGGCCAGCGAGCAGGGTACCGAACAGGCGTTGGAACAGCTTGAAGCGCGCATCCAGCGCCTGGGGGCGATCAACCTGGCGGCCATCGAAGAATATGAACAGCAGTCCGAGCGAAAACGCTACCTGGACGCCCAGGACGCCGACCTGGTCGAAGCGCTGGAGACCCTGGAAAACGTCATTCGCAAAATCGACAAGGAAACCCGCAACCGCTTCAAGGATACCTTTGATCAGATAAATGCCGGATTACAGGCACTTTTCCCAAAAGTTTTCGGTGGTGGCAGCGCTTATCTGGAACTGACGGGCGAAGATCTACTCGATACAGGGGTGACGATCATGGCGCGGCCACCGGGCAAGAAGAACAGCACCATCCATCTGCTGTCCGGCGGCGAGAAAGCACTGACCGCCTTGGCGCTGGTGTTTGCCATCTTCAAGTTGAACCCCGCACCGTTCTGCATGCTCGACGAGGTCGATGCGCCGCTGGACGATGCCAACGTCGGGCGCTATGCGCGCCTGGTCAAGGAAATGAGTGAAAGCGTGCAGTTCATCTACATCACCCATAACAAGATTGCCATGGAAATGGCGGACCAATTGATGGGGGTGACCATGCATGAACCCGGTTGTTCACGTCTTGTTGCAGTTGATGTGGAGGCGGCCATGGCCATGGTCGACGCTTGATGCGCGACGATGGAGGCATTTTCTGCAGTGAAATGCCCCCGTCATGTGCGACAGACGGTGTAAAGTTGTCTTTGGTCGTGCTAGCTTAATGTCACTCGTTTTTTGCGTGGGTAAAACGCCTGTCAGAACATAGAGTTGGCGCCACGTGTTAAAGGGCTTTGAACCCTTTGTTTTCAAGCATATTTTTATAGAGGCACGGGATTACATGGAAATCGGTCTGCGCGAGTGGCTGATCGTCATCGGCATCATTGTCATTGCCGGGATTCTTTTCGACGGCTGGCGCCGCATGCGCGGCGGGAAAGGCAAGTTGAAATTCCGTCTGGATCGCAGTTATTCCAATGTGCCGGACGAGGAAGGCGGCAGTGCCGAAGTGCTCGGCCCGTCGCGGGTGCTGGATACCCACAAGGAGCCTGAGCTGGACGAAAGCGACCTGCCGTCGCTCAGCGCTTCTGCGCGTGATCGAGAACGCGAGCACAAGCCGGCCAAGGCCAGCAAGCGCGGCAAGCGCGCCGCGGCTGCCGATGTGCAGCAGGGCGACCTTAACCTGAGCGCCGAGCCACGCGAGCCTGACCTGTTTGCCGACAGCGACGACGACTTTGCCGCCGACAACACCCGCAGCAATGCTGCGCCGGCTGCCAGCAGCAGCGTCAAGGACTTGCCGCCAGCCGAAGAAGTGCTGGTGATCAGCGTGATTTCCCGCGACGAGGGTGGCTTCAAGGGCCCGGCGTTGCTGCAGAACATTCTGGAAAGCGGCCTGCGCTTCGGCGAAATGGATATCTTCCATCGTCACGAGAGCATGGCCGGCCACGGCGAAGTGCTGTTCTCCATGGCCAACGCGGTCAAGCCTGGTGTGTTCGACCTGGACGACATCGACCACTTCAGCACCCGCGCGGTGAGCTTCTTCCTCGGCCTGCCGGGCCCGCGTCATCCGAAGCAGGCCTTCGATGTGATGGTGGCCGCCGCACGCAAGCTGGCCCACGAACTGAACGGTGAGCTCAAGGACGATCAGCGCAGCGTGCTGACGGCCCAGACCATCGAGCATTATCGCCAGCGTATCGTCGAGTTCGAGCGCCGTGCGCTGACCCAGAAGCGCTGATATGCCCAAGTGGGCAGGCCTGGCCTGGTGCTGTCCACCCTGTTTCAAGCGCAAGAGCAGCCAAGGGCTGCTCTTTTGCTTTGCAAGAGAACCTGAGAAATGACCGCCGAAACCCGTATCCATGAACTGCGTGCCGAACTCGACCAGCACAACTATCGCTATTACGTGCTCGACGAGCCCAGCGTGCCCGATGCCGAATACGACCGCCTGTTCAACGAGCTCAAGGCGTTGGAGGCTGAACACCCCCACCTGGTAACCCCCGATTCGCCAACCCAGCGCGTCGGTGGCGAGGCTTTGTCTGCGTTCAGCCAGGTACGCCACGAAGTGCCCATGCTCAGCCTGGGCAACGCCTTTGAAGAAACCGACCTGCGCGAATTCGGCCGCCGCGTGGTTGAAGGCCTCGACCAACCCGGTGCGGTCGACTACAGCTGTGAACCCAAGCTCGATGGCTTGGCCGTGAGCCTGTTGTACCGCGATGGCCAGTTGGTGCAGGGCGCCACCCGTGGCGACGGTACCACCGGCGAAGACATCAGTGCCAACGTGCGCACCGTGCGCAACATCCCGCTCAAACTGCAGGGCGAGGGCTGGCCAGCAGTGCTGGAAGTGCGCGGCGAGGTGTATATGAGCAAGGCCGGTTTCGACCGGCTCAATGCCGCTCAGGCCGAAGCCGGCGGCAAGACCTTCGCCAACCCGCGCAACGCTGCCGCCGGTAGCCTGCGCCAGCTGGATTCGAAAATCACCGCCAGCCGCCCGCTGGAGTTCTGCTGCTATGGCGTCGGCCAGGTGTCCGAGAGCATCGGCGACAGCCATATCGGTGTCCTCGAACAGCTCAAGGCCTGGGGCATGCCGATCAGTCGCGAGCTCAGGCATGCGGCGGGTATCGAAGAATGCCTGGCCTATTACCGCGACATTGGCGAGCGGCGTAACAGCCTGCCGTATGAGATCGACGGTGTGGTATTCAAGGTTAACAACCTGGCTGCCCAGCGCGAACTGGGCTTCCGCGCCCGAGAGCCACGCTGGGCGATTGCCCACAAATTCCCAGCCATGGAAGAGCTGACCGAGGTGCTGGACGTCGAGTTCCAGGTTGGCCGTACCGGTGCGGTAACGCCTGTGGCACGCCTGAAGCCGGTCAAGGTGGCCGGAGTAACCGTGTCCAACGCCACCCTGCACAACATGGACGAAATCGCTCGGCTGGGCTTGCGCATTGGCGATACGGTGATCATCCGCCGTGCCGGTGACGTGATCCCGCAGGTGATGCAGGTGGTGCTGGAGCGTCGCCCCGACGATGCCCGCCCGGTAGAAGTGCCAAGCGCATGCCCGGTGTGTGGCTCGCAAGTCGAGCGTACCCAACTGGTAAAGCGCAGCAAGGGCAAGGAAACCACCAGCGAAGGCGCGGTGTACCGCTGCGTTGGTCGCCTGGCCTGTGGCGCCCAGCTCAAGCAGGCGATCATTCACTATGTGTCGCGCCGGGCCATGGACATCGACGGCCTGGGCGAGAAGAGTGTCGAGCAGTTGGTGGACGAAGGCCTGATCGGCTCGCCGGCTGATCTGTACAAACTGGCGTTCGAGCAGATCGTTGGCCTTGAAGGCTTCGCCGAGGTGTCCAGCAAGAAGTTGCTCGATGCCATTGAGGCCAGCAAGCGCCCGAGCCTGGCACGGTTCATCTACGCGTTGGGCATTCCCGACGTAGGCGAAGAGACCGCCAAGGTGCTGGCCCGCTCGCTGGGCAGCTTGGCGCGTGTGCAGCAGGCACTGCCGCAAGTGCTGACCTACTTGCCGGATATCGGCCTGGAGGTGGCCTACGAAATCCATAATTTCTTCGAAGACGAGCACAACCAGAAGGTCATTGAACAACTTCTGGCCAGTGGCATGAAATTGCAGGACGAAGGCGAACTGGCTGCCGAGTTCGCCGCCAGTACTACCTTGGCTGGGATGATTGCCAAGCTCGACATCGCCTCGGTCGGCCCGACCGGTGCCGAGAAGCTGGTGGCCAAGCTCGACAGCCTGGAGAAGATCATCGCCGCCGACGGCATCGACCTGCGCCAGGCCCTGGCGGCCAAGCAGGCTGATGCTGTGCGTGAGTTCTTCAAGGATGAAGCGAACCAGAAACTGGCGCGGGACATCGAAGCGCAGTTGCTGGCGTTCGGCATGCACTGGAGCTGCGAGAAGAAGGTTGCCGAAGGCTTGCCGCTGGCAGGCCAGACCTGGGTGCTGACCGGCACGCTGGAACGCATGAGCCGCGATATTGCCAAGGACAAGCTGGAAAGCCTGGGGGCCAAGGTGGCGGGTTCGGTTTCTGGCAAGACCCATTGCGTGGTGGCAGGGCCGGGGGCGGGCTCCAAGCTGGCCAAGGCCAGCGAGCTGGGCGTGAAGGTGCTGGATGAAGATGCATTCGTCACATTCCTGGCCGAGCAGGGCATTGTTGTTTAGAGCCCTGCGCTATCCCCAGTAGGCGTGGCCTTGCGTCGCGATCGGGCCGCACTGCGGCCCCACGATCTGACAAGTCATTGAGAAATGATGACTTTTTCGCCTACAGAGGTTGTATCTGCCCTCAAGACCGGTACAATGGCGCCACTCGCTGCTCAGCGAGGCATGTAGTGGTGGCCCCATCGGTCCCCCCGCATTGATTACCCGTTAACCTGGTCAGGCCCGGAAGGGAGCAGCCATAGCGGGAACATCGAGTGCCGGGGTGTGGCTGGTGGGGCCGCCTCCATTCTGTAAGTCCTTAATTCTAAAGGACTTTTTTCGCTCAAAATCTCGAAGTGGAACAGTGCTTAGGTACACCTGAGTGGTGCATCCAGCCACGATTCTATCTGGTTGGAAGCCTGTTCTTCCAGCCTCTTGTGCCAGCAAGGCGCCTGTCCTCATCTTCTGTTTGGTCTCTGAACCCATCTCCTTGTGCTCGATCCATTGGTTTTTTAGCCTGTCGATGTATAGTGGCATCTTGCTCTTAGGCCAAGACTGCACATTCTGCACGCAGGATGAGCGACTGGGGATCGACCTGACGTGTCGACAATTAGATGTTCCATTAGCGAAGGGGGATTGAAATTGGGTGATCTTGCCATCTATGGGCTCATTGTTTTAGGTGGGCTCGCTGTGCTCGGGTTGGGCGTGAGAGTGATAATTAATATTAAAGGTGGAACAAAGAATAATATAAAAAATAGTACGTTTAATGGGCCGTATGCAGGGAGGGATATCAATGGGGTGGTTCCTAAACAGGATAAAGAACTCTAATTTCTTTGGTCCGTATGCGGGGCGAGATTTAATTAACCACAATATTCTTCCGAGACCGACGCAAATGGATTTGCTGGTTGATGTATATAAAGATGAAGTGAAGAATGGGGCGGAAGTTAGCACTCTAATTGATGAGTTGGTGCATTACAATAGTCAAAAATATGAGATACGAAACCTTGAGACTAAGCTCACTGAAGTTAATCTTAATGAGCTGATAGATGAAGCTGAAGAGCTCAAGCAATTGATCTCAATGCTGATAATGAAGAATCAAAACTACAAGTCAGCACAAAAAATGATTGCGCTACTTCTGGATGAGGTAGCTAGTGTATTTAATTCTAAGATTAAGCCGCATGTGACCTGTGGTGTAACCAAAGCAATCGCTGAGCAGTTGATCGCTCAACACCTAGAGGGAGAGATAAGAAAGGCTCTGGGTGAGAATGTGCTGGAGATTTATAATAGGCAGATAAAAGGGATGCTTTACTTTCTTACTGGGAATTGTCATCTGGAGTGGAAGTAATGCTTCTTTACAATAAAGCATTCGATCCAGTACATACATTGCTGAGGCTTGCTGCAATCTGTAATTTCAGTGTGAGTGCTGAGGCTGAGGTAGAACGGTTACAGATTTTTGATTTTTTGCTTGCCTTTCCTGCTCATATAGCAGATATGCCACTGTCACGAGAGCTTTTGCAAGAGAAGAATAAATTCAAAAAATATAAATCGCCTTATAATAATTTCGAGCCGTATACTTTATTTAATCGCATGAGCCCCATATTTTTCGCCTCGCTTCAGATGGCAGAGAGTATAGGATTTATGGATTTTGATGGTGAGTCTATTGTTAAGCTCAATAAAAGTGCAATCCCCGAAGCTTTAAAAAGCATTGTGACTGGTGATAATGGTAGTATCTCCAAAGAGGCTTTGAGCTTTGAGGTGACGCATCTGGCGAAAATGCCGATTTTGGGGAAAGCAGGACTTAAGGCGGCCAGCAAACTAATGGATTTTAAGTATGATTATCCGCAAGCCAACCATTAAGGTAACTCGTCTTCTTGTGGCGAAGTCAGGGGAGGCAGTCTATGATGAAAAATTTCATTCCGGACTTAATATATTATCTGGTTGTAATGGTGGCGGAAAAACATCTGTAGTGCAGCTTCTGGTTTACGGTCTCGGATATGAAGTTCAGCATTGGAAACAGGAAGCGGGCTCTTGTGATGAAGTTTTTGTCGAGTGTGAACTGAATGGGCAAGCGGTTACGCTGAATCGGATACTCAAAACTCAACGTGCCGGCATGCAGTTTTTCTTTGGTGACCTTGCATCGGGGTTGAGGGCGGGCCGGTCAGAGTGGTTCTCTTATCCTTATAATTCAGGTGCTAAAGAGAGCTTCTCACAAAAACTGTTTGATATTTTGGGTGTTCCAGAAGTAAAGCTTGATGCAAGTGAAAACTTAACGATGCATCAATTGTTGAGGCTAATCTATAGTAATCAGGCAAACCCTCCTGCAAGTATATTTAATATTGAACCTTTCGACTCTGCATTTAAGAGGGAAGCAATTGGGAAATATCTATGCGGACTTTATGATAATGATTTGTATAATGAGAGGATTGAGCTTGGCAGGAGTGAGAAGGAGCTAGATAAAATTATATCAGAGATACGTGCAATAACGGGTATCTTGGGTAAAACAGAAATTTCTTCAGAGTTATTTACGACTGACCAGCTAAGGGTTTCTTACCTTGATGAAATAAAGACGATTAGGGAGAAGATTGTTGCTCTGCAAGAAGAGGTAAAGCTTGAGTATAAGCAGGAAAAGCAAGCTACCAATCAATCGGCAGCGGAAGTTACTAAGATAAAGGAGGCTCTTTACGATCTTGAAGTTGCGCATAGAGATCTGGAGTTTGAAGTAGAGGATATAAGGCTTTTTCTTAGTGAGTTAAACCAAAAGCTGCGAGAAATAAATGATTCTTTAGAAGCTGGGAGTGTATTGAGTTCGGTTTCTTTTAAATTTTGTCCTTGCTGTTTTTCCGAGCTTCCTGATGTAGCCGATGATGTATGCTCACTTTGCGGGGAAGACGATTATTTGGCTCGTAGAAATACTAATATGCTCAGAATGAAGAATGAGATTAGTATTCAGTTGCGTGAGTCAAGTAAGATTTACGACCGAAAAAGTGAAGCTTTGAATGAAAATGCAAAGAAAAAGAAAGAGTCCGAAAGACAACTGAGAAAAGCTGTGACAAAGTCGGTTGCTACAGTTTCAGTTTATAATAGTCAGCGTGAAAAGCTTTTATTCGGCTTTTATGCGAAGATCGGTGAGCTTGAGCAAAAAATAGTTGACTTGGAGCGAACGGAGGAGTTGAGAAACGCTATAACAGCTTTATCTAGTAAAAGAGAGGGTCTGCAAAGCAAGGTTTCTCATCTAAAAAGCTCGATTGAGCTAAAGCAAGGACTCGCAAGGTTACGGCCCGCGGAAGTTCATTCGATTATTGCTGATACTGTCATTGCGTTTTTAAAGTCTGACTCAGGTAGTGAGAGAGAGTTCAAAGAAGCTGAGGAAGTTGAGTATGATTTTGCGTCAAGTAGAGTTTCAGTAAATGGCAAAACCTATTTTTCTGAAAGTTCTATATCATATTTAAATAACGCCTTCCATTTGGCTCTTTTGAAATTGTCATTGGTTAAAGATTATGTTCGGTTTCCGAGGCTCCTGATCTTGGATGGGATTGAGAATTTTGGATTGGAAGATCAGCGATCTCAGAATCTTCAGATGAATATACAAAAGTATTTCTCTGTCGAAAAGGTGGATCATCAAATAATCATTGCAACAAAAACTATTCACCCTGAGTTGGATGTGCCCGGTATAAGGGTAGGGTCACACTTTACAGAGGATGCAAAAAGTCTAAAAATGTAGTGGTTACATGTTTCATTTTGCTGGGAATGCTGCTCAGTCCCAACGTTGTTGCTGGATGTGCATGGTTGTTGAAAAAATGGCGTCTCGCCAGTATATTAAGGATTCTGACTCGCATGGAAGTTAACAATGAAGTCGAGAAATTTAAGAACTCATCACAATGTAATTATTAGTGGCTATACTATTATCCCGCTGTCGACGGGTAAGTATCTGCATCAATTTACTCCCGCTACTACTGATACCATATACCAGTTCGAAGCTAATAGTGCGCCTGCGCTCGTTAATGGAGATAGGTATAATATTGGTTTCATCCTTCAGTCCGACGGGCGGAGAATAGTTGAACCTTCGGCGATGGGTAAGGCTGATTCTGTAAATAAAACGCTTAGCCTGCTTGCTGCCAAACAACAATCTTCAGACGACTTTGCAGAAAACAAAGCGAAGAATGATCAGCGTGTTACGCATCGAGCCAAGGATGGATATTACTGGGGGAAAAAGTATGCTTGGCGGCGTTATGGCTTGATGATGGCGGAGGGCGCCTTTCTCGCATACTTGAAGGAAATTGAGCATCCCTCAGTGCCTTGCATAACTTCAAATCCAGATCTAGCATTTCCGTCGAATGATCCATCTACTGCATTTAAAGATGATGGGTTGGAAGAGGCAATTGATGCTCTAATAGAGAGTGCGGATCGGGTTGGTCAGTATTTCAAATCTCCTCTCTTCAGTAAGAAGTTTCAGATCAGGCCGATACCATCTATTACCGACAAAAAATAGGGGTTTGAGAACTTGGTATATTCGCTGACGACGTTGCAGGAGAAATTGATCATGGACCTAGCTATTCCATACAGTAGCATTATAAGCGTTAGAATTTCAGTAATACAGCGCTAGTGCTCGACTGCAAGGCTGGTGCCAAGGTGTGGGGTGGTGAATCGCCCCTGGTTTCCTAGACACTCTCCAAGCTCAGAAAATAGCGTTTCTCATACTCTACTGGCGACAGCTGCATAGCACTGCTGTGTCTGCGCCTTGGGTTATAAAACATTTCAATGTAATCGAAAATATCACTTCGGGCTTCGTCACGTGTTGCGTAGATTTTTCGTCGGATTCGCTCCCGCTTCAAAAGCTGGAAAAAGCTTTCGGCTACGGCATTGTCGTGGCAATTTCCCCGCCGACTCATGCTGCTGATTATATTGTTGGCCTTCAAGAAGCTTTGCCAGTCTGAGCTACTGAATTGACTGCCTTGGTCTGAATGGATCATCACTTGCTGCCGTGGTTTGCGGCGCCACACGGCCATCAACATCGCGTCAAGCGCCAGGTCGCTGCACATGCGGGGCTTCATTGACCAGCCAATCACTTGGCGGGAAAACAGATCCAGGACTACCGCTAGGTACAGCCATCCTTCATAGGTGCGGATGTAAGTGATATCGGTTACCCAGACCTTATTCGGCTCACTGACTTTGAACTGCCGCGCGAGATGGTTGGGAGAGGCCACTGTTGGCTTTCCACCGTAAAACCCTGGACGCCGCCGATAGCCCGTTTGCGAACGCAACCCCTCTGCCTGCATCAAGCGTCCGACTCGATTGCGCCCGCATGTCTCTCCCAGCTCACGCAGGTCATCATGAATTTTGCGGTAGCCGTACACACCTCCGCTTTCGAGCCAAGCATGTTTGATCAAGCCAAGCAGACGATGATCTTCTTTTGCTCGGGCAGATTGAGGCTCGGTCAGCCAGGCGTAGTAGCCGCTGGGATGCACCTTTAGGGTTTGGCATAGGCGCCGCACCGGGTGATCCGTCGAGTGCTTCTTGATGAAGGCGTACTTCAGTTGCACTCCTTGGCAAAGTACGCGGCGGCCTTTTTTAAGATGTCTCGCTCTTCAGTCACGCGCTTGAGTTCTGCGCGAAGCTTGCGCAGTTCGGCTTGCTGCTCATCGTCTTGCTGACGCTGCTCTTGGGGTTTGCTGTAGAGCTTGATCCAGGCGTAGAGGCTGTGAACAGACATGCCCAGGCGCTGGGCAACATCGGCGACAGTCTTGCCTTTCTCGGTCACTTGCTTGACCGCTTCGATTTTGAATTCTTCGGGGTAACGCTGACGACTCATGACACCTCCTATTTGGGCCTCATTATGAGGCTTGGAGGTGTCTACGAAACCAGGGGCGATTCAG
>NZ_QJRC01000079.1 GCF_013393325.1 Pseudomonas hunanensis
GCTGAAACCCCGGGGCTGCTGCGCAGCCCATCGCGACACAAGGCCGCTCCTACAGTGCCTGTGTACTCCTGAATCAGAAGTGTGAGCCAGCCACTTCCTGCGCCACCCCAAGAAAGGCAGCCGGCAAACGGGCCTGGCGACGCTCCTTCAGGCAATACAAATACTCATGCATCACCGGCGCATTCTCCAGCGCCAGCACCCGCAGCTCAGGGTTGTGCGGCACCTCATGGCGGGCAATCACGCTGATGCCGATGTTGCGCAGCACCGCCTCGCGAATCGACTCGCGGCTGCCGATTTCCAGCAAGGCGCCGGCTTTGACCCCGGCCTCCTGCATCATCTGTTCGGTTAGCTTGCGCGTGGTCGAGCCCTTCTCGCGCATCAGCAGGCAATGCCCGGCTACCCCCTCGATGGACACCGACTGGCGATGGGCCAATGGGTGGTTGCGGTGCACCGCCACCACCAGCGGATCAGTCCCCAGTACCCGCCGCACCAACCGCGCATCCTCCACCAGTTGCGAAGACGCGGCGATATCCACCCGGTAGTCTTCGAGCATTTCCAGCACCTGCTGCGAGTTGCCGATCTCCACCGCCACTTCTACCTGAGGCAGCCGTTCGCGGTAGATTTTCACCAGGTCAAGGATGTAGTAAGGCGCCGTGGCTGCGATGCGCAGGCTGCCCTGCGCCTGGCCGCTGTTGCGCAGCTCGAACTCGATGTCGGCCTCCTGCTGCAGCAGTGCCTTGACCATCGGCAACAGGCGCACGCCCTCCTCGCTCAGCACCAGGCGCCGACCGCCACGGTAGAACAGCTCCACGGCGTACTGGCCTTCCAGGTTGCGGATCTGCGTGGTTACCGTGGGCTGGCTGAGCCCAAGCTTCTTCGCCGCCAGGGTGATGCTGCCCAGACGGGCCACCATGTAAAAGGCTTTCAGCTCCGAACTCAGCATGCACGTCCTCTATTTGCGCAACAGGCGCAAGCCGTTGAACACCACCAGCAGGCTCACGCCCATGTCGGCGAACACCGCCATCCACATGGTCGCCATGCCAGCAAAGGTGATGGCCAGGAATATCGCCTTGATGCCCAACGCCAGAACGATGTTCTGCATGAGGATCGCCGCGCTTTGGCGCGACAGCCTGACGAAGGCCGGAATTTTCCGCAAGTCGTCGTCCATCAGCGCTACGTCGGCGGTCTCGATGGCGGTGTCGGTACCAGCGGCGGCCATGGCAAAACCGATCTCGGCGCGGGCCAGAGCTGGCGCGTCGTTGATACCATCACCGACCATGCCCACCCGGTGGCCTTCTGCGTACAAGGCCTCGATGGTTTTCAGCTTGTCGGCTGGCAGCAGGTTACCCTCGGCGCGGTCGATGCCCACCACAGCGGCGATGGCCTGGGCGGTATGCGGATTGTCACCGGTCAGCATGACAGTCTTGATACCCAGTTCATGCAGCTCGGCGATAGCCTGGCGGCTGCTGTCCTTCACGGTGTCGGCAACGGCAAACAGCGCCAATGGCCCGGAACGGTCGAGCAGCAGCACCACGGTCTTGCCCTGACGCTCCAGCGCATCCAGTTTGGCTTCCAGCGCTGGCGAGCACAGGCCCAGCTCTTCGACCAGGCGGTGGTTGCCCAAGTGGTAGACCTCACCGTCGATGGTGCCACGCACACCGCGCCCGGCCAGGGCGGCGAAGTCATCCACTTCACTTAGAGCCAGCCCTTGCGCCTTGCCGAACTGAGCGATAGAGCGGGACACCGGGTGGTCCGAGCGCTCGCCCAGGCTGGCGGCCAGGGCTTGAGCGCGGGCTTCGAACTGCGACGCCAGCACTTCGGCGTCAGTCTGTACCGGTTTGCCGTGGGTGATGGTGCCGGTCTTGTCCAGGGCCAGGAAGTCCAGGTGGCGGCCGCCCTCCAGATAGACGCCGCCCTTGATCAGGATGCCTTTGCGCGCGGCAGCCGCCAGTCCGCTGACGATGGTCACCGGGGTCGAGATCACCAATGCGCAGGGGCACGCAACCACCAGCAATACCAGAGCACGGTAGACCCAGTCGAACCAGGCACCGGCCATGAACAACGGCGGGATCACCGCCACGGCCAGGGCAATGGCGAACACCACCGGGGTGTAGATGCGCGAAAAACGGTCGACGAAGCGCTGGGTAGGTGCCCGCGCGCCTTGTGCCTCCTCCACGGCCTTGATGATCCGCGCCAGGGTAGACTGCCCGGCAGCAGCGGTAACGCGGAACTCCAATGCTCCCGCCTGGTTGATGGTACCGGCGAACAGTTTGTCGCCCACTGCCTTCTCTACAGGCAGGCTTTCACCGGTGATCGGTGCCTGATCGACGCTGGACTGCCCACTGGTCACTTCACCGTCCAGGCCGATGCGTTCGCCGGGGCGCACCCGCACCAACGCACCGATGGCCACTTCACGCACGTCCAGCTCGCGCCACAGGCCATCGGCCTGCTGCACCGTGGCCATGTCCGGGGCCAACTGCATCAACCCGCCGATGGCATTGCGCGCACGGTCCAGCGAGCGCGCTTCGATCAGCTCGGCAACCGTGAACAGCACCATCACCATGGCTGCTTCCGGCCACTGGCCGATCAGCACCGCACCGGTCACGGCAATGCTCATCAAGGCATTGATGTTGAGGTTGCGGTTTTTCAGGGCGATCCAACCCTTCTTGTAGGTACCCAGGCCGCAGCCGAGGATCGCCAACAGCGCCAGCCCCGCTACCACCCATTCCGGGGCCAGCGCAGCGAAGTGCACGATTTCGGCGGTAATCGCAGCAATACCCGACAGTGCCAGCGGCCACCAGCGGGTCTTGGCCGGTTGTGCCACGCTGGTGGTGCCGTCGTTCTCGGCAGCAATCGGCTCGGCCTTCATGCCCAGGCTGTCGATGGCCCGCTCGATTTCAGCCGTACCGTTCAAGGTATGGCGCACGCCAAGCACGCGGTTGATCAGGTTGAATTCCAGCTGCTCGATTCCGGCCAGCTTGCCCAGTTTGTCCTGGATCAGCGTCTGCTCGGTGGGGCAGTCCATGGCGTCGATGCGAAAACGGCTGAGCTGCGCCTGGGCACTGGCCGTTTCGCTCAGTTGCACCAGCGATGGCGCGGCTTTGGAGCCGCAGCAGCTGTGGCCGTGGGCAGCATGGCCGTGGTCGTCATCGCCATGGGCGTGATCGTGCGAGTGCTTGTGGTCGTGGCTGACAGGCTGGTTCATGGGGTCATCCTTAAAGTGAGCCTGTTGCCAAGTGAACACCCTGTAGCCACTATAGGGTCAAGCCTATTGCTGGAGATTCGTGATGAAAATCGGAGAACTGGCCAAAGCCACCGACTGTGCGGTGGAAACCATTCGCTACTACGAGCGGGAAAACCTGCTGCCGGAGCCTGCGCGCAGTGACGGCAACTACCGGCTGTATACCCAGGCTCACGTCGAGCGGCTGACCTTCATCCGTAACTGCCGCACCCTGGACATGACCCTGGACGAAATTCGCAGCCTGCTACGCCTACGCGACAGCCCGGATGACTCGTGCGGCAGTGTCAACGCGCTGATCGACGAGCATATCGAGCATGTGCAGGCGCGTATCGACGGTTTGGTGGCGTTGCAGGAACAGCTGGTAGAGCTGCGGCGGCGCTGCAATGCGCAAGGGAGTGAGTGCGCGATTTTGCAGCGATTGGAGACGAACGGGGCGGTATCGGTGCCGGATACCGAGCATTCGCATGTGGGGCGCAGCCACGGGCATTGAGATCGCCGGGGGCGCTTTGCGCCCCCCCGGCAATCTAGAAAATCACACCGCCATCGGCGCTGTCATCGGCGCATGGTGCTCATAACCTTCCAACCAGAAATCACTCGGTTCGATCTTCTCCAGCCACTCCGGCTCGTACTTACCCGTCTCGGCAAACGCCGGCACGCGGTCGCTGATCACCAGTTTCGGCGCCTCCAGCGGCTCGCGCTTGAGCTGCTCATGCAGCATGTCCAGGTGGTTTTCATACACATGGGCATCACCGATGAAGTAGGTGAACCAGCGCGGGGTGTAACCGGTCAGGCGGCCGAACAGCGACAGCAACGCCGCGCCTTCGGTGAGGTTGAACGGTGTGCCCAGGCCCAGGTCGTTGGAGCGGATGTAGAGGGTCAGGGAAATTTCCTTGGTCTCGACATTTGGGTGGAACTGGTACAGCAGGTGGCACGGCGGCAGGGCCATTTCGTCCAGCTGCGCGCAGTTCCAGCCGTGGAACAGGATGCGGCGGCTGCCCGGGTCGTTGGCGATGGTGTCCAGGCACTGGCGCACCTGGTCGATGGCCTTGTACAGGATGACGAAGGCGACGCCGTCCTCTTCGTCCTGGGCAATACGGCGGAAGCCTGCCTTTTCGGCCATTTCGATGGCGGCCGAGTTGCTCAGCGGGATGCGCTTGTAGCCTGGCCATTGGCGCCATTGCACGCCGTAGATCTCGCCCAGGTCGTCATGGCCCTGGCGGAACGGGTTGGCCAGCCACTGAGCGTTTTCGTTGGCGTTCTGGTCCCAGACCTTGCAGCCCAGCTCGCGGAATTCACCTGCGTTTTTCACGCCCCGCAGAAAACCGACCATTTCGCCGATTGCCGACTTGAACGCCAGTTTGCGCGTGGTGATGGCCGGAAAGCCCTTTTGCAGGTCGAAACGCAGCATGGCGCCCGGCAGGCTGATGGTGCGAATGCCGGTGCGGTTGCCCTGCATCGTGCCGTTTTCGATGACGTCGCGGACCAGGTCCAGATACTGTTTCATGGCTTACCTGTAGCAAAAACGGCAGGGGGATCGCCCCTGCCGTGGGATTAATCAGGCGGGTTTCGCCGTAGGCTTGCGATTATAAGCCCACCAGATCAGGCCAAGGCCAGCCAGGATCATCGGCACGCACAGAATCTGACCCATGGTCAGCCAGCCCCAGGCGATATAGCCCAGCTGGGCATCCGGCACCCGCACGAATTCGACGATGAAGCGGAAGATGCCGTAGAACAGCGCGAACATGCCCGATACCGCCATGGTCGGCCGCGGCTTGCGCGAGAACAGCCAGAGGATGACGAACAGTGCCACGCCCTCCAGAGCGAACTGGTACAGCTGCGACGGGTGGCGTGGCAGCTGGGCTGGGTCGCTGAACGGCGGGAAGATCATCGCCCATGGCACGTCGGTGGGTTTGCCCCACAGCTCGGCGTTGATGAAGTTGCCGATACGCCCGGCACCCAGGCCGATCGGCACCAGCGGGGCAACGAAGTCCATCAGTTCGAAGAACGACTTGTTGTTGCGCTTGCCGAACCACAAGGCCGCCAACATCACGCCGATGAAGCCACCGTGGAACGACATGCCGCCCTTCCACACCTCGAAGATCAGCGTCGGGTTGGCCAGGTAGGCGTGCAGGTCGTAGAACAGCACATAGCCCAGGCGCCCGCCGACAATCACACCCATCGACAGCCAGAACACCAGGTCGGAAAGCTTCTCGCGGCTCCAGGTGGGATCGAAGCGGTTCAGCCGGCGCGAGGCCAGCAGCCAGGCACCGCCGATGCCGATCAGGTACATCAGACCGTACCAATGGATTTTCAGCGGCCCGATGGCCAGGGCCACGGGGTCTATCTGCGGGTAAGGCAGCATGGAACTTCCTCTCGATTCAAATCAAAAAGCTGAGGCCGACACAGAACAGCAGCGCTGCGAACAGGCGTTTCAACAAACGGGGCGACAGCTTGTGCGCCAGACGCGCGCCAAAGCGGGCGAAAAACATGCTGGTCACGGCAATGCCGATCATCGCCGGCAGGTACACGTAACCCAGGCTATGGGCCGGCAGGTGCTCTTCGTGCCAACCCAGCAGCATGAAGCTCAGGGCACTGGCCAGGGCGATCGGCAGGCCACAGGCCGAGGACGTGGCCACCGCCTGCTGCATCGGCAGGCTGCGCCAGGTCAGGAACGGCACGGTCAGCGAACCACCGCCGATGCCGAAGATGGCCGAAGCCCAGCCGATCACCCCACCGGCCCCAACCAATGCAGGTTTACCGGGGATGCCACGGCTGGCCTTGGGTTTGAGGCCCAGTGCCATCTGCGCGGCGATGACCAGGGCAAACACACCGATGATCTTTTGCAGCAACGGGCCTTGGATCAACGAGGCGGTCTTGGCACCGACGCCGGCCCCCAGCAGGATGCCGAGGGTCATCCAGGCGAAAATCGGCCATTGCACGGCACCCTTGCGGTGGTGCTCGAGCACAGCGTTGATCGAAGTGAATACGATGGTTGCCAGTGACGTGCCGACTGCCAGATGGGTCAACACCGAGGCATCGAAGCCCTGCAAGGTGAAGCTGAACACCAGCACCGGCACGATGATGATGCCACCGCCCACGCCGAACAGCCCGGCCAGCACACCAGCACAGGCGCCCAACAGCAGATAGAGCACGAATTCCATTCGGCGTCCCCGAGAAATCAATCCGGCATGGTAACGGAAGCCGGGCTCGGGGCTCTAGTGAACTCTGTGACAGGATGGATCGGCCATGCTGCTGTGGGTACAGTGGCAGAAAACACAGAGGCCCAACCGATGTGCCTGATCGTATTTGCCTGGCGGCCGGGGCACGCCCTGCCGCTGATCGTGGCGGCCAACCGCGACGAATTCTATGCCCGCCCCACCCAGCCCCTGGCAGCCTGGGACGATGCGCCCGGCGTACACGCCGGGCGAGACCTGGAAGCCGGTGGTACCTGGCTGGGCGTGGGCCCACAGGGGCGCTTTGCCGCGCTGACCAACATCCGCGACCCGGGCCAGGCGCTGGGGCCACGCTCGCGGGGTGAGCTGGTGGCGGCGTACCTGCAGGGTGAAATGGGTGTCGAGGCTTACCTGGGCCAGGTGGCCAGCCGAAGTGGGCAGTATTCGGGGTTCAACCTGCTGGTGGGTGATGGCCAGCAGCTGGGATATCTGAATGCCCGGGAAGCCACGCCGCGCCTGCTGCATGCCGGGGTGTACGGGTTATCCAATGCCGGGCTGGATACGCCATGGCCGAAGCTGGTGAAGGCACGTAGCGGGCTGGAGGGCCTGCTGGAAGCGCCCGAGCCGCATCGGTTGCTGGCGTTGCTGGCAGATAACGAGCCTGCGGCTGAGGGTGACCTACCCGAGACGGGCGTGGGAGTAGCGACCGAGAAGTTGCTGTCGAGTGTGTTTATTGCCAGCCAGAATTATGGGACGCGGGCAAGTACGGTGCTGATTGTGGATGATCAGGGCAAAAGGCGACTGGTTGAGCGCAGCTTCGGGCCTTTTGGTGGGCACTTGGGGGAAGTTGAGCTTACGGTCTGAGGGCCATGGGGCCGCAAGGCGGCCCCCGAATTTCACAGGGTTTTATTGGCCCCAGGCCCAATCATCCGCGCCAACCCAAGGTTCTTCAGTGCCAACTGCAGCGAGCTGTGGATAACCTGCGGGTTGTCATGGCTCAGGGCCTCGGCCAGCAGTTCCGTGGCCTTGCTCATGTTCACCTGACGCAGCATCCACTTCACCTTCGGCAGGTTGGTGGCGTTCATCGACAGGCTGTCGAAGCCCATGGCCATCAACAGTATCGCCGCCGCTGGGTCACCGGCCATCTCACCACAGATGCTCACTGGCTTGCCTTCGCCATGGGCGTCGCGCACAACCGTGTTCAACGCCTGCAGCACCGCCGGGTGCAGGTAGTCGTAAAGGTCGGCGACCCTCGGGTTGTTGCGGTCAACCGCCAGCAGGTACTGGGTCAGGTCGTTGGAACCGACCGACAGGAAGTCCACCTGCCGCGCCAGTTCCTTGGTCTGGTACACCGCTGCCGGGATTTCCACCATCACACCCACCGGCGGCATCGGCACGTCGGTGCCTTCGTCACGCACTTCGCCCCAGGCGCGGTGAATCAGGTGCAGCGCCTCTTCCAGCTCGTGAATGCCGGAAATCATCGGTAGCAGGATGCGCAGGTTGTTCAGGCCCTCGCTGGCCTTGAGCATGGCGCGGGTTTGTACCAGGAAGATTTCCGGGTGGTCGAGGGTGACGCGGATGCCGCGCCAACCCAGGAAGGGGTTTTCTTCCTTGATCGGGAAGTACGACAGCGCCTTGTCACCCCCAATGTCGAGGGTACGCATGGTCACCGGCAGCGGGTGGAAGGCCGCCAGTTGCTCACGGTAAATGGCCAGCTGCTCTTTCTCGCTGGGGAAGCGCTGGTTGATCATGAACGGCACTTCAGTGCGGTACAGGCCGACCCCTTCGGCGCCGCGTTGCTGTGCACGGGCCACGTCGGCGAGCAGGCCAGTGTTGACCCACAGCGGCATGCGATGGCCATCGGGGGTAACGCATGGCAGTTCGCGCAGGGCATCCAGGCCCTGGGCCAGCTGACGCTCTTCCTCGACCACTTCGCTGTACTGCTTGCGCAGCACTTCGCTGGGGTTGGTGAACACCTCGCCCTTGTAACCGTCGACGATCAGTTCAATGCCATCGACTTTGGAGTACGGCAGGTCCACCAGGCCCATGACCGTGGGAATGCCCATGGCGCGAGCGAGGATGGCAACGTGAGAGTTGCCCGAACCCAGCACCGAGACCAGGCCTACCAGCTTGCCTTCCGGCACTTCACCGAGCATGGCCGGCGTCAGCTCTTCACTGACCAGGATGGTGTTGTCGGCATACACCAGCGATTGCGAGCGGGCTTCCTGCAGGTAGGCCAGCAGGCGCCGGCCAAGGTCCTTGACGTCGGAGGCGCGCTCGCGCAGGTAGTCATCGTCCATCAGCTCGAAGCGGTTGACGTGCTCGCCAACCACCTGGCGCAGCGCGCCCTGAGCCCATTGGCCGGTCTTGATGACCTCGGTCACCTCACCGCCCAGGGCTGCGTCTTCAAGCATCATCAGGTACACATCGAACAGCGCGCGCTCTTCCGGGCGCAGCTGGGTGGCCAGCTTGGCCGACAGCTTGCGCATGTCGTCGCGCACGCCTTCAAGGGCGTTCTGGAACAGCTTCAGTTCAGCGTCGATGTCATCGACAGTCTTGTCCGGCACCACTTCCAGGTCGGCCGGCGGCAACATCACCACCGCGCGCCCCACGGCAGCGCCAGGCGAGCCAGGCACACCCACGAAGCGCGCTTCCTGAATACCCTTGCCCTGGCGACCCAGGCCACGGATCGAGCCCGTGGCTTCGGCATGGGCGATTACCCCGGCGAGCTGGGCGCTCATGGTGACCAGGAAGGCTTCCTCGCCCTCGTCGAACTGGCGGCGCTCCTTTTGCTGAATGACCAATACCCCGACCACACGGCGGTGGTGGATGATCGGTGCACCCAGGAAGGAGGCGAATTTCTCTTCGCCGGTTTCGGCAAAGTAGCGGTAACGCGGGTGGTCGGCGGCGTTTTCCAGGTTCAGCGGCTCTTCCCGGGTACCCACCAGGCCAACCAGGCCTTCGTTGGGGGCCATGCTGACCTTGCCGATGGAGCGCTTGTTCAGGCCTTCGGTAGCCATCAGCACGAAGCGGTTGGTTTCCGGGTCGAGCAGGTAGACCGAGCAGACTTGGCTGCCCATGGCTTCCTTGACGCGCAAGACAATGATCCCCAACGCCGACTTGAGATCTTTGGCGGAGTTTACTTCCTGGACGATCTTGCGCAGCGTATTGAGCATGGCTCGGGGTCGAACTCCGTCGTCAGTCGCGCGTCAGTAGACGCGGTGCTAGCTCTTTCAGGGCGCGTCGGTACACCTCGCGCTTGAATGTCACAACCTGGCCCAGCGGATACCAATAGCTCACCCAGCGCCAGCCGTCGAATTCCGGCTTGCCGGTCAGGTCCATCCGCACCCGTTGTTCGTTGCTGACCAGGCGCAGCAGGAACCACTTCTGCTTCTGGCCGATGCACAGCGGCTGGCTGTGGGTACGTACCAGTCGCTGCGGTAAACGATAACGCAACCAGCCACGGGTGCAGGCAAGAATTTCCACATCGTCGCGTTCAAGGCCAACTTCTTCGTTCAGCTCGCGGTACAGGGCATCTTCAGGCGTCTCGTCAGGGTTGATACCACCCTGGGGGAACTGCCAGGCATCCTGGTTGATCCGTCGAGCCCATAGCACCTGCCCGGCATCATTCGTAAGAATGATCCCGACATTGGGGCGAAAACCATCCGGGTCGATCACGGCAGCAACCTCGCAAACGCATGTCCCCGCATTGTTCCACAAAGCTTGCGAGCGCAGCAACGCGCCCGCCAAGCTTATGTGCAGCAGCGTGAAAACTCCGTATTCTGCGGGCCTACCCTGTGGCTGATGCGAGTGACCGCGATGCGCCTGGCTTTATTCGACCTGGACAATACCCTCCTCGGTGGCGACAGCGACCATGCCTGGGGTGACTACCTTTGCGAGCGTGGCATCCTCGACCCACTCGCCTACAAGCAACGCAACGATGGTTTCTACCAGGACTACCTCAACGGCACCCTGGACCTGCAGGCCTACCTGGCCTTTTCCATGGAGATCCTGGCGGCAACGCCCGTGGCCCAGCTCGACGAATGGCACCGCGACTTCATGCGCGACTGCATCGAACCGATCATCCTGCCCAAGGCCCTGGCCCTGCTGCAGCAGCACCGCGAGGCGGGCGACCAGTTGGTGATCATTACCGCTACCAACCGCTTCGTCACCGCGCCAATTGCACGGCGTCTTGGCATTCGCGTGCTGCTGGCAACCGAGTGCGAGATGCGCGACGGTCGCTATACCGGGCGTAGTACCGATATACCGTGTTTCCGTGAAGGCAAGGTGACGCGGCTGGACCGCTGGATGCTGGAGAACGGCTTTGATCTCGAGGACAGCTACTTCTATAGCGACTCGATGAATGACCTGCCGCTATTGCAGCGGGTGACGCATGCGGTGGCGGTGGACCCGGACCCGAACTTGCGGGCCGAGGCCGAGAAGCGCGGGTGGCCGGTGGTTTCGCTGAGGGATTGAGATTACAGGGATTCGCGCTCCCCTGTGGGATCGGCCTTGCGTCGCGATGGAGGGCGAAGCCCTCCTCTGGCCTCAAACTGGCTTGGCACCCATCAGCCCGGCAATGGACAGGAAGCACACCCCGCTGAACACCGCCAGCGCCAGGGTAAACCGCAGCCCTACCACTTCGGCCTTGCGCAGCCGGTTCAGCCGTACCAGCAGCCACCACACGGCAAACGCGCCAAAGGTATAGATGACGCTGGACGCCAGCACCCAGGTCTGCCCCAGCGGCCAGCCCACCAGATGCACCAGCCACCAACCGGTAAGCGGCATGCTCACCAGGCACAGGCCCATCACCAGCCAGACAAATACCAACGGCCGGCGCAGCAGCTTTGCATAGGCCTCGGCATCACCTTGACGGCGCGCACGCACGGTCCAGGCCGCCAAGCCCAAGGCGCCCAAAAGCAGCAGTGCGGTGGCAATGATGTGCAAGGTCTTGAGGGTGGTCAGGTGTTCCATGTCTTCACATCCTTGAGCGATAAGCCAAGCTTAGCCGCTCAGCCCAGGAACAGCTTGTAAGCGGGGTTTTCGGTCTCGTCCCAGTACGGGTAGCCGATCTTGGCCAGCGCCGCCGGTACCAGGTGGCGCTCATCCTCCGGCACCTGCAGGCCTGCCACCACACGCCCGTCAGCTGCGCCATGGTTGCGGTAGTGGAACATCGAGATGTTCCAGCGCCCGCCCAACTTGTTGAGGAAGTTGAACAGCGCCCCTGGCCGCTCGGGAAACTCGAAGCGCAGTACCATTTCGTCACTGGCACCGGCCGAATGGCCACCCACCATATGGCGGATATGCAACTTGGCAAGCTCGTTGTCGGTCAGGTCGGTAACTGGGAAGCCCTGCTCGGTCAGTTGCTGCACCAGCGCTGCACGCGGGTCGTTTTCCGGGTGGGTCTGCACGCCCACGAAGATATGCGCTTCGTCCGAGGTGTGCTTGCGGTAGTTGAACTCGGTGATCTGGCGCTTGCCAATGGCCTCGCAGAAGGCCTTGAAGCTGCCCGGTCGCTCGGGAATGGTCACGGCGATGATCGCCTCACGCTTTTCACCCAACTCGGCACGCTCGGCCACATGGCGCAGGCGGTCGAAGTTGACGTTGGCACCAGAGTCGATAGCCACCAGCGTCTGCCCGGTCACGCCATACAGCTCGACGTACTTCTTGATGCCCGCAACGCCCAAGGCGCCGGCAGGTTCGGTGATCGAGCGGGTATCGTCGTAGATATCCTTGATTGCTGCGCAAATCTCGTCTGTGCTGACGGTGACGACTTCGTCCACATGGTGGCGGCAGATATCGAAGGTGTGCTGGCCAATCTGGGCCACCGCCACACCGTCGGCGAACAGCCCGACCTGCGGCAGCACCACGCGCTCACCGGCGGCCATGGCCGCCTGTAGGCAGTTGGAGTCGTCCGGCTCGACGCCGATTACCTTGATTTCCGGGCGCAGGTACTTCACGTAGGCGGCAATACCGGCGATCAGGCCACCGCCACCCACCGGCACGAAGATCGCGTCCAGCTGGCCAGGGTGCTGGCGCAGGATTTCCATGGCCACGGTGCCCTGACCGGCGATGGTGTGCGGGTCGTCGTAAGGGTGAACATAGACAAAGCCCTTTTCGTCGACCAGTTTCAGCGAATAGGCCAGCGCCTCGGGGAACGAGTCGCCATGCAACACCACCTTGCCGCCCCGTGAGCGCACGCCCTCGACCTTGATTTCCGGGGTGGTCTTGGGCATCACGATGGTGGCCTTGATGCCCATTTCGCGCGCAGCCAGGGCCAGGCCCTGGGCGTGGTTGCCGGCCGAGGCGGTGACCACGCCACGGGCCAGTTCCTCTGGGCTCAGCTGGGCCAGCTTGTTGTACGCCCCGCGGATCTTGAACGAGAACACCGGCTGCAGGTCTTCGCGCTTGAGCAAAATCTGGTTGCCCAGCCGCTTGCTCAGTTGCCCGGCGCTCTGCAACGGGGTTTCGACGGCAACGTCATAGACGCGCGAGGTGAGGATCTTCTTGACGTACTGTTCGAGCATCGGGAATGCATCACTGGGCCGCGGGACAAGGGCTGGAAGTCTACCCCAGCGCTACGTCGGGCGACCACAGCAAAGCCGTGCGAGCCGTTATACTAGGCAACTTTGAAACCGCCCTGCCCCTTTCGGAGCCCGCATGACCCAGGACCAACTCAAACAGGCCGTCGCCCAGGCCGCTGTCGACTTCATTCTGCCCAAGCTGGATGAAAAGAGCGTTGTCGGCGTCGGTACCGGTTCGACCGCCAACTTCTTCATCGACGCCCTGGCTCAGCACAAGACCGCCTTCGACGGCGCAGTCGCCAGCTCCGAAGCCACTGCCCAGCGCCTGAAGGGCCATGGCATCCCGGTGTACGAGCTGAACAGCGTCAGCGAGCTTGAGTTCTACGTGGACGGCGCCGACGAAAGCGACGCGCACCTGAACCTGATCAAGGGCGGCGGCGCAGCCCTGACCCGCGAGAAGATCGTCGCGGCCGTGGCCAAGACCTTCATCTGCATCGCCGACGGCAGCAAGCTGGTGCCCGTGCTGGGCGCCTTCCCGCTGCCGGTTGAAGTGATCCCGATGGCCCGCAGCCACGTGGCGCGCCAGCTGGTCAAGCTGGGCGGCGACCCGGTGTACCGCGAAGGCGTGGTCACCGACAACGGCAACGTGATCCTCGACGTGCACAACCTGCAGATCACCAACCCGGTGGAGCTGGAAGCGCAGATCAACGCCATCGTTGGCGTGGTCACCAACGGCCTGTTCGCGGCGCGGCCGGCGGACCTGCTGCTGCTGGGCACCTCTGAAGGTGTGAAGAGCCTGAAGGCCGAGTAAGCTTCGGCGGGGGCTTTGCCCTCGTATCGCGACACAAGGCCGCTCCTACAGGGGTACGCCATCTCCTGTAGGAGCGGCCTTGTGTCGCGATGGGCTGCAAAGCAGCCCCACCTGCTCACTCCGTTACCTGCTTGAACACATAAAACAGGTTCGGCTCACTGACCAGGTAAATGGTCCCCACCTCATCCATCGCAATCCCCTCCGCCTGCGGCACCGTCGCCTGCAACCCCTGCGACCCCTTGCGCAGCGACAAGGTACTCAGCGGCCTGCCTTCTACATCCAGCTCCAGCACCAGCCGCGACTCGTCCGACAGCGCCAGCAAGTGCCCGCTGCGCTCATCGAACTGCAAACTCGACAGGTCCCTTACAAACAGCCGTGAATCGCGCTTGCGGTCCTGTACCACATGCACGG
Source organism: Pseudomonas hunanensis (assembly GCF_013393325.1). GTDB lineage: Bacteria > Pseudomonadota > Gammaproteobacteria > Pseudomonadales > Pseudomonadaceae > Aquipseudomonas > Aquipseudomonas putida_P. The sequence continues at coordinate 14,161 of NZ_QJRC01000079.1, forward strand.
CGTAGGGCTTTTCCGGGTTGTCATGCGGGAAGCCATGCACCTCATAGATCAGCATCGGGTCGCGCTCCTTGGCCACGAACAGCCGCTTGCCCGCCGAATCGTATGCCAGGCCCTCGAATCCCTTGTTGCCGTTCAGGCCAATGCCCAGGCTGAGCTGTTCGGCGTCACCGGCATCGAGGAACATCGTGTCGTCTTCCAGCCTTACGCGAATCAGCCGTTGCTGACGCTCGTCGGTAATCACATAACTGTTTGGCCCAACGTACTCCACAGCCTCCGGGTCGCCGAAGCCGGTCAGCGGCACGCGGCGCAGGATGCGGCCGTCCAGCGACAGCTCGATCAGCTCCGAACGGGCATTGGTGACGGTGAAAAGGGTTTTGCGGTCGGGGTCGTAGGTTAGCGCCGAAATGTCATCATCCAGCCCTTCGACCGGCTGCGCCTCCAGCACTACCCGGTAGCGGTCCAGGCCAATGCTCCGCTCGGCAGGGTGCCACCAGGTCTTCAGGTTGAACCAGCCACGCTCGAACAGGCGAAACTCCTGCCCGGCCCAGCCAAGCATGAGCAGGCCAAGGGCAACCAGAACAAGGAACAGGCGAACAAAACGGCGCATAAAGCAGACTCGACACAGGGGTGGCGAATCTAATCATTAATGGCTGAAACGAAGCTTAATGCCAGCATCAGGCAAATCTGATGGTGTTGTCAGTTCTTCTTGAAGCGATAGAACAGCGCCGGCTCGCTGACCATGTACAGGTTGCCCTTATCGTCCATGGCCACCCCTTCAGCCCGCGGGATGGTGTCTTCAAGCCCGTTGAAGCCGCCCAGCAGGGTCATGAAACTGACTTGCTGGCCCTGCTCGTCCAGCTCCAGCAGCATGTTGGAATCGGCCGACAGCACCAGCAAGTGGCCGGTGCGTGGGTCAACGCCCAGGGCAGAGAGGTTGCGCAAGTCGAGCTCTTCGCTGGGCAGCGGCTGCTTCTCACCCTGGAGCGGGCTGCGACCATCGGTGTTCCAGGTGTACAGCTTGGGTGGGCGCTCCTCGCCGATGATCAAGCGCTGACGCAGCGGGTCCCAGGCGATGGCCTCGAAACCCTTGTTGCTTTTCACCGACTGGCCCAGGTCGTGGCTCTGGAAGTCGCCGTGGTTCAGTGCCGTGGTCTGCGCGTCCACCTTGACCACGGTCAGGTCGTGCAGACGCTCGTCGGTAATGGCCAGGTTGCCGTCTTCCAGCACGGCGACACCCTCCGGGTTGCTCCAGCCGTTGAGCGGGATCTTGCGCAGAACATCGCCCTCCAGGCTCAACTCGACCAGGATCGGGTTCTTGCCCATGACCGCGAACAGGGTACGGGTATGCGGGTTGAAGGCCACGTCCGAGGCTTCGTCATCGTCCATGCCCGGTAGCGGTTTGGCGTCGATGTCCACCTGATAGTCCGGCAGCCACACGCTTTCGCTGCGCTCGGCGGTGCTTTCGAAGCTCTCCTTTACCCACAGCGCACCACGGTCATCCCAGTGCATGGCTACCGATACGCCATAACCGATCACCGCCGCCACAGCCAGGCCGAAGGGCCAGCGCAGAAAGAAGCGACGCTTGGGTGTTGCCGGGGCGGAGGGTGATGGCATGCGCGGTTCCTGGGAAATGGGCGTGGGTGCGCGCATTATCCTGATCGGGTGTGAAAAATCGGTAAACAGGTCCGGCCTCTTCGCGGGTAAACCCGCTCCCACAGGTACTGCACAGCTCTCAAGCCTTGTGCAGTACCTGTGGGAGCCGGTTTACCCGCAAAGAAGGCAACACGGTTTCGAGTCAGAACACTCGGCTTTCGAAGCGGCTGACACCCGGCAGCTCCAGCACCAGCTCGTCACCGACATTGAACGGCCCCACACCCGCCGGGGTACCGGTGAGGATCACATCCCCCGCCTGCAGCGAAAAATGCGCCGCCATGTACTGGATCATCGGCACGATCGGGTTCAGCATCATCGCGCTGTTGCCGTCCTGACGCACTTCGCCGTTGACGGTCAGGCGCACCGGGATGTCGGTGACATCCTCGAAACTGGCGGCCGAGACGAACGGCGGCAGTACGCAGGCCCCGTCAAAGCACTTGGCCAGTTCCCACGGCAGGCCCTTCTCTTTCAGTTTGGCCTGCACGTCGCGCAGGGTCAGGTCCAGCGCCGGGGCGTAGCCGGAAATGGCATCCAGCACCTCTTCCTCGCTCGGGTGGGCCGACAGCGGCTTGCCCAGCAGCACGGCAATTTCGGCCTCGTAGTGCACCGAACCCCGCTCGGCCGGGATCTTGAAGCCGCCTTCGGCCGGCACCACACAGCTGCCTGGCTTGATGAACAGCAGCGGTTCGGTGGGGATCGGGTTGTCCAGTTCCTTGGCATGCTCGGCATAGTTACGGCCGATGCACACCACCTTGCCCAGCGGGAAGTGAATGCGCGTGCCGTCTACGTACTGGTGCTGGTAACTCATGGCCGACTCCTCTACTGCTTTTTATACGGGAGCGAAGATCTTACCCGGATTCATGATGCCGTTAGGGTCGAACACGGCCTTTATTGCCTTCATGCAGGCGATTTCTTCCGCCGAGCGGCTGTAGCCCAGGTAGTCGCGCTTGGTCATACCCACGCCATGCTCGGCGGAGATCGAGCCGTTGTAGCGTTTGACGATATCGAACACCCACTTGTTGACCTTGGTGCACGAGGCGAAGAAGTCGTCTTTGCTCATGTGCTCGGGCTTGAGGATGTTCAGGTGCAGGTTGCCGTCGCCGATATGGCCGTACCACACCACTTCATAATCGGGGTAATGCTCCGCGACGATGGCGTCGATATCGCGCAGGAACGCGGGCACTTTCGACACGGTGACGGAAATGTCGTTCTTGTACGGGGTCCAGTGCGAGATGGTTTCAGACAGGTACTCGCGCAGCTTCCACAGGTTTTTCAGCTGGGTTTCGCTCTGGCTCATCACCCCGTCCAGCACCCAACCCTGCTCGACGCAGTGCTCAAAGGTGGCCAAGGCTTCGTTGGCCACCGCTTCGGTGCTGGCCTCGAACTCCAGCAGTGCGTAGAACGGGCAATCGGTCTCGAACGGCGCCGGCACGTCACCGCGTGCCAGGATCTTGGCCAAGCCCTTGTCTGAGAAGAACTCGAAGGCGGTCAGGTCCAGCTTGCCCTGGAAGGCGTGCAGCACCGGCATGATCGAGTCGAAGTCCGGTGTACCCAGCACCATCGCGGTAAGGTTGCGCGGCGCCCGGTCCAGGCGCATGGTGGCCTCGACCACGAAACCCAACGTGCCTTCGGCACCGATGAACAGCTGGCGCAGGTCGTAGCCGGTGGCGTTCTTGATCAGGTCTTTGTTCAGTTCCAGCAACTCGCCCTTGCCGGTGACCACTTTCAGCCCTGCGACCCAATTGCGGGTCATGCCGTAGCGAATCACCTTGATCCCGCCGGCATTGGTGCCGATGTTGCCGCCAACCTGGCTAGAACCGCTGGAAGCGAAGTCCACCGGGTAATACAGGCCCTGCTCTTCGGCGTAGGCCTGCAATTGCCGGGTGATGACCCCTGGCTGGCAGACCACGGTGCGGTCGAAGGCATTGAAGCCGAGAATCTGGTTCATGTAATCGAAGGAAACGACAACCTCGCCATTGGCCGCCACAGCGCCGGCAGAAAGCCCAGTGCGCCCGCCAGACGGCACCAGCGCCACCTGGTGCGCATTGGCCCAGCGCACAATGGCCTGCACCTGCTCGACCGTCTTGGGAAAGACGATGGCGCTGGGCGCCGGCGGATAATGCTTGGTCCAGTCCTTGCCATAGGCTTCGAGGGAAGCCGCGTCGGTCAGGACCTTGCCAGGGTCGACAAGGGTCATCAGTTCTTCAATAACAGCGGGGTGGGTCATCGCTGGAACTCTCGACTTATTCATAGTCACCCTGAGTACTCTTCACCTGTCGGGATAAGCTCAGATTGTGTCGCGTATGCTAGCATAGCCCTCCCGCTGTTCATGCTAAGGCTGCCCTCGCGCCTGGCATCACCCCTCGCCATTTTTTCTCCGGGATACAGGTTTACGCAGATGAGCAAGACTTCTCTCGACAAGAGCAAGATCCGGTTCCTTCTTCTTGAAGGTGTGCACCAGAACGCAGTCGATACCCTCAAGGCTGCCGGCTACACCAACATCGAATACCTCACTGGTTCGTTGCCGGAAGCCGAGCTGAAGGAAAAGATCGCCGATGCCCACTTTATCGGCATCCGTTCACGCACCCAGCTTACCGAAGAGATCTTCGACTGCGCCAAGAAACTGGTCGCTGTTGGCTGCTTCTGCATCGGCACCAACCAGGTTGACCTGGAAGCTGCCCGCCAGCGCGGTATCGCCGTGTTCAACGCGCCATACTCCAACACCCGTTCGGTCGCCGAGCTGGTACTGGCCGAGGCCATCCTGCTGCTGCGCGGCATCCCAGAGAAAAACGCTTCCTGCCACCGTGGTGGCTGGATCAAGAGTGCGGCCAACTCGTTCGAAATCCGTGGCAAGAAACTGGGCATCGTCGGCTACGGCTCGATCGGTACCCAACTGTCGGTCCTGGCCGAAAACCTGGGCATGCAGGTGTACTTCTACGACCCGCTGACCAAACTGCCACTGGGCAACGCCGTGCAGGTCACCAGCCTGAACGAGCTGCTGGGCCTGGCCGACATCGTCTCGCTGCACGTGCCTGAGCTGCCGTCCACCCAGTGGATGATCGGCGAGAAGGAAATCCGCGCGATGAAGAAAGGCGCGATCCTGATCAACGCCGCCCGTGGCACCGTGGTCGAACTGGACCACCTGGCCGCTGCCATCAAGGACAAGCACCTGATCGGCGCCGCCATCGACGTGTTCCCGATCGAGCCGCGCTCCAACGACGAAGAGTTCGAAAGCCCGCTGCGCGGCCTGGACAACGTGATCCTGACCCCGCACATCGGTGGTTCCACCGCCGAAGCCCAGGCCAACATCGGCCTGGAAGTGGCCGAGAAGCTGGTCAAGTACAGCGACAACGGTACTTCGGTATCTTCGGTCAACTTCCCGGAAGTGGCCCTGCCGGCGCACCCAGGCAAGCACCGCCTGCTGCACATTCACGAAAACATTCCCGGCGTACTCAGCGAGATCAACAAGGTCTTCGCCGAGAACGGCATCAACATCTCCGGTCAGTTCCTGCAGACCAACGAGAAAGTCGGTTACGTGGTAATCGACGTTGACGCCGAGTACTCGGACCTTGCGCAAGAAAAACTGCAACAGGTCAAGGGCACCATCCGTTCCCGCGTGCTGTTCTAAGTTTGCTTGCTGCATGAAAAAGGGAGGCCCTTGGGCCTCCCTTTTTTTATTTCACTTCAACCGTGATCTTCTTCGATTCCACGCTTGGCTTGAACGGCACGTGATACTGGTCCCCCAGGATCAGTTGCAAGGTGTGCTTGCCCGGCGTCAGGGTGATGCTGGTTTCGGTCTGCGCCTTGCCGAAGTGCAGCACCTGCGGGCCCGCCGGCAGTGCGGTGCCAGCCTCCGGCATCAGGCTGGTCGGCAGCGGCATGTCAGCCACTGGCTCTTTGTCCACATCCACCAGCAGGTGGTGGTGCCCGGTGTGCGGGGTCTGATCACCCGCAGGCTTGAGGGCCATACCCTCGATGCCGAACTTGACGGTGAAGGTCTTGTCGACCGTAGCGCCATCGGCGGGGGAAACGATGAAGACCTTGGCATCCTTGGGCGGCTCCTGGCTCTTCAGGGCGTCCGCGGCACTGGCGAACACCGACGCGCCCATCAACAGACCGGCAACGGCAGCACGCGAAATTAGGCTGTTCATTCACTTCTCCTGTGATTCACTTATTGACCGCAGCCTGGGATCCGACGGCGGCGGTAGTTCACATTAGTTGAATTATTCGCCAAGGTGTTCACATTGTCTGACAGAAATATTTCGGTCAGGGTTAAACAATGCCGAGGCTTCAAGGTCATAGGCTGCGTTCGATCACGGCGAGGAAGAAAGCCGTGGCGACAGTATTCAATCTGCTAAAAGAAAAGGGGCATTCATGCGTTCGACCATAGGGGTACTGCTGGCAGTACTGATCAGTCCATTGGCCCAGGCGGAGCTGATCGACGAAATCGCCGACCGGGGCGAACTGCGCATTGCCGTACAGGCTGATAATTCGCCGTACGCATTCAAACAAGACGACCACCTGACGGGTTTCGACATCGAATTTGGCCAGGACCTGGCCAGGGAGCTGGACTTGCGCGCCGAGTTCGTCGAAGCCCCTGCAACAGAAGTGCTGACGGGTGTCGAGAGCGGCAAGTACGACATCGCGCTCACGCCATCGACCGATGCGCTCAAGGGCGACGACGGCCCGCTCGATGTAAGCCTTCCGATTGGCGAAAAGAAGCTGGTGATCCCGTTCCAGAAGGACAACCCGGCGTTCGAAAGTGCGGTGAACAATGCGTTGCAGCGCTTGAAAGAAAGCGGACGCACTGCCGAGCTGGAGCAGAAGTGGTTCAAGGGCGTGCAGGAGACTGCGGCCGGGCAGTAAGATTTATTGCTGCCTGTACCGGCCTCTTCGTGGGTGAACACGCGAGGAGGCCGGTACAGGCTTACAGTGACAGTTCAGCCAGCGCCTGCGCCGCCTGCTCCAGCTCCAATTCGCTGAACACCTGCACCCCAGCCCGCCGCAACAGCGCCGTGGTCACCCCTTCCCCCGCTACCTTCACACCGCTGAACGTGCCGTCATAGGTCAACCGGTTACCACACGAAGGGCTACCCGCCTTCAACACCGCCACGCGGATGCCATGCCGCTGCGCCAGTTCCAGCGCCAGCTGCGCCCCAGCCAGAAACTCGGCACTGACATCGCTGCCCGTCACTGTGAGCACCTGCGCGCCGCCATCGAGCACCGCCCCGCCCTGCCCGCCTGGTATCTCCGCTGGCGGGCGCGGGGTCGGCAAGCCACCGGCTACCTCCGGGCACAAAGCCACAACGCGCCCTTCGGCCTGCCACTGCTGCAACAGGCCCGGGTGCCCACTGGCCCGGCCGTCATAGCGCACCGGCTGCCCCAACAGGCAGGCGCTGACCAACACCTTGGCCACATCAGAACGGGTCATTGCCACGCCGCCTGAACCAGCCGGTCAACGACAACCGCTCACGCCTGGCCGGCAACACCTCGTGGGGCACTTCGCCGGACAGGAATATCACCAGGCAACCCGCCACTGGCTCCACATCGTGCTCGACACCCTCGGCCAGGAACATGCGCAACTGGCCGCCGTCCTCCGACTGCCACCCCTCGTTCAGGTACAGCACCGCCGAGACCATGCGCCGGTCATCGTCGCGAAAACGGTCCAGGTGCCGGCGATAGAACGCCCCCGGTGGGTACAAGGCAAAATGGCATTCGAAGTCTTCCAGGCCCAGGAACAGGCCCTGGTTGATCGCCAGCCGCAGTTGGTCCATGGCCGCCAGGTACTGGTCGCAGGCCTCGGCCTGCCCCGGGTCGATCCACTGGATCTGGTCGCCGCGTATGGCTTCGCGCACCTCCTGGGTAGCACCACGCCCAACCCCCGCAGGGTTGAGTTCGCCTTCGGCATCACGGCGTCGGCACTCGGCCGCCAGCGCGCGCACCAGTTCGGCAGGCAGAAAGAGCGCCTGCTGGGACCAGCCTTGGGTGGCCAGATCGTCGACGACGGCCGTAACCATCGGGTGTTCAGGGGAGATGTGCATGGCGCGCATCATATCCATTCGCCCTGTCGCCGCACAGCGCCACTTGGCCGAGAAACACGCGCATATCTCGACAAACCAGCGCTGGGCCAAGGACAATAGCCACCTGCCGACAGGAGTCCTGAATGCGCCGTCTGTTTTCCCTGATTCTGCTGATGATCTGCACCACGCCTGTCTGGGCAGACAACCTGGATCAACTGTACAAGGCCGCCGGCTGGCCCGACCAGCGCGCCCACTTCAACGATGCCCTGACCGCCGCCCAGGCGCGCTATCGCAACAGTTTGCCACCCGCCGTGTACCAGGCGCTGGTCAACAACAGCAACCAGCGCTTCCAGGCCCAGGCGGTAGACCGTCGTGCCCAGGCGCAGTTGCGCGCCACCCTGGCCAACCCCTCGCCGGCCCTGGCTTTCTTCCAGTCGCCGCTGGGGCGCAAGGTGGTGGCAGCGGAACTCAAGGCCACTCGCAAGGACGAACTGGCCAAGAATGCCAAGGGCCTGCCGAAGATCCAGGCCAGCGACGACCGCCTGCTGGTCATCGGCCACCTGGCCCAGGCCCTGCCAGCGCGTGAAGCCGGCGCCGAAGTCAGCCTGGCCATCGCCGGCGTGGCAGCCGACAGCCTCAGTTCGATGATCCCCGGCCTGTTCGGTGGCGGCCAGGCCCAGGGCCTGCTCGACGGCCAGCGCCAGCGCCTGATGAACCAGATCGGCGAAGACCTCAACAACACCTTGTTGTACGTCTACCGCGACCTGTCCGACGCCGAGCTGGAAGAATTCGCCACCTTCGCCGAGTCCCCTGACGGCAAGGCCTACTACCAGGCGGCCCTGGCCGCTGTCCGCGCGGGCCTGGCGGTTGGCCAGAGTACCAACGAGCTGAAGTGATCAGCCCAGGCGCTGGTCGATGAAGTCGAAGTAGCGCTGGCGAATGCCCGGCAGCTCGTTGGCCAAGTGGTGACGGGCCTCGGGCAGCATCAGAATTTGCGGCTCGGCAAACTTGGCCTTGAGCACTTCAAGGTTGTAGGGCCAATCCACCGTGCCATCGGCCTCCCCCTGCACGATCAACGGCCGCCGCGAACTGCGTGGCGCGGCCTCTATGCGTTTGACCCATGCGATCAGTGCCCCCACCCAGGCGGTTGGCAGGCGGCGCGGTTGCAGCGGGTCGGCCTCCAGAAACGGCAGGAAGGCCGGGTCGTTGGTGTTCTCGCTGAAGCGGCGCTCGATGCCGTTCACAAAGTGACGCAACACCCGATAACTCAATTTCGACCAGCGCCAGGAACAGGGCCGTACCAACGGTGCCAAGAGGATGACCTGGCCATCGATGGGGCTGCGCGCGCCTTGGTGCAGCAGGTGGTCCACGGCAATGGCGCCACCGGTGCTCTGCCCGCACAGGTGCCACGGGCGCGGCAGTTGCAGCGCCCGTGCCTGTTCGAACAACACCTCCAGCACCTGCTGGTACACCGCAAAATCACTGATGCTGGCCCGCTCGCCACTGGACAGGCCATGACCGGGCAGGTCACAGCTGATCACAGCGAAACCCTGTTTGAGTGCCCATTCGATCACATGCCGGTAGAGGCCCATATGGTCGTAATAACCGTGCAACAGGAACAGCGTTGCGATGGGCTGCTCGGGTAACCAGGCCTGCCCGACCAGGTCGAACCCCGCCGCCTGGAAGCCGCCCAGCCAGCTGTGTGCCGACAGGTCCAGGCCGTAGAAGCGCTGGTAGCCCTGGGCCTCGGCCGTTAACGGCTGGCAAGCGGTCAACGGTGCCAGGCAGGTGCGCAGGTGGTCGGGTTGAAAAGCAGCGGGCATCGGGTACATCCACATTGACGCAAGTATTGATCCGGAATCTTCAGCTCTGGCCGGCGTCATGGCAAGCTTGCTCACCTCGAACAACCAGCACCGATCTGGTTGTCGGATTACTGCCTTGCTCAAATCTGGAAATTTGCGCGATCACTGTGGGAGCGGGCTTGCCCGCGAACACGGGCATAGCCCGTGCCATCCACCGCGTAGTCTGCTTCGCGGGCAAGCCCGCTCCCACAAAGGTCCACCGACGCTTCATGAGTAGCCGAATCATCAAACCGTTGTGCACGGTGCTTGCCCTAGTGGTCGGCGTTGCCATCCTCTGGCAGGCCTACACCACCTTCCAGGCCCGCTACCTGCGCCCGTTCGACAACCAGACCACCCTGTTCGACGGCAGCCAACTGCACCTGCCCCCAGAACTGGCCGGCCCAGGCCCGATCCGCGTGGTGCACTTCTGGGACCCCGCCTGCCCGTGCAACGTCGGCAACCAGCAGCACCTGGGCGACCTGGTCAGCCAGTTCGCCGGCCAGAGCGTCACCTTCCATGTGCTGCAAAAGCCCGGCAGCCACGGCCAGTTGCCCGCCAACCTCTCCGCCCTCAAGCCGCTCGCCAGCCTGCCCGGCAGCGAACACCTGCCCGCCTCCCCGGCCGTGGCTATCTGGGACCGGCAAGGGCGCCTGGCCTACTTCGGCCCCTACAGCGAAGGTGCGGTGTGCAATGCCAGCAACAGCTTCATCGAGCCCATCCTCAAGGCCTTGCTCGATGGCCGCCAGGTCAGCGCCTCCAATACCCTGGCAGTGGGTTGCTACTGCCCTTGGGCGGGCTGACGTACCCGCGCCGGGTTACCCACCACCGTCGCACCCGCCGGCACATCCCGGGTCACCACACTCCCAGCACCCACCACGGCATTGTCGCCAATGGTCACCCCCGGCAGGATGATCGCCGCGCCGCCGATCCACACGTTGTTGCCGATGGTCACCGGTCGCCCGCTCTCCAACCCGCTGCGCCGCAAGTCAGGGTCGAGAGGATGGTCGGCGGTGTAGATCTGCACGTTAGGGCCGATCTGGCAGTCGTCGCCGATGCGCACCGGTACCACGTCGAGGATCACGCAGTTGAAGTTCATGAAGGTATTGCGGCCAACACTGATGTTGTAGCCATAGTCGCAATAGAACGGCGGGCGGATCACCGCGCCTTCACCCACCTGGCCAAAGTGCTCCAGCAGCAGCCCGTGGCGCGCATCGTTGAGCAGTTCGACACTGTTGTTGTAACGGTGCATCCAGTGCTTGTTGGCGATCTGCTCGGCCTGCAGCTCGGGGCAGCCGGCGTGGTAGAGCTGGCCTGTAAGCATCTTCTGTTTTTCGCTGAGTGACATGGAATCTCCTTCCCGGGGGCTATGCTCTGTTCGCGAATCCGCCGATGATCGGACCACATTTTCCGCTTGAACGCACAAGGAGCTTGCATGAAGCGCAGCCTGACCCTGCTGGCCATGGTGGTTGCCGTGGCCGCCGGCGCCGGTTACTGGTACGTACAGGGCAAGCTACCGCAACGCGAAGGCGAGGTAGCCATTGCCGGCCTGCAAGCACCGGTCAGCGTGCGCTACGATGCCCGCGGCGTGCCGCACCTGCAGGCCCAGAGCGAGCCGGACCTGTACCGTGCGCTGGGCTACGTGCATGCCCAGGACCGGCTGTTCCAGATGGAAATCCTGCGTCGCCTGGCCCGTGGCGAGCTGGCCGAGGTGCTGGGCGACAAGCTGCTGCCCACCGATACCCTGTTCCGCAGCCTGCGCATTCGCGAACAGGCCGCCCTGATGGCCAAGCAACAGGACCCGCAGTCGCCGGCATGGCAAGCCCTGCAAGCGTACCTCGACGGGGTCAACAACTGGCAAGCCAGTCACCCCAAGCCCATGGAATTCGACCTACTCGGTATCACCCCGCGCCCGTTCACCGCCGAAGACACCCTGAGCGTCGCCGGCTACCTGGCCTACAGTTTTGCTGCCGCGTTCCGCACCGAGCCTGCACTGACCTACATCCGCGACACTCTGGGCCCTGAATACCTGAAAATATTCGACCTAGGCTGGCAACCCGAGGGTGCTCTGGGCACGCCGCTGGCCGCCGCCGACTGGCACGGCCTTGAAGCCCTCGCCCGCCTCAGTCATGAGGCACTGGGCGACGCCGGTATCCCGCAGTTCGAAGGCAGCAACGCCTGGGCGGTAGCGGGTAACCGCACCCGCAGTGGCAAGCCGTTGCTGGCCGGCGACCCGCACATCAGCTTCGCGGTACCAGCCGTGTGGTACGAGGCCGAGCTGTCAGCGCCCGGCTTCAACCTGTATGGCTACTTCCAGGCGCTCAACCCGTTTGCGCTGCTCGGTCATAACCGTGACTTCGGCTGGAGCCTGACCATGTTCCAGAACGATGACGTCGACCTGATCGCCGAGCGCACCAACCCGGCCGACGCCAACCAAGTAATGATCGATGGCCGATGGCAGACGCTCGAAAAGACCGAGCAGCAAATCGCCGTCAAAGGCGAAGCGCCGGTCACCATCAACTTGCGCCGCTCGCCCCATGGCCCGATCGTCAACGACGTACTGGGCAGCACTACCGGCCCCACGCCCATCGCCATGTGGTGGGCATTTCTGGAAACCGAAAACCCGATCCTCGACGGCTTCTATCAGCTCAACCGCGCCGACACCCTGGGCAAGATGCGCGAGGCCGCCGCCAAGGTCCACGCCCCTGGGCTTAACTTTGTCTGGGCCAATGCCCGTGGCGATATCGGCTGGTGGGCGGCGGCAAAGCTACCGATCCGTCCCGACGGCGTCGACCCCGCGTTCATCCTCGACGGCGCCAGCGTGCAGGCGGACAAGCTTGGTTTCTACCCCTTCAGCGTCAACCCGCAACAGGAGAACCCAGCGCGCGGCTACATCGTTTCGGCCAACTACCAGCCGCCAGCGGCGGTGCCGATACCGGGTTACTACAACTTGCCCGACCGTGGCCGCCAGCTCGATCGGCACCTGGCCAACCCCGAGGTGAAATGGGACACCCAGAACAGCCAGGCACTGCAGTTGGACACTGCCAGCGACTACGGCCCGCGCACCCTTGCCCCGTTGCTGGCAACCCTGCGCGCAGTGGCCGAAGGTGACGAACAGAAGGAGCTGGTTGAGCAACTGGCGGCCTGGGCGGGCGACTACCCGCTGGACTCGACCAGCGCCACGCTGTTCAACCAGTTCCTCTACGAACTGGCCTTCGCAGCCCTGCATGACGAGCTGGGCGACACCTGGTTCCCGGTGCTGATAAGCACCCGCGCCATTGACGCCGCCCTGCCACGCCTGGCAGTGGATGCAGACTCACCCTGGTGGAACACCCGTGGTGGCAACCTGCGTACCGACCGTACAGCCGTTGTGCGCACGGCTTGGCAGAACAGCTTGAAACACCTGCGTGACACCCTGGGCAGCGACCCGGCCAGCTGGCAGTGGGGCAAGGCCCATACCCTGACCCACAACCATCCGCTTGGGGTGAAAAAGCCGCTGAACCTGTTGTTCAACGTCGGCCCCTTCGCTGCACCCGGCACCCATGAAGTGCCGAACAACCTCTCGGCGAAGATCGGCCCGGCGCCATGGCCGGTTAACTATGGGCCATCGACACGGCGGCTGGTCGACTTTGCCGATGCCGGACAGGCGCTGACCAGCAACCCGGTAGGGCAGAGCGGCGTGCCGTTCGACCGGCATTATGCGGACCAGGCCGAGCGGTATGTGCAGGGGCAGTATCAGCGTGCACAGATGGGGGTGATTCCGGCGCAAAGTACCTTGCGATTAGTACCAGGCGAATGACCGAGAAGGGCTGCACAGCAGCCCCAATCACACCGTCAACCCTGCCACTTGCCCCCTTCGACGATCACGCTTTCCGGCTTGGTGTCATCGCTCAGTTCTTTGCGCACATACTGGTCATACAGCTTCAGCAAGAACTTCTCTTCCCCCAGTTTGGCCAACTCGGCATTCACCCAGTCTCGCAGCTCGGTGTTGCCCTTCTTCACCGCCGGCGCAATCGGCGCTTCGTCACCCAGCAGCTCAGGCAGCACGCGGTAACCCGGGTTCTGCTTGGCCCAGCTGAACAGGATCAGGTTGTCCTGGGCATAGGCATCGCCACGGCCGGTGGCCAGGGCTTGCAGCGATTCGCTGTTCTTCTCGAACTTGAGCAGCTTCCAGTCGGGATGATTTTTGGTCAGCCAGATATCGGCCGTGGTGCCGGTGGTCACGATGATGGTCTTGTCGGCCAGGTCGTCGAGCTTCTGCACCGGGCTGCCATCCGCCACGATGGCCTGCACGGCAACGCGCAGGTTGGGGTTGGTGAAGTCCACCGCTTCCTTGCGCTCCGGGGTCACGGTCATGTTGGCGAGGATCAGGTCGACCTTGTCGCTCTGCAGGAACGGAATACGGCTGGCCGGTTCCACGGCAACGAACTCGACCTTGTTTTCATCGCCCAGCAGGTCCTTGGCCAGGCGCCGGCCAATGTCGGTGTCAAAGCCCACATAGCGGCCTTTCTCATCGACGAAGCCGAACGGCGGCTTGTCGGTGAACACGCCGACAATCAGCTTGTCGCGGGCCTTGATGGTTTCCAGGTAGCTGGTGGCTGGCGATGCCGCCGCCGGCTTGGGCGGTTCGTCGGCCTTGTTGCAGCCGGCCAGCAAGGCCAGGCCGAACAACGGTGCCAGCAGTTTGGTGAGGTTGGCAGTTTTCATGACAGTTCCTTGTGCAATGTCTTTGGCAGGCTTTCTACGAAGGAGAATTTCTCCAGGAACTGCTGCGCGCGTGCGGTCCGCGGTCGGGTGAAGAAGCTCTCGGGGTCACCCTGTTCAAGGACCCTGCCGGCCTCCATGAACACGATGCGGTCGGCCACCGCGCGAGCGAAGGCCATTTCGTGGGTAACGATGAGCAAGGTCATGCCGTCGCGGGCCAGGCCCTGAATTACCTGCAGCACCTCCTTGACCATTTCTGGGTCGAGGGCAGCGGTAACTTCGTCGAACAGCATCACCTCGGGGTTCATGCACAACGCGCGCACGATGGCGATGCGCTGTTGCTGGCCCCCGGACAATTGCCGGGGGAACGCGTCGCGCTTGTCCAGCAGGCCGACCCGCGCCAGCAGCGCCTCGGCCTGGGCCTGGGCTTCGGCCCGCTCGCGCTTTTGCACTTTCAGCGGGCCCAGCAGCAGGTTGTCGATCACGCTCATATGGCCGAACAGGTGGTAGCTCTGGAACACCATGCCGACCCGCTGGCGGATGGCGCGCCAGTCGGTGTGCGGGGCGAGCAATTCTTGCCCGGCCAGGCGCAGGTGCCCGCTGTGGGCCTGCTCAAGGCCGTTGAGGCAGCGCAGCAGCGTGCTTTTGCCACAGCCACTGGGGCCGAGGATGACCACCACTTCACCGGCCGCCACCTGCAGGTCGACATCCTTGAGCACCTGGTGCTCGCCAAAAAACTTGTTGAAACCCTGGAATTCGATCAGTGCGCTCATGAGTGTGCCCAGCGGCGTTCCAGCACGCGCGAAGCGGCGGACAGCGGATAACAAACGATGAAGAAGAACAGGAACAAGGCGCCATAGATCAGCACCGATTCGTAGGTGCGTTCGATGATCTGCTGACCGGCCTTGATCACCTCGACCACGCCGATCAGCACCGCCAGCGAGCTGGTCTTGATGATCCGCGTGTAGATGTTGATGGTGGGCGGGGTCATGCGCTTGAGCGCCTGCGGCAGCAGCACGTAGCCATACAGCTGCCACCCCGCCAGGCCGATCGACAGCCCGGCTTCGCGCTGGCCGCGCGGCAGCGAACGCAGCGCACCGCGTACCACCTCGCCCACCTCGCTCGCGCCCCACAGGGCCAGTACCAGCACCGCGCACCAGAAGCTGGGGATGCTCAGGGCAAAGAAGATCGGCAGGCCGAAGAACACCAGGTACAACCAGACCAGCACCGGGATGGCGCGAAACAACTCAAGGTACACCTGCAAGGCGATGTTCAGGGCACGGTTGCCCAGGGTTGCCAGCACGCCGTACAGCACGCCACCCAGCGTTGCGAAGAGGATGCCCAGTGCCGAGATGGCCAGGGTCTGCGCGGCGCCGCCGGCCAGCTGCGGCAGCGCCTGCAGCAACAGGTCAAACGCCGAACTGGCCATGTTGCAGCCTCCTTTCCACGTAGCGCAGCAGCAACGACAGCGGCAGGAACAGCAATACACAGAGCAGGGTCAGCACGGTGAGCATTTCGTAGGTCTTGTAGTACAGCGCGATGTAGTTTTTGGTGGTGTAGAGGATTTCCGGCACGGCCACCGCCGACACCACGGTGGTTTCCTTGAGCAGGAAGATGAAGTTGGCGAACAGTGCCGGCAGGCTGAGGATACCGGCCTGGGGCAGCACCACATGGCGCAGCAGTTGGCCCTCGGACAAGCCGATGGAGCGCCCAGACTCCAGCTGCGCACGCGGCACCGCCTCGATGCCGGCCCGTAACACCTCGGTGAGGTAGGCACCGCCCATGAAGGTCATGGTGATGATCGCCGCGGAAAAACCGGAAATCTTCAGGCCCAGGCTTGGCAAGGCGAAGTAGACGAAGAACAGTTGGATCAGCAGCGGCGTGTTGCGCGCCAGCTCCACGTAGGCTTTGACCAGGCGCCACAGGTAGGGCGTGCGCAGGACAAGGAGCGTGGCGTTGACCAGGGCGACCAAGAGCGAGGTGGCGATGGCGATCATGCCGACCTGCAAAGTCACGCCCACGGCCTTGAGAAAAGCGGGTAGCGTGCTGAGGATGAATGCGATGTCGAGGGTCATGGGTAGAGCAAGTCTGCAGGGTGCGCGGGGGCACAATGAATAGACTCTAATGATCTAAAAATTTTTTAATAAATACCTTTATTGCATATGCATAGTACAGGCATAGACGCCCTTTGTAGGCGCGGCCTTGTGTCGCGAAAGCGCCGCAAAGCGGCCCCGGCAATAGCAGGTGAATTGCAAAAATCCTGGGGGCGCTCCGCCCCCCTTTCGCGACACAAGGCCGCTCCTACAGGGGATCGCTTCTCCCCAAAATGCATGTCAAAGAAATAAAAACGCCGACTCATATGAGTCGGCGTCAGGTCATGCAAGGGAATGCAACTGCATCAGAACGCTGGCAGCACCGCACCCTGGTACTTCTTGGCGATGAATGCCTTCACTTCCGGGCTGGTCAGGGCCTTGGCCAGTTTCTGGATGGCTTCGCTGTCCTTGTTGTCCGGGCGGGCAACCAGGAAGTTCACGTATGGCGAATCGGCACCTTCGATCACCAGCGCATCCTTGGCCGGGTTCAGGCCGGCTTCCAGGGCGTAGTTGGTGTTGATCATGTCCAGGTCAACCTGGTCCAGCACGCGCGGCAGCATGGCCGACTCAAGCTCGCGGAACTTCAGCTTCTTCGGGTTCTCGGCAATGTCCTTGGGGGTGGCCAGGGCATTTTTCGGGTCTTTCAGGGTGATCAGGCCAGCCTTCTGCAGCAGGATCAGGGCGCGGCCGCTGTTGCTGCCTTCGTTAGGGATGGCAACAGTGGCGCCTTCCTTCAGCTCGGACAGGTTCTTGATCTTCTTGGAGTAGCCACCGAAGGGTTCGACGTGCACGCCGACCACGGTTTCCAGGTGGGTGCCTTTACCTTCGTTGAAGCTTTTCAGATACGGCAGGGTCTGGAAGTAGTTGGCGTCCAGGCGCTTCTGGTCCACTTGTACGTTTGGCTGCACGTAATCGGTGAAGACCTTGATCTGCAGGTCCACACCTTCTTTTGCCAGGGTCGGCTTGATCAGCTCAAGGATTTCGGCGTGCGGAACCGGGGTAGCGGCAACCACCAGTTTCTCGGCAGCGGCGGCCAGGCCGGAGAACGACAGGGCAGCAGCCAGGGCAGTGGTCAGCAGGGTCTTCTTCATGGTGGTCCTTGTTCTGAATCTGGGCCATCGACGATGGCGAATCGGGTGCCCAACCGGTTCACCAGTGGGCGTGAGGCGGACAATACCTAGATTTTTTATTCCGTAACAATATCTTTTACTTAGCTTCTTATTCCAAAAACAAACTGCCACCAGCCACTTTGCTTATGAGCGATGTCTAGCGCGCGGGATTGGCCAGGTCGAGGTCCTCCGGCAGGATCTCTGCGCCGTCATTCACCAGCAAGGCAAAGTGGATCACGTTCTCCAGCTCGCGGGTGTTGCCGGGCCAGAAATGCGCTTCCAGCACCTGCTGCGCCGCCTCGCTCACCAACGGCACGGGCCGCTGCAGGCGCACGCTGTAAATGCCCACGAAGTACTCGGCCAGTGGCAGGATGTCGCCCGGCCGTTCACGCAGCGGCGGCAGTTCCAGCGCCCCCTCGCGCAGGTACTGGTACAGGCGCTCGTTGAAGCGCCCCGCACGCACCACGCGCGCCAGGTCGATGCTGGTCGCGGCGACCAGGCGCACATCCACTGGCTGTGGCTGCTGCGCGCCAACCCGGGTGACCTCACGGTTTTCCAGTGCGGCCAGCAACTTGCCCTGGATGGCCAGCGGCAAGTCGGCAATCTCGTCCAGGTACAGCGTGCCGCCATTGGCCGAGCCAAACCAGCCGGCGCGGCTGCTGGCCGTGCCGCCATGACTGCCGGCGCTATAGCCGAACAATTCGGCATCGGCGTAGGTGGGGCTGATGGCCGCGCAGTTGACCGACACGAACAGCCCGCCACGGTCGCTGGCACGGTGGATCTGCCGGGCCAGCAGCTCCTTGCCGGTGCCGGTTTCGCCACGGATCAGCACCGGCACAGGTTGTGGCGCCAGGCGCTCAAGGTCCTCGCGCAGCTGCTGCGAGCGCGGGTCGATGAACACCAGCGCCTTGGCACGAATGCTCAGCGGGCTCTTGTCCAGCTCGGGGAAGGTCAGCAGCGGCTGGCCAAACGGGTTTTGAAAAGTCATGACGAACTCCCGCCCCAGGCCTGCAATGGCCGGGCGTCAGGCAAACGGTAAACAGTAAGGGTGATCAGGCGCGGCGCAGTGCGCGCTGCTCTACCCGGCTCTGCAAGCGATACAAGTAGGCGAAGCCTTGTTCCCAGCGCTCATGGCCGGACTTGACGTTGATGTGCCCGGCATTGCTCAGCAACCCCGCTTCGGCGCCCCATGCCTGGGCCAGGTACAGCGCCCGCGGTACGTTCACGGCCGGGTCGTTGTCCGAGCTGACGACCTGGCTGGGGAACGGCAATGCATCGGTCGGGATCGGCGCAAAGTTGCGCAGGGCTGGCGCGCAGGTGGGCCGCTCGACGTCTGCCGGCGCCACCAACAGTGCACCACGCACCCGCCGCAGCAAGGCCGGCCTGGCTTGCGCAGCCCAATGGGCGACAGTGATGCAGCCCAGGCTGTGGGCGATCAGGATCACCGGTGAGCGCTCGGCGGCAATTGCCTGCTCCAGCGCCTGCACCCAATCCTGCCGCTGCGGGGTGAGCCAGTCGTGTTGCTCCACCCGGGCACTGTTAGGCAGGGTGCGCTGCCAGTGACTTTGCCAATGGTTGTCTGGCGATCCTTGCCAGCCCGGCACAATCAGGTAACGAATCGACTCATTGCGCATGGGGACGCCTCCAGTAAGTTTGCGTGCTTGGAGACAAGTATAGGGAGGGAGTTATATTCGTAAAGGAATAAGAAGCTATTTATTAATAACCAAAAACCAATTCCTGCGACAGGGCCCTCACAGGCAAAAAAAAGGGCCAACCCCTGCCAAGAGATGTGGCCCATAAGCACTTGCCTGAAGAGGTGTGCCGGGTATCAACGTGCGGTAATCACCGCCAGCTTGCTGATCCCCGCGCGTTCGATGGCCGCCATGGCCCGTGCCACTTCGCCGTAGTTCACGCCGTCATCGGCCTGCAGCTGCACGCGCACGTCCGCGTCCTTGTCCTTGGCGGCCTTGAGATTGGTTTCCAGCAGATCGGGCTGGATCTGGTCCTTGTTGATGAACAGCTTGCCCTCGCCATCGATGCTGACCACCAGCGGGTCCTTCTGCTCCACCGGGGCCACGGCCTCGGTCTTGGGCAGGTTGATGGGAATGGCGTTGGTCAGCAGCGGCGCGGTGACGATGAACACCACCAGCAGCACCAGCATGACGTCCACCAGGGGCGTGACGTTGATTTCACTGAGGACTTCGTCGCTGTCCTGGGTCGAAAAGGCCATATCAGGACGCCTCCTTCACTGGCTGGGTGAAACCGGCCTGGGCTTTTTGCACAGCAGGGTGCACCAGCACGCGGAAGGCACTCTTCTGCGCCAGGCTGTAGAAGTCGTGGGCGAAGTCATCGAGGTCGGCGGCGGTCAGCTTGAGGCGCCGCAGGAAGTAGTTGTAAACCAGCACGGCCGGTACCGCGACGGCGATACCCACACCGGTCGCCACCAGTGCCGCACCGATTGGTCCGGCGACGGTTTCCAGGCTGGCGGAGCCGGCCGCGCTGATGCCCTTGAGCGCTTCCATGATGCCCCACACGGTGCCGAACAGGCCGATGAAGGGCGAGGTGCTGCCGATACTGGCGACCACCGCCAGGCCGGTTTCCAGCGAGCGGCGCTCACGCACGATCTGCTGGCGCAGGGCGCGCTCCAGGCGGTCCTGGTGGTTGATCGCATGGCTCAGGTCGTTGGCCTGAGTGTCGCCAACGGCGATGGCAGCGTAGCCAGACTGGGCCACACGGGCAGCCGGGCCGGGCAGCTCATGGCTGAGCTCGGCGGCCGAGTCCAGGCTGGAGGCAGCCCAGAACTGCTGGTGGAAGCGCTTGTCCTGGTTCTTCAACCGCACGAACTGCGCGACCTTGACCAGGGCCAGGCCCCAGGTGACGACAGAAAAACCGACCAGCAGCCAGATGACTGCGCTTTCAACGGATTCGAGGGGGGATGCCAGCAGGCTCATGATGATGTCTTCCTGTGTTCTGCGAAAAAGTTAGCGAAGCTTGAAATCGATCGGCACGCTGACCCAGCCGGTCTGGGCCACATCACCCTGCTTGGCGGGCACGAAGCTCCAGCGCTTCACCGCGGCCAGCGCGGCGGCGTCGAGGGCGTCACGGCCGCTGCTCTTCTGAACCTGGATCTGCCCAGGCTTGCCGCTGGGCAGCACTTCGACACGCAACAGCACGGTGCCCTCCCAGCCACGGCGCTGAGCCATCTGCGGGTACTCCGGCGCCGGGTTCTTCAGGTACGCGGCGTTGGCCGATGCCGGGGTTATCGGGGCCGGCGCGGGTGGTGCGGGCGCAGGCGGTGCCGGGGCCGCCACTGGCGCGGGTGGTGGTGCTTCAACCGGCTTGGGCTGTGGCTTGGGCGCTTGCTTGACCACAGGCTTTGGCACGGGCTTCGGTTTGGGTTTGGGCTTGGCGGCCAGTTCGTCGACGACCGGTGGCGGCGGCGGTGGCTCGACCACGGGAGGCGCGGGCGCAGGCGGCGGAGGCTCGACCACAGGCGGTGCGGGTGCCGCGAACTCGATGGTCATGGGCGGCACCTGTGGCGGCACAACCGGCAGTTCGGGCGTGGGCGCCTGGCTGACCCAGTACGCGGCGGCGCCATGCAGGGCCAGCACCAGCAGGCCCAACACCAGCTTGTCGCGGCGCTTGAGCCCGCTCACAGGCGTGCGTTGCAGGCGCAGCTGGCCAAGCGGCAGGCGAAGCGTGCGTCCAAGCTCGACCAGGTCGCCTGGGGCCGGGCGCCATGGCTGGTCGTAGGCCCTGACGGCCGATTGGACATTACCCATTGATCAAACTCCTGGGGTCTCGATTCAGGTGTGTGGCTGAATCATCGGGGCCAGAGGCTTATCTCTTAAAGTAATGTTTAAAATTATGGTTAGAACTTAATTGAATATTGTTTCTGAAGGATCGCGTGAAAGCCACGGATTGCGCGGGCTGTGGCCTTCATGGCTAAAGGCTATGCATTGGGGGCATGCAAAATATTCGCGTAAGGCATGAGATTGCCGCGAGGGCTGCGCCCTCGATCGCGACGCAAGGCCGCTCCTACAAAGGACTCGCGCCCCTCGGACCTTACGCGAATCCCTTGTAGGAGCGGCCTTGTGTCGCGATGGGCTGCAAAGCAGCCCCGGCAATCCGACAGGCATAAAAAAACCCGGGACCAAGCCCGGGCTCTTAATCATCAGGGGCAGATCAGATATCCGCCACCTTCTGCCAAACCTTCGGCCGGAAGAACAACGTCTCCCCACGCGCCAAGCCGGTCAGGCTGTCATGGTCCTTGACCACTTCGGCCTCGATCAGCTCGCTCTGCCCTTCCACCTTCAAAGTCACCCGCGTGGTAGCGCCCAACGGCCGGATGTCCCGCACCTCGGCCGCATGGTGCCCTTCGGTCTCATGCCGCGACAGCGACACCTCGTGCGGACGGAACAGCACGTGGTGGCCTTCGCTCAGTGCCAGGCGGTTGGAATCGCCGAGGAAGTGGTAGACGAAATCGTTGGCTGGCTTCTCGTACACCTCGCCCGGCGAACCGATCTGCTCGATCACGCCCTTGTTCATCACCACGATGCGGTCAGCCACTTCCATGGCTTCTTCCTGGTCGTGAGTCACGAACACCGAGGTCAGGTTGATATCCTCGTGCAACCGCGCCAGCCAGCGGCGCAGCTCCTTGCGCACCTTGGCATCCAGCGCACCGAACGGCTCGTCCAGCAGCAGCACCTTGGGCTCCACCGCCAGGGCGCGGGCCAGGGCGATACGCTGACGCTGGCCGCCAGACAGCTGCTCGGGGTAGCGATCGGACAACCAGTCCAACTGCACCATGTTCAGCAGCTCGTGCACCTTCTCGGCGATCTTGCTCTCGCTCGGGCGCTCGCCCTTGGGCTTCATGCGCAGGCCGAAGGCGACGTTGTCGAACACGCTCATATGGCGGAACAGCGCATAGTGCTGGAACACGAACCCGACGTTACGGTCACGCACGTCATGGCCAGACACGTCCTCGCCATGGAACACGATGTTGCCCTGGTCCGGGGTTTCCAGGCCGGCGATGATGCGCAGCAGCGTGGTCTTGCCGCAGCCGGACGGGCCGAGCAAGGCCACCAGCTCGCCGCTGTTGATGTCCAGGTTGATGTTGTTCAGGGCCTGGAAGCTGTTGAAGCGCTTGCTGACATTACGAACTTCGATCGACATGAATCATTCCTCCGCGGCGCTGTGGCGCAGGCGGTTAATACGGTTCTCGCTCCACTGCTTGAGCAGCAGGATGAAGAGCGCCAGGATCAGCAACAGGCTGGCCACGCTGAAGGCCGCCACGTGGTTGTACTCGTTGTAGAGGATCTCTACGTGCAGCGGCAAGGTGTTGGTCACGCCGCGAATGTGGCCGGACACCACCGACACCGCGCCGAACTCGCCCATGGCCCGTGCAGTACAAAGCACCACGCCGTAGATCAAGCCCCATTTGATATTCGGCAAAGTCACGTGCCAGAACATCTGCCAGCCATTGGCGCCGAGCAGGCGCGCGGCCTCCTCTTCTTGCGTGCCCTGCTCCTGCATCAGCGGGATCAGCTCACGGGCCACGAACGGCACGGTGACGAAAATGGTCGCCAGGACGATGCCCGGCAGGGCGAACACGATCTGGATGTCGTGGTCCTGCAGCCACGGCCCGAACAGGCCTTGCGCGCCGAACATCAGCACGTAGACCAGGCCGGCGATTACCGGCGACACCGAGAACGGCAGGTCGATCAGGGTGACCAGGATACTCTTGCCACGGAAGGTGTACTTGCTCACGCACCACGCGGCGCTGACACCGAACACCAGGTTCAGCGGCACCGAAATCACCACGGCGAGCAGGGTCAGCTTCAGCGCCGACAAGGCATCAGGCTCGAAGATCGCCTCGAAGAAGGTGCCAAAACCGTTCTTCAGCGCCTGCGACACCACGATCACCAGCGGCAGCAACAGGAACAGCGCGAACACCAACCAGCCAAGGCCGATCAGAATGCGTCGCGAAGTAGCGCTGCCTCGGCGGGCGGCGTTGGCGGCGGCGCTTGTACTCAGGGATGAACTGGACATGCCGGCCTCCTTCAAGGGGTTTCGATGCGGCGCTGCAGCAAGTTGATCAGCAGCAGCAGGATGAAGGAAACCACCAGCATCAGCACGCCGATGGCGGTCGCGCCGGTGTAGTCGTACTGGTCGAGCTTGACCATGATCAGCAGCGGCAGGATTTCGGTCTTCATCGGCATGTTGCCGGCAATGAAGATCACCGAGCCATATTCGCCCACGCCACGGGCGAAGGCCAGGGCAAAGCCGGTGAGCCAGGCCGGTAGCAGGGCCGGCGCCAGAATATGACGGAACACCTGCAGCGGCTTGGCCCCCAGGCAGGCAGCGGCCTCTTCCACTTCACGCGGGATGTCGGCCAGTACCGGCTGCACCGTGCGCACCACGAACGGCAGGGTGACGAAGGTCAGCGCCAGGGTGATGCCCAGCGGGGTGTAGGCGATCTTGAAGCCCAGGTCGGTGGCGAACTGGCCGACCCAGCCCGCAGGCGCGTACAGGGCGGTCAGGGCAATACCGGCAACGGCGGTAGGCAGGGCGAACGGCAGGTCGATCATCGCGTCGATGATCTTGCGCCCGGGGAAGGTGTAGCGCACCAGTACCCAGGCCAGCAGGGTACCGATCACACCATTGATGATGGCGGCGAACAGGGCGGTGCCGAAACTCAGCTTGAGCGCGGCGATTACCCGCGGTGCGCTGATGATGTTCCAGAACTGCTCCCAGGTCAGCTGCGAGGCATGAATGAACATGGCCGCCAGCGGTATCAGCACGATCAGGCTGAGGTACACCAAGGTGTAGCCCAGCGTCAGCCCGAAGCCGGGTATGACGGGGGAAATACGACGTGACATAAGTATCCCTGGTTGAACGCACGAAGCCCGGAATCAATCCCGGGCCGGTGCAAGACTCTGAATCCCGGGGCTGCGTTGCAGCCCAATCGCGACGCAAGACCGCCCCCACAGGAGATTGCGGTTCCTTGTGGGAGCGGCCTTGTGTCGCGATTGGGCCGCAACACGGCCCCGCTTTTCCCTGGCGTTTACTGTGCCTGATAGATCTGGTCGAACACACCGCCATCATTGAAGAATTTGGGCTGTGCAGTTTTCCAGCCACCGAAGTCCTTGTCGATGGTTACCAGGTCCAGTTTCGGGAACTGCTTGCCAAACTCCGCAGCGACTTTCTCGTCACGCGGGCGGTAGAAGTTCTCGGCGGCAATCTTCTGCCCAGCCGGGCTGTACAGGTGCTTGAGGTATTCGGTGGCAATCTCGGTATTGCCTTTCTTCTCGGCGTTCTTGTCCACCACCGCCACAGGCGGCTCGGCCAGGATCGACAGCGACGGCACGACGATGTCGAACTTGTCGGCGCCACCGTCTTCCTTCAGCGCCAGGAAGGCTTCGTTTTCCCAAGCCAGCAATACGTCGCCCTGGCCGTTGTTGACGAAGGTGATGGTCGAGCCACGGGCGCCGGTATCCAGCACCGGTACATGCTTGAACAGCTCCTGTACGTACTCCTTGGCCTTTTCTTCGCTACCGCCGGCTTTCAGGCCATAGGCCCAGGCCGCCAGGAAGTTCCAGCGCGCACCGCCGGAGGTTTTCGGGTTGGGGGTGATGACCGAGACGTCCTTCTTGATCAGGTCGCCCCAGTCCTTGATGCCTTTCGGGTTGCCCTTGCGCACCAGGAACACGATGGTCGAGGTGTACGGGGTGCTGGCGTCCGGCAGGCGGGTCTGCCAGTTGTCCGGCAGGGTCTTGCCGAGCTTGGCTACTTCGTCGATGTCGCCGGCCAGGGCCAGGGTCACCACGTCGGCGCGCAGGCCGTCGATCACCGCACGGGCCTGCTTGCCCGAACCGCCATGGGATTGCTGGATCTTCACCTTGTCGCCCGGGTGGGCCTGCTGCCAGTGCTTGATGAACTCGGCGTTGTACTGCTGGTACAGCTCGCGGGTCGGGTCGTAGGACACGTTCAGCAGTTCGTAGTCCTTGGCGATGGCGGAACCGGCAAAAACAGCACTGGCCAGGGCGGCGAGCGCATAACGGCGGATGGACATGGTGAAGCTCCCGATTGGCATTTTTCTAATTTTGGATGTGAGGCGCGATCAGCTGGGCTTGTTGCCCGGCTGTTGCAGGCGGAACTTCTCCTTGCGCTCGATCTGTACGACCTGAGCGTTGTGCACAGTGATCTCCACCGCACCAAACCGCAGGTCGCGCAAGGCGCTCTGGATTTCACGCAGAATGGTGGCTTCGTCCTGACCGTCGATGCTACGCAGAGATGCACTCATGCTCGTTCTCCTTGGAGTGAGGGTGCCGGGCAGAGGTTTGAAGGGGATTTGCGCCTGGCTTGAGGGCAATAGTAGTGAGGCGGAGATATTCTTAAAAATACTGTTTAAGAATGTTTATATAACCAAAATAAAAGGCTTATCCTGAAGACAATAGAAGGCCCTGTGGGAGCGGGTTTACCCGCGAATGCGGCGGTAGCTCCACCATCGCATTCGCGGGTAAACCCGCCCCCACAGGGTTCAGTTCAGGGTTTCAGGATTTTTCCTGTGGCTCGCGGATCTTGTACCAGGCCACATACAGCGCCGGCAGGAACAGCAGCGTCAGCAAGGTCGCCACGATGATCCCGCCAATCATCGCGTAGGCCATCGGCCCCCAGAACACCTCGCGGGCAATCGGGATCATACCCAGGCTCGCCGCCGCCGCGGTCAGCAGGATTGGCCGGCGCCGATGGTTAGTGGCCTCCACCACCGCATCCCATTGCGAAAAGCCTTGCGCCACGAATTCATCGATCTGGGTTACCAGAATTACCGAGTTACGGATGATGATGCCCGCCAGCGCCAGGATGCCAAGGATCGCCACAAAGCCCATCGGCGTACCCGTGGGCACCAGCGCCAGCACCACGCCAATCAGCCCAAGCGGCGCCACGCTGACCACCAGGAACAGCTTCTGCACACTGTGCAGCTGGATCATCAGGAAGGTCGCCATCAGGAACAGCATCAGCGGGATCACCTTGCGGATCGGCCCTTGCGCCTTGGCGCTCTCCTCCACCGTACCGCCGGTAGCCACTTCGAAGCCCACCGGCAGCTTGCTGGCGAACTCGTCGATCTTGGGCTTCAACTGAGCTACCAGATCGGTGGGCTGGATGTCGCCGTTGACCGAGGCCTTGATGGTGATGGTGGGCTTGCGGTCGCGGCGCCAAACCAGCGGCTGCTCCATCTCGTAGCGCACCGTGGCAAACGACAGCAACGGGATCGAAGTGCCGTTGGGCGTGAGGATCTGCAGGTTCTGCAGGGTATCAGGCGAGCCGCGCTCGCTGTCTTCGGCACGGGCGACCACATTGACCAGGTAAATGTTGTCGTTGACCTGGGTGATCTGCACGCCGCTGACGATGCTGTTCATCACATTGGCCACGTCTTCCGACGATAACCCCAGCTGGCGTGCCTTGTCCTGGGCGATTTCCACGCGCAGCACCTTACCTGGCTCGTTCCAGTCGTAGATCATCTCGCCGATATGCTCGTTCTGGTCAAGCAGGGTGGCCAGTTCGATGGCGTGTTTGCGCACCTCGTCGATATTTGCGCCACTGACCCGATACTGGATCGGCCGCCCTACCGGCGGGCCCATTTCCAGCGACTGTACGTTGGTACCGATGCCAACGAACTCTTCATGCAGGATCTTCTGCAAGCGATCCATCATGGCCTGACGCTCTTCGAAGCCTTTACTGACGATCACCAACTGCGCGTAGTAGGGGTTCTGCAACTGTTGGTCGAGGGGCAGGTAGAAACGAATGGCACCTTGGCCGATGTAGGTGCTCCAGTGCACCAGGTCCGGGTCATCCTTGATCCGCGCCTCGAAGCGGTCGACCACCTTGCGCGTCTCCTCGATCGAGGCGTTCTGCGGCAGGTTGAGGTCGACCAGAATTTCAGGGCGGTCCGAGGACGGGAAGAACTGGTTCTGGACAAAGCGCTCACAGAAAATGGCCAACGCGAACAACAGCACCGTACCGATGATGGTCAGCCAGCGGTTGCGCATGCACCACAGCAGGCCACCTTCGAACGCTCGCCCTACTCGCCCGGTCTGCTCCTCGTGTGCCTTGACCTTGCTGCTCAGGATATGCACGCCCAGTACCGGCGCGAAGAACACCGCCACCACCCACGACACGATCAACGCCACGGCGATGACCGCGAACAAGGTGTAGGTATATTCGCCCGCCGAGCTGGCATTGAGCCCAATCGGCACGAAGCCGGCAACGGTCACCAAGGTGCCGGTGAGCATGGGGAATGCGGTAGAGGTATAGGCGAACGTCGCCGCCTGCTCCTTGCTCTCGCCCATCTCCAGCCGCGTGACCATGACCTCCACGGTGATCATCGCATCATCCACCAGCAGGCCAAGGGCAATGATCAACGCCCCCAGCGAAATCCGCTGCATGGTGATGCCGCTGTACTCCATGAACACGAACACCATCGCCAGCACCAACGGAATCGAGCAGGCCACCACCAACCCTGCACGCACACCGAGGCTGATAAAGCTCACCGCCAATACAATCACCACCGCTTCGAACAGTGCGCTAGTGAAGCCGCCGACTGCCTGCTTCACGACCACCGCCTGGTCTGACACGGTGTGCACACCCACCCCGACCGGCAGGTCGGTGATCACGCTGTCCATTTTCTTCTTCAGCGCCGCACCGAATACCTGCATGTTGCCGCCGGCCTTCATGCCGATAGCCAGGCCGATCGCGGTCTGGCCGTTGAAGCGGAACATGGGCGTGGGCGGGTCGACGTAGCCACGCTCGATATCAGCGATATCGGCCAGGCGGAAGAAGCGGTCGTTGATCCTCAGGTTGACGGTTTGCAGGTCTTTTTCGGATGCGAACTGCCCGGTGGTGCGCACCGAAATGCGCTCTGGCCCAGCCTCGATCACCCCGGCTGGCGTTACTGCGTTCTGTGATTGCAAGGCCTGCATGACCTGGCGCTGGTCGATACCCAGCGCTGCCAGTTTGCGGGTCGAGAAGTTCAGGTACAGCACTTCGTCCTGGGTGCCGACCAGCTCTATCTTGCCGATGTTGGGCACTTCGCGCACTTCGGCGCGGGCTTGTTCAACGTAGTCGCGCAGTTGGCGCAGGGTCAGGCCGTCAGAGGTAAAGGCGTAGATCGAGCCGAACACGTCACCGAATTCGTCGTTGAAGGCAGGCCCCTGAATACCCTGCGGGAACTGGCCGCGGATGTCCTGGATTTTCTTGCGCACCTGGTACCAGATTTCCGGGATGTCCTTGGCTTTGGTGGTGTCGCGCAGGTACACGTAGACGGTGGACTCACCCGGACGGGTGTAGCTTTTGGTGTAATCGAGGGAATCGAGCTCCTCCAGCTTCTTCTCGATGCGGTCGGTGACCTGGTATAGGGTTTCGTCCTGAGTCGCACCCGGCCAGCGGGTCTGGATGACCATGGTTTTGATGGTGAATGACGGGTCTTCCTCACGCCCGAGGTTGAAGTACGAAAAAATCCCCATCAGCAGGCCAACGAACATCAGGTACCAGACGAATGACTGGTGCTTGAGCGCCCATTCGGAGAGGTTGAAGCTTCCTTTCATTGCGCATCCTCGTCGAAGGTGACCTTCTGGCCAGGCTTCAGGCTGTTCACACCTGCGGTAACCACGCGCTCACCGGGCTGTACGCCCGACGTCAGGACAATGCTGTCGGCGGTGCGGTCGATCAGCGCCACGTCACGGGTTGCCACGGTCTTCTGCTGTGTATCGATCACCCACACCTGGGTCTTGCCGTCACGCTCCAGCAACGCGCTCGCGGGCAGCTCGCTACGCGGCGTCACTTCCGAACTCAGGGTCACGCTGATGGCAGTGCCCAAGTGGAACGCCGCCGGCGTGCTGGCCAGGGTCAGGCGGGCGCGCCGGGTACGGGTGGTGGCGTCGGCCTGGGGCTCCAGCTCGCGTAGGCTGGCCGTGGTATTGATGGTTGGGTCGAGCTGTGAGGCAACGGTAAAGGTCAGGCCTTTGTTCAACTGCTCGGCCAAGCCGATCGGCAGGTCGATCACCGCTTCCTTCACGTCCGGCCGGGCCAAGGTCACCACGGCTTGCCCGGCGGTAACGGTTTGCCCGGCTTCGGCCTGCCACGCGGTGATCACGGCGGCGTGGTCGGTGCGCAGGGTGCTGTAGTCGAGCTGGTCACGGGCCTGGCTGAGCGCGGAGCGCGCCTGCTCCAACGCCGCGCTGGTGGTTTTCAGGTTGGTCTGGGCGATGTCCAGCTGCGCCTGGGCGCCCACGCCACGGTCATACAGCTGTTGCTGGCGACGGGCATCGGCCTGGGCGTTGATCCACTGTGCCTGCACCTTGGCCAGGTCGCCTTCGGCGGCACGCAACTGGTTCTGCTGGTCGGTCGGGTCGAGGGTGGCCAGGGTGTCGCCCGGCTTCACCTGGGCACCGACATCCAGCCAGCGCCGGGCAATGCGCCCGGAAACCCGAAAGCCCAGGGTGCTTTCGAAGCGCGCCTGGATACTGCCGGCGAAGCGGCCCAGCTGCGATTGCACCTGGGGTTCGACCTTGACCGACAGCACCGGCCGAATCGGCTCGGGTGCCTCGTCCTCGCTACTGCAGCCCACTAGCAGCACGCCGGCTGACAGCATCAGCAACAGGCGCTTCATAACTCACCCCCTGGGGCCTTGGCATCGACCTTCTGCACCTGCATGCCGGGGTGCAGCAACTGGCCGCCGTTGACCACCACGCTCTCGCCGCCTTTGAGGCCGCTGGCGACCACGATCTTGCCGGTGAGGTAACGGCTGACTTCAACTTTGCGCAGCTCCACCTTGTCGCCCTCGCCCACCACCCACACGGCGGGTTCATGCAAGGCCTTGGTCAACGCCGACCACGGCAGTTCGACGCTGGGCCGACCCTGAGCGTTGGTGGTAGCAGTGACCGGTGCGCCCAGTTGCATGCCCGGTGGCACGTCTTTCAGGCCAACCTTGACCTGCACCGTGCCGCTTTGCGCCGACACCGTGGGGGTGATTTCGCGCACGAAGCCATGGGCCTGGACCTTGGGGTCGTCCAACAGGCTGACGACCACCCCGGCATCGCTGGGCGGCGCGACCAGCAGCGACTCGTAGACGTTGAACACCGCATCGCGGTCGCCATCGGTAGCCAGGCTGAAGATCGGCATGGTGGCCTGTACCACCTGCCCGACTTCGGCCTGGCGCTGAGTGATTACCCCAGCGGCCTCGGAGACCAGTGCGGTATAGCTGAGTTGTTCGTTGGCGTTGGCCAGCTGCGCCTGGGCGGCCTTGAGGGCGCTCTGGTTGCTGCGCAACGCGGCTTCGGCGGAGTCGTATTCACTCTGGCTGGTGTAGCCCTTGGGCAGCAGTTTCTGCTGGCGCACGAAGGCGGCACTGGTCTGGGTGACCCGTGCTTGCGCGGCGAACACCTCGGCCTTGGCCGAGTCGACGTTGTTCTGCAAGTCTTTTGGGTCCAGCCGCGCCAGCACCTGGTTGGCCTTGACGTGGTCGCCCACGTCCACGCTGCGCGAAATGATCTTGCCGCCTACGCGGAACGAGAGGTCGGTCTGCACCCGCGCCTGCACATCGCCGGTCAGGGTGACCCTGGCAGCGAAATCGGTGGGCTGGACCTGTTGCACACCCACCCGAGGCAGCGTCTCGGGAACCTCTTCCTTGCTACAACCGGTGAGCATGGACAGCAAGCCCAAGCTTGCCAGCAACAGTGGACGCGTCACCCTCATGCAGGCTCCTAGCTTGCGCACAAATGATTTGTGAGATGCGACTGTCAGCGTAGTTCAGGGTTCGGTAAACATCACTGATGGAGATCACTCAGGCATTTTCAGCCTCTGCGCGAGCCCTTTCGCGGGTGAACCCGCTTGTGTCTTGAGGAGGGAATAGAATCTAAGGTGAGAGCGGTGAATGGCAAGTTGATAGCCCGAGGTGCCTCGAGCACGTGTGGGAGCACAAGCTGCCATTCACCGTTCCACTTTGGCGAGAGCCCGAACAGTTGGATGAGGGCCAAATCTCGAACCACAAGCGTGGGCCAAGCCAAAGCGCTCTCACTCCTTGAGTCTAAGAGGGTTTGGCCATGTTTTCCTCTGTCGGCATCGATGTTTCCAGCACCACACTTGCCGTGCACATCCGCCCCGAAGGTTTGAACTTCAATGTTTCCAATGACCTGAACGGATTCAGTCAGCTTGTCGAAAAACTCGGCGAGTATCAGGTTTCAGCAATCATCCTTGAAGCGACCGGCGGTTACGAATGCAACGTCCTGCGGGCTCTACATGACGCTGGTCTTCCGGCGTACCGGATAAACCCCAGCCGCGTCCGGGCCTTTGCCAAATCCATGGGTAAACAAGCCAAGACCGACCCCATCGACGCTGCGGTGCTGGCTCACTTCGCCGAAGTGCTGCCGCCTCAACGGTATACGGTAATGACGCCTGAACGGGCCTTGCTGCGCGAGTTGCTGATGCAGCGGGATCGCTTCGTCCAGCAACGTGACGATGACAAACGTCGGCTGAAGCAGGCCCAGTCAACCAGCGTCTGCTTCCGTCTGGAGCGCCACATTGTTTACCTGAAAGGTGAAATCAAAGCGCTCGAACTCGAGATCGCTGAACAGGCCGTGAAGCTCAATGACGACCGTGTCCCACGCCTCTTGGAGGTCAAAGGCATTGGCTTGGTCACGGCAACCAAGCTGGTGGCTCTGCTGCCGGAGTTGGGCCAGGTGGACCGTAAGGAAATCGCGGCACTGGTGGGTGTTGCACCGTTCAACCAAGACAGCGGCAAACACGCGGGCAAGCGCGAGATCTGGGGTGGCCGGTCACGTGTCAGGCGAGCGCTGTACATGGCCTGCTGGATCGTCATCCGATACAACCAAGACTTCGGAGCCCGCTATGCGGCTTTGCGGGCCGAGGGGAAATGCGCGAAGGTGGCGATAGTGGCGTGCATGCGGGTCTTGATCATACGGCTGAATGCGATGCTAAAGGCCGGAACACCTTGGCAGGAGCAGGTGGCCCATCCGTAAGAGTCAGCCATGCTGGCGATGCCCGGCAGAGCCGGGCCAAGGGCGCTACGCGCCCCATCGCCAGCAAGGCCAGCTTCCACAAGAAGACAGTTGCTCCCACAG
>NZ_QJRC01000080.1 GCF_013393325.1 Pseudomonas hunanensis
CGCGTCAACGGCCTGCAGCGGGTTTCCGCCGGCAGTGTGTTCGGTGCCCTGCCGCTGAACGTCGGCGACCAGGCCGATGACCGCCGCCTGGTGGACTCGACCCGTTCCCTGTTCAAGACCGGGTTCTTCCAGGACATCCAGTTGAACCGCGATGGCAATGTGCTGATCATCAACGTGGTCGAGCGCCCGTCGGTGTCGAGCATCGAGATCGAAGGCAACAAGGCGATCAGCACCGAAGACCTGATGAAGGGCCTGAAGCAATCGGGCCTGGCCGAGGGCGAAATCTTCCAGCGTGCCACCCTCGAAGGTGTGCGTAACGAGCTGCAACGCCAGTACGTGGCCCAGGGCCGCTACTCGGCCGAGGTCGACGCCGAAGTGGTGCCGCAGCCGCGCAACCGTGTGGCGCTGAAGATCAAGATCAACGAAGGCAC
The DNA here is from genome assembly GCF_013393325.1 of Pseudomonas hunanensis. Classification (GTDB taxonomy): domain Bacteria; phylum Pseudomonadota; class Gammaproteobacteria; order Pseudomonadales; family Pseudomonadaceae; genus Aquipseudomonas; species Aquipseudomonas putida_P. The sequence goes on from NZ_QJRC01000080.1 coordinate 432, forward strand.
CGTCGCCGCCATCCAGCACATCAACATCGTTGGCAACAACGTGTTCGATGATGAAACCCTGGGGCAGCTGTTCGAGCTGAAGACCACCAACTGGCTGTCGTTCTTCAAGAACGATGACAAGTACGCCCGTGAAAAACTCTCCGGTGACCTGGAGCGCCTGCGTTCCTACTACCTGGACCGCGGCTACATCAACATGGACATCGCCTCCACCCAGGTGTCCATCACGCCGGACAAGAAGCACGTCTACATCACCGTCAACATCAACGAAGGCGAGAAGTACACCGTTCGCGACGTGAAGCTGTCCGGTGACCTCAAGGTGCCGGAAGACCAGGTCAAGTCGCTGCTGCTGGTGCAGCCAGGCCAGGTATTCTCGCGCAAGGTGATGACCACCACCTCCGAGCTGATCACCCGCCGCCTGGGTAACGAAGGCTACACCTTCGCCAACGTCAACGGCGTGCCACAGCCGAACGACCAGGACCACACGGTCGACATCATGTTCGTGGTCGACCCGGGCAAGCGTGCCTACGTCAACCGCATCAACTACCGCGGCAACACCAAGACCGAAGACGAAGTGCTGCGCCGCGAAATGCGCCAGATGGAAGGCGGGTGGGCGTCGACCTACCTGATCGACCAGTCCAAGACCCGTCTGGAGCGCCTGGGCTTCTTCAAGGAAGTCAACGTCGAGACCCCACCGGTGCCGGGCACCGACGACCAGGTCGACGTCAACTACAGCGTCGAAGAGCAGGCCTCCGGCTCGATCACCGCCAGCGTCGGTTTCGCCCAGAGCGCCGGCCTGATCCTCGGTGGTTCGATCAGCCAGAGCAACTTCCTCGGTACCGGTAACAAGGTGGCCATCGGCCTGACGCGCAGCGAATACCAGACCAAGTACAACTTCGGTTTCACCGACCCCTACTTCACCGCCGACGGGGTCAGCCTGGGCTACAACCTGTTCTACAACAGCACCGACTACAGCGATTACTACGACGATGGCGTTTCGTATTATGCGATCAACAGCTACGGCGCCGGGGTCAGCTTTGGCTACCCGATCAGCGAAACCTCGCGCCTGAGCTACGGCCTCACCCTGCAGCACGACGACATTTCGCCGGGCACCTACAGCGCCGACGAGATCTACGACTTCATTTCCCGCGAGGGCAAGAGTTTCAACAACCTCAAGGCCTCGATCGGCTGGTCGGAATCCACCCTCAATAAAGGCGTACTGGCCACCCGTGGCCACTCGCAGAGCCTGACGCTGATGGCCACCACCCCAGGCAGCGACCTGTCATTCTACAAGCTGGACTACAACGGCCAGGCCTACTTGCCGGTGACCAACAACACCGCACTGCGCCTGCACACCAGCCTGGGCTATGGCAATGGCTACGGCTCCACCGACGGCTTGCCGTTCTATGAAAGCTACACCGCAGGTGGCCAGGGTTCGGTGCGTGGGTTCAAGGACGGCACCCTCGGCCCACGCAACACCCCGGCCACCGGTGCTTATGCAAGGTCAGGCCAGGCTTACTACTCCGACCGAGACACCGATGTGCTGGGGGGCAATATCCTGATCACCGGCGGTGCCGAGTACATTTTCCCGTTGCCGTTCGTGAAGGACCAGAGCCAGCTGCGCAGCTCATTGTTCGTCGATGCGGGCAATGTGTATGCCGACACCTGCTACCTGTCCACCACCCAAGGCTGTGGCAGCGTCGACCTGGCGCAGATGGCCGTGTCGCTGGGGGTTGGCGTGACCTGGTACAGCCCGATGGGGCCGCTGAGCTTCAGCCTGGCGGCGCCGTTGAAAAAGCCGGATAACGCCGAGACCCAGATTTTCCAGTTCTCCCTGGGGCAGACATTCTGAAGCCGGCAAGGCAAGCGTCATGCGCGGTCCTACAGGGACCGCGAAGCGCTCTGGAGCATTACCCGCTTTTACCCTCGCTTAACCCAAGTTGACAGTCACATTGCCTAAGCTGACCTGCACTCGAACCCCGCCCAGCAGGACACACTCATGCCTCCCTTCACCCCTTGCTTCCCCACCACACTGCGGCACGATGAAATACCGCTGGCACTGCTCGACCTGGTCCAACAGCGCCTGGCCAGCCTGCTCGGCCCACGTTTCACCGTGGTCCTGGGCGGCAGTGGCGACGGTGCCGGGGTGAGCCACTACCACTTGGCAATCCAGCACAACCAAAGCGGTGTTTCCCTGGAAGACTACGGCACCGTCACAGCCGGTTTCATCGAGCGCCTGTTGCGCATGAGCACCCAGGTGCGCGACATGCTCGACTCAGCCACCTTCAGCCTCATGGCCAGCGAACACCCTGGCCGACCACTGGTATGGCTTCGCGAGCTGGCCTGCAACGGGGAAAGCATTACAATGCGCGCCCCAATCTGAAATATGTTTTCTCCATGAAATCACTGCTTTACGCCGTAACCTTATTGTTTTCCTTTACCCTGCCCGCCCTGGCCAACCCGCCGGCAACCTTCACCGAAGCCAAGGTGGTGGCCAAGCAGAAGGTGTACCTGGACCAAGCCAGCAGTGCCATGGGCGACCTGTACTGCGGTTGCAAGTGGACCTGGGTGGGCAAGTCCGGCGGGCGTATCGATGCCGCCTCGTGCGGTTACCAGACGCGCAAGCAGCAGAACCGCGCCGAGCGTACCGAGTGGGAGCACATCGTGCCCGCCTACACCTTCGGCAACCAGCGCCAGTGCTGGAAGAACGGTGGCCGCGAACATTGCGTGGACAACGACCCGGTATTCCGCGCCATGGAGGCCGACCTGTTCAACCTGTACCCGGCCGTGGGCGAGGTCAACGGTGACCGCAGCAACTTCAACTACGGCATGGTGGCTGGCAATGCAGGTGAATACGGCCAATGCAGCACCAAGGTCGATTTCGTCCAGCGCGCCGCCGAACCGCGTGATGAAGTCAAAGGCCTGGTGGCCCGCACCACGTTCTACATGTTCGACCGCTACCAGCTGAGCATGTCGCGCCAGCAGCAACAGCTGCTGATGGCCTGGGACAAGCAACACCCGGTGTCGGCCTGGGAGAAAGAACGCGACCGGCGTATTGCCGCGATCATGGGGCATGCCAACCCGTTCGTAAGCGGGGAACGCAAGTGGACGGCCGACTACAAGCCGGTTGGCAGCGGCGTGGTGCAAGCGGTGCCAGTGAAAGCCGCCAAGGCAGAGGCCAAACCGAGCCTGGCCAGCGCCGAGTCGGTCGGGGCTGTGCTAGGCAACCGCAACAGCCATGTCTATCACCTGTCGGTTGGCTGCCCGGGCTACAACCAGGTGGCGGCGAAGAACCAGGTTACGTTCGCCACCGAAGGTGAAGCGCAGGCAGCGGGCTACCGCAAGGCGGGTAACTGCCGATGACTTGACTTGCGGGGCCTTCACTTGTGTGAGCGGCCTTGTGCAAGTACCAGGGTTCGCGCTAGCCGTTGACCAGGTTCAACGGCCGCTCACCGGCCAGCGCGCTGAGCAGGTTGTCCACCGCGCAACGCGCCATGGCCTGGCGGGTTTCCTCGGTCGCTGAGCCGATATGCGGGGTCGCTACGACGTTATCGAGCTGCAATAGCGGCGAGTCTGTCGCCAGCGGCTCCTGCACGAACACATCAAGCCCCGCGCCGCGAATGCGCCGGTTCCGCAGCGCTTCGATCAGCGCTTGTTCATCCACCACACGCCCACGCGAGATGTTCACCAGGATTGCTTCGGGCTTCATCAACGCCAGTTCCCGTGTGCCAATCAGGCCTTCGGTGCTGGCGTTCAGCGGCACCGTCAGGCAAACGAAATCCGCCTGCTGCAACAAGGCATCCAGGCTGCATTTGCTTGCGCCATAGCGTGCCTCCACCTCGGGCTTGGGGCGCTGGCTGTGGTACAGCACACGCATGCCAAAGCCGGCGGATGCGCGCCGGGCCAAGGCCTCGCCGATGCGACCCATGCCGACGATGCCCAGCGTCTTGCCGTGCACATCACTGCCAAAATGTGCAGGCCCCAGGTTGGCCTGCCAATGGCCATCACGCACCCAGTTCGCCAGCTCCACCACCCGCCTGGCGGTGGCCAGGAGCAGGGCAAAGCCGGTGTCGGCGGTGGTTTCGGTCAACACGTCGGGCGTGTTTGTCAGCTTCACACCACGGCGGCTGAGTTCGGCAACATCGTAGTTGTCCACGCCCACCGAAACGCTGGACACCACTTCCAGCTGTGGCGCCAGGTCAAGCAGGCTGGCATCCAGGCGCACACTGGCCCCGAGCAACCCGTGCGCGCCCGGCAACGCATCGCGCAAGCGGGCCAGGCCATCGGGCTGGGCCGTATCTACCCAGGTCACCTCAACGCGCGCTTGCAGGCGTGCCATCAAGTCAGCGGGCAGGCGTTTATACAGAACAATTCGCTTCTTCATTACAAGTGTCCTAAGGCTTCACGGCCAGTTGCGCGCTATCGCGCTTTGCCCGGCCAGACATTTGGGAAGTATTGAGTGCAGCGGTAAGCGCCACTGCGCTCAGCAGCGCACCGCACATGAACAGGTAAGAGGCGCCAGGCCCACCTGTTGCACCATTGAGGTAGCCCACCAGCCACGAGCCACCGAACGAGCCCAGCGCGCCCATGCTGTTGATCAGCGCCATGGCACCGCCTGCGACGTTGGCCGGCAGGATCTCGGGCACGATCGCGAAGAACGGGCCATAGGGTGCGTACATGCAGGCGCCGGCGACCACCAGCAACGTATACGACAGCCAGAAGTGCTCAGTGCCCAAGGCATACGAGCCATAGAACGCCACGGCGGCAATCAGCAGTGGCGGCCAGACGAAACGCTTGCGTTTTTGCAGGCGGTCGGACGCCCAGGACACGCCCACCATCGCCAGCACCGCTGCCAGGTACGGCACCGAGGCCAGCCAGCCGGCCTGCACGATATCGACGTTCGCCGCTTGCTTGAGAATCGACGGCAGCCACAGCACGAAGCCATACACGCCAATACTCCAGCAGAAGTACTGCAGCGCCAGGATGATCACCTGCGGCGAGCGGAACGCCTCGCGGTAGTTTTTCACTGGCTTGATGCCCTGCTGCTCGGCGGCCAGTGCTTGCGCAAGGGCGGCCTTTTCCTGTGCGCTCAGCCAGTTGACCTGGGCCGGGCGGTCATCCACCAGGCGCCACCAGAAGAACGCCCAGATCACAGCTGGCAGGCCTTCGATGATGAACATCCAGCGCCAGTCGTAATGTTTGATCAGGTACCCCGACACCACCGACATCCACAAGATGGTCACCGGGTTGCCGAGCATCAGAAAGGTATTGGCACGCGAGCGCTCGGCACGGGTGAACCAATGGCACAGGTACACCAGCATTGCCGGCATGACCGCCGCCTCCACCACCCCAAGCAGGAAGCGGATTCCGATCAGCATGTAGACGTTGCTGACCATGCCGGTAAGCGTGGCAAGGCCGCCCCAAAGGATCAGGCAGACGAAGATCAGCTTCTTCACACTGCGCTTTTCGGCGTAGATGGCACCGGGTACCTGGAAGAAGAAGTAACCGAGAAAGAACAGCGCACCCAGCAGCGAAGACAGCACGGGAGTGATTTGCAGGTCGTCGGCCATGCCAGAGGCGGCGGCGAAACCGTAATTGGCGCGGTCCAGGTACGCCAGGCTATAAGTGAAGAACACGATTGGGATGATGTACCACCAACGGCGAGGTGCCAGGCTTGGGCTTTGCATGGTTTGTTTCTCCTGAGCTTGTTGTTTTTGTTGCAACAGGTGATTCGGGGTTGGTTGGGTCAAGCGCTTCTGCGCAGGTTGTGGGCCTCCAGCTCGTGGCGCAGCGGCAACCCTTCCATGTCGCCCCGCGATTGCACGGCACGGCTGCCGCACCAGTTACCACGCGCCACGGCCTCAGCCACTGCACGGCCCTCCAGCAGCGCACTCAGCACGCCGACGGCAAAGGCATCGCCGGCACCAACGGTATCCACCACATGGCTGACCGGCACCGCCGCTACCTGCCCTTCGCCCTTGGCGCTGCGAAAGTAGGCGCCGGCCTCGCCCAGTTTGATGACGACCAGCTCAACCCCTTGGTCAAGGTAGAACGCGGCGATGTCCGCCGGTGTTTGCTGGCCAGTCAGCAACCGCCCCTCCTCCAGGCCCGGTAGAACCCAGTCGGCCTTGGTCGCCAGGGCATTGATTTCGCGCACCATGCTGCTTTGATCAGGCCACAGCGAGGGGCGCAGGTTGGGGTCGAACGAAATACTGCGCCCCGCTGCGCGCATGGCGTCCAGCAGCGCGTGGGACAGCGCCCGGCAACTGTCCGACAGCGCCGGCGGAATGCCGGTGGCGTGCAGATGGCGTGCTTGCAGCACGTCTGAATGAATCAGCGCTGGCGACAGCCGACGGGCTGCCGAGCCACGGCGGAAGTACTCCACCGACGGGTCGCTGCCATCATCGCAGCGGGCCTTGAGCTGAAAACCGGTGGGGTAGCTGGCATCCACCTCCACGCCAGAACAGTCCAGGCCTTCGCGGCGCAAGCTGTCGAGCACGAAACGGCCCAGCGAATCGTCACCTACCCGGCTCAGCCAGCGCACGTTGAAACCCAGCCGCGCCAGGCCGATGGCCACGTTGCTGTCCGCACCGGCGATGCGTTTGCCAAACTGCTCGACACTGGCCAGGTCGCCGGTTTGCTCGGCAACGAACATGGCCATGGTCTCGCCGAAACACAGCACGTCATGCTCATGCATGGGCCACCTCCTGCTCCGCGCCCAGCGCAGACAGGCTACGCACCTGGGCGCGGGTCAGCGCCAGCAGGTCTTCGCCAACCAAGGGGTACTCGACGGCGCGTACCACGCCAGGCGCGAACTCGGCCAGCAGCGTTGCCCACTCGTGTAGGTCCGCCGCTTTGGGCGGTATGGCTACCAGGCGGCCATCGGCCCGGCGCTGCACAGCCTTGCAGTGCACGTACTGCACCCAACGGCCAAGTTGCCGTGCGGCTTGCCCCGCAGCCTCACCCTGCCACTGCCAGTTACCGATATCGAACGTCATCCCCAGGCGCAGCCGTAACTGCTCGGCATTCTGGAAAAACTCCACCAGGGGTTCGATCCTGCCTCCTTGGGTGGTCTGATCGTTTTCAACCAGCAGCAGCGGCCCATGTGCCGGCAGCACTGCCGCCAGGGCTGCCATATCGCAGCGCTCATTGAAATGGCCCAGTGAAACCTTCAGCGCCACCGCGCCAAGCGCTCGGGCGATTTCCAGCTTGTGGACCAGGAGTGGATCGGGCATGCCTTGCGTGGTCCACAGTTCAAGGGGTGTCGAATACAGGCACTCCAGGTGCAATGCGGCAATGACCGCACCCAGGGCGGATGCGTCAGGTGCACTGGCGAACAGTTCTTCGCGCAATTCCACTCGGCTAACGCCAGCGGCTGCCAGCAAGTCCAGGAACTGCTCTTGGCCACGTTGCCGCACAAAGTCGGCACCGTAGCTGGAAAGGCTGATGGAAACGGGGTTCGGGTGCATTGTTTTTATCCTTATGAAACCGGTTTCATTTTTGATCGGCAGCGGCGGACACAGGCCTGCCGTTGCTTACTGGAGTTGGGTTGAGCCGCGGACGATCAGGTCGGCCTTGAAGTCGATGCGCCGCGCTGCCCCGCTGTCGCCGCGAAGGCGGCCGAGCAGGCTTTCGAAAGCCGCCTCACCGATGCGTTCGGTAGGCTGGGCCAGTGCAGTGATGCCTTTGCCAACCAAGGGGTACCAGTCCAGGTCGTCGAGGGCGATCAACCCGACGTCGGCAAACAAGTTGCACCCGGCCTCTTGCAAGGCCCGGGTTACCGCCAAGGTCGCTACGCCGTTGAAGGTGAAGATGGCTTGTGGGCCATGGCTATGGCGGGCGAGAAACGAAGCCAGCTGGCCCTGCAGCCCCGTGCTGGTTTCCAGTACTTGCTGACGCATGCCGGGCCGGCGGCTAACCGACGCGCCGAACGCCTGCACCCGCTCCAGGCGTGAGCTGGTGCCATCGAGGGGTTCACTGACTGCCAGGATATCGCGGTAGCCTTGGGCCTGCAGGTGGTCGAGGGCCTGCTCGACCGCGTCGGCATTGTCCAGGCCGACCAGGTCCACGTTCAGTTCGGGCAACTGGCGGTCGACCAACACCATGGGGATGTCACGCTGCAGGTTGAGCAGTTCACCGGGGTGATGACCCAGGGTGTTCACGACCAACCCTTCGACGTTGTAGCTCTGCAGGGCCTCCAAGTGGTGACGTTCCTGCTCGTCGTCACGGTTGGTGTTGCACACCACCAGGCTGTAACCGTGCTGACGGCAGGCGGTTTCCACACCATGCATCACGGCCACTGAATAGGGGTTGAGAATATCGGCTACCAGCATGCCGATCAGTCGCGTCTGGCCGCGCTTGAGGCCGCGGGCCATCTGGTTGGGGCGGTAGCCGAGGCGCTCGATGACCTCTTCCAGGCGCTTGGCGGTAGCGTCGGCCAGCAATTGACGATCGCCACCGATGTAACGGGAGACGGTGGCTTTGGAAACGCCAGCGACACGCGCTACTTCGCTGATGGTGACCCGTTCGCGGGCATGGGCAGGCGCGTCGGTCATGGGTTGTCCTTGTGATTATTGTGATTGCGATGAAACCGGTTTCAATACAGCAAATCTGTGGCAATTCGTCAACATACCGTTAGTCAGTAATGTTGAAGCCGATATGGTATTCGAGATTATATAAGCTACTTAAGATACTGATATAACAGTAATTTTAAGACGCAGAATAAGGGAGCGGGTTAACCCCGCCCCCCAATGCATCAGGATGCACGTAAGAGGTCAGCGAAGCGACTTCACATCACTGGCCGTAACGGCGCCGCCCTGGTTACCCCAGCTGCTGCGAATGAAATTCACCACCTCGGCAACCTCCTGGTCACTCAGGCGCCAACCGAACGCTGGCATGGTGAAGTTCGATGGCGCGGTATGCGTTGCCGGTACCGTGCCCCCCGCCAACACCACATGGATCAACGATGTGGCATCCGTGGTTTGCACCACGGGGTTACCGGCCAGCGCTGGGAACACTCGGGTGTAGCCCTGGCCATCGGTGCGGTGGCAGGCCGCGCAATTGTCGATGTACACCGCCGCCCCAGGCTTGCTGTCATCACCGTTCCACAGCGCCTGCGCCACCTGCTTGTCGTAGACGTGCGGCTGGTCGTCGGGGTTGCTCGGCGGCAAGGTCTTCAGGTAGCGGGCGATCGCGGTCAGGTCGGCATCCGTCATGTGCTGCATGCTGTGCTCGACCACGTCGCTCATGCCGCCGAACACGGCGCTGCGATCGCTGCGCCCAGTCTTGAGGAACTGCACCAGCTGCGCCTCGCTCCAGCTGCCCAGCCCGTCCTGGTGATCGCCACGCAGGTTCTTGGCAATCCAGCCGTCCAGCGGAGCGCTGCCGGCCAGAAACTGCTCGCCATCCGCAGGGCTCAGCGCTTTTTCCTGCATGGTCAGCGCTCGTGGCGTATGGCAGGCGCCACAATGCCCAAGCCCTTCGACCAGGTACGCACCACGGTTGACCACCGGGTCGGCTGCCGCCGAGGCCTGCCAAGGCTTGGCCTCTGGTGCGAACAGGCCACGCCAGATTGCCAGCGGCCAACGCATGCTCAGTGGCCAGGGAATGTCGGTGGCCTTGTTCGGCTGCTCGACCGGCTCCACGCCCTTCATGAAGTAGGCGTACAGCGCCTGCATGTCCTGCTCGCTGACCCGTGCATATGACGGATACGGCATGGCCGGGTACAGGGTGCTACCGTCCTTGCCGATACCCTTGCGCACCGCCTGGTCGAAGTCCTCGAAGCTGTACTGGCCAATGCCGCTGGCTGCCGGGGTGATGTTGGTGGAATACACCGTGCCGATTGGCGTTTCCATCGGCAAGCCACCGGCAAAAGGCTTGCCGCCCTTGGCGGTGTGGCAGGCCACACAATCACCGGCGCGGGCCAGGTATGCACCTTGGCGCACCTGCGCATCGTCATGGGTGGCCGCCTGCGCAGCCGTACCGGCACCCAGCAGCAGGGTTGCGATCAACATTGTCTTCATGCTCATCGCTCCTCAGGCCTGAACCAGCGGGCCGGGGTTTTTCAGGTACTGCTCGCGGATGGCGCGGGCCGACCAATAGGTCAGCGCGGCCACCAGCCCGGTCGGGTTGTACCCCAACCCCTGCGGGAACGCCGAAGCGCCCGGGACGAACACGTTGTGCACATCCCAGCTTTGCAGGTAGCGGTTCAGTGCACTGGTTTTCGGGTCGGTGCCCATGATCGCGCCACCGTTAAGGTGGGTGGTCTGGTAACTGGCGGTGTTGAAGTGATCCTTCACCTGCTTGCCCAGCACGGCAATGGCCTTGGGGTTCATCGCCTGGGCGATCTTGCTCAGCTTGCCGACCATGAACTGGTTCATCTTGATGTCGTTCTCCTGCCAGTCGAAGGTCATGCGCAACAGCGGCTGGCCGTAGGCGTCGCGGTACGTGGGGTCGAGGTCCAGGTAGTTGCCACGGTAGGACTGGTGAGCGCCGTGGGCGTCCATCGACACCTGGTGGGTGTAGTAGTCCGCTGTGGCTTTCTTCCAGGCACTGCCCCAGGCCGGCGTGCCCGGCGGGTTGGAGATGCCGGCAATCGGCCGGCTGCCGGCCTGGTTCACCCACATCGGCGAGCCGCCGACAAAGCCGTGCGGGCCATGGTCGAAGTTGTCGGCATTGAAGTCGTCAATGGCAATGCCATTGCCACCCGCGCCGATAAAGTTGTTGGTGTAGGTGCTCTTGTCGAAGAACGCCTTGACCGTCCCCATGTTCTGGTAGGCGAAGTTACGCCCGACCACACCTTCGTTCTTCACCGGGTCGTAAGGCTTGCCAATGCCGGAAAGCAGCATCAGGCGAACGTTGTTGAACTGGAACGCCGCCAGGATCACCAGCTCCGCTGGCTGCTCTACCTCGCGCCCCTGGGCATCGATATAGGTCACACCGGTAGCCTTGCGCTTGCTATCGTCCAGGTTCACCCGCAGCACGTGGGCATTGGGCCGCAACTCGAAGTTGGGCACCTGGCGCAGCGCCGGCAGAATGTTCACGTTGGGCGAGGCCTTGGAGTACATGTAGCACACGTAGCCGCTGCAAAAACCACAGAAGTTGCACGGCCCCATTTGCGCACCGTAGGGGTTGGTGTAGGGGCCGGAGGTGTTTGCCGAGGGCAAGTTGTAGGGTTTGTAGCCCAGGCCCGTGGCGGCCTTTTCGAACAACCTGGCCGATACAACGTTCTTCTGCGCAGGCAGTGGGAACGGGTTGGAACGGTCCGGTGCATAGGGGTTGCCGCCCTTCCCTTCACCGACCACCTTGCCTTTGACGGTCCACGCCTGGCCTGAAGTGCCGAAAACCTTTTCGGCAAAGTCGAAATACGGCTCCAGTTCTTCGTAACTGACGCCGAAGTCCTGGATGGTCATGCCCTCGGGGATGAACGTGCGCCCGTAGCGCTCTTCGTAGTGGCTGCGCAGGCGCAACTCGACCGGGTCGACCCGAAAGTGCACGCCCGACCAGTGCAGGCCTGCACCGCCAACGCCCTTACCTGGCAGGAAGGCACCGAGCTGGCGGTTGGGCAGCGCCACATCGTTCACGCTATGGCGGACAGTGACGGTTTCTTTCGATACATCGACGAACAGCTTCTTGCGCACGCTGTAGGTCAGCTCATCGATCACCTGCGGGTAGCTGCCTTCCGGGTAGGTGTCCTGCATAGGCCCACGCTCCAGGGCTACCACGTGCAGACCCGCTTCAGTCAGCTCCTTGGCCATGATCGCGCCGGCCCAGCCGAAGCCGACGATCACGGCATCCACTTTGTTCAACACAGTCGCCATGCTTCAAGCCCTCTCGCCGCGAATCGATACAGCCGGAAACGGGTAAGGCTCGTTGCGCTCGACCCAGTCCATGAAGTCGGCGCGGGCGCCGGGGAAACCGATCTGGGTCCAGCCGACCATGCCTTTGTTGCCACCATGGATCGGGTCGCAGAAGAACCCTTCACGGGTGTTTTGCACCAGCAAGCTGAAGAACACCTTGGCCGGAACGGTATCGAACACCAGCTCGCCTGCCTCGACCTTGCTGAGAATACGGTCTCGGGTAGCGCTATCTTGCGCAGCAAAAGGCTGCCCGCCGTTGGTTTTGCACCAGCCGTCCACGGCAGCGATGCCCAGGCGGTAGATCTGTTGTGGGCTGAGCTGTAGCTGATAGCCCAGCTCGGGCGCCGCGTCGGCGTTGAACGGGCCTTGCATGTACCACTGTGCACCCGTCGCATAGGGAGTGTTCATCTGCCGGTCGATGAATTCGGCGGCGCCGGCTTCGAGTGCGCCGGGGCCAAGTTCATCGGCCGGGATGATGCGCGACACGGCAGCTTGGACAAAAGCCCACTCTTCGGCGCTGAAGAACGTCGGCTGATAGTCGCCCGCGGGTGGCATGGCCGGCACGTTGGGTTGCTGATGCGCTTGCGGTGCCGCAAGCAGCTGGCTGGCGCCCACGCCCAGCCCTGTGCTGGCCACGGTAACGACAGGGATCAGGGTCAAGGTCTTGCGCAGAAAATCCCTGCGCGGGTTGTCTGGGGCATGCTCAGGCATTGGAAGTCCTCATTCGGCTGTGCGGCGGCCTTGGAAAGCGCCATCTGATTTCTTTAGGGGGTGATCTTGATAGGCCATCAAGAAGACAGCCGAATAATCTAGCGCGTTCAGAAATGTTTTGAAACCGGTTTCATACTTGACTTATCACAGCTCAAGCCACCCCCGTACGGCTGTCCGATAAGGCTTTTTTCACACCTGCCTCACTCTCTGCCGACATTCCACCGCCTACAGTGCCGACGCTCTCGTATGGAGCGAGCTGACTGGAGTGGCAATATGCTGCAAGGCGTTATCGACAAATCCCCCGCCTCACGGCTTGCGCAGGTATACCGACTGCCTTGGGGTGCGGCGCAATTGGCAGTCCTGTGCATGCTGTTCGTGCTGGGCGCGGCAGCAGCCTGGGCGCATGCCCACATGGCCATCCCAAACCTGGGCAACCCGCATCACCTGCAACGCAGCGGGCTCGAGGCCGCCTGGGCGAAAGGCTCGGTGATTGTGGTGCTGCGCCATGCTGAACGCTGCGACCGCTCCAGCGGTGCCTGCCTGGGTGACCCCAGCGGTATCACGGTCGCGGGCAGCCAGGTGGCGGCCAATGTAGGCCTCGGCCTGCAACACCTCGGCCTGAGCGCAGCCGATGTCTGGGCCAGCCCGGAGGTGCGCACCCGGCAGACCGCACACGCCATGTTCGGTAAAACCATTGCCACGCAAGACTGGCTTAATCAGTGTGACGGCGACTTTGCCGAAAACGCCCTGGCGCTCAAGCGAAACGGCCACAACCTCGTGCTGGTCAGCCACAGCGGCTGCATGGAGCGGCTGGAACAGGCGCTTGAAGTGCCCTCAAGCGCGATGTCCAACAGCTATGCCAGCGCCCTGTTCATTACCCAGGGCAGCGATGGCAAGGCGAAAATGCTGGGCCAGATAGCAGCCAGTGAATGGCGCAAACTCGTTGAAGCCAAGGAACTCTGAACATGCCCTCCCGCGCCACCTTCTATCGCAACAACCTGCTGCTGCCGCTGTTGCTGGCCGCCATCGTGTTCATGGCATTCGACCTCACGGAGCTCGATCGCTGGATTAGCAACCTGCTGCTCGACCCGGCCACTGGGCAGTTCCCGCTGCTGCACAACCAGTGGTTCGAGAAAGCCACGCACAAATGGCCGCGCATCCTGCCGGACTGGACGGGTGAGCTGGCCGTCATCGGCAGCCTGCTGTCGTTCATCTGGCCGCGCCTGGCCAACCGCCCTCAAGGGGGCCTGACCCGGGTGTTGGAAAAGGCCCGAATCGCCCCGGTGCTGCGTTTTACCACCCAACACCGCCGCGACTTGCTGTTTATTGTGGTGGCGTTTGCGCTGAGCACAACCGTGATTCATTACCTGAAAAGCCACACCAGCGTGTATTGCCCCGTGGAAACCACGCTGTATGGCGGCTCACACGCCCGGGTCGAATGGTTCGAAAACTTTTCCTTGTGGAGCAAGGCCGGCGATGGCCGTTGCTGGCCGGGTGGCCATGCTTCCAGCGGGTTTACCTTGTTGGCGCTGTATTTCGTTGCACTTCGTCACCGCTGGGCGCATGCACGCAAGTTGCTGGTGGCTATTTTGTTGATCGGGTTCGTGTACGGCACTACCCGGGTGCTGCAGGGTTGGCACTATATGTCCCATACCTTCTGGGCTGGGATCTTTGTCTGGCTGACAACCTGGGCAACGGCATTGTTTTTCTATGGACGCATCGCGTTGCAGGCGCCTGAACACAGTCCTGAAGCCGTTAGTACCCAGACTGCAGACTTCGCGTAGTACCTGTGGCAGCGGCTGGTTTGCACCATCACCCAAGCTAGCCCTGGAGCAGCCTTGTGCTGCTCACACAGGTCCGGTGCTCGCCTTGGCATGGCGGGGGTGCGAAAACTGGGTTGGAATTACTTGCCCCCAATCCCCAACCTTGGGGGAACGCTGCCCACCGCCGGCCGCTTGTGAACCCTCCTGCTGAAAACCTCCACCCCCTGCGCCACAAGGCCTGCAACGCAATATTCAACTGTTGGCACAGCTCTTGCCGATCTCCTCCCAGACGCCCCAAGTCCATGGGCCCGTTTGCAGGAGGAATTGACTCATGCACCGACCGATACCCCACCCGCTGGCAGTGGCGATTTTCGCCGGCATGCTCCAGCTTCCGGCGCAGGCTGCCCTGAACGCTGTCGATCCAGGCGCCTACGTCCCCGCCAACGGCGGCTTCCCCGCCTGGTACCAGGACAGTCACGGTCGAACCCTCGACCTGTGCCTGACCAAGGCCGTCAGCTCTCGGGTCGCCGGCGCGCCCGGCGCACCGTCGTACATGTGCACGCTGCTCCCGACCCCCGGTGTGTTCGACGATACCCAACCCATCGTCTTCCCCACCAACTTCCCTGACGAGGCATTCTGGTTCACTGCCGACGCCGCCATCGCCGACGCCGCCCGCGGCATCAACCTCAGCTACGGCACGGCAATCGAAGCGGCATTCGCCGCCGAAGAGCCGGTGGAGGGTGACCAGGTCAGCTTCGCCCGGGTGCGTATCCGGGTTGATGTCCCTACCGCCGGCACCTACGTGGTCACCCACCCCTACGGCGTTGAAGTGTTCGATGTCCCCGCCGCAGGGCGCCGTGCGATCAACATGACCCGCGACATCGGCATTGCCGGCGCAGGCGACTTCACCGGTGCGCTGAAGGGCGATGTCGGGCCGTTCCTGCGCAGTGTCAACGGCCCCTACACCGAAGGTAACGAACGCTTCATCGGCGACCCGAACCTGGAAGAACGGGTAACCGGCAGCCCGTTCAACACCAACTTCGTCCGCATCGAAGGCCCTGGCGGCATCGACCTGCGTACCGAACTTTTCGCAATCTCCGGCAAGCTCTCGACTGTCGCCCTGCCTACCCCGCTGATGCCACAGCGCAGCACCTACTCGCGGCATACCGAGAATGGCGACCTGCGTGCCCAGCAGGACATCTTCGTGATGGCCCCGCCGCCGCCTGCCAGCGTAACCCTGACCAGCCAGACCCCCAACCTGAGCCTCACCGAGGCCAACGGCACCGGCGCCTGGTACGCCCAATCGGCGCTGAACCCGGCGGCCGGCACCCTCCTGACACTCACCGCCGACAACAGCGTGGCGATTCCGACCAGCAGCCTGACCACCCATAACGTGCCGCTGACCGACCTGGTCACCATCACCCAGGCCCAGTACCGGCTGTCCACCGGCGAGCTGACCTTGGTGGCCAGCACCAGCGACGAAACCACCCCACCCGTGCTCACCGCCCATACCGGCAACGGTACGTTGATCGGCAACCTTGGCGGCAACGGCGCGGTGAAGACGTTGAGCATGACCGTCTCACCCATCCCGCCGGCCAAGGTGCAGGTCACCAGCGCCAATGGGGGTAGCGATACCGAAGACGTGGTGCTGGTGCCATGAACAGACAAAGGCTCAGCCTTCAAGGAGGCAGCATGAACACTTGGTCGCGCCGTGCGCTGTTCGCCGCCGGTTTTTCCCTCACCGTTACCAGCGCTGCCTTTGCCGCGTTGTCTGAAGTGGACCCAGGGCCCTACACCTTCGCCACCGGTGGCTACCCGATGTGGTACAAGGACGGCCTGAACCAGTCCCTGGAGCTGTGCCAGTCACGTGCCACCAGTACCCGCGTACCCGGCACCCCGGCCGCACCGTCCTACATGTGCACCCTGCTGCCGGAACCCGGCATCTACGACGATGCGCTGCCGCTGGTGTTCCCGGACAACTGGCCGCCTGAGATGTTCTGGTTCCTGGCCGAGGCCACCATCCCTGCCGTGGGTAACAGCGGCTATGAACTGGATGCCTATGTCGCAGGCCTGGAAGCGGCCTTTGCCGCCGAAAACCCGGTGGACGGCGACCAGCAGAGCTTCGCCCGCATCCGTATTCGTGTATCGGTACCCCGCGCAGGTGTGTACACCATTACGCACCCTTACGGTGTCGAAACCGTCAACGTCACCTCGCCCGGTCGGCGAGCGATCAACATTACCCGCGACATCGGTATCGGTGCGCCGGGGAACTTCACCGGGGCGCTCAACGGCGCACTCGGGCCATGGCTGCGAGGGGTTGGCGGGCCTTACACCGAAGTCAACCCGGACACCGGCGCCACCGAAACCTTCATTGGTGACCCGAACCGCCCAGAAGCCGTGGTGGGCAGCCCGTTCAATACCAACTTCATCCGCATCGACGGCCCGCCCGGTCGCATCGAGACTGCGTTGTTCACTGTCTCGGGCAAGGTGCTGGACCAACGCGCGCAAACCCCGGTCACCCTGGAGCGCGCCACCTACTCGCGCAACGGCAGCGGCACCCGCGTGGAAGTGTTCGCCAAGGCCCCGAAAGAGGCCAGCCTGTGCATGCGCAATGGCCTGGCGCTTATCGGCACGCCGCCTTCGCCCTGCCAGTTCAACCTGACGGCGGACAACAATGGCCTGTTCTTCAGCCAGCAGCTCAGCCAGGCCGTGCCGCCGGCGGTAGTGGTGGTCACCGCCAGCAACAGTGCCGCCGGCACCCAGCCGACCGCGCTGTCAAGCAAGCTCACCGACGTGGTCAAGGTCAGCACCGCGCGCTATGACTGGGCCAACAAGCGCCTGCTGATCGAGGCCAGGTCGAGTGACGAGGTCACCATCCCCGACATGCTCGCCCAAGGCTATGGCCGCCTGTCCAAATCGGGCACGCTGCAAAGCCTCACGGTCAACGATGTGGCGCAACCGCCAGCCACCGTTACGGTCAAGTCTGCCCATGGGGGTAGCGACGTGGAACCGGTGATCGTGGTCGGCAACGCACCGGTCGAGGCGGCCAACCAGCCACCGCTGGCCCAGGCCGACGTTGGCAGCACCAGTGTCGGTGTGCCGATTACCCTGAACCTGCTGCAAAACGACAGCGACCCGGACGGCAACGTTCCGCTGACCATCAGCGACCTGACCCAGCCTGGAACCGGCCTTGGCGGCGTGGTGCTCAACGGTACCACCTCGGTTACCTACACCCCGCCAGCCGGGGCCACGCAACCGCTGGTGGCCACCTTCAGTTACCGGGCGGTGGACGCCAAGGGGCTGAAGTCGGAACCGGCCACGGTCACCATCAACGTCGCGCCTAACCAGGCACCGACTGCCAACCCGGAAACCGTTGCCACCCTGGGCGTGCCATTGACCATCAACGTGCTGGCCAACGACACCGATCCAGAAGGCAACGTACCGCTGGCCGTTGCTGGCGTCACCCAACCGGCTGCCGGCCGAGGCACAGTCAGCACCGACGGCACCACGGTCACCTACACCCCACCGGCCACGGTGACCACGGCCTTCACCACCACCTTCACCTACCAGGCCCGTGACTCGCTGGGGGCGCTGTCTACCCCAGGCACGGTCACCGTCAACGTATCGCCACGGCCTGCCGCCGAAACCTTCGCGGTCACGGCAGCCACCGTCACGGCGCGCTCCAACAACCGGTACAACTGGGATATCAGCGGTACCTCGTCGGTGACCACGGGCAACGTTGTCACCGTCCGGGTCACCACCACCACCGGCGTACAGACGCTGGGTACCGCCACGGTGCCGGTGAACGGCCGCTGGCGTCTGGCAGTGAGCAACAGCACCACGATCATCCCGACCGCCGCGCCGACGGCAACCATCACCACCAGCCCGGGTACCACCCGCACCGTCAACGTGGTTGTGCAGTAAAGGCGGGGGAAACGCCATGAAACGCCTGTATCCACTGCTGTTCAGCCTGGCCCTGGCGGGCCAGGCCAGCTGGGCCGATGACCTGATGGACAATGCCGACCTTGCGCCCGGCAACGACCTAGGTGACCCGGTGATCATCCGCCTGCTACCGGTCGGTGCCGGTCAGGCTGCGGTGATCGAACAGCAAGGGTCGGGCAACCGCGCCGCCCTCGACCAGAACGGTCAGGCCCTGTTGGGCCGCATCGTCCAGGCCGGTGGTGCGCAAGAAGCGTACATCCTGCAAGAAGGTAATGACCTGATGGCCAGCATCAGCCAACAGGGAAATGGCAACAGCGCGTCGATCCGCCAAAGCGGCAGCAGCAACAGCGCTGCCATCGAGCAGATCGGCAACGACAACAGCGCCAGCATCGTGCAGTCCGGCTCGGGCCTCAACAGCTCCGTGACCCAGGCCGGCAATGGCCAGCATGTTCAGATCACCCAATACCGATAGACCTGGAGGCACCACCATGTACAAGCTCGCTCCGTTAAGTGCCGCTATCGTCCTGGCCCTCGCAGGTCAGGCCATGGCTGCTGACAGCACCTCGTCCCAGACTCAGGACGGCAAGGAAAACATCGCCGAAGTCACCCAGACCCAGGCTTCCTTTGCCTCGGCCACCCAGAACCAGACCGGCAAGGGCCACAACCACCTGGCGGTGCAGACCGAAAGCACCAGCGATATCCAGCAGAGCGCCACTGGCCAGTACAATGCCGGCTACGCCGAGCAGTTGTTTGAAAATGGCAGCCAGATCAAACAGCAGGCTTCAGGCAGCTACAACGACGCCTTCGCCAGCCAGTCGGTTGGGCTGAACAACGAGTCGCTGCAAACCCAGCAAGGCGTCGGCAACAAATCCACGGTATGGCAGGACAGCCAGGAAGGCAGCAAAGCTACCACCTGGCAATCTGGCCAGCGCAACGAGGCCTTCATCGAGCAAACCTTCGGTGGCCTCAACAACCGCAGCACCGTCAACCAGACCGGCCAGGACAACTACGCCGCCGCCGAGCACCTGAACCATGTCGATGGCGACATTCAGGTCTACCAGGATGGCCACGACAACTGGGCCTATGGCGACCAGCGTGAAGGCACCGGTGGCACCATCGGCATTGGCCAGTACGGTGGCGGCAACTCGGTGGAGGTGTGGCAGGACAACCAGATCGGTAGCCAGGCCTCCGTGACCCAGACCGGCCAGGCGAACGAAGGCTATATCGACCAGAGCTTCGGTACCGGCAACAAGGTCAGCCTGTCGCAGCAAGGCAATGCCAACGCCAGCTGGTCGGATCAGTTCGAGACCAACAACGCGACCGCCACCATCACCCAGACCGGCAACAACAACCTGCACTTCACCTACCAAAATGGTGAAAACCTCAACCTGACCATCAATACCAAAGGCAATGGCAACAGCATCACCGCCAGCAACTGGAAAGGCGCCAAGATGGGCGGCCAGTTCGGCACCAACCAGAACGCCACCATCAACCAGACGGGCAATGGCAACGGCGTCAACCTGACCCAGAAGGGCGCTGACCAAATGGCCACGCTGACCCAGACGGGTAAAGGCAACCAGATGCAGACCAAGCAGGATGACGTCAACAACGAGCTGTACTTCGAGCAGAACGGCACCGACAACATCCTGATCGCCGACCAACGCGGTACCGACAACTATGCCTACGGCAACAGCCAGGGCACCGGCAACTCCATCACCCTCGACCAGTCCGGCTACGCCAACCAAAGCTACACCAACCAGCTGTACGGTAGCGGCAACGAAGCCACCATCAAACAGACTGACAGCATCAACGTCGCCTACGTGACCCAGGGAGGCCAGGGCAACAAGGCGTTCGTCGACCAGAGCGGTATCGCCCAAACCGCCACCATCACCCAGCTGGGCAGCGCGAACCTGGCCACTGTGACCCAGAAGTAAACCTCTCCCCCTTGAACCGCGGTGCTCCTCTCCCTGGTGCCGCGGTTCCTTTTTTGATACCCCAACCCTTGGCATACTTTCGCTCCGCCTGGGGAGCTATGCCGGCCTCTTCGCAGCACAAGGCCGGTCCTACAGCAATTGCATCCATCGGGATACACTGGCTACACATCACACATATGCAGCCCCTCATGATCCAGTCCGACCTCGACCTGTTCGGCCCCCAGCCGCAACGCCTGGCCAGCCACACCGTGCTGCTGCCTGGCTTCGCCCTGGCCGAAACCGAGGCGCTGCTCGACGCCCTGCGCCCAGTGCTGCGTGCCGCGCCGTTCCGGCACATGCACACCCCGGGGGGCCTGCGCATGGCGGTAGGCCTGACCAATTGCGGCTCGCTGGGCTGGGTGAGTGACGAAGGCGGCTACCGCTACAGCCCCAGCGACCCACTCAGCGGCAAGCCCTGGCCCGCCCTGCCCCCGGTTTTGCTCGCCCTGGCTGCCCGAGCTGCAGCCTTGGCTGGGTTCGAGGGTTTCGTGCCAGATGCCTGCCTGGTCAACCACTACTTGCCGGGCACCCGCCTGAGCCTGCACCAAGACCGCGATGAGCAGGATTTCGGCCAACCGATCGTGTCGGTGTCACTGGGCTTGCCGGCGGTGTTCCTGTTCGGCGGTCTGCAGCGCGCCGACAAAACCCAGCGCATCCCGCTGAGCCACGGCGATGTGTTGGTTTGGGGGGGCATAGACCGCTTGCGCTTCCATGGTGTGCTACCGATCAAGCCCGGCACGCACCCGCGTCTGGGTGAGCGGCGTATCAACCTGACTTTGCGCAAGGCGGGTGCCTGAAGGGTCTGCCCTCCCTCATCGACGTCGAACAAGATGAACGTACATGAAACACATTGAACATCTTGGCCAGGCAAGCTTCAAACGTTAAGCCGCTCTCTCTTCAGTCTGGAGCTCGCCATGCCCTACCCGCTCAATCCTTCAAGCCTGTGCAACGGAGCCACGCACCCATGAAGATGCCTGGCCGTGCACCCAATGCCTCGCTGCAGCTCGATTACGTACGCGACACCCTGTTCGGCCCGGTGGCGCAGAGCGTGGAATGCCAATGCCAGCTCGCCGCCCTCAACCTGCAAGGCCGCCCTGGGCTGCGCCTGCACATTTGCCCACCGCTGCCTGACAAGGTGGACCGTGCGCATAGCGTGGCCTTCGTCTGGGATGGGCGAAGTTACCGTGGTGTGGTCCGCGACCAGGGCAAATGCGGTGACGGCGGCCTGAACTTGCTGCTGGAATTGCAGTAAGCCGATCAACGGCGGCCAACCCGGCTGAACCGCCTGGCCGCAGCGTGTCTCCATAGCTAAAAGGCCCATGCCTGCTGGAGAACGCCATGAACAGCCCGTTGCTCAAGCTATTCACCCACCCCGCCGACGCCTGGCTGGATATCCGCCGTGCCGAGGAAGACCACCCACAGCAATACCTGCCGCGCCTGTTGGCCCTGGCACTGGTCCCTGCGGTGTGCCTGTTTGTCGGCACCACCACCTTCGGCTGGAGCCTGGCGGCTGAGGAGCGAGTGCGCCTGAGCATGGGCAGCGCCGCGCAACTGGCGGGGCTGCTGTATGCCACCACCGTCGTGGGGGTGATGCTGATGGGGGTGATGATCCGCTGGATGTCGCGCGGGTTCGATGCACAGCCCAGCCTGAACCAGTGCATTGGTTTTGCCGCCTACTGCGCCACGCCGTGGTTCTTTGCCGGGGTGGTCGGCCTGGTGCCTATTCGCTGGCTGGCTTTCGCCGCGCTGCTGGCTGCCTCTGCCTATGCCAGCGTGTTGCTCTATGGCGGGTTGCAGACATTCCTGCGGCTGAAGAAGGAACAGGCGATGCTGTTTGCAACCTGTGTCTGGGGTGTAGGGTTGTTGCTGCTGGTGAGCATGCTGGTGGCGATGATCCTGTTCTGGTTCAACGGCCTGATGCCAGAGTACGTACGCCCGGCCAGCTTGGGCTGACCGGGGCACGGCGGGCGCCCTCAGGCCATCGACCTGAGAGGCGCCGGGTGGTTGTCACGTAGCGCATGAAGCTGCCCCACCAGGTTGACCAGGTCACGGCAACTGTTCAGGTTGTGCAGCGAGACCCCGCTAAGGGTCACACTTTGATCGAGACTCTGGCCCTGACCCAGGCGGATGGTCAGGTGGGCGCCATCCAGGCAGCTGACTTCACAGCGATCCGGCAGGCACGCCTGCTCGATCATCTGCCGCATTTCTAGCATCGAAACTCCTATCAACGACATGGTACGACCCTCTCTGTGCGATGGCCTGTTGTGTGGAATTACGCCTTTGTCGGGCGGGGCGCCAATTGATATTGCGCATGCCCGGGCAGGCGTCCATGCGCCGGGGCAATGATGATGCGGGGAATCCTCTAGCACCTTAGTGGAAGATCCTGCGCATAGGCCGTGCGTTCGAATGCAATGACCGACTTAACGACGAGTGGTCCCTGCCGGCCCCAGCGAGGCCCACAAGTGCTGCGCCGCATAAGCCCGCCACGGGCGCCAGTCCAGTGCCCTTTCGGCCAGTTGCGCCTCGTCGCCCTCAAGCAACCGCAACGCCTTGATCAAGGCTACGTCACCCAGCGGCAAGGCATCAGCGGCGCCGGCCTGACGCAGCGCCAGGTAGTGGGCGCTCCACGGCCCGATACCCTTTAGCCGGCACAGGTTGCGCAATAGCTCATCCAGCACTTGCCCGCGACGCAGCAAGCCGGGGTCGGCCAGCAAGGCGTTGGCCAGGGTGGCGAGGGTGGTGGCGCGCGCGCTCGGCATGCCCATGTTTTCGAACTGTGCATTTGCCAATGTCGGTAGAGCCGGGAACACGTGGCTCAAGCCCGGTGCCGACAGACGCAGCGGGGCGCCGTGGCGTTGCACCAGCCGGCCCGCCAGGGTCATGGCGCCGGCCACGCTGATTTGCTGGCCAAGTACGGTACGCATGGCTTGCTCGCAGGCGTCCCAGCCTTGCGGCACACGCAGCCCCGGGCGCGCCTTGAGCAGGCTTG
Organism: Pseudomonas hunanensis; assembly: GCF_013393325.1. Taxonomy (GTDB): domain Bacteria; phylum Pseudomonadota; class Gammaproteobacteria; order Pseudomonadales; family Pseudomonadaceae; genus Aquipseudomonas; species Aquipseudomonas putida_P. The sequence goes on from NZ_QJRC01000080.1 coordinate 23,665, forward strand.
CCATCAAAGGGTCGCAAGACAGCTCGGCGCTGATGCGTGCAGGGTCGGCGTCAAGGTCGAAAACCCGCCTCAGCCTGGCGATCAGGCCGGGCAGCGCGTGTGAAGGCGCGCCTTCAAGGCGAACGCGCAGGTGTTGGTTGGTCATTGGCGTCGCGTGCAGGACGGCGTGGTGGCCAGCAACGATCAGGGTGCGGCTGTAGGTGCCGTCGTGGCAGGTTTCGATGCCGGGGATACAGCGGGCGGCTAGGAAGCCCAGGGTCGAGGGCCAATGATAGGGGGCACGGTAGCGCAGCCACAGGGTGTGGTGGCCGGGGGTGGGCAATGATCGGCGCACGGCGTGCTGTCGAGTGAGGGTGGGCATGGGTGGATCATGCCAGAAAACCTTGAGGGTCAAGCCATGTACAAGCATGCCGGGGCTGCTTTGCAACCCCGGCTTTTTCAGGCAAGGCTCAGTGCCGAGCCCCTTCCCGCTCATCCTGCATCTGCCCAAACCGCCCGGCATGGAAGTCATCGAAAGATTCGGCGATCTCCGCCTGGCTGTTCATCACGAACGGGCCATAGCCGACGATCGGCTCATCGATCGGCTCACCGCTGAGCAGTAGCACACTGGCACCTTCCAACGCCTCGACACTGACATCCTCACCCTCCCGGTCAAGCAACACCAGGCTGGCCGGGCCTGCCTCGCGCTCGCCGTTGATTCGCACGTTACCACGCAGCACCACCAGCGCCGCGTTGCGGCCGGCAGCGACCGGCAGTTGCAAGGCCGCGCCAGCATTCAACCGCAGGTCCCACACATCCATCGCGGTAAAGGTCCGAGCTGGCCCCAGGTGCCCACGGTAGTCGCCCGCAACCACCCGCAAGCTGCCGGCGTCACCGTCCAGCGTGACCACCGGGATGTCGCTGGCCAGCAGGGTCTGGTACCCAGCCGCCGCGCGTTTGTCCCGCGCCGGCAGGTTGACCCACAGCTGGACCATTTCCAGCGTGCCGCCACTGCGGGCGAAGGCCGGAGAATGGAACTCTTCATGGATGATGCCATTGGCAGCCGTCATCCACTGTACGTCACCTGGGCCGATCAAGCCGCCAGCACCGGTGGAATCACGGTGCTCCAGTTCACCCTGGTAGACGATGGTCACGGTCTCGAAACCACGGTGCGGGTGCTGGCCCACCCCACGCCGTGCAGTGGTGGGGGTGAAATCATGCGGGCCGGCGTAGTCCAGCAGCAGGAACGGGCTGATCCGGCTGGCCAGGTTGTCGTAGGTGAACAGGCTGCGCACCGGAAAACCATCACCCACCCAATGGGCGTGGGGGCTGCGGTGGATACCCAGAATCTTTTTCATGAGAAGGCTCCTCTCTTGGCTGGGATAACCTTATCAATGATGCCAATGCGGCGGTAGCTGGCTCATATGGCATACATCGTTCCACCAATAGGACACTGAGCCTGTTCAGAAAAGCATTGCGTGCAGGATTGGGTGGCCTGGATACTGGGCTGCGAGCCATTGCTCAAGCCCCTCGGAAAATGCCTTGCCTACGATGGAAATTTCTCGATAGAGAGGATCTGTCCGTGCGTATTCTGGGCTCAGTGAGTCCAAGCGACGACGATTTTCCAGTGAAGATATCAAGTCCAGGAACAAGGCATACTGCTCTAGCAACTGCCCAGTATGGGGGTTTGACTGTCCCAGCATCGCAACGCGTTGTAGCGGTGTGAATGAAAGCCAATGGTCGAGGCGTTTAATCTTTTCACTGGCCGGTAGACCATGGGCCTCGGCAATCACCACGATCCCTCCCAGGTAAAGCAGCTTGCGAGAGAACTTCAGCTTGATGTTGCGCACGCCCCAAGCCTTGCCTTCAGCCCGCTTTTCCTCGAAGTTCGCCATCATGCTGCGGTAATACCGAACCACATCATTAAGCATGAACCTGGGCAACCCTGTTCCTTGGTCGCTTGCCACATACCGGCACAGCAACTCAGTTCGCCACCGAGTGAAACTCTCATCGCCAAACAGTGGGCGGCCTTCCAGCAGGAGCAGCATTCGTCGGGTGAGCGCCGTATTGCTTTCCTGCTTCCATCCAATGTGGTTGCTCAACTCCGAATAGAGTGAAAGCGCGCCCTGACCAAACTTGGACTCATCGCTCTCACCCGGCCAGCTGAGCGGTCGAACCAGGTTTTTGACTTGATGCAGTACGTCGAGCAGCCGGGCCTCAGACATGCTGCCGTCATGCACGATGAAAAAATCGATGTCCGAAATACGCGAGACCTCGCACCGCCCGTAAGACCCCACGACAACAACAGAAACGGGGGCTTGCCTGACCAGCGGAGCGAGGGCGTACTGCATGGCCTGGCGCAGCGAATTGTTTGCCTGCCAAGAATGATCGAAGTGCTTTTGCAAACAAGGGTGTTGTGAAAAGGTCGTGGTAATCATCGTTGCAGGCTCAAAAAAGCATCACCTTACTGATGACATTTCTCCGCTACTGCGTGGAAAAGTTATCCCGCAAGCCCCTCCAGTAGGAACCTTTTCACTTCGCTGGAACAAAGCTCGGGGTCCTCTTGCATGAAGCAGTGCCCACCGGGTACCTGGTGGCCGGTCACCTGCGGGTTGATTGCCAGCAGCCGCTGTACGGAGTGCGGTACGAAGGGGTAGGTACGTTCGCCATACATCACCCGCGTGGGGGTATTGATCGCCGCCAGGCTTGCCCACATGCGCTTGGGGAACGAACTGAAAATTTCCACTTCACGGCTGGGCCGGCACTTGAGCACCACTGCCTCGCCACAATCGCCGATGGCATGCTCGACATAGGCCTGCAACGCCGCATCGGTCCAGCCTTTGAAAATGCCACGCCCCTGCAGCGAAGCCAGCGCGGCTTCGCGATCGGGCCAGTGGCTGCGGCGGCTGGCAGCCTTGCGCGCAAGCGCATGGCGCTGATGCAGACCAACCAGGGCTGCCGCCCCCATCACGCCAATCATGCGTCGGCTGAACAGCACCGGGTCGAGCAGCACGGCACGTGCAAACAGTTGCGGCTCGCTGGCCAGGATCAGCCCGGTAAGTACGCCACCGAAGCTGTGCCCTACAGCAAATCGAGGTACGTCGCCGTACTCGCCACGCCCTTCCTCAAACGCTTCAACGGCTAGCGCAGCGGTACGGTTCCAACCACGAAACACCCCACCGTGGTCACTGTCACCATGCCCTTGGACATCGCAAAGCCACAGGTCGAAATGCTCACTCAAGCGCATCAACAACGGCTGGTAGGCCAGGCAACAGAAGCCATTGCCGTGCAGGAAATGCAGCAACGGCTTGCCGCTGGCCGGGGTACGCCAGCCACGCAGGGTGAAGCCTTCGGCACATTCGTGGGACCAGGGGATCAACTCCATCAGTTGGCTGTACTCGCGAGGCTAGGAAAACGCTGATTCTACAAACAGCAGTGGGTACAGTGAAATCACCAGCAACACGGCCATCAGGACATTGAACAGCATCAGCCAGCGCGGGTTCTGCAACAAGTTGCGCAACGCGCTGCCGAACATCACCCACACACCGACGCTGGGCAGGTTGACCAATGCAAACAAGGCGGCGATGACGATCACGTTGGTCACATAGCCTTGCGCCGGCGTGTAGGTGGTAATCGCCCCTACCGCCATCACCCAGGCCTTGGGATTGACCCACTGGAACGCCGCCGCGCCCCAGAAGCCCAGCGGTTTGCGGGCACTGGAAGAGGCCGTCCCGACCGGCCCGGAGGTGGCAATCTTCCAGGCCAGGTACAGCAAGTAGGCCGCGCCTGTATAGCGCAGCACCGTGTACAACGGCGGCCAGGCCTTGAACACCTCGCCCAGGCCAAGGCCTACGGCCAGCACCATGACCATGAACCCGACGCTGATGCCCAGGGCATGGGGGATCGAGCGGCGCACGCCGAAGTTCACCCCCGACGCCAGCAACATCGTGTTGTTGGGCCCAGGGGTGATGGAAGACACGAAAGCAAATAGCACGAAGGCAGTCAGCAGGTCGGCAGAGGCAAGCATGGCGGGCATTCCACTTTCTTCTTAGGTACTGTCACACTACCGGAGTCGCCCTACCCTGCGACCGATACAGTTACATTAAATTATTTAGATACACACCACTGTACCGCTAACCCGGATCAAGGAAGCCGTCACCATGAGCCTCATCATTCGCCCTGCCGTTCGCACCGATGCCGAGCAGATCCTGGCCTTCATCACTGAACTTGCCGATTACGAGCGCGCACGCCACGAGGTGGTCGCCACCTTGGCGGATATCGAGCACAGCCTGTTCGATGAGGGCAGCACAGTGCACAGCCTGATTTGCGAGCGTGATGGCCGGGCGATTGGTTTTGCCGTGTATTTCTACAGCTACTCGACCTGGCTCGGGCGCAATGGCATTTACCTGGAAGACTTGTATGTGACACCCGAGCAACGTGGCGATGGCGCCGGGCGGCAACTGCTTCAGCACATTGCCCGCGAGGCGGTGGCGAACCAGTGCGGGCGCCTGGAATGGAGCGTGCTGGACTGGAACGAGCCTGCGATCGGTTTCTATCAGAAGCTGGGGGCCGAGGCGCAGGATGAGTGGGTGCGCTACCGCTTGGATGGGGAGAAGCTGGCGGCATTCGCCCAAGGTTGATCACGCGGGTTACACGGACGGTGCTGTGACAATCCTGCCAATGAGGATTATTCTTCCAAGGTATGTCCCACCGCCCCAATATGTGAGCGCCGAATATGAAAATCGATGACATGGACGCCTTCGTGGCGGTCATCCGCTGCCAGTCGACCAACCTCGCCGCCGAGGCCCTGCAGCTGACTCAACCGGCCATCACCCGCCGCGTACAGAACTTCGAGGAAGACCTGGGCGCCACCCTGCTCGACCGCAACACCAAGCCTCTCAAACCGACCCCCATGGGCCTGCGCGTGTACGAACAGTGCAAAGCCATTTTGCGCGAGATCGACTCGCTGCGCGAGCTGGTGGCCAACGACGGAGCGCCTTCCGGGACCCTGCGGCTGGGCGTGCCGCAAACCCTGGGTGATGTGGTGCTGCTCGATGCCCTGGCGCAAATCCGCGAAACCTACCCGGACCTGCGCACCCAGGTCACCAGCGGCTGGGGCAGCAGCCTGATCGCGCGCATGGAAAATGGCGAACTCGACGCTGCCGCTGCGCTGTTCCCGCCGGGCAAGATCTTCCCCGAGGGCATCGCCAGCCAGTCGATCGCACGCATGCCACTGCGGGTAGTTGCAGCCAAAGGCAGCACCGGCAAGCGCAGCCTCAAGCTCAAGGACTGCTACACCCGTGGCTGGGTGCTCAACCCCGATGGCTGCGGCTTCCGCGCGGGGCTGCAGCGCGCCCTGAGTGAACAGGGGCTGAGCTTGTCGATCAACCTGGAGACCTTTGGTACCGAGTTGCAATTGGGGCTGGTGGCCAATGGGCAGGGGCTTGGCCTCGTGCCTGAGCCGTTGTTGCAGAACAGCCGCCATCGGGACGCGCTGGATGTGGTCAATGTAACGGACTTCAAGCCCCAGGTGGATTTGTGGCTGTTCCACCCGCGCTACCTGGGCAACCTGCAGGAGCCGGTGGAGCTGTTTGGCCGGGTGGCCGGGCAACAGTTGTGTGGGTGAGTGTAAAAACGTGGCGCAGTTCACTGTCTAGGAGACGCCTCATGTTCCCGATGGGCTGCAATGCAGCCCGATTAAATACCAGTATTGCATAACAACTAACAACTTTAATTCATACAACTGATAATTAGCATAGAACAAAAAAGACTTTTACAGCCTTCACCCATACGAATACGGTCTTAGAAACCCACCGTGTTCCAGGGATGAATACCCATGAGTCACCCCCCTTCCGCCAGCGCACTAGCCGAACTCACCCAGGCCCTGGCCAGCAATGCCGAGCGCTACGACCGCAGCGGCCAGTTCCCCGTCGACAACTTCACCCTGCTGCACCGCCACGGCCTGCTGAGTTTCACCGTGCCGCGCGCCCTGGGCGGTGGCGGGGCCGACCTGGCCAGCGCACGCCTGGTGATCACCGCCGTCGGCAAAGGCTGCCCGTCCACCGCATTGATCCTGGTGATGCAGTACCTGCAGCACTTGCGCCTACAGGACGAGGATCGCTGGCCCGAGCACCTGCGCCTGCAAGTGGCACGCGACGCGGTGGCCAACGGCGCGCTGATCAACGCCTTTCGCGTCGAGCCGGAACTGGGCACACCGGCACGCGGTGGCTTGCCGGCGACCACCGCTCGGCGCACCGCCGAGGGCTGGCGGTTGTCCGGGCGCAAAATCTACTCCACCGGCAGCCATGGCCTGAGCTGGTACCTGGTGTGGGCCCGCAGCGACGACCAGGACCCCCTCGTAGGCGGCTTCCTGGTACACAAGGACACCCCTGGCATCCGTATCGTCGAAGACTGGGACCACCTGGGCATGCGTGCCACCTGCAGCCATGAAGTGCAGTTCGACGAGGTGCTGATCCCGTTGGAGCATGCCGTCAGCGTCAGCCCGGCCAGCGCACCACGCCCCGAACTCGACAGCACCGGCCTGCTGTGGATGGCAGTGTTGCTGCCTGCACTGTACGACGGTGTGGCCCAGGCCGCACGTGACTGGCTGGTGCAGTTCCTGAACCAGCGGGCGCCGTCCAACCTGGGGGCACCGCTGGCCAGCCTGGCGCGTTTCCAGGACGTGGTCGGACGCATCGACACGCTGCTGTTCGCCAACCAGAGCCTGCTGAACGCCGCCGTCAGCGGGCAGACCGACCCGCGCCATGCCGGGCAGCTCAAGCACCTGGTCAGCCGCAATGCCATCCAGGCGGTGGAGTTGGCCATCGAGGCTGCCGGCAACCCTGGCCTGTCGCGGCGCAACCCATTGGAGCGGCACTACCGCGATGTGCTGTGCAGCCGCATCCACACCCCTCAAGATGACGTTGTACTCGGCCAGGTCGGCCGTGCTGCCTTGGCGCAGGTGGCAGCATGAGCCACTCGATCATCGCCAGCCAGCTGGACGCCCAGGCCAACCAGTACCTGCGCGATCACTTGCCTGACCACGAGGTGGTCGATATCGCACCTACCCAGCTGCAGCTGGACATCCCTGCCGACGTCTTCATCCTGCGCCCGGTCAATGTACGCGGTAACCGAGTGGATTCCCCGCCCGCCGGCTGGCCGTGGCAATTGCGCTGGGTGCAGGTGGTGTCCTCGGGCATCGACTTCTACCCCGACTGGGTGTTCCAGGGCCCGCCGGTCACCAGTGGCCGCGGCGCCAATGCCGAGCAGGTGGCCGAGTTTGCCTTGGCTCTGGTGCTCGCTGCCGCCAAGCAGCTACCGGGCCTGTGGGTCAAAGACGCCGACTGGCGCCTGACCCCGCTGGCCCCGGTACGTGGCCGTACCCTGGGCATATTCGGCTTCGGCAGCATCGGCCAGAGCCTGGCGCGCAAGGCAAATGCCCTGGGCATGCAGGTACTGGCGCTGAATCGCCCAGGCCAACCCATTGCCGAGGTGCCGGGCGTACAGCGCGTCGACAACCTGCAGCAGCTGTTTGCCGGCAGCGATCACCTGGTCATCGCCGCCCCGCTCACCCCTGCCACCCGTGGCCTGATCGACCACCAGGTACTGGCCCAGGCCAAGCCCGGCCTGCACCTGATCAACATCGCCCGTGGCGGGCTGCTGAACCAGCAAGCCCTGCTCGATGCCCTGGACAGTGGCCTGATCGGCCGCGCCAGCCTGGATGTCACCGAACCGGAGCCGCTACCGACGGGGCACCCGCTGTACCAGCACCCGCGAGTATTCCTGTCGCCGCATACCTCGGCGATTTCCGAGGACGGCTACCCGGCCTTGCTCGACGCATTTCTCGACAACTTCGCCCGCTACCGCGAACAGGCACCGCTGCACAACCTGGTCGATACCCAGCGCGGCTACTGAACCGACACTTTTTGGAGAACACCATGACTGCATTGTCTGTCATCGCCCCCCAGGAAAACACCGTGCGCCAACGGGTCAGCGCCGAAGAATGGGAGGTGCGAGTAAAGCTGGCTGCGGCCTATCGCCTGGCTGCCCTGTTCCGCTGGACCGACCATATCTACACACACTTCTCGGCACGCGTGCCTGGGCCCGACGAACACTTTCTGATCAACGCCTTCGGCCTGCTGTTCGACGAGATCACCGCCTCCAACCTGGTGAAGGTCGATGTAGATGGCACGATCATCGATGATCCCCTGGGCCTGGGCATCAACCAGGCCGGCTATGTGATTCACAGCGCCATTCACCGTGCGCGGCCCGACCTCAAGGCCGTGCTGCACACCCACACGCGTGATGGCGCAGCAGTGTCGGCACAACGCGATGGCCTGCTGCCAATCTCGCAGCATGCCCTGGCCTACTACAGCCGCGTGGTGTACCACGACTACGAAGGCGTCGCCCTGGACCTGGACGAGCAGCAGCGGCTGGTGGCCAACCTGGGCGACAGCAATATCCTGATCCTGCGCAACCATGGCCTGCTGACCGGGGGAATCAGCGTCGAGCATGCCTTCCGCGAGCTGCACGGGCTGGAGCGGGCCTGCAACATCCAGGTGGCGGCGCAGGCAGGGGGCAACGACCAACTGCTGTACGCGGCGCCGGCAGCAATTGCCAAGGTGCATGAGCAGTCGAAGCGGTTTTCCGATGGGCTGGGGGAAGGGATCCAGCGGCATTGGGATGCGCTGATACGCCAGCTGGATCGGGAGGGACTGGATTACCAGAACTGACCGCGTTCTTGTGGCCTGTACCGACCTCCGCCGCGGCTGAGTTTCAAGGCCGTATCGACTCCATTTGCAGCACAACCCGCAGGTATTCCGATGAGCAAACGACAGATCCGCCTGGGCGCCATGATCCATGGCGTCGGCCACGGCTGGGGCGAATGGCGCCACCCCGATGCATTGGCCGATGCCAGTGTCAATTTCGGTTTCTACAAACATCAGGCAAAACTGGCGGAGGCGGCAACGTTCGACTTCGCCTTCATTGCCGACAGCCTGCACATCCACGCCCGCTCCAGTCCTCACTACCTCAACCGTTTCGAGCCGCTGACCATCCTCTCGGCGCTGGCTGCGGTAACCGAACACATCGGCCTGGTGGCCACGGTCACGGTCAGCTACACCGAGCCCTTCCAGGTAGCACGTCAGTTCGCCTCGCTGGACCTGATCAGCGGTGGGCGCGCGGGCTGGAACGTGGTGACTTCCTGGCTTTCCGGTACTGCTGACAACTTCGGCAAGGCTGAACACCCGCCGCATGCCGTGCGTTACCGAATTGCGCGCGAGCACGTAGAGGTGGTCAAAGGGCTGTGGGACTCCTGGGAAGACGACGCCTTTACCCGCGACAAGCAAAGCGGACAGTTCTTCGACCCGGCCAAACTGCACACCCTCGGCCACCAGGGTGAGTTCTTCAAGGTCAAGGGCCCGCTGAACATCCAGCGCTCGCCCCAGGGCCAGCCACTGATCTTCCAGGCAGGCGTGTCGGAAGAGGGTCGCAACTTCGCCGCGCAAAACGCCGACGCCATCTTCGTCAACCCGGAATCGTTCGACGATGCCCACGCTTACTATCAGGACCTCAAGCAGCGTGCCGCGCGCCATGGCCGTGATCCGGATGCATTGTTCATCCTGCCCGGCATACGCCCGATCGTCGGCCGCGACGCCGAGGAGGTCGAACAGCGTTATCAGCAAGCCGTGGACCTGGTAAGCATCGAAGATGCCCTGGTTGCGCTTGGCCGGCCGTTCAACGACTACGACTTCAGCCACCATGACTTGGATGCGCCCTTCCCCGACCTCGGCACGCTGGGCAATGACAGCCACAAGGGCACCTCGGACCAACTCAAGCAGCTGGCCCGTGATGAAGGCCTGACCTTGCGCGAGCTGGCGCTGCGTTTCTCGCGTCCACGCCGGGACTTCGTCGGTACCCCGGAACAGGTTGGCGATGCCCTGCAGCACTGGTTCGAAAACGGCGCGGCCGACGGTTTCATCATCAACTCGCTGCTACCCGACGGCCTGCAGTATTTCACCGAGCAGGTGGTGCCGCTGCTGCAGGCGCGAGGCCTGGTACGCCAGACGTATGCCGGTACAACCCTGCGAGACCATTTCGGCCTCGACGTGCCGGAAAACCGCAACACACTGCGCCGCACCCAGACAGCGGTTGCCTGAGCCCATCACGACAAGGAGTTCTGTTCCATGAGCCTCGAATTCATCGGCCTCATCGGCCCGCAGGAAAGCAGCGAGTCACAGGCAGCACGCGGCCCGCTGGTCGACCTGGAGTTCATCAAAGCCTTCTCCCAGGCCCAAGAGTATGGTGGCTTTGACAAAGCGCTGCTGGCAGTCAATACCAGCGCGCCGGATTCGTTGATTCTGGCCAGCTATGTGGCCGCCCTCACCGAGCGCATCGGCCTGCTGGTAGCCCACCGCCCTGGCTTCCAGGCCCCGACCTTCGCCGCCCGCCAGTTCGCCACCCTTGACCAGCTGAGCCGTGGCCGTGCCTCGATCAACGTCATTACCGGCGGCGACAGCGGCGACCTGCAGCGCGATGGCGACTTCCTGGACAAGGATGCCCGTTATGCGCGCACAGACGAATACCTGCAGGTACTGCGTGACACCTGGACTCGCCATGAACCGTTCGACCACCAGGGCACACATTACCGCGTCGAAGACAACCTGACCCTGGTCAAGCCAGTGCAGCATTTGCCGATCTATTTCTCTGGCGCCTCTGATGCGGCCGTCGAAGTGGCCGCCAAACACGCCGATGTGTACATGATGTGGGGCGAACCGCTGGAACAGGTACGCGAACGCATCGCCAAAGTGCGCAAGGCCGCCGCCCGCTACGGACGCGAAAAGCATATTCGCTTCAGCCTGTCGTTGCGGCCGATTCTGGGCGCTACCGAGGCCGAGGCCTGGGGCCGTGCCGAGCGCATTCTGGCCGACGCCCAGGCGCGGATCGGCATCCACCAGGGCAACCGCCGCGAGAAGAACTTCGGCAAGAGCAATGCCGGCTCCGAGCGTCTGGTGCAGCTGGCCAGCCAGCGCAAAGTGCATGACACCCGGCTGTGGACCGAGATTGCCGCGCTGGGTGGCGGTGCCGGTAACTCTACGTCGCTGGTGGGGACTGCAGAGCAGGTGGCAGAGGCCGCATTGGCTTACTACGAGCTTGGGGTGAGCACTTTCCTGTTCCGCGGTTTTGACCAATTGCGTGATGCGGTCGAGTACGGGCAGGACCTGATCCCGCGCATTCGCGCGCTGGTGGCCCAGCGTGAGTCTGGCCGCGATGTTCGAACTGCGTAGATTTCTACGGTACTGCTGCAGGGATAGCGCCGTCCGGCAGGAACCCGCGCAAGCCTGAAATGGGTGGAAGGCAGATGCACCCACAGATTGACGCCAAGCCCGCCCCATGCTCTCCTTATGCCTCACGTTCAGGTGCCCTCATAGGGGGTGAAACGGGAAACCGGTGCGTCGCAGGCCCTCCAGCAGGGCCGGACAATGCCGGTGCTGCCCCCGCAACGGTAAGCGAGTGAAGCGTCTGTACCACTGTGCCTCGTAGTACGGCATGGGAAGGTGACGTGTTCCAGGAGCCCTGCTCTTCCTCGCAAGCCCGGAGACCGGCCTGGCGTTCATGAACACCCCGCGGTGGGCGGGCGCTGTTGCATTCCCCTGGGCGACCCCGCCCGGGGCTGCCGCGCTCGCCCGTTGCTCACTAAAAAGCAGAGGAACGCGTCATGCCCGTCACCAGCGCCAAGCAGCACAGCCTTGCCACACCCGTCACCCTCAGCCAGCGCGTAGTCATCGCCGTCGGCGCCAGCCTGTTAGGCCTGTGCCTGGTGTACTTCGCCGGCTTCTCGCACATCGAGGCCGTGCACAACGCCGCCCACGACACCCGCCACAGCGCCGCCTTCCCCTGCCACTGAGTACGCCTGATGATCACGCGCATTGCCCGCACTGCGGGTTTCAGCGGGTTGCTTGCGGCCCTGTTGCTGACCTTGCTGCAAAGCTTTTGGGTCGCCCCGCTGATTCTCGAAGCGGAAACCTACGAGTCCTCGGCCCCGGCCGCACAACACGAACATGGCGGCAATGAGGGCGCTCATGAACACAGCGCCGAAGCCTGGTCACCAGAAGACGGCTGGCAGCGCGTGCTGTCCACCACCGGTGGCAACCTGGTGGTGGCGGTGGGCTTTGCCCTGATCCTCGCCGCACTGTATGGCCTGCGCGAGCCGAAGCGCGTCAGCACTGGCGCCTTGTGGGGCCTGGCCGGTTTCGCCGTGTTCTGTCTGGCCCCAACGTTGGGGTTGCCACCGGAACTGCCCGGCACTGCTGCCGCCGACCTGGGGCAACGCCAGGCCTGGTGGATTGGCACGGCCAGCGCCACCGCCCTTGGCCTGGCCTTGCTGGTGTTCGCCCGCCACTGGCTGCTGAAGGCGCTGGGCGCCGTGCTGCTGGTTATCCCCCATGTGATCGGTGCGCCACAGCCTGAAGTCCATGAAAGCCTGGCCCCCGAAGCACTGGAGACGCAGTTCAAGATGGCCTCCTGGCTGACCAACGCTGCCTTCTGGGTGGCCTTGGGCCTGCTCAGTGCGTGGCTGTTCCGCCGCTCCAGCGAGGCCTGATGCCGGCTTTCTACGCTGGCTTGGGCTGCCGCCGGGGTTGCCCGGCGGATACCCTGCAAACCCTGCTGCACCAAGCCCTGGCTAGCCAGGGCCTGGCGCTTTCCGACCTGCGCGGCATTGCCAGCATCAACCTCAAGGCCGACGAAGCCGGCCTGCAGCAACTGGCCGCACGCCTGGCCTTGCCCTTGGTGCTGTACCATAGCGCGCAACTCCAAGCCTATGAGCCGTTGCTCAGCCACCGCTCAGCCACAGCCTATGCCCACAGCGGCTGTTGGGGCGTGGCCGAGAGTGCGGCACTGGCCCTGGCCAGCCAACAACTGGGCACGGCTAGGTTGCTGCTGCCACGCAAGGTACTAGGCCCGGCGACCCTCGCCCTGGCCGGCTGACGTTTCATACCCTATTTCTTGCAAGGACTTTCCATGACCGTCTACTTCATCGGCGCCGGCCCTGGCGACCCAGAACTGATCACGGTCAAGGGCCAACGGCTGATTCGCCAATGCCCGGTGATCATTTATGCCGGCTCACTGGTGCCCGCTGCCGTGCTCGAAGGCCATCAGGCCGAGGCCGTGATCAACAGCGCCGAACTGCATCTGGAGCAGATTATCGCGGCCATGCAAAGCGCACACGAACGGGGGCTGGATGTAGCCCGCGTACATAGCGGCGACCCCAGCTTGTACGGCGCCATCGGCGAGCAGATCCGCCACCTGCAAGCACTGGGCATCGATTACCAGATCATCCCGGGAGTGACTGCCACGGCGGCCAGCGCTGCCCTGCTCGGCTGCGAACTGACTTTGCCTCAAGTGGCACAGACCGTGATCCTCACCCGCTATGGCGACAGCTCGCCCATGCCGCCTGGCGAGCAACTGGGCGACCTGGCGCGCCACGGCAGCACGCTGGCGATTCACCTGGGGGTCAAACACCTTTCGCGCATTGTCGATGAACTGCTGCCGCACTACGGCGCACACTGCCCGGTAGCGGTGGTGCATCGCGCCACCTGGCCAGACCAGGACTGGGTACGCGGCAACCTCGGCGATATCGTCGAACGCGTGGCAAGCAAGGGCTTTCGGCGCACGGCGCTGATCCTGGTAGGCCACGTTCTGGGGGATACGCCATTCGCCGAATCGGCCTTGTACCGTGCCGGGCACGCCCACCTGTATCGCCCTGGCGACTGAACATTGCCAGCCTTGCCTCGGGCATAGCAGACTGCCGGTTCCCGCCTGCGAACAGGAGCCATGCCCATGCTGGAATTACGCCCCAACTGCGAGTGCTGCGATACCGACCTGAGGGGTGACAACCCCGACGTTATGATCTGCTCTTTCGAATGCACATTCTGCCGTAGCTGTGCCGAAACCCGCTTCCAAGGCCGTTGCCCAAATTGCACCGGTCAGCTGGTGGCCCGCCCGACGCGGGTCGGCCAGGCATTGACCAACAACCCCGCTTCCACCCTGCGCGTAAACAAATCGCACGCTGCCTGCGCCTGAACCACCGCAAATAACCGACATCACTGCCTTGTCAGCAGTGATGTCTTTCTTGTTTTTTGTAGGGTTTTTCAACAGCAGGCACGGGAAATCTCAACACTTCTATACTCGGCATTACCAAACTTCGGGAATGGTCGTATCGTGCAGCGCTTCCGACAACCCCACTTGCAGACGTATTCCTGAGTGATCCAGGAAGCGGACCACATCCCTACAGGAGTTTTCCACATGACAACCGTGCTGATCGTCGACGACCACCCCATCGTCCGGCTGTCGCTGCGCCTACTGCTCGAACGCGAGCGCTTCCATGTAGTCGGCGAAGTTGGCGATGGCAGTGAAGTGGCTCAGGAGGCTCGCAGGCTGCGCCCGGACGTGGTCATTCTCGATATCGGCCTGCCTGGCCTGGACGGCATGGAAGTCATCAAGCGCCTGCAGTGTCTGGAGCCGGCGCCGAAGATCATGGTGCTGACTGGCCAGGCCACCGACCTGTATGTGCGCCGCTGCCTGGATGCCGGGATCGGCGCCTTCGTCACCAAGGAAGAGGACCACGAAGCGCTGCTGTTTGCCCTCAAGGCCCTGGTCAAGGGCTATTCAACCTTTCCACAGATGTCGGTCAACAGCAATTCGCTGGAAAGCGAGCCAGTACGCCTGGCCAGCCTCTCCAACCGCGAAATGGAAGTATTGCGGCGCCTGGCGCGCGGTGAAAACAACAAGAATATCGGCACCTGCATGAACCTCAGCGCCAAGACCATCAGCACCTACCGGGGCCGAATCATGGAAAAGCTCAAGACTGAATCACTGGTTGAAATGGTCGACCTGGCCAAGCGTAACAGCGTCCTTTGAGCACCCGACTACCATGAAGCAGCTGCTGGCGAGCGCCCTTTTGGCCATCGGCCTGGCCAACGCTAGTGCGCTGCTGGCCAGCAGCGAACCCCGCCAACTGCTGGCCCGCTCGGTCAGCGCCGCCGCCCCGCTAACGCTGTCCGCCGACGACCGCCACTGGCTACAACAACGTCAACGCCTGGTACTGGGCACTTCGCGCCCCGACTACCCGCCGTTTGAAATCAATGTCAGCCAACAAGACTATGAGGGCCTGAGCGCCGACTACGCCGGCATCATCGGCGAACAGCTTGGCATAGCCATCGAAGTACGTCGCTTCGACAGCCGCCACGAGGCAATCACCGCCTTGCGTGATGGCCGCATCGACCTGCTCGGCAGCTCCAACGGCTTCGAGGCGGCAGATGCTCAGCTCAGCCTCAGTACCCCCTACGCTGACGACCTGCCGGTGATCGTCACCCGAGAAGGGCGCAGCTTGAAAAGCACGCCCGACCTCGCCGGCATGCGCCTGGCCATGGTCGATCACTACTTGCCAGCCAGCAGCGTTCGCAGCCTCTACCCCAAGGCACAGTTGAGCCTGTACCGTTCCACGCTGGCTGGGCTTGCGGCGGTCGAGCTGGGTGAGGCAGACGCCTACCTGGGCGATGCCCTCAGCACCGATTTCAGTATCGGGAAAAGCTTTCAGGGCGCGTTGAAAGTCGACCATTTTTCCCATGTACCCCCCGAGGTCTTCGCCTTCGCCGTGGCCAACGACCACTCGCGCTTGCTGCAACTGGTCGACAAGGCGCTGGCGCGCATCAGCGAAAGCGAGCGCCTGAACATTCTGCGCCGCTGGAGCAGCGGCAACACCAGCCTGCTACTGCAGCGTCACCTGAGCGCCCTCAGTGCCGAAGAACAAGCCTGGATCGCCGAGCACCCCACCGTTAACGTGTTGATCAATACTTCGCTGGCGCCACTGACTTTCAACGACGCCCAGCATCACCCCAGCGGCATTACTCTCGACCTACTCAAGCAGATCGGGTTGCGTACAGGGCTGCACTTCAACCCCATCGAAAGCACGTCGGCCTACGCCATGGTTGAACGCCTGAAGCGAGGCGATGCACTGATGATCGGTGCCCTCGGCTATGGCGCGGAGCGCGTGAAGCAACTGCGCTTTACCCGCCCCTACCTGGTCAGCCCACGGGTGCTGGTCACCCGCAGCGACCAGGCATCGCCTGTACAGGCCATGGCCTCGAACGGCCAGCGCATTGCCCTGGTGCGCGGCTCACCGCAGCGGGCCATGTTGCAGCAACGCTACCCGCAGGCCAGCCTGATCGAAGTGGACAACCCGCTCGGCCTGATGGAGGCGGTGGTCAATGGCAACGCCGACGCGGCACTGAGCAACCAAATCAATGCGGCCTACTACATCAGCCACGTGTTCAAGGGCCGCTTGCGCATCGCCAGCGTGCTCGACGACCAACCGGCCATTGCCGCATTCGCCGTCGCCGCCGACCAGCCCCAGCTTCAAGCCATCCTCGACAAGGCACTGCTGAGCATTCCGCCCGAAGAGCTTGACCAACTGATCAACCGCTGGCGCACCAGCACCCTGGTCAGTGACAGCCCATGGCGCGACTACCGCACCCTGGCCTTGCAGGTGCTGGTACTGTCGGCCCTGCTGCTGGCCGGGGTGGTGTTCTGGAACAGCTACCTGCGCAAGCTGATCAACCAGCGTACCGATGCTCAGCACGCGCTGCAGGCACAGCTGGCACTGAGCCGCGGGCTGCTTGAACAGCTGCGCCAGGCCAAGGATGACGCCGAACAGGCCAGCCAGACCAAAAGCACCTTCCTGGCCACCATGAGCCATGAAATCCGTACCCCGATGAATGCCGTGATCGGTCTGCTGGAAATGGCGTTGGTGGACAGCCGCGGCGGCCGGTGTGACACCCAGACCTTGCAAACCGCACACGATTCGGCCATTGGCCTGCTCGAGCTGATTGGCGATATCCTCGACATTTCCCGTATCGAATCCGGGCATATCAGCCTGCAGCCAGTGCCCACCGACCTCGTGGAGCTGGTGCGCTCCACGCTGCGGGTGTTCGAAGGCAATGCACGGGCCAAAAGCCTGCATCTGCACGGCGAAATGCCCGCAGAACCGGTCTGGGTGCTGGCTGATCCGCTGCGGCTCAAGCAGATTCTGTCCAACCTTATCAGCAACGCCATCAAGTTCACCAACCGTGGTGAAGTGCAGGCGAGCCTGCTGTTGCCCAACGTTGCCGACCACGGCATGCTGGCCATCACACTGAATGTGCGCGACACAGGCATCGGCATCAGCCCCGCCGACCAGGCCCGGCTGTTCAATGCCTTCGTTCAGGCCGAGGGCCCAAGAACCCGCCAGGGTGCAGGCCTGGGGTTGGTCATCAGCCGTACCCTGGTCGAATTGATGGGCGGCGCCTTGACCCTGCAGAGCGTCGAGGGCGTCGGTACCCGGGTCCAAGTCAACCTGCAACTGCCCACCTGCACTGCACCGACACAGGCCGAACGAGACCTGCCGGCACAAGAGAGCAGCAGTGGCCCGCTGAATATTCTGGTGGTCGACGACTACCCTGCCAACTTGTTGTTGCTGGAGCGACAACTGAATACCTTGGGCCATCGCGTGACCTTGGCGGAGAATGGCGAAATCGCCCTGGCACACTGGCAGGCCGCGCGCTTCGACCTGGTGATTACCGATTGCAGCATGCCGGTCATGGACGGCCACGAACTCACCCGGCGCATTCGCGCCCTGGAGGGTGAACGCGACCTGCCTGCAAGCCGGATTATTGGCGTGACCGCCAACGCCCAGGCCGAGGAGCGTGCCCGCTGCCTGGCCAGCGGCATGGACGAATGCCTGTTCAAACCGATTGGCCTGCGTGCACTCAAGAACCATCTCCCACAAGTCCACCCTCAACAGCAGTCGCCGACACCACGCCACACCGGGTTCGACCTGGCCGAATTGCGCCACCTGACCCAGGGCGACGAACAGTTGACGCGGCATTTGCTCGAACAACTGTCGATCAGCGTGGGAGAAGACCTGGCCGCCTTGAGCGCACTGGCTGACGACGCACCTGATGAGGCTGTGCACACCCTGGCCCATCGCATCAAGGGCGGCGCCAAGATGATCAGGGTGCGCGCCGTAGTCAACGACTGCGAAGCCATCGAACGCGCCCACGCACAGGGCTTACCGACTGTCGAACAGCGCGCGCAACTGCAAACCAGCCTGCAGGCATTGCTTGACGAGATGCGCGATGCGCTCAATGCAATTGCAGCGTCGAGCTGATCTGGCTGATGGCATCCACGACGTGCCGCGAGCCTTGCTGAATTTCCATGATTACCGTACCGGCCTCATTGGCCAATGCCACGCCGTGACAGGTGCGGTTCAGGCTCGACTGCATGCTGGCCACGGCCAATAGCGACAGGTCGTGGTTCTGCCGAACCACATCGACAATTTCCAGGGTGGCCTTGCTGGTTCGCGCGGCCAGGCTTCGCACCTCGTCCGCCACCACGGCAAAGCCGCGCCCGTGCTCGCCGGCACGGGCTGCCTCGATCGCTGCATTAAGGGCCAACAGGTTGGTCTGATCGGCAATGCCGCGAATGGTCAGCACGATCTGCCCGATCACATCCGACTGCTTGCTCACCGCATCGATGCTGCGCGCGGCGTCGTTCAGTTCCTGGGAAATCTGCTCGATCACCTGCACCGTCTGCTGCACCACTTCGGTACCCTTGCGCGCGCAGGCGTCGGTCTGCACCGAACTGGCATGGGCAGCGTCTGCAGCGCTTTGCTGGGTGCAGACCTGGTGGGTGATGTCGCTGGCGAACTTGACCACTTTGTACAGGCGGCCCTTGCTGTCGAAGATCGGGTTGTAGGACGCTTCGAGGTACACGGTCTGGCCTTGCTTGTTGACGCGCTCGAAGCGGTGCGAGTGGTACTCGCCACGGTTCAGCGAAGCCCAGAACCCACGGTACTCGGCCGACTCACGTTCATGCGCCAGGCAGAACAGCCCATGGTGGCGGCCAACCACTTCATCGAGGCGGTAGCCCATGGTGTCGAGGAAGTTCTGGTTGGCCTTGATCACCCGGCCTTGCGGGGTGAACTCGATCACTGCCATGGAACGGCTGATGGCCTTGAGCAGGCTTTCGCTTTCGTGCTCCAGCACCACCCGCTGGCTGATGTCGGATGCCACCTTGATCACGCTGGTGACTTGGCGCTGCTCATCCAGTACCGGCATGTAGCTGGCTTCCAGCCAGACCTCGCGGCCGGCCTTGTCGATGCGCTCAAAAGTACCGCTGATGGCTTTGCCCTGCCCGAGTTCGCGCCACAGTTGCTGGTACTCGGCGCTTTTGGCGTAGTCCGGCTCACAGAACAGCCGGTGGTGCTTGCCCCGCAGTTCATCGACGCTGTAGCCCATGGCCTGACAGAAACGCTCGTTGGCATCAAGGATGGTGCCATCGGGGGCGAACTCGATCATCGCCATCGACCGGCTGATTGCCGCCAGTTTGGCTTGTGCATTGGCCAATGCCTGTTGGCTGCGCTGGATTTCTACCAAATCAGATTTGCGATGGAAATCGAACATGACGCCGGGCTCCTTTTTGCGCGGTGTCCTGAGCATAGATCGCCGTTAGCGCCGTGCAAGCACAGTGCTATCACTTTGTGATTACTACATTCTCATGACTTGGCAGTTGATTCAGAGGCTGGCGGGTTCCCGTCGGAGCCGCCTTGCCAGCTCTTGAATCAGGAGCTTTCCCGCACCATCAGCTCGAAGCCCAGGTCCTGCTGTGCATGCGTCACCCGCTTGCCATCGAGCAACGCCAACAGCGCCTGCGCCGCGCCCCGACCAACGGCAGCCCGTGGTGTGCGAATCGAGGTCAGCCGCGGCACCATGTGCGCCGAAGCTGGCAGGTCGTTGAACCCCACCATCGCCACCTGGCGTGGCACCTCCACCCCTTGGCGCAAGGCCTGTAGCACCGCGCCCTGGGCCAAGTCGTCATTACAGAAGAAGATACCGTCGACATCCGGCGCCTGTTGCATCAGCTGACTGAACAGCGCGCTGCCCAAGGCAATCGATGAAGGCTCCGGCGCCAACACTTCCAGCTCGGCGGCCTGCAGGCCGGCTTCGGCCAACGCTTGGCGGAAGCCGTCGGCACGCTGCATCACCCGAGGGTCGAGCTGCGCAGCAATGAATCCCAGGCGCTTGCACCCACGCTCGATCAAGTGCCGGGCCGCAGCGCGCCCGGCCTGCTGCTGCGAGAAACCGACCGACAACGCGCCTGGCTCACCGTTAAGCTCCATCATGTGCACGCACGGCACGCCGCTGGCAGCCAGCATCTGCCGTGCGGCATCGCTACGCTCGAAACCGGTCAGCAGCATGCCGCAGGGCTGGTACGCCAAGTAATTGCGGATCAGGTTCTCTTCTTCGGCAAGGTCGTAGTGATAGTTGCCGATCAGCACCTCGAGCCCACGCGGGCGCATGACCTCGTGGATGGCCTCCAGGGTGTCGATGAACAGCTGGTTTGACAGTGACGGGATCAACACCACCACCGACTGGCTGCGCGCCGAGGCCAGCGCCCGGGCCGCCGGGTTGGCCACATAGCCGAGGTTCGCTGCTGCGGCGACGACCTTTTCCACCAGTTCTGGCGCAACCGTGCTGACCCCGCGCAACGCGCGCGAAGCGGTAATCGGGGAAACCCCGGAAAGCCTGGCAACTTCAGCCAGGGTGGGACGACCTGTAGTGCGGGAGCCGATGCGGGACATGGATGTTGTAATTTTACTACTTGCAAGGATAGGGAACGGCCACTAAGGTAGCGCTGTCTCAGGACGCAGGCAATGTAATCTTTGGTAGCAGCCACCACGCGTGTGCCGCCAGGCGTCCATACTGCGTAAGGACAAGACCAATAACACCGGGGAGGTGGCTGCTCGTCAACAGCGAGACAGCGCTATCTCACCCCGCAGGAGGTACTGATGAATTCTCCCCTGTCCGCCATTGTGGTGATGGGCGTGGCCGGTTGCGGCAAGAGCTGCATCGGCGCCGCCATCGCTGCCAGAAGCGGCGGCCGCCTGATAGAAGGCGACGCTTTCCACCCTGCCGAAAACATCCGCAAGATGAGCGCTGGCATCCCGCTGGACGACAGCGATCGTGCCGGATGGCTGGTGCGCCTTGGCGAAGAGCTGCAAACCACCACCCAGGCGGGTGAGCGCCCGATCCTGACGTGCTCGGCACTCAAGCGCCGCTACCGCGACACCCTGCGCGATGCCATGCCTGGGCTGGTGTTCGTGTTCCTCGAACTGACGCCTGCCGAGGCCGAAAAACGCGTGCTGGCCCGCCCCGGGCACTTCATGCCGGCCAGCCTCATCGACAGCCAGTTCGCTGCCCTGGAGTCGCCACGCGGCGAGCCACTGACGCTGGCACTGGACGCCACCCAACCCATCGAAGCATTGGCCGAAGCGGTGGACCGCTGGCTAAAGCGCTGCGGTGAGCCGGGCCTGGCGCAGACCGCCTGACCCTGGCGGTTTTTCCGTCTCACCCAAGACAGCGCTACCCTGCCCCGTGAATGCGGGAAAAGATCCAAAAAGCTACGCCCAAAACAACGATAAGACCGAGGCCTTCACACCATGTTCGGACTGGCTACTGATACCTTCCTGCTGCTCGACGCGCTGGTTACCATCGTCGGGCTGATCCTGCTGATCACCCACTTCAAGGTCCACCCCTTCGTCGCCCTCACCCTCGCGGCCGGCTTCCTTGGCTTGACCTCCGGCATGCCCGTGGCCAAGGTCATGAAATCGTTCCAGGACGGCTTTGGCGGCGTGCTCGGCTTTGTCGGTATCGTGCTCGCCCTGGGCACCATGCTCGGCAAGCTGATGGCCGACTCCGGGGGCGCCGACCAGATCGCGCAAACCCTCATCCGCGCCTTCGGCAAGAAGAACGTGCATTGGGCGATGATGTTCGCCGCGTTCCTGGTGGGCATCCCGCTGTTCTTCGAAATCGGCTTCGTGCTGCTGATCCCACTGGTGTTCATCGTCGCCAGGCGCTCCGGGGTGTCGCTGGTGAAAATCGGCATTCCGCTACTGGCCGGCCTGTCGGTTGTGCACGGCCTGGTGCCGCCGCACCCAGGCCCATTGCTGGCGATCGGCATTTTCCACGCCGATATCGGCAAAACCATCTTCTATGGCCTGATCGTTGCGTTGCCCACCGCGATCATCGCCGGTCCGCTGTTCGGTAACTTCATTTCCCGCTACATACCGGGTAACCCGTCGCAGGAGCTGATGGACCAGATCGCCAAGGAGTCCGACCAGGGCAACCTGCCAAGCTTCAGCATCACCCTGATCACCGTACTGCTGCCGGTGGCGCTGATGTTGCTGAAAACCTTTGCCGACGTGGTGCTACCCGCCGAGCACATCGTGCGCCAGTGGATGGACCTGATCGGCCACCCGATCACCGCCCTGCTCGCCGCCCTGCTGCTGGCCTTCTATACCTTCGGCTCAGCCCGCGGCTTCAACCGCCAGCAGATCATGAAAATGCTCGACCAGAGCCTGGCACCGACCGCCGCCATCGTACTGATCGTAGGCGCTGGCGGTGGGTTCAAGCAGATGCTGGTGGACACCGGCGTGGGCAATGTAATCGGGCAAATGGCCGTGCAGGCAGAAATTTCACCGATCATGCTGGCTTGGCTGGTAGCCGCGGTGATCCGCATCGCCACAGGCTCCGCTACCGTCGCCACCATCACCGGTGCAGGTATCGTCGCACCGGTGATCGACCTGGTACCTGGGGTGAACCGTGAGCTGTTGGTACTGGCTACCGGTGCTGGCTCGCTGATTTTGTCGCATGTGAACGACGCCGGCTTCTGGCTGGTGAAGCAATACTTCAACATGACCGTGGCAGAAACCTTCAAGACCTGGAGCATGATGGAGACGATCCTGTCCATCGTCGGCATCATCTTCATCATGTTGCTGTCGCTGGTGGTGTAACCGTTGATCGGGGCCATGGCACTAGGATGCTTTGGGTAGGGCCGAAGGAAAACATGAGACCCACCCGAAGCAAAGGAGCCTGCCATGCCCCGTTCAAGCATCCTGCTGATTGCCCTGCTCGCCTCGCCATTGGCCCTGGCCGCCGGCACTGGCCCGACTTACCCCGACGACCCGCACAACCCGGCGCCACGGCCGGGCGTGGACAGCACCCTCAACCCGATCGAGAAACCCATGCCACGGGATACCGACCCGCGCATTCAGGGTAACGACCCGCAAAGCCCGCCGGCGAAGCAGAACGACAACCGCGACCTCCCGGGTATGGATGGGAGTGGTTCGGAGGGGACCGGTCATCAGGGCAATAGCGGCACGAGCACAGGTAACCCCTGATGACGCGGGCCGGTTGAAATCTGGGCCTTGCGCGGCCCTTTCGCCGCACAAGGCCGCTCTCACCAGTGCCTCGCATGGCCATGATTACCACTGACGCTTGTCAGGCCGGGTCAATCCCAGTTTCTCGATCCGGTAACGCAGCATGTCCCGCGACAGCCCAAGCATTCGTGCTGACTTGGTCACATTCCAGTCAGTGCGGTCCAGGGTCTTGCACACCAGGTCACGTTCCATGTCCGGCAGGCTGGTACCGGGCTCCGGCTCGTGTCGCGGCATTTCGAACATCACCGGCGCTGGCTGCTGCACCAATGGCTCGTCAATCAACGTCATGCACAGGTTCAGCTGATGCGCCTGCACCACCTCGTTCGGCGCCAGCAACACGGTCTGCTCCAGCATGTTGCGCAATTCGCGCACATTACC
Source organism: Pseudomonas hunanensis (assembly GCF_013393325.1). GTDB lineage: Bacteria > Pseudomonadota > Gammaproteobacteria > Pseudomonadales > Pseudomonadaceae > Aquipseudomonas > Aquipseudomonas putida_P. Next base: position 47,336 of record NZ_QJRC01000080.1, read on the forward strand.
GGGCCAGCTGTAACCAAGCATCAAGCTTTCTGCTTCGGCAGAAAAACGCAGGTTCGGCTTGCCATACCGCCGGCCATGGTGGGCCAGAAAATGCCTTGCCAGTAACAGAATGTCCTGCCCACGGGCATACAGGCGCGGCACCTTCAGGGCGATGATACGCAGACGGAAGAACAGGTCGCGGCGAAACTTGCCCTGCTGCACCATCTGCTCCAGGTTACAGTTGGTAGCGCTGATCACCCGCAGGTCGACCTTGCGCTCCTTCACTGCACCAATCCGTCGGATGCTTCGATCTTCCAGCAACTTGAGCAGCTTGGCCTGCAGCACCAGGTCCATCTCGCCGATCTCGTCAAGGAACAAGGTGCCGCCATCGGCAGCCTCTACCAGGCCCACCCGGCGCTCCTTGGCATCGGTGAACGCGCCCTTCTCGTGGCCGAACAGTTCAGCCTCCAGCAGGTTGGCAGGGATCGAGGCGCAATTGAACTCGATGAACGGCCCTTTGCTGCGCGAGCCGTCAAAATGCAGGGCACGGGCCACCAGCTCCTTGCCGGTGCCGGTCTCGCCTTCGACCAGCACTGGTGGCAGGTCGTCGCTGGCCATGCGCCGTTCGGCATCGAGCACCTGGCGCAGGGTGTGCTTGAGCGTGAGCATCACCGGCGACTCGCCAATCAGCGCCTGCAGCCCGGACTTCTGCGCCTCGCGTTCCTGGTAGAACGACAGCGTGCGCTCCATGCGCTCGGCGGCCAGGGCCTTGTCCAGGGTCAGCTTGAGCTCGGCCAGTACCACAGGCTTGGTCAGGTAATGGAACGCGCCCTCCTTCATCGCCTGCACGGCATCTTCGACATTGCCGTAGCCGGTCATCATGATCACTTTCAAGTCCGCCACCTGTGCCACCAGGGTACGCAGCAGGTCATGCCCGCTCATGCCCGGCAGCGAGTTGTCGGTCAGCACCGCATCGGGCTGGGCCCGCTTGATCTGCTCCAGCGCCAGCTCCGCGCTGTGGCAAACGGTAACCTCGTAGCCCTTGAGGCTGAGGTAGGTGCGAATGTTGTCGGCGAGGATTTCATCATCCTCGACTACCAGGATGCTGTGCTCCATGGTCCCCTCCCGCTGCGATATTGAATGTAAGGCTGACGCGGGTTCCTTCCTCTTCGCGGCTGCTCAGGCTGACCGAGCCGCCAAAACGTTCCATGATGCGCTTGACCAGGGCCAGGCCTACACCGAGGCCACCCTGCTTGGTGGTGAAGAACGGCTTGAACACCATCCGTTCCTGTTGTTGGCTCATGCCCTTGCCAGTGTCGGTGAGCACGAACTCGGCACGCTGGCCCTCCTGCACATTGACCTGCGCAGTCAGCATGCCACCCGCTGGCATGGCCTCCAGGGCATTGGAGAACAGGCTATTGAGAATCTGCGTGAGCTGTAGCGGCTGGCTGGCCACCCACTGCGCGTCAGGCCCTTCGAAATGGAACCGCACACCATTGCGCGCGATCTGCTGGACGAATGCCAGATGGGTATCCTCGATGGCCGCTACGAGGTCCACAGCCTCGGCCTCGTCGCTGACCGGGCGCAACGACACCAGCAGGTCACGCACCCAGCGCGACATGCGGTCCACCTGGCTGATGATGTCGGTGATGTTCTTCTGCGCTGCGGGGTTGGCGATTTCCTGGGCCAGCTCGGCGCTGGAACGGATATTGGCCAGCGGGTTGCGCAAGCTGTGGGCCACCGCCGAGGACATCTCGCCCAACGCCACGTAGGTTTCGCTGGCCACCAGCCGGTCTTGCTGCAGGTGCAGCATCTGCGCCGCTCGGCGCACGATCCAGAACAGCCCGAAATAGATCAGCGCCCCGCCCACCAGGGTCGACGCCCAGATCAGCACATAGCCGCGCTGGATGCGCCGAATCAGGTCCTGCGGCTCCTTGTAGATTTCCACCATGGCCAGCACCTGCTCGCCCTGGCTGTCGAACAGCGGGATGTAGTTCTCGATGAACAGGTAGCGCGGTTCACGCTGAAACTTCTGCTCTTCGCGATCATCCTCGGCCTTGTGGTAGCTGGCCGACACGGCCTTGCGCGAGCGGAATGCACGGTCGAGGTCGCCATCGGCTTCTATCCGCTTGCCGATCAGCTCGACATTGGTGGACCAGACAATGGTGCGGTCGCGGGCATAGACATTGGCCAGCAAGGTGTCCGGCAGGTGCTCGACATGGTCAAGGAACTCGACCCGGGTCGCTTCGGCCAGCGCCGGGGTGAATTGCAGGTGCTGCAAGTCCAGGCGCGGGTCCAGCAACTCGCCCATGGTGGTACCCGGCGGTAGCTGCGAATGGCGCACCTCGGCTTGTGCCATGGCCTGAATGAACTGCGCGGTCAGCATGGCATCGCGTTGCACGCTGTCGCGCACCACGAAGCGCGTCGAAACGTAGCCCAGCCCACCCGCCACCGAGGCAATGATGAGCAGGCTGATGACCGAAAACCAGCGCAGCAGGTTGAATTCACGCAAAGGAACGGCCAGACCGCTGGCGGTCGCATTGGCCTTGTCGGGCGCTTCGTTTTCCAGCATCTGCATCGCGTGGTTCCCGCGCAGGGCGTCCGTTCAGAATTGCATCAAGGCCAATGACCGTAGTCACCGATTTGCAATCCACCTGGGCAGCCGCAGCTGCCATTTGTCGCGTGTTGCGCTCCACAGATCACGTAGCAAAAACTTGGCCAGCGAAATAAGAAATAATCTTTTACTTATATTTCAATAATTTACATTCGATTTATTAACCAAAATGGAGAAAACTCTCCCCACATTTGGGTAATTTCCACCCAAAAAGCGTATTCTTTTATAAATCAATGAATTACCAGAAATTCTTAATGTAATTCAGAGCGTATTAGCCAAGCGAAAACTTAACGAAACCCGGGTGCCATGACCTTCGCTGCTGCTGAGTCGAACCGTTCCGCCGAAACGTTCCATGATGCGTTTCACCAGTACCAGCCCCACCCCCAGCCCACCCTGCTTGGTGGTGAAAAACGGCCGGAAGGCCATACGCTGCTGCGCTTCGTTCATGCCCTTGCCATTGTCGGACAAGCGCAGGGTCAGGCAGCGCCGGTTCTGGCGCACCACCTCGATACGCAGCCGCCCGCCCTGCTCCATCGACTCCAGGGCATTGGCAATCAGGCTGCTGAATACCTGACGCAGTAGCGCCGGGTGCCCCAACACCTGCACTGCCGGTAACGGTTGCACGTCCAGGCTGACCCCATCGCGTGCCAGCGGCACGGCGTAGGTTTGCAGGCTTTCCTGCAATGCCTGGGGCAAATCCACCGCCACCGCCTCGTCGTTCAACGGGCGCAGTGACTGCAGCATCTGGCGAATCCACTGCGACATACGATCGACCTGGTTGATGATGTCGTTGACCTGGCGTTGCGCCGGGCCTTCATCGAACGCCTGGGCCAGTTCGGCACTTGAGCGGATACTGGCCAACGGGTTGCGCAGGCTGTGGGCCACCGCCGAAGACACTTCGCCCAGTGCCACGTAGGTTTCGCTGCTGATCAGCCGTTTCTGCTGCACCGCCAGCAACTTTGCGGCGCGGTGCATGATGCCGTACAGGCCAACATAGACCAGCGCGGCGCCGACGGTGATCGCCAACCAGATCAGGATCAAGCCATGCTCGATGCGCACGATCAGGTCATGGGGCTCTTTGTATATCTCGACCATTGCCGTGACCTGTTCGCCATCGGCATCGAACAGCGGTATGTAGTTTTCGATGAACAGCTGCTCGGGGGGGGTAATGAACTTTTGCTCGGCGCGGGCCTGCTCGAAGTTGTGATAGCTGGCCGAGACCCGCATCTTGTACTCGAATGCCCGCTCCAGGTCGTCGTCGGCGTCGATCAGCTTGCCGATAAGGGCCGGGTTGCTGGACCAGATCACCGTGCGGTCCGGGGCGTAGATATTGGCCAGCAGCATATCGGGCAGGTGGGCGATATGGTCAAGGAATTCACCGCGCGCTTTGCGCCGGGCATCCGGGTCGACATCGGGCAAGTTGCTGCGGTCGGTGCGCGGGTCGAGCAGTTCGCCCATGGTGCGCACATTGGGGATAGACACATGGCGCACTTCGGCATCGGCGATGGAGGTGATGAACTGCGCGGTTAGCAATGCATCGCGCTCGACGCTCTCGTCGATGATGAAACGGCTTGAAATCAGCCCCAGCCCAGCGGCCACCGACAGGATGATGGCCAGGCTGACCCAGGCGTACCAGCGCAGCAAATTGAACGGCTTGTGCGGGGCAGCCAGTTCGCTACCGGCGGGCACGTCAAGAGCGTCGGAACGAGGGGCGAGGTCCATGGTGGACTCCACTGCTGGGCACCTTCAGAAGGTTATAGCCCAGACTTGGGGAAACTATGGTATTAAATTAATAGCATCTGCCGAAGGGTAGTTGGGAGGTGCGTACTGTGCAGGCTAACTACAAAGGCGAATCAGCTGCCAACCCCTGCAACTTGCGGTATTCCCGCAGTACTGTGGGCACATAACGCCGTGTCTCGGCGAACGGCGGCACGGCCCCCCTTCGCAATACGGCATCCGGTCCGGCGTTGTAGGCCGCCACGGCCAAAGTGATGTCGTTGTCGAACAGCGTGAGCATCTGCTTGATGTAGCGTGCCCCGCCCTGCACGTTGTCTTCCGGGTCCAGGCGGTCTTCCACACCCATTTCTCGGGCGGTATCCGGCATCAATTGCATCAACCCCACCGCCCCCGCCCGCGATCGGGCCTTGGGGTTGTACCCGGACTCGGCCTTGATCAGTGCATGCAGCAGCGCCGGCGGCACATTGTGAATGCGCGCCGCCGTCGCCACCACCTCGGCGTAAGGGCGACCCGTGATCATCTGCGCATTGGCCGGCCCGCCCTGGGCCAACGGCTCGGCGATTACCTTCTCATAGTGGCGCCCTGGTCGATGGACGTTGGTCAGTACATAGCCACCCTTGGCATCGATTGAGATGTACATATCGGCCTGGGCAGCACCTGCCGCCAGCCAGATCAAACCGAGGATGAGTCCACGCATGTCGGTCGCCTCTTCGTCGTGGCCCCCAATGTGGGGAAAATGCCCCGGAAAACCCGTGGACGATGACCACGACGCAAGCACTGTGCCGCTTCCTGTGCCGCATGGCGCAAGGCCCCGAGGCAGACGTGCACGGCTGTTGCATGGTGCCTGCCAACACGTGTCCCCATGCAGTGGAGGGCTTCACCATGCAGCGCAGAACCAACCCGCAACGTGGCTTCACCCTGCTTGAACTCCTGGTGGTACTGGTGGTGCTCGGCCTGCTGGCCGGCATTGTCGCGCCCAAATACTTCAGCCAACTGGGCCGCTCCGAAGCCAAAGTGGCGCGAGCGCAGATCGAGGGGCTGAGCAAAGCCCTGGACCTGTACCGCCTGGAGGTCGGCCACTACCCCAACAGTGAGCAAGGCTTGCAGGCACTGGTGGTTGCCCCCAGTGGCGAGACGCGCTGGACCGGCCCCTACCTGCAGAAGGCTGTGCCGCAAGACCCGTGGGGCCGCCCCTACATCTACCGGCAACCCGGCGAGAACGGCGGTGAGTACGACCTGCTGTCGATGGGCAAGGACGGCCAGCCGGGTGGCGATGGGGAAAACGCCGAAATCACCAGTTGGCAGTGAGGAGAACAACCATGCGCTACAGCCTCAAGGCCCTGGGCAGGCAGGGCGTGGTGCAGTTGCAGATCGACGCCGAAGACGCCGAGCAGGCTCGCCGCCAGGCCGAAGACCAGGGCCTGCGCGTGCTCAGCCTGCGCGGCAGCGGCGGCTCCTTGCGTGGTATGGCCTGGCGCCGCGAAGCGGCGTTTGACCTGGTGCTGTTCAGCCAGGAATTGTCGACCCTGCTCAATGCCGGCCTGCCGCTGATCGACGCACTGGAAAGCCTGGCAGAAAAGGCCCCTTCGCCTGCAACGCGCAAGGTGCTGGCCGAACTGGTACGCCAGTTGTACGAAGGCCGCTCGCTGTCCCAGGCCCTGGGCCAGCAACCCCGTGTATTCCCGCCGCTGTATGTAGCGCTGGTGCAGTCCAGCGAGCGCACCGGCGCGCTGGGTGACGCCCTCGCCCGCTACATCAGCTACCGCCAACGCCTGGACCTTGTGCGGCAGAAACTGGTCGGTGCCTCGGTCTACCCGTTGTTGCTGTTGCTGGTGGGAGGCGGCGTGGTGCTGTTCCTGCTCGGCTACGTGGTGCCGCGCTTCAGCCAGGTATTCGAAGGCATGGGCACCGAGCTGCCCTGGCTATCACGGGTGCTGATGCAGATCGGCCTGTTCCTGCATGCCCAGCAATTGCCCCTGGCGCTGGGCACCGTCGGCGGGGTCACGGCGCTTTGGCTGTTGCGGCGTCATCCGCGTGTACGGCATTGGGCCTCCTGCCAGTTACGGCGCCTGCCAGCACTGCACCAGCGTCTGATGATGTACGAGCTGGCGCGCTTCTATCGCTCGCTGGGCATACTGCTGCAAGGCGGTATTCCCATCCTCACCGCCATGGGGATGGCCCGCGGCCTGCTCGGCAGCGCAGCAGCGCAGGGCCTGGCGCAAGCCAGCCAGCGGGTGGGCGAAGGGCTGCCCCTGTCCGATGCACTGGAGGCCGGGCACCTGGTTACACCGGTATCGCTGCGCCTGCTGCGGGCCGGCGAGCAGTCGGGCAACCTGGGCGAGATGCTGGAACGCTGCGCCGACTTCCATGACCAGGAAATCGGCCGCTGGGTGGAATGGTTCGTCAAACTGTTCGAACCCCTGCTGATGACCTTCATCGGCTTGCTGATCGGCCTGATCGTGATCCTCATGTACATGCCGATCTTCGAGCTGGCCTCGAGCATTCACTGAAGCGCCAGGCCTAGGCTTTCGCGCAGTGTGGTGCCTTCATAAGCAGTGCGGTATACCCCGCGTTCTTGCAGCAAGGGCACTACTTCCTGGGTAAGCCGGCGGAACTGCCCTGGGTGGCCGATGTAGATGTTGAAGCCATCCAGCGCCCGCGCCTCGAACCATTCGGCCATCTTTGCCGCAACTGTTTCAGCCGAGCCGACGAAAGCGCCCGGGCGCAGCTTACGCCCGTACTCCACCGCCTGTCGCAGGCTAAAGCCCTGCTCCCGTGCCTGGTCGGCGATGCGCTTGGCGTTGGTGAAAAAGCTGCTGCGCGCCTGTTCCAGGCTTTCTTGTGGGAAGGGTGCGTCAAGGTCGTACTGGCTGAAGTCATGCCAACCAAAATTGCGCCCGAACTCCTTGAGGGCCAGTTCGAAGCTGTGATCCTGCTGGTGGTAATGACGCTCGATCTCGCGGGCGTGTTCGTCGGTGTCGCCCACGTAGACCTCGGCGCCGGGCAAAACCAGCAATTGCTCCGGGTCGCGGCCTAACCGCGCCGCACGGCCTTTCACATCGCGGTAAAACGCCTGCCCCTGCTCGATGCTGGCGGCATGGGTGAAGATGACATCCGCCGTGGCGGCCCCCAGCTCGCGGCCTTGCTGCGAGTCGCCGGCCTGGAAGATCACCGGCTGGCCTTGGGGTGAACGCTGGATATTCAAAGGCCCAACGACCGAGAAGTGCTCGCCCTTGTGGTTCAGCGCGTGCATACGGCCAGGATCGAGAAACTGCCCGGTTGCGCGGTTGCGCGGGAACGCGCCGTCCTCATAGGACCGCCACAGGCCCTGCACCACCGCTACATGCTCCTGAGCCCGGGCGTAACGGGTGTCGTAGTCGTAATGCTCGTCTCGGCCATAGTTGCCAGCAGTGCCGGCGTCACCGCTGGTCACCACGTTCCAGCCGGCGCGGCCTTTGCTGATCAGGTCCAGCGAGGCCAGGCGGCGGGCGACGTTGAAGGGTTCGTTGTAGGAAGTGGTCAGGGTGCCGACCAGGCCGATATTGCGGGTGGTCACCGCCAGTGCCGAGAGCAGGGTCAGCGGCTCCAGGCGGTTGAGGTAGTGGGACGGTGAGCCGGGGGTGATGTACTGGCTGTCGACGATGAACATCAGGTCGAACAACGCCGCCTCGGCCTGGCGGGCGATATCGATGTACCAGTCGATATTGACGCTGGCATCGGCCGGTAGCTCCGGGTCCAGCCACAGGTTGTGCCGGCCGGGGCCGCCACAGCCCATGGTCAGGGCGCCGAGTTTGATTTTGCGGGTGGTCATGGTCATTCCTCGCAAGCACAGGTGAAATCAATGCTCGAACGCTGGCGCGAACGAGGTATCGAACAGGCTCGCCGCCGGGTATCCCTTGATCAGCCCCAGCCCGGCAAAGAAGTTCACGGTTTTCTGCGCATCCACGATCACCTGCGGGTTCAGCGGTGCCACATCGGTGCGCGCGCGGGCAAACCAGGCACGGGCAATATCGCGGTCGGCGCGGGTGCGCTTGGCCCAGGCATCGGCATAGGCTTCGGTATGCGCCGGGTCGCTCAAGGTCCAGTCACGGGCCTTTTTCAGGCGCTGGAGAAAATCGCTGATCTGCGCCCGCTTGGCCTCTACCGCCTTGGCGTTGGCCACCACGAAGCTCTGTGCCGGGATCAGCCCTTCGGCCGTGGCCAGCACCCGCGCCCCTTGGCGCTCCTGTTGGGTGACATAAGGCTCCCAGGTGGCGATTACGTCCACCGAGCCACCATCCAGGGCATGCGAGGCGTCCAGGGCACTGAGGTAGCGCAGCTCCAGGGCATCACGCGGCACGGCAGCCTTGTCCAGCGCGCTGAACAGCAACTGCTGGCTCCACGAGCCCTTCCAGATCGCTGCGCGCTTGCCGCGCAAGTCTTCGAGGCTGTGAATGTTCGAGTCCTTGCGTGCCAGGATGGCCACGCCATCGAGGTTCTGCCGGCTGACCGCGATCACCTTGATCGGCGCGCCCAATGCCCCGAGGAACAACGGCGGCGCATCGCCCAGCAAGCCGATGTCCAGGCTGCCCACATTCAGCGCCTCGGCCACCGGCGAACCGGCGGTAAATTGCTTCCATTCGAGGGTATACGGCAGGTCTTCGAGCACACCGGCTGCTTCCATCACGGCACGGGCATTGAAGCTCTGGTCGCCGACCACCAGGGTTTGTGCAGCGGCGGCCAGGCTTAGGGAGCTGGCCAGCACACCGGCGGCCAATTGCTTGAGGTATCGCACGTTCGTCTCCAGGTACCGTCGGGGTACATAAGGCCGATCCGCGCGTGCGGTCTCGTAGGTTGTACGTTCATTTGAAAACAGATCGGGGCAATCTGTAAATGCATTTTATGCATATTAGCTTATGCATATTTTTACTTTTGAGAATATTTAGCGCATTTGCTAGGGTTAAGCAAAACCGCCAGCCGAGCCTGAACCATGAGCCAACCCCTACGCTTCGAGCGCTTGCGACACTTCATCGACGCCCTTTCGCAACTGCTGGACCGGGAAACCGACGAAGCCACACTCCTCGACCAAGGTCAGGGCCTGCTGCGCAGCCTGGTCGCGCATGACGACTGGCTACCAGAGGCATTGGCGCAGCCAGATCCAGCCCGCTATCAGCAATATCTGCTGCACTGCGATTCGCGCCAGCGCTTTTCCATCGTCAGTTTCGTCTGGGGGCCCGGCCAGCAGACGCCGATTCACGACCACCGGGTATGGGGCCTGATCGGCATGCTGCGTGGCGCCGAATACTCGCAAGGCTTCACCCGTAGCGAACAGGGCGCCTTGCTGCCGGCGGGCGAGCCTGTGCGTATCGATCCCGGCCACGTCGAGGCTGTTTCGCCCCGCATCGGCGATATCCACCAGGTCAGCAATGCCTTCGGTGACCGGGTGTCGATCAGTATTCACGTGTACGGCGCCAACATTGGCGCCGTCAGCCGGGCGGTTTACCTGCCCGATGGCACCGAAAAAGCGTTCATTTCCGGCTACTCCAACCACCTTCTGCCCAACATCTGGGACTTGTCCAAAGAGAACCCTGCCCCATGAGCACCGTTGCCACCCGTTCCTATCACGCCATTCGCCAAGCCCTGCTGGCCCATGAAGAACTGGCACTGATCGATGTGCGCGAGGAAGACCCGTTCGCCCAAGCACACCCACTGTTCGCCGCCAACCTCCCATTGTCGAAACTGGAGCTGGAAATTTTCGCCCGCGTGCCCCGCCGTGACACCCCCCTCACGGTGTATGACGACGGCGAAGGGCTGGTTGCTCTGGCGGCCGAACGCCTGGTGGCACTGGGCTACAGCGATGTTGCAGTGCTCGAAGGTGGCCTGGCCGGCTGGCGCGCAGCCGGTGGCGAGCTGTTCCGTGACGTCAATGTGCCGAGCAAGGCCTTTGGCGAGCTGGTCGAAAGCGTGCGCCACACCCCATCGCTGGCGGCCGAACACGTGCAAGCGCTGCTGGACGCCAAAGCCGATGTGGTGGTGCTCGACGCCCGCCGCTTCGACGAATACCAGACCATGAGCATTCCTGGAGGCATCAGCGTGCCGGGCGCCGAGCTGGTGCTACGGGTTGCCGAACTGGCGCCCAGCCCCGCCACCCAAGTCATCGTCAACTGCGCCGGGCGCACCCGCAGCATCATCGGCACCCAGTCGCTGGTCAACGCCGGCATCCCCAACCCGGTGGCCGCCCTGCGCAACGGCACCATCGGCTGGACCCTGGCCGGGCAAACCCTGGCTCACGGCCAGGAGCGCCGTTTTGCAGCGGTCAGCGATACCACCCGCATCGACGCCGCTCAGCGTGCACGCCATGTAGCCGACCGTGCCGGTGTGCTGCGCCTGACGCGCGAAACGCTGGCCACCTGGCAGGCCGATAGCCGCCGTACTACCTACCTGTTCGATGTGCGCACGCCTGAGGAATACGCCCATGGCCACCTACCGGCCAGCCGCAGTGTGCCAGGCGGGCAACTGGTGCAGGAAACCGACCATGTCGCCAGCGTGCGCGGGGCGCGCATCGTGCTGGTGGATGACGATGGCGTACGGGCCAACATGAGCGCCTCGTGGCTGGCGCAAATGGGCTGGCAGGTAGGGGTGCTCGATGGTCTGTCGGTGGCGGACTTCAGCGAGACCGGCGATTGGCAGGCACCGCAGCCTGCACTACCCGCAGTCACCGAAATCGGCGTCGAGCAACTGCATGACTGGCTGCAAGCGCCAGGCACCGTGCTGCTGGACTTCACCAGCAGTGCCAACTACGTCAAACGCCACATTCCAGGCGCCCATTGGGCGATCCGTGCGCAATTACCGCAGGTGCTGGAGCAGTTGCCGGTTGCCGAGCGCTATGTGCTGACCTGCGGCAGCAGCCTGCTGGCACGCTTTGCGGCGGTAGACTTGCAAGCACTTACGCAAACCCCGGTGTATGTACTGGACGGCGGTACTGCGCGCTGGATTGCGGCAGGCAAACCCTTGGACAGTGGCGAAACCCACCTGGCGGTTGCGCGAACCGACCGCTATCGCCGGCCTTATGAAGGCACTGATAACCCACGCGAAGCCATGCAGGGATATCTGGATTGGGAGTTCGGGTTGATTGCCCAACTGGAGCGCGATGGCACCCATGGGTTCAGCGTATTGAGCTGAGATTGCCGGGGCGCTCTGCGCCCCAACCATGCCCGCCATCGATGATTGATCCGCACATATCATTCAGCGTGATAATAACCTTCGTCTCGTTCGATTCGTGCCTCACGCGCAACACACTCACACTCCGCCCACTACTAATACATTGGCGGAGTTCTCCATGGAACAATCACTCAAACCCTTGCGCTTTCCCCTCGCTGCCCTGGCAGTGGTGGTGATCAGCGCTTGCGGTCGAACCCCCGACGCCGTGCAGGCTCCCGCCGCGCCGAAAGTCACTGTTGCCAAGGTGATCGAACAACCGATCAACGAATGGGACGAGTTCACCGGCCGCCTCGAAGCACCGGAAACCGTAGAGGTGCGCCCACGGGTCTCCGGCCAGATCGACCAGGTAGCCTTCACTGAAGGCGCCCAGGTCAAGAAAGGCGACCTGCTGTTCCAGATCGACCCACGCCCGTTCCAGGCAGAAGTCCGCCGCCTCGAAGCGCAGTTGCAACAAGCCAAGGCCACCGCCATCCGCAGCGCCAACGAGGCCCGCCGTGGCGAGCGTCTGCGTGACAGCAATGCCATTTCCGCCGAACTGGCCGAATCGCGCAGCAGCGCCGCCGCCGAAGCCCGCGCCGGGGTCGATGCGATCCAGGCTCAACTCGACCTGGCACGCCTGAACCTCAGCTTCACCCGCGTCACCGCACCCATCAGCGGCCGCGTCAGCCGCGCCCAGTTCACCGCAGGCAACATCGTCAGCGCCGATGTCACCCCGCTGACCAGCGTGGTGTCCACCGACAAGGTCTATGCCTACTTCGACGCCGACGAGCGCGTTTACCTCAAGTACACCCAGCTGGCCCGCGAAGGCCAGCGTGGCCAGAGCACCCCGGTGTACCTGGGCCTGACCAGCGAAACCGGCAACCCGCACTTGGGCCAGATGAACTTCGTCGACAACCAGGTCAACCCGCGCACCGGCACCATCCGTGGCCGTGCGGTGTTCGACAACAGCGACGGCCAGTTCACCCCTGGGCTGTATGCGCGTCTGAAGCTGGTCGGCAGCGCCCAGTACGACGCCGTACTGATCAACGACGAAGCCGTAGGCACCGACCTTGGCAAGAAGTTCGTACTGGTCATGGACAAGGACAACAAGGCCGCCTACCGCGCCGTGGAGCTGGGGCCGAAGCTGGAAGGCCTGCGCATCGTGCGCAGCGGCCTTGGCAAGGACGACCGCATCGTGGTCAAGGGCCTGCAGCGTGTGCGCCCTGGCTCGCCGGTCACCCCAGAAGAAACGCCAATGGCCAGCGAACAGACCCTCGCCGCCCTCGCCCAGCAGCGCCAGGCCCTGGAGGCCAGCAACCCGGCGCCGAAGGTGGCGGGCAACAACGTGAAAGTCGCCAGCGCCCAGGCGCCACGCGGTTAAGGGAACCTACCGATGAACTTCTCGAAATTCTTCATTACCCGGCCGATCTTCGCCGCGGTGCTGTCGCTGGTGCTGCTGATTGCGGGTTCCATCTCGCTGTTCCAGCTGCCGATCAGCGAATACCCCGAAGTGGTGCCACCCACCGTGGTGGTGCGCGCCAACTTCCCCGGTGCCAACCCCAAGGTCATTGGCGAAACCGTTGCCGCGCCGCTGGAGCAGGCCATTACCGGTGTGGAGAACATGCTGTACATGTCCTCCCAGTCCACTGCTGACGGCAAGCTGACGCTGACCATCACCTTCGCCCTGGGGACCGACCTGGACAACGCTCAGGTGCAGGTGCAGAACCGCGTCACGCGTACCCAGCCCAAACTGCCCGAGGAAGTGACCCGTATCGGTATCACCGTCGACAAGGCCTCGCCCGACCTGACCATGGTCGTGCACCTGACCTCGCCGGATAACCGCTACGACATGCTTTACCTGTCCAACTACGCCATCCTCAACATCAAGGACGAGTTGGCGCGTCTGGGTGGTGTAGGCGACGTGCAGCTGTTTGGCATGGGCGACTACTCGCTACGCGTGTGGCTGGACCCGAACAAGACCGCTTCGCGCAACCTGACTGCCAGTGATGTAGTGGCCGCGATCCGCGAGCAGAACCGCCAGGTTGCCGCTGGCCAGCTGGGCGCCCCGCCCGCCCCCGGCTCCACCAGCTTCCAGCTGTCGATCAACACCCAGGGCCGTCTGGTCAATGAGGAAGAGTTCGAAAACATCATCATCCGCGCCGGTGCCGATGGCGAAATTACCCGCCTCAAAGACATCGCCCGGGTCGAACTTGGCTCCAGCCAGTACGCCTTGCGCTCGCTGCTGAACAACCAGCCGGCGGTGGCCATCCCGATCTTCCAGCGCCCAGGCTCCAACGCCATCGAGATCTCCGACGAAGTACGGGCGAAAATGGCCGAGCTGAAGAAGGACTTCCCGGAAGGGATGGACTACAGCATCGTCTATGACCCGACCATCTTCGTGCGCGGCTCCATCGAAGCGGTGGTGCACACCCTGTTCGAAGCCCTGGTGCTGGTCGTGCTGGTGGTGATCCTGTTCCTGCAGACCTGGCGCGCTTCGATCATCCCGCTGCTGGCAGTACCGGTGTCGCTGATCGGTACGTTTGCGGTGATGCACCTGTTCGGCTTCTCGCTCAATGCGCTATCGCTATTCGGGCTGGTGCTTGCCATCGGTATCGTGGTGGACGATGCCATCGTCGTGGTGGAGAACGTCGAACGTAACATCGGGCTCGGGCTGAAACCCCTGGAAGCCACGCAGAAGGCCATGAGCGAAGTGACTGGGCCGATCATCGCCACCGCGCTGGTGTTGTGCGCGGTGTTCGTGCCGGCCGCGTTCATCTCTGGCCTTACCGGGCAGTTCTACAAGCAGTTCGCCTTGACTATCGCCATTTCCACTGTGATCTCGGCGTTCAACTCGCTGACCTTGTCGCCGGCCCTGGCTGCCGTGCTGCTGAAGGACCACCATGCACCCAAGGACCGTTTCTCGCGGTTCCTCGACAAACTGCTGGGCAGTTGGCTGTTCGCCCCGTTCAACCGTTTCTTCGACCGTGCCAGCCACCGCTACGTCGGCGGCGTGCGCCGAGTCATTCGCTCCAGCGGCATCGCCCTGTTCGTGTATGCCGGCCTGATGGGCCTGACCTACCTCGGCTTCTCGTCCACCCCGACCGGTTTCGTGCCGGCCCAGGACAAGCAGTACCTGGTAGCCTTCGCCCAACTGCCGGACGCCGCCAGCCTCGACCGTACCGAGGCGGTGATCAAGCGCATGAGCGAAATCGCCCTGAAACAACCTGGCGTTGCCGACTCGGTGGCGTTCCCAGGCTTGTCGATCAACGGTTTCACCAACAGCCCGAACAGCGGCATCGTGTTCACCCCGCTCAAGCCGTTTGATGAGCGCAAGGACCCGAGCCAGTCGGCGGCAGCCATTGCAGCCGCGCTGAATGCCCAATTCGCCGACATCCAGGACGCTTACATCGCCATCTTCCCACCGCCGCCGGTACAGGGCCTGGGCACGATTGGCGGCTTCCGCCTGCAAATCGAAGACCGTGGCAACCTGGGCTACGAAGCGCTGTACAAGGAAACCCAGAACATCATCGCCAAGAGCCACAACGTACCCGAGCTGGCAGGCCTGTTCACCAGCTACCAGGTCAACGTGCCGCAGGTCGATGCCGCCATCGACCGGGAAAAGGCCAAGACCCACGGTGTGGCGATCACAGACATCTTCGACACCCTGCAGGTTTACCTGGGCTCGCTGTACACCAACGACTTCAACCGTTTTGGCCGCACCTATCAGGTCAACGTCCAGGCCGAGCAACAGTTCCGCCTCGATGCCGAGCAGATCGGCCAGTTGAAGGTGCGCAACAACCTGGGCGAGATGATCCCGCTGGCGACCTTCCTCAAGGTCAGCGATACCTCCGGGCCAGACCGCGTCATGCACTACAACGGTTTCATCACAGCCGAAATCAACGGGGCCGCAGCGCCGGGCTACAGCTCTGGCCAGGCCGAAGCCGCCATCGAGAAGCTGCTGAAAGAGGAACTGCCCAACGGCATGACCTTCGAGTGGACCGACCTGACTTACCAGCAGATTCTCTCGGGCAATACTGCACTGCTGGTGTTCCCGCTGTGCGTACTGCTGGCGTTCCTGGTACTGGCTGCCCAGTACGAAAGCTGGAGCTTGCCGCTGGCGGTGATCCTGATCGTACCGATGACCCTGCTGTCGGCCATCACCGGTGTGATCGTGTCGGGTGGCGACAACAACATCTTCACCCAGATCGGCCTGATCGTACTGGTGGGCCTGGCGTGCAAGAACGCGATTCTGATCGTCGAGTTCGCCAAGGATGAACAGGCCAAGGGCCTCGACCCGCTGGCTGCGGTGCTGGAAGCCTGCCGCCTGCGCCTGCGGCCGATCCTCATGACGTCGATCGCCTTCATCATGGGTGTGGTGCCGCTGGTGTTCAGCTCCGGTGCAGGTTCCGAAATGCGCCATGCCATGGGTGTGGCGGTGTTCTCGGGGATGATCGGGGTGACCGTGTTCGGCCTGTTCCTGACCCCGGTGTTCTTCTTCCTGATCCGCCGTTTCGTCGAGCGTCGCCAGGCCCGCAAGGCCGAACGCGTTCAAGTGCTGGAGAACCATGCATGAACCTGCTCAAACCCCTGACCCCAAGCCTGCTGGCACTGGCCCTGGCGGCCTGTGCGGTAGGCCCGGACTACCAGGCCCCCGCTACCGAGCCTGCGCAGCTGGCCAGCGATGTGCAGGCCAAGGCCTACGACCGAAGCCGCTTCGAGAGCCTGTGGTGGAAGCAGTTCGACGACCCGGTGCTGAACCAGCTGGTGCAGGCTTCGCTGGACGGCAACCGTGATTTGCGCGTGGCCTTCGCCCGCCTGAAGTCGGCCCGCTCGATCCGTGAAGACGCTGAGAACGATCAGTTCCCGGTGGTCACCAGCCGCGCCAGCAGCGACATCGGCAAGGGCCAGATCCCAGGCCAGACCACCCAGCGGGTGAACAGCGAGCGCTACGACCTGGGCCTGGACATGGCCTGGGAGCTTGACCTGTTCGGCCGCATCCAGCGCCAGATCGAAGCCAGCGAAGCCCAGGAAGCGGTAGCCGCCGCCGACCTGCAGCAGTTGCAAGTCAGCCTGATCGCCGAACTGGTCGATGCCTACGGGCAATTGCGCGGTGCCCAGTTACGCGAAAAAATCGCCCTGGCCAACCTCAAGACCCAGCAGGAATCGCGCACTATCACCGAAACCCTGCGCGATGCCGGCGTGGGCAACGACCTTGACGTGGTGCGTGCCGATGCGCGCCTGGCCGGGGTCGAAGCCACCGTGCCGCAACTGCAGGCCGAACAGGCACGGGCGCGGCACCGCATCGCCACCCTGCTCGGCCAACGCCCTGACGCGCTCAGCGTAGACCTGTCGCCCAAAGCCCTGCCGGCCATCGCCAAGGCGCTGCCGGTGGGTGACCCGGGTGAGTTGCTGCGCCGCCGCCCGGACATCCGCAGCGCCGAACGCCAGCTGGCGGCCGCCACCGCCAACGTGGGCGTGGCCACCGCCGACCTGTTCCCGCGGGTCAGCCTCAGCGGCTTCCTCGGCTTTACCGCCGCGCGCGGCTCGCAGATCGGCTCCTCGGCGGCCAACGCCTGGGCGCTGGGCCCGAGCATTACCTGGGCGGCCTTCGACCTGGGCAGCGTGCGGGCCCGCCTGCGCGGCGCCAAGGCCGATGCCGAAGGGGCATTGGCCAACTACGAGCAGCAAGTACTGCTGGCCCTGGAAGAGTCGGCCAACGCCTTCAGCGATTACGACAAAACCCAGCAACGGCTGTTGTCGCTGATGCGTCAGAGCGACGCCAGCCGCAAGGCGGCGGAGCTGGCCTCGATTCGCTATCGCGAGGGTACGGTGGATTACCTGGTACTGCTCGATGCCGAGCGCGAACGGCTGAGCGCTGAAGATGCACAGGCCCAGGGTGAGGTTGAGCTCTACCGCGGCATCGTCTCGATCTACAAGGCCCTGGGCGGTGGCTGGCAACCGGAGACCGTTGCCAGCGCCCACTGACCCCCGTTTCAACGACTCCTTTGGTTGGTTCCTCCCCCAACCGTTTGCCCCGCAGGCCTTGGCCCGCGGGGCTTTTTTATGCCCGACAGCATCGGGGGCCGAGGCTCGGTACGCAGCGCTCAGGCCTTGTTCAACACGCCCCGCAACAGCAACTCCAGTGCGTTCAAACCCTTCAACAGCCGGCCTTGGCCGTCTTCCCCCTGTGCAATCCAGCAGGCGGCTTCCGCCAGGCTCCCGTAAATCAACGATGCCAACGCCTGTGGGTCGGCTTCGGCAATGACGCCCTGCTGCATGAGGTCTGCGATCAACCGTTGCATCGACGCAATGCACTGCCGTTGCGAACCCGGCGAAGCCCCGCCGAGCACCGCTTTGGCGTCACGCAACACAATGCGCTGAATCTCCGGCTCCAAGGCCATTTCCAGGTAAACCCGACAACGTTGGCGAAAGCCCTCCCAGGCATCTTCGGCCGCCTCCGAAATTGCTTGCAGGCGCTGGTCCATCTCGGCGTCGATCTGCTCCACCACCGCAGTCAACAAGCCTTGCTTGTCACCAAAATGATGATAAAGCGCCCCTCGAGTCAGCCCCGCCTGTGCGGTGAGGTCATCCATGGAGGTGTCCGCATAACCCAGCGCAGTGAAGCACTGGCGGGCGGTTGCCAACAGCGTGGCGCGGGTTTCTTCCATCTCGGCACGGGTGCGGCGAACCATGTGTCTCTCCTTACATACGCAATGCATGTAATGTCACCACGCAGGCCTGGCCCGTGGCAAGCAGCCTGTTCGGTTCGGTTGCAATTACCCCCCGGCTGGCCCAAGCTCTGCCCTTCCCGCCGCCACGGATCGTCAGATGCCCAGACGCAACCGCTACCTGATCGCCCTACTGTCGTCGATTGTGGTATTGGCCCTGTTCGGCTACCTGTGGCGTGACGCCCCGCCCGCGCAGCCTACCTTGCCGGCACACAGCTACACCAAGGCGCTACGCCAGGCACACGACGGTCAGCCTGGAGCAGCACGGGTGCTGTACCAGCAATTACAACGTAACGACCTGCCCGCCATCCGCCGTGCGGCGCTGTACACAGAGTTACCCAACTACCCCTCGCCGCAGGCATTGAAACTCGCCAGCCAGGACCTGGAGCATGGCGACCCGCTGGTGCGTCGTGCGGCCATTGCGGGTATCCGTCGCCTGCTGCCGGCGGCGCAGCGCAGCCTGGTACTCGGCCCGCTGCTGGACGATGACGACCAAAGCGTGCGCTTTGCCGCCGTGGATGCCCTGCTAGGCCTCGATCCCGACGCCATCGGCCTGTACTTCGGCCCGCTTCAGGCAGCCCTTGAGCAATACCAGCAAGCCCTGGAACAGCAACCCGAGGATGCCGACGCGCAGGTGCACCTGGCGCGTCTGTACCTGCATGAAAACGACTACACCCAGGCCTCCACAGCACTGCAACGCGCGCTGGCGGTTGACCCCGGCAACCTCGACGCGCTGGCCACTCAAGTGCGCCTGCTGGAACGCCAGGGCCATCACGACGCCTCACGCCAAGTACTGGGCAAAGCCTTGGCGTTGAGCCCTGACTCGGCCTTTCTGCAGTACGAACTCGGGCTTTGGCTGAACCGCCACGAGCAGCGCGAATATGCCTTGCTGGCCCTTTCCCGCGCCGTCGAACTTGACCCGGACAACACAGACTATCGCTATACGCTGGCGGTTACCCTGCACGAACTGGAGCAACTCGATGCCGCGCAGAAGCAACTGGAAACCGTGCTCAATCGGCAACCCGCCAATCGTCGGGCGCGGGTATTGCTGATTCAGTACTGGAAAGAATCCGGCCAACTGCAGAATGTGCAGGTACTGCTGGCCGAACTGGAACGCCAGAACCCGGACGATCCCGTATTGCAACAGGGCCTGTAGGCCATTCCTGATTTATTGTTGAACCCCGTGCCAGTGCCCGGGGTCCAGTGGATAACAGGCCACCCTACAGGAGAGCCGTTTTGGCCAGTTCGTTGACGCTGGATCAACGTGCGTTGATTCTGGCACCCCCGCCGTTGGCGGCGGACACCTCGAACCTGCTCGCTCGCGCCGGCATCGAAAGCCTGTGTGCGGTCGACATGGCCAACCTGCAGGCGCGCCTGGCCGAAGGCGCAGGTTTGGCGATCATTGCCGAACAAGTGTTCAGCCATGGCCCATGCGAGTCGCTGCAAGCCTATATTGACCAGCAACCAAGCTGGTCGGACCTGCCCATCGTACTGGTGACCCAGGGCGCCTGGTCAGCCACTGGCGCGACTAATCACCCCGTGGGCAACCTGGCATTGCTGATTGCGCCCTTCGAACACGCCCAGCTGTTGCACATGACCCAGTCCGCACTGCGCAACCGCCGCAGGCAATACCTGATACGTGACCAGCTCCATGGCCTGCAGCAGCGCCTGGACACCCAGCTTGAGCCGCCAAACGAAGAACAGCAGCACAGCGAATTCTCCCGCTACCAAGTACGCAAGATGGAAGCCATCGGCCAATTGGCCGGCGGCGTCGCCCATGACTTCAACAATTTGCTCACCAGCATTGGTGGCAGCTTCGAACTGATCGAGCGGCGCCTGTACCAAGGCCGCAGCGACGGCCTGGACGGCGTGCTGAGCATGGGCCGCGAGGCTGTAGCACGCGCCGCCCGCCTGACACACCGCCTGCTGGCATTCTCTTCCCGACAATCGCTGCATAACCAACGTATAGACCTGCATACTCTGCTGCGGGCAAACCGCCTCAAGGCTTGTCTCAGCCCGTCGGTAAACCTGCAGGTGCAGGTTGCCAAAGGGCTCTGGCCTGTGGAGGCAGACGACGAGCAGCTGCACGAAGCCCTGGACAACCTGCTGCTCAATGCCTGCGAAGCCATGCCCAGTGGTGGTCTACTGCGCATCGAGGCGAGCAATCAATACATCGCCACCGAGCAATTCGCCGACGGCGCTCTGCGCGAGGGCGATTATGTGCGCCTGCGGATCATCGACGACGGCCAGGGCATGGCACAAAGCACACTGGAGCACGCCTTCGAGCCGTTCTTCAGCACCAAGGCGACCGGCCAGGGGATCGGGCTCGGCTTGTCGATGGTGTACGGCTTCAGCAAGCAATCCCACGGGCATGTCACGCTGCACAGCGAGCTTGGCCAAGGCACCCAGGTAGAACTGTACCTGCCCCGCCATCGCGGTGAAGCTCGGCGAGTGTCCAGCCCAACGCCTCCCAAACAAGGCGATTGTAGCCGGCATGTCTTGGTGGTCGAAGATGACCCTGATGTGCGCCATCTGCTGTGCCAGGCTCTGCGCGACGACGGCTTCCCCTGCCACAGCGCTGCCAATGCCAACGAGGGTTTGAAAGTTTTACGCTCGGCACAAGCGGTAGACTTGCTGGTCAGCGATGTTGGCTTGCCCGGCATGAATGGCCGGCAACTGGCCGAAATTGCTCGCAGCCTGCGACCGCACTTGCCAGTGCTATTCATCACCGGCTATGCGGAGACAGCCATGGCCCGTGAGGGCTTCCTGGGCACGGGCATGCACCTGATCTGCAAACCGTTCGAACTGAAGCAGTTGCAGGCCCAGGTGACGCAGATTCTTGGCAAGCCCTGAAGCGCCCTACTCATCAAGCATGCGTATCGCTTCGTCGGCAAGGTCCGCCAGCGAGAACGGTTTATTCATTAACGCCGTGCCCGGCTGGCCGAGCAGTTGCGCTTCAATCGGCTGATCCGCATAGCCTGTGATAAACAGAATCTTCTGCTGTTCAAGTTGCATGCGCATGGCCTTGGCCACTTGCCGACCACTGAAACCACCCGGCAGGCCGATGTCGGTGATTACCAAATCGAAGGGGCCGCCATGGCGGAAGCGGTCCAGCGCAGTATTGGCATCGCCCACGTCGGTCACGTTGAAACCACGCTCAGTCAGGTATTCGCGCATCACCGCGCGCAAGTTAAGCTCATCATCGACCAACAGCAGGCGCTCGCCTCTTGCCATACGCTGCGGACGCGGTGCCGGCGTGACCTCGTCCGGTACCGGCTCATGGCACCGAGGGAAAAGCATGGAAACCTTGGTGCCCTTTCCCTGGGTCGACTCGATCCAGGCATACCCGCCCGACTGGCCGACAAAGCCATAAACCATCGACAAACCAAGGCCGGACCCACGCCCGACGGGTTTGGTGGTGAAGAACGGTTCAAATGCCCTGGGGATATCTACCGCCGCCATGCCATGGCCATCGTCCTCGACATGCAAAGCCACGTAGTCGCCTGGGGGCAAGCCACCCTCATCCGGGAAAAAGGCAGTCAGCCGTTCGTTGACGCTGCTGATGGTGACATTGCCTTGCGCCAGGCATGCCTCACGGGCATTGGCGCACAAATTGATCAGCGCATTTTCAAGCTGGCGCACGTCCAAGTTCACCGCCCAGTGCGCAACATCCAGTTGCCAGTGCAAACGCATCTCTGCCCCCAGCGCCTGCAATAACAGCGGCTCGCTCTGACGTAACTGCCGATTGAAATTCAGCGGTCCAGGTGCCAACGGCTGATGGCGAGAAAACGCAAGCAAGCGATGAGTCAGTTCCATCGCACGCTGCACTGAGTCACGCGCGACCTCCACATAAGCCTCCACTCGCTCCAGGCGCCCGTCCTGCAGGCGCCGCTGCAGCAATTCGAGGCTGCCACCAATACCGGACAGCAAGTTGTTCATTTCATGGCCCATGCCGCCCGCCAACTGGCCTACCACCTCCATACGCTCGCTGCTGCGCATCAGCGCCTCGGACTGACGTGCAGCCTCTTCGCGCTCAGCGGTAATGTCCCGGCCAACCACGTTCAGAAGGCTGCCATCAAACCGCGCACTCCAGCAAAACCAGTGGTAGTGACCATCGCGGTGGCGCAGACGGGTCTCGATCTGTTCCGCATGACTGTCTTGCAGTAGCCCCGACACTGCCACTTGCACTTCGACACGATCGGCGGGGTGAACCAGCTCCAGTATCGGTATGTCCTGCACCTGTTCTTGAGGCCAACCCAAAATGCGGTGCCAGGCCGGGTTGGCGGCATGCAGTTTCAGTTCCGGGGTAATCGTCATTATGGCGTCGCGCGACAGCTGCCAGAACTGCTCGCGCTCGGCCACATGGCGCTCGACCTGCCGTTCAAATCCCTGCGCCTGCTCACGCCAGTGACGGTGCGCCTCGACGCTGGCCGTGGTTTCGATCACCGTATGCAGAAACCCGGCCACGTTACCGAGTTCATCATGCAGGGGGGCATAACCGAACGCGCACCATAGCGGCTCGGCGCCTTCGCCCCGGACGATTCGCAGGGGTGGGTCCTCGACGAAACTCGAGCACCCCTCAAGCACGTTGAACACCCAAGGCCCCACTGCTGGCCAGACATCATGCCAAAGGGCATCGAACGTCTTACCCAGCGCATCATGGGTAACAGCCCGCAGCGCCCGATAGCCATCGTTGTGCACCACACAGAGGTCAGGCCCCCAGACCACCGCACACGGGAACGGCGACAAGTGCATCATGTCTACAGCAATGCGCAATGAAGCCGGCCAGCGCGGCAATGGCCCGAGCGAGGTATGCCCCCACTCGAACTGGGCGATGCGTTCCCCCATCGGCTTGATCGATGACGAAACAAGCGACTGCCGTATAGCCTGCGGTACAGGCTCGCGTGGCGTACCGTTTGCGACCAATGTCGTGGCTCCAGCTGTGAATTCATTCAACTTAGCACAGCATGCATCGCACACCATGACGCCCTGGCTGGTGGCAGCTATGCTCATTAGGTTTTTCCTCGGGCCAGGGAGCAACGGCCCATTCAGGTTGCCGACGGGAGCGTGGTCATGAGCAAGAAAATACTGGTAGTACTGACCAATACAGCCAAGTATCCGACGCTGAGTCGGGCGACCGGGCTGTGGCTGGGCGAAGCAGTGCACTTTGTCGAGAAGGTCGAAAAGGCCGGCTACATGGTCGATTATGTCAGCCCACAGGGCGGCTACATCCCCATCGACCCACACAGCCTGCAGATGGCCCCCGACCTGGACTGGCAATGGTATGACGACAAGGGCTTCATGAATCGCCTGGGCAGCACCTTTAGCCCTGGCCAGGTAAAGGCCGAAGAATACAGCGTCATCTACTACACAGGCGGGCACGGAGTGATGTATGACTTTGCCGAAAACCAACCGCTGCAGGAGCTGGCACGCAAGGTCTACGAAAATGGCGGCATTGTTGCCGCAGTGTGCCACGGTGTGGTCGGCCTGCTGAACATCAAGCTCAGCGACAATAGCCTGCTGCTGAAAGATCGGAAGGTAACCGGCTTTTCCAATATCGAGGAAAAACTGGTCGAGTTGGACAACGTGGTGCCCTTCCTGACAGAAAACGAGTTGGGTGGCCGTGGCGGCGTGTACAGCAAGCATGACGATCCATGGAAGCCATACGTGGTCGATGATGGTCGGCTGATCACCGGGCAGAACCCTGCCTCTACCGCGCTGCTCGCCGAAAAAGTCCTCGCGAAACTCCAGGGCAAGTAAAACCTTACATTAACCTTGTTGGTTTCCTATCGAGCAGACTGCACGCGGACTACAGCAGGCAGCTCATTGAAAACATAGGCTCAAGGCTCAGCTGTTCAACGCGAACAGCTTCGGGCCGGAGAACCCTTGTCCTATGTTGAAAATCTTGCACGCCGGGCGCCGCATGCGGGAGCTGCTGCTACTCACCACTGTGGGCCTTGTACCTGTGATTTCCGGTTTGCTGGTAATGATTGTTCAACTGGAAATGAAACTTGCGGAAAACGCGAACATCTCGGTTCGGGAAGCGGTGTTCAGCATCGATCAGGCGCTGAACAGGCTGAGCGAGGCTGCCCATCGCGCATTGCCACTTGCCGGCAAGCCCTGCGAAAACGTCAGAAGCGCTTTACAGGACCAGGTTGTCAGCCGCTCCATGCTCAGGTCATTGACCTTGGTGGAGGACAATGAAGCTTACTGCAGCAGCGCTTCAGGCTCAATGGACTACTTGTCGTCCTTGACGCTGTCGGGCCAACAGGTCGAACTGTCTTATGGGCAACCCGACAACCGCCGCAAACTGCTGGTCAACTTCTACCTGCAAAGCAATGGCGTCGGCGTAATCGTGACCGCGTATGCCTCACAGCTGCGCAATGAACTGGATGCTTTTCAGGATGGGTTGACACTGGTAGTGGAGTTCGACGATCGCTATATCTGGAGCAAGGGTGATAGCCGTGACGCACAGCCCCCCTCGCAGTCCGAGTTCTTGGCCAACGCCTTGTCGGCCAAGTATGGATACAGAATCAAAGGCGGCTATGCACAGGGTTTCACCGCCCAGGAAATACGCCAGTCCATGCTGCAGATCCTGCCATCGTTGATGTTGGTGGGGATCGCGACCAGCTTGATCGTGTATCTGGGCCTGTTCAGGACCCGCTCCTGCAAGCCTGAGAGCGCCGCCAACAACCCATGAAGGCAGGCGCTACCCAGAGCGGCATCAGTCGGTGCTCAGTACACCACGGCGAACTTGGTCCCGTTCGATGGATTCGAACAATGCCTTGAAGTTGCCTTCACCAAAACCGTCGTCACCTTTGCGCTGGATGAACTCGAAGAACACCGGCCCAAGCAAGGTTTCCGAGAAAATCTGCAGCAGCAGGCGCTTGTCGCCGGGCTGCGAGGCGCCATCGAGAAGGATGCCACGCGCTTGCAGTTGATCGACCGGCTCGCCGTGACCAGGCAGGCGCTCTTCGAGCATTTCGTAGTAGGTTTGCGGTGGCGCGGTCATGAAGCGCATACCGAAGCCCTTCAGGGCATCCCAGGTCTTGAGCAGGTCATCAGTCAGGAAGGCCACGTGCTGGATGCCTTCGCCGTTGAACTGCATCAGGAACTCTTCGATCTGCCCGGCACCCTTGGAGGACTCTTCGTTGAGCGGGATGCGGATCATGCCATCAGGAGCGGTCATGGCCTTGGACGTCAGGCCGGTGTACTCACCCTTGATATCGAAGTAACGGATTTCACGGAAGTTGAACAGCTTCTCGTAGAAGCCGGCCCAGTAGGCCATGCGTCCGCGGTAGACGTTGTGGGTGAGGTGGTCGATGATTTTCAGGCCGGCGCCCACCGGGTTGCGATCCACGCCTTCGATGAAGTTGAAGTCGATGTCGTAGATCGAGCTGCCTTCCTCGAAACGGTCGATCAGGTAAAGCGGTGCGCCACCAATACCCTTGATCGCTGGCAGACGCAGTTCCATCGGGCCGGTTTCGATTTCCACCGGCTGGGCGCCCAATTCGAGGGCACGGGCATAGGCTTCATGGGCATTGCGTACACGGAATGCCATACCACAGACAGACGGGCCGTGCTCAGCCGCGAAATACGAGGCGATGCTTTTGGGCTCGTTGTTCAAAATCAGATTGATGCCACCCTGACGGTAGAGGTGTACATCCTTGGAGCGGTGGGTAGCCACCTTGGTGAAACCCAGTATCTGGAAGACCGGCTCAAGTACGCCAGGGGTCGGCGAAGCCAGTTCGATGAATTCGAAGCCCATCAGGCCCATTGGATTGTCGAAGATATCAGCCATGTTCGTGTCCTCATCTGCAGCGAAATATTATTGATTGCGTGGGATGCGGAACAAAAACGGCGGTGAGCACGGGATGCCCCGCACGCTGCGAGCGAGGAAGCCACCTATGATCAGCTTGAACCCATGGTATGTCATATGGACCCATTCTCGGCGGGCTTGATCCTTCGGAAATGAAGGACCTTATTGTTGTATTCGTAAACCGATTCTACATTGCGTAAAATTTTTTGTCGCGTTTTAGTTGCTCGCACGGTCAGGCAAACGGCTATCCTCTCGTTTATCCCTCATAGTAGTCAGGTCAGCATGCCCCTCACCACCAAACGCCGCGCCGCGCTCAGCTGGCGTACCCTGTTGCCCTGGGTCGTCGGCGTACTGCCGGTAATGTGCGGCCTGGGCGTGATGAACTGGCAGATCGAGCGCGAAATGCAAGCCAGTAGCCAGGCCACCACCCGGCAGGCGGTGGAGCACGTCGAGCGCATCCTCGACAACCTGTCCGCTGCTGCCAATGCGTTGCTGCCCCTGGCTGGCAGCGCTTGCGATCAGGCCCAGCTCACGTTGCGGGCCCAGGTTACCCGCAATGCCTTCGTGCGCTCGACCAACCTGTTCAGGCACAACAACCTTTATTGCACCTCGTTGTTCGGCGAGTTCCAGGAACCGGTCAATGCAGCCGACTACGTAGACG
This sequence comes from Pseudomonas hunanensis, assembly GCF_013393325.1. Lineage (GTDB taxonomy): Bacteria > Pseudomonadota > Gammaproteobacteria > Pseudomonadales > Pseudomonadaceae > Aquipseudomonas > Aquipseudomonas putida_P. Next base: position 74,053 of record NZ_QJRC01000080.1, read on the forward strand.
GCAAGCTATGGCTGATGGACGGCAATTCGGTTACGCCTGGCCACCCGCTACTGGTATACCGTGCCAGCGATGGTGACCACGGTGCAATCACCACGGTGGATGGCGACCACCTGCTGACGGCATTGCGCCTGATCGGCCCCGATGAAGAACTGCAAATCCGCGTCGGTGACGCCTGGATGGGCAAAGACGGAGTGGTGTACAAAGGCGTACCACCTGCCGCCTCCAGCGCCAACGTGCTGCTAGGCTCCACGCGATACCCGTTTAGCGTGCAGGGCGGCTACAGCGCCAACAAGCAAGGCCAACTGTTACGCAGCCACTACCCGGCCCTGCTCAGCCTGCTGCTGGTGCTGGGGGTTGTGGCGGCGCTGGCATGCCGCTGGCAGATTCGTCGCGTCACCTCCCCCCGTGCCGAACTGGATCGCGCCCTGCAGGCCGATGAGTTTCTGCCGTACTTCCAGCCGGTGGTACGCAAAGGCGATTACCGCTGGGCCGGCGCCGAAGTGCTGATGCGCTGGAATCATCCACGAGAAGGCCTGGTTCGCCCTGACCTGTTCATCCCATATGCAGAACACAGCGGGCAGATTGTCGCCATGACCCGGGCGCTGATGACGCATACCGCGCAAAGCCTGGCACCTTATGCCGGGCTGATGGAGGACGGCTTTCATGTTGGTATCAACATCACCGCGGACCATTGCCGCGATCTCAGGTTGCTGGATGACTGCCGTACGTTCCTGCAACACTTTCCGCCCGGCCGGGTGGTACTCACCCTGGAGCTGACCGAGCGCAAACTGATCGAACCCACGCCCGTGGCCCTCGAACTGTTCGAAAAACTGCATGCCATGGGCGTAATGATTGCCCTCGACGACTTCGGCACCGGCCAGTCGAGCCTCAACTACCTTCGGCAATTCAAGGTCGACTACCTGAAGATCGACCAGAGTTTCGTCGCCATGATAGGTGCCGATGCGCTGTCGGTGCACATTCTCGAAAGCATCATCGAGCTGTCGGCCAAGCTGGGCCTGGGCATCGTAGCCGAGGGTGTCGAAACCGACATTCAGCGCGACTACCTGGCCGAGCATGGGGTGGACTTCCAGCAGGGTTACCTGTTCGCCAGGCCCATGCCAGCTGCCCAGTTCCTTGAAGCCCTGGCCACACGCCCGGGCGCTGCGCAGTTGCCGCAAGGCGCTGCCCCTGAGATCATGCGCGGCTGATTCACTCGCTCAACTCCCGTATTCGAGGCATTCGTGTCAAAAGGCATTGTTTCATCGGTCATGGCGTCTTGTCTGTTCGCCGTGATGTACTTCTATACCTCGCTGCTCAAGCCACTCGATGGCGAAGAAATCTTTGGCTGGCGCACCCTGTTGACGCTGCCCTGCCTCACCTTGTTCATGCTTGTCTCGAAGGACTGGAAACGGGTCGGCGAGCTGTTGGGCCGGGTAAAGCGCACGCCGGTGCTGTTGCTCGGCATGGTCGGTACTTCGTGGCTGATGGGCGTGCAGCTGTGGCTGTTTCTCTGGGCGCCCCTGCACGGGCGTAGCCTGGAAGTGTCGATGGGCTACTTCTTGCTCCCGCTGGCCATGGTCCTGACCGGGCGACTGGTGTATGGCGAGCGCCTGTCGCGCCTGCAGAAGGTGGCGGTGGCTTGCGCCGCGCTGGGCGTGGGCCACGAGCTGTACCAAAATGGCAGCTTTGCCTGGGAAACCCTGTTGGTGACGATCGGTTACCCGATCTACTTCGTGCTGCGCCGGCGTTGCCGCACCGACCACCTGGGTGGCCTGTGGTGCGACATGTGCCTGCTGCTGCCGTGGGCCCTGTACTTCGTTATCCAGGGCCCGCTATCCAATGCCGACCTGCAAGCACACCCTGGGCTGTATGCGCTGATCCCGATCCTTGGGGCGATCAGCGCCTCGGCCCTGATCGCTTACGTACTGGCCAGCCGCATGTTGCCATTCAGCCTGTTCGGCCTGCTCAGCTACGTCGAACCCGTGCTGCTGGTGGGGGTGGCATTACTGCTGGGCGAAACCATCGGCCCGGATCAGTGGTTGACCTACCTGCCAATCTGGGCCGCAGTGCTGGTGCTGGTGCTCGAAGGCTTCAAGCACCTGTTGCGTCAGCGCCGCCGTTCGGTGTAAGCCGAACCTGGCGCACCCGCCGCTCTTCAACCGCCTCCACGGTCAGCATCCAGCCGTTCCAGGCCAACTGATCACCCACCATCGGCAGGCGGTCGAGCAAGCTCATCACCAGGCCCGCGAGGGTCTGGTAATCTTCGGTAGCACGGGCACTGAAGCCTGTACGGGCCTGCACCTGGCTCAAGTTCAGTGCACCACTGACCACAAAGGCTTCACCCTCCTGAACGATGCCGGGGCCTTCTACCTCGCTCGCATCCGGCAATTCACCGGCAATCGACTCAAGGATGTCGGTCATGGTCAGCAGGCCGGTAAAGTCGCCGAACTCGTTGACCACGAATGCGATGTGGGTCGACTGGCCACGCATCTGCTCCAGGGCATTGAGGATGCTGAAACTCTCCAGCAGGTTCAACGGCGCCCGGGCCATGCTTTCCAGATCGGGTTGGTCGCCCGACAGTAGCTCTTTGAGCAATTCCTTCTTGTGCACAAAACCTAAGGGTTCGTCCACACGGCCATCGCGGATCAACGGCAGGCGCGAGTACGGCGAGTTGACCAAGGCCTGGGTAATGGCCTCGGCCGGCTGTGCCAGGTCGATCACATCGACCTCGGCACGCGCGGTCATCACCGTACGGATCGGCCGCTCTGCCAGGTTCAGCACACCACTGATCATTACCCGCTCTCGGCGGTCGAACAGCACCTGTTCCTCGCCACCTTCGACCAGATCGGCGATTTCCTCACCCACCTCGTCAGCTTCGATCCGGCGGCCGCCCAGCAGGCGCAGCACCGCATGGGCAGTACGTTCGCGTAGCGGTCGATGCTGCTGCAAGCTGCGCTTGCGGCGGGCACGGGCCAGCTGGTTGAACAGCTCGATCAGGATCGAGAAGCCAATCGCCGCATACAGGTAGCCTTTCGGGATATGGAAGCCCAGGCCTTCTGCAGTGAGGCTGAAACCGATCATCATCAGGAAGCCCAGGCACAGCATGATTACCGTGGGGTGGGCGTTGACGAAACGGGTCAGCGGCTTGCTGGCAACGATCATGATACCGATCGAGAAGATCACCGCGATCATCATCACCGACAGCTCATCGACCATGCCCACCGCCGTGATCACGGCGTCCAGCGAGAACACCGCGTCCAGTACCACGATCTGGGCGACGATCGGCCAGAACGCGGCATGGCGCAATGTGCCACTGGCCTGTGTCACGTGGCCCTCCAGGCGTTCATGCAGCTCCATGGTGGCCTTGAACAGCAGGAATACACCACCGAACAGCATGATCAGGTCACGGCCAGAGAAGCTCTTGCCGAATACGTCGATCAGCGGCGCGGTAAGTGTGACCATCCACGAAATACTGGCCAACAGGCCCAGACGCATGATCAACGCCAGGCCAAGGCCAATGACCCGTGCGCGATCACGCTGGTGAGGCGGCAACTTGTCGGCGAGGATGGCGATGAACACCAGGTTGTCGATACCCAGCACCAGCTCAAGGACGATAAGCGTCAACAGGCCTAGCCAGGCCGTTGGGTCGGCTAGCCATTCCATTAGCGGGTACTCACGAGGAAGGCGTCACAAGGACAGGGAAAGGATGGCCGAAACGGCCGAAAACTGGGGGGCTCCGCGAAGGTGCTCATATAGACCTTGATAACAAATTGGGAGGATGATGCTACAAGCACAGCAGGTTTCTCTAGTAGCGCAAAACTATTACAAAACCTGTAACACCTCTGCACTGCACGCTTCCAGTTGTGGAGAGGGTACTTTTGTTCAATACCTCTGCAAGCGGATGCCCGAGGATGAAGCCCTCCTTCAGCCATTCGGATTTCCCTCATGAGCCTGTCCTTGTCAATGGCCGCCTTCGCCTTGGCGGCCTCGATTTCCCCCGGCCCGGTCAACATCGTCGCACTAGGCAGCGGTGCCCGCCACGGCCTGCGCGCCAGCCTGGCACATGTGGCCGGCGCCACGCTGGGCTTTTGCCTGCTGCTGGTGCTGGTCGGGCTGGGCGTGCATCAGCTGATGTTGCGCTGGCCTTTGCTGGGCCTGCTGTTGCACTGGAGCGGTGTGGCATTTCTGCTGTACATGGCGTGGAAACTGGCCAGTGACGATGGCAACCTGGGCAGCGAACACCCGACCATGGCCCCTTCAGCCTGGCAGGGCGCGGTAATGCAGTGGCTCAACCCCAAAGCCTGGTTGGCAGCAGTCGCCGGCGTGGGCGCCTACACCGGCGGTGAACAGCACCTGCTGTGGCTGTTCGCCTGGATCTATGGGCCAATCTGTTTCATCTCGGTGGCCTGCTGGGCGTGGGCCGGGAGCGTGATCCGGCGGTATCTGGGCAATCCACGGCATATGCGCCTGCTGAACCGAGGGTTGGCCGTGTTGCTGATTGCCAGTGCGGTTTACCTGATCATTCAGCCAAGCGCATTGCGATAATGCCCTGGTGTCGCCGCCAGTTGCTGCTTGAATGCCCGCTGCAAATGCGCCTGGTCGGCAAACCCGGCCTCCTGTGCCACTTCGGCAATCGCCCGGCCTTGCCGCAGCCGCGCCCTGGCCAGCTGCACGCGCTGGTCGAGCAGATAGCCATGCGGGGTCAGGCCGAAATGTTGGCGGAACGCACGAATCAGGTAGGAGCGTGACAGGCCGCAGGCCGCGCAGATGTCCTCGAGGCTCAACGCGTCACTGCGGTGGGCGCGTATGAATGCTGCCGCCGCCTGCAGTCGAGGGTTGCCCTCGTCACTCACAGGGGCACTGCCACCCAGTAATTTCGGCAATCCGCTGAAAAAAGCCGCCAGGCGCGCTTCGCGATCTGGCAGACGGGTATCGAACAGGTCGGCGAAGGTTTGCAAAAGCCGCTGGTACAACAGCGGCGAACGGCTCCAGGTCTGCGCCGGCAAGGCAAACCCCAAGGCCTGCAACCAAGGCTGGTCGACGAACAGCATCAGGTAGGACCACGGCTCCCCGGCAACAGGGTTGCAGGTATGCACCACACCCGGGTTCATCAGCACCGTGGTCCCCGCCGTCACCTCGACACCCTGACCGGCGTTAAGGTAGGTGCTGCGCCCACCCGTGATCACCCCGATGGAGAAGCTTTCGTGGGCGTGCGCGGCGTAACACACCTTGCGCCCGTCCCCTACCCTTCGGGCTTCGACGAATGGCAGCGCCGGGTCGCGCCAGAACCGTGATACCTCGATCATCCTTCGCCTCGCCCGCCGCAGCCATGTGCCCGAATACTACACACTTAGCGTGGGAACAGGTCCAGTGTGCGCTCTACCTCGCCGATATCGATCCGAAAACCGTCACCTTCCGGTATGCCGACCACGAAACCGAAATGCTGGTGGTCGCGGTCCGTCAGGTACTTGTAGTAACTGACAAAGCGGTTAGGTGGCTGCAAGGTCAGCAGGCAACCGCCTGCCTGCAGCACATTCACGCCGTGCACCAACTGGCTGCCCTCTACCCCGATCACCACTTGGGCACCGGCGCAGGCAGCGACAATACTCGGCAGGTCGGACTTCAGCGGGTTGACGATGCGAAAACCACGGGTAACGCGCAAGTGCTCGGCAAGCTCAAGCTCGTTGCGCAAGAGGCGCAGGTCGCCATCACCACCGCGCAGCAGGAACACCCCAGGATGTTGCGCATGCGGCACATGCGAAAGCAGCTTGTCGCCCATCGCACGATAGCGGGCATGCCGGCTGCGGTTGTTGCTCTGGTCATCGAACAGCACCAGCTCACGGAAGAACGCACTGCGCAAACGCAGCGGTTTCATGCCCAGCAACTCCTCATAGGCCGGTGCCTGAGTAAACAGTGGAAACCGGGCAGAAGGTGCGGTGGTCACCGGGATACCTTCGTTACAAGCCAGCGCATAGGTCGGGCAATCTTCCATCAGCCAGGTGCCGAACCACGAGTTGCCGTTTTGCGTGCAGTAGATAGCCGCGCGGTCGATCTCATTGTCGACGATGATGGTCGGGAAGGTGCTTGGCTTCAGTGACAACCAATGGCTGGCCTTGCCCTTGTACAACGCCCCGTCGATTAGCCACACATCCTTGATCAGGTAGCCGCGGGTTGGCCCTTGCAGCGTATTGACGCCGCCTTCCATGGTGCGTGCCGGGTGCACGTAGGGGTAGAAGCGCTTGCCTTCCCAGCCTGTCACCCGTTCCAGCTGGCCGGGCAGAAAAATGGCTGGCGGCGAAACCGTGGCTTCGCCAGGGGCTATGTCCCAGCTCTTGGTGGCGATGCTTTTAAGGTCGATGGCCGTGTTCTTGCCCAAGCGTTTGCGCGCCATGTAGCGATAGGCGGCCAAGGTCCAGGTGTGATGCTTGGCTGCGGGCGATGCACTGAACTGCGAGATATCGCCTCCCATGAAGCGTCCTCCCTTGATGACGAAGTCTGAAGCCTGGCGCAAGGCGCCCTATCACTGCATCCCTGGCAGCCACTCAGTTGCATGTGACCCTTTCCATGGTGGGCGGTGACTGCTGGCTTGCGTAACGGCTGCGCAACGTTTCCACGAACGGCTCACCTGCACCGTTGCCACCGTACAGATAAATCTTGTGCAGGCCGCCAAACACCATTTCGTGGTAACGGCTGGCAACTTCCTCATCGCTAGGCCCATCCGGCAACCCCAGATGCAACGTGAGCTTGTCGCCTTCGACGGCGAACATCGGCGTGTCCCACAAAAACTTCGCCGTGCCGGTCTTTGGCAGGCGGACAAACAGGTACGCATGGTTACCCAGTGAGTCGATATCACCACCCCGGCGGCGCTTCCACTTCAACAGGCCGTCGTCCGGGCGTGCCAGGCACAGGCCGATGTCGTAGTAATCGAAGCCCTGCTCCAGTGCCCATTCAAGCGCCATGAAGGTGGTGATCGAATTCACCTCGCGCAGTTTCTTCGCATCGGAAAACACCGCCTCGCAATAGCCAAAGCGCAAGGTGCTCCAGTAACGCTTGCCGCCGCGTACCACTTCACACCCCAGGTGGCAGCCGATCACTTCATCGCCCAGCATGATCAAGTCGAGCCGGCCGACGCTCTTGGCAATTCGGAACACCTCTTCGGTAGGGAACTGCGCGGCGTGGATGCCTTGCCTGGCCGTGGCATAAGGGCGCAGCAGGTCCCGGTCGGCCATGCTGATTTCGTCGTCCGAGAGGGCTTGGCGCATGTGATACAGCGGCCGGTTCTTGCGAATGCTGCGGCGCAGTTCGCTGTCGTAGCGGGCCGTGATGTCATCCAGTGGTCGCCCCAGCGGCACCACGGCGCTCAGGTAATGCGGCACGGACAGCGCCCCCGAGGTCGGCATTTCGCTGATGACCACCACATGGTTGGCAGCCGCCGTGGCATTTGCACCCTCCACGATCGATGCGCTGCCCTGGCCTTTGCCGCCGATCAGCAGCTTGGCCATTTCCCGTTGCTGCTTGCGGCCGATGTAGAGGATTTCGTACGGGCTCTCCTGCTGCGGCCGAAACCTGGCAACCTCCCACCGCCAGAAACAGGCACGCGCCATCATTTCTCGCGTTTTGCTGGCCAGCAGCCTCATTTCGTAGCGCGTGGAGGGCGACAGGAGCTTTCGCGCCACAGCTGTCAAGGTCTCTTTCATTTCTTCTTCGACGTCCTTTGAAGTGCTCTATGGCCATGCGTAAAGAGAGAAAAATGCAGCAAAAACACTTAACGCTTTGATTTTTATAGTTTGCCCTACAACTTTATTATCACATTCAGTAACAATTTAAGATGCCCCGAAAGGCTTTGGCAAGCGGCTCTTCGCTGACTTTAGATCAAGTTTCATGGCGTCAAATTTTCTGCTCTAAAAGCCTCCATCAGCGAAACTTTGCTATAAGCGTGCCGATAAGCACGATACTCCGTTACCACTTGGCTATTGATAATTAGCGTTTGATGCCTTCTTTGCATAAAAGGAGCATCACCATGCCTGATTACATCCCGCATCAAGCTCTGCTGAAGGCGCAGCTACCCCATTGGGCCCACCGGGCAACACCCAAGCAGTGGGCCGCGTTGCAGCAAACCCAGGCTAATGCGTGGCAAGAGCAGGATTGGTTCGCCAATGCCGCCCCAGACCTGCGCCAGGCAGCGCACGCCAGCCAGGCACGCCTGGTTCGCTCACAAGCCGCCTTGGCCCGCTCACTCAAGGGCCTCGCACAGATCACCGAATTCGCCGAACCCTTGCTGCAAGGCCACCTTGCGGCACATGGTTTTCACGCGCCACTGCGCAACAGCCAGTTGCTGCGGGTTGAAAGCAACTGGCACTGGGTCGGCTTACGCTATCTCTACAGCCATCGTCGCGACAATTTGTTACAAGCGGCCCTGCAGAACTTTGCCGATGACGAAGTATTTACCTCCCAGAGCGCGATTGCGCTGAAGGACAACATTTATGTCACGGCAATTCAGGTTCAAGGGTACGCTCCCCTTGGCATGCAGGTGCCGACTGCGCAGTTTCCACTGAAGTCCGAACACTACCAGGTAGATCGTTTGCCGCTTAGTCCCGAAGCCTTCGCCACACTGTGTCGAGAACTGGACTTGGGTGGCACCTACCAGGCCCATCTGACACACCATTTAGGGCAACCCGGCGTTCGCGCGTAAGCCATGCACGTGCAACAAGACAGCCTGCGGCTGGCGGCCGACCTGGCCTACCTGCGACACCTGCTTGGCGGCAACGCTCGTGACGAAATAGAGCGACTGTTGCAAGGTGACAACGTGACGTGCTGGCAGCTGGCGCTGTTCGGCAGCATCCTGCACGAAGTGATGCTGATCGATGTCGGCAGCGCGGGGCTTGCGCTGTTCTTGCCTGGCCATGACCCAGCGCTGCGCCAATACCATGACCTTGAAGCGGTGCATGAAGCGTTGGCGACGTTGTTGCTGGAGCCCGCAGCGCGCCAGGCATTTACCGCCTACATCAGGCTGGATGAGCGCGCGCACTTTCTCGACCTGCTGCAACAGAACCTCGACGCCTCCGGCAACGCTGCCTTCGACCGCCCCTGGCAGCGCGCAACGCACGTGGACCTGCGCCCGACGCGCCAGGTGATCGCGGCAGAGCCGTTCGGCTACTACCAGGACCAGCACCTGGCCCGTCTCAAGCATGAAGCCAGCCAGCTTGCGGTACCGACCGCAACGGCCGATGCCAACGCTCGAACCAAACGCCTGGAAGAATGGGAAAGCCTTGGCTGGGATGCACTGAACGTTGCCGGCTTCTTCATACCAGGGGCAGGCCCCTTGATGCTGGCCGTCACCGCTTGCCAGTTGCTGGGCGAGGTATTCGAAGGCTACGAGGCTTGGGAGGAAGGCGACCGCCACCTTGCCCTGCGCCATCTGGAAGCCGTCGGCCTGAACCTGGGCCTCATAGGCGGCCTTGCCGTGGCAGGCCGCGTGGTCCCCAAACTGTTCGGCAGCCCGCTGCTGGAAAACCTCCAGGAAGTGCCCGGCAACAACGGGGGCTACAAGCTCTGGAATCAGGACCTGACCCCTTACCGCAGTAGCATCGAGCTGCCAGAGCATCTGCAACCCAATGCGCAAGGCCAGTACCTGCACGAGGGCCAGCAATTCATCCGCCTGGACGGCCATCTTTTCCAGCAGCACTTCGACAACACGCTGCAGCAATGGCGCATCATTCACCCGGACACACCGGATGCCTGGCAGCCACCGCTGGAACACAACGGGCAAGGTGCCTGGCGCGGCCAGCATGAACAGCCCGCCCAGTGGCCTTTCGCAACACTCGTGCGGCGCCTGGGTGAGCCATTCGCAGCGTTCACACCCCAGCAACTGGAGCAGGCCGGGCGCATCTGCGGCATCGACGCAGAACGCTTGCGACAGGTGCACCTGCAAGGCCAGCCAACCCCGCCGCTGTTGCTCGACACCCTGCAACGCATGGCGGCACGGACCGAAGTGCGAGGCATGGGTGCAAACGCAGCGCCGGGTCTGTTCGACCAGCTCTACAACGGCGACGCGGCAGTCGCCCCCGCAACGCAGCAGTTGCTTACGGCCTACCCACGCCTGTCTCCCGCCTTGGCCAGGCGGTTGCTGGCACGGCTGGACGATACTGAATCACTCACCTGGCAAGAGCACGGCGAGCTCCCCAAAGCGATTGGCCAACAGATCCAACGGGCACACAGCGAGCTGCCGCTGGTACGTGCGTTGGAAGACTTGTTGCATCCTGCGCAGTGCAGCGCTGACAGTGAGCGCCTGCTGTTCAGCGCACTGGACGCCCTGCCCGAATGGCCTGCTGACCTACGCCTTGAGTTGCGCGCTGCAAGCCCGCAAGGCCCAACGTTGAACTACGTCGGCAGTGAGCAGGCCACCACCCTGTGCCGGGTGATCAAAACGGCCGAAGGCTATGAGGCCGATCTGGGAGAGCGCCCGGCGCCCGCGCTGCGTGATGAGGACCTGTGCCGTGCCGTGGAGCAGGCGCTGCCACGCGTGCAGCGCGAAGCCCTCGGCATTGCACGAAGCGACGGCAGCGTAGTGCGCCAGCGCGTACTGGCGTGGGTCGATAGAAACAGGCCCGTGCTGGCGCAGCGACTCTGGGGAGCGCCTCTGCAGCGGCGCTCGACACAAGGCTGGCTACGCGGCGGCCGCCCCCTGGAGCCGTTGCCAGCGCCCCCGCTTCAGGCCGGTTCTCTGGCAGCGGCTTACCGCCGCATTTTCCCCGATGCCACCGATGCCGAATTCGCCGACTGGCTGGGCGATGAACAGGAAGACCACGACCTGTATGACATGCGTACACCCACCGAGCGACTGCGAGACCTCCAGCAGCACCTGAGCGCTCTGCGGCAAAACCTGCAGCAATGGGCAAGGCCCGACCCATCAAGCCCGCACCAGCGGCACCTGGCAGTGCGCCCGATCATCAACGCCTGGCGCCGCCTTTCCTGGCTGCCATTCGGAAGCACTGGCCGACTCTTCAGCCTTGACCTTTCCGGCCTCGACCTGCGCAACGAGGACCTGGCGACACTCTACCTGCCCGATCAATTCACCCACATCGAACACATCACACTTAACGACAACCCGATGCTCAGCCACCTCCCAGCTGATTTTCACGAACGTTTCCCCAACCTCAAGCGCCTGTTTCTCACCAATTGCCGCTTCCAGCGCCTACCTGAACTGACCAGCCCCGAGCATCTACTCTGGCTGGACCTGGACAGCAATCGCATTACCTGGGATAGCCAGGCTCAACGAACGCTAAACCAGTTCAGCCAACTAGGCATACTCGATCTGACTGACAACCCCCTGCTTCAGGCACCCGACCTGCGTCGGCTTTCCGGGCTCAGGACCGTGTTCCTGTCCGGTTGTGCGCTCACCGAATTGCCGCGGGGCCTGCAGCTCATCAGTGAACCTGTGGTGCTGGACCTTACATCCAACCAGTTCCAGCAACTGCCTGCCGCGTTCAATGTTCCACACCCGGTAGCTGAATCCCTGAGCCTTGAAAGCGAGTGGCTGGGCCAGACTGCATTGGCACAAATCGATGCCTACAACACTGCCCACGGTGTCGATCTGATGGTAAACGAAGATGATTACCTGGACTTCTTCGAGAACACAGGCCCTGCAGAAGTCGAATTGTGGCAACGCTTGCCACTGCAATTTCGCCGTGACCTTCGGCCATTGCTCGACCAAGAGCCCTTCCTGTCGCAGCCGAATCAGGCCCGCAGGGAATTCTGGAGACGTTTGACAGTGATCGATACGAATCAAGCCCTGCGCGAGGAGTGGCTCACCCACCCGCCACGCGACCTTTTCAATCTGCCGCTTTAGTCATGTTCGCGGTGCCTGTCGGCGCATCGGCAGGCATTTGCTCTGCGGGTGAGCCAGACTGGTGTTTTTTCCGCAGCCGGTGCATGCTCGAGGCTGAAGCGATTCATCTGGCTTGAAACCCGCCCTGTAATGTGAGGTGCAGTACCCATGGACCGTCTGCTCGATTCACTCTTCCCCAGCGCCGATAACATTCCGGAAGCCTGGCGCCTGGGAGCCCCCCTGGAACAACGCGACTACCTGGTCAACGGTGAACTCAGACGCTGGGACGGCCCCCTGGCCACGGTGCGCAGCCCGGTGTGGCTCAAGCAAGGCGACACCGAGCATCAGGTCATTCTGGGCAGCGCCCCGCTGCTCGATGCCGACACCGCGCTCACCGCCCTCGACGCCGCCGTACAGGCCTACGACAAAGGCCGTGGTACCTGGCCGAACATGCGCGTGGCCGAGCGTATCCAGCATGTCGAAACCTTCCTCGCACGCATGCGTGAACAGCGCCAGGCCGTGGTCAAGTTGCTGATGTGGGAAATCGGCAAGAACCTCAAGGACTCGGAAAAGGAATTCGACCGCACCTGCGACTACATCGTCGACACCATCAACGCCCTCAAGGACCTTGACCGCCGCTCCAGCCGCTTCGAACTGGAACAGGGCACCCTCGGCCAGATCCGCCGTGCGCCACTGGGCGTCGCACTGTGCATGGGGCCGTACAACTACCCACTGAACGAAACCTTCACCACGCTGATCCCGGCGCTGATCATGGGCAACACCGTGGTGTTCAAGCCGGCCAAGTTCGGTGTGCTGCTGATTCGCCCACTGCTCGAGGCGTTCCGCGACAGCTTCCCGCCGGGGGTGATCAATGTCATCTATGGCCGCGGCCGGGAAACGGTGAGCGCGCTGATGGCCAGCGGCAAGGTGGATGTGTTCGCCTTCATTGGCACCCACAAGGCCGCCAGCGACCTGAAGAAGCTGCACCCACGCCCCCACCGCCTGCGCGCCGCACTGGGCCTGGATGCCAAGAACCCAGGCATCGTGCTGCCTCAGGTAGACCTCGACAATGCCGTCGAAGAGGCCGTCACCGGGGCGCTGTCGTTCAATGGGCAGCGCTGCACGGCACTGAAGATCCTGTTCGTTCACGAGGACGTGGTCGACGCCTTCCTCGACAAGTTCCAACGCAAACTGGCAGCGCTCAAGCCCGGCATGCCGTGGGAGCCTGGCGTGGCGCTGACACCGCTGCCCGAGCCTGGCAAGGTCGACTACCTCGATGGCCTGGTCGCCGACGCCACGGCCAAAGGCGCGCACGTGCTCAACGAAGGTGGCGGGCACAGCCGCGGCTCGTTCTTCTACCCCGCCTTGCTGTACCCGGTCAGCCAGCAAATGCGCGTGTACCACGAGGAGCAGTTCGGCCCGCTGGTGCCGGTGGTACCCTACCGCGACCTGCAAACGGTGATCGACTATGTGCTGGACTCCGACTACGGCCAGCAACTGAGCCTGTTCGGCAACGACCCGGCCACCATTGGCAGCCTGGTCGACATTTTCGCCAACCAGGTCGGGCGCATCAACATCAACGCACAATGCCAGCGTGGCCCGGACACCTACCCGTTCAACGGCCGCAAGAACAGCGCCGAAGGCACACTGTCGGTGCATGACGCCTTGCGCGTGTTCTCGATCCGTACCCTGGTCGCCACGCGCTTCCAGGAGGCCAACAAGGAACTGATCAGCGACATCATCCGCAACCGCCAGTCGAGCTTCCTGACCACCGACTACATCTTCTGACGGCCGCGCTTATAGACAATCGATCTAGCGTCACTGTCGATTTTCCATCTGTGCAAACGACTCTAAGCAACAGGGCGTCCTCCGGCGCCCCTTGCACAGGAGCGTCCAACATGGCAGTCAAACCCATCCCCGAAGGCCAGCACAGCATCACCCCCTACCTGGCCATCAACGACGCCGCCAAGGCCATCGAGTTCTACAAGCAGGCCTTTGGCGCGGTTGAAATGTTCCGCCTCGATGCCCCAGGTGGCCGCGTTGGCCATGCCGAGCTGAAGATTGGTGATTCGTCGCTGATGCTGGGCGACCCCTGCGACATGGAAGGCGGCCTCACCGCCAGCCAGAAGCTCAGCGGCGCAGGCGTGGGCCTGCACCTGTATGTCGAAGACTGCGACAAAGTCTATGCCCAGGCCCTGGCCGCTGGCGGCACCCAACTGCACCCCTTGACCGACCAGTTCTACGGTGACCGCAGCGGCACCCTGAAAGACCCGTTCGGCAACATCTGGTTCGTCTCCACTCACAAAGAGGACCTGACACCCGACGAGATTCGCGCCCGCGCCGCGAAGATGTTCGGCGGTAACTGAGCGGCAAGTTGAAAGCGGCGCGACTTTGCTTGAAGCTTGAGGCTCGTAGCTTGGAGCCGCTTCATGCGAATCATCGACAAAACCGCCGTTCAGGTGCGCAGCCTGACCCCTGCCGAAGAAGAGCTGCTGGTCGGCTTTGCCACCGGCAGCCTCGCCGGCCCGCGCCTGCTGCAAGCCAACCAGCTGCTGATGAAGGTGCGCAATGCCAACCAGTGGCTGGCCTGCGATTGCCGCAACGACGCCTTGCCGGTGCTCAATGTCACCCTTAACGGCAACACTGGCACGCTGTTCCTCAAGAACAACCCAGGCACCGCCGAGCACGCGCCCGGCTGCCCGTTCACCAAAGACGAGCAGGAAGCCGCCGAGCGCGAAAACGACCCCGCGCCACCCGCCGCCTGGCTGCCGCCAGACACCCCCTTGCGCCTGATCGGCGACTTGCGCGCAGGCACAGCCGGTGCAGGCAGCGATGGCAGCGATCGGCGCGAACAACAGCGCCTGCTGTCACTGCTGCTGACCTGGCTCGAAACCAGTGGCCTCAACCTTTACGCCACCCACCTGAAAAAGGACCTGACCGGCCAGTTCGCCGAACTGCGCAGCGTGGCCAGCCGCTACCCGCTGCTGGAACGGGTGCCTGCCAGCAACTACCTGGAAACACGCCTGGACATGAAGCACATGATGATGCTCAAGTCCCGCCTGCGCGAAGCCTCGGTGTTCGGCAACCACCGCCGCCACGGCCTGCTGTTGGACTGCGTCGACCAGATCAAAGGGCGCAAACTGTTCAACAACCGCAGTGAAGACGGCTTCGACTTCCAGGGGCACCACCTGTACTGGGGCGGCAGCCGTACCACCGGGCCGTTGCTGGCACTGATGATCTACTCGCCGACCAGCGCCGGTAGCCATTACTACGAGCTGATTCATGTGGCCAGCGTGCCCGTGCTGTCACGCGCGCACCTGTTCCCGGTATACCGCGATGAAGAACGCGAGCCGCTCAAGGCGCTGGTGTCGCTGATCGACTGGATGGCCAGCAAGGGCGTGAAAGTGCAGATGCGCAGGCCGGTGATTGGCGGGCAGGTCATGGATGAGCTGGTGATGACCTCGGACCAGGACCGGGTGCTGTCGGTGTCACTGCTGGAACAGCCGATCGGGCCCGAGCCGGATGCTGAAAATTTCAAGCGCTACGCCGACTTCAAAAGTTTGGAAACTTTCCGCAAGTTCGTCGCCGGCTTTTTCATGCGCGAGCGTTGATACCCGCCCTTGCACGAACCCTTGTAGGAGCGGCCTTGTGTCGCGATCGGGCTGCAAAGCAGCCCCTCGATTTTTGCGGCGGCAATGATATTCAGGGGCCGCTTTGCGGCCCATCGCGACACAAGGCCGCTCCTACACGAGATTGCATTGTTCAACGATTGCGTGTCAGCCCAAAAACAGCGTGTACGCCGGGTTATCCGTCTCATCCCAATACCGATACCCCATCTCATCCAGCGTCAACGGCAACCCCGGCAACTCGTCCTCCGGTACTTCCAAAGCCGCAAACACTCGCGCCTCCGCTGCCCCATGGTTACGGTAATGGAACAGGCTGATATTCCAGCGCTTACCCAACCGTTCCCAAAAGCCCAGCAACGACCCTGATCGCTCAGATAACCCAAAACGCCGTACACGTTCAGAAACAACTGCGCAACTAGCATTTCTATTAGCTGCAAAACTATTCGATAGAGGCCATGCTACGGCAAGCAACCCTCAGCGTAAGAACACCTAGAGAAATAATTAAATGAATCGTCTTTTTTACAGTAGAGAACTGTTGCCCACAGCCAACCAGCCAGGCTATACCAATCGATTTTTTCGCACCGTCCATACATCGTTAGCGCCGTCTATATATTGCGACGCCGACAATGAGAGCACCCTACCAGCATCAGATACTCTCGGCTCGGTTTATGCCACGACTAAAAAACCGATCACCAATAACTATACGTGCTATGGGTTTCTCAATCCACACGCTGAACTGACCCCCGCCTTCAATGGACAGCTGCATGACCCTCACTGCGACGGTTACCTTCTTGGAAATGGGCGCCGGCTCTATCTCCCACGGCTTTTTAGGTTCGCATTGCCCGACTCGCTCTCCCCCTTCGCGCAAGGCGGTTTGAACTGCTATGCCTATTGCAGTAACGATCCAATAAACTATATCGATCCGTCCGGACAGATGCCATCGCCAAGAAAACTCCACACTACATATTTTGGAGCTAGAAAAAGTTCAGCACGATCGATAGGCCTGGAAATATTGAAACAGCGCGAGCAAGGTTTTGCAATTCACAATGATAGCCCTGAGCTTGTACAAGAGAAAATTAACCATTATCTCGACCCCTATAACACAACTCCAAGCGGCGCTCCGCTAAATATATATGCAACAAAAACCCACGATACCCCCTTACCAACAAATAACAGTTATGTTGTTCACCAAGCAGCCAACAAAGCAGCAGCTATCGCCAAGGAAATGTTTAGATCACCAACCTCTGGCACAGTGGAAATACCAGAAAATGAATTGACCCGTATCCAGCACCTGTATTTACGTGAGCTCAAAAATACTCTAAAACAACCATACTTTTCAAAATTTGGTCCAGATTTGTCCCTGCAAGATTCAGCACTTAATCGCGTACATTTTTATGAGATAGCACGAGAAGTTCAGCGTGCTTACAAGCACGACTACAGAAGGGGAATTAACCCTGGCCCACTACCACCAAGATATCGCAGCCCCGATGCTTACAGCAGATTCATTAGGGGAGTAGACGATTTTTAGGCTAACCCGCTCATACATGAGCGCCCCCAATGCCGGCCTAGGACTGACGCATGCCATGACACACAAATCCAATTTTCCTGTATTCAAGTAGACCCCATAATTTATTTACTTGAGACTCTTGCCACCCGACCAACGTTCGCATGATACGCGGCTCAACTATTTGACATTTATGATCGCGCATGGCATGGATTTAATTACAAGTGCCAATGCAATGTCGGTCGGGCGTATTATTCGAGCTAAAAGCGCAATCAGCCCAAAAACAGCGTGTAAGCCGGGTTATCCGTCTCATCCCAATACCGATACCCCATCTCATCCAGCGCCAACGGCAACCCCGCCAGCTCATCCACCGGCACTTCCAAAGCCGCAAACACGCGCGCCTCCGCTGCCCCATGGTTACGGTAATGGAACAAGCTGATGTTCCAACGCTTGCCCAACCGCTCCAAAAAGCCCAGCAACGCCCCAGGCCGCTCGGGGAACTCGAAACGCAGTACCCGCTCATCCGCGCCCGGTGCTGCATGCCCGCCCACGGTATGGCGCACATGCAGCTTGGCCAGCTCGTTGTCGGTCAAATCCAGCACGTTGTAACCCTGCTCGCGCAAGTTGGCCAGCAACTGCTCGCGCGGGTCGTGCACAGGGTGGGTTTGCACACCCACGAACAGGCGCGCTTCCTTGCCGGGGTAGTAGCGGTAGTTGAATTCGGTGATTTGCCGCTTGCCCAGCGCCTGGCAGAAGGCGCGGAAGCTGCCCGGTTGCTCCGGGATGGTGACGGCGATGATCGCCTCGCGCTGCTCGCCCAGTTCAGCCCGCTCGGCCACATGGCGCAAACGATCGAAGTTGACATTGGCCCCGGAGTCGATTGCTACCAGGGTCTGCCCCTGCACGCCTTCGCGCGCCACGTACTTCTTGATCCCGGCCACGGCCAGGGCCCCGGAAGGCTCGGTGATCGAGCGGGTGTCATCGTAGATGTCCTTGATTGCCGCGCACAGTTCGTCGCTGCTTACCGTTACCACCTCATCGACGAAGTGCCGGCACAGTTCGAAGCAATGGGCACCGATCTGCGCCACCGCCACGCCATCGGCGAAGGTGCCGACCTGCGGCAAGATCACCCGCTCGCCAGCTGCCATGGCAGCCTGCAGACAGTTGGAGTCTTCCGGCTCCACGCCGATCACCTTCACCTCTGGGCGCAGGTACTTCACATACGCGGCGATACCGGCGATCAAGCCGCCTCCGCCTACCGGTACAAAGATGGCGTCCAGGGCACCTGGGCGCTGGCGGAGGATTTCCATGGCCACGGTGCCCTGCCCGGCAATCACGTCCGGGTCATCGAACGGTGGTACGAAGGTGGCGCCTTCGCTGTCGGCCAGTTTCAATGCGTGGGCCAGGGCATGGGGGAAGCTCTCGCCGTGCAGCACCACATGCCCGCCGCGCGACCGCACCCCTTCCACTTTCAACGACGGGGTGGTGGTCGGCATGACGATGGTGGCCTTCATGCCCAGGTGCGATGCCGCCAGGGCCACACCCTGGGCGTGGTTGCCCGCCGAAGCGGTGATCACCCCGCACTCGCGCTGCGTGGGGGTAAGACGCGACAGGCGAGTGTAGGCCCCACGAATCTTGAACGAGAACGTAGGCTGCAGGTCTTCGCGCTTGAGCAGTACTTGGTTACCCAGGCTGGCGGACAAGGCAGGCGCGGCCTGCAGGGGCGTTTCGATGGCCAGGTCGTACACCGGCGCGGCAAGAATGCGCCGCACCTGCTCCGACAGCAGTTGCTGGGGGGTGACGGTGGTACGAAGGACACTGAAGCTGGTCATCGATGACTCCTTGGCTGTTTTCGCATTGCCCAGGAGTCAGAGAGAAAAAACCCGCCTCCAGGGCGGGTTCGGTGCACGTATGCGCTAGCCCGCCAAGCTGATAATGGCGGTAATAATAATGGCGTTCACGTACGGGAATGTGTTCATGGGGTAGGAACTTAGCCTGCCGCCCGGCCGCAAGTCAACACTTGGCTTGCTGCGCCGAAAGCGGCACATCGAACACCTTGTCGAAGCCCCACTGGAAGACGAAGGCGTAAACGAAGAAGAACACGAACAACGCCAGGTTGGTCAGCAGTGCCGCCCACAGGCTCACGTCCAGCCAGTACGCCACCAACGGCAGCAGAATCACCACCAACCCGCCCTCGAAGCCCAGCGCATGCAACAGGCGCCGCAAGAAAGTGCGCTCCCGCTTGTGCTGGCGCGCTTCCCAACGCTCGAACACCCAGTTGTAGCCCATGTTCCAGCTCATCGCGATGCCCGACATCAGCACCGACAACACGGTCGACTGCGCCATCCCGGCACCGAACGCCAGTTCCAGCGCGGGCGCCACGCAGGCGACGGCGATGGCCTCATAGAGAATGGCCTGGACGATCTTGCGGGCCTTGCCTTGCATGTTCAACTCCCTGAATAAACGACCTGTTAAACTACAAGATGTAGCCTGTAAGAAAAAGCCCGAAATTTGGACAACATCGCGTTCGGCTGCTTGTATCTATCCCGTACAAACAGTGACATCTCGTACAACTTCGTCGAAGGAACCGAGCGAGGATAATGACGATGGCCCCCTCTACCCTTTCGGTGGCTGCCACATGAGTTTGGCATTCATCGATTTTCTCACCTATGTGCTGTTCGGCCTGAAAATTCTGGCAATCACCCTTGCCTCGCTGATGTTCCTGTTGGGCCTGGACGACCTTTTCATCGACCTGTGCTATTGGGGGCGAAAGCTGATCCGGCGTTTTCGCATTTACGACAAGTTCGAAAAAGCCGATGAAAAGCGCTTGTTCGAGGTGCCGGAAAAACCCCTGGCCATCATGGTCCCGGCCTGGAACGAAGTAGGCGTGGTCGGTGAGATGGCGCGCCTGGCAGCCTCGACGATCGACTACGAGAATTACCAGATTTTCGTCGGCACCTACCCCAACGACCCGCAAACCCAGGCCGACGTCGACGCGGTGTGCCTGCACTACCCCAACGTGCACAAGGTGGTCTGCGCGCGCCCTGGCCCCACCAGCAAGGCCGACTGCCTGAACAACATCATCGACGCGTTGCTGCGCTTCCAGCAGGACGCGGGCATCGAGTTTGCCGGCTTCATCCTGCATGACGCCGAAGACGTGATCTCGCCCATGGAGTTGCGCCTGTTCAACTACCTGCTGCCAAGCAAGGACATGATCCAGATCCCGGTGTACCCCTACGCACCGGAATGGAAGGGCTTTACTGCCGGCCACTATGTCGACGAGTTCGCCGAAAACCACGGCAAGGACGTGATCGTGCGTGAAGCGCTGACGGGCCAGGTGCCCAGCGCCGGCGTCGGCACCTGCTTCAGCCGCCGCGCCATCAGCGCGCTGCTCGAGGACGGTGACGGCATCGCCTTCGACGTACAGAGCCTGACCGAAGACTACGACATCGGTTTTCGCCTGAAGCAAAAAGGCATGAAGTGCATTTTCGCCCGCTATTCCATCACCGACCCGGCACTGACCCTGAAGCAGGACTGGCGCCCGGGCATGAGCCGCGAGTTCTCCCAGGTAATCTGCGTACGCGAGCACTTCCCACGTGACTGGCAGCATGCCATCCGGCAGAAGTCGCGCTGGATTGTCGGCATCGTGTTCCAGGGCACCAGCAACCTCGGGTGGAGCCGCAAAGGCGCACTCAACTATTTCCTCTGGCGTGACCGCCGTGGGCTGTTCGCCTACCTGCTGAGCTTTCTGGTCAACCTGTTGCTGCTGGTATTGCTGGCCATGTGGCTGGTCACGGTGGTCGCGCCGAATTCGTGGCGTTTCATGTCGATCCTAAGCGACAGCTGGCTGCTGTCGACCCTGCTGTGGCTGAACGGCCTGATGCTGTTCAACCGGCTGTTCCAGCGCGCCTGGTTCGTCACCCGCTTCTATGGCATCGGCGAAGGCCTGCTGTCGGCACCGCGGATGATGTGGAGCAACTTCGTCAATTTTTTCGCCAACCTGCGCGCCCTGCGCCAGGTCATGGAAATGGGCGATTCGCGGCGCGTGGCCTGGGACAAGACCACCCACGAGTTCCCCGCTATCGCCGCACCTGCCCGCATACCACTGGGCCAGCGCCTGGTGGCCAAGGGCCTGATCAGCGACGAACAGCTGCAGCAGGCCATCACCAGCCCGGTTCGCCGGCGCCTGGGCCGCGAACTGCTACTGCGCGGCTGGTTGAACAGCGAGCAGTTGGTGGCCACCCTGGCCGAACAGTTGGACTTGCCCTGGGCACCGCTGAACCCGTTCAAGCTCGACCCGCAGTTGATCGCCAAACTGCCGCGCAAGCTGGCCACGCATTATGGCGTGCTGCCGGTGGATGAAGACGGCGACACGCTGATCCTGGCCAGCGAAAGCCCGGTCAGCCAGGTGTCGCTGGGGGTTATCAGCCGCCAGCTGAAACGCCCGGTCAAGGCCCGCCTGGCACCCCAGGGCCGGGTTACGCTGGGCCTGCGCTACCACTACCCAAGCCCCTGGCAGAAGCCAGAAACCCGCGACATGCTGGCCGTCCTTGAACGCCACCAGGACAACGAAGCGCTGCTGGAGCGGGTCAGCCATCACCAGGTCATGCTCGGCGCACTGCTGCAGGTGCGGGGCATGGTCCCGGTCACCCTGTTCAACCAGGCGCTGATCGACTTCGACCCTGAACACCAGAGCCTGGGCGAGCACCTGATCGCCCGAGGCATCATCACCGAACAGGTGCTGGAGCAGGCCCTGATCGAACAGGCCAGCGAACAGCAGGCCGCCTTTGACCTGACCCGGGAGGTGGCATGAAGCCGCGCTTTTCCCTGACTTTCACTGGACTGTTGCTGTTCTGCGCTGCCCTGCCCGCCGCTGCTTCGGCGCCGATGACCGACTTTCAGCGGTTCACCAGCTTTCCGTTCATGGACCGCAGCTACCGCGAGGCCAAGAAAGACAATTGGGCGGAAGTCGAGCGCCTGACTCGCCACGTGCTGGGGCGGGTGCCGAACAACGACGAGGCGCGTGCCCTGCTGGTCGAGGCCCTGGCCCACCAACGCCGTTACAAAGAGGCCCAGGCGCAGGCCGAGCAGCTGGGCGACAGCCCCGAGTATGCCGACGCCCTGCTGGCGCTACGCTTGACCTGGATCGAACAGGACCCACCGGCGGCCAGCCAGGTGGAACAATGGCTGGCCGCCAGCGACGGCAACCAGCGGGTGCGCCTGTGGCAGGCCTACAGCCTGAGCCTGGCCAAGTTTGGTGGCGCGGCCAAGGCGCTGGACTGGCTCAACCAGCTACCGCCCGGCAACGACGGCCAGGTACTGCGCCTGGCTCGGGCCAACTTCGCCGAGCAACTGCGCAACTGGAAAGAAACCATCGAACAGCTGCAGCCGCTGGCCGACAAAGGCCAGTTGCCCGCCGAAGACTGGCAACGCCTGGCCAATGCCTATATCCAGAAAGTCGACGAAAAAGGCCTGAATGCGCTGTTACCCAGCGCGCCATCCGCCACAGCGGCCAACCAGGCGCGCCTGGCCATGGCCAACCGCGCCATTGCCGTTGGCCACCACCAGCAAGCCCAACGCTGGCTGCAGTCGCTACCGCCCGAGCAACTGCAGCACCCCGAACAGCGCCAGCAACTTTGGCAGTTGGCCCGCGAAGGCGACGACGCTGCACTGGTGCAGCGCCTGAGCAACGACCTGCAACGCCCTTGCCTGGAAACGGTCGACTGGTTGTCACACCAAGACCCGGATCTGGCCCGTGAACAGTTCAAAGGCTGCACCGCCAGTACCGACCCGCGGGCCTACGCGGTGCTCAAGCAACGCCTGTACGGCGACCCACCACAACCTGCGCAGCCGCGCACCGCTGCCGAATGGGAGAAACGCTACCGGCAGAGCGGCGACCTCGCCGCGCTGGAGCAAGCCACCTTCCTGCTGACCGAACAGGGCCACGGTGATCGCGCCCGGCAACTGCTGGAGCAGGCCTACGACCGTCGCCAGGGCCGCCTCACCCCCTCGCTGCTGCAGCGCCTGGGCAACCTGTATGCCCGCAACGACGGCCCGCTGGACAGCCGACGCATGCTCAGCCTGATCCCCCGGGTCGACGCCAATACCCGCGCCCAGTTGCTTGGCCGGCTGGCCGAGGCCGGCCTGTGCGATGCCGTGCGCCAGGCAGTGCCGGCTACCCCGGGCGAGCCCGGCCAGTACCGCGCCCTTGGGCGTTGCGCCATGCCCGACCAGCCGGGCGAGGCGGTGGTCTACTACCAGGCCGCCGAACGCCTGGGCGACAATGGCAACCGCTTGCCACTGGCCTACGCACTTGAAGCGGCCGGCGACTCCGAAGCCGCCCTGCCCATCTGGCGCAGCCTGCCGGACAGCGCCTGGACCGACAACGCCCGCCTCACCGCAGCCCGTGGCGCGCTGAATGCAGGCGACGCGGATGCCGCCCGCCGCTACTGGGACGCCGCCGCACACCGCAGCGCCGATGACTGGGCGCTGGGCGCCGCCATCGCCCAGCGCCAAGGCGACCCGCAGACCGCGCTGGGCTTTCAGCGCCAGGCTCTGGCGCACAACCCGCGCGCCGATCACTACTACGCCGCATCCAGTACTGCGCAACTGGCTGGCGACAGCGCGCAAAGCACCGCCTGGCTGGCCGAAGCCGTGCGCATGGCCCCCGATCAGCCGCGCTATCGAGCCGACTACGGCATGCGCCTGGCCGGTTCGACAGACAAGGCACAGCGCATACAATCGATTCCCTACCTCGAGCGCGCCACCCACGATTTCCCCGAAGACTACCGCCTGGGCGAAACACTGGCCTTGCGCTACGACGAGCACGAAGACAGCGCTGCGGCACGCCACGAACTGCGGCGTATCCTCGACGTGGAGCAGAACCTGGTCGACGCTGATGACGAATACGGCAGCCTCGAAGCCCGCAAGTACCGCCAGCGCCGCGCCCACGAGAGCCTGTCACGTCGTGACACCATTACCCTGGCCAGCACCTGGTCGCCCGCCGGCACCTCGACCAACGACAAGTTCCTCGACAATGGCCAGCGCAGCGGCAGCTCGCGCCGGGCACAATCGCAGAACGTACAACTGGCCATGTGGGACCACGCCCTGGGCGAAGAACCCAGCCGCAACGGCAGCACCCTGTCGGTGTATGGCCGGGTATTGTTCGGCGGCCAGAGCCGCACCGACTATGCACAAAGCATGGGTACCGGCGTCGGCCTGCGCTACAAGCCGCTCGGCCAGGCCAACCTCAACCTGTATGCCGAGCTTTACCACCAGCGGCAGATCGACGAAGCGCACTACCGCGGCCTTAGCCTTGGCCAATTGCTGAGCCCGGCCAAGGTCGGCGGCAACTGGGGCGACTTGCGTCACCACGCCGAATCGAGCAACGACTTGCTGCTGCGCGCCACCGCCTCGTTCCTTGACCAGGGTGACTGGCGCAACGACTGGCGTGTCGATGAGGACGATTGGAACGAGCGTTTCCTCTACCTCGACGCCGCCTGGTGGACCCGTGCCGGCGACCACGCCTGGCTGTCACGCTTCCAGCAGGGCCACGCCTGGAAACTGCCGGGCAGCTCGCCGCAAACCCTCATGCCTTACGGTTTTGTCGAATTTTCCAGCCAGGACCCAAGCAACGACTGGCGCCAGGATGCCCGCGCCGGGGTCGGCGTGCGCTGGCAATGGTGGTTCGACGACGACCGCTACAACGCCTACCGCGGCTCGCTGAAAGTGCGTGCCGAATACCAGCAATCGCTGGGCGGCAACCTCTACGAGCGCGCCAACGGTGTGCTGGTCGGTGCGGAGATGACTTTCTGATGCGTACGATCATCGCCTATTGCCTGCTGGTCCTGTGCCTACAGGCCTCCGCCGACCAGCGCCTGTTCTACCAACCGCTGAACCGTGATGCCAGCGTCACCCCCGCCCAATGGCAGCAACTGTGGCATGCCACCGCTGCCCAAGGTGGCAACACCCTGATCGTGCAATGGAGCGCCTATGGCGACAGCGATTTCGGTGGCGCCCAGGGCTGGCTGGCCAACAGCCTGCGCACGGCGCGTGCCGAGGGCCTGCAGCTGGTTATGGGGCTGTACATGGACCCGGCCTATTACCAGCGCCTCGAGCAACTGGATGGCGAGGGCCTGAACAGCTACTGGAAGGCGCAATTGGGCCGTTCGCTCAGCCAGTACCAACACCTTCGTCAGGTGTGGCAGTTGCCGGTGGATGGCTGGTACCTGCCCATGGAACTGGACGACCAGCATTTTCGTGATGCCGAACGACGCGATGCGCTCTACAGCCAACTGCAGGCGTTCAACCGCCAGCTGGACAAACCGTTGCACATCAGTGCATTCAGTGCTGGCAAGCTGTCGCCGCGCGTCCATGCCAGCTGGCTGGATCAACTGGTCGGGTCGGGCTTGACCGTGTGGTGGCAGGATGGCGCCGGTACAGGGCGTTTGCCGCCGTTGGTGCGCCAGAGCTACGAGCAGGCCTTGCCATGCCGGGTAGGCGTGGTGCGCGAGGCGTTCCGCCAGGTGAGCGCGCCTGGGCAGCCATTCAGGGCCGAACCTGCCGAGCCCAAGCTGGGCAGCGGGTGCCATGCCGAGGCGGTGTTTGCCTTGCGCTACCGGCCTTGGGCCACAGGTGTCTTGCCACAAAATTGAGTCGTTTGGCCTGGCAAAGCAGTACTCCGAGGAGCCCACCGATGTTCAAGACCATCGAAGAACACGTGCGCAAGCAGGTCGCCCCCGCCGCCTTGCGCGCCGAGTTCCGACAACACGAATTCGAGTCCATGCGCCCGTTCTGCCTGCTGGTGTTCTGCATCAGCATCCTGATCTGGCTGGTCTTCGACCTGATCGTCAGTTTTCTCGGCGGTCAGGGTTTCACCTGGCTGTCCTACCTGTTCATCGCCGCGCTCGGCAGCCTTTGCGTAGTACTGCATTTCACCCGCCGCAGCCATCACTTCGATGTACTCAACCTGCTGTTCATCACCATCATCACCTTGGGCATGCGCCTGCTGATCGAAGGCATCCCGGTGGCCCTGCGCCCGGTGTGGCTGGTGCTTGGCGTATCCACCGTGCTGTACGCCGTGTCGGTGCTGCCGGTGCGACGCTGGTCGTTCTTCAGCGCCATGGTCATCACCTGGGTGATGCTCAACCCGTTCTACCACACCCGTATCGAGCCCGACGCGCTCGAAGGCGCCATGCTGGTCAGTTACGCCGTGTTTCTCAGCGGCCTGATCACCTACAGCTACCTGCAGACGCGCAAGGCCAAACTGCACAATTTCTACCTGTCCAGGGTGCTGCTTGAACAAGCTTACGTCGACGCCCTGACCGAAATCCCCAACCGCCGCTCGTTCATGGCCAAAACGGAGCAACAACTGAAACTGGCAACGCCCGGGCAATACCTGGCGATGGTCGACATAGACAACTTCAAGAAAGTGAATGACCGTTTCGGCCACGACATTGGTGATGAAGTGCTAAGACGCGTGGCACTGCATATCAAGGCCGCCATGGTCGATTCCGAGTTCGCCCGACTGGGCGGCGAGGAGTTTGCCATTTTTCTTGAAGGGCTGGACCAGCAAGGTGCCGAGCAGCAGATGGAGGCATTGGTACGCAGGGTACGCGAGGATGCGGGCACACACCCGGTGACCATCAGTATCGGGCTGGCCCAGGTGAGCGCGGGCGATACATTGACCATGGCGTTGATCAAGGCCGACCAGGCGCTGTATGAAGCCAAGCACACCGGCAAGGACCGGTTCGTGCTGTGGACTACCCGGCTGGCAAGCGAATCCTGAACTGCGCCCCACCCAGCGCCGACTGTGCCACGGTCAAGGTACCACCCTGCCCCTCGATGGCCCGCCGGCTGATCGCCAGCCCCAGGCCAAACCCACCGGTATTTCGGTCGCGGCTTCGGTCTAGCCGGTAGAACGGCTGGAAAATGCGCTCGCGCTCCTCCACCGGAATGCCAATCCCGTCATCCTCCACCGTCAGCAGGCAGGCGCCATCCTCTTCCAGGCGCAAGCGCAACAACAGGCTTTCGTCGCAATAGCGCATGGCATTGCGCACCAGGTTCTGCACCGCGCGCGCCGTCAGCCGAGGGTCCAGCACAAAGCGCGGCAGGTCACCTTCGGCCCGCACTTCCCACTGGATACCACGGCCATCAAGCTCCTCGGCAAAGCTGCCAAGCACACTGTCGACCAGCTCCAGCAGCGACACTTCGACCCGTTCGCGAGCCTGGTCAGCGTTGTACAAGCGGCTATAGGACAGCAACTCCAGTACCAGCTCGTCCAGTTCGCGCACATGCCCGACCAGTTCCAGCAGGCGCTTGCGGCTGGCCGGCGGCACTTCGTCGAACAACAGCACCAGGCCGAAATCCAGCCGGGTCAGCGGCGTGCGCAACTCGTGCGATACCGCATTGAGCAGCTCGCGCTGCTGGTTGACGTGGCGCTCCAGGTCACTGGCCATGGTGTCGAACACCCCGGCCAGCTCACCGATGTTGGAGTGCGGTGAAATGTGCGTGCGCTCGGCCATCTGCCCTTGGCCCAGGCGCCGAGCGGTCTCCTTGAGGCGCTCCAGGTCGCGCCAGTGCGGCCAGACCCACAGCAGCAGGCACCCGAGCATGGCCGCACCGATCAGCACCGTCACGCCCCACGACAGCACGTTGATGTCCAGCGGGTCTGGCGGCGAATGCAGCCGCACCAGCCATTGCTTGTCCAGCGGCGCCAGCACCGTTTCGTAGTAGCCCCACTCGGCAATACGCACCGCGTACAGGCCATGCTCCAGGCGTGCCTGTTCTTCCTCGCTCAAACCCGCCTGGTCCATGCGCAGCAGTTTCAGCTCCAGCGGCGCAAAATCACCGGCCAGTTCCTGCTCCACCGCCGGCCACTGCTCACGCGGGGCCTGGCGGAACTGGCGTACGATCAACGCCTGCACACCCTTTGCCTGGTCCAGGTTGTAGGCCATGAAGCGCTCGCGGAACAGGCCAACGATGGTGTCGGGGATGAACAGCAACGCGCCGGCGTAGGCGACGATGATCACCAGGTACAGCCGCACCAGGATCTTGAGCATGGCCGATCAGCACTCCCACTCGACGCGGCTGAACAGGTACCCCTTGCCCCACACGGTCTTGATCTTGCGTGCTTCGCCAGCGTTGTCGTCGAACTTGCGCCGCAGTTTGGAGATGGCCACGTCCACCGAGCGGTCGGTGCCATTGAACTCGATGCCACGCAGTTGTTGCAGGATACGGTCGCGGTTCATCACCTCGCCGGCATTGCGCGCCAGCACCACCAGCAGGTTGTACTCGCCGCTGG
Source organism: Pseudomonas hunanensis (assembly GCF_013393325.1). Classification (GTDB taxonomy): domain Bacteria; phylum Pseudomonadota; class Gammaproteobacteria; order Pseudomonadales; family Pseudomonadaceae; genus Aquipseudomonas; species Aquipseudomonas putida_P. The sequence continues at coordinate 102,312 of NZ_QJRC01000080.1, forward strand.
ACAGCTCCACCTCTTCGCCGCGCCAACTGACCGTGCGCTCGGCCAGGTCGATGCGCAGGCCGCCAATCAGGATCAGGTCGTTGTCCAGCCGCGGCTCGTTGACACTGCTGCGGCGCAGCAGCGTACGCACGCGCGCCAGCAGCACGCGTGGCTCGCAGGGTTTGGTCACGTAGTCGTCGGCACCCATTTCCAGGCCCAGTACCTGATCATGGCTGTCGTCGCGGGCGGTCAGCATGAGAATTGGCAGGCTCTGCGACTCCTGGCGCAGCAGGCGGCACAGCTGCAGGCCATCGATGCCTGGCAGCATCAAGTCGAGTATGACCAGGTCGGGCTTTTGCCGGCGGTACTCGTCCAGCACATGATCGCCCCGGGCGATCACCTGGACATGGAAGTCGTTGCGTTGCAGGTAGCTGGCGATCAACTCGGACAGGGCGCTGTCGTCTTCGACCAGTAAAATATTCGGCATAGGTGCTTGGGAGTCTGGGTTGAGGTATACCTGTGCCCGCGAAGAAGCCGGCACAGGAACACTCAGGATATAGAACACTACCGCGCCACAGGCTTGTTCTTCACACTTTTTCACACTCGCCCTACAGGTATTAACAGCCGCCCAGGCAGCACCTGCCTTAGCATAGACACGGTCATCATCGGAAGATCCGCATGCCTACTACCCTCTCCCCGCGCCTGCGCCCATTGGCGCTCCTAGCGTTCCTGAGCCTGTCCCTGGCCGGCTGCGGCGACAGCGCCGAGCAAGACGAAAAAGCCCCCACCCCGCAAGTGCGGGTGGAAACCTTGCAACTGCAACCCCTGGCCATCAGCAGTGAGCTAAGCGGCCGTATCCTGGCCCCGCGCACCGCCGAAGTGCGCGCGCGGGTCGCTGGCGTAGTGCTCAAGCGGGTGTACCGCGAAGGCAGCGACGTCAAACAGGGCGATGTACTGTTCTTGATCGACCCGGCGCCGTTCAAGGCCGACCATGACAGCGCCCGCGCCACCCTGGCCAAGGCCGAGGCGACCCTGTACCAGGCGCGCCTGCAAGAGCAGCGCTACCGCGAGCTGGTCGATGACAAGGCCGTCAGCCGCCAGGAATACGACAACGCCAAAGCCAGCTTCCTGCAGGCCGACGCTGCAGTGGCCGAAGCCAAAGCAGCCCTGGAGCGGGCTCGCCTGAACCTCGGTTACGCCACTGTGACGGCACCGATCTCCGGCCGTATCGGCCGCGCCCAGGTCACCGAAGGCGCGCTGGTCGGGCAAAACGAGACCACCCCGCTGGCGACCATCCAGCAACTGGACCCGATCCATGCCGATGTCACTCAGTCGACCCGTGAGCTGAACGCCTTGCGCCGCGCCCTGCGTGCTGGCGAGCTGCAACAGGTAGGCGACAGCCAGGCCCGCGCCACCCTGATCCAGGACGACGGCAGCGCCTACCCGCTGCCGGGCAAGCTGCTGTTTTCCGACATCAGCGTCGACCCCAGCACCAACCAGATCACCCTGCGCAGCGAGTTCCCCAACCCGGACCTCGACCTGCTGCCCGGCAGCTACGTGCGCGTACGCCTGGAGCAGGCGGTGCAAGCCAAGGGCCTGAGCGTGCCGCAACGCGCCATCCTGCGCGACAGCGCCGGCGTGCCGAAGGTGCTGGTGGTCGACCAGCAGGCCCGCGTCAGCGACCGTCAGGTAGTCCTGGGCAGCGCCCAGGGCGACCGCTGGATCGTCAGCGAGGGCCTGGCCGCCGGCGAGCGGGTGGTGATCGAGGGCCTGCAGCACGTCAAGGCCGGCGACCAGGTGCAGGTCGACACCACACCCGGTGCCCCCCCCATCGCTCAGCACATCGGCCAGTGAGGGCCTGATCAATGCCGCAATTCTTCATCGATCGCCCGGTATTCGCCTGGGTGGTCGCACTGTTCATCCTGCTGGCCGGTGCGCTGGCCATCCCGCAACTGCCGGTGGCCCAGTACCCCAACGTGGCACCGCCACAGGTGGAGATCTACGCCGTGTACCCAGGCGCCTCGGCGGCGACCATGGACGAAAGCGTGGTCAGCCTGATCGAGCAGGAACTCAACGGCGCCGACAACCTGCTGTACTTCGAGTCGCAGAGCAGCCTGGGCAGCGCCACCATCACCGCCACCTTCGCCCCAGGCACCAACCCGGACCTGGCCCAGGTCGACGTGCAAAACCGCCTGAAGGTGGTCGAATCGCGCCTGCCACGCCCAGTCACCCAGCAGGGGCTGCAAGTGGAGAAGGTGTCTACGGGCTTCCTGCTGTTGGCCACCCTCACCTCCGAAGACGGCAAGCTCGACGAAACCGCGCTGTCGGACATCCTCGCCCGTAACGTGATGGACGAAATCCGCCGCCTCAAAGGCGTCGGCAAGGCTCAGTTGTACGGCTCCGAGCGCGCCATGCGCATCTGGATCGACCCACGCAAGCTGATCGGCTTCAACCTCACGCCCAACGACGTGGCCGAGGCCATCGCGGCGCAGAACGCCCAGGTCGCCCCTGGCAGCATTGGCGACCTGCCCAGCCGCGACACCCAGGAAATCACCGCCAACGTAGTGGTCAAGGGCCAGCTGAGCACGCCTGAAGAATTCGCCGCCATTGTCCTGCGCGCCAACCTGGATGGCTCCACGGTGACCATCGGGGATGTCGCCCGGGTCGAGATCGGCGCCCAGGAATACCAGTACGGCACGCGCCTGAACGGCAAGCCGGCCACCGCCTTCAGCGTGCAGCTGTCGCCGGGGGGCAACGCCATGGAAACCGCCACCCTGGTACGGGCGAAGATGCAGGACCTGGCCCGCTACTTCCCGGAAGGCGTCAAGTACGACATCCCCTACGACACCTCGCCGTTCGTCAAAGTGTCGATCGAGCAGGTCATCAACACCCTGTTCGAAGCCATGCTGCTGGTGTTCGCAGTGATGTTCCTGTTCCTGCAGAACCTGCGCTACACGCTGATCCCGACCCTGGTGGTGCCCGTGGCATTGATGGGCACCTTCGCCGTGATGCTGGCCATGGGCTTCTCGGTCAATGTGCTGACCCTGTTCGGCATGGTGCTGGCCATCGGCATCCTGGTCGACGATGCCATCGTGGTGGTGGAAAACGTCGAGCGCATCATGGCCGAAGAAGGCCTGCCGCCCAAAGAGGCCACGCGCAAAGCCATGGGCCAGATCAGCGGGGCGATCATCGGTATCACCCTGGTACTGGTGGCGGTGTTCCTGCCCATGGCCTTCATGCAAGGCTCGGTGGGGGTGATCTACCAGCAGTTCTCGCTGTCGATGGCGGTATCGATCCTGTTCTCGGCGTTTCTCGCCCTCAGCCTGACCCCGGCATTGTGCGCCACCCTGCTCAAGCCCGTGGCCAAAGGTGAGCACCACGCACGCAAAGGCTTCTTCGGCTGGTTCAACCGCCGCTTCGAAAGCATGAGCAACGGCTACCAACGCTGGGTGGTACAGGCGCTCAAGCGCAGTGGCCGCTACCTGGCGGTGTACGCAGTGCTGCTGGCGGTGCTGGGCTACGGGTTCAGCCAGTTGCCCACGGCGTTTCTGCCCACCGAAGACCAGGGTTACACCATTACCGACATCCAACTGCCGCCCGGTGCCAGCCGCATGCGCACCGAACAGGTAGCCGCGCAGATCGAGGCGCACAACGCCGAGGAACCGGGGGTGGGCAACACCACCTTGATTCTCGGTTTCAGCTTCTCCGGCAGCGGGCAGAACGCGGCGCTGGCCTTCACCACGCTCAAGGACTGGTCCGAGCGCGGCACCGATGACAGCGCCCAGTCGATCGCCGACCGCGCGACCATGGCCTTCAGCCAGCTCAAGGACGCCATCGCCTTCTCGGTACTGCCACCCCCAATCGACGGCCTGGGCGAATCGACCGGCTTCGAGTTCCGCCTGCAGGACCGTGGCGGCATGGGCCACGCCGAACTGATGGCGGCCCGTGACCAGTTGCTGGCAAGCGCCGGCAAAAGCAAGGTATTGACCAACGTGCGTGAAGCCTCGCTGGCGGAAAGCCCGCAAGTGCAGCTGGAAATCGACCGCCGCCAGGCCAATGCCCTGGGCGTATCGTTTGCCGATATCGGCACGGTGCTGGACGTGGCTGTGGGCTCCAGCTACGTCAACGACTTCCCCAACCAGGGCCGCATGCAGCGGGTGGTGGTGCAGGCCGAAGGCAACCAGCGCAGCCAGGTCGAGGATTTGCTGAAAATCCACGTACGCAACACTAGCGGCAAGATGGTGCCACTGGGCGCGTTCGTCCAGGCCAAATGGGTCAGCGGCCCGGTGCAGCTGACCCGCTACAACGGCTACCCGGCGGTGTCGATTTCCGGCGAACCGGCGGCCGGCTACAGCTCCGGTGAGGCCATGGCCGAAGTCGAGCGCCTGGTGGCGCAGCTTCCAGCCGGTGCCGGCCTGGAATGGACCGGCCTGTCCCTGCAGGAACGCCTTTCCGGCAGCCAGGCACCGATGCTGATGGCGCTGTCGTTGCTGGTGGTGTTCCTGTGCCTGGCGGCGCTGTACGAAAGCTGGTCGATCCCGACTGCGGTACTGCTGGTGGTACCACTCGGCGTGCTGGGTGCAGTGCTGGCCGTGACCCTGCGCGGCATGCCCAACGATGTATTCTTCAAAGTTGGCCTGATTACTCTGATCGGCCTGTCGGCGAAGAATGCCATCCTGATCATCGAGTTCGCCAAGCACCTGGTCGATCAGGGCGTGGACGCCGTCGATGCCGCCGTACAAGCCGCCCGCCTGCGCCTGCGGCCGATCGTGATGACCTCGCTGGCGTTCATCCTCGGCGTGGTGCCACTGGCCATCGCCAGCGGCGCAAGCTCCGCCAGCCAGCAAGCGATCGGCACCGGGGTGATCGGCGGCATGCTCAGCGCCACCCTGGCGGTGGTGTTCGTGCCGGTGTTCTTCGTGGTGGTGATGCGCCTGTCCGGGCGGCGCCAGACGCAAAACGCTGCCACGCATCCGGTGGCCGGTGAAAGCTGACTGGACAAGCCCCGCGTGAAATGGGAGGGTTCCCGGCAATGACTGCCCGGAACCCTTTTTCATGCCTGATGCATTTCCCCCCTGCTCCATCCTCATCCTTGCCGGCGGTCGCGGGCAGCGTATGGGCGGCCGCGACAAGGGTTTGATCGACTGGCAGGGCGAACCCTTGGTGGCGCATGTACAGCGAGTGGTGCGCCCGCTGAGCGACGACCTGGTGATTTCCTGCAACCGTAACCAGGAGGCCTACCGGGCGTATGCCGACCAGGTGGTGGGCGATGCCGAGGCGGACTTCCCCGGGCCTTTGGCGGGAGTGATTGCCGGGCTCAAGGTGGCACGGCATGAATGGGTTGTGCTGCTGGCCTGCGATGCACCACGTGTCGATCAGGTGTTGATCGAAGACCTGCTGCGGCTGGCGAAGGCCAATGACAGTGCGGCGATGGTGCGTCAGGGTGAGTATTGGCAGCCGATGTTCAGCGTGCTGCCAAAACGGGTGTTGCCGGTGCTGGAACAAGCCTGGGCGGCGGGTGAGCGGAGCTTGCAGAAGGCCTTGCTGCGCGAGGCGGTGCAAGGGCTGGCGTGTGCCGACGATGATTGTCGGCTAAGCAACTTCAACAGCCCGGAACTGCTGCAAGGCTGAGATCCTCTGCTGCCTGTGCCGGCCCCTACATCAATTGGCAGTCAGTTCCTCGACGCTGATCTCGCGCATCCTGAACTTCTGCACCTTGCCGGTCACCGTCATCGGGAACTCGTCGACAAAGCGGAAGTACCGGGGCACCTTGAAGTGCGCAATTCGCGCCTTGGCCCACTCTCGCAGTTCTTCTTCACTGGCAGCATGCCCTGGGTGCAGCCGCACCCAGGCGACGATCTCTTCGCCATACTTGCTGCACGGCACGCCAATCACCTGCACATCGGCCACCGCTGGGTGGGTGAAGAAGAACTCTTCCAGCTCACGCGGGTAGATGTTCTCACCGCCGCGAATGATCATGTCCTTGCTGCGCCCGACAATCCGCACATAGCCTTGTTCGTCCATCACTGCCAGGTCGCCGGTGTGCATCCAGCCGTCTTCATCGATGCTCTCGGCCGTGGCCTTGGGGTTGTTCCAGTAACCCAGCATCACGCTGTAGCCACGCGTGCACAGCTCGCCAATCTCACCGCGCGGCACTGTGCCGCCGTCGTTGTCGATCACTTTGTTCTCCAGCCGTGGCTGGGTGCGCCCCACGCTGGTCACGCGGCGCTCCAGGTCGTCAGTGGCGCAGGTCTGTAGCGACACCGGGCTGGTCTCGGTCATGCCGTAGGCAATCTGCACCTCGGCCATGTGCATCTCGCCAATCACCCGGCGCATCACCTCGATCGGGCACGTAGCGCCGGCCATGATCCCCGTGCGCAGGCTCGACAGGTCGAACTCGCCGCGCTGCGGGTGGTCCAGCTCGGCAATGAACATGGTCGGCACGCCATACAACGCCGTGGCTTTCTCCTCCGCCACCGCGCGCAGGGTAGCCAAAGGGTCGAAGGCATCGTTGGGATAAATCAAGGTGCTGCCGTGGGTCATGCAGCCAAGGTTGGCCATGACCATGCCGAAGCAGTGGTACAGCGGCACCGGCACTACCAACCGATCATGTTCGGTCAGGCCCAGGCTTTCACCCACCATGTAGCCGTTGTTGAGAATGTTGCTGTGGCTGAGGGTGGCGCCCTTTGGGAAGCCGGTAGTCCCCGAGGTGTACTGGATGTTGATCGGATCGTCGCAGCGCAGCTGTGCCTGCCGCTGGGCCAGGGCCTCGCGGCTGACGGCCTCGGCGCGGGACTGCAGGTCGTGCCAGGCGAGGAACCCAGGTGGGGGCGCGACGGCCAGACTGACCACGCCACGCAGCTCGGGAAAACGCTCGCAGATCAGCGCGCCCGCTTGACCGCTGGCCAGGCCAGGTACAAGGCCCAGCAGCATGGCGTGGTAATCGGAGGTCTTGAACGCATCGGCACAGATCACCCAACGGCAGCCGGACTGGCCGAGCGCATAGTCCAGCTCGCTGGAGCGGTAGGCCGGATTGATGTTGACCAGGATTGCGCCAACCTTGGCGCTGGCGAACTGGGTAATGCACCACTCGGCGCAATTGGGCGCCCAGATACCCAGGCGGTCACCGGGCTGCACGCCCAGGGCCATCAGCGCGCGAGCATGCTGGTCGACGGCCTCGGCCAGTTGCCGCCAGGTGTAGCGAAGGGCGTGGTGGCGCACCACCAGCGCCTCGCGCTCGGGAAAGCGAGCGACAGTGGCGTCGAAGGCGTCGCCGATGCACTGGGTAAGCAGGGCCTTGTCCTGGTTGCCCTGGGAGTAGCTTGGCTGGGGCATGGGCGTTCTCTTGTCGTTCTTGTGTTGTTTGTACCGGCCTCTTCGCGGGTAAACCCGCGAACAGGCCCACACCGATCTAGCGGATGAACACCTGGGGCGTCGTGGTAGACATGTCACCACCCGGCAACTTGATGTTCTTCACTTTCTCCAACGTTTCCGGGTTGAACACCGCCAGGTCGTTGAAGGTGCCGCCCAGGTACAGTTTGTCGCCCTTCTTGTCGAAGGTGACGCAGTAGTAAGTGTGCTCCAGGTTAGCCGCCTTGATCAGCTTGCGCTGTTTGATGTCGTACTTGGCCAGGCGGTTGAGCACGCCGTAGATCTGGTTCGGGTCCTTGGGCGAGCGCAGGCCGGTGAAGTACAACTCAGTCAGGTCGGCGAACTCCTGGGTGTGGGTCTTGCCGGTCTTCAGGTCGACGCTCAGGTAGCCATACAGCGGCTCGGCGGTGGCCGGGTCCTGCTTGTCGTCCTTGAACTTGGCAATGGTGTACAGCATGGTGAACTCGTGGCGCGGGCTCTGGTGCGGCCAGAAGTACAGCACGTCCGGGGCGCTGTAGCCCTTGCGGTTCCAGTTGCGCAACGGCAGGGCCACTGTGTATTTGCCGGTCTTCACGTCCATTTTGTAGATGTCCGGCCCTGCGACGAACAGGCTGCCATCGTCAGCGGCGCGCATCAGGTACACCTGGCGCGGCATCGGGAAGGTACGCACCGGCTTGGCCTGCAGGCCATCGGCGGTGCTGAACACCTCCAGCCGCGGCGGTTTGACCACGTAATGGTCGTTCAGCATCTGGGTCGGGTTGACCGTGGCGTACACTTCCTTGCCATCGGGGCTGATGGCGAACGAGTACATCGACCGGCCGACTTCGCCTGCCACGCTGGACAGGTTGGCGCGGAAGGTGTTCTTGCAGGTGTCCAGGTCGATACCGTAGATGTCGCCGTAGTGGTTGTTGAGCACGTAGGCGGTGCGGTTGTCCGGCGCCATCATTGCGGTGCCAGGGCCGAACTTGTCGGGCATCTGGCAGCTTTTGTAGACCGTGTCACTGGCCACATCGACCACATGCAGGTTGTTCGGGTAGTTGGTCACGATCATGTATTCGTGGCCAGCCTTCAGTGCCGGCCCGGTGTCGTCGGCCTGTACCAGCCCGGCGCAGGCCGTGGCGGCGATGGTGAGCGCAAGTTGCGCGCAGCGTCCAGCTTTCATGCGGTTTCCCCTTGTCATTCTTGTTGGGCCGTCACTTGTCTTTCGGGAACACGGTGCCGAGGTTGCGCCAGTCGTCCGCCGAGTTGGTCGCCTGGGCGTTCCAGTCCTGGTAGGTGCTCATCATGTCCGGCACCTGGGCTGGCCACCAGCAAGGGTCGGAGCAGCCATACAGGTCGGCCTCCATCGGTTGGCACAACGAGCTGACGCCGCCAAAGGCATCCACTTCCCAGCCCGGGTCGGTGGTGGCCGTGCAGCCTGCCACCGCGCTCATGGCCATCACTTCTTCGACACGGTCTTCGGCGGCGGCCTGCTCCAGGATGCGCGCCTTGTTGTTCAGGGGCTTCAAGTGCTTCATGTCAGTGCGCCTTCCGCGGGGTGATGTAGCGATCGATGAAGGCCGGGTTGGCGGCCATGATGCGGCTGTAGACTTCGATGCCGAAGTCCACCCAGTCGCGCATCAGTTCGCAATAGTGGTAGGTCGGGTGCTGCGGGTCGCCGTAGCGTGCATAGCTTTCGTGGTAGCAGCCGCCCGAGCACAGGTTGCGGATGCGGCAGCTTTCACAGCCGGTGTTGCTACGGTCCAGGCGTTGCGACAGGAAGTCGTTGAGCTGCGCCTGCTTCACCCCTTGGTGCACATTGCCGAAGGTCGGCAGGCTGGAGCCGGTGAAGCGGTGGCACAAGTTCAGCTCGCCCTCGTGGTCAACCGCCAGCATCTTCAGCCCGGCGCCACACGGCAGGGCCTTCTTGTGGCCTTCGTGGATGTCGGTGATCAACTGGTGCAGGTTGGAGAAACCGATGTTGCGGTGCTCCAGCGCCGCCTCCAGGTAACGCCGGCCGAGGGCCTTCATGTTGGCGAACACCTGCACCAGCTCTTCGCTCGTGAGGTTGAAATCGGCCATGTCGCCCGAGGTCACCGGGGCAAAGCCGACTTCGGCGAAGCCCATTTCATTGAACAAGTGGTTCCAGATGGTTTCGACATCGGTAATGCCACGGGTCAGCGTGACCCGCGCGCCCACCGGGCGGCTGGTGTAGCGCGACAGCAGCAGGTCGGCCTTGCGCCGCACCACGTCATAGGTGCCCTGCCCACCCACGGTGATGCGGTTGCGGTCGTGCACGGTCTTGGGGCCGTCGATGCTGATCGACAGGCCGAAACGGTGGGCGTTGAGCCAGTCGATGATTTCTTCGGTCAGCAAGGTGGCGTTGGTGGTCATGATGAACTCCACCTGCTTGCCCGCCTCGGCGAAACGCCGTTCGCAGTAAGCCACCATGTGCTCGATCAACGGCCGGTTGGACAGTGGCTCGCCACCGAAGAACACCACACTGTAGCGCTCCTCGTTGGGCGATTCCTTGAGCAGCATCTCCACCGAGGCCTCGGCGGTGGCGGTGCTCATCTTCTTGCCGGCGGAAGGCTTGTCCAGGTCTTCCTTGTAGCAATAAGTGCAGCTGAGGTTGCAGCCAGTGTTGACGTTCAGAACCACGGTGTTAAGCGCGGTGCGTTCGACCTGCTTCAGGGCGATTTCCGGGGTCAGCGGCGAGCCGTCGCTGACCAGCTCCAGCGCGATCAGCTCGCGCAGGGTGTCCTGGATATCGTCGCCGGCAAACTGCTGGCCAAGGCGCTGCATCAGCTCCTCGGCCGAGCAGCCTTGCTGGCGCAAAGCGTCGATGATGCTGCCGGTCACCGCATCGGTGGCAAACAGCGAGCTGCTGGGAATATGGAACAGCATGCGGTCGGCATCGACCTGCACTTCGTGCAGGTTACGCTCGACCAGGTTCAGTAGTACGCCCATGGCGACCTCCCGATAATCGATCCGTTGGAAAACCGTTGCGCCCTGCCGTTATGGCAGCGGCGGGTTGTTCCAGCGCTGTACGGTGACGATCATGTGCCCTTCGCCGGTCTGGCCACCGTCGGCCAGCGTGGCGATGACTTTCAAGTTACCGGCGTTGTTGGTCATCATCTTGCGCTCGGGGTTGGGCCCGGCACCGCCTGGTACGAACACGCCATCAGCCTGCATCTGCCCGGCGAACTTGACGTCTTCGTCCTCGACCGCACGCTCGTTGAACGGCTCGACCTTCCAGGTGGCCGGCAGGTAGCCGATGCGCAGCGGTTGGCCGCTGGCGTCTTTACCCCAGGCTTCGGCCTCGAAGCGGCCCTGCACTTTCGGCACCGAAGCGCCGTTCTCGCCAATGCGGGCGATGGAGAACGCCGGCACCACCTTCACTTCCTCGACCTTGTCGTAGACCGCCAGGTTGACACCTTTGAGCGCGCCCACCGCAACCTCGCGCTGGCCAGGCTTGGCGTCTGCCGCCGCGCGGGCCTTGACCCGTACCAGGGTCGGGGTTTGCTCCAGCACCTCGGTCACTTCCACCCCTGCACCCAAGTCGGGCTTGCCGTCCAGGCCGCTACCCACCAGGGTGATCTCGCTTTCGCCGCCGGCCTTGATGAATGCCGGCTGAACCGCCAGCAGGCGCGCCTTGCCTTCCTTCGCCGCCGTAAAGTCCAGGCCACGCTCATCGTGGTCGGCTTCGAACATACGGCCTTTCATCTCGCCATCCAGCGCGGCGAACACCTGGCGCAGGTTGGCATCGCCGACCTTGACGTTGCCACGCCACTCATAGCCGTTGTAGAGGATCGCCGTGCCGCTGCCGTTGAACGGCGTGCCGTCGGCGTAAGCGCCCTTGACCTCGACCTTGAAGGTATCGCCCTCCCCAGCCGTGACGCTCATCACCCCACGTACGTCGCCCTTGGCCAGCATATGGCCGCTGAATACCCACTGCCCCGGCAGTGCGTCTGCCTTGGGTTTGGCCTTCTGCCATTCGGCCCAGGCTGCGCTTTCCATCGGGAAGCGCTTGGCAAGCTCCGGCACCACTTGTTGCAGGGCAATCGGCAGCCAGTCGCGGTCACGCGCCTGGGCCTGGTACTCAAGGGACGGCCATTGGCCAAGGTGGAAGTTGACCAGGTGCTCCCACTCCTTGGCCGGGCGCCGTTGCAAGGCGACGCGGGCACCGGAGTGGCAACGGCCACAGGTCTCGCTGAGCTGGGTGTCGAAGTGCTCGACGGTATTGAGCCGGCGCTCCATGGCGTAACGCACGCCATCGGTTTCGCTGGGCGCCAGGCCCTGCTTGTCGGCCAGGTACTTGACCAGCGTGCGACGGTCGTCGTCACTGATCTGCAGGCCGTGCATCACCTGCATGCGGGCAATGCTCATCAGCCAGCCTTCCGGCGTCTTGCGCTGGTGGCTGATGCGGCTATAGGTGTCGTTGCCTTCGGGGATATGGCACCCCATGCACTTGTTCTGCAACAGGCTCGGGCCCTGCTCGGCCGCCATGGCCTGGGTGCTCAGCAGCGCGGCGGCGACCAGCGCCAGTTTGCCCGCATGCCGCCGGAGTCGAGTCGTCTTCAAGGTCAGACCTCCACGGTTGTTGTTCTTATCGTTTTCGCACGCTTTGGTACAGCAGGTGTGCATGTGACAGTTGTGATACAGGAACTGTGCCAGGTGCTGTAAAAGCGTTGCCTTTCAACCTTTTAGGCAGTTTCCGGGGCTTGGCCAGCAGCACGGATGGCCAATTGCAGCGTGCCATTTCGCGACAGGGTGTTTCAGGTTGAGACAACACCTGACATGCCGGCTGCTGGCCCTGAGAGCCGCTGTTTCACCACCGTCTCACACCGTCTCATTGTGCAACAGCGCACCCTTGCAAACCGAACCTTGCGTCACGGCAAAACCCAGTCAGCTCAAGGCCTTGCCGCCATCTGCCCAGGTTGGCACGGCCATTGCGCCGGTGCCCGCCACATCCAATGACAAGAGGCACCGTCCCATGCTTTCCGAACTGCCCATCCTGCCCGCCACCCGCGCCTTTCTCGAACGCAAGCTAAAGATGCGCATCGGCGCCGAGTGGCAGGACGCCGCCAGCGGTCGCACCCTGTCGTTCCGCAACCCGGCCACCGGCGAAGTGCTGGGTGAAGTGCCCGCCGCCGAGGCCGAGGATGTCGACCGCGCCGTGCGCGCCGCCCGTCAAGCCTTCGATGATTCGCCCTGGAGCCGCCTGCGTCCGCGCGAGCGGCAAAACCTGTTGTGGCGCCTGGCCGACCTGATGGAGCGCGACGCCCGCCAGCTGGCCGAACTGGAATGCCTGAACAACGGCAAGAGCGCCGCCGTCGCCCAGGTGATGGACGTGCAACTGGCCATCGACTTCCTGCGCTACATGGCCGGTTGGGCCACCAAGATCGAGGGTAGCACCGTCGAAGCCTCCATGCCGCTGATGCCCAACGACCAGTTCCATGGTTTCGTGCGCCGCGAGGCGGTGGGTGTGGTCGGCGCCATCGTCGCCTGGAACTTCCCGCTGCTGCTGGCCTGCTGGAAACTCGGCCCAGCCCTGGCCACCGGTTGCACCGTGGTGCTCAAGCCCGCCGATGAAACCCCACTGAGCGTGCTCAAGCTGGCAGAACTGGTAGACGAAGCCGGCTACCCGGCAGGCGTTTTCAACGTAATCACCGGTACAGGCCTGAACGCGGGCGCTGCGCTCAGTCGCCACCCTGGGGTGGACAAGCTGACCTTCACCGGCTCGACCGAAGTCGGCAAGCTGATCGGCAAGGCGGCCATGGACAACATGACCCGCGTCACCCTGGAGCTGGGCGGCAAGTCGCCGACCATCGTCATGCCCGACGCCAACCTGCAGGAAGCCGCAGCCGGTGCGGCCACGGCAATCTTCTTCAACCAGGGCCAGGTGTGCTGCGCGGGCTCGCGGCTGTATGTGCACCGCAAGCACTTCGACAACGTGGTGGCCGACATCGCCGGCATCGCCAATGGCATGAAACTGGGCAACGGGCTGGACCCAGCGGTGCAGATGGGCCCGCTGATCTCGGCCAAGCAGCAGGACCGCGTCACCGGCTACATCGAGCTTGGCCGCGAACTGGGCGCGACCATCGCCTGTGGCGGTGAAGGCTTCGGGCCGGGTTACTTCGTCAAGCCGACGGTGATTGTCGATGTCGACCAGCGCCACCGCCTGGTACAAGAAGAAATCTTCGGGCCGGTGCTGGTGGCAATGCCGTTCGATGACATCGACGAAGTGATCGGCATGGCCAACGACAACCCCTATGGCCTGGGCGCAAGCATCTGGTCCAACGACCTGGCCGCCGTGCACCGCATGATCCCGCGCATCAAGTCGGGTTCGGTATGGGTCAACTGCCACAGCGCACTGGACCCGGCACTGCCGTTTGGTGGCTACAAGATGTCTGGCGTTGGTCGCGAGATGGGCGCAGCAGCCATCGAGCATTACACCGAGCTCAAATCGGTGCTGATCAAGCTCTGATCATTTACCTGTAGAGGCCTCTTCGCGGGCTCGTCCGCTCCCACAGGATCACCACAAGCCGGAAAACTGTGGGTCCCTGTGGGAGCGGGTTTACCCGCGAAAGGGCCGGCCCAGGCAACTAAAAACAACAATAAAAACCATGGAGCAAACCCATGAGGCACACACTCGCCTGCACTTTGGCCCTGCTGGTGGCCGCACCCGCCAGCCAAGCCTACGAGCTCTACAACCACAACGGCACCACCCTCAACGCCGACCTCGAAGCCCTGTTCGGTGTGTTCCACAGCGACGAAAGCTTCAACCAGGCCGGCAACCGCCAGCCCGGCAGCACCGCCTGGCAAGAAGGCTACGTCAAATATGGCCTTAGCGGCAGCCAGGCCCTGGCCGACAGTGGCGCCCTCTACGGGGCCGTCAACCTGCTCAGTTCCGCCACCTGGGGCGATGGCGATGCCGCCGGCCTGACCCTGGGCGACGAACGCCGCACCGCCATCGAAGACCTGTACCTGGGTTGGCGCTCGGCCAACCTGTTCCCGGCCCTGGGCGAAGACGGCGTGGACATTTCAGGCGGTCGCCAGGTAGTGACATTGGGCGATGGTTTTCTGATCCAGGGCGACCCGGTGAACCTGGGCAAGGTCGACCTGGGCGCCAACTTCGATCGCGGCGGCGCCTACTACCTGGCCGCCCGTAAAGCCTTCGACCGCACCGCCGTGCTGCGCCTGGGCGGCAAGCAGGGCTGGCGCGGCGACCTGATGTGGCTGAAGTCCGACAACCACTACCAGGCCGATACCTCGCTGGCGGTAGCCAATTTGGAACACGTCGCCGACGCCGGCACCGTGGGCCTCAGCTGGATCCGCGGCCTGGACGTGGACCAACGCTACGCGCAAATCATGGGCCTGGAACACCGCGACGGCATGGACACCGCCAGCCTGCGCGGGCGCGGCAACCTGGGCGTGAAGGACCTGGAACTGGCCGCCGAGTACGTGAGCCAGGACAAGACCGGTGGGCGCGAGAATGCCTGGTACCTGGAAGGCAACTGGACCTTCTCCGAATTGCCCTGGTCACCGACTGCCACCTACCGCTACAGCCGCTTCTCCGAAGGCTTCGACCCACTGTTCTATGGCCTGAGCCGAGGCTATGGCACCTGGTTCCAGGGTGAAGTAGCGGCCAACTATGCCGGGCCGTTCAACAAGAACAGCCAGGTGCACCATGTGGCGCTGAAAGGCAAGCCACGGGACAACCTGGCCGTCGGCGCGCTGTACTTCGACTTCGATACGCTGGACACGGATCAGGGCAACCTCGGCGGGCGTGAGCTGGACCTGTACGTGGAATGGATGGTCAACGAGCACCTGCTGATCAGCCCGTTGGTGGGGTTCTATAAGCCGGAGCGCAGTGCGAACAACGGCGGCACGCAATTGGGTGGGCGGGATACGGGGGCCTACATGCAACTGATTGTCGGGACCTTTTTTTGACTCTGCAGCCTGGGGCTGCTTCGCAGCCCTTTCGCGACGCAAGGCCGCTCCTACACAAGTACAGCGCAAGCATCACAGGCGATGTTGTACCTGTGTAGGAGCGGCCTTGTGTCGCGATGGGCCGCAAAGCGGCCCCGGCCATCTCAAGCCAACCCCTGCTCCACCAGCCACCGCCGCACCATCATCTGCTGCTCACCCGGTAAGCCCGACAAAACCGCCCCAATTGCCAGGCCACCCAGCAACGCCCGTACCACAGGCGCCAACTCCACCCCCTGCAAATGCCACACCCCCAACGGCTGGTCCGCCGTCACCACCACCTCGGCCTCGTCCACCAGACCGTCGCGCAACACAGGCCGCCGTTCAACCCGCACGGCGCTCCAATCCGCGGCCGTATGCAAGGGCTGCGCATCCGGCCAGCCTTGGCGCCGAGCCCAAAATGGCTGCCCTACCCGCCCTTGCTCCTGCCCATAGAAATCCCGCCCAATGCGGGCAAATCGCAAAAACAGCTGTTCGACCCGCTGCTGGTGAAACTGCCACGCCAACACCGCCCGCTCGGGCCGGCGCAGCAAGGTGTTGATCACCACCGGCGCCTGCAACGCCGAAGACAGTGACTGGAAAATCCCGTTACCCGACAGCGGGTCAACGGCCATCGCCGCATCACCCACCCGTATCCAGTCATGCCCGACGCATTCGCCCGCCAGAATGGCAGTACTGCTGCGTGCATGCACCTGTGCCGGCACCAACGCCTGATCGTCGAACAGCTCCGCGACCAACCCGCTGCGTGCCCGCAGCGTCGCGCAATAATCGGCCAACCCGGCCTTACCCGGCAGGCCTGCAGCGTCCTGGGTGACTTGCCAGTAGCAACGGCCATCTGCCAGCCGCGCCATCCACGCCCAGCCATCCTCCAGGCTTTCCACTGCCGACGCAGGCGCGCCAGGGCTACCCTGCCAGACATTCAGCAGGCTGACTGTTTCCGGCCCGCGCAGGCGGTCTGCGGCCAGCGGTGCCTGGCGGCCTCGGGCCTCGACGAGAAAATCAGCCGTCAGCACTTGCCCATCGTCAAGACGCACATGATGACCGCCCTCGTGCACCACCTCGCGTACCCGCCCCTCGACCACGCTTACACCGGCACGCTGAAGATCGTTGCGCAGCGCCCGATCAAACCGTTGCCGATCCAGCAAGAACTCCTGGTTCATTCGCAGGTGCTGGCCATTCCAGTGCACCTGCCGGGTAGCCGGCGTGGCCGCCTGGCTCAAAGCACCGCCGAGGCCCGCATGCCGCAAGCCCTCCAGCACCCGTTGCGAAACCCCTTCAACAGCCGCGAAACGGCGCCACTGCGACACCACCGTCACGGTATAACCCAGCCGCCGCAGGCCTATGGCCGTGGCCGCACCCGCAGGGCCGGCACCCAACACCACAATGTGCGGTTCAGGCATGGCTCGCCCCCCGTCGCTCTGGGCCTGAGAACGTCGCATGCTGACGCAACCACTCATGGATTCGCTGGCGATCCATGCCCGGCTCGGCACGCAGCAACGCCGCAATCCTACCGCTCAATGCCGCACAACCCAGGCTAGCGCCCGCTCTGCCGCCCGTCCCTACATAACCGCCAAAGTCCGCCTGCCGGGTGCCCAGCCACGACCACTGGCCGGGCGCGCAACGTGCATCACCGGTCACCCGAATCACGCCTGGGTAGCTGGCTGGGAATACGGGCCCGCCCTGTGCCGGGCTGGATGCACACAACACCACGCCCGCAGCCAAGGCCTCAGCGCAGGCCTGATGCAAAACCGGCCGGTCCTGCTGCAGGCCAAGGCTCAGGTTGACCAGCGTAGCCCCCGCTTCCACCAGCCACAGCAGCGCTGCCGCCACCTGCAAGGCACTGGTGCTGGCCTGGCCGCTGAACACCTGGGCCACCAGCAACGGCACAGGGCCAGCCTCCCGTTGCAAGCTGGCCAGCACGGCACCGCCATGCCCTAGCTCGTCGGGCAGCATTGCGCCTTCACGTAACTGGCCGTCTTCCAGCCAGAAACGGCGGGCATCGAGCAAGCCGTTGGTTTGCTCCGGCGAGCAGCCACTGTCGATGACCCCAACGCGCACGTCAGTGCCCATGTTTGACCGTCTCCTGCGGCAGTACCTGCAACTGGCCGTCATGCAACTGCAAGTGCAGGTCGGCATCAGCCAAAGTCGACGCGCGGTGGCTGATGAGGATCCGCGTGCGGCCGGCAAACAGCTGGTCGATAGCTGCGATCACCTCACGTTCGGTGGCTTCGTCCACCGCCGAGGTGGCCTCGTCCAGCACCAGAATCGCCGGGGCCTGCAACACCGCACGGGCGATGGCGATGCGTTGCTTCTGGCCGCCGGACAACTGCTGGCCACGTTCGCCCAGCAAGCCGTCCAGGCCCAGCGGCAGGCTGTCGACCAGACCGTCCAGCCGCGCCAGGCGCACCACACGCTCAAGCTCTGCGCGGCTGGCCTCGGGCACGCCGTAGGCCAGGTTCTGCGCCAGAGTGCCACGGAACAGCACGATGTCCTGGCTGACGACGGCGATACGCCTACGCAGCGCTGCCAAGTCCAGCTCGCGCAGGTCGGTCCCGTCCAGCAGGATGCGCCCAGCGTCCGGGTCGTAGAAGCGCTGCAACAGGTCGATCAGGGTCGACTTGCCCACCCCCGAAGCGCCGCTGATGGCCACCTTCAGCCCGCCTGGTACACACACCTGTACGTTATTCAGCACCGCACCCTGGCGCCCTTCATGGGCAAAGCTCAGTGCTTCGAGGCGCAATTCGCCTGGCCCATCGGGTATGGGTTGCGGGTTGGCTGCCGGGCGTACGGCCACGGTTTCCCGTTTCAGCTCCATCACCCGCCCAAGGCTCACGGCCATGCGCTGCACCGCCACGTACAGGCCCAGCAGGCTCTGCACCGGCCCTACCGCCATGCCCATGTAGGTGGAAAAGGCGATCAACGCGCCCAACTGCCAGGTCCCCTGAATCACCCACCAGCCGCCGACCAAAAACGCGCAAGCGCGGCACCATGAGGTGAGCGTACCGGGAATGGCCTGGGTGAAGAATTCGGTCACCTGCACCTTCAGCAACTGGCGCATGTAGCCTTGGCCCAGCTGATCCAGCCGCCCTGCCTCGCGGCCTTGCTGGCCGGCCGCCTGGATGAACTTCATAGCCGGCAAGGTCTCGACCAGAAACGACGACACATCCGCCGAACGCTCACGCAGGTTTCGCACCTCGTGCTCTACCTTGCGCCGCATCCAGCGCAGCCACAGCACCTCGATCGGTACCAGCAGCGCCAGCAACAGCGACAACTGCCACGACAGCATCAGCATCAACGCCACCGCGCCCACCAGGCCGATCACCGCCGACACCGCCGAGAACAGCGAATCCACGGCAAAGCGCTGGATCTCCGCCACATCGCCGTCCAGCCGCGAAAGAATGTCACCCATGCGCCGCCGCCCGTAGAAGGTCGGCGACAACTGCTGCAGGTGGCGGTACAGGTCATCGCGCAGGGCGAACAGAATGCGCCCAGACAAGCGCGTGTGCAGGTAGCGGTTGACGCCAGCCAGCACCGTGCCCAGCAGGCCTGCGCCGATCATGATCGCCGCCATGTGCCAGAGGGTCTGGTAGTCCTTGGCCAGCAGCCCCTCGTCGATCAGCGTCTTGACCAGCCAAGGTTGCGCCAGGGCCAGCAACGAGGCGCCCAGCGACAAACCCAGCAGCAGGCCGATGGCGCGCCGGTGCGGGCGCACGAAACCATACAGCCAGGCCAACGCCTGACGCATGAGTACAGGGTCGCTGGACTCCACCAGCTTTGCGAACAATGGGCCCATGGTTCAGCCGCGCAACTGCTTGAGCTTGCGGTACAGCGTCGCCCGGCTGATGCCCAGTGCTTCGGCGGCGGCCGACACGTTGCCCTGGTGGCGCGCAAGGGCGCCACGGATCAGCTCCAGCTCGTTGTCCTTGAGGCTACCGGAGGGCGCCGAGCCGCTGGCCAGTTCGTCCAGCAGGCAGTCGGTGAGGTGGTCCAGCGTCAGCACCTGCTCGCCGTCCTCGCGCATGGCCAGTGCCGTGCGCACCACCATTTCCAGCTGGCGGATGTTACCCGGCCAGTCGAAGCCTTCGAGCAATGCCGCCAACGCCGGCTCCAGCGTGACGCCACGGGCATCGGACTTGTCCAGCAGGCCCTGAATGATCGCGGCCAGGTCGTCACGCTCGCGCAGTGCCGGCAGGCGCAGCGACACGCCGTTGACCCGGTAGTACAGGTCTTCGCGGAAGTGCTGCTCTTGTACCAGGCGTTTCAGGTCGCGGTGAGTGGCGCAGATCAGCGCCACGTCGATGTCCTGCTCGTCGCCGGCCCCCAGCGGCGCTACACGGCGCTCTTGCAGTACTCGCAGCAGGCGCGCCTGCAAGGCCAGCGGCATGTCGCCGATTTCGTCGAGGAACAGCGTGCCACCATGGGCCTGCATCAACCGCCCGACCATCCCGCCGCGGCGGGAACCTGTGAAGGCGCCCTCGCGGTAGCCGAACAGCTCCGACTCGATCAGCCCCTCGGGAATGGCCGCGCAGTTGACGGCCACGAACGGTTTGTCGGCACGCGGGCTGGCCTGGTGCAAGGCCCGGGCGACCACTTCTTTACCGGTACCGGTCTCGCCCAGTAGCAACACCGGCAGGCCATTGCCCAGCCCTTGGCGGGCCATGCGCAGGTTGCGCGCCAGGCGTGGATCACCACCGGCCAGGGCGTCGAGCGCGGGCGACTGCTTGCTCAGCGCCGGCTTGCCGGCTGGCGTGCTGCCATTGACCCGGCCATGGCGTGGCAGTTGCAGGGCGCGGAAGTAGAACTCGCCCTTGGCCGTCTGCACACTGCTCACCCCGCCCTGCCACAGGCGTGCGATAAATGCAGGTGAACGCTCGCCGAGCAGGTCGGTGCTGCGCCTGCCAATCAGCTCATGGCGCGGCACCTGCAATAACTGGCAAGCACTGTCGTTGGCGGCCAGCACTTCACCGTCCAGGCTCAGCGCCAGCAGGCCGTGCCAGGCACTGTTGAGATACTGCGGGCGACTGTGGAAGGCCAGCACCAACTGCTCTGGATGGCACAGGCCGAACAAGCGGCTTTCGATGTTGCCGGCCGCCAGCATCAGCGTCGACAGGCTGTCTTGCGGCTGCGCCATTACGCCTTCGCGGGTGATGTCGAGCACCCCGATCACCTCGCCACGCGGGTCGCGCAGCGGCACGGAGGTGCAGGAGAACGGGCTGAGGCGGTCCAGGTAATGTTCACCGCAGTTGATCAGCGTCGGCCGGCCTTCGACCACGGCGGTGCCGATGGCATTGGTGCCGCGCAGCGACTCGCTCCAGCAGCTGCCGGGGTGCAGGTCGCGCAGGCCCTCGCGGCTGAGCACGTGCGTCTGGCCTTCGATGGCCAGGACGTTGGCCTGGGCGTCGCCGAGAATGACGATACCGGCCTTGCCCTGGCGTGCGACCAGGTAGTCCAATTCGGGGGTGACGGCGTCGACCAGCAGGCGGTTGCGCTCCAGCAGCATGCGCAGGTCATGGCCTTGTTCCAGGCCCAGGCCGACCTGTTCGCCCTGCAGGCAATCCAGGCCATGGCCCAGGCTGCGGCGCCAGGACGCGTCGATCTCGTCGCGCAGCATGCCCAGCGGCAGCTCGCCTTCGCTGGCCAGCTTCAGACGGGCCTGGCGGGATTCGTGCAGCGGGTCTTGGGCGTTTGTTATTAGTTGTCGCGCCATTTTCTACTCCGGCTGTGCCCTGCAAGATGGCGGGGTACGGGCTTGGGAATTTTCCGCAGTGTGCGGGAGAAATGGCTGGGCGTCATCTGGTTGATGGGTTGGGGGATGGTTGGGGGTGTATGGCTTGGGTTTTCGGGTGGGGCGGATATCGAGCGCCGCCCGCGCGGCGCATCGCGAGCTACGCTCGCTCCTACGTTTGTTTTTGGCCAGTAACGCCTGTGCCAGGTGCGCGCGACCGCCTTGTTTGTTCGACGCGATATTGAGCCGTGTGCCAAGGCATTCGCGCGCAAATCCCACAGACATAATTGGCCCGAAACAAACGTAGGAGCGAGCGTAGCTCGCGATGCGCCGCGCGGGCGGCGCTCGATCTCACAGGCGCCAAACCTGTATAGGCGTGCACCTGGAGGCCCATACGCAGGCCCCGAGCCAGCCCTCAAAAACCCTGCATCTGTACCGCCTTCCCTCGCCCGGTCAGCTGCTGCCTTTCAACCCCATCCAGCAAAGCCTCCACCACCGCCTTTGCCGAATCCAGCCCATGGTCATTGCTCAACAACAGATCACGACAAGTCCCCTTGGCCAACTCCAACGCCTTGAGGTTGGTCGCAAACGCCCCCTTGAGCAGCGTGGACAGATGCACCAGCGCATCTTCGTAGTCCACCCCCGCACGCACGGCAAACAACGGCGGATGGCTGCATTCACAGGTCGAAGAACTGGAGGACGCCGTGGTGGCACGTACGGGAGGATCAGGTAAGCCTTTTGTCATTGTGTCGCTCCTTGATTCACTGGAGCCGCCACAAATCGCTACCAAACGAAAGGGTGACGGCTGTACGCAGGTTGGTAGACCGGGAATCAAGGAAACCGGCGCGCACGAAGGCGCCCTACGCACAGCCGCCATAAAACGAAACAGCCGGGCACAAAAAAGCGCCAACTGTATCGCAGAGCGGGCGCTTGTGCGCCTTGATTGATCGCGGGCTACCAAACCCGGCTGCTGGATTGACAGCAGCGGGCAAAGACTACCGGGGTCAGGGAAGGGTTTCAAGCTGAGGGCATGTGTAGTAACACTTCTGTTGCCTGATCGCACTCCTGGCCGGCTGCTGCGGTCAATGTGGGAGCGGCCTTGTGTCGCGAAAGGGCTGCAAAGCAGCCCCGGCCATATGTGCATCAGCGCTGAAATCCTGGGGCCGCTTTGCGGCCCTTTCGCGACACAAGGCCGCTCCCACATGACCCCGCAGGTGCCGTTGAATCTGCATCAAGGCTGCCGATTCTGGCTAAGGTACCTGTCATCCCTCGCCGCCTCACCACCGACCACAAACGGTGTCCCCCTGCGCCAGCAATTACCCCACTGCCGCTTTGATCGCCGACAACACGCACAGTTGCACCAGACCGGTTACGGGTGAGCATGTGATAACTGGAAATCGTGATCACACCCGAGTGAGGCAACCAATTATTCTACCAAGGGTAAGGCCCTTTACCTTGCTTCCAAAGATCCCACCTCTTATTCTGTTCTTCTTGTTTAAAGTATGAATCCCTACGAACAATAGGCATCCTAACTTCCGCCCGAACGACAACCTCCCCAAACAACGAGCTATCAACTTTCATTGCATTTGCAATCCTCGCATACCCGCCATCGAACCCTGTGCGAAAGTTCAGGAAGCTCCCCTCTTTTGCGTACACACCATACACATGCGGCGTGAGTCCTCTAGCTGCAGAAAAGTCAGCATATTCCGCAGCCATTTGAAACTTGTGAGCAAAATAAAACCCTTCCCCCATCAGCGCCTGACCGCTAGCGCGACCAGAAAATTTGGAGCTAAGCCCAGCTTCTAGTGACCCCTTATCCTCAAGGGCGCCTCCATGATAACCAATCAACGAATAATCTTTAGGTACTGATGTAGATTGCTTAGCGAGCGGACGACGGGATGACGAACCAAATACTTTCCCAACATTTCGGAACAGACCTGAAAAGATTTTTCTAATTGCAAAATTCCCTTCTGGATCTTGGAGGTTCATTGGATCTCCGAGGCAGTATGCATATGCATTCACCCCACCGGCAGAGAATGGACTCATATTGTCCGGTCTATTGAACCGCATCAACGACGCGCTGAACCATCTATAACCATTGCCCAACATATATAGCCCGCTCACTTTATCCATTCGCTCGCCATTGAAATTAAGCAAGCCCAGTCGACCTGGGAAATACCCATAGACCGTGTAAGTGAAAAATTTTAGCAATTTCTTAGACCCTGCCATGCCTGACCCCTTCTATTGGAAAGCGAAGCAAAAACGCACCGAATTTATTTTCCACGCCTGACTCGAGCCTCAGCAAAACGGAATAGGAATAATGAAAGTAAACACGTACACCGCTTAACAGTTTACCGACAACAGATGCACCGCCTGACTCAGACACGCAAGCGCTGACTATAAAAATAGATATAAGCAACACAACCTAACCACCGCCAACCTTTCACCTACATTATTAGCAACTCGAAAAATTTCAACTGGCAAATTTGATAGTTGCACATCCTAAATTTCAACCATCGATAATCATCGCCGTAACCTCCTCCATTGGCATGATCGCTGCTGAGGTCGTAACATAGTAGATACACCTCAAGGCTGCTGATTCTGGCTCAGGTACTTGTCCACCGTAGCCTTGCCCTCCCCCGCATCCCCCGCGACCTGCCACAGCCGCCGTTCAATCCCCTGGGCCAGCAAATGCCCCACCGCCGCCTCGATCGCCGACAGCACGCACAGCTGCGCCGGTTCGTTGGTGGTGTAGCCCACCTCGGCTTCCAGCAGCTTCTTGAACTCGATGAACTTGAACACCCCGGCACTGCGGCCAACCGAGTAGATGGTCTTGCTGGTCATCACGTTGGCCAGCACCTGCCCGGTGCGCACGTCCACGGCGCGCAGGTTGACGGTTACCTGGTCCACCCGGTACTCGCGGGAAATGTCGATCCCCAGGTAACGAGCCCCCTCGCCGCCGCTGCGCACGTTGGTGTCGTAGGCGATGATGCCGCCCTCCAGCATCAGGTTGGCGGCCTGCAGCGGTGGTAGCTCGCCCATGATGTTTTCCGCCACATCAGGCTTTTTCTGCGAAGCACGGATGATCTTGCGCTCGGTCAGCAGGTTTTGCAGCCCTTCACGCTCCAGCACCACGAACCAGCCACTGGCGCTCAGGGCGTCCATTAGCATGCTGGCTGCACCCTGGGTAACGCTGGTGGAGAACGAGCTGGCCGGGGTCGGCTTGTACTGCCCGGTCTGATCGCGGAAGCCGTAAACCACGGCCATCAGGCGGCCTTTGGGCCGTGGCATGTTGATCAGGTCGTAGTAGGTCGAGGCCCGTGGGGTCAGGGTCGGGGTTTCCGAGTCCTGTTCGGCCGACATGGGTTCGCGCAGGCTGCAACCCGTTTGCAGGCCAAGGGCGGTGAGGATCAGCAGCGTGCTCAGCAGACGTTTCATGGTGTTCTCTCCCCAACATAAAAGCCCTTCCCTCTCAGGGGTTCAGGCCGCTGACCTCAATGATCGAAATTTCTCCTGTGGCGCGATCGGTGACCTTGATGCTCAAGGCCCCGGAATCGTCGATGACGTCGATGAGAAACGCATCGGTCGCCATGCTGCCGGTGCTGCCGTTGCTGATGTTGTCCAGCAACTGCGACAACATCCGCGACTCCAGCTGGTTGCTGAAGCGCTCCAGGGCTGTGGTGCCGGTAAAGGCCGAGGCACGGTCCTTGAGGTCGGGGTCGTCGTAGTCGTTCTGCGCCTGGGCGTTGTTCAGCAGCCAGGTGCCGTTCAATGGGTTGCCGCCAAACGCCGGGTTGACCGGGGTGTACACCAGCTCGGTGGCCTGGGCAGCAAAAGCGCTGGCCAGCAGGCAGGCGGCGATGCAACGTGGAATGCGGTGGTTCATAGCTCGTCCCTCTCCAAGTCGGTGGTGTCCTGCAGCAGGCGTTGCAGCTTGCGTTGAATGATTTGCTGCTTGACCAGGTCGGCGGCGGCAACGGCCTCGTCTTTCAGTTCGGTGGTGTTTGGTGGCAGGAAGCGGCGGTACATCACTTCACGCTCGAATTCCACCGTCACCAGGCTGCCCCAGCGGGCATCGGGGCGTTCGCGTACCACCAGGTTGAAGTCCAGGCGGCTGGTGGCGCGCAGGCGGTCGGCGAAGTAGTAATAAAAGTCGTGGCCGATGTGCGAGATGGTGTTGTCGACGATAAAGCCTTGCATCTCGTCTTCATTACCGGCCTTGGCCGAGGTGGCCAGCAACAGCAGGCTCAGGCACAGCGCTGCCAGGCTGTTCATGGCGTGTCTCCCGGGCCGCTGTGGGTCTGCACACCGCCGGCACTTTCGCTGAAGGCCTGCTCGGCGACGAACTGCCAGTCGCTGTAATGCTCCAACCCCTCGAAGCCTGTCCATTCGGCGCTGAAGCCACTGCGTTTGAATGGGGTGGCGTCCGAACGGCTGTGCACGCCGGTGATGCGGCCGTCGATCGAGCGCAGCAGGCCCCACTCGTCGCTGTTGGTGATGGGGTCGGGGTACAGCCTGCGAATGTGCCGCCTGGCCTGGGGGAAACGATTGTCCTGCAACAGGTCGGCCAAGTCCTGCGGGTACTGGGCCAGCCCCGGCGAGGCGCGGTAGTAGCTGCGCAAGGCCTGGGCGTACTGGGTGCCCACCCACAGCAGTTGGCGTTCGCGGTCACGCTGGGCGGCGCTGGCCCAGATCGTGCCGGTAGCGGCCAGGGCCACGCTGCTGACCGCAATCAGCAGCAGCACGCCCAGGTAGGTGAAGCCGCTTTGGGCCTTACCATTCAGCGAAGAGGCTGCCATCACGCGCCCTCCCTGTGGCACCGCTCTTGATATCGGCCACGCCGCCGGCCACGCCTTCGGGCGGTGGCACCAACTGCCAGGCATCGCTGCGTTCGGTAATCGGGTCGACCGGGGTGTTGCGCAGGTAGCGTTGCTCCACCAGTTGCTCCAGCGAGTCCGGGTAATGGCCGGTGTCGCCGTAGTAGTGGTCCAATGACTCGCGCAGCACCGCCAGGCTCTGGCGCAGGGTGGCCTCGCGGGAGCTTTCCAGGCTGTTGAAATAGCGCGGCATGGCGATGGTCATCAGCGTGGCGATGATCGCCATGACCACCAGCAGTTCGATCAGGGTGAAGCCTTTGCTGCGTTTCATGGCTGTCACCATTGCCCGTAAGGGATGCTGTTGAGGCCTTTGCCGCGAGCCCTGGAGTACACGTCGAACACGTCTTCGCCTTCGCGCGGGTTGTCGGGGCTGCTGTCGTAGGCGCGCAGGCCCCAGCCGCCTTCGTCTTCATCCTTGGCCGCCACCAGCGGGTCGTGCGGGATGCGCCGCAGGAAGTAGAACTTGGCGCCCTTGGCACTGCGCACATCGCGCACGCCATCCACCAGTACCTGCAAGTTCGGCGGGTAGCCGCTGGCATCCAGGCGTTTCTCGATGTAGCCGGCGTCGAAGGCCCGCTTGTAGGCGTCGATGGCATCGCGAATCTGGTACAGCGCCTCGCGCAGTTGCTGCTCCTTGCCACGGCGCACCACGGTTTCGGTCAGCGGCGCGGCCATGCTGGCCAGCAGCCCGAGCAGTGCCAGGGTCAGCACCACCTCGATCAGGCTGAAGCCGTGCATACGGCGCCGGGTTTTCATGGCCGTGGGCTCCCGTTGACCGGGGCGACCGCCATTTGGCTGTCCACGACCGGTGCGTCGGTGGTTGGCGCATTGCCAGGCACGTCCATTGGTGGCAGCGGGGCCATCTGGCGTACCTGCATGGCCGACTCGGTGCCGGTGGAGAACTCCATGTCCGACGGGCTCTGGTACGGCAGGTTGCGCACGATGCGCGGGGTGATCGCCAGCACCAGCTCGCTCTTGCTCATGTCGTCCTTGTTGCTGCCGAACAGCCGGCCCAGGCCGGGGATGTCGCCAAGCCCGGGGATTTTGTTGCCGCTGGCGTTGTGGTCATTGCGCACCAGGCCGGCCAGTACCTGGGTTTCGCCATCGTGCAGGCGCAGGCTGGTCTGCGCGTTGCGGGTGTCGACCTGGACCGGAATGGTGCCCTGGCGGGTGGCTTCCAACGGCGTGGCGTTGCTCACTTCCAGCGCCACCTTGATCGCCACTTCGTTGTTCAAGTGCACGGTGGGCTGTACTTCAAGCTTCAAACCGACGTCCAGGTAGGTGACGCTTTCGGTGATCACCGGGCCCTGGGTGGACGGCACCGAGGTGGCGCTTATGATCGGCACCCGCTGGCCGATGTGGATGCGTGCCTGCTCGCGGTTACTGACGCGGATCACCGGGCTGGCCAGGGTGTTGATGTCCTTGTCCGAAGCGTTGATCTTGGCCTGCGGCGCCGGCGAGATGCTGATGCGGCTGGAGTCGATGCCCTTGAGCTGGTCGAGCACGCTGACCGGTTTGCCGTCGTTGCTCAGCACGCCGAAGGTGTTGGGCCATTGCAGGCCGAGGTCGAGGATGCGCGAGGTGGCCACTTCCATCACCTCCACTTCCAGCACCACCTCGGGGTTGGACTGGTCCTGCGATTGCAGCAGCTTCTCGGCCATGCGCACGGCATCCGGGGTGTCGCGCATGGTCAGGGTGTTGAGGCGCTCGTCGACGAACACGTCGCGGGTCTTGAGCATGGTCTTGACCATGTTCAGCGCGGTGTTGGCGTCGATGCTGGTCAGGTAGAACGTGCGCATGACCAGTTCCTGGTAGTCCTTGGTCTTCTGCGGCGAGTCGGGGTAGACCATCACGGTGTTGTCGTTGACGATCTTCTGGCGCAGCTGGTTCTGCTCCAGCAGCAGGGCCACGGCGTCTTCGATGCGCACTTCACGCACGAAGATGGTGGCTTTCATGTCCGGGCGCAGGTCCTTGTCGAAAATGAAGTTGATGCCGGCGACCTGCGACAGCACCTCGAAGATGGTCTTCAGGTTGGCATCGCGAAACTCCAGGGTCACCGGCCGCTCCAGCTTGCTGCGCAACTGCGGGTATGGCTGTGCTGTGCGCGCCTGGACGTTTTCGATGTCGCTGCGCAGGGTCATGCCCTTCTGGTTCTGCGGGTCCAGGCGCAGCACTTCGCGCATGTAGCGCTCGGCGCCGAACAGGTCGCCCTGGCGCAGCGCGGCCTGGCCAAGCGCCACGCGCTCGTCGAGGGTGCGGATCAGTTCCAGCTGGCGGATGCCTTCCTGGGCGCGGCGGTTGTTCGGCTCCAGGGTCAGCACTCGGCCATAGCCCATGCGGGCATTGGCGAAGTCGTGGCGGATACGGTCGGCGTCGGCCTGGGTGATCAGCGCCTCGACTGCCGCCTGACGGCTGTGGGCCAGGGCGATGTTCAGCTCGGTGTCGCGTGGGTCATCGCGCAGGGCTTCTTCCAGGCGGGCAATGCCGGCCTCGTACTGGCCCTCTTTCATCAACTGGTCGCTGTCCTTGCGTACCGCGCTGGTACCGCAGCCGGCAATGGCCACGCACAGCGCCACGAGCAGGAACGGAGCAGGCTTGCACAGCTTCGACGACTTCATGGTGCGCTCCCTACAGACAAGGTCTGCGACTGGTGCAAAGGCAGGTAGACCAGGCTCAGCTCGCTGGCTGAAACGCGGTCGAGGCGATAGGTGTCTTCGATCACGTCGCCTTGGCGCACGACGTAGAGTTTTTCGCCGCTCTGCAAGAAGATCTGCAGGTCGTCGCGGTCACCCATGCGGCCGATGAATTCGAATGGCAGTGCCGGAGCGGTTGGCGCTGGCACTACTGCTGGCGCGGCAACCACGGGTTGTTCGGTGACGGTGGCCAGGGCTTTGGGCTTGGTCCACTGCTGGGTGGGGAACAGGTCTCTGGAGGCCTGGTCCGGCCCTTTCGCGGCCAAAGCCGCACCCGCAGAAGCGGCGCTGCCCGCAGTCTCTGTGGGAGCTGGCTTGCCGGCGACCGGGGCCAGCGCGTCTTCTTGGCCGAACCAATGGCCGGGTGCCCAGGCCAGCGCTGCGCTCACGCCGAGGAAACCGGCCCAGATGACTGCACGTTGAGTGTTCATCACGACCTCGACAGGTAAAGGGTCATGCGCAGGCGGGCATTGAGCTCGCTGTCGCCAATGCGTTTGCGTTGCAGCTCGAGGTCTTCCAGCACCAGGGTCGGCAGCTGCTTGAGCAGGCCCTTGAGGAAGCCGCGAATCTGCGGATAGCTGCCGCGCACCGGCAGCACGATCTGGTAGCGCGCCAGCTGGGTCTTGGGGTCGATGCCCAGGGCATACTCACCACGGGCCAGGCTGATGTGCTCGGCGCTGGCCAGGTGATACAGGCGCTCGATCAGCTCGCTGGCCTGGGGCTGCCCCGGCAGTTGCTGACGCAGGCTGTCCAGGGCCTGCTGTTCGGGTTTGACGGCAATCTTCAGCTCACCCCGCTTGACCCGCCCTACCTGCACGCTGGCGTCCGCTTCGGTGGCGCGCAGTTCGCGCACGTCCTGCCATTGCGGCAGCACCCCGGCACAGGCCACACCAATGGCCAGCAGGCCTACGGCCACCGCCGCCAGGCCGACCGGGCCGACACTGCGCAGGCGCTCCTGGAGGATCAGGCTGTTCAGCGATTCAAGGGCGCGCATGGCCGGTCTCCCAAGTGGCGGTGAGGGTGAAGCGCACGGGGTGCTCAGGCTGTGCGGCCAGCACCTCGTGGTTGAGCAGCGATACATCGCTTAGCTCGTCACTGGCTTCCAGGCGCTGGTGGTACTGCAGCATCGCTTCGAGGTTGCGTGCCTCGGCGGCAATGCGCACCTGGCCCTTGCGTGCATCCGGGGTCAGGCCAAGCAACGCGACATCGTCCTGGGGCATGGCTTCGAGCATGGCGAACAGCTGCTGCCAGGGGCGTTGCAGTTGCTGCGACACACTGCGCATCTGTGCCAGACGCTCGGCTTGCTCGCGGCTGGCAGCGCTGTTTTGTGGCGCTACGGTGGCCGGACGGCGGCCCAGTTGCAGCTCAAGGCTGTGCACGCTGGCCTCCAGGTCGACCTGCTCGGCCTGCAAGCTGTGTTGCAGCAGCACCAGGCCTACGACCACGGCGCTGCCCAGAGCAAGCAGCGACCAGGCCAAAGGGCTGGTGCGCCGGGGCTGGAATTCCAGGTCGAGGCGGCGCATGTCAGGCCACCGCCCGCCACATGGCGCACAGCGGGTCGGCTTCGCTGGCCGGCTGGCACAGCTGCACCGCCGCCAGTTGCGGCACGTCGCCCCGGCCTGGGGCATGCAGGTAAACCCGTGGCAGGTGCTCGCCGTACAGCTCGCAAGTGCGCTCGATCAGCGCTTGCAGGGCCTGGTCGCTGTCGGCACAACCTTGCGCCAGCACTTGCTGCCAGGCCCCACCTGCAGCCAGCAGCAGCACGCTGCGGCGCGGTTCGGCCAGCACGAACAGGAAGTCGCCTTGCTCCAGCTGCGGCGAGCAACGGTTGTAGGCGGCCATCAGGTACGGCTGCACCGAACGCAGGTTCAGGCGGCTTTCCCGGCCCAGCGCCTGAAGCCGTTGCAGCAGGGCTTCGGGCAGCGCCGTGGCGATGCGGGCAGCACCGGCAGGCTCAGGCGACAGCACGATGCGCCAGTCGTCCAAGGGCTGCCCGTAGAGGTTTTCGAAGCAGGCCCGGGCATAGGCATCCAGTTCGCGGGGGTGGCCGATGGCATCGCTCCAGGGCACCAGGCAGAAGCGGCTGTAGCGGGCCGACAGCAATACCCGCAACTGGGCGCCACGTACGGCATGCTCGGCCAGCAGCGCGGCCAGTGCATCGACGGCGGCTGCCCAGGCCGGTTGGGCGGCATCGCAGCTGAACTCACGGCTACCCAGCCATTGGTGGTGGTTATTGTGCCAGCGACCCAGGCCGACACCCTCGGCGCCCAATACAGCGCAGAAACGATCAGATGAATGTGACACGGTTGATCTCCTCAAGGGTGGTACGGCCATCGCGGACCAGGTCCAGGGCCGAGGCCCGCAGCAGGCGCAGGCCGCGCTGGCAGGCAAGCGTCTTGATTTGCGCCAGGGGGCGGCGCTCCACGATCATTTGCCGCAGGTCGTCGTCCAGGTGCAGCAGTTCGGCAATGGCGCTGCGGCCGCGGTAGCCACTGCCCCGGCATTGGCCGCAGCCCTGGGCGCGCACGAAGGTCCAACCGGCTACGGCCTCGCGGGTCAGGCCCGAGCCATACAGGGTGTCGTCATCGTGTTCGCAGGCCGTGGCGCAGTGCGGGCAGGCCAGGCGAATCAAGCGCTGGGCCAGCACTGCATTGAGCGCGGAAACGAAGCTGTAGGGGTCGACCTGCATCTGGCTGAAGCGGCCGATCACGTCGAATACGTTGTTGGCGTGGATGGTGGTGAACACCAGGTGGCCGGTGAGCGCCGACTGCACGGCAATCTGGGCGGTGTCGGGGTCGCGGATTTCGCCAACCAGGATCTTGTCCGGGTCATGGCGCAGGATCGAGCGCAGGCCACGGGCGAAGGTCAGGCCCTTCTTCTCGTTGACCGGGATCTGCAGCACGCCGGGCAGTTGGTACTCGACCGGGTCTTCGATGGTGATGATCTTGTCCACGCCGTGGTTGATCTCGCTGATCATGGCGTACAGGGTGGTGGTCTTGCCGCTGCCGGTGGGGCCGGTCACCAGGATCATGCCGTAAGGTTCGGCGGCCAGCCGGCGCAGGGCGCGCAGGGTTTCGTCGGCAAAGCCCAGGGCTTGCAACTGCACGCCGCTGACCCGGTCGGACAAGTCCTGCTTGTCGAGCACCCGCAGTACGGCGTCCTCACCGAAGATGCTGGGCATGATCGACACCCGAAAGTCGATTTGCCGATCGCCCACGGCGACCTTGAAGCGCCCGTCCTGAGGTACGCGCTTTTCGCCGATGTCCAGCTCGGCCATGACCTTGATCCGCGAAATCACCTGGTCGGCAAAGGCGCTGCCGCTGGCTTTGCCGGCACCGTTGAGCACGCCGTCGATACGGTACTTGATGGTCAGGCCCTGGCCGGTCATGCCCAGGTGGATGTCGCTGGCGTGCAGCTTGAGCGCATCGTACAGGGTGGAGTTGACCAGTTTGACCACGCGGCTTTGGTCTTCGCTGATACTGGCCAGTGACAGGCGTTGCAGCGGGTCGCTTTCGCTGCTGGCCTCGGGGTCGTGGTCCAGGGCATCGACTGCATGGAAGCTTTCTTCGTGCCGGGCCAGAAAGGTGGCCAGTTCGGCGGCGTGGGCCAGGTACAGCGGCGCGCCTTGCAGCACATCGTCGATCCAGGCCAGGCGGGTGTGGTCGAAGGGGTCGGCGAACACGCCCAGCAACTGGCCGTTTTGCTCGATCAGCACGAATTCGCGCTTCAGGCACTGGGCCAGGGACACCTTGTCGAAGCGTGGGTTGCTGGCCAGCAGGGTGTGGCTGTCCAGTACCGGGTAGTGCAGGGTCAGGCCCAGGCGGCGGGTGAAGGTATCGGGGGTGTCGCAGGCCAGGCGTTCCAGGCAATTGAGCAGGCGCTCATCACTGGCTTGCAGGCGGGCTTGGGCCAACAGGTCGCGGGGGTAGGCTGATACTGCTGCATCGAATGCTTCTGACATGGCCTGCGACTCCGCTCAGGGGCGCGTCGCAGGCTGGCTCGGCCAGGGGTGCGGGCGCCGCTATTCCCCTGTGAGCAGTTGATCGTCGTCGGGCCCTGGCGGCTTGACGCCATTACGGCGGCGGTCGGCCAATACCCAGCTTCCATCGTACAACTGCAGGGGGAACGATTCGTTCCTGTTCTGGCGTCGTTCGACGAACCCTTCTGCCGGGTTGTCCGTGGCCCTGCGCCGGCGCTCGATGCCCATCAGGTCGAAGATTGCACGGGCCAGTTCCACCAGTGGGAACGGCTTGAACAGGACATGACTCACACCCAGTTCGGCGGCCCGCTCACGCACCTCGACGGTGGGATGGGCGGTAATCAGCACGAAGTGGCATTGCCTGTTCTTGCGTACAGCCTCCAGAACCTGAAAACCCTCCATGTCGGGCAAGCGGTAATCCAGCACAACTACTTGCGGTGCCAGGCTTTCAGCCTGTTCGATACCACTGGCACCGTCGTGGGCAACATGAACTTCCAGGCCTTGCGCCTGCAGGTACGCTTGCAGGTTCTGCGCAAGAGTCTGTTCGTCATCGACTACCAATACTCTGTTCACCAAGGTCGACTCCTAAAAACTGCCCGGTTACCCGGTCTGCGAAGTGCGCCCTTAACAAGGCTTGAGCAGGCTTCGTGCCAGGCGTGAATAGTCATGTTGCACCGCTGTAAGTCACTGATTTGCCAAGGGTGCCGGCCAGCACCCGAAATACGCTGAGCACGCGCACCCAACCGGTTCCCCACAAGCGGGGGAAATGATGGCACATTGCCAAACCTTAATTCCCCAGCATTGGGGGAAACGCCATCGTGGGCCTCAGTCGGCGATCTCCACTTTAGCGGATTCGCGCAAACGTTGGCGCACGGATTGGCGCGCCTGCGCCTCGCGTTGACCGATGAGCGTAGCCCTGGCCAAGACCAGGCCCTGTTCGCGTATGACCGAAGGGTTATCACTTTGGTTCTGCGCTCCTTGCAGTCTTTCTTTGTTGGCATCATAGAATGCCTCCACTTCGCCCTGGCTCGGCGCGTCGACTGCGCTGAGCTGGGCATACACCTGCTGGGCTGCCATGTCCTGCCGGGTGTATTCAGTGTACTGTGCCCTATCGAAGCCTGCCTCTGCCAGCCGCCGTTCGAAAACCGCCGGGCTGCCAAAGGCTGCTTCCACTTCACCGACGTGCGCCGACACCCGTTCATCGCTGACGGCAATGCCTTGGCGTTGCGCTTCCTGCCACAACAGCTCCTTGTCGATCAGTTCGTCCAGCGCCTGGTCACGCAGGCGCTTGTACAGGCCTGGGTTGCGGATACTGGTCACCGCACGGCCCTGGGCGTCCAGGTACTCGCTGAAGTAGCGCTCCAGGCGCAACAGCTCGATCTCCACACCATTGACCCGCGCCGCCGGCACATCGGCCCAGCTCGCCCTGGCCAGCACCAGCAACAGGCACAACAATACGATACGCATGGCAACCTCCGCTCAGGGGGTGTCCGGCACAGGCCGGTACGGTGTGACCGCAGTAAAGCGTGGCCCCGGCAGGGCCACCGCCACCACATGGGCCCCGGCCATGCCCTGGCGGCGGCCGGGGCCGAAGCCCAGCGCCGGGGTCAGGCCGGTAGGCACATCGTGCAGGCCTTCCAGCGCAGCAATCAGCTGCTCGCGGCTGGCATCACGGCCAATCTGTTTCAGCGCTTCACTCAACAGCTGCAACGCGCACAACGTGTTGACCTGCAACGACGCCTGGCGTGGGTCCAGGCCCTGGCGCTGCTGCAGCCCGGCGAGGGTTGCTAGGCCTTGCTCGGTCCAATCCTCCGGCACGTAGGGGTAGGCCAGAAACAGCCGTTGCGACCACTGCTCGGGCACGCGTGCCACCGCACCGGCCACTTGGCTGGAAGCGGCGAACAGATAAGGCTGGCGGCCCACCGCCTGCAACGCCGCCGCCAACTCGGCGAAGGCCTGGGCGCGGCCAAGGAAGACGATGCCCTGCCCGTCCACCGCCTGGCCGGCGAACGCCTGGATGGCCGGTGGTGCCCAGCCTTGCTGCAGCAAACGCTCGCGCACCTGCTCGGCCAACGCGGCCTGTTCGTTGCCGGCATACACCACGCGCAGCTCATCCGCGGCCAGCCCCAGCGTTGTACGGGCATGGCCTGCCAGGCTCAGCAGTTGCTCGGGCAGGCCGGGTAGCGGGTCGAAGATTTGTGCGCTGCCGCCGCTGCGTGGGGTGCTGCCAATCAGCGGTACGTTCTGTGGCGCCAACAAGGTCGTCAGGCGCTGGTCGAGCATCGGTGCCAATGGCGTGACCAGGGCGAACACCCGCTCTTGCTCCAGCAACTGGTGCAAGGCGCGTTCGGCGCTGGCGGGATCGAAACCTGGGTCAAGCACTACCAGTTCCAAGCGCCGGCCGTGGATGCCGCCTTGCTGGTTGAGCTGCGCCAGGCCATCTTCCAGCACGGCCTGTATCACTTGCCCGGCTTCGGCCAGCGGGCCGCTCGCGGGCAGCAAGGTGCCCAGGCGCAGCACACCCTCCTCCACACCTGGGTCGCGTTCCTGGGCTAGCCGCTTCAGATAGGCGGTGAGGTTGCGCTGGTCGGCCAGGGTCAGTTCGAAGCGTGGCATGGCCGGGTCCAGGCGGTTGCCTGCCGGGTCGACGCCATGCTGGATGGCGCGGGCCAGGCTGCTGTCGGTATAGGCAGGGTAGCTGCGGCCGTTGGCCTCGCGTGTGCCCTGGCCGAGTGCCAGGCGTTGCCAGTCGAGGCTGGGCGGGCGCACACCGCCTTCGGCGCGGCCACGGCCGTCGTTGCCATGGCAGCTGGCGCAGGGCAGTACGCTGGCGGGCACCGCCATATCGCTGGCGCCGACCCGCGCTTGCAGCTGGGCGTCGCTGCTGGAGACGCCTTCGCGGTACAGGCGTTTGCCGGCTTGCTCGTGGTCGGTGAGGTCCAGTGCAGAGGCAAAAGGCGACATGCCCAGCAAGCATGCCAAGCAGATCGCAAGCCCTGTGGGAGCGGCCTTGCGTCGCAAAAGGAGCGCGCAACGCTCCCCACTTTCGGGGTCAAGGCTGCCAGTGCTGGGGCTGCTGCACAGCCCTTTCGCGACGCAATGCCGCTCCCACAAAGGCTGCCCCCTCAGAGGTTGATTCCACAGGGATCGCACCATGGCAATCACCGGCCTGCCAGTGGCTGAGCCAACAGCTGCATGCGCTGGGCAATCGCCGCCGGTGGCGCATCCGGGCGGATCTTGCTCCAGCGTTTGCCGGCCACGTCACCGGCAATCAGCTGAGTCGAATGCTGCTCAGGGCTGGGCAGGAACTGCCCTATACGCCCCAGCACCAGGTCGACATTGGCCTTGTCGCCGGTCAAGAACAGCCAGTTCGGCCCATCCACGCCCTGCTTCTCGGCGAACGCCTTCAATGCCTGCGGGGTGTCGTTCAGCGGGTCACTGCTGATCGACACGAAAGTCACCTGGCTGGCCAGCTGCGGCCCCATCGCTTCGCGCACTTCACGCAACTTGCGGGTAATCAGCGGACACGCGTCGGTGCAGTGGGTGAAGATCACGTTAAGCATCACCACCTTGTCCTTGAGCACGTCGCTGTAAAAGCGCAGCTCGCGGCCATTCTGGTCCTTCAACACCGTGTCGGTGAACCAGGTCTGGGCATCACGGGTGCCGCCACCACTGGTCATCGCCTGCGGCGCCGGCTGCGGCTCGGGGGCCTGTGGCGCATGGCCTTCGTGGGCGAAGGCCACCGAGGCCAGAATCCACAGGCAACCACCCAGCACCAGCCAGTCGAACCCGCGCATGCTTGCGCGGCGGGAGCTTGCAGTGCTCATGGTTGCACCTCGTGATGGTCGGCAATGGCAGTGCTCTTGGCATGCACTCGCCGGGCGCTGAGGCGGTTGATCTCTTCGATCAGTACCGCCGGGTCGGTGAAGCCGTAGTAACGTGTCCAGTGCCCACTGCGCCCGTCACCCACCAGAATCAGCGGCGGGTGCTGGCTGAGGTCGGCACTGAAGCTACCCAGGCCCTTGAGGGTCTCGGTGACGGCGTACGGGGTGCCGGTCAGCCAGCTCCAGCCCGGCCCCTTCTGGAAGGCCTTGGCGTAGTCTTGCAGGCGCTTGGCATCGTCACGCTGAGGGTCGACGCTGATCGACACCATGTGGATCTCCTCGCCTACCCGGCCACCCAGCTGCTGCTGGACCTTGCCCATGATCGACGACACCACCGGGCACACTGTGGTGCAACTGGTGTAGATGAAACCCATGACCACCAGGTGGTCGCTTACCAGGTCTTTCTCCAGGCGTACCGGCATGCCGTCTTGGTTCAAGAGCGAAACATCGGCAAAGCGCACGCTGGTCTTTTCCTGGCGAGCCGCTGGCGGTTGCGTGCCATGGCCGTCATGGTCGTGACCGGCGTGGGCAAGGGCCAGGTTGCTGGCAAACGCCAGGCTCAGGGCCAACAGTGTGAAAGCATGCTTGGCGTTCATCGCACATTCCTCACGTCAGTCTGGGAAGCGTTGGTCGCTGCAGCCGGCAGGACGCGCAGGCTGGTGTAGTTTTCTTCGGCAAACTTGCGCCCCAGCGAGGGCGACTGCACATGCAGGTACCAGGCGCCGGCTTCAGGCAGGTTCAGCGCCGCCTGATACACACCCTCGCCCACCTCTTGCAGCTGCAGGTTGCGCGGCATCGACGATGGCGCCAGAAAGTAGCGCAGGCTCAGGTCGTTCAGGCCCAGGCGTGGCTGGCCGTCGTCGCCGACGATACGCACCCGCGCGGTAAAGTCGCTGTGCTGCGGCAAAGGCTGGTCGAGGCCGATGAACTCGGCACGCGCGCCCTTGCGTTTGCTGGCATTGGGCGCTGCGGCCACATCGGTGCTGAAGCAATGGATGATCTGCGGCTGGTTGAGCAGGAAGGCCACGTCGAACTTGCCGGCGGCGGGCAGCTTCACGGTCGAGCCATACACCCCAGGCGCCACTTCACGCAGGCTGCGGTCGACAACGATGGCCGCGCGGGCCTGGTGGCCACGGTTGTTGTAGCCGGACATTGGCGCGTTCATGCCTTCGGCGTAGAAGTAGGTGGTGTTGTCCACCGGGTTGACCACGAACACCGAGTTGTCATCGCGTGACACCGACAGCCCCTGGGCCAGCGGCAGGTCACCGGCCTGGCGCGGCGCTGCCGGGCCGGCCTCGAAACCTTGCACGATCGGTGCACGCCCCTCGCCCAGGCTGGACAGGTTGATCATGGTGACCTTGGGCGAAGCCAGGCCACGTATGTAGGCATAGCCCTTGGTGAAGGTCAGCTGGTACGGTTCGGCCGCCACCGGGATGTGGTGGATCAGCTTGTCGGTACTGGCATCTATGACCAGCGCCTGGTTCTCCAGGGTATTGAGCACGATGCCGTAGCGGCCATCGCTGCTGAAGCGCATCGGCCCCAGGCCCTGCTCGGCCTTGACCGTGTGGCGCAGCTGATGGCTGCGGGCGTCGAAGACCCGCACGCTGCCCTCCTCGCCATCGACCACGTAGACGGCCTGGGACAGCGCCGAATAGCTGACCGAGAGCGGGTGCGGGCCAACCTTGATGGTCTTGGCCAGGCGCATTTCCGGGATGTCGATGACGCTCAGGGTGCCGCTGTCGCGGTTGCTGACGTAGGCATAGCGCGAGTCAGCGCTGAAGGCGATTTCGTGGTGCCCGGTGCCGGTATTGAAGCTTTTCAGGGTGTTGCGCCCCGGCACGTCGATCACGGTTACCCCGCCTTTGGCCGGGTCGCTGCTGTTGTTGCCAACCCACAGCCGGTGCTGGTCCGGCTGCAAGGCCACGCGCAGCGGCTGGTCGCCGGCGTCCAGGTCGGCGACACGGGTGAAGGTTTCGGTGTCGATCACCGCCACCTTGCCGCGCTCGGGGATCGACACGAACACCTGCTTGTCGTCGCTGGTAGCCACCCAGTCCATGGGCCGTCCGGGCAGGTCGATGCGGGCCATGGTGCTGGTCACGCCGCCCACCGACACAGTCGGGTCGATCACGGTCAGGCTGGCGTCCTTGTTCAGCATCAGCAGGAAGTAGCTGTTCAGGTCGAGCAGCGGCCGGGCCCCGATGCTGCTCTTGAGAAACAGCGCGACCCGCGCCTTGCAGCTTTGCTCGCGGTCACCCAACGGGGCCGACTGCGCGGGGTCGATCCACGCCCCTGGGGCCATGCCCGACAGCGGCTGGCCACTGCTCTGGTCGCTGAGCTTGAAACGGATGTTGGCGAAGCTGCCTTCCTTCAGCTCCCCGCCGGCCAACGGTCGGGCTTCGAACTCCACGGTGACGCCGTCCCGGCTGAGCCGGTGCAGGGCCTGCGGGTCGGCAGGTTCCTGCAACAGCTCGCGCGGGTCGCACCAGAGCTTTTCATACGCCACGCCCAGGCCAATCAGCGCCACACCCAACATTACCCCCAAGTAAGCAGGGCGAGTCTTTTTGTTCATGCTCGCGCTCCTTTTCCGTCACTGCGCCGGGGCCGTTGCCGGCGGCGCTTCGTTGGTCACCCGCAAGATTCCCCACAGCCCCGAAAGGTTGCCGTAGGCGGCGTAGTCGCGGAACAGGTAGTCACCCGCCACCGCGTTGGCACCGCCGGCACTGGGCAGCATGAAGCTGAAGTGCGCCGCTGGCAGTACGCTTTCCTGCGCGCCGATATACATGGCCATCGGGTTGTTGCCGAAGCGCACCGAACCGATACCCGGCAGACTCATCGGGTAGCCGTCCACATCACTCTTCTCGGCTTGGTAGTTGTGCAGTGGCCATATGTGCCCGTCCAGCTGATAGACCATGCCGCGGCTGCCCCCACTGGGCATCACGATATGGTTGCGCACGGGCTGACCAGGCTTGGCGTACAGCACCGGGGTCTGCGGGTCGCCACCGACCAAGGCGTTGGCGTACGCCATGTGGGCGTTGGGCACATCACCAAAGCCCAGGCCATTGGCGCGGCCGAATGGCGAGTCGGGGGCCATGCCGAAGCGCAGCCACAACGGCTCGGTCTTGTAGTTGACCGCCATGTTGCCGTTGTCCTGCGGGTCACCGGCAGCGCCGTTGCCTTCGGTATTGATGCCTTCTACCGGGCGACCATCGGCCCAGCGCATGTTCAGCGCACGTTGCCACACCGTGACGAAGTCGCGGTAATCCGGCTGGCCGCTGACCTTCACCGTGGCCTGGGCACGGGTGGCGGTGTCTTCGGTCCAGGTGGCGGTTTGCGGCAGAATGCTCATGGCGCCCACCAGGCCTTTTTGCGGCTGCTTGATGAAGTCCGACGGGGTCAGGTTGAGGCCGCCAAACTCGATGGCCGTGGTGTTGATGTTGTCCACGGTGCGGCCAAGTTGCGACACCGGTTTGCCTTCACGCTCCAGGTGGCCGGCGTAGTACTGGTACACCTTGGTTGGGTAGGCGCCGCTGGTGCCGGCACGGGGTGGCACGGTCTGCACCGGGTTCAGGCCAACGTTGGCACCGTCGGACTTGGTGATGTCGTAGGCCAGCAACTGGGCATGCAGGCCCACGTGGCTGGACGGCCGCATCAGGTTGTTGGCGAAGGCGGTGGAGCCCTCGCTACCGAAGCGGTCACGCTTGACCACGTTGTGCATCACGGCGGTACTTGGCAGGTCTGGCATCACCAGTGGCAGGCGGTTTTCCAGGGTGATGCTGATGCAGTCGCCAGCGTTGGCGCGCAGTACCAGCGGCTCTACCGGGACACCTGCCTTGAGCTTGCCAGTGCTGGCATCGAGGTCGGCCTTGCGCACATACAGGATCGCGGTCGGGTCATGCAGCGGTGCACTGTGACCACCGATGGTGAAAGGTTCCCCATCTTCGGGGTCTACCCCACTCACCAGCGGGATGGCGGTTCTACGGCTGTTGAACACCAGGGTGCCGCCGTTGGCCTTGAGCGCGCCACCCACGTGCTGGCCGATGCCCGCCGGGTCGTTGATGCTGACGCCGTTGCGGTTTTCGAGAATGTCGTTGGCCAGGGCCGCGACAATCTCATAGTTGCGCTTGACCGTGGTGCGGGTGCCGATGCCGTTGGGGTTGGCCGTGGTTTTCGGGCAGATGCCGTCAAAGTTCACGGTGTTGCGCATGGCCACCGGTTGCGGGTTGTTAGGCAGCGCAAACAGGTCGGCACGTTGCACGGTGTAGTTGCGCATGATGCCCCATATACCGTTCCAATAGCCTTCCAGGGCGGCGTCCAGCGAATACAGGTAGTCGCCGTTGGTGGCTGCGGAACTCGAGATCATCGACACCGGCGCCATGAAGCCCAGTTGCTCGGAAATGCCGATCATCTGTGATGACTTCCAGCCCGAGTTGGAGCTATTGCCGAAACCGGTACCGTTCTGCAGCCATTTCACGCCATGCAGGGTGACGTTGTGCTCTTCTTCGTGGCCCCCGGCGTGCATGCGCAGACGCACGTTGTCACCGGAGTAGGTGCGCAGCAACGGGGTGAATGGGTCGCCCGGTTCGGCGCCAGCCTTGTTGATGTGCGGCGGGAACAGCGTGGTGCCGCCGGTAGGGCCAACCGCCGAGGTGATCGCCGAAGGCGCCAGGTTCATCGCCGGGATGGCGCGGTCGGTACGGGTTTGCAGGGCATAGCTAAGGTCGCCGGCCAGGCCGTCGGCCTGCATGCCACGCTTGCCGTCCGGGCCGACCTTGTTCGGGTCGTACACGCGCAGCGCCAACGGTTCGTTACGGTAGTTGACGACGAACATGCCTGGGTCGTCCACCGAGATCGCCTGCGGGCATGGCCGGCTTGGGCAGCCAGGGTTGATACCGCCACGTTCTTCGACGATGGCTTCAAGCAGGTTCGACGCCTTGCCGCGCACTGGGGGGTTGATGGCGTAGCGGAAGCTGTCAGCGGTGGCAGGGTACGACTGGGCATTGGGGATGCCGTCTGGCCCTGCGCCCACGTAAACACCCGCTTCATAAGCATGCTGGAAGTCGCTGTACTCCAGGAAGAACTCGCGGTAGCTATCGTTCTTGCCATCGCCATCGTGGTCGCCGGTCTGGATCACTGCCTGCCACGAGGTCGGGCCGCCATCCTGGCGCGTGGCCGGGTTGTACAGCTGCTCACCGGTTTCGGCGTGGTACCAGGTGGAGCCAGCGGGTTCGGCCAGCACGGTGGCATACAGGCCCAGTTGCTGGTGGGTCGATGGGCCAAGGTGGTCATGGGTGAAGATGGTACCCAGGCCACGGTCGACGTTGTACACGTTCACCAGCGGGTCGGCGAACCAGCGCTGCATGGCAGTGCGTGCGCCCAGCCAGTCGGCGCGGCCGAAGCGGCCGAAGTACGGGTGCTGCTTGGCTTTCGGGCAGGCAGCGGTGCCGTCGCGGCTATCGCCCTCGGTGCAGCCGTTGTAGGCACGGATGGCATGTACGCGCTCGACCACGCTGCCGGGCGAGAGAATGCCGTCTTCGTAGTTCCAGCCGTTGGCCGAGCCATCGGCAGCGGTCAGGTCCCATTTAGGCAGGTGGATGTGCTGGCCGATCACGTCGGTCGGGGTGCGCACCTGGTAGTCGTCCATCTCGTAGATGTTCGGGATCAGGTTGGTGTGCTGGTACATGGTGCAGTCGAAGGTGTTCATGCGCATCACCAGTGGCTCTGGTGGGCGCTGCTTGGTAATCACCGGCCAGGCGTCTTCCCATAGGGCAATGATGCGTGCCTGTGGGAAGTGGTAGCCGACCTTGTTGTACACCGCGTCGAATTGAATATTGGCACCTTTGTAGATACGTGGGCGGTCGGCGGTAAAGGCCGAAGCGCCACGGAAGTTCAGGCCGGTAGGGCTCTCGCCGCTAAAGAACTCGCCCACGCCCGAAGACTGGGTCAAGCGTTTGCCACGGTCATCCATGCACGGTTCGTAGTACGGTGCGCCGGCGGTGGGCAAGGCACCGTTGGTGCGGAATGCCTTGGCCACGGGTTGGCTGCCAGGGATCAGGGCATAGCTGGGGTGTTCGGCCATGGCGTGGAACTGCATGGCAGCCTGCTCGACATCGGTGCCCTCTTCCGGTAGGTAGATGGGCTTGGCCTTGTGCACGACCTTGGTGAAGTCCAGCTTGGTGGTGGTGGTCTCGGCTTCGCCGCCGGCCGAAACGCCGTCCAGCGCGTGGCGACCAAGGCCACCGTCCCAGCCATCGACCTGGTTCGCATCCAGGTTGGCCCACAGGGCTTTGCCGCTGTCTTTCAGCTGCCGGGCCAGGGCCGGGTCGAGCATGTCCAGCGGCGGGGTGGGTGGGCGGTTGCCGACGCTGCTTTCCATGCCGCCGATCCAGAATGGGTAACCTGGGTTTTTCAGGGTGCCGTCGGCATTTCGGTTGGCTTCGGTACGATCGACCAATGCCAGCGAGCCGACAGCCTTGCGCACGGGGGGTTGGTTGGCGTGGTCGTCATCGCCCTCCTCATCGTCGTCATCATCGTCATTGGCAGCGACCAGCGTTTCGGAGAGTTTGGGTACC
Organism: Pseudomonas hunanensis; assembly: GCF_013393325.1. Lineage (GTDB taxonomy): Bacteria > Pseudomonadota > Gammaproteobacteria > Pseudomonadales > Pseudomonadaceae > Aquipseudomonas > Aquipseudomonas putida_P. Next base: position 145,360 of record NZ_QJRC01000080.1, read on the forward strand.
ACCACCACTTTGCCAGGCATCGGTGCCATGGCTTTGCCCGGCAGCGGCACGATGGCCGGGATCGGCGTGCCGGCGACGATCTCGCCATCGGGTAGCGCCCGAGCGCCCGCTGCCGGTTTGCCGCTACGCAAGGCGAATGGCGTACTGTGGAAGCCATTCTCGCCCTGCCCACTCACCTCCAGGCGGGTGCCTTCTTCGAACACATCGTGTACCCGCCACATGGCCCACATGCCTTGGGCGAAATGCGGGTAGAAGTGGCAGTGGTAGATGGCATCGCCGGCCACCCGGTTGCGGTTGCCCGAACCACCGTTGGCGATCTCGTAGGTGTAGCCGACACCGGCGCCGATACCTTGGGCATCGATGTAGTCAGAGTTGTCGTCATTGGGGTTGAACAGCCACTGGTGGCCGTGCAGGTGGAAGATGTGCTGCTCATGCCCGTTGTGGGTGTTGCGGAACTTGGTGAAGTCGCCGATGTAGCTGTGGTGCACGTTGGCAGGTTCCGAGGGGTACAGGGCCATGCTGGCTTTGACCCCAACGGCACTGGCCGGCGGGACTTCGCCTGGGCGGATGTGCTCCAGGCCGACGTTGGCCGGCACATCCACCAGGGTGCCGATGTCGCCGACGGTATGGGCGCTGAGGAAGAACTCTTCGTAAGCGCACGACAGGCAGTCGTGCATCGGGCCCACCCCCAGGCGGTTGGCCACCACTTCGGCGCCCATGCCACCGGAGCCATAGTTGATCATGAAGGAGTCACGCGTCGGCTCCAGTACATGGCCCATCACAGGGTCCGCCCAGTAGCCGGGGAACGCCTGAGTGCCCGCGACCTCGTCGGCGAACTGCGAGGCGAAATCGCGGAACGCCTCCAGGCGGTTGGGCAGCGCCGGGTTGCGCTTGCCCATGCTTTCCAGTGGGTAGGTCGACTTGGGGAAGCTGCCGTCGGGGTTTGGGCCCATGACGATGGCATCGGTTTCGCTGTTGATGATCTCGTTACCGTTGACCATGGCTATGATCGGCTTGCCGGCCTTGCCTTCGGCGATCCATGGTTCTACTTGCGGGTAACGAGCTTCGTAGTCGATCACCGGCTGGCCGGTGGCAGTACGGCCAGTGGTGGCCAGGCGCATTTCTTCTTCGGTGAGGGTGTTGCGGTAGGTGCGGCCAAGCTTGGGCACCACCACCACCTGGCCGAACAGGCCATTGGCAACGTTGCCCGCCGTGCCTTCACCGCCAAACGTGGCGGCTTTGCTGGTAGCGGCAAAGGCACCTTCGCGCTCGGCATACAAGGTGTAGCTGCGGGTGCTGCCGGGGCTGACGAAGAAGTTGCCATTGCGCCCGGTGTAGGCAGAAATGTCGGCGATGCTATTGACCGCCTGCATACCGTTGACCTGGAAGCCGACCATGCGCTCGGCCACCTGTTCGTCGGCAACGAAGCCTTCATCCGCTTCGTTTTCCACCTCTTCACCCTCGGGCCCCTCTGCCTCGATACCGTGCTTGTTGGGGTTGGCCCGGTAATCGAGCAGGTTGGTCAGGTTGACCGTGAGGCAGTCACCGGCAGCCACGCGCAGCACGATCGGCCGTGGGCGCTTGTCCGGGCGCAGCGTAACCTTGCCGGGTACCGCAGCCCCGCCTCTGCTAAGCGGCACCTGCTTGTCGTCCACCACATCCTCGCGGAGCGCGAACAGCATGCCGTTGGCGTTTTGCGCACCAAGGCGGTTGAACATCAGGGGTTGGTCCAGTGCCACCACATTGGCGACCAAGGTGCGCTGGCACTGCACGGCCGCCTCGCTGGTCGATTCCCAACCCAGCAGGGCCAGAACGAGTGATGACAGAAGGGGGCCTTTGCGTGGCGTAGTCATGCTGCACCTCCGGGACACAGGAACTCTGCGGGGAGCTGCAGCAAGGTGTATGCCAGAAGATAATATTCCTCCTTATCAATAAGTTATGAGATCAACCGAAACAGATTGGGGAGGATCCCCCAACGGATTTCCCAGAATCGGGGGGGGCCGCATCGCAGCGTTTGATGTCGATGCGGCGGCTCCCACGAATTCGCTGTCAGCCGACCAGACCGCGAACACAAAAGTACAAGATCGACGGGCCCATCAGGCAACCCAGTCCAGTATGGAAAGTGGCCGTCAAAGCCCCATACGGCACCAACCGCCGATCCGTCGCGGCCAGCCCGGCCGTCACCCCCGACACCGTCCCCGCCAACCCACCGAACACCATCGCCGAGCGTGGGTTGTCCAGCGCCAGCAGGCGCGCCGATACAGGGGTGAACACCATCACCAGAATCGCCTTGATCAACCCGGTGGCAATCGACAGGGCCATCACATCCGAACTGGCCCCCAGCGCCGCCCCGGTCACAGGCCCGACGATATAGGTCACCGCACCCGCACCGATGGTGGTCATGCTCACCGCATCGCGGTAACCGAAGGCGTAAGCCACCGCTGCGCCAACAATGAACGGCAACACAGTGCCCAGCAACAGCGCCACCGCGCCGATCATGCCGGCTTTGCGCGCCTCGGTGGCCTGCACCTCGAAAGCCGTGGCGACAATGGCGAAGTCACGCAGCATGGCCCCGCCCATCAGGCCGATACCGGAGAACAGCGCCATGTCGGCCAGGCCTTTCTGGCCGCCGGTGAGGGTGCCGCCGACCCAGGCCAGGACCAGGCCAATGACGATGGCGATGGCCGAGCCGTGCACGCGGCCGAAGGTCAGGTACTTCGACAGCACGACCGACAACCACATGATTGCGCCTACCGCCGCGAAGGCAGTGATCAGGCCGTTGTGTTCCAAGGCACTTTCAATGATGGGCCACATGTTCAACGACCTCCTGCAGGGGCAACCTGCGCACTGGCTTCAGGGGTGGGGTCAAGCGCGGGCAAAGGCTCGCCGCGATGGCTGCGGCTGATCAGGGCGATGGTCGCGCCGCACACCAGCACCGCGCCCACCGCCGCCAGCAGCGCCACCGGCCCGCCGTGCAGGGCGGTGACCACGTTCTGCTGGGCGGCCATGGCCACCACAACCGGGATGTACATGGCGCCCCAGAAGCCCACGCCAAACTCGCATTCCTTGCTCATGCCACCGTTGCGGTGCATATAAAGGCGTGCGCAGATCAGCAGGATCATGGCGATGCCAACCCCACCCACATTGGATTTGACGCCCAGCAGCACGCCCAGGAAGTCGCCGACGATAACGCCGGCCAGCGTGCAGACTGCCAGCAGTGCCACACCATAGATGATCATTGTTGTTGCCCTCAGATAGTGTCGAAGTTGCTTGTTGTTGTTCTTCGTAAACACACTTGCCCGGCTCACGCGGTCAATGTGGGAGCGCATCAGCCTGCCATCATCGGTTCTGGGCCACCTCCTGGCGCAGCAGCGCATCCAGGCTGTCCCAACGGGTACCCTCCACAGCCACCACCCTGCCCTGTTCGAATACCGGGCGGGCCAGCCCGCTGAGCACGCTACCGGGCGGTAGCTCAAGGTGCAGGCGTACGCCGCGCTCATAGGCGTTGCGCAACGTAGCACGCCAGTCGACCACCCGCGCCATGTTGCCGGCCAGGTCGTCGCGCAGGCGCTGTGGGTCGAATATCGGCCGTGCGCTGCTGCCACTTAGGTACGTGATACGTGGCCGTTGCAGCACGACCGTGGCGAAAGCACTAGCCAGTTCCGCCGCCGGGCCGGCCAGTAGCGGGCAATGCGACGGCACGCTGACTGCCAGGCGCCGGGCCGCACCTTGGCCAAGGCGACGCGCCCTGGCTGCGACCGCAGCCATCGCGGTATCGCTACCGGCGATAACGATCTGGTTTTCACTGTTGAGGTTGGCGACGTACACCTCTCCCGGCGCCTCGCTCAGCAGGCGCTCGACGCTGGCCAGGTCCAGGCCGCTGAGTGCAGTCATGCCATACCCCTGTGGGTAGGCGCGCTGCATCAGCTCGCCACGCAGGGCAACCAGGCGCACGGCGTCGGCAAACCCCAAGGCGCCCGCTACCACCGCAGCCGGATAGGCACCAATCGACAAGCCCGCCACGTAGTCCGGCGCAGGGCTGCGCTGCATCAGCCAGCGCGCCCAGGCCACACCGCTCAACAGCAGGCACAGCTGCACGGCACGGGTCGCTTGCAGTGCATGCTGGCTGTCCAGTGCCAGCGCCGGCTGACCAAGCACATCGCTGGCCTCTTCCAGCAACTGCCCCGAACCTTCAGGCAGGCGCTGCAACATGCCTACCTGCTGGGCGCCTTGACCGGGGAAGGCGAACAGGCTGCTCATGCCGCGCGCTCCTGCGCCGCCCACGGGTCGCCGACCAAGCGTGGCCCATGGTCCGACTTGAGCAGCACGCGGCGAGCGAAACCGGCCCACTCTCGCAGGGCGACAGCCCCCGCTGGGGTTTCCAGCTGCACGTCGATACGGCAAGGCGCGCAGTCGAGGATATCCAACAGCTCCCGCGCCTGGGCACGGGCCAGCGGTTGTGGCGTATGCAGCAGCAAGTCCAGGTCGCTGCCGGTATGGAGCACTTCGATACCGGTAGCGATCTGGTACCCCGCCCCGCCTGTTGGTCCCCAGGCCAGGCCACTGGCATTCAACACCGGGGCGACCGAGGCCAACGCCTGCAGCGCAGGCCACGGGCTTTGCCCAGGCCCGCGCAGCGCTTCGGGGCCTTGCTGGCGCTGAATGTCGACCAGACGCATCAACGCTGCAAAACGCTGTGTCCGGCCCTGACCACGCAGCCCGACCGCCACCCAGCCATGGTCACAAATGGCACGGCGTACCACCACCGGCTGAGCACCGGCCAGCACGTCCAGCGCCCACTGCGGCGCATCGGCAGGCAAGGCCGACACAGGCATCCCCCACAGCAGGTCGTGCGGCCTTGGCGCGTTCATCTCAGGCGCCCTGCCACTGACGACGCAGCTGTTCACGAACCTGGCGCGAGGCACTGCGGTTTTCGCCCGCCAGCCGTGACGTCAGGTCAGTCGAGTTGCCGATGTCATGCACCGCCTCAACCAGGCAAGTACGCACCCGAGCGAGGTCAGCGCTGCTCGGCGTCTCGGCGCTGTCTACCGCCAGGCGGCGCCACAGCAGGCCCAGCGAGGCGTAGCTGCCCAGGTCGTAGGCCATCGGCGGCACCTCGGCGGCCAAGGCTTCCAGTTGCTCGACGCTGCGCAAGGTGATGCGCGCCGCTGCCGCCTTGCCCATGGCGTGCACCATCACCCCGGCATCGTCCAGGGCAATCAGGCGCTGGGCTTGGTAGCCATGGGCCAGGAAGGCGCCTGACATGGCCTTGCCGACCAGCAGGCCGATCACCGGGTGCCCGGCCAGCCGCGCCTGGGCATAGGCCTGCACGGCACCGGCCAACGCCTGGTGGATACCCAGCGCTTCTTCGCGGCGGCCATAGGCCTGGCTGGGCACGTCGATCACCGCGACAATGGCGCGCTTCTGGCCGTTGCGATCAGCTTCCACCGCGTCGCTCACGGCCTTGGCCAAACCCCAGCCTTCCAGCAGGCCGACCTCGCCTGAGCGCGCGCGGGGGAACGGGTTGTCGGCATCCGGCACCACGGCGATGAAGCGTGCCAGGCGGTTGTCCAATTCGCCGTCGATCACCCGCAGCGAGGCAGGATAGCCTGGCAAGGCTTGCCCACCGGCCAGGCCCGGCAGCCAGTTCAAGGCACGGTTCATTGGGTTTCTCCTTGGTAAAGGGCGCGCACGGCGGCGGCATCCAGTTGCGGGCAGTCGTCGCCCAGCTGGGCCAGGTGTGCAAGGAACCAGGCGTGTTGGCTGGCGCGGTCTTTGGAAGGTTGGCCCAGCAGTTGCTGCAAGCGTTCGCGCAGGGCTTCGATGTCGTCGGCCACGTAGGCGTCCACCAGCCCGCTGGCATGGCGTTGCTCGCCACCGCTCAGGCTCCAGATGAAGGGGCGGTCCTTGGCGTCGTATTCGCCAATGCCCGCCTCTTGCTCGATGACCTGCGGGCCATTGAGGCCCAGGCGGGCTTCGCGGGTGACCAGCAAGTGGCTGCACAGGCCGGCGGCGATGGACATGCCGCCAAAGCAGCCGACCGAACCTGCGATCAGCCCGATCACCGGCTGCCAGGCGCGCAGCTCGACGATGGCAGCCTGGATTTCGGCAATCGCCGCCAGGCCCAGGTTGGCTTCCTGCAAGCGCACGCCGCCGGTTTCCAGCAGCAACACGGCGCAGGTGGGGATGCCGTTGCGGTTGTCTTCGATGGCCAGTTCCAAGGCTCCGGCAATCTTGGCGCCGCCCACCTCGCCCATGCTGCCGCCCTGGAACCCCCCTTCAATCGCAGCGACCACGGCATTGCGCCCGTTCAGCAGGCCCTTGGCGATAACCACGCCATCATCGGCCTGTGGCACGATGCCCTGGCGCGGCAACCACGGCGACATCAGGCGGTCGAACGGGCCCAGCAGTTCACGGAAGCTGCCAGGGTCGAGCACAACGCGGGCGCGCTGGCGGGCACCCAGTTCGACAAAGCTGCGGCTGCGCAGCAAGCGTGCGGTGTCAGTCATGGGCGATCTCCTCGAAGCCTTGCTCAAGGCGCAGGCGCACCACGCCTGGGGTGGCGCCGAAGTCATGGATGTCGATGTTCACGGCCGGCCAGGCGCGGCCCTCGAACAGGCGCTGGAACAGTTGCGCCCAGCGGGCTGCACTGCCGTTGACCGAGGTCACCACCTGGATCTGCAGGCTGCCGGCAGTGCCGGGTTCGATCAGCACTTCGAGGTCGCCGGAGCTGACGCAGCCCACCAACGTACGGCCACGCCCAGGTTCGGCGGCGGGAAAATTAAAGGTCAGGGTTTCCATGTCACAGGCTCCCGGCTTTGTCGAGGAACAGGCAGGCGGCAAGCAAGTCGGCGGCGCCGCCCGGTGAGGCATTCAGGTGCAGCAGTTGCTGGTCCAGCCGGCGCAGGTGCCGGCGCCCGGCCAGGGTGGCGCTGCCGCCTTCAGTGAGTACGGCACGCGCCCCGTGCTGCACGGCGGCCAACCCGGCTGGGCCGCTGCGCCACAGCACGCAGGTGTCGCTAAGCACGGCCATGATCGCCAGCAACGCGTCGAGCCGGGCATGCGGCTCGCCGGCCCCGGCAGCGCGGCTGCGCAGCAGTTGCGGCAAGCCATGGCCGATAACCGCGGGGAAGCCTTGCTGTGCCTGCTCGCGGGCGCCGCCGGTGCCGTAACGGTGGCGCACCTGCTGGCCGTGGCTGTTGTGGTGCGGCATGGCCGGGTCGTCGAACAGGGCGATACGCCCGGCGCGGGCGGCCAGGGTGGCGGCGTCGGCCTGAGGGGCAAGGGCCCTGGCGGCTACCAGCAAGCCCAACGCCCAGATCGCGCCACGGTGGGTGTTTACCCCTTGGGTGGCGGCCAGCATCGCGGTTTCTCCTTCGCGGCCGAGCTGGCCCAGCGTGGCGCGCAGGGGCTGGCCGATCGTACCGATGGACTGGGCGGCAGCTGCCATGTTGCGCAGGCATGGCCACAGGGCCAGTGCCGAGGCGTGCATCAAGGCCAGCGTCATGTCGTGGTGAGCGCCGTTGCTGCGGCGGTCGACCAGGCCGGGTTTGGGGGACAGGTCGGCTTCGTCGATCAGCGCTTCCACAGCCAGGTCGGCGAGGTGGTCTGGCAGTGGGATTGGCGTTGGCTGGGCTGGCCGCTTAACGGGCACACCCGCTCCCACAAGGACCGAAGTGGCTTCAAAATTCAGGTTTTGTGCCTTCATCACCAGCTCCTGAACCGTGCAGGCGGGTTGTAAAGGCCGCCGGACCATTCGACCAGGTCGGCGATGCTGCGCGCGGCCAGCAGCTCACGGCTGGCGTCGGTACGGCGGATGCCGAGATCTTCGGGCAAGGCGATCAGGCCCTGCTGGCGCATGCGCAGGGTGTCCTTCGGGTCGTGCCGCAGGCCGATGGCAGTAACCCCGGCCACGGCCGCGATCATCTGCTGGCGCTCTTCCAGGCTACGGGCCTTGTACAGGTAGGCAATGCCCTCCTCGGTCAGCAGGTGGGTGACGTCGTCGCCGTAGATCATCACTGGTGCCAGCGGCATACCGGCCTTTTTGGCCACCTCCACGGCATCGAGGGTTTCCACGAAGGTGGGCTTGCCGCCTTCCTGGTAGGTCTCGACCATCTGCACCACCAACTTGCGGCCACGCTCCAGCATTGTTTCCGGCACGGTCATGTCGAGCCAGGCCGGGGTCGCGTGGCGCCGGCCACGAGGGTCGTGGCCCATGTTCGGCGCACCGCCGAAGCCGGCCAGGCGGCCACGGGTCACGGTCGAGGAATGGCCATCACCATCCACCTGCAAGGTGGCGCCAATGAACAGATCGACCGCGTACTGCCCGGCCAGCTGGCACATCATGCGGTTGGAACGCAGCGAGCCATCGCGGCCCGTGAAGAACACATCCGGGCGCTGGGCAATGTAGTCCTCCATGCCCAGCTCGGTGCCGAAACAGTGCACGCTTTGCACCCAGCCGGTTTCGATGGCCGGGATCAGTGTCGGGTGCGGGTTGAGCGTCCAGTTGCGGCAGATCTTGCCCTTGAGGCCCAGAGACTCGCCGTAGGTCGGCAGGATCAGCTCGATGGCGGCAGTGTTGAAGCCAATGCCGTGGTTCAACGACTGCACCTGATGTTTCTCGTAGATGCCACGTATGGCCATCATCGCCATCAGCACATGCACCGGCTTGATATGGCGCGGGTCGCGGGTGAACAGCGGCTCGATATAGAAAGGCTGGTCGGCAACCACCACGAAATCGACCCACGACGCGGGGATATCGACCCGTGGCAGGTCATCCACGCGGTCCACCAGTTGGTTGACCTGGGCGATGACGATGCCATCGCTGAACGCGGCCGGCTCCACCAGGGCCGGTGTGTCTTCGGTGCTGGGGCCGGTGTACAGGTTGCCGTCGCGGTCGGCCATGAAGCCCGCTACCAGGGTAACGTTGGGGATCAGGTCGACCAGCAGCCGCGAGTAAAGCTCGATATAGGTGTGGATGGCACCGACTTCGAGCAGGCCATCTTCCAGCAACTGGCCAATGCGCAGGCTCTGCGGGCCAGCGAAAGAAAAGTCGAGCTTGCGCGCGATGCCGCGCTCGAACAGGTCCAGGTGCTCGGCGCGGCTGACACTGGGCATGATCATGTGCAGGTCGTGCAGGCGCCCGGGGTCGACCTTGGCCAGCGAACGGGAAAGGAAGTCGGCCTGCTTCTGGTTGTTGCCTTCCAGCACTACCCGGTCGCCGGGCGCCAGCAGCAACTCCAGGGCTTCGACGATGCGGTCGGTGGGCAGCACCACGCCATCGGCAAGGTGGCGGACCCGATCGAGGCGGCGCTGCTTTTCGGCGCGCCGTCGCGACCATTGCGGCGGTGGATTCTGAGTTATTGTCATGGTGACTCCACAGGTTCGCTGTCGTGGAGGCCACCTTAGGGTTGGGCCGCTTGGCGGATCAATCAAGCAACTGGCATGTTCGTTACGGTCAGGTTAATGAATCGCCCAGCCCGATGACTGGCTCACAGCAAAAATGCACGATGCCCCTGCATAATTGTCGATTGTGCAAGGCAAATTCGCATGACAGGATCCTCAGATCCTCCAGCGAACTCCAGACTTCACTTGGAAAATCAATAACAAAGCAGGGAGAACGCAATGACTGCGCACGCTAATGCCTCGGCAACCGACACTATCCTGGCCGAAGTCCGCAACCAGATCGGTCACCTGACCCTGAACCGCCCTGCCGGCCTCAATGCCCTGACCCTGGACATGGTACGCAGCCTGCGCCAGCACCTGGACCAGTGGGCCGAAGACCCGCATGTGCATGCCGTGGTGCTGCGCGGCGAAGGCCCCAAGGGGTTCTGTGCCGGTGGCGATATCCGCTCGCTGCACGACAGTTTCAAAGCCGGCGACACGCTGCATGAAACCTTCTTCGTCGAGGAATACGCCCTCGACCTGGTCATCCACCGCTACCGCAAGCCGATACTGGTATTGATGGACGGTTTCACCCTCGGTGGCGGCATGGGCCTGGCCCAGGGCTGCGACCTGCGCGTGGTGACCGAACGTAGCCGCCTGGGCATGCCCGAAGTCGGTATCGGCTACTTCCCTGATGTCGGCGGCAGCTATTTCCTGTCGCGCATCCCCGGCGAGCTGGGCATCTACCTGGGTGTCAGCGGCGCCCAGGTCCAGGCAGCCGACGCCCTGTACTGCGGCCTGGCCGACTGGTACCTGGCCAGCGACCAGCTCGCCGCCCTCGACCAGGGCCTGGACCAGCTGACGTTTGGCGACAACCCGCTCAAAGACCTGCAAAACCTGCTGGCCAAGCTCGGCACCCAGGTGCTGGGCGATGCACCACTGGAAAAACTGCGCCCGGTCATCGACCACTTCTTCGCCCTGCCCGACCTGCCTGCCATTGTCGAACAACTGCGCGCGGTGAGCATTGGCGACAGCCACGCCTGGGCGGTGGCCACCGCCGACCAGCTGGAAACCCGCTCCCCCCTGGCCATGGCGGTTACCCTGGAGATGCTGCGCCGGGGCCGCCAGTTGGGCCTTGACGACTGCTTTGCCATGGAGCTGCACCTGGACCGCCAGTGGTTCCAGCATGGCGACATCATAGAAGGCGTGCGTGCCCTGATCATCGACAAGGACAAGCAGCCCCGCTGGAACCCGCCGACCCTGGCCGCGCTGCAGCGCCAGCGGGTCGACCAATTCTTCGAAGGCCTGTGAGCCCGGGAGTACACAGATGCAAGACCTGGAACTGAGCGAAGAACAAGTCATGATCCGCGACATGGCCCGGGACTTTGCCCGTGGCGAAATCGCCCCGCATGCCCAGGCCTGGGAAAAGGCCGGCTGGATCGATGATGGCGTGGTGCGCAAAATGGGCGAACTGGGCCTGCTGGGCATGGTGGTGCCAGAGGACTTCGGCGGCAGTTACACCGACTACGTGGCCTACGCCCTGGCCGTGGAAGAGATCGCCGCCGGCTGCGGCGCCACCGGGGCAATGATGAGCATCCACAACTCGGTAGGCTGCGGCCCGCTGCTGGCCTATGGCACGGCTGAACAGCAACAGCAATGGCTGCCACGGCTGGCCAGCGGCGAGGTGATCGGTTGCTTCTGCCTGACCGAGCCGCAGGCCGGCTCCGAAGCGCACAACCTGCGCACCCGCGCCGAGCTGGTGGATGGCCAGTGGGTGATCAACGGCGCCAAGCAGTTCGTCAGCAACGCCCGCCGTGCCGGTTTGGCCATCGTTTTCGCAGTGACCGACCCGGAGCTGGGCAAGAAAGGCCTGTCGGCGTTTTTGGTGCCCACCGACAACCCTGGGTTCAAGGTTGACCGCAGCGAGCACAAGATGGGTATCCGCGCTTCCGACACCTGCGCGGTCACCTTCGACAACTGCCGCATCCCTGCCGCCAACCTGCTGGGTGAGCGTGGAAAGGGGCTGGCCATTGCCCTGTCCAACCTCGAAGGCGGCCGTATCGGCATTGCCGCCCAGGCCTTGGGCATTGCCCGCGCTGCATTCGAGGCCGCGCTGGTCTACTCACGTGACCGCGTGCAGTTCGGCAAGCCGATCAACGAACACCAGAGCATCGCCAACCTGCTGGCCGACATGCAGGTACAGGTGAACGCCGCACGTTTGCTGATCCTGCATGCCGCGCGCCTGCGCAGCGCCGGCAAGCCGTGCCTTTCGGAAGCGTCACAGGCCAAGCTGTTCGCTTCGGAAATGGCCGAGCGGGTGTGTTCGATGGCGATCCAGGTACATGGTGGCTATGGCTACCTGGAAGATTACCCGGTGGAGCGCTATTACCGGGATGCGCGGATTACCCAGATCTATGAAGGGTCGAGCGAGATCCAGCGCATGCTGATTGCGCGCGAGCTGAAGCACTATCCCCTGTAACACGGCGGCCTGTAGGAGCGGCCTTGTGTCGCGATTGGGCCGCAACGCGGCCCCACAATCTGCGTCACACGCCGAAATTGCTGGGGCCGCTTTGCGGCCCAATCGCGACGCAAGGCCGCTCCTACAAGAAAGCAGATCAGTATTTCAGCGCCAATACCTCGAATCATCCACCACCCTGGCATGCCCCTCGAACAACGCCGGCAGTTGCTCCTTGAGGTAGTCGATCCAGGTCCGCACCTTGGCATCCAGGTAATGCCGTGACGGGTACATCGCATACAGCGCACTTTCCCGCAGCCGGTACGGCGCCAGCAGCCGGCACAAACGCCCCTGCTCGATCGCCTGGCTGGCCGTATAGAACGGCAGCAAGCCAATCCCCATGCCCAACTCACTGGCCACCAGCATGGCGTCGGCCACGTTGGTGGAGAAGTTGTCGCTCGGTGTGATCACGCACTGGTCCACACCCTGGGGGAATACCCAGTCGCCTTCATACATCGGGTAAGCCATGCGTAGGCAGCGGTGCGCATGCAGGTCCTCGGGGCGCTCGGGCACGCCATGCCGGTTCAGGTAGCTGGGTGCCGCACAAGGGATACTGAAGATGTTGCCCAGCGGCACGGCTATCAACTGCGAATCCGGCAGCGCACCGTCCACGGTGATCACCACGTCATGCCCTTCGGCCAGCGGGTCTGGGTTGCGCTGGGACAGGGTCAATTCGATTACCACTTCCGGGCACAGCGCGTTGTAGCCGGCCACCAGCGGCATCAACAACAGGCCCAGGCCGTGCGGGCAATGCAGGCGCAGATGGCCACGCGGCGTGAGGTGCGCACCTCGGGCCTCGCCCACCGCTTCCTCGGTCAGCAGCATGATCTGCCGCGCACGCTCCAGAAACCGTTCGCCCGCCTCGCTCATGCGCAGGCGCCGGGTGGTGCGGTGCAACAGGCGGGTCTGCAGCTGGTTCTCAAGCTCCGCGACGATGCGCGAAACCTGTGCTGCGGAAATATCCAGGGCATTGGCGGCTGCAGCGAAACTGCCACATTCCACCACACGAGCGAAGGTACGCATGGCATGCAGCATGTCCATGAGGGTGTGCTCCTTGTTCAGTCTTATTCTTGCGTTACAGGCAGGAATCTATCACGAGTTAGCCCATTTATTGTGGATGACCAATGAATACATCATTAGTCATACATTGAAAAAGGAGCCTGCCATGAAACGTTCGATCGCTGTGTTTGCCGTTGCCGCTGCCCTGGCTTCGTTCGGTGCCTTCGCTGATACGGCCAGCAACCAGCCCGTGAGCAACACCTATGAATACGGCATGCCGCTGGACGTGGCCAAGGTCATCTCCATCACCCCGGCCAGCAACGCCGCCGACTGCCAGGTGGGCACCGCACACATGGTGTACGTCGACCACCAGGGCCAGAAGCGCGAAGTCGACTACCGGGAAATGGGCAACTGCTCGCAGCAGTGAATCAGGCCAGTAGCTGGGTGATCCAACCCACCTGCTGATTGAAGTCGTCGATTTTCGCCTGTGGCACCGCGTCACGGGCCCGCTGGAAATTGGCCAGGGTCTGCTGCTTCTGCCGCAGCATCCGCTGCCACTTGACCCGAAACGCTTCGCTTTTTTCCTGCATCAGTACCGGGCCGAAGTACAGCTGTTCTGCGCTATACACCACCCTGCCCGGCTCGGCGACGATGATTTCGTAGTCGAAGCGGTTTTCCCGCAGCAGCTCTTCGCAAACGATCTGGTAACCATTGCCCGCCAACCACTGGCGCAGCTCGCGCTCACCGCCATTGGGCTGCAGTACCAGGCGCGTGACGCCGCCCAGACACTGCTTGCCGGCCTCGAGAATCTCGCACATGGTGTCGCCGCCCATGCCGCAGATGCTCACCACCGAGATGCGGTCTTGCGGCTCGATCGCTGCCAGGCCATTGGCCAGGCGCACGGTTACCCGCTCCTGCAGGCCGTTTCTGCGCACATTGCGCTGGGCCGAAGCGAACGGCGTCTCGGCCACTTCACCCGCCACGGCGGCCTCGAGCACGCCACGCAGCATCAAGGCCACTGGCAGGTAGCCGTGGTCCGAGCCGATGTCGGCCAGGCGCGCGCCCTGCGGCACATGAGCGGCCACGCGCTCCAGGCGCCTGGACAAAGTCTGTTCGTTCAACGTAAACCCCTGGTTTTGCAATCGGCCGCGATTCTGACGGTGAACGCCGCGTATTTCAAACACCGGGGCACCCTCGACCGGGCTGGTGCGCTCGCGTAGGCTTGCCGTTTTCCTTCCGTAGCAAGGCAAAACACACCATGGCACATGCAGACATCATCTACACCCCGGACCCGGACGCCGAATCGATTTCGTCCGATGTCGCCGAGTACAACGGCGTGCTGGTCACCACGCAGATCCCGACCCACGCCGATGGCAGCCTGGAGCTGGGCGGCATCGCCGAGCAGAGCGAATGCACCCTGCAGGCGCTGAAAGTGGCGCTGGAGAAAGCCGGCAGCGGCATGGACCGCGTGCTGCACCTGACCATCTACCTCACCGACATGGCCGACCGCGCCGCGTTCAACGAGGTGTACCAGCGCTTCTTCAGCAAGCCCTGGCCGGTGCGTGCCGCCGTGGGTGTGGCCTCGCTGGCATTCGAAGGCATGCGCGTCGAAGTGACCGCAATGGCCGCCAAGCGCTGATCGGCGCTTGTGGGAGCGGTCCTCGCTCCCACCTTACCCTGCACCTCCCGGCACCCCGATGATGCCGCCAACCCGTTTCACCGCTACAATGCCCGCCTAAACCGTGACAGCCCGAAAATATAACGACATGTCTCTTCCAAAGAATCACCTGGAACTGCTCAGCCCTGCCCGTGACGTGGCCATCGCCCGTGAAGCGATCCTGCACGGCGCTGACGCCATCTATATCGGCGGCCCAAGCTTCGGCGCGCGCCATAACGCCTGCAACGACGTCAGCGATATTGCCGAACTGGTCGAGTTCGCCCGTCGCTACCATGCACGGGTGTTCACCACGATCAACACCATCCTCCACGACAACGAGCTGGAACCAGCGCGCAAGCTGATCCATCAGCTGTACGACGCCGGCGTCGACGCACTGATCGTGCAGGATCTGGGGGTGATGGAGCTGGACATTCCGCCCATCGAGCTGCACGCCAGTACCCAGACCGACATCCGTACCCTGGAACGGGCCAAGTTCCTCGACCAGGCCGGTTTCTCGCAGCTGGTACTGGCCCGTGAGCTGAACCTGCAGCAGATCCGCGCCATCGCCGCTGAAACCGATGCCGCCATCGAGTTCTTCATCCACGGCGCGCTGTGCGTAGCGTTTTCCGGCCAATGCAACATTTCCCATGCGCAGACCGGCCGCAGTGCCAACCGTGGCGACTGCTCGCAAGCCTGCCGCCTGCCCTACACCCTTAAAGATGACCAGGGCCGCGTGGTGGCGTTCGAGAAGCACCTGCTGTCGATGAAGGACAACAACCAGACCGCCAACCTGGCCGACCTGGTGGATGCCGGCGTGCGTTCGTTCAAGATCGAGGGCCGCTACAAGGACATGGGCTATGTGAAGAACATCACCGCCCACTACCGCAAAGAGCTCGACGCCATTCTTGAAGGCCGCCCGGAATACGCCCGTGCGTCCAGCGGCCGGACCCAGCACTTCTTCCTGCCCGACCCTGACAAAACGTTCCACCGTGGCAGCACCGACTACTTCGTCACCGACCGCAAGGTCGATATCGGCGCCTTCGACTCGCCAACCTTCACCGGCCTGCCGGTGGGTGTGGTGGAAAAGGTCGGCAAGCGTGACATGCAAGTGGTCACCGACGTACCGCTGACCAACGGCGACGGCCTCAATGTGCTGGTCAAACGCGAAGTGGTGGGCTTTCGCGCCAACATCGCCGAACCCCGTGGCGAGTTCGAGGAAGACGGCAGCAAGCGCTACCGCTACCGCGTCGAACCCAACGAAATGCCCGAAGGCCTGTACAAGCTGCGGCCCAACCACCCGCTGTCGCGCAACCTCGACCACAACTGGCAGCAAGCCCTGCAACGCACCTCCTCCGAGCGCCGGGTCGGTGTGGAATGGCACGCAGTACTGCGCGAGCAGCGCCTGATGCTTACCCTTGGCAGTGAAGAAGGTGTGAGCGTGCAGGTAGCCCTGGACGGCCCGTTCGGCGCAGCCAACAAGCCGCAGCAGGCGCTGGAACAACTGCACGACCTGCTCGGCCAACTGGGTACCACGATGTACCATGCCGACAGCATCCAGCTGGATGCCCCGCAGGCGTACTTCATCCCCAACTCACAGCTCAAGGCTCTGCGCCGCGAAGCCATCGAGGCACTGACCGAAGCACGCGTGCAGGCGCACCCGCGCGGCGGGCGCAAGGCCGAGACCACGCCGCCGCCGGTATACCCCGAGTCGCACCTGTCGTTCCTGGCCAACGTGTACAACCAGAAGGCGCGCGATTTCTACCACCGCCACGGCGTGCAACTGATCGACGCGGCCTACGAGGCCCATGAAGAACACGGCGAAGTACCGGTGATGATCACCAAGCACTGCCTGCGCTTCTCCTTCAATTTGTGCCCCAAGCAGGCCAAAGGCGTAACCGGTGTGCGCACCAAGGTGGCACCGATGCAGCTGATTCAGGGTGACGAAGTGCTGACCCTGAAGTTCGACTGCAAGCCGTGCGAGATGCATGTGATCGGCAAGATGAAAAACCACATCATCGACCTGCCGACCCCAGGTAGCGCGGTGGCGCAGGTGGTGGGGCATATCAGCCCGGAAGACCTGTTGAAGACGATTCCGCGCGGGGCGCATTGATCGTTAGCCGGTAACGGCCCTTTCGCCGCACAAAGCTGCTCCTGCACCCTGTGGGAGTAGCCCTGTACGGGGGGGCGGCCAGCCAAGACACAAAATAGTCTCATATGAGACCTTAAAGCTTGATCCATGCCTCATTTTCTGCACAATAATTGCCCTGCGACCCCACGCGAGGCATGCCGATGACCCCCACTCCCCACGATGAACGCCTGCTCAAGGCCCTGGCCCACGCCATCGTGGTCCACCCGCGCGCCACGCTCAAGGAACTGGCCGAGACCGCCGGCGTCAGCAAAGCTACCCTGCACCGCTTCTGCGGCACCCGCGACAACCTGGTGGCCATGCTCGAAAACCACGGCGAGCAAGTGCTCAACCAGGTGATTGCAAATGCCGCCTTGCACACCGCGGCCCCCTTGGAAGCGGTGCGTCACCTGATTGCCGAACACCTCAAGCACCGCGAAATGCTGGTGTTTCTGATGTTTCAGTACCGCCCCGATACATTGCTCGGCGACAGTGAAGACCGCCGCTGGTTGACCTATACCCGGGCGATGGATGCGTTTTTCCTGCGTGCGCAACAGATGGGCGTGTTGCGCATCGACATCAGCGCAGCGGTGTTTACCGAAGTGTTCATCACCCAGATCTACGCCATGGTCGACGCCGAGCGGCGCGGGCGCGCAGCCAGTGCCAATTCGGCGCAGGCCTTGGAGCAATTGTTCCTGCAGGGGGCGCTGGCCAGGGGTTGAGGCCATTGGCCTACGCGCAAAAAAAAGGCCCCTGGGCACAAGTCCCAAGGGCCAAAGCGGTTGGATCATCCAACCAAAGGAGCCTTTTTCAGCCGCGTGCCGGCCAGCCGCCGCCCAAGGCGCGGAACAGGTCCACCAGCGCAAGCTGCCGTTGTGTACTCGCCTCGATGTACGCCGCTTCATTCACAAAATCGCTACGCTGCGCATCCAGGTAACGCAGGTGGCTGTCGATCCCACCCTCATAGCGCGCCTTGGCCAGGGTCAAGGTGGCGCGGCTGGTATCGGCCAGGGCCCGCCGCGCGACTTCCTCACGGCGCAGGGTATCGGTGGCCGCCAGGGCATCCGCTACTTCGCGGAACGCCTGCTGGATCGCCCCTTCATAAGCTGCCACCGCCGAATCCTTGCGCGCCTCGGCCAGGCTCAGCCCAGCCTGATTGCGCCCAGCATCGAATATGGGCAGCGACACCTGGGGCATGAAGCTCCAGCTACGCGAACCGCCCTCGAACAAACCAGACACCTGCGTACTCGACGTACCCAAGCTGCCGGTCAGGCTGATACGCGGGAAGAACGCCGCCCGCGCCGCGCCGATATCGGCATTGCGCGCCCGCAAGCGGTGCTCGGCAGCAAGGATGTCCGGGCGCCGTTCAAGCAGCGCCGACGGGGCACCGGGGGTAATGTCCTGCAGCACGCTGGGTTCTGCCTGGCGTTCGACCGGTAGAGCCTGGGTCGCCTCACTATTGCCTACCAGCAACACCAAGGCGTTGTAGGCCTGCTGGCGCTGGCGCAGGTTGCTTTCTTGCTCGGCGCGCGCTTGCTCGACCAGGCCGAGCGCTTCCTGGTGGTCCAGCGCCGTGGCGGTCCCGGCGGCGCGGCGTTGGTCGATCAGCGCCAGCGAGCGCTCGCGGCTGGCCAGGGTCTGCCGGATCAACGCCAGGCGCCGCTCGCTACCGTCCAGGGTCAGGTAGGCCTGGCTCACCTCGGCGATCAAGGCGATGCGCGCCGCACGGCCAGCCTCCTCCGTGGCCAAGTATTGCTCCAGCGCTGCATCGCTCAGGCTTTTCACCCGACCGAACAGGTCGACCTCGTACTCAGGCAACGAAAGGCCAACCTGATAGGTGCTGGCGACGCCCTCGCGGCCATCACTGGACAGCCCGGCAGGCTGGTGCTGTCGATTACCGGAAGCACCAGCGCTCAGCCCCGGCACACGGTCCGCGCGCTGGATGCGGAACTGCGCCCGTGCCTGGTCGATGTCCAGCAGCGTCTGGCGCAGCGAGCGGTTGTCGTCCAGCGCCGTGTTCACCAACTGGCGCAACGTCGGGTCGACGATAAAGGCTTGCCAGCCCAGCTTGTCCACCTGCTGCCCTGTGTGGTTGGTGGCGTCGCTCCACTGGTTCGCCACCGGCGCCTCGGGGCGCTGGTAGGTCGGTGCCAGGGAGCAGCCGCTGGCCAGCAAAGCCATGGCAATCGGCACGAACAGATTACGCATGGCCATCACTCCAGCACCTCGGCAGGTTGGGCCTGCGGCGCTGGCTTGCGCTTGAGCAGCGACAGCACCCAGACAAAACAGATCGGCACGAACAGCACGCCCAGCAACGTGGCGCTGAGCATGCCGCCGATCACCCCGGTACCAATCGCCCGCTGGCTGGCAGCACCGGCACCGCTGGCGATCGCCAGGGGTACCACGCCGAGGATGAACGCCATCGAAGTCATCACGATCGGCCGAAAGCGCAGGCGCGCGGCTTCGATCGCAGCGTCACGCAGGCTATAGCCTTTCTCCCACAGCTCCTTGGCGAACTCGACGATGAGGATGGCGTTCTTCGCCGCCAAGCCGATGATGGTGATCAGGCCAACCTTGAAGTACACATCGTTGGGCATGCCGGTGACCATCACCGCCAGCACCGCGCCCAACGCACCGATCGGCACGATGAGCATCACCGTCAGCGGGATCGCCCAGCTTTCGTACAACGCCACCAGCAGCAGGAACACCACCAGGATGGCCAGGGCGAACAGGCTGCTGGCCTGGCCGCTGGAGACCTTCTCCTGGTAAGAAAGCCCCGTCCAGGCGTAGCCGATCCCCGGCGGCAGTTCACTGACCAGGCGCTCCATTTCGGCCATCGCCTGGCCGGTGCTGTAGCCCGGCGCGGCATCACCGGAAATGCGGATCGACGGGTAGCCGTTGTAACGCACGATCTGTACCGGCCCTTCTTCCCAACGGGTGGTGACGAAGCTGCTGAACGGCACCTGCTGGCCATCGACGTTCGGCGCGTACAGGCGCAGCACGCTTTCCGGGGTCATGCGCTCGCCCTGCTCTGCCTGCACCACCACCCGTTGTTGCCGGCCAGCGTTGGTGAAGTCGTTGATCACTGCCGAGCCAAAGGCGGTGGCCAGGGTGCTGTTGATGGTTTCGAAGGGCACGCCAAGGGCACGGGCCTTTTCCCGATCGATGTCGACCCGCAACTGCGGCGCTTCTGCCAACCCTTCCATCATCGCGTAAAGGATGACTGGGTTGCCGTTGGCCTCGCCCAGGATCTTGTCGCGTGCCGCCAGCAAGGCCTCACGGCCCAGGCCGCCACGGTCGAGCAGGCGCAGGGCGAAGCCACCGGCGTTGCCCAGGCCATCGATCGGCGGCGGGTTGACCGCCATGATCGTGCCATCGCCATGGCTGGCAAATTGCGCATTGATCGCCTGAGTTTCGGCATCCACCGATTGCTCGGCGCTACGTACCGACCAGTCTTTGTAGGTAGGGAATGCCAACGCGGCGTTCTCGCCCATGCCCGAGAAGCTGAAGCCGCTGACCAGGAATGCCGAGGCCAGCGCCTCGCGGGACATCAGGAACTGCTCCAGGGCCTGCCCGGTGGCGTCGGTACGCACGCGGCTGGCGCCCGGCGGCAGCTGCACGTCAACGATCGCATAGCCCTGGTCTTCCACCGGTACGAAGGATTCCGGCAGGCGCAGGTAGAAATAGCCGAGCATCGCCAGAATACCGGCATACAGCAGCATGTAGCGGCCGGCACGGCGCACCAGGGCGTTGTTCATCACCGAGTAGCGCTCGGTCAGCCGCGCAAAGCCACGGTTGAAAGCGCCGAAGAAGCCGCGCTTTTCATGGTGCCCAGGGGCCACCGGCTTGAGCATCGTGGCGCACAGGGCCGGGGTAAAGGTAAGCGCGAGGAAGCCCGAGAACAGGATCGACACCGCCAGCGACAGCGAAAACTGCTGGTAGATCACCCCCACCGAACCCGACATGAACGCCAGTGGCATGAATACGGCCGACAGTACCAGGGTGATGCCGATGATCGCGCCGGACACCTGGCCCATTGCCTTGATGGTGGCGTCGACAGGCGACAGCCCTTCCTCGGCCATGATCCGCTCGACGTTTTCCACCACCACGATGGCGTCGTCGACCAGGATGCCGATCGCCAGCACCATGCCGAACATGGTCATCATGTTCACCGAGAAGCCCAGCAGCTTCATCACCATCAACGTGCCCAGCAGGCACACCGGTACCACGATCGACGGGATCAGCGTGTAGCGGATGTTCTGCAGGAACAGGAACATCACCAGGAATACCAGCACCATGGCTTCGAGCAGGGTGTGAATGACCTTTTCGATGGCCACGTCGACAAAACGCGAGGTGTCATAGGGCACCGAGTACTCGACGCCCTCGGGGAAGAACGCGCTCAGCTCGGCCAGGCGCTCCTTGACCAGATCGGCAGTTTTCAGCGCATTGGCGCCCGGCGCCAGCTGCACCGCACCGGCCACCGCAGGTTTGCCATTCAGGCGCGAAGAAAAGTTGTAGCTTTCCATGCCCACTTCCAGGCGGGCGACATCGGCCAGGCGCACCAGCGAACCGTCCGGGTTGGCGCGCAGTACCACTCGGCCGAACGCCTGAGGGTCGTCCAGGGTGCCTTGCACCGCCAGGGTGGCAGTCAGCTCCTGCTGGCTGCTGCCCGGCGCGCTGCCGAAGCTGCCGGCCGGCACCTGCACGTTCTGACCACGGATGGCATTGCTCACGTCATCGATCGACAGCCCATAGCCCACCAGTTTCTGTGGGTCGACCCACACGCGCATGGCGGCTTCCGACGAGAAGAACTGCAACTTGCCCACGCCCGGGACCCGGCGCAGCTCATTGTTGATGTTGCGCGCGGCGTAGTCGCCCAGCGCCGTGGTATCGGCCTGGCCTGCGCCCTCCTTGTAGCTGAGGGCGTAGATCAGCAGGAAGCCGGCACTGGTCTGCTCGACCTGGATGCCTTGGGTGATCACCGCCTGCGGCATGCGTGCTTCGGCCTTTTTCAGGCGGTTCTGCACATCGACCTGGGCCAGTTCCGGGTCGGTACCCGGCTCGAAGGTGACCACCACTTCGGCCATGCCGTTGGAGTTGTTGGTCGACTCGAAATACAGCAGGTTCTTGGCGCCGTTGAGCGACTCTTCGATGATGCTGGTAACCGAGTCCACCAGCACCTTGGCCGAAGCCCCTGGGTAGGTAGCGGTGATGGTGATTTGTGGTGGCGCTACGTTAGGGTACTGGGCCACCGGCAGCGTAGGTATGACCAGCAACCCCGCCAGGGAAATGAACAGCGCCACGACCCAGGCGAAGTTCGGCCGTTTGATGAAGAACTTGGACATCTCGTTACCCTCGCCTCAGCGTGCTGCGGCTTGTTGCGCCGGGGCAGTCACCACCGGCATGCCCGCAGCCAGCCCGGCAGGGCTGCCGACGATCACCTGGTCACCTGGGCGCAAGCCCTCGGTGACTTGCCAGCGGGCACCGTGCATGGCACCGGTGCGCACACTGCGCGCCTCGGCAACCCCACCGATGCCCACCAGCATGACCCGCGCCTCGCCGTCGCTGCCGCGCTGGATGGCGCGCTGCGGCACAAGGATGGCCTGGTTGTCGGTGCCTTGCGGGGTGCGCACGCGCACATACATGCCCGGCAGCAGGATGCCGTCGGCGTTGTCGAAGCGGCCGCGCAAGGTGACCTGGCCGGTGCCGCGGTCGACCGCGACGTCGGTGAACATCAGCGCACCCTGGCGCTCGTAGTCGGTGCCTTCCACCTGGGCGGTCAGGGCCTGCTGATCACCGGCTGCCAGCGCACCCTCCTTCAGCGCCTGGCGCAGGCGCAGCGCGTCGGCGGCGGACTGGGTAAAGTCGACGTAAATCGGATCGAGTTGCTGGATGCGCGCCATCAGCGTGGCGTCGCCCTGCCCCACCAGCGCACCTTCGGTGACCAGGGCACGGCCGATACGGCCAGAGATCGGCGCCTTGACCGTGGCGTAGCCCAGGTTCAGGCGCGCGGTCTCGACATCGGCCTGGGCCGAACGCACAGCGGCCTGGCCGCTGCGCAGGTCGGCGCTGGCGGTGTCGAAGTCCTGCTGGCTGACTGCCTCGATCTTCACCAGCGGTTCGTAGCGGCGTACCCGCGCCTGGGCTTCGAACATGACCGACTGGGCCCTGGCCAGGTCGGCCTCGGCGCGTGCCAGCGCGGCCTTGAAGGGTGCCGGGTCTATCTGGAACAGCACATCGCCGGCTTTTACGTCGGCGCCTTCTTCGAAGCGCTTGTGCAGGACGATGCCGGCCACTCGGGCGCGAACCTCGGCCACCCGCATGGGTTCGACCCGGCCCGGCAGCGTTGCCGCCAAGGTCAGGGGTTCGCTGGCGACCGTGACGGTCTGGACCGGAAAGGCACTGTGGGCCGCAGACGGCGGCGCTTCAGCTTCGCCGCAGCCGGCCAGCGCGACTGCCGCCGCCAGGCAGCTGGCCATTCCTATTGCACGCAAGTTGCTCATGATTCACCCGAGCTTTAAATGGAAAAACGGCCCGAATGATATGAGCGAAGACAAAATGAGTCAATTTTGTCTCATTTGATACTTTGTTAAGAATTGTGAAACTCGGCGTGACATCTTCGCCGCTTGGCAGATCGAGCGCCGCGCGGGCGGCGCTCGATCTGCCAGGCCCTGGAGATGCCACGTCAAACCTGCAAGGGGAGTCAACGAATCTGATGCTTGTGCAGCAATCGATAAAAAGTCGGCCGCGAGATACCCAGCACCTTCGCCGCCACACTCAGGTTGTCACTGTGCCGGTTGAGCACATCGCACAGCGCCTGGCGCTCGGCGCGTTGCTTGTACTCCTCCAGCGTGCCCAGCGGCTGTTGTTCCTGGTCGAGCAGCTGCAGGCCCAAGTCCTGCGCCTCGATCTGCCGCCCTTCAGCCAGCACCAGCCCCCGGCGCACACGGTTGGCCAGCTCGCGCACATTGCCCGGCCAGTCATGCCGGCCCATCGCGGCCAGGGCATGGTCGCTGAACGAACGCGGCCGACGCCCGGTTTCCAGGCTGTAGAAATGGGCAAAGTGGCTTGCCAGCATGGACAGGTCACCATGCCGGTCGCGCAACGGCGCGGTCACCACCTGCAGCACGTTCAGGCGGTAATACAAGTCTTCGCGAAAACGCCCTTGCTCGATGGCCCGCTCCAGGTCCACATGGGTGGCCGCCAACACTCGCACATCCACTGGGATCGGCTGGCTGCCGCCCACCCGCTCGATGTGCTTCTCCTGCAGAAAACGCAGCAGGTTGGCCTGCAACTCCAGCGGCAGGTCACCGATTTCATCGAGAAACAGCGTGCCACCATGGGCCGCTTCGATGCGCCCGGCCTTGCGCTGATGCGCCCCGGTGAATGCGCCCTTTTCATGGCCGAACAGTTCGGACTGGATCAGATGCTCGGGGATCGCCCCACAGTTGATGGCGATGAAAGGCTGCTCGCTGCGTTGCGACTGACGGTGCAGGGTGCGTGCCACCAGTTCCTTGCCGGTGCCGCTCTCACCACGGATCAGCACGGGCGATTCGGTGGGCGCCAGTTTGCCCAGCAACTTGCGCAGCTCACGGATCGGCCGGCTTTCGCCGAGCAACTCGTGGGTCGCCTCATCGACCTTGACCGCCCCCTTGCCGCGCAAACGGGCCATGCCGAAGGCGCGGCCCAGGGTCACCTGCACGCGGGAGACGTCGAACGGCAAGGTGTGGAAGTCGAAAAACCACTCACAAACAAAATCACCGAACGCCGGCATGCGCAGCTGTTCGGCGCTGAGCACGGCAATCCATTCGGTGTTGCTGCGCTTGATCATGTCCTTGACCGCATCCGGATGCCTCAGGTGCGTGGCCTGCAAGCGCAGCAGGCCTACATCGCAGGGATGGTCCAGCGCGGCCCCGAGCATACAGCTGTCCACATCCCAGCCTGCGTTGCGCAGGCCAGGCAATAAGCGGTGGCAGTCGTCGCAGGGGTCGACGATTAGCAAACGGCGTTGAGCGGCAGGCTGCTGCATGACCGATCCTTGGCGCCAGTTTTTGGTTTTTTGAAGTAAAACAGCAAGTTGTGGCGCCCGTTTAACAGTAGCAACGAAGTTGACAGTGCCCACTACCGTTTGTCTGCGGACGCATTTTTTTACAAAGTGCCCCGGGAATTTTCGCACTTTATCGACATCACATGGCGGCGCAGGCAACAACGAATATGCCTCTGACAAAAAAATTTACAACCAATGTGTGACTTGCCCCCGGACAACGAGCATCAGTACACATAACCCCGCGCTGCACTTCGCGATCATTGAGGCGACTTTGAAGCAACGCGGACTTCACTTCGATGTTTGGGACCATAGAGAGACCGAACCATGAATGCCCCGCTCCGTGTCAACGAAGCACTGCTGATTGCCGACCACGCCTTCGAACCTTTCCAGTGCGTAGCCTGGGATGCACCCAACGGTACTGGTGAGCTGAGCCTGGCAGTGATCGACCGGACCAGCACCCGCATCGGCGCCAAGCAAGTGTCCTCGCGTATCTACTCCGACCCGGCCCAATGGGCCAGCCTGATTGAAGAAGTGCGCGCCGAATTATGTGAAAAGGGTTACGACCTGCAACCGTGGTCGATGCCGAAGTAATATCGCCCGGTAAACCAAGTGCGTGCAGCGCCACGCACTTGTTCGGATGCAAAGTTGCTGTTCTGGCAACTTTTCCTGTTGCGACATAGTGTCGCGCCAGTACGGTTCAATCCACGACCTTGAAGTGTTGCAAGTGCTGATAATCGGCCTGCAACTGTTCTGCCAGGTGCTGCGCGCGGCCAACACGCACCGGCGCCAATTCCATATCCACCAGCAACGTTGGACAGGGCATGGGTTGAACAGTGTCCCAGCGCTGCAGACGACCGTCGGTAAACACCAGGCAGCGCACGGCTTCATCTGGATAGGCGCGCTGTCGTGCCTGTAGCCAGTGTCGGGCCTGCTCCAATGCACAAATCAGCGGCGTGCCGCCACCCGCACCCAACGCCTGCAGCCAGGGTTGCAAAGCCGACGAGGCCTTCAGGCCGTGGCGCTGCCACTGCGGTGTACGCCCGCTGGCGGTCAGCAACGCCAACCGGGCGCGCTGGCGGTAAGCCTGATCGAACAGCGCTGCCAGCAACCCTTTGGTCTGCGCCAGCGCCTGATGGCGACGGGTCGAGGCCGACGCGTCGACGATGACTAGCCACAGTTCTGCGGGCCGAGCCTGGCGCTGTTGCCAACACAGGTCCTGGCGCAGCCGTGGCCGCCCTTTGAGCAATGTCGGTAGCCAGGCCACCCGGCCGGCCGCCGCATTGCGACCGCGGCCACGGCTGGCCTCGCCCTGCTTGCCTGCACCAGGCCTTGCATCCGCCCCTTTGGCAGGTAGCTGGGGGATGCTCAGGGCTTTTTTGCCCAGTTCGGTACCTCGCGGCGTGCGCCGCTGGCCACCGGCTGCGCCGGCAATGCCCCCCAGTCGCCCTGCGCACCCTGTTCACCAGGGTTGCCGCCACCCGGTTGGCCGGGCTGCTGGTCAGGCGGCTGCGGCGCCGACGGCGTTTTGGCCTGGGGCATGACACGGCGGCGATGACGCAAGGCGAACTCGGCCACCGCTTCGACATCCACCTCTTCAATAGCCGCAGCACCGCGCCAGGCACAATGGGCGCGCGCCGCACGCAGCCAGACCAGGTCGGCGCGCAGGCCGTCGACGCCAGCGGCGTAGCAGCGCTCGGTAATCCAGGCCAGCGCCTGATCATCCAGGGCAATCTGGGCCAAGGCCTGGCGCGCCGCCTGGCAGCGCTCACGCAGTTGCGCCTGGGCCGTTGCCCATTGGTCACAGAACGCCTTGGGGTCACTGTCGAACGCCAGGCGTCGGCGAATGATCTGCTGCCGGGCCTCGGGCTCGGGCAAGCCTTCCAGCGCCACGTTCAGGCCAAAACGGTCGAGCAGTTGCGGGCGCAGCTCGCCCTCTTCCGGGTTCATGGTGCCGATCAGCACGAAACGGGCATTGTGCCGGTGCGAGATGCCGTCGCGCTCGATGCGGTTGGTGCCACTGGCAGCCACATCGAGCAACAGGTCAACCAACGTGTCCGGCAGCAGGTTGACCTCATCGACATACAGCACGCCACCGTCGGCTTGGGCCAGCACCCCTGGGGAAAACTGCGCCTTGCCCTGCCCCAGCGCGGCATCCAGGTCGAGGGTGCCGACCAGCCGCTCTTCACTGGCGCCCAATGGCAAGGTCACGAACGGGCCTTCGCCAAGCAGGTCAGCCAGGCCACGGGCCAGGGTGCTCTTGGCCATGCCACGCGGCCCTTCGATCAGCACGCCGCCGATCTTCGGGTCGATGGCGGTCAGGCACAGCGCCAGCTTCAGGTCGTCGGCACCGACCACCGCCGCCAGCGGAAATTGTACGGGTTCACTCATTTCAAGCCTGTTCCTCGCCGTCGAGCAGTTGTTCTTCGAGGGCTTCGCGGTAATTGCCCGGCGCCTGCCACAAACCGCGCTGCTGGGCCTCCAGCAGGCGCTCGGTGAGGTCGCGCAAGGCCTCGGGGTTGTGCTCGCGCATGAAATCGCGGGTGGCCGGGTCGAGCACGTAGGCATCGGCCAGCCCCTGATAATGATGGTCGTCGATCAGGTGCGTGGTGGCGTCGAAGGCGAACACGTTGTCGACTGTCGCCGCCATCTCGAAGGCGCCCTTGTAGCCGTGACGCTTGACCCCGTCGATCCACTTCGGGTTGAGCGCACGGGCACGGATTACCCGGTTCAGCTCCTCCTTGAGGGTACGGATACGCGGTCGATCGGCCTGGCTGTGGTCGCCGTGGTAGCTGGCCACCGCCGCCCCGGACAGCGTTTCCGACGCTGCCAGCATACCGCCCTGGAACTGGTAGTAATCATTGGAGTCGAGCAGGTCATGCTCGTGGTTGTCCTGGTTTTGCAGCACCGCCTGCACCTTGGCCAGACGCTGGGCGAACTGGGCGCGGGCCGGGGTGCCATCGTCGCTGCCACCGTAGGCATAGCCGCCATGGTTGAGGTAGACCTCAGCCAGGTCGTCACGGCTGTGCCACAGCCGCCCATCAATGGCGTTCTGCACCCCGGCACCGTAAGCGCCGGGTTTGGCACCGAACACCCGCCAACCGGCCTGGCGAGCAGCTTGATCGGCGTCCACGCCTTGCGCCTGCAGCACTGCCCGCTCGCTGCGTACACGGGCAGCCAGGGGGTTGAGGTCGTCGGGCTCGTCCAGCGCGGCCACGGCCTGCACGGCGGCATCGAACAGACGGATCAGGTTACCGAACGCATCGCGGAAGAAGCCGGAAACGCGCAAGGTCACGTCTACACGCGGGCGGTCGAGCAAGCTCAGCGGCAGGATTTCGAAATCGTCCACGCGCTGGCTGCCAGTGGCCCACACCGGCCGCACGCCCATCAGCGCCATGGCCTGAGCAATGTCGTCGCCGCCAGTGCGCATGGTCGCCGTACCCCATACCGACAGGCCGAGCTGGCGCAGGTGATCGCCGTGGTCCTGCAGGTGGCGTTCGAGGATCAGGCTGGCCGAGGCGAAACCCAGGCGCCAGGCCGTGGTGGTGGGCAGGTTGCGCACGTCCACGGTATAGAAGTTGCGGCCGGTGGGCAGCACGTCGAGGCGCCCGCGGCTGGGTGCGCCGCTGGGGCCGGCGGGCACGAAGCGCCCCGCCAATGCCGCCAGCAGGCCATTCATTTCGGCAGTGCCGCAGGCGTCCAGGCTGGGTGCCACCGCGTCACGCAGGGCCTGAAGTACGTCGTGCACCGGCTGCCATTCACTTAGGGCGGGTAACGCTGCAGTGCCTTCCAGCGCCTGCCCGATCACCTGGTGTGCCAACAGTTCGAGGCGCTCGCGGGTATCGCCACACGTGCGCCAAGGGTCATTGCCGATGGCTTGCAGCTGTTCAGGGCGTGTACCCTGCCACGGCTGCCCAAGGTCACAGTCGAGCGGGTCGAAGCCCGGCACCAGTGCTTTGGCCAGCGCCCGCAGGAGGCTGGCATTGCCACCACGACCGTCGCCACGCTCAACCCGCAACAGCGCCAGCAATGTATCCAGGCGCAGGCGCCCTTCAGGCGACTGCCCGAACACGTGCAGCCCATCGCGAATCTGCGATTCCTTGAGGTCACACAGGTAGGTGTCCAGGCGTGGCAGCCATACGGCGGCATCGTCCAATTGCCCTTCCAGTTGCAACTCGCGGTCGATGTGGTTGGCTTTTACCAGTTCGAGAATATCGCGCTGCAACTCGCGAGCACGCCGTGGGTCGAGCAGCTGCGCTTCGTAGAACTCATCAGCCAACTGTTCCAGGTGGCGCAGCGGCCCATAGGTTTCGGCACGGGTCAGCGGCGGCATCAGGTGATCGATGATCACCGCCTGGGTGCGGCGCTTGGCCTGAGCACCCTCGCCCGGGTCGTTGACGATGAACGGGTAGATGTTCGGCAGCGGGCCGAGCAGCGCATCCGGCCAGCACTGTGCCGACAACCCCACGCCCTTGCCGGGCAGCCACTCAAGGTTGCCGTGCTTGCCGACATGGATCACCGCGTCGGCGGCAAAGGCGTGACGCAGCCAGAAGTGAAACGCCAGGTAGCCGTGCGGCGGCACCAGGTCGGGGTCGTGGTACACCGCGCTCGGGTCCACCTGATACCCCCGCGCCGGCTGGATACCGACGAAAGTCAGGCCAAAGCGCAAGCCGGCCACCATCAGCCGGCCGCTGCGGTACATCGGGTCTTGCTCGGGCGGCCCCCAGCGTTCCAGCACGGCCTGGCGGTTGGCCTCGGGCAGGCGCTCGAATGCAGCCTGGTAGTCGGCCAGGCTCAGGCTCTGGGCGCAGGGGCGTTGGTCCAGGTGGTCGAGGTCGTTGGTCACGCCACCGAGCAGTTGGCGAATCAGTTGCGTGCCGCTGCTCGGCAAATCGGCCAGCGGATAGCCTTCGGCCTGTAGCGCCTTGAGGATGTTCAGCGCCGCTGCCGGGGTGTCCAGGCCGACGCCGTTACCAATGCGGCCATCACGGGTCGGGTAATTGGCCAGCACCAGGGCAATACGCTTTTGGGCATTAGGCAGGCGCGCCAGCTCAACCCAGCGGCGGGCCAGCTCGGCGACGAAGTCCATGCGCTCGGGGTGCGCGCGGTAGCACACCACGTCGGACTGGCTGCGCTCGCTGCGCCAGGCCATGTCCTTGAAACTGACCGGACGGGTGATGATGCGCCCGTCCAGCTCCGGCAAGGCGATGTGCATGGCCAGGTCACGCGCGCCCAGGCCCTGCTCGCTGGCTTCCCAGCCGGGCTGGTTGTCTTGCGCGCAAATGGCCTGCAACACCGGGATATCACGGCGCAACGGCCGCAGGTTGGGGCGCTCTGGGCTGGACAGGGCAAAGCCGGTGGTATTGACCAGCACTTCAGCGCCGACCTCGTCCAGCCAGGCTTCGACCTGCTCCAGGCAGGCGCTTTCCTTGAGGCTGGCCACGGCGATCGGCAACGGGTTCAGCCCGGCTGCTTGCAGGCGCTGGCAGAACACGTCGATGAAGGCGGTGTTGGCCGCCTGCAGGTGCGAGCGGTAGAACAACAGCGGCGTCACCGGGTAATCCGGGTGCCAGTGCGGGTACCAGTCTTCTAGCGCAACGCTCCCCTTGGCCGGGTGATACACGGCGGTGCGTGGCAAAGGCTGTGGCTCGTCCCAAGCGTAGTCACGGCCCAGCAACTGGCTGGCCAGGCAATTGAACAGGTTGATGGCATTGGCCTTGCCGCCCTGGCGCAGGTAGTGCCAGAGGCGTTCGGCCTGTTCGCCACAAACGTTACCCAAGCTGGTCAGTTCCGGGTCCGGGCGATCATCACCCGGCACCAGAATCAGTTGCACGCCACGGGCGGCCAATTCGACCAGTTGCTCGACGCCGTAGCGCCAGTAGCCAACGCCACCGTGCAGCGACACCAGAATGACCTTGGCGTGGCGCAGTACCTGGTCGACGTACAAGTCGACCGAGGCATGGTTCTGCACCTGCATCGGGTTGGCCAGGCGCAGGCTGGGGAAGTCTTCAGGCAATTGCTCGGCGGTATCGGCGAGCAATGCCAGGTGCGAATCGCCGCTGCAGAGAATCACCAGCTCGGCGGGTGTCTGGCCGAGGTCGGCAATGCTGTCATCCGGCACGAAGCCGCCGGGCTGGGTCCGCAGCAGGTGCATGGGTCAGGCGCCCAGGGCCTGGCGCAGGCGCGCTTCCAGTTGAACAGCGTCAAGGTCCTGACCGATCAGCACCAGGCGGGTAATGCGCGGCTCGTCGTTGCGCCAGGCGCGATCGAAGTGCTTGTCGAAGCGGGTACCCACGCCTTGCACCAGCAGGCGCATCGGCTTGCCCGGGATGGCGGCGAAGCCCTTGGCACGCAGGATGCCGAACTCCACCACCAGTTGCGTCAGTGCGTCGAGCAGCAGGCTTTCGTCGGCCTCGGGCAGGTCGATGGAAATGGAATCGAAGGCGTCGTGGTCATGATCGTCATGGTCGTCGCCGTCGTGGTGCGTGTCGTGGTGGGTGCGGCGGCCATCGATGTGCGCCTCGGACTCGGCACCCACGCCCAACAGCACTTCCAGTGGCAGCTTGCCGCTGCTGGCCTCGATCACCTTGACGGCCGGCGGCAGTTCTTCAGCCACTTCGGCGCGCACTTTGGCCAGGCCGTCGGCGTCGATCAGGTCGGCCTTGTTCAGTACCACCAGGTCGGCGCTGGCCAGCTGGTCGGCGAACAGCTCGTGCAGTGGCGATTCATGGTCCAGGTTAGGGTCGAGTTTGCGCTGGGCATCGACCTGGTCCGGGTAGGCGGCGAAGGTGCCAGCGGCCACGGCCGGGCTGTCGACCACGGTGATGACCGCATCGACGGTGCAGGCGTTGCGGATTTCCGGCCACTGGAACGCTTGTACCAAAGGCTTGGGCAGGGCCAGGCCGCTGGTTTCGATCAGGATGTGGTCGAGGTCGCCACGGCGTGCCACCAGCTCGCGCATCACCGGAAAGAATTCTTCCTGCACGGTGCAGCACAGGCAACCATTGGCCAGTTCGTAGACGCGGCCGCTGGCTTCTTCCTCGGTGCAACCGATGCTGCACTGTTTGAGGATTTCGCCGTCGATGCCCAGCTCGCCGAATTCGTTGACGATGACCGCGATGCGGCGGCCTTGGGCGTTGTCGAGCATGTGGCGCAGCAAGGTGGTCTTGCCCGAGCCGAGGAAGCCGGTGACGATGGTGACGGGGAGCTTGGCCAGTGTTTTCATGTCGCATTGCCCTTGGCAGTGTGGCGCGGGCATGCAGGACGACAGCCACGGGCCAGAGGTTGGCCGGGCTTGTTCGCCACCGGATCACCCCGCCCGGTTGAAAGTCGAAAACGTGACGAGGCAGGTCTCCTGGCTCGCACCGTTCCAGGCCCCCGTACGGTTGAACAGCGGGCTGGCGGGATGACGCCTTCCCGCGCGCTGGCGCAGTGGCAGTGTCGATCCGTTGTCGGTGCTTACAGTTGCGGGGGCAGCCGCGGCATGTACCGCGTTCCCATCTTAGCTTCGGCCTGGCCGAAGAACCTCGAACTGGCAAGGCTACGCAGTGGCTGGCGGGTGGTCAACCATTGCGGCGGGCTGGTCGACCACTCTTGGTGCTACTGCGTTACAGTAGCGACTCTGCCCACGGTCAAGGACGTCCCATGCCCCTCGCCCCCGCCATACCCGTACTGCGCATCTTCTCGGTCGACAAGGCCAAGGAGTTCTACCTCGATTTCCTCGGTTTCAGCCTGGACTGGGAGCATCGTTTCAGCCCGGACCTGCCGTTGTACGTACAGATTCACCGCGACGGCCTGATCCTGCACCTTTCCGAGCACCATGGCGATGCATGCCCCGGTTCTACCGTGTTCGCCCGCATCGACGACCTGCGCGCGCTGGAGCGCGAGCTGCAGGACAAACAGTACGGTTACGCCCGGCCAGAGGCCGAGCGCCTGGACTGGGGCCTGCAGATGCAGGTGTGGGACCCGTTCGGCAACCGCCTGCGCTTTTGCCAGCAGATCGATGACGAGGCCAACCCGTGAAGGCACTGGGCAAACGCGAAATGGCCCGCCTGGAGCGGGAGCTGGTGGCGTGCCTGACCGATGCCTGCGAAACCGCCAAGGCGCAGATCGTCGGTTTCAGCTGGCTCACTCACCGCCTCGACCCCGAGGACTTTCCGGGCAGCCTTCGTATTACCTGGGTATTTGAGCAAGAGGCCGACAAAGCCGCTGCCGTCGCGGGCGAAGCGAAGGCGCACATGCTGGCGTTGACCCGCCATGCACTGGAGCAAGCCGGCATACAGCTGGACCATCCGGCCTGGCATGTGCGGTTCGACAGTGAACAAGCCTGCGCGCACGGCCACGCCGGGGACTGGGCTAAACGCTTGCAGGCGCAACGCTGAGGCCCCAACCGGCGGCCGGTGCTTTACCCGGCCCCGGACGGTCCGTTAGGCTACGCGCTCTCTAATTACGAGGTGTTCGTCCAATGCGCCATTGATGCCGCCGTCCGTTCGACGGCCAGTCTTCAGCCTCCGGCTCGCTCCGGAGATGTCGCGGCATTTGTGGAGTTGTGCATGACGAACACGTCGATTCTGACGCTGGACAGCGTCTCCTTGGCCTTGCCTGATGGCAGGCTGCTGTTCAGCAACCTCAACGAAACCTTCGACCAACGCCGCACCGGCCTGGTCGGGCGCAATGGCGTGGGCAAAAGCCTGCTAGGGCAGATTCTTGCCGGCCAGCGTGAACCGAGCAGCGGCCATTGCCGGCGCCTCGGGCCTGTCCATTTGCTGGACCAGCAAGTCATCGAGCGCAGCGCCACGCTTGCCGACCTGGCCCAAGTGGGGCCGGTGATTGCGGCGCTGGAGCGTATCGAGCAAGGCAGCATCCAGCCCCACGATTTCGACACCGTTGGCGAGCGCTGGGATATCCGCGAGCAATTGCAACGCCAGCTT
This sequence comes from Pseudomonas hunanensis, assembly GCF_013393325.1. Classification (GTDB taxonomy): domain Bacteria; phylum Pseudomonadota; class Gammaproteobacteria; order Pseudomonadales; family Pseudomonadaceae; genus Aquipseudomonas; species Aquipseudomonas putida_P. Next base: position 179,014 of record NZ_QJRC01000080.1, read on the forward strand.
CAGGGCCACGGCCTGGGCCAACTCGACTGGCGCCAGCCCGCACGGAGCCTGAGCGGCGGCCAGGCCATGCGCGTGGCGCTGATTGGCGCGTGGCTCAGCGATGCCGACTACCTGATCCTCGACGAGCCAAGCAATCACCTGGACAGCGACGCCCGTGCCCAACTGCTGAGCATGATCGAAGCCTGGGACCGTGGCTTGCTGGTGATCAGCCACGACCGCAGCCTGCTGGCGCACATGGCACGCATTGTTGAATTATCCAGCCTGGGTTTGCAGGGCTATGGTGGCAACTACAGCATCTATGCAGCGCAAAAAGCCAACCAGACGGCGCAGGCCCAGCAGCACCTTGCCCGGCTGAAGCAGGCGCAGCTACGCCAGGCCCGTGAACTGCAGCGCCAGCGCGAAGACCTGGAGCGCCATCAGGCGCGGGCCGGGCGCCAGGCCAAGCACGCCAACCAGGCCAAGATCCTGGTCGACCGCCAGCAGGAGCGCAGCCAGGCCACTGCTGGCAAGCAGCGCCGCGACCATCGCGATGCCCAGCAAGCGTTGGTGGGTAAAGTGCGTGACGCCGCCCGTGAGGTCGAGCAAGAAAGCGCTATTACCTTGCACGCGCCTACACCTCAGCGTCATCCAGGCCGAGAAGTGTTGGCCTTGCAGGCACTTCGCTTGCCGCGTGGCACCCGCAAACCGCTTGACCTGCGTGTGTGCCTGGGCCAGCGCGTGGGGCTGATCGGCGCCAACGGCAGTGGCAAGTCCACCCTGCTCAGGCTGCTGAACGGGGAGTTGCCGGCACCGCCCGACAATGTGCGCCTCAGTGGCGAAACCGCCCTGCTCGACCAGCACTGCAACACGCTAGCGGGCCACGGCAGCGTGCTCGAACACCTGCGCCAAGCCAACCCGATGCTGGCCCAGGGCGAGTTGCGCAGCCGCCTGGCGCAATTGGGCCTGGATGCGGCCCGTGTCGAACTGCCCAGCAGCCTGCTCAGCGGCGGCGAGCGGATGAAGGCGGCGCTGGCCGCCGTGCTATACCGCGAACGGCCGCTCGACCTGTTGCTGCTGGACGAACCCGGCAACCACCTGGACCTGCCATCGCTGACAGCCCTGGAACGCATGCTTGGGCAATTTCGCGGGGCGCTGATGGTGGCGTCCCATGATGCGGTATTGCTGGAAAACCTGGCGCTCGATGAATACCTGCACTTGTAGGCGCAGCCATGTGCTGCGAAAAATGCATCGCACGCTATCAATTCGTGACTGGCCGTTCCCGATCCGCCAAGGATGTATTAAGGTGGCATGGTGCGCATATAACAGCAGCCCGAGCGATCGGGCACTTGCAAGACAATGAGGGTGTCATGAGCAACGAAAGCATTAATTGGGACAAGCTGGGTTTCGACTACATCAAGACCGACAAACGCTACCTGTCCGTATGGCGCAATGGCGAGTGGGACAAGGGCACCCTGACCGAAGACAACGTACTGCACATCAGTGAAGGCTCCACGGCCTTGCACTATGGCCAGCAGTGCTTCGAAGGCCTGAAGGCCTACCGTTGCAAGGACGGCTCGATCAACCTGTTCCGCCCAGACCAGAACGCCGCTCGCATGCAGCGCAGCTGCGCTCGCCTGCTGATGCCGCACGTGCCGACCGATGTGTTCATCGAAGCGTGCAAGCAAGTGGTCAAGGCCAACGAAAAATTCGTGCCACCGCACGGCAAAGGCGCCCTGTACCTGCGCCCGTTCGTGATCGGCACCGGCGACAACATTGGCGTGCGCACCGCCCCCGAGTTCATCTTCTCGGTGTTCGCCATCCCGGTTGGTTCGTACTTCAAGGGCGGCATGAAGCCGCACAACTTCCAGATTTCCAGCTTCGACCGTGCCGCCCCGCAAGGCACCGGCGCAGCCAAGGTCGGCGGCAACTACGCTGCCAGCCTGCAACCGGGTGCTGAAGCGAAGAAAGCCAACTTCGCCGACGCCATCTACCTCGACCCGCTGACCCACACCAAAATCGAAGAAGTCGGTTCGGCCAACTTCTTCGGCATCACCGCCAACAACGAGTTCGTCACCCCGAAATCGGCCTCGGTGCTGCCAGGCATTACCCGCCTGTCGCTGATGGAACTGGCGCAATCGCGCCTGGGCCTGACCGTGATCGAAGGCGATGTCGAAATCAACAAGCTGGACCGCTTCATCGAAGCGGGTGCCTGCGGTACCGCTGCGGTGATCACCCCGATCGGCGGCATCGAGTACAACGGCAAGCTGCACGTGTTCCACGACCTGGAAAAGGTCGGCCCGGTTACCCAGAAGCTCTACAACGAGCTGACCGGCATCCAGAGCGGTGACGTTGAAGCACCGGCTGGCTGGATCGTCAAAGTCGCCTGAGGCGCTTCAGCGATTTGAAAAAGGGCATGCCAGCGATGGCATGCCCTTTTTTTTGTCGACACTGGCAGAATCTTCACGCCAGGCGACGCTGCATCAGCAGATGCCGGGCTTTGTCGAAGGCCCAGTTGTACAGCACGGTGTAGGGCAGAATGATGACGAAGAAGCCCAGCTCCACCATGAACGCCTGCGCCAGCGAAATATCCAGCATCCACGCCGCCACCGGCAAACACCACACCACCAGCCCGGCTTCGAAGCCCAGGCCGTGCACGAAACGCGCACGGGCCTTCCAGTGGATACGCTCGGCCTGCACGTAGCGGTCGACCAGCGCGTTGTAGACCATGTTCCACAACATGGCGATGACCGACAGGGTCACAGCCAGCGCGCCCGCCGTCGCCAATGACTTGCCCATGATCCAGGACAGCAGCGGCGCACACAGCAACACCGCGAACACTTCGTAGCCAACGGCGTGAACCAGGCGTTCGGTAAAGGACACGTGTTTCATTGCAAATTCCATCCATTGCGTGAGTCGTGCTGTCTATTTTCTTTGATAAAACTGATACTCACGACATAGCTACTATCGGTTTTATCAATACCATGCGCTATTCACCCGAAGCTCTGGTCGCGTTTGTCGAAGCTGCATCGCTGGGTTCGTTCTCTGCTGCAGCGCGCAAACTGCGCAAAAGTCAGTCCACCATCAGCATCGCCATCGCCAATTTCGAGGCTGATATCGGCTGCCCGTTGTTTGATCGCGGTGGCCGCCACCCCACGCTGAATGAAGCGGGCCGGCAGGTACTGAGCCATGTCGAGGCGATTCTCGATGCCAGCGCCCAGCTCGATGCGCTGGCGGTGCGACTGGCACAGAACGTCGAGCCCTTGGTATCGGTGGTGATGTCGGACAGCTACAGCGTCACGTTCCAGGGCGCGGTGATGGCCCGCTTCGCCCAGCAGTACTCACACACTGAATTGCGCTGCGGCCCGGCGGAGGACGCTGATGTGATCGAAATGATCCAACAGGGCCTGGCCCATGTCGGCATTCTTGCCACCCAACCCAGCTACCCCGCCGACGTGGCCGTGGCGCGCTTGCCGGAGCAGGCGGAATTTGGCGTTTACGTGGCCAGCGGGCACCCGTTGGCAAGCCTGGCGCAGGTGCAGGCGCAGCATCTGGAGCATGCACGGCAGCTGTATATCAAGACCTATGCCCCCAGCCTGCACCGCGGCCGCGGCCAGGCCTGGTCGGCACCGGACTACCTCACCCTGCTGGAGTTCGCCGTGCGCGGGTTTGGTTGGGCCGAGCTGCCCAGGGCGCTGGTGGCACGGTTTGGCAATGGGCTGGTGGAGTTGCCGATAGCGGGTTACCCACGCCGAGTGGATATGGATGTGGTCTGGTCTAGCCGGCGGGCATTGGGGCCGGCGGGGCAATGGCTGGTGCGGCAGATGTTGAAACCGTAAGGTTTTCACCTGCAATAAGTTGGCGCTGCTGCGCCCCCCCCTGGGGGAGCTGTCGCCGTGTGCGCCCAAACGCAACAACCAGTACACCCAACGACAATCCTTCCCTCGCCCTGCCCCGTAGCCTGTCACCACGCGCCGCCCCTCTGGCGGCACGCACCCAAAGCACAAGAACAAACGTTGGTGACCTATGCAGACAGTAGATCCGATCACCCTTGCGGTTGTCCGGGGTGCGCTGGAGACAGCGCAACGCGAAATGACCCTGACCCTGGAAAAGACCGGGCGCTCCAGTGTGTTCAACCTGGCCCACGACTATTCCAACTCGCTGTTCGATCACCTGCCGGAAATGATCCTGCAAGGCCAGGACATTCCCATCCACCTGGGTTCGCTGATCCCGGCCATGAAATGCGTGGCCGAGTTCTTCGGCGACGACATCGCAGAAGGCGACGTGATCTACCACAACGACCCGGCCTACAAGGGCAGCCATATTCTCGACTGTTGCATGTACAAGCCGGTGTACTACCAGGGCGAGTTGGTGTTCTGGACCGTGTGCAAAGGCCACCTGACCGACATCGGCGGCCCGGTGCCGGCTGGCTACAACCCAGATGCCAAGGAAATCTACGCCGAAGGCCTGCGCATTCCGCCGGTCAAGCTGTGGGAAAAGGGCAAACGCCGTGAGGACGTGATCAACTTCATGCTCACCAACATGCGCGCCCGGCCCTATCAGGAAGGCGACCTCAATGCCCAGTATGGCGCCTGCAAGGTCGGCGAGCGGCACTTGCTGGAACTGCTCGACAAGTACGGCGTGGCGCAGGTGCGAGCCTGCATCGCCGAACTGAAGAACATGGCCGACCGGCACATGCGCGCACTGTTGCGTGATGTGCCGGACGGTGACTATAGCGGCACCGCCGTGCTCGAAGATGCCGGCCATGGCCTGGGCGAACTGGCCATCACCGCCCATGTACAGATACGTGGCGACCAGGCCCACGTGCGCATCGACAGCCCGCCGCAAGTGCCGTACTTCATCAATTCCTACGAGGGCAACTCGGTGTCGGGTGTGTACCTGGGGCTGATGATGTTCGCCCAGGTGGCGCCCCCCTACAACGAAGGGCTGTACCGCTGCGTCACGGTCGATGTCGGGCCCAGAGGCACGCTGTGCAATGCCGAAGAACCCGCACCCCACGTCAACTGCACCACCACGCCGATGGAAACCCTGGCCGATGCCGTGCGCACCGCGCTGGAACAGGCTTCGCCACAGCGGGTAACGGCCTCCTGGGGGCATACCAGCGGCATCAACATCGCCGGCCATGACCCGCGCAACGGCAACAGCGAGTACGTGACCATGGTGCTGGCCTCGATCATTTCCGGTGCCGGCGCCAACAAGGTGATGGATGGCTGGCACGCCTGCGGCCCGTTGTGCTGTTTCGGGGCGCTGATGAGCGGTGACATCGAGCTGCTCGAACACGCCTACCCGGTGCTGATCCACCGCTACAGCCTGATGGCCGACAGTGGTGGTGCCGGTGAATTCCGTGGCGGTTCGGGCACCCGCCTGGAGATCGAACCACTGGACCACGCCATGACCGTGGTCGGCTTTGGCGAGGGCCGCCAACTGCCCACCGCCGGTGCCGCCGGGGCACGCAACGCATTGCTTGAGCCCAAGCTGGGCCGGCTGATCCATCGCCACGCCGACGGCAGCGAAGACCATTACACGCAAAACCCCATGCTCACCCTGCAACCAGGCGAACGCATCATCAACGTCAACCCCGGCGGTGGTGGCTACGGCGACCCGCTGCGTCGCCCGGTCGCAGCCGTGCTGGAGGATGTGCGCAATGGCCTGGTCTCGCCACAAGGGGCAGCCCTGGAGTATGGCGTGGTCCTCGATGACCAAGGCCACCTCGACGAAACCGCCACCCGCCTTGCCCGCGCCCCGCGCTGACCGGAGAACCATCATGCGTAACCAATATCGCCTGGGCATCGACGCCGGCGGCACGTTCACCGATTTCATCCTGGCCGACCGTGACGGCGGCGTACAGCTGTTCAAAGCGCCTTCCACGCCACAAGATGGCACCTTGGCCATTCGCGCCGGGTTGGCGCAAATCGCCGACGCCACCGGGCGCAGCCCGGCCGAACTCATCGCCAACTGTGACCTGTGCATCAACGGCACCACCGTGGCCCTCAACGCGCTGATCGAGCGCACCGGGGTCAAGGTGGGCCTGCTGTGCACCGAGGGGCATGAGGACAGCCTGGAAATCCGCCTGGGCCACAAGGAAGAAGGCCACCGCTACGACGCCCATTACCCGCCGGCACACATGCTTGCCCCACGCCACCTGCGCCGCCCGATTGGCGGCCGTATCCTTGGCGATGGCCGTGAGCACAGCCCCCTCGACGAAGCCGCTGTCCATGCGGCCATCGACTACTTCCGGGCCGAAGGCGTGCAGGCCGTGGCCATTTCCTTCCTGTGGTCGGTGCGCAACCCCAGCCACGAGCAGCGGGCCGCCGAGCTCGTACGGGCAGCCCTGCCCGACGTGTTCGTCTGCACCGGCTGCGAGGTGTTCCCGCAGATTCGCGAGTACACCCGCACCTCCACCACCGTGGTCAACGCCTACCTCAGCCCGGTAATGGCACGCTACGTGGCGCGCATCGACAACCTGTTCCAGGAACTTGGCGCACAGCAGCCGGTGCGCTACTTCCAGTCCAACGGTGGCCTGGCGCCTGGGTACCTGATGCGTGAGCGCGCTGTCAATGCGATCAACTCCGGCCCGGCCTCGGCGCCACAAGCCGGGCTGGCGGTGGCGAAGCCGTTCGGTATCGACAACGTCATTACCGTGGACATGGGCGGCACTTCGTTCGACATCACCCTGACCAACGCCGGGCGCACCAATTTCAGCAAGGACGTGGACTTTCTGCGCCAGCGCATCGGCGTGCCGATGATTCAAGTGGAGACCCTGGGCGCCGGCGGCGGCTCCATCGCTCATCTGGACGAGTTCGGCATGCTCCAGGTGGGCCCGCGCAGCGCCGGCGCCATGCCTGGGCCCGTGTGCTACGGCAAAGGTGGCTGCGAACCCACGGTCACCGACGCCAACCTGGCCTTGGGGTATCTGCCCGACGGTGCATTGCTGGGTGGCAGTATTCGCCTGAACCGCCAGGCCGCACTGGACGCTATTCGCAGCAAGATCGCCGAACCGCTGGGTATCAGCGTGGAACGCGCCGCATTCGGCATCACCACCCTGGTCAACTTGAACATGGTCAACGGCATCCGCCGGGTGTCGATCGAGCGCGGCCACGACCCGCGTGACTTCGCCCTGATCGGCGCAGGCGGTGCGGCGGGCATGCACGTGGTACGCCTGGCCGAGGAAATCGGCATGCACACCGTGCTGATCCCCAAGGTGGCCTCAGGCCTGTGCGCGTTCGGCCAGATCCTTTCCGACGTGCGCTACGACCAGCTCACCAGCCTGTCGATGCGCCTGGACACCGGGCACGTGGACCTGGCGCAGCTCAACCAGGCCCTGGCCGAGCTGCGTCAGCAAGGCCTGGCCAACCTGCGCGAAGACGGCTTTGGCGACCAGGCCAGCAGCTGCCACTACACCCTGGAAATGCGCTACCTGGGGCAGATCCATGAATGCAGCGTGGAACTGGAGCAGCATGCCCTGGATGACACAGGCCTGGCCGCACTGATCAGTCGCTTCCACCGCCGCCACCAGACCCTGTATTCGTACAGCGAGCCCGAAAGCCCGGTGGAGCTGGTGAACCTGGAGTGCTCGGTGATCGGCCACCTGCCACGCCCGCCGCAACCCGAGCTGCAGGGCCCGGCCGAGCCACCCGCGGCGCAGGCGCAAAGCGTGCGTCCGATGCTGTTCAGCGCCGACGGCCAATGGCAGCCCACACCGGTGTTCAATGGCAACCACCTGCTGCCCGGGCAGACCGTGCATGGTCCCTGCGTGATCGAGGAAGACACCACCAACATCGTGCTGCCGCCTGGCTGGCAGGCACGGCTGGAGCCTTCGGCGACCTACCGGGTGACACGCGGGGCTTGATCTGAAGGCCGGCGCGCGCCGATCATGGGCCTGATAACCGCCTGGCAGCTTTGCGCTGCCAGGCGTTTTGCACAATAACAAGAGCTGCTTGAGTAGCTTGCCTGCAGTTCCTTTTTTCAATGCTGCCCTCTTTGAAAAAGGACCCACCATGCCCACAGAACTCTCGACCCTCGGCTGGCCACAGCCCGAACGCCAGGCGCGCTGGGCCGAAGCCATCAGTGACACCTATTTCCCGCTGAGCCTGGAGTTTGCCGCCGAACAACCGTTCGATGGCCACTTGCAGCGCTGGAGCACGCCAAGTACCCCACTCAGCCTGTCGCGCCTGCGTTCCAGCCAGCTGGGCTACTCGCGCAGCAAGGCGCACATCGGCCAGGACCAAGAAGCGTTCTACCTGGTGACCGTGCCGCATCGCAGCGAGGTGCACTTCGAACAGGACGGTCATCAGATCAGCTGCCGCCCAGGTGGCTTCATCGTCGAGCGCGGCGATGCGCCTTACCGCTTCCATTACGGCACGCTGAATGACCTGTGGGTGCTCAAACTGCCCGAGCGTGCACTCAAGGCCAACCTGCTGGGGCACAGGCGCTATACCCGGCATTGTTTCGATGCCCGCCAGGGCTTGGGGCGCATTTTTGTCGAACAGTTGGACCTGTGCGCCCGCCACTTCGACGCTAGCCCCATCGCGGCCCGGCATCTGCTGCTGGAACAGGCTTCGGCCACCTTGCTGCTGGCCCTGCAACAGGACGAGCGAGTGCTGGGTAGCGAAGGCAGCAACCTCAGCACCCTGCACCTGACGCGGGTGGAACAGTATGTGCAGCAACACCTGAGCGACACCGAGCTGTCGCCGCAAACCATTGCAAGTGCCTGCGGGCTGTCGCTGCGCTACCTGCACAAGCTGTTCGTGATCACGCCCTACACCCTGAGTGAGTGGATACGCCAGCTGCGCCTGGAGGCCGTGTACCGGCAATTGCGTGACCCGCATTGCCACCTGGCCATCGGCGAACTGGCATTGCGCTGGGGCTTTACCGACCAGGCGCAGTTCACCCGCGCGTTTCGCCAGCAGTATGGGTGCACGGCGCGGGAGGTACGGGCTGCAGGCACCCATTGAGCCGAAAGCGAAGATTCCTACGATGCACACCGACCCGTTGCGCCAGCCTCGCGATTATGGCTACGTGCTGCTGGAACAGGATCAATCCCCCGCCGGCACATCCACCACCTTCCAGCTGTCATCCGGGTCGAAGCGTTTCATCTCCTTGGCCAGCCTGTCACCGTGCGGCCCGAGGTCTTTCTCGAACACCTGGCCGTCATGGCTGATCATGAAGCTCATCACCCCGGTGTCGTCGTACTTGGCCGGCCAGGCGACCATGGCGAAGCCACGGCTCATCTGGTTGCCGATAAGGTAGCTGTAGGCGCCGCCAGGGGCGGATGGGCCTTGTGCGTCGAGGATGCGGAAGTGGTAGCCATACCAGTCATCACCGATCACATCCTGGCCAAACAGCGGCCCCAGCGGGCTGACCTGGCCATCGCCGTCGTCATCCCAGTACAAACCGTCATGCTTGCCGGGGTCGCTGAAGATTTTCTGCGCGTACTCCAGCGCACCGTTGCCGTTATGGTCCTGGGTGGCGTAGTCCATTTGCGCATCGTGATAGGCCAACAGCGACTGCAGCACGCCCAGCTCGTTGCGGCCGATGCGCCGGGCGCGGATTTCAGCGCTGCCGGCCTTGAGGTCGAAGCGCCAGCCTTGGCTACTTTTGGTCAACGGAATGGGCAAGGTCCAGTGATCGCTGCCCACCGCCAGGATGGCCTTGCCCTCGCCTGCCATGTCGATACTGTGCTGCGCACGGTACTGCTCCAGAAAGGTGTCCACGTCGCTGCGTTGCACTCCGCCGCGCGGGATGTAGGTGCGCCAGTCGTCGCCCAGCAACTGGGTCAGGCGGGCCTCATCAGCTTTCTCCGTGCCCAGCGCCGCGACAAAGGATTCAACGGCTTTCTCTGGGGTCGGGAAAGCGTCCTGGGCAGCGGCCAGGGATGCGCAGGCCAAGCCCACTGTAAGCAGCATTGCCGCCAGTGCTGGACGTTTCATCGACGACCTCCTCCGCCACGACGAGCGGGTGCACTGGGCCGAGAGATCTGGTGCCCGGCTGCACGCGATGCACTGGGCCGCTGGGCAAACGCCTGGCTGGTGCGACCACGGTTGGCCTGCGCATTGGTGCGCGATGGCGAGCGTACGCCATCGAAGGCGTTGTTACGGGCACGCCCTGCGGTATTCACAGGACGATTCTGACCGACTTGCCGCGCTTGCCCTTGCCGGCGTTGATCCATCTGGTTGTTCTGCTGCCGGCCCTGAGTGTTGCGTGCCTGCTGTTGACGGTCGGCAACCCTCGGATTGTCGCCACGGGGCTGTACACGGTTGCCCAATGCATTGCCCGACTTCGCTTCACGCATTTGTTGGCGTGCCTGAATGTTGCTGGTGGCTGGGCGTTCGATACCCGCTCGGTCCATGGAGGCACGCGCCTTGTCACGCGCCTGGGCACGTTGTGCGTCATCACCGCGAAATGCGCTGCGCTGGGTGGCACCGTCCAACTGGCGGCCGTACTGCTGACGGCTGCGCGCGTCGCGGTAAGGCACACCGTCACGGTTGACGGCATTGTGCTGCCATTTGTTCTGGTTGTTGGTGATGCGATTGTTGCCGTTGATGTTGTTGTAGCGGTTGACGTCGATGTCGATGTCATTGTTACCCCAGTCACAGTCGCCCCACAACGAGGCGACGATCGCAACGCCAGTACCGAAGGCCAGGCCTGCCACCAGTGCGGAGCCGGGGTAGTACATCGGCGGTGGTGGGTAGTACACCGGCGGTGAGGCCGGGTAGGCCCAGGTGCCATAGGTGGTGGTCGGGTTGTAGCTGGGGACGTACACCACTTGTGGGTCGGCCGGCTCGATGACGATGGTGGTGGGCGGCGCGCTGGCGGTGACCACCTGGGTGCCGCCGGAAGCGGGTGCGGGTGCAGGGGCCGCTGCAGGGGCCGTGGTGGTTTGCACGGTCACATTCTGGTACTGGTTGCTTTGCAGGTTGCCGGCAGCCTGCGCCTGGTGACGCAAACGCTGCACGCTGCCCATGACATCGTCGGGCTGGGCGAGGAAGGCATCACCCAGGCGCTGTACCCAGACCGGGTCCTGGCCAAGGGTCGCCAGCACCTGCGGGAATGCCACCAAGGCTTGTACGCTCGGGTCCCAGGGCTGCTTGGCTACTTGCTTGACCGCCTCGTCGCCGGTGGCCTTGGGGTTGGCCTTGGACCAGGTCACCGCTTCACTGACCTGCCCTGGGTAGGTCGACGCCATCAGCACCTGGGCCAACAGCGGATCAGGATACAGCGCGATGGGCGCGGTCATCTGATCGAGTTGTTCCTGGCTGAAGACCGGGTCCTTGGCTGCAGCCGTCTCGGCTGGGGGGGCTGGGTCCGGTGCGGGTACGTCTTCGGCCAGCGCCAGCCCGGGCGCCGCGCTCAGGCACAGGAGTGCCGACAGGACAGCAAACAATAGCGTGCGCATCGCTAATCCCCATGAGGTCAGACCGCGTGGAATAAGGGTAGCAACGGCGGCGGGTTTGGCCAGATGCGAAGGCGCAAACTTTTTGTGCTCTAGCCAGGACAAACACCACACCAAACAACAAGGCCGCGAGCGTGCCCGTGACATAGGTGCTGATCGGGCGCTGCTCAACCACCCAGGGCAATGATCGCCAGGATCAGTGACGCGCCCACAGCTACCAGGACCACGCCGGTCAACTGGGTGCGTCCACCGGAATAGCGCGCCAACAGCCAGCCCGCCAGGTACAGCATGGCCAAGGCAACCCAGTTCGAGACACGGATGGCCGTGCCAGTGGTGTCTATCAGCAGGAACGGGATAACCATTGGGAACGTCGCCAGCACCACCAGCAGGAATGTCCCCAGCGCAGCCTTGAAATCATCCAGGCACAGGCGCGCCGGCATCGGGCGGGCGGCATCACGTTGCATCTGGCGACGTAGCACCTCCAACCCTTCGTCATCCAGTGCCAGGCCGATGCGTTCTGGCAGTGCATCAGCAATCAGCCTGCGCCCCTGGCCATCCTCAGCGGCCTGCAGGCGCGCCAGCAAAGTACGTGCGCGGGTGCGCTCGGTCCAGGTGCGCATCAGGTAGATGACCGCATCGGCCAGGCCCCAGGCCAGGTTGCAGCCAAGCGCAGCGACCAGCATCAGCCGAGCGTCTTCGCGCCCTGCCGTGGCCACGCTGAGCGAGCCGATGAAGGTCATAGCCATCAGCAGGCCAAAGATGACTTCGGTAATCCGATCGATTGGCTCCAGCACACCCCATTTACGCGGTTGTTCGCCTTGCCCCATCACGCCCTCCCGGCCCCTCAGGAACCATCGATAGTCACTATCGAGAATGGCAATTTCTACCGAACGCCGTGGCCACATAACCTAGCGCTATCGACTCGCCGCCCACGACCCCATTCCCTGGAGCTACCTGATGAATACCCTGGCTCGCCTGCTGTCCGCCGCCCTTGCCGTGCTTGCCATCGCCATCAGCAGCGGATGTGCCAGCCACCCTGAACTGCGCCCGTACACGGCAGAAGAAGCCCGCCAGCTGCAGCTCGAAGCGCTGCAGCGCCGCAGCCTGTCCCTTGACGACTACGAGCAGCAACGCCGGGTGATCCAGCGCGCCGACAACCTGCCTGTGGTGACCGAAGCCGTCGACGCTGACCGCTCGACCAAAGGCTGAACAGGCCAGCCAACGGTTCCATCCCTCCCCCTGCGCAGGTATCCTCTACCGCTCAACCGCAAGCCTTCCAGGACGGAGACCATGATCAGGCCCCTTCTGTTGCTGAGTGCTGCAGTGCTTTTCAGCCCCGTGTTGCTGGCCCAGCAGATGAAACGCCAACTGGGCGATTTCGACTTCACACTCGGCACCACGCCTTCGCGCAGCATGGCGCAAGGGCTTATCTCACCCAGCGCCGTCGGCGCATTCCACGGTGGCCTCGATTTCAGCCACGCCAGTGGCTGGTACCTGGGCCAGTACGCCCCAAGCATGGGCGTCACCCCCAATTCGACCCTGCGTCTGGACAGCTACCTGGGCTACAAGCATCAGTTTGACAGCAGCCTGGGCTACGAAGTGGGGTTGATCCATTATAGTCAGCCAAACATCGCAGGCCCCGACAGTTACGCCCTGTACGGGGGTATCTCGGTGCTGGGCAGCCGCTTCGGCGGGGCGCTGCGTGACAACCCCGACAACCGCACTGGCACGTTGTTCGCCGACTTCGGCCAACTGCCATTGTTCGACGCAGACTTCACCGTCAAGCTCGCCCACCACCGCCTGGGCACGCCCTTTACCATTGGCGATGGCAGCCAGGTGAATGCCTTTTCCGATTGGTCGTTGGAGCTGTCGCGGCCCTGGCTGGGCATCGACCTGAACCTGATCTACAGCAACTCCAGCCTCAGTGGCGGCGGCTGTGACGCGTACTCGGGCATCAACACCTATTGCGACAGCGTGGTTACCCTCAAGGCGCAGCGCAGCTTCTTTTAACGACGCGGTGCCAGCGCCAGGGCAATACCGCCCAAAACCACCACGCAGGCAATCAGCAAACGCAACGACAACGGCTCACCGATCAAGGCAACCCCACCCAATGCGGCAATCACCGGCACGCTAAGCTGCAGGGTCGCCGCCTGTTGCGCACTGATCTGCCTGACCACGCCATACCACACGGCGTAGCCGGCGCCAGAAGCCAGCACACCGGAGCCCAGGGCATACAACAAGCCGAGTGGCGTAAAGTGCGGGCCGGCGCCCAGCGACAGCATCGGTAGCAGCAGCATCAGGCAAGGCAGGCTGCGGGAAAAATTGCCCGCGGTGTCGGCCAGCGGCCTGGGCGAGCCTTTGCCCAGCAGCGTATACACGCCCCAGGCCACGCCGGACAAGGCCATCAGCAAGGCACTGGCCAACGGCGGCGCCGAGGCACCGGGCAAAAGAAGCACCAGCAGGCCGGCAAAGGCGATCAGCATGCCCAGCAGCATGCGCACCGTGATGTGTTCACCCTTGTACCAGGCAAAGCCGAACATGGTGATCTGCACTGCACCGAACAGCAACAATGCGCCCGCGCCTGCCCCCAATTGCAGATACGCCGCAGAAAACAGGAACGCGTACAGGAACAGGGCCAGGCCGCCCCGCCAACTGCCACCCATGGCCTGCGCCGGCCTGCGCAGGCGGATCAGCAACAACAGAAACAACGCACCACTGGTCAGGCGCACCACGGTGAAGGATGCCGGGTCGATGGCCCCGTCTTTCAGCGCCAGCCGGCAAAACACCGAGTTGGCAGCGAAAGCCACCAGGCTGAACAGTGCAGGCCAAAGCCAGGCCCTGGCCTTGCGGTGGGCAAGCGTGGTGGTGCCGGTGCTCATGGTGTGGTCACCTCTGAGTAAACATTGTTGTCATGGCGGCAATGCTGAAAGGGCCAGCACCGATATACAACAAAGTGATTCCTGGGCGCCACCGGTGAATCGCCCGGCGCTACAGCACAGCTACGGCCTCGATCTCGACCAACATGGCATCCAGCGCCAGCCGGGGCACCGGTATCAGCGTGCAGGTCGGTTTCATGTGTGGGCCCCAGGCCTTGTCGGCTTCGGCGACCCATTGGCGAAGGCGCGCTTCGGAATGCTCGACAATCAGCAGGGTCAACTTGAACACCTGCGCCAGGCTGGCACCTTTCGACGCCAGGGCCAGCTCCAGGTTGGCCAGTGCCTGGCGGGCCTGTTCGGCGAACAATGGCGACAACTGGCCGTTGCTGTCCTCTCCACCCTGGCCGGCGATGAACAGCAGACGGCTGTCGGCGCGCACTTCGGCGACATGGGAATAGGCGTTGCCACTGGGGTCGTACAGGCCTTCGGGGTTGCTTAGCTGGAATGCACTTGATGGGGTCACGACACGCCCTCGCTTGGTTGAAAGAGTGGCGCAGTATCAGACCTTGAGTTAACTCGAGGTCAAGCACAGAGTAGGACGTTTCGCACAAGGCAATGTGCTGCTTGAACCACGCGTCTGTTTGCGCACTGGCGGCCCGGTAGTAGATTGCAGGACCCGGCATGGAGGCCTGTCCATAACAAGGAAATGCTCATGAGCAAGTATGATTTTCAGCTGGCCTATACCATCAAACCGCACAACGCTGCCCACGATGAAGCCGACGCCGCGCAAGCGCGCCTGCACCTGCGCGTGAAGCTCGGCCTGGACACCGTCGAGCATATCGAAACCACTTTGCTCGGGGTCATCACCCTCAAAAGCGCCACTGTCGCAGACCGCAAGCGGGAAGCTGAGAAGCTGCTTCACGATTACATCCATGACGCGCTCAAACAGTTGCGCGTTCTGTCCACCGTAGAATTCTACGGCTGCCTGATGGTGGACGGGTTGGGCCCGGCCGTACGCTTCGACATCCTGCCCAGATGAACCTCGACGGCATCAGGCGCCCCCGCGCCTGATGCCGAGTACCGTCATTTCTCCTGCAGTACCGCCCTGCCTTTCACCGCCCGCGGCCCGCGCCAGGCCCAGAACAGCAACCCGGGGAATGGTGCGTAGACCACGAACACAATCCACAGCATCTTGCGTTCGGCGCGCCGCTCACTGCCGATGATGTGCCAGATGGCCCAGATCTCCAGCAGGATGACCAGGGCCGCGATGATGAGCCAGATCGTACCGATTTCCATGAGCGCTCTCCCAATTGGCATGTTATGGATTGGGTTGCTGCAAGCGCTGAGGGTTCAGATTGATTTTCCCGCCTCAAGGGCCCTCACGCAGTTGCAACCACTGCGCCAGGCTAGACCGGTTGCCTGAACACGACCTGCAATGCGACACAGCCACCGGGGAGATTGTCTTTCCTCCGGGCACCGTCCACACTCTGCGGGCCAGCCAGGAAGCGGAGTCCAGAGTGCCCACGCCACGCCAGTTCAGCAAGAAGACCAGCACCAGCAACATGCTGCGGCTCAAAACCAGCAGCGCCAGTGCCCAGGCTCCCTATCGGGTCGACTTCGTCCTGCTCGAACACTTCTCGATGGCCAGTTTCACCGTGGCCATGGACGTGCTGGTCACAGCCAACCTGTTGCGCGCCGACAGCTTCCAGTTCACCCCGCTGTCGCTGGACGGCGACCGCGTGCTCAGCGACCTGGGGCTGGAACTGGTGGCCACCGAGCTGTCCGCCGAAGCGTTGCGGGAGCTGGACCTGTTGGTGATCTGTGGCGGCTTGCGCACACCGCTGAAGTACCCGGAACTCGACCGCCTGCTGGACGACTGCGCCACCCACGGCATGGCCCTGGGCGGCTTGTGGAACGGTGCCTGGTTTCTTGGCCGCGCCGGGGTGCTGGACGACTATGGCTGCAGCATCCACCCCGAACAGCGCGCCAGCCTGTCCGAACGCAGCCCGCAAACACGTATTACCCCGGCAAGCTTCACCCTCGACCGCGATCGCCTGAGCGCCGCCAGCCCCAATGGCGCCATGGAGCTGATGCTGGGCCTGGTGCGCCGGCTGTATGGTGACGGCCTGGCCGAAGGCGTGGAGGAAATCCTGTCGTTCTCCGGTGCGCGCTACCGCCAGGTTGGCCCGGGGGCGAAGAAGTCCATGAGCCTGCACCTGCGTACCATCGTCGAGCTCATGGAAAACAACCTTGAGGAAACCCTCAGCCTCGACCAACTGGCGGCCTACAGCGGGCGCTCGCGGCGGCAGATCGACCGGCTGTTCCAGGCCCAGCTTGGCACGTCGCCACGGCGTTACTACATGGAGCTGCGCATCACCAAAAGCCGCCGCCTGCTGCAGTACTCCGACCTGTCGGTGATGGACGTGGCAGTGGCCTGCGGCTTTGTTTCGGTGTCGCACTTCAGCAAGTGCTATGCGGCGTACTTTGGTTACCCGCCGTCACGTGAGCAGCGGCTGGGCGAGTGAGCGGCGTTCAGGCGCGGATGTAGCGCAATACGGCGTCACAGATCATGGCCTTGTGGCGCTGCTTGACCTGGTCATCAGACAGATCGATCTGGAAGATCTCGCCAAAGGTGTGGCGGTTCGACACCCGGTAGAAACAGAACGAGCTCATCAGCATGTGCAGGTCGATAACCTCGATGCCGGTGCGGAACACGCCTTCCTGCACGCCACGATGCAGGGTGTTGCCCAAGGCTTCGAGCACCAGGCTGCTCATTTCGCGAATGGCCGGCGACTGCTTGACGTATTCCCCGTAGTGGATGTTTTCGGTGCAGATGATGCGCACGAAATCGACATTGCGGTCGTGGTGATCGAAGGTGAACTCCACCAGCCGGCGTATCGCCTGCTCAGCCGGTAACGACTCCAGGTCCAGGCTCTGCTCGGTCTTGCGAATATCCCCGTACAGCTTCACCAGGCACTCGCAGTACAGCTGCTCCTTGCTGCCGAAGTAGTAGTAGATCATGCGCTTGGAGGTAGCGGTACGCTCGGCGATGGCGTCCACGCGTGCGCCGGCCAGCCCTTGCTGGACGAACTCGTTGATGGCGGCCTGGAGGATGTCCTCGCGGGTTTTCTCGGGGTTGTTCTTGCGCGTTTTGCGCCCCCCTTCGGTTTCAGGCTGGCCGAGGCTGACTACGGAATCACTCATACCCACTCACAGGCTATTTATTGGAATGTGGGGGGATTATCCGCGAGCGCGGCCACGCAGGGAAGCACGCTGTTGGTCGGGTAGCCATAACGCATTGTGGCTGGCGGGCCTTGATATCGCGCCCCGCAACCCGCTAGCCTGCCTGCCCTTGCCGTGGATGGACCCTGCCTCATGCACCCGCGCGACCTCGCCGCCTACCTGTTCCTGGCCATCGCCTGGGGCTTTTCTTTCCTGGTGCTGCTCAAGGTGGTGCATGCCTTTGGCTGGGTGGGCGCGGTCAGCCTACGGGCACTGATTGCCAGCGGCACCCTGGCGACCCTTGCCGCCCTGTTGGGCCGCAGGCTGCGCCTGCGCTCGCTGCTGGTACCCTTGCTGGTGGTGGGCGCGACCACGGTGGCCGGGCAACTGATCGGCATGTCATACGCCACCCCACGTATCGGTACGGCCATGGCGGCCATTTTTGTCGCCACCATTCCGCTGTTTTCTATGCTGATCGGGCGGGTGTGGGGGCTGGAGAAAATCACCCCGCAAGGCCTGGCCGGGCTGCTGCTGGGTATTGTCGGCATCGTCATACTGGTCGGTTTTCCGGCCCGCCCTGTAGATGACGATTTCATCCACGGCTGCATCGCTTCGCTGCTAGGCGCCATCAGCGCCGCCTACGGCAGCAATTACGCCAGCCTGCACCTGCGCGGCCAGGACCCGTGGACAGTCACCGGCGGCGCGTTCCTGGCTGGCGGGCTGCTGACCCTGCCGCTGCTGCTGGTAGTACCGGTGCCCAGCGTGCCACAGGCGGGCGATTGGCTTTACCTGCTGATTAGCGGCGCAGTGATGAGCGCTACCACCTATGTACTGTATTTTGGCCTGGTAGCCCGCATCGGCGCGACCCGCGCCATCAGCGTGGAGTTCGTGGTCACGCTGGTAGCGGTATTGGTCGGCGCGCTGTTTCTCGATGAAGCCCTTAGCCTGTTGCAGGCAGCAGGTGGCCTGATAATTCTGCTTGGCTGCATGCTGGTGCTGGGCCTGCTGCCAAGGCGCAAGCAGCGGCTGCCCAGCTAGTGCGGGGTCAGTCGCGCTGGGCGGTGTCGCGCGTCGGTGGCGGGGTCAGGTGCAGCACGCGATTGCGCCCGCCCTCGGCGAGCAAGTAGCCGCCCTTGCCGTCTGCCACGATCGACTGCGGCGCCTTGAGGAAGGTCAGCATGGTGTGCTGGACGCCGTCAGCGTCGATGAGCAACAAGCGCGCGCGGTGCGTGTTGTCCTCGCTGATCCACAGGCCACGTTGGTCACAGTACAAGAACGTAGGGTTACGCAGGCCGTCGACCACTACTGGGTCGCGGCCATCGTCGGACAGGGCGCGGACCTTGCCATTGGCCTTTTCGGTATACAGCAGGCGGCCATCACTGCAACGGGTAAGGCCTTCGGTTTCGGTCAGGCCGGAACGCAGCACATCGAGCTGGCCGCTGTTCCAGTCATAGCGCATCAGGCGGCCGTTGCCCTTGCGGTCTTCGATAGCGAACAGATGGTCGCCGTCGTTCCACAGGCCTTGCACGCTCTCGCCATCGAACAGGTGGGTTACCTGGCCATCGCGAGACAGGCTGACGGGAGCCTGACCACCTTCCTGGCTGAACACCCAACCGCCCTGCGCCGCCACCATGCCATCAGGCTTGGACAGGTTGTCGATCACCACCACGCGATCACCGCTAGCGGTGATCTTGAGGATGCTGCCCCGGCCGTCGTCCAGCTCACGGCTGACCAGCAAGCTGCCATCGGCTTGTGGCAGCAACGAGGCGGCCTTGGTCACGTCGCGATGCAACACCTCGACATCCCAACCGGAAGCGGCCTGAACCGGGTAGAAACTTTGCCAGGCGAAGAAGCCCAGGGTGGCCACGAGCAGGCCAGTGGTGGCAGTCAAGGCGATGCGGGTGCTGCGCTTGCGCAGGATGTGCGGCATGTAGGGCTCCTCGGGATTGCTGGGGATCCTAGCAAGCGAATGTGAAAAAAATGTCGAAACCCACCGTACAGTTACAAAACAAAAGGATATAAAAATAACAAAACAATCTAACAAACTGGAATATATAAATTGAAAGCCTAACGCCGGCTCCTTAGTCTGGATGCATCGCCTCTCAGCCGATTCAAGGAACTATGCCCATGCCCGCCCGCACCTTCTCTCCCCTACGCCGTCTGCTGATCGGCGGATTGCTGGCCAGTGTCGCCAGCGCCTTGCTGCCCTGGTCCGAAGCCATTGCCGATGACGCCAAGACCCTGCGCATCGGTTACCAGAAGTTCAACAGCATCAACATCCTCAAAGGCAGCGGCGCGCTGGAGAAGGCCCTGGCACCGCAAGGCGTGAACGTGAGCTGGCACGAGTTTGCCGCCGGCCCGCAGTTGCTCGAAGCGCTGAGCACTGGCGCCATCGACCTCGGCCACGCTGCCGACGCCCCGTCGGTATTCGCCCAAGCCGCAGGCAAGCCGGTGGTGTACCTGGCTGCCGAACAACCGTATCCACGCGGCATCGGCCTGGTGGTGCGCGAGCAGGACCACCTGGCCAGCGTGCAGGACCTCAAAGGCAAGCGCGTGGCTACCGGCCGTGGCTGGAATGCCCAGTACCTGCTGGCCGTCGCGCTGGAACAAGCGGGCCTCAGCTATCAGGACATCACCCCCGCCTACGTCAACAATGCCGCCGATGCCGTGGCCGCGCTGCAATCGGGCAGTGTCCAGGCGGTGACCCTGTGGGACCCGTTCCTCGCCGCCGCAGAAAGCCAACCAGGGCTGAAAAACCTGCGCGACGGCAGCGGCCTGTCCAACAACCGCACCTTCTACCTGTCCACCGCCAGCTATGCCGACCAGCACCGTGCGCTGCTGAAGACCTTCTTTACCGAACTGGGCAAGGTCAGCCAGTGGGCCAACGCCAAGCCAGCCGAAGTCGCCGCGCTGCTGGCTCCGCAGCTGGGTATCAGCGCCAACGTGTTGGAAGTGGCCAGCGAACGGCGCAACTACAACGCCGTGGCCATTACCCCGCAGATCGTTGCCGAACAACAGAAGCTGGCCGATACCTTCCAGGGCCTAGGCCTGATTCCACGCAAGCTGCAGGTGGCCGATGCGGTCTACCCGGCTTCCGTGTTGCCTTGAGCGGAGCGCGCCGACCATGCCTCGCCCGATCCGCTTCAACGCCTTCAGCATGAACGCTGCCAGCCACCAATCCCCCGGCCTGTGGCGCCACCCACGCAACACCAGCGTGGCGTTCAACCGCCTGAACTACTGGACCGACCTGGCCCGCCTGCTTGAACGGGGCCTGTTCGACGCACTCTTCATTGCCGATGTGCTGGGCATCTACGACGTTTACCAGGGCGGCCCTGAAGCCGCCCTGCGCGGCGGCGTGCAGGTGCCGGTCAACGACCCGCTACTGCTGGTGCCGGCGATGGCCGGCGTTACCGAACACCTGGGTTTCGGTGTCACCTTCTCGTTGACCTACGAGCACCCTTACCCCTTCGCCCGGCGCATGTCCACGCTCGATCACCTGAGCAGTGGCCGGGTCGGCTGGAACATCGTCACCGGCTACCTGGACAGCGCCGCCCGCAACCTGGGCCTGGCGCGTCAACTGGGCCACGACCAACGCTACGACCTGGCCGAGGAATACCTGCAGGTGTTGTACAAACTGTGGGAAAAAAGCTGGGACGACGATGCCGTGCTGCTGGAACGCGACAGTGGGCGCTATATCGAACCCTCGCGGGTACACCCCATCAACCATGTGGGCGAGCATTTTCAGGTGCCCGGCATGCACCTGTGCCAGCCGTCGCCGCAGCGCACGCCGGTGCTGTTCCAGGCCGGGGCTTCGGCACGCGGCCAGCAGTTTGCCGCACGGCATGCCGAATGCGTGTTCATCAGCGGCCCAACGCCCACGGTGTTGCGCCGCTACGCCGACGGCATTCGCCAGGCCAGCGAGGCAGCTGGGCGTGGCCGTGACGAAGTGCTGATATACGCCCAGGCGCTATTGATCGTCGCCCCCACGAGGGAGCAAGCCGAGGCTCGCTTCGCCGAATACCGGCGCTATGTCGACCTGGACGCCGCCCTGGCACTGTTGTCGGGCTGGACCGGTATCGACTTTGCGGGCCTCGACCCCGACGCGCCGATCGAATACGTCGAAAACGACGCTGGCCGCGCTGCCTTGGCGGCCTTTACGGCAGCCGACCCTGGCCGCCGCTGGACCGTACGCGAGGCCGCCGAGTTCGTTGGCCTGGGGGGCCGAGGCCCGGTGTTGGTGGGTGCCGCCAGCGAGGTGGCCGACCAGCTGGAAAGCTGGCTGGACCAGACCGGCATCGATGGTTTCAACCTGACGTACGCCGTGCAACCGGACGACCTGGCCAATGTGGTCGAGCTATTGGTGCCCGAGCTGCAGCGCCGCGGCCGCTACCCGCTGAACTACACCGAAGGTACCTTGCGCCACAAACTGTTCGGCCAAGGCGACCAGTTACCGGAACAGCATGTTGGGCGTCAGGTAGACATTCAGCAATCAAATACCGGGTATTCCAACATTTAATTTGTGGATGGCGCGCGCTCGACCCTATTCTGTCGCCACATCCCCTGCGCCGCACCGGCCGGTGCGGTTCAAGGCACGGGGAGAGAACAACAAGTCGAGATCGTCCATGTCGAACCATTCGTACTTCGCCCCCCACGGTGGGCACCCGGCTCAAACCGAGCTGCTGACTGACCGTGCCATGTTCACCGAAGCCTACGCTGTCATCCCTAAAGGCGTGATGCGTGACATCGTCACCAGCCACCTGCCGTTCTGGGACAAGATGCGCATGTGGGTCATCGCCCGTCCGCTGACCGGCTTTGCCGAAACCTTCTCCCAGTACATCGTCGAGCTGGCCCCGGAAGGCGGCAGCGAGCGCCCTGAGCTGGACCCGAACGCGGAAGCCGTGGTGTTCATCGTAGAGGGCGAACTGGACATCACCGTCGAAGGCAAGCACCACACCCTGGTACCAGGCGGCTACGCCTTCCTGGCCCCGGGCGCCGAATGGAGCCTGCGCAACAACAGCAAGTCCAACGTCACCTTCCACTGGCTGCGCAAGCACTACCAGAAAGTTGAAGGCCTGGACGTACCAGAATCCTTCGTCACCCACCGTGACAACGCCACCGTCATCGAGATGCCGGGCACCGAAGGCCGCTGGAAAACCACCCGTTTCGTCGACATGGCCGACATGCGCCACGACATGCACGTGAACATCGTCACCTTCCAGCCGGGCGGCGTGATCCCGTTCGCTGAAACCCACGTGATGGAACACGGCCTGTACGTGCTGGAAGGCAAGGCGGTGTATCGCCTGAACCAGGACTGGGTCGAAGTGGAAGCTGGCGACTTCATGTGGCTGCGCGCCTTCTGCCCGCAAGCCTGCTACGCCGGCGGCCCAGGCAACTTCAGCTACTTGCTGTACAAGGACGTGAACCGTCACGTACACCTGACACTGAACCCTAAGCGCTAAGCCCAGGCTGATGCCCGCAAGCCCGCCAACCTGGCGGGCTTTCTGTTTGCCGCGCATACTCAAACACCCATCCCTCGCGCGGTACCAGCCATGAACCGCTGCCTGCTGCTCGCCGCCCTGCTGCTGTGCACCTCTGCCCTGGCTGCCGATGACTGGAACCTGGCCTACGATCGCGAAGGCATTCGCGTGTACCTGAGCGCCGCAGCGGATTCGCCCTACCAGCAATTTCGTGGCGTGAGCACCATGAAAGCCAGCGTACGTACCCTTACCGACCTGCAAGAGAACCTGCGCGTAGCCTGCAAATGGCTGTACGCCTGTGACCAGATGCGTTTGCTGGACGTGGACGGCGCCAATACCTGGGTGTACCTGACCACCAACCTGCCCTGGCCGACGATGCCGCGGGACATCGTGCTGAAGGTGACCAGCGAACACCTGGACGACGGCACCCTGCTGCGGCACCTGAGTGCCGAGCCCGACAGGATCCCCAAGGTGGACGGGCTGATCCGCGTGCAGCACCTGAGCGGCGAGTGGCGGATGAAGCCGCTGGGTGAGCGCGAAACCGAAGTGACGTATCAGTTGCAAGCCGACCCGGCCGGGGACGTGCCGGGCTGGCTTGCCAATCGGTTCGTGGTGGATGCACCAGTGGTGACGTTGCGTACGTTGCGGGCGGTGGCTGAGCGCCAGCCTTGAGGTGTGGGCAGCCCTGCGCTTTACGGCCGCGAACGCTAGGCGGCGGTAGCTGCCTGTGGCCGCATACATGCCTTGGCCCGGCGCCGGTAGGCCAGCAGCAGGCCCGCGTACCACAACGGCATCACGTACAACGCCGTGCGGGTGTCCGGTTCCAGGGCCAGCAGGCACAGCACGAAGATCAGGAACAGCTGCGCCAGCGCAGCGGTGGCCTTGCCACCTGGCAGCTTGAACCTGGACCGCTCATGGGCCTGCGGATTCTGCCGACGGTAAGCGAAGTAGGACAGCAGGATCAGTGACCAGGTAACGATGATCATCACTGCGGAGATGGTCGACACCAGGGTAAACACGGTCATCACTTCTGGAATCACGAACAGCAGCGTCAAGGCAATCGCCATGCACACCCCCGAGAACACCAGCGCCCGCACGGGCGTACCCGAGCCGGACAGCCGCCCGAACGCCACAGGCGCCTGCTGCTGATGTGACAGGCCGTAGAGCATCCGCGAGCCCGAGTAGACACCGCTGTTGGCCGACGACGCAGCCGACGTCAGCACCACGAAGTTGATGATGCCAGCGGCTGCGGGCAACCCGCCAAGCAGGAACAGTTCAACGAATGGGCTGCGGTTGGCCGGCACATTGGCCCAGGAGACCACACTGATGATGCACACCAGCGAACAGATGTAGAACAACAGGATGCGCACGGGGATGGTGTTGATTGCCTTGGGCAGGGTCTTCTCCGGGTCTTTGGCCTCCGCCGCTGCGGTGCCGATCAGCTCGGTGCCGACAAAGGAGAAGATGGCGATCTGAAACCCGGCGAGAAAGCCCAGGATGCCATGTGGCATGACCACGCCCGGTGCTACCAGGTGGCTGAACGAGGCGGTTACCCCTGCCGGCGAAGTGTAGGAGGTCGCGACCATTACCAGGCCGGTCACCACCAACAGCACGATGGCGACGATCTTGATCAGGCCAAACCAGAACTCCACTTCGCCAAAGGCCTTCACCGCCAGCATGTTCAGCCCCAGCAGCAGGAACATGGTACCGAAGGCCGGTAGCCAGGTGGGCACATCGGGGTACCAGTACTGCACGAACCCCGCGACCACCACCACGTCACCCACCGCTGCCACGACCCAGCTGAGCCAGTACGACCAGCTGAGAATGTAACCGGCCCGTGGGCCCAGGTAGTTGTGCACCAGGTCGGCGAACGATTCCATCTGCAGGTTGGCCAGCAGCATCTCGCCCATGGCGCGCATGATGCAGAACACGAAAAAACCGATGATGGCGTAGACGAGGATGATCGAGGTGCCAGACAGCGCAATGATCTTGCCCGAACCCATGAACAGGCCGGTACCAATCGCACCACTGATGGAAATGAGCTGTATGTGCCGGTTTTCCAGCCGCCGTTTGAGCACACGGCCTTCTTCTGGAACTGCGCTTTGCGCGTTGCACGTTGGTTGCATAGTTGACCTCTTATTCTTTTTTTTGTAAAACCCCGCCGCCCCGCGCCGCACCATTTAATTGGTACTAAAGTGCAGGTTCTCGCCATTCAAGTCAGTCGAAACGTGGGTATTAACTCAGATGAAAAAACAGTGCCCGGTGCAACTTCGCAGCGGGTGTATTTGTTCTATTGAAACGCACCCAAGTGGCGCGTCCGATACAGTCCCGCGAAAGCCGTTTCATTCTGCCAGCGGCCCCGGTCAAGCGGAACGCTACAGAATGCACACCCCCATCGGGATTTTGTGCAGTGTGAAAAGCCCGGGTGACAGTTTGCACAATGCACCTGCCAGAAGGCTTGACCCGGCAGTCACATCTTGTAGGTCGAAAGCAGAATGCTGGTCTCGGTGTTTTCGATGTGTGGTATCGAGCGAATGGTGTTCAACGCCCGGTCGAAGGCCTCGAGGGTGTCGGCGCGCAGCTCGGCCATCAGGTCCCAGCGGCCATTGGTGGTATGGATGGCCACCACGTTGGGGTGCCCACGCAGCGCGTGCTTGACCTCTGCGGCGTGGTGGCCGCTGATACCGATGCTGGTGATTGCGCGCACGCCCTGCTCCAGCGCATCGGAGCGCAGGCGTACCGTGTAGCCGATGATCACGCCCTGCTCTTCGAGCCGGGTAATACGGTTTTGCACGGTTGCCCGTGCCACCTTGAGCTTCTTTGCCAGGGTCAGCACGGGGGTGCGTGCATTGTCCCGCAACAGTGCAATCAGTTCCCGATCAATAGTGTCCATAGGCCTGCCAAATAATCAGATTGCTACTTTGGGGTGGCAGATTGTCTAGAAAGTTGACAAAACTGGCAACCTGCATTCTTCCGATTGACGCAACCTTTCATCAAAATGTTCACGCCACTTCAACAATCTCAAGCGTGTACCCGGAAGTACAGGGGTGACCGCGCAATAACAAGGTGCAAGAGCATGACGTATTTCATTGATGTTCCAACCATGTCGGACTTGGTACATGACATTGGCGTAGCGCCCTTCATTGGTGAACTGGCGGCAGCCATTCGCGAAGACTTCAAACGCTGGCAGGAGTTTGACAAGTCTGCGCGAGTTGCCAGCCATTCGGAAGTGGGTGTAATTGAACTGATGCCGGTCGCCGACAACAGCCGCTATGCCTTCAAATACGTCAACGGCCACCCGGCCAACACGGCCCGCGACCTGCATACGGTCATGGCCTTCGGCGTGCTGGCCGATGTCGACACCGGTTACCCGGTGCTGCTGTCCGAGCTGACCATCGCCACCGCCCTGCGCACCGCTGCGACTTCGCTGATGGCAGCCCAGGCACTGGCCCGGCCCAACTCGCGCAAGATGGCGTTGATTGGCAACGGCGCACAAAGCGAGTTCCAGGCACTGGCCTTCCACAAGCACCTGGGCATCGAAGAAATCGTAGCCTACGACACCGACCCGCTGGCCACCGCCAAGCTGATCGCCAACCTCAAGGAATACAGTGGCCTGACCATCCGCCGGGCCGGCTCGGTGGCCGAAGCGGTGAAAGGCGTGGACATCATCACCACGGTGACCGCCGACAAGGCCTACGCCACCATCATCACCCCCGACATGCTCGAACCCGGCATGCACCTGAACGCTGTGGGTGGTGACTGCCCAGGCAAGACCGAGCTGCACGCCGATGTACTGCGCAAGGCCCGAGTGTTCGTCGAGTACGAACCGCAAACCCGTGTCGAAGGTGACATCCAGCAGTTGCCGGCAGACTTCCCGGTGATCGATTTGTGGCGCGTGCTGCGCGGTGAAAGCGAGGGCCGCCAAAGCGACAGCCAAGTCACCGTGTTCGATTCGGTGGGCTTCGCCCTGGAAGACTACACCGTACTACGGTACGTACTACAGCAGGCTGAAAAGCGCGGCATGGGCGCGAAGATCGACCTGGTGCCATGGGTAGAAGACGACCCGAAAGACCTGTTCAGCCATACCCGCGGCCGCGCGGGCAAAAGCCGCATCCGACGCGTTGCCTGACCCTGCTCCCAACCCGGTATTCCCACATGGCATTTCCAACGCGTTCGATTCAAGCACCTGCAGCCGTGGTCATGGTCCGGCCACATGCCTTCACCCCCAACCCAGAGACCGCAGCCGACAACTCGTTTCAACGCAGCCACCCGAGCCTCGCCGCACAAGCGCTGGCCGAGGTGGCACGTGATGAAGTCACCCAGGCCGTCGGTCGCCTTGAGGCCGAAGGCGTACGCGTACACCTGTTCGATGACTTCGGCGAACTCAATACCCCTGACTCGGTATTCCCCAACAACTGGTTCTCCACCCACCCCGGAGGGCACATCGCGATCTACTCGATGTACTCGCGCAACCGCCGCCGCGAGCGGCGCACCGATGTGATCGAAATGCTCAAGCATGAGTACCGCGTACAGGATGTCATCGACTATTCAGGGCTGGAGCAGGACGAACTGTTCCTCGAAGGGACCGGCGCCATGGTGTTCGACCACCTGTCACGGGTGGCCTACACCGCGCGTTCCAACCGCGCCGACCCGATTGCTCTCGAACGTTTCAGCACACACTTCAACTTTGAGCCGATGGTGTTCGACACGGCCGATGAACAAGGCACGCCGATCTACCACACCAATGTGCTGATGTGCGTGGCGACCGAGTTTGCCCTGGTAGGCTTCGGCACCTTCACCAACAAGGCGCGAGCCGAGGAAGTGCGCATGCGCCTGATTGAATCGGGGCGCGATGTGATCGACCTGAGCAACCAGCAAATCAGCCAGTTTGCCGGCAATGCCATCGAACTGTCCGGGCGTGACGGGCGCATTCTGGCGCTGTCACGCAAGGCCTTCGACAGCCTGAACGCCGAGCAACGCCAACGCATCGAACGCTCGGCGCGGCTGGTGCCACTGGACGTGCCGACCATCGAGATGGCCGGCGGCTCGGTGCGCTGCATGATTGCCGGCATTCACCTGTCGCCCCGCCTGGCTGCGGCGTACACCTGCGCCGGATGACTCGCGGCCTTGGTGCTGGTTGACGCGGTCGGTGTAGGAGCGGCCTTGTGTCGCGAAAGGGCCGCCACGCGGCCCCAGCAACTTGTGCACCACCGCTGAAATTCTGGGGCTGCTTTGCAGCCCTTTCGCGACACAAGGCCGCTCCTACAGCGACCGCGTCAGATCGTCAGGCCGCGTCAGATGCCACCACCTGCCAATAGCTGCGTCATCACCTCGGCCAACGCCTTGACCATCACATCTGCCGTCGGCCGGTGGACGATGACGATCTCATAGCTGTCGACCTCCGGCAGCCCTTGCCCTGCCCCCAGCACCCGGTGCTCACCAGTGGCCGCCCTTGGTGGCAGCAGGCTCACGCCCATGCCATCGGCGACCGCGGCCTGGATGCCACTGAGGCTGGAACTGGTGAAGCTGATACGCCAGCGTCGGCCCATGCCTTCGATCGCGTTGATCATGTCTTCGCGGTACAGGCCGCGTGGCGGGAAGGTCACCAGCGGGATCGGGTCGAGCTCGAAGGCGGGCGTACGCGCGCTGTCGATCCATTGCAGGCGCTCTGGCCAGCAGGCCACGCCCTCGCGGGTGTTGCGCCGCTGCTTGAGCAGCACCAGGTCAAGTTCACCATTGTCGTAGGCCTGGCTGAGGTCCCGGCACAAGCCACTGGTCACTTCCAGCTTCACCTGTGGCTGCAGCCGGCTGAAGGCCGACAACGCATTGGTGGTACGCCCGCCAACGAAGTCCTCGGGCACGCCAAGGCGCACGGTGGTACCCACCAGCGCCCCGGCCAGGGCCTCGAGCATCTGGTCGTTCAGCGCCAGCATGTGCCGGGCATAGCCGAGCAGGGTTTGCCCGGCATCGGTCGGTAGCACATCACGGTTGCCGCGTACCAGTAGGCGGTGGCCGACCATGTCTTCCAGGCGGCGCACCTTCTGGCTGATCGTCGACTGGGTCGAATGCAGGCGCGCGGCAGCGGTGGTGAAGCTGCCACAATCGGCCACCACGACAATGGCGCGCAGCAGGTCGAGGTCGAACAGAGCCCTATTCGATTTCACGCTGATAGACATCTTGGTATTCAACTACTGAATGGCGAACCTGCGTTCTATCACGGCTAGTCGCCAAGGGCCACACCTTCCCGCCGAGGATCGGCACCACCTGACCAACCCTCGCCACTGCGCTGAATGATCTGCATGCCGCTGGTCATGGTCATCGGTGTCACGTCGTGTCCCCAGGCCGCCAACTGGCGGATCAGCGACGGGCTGGCCAGCCCTGCTTCCACTTCGGTACCCGCATTGCGGCTGCCGAAGTTGGGCAGGCCGGCGGCCTGCTGCGGGTCGAGCTGCCAATCCAGCAGGCCGACCAGCGCCTTGTTCACGTAACCAATGATCTGAGAACCGCCCGGCGAGCCGAGGCTGGCCACAAGCTCGCCAGAGGCACGCGAGAACACCAAGGTCGGCGCCATGGCCGACAGTGGCCGCTTGCCCGGCTGCACCCGGTTGGCCACCGGCTTGCCGTGCTCTTGGGGGGTGAAGGAAAAGTCGGTCAGGTGATTGTTGAGCAGGAAGCCTTTGACCATCAGGTGCGAACCGAATGCGGCCTCCACCGAGCTGGTCATGGCCAAGGCCTGCCCACTGTCATCCACGGCACTGAGGTGCGACGTGGAAATGCGCAATGGCGAGCGGTCAGGCGCCAGGGCCAGGTCCGCGCCTTGCGGCCGGCCCGGCAGTGCACGCTTCATGCTGTATTCACCGATCAAGGCGGCGCGGCTGGCCAGGTAGGCGGGATCGGTCAGGGCCTTGACCGGGACCGGCACATAGTCGCTGTCAGCCAGGTACTGGGCGCGGTCGGCATAGGCCAGGCGTTCGGCCTCGGCAATCAGATGCACGGCCAGTGGCGGTGCCTCCAGCCGGGCCGGGGACGAGGTGGCCAGCGGACGCAGCGCTGCCAGGTCGCGCTGGGGCGCAGCGCGTTGCACGGCTTCGAGCATGCCCAAGGTCTGCAGCACCGTCACCCCGCCCGACGATGGCGGCGGCATGCCGCATATTCGCCAGGCTTTGTAAGGGCCACACACCGGCTCGCGCTCCTTGGCCTGATACTGCTGCAAGTCCTGCAGCGACAGGTAACCCGCATTGGCATGGCTGCGCACCTTGGCCACAATGGCTTCGGCAATTTCACCGCTGTAGAACGCCTCGGGGCCTTCTGCCGCGATCCGCTCGAAGGTGTAGGCCAACTCAGGGTTTCGCAGTGTTGTGCCCACTGCCAGCGGCTTGCCCTGTTCATCCAGAAAATAGCGAGCCATTGCGGGTGAACGGCCAATGTAGGGGTCCCCGGCCAGCAACGTGTGCAGGCGCTCGGAAACCGCGAAACCGTTGCGTGCCAGGGCAATGGCCGGGGCGAACAGGTCGCGCCAAGGCAGCTTACCGTGTTGATCGTGGGCCAGTTTCAAGGCACGTAGCACCCCTGGCACGCCGACCGAACGGCCACCAATCTGCGCTGCCCGGAACGGCATCGGTGTACCGTCGGCTTGCAGGAACAGCTTCTCTGTCACCGCCGCCGGCGCAGCCTCGCGACCGTCGAATGCCTGTACGCGCCTGCCGTCCCAATACAAGATGAACGCCCCGCCGCCAATGCCACTGGACTGGGGTTCGACCAGGGTCAGCACCATCTGCATGGCGATGGCAGCGTCAATCGCACTGCCCCCGGCACGCAATATCGCCCGCCCCGCTTCACTGGCCAGCGGGTTGGCGGCAGCGGCCATGTGCCGGCTGGCGTGCACCGGCTGCAGCCCGCTGCGGTAACCAGAGGCCAGCTCCGGTGGTGCGGGCAGCACCTGGTCGGCACAGGCCCAGCCACTGGCAGCCACCAGGCACAGAGCGCTCATCAGCGGCGTAGAAAATTTCATCGTCTTGCTTCCTGCCTTCAACTATTCAGCCAGGCACTGTCGGTCATGCGCAAAGTTAACTTCAAGCCTTGCCGCGATTTTTCTAGGATGTAGCCAGGTCGATAAGGAGCCAGCCCATGCGTTTATCAATTGCCGCGACGCTGTTTGCCCTGTGCACCAGCCTTGCCACCCACGCCGAGACCCGCACTGTGGACAACCGCCTGCACAACGCCGCCCGCCACGATGACGTGCGCACTTTGCAACAATTGCTGGGGCAAGGTGCCCGGCTGGACAGCCGTGATGAGCAAGGGCGCACTGCCCTGCTGGTGGCGACCCACGGCAACCAGCTGGCGGCGGCGAAAGCCCTGATCGAAGCCGGGGCCGATGTGAATGCCAAGGACAACATCGACGACAGCCCCTACCTGTATGCTGGCGCCCGGGGCCTGAACGACATCCTGCGGCTGACCCTGCGCCACGGGGCGGACCTCAAGAGCACCAATCGTTACGGCGGCACCGCGCTGATTCCGGCTGCCGAGCGCGGGCATGTCGAGACCGTGCAAATGTTGATTGATGCCGGCGTTGACGTGAACCACCTTAACCGGCTGCACTGGACCGCGCTTATGGAGGCCGTGGTGCTGGGCGATGGCGGGCCGCGGCATGTGGAGATCGTGCGGCGGTTGCTGGCGGCCGGGGCGGATCGGCAGATTGCCGACAAGGACGGGGTGACCGCGCTGGAGCATGCGCGGCAGCGGGGGTATCGGCAGATGGAGATGCTGCTGGCCCACGAGTAAAGCCTGGCGTTGAAATGCTGGGGCGCAAAGCGCCCCTTAGAAATCACACCACTTCTTCGAACGGCAGCCCCACATAGTTCTCGGCAATGTTCACCAGCCCCGCTGGCGAGGTCAGGAAATACTCGCGGTCAGCCTCCTGCATCTTCTTGTCCCAGGCATCCTTGTGGCTACCGAAATCATGCAGCAGCTGGGTCATGAACCAGCTGAAGCGCTCGCCTTTCCATACCCGGCGCAAGGCCAGCGGCGAGTACTGCTGCAACAGGTCGGTGCGCCCTTCGCGGTATACCTTGAGCAGAATGCGGTACAGGTAGTTGACGTCCGAAGCGGCCAGGTTAAGGCCTTTGGCGCCGGTAGGCGGGACGATGTGCGCGGCGTCACCCACCAGGAACAAGTGGCCATACTGCATCGGCTCCACCACCAGGCTGCGCAGTGGCGCAATGCTTTTTTCCAGGGCTGGGCCCGTAACCAGGTCTGCCGCCACGTCGGCTGGCAAACGGGCTTTCAGCTCGTCCCAGAAACGCTCGTCAGACCATGCTTCGACCCGGTCCTGCAAAGGTACCTGCAGGTAGTAGCGGCTGCGGGTTTGCGAGCGTTGGCTGCACAACGCGAAACCTCGCTCGTGGTGGGCATAGATCAACTCGTGGTTGACCGGTGGGGTGTCCGACAGCAGGCCCAGCCAGCCAAACGGGTAAACCCGCTCGTACTGTTTCAGCACGCCCTCGGGAATGCTTTGCCGAGAGACGCCGTGGAAGCCGTCACAGCCGGCGATATAGTCACAGTCCACCCGATGCACCTGGCCGTCTTTTTCGAAGGTGAGGTACGGCTTCTCGCCCTTCAGTTCGTGCGGCTGGACATTGCCGGCTGAATAGATGATTGGCGCGCCGCTGGCTTCACGGGCCTGCATAAGATCACGGGTGACTTCGGTCTGCCCATAGACCATCACCGTCTTGCCACCGGTGAGGGCCTTGAGGTCCAGGCGCTGGCGGCGCCCGCCAACCAGCAGCTCGACACCTTCGTGCACCAGGCCCTCGCGGTCCATGCGTTCTGAGACTCCGGCTTCGCGCAACAGGTCGACAGTACCTTGCTCCAGCACCCCGGCGCGGATGCGGCCAAGGACATATTCGGCCGTCTGGCGTTCGAGGATGACGTTATCGATACCGGC
Organism: Pseudomonas hunanensis; assembly: GCF_013393325.1. Classification (GTDB taxonomy): domain Bacteria; phylum Pseudomonadota; class Gammaproteobacteria; order Pseudomonadales; family Pseudomonadaceae; genus Aquipseudomonas; species Aquipseudomonas putida_P. The sequence continues at coordinate 211,921 of NZ_QJRC01000080.1, forward strand.
CTTGTGCAGCAGCTGGCCCAGCAGCAGGCCCGATGGACCTGCACCAATAATTGCAACCTGAGTTTTCATTGTTGTTGTCTCTTGTTCGGACGATGCCGGCCCAGGACTGGCAGTGGGCCCGCATCTGCTGTTAGGGTTTGCCCTTGCATTTTTACTGGCAAAAAACGTCAGTTAACTGTGCTATTCCATGCAAAACCTGCACTTTTACAAAAAACGTTCGATTAACGGACAGGTCAGCCCAGATGAAATCCACCCTCCCCGGCGTCCCGTTGTTCAAGCTGTATGGCGAAAACCAGGCGTGGCCCGGCACTGACCTGATGCATTGCGAATCGATCCCGGCACGCAGCCGCCTGCATCACTGGGAGATCAAGCCGCACCAGCATGCCGAGCTGTTCCAATTGCTGTATGTGCAGCGCGGCCAGGCCCAGGTGGAGATCGAGGGGGTGCGCAGTGCCATCGATGAGGCGGCGATCCAGGTGGTACCGCCGATGACCGTGCATGGCTTTCGCTTCAGCGCCGATATCCAGGGCTACGTGCTGACCTTCGGCACTGCGCTGGTAGCGAATCTGGAACAACGCCTGGGTGCGCCACTGACCGTGCTGGCACAACCTGCCTGTTACCCGCTGGGGCATGAGCGCGTGCACCTGCGCAGCCTGATCGACACCCTGCAGCAGGAGTACCAGGGCAATGCCCCGGCGCGCGCGGCAATGCTTGAAGCATTGGTTACCGCGCTTATGGTATGGATCAGCCGCCGCCAACAGTTGGGGCAAGCGCCACGTAACCGCGATGAGCGTGACCGCCTGTTGCTGGGGCAGTATTTGCGCCTGGTTGAAGCGCATTATCGCGAGCATCTGTCGGTAGAGGATTTTGCCGCGCGGCTGAATGTACCGAGCTTGCAGCTTAACCAGCTGTGCCGGGCGCTCAGTGGCCAGACTGCGCTGCAGGTTGTGCACCAGCGTTTGTTGCTGGAGGCTCGGCGTAACCTGATTTACACGCGGATGAGCATCGGGCAGTTATCGGATAGCCTGGGGTTCACCGACCCGACTTACTTTGCGCGGTGGTTCAAGCGTTTGAGCGGGCAGACGCCCAATGGATATCGGCGATCGGGGCAGCCTGACTGATTTGCAGCCGCCTGCTTGACGTATACGTCAACCTGCCTTCAGGATAGCCGCATACCCCACGCCGAGCCCCAGCATGAGCACCCAGACCTACAGCATCTCCGACCTGTCCCGCGAGCTGGACATCACCACCCGCGCGATTCGCTTCTACGAGGAACAGGGCCTGTTGAGCCCAGAGCGCCGTGGCCTGGAGCGTATCTACTCGCCGCGCGACAAGGTCAGCCTGAAGCTCATCCTGCGCGGCAAGCGCATCGGCTTTTCTTTGGCCGAGTGCCGCGAGCTGATCGAGCTGTACGACCCCACCAGCGGCAACCTCAAGCAGCTCAACAGCATGCTGGCGAAAATCGCCGAGCGTCGTGCCCAGCTGGAGCAGCAGATGCTCGACATTCACCAGATGCAACTGGAACTGGACACCGCCCAGGAGCGCTGCGAACAAGCCCTGGCCGCCACCCTGAACAACAAAGACAACCGCTGAACGCCACAGGAAACCCGCCATGTCCTTGCCCAAACACGTCCGCCTGGTCGAAGTAGGCCCCCGCGACGGCCTGCAGAACGAAGCCCAGCCCATCAGTGTCGCCGACAAGGTGCGACTGGTTGACGACCTCACCGAAGCAGGCCTGGCCTATATCGAAGTGGGCAGTTTCGTCTCGCCCAAGTGGGTGCCGCAGATGGCCGGCTCTGCCGAGGTGTTCGCCGGCATTCAGCAACGCCCAGGCGTGACCTATGCAGCGCTGGCGCCGAACCTGCGCGGTTTCGAGGACGCCCTGGCTGCCGGGGTGAAAGAAGTGGCGGTTTTCGCTGCGGCCTCCGAAGCGTTCTCGCAGCGCAACATCAATTGCTCGATCAGTGACAGCCTCAAACGCTTCGAGCCCATCATGGAGGCTGCGCGCAGCCATGGTGTGCGCGTGCGTGGGTATGTGTCGTGCGTGCTCGGCTGCCCTTATGAGGGCAAGGTCAGTGCCGAGCAGGTGGCCCCGGTGGCTCGCGCCCTGCACGACATGGGCTGCTACGAGGTCTCGCTGGGCGACACCATCGGCACCGGCACCGCCGGCGACACCCGCCGCCTGTTCGAGGTGGTCTCGGCGCAAGTACCGCGCGAGCAACTGGCCGGGCACTTCCATGACACTTATGGCCAGGCCCTGGCCAACGTCTATGCCAGCCTGCTTGAAGGCATCAGCGTGTTCGACAGCTCGGTGGCCGGGTTGGGCGGTTGCCCTTACGCCAAGGGCGCTACCGGCAACATCGCCAGTGAAGACGTGGTGTACCTGCTGCAAGGGCTGGGTATTGAAACCGGCATCGACCTGGGCCGGCTGATCGCCGCCGGCCAGCGCATCAGCAGCGTGCTGGGCCGCGACAACGGGTCGCGGGTAGCACGGGCGCGCAGCGCGCAATAAGTCACACGGGTGTCACATACGTGTGGGTGAAGTGTTACCGCCCCACGTTTCACAGCAAAAAATCGGGTAACAGGGAAACAAATCGACAAAATTTCAGGCCAAGCGTTTTTGACGAAAAAAGCTAAGTGCTTGATTTTAAAGGGTTTGTAAAAGTTGGCACGCACCCTGCTATATCTTCGGTACAACAACAAAAAAAATGTGACACCCAATAAAAACAACAGGTAACGGCTCTGACATAACAAGAACAACACGGCAGAGGCGTAGCAAGCAGATTTTTTTGGAGTCGACACGCTTTTCAGGGGTACGCCCCGCGGTCTGGCACAGAACAATAAAACTACCTCAAGGTAGCAGCAGCCAGGTTCGGATCAGCCATGATGAAAGCAGGTCAGCGCTCAAAAAAATACGTTTGCTCTTGACCCCGCATGGGGGTCGCCCGCAACACCAGGACAAGCCGACAAAAACAACAATAGGCCGGTCCCAATAATAAAAAAAGAGCAGGCAACAACGCTTTGAGGGGAGCTTCGGCTCCCCTCAGTGCTTCCTGCCCTCTTCCTCCTTCTGCTTCTCCTCATCCTGCCCTTCGACCTTCTCTACCAGTAACGGCATCGTGCCCAGTACCAACAGGGCCAGTACCGTGCTGATCAGTGCCGTGGCTTCGCGGCCCATGCCAGCTGCTGTACCGATGGCTGCTGTCATCCACAACCCGGCAGCAGTAGTCAGGCCTTTCACATGGCTGGTGTCCTGGCCATTACCCTTGAGGATGGTGCCCGCCCCCAGAAAGCCGATCCCGGCGACGATGCCCTGGATCACCCGGCTCAACGCTTGCTCGTCAGCCCCGGCCATACTGGGTGCCAGCACGAACAAGGCGGCCCCCAGCGAGACCAGCATATGGGTACGCACCCCGGCAGACTTGCCTTTGTGTTCACGCTCGAATCCCAGCACGGCGCCAAGTACCGCAGCCATCAGCAGTCGCACAAGGATTTGTGTAACCTCGCGCTCATCGGTGACATCGGCGAACTCGGCCTGGATTGCTTGCCAGATGACGTCCATCGCGGTGGTGCCCCCTGCCTGAACATCGTGCTTGCATGGTTGACCTCTGCACACAGGGCAAAGTGCCGCTCAGCCTGCTGATGCAGCAACCAGCCCCAAACCGCGGTCCACCCTGTAACCCCCCCCAGGAGGACCACCCCATGCCCATTGAAGTCGACGAAACCACGCGCCGTTGCACACTGATCGGCGAAGACCTGCGCATCGAAGGTGAAGGCCCTGATATCGAAATCATCACCGACGAACAGTTGCATATGTCGGTGGCCCTGCTTGCGGGCCAGCGTGTGCCGATCACTGAAGCCGAGGCCGACGCACTCACCGTGGCGGGTGCGGTGGATAGCCGCAGGCATCTGAAGGCTAGCGTGCCAGGCTCGGTAATCTAAGGCCTGGCGGGGCCAAGCGGTAAATCTGATATGGTTTTTATCGCAAAACCTGAACCTGTGCTGATAACAGGTTCAAGGCCATAGTGCTCATGCCTGATCGAGGCCTGATGAGCACCGAGCCATGAACGATAGAATCCCTTTTACAGAGATCGCCACCGCCCCAGCCAGCCCCCAACCGCGACGCACCGACAGCGGCATCCATACCCGCAGCTTCACCGGGCTGTACCGCAACCTGCGCATCGGCTTTGCCGGCGCCCTGTTCGTGCTGTTCTTCGGCACCGCCTGGCTGAACTGGAACGGCCGCCAGGCCGTGCTGTGGGACCTGGGCAACAGTAAATTCCATATCTTCGGCGCCACGTTCTGGCCACAGGACTTCATCCTGCTGTCAGCGCTGCTGATCATCTGCGCCTTTGGCTTGTTTGCCATCACCGTCTATGCCGGGCGCGTATGGTGCGGTTACAGCTGCCCACAAAGTACCTGGACCTGGCTGTTCATGTGGTGCGAAAAGGTGACCGAGGGTGACCGTAACCAACGCATCAAGCTGGCCGCCGCGCCCTGGAGCCTGAACAAACTGGCGCGCCGCACGCTCAAGCACAGCCTGTGGCTGGCCATTGGCGTAGTCACCGGGCTGACCTTCGTCGGTTACTTCACCCCGATCCGGCCACTGGCTGCAGAGCTGTTCACCCTGCAACTGGGTGGCGTGGCGTTGTTCTGGGTTCTGTTCTTCACGGCCGCCACCTACATCAACGCCGGCCTGCTGCGCGATGCCGTGTGCCTGCATATGTGCCCGTATGCGCGCTTTCAGAGCGTGATGTTCGACAAGGACACCCTGGCAGTCGCCTATGACCCGCGTCGTGGCGAAACCCGTGGCCCCCGCAAGAAAGGCAGTGACGTTCAAGCTCAGGGCTTGGGCGACTGCATCGATTGCACCTTGTGCGTGCAGGTGTGCCCCACCGGCATCGACATTCGCGATGGCTTGCAGATGGCCTGCATCGGTTGCGCCGCGTGCATAGACGCCTGTGACGGGGTGATGGACAAGATGGGTTACGCCCGCGGCCTGATTGGCTACAAGTCCGAGCACAGCCTGCAAGGCGGTACCACTCACTGGCTACGCCCGCGCCTGCTGGGCTACGCCGCTGCACTGGTGGTGATGATCGGGGCGCTGGTGGTGGCCTTGCAGTTGCGCCCGATGGTGTCGCTGGATGTGATCAAGGACCGCGGCCTGTTCCGTGAAAACGCCCTGGGCCAGATCGAGAACATCTACCTGCTCAAGGTCATCAACAAGACCGAACGTACCCAGCATTATGAGCTGCGCCTGGTGGACGCCGACGGCTTTGCCTTGCAGGGCAACACCGCATTGGTCATCCCTGCGGGTGAAATGAGCGAATTGCCGGTGTCGGTGGCAATGCTCGCCGAACGCCCGACCAGCAGCTCGCAGACGCTGAGTTTTGAAATCAGCGAACGTGACGACCCCGCTATCCGTAGCGTGGCGCACAGTCGCTTCGTCGCCCCCATGAACCGTTGATCCCTTACACTGACGCCACCTTGCCTGCCAGGCTTCGACAGAAGGCCAGAATGAAACGCTACGAACGCTTCGCCGACGACATTGCCGAACTGATTCGCTCCGGGGTGCTGGGCCCCGGCCAGCGCGTGCCTTCGGTGCGCTACGCCAGCCAGACCCACGGGGTCAGCCCGTCTACTGTGTTCCAGGCCTATTACCTGCTGGAGCGGCGCGGGTTGATTCGCGCCCGGCCGCGCTCCGGGTATTTCGTCAACGCCCACGCTCCGCGCCAGTTCAGCGAGCCGCAGGCGCTGCAGCCGGTCAGCGAGTCTACCGACGTGGACGTCAGCGCGTTGGTGTTCTCCATCCTCGACTCGATCAAAGACCCCAACACCATACCGTTCGGCTCGGCCTTCCCCAGCCCCGAGCTGTTCCCCCTGCAACGCTTGTCGCGCTCGCTGGCCAGCGCCAGCCGCAGCATGGACCCGCGCATGGTGGTGACTGACCTGTCGCCGGGCAACCCGCAGCTGCGCCGGCAAATCGCACTGCGTTACATGGTCGGCGGGCTGATGTTGCCCATGGAAGAGCTGCTGATCACCAACGGTGCGCTGGAAGCCTTGAACCTGTGCCTGCAGGCAGTGACCCAGCCGGGTGACCTGGTCGCGATCGAAGCCCCCGCCTTCTATGCCTGCCTGCAGGTGCTGGAGCGGCTCAAGCTCAAGGCCGTGGAGATTCCGGTCCACCCGCGCGAGGGCATGGACCTGGGGGTACTTGCGCAAACCCTGGAGAAGCACCCGGTTAAAGCCGTGTGGTGCATGACCAACTTCCAGAACCCGGTGGGTGCGAGCATGCCAGAAGCCAAGAAGCAGGCTTTGGTTGAGTTGCTGACACGCCATCAGGTGCCGTTGATCGAAGACGACGTCTATGCCGAGCTGTACTACTCGCAACAGGCGCCCAAGCCAGCCAAGGCTTTCGACACCCAAGGCCTGGTCATGCACTGCGGTTCGTTCGCCAAAAGCCTGGCACCGGGCTATCGCATTGGCTGGGTGGCCGCCGGGCGCTTTGCGCAGAAGATCGAACGGCTGAAACTGATGACTTCGTTGTGTGCCTCGATGCCGGCCCAGGCGGCCATCGCCGACTACCTGCAACACGGCGGCTACGACCGCCACCTGCGCAAACTGCGCTACGCCCTGGAAGGCCAGCAGGCCAACATGCTGGCGGCCATCGCGCGCCACTTCCCGGCGCAGACGCGGGTCAGCCAGCCCTCTGGCGGCTACTTCCTATGGCTGGAACTGCCCGAGCAAATGGACGCCCTCAAGCTGTTCCACATGGCCCTGGCGCAAGGGATCAGTATCGCTCCCGGGCCAATCTTTTCACCCACCCGGCGCTTCGGCAACTGCATCCGCCTGAACTACGGCAGCCCCTGGCACGACGGTGCCGAGCGGGCCATGGAAACCCTTGGGCGGATCATTCGCTCGTTTGGATAGCGACTGGCCCGAGGGGCGACTATAGTTGCTCGATCCGTTCATCGGGCCCTCGCCATGCAACCAGACGCGCCTCCGTCGATTATCCAGTTGCAAGCGCGTGTCGCAGAGCTGGAGGCGCGCCTGGCAGAGCGCGAAGACACCTCACAAGCACACATCAAGCTGCTGGGCGAACTGCTCGACAGCAGCCTGGCCAATGTATTCGCTGCCGACCGCAAGATGCGCCTGGTGGCCATCAACCGTACGGCACGCGAAACCTTCGAGCGTTACCGAGGTTTCGTACCGCAGATTGGCGACCACGTACCGCAGTTTCTGACCAACCAACCCGACATCATGGACCGTCTGGCCCCGGTATGGCCGCGCGTAATGGCCGGCGAAGCGTTCATCGACACCATCACCCTCGGGCCCGTTGACGCACCACGCCATTACGAAATCCGTTGCCACCCGTTGCTCGATATTCAGCAACGCATCCAGGGCGGCTACATGTTCGCCTATGACATCACCGAGCGCACGGCCGAACAGCAACGCCTGCGCCAGGCCGAGGAAGCGTTGCGTCAGTCGCAAAAAATGGAAGCGGTCGGCCAGTTGACCGGTGGTATTGCCCACGACTTCAATAACCTGCTGGGCAGCCTGCTAGGTGCGCTGGAACTGGCCGAGCAGCGCTTGCGCGAACAACGCCACGCCGACACCGCGCGCATGCTGGAACTTTGCCGCAACACCACGATACGCGCCGCCACGCAGGTACAGCGCCTACTGGCCTTCTCGCGCCAGCAAACGCTGATGCCGCAACCCATCGATGTGCAGTGCTTGGTTGCCGGTATGCAAGACTTGATCGCCAGTTCTACCGGTCCTCACATTGATTTCCACGACCAGACATTGGCCGGACTGTGGCAGATTCGCATCGATCCGCAGCAACTGGAAAATGCCTTGCTGAACCTGTGCATCAATGCCCGAGATGCCATGCCCTTGGGCGGTATCCTCAGCATCTCGTGTGCAAACAGTGACCTTGCTGTGGCCGAGGCCGGGCAACTGGACCTGCCCGCAGGGCGGTATTTGCACATTCGCGTCACCGATACCGGCATGGGCATGTCCAACGAAGTGATGCAGCGAGCCCTTGAACCCTTCTTCACCACCAAACCGCTCGGACAAGGTACCGGCCTGGGGCTGTCCATGGTCTATGGCTTCGTCCGCCAGTCCGGCGGGCAGTTGCAGATCGAAAGCGTGGCTGGGCAAGGCACGTGCATTCACCTGTATTTTCCTCAGGAAGAGTACATCAGTGCCGACAACCCACCTGTGCCAGCCACAACCTGTGTTGTGCTTTCCGCCCCCCGTGTGCAGCGGGTCATGCTAGTGGAGGACCAGTCCGCCATGCGCTTGGTGCTCGTCGAAGTACTGACTGAACTTGGCCATGAAGTACAGGCTTTCGACGTTGGCCGCCCGGCACTTGAGGCGCTGCATGCGGGCCCGCTACCGGACTTGCTCATCACAGATGTCGGCCTACCCGGAGGTATCGACGGTTATCAGCTGGCAGAGGCGTTTCAAGGGTTTCAGGCCAACGCCCCGGTATTGCTGATCACCGGCTATGACGCTGCCGAGCTCCCGCCCAGTACCCGTCCCGACAGCCGCACCGAGCTGCTGTCCAAACCGTTCGACCTGCAGAGCTTCTGCAGTCGGGTAAACCGCTTGCTGGGTATTGCGCCGCCGCAACGCTGATCGTCTATCCGCCAGCAGGTGAACACGTTAAAGTTTGCTTCTCCTCTTTTTGTCGGACAACGGCATGCCCTCCCGCGACCTGCTCTCCCTGCGTCAACAAGTCGAAGCTCTGCAACGGCAGAACGCACTATTGGAAGCACGTCTTGCCAGCCTTCAAGACCATGATCAGGGCTTTTACCGGTCGTTGTTCGACACCATGGACGAAGGCTTTTGCATCATCGAATTCTTCGACGGCCCGCACGGTCCGTTGAGTGACTATGTGCATGTGCTGGCCAACGCGGCCTACGCCAAGCACGCTGGTATTCCCAACGTGGTCGGGCAGAAGCTGCGCGAGATGGTGCCTGACGAGGCCGATGACTGGGTGGCGCGCTATGGCGCTGTACTTCGTACCGGCGACCCCCTGCACTTCGAGCAGGAGCTGGTCGCCACCGGCCATGTGCTATCAGTAACCACTTTTCGCGTAGAGCCAGCCGAAAAGCGTCAGGTAGCCGTGTTGTTCAAGGACGTGACCGAACGCCGGCGTGCGGAGCAAGCCCTGCAGCGCCTGAACGAAGAGCTCGAGCAACGCGTGAACACGGCACTGGCAGAGCGACGCTTGTTTGCAGAGTTGGTCGACCACAGTGTGGTCAATGTGCATGTGCTCGACAACGACATGCGCTGGCTGGCCATCAACCGCCAGGCCAAGCTTGATTTCCAGCTGCTGTTTGGGAAAACCCCGGAAATCGGCGATTGCCTGACAGATCTGATAGATGATGGGCTTCACGGTCAGGCGCTGAACCTGTCCTTGTGGAAGCGAGCCCTGGCGGGTGAGCAGTTCGTAGAAGTCGGCACCTTCGGCAAGGAGCCCCTGGCGCGCCATTACGAGCTGCGCTTCAACGCCCTGCGCGACCATGAAGGAGAAATACAAGGGGCCTTTCTGTTCGCCTACGACATCACTGAGCGGGTGCAAGAGCAGGATCGCTTGGCCAAGGCCGAAGAAGCCCTTCGTCAAGCGCAGAAGATGGAAGCCGTGGGCCAGCTCAGCGGCGGCATCGCCCACGACTTCAACAACTTGCTGGGCGGCATACTCGGCGCTCAGGAACTGATGCGCCAACGCCTGGACCAATCACGCTTCGACGCCCTGGAGCCGTTGCTGGAGCTGTCCAGCGGCTCGGCGCAGCTGGCCTCTTCGCTGGTGCACCGGCTGCTGGCGTTCTCCCGCCAGCAGACCCTGCAACCCTGCTCCACGCAGGTGGCCACATTGGTGGCCGGCATGGAAGAGTTGCTGCGCCGCACCATAGGCCCGGAAATTACCCTGAACAGCCAGTTCGCCAGCCAGCTGTGGCCGACCTTCATCGACCCGCCACAACTGGAAAGTGCCCTGCTCAACATTTGCATCAACGCCCGCGACGCCATGCCTGCGGGTGGTTTGATCGACATCATCGGCGACAACCTGCAAATTGACGAAGCGCAGGCCCAGGCATTGGAGATACCTGCCGGCGAGTACGTGCGGCTAAGCATCGTCGACAACGGTAAAGGCATGTCGGCCGAAGTGGCGGAGCGCGCAGTCGACCCGTTTTTCACCACAAAACCTATCGGCCAGGGCACCGGCCTGGGATTGTCGATGACTTACGGCTTCGTGCGCCAATCGGGAGGGCAATTGCGCGTGTTGTCCGTACTTGGTGAAGGTACACGAATCGAGCTGCTGTTCCCACGACACCATGAGCAACCCAAAGCCCCAGCGCCCAAGGCCCGCGACACGCGACTTGAAAAAAGCAGCACGGCGGCACGGCGAATCCTGCTGATCGAGGACCAGGCGGCCTTGCGCATGGTGGTCGGCGAAGTGCTGGAGGAGCTGGGCTACCAGGTGGACGCTTTCGAGAATGGCCCGACTGCCCTCGCCCACCTGCAACGTGGCGAACGGCCAGACCTGCTGCTGAGCGATATCGGCCTGCCGGGCGGCCTGAATGGTCGCCAGGTGGCCGAACGCTGCCGTGAGCGCTACCCAGACATCAAAGTGTTGTTCATCACTGGCTACGACGAGAGCGCGGCGCTCAGCGACGGCCAGTTGCTGCAAGGTACATTGGTGCTGACCAAGCCGTTCGAGCTGGAAGTGCTGGCCGAGCGGGTACGAGAACTGCTGGAGGATTGACGGGCGCGTTCAGCGCCCGCCGCTCAGGTCGATGAAACTACCGGTGGAATAGGATGCTTTGTCCGAGAGCAGCCAGAGGATGGCCTCGGCCACCTCCTCGGGGCGTCCACCGCGGCCCATGGGCAAGCCGGGTTCGAGCTTGCTGACGCGATCCGGGTCACCGGACAGCGCATGGAAACCGGTATGGATATAGCCCGGTCGTACGCCATTGACCCGTACGCCCTCGCCTGCCACCTCTTTGGCCAGGCCGATGGTGAAGGTATCGAGCGCGCCCTTGGAGGCTGCATAGTCGACATATTCATTGGGTGAACCAAGCCGTGCGGCCATCGACGACACGTTGACGATGGCCCCGCCCTGCCCGCCATGCCGGTGCGCCATGCGCAGCAAGGCGTGCTTGGCGCAGAGCATGGGGCCGACGACGTTGGTCTTCATGATCTTGAGCAGGCGGAACTCGGACATTTCCTCGACGCGGCTTTGCTGGCCGATGGTACCGGCGTTGTTGACCAATGCGGTGACCGGGCCGAGTTCTTCGTCGACGCGCTGGAACAGTTGGATGATTTCATCCTCGACGCTGGCGTCGGCGCGCACGGCAATGGCCTCGGCGCCCAGGGCGCGTACCTGGCCGAGGATGTTTTGCGCAGCTTGGTCGTCGGTGTGGTAATTGATGCAGATGCGGTAGCCGTGACGGGCGGCCAGCAACGCCGTGGCGGCGCCGATACCGCGGCTGCCGCCGGTGATGACGATGACGTTCTCCATGAATGTGCCAATCGTTCTGATGAGGGAGAGCCGACAATAGGCGAAATGGCTGTATATGGGAATGACCAAGGTCAGCTGAAACAGAGTCGTTTCGCAGCGGCAGCAGGTTCTACGCTGCGACGTTATTGGCGGCGTCGACGCTATGACGGTAAAGAGCCCTAAAGTTTTTCGAGCGGTGGCAGATACCGTTGGAAGCGGTGTAATCGCGTTTGAGAACACTATCACCAACCACGATGGCCGAAGCGCTTAAGCTATGAGCGATGGATTGCTACCCGTACAAATGCTTGAGGGGTCACACGGTGCCAACGCCTCACCTGTATTCACTTGTACGAAATGCGGGCTTTGCTGCAAGAACCTGGACAAATCAGCTGCCTATGCTCACCTGAATCGCGGTGACGGAACTTGTGTGAATTTTGACAGCACAACAAGCGAGTGCAGCATTTACACGCGCCGCCCCTTGATCTGCAGAGTCGATGATTTTTACGAACATAATCTCTCGGCACACATGAGCAAAGAAGCCTATATAGCAGGCAATCTGAAAGCCTGTATCGGCATTCAAACCAGCAACAAAATAAATACTCACTCAAACGATCAAGAGGGATTTTGAATGCCAATTCCAGTTCTTTTGTGGGGTGCTGCTGCGGCACTGGCAGCAACGGGCGTATTCAAAGGAGTTGAAGCATCCAACAATTTTGATAAGGCCAAAGAAATGGGCGAGGATGCAGAGCGCACCTTTAAAAATGCCTCTGCAGCGGTGGACAGAGACCGCAAAGCAACCCAAGCCGCGTTGGCAGCACTGGGCGAGCTTAAGGTCCATACGTTCAGCCATCAGATCAAATATCTCGTCGAAGCGCTCAAGCGGCGAAAGGACACCAAAAGCACCCTAAAAAACTTTAACGAAAACGTTACCGTAGAGGAGCTGAAAAGCTACGAGAAGCTGGTGCTGAACTCTTTGGAAATTGAGAAAGGCCTCGCCTCTGGCGTTGGAGGTGGTGCATTGGCGGCAATCGGAGCCTATGGCTCGGTAGGTGCACTGGCCAGCGCCTCTACTGGCGCTGCGATCTCCGGACTCTCTGGCGCGGCGGCGACCAATGCCACCCTGGCCTGGCTTGGCGGCGGTGCCTTAAGCGCTGGCGGTTTCGGAATGGCTGGTGGCATGATCGCTTTGGGCGGGATCGTGCTGGGTCCAGCACTCGCCATTGGCGGGTTCATGATGGCAAGCAAAGCTGAGGAAGCGTTGACGAAAGCCCATGAATACCAAGCCAACGTCGAAACCGCCGTTGCGGAAATGGAAGTTTTGAAAGTGGCAATGAAGGCAATCAGGACGAATGCGGCTGAAATGGCAAAAACCATTACCGAGCTGGCTCAGCGCTTCGAGGCGATCAAAGTCATGGACGACAGCGTTCCTGAAGCGTTCGAGAGGATGGTGGTGCTGGGCATAGGCCTGAAAAAAGTACTGGATATACCAATCATTACTGAAGATGGCTCAGCAGCCAAGAATATCAAAAGTACCATTTCTGGCATTTTGACTTTGGGCTAACCCCATGAAAAAGCAAATTCAGGCTCTCATAAGCAAGGCTCCGGGTATTCCAACGCAAGCGGCTCAGTCCTCCTTTGACCTGCTTGTATCGTCCTGGAGCGAATACAAAAAGGTCGCCGAGGTTGAAGGCACCAAACGATCGGCCATTTCAGCCTTCAAGGATGTAAAATTAGAGCAGATCGGCGCTCAAAGAGCCGTGCTTGAGCAGTACCTGGCCAATACCTTTCAGGAAAGGGCAGCAACAATTCATGGTTTTTTCGAGGTACTGGACAAAGGTATCGAATCCGGTGACAGCGCCCTGATCAGCAATGCCATTGGCGCAATCATCGACATTTCCAAGCAATCGCCTCTTGCAGGGGCTCGTGAGCTTATCGGGGCCTTCTACGACCCAGAGGTCAAGATGCTGGAGATCTAAGCGGCGGAAATACCTGCTCGGTGTCTGGAAATCACTTCGGGAGAACGAAGGATTGCAAATACTGCACTGAGGCATCCGGCCCGTTGATCAATCGGAGTATTCCGATTGATCAACGGGCTTAAACGACTTTCCGCCAGGCCTGGCTGTCAGTCCTGATTGATATGCGCCAGCATGCCATTGACATCGACTGCACGTATGTACCGTGCCGGGTTGGCATCCTTCGCGACTTCCTCGAAATGCTTTTCACCACAGCGGATTTTGGCACCCTCGACATGGCGCAGGTCGCCCCACCAGGTGCTGCCTTTGGTTTCGACCACGAAGTACAGTTTTTCCTTACCTTCTTCATCATCGACGACCACCGCCCAATCGGGGTTATAGGTGCCGAGCGGCGTGGGAATTTTGAACCAGGCCGGGAGCTTCGCATACACCTTCACGGCTTCGTTACTCTCCAACGCTTCAGCGAAGTTTTTCTCTACGCCCGCCGAATCATAGACGACGTGCGTATAAACGGACTTCTGCGTCTCTAAGGTATTTTTCAAATAGCCTTTAAGCTCCTCCTGCTGGAAAAGCGTCTGCGCATAGACGTGCTCGTCGCCAATCTTGCTGTACTTGATGCCATCGACAAGCGCCAACCTCTTGGTACGGTTGATGGCCTCTGAAGCAAAGTCGATAAATTGTTGCGGGTTGCGGGCAAAGTCTTGCAGGCGGCGGCTCTCGGTGAGGATCCTGACGATGCTGCTGCGGGTCAGCTGCGTCTTGTCCTGCAAATCCGTGATGATGTCGGGAAGCTCGATGTCATCCTCATGGATCGTCGTAAATTGAGAGGCGTCCGTTTCCTTGGTCGTCACGCCGCCCTTGCCTATCGCAATGTCAGCCTTGCGGAATTGCGCCCTGGTTTTGGTGATGGGCGGGCACTCCAGAATGGCGTTGGCACAATCGGCAATAAGCTTCTCGTTATTGAAGTCGACGCGGTAGGTCGTCTTGTACTTGATACGCTCCCAAAGCGCCTTGAATTCCTCACTCTGAAGAACGGCCTCGCGGGTGCGGATGGTTTTGCGGTCATCCGCATTCTTGATATCGAGCCTGCCAGCGAGTTTCTTCAAAATGCCCTGGATGTCTTCTTCAGCAGCATCTGCCTTGCACCCAAGCTCAGCCTTGATATCGTCCGGCAGCTTGAAACTACCGTCTTTGAGCGCCTTACGCAGGGTGTCCTGCACCTTGCCTTTGGCATCGACAAAATCTTCGCTTTTCAGGAACTTCCAGATTTTTTCGGATTGCTCTACACCCAACGGCCCTGCTTCGCCCTTGTCGTTGACAATCAGTACTGTCGCGAACTGATGAGCCTCAACGATGCCAAAGCGAATGCCGGTATCCTCTTCAATCTCCTTCTGAAGGTTTTCAGCAAACTCTTCATAGCTCTCGGTGGCAATGACAGTCAGTGTGTTGATGTCAGAGCCCCGCAGGCGCTGCCCTTCCTGATTGACACAGAGACGCAAGCCTCGCCCGATGGTCTGGCGACGCTCCCGCTCCGTCCCCATTTCACGCAGGGCACAAATCTGGAATACGTTCGGGTTGTCCCATCCCTCTTTGAGGGCAGAGTGGGAGAAGATGAACTTTAGCTTGGTGCTAAAGCTCAGCAGCTTTTCCTTCTCCTGCATAATCAGGTTATAGGCGCGCTCGGAGTTGTCGCGACCGGCCTGGGTATTTTCCGCTGTCTCGACAAGTCGTTCCTTCTTGTCGATGGAGAAATAGCCGTTGTGGACTTCGGCGGCGTTTGTCTCCAGGTCTATTTCGTTGAAGAGGCTTTGGTATTTGTCGGACTTCGCGAGTTTGGAATATTCCTCTTCAAACATCCTGGCATATTTGCCTTTTACCGCATTGCCGTCTTCGTCGTACTGGCGGTAGTGCTCGACGCTGTCGATGAAGAACAGGCTCAAGACCTTGATAGGCTGCTGGTTGGCGGCAAAGGTCAGCTCTTTTTCAAGGTGCTCTTTGATCGTCCGGCGGATCATCAGGCGTTTGATTTCGTCCGGATTGACACCGCCAATGGCCTGATCAGGAAGCAGTGTCTCATCGAGCCCTGGCCCCTTGATCTGAACGGACTCGTTTTTTTTGCCGCAGGTGATCGTGCCGATCTGCATGTTTTGGTAAATGGCGCGATTAGCGATCTGCTCGAGGTCGTCGCCATCTTCAACGGTGAGGATCTCGCGGCTGATTTTCTTACCGCGCTGCACGTCGATTTCGACCTTCGCCGTAATCGAGCCTTTACGATTGTGCGTGGAGTCAAGCCTGACATACGGCTTGTTGTTTTCGCCCTCGATCTGAAGCGAGGCCACTTCAATTTGCTTTACCAGGCCCCGGTCATAGGCATCGACAGCGTCAAGACGATAAACCATGTGGTGTTTGTCGACGTGCGTTGCTGAGTAACGCAGAGTACAGAGCGGGTTCATGGCATCCAGCGCCTTTTTGCCCTGTCCTTGAAGACCGCCATCCACGCTTTGCGGCTCATCCACGATGATGATCGGGCTGGTGGCCTTGATCAGATCGATGGGACGCTCACCGCCCGTGCTCTCATTTTCTTTATAGAGGTTGTTAACATCTTTCTTGTTAATTGCCCCTACCGTCGTCACCATGATCTGGACGTTCGAGCTCGTGGCAAAATTACGGACTTGCCCAAGCCGGGTAGAGTCGTACAGAAAATACTCGTAACCTTTGGCTTTAGGGTACAACCCTTCAAAATGGTCACGCGTAATTTTGAGCGTTTTATAAGTACCTTCTTTAATGGCTACTGAAGGCACGACAATTACAAATTTGGTGAAACCGTAATTTTTATTCAGCTCAAATATCGTACGCAGATAAACATAGGTTTTACCGGTGCCCGTTTCCATTTCGACGGTAAAATCACCACTCGCAAGATTGCCAGCAGGACGCAATCCGTTATCGAGCTGGATAGTGTGCAAGTTATCGAGAATATCATCATCGAGCAGTTGCAGGCGGTTACCGATACCAAGCTCACTTTCCGCCAGGCCAAGCGAGGCCTGCGGCCCCGCATCCGGACGGTGGGTCACCGTGAATTCAGATCGCGAGACGTCCTGACCTTTAAACAGGCCGATAACGGACGCAATCGCCGCCATCTGGTAATCAAGATTGTCTTCAAAATGCAGCTTCATCAGAGACGCTCCTTACAAGCTGCGCACGTGAGAAATGCCATGTTGCTCAAGAATGGCGGCCATGTTGGTCTTCGCAATGTCATCACTGAATGCGCTGTCACGGAAGAAAACATGTGTATCCGAGAGCGGGTTCAATTCTCCATGCCACGCAAGCATGCCTTGCGCAACATTTTCAACATCCGCCCGGGTGATTGATGGGTCAAGACACGCAAACAGAACGCCGTAGCCAATGCTAAAGATTTCTTTTCCGGCCACCACCCTGCTTTCAATAGGCACCGCCAAATCGACACCGCGCTTTACCAATAGCTCATAGAGAACATCTTGCTCGGTACGCCCATCAATCAAGTGCTCCTGATGAGACAGCAGCGTCTGCTCAAGATCTTTACGGTCTGGACGCCATGCCCGAATATTGGAGCTGGAAAGCTTGAATACTTTAAACCCGGAATTCGGGGTAGCCTTGCCAGCCGTGCATCGTCTTAGCCTTTCCTTCGTAACATCAGATATATTTAGCAACCCCAGCTTTCGTGCGGTAATGCCATGAGGTTTGCTCTCGTCGATAGCTTCTGGCAACTGCACCAATATGAACCTGGGCTGCTCAACATCAAGAACAGCCGCCCCGGTGCTTCCCGACCCTGCAAAAAAATCGAGAACGATATCGTCGGCCTTGACACCAGACACCTTCATCATTCGCTTTATCAGCTCCGTAGGTTTGACTGTATCAAACGGAGCGTCGCCATCGAACGTACCTTTTAACTCTTTTACACCAGACCTTGTAGTCCCAGAGTCTTTTGCAAACCAGATGGTTTCGGGGGTGCGCCCATCCAGGTCAGCAAGGTAGATTTTCCTGATAATCCTTGTTTCATCTTCGCTGAAGAAGATTTCCCCAGTATCAATCTTACTATTGAGGGTCTCCCTGCTCCACCGCCATCCGTTATCCGGAGGATTAATTATTTTCCCCGATGGCGTTGTAATTGGGTATTTTAGATTTTTTCGGTCCAGCGCATTCCTGACATCGCCTGTCCGCCAATCACCTTTGGGGTCATTGTCTGGGTTGGCGTAGGCCTTGTTGTCCTCTTCTGTTCGCTCAAGCGACATCAACTCAAAATCTTCAGACTTCCTGTACATAAGAATATGATTATGGTGCACAGAAAATATGCCAGAATAGCCTTTCGGCTGGACGCTGTGCTGCCATATGATATTGGTGATGAAGTTTTCTTCCCCGAAGACCTCATCACAAAGCATCCTCAGCCTCGGCACTTCATTGTCGTCAATAGATATAAATATGGCGCCATCATTCCTCAACAACGATTTCGCCAGCTTCAGCCTTGGGTACATCATGTTGAGCCAATTTGTATGAAACCGACCAGAGCCCTCAGCATTGCTGGATAACTTCAAGCCCTCACTGCTCTTTTGCCCCGTGTACTGAAGATACGTATCCAGATTATCCTGGTAGTTATCAGGATAAATGAATTCATTTCCGGTATTGTAGGGCGGATCAATGAATATCATCTTGACCTTGCCTGCATAGCTCTTTTGCAGGAGTTTCAGCACCTCAAGGTTATCACCCTCAATAAAGATATTCTTGGTCGTGTTCCAATCGATACTTTCACTCGGGCATGGCAGCAACGTCCCCGTCGACGGCGTTAGCGCTATTTGGCGCGCCTTCTTCTTGCCGTGCCAGTTCAGGCCGTACTTCTCCTCACCTTCGTCGATGACCCCTGCATCACCCAGCAACTGCCGCAAGGTATCAAAATTTACTCCACCTTCTCCGAAGGCTTCAGGAAGCAGATTTTTGAGCTGTTCGATGTTGTCATTGACAACATTGGCGCTCTCACCGTCCTGCAGGGTCACTCGCTCAAGAGCTGGCTTATTCATCAAATGGTCTCTCTAATTCTTTCAATAACATCATTGATCTGTTTGATCTTGGTGTTCAGCTCAACCTGTCGCCCCATCTGCTTCTCTTTTTTAAGCTTGTTGGCGATCTCTGCCTTTTGCAGGCTGAGCTTTTCAAGCTCGCGGAGCCGTTCAAGACGGCCCCCGCTTGGTGTGCTTTCGAGATCATCGGCCGCAGCCTGTGCATAGCGTCCACTGTGGCTGGCGCAATTAATAGCTATGACACGATCAGTCAGGCTTTTATAGAAACAGAGAAAATTGACAAAGGAAAAGCTGTTGATATGGCAGTCTTTCAAGAAGTCTGCCTGCACAGCCGTGGGCGCGGCCAGGTCTATCCAGTCCGTGTAGAGGATATCCTCGACCACCCATTTTTCCTTGTCAGCCTGGTTGATGCGCTTGTCGGACACGCTTAGGCAAACCTCGTTGCCCTGCGTGAACAGCAGAATGAGCGGGTATGGGATAGACCGCTGCATAAAGTTCGCGATCCGCTTCAGCCGCTTGGCCGAAGTCAGATCGACCTGAAGCACCGCGATTTCAGAGAAGTCGCGCTCGCTATCAACATAGCCCGCAATGTTGATCGTGGCGGGCTTCAGGGTGTAGCGCCAACGGATTTTGTCGACGTCATCCTTCAAGGCCGTTTTATCGGCGATATCGAGGATACCGTTTTCAAGAAAGAGCTTCTTGAAAACGGGTTTGTTCAATTCACAGGATCTGGGAATTGAAAGATGTTCGATGAAGGCTTCCAGCGAACCTGGTGTCATAGCATGTCCTTAGCCTTTAAGGAGCGTCCGTGATGATGAGGTAGGTGACAACAGCGAAATCCTCGATGCCCTGGCTGCTGGTGGCGGTCAGCACCGTGCCACCTCTGGTAAAGAGGCTTTGTACGCCCTTCTCTTCGCTTTTGCCTGCAATGCTATCAACCGCAACGGCCAGCAGCTGCTGGAACTGCGCCATTTCGGAGCCGTTCCGGGTACGGTCGTTTATCTGCCCGGTTGCATCCTCATCAACGGCAGATGCCGAGAGACCGTGCTTCTTCAGCAGGTCGAGCACCTTCTTGCTTTGCGTGAAGTTGAGTTCAACGACGGCTTCGTCCGTGACATAGACCAGGAAGAACGGCGCGAGCGGATAGTTCTCGTCCACCTGAACAGCGCGATGACCATCCCGGATGCTCTTCAGGCAGAAAATGACGCCGGGCTTGAGGCCATCCGCTTTGAGGTCGGCATCAATGGTGACGGCGGCATAAAGGCCGTGAGGAGCCGCTGCCAGCTTGTGCAGGCCCTTCTTCATGTAGCCTGAAAGGTCCATGCGGAAGTCGTTCAAGGTCAAGTCGGTGATGGACACGCCACCCGCCATATCTTCCAGATCGACCACAGCATCTTTGAGTTGCTGAAGCTGCCTGCGGCGATATTCCAGGTCGTTCATTTCCTGGGCGTTGGCATCGATGACGTTTTCCTCGCCCGTGGCCGAGACATCCAGAAGCATCATGCGGCCTGCCACGCGGGCTTCCAGGTTGATGTACTCGTCCAGCTCCATATTCGGCCAGAAGTTGATGAGTTGGATTCTGGTGTTTTTCGAGCCCAGGCGATCAACGCGACCAAAGCGCTGGATGATCCTGACCGGGTTCCAGTGAATGTCGTAGTTGATGAGCGTGTCGCAGTCCTGGAGGTTCTGTCCCTCGCTGATGCAGTCGGTGGCAATCAGCAGGTCAATCTCCGTCTTTGCGTCGGGATCAATCTTTCCGCGCTCCTTAGACACAGGGGAGAAAGCCGTCAGCAGGTTGTTCAGATCCGAGCCCGCTCCGGCAAAGGTCGTCTTGTTGGTCCCCCCGCCTGTGATGAGCGCACTGTGGATACCAAGTTCGTCCTTAGCCCAATCGGCAAGGTGGGTATAGAGATACCTTGCGGTATCGGCAAAGGCCGTGAAGACAATGACCTTCTTGTTTCCGGGGTTGAGGGGCTCCCGGACTTTTTGTGAAATGACTTCTTTAAGCCTTTCAAGCTTGGCATCGCGTGGCGCGTCCACGGTTTGCGCGGACTGGACGATAGTGGTCAGGAAGACCCTGTCCGCCTCCAGCTCCTGCCTGAACCGGATTAGATCCATGTCCTGGAGCAGGACGCGGGTCTTGTTGCCGATCATGAAGGGCTCAAGTTCGGGCGAGTCCATTTCAAAGTCGTGAATATCCTCGATATTCAGCGCTTCGATGTCGCCGCTTTCATGAGCGTCGATCTTCTGCAGCAGCGCTTCCACCTGCGCCAGCAGTTTTTGCGAGGTGAGCGTGAACGAGCTGATCGAGCTTTCCATGCGTTTGAGCAGGTTCACCCGCATCAGGTGGATCAGGCTCTCTTCTCGGTCGACTTGCTTGAACACACTCTTGCCTTCGCCCACAGCGTTGTCATAGCGCCGGGCGTACTCATCCTTCTTGTCCGTACGGACGAATTTCATCGGCGAGTAGCCTGCGAGCGACAGCCTGCGGATTGTCTTGTTGACTTCCTTGAGCGGCGGAAATTCGCGGGTTGCATCGATGTCCGCGTAGATATTCTGTGGCGGCAATCGCACAGGGAACTGGCCGATATCTGCCGTACCGTAGTACTTCTGAATGTGCTTGCGGGAGCGCGCAATGGTGACGACATCGAGCAACTTGAAATAGTCAAAGCTCATCGTATCCAGCAAGGACGCTACGCTACGGCTTTCAGGCGGTTGCTTGACCCATTGGTTGAACTGCTTCTGGGCCAGGCGCAGCGTGCTTTCCACATTTTTGATGCCAACATCGCTGAAGGCATCGTCTCGCCCTTCGGTGATGAAGGCGACCTGGTTCTTCAGGTCGTTCATGCGGTTGTTCACCGGCGTAGCGGAGAGCATCAGCACCCTGGTTTTCACACCTGACTGGATAATGTCTTCCATCAGGCGGCTATAGCGGTTTTTGCTGCCTTTGGTGGGGTTGTTGTTGCGGAAGTTGTGCGACTCGTCGATGACGACGAGGTCGTAATTTCCCCAGTTCAGGGTTTCAAGATTGATCTCACCGGAGCTACCTTTCGGGCGAGACAGGTCGGTATGGTTCAGGACGTCGTAGTTGAAGCGGTCCTGGGCCAGCAGGTTGCGTTTGTCGTTGACGGTATAGATCGTCCAGTTGTCCCGGAGCTTCTTGGGACACAGCACCAGCACACGGTCATTGCGTAACTCGTAATACTTGATGACGGCCAGCGCTTCAAACGTCTTACCGAGGCCGACGCTGTCGGCAATGATGCAGCCATTGTGCTTTTCGAGCTTGTCGATGGCACCGAGCACGCCGTCCTTCTGGAACTTGTAGAGCTTGTTCCAGACAAGGGTGTCCTTGAAACCTGTCTTGGTCTTGATGATGCGCTCTTCGTCGATGTCTTCGAGGAAGTCTTTGAAAAGGTTGTAGAGCGTCAGGAAATAGATGAAATCGCCCGGCTGGTCGGCGGCGATGAATTCCAACTTCTCAAGGAGCTCGTCCTTGATGTCGCGGGCTTTAGGGGTATCCGCCCAGACAGAGTTGAACCAGGACAGCAGCTGCTTGGTCGTTTCCGGCTCGTTGATACCGGTATTCATCAGCGGGGTTTCGGCCTGGACTTCACCCAGACCTGCAGGCGTGAAGGCAGAGCTGCCGTGGATGGCAAAGCTGCCTTTGCTGCCGTCTTCGACCAGGAACATGTTCTGAGCCGCATTGGCTGACCGCACCTGGGCCTTGCTGGCGAGCCATTTGGCGCACTCCCTGGCGATGCGCTTCTGGTCGAGCTGGTTCACCAGGCGCAGGTCGGCATTCGCCCCGATAAGCGCCTGAAGCGGTGAGCCTTCCCAGTCGCAGAGCAGCAGCCTTGCACCGTCAATGCGGGAAAGCTCCTTTCTGAGTACTGAGAAGCCATAAATCGTGAACAGGCCTGAAAGCACAGATAGCTTCGATCCGGCAGCGAGGTGATCACGCAGCGTATTCCCTACATGGCCGTTATTTCTGTTGTCCAGTAACAAAGCTTGCCCACCCCAACTCAAGTACGATTTTTGACCATTTGCTGGTCAATCCAGTCTTCTATGACGGCCTTTCGGAATCGCCAGCTGCCCCCTACCTTGAAGCCGGGAATCCTCCCTTCGGCGGCCAGGCGGTAAGCCGTCTTCTCCGCGAGCTTGAGGTACCCGGCTACTTCCTTGAGGGTCATTATCTCTTCAGGCATCTGATGCGCCCCTGTTTTGATGCCTGAGAGAATAAGGGAAAATCGGGGAATGGCCAAATGACACTTTGGTGAGCCAGCTATCGAAGGCTGGCATCCATGCTAATGCCCCGCCGATGCCGGCCCCGCCTTGGCAGTAAACGGTGGCTTGGCAAACCACACCAGCAGGATCAGCCCAGCAAACACCCAGGTCATCATGGTGAAATAGTCCACCGTCGACATCATGTAAGCCTGCCCATTGAGTATCTGCTCCAGTTGCGCATAGCTCTGCGGGCTGGCCCCACCCAACTGCTCAAGTGTATGCCGCGTCGCCGGGTCGAACTGGCTGATGTTCTCGCTCAGGTAGGCATGATGCTGGTCCGCCCGGCGAATCCAGATCCACGTCGTCAACGAAGCCGCAAAACTCCCGCCCAAGGTGCGCAGGAACGTCGCCAGCCCAGAACCATCGGCAATCTGGTGCGGCGGCAGGTCGGACAGCAGAATGCTCAAGGTCGGCATGAAGAACAACGCCACGCCAATTCCCATGAACAACTGCACCAAAGCCACATGCTGGAAGTCCACTTCACTGGTGAAACCCGCGCGCATGTAACAACTGGTACCGATCGCCAGGAACGCCAGCCCCGCCAGCACCCGCAGGTCGAACCGGTGCGCATACTTGCCCACGAAAGGCGACATGATCACCGGCAGCAAGCCAATCGGCGCCACCGCCAGGCCCGCCCAGGTCGCGGTGTAGCCCATCTGCGTCTGCAACCACTGCGGCAGGATCAGGTTGATACCGAAGAACCCGGCATACCCCCCGACCAGCACGATGGTGCCGACGCGGAAGTTTCGATGCACGAACAAACGTAGATTGACCACCGGGTGGCGGTCGGTCAGCTCCCAGATCACGAACACCGCCAGAAACACCACCGAGATCAGGCTGCCGACGATGATGAAGGATGACTCGAACCAGTCCAGGTCGTTGCCTTTATCCAACACCACCTGCAAAGCGCCGACGCCGATGATCAGCGTGAGCAGGCCGATGTAGTCCATCGGTTGACGACTGGTGACCACCGGCCGCGTACGCATCTGCTGACGCACCACCGCGGCAGCGAACAGGCCGATCGGCACGTTGATGAAGAAGATCCACGGCCAGCTGTAGCTATCAGTGATCCAGCCACCCAGAATTGGTCCGGCAATCGGCGCCACCACCGTGACCATCGCCAGTAATGCCAGGGCCATCCCCCGTTTCGCCGGGGGATAAACAGCAATCAGCAGCGTCTGGGTCATCGGGTACAACGGCCCGGCGACCACACCCTGCAGCACACGAAACCCGACCAGCTCGGGCATCGACTGGGCGATACCGCACAGGAACGAAGCCAGCACGAACAGCAGTGTGGCCCAGATGAACAGTTTCACCTCACCAAAGCGGCGGCTCAGCCAGCCAGTCAACGGCAAGGCGATGGCGTTGCTCACCGCGAACGAAGTGATAACCCAGGTACCCTGCTCATAGCTCACCCCCAGGTTGCCGGAAATGGTCGGCAAGGCCACGTTGGCGATGGTGGTGTCGAGCACCTGCATGAACGTCGCCAGCGACAGGCCGATGGTGGTCAGCAGCAGGCTTGGCGGCGTGAACTGGGCAGCGGCGTTGTTGCTCATCGCTGCGCCGTCTTGCCGGGAGCGCTGTTTTCGTGAATCAGCTGAGCGATCAGGTTATCGGCTTCGACCAGCTGGCGGTCATACACCTGGGTGGTGTAACTGGCCTGCTGCGGTGGCTGCTGGGCCAGGGTCGGGCCGCTCTGGTCGTGCAGGTCGACTTCCACCACGGTGGACAGGCCGATCCGCAGCGGGTGGTCCTTGAGCTGGTCGGGGCTGAGGTGGATACGCACGGGTACACGCTGGACGATCTTGATCCAGTTACCGGTGGCGTTCTGCGCCGGCAGCAAGGCAAAGGCACTGCCAGTACCCGCGCCAAGGCTGTCGACCGTGCCGCTGTACTTGACCTCGCTGCCGTACAGGTCAGCGCTGATTTCCACGGGCTGGCCAATGCGCATGTCACGCAGCTGGGTTTCCTTGAAGTTGGCGTCGATCCACACCTGGTCCAGCGGGATTACCGCCATGGTCGCGGTGCCCGGCTGCAGGCGCTGGCCCAGCTGCACGGTGCGCTTGGCGACATAGCCGGTGACCGGCGCAACCAGGGTGGTGCGGGCGTGGTCGAGGTAGGCCTGGCGCAAGTCGGCTGCGGCCGCCATCACCTCGGGGTGCGAGGACACCACGGTGTCGTCGACCAGCGCGCTGCTGGTGCTGAGTTGCTGGCGTGCACTGTTGACGGCGGCCTGGGCCACGCTCAAGTCGTCGCGGGCATGGGACAGCTCTTCTGCGGCAATCGCACCGCTGTCGGCCAGCACCTTGCGCCGGTTGAAGTCCTGCTGCGCCTTGCGCAGTTCGGCCTGGCGCGTTTCCAGCTGGGCTTTGAGCGAGTCGACGTTGCTGTACAGCCCGCGGACCTGGCGCACACTGCGCGCCAGCTTGGCTTCGGCGGACTGCAAGGCCACCTCGCTGTCGGCTGGGTCGAATTGCAGCAACACCTGGCCGGCATGGACCAGGTCGCCGTCATCGGCTCCGATGCTGGTCACAGTGCCGGTGACCAGTGGGGTGATTTCCACGACGTTGCCATTGACGTAGGCATCGTCGGTGCTTTCGTGCCAGCGGCCGACCAGGCTGTACCAGGCCCACGTGCCGATACCACCAAGTATCAGCAGCAACAGCAGGCCAAGCAGCCAGGCCTTGCGCTTGCGCGAGGGCTCGGCGGAGGGAGTCGGGGTGTCTGCGGGAGTGGCCATGACAATACCTTGGATAATTCGTGACAGGGTTCAACGGTCGCCGAAACGGCGGATCGTCAACGGGTCGCCAGCACCGAGCAGCACCTTGGCCAGCAGGCCTTCCAGGGTCTTGAGCTCTTCAGGTGCCAGCACGCCGCACAACTCGTTCATCGCGGCGGCGCCTATTTCTGGCAGGCGGTCGGCCAGACGCTGGCCGTCGGCCGTGAGCGCCAGGCGCACCAAGCGCCGGTCGTCGGCGCAACGGTTGCGCACGATCAGCTCCTTCTGCTCGAGGCGGTCGAGCATGCGGGTCATCGAACCGCTGTCCAGGCCCAAGTAGCGGCACAACTCGGCCGGGGTATCCACCTGGTACTGGGTGACGATGATCAACACCTTGAACTGCGCGGCGGTGACGCCCTCTGATTCGAGGTGCCAGTCGAGAATGCGGTCCTTCAGGATCGCCGCACGGCCAAGCAACATGCCGATGGCGCAGGTCTGGAAGTTTTCGGGAGAGAAATGGGCCATCGAAGACTGCTCGGGTAATTGTGTAAAAATATTACTGCCTAGGCAGTGAATGTCAAAGCTTTGATTAGCTAGCTATGAAAAATTTCATGATTTCTACGGCATACGCCGCTCCAGCAAGGGGCCGTGCAAAAGCGGCTAGCGCGCTTGCAGGCCCAACGCCTCGACCGCCCCGCAGGCAATCGCCATGCCCACCAGCTCCGCCAGGCTAGCCGCCTGCAAGCGTTTCATCACCCGCCCCCGATACAGGTCCACGGTCTTTACGCTGATGCCCAACTGCTCAGCAATCTCGCGGTTGCTCAACCCTTGGACCAGTGGCACGAACACGTCACGCTCACGCGGTGTGAGGCCGTCGATGCGCACCTGCACCAAGGCCAGCGCCTGGTCGCCCTGGCGTGCCCGCGCGGCGTGCTCCAGTGCGGCCTGCACACTGTCGAGCAGCAACTGGTCGTTGTAGGGCTTTTCGATGAAGTCGCAGGCACCCGCCTTGAACGCCCGCACCACGATCGGCACATCGGCATGGCCGCTGACGAAGATCACCGGCAACATCAGGCCACGCTCACGCATTGCCTGCTGCACGGCCAACCCGCCCAACCCCGGCATGCGCACGTCCAACAACACACACGCGGGTGCATCGTTCACGCAGGCGTCGAGAAATGCCTGCCCGCTGGCAAACGGCAAAGCTTGCAGGCCCACCGACTGCAGCAGCCACACCGTCGAGTCGCGCATACCCTGGTCGTCATCGACCACATACACTTTCGCTTGCACCCTAGCCTCTCCCTAACCCCTGCTGACCGCCAGCCGGCAGCACAGTACCAAACCGCCGTCGACACCCGCCCGCGCCCACAGGTTGCCACCAAAGCCTTCGATCAGGCTGCGGCTCATACTCAAGCCCAGGCCCAGGCCGTCGGCTTTGCTGGTGGTGAACGGCGTGAAGATTTCATCCAGGCACTCGGGCGATACGCCCGGGCCCTGGTCGGCGACCTCGACGAGCACACCCTCGCCATCGCGGGTGGCGCCGAGCAGGATACGTGACGGTTTTTCCCCGTGCAGCTCGCGGTTGGCATCGATGGCATTGCGCAACAGGTTGAGCAGCACCTGTTCAAGCAACACCCGGTCGGCATACACCGAGGGCAGTTGCGCGCTGATGCGCAGCTCGACCTGCACCTGGTCACGCGCGGCTTCCCAGGCGCACAGGCGCATGGCTTCGCCGGCCACCTCGGCCACGTCCAGTGCCTGCAGGCGTCGCGGTCCCTTGCGTAGAAAGGCGCGCAGGCGGCGGATCACTTCGGCGGCATGAGTGGCCTGCTCGCTGATGCGCTGCAGGCCCTGGCCTACCCGCTCGCGGGCTTGCGGGTCGCGCTCCAGTCCCTGCAAGTAACGCTGGCTGGCGTTGGCGTAGTTAACCACCGCAGCCAGCGGCTGGTTGATCTCATGGGCAATGCCCGAAGCCAGTTCGCCCAGGGTGGCCAGGCGGGCACTGTGTGCCAGGCTTTCCTGCGCTTCGATGCGCAAGGTGATGTCACGGGACACACTGACCACCTCAACCACCGCGCCGGTGTAGGTCTCGCGGATCGCCCGGCTGGCGATTTCGAACCAGCGGTAGCCGCCAGCGGCCTGACGCACCCGGCAGGTCATGGTGTGGTAGCCGTCCTGGTCCAGCGCGGCAGCGGCCTGGCGCAGTACCTGGCGCCGTTCACGCGGGTGCAGCAGGGTGTGCACGGGCATGCCGCGCAGTTGCTCGGGCCACAGGCCGAGCAGGCGAAATGCTGCCGGTGAAGCATCGAGAAAACGGCCATCGGGGCTGTGCCGGGAAATCAGGTCGGTGGTGTTTTCGATGATCAGCCGGTACAGGCGCCGGGCGCGGCTGGCTTCACGTGCGCCGTGGCGCTCTTCACTGGCATCACGACAGCGGCCCAGCACCTGTTGGCCCTGGTCATCCGGCATGAACGTCCACAGCACGATGCGCTCGCCGACCTGCACTTCGACATCGCTGATCGCCCGATGCTGGCGCAGGCAGGCACGCACCAGGGCGGCACAGTTGGCCGGCAGCCAATGGACCAGCGCCGGGCCTTCGGCAACCCAGGCCTGCAGGGCTGGGTTGAGTGCCAGCGGGCTGGCATCGCTGGCCAGCAACAGGCTGGGTTGTGGGTCTTTGGCGAGCAAGGGGTAGGCAGTGTTATCCACGATGGGCGGCTCGTTGTTATAGTATTTTTACTATATTGCTATAGTCGATATTCCTACTACCATAGCGACTCGCGTAAAACTGCGACAGAGGGAGCGGCCCACCGTCCGCCTCCCTGCACCCTGAACAGAGCTAACAATCAGCCATCGGGGGCCAAGCGCACAGGCTGCGTCTGCCTCCCTTACAGGATTACCGCATGTCGATCTATGCCCAGGGCCTGATGCCCGCTGCCGTCAACCATGTCGCCCTCACCCCGCTGAGCTTCATCGAACGCACCGCCGCCGTATACGGCAATTACCCGGCCGTCATCCACGGCGCTATCCGCCGCAACTGGCAGGAAACCTACCAACGCTGCCGGCGCCTGGCCAGTGCCCTGGCTGGCCGTGGCATCGGCCGTGGCGACACCGTGGCAGTGATGCTACCCAACACCCCGGCCATGCTTGAGGCGCACTTCGGCGTACCCATGATCGGTGCCGTGCTCAATACCTTGAACGTGCGCCTGGATGCCGAGGCCATCGCCTTCATGCTGCAGCACGGCGAGGCCAAGGTGCTGATCACCGACCGCGAGTTCCATGCCGTCATCGAAGCAGCCCTGGCGCTGCTCGAACACCCGCCGCTGGTGATTGATGTGGATGACCCGGAGTATGGCGAGGGCCGCGCTGTCAGCGAGCTGGACTATGAAGCCCTGCTTGCCGAAGGGGACCCGGACTTTGCCTGGGAATGGCCCGATGACGAGTGGCAGGCCATTTCGCTGAACTACACCTCCGGCACCACCGGCAACCCCAAGGGCGTGGTCTACCACCACCGCGGCGCTTACCTGAACGCACTGGGCAACCAGATGACCTGGGCCATGGGGCACCGCCCGGTTTACCTGTGGACCCTGCCAATGTTCCACTGCAACGGCTGGTGCTACCCCTGGACCATCACCGCGCTGGCCGGCACCCATGTGTTCCTGCGTCGGGTCGACCCGCAGAAAATCCTCACCCTGATCCGCGAGCACCGGGTCAGCCACCTGTGCGGGGCGCCAATCGTGCTCAACGCCCTGGTCAACATGCCCGAAGCCGCCAAGGCAGCCATCGAGCACCCGGTGCAGGCCATGGTCGCCGGTGCCGCGCCGCCGGCCAAGGTGATTGGCGCCGTGGAGGAAATGGGCATCAAGGTCACCCACACCTACGGCCTGACCGAGGTCTACGGCCCGGTGACCGTGTGTGCCTGGCATGACGAATGGGATGCGCTGTCGCTGGACGAGCGTGCGCGGATCAAGTCGCGCCAGGGCGTACGCTACCCAACCCTCGACGGCCTGATGGTCGCCGACCCGCAAACCCTCCAGCCGGTGCCGCGCGACGGCAACACCCTGGGCGAAATTTTCATGCGCGGCAATACCGTGATGAAGGGCTACCTGAAAAACCCTGAAGCCACCGCCGAAGCCTTCCGTGGCGGCTGGTTCCACACCGGCGACCTGGCCGTATGGCATGCCGACGGATATGTCGAAATCAAGGACCGGCTCAAGGACATCATCATTTCCGGTGGCGAGAACATTTCCACCATCGAGGTCGAAGACGCCCTCTACAAGCACCCGGCTGTACTGGAAGCCGCCGTGGTGGCACGCCCGGATGAAAAGTGGGGCGAAACGCCGTGCGCCTTCGTTGCCCTCAAGCCGGGCCGGGAAGACACCCGCGAGACCGATATCACCAGTTGGTGCCGCGAGCACCTGGCCGGGTTCAAGGTGCCGAAGACCGTGGTGTTTGGTGAGCTGCCCAAAACCTCCACCGGCAAGATCCAGAAGTACATGCTGCGCGACCGGGCCAAGGCCCTCTGAAAGCGCAGCCGCTTCTTCGCGGGCTTGCCCGCGAAGAGCCGACCCTGACTTCCTCCTTCAAGAGCCAACGATGACTACCTATTCCGCCCCCCTGCGTGACATGCGCTTCGTCCTGCATGACGTATTCAACGCCCCGGCCCTGTGGGCCCGCCTGCCCGCCCTGGCCGAGCGCATCGACGCCGATACCGCCGACGCCATCCTCGAGGAAGCCGCCAAAGTCACCGCGCAGTTGATCGCCCCGCTCAGCCGCAACGGTGACGAGCAAGGCGTGCACTTCGACGCAGGCGTGGTTACCACCCCCGACGGCTTCCGCGAGGCTTGGAACACCTACCGCGAAGGTGGCTGGGTCGGCCTGGGTGGCAACCCGGAATACGGCGGCATGGGCATGCCGAAGATGCTCGGCGTGCTGTTCGAGGAAATGCTCTACGCCGCCGACTGCAGCTTCAGCCTGTATTCGGCGTTGAGCGCCGGCAGCTGCCTGGCAATCGATGCCCACGCCAGCGAAACGCTCAAGGCCACTTACCTGCCGCCCCTGTACGAAGGCCGTTGGGCCGGCACCATGTGCCTGACCGAACCCCATGCCGGCACCGACCTGGGGCTGATCCGAACCCGCGCCGAACCCCAAGCCGATGGCAGTTACCGCATCAGCGGCAGCAAAATCTTCATCACCGGTGGCGAGCAGGACCTGACCGAGAACATCGTCCACCTGGTGCTGGCCAAGCTGCCCGACGCACCCGCCGGCGCCAAGGGCATCTCGCTGTTTTTGGTGCCCAAGTACCAGGTCGAGGCCAATGGCCAGCTAGGCGCGCGTAACGCCGCCCACTGCGGCTCGATCGAGCACAAGATGGGCATCAAAGCCTCGGCGACCTGTGTAATGAATTTCGATGGTGCCTTCGGTTACCTGGTGGGCGAACCCAACAAAGGTTTGGCGGCGATGTTCACCATGATGAACTACGAGCGCCTGTCCATCGGCATACAAGGCATCGGCTGCGCCGAGGCGTCCTACCAGAGCGCCGCCCGCTACGCCAACGAGCGCCTGCAGAGCCGCGCCGCTAGCGGCCCACAGGCGCAGGACAAGGCTGCCGACCCGATCATCCACCACGGCGATGTACGGCGCATGCTGCTGACCATGCGCACCCTCACCGAAGGTGGCCGGGCGTTCGCCGCCTACGTTGGCCAACAGTTGGACCTGGCGCGCTATGCCGAAGACGCCGGCGAGCGCGAACATGCCCAGCGCCTGGTGGCGCTGCTGACACCAGTGGCCAAGGCATTCTTCACCGACAACGGCCTGGAAAGCTGCGTGCTGGGCCAGCAAGTGTACGGCGGCCACGGCTACATCCGCGAATGGGGCCAGGAGCAGCGAGTGCGCGACGTTCGCATTGCGCAAATCTATGAAGGCACCAACGGTATTCAGGCCCTTGATCTGCTCGGGCGCAAAGTGCTGGCCGACGGCGGTCAGGCGTTGGCCAGCTTTGCCGCCGAAGTACGAGCGTTCAGTGTGGATGCGCCATTGCACCGCGAGGCACTGCAGGCAAGCTTGGCGCGGTTGGAGGCTACCAGCGCCTGGCTACGGGCGCGGGCCGGCGCGGATGCCAACCTGGTCAGCGCAGTGGCAGTCGAGTATCTGCAACTGTTCGGGCTTACCGCATATGCCTATATGTGGGCGCGAATGGCGGCGGTGGCGTTGGCCAAGCGTGATGAGGACGAAACGTTTCATGGGGCCAAGCTTGCGTGTGCGGCGTTCTTCTACCAGCGGGTATTGCCGCGCGGGTTAGGGCTGGAGGCCAGCATCAGAGCGGGCAGCGACAGCCTTTATGGGTTGGAGGCAGCACAGTTCTGAAAGGCCCTGGGGGCGCTTGGCGTCCCTAGCGCGACAAAGGGCCGCCCCCACAAGAGACATGCGGTCACTTGTGCGGGCGGCCTTTTGTCGCGACGGGCTGCACAGCAGCCCCGTGGATTTCAGCTTGTATTCTTGTACGC
Source organism: Pseudomonas hunanensis (assembly GCF_013393325.1). Taxonomy (GTDB): domain Bacteria; phylum Pseudomonadota; class Gammaproteobacteria; order Pseudomonadales; family Pseudomonadaceae; genus Aquipseudomonas; species Aquipseudomonas putida_P. The sequence goes on from NZ_QJRC01000080.1 coordinate 243,957, forward strand.
GAAGGGTTCTCAGACGCTGAAAAACCGTTGCAAAACCGACGAAAAACCGGCACAACTGATAGTCATTCGCCATTACGCCGGTTCTCGGGGGCCCTTCTGCAAGGGTAGAATGCGCAAAACCCGGAGCCGCAATGAACCACGACCGCCTCAATCCCAGCCCAGACGATGCCATCACCGACGCCGCCGCGCACTGGTGCATGCGCCTGCACGCCGAAGATTGCACGGCGGCCGAGCGCGAGGCATTCGCCCGCTGGCAGGCGGCCGACCCACGGCATGCCGAGGAATACCAGGCGATGCTGGAAATCTGGCAAACCGCCGACTTGCTGCCGCGCAACGCCACCGTCATCGACTTCAACCCGCCCGCCAAGCAAGCCGCACGCCCGCGCAACTGGCGGCCGCTGGCGTCTGCGGCGGCGATTGCCCTGGCAATGCTGCCACTGGCAGGCTGGATGGGGTGGGAACAGGGTTGGCTGCCCAACCACTACCAACACTTCGAAGCCAGTGACCGCATGCAGACGGTGGAGCTGAGCGACGGCAGCACGGTGCAGCTCAACCTCAACACCGAGCTCACCTACCTCAACTACAAAGACCAGCGCCAGGTCACGCTCAAGCGCGGCGAGGCGTTCTTCAAGGTACAGCACGACAGCAGCCACCCGTTCATCGTGCGTGCCGGCCATGGCCAAACCCGGGTCACCGGCACCCAGTTCAACGTGTGGAAGTACCAGGACCAGGTCAAGGTTACCCTGGTGGAAGGCTCGGTGCTGGTGTCCAGCGATGGCAGCGCCGGCGGCTATCGCCTCGGCCCTGGCATGCAGGCCAGCTACCACAAGGGCGACTTCGAGCCACAACTGGAGCAGAGCGACGACTACGGCAACAGCCTGGCCTGGCGCAGCGGCAAGCTGGTGCTCGACAACTTGAGCCTGGAACAAGCGCTGCCGGTGATCAACCGCTACCTCGACGCACCGCTGCAGCTGGCCGACGCCAGTACCGGTCGCATTCGCATCAGCGGTATCTACAACACCCGTGAAGTGGGGCGCCTGGTCAACAACCTGCCCAAGGTGCTGCCGGTCTACCTGACCCGCAGCAAGGACGGCAGCACCGTGCTAAACCGCATCTCGCCGCCCCCCGACAAGGGCTGACGCCCTCCCCGCCTTACAAGGTCATTGCCGCCAACCAGCCGAACGCCAGCAACGGCAGGTTGTAGTGGATGAAGGTCGGCACCACCGTGTCCCAGATATGGTGGTGCTGGCCATCCACGTTCAGGCCCGAGGTCGGCCCCAGGGTCGAGTCCGAGGCCGGTGAACCCGCATCCCCCAGCGCACCGGCAGTACCGACGATGCACACCGTGGCCAGCGGGTCGAAGCCCAGTTGCACGCACAGCGGCACGAAGATCGCGGCCAGGATCGGCACAGTGGAGAACGACGAGCCGATCCCCATGGTCACCAGCAGGCCCACCAACAGCATCAGCAAGGCGCCGATGCCCTTGCTGTGGTCGATCCATTGGGCCGAGGTTTCCACCAGGCTCTTCACCTCACCGGTAGCCTTCATCACGTCGGCAAAACCGGACGCGGCAATCATGATGAAGCCAATCATGGCCATCATCTTCATGCCTTCGGTGAACAGGTCGTCGGTATCCTTCCACTTGACGATGCCTGACAGCGAGAAGATCAGGAAGCCAACCATGGCACCGATGATCATCGAGTCCAACAGCAACTGAACGATAAAGGCAGCAGCGATCGCCAACCCGGCCACCAGCAAGGTCAGCGGGTTGTACTGCACGCTCACCTGTTCCACCTGTTCGATACGCGCCAGGTCGTAGTCACGCTTTTTGCGATAGCTGATGAACACCGCCAGCAACAGGCCGACGAGCATACCGGCAGCTGGGATGGCCATGGCGTGGGTGACATTGACGCCACTCACGTCGACACCCGCGCGGGCGACGTTGGCCAGCAGGATTTCGTTGAGGAAGATGTTGCCGAAACCCACCGGCAGGAACATGTACGGCGTGATCAGACCAAAGGTGATCACACAGGCGATCAACCGGCGGTCGATGCGCAGGCGCGTCAGCACGTACAGCAGCGGCGGCACCAGCAACGGGATGAAGGCAATGTGGATGGGCAGGATGTTCTGCGACGACACGGCCACCACCAGCATCAGGCCGATCATCAGCCATTTGACCTTGCCGCCATGGGCATGGCCCTGGCGGTCGATCATGACCAGGGCGCGATCGGCCAGGGCATGGGCCAGACCAGACTTGGCGATGGCCACGGCAAAGGCGCCCAGCAGTGCATAGGACAACGCCACCGTGGCGCCACCGCCGAGGCCACCGTTGAAGGCCTTGAGCGTGCCTTCGACACCCAGGCCACCCACCAGCCCACCGACCAGGGCGCCGATGATCAGGGCGATGACCACGTGCACGCGGGACAGGCTGAGTATCAGCATGATGCCGACCGCGGCGATCACTGCATTCATGATTGGCTTACCTCATTACGGCGGAAAAAAGCGCGAACTCTGAAGCAGTGGGCGGCAGATGTCAAAAGCGCCATGTTGCGTCACATTACCAATGCCTTGCAGCGGACCTGATAATTAAATTGAACGTTTGAATAAAGAAAAAACCCAGGCCGCCGACACAGTCGCAAGCCACACTCTTATTACAAGGGATCCGCCCCCATGCCTTTGCGACAACTTTCCATCCAGTGGAAGATCACCCTGCTCGCCGGTCTCTGCCTGGCCGGCATCGTCACCTTGCTCGTCGGCCTGTCGCTGTACCGCATGGACCACAGCTCGGACCTGGTCAAGGCCAGCAGCATGCAGATGCTGACCGAGGCGGCGCAGTCGCGTATCGAGTCGCAGGGTGAAGTGCAGGCGCTGAACATCCGCCGCCAGTTCATGGATGCCTACCAGTACGGCGCCGGCTTCGCCCGCCAGGTGCTGTTCCTGCGCGAGCAGGCCGAAAAGCGCTTTCTCGATGCCTTCGACCTGCGCGAGGACATGACCCGTCAGGTGCGCGCCGCGCTACAGGCCAACCCCGACCTCCTCGGCCTGTCGCTGGTGTTCGAGCCCAACGCCCTGGACAGCAAGGACAGCCTGTTCGCCGGCAAGGCAGAGCTGGGCAGCAACGAAACCGGTCGCTTTGCCCTGTACTGGTCGCAGCCGCGTGCCGGCCAGCTGACCGCCATGGCGCTGCCTGAGCATGACATGGCCAACACCGAGATCGGCCCCAGCGGCCAGCCAGCCAACACCTGGTGGGTATGCCCGCGCACGACCGGCAAGGTGTGCGTGGTAGAACCCTACTTCTATGACATCGACGGCCAGCAGGTGCTGATGACCAGCATCGTCTTCCCGCTGGCGGTCAACGGCAAGATCATTGCCACCCTGTCCATCGACATCAACCTCAACAGCCTGCAGGCACTGAGCCAGGAGGCCAGCCGCAGCCTCTACGAAGGCCGCACCACGGTCGGCATACTCAGCCCGGTCGGCCTGCTGGCGGGCTACAGCGCCGATGCCAGCAAGCTGGCCCAGCGCTTTGACCAGGTAGACCCGGCCAAGGGCGCCGAACTGGTAGGCAAACTGGCCAATGGCAAGATGACTATCCTCCACGACCAGCAGCGTTTGAAGGTGCTGGCGGCCTTCCGGCCGATCCCCGACGCACAACCTTGGGGCGTGTTGCTGGATGTACCGGAAAATGCCCTGACCGGCCCGGCCGAAACACTGAAGCAGGAACTGGACGCGCTGAATACCAGCGGCACCTTGCTGGAATTGGGCCTGGGCCTGGCCGCTGCCATTGCCGGCCTGCTCATGGTGTGGCTGATGGCCCGTGGCGTTACCCGGCCGATCCTCGGCGTGGCTGCCATGCTCAAGGACATTGCCAGCGGCGAAGGCGACCTGACCCGCCGCCTGACCTACCAGAAGCAGGACGAACTGGGTGAATTGGCCGGCTGGTTCAACCGCTTCCTCGACAAGTTGCAGCCGACCATCGCCGAGGTCAAACGCTCGGTGCAGGCCGCGCGAGGCACTGCCGACCAGTCCTCGGCAATTGCCACTGAAACCAGCGCCGGCATGGAGCAGCAGTATCGCCAGGTTGACCAGGTAGCCACCGCCTCGCATGAAATGAGCGCCACCGCCCAGGATGTCGCCCGCAGCGCCGCGCAGGCGGCACAGGCCGCGCGTGACGCCGACCAGGCCACCCGGGAAGGCCTGGCCGTGATCGACCGCACCACCACCAGCATCGATACCCTGGCCGCCAACATGAGCGACGCCATGGCCGAAGTCGAAGGCCTGGCGCAGAACAGCGAAAAGATCGGTTCGGTGCTGGAGGTGATCCGCTCGATTGCCGAACAGACCAACCTGCTGGCGCTCAACGCCGCCATCGAGGCTGCCCGTGCCGGTGAAGCCGGCCGTGGCTTTGCCGTGGTCGCCGATGAAGTACGCAACCTGGCTCGACGCACTCAGGAGTCGGTGGAAGAAACCCGCCAGGTGATCGAAGCCTTGCAGAACGGCACCCAGGAAGTGGTCGGCGCCATGGACCACAGCCACCGCCAGGCACAGAGTGGCGTTGCGCAGGTCGGCCAGGCCGTCACTGCACTGCAGCGCATTGGCCAGGCGGTGACGGTGATCACCGACATGAACCTGCAGATCGCTTCGGCCGCCGAAGAGCAAAGCGCGGTAGCCGAGGAAATCAACAGCAACGTGGCGACCATTCGTGATGTGACGGAGTCGCTGTCAGGCCAGGCCAACGAGTCGGCGCGGGTCAGCCAGTCGCTGAACAGCCTGGCCAACCAGCAGCAGGCGCTGATGGACCAGTTTCGCGTATGAGCCGGGCGGGGCCGGCACCTGCCGGCCCCGACTCAGGCCGCGAACCTGCCGCCGCCGAGGATGCGGTCCAGCAGCACCAGCGCGCCATGCACATTGGGCCTGGCGCCCATCGGCAGCACCTCGGTACCCGCTAGCATGGCATCGTCGTAGCCAGACGCCATGACCAACTGATGCATCTGGTTGCCATTGAGGTAGACGTGGTGCTGCTCCATGGCGTAGGACTGGATCAGGCTCAATGCACCGCACACCATCGGCGTGGCGCTGGAAGTGCCAGCATAGCGGCCTGTGTAGTCCCTTTCCTCACCACGCAGGTCCTGCAAATCGCCATAGGAAAGCGTGACTACGCTGTCGCCCCAGGCATTGAGCATACGGTAACGGTAATGGTGATTGGAGTAGGCGTGGGGCTTGCCGTCATACGAATGGCAGGCCCCCACCAGAATCGCACCTGAATCGCCATGGTCGGCAAAATAGGGCCAGTTGGCCAGGTCGACACCTTCGCCAGCACGGGTGCCTTTGTCCGCAAGCGTCCTGCTGCTGCCATTGGCTGCTGCATTGACCACCACGGCACCGCGCCGGCTCAACTGCTGCATGACAGTCCACCAGGCCTTGTCGTGCAAGGATGGCAACATGGTGCTCAGCACCTCGGCATGGGCGGTCTGCCGATTGATACCCACGATGTCGCCGGGTTCTACATTCCGTAGCAGGTCCTTGAGCGCCTGGAAGCTGCCTTGGGCATCCTCCGCGCGGTTGTTGTACAGGTACAGTTCGCTGTTACGGCTGATCCCGGTCGCGCCAATACCGTTGCCCGCAGCCAGAATGATTCCCACCGAAGCCGTTCCGTGGTCGGGATCATGGTTGGGTTCGAGCGAGACGATTTTCAAGGCAGGATTGCCGCGCAAGTCTTCATGATCAGGGTGCAACCCCCCATCACTGAAGTGAATCCGCGCGCCGTAACCCGTTACCTGCTGCGCCCAGGCCTCGCGCACATTCAGCCCTTGCCACCGGGGGCCAGGTGCGTCGAGGTAATGCTGGCGCGGCTCGAAATCGGGTGTAGCTTGAGCATTTTCATAGGCATGGTTGCCCGCCACCACGGCGCCGCCGGTCAGCAGCGTTGCCAGTAGCCCGGCCAGGCCGAGCAAAATTAGGCTTGGCTGGGGCGCTGCCGGCATGAACTGCAGTGACTGCACATACTCCCGCGCCGCCAAAGTCTTGAGCAAGGCGAGGTAGGTGTCACCGAGCATGCTGGCTGGCTGGTCGAGAATGTAATGGTCGCGCAATGGCCGGAGCCTGTCTTCGCCCTGTTCCTGTTCGTCCAGAACAGGTCGCAACGCGAGTACCGATTCAAGGTTCGGCCAGTAGCGGACCCATGCAGAACCTGAGCCCGGCTCCAGCTCTCGGAGAAATCGCTCGTGCCCTCCGGGGATGAATTCGATGACAACCGGCGGGAACGGTGTGCCGGGTGCCAAGGTGGGCATCCCTTGCGGCCCATCGTCGCCTCCCTGCACCTGCTCCACGGCTCGTTTACGACGCCCGCCAGCACCGGGTACCGGCACCTTGTCGAGGATGCTCCTGTTGACCTCGTCAGCCTTTATGTCGAGCACCAAGGGCCGCATGTCGATAACGCCAGCTGCGCCAACCGGCCGGCCCAGCGCCCGAGCATGCTCATCGAGCAGCACGACTTTGGGCTGGATCGAATACACGCCCGCCTCCTCTTCGGCCAGCAACGTGGCAGGGCATCCATGGTCGCTCGGCTTGCCGCTGCGTGCCTGGGAGTACACGGACTTTCCCGGGAATGAAACCGGGCCGTCGGGGCCAGCCCGTTCAAGTTCGTAGCGGATGCGATTGACCTTGTGCAGGTCTGCACCGTAACAGCGAACATGAAGTTTTCCATCGAAACGAAAGTTGCGGTAATACACGAAATGTAAATCCAGCGTCATCGGGGCTGCCTCTTCAGGTGTGCATGCCAAGCAGAAGAGCCCAGCTTTGCAGCGCGCAGCACGCCTGGGCAGTGGGAGCACCTTCCCCCGACCGCGCCGGCGATGCGCCAGGGGCCTCGTCTACACTTGCCCGCATCCACTCAATGGCAATCGAAGGCCCCGATGAACAGACTTCCAATGCTGCTGGCCAGCCTGCTGCTCGCTGTCAGCCTGGCCGCCACCGACAGCGCCGCCTCGGCAGAACGCAGCGAGCCCATCCACTTTGGCGCCATCGGCTGGGAAAGCGGTGCCCTCACCACCGAAATCCTGCGGCTGATCGTGGAGCGCGGCTACGGCTACACCACCGACACCCTGCCCGGTAGCACCGTCAGCATGGAGGTGGCCCTGGCGCGCAATGACCTGCAAGTGATCGCCGAGGAGTGGGCCGGGCGCAGCCCTGCCTGGGTCAAGGCCGAACAGGCCGGCCAGGTGTTCGCGCTGGGCGATACGGTGAAAAATGCAGAGGAAGGTTGGTGGGTGCCGGCCTATGTGATCGAAGGCGATGCCGCACGCAAACTGAAACCCTTGGCACCCCAGTTGCGCAGTGTCGAGGACCTCAAGCGTTACCCGCAGGTTTTCCGCGACCCCGAGTCGCCCGACAAGGGCCGTTTCCTGAACAGCCCCAGCGGCTGGACGTCTGAAACGGTCAACAGCCAGAAGCTCAAGGCCTACGGTTTGAATGACCTCTATACCAACTTCCGCAGTGGCTCCGGCGCGGCGATGGACGCCGAGATCGGCTCGGCTATCCGTCGTGGCCAACCGGTGCTGTTCTACTACTGGAACCCGACCCCGCTGATGGGGCGCTACAAGCTTGTACGCCTGCAAGAGCCACCATTCAATGCCCAGGCCTGGGCCACCCTCACCGATGCCGGCAACCCCAACCCGAAGGGCAGCCGGTCGCTGCCGGCGAAGTTGTCGATTGGCGTGTCCAAGGTCTTTCGTGAGAGCTACCCGGACCTGGTCAGCGTGTTCGAACGGGTGGACCTGCCCATCGATCGCCTGAACCAGGCCTTGGCCGCAATGAGCGAAAAACGAACACCACCGCGCGACGCAGCCCTGACCTTCCTGCGCGATAACCCTGATGTGTGGAAAACCTGGCTGCCTGCGGACATCGCCGCCAAGGTCGAGGCCAGCCTGTGAGTGACGGCTTCCCGCAGACTCTGCAGTTTTCCTTTGCCGACAGCGTCAACCGCCTGGTCGACTGGCTGGTGATGAACTACGGCGACCACCTGCGCAGCGTCTCAGACCACTTGCTGCAACTGCTGGTCGGCCTGGAGAACCTGTTGCGCCTGCTGCCCTGGTGGCTGTTGTTGCTGCTGGTCGGCCTGCTGGCCTGGCACGCCACCCGCAGCGTTGTGCGCAGCACAATACTGGTCGCGCTGCTGGCATTTATCGGCATGCTCGGGCTGTGGGACAAGCTGCTGCAAACCCTGGCGCTGGTGCTGGTCAGTACCGGCCTGTGCGTGCTGGTGGGCGTGCCATTGGGCATCCTGCTGGCCGCCCGACCGCTGGCCAGGCGGTTGCTTCTGCCGGTACTGGATGTGATGCAGACGCTGCCGGCGTTCGTTTACCTGATCCCGGTGCTGATGCTGTTTGGCCTGGGCAAGGTGCCCGCCGTATTCGCCACGCTGATATACGCCCTGCCACCGCTGGTGCGGTTGACCGAACTGGGCTTGAGCCAAATCGACCCTTCGTTGTTGCAGGCGGCCCACGGCCTGGGCGCCAGCCGCTGGCAGCGGTTGCGGCGCATCGCCCTGCCCTTGGCGCTGCCAAGCATCATGGCCGGGCTCAACCAGTCGGTGATGATGGCCTTGTCGATGGTGGTAGTGGCGTCGATGATCGGCGCCCGTGGGCTGGGTGAGGATGTGCTGGCGGGGATCCAGACCTTGAATGTTGGTCAGGGCGTGCAGGCCGGGCTGGCAATTGTTGCCCTGGCCATGGTGATCGACAGGATCAGCCAGGCGTATGGGCGTAATAGGCGCTGAGCAGCCTTGTGCTGCGAAACGGCCGGGCCTGACAATGCAGCACTGACCGTTCAACCCTGGACCCGCCCGCATGTCTCTCAAAGCCCTGCGCACCCTGGTGACCATCGCCCGCCACGGCACCTTCGCCCGCGCCGCCGACCTGCTCAGCCTCACCCCTTCAGCGGTGAGCCTGCACATCAAGACCCTTGAAGACGAGTTGCAGGTTCCCCTGTTCGACCGCAGCCGCAGGCAGGTGGCCCTGACTGAAGCAGGCCAATTGGCGGTGGCTCGCGCCGAGAGCATTCTGGCTGCCTACGACGAACTGGCCGACGCCTTGGCCTGCGGCCCGAGCCTGCGCGGCCGCCTGCGCCTGGGGGCGATCCATACCGTGTTGGCGCGGCGCCTGCCCAGGGCGCTGGTGTGGATCAAGGCCAACCACCCGCAGTTGCACATCAGCGTGGCCTCGGGCATGTCGGCGGAGCTGGCGCGACGCGTGGAGGACGGTGAACTCGACGCGGCGATCACCACCGAACCCGTCAGCCCTTACCCGCAAAGCCTGGACTTCACTGCATTGTTCGAAGACCGCTTCTGGGTCATCGCCAGCCCTGAACTGGCCGGGCACAGCGTGCCGCAGTTGCTGGCCAGCCAGCCATTCCTGCGCTTCGACAAGCGCGCCTGGGCCGGGCGACAGATCGAGCAGGAGTTGCGTCGCCAGCATTTGCAGGTGAGCGAGCAGATGGAACTGGACAGCCAGGAAGCTTTGGCGCGCATGGCGGTGATGGGCCTGGGCGTGGCGATCGTACCCATGGCCGATGACGACCTGCAGCGCTTGCCGCCCGCCACTTGCCTGCCGTTTGGCGAGCCGCAGCTGACGCGACGTGTGGTGTTGCTGGAGCATGAGAAAAGCCAGCGACGGCATTTGAGTGCTGTGCTGAAGACAGCCTTGGAGTCGTAAGCTGCAACAATGCATTTTTTCTCAATAGTCAGTGCAGAAAACAACGTTTTTACAGACCGTTCCTCACCCGTAGTCTGTTCGCGTACCCGACCACGGAACGTCGATCATGCTCCACTTGCTGCTGACCACCCTGCTCCCGATCATCCTGCTGATTGCCTTGGGCACCTTCCTGCGCCTACGCGGCTTTCTTGGCGAAAGCTTCTGGCCCGGCGCCGAGCGCCTGAGCTACTACGTACTGCTGCCGTCGCTGTTTCTGCACGGCCTGGCCACCGCCAACCTTGATGGCGTACCGGTGCTGGGCATGGTCGGCGCACTGATGCTTTCGACCCTGGCCGGCGCCGTATTACTGATGCTGTATCAAGGGGCGGTAAGCCACGATGGCGCCGATTTCACCTCGGTGTTCCAGGGTGGTATTCGTTTCAACAACTACATTGGTGCCACCCTGGCGGCTGGCATCTACGGCAGTGCAGGGATTGCCCTGGCGGCGGTAGCCAATGCCGCCATCGTCCCCCTGGTCAACCTGCTCTGCGTGCTGGTGTTCGCCCGCTTCAGCGCCCGCCACAGTTCACCGCTCACGGTGCTACGGGCAATCTTCGCCAACCCGCTGATCGTCGGCTGTGCGGGTGGGCTGCTGCTGAGGGCCACCGGTTTGGGCTTGCCGACCGGGATCGAGCCCACGATCAAGGCCTTGGGCCAGGCCGCCCTGCCGCTGGGTTTGCTGTGCGTCGGCGCGGCACTGGGCGGCGCTCGCCTGGGCCAGCAGGTGCGCCCGCTGATGGCGGCGTCGGCGTTCAAGTTCCTGGTCATGCCACTGACCACCTGGGGCCTGTGCAGAGTGCTCGGCCTGAGTGGTCAGGCGGCGGTGGTGGCGGTGCTGTTCCAAGCGCTGCCCACCGCTTCGTCATCCTATGTGATGGCCCGGCAAATGGGCGGCAATGCGCCCTTGATGGCCACCATCATCGCCCTGCAGACCGTAGCGGCCGCCGCCACCCTGCCTTTGGTGTTAATGCTTACGCTTGGCTAGACTGAGACTCACTCCACCCTTCGGAAGCTTGCCCATGCGCCGTTACTGGATGCTGCTCGGCCTCACCTCGGCACTGCTCGCTGGCCCCTTGAATGCGGCCGACCCGGCCAAGGCCGCCGTCGCCGAGGACAAGGCCGAAGTGCTTGAAGAAAAGGTGGTGGAAGATGCCCCTCCCCCCAAAAAAGCTGAAAAACTGACCCCAGGCGAAGCGCAGGCGGTCGACCCGGTTGGCAAGGCGCCGTTGGATGACAGCATCACCTGCCTGGCCCGCACCATCTACTGGGAAGCCAAAGGCGCCGATGCCGAGGACATGACCGCCGTGGCCAGCGTGGTGCTCAACCGCCTGGGCCACGATGGCTTCCCGGACACCATCTGCGGGGTGGTCAAGCAGGGCGTGGAAAGCAAGGCCTGCCAGTTTTCCTGGTGGTGCGACGGGCGCTCGGATCAGGTCGAGGAAGCCCAGCGCTACGATGTCGCCAAAGAAATCGCACGCAAGGCACTGAACCAGCAGTTGAAGGACCCCACCGGCGGCGCGCTGTACTTCCACGACCGCACCGTGCACCCCGATTGGGCCAAGGCGTATCGCAAAACAGCGCAGACTACCCACTTCCTGTTCTACAAGCCGAACCAGGCGTTGGCGCGTTGATGCGAACGCGGCGGACCGTGCGGGCTCGATAAGAATGATTAGCAATTCATCGCACTTTTCCGCAGGCCAGTGGTCTACTCCCTCTTTTGCCGCCAGCAACGATTGCCGGCGCTTTCATTGCTTTGCACGAGCTAGGGCCAAAAGCCCCCGGCTTGTGTAGGATGAGCAGCGCATACCACGACGCTGCCAGTCATAGGGAGATCCACATGCGCGTCCTGTCATCCGTTGCCGCCTTGTCGCTGGGCCTGGTCGTTTCGACCGGGGTACTGGCTGTCACCGGCGAAGAGGCGCAACTGATCGATTCGATCAATGTGTACCGCAGCAAGGCCCAGCCCTGCGGTGGCGAGGCGTCGCTGGAGCTGCCGCCGCTCAATAGCGACACTCGCCTTGCGCTGTCGCCAGAAGGCACCCGCGACTTGCAACAGGCCATGACCCGCGCGGCCTACCCCATGGTCAACGTCCAGGCCATCAGCCTGTCGGGCCCGCGCGATGCGCGCGCCGCCATGCATGCCATCGAGGAAAGCTTCTGCCAGGTAGTGCTCGACCCGCAATTCGTCGATATCGGCGTCAGCCAGGAGGGCCGCGACTGGCGCATCGTGCTGGCCCGGCCGTTGCTCAGCGGCCGCCTGGGTGACTGGCAAGCCGAGGGGCAGAAAGTGCTGCAGGAGATCAACGCTGCGCGCAAGGTGCCACGCCAATGCGGTGGCCAACCCTTTGCCGCCGCCCCGCCACTGAGCTGGAGCACAGTACTGGCCGGGGTGGCTGCCAACCACACGCGGTCCATGGCCAACCAGAACTTCTTCGACCACATCGACAAGGATGGCCGCACACCCGGTGACCGGGCGGAACTGGCCGGGTACCTGTATCAGCAAATCGGCGAGAACATTGCCGCCGGGCGTGATACTGCGCACAAAGTGGTCGACGGCTGGCTGGATAGCCCAGGGCACTGCGCCACGCTGATGAACCCAGACTTCCGTGAACTGGGGGCTGCCTATGCGGTAGACCCGAAGAGCGATGCCGGGATCTACTGGACAGGCTTGTTCGGCACACCGCAGTAAGCGCTGCCTGCTCGCAAGGCCAAGGCCGTACAGCCAAACCGACGGCGCACGCACTTGCCCAGGTAGCTGGCATCGCCCAGGCCCACTTCATCGGCAATCTGCGCCAGGCTATGACTGGAGTTGAGCAAACGCCAGCGCGCCTGCTGCAAACGCATTTCCAGCCACCAGGCCTTGGCGCTCATGCCGTGGCTGGCCTGAAACTGGCGGTCCAGCTGGCGCCGGCTGATGCCCAGTTCCTTGGCCAGTTGCTCCACTGCCAACGGCGAGCCCAGGTGATGGCGCATCAGCGCCTGTGCCCGCTGCACCTGCCGCCCCTGCCCGGCGCCCAGCTCCAGCGAACGCAAGGCATGACGGCTGTCGCGAGTTTCGTCCACCAGCATATCGGCCAGCCCCTTGAGCGCGCGGGTACGCCCGCAAGCGTGTGAGAGCAGCGCAACAGCCAGGTCGATGGCGGCGGTGCCGCCGGCACACGTGATGCGATTGCCATCGATGCAGTACAACTGCTCACGCAGCAATCGCAGCTGCGGGAAGGCAGCACGAAACTCGGCTTCGTGACGCCAGTGCACCACCACCTCATGCCCCTGCAGCAGTCCGCAGGCGGCCAGCAGGAAGGCGCCATTATCGACCCCTACCAGCTTCACACCGGCCTTGCCGGCCTGGTGCAGCAGCGCCTGATAGCGTGGCGCCAGCGCGGCAGTGGCCATGGCATTGCGACCGCCGAACACCACCAGGTAGTCGAAACTGCTCAGGTCGAGCTGGCTGGCAATCGCCTCGACCTGCAGCACCGCACCACTGCTTGATTGCACCGGGTCAAGGCTGAGCCCGGCCACGGTCCAGCTGCAATAGCGCTGCTGGCTGTAGTCCTCGTCGTCGGCGCTGAAGCGCAATTTGTCGAGAAAGGCGCCAAACGGCAGCAGGGCAAAATCCGGTAACGGCAGGATCAGCAGGCGAATGTCGGGCTGCATGTCAGCGAGTCCATAAACGACCATTAAATGTCCAGATCATACTCTATCAGCCGGATCATCAGGCCCTAGACTGGCATCCCCACATCACCAGGCATTTCCAACATGGCCCTCGACACATGGCTCATCTACCTGCTGGCCAGCATCGGCCTGTCGCTGACCCCAGGGCCCAACAGCCTGTTGGCGCTGACACATGGCGCCCTGTATGGCGCGCGGCGAACGTTGTTCACCATCGTGGGCGGGGTGTTTGGCTTCAGCGCCTTGATCGCCCTGGCCATGTTCGGCCTCAGCGCGCTGCTACAAACCTCGGCTTCGGTGTTGGGCGTTTTGAAGTGGGTGGGTGGCGCCTATCTGATCTGGCTGGGTATCCAGCTGTGGCGCAGCCCCGGCCTGCAATTGGAGCTGACCGAGCGCAGCGCGCGGCTCGGCAATGCCGGGTTGTTCCGCCAAGGCCTGCTGTCGGCCATGGCCAACCCCAAGGTGCTGCTGTTCTATGGTGCCTTCCTGCCACAATTCATCGACCCACAGCGTGGGCTGGTGCTGCAGTTCGTGGTAATGGCGGCGACCTTCGCCAGCGTCGAGTTCCTGGTCGAGTACCTGCTGGCGCGCCTGGCATTTCGCATTCGCCCTTGGCTGGCCAAGGGCGGCAAGGGTTTCAATCGCTGCTGCGGCAGCCTGTTCGCCTTGATTGGCGTGGCGCTGCCGCTTGGCCGATAGCACGCTCCCTGTTCAGGCTCGCCGGGCCTTCAGCAGGAAGACCAGTAACGCAACACCCGGCAAGCCTGCCCCCACCAGCGCCACCCCCTGCCAGCCAAACTGGCTGAACAACGCGCTGGCCACCGCCGACCCCAGCGCCCCGCCAAGGAAGATGCTGGTCATGTACACCGCGTTCAGCCGCCCGCGGCTGGCCGGGTCCAGTGCGTACACTTCGCGCTGGCCAATGACCATGTTCATCTGCACCGCAAAGTCCAGCAGCACGCCGGTAAGGCCCAGGCCGATCACGCTGTAACCCGGGCTTGTTAGCCCCAGCAGCAAGGCCACCGGCGCCAGCATCAGCGCCAACAGCGAGCCGGCGCGGGCATGCCCGGCATCCGCCAGGCGCCCGGCCATGGGTGCAGCGATGGCGCCCACTGCACCGACCAGGGCGAACACGGCGATCTGGCTCTGCGACAGGCCGTGTTCACTGGCCAGGGCCATCGGCACGGCCGTCCAGAACAGGCTGAACGCTGCGAACATCAACGCCTGGTACAACGAACGCTGGCGCAGCAGTGGATAACGGCGCAGCAGAGTGAGCAGCGACAGCATGAGCCCGGCATAGCTGGCCTTGTGCTCGGGACGACGCTGCGGCAGGGTCAGCGCCAGCAACAGGATGATCGCCAGCATGACTCCGGCGGCGCCAATGAACACCGCGCGCCAGCCAAAGTGGTCAGCCACCAGGCTCGAAACCGGGCGCGCCAGCAGGATACCCAGCAGCAGGCCGCCCATGATATTACCCACCACCCGGCCACGCTGCTGTTCCGGCGCCAGGTGCGCCGCCAGCGGGATAAGCATCTGCACCGACACAGAACTGAAACCGATCAGCAGTGCGTAACCCAGGAACAACTGCCCCTGACCACTGCTGCTGGTGCCCGCCAGCAGCAGACTGAAACAGGCCAGGACAGCGGTAGCCACCATCAGGCGGCGGTTTTCCAGCAGGTCGGCCAGCGGCACCAGCAACAACAGGCCCAGGGCATAACCCAGTTGGGTAAGGGAAACGATCAGGCTGGCATGCTCGGTGGATAGCCCCAAGTCTGGGGCAATCAGCCCGACGATGGGCTGGGCATAGTAGATGTTGGCGACGATCGCGCCGCAGCAGAATGCCAGTAGCACGACCAGGGCCCGGCTCAGGCTGGCAGCTGCCGGTTGCGCTGCCGCAAGGGAGGGATTCATGCGAGGTTCCTCGACTAGGGGTATATGCTGGCTACCTTACCCATGCGCGCTTTCGCCGAGAATCCGGTCTTGGCGCAACGCGGCTTTGCGCTCTGCGCAACACTACCCGTCGTTTTTCAGTAAGTTTTCGCAAAAGTCGATGAACGCGTTCACCCGCCGCGAACCCCGGTGGTTGGGCAGGTACAGGGCATTGATGCTGTTGTTGGCCGTGCCAGGGCTGGCCTGCCAGTCGGGGAATACCCGCTGCAGGCGCCCGGCCAGCACATCTGTGCGTACCAGCCAGTCGGCCAGCAGTGCGATGCCACTGCCTGCCAATGCCGTTTCACGCAGCATGTCGGCGTTGGCGCTGCGCAGCGGCCCGCTTACGTCCAGCTCCAGGCTCTCCTGGCCGCAGGCCAGGCGCCAGGGCCGCGCTTTCTGCCCGTAGCGAAAGCGCAGGCAGGCGTGCTCCAGCAATTGCCGGGGGTGCTGCAGCGGCTCACGCCCCGCCAGGTAAGCCGGGCTGGCCACCAACCAACGCTGGAAGCGACCGAGCTGGCGGCACACCAGCTCGTCATTGGGCGATGGGTCGCCCAGGCGAACCGACAGATCGTAGCGCCCGTCCAGAAGGTCATCCAGGCGGTCGCTGAGGTCGATGTCCAGCTCCAGTGCCGGGTGCCTTGCCAGGAACGGCCCCAGGTGCGGGGCGATGACCCGCCTGCCGAACTCCACTGGCAAGCACAGTCGCAATACGCCGACTGGCTCTTCGCCGCGATCGGCAACACTGGCATCAGCCTCGTCCAGCGCCTCGAAAATACCCCGTGCGCGCTCGTAGTAACGGGCACCGGCCTCAGTCAAGCTCACCTGACGCGTGGAACGGTTGAGCAAGGTGGCACCCAGCGCCGTTTCCAGGGCATCGACCAGGCGCGTCACCGACGATGTCGCCAGCCCTAGCCTGCGCGCGGCCGCAGAAAAGCCCTGGGCATCGACGGTGGCCACGAACATCTTCATTGCCAGGAGTTTGTCCATTTGCTGGCCACCTTCCAAAACTCGGAAAGTTCTTACAAACGGCCGGGCGGGTCAAGAAGCGCGCTGCATGGCATTTGCGTCCATAGTGGCATCACACCTTCACAGCGAGGCTTTCCATGATACCGAACAACCTGCTGGCCGCCCTGCCGCCCTGCGACCCCGCCAGTGCCGAACATGTCGACGAACTGCTCAGCCGCCCAGGGGTGCGCGTGGAGCGTATCGTCTCCAGCGGCCAGGCCAGCCCGCCCGGTTTCTGGTACGACCAGGCCGAAGGCGAGTGGATCGTGCTGCTCAGTGGAGCTGCGGGGCTGCGCTTCGAGCACGAGCACCACACCCGCCTGTTGGCGCCGGGCGATTGCCTGGATATTCCGCCGCACTACCGCCACCGCGTGGAATGGACCGCACCCGGCACGGCCACCATCTGGTTGGCGGTGTTCTATGGCAGTAGTTCCCCGTGGCCAGCCTGAAGCTGAGGCTGAACGTGGGCGCGCAACACACTCGACGAAAGTATGAATGCCGGTTGCAAAAACGGCAGAAACTCCCCGTTTAATGCTTTTTTCAGCACCTGATCTAGACTTTTAGCGACACCTTCGCACATTCAGCCCTGCGACAATCAGCCTCAGAAAATTATGTACCAACTTGTTAATTAGCAAGCTAAGGGCTTAGACTGCGCGCATTCCACCTGCTGAGATCCCTGGCATGAAAGAAACACCGCGCGCCTCTGGCGCCCCAAACATCATTCTGATCGGCCTGGGCGTAATCATCGCCCTGCTCGGCCTCCTCCTGGCTGCCGGCGGCGTCAAGCTCGCCGGCCTGGGCGGGTCCTGGTACTTCCTGATCGGCGGCCTGGCCATGGCCATCGCCGGTGCACTCATTGCCCGCCGCAAGCTGGCTGGCGCCTGGCTGTATGCCGCATTCCTGGTCGGCACCGCGATCTGGGCACTGAGCGATGTCGGCCTGGTGTTCTGGCCGTTGTTCTCGCGCCTGTTCATGTTCGGCGCAATCGGCATGGTGGTGGCACTGGTCTACCCGCTGCTGGCGCGTACCAACGGCGCCAGCGCCGGTCGCGGTGCCTACGGTATCGCCGGGGTAATGGCGGTGGTGTTGGTGATCGCTGCCGGCAACATGTTCGTTGCCCACCCAAGCGTCGCCCCCACCGGCAAAGGCCCAGGCATGACCCCGGTCGAAGCCGGCAAGGAACAGAAAGACTGGGCCCACTACGGCAACACCGAAGGTGGCAGCCGCTTCGCCGCGCTGGACCAGATCAACCGGGACAACGTCAACAAGCTGAAAGTGGCCTGGACCTACCACACCGGTGACGTCGCCATCAGTGACGGCAACGGTGCCGAAGACCAGCTGACACCGCTGCAGATCGGCAACAAGGTGTTCATCTGCACCCCGCACAACAACCTGATCGCCCTCGATGCCGACACCGGCAAAGAGCTGTGGAAAAACGCAATCAACGCCCAGTCCAAGGTCTGGCAGCGTTGCCGTGGCATGGCCTACTTCGACGCCACTGCCGCCATCGCTCAGCCGACCCAGCCGAACAGCTCGCCGATTACCGGCGGTAGCGTAGCGGCGGGTGCCAACTGCCAGCGTCGCCTGCTGACCAACACCATCGATGGCCGCCTGATTGCCGTCGACGCCGACACCGGCGAGTTCTGCCAGGGCTTTGGCAACAATGGCCAGGTCAACCTGATGGCCGGCCTGGGCAATGTCCCGGACTCCTACTACCAGCTCTCCTCGGCACCGCTGATGGCCGGTACCACCGTGGTGGTTGGCGGCCGCGTTGCCGACAACGTCCAGACCGACATGCCAGGTGGCGTGATTCGTGGCTTCGACGTGATCACCGGTGAAATGCGCTGGGCCTTCGACCCGGGCAACCCGGAAGATCGCCAGGCACCGCAAGGCGACAGCACCTATGTGCGCAGCACGCCGAACAGCTGGGCACCGATGTCCTACGACCCGGCGATGAACACCGTGTTCCTGCCGATGGGCTCGTCGTCCACCGACATCTACGGTGTTGAGCGCAACAAGCTGGACCACACCTACGGCGCTTCGGTGCTGGCCCTAGACGCCACTACCGGCAACCAGAAGTGGGTATACCAGACCGTGCACAACGACCTCTGGGACTTCGACCTGCCGATGCAGCCAAGCCTGATCGACTTCACCAAGGATGACGGCCAGTCGGTACCTGCGGTAGTGATCGGCACCAAGGCCGGGCAGATCTACGTGCTCGACCGCGCCACCGGTAAGCCGTTGACCCAGGTCGACGAAGTACCCGTCAAGCCAAGCAACATCCCGAACGAGCCATACTCCCCAACCCAGCCCAAATCGGTAGGCATGCCGCAGATCGGCGCACAGACCCTGACCGAGTCGGACATGTGGGGTGCCACCCCGTATGACCAGCTGCTGTGCCGCATCGACTTCAAGAAAATGCGCTACGACGGCCTGTACACCGCGCCGGGCACCGACCTGTCGCTGAGCTTCCCAGGTTCGCTGGGTGGCATGAACTGGGGCAGCATTTCCACCGACCCGGTGCATGGTTTCATCTTCGTCAACGACATGCGTCTGGGCCTGTGGATCCAGATGATCCCGTCGCAGAACAAAGGTGGCGCGGCCTCTGGCGGTGAGGCACTGAACACCGGCATGGGCGCGGTACCACTCAAGGGCACGCCGTATGCCGTGAACAAGAACCGCTTCCTGTCGGTAGCGGGCATTCCATGCCAGGCGCCGCCGTTCGGCACCCTGACCGCCATCGACATGAAAACCCGCCAGGTGGCCTGGCAGGTACCCGTGGGCACCGTTGAAGACACTGGCCCGCTCGGCATCCGCATGCACCTGCCGATCAAGATCGGCCTGCCAACCCTGGGCGGCACCCTGTCGACCCAAGGCGGCCTGGTGTTCATTGCCGGCACCCAGGACTTCTACCTGCGCGCCTATGACAGCAGCAACGGTAACGAAATCTGGAAAGCTCGCCTGCCAGTGGGCAGCCAGGGCGGCCCGATGACCTACGTTTCGCCGAAGACCGGCAAGCAGTACGTGGTGATCACTGCTGGCGGCGCCCGCCAGTCGACTGACCGTGGCGACTACGTGATTTCTTACGCGCTGCCGTAAGACCGCGTCGCCTTCTTCGCGAGCACGCCCGTTCCCACAAGGCCCACAGCGGCCATGTAGGCACGGGTTTGCCCGCGAATGGCCCCAAAGACAACCCGAGATTCAGCAATGCCATCCGCAATTCGCATCACCCCCACCCTGCTGCTGGCCCTGGCCAGCACCACAGCCCTGGCCGACGGCGACCTGCTGACCCGCAGCACCCTGACCGGTGACTGGGGCGGCCTGCGTCATCAACTCGAAGAAGACGGCGTCAAAGTCACCGGTGACTACAGCGGCGAAACCGCCTACAACGCCCACGGTGGTTTGCACCGATCGGCGCGCTATTCGCAGAACGTCAAGCTGGGTGTGCAGTTCGACCTGTCGAAGCTGTACGGCCTGGACAACGGCGGCAAAGTCCAGCTGACCGTCAACGACCGCCGCGGTAACAGCGCGTCGGAAGACCTGGTAGGCAACCGCCTGCCGATCCAGGAAAACTTCGGTGGCCTGTACACCCGCCTGACCGAGCTGAGCTACGAGCGTACCCTGTTCACTCCGGCGCTCAACGTTAAGCTTGGCTACATGGCCATGGGCAACGACCTCGGCGGCCTGGACAGCGGCATCCTGTGCAACTTCATGAACGCCGGCTTCTGCGGCCACCCGCTGAACATGTCCGGTGGCAGCGGCTGGACCAACTACCCCAATGCTCACCTCGGCGTGCGGGTGAAGTACGACCTGTCGCCTTCCTGGCAGCTGCGCGTGGCGGCGTTCAACGTAGACCCCGAGAGCAACGGCAACTCCAGCCGCGCCTGGCACCTGGGGCCCAAGCACACCACCGGCACCGTGGTACCGGTGGAACTGGTGTACAAGCTGCAGGGTGAACTGCCGGGCGAGTACAAGCTCGGTTACTACTACGACAGCTCCGATGTGAAACGCATCGGCAGCGACGACGAAGTATCCGGCCGCTCAGGCCACTACCTGCTGGTCGACCAGGCGGTATGGAACGACCAGGGCTCGCCAGGCCGAAGCCTGCACGCCTTCGGCCAGTACTCGGCGTCGAGCAAGGCCGCCTCGCCGTTCACCAAGTGGTATGGTGCCGGTGTGGTGCTGTACAAACCGTTCGAAGGCCGCCCGAAAGATACCGTGGCACTGGGTTACGGCCGTGCCGTGCCTAATCCGCGTAGCCGCGATGTGCTTGAAGATGCCGCCTTCAACGCTGGCCAGCAGTTCCCCGATATCGACAGTGCCGAGCAGTTGATCGAACTGAGTTATGGCTACCAGGCCACACCGTGGCTGAACCTGCGCCCAGATGTGCAATACATCATCGAGCCAGGGGCGTTCTCGGGGAAGGACATCGACAACGCGCTGGTGGTGGGCCTGCAGGTCAAGGCTACCTTCTGATTCGCCAGGGCCTCGCTGTGGCCCATTCGCGGGTGTACCCGCGAAGACGCCACAGCTATCAATCCTGCTTGAGGTAATCGACCAGCCTGAGCAGCATGGCATCACAGCCCTGCAACTGCTCCACACTGACAAACTCATCCGGCTTGTGCCCCTGGTCCATGCTGCCAGGCCCGCACACCACGGTCGGGATGCCGGCCTGGTCGAACAAGCCGCCTTCGGTACCGAACGCCACCGTGCCGAACTCATTCGAGCCACTGAGCAATGCCACCAGCCGCGCAGCCTCACTGTCCTGCGGTGTGGCCAGCCCCGGATAGGCGCTCAGCGGCTCCAGGCGAATGGCGCTGGCGGCATTGACCTTGCGCATACGCGGCAGCAACTCGGCCTCTGCATAAGTCTGCAACTGATCGGCCACCGCCTGCGCCTCGAACCCTGGCAGCGCGCGCACTTCAAAATCGAATTCACATTCGGCGGGCACGATGTTCAGCGCCCTGCCCCCTTTGATTACCCCGGTCTGCACCGTGGAAAACGGCGGGTCGAAGCGCTCGTCATGATGCTGCGGCAAGGCCAGTGCATCACCGATGTCACCCAACTTGCCGATCAGTTTCGCCGCGTACTCGATGGCATTCACCCCAGACGGCGCATACGCCGAGTGGCAGGCCGCGCCATGCACCTGGCAGCGCATTGCCAGCTTGCCCTTGTGCCCTAGCACCGGCTTGAGCTCGGTGGGTTCGCCAATCAGGCACAGTCGGGGTTTGTGCGGGCGCTGTTCGAGGGCTTCCAGCATCGAGCGTACGCCCAGGCAACCGACTTCCTCGTCGTAGGAGAACGCCAGGTGCACGGGCATGCGCAACGGCTGGGCGAGGAACGCGGGCACGGCTGCCAGCACCGACGCGATGAAACCTTTCATGTCAGCCGTGCCGCGACCAAACAGGCGCCCGTCGCGTTCGCTCAGGGCGAACGGCTCGACGCTCCAGGCCTGGCCATCCACCGGCACTACATCTGTGTGCCCCGACAGCACCACGCCGCCTACGTCCTTGGGGCCGATGGTGGCGAACAGGTTGGCCTTGGTGCCCTCCGGGTTATGGAACAGTTCGCTTTCCACCCCCAGTTCCGCCAGGTAATCACGGATAAAGCCGATCAGCTGAAGGTTGGAGTCCCGGCTGACCGTGGCAAAGCCGATCAGCCGGGCCAGCAGCGCGCGGCTGGCAAATTCACTCATCGCCTGGCACCCCGTAGCTTGGCGCGGCGGTCGGGTTGAGGGCGCGGGTGACATAGTCCTGCATCTGTGGCCGATAGGCTTGCCACAAGCCATCGAGCACACCGATCGGGTCTGCATCGGCCCAGTCGACGCGCAGGTCCACCAGTGGCCAGGTCAGTTCGCCAGCAATCTTCAACGCCGCCGAGTGCACCGGCCCGGCTTCGCCACCGGCGGCCATCGCCGCGTGCATGGCCGCCAGCAGGCGGTCGGCCAGGTGCCCACCCGCCTGCTCGAAAGCCAGCACCATGGCCTCTATTACCTGGGTAGAAGACAGCAGGTTGCCCGCCGCTGCGCAGTGTTCGCCGGCCACCGCATTGTGTGTACCCAGCGCTTCGCGCCCCGTGAACAGCGCCACTTGCCCCTGGCTGTCGATCACCGTGACCTGGCGATACTCACTCCAGCCGTTGGCACTCAGCACCCGGTCCAGGGCCGCGGCGGGTGGCAACTGGCCTTGCTCCATGGCATCGAGAATCTGCGGGCCCAGTGCCGGCAGGGTGATGTTCTGGGTAGAGACCGCGCCTACACCGGCGCGCACCCACGGGCAACGGGCGCCTACGGCGATGCTCGACGAGCTGATGGCGATGCCGACCTGGCCGGTTTCCTGGCAGCGGCCAATGATGGAGAAGGTCATGGTGAAGCTCCTGTTGTCCTGTGCGATGCAGGGCATTCTGGGCGCAACCTTCTACCCCACGAAACCAACATTTTCCTGTGCTTTGAGCAGGAAAAAACTAAGCCCGCAAAAGTGCGCCAAACACCACACGAAAATCCCCTTAAAGTTTGCTACAGGCCATGCAATTCAAGGCCTTCGCCGTTTTATCGGCAAGCACCAGCTAAATACTATTTTCGCCATTCGTGCCGCATCCCTAGTCTGGCTCCAGACAACGGCGGTCCTCCAAACCGACCTGACAACAACCGCCTGAACAAGGGCTCGGACATGACACTGAACAACCTCGAAATCGACACCCTCGTCGTCGGCGCCGGCCAGGCCGGCGTGGCCATGAGCGAACACCTGAGCAAGCTTGGCGTGCCGCACCTGGTGCTGGAGCGCAACCGTATCGCCGAGGCATGGCGCACTGGCCGCTGGGACTCGCTGGTCGCCAACGGCCCGGTCTGGCACGACCGCTTCCCGGGGCTGGAATTCAACCTCGACGCCGACGCCTTCGCAGGCAAGGACCAGGTGGCCGACTACTTCGAGCAGTACGTACGCAAGTACAACCTGCCGGTACGCACCGGCATTGAAGTAAAGCGCGTAGTTCGTAACAGCGACCGCCCCGGCTTCACCATCGAAACCAATGAAGGCGTGATTCGCGCCAACCGAGTGGTCGCCGCCACCGGCCCGTTCCAGAAGCCGGTGATCCCGGCCATTGCGCCTAAAGACAGCAACCTGCATCAGATCCACTCCGCCGCCTACTTCAACCCAGAGCAACTGCCCGAGGGCGCGGTACTGGTGGTTGGTGCCGGTTCCTCCGGCGTGCAGATTGCCGAAGAGCTGATGCGCGCCGGGCGCCAGGTGTACCTGTCGGTCGGCGCCCACGACCGCCCGCCGCGTGCCTACCGCAACCGCGACTTCTGCTGGTGGCTGGGCGTGCTGGGTGAGTGGGACGCAGAAATCGCCAAGCCCGGACGCGAGCACGTGACGATCGCCGTCAGCGGTGCCCGTGGCGGCCACACCGTGGACTTCCGCGCCCTCGCCCACCAGGGTATGACCCTGGTCGGCCTGACCCAGTCGTTCGAGAACGGCGTGGCGCACTTCCAGAACAACCTGGTCGAGAACATCAACCGCGGCGATGAAAACTACCTGGCCCTGCTGGATGCCGCCGATGCCTACATCGAATGCAACGGCCTGGACCTGCCGGAAGAACCCGAAGCCCGCACACGCCTGGCCGACCCGGCCTGCATGAGCAACCCGCTGCAGCAATTGGACCTGGCCAAGGCCGGCGTCAGCAGCATCATCTGGGCTACCGGTTACGGCGTGGACTTCAGCTGGCTGCAGGTGGACACCTTCGATGCCAACGGCAAGCCCCAGCACCAACGCGGCGTGGCCCGCGAACCCGGCGTGTACTTCCTGGGCCTGCCGTGGTTGTCCCGCCGTGGCTCGTCGTTCATCTGGGGCGTGTGGCACGACGCCAAGCACGTCGCTGGCCACATCGCCACGCAACGCACCTACCTGGCCTACCGCGACCGCGAACAGCGCGAAGCGGATGAGCAGCAAACCAACATGATCAGCAACGTCAGCACCCTCGGAGCCCACTGATGCCTACCCATACTCGCATCCGCATGTTCAACACCAAGGAAACCTACCCCAACCAGACCCTGGACAACGACCTGTGCCAGGCCGTGCGGGCCGGCAACACCATTTATGTGCGAGGCCAGGTGGGTACCGACTTCGAAGGCAAGCTGGTGGGCCTGGGTAACCCGCAGGCGCAAACCGAACAGGCGATGAAGAACGTCAAGCAACTGCTTGAAGAAGCTGGCTCGGACCTTTCGCACATCGTCAAGACCACCACTTACATCACCGACCCACGCTTCCGCGAGCCGGTGTACAAGGAAGTGGGCAAGTGGCTGAAGGGCGTATTCCCGATCTCCACCGGCTTGGTGGTCGCCGGGTTGGCCCAGGCCGAGTGGCTGATGGAGATCGACGTGATCGCCGTGGTGCCCGATCAGGAATGACCGGCGGCCTGCAGGGTGGACGGGAACCGCCGCCTGCCCTGCAACCACGCCTGGGTTACTCGTGCCGCCGCTTGTAACCGCTGTTCTGCGGGCACGCCAGCGGATGGCACCTCTACACTGACGCACAGCTGCGCCGGTAACGCCGCCACCAACGCGGCCAGCGGCAGTTGCCCTTGCCCCGGCAGCATACGGCCCTCACGCGCTTCCGCGATGATCAGCTCCTCTACGGGCGCCAGCAACGGCGCATCACACAGCTGCACCGCACGCAGCAGACGCGGATCGACCCCGGCGAGGTCGGCCACCTGGCCACCGGAGCGGAACAGGTGCAAGGCATCGACCAGTACGCCGCCGTTGTCCTGCCCCGCCCCTGTCACAACCGTGCATGCCTGTTGCAGGGTTGCCACTGGCCGCCAGCGCATGAACTCCAGGTCCACACGCAGGCCATGACCACGCGCCAGTTCACACAGCGCCGCGAAATTGCCGGTCAGCCGCGCTACATCGTCGTCGTCCCCGGACACCGTCAGGCTCAGCGCCCCCAGCTCGGCACCTGCGGCCAACAGCGGTTGGTAATCGGCAACCTGTGCCTGTGCCGTCAACGAAACAAACTCGATATCGGTAACACGCACACCTTCACCTGCCATCACCGCCCGCAGTTCGCGCAGCGCCTGGCTACCCGGCGCAACCGGGTACGCCTGTGCACCCGGCATCACCGGGTGCAGGCGCAGCCCAACCGCGCTAAAGCCCGCGCGCCGCGCCTCACGTACCAGCCTGGCCGGCGCCAGTTCCAGGGCGGTGAGGTGCGCCACGCCCAGGCCATTCAATAGGTCGCCCTCCCGCCGCTGAGGTCGAAGACGAAGCCGGTGGTAAAGCTGCACTCCGGCCCGGCAATCCAGCTGACCATATTGGCGATCTCCTCGGCCTTGAGGAACCGCCCCATGGGGATCTTGGCCTTGCTCGCGGCAATGTGCTCGGCCGTCATCTCGGCCATCAGCGGGGTCTCGACCATGGCCGGTGCCACGCAGTTGAGCAGCACGCCGTCCTGCGCCAGCTCCTTGGCCGCTGCCTTGGTAAAGGCGATGACCCCAGCCTTGGCTGCCGAATAGGCCGAGATGTACTGCACGCCATCCTTGCCGGCCATGGAGGCGATATTGACGATGCGCCCGTAGCCGTTGTCACGCATATGCGGGATGGCGGTACGGCAGCAATAGAACACGCCGTTCAGGTCAATGGCGATGACCTTGTCCCAGGCCTCTGGCGGGTACTCCCACGACGACACCACAGGGCCATTGATGCCAGCGTTGTTGACCAGAATCTGCACCTGCCCTATACGCCTCAGCGTCTCGGCGAAGGCTGTCTCTACCGAGGCCAGCGACGATACATCCACCGCCTGGCGCAGCACGGGCTCAAAGCCGTTTTCCGCGTTGCTCCAACCCTCCACGGCGAGGTCCCAGATCACAACCTGAGCGCCGGCGGCATGCAGGCGCTGGGCAATCGCCAGGCCGATGCCACGCATCCCTCCGGTGACGATTGCGGTCTGGCCTTGCAGGTACTGGCTCATTGTTTTGCTCCATTTTCGACTGAAGGAATCTCCGGCAAGCGACGCAGGTCGCTGACCATGAACAGGTAGCACAGCGCACCGAGTACGGTGATCGACGACACGAATGCCAAGGCCCAGACGAACGAGCCTGTCAGCGAGACGATGATGCCGATGGTCAACGGCGTGACGATGCCTGCTGCGTTGGCGAACAGGTTGAACAAGCCGCCGCTGAGGCCCAGCAGGCCTTTGGGGGCGATATCGGACACGATCATCCAGGCCAGCGCCGACATGCCCTGGGCAAAGTAGGCGATGCACAGGATGGCAATCACCAGCGCGTCGGACTCGACGTAGTTGGCCAGCACGATCACCGACGCGGTAAGCAACCCGGCGATTACCGGCAGCTTGCGCGCCACGTTCAGCGAGTAGCCGCGGCGCAGCAACGCGTCAGACAGCCAACCGCCGACCAGCGTGCCCAGCGAGGCGGCAATGAATGGCAGCACCGCTACCCAGCCGACCTTGAGCCAGGGCATGTGCCGCTCGGTCACCAGGTAGGTGGGGAACCAGGTGAGGAAGAACACGTTGGTCGAATTGCAGGCGAACTGGCCCAGGCAGATGCCCAGCATGTTGCGGTGCTTGAGCAACGCCGGGATCTGCGACCAGCGGAACGACGTGGCTTTCTGCCCACCATCTATCACCCCACCGCCAGCGGCGATGTAGTCCAGCTCGGCCTGGTTGGCCGTGGTCGACTGGTGTGGCTCGTGGTATTTGCGCCACCACACCAGGCCATAGAGGATGCCCATCAGGCCGACCGCCAGCAGCAGGAAACGCCAGCCGTAAGCGTGCAGCACCCAGAACAGCAGCGGGGTCAGAAACGCCAGCCCGGTGTATTCGGCAAAGGTGTAGATACCGGTCGCCCTGGCCCGCTCGCTCTGCGGGAACCAGGTGGCCACCACCCGGCTGTTGGTGGGAAAGCATGGTGCTTCAGTCATCCCCACCAAAAAGCGCATGCCCAGCAACGACAGGAAGCCCTGCGCCAGCCCTTGCAGCCCGGTGAACAGCGACCACAAGGTCAGTGCCAGCCAGTAAGTGAGCTTGGTGCCCAGCCGGTCGATGAGGATGCCGCCCGGAATCTGCGCAGCGGCGTAGGTCCAGGAAAAGGCGGAAAAGATCACCCCCATCATCGCTGCGTTCAGGCCCAAGTCAGCACTGATACTGGGCGCGGCAATACCCATCACGCTGCGATCGAGGTAGTTGATCATGGTACCGCCGGAAATCAGCGCCAGGATCATGAAACGGGTGCGGGTGCGTTGCTGGACGCGCGCAGGGGTGTCGAACACCCCGAGGCTGGCGTTCTGTTCAGTGGTCATGACGGTTGCTCTCTTGTTATTGGAATGGCAATCAACGGGGCGTTAGGCAAACCCGAACAATCGACGCGGGGTGTCCCACATCACCGCACGGCGCTGCCGGGCATCCGGCATCAGGCGCTCGGCCAGTTTCAGCAGCGGCCCGTAGTCCACCCGCGAACGCTGGCGAATGAACGGCCAATCCGAACCCCACACACAGGCTTCGGCGCCAAAGGCTTCGAGCAGGGCCTGGACGTAGGCACCGCTTTGCTCCAGCAAGGCATCGGCTGCGGCGAACTTCTGCATACCGGACAACTTCACGCAGGCGCGGCCACTATCGGCCAACCGCAGCAGCGCCTGGAAGCCGGCTTGCTGCACACCCGCTGCAACATCCGGTCGGCCGCAATGGTCGATCAGCAGGCGTGCATGGGCGCCTTGCAGCAGGCCATGCAGGTCAAGCAACTGGTCCTCACATACCTGCACCTGCGCAAACAGGCCAAGCTCGGCGAGTTTGCCGAACAGCCCATCAGCGTCCTTCAAGCTGGTTACCCCGTACAGCGCGGGGTTGAAGGCGATACCCACTACACCTTGCGACTGCAAGGCCGCCAGCGCATCGAGGCTGATATCCGCTTCGACCACTGCCACGCCCTTGAAGCGCCCCTGCCCGGTAGCCAAGGCATGCAGCAGGCAGCGGTTGTCGGTGTGGTAGCCGCTGTTGGGGCCAACCAGCAAGGCATGTTGCACCCCATAGGCATCCATCACCCGACTGAACTGCGCCTGGGTGGCGACCTCCTGCCCGGAAGGTGCATAGGGTGCGTCGGGGTGGTAAGGGAAACGCGCGGGGTCAAACAAATGGTTATGGCAATCGATCTTCGCTTCGTCAAAAATGGTCACGCAGCACTCCCGTCAAGCGCCACTGCGCTTGCCTGCAGATCTTGTTATTGTTCGCCGCAAGGGCGATCAGGCTGGGGTTTACGATACTGCGCGGCCGAGTTTGACGCTCATACCCAGATGGCGAAGACCATAACCGAAGGTAATACACATGCTGCTTGGCAACGAAGGCGCAGACGCAAACCCGATGGTGTTCAAACTGCGGCACATGGAAGTGTTCCGGGCGGTGATGCTGACCGGCTCGATCAGCGCGGCGGCCAAGCTGCTTTACGTGTCGCAGCCGGCCGTGAGCAAGCTGATCCAGTACATCGAAGGGCGCCTGGCCTATCCGCTGTTCGAGCGCATCAACAACCGCCTGGTGCCCACGGCCGAAGCGCAGGTGCTGTTTCGTGAAGTCGAGCGGGTGTACCAGGCCGCGTTGGAGGTCAATGAATGCGCCCTGGCACTGGGCGCCGGTGGCCAGCGCAAGCTGCGCATTTCGTGCAGCGCGTCGTTGTCGACGGTGGTCATCCCCATCGCCCTGGCCCAGCTAAAGCGCGAGTCACCGTCGCTGAACATCGAGTGGCAAACCTCGCTGATGGGCGAAATGCCCAACCAGATACTGTCGAAAAAGGTCGACCTGTCGATTGCCGCCCTGCCCGTGGTGCACGACCACCTGCATTCGCAGGCGTTCATGCGTGGGCGCATGGTGGTGGTGATGCCGCCCGACCACCCGCTGGCTGGGCAACCCACGCTGAGCTTGCAACAGTTGGAAGGCCATGCCTTGCTGCTGTTCCGGCCCGACATGCCGTTTGGCAAGCTGCTCGCCGAGCACATCGAGCGCAGCGCAGTGCAGCTGAAATCACTGTTGTCGTTTACCAATGCCAACGAGGCTGTGGCGCTGGTCAAACAAGGCATGGGCATCAGCGTGATCGACGAGTTCGTTGCGCAGGACAGCGGGCTGGCGGTGGTGCCATTGGCCGATGAAATTCACTTCGATATCAGCTTTGTCTATTCACGGTTCGAGCCGCCGTCTCATGCAGCGGTGCATTTGATGCGGGTGTTGCAGGGCCAGGCGCAGAGGCTTGGGAGAGCGGTGGCATCAAGCTGATGCAGATGGGTGCGACCTCTTGTGGAGGCTGGCCTTGCTGGCGACGGGGCGCGTAGCGCCGCTGTCACCGCTCTCCACCGCATCGATGATCGCCGCGTGCTCCTGCCAGGCGCAATGCTCGCAGCTGGGCGACTCATATCGGACGATGATCAGCGACGTCATCGGCACAAGCCCGTTGAGAAAACGCGCCAGGGGTACGTTGGCGGCCAGGTGCGCCAGCCTCATGTGGAATTCGCCACCCAGGCGGATCGCCGTGCAGCGTTCGCCCTGCTCATGGTGCTGGCGTTCGCGTTCGACCAGCTGGAGGATCTGTGCCGGGCGCGCGCGCTGGGTGGCCAGGCCGATCAGCGTGGTCTCGGCCAGGCGCCGGGCGCTGAGCACCTGGCGCGCCTGCTCGGGCAAGGCGCTGCCCGGTCGCAGGCGCTGTTCGAGAATGGCATCGAACAGCCGAGGGTAGATCTGCTCCGCCGACAGGCGGGTTTCGCCGGCACCCAGCAGGGCAGAGAGCGTGGAGCATGTGCGGGTGCTGATGCCGCTGGGCTGCGACCTGGCGCCGGGTTACGGGCTATCGTCACCCGGCGCAATGGCTGGCCGCCTGCCGACTCATTCGCGGTGGGCCTGGACCATGGTTTCGGTCAGCTCGCGCAGCAGTTCGGCTTCATCTTCCTTGCGACAACGCAGCAGCAGGTCCGCGGCTCTCTGGTAGAGGGTGTTCTCGTTGGGATAGCGACCGCTGGCCAGGTTGACGCGTTGCAGCACGCCGTTCAAGCGCCAGGCAAGCCCATCCACATCGCCCACCTCACGCTCCAGTGCGTCGATGTAGAGCGCTGGCACTGCGGGGCCGGTATAGGCACCCGCTTCGGCCGACGGGTCAGTGAGCGTGTCGAAATATTCGGAGGCGCCCATCCAGCGTTCGGCCAGCCTTTCGAAGGCCAGTGGCCGTAAACGGCGCAGCCAGGCTCGCCAGAAGGGTTGGTCCACTGCCCAGTGTTCGAGGGCGGAGGCACTCGTGCCCTCGATCACGGCATCACCCAGGCGTTGCAGGGTCGGCTCATCGAGGTGCGCCAGTTGCGGGAAACGCATGGCCTGCGGTTGCGGCGGCAGGTTCAGCCTCTGTCGTAGCTGGATACGCGCATGCAGGGCCATCTCCAGTTCGTCGGGGTGATCGCTGACCAGTTCCTGATCGCTGATGCCATCGTCGGGGTGCAGGGCTGGAGCGGGGTTGTCCCTCGGGTGATGGTCATCGGCCCGCAAGGCCCTGCGTCTGGCCAGGCGAGCCTGATAGAGGGCGCCGACGCGTTCGTCGAGCAGGCGCTGGCGCAGCAGCGCGCGGGCACTGTCCACGGCAACCTGTTCGTCGGCTTCGGCAGCCGCGGCATGGGCGACCGTCTGCCACACCGTCACTTGCGTCTCGACTTGCTGGAACAGCACGATGGCCTGGTCCACGCACTCCTGTGTGGCGTCCTCGAGCAGGTCGTTGATCTGCTGCTGCACCTGCGCCCGGCCCCAGCCGGTATCGGCTTCGCCTTCTTGCGTGCTGGACAGCATTTCGACCACGTGTTGCATGCGCTGGCGCATCTGGGCTGGGGCGTCCAGGAAGTCCTGTGTATCGGGCAGCCGTTCGAGTAGGTTGTAGAGCGGCTGCCACTGTGGATCGTCAGCCGTTTCGGCAATGTGCAAACGCAACGACTCAGGCCAGTCGGCGGCCCAAGGGTTGGCCTGTGCAAGGGCTGGGAGGGTGGTGAAGCCGGCCTGTTCGAGATTGGCCAGGGCCGCTTCGTCGAAAGGATTGCCGTTGAAGGAATAGGCAATGCCTTCGAGGTGATCGCGTACCGCGCGGGCAAAGGCTGTCTGGCTCAGGTCGGGGGTAACGGCGAGCTCGTTGGCGCTCAGGTCCAGCTGGCGCAGCACCAGAGGCTCCTGGTTCATGAGGGCCTCGAGCCCCGCCGGCCATTGGCTGATGTTGGTCAGTTCCAGGTCCAGTCGCTGCAGGCGTGTCCAGCCGCTCAAGTCGGGGGCCAGGGCCAGCGGGTTTTCGTACAGCGACAGCATCTCCAGACGGTTGAGCCCGGCCAGTGCGGTACGTGCGGCCTCATCCAGCACGATCGCGTTCTGAGCCAGGCTCAACCCGATCAAGGCCGGCCAGCGTTGCAGGGCCTGAAAGTGTTCGGCGGTCATGATCAGGTGGTTGAGGTCGGCCTGGAACCAGGCCAGCGACGGCAGGGCGCTGAGGCGCTCGAGCGTAGTCACCGAGAGGGTGTGAATGCCATCGGTGAGGTTGAGCCGTTGCAAGTGGGGCATACGTTCGAGCAGCGCGAGGCTTTCCTCCCCGTCCAGGTCAATGTTGTTTTCCGAGATATCCAGTGCCTGCAGTTCGTGCATCTCGGCCAATGCCTGGGGCAGGCGGCTGAGGCTGTTTTCCGCCAGGTCAAGCAGGCGCAGGCCGGGAAAGGCTTCGAGAAACGCGTTCAGGCCGGGCATGTCTGGGGTGTTGAGACCGTTGAGGTTGAGCAGGCGAACGTGAGGCAGGCCTATGGGCAAAGCGGGTACGCTGGTCAGGCCATGCCCCTCCAGCACCAGGTTGATATCGTCGATGTTGTCGTGCGGCCCTTCTGCGCTTTCCCGGCGCCACGCACTGCGAATGCGTTGCGCGAAGGTTTCGCGCAATCCATGTTGCTGTTCCTGCGCACCGGGCAGGAGGCCCTCGGGGGCGTGTACCCAGCGTTGCAGTACGCTGTCGAGTCGGCGGTAGTCCACCAGCAGTCGCGACAGCATGCGACCGAACGCGCCGGCAGACGGGCCGGCCTGGTGGCGCAGGCGCTGGCGCAGCATCTCCCGGTCGCCTTGCGGTGTGGCCGGGAACAGTTGATCGAACAGCTCGTCTTCAGTCCAGTAAGCGCGTCCTCGGCCACTGAGGCGATAGCCGATACGACGATCACCGGGTAGGCGGGTGGGCAGTCGGTACATCGGTCGAACCGGTGTCATGCCTAGGTCCAGAGCGGCTTGCCGACGGTCACGGGCGGCCAGTTCGAACAGGTTGTCGCGCAGCTTGCCCTGCTCATGGATCAGCAGCCCGAGTGCGTCACGTTCGCTGTCGGGCAACGCCTGCAGCATCGCGCGGTATACATCGCTGCGCCCCGCCAGCTCGTTGCCGAACGCGTCATGGGGGGTATATCCATCGGCGTTGCGCACCAGGGTCTTGGTGGGCAGCCCTTGCTCGCCTGTGCTGGCGAGCAGCCGCCCCCTGAGGTTCGAGTCGCGCAGTTCGAGGCGCAGCTTGCCGCGCCATCCAGGCAGACGCCGTAACGCGGCGAATGCCAGGGCATCGCGGTCGGTGGTGGCGCCGTTGCCATGGTGGAAGCGGGCAAGGGCCTTGCCGATGCGGCTTTCACGCAGGTACAGCCGTGCGGTCTCGGCCAGCCGCAAGGGCAAGCGCCCCGATTGCTGTAGCCGGGCGATGTCGCTGGCCGACGCCTGGGCGAGGATCTCCGAGCGGCTCGCCTGGGTGAGCGATGGGAAGTCGCGAGCCAGGATGGCGGTCAACGGCTGTTCGTTGGCCGGGACGCCGATCGGGTGTGCGCCGAGAGCTTCGAGGCTTTCGAGCAGCAACGCGGGGGTTGGTCTGTGATCCAGCAACACTCGGCGCAGCGCTGCGGCATCGTAGCCGCTGCATTGCAACGCTTTGCCGAGGGTTTGCGCATCCAGGCCTTGGGCAGCGGGGCCCAGGTGTTCGAGCAGGGTGTCGGCCTGCCAGTCCAAGGGGCGATCGTGTTCGAACAGCCATGTGCCCTGGCCGTTGCCGAGCAGTGTAGGCTGGTGCCGCTGTCCCCGGACCGATGGCAGGCGAGCGGTGCCGTCTGTGACCTGTTCGAGCGGCAGCGCCTGCCCGTCGCGCTCGAACCATGGCTTGCCCTCCCACAGGTACAGGCCTCGGCCATCACGGGCCTGGCCGAGTGGCCAGGGCCGGGGGCGGGAAAAGGGTGTCAGCTCACCGGACCACAGTCGCTGTTCACCGTCGGTGCCTACTGGTTGCCAGCTGTGCAAGATGCCCTGAGGTTCGATGAAGCGTCCCGCGGCGCCTAGGGCGGCGAACTGTGCAAGGCTTGCCAGCACGTCGAACAGGTGACCGATCGCGGCATCGGCATCGCCTTCGTTGGCGGCGTGCACGCCGTCGAGGAATTCGTCGACCACCTGCGCACCGCCGATGACCAGCATCACCTCGCCCAGACCGGGCACGAAGAATCCCGCCAGGTTGAGCACGGTCAGGCCGACGCCCAGCCAGCTCTGGATGCGGGCCAACTGGGCATCGGCATCACGTTGGGCGACTGGAACGGCCAGGATGGCGGCATCCTGCATGCGTCGCTCGACCTCGATGCGCGCGTACTCGACGAAGCCATCCCTAGGCCACGGCGTGAAGGTGATGTCCAGCCTCGCGTTCTTGTCGAGGGTTTCCTGCCAGAGGTCGGTAGTGGCAGGAAACACGCGTTTGAGCCAGCTGAAGCGTTCGCCTTTCTCCAGCACGGGAGCAGATGGATGCAGCTCGGCATATGGGTAGCGCGGGTACAGGATCTGACGCAGCCGTGCGCTGAAAAGAGGTTGCTCGGCAAGACAGACAAAGCGAGTGAAGTACTCGCGCTCCTCTTGCTGCCACAGCATCTGGGTGAGCGCCGTGCTCGCGGCCTGCGCTGAGGGGTACTGGCGCAGTGGCTGACCAGGATGACCTGGCAGATACAGCAGGCATCGCTCGACAGCATCGCGCGGTGCGAGGCGGACCAGCATAGGGCCATGCAAGGGGATGCCGAACAGGCTGAGGAAGCCGCATTGCAACTGACTGCGTGCTGATTCGGCTAGACCGGCGAATATCGTTTCACCCATCAGTGCACCCTCGGCATCCAGATGCCCTTGCAGCGTAGCCTGGGTCAGCTCGGCAGCGAAGGTGGCCCGGGCGTACTGGCGCACCAGGTCGCGAAAACCGTCGGTATCTATATGGTCGCCCAGGTGATAGCGATAGCGCTGACCGAGGTCGAGATTGCGTACGCCGCTGACGAAGGTGGCCGCTTGTTCGCCCGAGCGCTTTTCAAGGCGGGTGGCCGAGTCGTACAGGGTGACGCGAGCGCCGGCATCGAAGTTCTGCAAGGCTGCCTCGAGCCAGCTATGGCCGTTGCCATCACTCCACACCCGAGCTTGGTCGACCTTGGGCAGCACCTGGTCCGGGAACCAGCGCTGCAGGGCTTGCTCCAGCAGCGGGCGGCAGAAGGTCTCGATGCTTTGCACCGGCGCCAGCGCCTCGCGCAGGCGGCGCATCGCGGCATGGCTCTGCCTGACGCGCTGCTTGAGCAACTGGCGCTCGGCCGTGGACGCCTGCGCGAACCAGGAAGGCATGCGCGTGTGAATGAAGGACAAATGCGGGGACAAGGGGGGCTGGGTCATCGTCGTTGCTCCATTTCGGGGAGTACAGAGGCTAATGACCCAGGGCCCTGTGGTCGGGCTACATAATTGATGCCCATCCGGTGGCCGTGTGTTTCACACCTGTGATGCCGTGCTTTTCACCGAGGCCAACTCCGGATGGGCCACCAGCTTGAGGACTTTGGCTGGCCCACGCTTGTGATTCGAGATCAGAGTGGCATTCAGCTGGCCATTCACCGCTCTCACTCCAGATTCTAATCCCTCCTCAAAACACAAGGCCGCTCCCACATGGACCGTACAGGGCTTAAAAACCTACTGTGGCCGACAGCAAGTAGGTGCGCGGTGTGGAAAGGGTCAAGCCGGGCTCACTGTCATCCGAAGCCCCCGCCGAGCTCCAGTAACGGTCATCCAGCACATTCTCGACACTGGCACGCAAGGTCACCTCGGCAGCATCCACCTTGAAGGCATAGCGCGCCCCCAGGTCATACCGCTCCCAGCCGTCGATCTGCTTGCTGTTGTTCTGGTCCAGGTACTGCGAACTGGAATGAATGCCCCGCGCCGTCAGGGTTAGGCCGTTCACGCCCGGCACATCCCACTCGGCACCGAGATTGACGTTGTATTCGGGCGTCGCTGGCGCGCGGTTGCCATCGAAGGCGCCACCCACGGTATCGGTAAGCTCGCTGTCGATGTACATCACCCCACCCAGTACGCGCACCCCCTGTACAGGCTCACCAAACACACTCAGCTCGATCCCACGGTTGTCGCGCTTGCCGTTGGGGCCGAACACCCGCGAGGTGGCGTTGGTTTCGTAGGCCGGCTGGCGAATGCGGAAGGCGCTGGCTGTGAACGCCACCGGGCCAAAATCGTACTTGGCTCCTACCTCAACCTGGCGGCTGGTGAACGGCGGGAAAATCTGGTCCTCGTTGATCGAGGTCGATGGCGCGATCTTGCCTTGGCTCAGGCCCTCCATGTAGTTGGCGTACAACGACAGCTGGTCGGTCACCTTGAGCAACACGCCACCCGACGGTGAGACCTTTTCTTCGTCATAGGCCGTGTCGCCTTTGATGCCGTCGCTCCAGTCATCCACCTGCACCCGCTGCCAGCGCGCCCCCAGGGTCAGCAGCAGACGGTCGGCGAAAAAGCCCAGCGTGTCGGCCAGGGCCACGCCGGAGAAGCGGTTCTCCGTGTAAACCTGCGGGTCGATGCGGGTTGGCGTACCCGGTGTCGGGGTAGCAACCGGGTTGTAGAGGTTGCTCGGCGCCGAGGCATAACGCGCACCGCCGTTGGTGAAGTCCATGTAGAAATAGCTGGCGGCCAGGTTCAGCTCATGGCTGACCGGCCCGGTATGAAACCAGCTGCGCAGGCCGGCCATGGCGGTGCGCACCGATTCGTCGCGAGTGAAATCGCGCGGCTGAACGGTGAAATCGCCGGCATCGTTGGTAATAGACACGTTGTGGCGCAGGAAGTCATGGTTACTCTTGCGCGCGCCGACTGCCCCATAGGCCAGCAGCGATTCGCTGATATCGTACTCGGCGTTCAGCGCACCGAAGGTGTCGTTGGTGCGCGCCTTGCTCCAGGCCTGAGCGTAGTTGTGGCGTACGTCATTGGCATCCGGCACCTTGGCATTCGCACCCACCAGCACACGCTCCTGCGGCGCGTCGGTATCACGCTCGGTATGCCCGAGGTCCGCTGAAAGCCGCAGCCGCTCGCCGCGAAAATCCAGGCCCAGCACGGCCATTTCGCGATCGACGCGCTGGTGGTCCCATTCGGTGTCACCGGCCTGCTTCACCCCATTGAAACGCACGCCGAACTGCTGCCCTTCACCAAAGCGTCGACCAACGTCCACGGCGCCACCTGCCTGCCCAGCCGACGCATAGCTGCCGGTGAACGCGGTGATCGGCTTGTCGCCGGCCCGCTTGGGCTGCACATTGATCCCGCCGCCCACGCTGCCACGGGGCGAAATGCCGTTGATCAACTGGCTGGGGCCTTTGATGATGTCGACCCGGTCGGCCATTTCCATGTCGATCGAGTAGGTCGGCAAGATGCCGTATAGGCCGTTGTACGCCACATCACTGTTGAACAGGCTGAAGCCGCGAATGGTGAACTGCTCGAAACGCCCACCCGCCGGGTTGGTCGCGCGCACCGAGGGATCACTGGCAATCAACTCACCCAAGGTACGTGCCTGCTGGTTCTTCACCAGCTCGCTGGTGTAGCTGGTGATGCTGAATGGGGTTTCCATGAAATCACGCGAACCCAGCAGGCCTTGAGCGCCCTGGCGCGCCACCTGGCCACCGGCGTATGGCTGCGTTTCGCTACCTGCAGCCAAGCCGCCGACGATGCTGGTCGGGGCGATTTCCAGTGCGCCGCTGGACTGTGTTAGTACCAGGGTGAAGGCGCCCTCACCCACCGGCATCAACTGCAAACCGCTGTCGCGCAGCAGCTGCAAGAAGCCCTCTTCGACACTGTAGTTACCGGACAGGCCGCTGCTGTGCCGGCCCTGGACCAGTGCCGGGTCCAGCGATAGGCTGACACCGGCCTGGTCGGCGAAGTGGGTCAACGCGGTGCCCAGGCTGGCGGGTGCTACCTGGTAGGTACGCCGGGCAGGCTCATCGGCCCACGCCGGTGCACACAACAACAGGCTCATCGCAAACAACGGATGTGCTGCGCGCGCCAGTGGGCGCGGGCGGCAAGACTTTACTGCAGGCATCGAACAAGGCTCCCCTTTATTTTCTCATACCGGTAATGACCGGCGAGTGAAAAAAAGGGGACAGCCTCATGCACGATTTTCTTGTGCGGCCAGGCTCACCCAATAACGCGTGCGGGTATGCACCTGCAACGGCAGGCTGGCGGCCAGCAAGGCCAGCACCCGGTCGGTATCGTCAAGGCGGAATGTGCCGGTAACACGCAGGCCCTCAAGCGCAGGTGCCCAACGCAACACGCCGGGGCGATACCTGCGCAGCTCGTGCAGCAACTCGCCCAATGGGCGATCATCCAACCGCAGCACGCCTTCGCGCCAGCCCAGTGGCCAAGCGTCGAACCCGTTGACAGGGCCGACACCCGCGGCCTGCAAACTGGCCTGTTGCCCGGCCCGCAACATCACTGCTGGGCCACGCAACGGCTGCAGACTGGCCATCCCATTGACCACCGACACCCGACAGGCCTCATCGACCAGACGCAAGCACACATCGCCTTCACTGAGCAGCACCTGGCCGTAAGGCACCTGCAGGCTCAGGAAAAGGTTACCGGGGACTTTGACTGCCACTTCGCCGCGCAGCAGTGCCACACGGCGTGCATCCAGGTCGATATTGACCGCACTGTCGGTGTTCAACTGCACGAAAGTTCCGTCGCTCAGCAGTACCTGACGGCGCTCGCCTACCGAGGTGCGCAGGTCAGCGGTCCAGGCATCAAGTGGCAGCTCGCGGCTCACCAGCCAGGCCGTCGGCAGCAGCGCCGCCACGCCCAGGGCCTGTTTGAGCAGCGCCCTGCGGCCGGCATCCGGGCGGTCCAGGGTGGCCATCGCCAACGCCCCGGGCAACCCGGAAAACCGCGCACGCAGCAATGCTGCCTTTTGCCAGGCGTCTTCGTGCAGGCTGTTGCTGGCGCGCCATTGCGCCAAGTGGCGCAAGTCAGTCTCACTGGCATCGCCGGAATCCAGCAGCGCCAGCCAACGGGCCGCTGCACGCAGCGCTTCGCGCGTTTGGGGAGGATTGTGGCTCATTGCAAGTCGGCCAGCAGGCAATGTTCATAGGCCTGCGCCATGTAGCGCTTGACGGAGCGTTCGCAAATACCCAGGCGCTGGCCAATTTCGGCGTAACCCAGGCCTTCCAGCTGGCTCCAGAGAAAGGCCTTGCGCACCGGCGCCTTCAGGCCGTCGAGCAACTCATCCAGTGCTTGCAGGGTTTCCAGCAACACCCAACGCTGTTCTGGCGAAGGCACATGCTGCTCGGGCAGGTTGGCCAGGGCATCAAGGTAGGCTTGCTCCAGGCTGCGCCGCTGGTGGAAGTTGCTCAGCAGGCGCTTGCCCACGGTCAGCAGGTAAGCGCGCGGTTCGCGAATGTCTGCCAGTGGCTGGGCACTGGCCAATACCCTCAGAAAGGTATCTTGGCTGAGGTCGGCAGCATCCCAGGCATTGCCCAGACGCCGACGTAACCAGGTTTCAAGCCAGCCGCGGTGCTCCCGGTACAGGGCAGGCAGGCTTGGCTCGGTTGGCGGCGCGGCGTCTATCATCGGGAAGGCCCTGCGGCGGTGTAAATAAGATTAATTCTAATTTACATCACACCACAGAACCAAGCGGTTTGTTACCGGTCAGGCAATTGCCGCATCCACCAGCACTTGTGCTTCCTGCACCAGGCGCTGCAGGTGCGCCTCGTCGATGAAGCTTTCGGCGTAGATCTTGTAGATGTCTTCGGTACCCGACGGGCGCGCGGCGAACCAGCCATTGGCGGTCATCACCTTCAGCCCGCCAATGGCCTGACCATTGCCTGGCGCGTGGCTGAGGATCTGCACGATCGGCTCACCGGCCAGCTCGGTCGATTTCACCTGCTCCGGCGCCAGCTTGCTCAGCAGCGCCTTCTGCCGGGCGTCAGCCTTGGCCTCGACACGGGTGGCGAACGGCTTGCCCAGTGCTTCGGTCAGGTCGGCGTAGGCCTGGCTTGGGTTGCGCCCGGTGCGGGCGGTCATTTCGGCGGCGAGCAAGGCCGGGATCAACCCGTCCTTGTCGGTGGCCCACACCGAGCCATCGCGGCGCAGGAACGAAGCCCCTGCACTTTCTTCACCACCAAAACCGAGCGAACCGTCGAACAGGCCCTGGGCGAAGTACTTGAAGCCCACCGGCACTTCATACAGCTCGCGACCCAGGCGCTCGGTTACACGGTCGATCAGGCCGCTGGAGACCACGGTCTTGCCCACGGCGGCGTCGCTGCGCCATTGCGGGCGGTGGCGATACAGGTAGTCGATGGCCACGGCCAGGTAGTTGTTCGGTTGCAGCAGGCCATCGGCGGTGACGATGCCGTGGCGGTCGTGGTCCGGGTCGCAGGCGAACGCTACGTCGAAGCGCTCACGAAGGCCGATCAGGCCCTGCATGGCGTATGGCGACGAAGGGTCCATGCGGATCTGGCCGTCCCAGTCGACGGTCATGAAACGGAAGGTCGGGTCGACCTCGGTGTTCACCACTTCCAGGTCCAGCTGATAGTGCTCGGCAATGGCCGACCAGTAGCGCACCCCTGCCCCACCCAGCGGGTCGACGCCCAGGCGCAGCTTGGCACCACGGATAACGTCGAAGTCGATGACGTTTTCCAGGTCGGCTACATAGTTGCTCACGTAGTCGTGGCGCTGGGTGGTCGGGGCCTGCAGCGCCTGGCCATGGTCCATGCGCTTGACGCCCGCCAGGTTCGCCGCCAGCAGTTCGTTGGCCTTGGCCTCGACCCACTTGGTCACATCACTGTCGGCCGGGCCGCCATTGGGCGGGTTGTATTTGAAGCCACCGCTTTGCGGCGGGTTGTGCGACGGGGTGATGACGATGCCGTCGGCCAGCCCCTGCTGGCGGCCACGGTTGTAGCAAAGGATGGCGTGGGACACGGCCGGCGTGGGCGTGTACTCGTCATCCTTCGATAGCATCACCTGCACGCCGTTGGCTGCGAGCACTTCCAGGGCGCTGGCGGTGGCCGGTGCCGACAGGGCGTGGGTGTCGGCGCCGATGAACAGCGGGCCGTCGATGCCCTTTTCCTGGCGGTACAGGCAGATGGCCTGGGTGATGGCCAGGACGTGGTATTCGTTGAAACTCAATTCAAGCGAAGTGCCCCGGTGCCCCGAGGTGCCGAAGGCCACGCGCTGGGCCGCCACGGCGGCGTCGGGGCGGCCGGTGTAGTAGGCGGTGAGCAGTCGGGGAATATCGACCAGCACGCTGGCCGGAGCCGGCTTGCCTGCCAAAGGACTGAGCGTCATGCAAAAACCTCGAGTTCAACAGATGTTGGTGTTGGAGCGTGCAGTGTACTGAGAGTTGCAAGGGTGTGCGATGGGCGGCAGCAAAGAACAGGCGGTTCAGCCTGTGCTGCAGCTTTGTGCTGGTGTCTTGGTCTAGAGTACAAGCCATACCCTTGTAAAAGAGGCCCCATGGCTTTCCACCGCCTGACCCGCACACACCCTCGCCTGAGCCTCGCCGCAGCAGTTGGCCTTGTTGGCGCCTGGTTGATCCCAGCTGGCGATACCGTGCAGCACATCCTCGCCGGCTGGAACCTAGGCGTATGGCTGTACCTGCTGCTGGTGCTGTACCTGAGCTGGAACGCAGGCCCCGATAAAGTCCGCAAGGTCGCCCGTGTCGAAGACGAAAACGCGGGCATAGTCCTGCTGACCGTGTGCATCGCCGCCATCGCCAGCCTTGCCGCGGTCACCCTGCAACTGGTTTCCAGCCGCGGCCTGCAAGGCACACCGCTGGCCCTGCACTACCTTTACACCGGCCTGACCGTAGCCGGTTCCTGGCTGCTGATCGGCTGCATCTTCAGCCTGCACTACGCGCGGCTGTTCTACACCGGGCAAAACCACGAACCGCCTCTGCGCTTCGCTGATGGCGAACGCAACCCGGATTACTGGGACTTTCATTACTTCTCGTTCACCATCAGCGTCGCGGTGCAAACGTCTGACGTGGGCGTCGCAGGGCGAGGATTACGCCGGGTGGTGCTGGCGCATTCATTGGTGGGGTTCGTGTTCAATACGGCCATTTTGGGGTTCACCATCAATATCGCCGCCGGGCTGCTGGGTTGAACCGCTCGTCTGAAACCTGGATGCTGAACGGTGGCGAAATCAATGCAACTCAACGGGAAAACCGGCCGCCACACTGCCAGGAAAACGTTTGCCACGCAGTCACCGAACAATCCTAACCCACGACAAGGATGTGATCGCTGTCATGCATTAGCGCATTTGTCGTATTTGCAGCCGAGAATCGCCCGTGACAGGTGCTATGTTTACCTTCCCGGCGGCTGCATCGAAGTGGCCACCCGCTCACCACGTCCAGGCATGGACAAGGAGGCTGGCATGAACAAGATGACGTTCCCCAACGCCTG
Source organism: Pseudomonas hunanensis (assembly GCF_013393325.1). Taxonomy (GTDB): domain Bacteria; phylum Pseudomonadota; class Gammaproteobacteria; order Pseudomonadales; family Pseudomonadaceae; genus Aquipseudomonas; species Aquipseudomonas putida_P. The sequence goes on from NZ_QJRC01000080.1 coordinate 286,041, forward strand.
CCAGGTGATGCGCTGGCATTTCCACCCGCTGGGCTTCGAGGCCAGCATGGATGCGCCACGCAGCATGGTCGCGCGGTTGTTTGACCGCGCCAGCGGTGAAACCCTGCTGGCAATTGCCGGCATCCCTTGTGCGGCGATCATGGCTGCCGCCGATGTAGAACGCATCATCGAGGCCGTCGAGGCGGAGATGGATGCCTTCATACCCGCGGTTACCTTGCGCGCTGCGGTCTAGCCCGCAGCGTTACTTTCCTCGCCCATCGCCCGCAACTTGCCCATGAACTGCTCGGCCGGCACCGGCTGGCCCAGCAGGTAACCCTGCAGCGAATCGCAACCCAAGCGGGTCAGGAAGTCCTGCTGCATGTCGGTCTCCACCCCCTCGGCAACGATACGCAGGCCCAACGCCTGGCCCAGTGCGACAATGGCCGAAACGATCGCGGCATCGTCACTGTCCTGCTCCAGGTCGCGCACGAAGCCGCGGTCGATCTTCAGCTCGTTGGCTGGCAGGCGCTTGAGGTACATCAGGCTGGAATAGCCGGTGCCAAAGTCATCGATGGACAGGTCCACACCCATGTCGGACAGGCGCTGCAACACGGTCAGGCTGGCGTCGGCGTCGTGCATGGCGGTGGTTTCGGTGATTTCCAGGGTCAGGCAGTTGGCGGGCAGGCCATTCTGCTCCAGGGCGCGTGCCACGCTCTCTACCAGCCCGGCGTGGCAGAACTGGATGGCCGACAGGTTCACCGCCATGCGCCAGCCGTTGTGGCCCTGGTCCAGCCACTGGCGCATCTGCCGGCAGGCCTCTATCAACACCCACTCACCAATAGGAATGATCAGGCCGGTCTTTTCCGCCAGGCCGATGAAACGGTCGGGCAGCAGCAGGCCATGCTGCGGGTGCTCCCAGCGCAACAACGCCTCGGCGCCGATCGGCTGGCAGGCTTGGGCGTCGAACTTGGGCTGGTAATGCAGGCGGAACTGGCGCTGTTCCAGTGCCTGGCGCAAGTCCTGCAGCAACTGCAGTTGCTGGCGGGCGTTGCTGTTCATCGACACATCGAAGAAGCTGTAGCCGTTCTTGCCGGCGCTCTTGGCGTGGTACATGGCCGCGTCGGCATTGCGCAGCAACTCATGCTGGTCCTGGCCGTTGCCTGGGTACAGGACGATGCCCAGGCTGGCCGACAGTTGCAGGTCGTGCTCGGCCACGCGAAATGGCCGTGACACCAGGTTGACCTGCTTGACCGCCACGTCCATGGCATCATTCGGCTCCTGCAGTTCCACCAACAGCACGAACTCGTCACCGCCAATTCGCGCCAGGGTGTCCTGGCTGTGCAGGTGGCCACGCAGGCGCGCCGCCACGGCCTTGAGCAGCAGGTCGCCGATGTGATGGCCAAAGGCATCGTTGACCGGTTTGAAGCCGTCCAGGTCGATGAACATCAGGGCAAAACAACCGCCCTGCTCCGCTACCTTGGCGATGGCCTGCTCGATACGGTCGGCCAGCAAGGTACGGTTGGGCAGATCGGTGAGGGTGTCGTGCAGGGCCAGTTGGGTGAGCTCTTGGTTGGCCAAGGTCAGCGAACGGGCCAGCTCGGCCGTACGCGCTTCGAGGCGTGCGTCCAACACCGAGGTCAACAAAGCCACAGCCAGTACCGCCAGGGTGGTGATCAGTACCAGGTAGACCAGGCCCTCACCCTGCAGCCCGCCGCCCAGCGCACCACAGAAGCTGCCCTCGGGGAAACTCGCCGCCGCCATGCCGGTGTAATGCATGCCGACGATGGCAAAGCCCATGACCACCGCCGCCAGGCCTCGAATCTGCCGCACATAGGGGGTGTGCCTGCGCAGGCGGAAGGCGATCCACAACGCCGCCGCCGAGGCGCCCACGGCAATCAGCAACGAGGCGCCGAACAACGTCGGGTCGTAATCGATACCCGGCAGCATGCGCAGCGCGGCCATACCGGTGTAATGCATGCAGGCGATGCCAGCGCCCATGATCAACGCGCCAAGCCCCAGTTGCAGCGCCGGCAGGCTCGGCTGGCTGACCAACCACAAGGCAAAGCCCGAGGACAGCACGGCAATCAACAGCGAGAACGCGGTCAGGGCAAGGTCGTAACCCAGGTCGATGGGCAAGCTGAAGGCTAGCATCCCAATGAAGTGCATCGACCACACGCCGATGCCCATGGCCAGCGCACCGCCGCCCATCCACAGGTAGGCAGCTCGGCCCTTGGCCGTGGCGATACGGCCGGTCAGATCGAGGGCGGTATAGGACGCCAGGATCGCCACGCACAGCGAAATCAACACCAGCGAAGAGGAGTAGCTACCGGTCAACATTGGGGAATTCCAGCGACGGGACAGGGTGCCCGGCAAAAGCTGACGATTGTACTCAAGCTTAAGCGAAACGCACGGGGTTTTTGCGAATGGGAATGGATCCAATACCTGGATGATACAACTATGCGCTGTACCTTGTGGAAGCGGCCTTGTGTCGCGAAAGGGCTGCGAAGCAGCCCCAGCAATATTAATGGTTACGCGAATAATCTGGGGCCGCTTTGCGGCCCTTTCGCGACACAAGGCCGCGCCCACAAACGCGTGCGATTGCTTCAGTCCTGCTCGGCAAAGGCTTGCTCGGCATCCCAGCCGCCCCCCAGCGCGGCCACCAGTTGCACGCTGGCCACCAGGCGCCCTTGCAGCAGGTTCAACACACTGCGCTCGTTGCTCAGCGCCGTGGTCTGCACGTTGACCACATCCAGGTAGCCGATCAGCCCGGCGCGGTACTGGTTCTCGGTCAGGCGCAGCGACTCGCGGGCGGCATCCAGCGCTTCCTGGCGCACCACGGCTTCATCGCCATACACCTTCAACTGCACCAGCAGGTTTTCCACTTCCTTGAAGCCGTCCAGCACCGTCTGGCGATACTGCGCAACGGTCTGGTCATACACTGCCACCGTGCGGTCGACCTCGGCGCTGCGTTTGCCAGCGTCGAACAGAGTCAGCGCCAACTGCGGGCCTACCGACCAATAGCGGTTGGGCAGCTCGATCCAGTTGCTGAAGCTGCTGCTGGAATAACCGCCACTCATGCTCAGGCTGAGGTCCGGGAAGTACGCTGCCCGCGACACGCCAATGTTGGCGTTGGCCGCCATCACATTACGTTCGGCCGCCGCGATGTCCGGGCGCCGCTCCAGCAGTTGCGAAGGCAGCGAAACCGGTATTTGCGGCAGTGCCGGAATCGCCTTGCTGTCGGCCAGGGCAAAGTCGGCGGGGGCCTTGCCCAGCAGCACGGCAATGGCGTTCTCGAACTGCGCGCGCTGCCAGATCAGGTCGATCAGGTCGGCCTGGGTGCTTTTGAGCTGGGTGCGGGCCTGGGCCACGGCATCAGGGCCAGCGACACCGGCACGGTACTGGTTCTCGTTCATGCGCAGCGAGCGCTCGTAGGCCGCCACGGTGGCTTCCAGCAAGCGTTTCTGCTCGTCTATAACGCGCAATTGCAGGTAATTCTGCACCAGCTCCGATTGCTGGCTCAGGCGGATCGAAGCGAGGTCGGCGAAGCTGGCTTCGGCACTGGCCTCGTTGGCATTCATGGTTTCCCGCAGCTTGCCCCACAGGTCGATTTCCCAGCTCACGCCCAACTGCGCGTTGTAGGTGTTGCGAATGCCACTGCTGTTGTTGGAAAGGCTCGAACTGGAGCTGCCGGTACCCTGCGCCGAGCGGTTTTTGCTGGCGCTCAGGTCCAGGCTGGGGAACAGCGCCGCACGGCTGCTGCGCACCAGCGCCTGGGCCTGACGGTACTGGGCCTCTGATTGCGCCACGGTCTGGTTGCTGCGGTTAAGCTCCTCGACCAGCGCATTGAGCCCGGCATCGCCGTAGATTTCCCACCAGGCGCCGCGGGCGATGGCATCGGACGGCGAGGCCTGGGTCCAGCCTTCGGCGTGCTTGAACTGCGCCGCCGAGCTGTTCAGCTCGGGGCGGTGGTAGTCCGGGCTCAGTGTGCAGGCACTGAGCAAGGCCACGCACAGCCCGGCGCCGAGCAGGCGCGAGCCACGCCCACGGGTCAGCGCTTGCAGGGCGCGGTGAAGTGGGGTCTGGGCAAAAGTCATAGCGGGGTTTCCAGGGCGGCGTCGGTGCGCACGCCGCGCCAACGGTTGAAACGGTGGCGCAGGCGGTCCAGGTACAGGTAGACAACCGGCGTTGTATAAAGAGTGAGAATCTGGCTGAACACCAGGCCGCCGATGATGGTCAGGCCCAGCGGCTGGCGCATTTCTGCGCCTTCGGCGTGGCTCAACAGCAACGGCAAGGCGCCGAGGATGGCTGCCAGGGTGGTCATCAGGATCGGCCGCAGGCGCAGCAGGCAGGCCCGGCGGATCGACTCTTCCGGCGACAGGCCCTGGTGGCGCTCCAGTTGCAAAGCCAGGTCGATCATCAGAATGGCGTTCTTCTTCACCACGCCAATCAGCAGGAACAGCCCCAGCAGCGAGATCAGGCTGAACTCGCCGCCGGTGACGTACAACGCCAGCAAGGCCCCGACGCCGGCCGAAGGCAGTGTCGAGAGAATGGTCAGCGGGTGGATGTAGCTCTCATAAAGAATGCCCAGCACCAGGTACACCAGCAGCAGTGCGCCAAGGATCATGAAGGGCTGCCCCTGTTGGGTCTTGGCAAAGGCATCGGCAGTGCCGCCGAGCTTGGCAATCACCTCCTCGGGCAAGCCCAGCTTGGCCACCGCGCGCTCCAGCGCCGCCATGGCCTGGTCGGGGCTGTAGCCCTCGGCGACGTCGAAGGCGATGTCTTCCGAGGCGAACTGGCCTTCGTGGCTGACCCGGTCGTTGGCCAGGCTGTTTTCGTAGCGGGCGATGGTCGACAACGGCACGCGAGCACCGTCGGCGGTAATCACCTGTACTTGTTCGAGGGTGCTTGGGTCCCAGGCGTATTTCGGGTTGATCTCCAGCACCACCTGGTACTGGTTGAGGCTGTCGTAGATAGTGGAGATCTGCCGCTGGCTGTAAGCGTTGTTCAGTACCGTGGTGACCATGTCCATGTCGATGCCCAGGCGCTTGGCCTGGTCACGGTCGACCACCAGCGTCACCTGTTGGGTACCGGCACCATCGCGGGCGTCGATGGCGGTCAGTTCCGGTAGCGCACGCAGCGCCGCGACCACCTTGGGGAACCACTGGCGCAATGCCGCCAGGTCACCGCTTTGCAGGGTATACAGGTACTGCGACGAGGTCTGATCACGCCCCCCGCCCCCCAGTTGCAAGTCCTGGTCGGCCATCAGGAACAGACGCCCGCCGGGCACTTTGGGCATTTCCTTGCGCAGGCGCTCGATCACCTTCTGCGCATCGATCTTGCGCTCGCTGATCGGTTTCAGGCGCACCAGCACCATGGCGTTGTTGGTGCCGCTGTTGCCACCGATGAAACCGGCAACGCTCTGCACGGCCGGGTCGGCAAGCAAGGCGCGACGGTAGATTTCCATCTTCGGCTGCATCACGCTGAACGACAGACCATCGTCGCCGCGGATAAAGCCCATCAGTTGGCCGGTGTCCTGCTGCGGCATCAGCGTCTTGGGCACGACCACGTACAGGGCGATGTTGATGCCGATGGTGGCCAGCAGGCTAAGCAGGGTCAGGCGCTTGTGGCGAATGGCCCAGCCCAGGCTGCGGTCATAGGCATTGACCATGCGTTGATGCAGCTTGTCGCTCCACCGCTGCAGGCGGGTCTGCTCGGCCTGGTGCGGCTTGAGCCAACGAGCGCAAAGCATCGGTGTGAGGGTCAACGACACCACCAGCGAGACGATGATCGCCGCCGCCAGGGTAATGGAAAACTCCTGGAACAGGTTGCGCACAATGCCCCCCATGAACAGGATGGAGACAAACACCGCCACCAATGACACGTTCATCGACAGCAAGGTGAAGCCCACTTCCTTGGCGCCCAGGAAGGCCGCCTTCATCGGCGGCTGGCCGTCCTCGATGTGCCTGGAAATGTTCTCCAGCACCACGATGGCGTCGTCCACAACCAGCCCGGTGGCGAGGATCAGCGCCATCAGCGACAGGTTATTGAGCGAGAAGCCGCACAGGTACATGACCGCGAACGTGCCCACCAGCGATACCGGCACCGCCAGGCTGGGGATCAGCGAGGCGCGCAGGCTGCCGAGGAACAGGTAGACCACCAGGATCACCAGCACCACGGCGATCAGCAAAGTGTGCTCGGCCTCTTTCAGCGTGGCCTTGATCACAGGCGAGCGATCCATGGCCACGTTCAGTTGCACGCTGGCGGGCAGCAACGACTGCAAGGCCGGCAACTGCGCCTTGATCTGGTCGACCGTTTCGATGATGTTGGCGCCGGTCTGACGGTTGACCACCAACAGCACCGCTGCCTGGTCATTGAAGAAGCCACTGTTGTAGCGGTTCTCGACGCCGTCGGTGATGGTCGCTACGTCGGACAGCCGCAGGATGGTGCCGTTCTGCTGTCGGATCACCACCGGCTCGTAGTCCTTGGCGCTTTCCAGCTGGTCGTTGGCGCGCACCTGCCAGTTGCGTTCGGCGTCCTCGACAAAGCCCATGGGCCGGCGCTGGTTGGCGTTGGACACCGCCGTGCGCACCTCGTCCAGCGACAGGTTGTACTGGTTGAGCAATTGCGGCTCGACGGCAATGCGCACGGCCGGCAACGAACTGCCACCGATCTGCACCTCCCCTACCCCCGACACCTGGGCCAGGCTCTGCGACAGGATGGTGTCGGCCAGGTCGTACAGCTGGCCCTTCTGCAGCACATCCGAGGTCAGCGACAGCACCATGATCGGCGCTTGTGACGGGTTGATCTTCTTGTAGGTGGGCATGCTGCGCATGCCGCTGGGCAGCAGGTTGCGGGTGGCGTTGATCGCTGCCTGCACCTCACGTGCCGCGCCGTCGATGTCGCGGCCCATCTCGAAGCCGATCACCACCCGGGTGGAGCCTTGGTTGGAGCTGCTGGTGAGTGTGGTGACGCCAGCGATACTCCCCAGCTTGCGCTCCAGCGGCGTGGCCACGGTGGAGGCCATGACCTCGGGACTGGCGCCGGACAGGTTGGCCGACACCACGATTACCGGGAAGTCCATTTGCGGCAGCGGCGCCACCGGCAGCAAGCCAAAGCTGACCCCACCCAGCAGCATGATCGCCAGGCTCAACAGCATGGTCGCCACCGGGCGACGGATGAACGGACCGGACAGGTTCATGCCTCGGCCTGCTTCACGTCAGTGGCCGGGCGCCAGCGGCGGGCCAGGCGGTCGAAGTACAGGTAGATGACCGGGGTGGTGAACAGCGTCAGCACCTGGCTGACCAGCAGCCCGCCGACCATCACCAGGCCCAGCGGCTGGCGCAGTTCGGCACCGGAACCGGTGGCGAGCATCAGCGGCACCGCACCGAACAGCGCGGCCAGGGTGGTCATCAGGATCGGCCGGAAGCGCAGCAGCGCCGCCTGGTAGATGGCATCGCGCGGGCTCATGCCCTGGTGGCGCTCAGCCTCCAGGGCGAAGTCGATCATCATGATCGCGTTCTTCTTGACGATGCCGATCAGCAGGATGATGCCGATGATGGCAATCATGCCCAGGTCGTTGCCGCTGATGAGCAAGGCCAGCAAGGCCCCCACCGCTGCCGATGGCAAGGTCGAGAGGATGGTCACCGGGTGGATGTAGCTCTCGTACAGCACGCCCAGCACGATGTACATGGTCACCACCGCTGCCAGAATCAGCAGCAAGGTACTCGACAGCGATGCCTGGAAAGCCTCGGCCGCGCCCTGGAAGCGGGTTTGCACGCCCAGCGGCATGCCGATGTCCTTCTGCACCTGCTCGATCACCTGCACCGCCTCGCCCAGCGATGCACCGTGGCCCAGGTTGAACGACAGGGTCACTGCCGGGAACTGGCCGATGTGGGAAATGGCCAACTGCGCCTGACGCTGCTCGATGCGCGCCAGCGCCGACAGGCGCACCTGGCCGCCATCGGTGGCCTTGACGTGGATTGACTCCAGCGCCTGCGGGCCAATCACGGCGGCATCCTGCGACTGCAGCACCACGCGGTACTGGCTGGCCTGGGTGTAGATGGTGGAGATCTGCCGCTGGCCGAAGGCGTCGTACAGGGCGTTGGTGATTTGTGACACGGTAATGCCCAGGCGGCTGGCCATGTCACGGTCGATCACCAGGTACACCTGCAGGCCCTTGTCCTGCAGATCGCTGGCCACGTCGGCCAGTTCCGGGCGCTGCTGCAGCGCCTGCACCAGCTTGCCGCTCCACTGCGCCAGCAGGTCGGCGTCCGGCGACGACAGACTGAACTGGTACTGGGTACGGCTGACCCGGTCCTCGATGCTCAGGTCCTGTACCGGCTGCATGAACAGACGGATGCCCACCAGCCGGTCGACTTGCGGCTGCAGGCGGCTGATCACTTGGCTGGCGGTGACATCGCGCTCGCCGTGGGGCTTGAGGTTGATCAGCAGGCGGCCGCTGTTGAGCGTGGCGTTGTCGCCGTCGACACCGATGTAGGACGACAGGCTTTGCACCGCAGGGTCTTGCAGGATCACCTTGCTCAGCGCCTGCTGGCGCTCGCTCATGGCGGCGAACGAGGTGGACTGCGGCGCTTCGGAGATACCCTGGATCACCCCGGTGTCCTGCACCGGGAAGAAGCCTTTGGGCACCACCATGTACAAGAATACCGTCAGCGCCAGGCTGGCCACTGCCACCAGCAGGGTCAGCGGTTGGTGCTTCAGCACCCACTGCAGGGCACTGCCGTAGTGCTTGATCAGCCAGTCGATCCAGGCACCGCTGGCGCGGTAGAAACGGCTTTGTTCCTCTTCCTTGGGCTCACGCTTGAGCAGGCGCGCGCACATCATCGGCGTCAGGGTCAGCGACACCACCAGGGAAATCAGGATGGCCACCGCCAGGGTGATGGCGAACTCGCGGAACAAGCGGCCGACCACGTCAGCCATGAACAGCAGCGGGATCAGTACGGCGATCAGCGAGAAGGTCAGCGAAATCAGGGTGAAGCCGATCTGCCGGGCGCCCTTGAGCGCCGCCTGCATGGGGGTCTCGCCCTCTTCGATGTGTCGGGAGATGTTCTCCAGCATGACGATGGCATCATCGACCACGAAGCCTGTGGCAATGGTCAGGGCCATCAGCGTCAGGTTGTTGACCGAGAAACCGGCCAGGTACATCACCCCGAAGGTGCCGATCAGCGACAGTGGCACGGCAATCGATGGAATGAGGGTGGCGCTGAAGCGGCGCAGGAAGACGAAGGTGACCATCACCACCAGCACGATGGCGATCAGCAGTTCGTGTTGCACGTCCTTGACCGCGGCGCGGATGGTCTGGGTGCGGTCGGTCAGCACCGAGACATCGAGGCCAGCCGGCAGGTTGTCGGTGATCGACGGCAGCAGGTCCTTGATGCGGTCGACCACTTCGATCACGTTGGCGCCCGGCTGACGCTGGATGTTCAGCAGCACCGCGTGGTTTTCGTTGGCCCAGGCGGCCAGGCGTTCGTTTTCGGCGCCGTCGACGATTTCGGCTACGTCTTTCAGGCGCAGCGGAGCGCCATTGTTGTAGGCCAGAATCAGGTTGGCGTATTCCTCGGGGGAACGCAGTTGGTCGTTGGCATCGAGCATCGACACCCGTGTCGGGCCGTCGAAGTTGCCTTTGGGCTGGTTGACGTTGGAAGCGCCGATCAGAGTACGCACGTCGTCCAGGTTCAGGCCGTTGGCCGCCAGAGCGTCGACGTTGACCTTGATCCGCACCGCCTGGCGCTGGCCGCCGGCAATGCTGACCATGCCCACGCCGCTGATCTGCGCGAGCTTTTGCGCCACGCGGGTATCGACCAGGTCGTTGAGCTTGGGCAGCGGCATGGTCTTGCTGGAGATGGCCAAGGTCAGCACCGGGGTGTCGGCCGGGTTGACCTTGTTGTACACCGGCGGTGCCGGCAAGTCGCTGGGCAGCAGGTTGCTGGCGGCGTTGATCGCGGCCTGCACCTGTTGCTCGGCAACGTCCATGTTCATGTCGAGGTTGAAGCGCAGGGTCAGCACCGACGCGCCACCGGAGCTGGTCGAGGCCATCTGCTCCAGGCCCGGCATCTGGCCGAACTGGCGCTCCAGTGGCGCGGTGACGGCGCTGGTCATGACCTGCGGGCTGGCGCCAGGGTACAGGGTCATCACGCGGATGGTCGGGTAGTCCACCTGCGGCAATGCGGACACCGGCAGCAGCTTGTAGGCGATCAGGCCGGCCAGGACAATGGCCAGCATGCTCAGCGTGGTGGCGACCGGCCGCAGGATGAACAGACGCGAGAGGTTCATGCGCCCGCCTTGCCTGCTGCGTTACCGGGCTGTGCTTCACCTGTGTGCGCCGAGCCCTTGGCTTCCTGGCCTTGCAGGTGCTGGCCGGGCGTGGTCGGCACCTGCGAGCTGTCTTCTACCACTTCCACCTTGGTGCCTTCGCGCAGGCGGTCAGTGCCTTCAAGCACCAGGCGGTCGCCCGCCTTGAGGCCTTCGAGAATGACGCTGTTCTCGCCGTCGCTGGCGCCAACCTTGAGCTTGCGCACGTTCACGGTGCTTTCGGCGTTGACCACATAGGCAAAGGTGCCGTCGTTGCCAAACTGGATGGCCGCAGCCGGGGCCATGACCACCTGCTTGAGTGTGTCGGCCAGCAGGCGCACGTTGACGAACTGGTTGGGGAACAGGGCCAGGTCCTTGTTCTCGAAGCGGCCCTTGAACTTCAGGGTGCCGGTGGTGGTGTCGATCTGGTTGTCGATGCTGCCCAGCACACCTGTGGACTGCAGCTTGCTGTCACTGCGGTCCCAGGCCTCGACCGGCAGGCTCGCGCCACTGCGGTAGCGCTCCAGCACGGTGCTCAGCTCGGTTTCCGGCAGGGTGAAGGCGACGCTGATCGGCTCGGTCTGGGTGATCACCACCAGTGCGGTGGCGTCGTTGGCCGCCACCAGGTTGCCCAGGTCGAGTTGACGCAGGCCTACACGGCCGTTGATTGGCGAACGAATTTGAGTGAAGTCGAGGTTCAGGCGAGCATCGTTGACCTGTGCCTGATTGGTCTTGACCAGCCCCTGGAACTGCGCCACTTGTGCTTCGGCGGTGTCGAGGGTTTGCTTGGCGATACTGTCTTCGGCGTACAGGCCTTTATAGCGGGCCAGGTCGACCTGGGCGTTCTTCAACTGTGCCTGGTTCTGCGCCAGGGTGCCTTCGGCCTGCTGCAGGGCGATGCGGTACGAGCGCGGGTCGATTTCGGCGAGCAGGTCGCCGGCCTTGACCTGCTGGCCTTCCTTGAAGTGGATTTTCACCAGTTCGCCTGCCACCCGGCTGCGGACGTTCACTGTGTTGGTCGCAGTGACGGTGCCCAGGGCCTTGTAGTACAGCGGAAAATCACCCACCCGTACCGGTTCGACGCGCACCGGCACCGGGTCGCTGGAGCCGCCGAAGCCTGGCCGGCCACCCATCATGCCCATGCCCTTGCCGCCGCGCCCGCCGCCGCTGGCTTCTTTGTGCGCGGGCGTTGCTGCAGGCCAAAGCCACCAGGCCAGTGCAGCCACCAGCAGCAGGATCAGCAGGCCGACGAGCCAGCGACGAGGGGAACGGGAATTGGACGCTTGCATGGGTTGAACGAACCTTGTTCGGAATGACGACTTCGGGAGGGTGAACGATAAGCACTGCCATCGTTTTAGCAAAGGGCCTTTACCAGAGGTTTACCTTTGCCTGACGTTGCCAAGACGCGGAATTTTAAATGAAAACGGCCCGGAACGCGTTCCGGGCCGTTACAGGGTGTTGCTTGGGGCGACGGTGGGCTGCAGATGCCCGCCCTACCCCACAACCTTTACTTCAGTACAGCCAGCGCTGCATCGTAGTTCGGCTCGTCGGCAATTTCACCAACCAGCTCGCTGTGCAGCACCTTGTCGCTCTCGTCCAGCACCACCACGGCGCGGGCGGCCAGGCCGGCCAGTGGGCCGTCGGCGATGGCGACGCCGTAGTTCTCGAGGAACTCGCGGCCACGCAGGGTCGACAGGTTCTTCACGTTTTCCAGGCCTTCTGCGCCGCAGAAGCGGGCCTGGGCGAACGGCAGGTCGGCGGAAATGCACAGTACCACGGTGTTGGCTACATCATTGGCCTGGGCGTTGAACTTGCGCACGGAGGTGGCGCAGGTTGGGGTGTCGACGCTCGGGAAGATGTTCAGCACCTTGCGCTTGCCGGCGTAGTCCTTCAGCGACTTGTCAGCCAGGCCTTCACCGACCAGGGAGAAGGCCGGAGCCTGGGCGCCGACTTTCGGCAGTTCGCCTTTGACCTGAACCGGGTTGCCTTTGAGAGTCACTTGAGCCATGACGAAATCCTTATACGGGGTTTGAAAAGGACACTGAGTTAAGCATGAAGGCGGCCGGGTGCCTATGGGGGCAGGTGAAATTGTTCTATTGCCGGACAATTCTTGTGGACAAAAAAATGCCCAGGTTGCGACAAGCGCCCCGGGCATTCTTTATTTCTGGCAGCGAATCAGCCGAGCAGGCCGTACACCACCGAGGTCAACGCAACCAGGCCGACCACCACAACGAATACGTTGGAGGCTGCACCGCTGTACTTGCGCATCGACGGTACACGGCGGATGGCGTACATCGGCATCAGGAACAGCAGCACCGCAAGGATCGGACCGCCGAGCGATTCGATCATGCGCAGGATGCTCGGGTTGAGGGTGGCGACGATCCAGCACACCACCAGCATCAGCGCGGCAACTACGCGGTCCAGGGTTTTGGCACCCGGGCGCGCGCCGGTCTTGGCGATGATGCCCTTCAGGCCTTCGCTGGCACCGATGTAATGGCCCAGGAACGACTTGGCAATGGCCACGAAGGCGATCAACGGCGCAGCGAACGCGATGGTCGGGTTGCTGAAATGGTTGGCCAGGTACGACAGGATCGACAGGTTCTGTGCCTTGGCTTCGGCCAGCTGGGCGCTGCTCAGGGTGAGCACGCAGCTGAACACGAAGAACAGCACCATCACCACCATCAGCAGGTGGGCACGGCGCAGGATCTGGCCGCTGCGCTCATCGGCGTGCTCGCCGTAGCGGCGCTTCTGGTCAACGGCAAAGGCCGAGATGATCGGCGAGTGGTTGAACGAGAACACCATCACCGGAATGGCCAGCCACAGGGTGTGCAGGAAGGCCGAGGCCGGTGGCACCTGGGTAGCGCTGTCGAGGATGCCACCCGTCCAGTGCGGCACCAGGTACAGGCCCAGCAACGCCAGGGCGACGATGAACGGGTACACCAGCAGGCTCATGACCTTGACCGTGGCCTGCTCGCCACAGCGCACGATGGCCAGCAGGCCGAGGATCAGCACGAACGACAGGATGGCCCGCGGCGGCGGCTGCATGTGCAACTGGTGCTCCATGAAGCTGGACACGGTGTTGGTCAGCGCCACGCTATAGATAAGCAGGATGGGGAAGATGGCGAAGAAGTACAGCACGGTGATCGAGGCACCGGCGGTGCTGCCGAAGTGCTCCTTGACCACTTCGGTAATGTCGCCACCGTTGCGCCCCGACAGGACGAATCGGGTCAACCCACGGTGGGCAAAGTACGTCATCGGGAAGGCCAGGATGGCCAGGATCAGCAGCGGCCAGAAGCCGCCAAGGCCGGCGTTGATCGGCAGGAACAGGGTTCCGGCGCCAATGGCTGTGCCGAACAGGCCCAGCATCCAGGTGGTGTCGTGACGCGCCCAGCTGCCAAGGGTGGCGGGGGTCGATTCTGCAAAGCGTTGTTCAACGCTTGGGGCCTGCTCATTCATTCCGGGTGAAGCTCCACTCGCAAGACTGCAACAGGCTGAGAATGGCGAAACAGTGCCTTCGCCCAACTCAACCGGAAAAGAGGGGCGCGATTGTGCACGGAAAGGTTGCACTTGCGAAGCCCTTTTCCGAGGGGCGGTTGCACTTGTCTTTACAAGTGAGGTGCAGCTGGCTGAAAACGCGGGTTGCAGCAATGACCTGTGGGGGCGGCGTTGCGCCGCGAAAGGGCCGCAAAGCGGCCCTGGCATTACTCGCTGCGAAGCTGCGAATGCAGGGGCCGCGCTGGGCCCCTGGAGGATTACTTCTGAACGGCGGCGAACGCTTCGGCAACCCGCTGCAGGTTGGCCGGACGCAGGCCGGACATGCACACGCGGCCGCTGTCGATCAGGTACACACCGAACTCGTCACGCAGGCGACGCACCTGCTCGACGCTGAAGCCGGTGTAGCTGAACATGCCGCGCTGGCGCAGGAAGAACTGGAAGTCCTGGCCTGGCAGCAGCACGGCCAGGGCATCGACCAGCGCCTGGCGCATGTCGAGGATCCGCTTGCGCATCACTTCGACTTCTTCGGCCCACTGGGCATTCAGGCCTGCATCGCTGAGCACGCCAGCCACCAGCTGGGCGCCGAAGTTGGGCGGGCTGGAGTAGTTGCGGCGCACAGTGGCCTTCAACTGGCCAAGTACGCTCTGGGCAGTGGCGTCGTCATCGCACACCACCGACAGGCCGCCTACCCGCTCGCCGTACAGCGAGAAGATTTTCGAGAACGAGTTGCTGACCAGGCACGGCACGCCGGCACGGGCCATTTCGCGGATGGCGTAGGCGTCTTCCACCAGGCCTTCGGCGAAGCCTTGGTAGGCGATGTCGAGGAACGGGATCAGCTGGCGCGCCTTGACCACTTCGACCACTTGCTGCCACTGGTGCTGTTCCAGGTCGGCGCCGGTAGGGTTGTGGCAGCACGGGTGCAGCAGGACCACGCTGTTGGCCGGCAGGGTCTGCAGGGTGGCCAGCATGCCGTCGAAGTCCACGCCACGGGTGGCCTGGTCGAAGTACGGGTAGGAGTGCACCTTGAAGCCTGCGCCTTCGAAGATGGCGCGGTGGTTGTCCCAGGTCGGGTTGCTGACCCAGACTTCGGACTGCGGGAAGTAGCGCTTGAGGAAGTCGGCACCGACTTTAAGGGCACCGGAGCCGCCCACGGTCTGCACGGTAGACACGCGACCGCCCGTCACGGCGGGGTGATCAGCACCGAACAGCAGCGCCTGGATCGCCTGGCGGTAGCTGGCCAGGCCTTCCATCGGCAGGTACAGGGAGGCTTCGTGGTCCTGGCCGGCCATGCGTTTTTCCACCGCATCCACAGCCGCCAGTTGCGGCACCACGCCGGCCTCATCGTAGTACAGGCCAATACTCAGGTTGACCTTGTCGGCGCGCGGGTCGGCCTTGAAGGTTTCCATCAACGAGAGGATCGGGTCGCCGGCATAGGCATCGACATGTTTGAACACAGCGTGCAGCTCCTTGGATCAGGACAGTTCGAAAAGGCAGACCTGAGCATACCCGGAGTGCAGGCTCAGGAACATCCACTATTGTGCAAGGTTGTCTATGCAACATTGCATGGCCCGACGGTGCAGGGATCAGCCAAGCAGCTCTTTCAGGCCCTGCAACTCCTGCTCGGTCACCGCCACCCCTTCCTCCTCGGCCACCTCCCGCTCGCGGTAACGCCGCTCGCCCGGCATGCGCGCCAGCCCTACGGCCTGCATCTGCTCCACCAGTTCACGGCTGCGCTGGGCAAACCGCTCGCCTTCGGCCTTGCTGGGGTCGATGAGGATGATCAGTTGCCCGGTCCACGGCGTCTTCGCCCCCGGGTGCCCCGACCAGTCGAACTCCCAGGAGAAGTGCCCGCCGGTCAACGCCGCCGCCAGCAACTCGACCATCATCGAAAGCGCCGAGCCCTTGTGCCCGCCAAACGGCAGCAAGGCGCCGCCTTCCAGAATCGCCTTGGGCTCGGTGGTCGGTTCGCCATTGGCATCCACGCCCATGCCTTCAGGTAGCTGCTGGCCAGCCCGCGCAGCAATCTGCACGTCGCCATGGGCCATGGCGCTGGTGGCCATGTCGAAGACGATCGGGTCATGTTCGGCGCAAGGCGCGGCAAAAGCGATGGGGTTGGTGCCAAACAGTGGCTTGCGCGCGCCATGTGGCACCACGCAGGTCATGCTGTTGACCACGCTGAGGGCAACCAGGCCCTCTTCGGCGAACGGCTCTACATCCGGCCACAGCGCGGCGAAGTGGTGCGAGTTGTGGATTGCCAGCACGGCGATGCCGGCGTTGCGCGCCTTGGCCACCAACAGTTCTCGGGCCGCCGCCAGTGCCGGCTGGGCAAAACCACCCGCGGCATCGACACGCACATAACCAGCAGCCACGTCGCTAACCTTGGGTGTGGCCTGGCCATCGACCCAACCGCTGGCCAGGGTCGAAACATAACCGGGCATGCGGAACACCCCATGGCTATGAGCGCCATCACGCTGGGCGCTGGCGCAGTTGTGGGCCAGCACCCGAGCCACGGCCTCGCTGCAACCATGGCGCTGGAAGATGGCCTGCAGCAGGCCCTGCAGCTCGGAAAAGGGCACGCGCACAATGGTGCTGGTGGAGGGTGCGGACATCTGAAGCTCCTTGTTGTTTTGGATTGGCTACAGCGTTGCAACGACAAAAACTTTCCTGCATGTGACAGCAATCTGTCAAATGTTGACTTGATGACAGAAAACATTCATTTTCTTCCCAAGCCTTACCCCTGGAGCCGCAGCATGAGCCAACCGATCAAGCAACGCCTGGAAAACAGCCTCGAAGGGGCCGCTGCCTCGGGTCGCAAGATCGCCACCTACATGCTCGCCAACCTGCACGAACTGCCGTTCCAGACTTCAGCCAGCATTGCCGCCAAGCTGGGCGTCAGCGAATCGAGCGTCGGGCGGTTCTGCCGCTCATTGGGTTATGCCCACCTCAAGGCGCTTAAGCAAGACCTGCAGAACGATCTTGGCGATGGCCCATGGCTGGTGGGTGATCGCCTGCAAGATTACCGCCAGAACCAGGACGCCAGTGACAACGCCGGCAGCCTGGAGCTGGAAATCGCCGCCTTGGTGCGCGTGCACGAATACCGCCAGAGCACGGCCTGGCACACCGTGGCGCAACGCCTGGCGAGCAAGCCCAGGGTGTTCATCGCCGGTTTCCAGACCGAGCGTGGCATCGCCATGTGCATGAGCCACTTGCTGCAATACCTGCGCGATGGTGTGCAGCTGGTCGACATCAGCGCTGGGCACTTCGGCGAAGTGCTGCTGGGCCGCGCCGAAGACAGCGCCCTGGTGGTGTTCGAGGCGCGCCGCTATTCCCGCCACGCCCTGATGCTGTGCCAGAAGGCACGCGAGGCTGGCATTGCGGTCACCCTGGTGACCGACACCTTCTGTGACTGGGCCGATGCCAATGCCGACGAGGTGTTCCGCATCCCCACCGAGTTCAATCTGTTCTGGGAATCCACCTCGACGATGCTGTCGTGGGTGCACCTGATGGTCAACGAGGTCTGCAAGAAGCTCGGGCCGGATGTTGAAAAACGCTTGGAAGCGACTGCCGCTCTACATAACGAATTCGTCGGCTACACCTCGTGGTCGACGGGCAAACAACAATAGCAAGAGTGCAATGAGGTGCGAGATGAACAAGTCCATGGCCTTGGTGGGTGCGTGCGCCCTGCTGCTGGCGGGTGCCGCCAGTGCCGAAACCCTGCGTTTCGCCACGGAGGGTGCCTACCCGCCCTTCAACTATGTAGACGCCGATAACAAGCTGCATGGCTTCGATATCGACATCACCCATGCCCTGTGCGAACAGATGAAAGTGGAATGCACGCTGGTGGCCCAGGACTGGGAAGGCATCATCCCCGCCCTGATGGCACGCAAGTACGACGCAGTGGTGGCGTCAATGATCGACACCGAAGAGCGGCGCAAGAAAATCGCGTTCACCGACCACTACTACCGCACGCCACTGACCGTTGCGGTGGCCAAGGACAGCAAGATCGACAGCGCCCAGACCGACTTTGTCGGCTACACCGTCGGCGCCCAGTCGTCCTCCACCCAGGCCATCTACGCCGAAGACGTGTATGGCAAGGCCGGTGCCGATGTGAAGCTGTACCCAACCATGGACGAGGCCAACGCGGACCTTGCCGCAGGCCGCCTGGACGGCGTGATTGCCGACAAATTCCCGCTGCACGAGTGGATGAGCAAGAACGGCGGGGACTGCTGCAAGATCCTCGGCGATGTGGCCGACACCAAGGCCGATGCCGCCATTGCCGTGCGCAAGGACGACGAAGCCCTGCGCCAGCGCCTGAACACCGCGCTACAACAGATCGTGGCCAACGGCACCTACCAGAAGATCGCCAGCAAGTACTTTGCTTTCGATATCTACAACTGATCTTCAGGAAACTGCGCAATCCCTGTAGGAGCGGCCTTGTGTCGCGATAGGGCCGCAAAGCGGCCCCGGCGTTCTTCGCGGCGAAGCTGAAAATGTGGGGGCGCTACGCACCCCTATCGCGACACAAGGCCGCTCCTACAAAGAGACCGCGTTGCCCATCTTAGGGGTTCGTCATGCTCGATCAATTGTCCTTGCTGTCCTTCGCCAGCGGAGGCTGGGGCCAGGCGTTGCTGGCCGGCGCGCTGGTTACCGTTTCCCTGGCCCTGGCCTGCCTGCCCATCGGCCTGCCACTGGGCCTGGTGGTCGCCCTGGCGGCGCGCTCGCGCAAGCGCCTGCCACGGGCCTGGGCCACTACCTTTTCAACCGTGTTTCGCGGCCTGCCCGAGCTGCTGACCTTGCTGATCATCTATTACGGCTGCCAGATCGCCGCGCAGAAGATCCTCGCCGCCATGGGCTACGAGGGTGAATTCCTGATCAACACCTTCCTCGCCGCGATGATTGCCTTCAGCCTGGTATTTGCCGCGTTTTCCAGCGAGATCTGGCTGGCGGCCTTCAAGACCCTGCCCAAGGGCCAGCTGGAAGCCTGCTCGGCCTTGGGCCTGAGCAAGCGCACCGGGTTCTTCAAGGTGCTGCTGCCACAACTGACCCGCATCGCCCTGCCCGGCCTTTCCAACAATTGGCTGTCGCTGCTCAAGGACACCTCGCTGGTGTCGACCATCTCACTGGTCGACCTGATGCGCCAGACCAACCTGGCGGTCAGCGTGACCAAGGAGCCGATGTTCTTCTACGGCGTCGCCTGCCTGGGTTACCTGCTGTTCGCGGCACTGTCCGGGCGCGTGTTCGCCTACATCGAACGGCGTAGCAACCGCCACCTGCTAGGAGCACGCGCATGAGCCTCGATCAACTGCTGGCGCTGGTACTCGACCCCGACCTGCTGGAGCGCTACGGCCCACGCTTTCTCGACGGTTTGCTGGTAACTGCCAAACTGGTGGCCATTTCCTTCACCCTGGGCGCCGTGCTCGGCCTGCTGCTGGCCCTGGCACGCATGTCGCGCAGCCTGGTGCTGCAGCGCATGGCCGCCGGTTACGTGTACTTCTTCCGCGGCTCGCCACTGCTGGCGCAGCTGTTCCTGCTGTATTACGGGCTGGGCTCGCTCAAGGGCTTCTGGCAGGACGTCGGCCTGTGGTGGTTCTTCCGCGAGGCGTGGTTCTGCACCTTGCTGGCGTTCACCCTGAACACCGCCGCCTATCAAGCCGAGATCTTCCGCGGCAGCCTGATGGCCGTTGCGCCCGGCCAGCATGAGGCGGCACGGGCGCTGAACCTGAAACGCTCGACCACCTTCTTCAAGGTGATCTTGCCGCAGTCGCTGCTCGTGGCCATCGGCCCACTGGGCAACGAACTGATCCTGATGATCAAGGCCAGCGCGATTGCCTCGCTGGTGACCATCTACGACCTGATGGGCGTGACCAAACTGGCCTTCTCGCGCAGTTTCGACTTCCAGATCTACCTGTGGGCGGCCGTGCTCTACCTGGTGATCGTCGAGCTGGTAAGGCGCCTGCTGAAACACTTGGAAGGCCGCTTGGGCCGCCACCTGAACTGACCGAAGGATACGTTCCATGCATTGCCAGACCCTTGTCCTCGGCGCCGGTATCGTCGGCGTCAGCACCGCCCTGCACCTGCAGGCCCGCGGGCGCCAGGTGATTCTGATCGACCGCGACGAACCGGGCAGCGGCACCAGCCACGGCAACGCCGGGCTGATCGAGCGCTCCAGCGTCATCCCCTACGCCTTCCCCCGGCAACTGGGCGCGCTGCTGCGCTATGGCCTGAACCGCCAGCCCGATGTGCGCTACAGCCTGGCGCACCTGCCCAAGGTCGCACCGTGGCTGTGGCGCTACTGGCGCCAGTCGGCGCCCGGCCGCCTGGCCGGGGCCGCCGCCGATATGCTGCCGCTGGTACAACGCTGCGTCGAAGAACACGACGCGCTGATCGAAGCGGCCGGCCTTGAAGGGCTGGTGCAGGCCAAAGGCTGGATCGAAGTGTTCCGCGACCCTGCGCTGTTCGAGCAGGCCAAAACTGACGCCAAGGGCCTGAGCCGCTACGGCTTGCAGTTCGAGATACTCGAATGCGGGCAACTGCAGGCACGCGAGCACCAGTTGGACGCCACCGTGGTCGGTGGCATTCATTGGCTCGACCCAAAGACCGTGAACAACCCCGGCGCCCTCACCCGTGGCTATGCCGCGCTGTTCCTGCAGCGCGGCGGGCAGTTCCTGCATGGCGATGCGCGCAGCCTGCGCCAAGCCAACGGCCAGTGGCGGGTAGAAAGCCGTCGTGGCCCGGTTACCGCCGACGAGGTGGTGGCCTGCCTCGGCCCGCAGTCGGCGGACCTGTTCAGCGGCCTGGGCTATCAGATTCCGCTGGCGATCAAACGTGGCTACCACATGCACTACAGCACCCGCGACGGCGCACAGTTGGAGCACTCGATCTGCGATACCCAGGGCGGCTACGTGCTGGCGCCGATGGCGCGCGGTGTACGCCTGACCACCGGCATCGAGTTCGACGCAGCCGGGGCGCCTGGCAACCAGATCCAGCTGGGCCGTTGCGAAGCCTTGGCGCGCAAGCTGTTCCCGGCCCTCGGCGAGCGGCTGGACGACACCCCATGGCTGGGCCGTCGCCCGTGCCTGCCCGACATGCGCCCGGTGATCGGCCCGGCACCGCGCCACCCGGGGCTGTGGTTCAACTTTGGCCACGCCCACCACGGCCTCACCCTGGGCCCGGTCAGCGGCCGGCTATTGGCCGAACTGCTCACTGGCGAGCGCCCCTTCACCGACCCCGCGCCCTACAGCGCGACCCGTTTCGACTGAACCCACGCGGGAGAAAAACAACATGACCGCACCACTGAGCCTTGCCACCCTTGCCCCCGAACCCGACCCGCGCCCGGTGCTGATCCGTATCGAAGGCCTGAACAAGCATTACGGCGCCTTCCACGTGCTGCGTGACATTGACCTGCAGGTGCGCGAAGGCGAACGCATCGTGCTGTGCGGGCCCTCCGGCTCGGGCAAGTCGACCCTGATCCGCTGCATCAACCGCCTGGAGATTGCCCAGCAGGGCAGCATCCAGGTGGATGGCATCGACCTGTCAGCCACCACGCGCGAGGCCGCGCAGGTGCGCAGCGACATCGGCATGGTGTTCCAGCATTTCAACTTGTTTCCACACATGAGCGTGCTCGACAACTGCCTGCTGGCCCCCACCAGCGTGCGCGGGCTGTCACGCAAGGACGCCGAGGAGCGGGCACGCATGTACCTGAGCAAGGTCGGCATCGAAAGCCAGGCGCACAAGTACCCCAGCCAGTTGTCCGGTGGCCAGCAGCAGCGCGTGGCCATCGCCCGGGCGCTGTGCATGAAGCCACGGATCATGCTGTTCGACGAGCCTACTTCGGCGCTGGACCCGGAAATGGTCGCCGAGGTGCTGGATGTGCTGGTGCAGTTGGCCGGCACGGGCATGACCATGCTGTGCGTCACCCACGAAATGGGCTTTGCCCGGCAGGTAGCCGAGCGCGTGCTGTTCCTTGAGGGTGGGCAGATCATCGAAGACAACCCGCCGCAGGTGTTCTTCAACCAGCCGCGCACCGAGCGGGCCAAGGCGTTTCTGGCGCAGATACTGCACTGAATGGAGGTCTGATGCGTGTGGGAGCGGCTTTGCGTCGCAAAAGGGCTGCGCAGCAGCCCCAGCAATGTGCATCAGTGCTGAAATCCGGGGCCGCTTTGCGGCCCTTTCGCGACACAAGGCCGCTCCTGCAAGGACCGCGCTTGCCTCGAGCGCCTTGCTCATTGCACCGCTGCAAAGACCCAACTGCATCGTTAAATATTATTGACCAACGCCCCCGCCAAACCCACGCCACCACAGGCCCGCATCGGTTTCAGCCCCCAAAAACCGGCGCATCCCCCGCATTAAAGCCCTCTTCCGTCGTTTGACATATCGAACGGCTCTGGCAAGCTATCTACATGCCCCGACCGGAATCGTCGCCTCTGACGAGCCGGCAGTGCTCGGGGCTACAGGCAGCACCCAGAGCCCCGCGCCGTGCGCCTGCACAACAACGACAGGTTGAACCTGTCCCAAGGTGACATATGTCCAACAGCAACATTGGCAACAAGCAACCTTCCCTGCGCAAACCCGTCGTCCTGATGACCATGGGCAGCCAAGAGCGCAAAGGCCATGACTATCAGGTCATGACCCACAAATACATCACCCCGCTGGTCGAGTTTTCCGATTGCCTCCCGGTACTGGTGCCCACCTGCTGCGGCATTGAAGACCTCGAGACCTACCTGGACATGGCCGACGGCGTGTACCTGACGGGCGCTGGCAGCAACATCGACCCGGCCCTGTATGGCCAGGAAAATGAAACCCCAGGCAAGGGCCAGGACCAGAACCGCGACCTGTTCGACATCCCACTGGTCAAGGCGGCGATCAAGCGTGGCCTGCCAATCTTCGGCATTTGCCGTGGCATGCAGGAAATCAACGTGGCCCTGGGTGGCGACATCTACCAGAAGGTCTACGCCGAGCCTGGCTTCAATGACCACCGGGAAAACCCGGAAGACCCGGTTGAAGTGCAGTACGCCCAAGTACATGGGGTGAAGATCCAGCCGGGCAGCTGGCTGCGTGACACCCTGGGTACCGACGAGATTCGCGTCAACTCGCTGCATGGCCAGGGCCTGCACAAGCTCGGCGCCGGTATCGAAGCTATCGCCCATGCCGAAGATGGCCTGGTTGAAGCGATTCACGCGCCGAGCATTTCGCCGTTCCTGTTCGCCGTACAGTGGCACCCAGAATGGCAAGCGGCGAAGAACCCTGATTCGATCAAGATCTTCCAGGCTTTCGGCGATGCCTGCCGAGCCCAGGTACGCAAGGCGCAGGTCAAGCGCCAGCACGCTGCCTGACATTCAGTTTCCTCTGCTTTGATCGCGGGGCGGCGCAAGGTCGCCCCCGTTTCCCCGGTCACCCTCTGCTGGTCCCAGAACACTTCCCGTGGAATCGGGCGGCGGGCTCGTGCCTGTCTCCGCGATCGTTTTTTACCCCTTCCCACCTAAGAGATACGATGACCAACATGCGGTCGCCGTGTCATTTTTAGCGCCTGCGAGATCGAGCGGCGCCCCCTCCAGACCGGCGCACACAAATTTTTCTGCAAGGAGGGCTAGTCATCGCTTAAGTTGTACGATAACTTACCTCTAACGCAGAACAACACCCTTCACCCAAGCGCCACAGGATGCCAACAACAATGAATCCACAAGAACTTAAATCCATCCTCTCCCACGGCCTGCTGTCTTTCCCGGTCACCGACTTCAACGCCCAGGGCGACTTCAACCCGGCTGGCTACATCAAGCGCCTGGAGTGGCTGGCCCCGTATGGCGCCAGCGCCCTGTTCGCCGCTGGCGGCACCGGTGAGTTCTTCTCCTTGGCCGCCAGCGAGTACAGCCAGGTGATCAAGACCGCCGTCGATACCTGCGCCACCTCGGTTCCTATCCTCGCGGGTGTTGGTGGGTCCACCCGTCAGGCCATCGAATACGCACAAGAAGCCGAGCGCCTGGGTGCCAAGGGCCTGTTGCTGCTGCCGCATTACCTGACCGAAGCCAGCCAGGACGGCGTAGCCGCACACGTAGAAGCGGTGTGCAAATCGGTGAACATCGGCGTGGTGGTGTACAACCGCAACGTCTGCCGCCTGAACGCCGACCTGCTGGAAAAACTGGCCGAGCGCTGCCCGAACCTGATCGGCTACAAGGATGGCCTGGGTGATATCGAGCTGATGGTGTCGATCCGTCGCCGCCTGGGCGAACGTTTCAGCTACCTGGGTGGCCTGCCGACCGCCGAAGTGTATGCTGCTGCCTACAAGGCCCTGGGCGTGCCGGTGTACTCCTCCGCGGTGTTCAACTTCGTGCCGAAGACCGCCATGGACTTCTACAGCGCCATCGCCCGTGACGACCACGCTGCCGTGGCCAAGCTGATCGACGATTTCTTCCTGCCGTACCTGGACATTCGCAACCGCAAAGCCGGCTACGCCGTGAGCATCGTCAAGGCCGGCGCCAAAATTGCCGGTTACGACGCAGGCCCCGTGCGCACCCCGCTGACCGACCTCACCGCAGAAGAGTACGAGATGCTCGCCGCGCTGATGGACAAGATGGGCCCGCAGTAAGCCCTGTCCGCGGCCTGCCAGATGCCGCGCCCGGAGTGGGCCAGCCCCACTCCGGTTACAATTCGTGAGCCCGCACAAAAATAACTAGTGGGAGTATTGCCAGCATGCAAGCGACTAAAAAGACGCATGTGCGCTACCTGATCCTGTTCATGCTTTTTCTGGTGACCACGATCAACTATGCCGACCGCGCTACCATCGCCATCGCAGGCTCCAGCCTGCAGAAAGACCTCGGCATTGACGCCGTAACCCTCGGTTATATCTTCTCCGCCTTCGGATGGGCTTACGTGGCTGGCCAGATTCCTGGTGGCTGGCTGCTCGATCGCTTCGGTTCCAAGAACGTCTACGCCTTCAGCATCTTCACCTGGTCGCTGTTCACCCTGTTGCAGGGTTTTGTCGGTGGCCTGCCGGTTGCCTGGGCGGTTGTCACCCTCTTCACCTTGCGCTTTCTGGTTGGCTTCGCCGAAGCCCCGTCGTTCCCGGGCAACGCACGCATCGTCGCCGCCTGGTTTCCGACTCAGGAGCGCGGCACTGCCTCAGCCATCTTCAACTCGGCGCAGTACTTCGCCACGGCGCTGTTCGCCCCGATAATGGGCTGGATCGTGTTCAGCTTCGGCTGGGAGCACGTGTTTGTCGTCATGGGTGCACTGGGTATCGTGTTCTCCATGGTGTGGCTGAAAACCATCCACAACCCGCGCCAACACCCACGCATCAGCCAAAGCGAGCTTGAGCACATCGAGCATAACGGCGGCCTGGTGGACATGGACCAGAAGCGCGGCAACGACGGCCCGAAATGGGGCTACATCAAGCAACTGCTGACCAGCCGCATGCTGCTGGGCGTGTACCTGGGCCAGTATTGCATCAACGCTATCACCTACTTCTTCCTTACCTGGTTCCCCGTGTACCTGGTGCAGGAACGTGGCATGACCATTCTCAAGGCCGGCTTCATCGCCTCGCTGCCGGCGGTCTGCGGTTTCATTGGTGGCGTGCTGGGCGGCGTGATCTCCGACTGGCTGCTGCGCCGTGGCAACTCGCTGACCTTCTCGCGCAAACTGCCAATTGTCTGCGGCCTGCTGCTGTCGACCACCATGGTGTTCTGCAACTACGTCGATGCCGAGTGGATGGTGGTTGGCTTCATGACCCTGGCGTTCTTCGGCAAAGGCATTGGCGCGCTGGGTTGGGCGGTGGTGGCAGACACCTCGCCGAAACAGATCGCCGGGCTGTCCGGTGGCCTGTTCAACACCTTCGGCAACATCGCCTCGATCACCACCCCTATCGTGATCGGCTACATCATCAGCGCCACCGGCTCGTTCAAATGGGCGCTGGTGTACGTGGGCGCCAACGCGCTGGTGGCGGTGTTCAGCTACCTGGTGATCGTCGGCCCGATCAAGCGTATCGAACTGCGCGACGACGCCCCAAAGCCACAGGCTGAGCCTGCCGCCAATGGCGAACTGGCCAGCTCGCGCCACTGAGTGAACACGCCCGCCCCGGGGCAACCGGTGCGGGCAGATGTACAAAAAGCCTGAGAACCTGACAAGTAGGGCCCAAACATGCAGTTGATCGAACATTCCGACTCGCCGCGCTACGTCCGCCTGCACGACGACGATAACGTCGTGGTGGTGGTCAACGACGGCGGCCTGGGCGAAGGCGCCCACTTCGCCGACGGCCTGACCTTGGTCGAAGGCGTGCCACAAAGCCACAAGGTCGCAACCAAGGCCATCGCCAAAGGCGAGCCCGTGCGCCGCTACGGGCAAATCATCGGCTACGCGCTGGAGGACCTACGCCAGGGCAGTTGGGTGCAGGAAAGCCAACTGGCCATGCCGGCCGCCCCGGAACTGGACAGCTTGCCGCGCTGCGACGCCGTCCCACAACCGCTGCCGCCACTCGAAGGCTTCACGTTCGAAGGCTACCGCAATGCCGACGGCACCGTTGGCACCCGCAACATCCTCGGCATCACCACCACCGTGCAGTGTGTGACCGGCGTGCTGGAGCATGCGGTCAAGCGCATTCGCAGCGAACTGCTGCCCAAGTACCCCAACGTCGATGACGTGGTAGCCATCACCCACAGCTACGGCTGCGGCGTGGCCATCAACGCTCGCGACGCCTACATCCCGATCCGCACCGTGCGCAACCTGGCCCGCAACCCCAACCTGGGTGGCGAGGCATTGGTCATCAGCCTCGGCTGCGAAAAGCTGCAGGCCGGCCAGGTGATGCACGACAACGACCCGTCGGTAGACCTCAGCGAGCCATGGTTGTACCGCCTGCAGGACGCCAGCCTGGGCTTTGTGGAAATGATCGAGCAAATCATGGAGCTGGCAGAAACCCGCCTCAAGAAGCTCGACCAGCGCCGCCGCGAAACCGTACCGGCCAGCGAGTTGATCCTCGGCATGCAGTGCGGTGGCAGCGATGCCTTCTCGGGCATCACCGCCAACCCTGCGCTGGGCTACGCCGCGGACTTGCTGGTACGTGCCGGTGCTACGGTGCTGTTCTCGGAAGTGACCGAGGTACGAGACGCCATCTACATGCTGACCTCGCGCGCGCAAAACCAAGACGTTGCCGATGCCCTGGTGCGCGAAATGGACTGGTACGACCGCTACCTGCAGCAAGGGGCCGCCGACCGCAGTGCCAACACGACGCCGGGCAACAAGAAAGGTGGCCTGTCCAATATCGTCGAGAAATCCCTGGGGTCGATCGTCAAGTCGGGCAGCGGCGCTATCCAGGGCGTGCTTGGCCCAGGCGAGCGGGTAACGCGCAAGGGCCTGATCTTCTGCGCCACCCCGGCCAGCGACTTCGTCTGCGGCACTTTGCAACTGGCCGCCGGCATGAACCTGCATGTGTTCACCACAGGCCGAGGCACCCCTTACGGGCTGGCCATGGCACCCGTGGTCAAGGTGTGCACGCGCACCGAACTGGCCCAGCGTTGGCCCGACCTGATCGATATCGACGCCGGGCGCATCGCCACAGGCCGTTCGACCATCGAAGAGCTGGGCTGGGAACTGTTCCATTACTACCTGGACGTGGCCAGCGGCCGCAAGCAGACCTGGGCCGAGCAGCACCGGCTACACAACGACATCACCCTGTTCAACCCGGCACCGATTACCTGATGCCGAGGGCATGCTGTGGGAGCGGGCATGCCCGCTCCCACAGGTCATGCGACAACCCGCCAGATTTTCTTTCAACCTACAGGAGCACCCCATGCCTGAAATCCTCGGCCACAACTTCATCGCCGGTCAGCGCAGTGCCGCTGGTTCTCAGCGCCTGCAGAGCCTGGACGCCAGCACTGGCGAAGCCCTGCCCTTCAGCTTCGCCCAAGCTACCGAGGCCGAAGTGGACCAGGCCGCCAGCGCCGCCGCCGCCGCCTTCGCCGAATTCCGCCAACTGGCCCCGGCACGTCGTGCCGAGTTTCTCGACGCCATCGCCGCCGAACTGGACGAACTGGACGATGCCTTCGTCGCCATCGTCTGCCGCGAAACAGCCCTGCCCGCCGCCCGTATCCAGGGCGAGCGCGGCCGCACCAGTGGGCAGATGCGCCTGTTCGCCCAGGTACTGCGTCGCGGCGACTTCCTCGGCGCGCGCATCGACCTGGCACTGCCCGCACGCCAACCCCTGCCACGCGTAGACCTGCGCCAGATGCGCATCGGTGTCGGCCCGGTCGCTGTGTTTGGCGCCAGCAACTTCCCGCTGGCCTTCTCCACCGCTGGCGGTGATACCGCCGCAGCCCTGGCCGCCGGCTGCCCGGTGGTGTTCAAGGCGCACAGCGGCCACATGGCCACCGCCGACCTGGTTGCTTGCGCCATCGTGCGCGCTGCCGAACGTACCGGCATGCCCAAAGGCGTGTTCAACATGGTATTCGGAGGCGGCGTGGGCGAGTGGCTGGTCAAGCACCCAGCCATCCAGGCCGTTGGCTTCACCGGCTCGCTGAAAGGCGGTGACGCTCTGTGCCGCATGGCCGCCGAGCGCCCGCAGCCAATCCCGGTGTTCGCCGAGATGTCCAGCATCAACCCGGTCATCATCCTGCCGGGCGCCCTGGCCAAGCGTGGCGAGGCCATTGCTCGCGAACTGGCCGGCTCTGTGTGCATGGGTGCCGGGCAGTTCTGCACCAACCCGGGCCTGGTGATCGGGCTGCAGTCGCCGCAGTACAACCAGTTACTGGCCGACCTTGGCCAGCATCTGGACCAACAGGCCGGGCAAACCATGCTCAACGCGGGAGGCCTGCGCAGCTACGTTGGCGGCCTGGAGCACCTGCATGCCCATAGTGGTATCCAGCACCTGGCCGGCCAGAAGCAGGAAGGCAGCCAGGCCCGCGCCCAGCTGTTCAAGGCCGATGCAGGCCTGCTGGTCCAGTCTGACCCGCTGCTGCAGGAAGAAGTGTTCGGCCCCACCACCGTGGCCGTAGCAGTGCAGGACGACGAACAACTGCGCGCCGCCCTGCTCGGCCTGCGTGGCCAGTTGACCGCTACCCTGATCGGCGAAGCGGAAGATTTCGAGGCCTACGCGTGGTTGGTGCCACTGCTGGAGGAGAAAGTCGGGCGGATCCTGATCAATGGCTACCCGACCGGTGTCGAAGTGTGTGATGCCATGGTTCACGGCGGGCCTTACCCTGCGACCTCGGATGCGCGTGGCACCTCGGTCGGCACCTTGGCCATCGACCGCTTCCTGCGCCCGGTGTGCTACCAGAACTATCCGCAGGCGTTGCTGCCCGAAGCACTGCGCGATGGCAACCCGCTGGGGCTGCGTCGGCTGGTGAACGGGCAATGGAGCGAGGAGGTGATCTGACGGGTTGCCTGAAACAAGAAAGCCCCGCACATGGCGGGGCTTTCTTTTGGCTGTACCGGCGACAAATGGCTCAGGCCCCTTGTGCCTCAGCCGCCTCATGCGCCTGACGCAAGCGCTCGCGGCTGTTGCTCAGGTGCATACGCATGGCCATCTTCGCCCCTTCGCTGTCCTGCCGGGCAATCGCTTCATAGATCGCCTCGTGCTCATGCATCAACCGGCTCATGTAATGCGCCTGATCATCATGGGCCAGCCGCGCCGAATTCAGCCGGGTGCGCGGAATGATGCTGGTACCCAGGTGGTTGATGATATCGGCGAAGTAGTGGTTACCGCTGGCCTGGGCGATGCGCAAGTGGAACTGGAAGTCCGCCGACACCGCATCAGTGGCATGGGCGGCCCCTTCGTTGAGTTCGTCCAGCGCCGCCCGCATACCAGCCAGCGCTTCATCACTGCGCCGCTGCGCCGCCAGCCCAGCGGACTCGATCTCCAGGGCAATGCGCAACTCCAGCACCGCCAGCACTTCGCGCAGGGTGACCACAGTGGCCGGGTCGATGCGAAAGCCCCCGGTTGCCGGTGCATCCAGCACGAAGGTGCCGATGCCATGACGGGTCTCTACCTGCCCGGCAGCCTGCAGCCGCGAGATCGCCTCACGCACCACGGTGCGGCTGACGCCCTCTTCGGCCATGATCTGCGATTCGGTCGGCAGCTTGTCGCCGCGCTTGAGCTGGCCACTGCGAATGCGCTCGGTCAGCACTGTGACCAGTTCCTGGGCCAGACTGCGCGGCTTGCGCCGGGTCCTTGCCTGTACCTGCTGCTCTGTCATTGCCCTGTATTTCACCTTGAAAGACAGCGCTCATCATAGCGCAAGCGGTTGTACGATCACATACACCCGGTGCGGTATTTATTGCTCACCTTTGAAGGCCCCCAGCCCAGGAAAAACCCACAGAAGCACTGGCTCAAGCCCCGCGCAAGCCTGTACTGTGCGCCCTCACGCTCACTCATCCATGGAAGGACACCGCAGCATGAAAACCCTCGACCGCCTGTTGCTCGGCAGCGGCCTGCTGATACCCCTCTGGCTGTTGGCAGGGGTATGGCTCACCGCCCTGGCGTACCCCGGCTACGACCACCTGCAACAGGCCATGAGCCAGCTGGGTGCGACAGGCTCGCCAACCCACAGCTGGTCGCCACTGCTCAACAATTTTCCCTTGGCCGGGTTGTTCGGCCTGTTTGCCTGGGGCCTCGCCCGACGCTGGCGTGGCTCGAAGCTGGCGCTGCTGAGTGCCGGCCTGGTGTTGCTGCATGGCATCGGCAGCCTGGGAACCGGGTGGTTCCCTTGCGATCAGGGTTGCGCACCGACACAGCCATCCACCGCCCAGCAACTGCATAACCTGTCCGGCTTGCTGATGTTCCTCTCCCTGACCGTTGCCAGCGCCCTCTGGGCATGGCAGGGCAGCCGCATTGCTGGCTCGCCTGCATTTGCGCTGTTTTCTCTGGTCTGTGTAGTGCTGGCGATCGTCACCGTCATACTGATGGGCCAGGCGGCCCAAAGCGGCCAGCTGTTCGGCCTGTATCAGCGCCTGAACTATGGTGTGTCGGTGATCTGGGTCGCCAGCCTGGCGTGGATCAGCCTGCGCAAGCCTGCTGCCAGCCCGCTGCGCATGGCCATATTCTGACGGCAAATTGCTGGCCCCCAGCCACTGAAAGTGAAGGCAAACTCTTTTTCCTTTCAGACGCTTAGGACAGCAACATGCGAGTACTTCTAGCAACGATGGCCGGCTGCCTGCTGGCCACGCTCGCTTTCAGCGCCCAGGCCCGCGCACTGAGCCAGAACGATCGCCACACCTGCGGCTGGGGTGCGCAGATAGCCGCCGAGGCCCAGCAGGCCAAGCTTTCCGGGGTAACCCTGTATGCCACGCGCAAGAAGCTGCAGGTACGCAAATTCCCCAAACCGTGGATGCGCATGACCGCCTTTGGCATTACCGAGCAGACCTACAATAGCCGCTCGCGACTCAAGCCTGCCGCGATCAAGCAGACCTACTACGAGCAGTGTGTTCAGCATGCTGTAGCAAAAAGATAATTACTTATTTATCAATAAGTTATTAAGTAAACATAAAGTCATGTAGGCGTAACCTTGTGCTGCGCCTACAAAGACCGCTTCAGGGCCGCCAAGGGGCGCCGCCCTTGAAACGGTCCTCCAGCCAGGCCTTGAAGGCGCCCAGGGCCGCTGTATTCAGGCGTGCGGTGGGTCGCACCAGGTAGATGCCCGCCGCCACGTCCAATTGCCATTGCGGCAGCACCCGTACTAGGTTGCCGCTGGCCAGGTCCTCGCCCATCAGCCAGTCGCCACCCGCCAAAATTCCTACACCGCGGCGCGCTGCCTCCAGCAGCGCTTCGTTGTCATTGCTGCGCAGGCTACCGGTAACCTTGACGTTTACCTGATGCGCGCCGCTCTTCAGGCGCCATTCAGGAAATGATCGTAAACCACTGAAACCTAAACAATTATGCTCAGGCAATTGTTCCGGCTCCGCAGGCACCCCATGCCGAGCGAGGTACTGAGGCGATGCGCACAGGATGCGTACGTGATCGCATAATTTCCTCGCCACCAGTCGATTGTCCGCTAGCTCACCAATGCGAATCGCGGCGTCGAAGCCCTCGCCGATCAGGTCAACGAAACGGTCGGCGTACTCGGTCTCCACCGTCACTTGCGGGTAGGCCAGCACAAAGTCGGCAAGCATCCCGCTTAACCAGCGCCTGCCCATGGCCGCCGGTAACGCCAGACGCAGGCGCCCACGCACCGTTGCAGCGCCTTCGGCAGCCTCCTGCTCCGCTTCGGCAATCAGCCGGCTTGCCTCGCGTACCTTGGCTACCAGCCGCTGTCCCTCATCGGTAAAGCGCAACTGCCGCGTGCTGCGCTCCACCAGGCGAATGCCCAGCCGCGTTTCCAGTGAGCTCAGGCGTTTCGACAGCACCGTGGGGTGGCGCTCCAGTTGTCGCCCGGCAGCAGCAAACGAGCCCTGCTCATGCAAGGCCAGCAAAGTGGCAAGTTCATCGGCGCGGCGGCTGTCGAAGGCATCCATGGCAAGGCTCGGCTCAGGGCAGTGGGGTCAAGGATCGGGCATCAGGCAGTCAGTACCAACGCGCCCTCCGACCGCCCTTGCTCCAGGTCCCCGTGGGCCTTGGCTGCGTCAGCCAGCGGGTAGCGACGCCACACCCGAGGCTGGATGATACCCTCGGCGACGGCCGTCAGCACATCGGCCGCACGCTGCTGGTACTCCTCGACCGTGCGGGTGTGGGCCGCTAACGACGGCCGGGTCAGGTACAACGAGCCCTTGGCATTGAGCGTGGCCACCTCGACAGCCGCCGGTGCACCGGAGGTGCCACCGAACGACACCAACAGGCCGCGCACTCGCAGGCTGTCCAGCGAAGCCTCCAGCGACACCTTGCCCACGCAGTCATACACCACATCCACCCCTTGCCCTTGGGTCAGCTTGCGCACCTGGCTGGCCAAGGTTGCCGCGTCGAACACCAGCACATGCTGGCAGCCTGCTGCCTGTGCCCTCGCCACACTTTGCGGGCGCGACACCACGCCGATCACCGTCGCCCCCAGGTGCCGCGCCCAAGGTGCCATCAGCTGGCCCAAGGCACCGGCTGCGCCGTATAGCAGCACTTGTGTACCCGGCCCCACGGCAAAGGTGGTTTTCAACAAGTATTGCGCCGTAATGCCCTTGAACAGCACCGCTGCGGCGGCTTCGTCCTCCAGCTGCGGCGGCAGCTTGACCAGCCGTTCGGCCGGGAACAGCCGGCCGCTGGCATAAGCGCCGACCGGCCCCATCGCATAGGCGACCCGGTCGCCGACCTGCACGTTGCGAACCCCATCGCCGAGGGCAGTGACCCTACCTGCACCTTCCAGCCCCAGGCCTGACGGCAATGCCAGCCCTGCCCCACCCTTGCGCTGCAACACGTCCAGCGGGTTCACACCCATGGCGGTCTGTTCCAGCCAGACCTGCCCAGGCCCTGGAGTTTGCGCCGCCATGTGTTCGAGCTGCATGACATCGGCAGTGCCGGTGCCATTGAGAATGATGCGGGTAACCATGATCGAATCCTGCTGGATGAGTGTTCGAATCAGGCTAATCAGGTAGGAAACGTTGAACAATCAGGCGAGGTGCAGATGATTTCTGCACCCCTTGCAGCAATCAAATCAGTGCTTCAGCACCCGCTCAGTACCGCAGGGCGCCGCTCACCAGCGAAAAACAGCGGGCGCAGGCGCACGCCGACCAGGTTGCCAGCATAGGCCGCCACCAGCCACAGCCAGCCATGCACGCTGCCCGAGGCGATACCGCTGAAATACGCACCGATGTTGCACCCGTACGCCAGGCGCGAACCGTAGCCCAGCAGCAGGCCGCCAATCACTGCGGCCACCAGCGACGGCAGCGGGATCTTCAGGCTTGGCGCAAAGCGCCCGGCCAGGCCCGCCGCCAGCAACGCCCCCAGCACGATACCCAGGTCCATCACTGTGGTGATGTCCTGCCACAACGGCGCCGCCAAGGCCTTGGCATTGGCCGGAGCCTGCCAGAACACCCAACTGCCGACCTCCACGCCCAACCCGTTGAGCACCTTGGCCCCCCACAGGGCGAACGCCGAGGTAATGCCCCATGGCCGCCCCGCCAGCGCCAAGGTCGCGTAGTTCAACAAGGCCAGGGCGACAGCGCCCCACAGCAATGGCCAAGGACCACGCAGGAAGCGGCGCAGGCCCTGGTGTTCGCTGGCAACCGGCGCCTCAAGCGCGCCATGCCGGCGTTTTTCCAGCACCACGGTGGCCCAGGCGATCAACCCGAATACCGCCAGGCTAACCAACAGCGCAGGCCCTACCCCCCAAGCTTGCACGATCGAGGTGGCCGGGAACGACGGCAAGGCGAACCACCAATCAGCGTGATGGGTAGCGCTGACCGAGCCGATGATGAAGAACAGCAGGGTTACCAACATGCGCGCATTACCACCACCCACAGTGAACAGCGTGCCCGATGCGCAACCGCCGCCCAGCTGCATGCCGATGCCGAAAATGAACGCCCCGAACACCACAGAGACACCCGCCGGGGCTACCAGACCGGTGACCGGGTTACCGAACAGGCTACCTGCCGAAAGCGCCGGGAAGAACAGCAGCACGGCCAAGGTCAGCATGACCATCTGTGCGCGCAGGCCTGCGCCACGTCGCTCGTTGATGAACACTCGCCAGGCCGAAGTGAAACCGAAGGCGGCGTGATACAGCGTCAGACCAAGCGCGGCGCCGACCACCAGCAACAAAACCTGCTTGAAGCCGGCATTGAAGTTGAGGAACCAGGCGCCAGCCAGCAGCAAGGCCAAGGCGATAAAAGGTGCGCCAAGGCGACGCGGTTCGGGTGTGGCAGTTGCGGAAAGACCCATCGGAATACTCGGATAACAGTAAAACGGACGGGGAGTATAACGCTAGACAGGTCGGCGCAGCCCTTTGTGGGGGCCATGTGGCCACATCATTTGTTAAGCTGATTCACGCCTTTGAATTCTTACAGGATCATTCACTCCATGGATGAGCTGCGCAAGATCGACCTCAACCTACTGCTCGCCTTGCACGCCCTGCTCAGCGAAAAGCACGTGACCCGCGCCGCGCTGCGCCTGCACCGCAGTCAACCGGCAGTCAGCCACGCCCTGGCGCAGTTGCGTAAACACTTCGACGACCCGTTGCTGGTACGCCAAGGCGGCGGCATGGCCCTCAGCGCCCGCGCCCAGTCACTGGCCCAACCCCTGCAAGATGCCCTGGGCAACCTCAACGGCCTGCTGGCTACCCCGTTGTTCGAACCCGCCAGGGCCCAGCGCCGTTTCCGGCTGTCACTGTCTGACTATTCCTCGCGCCTTATCCTGCCGCCTCTGCTACGCCATCTGCGCCAGGTAGCACCCGGGGTGGACCTGGCCATCAGCCAGGCCAGCCGCGAAACGATGCTGGCCCAGTTGCTCGACGGCGAACTGGACCTGGCCCTGGGCCTGTTCCCAGACCTGCCCCAGGACATCACCGCCCAGCCCCTGTTTGCCGACCGTTTCATCAGTGTTGCCGATCGCCAGGTATTGCCCCCTCGCGGTGATCTGGCCCTGGAAGACTGGCTGGCACGCCCCCATGTGTTGATGGCCATGCGCCCGGATGCCTTCGATGAAATCGAGCGTGCACTGGCCGCCCAAGGCCTGCGCCGTCGTATTGCCTTGGCCTTGCCACACTGGAGCGCGGCAGTCGAAGTGCTGGCTGGCACCGATCTGATCCTGACGGTGGCCAGCCGCGCTGTAGGGTCGTTACGCCAACACAAGACACTGCGCCAGTTCACGCCGCCACTGGCTATTCCCTCATTCGACTACCAGCAGGCCTGGCACAGCCGCAAGGACAGCGACCCTGGGCACCGCTGGCTGCGCGAAACCGTGTGGGCCTGCAGCCAGCCAGGGCGCTGATCAGTTTTCCTGCTGCTTCACCGGTACCGTGGAATCGGCCGATGGCGCCGGCGCCCAAGTACCCTGCACCAGCAGCACGCCGCACAGGATTAGCACTACACCCGCTACCCTGGCCAGGCTGAGCGGCTTACCGCCCAGCCCCATTACCCCGAAGTGGTCGGCGAGCACCGCTGTGATGATCTGCCCGGCCACCACCAGCACCAGGAACCCCGCCGCGCCCAGTTTGGGAGTAAGTGCTGCGGCACCGGCCACATACATCGCCCCCAGCACTCCCCCGACCCAAAGCCACCAAGGCCCCTGCAGGGCCTTGCCTAGGTCTGGCACTGGCACTCTGAGGATCAACAGCGCGGCGACAACCACCAGCGAACTCACCGTCAACGACGTGAATGCCCCCCACAGCCAGTGCCCCAACGCCCGGCCGACGGCGGCATTACCTGCGGCCTGGAACGGCAAAACTGCCCCGGCTAGCAACGCCAGGGCAAAGGGAAGCACCAGAAGACACAGGGTTTTACTGAACATGGCAATCCTCATCGCTGACCAATATTCACGCCATGATCGAAAATTCCCCACACTTATGGAAATCGAAAACATGCACGCACACTACTCGCCAGGCGCATGAATAGATACGTTCTCTACCTATTGAGCTAGGCTCCTGTCCCGTCGCGACACCCAAGGGCCTCGCTACGAGCAAACCTAAAGCTGATGTGATGGAACACATTCGATGACAGATGAACGCAAAACCCTGCTTGATCGAGGGCAGTTACCAACCCGCAACCTCGCCGAATGCCTGGCGGTGGACCAGAGAGCCCTGGTCGGCTCGTTGGCCCCCCTGCTGCCAGCCACGCTCATCGACGATTTGACCGCCTGCGCTGAAGACACAGCCTCGTTGGGCCTGTCGAAGAAGATCGCAGCCATCGGGCTGGCGCTGGGGCAATGGTTGGAGCAGGCCGCCTCGCCGATGCGCGAGCAAGTGCTGGCGCAGTGCAGCTCGCATGCTTCCGATACCGTGCGCAGCTGGGCGGCCTTCGCCCAAGCGCATTTATCGCGCACGCAACTGCTGGAGCCTGCACTGCTGGCGCAGTTGCGATTCGCTCGCGATGAGCATTTTGGCGTACGCGAGTGGGCGTGGATGGCCTTGCGCCCACGCCTGGCCCAAGAACTGGACGCAGCCCTCGCACTGCTCGGGCCTTACGCCGGCGACCTGAACCCGCTGGTAAGGCGCTTCTGCATCGAGGTGCTACGCCCACGTGGGGTGTGGTGCGAGCACATCAACGCACTCAAGCAAACGCCTGAAGCGGCTGAGCCGCTGCTGGTACCGCGCCTGGCAGAAGCTGACAAATACGCTCAGGACTCGGTCGCCAACTGGCTCAATGACGCCAGCAAGACCCGCCCGGATTGGGTGATCCAGCTGTTCGTGCGCCATCCGCCGTCATGCAAGGCATCACGACGGATACATACACGGGCAACCCGCAGCCTACCTCGATGAATGCTCAGCGCGAGGTTTCAATGCGCAGCACTTCGGTGTAGATCGCGTCGACCGTCTGGCCAACCTTGAGGTTCTTCATGCGCGCCTGCAGGTCTGGGTTCTCGACCTTGACGACCTGCAGCTTGCCCTCTGGTGGCAGCAGGCTCACCTCATGCTGCTTGAGGTCGATCTTCTTGATCTGCGAAGTGACCCTGACCTGGCGGAATGCCTCGCCACCCGGGTTGGGGTTTTGCGCAGTGGCGCGAATGGTCCCCGACTCCTCACTGGCCTTCGGCGCCCCACCCACATTGGTGTTGAGCACATAAGCCACGGCACGGGTGACGAAGATATCGACCTGGTCGCCCACTTTGAGATTAGGCAGGGCCTTGGCCTTTTCCGTGAGCTGGAACGTCACATCCTTCTTGTTATCAGGGCCCTTCACCGTCACCTGGCGGTTGGCCAGGTCGATGGCTGTGACTTGCGTGGTGACGTGGCTTTCCAGTGCCTCGCTGGCAATCGGGATATCAGCAGCGTGTGCCGTGAGGCTGGCAGCGGAAACCAGTGTGGCCAAGGCAACTGCACGAGCGAGAGAACGAATCGGGTTCATAGGCCTGCTTCCATGTGATCAAGACCAAAAAAGGGCGCGAAAGGCTCACGCGCCAACAAGCATAGACGTTGCCCACCACCCTGCCCGCACACATCCGCTGCGACCGGTTTCGCCTCCTTCTCGCCACCCCACGCTTGTAATAGCAAATGCGAACTCTTTACACTTGCTTTACATTTACAAATCATTACTATTCGTGACCTCGAAAACAACAAAGAGTCACCTGTAATGGCAAAAAGGTCTGTTGCCCCAGCATCCATTTCCATGCTGGGCCTGCTGGTTGTGCCTGCTGTTCACGCTGCCGTTCAAACCCAAGCGCAGGGTAGCCTCGCCCTGCCCGCCACTGCCGTCACCAGCGCCTACGAGCAGCAAAGCTACAAGGCCAGTGAAAGCCGCAGCGCCATGAAGATCGACGCGCCGCTGCGTGATATCCCGCAAACCGTCAACGTCGTGCCCGAAAGCGTAATCAAGGATCAGGGCGCGCAGTCCATGGAGGACGTGCTGAAGAACGTGCCCGGCATCGGCCTGTCCAACGGCGACGGCCAGCGCGACCAGGTGACCATCCGCGGCTTCAGCGCCATTGGCGACATGTACATTGACGGCGTGCGCGACGATGCCCTGTACTTCCGTGACCTGTCCAACGTCGAGCGTGTCGAGGTGATCAAGGGCCCAGCCGCCGTGCTGTATGGCCGTGGCTCTTCGGGCGGGCTGATCAACAGCATCAGCAAGAAGCCAAGCTTCACGCCCAAGCGCGAAGTGGGCATGAGCTTCGACAGCGAAGGCAAACGCCGCACGCAGTTCGACACCGGTTGGGCCGACCCGCAAAGCAACCAGGCCTACCGCGTGACCGGCGCCTTCGAAGACAGCGACACCTTCCGCGACGATGGCTATATCGACCGCAAGGCCATCGCGCCGTCGGCCTACTTCCGCCTCTCGGACGACCTGGAACTGAACCTGGGCGCCACCTACCTGTACGACAAGCGCCTGATCGACTTCGGCATCCCGGCCCTGGGCAACCGCCCGGTGGATGTCGATCGCGACAAGCGCTTCGGCTCTGGCGATGCCGACCAGGACTACGCCCGCAGCGAGGTGTTCTCGCTGACCGCCAGCCTGGACTACCGCATCAACGACAGCTTCACGCTGACCAACACCAGCCGTTACTACCGCTACGACCTGGACCGCAACAACACCCTGGCCGACAGCAGCCCGACACGCTTCGTCACTGCGCCCAACGGCGAATTGCTGGTCAAGCTCAACCGTGGCAACGTTGCCCGTGACGAGTACGGTGTATTCAACCAGACCGAACTCAAGCAGCAGGCGCAAGTGGCCGGCATGCAGCACAACCTGCTGTATGGCGTGGAAGTGGGCTTGCAGGACAAGTACCAGCGCGTGCTGAGCCAAAACAATGTGGCCCAGGTGCCGGTGTACCGCGACGCCCTGGTGCCGGTGCCAGACCATGCCGCCAACCTGTCGTCCAAAGGCACCAACTTCCAGCAGACCACCGGTTTGTACCTGCAGGACATGATCGAGCTTAACGAGCACTGGAAGGCCCTGGTGGGTGTGCGTTATGACATCTTCGGCCAGGAGTACGACGACGACCGCGTGCAGAACGTCGACCTCGACCGCACCGACAAGACCTGGAGCCCGCGCGCCGGCCTGGTCTATCAGCCGGACACCATCCAGTCCTACTACGTGTCGGTCAGCCGCAGCTACCAGCCTTCGGGCGAAGTGTTCGCGGTCAGCCCGACCAACCAGCATCTGGAGCCGGAAGAAACCACCAACTATGAAATCGGCGCCAAATGGGACCTGCTCGACAGCCGCCTGTCGCTGACCGCTGCGGTGTTCCGCCTTGAGCGCACCAACATGAAGACTGCCGACCCGGCCAACCCCAACCTGACCGTACTGGCGGGCGAGCAACGTACCGATGGTTTCGAAGCCACCGTCAGCGGGCAGCTCTCGGACAAGTGGCAAGTCTACGCCGGTTACGCCTACCTGGATGCCGAGATCACCAAGTCGAACAGCAAGACCAATGGCGTGGCCAATGAAGGCCAGACCCCTACGCTGACGCCGCGTAACAGCGCCAACATCTGGCTGGTGCGCACCCTGACCCCAGAGTGGCGCGTGGCTGCCGGTGCCAACTACGTCGACGAGCGCTACACCGCGCTCGACAACGTAGTGGTGATGCCGGGCTACACCACCTTCGACGCCGCACTGCTGTACAGCGTGCCGCAGTGGGATGCCGCGCTGCGCCTGAAGAACGCCTTCGACCGTGACTACTATGCCTCGGCGCACGGCTCGGTGGACCTGGTTACGCCAGGGGCACCACGGACGCTGGAAGCCAGCTTCAACTACCGCTTCTGAAGCGCTGCGCGATCCGTGTAGACGCTGTCGCGCAAGCCCAGCGGATCGCGCAACCCCGGTAGTTCATTCAGCGATTGCGCGTCACCCGCCAAACCGTATTCGCCAAATCATCGGCAATGATCAACGCCCCACGGGGGTCCACTGTCACCCCCACCGGCCGTCCACGGGTCTTGCCATCCTCACCTCGGAACCCCGTGGCGAAGTCGATCGGCTCTCCCGCAGGCTTGCCATTGCTGAACGGCACGAAAATCACCTTGTAGCCCACCGGGTCAGGTCGGTTCCAGCTGCCGTGCTCGCCCACGAAGACACCGTCGGAAAACCCATCCCCCATGGCCGGTATCGAGAAGTCGACACCCAGGGCAGCCACATGCGAGCCCAGGCTGTAATCCGGCTTGATCGCCGCTGCCACCTTGCCTGGGTTCTGCGGCCGCACCCGGTCATCCACGTTCTGTCCCCAGTAGCTGTAAGGCCAACCATAGAAGCCGCCCTCACGCACCGATGTGAGGTAATCCGGCACCAGGTCGGGGCCCAGTTCATCCCGCTCGTTGACCACCGTCCACAACTGCCCGGTCTGCGGCTGAATGGTCAATGCCGTCGGATTGCGCAGGCCGGTGGCGTAGGGCCGGTGCGCACCGGTTTCGGCATCGACCTGCCAGACCATGGCCCGATCGATCTCGACCTCCAGGCCGCGCTCGGTGATATTGCTGTTCGAGCCTATGCCCACGTACAGGTAACGACCATCCGGGCTGATGGTCAGCGCCTTGGTCCAGTGGTGGTTGATCTCGGCCGGCAGGTCGGTGACCTTGGTGGGCGAGCCTTCGGCCTGGGTCTGGCCTTCCTTGTAGTCGAAGCGCACCAGCGCATCCTGGTTGGCCACATACAGCTTGCCGTCGGCAAACGCCAAGCCGTAGGGGGCGTTGAGGTTTTCCGCGAACACGGTCTGCACCTCATAGGTGCCATCGCCGTCGGCATCACGCAGCAAGGTCAGGCGGTTGCCGCCCTTTACCTGCGTGTTGCCCTTGGCCTTGATCTGGCTGGCAATCACGTCCTTGGGCTTGAGCTTGGCCGCACTGCCACCCCTGCCCTCGGCTACCAGAATGTCACCATTGGGCAGCACCAGGCTCTGCCGCGGAATCTTCAGGTCAGTGGCAATGGCCGTGACGCTGAAACCCTCCGGCACGGTCGGTTTCTGTTCACCCCAGGCAACCGGCTGCGCAATCTTCATGCTCGGCAGCAAGCCGCGCTGCGGCTCCGGCAGCTTCGGGTCTGGGCCGTGGGCCTGGGTCGGCTCACCGTCGCCACCACAGGCACCAAGCGCCAGCGTCAGGCTCAACAGGGTCAATGCATGTAAAGGCTTCATGCCGCACCCCCTGAACGCAGATTACTCAAACCGGTCCATGCAGCCGCTACCGCAAGCACGGTTACGATCACCGACAACACCAGTCCCGACGGCATCACTGCCCAAGCATCCTTGGCATGCTCAAACGCATTGACCAGCCCAAGCAGCCAGGTCACCAGCAGCAGCGCGAAGTAAAGCGTTGCGCGCCCGCCCTTGTGCTCGGCGCGGATCAGGTTGGCCAACGCGAAGAGCAGTGCCAGCCCGCAGAACACCAAAGCACCGGCGATCAGCCAGGCGGCGAAGTTACTCCACTGGATTTGATAACTGTTGTAGTAGGCGATATCGCTCAGTAGCGCACCCAGAAACAACGGCACACTGCCGGCCAGCAACAAGGCGTGCAGCGGGCTGGGTGTACAGCGGTAGAAGGTTTGGTCAGATGTGGTCACGGTGCCTCCTTTTCATTCAGTGACCCGGGGCTGATGGGCTTGTACCATCAGTTGAGCGCAGGGTGCGCTTAGCAAAGGAGCCCCTTGACGCCGCGATAGTTCACCGTTTGGCTTGAATGAAATATCCTGCAAGGCATTTGCCGCCAAGCGGACAAGGGGATCACATGCGCAGACAACCGATACGCCCAATCGAGTCCTGGGTGCTGAACACCCTGCTAGCCCTCAGCCTGGCGCTCACCGCTGGCTGCTCCAGCAAACCCCGCTACGCCACACCTGCGGTGGGCTCCAACTGCTTCGCCAAAGCCGTCCCCACGACCGGCGAGGGTGGCCTGGCCTGGGGCAATACCCTCAGCATTGCCCGTCAGAAGTCGATGAACAACTGCATACGCTATGCCAGTCGCTCGGGAGGCACACCGAGAACTTGCCAAGTCGTCATGGCCAAGTGCAAAAACTGAATAACTGTATAACTACAAACCCTTTAAGTAAGGCGAATCCTACAAGCTAGTTATAAATCTCCACGCAACAGTGAAGTACAAATAAATCCAAATAAAATATTACACTTTCAGTCTCGACCAAAAAGAAGAAATCGAGGCATTGTATTTCGCTCATCGCCCCACAAGCCAAACACTCTATCAACTCCAAATAACAAGTAAGATATTTCCTACAACATAGTTATCAGCCAATCATCCTTCAGTCTTTTCTGTACTGGAACAGGCCTCTCTACACCTGTCTGAAACGGCTGCTCTCCGAGCAAGGAACTCTCATGAGCAATGCCTCCGTAAGCAGTGCAACCTCTGGTCCCGCCTGCAGTGCACGCATCCCCATCCTGCCAGTGCGCTATGCCATCGTGCCGCGCACCGGCGACTCCCCCGCCTACCGCTATGCCGACGCAGGCCTCAACCTCGAACAAGGCTTCGCCCCACTGCAACACTCCGCCTACACCCTCCGCGCCCTGCGTCAGGGCTATGTCTACGTGTTCATGAAAGGCCCTCTGGGCGAAAAGCTGGTCATTCATGAGTACGTTGGCGCAGGCCTTTACAAGGAGCTGCGCTACAAAGGGCTGGAGAACTACCACCTGCGTGAGCGCTACCTCTCCAGCCGCACCCTGGGCTGGGTGTGGGCCGATACCTGCCCCGATACCGCCAAGGAAGTGTGGATCGGCTACAGCCCGCACCTGTGGACCAACGCCATGACCGCCCGCATCACCGGTTCGCCAGCCCTGCGCAAGCGGCACATGCGCCAGCTGGACATGGCCGAGTTGGTGAGCGGCAACCAGGCCCCGTCCACCCAGACCCATGTGTTGCCAGTGAGCGCCCTGCAAACCTGGGTCGAAGACTTCAAGCCAACTGAGCGGCGCATGCCGCTGACCTGGAGCAGCGACCCGGTCAGCGAAACCCTGCCTATCGGCAACCTCGTCGCCATGGCGCGGCACTACCCCTACACC
Organism: Pseudomonas hunanensis; assembly: GCF_013393325.1. Taxonomy (GTDB): domain Bacteria; phylum Pseudomonadota; class Gammaproteobacteria; order Pseudomonadales; family Pseudomonadaceae; genus Aquipseudomonas; species Aquipseudomonas putida_P. The sequence continues at coordinate 329,305 of NZ_QJRC01000080.1, forward strand.
CAGCCGAAAGTGCCGGTGGTGGTCGCGCTTGCCGACGCCGAAGGCATGGCCCTGGACCTGAGCCTGTCGGTCTCGGCCTACCAGC
>NZ_QJRC01000081.1 GCF_013393325.1 Pseudomonas hunanensis
CCCGCTTGTGTCTTGAGGAGGGAATAGAATCTAAGGTGAGAGCGGTGAATGGCAAGTTGATAGCCCGAGGTGCCTCGAGCACGTGTGGGAGCACAAGCTGCCATTCACCGTTCCACTTTGGCGAGAGCCCGAACAGTTGGATGAGGGCCAAATCTCGAACCACAAGCGTGGGCCAAGCCAAAGCGCTCTCACTCCTTGAGTCTAAGAGGGTTTGGCCATGTTTTCCTCTGTCGGCATCGATGTTTCCAGCACCACACTTGCCGTGCACATCCGCCCCGAAGGTTTGAACTTCAATGTTTCCAATGACCTGAACGGATTCAGTCAGCTTGTCGAAAAACTCGGCGAGTATCAGGTTTCAGCAATCATCCTTGAAGCGACCGGCGGTTACGAATGCAACGTCCTGCGGGCTCTACATGACGCTGGTCTTCCGGCGTACCGGATAAACCCCAGCCGCGTCCGGGCCTTTGCCAAATCCATGGGTAAACAAGCCAAGACCGACCCCATCGACGCTGCGGTGCTGGCTCACTTCGCCGAAGTGCTGCCGCCTCAACGGTATACGGTAATGACGCCTGAACGGGCCTTGCTGCGCGAGTTGCTGATGCAGCGGGATCGCTTCGTCCAGCAACGTGACGATGACAAACGTCGGCTGAAGCAGGCCCAGTCAACCAGCGTCTGCTTCCGTCTGGAGCGCCACATTGTTTACCTGAAAGGTGAAATCAAAGCGCTCGAACTCGAGATCGCTGAACAGGCCGTGAAGCTCAATGACGACCGTGTCCCACGCCTCTTGGAGGTCAAAGGCATTGGCTTGGTCACGGCAACCAAGCTGGTGGCTCTGCTGCCGGAGTTGGGCCAGGTGGACCGTAAGGAAATCGCGGCACTGGTGGGTGTTGCACCGTTCAACCAAGACAGCGGCAAACACGCGGGCAAGCGCGAGATCTGGGGTGGCCGGTCACGTGTCAGGCGAGCGCTGTACATGGCCTGCTGGATCGTCATCCGATACAACCAAGACTTCGGAGCCCGCTATGCGGCTTTGCGGGCCGAGGGGAAATGCGCGAAGGTGGCGATAGTGGCGTGCATGCGGGTCTTGATCATACGGCTGAATGCGATGCTAAAGGCCGGAACACCTTGGCAGGAGCAGGTGGCCCATCCGTAAGAGTCAGCCATGCTGGCGATGCCCGGCAGAGCCGGGCCAAGGGCGCTACGCGCCCCATCGCCAGCAAGGCCAGCTTCCACAAGAAGACAGTTGCTCCCACAGGAGGTCCACTGTCATTGGGTACAGTGCAATACCTGTGGGAGCGGGTTTACCCGCGAAGAGGCCGGAACAGACGGCGCGGAGTCGTCATACGACCGCTCAGCGACAAAAGTCACATTTCTCCCCGAACGGCACTTGCGCGATCCGCGACCCACTGCTTGAATCCAAATCGTCAGTCTGCATGTGACTACCAAGTCACGCCCGCAGTCGAAGACACCTTTTTGCCGGCCACCCAAGGCCTCGATGCCTTGGGGCACGGCGAATTGCCCGCCAAAAACAATACCGTCGACGCACGTGCCAAGGATCGACACAGGGCCCCCGGTTTCTCTTCAGGCAAATGCCTACCTGTCATAAAGAACGTGCACCCTAGGTGACGCGAATACCCTTTTTGCGCCAGGAGTCGATGACATGAGGCCAGAAATCGCTGTACTTGATATCCAAGGTCAGTATCGGGTTTACACGGAGTTCTATCGCGCGGATGCGGCCGAGAATACGATCATCCTGATCAACGGCTCGCTGGCCACCACGGCCTCGTTCGCCCAAACGGTACGTAACCTGCACCCGCAGTTCAACGTAGTACTGTTCGACCAGCCGTATGCCGGCAAGTCCAAACCACACAACCGTCAGGAACGGCTGATCAGCAAGGAGACCGAGGCGCATATCCTCCTGGAGCTGATCGAGCACTTCCAGGCCGACCACGTGATGTCCTTCTCGTGGGGAGGTGCAAGTACGCTGCTGGCGCTGGCGCACCAGCCGCGGTACGTGAAGAAGGCCGTGGTGAGTTCGTTCTCGCCCGTGATCAACGAGCCGATGCGCGACTACCTGGACCGTGGCTGCCAGTACCTGGCCGCTTGCGACCGCTATCAGGTCGGCAACCTGGTCAACGACACCATCGGCAAGCACCTGCCGTCACTGTTCAAGCGCTTCAACTACCGCCACGTCAGCAGCCTGGACAGCCACGAGTACGCGCAGATGCACTTCCACATCAACCAGGTGCTGCATCACGACCTGGAACGCGCACTGGATGGCGCGCGCAATATCAACATCCCGGTACTGTTCATCAACGGCGAACGCGACGAATACACCACGGTGGAAGATGCACGGCAGTTCAGCAAACACGTGGGCAGAAGCCAGTTCAGCGTGATCCGCGATGCGGGCCACTTCCTGGATATGGAAAACAAGGTCGCCTGCGAGGATACCCGCAGTGTGATGCTGGGGTTCCTCAAGCCAGCCGTGCGTGAACCCCGTCAACGTTACCAGCCTGTTCAACAGGGGCAGCATGCATTGGCCATCTGAGCAGCTCGGCGTCCTGTAGCTGACACCCGCAAGCCATGGGGCGCCGACAAGCTTTTTTATAACTTGGGCTTCTAATTCGTTGAGGGTTCTGGTAAAAAGTCGAGCTCAGATGCGGGTATAGTTTAGTGGCAAAACGAAAGCTTCCCAAGCTTTAGTTGAGGGTTCGATTCCCTCTACCCGCTCCACATCGCATTCCCGCATGGCGTTCCAGCAACGTCATCGCAGTCAAAAGGAGCCATGGCTCCTTTTTTCGTTTCTCCCCCTCTGCTTTGATCTGGCCCATGGCCATTTACCCGCCGATCCGCTTCAATGCGCAGCGGGCGCATGCGCGTGCAAGCGAAACGGCTTTTGGCGGATATGCTCAATGGATTGGTGAAACACTTCGAAAGGACAACGCATGTTTCTCTCCCGCTGGTTACCAGGCCTTGCCAACCTGCTGCACTACCGTCGCGAATGGTTCCACGCCGACATGCAAGCTGGCCTGTCGGTAGCCGCGATCCAGATCCCCATTGCCATCGCCTACGCACAGATCGTCGGCCTGCCACCGCAATATGGCCTTTACGCCTGTGTGCTGCCGATGATGGTCTACGCGCTGATCGGCAGCTCACGCCAATTGATGGTCGGCCCCGACGCCGCTACCTGCGCGATGATTGCCGGCGCCGTGGCGCCGCTGGCCATGGGCGACCCGCAGCGGATTGCCGAGCTGTCAGTTATCGTCACGGTGCTGGTCGGGGTGATGTTGATCGCCGCAGGCTTGGCGCGGGCCGGTTTCATCGCCAGCTTCTTCTCGCGGCCAATCCTGATCGGGTACCTCAACGGTATCGGCCTCAGCCTGATCGCCGGCCAGTTGTCCAAGGTAGTGGGGTTCAAGATCGAGGGCGACGGCTTCATCCTCAGCCTGATCAACTTCTTCCAGCGCCTGGGCGAAATCCACTGGGTAACATTGATCATCGGCCTGGCCGCCCTGGGCTTGCTGATCTGGCTGCCACGTCGCTACCCGCGCCTGCCTGCAGCCCTCACGGTGGTGGCGCTGTTCATGCTGCTGGTCGGCCTGTTCGGCCTTGACCGCCTTGGCGTTGCCATCCTCGGTCCGGTGCCTGCCGGCATCCCGAAACTGGCCTGGCCGCACAGCAACCTGGCGGAAATGAAAAGCCTGCTGCGCGATGCCTTGGGTATCGCAACCGTCAGTTTCTGCAGCGCCATGCTCACTGCACGCAGCTTTGCCGCCCGGCATGGCTATGCGATCAATGCCAACCACGAATTCGTCGCCCTGGGTGTGAGTAACCTGGCGGCCGGTATTTCCCAGGGCTTTGCCATCAGCGGCGCCGACTCGCGCACGGCGGTCAACGACATGGTCGGTGGCAAAAGCCAGCTGGTGGGCATCATCGCTGCACTGGTGATTGCCCTGATCCTGCTGTTCTTCACCGCGCCCATGGCGTGGATCCCGCAAGCGGCGCTGGGCGCCGTGCTGCTGATGGCCGGCTGGGGGCTGATCGACATCAAGTCGCTGGGGCGTATCCGACGCCTAAGCCGCTTCGAGTTCTGGCTGTGCCTGCTGACCACGGCGGGAGTGCTGGGCCTGGGCGTGCTGCCCGGCATCGTGTTTGCCGTGACCCTGGCGATCCTGCGCCTGCTCTACAGCATCTATCAGCCCACCGATGCCGTGCTGGGCTGGCTGCCGGGCACCGAAGGCCAGGTCGACATCCGCAAATTCAAGGACGCGCGCACCGTGCCTGGCCTGGTGGTGTACCGCTTCGACGACGCCATCCTGTTCTTCAACGCCGACTACTTCAAGATGCGCCTGCTAGAAGCCGTGCAAAGCCAAAACCAGCCAAAGGCCGTGCTGTTCGATGCCGAAGCCGTCACCAGCATCGATGTCAGCGGCATCGCCGCCCTGCGCGAAGTGCGCGACACCTTGGCCGCCCAGGGCATTTTCTTCGCCATCGCGCGCGCGCGGGGTACCTTCCTGCGCATGCTGGTGCGCTCGGGGATGGCGCGGGAGATGGAAGACAAACTGCTGTTCGGCTCGGTGCGGGCAGGCATTCGGGCGTATCGGGTTTGGCGCAACAGAAATCGAAGTGTGCAAACAGCTGAACAGCGCTGACGGGAACTGGACAGCGGCTCTCGAGAACCTCGCTCGACATGCTAAAGTCGCCCCGTTCCCCGCTCCACCCAACGGACCCCAGCATGCCTGCACTCGACGCCACCCTCACCTCCTGGCCAGCACTCGCCGCCCGCCACCCCTGCGACGCCCTGCTGCTGGGCAACGGCGCCAGCCGCGCAGTGTGGAAACCGTTCGGCTACTTCTCGCTGTTCGAGGAAGCGCAACGCGCCGGCCGCAAGAAAGGCCTGGCGGTCAGCGACCAGGCATTGTTCAAATCCTTGGGCACGGAGCTGTTCGAGCCCGTACTCAGCACCCTCAACATCACAGTACGCGCCAACGCCGCACTGGCCATCAACTCCACCGCGCCGCTGAACCGCTACTACTCGATCAAGGAAGCGCTGATCCACGCCGTGCGTACCGTGCACCTGCCCTGGCCACTGATGCCTGCCACCACCCTGGCCGCGCTCAACCAGGCCCTGCGCGGCTACCGCTGCGTCTACACCAGCAACTACGACCTGCTGCTGCCGTGGGCCGTGCAATACGCCCCGCAGGGCTTCGCCGAACTGTTCGACGAGCAAGGCTACTTCGACGTGCGCCGCACCCGCAGCGAAGGCACCCGCGTGCTGCACCTGCATGGCGGCCTGCACCTGCTCAAGCTGCCCGACGGCACCACCCGCCAACGCAGCGCCGAAAGCGCCGAGCTGCTCGATGGGTTTGCCGTGAACATCCCAGGTGAAGTACCGCTGTTCGTCAACGAAGACCGCAGCGACGAGAAACTGCGTGCCATCCGCCACTCGGACTACCTGAGCTGGTGCCTGGAGCAGCTGGCACGGGAAAGCCAGGGGCTATGCCTGTTCGGGCAGCATCTGGACAGCAGTGACCAGCACCTGCTCGACGCCATTCGCCTGGCTCGGCCGAAGCAGCTTTCGATTGCTATCCGGCCGTTGAGCGAGGCTTCGGTGATCAACCAGAAGCAGCATTTCGTGGATCGGTTCGCCGACTTGGTGGGTACCACGCTGCACTTCTTTGATGCCAGTACGCATCCGCTGGGGCAGGCGACATTGGCGATCGAGCCACCCTCTGCTCGACGCTGACACGTCCTCCACAGACCTGCAGGTGGGTGGCCGTCAGAGCAACCCATCCGCCCGCAACAACGCCTCCAGGCAATGCTCCTGCACCCCGTAGAACGCCTTGAGCTGGGCGATCTTCTCCAGCAGCGCGCCGTTGTCCACCGCCTGCCGCCGCTTCACCGCAAGAATCATCTTGTTCTTGTTGGTGTGCTCCAGCGAGATGAACTCGAACACCTTGGTTTCATAGCCGCAGGCTTCCAGGTACAGCGCGCGCAGGCTGTCGGTGAGCATTTCGGCCTGCTGGCCCAAGTGCAGGCCGTACTGCAGCATCGGTTGCAGCAACCCTGGGCTGTGCAGTTGCGGACGGATCTGTTTGTGGCAGCACGGCGAACACATGATGATCGCAGCGTTGCAGCGGATGCCGGTGTGAATGGCGTAGTCGGTGGCGATGTCGCAGGCATGCAGGGCGATCATCACCTCGATGGCCGCAGGCACTACGCTGCGCACGTCACCGCACTGGAACTCCAGCCCTGGGTGCTCAAGGCGCGAGGCGGCGGCGTTGCACAGGTCGACCATGTCCTGGCGCAACTCCACGCCAGTCACCTGTGCATCGCGGCCCAGGCTGTTGCGCAGGTAGTCATGCATGGCGAAGGTCAGGTAACCCTTGCCCGAACCGAAGTCGGCGACCCGCAGCGCCTGCTGCGCCGGCACCGGCGCGCTGGCCAGGGCGTGGTCGAAAACCTCGATGAACTTGTTGATCTGCTTCCACTTGCGCGACATGGACGGGATCAATGCGCCTTGTGCGTCGGTCACGCCAAGGTCGCGCAGGAACGGCCGCGACAGCTCCAGGTAGCGCTTTTTCTCGCGGTCGTGGCCGCTGCCTGCGACGGCCTCGCGCGGTGCTTGTGCACCGTGACGCTGAAGCATCGGTTTGCCCTTCTTGCTGAATGTCAGCTGCACTTCGCCGTCAGCGTCGAACAGGTGGGCATTGCGAAAGCTGTCCGGCAGCAGCTCGGCGACCAGCACCTGGGCCTGCTCCAGCGGCAGGTTGCGGGTGATGTCGCGTGTCTGGTGGCGGTAGACCAGCGACAGGCATGGCTGGCCCTTGACCTGCAGCGGCTTGGCAATGATCCGTTGCAAGGTCTGGTCGGCACCGACATGGCGCGCCAGCACCAGCTTGACCAGGGTGTTGCCGTGTAAGGCGGCGTTCAGCAGGTCGAGAAACTGGGTGCGCGCATCTGGCGCACAGGGGGCGGAAGTACTGGCGGACATGGAGAAACGGTGCCTCGAATAGCGGGAAGCGCATTCTACACCCTATGCTGCCGGCTTCCGACTCAATCGAGAATCACCAGGCGGTTGGGCAACTCGTTACGGGCATGGGTTGGCGGCACGTGCTCGCTCAATAACTCGCCGCAGGCCTCGATGCACTCGACAAAGCCCTGCAAGGTCCGGCCCTGGCGCACCTGCTCGGCAAAGCGGGCCACGATGGCCGCGCGGGCGGTGGTATCCAGGTAATGCTCGATACCACGGTCGACCAAAATCTCCACATGCCGCTCCGCTTCGCTGACAAAGATCAGCACGCCCGTGGCGCCTGCAGTGCGCTGCAGGTTCTGCTCGCGAAACTGCTGCCGGGCCAGGCGCGAGGCACGCCAGCGGCGCAGGCCCCGAGGGATCAGCCAGCCGGCCAGGCGTGGGTTGCGCAGCAGCAGGCACAGGCCGACGAACAGCAACACATTGGCCACCAGCAAGCCTCGCACGCCAGGCCAGCCCAGCAGCCAGTGCAACAGCCCAGGCACGGCCAGCGCCAGTACGGCGGCCCAGAACAAAGGCCAATAGGCGTAGTCATCGGCACGGCGGGCCAGCACCGTCACCAGTTCGGCATCGGTACGCCGTTCGGCACGGGCAATGGCTTCGGCAATCTGCCGCTGATGGTACTCATCGAAAGGGGTCATGCCGTCGGTCTCTTGAGCGTTCTTATAGTTGTTGTCCCGGCATTCGGGGCTTCATCCGCTAGCGACATATTCAGGCATAATCCGCCGCTGGAAGAAATGCCTGCAAATCGTACAACAATAGCCGCCTGAAAACTTCGGTCGCGCACGTATCACCGTGGATACGGCAGAGGCCCCACAACGGAATTGATGATGAAACTGTCTTTGCTGGGCCTGGCCATGGGCCTTGCCAGTCAGGCGGCCCTCGCCGCCCCCACCGCCCCGCCCCTGCAGGACAAGCAGGCATTCATCGACCATCTGATCAGCCAGATGACCGAAGCCGAGAAAATCGGACAGTTGCGCCTGATCAGCATCGGTCCGGAAATGCCCCACGACAAGATTCGCGAGGAAATCGCCGCCGGCCGCATCGGTGGCACTTTCAACTCACGCACCGCCCCGGAAAACAGGCCGATGCAAGACGCCGCCATGCGCAGTCGCCTGAAGATCCCGATGTTCTTCGCCTACGACACCATCCACGGCGAACGCACCATCTTCCCGATCGGCCTGGGCATGGCTGCCACCTGGGACATGGACGCGGTTGCCAAGGTCGGTCGCACCGCCGCTATCGAAGCCTCGGCCGACGCCTTGGACATGACCTTCGCACCGATGGTCGATATCGCCCGTGACCCGCGCTGGGGCCGCACCAGTGAAGGCTTCGGCGAAGACACCTACCTGACCTCGAAAATCGGCCAGGTGATGGTGCGCTCGTTCCAGGGCAGCAGCCCGGCCAACCCCGACAGCATCATGGCCATCGTCAAGCACTTCGCCCTGTATGGCGCGGTGGAAGGCGGGCGCGACTACAACACAGTCGATATGAGCCTGCCGAAAATGTACAACGACTACCTGCCGCCCTACCGCGCCGCACTCGATGCGGGTGCCGGCGGGGTAATGGTGGCGCTGAACTCGATCAATGGCGTGCCGGCCACCTCCAACACCTGGCTGATGAACGACCTGCTGCGCAAGGAGTGGGGCTTCAAGGGCGTGACCATCAGCGACCACGGTGCAATCCAGGAGTTGATCCGCCACGGCGTCGCCCGCGACGGCCGTGAAGCCGCCAAGCTGGCGATCAAGGCCGGCATCGACATGAGCATGAACGACACCCTGTACGGCGAAGAACTGCCGGGCTTGCTGAAGTCTGGCGAAGTGACCCAGCGCGAGCTGGACCAGGCGGTGCGTGAAGTGCTGGGTGCCAAATACGACATGGGCCTGTTCAAAGACCCATACGTGCGTATCGGCAAGGCCGAAACCGACCTGAAAGACTATTACGGCAACGACCGCCTGCACCGCGAAGCCGCGCGTGACGTGGCCCGCCGCAGCCTGGTGCTGCTGGAAAACCGCAACCAGACCCTGCCACTGAAAAAAGCCGGCACCATTGCCTTGGTCGGCCCGCTGGCCGATGCCCCGATCGACATGATGGGCAGCTGGGCCGCCGACGGAAAACCCGTACACTCGGTGACCGTTCGCGAAGGCTTGAGCCGTGCCATGGAGGGCAAGGCCAAGCTGGTCTATGCCAAAGGCTCCAACGTCACGGGCGACAAGGCGATTCTCGATTACCTGAACTTCCTCAACTTCGATGCCCCGGAAATCGTCGACGACCCACGTCCGCCTGCGGTGCTGATCGATGAGGCTGTCAAAGCGGCCAAGCAGTCCGATGTGATCGTGGCAGTGGTCGGCGAGTCGCGCGGCATGTCCCACGAGTCGTCGAGCCGTACCACCCTGGAAATCCCGGCCAGCCAGCGCGAGCTGATCAAGGCCCTCAAGGCAACCGGTAAACCACTGGTGCTGGTGCTGATGAACGGCCGGCCGCTGTCGATCAGCTGGGAACGCGAGCAGGCCGACGCGATCCTCGAAACCTGGTTCGCCGGCACCGAAGGCGGCAATGCCATCGCCGACGTACTGTTTGGCGATTACAACCCCTCTGGCAAGCTGGCCATCACCTTCCCGCGCTCGGTCGGGCAAATCCCGATGTACTACAACCACACCCGTATCGGCCGGCCATTCACGCCGGGCAAGCCGGGCAACTACACCTCGCAGTACTTCGAAGAGCCCAACGGGCCGCTGTACCCGTTCGGCTATGGCCTGAGCTACAGCAGCTTCGAGTTGTCGGGCCTGGCGCTGTCGAGCAAAGACCTCAAGCGCGGCGATACGCTGGAAGCCAAGGTAACGGTCAAGAACACCGGCAAGGTGGCAGGCGAGACGGTGGTGCAGCTGTACCTGCAGGATGTGTCCGCCTCGATGAGCCGCCCGGTGAAGGAGCTGAAAAACTTCCAGAAGCTTATGCTCAAGCCTGGCGAGACGCGCACATTGACCTTCAGCATCAGCGAGGACGACCTGAAGTTCTACAATGGCCAGCTACAGCGGGTTGCCGAGCCCGGGGAATTCAATGTCCAGGTCGGGCTGGATTCCCAGGCGGTGCAGCAACAGAGTTTCGAGCTGCTGTAACTGAAAGGTCGCCTGTACCGGCCCTTTCGCGGGCTTCCCCGCGAAAGGGCTGGCCCCGACATCCCAATCATCCGGATCCGCCCCCATGCCCTTTTCCTTTCGCGCCCTGCGTCTGGGGCTGATCACCCTGCTGATCGTGCTGGGTACCGCCCTCAGTGCCGGCTGGGCCATGCACCAGGCCAAGCGCCAGGCCATGGAAGACGACGCCCAGCGTGCCAGCCAGCAGTTGGGCCTGTACGCCAACGCCCTGCACACCCTGATCGACCGCTACCGCGCCCTGCCCGCCGTGCTGGCGCTGGACCCGGAGCTGATCGCCGCGTTGCGCGGTCCGGTCACCGAACACGTACAGGACGCCCTGAACCACAAGCTCGAACGCATCAACGGCGCCGCCAATTCCTCCACCCTCGAACTGCTCGACCGCACCGGCCTGGCCATTGCTGCCAGCAACTGGCGTCTGCCCAGCAGCTACGTGGGCTCCAACTACGGCTTCCGGCCCTATTTCAAGCAAACCCGCAGCCAAGGCAGCGGCCGCTTCTACGCTGTGGGGGTGACCAGTGGCGTGCCGGGTTACTTCCTCGCCAGCGCGGTCAACGATGAGCATGGCCGCTTCCTCGGCGCCATGGTGGTGAAGCTGGAGTTCCCCGAGCTGGAACGCGAATGGCGCCAGGGCAGCGATACCCTGCTGGTCAGCGACGCCCGCGGCATTACCTTCATTGCCAACCAGGACGGCTGGCGCTACCGCGAGCTGCAGCCGCTCAGTGGCGCCGACCGGGCCGAACTGGCCGAAACCCGCCAGTACGACAAGCAACCGTTGGTGCCGCTGCAACATCAGGTGCTGACGCGCTTTGCCGCCAACAGCACCCTTAGCCGCGTGCAAGACCCGGAGGGCAGCGCCGAGTACTTGTGGGAGAGCCTGCCGCTGGAAGGCGAAAACTGGACGTTGCACCTGCTGCGCAAACCGCAGGTCGCCGCCGATGGCCGCAATGCCGCCCTCGGCGCCGCCGCCGTCTGGCTGAGCCTGGTGTTCGCTGCGCTGTTCGTCAGCCAGCGCCTGCGCCTGGCCCGCCTGCGCCAGCGCAGCCGACAAGAGCTCAAGCGCCAGGTCGAGGAGCGCACGCGCGAGCTGCGTACCGCCCAGGAAGGCCTGGTGCAATCCGCCAAACTGGCCGCGCTCGGGCAGATGTCGGCGGCCATGGCCCACGAAATAAACCAACCGCTGACCACCCAACGCATGCAGCTGGAAACCCTGCGCCTGCTGCTTGACCATGGCCGCCATGACGAAGCGCGGCAGGCGCTGGAGCCGCTGGAACAAATGCTCACACGCATGGCAGCGCTTACCAGCCACCTGAAAACCTTCGCCCGCAACAGCCCGGTGGGCCTGCGCGAGCGCCTCGACCTGGCCACCGTGGTCGACCAGGCCTTGCACCTGCTCGAAGCGCGCATTCGCAGCGAAGAAGTAGAGGTGGCCCTGTACCTGGCACGCCCGGCCTGGGTACGTGGCGATGCCATCCGCCTGGAGCAGGTACTGATCAACCTGCTGCGCAATGCCCTCGACGCCATGGCCGACAAGCGCTACAAACGCCTGGAAATCCGCATCGAGCCCGACGGCGAGCTGTGGCGCCTTAGCGTGCTCGACTCCGGTGGCGGCATTGCCGAAGCCGACCTGGCCAAGGTCTTCGACCCATTCTTCACCACCAAGCCAGTGGGTGAAGGGCTGGGGCTGGGCCTGGCCATTTCCTATGGCATCGTGCACGAGGCCGGTGGCCAGCTACAGGCCGAAAACCTGCCCGGCGGCGCGCGCCTGAGCCTTACCCTGCCCCGTGACCTGGAGCCTGTATGTTGAATTCGGTGATCGTCGTCGATGATGAAGCCAGTATCCGCACGGCTGTCGAGCAATGGCTGAGCCTATCCGGCTTCAGCGTGCAGTTGTTCGCCCGCGCCGAAGAGTGCCTGGCACACCTGCCGCGGCACTTTCCCGGGGTGATCATCAGCGATGTCCGCATGCCGGGCATGGATGGCCTGCAATTGCTCGAACGCCTGCAGGCGGATGACCCCGACCTGCCCGTGATTTTGCTCACCGGCCACGGTGATGTGCCCATGGCGGTAGAAGCCATGCGCAACGGGGCCTATGACTTCCTTGAAAAACCCTTTACCCCGCAACACTTGCTGGGCAGCCTGCGCCGAGCCCTGGAGAAGCGCCAGCTGGTGCTGGAGAACCGCCGGTTGCACGAGCAGGCCGACCTCAAGTCACGCCTGGAGGGGACGCTGCTTGGCATGTCCCAAGGCCTGCAGCAACTGCGCCGGCAAGTGCTGGAGCTGGCCAGCCTGCCGGTCAATGTGCTGATTCGTGGTGAAACCGGCAGTGGCAAGGAGCGTGTCGCCCGCTGCCTGCACGATTTTGGCCCGCGCGCCGACAAGCCGTTCGTTGCCCTCAACTGTGCAGCAATCCCAGAGTCGCTGTTCGAGGCCGAGCTGTTCGGTCACGAGAGCGGCGCCTTTACCGGCGCCCAGGGCAAGCGCATCGGCAAGCTGGAGTACGCCAACGGTGGCACGGTGTTCCTTGACGAAATCGAGAGCATGCCACTGGCGCAGCAGGCCAAGCTGCTACGGGTGATTCAGGAACAGAAGGTGGAGCGCCTGGGGGCCAACCAGAGCATCAGCGTCGACTTGCGAATCATTGCCGCGACCAAGCCCGACCTGCTCGACGAAGCCCGTGCCGGGCGCTTTCGCGAAGACCTGGCCTACCGCTTGAACGTGGCCGAGCTGCGCCTGGCACCATTGCGTGAACGGCGTGAGGACATCGCGCTGCTGTTCGACCACTTTGCCCGTGCGGCAAGCGAAAAGCTTGGGCGTGCCGCGCCGCCGCCGTCGGGAGCACAGCTGGCGCAACTGCTGTCGCATGACTGGCCGGGCAATGTGCGTGAACTGGCCAATGCGGCGGAGCGGCATGCATTGGGTTTGGGTTCGCCGAACATCGAGGTGGCGCCTGCCGGGCAATCGCTGGGCGAGCAAATGGAAGCGTTCGAGGCGCAATGCCTACGCGCGGCGTTGCGCCAGCATGGTGGGGCGATCAATGCAGTGATGGAGGCGTTGCAGCTGCCACGGCGCACACTGAACGAGAAGATGCAGCGGCATGGGTTGGTACGTGAGGATTTTGTCGGGCGCGAATGAGCGGAAATCCGCTTATTGGTAATGACTAATAAGCAAACATCCGCTTACTTCTCGGCGATCTTGGGGCTGCTTTGCAGCCCATCGCGACGCAAGGCCGCTCCTACAAGGCCACTAACATGCGGGGTCTGGGCAGACTACGCCCTCAAATGAATCAGCCTGCACCCATTTGGCACACCTTCTGCAATCACCTGTGCAAGCTGCGCCACGGCGCGCTCCACAAAAACAACGAGAAGGTATCCCTGATGGATAACGCCACCTCCCTGCCCGCCGGGGCGGCCACCGCGCCTGCCGCAGAAAAAACCACCGCCAGCCGCCTGAAGTCGATTTTCAGCGGGTCCATCGGCAACATGGTCGAATGGTACGACTGGTACGTCTACGCCGCGTTCTCGCTGTACTTCGCCAAGGCCTTCTTCCCGGCCGGCGACTCCACCGCACAACTGCTCAACACCGCCGCGATCTTCGCCGTGGGCTTTCTGATGCGCCCGATCGGCGGCTGGCTGATGGGCCTGTACGCCGACCGCAAGGGCCGCAAGGCCGCGCTCATGGCTTCGGTACTGCTGATGTGCGCAGGCTCGTTGGTCATCGCCCTGACCCCGGGTTACGAAACCATCGGCGTCGCCGCGCCTATCCTGCTGGTCATCGCACGCCTGCTGCAGGGCCTGTCGGTAGGTGGTGAATACGGCACCTCGGCCACCTACCTCAGCGAAATGGCCAGCAAGGAACGCCGTGGCTTCTTCTCCAGCTTCCAGTACGTGACCCTGATCTCCGGCCAGCTCATCGCCCTGGCGGTATTGATCGTCCTGCAGCAGACCCTGACCACCGAGCAGCTGTATGCCTGGGGCTGGCGCGTGCCGTTCGTGATCGGTGCGCTGTGCGCCGTAGTGGCCCTGTACCTGCGTCGCGGCATGGAAGAAACCGCATCGTTCACCAAGAAGGAAAAGGCCAAGGAAAGCCTGATGCGCACCCTGCTGCGTCACCCCAAGGAGCTGATGACAGTGGTCGGCCTGACCATGGGCGGCACCCTGGCCTTCTACACCTACACCACCTACATGCAGAAGTACCTGGTCAACACCGTGGGCATGAGCATCAGCGACTCGACCACCATCTCGGCCGCCACGCTGTTCCTGTTCATGTGCCTGCAGCCGGTGATCGGCGGGCTGTCCGACAAGATCGGCCGACGTCCGATCCTGATCGCCTTCGGTGTGCTCGGCACCCTGTTCACCGTACCGATCCTCAGCACCCTGCACACCATCCAAACCTGGTGGGGCGCGTTCTTCCTGATCATGGCTGCTTTGATCATCGTCAGCGGCTACACCTCGATCAACGCCGTGGTCAAGGCCGAGCTGTTCCCAACTGAAATTCGCGCACTGGGCGTAGGCCTGCCATATGCGCTGACCGTGTCGATCTTCGGCGGTACCGCTGAGTACGTGGCCCTGTGGTTCAAGAGCGTCGGCATGGAAAGCGGCTTCTACTGGTACGTTACCGCCTGCATCGCTTGCTCGCTGCTGGTTTACGCAACCATGAAGGACACCAAGCAACACTCGCGAATTACTACTGATTGACGCAGGCCTGGTAATACTGAAAGGGGCGCACCATTGTATGGGGCGCCCCTTTTTTATGCCCGCTCTGATAAAGGATCTCGGCTGCCAAGTGCTTGTCAAAACAGGTTTATCGCCTTCGAGATCGAGCGCCGCGCGCGGCGCTCGATTTCAGCAACACCGCAAACATCAAGCCATACCTCCAAAGCCCCTGATGAGCCGATTCAAGACACCTCCAACGCCTGACGCGGTTCACGGCGCTGGTACCAGTTGGCCATCAGCACCAGCACCAGCAGCACCCCGCCCAGCACTGCCGAAGAGCCGACCGTGCCAAAGTCCAGGCCGCCCTTCTCATGCGGCTTGGTCAGGAAGTCACCCAAGGTGGCGCCAAACGGCCGGGTGAGCACGAACGCGACCCAGAACAACACAACGCCTGGGATGCGGGTCCAATATCGAGCCACCACCACCAATGCAATGGCACTGCCAATCAACAGTGCGCCACCGGCAAAGCCCAGCCCCGAGTCATCGGCCAGGTAATCGCCCAGCGCGGTGCCGAGGGTGTTGGAAAACAGGATTGCCACCCAGTAGAACAGCTCGCCCGTGCGGTTCTTGATACGGGTGACATCCAGCGGGTTGCCACTCAGACGCCAGACCAGGAAGGTCAGTAACAGGATGCCGATGAGCAGCGCCGAACCCGTGGCATAACCCAGCCCCAGGGTACGGTCCATGAAATCGGACATGGTGGTGCCAGCGGTACTGGTGGAGAGAATAACCAACCAGTACAGCATCGGGTGATAGCGGCGCGAGTACAACTGGCCCAGCAACGTCAGCAGAAACACGCTGATCAGCAGCAGCGAGCTAAGTGCATAGCCGATGTTCAGGGTCATCGACAGCAAGTCGCCTGCTGTTTCACCCAGGGTGGTAGCGCAGATCTTCATGACCCAGAAGGCCAAGGTGATTTGCGGGAGTTTGTTCATTGTTGTGCCGCTCCAGTTTTAGGTGCGGCGATGGTGCTGAGCAGCGTCTGAAAAATCGGTTGGTGATAGATGAAAAATACGTTCATCGGCCATCTGCTTCAGATTTTTCCTTCTTAACGCCCTATTAATTCCACCTCATCAAGCTGCAATGGCTGGCAGAACGTTGGTGCAAGCACCGACGTACCTTGGGCCAGGCTGCTGCCTGATTGACGGTATGCGCACCCATATATATCTATTTATTAGATTTTTAACCGCTATTTTTTGCGCTTTTTAATCGAATTAATAGGCGTAGCATTTAACCCATAGAAACAAACAACTCACGACCCCCTGGAGCAACGACCATGAAAAACAAACTGATCCTCACCCTGGCCCTCTCGGTTCTCGCAACGGGCGCCTTTGCCGAAGATGGCTTCGATCGCACCAACGCCCACACCTTCGCCGCAGCCCAGACTCAATCCGCTAGTTACGTTGAAGACGGCTTTGACCGCACCGGCGGCCAACGCTTCGCCGAAGACGGCTTCGACCGCACCGGCGGCCAACGCTTCGCCGAAGACGGCTTCGACCGCACCGGCGGCCAACGCTTCGCCGAAGATGGCTTCGACCGCACCAACGCCCACCGCATCAGCTGATCCCTGATGCGAGCACCCAGCCCGGCTTTAGCCGGGCTTGATCATTTGCAGGCGAGCTCAGGCTTGGCACACTAGGCACCTTGTCCACCAGGAGGTAGGGCCAGCAAGCCCAGCACAGATGTATTACTACGAACCCGCCAAAGGCCACGGCCTGCCCCACGACCCGTTCAATGCCATCGTCGGTCCCCGCCCTATCGGCTGGATCTCCTCTCAAGACCGCGACGGTCGCCTGAACCTGGCGCCATACAGCTTCTTCAACGCCTTCAACTACATCCCGCCGATCATCGGTTTCTGCAGCGTCGGGCGCAAAGACAGCCTGAACAACATCGAGCAGACCGGTGAATTCGTCTGGAACCTGGCCACCCGCCCACTGGCCGAGCAAATGAACCTGAGCTGCGCGCCAGTTGCTGCCGATGTGAGCGAATTTGAACTGAGCGGCCTCACTGCCGCACCGTCGAGCATCGTCAAGGTGCCGCGCGTGGGCGAAACCCCGGTAGCCTTCGAGTGCAAGGTCAGCCAGATCGTCCAGCTCAAGCGGGCCGACCAGGCATTGGTGCCTAGCTGGCTGATCCTCGGGGAAGTCGTGGCGGTGCACATTGCCGAGCACCTGTTGAACAACGGCATCTACGATACCGCTGCCGCCGAGCCGATCCTGCGTGGCGGTGGCCCGGCGGACTATTTCGAACTGGGCAATCTGTTCAAGATGGCCCGGCCGCCAGCCTGATCACCAGACCAGCTCGCCCTCTTCGCTCACGCCCTGCAGGCGTTGCAGCTCGGCGGTGGCCGCTTCGTCGGCGGCCACGGCGCCCTTGAACACCTGCCCGTCGAGCACCTTGTGAAAGCGTGGTGCACCGCCCATGCCCAGGGCCTTGACCGCGATGGCCGCGTTGTAGCCACCCCCCTCCACCGGCACCATCGCCGAAACCGCTTCGAAATGAGTAAATTCCCTACGTGCCATGTCGCTATCCGCTTGGTTGAACAAGTGCGTCACTTTACCTCATCCACCCTCAATCGAAGGTATGCAAGTCCAGGCTACTGACCACACGCGCCTGCACCAGCTCACCAAACACCTCCAGCGTCGGCGAAGCAAAGTAGCCACTCATCGCCTGCTGGTCCTGCCAGCTACCACTGAGCAGCCACAGGTCAGCATCAGCCTGCGAACGCTGCACGGTGAAACTCAGGCAACCCGGCGCACGCAGCGAGGGCTCGAGCAGGTCACGCAGGCGCGCGCCCAGCTCTGCAGAACGCCCGCTGCTGGCACGAATGAAAGCAAGATGGGTGACCGGTTGTTTTAGGGTCATTGCACAATCTCCTTGAAGCGGGCGGACGGAAAAGCCAGGCTGCCAAGGTTAGGGGCTCACCCGCGCGGCGCGTTAGGCCAATACTGCACGTCGATTGCCTGATCCTGCAGCGCTGCAGGATCAGGCAATCGACGTGCAGCTTTCGACTAGCGCCCGTCTGTGCCCAAACCTATGCTGCGTCGGTCAGTAGAGGAAAGCCATCATGACCACCGCCACGTCCACCGACCCCACCCTGGAACTGCAGCGCCTGGAACTGGCCGAATTGATTACCCGCCACGCCGGCGAGCCCCACGGCCCGGCCTCGGCCATCGATGACCTGTACCTGGTGCGCTACACCGAGAACGTGCGCTCGGTGCCGACCCTTGCGCAACCCGCCCTGTGCATCCTTGCCCAAGGCAGCAAAAGCCTGTTTCTCGGCGACGAGCAGTACGCCTACGACCCACTGCATTACATGGTGGTCTCGGTGACCTTGCCGCTAAGCGGCGTGAAGCTCGATGCCAGCCCGCAGAACCCCAGCCTGGGCCTGCGCATGGACCTGGACCCGGCCGAAATCAGCCAGCTGATCGCCGAGAGCGGACCGATGCTGGTACCCAATAGACCTTCGGGCCGTGGCTTGTACGTGGAAAGGACTGATGCGGCGTTGCTTGACGCCCTGCTACGGCTGATCCGCCTGCTGGACACACCGCGTGATATCGCGATGTTGGCACCGCTGTTCCGCCGCGAGATTCTCTACCGTTTGCTGCGTGGGCCGCAGGGTTGCCGGCTGTATGAAATCGCGTTGGCCAACAGCCAGACCCACCGGGTTTGCCAAGCCATAACCTGGCTTAACAACAACTACCAGCAACCGCTGCGTATCGAGGACCTGGCCCGTGAGGTCAACCTCAGCACCTCGACCTTGCACCACCGCTTCAAGGCCGTGACGTCGATGAGCCCGTTGCAGTATCAGAAGCAGTTGCGCCTGCAGGAGGCCCGGCGGCTCATGCTGAACGACGGGCTCGAGGCGGCGGTGGCGGCCTATAGGGTGGGGTATGAAAGCCCGTCGCAGTTCAGCCGTGAATACAGCCGGCTTTACGGCGCGCCACCGATTCGGGATGTGGCCAGGTTGCGGGCTACTGCTGGCTAAAGTCGGGCTGATCCTGTACTGGCCACTTCGCGGGTAACCCCGCGAAGTGGCCGTAACAGGTTAAGCGCTACATCATCGCAGCACTGTTTCTTGCCACTGGTTCTGGTCAACCTGGATCAAGGTCGGCCCCTTGCGCTCCAACGCCAGCCCCAGTGCTGCCTGCAGCTGCACCACATCCGTCACATGCTCCGCCGCCGCGCCCAACGCCCGCGCCACACCGATGAAGTCCGGGGTATGGATATCCACGCCTACCGGCTCGATCGCCCGGTTGACCATGTACTTCTTGATCTCCTCGTACCCCTGGTTATTCCACAACAGCACGACCAGCGGCACCTGCGCCTCCACCGCACTGGCCAGCTCCGGCAGGGTGAACTGCAAGCCGCCATCACCAATCAAGCACACCGCTGGCGCACGTTGGTCGGCCTGTTCGGCACTGCCCAACCAGGCGCCCATGGCCGCAGGCAGTGCATAACCCAGGGTGCCGTAACCGGTCGAGGCATTGAACCAGCGACGCGGCTGGTGCATGTCCAGGGTCAGGTTGCCGGTGTACACCGGTTGGGTGGAATCGCCCACCAGAATGGCATTGGGCAGGCGTTCGAGAATGGCGTTCAGCAAACGCGTCTGGCTCAAGGTCGGCTGGTCCCAATCTGCTGCCAGAGCCTGGCGCAGCTTGGCCACGCGGGCCACACCCCAAGTGCTTTCGTGCACCGGTTGCGGCTGGGCCTGCAAGGCACCGAACAACGCTTCGGCGGCCAGCTCGGCATCGGCGACCAGCGCCAGCTCCGGCAGGTAGTTGCGCACCGTCTGGTCCGGGTCGATATCGATGCGCAGCAGGCTGCCCGGGATCTCGAAACCGCCCTTGAAGGTCACGTCGTAATCGGTTTCGGCAAGTTCGGTGCCAATCGCCAGCACCACGTCGGCCTCGGCCACCAACTCACGTGTGGCCGGCAGCGACTGGGTCGAACCGATCTGCAACGGGTGGCTGGCCGGCAGCAAGCCTTTGGCATTGATGGTCAGCGCCACCGGGGCCTGAAGGTGTTCAGCCAGGCGTGCCAGCGCAGCCCCCGCAGCCAATGCCCCGCCACCGGCAAGAATCAGCGGCCGACGTGCACTGGCCAGGCGCTCAGCCATCTGCGCCACCGCCTGCGGAGCCGCTCCTGCCCGGCTGCCACGTACCGGGCGGCCCGGCAACAGGAAGTCAGCCGGTTCGACCAGTACATCGAGCGGTATCTCGATGTGCACCGGGCGCGGCCGGGCACTGTCGAACACGGCAAATGCTCGGGCCAGCACCTGCGGCAAGTCTGCGGCACTCATCAAGGTGTGGGAAAACGCAGCCACACCCGCTACCAGCGCGGCCTGGTTGGGCAGCTCATGCAGCTTGCCACGGCCACCGCCCAACTGGTCGCGGGTCTGCACGCTGGAAATTACCAGCATCGGAATCGAATCGGCATAGGCCTGGCCCATGGCCGTGGTGATGTTGGTCATGCCAGGGCCGGTGATGATGAAGCACACCCCGGGTTTGCCACGGGTGCGCGCATAGCCGTCAGCCATGAACCCGGCCCCCTGCTCGTGACGCGGGGTGATGTGGCGAATGGACGAACCCGCCAGGCCACGGTAGAGCTCCACGGTATGTACACCGGGAATGCCGAAGACATGGTCCACGCCATAGCCTTCAAGGAGTTTGACCAGTACTTCACCGCAGGTTGCCATTGGGGTTCACCATGAATCTTGTTGGGTTATGCCCTTATTGGACCCAAGCCACGGCTATCCCCACAATGTAAAAAAACACATACTAGCCATGTCCTGTGATCATGGCTTACTGCAATGAAACGCCTCCCGCCTCTGCCTGCCCTGTACACCTTTCTGGTCACTGCCCAGCACTGCAATTTCACCCGTGCAGGGCAACAGTTGCACATCACCCAGGGCGCCGTCAGCCGGCAGATCGCAGCCCTCGAAGAACACCTGGGTTATGCGCTGTTCAAGCGTGAGGCCCGCGGTTTGAGCCTGACCCGTGAAGGCCAGGACTGGCTGCCTCGGGTGCAGCAGGTGTTCGCGCTGATCGATCAAGGCGTGCGCGAGGTGGGCGAGCACAGCACGACCTTGCAGCTCAAGGCGCCGACCTGCGTGATGCGCTGGCTACTGCCACGCCTGATGGAATGGCAAGCCCTGCGCCCGGACATACCGGTCGAACTCACCACCACCGTGCAGCATGGGGTGGATTTTCGCCGCGAGGGCTTTGACGCCGCGGTGGTCTATGGCGATGCACCGAACCACGGGCTGCACGTGCGCAAGTTGTTCGATGAGCAACTGACACCGGTATGCGCACCGTCACTGCTTCAAGGGCCGCTGCCCTTGCAGCAGGTGGAAGACCTGGCGCGGCACATGCTGCTGCACCCGTCACGAGATGAGCATGATTGGCGGTTGTGGTTGCAGGCAGCAGGTGTGACGCTGGCCAGTCATGGGCCCAAGCAGCATTTCGAGACGCTGGACATGGCAATGGCCATGGCCTCGCAGGGGACTGGCGTGGCTATCGGTGATTGGTCGCTGATTGGCGATGACTTGCGCGGGGGGCGGCTGTGCATGCCGTTTGCGCTGAAGGTGCTGACGGGTAAAGGTTATTACCTGGTAAGCCAGGCCAGAAGCTTGCCACCGGGTTTAGTGGAGTTGCTGGATTGGCTGCAGCGCCAGGCTAGCCAGTGAGGGCCCATACACGGGCACGCACGCTCCCACAGGTACAGCACAGGGCTTGGAATTTGTGCAATACCTGTGGGAGCGTGCGTGCCCACGAAGCAGGCGACTCAGTAACCGACTGTGAAGCGCTGCCGTGAATGCGCAGGCTTTTCCAGCTCGTCGAGCATGGCAATCGCATAATCGGCAAAGGTGATCCAGCTCTTGCCGTCCGCACCGATCAGCAGGTGATCCTTACCCAACGTGTAGCGCCCGCTACGTTCACCTTCAACGAACTCCGCCGACGGCGAGAGAAAGGTCCAGTCCAGGTTTGGCTCGCGCTGCAACGCCTCCAGAAAACGCACCCCGGCAGTGGCCTCGGCCTTGTAGGCTTCCGGGAAGTCCGGGCTGTCGATCACCCGGTGCCCCGACGGCAACAACAGGCTGCCGGCCCCCCCCACCACCAGCAACCGCTTGACCCCGGCGCGCTTGACAGGCTCGATGATCGCGTGCGGCTCGATGGTCGAAAAATGCGCCGCGCTCAACACCGCGTCCACACCCTCGACAGCCGCTTGCAGGGCCGCGCTATCCTTGGCATCCAGCGCTTTGACGGTCACCCCGTCACGCCCCTGCAAACGGGAAGGGTCGCGGGCAATGGCCAGCACACTATGGCCACGGCGCAGGGCCTCTTCCAGCAACTGGCTGCCAGCGCGGCCAGTGGCACCGATGATTGCAATCTTGCTCATGGGAAACTCTCCATCAGTTGAACGGAATTACCACTTCATCTCGCCCTTGGCGACCTTGGCCCCAAGCTCCAGGGAGCCTTCATCGGCCAGGCCTGGGTAACGATGCTTCATGGCCTCGATCAAGGCGCCAGCATCTTTTGCTTTGACGGTTTCGGCATCGAAATCACGAATGTAGTTCGCAGTGAAACGCACAGCTTGCAATGAACGGCTGCTGTCCCCCAGATAATGGCCCGGGACGACTGTGCGCGGCGCCAGCGCTTCGATCCGCGCCAGGGTGGCGAGCCAATCGGCATGCGACTTGGCTGTTTGGGTATCGGCCATCCACACATGAATATGCTCGGACACCACTACCCCACCGACCACCGCCTTGATCGACGGGATCCAGACAAAGCTGCGGTCTGGCTGTGGGCCGTCAAGGCCAACCACGTCCAAGGCCTGCCCTTCCAGCATCAGGCGGTTGCCTTCGAGCACTTGCGGCAGCACCAGCCGCGCGGGCTTGTCCGCCCCCATCTGCGGCCCCCAGTACGCCAGCTTGGCGTCCATGGTCTGGCGAATATGCGCAACGGTCGCGGCTGAAGCCAGCACCTTGGCGTCGGGGAAAGCCTGGGTCAGGGTATCCAGGCCGAAATAGTAATCCGGGTCGCCATGGCTGATGTAGATGCTGGTCAGGTGCTTGCCACCGGCTCGCAAGCGCTGTACCAACTGCTCGGCCTGGGCTTTGCCGAACTGGGCATCGACCAGCACGGCGTCATGTTGGCCACTGACGATCACCGAGCTGATCGGGAATATCGCTTCGTGCCCGGGGTTGTAGACCTCCAGCTGCAAGGGCTCGGCAGCCAGCACCGGGCCGGCCAGGGTAACGCAGGCCAGCAGCAGGCCACGCAAAGGAGAGAACAGGGACATGAGCAACGCCTTCAGCTGAACAATGCCCAACAGCTTAGTTGCCCAATCCGTCACAAAAAATGCGATGCTCGAACATAGTTTGTTTCTGAAATCGGGCAAATCATGGACCGTCTGAACGCCATGCGCGTATTCGTAACCGTCGTCGACCTGGGCAGCCAGTCGGCGGCAGCGGATCATCTGCAATTGTCGCGACCGGTAGTATCGCGCTATCTGGCCGAGCTGGAGGACTGGGTTGGCGCGCGGCTGATGCAGCGCACCACGCGCAAGCTCAGCCTCACGGCCGCCGGCCAGGAAACCCTGCCCCGCTGCCGGCAACTGCTGGACCTGGCCGGCGACCTGCAGGCCGCCGTGCAGCAACCGGAAGACGCACCAAAGGGTGCACTGCGTATCAGCGTCAGTACCTCATTCGGCCAAGCACAGTTGGTAGACGCCGTAGCAGCCTACGTGCAGCGTTACCCTGGAGTGAAGGTGGAACTGCAAATGCTCGACCGCACCGTCAACCTGGTGGACGAGCGCATCGACCTGGCCATTCGTACCAGCAACGACCTGGACCCCAACCTGATCGCCCGGCGCCTGAGCGTGTGCCGCTCGGTGGTGTGCGCGGCACCGGCCTACCTGCACGAGCACGGCACGCCACAACGGGTCGAGGAACTGAGCCGACACAACTGCCTGACCCACGCCTACTTCGGCCACAGCCTGTGGCATTTCGAGGTGGCCGGGCAGCACGTCGCCGTGCCGGTGGCGGGGAACATCAGCGCCAACGAGGCGATGACCCTGCAGAAGGCAGCACTGGCTGGCGCGGGTATCGCCATGCTGCCGACCTATCAGGCAGCCGAGGCCCTGCGCCGAGGCGAACTGATGCGCCTGCTGCCCGAGGCGAGGCCGCGTGAATTGAACCTGAATGCGGTGTACACGTCGCGCAAACACATGCCGGCAACCTTGCGGAGCATGCTGGATTTTCTAGTGCTGCGGTTCAAGGACGAGCCGGAGTGGGACCAGGATCTATACTAATGCTGTACACCCCTATCGCTGTAATGGGAGGTGAGCACCATGGGTATCAAATCAAGAAGAGTCGCCGTTGTCATGGCCCTGACCGCAGTCGCAGGGCTGTATGGCTCGGCCTGCTGGCGCGTCGAGCTGCTGCGCAGCCAGCCTAGCGCCGCCAACAGCTGCGAGCGGGCACATTGCGTGCCCCACACCGCAACCTTGAGCGCCGTCCGTTGAGTCGACGGCGCCCTGCCGGTCACTCTTCGACGCTCATGTATTCCTTGGCCCAGCGGATGTAATCCTCAGGCTGGGTGTAGGTGTGCGAGAGTTCGGTGGCACTGAGGTTTTCCGACTTGTTCTGCTGGCCACGCTGCAGCCGCAAGCAATCGTAGGTGGCCTTGATCGCGGCAAAGTAGGCCGCGTGACCATCGACCACAATGCGCACGCCCAAGCGCGCCAGGCGCTCGTCGTCGCGCAGGTTCGGGTTGCCATAGGTGACCAGCATCAGCGGCACAGTCAAGTGCTCGGCAATCTGCTCGAGCTGTTCGAAGTCCTTAACCCCCACCATGCAGATAGCATCGGCACCGGCCTTCTGGTAGCTCTGGGTACGCACAATGATTTCTTCGGTGCTGAGTACCCCAGCGTTGGTACGGGCAATGATCGACAGCGACGAATCGACCCGCGCCTCCAGGGCCGCACGGATCTTGCCAACGCCCTCTTCGACCGGGATCAGGTCGGTGGACTTGCGCCCGAACTGGGCTGGCAGCAGCGTGTCTTCGATGGTCAGTGCGGCCACACCGGCGCGCTCCAGTTCGATCACCGTGCGCATCACGTTCAGCGCATTGCCATAGCCGTGGTCAGCGTCGGCCAGCACCGGCAGTTGCGCGACCCGACCGATACGGGTGGCCTGCTCGACGAACTCGCTGAGGGTGATCAGGGCGAAGTCCGGTGCGGCCAGCACCTGCAAGGATGCAACGGAACCACCGAGGATACCGACCTCGAAGCCCAGGTCTGCGGCAATGCGTGCCGACATCGGGTCGAACACCGATGCCGTGTGGAAACAGGAACCTGAAGCGAGCAGCTCGCGGAAGGCAAAACGCAGATCTTGATGGGAAGCCTTGGGCATGATCACTCCGCAATTAAGTTGAAATTTGAACGGTAACTACCGACCCCTGTAATCGGGTCTACCTGACCTGTTCCAACCGTCGCCATCTGGGCGGTCATGCTCGACATGCAGGCAGAGGAATAAAAGGTGTGGGAGACAGCGGCCTGAAAAACCTGCGGCAGAATGTTGCACCAACCTGGTGCAAGCCCCGGATTTCAGCCCCTGTGGCATACCAACGATATCACGCGGCCATGCAGCACTGGATGAATGCGCCAATGCCGATTCGGCATAGGGGATGCAGATAGTACATAGGAAGCTACCTAACTCAGGTTACAATTCGTGGGCCTCTATGGGAGTGGGCTTGCCCACAAAGAGGCTTGCATAGACAAGACAAGGTATTCCCGTGACTGCTGCCCTGCCCCCCACCACCCTGCGCAACGTGCTCACCGCCCTGATGCTGGCCATCTTCCTCGGCGCACTGGACCAGACCATCGTCGCCGTCTCGCTGCCGGCCATCTCGGCCCAGTTCAACGACGTCGGCCTGCTGGCCTGGGTGATCTCCGGGTACATGGTGGCAATGACCGTGGCCGTACCAATCTACGGCAAGCTGGGCGACCTTTACGGCCGGCGCCGGATGATCCTCACCGGGATCAGCTTGTTCACCCTGGCCTCGATTGCCTGTGCCGTGGCCCAGGACATGCAGCAGTTGGTGCTGGCCCGGGTACTCCAGGGCATTGGCGCGGGCGGTATGGTCTCGGTGAGCCAGGCGATCATCGGCGACTTCGTACCGCCGCGTGAACGCGGCCGCTACCAGGGCTATTTCAGCAGCATGTACGCCGTGGCCAGCGTCGCCGGGCCAGTGCTGGGCGGCTGGCTGACCGAGTACTTGTCGTGGCGCTGGGTATTCTGGATCAACCTGCCGCTGGGGCTGGTCGCCTTGTGGGCCATACGCCGCGCCCTCGCCGGCATGCCGGTGCAGCGTCGCGAGGCCCAGGTCGACTACCTTGGCGCCGTGCTGTTGATCCTCGGCCTTGGCAGCCTGCTGCTGGGGATCACCTTGGTCGGCCAGGGCCAGGCCTGGGCCGACCCGGCCGTGCTGGCGCTGTTCGCCTGCGCCCTACTCGGCCTGGCGTTGTTCATCGCCCACGAACGCCGCTGCCCAGAGCCGCTGCTGCCGCTCGGGCTGTTCGGCAACCGGGTGGCGGTACTTTGCTGGGGGGTGATCTTCTTCGCCAGCTTCCAGTCGATTTCCCTGACCATGCTCATGCCCTTGCGCTACCAGGGCATCACTGGCGCCGGTGCCGACAGCGCTGCCCTGCACCTGCTGCCACTGGCCATGGGGTTGCCCATGGGGGCCTTTACAGGCGGGCGCATGACCAGCCGGACCGGGCGCTACAAGCCGCAGATCCTGGCCGGTGCGCTGCTGATGCCAGTGGCCATTTTCGCCATGGCACTGACGCCGCCGCAGTCAACGTTGCTCAGTGCACTGTTCATGCTGCTGACCGGCATTGCTTGCGGGCTGCAGTTTCCGACCTCGCTGGTGGGCACGCAAAGCGCGGTGGCCAGCAAGGACATTGGCGTGGCCACCAGCACCACCAACCTGTTCCGCTCGCTGGGCGGGGCCATGGGCGTGGCGTGCATGTCCAGCCTGTTGCTGGCACTGCTGCACCAAGGTGGTTTCGAATTGCTGGGTAACCCGTTGCTGGGGAGCCTGAAGGCCGGTGAAGTGGACCTGGTGACACAGGGACGCTTGCTGGAGACATTCCGGCAGTTGCTGATGGGCAGCGCGCTGATTGCGGTACTGGGGCTTTTTGCCGCATTGGCGTTGCCTGACAGACAACTGCGCGGGTACTAATATCCCAGGGGCTGCAAGGCGGCCACGCTGTTAATCCCCTCTTAACACAAAGGGGAAACACTCCCTCACAATCCTTAACAAAGTGTCATTTGCGCAACGCCGGGCTCAAGCGCAGCATATCCAGCCCGGTGTCGACCCATTTTTCGACATCACCCAACAGATCGACACTGTCAGGCAGCAGCAGCCAGCGCCCGATCAGGCCATCGACATAGGCGAACATGGCCACCGCCGCGCGCTCGACATCCAGCTCGCCAGGCAACTGGCCCCGGCGTACGGCATTGGCCAACGCCAGGGTGATGCCCTTGTGGCAATCCAGCACCGCACCCTGGCGCTGCTGGCGAATTTCACACATGTCATCGGTGAACTCGCACTTGTGATGCAGGATTTCATTGATACGCCGGGTTCGGGCATCGAGCACCAGCTCGTTGAACACTTGCAACAGCAGCTTGCGCATGCAGCCAAGCGGATCGAGTTCGTCCTCGCTTTCGCTCGCCCGCGCCAAATGGTCATGGGTCTCGTGCAGGCTGTCGAGCAACGCCTGCACCAACTCGGCCTTGTTGTTGAAGTGCCAGTAGATAGCCCCGCGCGTCACACCCGCGAGCTCGGCGATGTCAGCCAGTGTGGTTCGCGCAACCCCGCGCTTGTAGAAGGCCTTTTCCGCCGCCTCGATGATCTGGGCGCGGGTTTCCTGGGCTTCTTCTTTGGTTCGACGGACCATGGCAGTACAACCTCATCTGGCCCGAACGCGCAGCGCGTGCGGGGAACGCTCCGGTGGCACCTCTGCAGGGGGCCTCACGGATGAGCTAATCAAGGGCTGTGGCAGTACCCAAGTACAACCCAGCGGTATTTACAAACAACCATGAATGTAAGTATATTCCTTAGCAAGCTATTTATCCACCGGATAGCAATTTTTCCAGATCAAGTCTCTTCCATTACTCTTGAGCGTCTCCCTGCTCCTGCGACCCGAGGATCCTCATGCAATTCAAGCCAGCCGTTACCGCTCTGGTTTCCGCCGTCGCCCTGGCAACCCTGCTCAGTGGCTGCAAGAAAGAAGAAGCAGCGCCAGCGGCGCAGGCTCCTCAGGTCGGCGTCGTGACCATCCAGCCCCAAGCCTTCACCCTGACCTCGGAATTGCCGGGGCGTACCACTGCCTACCGCGTCGCCGAGGTGCGCCCGCAGGTCAACGGCATCATCCTCAAGCGCCTGTTCAAGGAAGGCAGCGACGTCAAGGAAGGCCAGCAGCTGTACCAGATCGACCCTGCCGTGTACGAAGCCACCCTGGCCAATGCCCAGGCCAACCTGCAGGCTACCCGCTCGCTGGCCGAGCGCTACAAGCAGCTGATTGACGAGCAAGCCGTCTCCAAACAGGAATACGACGACGCCAATGCCAAACGATTGCAGGCCGAGGCTTCGCTCAAGAGCGCCCAGATCGACCTGCGCTACACCAAGGTTCTGGCACCGATCAGCGGCCGTATCGGTCGTTCTTCGTTCACCGAAGGTGCACTGGTGAGCAACGGCCAGACCAACGCCATGGCCACCATCCAGCAACTCGACCCGATCTACGTCGACGTTACCCAGTCCACCGCCGAGCTGCTCAAGCTGCGCCGTGACCTGGAGAGCGGCCAGTTGCAGAAGGCCGGCGACAACGCCGCCTCGGTTCAGCTGGTGCTGGAAGACGGCAGCCTGTTCAAGCAGGAAGGTCGCCTGGAGTTCTCCGAAGTCGCGGTCGACGAAACCACCGGCTCGGTCACCCTGCGCGCCCTGTTCCCCAACCCTGACCACACCCTGCTGCCAGGCATGTTCGTGCATGCGCGGCTGAAGGCCGGGGTCAACGCCAACGCCATCCTGGCGCCGCAACAAGGCGTGACCCGCGACCTGAAAGGCGCGCCGACCGCACTGGTGGTCAACCAGGAAAACAAGGTCGAACTGCGTCAGTTGAAGGCCAACCGTACCCTGGGCAGCGACTGGCTGATCGAAGAAGGCCTCAACCCAGGTGACCGCCTGATTACCGAAGGGCTGCAGTACGTGCGCCCAGGTGTCGAGGTGAAGGTCAGCGAAGCCACCAACGTCCAGAAGCCGGCCAGCCCTGATCAGGCCAACGCGGCAAAAGCAGACGCCAAAGCGGAGTAAACCATGTCGAAGTTCTTTATCGATCGCCCGATCTTCGCCTGGGTGATCGCCTTGGTGATCATGCTGGTCGGGGCCTTGTCGATCCTGAAGTTGCCGATCAACCAGTACCCCAGCATCGCACCGCCGGCCATCGCCATCGCCGTGACCTACCCGGGCGCCTCGGCGCAAACCGTGCAGGACACCGTGGTGCAGGTGATCGAGCAGCAGCTCAACGGTATCGACAACCTGCGTTATGTGTCGTCGGAAAGTAACTCCGACGGCAGCATGACCATTACCGCCACCTTCGAACAGGGCACCAACCCTGACACCGCCCAGGTTCAGGTACAGAACAAGCTGAACCTGGCCACCCCACTGCTGCCACAAGAAGTGCAGCAGCAAGGTATCCGCGTCACCAAGGCTGTGAAGAACTTCCTGCTGGTGATCGGCCTGGTGTCCGAAGACGGCAGCATGACCAAGGATGACTTGGCCAACTACATCGTCTCCAACATGCAGGACCCGATCTCGCGTACAGCGGGTGTGGGTGACTTCCAGGTGTTCGGCGCACAGTACGCCATGCGTATCTGGCTCGACCCGGCCAAGCTGAACAAATTCCAGCTGACCCCGGTCGACGTCAAGACCGCCGTGGCCGCGCAGAACGTGCAGGTGTCCTCCGGCCAGCTCGGCGGCCTGCCGGCCATGCCGGGCACCCAGCTGAACGCCACCATCATCGGCAAGACCCGCCTGCAAACCGCCGAGCAGTTCGAGAAGATCCTGCTCAAGGTCAACAACGACGGTTCGCAGGTGCGTCTGGGTGATGTCGCCCAGGTAGGTCTGGGGGGTGAAAACTACGCGGTCAGCGCTCAGTTCAACGGCAAGCCGGCTTCCGGCCTGGCAGTAAAACTGGCTACCGGCGCCAACGCCCTGGACACCGCCAAGGCACTGCGCGAGACCATCAAAGGCCTGGAACCGTTCTTCCCGCCTGGGGTGAAAGCGGTATTCCCGTATGACACCACTCCGGTGGTCACCGAATCGATCAGCGGCGTGATCCACACCCTGATCGAAGCCGTGGTCCTGGTGTTCCTGGTGATGTACCTGTTCCTGCAGAACTTCCGCGCTACCATCATCACCACCATGACCGTACCGGTGGTGTTGCTGGGTACCTTCGGCATCCTTGCCGCCGCGGGCTTCAGCATCAACACCCTGACCATGTTCGCCATGGTCCTGGCCATCGGTTTGCTGGTGGACGACGCCATCGTCGTGGTGGAAAACGTCGAGCGGGTGATGTCCGAGGAAGGCTTGCCGCCCAAGGAAGCCACCAAGCGTTCGATGGAACAGATCCAGGGTGCCCTGGTGGGTATCGCCCTGGTACTGTCGGCCGTACTGCTGCCGATGGCGTTCTTCGGCGGTTCCACGGGTGTGATCTACCGGCAGTTCTCCATCACCATCGTCTCGGCCATGGGCCTGTCGGTGCTGGTTGCGCTTATCTTCACCCCGGCGCTTTGCGCCACCATGCTCAAGCCGCTGAAGAAGGGCGAGCACCACACTGCCAAAGGCGGCTTCTTCGGTTGGTTCAACCGCAACTTCGACCGCAGCGTGAACGGCTACGAGCGCAGCGTGGGCACTATCCTGCGCAACAAGGTGCCGTTCCTGCTGGCCTATGCGCTGATCGTGGTCGGCATGATCTGGCTGTTCGCTCGCATCCCAACCGCGTTCCTGCCCGAGGAAGACCAGGGCGTGCTGTTCGCCCAGGTGCAAACCCCGGCAGGCTCCAGTGCCGAGCGCACCCAGGTGGTGGTCGACCAGATGCGTGAGTATCTGTTGAAGGATGAAGCCGACACCGTAGCGTCCGTGTTCACCGTCAACGGCTTCAACTTTGCCGGTCGCGGGCAGAGTTCGGGCATGGCATTCATCATGCTCAAACCCTGGGATGAACGTTCCAAGGAGAACAGCGTGTTCGCCCTGGCCCAGCGTGCCCAGCAGCACTTCTTCACCTTCCGTGATGCAATGGTGTTCGCCTTCGCCCCACCTGCGGTACTCGAACTGGGTAACGCCACCGGTTTCGACGTGTTCCTGCAGGACCGCGGTGGTGTCGGCCACGAGAAGTTGATGGAAGCGCGCAACCAGTTCCTGGCCAAGGCCGCGCAGAGCAAGATCCTCAGCGCTGTGCGCCCTAACGGCCTGAACGATGAACCGCAGTATCAGTTGACCATCGATGACGAGCGTGCCAGCGCCCTGGGCGTGACCATTGCCGACATCAACAACACCCTGTCGATTGCCCTGGGTGCCAGCTACGTCAACGACTTCATCGACCGTGGCCGAGTCAAGAAGGTGTACATCCAGGGCGAACCCAACGCCCGAATGAGCCCTGAAGACCTGCAGAAGTGGTACGTGCGCAACGGCAAAGGCGAGATGGTGCCGTTCTCCTCCTTCGCCAAAGGCGAATGGACCTACGGCTCGCCGAAACTGTCGCGTTACAACGGCGTCGAGGCGATGGAAATCCTCGGTGCGCCGGCGCCGGGCTACAGTACCGGTGAAGCCATGGCCGAGGTCGAGCGTATCGCTGGCGAACTGCCAAGCGGTGTAGGCTTCTCCTGGACCGGCATGTCCTACGAGGAAAAGCTCTCCGGTTCGCAGATGCCGGCGCTGTTCGCCCTCTCGGTACTGTTCGTGTTCCTGTGCCTGGCAGCCCTGTACGAAAGCTGGTCGATCCCGATCGCCGTGGTACTGGTAGTACCGCTGGGTATCATCGGTGCACTGATCGCCACCAGTCTGCGCGGCTTGTCCAACGACGTGTACTTCCTGGTCGGCCTGTTGACCACCATCGGCCTGGCGGCGAAAAACGCCATTCTGATCGTCGAGTTCGCCAAGGAACTGCACGAGCAAGGCCGCAGCCTGTACGACGCGGCGATCGAGGCGTGCCGCATGCGTCTGCGCCCGATCATCATGACCTCGCTGGCGTTCATCCTTGGCGTGGTACCGTTGACCATCGCCAGCGGCGCCGGCGCCGGCAGCCAGCACGCCATCGGTACGGGTGTGATCGGCGGCATGATCAGTGCGACCGTACTGGCTATCTTCTGGGTACCGCTGTTCTTCGTCGCAGTGTCGTCGCTGTTCGGCAGCAAAGAGCCGGAAAAAGACGTCACCCCTGAAACTCCACGTTATGAGGCTGGGCAATGACCAAGTCTTTGTTGTCCCTGGCGGTAACCGCTTTCATTCTTGGCGGCTGCTCGCTGATCCCTGACTACCAGACCCCGGAAGCGCCGGTGGCTGCGCAGTGGCCGCAAGGCCCTGCGTACTCGCCAACGCAATCGGCGGATGTTGCCGCCGCCGAACAGGGCTGGCGCCAGTTCTTCCACGATCCGGCGCTGCAACAGCTGATCCAGACCTCGCTGGTGAACAACCGCGACCTGCGCGTCGCGGCGCTGAACCTGGACGCCTACCGCGCGCAGTACCGCATTCAGCGTGCCGACCTGTTCCCGGCGGTTTCGGCCACCGGCAGCGGCAGCCGCCAGCGCGTCCCGGCGAACATGTCGCAAACCGGTGAATCTGGCATCACCAGCCAGTATTCGGCCACCCTGGGTGTCAGCGCCTACGAGCTGGACCTGTTCGGCCGCGTGCGCAGCCTGACCGAGCAAGCCTTGGAAACCTATCTGTCCAGCGAGCAGGCGCGTCGTTCCACGCAAATCGCCCTGGTGGCCAGCGTGGCCAATGCCTACTACACCTGGCAGGCCGACCAGGCCCTGTTCAAGCTGACCGAAGAAACGCTGAAGACCTACGAGGAAAGCTACAACCTCACCCGTCGCAGCAATGAAGTCGGCGTCGCTTCTGCACTCGACGTCAGCCAGGCACGCACCGCCGTGGAAGGCGCCCGGGTCAAGTACTCGCAGTATCAGCGCCTGGTCGCCCAGGACGTCAACAGCCTGACCGTGCTGCTGGGCACCGGCATTCCAGCCGACCTGGCCAAGCCGCTGGAGCTCAATGCCGACCAGTTGGCCGAAGTGCCGGCCGGCCTGCCGTCGGATATCCTCCAGCGCCGCCCGGACATCCAGGAAGCCGAGCACCTGCTCAAGGCCGCCAATGCCAACATTGGCGCGGCCCGCGCAGCGTTCTTCCCGAGCATCAGCCTGACCGCCAACGCGGGCAGCCTGAGCCCCGACATGGGCCACCTGTTCGCAGGCGGCCAGGGCACCTGGCTGTTCCAGCCGCAGATCAACCTGCCGATCTTCAACGCCGGCAGCCTGAAGGCCAGCCTGGATTATTCGAAGATCCAGAAGGACATCAACGTCGCCAAGTACGAAAAAACCATCCAGACCGCCTTCCAGGAAGTCTCCGATGGCCTGGCGGCGCGCAAGACCTTCGAAGAGCAGCTGCAGGCCCAGCGCGACCTGGTGCAGGCGAACCAGGATTACTACCGCCTGGCCGAACGCCGTTATCGCATCGGGATCGACAGCAACCTGACCTTCCTCGACGCCCAGCGCAACCTGTTCAGCGCCCAACAGGCACTGATCGGCGACCGTCTTTCGCAGCTGACCAGCGAGGTCAACCTGTACAAGGCGCTCGGCGGTGGCTGGTACGAGCAGACCGGGCAGGCCAACCAGCAGGCATCGGTGGATGCACCGAAAGGCTGATTGAGTTCGCAGCAACGTCAAGCCCACCTTCACGGTGGGCTTTTTATTCGTCGGTACAGAAAGAATTAACCAACCGGAACATTCCGTTCGATTATCGCCCCGTTCCGTTTGCGGCGAATTGCCTCACCCCCGCCCAACCCCGCACCATCCCCCCACGCAACGTTGCCCAAGTTCATCACTAAAGACCCGCACCTGCCGGCTCGATCCAGCAGTGCACCGGCTCGCCCCATAAAAACAAGAGATCCACGACAGATGAGCACTTTGCAACCCGCACGCCAGCTGCTGCCCGGCCTGTTGGCCATGTCCTGCGCCCTCCCCGTGTTCGCCGCCAACGAAGGTGGATTCATGGAGGATGCCAAGGCCACCCTCAACCTGCGCAACTTCTACATCAACCGCAACTTCGTCGACCCGGCCCATCCGCAGGGCAAGGCCGAGGAATGGACGCAAAGCTTCATCCTCGACGCCCGTTCCGGGTTTACCCAGGGCACCGTCGGTTTCGGCGTGGACGTCCTGGGCCTGTATTCGGTCAAGCTCGACGGTGGCAAAGGCACCACCAACACTCACCTGCTGCCCGTGCATGACGACGGCCGCCCTGCCGATGACTTTGGCCGGTTGGGTGTAGCACTGAAAGCCAAGCTGTCCGAAACCGAACTGAAAGTCGGCGAATGGATGCCGGTACTACCGATCCTGCGCTCGGACGATGGCCGTTCGCTGCCGCAAACCTTCCGCGGTGGCCAGCTGACCTCCAAGGAAATCGCCGGCCTGACCCTGTACGCCGGCCAGTTCCGCGGCAACAGCCCGCGCAATGACGCCAGCATGGAAGACATGTCGCTGAACGGCAAAGCCGCGTTCACCTCCGACCGATTCAACTTCGGCGGCGGTGAGTACACCTTCAACGACAAGCGCACCATGATTGGCCTGTGGGACGCCCAGCTCAAGGACATCTACCGCCAGCAGTACCTCAACCTGACGCACAGCCAGCCGCTGGGCGACTGGACCCTGGGCGCCAACCTGGGCTACTTCATCGGCAAGGAAGACGGCGGCGAACGTGCCGGCAAGCTGGACAACCGCACCGCTTCCGCCCTGCTTTCGGCGCGCTACCAAGGCCACACCTTCTATGTCGGGCTGCAGAAGGTGAGCGGCGACGATGCCTGGATGCGGGTCAATGGCACCAGTGGCGGCACCCTGGCCAACGACAGCTACAACTCGAGCTTCGACAATGCCAAGGAGCGCTCCTGGCAGGTTCGCCATGACTTCAACTTCGCCACCGTCGGCGTACCCGGCCTGACCCTGATGAACCGCTACATCAAGGGTGACAACGTGACCGTTGGCAACGTGGACGATGGCAAGGAATGGGCACGGGAAACCGAGCTGGCCTATGTGGTGCAGTCGGGCAGCTTAAAGGACCTGTCGGTGAAATGGCGCAACTCCACCATGCGCCGGGACTTCAGCACCAATGCGTTCGATGAGAACCGCCTGATCGTGAGTTACCCGCTGAATCTGCTTTGAATCTGCTGGCCTCTTCGCGAGGAACTCGCGAAGAGGCCAGAGATACAACAAAATAACCAAAAGAAATAAACAAATCCTTAAAGCTTCTTTGACGATATAAGCTGTAACCGCTTGAATAGAGCCCTGATCCCCGCCCCAGAGCCGTGACATGGACCTCCGCCAGCTGCGCTACTTCATTGCCCTCACCGAATACCGCAGTTTCGTTCGGGCCGCCGAGGCCATGGGCATCACCCAACCCGCCTTCAGCCGCGCCATCCAGGGCCTGGAACACACGTTCGGCTGCCCACTGGTCGACCGCGCCAGCAAAGCCCTGCCGCCCACCCCAGAAGGCCTTGTGGTGCTGCAACATGCCCGGCGCCTGGTACAGGGGGCTGCGCAGTTGAGCAACGAAGTGCTGCAAATGACCAAGCTCGACGCCGGCGAACTGCACTTCGGCAGTGGCCCGGCGCTGGCCGTGCGCCTGGTGCCCGATGCCTTGCGCCACTTCATCGAACGCCACCCAGGCATCCGCACCTCGCTGCTGGTGGACAATACCGAACGCCTGGGTCAGGCCCTGCGCCGTGAACAGATCGAGTTTTTCGTCGACGATATCCGCCCGTTCGAAGCCGACCCCAACTTCCACACCGAAGCCTTGTCACCCCGCCCCGGCCTTTTCTTCTGCCGCCCTGGCCACCCGTTGCTGGCCAAGGACAGCCTGTCGACCAACGACCTGTTCAGCTACCCGCTGGCCAGCGCTTTGCTTGACCCCGGTGTACGCAAACGCCTGGCCAACCTCAGTGGGCGAAGCGACTTCACGCCGCACCTGCAAACCGAGCACCTGGCCATACTGCGCAGCGTGGTGCAGGCCAGCGATGCTATCGGCACTGCCAGTGAAGAGGCCGTGGCCGATGACCTGGCCAACGGAAGCCTGGTGCGCCTGCACTGGCGCAACCTGCCGCCGGCGCTGGAAGTGTTGAGCGTTCGCTGTGGCGTGGTCAGCCGCAGTGGCTACCGTCTGTCGCCAGCGGCGCGGGCGATGATCGAGACACTGGTGGGGCTGGATACGCCTGTACGGGCTGCTGCCATTCGCTGAGCTGATGATGGTGGTAGCCGCAGGCTATCCTGAGCTATATCGGTTGCCTGTACCGGCCTCTTCGCGGGTACAGGCAATACACCCCGATCAGGCAAACCAGGGAGGCATAACAATGAAAACCCTCGTCGACCACCTGAGCCAGTACGCCAGCTACCATCGCGACCCACGCAACATCATCACTCACTTCATCGGTATCCCTTTGATCGTGCTGGCGGTCACCATCCTGCTTTCACGCCCAGGCTGGGAATTTGCCGGCATGTGGCTTTCCCCTGCCCTGCTGGCAGCGGCGGCATCGGTATGGTTCTACCTGCGCCTGGACCTGCGCTTCGGCCTGGTGATGGGTGCATTGCTGGGGCTATGTCTGTGGGTCGGGCAGGTGCTGGCAGTGCAAACGACTGCACTGTGGCTCAGCGCCGGGCTAGGGGCATTCGTGGTGGGTTGGATCATCCAGTTCGTCGGCCACTACTATGAAGGCCGCAAACCGGCCTTCGTCGACGATGTCAGCGGCTTGATCATCGGGCCGCTGTTCGTGGTGGCAGAAGCCGCGTTCATGCTGGGCCTGTGCCCGGCCCTGAAACAGGCCGTAGAAAACAACGCAGGCCCTGTTGTGATGCGGTCTGTGTAGGAGCGACCGCGTAGCACTCAGCTACGCGACTCTACACCCAGCTCGTCCCACACCGACTCAGCCATGTGGAAGGTGGCATTGGCTGCCGGAATGCCGCAGTAAATCGCGCTCTGCATCAGCACTTCCTTGATCTCGTCGCGGGTCACGCCGTTGTTGGCCGCCGCCCGCAGGTGCAGCTTCAGCTCGTCGTTGCGGTTCATGCCGATCAGCATGGCGATGGTGATCAGGCTACGGGTATGGCGCGGCAGGCCTGGGCGGGTCCAGATATCACCCCAGGCGTGGCGGGTGATCATTTCCTGGAATTCGCCGTTGAAGTCGTTGAGCTTCTCCAGGCTGCGGTCCACATGGGCATCGCCAAGCACCGCTCGGCGCACTTGCATGCCGGCGTCGTAACGTTGTTTTTCATCCATGGCGTTGCCCTCAGTGAGCCAGCAGGAAGTCGAGCACGCGGCGGCTGAACGCCTCGCCAATTTCGACGTTGGACAGGTGCGCTGCCGGGAAGTCGACGTACTCGGCACCTTGGATACCGGCCTGCATGAAGCGGCCATGTTCAGGGGTGGTGACCACGTCTTCGGTGCCGGCAACGATCAGTGCAGGCACCTGGATGCGGCCCAGTTGCTCACGGTAATCGGCGTCACGCACTGCTGCGCAGTTACCGGCATAGCCCTGCGGGCTGGTTTGCGCCAGCATCTGGCAAATGCGCTGGGCTTGCTCTGGCTGGGCCTGGGCAAAGCCTGGGGTGAACCAACGGGCGATGGAACCATCGCGCAGATCGACCATGGCCTGCTGGCCACCTTTGAGCACGGTGTCGATACGGGTGTTCCACACCTCGTCATTGGCGATCTTGGCGGCGGTGTTGCACAGGGTCAGGCTGTGCAGGCGCTCGCCGGCGTTGATGCCCAGCCACTGGCCGATCAGCCCCCCCATCGACAGGCCGACGAAGTGCGCTTTCTGGATGTCCAGGCCATCGAGCAGGGCCAGCACGTCAAGGCCCAGCTGTTCGATGCTGTAAGGGCCTTCGGTGACCAGCGATGCGCCATGGCCACGGGTGTCGTAGCGCAGCACACGGAAGTGCTGGCTCCACAGCGGAATCTGGGTGTCCCACATGCCCAGGTCGGTACCCAGCGAGTTGGACAATACCAGCACCGGGGCGTTGTCCGGGCCATCGATGTGGTAGTTCAAAACGCCATCGGCCAGTTGCAAATGCGCCACAGCAGTCTCCTTCAGGCAGTGAAATGTTGATGTTCGGATACGGCGCGCGCCACCCAGACGCGGGCCTGGCCCAGGTAATGGGCAGGGTCGAGCAGGCGATCGAGTTCTTCGCCAGACAGCTCGGCGCTGACCTGCGGCTCGTCACCCAGCACAGCACGCAGGTGGCGCTGTTCAGCCACCGCGCGCTGGCAGCATTGTTCCAACAGGTGGTGAGCACGGTCACGGCCCAGGCGTTGGGCGAGGACGATGCTCACCGCTTCGGCCAGCACCAGGCCTTGGGTCAGATCGAGGTTGTGGCGCATGCGCACGGCATCCACCTCCATGCCCTCGGCAATCACCTGGGCCTGGCGCAGGGCGCCAGAGACCAGGCAGCAGATATCCGGCAGGGTTTCCCATTCGGCGTGCCACAGGCCGAGGCTGCGCTCGTGCTCCTGGGGCATGGCGGCGAACAGCGTCGACAGCAGGCCCGGCACGCGAGTGGCAGCACCGATCAACACCGCGGCACCGACCGGGTTGCGCTTGTGCGGCATGGTCGAAGAACCGCCCTTGCCTGGTGCGGAAGGTTCGAACACCTCCCCCGCCTCGGTTTGCATCAGCAGGCTGATATCGCGGCCGAACTTGCCCAGGCTGCCGGCAACCAGGCCCAGTACCGAGGCAAATTCCACCAGGCGGTCGCGCTGGGTGTGCCAGGGTTGCTCGGGCAGGGTCAGCTTGAGTTGCTCGGCCAGCGCTTCAGCCACCGGCATCGCCTTGCTGCCCAGTGCCGCCAGGCTGCCCGAGGCACCGCCGAACTGCAGCACCAGCAGGCGCGGACGAAGTTCCCGCAGGCGCTGACGGTGGCGGGTCAAGGCGCCCAACACACCGGCCAGTTTCATGCCCAGGGTCACAGGGGTGGCGTGCTGCAGCCAGGTGCGGCCCACCAATGGCGTATCGGCATGCTTCAAGGCCTGCTGCGACAGGGTGTCGGCCAGTTTGCCAAGGTCGGCCTCGATCAAATCGAGGGCATCGCGCAACTGCAACACAAGACCGGTGTCCATCGCGTCCTGGCTGGTAGCCCCCAGGTGCACATAGCGCTCGGCTTCAGGCACGCCCGTGGCAATCACCTTGCCCAACGCCTTCACCAGCGGGATCGCCGAGTTACCAGCGGTGGCGATGGCATTGGCCAGCGCGCCAACGTCATAGCGCTCGGCCTGGCACGCCGCCTCGATGGCCGCCACAGCGCTGTGCGGGACCAGCCCGGCAGCGGCCTCGGCATGGGCCAGCGCGGCTTCGAAATCGAGCATGCCCTGCAGCCGGCCACGGTCGGAAAAAACCTCGCGCATGGCCGGCGCGGTGAAGTAGGCGTCGAACAGTTGGTTGCTCATGCAGCGTCCTTAATCATCATGGTGCAGGTACGCCGCCTGCTTCGGCAGGCGCAGGCTGAACAGGAAGGCAATCGCCATCATCGCCGTCACGTACCAGTAGAAGGTGTTTTCCATGCCCAGGGTTTTCAGGCCCAAGGCCACGTACTCGGCCGAACCGCCGAATGCCGCGTTGGCCACCGCATAGGCCAGGCCCACACCCAGCGCGCGTACTTGCGGCGGGAACATCTCGGCCTTCACCAGGCCGCTGATGGAGGTGTAGAAACTGACGATACACAAGGCCAGGCTGATCAGAACGAAGGCCATGAACGGGCTGGTCACGGTTTTCAGCGCCATCAGCAATGGCACGGTGAACAGGGTACCCAAAGCGCCGAACAGCAGCATCGAGTTGCGCCGACCGATGCGGTCCGACAACATGCCGAAGAACGGCTGCAGCACCATGAACAGGAACAGCGCACCGGTCATCACGTAGCTGGCGTTTTTCGCCGTCATGCCTGCAGTGTTGACCAGGTACTTCTGCATGTAGGTGGTGAAGGTGTAGAAGATCAACGAGCCGCCAGCGGTGTAACCCAGCACCGTGATGAACGCCGCTGCGTGGTTGCGGAACAGGCCACCAATCGAACCTGCATCCTTGTCATTACGGGTTTCGGCGCTGCTGGTCTCGTGCAGCGAGCGGCGCAGCATCAGCGAGATCAGCGCGGCGATGGCGCCCACCACGAATGGGATGCGCCAGCCCCAGGCCCGCAGTTCATCTTCAGTCAGCAGTTGTTGCAGGATCACCACCACCAGCACCGCCAGCAACTGGCCGCCAATCAGGGTGACGTACTGGAACGAAGCAAAGAAACCGCGCTGGCCGCGCAGGGCCACTTCACTCATGTAGGTGGCGGTGGTGCCGTATTCGCCACCCACCGACAGGCCCTGGATCAGGCGGGCCAGCAACAGCAGCGCCGGGGCCCAGGTGCCGATGCTGGCATAGGTAGGCAGGCAAGCGATCATCAAGGAGCCGAAACACATCATCAGCACCGAGATCATCAAGGAATTCTTGCGACCGTGGCGGTCAGCGAGACGGCCGAAGATCCAGCCACCGATGGGGCGCATCAAAAAGCCTGCAGCGAACACGCCTGCCGTGTTCAACAGCTGCACGGTAGGGTCATCGGAGGGGAAGAAGGCCGGGGCGAAGTAGATCGCGCAAAAGGCGTAGACGTAGAAGT
This sequence comes from Pseudomonas hunanensis, assembly GCF_013393325.1. Taxonomy (GTDB): domain Bacteria; phylum Pseudomonadota; class Gammaproteobacteria; order Pseudomonadales; family Pseudomonadaceae; genus Aquipseudomonas; species Aquipseudomonas putida_P. Next base: position 40,882 of record NZ_QJRC01000081.1, read on the forward strand.
CGAACCATTCCACCAGGTTGCCTGATGAGGCACCGACAATGGCGAAGATGCGCTTGCTGCGTTCTTCGCCGGTGTAATAGGTTGAGGTCATGACGGTTTTACTCCTGGAGGGTCCTAGGTAAGTCTAGACATACCTGGTAACACACTCGTTCCGCTATCAGGCTGGCAATTGGCCTTGTGTCTAACAGGTCCGGCCTCTTCGCGGGCAAGCCCGCTCCCACAGTAGGAGGCGTGGTTCCACCTGTGGGAGCGGGCTTGCCCGCGAAGAGGCCGGTACAGGTCAAACCCGCTCGATGGCCAGTGCCAGGCCCTGACCGACACCCACACACATGGTTGCCAGGCCCTTGCGCCCACCACTCCTCTCCAACTGATGCAGTGCAGTCAGCACCAGGCGCGCACCGCTCATGCCCAGCGGGTGACCCAGGGCGATCGCGCCGCCGTTAGGGTTCACCTGCGGCGCGTCGTCGGCCACACCCAGCTCACGCAACACCGCCAGGCCTTGGCTGGCAAACGCTTCGTTAAGCTCGATCACATCGAAATCACTGACCGCCACACCCAGGCGCTCGGTCAACTTGCGCACCGCCGGCACCGGGCCAATGCCCATGACACGTGGCGCAACGCCGCCACTGGCCATGCCCAACACGCGGGCACGTGGGGTCAGGCCGTGTTTCTTCACCGCTGCGGCCGACGCCAGGATCAGCGCCGCCGCACCATCGTTCACACCCGAGGCGTTGCCAGCGGTGACCGTCTTGTCAGGGCCATTGACCGGCTTGAGCTTGGTCAGCGCTTCCAGCGTGGTTTCCGGGCGCAGGTGCTCGTCACGCTCAACGATGGTTTCGCCCTTCTTGTGCGCAATGCGCACCGGCACGATCTCTTCGGCGAAGTAGCCCGCCGCTTGGGCGGCTGCAGCTTTCTGCTGGCTGCGCAGGGCGAAAGCGTCCTGGTCAGCACGCGAAACCTGATAGTCGTCGGCCACGTTGTCGGCGGTCTCCGGCATGGAATCCACGCCGTACTGGTGCTTCATCAGTGGGTTGATGAAGCGCCAGCCGATGGTGGTGTCTTCCAGCTTCATGTTGCGCGAATAACCGCTTTCGGCTTTGCCCATGACGAACGGGGCGCGCGACATCGACTCGACACCACCGGCAATCACCAGCTCCATTTCGCCACTGGCAATGGCGCGGAAGGCGGTGCCGATGGCATCCATGCCCGATGCGCACAGGCGGTTCAGGGTGACGCCGGGGATGCTGTCCGGCAGGCCGGCCAGCAGCAGCGCCATGCGTGCCACGTTGCGGTTGTCTTCACCGGCCTGGTTGGCGCAGCCGAAGAACACCTCGTCCACCTGGTCCCACTGCACGCCGGGGTTGCGCTCGATCAGCGCCTTCAGCGGCACGGCGGCCAGGTCATCGGCCCGCACGCTGGCCAGGGCGCCGCCGAAGCGGCCGATCGGGGTGCGGATGGCGTCACAGATGAATACGTCGTGCATCAGGCTTTCTCCTGCCACTTGGCCATGGGCTGCGGCGGTACGGGCTTCGAGGTCACACAGGGTGGACAGCTCGACTTGGGTGGATTCGGTAATGGTCTGCACGTGGCATTTGGAGGCTCCTGGTCAGGGTGCTTCGGTGGCCCCAGATTAAGGAGACTGGCAGGTAGCTTTCAATTCGATAATCGACTATATGTGCGATTATCGAACCATTTGTTGCTTGCCTAAGCATCGAGCCGTTGCTGCGAATGGGCCGCATAGCGGCCCACCGCTGATCACGTCGCGTCCGCGTGACTCACCAGGCCCTTCACGATCACACCCACGGCCGCCAGCGCCGCCGGCACCAACAGTGCGGTCAGCACTTGCTCGAAGTTCCAGCCCAGGCCCAGCAGCGTCGCGCCGCTCCAGGCCCCCAGAATCGCGCCAAAGCGGCCGATACCCAGCATCCACGATACACCGGTGGCCCGGCCCTGGGTGGGGTAGAAGCGTGCCGCCAAAGATGGCATCGCCGACTGTGCACCGTTCACGCACATGCCGGCGATCAGCACCAGCGTGGCCAGCAAGGTGATGTTGCCCAGGCTCTGCCCCACGGCGTAGGCGAACACCCCGGCCAGCAGGTAGAAAATGCCGATCACCTTGTGTGGGTTGAAACGGTCCATGGCCCAACCCACGCCAACTGCACTGAGCACGCCACCGAACTGGAACAGCGCGCCGATGAACGCGGCCTGTTCCATGCTCGCGCCGCTGTCACGCATCAGGGTGGGTAGCCAACTGGTCAGCAGGTAGACGATCACCAGGCCCATGAAATAGGTCAGCCACAGCAGCACGGTGCCCAGCCCATAGGTGCCAGAGAAGATCACCGCAAACACGTTGCGTGCAGCCACCGCCTTTTGTTCCGGCACGCTGAAGCTGCCGGCCTCGGCCACTACGTGCGGCGCAATCGGCGACAAAGTCTTGCGCACCTTGTCGGTGCCTCGGTTGCGTACTACCAGGAACCGCGCCGACTCCGGCAGCCAGAGCATCAACACCAGTGCCAGCAGCAACGGCAACACGCCACCGATCACCAGCAGGCTGTGCCAGCCGTAGGCCGGGATCAGCTTGGCGGAGATGAAGCCACCACCCGCCATGCCCAGGTTGAAACCGCAGAACATGCTGGTCACCAGCAACGACTTGAGGCGTTCAGGGGTGTATTCGGACAGCAACGTGGTGGCATTGGGCATACCTGCCCCCAGGCCCAGCCCTGTCAGGAAGCGCAACACCAGCAGTTGGTCGACGTTGGTGGCATAGGCCGAGGCCAGGCTGAAGCCACCGAACACCAGCACAGCACCCACCAGCACGCCTTTGCGGCCGAAACGGTCAGCCAGCGGCCCGGAGCCCAAGGCGCCGAACACCATCCCGATCAATGCGGCACTCATCACCGGGCCGAGGCTGGCGCGATCGATCCCCCACTCCTGCGACAGGGCCGGGGCAATGAAACCCATGGCGGCGGTGTCCAGGCCATCGAGAAAAACGATCAGGAAGCACAACAGCACGACCCGCCACTGATAGCGGGACAGCGGCTGCTGATTGATGAACGACTGAACGTCGAGGCTTTTGCCGACGTTGGTTTGTGCTTGGTTCATTGTTGTTATCCAGAATGTGGGGCACAGCAAGGCCACTGCACGCGAATAACCGGTGCAAGAGGGCGATGATTGGAAATAGGGGCTGCGTCAGCCTGGATACAACGGTACTGCGTGCGGGTGCGGCCGCAGCAGCGAGGTGACAGTATTCATGGGTAAGTGCCTCTTATGTTTTTCTTGTTCGGTCGGCAAGCCGACCGCTGCGAGAAACATTAATCAGCGGGCGTAGGTGAAGCAATTCACCCGGAACGACACTGTGCGTTTATCGCACAAGAAACGGTTTTGCCTGTTCTATTTTGGGGCCGCTTTGCGGCCCCTGCGGCCTCACCCGAACAACTGATGGCAAAGGTCGCGGCTGGCCGCCAGCAGAATCGGCAAGAACCGCTGCTCCAGCTCGCTGCGCGTCACCCGGCCAACATGGGTGCTCACGTTCAATGCCGCCAACACTTGCCCCGAAGCGTCGTAAACCGGCACTGCAATCGAGCGCAACCCCTGCTCCAGCTCCTGGTCCACCACGCACCACCCTTGGGCGCGTACCTGCTGGATGCAGGCAAACAATGACTCTGGGTCATTCAGCGTCCGACTGGTGCGCGCCTTCAGGTCGGCACGGTCCAGGTACTCACGCAGGCTGGTGTCGTCCATGGCCGCCAGCAGAATGCGCCCCATCGACGTGCAATACGCCGGCAAGCGACCGCCCACCGACAGGTCGACCGAAATCAGCCGCTCCACCGTGGCCGAACGCGCTATATAAAGGATGTCGTCACCTTCGAGGGTGGCCATGTTGGCCGCCTCATGCAACTGATCGCTGATGCGGTCCAGGTAGGGTTGGGCAGAAATCGCCAGCGGCGTCGACGACAGGTACGCATGCCCCAGGGTCAGCACTTTGGGCAGCAGCGAATAGGTACGCCCGTCTGTGGTGGCGTAACCGAGCTTGATCAACGTGTGCAGGCAACGGCGCACCGCTGCGCGGGGGATTTCGGTGCGGTGGCTGATCTGGGCGATGGTCAGGTGGCGTTTGCGCTCCTGGAACGCCTGGATCACGGCCAGGCCACGCGCCAGGGAGGTCATGAAGTCCGGATCACCGGTAAAGGCCTGGATGCGCTTGGCCGGGGAGGCCACGATCGGCGGCGCCATGGCAGCCGAAGCAGGTCGTGCTGCCTCCGGATTGCCGGAATCGTTGCCCAGGGTTTCGTCACTCATCGCACACCTCAAAAAAAACGCCGGTTCGTGCGATTATCGAACAAACGGCCGATAATCGCAATTGACCGCCGACACTTTTGCTTATACCTTTCTCATGCCACTTGTGGCTTCTTTGGAGAGACTGGTCAGGTACCCACCGTAGAAGTCCCCAGGCAACGGCCTCGCCTTCCGGCGAGGCCGTTTTTCATTACAGCCGCGCTCCGGCAATGCAGCGAACTTTTATCGGTGACGCCTTTCAAACTTGTACGAAAGGTCCAAACTGATTCCGAACACATCCCAGTACTTGCATCAGCTGATGTCAGGTTTGGTAAATAACGATGTTCGGCAAATTATCGATTGCTATAATCGATTACGCAGGCCCCCACGCTACCGTGGTAATGGAACCTTCCGCTGTATCAAGCCGTTGCGGCCAGCAAGGCATGTGCATGTGCACCATGCATAACAACAGTCATTACTCTTCATTCAGGTACTGCATGTGACGAAAGATGAACTGCGCGCAGAACTCGAGCGCCAGGCTGAACGTTACAAGGATGTTTACGGTGGCGAAGTCACCACTTACGCCGCACAACCGGATCCAGAACGCAAACCTTGGCGCAAACGTGCCAGCGTGCGTGACCAGTCCTTCAGCCAGGAACTGGAACGCATGGAAAAGGAACTGCGCAGCGACAATCCCTGAGGCTCGGAGCCACGCCCGCGCGTCGTCGCCCGGCCAGCCCGGGCGCGGTCGATTTTTACTGTCCGGCTGATGATGAAATGGAATTACACAAATTTCATACGGCCGTTTGAATAATGGCGAAGCGGATTTTTCTTCGCTTTTATGTCTTTTTTCGCCAGCGTTTGTGCTTTTTAGCCGATTTTCACCTACCCATAGTCCCCGTCAAGCACGGCTCGCGTGCGCCATGAAGATTGCCATCGGTCTGCAGCAGGTGCATCGATTGCCAAGGTTTTCTGGCATAATCCCGCCCCCCTATGACCCGCCAGACAACCTTCATGATCGATTTATTCAGCGGACTGGATGCCTGGGTGTTGGTGAGCCTGCTGCTCGCCTTGACCTTCGTACTCGCCTTCGAGTTCATCAATGGCTTTCATGACACCGCCAACGCGGTAGCTACTGTCATCTATACCAAAGCCATGCCGCCGCACCTCGCCGTGTTCTTCTCCGGCGTGTTCAACTTCCTTGGCGTTCTGCTCGGTGGTGTTGGGGTGGCCTATGCCATCGTGCACCTGCTGCCGGTAGAGCTGCTGATCAATGTGAACACCGGACACGGCCTGGCCATGGTCTTCTCGCTGCTGGCTGCGGCCATCACCTGGAACCTGGGCACTTGGTACTTCGGCATCCCGGCCTCCAGCTCGCACACGCTGATCGGCTCCATTCTCGGTGTCGGCTTGGCCAACGCCCTGATCAACGACATCCCGCTGGGCGACGGCGTCAACTGGCAAAAGGCGATCGACATCGCCATGTCGCTGGTGGTCTCGCCCATGGCCGGCTTCGCCGTTGCCGCCCTGGTGCTGATCGGCCTGAAATGGTGGCGCCCGCTGTCGAAGATGCACAAAACCCCCGAGCAGCGCCGCAAGCTCGACGACAAGAAGCACCCGCCGTTCTGGAACCGCCTGGTCCTGGTGGTTTCCGCCATGGGTGTAAGCTTCGTGCACGGCTCCAACGACGGCCAGAAAGGCATCGGCCTGATCATGCTGGTACTGATCGGTATCGTCCCGGCCAAGTTCGTCCTCGACCTGAACAGCACCACGTACCAGATCGAGCGTACCCGCGACGCTACCCTGCACATGAGCCAGTTCTACCAGCGCAATGCCGCGACCCTGGGCGAATTCCTGGCACTGGGCAAGGCCAAGGCCAGCGACCTGCCGGAGCAGTTCAGCTGCAACCCACAGCAGACCGAACCGACCATCGCCGCACTGCAGTCCTCGTTGCAAGGCGTGACCGACTACCACAGCCTGGACGCCGAGAAGCGCGTCGAAGTGCGTCGCTACCTGCTGTGCCTGGATGACACGGCGAAGAAGGTTGGCAAACTGCCAGGCCTGGAAGCCCGTGAAAAGGCCGACCTTGAGAAACTGCGCAAAGACCTCACCGCCACCACCGAATACGCCCCATTCTGGGTAATCGTGGCCGTCGCCCTGGCCCTGGGCCTTGGCACCATGGTTGGCTGGAAGCGTGTGGTGTTGACCGTTGGCGAGAAGATCGGCAAACAGGGCATGACATACGCCCAAGGTATGTCGGCACAGATCACCGCAGCCTGCGCCATCGGCATGGCCAACGTGTTCGCCCTGCCGGTATCGACCACCCATGTGCTGTCGTCCGGTGTGGCCGGCACCATGGTCGCCAACAAAAGTGGCCTGCAAGGCGGCACCGTGAAGACCATCCTGCTGGCCTGGATCCTGACCCTGCCTGCCTCGATGGGCTTGGCGGCCGGCCTGTTCTGGCTGGCGTCCAAAGCCATTGGCTGACGGACACCGCAATAGAAAAAGGCGCCCAAGGGCGCCTTTTCTATGGCTATTTTCCTGCACTTAGTAGGAGCAGGTCGCCTGCCAGGTGCAGGTCATCACTTTTTCTTGCCGCCGAGCAACGACCCCATCAACCCGCGTACCAACTGCCGCCCCAACTGGTTGGCCGCCTGGCGTACCGCCGACTTGATCGCCTGCCCCGCCGCACTCTGCAAGAACTCACCGGCCTTGTCGGAAAAGCTCTCCTCATCCGCCTTCGGTTGCGGCGCCGGTTCCACCGCCTCGCCCTTGCGCTGGGTCAGCATCTCATAGGCCGACTCACGGTCCACAGGCTTGTCATAGCGCCCCGCCAACGGCGAGGCCGCAACCAACGCACTGCGCTCAACTGCACTCAGCGGCCCTATACGTGACTGCGGCGGTGCAACCAGTACCCGCTGCACCATGGCCGGCGTGCCCTTTTCTTCCAGCGTGCCCACCAGCGCCTCGCCAATCCCCAACTCAGTCAACACCGCCAGGGTGTCGAACGCAGGATTGGGGCGGAAGCCATCGGCCACAGCCCGCAGCGCCTTCTGCTCCTTGGCAGTAAACGCCCGCAGACCATGTTGTATGCGCAAACCTAGCTGGGCCAGCACCGCGTCGGGCAAGTCTCCTGGCGACTGGGTGACGAAATACACCCCCACGCCCTTGGAGCGGATGAGCCGCACCACTTGCTCAAGACGGTCCTGCAATGCCTTGGGCGTGCCGTTGAACAGCAAGTGCGCCTCATCGAAGAACAGTGCCAGCACCGGCTTGTCGGCATCGCCGCGCTCGGGCAACTGCTCGAACAACTCGGCCAGCAGCCACAACAGGAACGTCGCATACACTTTGGGTGCTTCGTGCACCAGCCGGCTGGCATCGAGCAAGTGGATGCGGCCACGGCCATCCGGGTCCGGGCGCAGCAAGTCCTCCAACTGCAATGCCGGCTCACCAAACAGCGCCTCCGCTCCCTGCTGCTCAAGGGTTGCGAGCCGGCGCAGCAAGGCCTGAGTGGAGGCCGTGGTCATCAGCGCACTGTCTTCGCCGAGCAGTTGCGGGTTGTCTTTCAGGTGCGCAAGCAGAGCCTTGAGGTCCTTGAGGTCCAGCAGCAGCAGGCCTTCGCGGTCAGCCACCTTGAAGGCTGCATACAGCGCCGCCTGCTGGCTGTCGGTCAGCTCCAGCAAGTTGCCCAGCAGCAGCGGCCCCATTTCACTGAGGGTGGTGCGCAGCGGGTGGCCGGACTGCCCGGCAATGTCCCACAAGCTCACCGGGTAAGCCCGAGGCGTATGCCCCAGCCACGGCATGCCGGCGATGCGCTCGGCCACCTTGCCCTGGGGTGCACCGGCTGCGCCCAGGCCGCAGAGGTCACCTTTGACATCAGCGGCGAACACCGCCACCCCGGCGTCGCTGAACACTTCCGCCAGGTGCTGCAGGGTCACGGTCTTGCCTGTACCGGTTGCGCCCGCCACCAGACCGTGGCGGTTGGCCAGGCGCATTGCTTGCCCGACAGGCTGGCCATCCGGGCCAGCACCTACAACGATGGTCGAAAATTCCGACATCTCTTTAATCCTCTGCTCAAGCTTTAGCTTAATTCGGCCGATACCTGTGGGTGATATTCGCCTTAATAGAGAGGAACAACCGAAAAGGGACTTTTCTGGATGTTGCACTGCCTACCGCTCCACTCGTGCGAACGCCTGATATAAAACCTTAGCGGAACCGATTACGCCATGAACAAAAGCCTTCGTTTCAGCCACAAGATTCTTTTGGCAGCATCACTGATCGTGATACTTGCCTTCAGCCTTTTCACCCTCTACAACGATTACCTCCAGCGTAATGCGATCCGCGAGGACCTGGAAAACTATCTGGCTGAAATGGGCACCTCCACTTCGACCAACATCCGCAACCTGTTCGAAGGCCGCATCAAACTGGTGGAGAACCTGGCACAGAACATTGCCCAGGACCCGACCAACGCCGAAACCCTGATGGGCCAGAATGCGCTGATATCCAGCTTCCTTACCGTGTACCTGGGCAAGGTCGACGGCGGTTTCAGCGTGCGCCCCGACGCAAAGATGCCCGACGGCTATGACCCACGTACCCGTCCCTGGTACAAGGACGGCATGAGCGCCAGCGGCGCAACCCTGACCGAACCGTACATCGACATGACCACCAACAAGATGGTCATCGGTATCCTCAGCAAGGTCTCCAGCAGCGTTGGCGTGGTTGGTGGCGACCTGGCCCTGGACGGCCTGGTGCAGATCATCAACTCGCTGAACTTCGGCGGCATGGGCTATGCCTTCCTGGTCAACGACCAGGGCAAGATCCTGGTGCACCCGGACAAAGACCTGGTGATGAAGTCACTGTCAGACCTGTTCCCGCAGCACACGCCAAAACTGACAGGCGAGCTGACCGAAGTGCAGAGCGATGGCCAGGCCCGCCTGCTGACCTTCACCCCGATCACCGGCTTGCCGTCGGCCAACTGGTACATCGGTTTGTCGGTGGACAAGGACAAGGCCTTCTCGATGCTCAGCACCTTCCGCACCTCGGCGGTGATCGCCACGGTAGTGGCGGTGGTGATCATCATCGGCCTGCTCGGTTTGCTGATTCGCGTGTTGATGCAGCCGCTGCACACCATGACGCGCGCCATGGAAGACATTGCCGAAGGTGAAGGCGACCTGACCAAGCGCCTGCGCATCCACAACCACGACGAATTCGGCATCCTCGGCAACGCCTTCAACCGGTTCGTCGAGCGTATTCACAGCAGCATCCGCGAAGTGTCTTCGGCCACCGAGCAGGTCAACGAAGTGGCCCTGCGGGTCATCAGTGCTTCGAATTCATCGATGACCAACTCCGACGAGCAGTCCAACCGCACCAACAGTGTCGCCGCCGCCATCAACGAGTTGGGCGCCGCCGCTCAGGAAATTGCCGGCAATGCCGCTCAAGCCTCGCAGCACGCCAGTTCCGCGCGCCTGCTGGCCGAAGAGGGCCAGCAAGTGGTCGAGCGCAACATTGCTGCGATGAACCGCCTGTCCGACCTGATCGTCACGTCCAGCGAGCACATCGAAACGCTGAACAGCAAGACCGTGAATATCGGCCAGATCCTCGAAGTGATCACCAGCATCTCCCAGCAGACCAACCTGCTGGCGCTGAACGCCGCCATCGAAGCAGCCCGCGCCGGTGAAGCCGGGCGTGGTTTTGCCGTGGTTGCCGACGAAGTGCGCAACCTGGCGCACCGCACCCAGGAATCGGCGCAGCAGGTGCAGACCATGATCGAAGAGCTGCAGGTCGGTGCCCGCGAGTCGGTCGACACCATGGACCAGAGCCAGCGCCACAGCCAGGACAGCATGCAGATCGCCAACCAGGCCGGTGAGCGGCTGGACAGCGTGACCGTGCGCATTGGCGAGATCGATGGCATGAACCAATCGGTGGCCACTGCCACCGAAGAACAGACCGCCGTGGTCGAGGCGATCAACATGGACATCAACGAGATCAACATGCTCAACCAGGAAGGCGTGGAAAACCTGCAGGCGACCCTGCGCGCGTGCTCCGACCTTGAGCAGCAGGCTGGCCGCCTGAAGCACCTGGTGGGCAGCTTCCGCATCTAAATACAGACCGCACCGCCCGCCCCCACAAGGACAGCACAACCCCGAAGGGTTGCGCCCTACCTGTGGGGGCGGGCGAGCCCGCGAAACAACCAACACCACTCGACGAGCCTGCCCCACCCAACCCCGATCGAACAAACTATCCTTCACACAGGTCAACCTTTAGGCGCGTCATCGCCGGCAAGCCACCGCCGGATGACAGACCCGAAGACGATCCCGGAGGGATGCTGATCGTGCATATCGCCGACATCACCATGTTCTACGCCCCGGCCAGCGGTGGCGTACGTACCTATCTTGATGCCAAACATCACCGTCTCGACGCCATCCACGGCGTACGCCACAGCCTGTTGATCCCCGGCGCCAGCGCCCACCAAGCCGATGGCATCTACCAGGTTCCCGCTCCACCCTTGCCGTTTGGCAAGGGCTATCGTTTTCCTGTACGCCTGGCCCCATGGTGCAATACGCTGCGCACGCTCAAACCCGACCTGATAGAAGTCGGCGACCCCTACCTCACCGCATGGGCCGCGCTGGAGGCCCGGCGCCAACTCGACGTGCCGGTAATCGGTTTCTACCATTCCGACTTGCCGTTGCTGGTGAGCAACCGCATGGGCAACTGGTTCACGCCCAATGTCGAAGCCTATGTCAGCAAGCTGTACGGCAATTTCGACCGGGTACTGGCGCCCAGCCAGGTCATGGCCGACAAATTGCGCCGCCTGGGCGTGCGCGATGTACACGTGCAGCCGCTGGGCGTTGACCTTGCCACGTTCCATCCCGCCCAGCGCGACCCGCACCTGCGCGCCGAACTGGGCATAGCCGACACCAGCCGCCTGTTGATCTACGCCGGCCGCGGCTCGCGGGAAAAGAACCTGCCGGTGCTGCTCGACTGCATGCAGCAACTCGGCCACCCCTACCACCTGCTGCTGGTGGGCTCGAACATGCCGGCCAGCGTGCCGCACAACGTCAGCGTCATCGACCACTTCTGCCCTGCTGCAGAGGTGGCCCGGCTGATGGCCAGTGCCGACCTGCTGGTGCATGCTGGCGACCAGGAAACCTTCGGCCTGGTCATCCTCGAAGCCATGGCCAGCGCCACACCCGTGGTGGCCGTACGCGCAGGTGCGTTCACTGAAATCATCAACGAGCAGTGTGGCCGCCTGTGCACGCCCAACGAGGGTCGGGCGATGGCGATGGCAGTGCGCGAGGCGTTCGAGGCGGGGGTCCGCAAGCTCGGCATGCAGGCCCGTCGTCATGTAGAGCAACATTATTCATGGGATAAGGTGGTGGCGGGCCTGCTACAGCACTACCAAGCCGTGCTCGGCCATCAGCCGCAGGTGCGTGCCCATGCTTGAGCCCTCCTCCAGGCAACGCAGCCTCCTGCTGGTATTGCATGATGTGGCCCCAGAAACCTGGCCGGACTATGCGCCGTTCGTACACGCCGTGGATGCGCTGGGCAACGTGCCCATGACATGGCTGGTGGTCCCTGACTTCCATCGGCGTAATCCGCTGCACCAGGCACCCTCGTTCTGCCGCGTGCTGGACGAACGCCTGGCCAACGGCGACGAGCTGGCGCTGCACGGTTACGCCCATGCCGACGAAGGACCGGCACCGCGCAGCCCCATCGACTACTTCATGCGGCGCATCTACACGCATGAAGGTGAGTTCTATAGCCTCGATGAGCACGCCGCGCTTACCCGGCTGCAGGATGGCCTGGCGCTGTTCGAGGACCAAGGCTGGCCCGTAGCAGGCTTTGTCGCACCCGCCTGGCTCATGAGCCAGGGCACTCGGCAAGCCTTGCGCCGCCTGCCGCTGAAGTACACCAGCACACCGCAACACCTTTACCGTTTGCCGGACTTCACAGCCATCGATGCGCCAGGCCTGGTCTGGAGTGCCCGGAGCGCATGGCGTCGTACTTTGTCCCGCGCAGTGTGCAACTGGCAATGTCAACGCTGGCAGGACGCGAGCACATTGCGCCTCGGGCTGCACCCTGTGGACATGCGCCACCGCTCATCCCGTGACTATTGGCTGCGAACACTCGAAAGCCTGTTGAAGGACGGCCGCGAGCCGCTGACCAAATCTGCCTGGCTGGAGCGCCAGGTGCCAGCATGAACCGCTGGGCCTGGCTGGCGCTGGCATTGCTGGGTGCAGCGCTGGTGCCCGTGCTGCTGGGTGGTAGCGAGCTGCTGCCAAGGCTAAGCCGGTTCGACCCACAACTGATGCTGATATTGCTTGGCATGATTTTGTCGTGCTGGCTCATCAACGCCTTGCGCCTGCGCTTGTTGCTCGGCGAGCAGGCAAAGCAGTTGAGCCCTGCACGCAGCCTGGGCGTGGTGATGGCCACCGAGTTCGCCATCTGCACCACCCCCGGCGGCAGTGGCGGCCCGTTGACCCTGATGGCCCTACTGGCGCGCAATCGCATCGGCCCGGCGCGCAGCGCTGCGGTATTCGCCATGGACCAGCTGAACGACCTGGTGTTCTTCTTCTGCGCGATGCTGACGATCGCCGGCTACGCACTGTTCCACAGCCTGGGCCGCAGCCAGGAAAGCATGCTGCTTGGCAGTGCATTACTGCTGTGCACAACGCTGGCCGGTGTGGTCGCGCTGTTGCGCTACCGACGCACGGTAATGCGCATGAACGGCAGGCTGTTGCAGCGCCTGGGCATGGGGCCGCCGCGCAAACGCCGCTGGGCGCGCAAACTGCTGCACTTCATCGCTGCCCTGGCACAGACCTGGCGCCTGCCCAAGCGCACCTTGAGCCTGGTTTTCACCCTCACCTGCGTCCACTGGGGGCTGCGCTACAGCGTGCTGTTCCTGGTGTTGCGGGGGCTGGGGGTAGAGCTGGCGTGGATCCCCAGCTTCCTGGTGCAGATGCTGTCGCTCAGTGCCGGCCAGTTCAGCCTGCTGCCTGGCGGGGCCGGGGCCGCCGAGCTGACTTCGGCCACCTTGCTGACACCCTTGGTGGGCAGCTCGACCGCAGCGGCGGCGATCCTGATATGGCGAGGGGTTACTTACTACTTTTATCTGCTGGCAGGCGGGCCTGTGTTCGTGTGCCTGCTGGCGCGTCCTTTGCTGGAGCGCTGGCGGCGGCAGGCGGGTTGAGCTGTTGCCAGAGTTCGGCGGCGCCTGGGAAGTCGGTGCCGTCGGTTTCGTCCAGGGCTTCGGGGTCGTAACGGGCCAGGCACCCTTCGCCAAGGGTGGGTGGGGGTGAAGCGGTTGGGGCATTGCGCTGCTTGGCCATTAGCGATCCTTTCAAGATTTTTGGGGCCGCTTTGCGGCCCAAAAATCCCACAGGCAACCTGCTGTTTCAGTCAAACACGACAGTCTTGTTGCCATGCACCAGCACGCGGTCTTCCAGGTGATAGCGCAGGCCACGGGCCAGCACCATCTTCTCCACATCACGGCCAAAGCGGACCATGTCCTCGATGCTGTCGGCATGGCTGACACGCACCACGTCCTGCTCGATGATCGGACCGGCGTCCAGCTCTTCGGTGACGTAGTGGCAGGTCGCACCGATCAGCTTCACGCCACGCAGGGCGGCCTGGTGGTACGGCTTGGCGCCGACGAACGAAGGCAGGAAGCTGTGGTGAATGTTGATGACCTTCTCTGCATAGTCCCGGCACAGTTGCGGCGGCAGGATTTGCATATAGCGGGCCAGTACCACCACGTCGGCGGCGTGCTCCTGCACCAGGCGCGACACCTCGGCGAAGGCCGGGGCCTTGTCCTTGGGATCGACCGGCACATGGAAGAACGGAATACCGTGCCACTCGACCATGCTGCGCAAATCATTATGGTTGGAGATCACGCAAGGGATCTCGCAGTCCAGCTCATCGGTGTGCCAGCGGTGCAGCAAGTCTGCCAGGCAGTGAGACTCACGGCTGGCCATCAGTACCACGCGTTTTTTCTGCGCCGAGTCGGTAATGCGCCAGGCCATGGAGAACTCTTCGGCGATTGGCGCAAACGCCTCACGGAAAGCTTCGATACCGAACGGCAGAGATTCAGCGCGGATTTCATGGCGCATGAAGAACCAACCGCTCTGCTCATCGGAGTGGTGGCTGGCTTCGTTGATCCAGCCATTGTACAAGGCCAGGAAATTACTGACTTTCGCCACGATGCCTACACGGTCGGGGCAGGCGATCACCAGACGATAGGTGCGCATGAATGAGACTCCAGAACTTCGCAAAGGCGCCCATTCTAGCGGCACGCCAGCAAAAGCGCAGTATTGATCGCAGCCACGATGGCATATGCAGGCCCAAATCGATGCACGGGCAGCGTCTGGCAGACATGGGCTTTATGTAAAATTTTGTTCACGTTGAGAAATGTTGTCACAGCTTAATTAACAGTTAATGGTCCAATCTTATGTTTACTTGCGAGTATCGCCTGTCTATTATTGCCCCACACATTTCTGAACACGCATTAAGGAACACTCCATGTCCCTGATCAACGAGTACCGCGCTACCGAAGAAGCCATCAAGGAACTTCAGGCCCGCCTGGCCAACCTGTCGCAGGATGACAAGCTGAAGAAAGAACTGGAGTTCGAAGGCAAACTGCGCACACTGATGGGCGAGTACTCCAAGTCGCTGCGCGACGTGATTGCCCTGCTCGACCCAGAGTCGAAACTGAGCAAAGCACCGCGTGGCGCGGTCAAGACTACCGCCACCAAGCGTGCACGTAAGGTCAAGCAATACAAAAACCCGCACAACGGTGAAGTGATCGAAACCAAAGGCGGCAACCACAAAACCCTGAAAGAGTGGAAAGCCACTTGGGGCGGCGATGTGGTTGAAAGCTGGGCAACCCTGCTGGACTGATAGTCCGCATACACCGTTTGCTTCACACAACAAAAACGCCGGCACATTGCCGGCGTTTTTGTTTACCTACCATCAGCCAATTGCAAATTGTGCCTGCAATTGACGGGCATGCACTTGCCAGGCCTCGAGCACTCGCCGGCCCGCCTCGTCGGCCCCCTGCCAGGCTTGCTGGCGCGCCTGTTCAAAGTCGCCCAGGGTATTGGGTGCGCCCCACTGCGGGTCGCTCAGGCGTTGCTGGCAGAAGCCGTACCACCGATGCCGCTCTTCGCTGGTCAAGGTTTCAGGGAAGTTACGAGCCCGATAACGGAACAACAGCTCCGGCAAACGCGGGTCATCGAACATCCAGTGGCCACGGCTCAACTGCGCCGGTTCCAGCGCACGAACTTGCTCGCATAAACGCCGGTCGCGGTCACCGATAAATCCCTCATACAACTGCTGTTCCGGGTCTTCACTCGGGGCGAACTCATCCTTGCCATAGATGTGTTCCAGCTTGTCTTGCCATTGCGCCTGTTGATTGGCCAACTGTTCACCGCGCGATTGTAACAACGTCAAGTCCAGACCCAACCGTTGTTGATCGGCCGGGCGCAATACCGACAGCGGCGCCAGTACCGGGCAGCGATTGATCTGCACCAATTTGAGCGGTACCGGTAATTCACCTTCGGCCAATTCATCATGACGGGTGTACAAGCGCTGACGCAGAACTTCAGCATTTTCCCGTAGTAACGGTAGGGTTTCATGGTGCAGGTCGCAGACAATCAGCGCATTGCGATTACGCGGGTGCCAGGCCAGTGGCAATACGACACCCAGGTAATTACGCGCCGCAGAAAAACGCCCGGATATATGCACCAGGGGCTGCAACAAACGAATTTGCTCCATCACTTTATGCTTGCTGCGCAACTGGAACAGCCAGTCATACAACTTGGGCTGTTTCTGCCGAATCAGGCGGGCCAGGGCAATGGTTGCCCGCACGTCGGAAAGCGCTTCGTGGGCATGCCCGTGGTCAATGCCATTGGCCTTGCTCAGCAGTTCCAGGCGCAGGCTGGTGCGCCCGTCCTGCTGCGGCCATTGGATGCCATCCGGGCGCAGGGCATAGGCGGTGCGCACGATGTCGATCAGGTCCCAGCGGCTGTTACCGCCCTGCCACTCACGGGCATAGGGGTCGAAAAAATTGCGGTACAAACTGTAGCGGGTCACTTCATCGTCGAAGCGCAGCGTGTTGTAGCCCGCGCCACAGGTACCCGGCTGCGCCAGTTGTGCGTGCACCTGGGTCATGAACTCGGCTTCGCACAGGCCCTGCTCAGCCAGCAACTGCGGGGTGATGCCGGTTACCAGGCAGGCCGCCGGGTGCGGCAGGATATCGTCCGAGGGCCGGCAATAAAGGCTGATCGGCTCGTCGATTTCGTTGAGGTCGAAGTCAGTGCGCACACCAGCCACCTGCAGCGGCCGATCGCAGCGCGGGTTGATGCCAGTGGTTTCGTAGTCGTGCCAGAAAATGCTGGAGCTCACGGGGTCGTCCTGTATCGAGGTCGACCCGATTCTAGCGCGATTCTAGAAAGCCAAGGTTCAGACGCGAGCGTTGGCGGGGCGGAAACTGAAATACTCGCGCAGCGAGCGCACGAAATCATCGTACTCGCGTGGAGACTGCAGCAGCATGAAGCCCGAATCGTAGTGCCCCGGCGTCTGGTCCTCGCGGCACCACAGGCAACTGGCGGTGAGGTTGACGAACTGGTGCCCGCCGCCAGCCAGTGGCATGCGCAGTTGCAGCTCGTAATCAGGCCCGACCAGCACGGGTAGCTGGCTGATGACCATCAAGCCATCTTCGGAGGCATTGCCCAGCTGACCGAGTTCCTGACCGGTAAAACGGTTGAACACCTTGAGGACGCAAGGCAGTTGATGACGTTCGATGTGGCGCTTGTTGAACATGATCGCGAGTGTATTCCGTACCTGATGCCAGGAATACAAGGTACTGGCGGTTGTTGTAACAGCTGAGTTACAGATTAGCGCAGCGCGCGCAGCAAATCTCGTGAAATAAACCACACCTTGGTGTTAGCGCCAAGGTGCGGTCGTCACCGGGCTGGCCACGGCCGCTTCAACGCCGCGCACATGGCCGAGTTTTTCCAGCGTCTGCAGGCGCGCCTGGGCACGATAGGCGTACTCGTTGCCCGGGTACTGCTGGATCAAGTACTGGTAAGTCTGCGCAGCATCCACGTACAACGCCTGGCGCTCCAGGCACTGGCCGCGCAGCAACGATACCTCGGGGTGGATGAACGGCCGTGCACGGCTGGTGCGGTCAACCTGCGACAACTCGAGCATGACGCGTGCACAATCGCCCCGGTCGTAGGCGCGGTAGGCATTGTTCAGGTGGTGGTCCATCGACCAGCGGGTGCAGCCGACGGCGCTGACGGCCAGGGCTAAAACGATCAGGGCTCGCATGGGGATCTCCTTTGATGCCAGTGTATCGGCGTTTGCCTGCAAATCTTCACACCCTTTTGCAAGGATACCCTGCCCGTTCAAATGCCACCCTGCCTTGGTCGCAGGTAGTGCAACGGAACAATGACTACAGCGAGATTCAGGAGTAGCCTTTCGCTGCGCTTCACTATAGGAGTTTGTGCATGAGCATCCGCCGTACCAAAATCGTCGCCACCCTTGGCCCCGCCAGCAACTCGCCGGAAGTGATCGAACAGCTGATCCTTGCCGGCCTGGACGTGGCACGCCTGAACTTCTCCCACGGCACGCCGGACGAGCACAAGGCCCGCGCGCGCCTGATCCGTGACATCGCCGCCAAGAACGGCCGCCATGTTGCATTGCTGGGCGACCTGCAGGGTCCGAAGATCCGCATCGCCAAGTTCGCCAATAAGCGCATCGAATTGAAGATCGGTGACAAGTTCACCTTCTCCACCGCCCACCCGCTGACCGAAGGCAACCAGGACATCGTCGGTATCGACTACCCCGACCTGGTCAAGGACTGCGGCGTTGGTGACGAGCTGCTGCTCGACGATGGTCGCGTGGTCATGCGCGTCGAAACCGCCACTGCAGACGCCCTGCACTGCGTGGTGATCATCGGTGGCCCGCTGTCGGACCACAAAGGCATCAACCGTAAAGGTGGCGGCCTGACCGCACCGGCCCTGACCGAAAAAGACAAGGCCGACATCAAGCTGGCCGCGGAAATGGACCTGGACTACCTGGCCGTATCCTTCCCACGTGACGCCAGCGACATGGAATACGCGCGCAAGCTGCGTGACGAGTCCGGCGGCAGCGCCTGGCTGGTGGCCAAGATCGAACGCGCCGAAGCGGTTGCCGACGACGAGACCCTCGACAAGCTGATCGCCGCCTCCGACGCAGTGATGGTTGCCCGTGGCGACCTGGGCGTGGAAATCGGCGACGCCGAGCTGATCGCCATCCAGAAGAAGATCATCCAGCACGCCCGCCGCAACAACAAGGCGGTGATCGTGGCGACCCAGATGATGGAGTCGATGATCCAGAACCCGATGCCGACCCGTGCCGAAGTGTCCGACGTGGCCAACGCCGTGCTGGACAACACCGACGCGGTGATGCTGTCGGCCGAAAGCGCCGCAGGTTCCTACCCGATCGAAGCCGTCCAGGCCATGGCCCGCATCTGCCTGGGTGCCGAAAAGCACCCGACCAGCCAGAAGTCCAGCCACCGCCTGCACACCACCTTCGAGCGCTGCGACGAAAGCATCGCCCTGGCGGCCATGTACACCGCCAACCACTTCCCGGGCGTGAAGGCGATCATCGCCCTGACCGAAAGCGGCTACACCCCGCTGATCATGTCGCGCCTGCGTTCGCACGTGCCGATCTTCGCCCTGTCGCCGCACCGCGCTACCCAGGCGCGCGCCAACATGTTCCGTGGCGTGTACCCGATTGCCTTCGACCCGGCTTCGCTGCCGGCCGACAAGGTGAGCCAGGCAGCCGTGGACGAGCTGCTCAAGCGTGGCCTGGTGCAGCAAGGTGACTGGGTGATCCTGACCAAGGGTGACAGCTACCACACCATCGGTGGCACCAACGGCATGAAGATCCTGCATGTCGGTGACCCGCTGGTCGGTTGATCTGCTGCTACAAAGGGGGCCGCTTTGCGGCCCCCTGCTATTCAGGCATGCTCGACAAACACATCAGCAAACACCTGCCCCCGTGGCACCCCGGCAATGAACAGCCGCCGGGCAAAACGCTCCACACTCCCCGGCGCCCCGCACACCAGCGCCACCGTCTGCCGTGACGCCAGCCGCAACCCGGCCAGCGCATCATCCATCTGTTCCGCCAGCACCAACTCGACTTTCACCCCTGGCAACTGCTGCAATGGCTCCGCCAAATAGTGCCCCGCCCGATCCCGTGCCACATGCAACAGCCGAATTTCCCCCCGATGCCCCTGGCGTAGCGCCTCGCGCAAGATGCCCCACAATGGCGCCAACCCGGTGCCCGCTGCCAACAACCACAGCGGCCGCTCCTGCCAGTCCGGGTCGTAATGCAAAGCCCCCCCTCTCAATTCACCCAGACGCATTTCATCGCCAACCCGTAGACCGCGCGCCTTGTCACAAAAGGCACCAGGGCGCTGGCAGTCGATATGAAACTCAAGTTGATCATCTTCACCTGGCAGGCTGGCCAGGGAATAAGGCCGTGCAACCTCGTCCAGCCACAGCACCACATGCTGACCCGCCTGATAGCGCAACGCACGCTGTGGCTGCAGGCGCAAACGCAGCACATCGCCGAACCAGTCCAGCGCACTGACCTTGGCCGGCACACCGTCGTGCCGAGGGTCGAACAGCACCAGGCGCAGGTCCTCGACCACACGGCACTGACAGGCCAGGCGCCAGCCCTGCGCATGCTTGTCAAGCGCCAGCGCCTCGGGCAAGGCATCCAACGGTTGCCCCGCCAGGCAGTGCACCAGGCAGGCATGGCAACTGCCGGCGCGGCAGCTGTAGGGCACATTCAACCCGGCCTCGTTCAGGGCATCGAGCAGGTTGCTGCCAGTCGGCACCGCCCAACGGTGCTCGCCCACGCAAATTTCGGGCATGTTCGGTACTTCTCCTGCTATCCCAGGCTCACTGTAAGCCAAGCAGAGCACGCCAGCAAAAAGGATGCCTGACCGCTGCCGACCATGGTCCAGACCGGCCGCAGGTGTGTCCGCCACGGATGCGCGCTATACTGCCGCGCCTTTTTCCGTCGGCCTGACCTGCCGGCGCCTTGCAAGGCGCTTCGACATGCTGGTCGGCAATGTCGAGCGTCTTTTTGAATGTTCCCGTCTTTAAGAGGAGCGCGCTGCATGACCGTGATCAAGCAAGACGACCTGATTCAGAGCGTCGCCGACGCCCTGCAATTCATCTCGTACTACCACCCCGTCGATTTCATCCAGGCCATGCACGAGGCCTATCTGCGTGAAGAGTCGCCTGCTGCACGCGATTCCATCGCCCAGATCCTGATCAACTCGCGCATGTGCGCCACCGGCCACCGCCCGATCTGCCAGGACACCGGTATCGTCACCGTGTTCGTGCGCGTGGGCATGGACGTACGCTGGGACGGCGCCACCCTGAGCGTCGACGACATGATCAACGAAGGTGTGCGTCGCGCCTACAACCTGCCTGAAAACGTCCTGCGCGCCTCGATCCTGGCCGACCCGGCCGGTGCTCGCAAGAACACCAAGGACAACACCCCGGCAGTGATCCACTACTCCATCGTCCCCGGCGACAAGGTCGAGGTCGATGTCGCAGCCAAGGGCGGCGGCTCGGAGAACAAGTCGAAGATGGCCATGCTCAACCCGTCCGACTCGATCGTCGACTGGGTGCTGAAGACCGTGCCGACCATGGGCGCTGGCTGGTGCCCGCCTGGCATGCTCGGCATCGGCATCGGCGGTACCGCCGAGAAAGCCGCAGTAATGGCCAAGGAAGTGTTGATGGAGTCCATCGACATCCATGAGCTGAAAGCCCGCGGCCCGCAAAACCGCCTGGAAGAAATCCGTCTGGAGCTGTTCGAGAAGGTCAACCAGCTGGGCATCGGCGCCCAGGGCCTGGGTGGCCTGACCACCGTGCTCGACGTCAAGATCATGGACTACCCGACCCACGCCGCCTCCCTGCCGGTGTGCATGATCCCCAACTGCGCCGCCACCCGCCACGCCCACTTCGTGCTCGATGGCTCCGGCCCGGCAGAACTGGAAGCGCCGTCGCTGGATGCCTACCCGGAAATCGTCTGGGAAGCTGGCCCGAGCGCCCGTCGCGTCAACCTCGACGACATCACCCCGGAAGAAGTCGCCAGCTGGAAGCCGGGCGAAACCATCCTGCTCAACGGCAAGATGCTGACCGGCCGCGATGCCGCGCACAAGCGCATGGTTGAAATGCTCAACCGTGGCGAAGAACTGCCGGTCGACCTGAAAGGCCGCTTCATCTACTACGTAGGCCCGGTCGACCCGGTCGGTGACGAAGTGGTAGGCCCAGCCGGCCCGACCACCGCCACTCGCATGGACAAGTTCACCCGCCAGATCCTCGAGCAGACCGGCCTGCTGGGCATGATCGGCAAGTCCGAGCGTGGCCCGACCGCCATCGAGGCGATCAAGGACAACAAGGCCGTGTACCTGATGGCCGTTGGCGGTGCTGCCTACCTGGTAGCCCAGGCCATCCGCAAGTCGAAGGTACTGGCCTTCGCCGAGCTGGGCATGGAAGCGATCTACGAGTTCGAGGTCAAGGACATGCCGGTTACCGTCGCCGTCGATAGCAACGGTGAGTCGGTACACATCACTGGCCCTGCCCTGTGGCAGAGCAAGATTGCCCAAAGCCTGGCAGTCGAAGTGAAGTAACCAGATGTAACTGCGGCGCCCGCTCCCACAGGTAACGCGTAGCCTTCTGGCTTGCGCTGTACGTGTGGGAACGGGCTTGCCCGCGAAGAGGCCACTGCTGTCATCACAGGGCTCTTTCAAACTGCTCCGGCCAGTCCCGCCAGGTAAACACCTGCCCTTCCCGCCTCACCCGCCGCACCTCCTCCAGGTCCACCTCACACACCAGCCACTGGCTGCAATCTGGGCTCAGCGCCTCACTCAACGCCACCACCCCATCCCCCGGCATCCCATGATCCGGCGGCACGAACAACCCTGCCCGGCCAATATTCTCGTCCAACGCCGGTGACCAGGGTGCCAACCCAACCGTAGGGCTCTGCAACACGGCGATCTGGTTCTCCAGCGCCCGCGCCTGGGCGCCAATGCGTACCCGGTGGTAACCGGCCTCGGTATCGGTACAGCTCGGCGCCAGGATCAGGTCGGCACCAGCCTCGGCCAAACGCCGGGCCAGCATGGGGAACTCATTGTCATAACAGATCAGAATCCCCAGCCGACCCAATTCGGTGTCGAACACCTGCAGCCCCTGGCCTGCAGCGATGTCCCACTGTTCGCGCTCGAACCGGGTCATCATCAGTTTGTCCTGGTAGCCCAGCACACCCAGGGGGCCGAACAGCCAGGCACGGTTGCGGTAGCGCCCATCGCTGTCCAGCACCGGCACGCTACCCGGTTGCAGGTAGATCCCCCAGCGCCGGGCAAGACCCTCGCACAGTGCTTTCCAGGGTTCGATCAGCGGCTGAATACCGGCAATCGAAGCCTTCAGGTCCCCTCGCTGCTCGGCACTCAGCTGGCCACTCAGCACCAGCCCGGCGTACTCCGGTAACAACAGCAAGCGAGCGCCCGCCTCTACCGCCTCGGCACACAGGCGTTGCAGGTGATCGGCGTAGGCGTCCCAGGTTTCATGCAGTTCGATGGCGTATTGGCAGGCCGCCATACGAATCATATCGGCAGCGCCTTGAGCCAGAACGACATTAACTTGTCGGAGCTTTCCGGTTCGTCCAAGTCGCGCCAGGCATAGCGGGTGCGTAGCGACGGGTCATGCAGAAAGCCGCGATTGCGCCAGAAGCCGTGCAAGGGTTTGTAGTCCGCTGGCCGTCGCGGGTGCACGCCTGGCCGCTCCACCGCGCAGAACGCGCAGTAATCGAACTCGGCCAGTTTGTGCGCGTAGGACTCGCGTTCGATGAAGAAGCGCACCCCCAGGCCCTGGCCACGGTATTCGGGCAGCACCAGCGATTCGCCAAAGTAATACACACTGGCGGGGTCGCGGCCTTGGGCCAGGAACGGCTGCTGGAACTCGGGCGCGACGTCCACCAGCGGCAGGCCGGTGGAAGCGCCGACCACTTTGCCGTCGTCCAGCGCCAGCACTACCAGGCTGCGCCCGGAGCGGGCGTAGTTGGACAGGTAGTCAGCCTCATACTCCGGGGTGCCGTCGTAAAGGTAGGGAAACTCGCGGAACACGGTAAGGCGCAGGCGAGCGAGGTCATCGATGTAAGGCGCGATAGCGGCGCCGTGCAACAGGCGTATTTCCATGCTTGGCGGTCGTTTTGTCGATGTGGATGACGCGCTCGGCTAAGCCGGGCTTGAGGGGAAACCCTATCATCCGAGGCAACGACCCGCCTTTTCCCTACACGACAGGTATTGTTCCATGACCGCTACCGAACTGGTAAATGCTTACTACGCCGCCTTCAACGCCGGCGACATGCCGGGCTTTCTGGCGCTGCTCAGCGAGGACGTGATCCACGACATCAACCAGGGCGAGCGGCAGATGGGCAAGGCCAGGTTTGCTGCGTTCATGGACAAGATGAACCGCTGCTACCGCGAACGTCTGGCCGACATCGTGGTGATGCAAAACGCCGATGGCAGCCGCGCGGCAGCGGAGTTCACCGTGCATGGCGAATACTTGGCCGATGACCAAGGGCTGCCAACTGCCAACGGGCAGACCTATGTACTGCCGGCGGGGGCTTTCTTCTACATCCACTGCGGCAAGATTGCCCGGGTGACCAACTACTACAACCTCAATGACTGGGTTGAGCAGGTTGCCTAAGCCTGACACGCCTGCTCCCGGGGGCGGTGGTAAACCTGCGGGAGCGGGCGTGCCTGCGAAGGGGCCCGGTCAGGCGATACGGGTACCCAGCACTTTGAGGAAGGCCGCCAGCCACGCCGGATGCGCTGGCCATGCGGGGGCAGTGACCAGGTTGCCGTCCACATGCGCCTGGTCCACTGCGATATCGATGAACGTACCGCCCGCCAATCGCACTTCCGGCGCACATGCCGGGTACGCACTGCACTCACGCCCCTCGAGCACCCCGGCCGCCGCCAGCAGCTGAGCGCCATGGCACACCGCCGCAATCGGCTTGCCGGCCTGGTCGAACGCCCGCACCAGCTCCAGCACCTTTTCATCCAGGCGCAGGTACTCTGGCGCACGGCCACCCGGGATCAGCAATGCGTCGTAACTTTCGGGCCGCACCCGCACGAAGTCATAATTCAGGGCAAAGTTGTGCCCAGGCTTTTCGCTGTAGGTCTGCTCACCCTCGAAGTCATGAATCGCGGTGCGCACAGTCTGCCCGGCCAGCTTTTCCGGGCACACCGCATGCACTGTGTGGCCGACCATGCTCAGGGCCTGAAACGGCACCATCGCTTCATAATCTTCAACGTAGTCGCCCACCAGCATGAGAATTTTCTTCGCCGTCATCACGCCCACTCCTTCGGTTAACTGTGAATAGTCACTGCACGATAGCCGCTGTCAGTCCCGACGGTCGAGGAAGTTGACCACCAACCGATCGAGCCAGCCCCAGATCCGTTGTTTCACCCTGCGCCACAAAGGGCGCGCATGCCAATGGGCAAGGTCGACTTCCTCGCATTGGGCAAAATCGCGCTCGAAGCTGGCCACCACCGCCGCCGTCAACGATGGGTCCAGCACCTCGATGTTGGCTTCAAGGTTGAAGCGCAGGTTCCAGTGGTCGAAGTTGCACGAACCGACGCTGACCCAGTCGTCCACCACCGCCATTTTCAGGTGCAGGAAGCACGGCTGGTACTCGAAAATCCGCACCCCGGCGCGCAGCAGGCGTGGGTAGTAGCGATGCCCGGCGTAGCGCACCGAGGGATGGTCGGTGCGGGGGCCGGTCAGCAGCAGGCGCACGTCCAGCCCCTTGCTGGCGGCCCGGCGCAACGAGCGGCGCACGCTCCAGGTCGGCAGGAAGTACGGTGTGGCCAGCCACACCCGTTGCTTGCCGCTGTTCAGCGCCCTCACCAGCGCATGCAGGATGTCCTGGTGCTGGCGGGCGTCGGCATAAGCGACCCGGCCCATGCCTTGCCCTTGTGCGGGCACCTTGGGCAGGCGCGGCAGGCCAAAGCCCTCTGCAGGGCGCCAGGCGGTGCGGCGGTTGTTGGCGTGCCACTGGCGATCGAACAGCAACTGCCAGTCGTTCACCACTGGCCCCTGCATCTGCACCATCACTTCGTGCCATTCGCTGGTCGCCTCGCCCGGCGTCCAGAATTCGTCGGTAACGCCCGTGCCCCCCACCACTGCCCAACGCTCGTCCACCAGCAGCAGTTTGCGGTGGTCGCGATACAGGTTGCGCAGGCCACGCTTCCAGCGCAGGCGGTTGTACCAGCGCAGGTACACGCCGGCGTCCGACAGGCGTTGGCGCAGCGCGCTGTTGAAAGCCAATGAGCCGTAGTCGTCAAACAGGCAACGCACCCGCACGCCGCGCCGGGCGGCCTGCTCCAGCGCTTCGACCACCGCCTCGGCACAGGCGCCGGCCTCGACCAGGTACAGCTCCAGGTCCACCTGAAACTCCGCGTGCTCGATCGCATTGAGCATGCGCGGAAAGAACGCGGGGCCGTCGATCAGCAATTCGAACTGGTTGCCATCCCGCCAGGGGAAGACTGGCCCCGCCATGTCAGCGAGCGGTGAAAATCAGCACCGCACTCACCGGCACCGATGGGTTGATGGACTTCAACTTGGCAAACTTGCGCAGGCTTTCCAGCCCGGGCAGCAAGCCGAAATCCTCGGCACGCAGCAGCAGCGGCTCGAGGGTTACAACCTGGAAGCGCCGCGCATCCAGGCGGGTAGCCAGTAGCAGGGCGTTGTAGCTGTGCGACTGGCCATGCAAGGTGACCGTTAGCGGCAGGCGCAACTCGATCTGCGCACCGTCGGCCAGGTCATTGATCGGCCGCAGGTCGATCTGCGCCTTCACTGTGGCCTCGGCGAATCGCTCGACCTCGAACAGGTTGTCGCGCATCTGCTCGTCACGCAGCGGGATGCCGCTGCTCACCGAGTCCATCTCGATACTCAACCCCGCCACACCCTTGCGGTCGACCGTACCGTGCAACACCAGAAAGCGATGCACTTCGGCGGTGTCGCCGTTCTTGCCGGTAATGAACGACAGGCGTGAAGACTCGCCATCAAGGTGCCAATTGGCATGGGCGGGCAGGCACAAAGCCAGCAGCAAGGCGGGTAACAGACGGGGCAGCTTGAACATGACAGATCTCGTGAAACCAAGCCGCCAACCTTACCCGCCTGCCCTCATGGCAGCAAGCGGCAGCCCTCGCGCGCGCCTTGCCAAGCGGCCTGGTTGCGCCGCCCCAGACCCTCTGCGGTCACTTGGCGCTGCCAGCTGTTTTCTTCCAGCAGGGTCAGCGGCAGCCATTGCTTCACGTAACCGTGGCAATACGCCTGATCGAAGCCCATGACAAAGCGGCACGAACAATATTCCTTGGCCGAGTAGGCCGAGAGAATGTCGGGGAAATCCGCCAGCGCCTGGCGCTCTTGCCAAGCCCAGTACAACAGCCCCGCCAGCACCAGCAGCGCTAACCGCTTCATGCTCCCGCCCCGGCCAATGCCGCCAGCACCCGCTTCAGCAGTTCGTCGTGCTGATAGCTGCCGTCGCGGTCATCGGCGTAACGCACGATCACCAATTTTTGCTCCGGTAGCACGTACAGCGCCTGGCCCCAGTGGCCAAGGGCGGCGAAGGTAGCTGCGGGGGCACTCGGCCAAGGCCGTTGGGCGCCGGTCAGCGGCTGGTTGAGCCACCAGTGCCCACCGGGGTTGGCCTCGCCGCTCAGCACTTCGGCTTGGGCAAACGGTGTGCGGTTGAAGGCTATCCAGGCCTTGGGCAGCAGTTGCCGGCCCTGCCAGCGGCCGTCGCGCTGCATCAGCAGGCCGATACGCGCCAGGTCGCGGGTACTGAGGTACAGATAGGAAGAGCCCACGTAAGTGCCTGCCCGGTCACGCTCCCACACCGCACTGTCGATACCCAGCGGAGTGAACAGTGCCTGCCAGGGGTAATCCGGGTACTGGCCCGCATCGAGCATGCCGCGCAGCGCGGCGGCCAGCAGGTTGCTGTCGCCACTGGAATAGAGAAATCGCTGCCCAGGGCTGGCCGACGTACCCCGCGCGGCCGTGTAGGCCGCCATGTCCGCACGACCACGGGTATACAACATGGCCACCACTGAGGATTTCAGCGGGGCGTACTCGTAGTCTTCCTGCCAGGCAAGGCCACTGGCCCAGTGCAGCAGGTCGGCCATACGCACGCCCGGATGCGCGCGCATGGGTGGATAGAAGCGGCTGACCGCGTCTTGCAGCTGAAAGCGGCCTTCGCCCTGGGCCACCCCCAGTAGCGTGGCCAGTACGCTTTTGCTCACCGACCAGGTCAGGTGCGCGGTGGCGGCAGTGGTGGGCGCGGTGTAGCGCTCGTGGACGATACGGCCGTCGCGGATGATCAGCAAGGCGTCGGTGCGGATGCCACTACGCTCGGAGGGGGCGCGTTCGGGGAAGGCGTAGGCATCGACGGCTTGCCAATCGAATGCGGCAGGGTCG
Organism: Pseudomonas hunanensis; assembly: GCF_013393325.1. Taxonomy (GTDB): domain Bacteria; phylum Pseudomonadota; class Gammaproteobacteria; order Pseudomonadales; family Pseudomonadaceae; genus Aquipseudomonas; species Aquipseudomonas putida_P. The sequence goes on from NZ_QJRC01000081.1 coordinate 68,709, forward strand.
CTTTGCCACTCCGGGTCAGGCCACTCTTCAGCCCAGGCGGGCGCCATGGCCATGCACAAAAGCAGCAGCAGACCTTTCAGCATCCCCATACAGGCTCACTTTTGTTGGGGCAGCAACGCGGCCCCAGGATTCAGAAGTTCACCCAAAGCTATCAGCCATTCATGACAATCCGGCAGCCGCCCAAGCTTTGTTCAACCGTTTCTCCCGCGCCGCCGCAGCCAACGCCATCACCCCTTGGTCACGCTGCCAGATTTGCGCCCAATGCACCGGCCCTGCTGCCAAGGCCGCGTCGATCGCCCCTCGCAACGCCTGAAACTGCGCGAACAACCCACCCAGCAGCAAATGGCAACCCGTGCTGTCAGCACACTGCCGGCTGCCCTCGGCACACCCTGCCAGCAACCCCAGCAGTTGCAGGCGCAAGTCCTGTGGCCAGGCGCTCTCCTGCCCCACGCCATACAACCAGGCCGTCAGTGCCGTGAGCACATACAAGTCTTCCAGCGAGCGAAACGGCTTCACGTAGGCATCCCAGCCGTCACCGGCCAGCAACTCGCACGCGGCCTGCTCCAGCAGCAATCGGCCATGGCCCACTTCCGGCATCAGCGGCAGGGTCGGCAGTGGCTCCAGCTTCACCCCCGGCTCACCGGGATAAACCACCGCCAGGTTCAGTTGCGGCGCCGCACCAGCCGCTTCGCTACGCGCCGCCACCAGCAACCACTCCGCCTCCAGGCCTGCGGTAACGAAGTCCTTGCTGCCCGTCAGCCGCAAGCCGTCCAGCCGCGTGTGCATGTCCGCTGGCCGCACACTGCGCCGCTCGGTGGCACACAAGGCGCCAAGGCTGGGCGGCGCACTGGGCCAAAGCACCCGCAGAGCGGCCTGGTAACCCACCAGAAAGGCCAGGCCAGGGGTGGCCATCGCGCGCCCGCCCAGTGCCGCGAGTTCGAACGGGGCAACCGGTCCGAGGCGCTCGAGCAGCCCGGCGTAGGTTTCGCCCAGGGTGCCTGCCAGCGCGTGGCGAAGCGGGTCGTTGAGTCGTTGCAACCAGGCCATGGCACAGCTCCTTGCTGGGGGCTTTCGGGGAAGGCTCAGGGGGTGTCACGCAAGCATCACCAAAGATTCACAGGGGTGACACCACGTCTACCTAGGCTGACTTTGCACAACAAAGCCGACCGGCCGCAACCCTTCATGGCTGGCTTATGGAGACTCGCAATGACTCGGATCGCTCACGCTAGCGACAACAGCACTGAACGCCGTCTGCAAGCCGAACGCCTGGTTGGCGCCGCGGCGCTGCAAGAAGCCCAGGCCCTGCGCTACAAAGTGTTCAGCGCAGAATTCAAGGCCAAGCTCAAAGGTGCCGAGCAGGGCCTGGACATGGACGACTACGACGTGCACTGCCGCCACATTGGTGTGCGCGATTTGAGCACCGGCGAACTGGTTGCCACCACCCGCCTGCTCGACCACCAGGCCGCCAGCAGCCTGGGCCGTTTCTACAGCGAAGAAGAATTCAGCCTGCACGGCCTGTTGCAACTGCAAGGCCCGATCCTTGAACTGGGCCGTACCTGCGTGGCCCCCGACTACCGCAACGGCGGCACCATCGCCGTGCTCTGGGGCGAACTGGCCGAGGTGCTCAACGAGGGTCGCTACAGCTACCTGATGGGCTGCGCCAGCATCCCCATGCAGGACGGCGGCGTGCAGGCCCATGCGGTGATGCAGCGCCTGCGTGACCGTTACCTGTGCACCGAGCACCTGCGTGCCGAGCCGAAAAAACCGCTGCCGAAGCTGGCCCTGCCCACTAACGTCATTGCCGAAATGCCACCGCTGCTCAAAGCCTACATGCGCCTGGGCGCGAAGATTTGCGGCGAGCCATGCTGGGACGAGGACTTCCAGGTGGCTGACGTGTTCATCCTGCTCAAGCGCGACGAACTGTGCCCACGCTACGCTCGCCACTTCAAGGCGGCGGTCTGATGCCGAAGTTGCGGGTGTTGGCCCGCCTGACTCGACTGCTGCTGGTACTGGCGCTGGGCATGCTGATGGCCAGCATGATTGCCTTGAGCGAGCGACTGGGCTTCAAGACGCCGATCGAGCGCCGTCAACGCTGGACCTGCCTGTTCATGAAGCGCTTGGTCGCTGCCCTGCCCTTCGACGTGAAAGTCATCGGCGAGCTGCCGCAGCGGCCGATGCTGTGGGTCAGCAACCATGTGTCCTGGGCCGACATCCCTCTGCTGGGCATGCTGATGCCGCTGTCGTTTCTGTCCAAGGCCGAAGTGCGCCACTGGCCGGTGGCCGGCTGGCTGGCGGAAAAAGCCGGCACGCTTTTCATTCGTCGGGGCGGTGGCGACAGCCAGCGCCTGCGCGAACAGATCGCCGGGCAGTTGGGCCTGGCTCGACCACTGCTGATCTTCCCCGAAGGCACCACGACCAACGGTCGCACCTTGCGCACCTTCCATGGCCGCCTGCTGGCCGGAGCCATCGACCGAGGTGTGGCGGTGCAGCCGGTGGCTATCCAGTATTTGCGCGATGGCCAGATCGATCCGATTGCGCCGTTCATCGGTGATGACGACCTGGTATCGCACCTGATGCGCTTGTTTGCACAACCGCGGGCCGAGGTGTGCATTCACCTGCTGCAGCCGATTGGTAGTGTGGGCAAGGAACGTGCGGTGCTGGCGTTGCAGGCACAGCAGGCGATCCATTTGGCGTTGTTCGGGGTTGAAGAAGTTGAGCTGGCGCCACGGCGGCAGGCACGGGCTGCCTGATTTTTCGCACTATCGCTACCGGCCTCTTCGCGGGCGTGCTCGCGAAGAGGCCGAAACAGAACTAACTGTCAGACAACCGCCCCGCCGCCGCAAAGGCCTGCAACTGCGGATAAAACGCCCTGAAGTCCGCCAGCAATGGCTCATACAGCCGCTCCAGCTCGCCCATCACCCCGGACATCCCTTCAGGGCGGGACAGGCGCCGAGCAATGCCATTGAACACCTGCTCCAATGTGGCGAAATCACCATAGGCCCCCAGCCAGTCATCCGCCGCCATGAACGGTGCAATCCGCGCCAGCCGCCCCGGCAGCTGTGGCTCTGCCAGCAGCACCCGGTAAAACGCCCCAGTGAACTGTGCCAGTGGCTGCTCGGCATAATCACGCCAATGTCGCGCCAGGCAATGGTCGAAGAACACATCCAGGACAATGCCGGCAAAGCGCCGCCGCTCACGCGGAAAACGCGCCAGCGCCGCCAATACCAACGGGTGCCGATCGGTGTAGCTGTCGATATGCCGATGCAGCCGAATGGCCGCCTCCAGCGCAGGCGGAAAGCGCCCTTCCAGCGAGCCTTTGACAAAGTCGCCATACAGGCTGCCAAGCAGTTGTTGCGGCGCCGGGCCGCCCAGGTGCAAGTGTGCGAGGTAATTCATGCACGCAGTCTAGCACCGCCAGCGCGTATATCGTTATAACGCGATATACCGATTCGTGCTCAGCTCAGAACACCTTCGTATTTGTATATCGGAATTCAGCGATTTACATTTCGCCCTATCGCGATATGCCGCTACAACGAGCCTCAACCATGCCACTCGATCTCGACGAAATCATAAAAGCGCTGGCCCATCCGGTCAGGCGAGAAATCCTCAGCTGGCTGAAAGACCCGGCAACCCAGTTTCCCGACCAGTACCACAGCACCGAAAACGGTGTGTGCGCCGGGCAGATCGACCAACGCTGCGGCCTGTCGCAGTCGACCGTCTCTGCCCACCTGGCCACCTTGCAGCGCGCCGGGCTCATCAGCAGCCAGAAGATTGGCCAATGGCACTTCTTCAAACGCGACGAAGACACCATCCAGGCGTTCCTCGAACAACTGCGCCAAGCACTTTGACAAGGCAGGTAACCGCTATGACCACGCTTTTCGATCCGATCACCCTGGGCGACCTGCAACTGCCCAACCGCATCATCATGGCCCCGCTCACCCGCTGCCGCGCCGATGAAGGGCGCGTGCCCAATGCGCTGATGGCCGAGTACTACGTACAGCGTGCCAGTGCCGGGCTGATTCTCAGCGAGGCGACCTCGGTCAGCGCCATGGGGGTCGGCTACCCGGATACCCCCGGTATCTGGAACGATGAACAAGTTCGTGGCTGGAACAATGTGACCAAGGCCGTACACGGCGCAGGCGGGCGTATCTTCCTGCAGCTGTGGCACGTGGGCCGCATCTCCCACCCCAGCTACCTGAATGGCGAACTGCCGGTGGCTCCCAGCGCGATCCAGGCCAAGGGCCATGTCAGCCTGGTACGCCCACTGAGTGACTACCCCACCCCGCGTGCGCTGGAAACCGAAGAAATCACTGACATCGTCGAGGCCTACCGCAGCGGCGCGGAAAATGCCAAGGCGGCCGGCTTCGATGGTGTGGAGATCCACGGTGCCAACGGTTACCTGCTCGACCAGTTCCTGCAAAGCAGCACCAACCAGCGCACCGACCGTTACGGCGGCTCACTGGAAAACCGCGCGCGCCTGCTGCTGGAAGTGACCGATGCGGCCATTGAAGTGTGGGGCGCGAACCGCGTGGGCGTGCACCTGGCGCCGCGTGCCGACGCCCACGACATGGGCGACGCCGACCGCGCCGAAACCTTCACTTATGTGGCGCGCGAGCTGGGCAAGCGCGGCATCGCCTTCATCTGCTCGCGGGAACGGGAAGCCGACGACAGCATTGGCCAACTGATCAAAGAAGCGTTCGGCGGCCCGTACATCGTCAACGAGCGGTTTGACAAAGCCAGTGCCAATGCGGCCCTGGCCAGTGGCAAGGCCGATGCGGTGGCGTTCGGCGTGCCGTTCATCGCCAACCCCGACCTGCCGGCGCGGCTGGCGGCGGATGCGCCGTTGAATGACGCCCGGCCGGACACTTTCTATAGCAAGGGGCCGGTGGGGTATATCGATTATCCGCGGTTGTAACTGATTTCGCCGGGGCCGCTTTGCGGCCTTGTGCCGCGAAAGGAGGGCAAGGCCCTCCCCTGCCATGTTACGGACGGGAGTTGATCTGCTGCTGCAGGTTCTGGATCTGGCTCTGCAAGGTATTCAGGTTGCGGGTCATCTGCGCCCGGAACGCATCGAACTCCTGCACCGAAGCACCGCCTGCCGACGAAGCAGCCGGACGATTATCGATCTGGCTCTTGAGCACCAACATGTCCTGCTCCAGGCTCTGGATAGCAGCACTCGGGTTGCCTTGTTTCTTCAAGGCAGCCACATCGCTACCCAGGCTCTTGAGTTGCACGTCCAGCTTGCCGCCATCCACCTGCGCAGCCTTCAGCGCGGCAACCTGCTCGTTCAAACCCTTGAACTGGGTATCCAGCTTGCCACCATCAACCTGCCCCGAACGCAGCGCCGCCAGCTCACCATTCACCAACTTCAACTGCGCCTGCAACTGGCCTTGCAGCTCAGTCACCGCTTTCTGCTGTGCACGGGTATCGGCCAGCACCTGCTCCAGGCGCTTGCCCAGATCACCGGTCTGCCCGGCCACGCCCTGCTGCAGCTGACGCAACTGCAGCTTCAGCGCCTCGCTGCTGGTAGTCACACCGGATTCGCTGGCCTCCACCTTGCCACTGATCGCCTGCAGGCGCCCGGCCGCTTCTTCACTGATGCGGGCAAAGCTCTCCTGGGTCGCCACCAGTTGCTGCTCCATCAGCGAGATCTGCTGAAAGCTCCACCAGCCCAAGCCCGCCAACGCGATAAACGAGGCGCACAACAACGCCCACAACGGCGCCGTGCTGGCCCCACGGGCGGCCTTCTGGCGGCTGCGCACCACGTGCGCCGGCATCAGTTCGTCATCATCAACCGTGCCCGCCCGCAAGGTAGGCACGTCATCGTAGTCATCGTGAGCATGGTTACGCATGGATACATTCAACCGCGGTAGTCGCAAAGAGGCACGAGTATAAACCGCCAGCGCGGCGCGTTGATGACCATTGTCCGCCGGGCGGCTTCAATGCCCCGGCGGCAAGTGCTTCCACCAGCCACAGAATTCATCCAGCGCCGTCCACAGGCTGACTTTGGGCTGGTAGTCCAGGTATTGCCGGGCGCGGCTGATATCCAGGGTGAAATCACGGCTCATCACCTGCATGCCCAGGCGCGACAAGGTCGGTTGCGGGCGCCCTGGCCACAGCATGCAAGCCGCCTCGTTCAGCGCGGCGAAGCTGTAGGCCAGGCCGTAGGAACGGTAGCGGGTAACCTGTGGCAACTGCATCTGGCGCATCACGTAGTTGACCACGTCCCACAGTGGCAGCGGCTGCCCGTTGCTGATGTTGTAAGCCTGGCCCAGCGCCCGTTCATCAACGAACAGCGCACTGAGCAGCGCCTCGTTGAGGTTGTGCACACTGGTGAAATCGACCTTGTTCAGGCCATTGCCGATGATCGCCACACGGCCTTTGCGCTGCATCTGCATCAGCCGCGGGAAAATGCTGGCATCACCGGCACCGGTGACGAAGCGCGGGCGCAGCGCCAATACTTCGAGGCCGAACTCCTGGGCACCGAACACTTTTTGCTCGGCCAGGTGTTTGGTTTGCCCATAGTGGTCGTGGAAGCGGCGCGGCACCTGGTCTTCACGGATGTCCAGGCGTGAACGGCCATTGAAATAGATCGACGGCGAGGACAGATGAACCAGGCGCCGTACATGCTCTTTCAGGCAGCCCTCGACCACATTCTCGGTAACCACCACGTTACCCTGGTAGAAGTCCTGATAACGCCCCCAGTTGCCCACCGCGCCTGCACAGTGCACCACCGCCTCGACGCCCTGGCACAAACGCCGGGCCAACTCGGCATCGCCCAGGTCACCGGGGATGAACTGGGCGCCGCGCTTGACCAGGTGCTCCACCCCTTCGGCACGGCGGCCGCTGACGCGCACGTCCAGGCCCTGCTCCAGGGCGAAGCGCGCAAAGCGCCCACCAATGAAGCCACTCGCGCCGGTGACCAGAATTCGCATGTAACACTCCGTCTTGCCAGATTTCAGATGCAACTGACGCCAGCCGTGGCTACAAGGGCACCAGCCAATGCCGTGCGGTGTGCCGCAGGTGGTCGGTCAGTTGCGCGAGCAATTGCCCGCCATTGCGCCAATGATGCCAGTACAGCGGCACATCGATAGGGGTATCGCGGCAGATTTCCACCAATTGCCCGTTGGCCAGCTGCTCCTGGGCCTGCAGTTCTGGCACCAGGCCCCACCCCAACCCGGCTTCGGTCATGCGCAGGAAGCCTTCGGATGACGGGCACAGGTGGTGCAGGAAGCCGTCCTCGATGCCCAGCGATGCCAGGTAGCGATGCTGCAGGAAATCATCCGGGCCGTACACGATCGCCGGGGTGCGGGCCAGGCGGCTGGCGACGAAGCCGTGGGGGAAATGCCGCGCCATGAACCCGGGGCTGGCCAACGCCCGGTAACGCATGGCCCCCAGTAGCAGGCTGCGTGCGCCGGCTACCGGGCGTTCACTGCCACACAGGCAGGCCGCCACTTCGCCAGCACGCATGCGTTTCAGGCCCACCTCCTGGTCTTCTACCACCAGGTCGGTCAGCACGTTCTGTTGCGCACAGAAATTGCCCACCGCACCGGCCCACCAGGTGGCCAGGCTATCGGCGTTGAGGGCGATGCGCAGGCGCTCCGGCATGCCCTCTTCATCCAGCGCCGGCACCTGGCGCTGCAAGTCACGTTCAAGCAGGCGCACCTGCTGCACGTGGTTGAGCAACTGGCGGCCGACTTCGGTCGGGCTGGGTGGCGTGGCACGCACCAGCACCGGCTGCCCAACCCGCGCTTCGAGCAGCTTGATGCGCTGGGAGATGGCCGATTGCGACAAGCCCAGTATTTGCGCCGCACGCTCGAAACCACCTTGTTCGATCACCGCCGCGAGGGCGGCCAGGAGCTTGTAGTCGAACATCGATTTTCCTAATGACGGATCAGCTTTATTTGTTTTTCTTATACAGTGCCGATCCTCACAATAACCAGCATCTTTTACGACCTTTTTGGAGAGCCCAGCCATGTGGCAAAGCTACCTCAACGGCATGCTGGTGGCCTTCGGCCTGATCATGGCCATCGGCGCGCAGAACGCCTTCGTACTTGCCCAAAGCCTGCGCCGTGAGCATCACCTGCCGGTGGCGGCACTGTGCATCGTCTGTGATGCCCTCCTGGTGGCAGCCGGGGTGTTCGGCCTGGCCACCGTGCTGGCGCACAACCCGACCTTGCTGGCGGTCGCACGCTGGGGCGGCGCGGTGTTTCTGATCTGGTACGGCGCCAAGGCCCTGCGCAGCGCCTGCTCCAAGCAGAGCCTGCAGCACCAGCAAGGCCAGGGCGCCCGCTCACGCCGTGCCGTGCTACTCAGCGCCCTGGCGGTGACCCTGCTGAACCCGCACGTGTACCTCGACACGGTGTTGCTGATCGGCTCGCTGGGCGCCCAGCAGACCGCCCCCGGCGCCTACGTGGCCGGCGCCGCCAGCGCCTCGCTGCTGTGGTTTTCGACCCTGGCGATCGGCGCGGCCTGGCTGGCCCCATGGCTGGCAAGGCCGGCGACCTGGCGCATGCTCGACCTGATGGTGGCGGTGATGATGTTCGCGGTGGCAGCGCAGTTGATCTTCAACTGATCGCAGGCCTGCAAGGCCCGGCACACACCTGCTGGCCTGAAAACGACCACCACTGGTCGGCGACCGCCAACCGCTCTGGAACCTCTATTCCCTATGTTTGTTGCGTGGTTATGCGCCGGGGCTGGTGCTATGATCGACCCCTTGCGTCGCAAAGAGTACAAACTCGCCGACGCTCATAGGGCCGCCCGTGATCGGCCCTGCGCAAACCGCGAACTAGACCTGAATCAGGAGATCCACCATGGCTTTTGAATTGCCGCCGCTGCCGTACGCCCACGATGCCCTGCAGCCGCACATCTCCAAGGAAACCCTGGAGTTTCACCACGACAAGCACCACAACACCTATGTCGTGAACCTGAACAACCTGGTCCCAGGCACCGAATTCGAAGGCAAGACCCTGGAAGAGATCGTCAAGACCTCTTCGGGCGGCATCTTCAACAACGCCGCTCAGGTCTGGAACCACACCTTCTACTGGAACTGCCTGGCCCCTAACGCCGGTGGCCAGCCGACCGGTGCCCTGGCAGACGCCATCAACGCCGCTTTCGGTTCCTTCGACAAGTTCAAGGAAGAATTCACCAAGACTTCGGTTGGCACCTTCGGTTCCGGCTGGGGTTGGCTGGTGAAGAAAGCTGACGGTTCCCTGGCCCTGGCCAGCACCATCGGCGCCGGCTGCCCGCTGACCAGCGGCGATACCCCGCTGCTGACCTGCGACGTCTGGGAACACGCCTACTACATCGACTACCGCAACCTGCGTCCGAAGTACGTCGAGGCGTTCTGGAACCTGGTCAACTGGGCCTTCGTTGCCGAGCAGTTCGAAGGCAAGACCTTCAAGGCCTGAGTCTTCAGCCCTGAATGAAAAGACCCGGCCTTGTGCCGGGTTTTTTTATGCCTGTGCCGGCCCCCTTCACGGGTAACCCGCAGCCACAGAGGCACGCACGGTTTTGCTTGCTCAGCCCGCATAGCGCGCTAACATCAAACCTCTGGAAGATTGATACAGCGCACTCAAGTTGCGGGGTCAGGCAACCGATACACTGCTCATGATCGGCCGATAGTGTATCGTCATCGTTGATGGCAAAATGATGCCATGCGCATGGATTAAGGAAACCCCATTGAAGCTGGAATTGCGGAACAGCTTGTCGGTCAAGTTGCTCAGGGTCGTGCTGCTGTCGGCGCTGGCGGTCGGCGTCGTGCTCAGCTGTGCGCAAATCGTCTACGACACCTACAAGACCCGCCAGGCCGTGAACAATGATGCCCAGCGCATCCTCGACATGTTCCGCGACCCTTCGACCCAGGCGGTGTACAGCCTCGACCGCGAAATGGGCATGCAGGTGATGGAAGGCCTGTTCCAGGACGAATCGGTGCGCATGGCCTCCATTGGCCACCCCAACGAAACCATGCTGGCAGAAAAGTCACGTCCATTGCAGGACATGTCCATGCGCTGGCTCACCGACCTGATCCTCGGCCAGGAACGCACCTATACCACGCAACTGGTTGGCCGCGGCCCATACAGCGAATACTACGGCGACCTCAGCATTACCCTGGACACCTCGTCCTACGGTGAAGACTTCCTGATCAACGCGGTGATCATCTTCATTTCCGGCGTGCTGCGGGCCCTGGCCATGGGCCTGGTGCTGTATCTGGTGTACCACTGGCTGCTGACCAAACCGCTGTCGAAGATCATCGAGCACCTCACCCAGATCAACCCCGACCGCCCCAGCCAGCACCAGCTACCGCTGCTCAAAGGCCACGAGAAGAACGAGCTGGGCCTGTGGGTGAACACCGCCAACCAGTTGCTGGCCTCGATCGAGCGCAACACCCACCTGCGCCACGAGGCGGAAAACAGCCTGCAGCGCATGGCCCAGTACGACTTCCTCACCGGCCTGCCCAACCGCCAGCAATTGCAGCAGCAACTGGACAAGATTCTTGTCGACGGCGGCCGCCTGCAGCATCGCGTGGCGGTGCTGTGCGTGGGCCTGGACGACTTCAAGGGCATCAACGAGCAGTTCAGCTACCAGGTCGGTGACCAATTGCTGCTGGCCCTGGCCGACCGCCTGCGGGCCCACAGCGGCCGCCTGGGCGCCCTGGCGCGGTTGGGCGGCGACCAGTTCGCCCTGGTGCAGGCCAATATCGAGCAACCCTACGAAGCGGCCGAACTGGCGCAAAGCATCCTCGACGACCTGGAAGTGCCGTTCGACCTCGACCACGAGCAGATCCGCCTGCGCGCCACCATCGGCATCACCCTGTTCCCTGAAGACGGCGACAGCACCGAGAAACTGCTGCAGAAAGCCGAACAGACCATGACCCTGGCCAAGGCCCGTTCGCGCAACCGCTACCAGTTCTACATCGCCAGCGTCGACAGCGAGATGCGCCGCCGCCGCGAGCTGGAAAAGGACCTGCGTGAAGCCTTGCCGCGCAACCAGCTGTACCTGGTGTATCAGCCACAGATCAGCTACCGCGACCACCGCGTGGTCGGCGTAGAGGCGCTGTTGCGTTGGCAGCACCCGGAGCTGGGCATGGTGCCACCCGACCAGTTCATCCCCCTGGCCGAGCAGAACGGCAGCATCATCAGCATCGGCGAGTGGGTGCTGGACCAGGCTTGCCGGCAATTGCGCGAATGGCACGACCAGGGCTTCAGCGACCTGCGCATGGCAGTCAACCTGTCCACCGTGCAGTTGCACCACAGCGAGCTGCCACGGGTGGTCAACAACCTGCTGCAGGCCTATCGCCTGCCGCCGCGCAGCCTGGAGCTGGAGGTCACCGAAACCGGCCTGATGGAAGACATCAGCACCGCCGCCCAGCACCTGCTGAGCCTGCGCCGCTCCGGGGCGCTGATTGCCATCGATGACTTCGGCACCGGCTACTCATCGCTCAGTTACCTGAAATCGCTGCCGCTGGACAAGATCAAGATCGACAAGAGCTTCGTCCAGGACCTGCTCGACGACGATGACGACGCCACCATCGTTCGCGCCATCATCCAGCTGGGCAAGAGCCTGGGCATGCAGGTAATCGCCGAAGGCGTGGAAACCGCCGAGCAAGAAACCTACATCGTTGCCCAGGGTTGCCACGAGGGCCAGGGTTACCACTACAGCAAGCCGCTGTCGGCCCGCGAGCTGACCCACTTCCTCAAGCAGGCGCAACGCAACCAGGTTTCGATGTTCTGAGCCCACCTGCCCGGTTACAGGCTGTGACCGGGATTTACATGAATTGCGTGCCCGCCCCTTTACAGCAAATGCAAATCTTTCGCATGATGTTGCGGTTTCGCGTGCCACGGCGCACGGTCCACCCCTTGGTCCAACCACACGACGCAGGAAAACCAATAATGATTCGAATGCCTCTGGCCTCCGCCAGTCTGCTGGCCATTGCCATCGCCCTCGCCGGTTGCGGCGAAGGCAAGGACGAAAAAGCCGCCGCGCCGCAAGCCCAGGCACCTGCTGCCGCCAGCACCACCGCTGCTGCGCCAGGGGCCGTCGACGAAGCCGCCGGCAAAGCCGTGGTCAAGCATTACACCGAAATGGTCTACGCCGTGTACAGCGACTCGCTGAGCACCGCCAAGACACTGCAGACCGCCATCGACGCGTTCCTGGCCAAGCCCAACGACGAAACCCTGAAGGCCGCCAAGGAAGCCTGGTTCGCCGCGCGCGTACCGTACCTGCAAAGCGAAGCCTTCCGCTTCGGCAACACCATCATCGACGACTGGGAAGGCCAGGTGAACGCCTGGCCCCTGGACGAAGGCCTGATCGACTACGTCGACAAGAGCTACGAGCACGCCTTGGGCAACCCGGCCGCTGGCGCCAACATCATCGCCAACACCGAGATTCAGGTGGGCGAAGAGAAGGTCGACGTCAAGGACATTACCCCCGAGAAACTGGCCAGCCTGAACGAGCTGGCAGGCTCCGAGGCCAACGTCGCCACCGGCTACCACGCCATCGAGTTCCTGCTCTGGGGCCAGGACCTGAACGGCACCGGCCCAGGCGCTGGCAACCGCCCGGCATCCGACTACCTGGAAGGCCAGGGCGCTACCGGTGGCCACAACGACCGCCGTCGTGCCTACCTGAAAGCGGTTACCGACCTGCTGGTCAGCGACCTCGAAGAGATGGTCGGCAACTGGGCACCGAACGTCGCCGACAACTACCGCGCCAAGCTGGAAGCCGAGCCTGTCAACGACGGCCTGCGCAAGATGCTGTTCGGCATGGGCAGCCTGTCGCTGGGCGAACTGGCTGGCGAGCGCATGAAGGTTTCGCTGGAAGCCAACTCGCCGGAAGACGAGCAGGACTGCTTCAGCGACAACACCCACTACTCGCACTTCTACGACGCCAAGGGCATCCGCAACGTCTACCTGGGCGAGTACACCCGCCCGGACGGCACCAAGGTAAGCGGCCCAAGCCTGTCGTCGTTGGTCGCCAAGGTCGACCCGGCTACCGATGCAGCCCTCAAGGCCGACCTGGAGGCCACCGAAGCCAAGATTCAGGTGATCGTCGACCACGCCCTCAAAGGCGAGCACTACGACCAGCTGATCGCTGCCGACAACGCGGCCGGCAACCAGATCGTGCGTGACGCCATCGCCGCCCTGGTCAAGCAGACCGGTTCGATCGAGCAGGCTGCAGGCAAGCTGGGCATCGCCAACCTGAACCCGGACACTGCGGATCACGAATTCTGATCCTGCTGTAGCGGTACTGAAAGAGGCGGCCTTCGGGTCGCCTTTTTTGCTGATGGCCTGTTCGCGGCCAACCGGACCGCGAACAGGCACATGAAAATGCTGGCATTTCACATCCCTTTCACCCAGGTAATTGCAAATTGCTCTTATTCAAGAGCCGCTGGCCTGCTAAGCTTGCACGCCGGTTTTTCGTCCACGCCCAGGATTTTGCATGTCCTTGTCGCTGTCCCGACTCTCCCCCTTGCTGCTGGCCTTTGCCCTCGCCGCCTGTGACGACGCCCCGCGTTTCACCCAAGCCGAGCCTGGCGAAGCGTTGTCGGCCGGCAAGGCGACTGTGCAGCGCACTGACCGCAACGCCTATTCCCTGCCTTCGGCCAACCTCTCGCCCGAGCGGCGCGTGGACTTTGCCGTAGGCAACAGTTTCTTCCGCAACCCCTGGGTGATCGCCCCGTCCACCACCACTGCCCGCGACGGGTTGGGCCCGCTGTTCAACACCAACGCCTGCCAGAACTGCCATGTGCGCGATGGCCGCGGTCACCCGCCTGAGCCTGGCAACAGCAACGCGGTGGGCATGCTGGTGCGCTTGTCGATCCCCGACCAGCCTTACCTGGCCAAAGTGATCGAACGCCTCGGCGTGGTGCCGGAGCCGGTGTACGGCACCCAGTTGCAGGACATGGCCATCCCGGGCGTGGCGCCAGAAGGCAAGGTACGGGTGAGCTACACCCAGGAAACGGTAGCGTTCAAGGACGGTCATCAGGTCGAGCTGCGCAAGCCTGCCCTGCAGATCACCCAGCTCGGCTACGGCGTCATGCACCCCGACACACGCTTTTCGGCGCGGGTGGCCCCGCCGATGATCGGCCTGGGCCTGCTCGAGGCCATCCCCGAAGCCGACCTGCTGGCCAACGAGGACCCGGACGACCGCAACCGCGACGGCATCCGCGGGCGTGCCAACCGTGTGTGGGACGACGCCCAGGGCAAGACCGTGATCGGCCGCTTCGGCTGGAAAGCCGGGCAGCCCAACGTCAACCAGCAGAACGTGCACGCTTTTGCCGGCGACATGGGCCTTACCAGCACCCTGCAGCCCAATGACGATTGCACCCCGGCACAAACCGACTGCCTGGCTGCGCCCAACGGCGACGGCGCCGATGGCGAGAAAGAAGTCAGCGACAACATCCTGCGCCTGGTCACCTTCTACACCCGCAACCTGGCGGTGCCGGCCCGCCGCGACGTTGGCTCGCCGCAGGTGCTGGCGGGCAAGAACCTGTTCTACCAGGCCGGCTGCCAGGGGTGCCACACACCGCAGTTCACCACTGCCGCCGATGCGATCGAGCCAGAATTGGCCAACCAGGTCATCCGCCCTTACAGCGACCTGCTGCTGCATGACATGGGCCCTGGCCTGGCCGACGAGCGTACCGAATTCGCCGCCAACGGCCAGGACTGGCGTACCCCGCCCCTGTGGGGCATCGGCCTGAGTGAAACGGTCAGTGGCCACAGCCAGTTCCTGCACGACGGGCGCGCCCGCAACCTGCTAGAAGCCGTGCTCTGGCACGGTGGCGAAGCCGAGGCGGCACGCAACTTCGTGCTCACATTCAACGCAGAGCAGCGCGCCGCGTTGCTGGCGTTCCTGAATTCACTTTAAAACGCGCAAAGGAGCCGGGCATGTTCCGACCCAAACTGTTGTTCACCAGCCTCGCCGCACTCGCCCTCGGTGCCTGCTCGCCGCAGGACCCGCAAGCCGTGACCTCCGCCGCCATCGCCAAGCAGGTGATCCTGCCAACCTACAGCCGCTGGGTCGAAGCCGACCGCACGCTGGCCGCCAGCGCCCTGGCCTACTGCGAAGGCAAGGAGTCCCTGGATAAAGCCCGCGCCGACTTCCTCAACGCGCAAAAAGCCTGGGCCGAGCTGCAACCGCTGCTGGTCGGCCCGCTGGCCGAAGGCAACCGCGCCTGGCAGGTCCAGTTCTGGCCCGACAAGAAGAACCTGGTCGGCCGCCAGGTCGAGCAACTGGTCAACGGCGACAAGCCCGTCGATGCCGCCGCTCTGGGCAAAGCAAGCGTGGTAGTACGCGGCCTGTCGGCCTACGAGTACATCCTGTTCGACAGCAAGCCAGACATCGCCACTGCCGAGCAGAAAGCCCGTTACTGCCCACTGTTGGTGGCCATCGGTGAACACCAGAAGGTCCTGGCCGAGGAGATCCTCAAGAGCTGGAACAGCACCGACGGCATGCTCTCGCAGATGACCAAGTTCCCCAACCAGCGCTACGCTGACTCCCACGAGGCCATCGCCGACCTGTTGCGCTCCCAGGTCACCGCCCTGGATACCCTGAAGAAGAAGCTGGGCGCGCCGATGGGCCGCCAAAGCAAGGGCATCCCGCAGCCGCTGCAGGCCGAAGCCTGGCGCAGCCATTCCTCGCTGAAGAGCCTGGAAGCCACCCTCAAGGCTGCCGAAACCGTCTGGGTCGGTGTCGACAACCAGGGCCTGCGCGGCTTGCTGCCCAGCGATCAGAAAGCGCTGGCGGACAAGATCGACGCCGCCTACGCTACCTCGCTCAAACTGCTGGCCGACAACCAGAAAACCCTCGGTGAGTTGCTGGCCGACGACGCTGGCCAGCAAACCCTCAACCAGATCTACGACAGCCTCAACGCCGTCCACCGCCTGCACGAAGGCGACCTGGCCAAGGCGCTGAACATCCAGCTGGGCTTCAATGCCAACGACGGTGACTGATCATGCTGCGACGCCAGGCACTCAAACTCGGTAGCGTATTGCTCAGCGCCCTCACCCTGGGCGGCTGGAGCCTGTTCCGCAACAAAGGCAGCGAACCCTTGCTGCTCTCGGCGCGTGACGACGGCGACGGCAAGCACTATGCCGTCGGTTTCCGCCTGGACGGCACCCAGGTGTTCAGCACCCAGGTCGCCCAGCGTTGCCATGCCATCATCCACCACCCCGAGCAGCCGATCGCCCTGTTCGTCGCCCGCCGCCCCGGTACCGAAAGTTACCTGATCGATTTGCGCGACGGGCGCTTGCTACAAACGCTCGCCTCACAGCCAAACCGGCACTTCTATGGCCACGCCGTGGTGCACAAAGGCGGCGAATGGCTGTATGCCACCGAGAACGACACCACCGACCCTGGGCGCGGCGTGCTTGGGGTATACCGTTTCGAGGGCGAGCGCCTGGTGCACACCGGCGAGATCCCAACCCACGGCATCGGCCCACACGAGGTGGCCTGGCTGCCCGACGGCGAAACGCTGATCGTGGCCAATGGCGGCATTCGCACCGAAGCCGAAAGCCGGGTGGAGATGAACCTCAATGCCATGGAGCCAAGCCTGGTACTGATGCAGCGCGACGGCACCCTGTTGAGCAAGGAAACCCTGGCCCAGCAGATGAACAGCGTGCGCCACCTGGCGGTGGGCAGCGACGGCACCATCGCCGCTTGCCAGCAGTTCATGGGCGATGCCGATGAAACGGCCGAGCTGCTGGCGATCAAGCGCCCAGGCGAGCCGTTCAAGGCCTTCCCGGTGCCAGAGCGGCAGTTGCAGGCCATGGCCCAGTACACCGCCAGCGTTGCCATCCACAGCGAACTGCGGCTGGTGGCGCTGACTGCACCACGGGCCAACCGCCTGTTCGTCTGGGACCTGGACAGCGGCGCGGTGCGGCTGGATGCGCCGATGCCCGATTGCGCAGGGGTGGGTACGGTGAAAGATGGTTTTGTCGTCACGTCCGGGCAGGGCCGTTGCCGGTTCTACGACTGCACCAAGGCCGAGCTGGTCGGGCAGCCGATGAACCTGCCGTCCGGTTTCTGGGACAACCACCTGCATCTCGTCTGATTTTTCTGCTGCCCTCACCGGCCTCTTCGCGGGCACGCCCGCTCCCACAGGGACCGCGCAACCCACTGACTGCGCG
>NZ_QJRC01000082.1 GCF_013393325.1 Pseudomonas hunanensis
CCCGCTTGTGTCTTGAGGAGGGAATAGAATCTAAGGTGAGAGCGGTGAATGGCAAGTTGATAGCCCGAGGTGCCTCGAGCACGTGTGGGAGCACAAGCTGCCATTCACCGTTCCACTTTGGCGAGAGCCCGAACAGTTGGATGAGGGCCAAATCTCGAACCACAAGCGTGGGCCAAGCCAAAGCGCTCTCACTCCTTGAGTCTAAGAGGGTTTGGCCATGTTTTCCTCTGTCGGCATCGATGTTTCCAGCACCACACTTGCCGTGCACATCCGCCCCGAAGGTTTGAACTTCAATGTTTCCAATGACCTGAACGGATTCAGTCAGCTTGTCGAAAAACTCGGCGAGTATCAGGTTTCAGCAATCATCCTTGAAGCGACCGGCGGTTACGAATGCAACGTCCTGCGGGCTCTACATGACGCTGGTCTTCCGGCGTACCGGATAAACCCCAGCCGCGTCCGGGCCTTTGCCAAATCCATGGGTAAACAAGCCAAGACCGACCCCATCGACGCTGCGGTGCTGGCTCACTTCGCCGAAGTGCTGCCGCCTCAACGGTATACGGTAATGACGCCTGAACGGGCCTTGCTGCGCGAGTTGCTGATGCAGCGGGATCGCTTCGTCCAGCAACGTGACGATGACAAACGTCGGCTGAAGCAGGCCCAGTCAACCAGCGTCTGCTTCCGTCTGGAGCGCCACATTGTTTACCTGAAAGGTGAAATCAAAGCGCTCGAACTCGAGATCGCTGAACAGGCCGTGAAGCTCAATGACGACCGTGTCCCACGCCTCTTGGAGGTCAAAGGCATTGGCTTGGTCACGGCAACCAAGCTGGTGGCTCTGCTGCCGGAGTTGGGCCAGGTGGACCGTAAGGAAATCGCGGCACTGGTGGGTGTTGCACCGTTCAACCAAGACAGCGGCAAACACGCGGGCAAGCGCGAGATCTGGGGTGGCCGGTCACGTGTCAGGCGAGCGCTGTACATGGCCTGCTGGATCGTCATCCGATACAACCAAGACTTCGGAGCCCGCTATGCGGCTTTGCGGGCCGAGGGGAAATGCGCGAAGGTGGCGATAGTGGCGTGCATGCGGGTCTTGATCATACGGCTGAATGCGATGCTAAAGGCCGGAACACCTTGGCAGGAGCAGGTGGCCCATCCGTAAGAGTCAGCCATGCTGGCGATGCCCGGCAGAGCCGGGCCAAGGGCGCTACGCGCCCCATCGCCAGCAAGGCCAGCTTCCACAAGAAGACAGTTGCTCCCACAGAACAACACATGACGCGTTGCAGCTAGAGCAAGCGCCCAGCGTCAGTACTTCATCAACCACGGCTGCAGGTCCTGGAGGTTGCTCACCACCAGTTGCTGGGCCTCGGGCAGTATCGCCATGTTGCGGTGGTCGATTTGATACCGCTGCAACACATACTTCACCAATGCCCTGCGGCTAGGCACCACCAATTGGCCATCGGTCATGCCGAAGTCGGTTTCGATGATTGCCTGCTGCGCCGTGTTCAACCGCCCATCAGGCGCGAAGATGACCGGCACCTCGACATTCCAGTCTTCATCCTGCTCACGCGTGTTCGGCGACGCGTCGAGCAAGCCTGGCTGCCCACGCAGGCGGCTGAGGACGAAGTCGCGGTACTGGCCGTTCTTTTCGCAGTAGGCCCGCACGTGCCAGCGCATGCCGGTGTACACCAGCGTGTGCGGGGCGATCAAGCGCACCTCGACGTTGGGGGTGTTGAAGGATACGTATTCGGTTTCCAGGCGCAGGCCTTCACGGCAAGCCTTGAGCAATGGGCGCAGCACCTCTGGCCGAATAGGGCGGTCAGGCACCTCCAGTACACGGGTGTGCGCGTAGGCCAGTGCCAACCCGTCGATGTGCGGCGCCCGTTCGTTGTTCTGGTAGAGCAGGTGCAGATAGGCGCTGGCGCTGTTATCGATGAACAGCGGCTCGAACTGCTCGCTCGGTACATAGCCCTTGATCTGCTTGTCATACGTCAAGTTTTCGGGCGCATGTTCGGTGATGTAGGTATTGATGTCCTTCGACGCCTGCTGGCGGCTGATGCCAAAGCTCTGCATCAGGTGGCCCGTGGTCAGCCGGCCTTCCCACCAGGCAACGGTTTCGATCAAACGATAGCGAAGTGCCAGGTCCCAGCGTACCTGCTCGATGGATTGCTTGCGTTTCATACCCTCTCCATGTGCGCGATTACTTTACCTGTATAAGTCTACATTCTAGACGTGTAGTTTTGCATTACATATCTTTGGTTCGTCTTCGGAACGCTCCGAAGGTAGCAAAGGACATGAGCATGACGATGCCGGAAGTGGTTGCGACGGTTGCCTTGGTGGCGATGGGGATCATCTTGCTGGTGCTGATTCAGCAGGGGTTGAGGCTGGGCGAGCTGGGCAAGAAGGTGGAGCACTGCCAGAAGGATTTGCGCTGGTTGCAGATTTGGGAGATGGAGAACCGCGAGCTGAGGGCGGCGTTGCGGGCGGAGCGGGAACATGTGGGGCAGTTGCGGCGCAAGGTGGAAATCTTGCAGGGCATGACCCATGCGAATGAGCGTTGAGTATGGGCAGCACTGAACGGATTGGAGACTGCTCAGGCAAGCCATGCTTGAACTGGCCGGGCATGGGGCTCATGTTCGAGCCCCTTATCAACGGTGCTGGCCAGTGAACTTACGCCGCTTCGAGCACTGCCATACGGCCATTGGGCAACGTGAGCAATAGTTGATTTTCTGTCGACTGAATCAGTTGCCGTGCCCTATCTTCGATGCGCTGCAGGACTACCGTCTTGTCGCCCATGTTTCCCCGTACCAACTCGCGATGTTGGGCATTGAGGAACCCCTTGTACTGTTGCATTGCACCCTGATACCGCTCTGCGCCATCTTCCAGTATCTGCTGGGCGAGCATCGGCTTGCCTACACGGGCGGCCAGCAAATATTCCGTGTGAATGCCCAGCGGCATGATCTCCAGCATCATGTGGGCGAAGTTGACCACCAGCTCGTAGTGCTTACTGCTTACCTCGCTGCTGTTTTGCGCCAATGCCAGGACGTTGTCGATGAACGACATCGCATGGTTACGCTTGGCTGCAGCTGATGCCAGCAAGGGGTAAGCCACATCCTTGATTTCGCTTGCCAGGCTGCGGTCTTTGAGCAAGGTGCGGGCGACTTCGATACTGCCGATGTAGTCGGTGACCTTGTCCATGTAATAGACGATGTTCTGGGTATGCAGCTCTTTGGCGATTTCGTCGACCGTGTTCTGAATCTTGTCGAGTTTTGCCGCCAGGTACTTGGTCTGGATGATCAGCGCCCCGAGAATCACGCAGGTGGACGCGGCGGTGGCCATGACGGTAGTCATCTGCGCGGCCTTGAGTGCTTCTTCGGCGGACTTGAACACGGCTTCTTTG
Source organism: Pseudomonas hunanensis (assembly GCF_013393325.1). Taxonomy (GTDB): domain Bacteria; phylum Pseudomonadota; class Gammaproteobacteria; order Pseudomonadales; family Pseudomonadaceae; genus Aquipseudomonas; species Aquipseudomonas putida_P. The sequence continues at coordinate 3,392 of NZ_QJRC01000082.1, forward strand.
AACGGCAGGTGCTGGATGACGCCCGTCTTGCCACTGCCCGCCGCGTAATACGCCACGCCGTCATGGATGACTGCCTTGCCTGCCGCCAGCGCATCCAGGAGGGGCTTCGAAAAGGCCGCCTCGTCGAGTACCCAGATTTTGCTCAGAAGTTCTGCTGCTGCCTGCATTAGAAGTGATCCTCTTTTTCATACTGGCGCCGCATGAACGCGATTTGAATGACTGCCGGGATCGTGACCCGATAGGCCGTACCGCTGAGCAGAGGAACGGTCACAGCGATCGCTGCCAAAGGCCCGGCGATGGCCGCTACCGCGCGCCCGCCTACCAGCGCTGCAGCACCGCCGAGGGTCACCCCGATCGCATTGCTGAATGACGCAGTGGTACCCCTTGCAAGCCACGATGACCACTGCAGCGAACCCAGACCACCTGCACGAATGGCATTGATGATCGCGGCCAGCGGCAGCGCGCCGAGCGCGCCATTGAGGTTCATTTCCTCGGCTGTGCTACGCCGCTGTTCCGGCGACATTTGTTCCCAGCTCTTTTCTACCAGTTTTTCGATGAGCTGGTTTTCGATGGCGTAGGCGCTGGCTTTGCTGTCGTACTTCACATCGGTCTTGTCGCAGACGTCGCAGAGCATTTCCTTGTAGAGCACACCCTGACGGCGGAACAGGTTGACGATGGAGTCACCCGCGAAATGCTGCAACTCACCGGCAACCAGTTGCCAGCAGCGACGCCATTGATCTGGCTGGCCCTGCAGTTTCTTGAATTGCGGCTCATCGGCGATTTCGCTTGCTCTGCGCTTTTCTCCGTCCTTGTCGAACATGAGATAGGCCGCCAGGTTGCGGATGTCGTCTTCCCGGCAGTATTGCAGGAAGGCCAGGTCATCATCCGCGCGGTAGCTGATACCCATTCTGAAGTCCCTATGGTTGTGTAAAGCGGTTGTCTGTAGAAGCCAGGATTACCCGGGTGGCCTCGCCAGCGCCGAGCGCCTGCAATTGCTTGCACCCGGCTTCGTTCTTCTTGACGTACGTTTCCCAACTCATTGCCTGGCGATAATGCAGTTCGTACTGCCGATCGATGCGACAGGCGTCCGGCCGCTGGTCGTAGATGCGGCACCCGGCGTTGGCTTCATCCAGGTGCCGGCATACACCGTCGCCGCGGTCCATCACCGCGGTCTCAGCAAGCAAGTGCACACGTCGGCAGCATTCCATGCAGCGGCTGCAGGCAAAGGGCGTGGGGGTATCAGGCATACTCACCCATCGCGGCCTGGGCCTGGACCAACCGTTCACGGTCCTCGCTGAGACGGCGCTGGTCCTGGCCAAGGCTGCCACGCAGGCTCTGCAGTTTGTCCTTGATATCGGCAAAGTTGGTCTTCAGGTGACTATCGACCATGGCGTTCAGCGACCGCGAGAATTCCCAGGCCGTTTCGTCGGCGAATGCTTGGATTGCCTGTTCGCGGCGCTCGCGCTCCTGCTCCTCGCGTTTGGCTTGTTCTTCCAGTCGCTGCTGCTCAGGGTCGCCGGCAAAGGCGGAATACAGCGCACTGCCTACCTGGAAAGCAATACCGATGACGGGGATGACCTTACCGACGATCTGTTCGGCAACCTTGCCCATGGTGACTGGCCCGACCCCTTTGAACAGTGTCGGCAGCCACTGTTTGCCGACTTTCAGCGCGCTGACGACATGCTCGGCCTTGAGCATGCTGCTGGCCTGACGGACACCGGATTCGAGCAGGCTCAAGTCGACGCCCTGCGATGCGGGCAACTGGTTGGCGGGGGCCTGCGCTGTATCGAGGTCGGGTGCAGCCTGAGCGTTGTAAGCCTGTGGTTGTACCTGTACCTCTCGAATGACCTCGTCGAGCATCTCGGAGGCGTCCAGGCCCAGGCGGGTGAGTGCGTCTTCGAGCTCGCTGCAGACTTGTTCGTTGGCCTGCCCGATAAGCTGCTCGACCTTGCCTTGAGCGCCTTCGATGTTTTGGTTAAGCGCTGTGATCGTGCTCTTGCCAATGTAGGCGGCCTTGGCTTCGATCAGCGATTTCAAACCATGGCGAATATCGATTTCGCGGCGCGCGATCTCGCCATAGAAGGCGTCCAGGCGTTTGATCGCAGCTTGGTCCTGGCGTTTGTCCAGCTCGGCTACCGTTGCATCGAGGAAGCTGCGCAGTTCGTTAGCGACACGCGCCACGATTGCCTTCTGCTCCACGGATGCGAAGAACCCTTCCAGATCGCGTTCAAACTTTGGAAAGCCCGAGCTGTTCAGCAGGTTCTGCTTGTTCTCCAGTTTCGCCTTGAGCGCGGAGCGGGCGTTAACCTCGACGATCGGGATATGCCCCAGCACCTTCTGGGAGCCGGCCTTTTGTTGAATGCGCTCGCTGAGTTCGTCCTTGATGCGGGCCAGGTCGATCGGGTCGAAGCGGCTTTTGCAGTTGAGCACCAGAAAGATCATCTTGCCGGCAAGCACCAGTTCCAGCAGCACATCGAGGGTTTTTTCCTCCTCGACCACACCCAGCGGGTTGACCACAAAGATCACCACATCCGACTGCACCAGCTGTTCGCGCGTGATGGCCTCGTGCTCCAGCGGCGCGTCGATGCCGGGTGTATCGAGCACTTCGAAGTCGCCCCAGCGATAGCCCTGCACACGGGCGGTCTCCGGCACATCGGCTACCGCAGCCAACTCTTTGCCAAGCAAGGCGTTGATCAGCGTGCTTTTACCGGCGTTATAGACGCCGTACACCATGATGCTCGCACCCGCTTGCGCCTTCTTCGCCCGGCTCAGTTCGCGAATGCTGGCGACAGTGTGCGGGTTGTAGGTTTCACACAGACCATCCACTTCGTCGTAGAGGGCTAGCAGTTGGGTCATCGGGCCTGGTTGAGTCATTGCGCGGTGCTCGTTTCAAGGGTTATGAGCGCCTGACGCAGGCGCTCCATTTCGATGGTCAGGATTTGGCAGTATTCGAGCATGGAGTCCCGTAGGGGATCGTAGATGCCACGTACCTGCTCGTTGAGGTAGGCAGGCAGGGCGTCGGCGTACTGCTCGAGAGCTGCCTGGCGTTGTTCTTCCAGGTTGTCGCCGACCACCACATTGTGTTTGGCGCGGATGGCCTCGGCGCTGCGACCAATCATGCTCGCGGCACTGCCCAGCGAAGCCCCGGCTGCGGCGCCTGCGGGGCCGCCGACGAAGAAGCCAATGACACCACCGACAACCGCCCCGCCCGCTCCCCAAGCGGTTTTGGTGCTGCTGCGAGTGCCGCTGATGTATTCCTTCTCGACCGTGACCTCGCGGTACGCCGGAATGGCGCCGATGCGGCTGGTATCGAAGGCACGTTGCAGCGCATTTTGCTGGCTTTCACCGATACCCTTCATGGCCTCGCCGGTCAGGCGGCCCAGCAGGGTGGCCAGGCGCTCGCGCAGCTGAGGCTGTGCGTCGCCGGGGCGTGGCCCGTTGTAGAGCTGGTTGACGAAACTGCGCATTTGCGTGACGCCCTTCTGGCTCAGGGTCCGCAGCTCGCGCTCCACTGCCTGCTCCTGCTTCTGGATCTGCAGCTCGAACGTCTCGGTCAGTTCCTTGATCAAGCTCAGGTCGTCGCAGGTTTCAGCCACGGCCTTGCGCAGGTTGTTCAAGGGGGTGGTCAGCTTGAGGTTGAGACCTTCACCTTGCGACAGCGTCTTGAGGGTTTGGAACAGGGTGCCCAGGCCACTTTCCTGCAAGTGCGAGGGGTGGCGCTCGGCGAAGCGGGTCGAGATGGGCAGGATGCGGACATGGCTGGCAGCGTCCTTCTGCATCTCCACCAGGTTGCCGGTGACTTCCTGGATTTGCCGCTGCTGGGTTTCCTTGGATTTCATCAATACTTCGGTGACGAGTTGCCCATCATCGTCTTCGTCTTCTTCGGTGATATCGCTGCCGGTCAGCAGAATCATCAACGAGCGTTTGCCATCGAGCAGGCTCCTGACCTCGCTCATGTCCGACTGGCGGCCAGGCGCTTGCGAGTTCATGGTGTAGAGAATCAGGTCCGCCTGGTCGACATACTTGCGCGCCAAGTTGCCATTGGCCGCATTGGTGGAATGCAGCCCAGGCGAGTCGACCCAGGTGAACCCAGGCAGCTTGAATCCTTGAATCGAACTGGTGGCCTCAGTGGCACCGACCCTGAATTGCTTGGAGCTGCATGCCTCGCCTTCTTTGTCGCCACTGGCGACGTCGGTTCGGTCATGAGAAAAGTAAGTGGGTTTCAGCGTGGCCTGGGCTTTCAGTTGCGCAGTGGGTTCACTGTGCCCCCAAGCCACGTAGTTGCCCAGCGAGCTCTTGCCTGATTTGACCTTGCCGTACACGAACACCAGTAAGGAGTCGTTGAAGTTCTCACGAAAGACCGCGCCCTTCGCACGCACCTCGGCGCGCTCTTCCCAGACCATGAACTGGTCAGTCAGGCGCTGCGCCATCTGGGTCGCACCTTCCTTGAGCGGATTGTTGTCACTGACCGCGCTGGCCATGCTCTCAGTTTGCTGACGCAAGTGCTTTACAAAACCGGTGCGCAGCGTGTCGAAGCTTTGCTGAGCCTGCGCGAGGCTTTGCTTCTGGCTGGCGAATTGACCCTGCAGTTGTTGAAAGACCTGCATCAATTCATCACGAGTAACGGTGCTCATCGATCTATCACGCCTTAAGCAGAAGTTGACGTTTCAGTTGCTGCAGGCGCTCGATACGTGCCTGGGCGACTTGCGCTTGGGCGAGCGCCGCCTGGTCGGAGGCAGATGCTTCGGCAGGGGCGGTCACGGATTCGAGCAGGTTCACGCCCTGCATGAAATGAACGATGTGCCCACCTTCCATAGCGGACGACGCCTGGAGAATGGCTTTGACCGTCTTACCGTAACTGGACGTCGATGACGCGGTGCTGCGGATACGTTGTTCAAGCTGATCCCCCGTCACCCCTTCGAGCGTCAAGCGCGTCATCTTGGTTACGCCTTCAGATACCGGGTTGTGCTTGCCCGGCGAGGCCGCCAGTGTCGATGCCGCCCCTCTGAGCTGGGCCTTGAGTTGTTCCCGCCGCTCACCGGCGAGAGACTGGACGCGGGCCTTGAGGTTTTCTTGCTCGCGCAGGCGCTTGGCTTCCCGCTCCTGCTCAAGCCGCTCGCTGTCGTCGTAGTGCGTGGTACTGCTTGAAGACGAAGGGGTGTCGTCACTGACCGCTTTAGCGATGGCGGCGGCGGCGGCGACTGCCGCAACGCCGATCAACCAAGGTAGAGGCATTGCAAGTCTCCTTACTTGAGGCTGTCGAGTTTGGTGCGTGCTTTCTGCATGTCGGACGTATGGGTCTTGAAGGTCCGGCGAGCGCTGTCGATGTGCTTGACGAAGGCTTTGGCCTTGACCACATACGGCTCGGTGATCTGCTCGATCAGCTTGAGGTCCTGTTCAATCAATGCGTCGATACGCGTGCCCAGCTCCAAGGCGCGCCGTGCCAGGCGCTGTTGCCGGGCGTCAGCGAGCGACTTGGCGAGGCGCTTCGAAAGCGATTGCAGGTGTTGCGCCAGCTGTGGAATGCCGCTTTTTTCGCAGAGCCCTTGCTTGTTTTTCTCTACACCGCTTTTGAAACGCGTGTTGGAAATGACAAAGCATTCAGGCGCCGTGCCTAGATGGATCAGGGCCTGACGTTCGATGGTGTCCTTGACTGCGGCGAGGTCGGCGTCTTGCAGCTTGTCCAGCTGGCTGATCACCAGCACCACGCGTTCACCCACGTCTTGGCCATAGGCGCTGCGCAACTGATCGAGCAGGGCCACTTCTTCCTGGTCAAGCTCACCAGGTGGGGCATGGACGAACAGCACGACATCAGCGGCATCAAGGCCCTGGTTCGCTTGCAGAGTGTCGTCCTGGTCATAGCCCAAGCCTGGGGTGTCCACTAGCACGTAGTGGTCTAGTTCCAGTGCCTGGTTGGTACGGGTGGTACGCACATCACCCGTTTGGAAATGCTCGTCGCTGGCATGGCCGCTGAGCATATTGAGCAGGGAGCTTTTCCCTGCTTTGACCAGGCCCCAGGCGGCAATGCGGGGCTTGGCCGGGGAAGCCTCGTCGCGCTGGCTGGCAAACAGCTGGTACTCCGCCTCCAGCGCCTCAAGTCGTTTGGTTCGGTCCATCAGTCAGCGTCTCCTGTCGCATCACTGTTGCTGCAGTGCATCAGTCCACTGCAAGGCTCCGGATGTTGGGTATGATGTCATATGGCTAGTAAATGTGCAGTTTGACTTTTGTTGAGCGGCGAGGGGGCGCTATGGCTGTTGCATAGCGTGGAACGGCTTGGGTTGAGGAGCAGCGGCTGGGTGCCAAGGCCGCCGCTGATAACGAACAGCAGATGCCTGCTTCAAGGCGCTGCGTTGATTGGATCAGGAGTTTGCAATGCCCACGCTTGAGTTCAAAGGTAAGCAGTTTATTTATTCCCATCACCTTGGGGTGCCGTTCCGAGAATTACAGGTGGTTCCCGAGAAGTCGCTACCCGCTGCAGGCAACGAACCATCGTTGGATGACAACCTGATTATTCAGGGCGACAACCTTGAGGCGCTCAAGGCGCTGTTACCCACTCACGCTGGCAAGGTCGATTGCATTTTTATCGATCCACCGTATAACACCGGTGAAGAAAAATGGTGTTACAACGATAACGTCCGCTCCCCCCTCATGAAGGAATGGCTGAAAAAATCAGCGGATCCGGTAGATAAGGAAGACCTGGAGCGACATGACAAATGGCTGTGCATGATGTGGCCAAGAATCAGTCTTCTCAAAGAGCTGATGTCCTCAAGGGGTAGCATATGGGTGACGCTGGACGATCATGAGCCTCACCGGCTGCGAATGTTGATGGACGAGGTGATAGGGGCGGATAAGTTTGTAGCAAACATCGTGTGGCAGCACGCTGTTCAAGGGAAGGGGTATAGCGATATTTTTTCCGTTCATCATAACCATATTATTGTGTATGGGAATGAAGACTTTTCTTTTGAAGGGTTGGACAGGACGGAAGAGGACAATGTTAATTATGCTAACCCGGACAATGACCCCAACGGGGCATGGCGACTTGGCGATGTCCGTAACGCGCTGTATCGCCCAAAGCTAAAGTATCCGCTAAAGACCCCGTCTGGAAAATATATCGACTCACCGGAAAATGGGTGGAGGTGGAAAAAGGAAACCTTCGAGAAAAAAATTGCCTCCGGGGAGGCGTTGTTTGTTGATGATGAGACCCGTGTCATTCGAAAGATTTACCTGAAGAATCAGGATAAACGAGCGCCGGAAACCATCTGGTTTGCATCAGAGGTTGGAAGTACACGGCACGCCAATACAACGTTGAAGAACATTTTTGGTGGCACGTCACCCTTTCCAACGCCGAAGCCCGTTGAGTTGGTGAGTCGGATTCTAAAACTCGCAGCCTATGAGGACTCGATAGTCCTTGATTCATTTGCCGGTTCGGGCACAACCGCTCACGCCGTGCTCGAAGCCAACAAGGCGGACGATGGCAATCGTCGTTTTGTACTTGTCGAATGTGAAAATTACGCTGATGAGATAACGGCTGAGCGTGTTCGCCGTGTAGTCAAAGGCTATTCCTATACGGGCACCCAGCGCGAAGAATTGCACCGGGAATCTATTAGCTGGAGCGTCTTCGGAAACGAAAAAAAACACAAAAAGGTGATGGAGCGGATTAATTCCATTGAAAAGCGCCATTGCGATAAGTACGACAAGATCACCAAAAAGATCAAGGATGACGTACTCACAGTGACGGGTGAGCGTGCGATAAAAGAAACCGCACCCGGCCTGGGTGGAAGCTTCACCTACTGCACCTTGGGTGAGGTCATTGATGTTGAAAGCCTGCTGACCGGCGAAGGGATGCCTAGCTTTGAGGCGCTGGCCCGCTACGTGTTCTATACCGCCACTGGCCAGTCTCTGGACAGGGTGGGTAAACCCACGGCGGATGGCCTGGTTGGCGAAACCGAGCTGTTCCGTATCCACCTGCTCTACAAACCTGATACGTCGTGGTTGCGCTCCAACGATGCGGCGCTCAATGCCGATCGGGTGGCCATCATTGAAGCCGGTAACAAGCATGGCAAACGGGCGATCGTGTTTGCGGTGGCCAAGTTCATGAGCCAGAAGGAGCTGACGACGCGGCGCATCGAGTTCTGCCAGTTGCCTTATGCCGTGCATCGGATTTTGGGAGATTAAGCATGGAGCTCAAAGAATATCAGCAGGGGGTACTCGAACGGCTGGAGCGTTACCTGGCTGTGCTGGCTGAGGCGCGTGAAGAAGCCGAGGACTTTGTAGCGTTTCAGAAGAGCAAAGGCAGAACGGCCAACGTGGGCGATTACTGCAAGGCGGCGTGGGATCAGCTGAACACGGAACGCTTGTTGCCCTACCTGTATCACGGTGGTAAGCCGGTGGTGGCCCCCTACCTGTCACGTCATGATGGCAAGGGCGACACGATCCCGACTATCTGCCTGAAAGTACCAACCGGCGGCGGTAAAACCCTATTGGCGACTGCCTCGCTTGAGCGCGTGCAGGCGGATTACTTCAAGCGCCAGACGGGCATGGTGTTATGGACCGTACCTTCGGATGCGATTTACCGGCAAACCTGGAAACAATTGGCCAATCGGGAGCACCCCTACCGGCAGATGCTGGAACGGGCATCGGGTGGCCGTGTAAAACTACTTGAGAAAGGGGATGCCTTCACCCGTAAAGAGGTGGAAGAGCAGTTGTGCGTCCTGCTGCTAATGCTGCCGTCGGCGGCGCGCCAGACCAAGGAAACACTGCGGATGTTCCGCGACAGTGGCCGCTTCACGTCTTTCTTCCCCTTGGAAGATGATCACGAAGCGAATGTGCAACTGCTCAAGCAAGTGCCCAACCTTGACCAGAATGACTTGGCCGACCTCGGGTATGCCGATGGCGTGGTTCCGGGGGCGGTATCGATCAAGCAAAGCCTGGGCAATGTGCTGCGGCTAGTACGCCCAGTGGTCGTGATTGATGAGGGCCATAAAGCCTATTCCAATACTGCGCGCGACACCTTGGCTGGCTTCAATCCACGCTTCATCCTGGAGCTGTCCGCAACACCCAATACCAATGGCAGGCATCACTCTAACGTGCTGGTCAACGTTCCAGGTACGGTCCTCAAAGATGAGGAAATGATCAAGCTGCCGATCAATGTCATTAACGAGGCCAAGGGTGGCTGGAAGCAAACGCTGTTGCTGGCTCATGCCAAACAGCAGGAATTGGAAGATGCCGCGTTGGCGTTCCAACGTGCGTCTGGCCGCTATATTCGTCCTATTGTACTTGTGCGTGTGGAGCGTACCGGCAAGGAGCAGCGTGATGCGGGGTTCGTGCATGCCGAGGACGCCCGCGAATACCTGCGTGATCAGCTGGGCGTGAGGGAAGAGCATATTCGGCTCAAGACCTCCAGCAACGACGAGCTGGCAGACGAAGACCTTCTGTCAGCCAATTCCGCGGTGCGCTTCATCATCACCAAAGATGCGCTGCGCGAAGGCTGGGACTGCCCCTTTGCCTACGTGCTGGCTATCCTTTCGCGTACAACGGCAACCACCGCCCTCACCCAAATGATAGGGCGCGTGCTGCGCCAGCCCCACGCACGGACAATCGGTGTAGGCGCGCTGGACGAGTGTTACATCTTCACCTTCGATCAGGATGTGATGGAGGCGGTCAAAGGGGTGCGTAAAGGGCTGGAAGGCGAAGGCATGGCGGACCTGGCGTCCAGCGTCAAAGCGTTGGATTCAGAGAGCGGCCAGGCCCGCAATGTGCGACGGGAAACGGTGCGGCGAAATGAAAAGTTCGCGGGGCTGCCCATTTTTCTACCCCGTGTTTTGCATCGGGACAGCAGCGCACCCCATGGCTACCGTGCATTGGACTACGAGCGCGATGTACTCGGCGAGCTGGATTGGGGGGGCTTGAAATTCCTGGCGGCTGACAAGGCCGTTATGGATGCCGATAAGTTGCAACGGACGGTTGCTCGCGTCAGTCTCAACCAACAAGTAAAAGAGCCTGGGGAAGCGGTCATCGACCTGGAGCAGTATGAAGTCAAGGCTATCCCGGATGAGGGGCTAGATGCTCCCTACCTGGTTCGACAGCTTTTGGACGTCGTCCCTAACCCATGGCAGGGCATGCGTTTGCTCGAGGAAACCCTGGAGGTGCTGCGCAGCAGCGGCATCAGCGATGACCTGCTTTATATCAACCGGCTCGACTTGGTAAACACCATGAAGACGGACCTTCGTGCGCAGGTGAATACCCTGGCAGAGGCCCTATTCCGCGCCAAGTTGGAGAGCGGTGACATCGCGTTGCGGTTGGTATCGTCCAATGACCCGGCGCTAAACTGGGAAATTGCTGAAACGCTGGATATAGACGTGGCTGATGTTGATCCGCTCCTTCATCGAAAGAATGGCGAGCCTTTGCAGAAAAACCTCTTCGAGAAGGTGTACCAGAAAGAGTTCAATAGCCTGGAAAAGAACACGGCCTGGTACCTGGATGAACATAAGTGCGTGTATTGGTGGCACCGTATAGCCGTGAATCAGCGCTCATACGCCTTGCAAGGCTGGCAACGCCACCGTATTTACCCCGACCTGCTGGCCTGCATACAAGGCACTGAGAATGGCAAGCTTCGCTTCTCGGTACTGGAAACCAAGGGCGACCACCTCAAAGGCAACGACGACACCGAATACAAGCGCAAGTTGTTCGAGCTGTTGACCCAGTATGCCGATGAGGCTGCCACGGTGGGTCAGCTTGATCTGGCAGGCCAAGGTGAGGAGATTCACTTTCAGCTGGTGATGGAAAACGATTGGGCGCAGGCCGTTTCAGCCACACTTCAATAATCTACGCTCGGCTTGATCTTCTGTTCGAGCAATAGAAGACAAGCCGCTTGTTTGATCCTGTTGCCTTTGTCTGCAGCCTGCAGTCCCTCGGCGTTGATCGTTTGGAAGAACAGGGGCCAAGCGCCTGCCGCTGACCCCTTGAAACATCACAGTACGTGATTCAACGCATCATGCCGAGTTCGGCATCATCCAGCAGTGCTTTGCCTAAAGCACAGAGGTAGTGCGCCGCCCAGATCAGCTTCGGTTTATCTTCCATCAGCCCGTCGATGGTCAGGTCCCTCGCATAGCCCATCAGTTCCGAGGCCTGTTCGCGGGCGTTTTGACACGGAATGCTGGCTTCGATGCGAAACAGTGGGTGGGTCTGGTTTTCGCCTTGAAAGAAGATAGTTTTACCGACTGTGCATTTTGTGTCTTCGGTAGTCATGGATCAATCTCCCTGGTCTTGTTGATACCTGGGTATGTCTATCGCCGGGAAGCCGGCTCCCACAGGCTTAATGCATCGGTCGCGAGTTGTCTGGCTGCTGTATTTGCGCCAACGCTGATTCGAGCAATCGACGCAGGGCTTCAAGCTCGTGCAGTGAGGCCATGAGCAAAACCGCTGCGGGCGACCTGGGCTGCATCAGCATCGCTTGCTGGGCTACGGCTTCTGCGCAGAGCGCGTAGTCCGAGGCCATGATGATCGTGTCTTCCAAGGAGTGGAGTGGGTGAGGCGGATCAGGAACTATCTTTAGCATCGTACTGTGTTCTCGATAGGGGCTACCGCCAATCCGCTGTCAAACGGAAGGGTGGCAGCTGCGCATGGGTTGACAGACCGGCGAACACAGAAACCGGCGCACGCGAGCGTGCCCCATGCACAACCGCCATGAACGGTTATGCGTGCTGTGTATCGTTGCGGCCTGTCAAAGCCGATCGTTGATGAGCAACGACCCACCGAGACTAAAACCCTGAAAAAATGACCGCAACGGAAAACAGGCGCTGGGAGTATCTTTGGGAAACGTCCTACTCGGAAGGGGTTAAATCCGCTTTTTCCACCTGCACATCCCTAAATCCAAGCACAAAAAAAGACGCCCGAGGGCGCCTTCTTCTTTGGATTTGGTGGAGCCGGGGGGATTTGAACCCCCGTCCGCCAGTACTCCGCTGTCGGTACTACATGCTTAGCCGTGTCTACTGATTTAATCCGCAGCCGCCCGACGGGCAGGGTGCTTTGGATGAGTTGTGTAAGTTTTAGTCACTTCGCCCACAACGTGCTACGCGACGATCCTGTTCTGTATGACAATCAGTTCGGGTTTACAGGCATCCCCTAGTGATTGCTGGAGCCGAAGCTACCAGAAGCAACGGGTCAAGAGGACCGCTTAAGCGGCCAGCTTGAACTCCGCGCCGTAGTTTTCGTCATTGGCAACTATAAAAGTTGCAACAGTGGATTTACGAGTTCTGTTACCAACTCGGCATGCACCTAGAGTTTCGCTACCGGCGTCGAATCCTAATCGGCCCCACACTAGCGTTACGCTAACGCACCTTACGGCGCGTGGGATGGAGTATACGGCATTGCGCGGGCGACGTCGACAGCCGGTCCTGTCGCCCGCTTTTGGGCTCATGCGCCGCCGCTGCCGGTGCCGCTGCCTTTCTCGGTTTTTTCCAGGCGCTCCAGCACTTTGCTGGTGATGGCGATGCATTCCTTGGTGTCGCCCGAGGCCTGGGCGGCCTTGGCTTTGTCGACGTGCTCGGTGATGGCTTTGTCCAGGCCCTCGGAGGTGGCGCCGGCAGTGGCCATGCTGTCGTCGATCTTTTGCAGGTTGGTGGTGCAAAGGTCTTCGGCGGCGAACACCGGCGAAGCCAGCAGGGTGGCGGCCGCGAACAGGGCCGAAAGCGCGGTACCTTTCATGGGTGTCTCCTCTGGGGCCTCTGGAAGGTGGGCCTGTAGGGTGGACTGTGGGGGAATGGCGGGGGTTCAATCGGGATGGTGGCGGGGCGATATGAGAAGGGGGGATGGCACCGGCTTTGCCGGTGTTCGCGGCTGAAGCCGCTCCCACTGGATCGTGCTTGGCCCGGGCTTGCGCTGTACCTGTGTAGGAGCGGCCTTGTGTCGCGATCGGGCCGCAAAGCGGCCCCACGATTTATGCACCCACGCTGACACCCTGGGGCTGCTTCGCAGCCCGATCGCGACACAAGGCCGCTCCTACAAAGGTGAAGGTGCCAGCCTTTAGATGCTGCGGGGGCGGGTGACGCGGTCTACTAGGTAGACCAGGCCGTGGTAGTCGATGCCGCTGTGGCTCGACAGGCCAATCTCGCAGGTGCGGCTGGTGGAGATGCCTTCGCTGCAATACTGCACGGCATCTTTCAGGCTGCGCAGCGAATGGGCGTTCAGCTCGGGGGTGGTGAAGCCTTTGTCGCCGGCAAAGCCGCAGCAATGAATGCCTTCGGGGATGACCACCTGTTTGCTGCAACGCCGCGCCAGGTCGATCAGCGCCTGGCTTTCACCCAGATGCTGGGTGCTGCAGGTCACGTGCACGGCTACGGGTTCGTCCTGGGGGGTGAATTCCAGGCGGTCGAGCAGGTGGGTGCGAATGAAGCGCACCGGGTCGTACAGGTCCAGCCGGGTGTCGCCCAGGTCTTGCACCAGGCGCAGGGTGCAGGGGCTGGTGTCGCAGTAGATCGGGTCGAGGCCGCCACGGCTGGCGTGCAGCAGGGCGTTGATCAGTTCCTGGCGCTTGTGTTCGGCTTGCTCGGGGTAACCTTTGGAGGCGAACGGCTGGCCGCAGCACAGGCTGTCGGCGTTGTCGGGGAACACCACCTGGTAGCCGGCCTTTTCCAGCAGGGCGCGGGTTTTGTCCAGCAGCGAACTTTGCTCGCGGTCGGCATAGGCCGGGCCCATCACCCGTGAAACGCAGGCCGCCAGGTACACCACGCGGGGGCGGGCATCGTTGCTGGCCGGGCCGAAGCTGATCGGGCGCAGCGGTTGCGGCATGGCCGGGGTCCACTGTGGCAGGCGGCCTTTGCTGGCTTTGCTCAGCGAGGCGCTCAAGCGGCCCAGGCGCGGGGCACCCAGCAGTTTGCGGGCGGTGTTGGCAGCGGTCAGGGTCAGGCGCGCACCGCTCAGGGCGGTGTGGAAATGTTCGGCCAGCCAATCGGCGGTTTTTTTGTGGTCGGCGGCCTGGCTGCGCAGTTTCTTCACCAGTTCACCGGTGTTGATGCCGACCGGGCAGCGCTGGGCACACAGGCCAGTGGCGGCGCAGGTGTCGATGCCTTGGTACTGGTAGGTGTGCATCAGGTCGCGGGTGTCGACGCCGGCGCGTTGCTTGGCCTTGATGTCGCGCCACATGACGATGCGCTGGCGTGGGCTGAGGGTCAGGCCCTTGGACGGGCACACCGGTTCGCAGAAGCCGCATTCGATGCACTTGTCGACGATTTCGTCGGCGGCAGGCAGTGGCTTGAGGTTTTTCAGGTGGATGTCCGGGTCTTCGCTCAGCACCACGTCGGGGTTGAGAATGCCGTTGGGGTCGAGCAGGCGCTTGAGCTGCCACATCAGCTGGTAGGCGTCATGGCCCCATTCCAGCTCCACGAACGGCGCCATGTTGCGCCCGGTGCCGTGTTCGGCCTTAAGCGAACCGCCAAACTCCACCGCCACCAGTTGTGCCACGTCGTCCATGAACGCCTGGTAACGGGCGATTTCTTCGGCGCTGTTGAAGCCCTGGGTGAAGACGAAGTGCAGGTTGCCTTCCAGTGCGTGGCCGAAAATGATCGCTTCGTCATAGCGGTGCTTGTCGAACAGCTGGATCAGGCGGTTGACGCCCTCGGCCAGTTGCTCGACGGGGAAGGTCACGTCTTCGATGATCACCGTGGTGCCGGTCTGGCGCACGGCGCCGACGGCGGGGAAGGTGTCCTTGCGGATTTTCCACAGCTGGTTGTACACGGCCGGGTCTTCGCTGAAGTCCACCTGTTGTTCCAGTGGGTAGTCGGCGATCGAGGCCATCACCTGTTGCAGTTGCTCGTGCAGCAGGCTTTGGCTGGCGGCGCGGGACTCGATCAGCAAGGCGCAGGCGTTGTCCGACAGGCCTTTTACCCACAGCGGCATGCCAGGCATGTTCTGCACCGAGCGCAGGCTGCGGCGGTCGAGCAGTTCCACGGCCGAGACTGGCTGGTGCTTGAGCACGGTCACCGCGCGGCAGCAGCTTTCGACGCTGGGGAACACCAGCAGGGCGCTGGCCTTGTGCGGGTGGTCGGGCACAGTGTCGTAGGTGACGGCGCTGATGAAGCCCAGGGTGCCTTCGGAGCCAACCAGCAGGTGTTGCAGGATATCCAGCGGCTGGTCGTAGTCCACCAGTGCGTTCAGTGACAAACCGGTGGTGTTCTTCAGCCGGTATTTGTGTCGGATGCGTTCGGCCAGCGCGGTGTTGGCGCGGGTTTCGCGGCCCAGGCGGGCCAGCGCCTCCAGCAGCTCGGCGTGGCTGGTTTCGAAGGCGGCCACGCTGGCCGGGTCTTCGCTGTCCAGGCGGGTGCCGTCGGCCAGCACCAGGCGCAGGCCGGCCAGGGTGTGGTAGGTGTTCTGCGCGGTGCCGCAGCACATGCCACTGGCGTTGTTGGCGACGATGCCGCCGATCTTGCAGGCGTTGATCGAGGCCGGGTCCGGGCCGATCTTGCGGCCGAAGGGGGCCAGCCAGGCGTTGGCCTGGGCGCCGATCACGCCAGGTTGCAGGCGGATCTGCTCGCCTTGGCCGCGGATTTCCTTACCCCCCCAGCTGTCGCCGAGTACGATCAGCACCGAGTCAGTGATGGCCTGGCCGGACAGGCTGGTGCCGGCGGCGCGGAAGGTGACCGGCACCCGCTCGCGCTGGGCCAGTTTGATCAGGCCGACCACTTCGTCCTCGGACTCGACGCGTACCACCAGCTTGGGGATCAACCGGTAGAAGCTGGCGTCGGTGCCGAAGGCCAGGGTGGAAGTGGGGTCGTCGAAGCGGCGTTCGGCGGGTATCAGGCGCTCGGCATCACGCAGGAACGCGGCGGGCAGGCTCATGCAATCTCCTCGCGGGGCTGTGGCGTCTGTGCGCCACATGCCCCGGGTCAATCAGGCGGTCGTTCTTGCAGGCGGTCAGGCGCCCAGTTCGCGTACCAGCGAGTCACGGGTGATCTCGCTGATCGACTTGGCACCGGTCAGCACCATGGCCACGCGCATTTCTTTCTCGAACAGCTCCAGCAAGTTCTTCACGCCAGCCTGGCCATGCACGGCAAGGGCGTAGAGGAAGGCGCGGCCGATCAAGACGGTGTCGGCGCCCAAGGCGATCATGCGCACCACGTCCAGGCCGCTGCGAATGCCGGAGTCGGCCAGAATCTTGAGGTCGCCCTTGACCGCGTCGGCAATCGCCGGCAGGGCGCGGGCACTGGACAGCACGCCGTCGAGCTGACGCCCGCCGTGGTTGGACACGACGATACCGTCGGCACCGAACTTGACCGCATCGCGGGCGTCGTCGGCGTCGAGGATGCCCTTGATGATCATCGGGCCGTCCCAGTACTCACGAATCCATTCCAGGTCTTTCCAGGAAATGGATGGGTCGAAGTTGTTACCCAGCCAGCCGATGTAGTCGGCAAGGCCGGTTGGGTTGCCACGGTATTTGGAAATGTTGCCCAGGTCATGCGGGCGGCCCATCACGCCGACATCCCATGCCCACTCTGGGTGGGTCATGGCTTGCAGCACGCGGCGCAGCGGGCCGTTCTTGCCGCTCATGCCGGAGTGGGCGTCGCGGTAGCGGGCGCCGGGCACTGGCATGTCGACGGTGAATACCAGGGTCTTGACCCCGGCAGCCTTGGCCCGCTCCAGGGCGTTACGCATGAAGCCGCGGTCCTTGAGCACATACAGCTGGAACCACATCGGCCGGTCGATGGCGGGCGCCACTTCTTCGATCGGGCACACCGACACCGTGGACATGGTGAACGGGATGCCATGGGCGGCCGCCGCACGCGCCGCCTGCACTTCGCCACGGCGGGCGTACATGCCGGTGAGGCCGACCGGGGCCAGGGCCACCGGCATGCTCAGGGTTTCGTCGAACAGGCGGGTGGAAAGGCTGAGCTCGGACATGTTGTTCAGCACGCGCTGGCGCAGGGCAATGCTGGCCAGGTCCGAGACGTTGTGGCGCAGGGTGTGCTCGGCGTAGGCGCCGCCATCGGCGTAGTGGAACAGGAAGGGAGGCAGCTTGCGTTGGGCCGCGGCGCGATAGTCGGTAGAGGCAGAAATGATCATGGATTCTCGCAGCGTTGCTTGTGGGGAGTGCCGGGCGCGCGATGGCGCCCGGCCCCTTTCACTTTAGTGATGAACCAGCATGCCGGTCAGCCAGTAAGCCTGGATCAGGGTGATCAGGCCGACGATGGTGGCGAAGAACAGGCTGTGCTTGACGGTGAAGCGGAACAGGTCCGATTCCTTGCCCACCAGGCCGGTGGCGGCGCAGGCCACGGCGATCGATTGCGGCGAGATCATCTTGCCGGTCACGCCGCCGCTGGTGTTGGCCGCTACCAGCAGGGTGTCGTTGACCCCGATCTGGTGCGCGGTGGTGGCCTGCAGCGAGCTGAACAGGGCGTTGGACGAGGTGTCCGAGCCAGTCAGGAACACGCCCAGCCAGCCGAGGAACGGCGAGAAGAACGGGAATGCAGCGCCGGTGCCGGCCAGCACCAGGGCCATGGTCGAGGACATGCCGGAGTAGTTGGTGACGAAGGCGAAGGCCAGCACCATGCCGATCGACAGAATCGGCCAGCGCAGTTCCCAGAAGGTTTCTTTGAAAGTGGTAAGACCAATTTTGAAGTTGATCTTCAGCACCGCCATGGAGATCAGTGCCGAGAGGAAGATCGCGGTGCCGGTGGCGGAGATCGGGTCGAGCTTGAACACCGCAGGCATGGCGGTCGGCGCGGCAACGATCGGTGCGGTCTTGATCACCAGCTGGTCGAGGTGTGGGATGGCGAAGTTGAACACGAAGTTGTACATCGCGCCGCCTGGGGCGAACGCTGCCTTGAACGGCTTCAGGGTCCAGATGGTGACCAGTACGGTCAGGATCAGGAACGGCGACCAGGCCTTGAAGATCTCGCCAAAGCTGTACGGGCTAGGCTGGCTGCCGCTTGGCTGCACCACGGCGGCGCCGACGCTGCCCTTGGCTTCGCTGAACGAACGCTTGGGCTGCCAGACCTTCAGGAACAGGGTGAGGCAGATCAGGCTGGCCAGTGCCGAGGTGATGTCTGGCAGCTCTGGGCCGATGAAGTTCGAGGTGAAGTATTGGGTGACGGCGAAGCTCAAGCCGGCGACCAGCGCTGCAGGCCAGGTTTCCTTCACGCCGCGCAGGCCGTCCATCATGAACACCAGCCAGAACGGCACGAACAGCGACAGCAGTGGCAGTTGGCGGCCGGTCATGGCGCCGATGTGGAAGGCGTCGATGCCGGTGACCTGGCCGGCCACGATGATCGGGATGCCCAGGGCGCCGAAGGCCACCGGTGCGGTGTTGGCGATCAGGCACAGGCCGGCGGCGTACAGCGGGTTGAAGCCCAGGCCCACCAGCAGCGCGGCAGTGATTGCCACGGGTGCGCCGAAGCCTGCAGCGCCTTCCAGGAAGGCACCGAAGCAGAAGCCGATCAGCAGTACTTGCAGGCGCTGGTCGTCGGTAATCGACAGCACCGAGCTGCGGATCACCTCGAACTGGCCGCTCTTGACCGTGAGTTTGTACAGGAACACCGCGGCAACGATGATCCAGGCAATTGGCCAGAGGCCGTAGAGGAAGCCGTAACCCGCGGAGGCGAAGGCCATGTCGACAGGCATCTGGAAGGCGAAGATGGCCACCAGGATCGACAACGCGAGGGTGATGCTGCCCGCTATGTGGCCCTTGAGGCGGAACACGGCGAGGGCCAGAAAGAAGAACACGATGGGGATGACCGCCGCCAGTGCGGACAGGCCAAGACTACCAAGCGGGCTATAGAGTTGTTGCCAGGTTTGCATATGGGGTGGCCCCTAATTGTTGTTGGTCAGCACTGGCATTGGATAATTGGTAAGACCAATTTACAATGGCTGGTCGCTAGGTTAAAAGCGCTGTCGTGGGTGTGTCAATTTGTCCTGCGCAAAACTTTGGTCGCGTGCCGATGAGCGGGCACCTGATGCGCTGGGAAAATCGCGGCTTGATGGGTGTGTGCGCGGCCTGGATCGGCGAGAATAGGCGCCCCTGAAATTTGCTGGGGGTTTGTGGAGAGCATGTGATGGTTTTTGATCAGGTCCGCCAACGGCGCCTGTCCGACGACATTGTCGATCGGTTGGAAGGGATGATTCTGGAAGGCACGCTGACCTCGGGGCAGCGGCTGCCGGCCGAGCGCGTCCTTGCCGAGCAATTTGGTGTGTCCCGCCCGTCACTGCGTGAGGCGATCCAGAAGCTGGTGGCCAAAGGGCTGCTGGTCAGCCGTCAGGGCGGGGGCAATTTTGTTGCCGAGTCGCTGGGGTCCACCTTCAGCGACCCATTGCTGCAGTTGCTCGAGCACAGTGCTGAGGCGCAGCGTGACCTGCTCGAATTCCGCCATACCCTGGAGGCGTCCTGTGCCTACTATGCTGCCCAGCGTGCCACCGAGCCTGACCGAGCGCGGTTGAAGGCGGCCTTCGATGTGTTGCAGGACTGCTATGCCAGGGTCGACGAAGTGACCCGGGCGGAGGAGGGCGCGGCGGATGCACGCTTCCACTTGGCAATTGCCGAGGCCAGCCATAACGCAGTGTTGCTGCATACCATTCGGGGGTTGTTCGACCTGCTCAAGCGCAACGTGGTGACTAACATTGGCGGCATGTACCAGCAGCGCACCGAAACCCGGGACATGCTGATCAGTCAGCACCGGGAGCTGTACCTGGCGATTGTCGAGGGCAGGGCGGAGGATGCGCGCGAGGTGTCCAGCCGGCACATTCTGTATGTGCAGGAGGTGCTGCAAGAGGCGCACGAAGAGGCGCAGCGGGTGGCGCGGGCAGAGCGGCGTAGCGGGCGTTGAGATTTGTGGTGGCAGTGCTGGCCTCTTCGCGGGTGAACCCGCTCCCACAGGGTTCTCACAGCCTTCAAGGGCAGTGATATACCTGTGGGGGCGGGTTTACCCGCGAAGAGGGCCGAACAGGCGAAAGAAGATCTAGTCTTCCTTGCCCTTGTTCCGCACAGCCCGCTGCAGCTCGCGGTTGGAGTCGCGCTCGCGCATGGTGTCGCGCTTGTCGAACTCCTTCTTGCCCTTGCCCAGTGCGATTTCGCACTTGATCAGGTGCTTGCTCCAGTACAGCGCCAAGGCCACGCAGGTGTAGCCTTTTTGCGCCACGGCCGCTTCCAGGCGCTCAAGCTCGCGCTTGTTCAGCAGCAGCTTGCGGGTGCGGATGGGGTCGGCGATGACGTGGGTGCTGGCGGTGGTCAGCGGGGTGATGTGGCTGCCGAACAGCCAGGCTTCACCGTCCTTGAGCAGCACGTAGCTGTCGGTCAGGTGCGCCTTGCCAGCTCGCAGGCTTTTTACTTCCCAGCCGGACAGGACCAGCCCGGCCTCGAACTTGTGTTCGATGAAGTAATCGTGTCGCGCTTTCTTGTTTTGCGCGATGGTCCCGGTCGGATGTTTTTTTTGCTTAGCCATAGGGGCGGCATTATAGGCAAGTCCGCGCGTCGTCCGCTATGGGATTTCGGTGTGCTTGAGCCACCGGAATGAATACCGGACAATACAACCCCTGTCATACGCACAGAACCTGTTTTCGGCACGCTGCGAAGCGCCGCCACCCAGCCTTGGAAGTGACGCCTGGATGACTACCCATATTCAACGCTCCGCCCTGCTGCCATACCCCGCCCAGGCGCTCTACGATCTGGTCAACGATGTGGCCAGCTACCCTGAGTTTCTGCCGTGGTGCTCGGCCTCGACGGTGATCGAAGCCAGTGACACGCACATGCGGGCCAAGCTCGAAGTGGCCAAGGGCGGCATGAGCCAGCACTTCGTCACGCGAAATGTGCTGGTGCCAGGGCAGTCCATCGAGATGAACCTCGAAGAGGGGCCATTCACTCAGCTGCATGGTGTGTGGGTGTTCAAACCGCTGGGTGAAAAAGCCTGCAAGATCAGCCTGGACCTGTCCTTCGATTATGCCGGGCCGATCGTGCGTGCCACGTTGGGGCCGCTGTTCAACCAGGCAGCCAACACCCTGGTCGACGCCTTCTGCCAGCGCGCCAAGCAATTGCATGCCTGACGGATAAGGCGCAAAAAAAAGCCCGGACCAGGTCCGGGCTTTTTTGTATCTGCTGTGCGATTACCGGGTTTCCAGTGGTGCTGGCGTCGGGACTGGGGTGGTCTCGATGGTATCGATTTCGCGCTGGATGGACTCTTCGGTCGAACCAGGCTTGGCTGGTTTTTCCACCGGCTGTGGTGCCGGCTGTTCGGCCTGGCCTGGCTCGGTGGCTGGGCTGACGGTGGTGTCGCTGCTGCCGCCGAGGATTTCCTGGTCGCGGCTTACGCCCGGCATGAAGTCGCCAGACAGGCTGACCAGTTGGTCGCTTTCGTTGAAGAAGATGCTCATGCGCTCTTGCTGGCGTTTACCGCCACCAGGCTGCAGGCTGTACAGGTAATCCCAACGGTTGGTGTTGAAGGTATCCTGAATCAGCGGGTTGCCCATGATAAACCTTACTTGCCGTCGGGTCATTCCCGGGCGTAATTGGTCTATCATGTCTTGCGTGACGACATTGCCCTGCTGGATGTCGATTTTGTAAACCCCGGGAAACGAGCAACCGGCGAGTGCGAGCAGTCCCACTAGGGTGAGGCTGGTTAGCAAGAGCTTGGTGTTTTGCATCGGTGGGCGACTTCCACTATCTTGGCTGGACAACGTAAACCCCGATCATACCCGTATTAAGAGAAGCTGCGAAGCAGCATCGGCGAGAAAGCTGACCATGGTTGAAAATAGCGAATTGCGCAAAGCCGGTCTCAAGGTGACCCTGCCTCGAGTAAAGATCCTTCAGATGCTCGACTCTACCGAGCAGCGTCACATGAGTGCAGAGGATGTCTACAAGGCGCTGATGGAGGCTGGCGAAGATGTGGGCCTGGCCACCGTCTATCGCGTGCTGACTCAGTTCGAAGCGGCGGGTCTGGTGGTTCGCCACAACTTCGACGGCGGCCACGCGGTGTTCGAACTGGCCGATGGCGGTCACCACGACCATATGGTGAACGTGGATACCAGTGAAGTCATCGAGTTCATGGATGCCGAAATCGAGAAGCGCCAGCGCGAAATCGTGGCCGAGCATGGCTACGAGCTGGTGGACCACAATCTGGTCCTGTACGTGCGTAAGAAGAAGTAACGATTTATATCGTTATGAATAGCAAAGGCGACCTTCGGGTCGCCTTTGTGCTTTCTGAGGGTCTTAAGGCAACGCAGGTCGCTTTCACAACAACTGCATTGGCCTGGTAGAGCAGCTCAAGCCTTTCCAGAAACCACCATCTTGCGCGCATGCGCCAAGGACTCTTTGGTCAGGTCGATGCCGCCCAGCATCCGCGCCACTTCTTCTACCCGCTCACGTTTGCCCAGGCTGGCCACGGCGGTGTGGGTGGTATCACTGTTGCGCACCTTGTGTACGAACAGGTGATGATGCCCTTGTGCTGCTACCTGTGGCAGGTGTGTCACGGTCAGCACCTGGCCACGCTCGCCCAGGCGACGCAGCAATTGGCCGACGATTTCGGCAGTGGGGCCGCCGATACCCACGTCGACTTCGTCGAATACCAGGGTCGGGATGCGCGAGGTCTGTGCCGTGATCACCTGGATCGCCAGGCTGATACGCGACAGTTCGCCGCCCGAGGCCACCTTCGCCAGGCCTTTGAGTGGTTGGCCGGGGTTTGCGCTGACCAGCAGCTCGATCTGCTCCAGGCCATGGGGTGAGAGGTCGGAGCCCTCGTTAGGTGTCAGCTCGATGCAGAAGCGACCGCCAGGCATGCCCAGGCGCTGGATTTCCTGTTCGACGGCGCCCGCCAGTTGCTGGGCTGCCTGCTGACGCAGGCCGCTGAGTTCGCGGGCCTTCTCTTTATAGTGCTGGGCGAAGGCGGCAAGCTCTTCACCCAGGCGCTCGATCGACTCGTCACTGGCGTTAAGGCCTTCGATTTCTTCCATCAGCCGTTGCTGCAGGTGAGGCAGTTCGGTGGGGTGCACGCGGTGTTTGCGCGCCAGCGTATAGAGGGTGTCGAGGCGCTCTTCCAAGGCCTGCAGGCGCATCGGGTCGGCATCGAAGTTGTCGAGGAAGCGGTTGAGTTCGCCCACGGCTTCCTCGACCTGGATTTGCGCGCTGGCGATCAGGTTGGCTGCTTCGCCCAGTGCCTTGGGTGAGTTGGTGGCGGCACCCAGACGATTGAGGCAGGAGGTGAGGGCACTGAGCACGTTGCCCGAGTCGCTCTCGCTGCACTGGTCGATGACCTGGCGACAGATGCCGAACAGGGCTTCGGCGCTGGTCAGGTTCTTGTGCTCCTGTTCCAGCTGCTCCAGTTCGTGCTCGCCAAGGCCCAGGTTGTCCAGTTCTTCCAGTTGGTAGCTGAGCAGTTGGTGGCGGGCGCGCTGCTCGTCGCCGGAATTGGACAGGCGCTCCAGCTCCAGGCGGGTTTGGTTCCAGCGCTTGGCTGCCAGCTGTACCTGGCGGGCCAGGTCGACGGCGCCCGCATACTCGTCGAGCAAGCGGCGATGGGTGTCGGTCTTGAGCAGCGACTGGTGCTCGTGCTGGCTATGGATGTCGATCAGCAGTTCGCCCAGCGCTTTAAGGTCGCCAAGCGGGCAGGGCGTGCCGTTGATGTAGCCGCGGCTGCGGCCTTCGGCGGTGATCACCCGGCGCAGGATGCACAGGCCGTCGTTGTCCAGGTCGCGCTCGGTCAGCCAGGCATGCGCCTCGGGGATGTCCAGCAGGTCGAAGGTGGCGAGGATGTCTGCCTTGTCGGTGCCGGGGCGCACCACGCCGCTGTCGGCCCGGTCGCCCAAGGCCAGGCCAAGGGCGTCGAGCATGATCGATTTGCCGGCGCCGGTCTCACCGGTGATGACAGACATGCCACGGGCGATTTCGAGGTCGAGGTGCTCGACGATGGCGTAATTGTGAATGGACAGGTGCACCAGCATGGGGCGGCTCCCGAAAGTCAGGTCTGGTTATTTATACAGTACTTTTTTCAGGCCTGCCAATGCCCCTTGGCAGATTCTGTTGCGGCCCTGAAAACCACCTTGCCCCTTGAAGCTGGTTTTTCAGGCCCCATATAGCCGGCAGACACGGCGAGCTTTGCTCGTACTACAGAAATTGCGGAGGAGAGAACCCATGGCTGACGATCAGCTGAACGAGAAAGACCTTAATGCCGAAGAAGCCGCTGCAGTGGATAACGGCGCCCGCGTTCAGGAGCTCGAGGAGCAGCTGGCCGCCGCCAAGGATCAGTCCCTGCGTGTCGCAGCAGAAGCGCAGAACAGCATTCGCCGCGCCGAGCAGGAAGTCGACAAGGCCCGCAAGTTCGCCCTCGAGAAATTCTCCAGCGACCTGCTGCCGGTGATCGACAGCCTGGAACTGGCCTTGGCTCACTCCAGCGCCGACGACGAGCACGTCAAGCAGATTCGTGAAGGCGTCGAGCTGACCCTGAAGATGTTCCAGGACACCCTCAAGCGCTACAACCTCGAAGCTGTCGACCCGCACGGTCAGCCGTTCAACCCTGAGCACCACCAGGCCATGGCCATGCAGGAAAACGCCGAAGTAGAGCCAAACAGCGTGCTGAACGTGTTCCAGAAAGGCTACCTGCTGAATGGCCGCCTGCTGCGCCCCGCCATGGTGGTGGTCAGCAAGGCGCCGGCTGCCCCGCAACCTTCTATCGACGAGAAGGCTTGAAATTAGTCCGGGCATCCCCATCTAGGTGTCAAGCGATCAAGTATTACCGCAGTTGGCCGAAGTAGCCGCTGCCGCCAAATTCAAGTTTCGGGAGAGTTAACATGGGCAAAATCATCGGTATCGACCTGGGGACCACCAACTCGTGCGTCTCCATTCTGGAAAACGGTAACGTCAAGGTCATCGAAAACGCCGAAGGCGCGCGTACTACCCCTTCGATCGTGGCTTATGCCAACGACGGCGAAATCCTGGTTGGCCAGTCGGCCAAGCGCCAGGCTGTGACCAACCCGCACAACACCCTGTTCGCAGTGAAGCGCCTGATTGGCCGCCGCTTCGAAGAAGAGGTCGTGCAGAAAGACATCAAGCTGGTGCCATACAAAATCGTCAAGGGCGGTAACGGCGACGCTTGGGTACAGGCCGGCGGCAAGGACATGGCGCCACCGCAAATCAGCGCCGAAGTGCTGAAAAAAATGAAGAAGACCGCCGAAGACTACCTCGGCGAGCCTGTCACCGAGGCGGTCATCACCGTTCCGGCCTACTTCAACGACAGCCAGCGCCAGGCCACCAAGGATGCCGGCCGCATCGCTGGTCTGGACGTCAAGCGCATCATCAACGAGCCGACCGCCGCTGCTCTGGCTTACGGCATGGACAAGGCCAAAGGCGACCACACCGTCATCGTTTATGACCTGGGTGGTGGTACCTTCGACGTTTCGGTCATCGAAATCGCCGAAGTCGACGGTGAGCATCAGTTCGAAGTACTGGCCACCAACGGCGACACCTTCCTGGGTGGCGAAGACTTCGACATGCGCCTGATCGACTACCTTGTCGACGAGTTCAAGAAAGAGTCCGGCATGGACCTGAAGAACGATCCGCTGGCCCTGCAGCGCCTGAAAGAAGCTGCCGAGAAAGCCAAGATCGAGCTGTCCTCGACTCAGTCGACCGACGTCAACCTGCCGTACATCACCGCAGATGCGACGGGTCCGAAGCACCTGAACGTGAAAATCTCCCGCGCCAAGCTGGAGTCGCTGGTAGAAGACCTGGTTCAACGTACCATCGAGCCTTGCCGCATCGCCCTGAAAGACGCCGGCATCGACGCCAGCAAGATCGACGACGTGATCCTGGTCGGTGGCCAGACCCGTATGCCGCTGGTGCAGAAAACCGTTGCTGACTTCTTCGGTAAAGAAGCGCGCAAGGACGTCAACCCGGACGAAGCAGTTGCCATGGGTGCTGCCATCCAGGGCGCGGTATTGGCCGGTGACGTGAAAGACGTACTGCTGCTGGACGTCAGCCCGCTGACCCTGGGTATCGAAACTATGGGTGGCGTGATGACCGCGCTGATCGAGAAGAACACCACCATCCCGACCAAAAAGTCGCAGGTGTTCTCGACCGCCGATGACAACCAGGGCGCCGTGACCATTCACGTGCTGCAGGGTGAGCGTAAGCAGGCTGCGCAGAACAAGTCGCTGGGCAAGTTTGACCTGGCTGACATTCCGCCAGCACCACGTGGCGTACCGCAGATCGAAGTGACCTTCGACATCGACGCCAACGGCATCCTGCACGTTGGCGCCAAAGACAAGGCCACCGGCAAGGCTCAGTCGATCGTGATCAAGGCCAACTCCGGTCTGTCGGACGAGGAAATCGAGCGCATGGTGCGTGACGCCGAGGCCAACGCCGAGGAAGACCGCAAGTTCGAAGAACTGGCCGCTGCCCGTAACCAGGGTGACGCGCTGGTGCACTCGACTCGCAAGATGGTCGTTGATGCCGGTGACAAGGTCACTGCTGAAGAGAAGACCGCGATCGAAGCTGCCGTGGTTGCCCTGGAAGCCGCTGTCAAAGGCGACGACAAGGCCGCAATCGACGCCAAGGTCGAAGAGCTGTCCAAAGTCTCTGCCCCGGTTGCCCAGAAGATGTACGCCGAGCAGTCGGCCGAACAGCCTCAGGGTGGCGCGCAGCAGGCCGAGCCGGAAGCCAAGCACGATGACGTGGTTGACGCCGAGTTCGAAGAAGTGAAAGGCGACGACAAGAAGTAATCGTTGCATGTTGTCGGCCAGTTCACCGGTGTTTGCCGGTGAACTGGTAGGATGTCGCCGCGCGGGGGCTTGCTCCCGCGTTGGCGTATCTGGAATTCGAGAATTTTTACAGCATCTGTCAGCGCTCCTTGGGGGTGGGCAGGTGCTGACGGCGCGGCGCAGATGCCTGACGCCTAACAAGGTGCAAATGACCTATGTCCAAGCGTGATTATTATGAGGTCCTGGGTGTCGAGCGCGGCGCCAGCGAAGCTGACCTCAAGAAGGCGTATCGCCGTCTGGCGATGAAGTATCACCCGGACCGCAACCCGGGCGATAAAGAGTCGGAAGACAAGTTCAAGGAGGCCAACGAGGCCTACGAAGTGCTGTCTGACGCGAGCAAGCGCGCGGCCTTCGACCAGTATGGCCACGCTGGCGTCGACCCAAGCATGGGTGGCGGCGGTGCCGGCTTCGGTGGCGCCAACTTCTCCGACATCTTCGGTGATGTGTTCAGCGATTTCTTCGGTGGCGGCCGCGGTGGCGGACGTGGCGGTGCCCAGCGCGGCAGCGACCTGCGCTACACCCTTGAACTGAACCTGGAAGAAGCGGTGCGCGGCACCACGGTCAGCATTCGCGTGCCTACCTTGGTCAACTGCCAGCCTTGCGACGGTTCCGGTGCCAAGAAGGGTTCGACCCCTTCGACCTGCCCGACCTGCGGCGGCATCGGCCAGGTGCGCATGCAGCAAGGCTTCTTCTCGGTGCAGCAGACCTGCCCGCGCTGCCACGGTCAAGGCAAGATCATTACCGACCCGTGCACCTCGTGCCACGGCGAAGGTCGTGTCGAGGAATACAAGACGCTGTCGGTCAAGGTGCCGGCGGGTGTCGATACCGGTGACCGCATTCGCCTGTCGGGCGAGGGTGAGGCCGGTACCCATGGTGGCCCGACCGGTGACCTGTACGTGGTGATCAGCGTGCGTGAGCACGAGATCTTCCAGCGCGACGGCAAGCACCTGTACTGCGAAGTGCCGATCAGCTACACCGATGCCGCCCTGGGCGGCGAGCTGGAAGTGCCGACCCTGGATGGCCGCGTGAAGCTGAAAATTCCGGAAGGCACCCAGACCGGCAAGCAGTTCCGTTTGCGCGGCAAGGGCGTTGCTCCGGTACGTGGTGGTGGTGCGGGCGACCTGCTGTGCCGCGTGGCGGTGGAAACCCCGGTCAACCTCAGCCGCCGCCAGCGCGAGCTGCTCGAGGAGCTGCGTGATTCGCTGGAAGGCGACAGCTCCCACTCGCCCAAGGCCAGTGGCTGGTTCGATGGCGTGAAGCGCTTCTTCGGCGATCTCTGACAAGGAAATGGCTATGCGACGTATTGCGGTAATGGGTGCGGCTGGGCGGATGGGCAAGACCCTGATCGAAGCCGTACAGCAAACCCCTGGTGCTGGGCTGACGGCGGCGATCGATCGCCCTGACAGCTCGCTGGTGGGCGCTGATGCTGGTGAGCTGGCGGCCCTCGGCCGGATCGGAGTGTTGCTCTCCGATGACCTGGCCAAGGTGGCTGACGAGTTCGACGTGCTGATCGACTTCACGCACCCTTCGGTGACCCTGAAGAACCTGGCGTTCTGCCGCAAGCACGGCAAAGCCATGATCATTGGCACCACGGGCTTCTCTGTCGAAGAGAAGCAGTTGCTGGCCGAGGCCGGCAAGGACATTCCAATCGTGTTCGCCGCCAACTTCAGTGTGGGTGTGAACCTTAGCCTCAAGTTGCTGGATATGGCGGCGCGGGTGCTGGGTGATGATGTCGATATCGAGATCATCGAGGCGCACCACCGGCACAAGGTCGATGCGCCGTCGGGTACTGCATTGCGCATGGGTGAAGTGGTTGCCAATGCGCTGGGGCGTAACCTGCAGGAAGTGGCGGTGTATGGCCGCGAAGGCCAGACCGGCGCGCGTGATCGCAAGACCATCGGCTTCGCTACCGTGCGGGCCGGCGACGTGGTGGGCGATCACACCGTGTTGTTTGCTGCCGAAGGCGAGCGCCTGGAAATCACTCACAAGGCCTCCAGCCGCATGACCTTCGCCAAGGGGGCCGTGCGTGCGGCGCTGTGGCTGGATGGGCGTGAGCCTGCGCTGTACGACATGCAGGATGTGCTCGAGCTGCGTTAAGCCGCTACGCGGTGTTGGTTTCTTCGCGGGTTTGCCCGCGAAGAAACCAACATGGACGTCAGCCTGTCGCATTCATGTGTTTTAGAGACACATCCACGGTAGACCGAAAACGCACTTTTCTGTAAGCTACAGCTTTAGTGTGTCCACTAAAAGCGCGCAGCGAATTGAATTCAGCACATGAAAGCGGGGTGACGTGTCCATACGTCACTCCGCTTTTTTGCAACCTGCGATCGCCCTTTCATGCTTGATTTACGGGAGGTCTTCTTGACAAAGCCAGCCATACTCGCCCTTGCCGACGGCAGTATTTTTCGCGGTGAAGCCATTGGTGCCGACGGTCAGACCGTTGGTGAGGTGGTATTCAACACCGCTATGACCGGCTACCAGGAAATCCTTACAGACCCTTCCTATGCGCAGCAAATCGTTACCCTGACCTACCCGCACATCGGCAACACCGGCACCACGCCGGAAGATGCCGAGTCGAACCGCGTCTGGTCCGCTGGCCTGGTCATCCGTGACCTGCCGCTGCTGGCCAGCAACTGGCGTAACACCCAGTCGCTGCCTGAGTACCTCAAGGCCAACAACGTCGTTGCCATTGCCGGCATCGACACCCGCCGCCTGACCCGTATCCTGCGTGAAAAGGGCGCCCAGAACGGTTGCATCCTCGCCGGTGACAACATCAGCGAAGAAGCCGCCATCGCCGCTGCCCGTGGCTTCCCAGGCCTGAAGGGCATGGACCTGGCCAAGGTTGTCTCCACCAAGGAACGCTACGAATGGCGCTCCAGTGTGTGGGAGCTGAAAACCGACAGCCACCCGACCATCGACGCTGCCGACCTGCCGTATCACGTGGTTGCCTTCGACTACGGCGTCAAGCTGAACATTCTGCGCATGCTGGTTGCCCGTGGCTGCCGCGTGACCGTGGTGCCGGCCCAGACCCCGGCCAGCGAAGTGCTGGCACTCAACCCGGACGGCGTGTTCCTGTCCAACGGCCCTGGTGACCCCGAGCCGTGCGACTACGCCATCCAGGCGATCAAGGAAATCCTCGAAACCGAGATCCCGGTATTCGGCATCTGCCTCGGTCACCAGCTGCTGGCCCTGGCTTCCGGCGCCAAGACCGTGAAAATGGGCCATGGCCACCATGGTGCCAACCACCCGGTCCAGGACCTGGACACCGGCGTGGTCATGATCACCAGCCAGAACCACGGCTTTGCCGTTGACGAAGCCACCCTGCCGGGTAACGTCCGCGCCATCCACAAGTCGCTGTTCGACGGCACCCTGCAAGGTATCGAGCGTACCGACAAGAGCGCGTTCAGCTTCCAGGGCCACCCTGAAGCGAGCCCAGGCCCGACCGACGTCGCGCCACTGTTCGATCGTTTCACCGATGCCATGGCCAAGCGCCGCTGAGCATCCTGCATCAAGGCCCCGGGCCGGCTCCTGCCGCGCCCGGAAGCGCCTGACCCAGATTGTTCAAAGCGGCTTGCCGACTGACCCCGGATTTGAGTGACCACCATGCCAAAACGTACAGACATCAAAAGCATCCTGATTCTCGGCGCTGGCCCGATCGTGATCGGCCAGGCCTGCGAATTCGACTACTCCGGCGCCCAGGCCTGTAAAGCCCTGCGCGAGGAAGGTTTCCGCGTCATCCTGGTGAACTCCAACCCAGCCACCATCATGACCGACCCGGCCATGGCCGACGCCACCTACATCGAGCCGATCAAGTGGCAGTCGGTGGCCAAGATCATCGAGAAAGAGCGCCCAGACGCCGTATTGCCGACCATGGGTGGCCAGACTGCACTGAACTGCGCCCTGGACCTGGAGCGCCACGGCGTTCTGGAGAAGTTCGGCGTAGAGATGATCGGTGCCAACGCCGACACCATCGACAAGGCTGAAGACCGTTCGCGCTTCGACAAGGCGATGAAGGACATCGGCCTGGAGTGCCCGCGCTCCGGTATCGCCCACAGCATGGAAGAGGCCAATGCGGTCCTCGAGAAGCTCGGCTTCCCATGCATCATCCGCCCGTCGTTCACCATGGGTGGCACTGGCGGTGGTATTGCTTACAACCGTGAAGAGTTCGAAGAAATCTGCACCCGTGGTCTGGACCTGTCGCCGACCAAAGAGCTGCTGATCGACGAATCGCTGATCGGCTGGAAAGAGTACGAGATGGAAGTGGTCCGCGACAAAAAGGACAACTGCATCATCGTCTGCTCCATCGAAAACTTCGACCCGATGGGTGTGCACACCGGTGACTCGATCACTGTCGCTCCGGCACAGACCCTGACCGACAAGGAATACCAGATCATGCGCAACGCCTCGCTGGCGGTGCTGCGTGAAATTGGTGTGGAAACCGGCGGTTCCAACGTGCAGTTCGGCATTTGCCCGAACACTGGCCGTATGGTCGTGATCGAGATGAACCCGCGCGTTTCGCGTTCGTCCGCCCTGGCTTCCAAGGCTACCGGCTTCCCGATCGCCAAGATCGCCGCCAAGCTGGCCATTGGCTACACCCTCGACGAGCTGCAGAACGACATCACTGGCGGCCGCACCCCGGCTTCCTTCGAGCCGTCGATCGACTACGTCGTCACCAAGCTGCCACGCTTCGCCTTCGAGAAATTCCCGAAAGCCGACGCCCGCCTGACCACCCAAATGAAATCCGTGGGTGAAGTCATGGCCATCGGCCGTACCTTCCAGGAATCCCTGCAGAAAGCCCTGCGCGGCCTGGAAGTCGGTGCTTGCGGCCTCGACCCTAAAGTCGACCTGGCCAGCCCGGAAGCTGCCAGCATCCTCAAGCGCGAGCTGACCGTGCCGGGTGCCGAGCGTATCTGGTACGTGGCTGACGCCATGCGTTCGGGCATGACCTGTGAAGAAATCTTCGCCCTGACCGGTATCGACATGTGGTTCCTGGTGCAGATGGAAGATCTGATCAAGGAAGAAGAGAAGGTCAAGACCCTGGCCCTGTCGGCGATCGACAAGGACTACATGCTGCGCCTCAAGCGCAAGGGCTTCTCGGATCAGCGTCTGGCTGTGTTGCTGGGCATCACCGACAAGAACCTGCGCCGTCACCGCCACAAGCTGGAAGTGTTCCCGGTGTACAAGCGCGTCGACACCTGCGCCGCCGAGTTCGCCACCGACACCGCCTACCTGTACTCCACCTATGAGGAAGAGTGCGAGGCCAACCCGTCGACCCGCGACAAGATCATGATCCTGGGTGGCGGCCCTAACCGTATCGGCCAGGGTATCGAGTTCGACTACTGCTGCGTACACGCTGCCCTGGCGCTGCGTGAAGACGGTTACGAGACCATCATGGTCAACTGCAACCCGGAAACTGTCTCTACCGACTACGACACTTCCGACCGTCTGTACTTCGAGCCGCTGACCCTGGAAGACGTGCTGGAAGTCTGCCGCGTCGAGAAGCCGAAAGGCGTGATCGTTCACTACGGCGGCCAGACCCCGCTGAAACTGGCCCGCGCTCTGGAAGAAGCTGGCGTACCGATCATCGGTACCAGTCCTGACGCCATCGACCGCGCCGAAGACCGTGAGCGCTTCCAGCAGATGGTTCAGCGCCTGAGCCTGCTGCAGCCGCCAAACGCCACCGTGCGCAGTGAAGAAGAAGCCATCCGCGCTGCGGGCGGCATCGGTTACCCGCTGGTTGTGCGCCCATCCTACGTACTGGGCGGCCGCGCCATGGAAATCGTCTACGAGCTGGACGAGCTGAAGCGCTACCTGCGTGAAGCGGTTCAGGTGTCGAACGACAGCCCGGTACTGCTCGACCACTTCCTCAACTGCGCCATCGAGATGGACGTGGATGCGGTGTGCGACGGCACCGACGTGGTCATCGGCGCGATCATGCAGCACATCGAACAGGCCGGCGTTCACTCCGGTGACTCGGCGTGCTCGCTGCCTCCTTACTCGCTGAGCAAGGAAGTGCAGGACGAAGTCCGCGTACAGGTCAAGAAAATGGCCCTGGAGCTGGGCGTGGTCGGCCTGATGAACGTGCAGCTGGCCCTGCAGGGCGACAAGATCTACGTGATCGAAGTCAACCCGCGTGCCTCGCGTACCGTGCCGTTCGTGTCCAAGTGCATCGGCACTTCCCTGGCCATGATCGCCGCCCGCGTCATGGCTGGCAAAACCCTGAAAGAGCTGGGCTTCACCCAGGAAATCATCCCGAACTTCTACAGCGTCAAGGAAGCCGTCTTCCCGTTCGCCAAGTTCCCAGGGGTTGACCCGATCCTCGGCCCTGAGATGAAATCGACCGGTGAAGTCATGGGTGTCGGTGACAGCTTCGGTGAAGCCTTCGCCAAGGCTCAGATGGGTGCGAGCGAAGTGCTGCCGACCGGCGGTACCGCGTTCATCAGCGTGCGTGACGACGACAAGCCACAAGTGGCAGGCGTTGCTCGCGACCTGATCGCCCTGGGCTTCGAAGTGGTTGCAACTGCTGGCACCGCCAAGGTTATCGAGGCGGCTGGCCTGAAAGTACGCCGTGTGAACAAGGTGACCGAAGGTCGCCCGCACGTGGTCGACATGATCAAGAACGACGAAGTGTCGCTGATCATCAACACCACCGAAGGCCGCCAGTCGATCGCCGATTCCTACTCGATTCGTCGCAATGCGCTGCAGCACAAGATTTACTGCACCACGACCATTGCGGCCGGTGAAGCCATCTGCGAAGCGCTGAAGTTTGGTCCGGAAAAGACCGTTCGTCGCTTGCAAGATCTGCATGCAGGACTGAAAGCATGAGCATTACCAAGTACCCGATGACCGTCCAGGGCGCTCGCGCCCTGGAAGAGGAGCACCTGTTCCTGAGCAAGACCGAGCGCCCACGCCTGAGCCAGGCGATCGGTGAAGCACGTGAGCTGGGTGACCTCAAGGAAAACGCCGAATACCATGCTGCCCGTGAAGAGCAGGGCATGGTCGAGGCGCGTATCCGCGATATCGAAGGCCGTCTGCAGAATTCGGTCGTGATCGACGTGACCACGATCCCTCACACCGGCAAGGTGATTTTCGGTACCACCGTGGTACTGGCCAACACCGAAACCGATGAAGAGGTGACCTATCAGATCGTCGGCGAGGATGAAGCCGACGTGAAACAGGGCAAGCTCTCAAGCGGTGCGCCGATTGCCCGTGCCATCATCGGCAAGGAAGAAGGTGATACTGTCGTCGTCAAGACGCCTAGCGGCACGGTCGAGTACGAGATTGTCGAAGTCAAGCACATCTGACCGGCGCCTGCGGGCGCCATCCCTCGAGGGGATCCTCTGGCAATTGGCCCAGGTGTTCTGGGTCGGTGGCCTGTGGGTGTTCCATGTGGGGCTGGTGCCTGCGCTCAAGGTCAGTGGCCTGGCGCCGCTGCTGGTGCAGGATATCGCCGGGCAGATCGACCGCTGGTTGATCGGCGTGGCGTTGCTTGGTTTGTTGACCCAGCTGGCGGTGCTGGCGAGGGTGGACGGCCTGGCGGCCTGGTGGCGGCAGTTTCGTGGCCAGATGTTGTTGCTCGGTTTCGGTGCGTGCGTGGGGTATTACACCTTGCGCTACGGTATTTCCGTAGGCGAGCGCTGGCAGATGTTCTGTTTCCTGGTGCTGGGTTTTTCCGGCATCGTGCTGGTGGCCCAACCGGTCCCGGTCAGGGCGCGTTCACCGCGCCACTGATCGGAGCTACCGTTACTTGTAACGGTGGATGTTGGACAGCTGCTTGTTCGGCTGTGGGTTCTTGCGGTAGATCAGGGCTTTCTTGCCGATGGTCTGCACCAGCTCGGCACGGCCGGCCTTGCACAGTTCTGCAATGGTTTCGGCACGTTCTTCGCGGTCTTCCGAGCGAATTTCGACCTTGATCAGCTCATGGTCGACCAGCGCGCGCTCCAATTCGGCGATGACGCCTTCATTCAAACCGTTGCCAGCAACGATCAGGACCGGCTTCAGGTCATGACCAATGGACTTGTATTGCTTCTTCTGCTCGTTATTGAGCGGCATAATCTGACCCTTTCCGTCTGATTCTGTAAAATTGACCGGCATTTTACCCGAGGGCCACCGGCTCCGCCCAGTCAATCACGACGCATATCATCGAGGTGCCCCGTGGTACAACGTTCCAAAAGCAGCGCCAACTGGCTGCGAGAGCATTTTAACGACCCTTTTGTGAAGCAGGCGCAGAAGGATGGCTACCGCTCGCGTGCGAGCTACAAACTGCTGGAGATCCAGGAGAAGGACCGTCTGATCCGCCCTGGCATGAGTGTGATCGACCTCGGCGCCGCGCCTGGTGGCTGGTCCCAGGTGACCAGTCGTCTGATTGGTGGCCAGGGTCGCCTGATCGCTTCCGACATTCTGGAAATGGACTCGATCGCTGATGTGACCTTCATTCAGGGTGACTTCACTCACGATGAAGTGCTGCAGCGCATTCTCGAGGCGGTCGGCGATTCGCACGTAGACCTTGTGATTTCCGACATGGCCCCCAATATGAGTGGTACGCCCGCGGTGGACATACCGCGTGCCATGTTCCTCTGTGAGCTGGCCCTCGATCTGGCGACCCGCGTACTCAAGCCCGGCGGCGACTTCCTGATCAAGATTTTCCAGGGCGAAGGTTTTGACGTGTACCTGAAGGACGTGCGCAGCAAGTTCGACAAAGTGCAAATGCGCAAGCCATCTTCGTCGCGGGATCGCTCCCGTGAGCAATACCTGTTGGGCAGAGGCTTCAAAGGGGCATGAAAGGTGTGAAGCGGGGTGGCCGATAGTTAATTCCAATCGGCCACTGCGTCAGGATCGTCCGAACTTCGTGTAGTCTAGCTTTCACAAAGGGTTACAGACGGTGCCTGCGGCTGCGTAGGTAATGTAGTAAGTTAGGGCGATGAATATCATGCGAGGCACGGCTGCGTCGTGCGCCGGCCTCAGAGGGTAGCGAATTGAACGACATGGCAAAGAATCTGATCCTGTGGTTGATCATCGCAGCTGTCCTGGTGACAGTGATGAACAACTTCTCCAGCCCTAACGAGCCGCAGACCCTCAACTACTCCGACTTCATCCAGCAGGTCAAGGATGGCAAGGTCGAGCGTGTGACCGTAGACGGCTACATCATTACCGGCAAGCGCGCCGACGGCGACAGCTTCAAGACCGTGCGTCCGGCCATTACCGACAATGGCCTGATCGGCGACCTGGTCGACAACCATGTGGTTGTCGAAGGCAAGCAGCCTGAGCAGCAGAGCATCTGGACGCAGCTGTTGGTGGCGAGCTTCCCGATCCTGGTGATCATTGCCGTGTTCATGTTCTTCATGCGCCAGATGCAAGGCGGCGCAGGCGGAAAGGGCGGGCCGATGAGCTTTGGCAAGAGCAAGGCGCGCCTGCTGTCCGAAGACCAGGTCAAGACCACGCTGGCCGACGTTGCCGGCTGCGACGAAGCCAAGGAAGAGGTTGGCGAGCTGGTCGAGTTCCTGCGCGATCCAGGCAAGTTCCAGCGCCTGGGTGGCCGCATTCCACGTGGTGTGCTGATGGTTGGCCCGCCCGGTACCGGTAAGACCTTGCTGGCCAAGGCCATTGCTGGCGAAGCGAAAGTGCCGTTCTTCACCATTTCCGGTTCGGACTTCGTGGAGATGTTCGTCGGTGTCGGTGCCAGCCGTGTGCGCGACATGTTCGAGCAGGCCAAGAAGCACGCCCCGTGCATCATCTTCATCGACGA
Organism: Pseudomonas hunanensis; assembly: GCF_013393325.1. Lineage (GTDB taxonomy): Bacteria > Pseudomonadota > Gammaproteobacteria > Pseudomonadales > Pseudomonadaceae > Aquipseudomonas > Aquipseudomonas putida_P. Next base: position 39,861 of record NZ_QJRC01000082.1, read on the forward strand.
GATCGACGCCGTTGGTCGCCACCGTGGCGCCGGCATGGGCGGCGGTCACGACGAGCGTGAGCAAACCCTCAACCAGTTGCTGGTGGAGATGGACGGCTTCGAGATGAACGATGGCATCATCGTTATCGCTGCTACCAACCGTCCGGACGTACTCGACCCTGCGCTGCTGCGTCCGGGTCGCTTCGACCGCCAGGTGGTGGTCGGCCTGCCGGATATCCGTGGTCGCGAACAGATCCTCAAGGTGCACATGCGCAAAGTACCGGTTGGCGAGAACGTCAACCCGGCGGTCATTGCCCGTGGTACCCCAGGCTTCTCCGGTGCCGACCTGGCCAACCTGGTCAACGAGGCTTCGCTGTTTGCCGCACGCTCCAACAAGCGCCTGGTCGAAATGAAAGAGTTCGAACTGGCCAAGGACAAGATCATGATGGGCGCCGAGCGCAAGACCATGGTCATGTCCGAGAAAGAAAAACGTAACACTGCCTACCACGAGGCTGGCCATGCCATCGTTGGTCGCCTGGTGCCAGAGCACGACCCGGTCTACAAGGTTTCGATCATTCCGCGCGGTCGTGCCTTGGGCGTGACCATGTTCCTGCCGGAAGAAGACCGTTACAGCCTGTCCAAGCGCGCGCTCATCAGCCAGATCTGTTCGCTGTACGGTGGTCGTATCGCCGAAGAAATGACCCTGGGCTTCGATGGCGTGACTACCGGTGCGTCCAACGACATCATGCGTGCCAGCCAGATCGCCCGAAACATGGTGACCAAGTGGGGCTTGTCGGAAAAACTCGGCCCGCTGATGTACGCAGAAGAAGAGGGTGAGGTATTCCTCGGTCGTAGCGCCGGCAGCCAGCACGCCAGTGTGTCCGGCGAGACTGCCAAGCTGATCGACTCCGAAGTGCGCAGCATCATCGATCAGTGCTACGCCACTGCCAAGCAGCTGCTGATCGAGAATCGAGACAAGCTTGAAGCGATGACCGAAGCGTTGATGAAGTACGAAACCATCGATGCCGATCAGATCGACGACATCATGGCTGGGCGTACGCCACGCGAGCCGCGTGACTGGGACGATGACAAGGACTCGGGTACGCCTGCGGCCCAGAATGATCGTCCGGAATCGCCAATCGGCGGCCCAGCAGCTCAACACTAAGGGCATCTATGAGCTCAGTGCAGTACCCGACCCGGTTGCCTTGCGGCAACCGGGTTCTTGATTTGTCACGTACCCATGTCATGGGTATTCTCAATATCACCCCCGATTCCTTCTCCGATGGCGGGCGCTTCAGTCAGCGTGACGAGGCCCTGCGCCATGCCGAGGCAATGGTTGCCGCCGGCGCTACGCTGATCGACATCGGCGGCGAGTCCACGCGGCCGGGCGCACGCGCAGTATCGGTGACCGAAGAGCTGGAGCGGGTGGCGCCAATGGTTGAGGCGATCAATAGTCGCCTTGACGTGGTCATCTCGGTCGATACCTCGACGCCTGCCGTCATCCGCGAGTCCGCGCGTCTAGGCGCCGGGCTGATCAATGACGTGCGCGCCCTGGAGCGCGATGGCGCTCTGGACGCCGCGGCCGATACTGGCCTGCCGGTGTGCCTCATGCACATGCGTGGCGAGCCGGGTAACATGCAGGATGACCCGCATTACGAAGATGTGACCGCCGACGTTGCGCGTTATCTTGAGCAGCGGATGGCCGCCTGTTCGGCGGCGGGCATCGATTCAAACAGAATCATTCTTGATCCGGGCTTTGGTTTCGCCAAGACACTGGCGCACAACCTGAGCCTGTTCAAGCACATGGAAGCGCTCTATCGCCTTGGGCGCCCACTGCTGGTGGGTGTTTCACGAAAGAGCATGATCGGCCTGACGCTGGAACGTCCGGTCGGCGAGCGCTTGTACGGCAGCCTTGCGCTGGCGGCGTTGGCCATGACCAAGGGGGCGAGCATACTTCGTGTCCATGACGTGGCTGAAACTGTCGATGTAGTGCGCATGATCGCTGCAGTGCAAAACGCCGAATAAGAACATTGGAGTCCCTATGAGCAGAAAATACTTTGGTACCGACGGCATTCGTGGCCGCGTCGGCGAATACCCGATCACGCCTGACTTCATGCTGAAGCTTGGCTGGGCGGCCGGCATGGCGTTCCGCAAGCAGGGCCATTGCCGGGTGCTGGTGGGCAAGGACACGCGTATCTCCGGTTACATGTTCGAGTCCGCGCTCGAAGCCGGCCTGGCCGCCGCGGGTGCCGATGTCATGCTGCTGGGGCCAATGCCTACACCGGCCATCGCCTACCTGACGCGCACATTCCATGCCCAGGCGGGCATTGTCATCAGTGCCTCGCACAACCCGCACGAAGACAACGGCATCAAGTTCTTCTCCGGTCAGGGCACCAAGCTGCCTGACGAAGTCGAGCTGATGATCGAGGAACTGCTCGACCAGCCGATGACGGTTGTCGATTCGAGCAAGCTGGGCAAGGTGTCGCGCATCAACGACGCGGCGGGCCGCTACATCGAATTCTGCAAGAGCAGCGTGCCGAGCAGCACCAGCTTCGATGGCCTCAAGCTGGTGGTCGATTGCGCCCACGGCGCCACCTACAAGGTCGCGCCAAGCGTGTTCCGCGAGTTGGGTGCCGATGTGACCGTGCTGCATGCGCAACCAGACGGCCTGAACATCAACGAAGGCTGCGGCTCGACCCACATCGAATCGCTGCAGGCTGCCGTGCTGGTGGGCCATGCCGACCTTGGCATTGCCTTCGATGGCGACGGTGATCGGGTGCTGATGGTCGACCACACCGGCGCCATCGTCGACGGTGACGAACTGCTGTTCATCATTGCTCGCGACTTGCACGATCGTGGCAAGCTGCAAGGTGGGGTAGTCGGCACGCTGATGAGCAACCTGGGCCTGGAGCTTGCACTGAAAGACCTGGATATCCCGTTCGTGCGGGCCAAGGTCGGCGACCGTTATGTCATGGCTGAGCTGCTGGAGCGCGAGTGGCTGGTTGGTGGCGAAAACTCCGGCCATGTCGTGTGCTGCAACCACACCACCACCGGTGACGCGATCATTGCCGCTTTGCAGGTGCTGATGGCGCTCAAGCGCCGTGGCGAAACCTTGGCGCAGGCCCGTCAGGCGCTGCGCAAGTGCCCGCAGGTGTTGATCAACGTGCGCTTCGGCGCCAGCAAGGTCGACCCGCTGGAGCACCCGGCCGTCAAGGATGCCAGTGCCAAGGTCACTGAAGCGTTGGCCGGTCGCGGTCGTGTGCTGTTGCGCAAGTCTGGTACCGAGCCGCTGGTGCGGGTCATGGTCGAAGGCGAAGACGAAACCCAGGTGCGTGGCCATGCTGAAGCACTGGCCAAACTGGTTGGCGAAGTTTGTGTCTGATGGCGCTTGCCAGCGCAGATCTGGTTGGGTAAGATCTGCGCCCACTTTGACCGACGAGGTAAAGCATGCGTCGCCCTATGGTAGCTGGTAACTGGAAGATGCACGGTACCCGCGCTAGCGTCGCTGAGCTGACCGAAGGCTTGAGCAATCTCGCCTTGCCGAGCGGAGTGGAAGTCGCGGTATTTCCACCAGCCCTGTTCATCAATCAAGTGATCGATGGCTTGGCGGGTAAAGAAATTACTGTCGGCGCACAGAATTCTGCTGTACAACCCGAACAGGGTGCGCTGACCGGGGAAGTTGCTCCGGAGCAGCTGGTTGAAGCAGGTTGCAAGTTGGTGTTGATTGGTCACTCGGAGCGTCGCCAAGTCATTGGTGAAACCGACGAAGTGCTCAATCGCAAGTTTGCAGCGGCCCAGGCCAAAGGTTTGAAGCCAGTGCTTTGCATCGGGGAAACCCTTGAAGAGCGCGAGGCTGGCAAAACGCTTGAAGTTGTCGGGCGTCAACTAAGCAGTATCATCGAAGCATTCGGTGTTAAGGCTTTTGCCAATGCAGTAATCGCCTATGAGCCTGTATGGGCCATCGGCACTGGCCTTACGGCCACGCCACAGCAGGCCCAGGATGTGCACGCCGCCATCCGCGGCCAGTTGGCGGCAGAAGATGCTGAAGTAGCTGCGAAGGTGCAGTTGCTCTACGGCGGCAGCGTGAAGGCGGCCAATGCGGCCGAACTGTTCGGCATGCCGGATATCGATGGGGGTCTCATTGGTGGGGCTTCCCTGAACGCAGACGAATTCGGTGCAATTTGTCGCGCCGCAGGAAACTGAACAAATGCTGGAAACAGTCATCGTTGTTTTTCATCTGTTGGCAGCGCTGTCGCTTGTAGTGCTGGTTCTGTTGCAACAGGGTAAAGGTGCTGAAGCAGGTGCATCTTTCGGCGCGGGTGCCTCAAACACCGTGTTCGGGAGCCAAGGCTCTGCAACGTTCCTAAGTAAATTAACTGCTATACTCGCTGCCACTTTCTTTTTGACAGCACTTGGGTTAGGATACTTCGCGAAGCAACAAGCTCACCAGCTTAGCCAAGCAGGTCTTCCAGATCCAGCAGTGCTAGAAGTGAAAGAGCCGCAAAAACCGGCAGTTAATGATGATGTACCGGTGCTCCAACAGCAGAAGAGCGAAACCACCAATAACACGGGTGATGTACCTCCTCCGGCAGAAGAGCAGAAGTAACGGGTTTCAAGTAGTAGTATTGCCGAGGTGGTGGAATTGGTAGACACGCAACCTTGAGGTGGTTGTGCCCATAGGGTGTAGGGGTTCGAGTCCCCTTCTCGGTACCAATTAAAGCTTGAGAGCCCGCTTTAGCGGGCTTTCTTGTAGGTGAATGTTTGGATTTGACCCTCAGTAGGGTTCGGTCTTATACTTTTGCCCCAGCTTTGTCGCGGGGTGGAGCAGCTTGGTAGCTCGTCGGGCTCATAACCCGAAGGTCGTTGGTTCAAATCCAGCCCCCGCAACCAGCTTCAGCGGAGCCCCTTTTCAGGGGCTTTTTGCTAACCGAACAGTTTTCGGCGTCGTTGTCCAACGGCGCTTTCAGGGATGGGCGCTTCGCCCATTTTTTATTTGCACAGCATGCACGAGGGGGTTCAGGTGTCGAGCAAGCTAGAACAGTTGCAGGCCTTGTTGGCCCCGGTTGTCGAGGGTCTGGGCTATCAGTGCTGGGGGATCGAATACGTTTCCCAGGGTAAGCATTCGGTACTGCGCATCTACATCGACAAGGAAGGCGGCATTCTGGTGGAGGACTGCGAAGCGGTCAGTCGTCAGGCCAGCGCAATCCTCGATGTGGAAGATCCAATCAGCAGTGAGTACACCCTCGAGGTGTCTTCTCCAGGCATGGATCGCCCACTGTTCACTCTGGAACAGTTTGCCTCGCATGCCGGCGAACAAGTGAAGATCAAGCTGCGCTCACCCTTCGAGGGTCGTCGTAACTTCCAGGGCCTTCTCCGTGGTGTGGAGGAGCAGGATGTGGTGGTCCAGGTGGACAACCAAGAGTTCCTGTTACCGATCGACTCGATCGACAAGGCCAATATTATTCCCAGTTTTGACTGAGACGTGCCGGGCCCGGCGGACTATCCGGGCCCAATGGCTTGCGCAAGGCGAGGCGTACGATGAGCAAAGAAGTACTGCTGGTTGTTGAATCGGTATCCAACGAAAAAGGTGTACCGCCCGGCGTCATTTTCGAAGCGCTGGAAGTGGCCCTGGCCACTGCAACCAAAAAACGTTTTGAAGACGAAGTCGACCTGCGTGTGGAAATCAATCGCCACACCGGTAGCTACGAGACTTTCCGTCGTTGGACCGTGGTCGACGAAGCCGATCTTGATGATCCGGCAATCGAGACCTGGCTGGACAAGATCAAGGACACCCACCCTGAAGCCAAGGTCGGTGACGTGATCGAGGAGAAGATCGAGTCCATCGAGTTCGGTCGTATCGCCGCCCAGACCGCCAAGCAGGTCATCGTGCAGAAGGTCCGTGAGGCCGAGCGCGCCCAGGTGGTCGATGCCTACCGCGAACGCGTGGGCGAGATCATCTCCGGTACCGTTAAAAAGGTTACCCGCGACAACGTCATCGTTGACCTGGGCAACAATGCCGAGGCCTTGCTGGCTCGCGAAGACATCATTCCGCGCGAAACCTTCCGTGTTGGCGTGCGCCTGCGTGCGCTGCTCAAGGAAATTCGCACTGAAAACCGTGGCCCACAGCTGATTCTGTCGCGCACCGCGCCGCAGATGCTGATCGAGCTTTTCCGCATTGAAGTGCCGGAAATCGCCGAGGGCCTCATCGAAGTCATGGCTGCTTCCCGTGATCCGGGTTCGCGAGCCAAGATCGCCGTCCGCTCCAAGGACAAGCGTATCGACCCGCAAGGTGCCTGCATCGGCATGCGTGGTTCGCGCGTCCAGGCCGTATCCGGGGAGCTGGGTGGTGAGCGTGTGGATATCGTCCTGTGGGACGATAACCCGGCGCAGTTCGTCATCAACGCCATGTCGCCGGCCGAAGTCGCGGCGATCATCGTTGATGAAGATGCCCATGCCATGGACATCGCCGTCGCCGAGGACAACCTGGCCCAGGCCATTGGCCGTGGCGGTCAGAACGTTCGCCTGGCCAGTCAGTTGACCGGCTGGACCCTGAACGTGATGACCGAGAAGGACATCCAGGCCAAGCAACAGGCCGAAACCGGTGACATCCTGCGCAATTTCATCGATGAACTGGAAGTCGACGAGGAGCTGGCCCAAGTGCTGGTCGACGAAGGCTTCACCAGCCTCGAAGAAATTGCCTACGTACCGTTGGAAGAAATGCTCAACATCGATGGCTTTGACGAAGATATCGTCAATGAGCTCCGCGCTCGAGCCAAGGACCGTTTGTTGACCAAGGCCATCGCTACCGAAGAAAAACTGGCAGACGCCCACCCGGCCGAAGACCTGCTCTCCCTCGAGGGCATGGACAAGGACCTGGCGGCTGAACTGGCGGTGCGCGGCGTGGTTAACCGCGAAGACCTGGCCGAGCAGTCGATCGACGATCTGCTCGACATCGACGGCATCGACGAAGAGCGTGCCGGCAAGTTGATCATGGCCGCCCGAGCCCACTGGTTCGAGTAATTAGGCGCGGCCTGAGGAGAGAAGTGCATGACGCAAGTCACGGTGAAAGAACTGGCCCAAGAGGTCGAGGCACCGGTAGAGCGCCTGCTGCAGCAGATGCGTGAGGCAGGTCTGCCGCACACCGACGCCGGTCAGGTAGTGACCGACAATGAGAAGCAGACCCTGCTGACTCATTTGAAAAGCAGCCACAAGAGCAAGGCGGAAGAGCCGCGCAAGATTACCTTGCAGCGCAAAACCACCAGCACCCTGCGTGTCGCCGGTAGCAAGAGCATCAGCGTAGAAGTACGCAAGAAGAAAGTTTTCGTGCAGCGCAGCCCGGAAGAAATCCAGGCTGAGCAGAAGCGTGAGCTGGATGAGCGCCGCGCGGCTGAAAATGCCGCTCGCGACAAGGTCGAGGCCGAAGTTCGCCAGCGCAACGAAGAGCAAGCCCGTCGTCAGGCGGCCGACTCCGCTGTAGCCGCCCCTGCGCCTGCCGCCAAGCCAGAGCCGGCTCCTGCCGCTGCCCCGGCCCCGGTAGTCGCCGACGCTCCGGCCTCCGAAGACGCTGCAGCCCGTGCTGCCGAGCGCAAGAAGGACGAGACCCGTCGCAACGAAAGCCGTACTCGCGATGACGACCGTCGTCGTGGCGAGGCGCCTCGTGTGTCGATCAAGGTCAAGGTCAAGGAGAAGGAAAAGGCGCCGACTCCGCGTGCTGCTCCGCGCACTACCGACGAAGAGAGCGATGGCGCTCGTCGTGGTCGTGGCGGCAAGGGCAAGCTGAAAAAGCGTAATCAGCACGGCTTCCAGAACCCGACTGGCCCCGTCATCCGTGACGTGACCATCGGCGAGACCATCACGGTCTCCGAGCTGGCCAACCAGATGTCCGTCAAGGGCGCTGAAGTGGTCAAGTTCATGTTCAAGATGGGTACTCCGGTCACCATCAACCAGGTGCTCGACCAGGAAACCGCTCAGCTGATCGCAGAAGAGCTGGGCCACAAGGTCACCCTGGTCAGCGACACCGCGCTGGAAGACTCCCTGGCCGAATCGCTGAAATTCGAAGGCCAGACCGAGTCGCGTGCACCGGTGGTTACTGTCATGGGTCACGTTGACCATGGTAAGACCTCGCTGCTCGACTACATCCGTCGTGCCAAGGTTGCCGCTGGCGAAGCCGGTGGTATCACCCAGCACATCGGTGCCTACCACGTGGAAACCGACCGCGGTATGGTCACCTTCCTCGACACCCCGGGCCACGCAGCTTTCACCCAGATGCGTGCACGCGGTGCCAAGGCGACCGACATCGTCATCCTGGTGGTGGCAGCGGACGACGGCGTGATGCCTCAAACCCGCGAAGCCGTTCAGCATGCCAAGGCAGCTGGCGTTCCGCTGGTGGTTGCGGTGAACAAGATCGACAAGCCAGGTGCTGACCTCGATCGCATCCGCAACGAACTGTCCGTCGAAGGCGTAACCTCCGAGGACTGGGGTGGTGACACTCCGTTCGTCAAGGTTTCGGCGAAGATGGGTACCGGCGTCGACGAACTGCTCGAAGCTGTCCTGCTGCAGGCCGAGATCCTCGAACTGACTGCAACCCCGACCGCCCCAGGTCGTGGCGTGGTCGTCGAATCGCGCCTGGACAAGGGCCGTGGCCCAGTGGCGACCATCCTGGTTCAGGACGGTACCCTGCGTCAGGGCGACATGGTTCTGTGCGGTTCCAACTATGGCCGCGTGCGTGCCATGCTCGACGAGAACGGCAAGCCTGTGAAGGAAGCCGGCCCGTCGATCCCGGTCGAAATCCTCGGCCTGGACGGTACCCCGGAAGCCGGTGACGAGCTGTCCGTGGTTGCCGACGAGAAGAAAGCCCGTGAAGTTGCCCTGTTCCGTCAAGGCAAGTACCGCGAGGTCAAGCTGGCCCGTGCTCACGCCGGCAAGCTGGAAAACATCTTCGAGACCATGGGTCAGGAAGAGAAGAAAACCCTCAACATCGTTCTCAAGACCGATGTGCGTGGTTCTCTGGAAGCACTGCAGGGCTCGCTTGGCGGCCTGGGCAACGACGAAGTGCAGGTGCGTGTGATTGGTGGTGGCGTCGGTGGTATCACCGAAAGCGACGCCAACCTGGCACTGGCTTCGAACGCAGTACTGTTCGGCTTCAACGTGCGTGCCGATGCCGGTGCGCGCAAGATCGTCGAGCAAGAAGGTCTGGATATGCGTTACTACAACGTGATCTACGACATCATCGAAGACGTCAAGAAGGCCCTGACCGGCATGCTCGGCAGCGATGTTCGCGAGAACATCCTGGGTGTCGCCGAAGTGCGTGACGTGTTCCGTTCGCCGAAGTTCGGCGCCATCGCTGGCTGTATGGTCATCGAGGGTACCGTTTACCGCAACCGTCCGATCCGCGTACTGCGCGACGACGTTGTGATCTTCGAAGGCGAGCTGGAATCGCTGCGTCGCTTCAAGGACGACGCCTCCGAAGTGCGTTCGGGCATGGAGTGCGGTATTGGCGTCAAGAGCTACAACGACGTCAAGGTCGGCGACAAGATCGAAGTCTTCGAGAAAGTCCAGGTGGCTCGTACCCTTTAAGGGCGAGCGAGCCGCAAGCGCCCGCTACAGGGCGGCTTGCGGTACCTCTTCAGGTAGCGCCCGGTCAGGCATTCGTCTGTCCGGGCGTTTGCCGCTTTAAGTTACAGGTAGCAAGAATGGCCAAAGAATATAGCCGTACCCAACGTATTGGCGATCAGATGCAGCGCGAGCTGGCCGAACTGATCCGTCGCGAAGTCAAGGACCCACGCGTCGGTCTGGTGACCATCACCGCCGTGGACGTCAGCCGTGACCTGGGCCATGCCAAGGTGTTCATCACCGTCATGGGCGAGGAAACCCCGGACGCCGTGCAGCAGTCGCTCAAGGCATTGAACAGCGCTGCCAGCTTCCTGCGTCTGCACCTGGGGCGTTCGATGCAACTGCGCAGCGTGCCGCAGCTGCACTTCCACTTCGATGAAAGTGTCAGCCGTGGTGTGCACCTGTCGGCGCTGATCGAGCGTGCAGTGGCCGAAGACCGCCTGCACAAGGATGCCGACGAGTCGGGCACCAAGGAGTAAGTGGTGGCCCAGGTCAAACGTATCCGCCGCAATGTCAGCGGCATCATCCTGCTCGACAAGCCGCTGGGCTTCACGTCCAACGCCGCCCTGCAAAAGGTGCGCTGGCTGCTCAATGCGGAAAAGGCCGGCCACACCGGTAGCCTCGATCCGTTGGCAACCGGCGTGCTGCCGCTGTGCTTCGGCGAGGCGACCAAGTTTTCGCAGTACTTGCTCGATTCCGACAAGGGCTACGAAACCGTCATGCAGATGGGGCAGACTACCAACACCGGCGATGCCGAGGGCGAGGTACTGCAGACTCGCGACGTGACCGTTGGTCGCGCCGATATCGAGGCGCTGCTGCCACGTTTTCGTGGCCCCATCAGCCAGATACCGCCCATGTACTCGGCGCTCAAGCGTGATGGCCAGCCGCTGTACAAACTGGCGCGTGCAGGAGAGGTAGTGGAGCGCGAGGCGCGTTCTGTTACTATTAACCGCTTGGAGTTGCTCGAGTGCGAAGGCACCCGTGCACGGTTGAGCGTAGGATGCAGCAAAGGCACCTATATCCGCACCCTGGTGGAGGATATCGGTGAAGCCCTAGGCTGCGGCGCTTATGTCGCCGAGCTGCGCAGGACCCAGGCCGGGCCCTTCGCGCTGGCACAGACGGTTACCCTCGAGGAACTCGAACAGGCCCATGCCGACGGTGGCAACGAAGCGCTCGACCGCTTCCTGATGCCATCTGACAGCGGGCTGCAGGACTGGCCGATGGTCAGCCTGTCGGAACACAGTGCGTTCTACTGGCTGCATGGGCAGGCGGTACGCGCGCCGGACGCGCCACAATTTGGCATGGTCCGGGTACAGGATCATAATGCGCGCTTCATCGGTATCGGTGAAGTGAGCGAAGACGGGCGCATTGCGCCGCGTCGGCTGATTCGGTCGGAATGACCGAAACCGCGGGGCCAGGCTGTTGCCGGGTCTCACGGAATCAAGGGTGGCTGTCAGTAGGCACGGTCACACCTTTTTTATTAATACAGGGATTTGTCCCTGGCCTATTGGACCCCGCATGCGGGATCCGTTATCAGGAGAAGCCAAATGGCCCTCAGCGTTGAAGAAAAAGCTCAAATCGTTACCGACTTCCAGCAAGCCGCTGGCGACACTGGTAGCCCAGAAGTTCAGGTTGCTCTGCTGACCGCGAACATCAACAAGCTGCAAGGCCACTTCAAGGCCAACGGTAAAGACCACCACTCGCGTCGTGGCCTGATCCGTATGGTAAACCAGCGTCGTAAGCTGCTGGACTACCTGAAGGGCAAAGACACCACTCGTTACAGCGCCCTGATCGGTCGCCTGGGCCTGCGTCGCTAATAGCGGCCTGGTCAGTGGTGTGCATGGCGTGTCTCATGCATTGGCAACGCTGCCTGGCAGCGTTGTCTATGAGCATGTCATGCGTATCTCCGAGGTTGGCAGCCTGGTGAAGTTGAGCGGTTTTCCGCTCTTCAGCCAGGCTCCCAACCTCGTGTTGTATCTGGACGGTCAATGGGGCCGATTCCCCGTTCTGCCCAAGAATTCGCAAGAAACCAGTTCCCCCAAGAGCCACTGAAAAAGGTAGGAAACCGTGAACCCGGTAATCAAGACTTTCCAGTTCGGTCAATCGACCGTTACTCTCGAAACGGGCCGTATCGCCCGTCAGGCAACCGGCGCCGTGCTGGTTACCGTCGACAACGACGTCACCGTGCTGGTGACTGTGGTAGGCGCCAAACAGGCTGATCCAGGCAAGGGCTTCTTCCCCCTGTCGGTTCACTACCAGGAAAAGACCTACGCCGCCGGCAAGATCCCGGGTGGCTTCTTCAAGCGTGAAGGCCGTCCTTCCGAGAAAGAGACGCTGACCTCGCGCCTGATCGACCGTCCGATCCGTCCGCTGTTCCCGGAAGGCTTCATGAACGAAGTGCAGGTTGTCTGCACCGTGGTTTCCACCAGCAAGAAGACCGACCCGGACATCGCTGCGATGATCGGTACCTCGGCTGCCCTGGCCATTTCCGGCATCCCGTTCGAAGGCCCGATCGGCGCCGCTCGCGTTGCTTTCCACGAAAGCACCGGCTACCTGCTGAACCCGACCTACGAGCAACTGGCTGCCTCGAGCCTGGACATGGTCGTTGCCGGTACCGCCGACGCCGTACTGATGGTTGAATCGGAAGCTCAAGAGCTGACCGAAGACCAGATGCTGGGCGCTGTACTGTTCGCCCACGACGAATTCCAGGCTGTGATCCAGGCTGTCAAAGAGCTGGCCGCCGAAGCTGCCAAGCCGACCTGGGACTGGAAACCTGCAGTTGCCAACACGGAGCTGTTCAACGCTATCCGCGCCGAGTTCGGCGAAGCGGTTTCGCAGGGCTACACCATCACCGTCAAGGCCGACCGCTATGCGCGTCTGGGCGAGCTGCGCGATCAGGCGATCGCCAAGTTCTCCGGTGAAGAAGGCCAGCCTTCGGCTTCCGAAGTGAAAGAAATCTTCGGCGAAATCGAATACCGCACCGTTCGCGAAAACATCGTAAACGGCAAGCCACGTATCGACGGTCGCGACACCAAGACCGTTCGCCCGCTGAACATCGAAGTCGGCGTGCTGCCGAAGACTCACGGTTCGGCGCTGTTCACCCGTGGCGAAACCCAGGCCCTGGTCGTTGCGACCCTGGGTACTGCCCGTGACGCCCAGCTGCTGGATACCCTCGAAGGCGAGAAGAAAGACCCCTTCATGCTGCACTACAACTTCCCGCCGTTCTCGGTAGGTGAGTGTGGCCGTATGGGCGGTGCTGGCCGTCGCGAAATCGGCCACGGCCGTCTGGCCCGTCGTTCGGTTCAGGCCATGCTGCCTGCCGCTGACGTGTTCCCGTACACCATTCGCGTGGTTTCGGAAATCACCGAATCCAACGGCTCCAGCTCCATGGCTTCGGTCTGTGGTGCTTCCCTGGCGCTGATGGACGCTGGTGTGCCGATGAAGGCACCGGTTGCCGGTATCGCCATGGGCCTGGTCAAGGAAGGCGAGAAGTTCGCGGTCCTGACCGACATCCTGGGTGACGAAGACCACCTGGGCGACATGGACTTCAAGGTAGCCGGTACCGCCAAGGGCGTGACCGCGCTGCAGATGGACATCAAGATCAACGGCATCACTGAAGAGATCATGGAAATCGCCCTGGGCCAAGCCCTGGAAGCGCGCCTGAACATCCTCGGTCAGATGAACCAGATCATTGGCCAGTCGCGTACCGAACTGTCGGCCAACGCCCCGACCATGATCGCGATGAAGATCGATACCGACAAGATTCGTGACGTTATCGGCAAAGGCGGCGCCACCATTCGCGCCATCTGCGAAGAGACCAAGGCCTCGATCGACATCGAAGACGACGGCTCGATCAAGATCTTCGGCGAAACCAAGGAAGCGGCAGAGGCTGCCAAGCAGCGCATCCTGGGCATCACCGCAGAGGCCGAGATCGGCAAGATCTACGTCGGCAAGGTTGAGCGCATCGTCGACTTCGGCGCCTTCGTCAACATCCTGCCTGGCAAGGACGGCCTGGTGCACATCTCCATGCTGAGCGATGCTCGCGTCGAGAAAGTCACCGACATCCTCAAAGAAGGCCAGGAAGTCGAAGTGCTGGTACTGGACGTGGACAACCGCGGCCGTATCAAGCTGTCGATCAAGGACGTAGCCGCGGCCAAGGCCTCGGGCGTTTAAGCGACGGTTGCACGCAACACGGAAAGGGCCCTTCGGGGCCCTTTTTTCATGCGCGACGGGAACCTTTAGCGGACTTGCATCTTGCATGCAGGTTTCCCACGCTGATTGCAAAATGCACGAACGCTCAAGTGATGGCGTTTAGCTAAGTCATTGATTTATAAAGGTTCAAGCGAAGCGGTAAAGCTGGCACAGCACATGCAACTACCCTCATACCTGACGCCAGGACATACGGCGCAGACCTTTCGAAAAACAGGAGTGACCCACATGAAGAAGTTCGCCATTGCTGCCGCTACTGCTACCGCTCTGACCCTGACCATGGCTAACGCGGCATTCGCCCAGCAATCCACCCAGGCGCCGATGACACTGGCGGCTGGTGAGGTGACCAAAGCCAAGGAAGCTACCTCCGACACCTGGATCACCACCAAGGTGAAGGCTGACCTGATGACCGAGAAAGGTGTGCCTGGCAGCGACATCAAAGTCGAAACCAACAAGGGTGTCGTGTCGCTGTCGTCCGATGTGGCGGTGACCGATGCACAGAAAGAGATGGCTGTTGCCATCGCCAAGAAGATCAAAGGTGTGCAGGCCGTTTCGGCTGATGGCCTGAAATCCGAATAAGGAATGTCCCGTCGGCCAAACGGATTTGGCCACTTATGCACAAAGCCCCGGCCTGAGCCGGGGCTTTTTCATCTCAGCTAGTACATCGGGTTGCGCGTGATCACATCGCTTTCGAAGCATTCCTGTTCGGCGATCAGGGGCTCGACCAATGGGCGGCTATCGCGGAAATGTGCGGTCTGGGTGTGCGCGTCATACGCCGCATCATCGCGATAGATTTCGTAGAGGTAGATCACGTCTGGGTCGAACCGGTCCTGCGACACATCGAACACCAGGCAGCCTGGCTCGCTGGCGACGGAAGCTGCGGCATTGACTTTGATCGCGGTCAGGAAAGCTTCGGCGCAGCCGGGCTTCACTCGGGTCTTGATAAACAAGCTATACACAAAGCGCTCCTTTTGTTTTAAATTCTGTTTTGAATTGTATACAAAAATGGAGCCCCGCCAATGTCCGAATTGCCTGCACGCCCTGGCCGCCTGAATGGCCTGCGCCACATCGCCTTGCTGGTACCCAACCTTGAAGAGTGTGAGCGTTTCTACGTCGATGTGCTGGGCATGGAAGTGCTGAACCGCGCCAACGAGGACCTGGTGTACCTCACCTGCGGTAACGACAACTTGTCGCTGGGGCGGGGGGCAGGGGCGGCCAATGGGTTGCAGACCCTGGATCACTACGGGTTCATCGTGGACAGCGTGGAGGAGTTGGAGGCCTGGTACCAGTACTTCAAGGCCCATGGCGTGACCTTGTTGGACCGGCCTTTCAACCATGGTGATGGGGCGCGCAGCTTCCACCTGCTGGACCCGGCGGGGAACAAGGTGCAGCCGCTGTATCACCCGGCGGTGTCGGGGCAGCGGTTAGTGAGTGCCTGAATTGATATCACCTGATCGGGCCCCTTCGCGGGTAAACCCGCGAAGAGGCCGGGCCTGCCTTAAGCGATTATTCGGCATCCAGATGCATCGGCGTCACCACCCGGCCATCGCTTTCAGGCTGCCCCAGGCTGGTATCGATGAAGTACACTCGGTCATCTTCCAGCTTGCCCTTGTCCACCAGGTAATCCTTGATACTGCTGGCCCGCTCCTGGCCCAAGGTACGGAGCAGTGCGGTGCTCTCTGCCCAGGACTTGATCACGGCCTCACGTAGCTTGGCGGTGCGCTCGTCGCGGCCCAGTTGCTCCCATTCGGCAGGCGGCTGCTGTTTAAGGCGAGTGCGATAGATGCCCTCAAGCATTGCCGGCTTGTCGCTGTCGTCGACCACCAGCATCGAGGCATTGGCCGGTACTTTGTCGCCACGGCGCTGCAGGATCTTGTACCAGGTAGCCTGGTACTCACGCTCCAGGCGTTGCTGGGCGATCAGCGGGCCATCGCTGGCCTGGGCGCTGGTGCCTTCGATTTCCAGACGCAGTTCCGGGCGCTCCTTAAGTGCTGATGCCAGTTTGTCCAGGGACGACTGGGCATCGCCGCTGAGTTCGCTGGAACCCGGGGCGAACGCTACGTTGCCGAGGTCTTCCGCGCCCCCGCCGCTAATCAGCCCACCAATGAACTTGAACGGTGCCTGTGCCGCACGCAGCACCAGGTTACGCAGGGTTTGCCAAACAATCGGCATCACGCTGAACTGCGGGTTGTTGAGGTCGCCGGTGACCGGCAGTTCGATCGAGATCTTGCCCTCGGTATCCTTAAGCAGTGCCACTGCCAGGCGGATCGGCAGGTCGACCGCGTCCGGGCTGTCGACTTTTTCACCCAGTTGCAGCTGCTCCACCACGACCTTGTTCTCGGCCTTGAGCTGGCCGTTGGTGATCAGGTAGTGCAAGTCGAGGTTGAGCCGGCCTTTGCGGATGCGGAAGCCGGCAAATTTACCGGAGTAGGGCGTCAACGTGGTCAGCTCGACGCGCTTGAAGCTGGTGGCGATGTCCAGGCTGGCCAACGGGTTGAACGGGTTGAGAGCGCCCTTGATGGTAACCGGTGCGTAGCGGTCGACCTTGCCCTTGACGTCCACCTTGGCCGGCAGCGGCTTGCGGTTGTCGATGGTGCCGATCTGGCCATTGAGCTGCTGGATGGCCGTGGCGAAGTTGGGGGTGAGCGACAGGTCGGCGAAGTTGGCCGAGCCGTCGTTGATGTCGATCTGGCCGATGTGAATGCCCAGTGGCTTGCCGCTGCTGGCCGAGGCCTGCTTTGACGTGTTGCTCGCCGGGGCGCCGGCCGGCTGTGGGATCAGCAGGTCATTGACGTTGGTGGTGCGGTCTTCGTTGATGATGAAACGCGCATAGGGCTGCAGCAGGGTTACCTTGTCGATCGACAGTGCATCGCCGTGCACGTAGGACAAGCCGTCGACGTTCACTTGCTGCCATTTGACGAAGTCGCGGCTTTTGATGGTGTCGAGGGTGTGCAACTGGCTGACTTGCGCCTTGCCGGTGACATTGAACGCCAGCGGCGCGGTGTTCTTCAGGTCTACCTTGAGGTCGCTGGAAAGCATGCCGCTGCGCAGCTCCAGCAGGATGAACGGGCTGATGTAGGCTTGGGCCACGCGCAGGTCGATGTCACGGGTGCTCACATCCAGCTTGGCCCAAATTGGCGCCAGGTTGACCTGGCCAGCCGCTTGCAGCTTGCCTTGCTTGCCCACGCCGGTGTCGAGCTTGAGGGTGAAGGGCGACTGGTTGAGGCTGTCGAAACCTTGCAGGTCGGCGTTGAGCGGGCCAATGTCCAAGGCTACCGGTTCTTTCTGGCTGCGGTCCGCCAGGTGCACCAGGTAGTTGCGCAGTTGCACATCCTTGAGCAGCACTTGCCAGGGCTTGCTGGGCGCCTTGGCGGCTTTCTCTTCAGGCGTAGGCTCGGCGGCGGCAGGTTCGGCCTTTTCCTTCGGCGTGGCCTTGGCCGGTTGGCTGGCGAACAGCTTCTGCCAGTCGAGTTGGCCGTCCTTTTCCAGTGCGGCCCAGGTTTCCAGTTTTTCGCTGCGGATCTTGCCCACGGTGACCAGTTGCTTGACCAGATCGACAGAGGTTTCGCTCACCTCCAGGCTGGCCAGGCGTGCCAACGGGCGGCCATCCGGCGCCTTGATGGCGAACGGCGCGATGCGCACGGAGGCGTTGTCCAGTTGCAACTCGGTCTGCTGGGCGAGGTTGAGCTTGTAGTGGGTGTCGAGGCTGATCACGCCGTCTTCCAGCACCAGCGGCACGGCGTCACGGACATAGGGCCAGAACGCCTTCATCTTGCCTTCGGTGACCTTCAGCGTGCCTTCGGAGGCGATCGGCGCCAGGCTGAGGGTGCCTTTCCAGTCGATACGCCCGCCGTTGGGGCCAAGGGCCACCAGGGACATGTCGGCATTGTCGTTGGGCAGGGTGCTGAGGTTTTTCAGCTCCAGGTTCATGTTGTCGTAGAGGAATTCGATCGGCTCGCTAGGGCGCTGGTCCTCGAAGTGCAGGTAGCCGTCGACCAGCTTGATGCTGCCAATACGCAACGGGAACGGGTCGCTGGGCGGCTCGTCAGGTTTGGCCTCACTGGCGGGCAGCTTGAACAACCCGGTCAGGTTGAGGGCCCCATCCTTGGCGAACAGGACTTCGTTGCGTGGTTTGTCGAGTTCGATCGCTTCCAGGTGCAGGGCTTTGGTCCACAGGCTGTCGAGCGAGAGGTTGGCGTACAACCGCTCGAACGCGACTTGCTCTTTGCCCGGCTCGCCGATCTGCAGGCCCCACAGCGTCAGCTCGAGGCTGAAGGGGTTGAGTTCGATCCGCTCGAGGTGGGCCGGCACGGTCGCGTACTGGGCCAACTGCTGGTTGGCGATGCGCAGCGCGACACCGGGGAGAATAAGGAAGCCGAGCAGGCTATAGAGGGCTACCAGGGCCACGATTGCGCCAGCGGCGCGAGTCAATCCTTTGTACATGTGTCGCTTCGTCTGTCTAAGCAGGAGTGCTTGGAGTATGGCACGTTAAATCAGTTCCGCAGGGGCGACCATTTGACCTCACTCAATGCCCATGCGCCGTTTGGCCCGGTGCGCCGAGCCGTCGCGCATTGCCCAGCGCAGTACTGGCGCTGTGCGCCTGAGGCCCAGGCGAATCAGGCGCTGCTGCAAAGGCCCATGTTGCAGGCCGAGCATGGCCTGTGCCCAGCCCGGTAGCAGGTCGATACCGGCGTGCAGCATCAGCTTGCCCACCGGCTGTGCCAGGCGGCTGGGGGCAGGGGCATCGAGCAGGATTCGTATCACTTCATGGCTGCGCGCATCGCAGTGCAGCTGGGGGTGCATGCGTTGCAGATAGTCTTCCACCTGTTGGCACGAACGCGGCACGTCACGGGCGCCAAGGCGCTCGGCGATCAGGGCGATTTCGTTGTAATAGGCATCCTGCTCGGTGCGCGGCAGCTGCGGGTTGCGGTAACGCAGATGAGCGGCGAGGAAACTGCTGACCTCCGCCACATGCACCCAGGTCAGCAGGTCCGGGTCGCTGGCCGCATAGGGGCGGCCGTCCGGCGCGGTGCCGGTAACTTGCAGGTGAATGGTGCGCACTTTGTCGATCAGCCATTCGGCGTCGCCCGTGGCGCCGAACGTGGTGCCGGAAATGAACTGGCTGGTGCGGCGCAGGCGGCCGAGCAGGTCTTCGCGGAAATTGGAGTGGTCCCACACGCCGGCCAGGGCCAACGGATGCAACAGCTGCAGCATCAGGGCGCTGATGCCGCCGACCAGCATGCTCGGGAAGTCGCCATGCACCCGCCAGCTGATGCTGTGCGGGCCGAACAGGCCAGGGTCGCCCTTGGGCGATTCCAGGTCGAGCTGGCCGAGGGCCAGCCCGGTGAGGCTCATGACCTGGGTTTCGATACGGCGACGAAGGGCTTCCATGGCGACCTGCGGTGCGGGGCGGCCATGAACAGCGGCCGCCGGTTACTGGTTAAGGCGTTTGTCGATCAGGCCCTGTACCACGCTGGGGTCGGCAAGGGTCGAGGTATCGCCCAGGTTGTCCAGCTCGTTGCAGGCGATTTTGCGCAGTATACGCCGCATGATCTTGCCTGAGCGCGTCTTGGGTAGCGCCGGCGCCCACTGAATCAGCTCGGGTTTGGCGAAACTGCCGATTTCCTTGCTGACCAGTGCCAGCAGCTCGGCCTTTAGCGTGTCGTCTGGCGTCACGCCATTCATGGTCGTGACGAAGGCGTAGACGCCCTGGCCCTTGAGGTCGTGGGGGTAACCGACCACGGCTGCCTCGGCGACGCTGTCATGCAGCACCAGTGCGCTTTCTACTTCGGCGGTGCCTATGCGGTGCCCGGACACGTTGATCACATCGTCGATGCGCCCGGTGATCCAGTAGTCGCCATCGGCGTCGCGGCGGGCACCGTCGCCGGTGAAGTAGTAGCCGGGCATGGGTTTGAAGTAGGTGTCGACCATGCGCTGATGGTCGCCATAGACGCTACGGATCTGCCCGGGCCAGCTGGCCTTGATGACCAGAAGGCCAGCGCCGGGGCCTTCGATCAGTTTGCCTTTTTCGTCCAGTAGCGCCGGTTGCACGCCAAACATGGGCTGTGTGGCGCAACCGGGTTTGAGTGCCTGCGAGCCGGGCAGCGGGGTGAGCATGATGCCGCCGGTTTCGGTCTGCCACCAGGTATCGACAATGGGGCAGCGCTTCTGCCCGACCGCCTCGAAATACCACTCCCAGGCTTCAGGGTTGATTGGCTCGCCGACGCTGCCCAACAAGCGCAGGCTCTTGCGCGAGGTGCCCTGCAGCGGCGCGGAGCCCTCGCGCATCAATGCGCGCAGGGCGGTCGGGGCGGTGTAGAAAATGTTTACCTGGTGCTTGTCCACCACCTGCCAGAAGCGTGAAGTGTCCGGGTAGTTGGGTACGCCTTCGAACATCAGCGAGATGGCGCCATTGGCCAGCGGGCCATAGACGATGTAGCTGTGGCCGGTAACCCAGCCGACATCGGCGGTGCACCAGAAAACCTCGCCGTCACGGTAGTCGAACACTACCTTGAAGGTCATTGTCGCTTGCAGCAGGTAGCCGCCGGTGGTGTGCAGCACGCCTTTTGGTTTGCCGGTGCTGCCGGAGGTATAGAGGATGAACAGCGGGTCTTCGGCCGCCATCGGCTCGGGGGGGCAGTCGTCGCCGGCCTTTTCCGTTACTTCGTGGTACCAGAGGTCGCGGCCTTCGGCCCAGGCGACATCGCCGCCGGTGCGGCGCACCACCAACACGCTGCTGACCGCTGGGCAGCTGGCCAGGGCCTTGTCGACGTTCTGTTTCAGCGGGACACGCTTGCCGCCACGCACGCCCTCATCGGCGGTGATCACGGTGCGGCAGTCGGCGTCGAGGATGCGGTCGCGCAGGGCGTCGGGGGAAAAACCGCCGAACACTACCGAATGTATGGCCCCGATGCGGGTGCAGGCGAGCATGGCGAAGGCGGCTTCGGGGATCATCGGCATGTAGATGCACACCCGGTCGCCTTTCTTGACCCCGCGCGCCTTCATTGCATTGGCCAGGCGGCAGACCTGGCGGTGCAGCTCGCGGTAAGTGATGGCCTTGGAGTCTTTTGGGTCGTCACCTTCCCACAGCAGGGCCGTCTGCTCGCCGCGCTGGGCTAGATGGCGGTCGATGCAGTTATAGCTGACGTTGAGCTGTGCACCGTCGAACCAGCGGGCCTTGCCGGTATTCAGGTCGCATTGCTGCACGCTCGACCAGGGCTTGATCCAGTCCAGGCGTTTGGCCTGCTCGGCCCAGAAGGTGTCAGGATCGTCGACCGACTGGCGGTACAGGCGATGGTATTCGTCGGGGGTGAGGGTGGCGGATTGGCTGACGGCCAGAGCCTGGGGATAGTTGCGGATATCGAACATGGCGGGTGGTCCTGCTCTTGTAAGGGGCGATGGACTGCAACGGCTATTCGATAGGACAGTGTAGCTGGGAGAGGTGTTCAACCTTGCAGGCCTCTTCGCGGGATTGCCCGCGAAGAGGTGCGTACAGGCTTTAGATCACCCGCGGTGGCGGCCGCGGAAGTAGTTGATCAGCCCTTGGGTGGAGCCATCTTCGGCGCTTTCTTCCAGGCTGCCGACCAAGCGCTGGTAAACGCCCTTGCCCAGCTCCTTGCCCAGCTCAACGCCCCACTGGTCGAAGGCATTGATACCCCAGATCACGCTCTGCACGAACACCTTGTGCTCGTACATCGCCACCAGAGCGCCCAGGCGGCGAGGGCTGATACGTTCGACCACCAGGGTGTTGCTCGGGCGATTACCCGGGATCACCTTGTGCGGTGCGAGCTTCTCGATATCCGCTTCGTTCAGGCCTTTGCCGCGCAGCTCGGCTTCAGCCTCCTCACGGGTTTTACCCAGCATCAGCGCCTGGCTTTGCGACAGGCAGTTGGCATACAGCCACTGGTGATGGTCGGCCACCGGGTTGAAGCTCACGACCGGCACGATGAAGTCGGCCGGAATCAGCTGGGTGCCCTGGTGCAGCAACTGGTGGTAGGCGTGCTGGCCGTTACAGCCCACGCCACCCCAGATAACCGGGCCGGTGTCGGTCTTCACCGGGGTGCCGTCCTGCAGCACACTCTTGCCGTTGGACTCCATGTCCAACTGCTGAAGGTGCTTGGTGATGTTGCGCAGGTAGTGGTCGTACGGCAGGATCGCGTGGCTGTTCGCGCCCCAGAAGTTGCCGTACCACACACCTAGCAAGGCCAGTAGCACCGGCATGTTCTTGTCGAAGGGGGCGGTCTGGAAGTGCTGGTCCATGGTGTAGGCACCGGACAGCAGTTCCTTGAAGTTGGCCGTGCCGATGGCCAGGGCGATCGGCAGGCCGATGGCCGACCACAGCGAGTAGCGCCCGCCTACCCAGTCCCACATCGGGAAGATGTTCTCTTCGCGGATGCCGAACGCCACAGCGGCGGCCTTGTTGCTGGAAACCGCGATGAAGTGGCGGTACAGCTCGGCTTCCGAGCCGCCCTGGGCCAGGTACCAGGTACGCGCGGCCATGGCGTTTTTCAGGGTCTCGAGGGTGTTGAACGACTTTGACGAGACGATGAACAGGGTGGTTTCGGCGCGCAGGTTGGCCGAGAGCTCGTGGAATTCACTGCCGTCGATATTGGCCAGGTAATGGCAGCGCACGCCGCGCTGGGCGTAGGGCAGCAGCGCTTCGGAGACCAGCTCGGGGCCGAGGAACGAGCCGCCGATACCGATATTGACCACGTCGGTGATCGGTTTTTCGCTGTAGCCGCGCCACAGGCCGTCGTGGATGCGCCCGACCAGTTCGGTGATCTGGTTGAGTACCTTGTGCACTTCCGGCATGACGTTCACGCCGTTGACACTGAGCTTGTCGCCTACGGGCCGTCGCAGGGCGGTGTGCAGCACCGGGCGGCCTTCGGAGGCATTGATGATTTCGCCGGCGAACATCGATTTGATGGCGTCCTGCAGGCCCACTTCGTTGGCCAGGTTCACCAGCAGGTCGCGGCTTTGTTCGGTGATCAGGTTTTTCGAGTAGTCGAGGAACAGGCCGCAGCAGCTCAGGGAGAACTGGTCGAAGCGTTGGGCATCGGCGGCGAAGGCTTCGCGCATGCTGAAGCCTTGCATGGCGTCGCGGTGTTGCTGAAGCGCCTGCCAGGCGGGCAGGGCCGTCACATCGTGGGGTGTACGGTAATACGCCATTGCGCGGGGTTCCCTTGGTGCGTGGTGAGGCCTTGGACACGGCAGTTATTGCCGGGTTCAGGCTGGCATCATTATAGGCAAAGGCCACTTGCAGGGAATGGGTATGGCGGGGGAATTTGGAGGGCGCCCGTGGGAGCGGGCTTGCCCGCGAATGGGCTGCAAAGCAGCCCAATGCCGTTACGCAGTCTTTTCTTCCAGATGCAGGTACAGGTTGTCGATCAACCGCGTGTTACCCAGGTACGCCGCCGCGATCACCACCAGGTCTCGATCGTCGATCAGTGCCGGGCGCAGGCTCACGGCATGGCGCACTTCCAGGTAATCCGGCCGGAAACCCGCAGCGCTCAGTTGCGCCTGGCCTTCTGCGACCAGCGCGGCAAAGTCGCGCTGGCCACGGCCGATGCCCGCTGCAATGTGCTGCAACGTGCGGTAAAGCGCTGGCGCGGCAGTACGCTGCTCAGGCGTGAGGTAGCCATTGCGCGACGACAGCGCCAGGCCATCGTCGGCACGCACGGTGGGTTCGCCGATGATCTGGATCGGCATGTTCAGGTCGCGCACCATGGCGCGGATCACCGCCAGCTGCTGGAAGTCCTTCTCGCCGAACACGGCAAGGTCTGGCTGAACCATGTTGAACAGTTTGCTGACTACCGTGGCCACGCCTTCGAAATGCCCTGGTCGGCTGGCGCCGCACAGGCCTTCGGAAAGTTGGGGCACGCTGACGCGGGTTTGCACGCTCATGCCGTCGGGGTACATCTCTTCCACGGCGGGCGCGAACAGCAGGTTGCAGCCGGCCTGCAGCAGGCGCTCCTGGTCGGCGGCCAAAGTGCGCGGGTACTTGTCGAGGTCTTCGTTGGCGCCGAACTGCAGCGGGTTGACGAAGATGCTGGCGACCACAAAATCGGCGCGCTGCGCGGCCTTGGTCACCAGCGCCGCGTGGCCGCTGTGCAGGTTGCCCATGGTCGGCACGAAGCCGATACGTTTGCCTTCACCGCGGGCGCGGGCTACTGCCGCGCGCAGTTCGCGGACGGTCTTGACTGTATTCATGCACTGAACCCGTGTTCGCTGCCTGGGAAGCTGACTTGCTTGACGGCCTCGACATAAGCGACGAGGGCGCTGTGGATATCTGGCTGGCCTTGCATGAAGTTTTTCACGAACTTCGGTACCCGGCCACTCAGCGACAAGCCGAGCATGTCGTGCAGCACCAGTACCTGGCCATCGGTGGCGCTGCCCGCGCCAATACCGATTACGGGAATGCCCACGGCGTTGGTGATTTCCGCCGCCAGTTCGCTGGGTACGCATTCGAGCAGCAGCATGGCCGCACCGGCCTGCTCCAGGGCAATCGCGTCGGCGCGCATCTGCCGGGCCTGGGCTTCCTGGCGGCCTTGCACTTTGTAGCCGCCCAGCACATTGACGGTTTGCGGGGTCAGGCCCATGTGCGCGCACACCGGCACGCCACGCTCGGCCAGCAGGCGGATGGTTTCGGCAAGCCAGGCTGCGCCTTCGATCTTGATCATGTGGGCACCGGCTTGCATCAGCGTGGCGCTGTTGGCAAAAGCCTGCTCCGGGGTAGCGTGCGCCATGAAAGGCAGGTCGGCGAGGATCAGCGCACCGTCGTTGCCGCGTTTGACGCAGGCGGTGTGGTAGGCCATGTCTGCCGTGGTTACCGGCAAGGTGCTGTCGTGGCCCTGCAGGACCATCCCCAGTGAGTCGCCCACCAGCAACACTTCAACGCCGGCCTGGCTGGCGGCCTTGGCGAAGGTCGCGTCGTAGCAAGTCAGCATGGTGATTTTTTCACCCTTGGCCTTGAGGCCATTGAGGGTGGTAAGGGTTACTTCAGGCATGTAGGAAATTCCTCGTTCAGGCGCTGTAAAAAACGACTGCATTCAACGCGTGTAGTCATCTTCCGGAGCGGCACATCATCGCGTGTGATGTTCGGGTACAGGTCCGTCCGGGCCTAAATACGGGTATGCGACACTTTGGTGCCACACGGGACGCCTATAGTCGTGAGCGAGGTAAGGGAAGTCAATCACCCTGTTACCGCATTGTTACGATCAGGGTGTTACTGGCGTTACCGCTGCTGGGCGGCAGGCTGGAACGCCCGGTTTACAGGCGTTCCAGGCCGACGAACGGGCAGCCGTCGAGCAGTTGTGCGAGCGCGCGGCCATCGGCCAGGCGGAAATCGCCCGGTACCAGTTCGGCCAGCGGGTATAGCACGAAGGGGCGGACATGCATGTGGTAATGCGGCACTTTCAGGCGTGGCTCGTCGAGTACCTGGTCGCCGAACAGCAGAATGTCCAGGTCCAGCGTGCGCGGGCCCCAGCGTTCCTTGCGCACGCGACCCTGGTCGTTCTCGATGGCCTGCAGGGCATCGAGCAGGGCCAATGGCGCCAAGGTTGTGTCCAGCGCGGCCACGGCGTTGGTATAGCGCGGCTGGCCAGGCAGCAGCGAGTCGCTGGTGTAGAGTGCCGAGGCCGCTACCAGGCGTGTGGCCTCGACTTGGTCGAGCGCCTGCAAAGCGCTACGCAACTGCTCGGCAGGTGCGTCCAGGTTGCTGCCCAGGCCTACATAGGCGCGAATGGTCACTCGAACGCCTCGTCGCCACCGCGTTTGCGTTTGCTGCCGCTGCGCTTGCGTTTGCGTGGGCCGGCGCCGGTGCCTTCGTCACGGTTGCCCAGCTCGCGGATCATTTCGCGGCGCTCGCTGTCGTTGGCATCCTGGTAATCGGTCCACCACTGGCCGAGGTCGTCGGTTTCTTCCCCAGCGCTTTCGCGCAACAGCAGGAAGTCGTAACCGGCGCGGAAGCGCGGGTTGTCCAGCAGCATGTCGGCGCGCTTGCCGCTGCGGCGTGGCAGGCGCTCCTGCATGTCCCAGATCTCGCGGATCGGCAGGGTAAAACGCTTGGGAATGGCGATGCGCGCGCATTGCTCGGCGATCAGGTCGTGAGCCGCACCGTTCATGGCCGGGATCGGCGGCACACCCTGGTTCTGCAGGTGCAGCACGCGGGCTGGCAGGGCTGGCCACAGCAGTGCAGCGAACAGGAAGGCCGGCGTCACCGGTTTGCCCTGCTTCACGCGCAGGTCGGTGTTGTTCAGCGCCTGGCTGATCAGCGTGTGGGTGTAGGTTGGGCGCTCGTCCAGGGCATGGGCGCTGGCAGGGAACAGCGGCTCGAACAACTCCAGGTCGACCAGCATTTCGAAGGCGATAGCACCTTGGCCGCTGAGGAACAGCTTGAGGCACTCTTCGAACAGGCGCGCGGGCGGAATCTCGCGCAGCATCGGGGCCAGGCCGCGGATCGGCTGGAAGGTGTGCTTTTCGATGCCAAAGTCGAGCTTGGCGGCAAAGCGCACCGCACGCAGCATGCGCACCGGGTCTTCCTGGTAACGGTGGGTCGGGTCGCCAATCAGCCGCAGCAGGCGATTGCGCACATCGTGCACACCGTTGGCGTAATCGAGAATGCGCTCGCTGACCGGGTCGTAGTACAGGGCGTTGATGGTGAAGTCGCGGCGTTGCGCGTCCTCTTCCAGGGTGCCGTACACGTTGTCTCGCAAGATGCGACCACTGGCGTTATGCGACGAACGGTGGGCGTCGCCCTGGTCGTCTTCCGAGTGGTGGGCGCGGAAGGTGGCGACTTCAATGATCTCACGGCCGAAATGCACGTGGACCAGCTTGAAGCGGCGACCAATGATGCGCGCGTTGCGGAACTCGGCACGAACCTGTTCGGGGGTGGCGCTGGTGGCGACGTCGAAGTCCTTCGGCGTGATGCCCAGCATCAGGTCGCGGACACAGCCACCGACCAGGTAAGCCTGGTAGCCGGCGCTTTGCAGGCGCTCCACGATGTTCACCGCATGGCGGCTGAACTGGTGGCGCTGCAGCGAGTGCTGGCTCTTGTTGATCACCTCAGGCGTGGTGCGCCTGTGGTGCGGGCCCGGTACGGGCGGGCGGAAAGACTGGAACAGCTTCTTCAGCATGGGATGCACTGTGTGAAGGAATGTTCGGCCAAGAATAGGAGAATGGCCGCATGATGGGCGGGGATTCTAGCATTTACTCGAGGAATGGTGTAGGCGGGTGGCAGGATGCCTGCCAGAAGGGTAGAAACGACAAGGGGAGCCTAAGCTCCCCAAGAAGTCGTTGCGTGCTCTTATTGTTTTTTTTGCTGGGCTTCTTGTTTTTGTTGAGCGCCCTGTCCACAAATCTCGAAGCTTGTGGACGACCCCTAAACCAGGGGTTAAGAGCAAACGGATTGCTTTGGCCGCTGATGTCACGTTGATCTGTCGATCCAACCAGTTCAGGCGCTGCTTTTTAGTGCAGTTTTTGTTGTTCTCTGCCTGGTCGTGGGGCAAGCCCCAAACACGCATCCTCTCCAAAAGAATCAGTTAGCTGCGCCTCCGCCGTCTTGTTTTTATTGTGCGTGAGCCGTTTCGTCTTGTTCTTATTGTAGGTTGCAGTGCTTGTTATTGTTTTTGTACTAAGCATATAGCAGGTGCCGTGCCAACTTTTTGAAACCTAGCAAAATCAAGGGGTTGAGGTGTTCTGGTGATTTTTGTGACGCCGAAAATGTCGAAATTTCGTTACCGTACGCCTCGGGAACTGTTACGGCGGAAAGGTTGGGTAACAGATTTTTGCGGGAACTGATGTGTTACCGGGGGGCTTTGAAGCCAGGTGTGCTCGCCATGGCCCGTTCAGGGCCTATGCGATCGAGCGCCGCCCGCGCGGCGCTCGATCGCATAGGCGCCGCAATTGCTGCGGCGTACCGTGCGCAGGCTGGTTATTCGCTGGTAGCGTTGCTTTTGCGCCGCGGGATGCCCAGGCGCTGACGGCGTTCCCACAGGCACTTGCGGCTGACGCCCAGCTTGCGTGCCAGTTCGGTCTCGGTCATGTGGTCCTGGTGTTCGAGCACGAAGTGCTGGAAGTAGTCTTCCAGCGACAGGTCCTCGGTCGGCTCGTGGCTGGCACTGGCCGCACTGGCCACCACCAGGGCGTTGTCGAGGATGTCGTCTTCTTCCAGGTCGCTCAGCTCGATGTCGATACCCAGCAGGTCGGCGGAAATCTCTGCGCTCTCGCTGAGAATCACCGCGCGCTCCACGGCGTTTTCCAGCTCGCGCACGTTACCCGGCCAGCTGTAGTGTCGAATGGCCTGCTCGGCTTCGGCCGAGAAGTGCAGGTCGTCGCGGCCGATGCGCGCACTCTGGCGAGCGAGGAAGGCGCTGGCGATCTCGTTGACGTCGCTGCCGCGCTCGCGCAGGGCCGGCAGCTTCAGGGCGATCACGTGCAGGCGGTAATAGAGGTCTTCACGGAACTGGCCGGCCTTGGCCAGGTTCTTCAGGTCGCGGTGGGTCGCGGCGATCAGGCGCACATCCACCTTTTGCGACTGTACCGAACCCACCCGGCGAATCTCTCCTTCCTGCAGCACGCGCAACAGGCGAGCCTGGGCTTCCAGCGGCAGCTCGCCGATTTCATCGAGGAACAGCGTACCGCCATCGGCGGCTTCCACCAGGCCGGCGCGCCCGGCGCTGGCACCGGTGAACGCGCCTTTTTCGTGGCCGAACAGTTCGGACTCGATCAGTGTCTCGGGGATGGCCGCGCAGTTCACTGAAATCATCGGCGCCTTGGCCCGGCGCGACAGGTTGTGCAGGGCGCGGGCCACCAGCTCTTTACCCGTGCCCGACTCACCCTGGATAAGCACATTGGAGTCGGTGGGTGCGACCTTGCGGATCTTGCTGTACATGTCCTGCATGGGCGGGCACGAGCCGATGATGCCGATTTCGCCATTGGCCGCTGCCGCGCTGTTTTTATCGGCTGGGGCAGCCTTGCCATTGCTGGCGCGTGGCTCGGCAGCGGGTGCGGCGGCCGGGGCGTTTTGCCGGTCACGCAGGATGCGCGCCACCGCTTGCAGCATCTCGTCATGGTCGAAGGGCTTGGCGATGTAGTCCACCGCGCCCATTTTCATCGAGTCCACCGCCGAGCGCAGGCTGGCGTAACTGGTCATGATCAGCACCGGGGTGCCCTGGCCGAGCTTGATCAGCTCGGTGCCGGGAGCGCCTGGCAAGCGCAGGTCACTGACGATGAGGTCGAAGGTGGCAATGCTGAAGCGTTCCTGGGCTTCCTGCACCGAGCCGGCTTCGCTGACCTGGTACTGGTTCCGCTCAAGCAGGCGACGCAGGGCCGAGCGGATGATGGTTTCGTCTTCGACGATCAGAATGTGCGGCATTGATTCAATTCTCTCGACGGTCTCGAATTTCAGGGGACGTCGCTACGACATGCCGGGGCAGGGTCACGCGGATCCGGGTGCCACGTTGCCGTTCGATATCGGCCGGGCTGTCGATGGTGATTTGCCCATAATGCTCTTCCACGATGGAATAGACCAGAGCGAGCCCCAGTCCGGTTCCTTCGCCCGGGTCCTTGGTGGTGAAGAAGGGTTCGAACAGGCGGTCCTGGATGTTCTTCGGAATCCCGCTGCCCTCGTCTTCGACGATCAGGTCGACGGTGTGCTCACTGGTCTCGCTACGCACGCGCACGGCACTGCCGGCGGGCGAGGCGTCGCGGGCGTTGGAGAGCAGGTTGATCAGCACCTGGGCCAGGCGCTGCGGGTCCCCTTCGGCCCAGTGGTCTGGGTCGCAGAGGTTGAAGAACTGTACTTCGAAATTGCGCCGGTTCAACGCCAGCAGACCGATGGCATCCTGTGCCACTTCGGCCAGGCACACGGGTTCCTCGCTGTTCTGGTGGCTGCCACCGGCATGGGCGAAGCTCATCAACGACTGGACGATGCGCGACACGCGCTTGGTCTGGTCGAGGATCTGGCTGGACAGCTCGATGATTTCGCCATCGCCTTCGCGTTCTTCACGCAGGTTCTGCGCGAGGCAAGCGATGCCAGTGATCGGGTTGCCGATTTCGTGGGCCACGCCGGCGGCCAGGCGGCCGATACTGGCCAGGCGCTCGGAGTGCACCAGCTTGTCTTCCAGTGCCTGGGTCTCGGTCAGGTCTTCCACCAGCAGCACCAGGCCACTGTTACCGGGGGCCAACGGCTCGTCGATGGCCGCCTTGTGCAGGTTCAGCCAGCGCGGCTGGCCGTCCAGCGCCAGGCGCTGCTTGTGCAGGTGCTCGTCGGGCACGTCGATGAACCCTTGCAGCAGGCCGCGCCAAGGCTCGTCTATGGTGACCAGGCGCGAACCGACCACATGCTTGGCGGCAATGCCGGTAAGCTCTTCCATGGCCTTGTTCCACATCAGGATTTCCTGGTCCTTGGCCAGCGAGCAGACGCCCATGGGCAGCTCCTGCAGGGTTTGGCGGTGGTAGCGGCGCAGGGCATCGAGCTCGGCGGCCAGGCCGGTCAGACGCGAGTGGTAGTCTTCCAGGCGGCTTTCGATGAAGTGGATGTCTTCGGTCACGTAGTTTTCGTTACCGGACTTGTACGGCAGGAACGTCTCGACCATGTCCTGGGCCACGCTCGGCCCCATCAGGCCGGACAGGTTGGCCTCGATGCGGTCGCGCAGGCGGCGCAGGGCATAGGGGCGGCGCTCGTCGAACGGCAGGTAGAGGTCGCGCAGGGCTTGCTCCACTTCCTTTTGTGCGGCCTTGGCCCCCAGCGGTTTGGCCAGCTGAGTGGCGAACTCCTGCGGTGAGGCGGCGTGCAGCTCGCGGCGTTGCGGGCGGCGCACGTTGTCCACCGCGCAGGCTTCGGCCGCACTGACCTCTTCGTTGCTGGCGTTGGTGAACAGCGAGATCAGGGTGAACAACAGCACGTTTGCCGCCAGCGAGGCGATTGCCGCCATGTGCCAGCTGGTGTCGTCCAGCACATAGATCATGTCCAGCAACGGAATGTAGAAACCCTGCAGGTTGCCCAGCAGCGGCAGCAGCATGGTCACCATCCACACCAAGGTGCCGGCCAGCAGCCCGGCGATGAAGCCGCGGCGGTTGGCGGTCGGCCAGTACAGTACCGACAGCACGCCAGGCAAAAACTGCAAGGTGGCGACGAAGGCGACGATGCCCAGGTTGGCCAGGCTCTGGTGGTTGTTCTGGGTCAGGTAGAACATGAAGCCGGCGGTGATGATGGCGACGATCAGTGCCCGTCGGGTCCACTTCAGCCAGCGGTAGATGTTGCCCTCGGCCGGGGGTTGGTACAGCGGCAGCACCAGGTGGTTCAGGGCCATGCCCGACAGCGCCAGGGTGGTGACGATGATCAGGCCGCTGGCCGCCGACAGGCCGCCAATGTAGGCCAGCAGTGCCAATGCCTGGTTGTTGGCGGCAATCCCCAGGCCCAGGGTGAAGTACTCGGGGTTGGTGCTGGCGCCCAGGCGCAGGCCGGCCCACAGCACCAGCGGTACGGCCAGGCTCATCAGCAGCAGGAACAGCGGCAGTCCCCAGCTGGCGCTGACCAGCGAGCGCGGGTTGAGGTTTTCGGTGAAGGCC
Source organism: Pseudomonas hunanensis (assembly GCF_013393325.1). Classification (GTDB taxonomy): domain Bacteria; phylum Pseudomonadota; class Gammaproteobacteria; order Pseudomonadales; family Pseudomonadaceae; genus Aquipseudomonas; species Aquipseudomonas putida_P. The sequence goes on from NZ_QJRC01000082.1 coordinate 71,232, forward strand.
ATGTGGTACATGTGCGGCATGACGATGGCCGAGGCGAAGAACACCAGCAGCAGGGTGCGCCATGGGCCTTCCTGCAGCGGGGTGTGCAGGGCGGCAAGGGCGGTCTGGTTCTGTAGCAGCCAGACTTCCAGCTCATGCGGGCCGCCGAATACGCCATACAAGGCGTACAGGCCGATACCGCCCAGGGCCAGCAGCTTGATCACCGACTCGAAGGCGATGGCGAAAACCAGCCCTTCATGTTTCTCACGCGTGGCAATGTGCCGCGAGCCGAAGAAAATGGTGAACAGGATGATCAGCGTACAGAAGGCAAACGCTACCCGGGCCTTGACCGGCTCACCGGTAAGGATGCTGATCGAATCGGCCACCGCCTGGATCTGCAGAGCCAGCAACGGCAGCACACCGATGAGCATGATGATGGTGGTCAATGCCCCGGCCCAGGTGCTGCGGAAGCGGAACGCCAGCAGGTCGGCCAGCGATGACAGCTGGTAGGTGCGGGTGATCTTGAGGATCGGGTAGAGCAGCACCGGTGCCAGCAGGAAGGCGCCGGACACCCCCAGGTAACAGGCGAGGAAGCCGTAGCCATACTGGTAGGCCAGGCCCACCGAGCCATAAAAGGCCCAGGCACTGGCGTACACGCCCAGCGACAGGGTGTAGGTAAGCGGGTGGCGAATGATCGAGCGCGGGATCAACCCGCGCTCGCTGATCCAGGCCACGCCGAACAGCACCATGAGGTACCCGGCGCTGATCAGGATCATCTGGGTCAGGCTAAAGCTCATCGGCATCTCGTTGGCTCTGCAGGATGAAGGTGACGACGATCAGGATCAGCCAGAGCAGGTAGGGGCGGTACCAGGCTCCGGTCGGCTCGATCCACCAGTCCATGATGGCCGGGGAGAACAGGTAGATCCCCACGACCAGAAGCAGGACCAAACGATAGATGTACATGCTGGCCTCGATGGTTGGGCGCTGCGGGCTTGGACTTATTATTGGCGCAAATGGCGGGGGGGATGCTAGCGGGAATCCACAGTGTTCGCCAAGATTTTGAATTCATTGGGCTTTTGTTTTCGAGAGATGGTTTGCCCGTGCCCGCGAAGGGGCTGGTAGAACCTCAGCGCAAATCAGCCTCTGGCACCGTAGTCTTCTGCGCAATCGCCTCTGGCCGCCACTGTTTACGGGCTACCGCCAGTACCTCAGCCGGCGTTGCCACCAGCAGCTCCGGGTCGGTGTCCTGCCCCAGTGCCCGCAAGGCTCGCAGCAACAACGGCGTTGCATGCTCCACCTGCAGCGGAGGCGAACGGTAGGACTTGCCCAGCTTGTGCCCGTCAGGCTGCACGATCAGCGGAATGTGCAGGTAACGCGGCTGCGAGAAGCCCAGCAGCTCTTGCAGGTACAGCTGGCGCGGGGTGTTGTCGAGCAGGTCGGCGCCGCGCACGATGTCGGTAACACCCTGCCAGGCATCGTCCAGCACCACCGCCAGTTGGTACGCATACAGCCCGTCACGGCGCTGGATGACGAAATCGCCCACCTCACGGCCCAGGTGCTGCTGGTACTCACCCTGCACCCGATCGGTGAAGCGGTAGATCAGTTCTGGCACCCGTAAGCGGATTGCCGCGCCTTCACGGGCATGCCCGGCATTGCGGCACAAGCCGGGGTAGATGCCGTTGTAGCCTTCAAGCTGCTTGCGCGAGCAGGTGCAGGCATAGGCCAGGCCCATGTTGAACAGGCGGTCTACCACGGCGGCATAGGCATCGTGTCGCTGGCTCTGGAACACCACTTCGCCATCCCACTCCAGGCCATAACGCTCCAGGGTCTGCAGGATGGCATCACGGGCGCCAGGCATTTCCCGGGGTGGGTCGGTGTCTTCCATGCGCAGCAGCCAGCGGCCATTGACGGCGCGGGCATCGAGCCAGGAGGCGAGGGCGGCGACCAGCGAGCCAAAATGCAGGAAGCCGCTGGGGGTGGGGGCGAAGCGCCCGATGTAGCTGGAGTTGGTCATGGTCAGGCTGGGCACATAAATGAAACGGGGCGCATCAAGCGCCCCGTTCAGGTGGAAGAAAGATCAGCCTTTGCCGACCGTTTTTTCCTTTTTCTCGGCGATTTCCTTGCAGTCGAAGCACAGGTCTGCGGTAGGACGGGCTTCCAGACGGCGCAGGCCGATTTCGATACCGCACGATTCGCACCAGCCGTATTCATCGGCCTTGATCTTGTCGAGGGTCTTGTCGATTTTCTTGATCAGCTTGCGTTCGCGATCGCGATTACGCAGCTCCAGGGCGAATTCTTCTTCCTGGCTGGCGCGGTCGGCCGGGTCGGGGAAGTTGGCTGCTTCGTCCTTCATGTGGTCCACAGTGCGGTCCACACTGGTCATCAGCTCTTGCTTCCACGCGCCAAGAAGCTTGGTGAAGTGCTTTTTCATGGGCTCGCCCATGTACTCTTCACCCTTGGTTTCTACGTAGGGCTCGACACCGTACATGGTCTGGGCTTTTTGCTTTTCTACGGTGGACATGAATAGACCGCCTCTCACTCATCTGATCCAATGCGCAGGCTGCTCCATCTCCGGCACCCGCCGGCCCTGCGACTGCGAGCCGCCGAACTTACCAGATAGATCGGGGGTGCGCTACCCCGCCTGTTACTGGCAATTGACAGCGGCGCAAGCCACACGTTCGGTGGTGTGCAGAGGTAGAATCTCCAGTTTAGACCCAATTGAGAGAAGGTCATGGCCCACCCCTACAGTGCGCGCAGCCGCGCCATCGAACCCTTCCACGTCATGGCGCTGCTGGCCCGGGCCAACGAGCTGCAGGCGGCCGGGCACGACGTGATCCACCTGGAAATTGGCGAGCCGGACTTCACCACCGCCGCGCCCATCGTCGCCGCCGGCCAGGCCGCACTGGCCGCCGGGCACACCCGTTACACCGCCGCACGCGGCCTGCCGGCACTGCGCGAAGCGATTGCCGGCTTTTATGGCCAGCGCTATGGCCTGAGTATCGATCCGGAGCGCATTCTCATTACCCCAGGTGGCTCTGGCGCGCTGCTTCTGGCCAGCAGCCTGTTGGTCGACCCGGGCAAGCACTGGCTGCTGGCCGACCCGGGTTACCCGTGCAATCGCCACTTCCTGCGCCTGGTAGAGGGTGGGGCGCAGCTGGTGCCGGTGGGCCCGGAGGTGAATTACCAGCTGACCGCTGACCTGGTCGAGCGTTACTGGGACAAGGACTCGGTCGGTGCGCTGGTCGCTTCACCGGCTAACCCGACCGGTACGGTGCTGGGGCGCGAGGCGCTGGCCAGCCTTGCCAAAACCACCCACGAGCGGCATGGTCACCTGGTGGTGGACGAGATCTACCATGGCCTCACCTATGGCATGGACGCACCTAGCGTGTTGGAAGTGGACGACTCGGCGTTCGTCCTGAATAGTTTTTCCAAGTATTTCGGCATGACCGGTTGGCGCCTTGGCTGGCTGGTGGCCCCACCCGGCGCGGTGGCTGACCTGGAGAAGCTGGCACAAAACCTGTACATCAGTGCACCGAGCATGGCCCAGCATGCCGCGTTGGCGTGCTTCCAGCCCGAAACCCTGGCCATTTTCGAAGAGCGCCGCGCCGAGTTCGCCCGCCGTCGCGACTATTTGCTGCCCGCCCTGCGCGAACTGGGCTTCCGCATTGCCGTCGAGCCGCAGGGCGCGTTCTACCTGTATGCCGACATCAGCGCATTTGGCGGTGACGCGTTCGCCTTTTGCCGACACTTCCTGGAGACCGAGCACCTGGCCTTCACGCCGGGCCTGGACTTCGGCCGCCACCTGGCCGGGCACCATGTGCGCTTTGCCTACACCCAGAGCCTGCCGCGCCTGGAAGAGGCGGTGCAGCGTATTGCCCGTGGCCTGCGGAGCTGGCAAGGCTGATGCGTTTCTTTCCCCCTCTTGAACAGGGCCGCCTGCTGCGCCGCTACAAGCGCTTTCTGGCCGATATCGAACTGACCAGCGGCGAGCAGATGACCATCCACTGCCCGAACACCGGTTCCATGCTCAACTGCATGCGTGAAGGCGGGCTGGTGTGGTTCAGCCGCTCCAACGACCCCAAGCGCAAGCTGCCGGGCACCTGGGAGATCAGCGAAACCCCACAAGGGCGGCTGGCCTGTGTGAATACTGGGCGGGCCAATGCGCTGGTCGAAGAGGCGCTGCGGGCCGGCACCATCGTCGAGTTGGCCGGCTTTACCGCGCTCAAGCGTGAAGTGGCCTATGGCGAGGAAGGCAGCCGCATCGACTTTCGTTTGGAGTTCGACGGGGCCCCGGTTTATGTCGAGGTCAAGAGCGTGACCCTGGGCTACCCCGACACTGCAGTCGCAGCCTTTCCCGATGCGGTGACGCAGCGCGGTGCCAAGCATTTGCGCGAGCTGGCGAAGTTGGCGCGGCAGGGGGTGCGGGCGGTGCAGCTGTATTGCGTGAACCTGACCGATGTAGAAGCCGTGCGCCCGGCCGAGGAAATCGATGCGGCGTATGCCCAGGCGCTGCGTGCCGCAGTGGCGGATGGGGTGGAGGTGCTGGCCTACGGCACCCGGTTGGATGCCGAAGGCATCGTCATCGACCGCCGCTTGCCAGTGCTGCTTAACCCTTGAACCAGATGCCCTGGCTGTCTTCGAGGCAGCCCAGGGCCTGCAGTTGATCACCCTCACAGGGGCCGGCCACGCATTCTCCGCTTTCTATCAGGAACAGCGCGCCATGATGGGCGCAGTGGATGAGGCTGGCGCCGTCGTCCAGAAACGCGTCTTCTGCCCAGTTCAGCGGGATGCCCCGGTGTGGACAGCGGTTGCGGTACAGGTAAACCTGGCCCTGGCGGCGCACGCCGAACAGTTCGAGCCCGTCTACGCTGAAGGCGCGGCTTTGGCCTTCGGCCAGGCCGTGGGAGTTACAAAGGAAATGCATGGCAAGGATGACTCGTGAAACACGTGATGGCTTGACGCTTCAATGCGAATAATTATCAAATTGCCCGCACTCGCTGCGCCTGACTGTCTATGGTGCGCAGTTCCGTCGCTCGCCACAAGGCGCGCGGCCCGCCTTCAGAAGGAACCCGATGATGCGCCGTCCCGCCGCTTTGCTCGCCTTATGCGCAAGCCTTGTGCTTTCTACCCAGGCCTTGGCGGCCGAACTGCCGCAACGCTGGGTCAGCGCGGGTGGCGCCCTGAGCGAGTGGATAGCCGCGCTGGGCGGTGAAGCCCGCCTGGTCGGAGTGGACACGACCAGCCAGCACCCGGCTTCGTTGAAATCGCTGCCTAGCGTGGGTTACCAGCGTCAGTTGTCGGCCGAAGGCATTCTCAGCCTGCGCCCGGATGTGCTGGTGGGCACCGAGGAAATGGGGCCGCCACCGGTACTGGCGCAAATCCGCAAGGCGGGCGTGCGGGTCGAGTTGTTCTCCAGCAAGGCCGAGCTGGCGGCGGTGGACGAAAACCTCAAGCATCTGGGGCAGTTGCTCGGCGCAGAGCAGCAGGCTGCGACGCTGGCGACGGACTACCGCCAGCAGCTTGATGCGTTGCACGCCAAGGTCAAGCAGGCCCAGGCCGGGCAACAGGCGCCTGGGGTGGTGTTGCTGGTCGGCCATGCCGGCGCCAAGCCGCTGATTGCCGGGCAGGGCACGGCGGGTGACTGGCTGTTGGGCCAGGCTGGCGGGCGCAACCTTGCAGAGCACCAGGGCTACAAGAACTTCTCCAACGAAGCACTGGCGGCGCTGGACCCGGATGTGATCGTGTTTTCCGACCGGGCGCTGGCCGATGAGCAGGCCTTGCAGGCGCTGTTGAAAGAAAACCCCGCGCTGGCCGCTTCGCGGGCGGTGCGGGAGAAACGCCTGGTGTCACTGGACCCGACGCTGCTGGTCGGCGGGCTCGGGCCTCGCCTGCCAGCGACCTTGCAGTCGCTGGCAGCCACTTTCTACCCGGCAGCCCAGGCTAGCTTTGCGCAATGAAACAGCGGGTCCAGCCACGTACATTGTTCATTAGCCTGAGCCTGCTGTGCCTGTTGGCCGTCTGGCTGTCACTTGCGCTGGGCCCTGTCAGCCTGCCGCTGCTCGACACCCTGCGCGCCGGCCTGCGCCTGTTGGGGCTGCCGATTGCTGCTGATGGCCTGCAGCAGGCCGAGATGATTCTTGGCCAGATCCGCCTGCCGCGTACCCTGCTGGGGTTGGCGGTGGGTGCGGTGCTGGCGCTGTCCGGGGTGGCCATGCAGGGGCTGTTCCGCAACCCGTTGGCCGACCCTGGGCTGGTAGGGGTTGCAGCCGGGGCAGCGATGGGGGCAGCGGTCGCCATTGTCGGCGGCGCCTGGTTTGGTGGCATGCCGGATGCTTTCGCGCCTTATCTGCTGTCGTTCTGCGCTTTTGTCGGGGGGCTTGGAGTAACTGCGCTGGTCTACCGTCTGGGCCGTCGTGATGGCCAGACCAACGTCGCCACGATGTTATTGGCCGGTGTGGCCATGACCGCGCTGGGGGGCGCGGCCGTGGGGCTGTTTTCTTACCTGGCCGACGACGCCACCCTGCGCACACTGACCTTCTGGAACCTGGGCAGCCTCAATGGCGCCAGTTACGAACGCTTGTGGCCATTGTTGCTGGTGGCGGCCGGTGTGGCGATGTGGTTGCCACGGCGGGCCAAGGCGCTTAATGCCCTGCTGTTGGGTGAGTCAGAGGCGCGTCACCTGGGCGTTGACGTGGAGCGGCTCAAGCGTGAGCTGGTGTTCTGCACCGCGCTGGGCGTGGGCGCGGCAGTGGCTGCTGCGGGGCTGATCGGTTTTATCGGCCTGGTCGTGCCACACCTGGTACGCCTGCTGGCCGGGCCCGATCACCGCGTGGTGTTGCCGGCCTCGCTGCTGGCCGGCGGTGTGTTGATGTTGTTCGCCGACCTGGCAGCGCGCCTGCTGCTGGCGCCTGCCGAGCTGCCGATTGGCATCGTCACGGCGTTTATCGGTGCGCCTTTCTTTCTGTTCCTGCTGATACGAGGGCGCAGCTGATGTTGCAAGTAGAGGGCCTGTATCTGCGCAGGGGCAGCAATGAGGTACTGCACGACATTCACCTGCAACTGCAGCCAGGGCAAGTAGTGGGCGTGCTTGGCCCCAACGGTGCCGGCAAGAGCAGCCTGCTGGGTGTGCTGTGCGGTGAGCTGGCGCCCGACCATGGGCGGGTGACGCTGCAAGGGCGACCTTTGGCCGATTGGGCTGGGCAGGAACGAGCCAGGCGCCTGGCGGTATTGCCGCAAGTGTCCAGCTTGGGTTTCTCGTTCCGGGTCGAGGAAGTGGTGGCCATGGGGCGTATGCCCCATGGCACCGGGCAGCGGCGTGATGCAGAAATTGTCCAGGCAGCCTTGCAGGCGGCAGATGCCTGGCACCTGGTGGCGCGCAGTTACCTGGCGTTGTCTGGCGGCGAGCGGCAGCGGGTGCACCTGGCCCGCGTACTGGCGCAGCTGTGGCCAGGGGAAGAGGGCAGCATATTGCTGCTCGACGAGCCGACCTCGATGCTCGACCCGCTGCATCAGCACACAACTCTGGAAGCCGTGCGCCGCTTCGCCGACAGTGGTGCTGCTGTGCTGGTGATCCTGCATGACCTGAACCTGGCGGCGCGTTACTGTGACCGTATCCTGTTGCTGGAGCAGGGGCGCTGCCATGCGTTTGCCTCCCCTGAAGAAGTGCTGACGCCAACGGCGTTGAGAGCAGTCTACGGTCTCGATGTGCTGGTGCAGGCGCACCCGGAGCGTGGGCATCCGCTGATCATTGCCCGCTAGGAGGCATTGCCGATGCGTCACCTGCTGCTGTCCGGTTTTTCGTTTTGCCTGATGTTGTCATTGGGCGGCTGCCAGGCCAGCTTGCCGCCAATGCCCGCTTGGCAGAGCAGTGAAGGGCGCACGCATGCCGAGTTGGGGCGCATCATCGACCTTGCCGATGGCCAGGTAATCAGCGCACGGCAGCTGGTGCAGCGCCTTGCTGTCGCACCCCGTGTGCTGGTTGGCGAAAAACATGACAACCCTGACCATCACGCGCTTCAGCTTTGGCTGCTGCGTGCATTGCAGGGCCAGCGTGCGCAAGGCAGCCTGTTGCTGGAAATGCTGCAGCCCGAGCAGCAACCGCTGGTCGACAAGGTGCAGGGGCAGCCTTTGCCGGCAGACCTGCCCAAGGCGCTGGCCTGGCAGGAGGGCTGGGATTGGCAGATGTACGGGCCAATTGTCAGCGAAGCCTTGCAGCAGCGGGTGCCTTTGCTGGCAGCCAACATTTCACCCGGCGAAATGCGCCAGGCCTATCGACAGCCGGCTCCGCTGCAGGGCGAAAAGTCCAATGCACCGGCGGTAAGGGCCGCCCTGTTGGAGCAGGTGCGCGCCGGGCATTGCGGCATGCTGCCGGAAAGCCAGCTGCCGGCGATGCTGGCCGTGCAGCAGCAGCGCGACCGCCGGATGGCCGAGCGCCTGCTGGCGGCGCCGCAGCCGTCGCTGCTGTTCGCCGGGGCCTATCACGTGCGCAAGGACCTGGGCATACCTTTGCACCTGGCAGACCTGGGGGCGTCGGGGGAGAGCAAGGTTTTGCTGCTGGCTGAGGTGGGCGAGCAGGTCGCACCAGGCGAGGCCGATTATGTGTGGTACACGGCAGCGATGCCGGAGCAGGATTACTGCGCGCAGCTGCGGCGGTAGCCCTGTAGAAATCACAGGCAAAAAAAGACCCGGCAAATTGCCGGGTCAATAACCGTGATTAGCCTGATGAGGAGATAATCTGAGAGTCCGAACCAGGGGCTCTTAGCTTATCCAACCAGTCTCGCGACCAGTTGTGATAATCATAACGATTCTCATTTAACAGTCAATCCCCTTGCCAGGATTATTTTGGATTTTTTTGCGTAGGGCTTTTCGCGTCCAGTTGTTGGTTTAGCGCTTCCTTACGTTCGAGCGGCAAATCGTTCCAGTGCATGTCCAGCAGGGCGCCTTCGATGGCGTACAACAGCACCTTGGAGGCGCGGAACCCTCGTGTCTTCACGGCCTGGTATGCACCCACCGCACCCAGGCGGCGCAGATCCGATGCGCTGTGGATGCCGGCGGCATGCAGCCACTGCGCAGAGGTCTTGCCAAGGTTCTTCAGGTGCTGCAATTCATCGTTCATCGAGCCTCCTTGCGATGGCTGAACGGGGAATGGGGATAAATCGCGAGCAGGTCAGAAAGGAGTGTAGCGGGGGTTAAGAATTACGCGGCCTTTTGCCATCGGGGGCGATGAGAGGACCTGTACCGGCCGCTACACGGGCTTGCCCGCGAAGTGGCCGGTAAAGGAAAACGGCGAACTTACAGGCCAGGCAAGCGCTGACGAACCTGTTCGATCACCTGGTCCATGCTGCCAGCGTCCTGGGTGTCGACCCGGGTGCTCTGCACCAGTTCCTGCGCATCCAGTGCTTCACGGCTGGCCTGTTGGGCCTTGACCACGTCCAGGGTGGCATCCGACGGGTCGCTGTTTTCGGCCTGACGCTGCTCCAGCCAGCTGGCGATGACCGCCTCTGGTGCATGGCAGTCGAGGATCAGGAACGGTACGCCGGTCTGGCTGGCGACGTCTGCCGCAGCCTGGCGCTGTTCATGCTTGAGGTAGGTGGCATCCAACACCACCGGGAAGCCGGCTCGCAGAATGGTTGCTGCGACTTGATGCAGGCGTTGGTAAGTGGCGGCACTGGCACCCTGGTCATAAATGCCGGAGGCCAGCTGACCGGCGTTCTCTTGTGGCTGTTCGCCGAACAGGCGCTTGCGCTCGACATCGGAGCGCACGCGAATGGCGCCCAAGGCTTCGACCAGGCGCATTGCCACGTGGCTCTTGCCCACTGCCGAGACGCCATGGGTGATAGCCAGCAGCCGCGAAGGGATGGCGCTGTAGCTTTCCGCCAGGTTGGCGTAGTTGCGGTAGGTGCGCAAAGTCGTGGCCCGTTGCACGCCATCGGCATTGGCCGGCATGCTGAACAGTGCGACCTTGGCCCGCACCAGGGCGCGATAGGCTTTATAGAAGTTCAGCACTTCCAGGCCTTCATAATCGCCGGTCAACTCCAGGTATTGGCTGATGAAGCGTCGTGCCAGGCACTTGAGGCCGCGATCTTCCAAGTCCATGGCGAGGAAGCCGGTGTCGGCCCACACATCGGTCATGCGGAACGGTTCGTTGAACTCGATGCAGTCGAAGATCACCACCTGGCCGTTGATCAGGGTGGCGTTGCCCAGGTGGATGTCGCCATGGCACTCGCGGGTGAAGCCATTGGCCTTGCGCGAGGCGAACAGGCCTTGCAGCCGCTCGAAACTGCTCCGCGCCCAAGCTTGCAGGTTGTCCAGTTGCAGCAGGTCGGCCTTGTCGCTCAGGAATGGGCGGATCTGCTCGAAGTTCTGCTCGACCGGGGCCATGACGCTTTCAGGCGAGCCGTAGGGCTGTTCGGCAGCTACCTTGGGCGTCTGCAGGTGGAATTCAGCGATCTGCCGGGCCATTTGGTCGATGTGCATGGCGTTCAGCTCGCCATTGGCCTGCAGGGTGCTGAGCATTTGCCCCTGGGGGAACTGGCGCATCTTCAGTGCGTATTCGATAGCTTCGCCGTTACCACCGATCTGCGGTGCATCAACACTGCCGGTGATCGGCAGCACTTCCAGGTACAAGCCTTCGGTCAGGCGCTGGTTCAGGCGCAACTCTTCGTTGCAAAAATGCTGGCGCTGGTCCAAGCCGGTAAAGTCAAGGAAGCCAAAGTTCATCGGTTTCTTGATCTTGTAGGCGTACTCGCCGGTGAGCAGTACCCAGGAGATATGCGTCTCGATGAGCTGGAACCCATCCACGGGGTGAGGGTACAGGGCTGGGTTCTGCAACGCAGTGATAAGAGCTTGGCTCACGGCAAATCCTTCCGGGGCAAGGGAATTCGAATGCGCCATTATGGTCAATGGTGCCGTCCCTGCCTACCGCTGGGCCGTCTGCCCAGCCTTTATAAAGTGCGTATAATCCGCCGCCATGACCCGAACTCGAAATCCCCGCACCCCTCAGAAACGCCCGACCGGCCGCTCCCGCGCCTGGCTGGGCTGGGCTTTGAAGCTCAGCCTGGTAGGCCTGGTGATCGTTGCCGGCTTCGCGGTTTACCTCGATGCCGTCGTCCAGGAGAAGTTCTCCGGCAAGCGCTGGACCATCCCGGCCAAGGTGTATGCCCGGCCGCTGGAGTTGTTCACCGGCCAGAAACTGAGCAAGAACGACTTCCTCACCGAGCTCGATGCACTCGGCTACCGACGCGAAAGCGCGGCCAACGGCCCAGGGGCGGCGGCGGTCAACGGCAATACCGTCGATCTCAATACCCGTGGCTTCCAGTTCTACGAGGGCATGGAGCCGGCGCAGTTCGTTCGCGTGCGTTTCTCAGGGGATTACGTGGCGGGCCTTTCTGCTGCCAATGGCAAGGCGCTCGACGTTGTGCGCCTGGAGCCGCTGATGATCGGCGGCATCTACCCGAAGAACCTTGAAGACCGCATCCTGATCAAGATCGACCAGGTCCCCAAATACCTGCTCGAAACCCTGGTGGCGACGGAGGACCGCGACTTCTACAGCCACTACGGTGTGTCGCCCAAGTCCATCGCCCGGGCCATGTGGGTCAACACGTCGTCCGGCTCGATGCGCCAGGGCGGCAGTACCCTGACCCAGCAGTTGGTGAAGAACTTCTACCTCAGCAGCGAGCGCAGCCTCAGCCGCAAGCTGACCGAGGCGATGATGGCGATGCTGCTCGAACTGCACTACGACAAGCGTGAAATCCTCGAGGCATATCTCAACGAGGTGTTCGTCGGCCAGGACGGTCAGCGTGCCGTGCACGGCTTTGGCCTGGCCAGTCAGTTCTTCTTCAGCCAACCACTGTCGGAGCTGAAACTGCACCAGATCGCCCTGCTGGTGGGCATGGTCAAAGGCCCGTCCTACTACAACCCGCGGCGTTACCCTGATCGCGCCCTGGCTCGGCGCAACCTGGTGCTCGACCTGGTGGCCGAGCAGGGCGTGGCCAGCCAGGCGGAAGTCGATGCAGCGAAGAAGATGCCGCTGGGTGTGACCAAGCGCGGCAGCCTGGCCGACAGCTCGTTCCCGGCCTTCCTCGACCTGGTCAAGCGTCAACTGCGCCAGGACTATCGCGACGAAGACTTGACCGAAGAAGGCCTGCGCATTTTCACCAGCTTCGACCCGATCCTGCAGATGAAGGCCGAAACCTCGATGAGCGAGACCTTCAAGCGCCTGGCGGGCCGCAAGGGTGCCGACGAAGTGGAGTCGGCAATGGTGGTGACCAACCCTGAGACGGGTGAAGTGCAGGCACTCATCGGCAGCCGTCAGGCAGGTTTTGCCGGCTTCAACCGGGCGATCGACGCCGTGCGGCCGATCGGCTCGCTGGTCAAGCCGTCCGTGTACCTGACAGCGCTGGAGCAGCCAAGCAAATACACCCTCACCAGCTGGGTGCAGGACGAGCCATTCTCGGTCAAGGGCGCCGACGGCCAGGTCTGGCGCCCACAAAACTACGACCGTCGCCCGCATGGCACCATCTACCTGTACCAGGGGCTGGCCAACTCGTACAACTTGTCTACCGCCAAGCTCGGCCTGGAAGTGGGTGTGCCCAATGTGATCAAGACCATTGGCCGGCTGGGGGTGAATGTCGACTGGCCAGCGTTCCCGGCCATGCTGCTGGGGGCCGGCGGCATGTCGCCGATGCAGGTCGCGACCATGTACCAGACCATCGCCAACGGCGGCTTCAACACCCCGATGCGCGGCATCCGCAGTGTGCTTACCGCTGAGGGCGAGCCGCTCAAGCGCTACCCGTTCCAGATCCAGCAAACCTTCGACCCGGGTGCCATCTACCTGGTGCAGAACGCCATGCAACGGGTAATGCGCGAAGGTACCGGGCGCTCGGTGTACAACACCTTGCCACGTTCGCTGACCCTGGCGGGCAAGACCGGCACCAGTAACGATTCGCGTGACAGCTGGTTCTCCGGCTTCAGCCAAGACCTGCTGGCCGTGGTGTGGATGGGGCGTGACGATAACGGCAAAACGCCATTTACCGGTGCCACCGGTGCCCTGCAGGTGTGGACCAGCTTCATGAAGAAAGCCGACCCGCTGCCGCTGGACATGCCGCAACCGGACAACGTGGTGCAGGCCTGGATCGACCCCTACACGGGCCGTGGGTCTGATGGCAGCTGTCCGGGAGCAGTGCAGATGCCGTATATTCGCGGCAGTGAACCGCCCGCCGGCGCGACCTGTGGCGGCGAGGAGAATCCTGCCGAGTCGGTCATGGACTGGGTCAAGGGCTGGATGAATTAAGCACAGGCTGCATTGATGAGGTGTGACGTGAACAAGTGGCTGTTTCCTGCCGTGACGGCGTTGGCTGTGCTCCAGGGGTGCTCCAGCGTCCCGCGCGGCAATATTCCGGTGGTCGATTCGAGCACCCGCGTGTCCAACAGCGAACGCGTGACGGCCAACCGCTCGGCGGGCGGCTATAGCACCGGCACCGCCCAGGCGCAGACGCTTGCGGAGGATTCCGGCGTTACCGTGATGATTCCGCAGGGCGCAGGCGCTTCGGGTATCCAGACGTTCCCGGCGGCCAATGGCGCAGCGCCGATCAGCACCTCGCCGATCACCCCGGGGCCGATCAGCACTGGCCCTGTCAGTTCGGCGCCGATGACCACCAACCCCAACCCGATTGCCGACGAGCCGTTCGACATCGCGGCGATGAACAACGCCCCGCAAAGCACCAGCGCGCCAACCGGTATTCCGCGTAGCACCGCTGCTGCCGGTGGCCTGTCGGCCGACGAGCAGTTGGACGGGCCGGTGCTGGCACTGCTGACCACCGCCAAGACCCAGCAGGGCAGTGGAGACTTCAACGGTGCCGCCTCGAGCCTGGAGCGTGCCCAGCGCATTGCGCCGCGTGAGCCGCAAGTGTTGTACCGCCTGGCCCAGGTGCGCCTTTCGCAAGGTGATGCCGCGCAGGCCGAGCAACTGGCGCGCCGTGCCCTGACTTACGCCAACGGCCGCCCAAGCCTGCAGGCGGAGCTATGGAACACCATCGCCCAGGCCCGTGAAAAGCAGGGTGACAGCGCTGGCGCTGCGCTGGCCCGGCAAAAGGCGCGGGTCAATTCGTGATGATCGAGCAGCGCATTCTGGATATTGCCGACCACCTGCTGCTGATCGAGCGTGAACTGCAGGTGCAAGGCTGGTGGGACGACGAGCCACCAAGCGACGAGGCACTGGCCAGCACAGTACCGTTCGCCGTCGATACCCTCAGTTTCGAGCAGTGGCTGCAATGGATCTTCCTGCCACGCATGAAGATCATTATCGAGTTGGGCCACCCGCTGCCCAATGCCTCGAGCATCCTGGTCATGGCCGAAACCGTGTTTACCGACCGGCCGGAGCAAAGTCGCGAGCTACGCCGTCTGTTGGCAGCTTTTGACCAATTGATCGCTCCTTCCGCCTGATTTCTTCAGTTTTTTCGTCAAGGGCCGCAGATTGTGGCCCTTTTTTTTGGAAATCTTATTAAATCTGCTGCTGAAGCGATTTTTAGTGGTGGCAGGAATTCATCTTGGGGAAAAATTGGCAATAATTTTTCTTGACTTGTTGGCGCCGAATCACAAGAATCCAACTTCCGCTGTAGAGGGACTGCCAGAAGCAGACCCGCTAAGCAGATCATGAGGTGCACACCCGCGCCGACCTGTTACACCCCGCAACGCGTTACCTCGCGCTGGGTGGGAAATCCCCGCAACACTCTGGGGGGCTCCCAATACTTGCTCAGTCAGTGCTGACGTTTTCGCTCATGCTCTGCTTGGCAGTAAACCTATTAAGACCCGTCCACTAGGGACGGTATTCTGGCGTTTTAGAGGTGAACAACGTGGAGCTTTTATCTGGCGCTGAGATGGTCGTCCGCTTCTTGCGTGACGAAGGCGTTAAGCACATCTACGGGTACCCTGGTGGTGCTCTCCTGCATGTTTACGACGCACTGTTCAAAGAACCGGAAGTGGAACACATCCTGGTTCGTCACGAGCAGGCGGCAACCCATATGGCGGACGGCTACGCCCGCGCCACCGGCAAGGCCGGTGTGGTGCTGGTAACCTCCGGCCCAGGCGCGACCAATGCCATCACCGGCATTGCCACCGCCTACATGGACTCGATTCCGATGGTCATCCTGTCCGGCCAGGTGCCTAGCACCATGGTGGGCACCGATGCCTTCCAGGAAACCGACATGATCGGTATCTCGCGGCCGATCGTGAAGCACAGCTTCATGATCAAGAACCCGACCGAGATCCCGGAAGTTCTGAAAAAGGCTTTCTACCTGGCGCAATCCGGTCGCCCAGGTCCAGTCGTGGTCGACATTCCAAAAGATATGACCAACCCGGCTGAGAAGTTTGAATACGTCTACCCGAAAAAGGTCAAACTGCGCTCCTACAGCCCAGCGGTCCGCGGCCACTCCGGCCAGATCCGCAAGGCTGCCGAGATGCTCCTGGCTGCCAAGCGCCCGATCGTCTACTCCGGCGGCGGCGTGATCCTCGGTGGTGGCTCTGAAGCCCTGACCGAAATCGCCAAGTCGCTGAACCTGCCGGTCACCAACACCCTCATGGGGTTGGGTGGCTTCCCGGGTACTGACCGCCAGTTCCTCGGCATGCTCGGCATGCACGGTAGCTACACCGCCAACATGGCCATGCACAATGCCGACGTGATCTTCGCGGTGGGTGCTCGTTTCGACGACCGCGTGGTAAACGGCCCGGCCAAGTTCTGCCCGAATGCCAAGATCATCCATGTCGATATCGACCCAGCGTCGATTTCGAAGATGATCAAGGCCGACGTGCCAATCGTCGGCCCGGTCGACAGCGTGCTCAGCGAAATGCTCGGCATCCTCAAGGAAATCGGCGAGCAGCCCGACAAGGCGGCGCTGGATGCCTGGTGGAAGCAGATCGACGAATGGCGTGGCAATGGTGAGATGTTCCCCTATGACAAGGGCGACGGTAATGTCATCAAGCCGCAGAAAGTCATCGAGACCCTGTGCGAAGTGACCCATGGCGACGCCTTCGTCACCTCCGACGTGGGCCAGCACCAGATGTTCGCGGCGCAGTACTACCGCTTCAACAAGCCAAACCGTTGGATCAACTCCGGCGGCCTGGGCACCATGGGCTTCGGCTTCCCGGCGGCGATGGGCGTCAAGCTCAACTTCCCGGACCAGGACGTGGCCTGCGTGACTGGCGAAGGCAGCATCCAGATGAACATCCAGGAGCTGTCCACCTGCATGCAGTACGGCCTGCCGGTGAAGATCGTCAACCTGAACAACGGTGTGTTGGGCATGGTCCGCCAGTGGCAGGACATGGCTTACAACGGTCGTCACTCGCACTCGTACGTCGAGTCGTTGCCTGACTTCATCAAGCTGGCCGAGGCCTATGGCCATGTGGGCATCCGCATCACCAGCCTGAAGGACCTCAAGCCGAAGCTGGAAGAAGCGTTTGCGATGAAGGACCGCCTGGTGTTCATCGACATCGCGGTTGACCGCAGTGAGCACGTCTATCCGATGCAGATCAAGGACGGCTCGATGCGTGACATGTGGCTGAGCAAGACGGAGCGTACCTGATATGCGGCACATCATTTCCCTGCTGCTGGAAAACGAACCAGGTGCGTTGTCCCGTGTGGTCGGCCTGTTCTCCCAGCGCAACTACAACATTGAAAGCCTGACCGTGGCGCCGACCGAAGACCCGACCCTGTCGCGTCTGACGCTGACCACCGTTGGCCATGACGAAGTGATCGAACAGATCACCAAGAACCTGAACAAGCTGGTCGAAGTGGTCAAGCTTGTCGACCTGTCGGAAAGCGCCCACATCGAGCGCGAACTGATGCTGGTCAAGGTCAAGGCCACCGGTGCCCAGCGTGCCGAGATCAAGCGCACCACGGATATCTTCCGTGGCCAGATCGTCGACGTGACCGCCAGCGTGTACACCGTACAACTGAGCGGTACCAGCGACAAACTGGACAGCTTCATCCAGGCGATCGGCACTGCATCGATTCTCGAAACCGTGCGCAGCGGCGTTACCGGCATTGCCCGTGGCGACAAAGTGCTCAGCATCTAAATTCAAAAATTAGCGATGGCTCCGCAGGGGCCGAGATATAACCAGGGGTATTTTCATGAAAGTTTTCTACGATAAAGACTGCGACCTTTCCATCATCCAGGGCAAGAAAGTCGCCATCATCGGTTATGGCTCCCAGGGCCACGCTCAGGCGTGCAACCTGAAGGACTCCGGTGTAGACGTTACCGTCGGTCTGCGTAAAGGTTCGGCTACCGTTGCCAAGGCTGAAGCCCACGGCCTGAAAGTTGCTGACGTTGCTACCGCTGTCGCTGCGGCTGACCTGGTCATGATCCTGACCCCAGACGAGTTCCAGGGCGCTCTGTACAAGAACGAGATCGAGCCGAACATCAAGAAGGGCGCTACCCTGGCCTTCTCCCACGGCTTCTCGATCCACTACAACCAGGTTGTTCCGCGTGCCGACCTCGACGTGATCATGATCGCGCCGAAAGCCCCGGGCCACACCGTTCGCTCCGAGTTCGTCAAAGGCGGCGGCATCCCTGACCTGATCGCTATCTACCAGGACGCTTCGGGCAACGCCAAGAACGTCGCACTGTCCTACGCTTCGGGCGTGGGCGGCGGCCGCACCGGCATCATCGAAACCACCTTCAAGGACGAGACCGAAACCGACCTGTTCGGTGAGCAGGCTGTTCTGTGCGGCGGTACTGTCGAACTGGTCAAAGCCGGTTTCGAAACCCTGGTCGAAGCTGGCTACGCGCCAGAAATGGCCTACTTCGAGTGCCTGCACGAGCTGAAGCTGATCGTAGACCTCATGTACGAAGGCGGCATCGCCAACATGAACTACTCGATCTCCAACAACGCCGAATACGGTGAGTACGTCACTGGCCCGGAAGTCATCAACGAAGAATCCCGCAAGGCCATGCGCAACGCTCTGAAGCGCATCCAGGACGGCGAGTACGCGAAGATGTTCATCTCCGAAGGTGCTACCAACTACCCATCGATGACCGCCAAGCGTCGCAACAACGCCGCTCACGGCATCGAAATCATCGGCGAGCAGCTGCGCTCGATGATGCCTTGGATCTCGGCTAACAAAATCGTCGACAAGACCAAGAACTAAGTCTTATCGAAAGATGAAAAACGCGGCTTCGGCCGCGTTTTTTCGTTCTGGCAGCCCGCTTCTGGTATAAAGCAGACCAGTGGCCTGCTGTCAGAACCTGTTTCGCGGGCCCGTGTCGAACATTTTCCATCCTGTTGCAAGGTACCCTCCATGAGCGAACGTCCCGAAGAGCCGAACAAGCCCTCCGACGCCGAAAGCCTGCTACCTGTCGATGAGCACGTTGAAGAAGGGCATGACGCCGAAGGCCGCAAGGTGCGCCACCGCGGCATCTACCTGTTGCCCAACCTGTTCACCACCGCCAACCTGTTTGCCGGCTTCTATTCCATCATCAGCTCGATGAGCGCACAGAGTGCCCTGAGTGCCGGTGACCCACGCGAGGCGAGCAAGTACTTCGCCTTTGCCGCCATCGCCATTTTCGTGGCCATGGTGCTCGATGGCCTGGACGGCCGTGTTGCGCGCATGACCAATACTCAGAGTGCCTTCGGTGCCGAGTATGACTCGCTGTCTGACATGGTCGCCTTCGGTGTGGCCCCGGCCTTGCTGGCCTTTGGTTGGGCGCTCGGTGACATGGGCAAGGTTGGCTGGATGGTCGCCTTCATCTATGTAGCCGGTGCCGCGTTGCGCCTGGCGCGCTTCAACACCCAGGTCGGTACTGCCGACAAACGCTACTTCATCGGTTTGGCCAGCCCGGCTGCCGCGGGTGTGGTGGCGGGTACCGTATGGGCGTTCAGCGACTACGGAATCCAGGGGTCCAAGCTGTCTTTCCTGGTGGCGCTGCTGGTGGCTGCTGCCGGTATGCTGATGGTCAGTAATATCAAGTACAACAGCTTCAAGGAGCTGGACCTCAAAGGGCGTGTGCCGTTCGTGGCGATTCTGGCCGTGGTGCTGGTATTTGCCGTGGTATTCAGCGACCCGCCACGCATCCTGCTGCTGATCTTCCTCGCCTACGCGGCATCGGGGCCGATCCAGTTCCTGCTGAAGGCGCGCCGGCGCAAAGCGTGAAAATCGCTTAACGCTGGAATAACCTTCCGGCTCCATAGTCTTACGGGTACATCCGTTACTCAGTGCTATGGAGCCGCCCATGCTCATCAAGCTTCCCAGGTCTTCCGAGTGCAAGGCGTCGGAGATTACCCCCGAAGGCCTCTATCTTTCCCGTCGTACCCTGCTGGGTGGCTCATTGGCCGGCTTGGCGCTGGGCGCGCTGCCGGGCGGGGTGGGGGCTGCGGAAGTTTCGCGTTATGCCGATGTGCAGGCCGGCACCGGGCCGGCCTGGTTCACTGACAAGCTTGCCGCCACGCGCTGGCAGGCGGTGACGGTGAACAATGAGGTGATCACGCCATTCAAAGACGCCACCCACTACAACAACTTTTACGAGTTCGGTCCCGACAAGGGTGACCCGGCTGCCAATGGCGACAGCCTTAAGACCGAGCCGTGGTCGATTGTGGTGGATGGTGAGGTGGGCAAGCCCGGGCGCTATGCACTGGAAGACTTCGTCAAACCTTACCAGCTTGAAGAGCGGATTTACCGTCTGCGTTGCGTAGAGGCGTGGTCGATGGTCATTCCCTGGCTGGGGTTTCCGCTCGCGCAGGTGCTCAAGCAGGTCGAGCCGACTTCCAAGGCGCGTTATGTGCGCTTTGAGACCTTGAAGGATCCCGAACACATGCCGGGGCAGCGTTCAGGGTTTGCCCTGATCGACTGGCCCTATAGAGAAGGTTTGCGTCTGGATGAAGCAATGCACCCATTGGCTATCCTGGCGGTGGGCATGTATGGACGGGAGTTGCCCAACCAGAACGGCGCGCCGCTGCGGTTGGTGGTGCCATGGAAATATGGTTTCAAGAGCATCAAGTCGATCGTGCGTATCAGCCTGGTGGCCGAGCAGCCTGGCACTACCTGGGAAGGGTTGGCGCCGGATGAATATGGTTTCTATGCCAATGTGAATCCGACTGTCGATCACCCGCGCTGGAGCCAGGCGCGCGAACGACGGTTGCCCAGCGGGTTGTTCAGCCCCAATGTGCGGGAGACGCAAATGTTCAATGGCTACGCTGATGAGGTTGCGTCGCTGTATACCGGGCTCGATCTGCGGAAGAACTATTGATGCGCTATCCCTGGTTTCGCCTGGCCATCTTCGTTGTGGGGTGCCTGTTCCCGGCATGGTGGTTATATGAGGCAGCGATGAGCCTGCTGGGGCCTGATCCCGGGAAGATCATGATGGACCGCCTTGGGCTTGGGGCGCTCACCTTCCTGCTGGTGACCTTGTGCATGACCCCGTTGCAGAAGCTGACGGGGTGGTCGGGGTGGATCGTAGTGCGTCGGCAGCTGGGGTTATGGGTGTTTGCTTATATAGTGCTGCACATCCTGGCCTACCTGTTCTTTATCCTGGGGCTGGATTGGGGGCAGTTGGCGGTGGAGCTGCGCAAGCGGCCCTACATCATTGTGGGCGCGTTGGGCTTCCTTGGGTTACTGGTGCTGGCGATTACCTCGAACCGCTATAGCCAGCGGCGGTTGGGGGCGCGGTGGAAGAAGCTGCACAGGTTGGTGTATGCGGTGCTTGGGTTGGGGTTGCTGCATTTTCTGTGGATTGTGCGCTCGGATCTGAGGGAGTGGTCGATCTACGCGCTTATTGGTGCTGTGCTGATGGTGCTGCGTATACCGGCTGTAGCGCGTGGTCTTCCCAGGGTTGCCCGTGCGCGAGGCAGGGCAGTCTGAAATATTGTTGAAATTAAAGGTTGACGGGGTTTCGAATCCCCTTATAATGCGCCCACTTCCAGCGACATCGGAACGACAAACTCCTTGAGATTCAATGAGTTAAGTAGTTAAGGTGGTGCTGGAGGGGCTACGATCAAATGATCGCAAGCGGTTGAAATGGTGGTTGACAGCGCTTCTTGGTGCTGTATGATTCGCCTCCCGCTACGAGAGATCGCAGCGAGCCAAGTGTTTGAAGCTAAACGAGTTTCTCGCAAAAAACTTCAAAATAAACGCTTGACAGGCTCTGAGGAAAGCGTAGAATGCGCGCCTCGGTTGAGGCGAAAAGCTCTTAACCAAACGCTCTTTAACAAATTGAATCAAGCAATTCGTGTGGGTGCTTGTGAGTACGGACTGATAGTCAAAAAGATTATCAGCATCACAAGTGGCCATGCGAGAAATCACATAG
>NZ_QJRC01000083.1 GCF_013393325.1 Pseudomonas hunanensis
CTGTGGGAGCAACTGTCTTCTTGTGGAAGCTGGCCTTGCTGGCGATGGGGCGCGTAGCGCCCTTGGCCCGGCTCTGCCGGGCATCGCCAGCATGGCTGACTCTTACGGATGGGCCACCTGCTCCTGCCAAGGTGTTCCGGCCTTTAGCATCGCATTCAGCCGTATGATCAAGACCCGCATGCACGCCACTATCGCCACCTTCGCGCATTTCCCCTCGGCCCGCAAAGCCGCATAGCGGGCTCCGAAGTCTTGGTTGTATCGGATGACGATCCAGCAGGCCATGTACAGCGCTCGCCTGACACGTGACCGGCCACCCCAGATCTCGCGCTTGCCCGCGTGTTTGCCGCTGTCTTGGTTGAACGGTGCAACACCCACCAGTGCCGCGATTTCCTTACGGTCCACCTGGCCCAACTCCGGCAGCAGAGCCACCAGCTTGGTTGCCGTGACCAAGCCAATGCCTTTGACCTCCAAGAGGCGTGGGACACGGTCGTCATTGAGCTTCACGGCCTGTTCAGCGATCTCGAGTTCGAGCGCTTTGATTTCACCTTTCAGGTAAACAATGTGGCGCTCCAGACGGAAGCAGACGCTGGTTGACTGGGCCTGCTTCAGCCGACGTTTGTCATCGTCACGTTGCTGGACGAAGCGATCCCGCTGCATCAGCAACTCGCGCAGCAAGGCCCGTTCAGGCGTCATTACCGTATACCGTTGAGGCGGCAGCACTTCGGCGAAGTGAGCCAGCACCGCAGCGTCGATGGGGTCGGTCTTGGCTTGTTTACCCATGGATTTGGCAAAGGCCCGGACGCGGCTGGGGTTTATCCGGTACGCCGGAAGACCAGCGTCATGTAGAGCCCGCAGGACGTTGCATTCGTAACCGCCGGTCGCTTCAAGGATGATTGCTGAAACCTGATACTCGCCGAGTTTTTCGACAAGCTGACTGAATCCGTTCAGGTCATTGGAAACATTGAAGTTCAAACCTTCGGGGCGGATGTGCACGGCAAGTGTGGTGCTGGAAACATCGATGCCGACAGAGGAAAACATGGCCAAACCCTCTTAGACTCAAGGAGTGAGAGCGCTTTGGCTTGGCCCACGCTTGTGGTTCGAGATTTGGCCCTCATCCAACTGTTCGGGCTCTCGCCAAAGTGGAACGGTGAATGGCAGCTTGTGCTCCCACACGTGCTCGAGGCACCTCGGGCTATCAACTTGCCATTCACCGCTCTCACCTTAGATTCTATTCCCTCCTCAAGACACAAGCGGGTTTACCCGCGAAGAGGCCGGTACAGGTTATTACCGAACCAGATGCAAGTACTGCATGTGCCGCTCGTACTGGTCGAGGATGTCGTTGATGATCTGCTCCTTGCTGTAGCCCACCAGGTCATAGTTCTGGCTGCCTTCGCTCAGGTGCACCTCCGCCCGATAATAACGGCGGTTCTTCAACTCCTGCGTCCCCAGCCCACCCAGGGCGAACGATGGCGTGAAGTAGCCACGCATCTGCACCTGGTAAATGAACGGCTGTTCCTCGCCATGGCCAATCTTCAAGCTGACATTGTCGTGGCTCGGGTCGTCCTGGGTAATCAGCACCAGGCCCTTCTGCTCGAACACTTCCCGCACGTCGGCAATCGCCGGGCGCACCACGTCATCCATGAAACGGTACACCTCATCACGCGACGGGAAATGCACCGCCTGGCTCAGGCGCTGGCGCCAGCCGCCACGGCCGCGACGTGACTGGGCAAACGGCGCCAGCGAGTGCATCTGCGCGATCTGCCGCTGCGACTCGAGGTAGAACGCCTTGTGCAGCCCCCACATCATGCACAGCAGAATCAGCGAGAACGGCAACGAAGTCAGCACCACCGCCGACTTCAGCGAATCGATACTGCCGGCGAACAACAGCGCGCTGGTGATCAGCGCAGTCATCGCGCCCCAGAAGATGCGCAGCCAGTTCGGCCCATCCTCGTCGGCTTCGCCGCCCTTGGCCGACAAGGTCGACAGCACCACGGTGCCCGAGTCGGCCGAGGTAACGAAGAACACGAAGCTGATGAACACCGTGGTGGCGATCACCGCCTTGCTCCAGGGGTAGGTCTCCAGCAGCAGGTACAGGCTCATCGACGGGTTATCCAGGGCCGACTGTCCCAGCGCGGTCATGCCGTGGTTGATCACCTGGTCCAGCGCGCTGTTGCCGAAGATCGACATCCACGCCAGGGTGAAACCGAGCGGAATCAACAGCACGCCAAAGACGAACTCGCGGATGGTGCGGCCACGGGAGATACGGGCGATGAACAGCCCCACGAACGGCGCCCAGGCAATCCACCAGGCCCAATAGAACACTGTCCAGCCACCCAGCCAATCGCGGTTTTCACCGTAGGCATACACGTCGAAGCTCTTGCGTGGCAAAGCGCCCAGGTAGTCGCCCAGGTTCTGGATGAGCGTATTGAACAGGTGCTGGGTAGGCCCGGCGAACAGCACGAACAGCAGCAGTGCGCAGGCCAGGAACAGGTTGATGTCGCTCATCACCCGCACCCCCTTTTCCACCCCGGCGACAGCCACGGCCACGGCCGCGCCCATCATCAGGGTGATGAGGATCACCTGCACCCACTGGCTGTGGCTGATGCCGAACAGGTAGTCGAGGCCGGCGTTCAGATGCAGCACACCAAAGCCCATGTCGGCGCCCAGGCCGAACACCGTGGCGATGATGCCGAAGCCGTCCACCGCGTAGCCGATCGGGCCGTTGATGCGTTTGCCGATCAGCGGGTACAGCGCCGAGCGCAGGGCCAGCGGTAGGTTGTGGCGGTAGGCGAAGTACGCCAGCGCCATACCGACGAAGGCGAAGACGCCCCAGCCATGCAGGCCCCAGTGAAGGAACAGAATCTGCATTGCCTGACGCCCGGCCTCGGCCGTGCCCGCTTCGCCCTGAGGCGGCTGCAGCATGTGGGTCAGCGGTTCGGAGACGCAGAAAAAGAACAGGGTGATGCTGATACCGGCGGCAAACAGCATGCCGGCCCACGACAGGTAACTGAACTCGGGTTCGTCGTGGTCGGCACCGAGCTTGATCTTGCCGTAGCCAGACAAGGCGGTGACCACCACGAAGACCAGGTACAGCGTCATCGCCAGCATGTAGTACCAGCCGACCGTGTTGGCCGCCCAGTTCTGCGCCGCCAGCAACCAGTCACCTGCCGCTTGCGGGTTGGAGATGACCACCAGGCCAAAGATGAGGATGAAACTAGCCGCGAAGTAGAACACCGGGGGGTTCATGCGGATCTTGCCATTGGCAAGGGAAGGGTTCGGTGCACTCATCGGGCGTGCACCTCGTCGAATGACGTAAGGTTCGGAATGAACGGGTTCAGCAAAGGAATCCTCCTGTTGAACACCGGCAGCGGACCAGCGTTTTTTCATTGAACAAGCGTTCAAGTTAAACATGGATCGGATTTCAATGCGAATTGGGCCGCTGATTGGCGTCCTTCTGAACCGGCCCTTTCGCGGGTTTACCCGCTAAGGGCCGGTTAAGGTCAAGCAAATGCCAGATCAGTTCTTGTCCTGGCAATCCAGCTGCAAGTTGGCCTGGGTGATGTTGCTTTCAGCCGGCACACTGCGGGTCAGCCACACATTGCCGCCAATGGTCGAGCCTTTGCCGATGGTAATGCGCCCCAGCACCGTGGCCCCGGCATAGATCACCACATCGTCCTCGACGATGGGGTGGCGCGGCAGGCCTTTGTGCAGGGTCCCCGACTCATCGCTTGGGAAGCGCTTGGCGCCCAGGGTAACCGCCTGGTAGATGCGCACGCGCTCGCCGATGATCGCAGTTTCGCCAATCACCACGCCGGTGCCGTGGTCGATGAAGAAGCTCGGGCCGATTTGCGCCCCTGGGTGAATGTCGATACCCGTGGCCGAATGCGCCAGCTCCGAACTGATCCTCGCCAGCAGCGGCAAGCCGGCCTGGTAAAGGTGGTGCGCCAGGCGGTGGTGGATGATCGCCAGGATACCTGGGTAGCACAGCAGTACTTCATCGACGCTGCGCGCCGCCGGGTCGCCGTGGTAGGCGGCCAGCACATCGGTGTCGAGCAGTACGCGCAGCTCCGGCAACGCAGCCGCGAAGCCCTGGATCAGGCTTAGCGCGTGAGCGTCTACACCTGCCAGCTCAGCCTTGCTTTGGCGAGCGGCATAGCGCAACTCCAGACGCGCCTGGGCCAGCAAGGCGGTCAGTGCGGCATCCAGAGTATGGCCGACGTAGAAGTCTTCGCTTTCTTCGCGCAGGTCCACAGGCCCAAGGCGCATGGGGAACAACGCACCGCACAGTTGCTCCAGAATCTGCCGCATCGCCTCGCGCGATGGCAGTTCGCGCCCGCCCTGCTCACCAATGCTGCGGCCATTGCGGGTGCGCCATTGCTCACGGGCGCCGCGCAGGCCAGTAACGATGTTCTGCAACTGCCAGTGCGCGGATGAAGGTTGTTCGCTCACGGTTTTCTCCTGCCGTATGGGCCATCTCATTTTTTTGCCAGGCCCGCGAAGAAACCAGGCCTGCCTACATGCAATCCACTCTACGGCAAATCCGACCCTTGGAAAAAACAACGCTTTATTCCATCCTGCGCTAAGTCAGGCATAAGCCGCGATGACGGCGTGGGGATCGTCGCCTACCCTCAAAGCAGCCAGCACCTGGCAAAAAGAAAAAAGGGAATAACAAAATAATTTTTTAGTATTTCCTGGCCTAAGCAGCCAACCCTATAGTCGCCACCTCACTACTTACACAACAAGCGCGGGGCTCTGACATGTCGAAATTCGCCAAACCGCTACTCAACGCCAGCCTGGCCCTCCTGCTGGGTGCCGGCCTGCTCGGCCAGGCCTTCGCCGGCGAGCAATTGAAGACTATCCAGGAAAAAGGCGTGATCAACGTCGGCCTGGAAGGTACCTACCCACCGTTCAGTTTCCAGGATGAGAACGGCAAGCTGGCCGGCTTCGAGGTGGAGCTTTCGGAACTCCTGGCCAAGGAGCTGGGGGTCAAGGCCAAGATCCAGCCAACCAAGTGGGACGGCATCCTTGCCGCGCTGGAGTCCAAGCGCCTGGACGTAGTGGTCAATCAGGTGACCATCTCCGAAGAGCGCAAGAAGAAATACGACTTCTCCGAGCCCTACACCGTTTCCGGTATCCAGGCCCTGATCCTGAAGAAGAAAGCCGAGCAGCTGAACATCAAGTCGGCGCAAGACCTGGCCGGCAAGAAAGTCGGTGTGGGCCTAGGCACCAACTACGAGCAGTGGGTCAAGCAGGATGTCCCGAAAGCCGAAGTGCGTACCTATGAAGACGACCCGAGCAAGTTCGCCGACCTGCGCAACGGCCGCATCGACGCCATCCTGATCGACCGCCTGGCCGCGCTGGAATACGCGCAAAAAGCCAAGGACACCGAGCTTGCCGGCGATGCCTTCTCGCGCCTGGAAAGCGGCGTAGCCCTGCGCAAGGGCGAGCCTGAGCTGCTGGCAGCGATCAACAAGGCCATCGACAAGCTCAAGGCTGACGGCACGCTGGCCAAGCTGTCCGAAAAATACTTCGGTGCCGATGTCACCAAATGATCGCTGAAAGCCTGCAACTCGTTGTCGACTCCACGCCCTTCCTGCTGAAGGGCGCGGGTTATACAGTGCTGCTCAGTGTCGGCGGCATGTTCTTCGGCCTGCTGCTGGGCTTTGCCCTTGCGCTGATGCGGCTGTCGAAGATTTTGCCGCTGAACTGGCTGGCGCGGGTCTACGTGTCGTTCTTCCGCGGCACGCCGCTGCTGGTGCAGCTGTTCGTGATCTATTTCGGCATGCCACAGATCGGTATCGAGCTCGACCCGATACCTGCCTCGCTGATCGGCCTGTCGCTGAACATGGCGGCCTACATCTGCGAAATCCTGCGTGCGGCGATTTCCTCGATCGACCGGGGCCAGTGGGAAGCTGCCGCCAGCATCGGCATGACCCGCGTCCAGGCCATGCGCCGGGCGATCCTGCCACAGGCCTTGCGCACCGCCCTGCCACCGTTGGGTAACAGCTTCATTTCGCTGGTCAAGGACACCGCCCTGGCGGCGACCATCCAGGTGCCCGAGCTGTTCCGCCAGGCGCAGCTGATTACCGCACGGACCTTCGAAGTGTTCACCATGTACGTGGCAGTCGCCGTTATCTACTGGGTGCTGTGCAGCATCCTTGCGCACTTCCAGAACCGCATGGAAGCGCGGGTCAACCAGCATGACCAGGAGCAATGAGCATGATTGAAGTCAAAGGCCTGACCAAACGGTTCAAGGGCCAGACCGTGCTCAACGGTATCGACCTGACCGTGCAGCCCGGCGAAGTGGTGGCCATCATCGGCCCCAGTGGCTCGGGCAAGACCACCTTCCTGCGCTGCCTGAACCTGCTGGAAACCCCCGATGCCGGGCAGATCCAGATCGGCGCCATCAGCATCGATGCCAACCGCCCGCTGGGTGGCCAGCAAGGTGCGATTCGGCGTTTGCGCCAGCAGGCCGGGTTCGTGTTCCAGAACTTCAACTTGTTCCCTCACCGCACCGCCCTGGAGAACGTGATCGAGGGGCCGGTGATCGTCAAGAAGACGCCTCGCGAACAGGCCATCGAGCTTGGCCGGCGTCTGCTGGCCAAGGTCGGCCTGGCGGGCAAGGAAGACGCCTACCCACGGCGCCTGTCCGGCGGCCAGCAGCAACGGGTGGCCATCGCCCGCGCCCTGGCCATGGAGCCGGAGGTGATCCTGTTCGACGAACCGACGTCGGCGCTGGACCCGGAGCTGGTGGGTGAAGTACTGGCGACCATCCGCGGCCTGGCCGAGGAAAAGCGCACCATGATCATCGTCACCCACGAGATGAGCTTTGCTCGGGATGTGGCGAACCGGGTGATCTTCTTCGACAAGGGCGTGATCGTGGAACAGGGTGAAGCCAAGGCGTTGTTTGCGGCGCCCAAGGAAGAGCGTACCCGGCAGTTCCTGCGCAAGTTCCTCGGTACCGCGGCTTCCGAATAAGCCTGCTCGGCCCTATTCGCGGGTTCACCCGCGAATAGGGCCGGCACATCTGTAGCAAATCCCTCCTTCTATACATATTCCAAATGGTTAGTTCATAAACAATTTATAAAGCATTAGGGTATATAAACCGGACCACCGGACCAGCACACATTTGTCGCGATCAGCTGTAGCGGCACAACTATTTTGTGAGGTCAGGAATGGTCAGGATCACAATCACCCCAGTGCGTATCGCCAGGGCATTGAGTGCAGCCAAGGAGCGGTACTGATGTCCAGCCAGCCAAATACCCAATTCCACAGCGATCTCGACAGCTCGCCCCTGCTGCTGCCGGCCAAGGTACTGCGCAATGACGCCGAAGCCCTGCAAGCGGCCCGCGAACTGGCCGAGGTTGCCCGCGAGCAAGCTGCCCGCCGCGACCAGCAACGCAAACTGCCTTGGGCCGAGATCGAGCTGTTCACCCGCAGCGGCCTGGGTAGCATCAGCGTACCCAAGGCCCACGGCGGCCCGGACGTATCGTTCGAAACCGTAGCCGAGGTTTTCCGCGTGATCAGCGCCGCCGACCCGGCCTTGGGGCAGATCCCGCAGAACCAGTTCGGCATGTTGCAACTGATTCGCCTGACGGCCACCGAGGCACAGCAGGCGCTGATCTTCCGCAGCGTGCTCGACGGCTGGCGCATCGGTAATGCCGGCCCCGAACGCGGCACCAAGGACACGCTCACCCTCAAGGCCCGGATAACTCGCGCTGGCGACAGCTATCGCATCAGCGGTGAGAAGTTCTATTCCACTGGCGCCCTGTTCGCTCACTGGGTGGCGGTGAAAGCCCTCGACGACGAAGGCCGCCAGCGCCTGGCATTCGTGCGCCGGGGCAGCCCGGGGCTGCGCATCGTCGACGACTGGTCCGGGTTCGGCCAGCGCACTACCGCCAGCGGCACTGTACTGCTGGACCAGGTACCAGTAGACGCCGAGCTGGTGATCGACAACTGGCGCCAGCGCGATATCCCCAACATCCAGGGCGCGGCTTCGCAGCTGATCCAGGCGGCGATCGACGCCGGCATTGCCGAAGCGGCAATCGACGATGCAATCACATTCGTGCGCGAAAAGTCCCGCCCATGGATCGAGGCCAACGTGGACCGTGCCAGCGACGACCCTTATGTGATTGCCGACATTGGCCGCCTGAAGCTCGAACTGCATGCCGCCGAAGCACTGCTGCGCAAAGCCGCGCGGGTACTCGACGAGGTCAATGCCGCGCCAATCGACGCCGCCAGCGCGGCACGCGCCTCGATTGCGGTGGCCGAGGCCAAGGTACTGACCACCGAGGTCGCCCTGCAGGCCAGCGAGAAGCTGTTCGAGTTGGCCGGCAGCCGCGCCACCCTCGCCGAGTTCAACCTCGACCGCCATTGGCGCAATGCCCGGGTGCACACCCTGCATGACCCGGTGCGCTGGAAGTACCACGCGGTGGGCGCGTACCACCTCAACGGCACCCTGCCTGCGCGGCATTCCTGGATCTGATTTTTTAGGCCTTGGGGGCTGCTTTGCAGCCCATCGCGACACAAGGCCGCTCCTACACGGGATCGCGTACCGACATCGGGTCGCGCCCCCCTGTAGGAGCGGCCTTGTGTCGCGATGGGCCGCAAAGCGGCCCCAATGGCCCCGGAGAACAACATGACTACAAATATCATCACCAGCGACACCGAAGCCCTGAATGTCGCCGAAGACATCGCCCAGCAACTGCGCCGCGACAGCGCCCTGCGCGACCGCGAGCGCCGCCTGCCGCACGCCGAACTGGAGCTGTTCACCCGCTCCGGCCTATGGGCCATCAGCGTGCCCAAGGCCTTCGGTGGCGCCGGCGTGTCCAATGTCACCCTGGCCAAGGTCATCGCCCGTATCGCCCAAGCCGACGGCTCGCTCGGGCAGATCCCGCAAAACCATTTCTACGGCCTGGAAGTACTGCGAGTAAACGGCACCCCCGAGCAGCAACAGCGGCTATACGCCGAAGTGTTGGCCGGCCGCCGCTTTGGCAATGCCCTGGCCGAGTTGGGCACCAAGACCGCCAACGAACGCACCACCCGACTGAGCCGTGACGGCGATGGCTTCCGCATCAACGGCCGCAAGTTCTATTCCACCGGTGCCATCTACGCCCAGCGCATTCCCACCTCGGTCGTCGACGACCAAGGCGTGCAGCAACTGGCCTTCGTCCCAGCCGACAGCCAGGGCTTGCAAGTGATCGATGACTGGAGCGGATTCGGCCAGCGCACCACCGGCAGCGGTTCGGTGGTGTTCGACAACGTGTACGTCAGCGCCGCCGACGTGGTGCCGTTCCAGAGTGCCTTCGAGCGCCCTACCCCGGTCGGGCCGTTGGCGCAGATCCTTCATGCCGCAATCGACACCGGCATCGCCCGCGCGGCTTATGAAGATGCCCTGCACTTCGTACGTACCCGCAGTCGTCCGTGGGTCGACTCCGGCCTGGACAAGGCCACGGATGACCCGCTGACGTTGAAAAGCTTCGGCCACCTGGCGATCCGTTTGCACGCCGCCGAGGCCCTGCTGGAGCGCGCCGGCGAGTACCTCGACCGCGCCCGCGACGACAGCACCGCCGACAACGTGGCCGCCGCCTCCATCGCCGTGGCCGAGGCACGCGCCATCAGCACCGAGATATCGCTTGCTGCAGGTACCGCGCTGTTCGAACTAGGTGGCAGCCAGGCAACCTTGGCCGAGCACAACCTCGACCGCCACTGGCGCAACGCCCGTGTGCACACCCTGCACGACCCGGTGCGCTGGAAGTACCACGCCATCGGCAACTACTACCTCAACGATGCCAACCCGCCACGTCGGGGGACCATCTGATGGCCAAGCAGATTCTGCTCAATGCCTTCAACATGAACTGCATCGGGCACATCAACCACGGCCTGTGGACCCATCCACGGGACACCTCGACCCAATACAAGACCCTGGACTACTGGACCCACCTGGCACGCCTGCTGGAGCGCGGCCTGTTCGACGGGCTGTTCATCGCCGATATCGTCGGTACCTACGACATCTACGGGCAGTCGCTGGACGTGCCCCTCAAGGAGTCGATTCAGCTGCCGGTCAACGACCCGCTGCTGCTGGTTTCAGCCATGGCTGCGGTCACCCGCCACCTGGGTTTCGGCCTTACCGCCAACCTCACCTACGAGGCGCCGTACCTGTTCGCCCGGCGCCTATCCACCCTCGACCACCTGAGCAATGGCCGAATCGGTTGGAACATCGTCACCGGTTACCTCGACAGCGCGGCCCGAGCCATGGGCCTTGAGCAACAACCCGAGCACGACCGCCGCTACGACCAGGCCGACGAATACCTGCAGGTGCTGTACAAGCTGCTGGAAGGCAGCTGGGCCGACGACGCCGTGGTCGCAGACCGCACGCAGCGCGTCTATGCCCAACCCGACAAGGTGCGCAAGGTCAGCCACCACGGCGAGTTCTACAACGTCGAGGGCTATCACCTGTGCGAGCCCTCGCCGCAGCGCACCCCGGTGCTGTTCCAGGCCGGCAGCTCGCCGCGCGGCCTGGCTTTCGCTGGCAACCATGCCGAATGCGTGTTCATCAGTGGCCAGGACAAGGCCGCCACCCGCGCCCAGGTCGACAAGGTGCGCGCAGCCGCCCAGGCTGCCGGTCGCGACCCGCAAGCAGTCAAGGTGTTCATGGGCATCACGGTGATCGTCGCGGCCACCGAGCAAGCGGCCCAGGCCAAGCATGCCGAATACCTGCGCCATGCAAGCCCCGAGGCCGGCGTCGCGCACTTCGCCGCATCCACCGGCATCGACTTCGCCGCCTACGCGCTGGACGAGCCAATCGCCTTCAACCAGGGCAACGCCAT
Organism: Pseudomonas hunanensis; assembly: GCF_013393325.1. Lineage (GTDB taxonomy): Bacteria > Pseudomonadota > Gammaproteobacteria > Pseudomonadales > Pseudomonadaceae > Aquipseudomonas > Aquipseudomonas putida_P. The sequence continues at coordinate 10,830 of NZ_QJRC01000083.1, forward strand.
CCAGTCGGCCACCCGCCAGTTGCAAGACAACGCCTGGACCCGCCGGCGCCTGCTTGAGCAGCACGCCCTGGGTGGCCGCTACGTCACCCTGGTCGGCGCTCCCGAACAGGTGGCCGAACAGTTGATTGCCTGGGTCGACGAAACCGGGCTGGACGGCTTCAACCTGACCCGCACCGTCACCCCGGAAAGCTTCGAGGACTTCATCGACCTGGTCGTCCCGCAACTGCAGCAGCGTGGCCGCTACAAGACCGCCTACGCCGAAGGCACCCTGCGCGAGAAGCTGTTCCAGGCCGACCACCCGCACTTGCCCGTCAGCCACCCTGGCTCGGCTTATCGTTTTACCCCAACCCCTGCCCCGACTGGAGCCCTGCATCATGCTTGAGAAACTGTTCCGGCCCGTCGCGGCCATTGCCTTCACACTGGGCCTGTCCGCCAGCGCCCTGGCAGCCGAACCGCTGAAGATCGGCACCACCTCGGCCTTTGCCATTCCGCTGGAAGCCGCAGTGGAGGAAGCACACAAGCAAGGCCTGGAAGTGAAGCTGATCGAGTTCAGCGACTGGATTGCGCCCAATGTCAGCCTCAACAGTGGCGACATCGACGTGAACTACTTCCAGCACATCCCGTTCCTGGAAAACGCCAAAGCCGCTGCGGGCTTCAACCTGGTGCCCTACGCCTCGGGCATCATCAACAACGTTGGCCTGTACTCGAAAACGTACAAAAGCTTCGCCGACCTGCCAGAAGGCGCCAGCGTGGCCATCGCCAACGACCCGATCAACAGCGGCCGGGGCCTGCAACTGCTGGCCAAGGCCGGGCTGATCACCCTGAAGCCAGGCGTTGGCTACAAGGCCACCGAGGACGACATCGTCACCAACCCGAAAAAGCTGAAAATCCTGCAGGTCGAGGCGGTTCAGCTGGTGCGCGCCTACGATGACGCCGACCTGGTGCAGGGTTACCCGGCCTACATCCGCCTGGCCAATACCTTCGATGCCACCTCGGCGTTGCTGTTCGATGGCCTGGAAAACAAGGAATACGTGATCCAGTTCGTCATCCGCCCACAAAGCAAGGACGACCCACGCCTGGCCAAGTTCGTCGACATCTACCAGCACTCGCCTGTGGTACGCGCAGCGTTGGACAAAGCCCACGGCAAGCTCTACCAAGCTGGCTGGGAAGGCTGACATGAGCCAGGCCAGCGCGCTCAGGGCGCCTACCCCACAACCATTGCCGCCAACGGTCAAGGAACAGGCCCTGCGCCCGGAAGTCAATGAAGCCCATGTGCGCTTCATCGGCCTGGGCAAGACCTACCCTGGCCAGGCACAACCGGCCTTGCAAGGCATCGACCTGAACATCCGCCATGGCGAGATTTTCGGCATCATCGGCCGTAGCGGCGCCGGCAAGTCTTCACTGCTGCGTACCATCAACCGCCTGGAGCAACCCAGCCAGGGCCGGATACTGATCGACCAGGTAGACATCGCCCCCTTCGACGAGGACCGCCTGGTGGCGCTGCGTCGGCGCATCGGCATGATCTTCCAGCACTTCAACCTGATGTCGGCCAAGACTGTATGGCAGAACGTCGAGCTGCCGTTGAAGGTGGCCGGCGTGGCCAAGGCCGAGCGTCAGCACAAGGTGCGCGAGTTGCTGGAGCTGGTCGGTTTGCAGGAAAAGCACCATGTGTACCCGGCGCAGCTGTCCGGCGGGCAGAAACAGCGCGTGGGCATTGCCCGAGCGCTGGTGCACGACCCCGAGATCTTGCTGTGCGACGAGGCCACCTCGGCGCTGGACCCAGAGACCACGGCCTCGATCCTTGAGCTGCTGCGCGACATCAATCAGCGCCTGGGCCTGACCATCGTGCTGATCACCCACGAAATGGCGGTAATCCGTGATATCTGCCATCGGGTGGTGGTGCTAGAGCGCGGTGAGGTGGTCGAGCAGGGCGAAGTCTGGCGGGTGTTCGGCTCTCCCCGCCACGAGGTCACCCGCACCCTGCTCGCACCCTTGCAGGCCAGGCTGCCAGCCGCATTGCAAGCCAGCCTGCAGGCCAGCCCGGCGAGCCATGACAGCGCCGTGGTGCTGAAACTGACAGTGCTCGGTGAGCCAGAGCTGTCTGCCCTGTTCCAAGACTTGGGCGGGCGTGTGCGCCTGCTGCAGGGTGGCGTGGAAACCATCGGCGAGCATGCCCTGGGGCAGTTGATCCTGTCGGTGCAACACTCGCCGCACGACACCCATCAATTGCTGGAACGTGCCCGCCGCTGGGCCGAGGACGTGGAGGTGCTGGGCCATGTGGTTTGATCGTCTGCTGGAAGGCTTGCTCGATACCCTGCTGATGGTCGGCGTTTCGTCGCTGATCGCCCTGCTGGTGGGCGTACCGATGGCGGTGCTGCTGGTCACCAGCGACAAGGGCGGGATCTTCGAGGCGCCGCTGCTGAACCGGGTGCTGGGCGCCTTCGTCAACCTGTTCCGCTCGATCCCGTTCCTGATCCTGATGGTCGCGCTGATCCCCTTCACCCGCCTGGTGGTAGGCACCACCTACGGCGTGTGGGCGGCGGTGGTGCCGCTGACCATCGCCGCCACGCCGTTCTTTGCGCGGATTGCCGAGGTCAGCCTGCGCGAGGTCGACCATGGCTTGGTGGAGGCCGCACAGGCCATGGGCTGCCGGCGCTGGCACATTGTCTGGCATGTGCTGCTGCCCGAGGCACTGCCGGGCATCGTGGGGGGGTTCACCATTACCCTCGTGACCTTGATCAACTCTTCGGCGATGGCTGGGGCGATTGGTGCTGGAGGGTTGGGGGATATCGCCTACCGGTATGGCTACCAGCGTTTCGACAGCCAGATCATGCTGACCGTGATTGCCTTGCTGGTGGCGTTGGTGGCGTTGATCCAGCTGGGCGGGGACCGCTTGGCGAAGGGCTTGAACAAGCGTTGACTGCCGGGGGCTGCTTTGCAGCCCGATCGCGACACAAGGCCGCTCCTACAGACGACCGCATACCCATGTAGGAGCGGCCTTGTGTCGCGACCGGGCCGCAAAGCGGCCCCAAGCTCTCAATCCCAGCGAAGATCCCCAGCCGGCACCGGCCGCCCGAACCAGTACCCTTGGCCCAATTGACACTGCTCCTGCAGCAGGAAACGGGCCTGCTCGGCCTGCTCAATGCCCTCGGCATGCACCTGCATGCCCATGCTGCGGGCCAGGGCGATGATCACCCGCACGATCGCGATGTCATCCTCATCCAGCGGCAAACCGGCAACGAAGCCCTGGTCGATCTTCAGCTTCTGCACGGGCAAACGCTTGAGCCGCAACAGCGACGAATACCCGGTGCCGAAGTCGTCGATGGCCAGGGTCACCCCCAGCTCGCGCAAACGGTGCAGCTGCTCCAGCGCCACCTCAGGGTCTTCCATCACCGCGCTTTCCGTCACTTCCAGCTCCAGCAAGGCTGGGGGCAGGCCAGTTTCATGCAAAACCGCGGCGACTTGCCGGTACAGCTCATGCTGGCCAAACAGGCGGCTGGATATGTTCACCGCCACAAAGGCCAGCTGCCTGCCTTCGGCCTGCCACTGCACCATTTGCCGGCAAGCCTGGCGCAGCACCCAGGTATCGATTTCGGCAATCAGCCCGGTGCGCTCGGCAATCGGGATGAACTCGCCCGGCGGCACCAGGCCCCGCTGGGGATGCTGCCAGCGCACCAACGTCTCGACCCCGACCTGTCGGCCTGTCGCCAGGTCATGTACCGGCTGGAAATACACCCGCAGCTCATCCTGCTCCAGGGCCCGGCGCAGCTCTCCAGCAGTCTCGACCCGGTGTTGGGCGTGGGCAGTCAGCTCTTCGGTGTACAGCGCATAGCAGGCCCGCCCGTTGCTTTTGGCCTTGTACAACGCCGCGTCGGCATTACGCAGCAACTGTTCGGCGCCCAACGCATCGCTGGGGAACAGGCTGATACCGACGCTGGCACTGATGAACAGGCGATTTTCCTCGCACAGGAACGGCTCGCGCATACGCTCGATGATGCACTGCGCCAGCTTGCCCGCCTGGCCGACCTGTTGGCAGTTCTCGGCCAGCACAGCGAACTCGTCGCCGCCCAGCCGCGCCAGGGTCACGCCGCTACCCAGCACCTCACCCAGGCGCTCGCCCACCCGTTTCAGCAACTGGTCACCGATGGTGTGGCCAAGGCCATCGTTGATGCTCTGGAAGTGGTCCAGGTCCAGCAGCAACAGCGCGCAACCGCGCTTGTTGGCCTGTGCCGCCGCCAATGCCTGCTCGACCCGGTCGGTGAACAGCAGGCGGTTGGGCAGGCCCGTCAATGGGTCGTGGTGGGCCAGGTAGGCCAGCTCCTGTTCTGTATGCTTGATCGCACTGATGTCACTGAACACCGCCACGTAATGGCTGAGCTCACCATCGTCATCGCGAATGGCACATATGGTCTGCCACTGCGGATAAATTTCGCCGCTCTTGCGTCGGTTCCAGATTTCACCGCTCCACTCGCCCTGTTCGGCCAGGGTGGCGAAGATCTGCTGGTAGAACGCAAGGCCATGGCGACCGGACTTGAACTTGCTCGGGCGCTGGCCCATCACCTCGTCCTGCTGATAGCCGGTGATGCGCATGAAGGCACGGTTGACGTGCACGATCAGGCCCTGGCGGTCGGTGACCAGTACACCTTCGAGGGTACTGTCGAACACTGCGGCGGCCATGCGCAGCCGCTCACGATCCTCGCAGCGCAAGCGCGCACCAGCACCGATGAAGTTCAGCAGCCGTACCCTGGAAACGTAGATCAGTACGGCACTGAACAACACCCACAGCACGATGTTGATCTGCCGCCCCACGGTCAGTGCCAGGGGGTCGTCAGTCATGCCGTGCAGCATCACCTCGGCGAGCGCCAGCCAGAGGATCGAGAGCACCACATACAGCGCAGCCATGCGCAAGGCGTCGCGAACGGAAACAGACATGTCGGGTGGGATTGCCCATCAGAAAAGAATGGGCATTATAAAGGCTCTGGCGCACTGTGGGAGCGGGTTTACCCGCGAAGATGGCAACGCGGTGGATGGCACCGGCTCTGCCGGTGTTCTCGGCTGAAGCCGCTCCCACATGGATTGCGTGAAATATCGCGTCGTCAGCTTTGACTGGTTTTATTTCCCTGCCAAGGGATAATCAGCCCCTCCTCCTGCATTCCGAGGGTTTTTACACCTATGTGGTACAACGGCCTGCTCGACTTGTCGGCCTGGCAACTGGTGGGCATCACTTTGTTGATGACCCACGTGACCATTGTCAGCGTCACGGTCTACCTGCATCGCTACTCCGCGCACCGGGCCTTGGAGCTCAACGGCGCGCTCAAGCATTTCTTCCGTTTCTGGCTGTGGCTGACCACGGCGCAGAACACCCGCGAGTGGACCGCCGTCCACCGCAAGCACCACGCCAAGTGCGAAACCCCCGACGACCCCCACAGCCCGGTGCACAAGGGCCTGAGTACGGTGTTGCGCAAAGGTGCCGAGCTGTACCGTGAAGAGGCACGCAACCCCGAAACCCTGCGCATCTACGGCAAGAACTGCCCGGAAGACTGGATCGAACGCAACCTCTACTCGCGTTACAAGCTGGGCGGTATCGCACTGATGGCAGTCATCGACCTGCTGCTGTTCGGCACCATCGGCATCACCATCTGGGCGGTGCAGATGATGTGGATTCCGTTCTGGGCCGCCGGTGTGGTCAACGGCCTGGGCCATGCCCTCGGCTACCGCAACTTCGAATGCCGCGACGCCGCCACCAACCTGGTGCCGTGGGGCATCGTCATCGGTGGTGAAGAACTGCACAACAACCACCACACCTACCCCAACTCGGCCAAGCTCTCGGTCAAACGCTGGGAGTTCGACATGGGCTGGGCCTGGATCCGCCTCTTCTGCCTGCTGCGTCTGGCCAAGGTGCAGCGTGTGGCGCCCATCGCTCATCGGGTGGCCGGCAAGGCCAACCTGGACATGGATACCGCCATGGCCATCCTCAACAACCGCTTCCAGATCATGGCCCAGTACCGCAAGCTGGTGATCGGCCCGCTGGTGAAACAGGAGCTGGCACGCGTCGATACCTCGGTGCGTCACCGCTTCCGCCGTGCCAAACGCCTGCTGTCGCGTGAAACCAGCCTGCTGGAAGACCGCCACCACGTGCGCATCGAGTCGATGCTCGCGCACAGCCAGGCACTGAAAACCATCTACGAAAAGCGCCTGGCCCTGCAGCAGATCTGGGCACGCACCAGCGCCAACGGCCACGACATGCTGGCGGCCATGAAGGACTGGGTACACGAGGCCGAAAGCAGCGGCATCCACGCCCTGCGCGACTTCGCGGCACAACTCAAGACCTACTCCCTGCGCCCGACCGGCGCCTGACCACCGTTGATCGGCACGCCCCACCGTGGGGCGTGCCGTCCGGAACTTAGCCCCCACGTTCCCACTCAAATTCGGCACATCGCCCGCGTGGCGGGCCGGATGCTGGCCGCACGCTTTCACGTTGAGACCCGCTTCGTGCACATGGCCAAGAACATTCCAACGACATTGCCCGGCACCCCACCTCCCGAAGCCGCCCAGACGTTACTGGCACTCCTCCACGCCCAAGGCGAGGTTGCCCGCCTGAGTGAGCGCGATCAGCTGTTCAGCTCGCTGCTCGACAGCGTCAATGCGGTGCTCTGGGCCTTCGACTGGGAAACCCGCCAGGTGCTGTATGTGAGCCCCGCCTACGAGCGCATCTTTGGCCGCCCCGTCAGCCTGGTGCTGGCCGACTACAACGAATGGCGTGACAGTATTTACCCCGATGACCTCGAGTTCGCCGAACGCAGCCTGGCTCAGGTGCTGCTCAAGGGCGCAGTGGAAGACCGCGAATACCGTATCCTCAATGCCGACGGGCAACTGCGCTGGTTGAGCGACAAGTGCTACATCAACCAGCAGCACGATGGCGACCGGGTGATCATTGTCGGTATCGCCGAAGACATCACCGAAAAGAAGCAGCTTGAAGGGGAGCTGCAGCGCCTGGCCACCACCGATGTGCTGACCCAGAGCAGCAACCGCAGGCACTTCTTCGAGTGTGCTCAGCAAGCGTTCGACAGCGCCCGCGAAGACGGCACGCCGCTGGCCTTTCTGTTGCTGGATATCGATGACTTCAAGCGCATCAACGACAGTTACGGCCACCAGGAAGGCGATCAGGTGCTGCAACACATCGCCGACAGCGGCAAAGCCGTGCTACGCCGTGGCGACCTGTTCGGGCGCATTGGCGGCGAGGAGTTCGCAGCGGTGTTCCCAGGTTGCAACGCCGAGGTCGCAGAACAGATTGCCGAGCGTTTGCAGCGGCAGATTCAGCGCTTGAGCTTCAGCCATGGGCAGCAGACCTACGGGGTGACGGTGAGCCAGGGGCTGACCGGGCTGACCGAAGAGGATGTAACGCTGGATAGCCTGTATGCCCGAGCCGATGCGGCGATGTACCAAGCCAAGCGGCAAGGCAAGAACCAGATAGTCCGCGGCTGATCAGGCAACGTGCAGGATGGCACCGGCTTTGGCCGGTGTTCGCCGGCTCGCCCGCTCCTACAGGGGCTACACCGGCGGCTCTTCCTGCGGTTTGACTTCGGGGTTTTCCACCTTGCGCAGCCGGTTCAGCTCCGGCAAGCCCAGCTTGAGCAAGCGTGCGGTCTTGCCGCTGGCTACTTTCTCCAGCCCCTGCTCAGCCGGCAGCCGCGACAGCTGCCCTGCCAGGCTCATGGCCAGGATCTCCCGCGAATACACGCCGCCGCCCAACTGGTAGATCGCCGCGATCAATTCGCGCAAGGCCAGCGGCAGCCGCCAACGGGTACGCAGCGCCGAACCGAACGCCGCACCAAACTCATCCAGCGACTGCTGCACATTGCGCTCGTCCAAGTCCCCTCCGGCCAGCCGCCACTCCTGCAGGCAGCGCAACACCGCCAGGTCACCCAGGCAATGCAGCAAGCCCGCGCAGTAACAACGCCCTTCGTCCAGCTCGAGCAGACGCGCCAGGGTGCGGCCATATTCCGCCGTATGCAGCGACAGGTCCCAGTAACGGGCCGCGTGCTCAGCCAGCAATGGGTCGCTGAGGCGTGCGCTGCGCTTGAGGGTCATGCCCAGGATCAGGTTCATGCTCTGGGTGCTGCCAAGCTTGTTCAGGGCTTGCAGCAACGTCTGCACCGGCGCCTCACGGTGCAAGGCCGCGCTATTGGCCGCTGCGATCAATACCGCCGTGACCTGCGGGTCGTTACGCACCTCCTCTTCGAGCACCTTCAGGTTCAGGCCCTGGGGGTTGAGCGCGCGCTTGATAGCCACCTGCACATCGGCCAACAGCGGCCCGCCATCGGCGTTAGCGCGACGCTGTTCAAGGTAGGCCGGCAGGCTGGCACCCGGCTGCAAGGCCGGCATTGGGCAGGCGATCTCTTCGCCAACGGCCACCAGCAGCTCTTCCAGGCGCTTGCGCAGGTTGTCCAGGTTCAACGGTTTGCTCAGGTAGGCCGTGGGGTGCAGGGGCAATGCCTCGCGCACACTGGCACTGTCGCTGCGGTTGCTCATGAGAATGAACGGCAGCCCCGGCCCTTTGGCGCGCACCTTGCGCAACAGGTCGAGGCCATCGACACCGGCCAGCTCGCGGGCGGCGATGATCAGGTCAGGCTTACTGGACAACGCACTGAGCGCTTGCGAGCCGTCGGCGCATACCTGCAGGCGCGCGTCACAGCGCACGCTGAGCAGCATTTCGCTGAGCATGTCACGTACCCAGGGATCGCCCTCGACAATCAGTACGTTTGGTGCGGTGGGGTTTGCAGCGCTCATCGCCAACTACTCCTGAATAGCCTGACACACAGTCCGTCGCAGCTTCCCAAGCAAATCCTCCGCTAACCATAGCGCCCCAAGCCTTTTCTGGGCACAAAAAAAACCCGCCGAAGCGGGTTTTTTCAGAAGCGCGTCACATCAAGCGAGTTCAGCGAAGCACTCTTCGATGATGGCCAGACCTTTGTCCAGCAGTGCGTCTTCGGCAGTCAGCGGTACCAGGATACGCAGAACGTTGCCGTAGGTACCGCAGGACAGCAGGATCAGACCCTTTTCGCGTGCCTTGGCAACCACCTGGCCAACAGCAGCAGCGTTCGGGGTGTGAGTGCCTTTCTCGAAGACTTCAACAGCGATCATCGAGCCCAGACCACGGACGTCGCCGATGATCGGGTGCTTCTTCTGGATTTCGCGCAGGCCGGTGGTCAGGCGCTCACCCACAGCCTTGCTGCGGTCCAGCAGTTTTTCTTCTTCGAACACTTCGATCACGGCCAGGGCCGCGGCGCAAGCGATCGGCGAACCGGCGTAGGTGCCGCCCAGGCCGCCCGGAGCGATCGCGTCCATGTACTCGGCCTTGCCGCACACACCGGCCAGCGGGAAGCCGCCAGCGATGGATTTGGCGAAGGTGGTCAGGTCAGGCGCAACGCCCATCTGTTCCATGGCGAAGAAGGTGCCGGTACGGCCAGCGCCAGTCTGTACTTCGTCGGCGATCAGCAGGATGCCGTGCTGGTCGCACAGGGCGCGCAGGCGCTTCATCAGCTCTTTAGGCGCTGGCAGGAAGCCGCCTTCGCCTTGTACTGGCTCGAGGATGATCGCGGCGATGTCGCGTGGCTCGGCGTCGTTCTTGAAGATGCGCTCGACCGAAGCGATGGCGTCGTCAACGCTGATACCGTGCAGTTCGCTCGGGAACAGGGCGCGGAAGATACCGCCTGGCATCAGGCCCATGCCAGCGGAGTACGGCACAACCTTGCCGGTCAGGCCCAGGGTCATCATGGTACGGCCGTGGTAGCCGCCGGTGAAGGCGATGACGCCAGCGCGGCCGGTGGCGGCACGGGCGATCTTCACGGCGTTTTCAACGGCTTCGGAGCCGGTGGTGACCAGCAGGGTCTTCTTGTCGAAGTCGCCTGGGACCAGCTTGTTGATCTTTTCGCACAGCTCTACGTAAGGTTCGTAAGCCAGTACCTGGAAGCAGGTGTGGCTGACCTTGGTCAGTTGCTCTTGCACGGCCGCAACCACTTTCGGGTGCAGGTGGCCGGTGTTCAGCACTGCGATGCCGCCGGCGAAGTCGATCAGTTCGCGGCCTTCAACGTCGATCACAGTCGAGTTCTTCGCGGTGTCGACGAAGATCGGGTGGATCTGGCCAACGCCACGTGGGACGGCAGCTACACGACGTTGCATCAAGGATTCGTTGGTCTTGCTCATAATGCCCTCATTGCGCCGACAGGAATGGCGCTTTTATTCGGGGGGGCTGGGAGTGCTCGCGAACAGTATTCGTTGATCGACTGCCGCAAACGCCCTGGCCACCAGGTACTGCGATGTAAAAAAGGCCAGCGAGACGTCGCTCTCGCGCCCCGCTGGCAGAGGTAAAGCCTTTACCGTGCTATCAGACGCTGATGCACAGGTATTTGATTTCGAGGTAGTCCTCGATACCGTACTTGGAACCTTCGCGGCCCAGGCCCGAAGCCTTGATGCCACCGAACGGCGCCACTTCGTTGGAGATCAGGCCGGTGTTGATACCCACCATGCCGTATTCCAGCGCTTCGGCAACACGGAACACGCGGCTCATGTCGCGGGCGTAGAAGTACGAGGCCAGGCCGAACTCGGTGTCGTTGGACATGGCGATGACTTCGGCTTCGTCTTTGAAGCGGAACAGCGGCGCCAATGGGCCGAAGGTCTCTTCCTTGGCGACAGCAGCAGTCTTCGGCACGTCAACCAGAATGGTCGGCTCGAAGAAGTTGCCTTCGATCAGCTTGCCACCGGACAGCACCTTGGCGCCTTTGCCAACGGCGTCTTCGATGTGTTCCTGAACCTTGGCGACAGCCTTGCCGTCGATCAGCGGGCCAGTGGTGGTGCCTTCTTCCAGGCCGTTACCGATCTTCAGCTTGGCCACAGCAGCGGCCAGCTTCTGGGCGAACGCGTCGTAGACGCCGTCCTGCACGTAGATACGGTTGGCGCAGACGCAGGTCTGGCCGTTGTTGCGGTACTTGGAGATGATCGCGCCTTCGACCGCCTTGTCCAGATCGGCGTCGTCGAACACGATGAACGGGGCGTTGCCACCCAGCTCCAGGGAAACCTTCTTGATGTCCTTGGCACATTCTTCCATCAGCTGGCGACCGATTTCGGTCGAGCCGGTGAAGGACAGTTTGCGTACCAGGGAGTTGCCGGTCAGCTCGCCGCCAACTTCACCAGCGCTACCGGTAACCACGCTCAGCACGCCAGCCGGGATACCGGCACGGTGGGCCAGCTCTACCAGGGCCAGGGCGGAGTAAGGGGTTTGCGAAGCAGGCTTGAGCACCATGGTGCAGCCAGCGGCCAGGGCCGGGCCGGCTTTACGGGTGATCATGGCGGCCGGGAAGTTCCACGGCGTGATGGCCGCGGTAACACCGATTGGCTGCTTGATGACGATCAGGCGCTTGTCTGGCTGGTGGCCAGGGATGGTGTCACCGTAGATGCGCTTGGCTTCTTCGGCGAACCACTCGATGAACGAGGCGGCGTAGGCGATTTCGCCCTTGGCTTCGGCCAGTGGCTTGCCTTGCTCGGTGGTCATCAGGCGAGCCAGGTCGTCCTGGTTCTCGATCATCAGTTCAAACCAGCGACGCAGCTTGGCCGAACGCTCTTTGGCGGTCAGGGCACGCCAGGCCGGCAGGGCCTTGTCGGCGGCTTCGATGGCACGGCGGGTTTCCGCGGTACCCATCTTCGGCACGGTACCGATGACTTCACCGGTGGCCGGGTTGGTCACCTTGATGGTCTGGCCGTTGTCCGCATCCAGCCACTCACCATTGATATAGGCTTGCTGGCGGAACAACTGAGCGTCTTTGAGCTGCATGTCGGCTTCCCGAATTGTTGATTGTTGAAAAGCGCCCAAGGCAGGGCATCGAGCGTTTGAAATCTCAAACGAATGCTAAGCGGCTGCTGGGGTGTTGGACAATAGGCTGTTCGAAAAAAAGAACGAATGGTTGAACAGCCGAGTGGAAAATTCATCATCCCGCATGATGGCAACCGGCCTCGTCGCGGACTCATCAGGGCGCCGAACCGCCGCGAAGAGGCCGGTACAGGTTAGACGAATCAACTGAAGGAAATGTGATGGGAGGACCGACGGCCCTCCCGAAGGGGATGAATCAGAACGCCTTGGCCAAGTCGATCACCAGTGCTCGATAACCGACCGAGCCCGGCTGCCGGCTGTGTACCTTCAGTTCCACCAACACCTCCTGGGTCCCGCGCCGCACCTCGTTGAGCACGGTAGTGGTCAATTTTTCGGGGGTGAGGAAGTTCACCGAAGCCGAGTAGATGAACTGGGTGTCGGTCTCTGGCCGGTAGGCCACCACCGAGGTCACCGGGCTGTACCACTCGTCGCCGCGTGCCTTGCCGTACTCCCACACCTGCTCGACCGTGCCCTCGGCTTCGTCGATGCGGTACTCCACTGCCCGGCTGTAGTTGCCGGCCAGCTTGGTCGGCGCAAAGTCACGCCCCCAGCCATTGTCGAACACGGTCAGCGTGCCTTTGCCGGTCAGCCAGGCGGTGTGCTGGGTCCACGACCAATCGAAGCCCTCACTTTCGACCGGTTTCAGCACCTTCTCACGCAAATGCTGCGGCCAGCCTTGGGGGGAGGCGAGAATCCATTTCACCTGCTTGTCACGGCCGATCTTCACCACGCCCTGGTGACGTGCTGAAACGATGATGCTGTCGTCATCGGCGTCGTAATCAATGGCATTGACGTGTGCCCAGTTACGCCCGGTGCCCACCCCCGGCGTGTCACCAAAGGGCAAGTCGCCCTCGGCCAATTCGTTGGCCAACCGCTCGTCCTGTTTCTGCACCCCAGGCGGCAGTTGGATCGCCGCCTTGCCGAGGGTTTCCAGCAGATCGCCTCGGTAGGGGTCGAGGATTTGGTTGAGGTCCCAGAAATCGAGCACATCCCCGGCCTCGCTGACCTCGATGATATGGTCACGAATCGAGCGCACGCGCTTGCCGTCAGGGCGGCGGTAGTCGCTGGTGCCAACCCGTAGCAAGTAGGTGCCATTGCTGGTTTCGCGGATTTCATGGGAAAAGTCGGCGAACTTGTCGGGCAGGCTGCGCTGCCAGATGCGTCGGCCCAGCAGGTCATACTTGGAATAGGTCTGGCCCTGGCCCCAGATCAGCTTGCCGTCGCGGGTCTGCTGGAAGCCCATGGTGCCGCCCAGGCTATCGCGGCGGTTGGAGTCGTGGATCTGTTCGATATCCAGGTACCAGCGCACATCGCCATTGCTGTCGGCAATCCAGTTGTTGCCGACCTGGTCCCATTCCGCCGCACCACCCAGGGCATTCCACTTGAAGGCGCGGCCGCCCGGAATGTCGCCCTGCAGATGGTTGAACAGGTACAGGCGCTTTTCGAAGCCCGGCGCCACTTTGACCGGTTCCACCTCTGGCAACGCAGCAGTCTGCTTCGCCACCACGGGCAGACGCACGGCGGGGGCGTAGATCTGGTACTGCTCGCGAATGCGCTCGCCATCGAGCTTGTAGGTCACTTCCACCTGGTTGACGTGGTCCGGGTACAGGCCAAATACCGGGATACCGCCGTAGGTCCACAGCGAACGGTCGGACACGTCATAGACGATGTCCACGCCCCGCTCACCGCGCCCCAGCACACGGACATGCGCGTCACTCAGGCTGCGCCCGCCGTCGCGGATGATCGCGGTCAGCGGCGCCAGGCGGTACGGGTTGACCACCACGTCGCCGAGCAGCGCTTCGTCGCGCTCCGGGACTTTTGCGGTCAGGCAGGCGCCTTCAGGCAGTGCAGGGGTTTGGGTCTTGGCATTCATGGCATAGCTCCTTGTGCTCAGAAGTCGTAACGGGCGGTTGCGCCGAAGGTGCGTGGGGTGCCGAGCACGCCGGCGTAACCACCGTTGGCGGAGTTCCACAGGCTGGTGAAGTAGGTTTTGTCGCCGGCGTTTTTCACCCACAGCGACAGGTCGACCACGCCGTCGCCCTGGTCCAGGCGCACACCGGCGGAAAGGTTGACCAGCGCGTAGCTGGGGATCTGGCCGAAATCGGAATCGTCAATGGTGCCCACGGCCTTCGAGCGGAAGGCGTAGCTGGCAGTGACGTAGGGCTCGACATGCTCGGTGGCTTGCCACTTGTATTGGGTGTTGAGGTTGGCGATGTACTTGGAGGCGCCGACCACCTGGTGGCCGGACAGATCGCAGGTGGCAGTGGCATTGGCCAGGCTCACCTCCGGCGGGCATGGGGCGTCCTTGTACTCGGTGTAGCGTACGTCGTTCCACGAACCGTTGAAGTTGACCGTGAGGCCACGAATCGGCAGCGCCGTGGCCTCGAACTCCAGGCCGCGCGAGCGCACGCGCCCAGCGTTGGCCAGGTACTGCACGCGGTTGATCTGGTCGTAGACGTTGGCCTGGTAACCATGCACTTCGGCCCAGAACAGATTGCTGTTGAGTTGCAGGCGGCCGTCGAACAAGGTGCTTTTCAAGCCCAGTTCGGCGTTGTTGACCCGCTCGGTGCCCACCAGCAGCGAATCGGTGCCCAGCCGTGGCGCGGCGCCTACAGTCAGGTTTACACCGCCAGATTTCTCACCGTGAGTCAGGGTGGCGTAGCCCAGCAGTTGCTCGCTGAAGCGGTAGCTCAGGCCCAACAGGCCGGAAGGGCTGAAGCTGTATTGGTTGAGGTCGCCCGAATCATAGGCACCTATCCGGGCCTGGCGCGCAGCGGCAGCGGGCCCATTTACCGCGGCACCGCCGCTGGGCGCATCGCGAGTCACCCAGGCGCTCTTTTCTTCGTAGGTTCCGCGGATACCGGCGGTGAAGTCCAGGCGATCGGTGACATGCCAGGTGCCCTGGGCGAACAGCGCGTAGCTGTCGGTATCGATGTGCCCATCACCAATTGTGTTGACGTTGTTCAGCGCACCGGCCGGGGTCAGGTTCCAGACATCCGCCTGCGGCCCGTAATAGGTGAAGGACTTGTTGTCCAGGTCCTGCTTGAAGTAGTAGGCGCCCAGCACATAGTCGAAAGCACCACCGGTGGGCGATGCCAGGCGGATTTCCTGCGAGTACTGCTTGTCACGCACCGATACACCGGCACTGTAGAACACCGGCACGTTCAGGCCGTCGTCGTTGCGCGGGGTGAAGTCCCACCAGCGGTAGGCGGTGATCGAAGTCAGGGTGAAGTCGTTGGGCAAGGTCCAGTTGGCCTCCACCGAAGTGCCGCCCTGGAACACCGTCACCTGCTGGTCGGCGTCGAAATTGACCTTGCGGTCCTTGCCCGACACCAGCGTCGCGCCCGCCTGGGCGGCCAGGCTTTCGTAGCGGTTGACGCCATTGATGGTCGGCCCGGTGCTGTACAGGCTGAGGATGCCGTTGTTGGAGTCTTCTTCGTTGTACTCGCCTATCCAGCGCAGGTTGAAGGTGTCGCTGGGCTTGAACAGCAGTTGGGTGCGAAAGCCCTGGCGCTTGCCGCCGTTGAGGTCGTCACCGTTGTGGATGTTCTTCACATAGCCATCGTCTTCGGTGCGATAGGCGCTGATGCGCCCGGCCAGCGTCTCGCTGATCGGCCCCGAGAAACTGCCCTGGGTTTGCAGGTAGCCGTCTTCGCCGAACGACTGCTGGATGCTGCCTTCGCGGTGGAAGGTGGGCTTGCGCGTGGTGATGTTCAGCACACCAGCGGTGGTGTTCTTGCCGAACAACGTGCCCTGCGGGCCGCGCAGCACTTCCAGCTGCTCGACATCCAGCAGGTCGAATACCGCCATGCCGGGGCGGCCGAGGTAGACGTTGTCCAGGTAGATACCAACGCTGCCTTCCAAGCCGTCGCTGGCCGGGTTGTTACCCAGGCCACGGATCGAGATGCTCGACTGGCGCGCATGCACATAAGCGACGTTGGTGCTGGGCACCAACTGTTGCAAATCCTGCACGCGGTAGATGCGCTGAGTTTCCAGGGTTTCGCTGTCCAACACGCTGATCGGCGTGGGCACGCTTTGCGCGGTTTCTTCCCGGCGACGAGCATTGACCGTGACGGTGCCGAGCTTGGCTTCCTGTTCCACCGCCGGGGTGGCACTGACCGGCGCTTCGGCAAAGCTTCCGGAGGACGCCGCCAGCAGCACGCCAGCGGCCAAGGGTTGCAAGGTGAAACGCGACGCGCGCGCAGGCCAACGGGAAAGTCCGGACATGCAAATGCTCCTTGAGGCATGGGCCCTGGCGAGCATTTCCGTTGGCGGAACCGAGTCGCGGTCAGACGGGCTTATATTCTTTTAAGTGATATAAATATTTGTAATTCATATTTAGTGGAATAAGTAACACCCTTTATAAGGGGACTCACCCTTGTCAGCAATTGCATTTGACCGAAGGTTTTAATGTAGAAAATGCATATCGATCTGCGTCAACTGCGCCACTACATTGCCCTTGTCGAGCACCGCAGTTTCGTGGCGGCTGCGGCGGCGGTTAACCTGTCGCAATCGGCTTTCAGCCGCAGCATCCAGACCCTGGAGCACAACATCGGCTGCCGCCTGGTGGACCGCGCCAGCAAGGAACTGGCGCCAACCCGCCAGGGGTTGCTGGTGCTGGAGCATTCGCGGCGGCTGGTGCATGGGGCGCACAACCTGGTCAACGAAATTCACCAATTCAACGGCGCAACCACCGGGGTGGTGCGCTTTGGCTCCGGCCCCGCGCCAGCCGGTGGTTTGGTGCCGCGTGCGGTGGCGCGCTTCGTGGCCGAATTCCCGGCGGCGCGCACCTGCTTCCAGGTGGACAACTGGCAGGCGCTGAACCGCAAGCTGGTAGCCGAGGAGATCGAGTTTTTCGTTGCCGACACCCGCCAGTTCGAGTCTGACCCGGATTACCAAGTGCACAAGCTGACGCCGCAACGCTGGCATTTTTGCTGCCGCGCCGGGCACCCGCTGACCAAGCGGCAGAGCGTGCTGGCACGAGACCTGTTCGACTATCCGATGGCCACCACTTTTCGCCCGCCGAATATCCGCAAGATCCTCAGTGACCTTAGTGGGCGGCAGGACTTTTTGCCTGCGGTGGAGTGCGAGCATGGGTACGCGCTGCTGAATGTGGTGATGCACTCGGACACCATCGGCATTGCCTGCAATGCCAATTTGCGGCCTTATCAACGCGACGGCGGGCTGGTGAAGTTGCAGCTGGCGGACCTGACGCCGGAGCAGGAAGAAGCGTGCCATACACGCTATGGAGTGGTGAGCCGGGTGGGGTATGGCTTGTCGCCGTTGGCGCAAGGGCTGGTGAGGCAATTGATTGCCTGTGATTCCGAGATGTAGCTGGGGGCTTCGCCCCCGGATCGCAACACAAGGCCGCTACACATTGGCTCGGCGTGCGCCGTGCTTTTGTGGAAGCGGCCTTGTGTCGCGACAGGGCCGCAAAGCGGCCCCGGCACTCTCAACCTTTACGCGTAGTTCGGCTCAGTTGACCATCCACACCCACCGGCACTTCTCCCGCCAATGTCACCCGGCGCACAACCCGCGGCTGGGTCCCATAATCATCCACCGCATAATGCTGCGTCGCGCGGTTATCCCAAATCGCCACATCCCCCACCTGCCAGCGCCAGCGCACAGTGTTCTCCAGGCGCGTCACATGCCCTTGCAGCACAGCGAACAGGTGCTGCGAATCTGCCAGCGAATAGCCCTTGATGCGTTTAACGAAGTGCCCCAATTGCAGTGCCCGCTCACCACTGATCGGATGCACGCGTACCACCGGGTGCTCGGTTTCGTACACGGTCGATGTGAATACCTTGCGATAACGCTCAAGCTTGGCCGGGTCTACATCTGGCTTGATGCTGGCGTAGTCGTATTCGTTGCTGTGCACCGCCCACAGCTTGTCGGCCAGCTCGCGCAGCGGCTCAGGCAATTCCTGGTAGGCCGCAGCCGTGTTGGCCCACACGGTATCGCCACCGGATGCCGGCGCCACCACGCTGCGCAGGATCGAGGCTTTGGGGTAGGCATCGACGAAGGTCACGTCGGTGTGCCAGGAGTTGGCTCGCTGACCTTCGGCACCATCCAGTTGCAGCAGGTAGCTGGTGCCATCGACCACCGGTACGGTCGGGTGGGCCACCGGCTCGCCGAGCAGTTTGGCAAAACCTTCCTGGCTCTGGTCATCCAGGTGGGTCTGCTCACGGAAGAAGATCACTTTGTGTTGTACCAGGGCCGCCTGAATAGCCTCGACGGTAGCTGCGTCGAGGTCGGCGGACAGTCTTACCCCGCGGATTTCGGCGCCGATACGGCCGGCAACCGGGTGAATGTCGAGTTCAAGGGCTTGTGGCGCGGTGGCCAGGGCAGCATTGCTCATGGTCGTGGTCCTTGCGGTCATTGTCGGGGTTTTTGATGGTTCAGCGGGCGGCCTGCACGGCCTGCTCCTGTTTCAGCGCAGCATCGAGGAAACGCGGTTCGATCCAGTCGGCCACCTGGAAGCCACGGCGAATCAAACGCTCCTTGGCAGCCAGGTCGACGCCTTGCTGCAGTTGGCCGACGAATCCGGCGTCCAGGCGTGGGTCGAAGTAGTGGGCGAGGTCTTCCTTGGCCAGGTCATCGCTGAGGATGCTGCGCGGCCAATTGGCGTTGCTGGCCACCAGATCGATGTAGGCCTGACGGTTGTGTTCGTCGCGCAGCCAGGCACTGGCCTGCTCCTGGGCATTGACCAGGCGCTGCACCAGCTCGGGGTATTGACGGATGAAATCGCCGGTGCCCAGCAGCACTGCCTGGGTGCTGCCGGCGCCTTCGAGGTCACGCGAATTGACCGGTAGCTCGACCAGCCCGCGCTCACGCAGCGATAGCAGGTTGGACAGGCCCCAGGTGGCATCGATCTGCTTGGCCGCCAGCGCAGCGTTGGCGGCGTTGAAATCGAGGTTTATCACCTTCAGCTCACGCTCGCTCAGCCCCTGGCTGGCCAGGGCGCTGGCGAACGACAACTGGTTGGCAGTGCCGCGGAACACCGCCACACGCTTGCCCTTGAGGTCGTGCAGGGTCTTGATGCCAGAGCCCGGTACCACCCCCAGGTAGCTCTTCACCCCGCGCACGCCCGCCGACAGCACGCGGGTATCCAGGCCATTGGCCTTGCCGACGATCGCCGCCAGGTCGCCGAGGTACGCGAAATCAGCCTGGCCGTTGGCCAATGCCTCGTTCACCACCGGCCCGGCACCCTTGAAAAAGCGCCAGTCGATGCGGATGCCGTCCTTGGCGAATTCCTTCTCCAGCAATTGCTGGTCACGCAGTACATCGACCACACCACCGGCGCTGGGCTTGCTGCCGGCGCTCAGGTCGGGGACGGCGATGCGGATGCTTGCTGGCCTGGCCGGTTCAGCCGCGTGGGCACTTAGGGTGAACGCCAGCCCAAGGGCGGTAATCAGGTGACGCAACGGGGTTTTCATGGCAAGGCTCCTTGGCAGGCTGCCACCGGCGATGGCCGGCGCTTTGGCCAGAAGCTAGGCAGGTCTGGTTAGAACCCACAAAGATCAAAATTTCATTTTTTAGTAACTGAAAGGCATAAATCAGGCTGCATGCGGGCCTGAGCGGGGCTTGCGGAAAACGCATGGAAAATATGAGGAAAACGCAACGGCAAGGGGCTTCCCCATGCAGAGGACGCATGCTCTTATCTCTTGAATGCTGATTAAGTTAATTTTTAATTCCATAAGTGAATAACTTAACAACGCTTCGGGAAATGGCCTATGAATGGAGTGCTGAGCAGGAATCGGGGGGGGCCGCTACGCGGCCCATTCGCGGCGCAAGGCCGCTCCCACAGGGACCGCATTCTCTCTGTGCAGCGGGTTCTGCCGTGGTTGCTGCCTGTGCTGATTGCGCTGCTATGGGAGGTGGCCAGCCGGCAGCACTGGATGAGCGAGCAGATACTGCCGGCACCAGCGCTGGTGTGGCAAAGCGCGCTGGAGTTTGGCGCCGGCGAGCTTTGGGGACACCTGTGGATAAGCTTGCAGCGGTTGTTCTGGGGGCTGGCGGTAGGTATCGGCAGCGGCTTGCTGCTGGGTGTATGGCTGGGCGCTTCGCGTCAGGCGCAGACATTGGTGCTGCCAACCTTCGTGGCGCTGGCGCAGATTCCGACCCTGGCCTGGATCCCGTTGTTCATGCTGTTCTTCGGCATCGGCGAGTTGCTCAAGCTGGTGGTGCTGGTGAAAGCCGTGGTGGTCCCCATCACCTTGCACACGCTGGTCGGTGTGCGCGATGCCCAGCCCAAGCTGCGCGAGGCCGCCGCGGCGCTACGCCTGCCTCGCCATCTGCTGTTTCTGCGCCTGTTGCTACCGGCGGCCCTGCCCGCCTTTCTGACTGGCGTACGCCTGGCACTGGCCACCGGCTGGACCTCACTGCTGGCGGTCGAGTTGCTGGCTTCCAGCGAGGGGATCGGTTACCTGATGGTCTGGGGGCGGCAGCTGTTCATGCTCGACCTGGTGCTGCTGTGCATCCTGGTGATCGGCCTGGTCGGTGCCGTGCTGGAGCGCAGTTTTTCGGCCCTGGAACATCGCCTGCTTTACTGGCCGCAACCGGCCACAGGAGAACACCAGCGCGGTGCTGTGCCGCGTGGCTGGCAAAGCCTGCTGCTTCCCTTGGCGATACTGGCGCTGTGGCAGGCCAGCAGCAGCTTCGGTTGGGTCGACCCGAATATCTTGACCTCGCCACTGGAGGTACTGCGCACGCTGCTGGTCGGCCTGGCTGATGGTTCGCTACCACAAGCCTTGCTGCTCAGCCTGCAACGCACCCTGACCGGCTTGCTGCTGGGTGGCGGCGCTGGCCTGCTGGCCGGCTTGGTGCTAGGGCTGTCCCGTAATGCCGAGCGCCTGTTCGGGCCGAGCCTGACAGCCTTGCGCCAGGTGGCGCTGTTCGCCTGGGTGCCGCTGCTCACCGCCTGGTTCGGCCTGGGCGAAGGGGCCAAGCATGTATTCGTCGGGCTGGCCGCGTTCTTCCCGTTGCTGATCGCTACCCAGCGCGGTATCGCCGGCCTCTCACCACAGTTGGGCGAAGCCGCCCGCACCCTGCGTCTGGGTCTGTGGCAACGCTTGCGCCTGCTGGTACTGCCCGGTGCGGCCCCGGGCATTTTCGCGGGCCTGCGCCTGTCGCTGATCTATGCCTGGCTGGGCACCATCGGTGCCGAATACTTCATGCCCTCGGACGGCGGCATCGCCAGCCTGATGATCGGTGCCCAGCAGCTGTTCCGTATGGACCAGGTGATGGCCGCCATGCTGTTGATCGGCCTGGTCGGCGCCCTGCTCGGCACCCTTGGACAACGCCTTGAATCGCGCGCCACGCGCTGGAGAACCGCATGAACGCCTTCAACACTTCGCACCTGCACGCGGCCAACCAGCCCGACGCAACCCCGCCCCTGGTCAGTTTCGAAGGGGTGGGCAAAGTGTTCAGCGTCGATGGCCAACCGCTCGAGGCCATCCGCAACTTCAACCTTTCGATCAACCAGGGCGAGTTCATCGCCATCGTCGGCGCTTCCGGCTGCGGCAAGTCCACCCTGCTGCGCCTGCTGGTGGGGTTGGATACCGACTACAGCGGCAGCATTCGCATCGACGGCCACGCCGTCAGCGGTATTGGTGGCGAACGTGGCATCGTGTTCCAGGAGCATCGGCTGTTTCCCTGGTTGAACGTGGAACAGAACATTGCGCTGGGCCTGGCCAACGAGTCGCTCACCCAAGGTGAGCGCGCCCGGCGGGTACATGAATTCGTACAACTGGTGGGGCTGGTCGGCTTCGAATCGGCCTATCCACACCAGCTGTCCGGTGGTATGGCCCAGCGTGTGGCGATAGCCCGTGGCCTGGTAGCCAGCCCGCGCATCCTGCTGCTCGACGAGCCGTTCGGCGCACTGGATGCGCTGACCCGCCAGCAACTGCAGGACGAATTGCTGGCCATTCGCGAGCGGGCGGGCATCACCACCTTGCTGGTGACCCACGATGCCGAAGAGGCGACGTACCTGGCGGATCGGGTTGTGGTGCTGGAGCCACGGCCGGGTCGCATCAAATCGGTGGTGGGCATAGACCTGCCGCACCCGCGCTTGCGCTCCGGCGTAGCGCTGCACGGCCTGCGCGAAAAGGTGCTGCACCAGATCACCGGCGACGGCGGCTACCTGCCGCCACCGTCACGCCGTGTAGAGGGCCTGAGCCCCGAGTTGATCGCCCTCTGAGAAGTCGGCATGCATCCGGCCTGTAGGGATCTGCACAACCAATAAGGTAAAAACAGCTACAGATCAAGGCGATGGACGTCACCGATTCAGATGGGTATCATGCGTGCGCGTTGCACTCGTAGCTCAGCTGGATAGAGTACTGCCCTCCGAAGGCAGGGGTCGTGGGTTCGAATCCCGCCGAGTGCGCCATATCAAAAAAGCCCTGGGCCTGAGCCCGGGGCTTTTTCGTTTGTGCGACAAGTCGCGTTTCTGGTACTCCCGTGCCACGGGTCATTGGTGTTAGCGTGGGCGTCTTCCCGTTTCCGGACGGGTAACCCATAACAATGATTGGCGAAGGAATGCGCGCAACCATGCACCTGAAAAAACTCACCGCCACCACCCTGCTGCTGGCCAGCATCGGCTTGTTCACTCAGCCAGCCCAGGCCAACCTCACCCAGCAGCAGTCCGCTGCCATCGTCAAAGCCTTCGACGGCAGCGACCCAAGCGACTTCAAGCAGTTCCTCGGCAAGCTCAAAGGCAGCGACTTGGCCAAGGCCGATAACCTCGAGGCAACCCTCGACGCCTACCTGGCCAACACACCATTGGCCGCCGAGCAACAGGACGAAATCAACCGCCTGCTCGGCCTGTATACCCGCATCAAGTACGGCAAGGCTGCAACCGAAACCCTGCGCGAACTGGTGGCCATTCCCACCTTCAACGTCGAGGGCACGCCGCAGTACGAAAACCCTGAGTTCCTCAAGATCGCCGACAAGATCAAGGCCCTGGCCGACAGCTTCGGCCTGGCCTTCCGCAACATCGACAACCGGGTGTACGAAATTTCGCTGGGTAGCGGCAAGGAAGTGATCGGCATCCATGCCCACGCCGACGTGGTACCGGTCAACCCGGACAACTGGAAGCTGGCCGACGGTACGCGCTTGGACCCGTTCAAGGTCACCCTGGTCGGTGACCGCATGTACGGCCGCGGCACCGAAGACGACAAGAACGGCATCGTGGTGGCGATGTATGCACTGAAGGTAGCCAAGGATGAAAACTTGCCGCTCGCCCGGCAGTTCAAGCTGCTGATCGACACCACCGAAGAAACCAGCGGTGATGCCATCCCCTACTATTTCGAGCGCAACCCTACACCTGACTACAACCTGGCCCTCGACGGCGGCTACCCAGTGGTCATCGCCGAAAAAGGCTACGGCACGGTCATGGCCAGCTTCAGCAAGCGCCCGGCCACGGGCAAGGGTGCCGAAATCGTCAACCTGACCGGTGGCCTGGCCACCAACCAGATCCCGACCACATCGGTGGCGACCCTGGTGTCCGACAACCCGGCACAGCTGGCCAAACACCTGCAGCAAGCCGGCAGCAAGTATGTGAAGCAGCACGGAAGCGACTTCAGCATCGATGCCAAGGCCGACGGCAAACAGGTGTTGCTCACCGTGACCGGTGTTTCCGCCCACTCTTCGGAGCCGGAGTCCGGGGTGAACCCGGTTGCTCGCATGCTCGACTTCATCAACGGCCTTGGCCAGCAGGTACCACTCAAGCACAACCAGTTCACCGATGCGGCCCGCTACGCGGCCGACAACTGGGGCCTGGACTACCTTGGCAACAAGCTCGGCGTGGCCTTCAAGGACCCGTTCATGGGCCCACTGACCGCCTCGCTGACCTTTGTCGGCGTGGATGACAAGGGCCTGAAATTGGCGGTGAACCTGCGCATCCCCAAAGGCAAACCCATTGCCACGATCAAGGATGAACTGGCCGACAAACTGGGCAAGTGGACCCGGCAAAGTCACACCTCGGTGGCGTTCGACTATAGCCTGGACGAACCGATGTACCGCAACCCCGAAGGCGAATGGGTGAAAGCTTTGCTTGCTGTGGCCTCCGAGAACCTGGGCATGAAGCATGAGTTCGGCACCTCGGCCGGCGCGACCTCGGTGCACGACTTGCCCAATGGCGTACAGTTCGGCCTGGCCATGCCGGACGTGAAATACACCGGGCACAACGACAACGAGTTCAAGACCGTGGACCAGTTCATGCTGGACCTGCAGGTAGTGAGCGAGATGGTGGCACGGCTCGGGCAAATGCCGAAGCTTTGATTGGCAGTACCGGCCTCTTCGCGGCTAAAGCCACGAGGAGGCCGGCCCAGGCAAACACCCATGCCGTTTTTCAATCGACTCCATGCCGTTTCCTGCATTGCCGTGCAGAGCGCCGTACCGGATGCTTTAGTTACACCGAGACAGCGCTTTTTTCACCCGCAGAGGCCCGTATGAAGACCGTCGAACAAATCCTCAAGACCAAGTCCCAGCACCAGACCGTTTACACCATCGGCCCGGATGACTCGGTGCTCGACGCCCTGAAAATGCTGGCGGAGAAAAACGTCGGTGCGCTGCCCGTGGTCGAGGGCAACCAAGTGGTGGGTATCGTCAGTGAACGGGACTATGCGCGCAAACTCGTACTCAAAGGCCGCTCTTCCGCCGCCACACCGGTGCGCGAAATCATGAGTGCACCGGTGGTCACCGTGGAGCCCAAGCAAAAGCTCGACTTCTGCATGAACCTGATGACCGACCGTCACCTGCGTCACCTGCCGGTGGTCGACAACGGCAAACTGCTCGGCCTGCTGTCGATCGGCGACCTGGTGAAGGAAACCATCGCCGAACAGGCCAGCCTGATTCAACAAATGGAACAGTACATCCGCGGCGAGTGAGCCCCTTCAATGGTAGGCGCGCTCCAGCTCGTCCAGCTGATGGTCAAAACTGCGCAGGCGCGCCGACCAGGTGTACACCAGCACTTCCAGGTCACGGTTCAGTACTGCCGTATTGCCGTGGCCGCTGTGCGTGGGTTCGCCCAGGTCCAGCTGGTAGCGCTCACGGGCCATGGCCTGGGCCACGCTGGACAGGTCGCGGGCGTTGGCCAGCCAGTGGTGATGATGGTCATGGATTTCGCGATCGAGCACCCGGCACTGGCGCTTCAGCGCATCCAGGCTCTGCTCCAGCGGCGTGCCCTTGAGCTCGCCCATGACTTCTTCGAAGGTGCGCCCCGAATGCCAGTAGCTGCCCCAGAAATACCGGTCGAATACGGTTTCGACGCGGCGCAGCGCCACCTTGGTGTTCCAGATGGTCAGCAACGTTCGCCCCTGGATCACTTCGCGCTTGTTCAGGTGCAACTGCTGCCAGGCGATCCAGGTCAGCGCCACCAGTACAACCGCCACGGTGACTGCGGCAGCGGCATACAGGAAATGCACCGCCTGGTTCATCTGTTGCGTCTGCCTGATGCCATAGAAGTAACTGGCCGTCAGGGTGCCCAGGATCGTCACGGAACACCAGAAACCTGGTGCGTAGGGATCTTTCATCGCGCTATCCCCTTATTGTTTTCCTGAGCATAGCAACGGCCGATCACTCGTCAGGTGCCGCTCGGCGCTTTATTTTCGGGGGCGGCGCAACGCTTCGTTGAGTTGATCGAACGGCACCGCCCAATCGGCATCTTCAATGATGCTCTCCTTGAGAAAAGCACGCTGAGAGTCGGTCCAGAACGGCGCATCCACCAGCTTGGTTTCATTCTTCAGCGGCGAATGGCTGGTAATGAACTGATCGATGCTCTTGGGATCGTCGGGCAAGCCCAACTGCTTGAACAGGTCGGCAAAGGGATGGGTCGGCGCTTCCATGGTTCCTCCTAAGCGCCAGGTAGGCCGTCCACGACGCCCGCCTGGCAGTGGTGTGAAAACATCAGCACAGCTCGCGCACTTCAGCGTGCGGCACCAGCTTCATGTACTGCTCCATGCTCATGTGGATCAAGTGATCGTGATCACCCGCCTCCAGGTAGACATCACCCTGGCGGGTTAGGCTCGGGTCGAGCAGCATTTTTATCTGGTAAGCATCGCCAAGGGCCGGCACTGCGCCGCGCTCGCAGTCATTGAACAAGCTTGGCAAGCCACTTTCACGGGTCAGTTGCCAAGCCCCGGACATGCGAACCTTGCTCATGTCCAGATGCCGGTTGGCCGGCAGCACGGCCATGATGTAGTTGCCATGACGGTCATCGAGCATCACCGACTTGGCGACCCGCTCGGCGGGCACGCCGGCCGTGCGGGCCGACTCCAGGCTGGTGGCCGAATGTGGGTGGGGAATGATGTCGTAGTCGCAGTTGGCCTTGTCCAGGCGGGCCTGCAGGGTCTTTGCCATACGCATGATGCACCTCCGGTTTCGCCCCCCAATCTCCAATTTTAGGCCGGGCCGCGGCAGGCAGGGCTAAACTTGTGTAATACAGGCAAACGAGGTGACGACAGGTGATCGCCCGCAGCTGGTGCTGGGTGTTGCTGCTGTTGTTGCTTGGCATCACGCCAGGTGGCCAGGCAGCGCCTGGTGCAGTGTGGGTGCTGGGCATCGATGACGCCATCGGCCCGGCCAGCGCCGACTACCTGGTGCGCAGCCTCGCTCAGGCTCAGGCGCAGCGCGCGCAACTGGTGGTTATCCGCATGGATACCCCTGGCGGGCTGGACAGCGCCATGCGCCAGATGATCAAGGCGATTCTCGCCAGCCCCGTGCCAGTTGCCACCTACGTCGCACCCAGTGGAGCCCGAGCCGCCAGCGCGGGTACCTACATTCTCTACGCCAGCCACGTCGCCGCGATGGCTCCTGGCACCAACCTGGGCGCCGCCACACCGGTGCAAATCGGCGGTCCGCCAGGCCCGGGCAAGGACGACAAGGGCAAAAATGGCGAAGAGGAAACCCTGGCACGCAAGCAGGTCAATGATGCCGCGGCCTACATCCGCGGCCTTGCCCAGCTGCGAGGGCGCAATGCCGAGTGGGCGGAGAAGGCTGTGCGCGAGGCCGTCAGCCTGTCGGCCAGCGAGGCGTTGCGGCTGAACGTGATCGACCAGGTTGCCGATGACCTGCCCGACCTGTTGCGCAAACTCGACGGCAAAACGTTCATGGTCGCCGGCCAGCCTCAGCAACTGCACACCACAGACGCAAGCCTGGTCGAACACCTGCCGGACTGGCGCACACGGGTACTGGCGGTGATCACCAATCCCAGCGTGGCGCTGATCCTGATCATGATTGGCGTGTACGGCCTGCTGTTCGAATTCATGAACCCTGGCTCTGCGGTGGGCGGCGTAGTCGGCGGCGTCTGCCTGCTGATGGCGCTGTACGCCCTGCAGCTATTGCCGGTGAGTTTCGCCGGCGTGGCACTTATCCTGCTCGGCATTGCCTTCATGATCGCCGAAGCCTTCTTGCCCAGTTTCGGCGTGGTCGGCTTTGGCGGCATCGTTGCCTTCGTGGTCGGCGCATTGATCCTGATCGATACAGACGCCCCCGGTTTTGGCATCCCGCTGGCCTTGATCGGCACCCTGGCACTGCTCTCGGCATTACTGATCGGCGGCGTACTAGGCATGGCCCTCAAGGCCCGCCGACGGGCACTGGTCAGCGGGGACGCCGGCCTGGTCGGCAGCCTGGTCACCGTTACCCAGGTAATGCCAGACAATCCGTTCTGTGGCCTTGTGCTGGCCCAGGGCGAGCAATGGCAAGCGCAGTGCGCAACAGTGCTGCAAGCCGGCCAGAACGTGCGGGTAACCGCGCGCCATGGCGTCATGCTGCAAGTGAGCGCTGCCGCCGCCGCGCAAGGAGAATGACCATGTTCATGCAAATGGGTTTCGGCGCCGTGCTGATCGTGCTGGTGATGCTGTTGCTGTCGGCGTTTCGCATCCTGCGCGAATACGAACGCGGTGTAGTGTTCCAGCTGGGGCGCTTCTGGCAGGTCAAGGGGCCGGGGCTGATCCTGCTGATCCCGGTGATCCAGCAAATGGTGCGGGTCGACCTGCGCACGGTGGTGCTGGATGTGCCGCCGCAGGACGTGATCACCCGCGACAACG
This sequence comes from Pseudomonas hunanensis, assembly GCF_013393325.1. Classification (GTDB taxonomy): domain Bacteria; phylum Pseudomonadota; class Gammaproteobacteria; order Pseudomonadales; family Pseudomonadaceae; genus Aquipseudomonas; species Aquipseudomonas putida_P. The sequence continues at coordinate 38,802 of NZ_QJRC01000083.1, forward strand.
TCTCGGTCAAGGTCAACGCGGTGTTGTACTTTCGCGTGCTCGACCCCCAGAAAGCGATCATCCAGGTCGAGGACTTTTTGGTAGCGACCAGCCAGTTGGCCCAGACCACACTGCGTGCGGTACTGGGCAAACATGAATTGGATGAGCTACTGGCCGAGCGCGAGCAGTTGAACCTGGACATCCGTCAGGTGCTGGATGCTCAGACAGACGCCTGGGGCATCAAGGTGGCCAATGTCGAGATCAAGCACGTCGACCTCAACGAATCGATGGTCCGCGCCATCGCCCGGCAGGCCGAGGCCGAACGCGAACGGCGGGCCAAGGTGATCCATGCCGAGGGGGAATTGCAGGCGTCGGAGAAGTTGATGCAGGCAGCACAGATGTTGGGCAAGGAGCCTGGGGCGATGCAGTTGCGCTATATGCAGACGCTGGGGGCGATTGCGGGGGACAGGACCTCGACCATTGTCTTCCCGATGCCGGTGGACTTGCTGACGGGGCTGGTAGACAAGCAGAAACAATAAAGGCCGCTATGCAATTCCTGTAGGAGCGGCCTTGTGTCGCGATGGGCTGCAAAGCAGCCCCCGTGGCCCGATCAGAGAGGTGCGCGGCGCAGGGTCGCCAGGAAGGTCGCCGCCCCAATGAACAACCCGGCAAAAGTCCGGTTCAAACGCTTCTGCTGTTTAGGCGTACGCAGCAAGCGCAACACACGCGAAGCCAACCCGGTGTACCCGGCCATCACCAGCATGTCCACAGTGACCATGGTCACGGTGATCGCCACATACTGCGGCAGCAGCGGCGCATGCGGGTTGAGGAACTGCGGCAGCACCGCCAGCATGAAAACCAGCGCCTTGGGGTTGCTGACGTTGACCAAGAAGCCACGCAAGACCAGGCTCAGCGGTTTGCCGATCGGGCGCACGCCGGATTCATCGGTCATGTCCATCGGCAAGGCACGCCACTGCTTGTACGCCAGGTACACCAGGTAGGCGACGCCAAACCATTTGATGACCTGAAACGCCGTGGCCGAGGCAGCCAGGATGGCACCGACGCCGGCAGCGATGATGGCGATCTGCAGGATCAGGCCTAGCTGCAGGCCCAGGGCATTCCAGTAACCACGCCAGAAACCATATTGCAGGCCACTGGACATCGAGGCAATCGCCCCGGCACCGGGTGAAAGGCTGATCACCCAACAGGCGGCAAAGAAGCCCAACCATACTTCCATCGACATCACACACCTCGCTCGAACATTTGTTGCAAAACGTTAAGCTAAGGTTTTGGTGAAAAAATAACCAGCGATTTTTGATGGATTTCTATCGCCTGTACCGGCCTCTTCGCGGGCAAGCCCGCTCCACAAGTACAGGTTCAGTCCGCTTCGCCAGCCGGCTCTTTGTGCATCGTCTGCACCTCAGCCCCGCGCCAGCGCCGCACCGACTTCTGGAAGAACTGGCTATTGGGCACCTGCACCAAGGCCCCACCCGCTTCGGGCATTTCCAGCAGGGTGGTAAACAGCAGGTTGATGGCGATCACCCGGCCTTTCACGCCCGGCTTGTCCAGGGTGTCGACCAGTTCGACCACATCACCGATGCGAAACGGCCCGACCGTGAAGATCAGCACCGCGCACAGCAGGTTGGACAGCACGCTCCACATGGCGAAAAACGCCACCGCCGCCACCGCGACAAAGCCGGACAATGCCGTCCACAGCACGGTCGCCGAAACACCCAGGCGCTCCAGCACGAACAGCAGTGCGCTGCCCATTATCAGCCAGCGCAGGCCGCCACGCACCGGGACCAGCAGTTCTGGCGGCAGCGGGTAACGCTGGCCCAGGCGGCTCAACCCGCGAGCAACGATGCGCTGCAGGAGGAAGGCTGCCACCAGGATCAACAGAATCTGCAAGCCCAGCCAGAAGGTGTCCATCCATTGTCCTGGCAGCAGCGACCGCAGTTCTTCCATCAGGACAACGCCTCGAGCTCGGCCTGCATGCTTTCGAGGGTTTCCAGCGCTTCCATCCAGGCCTCTTCCAGCTCACCTTCGCGTTGCTTGAGCTTGGTCTGGCGCGCCAGCAGGTCACGCAATTCGTCCTTGCGCGCCGCTTCGTAGAGGCCACCATCACCCAGCGCGGTCTCGATCTCGGCCAGTTGCACGTGCACCTGGTTGAGCTCGGTTTCCAGCTTGTCGGCTGCCTTCTTGTGCGGTGCCAGTTGCTGGCGCAAGGCTGCGGCAGCCTGACGCTGGGCTTTCTTGTCGGTCTTGTCCGGGTTGACCGGGGCGGTACTGGCCGGCGCGCTGCGCTGGCGGTACTCAACCAGCCAGCGGCTGTAATCTTCCAGGTCACCGTCGAAGGTATCGACCTTGCCGTCGGCCACCAGCAGGAAGTCGTCGGTGGTGCTCTTGAGCAAATGCCGGTCGTGGGACACCACCACCACGGCACCGGCAAACTCCTGCAGGGCCATGGTCAGCGCCAGGCGCATTTCCAGGTCGAGGTGGTTGGTCGGTTCGTCAAGCAGCAGCAGGTTTGGCCGCTCCCAGGCGATCAGCGCCAACGCCAGGCGGGCCTTTTCACCACCGGAGAAGTTCACCACTGGCTCGTCGCAACGGGCGCCATGGAAGTCGAAGCCGCCAAGGAAGTCGCGCAGGGTCTGCTCACGCTCGGTGGGGGCGATGCGCTGCAGGTGCAGCAGCGGGCTGGCCTTGTCATCCAGCGAGTCCAGCTGGTGCTGGGCGAAGTAGCCTACCGCGAGGTTTTCGCCACGGACCAAACGGCCCGACAAAGGCTCCAACTCACCGGCGAGGTTCTTGATCAGGGTGGACTTGCCGGCGCCGTTGGGGCCGAGCAGACCAATACGAGCACCCGGGGTGAGCTGCAGCTTGACCTTTTCAAGGATGGCCTTGTCGCCATAGCCAAGGCAGCCTTCGGACAGGCTCAGCAACGGGCTGGAAATTTTCTGCGATTCGCGGAAGACAAAGTCGAACGGCGAATCGACATGCGCCGCCGACAACTCCTCCATGCGCTCAAGGGCCTTGATCCGGCTTTGCGCCTGGCGGGCCTTGGTGGCCTGAGCCTTGAAGCGGGCGATGTACTTTTCCATGTGCGCGCGCTGCGCCTGCTGCTTTTCGTAGGCCTGCTGCTGCTGCGCCAGGCGTTCGGCACGGGTGCGCTCGAAGGCGGTGTAGCCGCCTTTGTACAGGTTCAGCTTGCGCTGCTCGACGTGCAACACATGGTCGACCACGGCATCGAGGAAGTCAAGGTCGTGGGAGATCAGCAACAGCGTGCCGGGGTAGCCCTTGAGCCAGTCTTCCAGCCACAGGATGGCGTCCAGGTCGAGGTGGTTGGTGGGTTCGTCGAGCAACAGCAGGTCGGACGGGCACATCAGTGCCTGGGCCAGGTTCAGGCGCATCCGCCAGCCACCGGAGAAGTCGCCGACGCGGCGGTCCATCTGTTCGTTGGTGAAGCCCAGGCCGGCCAGCAACTTGCGCGCGCGGGCGTCGGCGGTGTAGCCGTCGGCGCTTTCCAGTTCACTGTGCAGGCGCGCCAGGGCGGTGCCGTCGTGGGCCTGCTCGGCCGCGGCCAGTTCGGCTTGGACCTTGCGCAGGCGCACGTCGCCGTCGAGCACATAGTCCACGGCCAGGCGGTCGAGGGTGTCGACCTCCTGGCGCATATGGGCGATGCGCCAGTCACCGGGCAGTTGGCAGTCACCGGCATCGGGCGACAGCTCACCGCGCAGCAGGGCGAACAGGCTGGATTTTCCGGCGCCGTTGGCGCCGATCAGGCCGGCCTTGTGACCGGCGTGCAGGGTCATCTCGGCGCCTTCTAGCAAGCGCTGCGGACCACGCTGTAAAGTGAGGTTGGATAGTCTGATCATGATGGTCGCGGAGTCTACCAGCTTCCTCGGCCCATAGCGCGAGTGGAACCATGCACAACGACCTGTGGAGTTACGCCCTGGCCCTGTATGCCAGGCCCGGCGTGGAAGCCGCGTGCCTTGAGCTGCAAGCGCAAGGTGGCGATGTCTGCCTGCTGTTGTGCGCAACCTGGCTGCAGGCACGTGGCGTGGTCATGCTGGACGAGCGCGCGCAAGCGCTGCAGGAAGTTGTCGAGCCCTGGCAGCGTGAAGTGGTGGCCCCGTTACGCAGCCTGCGCCAACAATGGCGGGCGGCAGCGTCGCATGATGCGCAACTGGCTGCGTTGCGTGAGCAGGTGAAGGGGTTGGAGTTGCAGGCAGAAAAAACGTTGCTGGAGCGCTTGCAGGAACGCTCGCGACAGTGGCCCGGGGGCTCCCATGAGCCCTCGGACGACTGGCTGGCCCGGCTGACGCCGGCCCCTGCCCGGCACCACGACGCGCTGGATCAACTGCGCGTCGCGGCGGCTGCGCTTCAGGACGCCGAAGACGGTGCCTGAGCCGGGGTGCTGGCGGGTGTCGACGCGGCTGCCGAAGTGGCCGGGGTCGCCGAGTTGGTTGTAACGGCCGGGGTGCTGCCGGCTGGCGTAGCGGGTTTGGCTTCGGCTGGCTTGCTGGCAACAGGCTTGGCGGCTGGCTTGGTGGCTGTGCGTGCAGGTGCCTTGGCGGTAGCTGGCTTGGCAGCTGGGGCTTTGGCGGCGGGCTTGGCTGCAGGTTTGGCAGCAGCAGTCACTTTGGCAGCTGGCTTGGCTGCAGGTTTGGCGGCAGCGGTCGCTTTGGCGGCGGGTTTGGCTGCAGGTTTGGCAGCAGCGGTCGCTTTGGCGGCGGGCTTGGCTGCAGGTTTGGCGGCAGCGGTCGCTTTGGCGGCTGGCTTGGCTGCAGGTTTGGCGGCAGCCGTCGCTTTGGCGGCGGGCTTGGCTGCAGGTTTAGCAGCGGCGGTCGCTTTGGCGGCTGGCTTGGCTGCAGGTTTAGCAGCGGCGGTCGCTTTGGCGGCGGGCTTGGCTGCGGGTTTCGCAGCAGCGGTCGCTTTGGCGGCGGGCTTGGCTGCAGGTTTCGCAGCAGCAGTCGCTTTGACGGCTGGCTTGGCCGCAGGTTTGGCAGCAGTAGTCGCTTTGGCAGCGGGCTTGGCCGCAGGTTTGGTAGCACGCAGGTCAAGAGCCTTGGCTGCGGCCTCGCGAACTTTACCTACACCTTGGGCCAGTTTGAGGCTGTCCTGGGCGTCGCGCTTGAGTTGCTGAATGTAAGAACGAGTCTGGGTTTGACGTTCCTTGAGGGCGTCGAGCAACTGTTCAAGTTCGCCAATGGCTTTTTGCGCCTTGGTTTGCGCCTTGGCTTTACCCGCCTTGGCCGCGTCTTGCAGTTTCAGGCGACCGTTGTGCAGTTTTTCCTGCGCCTTGCCACGCTGTTTTTCCAACTTGGCCAACAGTTTTTCCGCATCAGCCAGCGCTTGCGAGCAGGCTTCTTCCAAGTGTTCGAGCAAGCTGCCCGAAAGTTGCTGGAGCAGGTGTAACGGCGTACTTACTGGCTTCTTTTTGGCCGACATGGTTTACCTCCTGGCTGACGAGATTGCGGCTCATACTATGCTTCTGCTGCTACCGCCGCTAGGGCATGTTGACCGTAATATTTACGCCGCGTTGCATGCCTGGGCAAAGTTGTTATCTTGCAGCTGCGTGAAAGTGTAGTTGCTGAATTAATCACTGCTGGTATTTGGGAGTCCGGCGTTGCCTCGATATCTTGTTTTAGGTTTATGCCTGCTGGCCCCCATCGCCTTGGCCGACAGCGACGACCATGACCTGGCCTACAGCCTGGGCGCCAGCCTGGGTGAGCGGCTGCGTCAGGAGATGCCGGGCTTGCAGCTGGATGCACTGGTCGAAGGCCTGAAGCAGTCCTATCAGGGGCAACCCCTCAAGCTCGACAAGGCACGCATGCAAGCGGTGCTCCAGCAGCATGAAGCGCAGGAAGGTGACGCCTCGGTGCAAAAGCTGCAGGCCGCAGAAACACGCTTCATGGCCAACGAGCGTGGGCGTTACGGGGTACACGAACTAGCGGAAGGTGTGCTCTACAGCGAACTGCAAGCAGGTACGGGTGCGCAGCCAAAAGCAGGCGGCAAGGTGCAGGTGCGTTATGTGGGCAGGTTGCCTGATGGTTCGGTGTTCGACCAGAACCAAACGCCCCAGTGGTTCAACCTGGATTCTGTAATCGAGGGCTGGCAGGTGGCCTTGCCGAAGATGCACGCGGGCGCCAAATGGCGCCTGGTGATTCCTTCAGCGCAAGCCTATGGCGCCGAGGGGGCGGGTGATTTGATTGCCCCCTACACCCCCCTGGTGTTCGAGATCGAACTGCTGGCGGTTGGCGACTGACGCCAACCTTCAGGCCTGCACCGCGCCTTCTTCCTTGTGCGCGTTGTGCAGCACCTCGATCAGGCAATCTTCAAGTTCGAAGCGCTCATGCAACAGCCCGCCCAACTTGGCCAGCTTTTCGGCAAAGCGCTCGGTGTCCTTGCACTCACCCTTGGCGCAATGGTCATTGAAGGCCAGTGCGATCTGTGTGCTGTCGTTGATCCGTGGGTTGATTTCTTCGGCCAGCTTCAGCGCCTTCTCGTCCCCGAAAGCCTTGGCCTCGCTGGCCAATTGCTCGCAGACTTCGAAGTGCCACGCCGAAACGTAATCGACCAGGAGCGCGCAAAAGTCCCCGTTGGTGTCCTTGTCGGCAAAGGCTGGCTTCACATCGCGCAGGGCGCGAAAAGCCTGCACCAGTTCCTGGCGCTCCTCCAGCCAACGGTCGATCAGCTTGTGAACCCCACCCCAGCGTTCCTGGGCGTTCTGACAACTATCGAGCATGGCGATCTCTTCCCTTCTGGGTAGATGCCGCTGCACCTCGCACCACGACCGCGCAGCACAAAGGTGTCATCAGCAGGACGGCATCGAGCAGTTGTGTTTTCGGTATGCGTGCTGGGAGATTATTCCCGCGCGTGCTGGCCTTCAAGGTACGCAGCACACAAAGTTCATACAAGTGTTTAATACACTGTTATATCGCCATTGGTCGCGCTAATGGCGCAACCTTGCGCCAGGTCATGTTCTTGCCAGGGTGCGGAAACGATACGCCAGCAGGCAACTCAAGGGCAGCACCGCCAGCAGCAGGAAGGCCAACAGGCTCCACTCCGGCAGTGTCAGGTCGAGAAAGCTCCAGGTAAGCGAGCTGCAATCGGGCCCCCCCAGCAACAGTTGCCGCGCCGCCTCGGCCCAGGAGTGCTCGAACACCCGCCCGATCGGCGCCGGGCACATATGGATGACCCCATGAGCACCCTGCAACCAGACATGCCGCGCGGCCAGCACCGCGCCGGCCAGCGAGCAGCCCAGCGCCACCCGCGCATAACGAAGGGTGCCCCGCGTGCCCGGTGCCTGCAGCACCGCCGCGAGGCACAGCAGCGCGTAAAGGCCAAGCAGTAACCGCTGGCTGAAGCACAAGGGGCAAGGCACCAACCCCAGTGTATTTTCCAGGTGGAATGAAACAACCAGTACCGCCATTGCAGCCAGGCAGGCAGGAAGAAAAAGGGTGCGCAAATGGGCCGGAAGCATGGGCTGGGTAAGTCCCGGGGAGATGTTGTGGTTTGAAACGGTAGAGGAAAGACACGCTTTGTTTCAAGGCACGACAGCAGCGACAAGTCGCTGAATCGCGTAGGAAATTTCCAGCGATGGAGTGGGAAGCGCCGGAAGGAGTGGACTACGGATCTAACTGACAGCAATCGATAAATTACCCGCTCCCGAAGCCCGCACCTTGGCGCGGGCCTTGGGGTGGGTCAGGCGCGTACGCCTTCGGGCAAAGGCAGCGCCAGCAGGCGTTCGTCCAGCAGGCCAAGGCCCTCCTGGAACAGCTGGTTGCTGCGCTCGGTCTCGCCCAGCCCCGCGAGCAAGCGAGCCAGCTCGGCACAGGCCTCGGGGTTGCGCTCCATGCGCAGGCTGCTTTCCAGGTAATCACGCGCCTTGCCCCACAGGCGGTTCTGCAGGCTCAGACGGCCCAAGGTCAGCAGCAGGCTGGCGTCTTGCGGGTGGGCCTTGAGCCAACCTTCTGCGGTTTGCAGCTGACGCGCCGGATCATCACCGCGCACCAAGCCATAAAGGCGGGCCAGGTGGCTTTCGTATTCGCGCTTGAGGGCAGTGCGCAGCACGTGCTCGGCCTCGCTCTGGGCACCTACCTGGCGCAATTGCTCGGCGTACGCCAATACCAGCTGTGGCTCTTGGCGCTGGGCTGCGGTCAGCTGTTGCCAGGCGCGCTCCAGGGCCTGACGTGCAGTTTGCGCGTCCTCGCCACGGGTGGTGGCCAGGCTCAGGTTCTGGCCCCAGGCACGCTGCTCCAGGGCGGCCAGCTCGGCGGGCGGCAACACCTTGCCCTTGCGCAGGTCGGGCAGCAGGCGGATCAGTGCGGACCAGTCGCCGCGCTCCAGGTACAGGCGTTGCAGCAGGCGCAACACCTGGCTGTTGTGCGGGTGGCGCTCCTGCATGGCCAGCAGGGTTTCCAGAGCCCCATCGGTTTCACCACGGTCCATTTGCAACTGGGCATGGGTCAGGGCAATGGCCAGTTCCGCTTGCGGCTGGCGCTCCAAGGCACGCTCCAGCAGGTTGTCGCTGTCTTCGGTGCGGCCTTGCTCGTTGGCAGCACGCGCGGCACCGAGGTAATACAGCAGCGGTTGGCGCTCGGCCTCGGCGGCGCGGTGCAGGTGACGCTGAGCGCTGGCCCAGCGACCCTCGGCGAGATCGAGCTGGCCCTGCTCGATGGCCACGCGGATGCGCCGGCTGCGGTTACGCCGCGACCACGGGTTGACCACACCGCTGGAGGTCAGCACCAGGCCGACCAGGTAGCGCAACAGCCACAACAGCGCGACCACGGCCAGCAAGCCGGCCAGGGCCGCCCACAGCCCCGATTGATAGCGGAAACCACCATAGGAAATCAGCACGTAACCGCTGTGCTTGGCGACTGCGATGCCCAGCGCGGCGGCAACCACGATTGCCAGCACGGCCAGCAGGTAGACACGCTTCATGGCTTGCCCCCTTCAGCCTCGGCCGGCAGATGACGCCGCTGAATGTAGGCCTGCACTGCCGCCAGGCTTTCGCTGAGGTCGGGGGTAACCACGGACACGGGCTGATCGGCCAACGCATTGAGGCTGTCGAGCATGGCCTTGCTTTGCGGGTTGTCGGCGTTGAAGTTCGCCAGCAGCACGCTGCGGGCATCATCCAGCGCCTGTGTGTAGACCTTGGCGTCACCATTGAGCGCCGCCCACTGGGCCTGTTCGATGGTCAGGCTCAGGGCCAGGCGCAGCTGGTTCAGCTGCTGCCCGGCCAGCAGTGGCCGCACGTTTTCATCGGCGTTGAAGTCGATCTGGAAGTACTTGGAAATTTCTGCCCACCACTGCGACAGCCGGCTGGCACCATCACCATCGGCGGTCAGGGCGCCAAGCGCATCGGCATTGGTGTCGAATTCGGGCGACTGGGCGCTTAGCTGCTGTACCAGCTCACGCTGTGCTGCCAGTTTCAGGAACAGGCCAGTACGGTCCGGTTGCTGGGTGCTGCCGAGCGTGGCCAGGCTGCGTGCCAGTTGCTCCCGGGCGGCGAAAGCACCCGGGTCGCTCTGCTCGCGCAGAATTTCGTCGGCGCCTTCGACCAAGGCTTTGGCACTGGTGATGTCCTGCAAGGCCGAAAGGCGCAGGGTAGCCAGGCGCAAGAGGTGCTCGGCTTCTGCCAGGCGCCACTCCTTGCGGCTTTCTCCCAGCACGGTTTCCAGGCGCTGGCTGAGGCGCTGCTGGTCGCCCTGCAATTGCGCCACCAGGCGTCGGCGGTCTTCCAGCTCGCTGGCTGCAGGCAAGCTGGCCAGTTGCGCGCTGATCTGCTGTTCGCGCTGCTGCAGGGCTTCGGCGCGCTGGGTCAGCGCCTCGATGTGCTGGCCCTGGTTGAACTCGCTGCCTTGCAGTTGACGCACCTGCCAGACACCCCAGCCACCTACCGCCACCCCGGCCGCGCCAAGCAACAGGGCCAGCGCTGCCAGGCCACTGCCGGAGCGCTTGGCAGGTGGGGCGGTAACGGGTTCCGCCGGCGTCTGTGCCGACGGCTGATCGTTATTGGACAAGACAGTCTCGCTCACGTATCCATCCTTTGCATGGGGGCGCATCGCGTACAGCTTAGCGCCTTAAGAGGCAGGTGCAGCGCTACGCTGCACGGCTGCCAGCAAGGCCGTGGCACTGGCGCCACGGCAATCCACAACCTGTTGGGCCCCGGCGGCCCTGGCCTGCTCGGCGACCCGTGGGCTGGGCACGAACAGCGGCAGGCGTGCCAGCTGCGGCCAATCCGCACCGGCCAGCTGCTGCAAATGTTCAAAACCCTGCCCACTGCTGACCACCAGGCCATTGAGGCGTTCCGCTTCGATGCGGCGCATCAGCGTACCCGCCGGGTATACCGGCAGGCAGCGACGATACAGTTCCAGATATTCGACACTAGCACCTTGCTCTGCAAGACGCTCTGCCAGCAGTTCGCGACCTCCGACGCCGCGAACGATCAACACACGCGGTGCCGGCGCGGCAACTGCCTGGCGCAGGGCCGGCAGCGCCAGCAAGGCTTCGCTGTCATCGCCACGCGGCGGAGCGCTCACCTCCAACCCCGCCCCCTGCAGCACCGCAGCGGTTGCCTCGCCCACCGTGAACCAGCCTTGGCGTGGCGGCTGAAGGCTGGCCTTGGCCAGTTGCTCAAGCAACAGGCGGGCGGCCGGCTTGCTAACCACGATGATTGCCTGGAAGCCGTGCAGGCCTTCCAGTAACAATCGCTGCGGGGTCTCTAACGTAACGGGCTCAATCGCCAGCAGTGGCAGGCAACTGCTGCCCACGCCCTCCTCCGCCAGGCTTTGCGCCAGTGCCGCGCAGTCCTCGGCAGGCCGGGTCAGCAACAGGCGCCATTGGCTCACGGGTGGCCGGCCTCGCCATAGACTTCCTTGAGGATGGCCTCGGCGCCCTGGCTCAGTAAGTCCTCGGCTACCTGTACGCCCAAGGTTTCGGCAGCAGTGCGAGGGGCGCGGGCATCGGCCACCAGCAGCGTTCCGCCACTCGGCTGGCCGACCAGGCCACGCAGCCACAGCTGGTCGCCTTCAAGCACCGCATAGCAGGCGATCGGCACCTGGCAGCCGCCATTCAGGTGCTTGTTCAGGGCACGTTCGGCCACCACCCGGTCGGCGGTATCGGCATGGTGCAGTGGCGCCAGCAATGCATGAGTCTCAACGTCGGCACTGCGGCACTCGATACCCACGGCGCCCTGGCCGCCAGCCGGCAGGCTGTCATCGACGCTGATGGTGGAGGTGATGCGGTCTTCGAAGCCCAGACGGATCAGGCCTGCGGCGGCGAGGATGATGGCGTCGTACTCGCCGGCATCCAGCTTGGCCAGGCGGGTGTTGACGTTGCCCCGCAGAAAGCGGATTTGCAGGTCTGGCCGGCGCGCCAGCAGCTGGGCCTGGCGGCGCAGGCTGGAGGTGCCGACGATGCTGCCGGCAGGTAGTGCTTCGAGGCTGTCGAACGTATTGGAAACGAAGGCGTCACGCGGGTCTTCACGCTCGCAGATGCAGTACAGGCCCAGGCCTTCGGGGAAGTCCATGGGCACGTCCTTCATCGAATGCACGGCGATGTCGGCTTCGTTGTCCAGCAGGGCGGTTTCCAGCTCCTTGACGAACAGGCCTTTGCCGCCGATTTTCGCCAGCGGCGCGTCGAGTAGCTTGTCACCACGGCTGACCATGGGCACCAGGGTCACCAGCAGACCCGGGTGAGCCTGCTCGAGACGGGCTTTGACGTATTCGGCCTGCCACAGGGCCAAGGCACTTTTACGGGTGGCAATGCGGATTTCGCGAGTGGACATGGAACGCCCCGATCCAGAGAAATACCACCGATGATAACAGCATCGCCGGTATCGCTTGCAGATACGGATCAACAGGTCATGTGCGGCTTTGTGTGAAAGCGGCCTTGCGGCCCTTTCGCGACACAAGGCCGCTCCCACAAGGGCAGAACCAGGCCACAGGTTTGCGCAGACGGCCTCAGAGCGTCTGCATCATCTTGCGCACCCCAGCCACATGCCGGCGGCTGACGGTCAGGGCGTCGCCGTCCAGGCCTTTCAGGTACAGCTGAAAGTGCCCCAGCGGGGTGCGCTGCAGGCGTTCGATGCGCTCGCGGGCGACCAACGCATTGCGGTGGATGCGCACGAAGCGTTCGCCAAACTCGTCTTCCAGGGCCTTGAGTGGCTCATCGAGCAGTACTTCCCCGGCTTCGTGGCGCAAGGTCACGTACTTGTGGTCGGCGATGAAATAGATCACCTGGGGTATAGGGATCAATTCGATGCCTTTACGTGTACGGGCACTGATGTGGCTGCGTGGGCCACCACCTTCGTTGGCTGGCCGGGTAAGCGCCGCCAATTGGGCACGGTTGGGTTTTTCGGCCTTGCGCAAGGCATCGCGCAACGCCTGGGGCTGGAAAGGCTTGGTCACATGGCTGAGGGTACTGTCCTTGAATGCCTCGGCACCGTATTCATCGTCCCCGGTGCAAAACACCACCGCCGGCGGCGCCTCGCGTTCGCACAGGCGAGCGGCGACCTGCAGGCCATCCAGGCCTGGCATGCCGATGTCCAGCAGGACCACATCGGGCTTGAGGCTTTCGATCAGCGCCAGGGCCTCCTCGCCGTTGGTGGCGCTGGGCTCCAGCACGGTGTAACCCTCCAGTTCGCCGAGCAGCCGGGTGAGGCGTTCACGGCCTTGGGGTTCGTCATCAACGATCAGGACATTCATAATTGCGCTGGATTCCTGAATGAGTCTCGCACAGGTATAGCGTAGACAGGTGTGGTTCGAGCGACACTGCGGTCACGCTCTAGACCGGTGCGATGGCCAAAGATTCACTCGGACGGCAGATTCACCGCCAGTCCCTTGTCCAACTGTAGACGGTCCGTGGAACACTGCCGTTCATTCCTTAAAATCCTTCTCTGCCATTTTCCGGGCATTTCTCTCGACCGGCGCCCTGCGGCAGCCAGCCCAACCCTGCTATTATCGGCGCCACTTTTTCGTTCACGCCTGCAATGAGTGAATCCATGAGCACCGACAAGACCAATCAGTCCTGGGGCGGCCGCTTCAGTGAGCCCGTCGACGCCTTCGTCGCCCGTTTCACCGCCTCGGTCGATTTCGACAAGCGCCTGTACCGCCACGACATCATGGGTTCGATCGCCCATGCCACCATGCTGGCGCAGGTCGGCGTGCTCAGCGATGCCGAGCGCGACACCATCATCGATGGCCTGAAAACCATCCAGGGCGAGATCGAAGCCGGTAACTTCGACTGGCGCGTCGACCTCGAAGACGTGCACATGAACATCGAAGCACGCCTGACTGACCGCATCGGCATCACCGGTAAGAAGCTGCACACAGGCCGTAGCCGCAACGACCAGGTGGCCACCGACATCCGCCTGTGGCTGCGCGACGAAATCGACCTGATCCTGGCCGAAATAACCCGCCTGCAGCAGGGCCTGCTGGAGCAGGCCGAGCGCGAAGCCGAAACCATCATGCCCGGCTTCACTCACCTGCAAACCGCGCAGCCGGTCACCTTCGGCCACCACCTGCTGGCCTGGTTCGAAATGCTCAGCCGCGACTACGAGCGCCTGGTCGACTGCCGCAAGCGCGCCAATCGCATGCCACTGGGCAGCGCGGCGTTGGCTGGCACCACCTACCCGATCGACCGCGAGCTCACCTGCAAGCTGCTGGGCTTCGAAGCCGTGGCCGGCAACTCGCTGGACGGCGTGTCGGACCGTGACTTCGCCATCGAATTCTGCGCTGCTGCCAGCGTGGCGATGATGCACCTGTCGCGCTTCTCCGAAGAGCTGGTGCTGTGGACCAGCGCGCAGTTCCAGTTCATCGACCTGCCCGACCGCTTCTGCACCGGCAGCTCGATCATGCCGCAGAAAAAGAACCCGGACGTGCCAGAGCTGGTGCGCGGCAAGACCGGCCGCGTGTTTGGCGCTTTGACCGGCCTGCTGACCCTGATGAAAGGCCAGCCGTTGGCCTACAACAAGGACAACCAGGAAGACAAGGAACCGCTGTTCGACGCCGCCGACACCCTGCGCGACTCGCTGCGTGCCTTTGCCGACATGATCCCGGCGATCAAGCCCAAGCACGCCATCATGCGTGAAGCGGCCCTGCGCGGCTTCTCCACCGCCACCGACCTGGCCGACTACCTGGTACGCCGTGGCCTGCCGTTCCGTGACTGCCACGAAATCGTTGGCCACGCGGTGAAGTATGGTGTGGACACCGGCAAGGACCTGGCCGAGATGAGCCTGGACGAACTGCGCCAGTTCAGCGACCAGATCGAGCAAGACGTGTTTGCCGTGCTCACTCTGGAAGGCTCGGTGAATGCCCGTAACCACATTGGTGGTACGGCGCCGGCGCAAGTGCGTGCGGCGGTGGTTCGCGGCAAGGCGCTGCTGGCTTCGCGCTGATCAGAGCCTGGGGCCGCTTTGCGGCCCCGGCCGTTAGCGTTTACCGCTACGAATCATCTCCATGAAGGCCGGCATCGCCGCCTCTTTGTCCGCCACGACCCGCGCCATGTGCGGGTTCTCGTTCATCAGCTGCAGCAACGCCTTGGCCTGCGGGAAGTCCGCCAGGAAGTCGATGTTCAGCACCTTCTTGCCCACGGCATACGCCAGGTCGACCGAGAAGCAGAACATCAGGTCTGCCAGCGTCAGTTGCTCACCCGCTACATAAGGTGCGAATCGCCCATTGCGTTTGAGGGTGGCAAAGCCAGCCAGCAGGTCGGCACGGGCTTTCTCCTTGATCAGTGGCTCCACCGACATGCCAAAGAACGCCTCGGCATAGCAGGTTCGTGCCGGCAGTTCGATATACAACTCGATTTCCTTGCGTAGCTCACGCACCTTGGCCTGCCCGAATGGGTCGGCCGGCAACAGCGCCTTGCCCCCCTGGGTCTGCTCGATGTAGTCGAGGATCACACTGGTTTCGCTGAGGAAGCCATGTTCGGTTTCAAGCACCGGCACCTTGCCACGTGGGCTCACTTTCAGTGCCTGTGGCGCCTGGCCGCCATAGAATGTGACTTCCTCGAAGGGCAGGCCTTTTTCCAGCAGGGCCAGTTTGACCATGTTGTAGTAGTTGCTGACCGAGAATCCATAAAGCTTGAGCATGAGGTAACAGCCTCCAGGCCGTAAGGGGTTGGCCCGGCTTTTATAGACCGTACGCCCGCCCCTGACTAGCGTCATGCACCCCATCAATGCCCAGGCATTGCCGCCACGGGCGTGGCACACTGTCGTATCCCATCACAGGAGTACCGCCATGAGCGAGCCCACCGACCTCGACAATGACGACGAAGCCTTCGCCGAGGCAACGCTGACCCAGGCCATCGAAAACCAGATCGAAAGCGGCGAACCGCCAGCGGCCAAAGCCACTTACAACAAGCTGACCCTGGTCGGCTATGAGCGTGAAGACATTCTCAACCTGATGGCCCATGTGCTGGCCTTCGAGATCGACAACATGCTGGTAGAGGACCGCGCGTTCAACGGCGAGTGGTATGAAAACGCTTTGCGGGCGCTGCCGGAGCTGCCGCCTGAGATGGATCAAGGCGAGGACGAATAACCCGACTACACTCGAAGATCAGGCACCGCTGACGGTGCCGCCATCCTTGTCTGGAAGTCAGGAGCTGCCATGCCTTTTACCCCCGATCTGATCGACGAACTGGAAGTACTCGCGCTGTTCAAACACGACAGCAGCCAGGAAGGCATCAAGATTAACAGTACCGCCGCCCCTGCCCTGATCGCGGCAGCGCAACGCCTGCATGAAAAGGGGCTGACCGATCAACCTGATGGCGGCTACCTGACCAGCCTGGGTCATGACGCCGTTGAAAGCGTGCAATTGCTGCAGAACATTCTCAAGGCGCCACAGCCGGCCTGAGCCGAGATTGAAAAGGGGCTGCCATGCAGCCCCTCGCTCAGTTTGCAGTTGCCCTGCGCTTTTCCGCCAGACGCGAACGCCCGTACAGGAACACGATGGCCAGCAAGGCCACCGCCTGCGCCGACAACGAGTAGGCGTCGGCATGAATCCCCAACCAGTCGAACTCGAAGAACGCTACCGGTCGTGTGCCCAGCACCCCGGCCTCTTGCAGCGCCTTCACGCCATGCCCGGCGAACACCACCGACAGCGCGCACAGCAGCGCGGCGTTGATGCTGAAGAACAGCGAAAGCGGCAGCTTCGCAGAGCCACGCAGAATCACCCAAGCCAAGCCCACCAACAGCACCAGTGCCGTGGCGCCACCCGCCAGCACAGCCTGATGCCCAGCAGGGCCTGCCTGCAACCACAGGGTTTCGTAGAACAGGATCACTTCGAACAGTTCGCGGTACACCGAGAAAAACGCCAGCAGGGCGAAGCCGAAACGCCCGCCGCCGCTAACCAGGCTGCTCTTGATGTAGTTCTGCCAGGCAGCGGCGTGTCGACGGTCGTGCATCCATACCCCTAGCCACAACACCATCACCGCAGCGAACAAGGCCGTGCAGCCTTCCAGCAGCTCGCGCTGAGCCCCACCCACATCGATCACATAGGCCGCCAGCGCCCAGGTGGCGAAGCCGGCAACCAGCGCCAGGCCCCAGCCTATGTTGACGCTGCGTACCGCCGACTGCTGCCCGGTGTTACGCAGGAAGGCCAGGATCGCCGCCAGCACCAGAATCGCTTCCAGCCCTTCGCGCAACAGGATCAGCAAACCGGAGATATAGCTAAGCGACCAGCTCAGGCCATCGCTGCCCAACAGCTTGGCGGCCTGGTCCAGCTTGCGCCTGGCTTCGGCCAGCCGTTGCTCGGCCTGAGCCACGGGCAACCCGTCCTGCAGCGATTGGCGGTAGGCCATGAGGGATTTTTCGGTGTCCTTGCGCGCCTGGGTGTCGATATTGTCCAGTGAGCTTTCCACCAACTCGAAACCTTCCAGGTAGGCCGCCACCGACAGGTCATAGGCCTGGTCATGGTCACCTGCGCGGTAGGCCGCCAGGCTCTTGTCCAGCGTGCTGGCGGTGTATTCGAGCAGTTGCGCCGGGCCACGTTTGACCTGCGGCGGCTGGGCACGCTGCGCGCGGAATGCTTCCAGCACCGCCGCGCCTTCATTGGCAGCGACCTCAGCCGGGGTCTGGCGGGCCAGGTCGGCGATGTTCCAGGTCTTGTCACCTTTGCCAGCTTCTGGCTTGGCGGTGAAGCTGGCGATATAAGCGGCCACATCCCAGCGCTGGCGGTCGTCCAACTGGTCGGCAAAGGACGGCATTTCGGTGCCGTCGATGCCCAGGGCCAGTGTGTTGTACAGGTCGAACAAGCTCAACTGGTCGAGGCGTGCCGCATCACGCAAGTTGGCTGGGGCAGGCTCCAGGCCCACGCCAGCCGGTCCGTCGCCAGCCCCCGTGTCACCGTGGCAGATGGCGCAGTTTTGCGCATACAGCGCCGCGCCACGGGCAGGGTCCGGGGTGATCACCGGGGCCTGACTGACCTCGTAGGCTACAGCCAGGCGCGCGCCCAGCTGGCGGGCCTGCTTGGCGACCGCTGTGCCCTCTTGGCGCTGATCGATGGCCTGGCGCAATGCCTGGACGCCCTGCTCCAGTGCCGCTTGCTCGGCATTTGCGGGAAGGCCTTTGACCAGGTCGCCCAATACCGCGCCAAACTCCTGTTGCTCGCGGTATTCACCCTCGTCGATCACCTTGCCTTCTTGAACGGTCGGTGGGTAATCGGCGCCAATGTAGTCCAGCAGGTGCAAGGCTTTTGCGGCCTCGGCGGGCGACTCGGCCAGCGCCAAGGTGCTACACAGCGCCAGCACCGGGCCAAGCAATAGAGCCGGCAGCCAGGTGAGCAGACGGGAACGGGTATTCATGGCCAGTCTCGAAGGGAATGCGAAAGAGAACATTGTTCACTCCGACTTGGCTTCCCTCAAGGGTGCAGGGCGGATTTCATGAAAAATCTTGGTACAAATCAGATGAAGTGGGGCATGAACATCCACCCCACAAGGATCTCATCAGTGCTTGGCGGTGTCCTTCCAGCCCCCGCCCAACGCCAGGAATACCCCGATTTGCCCCATCGCCACCTGGCTATTGGCCGCCGCCAGCTGAGCACGCATATCAGTGTAAGTCCGCGTCGCCTGCAAATCCGCCAGGAACGACTCACGCCCTGCCTGGTAATAGCGGTGCGTCTGGTCCGCCGCTTCCTTGGCCGATTTCTCCGCCTCGGCCAGCGCATCACGCCGGTCCAGTAGGGCGCTGTACTGCGCCAGGCGCGTCTGAGTTTCGCGAATGGCGTTCAGCACCACCCCATCGAAGTTCGCCAAGGCTGCCTGGGTAGAAGCTTCGGCCATGCGAATGCGCGCGCGGGTACCGTTGGTGGGGATACTCCAGCTGATCTGCGGGCCGAAGCCCCAGCGGTTGGTTGCAGGCTCGCCGAGGTTTTCCAGGATACCGATAGTGCCCACCTGAGCGCCGATGCTGATGTCCGGGTACAGTGCGCCCGTGGCGACGCCGATGGAGGCAGTGGCAGCAGCCAGCTGACGCTCGGCCTGGCGCACGTCGGGGCGGCGCTTGAGCAACGCGGCGCCATCGCCTACCGGAACCAGCTGGTTCAGGTGCGGCAGTTCGGCACAATCAGCGGTGCCTGAAGGCAGCTGGTCGACGGGTTTGGCCAACAGAGCCGCCAGGGTATACATGCCGGTCTCGCGCTCGGCTTTGAAACGTGGCAGTTCGGCGCGCAGGGATTTGAACTGAGTCTGCGAGCGGGTGACCTGGGTTTCATCACCACGCCCGGCATCACGCAGGCGCTGGTTGAGCGTCACGCTCTGTTCCTGCAAGTCGAGCGACTCGCGGGCAATGTGGTACTCCTCGTTGGCCGAGCACACCTGGGTGTAGGCCTTGACCACGTCTGCCACCAAGGTAATACGAGCAGTATCGGCAGCGGCCTGCACTGCGTCGGCGTTGGCCTTGGCCGCTTCGGTGCCGCGCTTGAAGGTGCCCCACAAGTCGAACTGGTACGAGGCGCTGATGATGGCCTCACCGATGTTGGCCACCGGTACTTTTTCCGGCAACAGGAAGGCTTCGCCCGACTCCTGCAGGCGCTGGGCGCCAAGCTTGACGCCACCGTTGAAGCCGCCTTGCGATTCGGCCACCTCCACTTGGGCCCGGGCCTTGGCGATGTTGGCCGCGGCCACGCGCAGCTCGGTGTTGGCACTCAGTGCCTGACGCACCAGCTCGTTCAGCCGTTGGTCCTGATACAGCTGCCACCAGTCTTCGGGCACCGGTGCCGAAACCACGCTGTCGGCATCCTGGCGCAGCGGGCCGTTCAGGTCGCTGCGTTGCACCGCCGCATCCTTCGGCACCTCATAGTCGGGCCCCACCATCATGCAGGCCCCCAACGACAGGCACAGGCCAGCCAGGATCAGCTGTTTCATGGGCGCTGGCCCTCGATAATCGACACCGTGGCAGTACGCCCGGCGATCATGCGGAAGTCTTGCGGCACTTCGTCAAAGGCGATGCGCACCGGAATGCGCTGAGCCAGGCGCACCCAGCTGAAGGCCGGGTTGACGTTGGGCAGCAGGTTGGCACCGCTGCTGCGGTCGCGGTCTTCGATGCCAGCGGCAAAGCTCTGTACGTGGCCGCGCAGCCGGGTGTTGTCGCCCATGACGCGGATGTCCACGGCGTCGCCGATTTGGATGCCACCCAGCTTGGTTTCTTCGAAATAACCGTCGACGTGGTATGAGGCACTGTCGACCACCGACAGCACCGGGCGGCCAGCGGTGACGAACTCGTGGTTACGCGGCGCGCGGTCGTTGAGGTAGCCATCCACCGGGCTGCGCACGACCGAACGGTCAAGGTTGAGCTGAGCAGTATCGACCGCCACCTGCGCCTCGCTGACGGCCGAACGGGCGCGGGCCTCGCGAGACTGGCTTTCTTCCAATTGCTCGGCGGCCACCAGGTTGCCCAGCTTGCGGTTGCGCTGCGCTTCGCGCGAAGCCTGGGCCAGGGTTTCCTGGCGTTCGCCGAGGGTTGCCTTGGCCTGGCGCAGGGCCAGGCTGAAGCGGTCCTGGTCGATGGTGAACAGCACGTCGCCGCGCTTGACGGTCTGGTTGTCGCGCACCTCGACCTTCTGGATCAACCCCGACACGTCCGGGGCGATCTGGATCACGTCGGCGCGGATGTGGCCGTCGCGGGTCCAGGGGGCAAACATGTAGTACACCACCATCTGCCACACGAGCACGGCGGCGAAGGTCACTACCAGCAAGGTCAGGACCACACGGCCCAGGGTCAGCAAAGGTTTTTTCATGGCAGCATCAAGTTTCGGCAAAAGTGGTCCACCGCGCCAAGCAGCACGGCATACAGGGCAACGTTGAACAACGCCCGGTGCCAGACCAGGCGGTAGAAGTGCAGGCGCACCAGCACCGCATGCACCCCCAGGAACAGCAGGTAGGTGCCAAACATCATCACCAGCAGCGTAGGCAGGAACACCCCGCTGATATCCAGTTCACCAATCACAGGGGTGCTCCGTCGAGGCCGGGGGGCAGTTGCGGTTGTTCGGCGGGTTCGAGCATCACCTCCACACCTGGCAGCAACGCCAGGCGCAGGCCGCTCAGGGCATGCAGCAGGTGGGTGCGGGCATCGCCGCGCTCGTACAGCTCATCCAGGTTCAGCGCCAGCCGGGCGCGCTCCATGTTGCGCAGCAGCGCGGCTGGTGCGTGCAGGCGCTCGCCGGCACGCAGGCAGGCTGCATAGTGCGCGCCGACTTCCTCGACCACCGTGCTCAGGCGCTCGCGGGCCTGCCGGCCGGCGCGCGGCATATAGGCCAGCAGGTCGAGCAGGTTCAGCCCCACACGCAGGTCACGCAGTGCCACACCACTGTCCTGGCCGGTTTGCGACAGGCGCGGCAGGTGCTGCATCAGGCGGTCGAGCATCTGCACGCCAACCTGGCGGTGTTCGGCCAGGGTCGCCGGCTCGGTCATTTCGACGATGTCACGCCAGGCGAAGCGGGTCATGCGCTTGGCCGCCAGCTCCACGCCGAACGGGCGCATCACCAGGGTCCAGATGAAGGCGAACAACAAGCCAACGGGACCGGCAAGGTTGGAGTTGAGGAAGGTGAAGAAGTCGGCGTCGTAGGCGCCCTGGATGCTGATGAAGGTCGAGGTGTTGACGATGGTCAGCAAGGTGCCCAGGTAAAACCTCGGCTGCACGGTGAGGGTGCCGATGCAGATGAACGGCACGGCGAAAGCCAGCACCAGCATCGGGAAGTCGTGCAGGTTGGGCAACACCAGGAACAGGTACAGGCTGGAGAAGATGACCGACATCAGCGTCCAGAAGAAAAACCGGTAGATCTGCGGCGCCGGGTCGTCCATGGCGGCGAAGAAGCTGCACGACACGGCCGCGAGGATCACCGCGCTGGCGCCGTCGTTCCAGCCCAGGCCGATCCACAGGCCGCAAGCGACGACGATCGCCAATACGGTGGAGGCCACCGAATACAGCATCAGGCCACGGTCGAAGAAGGCCGTCAGGCGGCCCAGGCGCCAGTGGCGGTACACCGCGCGCCAGGGCTTGGCATCATCGGTACGCAGGGCGTGCTGCAGGGTGCAGCAGTCCTGCCACAGGTCAGCCCATTCGGTCAGGCGGTACAGGGCGTTGGACAGCAGCAGCTCGGCGCGCTGGTCTAGGGCCGCAGCACCTGGCTGCAGGCGGTCGATCTGCTCGTGCAGCGTGGTCCAGCGTGCGACCGAGGGGCTGTCGGCAGTGCCTTTCAGCCATTCGCGAGCGGCCTCAAGCACAGGTTGAAGCTGAGCGAACTGGGCCGGGGCGCGGCCTTCCAGGGCCACCAAGGCGTCGTCGAGCGCGTCGATCACCGGCAGCAGGTGAATCATCCGCCCACGCAACTCGCGGGCGTTCTTCACGGTATGCGGGCCGGCACCTTCGTGGCCGAGCTGACCGATCATCAGCTCCAGCGAGTTGAAGGTAGCAACCATCGCCCCACGCATACCGCCGATCTTGTCGGCGCTGACCTCACGGGCCAGGTAGATGTCGCTGTAGCGGATCGCCTCGGTGAACCAGTTACTGGTGGCGCCGACCACCACCGGCGCCAGCCGGCGCGGCCAGAAAATGGCCCCGACCACCGCCGCGCAGACGATACCCAGGCATATTTCCTGGGCGCGAGAAGACGCTACGTCGAACACCGCCAACGGGTTATCCACTACCGCCAGCGCGATCATCGGCAGGGTGTAGCCGGCCAGCATCAGCACGTAGTTGTTGGCCGTGCGCAGGTTCAGCGAAAGGAACAGCAAGGTGCCTGTCCACAGGGCAATGGCGATGCTCAGCAGCAACGGTGACTGCACCAGCGGCGGCACCAGGAAAATGGCCCCACCGGCGCCAAGCAACGTGCCCACGGCGCGGTACAGCGCCTTTGAGCTGGTCGGGCCGACGAACGGGCTGGAGACGATGTACACCGTGGCCATCGCCCAATAGGGGCGCGGCAGCTGCATGAGCAACGCGATGTACAAGGCGATCATGGAGGCAGCGAAAGTACGCACGCCGTAGAACCAGTCGCGGGCCGGGGGAACCGAGCTGAAGAAGCCGTTCATGCCGCCCCGCCCGAGCTGCCCAGGCCTGCAGCCTCGAAGGCGCGCAGCACGCGCAAGGCGGCTTCCAGGTCGGCCTGGTCGATACCGTGCAGCACATCGCGGCGCAGGCGCACCAGTTCGGCCTCGATGGCTTCGGCCAAGGCACGGCCTTCGGCGGTCAGGCTCAGGGCCTTGGCGCGGCGATCCAGTGGATCCTCGCTGCGGCACACCAGGCCGGCCTTGCACAGTTGATCGAGCAGACGCACCAGAGAAGGGCTTTCCAGGCCGGCAGCCTGTGCCACGGCCACCTGGTGCACACCGTCACCCAGGCGCACGATCATCAGCAGCGGCGCGGCGCAGGCCTCGGAAATGCCGTAACCGGTCAGGGCGGTATGGCAGATGCGCCGCCAGTGGCGGGCCGCAACCACCATGCCACTGCTGACTTGCAGGCGCAGTAGATCAAGGGACATGAGGGGAACCAAGCATATTCATAGTTTGCTAACTATCAATATACGCCTTGCCCTCCCCCCGCCGTCAACAGGGGGTGACGAGGGGTATGGATGAATTGTTGTTCATGCTGGAGCTTTTTACCTGCCGGCACAGGCTGCAGACGATCAGGATTGGATCTGATCTTCCAACTTCATGGTCAAAGCCAAGGTGCTACCCATTTGCACTGCCCGGTCCCGCCACTCCTGGTAGCGCACCACGTCACGGCTGCTGAAATGCACTGCCAATTCCTCTGCCGCCTGCACGACTCCCGCCGCTGCCGCCAGCTCCAGCCAGTACAGCGCCGCCTTGAGGTCGGCCTCTACATACAGGCCGTGCATCAACCGGTAGCCCACCTCGAAACGGCAACGCGCCTCGCCCCGCTCGGCCCCGCGCAGGAACCACTGGTAGGCCTGCACCAGGTCTACCTGCCAATCCAGGTCGCCATCGCACACCTCCTCCTCATACAGGTCTCCCAGCGCCGCCGCGGCATGCAGCATCCCGCGCTCGAAGGCCTGGCGGTAGCACTCCGCCGCCTGCACGTAGGAAGGCTCGATGCCCTTGCCGAAGTAGTGCTGCTGCCCAAGGTTGAACCAGGCAGCAGCATTGCCCTGCAGGGCCGCCATGCGCAACAGGTGCCCGGCCAATTCGGTATCGGCGCGCCAGTACTTGCCGTTGAGCCAGATCCAGCCAAGGTCATTCAGTGCCGCCACACTGCCTTGCAACGCCTGACGGCGAAGGTCGACATACACTGCCTGCAGGTCGCTGGCCTCATCCAGGCGGTTGACCAGCAGCGACCGCTGGCTGGGCAAGCCCACACCGGCAAACAGCCGCTGTCGCCTCCCGACGGGAGCCGGTGGGGCGATGACCCGCTCGGGTAGAAGGCGGGCAAGCAGCGAATGGATATTGCTGGCAGCAGACATGTTCATCCTCATTGAACGACGCAC
This sequence comes from Pseudomonas hunanensis, assembly GCF_013393325.1. Lineage (GTDB taxonomy): Bacteria > Pseudomonadota > Gammaproteobacteria > Pseudomonadales > Pseudomonadaceae > Aquipseudomonas > Aquipseudomonas putida_P. The sequence continues at coordinate 62,729 of NZ_QJRC01000083.1, forward strand.
AACCCAACCTTCGGTTGTGATGAGGCGTGATTCTGCGTGACGTCACGTCAAAACCTGTCGCGAACGATTCGGCACGAGGCAACCAAATGCGACTTCCTTGATCTGAGCGGGCTGTGGCCAATTGCCACGCCCCTCGCGTGCCGCCATCCTATTGCGGCAAGCCTAGACAAGGACGTTATCTTTTGCCGTTCGCCACCACTCGCGCCACCCTCAGCCGACAGTGGGCGCTGCTGCGCCAGCTGCCCAGCCGCTCTCCAGGCATTACCAGCGCCGAGTTGGTGTGGCGCCTGCGTGACGTGGGCTTTACGGTCAGCAAACGCACCGTCGAGCGCGACCTCAATGAGCTGTCGCTGATCTTTCCGCTGGAACGTAATGACAAGAGTATTCCGTTTGGCTGGCACTGGTCGGCCAGTGCCGTGGGCGAGTTGCGCGGTAACTTCGACTTGCTCACGCATCTGCGAGGGGATGCGTTGCAACCGGCGCAGGGAGAAGGCATGGAGTTGGTGGCACGGATCAGCGATGCACTGGCGCGGCAGTTGCGGGTTGCCCCCTTGAGCAGCGATATGCAGCTGACAGCGCTGGAGCATGGGCATCGGTTACGCGCCACGGTGAGCGATGGTTGGCCATTGCGCTGGTGGCTGTTGAGCCATGGGGATGGGGTGGTGGTGGAGCAGCCTGCTGACTTGCGTGAAGAGATTGGCAAGATCCTGAGCAGTGCGGCGGCTCAGTACCAGAGTAGCCTCTGAGATAGCGCACTGCCCGAGCGGAATGTTGCACGCACTCCCTCAGTACCCGTCTAAAACCGTGCCAGCCCGACATTCCGTACCTAACCGGATAACTGCAGCGCAATCAGCGATTAAAAAGGCAAACCGAAAAACTTCATCACACCATTGAAAAAAGAAACAAGATTGTGAAAATCAACCCGTGGGGAGTGTCACATCCAACGCAACCCCGCTATAGGCACGTGTTTTGGTCTGAACCGCAGTCTTCCACTTCCATGTTTGCGTCACGAGTTCCTTCAAATTATTACCGCCCTTCTAAAAAGAACCGAGAAACAGGAAGACCATAGAAGAGATAAACATTGTGCACCATGCCCCGACCAAAACCCTTTTTATCGAATTTGGAAAATCTCGCAACTGATCCACATCAACCAATCTTCTACGCGCAAATACACCCGGCATCGTCAATGCTGTTGATATGGTACAGATACGCATTATTTTTCCTATAACTCCTGCTGGCGCATAGAGTTTTTTGTTCCCGGAAACATAAACACTCTTCGACAGTAACTCTTCAATCTCATCAAGATACCGCACAGCCACGAACACAAGCACCAACAGCGCTGCCATACCCAAGAAGAAGAAACCCACAGCAACTAAGCTCATCTCAAATTGATTCACGATTTTTTATTCTCGTAGATAATTTCCCCGAGCCACTCGCCGCCCTCTTTACCTTTGTCACCGCCTACTTCACCTCCAACAACTCCACCGACAACGGCGCATACTAGAGCACCAGGCCCGCCAATCGGTAGTCCGAATACTACCGTGCATATCAGGGACGCTGTGGCACCTCCCAAAGCACCCAGCATAGCGCTTCCACCTAGGCCCCCGATTAAGCCACTCCCCTCTATATACTTGGCTTTTCTGCATTCTTCCTCACGCCCAATGGTGCACGCCTAATGAATGGATAAACCTGTCGCGGCCACATCCAATGCAATGCCAATATAGGCTCCTTTCTTGATCAGACTCGCAGCCTTCGCCACTCCCGTTACCTTCTCGGCATATCCGGAAATCTCCCCGGTACTCAGATAGCGCTTGGTGGATAGCTGCAGCATCCGCTTGATCGATCCCTGATTGCGTAGACCAGAACCGTAAGCGGCAGTCTTCCCCAGCTGCTCATCCAACGTCCTGAACAGCGCTGCACGTTTGGCGTAGAACTCTTCCCGTGCCCTGAATGCACCACCACCCATATGCGCGCGGTGCAGTTGCTCGATCTGCTCCAGCGGTAATCGGCTGTTCATCGATTGCTGATCAGGAATGCTTTGCTGCAGCCGGCAGGGGTCGATACTTTTGGGGCGACTCTTGCTATGTGCAGCACCGGCCAGTGTAAGCTAACGCAAGTACAGCCAGGCGCGGAACACTAACATGGATAGGATTTCGATAGTCAAAGCCAGCCAGAGCCCAATGAGTGTCCGTTTCATTTTTAGTGGGAAATTGTTTACTTCCTTCATGTTGATGAGCCCGCGACGGGCATAAATGGCCGGCATTGTCATCATGCAAGCAATACAGCATGTGCGTAAGACTTTCCCTGGTAGTCCAGCCCGGAGAAAGGTGCTCCTTATTCCTTGTATATAGCTTGATTTTTCTAGTAGGGATTCAATTCGTTCAACGTAAAAATGAGCAATATAAATAAGCAAAATTAGGATTATCAGCCCTGGGCTAAAAACAAGCAGCGCCACCCAACCGGGCTCAATTGGTATCATCTGAGACCTTGCGATAAATCAGATCGCCAATAAATTCTCCACCCGCATTTCCTATTTCGCCTCCAACGGCACCCCCTACTGCTCCGCCCACAACCCCACAGACTAGAGCACCAGGTCCGGTCACTGCACCAAGGACAACTGCGCAACCGGTCGTGGCAATTGCGCCACCGAATGCACCGCCTAGACTGCCTCCCGTCAAGCCTAATACTAATGAGCTACCTTCGACATATTTTGCTCTGGTGCATTCTTCTTCTCGCCCAAGTATACAAGCTTTGTGAATTTCCAACCCCGTAGCGGCGACATCCAATGCGACCCCGAGGTATCCCCCTTTCTTGATCATATCCGCAGCCCTAGCGACTCCGGCTACCTTGTCGGCATATTTTGAAATTTCCCCGGTACTCAAGTAGCTTTTGCTAGAGAGCTGCAACATCCGCTTGATCGACCCATGATTCTTTAGCCCTGTGCCGTATGCAGCGGCCCGCCCGAGCTGTTCATCCAGGGTTCCGAACAACACCGCGCGCTTTGCATAAAACTCTTCGCGCTCCCTGAATGCACCCCCGCTCATATGTGCACGGTGCAGTTGCTCGATCTGCTCCAGCGTCTTCTTGATCGCATCCAGATGCCTGGCCCAGCCATCGCTCGCTGCCCCTGCCCCTAACGACGCATGGGCCAGTAGACTCTGTAGCATCTCGAAGTTTTCCAGCATGAACCCGTCGACACCGCCACCGTTGAGCATGATGTCGCGGTGGATGCCCGCCGCCTTGGCCATGAGAAAGGCTTCATGGCTGGTACAGGAGGCAGTGTCGGGATCACCGACGATTACCAGTTCGCCGGCCAAGACCACCGTATTGACGATATGCGCATTGAGCACATCTAACTTGGCTTGCTGGTTGGCGCTCATGGGCGTGCCATTTTTCAGGGTCGCGTAGTTCTGCGCCCTTGGATTTATAAAGCTGCGTGCCTCGGACATAGTCGTTCCTCACGCAAACTTCTTGTTGGCAATTCGGTCCCAGCCACCGGTCACATTGCCGCCAGCACTGCCGTCGACGCGCTGCTGCCGGGTGTAGGTAGTCTTGATACGGCCGTAGTTGAGCTGAACGATTTCAGTCGGCACACCGGCATGCGCGCTTTGTGCGTAGTCGGCGATGATCACTTCCTCGAGCACCACTTCGTAGTACTTGAGCTTGTCGCTACCGGCGCGGCAGACGACCAGCTTCACTTCCTTCAGGTGCTGCCCCGCGCAACTGGCTTCGAGCAGTTTGCAACTGGCGTTGTCCAGGTACTTGGTGAAGGTCAGATTGCTCAGCGTGGTGCGCCCGGAAGTGGCGCCGCCTGCAGAACTCGCGGTGACGGAGGTGCTTTGGCTGGCACCAAATGTGTAACCGAGGATCTCGATCCAGTTGCTGTATTGCTCGTCTTTTGCTTCGCCAGCGATTTCCGCGATTTGAATATAGGCATCGAAAGCCATGATTACTGTTCCTTGTAAATGACGGAGCGGAACAGGCTAGGCTCGGGAAAGAACGGCCGCAATCTTTCTATGGAGATCGATGCAAGATTCAGAAGTTTCCTACGAATTTCACGATCTTTTTGGATAACAGATGTTTGAAAGTATTTCTGGATTTGGTTAGCGGCCCGCACGCCGCAACAAACCTGCGTACGGCCGCCATGACGATACCGTTTACCGCTGCATCCCCCAACGCCGCACGGTCAGCCGCTCCAGTGTATTGAACACCAACCCTTCCACCAGCAAACCAATCAGGATCACCACCGCCAACCCGGCAAACACCTTGTCGGTATACAGCTCGTTGCGGTTCTGGAAGATGTACCAGCCCAGCCCGCCTTTGCCGCTGCTGGCACCAAACACCAACTCGGCAGCGATCAGCGTGCGCCAGGCGAACGCCCAGCCGATCTTCAACCCCGACAAGATCGACGGCAAGGCTGCCGGCACCAGGATGTGCAGCACTAGCCGCAACCCTTTGAGGCCATAGTTACGCCCAGCCATGCGCAGCGTTTCCGACACACCAAGGAAACCGGCATAGGTATTCAGCGCCAGCGCCCACAGCACCGAATGCACCAGCACGAAGATCAGGCTGTTATCACCCAGCCCAAACCACAGCAAGGCCAACGGCAACAGGGCAATGGCCGGCAATGGGTTGAACATCGAGGTTAACGTGCCCAGCAAGTCCCGCCCCAGTTGGGTCGAAACCGCCAGGCTGGTCAAGCCGAAAGCCAGGACGATACCCAGCACATAGCCCTTGAGCAGTATCACCAGCGAAACCCCGACCTTGGCGGGCAGCTCGCCACTCACAAGGCCGTCCCACAGGGCCGCGGCGGTTTGCAGGAAGCTCGGCAACAGCAGGTCATTATCCTGATAGCGAGCAACGGCCTCCCATAGCACAGCGATTACCAGCAGGATCAGCGCCTTGCGCAGCCAGCCTTGCTGCCACAGGCGTTGGGCCAAGGGGAGTTGGCGTTCCAGGGGCACACTGAGCAGGGGCTCCAGCTGCACCTCGTATTCCTGGCGTACAGGTGTAGTGGTCATGGCTGAAGCTCCTGTCAGTAGGCGATGCGGATATCGTTGAAACCAAGGTCGTCGGGCTGTTCCGGGACGTCTGCCTCATCGAACAGCAAGCGGTGGATACGCCTTGCACTGGCCTGGAAATCGCTGCCGCCCAGGCTGCCCAGATCATATTGATGGCTGTGCACTTCCGCCCTCACCCGCCCCGGGTGCGGCGACAGCAGCAGGATGCGGTTGCCCACTACCAGCGCTTCTTCGATGGAATGGGTAACGAACAACAGGGTGAAACGCACCTCTTCCCACAGCAGCAGCAGTTCTTCCTGCATCTTGCGCCGGGTCAGCGCATCCAGTGCAGCGAACGGCTCATCCATCAGCAGGATCTTCGGCTGGGTGGCCAACGCCCTGGCAATCGCCACACGTGCCTTCATACCACCCGACAGCGTGTGCGGATAAGCATCGGCAAAGGCGGCCAGACCAACCTTTTCCAGGTAATGCAGCGCCCGCTCTTCGGCTTCGGCGCGCTTGAGCTGGCCTGCCACCAGCAACGGGAACATGACGTTCTGCTTCACCGTTTTCCACGGCGGCAGTTGGTCGAACTCCTGAAACACCACGATGCGGTCTGGACCTGGGCCATGCACCGCTTGGCCCTGCAGCAGAATCTGCCCTTCCTGCGGTTGAATGAAACCGGCGACGGCTTTGAGCAAGGTGGACTTGCCGCAACCAGAAGGCCCGAGCAGCACGAAACGGTCGGCACGGTCGACTTCGAAGCTGACCTGGTGGGTGGCCCGCACCACGCGCTGCGCGGTGCGGTATTCGAGGCTGAGGTTATCCACCTTGAGCAAAGGCGGCGTGGCGACACGGCTCAGGTTGCTGGCCGTGTGGCCTGGCAAAGGGGCGGTCATGATCGGTCAGCTCCCCTGCAGCGGGCGTTCGTCCTGGAAGAAGTAGTCCTTCCACGATGCCGGCTTGTTCTTGATAGCGCCTACCCGATAGAGGAAGTCGGCCAGCTTGTAGGTGTTCTTTGGCGTGACGGTGAACTCGTACTGCGGGTTGTCGATCAGCTTGATCAGCGCGTCGCGGTCGATCTTGGCCTTGGTCACGCGGATGTAGGTATCGGCTGCGGCGGCTTTGTCCTTCTGAGCGAAGTCTGCGGCTTCGGCCAGGGCGTCGACAAAGGCCTTGTAGGTTTTGGGGTTGTCCTTGCGGAATTTCTCGGTAGCGAACAGCAAGGTCGGCGAGTTGGGGCCAAGCAGGTCGTAGCTGTTGAGCACCACATGCACGTCCTTGTTGGCCAGCACCTGGTCCTGGAACGGTGGGTTGGAGAAGTGCCCGTTCAGCTCAGTGCCACCGGCCAGCAGCGCGGCAGTGGCATCCGGGTGCGGTACTGCCAGGGTGTATTTGTCGAGGCGGTTGTATTCCTTGTCGCCCCACTGCTGGGCGGCGGCGTACTGCAGGAAGCGCGACTGCACCGAAACACCTACCGCGGGCACGGCGATGCGGTCCTTGTCGGAGATGTCGGTGATGGTCTTCACGTTGGGGTTGCTGCTGACCAGGTAGTATGGAAAGTTACCCAGCGAAGCCACAGCCTTGACGTTCTGCCGCCCCTTGGTGCGGTCCCACACAGTAAGCAGCGGGCCGACGCCGGCACCGGCGATGTCCACCGAACCGGACAGCAGTGCATCGTTGATGGCCGAACCACCTGACAACTGCGCCCAGTCGACATCGATGTCGATGCCCTGCTCCTTGCCGTGCTTCTCGATCAGTTGCTGGTCACGCACCACGTTGAGCAGCAGGTAAACGATGCCGAACTGCTCGGCGATGCGGATTTTGCCTTCGGCCTGGGCCGCAGCGGGGGCGGCCAGGCTGCCGATGACCAGGCTCGCGCCGAGGCCGATGCTTGCCGCCAGGCGGCTGATGGAATTGCGCATGATGGGGTTCCTCAGTCGTCAGAACGGGGCATCGCCCTGGATGGTGGTGCGGTACAGCTTGCGCCGCAGGTGTGCGGGGCAGCCGGTGGCCAGGTGGATCAGCGAGCGGTTGTCCCAGAAGACCAGGTCGTGGGGCTGCCACTGGTGGCGGTAGATGTTCTTCTCCAGCACGCTCAAGGCGTACAGCTGTTGCAGCACGTCGCGGCTTTCGTCGTCTGGCAGGCCGACGATGCGGGTGGTGAAGCCTTCGCTGACGAACAGGGCCTTGCGGCCGTTTTCCGGGTGGGTGCGGACCACCGGGTGGATGACTTCCTGTACCTGCGCCAATTGCTCGGCGGTCAGGGTCGGGCGCCAGTTGCCTTCGAATTTGGTCTCGGCGTAACGGGCGGTGTAGGAGTGAGCAGCGCTGCGGCCCTCAACCACTTTGCGCAAGGCGTCGGGTACGGCGTCCCAGGCTTTGTGCATGTCCGCGAACAGGGTGTCGCCGCCTTCGCTGGGCAGCTCCTGGGCATGCAGCATGGAGCCGAGGCTGGGCAGCGCTTTGTACGACAGGTCCGAGTGCCAGAACTTGCCGGCATCACCCAGACCAATGTTTTGACCGTTTTCGACGATGTTGGAAACGATCAGGATCTCGGGATGGCCTGTCAGCAGGAACTGCTTGAGCACATGGATCTGCAACTCACCGAAGCGGCGGCTGAACGTAATCTGCTGTTGCGGGCTGATGCGCTGGTCGCGGAACACCAGTACATGGTGGTCGAGGTGGGCGCGATGAATACGGGCGAAATCCTCGACGTTGACCGGTCTGGCCAGGTCCAGGCCGATGATCTCGGCGCCGACGGCACCGGAGAACGGGCGGATTTCGAAGCATTGCGGCTGGGCGCTGTCGATGGTCGACAAGGCGTTCGAGGCGGCTGACATTTTTCACTCCCACGCAGTGCGCGACTTCAACGGCGCGCAACGATCAGAAACGCACGGGGATTTCCCGTGTGGGTTCAAGTCGTGCGGCGCATCGATTGGTCGACGGGTACGCAGTGGAAGTGACTATAAAGTCATAAGAGCTATATTTTAAATACCTTTAAAGAATAACCATAGCACTGGGATTTGCTCGGTTCGCGATCAGATCAGCCCGCCCTGCTCTTCTTCATCGATGAGGTTGTTCAGGCTGCTGAGTGCCTTGCGCGCCGTGGAGCGGTTGAGCAGCTTGGCCTGGGCACCGGCGGGTAGGTCAGTGATCTTGAATACGCCTTTGGCGGTCAGCACATCGATCAGGTCCTCAAGCACGCGGATCATGTCCAGGTCACTTTGCTTGAGCTGGTTGAGGCTGTTTTCCACGACGTCGTCGGCAAACCACTCCTGGATATCGGCATGGTCGGCAGGGAGCATTTCGGTGAACTGGTCAAAGGCGGCTGCTTCTACCCGCAGCAACTGGCCGGCAGCGTCGCGTTGCACGTAGAACATGGCGGTGTCCCTCGTCACGTTGGTTCCTTGTTGGTAGACAGCAGCATAGGCAAAGATCGCCGGGCACGCAGGCCCGGCGCCAGAGTATGCGCTGTTGGCGAAAGGCAGGAAAGAGCCGGGGCCGCTACGCGGCCCCGGGGTCCATCAGTTGTCCTTGTTGTGAATGATGATGGTCGGGTCAGCACCGCTGATCAACGAATTGATCGTGGTGTTGGACCAGTTCACCCCTTCCAGCTTGATGGTCACATCGGCATTTGCCAGGCCACCGGCGGCGTTGAGCTTGCCTTCGCTGCTGACCTGCAGCGTCGTCGTGCCGTCCACCGTAGTGAGCTTCAGGTAATTGTCGATGGTGCTGCCTTTCTCACCCTGCAGCAGATCGCTCAAGTCGATCTTGTCCTTGTCGCTCAGCTTGAAGTCCTTGATGACGTCGTTGCCGAAGTCGCCAGCCTTCCAAACGAAGGTGTCGGCACCGCTGCCACCGATCAGGATATCGTCGCCGTGGCCACCGATGAGGGTGTCATTGCCACTACCGCCCAGCAGGATGTCGTTACCTCTGCCACCATCGAGGGTGTCGTTACCACCTTGGCCGAAGAGGATATCGTTGCCGTTGCCGCCGGACAGAATGTCATTGCCGTCTTTGGCACCGGAGATATCGAACTCGGTGTAGTGCTCGGTGATGTACTGGTGGACATTGCTGGTGGTGACGGAGCTGACCTCGACACCGCTCTTCTGCGCAACGTAGGTCTGCAGGGCCTGGTAGCCCTCGCTGACAACGCCGTTGAGGGTGATCAAGTCACCGAAGATGATGTCGTTGCCGTTGCCACCGTCGATGGTGTCGGCACCTGGCACCGTTGCTTCGGAGTGGCCAAGAATCGCCTTCGCCAAGTCGGACGGGTCGATGTTGGTCTGTGGCTTGCCAGCGCTGTCGTAAGGTTTCAGGTCGTTCAGCGTGACATCGCTGTTCAGGCCGATGGCCTGCACCTTACTCAAGCCGTTGGTGCCGCCCAGCACCGCGAAACTCGCAGTGGAACCCGCCGCCGAATCCACGTAGTTCCAGTAGTCGGCGTAGCCAGTACCACCCAGGCTGGAGAATTCATAGGTGCCATCCCCCTGTGCATGCAAGGTGCCAACCGTCTTGGTGGAGTCATACACCAACTCGCCTTTTTTCTCGGTGTAGGTCAGCACTTTGACTACGCCACTGCTACTGATCTCGACCTTGTGAGTGCTGTCGGCCCAGGCACTGAAGGTATCGCCCATCTTGTAGTTGTTGACGTTGACCACATCATCCAGGTTCTTGCCATTCTTCCACAGGCTAGGGTTGGTGGACTCCCCGCTCTGGTAATAGGTTGGCTTACCGTCGGTGATGAAGTAGGTCAGGTTCTCCGCACCTTTGTTGCTGGTGGCCATGGTGCTGTTGAAGAAGTTGGACGTGGTCTTGAACGCGTCTTCATAGTTGGTGCCGCCACCGTAGTAGCCACCCACCATCGAGTTCAATACCGCCTGCAGCTTGCTCAGGGCATCAGGGTCGGCAAGGTTGACCGCCACGTTCTTGTTCACCTGGGTATCGAAGTCCACCAGGAAGATGTTCACGGTACCGGAGGTGTCGGAACCCAGGCTGGCCTTGAGCGAATTGAACACCGAGGCCAACTGCGCCTTCGCATCGGCAATCGACTTGTCACTCATACTGCCCGAGCTGTCGACCATGAAGGCAATGTTGTAGTTCTTGCCCTGCACCACGTTCAGGCCCGACACGTCGGCGACGATGATGTCGTTGCCTTCGCTGCCGATCATGGTGTCATTGCCCGTGGTACCCACGCTGGCCTTGTAGGTCGCAGCGTATACCGTCACCGGAATGTTGCCGGTGGTGATGGCTGACCCGCCCAGGCTTTCGGTGGCCGTCGAGGTGACAGTGATGTCGAACGAGCCTTTGTAGTAGGCCGGCGGCGTGAGGGTCAATCCGCTGAGTTTCCAGCCAGTCACATCGACCGGGGTGCTGCCTACTGTGACGGTATGGCCTGCACCGTCACTCAGCACGGTACCTTTCGGAATACCGCTGAGGGTCACGTTCAGGGTTTCGGAGCCATCGGTATCGGTCAGGGCGGTGGTAATGCCGACCAGTTTCACCGAGCCACCTTCCGGCCCTTCGTTGAGTTTGTAGCCGTCGTAGTAGCTCTGACCATTGACGGTATGCAGGTCGGACACGCCCAGGCCAGCGTTGGCCATCTCGGTCACGTTCTGGTACATCTTGACGTTCGAGCTGCTCAGGTCGGTGACAGCACCCGAGCCTACCTGGATGTTCAGGTCATAGCTGCCTGGACCAGACTGGTTGGCATGGTAGACCTCGATCGGGTAGTAGCCGCTGGTATTCGGAGTGAAGGTGCCCGAAACCTGGCCACCCGCGCCCCAGGTGGCCGTGACCACAGTCTTGCCACCGATGGTGACCACGAAGCTGTCGTCAGCCGTACCGCTGAAGGTGTAGGTCTTGCCGGCTTCCAGGTAGATCAGGCCCGACGTTTTCGAGCCGGTGCCAGCGGTGACGCTGCCATCGGACTGCACATTGGTGGTGGTGCTACTGGAGTTGGCATTGCCAGAGTTGGCAAATACTGCCTTCAGGTCCTCGCCGGTTATGCCATTGCCGCCCGTACCCAGGCCTTTGAGGCTGGTCCAGACTTCCTTGGTCAGGCCTTTGGAGTCGATATCCGCACTGCCGAAGCTCAGGGTCGGTTTATCGGCAACCGGGCTGATGTCGACCTTCATGGTCACTTCGCTGCCCAGGTTGGTGCCATCGTTCGGCTTGAACTTGAACTGCGCGTAGTCAGCCTGTTGGTTACCTACACCATTACCACCGTAGTTGTCCGCACCCGACTGGTTGAGGGCCGGGACGAACTTGAGGTTATTGGCAGTAATGTCAGCCTGGCTGATCACCTGGTTGACGGCCACATTCACCCACGCAGTACCGTTGAAGAACTGCAGGCTGCCAGCGGCCGGGAGTGAGGTAATGGTCACGAACAGGCCAGTGTTGCCATCGGCATCAGTGACTTTGAAATCGCTCCAGGCGAACACGTAGTCGGTGTCCTCCACGCCAAATACCGCACCGCCAGGCGAAACAGGCAGGTGGTCGTTGTCGAGGATGGTGGTCGTCACGCTCGACTTGCTGCTATCGACCTGCAGGTTCTCGAAGTTGCCACCGGTGGCAGTTTCGATTTTCACCACGAAGTTCTCGGTACCTTCGACCAGCTTGTCGTCGATGGTAGCGATGTTGAACGTCGTACCGGTGCTGTTGGCCGGGATCTTCACGGTGGTGACACCGCTGAAGTCCTCACCGTTTTTGGCGGTGCCGCTGTAGCTGAGGGTGATGGTGACTTCGGCCTTGGACGCGTTGCTCAGGGTCAGCGTGTACTGGCCGGTTTCGCCTTCGGTCAGCGAAGAGGTGCCAGTGATGCCAACTGTGGTGACGTCGCCCTGGTTGCCGGTACCCGGAGTACCCGAACCTGGCTCGTCGGTGACGCTGGTCGTGACCGAAGTCTTGTCCAGGGTCAGCTTCTCGAACTTGTCCACATCCGTCCCACTGACCGTAGCAATCGACTTGATCACAGGGTCGTTGGCACCGACGTAGACGTTGTCCGGGGCAATCACGGTGGCAGTGCCCACGGTACCGTTGGCCGGCACGGTGATGGTGGTCTTGCCATCGCTCAGCGTGAAAGTCAGCGCCGAGTGGTTGTTGATCGGCAGGCCGTCCTTATTGGTCAGCGTCACGGTGTAGGTGATCACGCCGCCTTCGGTGACCGATGGGGTCGCGGTCAGTTTCGCGATCACTTCGTCGGTGGTGTCGGTGACACTGACCTTCGCCGCGTCGCCCAGTTGCAGGTTCTCGAACGGACGGTTGCCGATGTCGGCGGCCGACTTGATGCCCAGGCGGATTTCACCGGCATCTTTGTAGACGTCGTCGCCCTGCGCCGCGTGCTCGTACTTGACGCTGGTGTCGCCGGCTTTGATGGTGACCTGAGCGTTGTTGCTCAGGGTCACGACCAGGTCGTGGTCCAGTGGCTGGTTGATGTGCACGGTGAACGTCGGTTTGACGTTCTCGGCCACCGAGGCTTGGTCGGCGGTGATGGTGACCTTGACCAGGTCGCCCTGGTTGTTGTCGCCAGGCACACCCGAGCCAGGCTCGTCGGTTACCGAGGTGCTGACCGAGCTCTTGTCCAGGGTCAGCTTCTCGAACTTGTCCACATCAACGCCGCTGACCGTGGCGATCGCTTTGACGATCGCTGGGTTGGTGCCGACGTAAACGTTGTCTGGGGCGGTGACCGTGGCGGTGCCAGAAGTACCGTTGGCTGGGATGGTGATGGTGGTTTTGCCATCGTCCAGGGTAAAGGTCAGCGCTGCGTGCTTGTCGATCGGCAGGCCGTCTTTGTTGGTCAGCG
>NZ_QJRC01000084.1 GCF_013393325.1 Pseudomonas hunanensis
CTGTGGGAGCAACTGTCTTCTTGTGGAAGCTGGCCTTGCTGGCGATGGGGCGCGTAGCGCCCTTGGCCCGGCTCTGCCGGGCATCGCCAGCATGGCTGACTCTTACGGATGGGCCACCTGCTCCTGCCAAGGTGTTCCGGCCTTTAGCATCGCATTCAGCCGTATGATCAAGACCCGCATGCACGCCACTATCGCCACCTTCGCGCATTTCCCCTCGGCCCGCAAAGCCGCATAGCGGGCTCCGAAGTCTTGGTTGTATCGGATGACGATCCAGCAGGCCATGTACAGCGCTCGCCTGACACGTGACCGGCCACCCCAGATCTCGCGCTTGCCCGCGTGTTTGCCGCTGTCTTGGTTGAACGGTGCAACACCCACCAGTGCCGCGATTTCCTTACGGTCCACCTGGCCCAACTCCGGCAGCAGAGCCACCAGCTTGGTTGCCGTGACCAAGCCAATGCCTTTGACCTCCAAGAGGCGTGGGACACGGTCGTCATTGAGCTTCACGGCCTGTTCAGCGATCTCGAGTTCGAGCGCTTTGATTTCACCTTTCAGGTAAACAATGTGGCGCTCCAGACGGAAGCAGACGCTGGTTGACTGGGCCTGCTTCAGCCGACGTTTGTCATCGTCACGTTGCTGGACGAAGCGATCCCGCTGCATCAGCAACTCGCGCAGCAAGGCCCGTTCAGGCGTCATTACCGTATACCGTTGAGGCGGCAGCACTTCGGCGAAGTGAGCCAGCACCGCAGCGTCGATGGGGTCGGTCTTGGCTTGTTTACCCATGGATTTGGCAAAGGCCCGGACGCGGCTGGGGTTTATCCGGTACGCCGGAAGACCAGCGTCATGTAGAGCCCGCAGGACGTTGCATTCGTAACCGCCGGTCGCTTCAAGGATGATTGCTGAAACCTGATACTCGCCGAGTTTTTCGACAAGCTGACTGAATCCGTTCAGGTCATTGGAAACATTGAAGTTCAAACCTTCGGGGCGGATGTGCACGGCAAGTGTGGTGCTGGAAACATCGATGCCGACAGAGGAAAACATGGCCAAACCCTCTTAGACTCAAGGAGTGAGAGCGCTTTGGCTTGGCCCACGCTTGTGGTTCGAGATTTGGCCCTCATCCAACTGTTCGGGCTCTCGCCAAAGTGGAACGGTGAATGGCAGCTTGTGCTCCCACACGTGCTCGAGGCACCTCGGGCTATCAACTTGCCATTCACCGCTCTCACCTTAGATTCTATTCCCTCCTCAAGACACAAGCGGGCTTGCCCGCGAACACGGGCGAAGCCCGTGCCAGCCCGCCCCACCTCACCAGCTGTAACTCAACTTGGCCGTCACTTCGCGCCCGGGGTTGTAGTAGTTCGCCGTCCCCGACCCAACCACATGTTGCTCGTCGAACAGGTTGCTGACATTCAGCGCCAGGTCGGTCCCCTTGGCGATCTTGTAGTTCAGCGCCGCGTCGAACAGTGTTGTGCCGTCGCTCTTCTTGGTGTTGGCAGCATCCATGTAGTAGGCACCCACGTACCGCGCGCCCAGACCCACGCTCACATCCGTGCCCGGTACGTCGTAATAGCTCCACAGCGATGCGGTGTGCTTCGGTGCAGTGGCAAATTCATTGCCCTTGAGCGAGTCGCCGTTCCACAACGACCCGCGCAGCACCTCGGACTCCATGTAGGAGTAAGCACCGATCACGCTGATGTCTTGCGTGACTTGCGCCTTGGCTTCCAGATCCAGACCGCGCACGCGTGACTCGCCCACTGTCTGCTGCTCGATGATGCCGCTTGGCAGCACCACGGCAATGGTCACGTTCTCCTGGGTCAGGTCGTAAACGGCAGCCGAGAACAGTGCGTCCATGCCCAAGGGCGAATACTTCACGCCCACTTCATACTGCCTGCCCGTTTGCGGCGTAACGCCAACTTGCGGGGGTGATACGGACTCCACCATGCTCACATAGGTAGAGACTTCATCGTTGACGATATAGGTCAGTGCCGCGCGATAAGAGGTTTCGGAGAAGTTGTCCTTTTCCGTCTGCTCGCCACCGATGTACTCCTTGCTGGACAGGTCCATCGAGTCATTACGCACGCCTGCGGTGGCGATGACGCGGTCAAAGAACGACAGGTTCTGCTGCAGGAACACCGCTTTGGTGGTGGCATCATTCTTCTTGCGGGTATAGGGCGTGATGCCGCCTGGCACGCCGGTGAATACCGGGTTGGCGATGTCGATGGATGGCGCCAGGCCGTAGACCGAACTCTGCTTGGTCGTCGAGTCGAGGTACTCCACGCCCACCAGGGTGCTGCTGTCGATATGCTCGAATTGGGCATCGTACTGCAGCATCAGGTTGCCATTGAGCTGATCGGCATCACTGTCGGTGCCGAAGATGTAGCGTGGAATCGTAGTGCCGACACGCGAGGTGCTGTCGCTCAGGTACGCGTAGCCAAAGTCATCGCTCAGCTCGCTGTAACGCAGGTTGCTGCGCAATACGAAGCCATTGTCGAAGTCGTGGGTGATGTTGCCGCTGAGGCTGGTGCGCTCCACATTGTGGAAGTTGTAGCTGGGCTCGCCATAGAAATCGCTGCGGTCGTATTCCTTGTCCAGCGGGTAGCCGCCACTGTTCGGCGAGCTATCGGTTTTCAGGTAGTCGAGCACCATGGTGGCCGAGGTAAAGTCGGTGGGCGCCCAGGTCAGGCCGCCCATCACGAACCGGTTGTCGTCCTGGGAGTGGTCGTACTCGCGGTCGCTGTTCTGCATCTTGGCCGTGAAGCGGCCGGCCAGGGTTTGCTCGTCGTTCAAGGCATCGCCTACATCGATACCGGTTTCGGCATGGTTGTAGGAGCCGTAGGTCACGTAGCCCTGGCCAAACTTCTCGAAGCGCGGTTGCTTGGTCACGAAGTTGACCGAGCCACCTGGGTCTGCCGGGCCGAACAGCGTGGAGTTGGCACCGCGCAGAATTTCTATGCGCTCGTAGGCGTAAGGGTCTTCACGCACACCGCGCATCGAGCTGAGGGTCAGGCCGTCACGGTAGGTGGTGGCCTGAAAGCCGCGGATCAGGAAGTAATCGTTGCGGTCGTCCGAACCGTAGTAGTCGCTGACCACGCCGGGGGTGTACTGCAGCGCCTCTTCGGTGGTGCTGACGCTGCGCTGCTGCATTTCCTTGTTGGTCACCACAGACACGGAGGCTGGCGTGTTGAGGATGCTGGTCGCCACCTTGCCGCCTACCCACAGCTCCTTGGCAACCACCGAGTTGCTGTCTTCGTCGGCGCTGGCTTTGACCTTGGCATTGATGATGACGGGCGCCAGGCGGTAGTCCTCGGTCGCCCCCAGCTCCAGCGGGCCGGCAGGCTTGGGCTGCGGTACCACCAGGTAAGCACTGGGGCCTTGCTGCTGCGCCTGAAGCTCGGTCCCCTGCAACAACTGCGAGAGTGCCGCCGACGTGCCCAGCGTACCTTGCACACCTGCCGTGTTGCGGTCGGCTATGCGCTGCGCGTCGAAGGACAGGCTAATGCCCGCCTGGCGTGCAAAGCGGTCAAGCGCCGGCGCCAGTGGGCCGCCAGGAATGTTCCATTGCTGCGCCTGGTTGCTGTGTTCAGCAGTTGCAGATTGCGCAAGGGCAGGCAGCGCACAGCTACTGACAACCAGGCCCAGGAAAGCACCGTGCACAGCACGACTCAATGGGTGGCGCTGTGGAACCGGGGTCGAACTCATTTTTCTCGCTCCGTAGAGGGGTCGGCGGGCTGGCCTGTATTCCGGCCTTCTCTACAAGCCGAACGAGAATGATAAAACACCTCATTTATTTTTAGATCGTTGCACGGACCCTGGCCGTTTCAAGGTCGCCCTTCGGCCATCAGCCCCTCCTGCATGGCAGGCAGTGGCCGGCTCAGCAACACGCCGACCAGCAGCGCAAACAGCAACGCCGCCACGCCCGCGACCTGTAACACAGCCTCGAAACCGCCCATGAATGCCTGGCGGGCCAATGGCGCCACCGCCTCACGCAAGCCTGGCTCAAGCAGGGCCAGCGCCGCCTGCAAGTCGCCCGCTGCAACCCGCGTGGCCATCGCGGCAACCTGGCTCGATTGTGCGGGTGCCACAGTGGCCATGGCCTCCTGCAGCAACTGCCCGCTACGGGCAGCGAGCACACCCCCGAGCACACCAATGGCCAGCACGATCGCACCAAACCGCGTGGTGGTGCTCAGGCCCGAGGCCATACCGGTACGCTCACGCGGTACGCAGGCCATGATGTTTTTCTGCGTATCGCCATTGAGCAGCCCGGCGCCCGCCCCCAACACCACGCTGGCCAGGGCGAATGCCCCATAACCGCCGTGGCGCGTGGCCCAGGCACACAGCAAGTTGCCCGTGCCCACCAGCACCAGGCCCAGCGCAAACACCTGCGCCGGGCTGCAGTGGGCAGCCAGGCGCATGCCCAGGCGCGGCGTCAGCAGCATGGCAACGGCGAACGGCAACATACCCGCCCCCGCGGCCAGGGCCGACAGTTGCAGGCCGTTCTGCAAATACAGCGGCAGCAGGGTCATCATCACCTGGGCGCAGGCGGCGTAGGCAAACATGCCCAGCAGAGCCCCTACAAAACGCCCGCTACGCATCAGTTGCAAGTCGATCATCGGCCGCTGCTGGCTGCGCTCGACCATGATGAACAGGCTGAACAGAAAGGCGCTGATCACCAACCGGCCAAGGGTTTGCGGGCTGCCCCAGCCCACCTGGTTGGCATCGATCATCGCCCAGATCAGGTAGCCCAGGCTGCCGGCGAAGGTCAGGCTGCCCCAGGGGTCCAGGCGTGCCGCCGCACTGTCGCGAGACTCTTCGATACTGCGCATGACCATTACCGCCAGCAGTGCCACCAGCGGCAGGTTGATGTAGAAGATCCAGCGCCAGCCCAAGGTACTGGCAATCACCCCGCCCAGCAGCGGCGCGAAGGTGATGGTGGCGCCCATGCAGGCGCCCCAGAAGGCCCAGGCACGCATGCGTTCTTGTGGCTGATGGAACCGGTTGCCAATCGCCGCCAGGGCCGAGGTAAGCAGCAACGCAGCGCCTACCCCCTTGGCGGCTCTGGCCAGGTCGAGAAACAGCAGGCTGGGCGCCGCACCGCAGGCCAGCGAAGCCACGCCGAACAGCACCAGGCCGAGCAGCAGCATGCGCCGCCGGCCGAAGCGGTCGGCCAGGCTACCGGCGGGCAACAGGCAAGCGGCGAAGGCCAGCAGGTAGGCGCTGACTACCCATTCGATGTCGGCGAACGAGCCGGACAGGTCTCGCGCGATACTGGGCAGGCTGACCGCAACAATGTTGGTGTCGAGGATGA
Organism: Pseudomonas hunanensis; assembly: GCF_013393325.1. Lineage (GTDB taxonomy): Bacteria > Pseudomonadota > Gammaproteobacteria > Pseudomonadales > Pseudomonadaceae > Aquipseudomonas > Aquipseudomonas putida_P. The sequence goes on from NZ_QJRC01000084.1 coordinate 5,300, forward strand.
TCAGGGCGCAGACCAGGGAAGCGGTAAGCAAGGTAAAGCGTGCTGAAGGGGCAGGCATGGCAGGCTCCAGAAGCAGGCTGGTCGTATCAGCGCCAGCCTTGTAGTGTTGACTCCACCATAACGCCGCCAACACCAAGCCTTGTTAGCCCCGGCGGCCTGCGTCATTACCCTGTAGGTAACACCCATGGAAATCCGCCATTTCCGCTACTTCCTCTGCGTCGCCCGCCACGGCCATTTCACCCGGGCCGCCGAGCAACTGGGCATCGCCCCGCCCACCCTCAGCCGGCAGATCCAGGACATGGAGCGCGAGCTGGGCGTGCGCCTGTTCGAGCGTAACCAGCGCGAGGTCAACCTTACCGCCGCCGGCCAGGCGCTGTTGATCGAGGCTGAACAGGCCGTGCGCCAGTTCGACGCCGCACAACTGGGCGCGCAGCGCGCCGCCCGTGGCGAAAGCGGGCGCATCGAGCTGGGCTACGTGGCCTCGGCCGCCTACTCGGGCATGCTTCAGCAGCAAGTCAGCCACTACAGCGAAACCTGCCCCGGCGTGCGCCTGAATATCCGCGAACTGCCCATGGCCGATCTGCCCGGCATGGTTCGCGATGGCCTGCTTGACCTGGCCTATGTGCGCTCGCCCATGGAGCTGCCGGAAGCACTCGAAGCCATTGCCTTGCGCCAGGAAGGCTTTGTGCTCGCCCTGCCCGCCAGCTCGCGCATCAATGAAGTACCACAGATCCCGGCCGCGCGCCTGGCCAATGAAACCTTCATCCTGCCCGAGCAGATCTCCGGCACGCTGGAGGTGGCCGCGCAAGGTGGTTTCGTGCCACGGCTCGGCCCGCAACCTGGCAGCCTGGTGGCGGTGATTACCCTGGTGTCCCTTGGCCAAGGCATTGCCGTGGTCCCGGAATCGGTCGTGCAGCGCATTAGCCTGCCGCAGGTGAACTTCCGGCAAATAGTCGACTGCCAGGCCAGCTCGTGGCTGAGCCTGATCCATCGACGCTTCGAAAAAGCGCCGGCAGTGATGCGGTATGTGCAAAGCGTGATGGGCGGCACTTGATGGCTGCTCAAGCGCTCGGATCGTCTGCAGTACCCAAGGCATAGAACTCATGCAGCTTGGCTTGCAGCAGTGCCTTGTCTGGCAAGCGCGTTTGATACTCGGCAATCAGCGCGGGGGACAAACTGCGATTGAGTGCGTACTCAACCACCTCGTCGTCTCTGCTGGCGCACAGCAACACACCGATGGCCGGGTTTTCATGAGGCTTACGCTCATTGCGGTCCAGTGCTTCAAGATAGAAATCCAGCTTGCCCAGGTACTCTGGCTCGAAGCGACCGACTTTCAGTTCGATCGCTACCAGGCAGTTGAGGCCACGGTGGAAGAACAGCAAGTCGAGTGCGAAGTCACGGCCGCCGACCTGAAGCGGGTATTGTGAGCCGACGAAGCAGAAATCCCGGCCCAGCTCGATCAGGAACTGTTTGAGCCGGTCCATCAATGCGCAATGCAGGTCTGATTCGGCATGCACACCAGGCAGACCAAGAAATTCGACCATGTAGGCATCCCGAAAAACGTCCATGGCCGCAGGATAGTTCTGCCTCAGCGCTGCCGAAACTTTTGCCGGGTTAGCAACGCAGCGCTCATACAGAGCGGCTTTAAGTTGACGCTCAAGCTCACGCCGCGTCTACGCCTGGCAAGCCCCACGCCGACCGCTCGTGCTGCCAAACAAGTGTTTCAAAAAAACAACGGGCACCCATCCACGAGTGCCCTTTGCCCTACCACCCGGTGAACTCAATCACCCCATCGACCGCGCCCCCACCGGTTGCGCATGGCCCCGCGAGGTCACGATCCCCAGGAAGGAAATCACGATCGCCAGGCCCAACGTGGAACTCACTTCCGCCCGGTGCTCAGGCGTGTACATCATCACCGCCAGCGCCCCGGCAATGAAGATGATCACCGCCCAGGTCAGGTACGGGAACAGCCACATGCGAAACTTCAGCTCGGTGTTTTCCCGCTCCAGGCGGCGGCGCATGCGCAGCTGCGAGATGGCGATGACCATGTACACCAGCAAGGCAATGGCGCCGGAGCTTGCCAGCAGGAACTCGAACACACCCTTCGGCGCGAAGTAGTTGAGCACAGCGATGGCCGCACCGATCAGCGTGCTGCCGAACACCGCGGCACGCGGTACACCGACCTTGGAGGTCTTGTTGAGGAAGGCCGGGGCGTCACCGCGCTTGGCCAGCGAGTACATCATCCGCGAAGCGATGTAGATCGACGAGTTCATGCAACTGGTCACGGCCACCAGCACCACCAGGTCGACCATGAACGCCGCGTTGGGGATGTTCATGATTTCCAGCGCACGCTGGTACGAACCCACCACCGCCAGCTGCGGGTCGTTCCACGGCACCACCGAGATGATCACGAAGATCGACAGGATGTAGAAGGTGCTGATACGCCAGATCACCGAGCGGGTGGCCTTGGCGATGTTGCGCGATGGGTCGCTGGACTCGGAGGCCGCGATGGTCACCGCCTCGGTGCCGATGAAGCTGAACATCACGGTAATGAACGCACCGACCACGGCCGACCAGCCCTTCGGCGCAAAGCCGCCGTACTCGGCCATCAACCCGCTCAGCCCGCTGACCTCACGGTTGGGCAGCCAACCCATCAGCGCGGCGAAACCCAGGCCGATGAAACCCAGAATGGCGGTGACCTTGAGGATGGCGAACCAGAACTCGAACTCGCCGTACTTGGCCACACTGAACAGGTTGGTACCAGCCAGCAGCAGCACCGAAGCCAAGGCGAAGATCCAGCTGTCCACCTGCGGGAACCAGGCGTTCAGCACATGCCCGGCGGCCAGCGCTTCGATAGGGATGACCAGCACCCAGAACCACCAGTACAACCAGCCGATGGTGTACCCGGCCCAGCGGCCGATGGCCTGGTCGGCATAGGTGGAAAACGATCCGGTGTCAGGGTGTGCCACGGCCATTTCGCCGAGCATGCGCATGACCAGTACCACCAGGGTCCCGGCCACGAAATAGGAAATTATGGTTGCTGGCCCGGCTGCCGCGATGGCATGGCCGGAGCCTACGAAAAGTCCGGCGCCGATGATGCCGGCGATGGACAGCATCGTTACATGACGTGGCTTGAAACCTTGTGCAAGGTTGCCATCAGATCCCACGGTGTTCATTGATGTTGTTCTCTTTTTGCTGACACAAGGATGGACGGGCAGGCGTAGGCGAAAATATCTCCTTTGAATTCAATAAGTCGACAGCTTACTCGCGTTCTGTTGTTGATCTTTGGCACGCATCACAGAGCAGCTGTCAGTGCAGGACGGGCTTCATTTAAGCCCCGCATGGCTGTGGGTAATTACACGAGAACGCCCCGGAACTGTTCGATCACGACAGGGCGTTTCCATTAACGCCAGATGTCGCGAATGGCATGCCCGATCGCGTCACCGGGCCGTTTGGCGCTTTTGTTTTTCATTTGGATGTGTGTTGCCTGCACTGGCCCTATCGGTCAGATACAAAAAAGCCCCGGTTTCCCGAGGCCTTCCTTGCAAAGTCTTGAACCCGCCTTAACGCACCAGGCAAGGCCGCTTGTTATCGAAGCACCACCCCGGTATCAGGTACTGCATCGCCACGCTGTCATCCCGCGCGCCAAGGCCCATGTTGCGGTAGCACTCATGCGCCTTGGCCAGTTGGTCTTCATCCAACTCCACCCCCAGCCCTGGCCGCGCCGGCACCCGCACATGCCCGTCGACAATACGCAGCGGCTCGCGGGTCAGGCGTTGGCCGTCCTGCCAGATCCAATGGGTGTCGATGGCGGTGATCTCACCCGGCGCCGCAGCCGCCACCTGAGTGAACATCGCCAGCGAAATGTCGAAGTGGTTGTTGGAGTGGGAACCCCAGGTCAGCCCCCAGTCGTTGCACATCTGCGCCACCCGCACCGAACCCTGCAAAGTCCAGAAGTGCGGGTCGGCCAGCGGGATGTCCACCGACTGCAACTGGATGGCATGGCCCATCTGTCGCCAGTCGGTGGCGATCATGTTGGTGGCGGTGGGCAGACCAGTGGCGCGGCGGAACTCGGCCATCACTTCACGGCCCGAGTAACCGTTCTCGGCACCGCACGGGTCTTCGGCGTAGGCCAGCACGCCGTGCTTGTCGCGACACAGGGCAATGGCCTCTTGCAATGACCAGGCGCCGTTCGGGTCAAGAGTGATGCGCGCTTCGGGGAAGCGCTCGGCCAAGGCCGTTACCGCTTCCATCTCTTCTTCGCCGCGCAATACCCCGCCCTTGAGCTTGAAGTCGCTGAAGCCATAACGCGCCTTGGCGGCCTCGGCCAGACGTACCACCGCCTCCGTGGTCAGCGCCTTTTCGTGACGCAGGCGGAACCAGTCTTCATCGCTATCGGTTTCGTTGCGGTAAGCCAGGTCGGTCTGCTGACGGTCGCCGATATAGAACAGGTAACCGAGCATCTTCACTGCATCGCGTTGCTGCCCCTCGCCCAGCAGTGCCGCCATCGGCACGTTCAGATGCTGGCCGAGCAGGTCGAGCAGCGCCGACTCGATGGCGGTCACCGCGTGCACGGTGATGCGCAGGTCGAAGGTTTGCAGGCCACGGCCGGCCGAGTCGCGGTTGGCGAAGGTCTGGCGCATGGCATTGAGCACACGCTGGTAATGGCCGATTGGCTGGCCGACCACCAGGCTGCGGGCGTCCTCCAGGGTTTGGCGAATCTTCTCGCCGCCGGGCACTTCGCCAAGGCCGGTGTTGCCGGCGCTGTCGCGCAGCACCACCACGTTGCGGGTGAAGTACGGGCCATGGGCGCCACTGAGGTTGAGCAGCATGCTGTCATGGCCGGCGACGGGGATCACGCGCAGGTCGGTGACCACCGGGGTGCTGGTGTGAACGGCTGGGTTGGTCTGCATGTTCATGGTTGTTGTCTCGCAGTCATCAGTGGGTCTGGCCCAGGGCCGAAGGGGCCTTGAGGTCATCGGAAGGGGCGCCTTTGGGGCGCATGCGTACGAAGAAGATGGCGATGGCTGCAAGCACCGAGGTTACCGCCAGGCCGTACAGCCCACCCTGGATCGACCCGGTTTGCTGCTCCAGCAGGCCAAAGGTGGTGGGGGCGACGAAGCCACCGAGGTTGCCGACCGAGTTGATCAGGGCAATGACCGCTGCCGCGATACGGGCATCCAGGTAGCCCTGGGGGATTGGCCAGAACAGCGACGACGCCGACTTGAAGCCAATCGCGGCGAAGCACACCGCGACGAAGGCGAACACCGGCCCACCGGTAGTGGACATGAACATGCCGATGGCGGCGACCAGCAGGGCACCCGCCACCCAGGCCTGCTGGAATTTCCAGCGTGTGGAACCGGCGGCGAAGGCGTACATGGCCAGGATCGAGATCAGCCACGGGATCGAGTTGAAGAACCCGACCTGCATGTCACTCAGATCGCCCATGCGCTTGATGATGCTCGGCAGCCAGAACGTGGCGGCATAGATGGTCAACTGGATGCAGAAGTAGATCAGGCAGAACAGCACGATCTGGCGGTCCTTGAGCAGGCTCCAGGCCGACGGTTTGACAGCGCCAACGGCCTCGCGTGCTTGCTGCTCGCGGTCGATGGTGGCGACCAGTGCGTCCTGTTCGGCCTTGCTCAGCCACTTGGCATCTTGCGGCTTGGAGTCGAGCCAGAAGAACACGAAGAAGCACAGCACCACCGAGGCCATGCCTTCGATGAACAGCATCCACTGCCAGCCATGCAGGCCCAAGCCCTGAAGCTGCATCAGCGCCCCGGCCAGCGGCCCGGAAATCAACGAAGCCAGTGCCGAACCGCTGAGGAAGATGGCAATGGCCTTGCCGCGCTCGGCAGCCGGCAACCAACGGGTGAAGTAGTAGATCACCCCTGGGAAGAACCCCGCTTCGGCCACACCCAGTAGAAAGCGCAGCACATAGAACTGGGTTTCGTTCTGCACAAAGGCCATGGCCGTGGCCACCAGCCCCCAGGTGAACATGATGCGGGTCAGCCACAGGCGGGCACCGACCTTTTGCAGCAGCATGTTGGAGGGCACTTCGAACAGTGCGTAGCCGATGAAGAACAAGCCGGCGCCAAAGCCGAAGGCCGCAGCGCTGATGCCCAGGTCACTTTCCAGGTGCGGGCGGACAAAGCCGATGTTGACGCGGTCGAGGTAGTTGACGATGAACATGATGACGAACAGCGGCAGTACGTGGCGCTTGACCTTGGCCACGGCGCTGGCCAACGCGTCGCCGTCATGTCGGCCAGACGGAGCGAGGGTGTCGTTCACTTGCGGATCTCCCACTAATTGTTTTTGTGCGGGTCGAGGTTGTCTGACATGGCAGTGGGGGTGAGCATATGCGCCGCGCAGTTGTACGACAAGCTCACTAACGTCGGTAAATCCTCAAAATACAAGCAATCACAATGGCAATCTGCTTCGATTATGCAAAAACACTTAACCTACGCGTTGACTTGATCACGTGAAAAACCAGCAAAAAATATTTCTATCGATTAACTTGTCATACAAGTACAACAATCAGCGGATGGCACATGGAACCCGAACACGCCCGTAAACGCGGCCACAGCCGCGCTCATGACCTGGTTTCCAGCCTGACCCAGCACATTTTGCTGGGCACCTTCAAACCGGGCGACAAGTTGCCCTCGGAAAACACCCTGGTGCGCGAGCACGGAGTCAGCCGCACGGTGGTGCGCGAAGCCTTGTCCAAGTTGCAAGCTTCGGGGCTGGTGGAGCCGCGCCACGGTATCGGTACGTTCGTGATGGAGCGCCAGGCCCAGGCCGGCCTGCGCGTGGCGGCGGAAAGCGCGGCGAATGTGCGTGATCTGCTGGAACTGCGTATTGGCCTGGAGGGTCAGGCCGCCGCATTGGCCGCGCTGCGCCGTGACGAGGGGCAGCTGGCACGCATGCGCCAGGCGCTGGATGACTACCAGGACCTGGCCGCAGCTGGCGACAGTTGCATCGAAGCCGACCGGCGCTTTCACCTGCTGATTGCCGAGGCCACTGGCAACCTGTATTTCACCGAGATGCTGCTGCAGCTAGGCAACGGCCTGATCCCGCGTAACCGCATGGCCCTGGCCGAACGCTCCGGGGCCAAGCTGGCGCGGCAAGCCTACCTGGCCAACCTGGAGCACGAGGCGATCCTCAATGCCATCCGCCGACAAGACCCGGATGCGGCGCGGGCGGCGGTGTGCCTGCACCTGTCCAACAGCCGCGATCGGTTGCTGCCAGATTGATAATCATCCGACTGGCGCATCCCCCCTGTGTAGGAGCGGCCTTGTGTCGCGAAAGGGCCGCGAAGCGGCCCCCGGTCATCAGCTATATCGCATAAATCGGGGGGCTGCTTCGCAGCCCTTTCGCGACACAAGGCCGCTCCTACAAGGGACCGCATCTGGCCGGTTTTCAAGCCAACGCCCGGTCCACCAGCACCTGCAGGCGCCCCTGCGAACAGCGCTCCACCCGGGCCACCACGCCATACACCTCAGCCAACAACCCCGGCTGCAGCACATCCCCCGGCGCCCCGCAGGCCACCACCCTGCCCTCACGCAACACCACCAGCCAATCTGCGTGGCTGGCTGCCAGGTTGATGTCATGCAGCACCGCCACCGCCAGCAACCGATGCGCCTGCACGCGTTCGCGCACAGCGCCCATCACCCGCAACTGGTAATGCAGGTCCAGCGCACTGGTCGGCTCGTCCAGCAACAGCACCTGTGGGTTGCGTGCCAGCAACTGGGCCAAGGCCACCAGCTGCCGTTGCCCGCCAGACAAACTGTCCAGCGAGCGCTCGGCCAAACCCTCGATGCCCAACTGGCGCAACGCATCGAAGGCGCTGCCCAGCAGATCGCTGCCAGCGCTCACGCGCAAGGCCGCAACAATGCTTTCCAATACGCCCAAGGCGATACCCGGCGGTAGCTGCTGGGGCATATAGGCCAGGCGACGTGAGCGCTCGGCAAAGCCCAGGCGCGTCACATCCTGCCCATCCAGGCGCAAACCACCGCGCATCCGCTCCAGCCCTGCCAAGGCACGCAACAACGTGGATTTGCCCGCACCATTTGGCCCGACCAGCGCTACCAGGCTGCCGGCCGGCAACGCCGGCAGGCTCACCCCCTGCAGGATCTGCCGCGCGCCGTAGGCCACCGAAACACCCTCGATCAACAGGCTCACAACCTTCTCCCCCGGCGGAACACCAGCACCACGAATACCGGCACGCCCACCAACGCGGTAACGATGCCCACCGGCACGATCACCCCCGGCAAGATCGCCTTGCTGACAAGCGACGACAGCGACAGCATCAACGCCCCCACCAGCGCACTGGCGGGCAGCAGGAAGCGTTGGTCCTCACCGACCAGCAGCCGGGCGATGTGCGGCCCGACCAGGCCGACAAAACCGATGGTGCCGACGAATGCCACCGCCGTTGCCGACAACAGGCTGATGCGCAGCAGCGAGGCAAAACGCAGGCGCCGGGTATCGACGCCAAAACTGCGCGCACGGTCCTCGCCCATGCGCAGCAAGGTCATGGCCGGTGCCGCCCGTAGCGAGAACGGCAACAGCAACCCCAGCACCAGGGCCAGCATGCCAAGCTTGTGCCAGTCGGCGCGGGCCAGGCTACCCAAGGTCCAGAACACCAGTTGCTGCAGCACATCCTCGGTGGCCAGCAATTGCAGCAACGAGACCAACGCATTGCAGCTGAACACCAAGGCGATGCCAAACAGCACCAGGCTCTCGACCCCGGCGCCACGCAACCGCGACATGGCCTGCAACAGCACCACCGACAGGCAGGCGAAGATGAACGCCATCACCGTCACCTGGGCGCTCGGCGCCAGCCAGGCAATGCCCAGTGGGTAGGCAATCGCCAGCGAGGCGCCGAGTGCCGCCGATGACGACACACCCAAGGTGAAGGGGCTGGCCAGCGGGTTGTCTAGAATCGCCTGCATCTCGGCACCGGCAAGCGCCAAGGCCGCCCCCACCAGCACCGCCATCAGTGAGTACGGCAGGCGCACGTTCCAGATGATCACCCGCTCGGTGGCACTCAACGTCGCCGGGTCGAAGACGCCATGCAGCAATTGCCCCAGGCCCATGCCCGAGGCACCGCTGGCCAGGTCGCCCAGTACCGACAACAACAGCAACAACGCCAGCGTGAAGACCAGCAAGGCCCGCCGCCACAACAGGCGACGATAATGCCAGGCTGCCAACGCCGCGCCTTCGTGGGCCAGCGCGGTCACCTGGCATCGACCCAGTACTGGCCGTCCAGGCCGACCTTGAGCATGCGGTTGATTTCACCCATGGTTGCCTGCGGGTCGAGCGCCTTGAAACGCTCCGGGTGTACCCATCGGGCCATGGCCTCGACCGCCAGGATGTTGAACGGCGAGTTGTAGAAGTCATGCCACAAGCCATGGGCCTGGCCAGCCTGGATCGGCCGCAGCGGGGCGAACTCGGGGCGCGCGGTGATCTTCGCCAGGCTCTGGCGTGCCGTATCGGTGGAGACGCCAGCCCCCAGCAGCACCCCGGGCGCGCGGTTGCCGGTGGCGATGTACACGTCCGGGTCGGCTTGCAACACGTACTCGACACTCACATCACCCAGCGCCCCAGGCACCACATCGGCACCAATGTTGTGCCCGCCTACGGCTTCGACCACGCTGCCCAATCCGCTCTTGCCAGTGGTGTGCCCCGGTGCCTGCCACACGCCAGCCAACAGTTCGAGAAACACCTTGGGCCGCTCGCTTTCCTTGATCCTGGCCACGCCGTCGGTTACCCGCTTCAGGTGACGGTCGTACAGGTTCAGGTACTCCGCCGCCTGCGGCTCACGCCCCAGCAGCGTGCCCAGTGCCTGCATGCTCACCCGGGTATTGCGGATCGGGTGCACGCGAAAGTCGATGAACAGCACCGGCACCCCGGCCTTTTCCAGTAGATCGGCCACCGGGCTGTGCTGGGTCGGGCCCTCACCGGCGATGCTGAAAATGGCCAGGTCGGGCTTGAGCGCCAGTATCTGCTCAGCGCTCACGCTCTGCTCGGACGCCTGGCCGATCAGCGGCAACTTGGCCACTTGTGGGTACTGCTGCGCATACACCTCATAGGTATGCGGGTCGAGCAGGCGCATGTCGTTCTGCCAGCCAACCACCCGCTGGAACGGGTTGTCACGGTCAAGCAAAGCCAGCGCGAAGAACAGCCGCCCTTCGCCAAGCACGATGCGCTGAGGCGGGTGGTCGACCTCGACCTTGCGCCCGAGCACGTCGGTCACTTGCACGGCGCTGGCAGGTTGGATGAAGCCGAGGCAGGTAGCCAACAGCAAGACAGGCAGCAAACGCTGCCAGAAAAGGGGAGTCGGGCACATCGGGGCATCCTCTTGAAGAGAATCAATCGCAACAGAGCGGGGCATTCTAGCCAGCCGCCCTGTGCTGCCGATGTGCGCGAATGTATTGGCTTGTAGGGTGGCCGTTACATCCAGCCGCCCTCACCTATCCTCACCAAGTCAGGCAGATCTTGCCGAAATGCCGGTTGCTCTCCTGGTAACGGAACGCCTCGACGATCTGCTCCAACTCGAAATGCTTGTCCACCACCGGGCGCAGGCCGTTGGCATCGATCGCCCGCACCATCGCCTGCTGCTGCGCACGGCTGCCTACCAGCACCCCTTGCAGACGAATCTGCCGCACCAGCGCCTGCACCAGCGGCAACTGCCCAGCCACCCCGGTGAGGATACCGATCAGCGAAACATGCCCACCGATGCGCGCGGCAATCATCGACTGCTCCAGCGTCGCCGGGCCACCCACTTCGATCACATGATCAACCCCGCGGTTGCCCGTCAGCTCACGCACTTTCTCACCCCAGGCCGGGGTGCTCTTGTAATTGATCAGGTGGTCGGCACCCAACGCTTTCAGGCGCTCCAACTTGGCATCGCTGGACGAGGTGGCGATCACTGTGGCGCCGGCCAGCTTGGCGAACTGCAAGGCGAAAATCGACACACCGCCAGTGCCCTGCACCAGCACCGTGTCGCCGGGCTTGAGGTGATCATCACTCATCAGCGCGCGCCAGGCGGTAAGCCCGGCGGTGGTCAGGGTGGCCGCTTCGGCATGGCTGAAACCCTTGGGCGCCAGGGTGAACGCAGTGGCACGGGCGGTGACCTGCTCTCGGGCGTAGCCATCGAGGCCGTCGCCAGGCACCTGGGCAAAGCCCTCGACATTGGCCTGGCCATCGAGCCAATCGGGGAAGAAGGTGCTGACCACGCTGTCGCCGACCTGGAACTCGGTAACGCCAGCCCCCACCGCGACCACCTCACCGGCGCCATCGGCCATGGGGATGCGCCGCTCGCTCGGGCCCCACATGCCGCTGACCACGGCGAAATCGTGGTAGTTGAGGGAGCTGGCGTGCAGGCGCACGGTGATCTCGCCGGCCTTGGGGGCCAGGGCCTCGCTGGTGCCGACCTCGACCTTGTCGTAGCCGCCGCCGGGTTGTACGTAGATGGCCTTGCTGGTCATGGGTAGGTCTCCGTATCAGAAGAAAGAATGGGGTTCAGCATAGACAGGTCCGGCCCTTTCGCGGGCATGCCCGCGAACAGGCCCGCATTGCCAATACAAGAATCAGCCCAGCATCACCTTCAATGCCTGGCAATCGGCCGCATGCCAATCCACCAGCTCCGGCCACGGGTTATCCGGCAGGTTCACCAGCACCGTGCGCGCCCCCGCCGCCCGTCCACAGTCCAGGTCAAAGCGGTAATCCCCCACCATCACCAGCTCACTGGGCGCCACGCCCCAGGCACTGGCAATTTTCAGTAACCCATCCGGGCTCGGCTTGGGCGCCGCTTCGTCACGCCCGAGAATGTGCTCCACCGCGAAGCAGTCCGCCAGGCCGATGGCCTCCAGCGTCACATGCGCAAGCTCACGCGCATTGCGGGTAAGAATACCCAGCCGGCAACCGCGCTCGGCCAGTTCGCGCACCAGTTCCACCGCCCCGGTGGCCGCCGTGGAGGCAACCGCCAGGTCCCGCTCGTGCTCCAGCAACCAGGCATGCTTGGCTGCCGCCTCATCAGCCGGCAGCGCCGCCAGGTGGGTGAGGATGTCGTGCTCGGCCGGGATGTCCAACGCCACGCGAATGGCGGCAAAGTCGTGCACCGCCACGGTCAAGGTGCCGTCCATGTCGAACACCCAGTTGCGCACCTCGCCAAGGAGGCTCATGCCCAATCCTTGCGATGACGAATCAGGCCTTCCTGGCTGGACGATGCCACCAGTTGCCCGGCCTGGTTGAAGATGCTGCCGCGGCAGAAACCACGGGAATTACCGGCCCAGGGGCTATCGGTTGCGTACAGCAGCCATTCGTCAGCGCGCAGGTTGCCATGGAACCACAACGAATGGTCGAGGCTGGCGATCTGCATGTCGCGCTGCCACACCGACTTGCCATGGGGCAGCAGCGCAGTGGTCAGCAGGCCGAAGTCCGAGGCGTAGGCCAGCAGGTACTTGTGCAGGGCGGGTACGTCAGGCAGGTTGCCGTCGGCGCGGAACCAGGCGTACTTCACCGGGTCACCGGGCTTGGGGTTGAACGGGTCACGCTCAGTGACCGGGCGGATCTCGATCGGCTTGGCGCACAGCACTTTGTCGCGAATGCGCTCGGGCAACTGGTCGGCCATGGCGCGGGCCAGTTCGACTTCGGTCGGCAGGTTTTCCGGGCCGACCACCTCTGGCATCTGCGCCTGGTGCTCGAACCCTTCCTCGTCGTACTGGAACGATGCGCTGCAGGTGAAGATGGTCTGGCCTTTCTGGATCGCCGTCACCCGCCGGGTGCTGAAACTGCCGCCATCGCGCACGCGGTCCACCGAGTACACCACCGGCAGGCTGGCATCGCCCGGGCGCAGGAAGTAGCCGTGCAACGAATGCACATGGCGCGCGTCCTCGACCGTCTGGCTGGCTGCCGACAACGACTGCCCCAGCACTTGCCCACCGTACAGCTGGCGGAAGCCCAGGTCCTGGCTGCGGCCACGGAACAGGTTCTCCTCGATGGCTTCGAGGCTCAACAGGTCGACCAGGTCGTCCAACACATGACTCATCGGGGGTTCTCCGTAGGAGCGAGCTTGCTCGCGATGCGCCGCCCGAGCGGCGCTCGATCTCACAGGCGCTGAACGTGCAACATGCAGCGCCTTCCAAGTGGGCAAATAATACAGGGTTTGTCATTCGTGCCGGGCATGGCCATGCATTCAGGGGCGCAGGGTGCGCTCCCAATGGGTGCGGTCGATGCGGTACAGCACATGCGGGCGTAGCGGGTGGCCCTCAGGCAGGCGGGGGTGCTCGAAACTGCCCTGCGCGTCCTGCTGCATACCGATGGCTTGCATGACCTTCTGCGACGGCAGGTTGCTCTCGCTAGTGAACGACACGACTTCCTCCAGGCGCAATTGGGCGAAAGCACAACGCAGGCAGGTCCACGCCGCCTCGCTGGCAAAACCCAGGCCCCAGTGACGGCGGGCCAGGCGCCAGCCAATCTCCACAGCGGGGGTGAAATCGGCCTCGAAGCCCACGTGCAGCAAACCGGTCATGCCGATGAACGCGCCGCTGTCCTTGCGCTCAAGGGCCCACAAACCAAAACCGTATTCATTGAAGTGCCCGCGCACCCGACCGATCAATGCAGCGGCTTCCAGACGCGTCAGGGGCGCCGGGAAGTAGCGCATCACCTGCGGGTCGGCGCACAGCGCGGCGAACTCGCGCAGGTCGTCGTCGTGCCATTGGCGCAGCACCAGCCGTGCGCTTTCCAGTTCAAGGATGGGGGTCATGGGGCCTGCTCCGGTTTTGCCGCCTTGCAGTGTACAGCGTAGGCGCGGGCTCGGCTTTCACCCAACCGGTAGCCGCCGAATGCAATTTTCACACGCCCTTCACCGGCCCCCGACAGGCCCCTCAGCACAATGCCGCCATCTCTGCCGCGCCAGACGCGGCCATGCCAACGGAGCTACGCATGCAATCGAGCAATACCCTGGGGCACGCTGCCATACACACCCGGCGCAAGCGGCGCCTGTCTCGCAAAGCCCTCGGTGCCGCCCTTGGCCTGTGCATGGTCGTGGCGGCGTTGACCACCTGGCTGGCGACGAGGACGCATATCGTGGACCTTGGCAACGAGCAACAACTGAGTGACAGCGGTTTACTGCAAGACTGGGCCGAAGGCGCGGTGATCGTGATGATCCGCCACGCCGAACGCTGCGACAGCGCACCCGGCCCCTGCCTGGACGACCCCACCGGTATCACCGTCAGCGGTAGCCAGGCCGCAACCCGTGTTGGCCAAGGGCTGAACCGGCTGGGCCTGCACAACGCCGACCTGCTGACCAGCCCGAAACTGCGCACCCGGCAAACCGCGCACTTCATCCTCGGTCAGGCGGTGGCCAGCGAAGGCTGGCTGGAAACCTGCGACAGCCAGTTCGCCAGCGAGGCGCTGGCGCGCAAACGTGCGGGGCACAACCTGGTGCTGGTGACCCACAACGGCTGCATCGACCATTTTGCCCGCCAGCAGAACGTTGCCGGTGGCGAGCGTCAAAGCAGCTACGCCAGCGCTTTGTTCGTGTCGGTGGATGGCGATGGCAAGGCGCGCATCCTAGGGCGCCTGAACGAGCCGGACTGGCAACGCGTATTGGCCAGCGCAGGACGATAACTGGCAAGATCAGCACTGGCCCCGATTGTGAACACCCCATGCCGCTGCCGCTGATCTACCACGAAGACTACAGCCCGGAGTTCCCCGCCGAACACCGCTTCCCGATGGACAAGTTCCGCCTGCTGCGCGACCACTTGGTCGACAGCGGGCTGACCACCGACCAAGCCCTGCTGCGCCCGGACATCTGCCCCAACGACATCCTCGCCCTGGCCCACGACCGCAGCTACATCGAGCGCTACATGAACGGCGAGCTGTCGCGCGAGGACCAGCGCCGCCTCGGCCTGCCCTGGAGCGAGGCGCTGGCCCGGCGCACCGTGCGCGCCGTCGGCGGCTCGCTGCTCACGGCCGAAATGGCCCTGCAGCACGGCATCGCCTGCCACCTCGCCGGTGGCACCCACCATGCCCATTACGACCACCCCGCCGGCTTCTGCATCTTCAACGACCTCGCGGTGATCAGCCGTTACCTGCTGGCGGCTGGCCGGGTACACCGGGTGCTGATTTTCGACTGCGACGTGCACCAGGGCGATGGCACCGCGCGCATCCTGCACGACACGCCAGAGGCCATCACCGTGTCGCTGCACTGCGAGCAGAACTTCCCGGCCCGCAAGGCGCAAAGCGACTGGGATATCCCCCTACCCCGTGGCATGGGCGATACCGCCTACCTGAAGGTGGTGGACGACGCCCTCAATTACCTGCTGCCGTTGTATCAGCCCGACCTGGTGCTGTACGACGCCGGCGTCGATGTGCACAAGGACGACGCTTTGGGCTACCTGCAACTGACCGATGCCGGCGTTGCCGCCCGTGACGAAGCCGTATTGCGCCACTGCCTGGGCCGCGATATCCCGGTGGTGGGCGTGATCGGCGGTGGTTACAGCAAGGACCGCGCAGCCTTGGCCAAACGCCACGGCATCCTTCACCACAGCGCAGCACGCGTCATCGGTTGTTCACAATGACTGTGGAACCGCTTGTGGATAACCTGCGGGAAAGGCGCTACAGCCCTTTGATGGCAAGGCCTGCAGACTTCTGAGCATTTTTTGACCAGTGCTTCCATGGCCAGCGCTGCGCTAGAATGCGCCTCTTTTCCACAGCCTGCTGCCCACCATGCCCGATCTGAACCCCGCATCCTCTCCCCTCGCTGTCGTCATCGGTGGCGGCCCTGCCGGCTTGATGGCTGCCGAAGCACTGGCCCAGGCAGGCCTGGCGGTCGAGGTGTTCGATGCCATGCCTTCGGTTGGGCGCAAGTTCCTGCTGGCGGGCGTCGGCGGCATGAACATCACCCATTCCGAGCCCTACTCGGCGTTCGTGGCCCGATATGCCGAACGCCAGGGCGAGATCGAGGCGTTGCTGCGCGACTTCGATGCGGACGCATTACGCCAATGGATTCACGGCCTGGGCATCGAAACCTTCGTCGGCACCTCGGGCCGGGTGTTTCCGACCGACATGAAAGCCGCGCCGCTGCTACGTGCCTGGCTCAAGCGCCTGCGTGACAACGGGGTAGTTATCCACACCCGTCATCGCTGGCTGGGCTGGAACTCCGATGGCGCCTTGCGGATTGCTTATCCACAGGGCGAACGGCTGGTGAAAGCCGCCGTCGTGGTGCTGGCACTGGGTGGCGCCAGCTGGGCGCGACTGGGCTCCGACGGCAATTGGCAAGCGCTGCTGGCCGAACGGGCTGTGGATATCTCGCCTTTGCAGCCGAGCAACTGCGGTTTTGAAGTGGACAGTTGGAGCGCCTTGCTCAAGGACAAGTTCGCCGGCGCGCCGCTGAAGAACATTGCCCTCAGCGTACCGGGCAGTGCACCGCGCAAAGGCGAGTTCATCCTCACCGCGCAAGGTGTGGAGGGCAGCCTGGTGTATGCCTGGTCGGCACCGCTGCGCGAGGCCATCAACCGTGACGGCCGTGGGCTGTTGTTGCTCGACCTGCTGCCGGACAAGCCTGTGGACAAAATTGCCCAGGCACTGGCCAAGCCACGCGGTTCACGCTCCATGGCCAAGCATCTGCACAGCCAGTTGGGTATCGATGGGGTCAAGGCGGCACTGCTGCGGGAGCTGACCGATCACGCGAGCTTTGCCGACCCGCAGGCGCTGGCCCGATCGATCAAGGCATTGCCGATCACGTTGGTGCGTACACGGCCGCTGGATGAAGCGATCAGTAGCGCCGGCGGGGTGCGTTTCGAGGGGCTGGATGAGGGGTTGATGGTCAAGGGCATGCCGGGGGTGTTCTGTGCCGGCGAAATGCTGGACTGGGAGGCGCCGACCGGGGGGTATTTGCTAACGGCGTGCTTTGCCAGCGGTTTGCGCGCCGGGCGAGCGGCGGCGGATTGGGTTAAGCCGGTTTCCTGAAAGATTGCAGGGGCTGCTGCGCAGCCCTTTCGCGACACAAGGCCGCTGCCACAGGTACGGCGCGGGCCTGAACTGTGTCGCGATGGGCCGCAGAGCGGCCCCGAAATCTCAGGGCTTACGCTTGCGCGGCCCACCATTGAAACTCGGCACCTTGCGCACCGCCTTGACTGCCGGCTCGGAATTACCCGCCTCAGAACTGTCCATCCAACGGCCCAGCCCGCGCTTGGCGCTGTTTTCTTTCGGCTTCTTGGGCTTCTTCGGTTTCTTGATCACCTGGCCACTGGCATCGGTCAGCGGCACCCGGTGATCAGGGATAAAATCAGGCTCTTCATGACGCGGCAGGGTCTGCCGGGTCAGCACTTCGATAGCCGCCAGCAGTTGCACTTCATCCGCGCACACCAGCGAAATCGCCTCGCCCTTGTTGCCCGCCCGCCCGGTACGGCCGATGCGGTGCACGTAGTCCTCGGCAACGATCGGCAGGTCAAGGTTGACCACCAGCGGCAAATCATCGATGTCCAGGCCACGGGCTGCCACATCGGTGGCCACCAGCACCTGCACTTCGCGGGCCTTGAAGCTGTCCAGCGCGCGCTGACGGGTAGCCTGCGGGCGGTCCCCATGAATGCCGTCGGCGTTCACACCTTCGGCCAGCAAACGCTGCACCAGTTGGTCGACACCGTTACGGGTCTTGGCGAACACCAGCACCTGGGTCCAGCGCTGCTTGCGCAGCAGGTGGCAGAACAGGTCTTCCTTACGCTTTTTATCCACAGGCACCAGCCACTGCTTGACGCTGGTCGCGGTGGCGTTGCGCGGGCTCACTTCGATACTGAGCGGGTCATTCAAGGCCAACCCCGCCAGCACGCGAATCTGATCGGAGAAGGTGGCGGAGAACAGCAGCGTCTGGCGCTTGCGGGGCAGCGCCGCGTAAACCGATTGCAGCTCCTCGGCAAAGCCCAGGTCGAGCATGCGGTCGGCTTCGTCCAGTACCAGGGTCTGCACCTGGTTGAACTTCACCGCGTTCTGCCGGAACAGGTCGAGCAAACGACCCGGGGTGGCCACCAGCAGGTCGACACCACGGCGCAGGCGCATCATCTGCGGGTTGATGCTGACGCCGCCATACACCGCGTAGGTGCTCAGCGGCAGGTTCTCGGCGTATTCGCGCACGTTGTTGTGCACCTGCTCGGCCAGTTCGCGGGTAGGTACCAGCACCAGCGCACGGATGGAGTTGCTGGCCACCTTTTCGCCTTCCAGCGCCAGGCGCTGCAGCACGGGCAAGGCAAAGCCTGCGGTCTTGCCGGTACCGGTCTGGGCTGCGGCCATCAGGTCGCGGCCGGCCAGCACGGCGGGGATGGCCTTGGCCTGCACCGGGGTCGGGGTGGTGTAGTCCAGCTGCTGCAGGGTACGCAGCAGCGGTTCGATCAGGCCGAGTTTGGCGAAATTCATGGCAATACCGTCGGGGGGTTCAGCGAAGGCGGCAAGTTTACCGCATCACCCCTGCCTACTTGCAGATTTCGCCTTTCAACGGCTGCGCAGGCGCCTTGCGCCACTGTGGAAGGCCAATCAGCACCACCGCACCGATAATCACCGCCATCGCCACGCACTCTTCGGCGCCAATCTGTTCGCCGGCGAAGACGATGCCCAACAGCACCGCCACCGCCGGGTTGACGTAGGCGTAGCTGGTGGCGGCTGCCGGGCGCACATGTTTGAGCAAATACATGTAGGCACTGAACGCCAGGATCGAGCCGAAGAACACCAGATAGGCCAACGCCCCCCAGCCGGCAGCAGTCGGCATCTGCGTCATACGCTCGCCCGACAGCACACTGCCCAGCAACAGTACCGCCCCCCCCACCAGCATTTCTGCCGCGCTGGCCATCGGCCCCTGGGGCAGCGGCAAGGTTTTGCTCCACACCGAGCCGAACGCCCAGGACGCCGCTGCGAACAGGATCAGCGCTGCACCCATCGGGCTTGCCTGCAGGTTGGAACCCAGGTTCAGTAGGCCGATACCCACCAGCCCCAGGGTAATGCCCGCCCACTCCAGCTTCGAATTGCGGTGCCCGAACAACAGGCCGAACAGCAGGGTGAACAGTGGCACTGTCGCCACGGCCAGCGCCGCTACGCCCGACGCCACGCCAGCATGCTCGGCCACGGTCACACCACCGTTGCCACAGCTAAGCAGCAAAAAGCCAATTGCCCCTGCCGCCCGCCACTGCGGCCAGGTCGGCGCGGGCACACCGCGCCAGCGCAAAAAACCGTACAGCAGGCCGCCGGCAATCAGAAAGCGCACCCCGGCCATGAGCATCGGAGGCCAGCTCTCCACGCCGATACGAATGAACAGATAAGTGGAACCCCAAACCAGGTACAAGGCCAGGAAAGCACCAATGAGCAACAGCGGGAAGCGACGGGCGGCAGGCATGGGAAAACTCGAAATCCGTTTACGGGTGCTTCAGTTTAACGGCCTGCCTGGGCGAAGATACGTTACAGAACGGGCTCAAATGAGCGGCACACTTTTGGTGCGTTCGGCTTGAGCCCTGTATTGCCGGCCAGCCCTAACGGTACTTGGCCAGCGTGTCGCGCACCTTTGCAGCCGGGACTTTCTGCAACCGACAAAGCAGACCGTGCGAAAGTTGCTGTAAACCGTGGTCCTGGCGCAACACGCCAGTCAGGTGTTGCAGCAGGTTGGCGGCCATTTCGGCATCGGCCATGGCCCGGTGCGCGGTCCCGGTGTCCGGCAACCCAGCCCAACGTGTCAGAGTACCCAGCTTGTGGTTCGGCGCCGCCGGCAGCAGGCGCCGTGACAGCAGCAGAGAGCAAGCGAACGGCTGGCTGCGGCTGCGACCGATGCGGCTCAGTTCGTAGTCCCAGAACTTCTGGTCGAAGGCCGCGTTGTGCGCCAGCAATGGGGTGCCACCGACAAACTCGGCCACCTCGTTCATCACTTTGTCCACCGGCGGCGCAGTGCGCAACATGGCGGTGGTGATGCCGGTCAGGCCGGCGACGAAGGCCGGCACTGGCACGCCCGCGTTCATCAGGCTCTGGTAGCGCTCGACAATGCGCCCGCCTTCGAGCATTACCACCGCCACCTCGGTGGCGCGGCAACCGGCACCGGGGGAAATACCGGTGGTTTCAAAGTCGATGACAGCGATACGTTCCATGAAAAACCTTAGTGTTTGAGCAACAGTGTGCCCTCGATGGGCACATAGCGGGTGGCGGCACGGATCAATGACAGCGCCGTCAGCCCCGGCACGCCATACACCACGGCTTCGGTGCCATGGCGCTGGATCACCCGCTCCAGCAGCAGGTCGAAATCACCATCGCCAGAAGCCAGCACTACCTGGTCGACCCTGCTTGCCGCGTCGATTACATCCAGGGTAATGCCCACATCCCAGTCGCCTTTGGCCGAGCCATCGCTGCGCTGGATGAAGGGTTTGAGACGCACGTCGAAACCGAGGTTGCGCAAAATCTGCTGGAACTGTTGCTGCTTGGCGTCGCCACGGTCGATGGCATAGGCCACGGCTTCGACGATCTGGCCTTCGCGGCTGACGTCGGCCCAAAGGGCGGTGTAGTTGAAATGGCAGCCATGGGCCTGGCGCACGGTGTAGTAGAGGTTCTGCACATCGGCGAACAGCGCGATCTTTTTCACCTGGGAACCTCGTGTCCGGTCTGGGATTTTGGGGCTGCGTTGCAGCCCTTTCACGACACAAGGCCGCTCCCACAGGTCGGGCAATGCGTGTGAAACCTGCACTTTACCTGTGGGAGCGGCCTTGCGTCGCGAAAGGGGCGCACAGCGCCCCTCAAAAATGCCAGCAGTATGCCAGACCTGTCAGACGTACGAGTCGTCGTCCGAGAAGAACCCGCCATCATCGCTGCCATAATCGCTGTCGGCGTAACCACCCTGGTCACTGCCCCAACCGCCATTGTCAGCCACTTGCTGCTGACCGCCCTGGTCGTTCCAGCCGCCGCTGTCGCTGGCCGGTGTCGGTTCTTCCTTGATCACCTCGACCACTTCTTCCGGCTGCGAGTTGTGGTTGAACAGGCTGCTGATACCCTGCGCCAGCAACACACCACCGGCCACACCGGCAGCGGTCTGCATGGCCCCACCGAGGAAACTGCTGGCGCCGCCGCGCGCCGGCGCGGCGGCAAAGCCAGGTTGCTGTGTTGGCGGCTGGGAGAAGCCCGGTGCCGAAGGCTCGCGCCAGCCACCACCCGACGCCACCGGGGCAGCAGCGGGACGCTGCGGCTGCACCGCCGGGGCCGCGTTACGCCCACCCGAACCAAAGATGCTGGACAGGAAACCACCCCCGCCATTGCTTGGCGCGCTGCTGGCGGCTTGTGCGGCCTGGGCCTGGGCGCGGGCCTGCTGCAGTTCGGCCTCCAGCTGCTTGTTCTGCTCGTCGAGGCGCTTGATCGCAGCCTCCTGCACCAATATGGCTTGTGCCATGTAGTAAGGCGCCGCCGGCTGTTGACGCAGATGTTGCTCGATGCACGCCTGGGCCTGCGGATCGCGCGGCTGGCTCGGGTCTTCAGCTTGCTTGATGCGGCCGAACAGGCCGTCGATCAGGGTTTGTTCTTCAGTGTTCATGGGCGACCTCGTGGGGTAGCGGGACAACGGACAGCGTCAAAGATGGGGCGTACGGACGCGGGATTCAATCACCGGCGCGGTGAAACTTTTTTCAGCAAGTGACAGCCCCAGGCCTGCTTTGGGCTAAAGTTAGGCCCCTGTTTTTACTGCCATGCGATGTTGACTGATGAATCCGCTGAGCGTTCTGCGCGACTCCCTGTACTTCTTCCGCCGCCACCTGCCGAACATTGTCCAGCTGTGCCTGCCGCTGGTGGTGCTGGAAGCCCTGCTCACTCAGTTGCTGTACCGGCAGTTGGGCGACCAGGCATCGCCTGCCTACGGCATGCTCGTCAGCCTGCTGCTCTACCCGCTGTACAGCGCCGCGCTGATCCTTTACCTCGATACCCGCAGCAAGGGCCAGGAAATCGCCAAGCGCGACCTGTTCGCCCGCGCCCTGCAGCTCTGGCCACAACTGGCCCTGCTGATTCTCATCAGTTCGCTGCTGATCATGGCGGGCCTTGCCTTGTTCGTCTTCCCGGGCGTATGGATCATGATCAATCTGGTGTTCGCCGAGTACCTGCTGGTGCTGCGCGGCCGCCCGGTGGTGCAGGCGATGCGCGAAAGTGCCAGCATGACCACCGGTCACTTCATGCGCATCATGTTCTGTGTGGTGGCTGTGCTGGCACCGATCTGGCTGATCGACGGGCTGCTGCTGATGGCTTTCCCAGAACCCTCGCCTGGCATGGAGCTGGCCATGGACAGCCTCAGCGGCTTCCTGCAGCTGTTCAGCACCGTGGTGCTGTACCGCCTGTTCATGCTGCTGGAAGGTGAAGCCGGCGCCTGAGGCAACCGGGGAAAGTCTTCGATCTGCCTGGGCGTCGCGCTTGGGCATTAGGGTGCGAAACCTTCAATGCCAACCGAGGAAAGCACCATGCACGAAGACATCAAAGCGGAATTTGCCAGGTCGTTTCGCGGCAGGCTGTACATGCGCGCCGTCAACCGGTACATCCCACTGCGCCTGAGCCGCAGCAGTGACAAGTTCAGCTGGGGGGTTACCCCTGAGGATGACTGGCTACAGGTTGGGGGAAAGCAGGACTCGCCGGTGATGGACTTTCATTACCACTCGCAGACCGACGATCGCCTGCATCACCACATCAGCATCCCTGGGCGACCACAAGCCAAGAAACTGGGCATCAGCCGCAATGGCTACCTGGGCTTCTACTGGCATGCCGACGTCACTGACTACTGGAAGATCGAGCCACTGGAGCTGACCGAGGACGGCCTGGTCTGCCATCTGCGCGACCACCGAGGCCACAGGGTTGGCATCATCAAGGATACGCCGCACAAAAGCGGCGACTGGGTGGCCTTGCTCAATGTCGAGGAAGGTGAAGTGTTCACCTTCCTGCTCGTACCGCTCGGCTGACAGCCGCCCCGGCCACGCTCAGGTCCCCCGAGGTTTGGCTCGCGCCGTAGCCTCGGCCACCAAGGGGTCGTCAGGCCAGTAATGCTTCGGATACCGCCCCTTCAAATCCTTCTTCACCTCGGCGTAGGTGGTGCGCCAGAAGTTCGCCAAGTCCTGGGTCACCTGCACTGGCCGGCGTGCGGGTGACAGCAGGTGCAGCTTGACCTGCTGCCGGCCGTTGGCGATGCGTGGGGTGTCGGCAAGCCCGAACAGCTCTTGCAAGCGCACGGCGAGGACCGGCGGGCTCTCGCTGTAGTCCAGACGAATGTTCGAGCCGGACGGCACCGCCAGGTGCGCGGGGGCCTGTTCGTCCAGGCGCTGTGGCAGCGGCCAGGGCAACAGGTTGCGCAACAGCGACGGCAGGTCCAGCGCGGCAAAGTGGCTAAGGCGCGACACTTTGCCCAGGTAGGGCTGCAGCCAGTCTTCCAGGTTGGCGAGCAGGGCCTCGTCGCCCAGGTCGGGCCATTCGCTGTGGCCATCCTTTTCCAGGTCCAGCTGGCGCAGCAGTGCCACCCGTGCCTGCCACTGGCGCAGTTCCGGCGTCCAGGTCAGCAGGTTCAGGCCCTTGCGCCGAACCAGGCCAAGCAGCGCCCTGGCCTTGGCCTCGTCATCCAGGCCCGGTAGTGGCTCACGGCTGAGGACCAGTTCGCCAACCTTGACCTGCCGCTCGGCGCGCAACACCTGCTCGCGCTCGTCCCAATCAACGATATCGACCCGCTCGACCTGCTCGGCCAGCACGCCATCGAGCAACGCCGGATCGAATTCGGCGGCCAGGTAGATGCGCTCCTCACGCTGCCCCTGGCGGCTACCCAGGTCGGCGACTACCAACCACGGGCACTTCATCAACGCGTCAACTTCGGCAAACAGCGCCGCACGGCCATTGGCCAACCGATACTCCGCCCCACCCTCGCGGCGCTGCAAGGCGACGCGGTCGGGGTAGGCCAGCGCCAGAAGCGCGCCCAGCCAGCGCGAGTGGTCCGGGTCGGCGACCGGCGCACCGGCCTTGCCTCGCAACAGGCCACGGTACTGGCGGGCCAGCTGACGCGCCCGCTGCACGCCACCCTGGCCGCCACGCGCCGCCTTGCTTTCGCCGCTGACCAGCGCCAGCCGGTTGTGCAAGTCCGCGCCACCCCCACGCTGGATATCCCGCTCCCCCAGCAGCGCAGCCACATCGCAGGCCATCTGTGCCAGGCCCAGGTCCTGGCCTCGCAGCAGCAAATGCGCGATGCGCGGGTGCGCCGGCAGTTCAGCCATGGCCTGGCCGTGTTCGCTGAGGTTGTCACGGCTGCCAGGCTTGAAGGCATTGAGCCGCACCAACAGGTCTTGGGCCTGGGCGAACGCGGCAGCCGGCGGTTGGTCAAGCCAGCGCAACTGCTCGGGGGTAACGCCCCAGCGCGCCAGTTGCAGGGCCAACCCGGCCAGGTCGGCCTGGAGGATTTCGGCGCTGCCATGGGCGGCCAGTTGCTCATGCTGGGCTTCGGACCACAGGCGGTAGCACACGCCGGGCTCCAGGCGGCCGGCCCGGCCGGCGCGCTGAGTGGCGCTGGCGCGGGAGATACGCTGAGTGTCCAGGCGGGTCATACCGCTGCCAGGGTCGAAGCGCGGCACACGGGCCAGGCCGGCATCGATCACCACACGCACGCCATCGATGGTCAGGCTGGTTTCGGCGATGTTGGTGGCCAGCACCACCTTGCGCAGGCCCTTGGCCGGCGGGTCGATGGCGGCACGCTGGGCATTGAGATCCAGTTCGCCATGCAGTGGGCAGAGCAGAATTTCGGGCCGATCGCCCAAGGCCTCCTGCAGGCTCTGGTGCACCCGGCGGATCTCGGCCTGCCCAGGCAGGAATACCAGCACGCTGCCGGCTTGGTCTGCCAGCGCCTGCAGCACGCTGTCCACCACCCGTGGTTCGATGAACTCGCCCGGCTGGAACGCTCGCCCCCAACGGATATCCACCGGATGCATGCGGCCTTCGCTGCTGACCACCGGCGCATCGTCCAGCAACCGCGACAGGCGCTCGCCTTCCAGGGTGGCGGACATCAGGAGAATCTTCAGCGGCGGGTCGTCACGCAGCAACTCGCGGCCATTGAGGCTCAGCGCCAGGGCCAGGTCGGCATCCAGGCTGCGCTCGTGAAATTCGTCGAAGATCAGCAAGCCCACACCCTCCAGTGCCGGGTCGGCCTGCAGGCGGCGGGTGAGGATGCCCTCGGTCACCACTTCGATACGGGTTTTAAGCCCGACCTTGCTGTCCAGGCGGATGCGGTAACCCACCGTTTCCCCCACCTGCTCGCCCAGCTCGCTGGCCAGCCGCTCGGCGGCCGCCCGCGCCGCCAGGCGCCGTGGCTCAAGCATCAGGATGGTCTGCCCGGCCAGCCACGGCTCGTGCAGCAGCGCCAACGGCACGCGGGTGGTCTTGCCAGCGCCGGGCGGCGCTTCAAGCACCGCTTCGTCACGGTTTGCCAGGGCCTGGCGCAAAGCGGGCAAGGCCGCATCAATGGGTAATGAAATCATGGTGGTCCTCGAACAGTCTGGCGAGTATAACGGCGAACCCAGCCTGCTCTATCATGGTCTTAGCATCAGGCGCAGGCGCTTCGCTTGCCCTGCTGAACACCTTCTCGGAGATTTACATGCGCATCTCGACCCGCGTCATCGGTGGCGCCCTCATTGCCACCCTGCTGACCCAACTGACGGCCTGCGGCACCATTTTCTACCCGGACCGGCGCGGCCAGATCGGCGGCAAGATCGACCCTGTGGTTGCCGCAATGGACGCCATTGGCATCCTGTTCTACGTGATCCCTGGGCTGATCGCCTTCGGCATCGACTTCGCCACGGGCGCCATCTACTACCCAGGTGGCCGCACCGCCCAGGTCGACCCAGCCAAACTGCAAGAAGCCGTCAAACCAGATGGCAAGGTCGACAACCTCAAGTTGCAGGCCATTCTCGAAAGCGAACTGGGCCAGCGCCTGCCATTGGACGACCCTCGGCTGATCCAGCACCGCGGCAGTGTCGAGCAGTTGGCCAGCCTGGGCCTGGTGCCAGCCGCCTGAGCCACAAGGACACCGACCACGGATGATCACCACCCCGGCTGAACACCAGCGCCTGCTACGCCTGGCCACGCGCGCGTCATTGGCGGTGGCCAGTATTCTGGTGCTGAGCAAGGCGCTGGCCTGGTGGCTGAGCGGTTCGGTGAGCCTGCTGGCCGGGCTGACCGATTCGGCACTGGACGCTGTAGCCTCGTTCCTCAACCTGCTGGCGGTGCACTATGCGCTGCGCCCGGCAGACGACGATCACCGGTTCGGCCATGGCAAGGCCGAGGCCCTGGCCGGCATGGCGCAGGCGCTGTTCATCGGGGTCAGTGCAGTGCTGATCGGCGTGCAGGCGGTCGAGCGCCTGCACACCCCACAACCGCTGGGTGATACCGCCATCGGCATCGCGGTGATGCTGCTGTCGCTGGTGCTGACCGTCGCCCTGCTGGCCTTGCAGTACAAGGTCATCCGCCTGACCGGCTCTACCGCGGTGCGGGCCGACTCCCTGCACTACCGCTCGGACTTGCTGCTAAACAGCAGCATCCTGCTGGCCCTGCTGCTGGCGCGTTTCGGCTGGCCCCAGCTGGATGCGCTGTTCGGCCTGGGCATCGCCTTTTACATCCTCTGGAGTGCCTTGCAGATTGCCCGCGAAAGCACGGCAATCCTGATGGACAAGGAACTGCCCAGCGATGTCGGCGAAGACATGGCCACGCGGGTACTGGCCATTCCCGGCGTCAAGGGCGTGCACGACCTGCGTACGCGGGTGTCGGGCAACCAGTGGTTCGTGCAGTTGCACCTGGAGCTACCAGGGCAGCTACCACTGCATGAAGCACACGGATTGTGCGTGGAGGCCTCACGGGTGATCCGCCAGCGTTATCCACAGGCGGATGTGATGGTGCACGCCGACCCGGTATAGATATTCTTCAGGCTAACAGGCCGCGCCTACCGCTTTAGTTGATGCTGTATCCCCGGCCACTGAAGCAGGCACCCAGCGCCCGCCGGTAATTGTCGAGCACATTGGCTGGCGGTGCGTACGTCGCCGTCGCCGGATCGAAGCCGGATTGGCTCACTGCCCAGCGATGGCACTGGTAACGGTCCTGCTCCTGCTGTTCCTGCCCCTGGCCATACATCGGGTAAGCCACCACGTCATACCCACCGTTCGACGGTGCCACCGGTACGGGCGCCGGCACGCCGACTGGCGGGTTGACCACCACGTACTCCTGGCTGTCCGCCAGGTACTGGTAGTAGGTATCGGCTACCAGGAAGAACAGCCCACCCCCCAGCCACACTTCCCGCGCATAAGGCGGCAGGTAATTGACCCGCACGCCATAGGGCGGCCTCACCACGATGTAGCTGCCACCATGAGGGCGGTACCAGTAGCCGCCGGAGTAGAAGTAGTCAGCACCACGGTAAGGCACTTTCCAGTAGCGGTCGGGAAAATGGTCGACTGTGTGCCCGGGGCGATACTGCGGCCCAGGCCCCCAGCCATTGCCATGTCCATCTGGGCGCCCTTGCCAGTCACCACCGGGCCGTTGCCCAGGGCCACCGGCTTGCCAGCGATGGTCATCACCGTGGCGGCGGGGAATGTCCTGGTAATAACCCTGGCGCGGGGGCTGGGTCTGGCGCACTTCGTCGCGCGAGTTGAGCGAGCGGCCAGGCACGCCCTCACCTTGCACCTGCTGGCCGCGTTCGCCATGCCCCTCGCCCGGCCCTTCGGCCATGGCCCCGAGGCTGATGCTCAAACCCAGCAAACCAACACCTGCCAACTGCCAGATGCGCGACTTCATGGTATTCCTCTCGGTAGAAAAACTGCGCCCGCAACCAGTCTACCGCGCCCATCACGCAGGCCAATTAAATTTCCAGACAGAAAAAAGGGAGGCCACAAGGCCTCCCTTCAGGAATTGTCGTCCGTGCTCGGCACTTGTGGCGCCGGCTCACCTCACACCGTCTTCTGGAGGGTGTGTAGCCCGGGGGCCTGCAGATCCTGTTGGATGGCTGGCCGCGACCGCCCGCCTAGGGCGCGTCGCCGTGGACTGATGTCCGGGCAGTGATTCTGGTGATAAAGATACCGGACGGCTTGCGACAGATGATTGCGAAGATTGCTCAGATAAATAGCACTTGCGCAATTTTTCACCCTGGATTGATAATTCGCCGCAATACGAACAGAAAAGGCAAATGCCATGAGCAAACTTGACCGTTACGACCTGAGCATCCTCGCCGAATTGCAGCGCGATGCGCGCATTTCCAACCAGGAGCTGGCCGAACGCATCGGCCTGTCACCTTCGCCATGCTCGCGTCGGGTCAAGCAACTGGAGGACGATGGCTACATTTCGCGCCAGGTTGCGCTGCTCGACCGCAAGAAGCTGGGCCTGAGCCTGACGGCCTATGTGCTGATCGGCATGGACCGCCACACCCCTGAGCGTTTCGAAACGTTCGAGGCCGCCATCCGCAACCTGCCGCAGGTGCTGGAATGCAGCCTGGTCACCGGCATGGATGCCGACTACCAGCTCAAAGTGGTGGTGCCCGACATGGACCACTACCAGAAACTGCTTCTAGGCAGCCTGACCCGTATCGAAGGCGTCACCAGCGTGCGTTCGAGCTTCGTGCTCAACCAGGTACTGGCCAGCACCGAGCTGCCATTGACCCACCTGCGTTAAACCCTCACGCCAGCCAGCGTATAATCGGACGCTCAACCCGCCTGGAGAACACCGATGGATCCCGCCGTATTCGAAGAGTGGATGATGATCATCCTGGTCACCGTGCTGATCGGTTTCATGGGCTTCATCGTCTGGGACCTGGCAAAAAAATCCAAGGCGGGCAAGTTCGGGACGCTGATCCTGTTCTTCGTGCTGGGGCTCGGGGTGCTGGCCTTCATCATCAAGAGCGTGGTGGTGGGGTTTCTCGAAGGGGTGTAAGGCTCAAGGCTGCCGGGAGCGTGCTGCGGCCCCGGCTAGCGCTTTAACTTTGCCGGGACTTCGCGCCAGCAACCCTGCTCCAGCCCATCCAGCGCCCAATCGCCAATCCTCACCCGCACCAGGCGCAAGGTCGGCAACCCCACCGCTGCCGTCATCCGCCGCACCTGGCGGTTACGCCCCTCGCGGATCACCAGTTCCAGCCAGCTGGTCGGTACGCTTTTGCGAAAGCGTACAGGCGGGTTGCGCGGCCATAGCTCGGGTTCTTCCAGCCGCCGCGCCTCGGCCGGCAAGGTCGGCCCATCGTTCAGTTCCACTCCGTCACGCAAGCGCTGCAACTGCTCGTCGCTCGGTTCGCCCTCCACCTGTACCCAGTAAGTCTTGGCCAGCTTGTGCTTGGGGTCGGCAATCCGCGCCTGCAGCCCGCCATCGTTGGTCAGCAACAGCAGGCCTTCACTGTCGCGGTCCAGCCGACCGGCCGGGTACACGCCCGCGATGTCGATGAAGTCTTTGAGGGTCGCGCGCCCTTCGCCGTCGCTGAACTGGGTCAGCACGTCGAACGGCTTGTTGAACAGGATCAGGCGCGGCTCGGCCGGTGGCGCCTTGGCCTGGCGACGCGGGCCGGTGGCAGGCCGCGCCTGGGGACGGCGCGGCTTGTTACGGGGTGGCAGTGACATGAATCCTCAGCGGAACGGCGGCTCATCGAAGCTGCGCAGTTTACGCGAGTGCAGCGAGTTGAGCTCGGTGCGCAGCAGGTCGAGAGCAGCAATGCCGATTTTCAGGTGTTGGCTGACCGCGCGGTTGTAGAAGGCGTTGGCCGAACCCGGCAGCTTGATCTCGCTGTGCAGCGGCTTGTCGGACACACACAGCAAGGTGCCGTACGGCACGCGCAATCGGTAGCCCTGGGCAGCGATGGTGCCGCTTTCCATGTCCACCGCCACCGCACGCGACAGGTTGATCAGCGGGCGTTCCTGAGCCCAGCGCAGCTCCCAGTTGCGGTCGTCGTAGGTGAGCACGGTGCCGGTGCGCAGGCGCTTCTTCAGCTGTTCGCCACGCTCGCCAGTGACCTGCGCGGCGGCTTCCTGCAAGGCCATCTGCACTTCGGCCAAGGCCGGGATCGGGATATTCGGCGGCACAACCCGGTCGAGAATCCCGTCGCGGCGCATGTAGGCGTGGGCCAGCACATAGTCGCCAATGGTTTGCGACTGCCGCAGGCCACCGCAGTGGCCGATCATCAGCCAGCAGTGCGGGCGCAGTACCGCCAGGTGGTCGGTGATGTTCTTGGCGTTGGACGGGCCGACACCGATGTTGACCAACGTAACACCGTCGCCGTCGGCGGCGATCAGGTGGTAGGCCGGCATCTGGTAGCGGTGCCAGACCACGCTGGCCACCAGGGCCTGGGTTTCGCCGTGGTCCATGCCCTTTTCGATCACCACGTTGCCCGGTAGCACCATGCGCACGAAGCGCGGGTCGTCACGCAGTTGCTCCAGGCCATGGCTGATGAACTGGTCGACATAACGGTGGTAGTTGGTCAGCAGGATCCACGGCTGCACATGGCGCCAGTCGCTGCCCGTGTAGTGCACCAGGCGGCGCAGCGAGAAATCGACCCGCGCGGCATCGAACAGCGCCAGCGGCAGCACTTCGGCACGGTCCCAGTCGTACAGACCATCGGCGATATTGTCGGTGGCGGCCGACAGGTCGGTGCTGGGGAACACCCGCGCCAGCTGCGCGGCGGTAATGCCGCTGCCGGCCAGCTCGTCGCCCTGATCGACCACGTAGGGGTACGGGATGTTCTGTTCACTGACGCCGACTTCTACCGTGACGGTGTAGTCGTGCATCAGCGGGCGCAGTTGCTCCAGCAGGTAGCCACGAAATGCAGCAGGCTGGGTGACGGTAACGCTGTAGGTACCGGCTACCTGGACCTTGGCGTAGGCGCGCGTGGTAGCGGCGACCTCACCGTGGCTGATGTAGGTCAGGCGCAGTGCCGGGTAGCGGAACAGGTCGCGCTCCTCGGCGTTCGGCTCGGTACGGTCCTTCAGGTAACGCTTGAGGGCCTGGCTAAGGGCCCCGGTGGCCTGTTCATGCAGGGCCGCCAGACGGTCGACGGCCTGTTCGGGGGTATCAACGACTACAAAAGCTTGGCTCACACTGTGCTTCCTGTCTGGACATGCATGTGAACCATCTTGCCTGCCTTCTGGGTTAAATACACCCCCATTGATCGGTGCTGGATTCATTCGCGGGCAAGCCCGCGCCTACAGCGGCCAGGCGGGCGTAGCCCTTGTTACCAGCGCCTCGGCATCAACCCCCCGCGGCAATGCCCCGTACGCCCTCCCGCTCCCGGCCAGGCGGCTGCCGATAAACGCATCGCTGACCACCGCATTCCCCGCCTCCAGCAACAGCTTGGCCTGCAACGCCAAGGCTATATCTTCGGTCAACTGCCGCGCCCGGTACTGCATGTCGCCGGTGTCGGCAAACGCACCCTTGAGGTTGCCGATGTGGGCCGCCAGGCGCGGGTCGCCATGGCCATCACCCAGTTCGGTGAACAGCGCATCGAGCACACCCGGCTCCTTGGACAAGGCCCGCAGCACATCCAGGCACTGCACATTGCCCGAGCCCTCCCAGGTCGAGTTGACCGGCGCCTCGCGGTACAGCCTTGGCAGAATGCTGTCTTCCACATAACCCGCGCCACCCAGGCATTCGGCAGCCTCGTTGATCATGGCCGGCGCACGCTTGCAAATCCAGTACTTGCCCACCGCCGTGACCAGCCGGGCGAAATGCGCTTGCTGTGGGTCGTCCAATTGCTCCAGCGCCTGGCCCATGCGCAGGCTCAGGGCCAGTGCCGCCTCGCTTTCCAGGGCCAGGTCGGCCAGAACGTTCTGCATCAGTGGCTGCTCGTTCAGCACACGGCCACCGACCTTGCGGTGCGCACAGTGGTGGGCGGCTTGGGTCAACGCCTGGCGCATCAAGGCGCTGGAGCCGACCATGCAGTCGAAACGGGTCATGGCCACCATCTCGATGATGGTCGGTACGCCCCGCCCTTCTTCGCCAATCATCCACGCCAGCGCCCCACGGAACTCCACCTCGCTGGAGGCGTTGGAACTGTTGCCCAACTTGTTCTTCAGGCGCTGGATATAGAACTGGTTGCGGTTGTCATCCGGGCGGTGGCGCGGCAGCAGGAAGCAGCTCAGGCCTTTTTCGGTTTGCGCCAGGGTGAGGAAAGCATCACACATGGGCGCCGAGCAGAACCACTTGTGGCCGACCAGCTCATAGGCCTGGCCAGGGCCTGGTGCACCGACAGGGTAGGCCCGCGTCGTGTTGGCGCGCACGTCGGTGCCGCCCTGCTTTTCAGTCATCGCCATGCCCAGGGTGACCCCGGCCTTGTGCCGGTCGCCGACGTTGCGCGGGTCGTACTCGCAGGCAAGCATTTTTGGCAGCCAGTATTCGGCCAGCTCAGGTTGCAAGCGCAGCGCCGGCACGGCGGCGAAGGTCATGGTCAGCGGGCAACCGGTGCCAGCCTCGGCCTGGCTGTGCAGGTAGGTCATCGACGCCCGCGCCACATGGGCGCCTGCGCGGGGTTCTGCCCATGGCAAAGAAGGTAACCCGTGCTCGACGGCGGTGCGCATCAGCACGTGGTAGGCCGGGTGAAACTCAACCAGGTCGATGCGATGGCCATAGCGGTCGTGGCTGCTGAATTCAGGCTTATGCGCGTTGGCCAGGAAGCCCGCCTGCATCAGTGGGCCGCCGGCCAGGGCACCGTAGGCATCGATCCGCGATTCGGCCCAGCCCGCGCCAAAACGCCGGGACCATTCTTGCAATGGCAAGTCGAGGCGGTACAGGTTGGCACCGTCGAGGGACGGCGGCTGGTTGGTGACTTCGTGGGTTTCAGCGTACTGGTGCAGGTTCATCGGGGGCTCCTGGATCCGGGTAGGCTTGAGAGACCCAGTGAAGCACTCCCTGCGGGGCAGTCAAAGTGGCATTCATGACTAAACGTGTGGCGGTGGGAGCAAACGCGCGCCACAGGCCATGAGTGCTACAGCGAGCGCCGTGACTGCAGGATACTCGGACTCATCTGCACCTGCGAAATAGCCATGTTCAAACTGAGCTCAAACCGGCTGCCCAACCCGCGCGTCGACTCATGCGCCAACCTGGCGCCCAGCAATTCCCCCATCTGCCGGCAAATCGACAACCCGATCCCCAAGCCGCCGTAGCGCCGGGTCATCGAACCATCCACCTGGAAGAACCGCTGGTACAGGGTCGACTGGTCCAGGTCATCAAAGCCGATACCGCTATCACTGACCGTGAAGGTCAACGCCAGATCGTCCGGCCCCACGCGGCGGCCGCGCACCTGAATCATCACCCCACCCTGATGAGTGAACTTCAAACCGTTGTCCACCAGGCAGCCCAGGCAGTGCGCCAGTTTCTGCCCGTCACCGAGCAACCCGTCCGGCAGGTCGGCCGGGATATCCAGGCTCAGGTACAAACCTTTGCCCAAGGCCTGCCCGGCATAACCGGCGCGCACCCCCTGCAACAGGGCGCGCAGGCTGAACGGTGCTGGCTGCGCCCGTAGGCGGCCGGCCTGCAGTTCGGACAGAGTGAGGATCGCATCCACCATGTCCATCATGCCCTGGGCAGACCCCGCCGCCGTGCGATGGTACTGCGCCATTTCGGCCTCCATCGGCAGGGTGTGCATCAGCTCCAGCGAGCCAATCACGCCGTTCATCGGGGTACGCAGTTCATGGGTGACGCTGGCCAGAAACTCGTCCTTCAGACGGTTGCTCCTGGCCAGTTGCAGGTTCAGTTGCTCCAGTGTGCGCCCGGTTTCGCGCAAGGTCTGCGCCTGCTGCTCACGCAGGCTGTTGATACGGTCGGCCAGCGCCAGCGACAGCAAGGCCACCTCCAGCGCAGAACCCAACTGGCTGGCATACATGGTAATGAACACATTTGGCAGGTAGCCCAGCACCATCAAGGTGTTGACCAAGCCACCGAGCAGGAACGCAGTCCAGGCGATAATGAACCAGCGCGCCACGCGCAAGCCACGCCACCAGGCGTACAAGCCGGCGCTGAAGATGCTCACGGTAAACAGCAATGCCAGCAGCGTGGCCATGCGCAGGGCAATGCCGTAGGGCATGCTCACCGCCAGCACCATGACCAGCGCGCCGCCCAGCATCAGTAGCTGCAGCAGCCGGTCGAAACCACGGCTGGTGTTGCCCAGTTGCAGGAAGTGCCGGGCGAACTGGCAACCGAACAGGCCGGAGGCACCAATGAACAGTGGCGTGGATGCATTCGCCCACCAGGGGCTGTCCGGCCAGAAGTAGGCCACGCCCGCACCGTTCACCGACACCTGGTACAACCCGAACGAGGCAATATAGAGGATGTAGTAGAGGTAGCTGACGTCGCGCACGCTGAGGTAGATGAACAGGTTGTACACCAGCATCACCAGCAACACGCCGTAGATCATCCCCAGCACATACAGGCGTGTGGGCTGCTCCTCCATGTAGGCCTCGGCGGACCACAGCGCCAACGGCACCTGCACCGAACCCTGGCTGTGCAGCCGCAGGTAGGCGGTGGTCACCTTGCCAGGGGGCAACTGCAGTTCGAACAGGTAATTGTTCTGCAGGATCTGCCGGCTGTCGTAGGGCAAGGCATCACCGGTGCGTTGCGCCAGGCGGTACAAGCCGCTGCTGTCAGGCAAAAATAGCTCAAGGTGATCCAGCGGCGGGTAGGCCAGCTCCAGCAGCCATTGCCGTGGGGCCGCGCCAGGCGCGGCAAGCGGGCGCAGCTCGACCTTGAGCCAGAACACCGAGGTGGAGTAACCGGCGTTCAGCACGTCTTCATGGTGGGCTTGGAAGTGTTTGGCGAACCCAGGGGCACTGACCTGGGCAATGCTGGCACTGCCATCGAGGTCTTCATAAACCTGCATGGCCTTGCCCAGTGGAAGATGCCGGGTAGCGTCGTCGAAATCGACCGCTCCGGCCAGCACGGGCAGCAAACCCAGAAGCACAATCAGCAAATAGCGCATACAGCCCCAGCATGGCCTGTCCGGTCGCGTCGCGGTAGCCTCCCATCCGTTTGAGACGACGTGATCCTGCAGAACCCGTTTGTCGAGTTATCCGAGCACTCTAGCATAGCTTCACAACCTGGTAATCGGCCATATAAAAACACAAAGAAAAGGCTCTAACTCAATGCTTTCAGAAGAAAAACAAAATCTAATCTGACCGTTCGATCAACAAATCTCGTTTGTCGGACGATCCGCCCAAACAGGTTTGGTGGTAAGCTCGCCGACCATGAATACCTACAGCTCCCGCCCCGTTGTCCTCTGTCTCTCCGGCCACGACCCCAGTGGCGGCGCCGGCTTGCAGGCAGATATCGAAGCCCTGATCGCCCAAGGCTGTCACGCTGCACCTGCAGTGACCGCCCTGACCGTGCAGGATACCGTCAACGTTTCCGACTTCCGCGTGCTCGACCGCGAGTGGGTGCTGGCCCAGGCTAACGCCGTGCTGGCCGACTCCACGGTGGCCGCCGTCAAGCTGGGCATGCTCGGCTCGATCGACATGGTCGACACCGTCGCCGAACTGCTGGCTGCCCACCCGCACCTGCCGCTGGTCTGCGACCCGGTGCTGCGGGCCGGTGGCGGTGGCCGCCTGGGCAAGGACGAAGTGGGTTATGCCCTGCGCGAACGCCTGCTGCCGCTGGCGACCATCGCCACGCCGAACCTGCCCGAAGCACGCATCCTCGCCGAGCTGCCTGAAGGCACCGCCGACGAATGCGCCGAAAAACTGTTGCCGTTCTGTAGACACCTGCTGATTACCGGCGGTCACGGCGACGAAGTCGAAATTCACAACCGCCTGTACACCCAGGACGGCCAGCAACACACCTGGACCTGCCAGCGCCTGCCAGGCAGCTACCACGGTTCGGGCTGCACGCTGGCCAGCGCCCTGGCGGGCCGCCTGGCCCTCGGCGAACAGCTGGAAAGCGCCGTGCGCAGCGCCCTGGACTATACCTGGCGCACCCTGCGTGATGCCGAGCAGTTGGGCAAAGGCCAGTTCGTGCCGCGCCGCCTGCCCCTGGACTTCTGCTCCTGATACGAGGCCTTCAATGAAGCTACGCGGTCTGTATGCCATCACCGACAGCCAGCTGCTCGCCGGCCGTTTCCTGTCCCATGTCGAGGCGGCCCTGGACGGCGGCGTGTGCCTGCTGCAGTACCGCGACAAAAGTGACGACGCGGCGCGCCGTCTGCGTGAAGCCGAAGGGCTTATGAAGCTCTGCGAGCGCTACGGCACCCAATTGCTGATCAACGACGACGCCGAACTGGCCGCACGCCTGGGCGTCGGCGTGCACCTGGGGCAGACGGACGGCCCGCTGACCCCGGCCCGCACCCTGCTCGGCCGCCAGGCGATCATCGGCTCCACCTGCCACGCCAGCCTCGAGCTGGCCGCCCAGGCCGCCAGCGAAGGCGCCAGCTACGTGGCCTTTGGCCGCTTCTTCAACTCCGTCACCAAGCCGGGCGCGCCCGCTGCCAACGTCGACCTGCTGGAGCAGGCCCGCGCCCAGGTGAAACTGCCGATCGCGGTGATCGGCGGCATCACCCTCGACAACGCCGCCCCGCTGGTCGCCCATGGCGCCGACCTGCTGGCGGTGATCCACGGCCTGTTCGGTGCCGACAGCGCGCAGGAAGTCACCCGCCGCGCCCGCGCCTTCAATGCCTTGTTCGCATCCTGATTTCGAGAGAACTTCCATGTCCCGTTCCGAAGACCTGTTCGCCAAAGCCCAGAAGCACATCCCCGGTGGCGTCAACTCGCCGGTCCGCGCTTTCAAGAGCGTTGGCGGCACGCCGCTGTTCTTCAAGCATGCCGAAGGCGCCTATGTCGTTGACGAGGACGACAAGCGCTACGTCGACTACGTTGGCTCCTGGGGCCCGATGATCCTCGGTCACGGCCACCCGGACGTATTGGACTCGGTACGCAAGCAACTGGAGCACGGCCTGTCCTATGGCGCACCGACCGCCATGGAAACCGACATGGCCGACCTGGTCTGCTCGCTGGTGCCGTCCATGGAAATGGTGCGCATGGTCAGCTCGGGCACCGAAGCCACCATGAGCGCCATCCGCCTGGCCCGTGGCTACACCGGCCGTGACGCCATCATCAAGTTCGAAGGCTGCTACCACGGCCACTCCGACAGCCTGCTGGTAAAAGCCGGCTCCGGCTTGCTGACCCAAGGCGTGCCAAGCTCGGCAGGCGTGCCGGCGGACTTCGCCAAGCACACCCTGACCCTGCCGTTCAACGACATCGCCGCGGTCGAGAAGACACTGGCAGAAGTCGGCCAGACCGTGGCCTGCATCATCGTCGAGCCGGTGGCTGGCAACATGAACTGCGTCCCCCCGGCGCCGGGCTTCCTCGAAGGCCTGCGCGAGCAGTGCGACAAGCATGGCGTGGTGCTGATCTTCGACGAAGTGATGACCGGCTTCCGCGTCTCGCTCGGCGGTGCCCAGGGCCACTATGGCATCAAGCCGGACCTGTCCACCTTCGGCAAGATCGTCGGCGGCGGCATGCCGGTCGGCTGCTTCGGCGGCAAACGTGAAATCATGGGCTGCATCGCTCCGCTCGGCCCGGTCTACCAGGCGGGCACCCTGTCGGGCAACCCGCTGGCCATGGCCGCCGGCCTGACCACCCTGAAGCTGATCAGCCGCCCAGGCTTCCACGCCGAACTGACCGACTACACCAGCCGCATGCTCGACGGCCTGCAGCAGCGCGCCGATGCGGCTGGCGTACCATTCGTCACCACCCAGGCCGGCGCCATGTTCGGCCTTTACTTCAGCGGCGCTGACGACATTGTCACCTTCGAAGACGTGATGGCCAGCGATGCCGAACGCTTCAAGCGCTTCTTCCACCTGATGCTCGACGGTGGCGTGTACCTGGCGCCGAGCGCGTTCGAGGCGGGCTTCACCTCCATCGCCCATGGCGACAAGGAGCTGCAAATCACCCTGGATGCGGCTGAAAAGGCTTTTGCAGCGCTGAAATAAGCAGCTGCTCCCCTTTGTGGGTGCAGCCTTGTGTCGCGATTGGGCCGCAAAGCGGCCCCAGCGATTGATGCATTTTTGCTGAAATTATGGGGCTGCTGCGCAGCCCTATCGCGACACAAGGCCGCGCCCACAGCGGCTGGTAGAGGCAACAAAAGACCGCGCACAATCAGCTAACGCCCCCAACCAAGCAGAAATTCGAGTAAAACTTTGTAAGGTTGGCGCTGCTTATCCCATAATGTGCCACCAGAGACATTGGCCGCAGCTTTGCAGAGGTAAGTCGATCCCCATGAACCGCACCGGCCGCGCCCTGACCCTGGGCTGCCTGTTGCTTCTTCAGCCCCTGCTGGCCTTGGCGGAGGGCGGTAACTCGTTGCTGATTCCGGCGACGGGCCGCTGCACCTTGAACGTTCAGCCTGAAGACCTGGCAAACGCCCTCAAGGCCTGTGAGCAGACGGCAACCGCGGGGGATGCCCAGGCGCAGTTCGAACTGGGCGAGTACTACTACACGCAAACGCCAAAAAAACTCGACAAAGCCCTGGACTGGTTCCAGAAGGCTTCGCTGCAAGGCCAGGCTGATGCCCAGTATCGCCTGGGTGCCATGTTCTTCCATGGTGAAGGGGTCAAGGCCAACAACGTACAGGCCTACATTCTGCTGAAGATGGCCGCGGTCAATGGCGCCGAAGATGCGCTGGACATGGCCGACGAAGTGACCGAGCAAATGCCCCGCGACGAGCTGGAGCATGCCACCCAGGTGCTCGGCCAGATCTTCCGCAAATACCTGCTGGAACTGCAGAACGCCGAAGGCCGCACGCCGTTCTCGCCACTCCCCTGAGGGTTACTTTTCCGGCATCGGCATCGGGAACGGCATGACATTGCCGCCACCCTTGGCTTCGCTGATTTTCGCCGTGCCCAGTCGCTCCACCTCATCGATGCGCACAATCGCATGCATCGGCACGAAACTGCGGATAACGCCCTCGAACTGGCTCTTGAGCTTCTCCTCGCTCGGGTCCACCACCAGTTGCGAGCGCTCGCCGAACACGAACTCCTCGATTTCCAGAAAACCCCATAGGTCGCTCTGGTAGATCTGCTTGGCGTACATCTCGAAGACCTGCCCCTGGTTGAGGAAGATCACTTTATAGATGGCAGGTTCGCGTTTGCTCATGTTCGACGGGATAACACATGCGTAAGAAAAGGCGGGCATCATAGCAGTGCCGGCCTGCTCGCGGGTAAACCCGCGACGAGGCCGGAACAGGCCGCACATACCGTTGAACGTTTCAGTGCTTTCGCCACTGCCATTCAAGGGTTATTCTTGAGTTCACATCCATCGCCGTCGAGCGGCTAAAAACGACCTTGAACGCACCCATAGAACCCCATCGTTTCATCCTCGAGCCCTTCGAGGCCCACCGTTTCGCCAACTTGTGCGGCCAGTTCGACGAGCACCTGCGCCTGATCGAACAGCGCCTGGCCATCGAAATCCGCAACCGCGGCAATCAGTTCGAACTGATCGGCGAACCCAGGACCACCTCCGCTGCCGAACAGCTGCTGCGCCGTCTCTACCGCGAGACCAAGGCCACCGACCTGTCGCCGGAAACCGTGCACCTGTACCTGCAGGAATCGGCTGTCGAGAACATCGACAACCCGGCCGTCAACGAGGTCAGCGTGTCGTTGCGCACGCGCAAGGGCAACATCCGCCCGCGCGGGCTCAACCAGCAGCGCTACGTGAAGGAAATCCTGGCCAACGACATCAACTTCGGCATCGGCCCGGCCGGTACCGGCAAGACCTACCTGGCCGTGGCCTGCGCCGTGGACGCGCTGGAGCGCGAACAGGTGCGCCGCATCCTGCTGGTGCGCCCGGCGGTCGAGGCGGGTGAAAAGCTCGGCTTCCTGCCCGGCGACCTGGCACAGAAGATCGACCCGTACCTGCGCCCACTGTACGACGCGCTGTACGAAATGCTCGGCTTCGAGCACGTGGCCAAGCTGATCGAACGCCAGGTGATCGAGATCGCCCCGCTGGCCTACATGCGTGGCCGCACCCTGAACAACAGCTTCATCATCCTCGACGAAAGCCAGAACACCACGCTGGAACAGATGAAAATGTTCCTCACCCGCATCGGCTTCGGCTCCACGGCGGTGATCACCGGTGACATCACCCAGGTCGACCTGCCACGGGGCACCAAGTCGGGCCTGGCACACGTCATCGAGGTGCTCGAGGACGTTCCGGGTATCAGCTTCACCCACTTCCAACCCAAAGATGTGGTTCGTCACCCACTGGTGCAGCGCATCGTCGAGGCCTACGACCGCTTCGAAGGCCGCCAGAACAAGCCCGAGGCGCCCGGCAAAGATGCTTGAACTTGATATCCAACGGGCCACGGATGCCGCCGCCCCGGATGACGCCGCCTTCCGCCGCTGGTGCGAACTGGCCCTGCGCCAGCGCACCGCCGACTCTGAAATGACCATTCGCCTGGTCGACGAAGCCGAAGGCCGCGAACTGAACCACACCTACCGGCACAAAGACTACGCGACCAACGTGCTGTCGTTCCCGGCCGATGTGCCCGATGACCTGCTCGATATCCCGCTACTGGGCGACCTGGTGATCTGCGTGGCGGTGGTCGAGCGCGAAGCGGCCGAACAGGGCAAATCGCTGGACGCGCACTGGGCACACCTGGTCATGCACGGTTGCCTGCACCTGCTCGGCTACGACCACATCGAGGATGAGGAAGCCGAGGAAATGGAAGGCCTGGAACGGGAATTGCTGGCAGAACTGGGTCACCCCGACCCGTACGCCGATGATGAAACCGACACAATCACACACTGATACACGAAGGATCACGAGAACCGCCATGAGCGAAGATCGATCGAGCAACGGGCAGAAGTCCTGGTTGGGTAAACTGACCCAGGCTTTTGCCCATGAGCCGAAAAACCGCCAGGAGCTGCTTGAGCTGCTGCGCGAAGCCCATCAGAACAAACTGCTGGACAGCGAAGCACTGACCATCGTCGAAGGCGCCATCCAGGTCGCCGACCTGCAGGTGCGCGACATCATGGTGCCGCGCTCGCAGATGAACAGCATCAAGGCAGGTCAGTCGCCACGCGAGTTCCTGCCGGCGGTGATCGACGCCGCGCACTCGCGCTACCCGGTCATCGGCGAAAGCCATGACGATGTGCTCGGCATCCTGCTCGCCAAAGACCTGCTGCCGTTGATCCTCAAAGAGAACGGCGACAGCTTCAACATCAAGGACCTGCTGCGCCCGGCCACCTTCGTGCCCGAGTCCAAGCGCCTGAACGTGTTGCTGCGCGAGTTCCGCGCCAACCATAACCACATGGCCATCGTCATCGACGAATATGGCGGTGTAGCGGGCCTGGTCACCATCGAG
The DNA here is from genome assembly GCF_013393325.1 of Pseudomonas hunanensis. Taxonomy (GTDB): domain Bacteria; phylum Pseudomonadota; class Gammaproteobacteria; order Pseudomonadales; family Pseudomonadaceae; genus Aquipseudomonas; species Aquipseudomonas putida_P. The sequence continues at coordinate 46,619 of NZ_QJRC01000084.1, forward strand.
GACGTGCTTGAGCAGATCGTCGGCGACATCGAGGACGAGCACGACGTCGAGGAAGACAGCTACATCAAGCCGCTGCCCAGCGGTGATTTCCTGGTCAAGGCGCTTACCCCGATCGAGAACTTCAACGAGTTCTTCGACAGCGAGTTCTCCGATGACGAGTTCGACACGGTCGGCGGCCTGGTGATGAGCGCCTTTGGCCACCTGCCCAAGCGCAACGAAACCACCGAGATCGGGTCTTACAAGTTCCGTATTCTCAACGCCGACAGCCGGCGGATACACTTGCTGCGCCTGACCCCGATCACCCGTTAAGGACAAACATGCGTTGGATCACCCGCCCCGGCTGGCCCGGTAACCTGCTGGCCCTGGCGGCCGGTGCTTCCACCCTACTGGCCTTGGCGCCGTTCGACATCTGGCCGCTGGCCGTGCTGTCCATCGCCATGCTCTACCTCGGCTTGCGCGAGCTCAGCCCGCGCCAGGCCATGTGGCGTGGCTGGTGGTTCGGTTTTGGCCTGTATGGCGCTGGCACCTGGTGGATCTACGTCAGCATGAACACCTATGGCGGCGCCTCGCCGCTGTTGGCCATTCTGCTGCTGTTGGCGTTTTTCGCCGCCCTGGCGTGGTTCTTTGCCCTGCCCACCTGGTTATGGGCGCGCTGGCTACGGCGCAACGAAGCGCCACTGGCCGACGCCCTGTGCTTCGCCGCCCTGTGGCTGCTGCAAGAGGCCTTCCGCGGCTGGTTCCTGACCGGTTTCCCTTGGCTCTACGCCGGCTACAGCCAGCTGGACGGCCCACTGGCCGGCCTGGCACCGCTGGGCGGCGTGTGGCTCATATCCTTCACCCTGGCCCTCACCGCTGCCCTGCTGTGCAACCTGCACCGCCTGCGCGCCCGCCCCTCGTTCCTGGCGGTGGCCACTGTACTGCTACTGGCCCCTTGGGTGCTGGGCCTGGCGCTCAAGGGCCATGCCTGGACCAAGCCGGCTGGCGACCCGCTGAAAGTGGCGGCAATCCAGGGCAACGTCGAGCAGGACCTGAAATGGGACCCGGCACACATCGACGCACAACTGGCGCTGTACCGCGACCTGAGCTTCAGCTCCAAGCCGGTGGACCTGTTGGTGTGGCCGGAAACTGCAGTGCCGGTACTCAAGGACCAGGCGCAAGGCTACATCGACGTGATGGGGCGCTTCGCCGCCGAGCGGCATTCGGCACTGATCACCGGCGTGCCGGTGCGTGAAGAAGTGCATCACCAGCGCCGCTACTACAACGGCATCACCGTCACCGGCGAAGGCGATGGCACCTACCTCAAGCAGAAGCTGGTGCCGTTTGGCGAATATGTACCGCTGCAAGACCTGCTGCGTGGCGCCATCGAGTTCTTCAACCTGCCCATGTCGGACTTTGCCCGCGGGCCGGAAGACCAGCCGCTGCTGCAGGCCAAGGGTTACCAGATTGCGCCGTACATCTGTTATGAGGTGGTCTACCCCGAGTTCGCCGCCGGTCTGGCCGCGCGCAGCGACCTGCTGCTGACCATCAGCAACGATACCTGGTTCGGCAAATCGATCGGCCCCTTGCAGCACCTGCAGATGGCCCAGATGCGCGCACTGGAAGCCGGCCGCTGGATGATCCGCGCTACCAACAACGGCGTGACTGCGCTGATCGACCCATTTGGCCGCATTACCACGCAGATTCCGCAGTTCCAGCAAGCCGTGCTGTATGGCGAAGTGGTGCCGATGCAGCAACTGACGCCTTACCTGCAATGGCGTTCGTGGCCGCTGGCGATTGTCTGTGCGCTGCTGCTGGGTTGGGCGTTGCTGGCAGGCCGCATAGCCAAAACCGTCTGATTGGCGATACGCGCTCCCACAGAGGGAGCGCGAGCCGGTGAATCAGTAGAACACCCGATACCCCACCAACCCCACCAATTCATTGAGCAACTGCCCGCTCTGCCACATCGCCCGACTCTCCGGCAGCAAACCGGCAAACGGCCGCGCATGATCGCGCCCCAGGAACCCCACCGGCGCCGACACCACCTCGAACCCCGCCTGTTCAAAGCTCCAGCGCGAGCGTTGCATGTGCCAGGCCTGGGTTACCAGCACCACCCGGCGAATCCCCAACGGCTGCAGCACCTTGGCCGTCAGCTGGGCATTTTCCCAGGTCGTGCGGCTGGCCTCTTCGCGCCACTTCACCGCGACAGCGAAGTCTTCCTGCAGGCGATCAGCCATCAGCAGTGCCTCACTGGGCGGCGTGCCGTAATGTAGCCCGCCACTGGTCAACACTGGCAGGCCCGAGGCCTTGGCCAATCGCGCAGCAAAGCGCATGCGCTCAAGTGCCGTCGCGGTGGGCTGGTCACTGCCACCCCAAGCCGGGTCGCCACGTTCACGTCCCGCGCCCAACACCACTATGGCATCGGCCCGGCTCGCAAGGCCCACCCAGTCGCCCACCGCCAACGGCGGCTCGGTCTCCAGCTGCCGAGCCGTTTCCTGCACCACCAGCGGCAGGCTCATCAACCATAAGCCACCCAATCCCACGGCAAAGCACAGCGCCGCCAGCCGTGGCCGCCGCGTACGCAGCCACCAAGCCACAAGCAGCAGCAGGAACAAGACGCCCGGCGGCATCAGCCATTGTTTGATGAAAAATCGGATCGGCATCGGCCACACCTCCTTCGCAGGCGTGCAGCCTAGAAGGATCGACGCCGGTCAACAAGTGCGCTCCGGCGTCGATCTGAGTTGTGTGATATTGAAGAACCGGCGCGCGATGGCCTGCGCCTGGCGTCCTGAACGGCTAGCGATGTGGCAGCGTCCTGGATCTCGCCGTACTGGCGGGGCGTTTCTTGTCCTTGAGCCAAATGATCTTGGCCGATGTCGGCTCCGCTTGTGGGTAACTGCCAACAGAGGCATTGTGGCGCTCCGGGAGGGATTCCAGGTAGGCCCTGATCACTTCGAACTCTGCGTGGCTCAGGCCACGCAACTCCAGCTCGGCTGGCATCTCGTCGCGCAATCGTACCGAGGTCCTGGCCACTTCCAGTGCCAGGCCAAGCCGGTCGATCAGGCGTTCGTAAAGCTCCGGTTTCATAGCGGGTAGCTGCGTCTCTCCCATCCGTTCACCTCATTGAAGATAAAGAATATCTCCCCCCACACCTGAGCTTAGCGGCGCTATGAAAAGCAGCCGGACGCCGCGACCAGCGGGCATTCGCAACGAAGGTTTCCCACGATGCACAGCGCTGCTGTATGCTACGGCGTTCACTCTAAACGACACCGGAGTGCCGGACGCAGCGAGGTTCCGCTGCCTGGAACAAGGTCTCTTCTCTCTCAGCCAAAAGTAGCCATGCACGAACAATACACGCCCCGTGATATCGAAGCCGCCGCCCAGAAGTTCTGGGACGAGCAACAATCGTTCGCTGTTACCGAACAGCCAGGCAAAGACACTTACTATTGCCTATCGATGTTCCCGTACCCGAGCGGCAAGCTACACATGGGCCACGTGCGCAACTACACCATCGGTGACGTGATTGCCCGCTACCAGCGCATGCTGGGCAAGAACGTCCTGCAGCCGATGGGCTGGGACGCTTTCGGCATGCCCGCGGAAAACGCGGCGATGAAAAACAACGTCGCCCCGGCCAAGTGGACGTACGAAAACATCGACTACATGAAGACCCAGCTCAAGAGCCTGGGCCTGGCCATCGACTGGGCACGTGAAGTCACCACCTGCAAACCCGACTACTACCGTTGGGAGCAGTGGCTGTTCACCCGCCTGTTCGAGAAAGGCATCATCTACCGCAAGAACGGCACCGTGAACTGGGACCCGGCGGACCAGACCGTACTGGCCAACGAACAGGTCATCGACGGCCGTGGCTGGCGTTCGGGCGCGCTGATCGAAAAGCGCGAAATCCCGATGTACTACTTCCGCATCACCGACTACGCCGACGAGCTGCTGGAAAGCCTCGACGAGCTGCCGGGCTGGCCTGAACAGGTCAAGACCATGCAGCGCAACTGGATCGGCAAGTCGCGCGGCATGGAAGTCCAGTTCCCGTACGACCAGGCCAGCATTGGCCATGAAGGTACGCTGAAGGTCTTCACCACCCGTCCCGACACGCTGATGGGCGCCACCTACGTCGCCGTCGCCGCTGAGCACCCGTTGGCCACCCAAGCCGCCCAGGGCAACCCGGCGCTGCAGGCGTTCATCGACGAATGCAAGAGCGGCAGCGTTGCCGAAGCCGACATGGCCACCCAGGAGAAGAAGGGCATGGCCACTTCCCTGCTGGTCGAGCACCCGCTGACTGGCGAGAAGCTGCCGGTATGGGTCGCCAACTACGTGCTGATGCACTACGGCGATGGCGCGGTCATGGCCGTGCCAGCCCACGACGAGCGCGACTTCGAGTTCGCCCACAAGTACAACCTGCCGGTCAAGGCCGTGGTGCGCACCAGCGCTGGCGATGAAGTCGGCAGCGAGTGGCAGGCCGCCTATGGCGAGCACGGCCAACTGATCAATTCCGCCGAGTTCGACGGCCTGGACTTCGCTGGCGCCTTCGACGCCATCGAAGCAGCCCTGATCCGCAAGGAACTGGGCAAATCGCGTACCCAGTTCCGCCTGCGCGACTGGGGTATCAGCCGTCAGCGCTACTGGGGCTGCCCGATCCCGATCATCCACTGCCCGTCCTGCGGCGACGTACCGGTGCCGGAAGACCAGCTGCCGGTCACCCTGCCGGAGAACGTGGTGCCGGACGGCGCCGGCTCGCCACTGGCGCGCATGCCTGAATTCTACGAATGCACCTGCCCGAAATGCGGCACCGCGGCCAAGCGCGAAACCGACACCATGGACACCTTCGTCGAGTCGTCCTGGTACTTCGCCCGCTACGCCTCGCCAAACTACGACAAAGGCCTGGTCGACCCGAAAGCCGCCAACCATTGGCTGCCGGTGGATCAGTACATCGGTGGCATCGAGCACGCGATCCTGCACCTGCTGTACGCGCGCTTCTTCCACAAGCTGATGCGTGACGAAGGCCTGGTGACCTCGAACGAGCCGTTCAAGAACCTGCTGACCCAGGGCATGGTGGTCGCCGAGACCTACTACCGTGTGGCCAGCAACGGCGGCAAGGACTGGTTCAACCCAGCCGATGTCGAAATCGAGCGCGATGCCAAGGCCAAGATCATTGGCGCACGCCTGAAGACCGACGGCCTGCCGGTGGAAATCGGTGGCACCGAAAAGATGTCGAAGTCGAAGAACAACGGCGTCGACCCGCAGTCCATGATCGAAGCCTACGGCGCCGACACCTGCCGCCTGTTCATGATGTTCGCCTCGCCGCCCGACATGAGCCTGGAATGGTCCGACTCCGGCGTCGAAGGCGCCAGCCGCTTCCTGCGCCGTGTCTGGCGCCTGGCTCAGGCTCACGTCAGCCAGGGCCTGCCAGGCAAGCTGGATGTTGCCACCCTGGACGACGCGCAAAAGGTCATCCGCCGCGCCATTCACGCTGCCATCAAGCAGGCCAGCACCGACGTGGGCCAGTTCCACAAGTTCAACACCGCCATCGCCCAGGTGATGACCGTGATGAACGTGCTGGAAAAGGCCCCGCAAGCCACCGAACAGGACCGCGCCCTGCTGCAGGAAGGCCTGGAAGCCGTCACCTTGCTGCTGGCGCCGATCACCCCGCACATCTCCCACGAGCTGTGGCAGCAACTGGGCCACGCAGGGTCGGTGATCGATGCCGCCTGGCCGAGCGTCGACGAACAAGCGCTGGTGCAGGACACCATTACCCTGGTGGTTCAGGTCAACGGTAAACTGCGCGGCCAGGTCGAAATGCCTGCCGCTGCCAGCCGCGAAGAAGTCGAGGCCGCTGCCCGCGGCAACGAGAATGTCCTGCGCTTCATTGATGGTCTGACCATCCGCAAGGTCATCGTGGTACCGGGCAAGCTGGTCAACATCGTCGCCAACTGATGAAAACGCCCACCCGCATTGGCTGCGGGTGGGCGGAACAGGCCCACAAGGGAGCAACAACATGATCAAACGCAATTTGCTGGTAATCGGCCTGGCGGTCATGCTGAGCGCCTGCGGTTTCCAGCTGCGCGGCACCGGCTCCACCGAGCTGAGCGTGAAGGAAATGGACGTCAGCGCACGCAATGCCTACGGCCCGACCGTGGTTCAACTGCGTGAAGTGCTGGAACGTAGCGGCGTCAACGTGCACGCAGGTGCACCGTATCGCCTGGTGCTGACCAACGAACAGGAGCGTGAGCGCTCGGCCACTTACAACAGTGGCAACCGTACCGCCGAGTACGAGCTGACCACAGAGCTGAACTACAGCATCCAGGGCCTGAATAACCTGGAGCTGATGAGCGACAAGCTGGAAGTGCGCAAGATCTACGTGCGTGACGGCTCGAACATCACCGGTTCCGAGCAGGAAGCCAACCGCGCCCGTGAAGAAATGCGCCGCGACCTGGTCAACGGCATGGTCGTGCGTTTGCAAATGCTGACCCCGTCCCAGCTGGACGAGCTGCAGCGTAAAGCCGACGAGCGCGCCAAAGCCGAAGCTGCCGCGTTGGAGGCTGCCCGCCGCCAGCAAGCCGAAACACCTCAGCAATCGCCACTGGAAGTACCGGGCAACTAAGCCCGTGCGGGGCGCCCTCGGGTGCCCCGCCTGTTCCCCATGAAGCTCGCCCCCGCCCAACTCAACAAGCACCTGCAAGGCGCCCTGGCACCGGTCTACGTGGTCAGCGGCGACGACCCGCTGCTGTGCCAGGAAGCCGCCGACGCCATCCGCAATGCCGCGCGGCAGCAAGGTTTCGACGAACGCCAGGTATTCAGTGCCGACGCCAACTTCGACTGGGGCACGCTGCTCCAGGCTGGCGCCAGCCTCTCGCTGTTCGCCCAACGCCGCCTGCTGGAACTGCGCCTGCCCTCGGGCAAGCCCGGTGACAAGGGCGCCGCCGCGCTGATGGAGTACTGCGCCAACCCTGCCGAAGACACCCTGCTGCTGATCAGCCTGCCCAAGCTCGACGGCAGTGCGCAGAAGACCAAGTGGGGCAAGGCATTGATCGAAGGCGCCCACTGCCAGTTCATCCAGATCTGGCCGGTGGATGTGCACCAGTTGCCGCAGTGGATCAACCAGCGCCTGCAACAGGCCGGTTTATCAGCACAGCGTGACGCCGTCGACCTGATTGCCGCCCGTGTGGAAGGCAACCTGCTGGCAGCCGCGCAGGAAATCGAAAAGCTCAAATTGCTGGCCGAAGGCAGCCAGATCACCGTGGAAACCGTGCAGGCCGCCGTGGCCGACAGTGCCCGCTTCGATGTTTTCGGCCTGGTCGATGCCATTCTCAACGGCGAAGCTGCACATGCGCTGCGCATGCTCGAAGGCTTGCGCGGTGAGGGTGTGGAGCCGCCAGTCATCCTCTGGGCCCTGGCCCGCGAGCTGCGTCAGCTGGCTGGGTTGGCCCAACAGTTCAGCCAGGGCGTGCCGCTGGACAAAGCCTTCAGCCAGGCCCGCCCGCCTGTCTGGGACAAACGCAGGCCGCTGGTCAGCAAGGCCCTGCAGCGCCTCTCGGCGCAGCGCTGGGCGCAGTTGCTGCAGGACGCCCAGCGCATCGATGCGCAAATCAAGGGCCAGGCCGAGGGATCGCCCTGGACGGGCCTGGCGCGGCTATCACTGTTGATGGCTGGGCAGCGCCTGACCCTCCCCCCTGAGTAATGGGGGCTGCTTTGCAGCCCTTTCGCGGCCATAAACACAATCAATTGGCCCCACCCCGCACCACGCCCTACAGTGCGCCCCGAAACCCACCCAACCGGGGAACCCCGCCATGAGCAAAAAGCCGAAAAAACACGGCCCCAACAAGGCCAAGTCGATCATCGCCCAGCCCCTGTTCCGCTGTCGCCAGGAACAACCCGACAAGGGCAAAGGCAGCTACCGCCGCGAAGCCTTCCAATCGAGAGATTGGGAGGCTTCCTACTTTTTGGCGGCATGAAAGCATCGCAAGCGCAGGCATGGTATGGTCGTCACCTGACCTGCAATTCTGGATCTGTGCATGCTCTTCCGTCTTCTCCCCCGTTGGGAAACCCGCCAGCTGATCGCGGCCTCCAGCTTCATCCTGCTTGTGGCCTGCGCGGAAAAACCCACCGCCGCCGACGCACTGCCGCTGGCCCCTGCCCAACCCGCTCCAGTGGTGACTGTGCCCGGCACAACGCCTGACGTCAGCACTGAAATCCAGCCTCTGCAAACCTTCGCCCAGTGGCAGGCAGGCTTCCGCCAGCAAGCCCTGCAAGCCGGCATCTCGCCGAGCACCTTCGACCGAGCCTTCCTCGGCGTCACCCCCGATATGGACGTGATCAAGGCCGACCGCAGCCAGCCGGAGTTCACCCGCCCGGTATGGGAATACCTCGAAGGCGCCCTATCGCCCCTGCGCGTGCGCAACGGCAAGAAGCTGCTGGAGCAGAACGCCGAACTGCTGACCCGCCTCGAACAACGCTATGGCGTCGACCGCCAGGTGCTGGTCGCGGTGTGGGGCATGGAAAGCAACTTTGGCCAGTTCCAGGGCAACAAGTCGGTGATCCGCTCGCTGGCCACCCTGGCCTATGAGGGCCGCCGCCCGCAGTTCGCCCAGGACCAGCTCATCGCCGCGCTACAGATCATTCAGCATGGCGACATCCAGCCCGAGGCCATGCGCGGTTCGTGGGCCGGCGCCATGGGCCAGACCCAGTTCATCCCGACCACCTACAACACCCATGCCGTGGACTTCGACGGTGATGGCCGCCGCGACATCTGGAACAGCACACCGGACGCCCTGGCCTCGACCGCGCATTACCTGCAAAGCTCGGGCTGGAAGCGTGGTCAGCCGTGGGGCTTCGAGGTACAGGTGCCGGCTGGTTTCGACTTCTGGCAGGCCGATGGCGCGCTGCGCAAACCGGTGAGCGAATGGCTGGCGATGGGCGTGAAACTGCCAGCAGGCACCCAGCTGCCGGCCGGTAGCAACCAGCTGTCTGCCGCCCTGCTGCTGCCGGCTGGCGCGCGCGGGCCGGCGTTCCTGGTACTGGACAACTTCCGCGCCATTCTCAAGTACAACAACTCGTCGTCCTACGCGCTGGCAGTGAGCCTGTTGGGTGACCGCTTTAGCGGCTGGGGCTTCATTGCCGGCGCTTGGCCGAAGGAAGACTTGCCGCTCAGCCGCAGCGAGCGCATGGAGTTGCAGAACCTGCTGAACAGCCGTGGGCATGATGCGGGCAATGCCGATGGCATTATCGGCGCCAACACCCGCAAGGCAATCCGTAATGCCCAGCAGGGGCTGGGGTGGCCGGCGGATGGATACCCGACCCACAAGCTGCTCGAGAGCTTGCGCCAGCAGTGAGATTGCCCGGGCCGCTCCCACAGGAGGATCGCATCGCTCTGGTGGGAGCGACCTTGTGTCGCGATGGGCTGCAACGCAGCCCCGGCAATCTCAAGCCTTGTACAAGTCCTGCTCCAGCACCAAGCTCTGCCGATCACTGTCCAGCCTGACCCGAGCCCCCAGCGGCAAACATACATTCGGGTCGCAATGCCCACTGCGCCACCCTGCCAGCACCGGCACACCCAGCGGCGCGAAAGTGTCCTCCAGCAACGGCGCCAACGCCGCCGTGGTAATCCCGGCAAAGTCCCCCACCAGCACACCTTTCACCCCTTCCAGCTTGCCTGCCAGACGCAACTGGGTCAGCAACCGGTCCACCCGGTACAACGGCTCGTTGACGTCCTCGATGAACAGGATGCACCCCTGGGTATCCAGTTCGGCAAGGGTCCCCATGGTCGCACCCAACATAGACAGGTTGCCGCCCAGCAGCGGCCCGCTGGCCGCTCCCGGCAACACACTGCTCAAGGCATAGTCCGCCGGGTGCGCGATCTGCTCGCCTGCCCGCACATGCCCGCCCAATTGCGCCAGCAACGACGACTCGGTCGGTGGCAACTTCGCCCCCAACAGGTCGGCATTGAGCATCCCCCCATGGAAGGTAACCAGCCCGGCATGCCGGTAGATCGCCGTGTGCAACGCAGTGATGTCGCTGTAACCGATCAACGGCTTAGGGTTGCGCCGAACCAGCTCGAAGTCGAGCTGGTCGAGCAAGCGCATGCTGCCGTAGCCCCCACGCATGCACAGGATGGCGTCGATGGACGGGTCGGCAAAGGCATCGTGCAGGTCCTGCAGGCGCTGTTGGTCCGGCCCGGCCAGGTAACCCTGGGCTTGCAGGGCCCCCGGGTAGATACGACAACGGTAGCCACGGTCAGCGAACCACTGGCTGACCTTGTGCGTATCCAGACGCGCCGCACCCGCCGGGGCGACAATGGCAAAGCAGGCGTTGGCCGGCAGTGCGGCTGGCAGGCTGGGTTGAAAGGTTTCGGCGCAATTCATCGCGGCTCCTTGCAGCGCGTGTGGCACAAACAAAAATGCCGATGCCGCCTTACGGCGTGCATCGGCATAGGTCGCTCTGCGCTAGGCTCAGAGCTTGATCTTGGCTTCGTGAGCCTGTTGGTCGGCGTGGTACGAAGAGCGCACCAGCGGGCCGGAGGCAACGTTCTTGAAGCCCATCTTGTAACCTTCTTCGGCGAACCAGGCGAAGGTGTCCGGGTGCACGAAACGTTGTACCGGCAGGTGGCTGCGCGATGGCTGCAGGTACTGGCCGAGGGTGAGCATGTCGATTTCATGCTCACGCATGCGGTGCATCACCTCGATCACTTCTTCGTCGGTCTCGCCCAGGCCGAGCATCAAGCCCGACTTGGTCGGTACGTGCGGCACCATCTGCTTGAACTTCTGCAGCAGGTCCAGCGACCAGTCGTAGTCCGAGCCTGGGCGTGCGGCCTTGTACAGGCGCGGTACGGTTTCGAGGTTGTGGTTGAACACATCTGGCGGCTCTTGCGCGGTGATCTCCAACGCAACGTCCATGCGGCCACGGTAGTCCGGCACCAGGGTTTCCAGTTGCACACCCGGCGACAATGCGCGGATTTCGCGGATGCAGTCGGCAAAGTGCTGGGCACCGCCGTCACGCAGGTCGTCGCGGTCCACCGAGGTGATCACCACATACTTCAGGCGCAGGTCGGCAATCGCGACAGCCAGGTTTTTCGGCTCGTCCAGGTCCAGCGGTTTCGGCCGGCCGTGGCCAACGTCGCAGAACGGGCAACGACGGGTGCAGATGTCACCCATGATCATGAAGGTAGCGGTACCACCGGAGAAGCACTCGCCTAGGTTCGGGCAGGAGGCCTCTTCGCACACGCTGTGCAGCTTGTGCTTGCGCAGCAGTTGCTTGATGCGGTCTACCTCGGGCGACACCGGGATCCGCACGCGGATCCAGTCGGGCTTCTTCGGCAACTCGTCGGTAGGGATGATTTTTACCGGGATGCGCGCCACCTTGTCGGCGCCACGCAGCTTGACCCCAGCTTCCACCTTCTTTGGCGCTGGGCGCGGGGTGGCATCCTGGGTAGGTATCAGGTTCGGCACGGCTTCTTGCACAGTTGTCATATTCAGTCGATTCCGCCCGTGAGGGTCGTCTGCTCAGCGTAGTCGAGGTGCTTGACCAGCTGTCCGCGCAGCCTTGTCCTGACCTCGTCGAGTTCGATCGGGCCTGCCAGATCGCGCAGCTGGGTCATGGCCAGCCCCGCATAGCCGCAGGGGTTGATTCGGCGGAATGGCGCAAGGTCCATGTCCACGTTCAGGGCAAGGCCGTGGAACGAACGGCCGTTGCGGATTCGCAGGCCGAGGGAGGCGATTTTCGCTCCATCGACATAGACGCCCGGAGCATCGGGCTTGGCCGATGCCTGCACGTCGTAACTGGCGAGCAGGCCGATCAAGGCCTGTTCGATACGGCTGACCAGCTCACGCACGCCAAAGCCCAGCCGGCGCACGTCCAGCAGCAGGTAGGCCACCTGCTGACCGGGGCCATGATAGGTCACCTGGCCACCGCGGTCAGTCTGCACCACCGGGATGTCGCCCGGCACCAGCAGGTGCTCGGCCTTGCCAGCCTGGCCCTGGGTGAAGACCGCGGGGTGCTCGACCAGCCAGATTTCATCCTGGCTGTCCGGGCTGCGCTGCTCGGTAAAACGGCGCATGGCCTCCAGCACCGGTTCATAGGGCTGCAGGCCAAGCTCGCGAAAACCGAGGCAAGCGGACATCAGAGCACCATTTTCACGATGCCGGTAGCGCGCAGGGCGCTGTTGATATCGTGCAGCTGGTTCTCGCTTTCGGCAACGATGTGCAATTGCACGGTGGTGTACTTGCCTTCCTTGCTCTGGCGTTCGGCCAGGGTGGAAAGGTCGACTTTGGCGTGCTTGCTGAGAATCTCGATGACCGTGTCCTTGAAACCGACAACGGTATCGCCGATTACCTTGATCGGGTAATCGTCGCAAGGGAATTCGATCTTATGCGACTTGACGTCTGGTTCGCTCATGGCGGAAACGGCCTCGTAAGCCGTGGCAACAACAACGCCCCCGCGAGATACGCGGGGGCATGCAGGTCACGTATCAGTTGAACAACCCGTAGAAGAATAGACGGATGCTATCCCACATACGGCGGAAGAAACCACCTTCCTCGACGCCATCGAGGGCGATCAGGTCGGCGCTGTGAACCACTTTCTCGTCCAGTTTGACTTCCACTTTGCCGATCACGTCACCTTTGGCGATCGGTGCGGTGAGCTGCGGGTTCATGGTCATCGAAGCCTGCAGGCGCTTCAATTGGCCTTTAGGCATAGTCATGGTGAGGTCGTCAGCCAGGCCAGCCTTGATCTGGCCGGTGGCGCCCTTCCAGACCGGAGCCTGGGTCAGCTCGGTGCCCTTCTGGTAGAAGGTCTGGGTTTCGAAGAAGCGGAAGCCATAGGTCAGCAGCTTTTGGGTCTCGGCAGCACGCGACTGCTCGCTGTTGGTGCCGAACACCACGGCGATCAGGCGCTGGCCGTCACGAACGGCCGAAGCCACCATGCAGTAGCCGGCTTCGTCGGTGTGGCCGGTTTTCAGGCCATCGACGGTCTTGTCACGCCACAGCAGCAGGTTGCGGTTGGGCTGCTTGATGTTGTTCCAGAAGAACTCTTTCTGCGAGTAGATCGCGTAGTGAGCCGGGTCGACGGTGATGATCGCGCGGGCCAGGGTCGCCATGTCGTGCGCCGACGAGTAGTGCTCCGGGTTCGGCAGGCCAGTCGGGTTCATGAAGTGGCTGTTGGTCATGCCCAGGTCGGCAGCCGTCTTGTTCATCATGTCGGCAAACGCATCTTCGCTGCCGGCGATGTGCTCGGACAAGGCGACCGAGGCGTCGTTACCGGACTGAATGATGATGCCGTGCAGCAGGTCGCTGACAGTCACCTGGCTGCCAACCTTGATGAACATGCGCGAACCGCCGGTACGCCAGGCGTTTTCGCTGACGGTAACCGGGTCGTTCTCACCGATTTGGCCACGGCGGATGTCCAGGGTGGCGATGTAGGCGGTCATCAGCTTGGTCAGGCTGGCTGGCGGCAGGCGCTCGTCACCGTTGTTCTCGACCAGCACGTTGCCGCTGGACGCGTCCATGAGTACGTAGGACTTGGCTGCCAGTTGTGGTGGCGCCGGCGTCATCTGCTCTGCCGCGAAGGCGGCAGGCGTGATCATCAGCAGTACAGGCAGGCAAAGTCGTTTGGCAAGGTTGGTGATGTTCATCCGTCTCTCGAAAATCGCTAATGGTCTGAGATGTTCCCTGGGCAAGATCATGTGCCCAGCGCCAGTCAGTCTAGTTTTATGGCCAGTGGCCTGGCCCGCGAACGTGCGGCTTTATGTCGCTGCGGGCAAAAGCCGTCATTGTACATGGGCGCGCCCGGCAATTCATGACAAAACCGACAGTTTGGAGTTGCCCTGCGGGACCGGGCAAGCCCGCTTCCACAGTCAGTCAGCTGTGACCAGCTTGGCCTGCCCCAAGTTCGCCAGGCGGATGCTGTCTTGTGCTTGCTGGATCTCACCTTGGCTGCCAATCGGCCCCAGGCGCACGCGGTGCAGGGTCTGCTGGTTTCGCACGATCGAGCTGATGAACACCGGCGCGCTGACCATGGTGCTGAGCTTGGAGCGCAGCAACTCGGCAGCGTCCGGGTTGGCGAAAGCGCCTACCTGCAGGAAGCTGCCGCCGTTGCCGCCGGGTACATTGTTGCCACCTACCTGAACCGGCACCACCGGCGCCGCATGCTGCTGTGGCGGCGGGGTCCATTGCTCGACGCGCCCGGTGCTGGCCGGGATCGCTTGGGTCTGCGCCACTTGTGGCTCTTTCAGCACCATCGGCGGCGTCTGGCCACGCTGGGCCCACCACTGCTGCGGGTCGATACCCTCGACGCGCACGTGCGCGGTGCCGATCTCCGCATAGCCGAGCTTTTTCGCCGCGGCATAGGACAGGTCGATGATGCGGTCGGAATAGAACGGGCCACGGTCGTTCACCCGCAGGATCACGCTACGGCCGTTGGCCAGGTTGGTCACCCGCACATAGGCCGGCAGCGGCAGGGTCTTGTGCGCCGCGCTCATGCCATACAGGTCGTACAGCTCGCCGTTAGCGGTGTTTTGCCCGTGGAACTTGGTGCCATACCACGACGCCGTGCCCTCGGCGCGGTAGTTGCGCGAGTCCTGCATCGGGTAGTACGTCTTGCCCAGCACCGTGTACGGGTTGGCCTTGTAGTTGCCGGTATGCACGGTCGGCGTGGCATCGGGGATCTTGTTCACATCCACGTCCCACCACGGTGCGCCGTCCTTGTGCGCCCGGTTGATGTCCAGGCCCGGCTGGCTGCGCACGACATTGCCACTGCTTTGCTGGGCCGGGCGGTTGGAAGAGCAACTGGCCAGCGCCACGCCGACGGCGAGGCAGGTGAACAGCTTGAAAGCGTTGCCAGAGATGATTGCACGCATTACTTGACGCCCCGTACTTGAACCAGCTGTTCCGCGAGCTGATGCACCGCCATGGCATACATCACGCTGCGGTTGTAGCGAGTGATCGCATAGAAGTTCTTCAGGCCCATCCAGTACTCGGGGCCGTTGTCGCCCTCGAGACGGAAGGCGGTAACCGGCAGATCATCGCGCAGCGAATCATGAACCGACCAGCCAAGCCCGCGCAACTCCCCTACCGTTTTCACCGGCTCGATGCCGGTAGTCAGGCCTTCGTCTGCGCGCTCACCTTCGATCCAGGCACGGCTGACCACACCCTCACCAGCCACCCAGCCGTGGCGCTTGAAGTAGCTGGCCACGCTGCCGATGGCATCGTCCGGGTTGTTCCAGATATTGATATGACCGTCGCCGTCGAAGTCCACCGCGTAGTTGCGAAAACTGCTTGGCATGAACTGCGGCAAGCCCATGGCGCCGGCGTACGAGCCCTTGAGCGTCAAGGGGTCGAGCTGTTCCTCACGCGCCAGCAGCAGGAACTCGCGCAGCTCCTTGCGGAAGAATTCGGCCCGTGGCGGGTAGTCGAAGCCCAAGGTCGACAGGGCGTCGATCACGCGGTAGTTGCCGGTATTGCGGCCGAAGAAGGTTTCCACGCCGATGATCGCGACAATGTACTGCGCCGGTACGCCGTATTCCTGCTCGGCACGCGCCAATACCGCTTCGTGCTGGCGCCAGAAGTCCACACCGCGGGCAATGCGCGCATCGGTGAGGAACATCGGCCGGTAGTCCTTCCACGGTTTTACCCGTTCGGCCGGGCGCGAAATGGCGTCGAGGATCGACTGCTTGCGCTGTACCTCACGGAACACGCCCATCAGTTGCTCAGGGGCAAAACCATAGTCGCGGCTCATTTCGCCAACGAACTCGGTTACCTGCGGCGAGCCCTCGTAATCACCGGCATGGGCCAGCTGTACAGCGCCGAACAGGCCCACCGCACCGATCCACGGCGCACAACGGGCAGCCCAGTTACGCACTGCTTGCATGAAATTGTTCACCTTATTCAAACCTGCGCGATCCATTTGCGGTGTGTATGGATCGACATCAGAACGCCAAACGCTGAAAGCAGCGTCACCAACGATGTTCCGCCATAACTGATGAAAGGCAGCGGCACGCCCACCACGGGCAGAAGGCCGCTGACCATTCCGATATTGACGAACACGTATACAAAAAAGGTCATGGTCAGGCTGCCCGCAAGCAGCTTGCCAAACAGGGTCTGTGCCTGGGCGGTGATCATCAGGCCACGGCCGATCAGCAGCAGGTAGACGATCAACAGCAGGCAGATACCGACCAGGCCGAATTCCTCACCAAGCACGGCGATGATGAAGTCGGTGTGGCTTTCCGGCAGGAAGTCCAGGTGCGACTGAGTGCCGAGCAGCCAGCCCTTGCCGAACACGCCGCCCGAGCCGATCGCCGCCTTGGACTGGATGATGTTCCAACCGGTGCCCAACGGGTCGCTTTCCGGGTCGAGGAAGGTCAGCACCCGCTGCTTCTGGTAGTCGTGCATGACGAAGAACCACATCGCCACCGCCACCGGCACCGTCGCGGCCAGCACGCTGAGGATCCAGCGCCAGCGCAGGCCACCCATGAACAGCACGAAGGCGCCGGAGGCGAGAATCAGCAAGGCTGTGCCCAGGTCGGGCTGACGCACGATCAGGATGAACGGCACGCCAATCAGCACCAGGCTGATTGCCACGTGCTTCAAATGCGGCGGCAAGGTGCGTTTGGACAGGTACCAGGCGATGGTCGCCGGCATGATGATCTTCATGAACTCCGAGGGCTGGAAGCGAATCACCCCGGGGATGTTGATCCAGCGCGTGGCGCCCATGGCGTTGTGGCCCATCACGTCCACCACTACCAGCAACAGCACCCCGGCCAGGTAGGCCAGCGGCACCCAGCGGGCCATGAAGCGCGGCTCCAGCTGGGCGATGACGAACATCGACACCAGGCCGATGCCGAACGAGGTGGCCTGCTTGAGCAGCAGGTCCCAGTTCTTGCCACTGGCCGAATAAAGGACGAACAGGCTGCCAGCCGCAAGGGTCAGCAGAATGATCAGCAGGGGGCCGTCGACATGGATGCGCTGCAGAAAGCTGGCGCGCCGACGCATCACATCCTCGCTGGAGAGCATGCGATCGAAATTGTTCATCACAGAGGCGATTCCTGGGTAACGGTGGCAGGCGCGAACTCGGGCTTGAGCCGGCCATTTTCGTCGAGCAGCCAGGCGTCCATGATCTGGCGTACCACCGGCGCGGCGACACCAGAACCGGACTCACCGTTCTCGACCATCACCGACACCACGATTTTCGGGGCCTCGGCCGGGGCGAAGGCGACGAACAACGCGTGGTCGCGGTGGCGCTCCTGAAGCTTGTTACGGTCGTACTTCTCGCCCTGCTTGATCGCCACCACCTGGGCGGTACCGCTCTTGCCGGCAATGCGGTACTGAGCACCGGCAGCGGCCTTGCGCGCGGTACCACGGGCGTTGTGCATCACCTGCTCCATGCCATGGGTGACCTTGGCCCAGTCGGACTTGTCACGCAGCACGATGTTTTCCATCGGGTTGTCGTCCACCGGCGGCTGGCCTTCGATGGTCTTGGCCAGGTGTGGGCGGTTCCACACGCCTTTGTTGGCGATCAGCGCAGTGGCTTGGGCCAGTTGCAGCGGCGTGGCCTGCATGTAGCCCTGGCCGATGCCGAGAATCAGGGTTTCGCCAGGGAACCAAGCCTGGCGACGGGTGGCACGCTTCCATTCGCGCGATGGCATCAACCCGGCAGACTCCTCGAACATGTCGAGGGAAACCCGCTGGCCGATGCCGAACTTGTTCATGTAGGTGGACAGCCGATCGATGCCCATCTTGTGCGCAAGGTCGTAGAAGTAGGTGTCGTTGGAACGCATGATGGCGGTGTCCAGGTCAACCCAGCCATCACCGGTGCGGTTCCAGTTACGGTATTTGTGATCGTAGTTGGGCAACTGGTAATAGCCTGGGTCGAACACCCGGCTGCTGGCATTGACCACGCCACTGTCCAAGCCAGCAATAGCCACCGCCGGCTTGATGGTCGAACCCGGTGGGTACAGGCCACGCAGCACGCGGTTGAACAACGGCCGGTCGATCGAATCGCGCAGCTCGGCATAGGCCTTGAAGCTGATGCCGGTGACGAACAGGTTGGGGTCGAAGCTTGGCTGGCTGACCATTGCCAGCACCTCGCCGGTCCGAGGGTCGAGCGCCACCACCGCACCGCGTCGGCCACCCAGGGCAGCCTCGGCAGCCTCCTGCAGCTTGATGTCCAGGCTCAGCACAATGTCCTTGCCCGGTTTCGGGTCGGTGCGCTTGAGCACCCGCAGCACACGGCCACGGGCGTTGGTCTCGACTTCCTCGTAACCTACCTGGCCGTGCAGGGCATCTTCGTAGAAGCGCTCGATGCCCGTCTTGCCGATATGGTGGGTGCCGCTGTAGTTCACCGGGTCGAGCGTTTTCAGCTCTTTCTCGTTAATCCGCCCTACATAACCCACCGAATGGGCGAAATGCGCACCCTGCGGGTAATGCCGCACCAGCTGGGCCACCACTTCCACGCCCGGCAGGCGGAACTGGTTTACCGCCACCCGGGCGATCTGCTCTTCGTTGAGCTCGAACAGGATCGGCACCGGCTCGAACGGCCGGCGGCCCTGGCGCATGCGCTTCTCGAACAGGGCGCGGTCGTCGTCGGTCAGCTCCAGCACTTCAACGATGGTATCCAGCACTTCCTGCCAGTTACCCGCGCGTTCGCGGGTCATCGACAGGCTGAAGCTGGGCCGGTTATCGGCGACGATCACCCCATTGCGGTCGAAGATCAGCCCGCGGGTCGGCGGGATCGGCTGCACGTGCACCCGATTGTTTTCCGACAGCGTGGAGTGGTAGTCGTACTGGATGATCTGCAGGTAGTACAGCCGCGCAATCAGCACGCAAATAAGCAGCATGATCGCCACCGCGCCGACCACGACGCGGTTGCGCACCAGGCGGGCGTCTTTCTCGTGGTCCTTGAGACGGATCGGCTGCGACATCGGACTGCTTACAGGCTCATTTGTGGTAAGGGTGCCCGGACAGCACGGTCCAGGCGCGGTAGATCTGCTCGCCGATGAGTATCCTTACCAACGGGTGCGGCAAAGTCAGCGGCGACAGCGACCAACGTTGCTCGGCGCGCGCGCAAACCTCGGGCGCCAGGCCTTCCGGGCCACCCACCATCAAATTCACCGTGCGCGCATCCAGGCGCCAGCGGTCCAGCTCGGTGGCCAGCTGCTCGGTACTCCAGGGCTTGCCATGGACCTCGAGGGTGACAATGCGTTCCCCAGGCTGCACCTTGCTCAGCATGGCTTCGCCCTCCTGACGGATCAGGCGAGCGACGTCGGCATTCTTGCCACGGGTATTCAGCGGGATTTCCACCAGCTCCAGCGACAGCTCGGTGGGCAGGCGCTTGGCATATTCATGCCAGCCTTCCTCGACCCACTTGGGCATGCGCGAGCCGACCGCAATCAGGCGCAGACGCACAGCGCTTTCCTTATTCGCGGTCTTTGAGCTTGTCGGAGTACTCGTGAGCATGGTCCGGGCTGTGGTGCTTGCCATCGGCGGCACGGCTTTGCTCGGCACCCTGCCACAGACGCTCCAGGTCGTAGAACTGGCGGGCAGCGGCGGTCATCATGTGCACGATGACGTCGTTCAGGTCCAGCAGCACCCAGTCGCTGTCGCCTTTGCCTTCTTCACCCAGTGGCTGGGCGCCCTTGGCCTTGACCGCTTCACGGACCTTTTCGGCCATCGCGTTGATCTGGCGGTTGGAGGTACCGGTGGCAATGATCATGTAGTCGGTCAGGCTGTGCTTTTCGCGCACGTCGATGACCTGGATGTCCTGGGCCTTGACGTCTTCCAGCGCTGCCTTGGTCACTGCGACCAGTTCTTCGCCGTAAATTTTTTGCTTGGTCATAAAAAACTCGTTCAACTCGTTGGATGAGGCGCCAGAGGCACCGTCAGTTGGGCGCACGATACAGTTCGTGCGCCTCGATATAGGCCAGTACGGCGTCCGGCACCAGGAACCTCACCGATTTGCCGCTGGCCAGCAGCTGTCGGATCTGTGTAGCCGACACCGCAAGCGGCGTCTGCCAGACGAACGAAATATTTCCCGCCGGGCCGGACATGGCGGTGGGATCGCTCTCCGAGCGCGCAGCCAGCAGGTTGCGCAGCTCGTCAGGGGGTTCTACGTCGGCATCCGGGCGTTGCAGCACCAGGATGTGACAGTGTTGCAGCAACTCTTCCCAGCGGTGCCAGGCAGGCAGGCCACAAAAGGCATCCCAGCCCAGCACCAGGAACAGCTGGTCGTTGCCGGCCAGTTCGGCGCGGATCGATTCCAGCGTATCGATGGTGTACGACGGCTTGTCGCGCTCCAGCTCGCGGGCGTCGACGCTCAGGCAAGCGACGCCCTGCACCGCTTCACGCACCATGGCCAGGCGATCCTGCGCGGCCACCTGTGGCGTGTCGCGGTGTGGCGGCCGGGCATTGGGCAACAGGCGCAACTCGTCCAGCCCCATGAGCTCGGCCACTTCCAGCGCGCTGCGCAGGTGGCCGATATGCACGGGGTCGAAGGTGCCGCCTAGAATGCCGATGCGCCGGACTGCCTGGGCCTTGCTCAACTCAGCAGGTCCCCTGGCCGCGCAGCTGGCCGTCACCGATTACCACGTACTTCTCGCAGGTCAGGCCTTCCAGGCCGACCGGGCCACGGGCATGCAGCTTGTCGGTGGAAATACCGATTTCCGCGCCCAGGCCGTACTCGAAGCCGTCGGCAAAGCAGGTCGGAGTGTTGAGCATGACCGACGCCGAATCGACTTCAGCCATGAACTGGCGGGCTTCACCCTGGTGTTCGCTGATGATCGAGTCGGTGTGGTGCGAGCCATAGTGGTTGATGTGCTCGATGGCCTGGTCCAGGCCATCGACGACGCGGATCGACAGGATCGCGTCCAGGTACTCGGTGTGCCAGTCGTCTTCAGTGGCCGGTTTGGCCTCGACCAGCGCGCGAGTACGCTCGCAGCCACGCAGCTCCACGCCCTTCTCCTGGAAGCGGCGGGCCATTTCCGGCAGGAAGCGCTCCGCCACCCGCTGGTCGACCAGCAGGGTTTCCATGGCCCCGCAAATGCCGTAGCGGTAGGTCTTGGCGTTGAAGGCCACATTCCAGGCCTTGTCCAGGTCGGCATGCTGGCTGACATAAACGTGGCAGATGCCGTCCAGGTGCTTGATCACCGGTACGCGGGCATCGCGGCTGATGCGTTCGATCAGGCCACGGCCGCCGCGCGGCACGATGACATCGACGAATTGCGGCATGCTGATCAGCGCGCCCACGGCTTCGCGGTCAGTGGTCTCGACCACCTGCACCACGGCTGCCGGCAAGCCGGCTTCGGCCAGGCCACGCTGGATGCAGGTGGCAATGGCGCGGTTGGAATGGATGGCTTCGGAGCCGCCACGCAGGATGGTCGCGTTACCCGACTTCAGGCACAGGCTGGCGGCATCGATGGTCACGTTCGGGCGCGACTCGTAGATGATCCCGATCACCCCCAGCGGCGTGCGCATTTTGCCGACCTGAATACCCGATGGGCGGTAGCTCATGTCGCGGATGGCACCGACCGGGTCCGGCAGGCTGGCCACCTGGCGCAGGCCGGTGATCATGCCGTCGATGCGTGCCGGGGTCAGCGCCAGGCGGTCGAGCAGCGCTGGCTCCAGGCCATTGGCGCGGCCGGCGGCCAGGTCCAGCTCATTGGCAGCAGTGAGCTCGGCACGGGCGGCGTCCAGCGCGTCGGCGGCGGCTTGCAGGGCGCGGTTCTTCTGCGCGGTGCTGGCACGGCCGATCACCCGGGAAGCCTCACGGGCAGCGCGACCCAGGCGGGTCATATAGTCAAGAACGGACTCAGTCATGGGTTCGGTGTCTTGGCGAAGGGGAAATCGGCTGATTATAACTGCCGCGCAGGTGTACGCCCAGCGGCGGGTGGCGGATGGTAGAAAATGGCAGGGGCAATGGGCAGGAAAGATGTAACCAGGGTTATCGAAAAAATCACCATCCGTTGTGGCCTTTTCGCGGGCACGCCCACGCCCACAGGGCTTTCATAAGGCCTGCCCCCTTACAACGACACTGCCAACATCACGATCGATTCAGCCTCGATTAAGCCATTCATTGCTATCATCCCGCCTCCCCAGCCACGAACCGTCCGCATGCCAGCCCTGCCCGACAGCTTTTTCGACCGTGATGCCCAAACCGTGGCCAAGGGCCTGCTCGGCAAGGTTATCCGCCATCGCCACGGCGACCTGTGGCTGGCTGCGCGGATCATCGAGACCGAGGCCTACTACCTCACCGACAAAGGCAGCCACGCCTCGCTCGGCTACACCGAAAAGCGCAAGGCGCTGTTCCTTGATGGCGGGCATATCTACATGTACTACGCCCGCGGCGGCGACTCGCTGAACTTCAGCGCTCACGGGCCGGGTAACGCGGTGCTGATCAAGTCTGCCTATCCTTGGCAGGACGCCCTCTCGGGGCCCAACAGCCTGGCGCAGATGCAGCTGAACAACCCCGACGCCAGCGGCAAGCTGCGCCCGGATGAGCGCCTGTGCGCCGGCCAGACCCTGCTGTGCCGGGCCCTGGGCCTGAAAGTACCGCACTGGGACGCCCAGCGTTTCGACGCCGAACGCCTGTACGTCGAGGATTGTGGCAACGCCGTGCCCCGGGTGATCCAGGCCGCCCGCCTGGGCATCCCACACGGGCGCGACGAGCACCTCCCGTACCGCTTCGTCGACGCCGAGTACGCGCGCTTCTGCACGCGGAACCCGTTACGTCGCGGCCAAGTCGAAGGCCGTGACTTCTTCATTCTCGAACAAGGAAGCTGAACATGGGCCAATGGCTCGACAGCCTGACCGGCTGGCTAAGCGCCAACCCCCAGTGGCTTGGCCTGGCGATTTTCCTGATCGCCTGCATTGAATGCCTGGCCATCGCCGGCATCATCGTGCCAGGCACCGTGCTGCTGTTCGCCGTCGCGGTACTGGCCGGCAGCGGCGCATTCACCCTGGGCGAAACCTTGCTGCTGGGCTTTCTAGGTGGCCTGCTGGGCGACGCCTTGTCATACACGGTGGGCAAGTACTTCCACCAGAACATCCGCCGCCTGCCCCTGCTGCGTCACCACCCGGAATGGATCGGCAGCGCCGAAAGCTACTTCCAGCGCTATGGCATTGCCAGCCTGCTGGTAGGCCGCTTCATCGGTCCGCTGCGGCCCATGCTGCCCATGGTCGCCGGCATGTTCGACATGCCACTGCCGCGCTTCATCGCCGTCAGCCTGGTGGCGGGCGCCGGCTGGTCGGTCGCGTATTTACTGCCCGGCTGGGCCACCGGTGCTGCCATGCGCCTGCCTCTGCCAGAAGGCTTCTGGCTGGATGCCGGGATCATCGCCGGTACCCTGGCGGTGCTGATTGGCCTGAGCCTGAACAGTAGCCTGCGTGACCAGCGCCACGGTACTCGGCTGGTGGCCGCCCTCAGTTTCATCGCCCTGGTCGGCGTGTTCCTCGGCTGGCCCTACCTGCATGAGTTCGACCAAGGGGTGATGACACTGGTGCAGGAACATCGCAGCCAGGCCATCGATGGCATTGTGGTCCTGGTGACGCGGCTGGGCGACTTCCGCACCCAACTGTTCCTCGGCGGCCTGCTGACCGGCCTGCTGCTGCTTGCCCGTCAGTGGCGGCATGCGTTTTTCGCCGCCGGCGCACTGATGGGCACGGCGATCGCCAACGGCACCCTGAAATGGCTGTTTGCCCGGGCCCGGCCGGAAGTGTTGACCGACCCGCTGACCAGCTACAGCATGCCCAGCGGGCACAGTTCGGCGTCGTTCGCGTTCTTTCTGGTGATGGCAGTGCTGGCCGGGCGCGGACAGCCGCCACGAATGCGCCTGACCTGGGTGATGCTGGGTTGTATTCCGGCGCTGGCGATTGCCCTGTCACGGGTTTACCTGGGGGCGCACTGGCCGACCGACATCCTAGCTGGGGCCTTGCTGGCATGTTGCGTGTGCGCGCTTAGCCTGACCCTGGTACAGCGCCAGCAGACGCTACCGGCCCTGCCGCTGCGGGTGTGGTGGCTGGTGTTGCCGGCGTGCCTGGCCTTGCTGGCGTTCTTTGCCATGCATGCACTGCCACAGGCTTTGCTCAGGTACCAATATTGAGGTCGCCAGTGCCTGCCCCTTCGGGGAGTACCCGCGAAGGGGCAGGCACAAGCAAAACAGAACCATCAGGCGAATAGCTCACCCTGAATCCGCTCCAGCAGCTTTTGGATCTCCCCCAACCGTAGCTGCGGCGAATCGATTGCCAGCAGATCCAGCTTGTCCTCTTCCATGAACGGCAGCAGGTACGCCAGCTGATTGGCCAACGCCTGACGCCCATCCACCGGGCGCGGCATGTCCAGCGCCTCGACCATGGGGTGCTCGCCCAACGCCACCAACAGCGCCATCAGGTCGTCATCGGCCTCGAGCAACGGGCTGTCCACTTGCTCCGGCAGCCATTGCACCTGCCCCACCAGCAACTGGTCCTTCTGCACTTCGGTGCTTCCCAGATTGAAGCGTCGCACGCCCTCGACACGGATACCCAGCAAGCCGTTGTCCTGCTGCACGAAGTCGCGAATGACGGCCTCGCAGCCGATCGAGGCCACCACTGGCGGAGCCTTGCCGACCTGCTCCCCTTCAAGGATGCACACCACACCAAAACCTTCGCCCTGCTTCATGCAGCGCCCGATCATGTCCAGGTAGCGCGCCTCGAAAATCTGCAAATCGAGAAAGCAGCCGGGAAACAACACGGTATTGAGCGGAAACAGCGGTAGCGTCATCACAACTCCTCAAGCCACCAGGCTGACTGCCAGCGGCAGGAACACCGCCGTGGCCACGCCCATCAGGCTCATCGCCAGCGCGGCAAAGGCGCCGCATTCGTCACTTTCCTGCAGGGCCACCGAAGTGCCCACCGCGTGTGCAGTCACCCCCAGCGACATGCCGCGCGCCTCGGGGCTGTGCACGCCAAAGCGGCTTAGCAGGGCCGGGCCGAAGATGGCCCCGATTACCCCGGTAATCAGCACGAACACCGCTGCCAGGGCCGCCACACCGCCAATTTGCTCGGCGACCAGCATGGCGATCGGCGAGGTGACCGACTTTGGCGCCATGGTCATCAGGATCATGTGCTCGGCACCGAACCACCAGCCCAGCACCAGGCAACAGAGCGTGGCGAACAGGCCTCCGACTACCAGCGTAGTAAATGTCGGCCAGAACAGCTGGCGGATACGCCGTAGGTTGAGATAGAGCGGTACAGCCAAGGCCACGGTGGCGGGCCCCAGCAGGATGTTCATGATTTCGGTGCTCTTGCGGTATTCCCTGTAATCGATGCCACACAACAGCAGCACACCGATCACCAGCAACATCGATACCAGTACAGGTTGCAGGAAGATCCAGCGGGTTTTCTCGTAGGCTGCCAGCACCACCTGGTAGGCCCCAAGGGTGATGCCGATGCCGAACAACGGGTGATGCACGACCGCATCGAGTGCACCTTGCCAGTCGAGCATCATGGCTGCTCCTCACGCTTGCCCTGGCGATGGATGAGCTTTTGCATCAGCACACCGACGAACACCAGGGTCATCAGACAAGAAATCAGCAAGGCCCCGGCAATCGCCCAGAAGTCGGCGGCAATGTCCTTGGCATACACCATCACCCCCACTGCCGGCGGCACCAGCAACAGCGGCAAGTAGCGCAACAGGCTACTGGCGGCCTCGTTCAGCGGCTTGCCCACCTCGCCGCGAGCCATGAGGAAGAACAGCAGCAACAACAGGCCGATGATCGGCCCAGGCAAGAACGGCACAAACAGGTGATTGATCGCCGTCCCCAAAAGCTGGAACAGCACCAGCCAGGTCAAACCACGCAACAGCATAAGCATCTCCCTCGGGCATGGCCGCCATTATAAGCACGCGCGGCTATAGACCGATATTCGCCGAAAAGCAGGCAACTTGACTGAAACGGTTCGCCGTGCTGATCTTGCACTTTCGTACCAACTGACAACCCGGAGAGTCCGCGATGCCCTATGTACCGGTTACAGAGCTTTCGCAGTACGTTGGTAAGGAACTGGGCCGCTCTGCCTGGCTGAAGATCGACCAGCAGCGCATCAACCTGTTCGCCGAGGCGACTGGCGACTTCCAGTTCATCCATGTCGACCCTGAAAAAGCGGCAAAAACCCCGTTTGGCGGCACGATCGCCCACGGGTTCCTGACCTTGTCACTGATTCCCAAACTGATCGAGGACATCCTGGTCCTGCCACAAGGGCTGAAGATGGTGGTGAACTACGGGCTGGACAGCGTGCGCTTCATCCAGCCGGTCAAGGTAGACAGCCAGGTTCGGCTGAAGGTGGACCTGGCCGAGGTGGTGGAGAAGAAGCCGGGGCAGTGGCTGCTCAAGGCGATTGCCACGCTGGAGATCGACGGCGAAGAAAAGCCTGCTTATATAGCGGAGTCGCTCTCGCTCTGCTTCGTCTAGGCCGCACGGTACTTGTGGGGGCGGGCTCACCCGCGAAGCATCCGCTGCGTGGCATGGCACCGGCGTTGCCGGTGTTCGCGGCTAAAGCCGCTCCCACAGGGTGTGCGCCCGGCCTCCTCTACAAACCCTGCGCACTCGCGTAAACTGCCAGCCTTCGCGCAGCCAAGGGCTGCCCCTGTCGATTTACCAAAGGTGCCCGCCATGCCCTGGCTGCAAGTACGCCTGGCCATCAGCCCGGAACAAGCCGAAACCTACGAAGACGCCCTGCTTGAAGTAGGCGCCGTCTCGGTCACGTTCATGGATGCCGAAGATCAACCGATCTTCGAACCCGACCTCAACACCACACCGCTGTGGTCGCACACCCACCTGCTGGCCCTGTTCGAGGCCGATGCCGACCCAGAGCAGGTGTTCGCCCACCTGCGCTTGCTGACTGGCGCCGAGCTGCCCGAACACCAAGCCGAGGTGATCGAGGACCAGGACTGGGAACGCAGCTGGATGGACAACTTCCAGCCGATGCGCTTCGGCCGCCGTCTGTGGATCGTGCCTAGCTGGCACGAAGCCCCGGAAAAAGATGCCGTCAACCTGTTGCTCGACCCAGGCCTGGCCTTCGGTACCGGCACCCACCCCACCACGGCTCTGTGCCTGGAATGGCTCGACGGCCAGCAACTCGACGGCACCCAGGTGCTGGACTTTGGCTGCGGCTCGGGCATCCTCGCCATCGCCGCACTGCTGCTGGGCGCCCGTGAAGCGGTAGGCACCGACATCGACGTGCAGGCCATCGAGGCTTCGCGCGACAATGCCCAGCGCAACGGCGTTGCCGATGAGAAGCTGGCACTGTACCTGCCCGAGCACATGCCAGCGATGCAGGCCGACGTACTGGTCGCCAACATCCTCGCCGGCCCACTGGTGTCGCTGGCACCGCAGTTGTCCGGCCTGGTTCGCCCAGGTGGCCTGCTGGCGCTGTCGGGTATCCTTGCCGAGCAGGGCGAGGAAGTAGCCGCCGCCTACGCCGCCGACTTTGATCTGGACCCTATCGTCGTGCGCGACGGCTGGGTGCGCATCAGTGGTCGGCGCCGCTAAGCGGGCCTAGAATACTTTTCTGCACAGCTCCCGGATTGCCGCATGACCGACAGTTTCGTCACCCAGTGCCCGCATTGCCAGACCAGCTTTCGCGTCACCCACCACCAGCTGAGCGTGGCCCGTGGCGTGGTGCGCTGCGGTCACTGCCTGCAGGTGTTCAACGCCGCCAAGCAGTTGCTGGAGCAGAACCGTGCCGGTACCGCCAGCGCGGCTGCGGCACCTGCGCCGGCACCTGCCGCGCCTGCCGAGCCGCTGATCGAGCCTGCCAGTACCCCTGAGCCTACCGTCGAAGTACGCAGCAGTACCCTTGACCAGGACTGGGCGCTTACCGCCCAGGCGCTGGACGAGCTTGACCTCGACAAGGAACTGGAACGCCTGGAGCGTCGCGGCCAAACCGCCCCGACACGCCCGGCCAGCCAGGATGACGGGCTGCAGGCACGGCGCGACGAACTGCACCTGGACGAGCACGCAGACGACCTGTTCGGCACGGCCACCGATGAGCCCTTCGAGCAGCAGCACCCGGCAGAGCCCGCCCCAGTATTGCTGCAGCCGGAACCCCTTGAGCTGGACCTGGGCCCTGCACCCGGCGAGCGCACCGAGCCGACCCTGGGCAGCAACCTTGACCTGGACATCGAAGACGAGCCGCCCGCGCACCGCGCGGCCGAAACCGATGAACAGCCCGCATTCGGCGAACCGCTGCGCGCCAGCGATGACGAAACCCCGGAAAGAGGCCTGAGTGCCCGCGACGATGAGCCGCTGGCGCTGCACCTGTCGGCGCGCGACGACGAACCCGTCGAGGTACTGCCCGGGGAGCGCCTGGAACCGGGCCTTACCGGCAAAGCCGAACGCCCCTCGCGCAAGGAGCCACTGGTCGACGTGGTCGACGATCCGCTGCAACTGGGCTGGGAAAAGCCCGCGCCTAACTGGGGCAAGCGCCTGCTGTGGGGTTTTCTGACCCTGCTGGCCGCCGGCCTGCTGGCGTTTCAGTACGTGTGGTTCCACTTCGACGAAATGGCCCGCCAGGACCAGTATCGGCCGATCTTCCAGCAAATCTGCCCGATGGTCGGCTGCCAGGTACCCACCCGCGTCGACATTGCCCGTATCAAGAGCAGCAACCTGGTGGTGCGTAGCCACCCGGACTTCAAGGGCGCATTGATCGTCGACGCGATCATCTACAACCGCGCACCCTTCGCCCAGCCGTTCCCGCTGCTGGAGCTGCGCTTCGCCGACCTCAATGGCCAGCTGATCGCCAGCCGTCGCTTCAAGCCCAGCGAGTACCTGTCCGGCGAACTGGCAGGGCGTGGCGAAATGCCCAGCCAGACGCCAATCCACATCGCCCTGGACATCCTCGACCCGGGGCCGAAGGCCGTGAATTACAGCCTGAGCTTCCGTTCGCCGGAATGAAGGGCCGGCTTGCCGGGGGCTGCAACACAGTAACAAGCCCCCGCGCTTACCAAATGTCATAAGCCGACAACTGTTCAGATTTTATCCAAATCCATCTTTATCCGGTCACCGAGAGCGGGTATCATGCCAACCCTTTTTCGAACTCCAAGATTCGGCCCCACAACAGGGATCACCTATGTCGGCGGTACGCATCGGCCAATACACACTACGTAACAACCTGATCCTCGCGCCCATGGCCGGGGTCACGGACCAGCCTTTCCGTACACTTTGCCAGCGCCTGGGCGCCGGCATGGTGGTGTCGGAAATGGTCAGCAGCGACATGAGCCTGTGGAACAGCCGCAAGTCGAGCCTGCGCCGCATCCATGAAGGCGATCCCGAGCCACGCTCGGTGCAGATCGCCGGCGGTGATGCGCAGATGATGGCGGCGGCGGCGAAGGCCAACGTCGAAGCGGGTGCCCAGATCATCGATATCAACATGGGCTGCCCGGCAAAAAAAGTCTGCAACAAAGCTGCAGGCTCTGCTTTATTGAGAGATGAAGCCTTGGTCAGTGAGATCCTCCATGCCGTGGTCGGCGCTGTGGACGTTCCGGTGACCCTGAAGATCCGCACCGGCTGGGACCGGGCGAACAAAAACGGCCTGAACGTGGCGAAGATCGCTGAACAGGCCGGCATCCAGGCGCTGGCGGTGCATGGCCGCACACGCGCCGACCTGTACACCGGCGATGCCGAATACGACACCATCGCTGCCATCAAGCAGGCGGTGTCAATCCCGGTTTTTGCCAACGGCGATATCACTTCGCCAGAAAAGGCCCGAGCGGTGCTGGACGCCACCGGGGTCGATGGCCTGCTGATTGGCCGGGCTGCCCAGGGGCGGCCATGGATCTTTCGCGAGATCGAGCATTACCTGCGCACTGGCGAACATTTGCCAGCGCCGCAGCTGGACGAAGTGGAACGCATCCTGCTGGAGCACCTGGCCGCGCTGCATGCCTTCTATGGCGATGTGATGGGCGTTCGTATCGCCCGCAAGCACGTTGGCTGGTACCTGGCAACACGACCCGGCGGCAAGGAGTTTCGCTCCCGGTTCAACGCTTTGGAAGACACACAAGCGCAGTGCGCCAACGTTCGCGCGTTTTTCAGCGAACGTCGACAGAGCCTTGAGACAGAGGACGGACAAGGGGTGGCCGCATGACGATGATGACCGAGACATTTGTGAGTGGAACAACGCCCGTGAGCGACAACGCCAACCTGAAACAGCACCTCAACACGCCGAGCGAAGAGGGCCAGACCCTTCGCGACAGCGTCGAGAAGGCGCTGCACAACTACTTCGCCCACCTGGAAGGCGCGACCGTGACGGACGTGTACAACCTGGTGCTCTCCGAAGTCGAGGCGCCCCTGCTCGAAAGCGTGATGAACTACGTGAAGGGCAACCAGACCAAGGCCAGCGAGATGCTCGGGCTGAACCGAGGCACCCTGCGCAAGAAGCTCAAGCAGTACGACTTGTTGTAAGCCAGAATCCCATCCAGAAAAGGCGGCTCCCTGAACAGAGGCGCCTTTTTTGCTGACTCCACCGCGTTATTGGAACCCGAAATGACCGACCAGACTACCCGCCTGCCAGTCCGCCGCGCCCTGATCAGCGTCTCCGACAAGACCGGTATCCTCGAATTCGCCCGTGAGCTGCAGCAGCTCGGTGTCGAGATCCTGTCCACCGGCGGCACCTACAAGCTGCTCAAGGACAACGGCGTGAACGCGGTGGAAGTGGCCGACTACACCGGCTTCGCCGAAATGATGGATGGCCGGGTCAAGACCCTGCACCCGAAAATCCACGGCGGCATCCTCGGCCGTCGCGGTACCGACGACGCCATCATGAGCGAGCACGGTATCAAGCCGATCGACCTGGTTGCGGTCAACCTGTACCCGTTCGAAGCCACCATTTCCAAGCCTGGCTGTGACCTGCCGACCGCCATCGAGAACATCGACATCGGCGGCCCGACCATGGTCCGCTCGGCAGCCAAGAACCACAAAGACGTCGCCATCGTGGTCAACGCCAGCGACTACGCCGGCATCGTCGAAGGCCTCAAGGCCGGCGGCCTGACCTACGCCCAGCGCTTCGACCTGATGCTCAAGGCGTTCGAACACACCGCCGCCTACGACGGCATGATCGCCAACTACATGGGCACCATCGACCAGGCCAAGGACACCCTTTCGACTGCCGATCGCAGCGAATTCCCGCGCACCTTCAACAGCCAGTTCGTCAAAGCCCAGGAAATGCGCTACGGCGAAAACCCGCACCAGAGCGCGGCGTTCTACGTCGAAGCCAAAAAAGGCGAAGCCAGCATTTCCACCGCCATCCAGCTGCAAGGCAAGGAACTGTCGTTCAACAACGTGGCCGACACCGACGCCGCGCTGGAGTGCGTGAAGAGCTTCGTCAAGCCAGCCTGTGTCATCGTCAAGCACGCCAACCCATGCGGCGTGGCCGTTGTGCCTGAAGAGGAAGGCGGCATCCGTAAGGCCTACGACCTGGCCTACGCCACCGACACCGAGTCGGCATTCGGCGGCATCATTGCCTTCAACCGCGAACTGGACGGCGAAACCGCCAAGGCCATCGTCGACCGCCAGTTCGTCGAAGTGATCATCGCCCCGAAAATTTCTCAGGCTGCCCGCGACGTGGTAGCGGCCAAGCAGAACGTACGCCTGCTGGAGTGCGGCGAGTGGCCAGCCGAGCGCGCTGCCGGCTGGGACTTCAAGCGCGTCAACGGTGGCCTGCTGGTGCAAAGCCGCGATATCGGCATGATCACCGCCGATGACCTGAAGATCGTCACCAAGCGTGCCCCGACCGAGCAAGAAATCCACGACCTGGTATTCGCCTGGAAAGTGGCCAAGTTCGTCAAGTCCAACGCCATCGTCTACGCCAAGCAGCGCCAGACCATCGGCGTCGGCGCTGGCCAGATGAGCCGCGTCAACTCCGCTCGCATCGCTGCAATCAAGGCCGAGCATGCTGGCCTGCAGGTGCAGGGCGCGGTCATGGCATCGGATGCGTTCTTCCCGTTCCGTGATGGCATCGACAATGCGGCTAAAGTGGGTATCAGCGCCGTGATCCAGCCGGGTGGCTCGATGCGTGATGCTGAAGTCATTGCCGCTGCCGACGAAGCCGGCATCGCCATGGTGTTCACCGGTATGCGCCACTTCCGCCACTAAATAGTTGTCGGGCCAATCCCGACCCTTGTGTCGCGATAGGGCCGCAGAGCGGCCCCAGCAAGTTCTGCTGCGAAGCTGAAACCCAGGGGCCGCTACGCGCCCCTTTCGCGACACAAGGCCGCTCCTACAGAAAGCGGGATCGGCGCCAAACAGAATTCGAGGTTTTGACATGAAAGTTTTGATCATCGGTAGCGGCGGCCGTGAGCACGCCCTGGCCTGGAAAGTCGCCCAGGACCCACGCGTGGAAAAAGTCTTCGTTGCCCCTGGCAACGCCGGCACCGCCATTGAAGCCAAGTGCGAGAACGTCGCCATCGACGTCTGCGCCCTGGAGCAACTGGCCGACTTCGCCGAGAAAAACGTCGACCTGACCATCGTCGGCCCGGAAGCGCCACTGGTCATCGGTGTGGTCGACCTGTTCCGCAGCCGTGGCCTGGACTGCTTCGGCCCAACCAAGGGCGCGGCCCAGCTGGAAGGTTCCAAGGCCTTTACCAAGGACTTCCTGGCGCGTCACAAGATCCCGACCGCCGACTACCAGAACTTCACCGAAATCGAACCGGCCCTGGCCTACCTGCAGGAAAAAGGCGCGCCGATCGTGATCAAGGCCGACGGCCTGGCCGCGGGCAAGGGCGTGATCGTCGCCATGACCCTGGACGAAGCCGAAGCCGCCGTGCGTGACATGCTGGCTGGCAACGCCTTCGGTGAAGCCGGTTCGCGTGTGGTGATCGAAGAGTTCCTCGACGGCGAGGAAGCCAGCTTCATCGTCATGGTCGACGGCCACAACGTGCTGCCCATGGCCACCAGCCAGGACCACAAGCGCGTCGGCGACCAGGACACCGGCCCGAACACCGGCGGCATGGGTGCCTACTCCCCTGCCCCGGTGGTTACTGCCGACGTGCACCAGCGCGTGATGGACCAGGTGATCTGGCCAACCGTGCGCGGCATGGCCGAGGAAGGCAACGTCTACACTGGCTTCCTCTATGCCGGCCTGATGATCGACAAAGCGGGCAACCCCAAGGTCATCGAGTTCAACTGCCGCTTCGGCGACCCAGAGACCCAGCCAGTCATGCTGCGCCTGGAGTCGAGCCTGGTGTTGTTGATCGAAGCTGCCTTCGCCAAAGCGCTGGACAAGGTCGAAGCACAGTGGGACCCGCGCCCGAGCCTGGGCGTGGTCCTGGCCGCCGGCGGTTACCCAGGTGACTATGCCAAGGGCGACGTGATCAACGGTCTGGACGCTGCCGCGAAGATCGAAGGCAAGGTGTTCCATGCCGGTACCGCGCTCAAGGATGGCCAGGTGACCACCAACGGTGGGCGCGTGCTGTGTGCCACCGCCATGGGCAGTACTGTCGCCGACGCGCAGCAGCAGGCTTATCGCCTGGCCAAGGAAGTCAGCTGGAACGGCAGTTTCTACCGTACCGACATCGGCTATCGGGCCATCGCCCGCGAGCGCGGTGAGCACCAGCAGTAAGAAACACCGGAATGCCGCAGCACTTTCAGGCTGTGGCATCCGGCTCGTCGACAGGGCCCGGCATGGGCCTTGCCTTCGACTTGGCGCGCCGCGCATAGTTAGTACCCGGCACATCGGCTAAGAAGGGATTTCGTAGTGCGTCGGCTTCGGATTGCCTCAGCTCTGATCGTCAGCTTGCTGACCCTGCTCTTCATGTTTCCGGCTGCGGCCGAACATGACGGAGGCTGGACCGTACTGCTTGACGAACAGGCCAACCTGCAACTGAGCGATGTGCGCTCCGAGCGCTACCGCAACCAGTTCAGCCCCCTGGTCCTCGCCGAGCTGGATGCTGCCCCAGCAGAACAGGCCCTGTGGCTGCACTATCGCCTGCAACCAGGCGACCAGGAACAACTGCTGCGGGTATTCGCCCCAGACCTGTCTGGCCTGGACCTCTACGCCCTGGAAGGCGACCAACTTCTGCGTCAGCTGCACCACGGGCGGCAGGCAGGCAATGCCAGCCCTACCCTGCGCGGCAGCGACCATGTACTGCCCCTGCCCAACAGCAAGCAGCCGCTGGACATCTACCTGCGCCTGGTTTCCGAGCACCAGCTGCGCCCGGCCATCAGCCTGGAGCCGGCGGCCGAGGCCGCGTCGGACCAACGCCAGCCGCTGCTGTTCGGCATGCTGTTCGGCGGCCTGGTGATGCTGATCATGCACAACCTGATCCGCTTCCTTTACAGCCGCTCCAGCACCACCCTGATCCTGGCGCTGTACCACGGCCTTATGCTGCTCAGCGGCCTGATCCTGCTGAACCTCAGCGGCCCCTGGTGGCATGTGTGGCACAGTGCACAAACGCCTGCTGCCTACCTGACGCTGGTCCTGGCTGGCCTGTCCGGACTGTATTTCACCCAGCATTTCTTCTCGCCATGCAACTCGCCACGGCTTAACCGCTTGCTGCAGGGTGAAATGTTGATTGTCGGGGTCAGCGGCCTGGTGTTGCTGTTCGTCGATACGCTGCCCCTCAACCTGATGACCTACGCCCTGATGGCGCTGGGCAGTGTGAGCATGCTGCTGGTCAGCAGCTATCACTGGTACAAAGGCTATGCACCCGGTCGCCTGTTCAGCCTGGCCATGGTGGTGTTCAACCTCGGTGGCCTGGTGCTGCTGCCAGCCCTGCTGGGCCTGACCCGCACCTCGACGCCCTGGCTGTTGTGTATCCTGCTGGGCCTGACCGTGGTCAGCGGCCTGCTGCTCAACCTGGCCGTCAGTGAACGCCTGCGGCGCATGAGCGAGGAGCGTTTCAGCGCCAGCCGCGCGCTGGCCGCCAGCGACGCCGAAATCAATGCCAAGGCCGAGTTCCTGGCCAAGATCAGCCACGAAATCCGCACCCCCATGAACGGTGTGCTGGGCATGACCGAGCTGTTGCTGGGCACACCGCTGTCGGTCAAGCAGCGCGACTACGTGCAGACCATCCACAGCGCCGGCAACGAGTTGCTCACGCTGATCAACGAAATTCTCGATATTTCCAAACTGGAATCCCGGCAGATCGAGCTGGATGATGTGCAGTTCGATCTCAACGCGCTGATCGAGGATTGCCTGAACATCTTCCGCGCCAAGGCCGAGCAACAAAACATCGAACTGATCAGCTTCACCCAGCCGCAAGTACCACGGGTCATCAGCGGTGACCCGACGCGGCTGCGCCAGGCCTTGTCGAGCCTGCTGGAAAACGCCCTGAAAAACACCGACCAGGGTGAAATTCTGCTGGTGGTGGCACTGGATCAACGCGGCGAGCTGCCACGCCTGCGCATTGCCGTGCAGGACAGCGGCGAGCCGCTGCCCGCCGCCGACCGCGACGCTTTGCTGCAAGCCGAACTGCACAGCCACCACTTCCTGTCCAGCAACAAGCTGGGCGGGCATCTGGGCCTGGTCATCGCCAAGCAACTGATCGGCCTGATGCAGGGCGAGTTCGGCATCAAGAGCAGCACTGGCATGGGCAACACCCTGTGGCTGACCTTGCCGCTGGACCCTTCGCGCCTGGAACAGCCGCCCGCCGACCTCGACAGCCCGCTGCGCGATGCCCGCGTGCTGGTGGTGGACGACAACGACACCTGCCGCAAGGTACTGGTCCAGCAGTGCAGCGCCTGGGGCATGAACGTCAGCGCGGTGCCGTCTGGCAAGGAAGCCCTGGCCCTGCTGCGCACCAAGGCGCACCTGCGCGACTACTTCGACGCCGTACTGCTGGACCAGAACATGCCCGGCATGACCGGCATGCAACTGGCCGCCAAGATCAAGGAAGACCCAAGCCTGAACCACGACATCCTGGTGGTGATGCTCACCGGCATCAGCAATGCGCCGAGCAAGGTCATCGCGCGCAACGCTGGGGTCAAGCGGATCCTTGCCAAACCAGTGGCCGGCTACACGCTGAAGACCACCCTGGCCGAGGAACTGGCCCAGCGCGGCCGCGAGCAGGCAGTGCCTGCCAGCCTGCCTGGCATCCCGCAGGCGCTGGACCTGCCTGGCGACTTCCGCGTGCTGGTCGCCGAAGACAACAGCATTTCCACCAAGGTTATCCGCGGTATGCTCGGCAAACTCAACCTTGAACCCGACACTGCCTGCAATGGCGAAGAAGCCTTGCAGGCGATGAAAGCGCAGCACTATGACCTGGTGTTGATGGACTGCGAAATGCCGGTGCTGGACGGCTTCTCGGCCACCCAGCAGCTGCGGGCCTGGGAAACGGCCAACCAGCGCCAACGCACACCGGTGGTGGCGCTGACCGCGCACATTCTTGCCGAGCACAAGGAACGCGCGCGGCTGGCGGGCATGGACGGCCACATGGCCAAACCGGTGGAATTGTCGCAGTTACGCGAGCTGATCCAGTACTGGGCCAACCAGCGCGAAGCCAAGGCAGACCCGGCGCATACTTCCTAGGCTACGCTGTCGCACAGAGAACAGTATTCGAAAGCCCGATACGGCCCCTGTGGGAGCGCAAGCTTCAGATTGCCCAAGGAATAGTGCTCATGCTCCATGAGTTGTTCAGCGTCTAC
This sequence comes from Pseudomonas hunanensis, assembly GCF_013393325.1. Taxonomy (GTDB): domain Bacteria; phylum Pseudomonadota; class Gammaproteobacteria; order Pseudomonadales; family Pseudomonadaceae; genus Aquipseudomonas; species Aquipseudomonas putida_P. The sequence goes on from NZ_QJRC01000084.1 coordinate 83,190, forward strand.
CTGAAAATGCTCGTGCTCTACAGCCCGTTCTTCGTGCTGTCGTGCTTCATCAGCCTGACCCGCGGCCACTCCAGCAAGGAGCGCAAGCAACTGGCCTGGAAGGTCGCCTTCGCAGCCTTGGTCGCCAGCGTGCTGCTGTACCTGTTCGGGCGGGTGATCTTCGGCATTTTCGGCATCACCGCCGACGCCTTCCGCATCGGGGCCGGTAGCGTGCTGTTCATTTCTGCCTTGGGTATGGCCCAGGGCAAGCCGGCGGTGCAGGCCGACAACGTGCAGCAGGATGTGACCATCGTGCCGCTGACCATTCCACTGACTGTCGGCCCTGGCACCATCGGCGCCCTGCTGGTCATGGGCGTGGGCCAGCCGCATTGGGATGACAAATTGCTGGCCATCGTCAGCATCGCGCTGGCCAGCTTTACCGTCGGCCTGGTGCTGTACTTGTCACACGGCATCGAACGCATCCTTGGCGACCAAGGGCTGCAGATCGTCAGCCGGCTGATGGGGTTGTTCGTCTGCGCCTTGGCTGCGCAAATCATCTTTACCGGCATCAAGGGCTACCTGGTGCCCTAAAGGGCGTAATCCAGAATGCGTTGCAAAGAGACCTGAACGACACGTTCCTGCACTTTTGGCAAAAAGCTGTGCTCGAACGCCAGCATGTTGAAACGTATCAACTCCGCACGCACATTCCGATGGCTGCGCCTATGGCTGACGAAGCCTGCACGGAAGGCCGAACGCACATCCGCTTCATGGTAAAGCACCATGTCCACCCGGTTGACACCGGCCGGAGCGCAAGGCAGCAGCTGGAAATGCTGGCGTTCGTAGGCGCACCGCTCAAGCGACTGCAGCACCGACGGGTTGGCCAACAGCTTGCGCATGGAAATGCCGATCGCCGAGGCAAAGTGCTCGCCAGCCGTTGCCGCAATGGTTTCCAGCACCTGGTCGGCCTGACGGGCGCGCTGTCCATCCGGCCAATGAACCTGCTCGGCAGACACTGCATCCCAGCCCATATATTTGAGCTGGTTGCGGTAGTAGGCAAACCAGTCCTCGATCAACCCTTCTCGAAACGCCGTCTCGGTAGCACGTTCGGCCATTGCCAGGGCCAGTTTCACCTTGTTTTGCAAAGCGGCCGGAATACCTGGCAAGAACGAAACGATGCCCGCGCCGATCACGGCAGACGTGGCGTCACTCATGATGTGCTCCCGTTATCGGCGCATAAGGGTCAAACCGGTAAGCGCCTTGTGCATCCTTGGTTTTCATCAACGCCTGCAGTTCATCGCGCTGGCGTTGGAACCGACTGTTATCCAATGCCAGGGAAACGCCGTTGAACTCTGCCTCTCCTTGAAGCACCTGTTCACTCAGCCAAGTGCCCAGCGGGATATTCGAAATCGACTTGCCGACCTGCATCGAGATGCTGCACAGATCCAGCACCGGCCCTGCCTTGAGCACGCCCAGCTCGATCACAAGCTTCGCCCCCTGCGTCTGCTCCTGCGTGCTGTACTTCAGCAAGTGGCCAAAACCTTCCAGTGATCGGCTCAAACCCGTTTTCACCGCTGCCAGCACGGCCTCGTGACGGATAGAGCGCATTCTCAGCCATGCCTCAAGTGGCTGCACCGGCGCGGTGCGCAAGGGCTGCCCCAAGTGCTTGAGGTCGTGGGTAGTGGCCAGTTTGATCCAGCCAAGTTGGCGGTATGCATCCCTGTAGGCGGAGTACCAACGCTCGTAGTCGTTGAAGCGTGGCCCGGCATTCTTGTTGGCCAGCAACTGCGCATAAAGTATCGAATCGAACGCAGCTTGGCGTTGCTCCTCGGTGGCGCCTGTGGAATACAGCAATGCCGTCCCACCAATCAACATCAGCTGTTCAACTGAACTATTCATAGTCTTGTCTCATTGCAAACAAGCGAACAAGGCGGCGTTGGTGCAACGCCGCCGCGCTATCAGATGTCGTATTGGAGTACGTTCTCGACGCTGCGCACGCCGAGTTTGTTTTCCACGGTTTCGCGAACTTTGTCGTACACGAAGTTGTTGAGCGTGAGCACCGCGGTGCCGGCGTAGTAGTGGGTCTTGTCCAGCTTCCACTGGATGCCCAGCACGTCATCGTCCAGTGTCGGGGCAGATGCCTGGATGCAGCTCACGACCATGACCACATCGTTGCTCTCTGTTTCGATGCAGGCAGCCAGGCCAACCATGCCCCTGGATTTGTTCTTGCGTTTGTGGTCGAGCACCTTGGCGTCGTTTTCGACGGTGGTCATTTTATCGAAGGCCATCTTGGCCAGAGCACCCAGCTTGGTGCCCCCCAGCAGTGCGTTGCCAGCAACACCGATCGCCCGGACGGCAACGGCGCCTACGGTGACAGACAGCTCCGCCGACGTTTCCAGCTCGAAGGTGCGTCGAGGGATGGTAAAGCCAAGATCACGCATCACATCGATGAATTTGTCGTACCACTCCCGGCTCTGCTTTTCGGCATCGAACGCTTTGTCGGCCACTAATGTGGCGAAGTGGAAGGCGTTCTTGACGTCGTGACGGCTTTTCGCAGACATACCTGCGCCGCAGGCCAGCAGGTTGCCTTCGACCAGGATGGCGGTGTTGTTGGTGGTGACTTGTGTTTCATCGGACATGTAGAAACTCCTTGATGGTTGCCCCTTGAGTCAGGGGCAATCACCTTATCCAGCCCGCTGGCGATTCAGCGCGCTGAAGAGTTTCCGAAGCAACTAGTTGGTGGTGGGGTACCAACGCGGGGTGTAGGCCCATACCCCGCCCGACAGACGAGGGAATACGCAGGTTGTAGAGGAGCCGACCAACACCATGGTGCGCATATCGACCATTTCTGGCTGCAGCTCGGCCAAGGTGACTACCTTCAGCGTCTGCCCCGGCCTACCGATGTCACGCCCAAGGACTACAGGCGTGCTCCCGTCGCGGTGCCGACGCACCACCTCCAGCGCCACCCCTAGCTGGTGCGGCCTGGCTTTGGAGATCGGGTTGTAGAACGCCAGCACCAGGTCGGCCTGAGCCGCCAGGTCCAGGCGCTTTTCGATGATCGACCAGGGCTTGAGGTTGTCCGACAGCGACATCACGCAGAAGTCATGCCCCAGCGGTGCTCCCGCCTGGGCGGCGGTTGCCAGCGAGGCCGACACCCCTGGCAGAATCTCAAGGTCCACGCGGTGCCAGGCGGGGTCGCTGGACTCATGCAACGCTTCAAGCACCGCAGCGGCCATGGCGAACACGCCCGGGTCACCCGACGAAACCACCACCACCGAACGGCCCTGGGCCGCCAGCTCGAAGGCATGCCGGGCGCGCTGCATCTCTTCACGGTTGTCGGTGCAGTGCAGGATCTGGTCATCACGGAACGGCCCGGCCATGCGCACGTAGGTTTCGTAGCCGAGCACATCCTCAGCCTGTGCCAGTTCGGCCTTGACCGCCGGCACCATCAATTGCGCCGCACCTGGACCAAGGCCGATAACCGCCAGACGACCGCGACGGCGGCCGATTTGTGCTACATCGACCGGCGCAGGCGCCACCGCGATGACTACATCCCCATGCGTTATCAACTCGGCATTGGGCAATGCCGCAGCAACCATGCTGGCCACGTCGCCTGGGTTGCTGGCAAAGCGCAAGGCGACACCCAAGGTCTGCGCAGCCTCGTGCAAGGCACTGTCGGCCATGGCGCGCTCGTCCGCCAGCACGCAGGCTACCGATGGCTCGGCGATGCCGGCCTGCTGCAATGCCGCACGCATGCTGTGCAGGTTGCCACCGGCAACACCCACGACCACCGAGCGCGGGTGGATCAGCAGTTCGTCGCGGTTGGCCGGGCGCACCTGATGCCCCACATGGATGGTGCGCTGCGCCGCTTCGCTGGCGGGCAACTGCACCTGCTGCAACCACGGGGCGTCACCCTCGATGCGCACCGACTCACCTGCCAGCAAATCGGAAACGAAACGCTTGCCTTGCTCGATGTCCGCCAGTGCGTAACCTTGCGGCGGGTTCAACAGGCAAGTGCCGAAGCGCAGCTCACCACTGGTGGTAATGGCGGCGGCAACGCCCAGCGCTTCTGCGATTTCGCGCGCCATCAGGTTGACCCCACCGAGGCCACCGAGCAACGGCACTACCGCGCTGCCATCCTCGGCCACGGCCAGTACCGGCGGCTCGCTGCCCTTCTCGCTAAGCACGCTGGCCAGGCTGCGAATGACGATACCGGCAGCACACAGGGCAATGATCGGCGTGTCCTGCTGGTACAGCCCGCGCAGGGTATCGCCGAACGCGGTGTACGACTGGTCTGCCCCCTCGACACGCCCCTGCAGGCCATGGATTGTGGCCTGTGGGTAGCACTGCTGGATTCGCTGCGCGGTGGCCAGGCTACCCGGGCCAAGGATGACGATTGCCGGTGCCTTGTGCATGTTCAACCCTGCCATTTTTCCCCCGGCACGATGATCAGCGAGAAGTACGGCGACGACTGCGGGTCGACCTGGTCCAGCGGCACGATCTTCTGGTTGGCCATGGTCGCCCGTTCCACATACAGCGCACGCCCGTCCAGGCCCAGTTCGGCCAGCACTTCGCGCACCTTGGGGAAATTGCGCCCAAGCTTCATGATCACCGCTGCATCGGCATCGGCCAGGCGGCGCTTGAGCTCTTCGGCGGGCAACACACCAGACAATACCGACAGGCTCTGGTTGCGGTACACCAGCGGCGCGCCCAGTACCGAAGCACCACCAAGCATCGAGCAGACACCGGGGATCACTTCGGCCTCATAGCGCTGCGCCAGGCGGTCATGCAGGTACATGTAGGAGCCGTAGAAGAACGGGTCACCTTCGCAGATCACCGCCACGTCGCGGCCAGCATCCAGGTGCTCGGCCACTTGCACGCTGGCTTCGTCGTAGAAGTCGCTGATCACCTGCTCATAGGACAGCGGCGCCGGCAGGGCTTCGGTGGTTACCGGGTAGACCAGCGGCAGCAGGGTCTGCTCGGGCTGCAGGTGTGCTTCGATGATCCCAAAAGCGTTACCACGCTTGCCCTTGGCCACGAAGTAACCGACCACCGGCGCCTCGCGCAGCAGGCGCAAGGCCTTGAGGGTAATCAGTTCCGGGTCGCCAGGGCCCACGCCCAGGCCCAGCAGTCGTCCACGCGGCAGCATCATTCCACCTCCGTGGCCAGGGCGTTGACCGCGGCGGCAGCCATCGCGCTACCGCCCAGGCGGCCTTGCATGATCACGAACGGCACGCCGCGGCTGTCGGCGGCGAGCATGGCCTTGGACTCGGCAGCGCCGACGAAACCGACCGGAAAGCCGAGGATCAGCGCAGGCTTGGGTGCGCCAGCATCGAGCATTTCCAATAGGTAGAACAGGGCGGTGGGGGCGTTGCCGATCACCACCACGCTGCCTTCCAGGTACGGCCGCCACAGCTCCAGGGCCACGGCGGAACGGGTGTTGCCGGCGTCTTTGGCCAAGCCCGGCACGCTGGGGTCGCGCAGGGTGCAAATGACTTTGTTGTCTGCTGGCAGCCGGGCCCGGGTAATGCCTTCGGCCACCATGTGCGCATCGCACAGGATCGGCGCGCCGTTGAGCAGCGCCTCTCGCCCGGCCCGTCCGGCACCTTCGGAAAACTGCAGGCCATCGATGGCGTCGACCATGCCGCAGGCGTGGATCACGCGCACGGCGAGCTTTTCCAGGTCGGCGGGGATCCGCTCGAGCTTGGCTTCCTCTCGGATGATCCGAAAGGAATTGCGATAGATCTCCTGACCATCGCGGATGTAGTCAATCATCAAGGTGCTCCGTCGGCAGGTCGAGCATGGCGCCTGCTTCATTCAAGGTAAGGTCGGTGGCGCGCAGGGCACCGAAGCCCGGCTGGCGCGCATCACGCAGGTACAGGTCGTAACGGCCCGGCGAACGGGCCAGCAGCGTGGCCGGGGCAACATGGGCCACGGCGCAGGAACGAGGGCAACCGGACAGGTGCACGCTGGCGGGCACGCCAGGGCCCAGCAGCGCGGCCAAGGCAACGGCGTCGGCCTTGGTCTCGCCAAGGGCCTTGGCGCAGCCGCTGGCACCGGTGCAGGCGCTGATGCGCGCCAGGGGTTCGTGGTCATGGCACAGCAAACCCAGCGCAGACAGTTCGGCTTGGGCTTGGTCGATGTGTTGTGCTTGCAGGTTGGTCAGCACCAGGCTTTGCCAGGGGCTCAGACGCAGGCTGCCATCGCCCAGTTCGCGGGCAATGCGCGCGGCACCACGCAGCATGGCGGGGGTCAGGCGGCCTTGCGGCGGGGCCACGCCAAGGGCAACACCGTGCGTCTGGGGCAGCGTGCCCAACCACGAGGCGCGGTGCTCTTCACGGCGCCATCCGAGCACGGCGGCATCACGGCGGATATCCAGGCCCAGCCCGTCGACGAAATCAGTTGCCGAGTGCACTTCAAGCAACTGGCGCATGCGCGACTGCGTCGGGGTTGCCAGGTCGAGGAAGCGTTCCAGCACTGCGCGCACCAGCGCCAGGCCCTGCGCCAGCGGCACCGCGCCGAGCACTTTGCCGTCCGCCGGGCAGCCCGCCAAACCAAACGCCAGCCAGGTCTGCTGCAGCAGGCGTAGGGGCGATAGCCACAAGTCATGGGGGTGCTCAAGCATGGCCAGGCGTTCGCCAGCATCCAGTTGCACGGCGAACTTGGCCGACAACTGGTGAAAGCGCGGGGTGCCTTCCAGCAGGTCGAGGATCTGCCCGGCCAGCGGCCGCGCGTCCAGCAGCATGGCCGGGTCATGCCCGGCCAGCGGGCTGAGCATCAGGTTGCGCACATCGTCACCGGCCGCCTCGCGCGGGCCCAGGCCGGCTGCGAGCAGGGTCTCGACCAAAGCACGATGCTCGCTGCCAATGCCGCGGATCTGCAGGTTGCCACGGTTGGTGGCCTCGATCACACCACCGGCAAAACGCTCAGCTGCCGCCGCTACCGCTTCGGCCTGCTCGGCCAGCAGCAGGCCGCCAGGCAGCTTGATGCGGCAGATGCCGCCATCACGGGCACTGACGATGCGCCACAACCCCGGGCAGGCCGAGGGGCGAGACGAAACGTTGGGGGCATGGGCCTGCGTCAAAGGGGTATCCGGCAATCTGTGAAAATGCGCTTGAGTGTAGAAGGCGCGGTATTATGCCTGCTTTGTCCGGCGGCATGAAAAGCCGGTGGTCGAGCACCGTTCGAGTTTTAGCTGAAATGTTGGGGCTGCCATGCAGCTCCAACATATTGAAGAGGTACACATGGCACCCTGGCTGACAGTAGTAGGCATCGGCGAAGACGGCTTCAGTGGCCTGGGCAAACAGGCCCGGCGTGCGCTGTTGGGCGCTGCGCGGATCTTCGGCAGCCCACGCCAGCTGGCCCTGCTACCGCGCTGCGTGCCCGGCGAGCGGCTGGGCTGGCCAAGCCCGTTTTCGCTGGCCCCGGTGCTGGCCCTGCGTGGCGAGCCCGTGTGCGTACTGGCCAGCGGCGACCCGATGTTCTACGGCGTCGGTGCCAGCCTTGCACGCCAGGTACCCGCCGATGAAATGCGCGTACTGTCGATGCCCACCTCTTGCGCACTGGCCGCCGCCCGCCTGGGCTGGCCGCTGCAGGATGTGCAGGTGGTGTCTCTGGTAGCCCGCCCCCTGGCGGCGCTCAATGCTCACCTGCACAGCGGCGTACGTTTGCTGGTGCTGAGCAACGACGGCGACAGCCCGGCGGCCATTGCCACGCTGCTGCGCGAGCGTGGCTACGGGCCAAGCCGCCTGCGTGTGTTCGAACACCTGGGAGGCCCGCACGAACGTGTGTTGGCCGGCACCGCCCAAGACTGGCCACACGCCGATATCGCAGCGCTCAACCTGGTGGCCATCGAATGCCTGGCCACGCCCGAAGCGCCGCGTCTGCACCGGCTGGCCGGGCTGCCGGACAGCGCCTTCCGGCATGACGGCCAACTGACCAAACGCGATGTTCGCGCCATCACCCTGGCGCGCCTGGCGCCGCAGCCCGGTGAACTGCTGTGGGACGTGGGCGCGGGCTGCGGCTCGATCGGCATCGAATGGATGCGCGCCCACCCGGCCTGCCGCGCGCTGGCCATCGAGGCCGACGAAGGCCGCCAAGGCTTCATCGAACATAACCGCGATGCATTGGGTGTACCCGGCCTGCAGCTGGTGCGCGGCAAGGCCCCAGCGGCACTGCAAGGCCTGGAACGCCCGGATGCGATCTTCATCGGCGGCGGCGTCACCCGCGAGGGTGTGCTCGACCTGTGCTGGGCCAGCCTGCGCCCCGGTGGCCGGCTGGTAGCCAACGCGGTAACCCTGCAAAGCGAACTGGCCCTGGCGTCTTTTCGCGAGCAGCACGGTGGTGAGCTGACCCGCATCCATGTCGCCCACGCCCAGCCCTTGGGTGCGTTCGACACCTGGCGCCAGGCGCTGCCGATCACCCTGCTGGATGTGGTGAAGCCCGCCGATGCGTGAAGAGACCCGCGAACAGCCCGCGCCCCTGCGCAGCGGCCTGACCACCGGCAGCTGCGCCACCGCCACCAGCCTGGCGGCCGCTCGCTTGCTGCTGAGCGGCGAAACCAGCGATGCCGTCAGCATTACCTTGCCCAAGGGCAAGGTGGTGCAGATGCGCCTGGAGTTCTGCCGATTAGCCGGCGAAAGCGCCGAAGCCGGCACACTCAAGGACGCTGGCGACGACCCGGACGTGACCCACGGCGCCCTGCTCTACAGCCAGGTGCGCTTGCTGGACGAGCCAAGCATCCGCTTTGTCGCCGGCAGCGGTGTCGGCACCGTGACCCGGCCGGGGCTGGTGCTTGCGGTGGGTGAGCCGGCCATCAACCCGGTGCCGCGCCGCATGATCAGCGAGCACCTGCAACGCCTGGCCGACGAATGCGGCTACTTCGGCGGCTTCGAGGTCACGGTCAACGTGCAGGGCGGCGAACAGCTGGCACTCAAGACCATGAACCCGCGCCTGGGCATCCTCGGCGGGCTGTCGATCCTCGGCACCAGCGGCATCGTGCGGCCGTTCTCCTGTGCGGCCTATATCGCCTCGATCCACCAAGGTATCGACGTGGCCCACACCAACGGCTACACGCATATCGCCGCCTGCACTGGCAACGCCAGCGAAGACACCATGCGCCGGGTCTACGGCCTGCCGGAAATCGCCCTGATCGAAATGGGCGACTTTGTCGGCGCGGTGCTCAAGCACCTGCGCAAAGTGCCGGTGCCGCGCCTGACCCTGTGTGGTGGTTTTGGCAAGATCAGCAAACTGGCCGCCGGGCACATGGACCTGCACAGCCGCCATTCCAGCATCGATCTGCCGCAACTGGCGGGCTGGGCTGCAGACATTGGTGCTGACGCAGCGCTGCAGGCCGCCATCATCGGTGCCAACACTAGCCAGCAAGCGCTCGCGCTGGCGCATGCGGCCGGCATTGCCCTCGGGGACGCGGTATGCGCCCACGCCCTGGCGTTCGCCCGCAGCGTGGTGCCGGCGCAGGTGCAAGTGGAAGTGTTCGCCATCGACCGCCAAGGCGGTATCGTTGGCCGGGCAGGTGTGCAATGACTGCGCGCATCCTGCTGCTGGGCGGTGTCACTGAAGCCCTGGCCATCGCTCGTCGCCTCGGCCCGCAGCATGTCTACAGCCTGGCCGGTATCGGCCGCGTACCGCAGGACCTGCAATGCCAGGTACGGGTCGGCGGCTTTGGCGGCGCCGAGGGGTTGGCCAACTACCTGCGCGAGGCGTGTATCACCCTACTGGTCGATGCCACCCACCCCTACGCTGCACAGATCAGCCGCAATGCTGCCAGCGCTGCGCGTAGCGCCGGCGTCACGTGCTGGGCCTTGCGCCGCCCGGCCTGGCAAGCGCAAGCGGGGGACGACTGGCGTGAGGTCGAGGACTGGGCGGGGCTGAGCGAGGCACTCAAGCCGTTCCGCAGGCCTCTGTTCACGCTAGGCCGCGAGCCGTTGCAACACCTGGGCGAGATTCCGCCGGAGCAGTTCTGGACGTTGCGGGCGCTGGAAGCCTGCCCAGGCAATGAGCGCTGCGAAGTGATCGGTGCACGCGGGCCGTTCCATATCGAGGATGAACGGGCATTGTTCCAGCGTCGCAGCATCGATGTGCTGATCAGCAAGAACAGCGGCAGCGTGGCGACCGAACCAAAGCTGGAGGTAGCACGGGAGCTGGGCGTACCGGTGTTGGTCCTGAAGCGGCCAGCTTTACCGGATGTGGACCGCGCTTTCGAATCACCCTCAGACCTGGCTGCAGCGCTCGACCTGTAATCTCAAACTACGTACGGCGGCGGTCCTACAACCATTTCGGATCTTTCTGGCAACTTGTCAAATGGCGCTGCATCACTGTCCTCCCTTAAACTCAACACCCCTCCCCCGCAAGGTTTCACCCATATGGAAATGCAATGGTGGATCTGGCTGGTCTTCGGCATCGCGCTGATCCTGCTCGAACTGGTCCTGCCGACGTTCTTCATCCTCTGGTTCGGCATCGGTGCCGTGTTGGTCTCGCTGATCTCGCTCGCTGCTCCCAGCCTGCAACTGGACATGCAGGTGCTGCTGTGGGTACTGCTGTCATCAGTCACCACGGCGCTCTGGTTCAAGCTGTTCCGACGCAAGCAGCCAGATGTGCGCTGGACCGCCGACAGCGTGATCGGCGAAGTGGGCCTGCTGACCGCTGGGGTGTCGGAGTTCCACAAAGGCCGCGTGCGTTTCCAGAAGCCGATTCTCGGCAACGAAGAATGGACATGCATCGCTGACAGCGAAATCCCGGCCGGCGAACGGGTGCGCCTGACCGCCATCGAGGGGAACACCGCCCGCGTCGTCCGGGCCTGAATCCGCACAAAAAGGAATTAAAGCACCATGACCAGCCTCATCGTCGTCGGCGCCATCGCCCTGTTCGTCCTGATCACCGTGTTCAAAGGGGTGCGCATCGTGCCCCAAGGCGAGGAATGGATCGTCGAGCGCCTGGGCCGCTATCACAGCACGCTCAAACCGGGCCTGAACATTCTCATCCCGTACATGGACGTGGTCGCCTACCGCCTGCCGACCAAGGACATCATCCTCGATGTGCAACAGCAGGAAATCATCACCAGGGACAACGCCGTAATCGTCGCCAACGCCCTGTGCTTCGCCAAGGTGGTCGACCCGCAGAAAGCCTCGTATGGCGTGCAGAATTTCTCGTTCGCTGTCACCAGCCTGACGATGACCTCGCTGCGCGCCATCGTCGGCGCCATGGACCTGGACGAAGCGTTGTCCAGCCGCGAGCAGATCAAGGCCCGCCTGCGCGAGGCAATGTCCGAGCAGACCGAAGACTGGGGCGTTACCGTGCGTTCGGTGGAAATCCAGGACATCAAGCCTTCGGAAAACATGCAACTGGCCATGGAACGCCAGGCCGCCGCCGAGCGTGAGCGCAAGGCCGATGTAACCCGCGCCGAAGGTGCCAAGCAGGCAGCGATCCTTGAAGCCGAAGCACGCCTGCAGGCAGCCAGGCTGGATGCAGAGGCGCAGATCAGCCTGGCCGAGGCCTCGGCGCGGGCGATTTCGCTGGTCAAGGAAGCGGTGGGCAACGAGACCGTGCCGGCCATGTACCTGCTGGGCGAGCGCTATATCGGGGCCATGGAGAACCTGGCGGGCAGCAACAATGCCAAGGTGGTGGTGTTGCCGGCGGACCTGCAAGAGACCGTGCGCGGGTTGATGGGCCGTAACAAGGCTTGAGATTGTCGGGGGCTGCTGCGCAGCCCCGTTACCCGACCACCTGCGTCACTTCACCGCACCCCGTCATTTTTACCTATACTCCGCCTTACAATACCCACCACGATTCCTGACCGGATCTCTCCATGCCCCCACGTCGGCACATTGCCTGGATAGCCTGCCTTGCAGTGCTGTTCAACCTGCTGGCCATGCCGCTGTCCTCTGCTGCGCCCAAGGGCCCGGCCGAGCAGCTGCTGTGGGGGGCTTTCTGTTCCAGCATGGCCAACAAGGCCAACGTCGATGTCCAGGCCCTGGCCAAGATCGACCTCGGCCCGCAAAGCGACGACAGCGCCAGCATGATGAATTGCTGGTGCTGCTCTGGCGCCGCGCCGCTGCTGGCCCTGCCCGGCTACCCGCCACAGTTGCACAACCCGCCGACACTGCTCGCCGGCCTGTTGCCGCCGCCTGCCAAGTACCAACCCACGCCGCGCCAACTCTGGCCTGCGCTAAACCCCCGTGCCTCTCCGCTGGCCTGAGTTCATCACGCTGTCTGCCTGAACCTGAACAGAAACGGAGATTCACCATGCTCAAGCACGCCCTCGTCATGGCCGCCCTGCTGCTGCCTGGCGCCTTTGCCAATGCCCACGAATACAGCGTGGGTGACCTGCACATTGCCCACCCCTGGTCGCTGCAGCTGCCACCCAACGCGCCCAACGTCGCCGCGTATTTCGTGGTGCACAACAATGGCCAGGCCGACGACCGCCTGCTCAGTGTCGACAGCCCCATCAGCGATGACGCGCAACTGCACGAACATGCCATGAGCGCCAGCGGCGCCATGAAGATGCAACAGGTGCCCAGCGTGGTGGTGCCTGCCGGCAAGGACCTGACCTTCGCCCCCAGCGCCTACCATGTGATGCTGATGCAGCCCAAGGACCGCGGCCTGCTCACGGATGGCAAACGCTTCCCGTTGACCCTGCATTTCGAAAAGGCCGGCGACATCACCGTCGAAGTGGCTGTGCAGAAGCAGGCGCCAGCGGACCAGCCGCAAGCCCACGAACACGCGCACTGACACCTGCTGACAGGCACTCGCCATGAGCCTGCCGCGCAACAGCATCAGCCGTACCACCCGCCCTGACCGCAGGCGCGCCGGTGGCGGATGGCTGAGCCTGTTCGCCATGTGGATGATCTTCATCGGCCCGCTGATTTCCCAGTCGATGCCGATGGACCACCACGCCGGCATGAGCATGCCAATGGACATGCCGATGGCGGCTGCCCATCAGCATGGCGGCGACAGCCATCACGGCCATGGCGGCGATGGCCAACTGCACGTGATGTGGGAAAAGTGCGGTTACTGCAGCCTGTTGTTCAATTGCCCGGCCCTGCCCCAGGCCCTCAGCCCGCTCAGTGCCGGCAGCGTAATCCCCACCAGCCATCTGCTTGCGCCAACGCACCAGGGCCATGCCCGGCAGGCTGTATTCCCCGGTGCGCGCAGCCGCGCCCCGCCTTCCTCGATCAGCGTCTGAACCCACATTTTGCGCACGGAGCCAGGAGGCTTCGCGCTAACTCATGACTGATCGACTGGAATCATTATGTCCGGCTGCACCCCTGTTTTTGCCTTGTCCCTGCGTGGGACTCTCGCCGCCGTGTGCGGCTCGCTGCTCGCGCCCGTGGCCCTGGCCGCCGACCCTGGCCATGAAGGTCATGCGCACGACGCACCCGAGCTGAGCCCGACGGTCATCACTGCCGTGGCGCCCAGTTCGCCACTGACCGTGGTCACCAACCCGAAAGACCCGCGCCAACCGGTGCCGGCCAGCGACGGCGCCGACTACCTGAAGACCATCCCAGGCTTCTCGGCGATCCGTGCCGGCGGCACCAACGGCGACCCGGTGTTGCGGGGCATGTTCGGCTCACGCCTGAACATCCTCACCAACGGCGGCCTGATGCTGGGCGCTTGCCCTAACCGCATGGACGCGCCCACCTCTTACATTTCGCCGGAAACCTACGACCGCCTGACTGTGATCAAAGGCCCGCAAAGCGTGATCTGGGGCCCCGGTGGTTCGGCAGGCACCATCCTCTTCGAGCGCGAGCCCGAGAAGTTCGGCGCCCTCGGCAGCCGCGTGAACGCCAGCCTGCTGGCCGGCTCCAACGGCCGCTTCGACAAAGTGCTGGATGCCGCCGCCGGCAACAGCCAGGCCTACGCCCGCTTCGTCGGCAACCAGTCACGCTCGGATGACTACCACGACGGCAACGACGACACCGTGCCATCGCGCTGGGAAAAGTGGAACGGCGATGTCGCCCTCGGCTGGACGCCAGACCAGGACACCCTGCTGGAGCTGACCGCCGGCAAGGGCGATGGCGAGGCCCGCTACGCCGGGCGTGGCATGGACGGCTCGCAGTTCAAGCGCGAAAGCCTGGGCCTGCGCTTTGAAAAGTCCAACCTCGGCGAGGTGCTCGACAAGGTCGAGGCACAGGTCTACTACAACTACGCCGACCATGTGATGGACAACTACAGCCTGCGCACACCGTCGGGCAGCGGCATGATGGGCATGCCGATGGTCAGCAACGTCGACCGCCGCACCCTGGGCGCACGCATCAAAGCCACCTGGCGCTGGGCCGATGTGCAGCTGATCAGCGGCATCGACGCGCAAACCAACGAACATCGCCAGCGTGGCGGCATGGGTGTGGACGCACACAAGGGCCAGGCCTGGACCAAGGACGCTGACTTCCACAACTACGGCGCTTTCAGCGAACTGACCTGGTATGTCAGCGGTGAAGACCGGCTGATTACCGGCGCCCGCCTGGACCGCGCCTCAGCCCGTGACTTCCGTAAAGGCAGCGCCACCGAAGGCGATACCCGCGCCGACACTCTGCCCAGCGGTTTTATCCGCTACGAGCACGACCTGGCAGCCCTCCCGGCCACCACTTACATTGGCCTCGGCCATGCCCAGCGCTTCCCTGACTACTGGGAGCTGTTCTCGCCCAAGCTGGCACCGCCTGGGGCGGCCAACGCCTTCGACGGCATCAAGCCAGAGAAGACCACCCAACTCGACTTCGGCATCCAGTACCGCACCGAACGCCTGGAGGCCTGGGCGTCGGGCTATGTCGGGCAGATCCGCGACTACATCCTGTTCGACTACCGCACCGGCATGATGGGCATGAGCACTTCCCGGGCACAGAACATCGACGCCCGCATCATGGGCGGCGAACTGGGCGCGGCCTACCTGCTGACCGAAAACTGGAAGGCCGACGCCACGCTGGCCTACGCTTGGGGCAAGAACAGCAGTGATGGCAAAGCGCTACCTCAAATGCCACCACTGGAAAGCCGTCTGGGCCTGACCTACAGCCGCGATGTGTGGAGCGTCGGCGCACTGTGGCGGCTGGTGGCTGCGCAAAACCGCATTGCCGAGAACCAAGGCAACGTGGTCGGCAAGGACTACGACAAGAGCGCCGGCTTCGGCGTGTTCTCGCTCAACGGCGCCTACAAGGTGAACAACAACCTCAAGCTCAGCGCAGGGGTCGACAACCTGTTCGACAAAACCTACGCCGAGCACTTGAACCTGGCCGGGAACGCCGGGTTCGGCTACCCGGCTACCGATCCTCAGCCGGTCAACGAGCCAGGCAGGACCTTCTGGACCAAGGTCGATTTCAGCTTCTGACAACAACAACGGGCGTAGCTTCGGTTGCGCCCATCAGCTGGTCAAACAGGAGGTTCCCATGAGAGGAACACGCGGCAATTTCTATAACCTGGCCTGGCGTTGGCACTTCTATGCGGGGCTGTTCGTGGCCCCGTTCATGATCCTGTTGGCGATCACCGGGATCATCTACCTGTTCAAGCCGCAGCTCGACCCGCTGCTGTACCGCGACTTGATGGTGGTCGAAGCCGGCCACCACCGGCAGGGCGCGGACATGATGCTGGCCGAAGTACGCCAGGCTTACCCCAAGGGCCATGTCGGCCAGTACCTGCCGCCACTGAGCGCCGAGCGCAGTGCACAGTTCGTGGTGCATGACGGCGGGCGCGAACTGAACGTTTTCGTCGACCCCTACAGCGGCAAGGTCCTCGGTGAGCAGGACGGCAAGCAGAACCTGCAGGCCATCGCCCGTGCGCTGCATGGTGAACTGATGGTCGGCACGCTCGGCGACCGCCTGGTGGAACTGGCCGCCGGCTGGGGCATCGTGCTGGTGGTGTCGGGCCTGTACCTGTGGTGGCCACGCGGACGCAATGGCGCTGGCGTGCTGTGGCCCCGGTTCAGTGCGCGCGGCCGCTTGTTCTGGCGCGACCTGCATGCGGTAACTGGCTTCTGGGGTTCGGCCCTGTTGTTGCTGATGCTGGTCAGCGGCATGACCTGGACCGGCCTGTGGGGCAAGCAGTATGCCGATTTGTGGAACCGCTTCCCGGCCGCCATGTGGAACGACGTGCCCAAGTCGGACCAACAGGCGGGTGAGCTGAACAACGCACACCGCCAAACCGTGCCCTGGGCGATGGAAAACACGCCAATGCCGCAGTCTGGCGCACACGCCGAACACGCCGGCCACTCCATGATGTCAGACATGCCCGCAGCGCCTCAGGTGAGCGTGCAGCAGGTCGAGGACATCGCCACTTCGCGCCAGGTCGAGCCGGGCTACAGCATCACCCTGCCCACCACTGCCGACGGGGTGTTCACCATTGCCGTGTTCGCCGACGACCCGCGCAACGACGCTACCTTGCATGTCGATCAATACACCGGCAAGGTTCTGGCCGATGTGCGCTGGCAGGACTACAGCCCGGTCGCCCGCGCCACCGAGATGGGCGTGATGCTGCATGAAGGCAAGATGTTCGGGGCGTTCAACCAGGTCGTCATACTGCTGGTGTGCCTGATGATTCTGCTGGGCTCGGTGAGCGGCCTGGTGATGTGGTGGAAGCGCCGGCCAGCCGGTGGGCTGGGCGTGCCGCCGCTGCGTCATGACCTGCCGCGCTGGAAGACGGCGGTGGGGGTAATGCTGGTGCTCGGCGTGATGTTCCCGCTGGTGGGGGTTTCGATGGTGGTGATGTGGGTTGTCGATAGCCTGGTGGTAAGGCGCCGTCGGATGCTGGTTCAGGCTTGAGATTGCCGGGGGCGCTTTGCGCCCCTTTCGCGACACAAGGCCGCTCCTACAGGAATGCGCGATCATTGTAGGAGCAGCCTTGTGTCGCGAAAGGGCTGCACAGCAGCCCACAGCTGCCACCCAAAAGTAGAGTCGATCTGTCGCGCCCTGAACTGGAACGCGCGTGTTAGCCTAGCCGGCTACCTCAGACAAGAAGACCGACCTTACAAGGGAATGCAGCCTATGACGCAAACCTCACCCTCAACGCCAGATGAACAGCATCTGCAGCGCAACCTGACCAACCGCCACATCCAGCTGATCGCCATCGGCGGCGCGATCGGTACCGGCCTGTTCATGGGCTCGGGCAAAACCATCAGCCTGGCCGGGCCGTCGATCATCTTCGTCTACATGATCATCGGCTTCATGCTGTTCTTCGTCATGCGCGCCATGGGCGAACTGCTGCTGTCGAACCTGAACTACAAGTCGTTCATCGACTTTTCCGCCGACCTGCTCGGCCCCTGGGCCGGCTATTTCACCGGCTGGACCTACTGGTTTTGCTGGGTGGTCACCGGCATCGCCGACGTGGTCGCCATCGCCGCCTACACGCAGTTCTGGTTTCCCGACTTGCCACAGTGGATACCGGCGCTGACCTGCGTCGGGCTGCTGCTGTCGCTGAACCTGGTGACGGTGAAAATGTTCGGCGAGCTGGAATTCTGGTTCGCCCTGGTCAAGATCGTCGCCATCCTTGGCCTGGTCGCGACTGGCCTGTACATGGTGATCACCGGCTTCACCTCGCCCAGCGGGCGCACCGCACAGCTGGCCAACCTGTGGAATGACAGCGGCATGTTCCCCCATGGCCTGATGGGCTTCTTCGCCGGTTTCCAGATCGCGGTGTTCGCCTTCGTCGGCATCGAGCTGGTGGGTACCACCGCCGCCGAAGCGAAGAACCCGGAGCGCACCCTGCCGCGGGCGATCAACTCGATCCCGATCCGCATCATCGTGTTCTATGTGCTGGCGCTGATCGCGATCATGGCCGTGACCCCATGGCGCGACGTGGTGCCAGGCAAGAGCCCGTTCGTCGAACTGTTCGTGCTGGCGGGCCTGCCGGCAGCGGCGAGCATCATCAACTTCGTGGTACTGACCTCGGCGGCCTCGTCGGCCAACAGCGGCGTGTTCTCCACCAGCCGCATGCTCTACGGCCTGAGCCAGGAGGGTGATGCGCCCAAGGCCTTCGAGAAGCTGTCGAGCCGCTCGGTACCGGCCAACGGCCTGTACTTCTCCTGCACCTGCCTGCTGCTGGGCGCGGTACTGATCTACCTGGTACCGGACGTGGTCGAGGCGTTCACCCTGGTGACCACGGTGTCGGCGGTGCTGTTCATGTTCGTCTGGACGCTGATCCTGCTGTCGTACCTGAAGTACCGCAAAAACCGCGCAGCGCTGCACCAGGCGTCGAAGTACAAGATGCCCGGCGGGCGCTTCATGTGCTACGTGTGCCTGGTGTTCTTCGCCGGCATCCTGGTGCTGCTGAGCCTGGAGGCCGACACCCGCTCGGCGCTGGTAGTGACGCCGATCTGGTTCATGATTCTGGCGGTGACGTATCAGTTCGTGCGCAGCAGACGCCATCCACGCGGCGCTACGCCACAGGTGGAGCAGAGCCAGCGCTAAGCCGCCGAGGCAGTGGCTCACGATACGCGTGGGCCATTCGGTTCGACTCAGAGCTTAAGCGCGATGCTGACCCTCATCGGGCTCGCGCTACCCTCAAAGGATTTGCTGACCACTTGTAACGGCAAGATCCCGTTGTACCAACCTGCCGGCAACCCTGGATTCTGCGAGGCGTCGGCCTGCAACGACAACTCGAGTCTGGGCAGCCGCCCCTCGCAGTCGCTACCAATGGCATGCATCCCGGTCCAGGTGCAGGCAGGTCCCATCCTGCGTGAGGCGGTCATCTTGACTGTAAAAACCTTGCCATCACCGTCGTGCACCAGGCGCACCTGTAGCGGTGTACCTGCCGGTGCCTGGTCCACAACTTGAGTCGGGCCGACCTCTTCCGAGAGCGCGACAAAAGCACCTTCCCTGGAATGGATACCCTCGACAATCAGAGGCTCGTGTCCCAAAGGGCTGTAATAGAAGCCGCGCAGTCCTTCGAAGGCTGGACTGTAGTTACTGAGCCGATTGGCACTTTCACGCCACACCCTGGCCATGTCCGCTGTCGAGGGGTCGCCAAGGGCCTGGCCGTCATACATGACCTGGGGGTTCGAGTAATACGGGACATTGTTCCCACACATGAAGGTGTGCGCGCCATTGGCCGTCTGGTAACCATGGAAATAGTACTCAAGCTCACCCGTATAGCAGTGTTGGCCGCCGGCGTTATGGCCTACCTCGTGGCGAAATGCCAACGGCGCCTCGACGCCATTGATACTCGACCACTGGCGTACATGGGCGAGCCCGCCTTGGAACAGCGTTCCGGAAAAGGCGACATTGATGTCATGGAAGTAGTCTTCGCGCAGCGGCGTCATCAAGTCACGGATCGCATTCAGCCCCGCGGCATCCACCACATGGTCGGTGTCGGTGACAGTGATACCGACCAACCGCAGCTGTATACCTGGCAACTCGGAGTTGCGAAGGCCCAGGTTGGCTGTCTCCAGCTCGGCCAAGGCATACGCCACGGGGTCTCCTTCCAGCTTGGAAAGTGCCTTGGCGGTAAACAGGACCAGCGCATCGACGGTGGCCACTTGTTGTTGCCCACTGCCGATGGCCTCCGCACGCTCGGGCTTGGCATCGGGGTCGGGGGACCTGTTCATGTCGGCAGGCGACTGCTTCAGTATGCGTTTGCCTTTAGCATCGACATACAGGACACCTACCTCGTCGGGCCGGTCGATGATCGCGGTGAGCGCACCTGCCGGATCCAGGACCATTACCAGCGAGCCTTTGACCAGCTGCTTGTTCCGATCGATGAGATTGCCACCCTCGACGGTGTATCCCTGGGTAGTGCGCTGCGAATGAACCAGCGCATAGTCGTATATGCCCACCGCTTCCTTGCCCGCCCTAGCCACCATCGATGTCCTTGCCTGAAGTGCATCGAAGGATGCACATCCACCCAGGGGTAGCGCTGATACGAGCACGGATAAGGAAAGGGACAGCGCTTTGACCAAGCCTGAGAAGTTCATGCTGAATGCCCGCTGGTTTGAACATGTCCCAGACACTACGCGGCACAAGCGCGCCCTGATACTGGCAAAAATATCAGGGGAACAGCCTTTGGCCGTAAAGCCAATCAAGATGAAGTGCCGAACAGCGGCTCCAATGCTGTGCACACAAACCCCTCAAGCACCAACCTGGACCTCGCCAACGCCCCATCACCTCGCACAACCCTTCTATTACGCCAGTTTCGCCACTAGGCACACCCCTTGCAACGCCCCTCCCCGCTGCCCAACACCCTAAAAGAACTCAGCGGAGAGAGCACATGAAGCGTCGCAGTCTGATCAAGGCTTTTACCCTCAGCGCATCGATTGCGGCGATGGGCCTGAGCTGGAGCATCCAGGCCGCCGAGACCATCAAGGTCGGCATCCTGCATTCGCTTTCCGGGACCATGGCCATTTCCGAGACCTCGCTCAAGGACATGGCGCTGATGACCATCGACGAAATCAACGCCATGGGCGGTGTGAACGGCAAGATGCTCGAGCCGGTAGTGGTCGACCCAGCCTCCAACTGGCCGCTGTTCGCTGAAAAGAGCCGTCAGTTGCTGACCCAGGACAAGGTCGCCGTGGTGTTCGGCTGCTGGACCTCGGTGTCGCGCAAGTCAGTGCTGCCGGTGTTCGAAGAGCTCAACGGCCTGCTGTTCTACCCGGTGCAGTACGAAGGTGAAGAGATGTCGCCGAACGTGTTCTACACCGGCGCCGCGCCCAACCAGCAGGCGATTCCGGCCGTGGAATATTTGATGAGCGAGGACGGCGGTAGCGCCAAACGCTTCTTCCTGCTGGGCACCGACTACGTCTACCCGCGCACCACCAACAAGATTCTGCGCGCCTTCCTGCATAGCAAGGGTGTGGCCGACAAGGATATCGAAGAGGTGTACACGCCGTTCGGCCACGCCGATTACCAGACCATCGTCGCCAACATCAAGAAGTTCTCCGCCGGTGGCAAGACGGCGGTCATTTCCACGGTCAACGGCGACTCCAACGTGCCGTTCTACAAGGAGCTGGCCAACCAGGGCCTGAAGGCTACCGACGTGCCAGTGGTGGCCTTCTCGGTGGGCGAAGAGGAGCTGCGCGGCATCGACACCAAGCCACTGGTGGGCCACCTGGCGGCGTGGAACTACTTCGAATCGGTGGATAACCCGGTGAACCAGAAGTTCGTCGCCGACTGGAAGGCCTATGCCAAAGCCAAAGGTCTGCCGGGTGCCGACAAGGCCGTAACCAACGACCCGATGGAAGCCACCTATGTGGGCATCCACATGTGGGCGCAAGCAGTGGAAAAAGCCAAGTCCACCGACGTCGACAAGGTGCGTGAGGCGCTGGCCGGGCAGAGCTTCAAGGCGCCCTCGGGCTTCACCCTGACCATGGACAAGACCAACCACCACCTGCACAAGCCGGTGATGATCGGCGAGATCCAGGATGACGGGCAGTTCAGTGTGGTGTGGGAAACCGAGCAGCCGCTGCGGGCGCAGCCTTGGAGCCCGTTCATTCCGGGCAACGACAAGCGCCCGGACTATGCAGTGAAAGGTAACTGAGCACTGGGGCCGCCATGCGGCCCCATCGCGAGCCAGCTCGCTCCTACAAATGAGGTGCTTCCCCTGTAGGAGCGAGCTGGCTCGCGATGTATCCACCGCCGATCTCCAGGATTACCCGCATGCTCAGACTCCTGCTCACCCTGCTCCTGCTACTGCCGCTGGCAACCCAGGCCAGCGAGGGCGAATTCTTCCTTACCGCCAAGCCCGGCGAGCAAGCCCGTCTGCTCGAAGGCTGGGCGGCGCAACCCGATGCCGCGCGCCTGCCACTGCTGAATGAACTGCGCCAAGGCCGCATCGCCGCCGATGACACCCGCAAGTTACGCCTGAACAACCGCCTGCGCGGCCTGATCGACAACGCCCTGGCCAGCCACCAGTTGCTCAGCGACAACAGCGACACCCGCCTGGCCGCCGCCCAACACCTGCAAAAAAGCGCACAACCGGCGCAGATGGCCTTCCTCGACCGGCGCTTCGCCGCCGAGCCGGACGCCGCCGTCCACGCCGCCCTGGGCCTGGCCCTGGCCAACCTGCAACTGGGCGCCAGCGAACCCGCCGTTCGCCTGGCCGCCGTGCGCCTGCTGGGTGAAACCGGCGACCCGCTGGCCCGCACCCGCCTCGAAGCGCTGCTGCAACCGGATGCGGAAGCCGATGCCGGCGTACGCACCGCCGCCGAAACCAGCCTGGCCCAGGTCAAGCGCAAGCTGCTGGTCGGCGAACTGCTCGGCCAGGCATTCAGTGGCCTTTCGTTGGGTTCGATCCTGCTGCTGGCGGCGCTCGGCCTGGCGATCACCTTTGGCCTGCTCGGGGTGATCAACATGGCACACGGCGAGATGCTGATGCTCGGCGCGTACAGCACCTACATGGTCCAGGTGCTGCTGCAGCGCTACGCCCCAGGCGCCATTGAGTTCTACCCGCTGATCGCCCTGCCGGTGGCCTTCGCGGTCAGTGCCGGTGTGGGCATGGCGCTGGAGCGCGCGGTCATCCGCCATCTGTACGGCCGCCCACTGGAAACCCTGCTGGCTACCTGGGGCATCAGCCTGATCCTGATCCAGGCCATTCGCCTGCTGTTCGGCGCGCAGAACGTCGAGGTGAGCAACCCGGCCTGGCTGTCCGGCGGTATCCAACTGCTGCCCAACCTGGTGCTGCCGTACAACCGCCTGGTGATCATCGGTTTCGCCCTGGCCGTGGTCCTGCTCACCTGGCTGCTGCTCAACCGCACGCGGCTGGGCCTGAACGTGCGCGCAGTCACCCAGAACCGCAACATGGCGGCTTGCTGCGGGGTGTCCACCGGGCGCGTCGACATGCTCGCCTTTGGCCTGGGTTCTGGCATCGCCGGGCTCGGCGGCGTAGCCCTGAGCCAGGTCGGCAACGTCGGCCCCGATCTGGGCCAAAGCTACATCATCGATTCGTTCTTGGTGGTGGTGCTGGGCGGCGTGGGGCAACTGGCCGGCAGCCTGTGGGCCGCCTTCGGCCTTGGCATCGCCAACAAGCTGCTGGAGCCGCAGATCGGTGCCGTGCTCGGCAAGATCCTCATCCTTGCGTTGATCATTCTGTTCATCCAGAAGCGTCCGCAAGGCCTGTTCGCCCTCAAGGGACGGGTAATCGACTGATGAACCAGCCACTGCTTGTCACCGCTACGCAAAAGGCCGGGCCACGCCTGACCCTGGCCATCGGCGCCGTCGTCGTGCTGCTGCTCGTCGCCCTGCCGCTGCTCTCGCTGCTGCCGGCGGACCATGCCCTGCAGGTGTCGGCCTACACCCTGACCCTGGTCGGCAAGATCCTCTGTTACGCCATCGTCGCCCTGGCCCTGGACCTGGTCTGGGGCTATGCCGGGCTGCTGTCGCTGGGCCATGGCCTGTTCTTCGCCCTGGGCGGCTATGCCATGGGCATGTACCTGATGCGCCAGGCGGCCGGCGACGGCCTGCCGGGGTTCATGACCTTTCTGTCGTGGACCGAGCTGCCGTGGTACTGGGCCGGCACCCAGCATTTTGCCTGGGCCCTGTGCCTGGTGGTGCTGGCACCGGGGCTGCTGGCGCTGGTGTTCGGCTGGTTCGCCTTCCGCTCGCGGATCAAGGGCGTGTACTTCTCGATCATGACCCAAGCCCTGACCTTCGCCGGCATGCTGCTGTTCTTCCGCAACGAAACCGGTTTTGGCGGCAACAACGGGTTTACCAACTTCCGCACCATCCTCGGCTTCGACATTACCGCGCAAGGCACTCGCGCGGTGCTGTTCCTGCTCACGGTCGGCCTTTTGCTGGCCAGCTTGTACCTGTGCTGGCGCCTGACCCGCAGCAAGTTCGGCCGCCTGCTCACGGCGGTGCGCGATGCCGAAAACCGCATGATGTTCTGCGGCTACGACCCACGCGGCTTCAAGCTGCTGGTGTGGGTCCTGAGCGCCGTGCTGTGCGGCCTGGCCGGGGCGTTGTATGTGCCACAGGTGGGCATCATCAACCCCAGCGAAATGTCGCCGACCAACTCCATCGAAGCCGCCGTGTGGGTGGCCTTGGGCGGGCGCGGCACGCTGATCGGCCCGTTGCTCGGCGCCGGCCTGGTCAATGGCATGAAAAGCTGGTTCACCGTGGCCTTCCCGGAGTTCTGGCTGTTCTTCCTGGGCGCACTGTTCATTCTTGTCACCCTGTACCTGCCCAAGGGCGTGGTCGGCCTGTTGAAGAAAAGGAGCCAGCCATGAGAGGCGTGCCCCCGGTTCACCCGGAATTCATGTTGGAGCCGGTGTTCGACCACCTCGGCGCCGGTCGCGACGCCATCGGCCTGGGCCAAAGCCGCAAGGCTGGCCTCGACACCCGC
Source organism: Pseudomonas hunanensis (assembly GCF_013393325.1). GTDB lineage: Bacteria > Pseudomonadota > Gammaproteobacteria > Pseudomonadales > Pseudomonadaceae > Aquipseudomonas > Aquipseudomonas putida_P. The sequence goes on from NZ_QJRC01000084.1 coordinate 107,433, forward strand.
CACGGCACGGTGCTGAGCCTTGAAGACATCAGCGTCAGCTTCGATGGTTTCAAGGCGCTCAACGCGCTGAACCTGTACATCGGTGTGGGCGAGCTGCGCTGCATCATCGGTCCCAACGGCGCCGGCAAGACTACGATGATGGACGTGATCACCGGCAAGACTCGCCCTGACACCGGCAGCGCTTTCTTTGGCGACACCCTCGACCTGACCCGCATGAGCGAATACCAGATCGCCCAGGCCGGCATTGGCCGCAAGTTCCAGAAGCCCACGGTATTCGAGGCGCTGACAGTGTTCGAAAACCTGGAGCTGGCGCTGAAGGCCGACAAGTCGGTATGGGCCAGCCTGGCAGCGCGGCTGAGCGGCGAGCAACGCCAGCGCATCGAAGAGGTGCTGAGCACCTTGCGCCTGCTGCCCCTGGCCCAGCGCCAGGCTGGCTTGCTGTCGCACGGACAGAAGCAGTTTCTGGAGATAGGCATGCTGCTGGTGCAGGAGCCGAAGTTGCTATTGCTGGATGAACCGGTGGCGGGCATGACCGATGCCGAGACCGAGTTCACCGCCGAGTTGTTCAAGGGCCTGGCTGGCACGCATTCGTTGATGGTGGTGGAGCATGACATGGGCTTTGTCGGCAGCATCGCCGACCATGTCACGGTGCTGCACCAGGGCAGTGTGCTGGCAGAAGGGTCGCTGGAGCAGGTGCAGGCGGATGAGCGGGTGGTCGAGGTGTATCTGGGCCGATGATCAATCGAGGACATGACATGCTTAAAATCGACACCCTGCACCAGTACTACGGCGGCAGCCACATCCTGCGTGGCCTGTCTTTCGAAGCCAAGGTCGGCGAGGTTACCTGCCTGCTGGGCCGCAACGGCGTGGGCAAGACCACCCTGCTGCGCTGCCTGATGGGCCTGGTACCCGCCCGTGACGGGCGTATCGAATGGGAAGGCAAGCCCATCACCAGCCTCAAGCCCCAGCAACGGGTCCACGCTGGTATCGCCTACGTGCCCCAGGGCCGCGAGATATTCCCGCGCCTTACCGTCGAGGAAAACCTGCTGATGGGCCTGTCGCGCTTCCCCGCCCGTGAAGCCCGCGAAGTGCCGGCCTTCATCTACGAGCTGTTCCCGGTGCTGGAGCAGATGAAGCAACGCCGTGGCGGCGATTTGTCTGGCGGCCAGCAGCAACAGCTGGCCATCGGCCGCGCCCTGGCCAGCCGCCCGCGCCTGCTGATTCTCGACGAGCCCACCGAAGGCATCCAACCTTCGGTGATCAAGGAAATCGGCGCCGTAATCCGCCGCCTGGCGCAGCGCGGCGACATGGCGATTCTGCTGGTGGAGCAGTTCTACGACTTTGCCGAAGAACTGGCCGACCAATACCTGGTCATGTCCCGCGGCGAAATCGTCCAGCGCGGCCGCGGTGAAAACATGCAAGCCGAAGGTGTGCGCGGGCTGGTAACCATTTAATCTGCATTCAACGACCCTGCGAGACGCTGTCATGAGTTACGAAATCCGCGATGCCCTGCCCACCGACGTGCCCGGCATCCTCGACATCTACAACGACGCCGTGCGCAACACCACGGCGATCTGGAACGAAACGCCGGTAGACCTGGCCAACCGCCAGGCCTGGTTCGAAGCGCGGGCGCAGCAGGGTTATCCGATCCTGGTCGCGGTAGATGAGACAGGCGTGCTGGGCTATGCCTCGTTTGGCGACTGGCGGCCGTTCGAGGGCTTTCGCCTGACCGTGGAGCACTCGGTGTATATCCGGGGTGACCAGCGCGGAAAAGGGCTGGGACCGGTGTTGATGGCAGCGCTGGTCGAGCGTGCGCGTGGTTGCGGCAAACATGTGATGGTGGCGGCCATCGAGAGTGGCAATGCGGCCTCGGTGCGCCTGCATGAGCGACTGGGCTTCGTGGTGACCGGGCAGATGCCGCAAGTGGGGGTGAAGTTTGGCCGCTGGCTGGATTTGACCTTCATGCAACTGGTGTTGAACCCAGGGGCCGAACCAACCTGAAATACGGCCCATTGTGGGAACGGCCTTGCGCGACGCAAGGCCGCTCCCACAGGCGCCAGCATGATCGCCTACATCTGGGTAAACCTGCCCAGCCGCTGGCGCAGCATGCTGTTCTCGCTGCGCAACTGCTGCACTTCCTGCAACAGCTCCAGCGCCAGCGCCACCCCTTCCCACTCCAGTTCCAGCTCCTGGTGCAGCTTGGCCGCACGCCTGGTCAGCAGCGGCGCCTGATCGTCGAACAACCAGTCCTCCGGCGTTCGCCCGGAAGGTTCGACAATGCCGTGCTCGACGATTTCGATCACGCAGTCCGCCGTGACATCGGCTTCCTGACACAGGGTACGCATGTCCAATTGAACGATCAGGGTGCTGCTCATGATCACTTACTCCATTGTGCCCTCGGGTTGAACGCGGCCTTTTCGGAAAGCTTGGCCCACAGTTCACGGGTAGACTCGTCAGACGTGGTCGGCATCACCACTTTGAGCTGCGCGTAAAGGTTGCCGCGCTCGCCCTGCTTGTTCGCCAGGCCCTTGCCGGGTACGCGCAGGCGCTGCCCGCTCTGGCTGTCCGGGCGAATGGTCAGGTTGATCTTGCCCTCCAGGGTCGGTACCGCCACCTTGGCGCCCAGGGCAGCCTCCCACGGTGCCAAGGGCACGGTGATGATCAGGTCATGGCCTTCGACATCGAACAGTGGGTGCGGCGCCATGCGAAGGGTCAGGAACAAGTCGCCATTGGCCCCGCCACCGCTGCCCGGTGCGCCCTGGCCCTTGAGGCGAATGCGCTCGCCGTCGGTCACCCCGGCCGGAATTTTCACGTTCAGGGTCTTGGTGGTAAAGCCGGTGCGCTGGCCCATGGCATTGGTTTGCGGCACCTGGAAGCTGATCTGCTTGGACTCCTTGCTCAGGGTTTCTTCAAGGAACACTGCCAGTTCAAGCTCCACGTCCTGCCCCCGCCTGCCTGCACTGCGTTGCTGCTGCCGAGCGCCACCGAAGGGGTTGCCGCCCCCGCGCCCACCGAAGATCGAGCTGAAGAAGTCGGAGAAATCGCCGCCTTCGAAGCCACCGCCACGGTTTTCCCAGCCCGGTGGCGCCTGGAACGGCCGGCCATGCTGGCCGCCGTACTTGCGAATTTCATCGAACTCGGCACGTTTCTGCGCGTCGCCCAGCACTTCGTAGGCCTCGTTGGCCTCTTTGAACTTGTCCTCGGCGTCGCGCTCCTTGCTGACATCGGGGTGATACTTGCGCGCCAGCTTACGGTACGCGGCCTTGATCGCCTTGTCGTCCGCCGTGGGCTCTACGCCGAGTATCTTGTAATAGTCTTTGAAGTCCATCTGTGGATCACCAATGTGAATGTGCGTGTTGCAACAGAAGATAGGGGTCAAGCATAGCCTTTCAAGACCGCCTTGGGTTTGCCCCATGGCAGACGACTGGTCTTGATTCTGTAGCCAAGTGGCATAAACTGCGCGGCCGTTTTCGCTCCGGAAGCTGATTTCCCATGTCTGACGTATCCCCGGCCCGCGCCCTGGGCATCGATTTTGGCACCTCCAACTCCACGGTCGGCTGGCACCGCCCTGGCGTGGAGTCGCTGATTGCCCTGGAAGACGGCAAGATCACCTTGCCCTCGGTGGTGTTCTTCAATATCGAAGAGCGGCGCCCGGTGTATGGCCGCCTGGCGCTGCACGAGTACCTGGAAGGCTACGAAGGCCGCCTGATGCGCTCGCTGAAAAGCCTGCTGGGCTCGAAGCTGATCAAGCACGACACCAGCGTGCTGGGCAGCGCCCTGCCGTTCAAGGACCTGCTGGGCATGTTCATCGGCGAGCTGAAAAAACGTGCCGAAGCCGCTGCGGGCCGTGAATTCGACCAGGTGGTGCTGGGCCGCCCGGTGTTCTTCGTCGACGAAGACCCGGCCGCCGACCAGGAAGCAGAAGATACCCTTGCCGAAGTAGCGCGCAAGATCGGCTTCAAGGACGTCTCGTTCCAGTACGAGCCGATTGCCGCAGCCTTCGACTACGAGTCGAGCATCAGCCGCGAAGAGCTGGTGCTGATCGTCGACATCGGCGGTGGTACCTCGGACTTCACCCTGATCCGTCTGTCGCCCGAGCGCCACTTGGTCGCCGAACGCCAGAGCGACATCCTCGCCACCGGCGGCGTGCACATCGGCGGTACCGACTTCGACAAACAGCTGAGCCTGCAGGGCGTGATGCCGCTGTTCGGCTACGGCAGCCGCATGAAGAGCGGCGCGCTGATGCCCACCAGCTACCACCTCAACCTGGCCACATGGCACACCATCAACGCCCTGTACTCGCAAAAGTCGCAGTTGGCGCTGGGCAGCATGCGCTACGACATCGAGGACAGCTTCGGTATCGACCGCCTGTTCAAACTGATCGAGCAACGCGCCGGGCACTGGCTGGCGATGGAAGTGGAAGCCAGCAAGATCGAACTGACCGAGCACGACAGCCGCCGCATCGACCTGCGCCGCGTCGAGCCCGAGCTGACGGCAGAACTGACACGTGCGCTGTTCGAAGAGGCCATCGACGGCCTGCTGGAGCGGGTGCGCGGTAGCGTGACCGAGCTGTTGGCCAAGGCTGGCGTGAGCGAAGGGCAGGTCGACACGGTGTTCTTCACCGGGGGTTCCAGCGGAATTCCGGCGCTGCGCAACAGCGTGTCGGCGATGCTGCCGAATGCGCGGCATGTGGAAGGCAACATCTTTGGCAGCATTGGTAGCGGCCTGGCCATCGAGGCCCGCAAGCGTTACGGCGCAGCCTGAGCCATCTTGGGGCTGCTTTGCAGCCCCAGCACGCTGTCAGACCAGCTCCGCCCGCTTCAGCTCACTCTTCAGGTAGGCATAGTAGATCGGCCCTGCCACCACCCCAGGCAGCCCGAACGCCGCCTCGAACACCAGCATCGCCAACAGCAGTTCCCACGCCTTGGCACTGATCTGCCCGCCCACGATCCGCGCGTTGAGGAAATACTCGACCTTGTGGATGACGATCAGGTAACCCAGCGCTGCCGCCGCCACCCAGATCGACAGCGACAAGCCGACAATGGTGATCAGGGTGTTGGACATCAGGTTGCCGATCACCGGTAGCAGGCCCAACAGGAAGGTCAGCACGATCAGCGTCTTGGTCAACGGCAGGTGCACACCGAACAACGGCATCACCACCGCCAGGAAGATGCCGGTGAAGGCCGTGTTGAGCAGCGAAATCTTGATCTGCGCGAAGACGATGTTGCGAAACGCCTTCACCAGCAGATTGAGGCGTTCGAACAGCGCCGCCGCCAGGGGCTTGCGCCGGGAAACATCGGGAATGCGCTGCAAGGCGATGATGGCGCCGAGGATCATGCCGATCAGTAGCGTGACGAACATGTGCGCCATGCCCTTGCCCACCAATTGCAAATCGCTCAGGTGGCTCTTGATCCAGTCGCCGATGGCGACCTTGAACTCTGCGGCACTGGCGGGCAGGTAGCCTTCGATGAAGGGTGGCAGCTGGCCGCGGGCACGCTCGACCAAGGCCATGAACTTGTCCAGCGAGGCGCCGGGGTTCTCCGCCTCGTGCAGCAAAAAGCTGAAGGCACCGGCAATCAGCAGCGTCAGGGTGCTGACCACCAGCGTGCCGAGCAGGGCCACCGCCAGCCAGCGCGCGCGTTGCCCAGCCAACAGCGGCTGCAGGCGCGGGGTCAGCATGTTGACCAGTTCGAACACCAGCAGGCCGGCCAGCAGGCTGGGCAGCAACTTCAGGGGCAAAGCCAGCAGCAGCCCGGCCATGACGATGATCAGGCTGGCCAGGGTGATCTGACGGGGGGTAAAGGTCATACAGCCTCGACGGCAGACAGCGGGAATGCCCGCAGTCTGCCAGCCTTGGCGGCGCAGGCATAGGCGCAGGTCATTTCTTCTTCAAGCAGTCGCTCATGTAGGCTTTACGCTCGTCACCCTTCAGGGCTTTGGTGGTGGCGTCGGCGTTGCAGGTTTTCATCTTCTCTTGTTGGGTTTGCGGCACATCCTTCTTCAGGCAGGTGCTCATGAAGGCTTTGCGCTCATCGCCCTTCAGGGCCTTGGTGGTGGCGTCGGCATTGCAGGTTTTCATTTTTTCCTGCTGCGCGGTATTGGCCGCGAAGCCTTGGGCGCTGAACAACACAGCCAACGCCAGCAATGGAATGTGCAGCACTTTCATGGAGTGGTCTCCTTGGCTCCGCGCCCGATGCACGGGGGTCGAGCTGAGTGTAGCCAAGAATTCTCAGCGCCCCGCCCGCGCCTGCCGGCGGTATTGCTCGGGCGTGCATTGGGCCTGGCGCTGGAACATGGCGATGAACGCCGAAGCGCTGCTGTAGCCCAGGTCGAAGGCGATGGCCTGAATCGGCAGGCCAGCTTCCAGCGCTTCGATGGCGCGCAAAAAACGCAGGCGTAAGCGCCATTCGCCAAAACTGATGCCCAATTCGCGCAGAAACTGGCGGGCCAGGGTGCGTTCGCTGACATGCACTCGGGCAGCCCAGTCGGCCAACGGGCGGTTGTCGCCAGGCTCGGCGCTGAGCGCGTCGAGCACCTGGCGCAAGCCATCGCTGTGGGCAAACGGCAGGTAGCAGGCCTGGGTGGGTGCCAGCAGCAATTGATCGAGCAGAACCTGCACCAGGCGTTGGTCGCGCGGGTCTTCGGCCACCTTGAGGTCGCGGCGGGCGAAGTCGGCGAGGATGGCCTTGAGAATGTCACTGATCATCAAGCTGCACGGTTGCCGTGGCAGCGCGGCGCACAGGCTGCGGTCGAGGTAGATGGAGCGGTAGACGATGGCCTGCGGGTTGTAGCAACCATGCGCGGTGTCGGGCGGCACCCACACGGCGTAGCTTGGCGGTGACAGGAAGCGCTGGCCGGCAACGTCCAGATGCATCACGCCGTGAGCGGTGTAGTTCAGTTGACCCCAGGCGTGGCAGTGCACGGCGCTGTGGGTGTCGGCAACGAACTCATCGTGGCGGAAGTACACCGGGGCCGGGAGCTGGGTGAACTGAGGGATGTCCAGGTATTTGCGCGGCATGCTGTCTGCTTGGCAGGGTGGGTTGTCTGGATGGAAGTATAGGCTTTTAGACAGACAGTTGATAATGGCTGCCATCGGGGCCTGCTGCGCAGGCCTTGTGTCGCAAAAGGGGCGCACAGCGCTCCAAAAAATCATCGCGATACTTCAGAGAATCTCTGCAACATGAATTACCTGTTCCCCCTCACCGCCATCCTCATCTGGGCCGGTAACACCGTGGTCACCAAGATGTCCGCCGGCGCCATCCACCCCGCCGAGATCGGCTTTTATCGCTGGCTGCTGGCTGCCTTGCTGTTCACCCCGTTCCTGCTGCCCGCCGTGTGGCGCAACCGAGCGGCCATCCGCCCGCACCTGGGCAAGGTGTTCGTGCTCGGCGTACTGGGCATGGCGATGTACCAAAGCCTGGCCTACTTCGCCGCCGGCATCACCAGCGCCACCAACATGGGCATCATTCTCTCGCTGATGCCGCTGATGTCACTGGCACTGTCCATCGCCTGGCTGGGCCAGCGCCTGAGCTACGGCGCCCTGTTGGGTGCGCTGGTATCGTTCTTCGGGGTACTGGAGGTGGTCAGCGCCGGCCACCCCGCCAGCCTGCTGCAACAAGGGCTGAACAGCGGCGACCTGCTGATGCTGGTGGCTACCCTGGCCTATGCGCTGTACAGCTTCCTGCTGAAGAAATGGCAGCTCCGCCTGCCGCCGATGCAGTTGCTGTACCTGCAGGTGCTGGTGGCCATCGTCGTGTTGCTGCCGCTGTTCCTGCTGTCGGACAAAACCGGCCTGAACAGCCACAACATCGGCCTGGTGCTGTATGCCTGCGTGCTGGCTTCGATGATCGCGCCACGGGTGTGGATGCAGGCCGTGCACCGCCTAGGGCCAAGCCGCACCACGCTGTTCTTCAACCTGCTGCCGTTGGTCACTGCGCTGATCGCCGCCGGTGTGCTCGACGAGCAACTGGCCAGTTACCACCTGGTCGGCGGCTTGCTGACCCTGGCCGGCGTAGTGCTGGCCGAGCGCTGGACCACGCCGATCCGCCGCTAAAGCCCGGCGGCCTTGAGCCGGGCGGCATGTTCGGTAAACAGCCGCACGGGCTCGGCGCCCTTGCCCACAGCGCCGAGCGACTGGTTGACGATGTCCAGGTGATCGAGCGGGTAATCGTCGCCGATCACCTGCCCCAGGTGCGAACTGAAACGCCCGACCATACCGTCGCACTGGCCCTTTTCCTTGATGAAACTGCGCGCGAACAGGCGGCAGAAACGGTTGCTGCCGTCAAAACGGTTACGCCCCTGGTCGGTTAGGCCGGGCTGCAAGGTGCCCGACCAAGAGTAATAGCGCACGCCGTTGACCTCATGGGCTCCTTCCCCACCCCAGGTCTGCGGCAGGCCCTGTGGATAAGCCTGGTTGAACAGTGCCACCCCGGCACTGGTCAGCGACTGGTGCGAGGCGTGCACATCCACCGGCAGCGGCTCGCGGCGCCAGCCCGTTTCCAGCCATACCAGCAAAACGGCAAAGCCATGCAGCACGGCCTTGAGGATGCGCCCCTGGGGTGAATCGCCCGGTGCCGTGCGCGCCAGGTGGTCGGCCAGTTCCGAACCATGGTTGGGCCCGGCCACCGAGGTGACCGAAGCCACCCGCTCAGGCCGCTTGGCCGCGGCGTAGCGTGCACTCAGGGCGCCCTGGCTGTGGCCGATGAGGTTGACCTTGTCGGCGCCGGTGCGTTGGCAGATGTCTTCGATGATCGCCAGCAACTGCTCACCGCGCACCTCGCTGCAATGCAGCGGCGAAACCTGCACCGGAAATACCTGCGCCCCACCCTTGCGCAGGGCCGGCACGATGCCGAACCAGTAGGGGTAGAGCACCATCCGAACAAACCCGAGCATGCCCGGCACCAGCACCAACGGGTATCGCGTGGCCAATTCCTGTGGCATCACCCAGCCCCTTTGCGTGAACGACCGGCCAACACTACAGCGGCCATCATGACCATCGCAATCGAACTCCCGGCGTGCGCTGTGGTTCCAAACCACACAGACCCTTTGCAAGGAGCGGGACCATGTACAAGCAGACCCTGGCAGTCCTTCTGGCAAGCGCCACCCTGGCCGCCTGCGGCAGCCGCCCGGAAAACCCGGTGGACTACGTCACCTACCGCGACGAGCCGCTGGTCAAGCAGGTGGAGAACGGCATGACCATGCAGAAGGTCATCGCCATTGGCGGCAGCCCGTCGAACGTGATCGACCTGCCGCACGGGGGCACCTGCAACGACTACATCCTCAACCGCGATGGCAAACAGCAGCCCTACTACGTGCGCTTCGACGCCACCGGCCATGTCGACGCCAAAGGCTTCAAGACCTGCAAGCAACGCCAGGAAGACAGCGACGCCTTGCATGGCGCATAAGCCAATGCCCAAACCTGACCCCTGCTGGAGATAACCATGAGCAACGTTGAACTCACCGATGTGAAAACCCTGCGCGAACGTGCCCGCCAGCATGTAGAGCAAGGCGCCGTGACCGAGGGCTATCACGCCGATCGCAAAGAGATCCTGCGCCTGCTGAACGAGTCGCTGGCCACCGAGCTGGTCTGCGTACTGCGCTACAAGCGCCACTACTTCATGGCCAGCGGCATCAAGGCCAGCGTGGCAGCCGAGGAGTTTCTGGAGCATGCCACCCAGGAAGCCGAACACGCCGACAAGCTGGCCGAGCGCATCGTGCAGTTGGGCGGCGAGCCAGACTTCAACCCCGATAACCTGACCAAGAATTCGCATGCCCAGTACGTGGCAGGCAATTCGTTGAAAGAGATGGTGCTGGAAGACCTGGTGGCGGAGCGGATTGCCATTGATAGCTACCGCGAGATCATTCAGTACATTGGCGATAAAGACCCGACTACGCGGCGCATCTTCGAAGACATCCTGGCACAGGAAGAAGAGCACGCGGACGACATGTCCGACCTGTTGCAAGGGTTGTAATCGTTAGGGGCTGCTGTGCAGCCCATCGCGACACAAGGCCGCTCCTACAAGGGATCGCGTACCCCTGTAGGAGCGGCCTTGTGTCGCGATGGGCCGCACAGCGGCCCCCTGCTATTTCCGCCCTTTCACCGCCGCCGGTGCCTTGCCCGCTTTCATCTGCTGCAACAACGGCGTGCACTGGTTTGGATCATCCCCGCTGCTGGGCGCAATCAGTGCCAGCAACCCTGCCGCCGGCCCGGCCACCACACCCAGCGCCACCATTCCCGCGCCGCGCAACGCCAGCGGCAGCGCCTGCACACCGGCACTCGGTTTGGCAAACGGTCCACGCACGTACAACGGCGAGCGCAGCGAGAACAACCGCAGCCCTTTCGACTCCGGGGTGATCTTCAAGTCCAACTGCTCGGAGGCAAAATTGGCGGTGCCGTTGATGTAGATGATCGCGTTCTCGGTATCGAAGATGAACAGCCGCGTAGTCGCCAGGCCATCCTTGATACCCACATCGGCTGCCGCGCAGTTGATCTTCACGTCCTCATCACCGAACAGCTTGCCGACCACATAGTTACCCACGTTCAAACCGGCAATCTCCATCAGGCTGCGGCTGATGGCGCCATCGTTGATCAGCATGCGCAGGTCGCCATTGGCCGTACCCAGCAAGGCTGCCACCGAGTTGCCACGGCCCGTGATGTCGGCATCGCCGTTCAATTCGCCAAAGCTGGTCTGCATCGGCGCAAACGTGGGGAACAGTTGCTTGAGCTTGAAACCCCGTGCCGTCAACTGTGCCCGGCCCTGCAAGGGCACGCTGCGCCCGTCCAGGCGGATATTGGAGGCCAGGCTGCCACCGGCCACGCCAAAACGCAGGGGCTCCAGGCGCAGCAGGCCGTCATCGAGTATCACGTGGGCCGACAGGTCATTGAACGGCAGTTGCGTGCTGTGCACGATGCGCTTGCCAGCAAAAGTGACGTCAGCATCCATCGCGCGCCAGCGCTCGGTGCGGAACTCTTCAACCGGTAGCACCTTGCCCGTCGGCTGCTTGCTGGCACCACCCCGGGCCTTCTGCTCGGCGTTGGAATCGGCGCCGATCAGCGGCGCCAGGTCTTTGAACAGTAACTGGTTCGATACCAGTTTGCCGGACAGTTTGGGCCGTGGCTGGCTGGCGACGAAGGCCAGGTCACCGTGAATATCGCTGTCGCCGATCTTGCCGTTGAAGCCCTGGTAATTGAACGACGCCCCTTGTGCCGCGTGCAGGTTGGCGCTGAGGCGGCCATCGGTGGAGTAGGCCGGCGTGTCCGGCAGGGTTACCCCGGTCAACGGGTAGAGGTTGCCCAGGCTGGCACCCGACAGGCGCAAGCGCAGGTCGAGGGCGCCGAGGTTGCGCGGGTCGGTCAGGGTGCCGGCTAGCACCACGTGGGTGTCGGCGATGCGCACATCGGCCTGCAGCGGGAACGGCTGGCTGGCGTCCTGCAGCGCCAGCAGGCCGCCGATCTTGCCAGTGCCGGACACTGGCTGGCCTTTGTAGCGGCCCTGGGCCTTGAGGCCGAAGGCATAGTCCTGTGCAGCGCCAGCCTTCTCGGCGCTGGCCTTGCCGACAATGTCGCTGAACGGGATTGGCTTGCCCAGCGGGTCGATCTGCACCTTCATGCTGGTTTTCAGTGTCTGGTCGTCGAAGCTGACGTTGCCCTGGTCGAAGCCGATGGCGCCAATATCCAACTGCCACTTTGAAGGTTCCGCGTTTTCATCCTTGGGGCCGAAGTCGAACACCCAGTTAGCGCGGCCATCGGCCAGTCGGGTGAGGCTGGCGGTAGGCTTGGTAAGGTTGATGCGAGGGATGCTGATCTGCTGGAACACCAGCGGCAGCGGCGCCAGGCGGAACTCCACGCGCGCCAGGCCGACCATATCAGGCTCCTTGAGCCAGTCCGGGTTGCCCAAGGTCAGGTCCTCGGCAATGAAGTGTGGCCACGGCACCCAGGCACGCCAGCCACCCTCTTCGGGCTCGGTACGCCAATGCACAGCGAGGTTGCCATTGATTGCGAAAGGCCGGTGCAAGGCCTCGGAGACCTTCTCGTTGAGCAGCGGCTTGACGCGGTTCCAGTCGAAGGTGGCGATCACCACCACCAGGATTGCCAGCAGGGTGAACAGGCTGGTGAGGGTCCAGACGAGAATTCTGGCGGGACGCGTCATTGCGTGAATCTCCTTGCGGTATGACACAGAACAGGCACTTCAGTGGCACTCAATATCTCGGACTCATGAAAACCCATGGGGTTTTATCGATGGCGCCATGATAGCGAAGTTTTTCCTGGCCCTTTGCTCAGCAATTTATCGCGCCAGGCTGTACATGTTACCCAACGGAGGCACGGCCAGCGGTTTGCCTGCGCGCCTGAAAGGCGCTGATTAGAGGCGTTGCGAACCTCTATCAATACGGTCGATTGTTACCATTACCCGTATGAACTTCTCTCTGGCGTTACGCGGCGTAGCATTGGCTTCGTACCCACTTTCCAGCCCCCGAGAGGAGCACCGAAATCATGAAACGCCACCTGCTGACCCTGACCCTGTCCCTTTTGGCCGCCAACGCTTTTGCCCTGCCGGCTTCCGAGCAACACCTGACCGCCGAATCGCGCTCCAGCGCTGCCGAAATCGCCCAGCCACTGAAAACCGTAGCTGAAGGTGGTTCCGATCGGTTGATCGAACGCAGTGGCCGCGTTGCCGAAGGTGGTTCCGATCGCCTGATCGAACGCAGTGGCCGCGTTGCCGAAGGTGGTTCCGATCGCCTGATCGAACGCAGTGGCCGCGTTGCCGAAGGTGGTTCCGATCGCCTGATCGAACGCAGTGGCCGCGTTGCCGAAGGTGGCTCGGATCGCCTGATCGAACGCAGTGGCCGCGTTGCCGAAGGTGGTTCCGATCGCCTGATCGAACGCAATGGCCGCGTCGCCGAAGGTGGCTCGGATCGCCTGATCGAACGCAATGGCCGCGTTGCCGAAGGTGGCTCGGATCGTCTGGTTGAACTCAGCCGTGTGAGCTGATCACCATGGCCGAAAAGAACAACCTCTGTCACAACGCTTGCTCCCCTCCAGGCCCGGTCCATTGACCGGGCTTTGTTTTTTTATCTAGAGTGCCCAGCCTTACCGTCACAGAAGCCCGCATCATGCTACCGCGCGCCGAACAGAAGCTTCAGACCCGCCAGGCCCTGCTCGATGCAGCCTGCCTGCTCATGGAGAGTGGCCGTGGTTTCGGCAGTGTCAGCCTGCGCGAAGTGGCGAAGACCGCTGGCATCGTACCGACCGGCTTCTACCGGCATTTTTCCGACATGGATGCCCTGGGCCTGGCCTTGGTGGCCGAAATCGACACCACCTTCCGCCAGACCATCCGCCTGGTGCGGCAAAACGAATTCGAACTGGGCGGCATCACCGACGCTTCGGTGCGCATCTTCCTCGACGTGGTAGCCGCCCACCGCGCGCAGTTCCTGTTCCTGGCCCGCGAACAGTACGGCGGTTCGCAGGCCGTGCGCCAGGCCATTGCCCGCCTGCGCCAGGACATAAGCGACGACCTGGCCACCGACCTTGCGCGCATGAAGCGCTGGCAGCACCTGGACAGCGCCGCGCTGGCGGTGATGGCCGACCTGGTGGTGAAGACCGTGTTCGCCACCCTGCCCGAACTTATCGACAGCCCGGAAGCGGGTTACCCACAGGCGCTGACGCCGCAGGAAAAGATCACCCAGCAGTTGCGCTTCATCTTCGTCGGGGCGCGGCATTGGCAGGGCTTGGGCAACCCTCAACCCTAGTTCTGCTAACATGGCGCCCTGCCCGACAGCGACGAGCGCCGACATGTCCGACCCCCGCCCCACCCTGCCCGAACTGGCCCGTTTCAACCAGCACTTCGCCGAACGCATCGTGCCAATGTGGCAAGGCCCAGGCTGGAACGCCGACATGGCCCTGCCCTACGAGGCGCTGGACGCCCAGCACCAACCCTTGCCGGTGCAGCGCTACCGGGCCATGGCCTGCGCACGCCAGCTGTACCTGTTCAGCAGCCGTATCGGGCAACCGGGCGCCGCCGAGCGCGCATCAGCCCTGTTCCGTTCGCTGCAAAAGCACTTCCACGATGCCGAGCACGGTGGCTGGTTCTACAGCATCGACGCCCAGGGCAAGCCGCTGGACCGGCGCAAAGACCTGTACACCCATGCCTTCATCGTGTTCGCCTGCGCGCACTACTGGGGCAAGGTGCGTGAAAGCCTGGTGGAATCCACCCTCAACGCCGCGCTCGACATCATCGACCAGCAGTTCGCCCGTGACGACGGCCTGTACGAAGCCAGCCTGGGCGAAGACTGGGCCGACCTGGGCAGCGGCCCACTGCAGAACCCGCAGATGCACTTGGCCGAGGCGTTTCTGCAGGTACTGGCAGTGCGTGACGATGAACATGTCCGCCAGTCACTGCTGCAACTGTGCGAGGCGCTTGAGGCGCACTTCATCGAACCGGCCCACGGCCTGATGCTGGAAAAGCCACGCGGGGCTGTGGATAACTGGTTCGAACCGGGGCACCAGTTCGAATGGTTCTACTTGCTGCACACCTCGCCGCTGCTACGTGACACGCCGCTTTATGCGTCCATCGACCGGGCTTTCGGCTTTGCCGAACAGTTCGGAGTGAACGATGCGGCGGTGTTGGCGATGCTGAATGTGGACGGTCAGGTGCTTGATGCCACCCAGCGCATCTGGGCACAGGCGGAATACCTGCGAGCGCTTGTGTTGCGCGCGGGGGGCAAGGCGAAGCTGTCGGGGCAGTTGCAGGCGCTGCAAACGCGGTTCCTGCGGGAAGCGGGCTGGTATGAGTGCCGCGATGGTGAGGGGGCGGTGAGTCGGCATGATATGCCCTCTACTACGCCCTATCATTTGGCGACCTGCCTGGAAGGGTTGCAGCGCCTGAACTGACGCATTCGCGGGTAAACCCGCTCCCACAGTGATCGCGCCAGCTTTTAGGTTTTGTGCAAGACCGGTGCTCCCACAAGGATTGCACAGTACCTGTGAGAGCGGGTTTACCTGCGAAAAGGCCCTTGGATCAGCCCTTGGCCGACCGGTCGATCGAGAAGCCTGCCCAGTCCTGACTCACCGGCATCAGCTCCAGGCTGTTGATGTTGATGTGCGCCGGCTGGTTAAGGATCCAGAAGATGGTCTCGGCAATGTCCTGCGGCTGGATCGGCTCGGCACCTGCGTAGGTGGCGTCGTACTTGGCCTGGTCACCGCCGAAACGCACCAGCGAGAACTCGCTCTCGCACAGGCCCGGCTCGATGTTGCTCACGCGCACGCCGGTGCCGCGCAGGTCGCAGCGCAGGCTCAACGAGAACTGGCCGACGAAGGCCTTGGTGCCACCGTAGACGTTGCTGCCCGGGTACGGGTAGTTGCCCGCCACGGAACCTACGTTGAGGATCGAAGCGCCGCGGCCATGGGCGATCAGCCGTGGCAGCAGCAGCCGGGTGGTATACATCAGGCCCTTGATGTTGGTATCGACCATGGTTTCCCAGTCGTCCAGGCTACAGTTCTGCGCCGCATCCACACCCAGTGCAAGGCCGGCGTTGTTGACCAGGCCGCGAATCTTCTCGAACCCGGCCGGCAGATTGGCGATGGCCTGCTCCATTGCCTTGCGGTCACGTACGTCGAGCACCAGGCCATGCACTTCGGTCTTTGCCGACAGCTCGGCGCACAGGGCGTCCAGGCGCTCCTTGCGGCGGCCAGTGAGCACCAGCTTCCAGCCAGCTTCAGCGAAACGGCGGGCGGTGGCCTCACCGAAACCGGAAGTGGCACCAGTGATGAATACGGTGGACGTCATGCTCTGTTCCTCAAGGTAGGTTGTCATGGCAGCTTTGCAGCATGCCCTCGCCAAGCGCCGGCAGCAAGCCGTTCAAGGCACTGATCATTTTTTGTTCATATTCGGCAAACCCTTGTGACAGAGGGCTCGGCGACAGGTATGCGCATGTTATCCACAAGGCTTTCCCCACGGATTGGGGGCAACTTTTCCACCGTGCGGAATCCATTCAGCGTTCCGTGGTCGGTGGATATCTTTCAGGTGATGGCGCAAGGCTTTCAAGCATGCCGCCTGCAGCGGTCTGTCCAAGGTTTTTGCACAGAGTTATGCACAGGCTTGGCGCTAATTCCGGCATGCTTTCCGGGCTGTGGGAAACACCGAAAAAACATCCACAAGCGGGATGTGGTCAAAAAATGATCGCATTGATGGAGGGCTTGCTATCACAGGGCTGGAGCGAGATGCCACCATGTTTTCCACAGGCGGTTCCACATTATCCGTGGACAAGATCAAGCCTGTGGAAACAAGGGCTTGCGGGGGAGTATTGGCGTGTGTCGAGAGAAAGACACGGCAAGTTGTCCACATTGAGAATGGGGCTGCCTTGCAGCCCCCGAATACAACTCAGTGCCCGCCAAGGTAGGCGTTACGCACCTCCTCGTTGACCAACAGCTCCTGCCCGGTACCGGTCATGCGAATCTGCCCGTTGACCATCACATACGCCCGGTCCGACAGTTTCAGCGCATGGTTGGCGTTCTGCTCCACCAGGAAGATGGTCATCCCGGTCTTGGCCAGCTCTCGCAAGGTCGAGAAGATCTGCTTGACCACGATCGGCGCCAGCCCCAGCGAGGGCTCGTCCAGCAACAACAACTTCGGCCGGCTCATCAGCGCCCGGGCAATAGCCAACATCTGCTGCTCGCCACCGGACATGGTCATGGCCCGCTGGTTACGCCGCTCCTTCAAGCGTGGGAACAACTCGTACATGCGCTGCATGTCTTCGTCGGCATGTTTGTCGCCGATGGGGATGGTACCCATCATCAGGTTTTCCTCGACGGTCATGTCAGGGAACACCCGGCGCCCTTCCGGCGACTGGGCAATACCGTTGGAAGCGATGTAGTGCGACGACTTGCGGGTAATGTCGGTGCCGCGATAGACGATATGCCCAGACGCTGCCCGCGGCTGGCCGAAAATCGACATCAGCAGGGTCGACTTACCGGCACCGTTGGCACCAATCAGGCTGACCGTCTCACCTTCGTTGATGTGCATCGAGACCTTTTTCAACGCCTGGATCGGCCCATAGAACACGTCCAGGTCCTTCAGCTCCAGAATGGGTGCACTCATACCAGTTCCTCTTCGTCTGCACCCAGGTAGGCGGCGATCACCGTCGGGTTGTGGCGGATGTCCTGCGGCGCGCCTTCGGCAATCACGTTGCCATGGTCCAGCACCACGATATGGTCGGAAATGCTCATGACCATGCCCATGTCATGCTCGATCAGCACCACGGTGATGTCGTGCTCGTCACGCAGTACGCGGATCATGCGGCTGAGGGCTTCGGTTTCCTGGGGGTTCAGGCCCGCCGCCGGTTCATCCAGGCAGATGATTTTCGGCCGTGTGCACATGGCTCGGGCAATTTCCAGGCGCCGCTGCTGGCCGTACGACAACTCGCCGGCCAGGCGGTTGGCGCAGTCGACCAGGTCGACCACTTCAAGCCAGTAGAACGCGTGGTCCAACGCATCGCTTTCGGCCTTGCGGTAGGCCTTGGTGTTGAGCACCCCGGCCAGCAGGTTGCGATTGACCCACATGTGCTGGGCCACCAGCAGGTTCTCCACCACCGACATTTCCTTGAACAGGCGAATGTTCTGGAAGGTGCGCGCCAGGCCCGCGCGGTTGACCAGGTGGGTGCCGCCGAACATCTTGTAGTACATGCGGTTGGCAAAGCGCGCAGGCGACACGAAATCGGCCGCCTGGAAGCGTTCGCCAAGCAGCTGGATGACGTTGGTGTGGCTGCCGCGCACGTTCAGCTCGATACGCCCGCCACTGGCCTTGTAGAAGCCGGTCAGGCAGTTGAATACCGTGGTCTTGCCGGCGCCGTTGGGGCCGATCAAGGCAAAGATCTGATTGCGCCGGACCTTGAGGCTGACGTCGCTGAGCGCCTTGATGCCACCGAACTGCATCATCAGGTTGTCGACCGAGAGAATGATATCGTCGCTCATGGCGCCACTCCTTTACGCGGGGTCACACCGGTACGGCTGATGCGGATCAGCCCACGCGGTCGCCAGATCATCATCAGCACCATCAACACGCCGAACAGCAACACCCGGTACTCGGAGAAGCTGCGCAGCAGCTCCGGCGCCACTGTAAGCACGAACGCCGCGATGACCACGCCCACGGTCGAGCCCATGCCACCCAGTACGACGATGGCCAAGATCAGCGCCGACTCGAAGAAGGTGAACGACGACGGGTTGACAAAGCCCTGGTAGGTGGCGAAGAACACCCCGGCCAAGCCGGCGGTGGAGGCACCCAAGGTAAACGCCGAAAGCTTGACCAGCACGTGGTTCAAGCCCATCGAACGGCAGGCGATTTCGTCTTCGCGCAGCGCTTCCCAGGCCCGGCCGACCGGCATGCGGGTCAGGCGGTGCTTGATGTACAGCACGGCCAGCACAACCAGGAACAGCACGGCGTAGATGAACACGAACTTGAGGTTGGCGTTGTACTCGAAGCCGAAGAACTCGTGGATCGGCACCCCGCCATCCTTGGCCCGGCGGCCGAACTCCAGGCCGAAGAAGGTTGGCGAAGGCGCCGGCATGCCGTTGGGGCCACCGGTGAACGACAGCCAGTTGTTCAGCACCAGGCGGATGATCTCGCCAAAGCCCAGGGTCACGATCGCCAGGTAGTCACCGTGCATTCGTAGCACCGGGAAACCAAGGATGCACCCCGCCAGCGCCGCAGCGATGGCCGCCAGCGGCAGCACGCTCCAGAAGCCCAGGCCGAGGTACTGGTAACCCAGCGCCAGGCCGTAGGCACCGATGGCGTAGAACGCCACGTAGCCCAGGTCGAGCAGGCCGGCCAAGCCGACCACGATGTTCAGGCCAAGGCCCAGCAGCACGTAGATCAGGCCGAGGATGACCACGGTCAGCAGGTACTTGTTGGCGAAGATCGGGAAGACGATGGCAATCACGATCAGTGCAGGGATGATGTAGCGCAGGCGCGACTTGTAGTCCGGGGCATTCACATGCACGCCCGAGCCACCGCTGTCGAAGCCCTGGAGCATGCGCTGCCCAGGGGCGGTCTGCAGGAACAGGCTGAGCAGGAAGCGCCCGACCATCACACCACCGACCAGCCACGCCACGCGGCGCGGCTCGGCATTGAAGGTGTAGCCGTCGAGCACCACGCCAACGACCGGGCCAAACACGATGAGTGCCAGCAGGCCAGCGACGAGGGTCTCCAGCAGGCTGCGTTTAATGTCGAAACCCTTGGTTTCGCTAACAGAGGCAGTTTTGGCAACGGACATGTTCATCACACCTTAGCCACGAGCGGGCGACCCAGCAGGCCTTGTGGGCGGAAGATAAGGATCATCACCAGCAGCGAGAAGCTGAACACATCCTTGTAGTCGGAGTTGATCAAGCCAGAGAACAGCGACTCGGAAATACCCAGGATGATGCCGCCGAGCATGGCGCCAGGCAGTGAGCCGATCCCCCCGAGCACCGCGGCGGTGAATGCCTTGATACCGATGATGAAGCCGGCATAGAAGTCGAACGTGCCGTAGTTCATGGTGATCAGCACGCCGGCCAGGGCGGCCATCACTGCACCGATGACGAACACGTAGGAGATTACCCGGTCGGTGTTGATGCCCAGGATCGAGGCCATCTTGCGGTCTTGCTGGGTGGCACGGCACATGCGGCCGAGCTTGGTGTACTTGATCACGTAGGTCAGCAGGCCCATGCCGACGAAGGCTGCCACCAGAATGAAGATCTTGGTATAGGTCAGTTGCACGAAGCCGGTGCCGACTTCGACACGCATGGCACCTTCCAGCAAGGTTGGCACGCCTTGCTGGCGGGCGCCCTGGCTGATCTGTGCGTAGTTTTGCAGGATCAGCGAAATGCCGATGGCACTGATCAGCGGCGCCAGACGGGTGGAGTTACGCAGGGGTTTGTAGGCGATGCGCTCGATGGTGAAGCCATAGACGCCCGTGACGACGACGGTGAACAACAGCGTGCCCAACATCAGTAGCGGGAACGACTCGACGCCGAAGTAAGCCAGCAATGCCAGGCTGATTGCCGCGAGGTACGCGGAAATCATATACACCTCGCCGTGCGCGAAGTTGATCATGCCGATGATGCCATAGACCATTGTGTAGCCGATGGCGATCAGGCCATAGACCGACCCGAGGGTCAGGCCGTTGACCAGTTGCTGCAGGAAAATACCATCCATAACGCAATCTCACCTGATTGAGATTGCACGAGCGCCGACCACGGCGCGGGCCACCTGAGCGGGGCCCTCGCAGCGCAGAACTGTGCAGATCTACGAATAAAGACTGGTACCGCGGGGCTTGGGCCCGAGCATCAGCCCGGGCCGTGGGCCGTTTTTATTTTTGTTTTTCCAGCTGGTGGTATTTACCGTCTTTGTCCCACTGGTAGACCACATAGTCGGAGACGGTCAGGTCACCTTTGCTGTCCCACTTTTTCTCGCCCATGACGGTCTGCACCGGGTTGGCCTTGAGCCACTTGGCAGCGTCTTCGCCTTTGTTCGACTTGGCGCCATTGAACGCGGCGGCCAGGGCCTGCAGCGAGGCATAGGCGTACAGGGTGTAGCCTTCAGGTTCGGTACCGGCCTTACGGAACTCCTCCACCACCGCCTTGCTGTCTGGCAGCAGGCGCGGGTCGGCACCGAAGGTCATGTACACGCCATCGACGTACTGCGCACCGCCAGCGGTGGACACCAGTTCGTCGGTGACGATGCCGTCATCGGACATGAACTTGACGTCCTTCAGGCCCTGCTCGCGCAGCTGGCGTACCAGCGGGCCAGCTTCCGGGTGCAGACCACCGAAGTAGACCACGTCGGCGCCGGTGGAGCGGATCTTGGTCACCACGGCGCTGAAGTCTTTCTCGCCACGGGTCAGGCCTTCGTACAACACTGGCTTCACGCCGCGTTTTTCCAGCTGCGCCTTGGTCGCGTCCGCCAGGCCCTGGCCATAGGTGTCCTTGTCGTGCAGTACCGCGACTTTCTTGCCCTTGAGCACGTCGACGATGTAGTCGCCAGCGACGATACCCTGCTGGTCGTCACGGCCGCACATGCGGAACATGGCGCTCAGGCCGCGCTCGGTAACCTGTGGGTTGGTGGAGCCCGGAGTAATGGCGATGACACCCGCCTCGTCATACACCTCGGACGCCGGGATGGTGTTGGAGGAACAGAAGTGGCCGACCACGCCGATCACCTTGTCCTGATCCACCAGGCGGTTGGCCACGGCCACGGCCTGCTTCGGTTCACAGGCGTCATCGCCTTTGACCAGGACGATTTTCTCGCCGTTCACGCCACCGGCGGCGTTGATCTTGTCGGCCGCTGCCTGCGCACCTTTCATGTACTGCTCGCCAAACGCTGCGTTTGCCCCGGTCATGGGGCCCGCTACACCGATCTTGACGTCGGCCTGAACATACGAAGAAACACCCAGTGCCGTAGCTACGGCCAGAGCCAGGAAACCTTTCTTGTAAAACGTCTGCGACATGAGGTGGTGCTCCTAGAGTTTTTTTTGGTTGGCACTACAACTTCTCAGCCCTGTGCTCTGAGCAAGGGCCGTGCCATAGGTTTTGTCTTCCGGGAAAACACACTGTGCAGGGTGCCAGCAGGCGACCGGCGGCCTTTTCTTTATTGAGCGTGCAACCGTCTGCCGTGCGGCGGGCGCCACCACACGTACAGACAAGGAGCAACCGCCTGGTGCCATCATTGCAACCTCGGCAAGTGTTTACGTGCAACCGCCCTGTAACAGCGGACGTCACCGAAGTGCACACCGCTGGTGCGCGACTGCTACAGGCGGCACCGTTTGAAGGCTAGCCGGTGCACGGAAAAACACCTCTGTTTTGGCTGTTCTGGCTTCTTCGCGGGCCGGAACAGGCACAACAAGGCGCAAAAGGCTGGCACAATGTCGGCCATTCGCCGCTTCCGGAGCCCCCTTGATGAGCGAAAGCGCATTCGCCGAGCGCATCGTGCACAACCTGCTCGACACCGACTTCTACAAACTCACCATGATGCAGGGTGTGCTGCACAACTACCCGGACGCCGACGTCGAATGGGAATTCCGCTGCCGCAACGGCGAGGACTTGCGCCCTTACCTCGGCGAGATCCGCAACCAGCTGGAACGGCTCAACGACCTTACCCTGGACGATGGCCAACTGCCTTTCCTGGAACGCATCAGCTTCCTCAAGCCCGACTTCCTGCGCTTTCTGCGCCTGTTTCGCTTCAACTTGCGCTATGTGCGCGTCGGCATCGAGAACGACCAGCTGTTCCTGCGCCTGAAAGGCCCATGGCTGCATGTAATCCTGTTCGAAGTGCCGCTGCTGGCCATCATCAGCGAAGTGCGCAACCGCCAGCTGCACCCGCACATGCGCCTGGCCGAGGCGCGCGACCAGCTGTACCGCAAGTTCGACTGGCTGCGCGCGCATGCCAGCGACGAAGAACTGGCCGAACTGCAGGTAGCCGACTTCGGTACCCGTAGACGCTTCTCCAGCCGCGTGCAGGAAGAAGTGGTTCGCGTGTTGCGCGATGATTTTCCGGCCCGCTTCGTCGGCACCAGCAATGTCGACCTGGCATGGAAACTGGATATCAAGCCGCTAGGCACCATGGCCCATGAATGGATCATGGCCCACCAGCAGCTCGGCCCACGGCTGATCGACAGCCAGATTGCCGCGCTGGACTGCTGGGTGCGCGAGTACCGCGGCCTGCTCGGCATCGCACTGACCGACTGCATCACCATGGATGCCTTCCTCGGCGACTTCGATCTGTACTTCGCCAAGCTGTTCGACGGCCTGCGCCACGACTCGGGCGAGCCGGTGGCCTGGGCAGAAAAGGCCATCGCCCATTACCAGAAACTGGGTATCGACCCGATGACCAAGACCCTGGTGTTTTCCGATGGCCTCAACCTGACCCGCTCGCTGGAGATCTTCCGTGCCCTGCGCGGTCGCATCAACGTCAGTTTTGGCATCGGCACCAACCTGACCTGCGACATCCCGGGTGTGGCGCCAATGAGCATCGTGCTTAAAATGACCGACTGCAACGGCGCGCCGGTGGCCAAGATCTCGGACGAAGCCGCCAAGACCCAGTGCCGCGACGAGAACTTCGTCGCCTACATGCGCCACGTATTCAAAGTCCCCAGCAAGGAGTAACCCATGCAAGCGGTTCAGCAAGAGATTGCCCAGGCGCTGAAGGTACAGCCGCCGTTCGCCGACGCTGCAGCGCTTGAGGCCGAAGTTGCCCGGCGCGTGGCGTTCATCAAGGGCTGCCTGGCCAACGCCCGGCTCAAGACCCTGGTGCTGGGCATCAGCGGTGGCGTCGACTCGCTGACTGCCGCCCTGCTCGCCCAGCGCGCCATCAACGAGTTGCGCGCCGAGACCGGCGACAAGGCCTACACCTTCATAGCCGTGCGCCTGCCGTACCAGGTGCAACATGACGAGCATGACGCCCAGGCCTGCCTGGACGTGATCAAGGCCGATGAAGTGCACACCGTGGACATTGCCCCGGCGGTACGGGCTTTGGCGGCTGAAGTGGTGGAGTTGAAGAACGGCTCGCCGACGTTGGTGGACTTCGTGGTCGGCAACGTCAAGGCGCGTACGCGCATGGTCGCCCAATACACCATCGCTGGCGCCCGCGCAGGCCTGGTGATCGGTACCGACCACGCTGCCGAGGCGGTGATGGGCTTCTTCACCAAGTTTGGTGATGGTGCCTGCGACCTGGCGCCGCTGAGCGGGCTGGTGAAGAACCAGGTGCGAGCGATTGCACGCAGCTTCGGCGCACCGGAGTCACTGGTGGAGAAAGTGCCGACGGCGGACCTGGAAGACCTGGAGCCGGGCAAGCCGGACGAAGCGTCGCATGGCGTGACCTACCAGCAGATCGATGCCTTCCTGCATGGGCAGCCGGTTGACCAGGCAGCGTTCGACATCATCGTCGCCACCTACCGCAAGACCCAGCACAAGCGCGAACTGCCGTTCGCCCCATGAAAGCTTCGCGGGCACGCCCGCACCCACAGATACACCACGCAAGCTGAACCTTGTGGTGTACCTGTGGGAGCGGGCGTGCCCGCGAATAGGCCCGAAAGCCCTGCAGCGCTATCGTTACTTGACGATGACCTTGCCTTTCATCATCGAGATGTGGCCCGGGAAGGTGCAGAAGAAGCTGTAGTCACCACCGGCTTCCAGCTTGGAAGTGTCGAACTTCACTTCGGTTTCTTTTTCTGGCGCACCGATCATCGCGGTGTGGGCGATGATGTTGGCGTTATCTTCCTTCAGGTAGCCCTTTTCAATGCCCTGGCTCATGCCTTCGGTAGCAATGCCCTGCATGTCGGCAGTCTTGCTGATCACCAGGTTGTGGCCCATGACGTTCTTCGGCAGGTTGCCGGAGTGGGTCAGTTTGACGGTGAATTCCTTGCAGCTCTTGTCGACGGTGAATTCCTTGGTGGTATAGGACATTTGGTCCGTCGATTCGACAGTTACCGAGCACTCGGCGGCGAAGACAGAGGCGCTGGCGAGGGTCAGCAGGGATACCGCTACAGCTTTCGCAAACATCATGAATCTCCTTGGCAGGGTTTTATCAATTGCGAGACTGCCTGAACCCGTTCAGCCCCTTGCTGATATGGGTCAAGGGGGTGTCAAGTGGCCAGCCAGTAGAATTGTTCAATGGATTGTATACAACCAATCTAAGGGCACATCATGCCCTTTTATTGGACGATGGGACAACCTCTCATTTAGGAGCAATACCAAATGCCCATCTCCAACTTCCTGAATAGCCTGCTCGCTGCCTACGCCCATGGAGCCACCGGCGCCATCTGCGAATTCTCCCGGCCGGAGTGAAAGCGGCCTTGGAAGCGACGGACATGCACCGTACCCTGTGCACCTGAGTGACAGGAGATGAGCAATGCCCGTACGTTCCGTTTGTGTGTTCTGCGGCGCCAGCATCGGCGCCAACCCCGCCTACCGTGAAGCGGCCGTCGCGCTTGGCCAGGCCATTGCGCGTCGTGGGCTGACGCTGGTGTATGGCGGCGGCGCCGTTGGCCTGATGGGTGTGGTGGCTGACGCTGCCATGGCAGCAGGTGGCGAAGTGGTGGGAATCATCCCGCAGAGCCTGCTGGACGCTGAAGTCGGCCACAAGGGCCTGACTCGCCTGGAAGTGGTTGATGGCATGCACGCGCGCAAGGCCCGCATGGCCGAGCTGAGCGATGCCTTCATTGCCTTGCCGGGCGGGCTCGGTACGCTGGAGGAGTTGTTCGAAGTGTGGACCTGGGGGCAGCTGGGCTATCACGCCAAGCCGCTGGGGCTGCTCGATGTGAATGGCTTCTACGACAAGCTGGGCGGCTTCCTCGACCATATCGTCGAAGAAGGCTTTGTGCGGCCGCAGCACCGGGCGATGTTGCTGCTGGCGCAGCAGCCAGATGAGCTGCTAAATGGCATGGACAGCTTCGTAGCGCCGGCGGCGCCGAAGTGGGTCGACAAGAAGCCTGATTGACCTTGAGATGTTGGGACCGCTTTGCGGTCCCAACATGGATCGATCAGCGCGGGATAACAGGCTGACGTGGCTTCTTGTTGCCCTTGCCACCCTTGGCCGCTTCCTTGCGCTCCTTGGCCGCCTTCTCGTTTCGGGCAAACGCTTCGGCCTTGGCCTTCTCACGCTTGTCCCAAGGCTTGCTGCCATCGCTGGCACGCGGCGGCAGACCGGTGTGCTGGGTCAGGATCTTCTGGTCCTTGCCCACCTTGTGGCTACCCGCCGGCGTCGAGTTCTTGCGGCGCGCGCTCTGGTAGGTATCGCTCTGCGGCTGGTGCAGCGGGATCAGTTGGTGCTTACCCGGCCCGATCAGGTCGGCGCGGCCCATGCGCTCCAGCGCTTCACGCAGCATTGGCCAGCCTTTCGGGTCGTGGTAGCGCAAGAACGCCTTGTGCAGGCGGCGTTGCTCGTCGCTCTTGACGATCTCCACCCCTTCGCTCTTGTAGGTCACCTTGCGCAGCGGGTTCTTGCCCGAGTGGTACATGGCCGTAGCCGACGCCATCGGTGACGGGTAGAACGCCTGCACCTGGTCGGCGCGGAAGCCGTTGCCCTTCAGCCACAGGGCCAGGTTCATCATGTCTTCGTCGGTGGTGCCTGGGTGGGCGGCGATGAAGTACGGGATCAGGTACTGCTCCTTGCCCGCTTCCTTCGAGAACTTCTCGAACATGCGTTTGAAGCGGTCGTAGGTGCCGATACCCGGCTTCATCATCTTGTCCAACGGGCCACGCTCGGTGTGCTCCGGGGCAATCTTCAGGTAACCACCAACGTGGTGGGTCACCAGCTCCTTGACGTACTCCGGTGATTCCACCGCCAGGTCGTAGCGCAGGCCGGAGGCGATCAGGATCTTCTTCACACCCGGCAAGGCACGGGCCTTGCGGTACAGCTCGATCAGCGAGCTGTGGTCGGTGTTGAGGTTTTCGCAGATGCCCGGGAACACGCACGACGGCTTGCGGCAGTGCTTCTCGATGTCGTGGCTCTTGCAGGCGATGCGGTACATGTTGGCAGTCGGGCCGCCAAGGTCGGAGACCACGCCGGTGAAGCCCGGCACCTTGTCGCGCATCTCTTCGATCTCGTTCAGGATCGATTCGTGCGAGCGGTTCTGGATGATGCGGCCTTCGTGCTCGGTGATCGAGCAGAAGGTGCAGCCACCAAAGCAGCCACGCATGATGTTCACCGAGAAACGGATCATTTCGTAGGCCGGGATGCGCTCCTTGCCATAGGCCGGGTGCGGCACACGGGCGTAAGGCATGCCGAACACGTAGTCCATTTCCTCGGTGCTCATGGGGATGGGTGGCGGGTTGAACCACACATCCACTTCGCCATGCTTCTGCACCAGTGCGCGGGCGTTGCCTGGGTTGGTCTCCAGGTGCAGCACGCGGTTGGCGTGGGCGTAAAGTACCGGGTCGTTACGCACCTTTTCGAACGACGGCAGGCGGATCACCGACTTTTCCCGGGTCACGCTCGGGCTGTCGAGAATCTGCACCACCTTGGCTTCGTTCGGGTCTTCCTGGTCGCCCTTGGCCTGCTCGATGGCGCAGGCCTGGGTGTCCTGGGTGTTCACGTACGGGTTGATGATCTTGTCGACGCGGCCCGGGCGGTCGATACGGGTGGAGTCGATTTCGTACCAGCCTTGTGGTGTATCACGGCGCACGAAGGCGGTGCCACGCACGTCGGTGATGGTCTCGATCTTCTCGCCGTTGGACAGGCGCTGGGCCACTTCGACCACCGCGCGCTCGGCGTTGCCGAACAGCAGGATATCGGCGCTGGCGTCGATCAGGATCGAATGGCGAACCTTGTCCTGCCAGTAGTCGTAGTGGGCAATGCGGCGCAGCGAAGCCTCGATGCCGCCGAGCACGATCGGCACATGCTTGTAGGCTTCCTTGCAGCGCTGGCTGTACACCAGGCTGGCGCGGTCCGGACGGCTGCCGGCCAGGCCACCTGGGGTGTAGGCGTCGTCGGAACGGATCTTCTTGTCTGCGGTGTAACGGTTGATCATCGAGTCCATGTTGCCGGCGGCCACGCCGAAGAACAGGTTCGGCTCGCCGAGCTTCATGAAGTCGTCTTTCGACTGCCAGTTCGGCTGGGCGATGATGCCCACGCGGAAGCCCTGGGCCTCCAGCAGACGGCCGATGATGGCCATGCCGAACGATGGGTGGTCGACGTAGGCATCACCGGTCACGATGATGATGTCGCAGGAATCCCAGCCGAGCAGATCCATCTCCTCCCTGCTCATCGGCAGGAAAGGTGCTGGCCCGAAGCATTCGGCCCAGTACTTGGGATAGTCGTAGAGTGGTTTGGCTGCTTGCATGTCAGTGACCGGTTCTGGTGTGCAGGGAAATCGCGGGCGCGGAATATAGCACAAATTTTGACCAAATCCGACTGGATTCGTGGGGATTGATGAGCTGGGACGACAGTTGGGGGCGCGGGGTGTCGGCGATCACCGGCGCAGGCGGTGCCATCCTCCGCGCTGGATTCTTCGCGACTGAAGCCGCTCCCAGAGGTGTCCCTGCTAACCCAGTGAATTACGCGCTGCTACACGAAAACAGGCTTTATTCATCATCGAAGTTATACATACCCGGCGCCAAGTTATTGAAGCGGGTGTACTAACAGATAACCGGCTCTGATGTAATAGGAACTAGCAGGTGCGGGATATAGCACAAATTTTGACCTAATCCGACTGCAATGGCCGGCTGATCTCCCTCGAATGATCTGGCAATGTTGCCAGTTTCATCAACTTCCTGGCCCACCTAGCATTTAGGAAACACCCAACCCAGGAAGCAAGTGATGAAAATATTCTACGCGTCTCATCGCCCAACCCTATTGCTGGATGGCCGTGGATTCACCCGTATATTCAATGCAGGGCCAGGCACCCTTACCACGCACCAGGAAAATCACAGCCGCTTGATCGGCAGTGAAATGTCCAATTCACCCTCTTGCACACTTGACCAAAACGGCCGCACCCAGCTGACCTTCAGTGCATACGGCGCTAGGGTCGACCACGGACAAATACCTGCCTTCAAAGGCGAGCTTGAGGATCTGGTCACCGGCCATTACCTGCTGGGAAATGGCTACCGCGCTTACAACCCTCATCTCATGCGTTTCAACAGTCCAGACAGCGACAGCCCATTCGCAAAAGGAGGGTTGAATACCTACTCATTTGCTCTTTGCGACCCGATCAACCGCCGTGATCCGACGGGGCACGCTTTCGAGTTCATTCGTAAGCTATTCGTCAACAAGACCTATCGCGGACCTATCGTGGCGGAGTTCGACGGAATTGTTGTTTTTACTGGGCAAGAACGACCGGACGGAAAATTACCCACCCTGTATATCAGCGCCCATGGCGCTCCAGGCGTGATAGGTGCTGACGGCACCAATATTTACGATGCAACACGCACTTTCAAGGCACTGACAAGCCGCAATATCCAGCTGCACAACAGGCAAATTCATGTACTTGCATGTGACACAGCTTTCCCCGACCCGCTTACCGGCAGCTCATATATCAGCGACCTAAGCGCCCTTACAAAGTTTCAAGTTTCTGGCTACGCGACCACAGTTGCAGTCGTGGAGCGCCGTCAAGGCAACGAATACATTGTAGAGAAACAAAGGGTGCTGCCGCACCATGGAATGACATCGACAAAGACCCGAGCGGGTAAAGGTAGAAAGCAGCAAGACGCCACTGACGACATTCAGGCTGAGATATCGAAGCGGATCAGGACCGCCTGAACATTGAGTCGCTCTAACGAGGCGAGCCTCTACCGACTCTTCTCATTCGTCGTCGTCGAAGTTGTACATGCCCGGTGCGAGGTTCTCGAAGCGGGTGTACTTGCCGATAAACGCCAGGCGCACAAAGCCAATAGGGCCGTTACGCTGTTTACCGATGATGATTTCCGCCACGCCCTTGTGCTCGGTCTCGGGGTGGTACACCTCGTCGCGGTACACGAACATGATCACGTCGGCGTCCTGCTCGATTGCACCGGATTCACGCAAGTCGGAGTTCACCGGGCGTTTGTTTGGGCGCTGTTCCAGGGAGCGGTTCAGCTGCGACAGGGCGATGACCGGGCAGTTGAATTCCTTGGCCAGGGCCTTGAGCGAGCGGGAAATTTCGGAAATCTCGTTGGTGCGGTTATCACCCGAAGAGCCCGGGATCTGCATCAGCTGCAGGTAGTCGACCATGATCATGCCGATTTCACCGTGCTCACGCGCCAAGCGCCGCGTACGCGCACGCATTTCAGACGGGCTGATGCCGGCGGTATCGTCGATGAACAGCTTGCGGTCGTTAAGCAGGTTGACTGCCGAGGTCAGGCGTGGCCAGTCGTCGTCGTCCAGCTGGCCGGAACGGACCTTGGTCTGATCGATACGGCCAAGGGACGAAAGCATACGCATGATCAGCGATTCACCTGGCATTTCGAGGGAGAACACCAGCACCGCCTTTTCGCTGCGTAGCACGGCGTTCTCAACCAGGTTCATGGCAAAGGTGGTTTTACCCATCGACGGACGGCCGGCGACGATGATCAAGTCGGCAGCCTGCAGGCCGCTGGTTTTTTCGTCCAGGTCGGTGTACCCGGTAGAGATACCGGTGATATCACTGTCGGAGTTGAACAGCGTATCGATACGGTCGATGGCCATGGTCAACAGCTCGTTGACGCCTACCGGGCCACCGGTTTTTGGCCGAGCCTCGGCGATCTGGAAGATTTGCCGCTCGGCATCGTCGAGAATCTCTGCAGCGTTGCGCCCCTGGGGGTTGAACGCGTTGTCGGCGATGTCGGTACTGATACTGATCAACTGGCGCAGCGTAGCCCGTTCGCGAATGATCGCGGCGTAGGCCTTGATGTTGGCCACCGACGGGGTGTTCTTGGCCAGCTCGGCCAGGTACGCCAGGCCGCCTACCTGCGAGGACAGGCCTTCCTTGTCCAACTGCTCGTGCAGGGTCACCACGTCGAATGGCTGGTTGGCATCGACCAACTTGTGCACGGCGCGGAAGATCAGCCGGTGGTCATGCCGGTAGAAGTCACCATCCGACACCTGGTCCAGCACCCGCTCCCAGGCATCGTTGTCCAGCATCAGGCCACCGAGCACGGCCTGTTCGGCCTCGATGGAATGCGGCGGTACCTTCAGGGCTGCGGTTTGCAGGTCTAGCTGTTCGGAGGTGGTGATCTCGTTCATGGCCACGAAAGAATTCTGGAGGATGAAAAAGACAAAGGGCACGGCCTGTAAAAAACAGGACCGTGCCCGATGTTAACCGCCTGACTCGCAAGGAGCCAGCCAGTTAGCGCAGCTTAGGCAGCTACGACGACCACACGTACGGTGGCTTCAACGTCGCTGTGCAGGTGCACGGCTACGTCGTATTCGCCAACCTGACGGATGGTGCCGTTCGGCAGACGAACTTCAGCTTTGGCCACTTCTACGCCGGAGGCGGTCAGGGCGTCAGCGATGTCGTGGGTGCCGATCGAACCGAACAGCTTGCCTTCGTCGCCAGCGGTGGCAGTGATGGTCACTTCCAGCTCGGCCAGTTGGGCAGCACGGCTTTCAGCCGACGATTTCTTGTCAGCAGCTGCTTTTTCCAGCTCGGCGCGACGTTCTTCGAACGCAGCCAGGTTGGCGGCGTTGGCAACGGTGGCCTTGCCGAATGGCAGCAGGAAGTTACGGCCGTAACCAGCCTTAACTTTTACTTTGTCGCCCAGGTTGCCCAGGTTAGCGACTTTTTCCAGCAGGATCAGTTCCATTTGGTAAAACCTCTTAACTTTTAACCTTCACCGTTCGCGGAGTCATTCCCCTTGGGGGACTTGCGACCGCGAAAATCAATCAGGCTGTCGACAATGGCCAAAACCATCAGCAAGGGGTAAATCAGCTGCATGATCAGCGGCAGCGTCACGTACATGCCCACCAGCCAGAAACCAGCCAGTCGGCCCTGTGCCACCAGCCCATGTATCAAAGCGATGCCGGCCAGCACCAGAACCAGGCTTGAGGCCGATGCCAGGATGATGAACTGCGGCCCGATGAACGGGGCCACCACCATCACTGCCACCAAGACCGCCATGGTCTGTTTCGGCAACTTCAGCGCGCGAAACTCGCGACCGAAGCCTCCAGGGTTGTACAACGCTGCCTGCCAGTAGCGCGCCAGCACCAAGGCCAGCACACTGAACAACTGCACCGTCACTGCTGTGGAAGCGACCAGCACAGGGCGGATCAGCTCACCGGAGAGCACCGGCTGCCCCTCGATTTTCGGCATGGCTTCGGCAAACGCCTTGGCCAGCACATCGAAGGTTTGCGCCAGCGCCAGATCGAGCACGAGGCTGAAAGCCACGGCGAACACGGCACTGACCAGCAACACACGGCTCCAGGGATGCTCGGCACGCAACAGGGCGGCCAAGGCCACAGCACCCGCAATCACCAAAAAGGTGATGGGATCGCCCATGACCCATACGGCCAGCCCGGCCAGCAGGCCGCCGGCGATGACCGTTGTAGCATCCTTGAACCCACGCCGCAGCAGCACAAGGCTGCAGGCAGCGGCACTCAACCAGAACAGCAGCGGCAGTACCGCGCTGATGACCACCACCAGGGTGGCCTGCACACGACCGCGCATGATGAAACTTGCTAACGCTCGCATGCTAATCCCTTACTGCTTGTCGACGACCCGGTCTCAGCGGCCGTGGCTGTCGGTGTAGGGCAGCAGGGCCAGGAAGCGGGCGCGCTTGATAGCGGTAGCCAGCTGACGCTGATAACGAGCTTTGGTACCGGTGATACGGCTTGGAACGATCTTGCCGGTTTCGGATACGTAAGCTTTCAGGGTGTTGAGATCTTTGAAGTCGATCTCTTTCACGTCTTCAGCAGTGAAGCGGCAGAATTTACGACGACGGAAGAAACGTGCCATTTAATAGGCTCCTCTAAAGGTCCGTGGATTACTCGTCAGCGTTATCGCTGGAGTCGCTGTCATTGCTGTCGTCGCCTTCGGCGGAGTCAGCATGCTCAGGACGCTCACGACGCTCACGGCGCTCGCTGCGGTTTTCTTCAGCCTTCAGCATCTCGGACTGGCCGGTAACGGCTTCGTCGCGACGGATGACCAGGTTACGGATAACGGCATCGTTGTAGCGGAAGTTGTCTTCCAGCTCGGCCAGGGCCTTGCCGGTGCACTCAACGTTCAGCATCACGTAGTGAGCCTTGTGAACATTGTTGATTGCGTAGGCCAGTTGACGACGGCCCCAGTCTTCCAGGCGGTGGATCTTGCCACCGTCTTCTTCGATCAGCTTGGTGTAACGCTCAACCATGCCGCCGACTTGCTCGCTCTGGTCCGGGTGAACCAGGAAGATGATTTCGTAATGACGCATGAATGCTCCTTACGGGTTAGTAGTCTGCCAGCGAATCTGGTCAGACAAGGAGTGAATGACACTGTATGTCTTGCACGGAGGGGAGGCACATAAGCGCCTGCCAGCTCGGCAAGGGGCGCAATTGTAGAGAAGGCGGGGCGCACAAGCAAGGCAATTGGTGAATATTTGAACAGCCTGAAACATATTCAGAATGCGCCCGCCCCCACAAGCAATCCGCATTGCCAAAGGCAACAGTGAACCAGTGGGAGCGGGCGCGCTCGCGAAGACGGTGGAACTGGCTGAAGATCAGCGCTTGGCTTGACGCTGACGCACCGCTTCGAACAGGCAAACCCCGGTCGCAACCGACACGTTCAGGCTGCTGACGCTGCCAGCCATCGGCAATTTCACCAGAAAATCGCAATGCTCGCGGGTGAGACGGCGCATGCCCTTGCCTTCTGCGCCCATGATCATCACCAGGGGGCCGGTCAGGTCCTGCTGGTAGATCTCCTGCTCGGCCTCGCCAGCGGTACCCACTACCCACAAGCCACGCTGCTGCAGCTTTTCCAGGGTACGCGCCAGGTTGGTCACGGCCACCAGCGGGATCACTTCCGCCGCACCGCATGCCACCTTGCGCACAACCGGCGTCAGCGTTGCAGACTTGTCCTTGGGCACGATCACTGCCGTGGCACCCGCCGCATCGGCCGTGCGCAGGCAAGCGCCAAGGTTGTGCGGATCGGTGACACCGTCCAGCACCAGGATCAGCGGCGGCGTTTCAGTGCGCTCGAGCAACTCCTCGAGCATCAACTCGCCCCATACCTGGCTCGGGCTCACCTCGGCGACCACGCCCTGATGCACGCCCTCTACCCAGGCATCCAACTCACGGCGCTCGGCCTGGCCGACCGGCACGCGGTTCTCCGCGGCCAGCGCCAGCAAGGTTTCGAGGCGTGGCTCGCTGCGCCCTTCCGACAGCCAGATCTGCTTGACCCGCTTTGGATGGTGCTGCAGCAATGCCTGCACGGCGTGCACGCCGTAGATCTTTTCCAGCTGACTCATGACTTGCTCTTGCTCTTGCGTGGCGCGCCGGACTTCGGCGGGCCTTTACGGTGCTTGGTCGGTTTGCCGGACGGTTTGCCACCTTTTTCCGCCTTGCTGCCAGCGCTGCTGCGCGCGTCGGTCATCAGGGCTTTTTTCATCTCGCGGCTTTTACGCACTTCAGCATTGCGCTGCACAGCATCCTTGGGGAAATACGCTTCGGACGCTTCGCTTTTGCGGCTGCGCGGCTTGGGCGTGGCTTTCGCTTCGGCAACCGGCGGCTGCTCGGCCTTTTCGGTAGCCTGTGCGGCGCCGCGCTGCTTGCGGCCGATCGGTGCGGCGAGGGTCTTGTCCGACACTTCGAAGTCGATCTTGCGCTCGTCCAGATCGACGCGCATGACCTTGACTTCGATGGTGTCGCCCAGGCGGAAGCTGCGCCCTGTGCGCTCGCCGGACAGGCGGTGATGCACCGGGTCGAAGTGGTAATAGTCGCCCGGCAGCGCACTGACGTGCACCAGGCCTTCCACATAGATATCGGTCAGCTCGACGAACAGGCCGAAGCCGGTCACCGCAGTGATCACACCCGGGAACGTCTCGCCCACACGGTCCTTCATGAACTCGCACTTGAGCCAGTTGACCACGTCACGGGTGGCCTCGTCGGCCCGGCGCTCGGTCATCGAGCACTGTTCGCCGAGTTGCTCCAGGGTGTTTTCGTCGTACGGGTAGATACGCGCCTTGGGGATACTCATGGCACCGGCACGCTTGACGTGCGGGGTATCTACCTTGGAACGGATGATGCTGCGGATGGCGCGGTGCACCAGCAGGTCCGGGTAACGGCGGATCGGCGAGGTAAAGTGGGTGTACGCCTCGTAGTTCAAGCCAAAGTGGCCGTTGTTCTCGGTGCTGTACACCGCCTGGCTCAGCGAGCGCAGCATGACGGTCTGAATCAGGTGGAAGTCCGGGCGCCCGGCGATGCTCGCCAGCAGAGCCTGGTAGTCCTTCGGCGACGGGTCCTTGCCCTTGTGCAGGCTCAGGCCCAGCTCACCCAGGAAGGCGCGCAGCTTTTCCAGGCGCTCCGGCGGCGGGCCGTCGTGCACGCGGTACAGGGCTGGCACGCCATGCTTCTGCAGGAACTCGGCGGTGGCCACGTTGGCCGCCAGCATGCATTCCTCGATCAGCTTGTGGGCATCATTGCGTACGGTCGGGCGAATTTCCGCGATCTTGCGCTGGTCACCGAAGATGATGCGGGTTTCCTGGGTTTCGAAGTCGATGGCACCACGCGTATGACGCGCATCCACCAGCACCTTGTACAGGTTGTACAGGTTCTTCAGGTCCGGCACGACTTCCTTGTACTCTTCGCGCAGCGCTTTGCCCTCACGGGTACGGGCGTGCTCGAGCATGCTGCTGACCTTGTTGTAGGTCAGGCGGGCGTGAGAGTGGATCACGCCTTCGTAGAACTGATAGTCGACCATCTGGCCGGCTTTGTTCATGGTCATTTCACAAACCATGGCCAACCGGTCGACATGCGGGTTCAGCGAGCACAGGCCGTTGGACAGCTCTTCGGGGAGCATCGGCACCACACGCTCGGGGAAGTACACCGAGTTGCCGCGCTGCTGGGCTTCGACATCCAGGGCCGAGCCCAGGCGCACGTAGCTGGAAACGTCGGCAATGGCCACGTACAGACGCCAGCCACCGGAGAACAGGCGCAGCTTGCCCAGGGGCTCGCAATAAACGGCATCGTCGAAGTCGCGGGCGTCTTCACCATCAATGGTGACGAACGGCAGATGGCGCAGGTCGACGCGCTTCTCTTTATCCTTCTCCTCGACTTCGGAGCGGAACTTGCGTGCTTCCTTGACCACATCAGCAGGCCAGACGTGCGGGATGTCGTAGCTGCGCAGGGCTACGTCGATTTCCATGCCTGGGGCCATGTAGTTACCGATGACCTCGACCACATCGCCTTGCGGCTGGAAGCGCGGGGTTGGCCAGTGGGTGATCTTGATTTCGACGAACTGACCGATCTTGGCACCGCCGTTACGCCCGGCGGTCACCAGCACTTCCTGCTGGATCTTCGGGTTGTCCGGCGTCACGTAGCCAATGCCGCCTTCTTCGAAATAGCGACCGACCACGCTCTCATGGGCGCGGGAAATGACCTCGACGATCACCCCTTCACGGCGCCCACGGCGGTCTGTGCCGGAAACCCGCGCCAACGCGCGGTCGCCATCGAAGGCCAGACGCATCTGCGACGGGCCAAGGAACAGGTCATCACTGCCATCATCGGGGATGAGGAAACCAAAACCGTCGCGGTGGCCGGAGATACGGCCGCAGATCAGGTCCAGCTTGTCCACCGGGGCATAAGTGCCGCGCCGGGTATAGATAAGCTGGCCATCGCGCTCCATGGCACGCAGGCGGCGGCGCAGGGCTTCGATCTGGTCTTCCTCATACAGACCAAACTCTTTCGCCAGCTCCTCGCGGGCAGCGGGTTCGCCACGGTCGGCGAGGCGCTGCAGGATCAGCTCACGGCTGGGAATGGGGTTGTCGTATTTTTCCGCTTCGCGAGCGGCCTCGGGATCGAGGGATTGCCAATCGGCCATCAGAAGGGGTTCACCTTGGGGTATATAGATAGGAATTCTGGCATAGGCGTATTGAAACCGGAAATGTCTGCCTTGGACAGCCCCCGCTGCAGTGCATAGACAGCCGTAATAGGCCTGTGGAATCAACAAGTTGAATTTTTTGAATTTTTTTTTGATTGGGGGCTTTACAGCCTTGGGGAGCGTCCGTATAGTGCGCACCACAACGACGGACAACCCCGAAGTTGTAGTAGAGATGAACGGCGCTGTAAAGCATCTTGTAATCTCGAATGTGTGCCCAGGTGGCGGAATTGGTAGACGCGCTGGTTTCAGGTATCAGTGACCGCAAGGTCGTGGAAGTTCGAGTCTTCTCCTGGGCACCAAATATTTTCAAGTAACAGATGACCAAGGATCTGTTACTACTGTGTGAAAGCGAACGATAGTCGCCTTCTGCAGATGATGTAAAGCTTTGCCCAGGTGGCGGAATTGGTAGACGCGCTGGTTTCAGGTATCAGTGACCGCAAGGTCGTGGAAGTTCGAGTCTTCTCCTGGGCACCATACAAAAACCCACTAGCTTGCTAGTGGGTTTTTTCTTGCCTGCGTTTTGTGCATCCCTCCCCTTTCGGCCATTGGTGCAAACCCATTTCGACGGTTACACCATCGTCTGACCATGAATTTCTCGTCACCCGGCCACTTGAGAAACGATTTCGTTTACCATTGTTTCCAAATATGTAGCCGTAAGCGAGGAAGTACCCGCATGACGATCCGCCCGCAACCGCTGATGCGCACCTTGGCCGCCGCCGTGCTGAGCCTGGTCATCGGCGCTCCGGCCGCCATGGCAGACGCACCGGTCAGCCTGACCATGTACAACGGTCAGCACAAGGAAATCGGCGAAGCCATCGCCAAGGCCTACGAGGCCAAGACCGGTATTCATATCGACATCCGCAAGGGCAGCAGCAACCAGCTGGCCAGCCAGATCATCGAGGAAGGCGACCGTTCGCCGGCCGACATCATCTACACCGAAGAGTCCCCACCCCTGAACAACCTGGGCGAACTGGGCCTGCTGGCGAAGATCGACGACGCCACCGCGAACATGATGCCCAAGGAGTACGTTGGCGCCAACGGCACCTGGATGGGTATCACGGCCCGTACGCGCATCGTGGTGTACAACCCGAAGAAGGTCGACGAAAAAGACCTGCCAACCACGGTGATGGACTTCGCCAACCCTGAGTGGGAAGGCCG
Organism: Pseudomonas hunanensis; assembly: GCF_013393325.1. Lineage (GTDB taxonomy): Bacteria > Pseudomonadota > Gammaproteobacteria > Pseudomonadales > Pseudomonadaceae > Aquipseudomonas > Aquipseudomonas putida_P. The sequence goes on from NZ_QJRC01000084.1 coordinate 145,074, forward strand.
CGTCGGCTACGTGCCCACCAGTGGTGCGTTCCAGGAGCAGGCCGTGGCCATTCTGAAGATGCATGGCCGCGAAGCCACCGAAGAATGGCTGACCGGCCTGAAAGCTTTCGGCAAGACCTACACCAACAACATGGTCGCCCTCAAAGCCGTGGAAAAAGGCGAAGTGGCGGCGGTCCTGGTGAACAATTACTACTGGTACGCGCTTGAACGCGAGCGCGGCAAGCTGGACACCAAGCTCTACTACCTGGCCGACGGCGATGCCGGCAACCTGGTCACCATCTCTGGCGCGGCCGTGGTCAAGGCCAGCAAGCACCCGAAAGAAGCCCAGGCTCTGCTCAACTGGATGGCCAGCGAAGAGGGCCAACGCGTGATTACCCAGACTACCGCCGAGTACCCGCTGCACAAGGGCATGGTTTCGGACCGTGGCCTGAAGCCGTTCAACGAGCTGCGCCCGCCGAACATCTCGCCAGCCGACCTGGGTAATGCCGAAGAAGCCATCGAGCTCGAGCGCGAGGTCGGTCTGCTCTGATGACTGCCGCTCTGTCCGAACCGGCGCCGGTACGCTTCGTTCCGCGCCGCAAGCGCCCGTCCATCTGGGTGGTGCTGCCTGTGCTGTTCCTGGTGGCGATGAGCTTGCTGCCACTGGCTTACGTCGCCATCAAAGCCTGGGAAGCAGGCTGGCGCGAAGCCTTGCACCTGCTGTGGCGGCCCTTTGTCTGGGGGCTGATGCGCAACACCCTGATGCTGATGGTCGGGGTGACACTGACCTGCATGGTGGTCGGCCTGGCGCTGGCCTGGTTGCTGGAGCGCAGCAACCTGGCCGGCCGTCGGCTGTGGGGCGTGGTGTTGTGCCTGCCGTTCGCCGTGCCATCGTTCGTCAGCAGCTTCACTTGGGTGTCGCTGAGCTCGGACTTCGAAGGCCTTGGTGGGGCGATCATGGTCATGGCCCTGTCCAAGTATCCGCTGGTGTTCCTGCCCGTTGCCGCGACCCTGCGCAACCTCGACACCTCGCTTGAGGAATCGGCGCGCACCCTGGGCTGCAGCCGCTGGGGCGTGTTCAGCAAGGTCACCCTGCCACTGCTTTGGCCGTCGATGCTCGGCGGTGCGCTACTGATTGCCCTGCATATGCTGGTGGAGTTTGGCGCGCTGTCGATCCTAGGCCTGCAGACGTTCACCACGGCCATCTACCAGCAGTTCGAACTGGAGTTCAGCAATGCCAACGCGGCCATGCTGTCTGCTGTGCTGCTGGCGATGTGCCTGGTGATGCTGTGGTTGGAACTGCGCGTACGCGGCAAAGCCCGCCATGTGCGCATCGGCCAAGGCGTAGCGCGGCGCGCGCAACCCTTGCGGCTGCGGGGTTGGGCGGTGCTGGCGCAGCTGTTCTGCATTGGCTTGGCAGTGCTGGGCAGCGGTATTCCGCTGGCCATGCTCGGCTACTGGCTTAGCGTCGGTTCATCGGCAGCGTTCCCGGTGGCAGCCATTTCCAAGGCGCTGTTCACTTCGCTGTCGGTGTCACTTGGCGGTGCAGGTTTCTGTGTGTTGCTGGCCCTGCCGATCAGCTTCCTGGTGGTACGTTACAAAGGTCGCCTGGCGATCTGGGCCGAGCGCCTGCCGTACCTGTTGCACGCCCTCCCCGGCCTAGTGATTGCCCTGACCTTGGTGTTCTTCGCCCTGCACTACGTGCCGGCGCTGTACCAGACCACGGCATTGCTGCTGCTGGCTTATGCGCTGCTCTTCTTGCCATTGGCCCAGTCGCCAGTGCGCACCGCGCTGAACAAGGCCTCGCCGACGCTGGAGGAAGCCGCGCGCACGCTGGGTGCCAACAGCTTCGCGGCGTTCTGCCGGGTGACCTTGCCAATCATCTTCCCAGCCATGGCGGCAGCGTTTGCGCTGGTGTTCCTGGATGCCATGAAAGAGCTGACCGCTACCCTGCTACTGAGCCCGACCGGGATGACCACCCTGGCGACCGAGGTATGGGCACACACCGCCAACGTCGAATTCGCCGCAGCGGCGCCTTATGCGGCATTGCTGATTGTGGTGTCGGGGCTGCCGGTTTATCTGCTGACCACGCGGATGTACCTGAACAAGGCATGAGTCGTGTAGCCCTCATCACCTGCAAGGCAGCGATGAGGGCACCCCAGCCATCACGCGATATTGCGCAGCATGCGCCGCACGATTGGCCCGTGAGCCATGCCGACAGGCAGCATGTAGTAGCGACCGAAACGATTGAAGCACTGCACCGAGGTGGTGACGCTAAGGCGCTGCCGGCCTTGCTCTGCTTCATCCAGGTCCATGCTCACCATGACCGCCAAGTGCGTGTCACGTGAAGTCAGGACCAGTTGCTGGTCGCTGATCGCCTCAACGGTGAAGAAATCCAGAAGCCCACCCACTACCGGAGCCCGCTCGGGGTTAAGTGACGAGAAGCCGTGGATAGCAGCGACGTTGAACCGGCGCGAGATGAAGTCGCGCAGGCGGAAGGCTGCAGCCAACCAGCCCGGCACGTCCGAGGTCATGGCGTAATAGGCCTTGATGGCAGTCATTGGCGCAGTGACGTTTATGCCATCGCTATGAAGAAAATCCAGCTCCGCCGGAGCGGCGACCAGTTGGGCGGACATGAACAACTCCTTTTGTCACGTGTCGCCGCCATCATAGCAATGCCGCCCACGGAGTAACGGCCCTGTGTGCCGCTCCCACAACGCTCACCTTATGCCCTGAATTGTCCCAGGCTTGCCCGCAACTGCGCCGCCAAGTCATCCAGCACCTTGCTGCTGGCCGTGGTCTGCATCACCACCTCAGCCGAGCGCTCAGCCTGGGCATGGATGGTTTCCACCCGGCCACGCACCGCCTGCGCGCCATTCGCCTGCTGCTCAGCAGCGCGGGTAGCAAGGCCAATGGCCGCATGCACCTGCTCGACCGCCGCCTGCACCGACTGTTGCCGGCGTTCGTTGTCACGCAGCACCAGCAACCCTTCGCTGGCCTTGAGCCCGGCCTGGCTGATAGTCGCCACTGCTTCCTTGGCGCCCTTCTGCAACGCGGCAATATGCGCCTGGATATCCCCGGTGGAGCTTTGCGTCTTGCTCGCCAGCGCCCGCACTTCGTCGGCTACCACGGCAAAACCGCGCCCGGTTTCACCAGCTCGGGCCGCCTCGATGGCAGCATTCAAGGCCAACAGATTGGTCTGCTCGGCGATGCCATGGATCACTGTCAGCACCACTTCGATCTGCTCACTCTGCTTGGCCAGCCGCTCGATCACCTGGGAGCCGGTATTCACTTGCCCGGCCAGGTTCTCGATCAAGCCGGCGAGCTGGGTCGAGGTGCGACTGTTCTCGTCAGTGGCCTGGCGGATATCCACCACCTGCTGCAAGGCCGCCTGCATCGCATGGCTTTCGGCCTGAGCCTCATCGGCCATGCTCGACAGGTCACGCAGGCTGGCCGCCACTTCATCGCGCTGCAGCGCAGCAGCGGCATCGGCACCCGCATTGCGCTGGGCCATTGCACCAATTTCCACGCCGGTGCGCTGCGCCACTTCACCCGCCTCGCGCACGATCGGTTGCAGCTTGTCGACAAAGCGGTTCACCGCCGAGGCCATGTCGCCAATTTCATCGCGGCTGTCGAGCGGCACGCGCTTGGTCAGGTCACCTTCACCGGCCGCCAGATCGTCCAAGGCGCCAATTAACAAACGCAGCTTGCTCAACACTCGACGACCCAGCACTAAAGCCACCACCAACAGTACGCCCAGGCCAACCAGCACCAGGCCCAGACCGATGCGCCAGCGCAGCTCGGCGGCGGCTTCGCGCACGGTCTGCGCGGTATTGGCCTGCATTGCGGCCGCGCTGCCTTGGGCTTTCTCCAGGCGTTCGCGCAGGGTCTTGCCACTGTCGGCAGCAGCGCCGACCAGGCTGTCACCAACCAGCTGTTCACCACTGGCGATCAGTGCCGCAAAGCGTTGATCCAGGGCTTTGAGCTCCTGATCGATACCGGCCGTGGAAACCCCCATCACCACCTTGCCGATTTCTGCGCCATTGGGGTTGATCGAGGCTTCGACAAAGTACACCGCCGGGTCGCGCCGGGCGGCATCGATCACCTTGTCCAGCGCACGCTCGCCTTGGCCCTTTTCCATCAGCGCCTGATTGATCGGGTTTTGCCGGTTGAGGTAGCGGGTCAGGTGCTGGCCCTGGGCGTCGTCGTACACCACGAACAGCACGTTAGGGTTGCGCTGGGCGCGCCGGGCGAAGTCGGAGAGTACCGGCACATCGTTGTCCCAGATCGCCCTAGGCGCAACCGAAGCCAGTAGCTCGGCCATGTCGTTGGCGGAGTCCTTGAGGTTCTTTTCCAGGGTGTTGCGCAGTTGCTGCTGTTCGCTTTGCAGGCGTTCCGACAACCCTGCACTCAGGCGCTGACGGGTGCTGCTGGACAGGCCGTCGAGCCCCGTGCGCACATCTTGCCCAGCTTGCTCCAGGTCGCTGGCGAGCTGGCGGCTGTCATTGCCCAGGCGCTCGCCAAGGTCGGCCTCCAGAGCAGTGACTGTGCTTCGGGTAAGCGCAACGGCCACCAGCACCTGCACCAAAAGAGCGATACCAAGGGCAACAAACACAGGCCGCAAGAGGCGGCTTCGTAACAGTGAGAGGATGGCAGACACGGTGTAACCCTCGTGTTTTCTGGCGCCACTATTTTGATGGCATCTACAGAAACTTCTTACAGCAAGGGTTGTGCCGGAGGCAGCAGGGATAAACGCCAAGGTTCAGCAAGGCGGTTACCTGCCCCACAAATGAAAACGCCGCGGCCCCTTTCAGGGCCACGGCGTCAGATCAGCCTGGAGGGCAGATCAGGCGAACGGGTGACGCAGCACGATGGTCTCGTTGCGGTCCGGGCCGGTCGAAATGATGTCGATCGGTGCGCCGACCAGCTCTTCAATGCGCTTGATGTAGTCACGCGCAGCTTGCGGCAGCTCTTCCAGGGTTTTCACGCCCAGGGTCGACTCGCTCCAGCCTGGCATCTCTTCGTACACCGGCTCCAGGCCAATGTAGCTGTCGGCGTCGGAAGGCGCGTCGATGACAGCACCGTTCTCGTTCTTGTAGCCCACGCAGATGTTGATGGTTTCCAGGCCGTCCAGTACGTCCAGCTTGGTCAGGCAGATGCCCGAGATGCTGTTGACGTCGATGGCGCGACGCAGGATCACGGCATCGAACCAGCCGCAACGACGGGCACGGCCAGTGGTGGAACCGAACTCGTGGCCACGCTTGGCCAGGGTAGCGCCGGTCTCGTCGAACAGCTCGGTCGGGAACGGACCGGAACCTACGCGAGTGGTGTAGGCCTTGGTGATACCCAGGATGTAGTCCAGGTACATAGGACCAACGCCGGAACCGGTGGAGATACCGCCAGCAGTGGTGTTGGAGCTGGTGACGTACGGGTAGGTACCGTGGTCGATGTCCAGCAGCGAGCCCTGGGCGCCTTCGAACATGATGTCCTTGCCGGCGCGACGCAGGTTGTGCAGCTCGGCGGTGACATCGAGCATCATCGGCTTGAGCTGTTCGGCGTAGGCCATGCACTCATCCAGGGTTTGCTGGAAGTCGATGGCCGGCTCTTTGTAGTAGTTCACCAGCTGGAAGTTGTGGTAGTCCAGCAGTTCACCCAGCTTGGCAGCGAAACGCTCGCGGTGGAACAGGTCACCCACGCGCAGGCCGCGGCGCGCGACCTTGTCTTCGTAGGCTGGGCCGATGCCACGGCCGGTGGTGCCGATCTTGGCTTCGCCACGGGCTTTTTCACGGGCCTGGTCCAGGGCCACGTGGTACGACAGGATCAGCGGCGCAGCCGGGGAGATGCGCAGGCGCTCGCGCACCGGTACGCCCTTCTCTTCCAGCTTGGTGATTTCACGCATCAGTGCGTCCGGGGCAACGACCACGCCGTTGCCGATCAGGCACTGTACGCCTTCACGCAGGATGCCGGACGGAATCAGGTGCAGAACGGTCTTCTCACCGTTGATCACCAGGGTGTGGCCCGCGTTGTGGCCACCTTGGTAGCGCACTACGGCGGCAGCATGTTCGGTCAGCAGATCGACGATCTTGCCTTTGCCCTCATCACCCCACTGGGTGCCCAGGACGACGACATTCTTACCCATTACATTGGTCCTCATTCACGCAAACTTGGTTGCCGGCCTGTTGCCGACGCAGAAACTCACTGGGCCAGCGGCAGAACCTGCCAGCGCCCGTCTTGCTGAATCAATTGCCGATCACAATCCGCCTCGAGAGCAGCACTCAACGGCTGGCCAGGCAAAGCCTGGACCACACGCTGGCCCTCGTTGCGCAACTGGCAGACTTGCTGCCAGAGGGCCGCGTCGCCACTGTCCGGCATCCAGATGCCGCCCGTAGGCAATACGACCTCCGCTCGCCCCAGTGTGACCAGGGTCTTCAAATCCGTGGAGAAACCGGTGGCCGGGCGTGCCCGGCCAAAGTCGGCGCCGATGTCGTCGTAGCGCCCGCCCTGGGCGATCGATTGACCCTCGCCCGGCACGAACACGGCGAACACCACGCCAGTGTGATAGTTGTAACCGCGCAGTTCGCCGAGGTCGAAGTACAGCGGCAGGTCGGGGTAGCGCGACGCCAGGCGATCAGCGATCGCCAGCAGGTCGTCCAGCGCCGCCAGCACGCTGGCCGGGGCACGGCCCAGGCGCACGCGGGCGTCGGCCAGCACTTCACGGCCACCGCACAGCTCGACCAGTGCGCGCAGCATGTTGCCCAGATCCTTCGGCAGGTCAGCGGTCAGCGCCTGCACTTCATCGACGGCCTTGCGCTGCAGGGCGTCGAACAGCTGCTGCTCGACCGCGCCGGACAAGCCGGCAGCACGGGCCAGGCCGCGGTAGATACCGACGTGGCCCAGGTCCATGTGCACGTCCGGCACATCGGTCAGTTGCAGCGTGGCAAGCATCAGGCTGATGACTTCGACGTCGCTGGTCGGGCTGGCATCGCCATACAGTTCAGCGCCCAACTGGATCGGGCTGCGCGAGGTGGACAGTGCACGCGGCTGAGCGTGCAGCACGCTGCCGGCATAGCACAGGCGGCTCGGGCCTTCACGGCGCAGGGTATGGGCGTCGATACGCGCCACCTGCGGAGTGAAGTCGGCGCGGAAGCCCATCAGGCGGCCGGACTGCGGGTCCACTACCTTGAAGGTGCGCTGATCCAGGTCCTGGCCGGCGCCGGTGAGCAGCGACTCCAGGTACTCGATATGCGGGGTGACGACCAGTTCGTAGCCCCAACTCTGGAACAGGTCCAACACCTGGCGACGCGCGATCTCGATGCGCGCAGCCTCAGGTGGCAGTACTTCCTCGATGCCATCTGGCAGCAGCCAGCGGTCTACCGTTGCCATTACGCCATTTCCCCTCTGGTCCGGGCGGCTTGCCAGCAGGCGAGCCGTCAGTAAAGCCGGTATCGCGCACAGCAGCGGGCAGCACTGATCCCAGCGCAGCCACCGTACCCGACACCCTCGAATTGCCTTGCGACCTGACCAAACCGTCAACTGGCGCGGTGCCAATCAACCTTGCAGACGCAAAAAAGCCGGGAAATTTCCCGGCTGCCTCATCATACACCCCTTTTCATTCAGGATGCACCCCGCCTGGTGTTTTAGCTGCCAGGCGGGGCGCCGCTGCATGAAAATCAGGGCCTGAGCATCACGGCTTGCTCTTGTCCAGGTAACGGAAGAACTCGTTCTTCGGGTCCAGGACCAGCACGTCGCTCTTGCTCGAGAAGCTTTCGCGGTATGCCTGCAGGCTACGGTGGAACGCATAGAAATCAGCGTCCTGGCTGTAGGCCTTGGCATAGATGGCGGCCGCCTGGGCGTCACCATCACCGCGGGTTTCTTCTGCTTCGCGATAGGCCTCGGCCAGCAGCACACGGCGCTGACGGTCGGCATCGGCACGGATACCTTCAGCCAGCTCGTTACCTTTGGCACGGTGCTCGCGGGCTTCACGCTCACGCTCGGTGCTCATGCGATCGAACACGCTGCGGTTGACTTCCTTCGGCAGGTCGATGGCCTTGACGCGCACGTCGACCACCTCGATACCCAGCTCCTTGTTGGCCATGCGGTTCAGCGATGCAGTGATGTCAGCCATCAGTGCGTCACGTTCACCGGAAACCACCTCGTGCAAGGTACGTTTACCGAACTGGTCACGCAGGCCGCTTTCCAGACGACGCGACAGACGCTCGTCGGCGATCTGCTTCATACCGGACGTGGCAGTGTAGAAGCGCTCGGCATCCTTGACGCGCCACTTGGCGTAGGCGTCGACCATCACGGCTTTCTTCTCCAGGGTCAGGAACCGCTGGGTCGGGGCGTCGAGGGTCATGAGGCGGGCGTCGAACTTGCGCACCTGGTTCACGTACGGAATCTTCACGTGCAGGCCAGGCTGAACGTCCGCCTGGACCACCTTACCAAAACGCAGCAGTACCGCACGTTCGGTCTGGGACACGATGTAGAAGCTGTTCCAGGCCACGATGGCCAGGACCACGGCGGCGATCAGGGCGATCAGCGATCTATTGCTCATCAGCGGCTCTCCCTAGTACGCAGCGGCTGCTGTTGCTGTTGCATGTCCTGCGCCGCACGGGCGGCCGCATCGTTGACCGATGGCGACACAGTGCTGCTTGGCGTGGACGGGTTGCGGCTGCCTTCGACCATCTTGTCCAGTGGCAGGTAGAGCAGGTTGTTCTGCCCGTCCTTGGTCGCCACCATGACCTTGCTCGAATTGCTGTAGACCTCTTGCATGGTCTCCAGGTACAGACGCTGACGGGTCACGTCAGGTGCCTTGTGGTACTCGGCAACCAGCTTGGTGAAACGGTCGGCCTCACCCTTGGCGCGGGCGATGACTTCGTCGCGGTAACCGTTGGCGTCCTCGATGATGCGCTGGGCCTGACCACGGGCTTCCGGCACCACGCCATTGGCGTAGGATTCGGCCTGGTTGCGGGCACGCTGCTCGTCTTCGCGGGCACGGATCACGTCATCGAAGGCTTCCTGCACTTCACGCGGGGCTGCCGCGCTCTGTACGTTGACCTGGGTAACGGTGATACCGGTACGGTAGTTGTCGAGGAAGCGCTGCAGACGTTCGCGGATATCCACGGCCATCTGTTCACGGCCTTCGGTCAGCACCTGGTCCATCGAGGTGGAACCCACCACGTGGCGCAAGGCACTGTCGGTCGCGTGCTGCAGGCTCACCTCAGGCTGGTCGACGTTGAGCACGAAGTCCTGAAGGTTGCTGATCTTGTACTGGACGGTCAGCGGCACCTCGACGATGTTCTCGTCTTCGGTCAGCATCTGGCCCTGCTTGGTATAGGCACGCTCGCGCGTGACGTTTTCCATGTACTTGCGATCGATCGGCGGGAAGTAGATGTTCAGGCCGGGACCGACCGTCTCGTAGTACTTGCCGAAGCGCAGCACCACGGCCTGCTCCTGCTCGTCGACCACGTACACGGCGCTGTACAGCCAGATGGCCGCCAGTACCGCCAGGCCAATGCCCAGCAGGCCCAGGCCACCGCCCTTGCCGACATTGCGGTCACCGCCGCCACGTTTTTTGCTACCGCCGAACATGCCGTTGAGGCTGTCCTGCAGTTTGCGGAAGGCCTCGTCCAGATCCGGCGGACCTTTTTTGTCACCACCACCGCCACCGCCACCACGGCGGCCGCCCCAGGGATCCTGATTGTTCGAGTTGCCACCCGGCTCGTTCCAAGCCATAGCGCTCTCCATCTGATAAAGCAAAGACGCGCCCACGGCGCGCCGTCCAATGCTACAGAATGCCTGTCACTGCTGCCCGGCGACCTCGACGAGCATTTATTGCAAAGTGTGTTGCTCGACAAACACTTGCGGCTCCATGCCTTCGCGGCTGACCAGGCGATTCAGTTCGACCATGGGCAGTCGCACGCTCAGCAGGCTGCGCCCTTCTTCATCATGCTCTTCACTCTGCACGGCACCCAGGGCAAAGAATTGCGCGCGCAAGCGGGCAAAACGCTGCTCCAGGCACAGGGTACCGACAAACAGATCATCCCCCAGCAACTCGGCAACCGCCTGGCCAACCAGCTCCAGGCCACGCCCATCGCGTGCCGATACCCAGACCCGTTCCGGCTTGCCATCGGCGTTGCGCTGGATCTGTGGCTCGACATCTTCGAGCAGGTCGAGTTTGTTATACACCTCGAGGATCGGCAAGCCTTCAGCGCCAATCTCGCCCAACACGGCCAGCACCTGCTCGATCTGCTCCATGCGCTCTGGCTCATGGGCGTCGATCACATGCAGCAACAGGTCGGAGTTGCTCGACTCTTCGAGCGTAGCCCGAAATGCCTCGACCAGCTTGTGCGGCAGGTGGCGAATGAAGCCCACGGTGTCGGCCAGCACGATTGGCCCCAGGTCATTGAGCTCGAGCCGGCGCAGGGTCGGGTCGAGGGTGGCGAACAGCTGGTCCGCAGCGTACACCTCGGACTCGGTCAGGGCGTTGAACAGTGTGGACTTGCCGGCGTTGGTGTAACCCACCAGCGACACGGACGGAATATCCGCACGCTTGCGTCCACGCCGCGCCTGCTCGCGCTGGCTGCGCACTTTCTCCAGGCGTGACTTGATCTGACGTATGCGCACCCGCAACAGTCGGCGGTCGGTTTCGAGCTGCGTTTCACCCGGGCCGCGCAGGCCGATACCACCTTTCTGTCGCTCAAGGTGAGTCCAGCCGCGCACCAGCCGCGTGCTCATGTGCTCCAGCTGGGCCAGTTCGACCTGCAGCTTGCCTTCATGGGTACGCGCCCGTTGGGCGAAGATATCGAGGATCAGCCCGGTACGGTCGAGCACACGACACTCGAACACACGTTCAAGGTTGCGCTCCTGACTGGGCGTGAGGGTGTGATTGAAAATCACCAGGTCTACCTGCTCGGCATGGACCAGGTCGTGCAATTCCTCGACCTTGCCACTGCCAATCAGGTATTTGGCGGAAGGCTGATGCCTTGTCACCGTGACCAGCGAGACGATGTCGGCACCGGCCGACAATGCCAACTCCTGAAACTCCTGCGGGTCTTCGCGCGCCTCAGGGTTCTGACCTTCCAAGTGAACGAGCAACGCTCGCTCACCACCACCGTGGCGCTCAAAGAACAATGCAGGCTCCTATCAGGCGTTGCCTGGCTCGCTGTCGCCGTGCTCGCCATCGGTCGGGCTTGGCAGGCGGACCGGACGGGCCGGAACCACGGTCGAAATGGCGTGCTTGTAGACCATCTGGCTGACGGTGTTCTTCAGCAGAACCACGAACTGGTCGAACGATTCGATCGAACCCTGCAGCTTGATACCGTTGACCAGGTAGATGGATACCGGGACCTTTTCTTTTCTCAAGGTGTTCAAGTAAGGGTCTTGTAGCGAATGCCCTTTTGACATATGCCGCACTCCTGTAAGGATAAATAATAGAAAATCAATAAAATCGATAAATTAGGCCGCCCCTTCGCAAGAATAGACGGCAATCAGCAGGGACTCAGCTCAATATGGAGATGGCCCCAAGGTATTTCAAGGTGCGGGACAGATTGTCGCAGGCCAGGCTGTCAAGCCAGTGCACTTCAGGCCAGCCACGCAACCAGGTGAACTGCCGTTTGGCCAGCTGCCGAGTAGCAATGATACCGCGTTCACGCATCTCATTCTCAGTCAGCTTGCCGTCCAGGTAATCCCAGACTTGCCGATAACCCACTGCCCGTATAGACGGCAGCCCGGCGTGCAAGTCACTTCTGGCTCGCAGCGATCGGACCTCCTCAACGAAGCCCTGTTCCAGCATCTGCGAAAATCGTAACGCAATTCGCTGATGCAAAATGTGACGATCTGTAGGAGCAATCGCCAAACTGGCGACAGTATAGGGCAAATGTCCGCCAGCGCCTGCGTCTGCGCCGCGACTTTCCGCGAATTGACGTTGACGATGGGCCGTCATGCTCTCGCCGCTCACCCGGTATACCTCCAGCGCCCGGATCAGCCGCTGCGGGTCGTTGGGGTGGATGCGCGCCGCCGACACCGGGTCGACCTCGGCCAGTTGACGGTGCAACTCGGCCAGCCCCAAGGCTTCGGCCTGGGCTTCCAGCTCGGCGCGCACTGCGGCATCAGCCGCCGGCATGTCGGCCAGGCCATCGATCAACGCCTTGTAATAGAGCATGGTGCCGCCGACCAGCAACGGGATCTTGCCGCGCGCAGTGATCTCGGCCATGGCCTCCAAGGCATCGGCACGGAACTGTGCGGCCGAATAGCTCTCGGCCGGGTCACGAATGTCGATCAGCCGGTGCGGGTGAGCGGCGAGGATTTCTTTCGAGGGTTTGGCCGAGCCGATGTCCATGCCCCGGTAGACCAGTGCCGAATCGACGCTGATCAGTTCACAGGGCAGCACTTTGGTCAGCTCGATGGCCAGGTCGGTCTTGCCGGCCGCCGTCGGGCCCATCAGGAATATTGCAGGGGGCTTGCTGCTCATTTCATCGACCGCGCAGGAAGAGTTTGTCCAGGTCGTCCAGGCCCATCTGGGTCCAGGTGGGACGGCCATGGTTGCACTGGCCGCTGCGCTCGGTGTTTTCCATGTCGCGCAGCAGGGCGTTCATCTCGGGAATTGCCAGGCGCCGGTTGGCGCGCACGGCGCCATGGCAGGCCATGGTACCGAGCAGTTCGTTGAGGTGCGCCTGAATACGGTCGCTGGTGCCGTATTCCATCAAGTCGGCCAGCACGTCCTGCACCAGGCGGTTGGCCTCGGCCTGCTTGAGCAAGGCCGGGATCTGGCGAACCGCCAAGGTCTCGGGGCCCAGGCGTTGCAATTCGAAGCCCAGGCGCTGGAACCACTGAGCATGCTCTTCGGCACAGTCGGCCTCACGCTGGCTCAGGGCCAGGGTTTCCGGCACCAGCAGCGGCTGGCCACTGAGGCCCTCGCTGGCCATGGCCACCTTGAGCCGCTCGTACATGATCCGCTCATGGGCGGCGTGCATGTCCACCAGCACCAGGCCGACGGCATTCTCGGCCAGGATGTAGATACCCTTGAGCTGCGCCAGCGCGTAGCCAAGCGGGGGAATGTCACCTTGGCTTTCGGGCAAGGCCGTCGCAGCTGCGGCACCGTTGTCCAACGGCTTGTAGAACTCGCGATACACCGCCTGCGCCTCGGCGGCCGGCAGCGGCTGCGAAGGACGCGGGGTGTACTGGTACTGGTAACCGGCGCCACTGCCGCCATTGGAAAATGACTGTTGCGGGGCTCGCGGCTGTTCGAGCACCGGCGAGGCCAGGCGCATTTCACCCTGGGGGCCGAACTCACCAGCCTGCTGGCCAGTGGGGCGAGCCAGCTCGGGCACGGCGGCAGGCGCGGCCAGTTGGTCTTCCGGGCGAACATCAGCCAGGGCTCGGTGCAAAGTGCCATACAGGAAATCGTGCACCGAGCGCCCTTCGCGGAAGCGCACTTCATGCTTGGTCGGGTGCACGTTCACATCGACGCCGTTGGGCTCCAGCTCCAGGAACAGCACGAACGTGGGGTGACGACCATTGAACAACACATCGCGGTAGGCCTGGCGCACGGCGTGGGCGACCAGCTTGTCGCGCACCGCACGGCCATTGACGAAGAAGTACTGCAAGTCGGCCTGGCTGCGCGAGAACGTCGGCAGGCCAACCCAGCCCCACAGGCGCAGGCCGTTGCGCTCGACGTCGATCGGCAGCGCCTGCTCCATGAAGCCAGGGCCGCAGATGGCACCCACCCGCCGTGCACGGGCGGTTTCGTCGTGAGCCTCGTGCAGGCTGAGGATGCTCTTGCCGTTGTGGCGCAGGTGGAAGCCGACATCGAAACGCGCCAGCGCCAGCCGGCGGATCACTTCCTGCAGGTGGTCGAATTCGGTTTTTTCGGCCTTGAGGAACTTGCGCCGGGCCGGGGTATTGAAGAACAGGTCGCGCACTTCCACCGAGGTCCCGACCGGGTGCGCCGCTGGCTGCACCCGTGGGGTCATGTCGCGGCCTTCGGTTTCCACCTGCCAGGCCTCGCTGGCACTGGCAGTACGGGAGGTCATGGTCAAACGCGCCACCGAGCTGATCGAGGCCAGCGCCTCGCCACGGAAGCCCAGGCTCATGACGCCTTCCAGGTCCTCCAGCTCACGAATCTTGCTGGTGGCGTGACGCGCCAGGGCCAGCGGCAGGTCATCGGCAGAAATACCGCTGCCATCGTCCCGTACCTTCAGCAGCTTGACGCCGCCCTGCTCCACTTCCACATCGATGCGCCGGGCACCGGAGTCCAGGCTGTTTTCCAGCAATTCCTTGGCGACAGAAGCCGGCCGCTCGACAACCTCGCCGGCGGCAATCTGGTTGGCCAGCCGCGGGCTAAGCAGCTGAATGCGCGAACCGCCGCTCATTATTGCGCCGCCAGGGTCGTGGCGGGTACATCAAGGCGTTGGCCGACCTTCAGCTCATCGGTCTTGAGGCTGTTGGTGCTGCGCAGGCTGGCCACGCTGACCTGGTAGCGTACAGCCAGCATCGCCAGGGTTTCGCCAGGCCGGACGGTGTGCTCACGCGGCCCAGCCGCAATCTTGCCGGTGTCGCGCAGCCAGGCGATATAAGTGCCTGGCGGCGGGTTCTGCTGGAAGTACTGGCGTACACCGGTGTGGATCGAGCGGGCCAGGGCTTGCTGGTGGCTCGCAGTGGCCAGCTTGGCGGCTTCGTTGTTATTCGAAATGAACCCGGTTTCAACCAGGATCGACGGAATATCCGGCGACTTCAGCACCATGAAGCCGGCCTGTTCCACGCGCTGTTTGTGCAGCGAGGTGACACGCCCCATGTTGCCCAGCACTTTCTGCCCCACATTGAGGCTGGAGCTGAGCGTGGCGGTCATGGAGAGGTCGAGCAGCACCCCCGCGAGCATACGGTCCTTGTCGTCGAGGCTGACGTTACCCGCACCACCGATCAGGTCGGAGCGGTTTTCCGTGTCGGCCAGCCAGCGCGCAGTCTCGGAAGTGGCGCCGCGGTCGGACAGGGCAAATACCGAGGCGCCAAAGGCCGCACGCGACGGCGCGGCGTCGGCGTGGATCGAAATGAACAGGTCGGCGCCCTTCTTGCGGGCGATTTCCGTGCGTTTACGCAGTGGAATGAAGTAGTCGCCAGTGCGGGTCAGCTCCGCCCGGAAGCCGCGTTCGCTGTTGATCTGGCGCTGCAGTTCCTTGGCGATCTGCAGCACGATGTCTTTTTCATGCTGGCCACGCGAACCGGATGCACCGGGGTCTTCGCCACCGTGACCGGCATCGATGGCCACAACGATTTCACGCTTGCCGCTCGGCACCGGTGGCAGCTTGATGGCAGGCTGGGCCGGGCTTACCGGCACCGCAGGCGTGGTCGCAGGTGTTTGTACCGGGGTCGGGGCAGGAGGTGGCGCGCTGGCTGCAATGGCGTCGGCTTCCTGGTCGTACAGGTCGACCACCAGGCGATTGCCGTACTGGGCATTGGGCGCCAAGGTGAAGCTTTTTGGGGTAACCGACTTTTTCAGGTCGACCACCACGCGCAGGTCGGTCGGGGTACGTTGTGCCGAACGCACGCTGCTGATCGGCGTGTTGGAGGTGGCCACGTTCAATGGCGCGGCCAGGGTCGCACCATTGATGTCGATAACCAGACGATCCGGTGCGCTCAAGGTGAAGACGCTGTGCTGCACGGGGCCAGACAGGTCGAAGACCAGCCGCGTGTTGTCTGGCGCGCGCCACAGGCGCATGCTCTTGACTTGTGTGACGGCCAGAGCGTCAACGGTCACCGTTGTCAGCAGCAGCCCAACGATGGCGACCAGTGCGCGTATGCGCATACCTACCCCACTTACTGTTTATAGTGTTCGGCCAGTGCCACGCACCAGGCCTCGCCGCGAGCCCCCTGCGGCGAAAGGATCAGCGAGCGTCCGCCCGCTTGGGGGCTTATGGTAATGGTCAGGTCAGGCTTTGGCAAAACGCCCGCACCCTTTTGTGGCCACTCGAACAGGCACAGCGGGTCGCCCTCGAAATAATCACGAATACCCATGAACTCAAGCTCCTCCGGGTCGACCAGGCGATACAGGTCGAAGTGAAAGGCTCGGACCTCGCCGATTTCGTAGGGTTCGACCACGGTAAAGGTCGGGCTTTTCACTGCACCAGTATGGCCCAGGCCACGGATCAGCCCCCGGGAAAGCGTAGTCTTGCCCGCCCCCAGGTCGCCTTCAAGAAAGATCACGCCGCGACCACCGGTCACCTCGGCCATTTTTGCACCGAAGTCGACCGTGGCCGCTTCATCGGCCAGAAACAGATTTAAGCCAGACACGCAGAATGCTCCTCCAACAACTCACGAATGACCGGCGCCAGATCACTGGCCGCCAGGCCTCTACCTTTTACCCCCAGACGCTCGCCCGCACAGGCGTGCAGCCATGTTCCCAAGCAACCCGCGCTCCAGGCGTCCAGGCCTTGGGCCAACAGTGCCGCCAGCACGCCGGTCAGCACGTCGCCCAGCCCGGCGCCAGCCATCGCCGGGTGGCCGCGCTCGCATAGCGCCAGTTGCCCGGCCGGTGCGGCCACCAGGGTGCCGGCACCTTTGAGTACGCAGACGCTGTTGTAACGGCGCGCCAACTTGCGCGCAGCCCCTGGGCGGTCGGCCTGCACGGCCTCGGTGGAAATGCCCAGCAGCCGCGCCGCCTCCCCCGGGTGAGGGGTGAGGATACTGCCACTGGGCAAGGCCAGCGGGGTGCGCGCCAGCAAATTCAGGGCATCGGCATCCCACACCTGCGGCCGCTCGGCGTTGGCCACCGCCGACAACAGGCTGCGGCCCCACGCCGCCTGCCCGAGGCCCGGACCGACCACCAGCACCGAGGCGCGCTCCAGCACGCCCATCAGCTGGTTGGCCGAACTGGCGCCAAGGCACATGACTTCGGGCAGGCGCGCCAGGCTGGCCGCTACATGCTCCGGCCGGGTTGCCACGCTGACCAGCCCGGCCCCGCAACGCAGGGCGGCTTCGGCACTGAGCAATACGGCGCCACCCGTGCCGAGGTCGCCACCGACCACCAGCACATGGCCAAAGTCACCTTTATGGGCAAGCGCGTGGCGTGCCGGCAGGTGCGCCACGGTCACGCTGCTGAGCAATTGAGGGGCATTGCTGGGGTGTTTGGTCTGCGGCATGGGGTCAAAGGCTCCAATGTCTGGCAGAATTATACGCACCTGAGCCCGTATTGCCTTGCCCATCCATGTCCGCCTCTACACCTGACCTCGCCCAACTGGCCCAATCGATCAAGATTTGGGGCCAGGAACTCGGTTTTGCCCATGTTGGCATCGCCGGGGTTGACCTTGGCGAACACGAACACCACCTGCAGCGCTGGCTCGACGCCGGCTACCAGGGCGAAATGGAATACCTGGGCGCCCACGGCAGCAAAAGGTCACACCCCGACCAACTGATCCCCGGCACGGTACGCGTGGTCTCGCTGCGCATGGACTACCTGCCTGGCGACACACAAATGGCGCAGCGCCTGGCACAACCGGAAAAGGCCTACATTTCGCGCTATGCGCTGGGCCGGGACTACCACAAACTGGTGCGCAAGCGCGTGCAGTTCCTTGCCGATCGTATTCAGGAAGCCATCGGCCCGTTCGGGTACCGCGCCTTCGTCGACAGCGCCCCGGTGCTGGAAAAGGCCTTGGCCGAACAGGCCGGGCTGGGCTGGATCGGCAAGAACACGCTGTTGCTCAACCGCAAGGCGGGTAGCTATTTCTTCCTTGCCGAACTGTTTGTCGACCTGCCGTTGCCGGTGGACGAAGCCACCACCAGCGAGCACTGCGGGCGGTGCCAGGCCTGCCTGGACATCTGCCCGACCCAGGCGTTTGTCGGGCCCTATGTGCTGGATGCACGGCGCTGCATCTCGTACCTGACCATCGAGCTGAGGGGCGCGATCCCTGTCGAGCTGCGCGCGAAGATGGGCAACCGGGTGTTCGGTTGCGACGACTGCCAGATCGTCTGCCCCTGGAACCGCTTCGCCAAGCACAGCCAGGAGCAGGATTTCCAACCACGGCACGGGCTGGAGAATGCCGAGTTGGCGGAAATGTTCCTGTGGGATGAACGCACCTTCCTGCGCAAGACCGAAGGTGGGCCGTTGCGGCGGGCGGGGTATGAACGGTTCTTGCGCAACCTGGCGGTGGGGTTGGGCAATGCGCCGTCCACGATTCCAGTGATAGAGGCACTGAAGGCGCGGCGTGAAGATGCATCTGAGCTGGTACGCGAGCACGTTGAATGGGCGCTGGCCCGACACGACATTCAGTAGCTGGGGCCGCGGCGCGGCCCAGAATTCACTGCTGGTCGTTGTAGTGGAACTTGGGCATTTCCCAGTGGAAGCGAATCGCCAACAGGCGCAGCAGGAAACCGCCAAACAAGGTCAGCAGCATCGCCTGCTCCGCCGGCACCTTGAAATACACGCAGCCCAGATAGAACCACGCCGCCGCGAACGACACGCTGGCATACAGTTCGCGACGGAACACCAGCGGGATGTCGTTGCAGAAGATATCCCGCAGGATGCCGCCAAACACCCCGGTGATCACCCCGCTGATGGACGCCACCAGCATGCCCTGCCCCATTTCCAGCGCCGTCATGCAGCCAATCAGGGTAAACGCCACCAGCCCCAGGGCATCGAGCACCAGAAACAGCGAGCGCAGGCGGCGCATCATCGGCGCAATGAAAATAGTCAGCAGCGCCGCAAAGCTGGTCAACACGAGGTACTCGGGGTGCTTCACCCAGGTCAGCGGGTAGTGCCCGAGCAGCACATCACGCACCGAGCCGCCCCCCAGGGCGGTGACGCAGGCAATCAGCACCACGCCGAACCAGTCCATGCCGCGACGCCCGGCAGACAGCGCGCCAGTCATGGCTTCGGCGGTGATGGCAACGAGATAGAGCATCAACAACATGGTGCGGGTCCGTGCAGGAAAGGCGCGCAGTCTAACCAGTTGCCCAAGGCACCAAAAGGGGGCGCAGACACAATATCTGCGCCGTTTCGGATCACAGCTTGATGAAGTGCTCGCGGTAGTGACGCAGTTCGGCGATCGACTCGCGAATATCGTCCAGCGCCAGGTGGGTATTGCCCTTCTTGAAGCTGTCACGCACATTCGGCGCCCAGCGCGCGGCCAGCTCCTTCAGAGTGGAAACATCCAGGTTGCGATAGTGGAAGTAGTTTTCCAGGTTGCGCATGTGACGGTAGAGGAAACGGCGGTCCTGGCAGATGCTGTTGCCGCAGATCGGCGACTTGCCTTTGGGTACCCACTGTTCAAGGAAGGCGATGGTCTGCGCCTCGGCTTCAGCCATGCTGACCTTGCTCTCGCGCACGCGCTGGGTCAGGCCCGAAGCGCCATGGGTGCGGGTGTTCCACTCATCCATACGCGCCAGCACGTCGTCACTGTGGTGGATGGCGATCACCGGCCCTTCGGCCAGGGTGTTCAGCTCGCTGTCGGTGACGATGGTTGCCATTTCGATGATGACGTCGCTGTCTGGATCCAGGCCGGTCATTTCCAGGTCGATCCAGATCAGGTTCTGTGGGTTTTGCATGCAGGGGCTCCTCGTATAGCCCGTCATAGTAGCCTAGTGGCCCAGGCACGCCCATTCACCGCTCAAAGGTTAGCGGAATAGTCCAGCGCCTGGCGTGCTAAACTGCCTGCCGTTTTCAATGCCCCACCCCGGGCCTTTCTCACGGTACCTTCATGGCCAAACGCCAGCTCAATCGCCGCCAGAACTGGCGGATCGAAAAAATCCAGGGCGAGCGCGCCGCTCGTGCAGCCAAACGCGAGCAGCATGCGCTGCAGGAACTGGAGGGAGGCGACCTGGGGCCGGAGCAACTGGGCCTGGTGATCGCGCACTTCGGCGTGCAGGTAGAAGTAGAAGCCCAGGACGGCGAAGGCGCAGGCCAGGTATTCCGCTGCCACCTGCGCGCCAACCTGCCGGCGCTGGTTACCGGCGACCGCGTCGTGTGGCGGGCGGGCAACCAGGGCATTGGCGTGATCGTGGCGCAGATGCCTCGCAGCACCGAGCTTTGCCGGCCGAACAACCACGGCCAGCTGAAACCGGTGGCGGCCAACGTCGACCTGATCGTGATTGTCTTTGCCCCGGCCCCGGAGCCACACCCGAACCTGATCGACCGCTACCTGGTAGCTGCCGAGCACGCCGGCCTGCGCCCGCTGCTGCTGCTGAACAAAGCCGACCTGATCAACGACGAGAACGGCCCCGGCCTGCATGCACTGCTGGAGGTCTACCGCGAACTGGGCTACCCGCTGCTGGAAGTATCGGCACACCAGGGTGACGGCATGCAGCGCCTGCAACAGCAACTCGACGGTCACATCAGCGTGTTCGTCGGCCAGTCGGGGGTGGGCAAGTCATCGCTGGTCAACAGCCTGCTGCCAGACGCTGGCACTCGCGTCGGCGACCTGTCGGAATGGTCGGGCCAAGGCACTCACACCACCACCACGGCGCGGCTGTACCACTTCCCGAACGGCGGCGACCTGATCGACTCGCCGGGTATTCGTGAGTTCGGCCTTGGCCACGTCAGCCGCGACGACGTGGAAGATGGCTTCATCGAGTTCCGTGACCTGTTCGGTACATGCCGTTTCCGCGACTGCAAGCATGACCGAGAACCGGGCTGTGCGTTGCTCAAGGCCCTGGACGAGGGGCGTATCAAGCCGCAGCGCATGAACAGCTACCGCTCGATCATCGCCAGCCTCACAGAAGACAGCTACTGACTGGGCGGCGGGCCAGAGCAATCTGTAGGATTTATTACCGAGCCGTGTAGGACGGCTCTGGTTTCGCCGTCATCTATTGCCCACACGTCCGCTTTCCCTGATGGTCATGGCTTCTATCAGGGAGGGTAACCGCCATGCCGGTTCTTATCAGCTACCGCCACGAAGTGCGGCTCGACGCCTTTATTCTCAACGAGCGCCTGCTGCTCGAAGGCATCCCCACCCAAGTGGTGCAGTTGGACTGCGACGGGCAAACCCATGACGACCTGTATGGCAGTTTCTGCCAGCAGATGAACGATGCCACCCACTGGATCGGAGTATTGCCGACCGATACCAACGACGCCTGGTGGACCGCCTGGCTGCTGGGGGCGGCAGCGATTACCTGCCGGCGAGTGAGTTTCTTCCGCAAAGGTTCAGGCGCACTGCCGGTTTGCCTGAGCAAATGGCCGGCCATGCGCGAACGTACGCATATCGACCTGTTCGTGCGGGCTTATCATGACGAACGCATGTTCGAGCGAGCCATGACACTGCCGCCGGGGCGCGGCTCTTGCACTGACAGGGATAATGCAGCCTTCTTTCATGCTGATCTCAAGGCCAAGATCAGGCGGGGGTTCTGACGGAGATGCAGCCGCAAACACCGGCTACGCCGGTGATCGCGAACCCCCTGGATGTTGAGCAAGACAGTTGTGCCCGCGAAATGCCGGGCTTACTGGTCCTTGGCCTCATCCATCTTCAACGTACCATCCTCGAAGATGTTCAGTTTCTGGCGCAGTTCGCGCGGCTGCATCGGTGCCTGTTCGGCCTCGCCACCCGTCCCCGATGCAGCTGGCGCGGCCGGTGCCGAAGCCCCTGGCGCAGCGTCATTGGCTGGCGGTGCGGCAGGCGGGGCGGCCGGTGCCTCCGGCGCTCCCTGCTCACCCTCGATGTTGCGCTGGGCCTTCTTGGTCAGCACGATGATGTCGATGCGGCGGTTGACCGGGTTGAACGGGTCCTTGCGGTCGAACAGCGACGACGAGGCGTAGCCCACCACCCGCGCCACCTGGCCGTCCGGGTAACCACCGGCCACCAGCGCACGACGTGCGGCGTTGGCGCGGTTGGCCGACAGCTCCCAGTTACCGAACTCGCCAGTGCCGGCATACGGCTTGGCATCGGTGTGGCCGCTGATGCTGATCTTGTTCGGCACCGCCTTGATGGTGTCGGCCATGGCCAGCAGGATGTCTTCGAAGTACGGCTGCAGGCGCGCACTGCCAATGTCGAACATCGGCCGGTTCTCGGCGTCCATGATCTGGATACGCAGGCCGTCCTGGGTGATCTCGAACAGAATCTGGTCCTTGAACTTCTGCAACTGCGGGTTCTCTTCCACCTTGTTCTGCAGTTCTTGCAGCAGCAGTTCCAGGCGCTCACGCTCCACCTGCTCGGCCATGGTCTCGACCTGGTCCTTGCTCAGTTGGGTGGTGGACTCTTGCGTCGGTTCGGCCTTCACTTCCGGGTTGATGGTCTTTTCCGGTGCCAGCTCAGGCGAGCCGCCCAGGTCGATGACGTAGGGCGTGCCGCTTTCCGAAAAGCCGATCGGGTCTTTGAAGTAGCCGGCAATAGCGATCTTCTGTTCTGGCGTGGCCGTGGACATCAGCCACAGCACCAGGAAGAACGCCATCATCGCCGTGGCGAAGTCGGCGAAGGCGATTTTCCAGGCGCCGCCGTGGTGGCCGCCGCCAAAGCGCTTGACGCGCTTGACGATAATGGGCTGGTTGTTTTCCATGACTCAGCGACCGCGAACCGCTTGTTCCAGTTCGGCGAAGCTTGGGCGGTGCTTGGGGTACAGCACCTTGCGCCCGAACTCGACCGCCAGCGAAGGCGGCATGCCCGAGGCAGAGGCCACCAGCGAAGCCTTGATCGATTCGTACAAGTTCAGCTCTTCCTTGGCGTCGTGCTCCAGGCACTTGGCCAACGGGCCGAAGAAGCCGTAGGCCGCCAGAATACCGAAGAAGGTACCGACCAGCGCCGCACCCACGTGCATGCCGATGGCCGCCTGGTCACCTTCGCCCAGCGAGGCCATGGTCACCACGATACCCAGTACCGCCGCGACGATGCCGAAGCCCGGCATGCCGTCGGCGATGCCGGTCACCGCGTGCGACGGGTGCTCCAGCTCTTCTTTCATGCTCAGCAGTTCCATGTCGAACAGGCCCTCGAGCTCGTGCGGGGCCATGTTGCCGGTAGACATGATGCGCAGGTAGTCGCAGACGAACGCAGTCATGCGTTCATCGGCCAGTACCGTCGGGTACTTGGCGAAAATCGGGCTGGCGGCGGCGTCCTCGATGTCGGCCTCGATGGCCATCATGCCTTCGCGACGGCTCTTGTTGAGGATCTCGTACACCAGGCCCAACACCTCCAGATAGAAGGCATGGCTGAAGCGCGAGCCGAACATTTTCATCGACTTCTTGATGACGTGCATGGTCATGTGGCCAGGGTTGGCCTGCAGGAACGCACCAAAGGCCGCACCGCCAATGATCAGTACTTCGAACGGCTGGATCAGCGCTGCGATTTTGCCGTGGGAGAGCACGTAGCCGCCGAGCACGCTCGCGAATACGACGATGATGCCGATAATTTTAGCCATAGGTTCAAAGCACTTGCTGTCGTGGTCAGGGGAAGAGACGGGAGCTTTAAAACTCTTCTTCTACTTATCGGCAGAACTGCGCCAGACTATAGCCACTCAATGCGAAAAGCCAGTTCGGACTGATGTCAAAATGCCAATTGAAACCAAGGTGCCCGCTCAGGCCCCGCGTACGTTAGAGGCCTGGGTAAAGCTGCTCGAGAGTGTTCGCATCCCCGTGCCGAAGCACAGCTACGACCGGGTCATGGCCGCCATAAACGATAGCCGCCGCTCGCTGCGCGATATCGCCGAACTGATGCAGGACAGCCCGGCACTGGTGCTGTCGGTGATGCGCGAAGCCAATCACCCCACCAATGCCAGCCTGGCCGAGCCCGCCGAAAGCCTGGAAGTCGCACTCAACCGTCTGGGCCTGGAGCGCAGCGAACAGCTGCTCAGACGCCTGCCAGCGTTGCCTGTGGAAGAAATCCCGCCGGTACTGTGCCAGTTCCAGATGATCAGCCAGCACGCCGCACAGCAGGCCAGTGGTCTGTTCGCCAGCCGCCTGGCACGGCTCTGGCAAGAAATTCACTGGGGCAGCCTGCTGTTCCTTTCGCCACTGTGGCCGCTGGCGCTGGCCTACCCCAAGTTGCTCGATACCTGGGAGTTGCGGGTAATCCACAAGGGGGAGGCCGCAGCAGGGGTGGAGGAAGAACTGTTTGGCGTGCGCATCATGGCGCTGTGCCAGACCATGGCCGAGTACTGGCGCCTGCCACAATGGGTCACCCAGGGTTACCGCCTGCTGCTGGAAGAACGCGATCAACTGGCCCAGGTGCTGAACATCGCCCGCGACGAAGACCTGCTCAGCCAGCAGCACCGCCTGGACGCCGAGCCCGGCCTGCGGCGCTGGTTCAACCAGCCGGCCAATACCGTGTTGCTGGCCAACAACCTGGCCCTGGCAGCACAGGTCGGCTGGGACAACCCACACTTGCTGCGCTGGCAACTGCTGACTGCGTTGTACCTGCAGACCTCGCTGGAAGACGTGCAGCAGCAGGTGCACCAGCAGGCCGCTGCCAGCGCCCGCCGCCACGCCCGACATGCCTTGTTCCATCCGGCAGAAGCGTTGATCTGGCCGTGGCACCAACGCCGCCCGCACCCGGACATGCTGGCCCCGCCACCGCCCAGCAGCGACGACCTGGCACGCTGGCGCACACTGTGCCAGGACCTGCTGGCCCAACCCAGCCCGTTCACCAACACCGTACACCTGGCCACCCAGGCCCGCGAGGCCCTGCTGGCCTGCGGCATGCAACGCATCATGCTGTTGAGCCTGGACAAGGCCAGTGACTACCTGCGCGTACAGCAGATTGCCGGCCTGCCCAAGGAAGCCGGGGCTTTGGCCCTGCAGGTGTCGCAGAACAAGCTGCTGCAAAAGCTGATGAGCCAGGCTGGGCAACTGCGCATAACCCCGGAAAACCACAGCCAGTTTTCGGCCCTGCTGCCCGCCCCGCTGCGTGCCTTGTTCCGCAGCGAGCATGTACTGCTGCGTTCATTGGCGGTGAACGACCAGGTGCTGATGCTGCTGGTGGCCGACCAGGGCTGTCGGCCCTTGGCCGATATCAGCGTGCAAGCTGTCGGCAAGACCGCGCAATGCATCGAGCGCGCCCTGTCGGTGTTTGCCAACCGCAAGGGCTGAGCCTTGCGCTACAATCGCCCCTCTTTCCACACTGGAGACCGTGGATGACTGACTTTTCCGGCCTGCCCCTGGTGATCGAAGCTGCAGACCTGCTGCCACGCCTGGATTCGCCGCAGCTGATCCTGGTCGACCTGAGCAGCGCCAACCGCTATGTCAGCGGGCATATCCCCGGCGCACGCTTTGTCGAAGGCAAGCGCACCCAGCTTGGCCAGCCGCCCGCGCCCGGCCTGCTGCCGGCCCTGGGCGAACTGGAAAAACTGTTCAGCGAACTCGGCCATCGCGACGACGCCGTATATGTGGTGTACGACGATGAAGGCGGCGGCTGGGCGGGGCGTTTCATCTGGCTGCTCGATGTGATCGGGCACAAGGGCTACCACTACCTCAATGGCGGTATCCAGGCCTGGCCGGCAGATACGCTGTCCACTGAAGTGCCCGCCAGCGGCAACGCCCCGGTACGCCTGCGTATCGACAGCGCCCCCACGGCCACGCGCGAGTACCTGCAAAGCCGCCTGGGCGCCGATGACCTGGTCATCTGGGACGCGCGCGGCCCGCAGGAATTCAGTGGCGAGAAAGTGCTGGCAGCCAAGGGCGGCCACATCCCCGGTGCGATCAATTTCGAGTGGACCGCCGGCATGGACCTCAACGACCACCTGCGCATTCGCCAGGACATCGCCGACGTCCTGCTGGAGCTGGGCATCACACCGGACAAGGAAGTGATCACCCATTGCCAGACCCACCGCCGCTCCGGCTTCACTTATCTGGTGGCCAAGGCCCTCGGCTACCCACGCGTCAAGGCTTACGCCGGCTCGTGGAGCGAATGGGGCAACCACCCGGACACGCCTGTAGAAGTTTAAGGAACCTGCATGAAATCCCGTTTGTTCATCATCAGCCAGTACCTGCTGCCGCACCACCTGCTGTCGCGACTGGCCGGCTGCGTCGCCGAGTGCCGCGCACGCTGGTTCAAAAATGCCTTCACTGCCTGGTTCGCCAAGCGCTATCAGGTCAACATGAGCGAAGCGCTGGTCGAAGACCTGAGCGCGTACGAGCATTTCAACGCGTTCTTCACCCGCGCCCTGAAGCCAGGCGCCCGCCCGCTGGACGAAACCCCGGGCGCCATCCTGTGCCCGGCCGACGGTGCTGTCAGCCAGCTCGGCCCGATCGAGCACGGCCGCATCTTCCAGGCCAAAGGCCACGGTTTCAGCGCGCAAGAGCTGCTGGGCGGTGACCCGGCCATGGCCGCGCCGTTCATGGGCGGCGAGTTCGCCACCATTTACCTGTCGCCCAAGGACTACCACCGCGTGCACATGCCGCTGGCCGGCACCCTGCGTGAAATGGTCTATGTGCCGGGCCGCCTGTTCTCGGTCAACCAGACCACCGCAGAGAACGTTCCCGAGCTGTTCGCTCGCAACGAGCGTGTGGTCTGCCTGTTCGATACCGAACGTGGGCCAATGGCTGTGGTGCTGGTTGGCGCGATGATCGTTGCCTCGATCGAAACCGTATGGGCCGGGCTGGTCACGCCGCCAAAGCGTGAGCTGAAAACCTTCCGTTACGACGAAGCCAGCCGCGCGCCGATCCATCTGGAAAAGGGCGCCGAGCTGGGCCGCTTCAAGCTGGGCTCGACCGCCATCGTGCTGTTCGGGCCGGAGCAGGTGAAGTGGGCTGAAAGCCTGGGTGCTGGTTCTGCAGTGCGCATGGGGCAACTGCTGGCAGAGCCTGTACAGGCTTGACTGCGGTTTTTGCTTTGAAGTGGCTGGCGCGGTTTATTTAGCGCCTGTGAGATCGAGCGCCACCCGCGCGGCGCTCGATCTCACAGGCACTGAAGATACAACGACAAACTAGCCGCGCGCGTCGCGGTCGCGTAGGCCCAGCAGGTACAGCACGCCATCCAGCCCCAGGGTAGAAATAGCCTGCTTGGCCGATTGGCGCACCAGCGGCTTGGCACGGAACGCGACACCCAGCCCAGCCAGCGACAGCATCGGCAGGTCGTTGGCACCATCCCCCACGGCAATGGTCTGCTCCAGCTGCAAGCCTTCTTCGTTGGCCAGCTTTTGCAACAGCTCGGCTTTGCGCTGGGCGTCGACGATCGGCTCTACCGCCACCCCGGTCACCTTGCCATCGACCACTTCCAGCTCGTTGGCGAACACATAGTCGATACCCAGGCGCGCCTGCACCTGGCGGGCGAAGTAGGTAAAGCCACCGGACAGGATCGCAGTCTTGTAACCCAGGCGCTTGAGCTCGGCGAACAGGTTTTCGGCACCCTCGGTCAGGCGCAGCGAGGCACCGATTTCGTCCAGCACCCCCACATCCAGGCCCTTGAGCAGCGCCATGCGCTCCTTGAAACTGGCGCGGAAATCCAGCTCCCCGCGCATGGCACGCTCGGTGATCGCCGCGACCTGCTCGCCCACACCGGCCGCCTTGGCCAGCTCGTCGATGACTTCAGCCTCAATCAGCGTGGAATCCATGTCGAACACGGCCAGGCGGCGGTTGCGGCGGAACAGGTCGTCTTTCTGGAAGGCGATGTCGATGCTCAGCGCTTCAGCCAAGGCAAAGAAATCGGCACGCAGGGCCTGGGCATCGCTCGGTACGCCGCGCACGGAAATCTCGACGGCTGCCTTGCCCTTGTCGGTTTCGGCGTCCAGCGCCACACGGGCCGACAGGCGCTCGATGCGCTCGATGGTCAGGCCGTACTGGCTGATCACCGCACTCACCCGCTGCAACTGCTCGGGGGTGATCTTGCGGCTGAGCAGCGTAACGATGTGGCGCGCTTCGCCATGGCCATCGGCCCAGTGCTGGTAATCCGCCTCGGAAATAGGGGTGTAGCGGGCCTGCAGGTTCAGCTCGTGGGCCTTGGCCTGCACGCTTTGCAGCAGGGCAGTCGCCACTTCGTTGTCCGGGATATCGACCAGGATGCCAAACGACAAGGTGCCGTGCATGACCGCCAGGCCGATGTCGAGGATACTCACACCGCCCTGCAGCAGGACGCCGGTGATAGCCGCAGTGAGACCGGGACGGTCCTCACCGGTGATGTTGATCAGGACGATTTCGCGCACAACCTGGCTCCGACTTCGATGAAAAATGCGCATTCTACCGATTTTCCATGACCATCGGGCGCCAACGATACTTTGCCGACAAAACCCGGCTCGCTATACTCCCCCCACTTTCATGCCATTAAGAGCCGAGCTCAGTGAACCGGCCCACGCCAGTCAAACCAGATAACTTCTTCCTGATGATCTATCGTGCCCTGAGTCAACGTCGCGTGCCGCTGGCACTGCGCATCGCCTGCACCAACATCTTCCTGGTGGCGCTGGCGCTGGTGATCTACGCCTGCGTGATGGGCCTGCAGTTCAAGCAGGCCATGCATGAGCAGGCCGATGCCCTGGGGCAGAGCCTGACCACCCAGACTGCCACGTCGGCAACCGAGCTGCTGGTGTCGAACGACATCCTCAGCCTCAATGTGCTGCTCGGCAACCTGGTGAAAAACCCGCTGGTGGCCCATGCGGCGATCTACAGCGTGGACAACCGTATCCTCGCCGAAGCTGGCCAGCGCCCGCGCAACAGCCTGTTGGGCGAAGCCGAAGGCCTGTACCAGACCAAGATCACCTTCCAGGACGTGACAGCCGGGCAGTTGCGCATCAGCCTGGACATGAGCCAGTTCCAGCAGCCGATGTTGATCAGCCTGCAGAGCATGGGCATTCTGGCCGCGATTCTGCTGGCCCTGGCCTTGGCCCTGAGCTTGCGTCAAGGCCGCTACATCACCCTGCCGCTGCTGCAACTGCGGGTATGGCTGCGCGACCCACAGCCCTATACCCCGGCCACCGACCGCCAGGACGAGATTGGCGACATCGCCCGCCAGCTGCATGCACGCCTGGCTCCACCGCCGCCGCCAGAACCAGAGCTCGAGGAAGACGACGACGAGTCGTTTGACGACCTGCACGAAGCTGCCCCCCCCGCCAAGGCCGCGCCGCGCGCCAAGGTTGTCGCCGTGGAAGACGAGCATGACGACGAAGCCTTCGCCGGCCTGCTGGACGACGACCCTGCGCCCAAAGCCGCCGCGCTGGTCGAGTCCGATGAGCCGCAGTACAGCGCCGTACTGGCCGTGCAGCTGGGCTCGCAGGAGCAACTGCGCCGCCTGCCACGCACACGCCTGACCGAGCTGACCGAGCGCTACCGCGACTGCCTGGAGCACGCGGCCTCACTCTACGACGGCGAAACCCACACGCTCGACGATGGCAGCACCCTGGTGCTGTTCCACAGCCGCGAGTGTGGCGAAGACTATCTGACCAACGCCATTTGTTGCGGCGAGCTGTTGCGCGCCCTGGGCCATGCTCTGCAGATCGAAGTGGCCGACAGCGGCATCACCTTGCAGCTGCAACTGGGCCTGGTGCTGGGCAACGACCTGCATGGGCTGGAACTGGTTGATCTGCTGATGGCCGAGAAGGTTCAGGATGCTTTGGCACTGTCGCAGCACAGCCGCAACCTGTTGTTGGTGGAGCGGCAGATCAGCGATGACGCGCTGATTCGTCAGCGCGCCCGCATTCGTCCGATTGCCAGCCCAGAAGGCGCCTGCTGCGTGGAGCGCCTGATGGAGCCCTACCCGTCGATGCTGGAACGGCAGCTGGCGCGGATGCACGAGCGCAGGGCCTGACAGCTATGGAAGCGGCCTCTCTGTAGAGGCAAAAAAAAGCCCGCATGATCGCGGGCTTTTTCGTACCTGGCAGTTCGATCAGAACCGATAAACTTCCATATCGGTACGAATCGGGGAGGCCATCGGGATCTTGGATTTCTCCGGTGCCTTCTTCACCTGTACCGGCGCAGCGGGCTTTTTAGGCGACTCTTCGGCAATCGCCGGCTGGTTGGCCAGCGGCTTCAGCGCTGTGCTCAGCTGTTCGGCCAGCTTCTGCAGCAGTTGGCCCTGAGCCTGAACCTGCGACGATTCGCTGCCCTCGTGCGGCTGTTCGAGGTGAACGATACGGTTGTCACGCACATGGCCACGGCGGTCGAGCAGACGCCACTGGGCATCCAGTATGGCCGGCTGATCCTTGCCCGAGTCCAGGCGAGTGATCGACAACAACACCTGCACGTCCGGGCTGAAGCCCGTGGTCGCCGGTGCCAGCACAACGCGTTGGCTGTCCAGACGCCAGGCCAGTTGGCGCACCAGCAGTTGGTCGATATCCGACGAAAGGCTGCCAGCCCAACGGCCGTCGGTCGCCGCACTCAGGCTGCCATCGGCTTGACGCTGCAGAAAGGTTTCACGCTGCAGGTAATCGGCCACCGATACCGGGCCGAGCACCACGGCCATGCCCGCACTCTGCGAAGGCTGGCCAGGATCACCACTGTCGAGCTGGTACAGGGCAACCGGCTGATGCATGGTGCACCCGCCAAGGCCCAGCAGGCCAGTCATCAACAGCGCAAATGGAAGGCGCAGAAATTTCATCATCCCATCCAGGCGGCCGCCACAAGGCACACCGCAGTGATACATGTAGATTCAAACGGGCACACGACTACGTCGGCACCGCAAGGGCCATATCATCCGCGAAATAACCGTCCGACTCCAGCATTTCTGCCCGGAACGGCGCTGAAATTGCCGTTCCAGACATTTCTGGTCGTTACGCCGGCACTTCCACCTGCAACCCATCGACGCGCTGGAACCCGCGTGGCAGCTTGCTGCCGCGCCGCCCACGCTCGCCCTTGTAATGCTCCAGATCGTCCCCTTTCAAAGACAGGGTACGCTTGCCGGCCTGCAATACAAGGGTTGCACCTTCGGGAATCACGGCCAGATCGGTGACAAATTCTTCACGGCTGGCCACCCGATCGCCGGGCACGCCAATGATCTTGTTGCCCTTGCCTTTACCCAGCTGTGGCAGGTCGCTGACCTTGAACACCAACAGGCGACCTTCGGTGGTCACCGCCGCCAGCCAGTCCTGCTCGCGGTCCGCCACCGGGCGTGGGGTCATGACCTTGGCGCCGTTGGGCAGGCTGAGCAAACCTTTGCCGGCCTTGTTCTTGGCCTGCAGGTCTTCACCTTTGACCACGAAGCCGTAGCCGGCATCCGAAGCCACCACGTACAGCGCATCGTCATCAGGCAGCAGTACGCATTCGAAAGTGGCCCCCGGTGGCGGTGTCAGGCGGCCTGTCAGCGGCTCGCCCTGGCCACGCGCCGATGGCAGGCTGTGGGCGGGCAGCGAGTAGCTGCGCCCGGTGGAATCGATCAGCACGGCAAACTGGTTGGAGCGCCCGGCCGCAGCGGCCTTGAAGCCGTCGCCAGCCTTGTAGGAAAGGCCGGTGGCGTCGATGTCATGGCCCTTGGCGCAGCGCACCCAGCCCTTCTCGGAGAGCACCACGGTGACCGGCTCGGTCGGCATCAGCTCGTTTTCCGACAGGGCCTTGGCTTCGGCGCGCTCGACAATTGGCGAACGGCGATCGTCGCCATAGGTTTCGGCATCCTTGATCAGCTCGCTGCGCACCAACTTGCGCAGTTTGGCCTCGCTGCCCAGCAGGGCCTGCAGCTTGGCTTGCTCCTTCAGCAACTCGTCCTGTTCGCCGCGGATCTTCATTTCTTCCAGGCGCGCCAACTGCCGCAGGCGGGTCTCGAGGATGTAGTCGGCCTGGATTTCGGTGAGTTCGAAGCGGGCGATCAACGCCTGTTTGGGGTGCTCCTCGGTACGGATGATGTGGATCACTTCATCCAGGTTGAGGAACGCGGTGAGCAAACCGTCCAACAGGTGCAAGCGCTTCTCGACCTTATCCAGACGGTGCTGCAAGCGACGACGAACGGTATTGGTACGGAACTCCAGCCACTCCACCAGGATGGTTCGCAGGTTTTTCAACTGCGGCCGGCCGTCGAGGCCGATGATATTCACGTTGACCCGGTAGGTGCTCTCCAGGTCGGTGGTGGCAAACAGGTGCTGCATCAGCTCGTCGGCATCCACGCGATTGGACCGAGGGATGATGACGATACGGCACGGGTTTTCGTGGTCCGACTCGTCGCGCAGGTCGGCGACCATCGGCAGCTTCTTGGCCTGCATCTGTGCGGCGATCTGCTCCAGCACCTTGGCCCCGGAGACCTGGTGCGGCAGCGCGGTGACAACGACGTCGCCATCCTCGACACGGTACACGGCGCGCATGCGGATCGAGCCACGGCCACTTTCGTACATTTTGAGGATTTCGGCCCGTGGCGTGACGATTTCGGCCTCGGTCGGGTAATCCGGCCCCTGGATATGCTCGCACAGCTGCTCGATGGTGGCCTTGGGCTCGTCGAGCAGGCGCACGCACGCGCTGGCTACTTCACGCAGGTTGTGCGGCGGCACGTCGGTGGCCATGCCCACGGCGATACCGGTGGTGCCATTGAGCAGGATATTGGGCAGGCGCGCCGGTAACACGGCCGGCTCCTGCAAGGTGCCGTCGAAGTTCGGCACCCAGTCCACGGTGCCCTGGCCGACTTCGCTAAGCAGCACTTCGGCGTAGCGCGACAACCGCGCTTCGGTGTAACGCATGGCGGCGAATGACTTCGGATCGTCCGGCGCACCCCAGTTGCCCTGGCCATCGACCAGGGTATAGCGGTAGCTGAACGGCTGCGCCATCAGCACCATGGCCTCGTAGCAGGCCGAGTCGCCGTGGGGATGGAACTTGCCGAGCACGTCACCGACGGTACGCGCCGACTTCTTGTGCTTGGAATCGGCATCGAGCCCCAACTCGCTCATGGCGTAGACGATGCGTCGCTGCACCGGCTTCAGGCCGTCGCCGATGTGCGGCAAGGCGCGGTCCATGATCACGTACATGGAGTAGTTGAGGTAGGCCTGTTCGGTGAAGTCAGCCAGCGAGCGGCGTTCGACACCGTCCAGGCTGAGTTCCAGTGAGTCGCTCATGCGGGCCTCGTCATTTCAGGTTCTGGCGCAACAGCATGGTGCCGCCGCGCTGGGTAAATTCAAGTTGCTGCAGGGCACTCATGCCCAGCAATACGGTGGGCCCGTCCAGGCCCGGTACCACGATGGCGCGTACGTCCTGCAGGCGGATATCGCCCAATTGCAGGCTGGCCAGACGCGTGCGGTAACCCTCGGTACGGCCGTTGGCAGTGCTGAGCAGCACCGGGCTGCCGCGTTCGAGGTTCAACTCGCGGGCCAGCGCTTCAGGGATCGCCACGTCGGTGGCACCGGTGTCGAGCATGAAGTGCACCACCTGGCCGTTGATCGCACCGTCGAGCACGAAGTGCCCTTGGCCGTTGCCCAACAGGCGCACTTCGATAAAACCTTCGCCATGCTCGGACTGCACCTGGCTATTGGGGTTGCGCTGGCTGTCCTCCCATTGGCCGAAAAAGCGCGTGGCAAGGAACAGCGCCGCCGCCCAAGCGACGACCATCAGCACCCTGCCCGCGCGCTTGCCCGGCGCCTGGCTCATGGCTTGGCGCTCCAGCCGCCTTGCGGCGCATCAAAACGCCAGACGATCGGGCGGGTTTCGCCATCGGCGCGGGCGCCGTTGTTGTTGTCCAGGCCGATCCAGGCGCCCTTGGCATCGATCACCAGTGCTTCGGCAAGGCCAAACGGCTGCGAATAGCGGCGTGATTCCACCAGCGCATCGGCAGCGAACGACCAGCAACGCTCGACCTTGCCACTGTCGGCATCCCGCCGGCACACCCGGTAGGCGTTACGTTCGAGGGTAAACAGCTTGCCCTCGTACCAGGCCAGGTCGGCGAAATCGCGCGACAAGGCCCGGGCATCGGGCATTTGCGCCGGCTGCATCTCGACCCCGGCCTCGCTCAGCAGCACGCAACTACGCCCGCAGGTCCATACCGATTGCTGGCGCTCGATAGCCACCAGGCCGCGGCGTTCACGCTCGGCGGCCAGCCACAGACGGTCCCCCGCCGGGTTGATCGCCAAGCCTTCGAACAGGGCATTGAAGTTCAGCAACATGCCACTGGCCCGGGCCTGACGCACCATGGCCGGGTCGATCTTCAACCAGTCCGGCTCGCCTTGCAGCGGCAATTGCAGCACCGCGGCATGGGCTTCACTGACCAGGTACAGGTTACCCGCCTGGTCACAGGTGATGCCTTCGAAATCCAGCTCGCCACCGCGAATGTACGACGCTGCCCAGTTGCGCGACTTCAGCCCCCACGGCAGGCCGCTTTCCGGCGGCGTTGGCGGGGTGAAGGTAAGCGGTTGTGCGCGCCAGGTGGTGTTCTGCTGGTCGAAGCGGTAAATGCGGTCGTCGTCGCGATCGGAAACACCCCACAGCCCGCCCCGACATTGCGCCAGGCCAGACAGGTTGCCACCGCGCATGCCATCGATCGGGTGCTCGCCACTGAGCTTCAGCTCTGGCCAGTTGCCCGCCAGGCAAGGCAGGGCAACCAGCGCAAGGCAAACGGCAAGTACTTGCCGAATCAAACCATGACCTCGGCCAGGTTGCCTTTGGTTTCCAGCCAACTCTTGCGGTCACCGGCGCGTTTCTTGGCCAGCAGCTTGTCCATCAGCTCGCAGGTGGCCTCCACGTCATCCAGGGTCAGCTGCACCAGGCGCCGGGTGTTCGGGTCCATGGTGGTTTCGCGCAGCTGTGGCGGGTTCATCTCGCCCAGGCCCTTGAAGCGGGTGACCTGCGGCTTGCCGCGCTTCTTCTCGGCCACCAGGCGGTCGAGAATGCCGTCACGCTCGGCTTCGTCGAGGGCGTAGTAGATTTCCTTGCCAAGGTCGATGCGGTACAGCGGCGGCATGGCCACGTACACATGCCCGGCCTCGACCAGCGCACGGAAGTGCTGGACGAACAGCGCGCACAGCAGCGTGGCGATGTGCAGCCCGTCGGAGTCGGCGTCGGCGAGGATGCAGATCTTGCCGTAGCGCAGCTGCGCAAGGTCGGTGGCACCCGGATCTACGCCGATGGCCACGGCAATGTTATGCACTTCCTGGCTGGCCAGGACTTCGCCACCGTCCACTTCCCAGGTGTTGAGGATCTTGCCGCGCAGCGGCAGGATGGCCTGGAACTCCTTGTCCCGCGCCTGCTTGGCCGAGCCACCTGCCGAGTCACCCTCAACCAGGAACAGTTCGGCACGCATCGGGTCCTGGCCGGCGCAATCGGCCAGCTTGCCAGGCAGTGCCGGGCCCTGGGTGATGCGCTTGCGTTCGACCTTTTTACTGGCCTTGAGGCGGCGCCCGGCGTTGCTGATGGCCAGCTCTGCCAGTTGCATGCCCAGCTCGGGGTGGGCGTTGAGCCAAAGGCTGAAGGCGTCCTTGACCACGCCGGAAACGAACGCGGCCGCCTCGCGCGATGACAGGCGCTCTTTGGTCTGCCCAGAGAACTGCGGCTCCTGCATTTTCATCGAGAGCACGAAGGAAATGCGCTCCCAGATGTCCTCTGGCGCAAGCTTCACGCCACGCGGCAGCAAATTGCGGAACTCGCAGAACTCACGCATGGCATCCAGCAGGCCCTGACGCAAGCCGTTGACATGGGTGCCGCCCTGAGCGGTGGGGATCAGGTTGACGTAGCTTTCCTGGATGCTGTCGCCACCTTCTGGCAACCACAGCAACGCCCAGTCCACGGCTTCCTTGTTGCCAGCCAGGCTGCCGCAGAACGGCTCGTCGGGCAGACGCTGGAATTCGCTGACCGAATCGACCAGGTAAGAACGCAGGCCATCTTCATAATGCCACTCGACCTTCTCGCCGCTGGCCTTGTCCTCGAAGGTGACCAGCAGGCCCGGGCACAGTACTGCCTTGGCCTTGAGCACGTGCTTGAGGCGGCTGATGGAGAACTTGGCCGAGTCGAAGTACTTGGGGTCGGGGCTGAAGTACACGCTGGTGCCGGTGTTGCGCTTGCCGACCGAGCCGACCACTTCCAGCTCGCTGGCCTTGAAGCCGTCGGCGAACGTCATCTGGTATTCGTTGCCGTCACGTTTGACACGCACGCGCACCTGGGTCGACAGGGCGTTGACCACCGAAATGCCCACACCATGCAGGCCGCCAGAAAACTGGTAGTTCTTGTTGGAGAACTTGCCGCCAGCGTGCAGCTTGGTGAGGATCAGCTCGACCCCGGACACGCCCTCTTCCGGGTGGATGTCCACCGGCATGCCACGGCCGTCGTCGCTGACTTCCAGCGAGTGGTCGGCATGCAGGATGACCTGCACCGAACGCGCGTGGCCGGCCAGGGCTTCGTCGACACTGTTGTCGATGACTTCCTGGGCCAGGTGGTTGGGGCGGCTGGTATCGGTGTACATGCCCGGCCGCTTGCGGACCGGGTCAAGGCCCGAGAGGACTTCGATGGCGTCTGCGTTATAGGCGCTAGCGCTGGGATTGGCCATAGGGTCTCGTCGTCAGTCTGGTGAGTGCAAAAAGTCAAAATACAGAAAAATCGAGCGCAGCATACTGCCCACGGGCAATGCCGGCGAACGCCAACAGTGCCGGCAGGCGCTCGGCGAAGCCTTGGAAGCTGTGGTCGCCACCGGCCTGAATGCGCAGGGCACAAGCACGGTAATAGCGCTCGGCGTGGCGATAGTCCAGGGTTTCATCGGCGGTCTGCAGCCACACTTGATAGCGGCTGGCATCTACCGGGGCCGGCACTTCCAGCTCGGCCAGTGCCTGCACGTGGTCGTGGGTCAGCTCCCAGGTTTCACCGCTGTAGTGATTGCGCTGGGTGCCCAGGTAACCGTCGAAATGCTTGTGCGGGGTTACCGCCGGGTTGACCAGCAACGCCTTGAGGCCATGGCGCTCGGCCAGATGGGTGGCATAGTAGCCGCCGAGCGAACTGCCCACCAACAGTGGCGCACCAAGTTCGGCGATGGCCGCTTCGAGCTGGGCGATGGCCTGGCGTGGGTGGTGGTGCAAGGCGGGCACACGTAGCTGGGCCGACAAGCCCAGTTGCTGCATCACGGCTTCGAGCTGGCGCGCCTTGGTCGAAAGCGGCGAGCTGTTGAAGCCATGGATATAGAGGATGGAACCCGACATGCTGCCCCCGGAATCTGTGGCTTCGCGCCTGATGGTGCGGGCGCAGGGACGCGCAGTGTAGCGCGTTCGCCGGGTTTTGACGCAGTGTCACGGGTTTCGCAACAATTTCTTCAATACCCTGGGCTATCGAAGTCGAGTTTCACAGCGAAGTCCAGCGCCCGCTCCACCCCGGTTTCCAGCCGCCCGTCGGCATGCAGACGCAACCAGCGGTAGCCCGGCTGCTCTTCGCTCACTTTGAAGTCTTCGCTGCGTGCGGCGAACTGGATACAGGTCGACGGAGTAGCCAGCAAGCGCCGCCCCCCGCGTACTTCATCCCACTCCTGATGCACATGCCCCCACAGCAAGGCCCGCACCTGTGGATAACCCTCGACAATGTCGAACAGCGCCTGGGCATTGCGCAAGCCGATCGGCGCGATCCAGGCGCAGCCAATGTCCACCGGCTGATGGTGGAAACACACCAGGCAATGCCGCTCGCCCGCATCTTTCAAGGCTTCTTTCAACACGGCCAACTGGCCATCTTCGAGAAACCCGTGGGTAGCGCCGTGCACGGCGGTGTTGAGCATGATGACGCGCCACGTACCCATATCGGTGACCGCTTGTACCAGCTCTGGCGCCACGTGCGCCATCACCTGGGCCTCGTCATGGTTGCCCGGCAACCAGCGGGTGGGCGCGGCA
Organism: Pseudomonas hunanensis; assembly: GCF_013393325.1. Lineage (GTDB taxonomy): Bacteria > Pseudomonadota > Gammaproteobacteria > Pseudomonadales > Pseudomonadaceae > Aquipseudomonas > Aquipseudomonas putida_P. The sequence goes on from NZ_QJRC01000084.1 coordinate 182,646, forward strand.
AACGTTGCGGTCAGTTCACGAAACGCTTCATAGGATGCAACGCTGGCGTCCTGGGACAGGTCGCCCGTACACAGCAACAAATCGACAAGCGGCTGCTCGCGCCGCACCTGGGCCACCACATGGCGCAGGCTGTCACGGGTTTTCAGGCCCAGCATGCTGCCGGCCGGGTCGGCGAACAGGTGGGCATCAGTCAGTTGCACCACATGCACGGGGCGGGATTGGTCTGGCGGCGACAACGGCCATCTCCTCGAACGATTTCAGCACGAATTATGGCTGCGCGAAGGTCACGAGCAAACACCCGCAACCGACCCACGTCACAATTCAGCGAACACTTGCCAGTTCATGGCCACAGGCCAGGCAGTGGCTGAGCCATTCACCGAGGAACAGGTTGAGCTGGGCCTTTTCGTCCGGCTGATGCATGGCCGCGTTCGGGTAGGGGTAAATACTGCGCAGGCGCCGGGTGTGTTCGGCGCTGACCACTTCGGCCATGCGTGCATCGTGATACACCTGCACTTCCAGGTGCGGCACGGGCAACCACGGCAGGCTGTGTTCCTGGCGCACATGCAGGGTGGTGGTATACGGGCAGGCCAGGACCACGTCGAGTACCAGCACGCCAAGCATCTGGTCGCCCTGGGTCATACCGATACGGCGCGAGCTTTGAGTGGTGCGCATGTCAGGCAACAGACGCATCAGCCGGGCGTAGTTGGCCTCGCAGGCTGCCTGCAGCCCGACCAGGTCGACTCGATAGCGCTCACGCAGCAGGTTCACTTCCACATACCTCGTACTTCGTCACGGTTCAGCGCCAGCCATTGCAGGCCAATGATGGTCGCTGCGTTGCAGATGCGCCCGTCGCGCACCGCCTGCAAGGCATCCTCGAACGACCACACACGCACACGGATGTCTTCACCCTCTTCTTCCAGGCCATGCAGGCCGCCCGCGCCCTGGCTGCTGCAACGGCCAAGGAACAGGTGAACATATTCGTCACTACCGCCAGGCGACGGGAAGTAACGCGTCATAGGCCACAGGGCGCTGAATGTCAGGCCAGCTTCTTCCTCAGCTTCGCGGTGAGCGACTTCCTCGGGTTGCTCGTCCTTGTCGATCAGCCCGGCAACCATTTCGATCAGCCAGGGGTTATCGACCTTGTCCAGTGCACCCACACGGAACTGTTCGATCAGCACCACTTCATCACGCAACGGGTCGTACGGCAGCACGCACACCGCATCGTGGCGCACGAACAGTTCACGGCTGATCTCGCGGCCCATGCCCCCGGCAAACAACTCATGGCGCAGGCGAAGCTTGTCGAGCTTGTAAAAGCCCTGGAAGCAATTGGCCCGCTCGATGATTTCGAAGCCCTTGGGCACTGAGTTCAACGCGTCTGACATGGAAATCCTCATTACCTCGAATACTGCTTCGCGCCATCCTACTCTGCACGCCTGCCGGTTTCATCCCTTTCTGGCAACCGCTGGCGCACTCAGGACAGCAGGTCTTCACTCTGTTAGCTTAGTGGCGAACTGAAGGCCGCGCAGACGGTCAAAGGCCGACTTTTCCCTGTTCTGCAAGGATCATCATGACACTTGTCAAACTGACTTCCGTGGCCGTGCTGGCACTCGCTCTAGGCGCCTGCCAGAGCCTGTTCACGCCCAACTACCGGGCTCCGCTCGAGGTCAAGCGCGACGCCTGGGAGCATGTCAAACCCGGCTGCAGCGAGCGTGACTGCCCGCTGGTGAATATCGACATGGTCCACTTCCCGGCCCTGCCCAAGCTCGATGGCATCGTTGAAAAACGCCTGCTGCAATTGACCGAAGACAATCAGCATGGCACCGCGCCAAGCACCCTGCAGGCCTACGAACAGCAATACCTGGCCAATGCCGACAAACGTAACAGCAGCTACTTGCAGGCCAAGGTACGCGAGCAGCATGACGGGCTGGTGATCATCGAGTTGTCCAGCTACCTGGACAGCGGTGGCGCCCACGGCATGCCGGGGCGTGGCTTCATCAACTACTCGCGCAAGCTGGACAAGGTACTGACCCTGCAGGACATGTTGGTGCCGGGCCAGGAGGACACCTTCTGGAAAACCGTCGAGGAGTCACACCGCGCCTGGTTGATGAGCGTGGGCATGGACAAGGACGCCGAGTTCGTCAAAACCTGGCCGTTCAAGAAGTCGCCGCACATCGCCCTGACGTACGGCGCGGTAGTGGTCAAGTACGAGGTCTATGCCATCGCGCCCTACTCCATGGGCCACGTGGAATTGAAGATCCCCTACCCACGCCTCAATGGCGTGCTCAAGCCTGAGCTGTTTCCCGGCCGCGGCTGAGGCTTAGCAGCCCATGCAGCACACCTGCCAGCAGCAATGCTGGCAGGGTAGCGCCCAGTTCCGGTGCATTAGCGGCAATCAGGTGATAGGCCGCCACACCCGCAAACCAGGCCACCAGCGCTTGCCAGTGCAAGCCATCGATTTGCGCAGGCAGGCGACGACGACGGATCACGTAATGGTCCATCAGCACCACACCGAACAGCGGCGCGAATACCGAACCGATCAGCAACAGGAAGTTCTCATACTGGGCCAAGGGGGCCAGCAGGGCGATCAAGGTGCACAGCACGCCGATCGCAAGTGCCAGGTGCTCGACCTTCAGCGGCAGCAGCACACCGGTTGAAACTGCCGCCGAGTGGATGTCGGCGAAGGCTTTTTCCGACTCATCCAGCAGAATCAGCAGCAACGGGATACCCATGCCGGCCCCCGCCAGCGCCAGCAGCAGCGCATTGACTTCGCCACTGGCGGCGAAAGCCAGGGTGTAGGCCACGCCCAGGCTCATCAGCCAGGTGTTGCCGATGAAATAGCCCACGACCGTGCCACCGAACACATGCTTGCCGTTGCGGGCGAAACGCGAGTAGTCGGCAATCAGTGGCAACCAGGACAGCGGCATGGCGATGACGATATCAAAGCCCACCGCCAGGGACATCGAACCGTCACCCGCGCGGCTCCACAGATCAGCCAGGTCGGCCTTGGCGAACAGGTTCCAGGTGAGCCAGACGCAAGCGCCCAGCAGCAACCAGATCCCCCAGGCGCGCAGCACCTTGCGCACGAAGGCCAGTGGCCCGCTGACGGCCAGCAAGGTGGCTAGCGCACCGAAACACAGGGTCCACAGCATCGGGCTGTTCCAGGCACTCTCCTCACCGAAGGCTCGCGCGCCCAACAGGCTGGCAGCATCGCGCATGACGATGATTTCGAACGCGCCCCAGCCCACCAGTTGCAGCAGGTTGAGCAACGCCGGCAAACGCGCGCCATGGCTGCCCAGGCTGAGTTTCAACGTGCCCATGGCGGACAGGCCGGTGTCGCTGCCGATCACCCCGGCGGCGCCCAGCAACAGCACACCGACACCGGTGCCCAGGGCGATGGCCAGCACCGCGCCGGCAAGGCCCAGGCCTGGCGCCAGCATGGCACCGACTTGCAGCACCATCAGGCCGATGCCTAGGGAGAACCACAGCGAAAACAGGTCGCGGGCACCGAAGATACGCTGGTGGGTGGGGACCGGGTGGTCGGGGGAGAATTGGCTGGGTGATGTCATGGTTGGCGCTCGCCGGCAATGTTGTTGGTGTTCTTGGCAAGGACTTCGTCCTCGAATCGCGACGCAAGGCCGCTCCCACAGTGGCCGCGCAGGCCTTGAGCCTTGTGCGGTCCCTGTGGGAGCGGCCTTGTGTCGCGAAAGGGCCGCTAAGCGGCCCCAGCGTTCTTACACTTTGTGGTACAGCTGGCTGCCTTCCTGGCGGAACCGCTCGGCCTGCTCACGCATGCCTTCTTCGACCGTCACATCCACGGCCTCGATCTTGGCGGCGTACTCACGCACTTCCTGGGTGATCTTCATCGAGCAGAACTTCGGCCCGCACATCGAGCAGAAGTGCGCGACCTTGGCCGATTCCTTCGGCAGCGTCTCGTCGTGGAAGGCACGGGCCGTGTCCGGGTCAAGGCCAAGGTTGAACTGGTCTTCCCAACGGAACTCGAAACGCGCCTTCGACAGGGCGTTGTCGCGAATCTGCGCACCTGGGTGGCCCTTGGCAAGGTCGGCGGCATGCGCGGCGATCTTGTAGGTGATGATGCCGGTCTTGACGTCGTCCTTGTTCGGCAGGCCCAAATGTTCCTTGGGCGTGACGTAGCAGAGCATGGCGCAACCGAACCAGCCGATCATCGCCGCACCAATACCCGAAGTGATGTGGTCGTAGCCCGGAGCAATGTCGGTGGTCAGTGGGCCGAGGGTGTAGAACGGCGCTTCGTCGCAGCACTCCAGCTGCTTGTCCATGTTCTCTTTGATCAACTGCATCGGCACGTGGCCAGGGCCTTCGATCATGCATTGCACGTCGTGCTTCCAGGCAATCTTGGTCAGTTCGCCGAGGGTTTCCAGCTCACCGAACTGCGCGGCGTCGTTGGCGTCGGCAATCGAGCCAGGGCGCAGGCCGTCGCCCAGCGAGAAGCTGACGTCGTAGGCCTTCATGATTTCGCAGATTTCGTCGAAGTGGGTGTACAGGAAGTTTTCCTTGTGATGCGCCAGGCACCACTTGGCCATGATCGAGCCCCCACGGCTGACGATACCGGTGACACGCTTGGCGGTCAGCGGCACATAACGCAGCAGCACACCGGCGTGAATAGTGAAGTAGTCCACCCCCTGCTCGGCCTGCTCGATCAGTGTGTCGCGGAACAGCTCCCAGGTCAGGTCCTCGGCCACGCCGTTGACCTTTTCCAGGGCCTGATAGATCGGCACGGTGCCGATCGGCACCGGCGAGTTGCGGATGATCCACTCGCGGGTTTCGTGAATGTGCTTGCCGGTGGACAGGTCCATGACCGTGTCCGAGCCCCAGCGGATGCCCCAGGTCAGCTTGGCCACTTCTTCCTCGATCGAGGACCCCAAGGCGCTGTTGCCGATGTTGCCGTTGATCTTCACCAGGAAATTGCGGCCGATGATCATCGGCTCAACTTCCGGGTGGTTGATGTTGGCCGGAATGATCGCGCGGCCACGGGCGATTTCCTGGCGGACGAATTCGGGGGTGATTTCTTTCGGGATGTTGGCACCGAAGCTGTGGCCAGCATGCTGCTCTTTGAGCAGGCCAGCTGCGCGGGCCTCCTGCAGCTTCATGTTTTCGCGGATGGCCACGTATTCCATCTCGGCGGTGATGATGCCCTGGCGGGCATAGTGCATCTGCGAGACGTTGGCGCCCGCCATGGCACGACGCGGATTGCGCACATGGGCGAAACGCAGCTTGGCCAGCTCGGCGTCGTTCAGGCGCTGCTGGCCGAAGTCGGAGCTCAGGCCGTCCAGGCGCTCGGTGTCACCACGGGCGTCGATCCACGCTGAACGCACGTCGGCCAGGCCTTTGCGCACGTCGATGATCACGTTGGGGTCGGTGTATGGGCCGGAGGTGTCGTACACCAGCACCGGGGCATTGGTCTCGCCACCAAAATCGGTAGGGGTGTCATCCAGGCTGATTTCACGCATGGGTACACGGATGTCCGGGCGCGAGCCTTCGACATAGACCTTGCGCGAACGCGGGAACGGTTGCACGGACTGCTGATCGACTTGTGCCGATTCGCTGAGGTTGATCGCTTTTTCTTGTTTGGTCATCACAGGCTCTCCAGACGGCTTCCTAGCAGTGGAATGTCGGGGTGAACCTGAAACGCGCGGACGCACCCTCTTTGGAGTGCAGTGCCGGGTATGGGGGTGCCTGAAGCTGCATGCAGCTGTGACAATCCCGGACCTGGCACAAGAGGCTCCCCGGGAAGGCGAGCAATCTTGTTCCCTACGCAGGCGCTAACCTGATCAGGTTCAACGGGATCCGCACCTCTGCGATCTCAGCCTTTGCTTCAAGGCACCCCGACAAGAACCTGCGCAGTCTAGACTGGAGTGGTCGGCAAAGCCAAGCGGGTAAATGCGCGGATGATGAAAGGCACACCAAGCGATTGTTGCCGGGTGCGCATGGCACTACACTGGCCCGTCGCGCGATACTCAACAGTTCAGTAATTAAATTTCGTACAAGGATTGCCTCTATGCTGCGCAAACTCTCACTGGCGATAGCCGTGTCTTGTGCGTCCAACGGAGTGGTCTGGGCAGCGGACGTGCCCCAATCAGTAAAGACCGACCTGGTCAGCGTCTATCAGGAAGCGGTCGACAACAACGCCGACCTGGCGGCGGCACGCGCCGATTACGGCGCCCGCAAAGAGGTGGTGCCCCAAGCCCGTGCCGGGTTGCTGCCAAACCTGTCGGCCGGCGCCGAAATGCTGAACACGCGCACCAAGCTGGACGAACCATCGACCACCAGCAACCGCAGCGGCAACACCTGGAGCGCCACCCTGGCTCAGCCGATCTTCCGCGCTGACCGCTGGTTCCAGCTGCAAGCGGCCGAAGCGGTCAACGAACAGGCAGCGCTGGAGCTGTCGGCGACCGAGCAGAACCTGATCCTGCAAACCGCGCAGAACTACTTCGCCGTACTTCGCGCACAGGACAACCTGGCCGCGACCAAGGCCGAGGAAGCGGCCTTCAAACGCCAGCTGGACCAGTCCAACGAACGCTTCGACGTCGGCCTTTCCGATAAGACCGACGTGCTGCAGTCCCAAGCCAGCTACGACACCGCCCGGGCCAACCGGATCATCGCCGAACGCCAGGTGCAAGACGCCTTCGAGGCCCTGGTGACCCTGACCAACCGCGAATACACCTCGATCCAGGGGGTGGTGCACACCCTGCCGGTGCAGGTGCCTACACCTAACGACGCCAAGGCCTGGGTAGAAACCGCTGGTCGCCAGAACCTCAACCTGTTGGCGACCAACTACGCGGTTTCCGCCGCCGAAGAAACCCTGCGCCAGCGCAAGGCCGGCCATGCGCCGACCCTTGACGCAGTGGCCAAGTACCAGAAAGGTGACAACGACAACTTCGGTTTCACCAACCCCGCACCAGCCCCCGTCACGCGCTACGGCGGCGATGTCGAGCAGACCAGCATCGGCCTGCAACTGAACATCCCGATCTACAGCGGCGGCCTGACCAGCTCGCAGGTGCGCGAGGCCTACCAGCGCCTGAGCCAGAGCGAGCAGCAACGCGAAAGCCTGCGCCGCCAGGTGGTGGAAAACACCCGCAACCTGCACCGCGCGGTGAACACCGATGTAGAGCAGGTACAGGCGCGCAAGCAGTCGATCATCTCCAACCAGAGTGCGCTGGAAGCCACCGAAATCGGTTACCAGGTCGGTACACGCAACATCGTCGACGTGCTCGATGCCCAGCGCCAGCTGTACACCTCGGTGCGCGACTACAACAACAGCCGCTATGACTACATTCTCGACAACCTGAGCCTGAAGCAGGCAGCCGGCACCCTGAGCCCGCAAGACCTGCAGGACCTCAAGCGTTACCTGAAAGCGGACTACAACCCGGACAAGGACTTCCTGCCACCGGACCTGGCGGCTGCCGCGGCGAAGAACTTCGAGCGCCGCCCTTGAGATAGATGTTGGCTTTTTCGCGGGCTCGCCCGCTCCCACAATTCAAATCCTGTGGGAGCGGGCAAGCCCGCGAAGAAGGCGATGCAATAATCAGCGGATAAGCGCACTCAGCCCATCGAGCAAGCGCTGCAGCGCCCCCTGATTGGCCTGCATCACCGCCCTGCCCGCCTCACCCATGCGTTGGGCATCCTGCGGCAGCTCGACCAGACGCCGCACAGCACCGGCCAGTCCATCGGTATCATCCACCTGCTGCAACGCCCCCGCCTCGCGCAGCATCGCGCTGATTTCGAGGAAGTTGAACACATGCGGCCCCATGAGCACCGGCAAGGCAAGCGCCGCAGGCTCCAACGGGTTGTGCCCGCCGGTCGCTACCAGGCTGCCACCGACGAAGGCAATGTCGGCCAAGGCATACAGAAACAGCAGTTCGCCCATGGTGTCGCCCAGCAATACCCGGGTTTGCCCATCGACCGGCGTGCCAGCAGAACGGCGCACGGTGGCGAATTGCTCGCTGCACAACGCGTGTACCGCATTGAATCGCTCGGGATGGCGCGGCACCAGGATCAGCAAGGCATCGCCATGCACCTGCAACAACTGCCGGTGCGCCTGCAAAATCAGCGCATCCTCGCCTTCATGGGTGCTGGCAGCAATCCACACTGGGCGCTGCTCGGCCCCCCACTGCTCACGCAGTGCCTTTGCACGTGGTAGCAGTTGCTCATCAATCTTCAGGTCGAACTTGATCGAGCCGGTGACCTGCACGCACTCAGTGCGCGCACCCAGGTCACGGAAACGCTGCGCCTCGGTTTCGGTCTGCACGGCAATCAGGCTCATTTCGGCCAGCATCGGCCGGGTCAGCTTGGCAAAGCGCCCATAACCACGGGCCGAGCGCTCGGATAACCGCGCATTGGCCAGCGCTACCGGAATCCCGCGTTTGGCGCACTGGTGGATGTGGTTGGGCCACAGCTCGGTTTCCATGATGATGCCCAGCTTCGGCCGCACATGGTCGAGAAAACGCCCCGCCGCCCATGGCAGGTCGTAGGGCAGGTAGCAGTGCTGCACGCGCGGTTCGTCGGCGAACATGGCGCGAATACGCTCGGAACCGGTGGGAGTCATGCAGGTAAGGGTGATGGGCAGTTCGGGGTAGGCCTTGAGCAGGGCACGCACCATGGGCGCGGCAGCAATGCTCTCACCCACCGACACCGCATGCACCCAGATGCCGCCCTGGCGCATGGTCGGCAGCTTGAAGGCAAAGCGCTCACCGATACGCTGGCCATAGGCCGGCGCCTTGCGTGCGCGCAGGTACAGGCGCAGCGCAACCAGCGGCAGGCCCAGGTGAAACAGCAAGGTATAGAGTGTTCTGTTCATGGCGGCGAAGTTTACCCGATCGCACGCAGGTGTACTGCAAAGCGCTCGGCCAGCCACTGCGCAGCGGGCCCCAGTGGCTCATCGCGGCGCCAGGCCAGCTCCGCCACCAGCGCCGGCGGGCGCCACTCACTGTCCAGTTCGACCATGTGCGCCTGGTAGGTCGGGTACTGCACCACGTGCCGCGGCAGCCAGGCCCAGCCCAGGCCGCGCATCAGCAGTTCAGCCATGGCGTAGAAGCTGTCGGCACGCCATACCTGCGGGCTGATTGCCTCGCCGCCAGGGTAACCGCTTTGCTGTGGGGTGATGAGTAATTGCCGGTGGCGCGCCAGTTGCTGGCGGGTTGCCCGGCCTTGCCCCGCGAGCGGGTGGCCGACTGCGCACACCGTGACCATTTCGACGCTGCCCAGGACGCGACGCTCCAGCGAAGACGGGATGCTTTCATGGTGGAAGAACAGCCCCAGATCGGCTCGGCGCTCAACCAGCTTGCGCGCTACATCGCCCTGGGCGCCGCTGGCTAGTTGTACCTCCAGGTACGGGAAGCGGCTGGCCAGTTCGTCGAGGCTGTCGATCACCGGTTGATAAGGCATGGCCTCATCCTGAGCAACCCGCAGCAAGGCCTCCTGCCCACGCATCAGGGCCAGGGCGCGACCATCCAGGTGTTCGCACTGGCGCAGCAGTTCGCGGGCGTCTTCCAGCAACGCGCTGCCACTTTCGGTCAGTTTTGGTTGCCGGCCGCTGCTGCGCTCGAACAACGTGACACCCAAGTCTGCTTCCAGCAGGGCGATGGCATTGCTGATGGCCGATTGGGCCTTGCGTTGTTCGCGGGCCACGGCAGAAAACGAGCGCAATTCGGCGACGCGCAAAAAAATACGCAACTGCTCCAGACTCCATTGCTCAGCCATCATCCTATCCCCATATCAGATAGGTAATGACTTTACCGCATCTGGCCAAGGTCTAGAATGCCCAACCAGTTACCGGAGGATCCCGCCATGAATGCCTACACCTACCTCGCCATTGCCATCTGCGCAGAAGTCATCGCCACCGCTTCGATGAAAGCGGTGAAGGGCCTGAGCACGCCGTTGCCACTGCTGCTGATGGTGGTGGGGTATGGCGTTGCCTTCTGGATGCTGACCTTGGTGGTGCGCAGCATTCCTGTAGGGATTGCCTATGCCATCTGGTCGGGGCTGGGGATTGTGCTGATCAGTGTGGCGGCATTGGTGATCTACGGGCAGAAGCTCGATGTGCCGGCGATGCTGGGCATGGCCATGATTGTGGGGGGCGTGGTGGTGATACAGCTGTTTTCGAAAGCGGCTGGGCACTGAGGCTGGCTTGCCGGCGATAGGGCCCTCTCAGGTATAGCCTGTATACTTGCCAGCTGTCCCAGTCTTCGAGGTACCGCCATGCCATCTGCCATTTCCACTGACGTGCTGATCGTCGGCGCCGGGGTCGCAGGCCTCTGGCTCAATGCCCGCCTGCGCCGCCAGGGCTACTCGACAGTGCTGGTGGAACGCGCCAGCCTTGGCGGCGAGCAGACCATCAAGTCGCAGGGCATCATCCACGGCGGCACCAAGTACGCCCTCCACGGTGCCCTGACCGGCGCCTCGGAAGCCATTGCCGACATGCCGCGCCGCTGGCGCGAAGCCTTGAGCGGCAGTGGCGAACTGGACCTGAGCGGCACTCGCCTGCTGTCCGATGCGCACTACCTGTGGTCGCCAGGCACCCTGGCCGGCAACCTCACCAGCTTCTTCGCCAGCAAGGCCGTACGTGGGCGAGTCGACCAAGTAAAAGGTGAGCAACTGCCGCCGGCCCTGCAAGACCGCGCCTTCAAGGGCAAGGTTTACCGCCTGGCCGAACTGGTCATCGACGTGCCCAGCCTGCTGGCCAACCTGGCCGAACTGGCGGGCGACAGCCTGCTGGCTGGGGAGCGCATTGAGCCGCTGCGCGAAAACGACGAGCTGGTCGGCCTGCGCGTTGACGGTCGCGACATCCGTGCCCAACGCGTCGTGCTCAGCGCCGGCGCCGGCACCGAGGAACTGCTGCACGCCCTGGGCCTGAACCAACCGGCCATGCAAACACGGCCGCTGCACATGGTCATGGCCAAAGGCGCCAACCTGAAACCCCTTTACGCTCACTGCCTGGGTGGCGGGCCCAAGCCGCGCGTTACGGTGACCACCCATCCGGCAGCCGATGGCCAGTGGGTCTGGTACCTGGGCGGCGACCTGGCCGAAGCCGATGGCGTGGCGCGCGAGCCAGCCGCACAAATCGCCGCAGCGCAAAAGGAAATCGCCAACCTGCTGCCATGGGTCGACCAAAGCTTGGTGCGCTGGGCCACCCTGCGCGTCGACCGCGCCGAACCTGCGCAATCGGGCCTGGTACGCCCGGACAATGCCTTCCTTGCCGACCAGCAGCGCCTGCTGGTGGGCTGGCCGACCAAGCTGGCGCTGGCACCTGACTTCAGCGACCGGGTCATCAGCCACCTGGAGCGCGACGGCATCCGTCCACAAGCACAAGCCGACCTGGCCGACCTGCCACGCCCACCGCTGGGCGTACCGGCTTGGGAGCAACTGCTGCCATGACCTTGCCAACCCTGCACGACTTCCATCGCCCGCTGGGCAGCACCGGCTTCAAGGTTTCACCGCTGGGCCTGGGCACGGTAAAACTGGGCCGCGACCAAGGTGTGAAATACCCCACCGGCTTCACCATCCCCGGCGATGACGAAGCCCGCTTGCTGCTGGCCCAGGCCCGCGAGCTTGGCATCAATCTGATCGACACCGCCCCGGCTTATGGCCGCAGTGAAGAACGCCTCGGCCCGCTGCTGCGCGGCCAGCGCGATGAATGGGTGATCGTCAGCAAGGTCGGCGAAGAATTCGATCAAGGCCAATCGCATTTCGATTTCAGTGCCGCCCACACCCGCCGCTCGGTGGAGCGCAGCCTGCGACGCCTGGAAACCGACCGCATCGAACTGGTACTGGTACATTCCGACGGTAACGACCTGGCCATCCTCGAACAGCAGGAGGTCTACCAGACCCTGGCAGCGCTCAAGCAGGAGGGCAAGATCCTTGGCTTCGGCCTGTCCGGCAAGACCGTCGCCGGCGGCCTGAAGGCGCTGGAGCAAGGCGACTGCGCCATGGTCACCTACAACCTCAACGAGCAGGCAGAACGCCCGGTGCTGGACTACGCTGCCGAACACGGCAAGGCCATCCTGGTAAAAAAGGCCCTGGCCAGCGGGCATATCTGCCTGGCCCCGGGCGTTGACCCGGTGCAGGCCAGCTTTGAGCTGCTGTTCGCCCACCCCGGCGTCAGCAGTGCTATCGTCGGCACCATCAACCCGTTGCACCTGGCCCATAACGTGGCCACCGTCGCCCGTATCCTGGGCCAGCATTGAGTTACCCCTGGCCCAAGGGCCAGGAGACTGACCCGACGCAAGGAGTAGCCTCGTGGCGCGAACGCTGATCCGCAAGAACCCGAGCAACTTCAAGACACTGCCACTGCATGTCGAGGCCACGGCTGAAGGCCTGATCTACCAAAGCATCGGCATGCCGCTGAACTTTGCCCAGACCCAGCAGCGGCGCAAGGCGATCCAGTTACCCGACGTGCAGCGTTTTGTGGTCGAACTGGCAAACCTGGGCGTGTCGGTGCGCCTTACCCTGCATTGGCAAAACCGCGATTACTGGGTGCTGGTGCGCCAGCGCCGGCAAGACCGTGGCGACGTGGTGCTGAAACTGATTTCCGGTTATGTACCGGCGCAGGAGTTGAACCTGCCGCTGCACACGGCTGTGCAGGAAGTGGCCGAGGAGTGCCTGCTGGAAACCCCAGAGGGCTGGCTTGGCGGGCGTTTCAACGATACCTGGCTGCCCGTCCCTTACGCTGCCGCCCTGCACTACCGTGAAACGCCGCACTTCGTGCTGGCCCCGCAGTCCGGCGCAGCACGCCCGGTACACTGCGGCCAGCTGATGCTGCTGGAGCGCCCACGGGCCTATGTGCACTTGCCCACCGCCTCGCTGCAACTGATCTACGATATGCGCCTGCAGGTACCCCGTGAGGCCAAGAAACTCAGCCTGTTCCACGTCGATGAACGGCTGGAGGGCGGCCAGCTGGTGGCGCGACTCAACCGCAAACGGCCAGACCTGTATCTGATGCCGTTAAAGGACGGCCAGCCGCTGGCGGAGCTGTATACGCTTAAAAAGGATGAGCTGGTGCCGGCGAGCACACGCGGGCTGTACCTGGCCGAGAGTTTTGCCCGGCAGGAAGGCTGGGTGGTGGCGGATGAGCGGGTACGCTGGAAGGACTGGGTGAAGCAGCAGGGGCTGGTGGAAAACAAGCCGGTGAAGGCATCGCACCTGCAGCGCTTTGGCGACAAGGCGCGGGCACTGCTGGAGCGGGCTCGTACTAGCCTGAACAAGTGATAGCGGGGCTGCTCTGCAGCCCCAGCTGTATCAGTTCTTGCGAATCTTCTCGACAATCGCCGTGGTCGAGCTGTTCTCGACCAGCCCCAGCACCTTCACGGTGCCGCCATAGGCCTTGACGATATCGGCACCCACCACCTGGTCGATGCCGTAGTCGCCACCCTTGACCAGCACATCCGGCTTGACCTGGCTCAGCAGGTTTTCCGGGGTGCCTTCCGGGAAGCTGATCACCCAGTCCACCGCGCCCAAGCCGGCCAGTACGGCCATGCGCCGGTCGACACTGTTGATTGGCCGGCCCGGCCCTTTCAGGCGGCTGACCGAAGCATCGTCGTTGACCGCGACGATCAGGCGATCGCCTTGGGCCCGTGCCTGTTCCAGGTAGGTGACATGCCCGGCATGCAGGATGTCGAAGCAGCCGTTGGTGAAGACGATCTTCTCTTTGTGTGCCCGCGCGTCATCGATGGCCAGCAGCAGTTGCTCCAGGCCCAGTACACCGCGCTCGGAGCCTTCCTCACGCTGGATGGCGCGGCGCAGTTCAGGGGCGCTGATGGCCGCCGTACCCAGCTTGCCGACCACGATGCCTGCCGCCAGGTTGGCCAGGGCCACAGCATGGGGCAGGTCCTCGCCAGCGGCAATGGCTGCGGCGAGGGTGGAGATGACGGTATCACCGGCACCGGTCACGTCGAACACTTCACGTGCCCGCGCCGGCAGGTGCAGCGCCGGCTGGCCCACGCGCAGCAGGGTCATGCCGTGCTCGCCACGGGTTACCAGCAAGGCGCCGAGGTCCAGGTCCTGCAGCAGTTGCAAACCCTTGGCAACCAGGTCGGCCTCATCGGTGCAACGGCCAACGATGGTCTCGAACTCGCTGAGGTTCGGGGTGATTAGGCTGGCACCACGGTAAATGGAAAAATCCTTGCCCTTGGGGTCGGCCAGCACCGGAATGCCTTTGGCCCGCGCCGCCTGGATCAGGCTTTGGTGATTCTTCAGCGCGCCCTTGCCGTAGTCGGACAGAACCAGCACCTTGACACCCTCGAGCAGGCTGTCGACCTCGGTGGCCAGCGACAATGGGTCGGTGGCGAACGGCTCTTCGAAATCGATACGCAGCAGTTGCTGGTGACGGCTCATGACCCGCAGCTTGACGATGGTCGGCTGATGCGCGATGCGCTGGAACACCGAACGCACACCGGCAGCCTGCAGGCTGTTGGCCAGGCTGTCGGCAGCTTCGTCCTGGCCGGTGACGCCGATCAGCGAAGCCGGCGCGCCCAGCGCGGCAATGTTCAAGGCAACGTTGGCCGCGCCGCCGGGGCGATCCTCGATTTGATCGACCTTGACCACCGGGACTGGCGCTTCAGGCGAAATACGCGAAGTACCGCCATGCCAGTAGCGGTCGAGCATGACATCGCCGACCACCAGTACCGGGGCTTGATCGAAACGCGGCATGGACAACTTCATGGGCAACCCATATGGAAATAATGAACAGGGGCAGGATATTAGCACAGGGTAGTCGACGGCTTTATGGCCAGATCGTACCCAGAAAATTCCCGTGACAATCGGGGCCATGACGGCCCCGATCAAGGAGGGTTCAGGTGATATCGGCCTTGGCCGGCTCATCCAGGCCCATGGCATGCAAGCGGGCATAATGGCCATTGGCCGCAAGCAGCTCGGCATGCGTGCCACGCTCGACCAGGCGGCCCTGGTCCATGACCAGGATCTGGTCGGCCTTCTCGATCGTCGACAGGCGGTGAGCGATCACCAGCGTGGTACGGCCTTGCATCACGTGATCCAGGGCAGCCTGGATATGCCGCTCGGACTCTGTATCCAACGCAGAAGTAGCCTCGTCGAGGATCAGCAGCGGCGCGTTTTTCAGCAGCGCCCGTGCAATTGCCAGGCGCTGGCGCTGGCCACCGGACAGCAGTACACCGTTCTCTCCCACTTCGGTATCGAAGCCCTTCGGCAGCCGGTCGACGAACTCCTTGGCGTAGGCATCGGCTGCGGCGGCTTCGATGTCTGCGCGTGGGGCACCGGCCAAGTCACCGTAGGCGATGTTGTTGGCCACGGTGTCGTTGAACAGGGTGACGTGCTGGGTTACCTGCGAAACATGGCGACGCAGGTTGCGCAGGCGATAGTTTTCGATTTCCACGCCATCGAGCAGAATCTGCCCCTGGTCGTGGTGATAGAAGCGTGGGATAAGCGCCGCCAAGGTCGACTTGCCACTGCCGGAACGGCCGACCAGGGCGATCATCTGCCCAGGTTCGGCGACAAAACTGATGTCGCTCAGCACTTCACGCTCGGTACCCGGGTAGGTGAAGCTCAGGTTGCGCACTTCCAGGCGCCCTTCCACACGCTCCTTCTCGACAGTACCGGTGTCCAGCTCAGGCTCTTCGTCCAACTGCTCGAAGATGCTCTCGGCACCTGCCAGGCCCTTCTGGATGGTCGAGCTGACTTCCGACAGCTGGCGAATCGGCTTGGGCAGCAGGCCAGCAGCAGTGATATAGGCTACCAGGTCACCGGCGGTGGACTCGCCCCGCAGGAACAGCACCAGGAACATCAGCGCGGCCATGGCGCTGTAGATCACCAGTTGCAGCATCGGCGTGTACAGCGAGCCGGTCTTGGTCATGCGCAGTTGCTTGTCGGTGTTGCTCTGGCTGGCTTTGCCGAAACGCTGCTCCTCGTAGGCCTCGCCGCCGAAGCTGCGGACCACGCGGTAGCCCTGGATGGTTTCCGACGCCACGTGGGTAACGTCGCCCATTGCCACCTGGATCTTCTTGCTCTGCTTGCGGAATTTCTTGCTGGCGATGCTGACCATGACCGCGATCACCGGCAGGATGGCGACCATCACCAGGGTCAGGTGCCAGTTCATCCACAGCAGGTAGGCAAACAGGAACACCACGGTCAGGCCTTCGCGGATCACCACCTTGATGGCATCGGTGGCCGCGCCGGTGACCATGGTCACGTTGAAGGTGATGCGCGAAATCAGGTGACCGGAGTTGTGGTTGTCGAAGTAGCGGTTAGGCAGCACCAGCAGCTTGTTGAACAACTCCACACGCAGGTCGTGCACCAGGCACAGGGACACCTTGGCCAGGAAGTAGTTGCCGAGGAACGAGCCCAGGCCCTGCCAGGCGGCGATCAGGATGATCAGCAGCGGCACCGCCTGCAGCAATTGCAGGTCACGCAGGTAGGGCACGTTGGGGAACAACACCGCTTCGGGGTTGCTCAGGCCATCGACGAAATACTTGAGAATGCCGGCCAGCATCGGCTGGGTCGAGGCAAAGATCACGAAACCGACAATGCTCAGCAGGAAAATGCCGACATAGGGTTTCACATAGCTCAGCAGCCGGAAGTAGATCTTCAGGCTGGAGGTGTGCTCCGCCGGTCGCGGGGTTTCGGCCATTATCGAGCTCGCTGTTCAGGTTGAACCGGAAATTTTACCACAGGCGTCATTTTCGGCACGCCCCCATGGCAGCATCATGGCAAGGCCCACCGGCAGCCAGCTGATGAACCATTCGGCACGCGGCGTACCAGTGAGGCTGGCAGCATCGAACTGCATGGCCAGGGTCGAATACACCCAGAACCCCAGCAGGACCTTGCAGAACAGGGTGCCGCGCGCGCGCACGATTTCACCCAGCGTGAACAGCCATACCATGGTCCACAGCAGCATACCGGGCAGCCCCATCTCGACCGCGATGTGGGTGAACATGTTGTGGGTATGGTCAAAATGCTTGCCAACCGCACTCACCTCGTAGGCCGAGCCCAGGCCCAGGCCAGTCCAGGGATGCGCGGCAATCATGTCCACCACAGCATGGAAGATTTCCGGCCGGTACGACGAGCCACGCTTGGCGATCAGATCGTACACCAAGTAGAAAGCAAGGCCCGTGGCAATGACTGCGAGGATGGAAAACACTCGGCTGTGGCGGTCGCGGAACCACAGCGGCGCCATCACCACGGTGATCACCAGCGCCAGAAGCGCCCCACGGCTCTGGCTGAGCATGGCGAAGGCCCCCAGGCAAGCCAGTGCCGCCAGCCACAACAGCTGCAAGCCTCGTTGCCGAGGTGGCTCGTAGAGCAGGAAGAGCACGGCCGAGCCAATGACATAGGCGCCCAGGATGGGGTGGGATATCTCACCGATACCCGCCAGCCTCATCAGCAAAGGCATGCGCTGCAACCCATAGAACTTGATGATCGAGACCAGTGCCGCAATGGCCAGTAGCGCGCTGCCAAGCAGCAACAGCTGGCGAATACGGCCCAGGCCAAGCTGGGCGAGCAACGGGAAAGCCAACAGGAACACCAGGATGTAGAGCAGCCGTTTGATCTCGCGCCCGTCATCTTCCGCAGATGACCACACCAGGCTCAGCCCGCTCCAGGCCAACAGCAGCAGCACGCTCCCCCACAGCGCCGGCTGGCGCTTCCAGGCCTGCACCAGCACGTCACGCGCCGACCAGGCCAAGACCAGCGTCGGCAGCCACAGGAACAACACCAGCCCCTGCTGATAAACCTTGTTGCTCGGTGCCAGGGCAATCGCCGCCAGGAACCAGACCAAACCCAAACCTAACCAGGCCCGTGCCCAGCTTTTTTGATACAACATCCTTTCCCCCGATGAATCAAAGACACCATCCATGGTGCTACAGCATTATTTTCGGCATTATTGCCGGTCATTTTGCTCGCCAGACGACAAGGCTCTATTCATGCAATGCTCCCGGCTCACCCAGGTCGACTTCGATCAGCTGACACAAGGCGCACAGGTGCTTGAGGCAGACAGCCATGGTGCCAAAGTCTACCTGCTCGCGAATGGAAATTTCCTTAAGGTTTTTCGTAGGAAGCGACTGATTTCATCTGCGCTTTTGCGCCCTTACTCCCAGCGCTTTGTCGATAACGCCGCGCAGCTGGCGCAACTGGGCATCCCCACCCTCGAGGTGATCAGCCAGCACAAGCTCGACCTGCCTGGCCGCACCGCCGTGCTGTATCGCCCGCTGCCCGGGCGCACGCTGCTGCAGATGTCGCGCGATGAAGGCTTCAGCTGGGACGTTTACCTGCCACGCCTGATCGAACTGATTCGCCAGCTGCACCGCAGCGGTGTGTACTTTCGCTCGCTGCACCTGGGCAACGTGGTGGTCACCCCCGACCAGCGCCTGGGCCTGATCGACGTGGCCGATATGCGTTTCCTGCGCCCGCCGCTGTCGGCACGCATGATTCGGCGCAATGTGCAGCATATGGTGCGCTATATCGAGCGGGAGAACCTGGGCGACCGGTTCCCCCTCGCCGCCTTCGAGGCAGCCCTGCTGGCGCGCTGAGCGTCAGCTGCGCAACAGGCTCTGCGAGCCGTTGCAGAACGCCTGCCAGGCCTGCTCCGGCGCCAACGCCTGGCGCTGCTGCGCGGCAACCGCCGAAGCGCTCAACGCCGAACAACGCTCGATCGCCTCGGCCCAGGCGCTCTCGTCGGCAATGGGCAGGTAGCCCCCGGTGTCGCGCAACTGCTCGCGGAACACTTGCAGGTCGCTGCACACCACCGGCACATCGGCCATCACGGCCTCTTGCACTACCAGCCCCAGCCCTTCGGAACGCGAAGGCACCAATAGCCAGTCGAAGGCCCGATACAACTGCTGCAGGTCTTCGCGGTGGCCACATAGATGAACCCGCCCAGCCAGGCCCAGCGCGTCGATACGTGCCTGGAGCGCGGCGTGCTGCGGCCCCTCGCCAATGATCGCCAGTTGCAGGCTCGGTTGCCGAGCACAGGCTTTGGCGAATGCCTCGATCAGCATTTCAAAGCCCTTGCTCTCTACCAAACGCCCTACCGCACCCAACATCACCCCGCCGGCCTGAGGCAATCGCAGCGCCTGCCTGGCCTGGTCCCGGCTCAGCAACGGCTCGACGAACGCCAGTGGGTCGAGCGCCATGCGTAGCGTCTGCACCGGCCTGCCCAGATCGCGTTCCAGCGACTCGGCCAAGGTCTGCGACACCGCTGCGATACTCAGGCGCTCGGCCGGGAGCCTGCGCAACAGGCGAATATCGCTGGCGTGCAGACGCGTCTTGCCATGGAACAGCACCTTGGCGCGCACCTCGGGAATGTTCTGCAGCAACGGCAGCACCAGCCGCGCGACGCCAATACCGTCGAGCAGCACGATTTCTGCCCTGGCTTCGGCCAGCGCCTTGCGCAAGCGCATGCGCAGCCACGGGCGAAGCAAGCGCCACAAGTGCCGCCCTTTGAGCGCACGTGACGGCATGTGCCACTCCCGGGTAGAACCGAGCCCACAGCAGAGCCCGCTGCCCAGCAGCAGCCAGTTACTGATCCGGGCATCGGCACCCGCGTTCGACAACACCTGCCGATGCACCTTGTGGATGGACATGTACGGCGTTCCACCCGCCCACATCATATTGACGATGTTCATGGGCCCTCTCCCGCTCATGTCAGGTGGGACAGCGACTTCATTGAACAAAAATGGTGATACCCATGCCGATCAAGGCACCCGTCACCAGCGTCAATGCCAGCTTTATCCGATCACGTTGACGACGCTTGGCCTTACGCTCCACTTCAATGGGCAAGGTCACGTGATTACCGAATCCTGTGTGCAAGACTGCATCACCCTCCAAGGTGACCGCTGTCAGATTTAACTCAGCGTAGCGTCGGGAAAGCGCCTTCTCTCCAGCATAGGCGGCAAATGGCGCGCAGCGCTGGTAATCGCTCAAGCGACGCAGGCCAGGATTGAGCGAGAATGCCTGCCATTCGGCTTTTTCGGAAAGCAGCGGATAACACGGCACGCCGGCGATTACCTGGCGATCACCCAGGTGGATGTACGGGCTGTGGATAGCCAGGTCGTGGGCATGGCTGCGCAGCCACACCTGCAACAGGTTGGGGCTGACCTCCAGAATGGCCCGCGAGTCTTCGACGAAGCCTTGGCGGTAGAAATGCCAGTCGTCTTCGCAGTGAAAGATGTACGGCGTCTTGACGTGGCTGTAAGCCAGGTCGATAGACGGCAATTGGCCAAGCTTGGGCCGATTGACGAACACCTTGCAGTACGGCTTCCAGTGCTCCGGCACAGCGGCATGCACGGCATCGTCACCGGAATCTTCGGTGATGAATACCTCGCGAATGGGCGCGGTGTTGTAGCGATCGAAACTCTCAAGGGTGTCTTTGAGCAGATCGAACCGCCCACAACTGGTCACGACGAGCGTGACGTCACTCTCATTTGAAAAGCGCACCGGACTCCCTCCGCATTGCGACTGTCGGCTTTCAACAACCCGCTCCTGGGCGTGAAAGCTCTTATTTAGATGCCCAGCTTCAGGCGCAGCCGCTGCCATGCAGACAATGGCGGGTGGGGCCTGAGCGCCGGGCGCATTTGGTCGACGATGCTACGTCCAACTGCGCCGAAACTGAAACGGGAAACCGCCAAATGGCGGCCATTTTCTGCAATCTGCCGGGCCAGATCAGGGTCCGCGCGCAAGCGGCGGAGCTTTTCCTGAAGGGTCGGGATGTTGTCATAGAACACCACGTTGTGCATGTCCTGCAGGCCCAATGCGCGGTTTTCTTCCTCGCCCTGGTCGTACGCCAGCAACACACAGCCACAGGCCATGGCTTCGAAGTTCTTGATCATGTATTCGCCCATACCGACGTCGGCACTGACGAAAAAACGGATACGGTTGAGCGTGTTGCAGTAGTCCTCACCCGACTTGGTGCGGGTTACCAGCAGGTTCTCGACCTGCCCCAACTCGTCCAGCAACGCCTTGCGACCGCTGTAGGCCACGCTGTTGACACTGCCGACGAAGGCCAGTTCGATATCGCGCTCACGCCCCTGGTCCGTCAGCAACTGCTCGTCGTAGCCCTTGGGCACGAACACCGCGTCAAAACCCTCCTGGCGCAGGCGTTCGCTGACCATGTAGCCAGAGCTGATCACCCGGGCCCATGGCAGTTGCCGGTAATGGGCGCTGAACTTGCCGGTGTACTTGCACGGGATGTAGTTCTGGTAGGCGTCGTGCTCGAGGATGACCAGGTTCGGCACGGTACGGATGAAGGCCACCTGGCGGATCTCCTGCTTGAAGCGCAGGAAGAACACGATGCGGTCATAGCGTTCGACCTGCACTTCACGCTTGAAATAGCGACGCAGGTTGCGTTGGTCTTCGCTGGTCAGCCAGCGCAGGTCGCATTCGCAGTTGGCCGCGACGCCGTCGTACAGGCGGTCGAGAATCGCCCGCTGTTCCTTCTGTACCAGAAATAGGACTTTCATTGCTTTCCTTGGGCGCTCTGCGCCATCGCGGTCAACCATGGGGCGTGCTTACAGCTCGCGCCGCCAGAACAGTTCGTGTCGGCGCACGGCCTTGCGGAAGAACTCGTTCTCCCCATAAGGCGACGGCCGACGCGCGGCCAGCCAGCGTTGCAACAAGCGGCGCAGGCGGCGCTTGAACGGCGCGGGCGGCTGCAGGTCGTGCATCATGCCCAGAGCCATGGCCTTGTCGTGCTGGGTAGCCCGGTCCAGGACCAGGCTGCAAGGTGCCCAGGCCTGCGCAGCGCTCAACTGCGGAGGCAGGGCCACGCCATCGCCGCTGTCGCCCATAGGCCAGCGGTCGTTGTCATGCAGGTGGTTGGCATAGCACAGCAGGGTTTGTGGCTGCCAGGCCAGGCCTTGCAGGGCTTCCAGCACTGCCGCCTGAGCGCAGATGTGGTCGGGATGCGGGTCGAGTTGCGGGTGCGGCATCACCAACACCTCTGGCCTTGCCAGTTCCAGCAAGGCACGCAGGTCGGCCAGCAGGTTGTGCCAGGTTGGCGCGCCATCGCGGTCGCCCGGCAACGGGAACGGGTTGAACTGGCGGAACAGGCGAATATCGGCGAGGGCGGCTTCACGAGAAACGGCAGGCTGGTCGGGCGCGGCCTGCATGGCAGGCAGTTGCAGGCAGAAGTAACCCAGCTGCACGCAACGCGACTCCGGCACACCGGCCCAACGCGGCACGGCGATGCTGTCCCAGGCACGCAGGCGGCCCTTCAGACGCGCGGCCTCAGCTTTTGCCAGGCCCATCTGTTGATAATGCTCGGCCTCGATCTCACCGGCGGTCAGAGTCACCACCCAGGTTTCGTCGGCCTGACTGTACAGGCCATACGCGGCCAGCTCGGCGTCGTCGGCATGTGGCGCGATTACCATCACCCGACGCCGCTGCAGCTCGACCGCTGGGGTTATCCACAGCCGAGCCTGGCCTTGCAGCCGGCAATGCCGACCGCGCAGGCACAACGTGCCGGCTTGCAGCGGCGCAGCCAAGCCAGTCAGATTGAGGAAGCGCACGCCATCGACACCACGCTCGAACGTTTGCCGATCGGACTGATCGGCAGCGGTCAGCTCGACCCGAGGGTCGAGAAACCGCCCCAGCCAGCTGCTTTTTACGTGCAGCTCAAGCACCAGGGTTTCGTCGCCCTGCAGCGCGCACTCGGCCTTGAGCAGACCGTCCTGCAGGCTGGCTGGTACCGGTTGCGCCTGGTCGCCAAAGTCGTAGGCATAGTCCTCACCTGGCGCATAGAACAGGTGGTCGGCAAACCAGGCTTCATGGGCAGCCCAGAGCAGCGGCAACAGCAGCAGTGGCAGCCACCACCAGCTGATAACACCGAGGGCGACAAGCGCGACCAGGCCCACCAGCAGGCCCAGGCGCTTGTTGCGCCGGTGGCGCTTGAGCAACTGCTGCTTGCGGCTCACGCCTGATACACCGGCACGGGGTTGCACCAGCGGTCCTTGTACTCGCGGTCGGCACGGCCGAACGAGAACCGCAGTGGCTTGTTGCGCGCGCGGGCATCTTCCCAAGCGGCCTGGGTATTGAGGAAGCTCAGCACACTGCCGGGGCTGAAGGCCTTGGTTTCAGGGTCGACGCCGCCATTGATGTATTCGACGCTGATCCATTCTGGCGCTTCGACGCGGTACACCAACTGGATGGCAATCGGCTTGCCGTCCAGCAGCAGCACCGAGCCGATCAGCAGCTCGCGCAGGCGCTCCAGCACATCGGCCATGCGCTCGGCGCCTGTGGCTGGAAAGCCCCAGCGGCGCAGGAACAGGTCGCAGTACATGCTGGCGATGTCCTGGGCAGCGAAGTCACTGATCGGGCGTACCACGCCGCCCGCCTCTTCCAGCAGGCGCAGTTCGCGGCGCTGGTTGTAGCGAAACTTCTTCGACAGATCTTCGGGCGCCCGGGCCATCGCCAACTGCTCCTTCTGCGCCTTCAGGCCGCTGAAGCGCCCTTGGTTCAGCTCGGACAGGTAACGCACGGTATGACGCAACGGCGCCGCGGCATCGACCGCCGCCGGCAGGATGATTTCGGCATTGCCAAGGTCGAACAGGGCTTTCTTGCCGGCACGCTTGAGCACGTCCTTGGCCAGCGCCAGGTGGTGCCCCCAGGTGGGAATGGCGGCCTTGAGCTCACCGGCCTGATACCAACCCAGGTATCGCACCGGGATCTGCGCCAGATCAGCCAGTTGCTCGACCACCAGCGGATGGGTGGCGACACTGCCACCAAAGCGCGCCCATGCCTCGGCATAGGCCTTGGCGTCGACAGTTTGCCAACCGCGTTCGCGGAAGGCCTGGATACGATTGAGCATCAGGCCTGCCCCACCAGCGCACGCACCTGCGGCAGCTGCCAGAAGGCCTCGCGCACTGCCTGGTCGGAGAAACGCTCACGCAGGCGCTGCAGCATGTGCTCGGCACAAGCCTGGCGCTGCTCGGCGTCCAGCGTGGCCATGTGCTTCAGGCCTTGAGCCAGCTGGGCAGCATCGCCCAACGGGAACAGCACGCCAACACCCTCGACGACTTCGCGGGCACCGCCACAGGCCGTGGCCAGCACCGGCACGCCGGCGACCATGGCTTCGAGCAGGACCATGCCGAACGGCTCATGGTCGGAGCTCAGGGCGAACACATCGAAGGCCTGGAAGTAACGCCGCGCATCCGGCACCTGACCCAGGAAGTCCACCTGCCCGGCAATGCCGAGTTCGGCAGCCAAGGCCTTGAGTTCGTCCGCCAGGCGGCCCTTGCCGAGGATAGCCAAGCGAGCACCCGCCGGCAGCCCCGGCAGCGTTTGGGCAAAGCCACGCAACAAAGTGGCCTGGTCCTTGTCCGGGTGCAAGCGCCCGACGTTGCCGACGATCCACGCCTGCGCATCCAGGCCCAGGGCCTGGCGCGCCTCGGCATGCGGCACCAGGGCCATTTGCAGGGCGTCGATGTCGATGCGGTTGTACAGGGTCTGGATGCGTTCGGCCGGCCACTGTGGCAGGCACCGACGCATGTCGTCACGCACCGCGTCCGACACACCCAGCAGGCTCAGGCGCTTGCTGAACAGGTTGGCGAACAGCCGGCGGCCCTTGCGCTCATAGTCACCAAAGGCATGGTGCACGCCAATCACCGGCAGGCCGGTACCCAGCAGGGCGACGTAGATGGGCTTGAAGCGGTGGGCGATGCAGAAGGCGAAGTTGCGCTCGGCCGCGATCCGCCGCAACGCGCGGATCGCCCCGAGCTTCAAACCGCGCACGGCCTTGGAGCTGAACTCCAGGAACAACACCTCGTCCGACGCACAGCCGGCCGCTACCTGCGGGTCGGCTGCCCCGGTGAGGAACACCGTGGTGACCTGGTAGCCACGCCCCTGGAACAGGCTGGCGTACTGACGGGCGCAGTCGAGGAAAGGCCCGTCATAACCATGGCAGAACTGCAGGATGCGCGGTTCAGAGCGGCTGGTCATAGGCGGCGGCGCCGTCCTTCACGACCAGGATGTCTTCCATGATCAGGTACTGCAGGTCCGAGCCGAAGAACATGTTCAGGGCATCGGTCGGTGAGCAGATCATCGGTTCGCCACGGCGGTTCAGCGAGGTGTTCAGCGACACGCCGTTGCCGGTCAGGTCTTCCAGCGCCTTCATCATGTCGTAGTAGCGCGGGTTGTACTCGCGCTTGAGCACCTGGGCACGCGAAGTGCCGTCCTCGTGCACCACTTCCGGTACGCGCGTCTTCCACTCCTCAGCCACTTCGAAGGTGAAGGTCATGAATGGCGCCGGGTGGTCGACCTTGATCATCTGCGGGGCAACGGTGTCGAGCATCGACGGGCAGAAAGGTCTCCAGCGTTCACGGAACTTGATCTGGTGGTTGATGCGGTCGGCCACGCCTTCGACGCTCGGGCAGCCAATGATCGAACGGCCACCCAGGGCACGCGGACCGAACTCCATGCGGCCTTGGAACCAGGCCACCGGATTGCCATCCACCATGATCTTGGCGATCTGCTGGGGCATGTTCTCAAGCTTGCGCCACTTCGGCTGGTTCGGATGACGGGCGCAGGCGGCAATCACGTCCTCGTTGGAGTACGAAGGGCCGAGGTAGACGTGTTCCATCTTCTCGACCGGTACGCCACGGGCGTGGGAAACGTAGGCTGCGGCGCCAACGGCAGTGCCGGCGTCGCCGGAGGCCGGCTGGACGAACAGTTCCTTCACGTCCGGGCGGGCGATGATCTTCTGGTTGAGCTTGACGTTCAGCGCGCAGCCGCCGGCGAAGGCCAGCTTGCCGGTTTCACGCAGGGTGTCGCCCAGGTAGTGGTCGATCATCTGCAGCGCCAGCTTCTCGAACAGCGCCTGCATGCTGGCCGCGTAGTGGATGTACGGCTCGTCGGCGATGTCGCCTTCGCGCTTGGGGCCCAGCCATTCGATCAGTTTCGGCGAGAAGTAGAAACCCTTGCCCTTCTCTTTATAGCGGCGCAGGCCGATGACGTTGGCGTACTCGGTGTTGATCACCAGCTCGCCGTTTTCGAAGCTGGCCAGGCGCGAGAAATCGTACTTGCTGGCGTCGCCGTAAGGCGCCATGCCCATGACCTTGAACTCGCCATCGAGCATCTCGAAGCCGAGGAACTCGGTGATCGCGCCGTACAGGCCGCCCAACGAGTCCGGGTCGAAGAATTCCTTGATCTTGTGGATCTTGCCGTTTTCGCCGTAGCCAAAGAAGGTGGTGGCGTACTCGCCTTTACCGTCAATGCCGAGAATCGCGGTTTTTTCCTTGAAGCCCGAGCAGTGGTACGCACTGGAAGCGTGGGCCAGGTGGTGCTCGACCGGCTCGATCTTGACCTTTTTCGGGTCGAAGCCCAGTTGCTCCAGGCACCAGACGATCTTCTTGCGGTAGCGCTTGTAGCGACGGTTGCCCATCAGGATGGCGTCGAGGGCGCGATCCGGGGCGTACCAGTAGCGCTTGGCATAGTGCCAGCGCGCCTTGCCGAACAGGCTGATCGGGGCGAACGGGATGGCTACCACGTCGACGTCGGACGGCTTGATGCCTGCCTGTTCCAGGCAGAACTTCGCCGACTCGTAGGGCATGCGGTTCTTCGCATGCTTGTCACGCACGAAGCGCTCTTCTTCGGCGGCGGCAATCAGCTTGCCGTCAATGTACAGGGCCGCGGAAGGGTCATGGCTAAGGGCGCCGGACAGGCCAAGAATCGTCAATGCCAAGGGATTAGCCTCTTCATTCGGTAAAAATGCGCCAGCTGCCTCTTGGGCGGGTGGCGGCTAAAGGGCGGAATTATAACGCAAACATGTGCGCAACGCGGCAACCTGTATTATTCGGCGATCAGCCAATCCATGCGGTAGCTACCGTCCGTCTGCGCCAGCTCTTTGGCCAGCCAAGGCAACAACTCCTTGAGCTCTTCTTCCAGGCCCCACGGCGGGTTGGCGATGGCCAGGCCCGAACCATTAAGGCCCTGCGGGCTGTCCTGGTGGTGCACGTATAGCTCGACCCGCAGCAATTTCGGCGCGCCGGTGCTGGTCAGGTCCTGGTAATAGCGGGTCAGCGAGCGCTGGTCCTTGATCGGGTACCAGATGGCCACAACCGTCTGACGCATGCGGCCAATCGCCTCTTTCATGGCATTGGTGCAGCGCTTGAGCTCATCGGCCTGTTCGAACGGCGGGTCGATCAGCATGATCGCGCGCTTTTCCTGCACAGGCAGCAAGGCACGCGGCACATGCCAGCCTTCGCCCAGATGCACGACCACGCGCGGGTCTTTCTTCATGTTCTCTTTGAGCAGCGGGCCGTCTTCGGGGTGCTTCTCGTTGAGCAGGGCACGGTCCTGCTGGCGCATCAGGCGGCGGGCCAGTTCGGGCGAACCTGGGTAGTAGCGCAGCTCGCCGTCGGCGTTCAGGCGCTTGATGACGCGCAGGTAGTCGTCGGCCATGGCCGGCAGGTCATCGCGGTTCCACAGACGAGCGACGCCTTCCAGGTACTCGCCGGTGCGAGTTGCCTGGTCGCCTTGCAGGTCGTACAGGCCAAGGCCTGCGTGGGTATCGATGTAGGCGAACGGCTGCTCCTTGCGCGACATCAGGGCGATGAGGCGGGTCAGCACGATGTGTTTGAGGACGTCGGCGTGGTTGCCGGCGTGGAAGGCGTGACGATAGTTCATGGCAACTCCTGCGGGGAGGGCAAGTTTACCTTGCCTTGCAGGCGGAGTCAGGCCTGGCTGCTGATTGGCGGCGCCCGCTGAGCAGGCGCCGCCAATTCAACGGCTGTTACTTGTCAGCGTGGTACGCCGCATCGGCAGTCTCGAAGCGCTGCACCATCGCCTTCGAAGGGCTGCCCATCTTGCTCACCAGCACGATGGCGATGCTCGCCAGCAGGAAGCCTGGGATGATTTCGTACAGGCCCCAGGTATCGATCTGCTTCCACACGATCACGGTCACTGCGCCGACCACGATACCGGCCAGTGCGCCGTTGCGGGTCATGCCTTTCCACAGTACCGAAATCAGCACCACCGGGCCGAATGCAGCGCCGAAGCCGGCCCAGGCGTAGGCCACCAGGCCCAGCACGCGGTTTTCCGGGTTGGCAGCCATGGCAATGGCGATCAGGGCTACGGCCAGCACCATCAGACGGCCGACCCACACCAGCTCGAGCTGCGAAGCGTTCTTGCGCAGGAACGACTTGTAGAAGTCTTCGGTCAGGGCACTGGAGCACACCAGCAGTTGGCAGCTCAGGGTGCTCATCACCGCCGCCAGAATGGCCGACAGCAATACACCGGCGATCCATGGGTTGAACAGGATCTTCGCCAGCTCGATGAACACGCGCTCGTGGTTTTCGGTCACCGGGCCCGCCAGATCAGGGTTGGCCGAGAAGTAGGCGATACCGAAGAAGCCCACGGCACAGGTACCGGCCAGGCACAGAATCATCCAGGTCATGGAGATGCGACGGGCTTTGGCAATCGATTTCACCGAATCGGCGGCCATGAAACGCGCCAGGATGTGCGGCTGACCGAAATAGCCCAGGCCCCAACCCATCAGCGAGATGATGCCAATGAAGGTAGCGCCCTTGAACATGTCGAAGTTGGCCGGGTTGACCGCCTCGATGGCAGCGAAGGTGGTGTCGAAGCCACCCGTGGAGATCAGCACGATCACCGGGGTCAGGATCAGCGCGAAGATCATCAGCGAAGCCTGCACGGTGTCGGTCCAGCTTACCGCCAGGAAGCCACCCACGAAGGTGTAGGCGATGGTCGCCGCGGCGCCGGCCCACAGGGCTGTCTCGTACGACATGCCGAAGGTGCTTTCGAACAGACGGGCACCGGCAACGATGCCGGAAGCGCAGTAGATGGTGAAGAACACCAGGATGACGATCGCCGAAATGATCCGCAGCAGGCCGCTTTGGTCTTCGAAACGGCTGGAGAAGTAGTCCGGCAGGGTCAGTGCGTCACCGTTGTGTTCGGTCTGCACACGCAGACGGCCGGCCACGAACAGCCAGTTCAGGTAGGCACCAACGGTCAGGCCGATGGCGATCCAGGCCTCGGACAGGCCCGAGAAGTAGATGGCGCCCGGCAGGCCCATCAGCAGCCAGCCGCTCATGTCGGATGCGCCGGCAGACAGCGCGGTGACCACGCTACCCAGGCTGCGACCGCCCAGAATGTAATCGGAAAGGTTGTTGGTGGCGCGATAGGCGGCGAAGCCGATCAGCACCATTGCCGCGATGTAGACCACGAAAGTGATCGTTAGTGGATTGCCCATGCGTGTGCCCTGGCGTTTGTTTTTATCTCATGCACAACCGCAGCCATGGCGGTTGCACCCAGGCGGCGAATCCTATGCAACAACGCAAAGCAGGTGCAACCATTTTTCATTTGCAAGTTGCACCTTGCCGAGCATTTTTCGTAACAGCAGCCTTTTTGCTCCTTTTTGGAGCAAAAAGCCGGTTTTTCAGAATAAAACGCACCGAAAGCACCCCTTTTCAAGGTGTGGAAATGCCTGTCGGACGAGTTGCACCTTCTTCAGAAAAAATTCGGGTTGCACCTGGTTGCACCCGAATTGTCCTACAGCTACTCTTGGCGCCAGCTTAGGCCACAGCCGTGGCAATAACGAGGATAAGAAATGGCGACGACCACCCTTGGGGTCAAACTCGACGACCCGACCCGTGAGCGACTCAAAGCAGCTGCGCAGTCCATTGACCGCACGCCGCACTGGTTGATCAAGCAAGCGATCTTCAACTATCTGGAGAAGCTCGAGGGTGGTGCCACCCTGACCGAACTCAACGGTCATGTCAGCAACCTGGCCGATGATGCCGGTGAAGTCCAGGCCGACCACAGCCACCAGTGCTTCCTCGAATTCGCCGAGAGCATCCTGCCGCAGTCGGTACTGCGCTCGGCGATCACTGCCGCCTACCGCCGCCCCGAGCAGGAAGTGGTGCCGATGCTGCTGGAGCAGGCACGCCTGAGCGCGCCATTGGCCGAAGCCACCAACAAGCTGGCAGCCGGCATCGCCGAAAAACTGCGCAACCAGAAGAGCGCTGGCGGCCGTGCCGGCATCGTCCAGGGCCTGTTGCAGGAGTTCTCGCTGTCGTCCCAGGAAGGCGTGGCACTGATGTGCCTGGCCGAAGCGCTGCTGCGCATCCCTGACAAGGGCACCCGCGACGCGCTGATCCGCGACAAGATCAGCACCGGCAACTGGCAGCCGCACCTGGGCAACAGCCCGTCGCTGTTCGTCAACGCCGCTACCTGGGGCCTGCTGCTGACCGGCAAGCTGGTCAGCACCCATAACGAATCCGGCCTCACCTCCTCGCTCACCCGCATCATCGGCAAGAGCGGCGAGCCGATGATCCGCAAGGGCGTCGACATGGCCATGCGCCTGATGGGCGAGCAGTTCGTCACCGGTGAAACCATCGCCGAAGCCCTGGCCAACGCCAGCCGCTTCGAGGCCAAGGGTTTCCGCTATTCCTACGACATGCTCGGCGAAGCCGCGCTGACCGAACACGACGCGCAGAAGTACCTGGCGTCCTACGAGCAGGCCATCCACTCGATTGGCAAGGCCTCCCATGGCCGCGGCATCTATGAAGGCCCAGGTATCTCGATCAAGCTGTCGGCACTGCACCCACGCTACAGCCGTGCCCAGTACGAGCGCGTGATGGAAGAGCTGTACCCGCGCCTGCTGTCGCTGACCCTGCTGGCCAAGCAGTACGACATCGGCCTGAACATCGACGCTGAAGAGGCCGACCGCCTGGAGCTGTCGCTCGACCTGCTCGAGCGCCTGTGCTTCGAACCTTCGCTGGCGGGCTGGAACGGCATCGGTTTCGTCATCCAGGCCTACCAGAAGCGCTGCCCGTACGTGATCGACTACGTCATCGACCTGGCCAAGCGCAGCCGCCACCGCCTGATGATCCGCCTGGTTAAAGGCGCCTACTGGGACAGCGAGATCAAGCGTGCCCAGGTCGAAGGCCTGGAAGGCTACCCGGTGTACACTCGCAAGGTGTACACCGACGTGTCCTACGTTGCCTGCGCCCGCAAGCTGCTGGCCGTACCAGAAGCCATCTACCCGCAGTTCGCCACCCACAACGCCCACACCCTGTCGGCCATCTACCACATCGCCGGGCAGAACTATTACCCGGGGCAGTACGAGTTCCAGTGCCTGCACGGCATGGGTGAGCCGCTGTATGAGCAAGTGGTCGGCAAGATTGCCGATGGCAAGCTGAACCGCCCGTGCCGCGTCTATGCGCCGGTCGGCACCCACGAAACACTGCTGGCCTACCTGGTACGCCGCCTGCTGGAAAACGGCGCCAACACCTCGTTCGTCAACCGCATCGCCGACCACTCCATCTCCATCCAGGAACTGGTCGCCGACCCGGTCGCCAGCATCGAGCGCATGGGCACCCAGGAAGGCAGCATCGGCCTGCCGCACCCACGCATCCCGCTGCCGCGCGACTTGTATGGCAACGAGCGGGCCAACTCGGCCGGCATCGACATGGCCAACGAACACCGCCTGGCGTCGCTGTCCTGCGCCATGCTGGCCACCGCTCACAACGACTGGAAAGCCGCCCCGCTGCTGGCCTGCGCCGCCAGCGATAGCGCTGCCGTGCCGGTGCTGAACCCGGCCGACCTTCGCGATGTGGTGGGCCATGTGCAGGAGGCCACCGTCGCCGATGTCGACAACGCCATCCAGTGTGCACTGAACGCCGCACCGATCTGGCAGGCCACCCCACCCGCCGAACGTGCCGCCATTCTGGAGCGCACCGCCGACCTGATGGAGGCCGAGATCCAACCGCTGATGGGCCTGCTCATCCGCGAAGCCGGCAAAACCTTCGCCAACGCCATCGCAGAGGTGCGTGAAGCCGTGGACTTCCTGCGCTACTACGCGGTGCAGGCACGCAACGACTTCAGCAACGACGCCCACCGCCCGCTGGGCCCGGTGGTGTGCATCAGCCCATGGAACTTCCCGCTGGCGATCTTCACCGGCCAGGTGGCCGCAGCCCTGGCTGCCGGCAACCCGGTACTGGCCAAGCCCGCCGAGCAAACCCCGCTGATCGCCGCCCAGGCCGTGCGCCTGCTGCTGGAAGCCGGCATCCCCGAGGGCGTGCTGCAGTTGCTGCCAGGCCGCGGTGAAACCGTCGGTGCTGGCCTGGTCGGTGACGAGCGCGTCAAAGGCGTGATGTTCACCGGCTCCACCGAAGTCGCCCGCCTGCTGCAGCGCAACGTCGCCGGTCGCCTGGACAACCAGGGCCGCCCGATCCCGCTGATCGCCGAAACCGGTGGCCAGAACGCGATGATCGTCGACTCCTCGGCACTGACCGAGCAGGTGGTGATCGACGTGGTTTCCTCGGCCTTCGACAGCGCTGGCCAGCGTTGCTCGGCCCTGCGCGTACTGTGCCTGCAGGAAGACTCCGCCGACCGCGTGATCGAAATGCTCAAGGGCGCCATGGCCGAAAGCCGCCTGGGCTGCCCGGACCGCCTGGCCGTGGACATTGGCCCGGTGATCGACGCCGAAGCCAAGGCCGGCATCGAGAAGCACATCCAGGGCATGCGTGAAAAAGGCCGCTCGGTCTATCAGGTTGCCATTGCCGATGCTGCCGAGATCAAGCGCGGCACCTTCGTCATGCCAACCCTGATCGAGCTGGACAGCTTCGACGAGCTCAAGCGTGAAATCTTCGGCCCGGTACTGCACGTGGTGCGCTACAACCGCCGCAACCTGGACCAGCTGATCGAGCAGATCAACAACTCTGGCTATGGCCTGACCCTCGGCGTGCACACCCGCATCGACGAGACCATCGCCAAGGTGGTGGAAACCGCCAATGCCGGCAACATGTACGTAAACCGCAATATTGTCGGTGCGGTGGTGGGCGTGCAGCCGTTCGGCGGTGAAGGCCTGTCCGGCACCGGCCCGAAAGCAGGCGGCCCGCTGTACCTGTACCGCCTGCTGTCGACCCGCCCGGCCGACGCGATTGGCCGCCACTTCCAGCAGCAGGACGGCGAAGGCAAGCCAGACCGCACCCTGCACGAACAGCTGATCAAGCCGCTGCATGGTCTGAAGGCCTGGGCCGAGAGCAACCAGCTGGCTGACCTGGCTGCGCTGTGCGACCAGTTCGCCAGCCAGTCGCAAAGCGGTATCGCCCGCCTGCTGCCAGGCCCGACCGGCGAGCGCAACAGCTACACCATCCTGCCGCGCGAGCACGTGCTGTGCCTGGCGGACAACGAAGCCGACCTGCTGGCGCAACTGGCTGCGGTACTGGCCGTTGGCAGCTCGGCGGTGTGGGCTGACAGCGAACCGGGCAAGGCCCTGCGTGCCCGCCTGCCGCGTGAGCTGCAGGCCAAGGTCAAGCTGGTGGCGGACTGGAACAAGGATGACGTGGCGTTCGACGCCGTGATCCACCATGGCGACTCGGACCAGCTGCGCAGCGTGTGCCAGCAGGTGGCCAAGCGCGCCGGGGCGATCGTCGGTGTGCACGGGCTGTCCAGCGGGGATCACCAGATTGCGCTGGAGCGGTTGGTGATTGAGCGGGCGGTGAGTGTGAATACTGCGGCGGCGGGTGGTAACGCCAGCCTGATGACCATTGGCTGAGGCTGAGGGTTGTTGAAGAAAAGGGAGGGCTTAGGCTCTCCCTTTTTTATGGGCGGTTGTCTTGAGATAGGGTTGGGCTGACGGGTGCTCGCCACAGCATTATCTGCGCCTGTGAGACCGAGCGCCGCCCGCGCGGCGCATCGCGACGCAAGGCCGCTCCTACATTTGTTTCGGGCCAGTCTCTCCTGTGCCTATGGCGCGCGTACCCTGGGGGCATGGCTGGAGATCGATAAGAGCGACTGCGCCCCCTTCAATACCGCATGGAACAAACAAGGCGGACAGCGGTGGCCTAACAGGATGAACTGGCCCGAAACAAATGTAGGAGCGGCCTTGCGTCGCGATGCGCCGCGCGGGCGGCGCTCGGTCTCACAGGCGCAGAAACCATCAAGGCAAGCACCTGTATGCCCCACCCGTTCTAAACCCATATCACCCAAACCTATTAACCTCCCCCCACACCACCCGGTTCCCTACACTCGCAGCATCCCGCCTCAGGACCGCCCCCATGCCCGAGACCCTGCTCAGCCCTCGTAACCTGGCCTTCGAGCTCTACGAAGTACTCGACGCCGAAGCCCTCACCCAGCGCCCGCGTTTCGCCGAGCACAGCCGTGAAACCTTCGACGCGGCACTGACCACCGCCCGCACCATCGCCGAAAAGTACTTCGCCCCGCACAACCGCAAGGCCGACGAGAACGAGCCGCGCTACGTGGATGGTCGCGCGGAGCTGATCACCGAGGTGAAGCCTGCCGTCGACGCCTTCCTCGAAGCCGGCTTTCTCAACACCAACCGGGACTTCGAGGTGGGTGGCATGCAGCTGCCCAGCCTGGTGTCGCAGGCCTGCTTCGCCCACTTCCAGGCCGCCAACGCCGGCACCACGGCCTACCCATTCCTGACCATGGGCGCAGCCAACCTGATCGAGAGTTTCGGCACAGAGGAACAGAAGCGCCTGTTCCTGCAACCGATGATCGAGGGCCGCTACTTCGGTACCATGGCGCTGACCGAGCCCCACGCCGGCTCGTCTCTGGCCGACATCCGCACCCGCGCCGAACCTGCACCCGACGGCAGCTACCGGCTCAAAGGCAACAAGATCTTCATCTCCGGTGGCGACCACGAACTGTCGGAAAACATCGTGCACATGGTGCTGGCCAAGCTGCCGGACGCCCCGCCCGGGGTGAAGGGCATCTCGCTGTTCATCGTGCCGAAATATCTGGTGAACCCGGACGGCAGCCGTGGCTCGCGCAATGACGTGCTGCTGGCCGGGTTGTTCCACAAGATGGGCTGGCGCGGCACTACCTCCACCGCGCTGAACTTCGGCGACAACGGCCAGTGCGTCGGCTACCTGGTCGGCCAGCCACACCAGGGCCTGGCCTGCATGTTCCAGATGATGAACGAGGCGCGTATCGGCGTCGGCATGGGTGCAGTGATGCTAGGTTACGCCGGCTACCTTTACTCGTTGGAATACGCCCGACAGCGTCCGCAGGGCCGGCTACCGGACAACAAAGACCCACACAGCCAAGCGGTGCCGATCATCGAACATAGCGATGTAAAGCGCATGCTGCTGGCCCAGAAGGCTTACGTGGAAGGTGCCTTTGACCTGGGCCTGTATGCCGCCCGTCTATTCGACGATACCCACACCGCCAGCGAAGAAAGCACCCGCCAGCAGACTCAGGAACTGCTCGACCTGCTGACTCCGATCGTCAAGTCGTGGCCGTCGACGTTCTGCCTCAAGGCCAACGAACTGGCGATCCAGATTCTCGGCGGCCACGGCTACACCCGCGAATATCCGGTGGAACAGTATTACCGCGACAACCGCCTGAACCCGATTCACGAAGGCACCGAGGGTATTCAGTCGCTCGACTTGCTTGGCCGCAAGCTGGCGCAAAACAATGGCGCCGGGCTCAAACAACTCATCCGCCTGATCGCCAACACCGGCGAGCGCGCCAGCCACCACCCCAACCTCGACCCACTGCGCCAGCCACTGGAACAACTGGTCAACCGCCTGCAAAGCGTAACGCTGGCCCTGCTCGGCGACCTGGCACAAGGCAAAGTCGCTGGCGCCTTGGCCAACTCGGCCCTGTACCTCAAGGCCTTCGGCCACTGCGTTATCGGCTGGCGCTGGCTGGAGCAGGCGATTCACGCCGAGCTTGGTTTGCTAAAGGGCAACGCTGCCGACCGCACCTTCTACCTCGGCAAGCTCCAGGCCGCACGTTATTTCCTGACCTGGGAAGTACCGGGCTGCCATAATGAGCTGGCATTGCTAGAGGCGCGCGACAACACCTGCCTCACCATGCAGGACGAGTGGTTCTAAGGGGGAGCCACCGTGTACACGGAGGCTTTTGCATGTTCGATTCCAGCGCCCTGCTGCGCCAGCGCTTTGCCGCGCTGCGCAGTACGGCCGAGTTGTTTTCCCTGCGCCATGTGAAACAGTCGCACCAGGCGCTTTCAGTTCGGCGCAACGTTGCCGAACCACCGTTCTTCAGCCAGGACGAAGGCGCCATGCTCACCGTGCGGGTCAACGGCGTGGAGGCCTATGCGGCCACCGCCGACCTGTCCCAGGCCGGCCTGCAACGCGCACTGGAGCAAGCCGAGGCACTGGCCCGGCAGATCGCTCCGCACAGCCTGCTGGACCTGCGCGAGCAGCCAGTGACCAGTGCTCGTCACGACCATCTCTCACCCCATTTCGACCAGCCCGTACCTAGCCTCGCCGACTGCCTTGGCCTGCTGGCTGCCGAATCGGCCAGCGTGCCCAAGGACAGCCGCCTAGTGGACTGGCAGGCCAGCCTGGGCCTGAGCCTGGTCGAGCAAACCTACCTGAACTCGGCCGGCGCCGAGCTACGCCATGCCCAGCGTTTCCTGTTCCCAGGCCTGGGTGTGACCGCCAGCGACGGCCAGGATAGCCAAAGCCGCAGCCTGGGCCGCGACAACTTCGGCCAACAGGGCGGTTTCGAGATCATCGAGCGCTGCGGGCTGGTCGGCGCCGCCCGGCAGGTCGCCGACGAGGCACTGCAACTGCTGATGGCCCCCAACACCCCAAGCGGCCCGCGCGACCTGCTGCTGATGCCGGACCAGATGATGCTGCAGATCCACGAGTCCATCGGCCACCCGTTGGAGATGGACCGCATCCTCGGCGACGAGCGCAACTACGCCGGCACCAGCTTCGTCAAAGCCAGCGACTTCGGCCACCTGCAATACGGTTCCAGCCTATTGAACGTGACCTTCGACCCGACCATCGGCGAAGAGCTGGCCAGCTACAGCTTTGATGATGACGGCACCCCGGCCAGCAAGCAGTTCCTGATCCGCGACGGCCTGCTGCTGCGCCCACTGGGCGGCGCGCTGTCGCAGTTCCGCTCTGGCCTGGACGGCGTGGCCAACAGCCGCGCCTGTGGCTGGAACCGTGCCCCGATCGACCGCATGGCCAACCTCAACATCGAACCGGGCGACCAAAGCCTGCAGCAGCTGATCCAGGGCATCGAGCACGGCATCCTGATGCGTACCAACCGTTCCTGGTCCATCGACGATGCGCGCAACAAGTTCCAGTTCGGCTGCGAATGGGGCCAACTGATCGAAAATGGCGAGCTGAAGGGCATCGTCAAGAACCCCAACTACCGTGGCATCTCCGCGCAGTTCTGGCTCAACCTGTCGGCCGTCGGCGACCGCAGCACCTTCCAGGTACTGGGCACGCCCAACTGCGGCAAGGGCGAACCCAACCAGGTGGTGCGGGTCGGCCATGCCTCGCCGGCCTGCGTGTTCCGCCAGATCGACGTATTCGGAGGAGACGCCTGATGCAACATGCTTTCGAAACCCTGGTCGGGGATGTGCGCGCCGCCCTGCAAGCAGGCGAACAGTTCACCCTCGGCTACAGCGCCGAACAGTCGCAATTCGTGCGTTTCAACCACGCCAAGGTGCGCCAGGCCGGCGAAGTGAGCCAGGCCAGCGCTCAACTGCGGCTGGTGCGCGATGGCCGCCAGGCGGAACAGCAAGTGACCTTGAGTGGCGACGTGCAGCTGGACCGCCAGCGCCTGGCCGATGCTTTGGCGCAATTGCGCCAGACCCTGCCGCTGTTAGCTCTCGACCCCTACCTGCGCCTGGACGAAAGCGCCTGGCAAAGCCACAGCCTGCAGGAACAACCACTGCCGGAGCTGGACGAAGTGCTGGCCTTGCTCGACAGCGAGGCAGGTGACCTGGACCTGGTAGGCATCTACGCCGCAGGCCCTATCTGCCGAGGCTTTGCCAGTTCGTTCGGGGCCTTTGGCTGGCACCAGGCCAACAGTTTCAACTTCGACTGGAGCCTGTTCCACGAAAACGGCCAGGCGGTGAAGGCCAACTATGCCGGCCAGCTGTGGAGCGCAGACGACTTCATCGCACGCCTGCGCCAGGCACGTGAACAACTGGGCTTCCTCGGTCGCCCGGCGATCACCCTCAAACCGGGAAGCTACCGCGCCTACCTGGCCCCGGCAGCCATGGACGAGATCGCCGGCATGCTCTGCTGGGGCGGTTTTTCCGCGCAGGCCCTGGCCACTGGCAACAGCGCCCTGCAGCGCTTGTACAACGGCGATGCACGGCTGAGCCCGCTGGTGAGTTTCACCGAGCAGGTCAGCGGGTCGCTAAGCCCGGCGTTTTCCGACGAAGGTGCGCCGCGCCTGGATGTGCCGTTGATCCAGCAGGGCCAGGCCCAGCAGCGATTGATCAGTGCGCGCAGTGCGGCCGAGTTCGAGCTGCTGGCCAATGGCGCCGACAGCTACGAGTCGCCCTGTGCGCTCAGCCTGGCACCGGGTAACCTGGCCAGCGAGCAGGTCCTTGAGCGACTGGGTACTGGGCTGTACATCAGTAACCTGTGGTACCTGAACTACTCTGACCTTCCGGCAGCGCGGATGACCGGTTTGACCCGATTCGCCACTTTCTGGGTGGAAAACGGGCAGATCCAGGGGCCGGTAAGTACCATGCGTTTCGATGACAGCCTGTACAGCCTGCTCGGCAGCCAGCTGGAGGACCTGACCCAGGCGCGCGAAATGATCCTGTCGACCAGTACCTATGGACAGCGCAGTACCGGGTCGAGTCATTTGCCGGGGGCACTGGTCAAAGGCCTGACCCTGACATTGTGATAGGCATTAGCGGCCTCTTCGCGGGCAAGCCCGCTCCTACAGGGAACGCACAATCCTTGTAGGAGCGGGCTTGCCCGCGAAGAGGCCGGCACTGACAAACGAGGAAGTCATGCCCGAACGCACCCCGCTGGACCCCGTCACCGCCCGCTGGATCCCCTGGGTGGTAGCCATCGCCTTCTTCATGCAGTCCCTGGACGGCACTATCCTCAACACCGCGCTGCCGGCCATGGCCCGCTCGCTGGCCGAAGACCCGCTGCGCATGCAGGGCGTGATCATCGCCTACATGCTCACCGTGGCCCTGCTGATCCCTGCTTCGGGCTGGATCGCCGACCGCTTTGGCACCAAACGCATCTTCTTCAGCGCCATCCTGCTGTTCAGCTTCGGTTCGCTGCTGTGCGCCGCCGCCAACAGCCTGGGCTTCCTGATCTTCGCCCGCGTCGTGCAGGGCCTGGGCGGTGCGCTGATGCTGCCGGTTGGGCGGCTGGTGGTGCTGCGTGCTTACCCGCGCAGCGAACTGGTGCGGATCATGAGCTTCATCACCATCCCCGGCCTGCTGGGGCCATTGCTGGGCCCCACGGTCGGTGGCTGGCTGGTGGAAATCCTCAGCTGGCACTGGATCTTCCTGCTCAACCTGCCGGTTGGCCTGATCGGCTGCATTGCAGTATGGAAGTTCATCCCGGACCTGCGCGGGGCCGAGCGAACCTCGTTCGACGGCCCCGGCTTCCTGTTGTTCGGCGCGGCGATGGTGCTGATCACCATCGCCATGGAAGGCCTGGGCGAGTTGCACCTGCCGCACTTGCGGGTCATGTTGCTGCTGTTCGCCGGTATGGCCTGCCTTGCCGCCTACTGGCTGCGCGCCGGGCGCGACCCGGAGCCACTGTTCTCGCCCAGCCTGTTCCGCGTGCGTACCTTCGCCATCGGCATCCTCGGCAACCTGTTCGCCCGCCTGGGCAGCGGCGCCCTGCCCTTCCTGGTGCCATTACTGTTGCAGGTGGCGCTGGGCTACTCTCCGGCGCAGGCTGGCATGAGCATGATCCCGCTGGCGGCGGCGGCCATGCTTGCCAAGTCCATCGCCAGGCCGCTGATCGAGCGGTTCGGCTACCGCATCATCCTCACCGGCAACACGTTGCTGCTGGGCCTGCTGCTGGCCAGCCTCGGCCTGGTCGACGAGCAAACGCCCTACGCCGTGCTGTTGATCCAGCTGGGCCTGCTCGGCGCTGTCAACTCGATGCAGTTCACGGCCATGAACACAGTAACCCTGATCGACCTGGACGACGCCAGCGCCAGCAGCGGCAACAGCCTGCTGTCGGTGGTCGCGCAACTGGCGTTGAGCCTGGGCGTGGCCTGCGCCGGCGCACTGCTCGGCGGCTTTACCGCAGCGGGCAGTGCCGAGGGCGTGGAAAGCACCCTGGGCGCCTTCCAGCTGACCTTCGTCACCATCGGCATCATGGCCATGCTGGCGGCGGCGATCTTCCTGCAACTGGCGCCGACGGACGGAAGGCGTGCCCGTCGTCCGGAACAACACATGGAACCATAGGGCGAATGGCCACGAGGCTGGTAGACTGTGCGGCATTTTTCGCTTCGCAACGCAGGCCCGCCTCGTGACCACCGAATCCACCGCCTTTGCCACTCTGCCGTTGTCCGCCGCCATGCTGGCGAACCTGGACGCCCTCGGCTATGCCTCGATGACGCCGATCCAGGCCCAGAGCCTGCCAGTCATCCTCAAAGGCCAGGACCTGATCGCCCAGGCCAAGACCGGCAGTGGCAAGACCGCTGCCTTCGGCATCGGCCTGCTCAACCCGATCAACCCGCGCTACTTCGGCTGCCAGGCACTGGTGCTGTGCCCTACCCGCGAGCTTGCCGACCAGGTGGCCAAGGAACTGCGCCGCCTGGCCCGCGCCGAGGACAACATCAAGATCCTCACCCTGTGCGGCGGCGTTTCGCTGGGCCCGCAAATCGCTTCGCTGGAGCACGGTGCGCACATCATCGTCGGCACCCCAGGGCGCATCCAGCAACACCTGGACAAAGGCACCCTGGTGCTCGATGGCCTCAACACCCTGGTACTCGACGAAGCCGACCGCATGCTCGACATGGGCTTCTTCGATGCCATCGCCAGCATCATCGGCAAGACCCCGGCGCGCCGCCAGACCCTGCTGTTCTCGGCCACTTACCCGGCTGGCATCAAGCAGCTGGCCGCCGACTTCATGCGCAACCCGCAGCAAGTCAAGGTCGAGAGCCTGCACACCGACAACCAGATCGAGCAGCGCTTCATCGAGATCGACCCGCAGCACCGCCTGGAGGCCGTCACCCGCGTGCTCGGCCACTACCGCCCGCAGTCCTGCGTGGCGTTCTGCTTCACCAAGCAGCAGTGCGAGGATGTGGTTGCCCACCTGACCGCCAAGGGCATCGTCGCCCAGGCCCTGCACGGCGACCTGGAGCAACGTGACCGCGACCAGGTGCTGACCATGTTCGCCAACCGCAGCAGCTCGGTGCTGGTGGCGACCGACGTGGCCGCGCGTGGCCTGGACATCGATGGCCTGGACATGGTCATCAACGTGGAACTGGCACGTGATGCGGAAATCCACGTGCACCGCGTGGGCCGTACTGGCCGTGCCGGCGAGAAGGGGATCGCGGTCAGCCTGGTGGCACCGGCCGAAGGCCACCGTGCCCAGGCCATCGAAGACCTGCAGAAAAGCCCACTGCGCTGGGACTCGCTGGACAGCCTGAAGAACAAGGGTGGCGAACCACTGCTGCCGGTGATGACCACGCTGTGCATTGCCGCTGGCCGCAAGGACAAGCTGCGCCCTGGCGACATTCTCGGTGCGCTGACCGGTGATGCCGGGATCCCAGGCAAGCAGGTGGGCAAGATCGCCATCTTCGACTTCCAGGCGTTCGTGGCCGTGGAGCGGGCGTTGGCCAAACAGGCCATGCAGCGGCTGAACAGCGGCAAGATCAAGGGTCGCGCCCTGAAAGTCCGCATTATCTAAAGCCAGGCAAGGTCCCTGTGGGAGCGGGTTTACCCGCGAATTCGATGGTGCGTGCACCGCCCTATTCGCGGGTAAACCCGCTCCCACAGGTTCGGCGTAGCCATTACGAATCCAGATAGGTTTATACCGTGCACTCCACCGACGTGATCATCCTCGGCGCCGGCGCCGCCGGCCTGATGTGCGCCCAGCTCAGCGCCCGCCGTGGCCGCCGGGTACTGCTGCTCGACCACGCCAACAAGCCAGGCAAGAAGATCCTCATGTCCGGCGGCGGGCGCTGCAACTTCACCAACATGTACACCGAGCCAGCCAACTTCCTGTCGCAGAATGCGCACTTCTGTAAGTCGGCCCTGGCCCGCTACACCCAGTGGGACTTCATCGAGCTGGTGTGCAAACACGGCGTGGCGTACCACGAGAAGAAACTTGGCCAGCTGTTCTGCGACAACAAGGC
The DNA here is from genome assembly GCF_013393325.1 of Pseudomonas hunanensis. Classification (GTDB taxonomy): domain Bacteria; phylum Pseudomonadota; class Gammaproteobacteria; order Pseudomonadales; family Pseudomonadaceae; genus Aquipseudomonas; species Aquipseudomonas putida_P. The sequence continues at coordinate 224,691 of NZ_QJRC01000084.1, forward strand.
CAGCGACATCCTCGACATGCTGCTGGCCGAATGCGACGAGGCCGGCGCCGAGATCCGCATGCACACCAGCATCGAACAGATCGAGAAGACCGAAAACGGCTACCTGCTGCAGACCAACGGCGGCCAGTTCGCCTGCCAGTCGCTGGTGATCGCCACGGGCGGCCTGTCGATTCCCACCCTGGGCGCCACCGGCTTCGGCTACCAAGTGGCGCGCCAGTTCGGCCACACGCTGCTGCCGACCCGCGCCGGGCTGGTGCCGTTCACCATCACCGAGCCCCAACTCAAGGCACTGTGCACCGAGTTGTCCGGCACCTCACTGGATTGCACCGCCAGCTGCAACGGCACCAGCTTCCGCGAGAACCTGCTGTTCACCCACCGCGGCCTGAGCGGCCCGGCAATCCTGCAGATCTCGTCGTTCTGGGAAGCCGGCGACACGGTCGAGATCAACCTGCTGCCCGACCGCGATGCGCTGACCTGGCTGCAGCAAATGCAGGCCGAACGCGCCAACGCCGAACTGAAGACCGTGCTGGGCGAAGTGTTCACCCGCAAGCTGGCCAACCTGCTGGCCGAGCAGTGGTTCGAGTCCAAGCCGATGAAGCAGTACACCCCAGCAGAGCTGGCGCAAATCGCCGAAAAGCTGGCGAACTGGCAAGTGGTGCCGGCCGGCACCGAAGGCTATCGCACCGCCGAAGTGACCTTGGGCGGCGTCGATACCCGCGAAGTGTCGTCCAAGACCATGGAGTCGCTGAAAAGCCCTGGGTTGTACTTCATCGGCGAAGTGCTGGACGTCACCGGCCACCTGGGCGGTTTCAACTTCCAGTGGGCCTGGGCATCGGCCAACGCCGCAGCGCAGTTCGTGTAGAGTAGAATCCATTCAGCAGCACGGAACGCTTCTTGCTGGCCCGTGCTGCATTGCATTCTTCGCTCACTGCCTAGCAGGCCATCATGTCATCGAGCTCGTTCCGTCAGTCACTGCGTCGCCTGTGGGGCCAAGACAAGTTCAGCTACAGCATCCGGGTCACCATCGCCCTCACCGGCAGCCTGGCCCTGTGCTGGTACCAGAACGAGATGGCCCTGCTGATTCCGCTGTTCCTCGGCATCATCGCCAGCGCCCTGGCCGAAACCGACGACAGCTGGCAAGGCCGCCTTAGCGCCTTGGCCGTTACCCTGGTGTGTTTCGCCATCGCTGCGCTGGCGGTCGAACTACTGTTCCCCTACCCCTGGGTCTTTGCCATCGCCCTGGCCCTGGCGGCGTTTGGCCTGACCATGCTTGGCGCCTTGGGCGAGCGCTATGGTGCGATTGCCTCGGCGACACTGATCACGGCGGTTTACACCATGATCGGTGTGGACCAGCGCGGCGGCCAAGTGACGGACTTCTGGCACGAGCCGCTGCTGCTGGTGGCGGGTGCGGCCTGGTACGGGCTGCTTTCAGTACTTTGGCAGGCGCTGTTTTCCAACCAGCCGGTGCAGCAGAGCCTGGCCAAGCTGTTCTACGAACTGGGCAGCTACCTCAAGCTGAAGGCCAGCCTGTTCGAACCGATCCGCACCCTCGACGTCGAGGCCCGGCGCCTGGAGCTGGCCCAACAGAATGGCAAGGTGGTGGCCGCGCTGAACGCAGCCAAGGAAATCATCCTGCACCGGGTGGGCAACAGCCAACCGAACTCGAAGGTCAGCCGTTACCTCAAGCTGTACTTCCTGGCCCAGGACATTCACGAACGGGTCAGTGCCTCGCACTACCCCTACAACGCACTGACCGAGGCGTTTTTCCACAGTGACGTGATGTTCCGCTGCCAGCGCCTGCTGCGTAAGCAGGGTTCATCCTGCCAGGAGCTGGCCCGCTCGATCCGCCTGCGCCAGCCATTCGTGCTGGCAAGCGGTTATCCCGAAGCCCTCGAGGACCTCAACGCTTCACTTGAGCACCTGCGTATCCAGAGCAACCCGGCCTGGCGTGGCCTGTTGCGCTCGCTGCGGGCGCTGGCCGCCAACCTGGCAACGCTGGACCGCCAGCTCAGTGCCGCCAGCAACCCTGACAGCCTGGCCGACGCCAGCGACAGCAGCCTGCTCGACCGCTCGCCACGCTCGCTGAAGGATGTGTGGACGCGCCTGCGCACCCAGCTCACACCGACCTCGTTGCTGTTCCGCCACGCCTTGCGCCTGCCGCTGGCGCTGTCGATCGGCTACGGCATGGTGCACCTGATTCACCCGACCCAGGGCTACTGGATCATCCTCACCACGCTGTTCGTGTGCCAGCCCAACTACGGTGCAACCCGGCGCAAGCTGGTGCAGCGCATCTTCGGTACCGCTGTCGGCCTGACGGTGGGCTGGGCCTTGTTCGACCTGTTCCCCAACCCGGTCATCCAGTCGCTGTTCGCCGTGGTCGCCGGGGTGGTGTTCTTCGTCAACCGCACCACCCGCTACACCTTGGCCACGGCCGCGATCACCTTGATGGTGCTGTTCTGCTTCAACCAGATCGGCGATGGCTACGGCCTGTTCCTGCCACGCCTGTTCGATACCCTGGTGGGCAGCCTGATCGCCATCCTTGCGGTGTTCCTGTTCTTGCCTGACTGGCAAGGGCGGCGGTTGAACAAGGCGCTGGCCAATACCCTGGCCTGCGCCAGCGTGTACCTGCGCCAAATCATGCAGCAGTATGCCCATGGCAAGCGTGACGACCTGGCTTACCGCCTGGCCCGGCGCAATGCTCACAACGCCGACGCGGCACTGTCCACCACCTTGGCCAACATGCTGATGGAGCCGGGACATTTCCGTAAGGAGGCCGACGTTGGCTTCCGCTTCCTGGTGCTGTCGCACACCTTGCTCAGCTACCTCTCGGGGCTGGGCGCGCACCGCGACACGGCGTTGCCGGCGCAGGTGCAGGAGCAGTTGATCGAAGGTGCCGGGCAAAGCCTGGCCAGCAGCCTGGACGAGATCGCCAACGGTTTGGCGGCGCGGCTGCCGATCGCGATTCACAGTGATGCCGAAGAAGCACTGGCCAATGCCCTGGAGCAAATGCCGGAAGAACTGGATGAGCATCAGCGGCTGGTGCAGACGCAGTTGGCATTGATCTGCCGGCAGTTGGGGCCATTGAGGACCTTGGCGGCGCACCTGATCAAGGAAGATGCGCCGGCCTGATTTTGCTCGATAAGCCGGTGCGGGCCTCAGAAGTCAAAAGCCATGTTGGCGCAGCAGCCGGGCATAGCTGCCATCGGCCTTCATCGCCGCAATCGCCTGCTCGAAACGCTCGACGATTCGCTGATGCTCCGGGTGCTTCAGGCTGACCAGGATGTGCAGGGTGTTTTCCCCCAACGGCGGCTCCACCAGCATCACCCCATCACGCACGTCCTGCGGCTCGCGCTGCAGGTTGTAACGCGCCACGTACTCGTCCTCCACCGCCAGGTTCACCCGCCCTGCCGCCAGCATGCGCACCGCGGAAGAGAAGTTGCGCACCGGCACCTTGTGCAGGCGAGTATCGCCGTCGAATTCTGGTGAGTAGGCGTAATCACGCACCACGGCGATGCTGTAGGGGTACAAGTCAGACTGGTGCTTGTAGTGGAACGCTTCGCCCTTGCGCTGCAGCAGGCGAATGCGGTTACTCAGATAGGCTTTGGAAAATTGCCCGATGTTGGCGCGTGAGTCGTTGTACCAGGCATTGATCAGCACGTCGTAGCGCCCTTCACCAACCCCCAGCAACGCCCGCGCCCACGGCACTTCTTCATAGCCGCTGGCGTAGCCGGCACGGGCCAATGCCGTGGTGACGATGCTGGTCGCCAGGCCGCCACCCGCCATGTTGGCATCGGTGAACGGTGGCCAGTTGTCGGCCACCAGGCGTAGCCTGTCGTGACCCGGGGCGGGTGTTGCCAGCATCATTGCCAGTAATCCCAGAACACAAAGCAGTGGCCGCATGCTCACGTCCTTTCGCAATGGGGGGCGCACACTGCCGATGAGATTACACAAAGCCGTTGCCGAGGGCAGCGGCCAATAGTGTCATTTAGCCTCTATTTTGGCCGAAGCACAGATGACGTGCGATGATCGACAGCCCATTCAAGGAGTTCGCCAATGTCCATCGACTGGCTCTGCAAGCACCACACCGACCTCGGCAAGGACCAGCTCTATGCCATTTTGCAATTGCGCACCGAAGTGTTCGTGGTCGAGCAGCGTTGCGCGTACCAGGAAGTCGATGGCCAGGACCTGAGCGGCGATACCTTGCACCTGATGGCCTGGCAGGAAGACAAGCTAGTGGCCTACCTGCGGCTGCTCGACCCGCAGTCACAGGGCGGGGACGTGGTGATCGGGCGCGTGGTGACTGCACCCGAGGCACGTGGGCAAAAGCTGGGGCACCCGTTGCTGCTCAAAGGCCTGGAAGCGGCAGAACATTGCTGGCCGGGAGTACCGGTATACCTGTCAGCGCAGGCTCATTTGCAGGGGTTTTATGCCCGCCATGGGTTTGAGGTGGTGGGCGAGGAATACCTGGAAGACGACATTCCGCATATCGGCATGCGCAAGGGTTGAGCCAACCGTGTGGGAGCGGCCCCCTTTCGCGACACAAGGCCGCTCCCACAGGGCACTGCAGCCGCCCGCTTGATCAGGGGTAACCCAGCACTTCGCGGATCTGCCGCAGGTGCCGGATGATCCACTGCTTGTCGATCGCCCCCCACTCATGGATGCGGTAATGCCCGGCGTGGTTGCGTGCGCCTTCCAGCTGCTCGAACTCGCAGACGATGTCCAGGTCGGCCAGGGCGGCGATGGTGTCCTGGGCTGTGCGCCGGGGCATGCCGGTGGCCTCCATCAGGGCGGGCACGCTGGTCGCGGTCTGGCTGTCGATCAGCCAGGCCACGTATAGGCGCCGGTAGAAGCTGCTCTTGGTCTTGCTCACTTCCATGCTGCATGTTCCTTAGAGGTTGCCCGGCAGCTCCCGGTAGGTCAGGTAGACGCGCAGGTCGAATTCCAGTTGGTGATAGTCCGGCTCCATGTGCTGGCAGAGCTGGTAGAACGCCTTGTTGTGATCGCGCTCGCGCAGGTGCGCCAGCTCGTGCACCACGATCATGCGCAAGAACTGTGGCGCGGCCTCCTTGAACAAGGAAGCAATGCGGATTTCCTTCTTCGCCTTGAGCTTGCCGCCCTGCACCCGGGACACTGCCGTGTTCAGGCCCAGGGCACGGTGGGTCAGGTCGAGGCGGCTGTCGAACAGCACCTTGTCCAGGCCCGGCGCGCTGCGCAGGTACTGCTGGCGCAGATCCTGGGCATAGCCGTACAGCGCCTTGTCGCTTTGCACGTCATGGCGGTCGGGATAGCGGCGCTGCAGGTACTCACCCAGGCGGTCACTGTCGATCATCTGCCGCACCTGCTGCTGCAGGTGCGGCGGGTAGGCTTGCAAGTAACGTAATACGGTCATGGCGCTGTAGTCGGCGTAACGAATGCCGATTCTAGCCAATCATGGCCCTGGCCAGGAGAAAATCGCCGGGAAGCCGCTGGCGTCCGCGGCAGTCATCGGATAAGCCACCAGGAAACCCTGAACGTATTCACAACCATTGGCTTTGAGCCAGGCCACCTGTGCCGGGGTTTCCACACCCTCGGCGATCACCGTGATGCTGTAGTCGGCACACAGCCCGATAACGCTGCGCACCAGGGCGGCATCCACTGCCGAGTCGGGCAAGCGCGCTACCAGGTGACGGTCGAGTTTCAAGGTGTCGATCGGCAAGTCACGCAGCATGCGCAGCGAACAGTCGCCCGCACCAAAGTCATCCAGGGCCACCCGCACGCCAAGCTCGCGCAAGCGGTGTATCTGTTTGACGGCCGCATCGATGTTGTACATCAGCGAGGTTTCCGCCACCTCCACCTCCAGCTGCGCCGGGACAAGCTGGTAAAGCTGGATGACCCGCTGCAGCTCTTCGACCAGGCCTGGCATCACGAACTGCGCGCGGCTCAAGCTGATGCCAAGCACAAGGTCTGCCGGAAAGCGTTCGTACCAGGCCTGCCGCTGGGCCGCGCCCTGGCGGTAGATCCAGCTGGCCAGGCGGTTGATCAACCGCGCCTCCTCCAGCAACGGGATGAACAGCCCCGGCGGCACATCGCCAACACTGGGGTGCTGCCAGCGCAGCAAGGCTTCGAACCCTCGCAGACGGCCATCGTTGAAGGAGACCTGCGGCTGGTACACCAAGGTGAAGTCTTGCTGCTCGATGGCCGTGCGCACACCGTCCTCAAGCATCAACCGCGAGCGCGCCCTGCCATTGAGTTCCTGATCGTAGAAGCGATATTGCTGGCGGCCGGCCCGCTTGGCCGCGTACATCGCGGCATCGGCTGCGCGTAGCAGGCCTTCTACATTGGCGCCGCAGTCCGGGTAGGTGGCGATGCCGATGCTCACCCCAAGGCATACGTCGAGCCCGTCTACCTCATGGCTGATGGAAACACGCTCGAGCAGCCGTTCGGCATAACGCCCGGCCTGCTCCGGGTAAGGCAAGCTGTCGAACAGTGCGGTGAACTCATCCCCGCCCATGCGCGCCAGCAAAGCCTCACTGCCCAGGCAGTCCTTGAGCTGCTCGGCCACCCAGCGCAGCACCCGGTCGCCCGCATCATGGCCAAGCGAGTCGTTGATACGCTTGAAGCCGTCCAGGTCCATGTACATCAACGCCTGCGCCTTGTCCGAGCGCTCGTTGCGCAACAGCGCACCTTCGGCGGCCTGATAGAAACCGCGACGGTTGAGCAGACCGGTGAGCGGGTCGGTAATGGCCTGGTACTCCAGTTGCTGGTGCAGGTTGCGCACCACCGACATGTCCAGCACGGTCACCACCATGGCCTGCTGGTCGACGGGCAACGGTGCGCAGGACAGCGCCACCGGCACCAGTTCGCCCCCCTGTGTGCGTAGTTGGGCATCGTGTATACGGAAAATCTGGCGCCCCAGATAGGCCTGGTAGAAGTCCGATTCGCGCCACAGGCTGGCACTGGCCAGTTGCATCAGGTCGAGCAGGTGGGCGCCCTGCAGCTGCTGCACCGGGGACGACAGCAAGCGCGAGATGGCCGGGTTGGCAAAACTGATGGTGCCTTCGGCATCTACCACCAGGATGCCTTCGGCGGCATTTTCCAGGATCGACGCGTTGAAGGCCCTGGCCGCTTCCAGCTCACGGCTCAGCCGCTGCAGCATGCGACGGTTGCGCTGCTGGTCGAGCAGCGCCTGAACCTTGGGTTTGAGAATCTGCGGGTCGAACGGTTTGAACATGTAGTCCACGGCGCCGCTGGCGTAGCCTTTGAGCACGGCCGCTTCGGACTGTTCGTTGGCGGTGAGGAAAATGATCGGGGTCAGCCGGGTGCGTTGGCTGCCGCGCATCAGCCGGGCAACCTCAAAACCGTCCATTTCCGGCATCTGTACATCCAGCAGCACCAGGTCGACTTCGTGTTCAAGCAACGCACTCAAGGCTTCCATCCCCGAGCTTGCCGTCAACACTTGCCAATCCTGCCGGGCCAGCAAGGCCCGCATGCTGATCAGGTTCTCGGGGTAGTCGTCTACTACCAGAAGAACCGAGCTGCCATCCAGTGGCTGTGGTTGAGGGTGAGCGCCATCCATGCTGCTTCTCTGTTATGTGACCGACTTCAAAATACGGTTGGATCCATCAATACTCTAGACCCGAGGCTGTAACGCGCAATGCAATCAGAACGCTATCAGTGGCTCAACTGTACGGTAGCCGACTAACGGTCGGTCTGCCGAAATTATGCGCAGGCTTTCTTTGCCCATAAAAAAACCCGCATCGCTGCGGGTTTTTCAGGGCTGCCTGTCGATCAGTTGACCTTGGCGGCCAGCTCACCTTTCAGGTAACGCTGATACATGCCTTCCAGGGAGATCGGCTTGATCTTCGAGGCATTGCCAGCGGTGCCGAAGGCTTCGTAACGGGCGATGCACACGTCACGCATGGCCTTGACGGTTTCACCGAAGAACTTGCGCGGGTCAAACTCGCTCGGGTTGGTCGCCATCAGGCGGCGCATGGCACCGGTAGAGGCCAGACGCAGGTCGGTATCGATGTTGACCTTGCGCACGCCGTACTTGATGCCTTCGACGATCTCTTCGACCGGTACACCGTAGGTTTCCTTGATGTCGCCGCCGTACTGGTTGATGATCGCCAGCCACTCTTGCGGTACCGAGGACGAACCGTGCATCACCAGGTGGGTGTTGGGGATGCGCTTGTGAATTTCCTTGATGCGGTCGATGGCCAGCACGTCACCGGTAGGTGGCTTGGTGAACTTGTAGGCACCGTGGCTGGTACCGATGGCAATCGCCAGGGCGTCGACCTGGGTCTTCTTGACGAAGTCGGCGGCCTCTTCCGGGTCGGTCAGCATCTGGCTGTGGTCCAGCACGCCTTCGGCGCCGATACCGTCTTCTTCACCGGCCATGCCGGTTTCCAGCGAACCCAGGCAGCCCAGCTCGCCTTCTACCGAAACGCCGCAGGCGTGCGCCATGGCAACGGTCTGCTGGGTAACGCGGACGTTGTACTCGTAGTCGGTCGGGGTCTTGCCGTCTTCACCCAGCGAGCCGTCCATCATCACCGAGCTGAAGCCCAGCTGGATCGAACGTTGGCAGACGTCAGGGCTGGTGCCGTGGTCCTGGTGCATGCACACCGGGATATGCGGGAACTCTTCGATGGCAGCCAGGATCAGGTGGCGCAGGAACGGGGCGCCGGCGTATTTGCGGGCACCGGCCGAAGCCTGGACGATCACGGGGGAATCGGTCTTGTCGGCCGCTTCCATGATGGCGCGCATCTGCTCGAGGTTGTTGACGTTGAAAGCTGGTACGCCGTAACCGAACTCGGCGGCGTGGTCCAGCATCTGGCGCATGCTAATGAGTGCCATTGTGTATCTCTCTCCCGACAAGCGTCGTTTGTTTCGTGCAAGCCTGCCGCAGGGGCGGTTGCTGTTCAAGTAGTGTGGGCCACCCTCGCGGCCCGGCCAGTCACGGTGCCTTGCAGCCCCGCCCAATCAGATCGTTGGTTGCCACCCAGTACACCAGGCCTTCTTCGCCCTTGGTGTGGAAGGCCAGCATGCCATCGCTGTACAGCGCACCCGAAGCACCCGGCTCGGACTTGAGCCGGTAGACCTGGTCACCGCCGCCAAGGCGCACGTCGACCTGGTCGCGTTGTGCATCGGCGAAGCGCCACAGCACTTCGGCCTGGGTGTCGCAGACCCAACGGGTCCAGTTGTCTGCCGGGGCGGGTTGCGCCGGCTGCAGCAGTGAGCATCCTGCCAGTGTCGCCAGGGCCGTCACGGCCAAAAGCGCTTTCATTGCATATCCTCTAGCTGACCACACAGCGGCCGCTTGGTTGCCTGAGCCGACGAAACGCCGGGTTCAAGGGCAGCCTGGTGCCTTGCGCTGGTGGTCTTCGTCGTACTTTTCCAGGCCTTCCGGGCCCACGCGCTTGCTGATGACCGGCACGGTTTCGGCCTGCCACTCGGACTGGTAGCACCCGCCCTTGGGCGGGTGCGCCGGGTCGCCATCGGAGGCCGGGCTACCCGAGCAGGCGCTCAGCAGGCCAGCCAGCATCATCACAGGCAACTGCTTGACCATCAGGCCACTCCCTTTGCCAAGCGCCGACGTCATCAGGCCTTGGCCCGCTCTTCCAGGATTGCCACCGCTGGCAGAACCTTGCCTTCGACGAATTCGAGGAAGGCACCACCCCCGGTAGAAATGTAGGAGATTTCCTTGCTGACGCCATATTTGTCGATGGCTGCCAGGGTGTCACCGCCACCGGCGATGGAAAACGCGGCGCTGTCGGCAATGGCTTTGGCCAGCACCTTGGTGCCGTTGCCGAACTGGTCGAACTCGAACACGCCGACCGGGCCGTTCCACAGGATGGTCTTCGACGACTTCAGCAGTTCGGCGAAGTTGGCTGCGGTTTGCGGGCCGATGTCCAGGATCATGTCGTCGGCGGCAACGTCGGCGATGGCCTTGACGGTGGCTTCGGCGGTTTCAGCGAATTCCTTGGCGACCACCACGTCGACTGGCAGCGGTACGCTGACCTTGGCAGCGATGGCTTTTGCAGTATCGACCAGGTCCGGCTCGTACAGCGACTTACCCACCGGGTGCCCAGCAGCGGCCAGGAAGGTGTTGGCAATACCGCCGCCGACGATCAGCTGGTCGCAGACGCTGCTCAGGCTGTTCAGCACGTCCAGCTTGGTGGAAACCTTGGAGCCGGCAACGATGGCCGCCATCGGTTTGGCCGGGGCCTTCAGGGCCTTGCCCAGGGCATCCAGCTCGGCCGCCAGCAGCGGGCCAGCAGCAGCGACTTTGGCGAACTTGGCTACGCCATGGGTCGAACCTTCGGCGCGGTGCGCGGTGCCGAAAGCGTCCATGACGAACACATCGCACAGGGCGGCGTATTTCTGCGCCAGCTCGTCGGCGTTCTTTTTCTCGCCCTTGTTGAAGCGCACGTTCTCGAACAGCACCAGCTCACCGGCCTGTACCGAGACACCGTCCAGGTAGTCGGCAACCAGCGGCACATCACGGCCCAGGGCCTTGCTCAGGTAGTCGGCAACCGGCTTGAGGCTGTTCTCGGCAGAGAATTCGCCTTCAGTCGGGCGGCCCAGGTGCGAGCAGACCATTACCGCCGCGCCCTTCTCCAGGGCCAGCTTGATGGTCGGCAGCGCTGCCAGGATACGCGCGTCGCTGGCTACCACACCGTCCTTCACAGGCACGTTGAGGTCTTCGCGGATCAGTACGCGCTTACCTTGCAGGTCGAGGTCGGTCATCTTCAACACGGTCATGAATGCAGTCCTTCAGGGCTGTTTGTTGCGGGTTGGGTGGACGACGTGCAGAAAGTGTTCTGCAACGTCGAGCATACGGTTGGCAAAACCCCATTCGTTGTCGAACCAGGCCAGCAGGTTCACCAGGCGAGGGCCGGAAACACGAGTCTGGCTGGCATCGACGATCGCCGAATGCGGGTCATGGTTGAAATCACAGCTGGCGTGCGGCAGCTCGGTGTAGGCCAGCAGGCCTTTCAGCGGGCCTTCCAGCGCGGCCTCGCGCAGCACCCGGTTGACCTCGGCCGCGCTGGTGTCGCGGGCGGTCTGCAGGGTGATGTCCAGGCACGAGACGTTGACGGTCGGTACCCGTACCGCTTTGGCCTGGATTCGCCCGGCAAGTTCCGGGAGCAGGCGTTCGATGCCACGCGCCAGACCAGTGGACACCGGGATCACCGACTGGAAGGCCGAGCGCGTGCGGCGCAGGTCTTCGTGGTGGTAGGCGTCGATCACCGGCTGGTCGTTCATGGCCGAGTGGATGGTGGTGATCTGCACATATTCGATGCCGAACGCCTGGTCCAGCACCCGCAGCAGTGGCACGCCGCAGTTGGTGGTGCACGAGGCGTTGGACACCAGGCGCTCGCTGCCGGTCAGGCAGGCCTGGTTGATGCCATAGACCACCGTGGCGTCAACGTCGGCCTCGCTGGCCATCGGCTGCGAGAACAGCACCCGGGGCGCACCGGCATCGAGGAAGCGCTGGCCATCGACACGGGTGTTGTAGGCACCGGAGCACTCCAGCACCAGGTCGATGCCCAGCGCGGCCCAGTCGATGCCTTCGGGGGTGGCACTGCGCATCACCTTCACGCAGTCGCCATTGATATGCAGACAGTCGCCGTCGACCTTCACCTCGCCGGGGAAACGCCCGTGGGTGGAGTCGAAGCGGGTCAGGTATTCCAGGCTGGCCTGGTCGGCCAGGTCGTTCAGCGCGACGATCTCGAAACCGGCCTTTGCCCCCCGCTCGAACAGCGCGCGCAGGACACAGCGGCCGATACGGCCATAACCGTTGAGTGCAACTTTGTAGGGACGCAGGTGGGGCATTCGTTGGCTCGCTAACGCATGATGGCTTTTGGGGCCGCGTTGCGGCCCATCGCGACACAAGGCCGCTCCTACAGGTACCGCGGCAACATCGGGGTTGCGCGGTACCTGTAGGAGCGGCCTTGCGTCGCGATGGAGGGCGAAGCCCTCCCCTTGCACGACCTGGAGGGCGTCACTGCCCTCCATTGTTACATCAGTCTTCCAGCAGCTCTTCGGCAGTACCCAGGATGTTCTCCAGGGTGAAACCAAACTCTTCGAACAGTGCCGAAGCTGGCGCCGACTCACCGTAGGTGGTCATGCCAATGATACGACCTTCCAGGCCGACGTACTTGTACCAGAAGTCGGCGTGGGCGGCTTCGATGGCGATGCGCGCACCGACTTCCAGCGGCAGCACGGACTGCTTGTAGGCAGCGTCCTGGGCATCGAACACGCTGGTGCACGGCATGGAGACCACGCGCGCCTTGCGGCCTTGCTCGGTCAGCTTGTCGAAGGCCTGAACAGCCAGGCCCACTTCCGAACCGGTAGCGATCAGGATCAGCTCAGGCTCGCCAGCGCAGTCCTTGAGCACGTAGCCACCACGGCTGATGTCGGCGATCTGCTGGGCGTTGCGGTCCTGGTGCTGCAGGTTCTGACGCGAGAAGATCAGCGCCGAAGGGCCGTCCTTGCGCTCCAGGGCGTTTTTCCAGGACACGGCGGACTCCACCGCGTCGGCTGGGCGCCAGGTGTCCAGGTTCGGCGTGCTGCGCAGGCTGGTCAGCTGCTCGATCGGCTGGTGAGTCGGGCCGTCTTCGCCCAGGCCGATGGAGTCGTGGGTGTACACGTGGATCACGCGCTGCTTCATCAGCGCCGACATGCGCACGGCGTTGCGGGCGTATTCCATGAACATCAGGAAGGTCGCGCCGTAAGGCACCAGGCCACCGTGCAGGGCAACGCCGTTCATGATGGCGGTCATGCCGAACTCGCGCACGCCGTAGAACACGTAGTTGCCGCTGGCGTCATTGGCTTCGACACCCTTGCAACCTTTCCACAGGGTCAGGTTGGAGCCGGCCAGGTCAGCCGAGCCGCCGAGGAACTCGGGCAGCAGCGGGCCGAAAGCGTTCAGGGCGTTCTGGCTGGCTTTGCGGCTGGCGATGGTTTCGCCTTTGGCAGCCACTTCGTTGATGTAGGCCTGGGCCTTCTCGCTGAAGTCGGCCGGCAGCTTGCCGCTGTCACGGCGCTTGAACTCGGCAGCCAGCTCCGGGTAGGCCTTGGCGTAGGCGTCGAAGCGCTGGTTCCAGTCGGCTTCGGCCTTGGCACCGGCGGCCTTGGCATCCCACTCGGCATAAATGTCGGCTGGGATTTCGAACGGGCCGTGGTTCCAGTTCAGTTCCTTGCGGGCCAGGGCGATTTCGTCGTTGCCCAGCGGGGCACCGTGGCAGTCTTCCTTGCCCTGCTTGTTCGGCGAACCGAAACCGATGATGGTCTTGCAGCAGATCAGGGTCGGACGGTCGCTTTTGCGCGCCGTTTCGATGGCCATCTTGATTTCTTCGGCATCGTGGCCGTCGACGTTGCGGATCACCTGCCAGTTGTACGCCTCGAAGCGCGCCGGGGTGTTGTCGGTGAACCAGCCGTGCACTTCGCCGTCGATGGAAATGCCGTTGTCGTCATAGAAGGCAACCAGCTTGTTCAGGCCCAGGGTGCCGGCCAGCGAGGCGACTTCGTGGGAGATGCCTTCCATCATGCAACCGTCGCCCAGGAACACATAGGTGTTGTGGTCGACGATGTTGTGGCCTTCACGGTTGAACTGGGCGCCCAGTACTTTCTCGGCCAGGGCAAAGCCCACGGCGTTGGCCAGGCCTTGGCCCAGCGGGCCGGTGGTGGTTTCGACACCCGGGGTGTAGCCGAATTCCGGGTGGCCCGGAGTACGGCTGTGCAGCTGGCGGAACGACTTGAGGTCATCGATGGTGACGTCGTAGCCGGTCAGGTGCAGCAGCGAGTAGATCAGCATCGAGCCATGGCCGTTGGACAGCACGAAGCGGTCACGGTCGGCGAAGTTCGGGTTGCTCGGGTTGTGCTTCAGATAGTCGCGCCAAAGTACTTCGGCGATATCCGCCATGCCCATAGGGGCACCTGGGTGGCCGCTGTTGGCCTTTTGCACGGCATCCATGCTGAGGGCACGAATGGCGTTGGCACGTTCACGACGGCTGGGCATCGCTGATCTCCTGGGGGGCTTGAATAGGTGGTGTCACGAAAAAAGGCGGCCATTTTCGCCCACTGGGGGGGCTTGGGGCAATGACGTATGGTCGCAGTCGGGGGATTTTCCTGTGATTGGCATTCAATTCGGGGCAAAACCGGGTTAGCCGCCCCGCTCATCACTCAATATCAAAACTTTTTGATATTGGCCTTGCTAGGGCATCGATGCCTGTCTAGACTGCCGCCCCATGAACCTGCGCGCGCAATCGACACCCGAGCAACGCGAAGCATTGGCCGCCCTGTGCAAAGCCAGTGGCGATGCGTTGCGCCTGAACGTATTGCGCGCCCTGGCCAACGATTCGTTCGGCGTGCTGGAACTGGCGCAGATTTTCGACATCGGCCAGTCGGGCATGAGTCACCATCTGAAGGTGCTGGCCCAGGCCGAGCTGGTGGCAACCCGGCGCGAAGGCAACGCCATCTTCTACCGCCGCGCCCTGCCTGACGGCCTGCGTCTGGGCGGTCGGCTGCATGTGGCGCTGCTCGAAGAAGTCGACGACCTGGCCCTGCCGCCCGATGTGCAGGCACGCATCGCCCAAGTGCAGCAACGCCGCGCGGCCACCAGCCAGGACTTCTTCCTGCGCGTGGAAGAGAAGTTCCGCGCCCAGCAAGACCTGATCGCCGGCCTGCCGCAGTACCGCGAAAGCCTGCTGGCGCTGCTCGACAAGCTGCATTTCGATCCGGCTGCCAGCGCGCTTGAGGTCGGCCCCGGTGACGGTGGCTTCCTGCCTGACCTGGCACGGCGCTTCGCCCAGGTCACCGCCCTGGACAACAGCCCGACCATGCTCGAACTGGCGCGCCAGGTGTGCCAGCGCGAAGGGCTCGAAAACGTGAACCTGCAGTTGGCCGATGCACTGGGTGCAACGGATGTGGCCGCCGACTGCGTTGTGCTGAACATGGTGCTGCACCATTTCAGCGACCCGGCCCTGGCCTTGCGCCAGCTGGCCAAACGGGTGAAGGCAGGCGGCAGCCTGCTGGTAACCGAACTGTGCAGCCATGACCAGGGGTGGGCGCGCGAAGCCTGCGGCGACCTGTGGCTTGGCTTTGAGCAGGACGACCTGGCGCGCTGGGCCAACGCTGCCGGGCTGGCCCATGGGGACAGCCTGTACGTGGGCTTGCGTAACGGTTTCCAGATCCAGGTCCGCCATTTCCAGCGGACGGCTGACGACATACACCATCGGTAAATTTCAGGAACCTTCGAGATGAGCGAATACTCCCTTTTCACCTCCGAGTCCGTGTCCGAAGGGCATCCGGACAAGATCGCCGACCAGATTTCGGACGCTGTCCTCGATGCCATCATCGCCCAGGACAAGTACGCCCGCGTAGCCTGCGAAACGCTGGTCAAGACCGGTGTCGCCATCATCGCCGGCGAAGTCACCACTTCGGCCTGGGTCGACCTGGAAGACCTGGTGCGCAAAGTCATCATCGACATCGGCTACAACAGCTCCGACGTCGGTTTCGACGGTGCCACCTGCGCCGTGATGAACATCATCGGCAAGCAGTCGGTAGACATCGCCCAGGGCGTGGACCGCTCCAAGCCAGAAGACCAGGGCGCCGGTGACCAGGGCCTGATGTTCGGCTACGCCAGCAACGAAACCGAAGTGCTGATGCCGGCGCCGATCTGCTTCTCGCACCGTCTGGTCGAGCGCCAGGCCGAAGCGCGCAAGTCCGGCCTGCTGCCATGGCTGCGTCCGGATGCCAAGTCGCAGGTCACCTGCCGCTACGAAAATGGCAAGGTAGTCGGCATCGACGCCGTGGTGCTGTCGACCCAGCACAACCCGGAAGTGTCGCAGAAAGACCTGCAAGAAGCCGTGATGGAGCTGATCGTCAAGCACACCCTGCCGGCCGAACTGCTGCACAAAGGCACCCAGTACCACATCAACCCGACCGGCAACTTCATCATCGGTGGCCCGGTGGGTGACTGCGGCCTGACCGGCCGCAAGATCATCGTCGACTCCTACGGCGGCATGGCCCGCCACGGGGGTGGCGCGTTCTCCGGCAAGGACCCGTCCAAGGTCGACCGCTCCGCCGCCTACGCCGGCCGCTACGTGGCCAAGAACATCGTTGCCGCCGGCCTGGCCGAGCGCTGCGAGATCCAGGTGTCGTACGCCATTGGCGTGGCCCAGCCGACCTCCATCTCGATCAACACCTTCGGCACCGGCAAGGTTTCCGACGACAAGATCATCCAGCTGGTGCGCGAGTGCTTCGACCTGCGTCCATACGCCATCACCACCATGCTCGACCTGCTGCACCCGATGTATCAGGAAACCGCTGCCTACGGTCACTTCGGCCGTACCCCGCAGCAGAAGACTGTCGGCGACGACACCTTCACCACCTTCACCTGGGAGCGCACCGACCGCGCCCAGTCGCTGCGTGACGCTGCCGGCCTGTAAGTTTCCTACAGCACCAGGCGAAAGCCCCTGCCGAGCAATCGGCAGGGGCTTTTTTGTGACATATCGGCTGACAATGGTGCTTCAGCAAGCGCCAGAGAACCTGCCTAGTCTGGGGGTTCCTACCTGCCATGCAAGGATGCTGGCCATGCCGTACCTGCTGTTGTTCGCCATGCTGTTTGCGCTAAATACCCCACTGGCCTGGGCCGCCTCATGCCCCGACTGGACCCCGCAAAAGGCCGAGGCTGAAGCCGCGCAACTACAGGCCACCCTTACCGGCTGGGACGAGCACTACCATCGCCAGGGTATCGCGCTGGTGGCTGATGAGCTTTACGACCAGAGCCGCCAGCGCCTGGTGCACCTGCAGCAGTGCTTTGGCCTCGCGCCCAGCCCGTCACCCTTGACCAGCGCTCGCGGTCCACTCCCTCACCCCGTGCCGCATACCGGTGTCGACAAGCTGGCGGACCGCCAGGCCGTGGCACGCTGGATGGCCGGGAAAACCGGGGTATGGGTACAGCCCAAGTTCGACGGTGTCGCAGCTTCCCTCATTTATCGACAAGGCCAATTGGTACAGCTGATCAGCCGGGGGGACGGGCTGCAGGGGCATGACTGGAGCAGGCACATTCCCCAGCTCGGTGCAGTCACCCGGCAGTTGCCTCAGGCGATTGACCTGCACTTGCAGGGTGAGCTGTACCTGCGCCTGAACGAACACGTACAGGCCAAGGCAGGCAGTGCCAACGCTCGCGGTACCGTGGCCGGGCTGCTCGCACGCAAACAACTGACTCGCGAGCAAGGGAACACGATCGGCCTGTTCGTGTGGGGCTGGCCGCATGGCCCCGAGCGACAGGCCGATCGCCTCGCGCAGCTGGCACAACTGGGCTTCCCGGATAGCCAGCATTACAGTATCGCCGTCGACACGCTGGAGGATGCAGCGCGCTGGCGTGAGCACTGGTACCGTTCACCCCTGCCCTTTGCCAGCGACGGCGTGATCCTGCGCCTGGGCAGCCGGCCGCCTGCCGAGCGCTGGCAGGCCAAGGCGCCGTACTGGATCGCCGCCTGGAAATACCCCTATGTACAAGCGTTGGCCGAAGTACGCGACGTGCGCTTTCGGGTTGGCCGCACTGGCAGGATCACGCCCATTGCGCATGTGCAGCCGGTAACCCTCGATGACCGGCGCATCACCCAGGTCAGCCTCGGCTCGCTGGCGCGTTGGCAAGCCCTGGATATTCGCCCCGGTGACCAGGTCGCTATCAGCCTCGCCGGGCTGACCATCCCTCGCCTTGAGCACGTCGTGCACCGCGCGGTCGAACGCCAACCACTGGGCGCGCCTGCACCCGGTCGGCATCATGCCCTCAGTTGCTGGCAGCCCAGCGAAGGCTGCGAGGAACAATTCATCGCCCGGCTCACCTGGCTCAGCGGCAAACAGGGCTTGGCCCTCCCACGTACCGGGCCCGGCACATGGCGTCGGCTGGTCGATGCGGGCCTGGTAACTTCGATGACCGATTGGCTGCAGCTCGATGCCGAACGCCTGCAGCAGGTGCCCGGCATCAGCAGCCTTACAGCGGCCCAACTGCTGGGCAGTTTCGACCAAGCCCGCTCACGCCCCTTCGATCAGTGGCTGCGCGGCCTTGGCGCGCCCATTGGCAAGCATTTGCAACTGACAGGCGGCTGGCAAGAAATGGCTTCGCGCAGCGCGGGTCAATGGCAAACAGTGCCCGACATCGGCGTAAAACGCTCGCGTCAGCTTGTGGGTTTCTTCGCGGCCGCGGAGGTGCAAGCCATTGCCACACGGTTGGCGGAATCCGGCATTGAAGGGTTTTCGCCCCCCCCTGAGCGCATCGAGCAATGATTTTTACCAAAAAGCCTGCAGGAAAACCCGGGATTCAACCGGAAAACCTCACCAAGGGTTTCTAAATGGGCAAAACCAAGGCAGGATTTCCAGCAACTTTTGCTGCCCCGCCCCGTTCAGGAGGCTTTTCATGAAACGCATTTCGACTCTTTTCCTGCTCGCATCGCTGGGTTTGGCTGCAGGCGCCGTGCAAGCGGCCCAGCCGGACCCTGGCCTGACCGGTTGCGCCGCCAAACGCAGCGCCATCGAGAACCAGCTGAAAATTGCCCGTGACCACGGTAACAGCGACCAAGTCGCGGGGCTGGAAGAAGCGCTGCGCGGCGTAGACAACTGCACGGATGCCAGCCTGCGCAAAGAGCGTGAGCAAAAGGTGCTCGATGCACGTCACGAAGTGGCGCAGCGGGAAAAGGACCTGAAGAAAGCCGAGAAGAAAGGCGACGCGGAGAAGATCAACAAGCGCAAGGACAAGCTGGCCGAATCGCGTAAAGAGCTGCAGGAAGCGGTCGACGACCTCGACCGCTGAGGCATCCGACGGATAAGCGCGGCCGCCCTACAGGAATTCAAGACAGTTCCACAGAGGGCAGCGCAGGCCATCAATGATTACGAAACTCGGTATGGCACGCCTTGCAAGCCGCTTCGACCTTGTCCATCGGCACTTTCAACTGCGCAGCATCCAGCGGCTGGCTGCGGGTTACCTCGACCAGTTCGCCGGTAACACCCTCCAGCTGCCGGGCCAGGTCATGAAAGCGCGCCTGACGCTCCCATACTTCGGCACGGGCGGCGCTGTCACCCCCATCGCGTACCTGTGGAAAGTGCTGCCAGGGCTGGTGCGCAAGGCCGTCCAGCTTCAACGCACCGTCGGCAAATTTCACCCCGTCGAACGGCAACCGGCCACGCAACATGCCGCCCAGGTCTTCGCTGGTCTTGAGCATGTCCTTGAAAATTACCTTGCGCTTGCCCAGCGGCGAGTTGGGGTCGACCCTATCGCACCCACTCAGGGCACCGCCCAGGGCCAGTGCGGCCAGAACAACAACGGTCAATCGCTTCAACATCACACTCACTTCGGCCTACGCAAATGGGCGGCCAGTATCGCTGCCCAAGGGCCAAAGACCAATAGCCACATAAAAAACAGGGGCGAATCTTCATGTTCGCCCATGACAGGAATGCACACATGAAATCTGCCCTGCGCCATCTGGCCTGGACACTGCCAGTGCTGGCTTTGCTGGCCGGTTGCAACGGCGGCGAAAACGCCAAGCCCGAGCCCCACGCCATCGCCACCTACGCCCCGGCCAACTGGAAAGACCTGCCCGCGGTCAGCGATGAAGACTTGCTGGCCGGTTTCTACGCCTGGCGCAGCGGCTGCGAAAAGCTCAAGCGTGACGCGGTGTGGGCCGCCACCTGCGAAGCCGCCGGCAACGCCACAGCCAGCGCCGCCCAGGTGCGTACCTTCCTTGAGCAGAACTTGCAGGTTTACGGCCTGCGCTCCGCCGAGAACAATGCCAACGGTCTGATTACCGGTTACTACGAGCCGGTCTACCCCGGCAGCCTGAGCCAATCGGCGAGCAACCATGTGGCGGTCTACGGCATCCCGGATGACATGATCGTGGTGGACCTGGCCAGCGTGTACCCCGAGCTCAAGGGTAAACGCCTGCGCGGTCGGCTCGATGGCCGGGTGCTCAAACCGTACGACACAGCCGAAGTGATCAACCGCAATGGCGTCAAGGCGCCTGTGCTGGCCTGGCTGACTGATCCAATGGACCTGCAGTTCCTGCAGATCCAGGGCTCCGGCCGGGTTCAACTGGAAGACGGCCGCCAACTGCGCCTGGGCTACGCCGACCAGAACGGCCACCCTTACCGGCCGATCGGCCGCTGGCTGGTGGAACAGGGCCAGCTGAAGAAAGAGGAAGTAAGCATGGGTGCCATTCATGCCTGGGCCCAGGCCAACCCGCAGCGCGTACCGGAACTGCTGGCCAGCAACCCCAGCTACGTGTTCTTCAGCACCCGGCCGGACAGCAATGAAGGCCCGCGCGGTTCGCTGAACGTGCCGCTCACCGCCGGCTACAGCGTGGCCATCGATCGCAAGGTGATTCCGCTGGGGAGCCTGTTATGGCTGTCTACCACACGCCCGGACGGTTCACCCGTGGTACGACCGGTAGGCGCACAGGACACCGGCGGGGCGATTACGGGTGAAGTGCGTGCAGACCTGTTCTGGGGCACCGGGCCGGAAGCCGGCGAGTTGGCCGGGAACATGAAGCAGCAAGGGCAGATCTGGATGTTGTGGCCCAAGGGCCAACCACTGCCAGAAGTACCTAAAGTACTTTGATCGGCGTTGGTTTCTTCGCGGGCGTTGCCCGCGAAGCAGGCAACGCGGCTTCAGATGGAAACCACGAAGAACGATACGATAATTGCCAATCCGGCAAACCACACCAGCGAGCGCAAGGCCGCCCAGTCGGCCAGGTAGCAGATGATGTATAGCAGGCGGCTGGTGATATACATCACCCCCAACACATCCTGGGTCACCTGCTCGGCATTGCCGACGATATCCGCCACCAGCACCGCCGCTGCAAATGCCGGAAACGCCTCATAGCCGTTCTGCTGCGCAGCATGGGCGCGCCGTGGCAGGCCCGACAAGGTATCGAGGAAGGCACGCGGATCGTGATTGTCCTTTAGTCCGAACCGGCCACTGCTCACCTTGGCGATCAAGGCACAAAGCGGGTTCAACAGCAGCGCGATCAGGATGCACCACAGGGCAACGGTCATGCTCAAGACTCCTTGTTCGAAAATGGGTTAGAGCTTCATCACCAGCGTGCCTGCCAGGACCAGCCCGCAAGCTAGGAGTCTCGGCCCGCCAAAAGGTTCTTTGAGGTAGCGCATACCCAGCAGCACCACCAGAATCACGCTCAGTTCCCGTAACGCTGCCGCCTCGGCCACCGACCCCAGGTGCATGGCCCACAACACCAGGGCATAACTGAACAATACGCAAAACCCAACCGCCAAACCCAAACGCCATTGCGTTCGCCAAAACAGGACGAACGGTGCTCGCCGCGCCACGCTGGCCAGCAACGGGAACTGCCAGGCGCTGAGCAGGGTCAGCCACACCAGGTAATCCCACGGTTTGCCCCATAGGCGCACGGCTTGGCCGTCGAACCAGGTGTAGCAGCCGATGCACAGGCCAATCAAGGCGACTACCGGCAGCATCGACCAGGGCAGCCGGTCACCGCCGCCGCCCTGCCACAACAGGCACGCCATGCCGCAGGGGATCAGCAGGATACCGATGATCTGCTGCTGGCTCAGCGATTCCCCGGCAAAGGCCAGGGTCAGCCCCAGCACCACCAGCGGCGACAGCCCGCGCATCAGAGGATAGACCAGCCCCAGGTCACCCACGCGGTAGGCCTGGATCAGCAAATAGCGGTACAGCTGCTCGGCCAACGCGGAGGCGATCAGCCAGGGCCAGATTTCGGCAGGTGGCACATCGACGAAAGGCACGGCCAGCAACGCGAACGCAAGCGCCACCGTGTCCATGCTGGCGATGACCAGCAAGCGCTCACCGCTGAATTTGATCAGGGTATTCCAGGTCGCATGCAGCAGGGCGGCGACCAGCACCAGGGATGTTGCCAACACGCCTTCTTATCCTTGTGCGGTGTTCAAGGGTTGAATATATGGCATTCCAGAGGGCCACTGCATGGGAACGATTACAGAGATTCCGGTCAAACCCTGTGTCCCGAACCCCGCGCCAGGTCATCAAAGAGCTGCCCGAGCCATTCGGGTTACGACTTGGAAGCCACTGTTACAGGATTCGGGATGCTTGAATTAGTTGCCGCGTTTATCTGCCTCACCACCCTCCTTACCTACGTCAATTACCGCTTCATCGGCCTGCCACCCGCCATCGGCGTGATGGTCACGGCACTGCTGTTCTCCCTGATGCTGCAGGGCCTTAGCCTGATCGGCTTCCCTGGCCTGGAAGAACGTGTCGAAGGCTTGATGAACCAAATCGATTTCAACGACCTGCTGATGCACTGGATGTTGGCCTTCCTGCTGTTTGCCGGTGCATTGCACGTCAACCTCAGCGACCTGCGCAGCTACCGCTGGCCCATTGGCCTGCTGGCCACCTTGGGCGTGCTGATCGCTACCGTAGTCATTGGCTACCTGTCGCACTGGGTATTCGCCCTGTTCGGCTGGCAGGTACCGCTGATCTACTGCCTGCTGTTCGGTGCGCTGATCTCGCCCACCGACCCGATTGCCGTACTGGGCGCGCTGCGTACCGCCAATGCGTCCAAACCGCTGAAAACCACCATCGTTGGCGAATCGCTGTTCAACGACGGCACGGCGGTCGTGGTGTTCACCGTGTTGCTGGGCATCATCCAGCTGGGTGAAACGCCAAGCATGACCGACACGGCGATCCTGTTCGCCCGCGAGGCCATTGGCGGCGTGGTATTCGGCGGCCTGATCGGCTATGCCACGTACCGCATGATCAAGAGCATCGAGCAGTACCAGGTGGAGGTCATGCTGACCCTGGCACTGGTTATCGGTGGCTCGGCGATGTGCTACGAGCTGCACGTGTCGGCACCGATCGCCATGGTGGTGGCCGGCCTGATCATCGGTAACCTGGGGCGAAACCTGGCGATGAATGACATGACGCGCCGCTACATGGACGGTTTCTGGGAGCTGATCGATGACATGCTCAATGCCTTGCTGTTCGCCTTGATCGGCCTGGAGCTGTTGCTGCTGCCGTTCAACTGGATGCACCTGGCGGCCGGCGGCGTGCTGGCGCTGGCGGTGCTGCTGTCGCGGTTGCTGACCGTGGCCCCGGCGATCGTGCTGCTGCGCCGCTGGCGCCCTGTGCCCAAGGGCACGGTACGGGTGCTGACTTGGGGCGGCCTGCGCGGCGGGGTGTCGGTGGCCCTGGCACTGTCGCTGCCGTTGGGCGAGGAGCGTGACCTGCTGCTGTCGATCACCTACATCGTGGTGTTGTCGTCGATTCTGGTGCAGGGTTTGAGCATCGGGCGGGTGGTGCGCAAGGTCAGCGCCCAGCCGTGAGGTTTTTGGGGCCGCTTTGCGGCCCCAGAAAATCACTCTACTGCCGAATCCGGGAACTGGTCCTGCACGTACTTGATCTCGGTGCGCCCATGGGCTGCCGGCAAGCCGTCTTCACCCAGGTTTACGAACACCATCTTGTCGACGGTCAGGATACTCTTGCGGGTGATCTTGTTGCGCACTTCGCACTTGAGGGTGATCGAGGTGCGACCGAACTCGGTGGCGGTAATGCCCAGCTCGATGATGTCGCCCTGGCGCGACGCACTGACGAAGTTGATTTCCGACATGTACTTGGTCACCACGCGCTGGTTGCCCAGCTGGACGATGGCGTAGATCGCCGCCTCTTCGTCGATCCAGCGCAACAGGCTGCCACCGAACAGGGTGCCATTGGGGTTGAGGTCTTCGGGTTTAACCCATTTGCGGGTGTGAAAGTTCATCTGTACTCCTGACCTGCTTGGCTAACGTGTAGCAATGATGGCAGAGCGGCCGCCATCGCTCCATTGAACATCGACTATCGTCGCGATTAATCGACAGAAAACCTTGGGTGAAGGTGCCGCTCGCGGCTATAATCTGCGCCGCTTTACATGGCTGCCCACAGCGGGGCCATGCCCGCCACCTGTCCGAGGGGCGCTGCAGCAGGCTAGGCCTGTCAGGCTCGGATGGGGCGTTGCTCGCTCTCGCGGGCGCTTAACGCACAACGGCGCCCATTCGCACACTACGAATGGAGGCTCTCATGAGCGCTGCAAACATGCCTGCTGGTTTTACCGATTACAAAGTCGCTGACATCTCCCTGGCCGCCTGGGGCCGTCGCGAAACCATCATTGCCGAATCGGAAATGCCAGCCCTGATGGGCCTGCGTCGCAAGTACCTGACCGAGCAACCGCTCAAGGGTGCGAAGATCCTGGGCTGCATCCACATGACCATCCAGACCGCCGTACTGATCGAAACCCTGGTTGCCCTGGGTGCCGAAGTGCGCTGGTCGTCCTGCAACATCTTCTCGACTCAAGACCAGGCCGCCGCATCGATCGCAGCCGCCGGCATCCCGGTATTCGCCTGGAAAGGTGAAACCGAAGAAGAGTACGAGTGGTGCCTGGAGCAAACCATCCTGAAAGATGGCCAGCCATGGGACGCCAACATGATCCTCGACGACGGCGGCGACCTGACCGAACTGCTGCACAAGAAGTACCCACAGGTGCTGGACCGTGTTCACGGCGTGACCGAAGAAACCACCACCGGCGTGCACCGCCTGCTGGACATGCTGGCCAAGGGCGAGCTGAAAGTCCCGGCGATCAACGTCAACGACTCGGTCACCAAAAGCAAGAACGACAACAAATACGGCTGCCGTCACAGCCTGAACGACGCCATCAAGCGTGGTACCGACCACCTGCTGTCGGGCAAGCAAGCCCTGGTGATCGGCTACGGTGACGTGGGCAAGGGTTCGGCCCAGTCCCTGCGTCAGGAAGGCATGATCGTCAAGGTCACCGAAGTTGACCCAATCTGCGCCATGCAGGCCTGCATGGACGGCTTCGAGCTGGTCTCGCCGTTCATCGACGGTATCAACGACGGCACCGAAGCCAGCATCGACAAGGCCCTGCTGGGCAAGATCGACCTGATCGTGACCACCACCGGTAACGTCAACGTCTGCGACGCCAACATGCTCAAGGCCCTGAAGAAGCGTGCCGTGGTCTGCAACATCGGCCACTTCGACAACGAGATCGACACCGCCTTCATGCGCAAGAACTGGGCTTGGGAAGAGGTCAAGCCGCAGGTGCACAAGATCCACCGCACCGGCGCTGGCAGCTTCGACCCGCAGAACGACGACTACCTGATCCTGCTGGCCGAAGGCCGCCTGGTCAACCTGGGCAACGCCACTGGCCACCCAAGCCGCATCATGGACGGTTCGTTCGCCAACCAGGTACTGGCACAGATCTTCCTGTTCGAGCAGAAGTACGCCGACCTGTCGGCCGAGAAGAAAGCCGAGCGCCTGACCGTTGAAGTGCTGCCGAAGAAGCTCGACGAAGAAGTGGCCCTGGAAATGGTCCGCGGCTTCGGCGGCGTGGTCACCAAACTGACCAAGCAGCAAGCCGACTACATCGGCGTGACCGTCGAAGGCCCGTTCAAGCCACACGCCTACCGCTACTAAGCGGCAAGCTTGAAGCATCGAGCTTCAAGGTTCATGAACGATGCCCAAGCCAGATCGGCCATCACCGATCTGGCTTTTACTTGCAGCTTGCCGCTAGCAGCTGGCTGCTTGAGGAACGAGTGATGTCACAAGAACGCCGCTACAGTTTCGAGTTCTTTCCGACCAAGACCGATGCCGGTCACGAAAAGCTGATGGGCGTCGCCCGCCAGCTGGCCACTTACAACCCGGACTTCTTTTCCTGCACCTACGGTGCCGGTGGCTCGACCCGCGACCGCACGCTGAACACCGTGCTACAGCTGGAAAACGAAGTGAAGGTGCCTGCCGCGCCGCACCTGTCATGCGTGGGTGACTCCAAGGACGACCTGCGCGCCCTGCTGGCCGAATACAAGGCTGCCGGCATCAAGCGCATTGTCGCCCTGCGTGGCGACCTGCCGTCGGGTATGGGCATGGCCAGTGGCGAATTGCGCTACGCCAGTGACCTGGTCGAGTTCATCCGCCAGGAAACCGCCGATCACTTCCACCTGGAAGTGGCCGCCTACCCAGAAATGCACCCACAGGCGCGCAACTTCGAAACCGACTTGGCCAACTTCGTGCACAAGGTCAAGGCCGGTGCCGACAGCGCCATCACCCAGTACTTCTTCAACGCCGACAGCTACTTCTACTTCGTCGAGCGCGCGCAGAAGCTGGGCGTGGACATCCCGGTAGTACCGGGCATCATGCCGATTACCAACTACAGCAAGCTGGCCCGCTTCTCCGATGCCTGCGGCGCCGAGATCCCACGTTGGATCCGCAAGCAGCTGGAAGCCTATGCCGACGACACCGCCAGCATCCAGGCCTTCGGCGAAGAAGTGATTACCCGCATGTGCGAACAGCTGCTGCAAGGCGGCGCACCGGGCCTGCACTTCTATACCCTGAACCAAGCCGAACCGAGCCTGGCGATCTGGAACAACCTGAAGCTGCCACGCTGAAATCTTTTGGCAAAGTCTGCTTAAGAAATGATTAAGGCTTTGGTCATAGACTAAAGCCTTATTCATTTTCGGGTTAAACAGGTCTTGCCTGCCATGCAGCACCCCCAGCCTTCGCGCCCACAGCTTGTCTACCTGGCTTTCGGCCCTGCCACCTATCATCAGGAAGCCTGCTTCAGCATCATCAGCGCCCTCGCCCAACTGGGCAGCGCAGCCAGCGACGCCATAGGCATCCAGGTTTACACCGACAATCCGCAGCCCTACGCCAGCCTGCCCGTCACCGTGCACCTGCTGGACGAGGCCACCCGCCAGGCATGGAACGCCCCGCACGGTTATCACTTTCGCAGCAAGCATGTACTGCTGCGCCAGGTACTGCAGCAACACCCGCTGGCAGTGTTGATCGACACCGACACGTTCTTCCGCACTTCGCCACTGCAACTGTTCGCGCGCGTGGCGCCCGGCCGCCTACTGTGCAACGCCATCGGCCCGCGCTATGGCGCCGACCAGAAGTGCCTGCTGTACAAAAACCTGCTGGCCATTCTCGGCTCACGGGGCCTGGCCGATTGCCAGATGCCACTGATCAACTCCGGGTTGATCGGCCTTACTGCCGAAGACAGCAACACCCTGGACCGCTCCATCGCCATGATGGACGAGTTCTACCCCTTGGCGCGCGAAGCCTACACCCTCGAGGAGTTCTGCTTGGCAGTGGCGGCTTATCGCAAGCTGGAACTGGCCGAGTGCACCGACGTCATCCATCACTACTGGAGCCGCAAGGCGCAGTTCCGCGCCAAGATTCAGGCCTGGCTGCGCAAGCACGGCCACGACCCACTGAGCCCGGCAGCGTTGGCCGACGTTAGTTTGGTCAACGACCAGTTGCCGCGGCCACCCACCCTGCACCGCCTGGGTTACAAGGCACTGAGCCTGACGTTGCCCAGCCAAGAGCGCCAATTCGCCCGCGAATTACTGTATGGCTGCTACCCCTACCCCAACGAATTCGACCGTGCCTGCGCGCCGGCCTGGTGGGACAAGGCCCTGGAAAACCTCAATGCCCGCCATGGCCACATGGAACCCGAGCGACTGCGACAATGCCTGCGCCACCCAGGGTTGCGGTTGTCGCTGGGTGAGCGGCGCAAGGATGTCGAGGCGCATCTGCTGCAAACATCGCAAGGCTGAGACATTCGAGGGGCACTGGCCTTGGGCCGGCCGACCGCGTAATCTCCGGCCATGCCACACATCGCCCGCCTGTTCTGGATCCTGCTGCTCGCCTGCCTGAGCCCGTTGGCTCTGGGCGAGCGCCTGCGCCTGGTGACCGACGACTGGGCACCCTATGTGTATCAGCACAACGGCCAACCGCGCGGTATCGACTACGAAGTCACCAGCCAGGTCTTCAAGCGCCTCGGCGTAGAAGTGGAGTGGCAGTTCCTGCCGTGGAAACGCTGCCTGGCCATGGTCGAACAAGGCTTGGCCGATGGCATCCTCGACATCTTCCAGACCGAATCGCGTCAGCCCTACCTGGTGTACGCCCCCGAGCCTATGTCGGACGTCGAATTCGTCCTGTTCCAGGCGCGTGCACGTCGCCATGGCGTAGCCCACCTGGAGGACCTCGCCGGCCTCACCGTCGGCACATCGCCCGGCTACGCCTATGGTGCAGCGTTCAACGACGCCCCCTATTTCGCACGCGAACCCGCGCCTACTCTCGAGGCCAATTTCGGCAAATTGATGCTGGGCCGCATCGACCTGGCGATCACCGACCGTAGGGTTGGGCATTACCTGCTCCATCAGCTGGGCCTGCAACAGCAAGTCGAGGAATTACCGTTGGTGATCAGCCGCCAGACCCAGTATCTGGGGTTGGTGCGCAAGCCCGGGCGGGAAGCACTGGCCCTGGCCTTTGCCGAAGAACTGCAGCGGTTCAAGCAAGAACCGGCCTATGCAGCGATCAGCAACCGCTACACAGGCGACATTGGAAACATTCTCAACGCCGTTGAGCAGCAGGAAAGCAGCACAGCGCGATAGCTCTGTTATACTCGGGCCTTCCCGCCCGGCTCACGCCCGGACGCTCGGCCTCGCAACAGGCATCCCGATCGGCACAGACGCCCCTCGCGTCCAGCCCCCGTTTCCCGGATGTGCAGTGAAAGCCCAGCTGGACCGGACGCGATCGCATCCCACCGATGCCCGTCGCGCCAGGCAGAACATCCCAACGGGCCCAGCCCACACGAGAACAGGATCGCCCATGTCCTTTGCTTCCCTCGGTCTCTCCGAGGCTCTTGTCCGCGCTATCGAGGCTGCGGGCTACACCCAGCCGACCCCCGTGCAACAGCGGGCCATTCCCGCCGTGTTGCAAGGCCGCGACCTGATGGTTGCCGCACAGACAGGTACGGGTAAAACCGGCGGCTTCGCCCTGCCGATCCTCGAGCGCCTGTTCCCGGCCGGCCACCCCGACAAGTCGCAGCGTCACGGCCCGCGCCAGCCCCGCGTGCTGGTTCTGACCCCGACCCGCGAACTGGCAGCCCAGGTGCATGACAGCTTCAAGGTCTATGCCCGTGACCTGCCACTGGTCAGCGCCTGCATCTTCGGCGGCGTTGGCATGAACCCGCAGATCCAGGCCATTGCCAAAGGCGTTGACGTGCTGGTCGCCTGCCCAGGCCGCCTGCTCGACCTGGCCGGCCAAGGCAAGGTCGACCTGGCCCACGTGGAAATCCTGGTGCTCGACGAAGCCGACCGCATGCTCGACATGGGCTTCATTCACGACGTCAAGAAGGTCCTCGCCCGCCTGCCGGCCAAGCGCCAGAACCTGCTGTTCTCGGCCACCTTCTCCAAGGACATCACCGACCTCGCCGACAAGCTTCTGCACAACCCGGAGCGTATCGAGGTCACGCCGCCGAACACCACCGTCGAGCGTATCGAGCAGCGCGTCTATCGCCTGCCCGCCAGCCACAAGCGTGCACTGCTGGCACACCTGATCACCCAGGGCGCCTGGGAACAGGTACTGGTGTTCACCCGGACCAAGCACGGCGCCAACCGCTTGGCCGAGTATCTGGAAAAGCACGGCCTGACCGCCGCTGCAATCCACGGCAACAAAAGCCAGAACGCCCGCACCAAAGCCCTGGCCGATTTCAAGGCCAACAGTGTGCGCGTGCTGGTCGCCACCGACATCGCCGCCCGTGGCCTGGACATCGACCAACTGCCGCACGTGGTCAACTTCGAGCTACCGAATGTCGAGGAAGATTACGTTCACCGCATCGGCCGTACCGGCCGTGCCGGTCGCTCGGGCGAAGCCATTTCCATGGTCGCGCCAGATGAAGAGAAGCTGCTCAAGAGCATCGAGCGGGTGACCAAGCAACGCATCCAGGATGGCGACCTGATGGGCTTCGACGCCAGCCAGGTAGAAGCCGAAAAGCCTGAAGTGCGCGAGCGCCCGCAGAACAGCGGCCGCGGTGGCCGCAACCAGCAGGGCCGCGGCGAAGGCGGTAAAGACGCCAACGGCGGCCGCAAGGACAAGGGCAAGGACAAAGGCAAGGCCAAGCAGCAAGCTGCAGAAAAGCCGGCCGACAAGGAAAACAGCGGCGACAAGCAACAGCAGCCGCGCAAGCCGCGTGACAAGAAGCCACGCCAACAGCAGCAGGCCAGCAGCAACAGCGTGCCGAAAGTACCGGCCGACCGCGACCCGGAAGAATTCCTGGACGACGATGTCGACAACTTCGGTAACCGTGCCGACTACGTCAGCCCGTACCAAGGCAAGAACCAAGGCCGCAATCGCCGCCCGGGTGGCGGTGCAGGCCAGGGCCAGAATAGCGGTCAACGCAGCAACGCTGGGGGCCAGGGCCAAGCTCGCACTGGCGGCCAGCAGCGTAGTGGCGGCAGCGGTGGTGGCGGCGAAAAGCGCCCTGCCCGCGCCAACAACGGTGGCGGTGCCCGTCGTGACGGCGGTGGCGGTGGCCGTGGTCGCCCAGCCCGTGATGACGCAGCCCGGCAAGAGCCTGCCGTGCGCAACCCACGCCAGCCAGAAAAACAACCGGTGATCATCCGCAAGGAATCCAAGCTCGACCGTTACCCAACGCCTGAGCAGTTGGATGACGTGCCGACCCGACCACGCGGTGAGCGCCCGGCCTTGTTGACCCGAAAAGGCTGAACCCGGAGTAGCCCGATTTCAGGGCACTCCACGGGAAACGAAAACGCCGCCCAATGGGCGGCGTTTTTCATTGCCAAGGCAATGCTTACTTCTGCTTCACACCTTCGACACTGATATCCAGGTCCAGCGTCTGCGAAGTAGCGCCTGGGCCTTTGATGCCGAAGTCATTCAGGTTCAGGGTGGTGGTGGCGTTGAAACCAGCGCGCTCACCGCCCCATGGGTCCTTGCCTTCACCGTTGAAGGTTGCCTTGAAGGTGACCGGCTTGGTTACGCCGTGCATGGTCAGGTCGCCCGTAACGTCAGCAGTCTTTTCGCCAGTCGACTTGACGGCAGTAGAGACGAACTTGGCTTCAGGATACTTCTTCACATCGAGGAAGTCGGCGCTGGCGATGTGCTTGTCACGCTCGGCGTGGTTCGACCACAGGCTGGCGGTCTTCAGGTCGACGCTGATCTTGCTGGCTTCAGGCTTGGCGCTGTCCCAGGTGAAGTTGCCGTCGAAGTCCTTGAAGGTACCGTGGATGAAGCTGTAGCCCAGGTGGCTGATTTTCCAGTCAACGAACGCGTGCTGGCCTTCCTTGTCGATCTTGTACTCGGCAGCCATGGCCTGGCCAGCGGAGAGCAGAGCGGTACCGAGCGCCAGAGCGGCAAAAGTCTTTTTCAACATCCTGTTCCTTCCTATGCAATTGAGGTTGAGAGTCAAGCTTTGCGGCCCAGCATACGGGTCAGGGTCGCGTCACGGTCGATGAAATGGTGCTTGAGCGCTGCCAGGGCATGCAGCACGGCAAAAATCACCAGGCCCCATGCCAGCCACAGATGAATCACCCCCGCCACATCTGCCTGGTCGGGCAGGTCGCTGACCAGTGCCGGCACTTCGAACAGGCCGAACACCGGAATGCCGACGCCGTCGGCGGTGGAAATCAGGTAACCGGCCGCCATCACCGCAAACAGCCCAAGGTACAGGGCCAAATGGCCCAGCTTGGCCGCCAGGCGTGTGACCGCGCCATGGTTGGCGGGCGCCGGAGGTGGGGGGCTGATGAAACGCCAGATCACCCGCAGCAACATCACTGCCAGCAAAACCAGGCCGATACTCTTGTGCAGGTCCGGCCCGGCTTTGCGCCAGGGGCTGTAGTAGTCGAGACCGACCATCCACAGGCCCAGGCCGAACAGGCCGAAGACTGCCAGCGCCACGCCCCAATGCAGGACGATACTGACCACGCCGTAGCGAGAGGGTGAATTGCGCAGTTGCATGTTGGCGTGTTTCTCCGTGAAAGCTGTGCACAGACTAACGCGTAACGTATCGAATAAAAGCGGAAAAAATTGCTTCGGATTATCGAGAAATCCGATATGTATTCTGTAAGCTTCCCATTAAGGAAACATTAACGATAGCCGGGGAAATAGAGGTTGCCAGTACCGGCCTCGTGCTGCCAAGCGGTCGGTACTGGCGATCGATCAGCCAGCCTTGGCCTGGGTATTGGCCACAGCCTTCTTCGCAGGCTCGGACTTGGCTGTCGCTTTCTTGGCCTCAACAGGTTTGTGCGTCGGCGCATGCTTGGCCGGTGCCGCCTTGGTGGCCGCAGGCTTGGCAGCCGCTTCCTTCACTGCAGGTGCAGGCGCGACCGGGGCGGGCGCGGCTTGGGGAACAGGCGCTGGGGCTGGCGCCACTGCTTCAGCCTTGGCAATCGGTTCTGCCTTCACCTCGGGCGTGTCCGCCCCACCAAACAGACGCTTGAAGAAGCCAGGTTTGTCCTGCTTGGCCTCATCGATAGGCTTCGACTCAGCTTTGGCAGGCGCCGCGTCAGGCTTGTCAGCCTTGTCAGACGAACCACCAAACATGTTCGAGAAGAACCCACCCTTGCTCGCCTTGGCGGCCGCCGAACCCGCCGCCGCCGCTGCGACCGGTGCCGCCTTGGCAGGGTCAAACGACTTGCCGGCCAGCAGATCCTGGGCCTGGCTGGCCGCACGCTGGCCGCTGCGCAGGGCGCCTTCCAGGGTGCCTGGATACAGGGCGTCGGTGTGCTCGCCAGCAAAAGTGATGCGCTGCACCGGGCGCTCCCACAGGCGCCAGTACTTGCTGATCTGCCCTGGGCCATAGGCCAGATAGGCGCCGCCGGTACCGGCGTCGGTGCTGTAGCGCTTGACCTCATAACCGGTGAAGGCACCACGGGCCTGCGGGTAGAAGGCATGCAGGCGTATCAGCACCTGGTCGACCATCTGCTTGTCGCCAAACGCCTGCAGCAGGCGGGCGTTGTCGCCGGACAGGTTGATGACCACGTTGGCGCCGCCCTTGAGCGCCGGCTCGATCCACAGCATGCCAAGGCCGGCGTTACTGAAGATTTCGCCCGACATGCGCGCGCGGCTTTCCCATACCGGCTTCTTGAACTTGAGCATCAGCTGGTCGCGCCAGCCATAGTTGGTACCCTTGAGCGCGGCCAGGTGCTGGCTGTCCAGGCCTGGGGTCATCTGGATTTTGGCCAGGGCGCGCAGCGGTACGGCCATTACCAGGTAATCCGCCTGGTAGCCGACGCTGCCGACTTTTACCGTGACGCCGTCCTTGTCCTGGACAATGGCGGTGACCGGCGAGCTGGTCTTGATGGTTTTCAATTGCTTGACGAAGGCCTGGGCCAGCACCGGGCTGCCACCGGGCAGCCGCGCGGCGCGCAGGTCGCGGTCGCTGACGCCGCGGTACACGCGGTTCTGCTGGGCGAAGTACAGCAACGACAGGCGCGACGGTTCATCGTAGCGCGTACGGATCTGCTGGTTGACCAGCTGGCGGGCGGTGGTCGGCAGTTGCAGTTTGTCCAGCCAGGTGGAGACGTTGATCTGGTCGAGGGCGAACAACGTGCTGTTTGCTTGCGGGTTCAGCGGGTCGTCGATCGAACGGGCCAGGTCGTCGAGGGTTTTCTCGTAACGCTTGAGCGCCTCGGCGGTAGCCGGCTGCTTGGTGGCCAGGTCGGTGGCACTGAAGTACTCGCCGTCGATCAGGTAACCGGGGGTACGCACGAACTCCGGCGCTGGCAGTGTTTCAAGCTTGAAACGGTCCAGGTACTGGTTCAGCACCGGCTGCGCCTTGGCATTGCCGATCCACTCGCTGGTTGCCAGGCCAGAACGCCCGCCCATGCCCGCCTTGGCCTCCAGCAGCGTTACCTGCCAGCCTTTGTTCTGCAACTCGTAGGCGGCCGTCAGGCCTGCCAGGCCGCCACCCACGACAATTGCCGTAGGCGTCTTGTCCTTTGCCAGCGCGGCGCCGCTGGACACACCAATCAATACCAACGCGCACAGGCGCACCCAAGCAGCAGCCATGTTGGCGAACTCCGAGTCAGAGGTTACAGAAACGGGGAGAGGCAGGGATGCCCCAGGAAGATGCGTTAAGAATACGTCAGGTCCGACCACCCTGCCAGCGCAGTGACATCAAGTCCTTTTGGCAACTGACATTTTTGCCAGTAGCCATGTCACACGATGGCAGGTAAAGCTGGCGAAGTTGGCCAGCAGCCCCGCCAGGAGGGCATACGCATGATCTTCGAGGAGCACTTCCAACACGTCGAACGGCAGTATCTGTGGCACAAGCAGACGCTTCATATGGCATCCGGGCTGAGTATCCGCTCCAACAGCACCTCCTGGACCGGCTTTCATGAAGCGTTCAAGGGTGAAGACGGCACCGAACTGGTGATTGGTGAACACAGCGACGTGGAAATCACCTTCGCCCAGGAAGTCGAATGCTTGCGGCTGGAATACTATGTGGTCAGCGATTTTCTCTGCGACGACCTGCACATGTTGTTCGATGCCGAGAACCAAGGCCATGACCTGGCTGCACCGACGCTGCTCAACTTCTACTGGCTTACCTTGGAAGGCAACGGCTTGCGCGACCTGCGCCCCGGCCCCATCGCCACGCACCCCTACTACCAGCTGATCGAAGGGCCATTCCGGCGCCTGACCATTTCCACCTCGCAGGCTGGCACCGTGCACATCCGTCGCCTCGAATGGACCGGCACCCACCGCCATTGAACGGCAGCGGTTGTCCTGCCCTGCGGCATTGCTTAGGCTTACGCGGTCGAACCACGCCGTAAAGCCAGGAGAAGTGCCGATGGGCCTCAATGATCAGTGGATGCAACGCGACCTCAAGGTCCTGTGGCACCCCTGCACCCAGATGAAAGACCACGAGCAGCTGCCGCTGATCCCGATCAAACGCGGCGAAGGTGTGTGGCTGGAGGACTTCGAAGGCAAGCGCTACCTGGACGCGGTGAGCAGTTGGTGGGTCAATGTGTTCGGCCACGCCAACCCGCGCATCAACCAGCGCATCAAGGACCAGGTGGATCAGCTGGAACACGTGATCCTGGCCGGTTTCAGCCACCAGCCGGTCATCGAGTTGTCCGAGCGCCTGGTGGCCATGACCCCGGCCGGCCTCGACCGGGTGTTTTACGCCGACAATGGCTCGTCGTGCATCGAAGTGGCGCTGAAGATGAGCTTCCACTACTGGCAGAACGTCGGCAAACCGGACAAGAAGCGCTTCGTCACCCTGACCAACAGCTATCACGGCGAAACCATTGCCGCCATGTCGGTAGGCGATGTGCCGCTGTTTACCGAAACCTACAAGGCGCTGCTGCTCGACACCCTCAAGGTGCCCAGCCCCGATTGCTACCTGCGCCCCGAGGGCATGAGCTGGGAAGAGCACTCGCGCAACATGTTCCAGGCCATGGAACAGACCCTGGCCGAGCACCACGCCTCGATCAGCGCCGTGATCGTCGAGCCGCTGATCCAAGGTGCAGGCGGCATGCGCATGTACCACCCGGTTTACCTCAAGCTGCTGCGCGAGGCCTGCGACCGCTACGACGTGCACCTGATCCACGACGAGATCGCCGTGGGCTTCGGCCGTACCGGCACGATGTTCGCCTGCGAGCAGGCCGGCATCCGCCCAGACTTCCTGTGCCTGTCCAAGGCCCTGACCGGCGGTTACCTGCCGCTGGCCGCCTGCCTGACCACCGACAAGGTGTACCAGGCCTTCTACGATGACTACCCGACCTTGCGTGCGTTCCTGCATTCGCACAGCTACACCGGCAACCCGCTGGCGTGCGCAGCGGCGCTGGCGACCCTGGACATCTTCGAGCAGGACAACGTGATCGAGGCCAACAAGGCTCTTGCCACGCGTATGGCCACAGCCACTGCGCACCTGGCCGACCATGCTCACGTTGCCGAAATTCGTCAGACCGGCATGGCCCTGGCCATCGAGATGGTGAAAGACAAGACTGGCAAGGTTGCCTACCCCTGGCAAGAGCGGCGTGGCCTGAAGGTATTCGAACACGCCCTGACCCGCGGCGCCCTGCTGCGGCCGCTGGGCAGTGTGGTGTACTTCCTGCCACCCTATGTGATCACCCCGGAGCAGATCGACTTCCTTGCCGAGGTGGCCAGTGAAGGCATCGACATAGCCACCCGCGATAGCGTCAGCGTTGCCGTGCCGGCCAACTTCCACCCCGACTTCCGCGATCCGGGCTAAGCCCGAAAGCCCGCGCCGACCCCCTGTAG
>NZ_QJRC01000085.1:0-5550 GCF_013393325.1 Pseudomonas hunanensis
CCGCTCCTACAGGGGAACGGCGCAGGGCTTAGTCGTACATCACCTTCTTCTTCCAGGTTTCCTCTTCATCGGTCTTGAGCCCGTCGGTCAATTCGTTGTGCTCGTCCTCGGCCGGGGTCATGCGGTCGAGCACCTGGGCGTTGGCGCGGGCCAGCAGTTTCTCGAGATACGTGAGCTGCTCTTCATACACCTTCGGCTCCGGTTGCTTGCGCAGGTATTGCACGCCGCGCTCGAACGCCAGCCGCGCCTGGCCGGGCTGGCCTTTCTGCAGGGCCTGCTGGCCGAGGTTGTTGAAGAACTCGATATGCAGCAGCACCAGGATATGGCGAATTTCCTTGATCCAGTGCTTGGCCTCGGGCGTGGCCAGGAAGCCTTCCTGGGCCGCACGGGTCACCTGGTTGTGCATGGCCTCCAATAAGAAGCGCACGTCCTTTGCCTTGACCTCAGTGTGGATCGGGTTCGGCGGGTTGTTCACCGGTATCTTGTCGCCCAGGGCAATCAACCCTTCCAGTTCGGCGATGCGCGCCTTGAGTTCGGCATTGTGCTTGTCCACCGCCAGCAGGCGCTGGTTGAGGTTCAGCTCCAGGCGTGTCAGCAGCAGCTTGAGGGCTGGGGTCATGAACTGGCCGGGGAAGGTCTCGGTGATTTCGCCACAGCGGCGCAGGCGGTCGGCCAGTTCGATCTTCGTCCGGGCGCGTTCCAGCTTGCCGTTCTCGACCACATTGTTGAGGTAGCCGATCACGATCAGCAGCGCGATGCCCGCCACGATGAGCAGGGTGATCAGAAGTGGTGTCACCGTTAATGCCTCATGAATAGGTTTGCATTATTGAGTGTAGGAGCGAGCGTGCTCGCGAGAGGCCCAGGCAGCCATTCTCTTTTTCTATCGGCAAACTGCGCCATGACTGGATGCTGGCACATTAATGCTGACTTGACGCCAGAAAATCAACGGCAAACGCCTGTGGGCTGCCTGAAACAGCGCTGGGTATACCCGGAAGTCATTGATTTAAATAAATTTCTACAAAGGGGTTGACGCCTGTACCAACCATCCATAGAATGCGCGCCACTTGCAGCGTAAAGCACACAGCGAAACGCGGCAGGGAGTGAAAGCAAGCAGTAATGCTTGTAGCGTGTCCCCTTCGTCTAGTGGCCTAGGACACCGCCCTTTCACGGCGGTAACAGGGGTTCGAGTCCCCTAGGGGACGCCAATGCGGGAATAGCTCAGTTGGTAGAGCACGACCTTGCCAAGGTCGGGGTCGCGAGTTCGAGTCTCGTTTCCCGCTCCAGTTTCTCCGGCAACGCTTAACGGCGGGGCAGGAAAAGAAAACCCAGGCTGAATCGTGAGGTTCAAACCTGGTGCACTGAAAAGTGTTGTGTGTCCCCTTCGTCTAGTGGCCTAGGACACCGCCCTTTCACGGCGGTAACAGGGGTTCGAGTCCCCTAGGGGACGCCATTTGCGGGAATAGCTCAGTTGGTAGAGCACGACCTTGCCAAGGTCGGGGTCGCGAGTTCGAGTCTCGTTTCCCGCTCCAGTTTAAATACTGTGGCGTCTATGCGGTGCAGTGGTGGTGAAGGTCTTGATGGCGCTTCACGCCGTAGCGGTAAAGTTTCACAATGCGGGAATAGCTCAGTTGGTAGAGCACGACCTTGCCAAGGTCGGGGTCGCGAGTTCGAGTCTCGTTTCCCGCTCCAAACATGTAACGCAAAAAGGAACCTTCGGGTTCCTTTTTGCGTTTTTGCGTGCCTGATTTTTGCGCCCCGCCTGTGCGAACATCGCGTTCGCGCAGGGCAGGGCTGCACTCAGCGATAACTGATGGTGAAATCGAGCGCGCCCTTTGCCACGCCAGGGGTCACCCGATCGTTCGTCTGGTAGAAGTGCGCACGATAAGGCAGGCGGGTTACAGGCAGCTGAAGCCTCTGGTTGGTCGATACGTGCTCTGCCAATGGCACGGGAACACCACTGTCATCGGTTATCTGGATGCCAATACCGGTCGCCGTCGAACCGTTGCCCAAGCTGAACAGGCCCAGTTTAGGGTCGATGGCGGCCGAGCCATCGGTGCCTGTCAGGTAGATATAGGCCGTAGCGGTACTTGAGTTGGGGTCGTCCTCGCAGTCACTCAGGGTGATATGGAACGGCATGCTGGTCGTGGTGCTGCCCCTGCCCGGGAAGTCCGCCACGGTATGGCTGCCCAGATCGACCGGGTCGGCACTGACCGCATCGCTTTTCAATGTGCACTGTGCCTGGTTCAGGTTGCCGCTGATTCGCAGGCGGAAGGCGTCAGGCTGATCTGAGGTGCTGCCACGGGCTACTTCTTCATCCAGCAAGACTGGCCCGGGCGCCATGGCCCCGATCTTGACCAGTGTGACGGTCATGCTGATCGGACCGATCAGGATCGGGATGGCCATGCTGGCCATGTTGGTGCCGCGGTAAGGCAGGAAGGTGTCGCCCGTGCTTGAGCTGAACGTATTGGGTGCCCCGCCGCTGAACGGGTGGCCCAGTTCGATGACGGCACCAACCCCCGGGGTCCGGGTTCTGATGATGCTATTGGCGAAGCGCCCGCTGCCAAGTCGCACTGGCACATCGTAGGCAAACGGCGCGGTGTAGTCGGCTTGCGCTTCCAGAAGGCGATCGGAGCTGTTGTGACAAGAGACAGCCCTGTTTGCCGGGTCGGAGGTCACGGGAACCCGCAGTCGAGTGATTTGGTCGCCGATCGGCAAGTCCCTGGGCACCCACACATTCTGGAAATCTGCCGTGAAGGTGGCAGGGCCTGGGCCATTGTTGATGACGCAGCCTGACGCAGCGTGGGCAGCCGGCAGGTGAATGAAGGGCAGGCTGACCAGCAGCAAGGTGGATAGCAGGGTGAGGCGATGGGTGGCGTTCATTGGCGGTTCCAGTCGGAAGAAGCTTCGCAGCGCAAGGTTTGCAGGCGATAGCCTTGTTCAAGCGGCAAGGTGGCGGGGGTGATATCGAAGCGGCATTGCTGCTCGCTGCCCGCCGTCCACCTGGCCAGCAGTTGCTGCTGCTCGAGGTGGGTGGCGACCAGTGCCTGGCCGCCTTGGCCGACCACGGCCAATACCTGGCCCT
This sequence comes from Pseudomonas hunanensis, assembly GCF_013393325.1. GTDB lineage: Bacteria > Pseudomonadota > Gammaproteobacteria > Pseudomonadales > Pseudomonadaceae > Aquipseudomonas > Aquipseudomonas putida_P. The sequence continues at coordinate 3,083 of NZ_QJRC01000085.1, forward strand.
GGGCATCGCTGACCTGTGCGCCGAAGGGCAGGGGGCGGTCGTCTGCTTGCAACAGGGTCAGTACCAGGCGGTTGACCCGGCGCGCCGGGAACTTGGCGAGCACCACGGCGCCGCGGCGTGGCACCACCTGCGTGGTGCCGTTGTCGATTTCGATTTCCGGGTCGAGCTGGTCCAGTTGCAGTACCAGCTGGTTGGCCCGATAGGGGCGCATGTACGGTGCCAGTGCATAGCCCGCAGGGTTGGTCTTGCCCTGTTGTGCCTGGCCCACGCCAACCCCTTCGATGCCCGGCACATGCACCACGGCATTGGTTTCACCCATGAACGGCGCCAGCAGCATGCCGCCGCCGTGCGCCAGCAGGGCACCGCTGCTGCTCAGCGATAGGTTGCGGTAATCGGCGGACTCGCTGTAACCCATGCCGTAGTTGGCATGGCTGCCCTGGTAGGCCAACGACAGGCTGCCACTTTGCTGGGTGTCGTTGGCCAGCGTGGCGCGGTAGTTCAGGCGCCGGTCATCGAAGTGGCCACTGAGGCTGGCGCGTTCGCTGTGCTTGCCAGCGCTGTGCTGCATGTCGAAGGTCGCGCTGGAGGCGTGCTTGAAGTCCAGGGGCAGGCTTAGGCTCAGGCCGATGATGCGGTCGTTGTGGCGCGACGAATTGAGCGACTGCGAGGCGAACAGGTTGAGGCTGATATTGTGCGGTAGCTGCGTGTTGTATTGCGCCTGGTACTGGCGCCGTTGCAGGCTGTTGTGCCAGTAGTCGTCCTGCGACAGGGTCAGGCTGAGGCTGCCGGCGCTGCCGAAGTGCTGGTACACCGAGGCTTCCAGCCGGCTGCGGCGGTTGCCCAGGTAGTGATCGGAGGCGTTGCGTTGCTGCACCACCTCGTCATAGTCGCGGTAGCCGACAGTGGAATAGCGATAGCCGGCGAAGCGCAGGTTGGTTCCGCTGTCGAAGGCCTTGCCGTAGCGGGCCGAAAAACTGTTGCCTTGCACTTGGCCCAGTGCTGGGCCAAGGTCGCTGGTGGCCTGGGTGGCGTCCAGCGATAGCGCGCCAAACGCCCCGAAGTCGCGCGCAAGGCCGAGGGTGGCGGCGCGGTAGTAGTCACCCCCGAGCACGCCAGCGTACAGCGTGCTTTCCCACCCCATACCGCGGGCCAGCGTGCCTTGCCACAACGCGGGGGTGTCGGCCTCGTATGCGCCGTGGTAGCGGCCCAGGGCCAGGTCGTAGCGCCACACGCCTGCGCGCATGAGGTTGCCCAGGGTGGAGTAGGGTTGGATGAAGTTGCGCACCTGGCCATCGGCTTCGGTCAGAACCACTTCCAGCTCACCGCTGCTGGCGCCCACGGCCAGGTCGTCGATTTCGTATGGGCCAGGGGCGACGAAGGTGGAATAGAGTGGGTAACCGTTCTGCAGCACCTCAAGCTTGGCGTAGGTTTGCGCCACGCCGCGCAACACGGGGGCGTAATTTTGCATGGCGTCTGGCAGCATCTCGGTGTCGGAGGCCAGTTTCACGCCTTTGAACGGCAAGCTGCGGAACACCTCGCCTTGAGTAAAGGTTTCGCCGAGGGTGAGGGTACCCCAGCGTGCCGGCAGGTCGCGTTGGGCATAGGTATTGGTGCGCGTCCAGCGCAGCTCGCCCTGCCGGTTTTCGCGCAGCGCCTGCTGGCTGCGCAGACGCCAGCCGTACAGGTTGACGCCGCTGTTCAGGTACAGGTCATGGCTGTTGTGGGTGCCGTTACCGCGGCGGTTGCTGTGCTGGGCCGAGGCCTGGTAATTGACGAAGGCGGCGTTTATGCCTTCGTCCCAGTGGTGCTCGGCAATGGCGCCGCTGGTATCGCGGCGCAGGTAGGACTGTGGTATCGACAGGTTCAGGCGCAACTTGCCCGCATCCAGGTCGGCACTGGCGCCGGCCAGTTGCGTGGGCAGGTCGATACAGTGGCCTTCATCGCCGGGTTGCCTGGCGCCCAGGTGTTGTTCGCGCACACCGATTTCATCCAGCAGATCGGCACTCAGGCATGGCGCCAGGGTTTGCCCATCGCGGCTGTCGTCGAGGGTGATGTCCCGTTTGCCCAAGGGGCTGAGGTTCAGGTACAGCTCCAGGCTGTAGCGGCCGGCGGCGAGTGGGCGCTGCTCGGCCAGGGCACGCAGCGCGAGGGCGCCGGCATCGGCGGGTTGGCCTGGGCTTTGGCGAATGAAGCCGGGCTCGAACTGCAGGTCGGCGGGGGCGGCCAGGGCCGGCATGCTCAGCAGGCTTGCGCTGAGAGCGGGAAGGGTGGAAAAGCGCAGGCGTGACAGCGCCTGCTGGTGTTTGAAGGGCTTGAGCATGACAGGTGCCTGGTTTGGACATTGGAGCGCGGCGGTTAGGCGGTGCTGGCGGTGACAAGCGAGGCGTTTGGGGTTGGAATGAGGCGGTCGCTTGGTGGGGCGGAAAGATAAGGAGAAAGTTGGGGGAGGACTGTAGGGCTAGTCTGGG
>NZ_QJRC01000085.1:5558-59685 GCF_013393325.1 Pseudomonas hunanensis
GGGGGATAAGTCGATGTGTTTTTGGGTCAGGATGGTGAAACACAAAAACCCGTAAGAAGAACGGCGCTGCAGATGATATCTGCAGCGCCGAACCTGTTGGCGCTAGTTATTTTTGAAGCGTGTTAGCAAACGCCTGGGCAGCTTCTGGAGTAGCGAAGGAGTTAGTACGTGCCCCTCCTGGAATGGCTGATTTCACCCTAGTCCCGGTGACCGCGAGAAGTCTGGAGCTACTAATTGGAGCCAAGGGAACACCCATGATGTCCGTTTGCTCCATCTTAACCGTGATCAATGAGCCACGTGGTGATCTGCCGTAGTCAGGGGTTGGTTCAGGTGCGGCACGTTGTGGCAAAGCTGGAGCTGGAGGTGGATTACGATCCGCGCTCGATGAGCGCGCAGACGGCTGATTTATGTCCGCTGGCAAATTGTCCTCTACTGGTGAAATGTCATCTGTTTGGGCCCCGTTGCTCCTTGTGCTGTTACGCCGTAGGCCCCCGTCGCCGGCACCCCCAGCATCCCCCACTTCGGCAACGCTTTGCCTCCTGGCCGCAGCACGTTTGTCGAACCCTGCCTTGACCATCCCTGCCGTCAACGTCATCGTGCCGATGATGGACAGTGACATAGACGCGATGCCCAATTTCTTTTTCTTTTCCGGGTCTTTCACAAACTCCGCGGCAACCTGTGTAGCCGCCGATGCAAGCGTTGCGGTGATACCTACCGCCAGTACGCCAATGACGAGCGGGGTGGCGGCACCTGCGCTCATCACGGCAAAGCCAATGGTCAAGCCTATGTTCATTACCAAAACGCCAATGTTCAGCCAGAACTCAGCCCCGCGCTTCTGCTTCTCTTTCACCGGGTCATCGTTCGAGCCCCAGCCGCGGCTGTAATGCCCGGTAGGGTCCTGCCACATGACCGGGTTGCCCAGGCAGTACACGTACGGGTTGATGCCCGCCAGTTCAGGGTCCAGGTTATCCGGGCTATGGAAGCGCATCAGGCTGGGGTTGTAGGCACGGTAGCCGCGCCCCAGCAGGTACCAGCCCAGTGCCTGCTCGCGCGCTTCGGCATTGAAGCCCAGCAGGCCCAGCAGCTTGCCTTCCTGCACCTCCCCATAGGCGCTGTAGTTGGCTTCATGCACCTCATCATTGGCCGCGCATTCGCCGATGACGCTGTTGTTGTTGCTGGCCATGTACAGGCGTGTCTCGTTGCTTTTGCCCGACTGTTGCAGCCCCAGCGGGGAGTCGCCTGCAAACAGGTACTCGGTGAGCAAGCCATCGCGCAAGGTGCTGCTGACCCGATAGCCCTCGTAACGCCGTTGCTCCTCGGCCTGCGCACCGTGGCGCACGCCCAGCAGTTGCCCGTGGCCGTCATAGCGGAAGTTGGCCAGGGCCGTGCCGCCCGGTGCCGCAGCGCTGGCCAGTTGGCCGGTATCCTCGTCGTACACCAGGCGGTTGCCCTGCTCGTCCTTGAGCATGTTGCCATCGGCGTCGTAATCGTCCTCGCTGAACTTCACCAAAGCGGGGTAATCGGCTGTCAGCGTATGGCTTACGCTTTTCAGCTGGAACGGTGAATCTTCGAAGTATTCGTAGAACGCTTCGTCGACTTCGCCATCCGCGAACTCGCTGAGGCAAAAGTAGATATTGTCGTACGCGTCGAACTCAAACGCCTGGTTGGTGATTGCACGGCCCTTGCTGTTGGTAGGCAGCGCGCTGCCTTCACACCTGTGGTTGTACAAGCGGTCACGGTCATCGTAATCAAAGCGCTCCGTCAGCACCGCCGTACCGGCTTTGATCAGCGTGCGGCTGTGCAGCATGTTGTCGTCGCGCCACACTTGTTCGAGCGCGCGCTCATCGAGGGTGGTGTCAAGCCGGCTCAGCTTGAGGGTGCGCGACGTTTCCCGGCCGCGGTGGTCATAGGCCAGGGTGCACAGCAGTTTCTGCGGGTTGGCGGCCTCGGCGTTGTTGGTGGTCAGCGTGGTATGCAACAGGCCTGCACTGTTGTAAGTGAATACCGCTTGCAGCGTGCCTTGGGTGATCGAGTGCAGCCTGCCAAGTTCATCGTATTCGTATGCTTTTCGGCTGTTGTCGCTGTCGCTGCACGTCAGTATGCGCCCTTGCAACGAATAGACGAAGTCGCGCGTGTAGACATCGCCCGATTGTTTGTCTGCCCAGCTTTCACTCAGCAGGTAACCCTGGTCGGTGTAGCTGTAGCTGCGTGTACCTTGCTCGTTCTGCGCTTCGGTAATGGCTGCGGAGGCCATGCTGTACTTGAAGCTGGAAGGCTTCTGGTTTTTCCCCGCTGTGATACGTGTTGGCGCGGTGCCGACCGCCAGGTCGTACTCGTAGTTGAACGTGCGGCCAGAGCCCATGATTCGCTTCTCTGGCAGCAACTGTGAGCCGCTGTACTCGCGCGTTTCCTGGTGGGGGCCAACGGTCACTTTGACCAGGCGGTCGATATCGTCGAACTCGCGTCCACACACCGAACGCCCTTCATCGTTGCGTTGCGGGTGCAGCAGCAGGGTGGTCGCCAGTTCATCGGTGCTGTGGTGGGCAAACTCCCGGCTCAACGCCGAGCCGTCCGCGCGATCGGTGCGCTGCATGCGCCCCCAGATGTCGTACCTGTAACCGGTGGTGCGTTTGTGTTCGGCACGTGCGGTGTGCTTGCCGCTTGCCGGCACGCCGAAGGTATAGGTTTCTGCGACGCTGCGGCCAAAGCCGTCATAGCTGTAGGCGCGTGTCGATGCCGAGGCACCGTGCTCATCCAGCGTTTGCACCTGTTCTGGTTTGTCGAAGCGATTGAAGGAGGTGGTGCTCTGGCTATTTCGCACACCGGGTTGGTCCGGGTACTCCTCCCAGGTGGTGACGATATCCCCCTCGGCGCCGAACGGGGAGCGGTCGGTGAACACGGTCACCCCGTCCGGGCGCACGGTAGCGCAACGGTTACCCCAGTTGTCGTATCGATGCTGGCTGGTCAAGGCCAGTTCGCGGTCGGGCAGTTGGTCGTAGGTGGTTTCGTTTTCCAGCTGGCCGAAGGCGTTGTAAGCGGCGGAATAAACCTGATACGTCTGTTGTTGCCTGGCCTTCGAGGCCACCGCCTCGCATACCCGCTCTTCCTTGATGATGCGGTTGAGGCCGTCGAACAACACGCGGCTGATTACGCCCAGGTTGTCTTCGGTTTCCTGAAGGTTCTGCTCAGCCGACACGGCATAGCGATAGCGGACAGTGGCGCGCTTTTCGTCATCGTCCGGTGCGGAGGTTTCGCTGGTCAGCCGATTGCTTGTGTCATAGCTGAAGCGCGTGACCGTGTCGTGAATGTCGAGGTTTTCCAGCACCTGGCCTGTCAGCGGATGCTGGCTCTGTTTAGAAACCTTCTGGCTCAGGTTATGCCCGATGGTCGTCTGGGTGGTCTGCAGGACATCGCCCAGCGCCTTGTGCGAGGAGAGGCTGAACTTCCACTCAAGCGTTGTGGTGGTGTCGGCCAGCACTTTACCCAGCTTCGTCCCATCATGCTCGGCATGCAGTGTAGTTTCACGTTTGCTCATGCGGCCGTGGTAGTGAGCATTGCTGGGGCTGCTGAGGTAGGTCCGTTTGACCGTGCTAAGGGCGCGCAGGGCCTGCGGGTTGGCGGCGTCCGTCAGCACTTCCTGTTCGATGGCCAGCCATGTCGAGGCGATTTCGCCGTGTTCGGGCAGGTCGATGCGACCCTGCAGGGTCCCCAGCGCACAATAGGTAAAATCGGTGCGTAGCACGGTGGCGCCTTCTACCACGTTGGCAAGCGTGCTCGGGTAGACCGTCTGGCTTTTTACATGCTTCTTGAAGCCGTTCGGATCAGCGGGGCATTTGCCAGGTTCGCCGTTGGCGTCGTAGTACTCCAGCACGGTGTACCCGCCATCCTGCTGAATTTCCTTGGTGAGGTTACCCTCTCGATCGTATTCGGTGGTGATGGTTTCAAAGCGCTTTTTGTTGGCATCGTCCTCCATTTCCCAAGAGGTCGTTACCGTATTCGCCATCAGGTAAATGGGCGGCTGTTTGCTGAAGGGGTCGCCCAACTCGCCGTGATAGACGATTTGGGTTCGGGTGACCTGTTTGCCCTGAGCGCGGGTTTCCTGGGTGCTGCGGTGGAAGCGGTCGTAGTGGGTGGTGACGGTGCGGTCAGCCTGGCCCGGGCAACGCTGGGTGGTCTTGCACCAATAGCTGTAGCCTGGGTCGACAACGTCGTACAAATTGTCGCGCCCGCTGTTGCGCCAGGTAATGGTGCTGCCATTACCCATGAAGTTTTCAGTGGAGTAGTCATAGTCCGTGCGCATTTCCGGCTGGCCTTGCCCTGGCTGAACGCGATGGCGTTTGACCCGTGGCAGCTTCTTGTCGACGCCCGGCAATGCATGGCCAGGATCCCCGTCGATGCCGTATTCGATGTGCTCTACAGCGCCTGTGGGCGAGACCACTTTGGTCACGCAGGTCTGCCCATGCACGGTCTGGTAGTCGAATTGCCACTGAGTCTGGTCGGGCAGTACCACATTCTGCAGTTGTCGCCCCTTGAACTTCAGTACCTGGCTGGCTTGCACATCAGCGGCGCCAGGGTACAGGGTGAACTCAGTCGTGCCGCCGTAGGCGACCTGCAGCAACAGGCGGCCTTTACCTGCGCCATCGGGATGCCCGCTGTGTACGTGCGTCAAGCAAAACCAACCCGGGGTAACCGAGTTGCTTGCGTAGGTGAGTTCGAGCCAGTGCCCGGACGGTGCGTAGATGCGTGTCGGCAAGGCCGCACGCTGTGCGCCCGCGCCCATCTCTTCGAGTATTTCGACCACGCCGCTACGGTGCACGACGCGGAAGCGCCCTTCGCCATCCTTGTGGAAGTGGAAGGTATCGAGTTTTTTCTCGCTGATGCTCTCGATGCCGTCCACGGTGAACTGTTCGCCGGTAAACAGCGACAGGGCGCCACCGCCTTCAGGGTAGGCATGCTCGACAAAGCGGGAAAGGTTCAAATCCCATCCTTCGCCATACCCGACATCGCCCGCGGCCATTGAGTTGTAGGCCAGGTTTAGCGAGAAACTGGCACCGGCGCCGCTGTCGGCAACCAGTTCACGCATCGCGATGCTCAGCCCATATTGGCCGGTACGTGGGTCGACACGCTTTTCGACGGCGAAGTTATTGGCATTGGAGTGCGCGGCCATGCTGCTCATGGGGTCACCTGCGTTGTCGGGTTGGTTGGGTAGAACAGCTGGCCGCAGCGGTATTTGGTAGGGCCATTTTCGTCGGACTTGTGCGCGCGGCCGATCATGACTTTGCCAAGGCCACAGGTGAAATCGGAATTTGACTCCTTGACTTCCTTCTCCCAATCACCGGGTACGACGATCATTTTGTTTTCGACAGCTTCCGTGTCTTTGTAAAGCGTGGCGCAGCGGTAGGTGGTGTACCCAGTTTCATCGCCTTTATGGCCGCGCCCGACCATCACGCTGTCCGTCGGGCACGTGAAGTAAATGGGGTCGACCTTATCTTTGTTGTAAGTAACGGCTTCTGTACAGCTTTTGTCGGGCTGTTTTTCGCTCGTGCTTTCAGGTTTGCGCCTGCCACATTCAGAGATCCTGGCGGCGGTATAATCCTGTTTAATCACAATCTTCACCTTCCCATCGCCTTTCACGGTCTGGCAGGTGTATTTCGTCCAGTCATCTTTATGATCACCGTGTTCATCGCCACTGTGCGCACGGCCGACCATGACTTCGTCGCTTGCGCAATCAAACTCGTGGTCGTGTTCTTTTTCTATCGTGGTGGTCGTCTTTTCGCCCAAGGGCACAGGCGTGAGTGTTGGTGTGTTGGAGTCTTCGGAAATGTTTATTTGCAGGCAACTCAGTTTCCTAGTGATTCTTCCTGCGTCATTGTGGGTTTTGGCGGCCAGTTTGAAACCGACAGGTTTTTCGCCGGCATCGTTGGTGTAGTCAATGTATTTGCCTACCTCGAACTCTGCCAGGCGGTCAATGCCAATTTCAGGGAGTTGCGAGGGATTGCGCGTCGTCTCTAGTCGGATAACGAAGCTTTTGTTATCTTCGGGGTCGTCCTCTGTGTAAAACGTATCGTCTAATTTCGTGTCGCACAACCAATCATCGGTCAGCAGGATTTCTGCGGAGGAGGGAATATCGTGCATCACGATATCGCTGGGCTTGATGTCATAGCAATTACCCACGCCTATCCCCCCGCGCTCCGCCACGGAGAGTTTTAATGTTTTTCCTGCACCGGCTGGGGGGATATCCACGGTGCAACGGCGTTCCCCAAAGTCTCCGGTTGGCGCTGAAATCAGGGTAATTGTACCTGCGCTGGCATAGGGGGTAATTAAGCCACAAAAAATGAACGTTAACGTCAAGAGAAGAGGCGGGGATGGGGCGCGGTGGGTACGGCTTCCCCGTGTTGTATTTATCATGGTCGAACTCCGTTGTTTATTGATCAAGCTGCTGATTAGCAGGCCACTCCTCGCAGGGATGGCCCGGTAACGCTCAGGCTAAAACAGCTGGATTCGGTTGGCACCTGGCATAAATAACAGGTAGGGCGCAGGCCCAGCCAAGACGTGCAGTGCCGCCGGGCACGGGCTTGGGCCTAGTATTTTTGCCAGTGGTCGAGCACCGGTTGCAGGCGTAAAACTTGGTTCCGGTAAGCCTGATATGGAGTAAGAACAATGATTTCAAAAGCGGAAAACCGCGCGATCGACAGCGTGGGGGGGGGCGCAACTTTCATCCATCCCAAGCCGGTCATTGAAGGGTTGACGCAGAGCCTTGAAGTGGACCTGGACCGCTTGGGTAGCGACAGCCTCAGCGCCGTTATTCGAGGGGCAGGGCTGAGTCACGGAGACCTTGTTTACTCCAATTGGTTAGGGGTGGATCGGGAGGGTGTCCCATTTGACTTGGTCAGGGAGGTCACCCTGGTACAAGACCCGGATAATGTAGTTTTACAGATAGACAATCGGACCGTGACGAATGCCAGTGGCGGTTATGCGTTCCTGTCGTACCAAGTTAATGATGTGACAGCGCCAGAGTCCATGCGGCAGTTTTGTTATGTGGGTGTGCGTGGCCCCGGTAGATTGCCGGTGGTGCAGGTACTGCAATCGCACGGTTTGAAGATCAATAAGGATGAGTTGCAGCAGCATGCCCACGTGGTGACGGCTGCTTACCAGGCCATTCAGTATGGTGATCAGGTTACATTGACAGTTCGACGCTTCAGAAGTACGGGGTTGGAGTTGCCAAAGCTGGAAAAGTCATTGCGCCCGGAACAGAAGTTCAACGGTGAGCCGCTGGAATGGTTGATACCCAAATCGGACCTGAATGCAGTCGATGTGGATGGGCGTCTTGAAATGAGTTATACCGTTAAACTCAAGGACGGTCGCGAACTTACACCCTCGCGTACGCAAACGTTCTTGATCAGCGACGCAGTGGACACGGGTACATTATTGCCCGCACCTGAGGTGGGCAATGGTGGTGGTAGCGAAATTGATCCTGGCAACTACCCAGACGGTTTACCGATTATCATCGACGGTTATCCGCAGCCTGCCGTAGGTGACTATTTGCTGCTGGCCTGGGTGTTGCCGTCGGGCGAAGCCAGCGTGCAAGTTATTCGTCTGGATGAAAGCAGCCTGGTCGCCGGGCGATTTTCCCTGCTGATCGAACCGGCACTGTTACTTGCCAGCCTGGGGGCAGTACAGGTTTTTTACCAGTACGCGCGTGAAGGCGCCTCGTTGACGTCACACGCAGTGCCACTGGACGTGACGGCGCCTCGCGCAGTGCCTCCCATGCCTACTGTCAGGGACAGCACAAATGCCGGTGCGGCAGATGAATATAATATCAATGCCTGGGATATCAGGAGAAATGGGGCCTACGTCCTCATCCCCAGCGAAGCCGATCTGCGCCCGGATGAACACGTTGAAGTGCACTGGCAAGGCGACCCGAACGGTGGCCGAACAATCATTCAATACCCAGATGCGGAAGGCCCGTTGGTATTCAACGTGCCTGCCGAGTTTGTCCCGGCCAATATGGGTGTCACGCCGTCCAAGCGGTTCGAAGTTTTTTATCGGATAGTGGAAACGAATACAGGGCTTCATTGGGATAGTAAAGCGGTGAAGTTGCTGGTGTTGCCGGTGGATGAAACACGGTATGAACGTATTGATTGCCCGGATGCAAACGCCGATGAAGAGCTGGTGTTGGTGCCCGCGGGTGGCAGGCTGAAGTTGGAACCCTGGTTATTTATCAAGAAAGACCAGCTACTGAGCATTCACCTTAGTGGTATAGGGGCTGGGTCGGTACCGGTAACGGAAGTGTTGCGCGATCAGGTGCCGGTTACCGAGTTGCAGGTGAAAGAGGGTGTAGACGATTTACTGACTCATGAGCTGTTGAGCAAGCTACAGCCGGACCAAAAATTTTTGGTTTGGGCCAGTGTCAGTTTCGATGGCGTCCAATGGACGGACTTTCCGAAACTAGACCTGACGCTCAAGGTATGAAGGTGAGCGTTGTCGGGATGCGCTCGGTTATTTGCCGTGTTGAAACAGTGAAGGAACGGCCACTTAAAGCGGGCCGCTTGAATTTATTTGCAGGGCTGAACAGGCTCGATGAAGCGAGGGATTGGTCGTGACAAACCTTACTAAAGAACAGATACTCCAGCAGCTGGCTGGCGGCACGGTCATGGCGGGTTGGTCTGCTATTGCCCAAGTGGGGCGAGATCAGATCAACCAGTTATTGTCGGACCAGTGGCTACAAAGCTATACCAATCAAACGTTCATCGAACCCATGAGCATGGCGTTTGACCTGGACGAGGGCGGCCAGTTGCGTGGCGAGTTTCGCAACCTGGTATTTGGCCCGCCACAGCTGTATTTCGAAGAGGCCAACTTGCTGTCGGCCGTCACGACCGTGCGAATGACCCTGCTCTCGGGCGATTACATTCAGCATGCTTATTTGCCGGGCAGCCCGCCTGTACTGTTGCGGGCTCACAGTGTGAATGAGGCCATGCGCTATGCGGTCAGCGCGCACATAGAGCTGAAACTGCAGCAAAGCGTGAGCGGGCAGTATACCCAATTGGTGCTGGCGCTTTCAGATGCTCGGACCGATACGCTGCAATGTGACCTGGGTACCACCGACTATGCATCGAAACAGATAGGCAAAGCGGTTTACGACCATTGGCTCAACCAACCTAGCGCTCGCCAGGTCTATACCTTGGTCGAGTTCGATGGCGAAGATTACGCGTCGATGTCGCCCAAGAGCATCAAGGTTTTGACCCAGAGGGCACCTTGGGGGGCCAAGACAGACAAACTGTTCAAGGACAAGGCCGCTAGCGAAGGCGATGGCGCGGTGGTGTTGATGATGCAGTTACGCTCTCATCTGCTGCAGGGCACGCTTCCGCAACCCGGCAACAACTTCCCCTATCTAAGTCCCGGCACAGCCGCCACAGGGGCCGAGCATTCATGCTCGCTGTTGCTTGACCCAATCAACGATCGCAAGCGTGGCGAGCCATTGGCTCAGGTACTCAGGCCGGTACGGATACCCAACGCGTATCGCTACACGTACGAAGACGCTGACAAGTACGAGCCAGCCGATGTGGTCGGCTTTGGTCAGATTTCGCCCACAGAAAACACCTACCGGGTAGACCCAGCCACGGCAAGTACCGTGGCGCAGGGAAGCGTGCCCTTCGCGCTCAATGGGGTTACGCCCGTCACGGCGTGGGCAACCGCTAACCTGAGGAGTGTTTCTGCCAGTGGCACAATTAGCGCCGCCGGCATTTATTCGTCGGGCGATGCAGATCGGTTCATCGCCGATAGCCAGGTTTCGGTGGTGACGGGGCAGTACCTGGATGGCAGTGGCAGTGAGCAGTCACGTAGTGCGGTGGTGGTCGAGCACGTCAAGCCGGTGCAGATATCCCCTCGAATCATGGTCACCGGCGCCAATGGAGTGCCGATCGAACTGTCTGCCTCAAGCGTGAATGGCGGTACCCTTAAGTGGGATAAGATCGATACACCGCAAGCATTACGCGCTTCACGAGGACCGGGACGGGCCGGTAACCTCGACAAGCGCGACCACAGCAGCGCATACGAGTTGGACCTGGGCAGGTTGGAAGACCTGGGTAATGGCAAGGCCCGTTTCACGCCGGCAATGATCGAACCAGGTAAACCCGAAATCCTGTTCCAGGTCATTCGCGTCACGGATACTCGAACGAACGCCTATGCCGAGGCGACAGTGGTAATCGTGAACTGGCCCCAGCGCTATTTTGTCGAGCCATTCTATGTGGCGGGCTACAAGCCCAACGCCACCGTGCCATTCAAAGTCACGGATGCGCCCAGCGACCTGACGTGGCATGTGTTTGGAGAAGGTGATGTAGACCAGAACGGTGTCTATACCCCCCCCGAGAACGCCCAATTGCCGGTTACCGTAGTAATGGCCGATTACAATGACTCGCGGAACGGGTACGCAATCATCGAACACCGACCGGTCGCAACCGCCGCACCCGTGGCCAGTAGCTGGGATGGCCTTCTCAGGTTTGCCGTCGAACTGCTCAGCGTTGGCAAATGTTTTGCCAACGGTATGCAGCAGATTGAAGTAAGAATAACCATCGAGACAAAAGTTGATAGGCCGGGGGTTATTTCGCCACCGATCAGCGATAAAGAACTCGCCAGCCTCAAACTGTACAACGTTGAGGGCGGCAAGGTGCTTGAATTCCTACCTGACGGTGAAGAAGGCCTTGAACCAGGCGACGGCCCTAAAAATTGGGTCGTGAATAATAGTGCCAATCGGGTGGGATCACGTACTCAGGTTATGCAGGGCAGCGCGCGAGGGGAAGACAGTACCCGATACAAGCGGTTTTTCCTGCAGAGTACCGCCGTTGGCACGCTGGAAGTGGCTGCCCAGTTCAAAGGTGACGATAATGCAGTCTATCGCTCTACCGATTACGTCGACGGTACCCAGAAAGTAACGGTGGTTGCTGAGTCCGTGCCTGTTTTTTCCAGGGATGCCTACACGTTCACGCGTGTCCCGGTGAAAGGCTGGGAAGGCGTGGGTGATGAAGACTTTCACAAGGTAGACGATACCACCGACTATTGGATACTGGCGGGAGCAAAAGATGATGCCTTCCAGACACTGAAGTTTCTCAGGCTGAAGTTCGAAGACGACAGCCCCGTGTCGACGATGCGCTGGGAGTCTGATCAGCGAAGGGAAAAGTACTGCAGTTTTACCGGTTATGCGTTCACCCCATTTGTTCGTGAGAACAGCCAGCTCGGTAACGAAACAGACAACCCAGAGGACCCTGAAAAATACCTTGTACATGACGGCTTGTTGCAGGCGTTGGTGCAATACCAAACCCAGCTCGATACCTATTTGGATACAGAGCTGCTTGATGACTATAAAGCTGCGGCGGGCGACGTTTGTTTTGCTCTGCACCGGGTATCGGACCTGCCTATTATTTACGACAAAGAAAACCCCATTGAAAGGCAGTGGCGAGCCGAACTGGAAAAGCCCTTGTCGTTCCGCCTGATGGATCAGAACGGTAATTGGCATAAGCTCAGGGTTTCATTCCATTTGGCGAATGGTCTGCAGGGTAGTCGCGACAAGCTGACTTACGCGATCAACTAATCAAATGGATTATTTAGGAGGCTTGGTATGTCTGGTAAAACGGCGTTGCATTCCGGTGCGTTCAATTTCTTGAGTTTCATCAGTAATGGTGTTGATCCGCGTACAGGCCAGTATGGCCTGAGTATCGCGTTGCCTGTGTTGCGTGGTGACTATCTTGGGGGGGTGGAGTTTCCATTGAGGCTCAGCTATAGCTCGATGGGGGCGGGGGACTTTGGATATGGGCAAGGTTGGGATATCAATCTAAGTAGTTTCATCGAGGATGCCTACCCTGCCGGGGGAGGGGCACTTTCGCTGTATACCGGTGAGCGATTTACAGTGGACGGCGTGGAGAGTATTAGCGAGAAAAAGCTGGACTCTTTCCATTTTCACAAGGATGGCGATGGGCTGTACCGGGTCGAGCACAAGGACACACCACTGACGGAAGTGCTGCAGCCCGTTAATATCGGTACAAGGAAGTTGATGCTGCCGAAAAAAATCTATGCCGATTCAAGGCGTTGCTTGGAGTTCGTCTATCGTGACAATCCGCAATTGCCAGGTACCCCCTGCCTGAGTGAAGTGTTTGATTCAGGTGTGGGTGGGGGGCGGCCAGCTCGCCTGTTGTTGATTGAGTACTCGGGCGATATGGTCATCACCTTGTACCCGGATCAACCGGAGGCGAGGGCCAGTTACACCCTCAAGTTCAACGGGCGGCGGCTGGAACGTGTGGTGTTGCCCACCGATGAATTGGCGTACTGGGAGTTTTCCTACCAGCAGGTGCATGGGCAAACCTGTGTGAGCCGGGTGCGAACGCCGACGGGCGCGGTCGAGCATATCGAGTACGGTGTTGACGGTGACCCTGGCCACAAGCTCCCAGGGGTTGAGCAATATTTGCCGCGGGTCAAGCGCCACCGCATTGTTCCGGGTTTTGGCCAACCCGATACAGTGACCGAGTATGACTATTCCACGACCAACTTCGTGGGCAATGGCAGCTCAATCGTCTGGAACAACAATGGCCGCGATAACCTCTACGAGGTGACGGATGCCAACTATTCCTATTGGAGTAAAACCACCGAGCGCTGCCCAGGACAGGCGGATCGCACCGTCTTGTCAACCTACGACCGCTTCCACCGCAGTGTCGAGGTAAAACAGGTTCAGGGCCAATGTGTGAATACCACGGTCAGCCAATACCCTGGCAATCCGGCGGAGCCCTTCATAAAGCAACCTGCGAACTTCCAGCTGGCGAGCCTTTCGACCCAGACCTGGCAAGTGGAGGGAAATGCGGCGATTGGCAAGGCCGAACACGCTACCACCTATGACGTGTTTGGCAACCTGATAAGCGAAGTGCCCGCCACGGGCGTCGAGACGTTGTACGAATATTACCCCGCTGCAGGCGAGCTGGGCAGTTGCCCGGCAGACCCGCAGAACTTTGTGCGCTGGCGCAAGAGCCAGACCATTAACCCATCATCCGTAGGCGAGGCCGCAACCACGCGCACGCAGTTCGTCTATAAAGCGCTCGACCCGGTTCCGCTGCCCGACGGCACGCCCGACTATATTGCCAAACAGTGGCTCGTGGAAAAAGAACAGCATTTTTTTGAGCTGCAAGGTGACGCCAAGGTGCCGGTACCGCTGAGCCATTCGCTTACCGATTACCATGAATCCACAGCGGACTTGTTGAGTTATGGGCGGCCAAGCATCACGACTTTCACCATGGGCGACCAGGATACGACCACGTCGTACACCTACACGACAGAGGTCGTGGAACACCATCCAGCCTTGGTGACCACTCAAGTGGTGACGGGCTTCGATCATGGCCAAGCGCTGGAAGACGGCACCCTTCGCGATGTTCAGAAAACTATCGTCCTGAAGCACTCGGCATTGATCGGTGAGCCATTGTTCAACCGGGATGACAACGATGTGGAAATTGCCTATGCCTATGATCGACTGGCCCGTGTGATCAGTGAGACCGTTGCACCCAACGATCCCATTTACAGGGCCTATCGCACTTACAGCTATGTGCTGGCGGTTCTTGACGAACCGGCTGTGCAGACGTCGAGCGATGTCAAGCGCGTAACGACCCGATCGAAACTCGATGGTTTGGGCCGTGTATTCGAAGAGGAGCGTATGGACGCCGATAGTGCCGAAGTATGGCGACGCCAGGCGTATCGCAAGAGCTATTCGGCTGTTTACAACGCTTACGGCCAACTTGAGGAAGAAACCGAATACGACTGGATGGCGGATGAGGTTTCCGAGCAGGGGGTTCACCGTCCAGTCGACCTGCCGTTGACGGTGCGCTATGGCTACGATGACTGGGGCCAGCAGGCGTGGCAAATTGGGCCTGATGCTATCCGCCACGTTGAAGAGACGAACCCGGTGGGTAACCAGAACTCGGCGTTTATGCCTATCAAGCGCAGTTGGCGGGAGTCAGAAGATCGCGCTGACGCAAGTGGCGTGACCGAAACTTGGTTCAACCGGTTCGATGAACCCACCCAGGTCAGGCGCTTCAAGTCCAGGGACGATACCGTTGCATACAGCCAACATACCTATCATTACGATGGCCTGGGGCGTGTGGCCCGGGAAGTGGCGGCCGATCAGTCCGTCACGCTGAGTACTTACGATCCCTTCGGCCGGTTGCTGGAGCAGACCCTCCCCGACAGGTCGGTGGTAACCCGCCGCTATGCGGACTTCGACAGTGGCGACCTTCCGGCATACATCGGTGTCAATGGCATCGAGCTGGGCACACAAACCTTCGATGGCCTCAAGCGGCTATACAAGTCTGATACGGGTGGGCGTAAGCGCAGTCTGTACTATAAACCTGGGCAAAACCGGCCGGAGAGGGTGTTTACGCCCTCCAAGCAATGGGTCGATTACGAATATAACCCCGTGTTGGGTGAAGAGCCGCTAAAGCGAGTATCCAGCCGGTTCACGGCTGATTACCAGTACGATTCGGAAAACGCCCGGCTGTTGAGCTGTACCGAAGATGGGCAAACCCTGGAAAGGGAGTATTTCAGTACCGGGCAGATGAAGTTGGAGAGGCGCAAGGAGGGCGACGAAGTCTTTGAAATGCAGTATGCATTCAGCTACCGCGAACGCATGCTGAGCTACACCGATGTGCTGGGCCAGGTGCAAGACTATGAGTATGACGCGGCCGGGCGTTTGCTGCAGACCACGCTGGGCTCGACGGTAGCAATGTTCGCGTACGACACGCTGGGCAGAACGTCGGAAATCGCAACGCGTGATGGCGACAACTTCCTCATTACTCAGTTGGAATATGACGATTTCGATCGTGAGACGCTTCGCCGTTTCGATATGAAGGGTGAGATACAGACGTTGACCCAGCGGTACGATGAATGTGACCGCATCGTGGTGAAAACCTTGTGGCCAGGGGAGCCGGGAGAAGACCAGCGGCGACAAGCCGAGGTGTACGCTGATCGTGTTCGGGGCAAGGTGTTTCAACCTGCCGCGTCTGCAGATGTCAATGAGCGGTTGAAAAACATCTACGCAAAGCACAAGCCCTTTAATTCGGGAGCTGGCGGTGTGCTGAACGGAGAAAACTGGCTCAGGAACGAGGTCTATGCGTACGAGAGTCGCGGTCGCTTGTATGACTATAAATGCAGTGGCGAATTGGCCCCAGTCGACCCGCAAGGGCATGTGATCCGTGGCCAGGCATTTGAGTTTGATGCCCTGGACAATATTGTGCTGGTTATCACCGAACTGACAGATAAAGACACGGACGCGCCGGGTGAAAATGTGGCCGAGTACTTCTTCGAATATGAAGACCCTGCGCAGCTCAGCAAAATAACCAATAGCTATGAAGGGTATACAGCCGAGCAGAGGTTGACGTATGACGATGACGGCAACCTTGAAGACGATGGTGAGGGCATGGAAATGGAATATGACGCCACGGGTAGGCTGAGGTCAGTCGTCAAGGCGGGGGGGACCTCGAACTATTACTATGATGGTGTTGATCGTTTGAGTGGGCAGAGTTGATCCTGTGCTTGTAGCCTTGCTACCCCTTGAGAGCCCGCGCTAGCGCGGGTTTTTTTGTTTTGGCCGGTACGCAGATAATATAACGGCCATGTTGGCAACTGACAAATTTGCCAGTTGTGCGGGGGGAGGATGTGGATTTCAATGATCACGTAGCTGTCCGCGCAGCCCCTTATGTTGAGTGTCTAATATGAAAGTAGAATTGAAAGGGAAAATTAAAGTAAAAATTAAAGAAAAGGTGAGCGGTAAAAAAAGCAAGCCCTCAGGCCGTAAGCGTGTTTTTGCGCCTGTCTCACCTCAGATCGATTCGGCCCTGATAGCAGACCCCACCGATAATACGATGCTGAGCTCGGCCTTGACAGATGATGCAGTCGATATTGATTTGACCATCACTGATTGGGGTGCAGCAGGTGATCCCAATGTAGGGGAGTTTGACCAGATGTGGCTGTTGCATCTGCCAGACGGTGGGGCCGAGGAGGAGCTGCACAATGGTCAGTATGATAGAAACAGTGTTTTCCCCTTTGACGTTACTCTGGATAAGGATCAGGTAAAAAGATGGGGTGAAGGCGGTCATACTTTTTTTATCAGGGTCGTCCCTTATAACAACCCCCATCCTGTAGATTTTCCCCCGTTACACTTGATCTTTGATCGTGTCGCTCCCTACCCCAATCAAATGCCCAATCCATTCCCGGCTATTGCTGCCGTGTTAGACACCAATATTGGTTCGGTTGAGCTCACATTGCCTGGCTATCCACTTCCGAGTGACACCACTTATCCCGGTTGGGATGCTAAAGATACCGTAGGGTGGGTCTGGCGCAAGCAAGTGCCTGTTGATCCGGGTGACCTGGTACCAGACGGCACCGCGCTTGTCACTACAGTGCCTCTGACGATACCGGTGCCTCAGAATGTTATTGAGGATGAGGGGGACGGTGGCATCCTTATCGCCTACATTCTTCAGGACAAGGCCGGTAATCGCAGTGCCGTGTCTAGGGCCACGCGCGTTACGGTGGCGCTAGGGAATTTGCCTGTCCCGGCGGATTTCCAGAAGCCTCTGGTGTTAGACATGAACAACGGTGTGGTGGATCAGGACGCCGTGCTTAAAGGTATAGAAGTGCAGATTGATGCCTTCCAGCATTTCAAATCGTCGGATCTGATTACCCTCCATTGGGGCACACATGATTTCGCTGAGCGGGCAGTGGGTACGTTCCCGGTCAAGCAGGCTATTCCTGCCAGTGTTATCCTGGATATTTACGGCAAAGGCTCTACAGGCGTCAAACCGGTCGATGTAACGTATGAAGTGCGGCGTGGCGATCACCCATTGGGCGGTGAGAGTGACACATTCGATGTCAACCTTGAGCGCATTGGCCCGATCGTGCCCGACCCTGATCCGGAGTGGCCGGGGCCTGTAAATCCGCAAATGGCCCTGCCGGATGTATATGGAGGCAATGATAACCAGAAAAATCACCTGACCGAGAACGATGATGGCGCCGATGCCGAGTTGAGAGTAACGATCGACGCTGCATTCGCGGAAGATGATCTGGTTGAGTTTTACTACACCGATGAACATGTCATCGAAGCGGATTATCAACTTGAGCAGGCCGACCCTGGCAACGAAATCAAAGTGACCATCCCGTGGGCATACATTCTTCGACACGACAATGGCAACCGCTTTGCTCACTATGAAGTCAGCCGTGCAGGTGTGCCGAACAAGGCTGCTTCTGGACCTCAGCCAATTGTGGTGGAGGCTATTGTCATACACCCGGAAGCTGCGGAGATCCTGGGTGGTTATGTAGGCGGAGGGCGCCTGTGGCTGAACTGCACTTCGTTGTTTGACCCTGCGGATCCAACTGATGTTAACCCTGATGTGCGTATCAATATCCCTGACCTGAGCAAATGGTTGGCCAACGGTGAAGACTTGACACTGACCTGGACGGCGACCCAGGGAAGTTCTCCTGGTGGGCTCGATATACCAAATGCTAAGTTTGAAAAAACTATTCAGTTGAACGCGACTAACCCACCCACCGGGTTCGTTTGGCGAATCCCTTATGCCGATGGCCTGAAGCCGATTTACGAGTTCAATCAGGCAGTTACTTATGATGGGCTGGCGACTTTCATTTATGCATTTGAACGTAATGGTAAAACGATCACATCCGAGCCTGCCGTGGCAGTGGTATCCATGCACTCGTTTACCGCCGAATGCCCACTTGTTCGTCCTTGAGTGTTGGCGATCCGGCATGCGGGCTGGGTTTGCTGAAAAGTCGCATCAATTACAGGACTTTTCCTACTCGCGACTGGGTGATTTCTTAATAGCCTTGCTCACGTTTTTGCTGCCCGTTTGCGGGTTAATCGATGAGGCTAAAGTGCAATGATCAAAAGGCGCAACTTCACCCTGTCCCCCTTGGCGTCAGCCATTGGGCAACTCTTGCTAGGCGCCTCTGCTGTGCTCTTCACTGGGCCTGCAGGTGCCCTGACGCTGGTGGACGATGAGCAACAAATTGGTGCCAGTACCCCGGTTGACAGCTACAGGGTCAATGACGGCGGGCGCTTGGTAGCCGAGGGGGCTACCACTCAGCAGATCGACGTGCGCACAGGCGGAGGTCTACAGCTTGAGGGCTCCACGGTATCCGCCACGGGTGTCGCTGCAGTCATGGTCAATGGCGGTGCTTCGGCAACCATCGCCAATGGCTCGCGCCTGACCAGCAACCTGTTTGGCCTCGATGTACTGCGCAGTGCGACGGCGGGTTCAACGGTGTCGGTAACGGGCAGCCATATCGAAGGCGGGGTCGGCGGTGCCAGGGTGGCCGGGAGTTCTCATCTTTCCCTGACCGACAGCACCCTGGTGAGTACCGGGGCAGCCGGTGCTGCTTTGCTATTTGGCGATGCTCGGCTGGATGCGACCAACAGCCAGCTGACCAGTGCCACGGATGGCATCCGGGTGGTGGGCGATGCGCTTTCGACTGAAGCTGCATCGCTCAATCTGCAGGGCTCGCGGGTGGAGGGCCAGAATGGCGCTGCCATCCGGGTGGGTAGCGCAAACCAGGCGCCCGGCGATGCGGCGATCACCATCAGCGGCGGTACTACGCTGGTTGGCAGCAATGGCAACCTGCTGGAAGTGGCGAACGGCTCCAACGCTACGATGCTGGTGGAGGGTAGCAACCTGGTAGGTGATGTCCTGGTGGAGGACGGTTCCAGCGCCAAGCTGACCTTGGGCAACCAGGCCAGCCTGACCGGGCGCCTGACCAATGTCGAGAGCTTGGCACTGAATGACGGCGGGCGCTGGAACATGGTCGAGGACAGTGAGGTCGCACAACTGGCCATGGCGGGGGGGGCGGTACGTTTCGGTGAAGCCACGCAGTACCAGCGCCTGACCCTTGGCAACTTGTCGGGCAGTGGCACGTTCATCATGGATGCCGATTTCAGTACAGGCGAAACCGACTTCCTGGACATCACCGGCACGGCAACCGGCAACCATAGTCTGCTGATCGGCAGCAGCGGCAATGAACCCACGCAGGAAAACAGCCTGCATCTGGTTCATACGGCGGCGGGGGATGCGCAGTTCTCGCTGCTTAACGGCCCGGTGGACCTCGGGGCGTTCTCCTATAGCCTTGTGCAGCGCGGCAATGACTGGTTCCTGGATGGCGCGACCAAAACGATAAGCCCAGGTACCGAGGCGGCCATGGCCTTGTTCAATACTGCGCCCACGGTGTGGTACGGCGAGTTGTCTTCCCTGCGCAGCCGCATGGGTGAGTTGCGGCTTGACGAGCGCAATGCGGGCCTGTGGGCCCGCAGCTATGGCAGCAAATATAACGTTTCGGCCTCGACCGGTACGCCCTACAGCCAAGTTCAGCAGGGCTTCTCGCTGGGGGCCGATACGCCGTTGCCGTGGGGCGATGGTCAATGGCTGGCCGGGGTTATGGCGGGCTACAGCAGCTCAGACCTGAACCTGACCCGAGGCGCTTCGGGCGAGGTGAAAAGCTATTACCTGGGGCTGTATGCCACTTGGCTGGATGCCCAGACCGGCTATTACCTCGACAGCGTGGTCAAGCTGAACCGCTTCGACAACCAGGCCAAGGTAAGTCTCAGTGATGGCCAGCGTACCGAGGGCGATTATGACAACGTTGGCGTGGGGGCGTCGGTAGAGTTCGGTCGCCACCTGGCGCTGAATGATGGCTATTTCGTCGAGCCTTTCGGGCAACTGTCGGTCGTTGGTATCCAGGGCAAGGACTACCACCTGGACAATGGCTTGAAGGCCGACGGTGATACGACGCACTCGGTGCTGGGCAAGGCCGGCGCCACGGCGGGGCGTACCTTGAAGCTTGAGGGTGGGCAGTGGCTGCAACCTTATGTGCGCCTGGCTTATGTGCACGAATTCGCCAACAACAACCTGGTCAAGGTCAACGATCACCGTTTCGACAACGACCTGTCAGGCTCGCGCGCGGAGCTAGGCATGGGGGTAGCGGTATCGCTGACGGAGCGCCTGCAACTGCATGCCGATTTCGACTACAGCAATGGCAAGGCGCTGGAACAACCTTGGGGTGCCAACCTGGGCGTGCGTTACAGCTGGTAAGCAGCAGGCACCTTTATAGCAGCAAACCATTCACGTTGGAGGTTGAGTGATGCCAAGCAACAAGTCGGACGCGCTTTTTCCTCCACCGTGGGTGGAAGGCTCGCTTGCAAACCTGGTGGGTGGCGCGCTGAACGTCATCCCTCTCGATTTGCTCAAAGCCCCCCTACGTGTGGATGTCACGCCCTGGGACAGTGGTTCGCCCCCAACCCCTGGGAGGCCAGAGACACTTATGCTGATGTGGGACGGCGTACAGGTAGGTGCGCTCAAGCAATGGACGGCACCCATTGCCGCAGATGATTACTTCGTCGAGATTCCCGTTCAAGATCTCAAGAATGACGCTACGCCCGATTTGACCTACAGGGTCAAAGCGTACAACGGGGCTGAACAGGATTCGGCCCCGCTAACGATAACCCTGGACTTGACGGGGCCCAGCCTGGGGGCGGACCGCGGGGCCCTGTTGTTCGATGATGAGGTGATGAGAGATGGCATAACGGAGGATTACCTAAATCGTCACGATCCTGTTATCGCTCTGCTTCCGGATTATCAGACCTTTGTGCCTGGAGACCATATTCGCTGGTTCTGGGACACGCAATTGTATGAAAACAATCTTGTCGCCGAAAAAGTCCTCGAGCAGGGGGATCTCCCCGTCACAGTGGAGATTCCTGGCGATGTCATCCTGGATCGAGGGGATGGGGCGCGTTTTGCACACTACCTGCTATGTGACTATGCCGGTAACCCAAGCACGCCAGTGGAGCCGAAAGTCGTCCAGTTGCAGGTCGATGCGGCGCCGGTGCCCAGAGATTTGAGCTGGCCAGAGGTTTCCCATGCTGTGGGAGAGGAGCAGCAGGTTGTTTTGGACCTGAATTCACGCATGACTTACATGCGGGTCAAGGTGCCAACAGGGGCGGCGTTACCCGGTGAAACGATCGAGGTTTTCTGGGGCGAGCCTGGGCGTGTGGGCAGCTATCAGACAAGTGCAGAAGCGTCGGGCTTCCCCCATGAGTACGAGATCCCGCTGGACAGGATCGCGCCACACAGTGGCAAGGTGCTGACTGTGTATTTTGAGGTGACAGAAACAACGGGTGGTAACGTTCATACGTCATTATCCCGGTTAGTGTTGTGCTTGCCCTTGAATCAAGGGCTTCCCAGGCCGGACGTTCACCCATCCTCGAATGATACGGTCTACCTGTCCCAGGTCCCGGCTGATGGCTTGACCATTACCCTTGCTGCCTGGAAATACATTCATGCGGATCACAGGGTCACCTTGGTCGTCGGCGGCGTGGACACCCAGGGGCAGCCATCGACGCAAGAAGTGCTCAAAGAACATGCCTTGACCCCGGCGGAGGTGCAAAACGGCTTGGGGTTCGACGATACGGTCAAGGCGACCAAGCCTTTTTTGATGTCGCTTAAGCGCGACAAGTTAAGCGTCAGGGTTTTTGTCAGTTTTGATCAGGGCGAGACCTGGCCAGAAGAAGCAAACTTCCCGCTGCTTGACCTGGGCCTGCGCGATTGAGCGGTCGTGCTAAATGGCCGTTACGGATAGCGGTTTTTCTACCAGGCGTGTGGTGCCGCCATAATCGTTGATCGTGGTGAACTGTACTTGAAGGCCCTTGCTGGCCTGGGTTGTCTTCAGTTCAAAGGACTGCGTCTGCATAGGCATGGCCATCAAGGCGGTATCGATTTTTTCGATTTTGCCCGGTGCGCCCACTTCCAAGCGCCCAAAGGTGAAGTGATAGGGCGTGGGGTTAAGGACCTGCAGGAAGGTCTTGCCGTTGTTGCTTGCCAATGACCACTGCAGGCTGTCCAGGTGCTGCTCGGGCACACCCTTCACCTGGCTGGGCCGATAGAACAGCTTGATGCGGGTGCGCAGGGCGATTTTCAGTACGTTGTCCTGGCCGCTGTCTATCTGGGGGATCTCCTGAACATTGAAGTAGAACAGCGATTCTCGATCGGTGGGCAGGTTGTTTGGCAGTGCGTTTATCTTGACCAGTTGTTCACGCTTAGGGTCGAGCCTGAACAAGGTCGGGGATACGGCAAAGGGGACAGCGGTACTGGTGTCGTCGGCTGCGGTGTTGACCCAGGCTTGCGTGGCGTAGGTAATGTTGCTTGGGTTGGCGACAACGATCGAGCTGCTGTGTTGGTCGCCAGGGTGGACAACGCGCGTGGCACTGATCGTCAAGGCCGCTTCGGTGGTTGAAGAAAGCGTCGCCAGACAGGCGAAGCTGAGCGCGTACTTGCGCAGCAGAGTAGTAGACATGGTCGGGCCGGTTTCATTGGCGAAACGAAATACCCCCTGGCAGTGCCAGGGGGCTTGAATTAGCGAATATCGACAGAGAACGAGACGTTGGTGTCGATCTGCCCCTCGGTCACTGTTGCCGAAGTGGTGACAAGGCGCGCCGAGAACACCATGTCGGTGTCGGTAGTGTCGTTAACCTCGTAGCTCATCGACTCAGTACCCGGCGCAAGGCGGGTTGCAAGGTCGTTGATGGCCAGGCCCAGGCCGGTGCTGTAGCCCAGGCCGTCTTTGAGGGCATAGAGGTTGGGATTGGTCTGGTCGGCGCCGTAGCCTGCCTGGTAGGTCGCGTAGGCCTGTTGAGTACCGGTCACGCAGCTTGCCGGGACGCGCAATGCGAAGTGTTTCGGAGAGGTTTCTTCCCCGACCTTGGTGAAGTTGAACGTATTATAGTTGCCCAGGTGGATCAGCGGCAGGCTTGGGCCGCCAGGGGTAACGACTTCGATCGGGCAGGTGCCAGGCCCGCTGACAGTACCTTCGAAGTTGATGATCGAGGCCATTGCCGCGCTGCTGCAGAGGCTAAGTGCAAGCACGGATAGTGTTTTTTTCATTGGATGAACCCTGTCTGGTTGATCGCTGGAAACTCATGTGTCTCAGCGCGTCGGCAGAGTACGCAGGGCAACTCAGGGGGTCTGTAGGCGAAGGCTGAGCTTCCCGGGAAAAAAGGGAAGCGCTTGTGTAGTTCAACACGCCTTCGCCATAGCGGTACTTCGCGAGCTTAGTGGCGGGTATCAGCTGTTGCCGACGCCAGTAGCTGCTTCTGTTCGAACCAGTCGAATGCCTCGCCGCGCTGTTCGCATTCGTAGCGGCGTTCTTCCAGTGCCTGGTACAAGGCCAGTTCTTCATCCGGCATGAAGTGCAGGCAATCGCCGGCAAAGAACCACAGCAGGTCGCGCGGCACCAGGTGAGCGATTTGCGGGTAACGTTGGATGACCTGGCAGATCAGGTCCTGGCCCAGGTACTGGCTTTCCAGTGGGTCCTGCGGTAGCAGGGTCAACAACTCGTCAAAGCGCTCGAGGAACAGGACGTGGCTTTCCTCCGGTACCTGCTCGGCTTCCCCCAGGGCAGCCAGAATGGTGCGCAGGTGGTTCAGAAGTTGTAGGTGGTATGCCTGATGGGGGGTGGCCATGGGGGCGGTCCTCGGGGTGGTTGAAACGGGGCCGGAGTATACGCCGGTTGGGGAAGGGGCCGCAAAACGGCCCCCTGTTTCATCGCACCTTGCCCTGCTCCGGAAGCAGTTGCGCCTTGTCGAAGGCATCCACATCGATCACTGCCCGGCGTGCCTGCTCCGCCGCCTGTAAGCGTTGACCCTCGTCAGCCTGTAATGCACCACTCTGGACTGCCGCATCGATGGCCGACTGCCCAGGTGCCGGCTGTACCTTGCCCTCCTTAAGCGCCTGATGCAGCACTTTGTGCAGTGGCGCAGTCTCGTCTAGTAGGTTGCAGGCCCGTTGCAATGCTGCCACCGGGTCACCCTCGGCCTGGGGGCGGAAGCAGCCGGCGAGCAATTCCTCCAGCGCCGGGTCGCCCTTGCTGCGGCCGATCAGCGCCGCCACTTCGGCATCCAGCTCATCGCTCGGCCCGGTATGGCGGCGGCCGAAGGGGAACACCAGCACGCGCAGAACACAACCGACAAATCGGTTGGGGAAGTTGTCGAGCAGCCGGTCCAGCGCCTTTTCCGCCTGGCCCAGGCTTTCTTCCATGGCCCAGCGCAGCAGTGGCTGCATGTGCTCGGGTGAGCCCAGGTCGTGGTAGCGCTTGAGCGCGGCGCTGGACAGGTACAGGTAGCTGAGCACATCGCCCAGGCGCGCACTCAGGCGTTCGCGGCGCTTGAGCGCGCCACCCAGCAGCATCATCGACAGGTCGGCCAGCAGGGCGAAAGCGGCAGCCTGGCGGTTGAGGGCGCGGAAATACCCTTGGCTCAATGCATCACCCGGTACCGACTCGAAGCGCCCTAGCCCCAGGTTGAACACCAACGTGCTGGCCGCGTTGCCGGCGGCGAACATGAGGTGCTTCATCAGTAGCTCGTCGAACTCCCGCAGCGCCTGGTCACGGTCCTCACGGCCGACCAAAGCCATTTCCTTGAGCACGAACGGATGGCAGCGGATGGCGCCCTGGCCGAAGATCATCAGGTTGCGCGAAAGGATGTTGGCGCCTTCGACCGTGATGAAGATCGGTGCCCCTTGCCAGTTGCGCCCCAGGTAGTTGTTCGGCCCCATGATGATGGCCTTGCCGCCGTGCACGTCCATGGCGTGCTGGATGCATTCGCGGCCGCGCTCGGTGAGGTGGTACTTGAGGATTGCCGACAGCACCGAGGGTTTCTCGCCCAGGTCCACGGCCTTGGCGGTCAGCAGGCGGGCGCTGTCCATCAGCCAGGCGTTGCCGCCAATGCGTGCCAGCGATTCCTGGATGCCTTCGAAAGCGGCCAGTGGCACGTTGAACTGTTCGCGGATATTGGCGTACTGGCCGGTGACCAGGCTGGTGTACTTGGCCGCGCCGGTGCCGACCGCAGGCAGGGAAATCGAACGGCCTACCGACAGGCAGTTCATCAGCATCATCCAGCCCTTGCCGAGCATGGCCTGCCCACCGATCAGGAAGTCCAGCGGCACGAACACGTCCTTGCCGCTGTTGGGGCCGTTCATGAAGGCGGCCCCCAGCGGCAGGTGGCGCTTGCCGATTTCGACACCGGGCGTGTCGGTGGGGATCAAGGCCAGGCTGATGCCCAGCTCCTGCTCGTCGCCCAACAGGTGGTCCGGGTCGTAGGCTTTGAAGGCCAGGCCCAGCAAGGTCGCGACCGGGCCCAGGGTGATATAGCGCTTTTCCCAGTTCAGCCGCAGGCCCAGCACTTCTTCGCCGTTCCACTGGCCTTTGCAGATGATGCCGGTGTCGGGCATGGCGCCGGCATCGGAGCCGGCCAGCGGGCCGGTCAGGGCAAAGCAGGGGATCTCGTCGCCGCGGGCAAGGCGTGGCAGGTAATGGTTGCGTTGTTCGTCGGTGCCGTAATGCAGCAGCAATTCGGCCGGGCCGAGCGAGTTGGGCACCATCACCGTGGAGGCGAGATCGCCGCTGCGGGTGGCCAGTTTCATCGCCACCTGGGAATGAGCGTAGGCCGAAAAGCCTTTGCCGCCGTATTCCTTGGGGATGATCAGGGCGAAGAAGCCATGCTGCTTGATGTGACCCCAGGCTTCGGGTGGCAGGTCCAGGTCCTGACCGATCTGCCAGTCGCTGACCATGGCGCACAGCGCTTCAGTGGGGCCGTCGATGAAGGCCTGTTCTTCGTCGGTCAGTTTCGGTGCCGGGTAGGCCAGCAAGGTACGCCAGTCGGGGCGGCCGCTGAACAGTTCGCCGTCCCACCACACCGTGCCGGCATCGATCGCTTCGCGCTCGGTTTGCGACATGGGCGGCAAGGTACGCTGGAACCAGTTGAAAACCGGCCCGGTGAACACCTTGCGGCGCCAGTCCGGGAGCGCAACCAGGGCGATTTTCAAGGCCAGTACCCCCCAGATCAGGGTCAGCAACCAGCCAGGTGCACTGCTGAAAATGCCCATCAGCAGCACGTAGGCCGCCATGATGCCCAGAATCTGCAAGGGCGCCAGGCGCCGATGCGTGAGGTATGCCGCGCCGATCACCAGCACTACCAACCACAACAGCAACATAATCGGTCCTCCTTGGAACCAAGGGCTTGAGCCGTCCCAGACAGCTTAGACGCAACGCTGTGAACGGCATGTTCTGAACAGTGACAGGGTGTGGCAGCGGGAGTTTCAGTTCATGTGCTTGCCTGTGCTGGTTTCTTCATGGGTACAGGCGGCGAGGGTCTGGAGTAGACTGCAACACCTGTGCATTCATAAGGACGTTGCCATGCTGAAGATCTGGGGTCGCAAGAATTCGAGCAATGTGCGCAAGGCGCTGTGGATCGCCCACGAGCTGGGCCTGGACTTCGACTCCATCGACGCCGGCGGCGCTTTCGGTGTGGTCAACGAGCCGCACTACCGCGCCCGCAATCCCAACGGCCTGGTGCCGATGCTCGAAGACGGCGACCTGACCCTGTGGGAATCCAACACCATCGTCCGCTACCTGTGCGCCGAGTACGGCGCCGAGCAGGGCTGGTACCTCGAAGACCCACGCCAGCGCGCCCTGGCCGACAAGTGGATGGACTGGACCACCTCGTCCTTCGCCGCACCCTTCCGCCCGCTGTTCTGGGGCCTTTTGCGCACCCCGGAAGACCAGCGCGATTGGGTGGCGATCAACGCCGCGCACAAGCAGTGCGCGCAATTGCTGGCCATTGCCGACGAAACCTTGGCCAAGCAGCCGTATCTGTCCGGTGACCAGATCGGCATGGGCGACATCCCACTGGGTAGCTTCATCTACGCCTGGTTCGAAATGCCCATCGAACGCCCGGCCATGCACCATCTCGAAGCCTGGTATGAGCGCCTGAAACAGCGCCCGGCCTACCAGGCCGCGGTGATGACGGCGCTCACCTGACCCTGCTTCGATAGTCATTATCAATAGATGTGACTGTACTTGTGCGGCCTTGCCTTGCACCATGGCCGTACTCACTGCGCCAGTGACTTTACCTGGCGTGTCCTGCACCTTTTTCCTCGGTAAGTGACCCGCTATGAGTTCCGCCCTGTCCATCCGACAGCTGACCAAGACCTACGGCAATGGCTTTCAGGCCCTCAAAGGCATCGACCTCGATGTTGCCGAAGGCGACTTCTTCGCCTTGCTCGGCCCCAACGGCGCCGGCAAGTCCACCACCATCGGCATTCTCTCCACCCTGGTGAACAAGACCAGTGGCACGGTGAACGTGTTTGGCCACGACCTGGACCGCGAGCCCTCGGCGCTCAAGCGTTGCCTGGGCGTGGTGCCGCAAGAGTTCAACTTCAACCAGTTCGAAAAAACCTTCGACATCGTCGTGACCCAGGCCGGCTACTACGGCATCCCGCCCAAGCTGGCCAAGGAACGCGCCGAACAGTACCTGACCCAATTGGGCCTGTGGGACAAGCGTGATGTGCAGTCGCGTTCGCTGTCCGGCGGCATGAAGCGCCGCCTGATGATTGCCCGCGCGCTGATCCACGAGCCGCGCCTGCTGATCCTTGACGAGCCCACCGCGGGTGTGGACATCGAGTTGCGTCGCTCGATGTGGAGCTTCCTCACCGAGCTGAACCAGAAGGGCATCACCATCATCCTCACCACCCATTACCTGGAAGAGGCTGAGCAGCTGTGCCGTAACATCGGCATCATCGACCACGGCACCATCGTCGAGAACACCAGCATGCGCCAGTTGCTGGGCAAGCTGCATGTGGAAACCTTCGTGCTCGACCTCAAGCAGGACCTGGCCAGTGCACCTGTGCTGCAAGGCTACCCGAGCCGGCTGCTGACCCCGCATACCCTGGAGGTGCAGGTGGACAAGGACATCGGCATCACCGCGCTGTTCGGCCAGCTGGCGCTGCAGAACATCGAGGTGCAGAGCCTGCGCAACAAGACCAACCGACTTGAGGAGCTGTTCGTGTCCCTGGTGGAAAAAAACTTGTCGAAGGTGGCCGTATGAGTGTGGAACTGCGCACCAACTGGGTCGCCCTGAACACCATCGTCTACCGCGAGGTGCGGCGCTTCTTGCGCATTTGGCCGCAAACGTTGCTGCCACCAGCGATCACCATGGTGCTGTACTTCGTCATCTTCGGTAACCTGATCGGTCGGCAGATCGGCGATATGGGTGGTTTCACCTACATGCAGTACATCGTGCCGGGGCTGATCATGATGTCGGTGATCACCAACTCCTATGGCAACGTGGTGTCGAGCTTCTTCGGCAGCAAGTTCCAGCGCTCGATCGAAGAGCTGATGGTGTCGCCGGTGTCGCCGCACACCATCTTGGTCGGCTATGTACTGGGGGGCGTGCTGCGCGGTCTGGCGGTTGGGGTGATCGTGACCATTTTGTCGATGTTCTTCACCGACCTGCAGGTGCATCACCTGGGCGTGACCGTGATCGTGGTGCTGCTCACTGCCACCATCTTCTCGCTGCTGGGCTTCGTCAACGCGGTGTTCGCCCGTAATTTCGACGATATCTCGATCATCCCGACCTTCGTGCTGACGCCGCTGACCTACCTGGGCGGCGTGTTCTACTCGATCAACCTGCTGCCGCCGTTCTGGCAGACCGTGTCGTTGGCCAACCCGGTGCTGCACATGGTCAACTCATTCCGCTACGGCATCCTAGGGGTGTCGGATATCAGCATTGGCACGGCGATCACCTTCATGCTGGTGGCCACTGCGGTGCTCTACCTGCTGTGCGTGCGCCTGCTGGTCAGCGGTCGCGGCATGCGTGCATGACCCCTGCTGCGAACACCTGAGCTTGCGCCGGCGCCACTGCCGGCCAATCCACCAGCGCCAGTACAACAGGGTGGTGAAGTAGGCGACGATGCCCAGCACCACCCCGCACACCACCGAACCCAACAGAAACGGTTGCCACACCGTGGCCAACTGGTCGGTGATCCACTCGAAGGTCAACGCATCGGGCAAGCTGCGTGGCGGCACCTGCATCAGCCAGGCGCCTGTCATGTAGGTGACGAAGAACACAGGTGGCATGGTAAGTGGGTTGGTCAGCCACACCAGGCTGACGGCGATCGGCAGGTTGCCGCGCACCGGAATGGCCAGCGCGGCAGCCAGTAGCATCTGTGCGGGCATCGGGATCAGCGCGGCGAACAGGCCAACGCCCATGGCCCGTGCCACCGAATGGCGGTTCAGGTGCCAGAGGTTCGGGTCGTGCAGCAACTTGCCGAAAAAGCGTAAGGACTTGTGTTCCCGAATGCTGGTCGGGTCCGGCATGTAGCGTTTGAAAAGTCGGCGCGGCATGTAGGCTCCCGGAGCGTTGATCCGGGAAGTATGCCCTTAATCCTGCTCAGGCTCGTTTAGAGTTTGTGACAATTGTTGAGCAAGCGTTGCCGGCAAATGGGCTATGCCTCAGAAGGTAATTTGCCTTCTGGAGCTCTACCTCATGCGCACAGGGATGTTTGCGCTCGCGCTCGGGCTTTTGTGCCTGGGCTTTCTCCCCGCGTTGCCATCGGTCGGATGGCTGCTGGTGCTGGCCGGCTGCGCTGTCGTCAGCCTGTTTACCCGGGGTTGGCCGTTGGGCTGTTTTCTCCTGGGCTTCTGTTGGGCTTGCTGGTCTGCGCAGCAGGCGCTCGATGATCGCCTGGCTAGCGGTCTGGATGGCCGCACCCTGTGGCTGGAAGGGCGGGTGGTTGGTTTGCCGACCCGAACAGCACAAGGCGTGCGTTTCGAGTTGGAGGCGGCACGCTCGCGGCGGGCCGAACTGCCGCAGCGCCTGCAATTGAGCTGGTTCGAAGGGCCGACACTGAGGGCGGGCGAGCAGTGGCGGCTGGCCGTGACCTTGCAGCGTCCGGCTGGGCTGCTCAATCCGCATGGGCCGGACCGGGAGGCCTATTTGCTGGCGCGGCGAGTGGGCGCCACGGGCACGGTCAAGGCGGGGCAGCTGCTGGCTCCCGTGACCGGTGGCTGGCGCGATGTGCTGCGTCAGCGCTTGCTTGCGGTCGAGGCCAATGGTCGTGAGCAAGCGTTGGTGGCGTTGGTGCTGGGCGATGGAGCGGGCCTGGCCAGGGAGGACTGGCAGACATTGCAGGCCACCGGCACGGTGCACCTGTTGGTAATTTCTGGCCAGCATATCGGCCTGGTCGCCGGTTTGCTCTACGGCCTGGTTGCCGTGCTGGCGCGTTGGGGGCTGTGGCCGGCACGGCTGCCATGGCTACCCTGGGCCTGCGGTCTGGCCATGACCGCGGCGCTGGGCTACGGCTGGTTGGCCGGCGGCGGTGTGCCCGTGCAGCGCGCCTGCCTGATGCTGGCTGTGGTGTTGCTCTGGCGCCTGCGCTTTCGCCACCTTGGGGCTTTTTTACCCTTGTTGCTGGCGCTCGTTGCGGTGTTGCTGGTTGAGCCGCTGGCGGCGCTGCTTCCTGGGTTCTGGCTGTCGTTTGCTGCCGTGGCCACGCTCATCTATTGCTTCAGTGCTCGCTTGGGCGCTTGGCGGCCTTGGCAGGCTTGGACGCGTGCGCAATGGGTTATTGCCATCGGCTTGCTACCGGTACTGCTGGCTACAGGCTTGCCGGTAAGCCTGAGTGCACCGCTGGCCAACCTTGTGGCAGTGCCGTGGATCAGCCTGGCGGTTTTGCCGTTGGCGTTGCTGGGTACGTTGTTGCTGCCGCTGGGCGGCGTAGGGGAGGCGCTGTTGTGGCTGGCGGGCGGCTTGCTGGATTGGCTGTTCCGGCTGCTGGCACTGGTGGCGCAGCAGCGCCCTGCATGGGTGCCGCCGGCCTTGCCACTGTGGGCCTGGCTGTTGGTCTGTCTGGGTGCGTTGTTGGTTTTGCTACCCCGCGGTGTGCCGCTGCGCGCGTTGGGAGCGGTGATGCTGCTGGCGCTGTGGGTGCCCAGGGAGCCGGTGCCGCTCGGGCAAGTCGAGGTCTGGCAGCTGGACGTTGGCCAGGGGCTGGCGGTGCTGTTGCGTACCCAGCATCACAACCTGTTGTATGACGCCGGGCCGGCCAGGGGCGAAAGTGACCTGGGGGAGCGGGTGGTACTGCCGACTTTGCATAAGCTGGGGGTGGCCAGCCTAGACCTGATGGTGATCAGCCATGCGCATGCCGACCATGCGGGTGGGGCGGGGGCCATTCAGCGGGGTTTGCCGGTCAAGCGGGTTGTCGGTGGTGAAGCGCTGGAACACTTTGAGCTGCAGCCTTGTGTGAGTGGTGAACAGTGGGAATGGGACGGCGTGCGCTTTTCGCTGTGGCACTGGGCTGATGGGCAGAGCAGCAACGACCGCTCCTGCGTGCTGCTGGTCGAGGCCCAGGGCGAGCGATTGTTGTTGGCTGGTGATATGGAGGCTGGCGCCGAACGGGCCTGGCTGGCAGCCACTGAAGTGCCCGGAATCGACTGGCTGCAGGCTCCGCACCATGGCAGCCGCAGTTCGTCCACCGAGGCGTTCATCCGTGCTACCGCACCGCGTGGGGTTTTGGTTTCGCGTGGGCGCAACAACAGCTTCGGGCACCCGCATGCGCAGGTCGTGGAGCGGTATCGGCGGCACGGGGCGGTGATGCATGACACGGCGGTGGAGGGGGCGTTGCGGGTGGTGCTGGGGCGGCACGGGGAAGCGGAAGGTGTGCGGGTGCAGCGGCGATTCTGGCGTGAGGTCGCAATTCCCTGACCTCCGGCAGATGAGCCCCCAGCGGTCCTATGGTAGAGTGGCGGCCTTTTTCCGAAGGGGCGTTTACTGTGTGGGAATTGGTCAAGTCCGGTGGTTGGATGATGCTGCCGATCATTCTGAGTTCCATCGCTGCCATGGCTATCGTCGTCGAGCGCCTGTGGACCCTGCGCGCCAGCCGCGTCACCCCGCCGCACCTGCTGGGCCAGGTGTGGATGTGGATCAAGGACAAGCAACTGACCAGTGACAAGCTCAAAGCCTTGCGCGCCGATTCGCCACTGGGCGAAATCCTTGCTGCGGGCCTGGCCAACTCGCGCCATGGTCGTGAAATCATGAAAGAGTGCATCGAGGAAGCCGCTTCGCGTGTCATCCACGAACTGGAGCGCTACATCAGCACCCTCGGCACCATCGCTGCCATGGCTCCGTTGCTGGGCCTGCTGGGCACCGTACTGGGCATGATCGACATCTTCAGCGCCTTCATGGGCTCGCAGATGACCGCCAACGCCGCCGTGCTGGCCGGTGGTATCTCCAAGGCCCTGGTTACCACGGCGGCCGGCCTGATGGTCGGTATCCCGGCGGTATTCTTCCACCGTTTCCTGCTGCGCCGCATCGATGAGCTGGTGGTGGGCATGGAACAAGAAGCGATCAAGCTGGTGGAAGTGATCCAGGGCGACCGTGAAGTGGAAGTGGCCGGAGGCAAGGCGTGAAGTTCCGGCGCAATCGCCAGCGGGAAAACGTCGACATCAACCTGGCGTCGCTGATCGACGTGGTGTTCGTCCTGCTGCTGTTCTTCGTGGTCACCACCACCTTCACTCGCGAGACCCAGCTGCGCGTCGAGCTGCCTGAAGCTGCCAGTGCCGAGCAGGCGCCGGCCGATCAGGGCAAACTGGTGGAAATCACCATCAGCGCCGAAGGCGTGTATTCGGTGAACAACCACCTGCTGCCCAAGAGCGACCTGGCCACCTTGAGCGAGGCCATCGAGCGTGAGTCGGGCGGCGACAACAAGCTGCCGCTGGCCATCAGCGCCGACGGTAAGACCCCGCATCAGGCTGTGGTCACCGCAATGGATGCCGCCGGCAAGCTCGGTTTCAGCCAGTTGCGCATGACCACCGTCGAGGCGGCCCAGGGCACGCCTTGATGGCTTTCGCCGACCGTTTGCTCGCCGCCTGGTACGCCGGGCACCCGGCTTTGGCGCTGCTGCGACCGCTGGAGGCTTTGTATCGCCGTGTGGTCACGCGCAAACGGGCACGTTTTCTCAGTGGCGAAAGCGCCAGCTATCGGGCGCCAGTGCCGGTGATCGTGGTGGGCAACATCACCGTGGGCGGCACCGGCAAGACGCCGATGATCCTCTGGCTGATCGAACACTGCCGCCAACAGGGGCTGAAGGTGGGCGTGGTCAGCCGTGGCTATGGGGCCAAGCCGCCGCAGTTACCTTGGCGCGTGCAGGCCAATCAGTGCGCCGACCAGGCGGGCGACGAGCCGCTGCTGATCGTGCAGCGCACCGGCGTGCCGCTGATGATCGACCCCGACCGTTCCCGCGCCGTGCAGGCGTTGCTGGCCAGCGAACCGCTCGACCTGATCCTGTGCGACGACGGCATGCAGCATTACCGCCTGGCCCGTGACCTGGAACTGGTGCTGATCGATGCCGCCCGTGGCCTGGGCAATGGCCGCTGCCTGCCGGCCGGCCCTTTGCGCGAGCCCGCCGAACGTCTGCTGGATGCAGATGCCGTGCTGTTCAATGGTGCCAATGCTGACCGCGCCGATGGCTTTGGCTTCTGCCTGCAGCCGTCCGCGCTGGTTAACCTGCGCAGCGGCGAGCGCCGTGCGCTCGACCATTTCCCCGCAGGCCAGCGCCTGCATGCGGTGGCCGGTATCGGTAACCCGCAACGTTTCTTCAATACCCTGCTGGGGCTAAACTGGCAGCCGGTGCCGCACCCCTTCGCCGACCATGCGCAATTCAGCGCCCAGAGCCTGGCCTTCAGCCCGCAGTTACCGCTGGTGATGACCGAGAAGGACGCGGTGAAATGCCGGGCCTTTGCCGCTGACGACTGGTGGTACCTGGCCGTCGAGGCACAGCCCACGCCGGCTTTCAGCGCCTGGTTCGACAACCAGCTACAGCGTTTGCTGCGCAAGCCCTGAGCCCGTTTTCAATTTCCGGCCACCTGGCCTAAAGGAAGCTTTCAATGGACACCAAACTGCTCGATATCCTGGCCTGCCCGATCACCAAAGGCCCGCTCAAGCTCAGCGCCGACAAGACCGAGCTGATCAGCAAGGGCGCGGGCCTGGCCTACCCGATCCGCGACGGTATCCCGGTCATGCTCGAAAGCGAGGCGCGTACCCTGACCGACGACGAGCGTCTGGACAAATGAGCCTGAACTTCACCGTGGTGATCCCCGCCCGGCTGCGCTCCACGCGTTTGCCGGGCAAGCCGTTGTTGCCGATCGCCGGCAAGCCGATGGTGCAGCATGTGTGGGAGCAGGCACGCAGGAGCGGTGCCAGCCGCGTGGTCATCGCCACCGACGACGCCAGCATCCTCGAGGCCTGCCAGGCCTTTGGCGCCGAAGTGCTGATGACCCGTGCCGACCATGAATCCGGCACCGACCGCCTGGCTGAAGTGGTCGCGCACCTCGGCTTGCCGGCTGATGCCATCGTGGTCAACGTGCAGGGCGACGAGCCGCTGATCCCACCGGTGATCATCGATCAGGTGGCCGCCAACCTGGCAGCCCACCCGGAGGCTGGTATTGCCACCCTGGCAGAGCCCATCCATGAGCCGGAAGCCGTGTTCAATCCCAATGCGGTCAAGGTGGTGAGCGACAAGAACGGCCTGGCCCTGACTTTCAGTCGTGCGCCGCTGCCCTGGGCTCGCGATGCCTTTGCCAAGGACCGCAACGTGCTGCCGGAGGGCGTGCCGTATCGCCGTCACATCGGCATGTACGCCTACCGCGTCGGCTTCCTGCAAGACTTCGTCGGCTGGGGCCCATGCTGGCTCGAGCAGACTGAAGCGCTGGAGCAACTGCGTGCGCTGTGGCACGGCGTGCGCATTCACGTCGAGGACGCTATCGAGGCGCCTGCTGTGGGTGTGGATACCCCCGAAGACCTGGAGCGCGTACGGCGCTTGCTGGAGGCCTGATGCGCGTTCTGTTCGTGTGCCTGGGCAACATCTGCCGCTCGCCCACTGCCGAAGGCGTGCTGCGCCATCAATTGCAGGTCGCCGGGCTGGCCGACAAGGTGCAGGTGGCGTCGGCCGGTACCGGCGACTGGCATGTCGGCAAGGCGCCAGACAGCCGTACCTGCAAGGCGGCGCTGGCGCGCGGTTACGACTTGTCGCAACAGCGCGCCCAGCAGGTCAGGG
Organism: Pseudomonas hunanensis; assembly: GCF_013393325.1. Taxonomy (GTDB): domain Bacteria; phylum Pseudomonadota; class Gammaproteobacteria; order Pseudomonadales; family Pseudomonadaceae; genus Aquipseudomonas; species Aquipseudomonas putida_P. The sequence goes on from NZ_QJRC01000085.1 coordinate 40,523, forward strand.
CTTCGCACTTTGCCGAATACGACCTGGTTCTGGCCATGGACGAGAGTAACCTGCGCGATTTGCGCGCCCTGCGCCCGTCCACTGCAGTGGGTGAGCTCGACTTGTTCCTGCGCCGCTACCAGGGGGCGCTGGATGAAGTGCCAGATCCTTACTACGGCGGCGCCGACGGGTTCGAGCAGGTGCTCGACCTGGTCGAAGCGGCTTGCCAGGCGCTGGTGCTGGAAATCAAGGGGCGGCTATGACAGTGCAGTGGCAGGAGCAGGTATCGCTCAAGCCTTACAACACCTTCGGTATCGACGTGAAGGCGCGCTATTTCAGCCAGGCGCAGGATGACCTGCAGGTACGCCAGGCGCTGAGCCAGGCGCAGCAGCAAGGCCTCCCGGTGTTGGTGATCGGTGGCGGCAGCAACCTGCTGCTGACCCGTGATATCGATGCGTTGGTGCTGCACATGGCCAGCCGTGGCCGGCGCGTGCTCAGTGACGATGGCGAGCGCGTCGTGGTCGAGGCCGAGGCCGGTGAGCCTTGGCATGCATTCGTACAATGGGCATTGACGCAGGGGTATTGCGGGCTGGAGAACCTCAGCCTCATCCCTGGCACCGTGGGCGCGGCACCCATGCAGAACGTGGGTGCTTATGGGGTAGAGATCAAGGACGTATTCGCCGGCCTGACAGCCCTGGACCGCGAGACCGGCGAGCTGCGTGACTTCGGTTTGGCGGAGTGTGCCTTTGGCTACCGCGACAGTCTTTTCAAGCGCAACCCCGGGCGCTGGTTGATCCTGCGTGTGCGCTTTGCCCTGACACGCACCCTGCAGGCCCATCTGGATTACGGCCCAGTGCGTCAGCGCCTGGCGGAACAGGGCGTAACCGAGCCGACTGCGCAGGCGATCAGTGATGCAATTTGCAGCATTCGCCGCGAGAAGCTGCCGGACCCGGCTGAACTTGGCAATGCTGGGAGCTTCTTCAAGAACCCGGTGGTGCCGGCTGGTCTGGTCGAGCATATTCGTGCGCAGTATCCGGCCGTTGTGGCGTATCCGCAGGCTGATGGCCGGGTGAAGTTGGCGGCGGGTTGGTTGATCGAACAGGCGGGCTGGAAAGGGCATCGCGATGGTGATGCGGGCGTGCATCGCCTGCAGTCGCTGGTGTTGGTCAACTATGGCCAGGCGAGCGGGGCGCAGATGCAGGCGTTGGCGCTGCGGATCCAGGCGGATATCCTGGAGCGTTTCGGGGTTGAGCTGGAAATGGAGCCTAACCTCTACTGATCGAAGGGGGCAGCGTAGCGGCCCCAACCCAGCGACCACGTTCACTTGGCCAAGAAAAAGCCCCGCCAGTTCGCACTGGCGGGGCTTTTTATTCAGCCTTGGCTATCAACCGTGATGAGGCTTGTGCTCATCGGCGGCTTCCAGGGCTGGCTCCTCGGTGGCGGCAGCTTCCTGTGCGGCTTTGGCGGCAGCCTCGGCTTCACGCTTGCGACGGCGCACTTCACGCGGGTCGTTCGGCGCGCGGCCGTTCGCCAGCATGACGGTGGCCGGCTCTACTGCGGCTGGGGCTTCGATCGCTGCAGGTTCGACGACCACGGGTGCAGGCTCGGCCACTGCTTCTGGCTGAGCTTCGATTACCGGTGCGGGTTGCTCGGCAACCGAAGCCGCTTCGACAACGGCCGGGGCCTGTTCGATTTCACCGGCTTCCACGGCTGGGGCTTCCACTGGCGCTTCAGCAGCCACGGTTTCGGCAACCACGGCCGGCTCGACAAGAGGTGTCGCTTCGACGGCGGCCTGCGGAGCGATTTCGACCACAGGCTCGGCGGTTGCCTCGACCACGGCCACTGGCTCGCTGACCGGTTGCTCGACCGCAGGTGCTACGGCCACTTCCTCAGCCTTGGCGACAGCTTCGACCTGCTCTACCTTTTCAACCTGCTCGACGGGTTGGGCGGCTTCGCTGTTGTCAGTTTCTGCTGCGGTGGCGACTTCAGCGGTGGCGCGCTCGGCCTGCTGGTTGGCCTGGGCTTCGGCGTCGGTGCTGATGTTGCTGGTGGCAACAGCGGCAGTCACTGCCAGGCCGGCGGCCAGTTCGGCACCCAGCTCGGTGGCCTGGTGCTGTTGTGGTTGCTCTTCGCTGCCTTCTTCTTCGCCGTCGATCAGCTCGCCATTGGCGTTGCGCTGGCGCTCACGACGGTTGCTGCGACGGCGCTGACCACGCGAGCGGCGGCGCGGGCGCTCGCCATCGGTGGCTTCCTGCTCGTCCTGCAGCAGCTCATCGTTTGGCAGTTGCTCTTCGGCCAGCTCGGCAGCCTGTTCGGCCGCTTCTTCTGCGGCACGTGGCTGACGCTCTTCGCGTGGTGGGCGCGGGGCACGTTCTTCACGTGGAGCACGTTCTTCGCGAGGGGCGCGCTCTTCGCGTGGAGCACGTTCTTCACGAGGGGCACGCTCTTCGCGAGGTGCGCGCTCTTCACGTGGAGCACGCTCTTCACGCGGTGCACGCTCTTCGCGTGGAGCACGTTCTTCGCGGGTTACACGTTCTTCGCGCGGCTGGCGCTCTTCGCGTTCGGCTGGCGGGGTAGCATCCAGCGGCTCACGCAGCTCGCGTACGCGCTCTTCGCCACGGTTGCTGCGGCGGTCTTCGCGTGGCTGACGTGGTGCACGCTCTTCGCGCGGGGCGCGTTCTTCGCGTGGGGCGCGCTCTTCACGTGGTGCACGCTCTTCGCGCGGTGCGCGTTCCTCGCGTGGCTGGCGCTCTTCGCGCGGTGCGCGCTCGGCACGTTCTTCACGCGGCTTGCGCTCTTCGTCGCGGCGGCCGTTGCGGTTGCGGCTTTGCTGGCGGCCGTTGCGGCGTTCTTCGTTGCGTGGGCTGCGCTCAGCGGCCGGTTTTTCGGCGGCAACCACCGGTGCGGCGGCAGGCTCGTCCTTGCCGGCGAACAGGCTGACCAGCGACTTCACCAGGCCCTTGAACAGGCTTGGCTCCGGAGCGCTCGGGGCAGGGGCGACCGGTGCGGCAGCCTGCGGCTCTTCAGCGGCGGCCGGTACCGGCGCATTGGCGCGTGCCGGGGCCGTTTTCACAGCAGCTTCCTGACGTACCAGGGTGCGGGTGGCGGTCGGCTGCGGCGCTTCTTCGGTTTCGGCGGCGGCGATCTCGTAGCTGGACTGGTTGTTCAGCACTTCCGGGTTGTCGTCGCGCAGGCGCTGGACTTCGAAGTGCGGGGTTTCCAGGTGGTCGTTTGGCAAGATGATGATGCGCGCACGGGTGCGCAGTTCGATCTTGGTGATCGAGTTGCGCTTCTCGTTGAGCAGGAACGCGGCCACCGGGATCGGCACCTGGGCACGCACTTCGGCGGTGCGGTCCTTCAGGGCTTCTTCTTCGATCAGGCGCAGGATGGCCAGCGACAGCGACTCGACATCGCGGATGATGCCGGTGCCGGAGCAGCGTGGGCAGACGATGCCGCTGCTTTCGCCCAGCGACGGGCGCAGGCGCTGACGGGACATTTCCAGCAGGCCGAAGCGGGAGATGCGGCCAACCTGCACGCGGGCGCGGTCGGCTTCCAGGCATTCGCGGACGCGTTCTTCCACGGCGCGTTGGTTTTTCGCCGGGGTCATGTCGATGAAGTCGATGACGATCAGGCCACCAATGTCACGCAGGCGTAGCTGGCGGGCGATTTCCTCGGCCGCTTCCAGGTTGGTCTGCAAGGCGGTTTCTTCGATGTCGCTGCCTTTGGTGGCGCGCGCCGAGTTGATGTCGATGGACACCAGGGCTTCGGTCGGGTCGATCACGATCGAGCCGCCGGAAGGCAGGTCGACCACGCGCTGGAAGGCGGTCTCGATCTGGCTTTCGATCTGGAAACGGTTGAACAGCGGCACGCTGTCTTCGTACAGCTTGACCTTGCTGGCGTACTGCGGCATCACCTGGCGGATGAAGGTGAGGGCTTCTTCCTGGGCGTCGATGCTGTCGATCAGCACTTCGCCGATGTCCTGGCGCAGGTAGTCGCGGATGGCGCGGATGATGACGTTGCTTTCCTGGTAGATCAGGAATGGCGCGGCGCGGTCCAGGGACGCTTCCTTGATGGCGGTCCACAGCTGCAGCAGGTAGTCGAGGTCCCACTGCATTTCTTCGCTGCTGCGGCCCAGGCCTGCAGTGCGCACGATCAGGCCCATGTCGCCCGGCACGGTCAGGCCGTTCAGGGCTTCACGCAGTTCGTTGCGCTCTTCGCCTTCGATGCGGCGGGAGATGCCGCCGGCACGCGGGTTGTTGGGCATCAGAACCAGGTAGCGGCCAGCCAGGCTGATGAAGGTGGTGAGGGCGGCGCCTTTGTTGCCGCGCTCTTCCTTCTCGACCTGGACGATGACTTCCTGGCCTTCGCTGAGTACTTCCTTGATGTTGACCCGGCCTTCAGGGGCCTTCTTGAAGTATTCGCGGGAGATTTCTTTCAGCGGCAGGAAGCCGTGACGTTCGGAGCCGAAGTCGACGAAGGCGGCTTCGAGGCTGGGTTCGATGCGGGTGATCTTGCCTTTATAGATGTTGGCCTTTTTCTGCTCGCGCGCACCGGACTCGATGTCCAGGTCGTAGAGACGTTGGCCGTCCACCAGGGCTACACGCAACTCTTCGGGTTGAGTCGCGTTAATCAGCATTCTTTTCATGTTGTACCGTCGGTTTCCGGGCTGCCGGAAACGGCGTTCGGCACACACGACGTCTCATGGTCGGTGCCAAGGTGCGCAAAGGGTGGCCGGGCCACCCCCGTGTCGAGCGACGTTCGGCACCAGCCGGTTGCCCAGCCTGCCGTTGTCGCGACGACGCGTCCTGTTTGCTGCGGTGCCAACAAGGCCCCGGTGGCTTCGAATAGGTATCCGAATCAACCAAGCGGGCCTTGTGCACTCAGTCAGGAGGAGGAATCAACCGTCAGCCGTGGACGCCCGGAGGCATCTGTTCAGGACCTTATCCGCTCGCCAGCCGTGAGTGGGCTGGTGGCCGGACGCGGTGCTACACGGTCCGAGGGCTGTGCATCTCCACCCTGCACGTATCCCTGATAATTCGGGTGCTGCCGCGCGCTGAATCCGCAACGGGTTGCATTTTTCGCCAGCGCTGGTTCTGCGCTGGCGCCATTCATGTCCAAGGCAGGTATTTCCGAAGCATTCGCCGGGCGTTGCGTGGAAGCGACTCGCGGGCAGAGGTGCAGCGAAAAGAATCGGGTAAGCAGGTGAAACACCGCACTTGTCGTTTTTTTTCGGTCTTCTCTACACAGCGCTGGTGGCGATTCCAGGCAATTCGGTAAACTGGCGAAAACCCCGTAGGACGGCCTCGCGTCCTGGAGAATTGCGAAGGTCAGGGACCGGCGAAGAGCCTGGTGCCGCTGGCCTGCCGCTTTTGGCGGCGTTCGCGACTATAGCAGCAATGATTAAGTGCTTCAATTCCATAAAAAATTGTTATGATCCCGCCATGACGACCAATACCCCTCCGACTTCCGGCGTTCAGCTGATCGAAGTCGCGCCGGAGCTTGCCGGCCAACGCATCGACAATTTCCTCATCACGGCCCTCAAGGGCGTGCCCAAGACGCTGGTCTACCGCATCCTGCGCAAGGGTGAGGTGAGGGTCAACAAGGGCCGCGTCAAGCCGGAGTACAAAATCCAGGCCGGCGACATCGTGCGGGTGCCGCCCGTCCGCCTGCCGGAACGTGACGAACCGGCACCGGTGGCCCAGGGCCTGTTGCAGCGCCTGGAGGCCGCGATCGTCTACGAAGACAAGGCGCTGATCGTGATGAACAAGCCCGCCGGCATTGCCGTGCACGGTGGCAGCGGCCTGAGCTTTGGGGTGATCGAGGCGCTGCGCCAACTGCGCCCGGATGCCAAGGAGCTGGAGCTGGTGCACCGCCTGGATCGCGACACCTCCGGCCTGCTGATGATCGCCAAGAAGCGCAGCATGCTGCGCCACCTGCATGCCGCCCTGCGCGGCGATGGTGTCGACAAGCGCTACATGGCGCTGGTGCGTGGCCATTGGCCGACCTCGAAAAAACAGGTCAATGCGCCATTGCTCAAGAGCAACCTGCGTTCCGGTGAGCGCATGGTCGAGGTGAACGACGAGGGCAAGGAGGCACTGACCCTGTTCCGCGTGCTGCGCCGTTTTGGCGAATTCGCCACCATTGTCGAGGCGCGCCCGATCACCGGTCGTACCCACCAGATCCGTGTGCACACCCTGCACGCCGGGCACATGATTGCCGGCGACAGCAAATACGGTGACGAAGACTTCAGTCGCGAGATTCGCGAACTGGGCGGCAAGCGCCTGTTCCTGCATGCCTATGCGCTGACCGTGCCGCTGCCGGACGGAGGCGAGCTTAAACTCGAGGCGCCGGTGGATGAGGTGTGGGCGAAAACCATTGAGCGTTTGAGTGCATCCTGATCTATGAAAAAGGGCTATGAGCTACTGATTTTCGACTGGGACGGCACGCTGGCTGATTCCATCGGGCGTATCGTCGAGGCGATGAATGCCGCCGCCGAGCGTGCTGGCGAGGCGCCCAGTGGCGACGATGCAGTCAAGGGCATCATCGGCCTGGCCCTGGGCGAGGCCATTCATACGCTGTACCCGCACCTGGCGCCTGCGCAGGTGGAGCGCTTTCGTCAGCACTATGCCGATATCTACATGGCGCTGGATCAGCAGCCCTCGCCGTTGTTCGAGGGCGTGGTCGAGTCGCTGGATGCCTTCCGCGCCGAGGGTTACCGCCTGGCGGTGGCCACCGGCAAAGCTCGTCGCGGGTTGAATCGGGTGCTCAAGGCCAATGGTTGGGAGCAGTTCTTCGACATCACCCGCGCTGCCGACGAAACCCGTGGTAAACCGCACCCGCTGATGCTTGAGGAGATCCTCGCGCATTGCGGCGTCGAACCGGGGCGTGCGCTGATGGTCGGAGATTCTGCATTCGATCTACAGATGGCCAGCAATGCCGGCATGCATTCGGTGGCGGTGGGCTATGGTGCCATGTCGCTACAGGCGCTGGCCGAGTTTGGGCCGCAGGTTTGCATCGATCACTTTTCCCAGCTGCGCGAGTGGCTGGGTGGTACTGCAATTCCACTTCCAAGGTAGGTAAGCATGGCAGACGAATGGAAGGCCCCCGAGGCCGAGCCCGAGGAGCGCGAAGAGCGCAAAAGCTGGAAGCTGCTGGAAAAGACCTTGCTGGCCAGCGTGCAGGAGCAGCGCCGCTCGCGGCGCTGGGGGATCTTCTTCAAGCTGCTGACCTTCGTCTATCTGTTCGGCATCCTGGTGTTGTTCACCCCGCTGATGGACATGGACAAGGCCGCCTCGCGCAGCGCCAGCCATACCGCGCTGGTCGAGGTGCGTGGGGTGATTGCCGATCAGGAGGCTGCCAGCGCCGACAACATCGTCAAGAGCCTGCGCGATGCGTTCAAGGACAGCAAGACCAAGGCTGTGGTGATGCGTATCAATAGCCCGGGTGGCAGCCCGGTGCAGGCAGGCTACGTGTATGACGAAATCCGTCGTCTGCGTGCCGAATACCCGGCCATCAAGTTGTATGCGGTGATTTCGGACCTTGGTGCTTCCGGGGCCTATTACATTGCCAGTGCGGCGGACGAGATCTACGCCGACAAGGCCAGCCTGGTGGGCTCGATCGGTGTGACGGCGGCCGGTTATGGGTTTGTCGGCACCATGGAGAAGCTGGGGGTGGAGCGGCGCGCCTACACGTCAGGCGAGCACAAGGCCTTCCTTGACCCGTTCTCGCCGGAAAAGCCCGAAGAGACCCGATTCTGGCAGGGCGTGCTGGACACCACGCACAACCAGTTCATTGCCATGGTCAAGCAGGGGCGCGGCGAGCGGCTGAAGGACAAGGAGCACCCGGAGCTGTTCAGTGGTCTGGTGTGGTCGGGTGAGCAGGCCAAGGCGCTAGGGCTGGTGGATGGGCTGGGCAGTGCCAGCTATGTAGCGCGCGAGATCGTTGGTGAGAAGGAGTTGGTCGACTTCACCGTGCAGGAATCGCCGTTCGATCGCTTCTCCAAGCGCGTGGGGGCCAGCGTGGCTGAGCACCTGGCGATGTGGATGGGCTTTCAAGGGCCGCAGTTGCGCTGATTCGCGCTGAGGTCGCTGGGGGCGCAAGCGCCCCCAAGTCTCAAGGGATGACAACGCCTTCCTTGGTCAGCATATCCACCAATCGAATCAATGGTAGGCCGATCAAGCTGGTCGCATCGCACCCGTGCGTGCTCTGGAACAAGCTTACCCCTAAACCCTCCGCCTTGAAGCTCCCGGCGCAATCCAGCGGCTGTTCCGCCGTCACATAGCGCTCCACCCGTTCTCTGCTCAATTCGCGCAGCGTCACCGTAAATGGCACGCAGTCCACCTGGCAGTGCCCGGTCGCGCTGTTGAGCAATGCCAGTCCGGTCAGAAAGCTCACCTGCTGCCCGCTGCACTCCAGCAGCTGCTCGCAAGCCCGCTCGAAGGTGTGGGGTTTGCCCAGCACCTGCTCGCCCAACACGGCCACCTGGTCCGAACCGATGATCAAATGCCCTGGGTTGCTGTCTGCCAGGGCTTCGGCCTTTTGTCTGGCAAGCCGGCGTACTAGCTCTACGGCAGGCTCGTCGGCCAGGCGCTGCTCGTCTATGTCGGGGCTTGCCCAGGTGAAGGGCAGGCGCAGGCGTGCAAGCAGTTCGCGGCGATAGGCAGAGCTGGAAGCCAGTAACAAAGGAAGCATGGTAGACTCCGGGTTCGGTTGAACCAATTCTATCACGCACGATGCCGCCTAATTTCCTTTGACAGGGGCGGGGGGCATCCCTAGAATGCTGCGCCTATGTTGAATGACCCGATTCCACCTCACGTTGACCCGCGCAAATTAGCCGATCGTGGCGTAACCCTTAACGGTTCGCTGCAACTCGCTGATTTGGAAAGACTCTGCGACCCGCTTTCCGACAATGTCGGTACGGTGCAGGCGAAGTTCGATTTTGAACGAGATGAACAGCACGTGGTGGTTATCCACAGCGAGCTGGACGTCGAGGTCAAGATGGTTTGCCAGCGTTGTCTTGAGCTGGTCACCCTGCCGATCCACAGCGAATGTACTTACGCCGTGGTGAAGGAGGGTGCGAATACCCAGTCGTTGCCGAAAGGCTATGACGTGCTGGAACTGGGCGAAGATCCTTTGGATCTGCAGGCGCTGGTCGAGGAGGAGCTTCTGCTCGCCTTGCCAATCGTGCCTGCTCATCATCCGGAAGAATGCCAGCAGCCGGCGGGCGCAGACGAGCCCGATTCGAGCAAGGACGAGGTATCGCGGTCCAACCCGTTCAGTGTTTTGGCGCAGTTAAAGCGTGACCCAAACGTTTAGGAGTTAATCAATTATGGCTGTTCAGCAGAACAAAAAATCCCGCTCTGCCCGTGACATGCGCCGTTCGCACGACGCCCTGTCGGAAAACGCGCTGTCGGTAGAGAAAACCACCGGTGAAGTTCACCTGCGCCACCACGTTTCGCCAGAAGGCGTATACCGTGGTCGCAAAGTGGTCGATAAGGGCGCTGACGAGTAATCCTTGTCCGCTCAGATCATCGCGATCGACGCAATGGGCGGGGACTTCGGTCCCCGCAGCATTGTCCAGGCTAGCATTGCCTGCCTTTCGGCTACCCCCTCGCTGCACCTGACCCTCGTCGGTCAACCCTCCCTCCTAGAAGATCTTGTCAGCGGCCTTGCGGCTGCGGATCGCGCGCGCCTGCAGATTGTCGCCGCCAGTGAGGTGATCGGCATGGACGAGCGGCCATCTCAGGCGTTGCGCGGCAAGCCGGACTCGTCGATGCGCATCGCCCTTGAGCTGGTTCGCGACGGCAAGGCTCAGGCCTGCGTCAGTGCTGGCAATACCGGTGCGCTGATGGCGCTATCACGCTTCGTGCTCAAGACCTTGCCGGGTATCGATCGGCCAGCCATGGTGGCGGCGATTCCGACCCAGGCGGGTTACTGCCAATTGCTCGACCTGGGGGCCAACGTCGATTGCAGCGCCGAGAACCTCTACCAGTTCGCTGTGATGGGCTCGGTGGCCGCCCAGGCGCTGGGCGTGCATCGGCCGCGTGTGGCGCTGCTGAATATCGGCACCGAGGACATCAAGGGCAACCAGCAGGTCAAGCTGGCGGCCAGCCTGTTGCAGAACGCCCGTGGGCTCAACTACGTAGGCTTTGTCGAGGGTGACGGGCTGTACCGTGGCGAGGCTGATGTAGTGGTGTGCGACGGTTTTGTCGGCAATATCCTGCTCAAGTCCAGCGAGGGGCTGGCAACCATGATCGGCGCGCGCATCGAGCAGTTGTTCAAGGGTGGCGTGTTGTCGCGGGCCGCCGGGGCGGTAGCGATGCCGCTGCTCAAACGCCTGCAGGCTGACCTGGCGCCGGCGCGGCACAATGGTGCGAGCTTCCTGGGGTTGCAGGGCATTGTCATCAAGAGCCATGGCTCGGCGGGCGTGCAGGGCTTTCAGAGTGCCATTCAGCGGGCGTTGATCGAGATTCAGGAAAACCTGCCGCAGCGCTTGCATGGGCGCCTCGAAGACCTGTTGCTTTAGGCGTTTTGCCCATGAAGTGCTTAAATGTGACCGCTTGGTCTGTGCATCCATCCAAGTTTTCAGATTCCGCGCCTGGCCCAGGGCCTGGCGCACCCTATCCGACGACAAGATCATAAGGGCTTGTTCTATGTCTGCATCTCTCGCATTCGTCTTTCCCGGTCAAGGTTCCCAGTCGCTGGGCATGCTCGCCGAACTCGGCGCCGAGAAGCCAGTGATCGTCGAAACCTTCAAGGAGGCCTCCAAGGCACTCGGTTACGACCTGTGGAAGCTGGTCCAGGAAGGCCCGGAGGAGCAACTCAACCAGACCGACAAGACCCAGCCGGCCATCCTCACCGCGTCCATCGCGTTGTGGCGCCTGTGGCTGGAAGAGGGCGGCGCACAGCCAGCCTTCGTTTCTGGTCATAGCCTGGGCGAATACAGCGCCCTCGTAGCTGCTGGCAGCATCACCCTGGCAGACGCCGTTCGCCTGGTCGAGCGCCGTGGCCAGCTGATGCAGGAAGCCGTGCCGGCCGGCCATGGTGCCATGGCCGCCATCCTCGGCCTGGACGATGCTGTGGTCGTTGAGCTGTGCGCCGAAGCGGCTGAAGACCAAGTGGTCAGCGCCGTGAACTTCAACTCGCCAGGCCAGGTGGTCATCGCTGGCAACAAGGCTGCGGTAGACCGCGCCATGGAGCTGTGCAAGGCCAAGGGTGCCAAGCGCGCCCTGCCGCTGGCGGTCAGCGTACCGTCGCACTGTGCCCTGATGAAGCCGGCTGCCGAGCGCTTTGCCGAATCGGTCAACGCCATCGAATGGAAGGCCCCGCAGATCCCGGTCGTGCAGAACGTCACCGCCGCAGTCGCCGCCGACCTCGATGCCCTCAAGCACGACCTGCTGGCACAGCTGTATCAGCCGGTACGCTGGGTCGAGTGCGTACAGGCCTTGGCCGCCAATGGTGCGGTCAACCTGGTCGAGTGTGGCCCGGGCAAGGTTCTGGCTGGCCTGAACAAGCGTTGCGCCGACGGCGTGACCACCTACAACCTCAATACCCCTGACGCCGTCGCCGCCACCCGTGCGGCGCTGGCCTGATTTGGAGAAGCTTGCATGAGCCTGCAAGGTAAAGTTGCACTGGTCACCGGCGCCAGCCGTGGCATTGGCCAGGCCATCGCCCTCGAGCTGGGCCGCCAGGGCGCGACCGTGATCGGCACCGCCACTTCGGCGTCCGGTGCCGAGCGCATCGCTGCCACCCTGAAAGAGCACGGTATCGCCGGTACCGGCATGGAACTGAACGTGACCAGCGCCGAGTCCGTCGAAGCTGTGCTGGGCGCCATCGCCGAGCAGTTCGGCGCACCGGCAATCCTGGTCAACAACGCCGGCATCACTCGCGACAACCTCATGCTGCGCATGAAGGACGATGAGTGGTTCGACGTGATCGACACCAACCTGAACAGCCTCTACCGTCTGTCCAAGGGCGTGCTGCGCGGCATGACCAAGGCACGCTGGGGCCGTATCATCAGCATCGGCTCGGTCGTCGGTGCCATGGGCAACGCTGGCCAGGCCAACTACGCGGCCGCCAAGGCTGGCCTGGAAGGCTTCAGCCGTGCCCTGGCGCGTGAAGTGGGTTCGCGCGGCATCACCGTCAATTCGGTGACCCCGGGCTTCATCGACACCGACATGACCCGCGAACTGCCAGAAGCGCAGCGCGAAGCCCTGCAGACCCAGATTCCGCTGGGCCGCCTGGGCCAGGCCGACGAAATCGCCAAGGTGGTTTCGTTCCTGGCGTCCGACGGTGCAGCCTACGTGACTGGCGCTACCGTGCCGGTCAACGGCGGGATGTACATGTAACACTGCAACTCAATGTGACGGATTTCGTAAAAAAAGAGTCATACTGCGAGCCTAAAATCCGTTATAAAGCTGCAACCAGATTCCAGGCAGCGGGTGCGGTGACTAGCCTGAAGGTGCGTTTCGCTTGAAAAGCGAACGTCTTTCTATAAAATTAGCCACCGGCCAGCTGCCTGACATATGTCCATTAGGAGTGAAAACTAGGTATGAGCACCATCGAAGAACGCGTCAAGAAAATCGTCGCCGAGCAACTGGGCGTGAAGGAAGATGAAGTGACCAACGAGAAGTCCTTCGTCGATGACCTGGGTGCCGATTCGCTTGACACCGTTGAGCTGGTGATGGCTCTGGAAGAGGAATTCGAGACCGAAATCCCTGACGAAGAAGCCGAGAAAATCACTACCGTTCAAGCCGCTATCGACTACGTCAACAGCCACAAGGCCTAAGACGCTGTAGTCGTCGCTTCTTGACGAGAAAAACCGCACTGCCTTTGCCGGCGTGCGGTTTTTTCTTTGCGAACGCGCTGCATCTTGGCGAGCCGGCTTCGCTCACCGCGCACCAAGAGCCTGTTGCCATTCCATTCCAGCGCTTGAATGTAATCGCAAGAGACTCTGTTATTAGAAAAGGAGAGTACTGTGTCGCGTAGACGCGTCGTGGTCACCGGTATGGGTATGCTGTCGCCACTGGGTACCGATGTACCGAGCACCTGGCAGGGCATTCTGGCTGGCCGCAGTGGCATCGGTCCGATCGAACACACGGACCTGTCTGCCTACTCCACCCGTTTTGGCGGCTCGGTGAAAGGCTTCGAGGTTGAGCAGTACCTGTCGGCCAAAGAGGCCCGCAAACTCGACCTGTTCATCCAGTACGGCCTGGCGGCCGGTTTCCAGGCGGTGCGTAATGCTGGCCTGGAGGTCACCGACGCCAACCGCGAGCGTATTGGCGTGGCCATGGGCTCGGGTATCGGTGGTCTGACCAACATCGAAGAAACCAGCCGCACCCTGCACGATTCGGGGCCGCGCCGCATTTCGCCGTTTTTTGTGCCAGGTTCGATCATCAACATGATCTCCGGGTTCCTGTCGATCCACCTGGGTCTGCAAGGGCCGAATTACGCCATCGCCACCGCTTGCACCACCGGCACCCATTGCATCGGCATGGCCGCGCGCAATATCGCCTACGGTGAAGCTGACGTGATGATCGCCGGTGGTGCCGAAATGGCAGCCTGCGGCCTGGGCATGGGCGGTTTCGGTGCTTCGCGTGCACTGTCCACCCGCAACGACGAGCCAAGCCGTGCCAGCCGCCCGTGGGACAAGGGCCGTGACGGCTTTGTGCTGTCCGACGGTGCCGGTGCCCTGGTACTTGAAGAGCTGGAGCATGCCAAGGCCCGTGGTGCGACCATCTACGCCGAGCTGGTTGGCTTTGGCATGAGCGGCGACGCCTACCACATGACTTCGCCTCCCGACACCGGTGAAGGCGCTGCCCGCTGCATGGCCAACGCGCTGCGCGATGCTGGCATCCAGCCGGAAGAAGTCAGCTACATCAACGCCCACGGCACCTCGACCCCAGCGGGCGATGTGGCCGAAGTGGCTGCGATCAAGCGCGTATTCGGTGAGCATGCCTACAAGCTGGCGGTCAGCTCGACCAAGTCGATGACCGGCCACTTGCTGGGTGCCGCGGGTGCGGTGGAAGCGATCTTCAGCGTGCTGGCCATCAACAGCCAGATGGCCCCGCCCACCATCAACCTGGACGAGCCGGACGAAGGTTGCGACCTCGACTTCGTGCCACACCATGCGCGCAGCATGCCGATCGACGTGGTGTTGTCCAACTCGTTCGGCTTTGGCGGCACCAACGGCTCGCTGGTGTTCCGCCGGTTCGCCGGTTGATGCACAGCTGGATCGATGGCCAGCCGGCGACTGCAGTCAACCTGCAGAATCGCGGCCTGGCCTACGGCGATGGGTTGTTCGAAACCATCGCCGTGCGTGGCGGTCGGCCCAGCTTGCTGGACGGTCATCTCGCACGCCTGGCGCTGGGGTGTCAGCGCCTGGCGATCGGCGCCGACCTGGCGCTGGTGCGCGACGAACTGCTGCGTTACGCCAGCCAGCTCGGTGAAGGCGTCGCCAAACTCATTCTTACGCGTGGCGACAGCCAGCGTGGCTATGCGCCGGTTGCGGGTGCCGCGCCGCGGCGCATCCTGCAAGGCAGCCCATTACCCAGCTATCCTGTCGAGCATGCCGAACACGGCGTGCGTTTGTTCCCTTGCCAGACACGCCTTGGGGAACAACCCTTGCTGGCCGGCCTCAAACACCTCAACCGCCTTGAGCAGGTACTGGCCCGTGCCGAGTGGCAGGACAGTGAACATGCCGAAGGGTTGATGCGTGACGGGCAGGGCAGGGTGATCGAAGGGGTGTACAGCAATCTGTTCCTTGTACGTGATGGCGTGCTGCTCACCGCCGACCTTGGCCGTTGTGGTGTGGCTGGGGTGATGCGTGGCGCGTTGCTGGAGCAGGCCCAACTGCTGGGTATTGCGGTGCAGGTCTGCGACCTGCCCTACGATGCGCTGGAGCAGGCTGATGAAGTATTTGTTTGCAACAGCGTCTACGGTGTCTGGCCCGTACGTGGCGTAGCCGCGCTAAACTGGTCGCCGGGCCCGCTCACCCGAACACTGCAGGCCGTTGCCCGTACGTTACTGGAAACCTGAATTCGTGAGACGTAAATTCCTGCTGTTGCTGGAAATGGGTCTGATCCTCGCCGGCCTGGCGCTAGGCTGGTCGGCCTGGAAGGTCAACTCGGTCCTGGAGCAGCCCTTGCACGTGACGCAGGAGCGCCTGCTCGACGTGCCCAATGGTACTACCCCCAACCGCATGTTCTATCGCATGCAAACGGAAGGGTTGCTCGACGACGCCGTCTGGTTGCGCTTGTACTGGCGCTTCAACATGGCGGGTACCCCGCTGCATACCGGAGAGTATCGCCTTACCCCCGGCATGACCGTCGAGCAGCTGTTCGATGCCTGGCGCCGGGGCGACGTGGTGCAGTACAACCTGACCTTGGTCGAAGGCTGGACCTTCCGCCAGGTGCGCTCGGCCGTGGCCAAGCATGAAAAGATCAAACATACCCTGGAGGGCTTGTCGGACGCCGAGGTCATGGACAAGCTCGGCCATACCGGTGTGTTCCCCGAAGGCCGCTTCTTCCCGGACACCTACCGCTTCGTACGGGGCATGAGTGACGTCGAGTTGCTGCAGCAGGCCTACATGCGCCTGGATGAAGTGTTGGCCAAGGAGTGGGCCGAACGCACGACCGACCTGCCGTATCGCGACCCGTACCAGGCGTTGATCATGGCCTCCCTTGTGGAAAAGGAAACCGGAATTCCGCAGGAGCGCGGGCAGATTGCCGGCGTGTTCGTGAGGCGCATGCGCCTGGGCATGATGCTGCAGACCGACCCGACAGTGATCTACGGCATGGGTGAACGCTACAACGGCAAGATCACCCGCGCCGACCTGCGCGAGCCTACGCCCTACAACACCTACACCATGACAGGCCTGCCGCCGACCCCGATCGCCATGGTTGGCCGCGAGGCTATTCACGCGGCACTGAACCCGTCCGATGGCACCAGCCTGTACTTCGTCGCTCGTGGCGATGGCAGCCATGTGTTCTCCGATGACCTCGATGATCATAATTCGGCGGTGCGCGAGTTCCAGCTCAAGCGCCGGGCGGACTACCGTTCCAGCCCCGCGCCGCAGCAAGACACCAAGCCAGGCGTGGATGACGCCGACGACGCGCAGCAGCCTGAGCCGCCAGCGGCGGACGAGCCGGCCGCGCAGCCAGCGCCCGATGAACCGCCCGTGCAGGATGCCCCTGCCGGCGGTGCGCAAGCGGCCGAACGGCCAACGCCTGACGAACAACATTGAGGACTGCCTGTGAGCGGCTTGTTTATTACTTTGGAAGGCCCCGAAGGCGCGGGCAAGAGCACCAATCGCGACTACCTGGCCGCGCGCCTGCGCGAGCACGGCCTGGACGTGGTGCTGACCCGTGAGCCTGGTGGTACACCGTTGGCGGAAAGGGTGCGCGAACTGCTGCTGGCGCCCAGTGATGAAAGCATGGCGGCCGACACTGAACTGCTGCTGGTGTTCGCCGCGCGCGCCCAGCACCTGGCGCAGGTGATCCGTCCGGCATTGGCCCGTGGGGCCGTGGTGCTGTGTGATCGTTTCACCGATGCCACCTATGCCTATCAGGGCGGTGGCCGTGGTTTGTCGGTCGAGCGTATCGCAACCCTGGAGCAGTTCGTCCAGGGCGGCCTGCGCCCGGACCTGACCTTGGTCTTCGACCTGCCGGTGGAAGTGGGCCTGGCCCGCGCCGCCGCCCGTGGCCGCCTGGACCGTTTCGAGCAGGAGGGCCAGGCCTTCTTCGAAGCCGTGCGCCAGGCGTACCTGCAGCGCGCCCAGCGTGCGCCGCAGCGCTACAGCTTGCTTGATGCCGCACAATCCCTGGAGGCCGTGCAGCGTGACATCGACGCTCTGCTGCCAGGCATTGTGGAGCGTTGCCGTGGCTGAGGCCTACCCTTGGCAGGAAGCGCTGTGGCAGCAACTGGCTGGGCGCAGCCAGCACGCCCATGCGTACTTGCTGCACGGGCCCCAAGGCATCGGCAAGCGAGCGTTGGCCGAGCGCCTGATGGCCCGCCTCATGTGCCAGCGACCGCTGGGCTTGGAGGCCTGTGGCGAGTGCAAGTCGTGCCTGTTGCTCAAGGCTGGCAGCCACCCGGACAACTTTGTCCTCGAACCCGAGGAAGCCGACAAACCGATCAAGGTCGACCAGGTCCGTGAGCTGGTGGCCTTCGTGGTGCAGACGGCGCAACTGGGTGGGCGCAAGGTGGTGTTGATCGAGCCGGTGGAAGCGATGAACGTCAATGCCTCCAACGCGCTGCTGAAAAGCCTTGAAGAGCCTTCCGGCGATACCGTGCTGCTGTTGGTCACGCATCAGCCAAGTCGCCTGTTGCCAACGATCAAGAGTCGTTGCCAGCAGGTTGCCTGCCCGCAGCCCAGCCTGGCCCAGAGCCAGGCTTGGCTGGCTGGCGCGTTGCCCGACAGTGATGAGGCTGAGCGCGATGAGCTGCTGACCCTGGCCGCCGGTTCGCCATTGATGGCGGTTAGCCTGCAAGCTCAGGGTGTGCGCGAGCAACGCGCGCTGGTTACCGACGGGGTGAAGAAGCTGCTCAAGCAGCAGCAATCGCCCAGCCAGTTGGCCGACGCCTGGAACGCTGTACCGTTGTTGCGGCTGTTCGACTGGTTCTGCGATTGGGCGCACCTGATCCTGCGCTACCAGTTGACCCAGGACGAGGAGGGGTTAGGCTTGGCGGATATGCGCAAGGTGGTGCAATACCTTGCGCAGAAGAGCCGTCAGGCCAAGGTGCTGGAGGTGCAGGCGTGGATCCTTGAGCAGCGCCAGAAGGTGCTGGGCAAGGCCAACCTCAACCGTGCCCTGCTGCTTGAATCGCTGCTGGCCCACTGGCTGCAACTGCCCGGCGCCCGCTGATATCCCATTTTTCATGTGTGCTGTTATCCCATGCTTGTAGATTCCCATTGCCACCTCGACCGTCTTGACCTCAGCGCCCACCAGGGCTCGCTCGATGCTGCCCTGCAGGCGGCGCGTGAGCGCGGGGTCGGGCATTTCCTGTGCATTGGCGTGAGTGCCGAGAATGCTGGCGCGGTGAAGGCGCTTAGCGAGCAGTACGCTGACGTCGACTGCTCGGTGGGTGTGCACCCGCTGGACTTGGCTCCAGGCGAAACCCCGGCGCTGGAATGGCTGTTGCGCGAACTGGCCCACCCGCATGCAGTGGCGATTGGCGAAACCGGGCTGGATTACCACTACGAGCCGGAGGCTGCCGAGCTGCAGCAGGCCTCGTTCCGCTTGCACCTGGAGGCCTCGCGGCAGACCGGCAAACCGGTGATCGTGCATACGCGGGCGGCCCGTGCCGATACCTTGGCGCTGTTGCGCGAGGCCAGCTTGCCGCAGGCTGGCGTGCTGCACTGCTTTACCGAGGACTGGGACATGGCCAAGGCCGCACTGGACCTGGGGTATTACATTTCGCTGTCTGGCATTGTGACCTTCCGCAATGCTGATGCCCTGCGTGAGGTGGCGCGGCAGGTGCCGGTTGATCGGTTGCTGGTGGAGACCGATTCGCCTTATCTGGCTCCGATTCCGTATCGCGGCAAGCCGAACTTGCCGCAGTATGTGCGGGAAGTGGCGGAGTATGTGGCTTCGTTGCGCGGGGCCAGTTATGAGCAACTGGCCGAGCAGACCACCGCCAACTTCAAGCGGTTGTTCCCGTTGGCGCGGGTGGCCTGATAGAGCACGAGCCTGATTGCTCTTGCTCTTGCTCTTGCTCTTGCTCTTGCTTCGGCTTTTGCTTCTAAGCGCGCGGTAGTTCAGGCGACGCAGATTGCGACTTCAGGAGGCCGAGCGCAGGGCTTGCGGAGGGAGGTGACGGGCATGGATGCCCGTCAAGCGCTGGGCCCCAGGATGGGGCCTGCAGCGCGGTCCTCCCGGGAGCAAGCCCGGAGCGAGGGGACCCCGAAGCGTAGCGTAGGGGCCGGATGATGGGAGCGGACGGTTTTTGGTTCCTTTTTGCCACGACAAAAAGGGACCCGCCGTAAGGGCGGAAAGGTGACTTTGCGCCACCTGAGTGAATGAATGTTTACTCGGTGTGAAGGCCCACATCCAAGAAGCAAGAAGCAAGGCAGTTTTGACTGTTTTGACTCAGCGAACAGTCCGTTTGCGATGGCGACACTGACTCACCTTTTCGCCCTTACGGCGAGTCACTTTTTGTCAAACGCGACAAAAAGTAACCAAAAA
>NZ_QJRC01000086.1 GCF_013393325.1 Pseudomonas hunanensis
ATGAATTGCTGGGGCTGCTGCGCAGCCCATCGCGACACAAGGCCGCTTCTACAAAATCTGCCTATATCACTATCATCGACTTTTGCCCAAACGCCACAGAACCTTCGCACAGCCTTCCTAGCATGGCCCCCATCTCTTCGATGAGGCCCTGCCATGAACCACACCACCCCCGGCGCACAAATGACCGTGCGCAACATCCACAAGCGCTTCGGTGCCTTCACGGCGCTGAACGATGTCTCGCTGGACATCGCCGCCGGCGAGCTGGTGTGCCTGCTTGGCCCGTCCGGTTGCGGCAAGACCACGCTGTTGCGTTGCATTGCCGGCCTGGAGCGCCAGGACCGCGGTACGCTGTACATCGGCGAACGCGATATTTCCGAGCTGCCGCCCCAGGCCCGTGACTACGGCATCCTGTTCCAGTCCTACGCGCTGTTTCCCAACCTCACCGTCGAAGCCAACATCGCCTACGGCCTGACCGGTAGTGGCCGCGAGCAGGCCCGTCAGCGTGTGGCCGAAATGCTCGAGCTGGTGGGCCTTGCCGGCAGCGAGAAAAAGTACCCCGGCCAGCTTTCCGGTGGCCAGCAGCAACGTGTGGCCCTGGCCCGCGCGTTGGCACCGTCGCCTTCCTTGTTGCTGCTCGACGAACCGATGTCGGCGCTGGACGCGCGGGTGCGCGAGCACCTGTGCACCGAGCTGCGCCAGCTGCAACGCCAGCTGGGCATCACCACCTTGATGGTGACCCACAACCAGGACGAGGCCATGTTGATGGCCGACCGCATTGCGGTAATGAACAACGGCCAGGTCGAGCAGTACGCCACCCCGCAGGAAATCTACGACCAGCCGGCCACGCCGTTCGTCGCCGAGTTCGTCGGCCAGGGTAATTGGCTGCCGTTTCAGCGCAGCAGCGACAGCCATGCCCAGGTCGGCGGCATGAACATGCGCCTGGCGCCGGGTTCGGCCCAGGCCAGCAGCGGTCGGCTGTTCTGCCGCCCAGAGGCGATCACGGTCAACCCGGTGGTACACGAAGAAAACCTGTTCCCGGCCATGGTTCGCGAAATCACCTTCCTCGGTAATCGCTGTCGCATGAGCTTTGAACTCAAGGCCTTGCCAGGCCATGCCTTGCTGGCTGAACTGGCCCCCGAAGCCATGCCGCGCCTGGGTTCGCAGGACATCTGGGTGGCACTGCCGCCGCAGAGCCTGCAGGTGTTTGCCTGAGATGGCCGCGCCAATGTCCCTGCCACTGGGCCAGGCCAAAGCCGCGCCGCGTGCTGGCGTCGCCCTGGGTGACCGGTTGTTCGTCGTCGGCGGCAAGAGCCTGCTGCTGATCCTGTTGGTGCTGGCCGTGCTGATGCCGCTGCTGGCGATCTTCTGGCGTGGTTTCAGCGGTGAAGCAAGCCAAGGCGGCGGATTGCTGGCGGCCCGTGAACTGTTCGCCAGCGACAACTTCCACTGGTTGCTGGGCAACAGCCTGTCGGTGGCCTTGACGGTTGCGGCCATCGTGGTGCCGCTGGCCTACCTGTTCGCCTATGCCCTGCAACGCACGCTGATTCCGGCCAAGGGCCTGTGGCGGGGGATTTCGCTACTGCCGCTGTTGGCACCGTCGATGCTGCCGGCCATCGCCCTGGTCTACTTGTTCGGCAACCAGGGGCTGCTGCGCGGGTTGCTCAGCGACAACATCTACGGTTTCTGGGGCATCGTGCTGGGCGAGGCTATCTACACCTTCCCGCATGCGCTGATGATCCTGCTGTCGGCGCTGTCGCTGGCCGATGCTCGCCTGTTCGATGCAGCTTCCAGCATGGGTGCCGGCTCGTGGCGGGCGTTCACCAGCATTACCTGGCCGGCCACACGCCAGGCGGTGTTCGCGGCGTTGTGCCTGGTATTCACCCTGACCATCACCGACTTCGGTGTGCCGGTAGTGGTCGGTGGCGACTATCAGGTGCTGGCACTGGAAGCCTACAAGGCGGTGGTCGGCCAGCAACAGTTTGGCCGTGGCGCGTTGATCGGCATGGTGCTGCTGTTGCCGGCGCTGTTCAGCTTTACCGTCGACGCCTGGCTGCGCCGGCGCCAGGGCGAGGCCATGAGCGGCCGTGCCCAGGTGTTCGTACCCAAGCCATCGCGTGGCCGCGATGCCTGCTTCCTGGCCATCGTGCTGCTGGTGTGCGCGGCATTGTTGCTGGTGATCGGTATGGCGGTGTATTCCTCGCTAGTCACCTTCTGGCCATACAACCTCTCGTTGTCACTGCGTCATTACCTGTTCGACGACACCGCAGGTGGCGGCTGGCTGGCCTACCGCAACAGCGTGACCATGGCCATCGGCACCGCGCTGATCGGCAGCATCGTGATCTTCACCGGTGCCTACCTGATGGAGAAAACCCAGGGGCAACGCCTGCTCAACCAGGCGCTGCGCCTGCTCAGCTTCATCCCCATGGCCGTGCCGGGCCTGGTGCTGGGCCTGGGCTACGTTTTCTTCTTCAACCTCAACGGCAACCCGCTGCATGTGCTGTACGGCGGCATGGGGCTGCTGGTGGTGTGCACCATCGCCCATTACCTGACCACCGCGCAGATGACCGCCACCACCGCCCTGCGTCAGCTCGACGGCGAGTTCGAAGCCGCTGCGTTGTCGCTGAAGGCGCCGCTGTACAAGCACTTCCTGCGGGTGACCGTGCCAATCTGCCTGCCGGCGTTGCTGGACATCATCCGCTACCTGTTCGTCTCGGCGATGACCACCGTGTCGGCGGCGATCTTCCTGTACAGCCCCGACACCATTCTGGCTGCCGTTGCCGTGCTGAACATGGACGACGCCGGCAACGTTGGCGGTGCCGCCGCCATGTCCACCCTGATTTTGCTGACCAGTGCCGGCGCTTCGCTGCTGCTGGCCGCAGCCTCACGCGGCCTGCTGCGCCGCTCCCAAGCCTGGCGCCAACGCGCCGCGACCGTCTGACCTGTAAGGAACCTACCCATGTACAAGCACCTTGCACTTGCCGCTGCTGTTTGCGCCGTGTTCAGCCTGCAGGCTTCGGCCGCCAATACCCAGCTGACGGTCTACACCGCGCTGGAAGCCGAGCAATTGAAGAGCTACAAACAAGCCTTCGAAAAAGCCAACCCGGATATCGAGATAAAGTGGGTGCGTGATTCCACCGGCATCATCACCGCCAAGCTGCTGGCCGAGAAAGACCGCCCGCAAGCCGACGCGGTTTGGGGCCTGGCGGCGTCCAGCCTGGCGATTCTCGACCAGAACGGCATGCTTGAAGCCTATGCACCGAAAGACCTGGGCAAGATCTCCGGCAACTACCGGGACGCTGCCAACCCTCCGGCTTGGGTGGGTATGGATGTGTGGGCCGCGACCATCTGCTTCAATACCATCGAGGCCGAGAAGCAGGGCCTGAGCAAACCGGTGAGCTGGCAGGACCTGACCAAGCCCGAGTACAAGGGCAAGATCGTCATGCCCAACCCGGCCTCGTCCGGCACCGGTTTCCTTGACGTGAGTGCCTGGTTGCAGACCTTCGGTGAACCGCAAGGCTGGGCCTACATGGACGCGCTGCACCAGAACATCGGCCAGTACGTTCATTCCGGCTCCAAACCGTGCAAGCTGGCAGCGGCAGGCGAGTTCCCGATCGGTATTTCGTTCGAATACCCGGCCGTGCAGCTCAAGCGCCAGGGCGCCCCCCTGGACATCGTGCTGCCGAAGGAAGGCCTGGGTTGGGAGATCGAGGCGACTGCAGTGATCAAGGGCTCGCCCAAGGCGAATGCGGCCAAGCGCCTGGCTGATTTCTCGGCAAGCCCGGCGGCCATGGAGCTGTACAAGGAAAACTTCGCCGTGCTGGCCGCGCCAGGCATTGCCAAGCCGCAGACTGAGTTGCCGGCAGACTATGAGCAGCGCCTGATCAAGAACGACTTTGCCTGGGCTTCGAAAAACCGGGATGAAATCCTGACCGAATGGCGCAAGCGCTATGACGGCAAGTCGGAGAAGGTGGCCCAGCAGTAACCTGTACCGGCCTCTTTGCGGGCACGCCCGCGAAGAGGTCACCGCCGCTATCAAGCCAGGACTACTAGATACCGATGCCTACTCCAGCCCAGATCATCGATAGCACCTTTGCCCTGTACGCGCGCCATGGCAGCGACGACTACATCGGCGAAGCCATCACCCAGCTCGAGCACATGTCCCAAGCCGCGCAACTGGCCATGGCCGAAGGCTTCGACGATGAAGTGGTGCTGGCGGCGTTCTTCCACGACATCGGCCATCTGTGTGGTGGTGACGCCAGCATGGGCGGTTACGGCGTGGTCAGCCATGAACGCATCGGCGCCGAATATTTGCGCCGTTGTGGTTTTGGCGAGCGCATGGCGCGGCTGGTGCAGTATCACGTGGAGGCCAAGCGTTACCTGACTTTGCGGCAAGCGGGGTATTACCAGCGGTTGAGTGAGGCGAGCAGGCGCACCCTGGAGTATCAGGGCGGCATGATGAGCGAGGCCGAGGCGGATGCGTTCGAGCGGGATCCGCTGTTCGAGGTCAGCCTGCGGATGCGGGAATGGGATGAAATGGCCAAGGAAATTGGAATGCCAGTGGTTGATCTGGAGGGATTGAAGCAGAAGGCGCTGGCACTCCTTTGAAAGATGGGCCTGGTTACTCAGATCTGAGTAACCAGCGCCTCAAGCTGTTCTTGCCGTTCAGCCTGGTTCAACTTCGCCCCAGGATTGAGCGTGGACCACTGGGGGTGCGCTCGTGCTTTCACCAGTGCCTCCGGCAACTTGCCCTCGCGCCAGGCTTTCTCATCCACTTCACCCAGACGAATACTGTCCTGTGCCGCATGCCCGCGGCTCTCCAGCGCCATCATCAACTGCTGCTGACGCAAAGCCAGCAAGCGCAACACGGTATCGTCCACGGTCAGCTCGCGCTTGCCCTTGAGCTTGCCCATCAACCGTGAACCATAGTTGCGCGCCGTCTGCAGCGCGCCGCCGGCAATCGCCCCAGCCAACGCCGCCGCACCCAAGGTAAGGCCGCCGACCAGTAGATCCACCCCAGCGCCCGCTGCCGCACCCGCTGCCACACCGCTGCCCAGGCGCACGCCCAGCAACTTCAGGGTTTCGGGGTTGAACAGGTCATCGCCCCAGCGGCCATCGAGCAACGGCAGGTCGCTGGCATGGGCATCCTCGCGGCGGAATGCGTACAGCTTGAGCAAGGCTTCAACGCAACGCTGCTCACGTTGGCGTATGTCTTGACGCAGGGCTTCCATCGCCCGGGCTTCGGCCGCCGGTTCGGCTTCGACGCTGCGCCGGCAGGCGGCGCAGTCCAGCAGCAGTTCGGCAATCAGCCGCTTGCCACTGTGCCGGCGGGCCAGGCGTTGCGCTTGCTGGTCGTCGATCAGCCGCTGCAGGGCTGGGCGGGCGTCCTCCAGCAGTAGGGCAAGGCTCTCGTACAAACGGCGCTCGCCATCCTCGGGCGGGGCCACGCTGTCGAACCGCACCAACGCGTGAAGGCCAAGCCGGGCAAGGGCTTCACGCCATTGCGGCTCGCGGTGCTGGTGGCTGGCGACGAAGTTGAGCACCGGCAGCAACGGCTTGCCGCAGCTGGCGAGTACTTCCAGTTCGTCGCGGTATTTGGCCAGCACCGGCTCGCGCGCATCGATCACATACAGGCCGGCATTGCTGGCCTGCAGTTGACGCAGCACTTTGGCTTCTTGCTCGAAACGCTGGCGCGCTTCGCTGCCCTGCAGAAAACGCTCCAGGCGGGCCGGGCCGTCCAGGCGCTCGCCAGGGCGCTCCAAGCGTTCGAGGTAGTCGAGCAGGGCAATGGCATCTTCCAGGCCTGGGGTGTCGTACAGCTCCAGCAAGGGTTCGCCGTCCACCGACAGCCGCGCACCCTCGACATGGCGAGTGGTGCTGGGGCGATGGGATACCTCACCAAAGCCCACGTCGCGGGTCAGGGTGCGCAGCAACGAAGTCTTGCCGACGTTGGTGTGGCCGACCACGGCCAGTTTCAGTGGCTCAGTCATGGCCATGCTCCAGCCAGGTCAAAGGCGAGGTGTCGGCGTGTGCCAGGCCAAGGCGGTCGAGGGCTTCGTGCCAGTCGCCCAGGCGCTGAGCATCCAGGGCCTGGCCGGGGGCGGCCTGGAGCAGCCAGATGCGCGTTGCGCCGGCATTGCGCGCCAGTTCTGCAAGCAACGCCAGGCTGCCGCGGTCGGGTGAGCGGCGTGGGTCGCAGGCAATGGCGAGGCGTGCCGGGGGGAAGCGGCTGAGTTGCTCGAGCAGGCGGTTGCGCGATTCACGGCTGTCGAGCACGCCGGCATCGATCACGTTTTTCGGCAGGGCGGGTGGCCAGGGGCGCTGGTCGTCCAGCTCCAGGCCGACCAGCAGGGCACCGCTGCTACCGCTTTCCAACTGGCCTGCGGCAAATTGCGGCAAGGCTTCGGGGGCGGCGTCCTGTACGCCGATTCGCTCGCTACGCGGCATCAGTGCTTCACGCAACTGCGCATAGCCGGGCAGGCTCAGGTCCAGCGCCAGGCGTTCGCGGCCCTGGCGCCAGCGCCACAGGCACAACCCGGCCAGCAGCAGGCGCGGCAGCAGGCCATACACCAACACCACGCCGAGCAGCCAACTGGCCCAAGCCTGGCGTGCCAGCTCCAGGGCAGGCTGGCTGTCGCCGCTGGCGCGAATCATGGCCTCATCGGGCACGGCGAAGCCCAGCAACGAGGGCAGGGCGCCCAGCGCCTGGGTCAGGTGAATGAACGGGTCGGCGGCAAGCAGGGTGGTTTCCCAGACAAAGCCGTAGCGCCGGGTGGCCAGCAAGGCCAGCAGCATGCCCAGGGCGGTGAGCATCGCCAGCAGCCATAGGCCATGCACCAACAGGCCGAGCAGCCAGCGGTTGAGGCGCTGGCGCTGCAGCAGCACCAGCAACGCCGGCGCCAGGTGCGCGGCCTTGGCATCGCGGGCGAAGCGTTCGCTCAACCACAGCCACAAGCGGCCCAGCCCCGCGCCATGTTCGCCGCTCAGGGCAAAACCGATGGCCCAGCCCAGCAACATCAACAGGTTCAGCCCAAGCAGGCTGCCCAAGGCCCAGAATACGTTAACCGGTCGCTGCCCGTCGCCCAGGGCGGCCAATGCCAGGCCGGCGCCGCTGAGCACGGCCATCAGCAGCAAGGCCAGCAGCGCCAGGCGCGCGCCTTGCTTCCAGTGGCGCAGGGCGGCGCTCATGCCGTCGCGTTCGGCCAGAAACAGCGCCCGGTTTTCGATGCGCGTCGCCAGGTCGCCGCCGAGCTGGCGAGCATGGCGGTTGGCTTCCTGGTCATCCAGCAGGCCGGCGTGTTCCTCGCGCAGGCGTACCGCTTCGGTGAGCCAGCGCTTGTCCAGTGGCGTGGGTGCAGTCACAAGGTCTTCCATTGCACAGGTCAAGGCAGAAGCATAACCCACACGCCCGGTGCTATCCTCGCTGGCATGAATACATCACTCCCCCTCAGCCTGATCGCGGCTTACGCCGAGAACCGCGTGATCGGCATCGACAACTCCATGCCCTGGCATTTGCCGGGGGACTTCAGGTACTTCAAGGCCACCACCCTGGGCAAGCCGATCATCATGGGGCGCAAGACCTGGGATTCGCTGGGCCGGCCGCTGCCTGGGCGGTTGAATATCGTGGTCAGCCGCCAGGCTGGGCTTGAACTGTTGGGTGCCGAGGTGTTCGCCTCGCTTGAAGAAGCGCTGGTGCGGGCCGAACAGTGGGCGCGCGAGCAGGGCGTTGAGGAACTGATGCTGATTGGCGGGGCGCAGTTGTATGGCCAGGCGCTGGAGAAAGGGCTGGTCAGCCGCATGTACCTGACGCGGGTGGAAATGGCGCCGGAAGGGGATGCCTGGTTCCCGGAGTTCGATCAGGGGCAGTGGAAGCGGGTGTCGAGCGAGGCACAGGCTGAGGAAGGCAAGCCGGCTTATCACTTCGAGGTTTGGGACAAGGTTTGAAATTGCCGGGGGCGCGTTGCGCCCCCGGCAAACTGTCAGGTATGGCTCAGTTCGGCATGCTCATCGCCCGCCAGCACATCCTTGTCGGTCTCTTTCAACAGCTGGCTGGTCACCACGCCGGCCGTCATCGAACCATTCACGTTCAACGCCGTACGCCCCATGTCGATCAGCGGCTCCACCGAAATCAGCAACGCCACCAATTCCACCGGCAAGCCCATGGCCGGTAGTACGATCAGCGCGGCAAAGGTGGCACCGCCGCCCACGCCAGCAACCCCAGCCGAACTCAACGTGACAATGGCTACCAGAGTAGCGATCCACAGCGGGTCGAAGGTATCGATGCCCACCGCTGGCGCCACCATCACCGCCAGCATTGCGGGATAGAGGCCGGCGCAGCCGTTCTGGCCAATGGTGGTGCCGAACGATGCGCTGAAGCTGGCGATCGACTGCGGCACACCCAGGCGGCGGGTTTGCGCTTCGATGTTCAGCGGAATGCTGGCGGCGCTGGAGCGGCTGGTAAAGGCGAAGGTCAGTACTGGCCACACCTTGCGGAAGAAGCGCAGTGGGCTCACGCCAGTGGCGGCGAGGATGATGCCGTGTACCACGAACATCAGCGCCAGGCCTAGGTACGACACCACCACGAAGCTGCCCAGCTTGAGGATGTCTTCCATGTTGGAGCTGGCCACCACCTTGGTCATCAACGCCAGCACGCCATACGGGGTCAGCTTCATCACCACCCGCACCAGGCGCATCACCCAGGCCTGCAGGGTATCGATGGCCGACAGCGCGCGTTCGCCCTTCTCGGCATCGTCCTTGATCAGTTGTAGCGCCGCCAGGCCGATGAACACGGCGAAGATCACCACGCTGATGATCGAAGTCGGCTTTGCACGCGCCAGGTCACCCACCGGGTTGCTGGGGATGAACGACAGCAGCAGTTGCGGGATGTTGAGGTCGGCGACCTTGCCGGCATAGTCGCTGTGGATAACCTGCATGCGTGCGCTTTCCTGGGCACCGGCCACCAGGCCCTCGGCGCTGAGGCCGAACAGGTTGGTCAGCACGATGCCGATCAGCGCGGCAATGGCGGTGGTCAGCAGCAGGGTGCCGATGCTCAGCACGCTGATGCGGCCCAGCGAAGAGGCATTGTGCAGGCGTGCCACGGCGCTTAGGATCGAGGCGAAGATCAGCGGCATGACGATCATCTGCAGCAGGCCGACGTAGCCGTTGCCGACCAGGTCAAGCCAGGCGATGGTGGCCTTGAGCACGGGGTGGCCCGCGCCATAGATCGTGTGCAACACGAGGCCGAAGACTACGCCCAGCACCAGGCCCAGCAGTACTTTCTTGGCCAGGCTCCAGTCGGTGCGGCGGGTTTGTGCCAGGCCCAGCAACAGGGCCAGGAACGCCAGCAGGTTAAGAGACAGCGGCAGGTTCATTGAAGCTCCAGCATAAAAAGCAAAGGAAGCATCGCCTCTTGTGAGCGATTGCGAACGGAAATGCTAACAGCCTGAAAACAAACGAATTTATACCCAAATGGAATGTGCATAGTCGTTTATGGAATAACGGCGTGTCGCGGATTGCAATGAACACGGCGTTTGCAGCTGTCTGGAGGTCGTTATCGAGGGTTGTCGTTAGGGATTGTTGCACTAGCGTTTCTGGGTCATTTCAGGAGATTCGTACATGAAGCGCGCCCCGAAAGCCGTGGCCCTCGGCCTGTCCCTGCTGTTCAGTATCGAAACCTTCGCCACCGAGCTCAAGCACTGGCCTGCCGAGGCCGCCAAGCAGCTCGACAGCATGATCGCCGCCAATGCCAACAAGGGTAACTACGCGGTGTTCGACATGGACAACACCAGTTACCGCTATGACCTGGAAGAAGCCTTGCTGCCGTTCATGGAAAACAAGGGCCTGCTGAGCCGCGAGAAGCTCGACCCGTCGTTGAAGCTGATGCCATTCAAGGACACCGCCGAGCACAAGGAAAGCCTGTTCAGCTACTACTACCGCCTGTGTGAAGTCGACGACATGGTCTGCTACCCGTGGGTGGCCCAGGTGTTCTCCGGTTTTACCCTGAAGGAATTGAAGGTGCAGGTGGATGAGCTGATGGCCTCCAGCAAGCCAATCCCCAGCACGTATTACGAAGGCGACCAGGTCAAGGCCATCGAGGTGCAGCCGCCCAAGGTGTTCAAGGGCCAGGCCGAGCTGTACAACAAGTTGATGGAGAACGGCATCGAGGTGTATGTGATTTCGGCGGCCTCCGAAGAGCTGGTGCGCATGGTCGCCTCGGACCCCAAGTACGGTTACAACGTGAAACCGCAGAACGTGATTGGCGTCAGCCTGCTGCTCAAGGACCGCGCCAGCGGCCAACTGACCACCGCGCGCAAGCAGATCGGCGCCGGGCACTACGATGCCAAGGCTAACGAGGGCCTGGAGCTGACGCCCTACCTGTGGACCCCGGCCACCTGGATGGCGGGCAAGCAGGCGGCGATCCTGACCTATATCGATGAATGGAAGAAACCGGTGCTGGTGGGCGGCGACACGCCGACCAGCGATGGCTACATGCAGTTTCACGGGGTGGATGTGGGCAAAGGTGGCATCCACTTGTGGATAAACCGCAAGGCCAAGTACATGGACCAACTGAACGGGATGATTGCGAAGAATGCGGCGGCGCAGGCCAAGGAAGGGTTGCCGGTGACGGCGGACAAGAACTGGGTGATCGTGACGCCGGAGCAAATTCAGTAAGGGTTAGGTTTATTTGAGCCGGCTGCGCCCTGGCAGATATGGATCCAATGACTATGTTTGATGGCATATGGATATCATTTTTGCCAGAGGTTGCCAGTGGCTATTCGAGATCAGCAGTTCATCTACCACCTAACAAGTATCGACAATGTCCCTTCCATCGTACGAAGGGGCTTGCTTCCAAGAGCCCATCTGGATGCGGGTTTCACCGATATCGCTGATCCTGAAATTATCGAAGGCCGGCGGGGAGAGGCCCTGGAACAGTTTGTGCCATTTCACTGGTTTGCGAAAAACCCCTTCGATGGCAGAGTGCATCAGGACCGACCGGGCGAGCGTTTTGTGTTGATTGCCGTGGCCCGAAGCCACGCTCGGCAGTCCAACTGGCGGGTGATACCAAAGCATCCATTGGCCGGTGGTGCTCCTGAGTTACTGGACTATGACGCAGGGATTGGAGCGATTGACTGGGACATGATGGAGCGACGAGAGTATCGTGATCCTTTGTGCAAACACATTTGCATGGCTGAGCTCCGGGCCCTGTACTCGCGGCCCAGTTTGCAAAAATCTATACGCCTTCACCTGAAATCCAGCAATCCGTAGCGCGGGAGGCTAGAGGAGCGGGGATGGGCAATCTGTGGATCGACTCGAATCCAAACATGTTCCCACCTAGATGATCTATTCCAGTCTCAACCCATCCAAGGCGCTCATCTGGCGAATTGTTCACCGCGATAACCTGCCGTGGCTTCTGGATCATGGGCTTCACGCTGTCTCCACCGGGAAGCTATCCAGTGCTTACGTTGGAATCGGGAACCCAGAGCTGATCAGCAAGCGAGCGCAACGCCACGTGCCCATAGAGCCCAATGGGACGCTGGCAGATTATGTGCCGTTTTACTTCACCCCATTCTCCGTGATGATGAAGAACATCCATTCGGGGTGGGGCGTTTCTCAGCGGCGGAATGAAGAGATCGTGATTCTTGTCTCCAGCCTGTACCATGCGCAGTCGCTGGGTCTGCGGTTTATCTTCACGGACGCACATGCCTACCCGCATTGGGCCGGTTACTACAGCGACCTTACGCAGCTCGACAAAATAGATTGGGAGGTTTTGCAGCGCAGGGACTTCAAGCGTGACCCTGATGACCCCCGAAAAATGGAGCGCTATCAGGCTGAGGCCCTTATCCATGGACATGTCCCGGTCGCTGGCCTTCTGGGAATAGTCTGCTACAACGAAGCTTTGAAGCGTCGTATCGACAAGGAGGTTCAGCAACGTCAGCTGAATCTTGCCGTATATGCTCGCCCTGGGTGGTACTTCTGATGATTCGCTTTATGCAAGGTAACCTGCTGGAGGCAAAAGCCGAAGCGCTGGTTAATACAGTCAACACAGTAGGGGTGATGGGGAAAGGCATTGCGCTGATGTTCAAGGAGCGTTTTGCCGAAAACTATCGCCTGTATGCTGCTGCCTGCAAAGCGAAAGAAGTCGTTACCGGGAAGATGTTTGTTACTGAGGTGCGTGAGCTGGATGGTCCGCGCTGGATTGTGAATTTTCCCACCAAGCGGCATTGGCGCTCACCTTCGCAAATCGGCTGGATCGTCGATGGTCTCCATGATTTGCGGAACTTCATCCTCGAGAACCAAGTAGCATCGATTGCAGTCCCGCCACTTGGCGCTGGCAACGGAGGGTTGCCTTGGGCTGCGGTACGAGAACAGATTGAGAGTGTTCTAGGTGATCTGGATGCGGATATTCTCGTTTTCGAGCCTACGGCAAATTATCAGAACGTTTCCAAGCGCAGTGGTGTTGAGAATTTAACCCCGGCTCGAGCCTTGATCGCAGAGCTGGTGCGCCGCTACTGGGTGCTGGGAATGGAGTGCAGCTTGCTCGAAGTCCAGAAGCTTGCCTGGTTTCTGGAGCGATCAATCGAGCGGTTCACGCCAGGTTCCAACCCATTGGAGTTGAAGTTTGTCGCTCATAAGTATGGTCCTTACGCCAACCGGCTTGAACATCTGCTAGATAATCTGGATGGCAGCTATTTGCACTGCGGAAAGCGGATCAGCGATGCAGGCCCTCTGGACGTGATCTGGTTTGATGAGGGGCGCAAGTCATTTGTACAGGCGTATTTGAACAGTGAAGCCAAGGCCTATTTGCCGGCGTTGGAGTTCACTGCCGAATTGATTGATGGTTTCGAGTCTCCGTTTGGTATGGAGCTACTGGCCACCGTTGATTGGCTATTACATGAAGAGGGTGTTGAGCCGACGATTCGCGCAATTCGCGAACATCTGAAAAGTTGGTCTGGAGGGGCAGGTGCCGCTGCTCGAAAAAGCAAATTGTTCGATGACGAGTCACTTGGAATCGCTCTCCAAAAGCTGTCAATGTTTCAAACGGACCCCGTCACCTCGCTTCATTGACCGTCAATGAGCAATAAAAAGAACCGGCGCTCAAGGCGCCGGTTTTTATGCAGCCAGAGCTTCAGAGCCCTTCCAGCATCGCCTTGTTACGCACAGCACCCTTGTCGGCACTGGTCGCCAGCAGGGCATAGGCCTTCAGCGCGGTGGTCACCTTGCGTGGGCGTACTTCCGCAGGCTTCCAGCCCTTCTTGTCCTGTTCGACGCGGCGCTCGGCCAGTTCTTCATCGCTGACCAGCAGGTTGATCGAACGGTTGGGGATGTCGATCAACACCTTGTCGCCGTCGCGCACCAGGCCGATGGCGCCGCCAGCAGCGGCTTCCGGCGAGGCGTGGCCGATCGACAGGCCCGAGGTGCCGCCCGAGAAGCGGCCGTCGGTGAGCAGGGCGCAAGCCTTGCCCAGGCCTTTGGACTTCAGGTACGAGGTCGGGTACAGCATTTCCTGCATGCCTGGGCCGCCTTTCGGGCCTTCGTAGCGGATGATCACGATGTCGCCCGCCTTCACCTCGTCGGCAAGAATGCCGCGCACCGCGCTGTCCTGGCTCTCGAAGATTTTGGCATTGCCTTCGAATACGTGGATCGATTCGTCTACGCCAGCGGTTTTCACCACGCAGCCATCCAGGGCGATGTTGCCGTACAGCACGGCCAGGCCGCCCTCTTGCGAGTAGGCGTGCTCGAAGCTGCGGATGCAGCCGTTTTCACGGTCGTCGTCGAGGGTTTCCCAACGGGTCGACTGGCTGAACGCGGTCTGCGTCGGGATACCGGCAGGGCCGGCCTTGAAGAAGGTGTGCACGGCTTCGTCATCGGTCTGGGTGATGTCCCATTTGGCGATGGCTTCTTCCATGCTGCGGCTGTGCACGGTCGGCAGGTCGGTGTGCAGCAGGCCGCCACGGGCCAGCGAACCGAGGATGCTGAAGATGCCGCCGGCGCGGTGCACGTCTTCCATGTGGTACTTCTGGATGTTCGGCGCCACTTTGCACAGCTGCGGCACTTTGCGCGACAGGCGATCGATGTCACGCAGATCGAATTCGACTTCGCCTTCCTGGGCTGCGGCCAGCAGGTGCAGGATGGTGTTGGTCGAACCGCCCATGGCGATGTCGAGCATCATGGCGTTTTCGAACGCCTTGAAGTTGGCGATGCTGCGTGGCAGTACCGACTCGTCGTTCTCGCCGTAGTAGCGTTTGCACAGCTCGACGATGGTGCGGCCGGCGGTGAGGAACAGCTGCTCGCGGTCGGCGTGGGTGGCCAGGGTCGAGCCGTTGCCCGGCAGGGCCAGGCCCAGGGCTTCGGTCAGGCAGTTCATCGAGTTGGCGGTGAACATGCCGGAGCACGAACCGCAGGTCGGGCAGGCGCTGCGCTCGTATTCGGCGACTTTTTCATCGGAAGCCGAGGAGTCGGCAGCGATCACCATGGCATCGACCAGGTCCAGGCCGTGGCTGGCCAGCTTGGTCTTGCCGGCTTCCATCGGGCCACCGGACACGAAGATCACCGGGATATTCAGGCGCAGGGCGGCCATCAGCATGCCGGGGGTGATCTTGTCGCAGTTGGAGATACAGACGATGGCGTCGGCGCAGTGGGCGTTGACCATGTATTCCACGGCGTCGGCAATGATCTCGCGGCTTGGCAGCGAGTACAGCATGCCGTCGTGGCCCATGGCGATGCCGTCATCGACCGCGATGGTGTTGAATTCCTTGGCCACGCCACCGGCGCGTTCGATTTCGCGGGCAACCAGCTGGCCCAGGTCCTTCAGGTGCACGTGGCCCGGGACGAACTGGGTGAACGAGTTGGCGATGGCGATGATCGGTTTCTTGAAGTCTTCGTCCTTCATCCCGGTGGCGCGCCACAGGGCACGGGCGCCGGCCATGTTGCGGCCTTGGGTGGAAGTCTTGGAACGATAATCAGGCATGAAACACTCCTGGCGGCTTAATCAGGTCACAAATAGGGGAGTGAGCTTCTCTTGTCCTTTGCGCCGCAGGCCGGTTGCCACTGGCACGGATGGGGCCGAAGACCGCGCGGGATCGCCGCGTGCTTGGCCAGAGCTCATAAACCCGCCGGGGATGACTGGCGATGAATAGGCCGATTCTACACCGCTGGCGCGGCGAGGGAATGCGCATGTGGATGGTTGGCGGGGGGATTGCGGCAGGAAAGGGCCGCTGGGCGGCCCTTTTTAGCAGATATCAGCTGTTGGGCAGCAACCGGCAGGTGATGCTCTTGATGTAGCGGGTTTCGGCGATGGCCGGGTGCACCGGGTGGTCCGGGCCCTGGCCGCCGCGTTCGAGCAGTTGCAGGTTGCGGTCCAGGTGGCGGGCGCTGGTCAGCAGGATGTTGTTCAGATCGTCCTCGGGCAAGTGCATCGAGCACGAGGCGCTGACGAGGATGCCGTCCTTGTTCAGCATGCGCATGGCCTGTTCATTCAGGCGACGGTAGGCCGCTTCGCCGTTTTTCAGGTCCTTCTTGCGCTTGATGAAGGCGGGTGGGTCGGCAATGATCACGTCGAAGCGTTCTTCGGCAGCCTTGAGCTCGCGCAGGGCTTCGAACACGTCGCCTTCGATGCAGGTCAGCTTCTCGCTGATGCCGTTGAGTGCGGCGTTACGCTCCACGCCATCCAGGGCAAACCCCGAAGCATCGACGCAGAACACTTCGCTGGCGCCGAAGGCGCCGGCCTGCACGCCCCAGCCACCGATGTAGCTGAACAGGTCGAGTACACGCTTGCCTTTCACGTACGGAGCCAGGCGCGCACGGTTCATGCGGTGGTCGTAGAACCAGCCGGTTTTCTGGCCTTCGCGCACCGGGGCTTCGAACTTGACGCCGTTCTCTTCCAGCGGCACCCAATCCGGTACTTCGCCGTAGACGGTCTCGACGTAGCGCTGCAGGCCTTCGGCGTCACGCGCGGCGGAGTCGTTCTTGAACAGGATGCCGCTGGGCTTGAGCACCTGCACCAGGGCGGCGATCACGTCGTCCTTGTGCGCTTCCATGGTAGCCGAGGCCAATTGCACCACCAGGATATCGAAGAAGCGGTCGACCACCAGGCCCGGCAGCAGGTCGGAGTCGCCATAGACCAGGCGGTAGCACGGCTGGTCGAACAGGCGCTCGCGCAGCGACAGGGCAACGTTCAGGCGGTGGACCAGCAGCGACTTGTCCAGCGGCAGCTTGATGTCGCGCGACAGCAGGCGGGCGCAGATCAGGTTGTTCGGGCTCAGCGCGACGATGCCCAGCGGCTTGCCGTTGGCGGCCTCGAGAATGGCCTGCTGACCGGCCTGAAAGCCTTGCAGTGGGGTCGCGCTGACATCGACTTCGTTGCTGTAGACCCACAGGTGGCCGGCGCGCAGGCGGCGGTCGGCATTGGCTTTGAGGCGAAGGCTGGGCAGGGACATGACGTCGCTCCGGGAAAAAAGAGCGGGAGTATAACCTGTTGGCCTTTCGATCGGTGCAGGCCTCGACAAAGGGCGGCAAGGCTGCGCCTGCCGGGTTAGAATCCCCCGTCCTAAACGAGTGTGCACGTATGTCCCAAGAACTCAGCGCCGAACAGATCCAGCAAGCCTTGCAAGGCATCACCATCCCGCCGCAACCGCAGATCATGGTCGACCTGCAGTTCGAGCAGTACATGCCTGACCCGGACCTGGAAACCATCGCCAAGCTGATTTCCCAGGACCCGGGCCTCTCTGGCGCCTTGCTCAAACTGGTCAATTCCCCGCATTTCGGCCTGTCCAACAAGATCGGCTCGATCCAGCGCGCGGTGAACCTGCTGGGTAGCCGTTCGATCATCAACCTGATCAACGCCCAGTCGATCAAGGGCGAGATGTGCGACGAAACCATCGTTACCCTCAACCGCTTCTGGGACACCGCCCAGGATGTGGCGATGACCTGCCTGACGCTGGCCAAGCGTACCGGTATCCAGGCAGCGGACGAGGCCTACACCCTTGGCTTGTTCCATGATTGTGGCGTGCCGCTGATGCTCAAGCGCTTTCCCAATTACATGGATGTGCTGGAAGAGGCATACGCCAAGGCCGACGAAGCAACGCGCGTGGTCGATACCGAAAACCGCACGTTCAACACCAACCATTCGGTGGTTGGCTATTTCACCGCCAAGTCCTGGCGTTTGCCCGAGCACCTCAGCGGGGCCATCGCCAACCACCACAACGCCCTGGCTGTGTTCCGCGACGACACCTCGCGCAATACCCAGAGCCAGCTGAAGAACCTGCTGGCGGTACTGAAGATGGCCGAGCACATTTGCGCGTCCTACCGGGTATTGGGCAACCAGGCGGTGGACCACGAATGGAATGTAGTCGGCCCACTGGTGCTCGATTACATTGGCTTGTCGGAATACGATTTCGAAAACCTCAAGCAGAACATTCGCGAGCTGGGCGGGCACTGACACATGCCGGAATTGCCAGAAGTAGAAACCACCCGGCGCGGTATCGCACCGCACCTGGAAGGCCAACGCGTCAGCCGTGTGGTGGTGCGTGACCGGCGCCTACGCTGGCCGATTCCGGAAGACCTCGATGTGCGCCTGTCAGGGCAGCGTATCGTCAGCGTCGAACGACGCGCCAAGTACCTGTTGATCAATGCCGAGGTCGGTACGCTGATCAGCCACCTGGGCATGTCCGGCAACCTGCGTCTGGTCGAGTTGGGCTTGCCGGCGGCCAAGCATGAGCACGTCGACATCGAGCTGGAGTCGGGGCTGATGCTGCGCTACACCGACCCGCGCCGCTTTGGTGCCATGTTGTGGAGCCTGGACCCGCTCAACCACGAACTGCTGCTGCGCCTGGGGCCGGAGCCGCTGACCGACCTGTTCGACGGTGAGCGCCTGTTCCAGCTGTCCCGCGGGCGATCGATGGCGGTCAAACCGTTCATCATGGACAACGCGGTGGTGGTGGGGGTGGGCAACATCTACGCCACCGAGGCACTGTTCGCTGCGGGTATCGACCCACGTCGGGAGGCGGGCGGGATTTCCCGCGCGCGCTATTTGAAGCTGGCGATCGAGATCAAGCGGGTGCTGGCGGCGGCAATCGAGCAGGGCGGTACCACCCTGCGCGACTTTATCGGTGGCGATGGGCAGCCGGGGTACTTCCAGCAGGAATTGTTCGTCTACGGGCGGGGCGGGCAGCCGTGCAAGGTGTGCGGCACGGCGCTGCGCGAGGTGAAGCTGGGGCAACGGGCGAGCGTGTACTGCCCGCGCTGCCAGCGCTAAGCCTTACATGTAGGAGCGGCCTTGTGTCGCGATGGGGTGCGAAGCGCCCCCAAAAATTTCAGCTCCGCTGCAGAC
This sequence comes from Pseudomonas hunanensis, assembly GCF_013393325.1. GTDB lineage: Bacteria > Pseudomonadota > Gammaproteobacteria > Pseudomonadales > Pseudomonadaceae > Aquipseudomonas > Aquipseudomonas putida_P. Next base: position 18,326 of record NZ_QJRC01000086.1, read on the forward strand.
ATTGCCGGGGCCGCTGCGCGGCCCATCGCGACACAAGGCCGCTCCTACAGGGACCCAGCAGGCTTGAGGGGGCTCAGGCTTTGCCGGTAATGCGGCGATACTTGGCCATCAGCTGTTCTTCGGTTTCCGGGTGCGCTTCATCCAGTGGGATGCAGTCGACCGGGCACACCTGCTGGCACTGCGGCTCGTCGTAGTGGCCCACGCACTGGGTGCACAGGTTAGGGTCGATCACGTAGATCTCTTCGCCTTGGGAGATAGCCTCGTTCGGGCACTCGGGTTCGCAGACGTCGCAGTTGATGCAATCGTCGGTGATGATCAGGGACATGGGGACTCCGGCCGGGGCGCTTCGCCCGGGCATGTTCAACGCAATGGGCACAATTGTGCCGCATTCGCGCCCGCAGTGCACGCGGGCGCGACAATCAGGCGTCAGGCTTACTTCTTGAAGCGTTCAGTCAGCGCGTCGGCCACCACCGGGTGGACGAACTTGGTGATATCACCGCCCAGCGCCGCAATTTCCCGGACCAGGGTCGAGGAGATGAACGAATAACGTTCCGATGGTGTCAGGAACAGGCTCTCCACATCGGGGGCCAGTTGCCGGTTCATGTTCGCCAACTGGAACTCGTACTCGAAGTCGGACACCGCACGCAGGCCACGCAGGAAGACGTTGGCGCCCTGTTCCTTGGCGAAATGCGCCAACAGGGAAGAAAAGCCGATGACTTCGACATTGGGCAGGTGCTTGGTGACCTCACGGGCGAGCGCCACCCGTTGTTCCAGCGGGAACAGCGGGTTTTTCTTGGGGCTGGCCGCCACCGCGATGATGACGTGGTCGAACAAGCGCGAGGCGCGCTCGACCAGGTCGCCATGGCCTTTGGTAATGGGGTCGAAAGTACCCGGGTACAACACTCGGTTCATCGCGTCATCCTGGCTGGAGTGCGTTGGGGAGTCGGATGGTAGCGCAGCGACGGCGCCTCGGCCAAGTCATGCGGCCGGCTGATGGCACTATAGACAGCGGGCGTATTCGTTGTCATGCGCTGTGTGCCAGGCGGGCGACCAGCGCTTCGCTGAGCTTGGCGCTGATGGCATACACCGACAGCTGTGGGTTGGCACCGATGCTGGTGGGGAACAGCGAGCCGTCGTGAATCGACAGGTTTTCCAGCTGGTGATGACGGCCCAGGCTGTCGCACACCGCCTGGCGCGGGTCTTCGCCGAGGGCACAGCCTCCCATCACATGGGCGCTGCCCAGGCGCGTGCGGAAGGGCTCCAGGCGCAGCGTATCGATCATGGCCAGGGCCTGCTCCAGGTTGGATGCGGCACTGGCGTCGCTGTGCACGGGGGTTACCTGGATGGCGCCAGCGGCGAACTGGACTTGCGCCATGCTGCGGTAGGCCCGGCGCAAGCCGTCACGCAGGTAGTCGGTGACCGGGTAATCGAGCACGGGCGAGCCATCCCCGCGCAGTTCCACCGCCCCACCTTGGCTTTCGGGGTGAAAGCCGTCGCGCAGCAGCGCCAGCATCACATGGGTATGCGGCAGCTCGGCCATGCGCTGGGCATTCTCGTGGCCGTACCCGCCCAGCAGGGTGCTGGCAAGGGCCGGGTGCAGCGGCGGTACTTCCAGCTTGTAGCCAACCGGGCCGTCCGCACCGCCTTGCCACTGGAAGTGGTCGCTGTAGATCGACTGCGGGGCGCCATAGTAGGGGTCGATACGCTCGCTGAAGCGTGCCGCGCTGAAGTTGACCAGGTGCAGGAAGGTGCGCTTGCCCAGGCGGCCATGCGGGTCGGGCGCGGCAGAGCGCAGCAGCAGGGCCGGGCTGTTGATGCCACCCCCGGCGAGCAGGTAATGGCGTGCCCGCACGCTGACCTGCTTGCCGGTGGGGTGTATGCCTTGGGCGTCCAGGGCCTGGCAGGTCAGGCTCTGGATGCGCGCTCCGTTGTGCGTGAAACGCTCGGCCCGGGCCAGGTACAGCAGCTCACCGCCTTGCTCGAGGGTGGCAGGAATACGGGTTACCAGCATCGATTGCTTGGCGTTTACCGGGCAGCCCATGCCGCAGTAGCCCAGGTTCCAGCAACCGCGCACATTGCGCGGGATCACCGCCCAGCGGTAGCCGAGCTGTTCGCAGCCACGGCGCAGTACGTCATTATTGGCATTTGGCGGCAAAGCCCAGGGCGTTATGCCCAGCTCCTGCTCCATGCGCTCGAACCAGGGGCGCAGGTCCTCCTCGCCCAAGCCGCTCACGCCGTGGGCCGAAGCCCAATGCGTCAGGGTTTGCGGCGGGGTACGAAAGCTCGAGGTCCAGTTCACCAGTGTGGTACCGCCCACGGCGCGGCCCTGCAGGATGGTAATGGCGCCATCCTTGCTCATACGCCCCAGGCCTTCCTGGTACAGGCTGGCGTAGGCTTCGCTCTCCAGCAGGTGGAAATCGCTGCTGGTTTTCAGCGGGCCTTCTTCGATCAGCAGTACCTTGAAACCGGCAGCACTGAGCATCTGCGCGCTGGTGGCACCACCGGCGCCACTGCCGATCACGGCAATGTCGGCCTCCAGGCTCAGATCGTGCTCCAGGCGTGAGGCGTCGTGGGTGATCCAGCCGCGTTCGAGGCCTTGGCGAAACGGGTCGGGTACAGGCATTGGCGATGCTCTTGTTGTTTTCAGATTTTCGGTGGCCCTGGGTAACCGCAGGCGGCCCAGGATTCGGGGCGTTCGTACCAGGCCATCTGCAGCAGTTGCAGCAACGAGGCGTGCCCCATGCGCAGCAGGTTCAGCGAGCTGTCCTGCCAGCGCTGCAGGAAGGCTGTGACCTGCCGGGGGTCAGCTTGCCCCCAACTGCCCCAGATACCGGTCAGCGGGCCGCGAGTCAGCGGCAGGCTGAGTACGTCGAACAATTGCCGGGTCAGCTTGAGCATTTCCGGCGACAGCGCCGCCAGCTTGTGGTCGAGGCTACGCAACACCAGCGTCTCGGTGGCTTGTGCACCGGCCAGTACCACAGGGATCAGCGCACGCAGCAGTGGCAGGTCATCGTCGCGCAGGGCTTGATAGCCGGTCGCGGCTGTTTGCGCGCTACAGCCAATCAGGCTGGCGCTTGCCAGAAAGGCGCTGGCGCCAAGGCTCAAGCGCAGCAGGTCGCGGCGTTGCATAGGCTGGCCCTCAGCGGATGAAAAGCTTGTAGACCAGGCGCTGCAAGGCTTTGCCATAAGGCGGGTAGATCAGCCGGGCTGCGTTGAGGCGTTGTTTGGCCAGTACCGCCTTGGCTTTGCTGAAGGTCAGGAAGCCTTCATGGCCGTGGTAATGGCCCATGCCTGAAGGGCCGATGCCGCCGAATGGCAGGTCGTCCTGAGCCACGTGCAACAAGGTGTCGTTCAGGCATACACCACCGGAATGGCTGTACTGCAGGACATGCTGCTGTTCGCTGCGATCGTAGCCGAAGTAGTACAGCGCCAGTGGTCGCGGGCGCTGGTTGATGTAGGCGAGCGCGTCATCGAGGGTGGAATAAGGCACCAGCGGCAGCAGCGGGCCGAAGATTTCATCCTGCATCACCTGCATGCTGTCGTTCACCTTGGTCAGCAGGTGTGGCGGCAGGCGTCGGCCTTGGCGCGGTTCGTCGGGGTACAGGTCCACCACCTGCGCCCCCTTGCTGCGAGCATCATCCAGCAGATGCTCCAGGCGCTGGAGCTGCCGTGGGTTGATGATGGCGCTGTAGTCTGGGTTGTCGGCGATGCGTGGGTACATGCGCCTTACTACGTTGCGGTAGGCATCGACGAAATCGTTCAGACGCTCGCGTGGCACCAGCACGTAGTCGGGGGCGACGCAGGTCTGGCCGGCGTTGAGCGTCTTGCCGAAGGCAATGCGCTCGGCGGCAACCTCCAGCGGTACATTGGCCGAAACGATGGCGGGAGACTTGCCGCCCAGTTCCAGGGTCACCGGCGTCAGGTTTTGTGCGGCAGCCAGCATGACCTGGCGGCCGATGCTGGTGGCGCCGGTGAACAGCAGGTGATCGAAGGGCAGGCGAGCGAACGCCTGGCCCACTTCGACTTCGCCAAGGACCACGCTGACCAGGTCCTCGGGGAATACCCGTTGCAGCAGTGCTTTAAGGGCCAGGCCAGTGGCCGGGGTCGCTTCGCTAAGCTTGAGCATGACCCGGTTGCCGGCGGCAAGGGCGCAGGTCAGCGGGCCGATGGCGAGGAACAACGGGTAGTTCCACGGCACGATGATGCCAACCACGCCCAAGGGCTGGTACAGCACCCGCGCGCTGGCCGGTTGGAACGCCAGGCCCACAGCCCGCTTGGCCGGGCGCATCCAGCGCCGCAGGTGGCGTTCGGCGTGACGGATGCCTTGCACCGACGGTAGTAACTCGGCCAGCAAGGTCTCATCGGCACTGCGCCCGCCGAAGTCGGCATCGATCGCCTTGATCAACTGCTGTTGGTCTGCAAGCAGCGCTTCGCAAAGGCTTTTCAGCCACTGCCGCCGCTGCGCCGCAGGGGGCATGGGGTTGCCGGCAAAGGCCTTGCGCTGGGCGGCGAACGTGGCGTCGAGGTTGGTGTCGGAATACACAGCAGGCAAGGCAATGGGCGAGGTCAAGGCGGTCTCCCGGCTGAGCTTGAAATCTCTAGAGCCTATACTCTAATTTGTACCATGGTGCGACTATTTTCACAGCACAGAACGGTGCACCCGTGAGGTGAATCGCCGTAAGATGGCCCTTTATTGAAAGCCCGCGAACTGGAAGCTGAGCATGGCCCCGCGCATGAAGACCCGAGAGCGCATCGTGCAGAACAGCCTGGAGCTGTTCAACCTGCAGGGCGAACGCAGCGTCAGTACCAACCACATCGCCGCGCACATGGAAATCTCGCCCGGCAACCTGTATTACCACTTCCCCAACAAGCAGGCGATCATTGCCCTGTTGTTCAGCCAGTACGAAGCGCTGGTGGACAGCTTCCTGCGCCCGCCGCAAGGGCGCGCGGCCACCGTGGAGGACAAGCGCTTCTACCTCAAGGCCTTGCTGGCGGCGATGTGGAACTACCGCTTCCTGCACCGAGACCTTGAGCACCTGCTGGACAGCGATGCCGAACTGGCCGCCCGTTATCGGCGTTTTTCCGAGCGCTGCCTGCGCCAGGGCCAGGCGATCTACCGCGGTTTCGTCGAGGCGGGCATCCTGGCCATGGCGCCGGCGCAGATCGAATCGCTGACCATCAACGCCTGGATCGTGCTGACATCGTGGGTCCGTTTTCTCAGCACCACGCGTGAACATTCCGCGCACCTGGGTGAAGAAGCCTTCAAGCGCGGCGTTTATCAGGTGCTGGTGCTGGAACTCGGCTTCGTCACTGACAGCGCCCGCACTGCCGTGGACGCGCTGTGCCAGGAATTCCATGTACCGTTCAACCAGGCCCTGGAGCATTAGCCCAGGGCACGAGTGCCATCGATCAGGAGATTGTCATGCCCCTTGCGCAATTGATCACCCCGCAGCAGTTGGCCGAGCGTCTGGACTCGCCCAAGTTGGTGATCCTCGACTGCCGCTTTGCCCTCGAAGATGTGGACTATGGCCAACGCAGCTATGCCCAGGGGCATATTGCCGGGGCGCATTTTGCCGACCTGGACCGCGACCTCAGCGGGCCGGTGAGCAAAGGGCGTACCGGGCGCCACCCCTTGCCCGATGCGCAGCGGCTGGTCGCGCGCCTGCGTGAGTGGGGGCTGGACAATGACAGCGAGGTGGTGCTGTACGACGACGGCCCTGGCGCTTTTGCTGCCCGTGCGTGGTGGCTGCTGGCCTGGCTGGGCAAGCGCAGTGGTGTGGCGATCCTCGACGGTGGCTTGAAGGCCTGGCATGCGGCGCACCTGCCGCTGAGCCTGGACCCTGCGCCCAAGCGTGAAGGCACCTTCAGTGGTGAACCTGACGCGAAACTGTTGATCGATGCCGAGCACCTGGGCAAGCGCCTGGGCAGTACCGACCTGACCTTGATCGATGCCCGTGCGTTACCGCGTTTTCGCGGCGAGGTGGAACCGATCGACCCGGTGGCAGGGCATATTCCCGGGGCCCTGTGCGCAGCGTTTACCGACAACCTGGGGGCTGATGGGCGCTTTTTGCCGGCGGACCAGCTCAAGCAGCGCTTTGCCGAAAAGCTCGCTGGGCGGGCACCGGAGCAGTTGGTGTCTTACTGCGGGTCTGGGGTAACGGCTTGCCATAACCTGTTTGCGATGGCATTGGCGGGGTACCCGCTGGGCAAGCTGTACGCCGGGTCGTGGAGCGAGTGGATCAATGATCCTAAGCATGGTGTAGCCACCGGCGAGTAAGCGCTCAACGCTTCATTGGCCGTCCACCAGCCATTGCGGAATCCGCCGCTCCAGGTAGTACCCCGGATTTCGCAGGCTGCCATCGACAAAGCCCACATGGCCACCGCGGCTGTGCAGTTCGAAGCGGCTCTGTGGTGCCAGTTCACGGGCGGTTGGCAGGCTATGGCCGGACACGAATGGGTCGTCGCTTGAATGGATGATCAGCGTTGGCGTGCGGTTCTGGCCAAGGAAATAATGACTCGATGAGCGGCGATAGTAGTCATGCGCGTCGCGAAAGCCGTTGAGCGGTGCCGTGACTTTGCCGTCGAAGTCCCAGAATGTGCGCAAGTGGGTCAGTTGGCCCAGGCGTTCCAGTGCCGCCAGTCGCTCATGCTGGCCCTGGTCGTGGAAGTGCCGCTGCTTGAGCTGAACATAGGCCCGCATCTCGCGCATGAAATGCGCCTGATACACCTTGGAGAACCCCTGGCCGATACGGTCGGCGCAGTGGTCCAGGCGAAATGGCACCGACACTGCAACCGCGGCTTCCAGTTGGCTGGCAACGCCGCTCTCGCCCAGGTATTTCAACAGCACGTTGCCACCCAGCGAGTAACCCACCGCATACAGCGGTGCCAACGGGCGTTGGGCGCGCAGGTGGCTGATGATTTCCGCCAGGTCTTCGCTGGCGCCGGAATGGTAGCTGCGCGGCAACAGGTTGGGCTCGCCTGAGCAACCACGCCAGTTCACCGCCACGCTGGCCCAGCCGCGACCTTGCAACGCTTGCTGCAAGCCTTTCACGTAAGGCGAGTGAGACGAGCCGGTCAACCCATGCAGCACGAGCACCAGTGGCGCATGGGGCTGGTGCGGGCCGTGCCAGTCCAGGTCGATGAAGTCGCCGTCGGCCAGCCACAGCCGCTCGCGGTTGCGCTGTAGTTCAGGCAGCTTGCGCCACAGTGGCCCCCACAGCGTTTGCAGGTGGGGATTGGACAGGCCGATGGCCGGACGGAAGGTGGCGCTGAGGCTGGGCATGCTGGGCGACTCGTGATGTGCCTGCCTAGAGTGCCATGAAACAGCGCCACAGTACCTGCGCTATTGGTCGAGATCTGGCAGAGGCTGCTGGTCGGCCGATGGGCCGACGCTGACCAGTACCTTTTCTTCGGCCAGGTGCAGCCTGCGGCGCATGACGGCGCAGACATCGGCCGGTGTCAGCGCGCGGAGACGTTCGACGTAGGTGTCGAGATGATCGGCGGGCTGGCGCTGATCGGTTATGACGGTCAGCAAGGCTGCCATGCTCTCGTTCTGCGCCACAGCGCGCAATAACTGCCCTGCCAACTTTATCCGTGCCAGTTGCAGCTCGGCCTGGGTTGGCCCTTGCTCGATGAAGTCGCTTAGCACGGCTTCAACCAGACGAGCAGAACTTTCCACATACATCGGAGCAATTTCCCAGGTGATGGTGAACAGGCCGCCAGCACTCATGGGTTTCACATCGGTAGCGATGCCGTAGGTCAAGCCGCGACGTTGGCGCAGTTCCCTCATCAAGCGAGATTCGATACCGGCTCCCAGCACTTCGCTGGCCAACACCAAGGCCGGGTACTCCGGATCATTGGCTGGCACATTCATGGGTAGCGCAAGCAGGACGGCACTGCTGGTACCGGACTGCTCGACGTTGATCGTTGCACGGGTCGCTGGTGGAACGATGGGGAGTTCAGTGGCGCTCCAGCCTTGGGGCAATGCCTGGCTGATGCGTTGTGAAATTGCTTGGGCGTGCGCCAGGGAAAGGTCCCCAACCACCACCATCTCCAGGTTGCTGGCGCAATAACCACGCTGATGAAAACGCTTCAAGTCGGCAGGGGCGATGCCTTCGATACCTTCGCGGGTGCTCCCGAGTGGGTTGCCGTAGGGGTGGCTGTGGAACAAATGCCGGTAGGCCTCGCTTATCATTCTGAAAGAGGGCTGTCGCTCGCGAGTTGCGTTGTTCAGGATCAGTTGCTGCTTCATGTTCTCCAGGGCCGAAGGCGGGAACGTGGGGCATGCGACAAGGTCAATGAGCAGCTCCAACGCCGGCTCAAGCAGCGCGCTCGCGCTGAGGCTACGCAGGCTCAGGGTCGCGTGCTCCAGGCGTACCTGCTTGTCCACGATCGCGCCCAGGCGCTCTAGCTGATCGGCCTGCTCGGTGGCGGTGAAATGCTGGCTACCCTCATCGAGCATGTACAACGTCAGGGCCGCCAAGCCGGGTTGCACGGTGTCCTGGGCCGTGCCGGCCTTGAACCGCAAAATGATGTCCACGATCGGCAGCCCGCGGGCCTCGACGAATTTCACCCCTGCACCGCCTTCGGTGGTCCAGGCATGCACAGGCGTTTGAAGGGATTCGAACTGTTCCAGGTCAAGCCCTTGGGCTGAGACCAGGTTGCCAGGAATGCTGTTGGCTGCAGCGAGCTGCTGCGCCCCTGCGTCTGGATTATTCATCGGCACTTTCCTTGTGATGCATGAAGGTGATTGCTGTGCGCGCCTCGGTGAGGAATGCATGCGCGGTCTCTGCGACCTGCTCGGCTGTCACGGCTTCGATGGCTTGACGCTCATCCTCCAGCGCAACCGGGTCCAGGCCGCAGGTGGCCTGCATGCCAATGAAATGTGCCTGTTTTGCGATGTCATCGCGTTCGAACACCTGCCGGGCTATCAAGCGCGCTTTGGCGCGCTTGAGGTCTGCGGTGGCCGGCACCGACTGGCGGAACGTTTCGATTTCGAGCGTAAGCCTTTCGGCGGCGGCCTCCGGCGTTACCTGCGGGCTGCAGAACGCGTGAAGGGTCAACAGGCTGTCACCGCGCCGCCAGGGTTCATATCTCGACGTCAAACTTTGCAGAAGCGGTTCATTCAGCACCAGGTTGCGCTGCAGGATGCTGGCATAGCCTTGGGCAAGCATTTCGGGAAGCAAACGCAGTGCATAGGCTTGGCTGCTAGAGCTGGCGGTGCATTGGCTGGGGAGGTTGAAACTGATGATCACGGCCGTGTTCAGACCTTGCAAATGCAGGGTCTGGCAGCGCCGGACCTGCCCAGAGGGCGTAGTAGGTACTTGCTGTACAGGCAGGCGATGAGCGGGGATCGCTGCAAAGTGCCGCGCCACCAGCGTTTGCAGCTGTGGCAGGGTAACGTTGCCGGCCACCGCGAGCGTAGCATTGTTGGGGTGGTACCAGGTTTGGTACCAGGTGCGTGCGGCAGCCAGGGTCATATGGCCGAGATCGGTAGCGTGGCCGATCACCGGGGTGCCATAACCGTTGTTGCCATAGGCCAGCAACAGGTGATGTTCCATTGCCAGTGCCAAAGGGTTGTTGTCGACATCCTCTCGTCGTTCTGCCATGACCACTGCCAGCTCTCGAGCGAAAGGAGAAGCGCTGAGCGTGGCGCTGGCCATGATGTCGGCCATTGCCTCCAGGGCGATTTCCAGGCGACTGGCAGGCAGTGTCAGTGGAAAGACGGTAGCCTCGGCGCCGGTGAACGCATTCGGCTCTCCTCCCAAAAGGGTCATCAGGGCTGAATACTGGCCAGCAGCCAGTTTGCTGCTGCCCTCGAACAGCAAGTGCTCCAGGGCATGGGAAAGGCCAGTGTGGCCTTCTGGCTCGTAGCTGGAGCCGACGTGATACCACAACTGCGCGCTGACCAGCGGCGCGCGGTGGTCTTCGCGTAGATAGACGCGCAGGCCATTGGCAAGGGTGAACGCACTTACCGAGCTTGCCGGCAAGGGTGGGGAGGGGCGTTCGGTCATGGTTGAAGTGCTCCTTCGGGAAACGAAGGCGCAGCTTCAACCAGAGCCTGGACGGGGTTGCGGTAACTAAATACACCCAACCCGTCAGGGGGTCAGCCCCGCTGCCAGAGTGCGTAGTGCACTTGGCCGGTCTTCTTCTCGCGGTGCAGGCGCCAGTTGCCGGGCAGTTGCAAGGTCGATGGTGCGGCTTCGCTCTCGGTGTACACCCATGCCTGCTCGTTCAGCCACTGGTTCTGTTCCAGCAGGTCACAGGTATTGGCCAGCAGGTCCTGATGGAACGGCGGGTCGAGGAACACCACATCGAATTGCTGCTTGGCCTGGCCTTGCAGGTAGCGCAGGGCGTCGGTTTGCAGAATTTGCCCGCGCGGGCAGCGCAGGATCTCAAGGTTGTTCTTCAGGTTGGCGATGGCCGCCGGGTTGCTGTCCAGCGCCACAGCGTCCTCGGCCCCGCGTGACAGGGCTTCGAGCACCAGGGCGCCACTGCCGGTGAAGGCGTCCAGCACGTGGGCACCTTCGATGTAGGGTGCCAGCCAGTTGAATACGGTTTCCCGCACGCGGTCAGGCGTTGGCCGCAGGCCTTCGCCTTCCGGCACCGCCAGGCGGCGGCTGCGCCACTCGCCGGCGATGATGCGCAGGTGGCCCTGGCCCTTGCTTTGGCCCGCTTGCGGGCGGGCGGGAGGGGTGGATCTTGGCATTAGTGCTCCGGTACCCCGAGCGGTTGCTCGGAGGGCTTTTCAGTGGGTGCTGGCAGCGGTTTTTGTGGCACTTTCGGGCCAACGGTGACGATCACCAGTTTATCGGCTGACAGGTGTTTGTTCATGGCCGACTTGACCTGTTCGACGGTGAGGGCCTGGGACTGCTGCATGAAGTCCTCCAGCCAGGTCAGCGGCAAGTTGTAAAAGCCGATTGCGCCCAGTTGGCCGACGATGCTGGCGTTGCTGGCATTGGACAGTGGGAAACTGCCGGCCAGCTCGCGCTTGGCATCGTCCAGCTCCTGCTGGGTAGGGCCATTCTTGAGGTAGTCGGCAAGAATGTCCTGCACCAGCTTGAGCGTGCCCTCGCTGAGCTCGGCGCGGGTTTGCAGGTTGATCATGAACGGGCCGCGTACCTGCATCGGGCTGAACACCGAGTAGACGCCGTAGGTCAGGCCACGTTTTTCACGCACTTCGCTCATCAGGCGGGTTCCGAAGGCGCCACCGCCGAGTATCTGGTTGCCCAGCGACAGGGCTGGCCAGTCCGGGTCCTGGCGGTCGATACCCAGTTCGGCCAGCATCAGGTGGGTCTGCTTGGACGGGAAGTCGATGTGGGTCAGGCCGGCTTTGGCATCAGCGGGCTGGGCCGGTGCGGGCAGCGCCGGGCCTTTGGGCAGGCCGGCGGATACCTGGGCGGCGATGGCTTCGGCTTCGGCACGGCTGAGGTCGCCAACCAGTGCGATCACCGCGTTGCCGCCGGTGTAGGCCTTGGCGTGGAAGGCACGCAGCTGTGCCAGGCTGATGGCCGTGATGCTTTCGGCGGTGCCGTCGCTTGGGTGAGCGTAGGGGTGGTCGCCATAAAGATTGCCGAACAGGGCTTTGCCGGCGATCTTGCCGGGGTTTTGCTTCTCGTATTCAAAGCCGGCCAGCATCTGGTTCTTGATGCGTTTGAGCGCGTCTTCGGGGAACGTCGGCTTGCCCGCCACTTCGGTAAACAGCTTGAGGGCCGGCTCGCGCTTGTCCTTGGTGCTGAGGCTGCGCAACGAGGCCACGGCCATGTCCCGGTAAGAGCCGTTGCCAAAGTCCGCGCCCAGGCCTTCGAAGCCTTCGGCGATGGCAGTCACGTCCTTGCCGGCCACGCCCTCGTTGAGCATGGCGTTGGTCAGCGCGGCCACGCCTGGTGTTCCGCCGTCCTGGCTACTACCGGCAGCGAAGGTGACGCGCAAGTCGAACATGGGCAGTTCGCGTGCTTCGACGAACAGCACCCGGGCACCTTCGGCGGTGTTCCAGTGCTGGATGTTCAGTTGGCGTCGGCTGGGCGCCTTGCCATCCAGTTCGGCCAGCGATTGCAAGGTATTGGCCGGGCGGGCTGCACTGTTGTCGGCCTTGGCCACGTTATCGGCCATTGCCGGGGCGACCAGCACTGCCGCCAGCGCCAGGGCGCGAATGCCCGTGGCCAACAGGGTTGGGCGTGGTGCGCGGCGATTACTCATGAGCGGACTCCTCAGGCAGTACATGGGCAACGCTCAGGCGTTCGCGGGTGAAGTAGGTGCGCGCGGCGTTCTGGATGTCCTGCGGGGTGACGCGCTTGAGCTCGTCAAGCTCGCTGTCGATCAGTTTCCAGGACAAACCGACGGTTTCCAGCTGGCCAATGGTGGTGGCCTGGCTGCTGATGGAGTCGCGGTCGTAGACCAGGCCGGCGATGACCTGGGCGCGTACGCGCTCCAGTTCTTCGGCGCTGGGTGGTGTGGTCTTGAGTTCATCAAGCAACTGCCAGACGCCCTTTTCCACGTCTGCGAGGGTTTTCTGCTTCTGCACGTTCGGCGTGGCCGAGATCAGGAACAGGCTGTCGCCGCGCGTGAAGGCGTTGTAGCTGGACGACGCACCGGCCACCAGCTCCTGGCCACGCTCCAGGCGGGCCGGCAGGCGGGCGCTGTAGCCGCCGTCGAGCAGTGCCGAGATCAGGCGCAGGGCATGTACGGTGCGTGGGTCCTTGGCGGTGGGCAAACCAGGCACGTTGAAGCCGTAGATCAGGCTCGGCAACTGGGTACGTACGTGCAGGGTGAGCTGACGCTGGCCAGGCTCGGCAAGTTCCAGGGGCAGCTTGGCGGGGGGCACGGCGCGCTTGGGAATGCTGCCGAAGTACTTCTGCGCCAGGCCCTTGACCTCGTCGGCGGTGACATCGCCGACCACCACCAGGGTGGCGTTGTTGGGCGCATACCAGGACTCGTACCAGTGGCGCAGTTCTTCGACCTTCATGCGCTCCAGGTCGGCCATCCAGCCGATGGTCGGGGTGTGGTAGCCGCTGGCCGGGAAGGCCATGGCGCGGAACAGCTCGAACGCCTTGGAATTGGGCTGGTCGTCGGTGCGCAGGCGGCGTTCTTCCTTGATGACTTCGATTTCGCGGCTGAACTCGTCGGCTGGCAGGCGCAGGCTGGCCAGGCGATCGGCCTCCAGCTCCAGGGCTACGGGCAGGCGGTCGCGGGCCAGTACCTGGTAATAGGCGGTGTAGTCGTCGCTGGTGAAGGCGTTTTCATCGGCGCCGAGGTCACGCAGAATGCGCGAAGCTTCGCCGGGGCCGACCTTGGCGCTGCCCTTGAACATCATGTGTTCAAGCGCGTGGGACAAGCCGGTCTGGCCCGGGGTTTCGTAGCTGGAGCCGACCTTGTACCAGATCTGCGAGACCACCACCGGGGCGCGATGGTCTTCACGCACCACGACCTTCAGGCCATTGTCGAGGATGAATTCGTGGGTGGGTTGCACATCGGCGGCGAAGGCCGCGAGCGGCAGGCAGAGCGTGCCGAGCAACAGGCCAGCGGCGCGGCGGGCTAGAGCATTCATAAGGTGTTCAACCTGTTCGGCGGCCCGCAGGGTTTAGCGTCGACGGGCCAGGAGGTGCTAGGATACTGATCCGGTTGCCTGGCGACCATGCCTGTCGCCGTTCTGGCCCACAGGACACTAAGACAAAACGTTGCGCATGAACCAGCCGGCTTCAAGATAGTCTGTTCTGCGTAGAGAGAATTCCCGATGCGCCGTAGCTGGCCCATCGCTACCCTGAGATAGCCGTCCTCCATGTTTGGTTCCAACGACGACAAAAAAGCGCCGGCCGAAGCTGGCGAAAAGAAAGGCCTGTTCAGCTGGTTTCGCAAGAAGCCGCAGCAACCTGTCGCCGAACAGCCACAAGCCCCCGAGCCGCAGGCTGCAGAGCCGGTAGCGCCGCAGCCCGCCGTCGACCGCCCTGAAGCTGCTCCAGTGGAGCCGGTGGTTGCACAGGCCCCAGCGCCTGCAACTGAAGCCCCTCGAGCTGCCGAGCCAGCATTGGCCCCTGAGCCTGCAAATGCCCCAGTGGTAGCCCCGGTCCTTGAGTCTGCACCCGCCCCGGTGGTTGCCTCGGCCCCTGAGCCTGCCCTGTCCCCTGTGGACGCGGGGTTGCCTGCGAGTGCGCAGTCTGCCGCCCCGCAGGTCGAAACCCCTGCGCCCGTAGCTGTTCCTGCCACTCAAATCATCGAACCCCCTGTCAGCAACCTGGTCCTGCCCGTTGCCGAAGAGCCCGTCGCGCTCGTCCCTGACCTGGAGCCAAAGGCCCCGCCTGCGATCCCCGAGCGCCCGGTGGCAGAGCCCGTGCAGCCTGAGCCCGAGCCAGCCCCTGTCGCCGCCGCAACCGTTACCGAGCAAGCCAAGCCCGGCTTCTTCGCCCGGCTCAAACAGGGACTGTCCAAGACCAGCGCCAGTATCGGCGAGGGCATGGCCAGCCTGTTTCTTGGCAAGAAGGTCATCGACGACGACCTGCTCGACGAAATCGAAACGCGCCTGCTGACCGCCGACGTCGGCGTGGAAGCCACCTCGGCCATCGTCCAGAACCTGACCCAGAAGGTCGCGCGCAAGCAGCTGGCCGACGCCGATGCCCTGTACAAATCGTTGCAGGAAGAACTGGCCGCGCTGCTGCGCCCAGTCGAACAGCCGCTGAAAGTGCAGGCACAGAACAAACCCTATGTGATCCTCGTGGTTGGCGTGAACGGCGCCGGCAAGACCACCACCATCGGCAAACTGGCGAAGAAGCTGCAGCTGGACGGCAAGAAGGTGATGCTGGCTGCCGGTGATACCTTCCGTGCGGCGGCGGTCGAGCAGTTGCAGGTATGGGGCGAGCGTAACCAGATTCCGGTGATCGCTCAGCATACCGGTGCCGACTCCGCTTCGGTGATCTTCGACGCCGTGCAGGCTGCCAAGGCCCGTGGCGTCGACGTGCTGATCGCTGATACCGCCGGGCGCCTGCACACCAAAGACAACCTGATGGAAGAGCTGAAGAAGGTCCGCCGGGTCATCGGCAAGCTCGATGCCGAGGCGCCGCACGAGGTGTTGCTGGTGCTCGATGCCGGCACCGGCCAGAACGCCATCAGCCAAGCCAAGTACTTCAATCAGAGCGTCGAGCTGACCGGCCTGGCCCTGACCAAGCTGGACGGCACTGCCAAAGGCGGGGTGATCTTCGCCCTGGCCAAGCAGTTCAATATCCCAATCCGCTTCATCGGTGTCGGTGAAGGTATCGACGACCTGCGCACCTTTGAAGCCGAGCCGTTCGTCAAGGCTCTGTTCGCCGAGCGAGACTGACCATGATCCGATTCGAACAGGTTGCCAAGCGCTATCCCAACGGTCATGTGGGTTTGCATGAGCTGAGCTTCCGGGCGCGTCGGGGCGAGTTCCTGTTCGTGACCGGGCACTCGGGTGCTGGCAAGAGCACCTTGCTGCGCCTGTTGCTGGCCATGGAGCGCCCGACCAGCGGCAAGCTGATGCTGGCCGGCCAGGACCTGGGCCAGATCAGCAACGCGCAAATCCCGTTCCTGCGCCGGCAGATCGGCGTGGTGTTCCAGAACCACCAGTTGTTGTTCGACCGCACGGTGTTCAACAACATTGCCCTGCCGCTGCAGATTCTTGGCCTGTCCAAGGCCGAGATCGCCAAGCGTGTGGACTCGGCGCTGGAGCGTGTGTCGCTGTCCGACAAGGGCGAGCTGTTCCCGGCCGACCTGTCCACCGGGCAGCAGCAGCGGGTGGGCATCGCCCGTGCCATTGTCCACCAGCCCGCGCTGCTGCTGGCCGACGAACCCACCGGTAACCTCGACCCGCGCCTGGCTGCAGAGATCATGGGTGTATTCGAGGACATCAACCGCCTGGGCACCACGGTATTGATCGCCAGCCACGACCTGGCACTGATTGCGCGCATGCGCCACCGCATGCTCACCTTGCAGCGCGGCCGCTTGATCGGCGATGGGGAGGCCGGGCAATGAGCACTACACGAACGCCGAAAGTTTCCGAGCGGGTTGCGCCAAAGCCGGCCGACCCGCAACCGGCGAAGAAAAAGCGCGGCGAAGACGATGACGGACCGGATTTCCGCACGCTGCTGCATGCCTGGCTGGAAAGCCACCGCGCCAGCATGGCGGACAGCCTGCGTCGCCTGGGCAAGCAGCCGATCGGCAGCTTTTTCACCTGCCTGGTGATGGCTGTGGCGCTGAGCATGCCCATGGGCCTGTCGTTGCTGCTGAAGAACGTCGAGCAGCTTGGCGGCTCGTGGCAACGCGCTGCGCAGATTTCGCTGTACCTCAAGCTTGATGCCGGTAGCCGCGATGGCGAGGCCCTGCGCGACGAAATCAAGGGCATGCCCGGGGTCGCGGACGCGCAGTTTGTCAGCCGCGAGCAGGCGCTGGAGGAGTTCCAGCAGCAGTCTGGCTTGGGTGAAGCCTTGCGCGAGCTGCCCGACAACCCGCTGCCTGGCGTGGTGGTGGTGACCCCGACCGAGGTCGACAAGCCGGCCCTGGATGCCTTGCGTCAGCGTTTGTCGGAACTGCCGCGGGTGGAAGTGGCACAACTGGACCTGGTGTGGGTCGAGCGCCTGGCAGCCATCCTCAAATTGGGTGACCGCTTTGTCTTCGGCCTGGCCGTGATGCTGATTTCTGCCCTGCTTTTAGTAATCGGTAACACAATTCGTCTACATATTGAAAACCGCCGTGTCGAGATCGAAGTGATCAAGCTGGTAGGCGGCACTGACGCCTACGTGCGCCGGCCTTTCCTGTACATGGGCGCCTTGTATGGCCTGGGTGCGGGGGTGCTGGCGTGGGGTATCCTGGCGTTCGGCCTGAACTGGCTGAATGACGCGGTTGTGGGGCTTTCCGGGCTGTACGGCAGTGACTTCGCCCTTGGCGGGGTGCCAGCGTCCGATGGTCTGTCGCTCTTGATCGGAGCGGTGCTGTTGGGGTATATCGGTGCATGGATTGCCGTCGCTCGTCACCTGAACGAGCTGGCGCCGCGATAGTTTTTACGTGCCAGCATTGACATTTTCTTCACTACGGAACTTGTACCGTCGTTCCAGGTCAATGTTGGCAGCGCCCACAAGGTGCGAGTTTAGTAAGTCGGAGGTTCTTGAATGACCACATCGTTGCAACCTGCCTATGCCCTGGTGCCCGGTGCAAACCTGGAAGCCTATGTGCACACGGTCAACAGCATCCCGCTGCTGACGGTCGAGCAGGAGCGTGATCTGGGCGAGCGTCTCTATTATGAGCAGGATGTCGAGGCCGCTCGTCAAATGGTGATGGCCCACCTGCGTTTCGTCGTACATATCGCCCGTAGCTATGCCGGCTACGGGTTGGCCCAGGCCGACCTGATCCAGGAAGGCAACGTCGGCCTGATGAAAGCCGTCAAGCGCTTCAACCCGGAAATGGGCGTGCGCCTGGTGTCGTTCGCCGTACACTGGATCAAGGCAGAGATTCACGAGTTCATCCTGCGCAACTGGCGCATCGTCAAGGTGGCGACCACCAAGGCCCAACGCAAGTTGTTCTTCAACCTGCGCAGCCAGAAGAAGCGCCTGGCTTGGCTGAACAACGACGAAGTGCATCGCGTGGCGGAAAGCCTTGGTGTCGAGCCGCGCGAAGTGCGTGAGATGGAAAGCCGCCTCAGCGGCCAGGACATGGCCTTCGACCCAGCAGCGGAAGCTGACGACGACAGCGCCTTCCAGTCGCCAGCGCATTACCTGGAAGACCATCGTTACGATCCTGCGGTGCAGTTGGAGGATGCCGATTGGAGTGATAACTCCACCAGCAACCTGCACGAAGCGCTGCAAGGTTTGGATGAACGTAGCCGCGATATTCTCTACCAGCGCTGGTTGGCGGAAGAGAAAGCCACGTTGCATGAGCTGGCTGACAAGTACAGCGTTTCGGCTGAGCGGATTCGCCAGCTGGAGAAGAATGCGATGAACAAGGTCAAGGCACTGATCGCGGTCTGATCGAGCCTGGCCGTAAACAGAGCCGCTTGCCTGGATAGGGTGAGCGGCTTTTTTTTGCCTGTGAGATTTTGGGGCCGCCTTGCGGCCCATCGCGACGCAAGGCCGCTCCTACAAGGGATCGCGGTCGCCTGTAGGAGCGGCCTTGTGTCGCGATGGGCTGCGCAGCAGCCCCAAAAAGCTCAAAGTTTGCGCGAAGTATCGAGCTGCATCAGGTAGCTGGGCCCGCCCAACTGGCTCATCTGCCGGCGAATCCAACCGGCCCGGCTCGCCACATAGGCACTCGGCCGGCTGGCACTCCACTTGATCGGGCTAGGCAGCACTGCGGCCAACTGCGCCGCCTGCTGGCGGCTGAGCCGGCTGGCATCAACGCCAAAGTGATAACGCGCTGCCGCTTGGGCACCAAACACGCCTTTGCCCCACTCGGCGCTGTTCAGGTAAACCTCGAGAATTCGCTCTTTCGACCAGAACAACTCGATCAGCGCCGTGAACCAGGCTTCCAGCCCTTTGCGGAACCAGCTGCGCCCGGACCACAGGAACAGGTTCTTGGCTACTTGCTGGGTCAGGGTGCTTGCACCGCGGACATTACCGCCGCGCTCGTTGTAGGCCAGCGCTGCCTGAATGGCTGGGATGTCGAAGCCCCAGTGGCTGGCGAACTTCTGGTCCTCGCCCGCGATGACGGCAACCTTCAGTTCATCGGAGATATTCTCCCACGGCTCCCAATCGCGCTGCAGGTCGATCGGCTCGCCATTCACCCATGACTGTACCTTGCGCTCGACCATCAGCGCCGTGCCGGGCGGTGGCACCCAGCGGAACACCAGCACCAGCACGATGCTGCCGGCAGCGAACCAGAGCAGGGCGCGGGAGAGGCGACGGATAAGGGTTGGCAGCATGGCGATGGCTTGGCCGTACGGGTGGAAGGGGCCATTATACAGACCCGATACAAGGAGTCGTCCCATGCTTCGCAGCTTCCTGATGCTTGCCGCCTTTTTCGGCTTTACCGGGGTCGCCCTGGGTGCCTTCGCCGCCCACGGCCTGAAAAACCGCCTGACGGCGGACTACCTGGCCATTTTTCATACCGGTGTGACCTACCAGCTGGTGCATGCCTTGGCGATCTTCGGCGTTGCCGTGCTCTCGGTGCACCTGCCCGGGCGCCTGGTGGGCTGGGCTGGCGGCCTGTTTGCGCTGGGGATCGTGCTGTTCTCCGGCAGCCTGTACCTGCTGACCCTCAGCGGTCTGGGCAAGCTGGGCATCATCACCCCGATTGGCGGCCTGTGCTTCTTGGCCGGCTGGCTGTGCCTGGGCCTGGCGGCCTGGCGGCTGGGCTGACCGAGTGGTCCACAATCGCGACTAATGGCGCGCACCGCCCTTGGGTTGCAGGGCGGTTCGGCGCTAGAATGCGGGCCCCAAAGAACAATGGTGGCCGTGCGCATGCGCATTCAATTGAACGGTGAGCCTTACGAACTGCCTGCTGGCGAAAGCGTTGCAGCCCTGCTGACCCGCCTTGAGCTGGCCGGGCGCCGTGTCGCAGTGGAACTGAACCTGGATATCGTGCCGCGTAGCCAGCACGACAGCACGCTGCTGAACGACGGCGACCAGGTCGAAGTGGTCCACGCCATCGGTGGCGGCTGACAGCAGCCCGGCGGTTCACAAGCAAGCCCAGCAACCTTTTCCCGAGGAACAACGATGAGCAACGTTCGTAGCGACAAGCCCTTCACCCTGGCCGGGCGTACTTTCCAGTCGCGCCTGCTGGTCGGTACCGGCAAGTACCGTGACATGGAAGAAACCCGCCTGGCCACCGAGGCCTCGGGTGCCGAAATCGTCACCGTCGCCGTGCGCCGTACCAACTTGGGCCAGAATGCGGGCGAGCCGAACCTGCTCGATGTACTGTCGCCTGACAAGTACACCATCCTGCCGAATACTGCAGGCTGCTTTGACGCGGTGGAAGCGGTGCGTACTTGTCGCCTGGCCCGCGAACTGCTGGATGGGCGCAAATCGCATGAATCCCGGACGCTGGTAAAGCTGGAAGTGCTGGCCGACCAGAAAACCCTGTTCCCCAACGTGATCGAAACCCTCAAGGCCGCCGAAGTGTTGGTCAAGGAAGGTTTCGACGTGATGGTGTACACCAGCGACGACCCGATCATCGCCCGTCAATTGGCCGAGGTGGGCTGCATCGCGGTCATGCCGTTGGCTGGCCTGATTGGTACCGGCCTGGGCATCTGCAACCCCTACAACCTGCAGATCATCCTGGAAGAGTCCAAGGTGCCGGTGCTGGTCGACGCCGGTGTGGGTACAGCTTCCGACGCTACCATCGCCATGGAAATGGGCTGCGAGGCGGTGCTGATGAATTCGGCCATTGCCCACGCCCAGCAACCGGTGCTGATGGCCGAAGCCATGAAGCACGCCATCGTCGCCGGTCGCATGGCCTACCTGGCCGGCCGTATGCCGAAGAAACTCTATGCCAGCGCCTCTTCGCCGCTGGATGGTCTGATCAAGTAAGAGCAACTGATGACTGAATCGCACGATACGCCGATCACCCCCGACGGCGAAGCTCGCCCGCACCGCCGCATCAAGAGCTTCGTGATGCGCGCCGGGCGCATGACCGAAGGCCAGCAGCGCGGCCTGGACCAGGGCGGCCCGCTGTACATCCTGCCGCTGGCCGACAGCCCGGTGGACTATGACCAGGTGTTCGGCCGTTCGGCGCCGCGCACCCTGGAGATTGGCTTCGGCATGGGCCATTCCCTGCTGGAAATGGCCGCTGCCGCGCCTGAACAGGACTTCATCGGTGTGGAAGTGCACCGCCCGGGTGTGGGCGCGCTGCTCAACGGCGTGCTGACCCAGGGGCTGAAGAACCTGCGGGTGTATGACTGCGATGCAATCGAAGTACTGAACCGTTGCGTGGCCGACAACAGCCTCGACCGCTTGATGCTGTTCTTCCCCGACCCATGGCACAAGGCGCGTCACCACAAGCGTCGTATCGTGCAGCTGGAGTTTGCCGAGCTGGTACGTCGCAAGCTCAAGCCCGGTGGCGTGTTCCACATGGCCACGGACTGGGAACCGTATGCCGAGTACATGCTGGAAGTGATGAGTGCCGCCCCCGGCTACCGCAACCGTGCGGCCGACGGTACTTACGTGCCACGCCCGGAAGAGCGCCCGATCACCAAGTTCGAACGCCGCGGCGAGCGGCTGGGGCATGGGGTGTGGGACTTGAAGTTCGAGAAGGTGGATTGAACGGCTGAGTCAGCCTATTGATGTGCTAGTGCTTGCAGAAATGCAGGCGAAAAAAACCGCCTTGAGAAAGGCGGTTTTTTTGTGAGCAACAGGACTGAGTATCCTGCGCTCTGGGGTTTCACTGAAAACTTCACACAGTCAGCTGATCATAGGGGCCTTCGAAAACTGGGTCAATGTGCGGAAGTATCCGGCATCACGTGTGTCGGCGCGGTTAACAGCCTTGATTGGATGATCCAGGTATTATCGCGTCGCTCCTGTGTGTAGATTCAGTGATGGGCCGGGTAGGAGAAGAATTCTGCTTTCCGGCCCCTTCGACATGGCTTGAGAACCATGCCGGTGACACTCTTCGAAGGGCCATCAACCTGGCCACTTCACTGAAGACTTCACACAGTTTTCGAAGGCATCGAAGCGCCAGTTAGATGCTGGAAGACTGGCCCGCCAACACGGAGGCCAAGGCATATGAAGCGTTTGCTTGATGCGCTGAGCCGCGCCTGGAAGCTTGTCCGGATCTTGATAGTGCTCAAGACCGTTCGGGATTTCTGTGGGAGCGGGTTTACCCGCGAAGAAGGCGACGCGGTGCCTGGCACGGGCTTTGCCCGTGTTCGCGGGTAAACCCGCTCCTACAGGGTAAGGCGTTAGTCCGACGGCGGTTCAACCCCTGCGATCAGCCACCACGCCAATCAACACCAGCACCACCAGCAACACCGGTGCCAGCGCGTAGTTGTTGAACTGGCTCAGCCCCTTCACCACCCACGGTGTGGCATAGATCAGCGCCGCACCGCTGCCGATCATCACCATCAATGCCATGAACGGCACGCGCAGGGCACCCGCCAGGCCACCCAGGCGTTGCTCGGCCCAGGCTTTGACATCGGTGCCGAACAGCACCAGCAGGCAGCCTACCAAGGCCAGTGAAATCTCCGACAGGTTGCTGCGGCTCCAGCGGGAAACCGTCGCGAGCAGATCAAGTACCAGATCCATGGGTCATCCTTAGGTCAAGAAATACTGCAGCAGGTCATTGAGAAACAACTGGCCCCTTGGCGTGGCCACCAGTCGATCCGGTTCGACCTGCAAAAGGCCCTTTTGTTCGGCGGCGCGGCGTGCCTCGCGCAGTTGTTCCAATGGCAAGCCCGTGCGTTGGGTAAACAGTTCGGCTTCCACGCCATCGGTAAGCCGCAGGGCGTTCATCAGGAACTCGAACGGCAGCTCGTCCACCGGCAATAGCTTCTCGCCGGCCTTGAACGGCTTGGCCAGGTTCAGGTAGTCCTTGGGCAGGCGGGTCTTCCAGGTGCGCAGGATGCGCCCGTCGGCGAAGGTGAGCTTGCCGTGGGCACCTGCACCGATGCCGATGAAGTCGCCGAAGCGCCAGTAGTTGAGGTTGTGCCGGGCGGCGCGGCCTGCCTGCGCATACGCCGATACCTCGTACTGGCGGTAACCGTGCTCGGTCATCAGCGCCTGGCCGGCTTCCTGGATGTCCCAGAGGATGTCGTCTTCGGGCAGCTCTGGCGGTTGGTTCCAGAATACTGTGTTTGGTTCCACGGTCAGCTGGTACCACGACAGGTGCGTCGGCCCCAGGTCGATGGCCTGGCGCAGGTCGCCCAGCGCATCATCCAGCGACTGGTCGGGCAGGCCGTGCATCAGGTCCATGTTGAAGTTGTCGAAGCCGGCGGCGCGTGCCATGCCGGCGGCACGCACCGCTTCATCGCCGTTGTGAATGCGCCCCAGCGCCTCCAGCTTGGCCGGTTGGAAGCTCTGCACACCGATGGACAGGCGGTTGATGCCGGTTTGCCGGTAGGCCTTGAACTTGTCCTGCTCGAAGGTGCCTGGGTTGGCTTCCAGGGTAATTTCGATGTCTGGCGCAAACGGGATGCGCTGTTCCACGCCGCGCAGCAAACGGCCAAGGGCGTTGGCGCTGAACAGGCTGGGCGTACCGCCACCGAAAAAGATCGAGCTGATCGGGCGGCCTTGCACGGCGGCCAGTTCCTGGTCGAGGTCGTCCAGCAGTGCTGTGACGTAGGCGTCTTCCGGCAGTTCAGGCCCGGCAGCGTGGGAGTTGAAGTCGCAGTAAGGGCATTTGCGTACGCACCACGGGATGTGGATGTACAGCGCCAGCGGCGGCAGGCTGGTGAAGCGCACCGCGCCGGGAGTGGACAGCGTTGCGATCATGCCAGGCCCAGACGTTGGCGCAGCAGGGCCATGGCACGGGCGCGGTGGCTGAGCTGGTTCTTGTCTGCCGGAGCCAGGTCGGCGCTGGAGCAGCTTCGCTCCGGTACCCAGAACAATGGGTCGTAGCCAAAGCCGTGCTCGCCGCTGGCTTCAAAAAGGATGCTGCCGTGCCACAGTCCTTCGCAGAGGATTGGCAACGGGTCGTCGGCGTGGCGTACCAACGCCAGTACGCAGACGAACTGCGCGCCGCGCTCGGCTTCAGGCACGTCTTTCAACGCTTCGAGCAGCTTGGCGTTGTTCGCCGCGTCACCCTTGCCATCGGCGTAGCGTGCCGAGTAGATGCCCGGCGCGCCGCCGAGGAAGTCCACCGCCAGGCCAGAGTCGTCGGCCAGGGCTGGCAGGCCGGAAATACGGGCGGCATTGCGCGCTTTGAGGATGGCGTTTTCGACGAACGACAGGCCGGTCTCTTCTGGCTCGACCTGGCTGAACTCGCCAATCGAGCGCAGTTGCACGGACTGGCCGA
The DNA here is from genome assembly GCF_013393325.1 of Pseudomonas hunanensis. Lineage (GTDB taxonomy): Bacteria > Pseudomonadota > Gammaproteobacteria > Pseudomonadales > Pseudomonadaceae > Aquipseudomonas > Aquipseudomonas putida_P. The sequence goes on from NZ_QJRC01000086.1 coordinate 42,212, forward strand.
GCATGGCCTGGAGTTCCTTGAGTTTGCCGGCGTTGTGGCTGGCCAATACGAGTTGCTGGAAATTCATCATTCGCCTGGGAACACGTCCTGGTTGAAGCTGAGGGAGTTGCTGATCCCGCCGGTTTCGATGTTCAGGTCGAAGGTGACGGTTTCTGGTTGGTCGATCTTGAATTGGGCGATGTAGTACACCGCGCCTTGTTCGGTAATTTGCTTGAACGACAGCGGGCTGCTGCGCCCCGTCAGGTCTTTGACCGTGCCGCTGACCAACGCCGGGGTGGACTTGTTGGCCTTGAGCACGGCAATGTTGAGCACGCCCTGGTTCTTGCTGCGTACAAGACCAGTCGCTGCGGCCACTTCGGGTGTAAGCATGCTCGACGTGAATGCGCTGTAGTGCACCGTCACGTCGCCAAACACTTCCTTGCGCTCGGGGCGGGCGGCATCGGCAGCCAGTACCGGCAGGGCCAGGCACAGGCTGATCAGGAACAGGGCTAGGCGACGCATGGGGCGATTCCTCCGGTGGGCGTCAGACCGCGAGCTGGTGCTCTTGCAGGCTCGGGCTGCTGACGCGGTAGATGCCGATCTCACCTAGTAGATTAGGCCATAGCCGGCCACCCCACCCGTTGCGGTGCAGGTGGTCGACCGCCAGGCGGTCGAGCACCTTGGCCCGTCGTTCGTGCACCAGTTCTTCGAAGTCGGCGAAGGTGCAGAAGTGGATGTTCGGTGTGTTGTACCAGGTGTACGGCATGAAGTCCGAGACCGGCATGCGGCCTTTGGTCGCCAGGTACCAGCGGCAGCGCCAGTGGCCGAAGTTGGGGAAGGTGATGATGCACTGGCGGCCCACGCGCAGCATCTCGTCGAGGATGCGGTCAGGGTACTCCACGGCCTGCAGGGCCTGGGTCATGATCACCACGTCGAAGCTGTTGCTGGCGAAGTTGCCCAGGCCTTTGTCCAGGTCCTGCTCGATGACGTTGACGCCCTTGGCCACGCAGGCGGCGATGTTGTCGGCGTCGATCTCCAGGCCATAGCCGGTGACCTGCTTGCGGTCACGCAGCGAGGCCAGCAGTTCGCCACTGCCGCAGCCCAGGTCGAGTACCCGGCTGCCGGCGGGGATCCAGTCGTGGATGATTTCCAGATCGGCTCTCATGCTGTCCTCAGATGGCAATGCGGTTCATGTAGTTCGAGAAACCCTGCATGTAGCGAGGTGTGGGGATCAGGAAGGCATCGTGCCCATAAGGCGAGTCGATCTCCAGGTAGCAGACGTTTTTACGCGCGGCCATCAGGGCGTCGACGATCTCGCGTGAACGGGCCGGCGAGAAGCGCCAGTCGGTGGTGAACGACATGATGCAGTAGTCCGCCGTGACATGGGCCAGGGTGGCAGCCAGGTCACCACCCTGGGCGGCGGCTGGGTCGAAATAGTCCAGCGCCTTGGTCATCAGCAGGTAGGTATTGGCGTCGAAACGGCCGGAAAACTCCTCGCCCTGATAGCGCAGGTAGCTTTCGACCTGGAACTCGACGCTGTGGAAGTCGTAGTTGAGCTTGTCGCTTTTCAGCTCACGGCCGAATTTTTCACCCATCGAGTCGTCGGACAGGTAGGTAATGTGGCCGACCATGCGTGCCAGCATCAGGCCGCGCTTGGGGATTACGCCCTGGTCCTGGAACGAACCGCCGTGGAACTCGGGGTCGGTGAGAATGGCCTGACGGGCCACCTCGTTGAAGGCGATGTTCTGTGCCGACAGTTTGGGCGCCGAGGCAATGTCGACGCAATGGCGCACGCGCTCGGGGTAGCTGATGGTCCATTGCAGCGCCTGCATGCCGCCCAGGCTGCCGCCGACCACGGCGGCCCATTGCTGGATGCCCAGACGTTCGCCCAGGCGCACCTGGCTATGCACCCAGTCCTCCACGGTCAGTACCGGGAAATCGGCGCCATAGGGCTTGCCGGTGGCCGGGTTGACACTGCTGGGGCCGGTGCTGCCGTTACAGCCGCCGAGGTTGTTCAGGCTGACCACGAAGAAGCGGTTGGTATCGATTGGCTTGCCGGGGCCGATGCAGCTATCCCACCAGCCCGGCTTGCGGTCGGTGGCGGCATGGTAGCCAGCGGCATGGTGGTGGCCGGAAAGGGCATGGCAGATCAGCACGGCGTTGCTCGCGCTGGCGTTCAGGGTGCCATAGGTCTCGTAGACCAGTTCGTAACTGGCCAGGGAGCGGCCACAGGCCAGGGCCAGCGGTTCATCGAACCGGGCGGTTTGCGGTACTACCAGACCGACGGAATCTACGGGAAAGACAGTGGACATCGACCCTGCTCACGCTTGACGGAGGCGTAAGTCTAAAGAGCGCTACCCCCAGCGGCAAGCAAAGGCTTGCCGCTGGGGGTAAGCAGGGTCAGATCATGCGCCACAGTTCTTGTGGCATGCCGGCGTAGGCGGCCAGCGGGGGCATTACGAACGACTGGATCACCTGGATCGCCAGGAAGGCGAAGATCGGCGAGATGTCCATGCCGCCCAGGTTGGGCACCAGGCGGCGGAACGGTGCCAGTACCGGCTCGCTGATCTGGTAGGCCAACTCGGCCGCCGGATTGTGGCTGTTGGGGGCTACCCAGGACACGATCACCATGACGATCATGGCCACCCAGAAGATCTTCAGGAACAGCGAAGTGATGCCGATGATCGCCCACATCAGCAGGTGCAGGATGTCGCCGAAGGTGCCATAGGTGACCATCAGCACAAAGCCCATCAGCAGCGCCTGGATCACGATTGCCAACAGCAGAGACGAGGTGTCCAGCCCACCGACACTGGGAATGACCCGACGGATCGGCTTGAGCAGCGGCTGGGTGGCACGCACCGCGAACTGGCACAGCGGGTTGTAGAAATTGGCCTTGACCAGTTGCAGCACGAAGCGCAGCAGGACGATCACCAGGTACAGGCTGACCAAGGTTTGCACCACGAAGATCGCGGCGCCGGACAGTGCATTCATCTAAAGCTCCTTATTTGCCCAGTTGTTCGGCCAGTTCGGCGGAGCGCGTGGCTGCAGCTTGCAGCGCCTGCTCGACGATGGCTTCGAAGCCGCTGGCCTGGAACGATTTGATCGCCGCTTCCGTGGTGCCGGCGGGCGAGGTGACGCGGCGGCGCAGTTCGGCGGCATCGACATCGCTGGCAACCGCCATGCGCGCGGCGCCCAGGGCGGTCTGCAAGGTTAGCTGGGAAGCGGTTTCGCGTGGCAGGCCAAGTTTTTCGCCGGCTGCGGTCATGGCCTCGATCAGCAGGAAAAAGTAGGCCGGGCCGCTGCCGGATACGGCGGTAACGGCGTCCAGTTGCTGTTCTTGCTGCAACCACAAGGCGGTGCCCACGGCCGACAGCAGTTGTTCGGCCTGCTGGCGCTGTTCGCCGGACACTTCGGCGGTGGCGTACAGGCCGCTCACGCCCTGGCGCAGCAGTGCGGGGGTATTGGGCATGCAGCGTACCACCGGGCGAGCGCCCACCCAGCTTTGCAGGCTGGCGCAGGTGATGCCGGCAGCGATGGAAACGATCAGTTGGCCATCCCGCAGGTTGGGTTGCAGGGCCTGGCACACGGCCTTCATGACTTGTGGTTTGACCGCCAGCACGATGACGTCGGCGCCCTCGATGGCCTGGGCGTTGTCCTCGAAGGTTTCGATGCCGTGCTCGGCCTGGATGCGGCCGCGGGTCTCGGCGCCCGGGTCGCTGGCGCGGATCTGCGAGGCGTCCAGCCCCTGGGCACGCAGACCGCCGATCAGGCTGGCGGCCATGTTGCCGGCGCCGATAAAGGCAATACGTGTCTTGCTCATGTCAGGTCCTTGTGGAAAAGAGTGAGTGAAGCATGGAATCAGGTGTTGCCGTAGTCGCGGGCACCGAACAGGGCGGTGCCGATACGCACCCAGGTCGCACCCTGTGCGATCGCGGCTTCCAGATCGTGGCTCATGCCCATGGACAGGGTGTCCAGATCAAGCCCCAGGTTTTCCTGCAACTGGCGCAAATGGGCGAAGGCAGCCTCCTGGGCGGCGCGGTCGTCGGTGGGCTCGGGGATTGCCATCAGCCCGCGCAAGCGCAGGTTGGGCAGCCCGGCCACGGCCTTGGCCAAGGCCGGCAGGTCTGCGGGGGCGCAGCCAGACTTGCTGTCTTCGCCACTCACGTTCACTTGCAGGCAGAGGTTCAGCGGCGCCAGACCGGCAGGGCGCTGCTCGGACAGGCGTTGGGCAATTTTCAGGCGGTCCACGGAATGTACCCAGTCGAAATGCTCGGCGATGGCCTTGGTCTTGTTCGACTGAATGGGGCCGATGAAGTGCCAGATCAAGGGCAAGTCGCTGAGCTCCTGCTGCTTTATCAGCGCTTCCTGTAGGTAGTTCTCCCCGAAATCGCGCACGCCTGCGGTGTGGATCTCGCGGATGGCGCTGGCCGGCTTGGTCTTGCTCACGGCCAGCAACTGAACGCTGGCCGGATCGCGCCCGGCTGCCTGGGCGGCGCTGGCGATACGGGCGGAAATCGCGGAAAGGTTGTCTGCTAGGGTGGACATGGACGGATGCCGGCAACTGAAGGGTTTGCGGCATTCTACCTACTTGAAGGCCTTTGGGGAGTCTCATGGACGTGACTGACCTGTTGGCCCGGGCCGTGGATGCGGGGGCTTCGGACCTGCACCTGGCGGCGGGCCAGATACCGATGCTGCGTTTGGATGGCGAGTTGCAGGGGATGGATTTGCCGACCTTGGGGGCGGATGCCTTGATCGATGGCATGGCTGCCGTGCTGGATGACCACCAGCGACGACAGTGGGCCCATGGCGATGAACTGGACCTGGCGCTGGAGTTACCTGCCCTTGGGCGTTTTCGGCTGAACCTGTTTCGCCAATTGAATGGTCCAGCTGTCACTTTTCGGTTGATTCAGGGGCGAATTGCCACGCTGGATGAGCTTGATCTGGCAGATGTGTTTCAAGCTGTTGCCCAATGCCGTGATGGCTTGATTCTGGTGGGTGGGCCGACCGGCAGTGGCAAGTCCAGCACCCTGGCGACGCTGGTTGATCAACTGAATCGCGAGCGGGCGCTGCACATCATTACCCTGGAGGACCCTGTCGAAGTTATCCACGGCAGCCAGCGCAGCCTGGTCAATCAGCGTGAGGTGGGGCGTCATAGCCACAGCTTTGCTCAGGGGCTACGCAGTGCGCTGCGCCAGGACCCGGATGTGATCATGATCGGCGAGTTGCGTGACCTGGAAACCATTCGCCTGGCCCTGCGCGCGGCCGAAACCGGGCATCTGGTGCTGGCAACCGTGCATGCACGTTCGGCGGCCAGCAGTATCGACAGGTTGGTGGAGGTATTCGCTGCCGAGGAAAAGCCGTTGGTGCGGGCGATGTTGGCCGAGTCGCTGCGCCTGGTGGTCGCGCAGGTGCTGGTCAGGCGTGTGGGTGGTGGACGGGTGGCGGCTCGGGAAGTGCTGGTGGCGACGCCGGCGGTGCGCAATCTGGTTCGGGAGGGGCGGGTGGCGCAGTTGTGTTCGGTGATGCAGGCGGGAGGGGTGGAGGGGATGCGGACGATGGAGGGGGCGATGCGGGGGTTGAAAGAGAAGGGGCTGATCAACGACCTGTAGTGTTTACACCGGCCCTTTCGCGGGCAAGCCCACTCCCACAGGGTCAGCACAGATTTTGAGGGCTGTGTCATCGCTGTGGGAGCGGGCTGGCCCGCGAAGAGGCTGGCCTGCTTAACGCTTGGCCAGGCTCAGCTGCTGCTGTTCCTTCGGCAGTACTCGCTTGGCCACGACGTAATGCTTCTGCCAGTACGGCTTGCTCAGGGTGTCGATGCTCACCCGCTTGCCGCGCCGTGGGGCGTGGATGAAGCGGTCGTTGCCCAGGTAAATGGCAACATGGTTCACCCGGCGGCTCTTGATGTTGAAGAAAATCAGGTCGCCAGGCTTCAGGTCACCTTTGGCCACCTTCACGCCGTGGCCCTGGGCCATGGCATTGGAGGTGCGCGGCAGGTCGACATCGGCGACGTCATTGAAGGCGTACTTGACCAGCCCGCTGCAGTCGAAGCCTTTTTTCGGGCTGCTGCCGCCCCAAACATAGGGGGTACCGAGCACATTCACCGCACGGCTGAGCACATCGCTGCTTTGCTTCGGCGACATGGCGGCAACCTGCACGCCGCGGCTGCTGGCGGCATTGCTTGGGCGAGCGCGCAGTGTGGTTTGCTTGACCGGTGCGTGTTTCACCGAGGCGTTGGTGGTGTAGCCGGTGAAACCATTGGGAAGACGTTGCTCACGATTGGTGGCGTGGGCGGCCAGGGGCAATAATAGGCAGAGGGTCAGCCATGTCTTGATCAAAGGCGGCATAGATGAAGCTCTTATGAATAGTTATGTGTTGGGCGCGCAACTTTATAACAGCTTTTTGATCAATCTTTGATCCGTTGGTCGATTGCCCAGGTGCCGTACGTCGGCCTGCGACGAGAAAGTCACATTTTTTTTTAGAAAATTTTCGGATAACCCAAAGGGGCTATGAATGAACAGTTATCAACAGGGGGCGCCCTTTCACGACACCCACAGCAAAACCATTGGCTACTTGCTGTGGATTTTCGGCTTCACCGGGTCCCATCGTTTCTACTATGGCAAGCCGATTACGGGGACCCTTTGGTTCTTCACCTTCGGCCTGCTGGGAATCGGTTGGCTGATCGACCTGTTTCTGATCCCGTCCATGGACCGTGAGGCTGACCTGAGGTTCCAGTCGGGGCGTATCGACTACAACATCGCCTGGGTTCTGCTGACCTTCCTGGGGGTGTTCGGCCTGCATCGCCTGTATCAGGGTAAATGGATCACCGCGATCATCTACTTCTTTTCCGGCGGGTTGTTCCTGGTGGGGGTGCTGTATGACTTCTGGACGCTGAACAGCCAGGTTTCCGAGCGGAATGCGGGGCGGGGATGAGGTAGGCGGGGGCTGCAACGCAGCCCCCAACCAAGGCTTACTGGCGGGTCTGGCGCTGTTGCAGCAACAGGTTGCTGAACCCAGCCCCGGCCAGCTGCTTCTGTGCGCCGGTCAACTGCTCACGGTTGCTGAACGGCCCGACCAGCACGCGGTACCAGGTTTCGTCCTTGACCGTACCTGACTCCACCTTTACCGCCTGGCCCAGCAGAATGATCTGTGCGCGCACCTTGTCGGCATCGGCCTGCTTGCGGAACGAGCCCGCCTGCAGGAAGTACTGGGTGGTCGCTGCCGGCTTGATCACCGGTGGTGGCGGTGGCGGGGTCTGACCGAGTAAGGCTGCCTGTGCACGAGCGGTGTCTATCTTCGCCGCTTCGGCCGGGGTCACCGGGGTTACCGGCTGTGCCGGGACCGGAGGCGTCTTCTCTGGCACGGCCTCTGGCGGCACGATTACCTCGGACTCCGGCAGCAGGGTGTAGAAGTCATACTTCGGCTTCACCGGCTGCTGCGGGGTGGCCTGCGCGGGCTTGCTGGCCTCGGCCACCTTCTCCGGCTTCTGCTGCTCGGGTTTGGCGCGCTTGATGTCGTCGCCACCGGGTTCGAGCTTCATCAAGAACACGATGAACGCGCCTACGGTCAGGCCGACTGCCAGCCATACCCAGCCGGGGATCGGCTGTTTGGCCGGCGCCGTCTGACGGCTGGCGCCGCGCTTTGGGGCAGGTTTTTTCTTGGCAGCCAACTTACATGCGCTCCAGGGTTTCCAGGCCGAGCAGTTCCAGACCTTGTTTGAGGGTACGGCCGGTCAGGGCGGCCAGGCGCAGGCGGCTCTGCTGCTGTTCCAGGGTTTCGGCGGCGAGGATCGGGCAGTTCTCGTAGAAGCTGGAGAACAAGCCGGCCAAGTCGTACAGGTAGCTGCACAGCACGTGCGGCGTGCCTTTGTCGGCGACGTTGTTGAGGATTTCGCCAAACTGCGCCAAGCGTGCGGCCAGGTCCTGCTCGTGGGCCGCCTGCAATACGATGTTGCCTTCAACTTCGTCAAAGCCCTTGCCCAGCTTGCGGAACACGCCGGCTACGCGGGTGTAGGCATACAGCAGGTAAGGCGCGGTGTTGCCTTCGAAGTTGAGCATCAGCTCGAAGTTGAAGCTGTAGTCGCTGGTGCGGTGCTTGGACAGGTCGGCGTATTTCACCGCGCCAATGCCCACCACTTCGCCGATGTGGCGCAGTTCGGCTTCGGTCAGGCTCGGGTTCTTTTCCTTGACCAGCGCGTAGGCGCGCTCCTTGGCCTCGGTGAGCAAGTCGATCAGCTTTACGGTGCCGCCGTCACGGGTCTTGAACGGGCGGCCGTCAGCGCCGTTCATGGTGCCGAAACCCATGTGCTCCATTTGCATCGGGTGGCCGACAAAGCCTGCGCGGCGTGCCACTTCGAACACCTGGTTGAAGTGCAGGGCCTGGCGCTGGTCGACGAAGTACAGGGCACGGTCAGCGTTGAGCACGTTGCTGCGGTAGCGCACGGCGGCCAGGTCGGTGGTGGCGTACAGGTAGCCGCCGTCGGCTTTTTGCACGATCACCGGCAGTGGCTCGCCTTCGCTGTTCTTGAATTCTTCGAGGAACACGCACTGGGCGCCTTGGCTTTCGACCAGCAGGCCCTTGGCCTTGAGGTCGGCCACCACGTTGGCCAGGTCGTCGTTGTACGCGCTTTCGCCCATCACGTCGGCCATGGTCAGCTTGACGTTGAGCAGCTCGTAGGTCTTCTGGCAGTGCGACAGCGAGATGTCCTTGAAGCGTGTCCACAGGGCCAGGCACTCGGGGTCGCCGGCCTGCAGCTTGACCACCAGGCCACGGGCGCGAGTGGCGAACTCTTCCGATTCGTCGAAGCGTTTCTTCGCCGCCCGGTAGAAGTTTTCCAGGTCTGACAGCTCGTCACTGGTGATCGGGTTTTCCTGCAGGTAGGCCATCAGCATGCCGAACTGGGTGCCCCAGTCGCCGACGTGGTTCTGGCGAATGACGTTGTCACCCAGGAATTCCAGCACGCGCGCGACGCTGTCACCGATGATGGTCGAGCGCAGGTGGCCGACGTGCATTTCTTTGGCCAGGTTCGGCGCCGACATGTCGATGACGACCTTTTCGCTCGGGCCAGCTTTGCGCACGCCCAGGCGGGCGTCGGCCAGGGCGGCATCCAGGCGGTTGGCCAAAGCGTCGGTGTTCTGGAAGAAGTTCAGGAAGCCGGGGCCGGCGATCTCAACCTTGCTGATGTCGGCGCTGGCCGGCAGGGCATTGATCAGTTTCTCGGCCAGGTCGCGCGGCTTCATGCCAGCCGGCTTGGCCAGCATCATGGCGATGTTGCTGGCGAAGTCGCCGTGGGTCTTGTCCCGGGCGTTTTCCACCTGGATCGCCGGCGACAGCCCTTCAGGCAGCACACCGTCGTTGACGAGTTGGGTGAGGGCTTGCTGGATCAGCTGGCGAATGGTGTCTTTCATGGGGATCTCTTTTCGACCGCAAGCGCGGTGAGCGCCTGGATGCGCAGGTGGAAAAACTGGGCATTATCCGTTGCTGGAAGCGGGTTGCCAACCTTTGGGGCTGCAAAGCAGCGTCAGAGGTCAGTACAGGTCGACCGGGTCGACGTCCAGCGACCAACGCACCTGGCGCCCGCTCGGCATTTGCTCCAACACTAGCAACCAGGCGCTGATCAGTCGATGCAAAGGCGCCCGGGTATTGGCCTGTATCAACAGTTGCGCGCGGTAGCGCCCGGCGCGGCGTTCCATGGGCGCCGGCACCGGGCCCAGCAGCTCTATGCCTGGCAGGCGCTGTTCGGCCACCAGGCGCTCGGCGGCGGCGCAGGCTTCGTCGAGGAAACCTTCGGCCTGCCCCGGCTTGTGCGCTTCGGCACGCAGCAGGGCCAGGTGGGAGTAAGGTGGCAGCCCGGCGGCGCGGCGTTCATCCAGAGCCTGTTCGGCAAAGGCAAAGTAGCCCTGCTCGGTCAACTGCACCAGCAGCGGGTGGTCGGCCAGGTGGGTCTGGATGATGACCTTGCCGGGCTCTTCGGCCCGCCCGGCCCGTCCGGCTACCTGTACGATCAGCTGCGCCATGCGCTCGCTGGCGCGAAAATCACCCGAGAACAGCCCGCCATCGGCATCGAGGATGGCCACCAGGGTCACCCGGGGGAAGTGGTGGCCCTTGGCGAGCATCTGCGTGCCGACAAGGATGCTCGGCTGGCCGCGCTGAATGGTATTGAACAGGTTGTGCATGGCGTCCTTGCGCGCCGTGCTGTCGCGGTCCACGCGCAGGATCGGGTAGTCCGGGAACAGCACCTTCAGGCGTTCTTCGGCACGCTCGGTACCCGCGCCGACCGGGCGCAGGTCGACGTGATTGCACTGCGGGCACTGGTGCGGCAGGCGTTCGTCATAGCCGCAGTGGTGGCAGCGCAGCACGCCAGAGCGCTGGTGCACGGTCATGCGCGCATCACAGCGCGGGCACTCGGACAGCCAGCCACAATCGTGGCACAGCAGGGTCGGGGCGAAGCCGCGGCGGTTGAGGAACACCAGCACTTGTTGGCCGGCCTCCAGGGTCTGGCGGATGGCTTGTTGCAACGGGCCGCTGATGCCACTGTCCAGCGGCAAGCTCTTTACATCCAGGCGCAGCATGCGCGGCGGGCGGGCTCCGCCAGCGCGCTGGTTCATGCGCAGCAGGCGGTAGCGGCCGGTAAGGGCGTTATGCAAGGTTTCCAGCGACGGTGTGGCAGAACCGAGCAGGATCGGGATGTTCTCCTGGTGGGCGCGTACCATTGCCAGGTCTCTGGCGTGGTAGCGCAGCCCTTCCTGCTGTTTATAAGAGCCGTCGTGCTCCTCGTCGATGATGATCAGACCGGGGTTTTTCATCGGCGTGAACAGTGCCGAGCGGGTGCCGATGATGATGTCGGCCTCGCCGTCGCGAGCGGCCAGCCAGGCGTCCAGGCGCTCGCGGTCGTTGACCGCCGAATGCAGCAGGGCGATGCGGGCATTGAAGCGTTGTTCGAAGCGCGCCAGGGTCTGTGGGCCGAGGTTGATCTCCGGGATCAGCACCAGTGCCTGCTTGCCGGCCTCCAGCGTCTCGCGGATCAGTTGCAGGTAGACCTCGGTCTTGCCGCTGCCGGTGACGCCGGCCAGCAGGAACGCGCCGAAGCCGTCAAAGCCTTCTCGCACGGCGTCGAAGGCATTGCGTTGCTCTTCGTTGAGCGGGAGTTCTGGCTGTGCCAGCCAGTGCTCATGGCGTAGCGCCGGCAGGTGCCGGCGCACCTCGATCTGAACCAGCTCCTTGGCCAGCAGCAAGTCGAGGCTGTCCTTGTTCAGGTTGAGCTTGGTCAGCAGGCTGTGGGCCACGCCGTGCGGGTGCTGGGCCAGGGTCTTGAGGGCGTCGCGCTGGCGCGGCGCGCGGGCGATGCGCGGGTCTTCCAGGCGGGCGCCGGGGGCAATGTGCCAGAAGCGTTCCTGGCGCATTTCAGCGGGTTCGCCCTGGCGCAGCAGCGTGGGCAAGGCCCAGCTCAGGGTGTCGCCCAGGCTGTGCTGGTAGTACTGGGCTGTCCATAAGCAGAACTTGAACAGCGACGCCGGGATGGGGGACACCGGGTCGAGCAAGGCGCTGGCCGGCTTGAGTTTGTCGGCGGGTACTTCACTCTGCGTGCACACCTCCACCAACACGCCGATCATTTCGCGGCGACCGAAGGGCACGCGAATGCGCATGCCCGGGGTCAAGGTCTGGCGTGCCATGCTCGCCGGCGCCTTGTAGTCGAACAGGCGACGCAGCGGGGAGGGCAGGGCAAGGCGCAGGATGACGTCGGACACGCAAAAAGTCTCGGAGGGCGTTACAAGAACTGGCGAGCCTAGCAGACGACGGTCGGTGCAAGCGACATCTTGCGCTGACGGTGTGCTCTGGTATTATTCGCCGCCTAATTACGTGCGGTATTCAACAATTGGTGTTGGGTGGCGGCACGCAGCTCGAGGAAGTGACCATGAAAGAAGGTATCCACCCGAACTACGAAGTAGTTGCAGTCACCTGCAGCTGCGGCAACAAGTTCGAAACCCGTTCGACCCTGGGCAATGTCCTGTCGATCGACGTTTGCAACCTGTGCCACCCGTTCTACACCGGTAAGCAGAAAGTCCTGGACACCGGTGGTCGCGTACAGAAGTTCGCCGACCGCTTCGGTATGTTCGGTACCAAGAAGTAATCATGCGCATGGCGAATCCTTCGGGCTTCGCGTTGTTGCTGAAGAAGGCGCCCCTTGTGGGCGCCTTTTTTGTGGCCGCTATCTGGCATTCTTCGGCCCATGCGTTCTGCCCGCTGCCAGGCAAGCCCCAGTTGGTAGCGGTGCGACAGGTGGTCGATGGCGATACCTTGCGCCTGGCCGATGGCCGCAGTGTGCGGCTGATCGGTATCAATGCTCCGGAAATCGGCCGCAAAGGGCGCAGCAGCGAGCCCTATGCCGAGGCAGCCAAGCGGCGCCTGCAGGCGTTGGTTCAGGAAAGTGACGGGCGTGTCGGGCTGGTGCCTGGCGTTGAATCCAAGGACAAATACGGCCGCACACTGGCGCACGTCTATGGCCGTAATGGCAACAATCTGGAAGCACAGTTGCTTAGCGAGGGCTTGGGTTATCGCGTGGCGGTTGCCCCCAATGTGCGCCTCAACGGCTGCCAGCAGCTCGCGGAGCAAGCCGCGCGCAAGGCGGGTAGCAACCTGTGGCGCCGTTCGCCCGTGGTGCCCGCAAGCGCTGTCAGGCAGTCGGGTTTTGCTTTGGTCGGTGGCCGCATCAAGGGCATCGAGCGCAACCGCGGCGGGGTCTGGCTGACCCTGGACGATGCTGTGGTGCTACAGGTTCCCGCTCGTCTGCAGCGCAACTTCCCTGCCAGCTTCTTCGATAACCTCAAAGGACGCCAGGTCGAAGCGCGTGGTTGGGTGCTGGATCGTTCCCGCAGGGGCGGCCTCAAGCCTGGGCAGCGACGTTGGGTGTTGCCATTGACCGATCCGAGCATGTTGGAGCGAATTTCAGGCTAAAAGATGTAGACATTTCGCTATTGGATTGTACACACTGTGAGCCGTATGCCCCGTGGGTTATAGCGTAAAGTCGTAGGCTAAAGGCCTTGACACAAGTGACCGACCAGTCTTGTGACTCCCCGGCTCTTTGCGTATCCTCGGCGGTCCGTCAGAACAGTAAATAGCGGAATGCCCACCATGTCAGACCTGAAAACCGCCGCTCTCGAATATCACGCTCAACCTCGTCCGGGGAAACTGAGCGTCGAACTCTCCAAGCCCACTGCCACCGCCCGTGACCTCGCCCTGGCCTACAGCCCAGGTGTTGCAGAGCCGGTACGCGAAATTGGCCGTGATCCAGAGCTGGCTTACAAATACACCGGCAAAGGCAACCTGGTTGCGGTGATTTCCGATGGCACCGCCATCCTCGGTCTGGGTGACCTCGGCCCACTGGCTTCCAAGCCGGTCATGGAAGGCAAGGGTGTTCTGTTCAAGCGTTTCGCTGGTATCGATGTATTCGACATCGAGGTCGAGTCGGAAAGCCCGCAAGCGTTCATCGACACCGTCCGCCGCATTTCGATCACCTTCGGTGGCATCAACCTTGAAGACATCAAGGCCCCTGAGTGCTTCGAAATCGAGCGCACCTTGATCGAGCAGTGCGACATCCCGGTGTTCCACGATGACCAGCACGGTACCGCCATCGTTACCGCGGCCGGCATGATCAACGCCCTGGAAATCGCCGGCAAGAAGCTGGAGGACGCCAAGATCGTCTGCCTGGGGGCTGGCGCTGCAGCCATCTCTTGCATGAAGCTGCTTATAAGCATGGGCGCGGGCGCTAGCAATATCCTCATGGTCGACCGCAGCGGCGTGATCCACGCTGGCCGTGACGACCTGAACCAGTACAAGGCGCAGTTCGCCCACGCTACCGACAAGCGCACCCTGGCTGACGCCCTTGACGGTGCCGACGTGTTCGTAGGCCTGTCCGGCCCGAACCTGCTGAGCCCGGAAGGCCTGAAGTCGATGGCGGCCAACCCGATCGTGTTCGCCTGCTCGAACCCGGACCCGGAAATCTCGCCAGAGCTGGCGCACGCCACTCGCAGCGACGTGATCATGGCTACCGGTCGTTCCGACTACCCGAACCAGGTCAACAACGTACTGGGCTTCCCGTTCATCTTCCGTGGTGCCCTGGACGTTCGCGCCAAGCGCATCAACGAAGAAATGAAGATCGCCGCTGCTATCGCCCTGAAAGACCTGGCCAAGCTGCCAGTGCCTAAGGAAGTGTGCGAAGCCTACG
>NZ_QJRC01000087.1 GCF_013393325.1 Pseudomonas hunanensis
CTGAATCGCCCCTGGTTTCGTAGACACCTCCAAGCCTCATAATGAGGCCCAAATAGGAGGTGTCATGAGTCGTCAGCGTTACCCCGAAGAATTCAAAATCGAAGCGGTCAAGCAAGTGACCGAGAAAGGCAAGACTGTCGCCGATGTTGCCCAGCGCCTGGGCATGTCTGTTCACAGCCTCTACGCCTGGATCAAGCTCTACAGCAAACCCCAAGAGCAGCGTCAGCAAGACGATGAGCAGCAAGCCGAACTGCGCAAGCTTCGCGCAGAACTCAAGCGCGTGACTGAAGAGCGAGACATCTTAAAAAAGGCCGCCGCGTACTTTGCCAAGGAGTGCAACTGAAGTACGCCTTCATCAAGAAGCACTCGACGGATCACCCGGTGCGGCGCCTATGCCAAACCCTAAAGGTGCATCCCAGCGGCTACTACGCCTGGCTGACCGAGCCTCAATCTGCCCGAGCAAAAGAAGATCATCGTCTGCTTGGCTTGATCAAACATGCTTGGCTCGAAAGCGGAGGTGTGTACGGCTACCGCAAAATTCATGATGACCTGCGTGAGCTGGGAGAGACATGCGGGCGCAATCGAGTCGGACGCTTGATGCAGGCAGAGGGGTTGCGTTCGCAAACGGGCTATCGGCGGCGTCCAGGGTTTTACGGTGGAAAGCCAACAGTGGCCTCTCCCAACCATCTCGCGCGGCAGTTCAAAGTCAGTGAGCCGAATAAGGTCTGGGTAACCGATATCACTTACATCCGCACCTATGAAGGATGGCTGTACCTAGCGGTAGTCCTGGATCTGTTTTCCCGCCAAGTGATTGGCTGGTCAATGAAGCCCCGCATGTGCAGCGACCTGGCGCTTGACGCGATGTTGATGGCCGTGTGGCGCCGCAAACCACGGCAGCAAGTGATGATCCATTCAGACCAAGGCAGTCAATTCAGTAGCTCAGACTGGCAAAGCTTCTTGAAGGCCAACAATATAATCAGCAGCATGAGTCGGCGGGGAAATTGCCACGACAATGCCGTAGCCGAAAGCTTTTTCCAGCTTTTGAAGCGGGAGCGAATCCGACGAAAAATCTACGCAACACGTGACGAAGCCCGAAGTGATATTTTCGATTACATTGAAATGTTTTATAACCCAAGGCGCAGACACAGCAGTGCTATGCAGCTGTCGCCAGTAGAGTATGAGAAACGCTATTTTCTGAGCTTGGAGAGTGTCTAGGAAACCAGGGGCGATTCACACAGAGCACATTGCCAAGCCATTCCAGCAAAAAAAAAGGCTGCCATTCGGCAGCCTTCTCGATGCTCAGCCCGGACGATCAGTCCCAGCTCAGTGCACCACCAGTCTGATACTCGATCACGCGCGTCTCAAAGAAGTTCTTCTCCTTCTTCAAGTCCATGATTTCGCTCATCCAAGGGAACGGGTTGGTAGTCCCTGGGTACTCTTCTTTCAAACCAATCTGAGTCAGACGGCGGTTGGCGATGAACTTGAGGTAATCCTCCATCATCGCCGCGTTCATGCCCAGCACGCCGCGTGGCATGGTGTCACGGGCGTATTCGATTTCCAGCTGGGTCCCTTGCAGGATCATCTGGGTCGCTTCTTCCTTCATCGCCGCGTCCCACAGGTGCGGGTTTTCGATCTTGATCTGGTTGATCACGTCGATACCGAAGTTCAGGTGCATCGACTCGTCACGCAGGATGTACTGGAACTGCTCGGCCACGCCGGTCATCTTGTTGCGGCGGCCCATGGACAGGATCTGGGTGAAGCCGCAGTAGAAGAAGATGCCTTCCAGCACGCAGTAGTAGGCGATCAGGTTGCGCAGCAGCTCTTTGTCGGTTTCGACGGTGCCGGTGTTGAATTCCGGGTCGGAGATGGCGCGGGTGTACTTCAGGCCCCAGGCGGCTTTTTTCGCGACCGACGGGATCTCGTGGTACATGTTGAAGATCTCGCCTTCATCCATGCCCAGCGATTCGATGCAGTACTGGTAGGCGTGGGTGTGGATCGCCTCTTCGAAGGCCTGGCGCAGGATGTACTGGCGGCACTCGGGGTTGGTGATCAGGCGGTACACCGCCAGGGCCAGGTTGTTGGCAACCAGCGAGTCGGCGGTGGAGAAGAAGCCCAGGTTGCGCATGACGATGCGGCGCTCGTCTTCGGTCAGGCCGTCCTGGCTCTTCCACAGGGCGATGTCGGCGGTCATGTTGACCTCTTGCGGCATCCAGTGGTTGGCGCAGCCGTCCAGGTACTTCTGCCAGGCCCAGTCGTACTTGAACGGTACCAGCTGGTTGAGGTCGGCGCGGCAGTTGATCATGCGTTTTTCGTCAACTGCAACACGGGCCGAGGAACCCTCCAGCTCGGCCAGGCCTTCGGCAACGTCGAGGGCATCCAGGGCAGCCTTGGCACGTTTGACGGCTTCGGAGTCAGAAGCGGTGGCCGCACGGGCTTCCAGGGCGGCGGCACCACCGGCGCTGTCGAGCTTGTCGAGAGTGGCGGCGGCAGCGGCCTGCGCAGGGGTATTGCCTTTGGCGGCTACTTCGCCGTCTTCTTTGTCGAATTCGTCCCAGCTCAGCATGGTTTGGCTCCTGCTTGAGGGTCGCCCTGGGGCAACCGGTTGGATTTTAAGAATGTGATGCCTGACGCAAGGCCGTAACGGCGAATGGACAGCTCGAGAGGCTGACTCTCGTTTACATCTGAATGTGTTCTGGCTTGTACCTGGCCAGGCCTCTGGGAGGGGCCAGGACAATTGAAAGGTGCTCTTTTCAGAGGGGGCGAAGTATATAGGATTTCGCCTTCGATCGGGGCGCGTCTCTTGCGGGCGAGCGTAACTATTTCGACCGGAATTGCGTGCGTCCGTTCACCTGGTTCGTGTCGTTTGCTACGGGGAGGGAGTGTAGCGGCAAAATGCGAATGACACTACATATTGTGCCATTTTATTTTTTTCACACATTATGTGGTGTTGGCGCGATCTTTGTAAGCTCGGCTTTGTGTCGCGATAGGGCCGCAAAGCGGCCCCGGTGATCATGCGGCGCTGCTGCAATCCTGGGGGCGCTTCACACCCCCATGCGACACGAGGCCGCTGCCACGGGTGTGCAGCGTTTCGACAATGTGTGTCTTGGGGTTGTTGCGTGCTTCTGCGACCGTGGTGAAACGCCCGGTTTCAGCATTGCGACCAATCTTGCGAGTTGTCTTTTTTTTCCGCGCCATGGGCTAATGTCCTGTTCGAGGGGTCTTGTTCTTTTACCGAGCCGCGCGAGCGGTGGGCAAAGGGCAAGATTTCTCTGATGCGCGGATACAAAAATGCCGCGCGGGGCACCCGTAGGCACCCCGCGCGGCATTCAGGCCTTACTGGCAGGCTTCGCAGTCAGGCTCGTCGATCGCGCAGGCCTTTGGCACTGGCGCAGGGCCGGCTGCCTGAACCGGGGCGCTGTCGCCACCGCTGGAAACGGCGTTGAGCTTGCCGGTGTTGATGGTCGACTTCTCGGTGCTGGTCGCGGCCAGGGCACGGAGGTAGTAGGTGGTTTTCAGACCACGGTACCAGGCCATGCGGTAGGTCACGTCCAGCTTCTTGCCCGAGGCGCCGGCGATGTACAGGTTCAGCGACTGAGCCTGGTCGATCCACTTCTGGCGACGGGAAGCTGCGTCGACAATCCACTTAGTCTCGACTTCGAACGCGGTGGCGTACAGGTCTTTCAGCTCTTGCGGGATACGTTCGATCTGCTGCACCGAGCCGTCGTAGTACTTCAGGTCGTTGATCATGACCGAGTCCCACAGGCCGCGGGCCTTCAGGTCGCGGACCAGGTACGGGTTGATCACGGTGAACTCGCCCGACAGGTTCGATTTCACGTACAGGTTCTGGTAGGTCGGCTCGATCGACTGCGACACGCCGGTGATGTTGGCGATGGTCGCGGTTGGCGCGATGGCCATGATGTTCGAGTTACGAATACCTTTCTGTACGCGGGCACGTACCGGCGCCCAGTCCAGGGTTTCGTTCAGGTCGACGTCGATGTACTTCTGGCCACGGGCTTCGATCAGGATCTGTTGCGAATCCAGCGGCAGGATGCCCTTGGACCACAGCGAACCCTGGAAGGTCTCGTAGGCGCCACGCTCGTCGGCCAGGTCGCAGGACGCCTGGATCGCGTAGTAGCTGACCGCTTCCATCGACTTGTCGGCGAACTCGACGGCAGCGTCGGAGCCGTAGGCGATGTGCTGCAGGTACAGTGCGTCCTGGAAGCCCATGATGCCCAGGCCGACCGGGCGGTGCTTGAGGTTCGAGTTACGCGCCTGCGGCACCGAGTAGTAGTTGATGTCGATCACGTTGTCGAGCATGCGCACAGCGGTGTTGACGGTGCGTTGCAGCTTGGCGGTGTCCAGCTTGCCATCGACGATGTGGTTCGGCAGGTTGATCGAGCCCAGGTTGCAGACCGCGATCTCATCCTTGTTGGTGTTCAAGGTGATCTCGGTGCACAGGTTGGAGCTGTGGACCACGCCCACATGCTGCTGCGGCGAACGCAGGTTGCACGGGTCCTTGAAGGTCAGCCATGGGTGGCCGGTCTCGAACAGCATCGACAGCATCTTGCGCCACAGGTCTTTGGCCTGGATGGTCTTGAACACCTTGATCTTGTTGTACTCGGTCAGGGCTTCGTAGTACTCGTAGCGCTCTTCGAAGGCCTTGCCGGTCAGGTCGTGCAGGTCTGGCACTTCCGAAGGCGAGAACAGGGTCCACTTGCCGTCATCGAAGACACGCTTCATGAACAGGTCGGGGATCCAGTTGGCGGTGTTCATGTCGTGGGTACGACGACGGTCATCACCGGTGTTCTTGCGCAGCTCGATGAACTCTTCGATGTCCAGGTGCCAGGTTTCCAGGTAGGCACACACGGCGCCCTTGCGCTTGCCACCCTGGTTGACGGCAACGGCGGTGTCGTTGACCACTTTCAGGAACGGTACGACGCCCTGGGATTTACCGTTGGTACCCTTGATGTAGGAGCCCAGTGCGCGCACAGGGGTCCAGTCGTTGCCCAGGCCACCGGCGAATTTCGACAGCATGGCGTTGTCGTGAATCGCGTGGTAGATGCCCGACAGATCGTCCGGCACGGTGGTCAGGTAGCAGCTGGACAGCTGCGGGCGCAGGGTGCCGGCGTTGAACAGGGTCGGGGTCGAGGCCATGTAGTCGAACGACGACAACAGGTTGTAGAACTCGATCGCACGGGCTTCCTTGTCTTTCTCCTCCAGCGCCAGGCCCATGGCCACACGCATGAAGAACACCTGCGGCAGCTCGAAGCGCACGCCATCCTTGTGGATGAAGTAGCGGTCGTACAGGGTCTGCAGGCCCAGGTAGGTGAACTGCTGGTCGCGTTCGTGGTTGATCGCCTTGCCCAGTTTTTCCAGGTCGAAGTCGGCCAGCGCCGGGTTCAGCAGTTCGAACTCGATACCTTTGGCGACGTAGGCTGGCAGGGCCTTGGCGTACAGGTCGGCCATTTCGTGGTGGGTAGCGCTGTCGGCTACGTTGAGGAAGCCCAG
This sequence comes from Pseudomonas hunanensis, assembly GCF_013393325.1. Lineage (GTDB taxonomy): Bacteria > Pseudomonadota > Gammaproteobacteria > Pseudomonadales > Pseudomonadaceae > Aquipseudomonas > Aquipseudomonas putida_P. Next base: position 5,509 of record NZ_QJRC01000087.1, read on the forward strand.
GCCTTCGGCGCGCAGGGTGTCCATCAGCAGGCGTGCGGTAACGAACGAGTAGTTGGGCTCGCGCTCTACCAGGGTACGGGCGGTCATCACCAGGGCGGTGTTGACGTCCTTGATGGCCACGCCGTCGTACAGGTTCTTCAGGGTTTCGCGCTGGATCAGGTCGCCATCGACTTCGGCCAGGCCTTCGCAGGCTTCGCTGATGATGGTGTTCAGGCGGGCCATATCGAGCGGAGCCAGGCTGCCGTCGGCCAGGGTGATGCGGATGCTTGGGTGCGGCTCGACCACGGCGTCGGTGTTGGCGCGGGTGGCACGCTCCTTGGCACGCTGGTCGCGGTAGATCACGTAGTCGCGGGCAACTTTCTGCTCGCCGGCGCGCATCAGGGCCAGTTCGACCTGGTCCTGGATTTCTTCGATGTGGATGGTGCCACCCGATGGCATGCGACGCTTGAACGTGGCGGTAACCTGCTCGGTCAGACGCGCGACGGTGTCGTGGATGCGCGACGAAGCGGCGGCGGTGCCGCCTTCAACTGCGAGGAACGCCTTGGTGATGGCCACGGTGATCTTGTCGTCGGTGTAAGGGACGACAGTGCCGTTACGCTTGATCACGCGCAGTTGGCCGGGGGCGGTGGCGGCCAGATCCTGGTTGGAATCGGCGGCCTGCGGCACCTTGGCCTGCGGGTTCTCGCGAGTTGTGTCGGTTTGCATGGGTGGGTGTCTCCACAGTTTCTATATTGTTCAGGCGCCTTTTGGGCGCCCACCGTTCCGTCCACTTGCTCGATGGCCTGGCGGGGATGCGCAATGCATGCGCATCCGCCCGCGCGGGCGTACCGACTTCGGGACAGACTCAGGAATAAGGGGCAATGGCTTGCCGCTCCCTGGCCGAAGTCAAAGGTTCTGGGCAGGGCCCAAAAACTGTTGCTGATGGATGCCAGGCCTGGCCTGCAACACCCATACCCGAACAAGGCCCTGGAAGGGCTTGCCTCGGTCGCCTCCGCAGGAGCGGTTCGGCTGCTGAAATCACCTGAAGTTCCACCCGGAAAATCGCTTGATCTTGCGGGTTGACTTTTGTGTGTGATTTTGCACGAACCCCTATATCTAGTGGTTCGCTGCGATCGGGATACAAGATAATGCGGTATTGGGGGCTTTGCAAGGCGAGCGCCTGTGGATAACGTGTGTGTACTTTGTGAGTGAATGGTGGGTATTCGCTGTAGGCCTTGTGCCAAGTGGTTTGCAGTATTTTTCTGCGCCTTGATGCCCCGGGGCAGTTTTTTTCGGGCGCGAACCCTATCACAAAAAACGGTTCAGTCGAGGGGCTGTGGGTGGGTTGGCAGTGCCGGGGGCGGGACGTAGTATCCGGCTGTGATATTGCTTTTAGGTTAAAGGGGCAGTGCGCAGGTTTCGAAAGCGGCGCGGTCCCTGTGGGAGCGGCTTTAGCTGCGAAACGGCCCGCACTGGCAACAGAAAAACAACAATTAAAGGCAGAGGCCATGGACCACCCCACCCCACGCATCCTCATTGTCGAAGACGACCAGCGTCTGGCCGACCTCACTGCCGAGTACCTGCAGGCCAACGGCTACGAGGTCAGTGTCGAGGGTGATGGGGCCCGCGCCGCGCGGCGCATCGTCGACAGCCAGCCCGACCTGGTCATTCTCGACCTCATGCTCCCCGGCGAGGACGGTCTGAGCATCTGCCGCCGTGTGCGTAGCCAGTACCTTGGCCCGATCTTGATGCTCACCGCCCGCAGCGACGAACTGGACCAGGTCCAGGGCCTGGACCTGGGGGCTGACGACTATGTCTGCAAACCGGTGCGCCCACGCCTGCTGCTGGCGCGCATTCAGGCCCTGCTGCGCCGTAGCGAGACCGTGGACAGCAAACGTCAAGACCTGGCTTTCGGTGCGCTGCACATCGACAACCGCTTGCGCGAGGCGCGCCTGGGCGAACAGTTGATCGAGCTGACCGGCGCCGAATTCGACCTGCTCTGGCTGCTGGCCAGCAATGCCGGCCGGGTGCTGACGCGCGAGCAGATTTTCACCGCGCTGCGGGGCGTGGGCTACGACGGCCAGGACCGCTCCATCGATATACGCATCTCTAAAATCCGCCCCAAGATCGGCGATGACCCACTGCAGCCACGGTTGATCAAGACCCTGCGCAGCAAGGGCTATCTGTTTGTCGGCGAGGCGCCATGAACAATTCGATCTTCCTGCGCGTCTACGGCGGCATGCTGGCCGTGTTGGTGCTGGTGGCCTTGCTTGGCGTGCTCAGCCTGCACCTGGTCAATGAAGTACGCGCCGCACAGCACCGCGAGGGCTTGGCCCAGGGAACCTTCAGCCTGATGGCTGACAACCTGGCGACGCAGAATGAAACCGAACGCAAGCGCTCGCTGCTGATCTGGGAGCGCCTGCTTGGTGTGCCTTTGACGTTGCAGCCAATGACCGCGCGCAGCCTTGACGGTGGCCAGCGGGCGCGCCTGTACCGTGGCCTGGTGGTAGTCGAGAAGACGGGGCCACATGCGGCGCAAGTACTGCGCAAGGTCGGCCAGGAAGACCTGATGCTGGTCGCGCAGATCAAACAGATCAGCGAGCAGCTGGCGCGCGCCACACTCTATCTATTGGCTGACGAACTGGTGCGCTACCCGGTAACCGAACAGCAGCAGCGCCTGGCCCAGATCAAGCTGGAAAAGGGCTTTGGCTTTGGTGTCGCCCTGCAGCGTATCGAGCGGGTCAGCCTGGACGATGACCAGCGGCGCCGGGTCGAGGAGGGCGACACGGTGATGGCGCTGGGCAAGGATGGCGACTCGATCCGTGTATTCGCCGGGCTGACGGGCTCTCCCTGGGTGCTGGAAATCGGCCCGTTGTATCAGCTCAACCCGTACCCGCCGCAGTTGCTGATCCTGATTGCCTTCCTAGGCCTGTGCTTGATCGGCCTGGTGGTATACCTGCTGGTGCGTCAGCTGGAGCGCCGGGTGTCAGGGCTGGAGATTGCGGCCACGCGCATTGCCCAAGGCAGCCTGGATACCCGCGTACCGGCTGGCGATGCCGACTCGGTAGGGCGCCTGGCCGCTGCCTTCAATGGCATGGCCGAACACCTGCAGCGCTCGCTGACCATGCAGCGCGAGTTGGTACGGGCGGTGTCCCATGAGCTGCGCACGCCAGTGGCACGCCTGCGCTTTGGCCTGGAAATGATCGAAAGTGCCACGACTGAGCAGGCCCGGGCCAAACACCTGGCCGGCATGGACGGCGACATTCAGGACCTCGACAAGCTGGTGGACGAGATGCTGACCTACGCCCGTCTGGAGCAGGGCGCGCCAGCCTTGAAGTTCCAGCGGGTCGACCTGGATGCCTTGCTCGATCGGGTGATCGGAGAGCTGGCGCCGTTGCGTGCCGAGGTGCGGGTGGTGCGCGGTGACTGCCAGGGCGCGGATGCCGAGGGCGCCTGGGTCGAAGCCGAGCCGCGTTACCTGCACCGGGCCCTGCAGAACCTGGTCGGCAATGCCATGCGCCATGCCGAGTCTGAAGTGCGTCTGAGCTACCAGTTGGGGCAGCAACGCTGCCGTATCGACGTGGAAGATGACGGCCCTGGGATCCCCGAGGGTGTCTGGGACCGCATCTTCACGCCATTTACCCGCCTTGATGACAGCCGTACCCGTGCCTCGGGCGGGCATGGCCTGGGCTTGTCGATCGTACGGCGGATCATCTACTGGCACGCGGGCAGGGCTTCGGTTGGGCGCAGTGCCGCGTTGGGTGGCGCCTGCTTCAGCCTCAACTGGCCCCGGCAGCAGGCACCGTTGTAAAGGTCAGACGCTGACCAGGCTCAGCAAGTGGCCGTCCTGCAGGCAGAACTGGCCCTGAAGCTCAGCGCCGTGCCGCCATTGCGGCGACAGGTCGGTGAGCAGGCGCAGGCGCGCCAGGCCTTCGGCGGACCAGTCGAGTACTTCGGCGTGCTCGAAGTAGAAGCGCTGGAGGGTCAGCGGGTAGAGGGTCTTGAACAGGCTTTCCTTCAACGAGAAGGTCAGGGTTACCGTCAGGCCGAGCTGGTGGCTGTCCAGGCGCTCCAGCTCGGCGGCGGTGAGAATTTCGCCCATCAGTCGCTCGGCACGCTCGTCATCGAGCAGGGCTTCCTGATCCAGCCCAAGGCCTTGGCAACTGCCTTCGGCGGCGACCACTGCGGCGGCCCAGCCCTGGCCATGGGTGATCGAACCGTGAATGCCGGCTGGCCAGATGGGCGAGCGGTCCTCATGGGTAGCCGGTACGTAGTCGCGGCCGTCCAGGCGCTGCAGCGCGGCGCGGGCACATACGCGACCGGCCAGGTACTCGGCCTGGCGCTTGGCCACCGAGCGTTGCAGGCTGGCACTTGGCACGATGCCGGCACGCTGGAAATCGTCGGGTGCCAGGCGGGTAGGGTCGAACGTGCAACTGACCAGCACCGCGCCGGGCAGCGGGCGGGGCAAGGGCCAGTGGTGCTGGAGTGGGGCGCAGCAGGCTGGGAGAGTGTTCATGGCGCTATTGTGCCAGCCGCAGCGGCGGTGTGGGAGGTGGGATTGCTGGGGCCGCAAGCGGCCCGCGACAATCTTTATTTGAATACCTTCTTGAAGAACGCCTGCATATCCGCCCAGGAGCTTTCGTCCGCCGCCTTGTTATAGCCAATGTCGGGCCCACCATGGTCGCCATGGCTCAGCCGGTCAGCATCGGGGTTGGTAAACCCGTGCTTGGCGCCTTCAATGCTGACGAACTGGTAGTTGGCCTTCGCAGCATCCATCTCGGCCTTGAACGCCTCAACCTGCTGCGGCGTGACCATGCTGTCCGCCGCACCATGCTCGACCAGGATATCGGCCCGCACCACGCCAGGTTTTGCCGGGGTCTGGGTGGCCAGGGCGCCATGAAAGCTCACCACACCGTCCAGTTTTTCGCCGCGCCGCGCGGCATCGAGGACCACCTTGCCACCGAAGCAATAGCCGACAGCACCCAGCTCATGCTTGTTGGTGTTCGGTTGCAGCTTCAAAAGCTCGAGGCCGGCGTCGAAGCGCCTGGCTGCCGCTGCCGGGTCTTTCATCGCTTCGGCCATGAACGCCTGGGCGTCCTGCGGGTGCTCGGTGTGTTTGCCGTCGCCATACATATCGATGGCCAGCGCGTTGTAGCCCAGTGCTGCCAGGTCGCGGGCACGGCGCTTGGCGTAGTCGTTCAGCCCCCACCACTCATGCACCACGACGATGCCGGGGCGCTTGCCCTCGACGGCATCATCGTAGGCGTAATAGCCGACCAGGCGGTTGCCGTCGGCATCCTGGTAGGGGATTTCGCGGGTTTGTACCGCCGCTTGGGCGAGGACGGCGCTGCACATCAGGGTCAAGGCCAGCAGGGCACGCATGGGTCACTACTCCTTGTTCTGCAATCGGTTCGTTCAGCCGGGGTTCAGCCAGGGTTCAGTCGCGGTTCAGGGTGCCCTGCTTACTCTAGCTTCCAGACCGAAACAGCGCACCCAACTGGAGTATCCGGCCATGAAAACCTTCAATACCCTGCTTGCCGCCATGGCCGTCTGCGCCGCTGGCATCACCTCCGCCCAGGCCGCAGACGATAACTTCGCCAGCCTGACCTACGGCCAGACCAGCGACAAAGTTCGCAAATCCGGCCTGCTGCAGCGCAACACCGACCACCTCAACGCCGACGGTATCATTGGCAAGGACAACACCTGGGGTGTGCGTGTGGGCAAGATCAACGACCAAGGCCGCTACTACATGACCTATGACAATGTCTCGGGCGACCACAGCGGCCTGAAATTGCGCCAGGAAAACCTGCTGGGCAGCTATGACCTGTTCCTGCCGGTGGGCGATACCACCAAACTGTTCGGCGGTGGCAGCCTGGGCATGACCAAGCTCAGCCAGGAGTCGCCAGGCGCCAGCCGCGATACCGACTACGGTTATGCCTACGGCCTGCAGGCCGGCGTGATTCAGGACATCACCGACAAGGCCTCGGTCGAACTGGGCTACCGTTACCTGCGCACCAATGCTGCAACCGAAGTGGGTGCGCATGGCGGGCCGAAGGACGGCACTCTGCGCCTGACCAGCAGCGCGCAGACCTATCTGGCAGCAAGCTACAAGTTCTGATCGGCGAGCCGCGTTATCCTGTACCGGCCCGTTCGCAGCACAAGGCTGCTCCTGCAGGGGTGATGTTTCTGCAGGAGCAGCCTTGTGCTGCGAAGAGGCCGGTATAGGCAATACACACAAGGAGCTGCACATGAAACTGCTGGTGGTCGAGGACGAAGCCCTGCTTCGCCATCACCTCTACACCCGCCTGGGCGAAAGTGGCCATGTGGTCGAAGCCGTTGCCGACGCCGAGGAGGCGCTGTACCAGGCTGGGCAATACCACTTCGACCTGGCCATCGTCGACCTGGGTCTGCCTGGTATCAGTGGACTGGAGCTGATCACGCGCCTGCGCAGCCAGGACAAGACCTTCCCCATTCTTATCCTTACCGCTCGAGGCAACTGGCAGGACAAGGTCGAAGGCCTGGCCGCCGGTGCCGACGACTACCTGGTCAAGCCGTTTCAGTTCGAAGAGCTCGAAGCGCGGCTCAATGCCCTGTTGCGCCGCTCCAGTGGCTTTACCCAGTCAACCATTGCCGCAGGCCCCTTGGTGCTCGACCTCAACCGCAAGCAGGCCACCCTCGACGAACTGCCTTTGGCACTGACCGCCTACGAATACCGCATTCTCGAATACCTCATGCGCCATCATCAGCAGGTGGTGGCCAAGGACCGACTGATGGAGCAGCTGTACCCTGGGGATGAGGAGCGCGACCCCAATGTCATAGAAGTGCTGGTTGGCCGCCTGCGCCGCAAGCTTGAAGGCGCGCACGGCTTCAAACCCATCGACACGGTGCGTGGCCTGGGCTATCTGTTCACCGAGCGCTGCCGATGATCCGCTCGCTGCGGGTGCGCCTGATGCTGGCTGCCGCAGTGTTGGCACTGCTGTTCATGCTGGCACTGCTGCCGGCCTTGCAAAAGGCCTTCAGCCTGGCCCTGCAGGAATCGATCGAGCAGCGCCTGGCTTCGGATGTGACCACGTTGATTTCCGCTGCGCGTATCGAACATGGGCAGTTGCAGATGCCTGCGTTGCTCCCGGACGAGCGCTATAACCTGCCGTACACCGGGCTGCTTGGCTATATTTTCGACCGTGATGGCAACCTGGTCTGGCAGTCGCGTGCCACCGCTGACCGGCACATCAACTACCGCCCGCGCTATGACGGGCGCGGCAACGAGTTCGCCCGCATTCACCAGTCCGACGGCGAAGAGTTCTTCGTGTACGACGTCGAGATCAAGCTGCTGGGTGGTCAGAGCGCCGCTTACAGCATTGTCGCCCTGCAACCGCTTAGTGAGTACAAGGCTACCCTCAATGGCCTGCGCGAAAAGCTCTACCTGGGGTTCGGCGCTGCATTGCTGGCGCTCATGGTGCTGCTGTGGGCTGGCTTGACCTGGGGCCTGCGCTCGTTGCGCCGGCTAAGCCATGAGCTGGACGAGGTGGAATCGGGCGTGCGCGAGGGCCTGAGCGGCGAGCACCCTCGCGAGCTGCTGCGCCTGACCCGCTCGCTCAACCGCCTGTTGCGCAGTGAGCGTGAGCAACGCACGCGCTACCGTGACTCGCTGGATGACCTGGCACACAGCCTGAAGACGCCGCTGGCAGTGCTGCAGGGCGTGGGTGAAAGCCTGCAGCAACGCAGCGGCGAGCGCGAGCAGGCGCGGGTGCTGCAAAGCCAGATCGAGCGCATGAGCCAGCAGATCGACTACCAACTGCAACGTGCCAGCCTGCGCAAGAGTGGCCTGGTACGCCACAGCGTGAGGTTGCGGCCGCTGCTCGACAGCCTGTGCAGCACCTTGGCCAAGGTTTACCGGGATAAACGGGTGAGTGTGGTGCTGGCGTTGCCCGATGCGGCACAGGTGCCGATGGAGCAGGGTGCGTTGCTGGAAATGCTCGGCAACCTGCTGGAAAACGCCTACCGGTTGAGTCTGGGCCAGGTGCGGGTGAGCCTGGAGCAGACGCCAGGGCAGTTGACCTTGTGCATCGAGGACGATGGGCCGGGGGTGCCCGCCGACCAGCGTGAGCGTATTCTCGAGCGCGGGGAGCGGCTGGACAGCCAGCACCCGGGGCAGGGCATCGGGTTGGCGGTGGTCAAGGATATCGTCGACAGCTATGACGCCGAGCTGAGCCTGGGGGATTCGCCTTTGGGCGGCGCGGCGTTCAGGATCACCTTCAATCTCGATTGATTTCGCTGGCCTCCCACCAAGGGCGGCCCAGCAAGGGCGGATTTCCGCCAGCCCCCCTGTACAAATCCCGCCATCGGGCGGAAATCCGCCAGCCTTCCTCCGCCAAATCGCCCTGTCGTTGGGCATTTATCCCTAGCAAATACGGCCCTTGCACCCTTCGTGGGCATTTTGGCACCACCCTTGCTATTGAACTTCGCAGAGGCCTGCCCAGGCAGCTCGAACACAACGACAAATCCCTCCAAGTGCAGGAGGGTTAGCGATTCAGGTGCCCCACCACCCTGGGAAGGGTGAACCGGCACACTTGAGGAAAATGAGCCATGACGACACGTCAGCCGCTGTACAAATCCCTGTATGTCCAGGTGATCATTGCCATCACCATCGGCATCCTGCTCGGCCACTACTACCCGGAAACGGGCGTCGCCCTCAAACCCCTGGGTGACGGCTTCGTCAAGTTGATCAAGATGGTCATCGCCCCGATCATCTTCTGTACCGTGGTCAGCGGCATCGCCGGCATGCAGAGTATGAAGTCGGTCGGCAAGACTGGCGGCTACGCGCTGCTGTATTTCGAAATCGTCTCCACCATCGCCCTGATCATCGGCCTCGTCGTCGTCAACGTGGTCAAGCCCGGCGCTGGCATGCACATCGACGTCAGCACCCTGAATGCCAGCAGCGTGGCTGCCTATGCCGCCGCCGGCGCGCAGCAGACCACCGTCGGCTTCCTGCTCAACGTCATCCCCAACACCGTGGTCGGCGCCTTCGCCAACGGCGACATCCTGCAAGTGCTGATGTTCTCGGTGCTGTTCGGCTTCGCCCTGCACCGCCTGGGCAGCTACGGCAAGCCGTTGCTGGACATGATCGACCGCTTCGCCCATGTCATGTTCAACATCATCAACATGATCATGAAGCTTGCCCCGATCGGCGCCTTCGGTGCCATGGCCTTCACCATCGGCCAGTACGGCGTTGGCTCGCTGGTGCAGCTGGGCTACCTGATGGCCTGCTTCTACATCACCTGCCTGCTGTTCGTGCTGGTGGTGCTGGGCGGTATCTGCCGTGCCCACGGTTTCAGCGTACTCAAGCTGATCCGCTACATCCGTGAAGAACTGCTGATCGTACTGGGTACTTCGTCCTCGGAGTCGGCCCTGCCACGCATGCTGGCCAAGATGGAGCGCCTGGGCGCGAAGAAGTCGGTGGTGGGCCTGGTCATCCCGACCGGTTACTCGTTCAACCTGGACGGTACCTCGATCTACCTGACCATGGCTGCGGTGTTCATCGCTCAGGCGACCGACACCACCATGGACATCACTCACCAGATCACCCTGCTGCTGGTGCTGTTGGTAGCTTCCAAAGGTGCTGCCGGCGTTACCGGTTCGGGCTTCATCGTCCTGGCCGCAACCCTGTCGGCCGTTGGCCACCTGCCGGTTGCCGGCCTGGCGCTGATCCTCGGCATCGACCGCTTCATGTCCGAAGCCCGCGCCCTGACCAACCTGGTGGGCAACGCCGTTGCTACCGTGGTAGTGGCCAAGTGGGTCAAGGAAATGGACAACGACAAGCTGGCTTCGGAACTGGCTTCCGGTGGTGCGCCGCTGGTCGATGCGCGTCCGACCGACGACCTGGGTGTGGCCGAAGGCCCGGCTCGCTGATCGCGCTGCGGTAAAACGAAAAAGGCGACCCCAGGGTCGCCTTTTTCATGCGCGGTCTTCGCGTCAGGCCAGCACAACCTCCAGCACCCGGATCGAGTCCGGCTGCGGGTAATGCCACCTCACCTGCACGTCCCAGAACCTCACCCCGTAAACCCGCTCGGCCGGCGGTACCTGATAAGCCGGCCGTGGGTCCTGCGCCAGGCATTGCTCGATCAGCTCCACCAGCGGCTCGCCCAGGCGCAAGGCATGCTCGCGGGCCTGGGGCAGGGCGTTGTCGGCCCACTGCACGGCAATTGCCACAGGCGCTGCATTGGCCATCTGGTTGCTGGCGCCAGCGATGCTGTCGGCGTAGGGCACATAGGGTTTGATGTCCAGCACCGGCGTGCCGTCGAGCAAGTCGATGCCTGACAGCAGCAGGCGCCCGGGCTCCACGCCCTCCAGGCGCACCACCGACTGGCCGATACCATTGGGCCGGTGGGTGGCGCGGGTAGCGAACACCCCCATGCTTTTGTTGCCGCCCAGGCGCGGTGGCCGCACCTTCAGGCGCGGCTTGTCCTCCAGGGCCTGGTGGAACAGAAACAGCAACCAGACATGGCTGACCTGCTCCAGGCCCTCGACCGCATCACCCTGGTCGAACGGTGGCAGCAGTTCGAGTACACCACGCGCGGCAGGCGCCAGCTGGGGTTGGCGCGGGATGGCGAACTTCTCCTTGAAACAGGAGCGGACGATGCCGACCGGGGCAACCGTATGCTGCATGGCCACTCAGCCGCGCACGCGCAGGGTCAGGCCCTTCAGGAAGTTGCGCAGCAACTGGTCGCCGCAAGGGCGGTAGTTATCGTGGCCAGCCTTGCGGAACAGTGCGCTGAGCTCAGGCTTGCTGACCGGGAAGTTGACCGACTTGAGGATCGCGTGCAGGTCGTCTTCCTTGAGCTCGAAGGCCACCCGCAGTTTTTTGAGGATCTGGTTATTGGTCACCGGCAGCTCGACCGGCTGCTGCGGGCGGCTGTCGTCCTTGCCACGGCGGTGTATTACCAGGCCGTCGAGAAAGTGCGCCATCACCCGTTCAGGGCAGCGCACGAAGCCTTCCTCTTCTTCTTTTTTCAGGTAGGTGGCCAGCACCAGCGGGTTCACTTCGAGGCCAGAGAGGTCGATGATCTCGGCCATCTTGGCGTCGTTCACCTTGAGCATGTAGCGCAGGCTGCGCAGGACGTCGTTGTGGTTCATTGCTGCAGAATCCTGTTCAGGTGCCGCGCGTTCCAGCGCGGCGCATTGCTTAGAAACGTTCGGTAGTGGCCAGGTAGCGCCATTGGCCCAAAGGCAGCTTGCCCATGGACACGCCACCCAGGCGAATGCGGCGCATGCTTATGAGCTCCAGGCGCAGGTAGGCGCAAAGCTCGGAAATCTGCCCTGGTTGTGGGTTTTTCAACACCATGCGCAGGTGGGTCTCGTTCTGCCAACTGGCCTTGGCCTTGGGCAGCTCGCGGTCATTGCGCGTGGCCCCGCGCGCCAGGCGCTCCAGCGCCTGAGGCGTGGTCTCGCCGCGCACTTCAACGATGAATTCCTGCTCCAGGCGACGCAGGTCCGCCTCGACTTTGCGGGTTACCCGCCAGTCCTGGGTGAACACCTGCAGGCCGCTGGCCCCACGCTCCAGCGGTGCCACGCAGTCCTGCCGGGCAAAATGCCCGTGCAGGGCGCGCACGCCTTCGCGGTGGGCTTCGCTGAGGCTAGCCATGTTCATGCTGGCACGAGCGGTTTCGCTGTCCACGCCGGCCGGCTGATTCAGCAGCAGGGTCACTGGCTCCAGGGTTTCGGCACGGGCGCCCGGCAGCAGCTCGACGCGCTGCTGTTCGACTTTGAACTGCGGCTGCTCGACCACCACGCCATCGACAGTAACCCAGCCTCCTTCAATGTACTGCTCGGCCTCGCGGCGGGAGCAGCCGAGCTGCTCGATGAGGCGTTTGGACAGGCGGACGGGTTCGGACATGGGGCAATTCGCAAGGCAGGGAAAGACCTCCATTGTACCTGCCCGTGCGCGATTGATGATGGGAATCTGTGTCAGATGCGCCATTTTGGATACTTGGCGCGGCACATTCAGGCGCCGCCACAAGGTGCGCTTCGCACCAACCTCATGTGCAGCAGAGGGTAGGGCTGGCCCAAGCCATCGGTTTGCGAACGGCCGATGACTTCAAATCCTTCATGCAGGTAGAAGCCCAGCGCTTGCGGGTTTTGTTCGTTGACGTCCAGGCACTCGGCATTCAGTTCGTTGATGGCATAGCGCAGCAGGCGCTTGCCAACACCTTGGCCACGGTGGGTAGGTGCGACGAACAGCATGTCCACCCGCCCGTTGGCGACCCCGGCGAAACCGCAGATCCGTTGGCGGTCCTTGCAGCAAATCAGCATCACTGCGTCGAGGTAGCGGCGCAGCACGTGTTCGCGCAGCAGCAGGATGTAGCCCTCTGGCAGGAAGTCGTGGGTGGCGCGTACCGAATCCTCCCATACCTGTACCAATTCGCTGTAGTCGCACAAGCGCGGGGTTTGCAGCGTCAGTAGCGCAGGCATGCCGGTATTCCTCCGTGACGGTAGGGAAAACATAGCAGGCCAACCACCGGTCGGCTGGTTCGCGCAGCGCTTGAAGCTCGGGGTATGGAGGTCTATTAATTAAACGTGGGAAAAAATCCCACGCAAAGAAAAGAAAAAACCGAAAGCAGAATTCCTGACTGATTTGGCGTTCTCGTGGCGAAGACCTGGAGACGGACTATGCAAATCCACCTGCTGTTCAAGAAGGCTTTACTCGCGGCTGCCGTAGCGGGCGTGCTGTCGACATCCATTGTCTTGATCCCTGATTCGATTACTCATGGCTCCAGTGCCTACGCCAAAGACGGCGGTGGTGGCGGTGGTGGCCACGGCGGTGGCGGTGGCCATGGAGGTGGCGGCGGAAGCGGCGGTGGCGGTGGCCATGGAGGTGGCGGCGGAAGCGGCGGTGGCGGTGGCCATGGAGGTGGCGGCGGAAGCGGCGGTGGCGGTGGCCATGGAGGTGGCGGCGGAAGCGGCGGTGGCGGTGGCCATGGAGGTGGCGGCGGAAGCGGCGGCGGTGGCCACGGTGGTGGCGGTGGAAGTGGCAGTGGCGGCGGCCACGGCAGTGGAGGCGACGGCGGCGGCCATGCCGGCAACGGCAACAGTGGCAGCGGCCATGATGGCCAGGGCCACGACGGCAACTCGAACTCTGGGCGCAGCAGCAGTCATGCTGAAGCAGGTGACGATCATGGCAATCACGTGGGTGGTGAGCCCGGTGATGATCACGGCAACCACGTTGGCGGTGAGCCCGGTGACGATCATGGCAACCATGTTGGCGGTGAGCCCGGGGATGATCATGGCAATCATGTCGGCGGCGAGCCTGGCGATGATCACGGCAATCATGTTGGTGGTGAACCTGGCGATGATCACGGCAACCATGTGGGTGGCGAACCGGGTGATGACAACAGCAGAAGCTGATTGGCGCTGATTCGAAGCGGCCCGTACAAAACCCAGCGGACGGGTTTTGTATGAGCAGGATTCATATGTCAAGGAATGCGCTCAATGCAATCGCCCGCCTTACCCCCCTCGATGTTAAGCGCGCTGCGGCGTGTCATGCGCCCTTTGGTGCGTTTGATGCTACGCAAGGGGGTGACCTACACGATGTTCGCCGACCTGCTCAAGGAAGTGTTCGTCGAGGTTGCGCATCGCGAGTTTCGTCTGAACGACACCGCACCAAGTGACAGCCGCATCAGCCTGCTTACAGGCGTACATCGTAAAGATGTTCGACGGCTGCGCAGCGAGGGCGATACGGTGCTTGCGGCCCTGCCCGCGAATATCACGCTAGGCGCACAGTTGGTCAGCGTCTGGACTACCACTGCGCCATTCTGTTCCGTACCTGGTCAGGCACTGGCGCTGCCGAGGCTGGCCAGCGTGGGGGGGGATTGCTCATTTGATGCCCTGGTGGCCAAGGTCAGCACCGATATCCGCGGCCGGGTGGTGCTGGATGAATGGTTGCGCCTGGGTGTGGTGCGGCTCGACGAGCAGGATTGCGTTCACCTGCAAGCTCAGGCATTCGTGCCGCAAAAGGGCTTTGATGAAAAAGCCGCCTACTTCGGTCACAACCTGCATGACCATGCCTGCGCAGCAGTACACAACCTCAGCGACGACGGCCAACCATTTTTTGAACGTAGCGTGCACTACGACGCCCTGAGCCTGGCAAGTGTCGAGCATGTGCGTGAGGTGGTCGCCAAGGATGGCATGCAGACGCTGCTTGCCTTCAGCCACCTTGCAGCCGAGCTGGAAAGCGTCGATGAGCCCAGTGCCGAGCAACGCCAGCGCATCACTGTCGGGCTTTATTTCTACACTGAAGCTACCGATCCCGATTCGTCGAAGACACCCGGCCCATGACTCTTCTTGCGCGCTGCCTCAGTGCTGTCACGTTCGCCCTGGTTTTCGGGTTGAACCTGATAGCGCCTGCCGAGGTAGTTGCGGCGCCGGTGTGTGTCAGCCGGGACGAGGTGGGTATGGCCGGTGCTGCAGGTATGCAATTTCCCGGCGGCGTGGGCGGTACCGGGGCCAGGGCGGGTGGTGTCGGTGGTACCGGCGCGCCACTTCAGCAACGCCCCGGTGGCACGGGTGGTACTGGGGCGGTGGCGGAAGGTGTGGACGGTACCTACTTCGATCACAGCCACGGTGGGGTAGGCGGTACCGGTGCGCCGATCCAGCGCCCGGGCGGTACGGGCGGCACAGGTATTGTCGGCACTATCACCGGGTTCGCCTCGATCTGCGTCAATGGCATGGAGGTGCACTATGGCAAGGACGTACCCGTGAGTGAAAACGGGGCGCCTGCCAGCAGTGGTCACTTGGCGATCGGGCAAGTGGTGGCGGTGGAGGCGTTCGCCACCCAGCGTGGTCTGCAAGCAGGGCGCATTTCGATCCTCAACGTCTTCGAAGGGCCGCTAACGGCGCTGCCCAATGCCTCGGCCCCCCTGCGAGTCATGGGCCAACCTGTGCGGCTTGCCGCTGGCGCGCGGGTGGCTGAAGGGCTGCGCCCGGGCGAGCCCGTGAGGGTCAGCGGCCTGCGTGATGCCCGGGGCGAAGTGGTGGCGACACGTATCGAACGGGCGCCGGGGTTGAGGGAGGCCAGCGCCATCGGTGCGGTAGATCGTGCTGGCAACCTTCAGGGGTTGAAGCTGGGTACCCGTGTGGCCCCTGCACGGGAAGTGCTGGTGCGCGGCCAGTGGACCGGGCGCCAGCTGGAAGTGGCGCAAACCCGCCCCGACCCGAGCCTGCCTTTTGCTGGCCGAGTCCAGCAGGCAGTGGTCGAAGGGTTGGTGCAGCGCACTCAGGCACGGCAACTGGTGGTTGCAGGCATCAATGTGACGTTGGGGCAAGGCACTGTAATTGTTGGCAGGCAGCCTGCGACGTTGGCGCTTGATCAACGTGTGCGGGTAAGCGGGGTACTCAGTGGTACTCACGAGTTGCGGGCAACCCGTGTGGAGTTCCAGGGAGACCGTATCGACAATCCGGACAGAAGCCATTCGGGGCACGATGGCGAGCAGGAAAGGAGCAGCTCCGGCGGCTCCAGCAACAGTGATCATGGCGCAAGCGATGCGACCAGCGTGCGCAATGAAGCCAGTGATGATCACCGTGGGCGCAGTGCCGTTGACGACTCCAGTGGCCATGGCAGCGGGGGTGGCGTGGAAAAATCTGGAAAGTCGGAACACCTCGACGCTGTGGAGCAGGCCGAGCGGAGTAACAGCGGAAGTTCTGATCGGGTGGAAAAGGTCGAAGTCGAAAAGGTCGAGAAGGTCGATAAGGGCGAAAAGGTCGAAAAGCCTGAGAAGGTAGAGAAGGTAGAGAAGGTAGAGAAGGTAGAGAAGGTAGAGAAGGTAGAGAAGGTAGAGAAGGTAGAGAAGGTAGAGAAAGTAGAGAAAGTAGAGAAAGTAGAGAAAGTAGAGAAAGTAGAGAAAGTAGAAAAGGTAGAGAAAGTAGAAAAGGTAGAGAAAGTCGAAAAGCCTGAAAAAGTTGAGAAGGTTGAGAAAGTAGAAAGAGTCGAAAAGGTAGAGAAAGTTGAGCTGCCGGAGAAAGTAGAAAAAATCGAGAAAGTCGAAAAGCCGGAAAAGGTCGAGACTGCCGAAAAAGTCGAGCATCCAGAGCGATCCGGGCGTTAGCCAACTAGGCTGGGTAAGTCCGACCACACTTCCCAAAAGGGTACTGAGGTGCAGATGAGACCAGCGCTCCCTCTTTTCGCTTGCTTGCTGTCATGCACCAGTGCCTCGGCCTTGGCCGATACCTTCAGCGCCGCCATCGGCATGGACTATTCAAGTGGCGACTATGGCACCGGCACCACGTCGGAAATATGGTACATGCCGGTGGTCGGCAAGTACGAGACCGGCCCTATGACCTACAAGGTAACTGTGCCCTGGTTGCGCATCACCAACCCCGAAGTCGGCCCCAGTGGTGACCCCTTGCCTGGCGGTTGCCGGGACGTGGAAAGCGGGCTGGGCGACACGGTTGCCAGCGCCGGCTATGCGCTGCTCGATGGCAGTGACGGTGGCCTGATGCTGGACCTGATCGGCAAGGTCAAATTCCCCACCGCCGATGAAGACCAGTGCCTGGGCACCGGTGAGTACGACTACACCGCCCAGGTCGACATCACCAAGGGCTTTGGCCTGGTCACCGGGTTCGCCACGCTGGGCTGGAAGAAGTTCGGTGACCCACCCGACAGCAACTTCGACGACCCGGTATTTGCCAGCCTCGGCTTTGCGCTACCCGTGGCTGCGGGCACTTCGGCAGGTGCTTCCTATGATTGGCGGCAAAAAGTGGTCTCGACCGGATCGCAGATCCAGGAACTGACGCTGTTCCTCACCCACAAGCTCAACCAGCAGTGGAAAGTACAACTCTACGCGGTCAAAGGCTTCTCGGATGCCAGCCCGGATGCCGAGGGCGGCCTGATGCTATTTCACACGTTCTGACAAAAAAGCCCCTGCGCCGGTAGTTCCTGGTGGGGAGTGCCGGGGCAGGGGCTTTTCATGTTTCAGCCGTTTTAGATAGGCTCTGCCCACATGTCGTATTCGTCGGCATCCACGACACGGCAACGCACTTTGTCGCCTGGCTTGAAACCATGGTCACCGTCGATGAACACGCTGCCGTCGATTTCCGGGGCATCGAAGAAGCTGCGGCCAACCGAACCCTGCTCCTCGACTTCGTCGATCAGCACCTCGATTTCCTTACCGATGCGCAGTTGCAGGCGGGCGGTGCTGATGGCTTGTTGGTGGGCCATGAAGCGGTCCCAGCGCTCTTGTTTGATGTCGTCCGGCACTTCTTCCAGGCCCAGGTCGTTGGCCGGGGCGCCTTCCACCGGCGAGTACTGGAAGCAGCCAACGCGGTCGAGCTGGGCCTCGGTCAGCCAGTCCAGCAGGTACTGGAAGTCTTCCTCGGTCTCGCCCGGGAAGCCGACGATGAAGGTAGAGCGGATCACCAACTCAGGGCACTGTTCGCGCCAGTTCTTGATGCGCGCCAGGGTGCGGTCTTCGAAGGCCGGGCGCTTCATCGACTTGAGCACTTTCGGGCTGGCGTGCTGGAACGGGATGTCCAGGTACGGCAGGATCTTGCCGGCGGCCATCAGCGGGATCACGTCGTCCACGTTCGGGTATGGGTACACGTAGTGCAGACGGACCCAGGCGCCCAGGCTGCTCAGCGCTTCGCACAGCTCAAGCATGCGGGTCTTGACCGGGCGGCCATTCCAGAAGTCGGTCTTGTACTTGACGTCGACGCCGTAGGCGCTGGTGTCCTGGGAAATGACCAGGATCTCCTTCACGCCAGCCTTCACCAGGCGCTCGGCCTCGCTCAGCACTTCGCCCACCGGGCGGCTGACCAGCTTGCCGCGCATCGACGGGATGATGCAGAAACTGCAGCTGTGGTTGCAGCCTTCGGAAATTTTCAGGTACGCATAGTGGCGCGGGGTCAGCTTGACACCCTGTGGCGGCACCAGGTCGATCAGTGGGTTGTGGTCCTGACGCGGCGGCACCACTTCGTGCACGGCGTTGACTACCTGCTCGTACTGCTGCGGGCCGGTGACCGACAGCACGCTCGGGTGCACGTCGCGGATGCTGCCTTCTTCTACGCCCATGCAGCCGGTAACGATGACCTTGCCGTTTTCCTTGATCGCTTCGCCGATCACTTCCAGCGACTCGGCCTTGGCGCTGTCGATGAAGCCGCAGGTGTTGACCACCACAACGTCGGCGTCCTCGTAGGTGGGCACGACTTCATAGCCTTCCATGCGCAGCTGGGTCAGGATGCGCTCGGAATCGACCAGGGCTTTTGGGCAACCCAGGCTTACGAAACCTACCTTGGGGGTGGCGGGCGTGGTGGACATGACTAACCTCGGTATTGAATGCAGGTCGCCCGGCCGGAATCGCGGGCGATCTTGACGGGCGCTTTGGGCGCCTCTGATCAAAAAGTGCGCAATTCTAGCGAGCGCAAGAGCGCTTGACCAGCAGAAATACGACGAACGCTGCGCTATGCTTCGCGCCGTTGCGCCAGCGTACCTTCATGGGCCTGGTAGCAGAGTGATTACCAAGGGCCGTGATGGCCGTGTGCGGGAGTGGTCGATGGTTCAGGCAAGCAGTCACGCTGAGGGCGGGCACGAGGGCAAGCAGGGGGCAGCGCGGTCGCTGGGCCTGCTCGTGGCGGCGGTCGGGGTGGTTTATGGCGATATCGGCACCAGCCCGTTGTATACCCTCAAGGAAGTTTTTACCGGCGGTTATGGGGTGCCGGTCAACCATGATGGTGTGCTGGGGATCCTGTCGCTGATCCTGTGGTCGCTGCTGTGGGTGGTTTCGTTCAAGTACGTGATGTTCATCCTGCGCGCCGACAACCAGGGCGAGGGCGGCACCATGGCCCTGACCGCGCTGGCGCGACGGGCCACGGCGGCCTATCCGCGGCTGCGCACGCTGATGGTGATTTGCGGGTTGATCGGCGCTTCGTTGTTTTATGGCGACAGCATGATCACCCCGGCAGTATCGGTGCTGTCGGCAGTGGAGGGCATGGGCCTGGCGTTTGACGGTATCGACCATTGGGTAGTGCCGATTTCGCTGGTGGTACTGGTGGCACTGTTCCTGGTGCAGAAGCACGGTACCGAGACGATCGGCAAACTGTTCGGCCCGATCATGGTCACCTGGTTCGTGGTGCTGGGCGCGCTCGGTGTGCATGGCATCTCGCAGAGCCCGGAAGTGCTCAAGGCCTTCAACCCAGGCTGGGCGGTGAACTTCTTCGTGGTGCACCCCGGCATGGGCGTGGCCATTCTCGGCGCGGTGGTGCTGGCGCTGACCGGTGCCGAGGCGCTGTACGCCGACATGGGGCATTTTGGCCGCAAGCCGATCGCCCGGGCCTGGTTCATCCTGGTGCTACCCGCGCTGGTGCTCAACTATTTCGGCCAGGGTGCACTGCTGCTGCAAAACCCGGAGGCAGCACGTAACCCCTTCTACCTGCTGGCACCGAGCTGGGCGCTGTTGCCGTTGGTCGGGTTGGCCACGATGGCCACGGTGATTGCCTCGCAGGCGGTCATTTCCGGGGCGTTTTCCCTGACTCGCCAGGCCATTCAGCTGGGTTACATCCCGCGCATGCAGATCCAGCACACCTCCAGCGACGAACAGGGGCAGATCTACATCGGCGCGGTGAACTGGACGCTGATGGTGGGTGTTGTGTTGCTGGTGATCGGCTTCGAGTCGTCAGGCGCTCTGGCTGCGGCCTACGGGGTGGCGGTGACCGGTACCATGCTGATGACCACCATCCTGGTGTCGGCGGTGATGCTGCTGCTGTGGAAGTGGCCGCCGGTGCTCGCCGTGCCGCTTCTGATGGGCTTCCTGTTCGTCGACGGGCTGTTCTTCGCCGCCAACGTGCCGAAAATCGTCCAGGGCGGTGCCTTCCCGGTGTTGGCTGGCGGTGTACTGTTCCTGCTGATGAGCACCTGGAAGCGCGGCAAGCAGATTCTGGTGGAGCGCATCGACGAAGGCGCACTGCCGTTACCGCTGTTCATCAGCAGTATCCGCATTCAGCCGCCGCACCGGGTTGAAGGTACGGCGGTATTCCTGACCGCACGTTCCGATGCCGTGCCGCATGCACTGTTGCACAACATGCTGCACAACCAGGTGCTGCACAGCCAGGTGGTGCTGTTGACCGTGGTCAGCGAAGACCAGCCACGGGTACCAGAGCATGAGCGTTTCGAGGTAGAGGCCTACGGCGACGGATTCTTCCGTGTGTTGCTGCACTTCGGTTTCATGGATGAGCCGGACGTGCCGGCGGCGTTGAAGCTGTGTCATCTGGATGACCTGGACTTCACGCCGATGCGCACCACCTACTTCCTCAGCCGCGAGACGGTGATCGCGTCGCGGCTGGAAGGGATGTCGCGCTGGCGAGGCAACCTGTTTGCGTTCCTGTTGAAGAATGCCAATGGCAACCTGCGCTTCTTCAACCTGCCACTCAACCGAGTGATCGAGCTGGGAACTCAGGTCGAGATCTGAATGCCAAGGGGCCGCAAAGCGGCCCCAATCATTGTCAGTTCTGCTCAGCCACGCTCGATTTGCCCTGGCGGGTCTCGATCTCGCCAATCAGGCGTTTGGCCAGCGCCGGGTAATTTTCGTCGAAGTGGTGCCCCCCTGGCAGTTTCAGGCGTTCACCTACTGCGGTCTTCTCCGTGCAGCCACTCTCGTCGGTTTCCTCGACGCCATACGCACACACCACCTTGGATGCTGGCAACTTGGCCATTTCCGGCCCGGTTGGCGCTTCCTGGCCTTCCTTGCCCAGCCAGCCCTCGACCTCGATCTCGAAGCTGCCACTGCGGGCAAACGCCAGCAACATCACGGCATCGATGCGCTGTTGGTCTTCTGGTGGCAGGCGGTTGTAGATGGCTGGCAACACGTCAGCACCGAACGAATAACCCGTCAGCACGAAGCGCTTGGTACCCCATTTCTGCCGGTAGTGCTGCATCAGTTCGGACAGGTCGGCGGCGCTTTGCTCCGGAGTCTTGTGCTGCCAGTAGTAGCGCAGCGTGTCGATGCCCACCACCGGGTAGCCCAGCTTGGCCATTTCCCCGGCCACGTCGCGGTCGAGGTCGCGCCAGCCGCCATCACCGGAGAGGAACAGGGTGACCGTGTCGGTGGTCTGCCCAGCCGGTACCTCGACCACCGGGATGGCCAGGGCATTGCCGTCGTGGCCGACCAGGGCTTGGGTCAGTTGCGCCTTGAGCACTTGTGGCAGGTGGATGTCGTAGTCGCTGATGCTGGTTTCGGCATTGGCCTGGTCGCGCACGAAGGCGGCGCTGGCGTCATCCGGGTTGTCGTTCCAGGCGACACTCCAGTGGCCATGGGCAGCCGATTTAGGCAGCGGTGCCTGGCAGCCGGGTTGTTCGACGGTGAAGTCCACGGAAATTGCCCGGGCCTTGTCATCGTTCTGGCTGGCCAGCCAGCGCCAGGCCTGGGCGGCGCCAGGGCCGATACCGGCTACCAGCGTCGGTTTTTCTGGTAGCGCGGCAAGGGCCTGATCCATGACCTGTTGCTGCTTGCTGCAGTCGTTAGGCGGCAAGATCACCTGCACCAGCTGGGCTTCGCCGGCTTGGCTCAGGTCCAGCAGTTGCTTGTCTGTCAGTGCCTGATCCTGTGGCACGCCGATGGCCACCCGGGCCTTGGGGTGCACGCCTGGGGTAGCCCGGGTGATGCTGGTGTCATTGATGCTCAATTGCTCAAGGCGCGCCTCGGGGGCCGGGCGCGTCCACAGCCAGAACGCCAGCGCACCACCCAGGGCGGCCAGCAGCAAGGGAACCAGCAGGTACAGCCAAAAGCGTCGGGTCATCAACGTTTCACCAATCCAGTCAGGCCGCCTGCGATCAGGGCGGCGGTGTCGGCCAGTGCCACCAGCGGGTCGAGCCCGGCCGGCACGGCCATGTAGCGGGGTTCCCAATCCGGTTGGAATTTGTCCTTGAAGCGGCGAAGCCCCTGGAAGTTGTAAAGCTGCTCGCCACGGCGGAACACCATTGAGCCCAAACGCTGGGTCAAAGGCGCGCCACGCCGTGGTTGCAGGCCGGACAGCGGTACCATGCCCAGGCTGAAACGCCCGTAGTCATGGCTTTTGTAATGCAGGATCAAGCCAATCATCATGAATTCCATGGTCAGCTTTGGCGCCTCGGGGTGCGCACGCATCAGGTCGAGGCTGGCCAGTTCGTTGCCATGGGTTTCCAGCAGGTTGGCGAAAGCCACCGGGCGCCCCTGGAAGCGGATCAGTGCTATGCGGAAATGCTGCAGGTAGTCCGGGCTGAAGCGCCCCAGCGAGAAGCCTTTCTCGCGCACGTTCTTGCCGCCGAGCCAGGCATCGGAAATTTCCTTCAACTCAGCCAGCGGGGCGTGGCCGGGTTCATGGATTTCGAGGGTCAAGCCATCGCGCCCGCCGCGGTTCCAGGTGTAGCGCAGGTCTTTCATCTCCTTGCCCTTGGCTTCAAGGTCGAAGCGGCGCAAGTCGACCCGGGCTTCCTCGCCCAACTTCAGGGCGGTCAGGCCGATGTCCATGTAGAACGGCAGGTTTTCCGCACGTACCTGGTAGAACACCGGCCGGGCGTGGTGCAGGTCGCACAGGTCGCGGAACTGCCAGATCATCTCGGCGCGTTCCTGAGCCGGGCCGATCGGGTCGTACAGCGCCACCAGGCTGCGGCCGCGCCGGGCGTACATGAGGAATGCATTGTCACGCGGGTGGAACAGCAATGCCTTGTCGCCGGTCAGTGCCAGGCCGCCGTCGGGCTGATCGGAGGCCAGCAGGATACGGTTGGCGCGTTGCAGCTCTTCTTCATCGGGCAGGTGGATCACTGGCGGCGCGGTGCGCAGCAGCCAAGTCAGCGCCACGGCAGCCAGCAGCAATGCACTGCCCATGGCGGCGCGCAGGCCCCGCGGGGCGTCGGCATCGAGGGTGAACTGCCACCACAGCTGATGGCTGTAGGGCACATCCTGGTAGGCGAACAGCAGCAGCCACACCGATGCACCTACCGCACAGGCGCTGGCCACCAGGAACACCGGCGAGAAGGGGAGTTCCAGCAGACGGCTGGGGCGGTAGAACGAGCGACGGAACAGGGCGAGCAGGGTGGCGGTGAAGGTCAGCAGGCTGGCCTCTTCCCAATCAAAGCCCTTCAGCAGTGACAGCAGGGCGCCGACCAGCAACAGCACGGTGGTCAGCAGCCAGGCGGCGGACAGGCGCCTGCGCAAGCCCTGTGCCAGCAGCAGGCACAGCACGCCGATCAGGCTGGCGCCGAAATGCGAGGCATCGATCAGCCGGTGCGGGACCAAAAAGCCCATGTGCTCCAGGCGCGTGTCGATCTCGGGTGTGGCACCCGAAAACAGCAGCACCACGCCAGACAGGAACACCAGGATCGACAGGATCGGCGCGGCCAGCCCCGAGGCGGCCTTGATGGCCTGTTGCGCGAACAGCAGGCGTCGGGCTTCATTGGCCAACAGCAGCACACAGGCCAGCAGCAGTGGCAGGACCACATAGATCAGCCGGTACAGCAGCAGGGCAGCCGCCAGCGGTGCGGCACCGAGCTGGTCGGCAAAGGCCGCCAACAAAATCGCTTCGAACACCCCGACGCCACCCGGTACGTGGCTGAGCACACCCGCAGCCAGGGCCAGCAGGTACACCAGCACGAATGCGCCGAAAGGGGGCGCTTCGGGCAGCAGCAGGTACAGCACGGTGGCGGCCGCCGCCACATCCAGCGCGGTGATCAGCAGTTGCAGGGCGGCCAGGCGAGCATCAGGCAGGCGAAGTGTACGCCGGCCCAGTTGAACGAGCAGGTTGTTGGCCAGCGGTTGCTCGGCCAGCCGTCGACGGTATAAGCCAATGACCAGCAAGACGGACGCTATCAGCACCGCGCTGGCGATACCTGCCAGCAGCCCGGGCGCCAACCCCAGTGCAGTCGAAGCCGCCGGCAGGTTGCTCAAGGTCGCCAAAGCGGCCAAGGGCGGCAGCGCGCAGCCCAGTGACAGGCTGGCAAACACGGTCATGCGGGCGACTTCGCCAGCACCAAGCCCCTGGCGTGCATACAGGCGGTAGCGAACCGAGCCGCCGGATAACATCGACAGGCCGATGGCGTTACCGATGGCAAAGGCGCTGAAACCGCCCAGTACCAGGCTGCGTGCTGGCAGCTTCACGCCGGCATAGCGGCTGGCCGACCACTCGTAGCCCAGCAGAATCACGAAGCCGACAACCGTTGCCAGCAAGGCACCCAGCAAAGACTGGGTTGGCACGCTGAGCATGGCATCGTGCAAGGCATAGATGTCCAGCTCGCTGAGCAAGTGGCGGCAGGCGATCAAGGCCATGGTGAACAGCAACAGGGTCACGACCAGGCCAATGGGCTGGCGGTAGCGACTCAGGCGCTCAAGCAAAGGCAGACGCTGCACGGCACCGGGCAGCGCCGAGGCGAGCGGCACCGGAGGTTCGGGATTGTGCGAAGTCATGAACAACCCCGGGCGAGTTGCGCGAGGTAAAGGAAAGGTGCGGCCAAGTGGAAGTCCCTTAGGAAAACGTATCCAATGTTACTCCGGCCTCATGCGCTTTCAGCGGCCTGGCAGGGTTAAAGATAGTTCATCCTGGGCACAACGCATCAAGCCTGCGGGTTGGCTTGAAGGGAGGGGGAAACGAGGCGACGAATAACAGGGAGGCATAAAGCAACAAACCCCGCGCTGCTGTTACACAGGCGGGGTTTGTTCTGACGAATATGGTTGCGGGAGCCGGATTTGAACCGACGACCTTCGGGTTATGAGCCCGACGAGCTACCAGGCTGCTCCATCCCGCGTCAGAGGTGCGCATTCTACAGCTTGCTGGTTGGGTGTCAAGCGCCAAGCGTTGATTTTACGAAGTTTTTCGCAAACACTTTTTCGCGGACAAAGAAAAAGGCCACTGTGTAAACAGTGGCCTTTTCTTGAATCTGGTTGCGGGAGCCGGATTTGAACCGACGACCTTCGGGTTATGAGCCCGACGAGCTACCAGGCTGCTCCATCCCGCGTCAGTGGGGCGGATTCTACAGCTTGTGGGGGGTATGTCAAGCGCTAAGCTTTGATTTCTCGAGATTTTTTCGAAAACGCTTTTCAGCGGGCAAAGAAAAAGGCCACTGCGTTAACAGTGGCCTTTTCTCGAATCTGGTTGCGGGAGCCGGATTTGAACCGACGACCTTCGGGTTATGAGCCCGACGAGCTACCAGGCTGCTCCATCCCGCGCCTGTGAGATCGAATTCTACGGATTTACTTCCTGGTGTCAAGCAATTGTTTTGGAAAAAGCTTTTTTGTTCAAACCCTTAGCGCTTGAGAACAGTATTCGGCACAGGCGCGGCGGGGCTTTCAGGCCGATTATCGTGTGGCGATGCGGGTGAGCTGTTTCAGTGCAGGGTGCATGCGATACTATCTGTATGAATTTACAGTGCTGACGGTCGTCCATGTCCTTGCGCAAGATCATCCACGTCGACTGCGATTGCTTCTACGCCGCGATCGAAATGCGTGACGACCCGCGCCTGGCCGGGCGGCCCATGGCGGTGGGGGGCTCGCCCGATCATCGTGGGGTAATTGCCACCTGCAATTATGAAGCGCGTGCCTATGGGGTACGCTCGGCCATGTCGTCGCGGCATGCGCTGAAGCTGTGCCCCGATCTGTTGATCGTAAAGCCGCGCTTTGAAGCCTACCGTGAGGCCTCGCGGGAAATTCACAGCATTTTTCGCGACTACACAGAGCTGATCGAGCCTTTGTCGTTGGACGAAGCCTACCTGGATGTGAGCGACAGCCAGTGGTATTCGGGCAGTGCCACGCGCATCGCCGAGGATATTCGCCGGCGTGTTGCCCGCACCCTGCATATCACCGTGTCGGCGGGGGTGGCGCCGAACAAGTTTCTGGCCAAGATCGCCAGTGACTGGCGTAAGCCCAATGGGCTGTTCGTGATTACCCCGGCTGAAGTGGAGGCGTTCGTTGCAGCCTTGCCGGTGGCCAGGTTGCATGGGGTGGGCAAGGTGACGGCCGACAAGCTGACGCGACTGGGTATCGAAACCTGTCTGGAGTTGCGTGAGTGGTCACGGCTGGCGCTGGTGCGCGAGTTTGGCAGTTTTGGTGAGCGATTGTGGGGGCTGGCGCGGGGTATCGATGAGCGTGCGGTACACAACGACAGCCGACGCCAGTCGGTCAGCGTGGAAAACACCTACGACACCGACCTTCCAGACCTGGCCAGTTGTCTGGCGCGGCTGCCAGAGCTGCTGGATAGCCTGAACGAACGTATTGCCCGCATGGACAACAGTTACCGGCCGGACAAACCGTTCGTTAAGGTCAAGTTTCATGACTTCAGCCAGACCACCATGGAACAGGCGGGGGCGGGCCGGGACCTGGAGAGTTATCGGCAGTTGCTGGGGCAGGCGTTCGCCCGGGGTAGCAAGCCGGTGCGCTTGCTAGGGGTAGGGGTGAGGTTGCGCGACTTGCGCGGGGCGCATGAACAGCTGGAGCTGTTCCCGCCTAAATGAATGGGGCTGCAACGCAGCCCCATTTGTTATTGCACGCCTGGATCAGCCACCAACCGGCCGGTGGCCTTGGTCAGCGACTGCAGAAACTCCTGCTGTAGCTCTGGATCGTTGCGGGTCAGCTCGATCAGGCTCTGCTCCATTTCGCTGGCCTCCTCTTCAAGGCCCAGCTCGGACAGGCGCTTGACCCGATGTACCCACTGACCGACATCGTCATCTTCGAGGTCATCGAAGATCAGCTCATGAGCCTCGAGCAGCTTGTTGCGCAGGGTGGCACTGACCAGCAGGCTGGCATCACCTCGCACAGCATTGTCTTCGTCGAGTACCTGAAGGTGCAGGGTGCCGACGTGGTTGAGGTTCTGCTCGGAAAACGGGCTGTCGAGCAGGTTCAGGCGCAGTACGCCATTTCTGTCGGTGGTCAGCTCGTGGGTCATCTTGCCGGCCTTGACCTCGACCAGGCGTTCGCTCCAGGGCACGCTGGTAGATTCCTCGCGCTGGCTTTTCTGCACTTCGCTGATCCCCGCCAGGTTCTGCTGCGCACGGCCGTTGGAAGGCACGTTCATGAACGGGTTGAGCCCATCCACGCCGTAGCTGAGCCAGTCGTGGGTGATGCTTTGCGGCAGATTGCCCAAGGTGAAGACATTGATCACGTTGGCGCCGACACCTGCCACCACGGCCACTGCACCCAGCGGGATCTCGTAGATCTCCCGCCAGGGCTGGTAAGGCGTATAGCGGTCATAGCGACGGGTGACTTCGAACTCGGTGACCTCGAAGCGCTTCTGCTCATGCACGCGCACACGTCGCTGCGGGAGCTCCATCACCTTCGGCTCGCCGACATCGATCTGCAGGGTGTGCTCGAGCAGTTTGCGCTCGACGCGCTCCTCATGGTCGCTGCGCTGGGACATCTGATTGGCGCAACCGCTGACGAGCAGGGCGCCGCACAGTGCGGCGCCCCCCAGGGTAAAGGTACTTCGCTTGAACATGATCACTCGTGCATTGGTTATCAGCGGCGAACGCGGGCCTGCAGGAAGGTCAGCACTTCATTGAGCGGCAGCGCCTGGGCGTCCTGCTCGGTGCGGTGCTTGTACTCCAGGTTGCCGTCGGCCAGGCCGCGATCGCTGACGACGATGCGGTGCGGGATGCCGATCAGCTCCATGTCGGCAAACTTGATGCCTGGGCTGGTCTTCTTGTCGCGGTCGTCCAGCAGCACTTCGAAGCCTGCGGCGGTCAGTTCGGCGTAAAGCTTGTCGGTTGCCTCGCGGACCACGTCGGTTTCATAACGCAGGGGTACCAGGGCAATCTGGAATGGCGCCAGGGCGTCGTTCCAGATGATGCCCTTGTCGTCATAGCTCTGCTCGATGGCAGCTGCGACTACACGGGACACACCGATGCCGTAGCAACCCATCGACAGAACGACCGGTTTGCCGTTCTCGCCCAGTACCTGGCACTTCAGTGCTTCGCTGTACTTGGTGCCGAGCTGGAAGATGTGGCCCACTTCGATACCGCGCTTGATCACCAGGGTACCCTGGCCGTCCGGGCTCGGGTCGCCTTCAACCACGTTACGCAGGTCGGCGACCTGTGGAACCGGCAGGTCGCGCTCCCAGTTCACGCCGAAGTAGTGTTTGTCGTCGATGTTGGCGCCAATGCCGAAGTCGCTCATCAGTGCAACCGAACGGTCGATCACCACTTCCAGCGGCAGGTTCAGCGGGCCGAGCGAGCCGGCGCCGGCACCGATGGCGTCGCGCAGTTCGGCGTCGGTGGCCATGACCAGCGGGTCGGCAACCTGTTCCAGTTTGGCGGCCTTGATTTCGTTCAGCTCGTGGTCGCCACGTACCACCAGGGCCACCAGCTTGCCTTCCTCGGCGCCGCGTACGATCAAGGTCTTGACGGTTTTCTCGATCGCCAGGCCGTGGTTTTCCACCAGTTGGGCGATGGTCTTGGCGTCTGGAGTGTCGACCAGGCGCAGTTCCTCGGTAGGGGCTGGGCGCACGGTTTCACGTGGGATGGCCTCGGCCTTTTCGATGTTGGCGGCGTAATCGGAGCTGTCGCTGAAGATCACGTCGTCTTCGCCAGACTCGGCCAGCACGTGGAACTCGTGCGAGTAGCTGCCGCCGATCGAGCCGGTGTCGGCCTGTACAGGCCGGAAGTCCAGGCCCAGGCGGGTGAACACGTTGCTGTACGCCTGGTGCATGCGGTCGTAGGTTTCCTGCAGGGAAGCCTGGTCGGCATGGAACGAGTAGGCGTCCTTCATGATGAATTCACGGCCACGCATCAAACCGAAGCGTGGGCGGATCTCGTCACGGAACTTGGTCTGGATCTGGTACATGTTGAGCGGCAGCTGTTTATAGCTGGACAGCTCGTTACGGGCCAGGTCGGTGATCACTTCTTCGTGGGTAGGGCCGACGCAGAAGTCGCGCTGGTGGCGATCCTTCAGGCGCAGCAGCTCAGGGCCATACTGCTCCCAGCGACCGGATTCCTGCCACAGTTCGGCGGGCTGGATGCTCGGCATCAGCACTTCCAGGGCGCCGGCGGCGTTCATTTCCTCACGCACCACGGCCTCGACCTTGCGCATTACCCGCAGGCCCATCGGCAGCCAGGTGTACAGGCCGGAGGCCAGTTTGCGGATCATGCCGGCACGCAGCATGAGCTGATGGCTGATGACCACTGCGTCGGCAGGGGTTTCTTTCTGGGTGGCGAGCAAATATTGACTGGTGCGCATGGTTAGCCGTGTCGATTGCCTAAGACGTTGAAATAGCCCCGCATTGTACGGGGGCGAAACGAAGGCGTACAGGATGCCCCAGGGCGTGGCACTTGTCAGCCAAGAAAAAGCCCGGCGTGATCGCCGGGCTTTTCAAGTGCGGGGCACTGCAAGCCAGGCTTACAGGATGCTCAGCGGGTACTCCACGATCAGACGCAGTTCGTCGATCGATGGGGAGCCGTAGTACACGCCATCGCCCGAACGGTAGGTGGCCTGACGTACGCGGAAGCTCAGGTCCTTGGCCGGGCCGCTTTGCATCACGTACTTGACGTCGATGTCGCGTTCCCATTCCTTACCGTCGTCGGTGGTGCGGGTGGAGGCACCGGTACCGCGCACGTAACGGGTCATGAAGGTCAGGCCTGGTACGCCGAACTCGGCGAAGTTCAGGTCATAGCGCGCTTGCCAGGATTTTTCGTCTTCGGCGTTGAAGTCGGAGCGGGCAACCGAGTTGGCCAGGAAGATCGTGCCGCCACCGTCCACGCCGTAGGCATAGTCACCGTCGCCGCTGACTTTCTGGTAGGCCAGGGTGAAGGTGTGTGCGCCAATGTTGTAGGCGGCCGAGAGGCTGGCTGCAATGTTGTCCAGTTCGTTGCTGCCGTCGGACTTGCTGACGAATGCGCCGGTCAGGTTGTCGCCGATCGACTTGGTGTCGTAAATGTTGAAGTCGAACACCAGGCCTTGCTTGTCGCTGATCGGCAGCGCCCAGTTGATGTTGCCGTACCACTTGCGGAAGTGGTCTTCGACACGCGAGTAGTAAACGCTGGTGCTGAGGTTTTCGGTGATGGCGTAGGTGCCACCAAAGACGTTGGCCTCGGTCAGGTTCAGGCTGTCGTGGTAAGTCTGAGCCTGTGCGTTCAGCGCGGTGAAGTGACCGGCGTGCAGGGTCAGGCCATCGATTTCGTTGCTGGTGATCAGGCCGCCTTCGGCAACTTCCGGCAGCAGTCGGCTGTCGTCGGTAGCCAGTACTGGCAGTGCGGTGAACTGGTCGCCGAACTTCAGCACGGTGTTGGAAATGCGCATTTTCACTGCGCCGCCGCCTTCGGAGTAGTCATCCTGCGAGCGACCGTCGGAGCCTTCCGGGAACAGGCCGGTGCC
Organism: Pseudomonas hunanensis; assembly: GCF_013393325.1. Lineage (GTDB taxonomy): Bacteria > Pseudomonadota > Gammaproteobacteria > Pseudomonadales > Pseudomonadaceae > Aquipseudomonas > Aquipseudomonas putida_P. The sequence goes on from NZ_QJRC01000087.1 coordinate 35,796, forward strand.
GGCACGGCCTTTGCCGCTGTCCAGCTTGATGCCGAGCATGCCGATGGCGTCGACGCCGAAGCCGACGGTACCTTGGGTGAAGCCCGACTCGAAGGTGCCGAGGAAGCCGAGGCCGGTTTCTTCAACGCGGCTCTGGGAGCCAGACGGGACGTTGCGGAAGTCTCGGCTGAAGTACAGCATGCGGGTTTTGACGTTCAGCTTGCTGTCTTCAATGAAACCTTTGGACTCGTCTTGTGCCGAGGCCATTGCCAACTGCGAGGTCCCTGCCGCAACGGCCAGGGCGATCATGCTCCACTTCATCACGCGCATCGTGATTTGCTCCTTTGGTTTTTAGGAAGAGTACCGCTGCGTCCATGTGTTTTAGTTATATGGGGCAGCTCTTTCTTTTTATGTCGGCGAAAATGTATAGCACGCTGACTGTTGTTGGCGATATGGCTATAAGCACTCTTTGCGGAACTTTTTCGCCATGTCGCTTTTAGATATTTCCATGTCGCAAATCACGCCCCGGTTTAAGGGCCGTACAACGCCAGCGCTGTTCCTGTCACCGTAACAAATCGGTAACTACCGATTCTGGTTAAGGAAACTCCCTGGTAACCAATGCCGCTGTTGTTATTTGTCGCGTACACCTGCCGTTGCAGATGTCGTGCCGACTTGGCGTGAAGTGAATGCAACAAGCGTGCTCAAAATTCACAACACTTCATGAAATTTTCACAAAACCTGCTACCGAGGGTCGGAAAGTGCCGTAAATACGGGCCGAAGGCGGGTTGATGAGATATTGGAGTCGAGAATCATTAAAATTTAAAAAGCTGCCATGAAAGTCAATGTGTTACCGCAACTTGTTCATCCAGAGTCGTTTGTGGGGTGGCAAGTGTGGGAAGGGCGGACAGGTGGCCTCATTTTGGTGCGAAAAGTAGCGCTGTGTTACCGGGAATGTGCAAGGTATCCTTGCAGGCCTGTTTTCCGCTCGATGCGGGATGGTTTTGCCTGAAGGAGATATGCCGTGTTCGTCCTCGATTCACGTTTGCAGCAGGATTCCCTGGTGCTGGGGGAGTTTGCGCTGTGCCAGTTGCTGCTGAGCAAGGATGCCAATTACCCATGGTTCATCCTGGTGCCCAAGCGCGCCGGCATCAGCGAACTGTTCGAGCTGGATGCGGCAGAGCAGCAACAGTTGTGGCAGGAAACCACCGTGTTGGCCGAAGCGCTGAAGACCAGCTACGGCGCTGACAAGATGAACGTGGCAACGTTGGGCAATGTGGTCAGCCAGCTGCATATGCATGTGATCGTGCGCCGGCGCGACGATGCTGCCTGGCCGGCCCCGGTTTGGGGCAAGTGCCCGTCGGTGGCGTACACCGATGATCAGCTGCAAGCCGTTCGCCAGCGCCTGCGCGGGCTGCAATTGGCTGGTTACCAGGAGGCCTGAAATGACACTGGAAATGCGTATGGTGGAACTGGAAACCCGTCAGGCGTTTCAGGATGACACTATTCAGGCGCTGAATGACGTGGTCGTCGAGCAAGGGCGGGTGATTGACCGGCTGCAATTGCAGATGGCCGAGCTGATCAAGCGTCATGAAGAGATGGTTGGCCAGTACGGCAGCGAAGGGGAAGAGGCGCCGCCGCCGCATTACTGACTACTGCTTGGGCATGCTCTCCGTGAGAGCGGGCAAGCCCGTGCTCACGGAGAAGGCGGCGTCAGCGTCGGGTTACTGCAACCACGTCTTCGGCCTGCAGGCCCTTGTCGCGGTGCATCACCGAAAACTCCACGCGCTGGCCTTCGACCAGGATGCGGTGGCCCTCACCGCGAATGGCGCGAAAGTGCACGAAGATGTCATCACCCGAATCGCGGGAGATGAAACCGAAGCCTTTCGACGTGTTGAACCACTTGACGGTGCCGGTATCACGGCTGCCGACATCTTGTGCCGCGTGTTGGCTGCTGCGCGCTTTACGCGGGGTGCGGGCAAAGCCCACGGCCAGGTGCAGGGCTACGGCCAGCACCGCGCAGACCAGGGCAGCCAGGTTGCCCATTTCCGGGCGAGCCAGCAACGTCAGGGTCTGCAGTACCACGGCTACCACCAGCAGGGCGCAGGCTAGATGCTGCAGCTGTTGTCGCGCGCCGCGGTAATACAGTGGCACGACCGGGGCCAGTACCAGGTTGAGCAGGCCGAGCAGCGCCAGGTAGACCGCGTCGGGTTGCTGCAGGAAGGGTGTCGCATCGGTTTTCAGGCTGGGTATGAGCGATAGCAGCAAAGCTGCCACGCCCGTCACCAGATGGACGATCTTGAACATGGGGTTGGCTCACAGTTGATAAGGCCGATCACAGGAAGAGCTGGTAGCACGGTGCGCATGAGGTGTAGAGCGCGAACACGTGACAGGCCAGCCTATGCACCCGGCAATGACAGTCCGCACGGGTGGCACGGTGCCTATTTAACAGTAAAGCCGCAGCCTACTCAAACCGCAGGCCGCCCGGCGGGCGATGTGTTGCGCCATGTCACATGCGGCATGCGCCAAGTGTTGCTACAGTGGTCGGCGCCCGCTTGAGTCTCAAGCCTTATGGAAAGGGGAACTTCATGGCAATCGATATCGGTATCAGTGAAGAAGATCGCAAGTCCATCGTCGATGGGCTGTCCCGTCTGTTGTCGGATACCTATGTGCTGTATCTGAAAACCCATAACTTTCACTGGAACGTCACCGGTCCGTCGTTCCGCACCCTGCATTTGATGTTCGAAGAGCAGTACAACGAACTGGCGCTGGCAGTCGATTCGATCGCCGAGCGCATCCGTGCCCTGGGCTTCCCGGCGCCGGGGTCGTATGCATTCTACGCGCGGCACTCGTCGATCAAGGAGGAGGAAGGCGTGCCCCCTGCGGACGAAATGATCCGTCAGCTGGTGCAGGGTCAGGAGGCCGTGGTGCGTACTGCGCGCAGTATTTTCCCGGTGGTGGACAAAGTCAGTGACGAGCCGACCGCCGACTTGCTGACCCAGCGCATGCAAGTGCACGAGAAAACCGCCTGGATGCTGCGGGTGCTGCTCGACGGCAAGTAACGGCCATCGTGCAAAAGCCCTGGTCGGCATGCCCGGCCGGGGTCTAGAGGTTGTGCAGGAAGATTTTGCCGCTGCTTTAAGCTCGCGCATCAGCGCTTCATAGGTCGCCTGGTACCTGTGACGAGGAAGTGTGGCGCATGATGCAAGCGAGCAAACGTAGTATTGGCCAGGGGAGTTGGCCCGCAAAACAATGCATCGATCCGTTCAAGGCGGATTTCGACATGTTGCAGGCCCAACCGGTGTCGCGCTCGGTGCGGCTCAACGGCTTTTCCACGTGTCTGCGCCTGGAGGCCGTCTACTGGGGTATCCTGGAGCGCATCGCCGCTGCCAACCGCTGCTCGGTCAGTGCCGTGTTGTCCTACGTGGACCGCGAAGTGCACCTGCGCCAGGGTGGGGTGCGCAACTTCAGCGGGCTGATCCGGGTCATCTGCGTGGCGTGGCTTCAGAACCCGCCAAGTGCGCGCTGATCGCCTGGCGGGCTGCGCAGTGCTTGCTAACCATATATAATCCCGCTTTTTGCTGCCCCGGCAGCCAGCGTTGTGGTTGACGAGAGACACCCATGCCCCTTTATGACTATCAATGTGCGTCCTGCGAGCACCGCATGGAAGTGCTGCAGAAGATCAGCGCCGCGCCGCTGGTCGATTGCCCGGCCTGCCAGGCGCCGGCACTGAAAAAGCTGCTGTCGGTGCCAGGCTTCCGCCTGAGCGGTAATGGTTGGTACGAAACCGACTTCAAGACCGGGGCGAAAAAGAATCTGGCAGGCGGCGACAAGGCCGACTGAGTTGAATGCTGTGACCGGGTCTTGCAGTATTAGCCCTCCGGGCGGCCAAGGCCTCCACCGAATACACGAATCACGAGAAGCGAAACCACCATCATGATGCGCAGCCATTATTGCGGCCAACTGAACGAGAGCCTGGACGGCCAGGAAGTCACCCTTTGCGGCTGGGTCCATCGTCGCCGCGACCACGGCGGGGTGATCTTCCTCGACATCCGTGACCGCGAAGGCATGGCCCAGGTCGTGTTCGACCCGGATCGCGCCGAAACCTTCGCCGCTGCCGACCGTGTGCGCAGCGAATACGTCGTGCAGATCACCGGCAAGGTCCGCAAGCGCCCTGACGGTGCGGTGAATGCCAACATGGCGTCCGGTGCAATCGAGATCCTCGGCTACCAGCTGAACGTGCTCAACGAAGCAGAAACCCCGCCGTTCCCGCTGAACGAATACTCCGACGTCGGCGAGGAAACCCGCCTGCGTTACCGCTTCATCGATCTGCGTCGCCCGGAAATGGCTGACAAGCTGCGCCTGCGCTCGCGCATCACCAGCAGCATTCGTCGCTTCCTCGACGAAAATGGTTTCCTCGACGTCGAAACCCCGATCCTCACCCGTGCTACCCCGGAAGGTGCGCGTGACTACCTGGTGCCAAGCCGTACCCACGCCGGTAGCTTCTTCGCTCTGCCGCAGTCGCCACAGCTGTTCAAGCAGCTGCTGATGGTCGCCGGTTTCGACCGCTACTACCAGATCGCCAAGTGCTTCCGTGACGAAGACCTGCGGGCCGACCGCCAGCCGGAATTCACCCAGATCGACATCGAGACCAGCTTCCTCGATGAAAGCGAGATCATGGGCTTGACCGAAAGCATGATCCGCAAGCTGTTCAAGGAAGTGCTGGACCTGGAGTTCGGCGAATTCCCGCACATGACCTTCGAAGAGGCCATGCGCCGCTATGGCTCCGACAAGCCAGACCTGCGTAACCCGCTGGAACTGGTCGACGTTGCCGACCAGTTGAAGGATGTCGACTTCAAAGTATTCGCCGGCCCGGCCAACGATCCGAAGTGCCGCGTTACCGCCCTGCGTCTGCCAGGCGGTGCGAGCATGCCGCGCAGCAAGATCGACGAGTACACCAAGTTCGTCGGCATTTACGGTGCCAAGGGCCTGGCCTACATCAAGGTCAACGAGCGTGCCAAGGGCGTCGAAGGCCTGCAGTCGCCGATCGTCAAGAACATCCCTGAAGCCAACCTCAACAACATCCTCGACCGCGTGGGTGCTGTAGATGGCGACATCGTGTTCTTCGGCGCCGACAAGTTCAAGGTGGTCAGCGAAGCCCTGGGCGCGCTGCGTATCCGCCTGGGTCACGACTTCGAGCTGCTGACCTGCGAGTGGGCACCGATGTGGGTCGTCGACTTCCCGATGTTCGAAGAGAACGAAGACGGCAGCTTCACCGCGCTGCACCACCCGTTCACCGCGCCCAAGTGCACCCCGGAAGAGCTGGAGGCCAACCCGGCCACGGCCCTGTCCCGTGCCTACGACATGGTCCTGAACGGCACCGAGCTGGGTGGCGGCTCGATCCGTATTCACCGTAAAGAGATGCAACAGGCGGTATTCCGCCTGCTGGGTATCGAGGCAGAAGAACAGGAAGAGAAGTTCGGCTTCCTGCTCGACGCCCTGAAATTCGGCGCACCGCCCCACGGCGGCCTGGCCTTCGGCCTGGACCGCCTGGTCATGCTGATGACCGGCGCCCAGTCGATCCGTGAAGTGATCGCGTTCCCGAAAACCCAGAGCGCTGCATGCGTCATGACCCAGGCCCCTGGCCTGGTCGACGCCAAGGCCCTGCGCGAGCTGCACATCCGACTGCGCGAACAGACCAAGGTCGAGTAAGCAGTCCCCGGGCGCATCCATATGGATGCGCCTTTGCGTTTCGGCGCAAGTATTCTCCCGTCCCGCCCCGTCATGGGGCGGGGCTGTTTGTGATTCAAAGGATTCGGAGTCGTTATGGCTGGTCATTCCAAGTGGGCGAACATCAAGCACCGCAAAGAGCGCCAGGATGCCAAGAGAGGCAAGGTCTTCACCAAGTGGATCCGTGAGCTGACGGTAGCTGCCAAGCAAGGCGGCCCTGACCCGGCATCCAACCCGCGCTTGCGCCTGGCGCTGGACAAGGCGCTGGGCGCCAACATGAGTCGCGACATCATCGACCGCGCCGTGGCCCGTGGCGCTGGCACCAATGAAAGCGACAACGTCGAAGAGCTCAGCTACGAAGGTTATGGCCCCGGTGGCGTGGCGATCATGGTCGAAGCCATGACCGACAACCGCAACCGTACTGCCGCCGCCGTGCGCCATGCCTTTACCAAGTGCGGTGGCAACCTGGGCACCGACGGTTCGGTGGCCTACCTGTTCGAGCGCAAGGGGCAGATCAGCTTTGCCCCGGGCGTTGAAGAAGACGCGTTGATGGAAGCGGCAATGGAGGCCGATGCCGACGACGTGGTGGCCAACGATGACGGCTCGTTCGAGGTGTTCACTTCGTTCAATAGCTTCTATGCCGTGCGTAACGCGCTGGAAGAGGCTGGCTTCAAGGCCGCTGACGCGGAAATCGTCATGCAGCCGACCACTAGCGCCGAACTTGACCGGGACGGTGCGGAAAAGGTGCTCAAGCTGATCGACATGCTCGAAGACCTGGACGACGTGCAGAACGTCTACTCCAACGCCCAGATTTCCGATGAGATCATGGAAAACCTCGGCTAAGGTTGTTTCGTTCGCCTTGAGGGTTTATTCGCGGGCAAGCCCGCTCCTACAGGGACTGCGAGGTCTTTGTAGGGGCGGGCTTGCCCGCGAATAGACCGGTGAAATTGGTAAAACTCCGCAGGTGTTATGACTCTGATTCTTGGTATCGACCCCGGTTCGCGCATCACCGGTTACGGTGTGGTCCGTCAGACCGCCCGTGGTTGCGAGTACGTGGCATCGGGTTGTATCCGCACCGGCAGCGGCGAGCTGCACGAGCGGCTGCAGATTGTTTTTCGGGGTGTCAGTGAAATCATCGCCCAGCACGGCCCGGTGACCATGGGTATCGAGCGGGTGTTCATGGCCCGCAACGCCGATTCGGCGCTAAAGCTCGGCCAGGCCCGTGGCGCGGCCATCGTCGCCGCCGCCGAGGCCGGCCTGGAAATCGCCGAATACAGCGCCACCCAGGTCAAGCAGGCCGTGGCCGGCACGGGTGGGGCCAACAAGGAGCAGGTGATGATGATGGTCATGCACCTGCTGAAATTGACGCAAAAGCCACAGATCGATGCCTCCGATGCCCTGGCCATCGCCCTGTGCCACGCTCACACCCGTTCCAGCTTGGTACCACATGGCCTGGCCACGGCACGGCGACGCGGCGGGCGCTTGCGTCTGTAGGCGCTTCATGCGCTGATACATATTTTGTTCGGGTGATGCGTTCACCCGCTGCATTTGCTGATAGGGTTGAGCGGTCTTTGACCGGCTCCCCGAGAGGAAGGATCGGAACGTGATTGGACGTTTGCGCGGCACCCTGGCGGAAAAACAGCCGCCGCACCTGATTATCGACGTCAACGGCGTGGGATACGAACTGGAAGTTCCCATGACCACGCTGTACCGTCTGCCCAAGGTGGGCGAAGCCGTCACCGTGCATACCCACCTGGTCGTGCGCGAAGACGCCCACTTGCTCTATGGCTTTGCCGAAAAGCGCGAGCGCGAGTTGTTCCGCGAGCTGATCCGCCTGAACGGCGTGGGGCCGAAGCTGGCCCTGGCGCTGATGTCCGGGCTGGAAGTGGACGAACTGGTGCGCTGCGTGCAAGCCCAGGACACGTCGGCCCTGGTGCGCGTGCCCGGTGTTGGCAAAAAAACCGCCGAACGCTTGCTGGTCGAGCTCAAGGACCGCTTCAAAGCCTGGGAGACGTCACCGGCCATGTTCACCCTGGTGTCCGACGGGCCGTTGCCGGTCGCCAGCGAGTCCAGCGCCGAGGCCGATGCGGTCAGTGCCCTGGTCTCGCTCGGCTACAAGCCGCAGGAAGCCAGCAAGGCAATCGCTGCGATCAAGGACAAGGCCGGCTTGAGCAGTGAAGAACTGATCCGCCGCAGCCTGAAAGGGATGATAACCAAGTGATCGAAGCCGACCGCCTGATCGCCGCCAGTGGCCGCGACCGCGAAGAGGTCCAGGACCGTGCGATTCGCCCGCTGAGCCTGGACGATTATATCGGCCAGCCGGTGGTGCGCGAGCAGATGGCGCTGTTCATCCAGGCGGCGCGTGGCCGCAGCGAGTCGCTCGATCACACGCTGATCTTTGGCCCGCCAGGCCTGGGCAAGACCACCCTGGCCAACATCATCGCCCATGAAATGGGCGTGTCGGTGAAGAGCACCTCGGGGCCTATTCTGGAACGCCCTGGCGACCTGGCAGCCATGCTGACCAACCTCGAGCCGCACGATGTGCTGTTCATCGACGAAATCCATCGGCTGTCGCCGGTCGTCGAAGAGGTGTTGTACCCGGCCATGGAGGATTTCCAGCTCGACATCATGATTGGCGAAGGCCCGGCGGCGCGTTCGATCAAGCTGGACCTGCCACCGTTCACCCTGGTAGGCGCTACCACCCGTGCCGGCATGCTCACCAACCCGTTGCGTGACCGCTTCGGTATCGTCCAGCGCCTGGAGTTCTACAGCGACAAGGACCTGGCCACTATCGTCAGCCGTTCGGCCAACATCCTTGGCCTGGCCATCGAAGACCTCGGCGCCTACGAGATCGCTCGCCGCGCTCGGGGTACGCCGCGTATCGCCAACCGCCTGCTGCGCCGGGTGCGCGACTACGCCGAAGTACGCGGCAAGGGCCAGATCACCAAGGCCGTGGCCGACATGGCGCTGAACCTGCTGGACGTCGACGAGCGTGGTTTCGATCATTCCGACCGCCGCCTGCTGCTGACCATGATCGAAAAATTCGATGGCGGCCCGGTGGGCGTGGACAACCTGGCCGCGGCCATCAGCGAAGAGCGTCATACCATCGAGGATGTGCTTGAGCCGTACCTGATCCAGCAGGGCTACATCATGCGTACGCCGCGTGGCCGCGTGGTCACCCGGCATGCCTACCTGCACTTTGGCCTGAATATTCCCGGGCGCTTGGGGGAGGGTGGTGATTTTTCCGAGCCAGGCGATGAATGACAGATCGAAAGCGACTTTTCGTGGTCCTACCGCTGGCATGCCCAAAGTGCGCTGGCAATAAGACATCAATGAAGAAAAAACAGTTGCCACAGCGGATTGGCAAGCTGAGGAGTAAGCACTAGAGTATGCGCGCGCAAAATCAGCTCGAACCGTTCGCACACCGTTGTCGCGTCTATTACGAAGATACCGATGCGGGCGGCGTGGTGTATTACGTCAACTACCTGAAATTCATGGAGCGCGCGCGCACCGAACGCCTGCGGCACCTGGGCTTTTCCCAGTCGCAACTGGCCGAAGACAACCTGCTGTTCGTGGTTCATTCCAGCGAAGCGCGGTATCACGCGCCGGCGCGGCTTGATGACGAACTGCGGGTGACCGCGCAAGTACTTGAACTCAATCGCGCCAGCTTGCGCTTCGTGCAGCAGGTCTGGCGGGAAAAGGATGACACGCTGCTTTGCGAAGGGCAGTTCCTGGTGGCCGCCGTGCGCGCCGACACTTTCAAACCCCGAGCCATACCCCCCCAGCTGCGCGAAGCCTTTATGGCGGACGGCTCGGGTAATCAATCGAATGCAGGAGAATAAGCGTGGAAGCTAACGTCGTCGACCATACCTCCATGTGGAGTCTGGTCAGCAATGCCAGCGTGGTGGTACAGCTGGTAATGCTGACCCTGGTGGCCGCCTCGGTCACCTCATGGATCATGATCTTCCAGCGCAGCACCATGCTGCGCGCCGGTCGTCGTGCGCTGGATGCCTTCGAGGAGCGCTTCTGGTCGGGCATCGACCTGTCCAAGCTGTACCGCCAGGCAGGCAGCAACCCAGACCCGGACTCTGGCGTGGAGCAGGTGTTCCGTGCCGGCTTCAAGGAGTTCTCGCGCCTGCGCCAGCAACCGGGCGTTGACCCGGACGCGGTGATGGAAGGCGTTGGCCGTGCCATGCGCGTGGCCATTTCTCGCGAGGAAGAAAAACTCGAACAGAGCCTGCCGTTCCTGGCCACCGTTGGTTCCACCAGCCCGTACATCGGCCTGTTCGGTACCGTATGGGGCATCATGAACTCCTTCCGCGGCCTGGCCAGCGCCCAGCAAGCCACCCTGGCCACTGTCGCCCCAGGTATCGCCGAAGCGCTGATCGCCACCGCCATCGGCCTGTTCGCAGCGATCCCGGCGGTCATCGCCTACAACCGTTTCGCCGCGCGCAGTGAAGTGCTGATCGGTCGTTACTACACCTTCGCCGACGAGTTCCAGGCGATCCTGCACCGCAAAGTGCACACCAGCGAAGAGTAATCAGGTAGAAGCCCATGGCCCGAGTTCGCCACAAACGCAAGCCCGTCGCCGAGATGAACGTGGTGCCCTACATCGACGTGATGCTGGTGCTGCTGGTCATCTTCATGGTGACGGCGCCCATGCTCAACCAGGGCGTGAAGGTCGACCTGCCCAAGGTTTCCAGCGAAGCCTTGCCGCAGGACAACAACGTCCAGATCCTCACCATCTCCATCAAGGCCGATAAAACCTACTACTGGAACCTTGGCAGCGAAGTCGATACCGACAAGCAGATGGACAAGGCCATGACCTTGCCTGACATGACCAATGCAGTGACCAAGATCATTGCTGCCGGCCGTGACCAGGGCAAGCAAACCCAGGTGTTCATTCGTGGCGACAAGGCTGTCGACTATGGCGCGGTCATGGGTGCCATGGGCGGGTTGCAGAAGGCCGGTGTCGGTAACGTTGGCCTGATTACCGAGGCGCCCTGATGCAACAGCGAGAGCCATCCGCCTCGGAAAGCTACTTCTGGCCCAGTGTCTGGGCCATCGGCCTGCATGTGCTGGTGTTCGCCCTGCTGTTCGTCAGTTTTGCCATGACGCCTGAGCTGCCGCCTTCCAAGCCGATCGTTCAGGCTACCCTGTACCAGCTCAAGTCCAAGAGCCAGGCGACCACCCAGACCAATCAGAAGATTGCCGGGGAAGCGAAGAAAACCGCTTCGCGCCAGACCGAAGTCGAGCAGTTGGAGCAGAAGAAGGTCGAGCAGGAAGCAGTGAAGGCTGCGGAACAAAAGAAAGCCGACGCTGCTCAAAAGGCCGAGGAGGCCCGCGAAGCCGCCGAGGCGAAAAAAGCCGAAGACGCTGCCAAGGCCGCAGAAGCCGCCAAGGCTGCCGAAGCCAAGAAAGCTGCCGAAGCCAAGAAGGCCGACGAGGCGAAGAAGGCTGCCGAGAAGCAGCAGGCCGACATCGCCAAGAAGAAGGCCGAGGACGAAGCCAAGAAAAAAGCCGAAGAAGAGGCCAAGAAAGAGGCCGCTGAAGAGGCGAAGAAACAAGCCGCCGAGGACGCCAAGAAAAAGGCAGCCGAGGAGGCCAAGAAGAAAGCAGCCGAGGACGCCAAGAAGAAGGCGGCGGCCGAGGACGCTAAGAAGAAGGCAGCTGAAGAGGCCAAGAAAAAGGCCGCTGCAGACGCCCAGGAGAAGAAGGCACAGGAAGCGGCCCGCAAGGCGGCAGAAGACAAGAAAGCCCAGGCCCTGGCCGAGCTGTTGTCCGACACCACCGAGCGGCAGCAGGCGCTGGCCGACGAGCAGGGTGACCAGGTGGCCGGCGACTTCGACGACCTGATCCGCATGCGCGCGGCCGAGGGCTGGGCGCGTCCGCCTTCCGCGCGCAAGGGCATGACGGTGGTCCTGCAGATCAACATGTTGCCGGACGGTACCATCACCAGTGTCAGCGTGGCCCGTTCCAGTGGTGACGGCCCGTATGACAGTTCGGCGGTGGCTGCGGTGAAGAACATTGGTCGTTTGACCGAGATGCAGGGTATGAAGCCGAGCGATTTCAACCAATATCGTTCGTTCAAGATGACATTTACACCTGAGGATCTAGCGTTGTGATTAAACGTCTGAGAGGACTGCTGGTCATGCTGTGCTGCGTGGCAGGCATGGCGGTGGCAGAGGAAAAGAACATCCTGGTCACCAGTGGCAGTGACCGGGCTACACCCATCGCGGTAGTGCCGTTCGGCCTGCAGGGCGGCAGCGTGCTGCCCGAAGACATCGCCGACATCATCGGCAACGACCTGCGCAACTCTGGTTACTACTCGCCGATTCCGCGGCAGAACATGATCAGCCAGCCGTCGCAGGCCAGCGAAGTGATCTTCCGTGACTGGAAAGCGCTGGGTGCCCAGTACGTGATGGTCGGCAGCATCGTGCCGTCGGGCGGTCGCCTGCAGGTGCAGTACGCGCTGTTCAACGTCGCCACCGAGCAGCAAGTGCTGACCGGTAGCGTGGCGGGCAGCACCGACCAGCTGCGCGACATGGCGCACTACATTGCCGACCAGTCGTTCGAGAAGCTCACCGGCATCAAGGGGGCGTTCTCTACCCGCATGCTGTACGTGACGGCCGAGCGCTTCTCCACCAACAACACCCGTTACACCCTGCAGCGTTCGGACTACGACGGTGCGCGTGCGGTAACCCTGCTGCAGTCGCGCGAACCGATCCTGTCGCCGCGCTTTGCGCCGGATGGCAAGCGTATCGCCTACGTTTCGTTCGAGCAGAAGCGCCCGCGTATCTTCATTCAGAACATCGATACCGGTCGCCGCGAGCAGGTGACCAACTTCGAAGGCCTGAACGGCGCGCCAGCCTGGTCGCCGGACGGTTCGCGCCTGGCGTTCGTGCTGTCCAAGGACGGCAACCCGGACATCTACGTGATGAATGTGGCTTCGCGCCAGATCAGCCGTGTCACTGCCGGCCCAGGTATCAATACCGAGCCGTTCTGGGGTAAGGATGGCAACACCCTTTACTTCACTTCCGACCGTGGCGGCAAACCGCAGATCTATAAACAGTCGGTCAGTGGTGGCGGTGCCGAGCGTGTAACGTTCGTGGGTAACTACAACGCCAACCCGAAACTTTCGGCAGACGAAAAGACCCTGGTGATGATCCATCGCCAACAGGGCTTTACCAACTTCAAAGTGGCGGCACAGGACTTGCAGCGCGGAAGTGTAAAGATTCTGTCTGAAACAAGTCTTGATGAGTCTCCCACTGTCGCGCCAAACGGCACCATGCTAATCTACGCCACCCGCCAGCAGGGCCGGGGAGTCTTGATGCTCGTGTCGCTTAATGGCCGCGTGAGGCTCCCACTTCCTACCGCTCAAGGCGAAGTCAGAGAACCGTCCTGGTCCCCTTACCTGAACTGATTGCGGCGTAATACGTTTTGCTTAACACACTGGGGTTTCATTAGGAGTTTCACGATGGAAATGCTGAAGTTTGGTAAATTTGCTGCGCTGGCTCTGGCCATGGCTGTAGCTGTAGGTTGCTCCTCGAAGGGCGGTGATAACGCAGGCGAAGGCGCTGCTGTAGATCCTAACGCTGGCTACGGTGCCAACACTGGCGCTGTTGACGGTTCCCTGAGCGAAGAAGCCGCCCTGCGCGCAATCACCACCTTCTACTTCGAATACGACAGCTCGGACCTGAAGCCAGAAGCCATGCGCGCTCTGGACGTTCACGCCAAGGACCTGAAGTCCAACGGCAACCGCGTTGTTCTGGAAGGCAACACCGACGAGCGCGGCACCCGCGAGTACAACATGGCTCTGGGTGAGCGTCGTGCGAAAGCCGTTCAGCGCTACCTGGTTCTGCAGGGCGTTTCCCCTGCTCAGCTGGAACTGGTTTCCTACGGCGAAGAGCGTCCAGTTGCCACCGGCAACGACGAGCAGTCCTGGGCTCAGAACCGTCGCGTAGAACTGCGTAAGTAAGTTCTTATGCGTATGTGCCGCCGTGTAGTAACCGTCCTCGCACTCAGCCTGCCGCTCGCGGCCTGGGCTGAGGTCCCTGTAGTAGATGACAACGCAGGCAGCTATCCGCCTGCGGGTTATGGCACGAGCGGCGCCTATGCCGGGTCAGGGGCTTCGGCCCCTGCCTCTGCACAGGGCCAGCTGTTCATGCAGCTGCAACAGATGCAGGATCAGCTTTCCCGCCAGCAAGGCATCATCGAAGAGCTGCAAAACGATGTGTCGCGCATGAAGCAGGAAAACCTGGAGCGTTACCAGGACCTGGACCGTCGCATCAACAGTGGCGCTGCGCCTGCCGCAACCCCTGACAATTCCACCGGTGGTGGTGCGTCCAATGCCGCCCCGGATGCAGCAGCAGGTGCTGCTGCGCAACAACCGGCCGCCAGTAGCGAGCCCGGTGATCCGGCGAAAGAAAAGCTTTACTACGATGCTGCTTTCGACCTGATCAAACAGAAAGACTTCGACAAGGCCAGCCAGGCGTTCAACGCATTCCTGCGCAAGTACCCAAACAGCCAGTACGCCGGCAACGCGCAGTACTGGTTGGGTGAAGTGAACCTGGCCAAGGGTGACCTGCCAGGCGCAAGCCAGGCCTTCGCTCAAGTAAGTCAGAAGTATCCGAAGCACAGCAAGGTGCCCGATTCACTGTACAAACTGGCCGATGTCGAGCGCCGTATGGGGCATACCGACAAGGTCAAGGGCATCCTGCAGCAGGTTATTACCCAGTACCCCGGCACCTCGGCCGCGCAACTGGCTCAGCGTGACCTGCAGAAGCTCTGAGTGTCGTAGTTGCACCGCTCGAAAGAAACCCGCGCCAGTCGCGGGTTTTTTCGTTAGAATCACTGCCCTTTTTTCGTAAACACGCTGCTGCGGATAACGCTATGTCGAGTCCGCAACAGTGCCTGAGGAGGCGGGCAGCCTGTTTAGCTGTCACGCCCGTGGCGAGCATGCAAGACACATTACGCATCACCGAAGTCTTTTACTCTTTGCAGGGTGAAACGCGAACGGCTGGGTTGCCCACCGTATTCGTGCGCCTCACAGGTTGCCCCCTGCGCTGCCAGTACTGCGACAGTGCCTATGCCTTCAGTGGCGGTACCCTTCGCACCCTCGATTCGATCCTTGAGCAGGTGGCCGGTTTCAAACCGCGCTACGTCTGTGTCACCGGTGGTGAGCCATTGGCCCAGCCCAACGCCCTGCCGTTACTGCAGCGGCTGTGTGATGCCGGGTACGAAGTGTCGCTGGAAACCAGCGGTGCGTTGGACATTACCGGTACCGACACCCGCGTCAGCCGTGTGGTCGACCTGAAAACCCCAGGTTCCGAAGAATCGCACCGTAACCGCTACGAGAACATCGAGCAGCTGACCCGTAACGACCAGGTCAAGTTCGTCATCTGTTCCCGCGAGGACTACGACTGGGCAGTTTCCAAGCTGATCCAGTACAACCTTTCCGAGCGTGCGGGTGAGGTGTTGTTCTCGCCGAGCCACCACCAGGTGAAAGCCAGCGACCTGGCGGACTGGATCGTTGCCGACAACCTGCCCGTACGCTTCCAGCTGCAGCTGCACAAGCTGCTGTGGAACGACGAACCCGGACGTTGATTGAGGAGCACCTACACATGACCGATAAACGCGCAGTAATCCTGTTGTCCGGGGGCCTGGACTCGGCCACCGTAGTTGCCATGGCCAAGGCCGAAGGCTACAGCTGCTACACCATGAGCTTCGATTACGGCCAGCGCCATCGTGCCGAGTTGAATGCCGCTGCCCGCGTGGCCCGTGACCTGGGAGTGGTGGAGCACAAGGTGATCGGGCTGAACCTTGACGGCATTGGCGGTTCGGCGTTGACCGACAGCAACATCGATGTGCCGGAAGCCCCAAGTGAGGGCATCCCGGTCACTTATGTGCCAGCGCGCAACACCGTGTTCCTTTCGCTTGCCCTGGGCTGGGCCGAAGTGTTGGAGGCGCGTGATATTTTCATTGGCGTCAATGCCGTGGATTACTCCGGCTACCCGGATTGCCGCCCCGAGTTCGTCGAAGCCTTCGAGCGCATGGCAAACCTGGCGACCAAAGCCGGTGTAGAGGGGCAGGGTTTCCGCATCCAGGCGCCGCTGCAGAACATGAGCAAGGCGCAGATCGTGCAGGCCGGTATGGCCCGCGGTGTGGATTACAGCCTGACCGTTTCCTGCTACCAGGCCGATGATGACGGCCGTGCCTGTGGCAAATGCGACAGCTGCCGCCTGCGCGCCGACGGCTTCAAGGCCGCCGGTGTCGAAGACCCAACGCGGTATTTTTCAAAGGTTTTTTGATTGGGTGTTGATTTCTCGTTAGAAATCAGTATTATACGCGCCATCAAATGGGTCGTTAGCTCAGTTGGTAGAGCAGTTGGCTTTTAACCAATTGGTCGTAGGTTCGAATCCTACACGACCCACCACACGCAATACGTCAAAGCCCGCTACCAGTAATGGTCGCGGGCTTTTTCGTTTTCACAGGCCTTGTTCAGCTGGCTTACTCAGCCCATTCCGGGTCCCCGGTAAACACCACCGTAATCCAACGGTCAGGCCCTTCGCCACCTACCGCATCGCCAATCTCGTTGCGCCACGCATCCCATTCTTCGATGGTCTTCGCAGCCATGCCTTTTGGCACGATGAAATACAGCTCGATTTCCCGCGAGCGCCCGACCTTGGCGACATAGGCGCGGTAAGACTGCAGCCCGTGGCGGGCGACGAAGGCCTTGGCCACTTCATCTACATGCAGCTTGAGGTCGCCGGGGGTGACCAGAAAAATTTCCGATAGCGCCTGGCGCACCACCGACAAGGGCAGCGGTACGATCACCAGGCACACCAGCGCCAGCACCGCCGGGTCGATGTACGGCGACACCCATTCCAGCGAGGTGCCCTGCACCGCGTAGCCAAAGCAGAAGGCGATCAGCAGGGCGGCGGTGATGCTGGCCGACATCACCCAGCCCTTGACGTCCATGCGCACGAAGTCCGATTGCAGCTTGCGGTTGGCGCGCGCCTCGACGACGGCGATGGTCACGCAGGTGATCACCGTCAACACCGCGTAGACCATGGCAATGCCGAACTCCAGGTGACGGCCGCCTTGCAGCAGGCTGCTGACGGCGTTGATCAGTGCGTAGATGGCTACGCCGCTGAGCAGGATGCCGTTGAGTGCCAGCACCATCGGTTCCAGGTGCCAGAAGCCCATGGTGAAGCGCTCGCGCAGCTTGCGCGACATTTGCACGCTGGTGGTGTGCGAGGTGATCAGCTTGACCACCACCAGCGACAGACCACTCATGCTGGCGTCGACCAGCGAGTACACGCCGTCGAACACGATGGAGAACGAGCCGGAGGCCAGGCCGAAAGCGATGCCGATGGTGGCGATGAACAGGGTGACGGCAATCGAGGTGCGTAACAGGCCCTGTTCGCTGGTGATGTCAAAAAAGGTGGATCTGGTTGCGGTTTGCATGAGTTGTGCTCAGTAAAAACGATAGTGCTGTGGCGCCTGTAAGGGCTTGCTGGCGGGCAAACCCGCCAAGAAACCCTACAGGCTAGACGCGAAATTGCTCCATCAGCGCCTGCTGCTGATTGGCAAGCCGGTTCAGCGCCTGGCTGATGCGCGCCGATTCGTCAGCCTGGCCAGCCAGTGATTCTGTCACATCACGGATGCCGGCCACGTTGCGGTTCACTTCCTCGGCCACCGCGCTCTGCTCCTCAGCCGCCGAGGCAATTTGCAAGTTCATGTCGCTGATGACCGCCACCGCCTCGCCAATTCGCTGCAGTGCCGGCAGCGCCTGCTCCATGCGCGCGGCGCTGTCCTGTGCCTGGCGCTGGCCTTCATGCATGGCACCGACGACATCCTGCGTGCCTTGCTGCAGGCCTTCGATGACCTGGCGAATTTCCTCCACCGACACCTGCGTGCGTTGAGCCAGGCCGCGCACCTCGTCGGCGACCACGGCGAAGCCACGCCCGGCTTCGCCGGCACGAGCCGCTTCGATGGCGGCATTCAGTGCCAGCAGGTTGGTCTGCTCGGCAATGGTACGGATCACCTCCAGCACCGAGCCGATCTGCCCGCTGCGGCCTTCCAGCGCACGCGCTTCGTCCATGGCTGTGTTCATGCCGGCGGCCAGTCGATCGATGCCTTGACGCGTGCTGTCGATCAGTTGCAGGCCTTCCTGGCTGGCCTGGTCGGCGGCGCGTGCGGCCTGGGCCGCCTGCGAGGCGTTATGGGCGACATCCAGGGCAGTGGCGCTCATTTCGTTGGCCGCCGTGGCCACCTGTTCGATTTCGCGATGCTGTTGCTGCATGCCGTTGCTGGTCTGGCTGGCGATGGCGGCCGACTGGTCGGCGGTGCCGCGGGCCTCCTGCAGTGAGCCTTTGACTTGGGCGATGACTGGCTGCAGCTTGTCGAGGAAGCGGTTGAACCAGCCGGTGAGCTGGCCCAGTTCGTCCTGGCGGGCGTAGTCCAGGCGACGGGTCAGGTCGCCTTCGCCGCTGGCGATGTCTTCCAGGCGTGCGGCCACGGCCAGGATTGGCCGAGTAACGCCGCGTGCGGTCAGCCACACCAGCAGCAAGCCGACCACGGCTGCGCCCAGGCCGATCAGCAGGCTGGTGAGGTTGGCGCGTTGGTTGTGCGCGTCCAGGCGCTGGTTGAGTGCGGCGGCAGGGGCCTGCAGCACGCTTTCCGGCAGCTCCAGCAACACTTGCCATGGGGCTGCGTCAGGTATTGGTGTGAAAGGGTGGGCCACGCGCAGCAGGCCATCGGCTACTGCGTTGTCCATGGGTTTGCCGAGCGTCGTGTCGTCGCGGCTGTTACCGGCCAGCAGGCCGGCGGCGCTGGCGATACTCACTTGGCCCTGGCCATCGAACAGCTCGCGGCGGCCGTCCACGCTCAGTTGCTGCAGGTTGGCCAGGCCGATGTCCAGGCCGACCACGCCGACCACCTTGCCGTGCTCCAGCAGCGGCAAGGCGATGCTGGTCATCAGTACTTGGCGGCCGTTGACCTCGTCGAGGTACGGTTCGAGCATGCAGGTTCTGCCGGTGTCCTGCGGGCAGGTCAGCCAGCGGTTTTTCGCTGCGCCGTTGCTGCCGATACTGGTATCGCCAAGCATCGTTTCCGGCATGGCTTCCAGTTCCAGGGTGCCGGGGGTTGGTTGCGACCAGTAAAGCGAAAAGCGTCCGCGCTCATTGCTGCCCATGGCGTCCTGGCCGAGGTACTGGCTGTCTTGCTGGTCCAGGGCATCGGGCTGGAATACCAGGTACAGGCCGATCACATCCGGGTTGCCGGCCAGGCTGGCACGCGCCTGGCGGGTCAGTTCGGCGCGCAGGTCGCTGCCGCCACGGGCCTTCAGTACCTGTACCAGGCGGGCAAAGCCATTGCCGTATTGGTAGGCGTCCATGAAGTAGCGCTGTATTCGCAGGGCCTGGGTTTGCGCATGGGCCTGCAGGCGCAGGCGGGCGCTGCTGTCGAGCATGGCGGTGTTGGCCTGGTTGACCAAGGCCGCGCTGCGTTGCGCCTGGGTCAGCGAGGTGGCCACCAGCAAGGCGACGATGGCCAGCAGACACAGGCCGGCAAGCAAGGTGATCTTCCATTGGATGGAGAGGCGACGCAGCGGCATGAGGGCTTTCCTTTTCGATCAAGTACAACGCCCGCGATCAGGCGCGGGCGTTGTCAGCAGCATGGTTCATTCGGCGATGTAGTTGGGCGGTGCCGCGCGGAAGGCTTTGGTCAGCCAGCCAAGGTAGATCAGGCCAAGCGCGGCCCAGATGCCGCCAAACATCAGTGAGTGCGCATTCAGGTCCAGCCACAGCGAGACGATGATGCAGAAGCCGATGGTGGGCAGCACCAGGTACTTCAGCTGGTTGGCCAGCCCCTTGCGGTTGCCTTCGCGCAGGTAGCAGTGGTTGATCACCGACAGGTTGACGAAGCTGAACGCGACCAGGGCGCCGAAGTTGATGATCGAGGTGGCGGTCACCAGGTCGAAGAAGATCGCCGACAGGGAAATGATCCCCACTACGGCAATGTTCAGCACTGGCGTCTTGTAGCGTGAATGCAGGCGGGCGAAGACGCTGGCCGGGATGACGTTGTCGCGGCCCATCACGTACAGCAGGCGCGACACGCTGGTTTGCGAGGCCAGGCCCGAGGCGATGGTGTTGATCACGGTGCAGGCGATGAAAATCGACTGGAACAGCTTGCCGCCGACGTACAGGGCGATTTCCGGCAGGGCCGCTTCCTGGTCGTGGAAGCGAGCCATGGTCGGGAAGTAGGCCTGGATGAAGTAAGAAACGGTGATGAACACCACGCCGCCGATCAGTGCGGTGAGGAAGATCGCACGGGGGATGGTCTTGGCCGGGTCGCGGGTTTCTTCGGAAAGGCAGGTGACCGCGTCAAAGCCCAGGAACGAGAAGCACAGGATGGTCGCACCGGCGGCCAAGGCGCTGAATTGGGTCTGGCTGTCGGCGAACGGCATCAGGCTCCAGGCGGTACCCAGCCCTTCACCGTGGTCCAGGCCGCGTACGCACAGGTAGATGAATACGGCAATGATCGCCACCTGCACGCCCACGAACAGCAGGTTGAAGTGCGCCACCAGGTTGACGCTGCGCATGTTGATCAGGCTGATCAGGGTGACGAAGCCTGCTACCCACATCCACTCCGGCACTTCCGGGAACATCGCTGAAAGGTACAGTTTGGCCAGCAGCGCGTTGACCATCGGCAACAGCAGGTAGTCCAGCAACGACGACCAGCCGACCAGGAAGCCCACGTGCGGGTTGATCGCCTTTTGGGTGTAGGTGTAGGCCGAGCCCGACTGCGGGAAGCGCTTGACCAGGGTGCCGTAGCTCACGGCGGTGAACAGGATCCCGGCCAGTGCCAGAATGTAGGCGCTGGGTACGTGGCCGGCAGTAATCCCGCTGACGATGCCGAAGGTGTCGAACACGGTCATCGGGGTCAGGTAGGCCAGGCCGATGATGATCACGTGCCAGAGGCGCAGGGTTTTGCGGAGTTGGCCGTTGCCGGTAGCGCGGTGGTCAGGCTGCATGCTGGCATGGCTCCTGGTGCTGGGCGTAAACGGCGGGCACGGTGTATTGCGCATGCGGCAGGGGCGAGCGGGTGGGCTCCATATTGTTCACCTTTTATGTTGGAGCGGCGGAAGGCGCGGGGGGACGCGCAAAGTGGTGAAAATAAAAAACGATGGGTAGGTGGGTGTCAAGTTAAACATGACAAGATGTTACTGAATTGAAATATTTATCGATTTTTAAGGGTGTTTGTTCGGTTTTTGCGCGGTTTTTTGCGGTTTTGATCAATTTGAATGTTCGTAAAAATTAACGAATGTTGCCCTTCTGGCAGAGTGCTCAGATGCTTCCGGAAATGGTTTTTCTCGATCCGGGCCGGCCCTCGACTTCTACCGCAGTGGTACTCTTCGCTTTCTGCGTGGCCTCTGGTCGCCATCGAAGCCCTTACGGACAGCAATCGGTTCTATTCATGAAGAAATCAGTTGGCATCCTTTCCGGCCTGGCGATCGCCATTGCCGTCGCAACCACTGCTGGCGCCTGGTACACCGGCAAGCAGCTGCCTGCCGAGCTGGACAACGCCCTTGCCCGCAGCAACGCCGACCTCAAGAAGGCCCTGGTCAGCACCGGCGGCAGCATGAGCATCGAGCGGGTGTCGCTGGAGCAGCATTTCTTCAGCAGTACCGCCCAATACCGGCTCAAGGCCCGCGACATCAACGTGGGTGAGGGCGAGGTGATCAATTTCGACGTAGGTGTGACCGATCAGATCGAGCACGGCCCGTTCCCCTGGTCGCGGGTGAAGGCGCTCAAGCTGATGCCTGTACTGGCAGTTAGCAACAGCACCTTGCAAAAGGACGATGCCACCGCGCCGTGGTTTGCCGCCGCAGGCGAGCAGGCCCCGGTCAGTGCACAGACGAGCCTGGGATACGACGGCAATGTGGTCAGCCAGGTCCGACTGGCACCGATCAAGCTCGACGAAGCAGATGGCAATAGCCTCGATTTCTCGGGTATGCAGTTTGAAGCCAGTGGCGACAAGGAAGGCAAGGCTTCGAAATTCCACGGGCAGGCCGACCGTTTCGTGATGAAACTTGTGCGCGATGATCAGCCGCCTGCCACATTCGAACTCAACGGTCTGACGGTTGGTGGCAACCTTGCCGCCACCGAGCACGACGCCATCTACGTGGGTAACGTCGACCTGGCGCTGGCCGAAACCAAGGTGACCCTGGGGCCGAAACAGCAGGTGCTGTTGATCAAGGGTCTGGAGCAGAACGCCGTGCAAAGCCTCGATGGCCCGGACACCGTGGGTGGCCGCGTGGAGTACAAGGTCGGCGACATCACCTGGGATGGCCGTGCGGTAGGCAAGGCGCAGATGGCGGTGAGCGCTTCCTCGGTCAACGTCCCGGCGCTGCAGGCATTGTCGAAGTGGTACCAGGCACACTTGCCGGAATTCGAGGCCGCCTCCGCAGCCGGCCAGCCAGTACCGCAAATCCAGATGGACGACGCCGAAAAAGCCAGGTTCCAGGGCGACTTGCAGAAACTCCTGGCTGCCAAGCCCAAGGTCGCGGTAGAAAACCTGTCGTTCAAAACGGCCAATGGCGAGAGCCGCTTCAATCTGTCGATGGGCTTCACCGCCCCGGCCAGCTTCGACCTGCCGTCGGACCAGTTGAGCAAGCAGATGATCACCGAGGTTAAGAGCAAGTTGTCGCTGTCCAAGCCGATGATCGGTGACCTGGCGACCCTGCAGGCACTGCTGGACGGCCAGACCGACGCCCAGGCGATTGCCATGCAGTCGGGCCAGGCGGGGGAGATGGTCGGCATGATGGCGCTGCAGAGCGGCATGGCGACTGTCGAAGGCAACGATGTGGTGAGCAGCCTGCACTATGCCGATGGCATGGTCGATTTCAACGGCAAGAAGATGACTGTGGAAGAATTCGCCATGCTCATGGCCGCACACCTGGCGGCATTGTCGCCGCAGGAGTGATCGATTGAACCTGCACAGGCCTCTTCGCGGGCGAGCCCGCGAAGAGGCCTGTGCAGGCAACACAAAAACCACTTTAGAAATCGCTGGATTGTCTGTAGCCTTCGGCCTCCGATAATAATCCGCGCCCGCAGAGGGCCGTGGCGGCCAGTGTGCCGTCCGGCACCCTTAGCCGATCTGCCAGGGCCGGGTGATACACTCGATTTGACGCGCACGCGCGCCTGCAGGTCCAGCGATCATGACCCAGATTTCCGAACGCCTGTTGGTTCAGGCCCACCTCGACGCCAAGCAGCCCAATCCGCTGACAGCCGAGCAGGAGGCCGAATACCGTGCGGCCATCGCTGCCGAGCTCAAAGCCCAGAATGCCGTGCTGGTTGCCCATTATTACTGCGACCCGGTTATCCAGGCGCTGGCCGAAGAAACCGGCGGCTGCGTGTCCGACTCGCTGGAAATGGCCCGTTTTGGCAAGAACCACCCGGCCGAAACCGTGATCGTGGCCGGTGTGCGTTTCATGGGCGAGACGGCGAAAATTCTCACCCCCGAAAAGCGCGTGCTGATGCCGACCCTGGAGGCCACCTGCTCGCTCGACCTGGGCTGCCCGGTAGAAGAATTCTCGGCTTTCTGCGACCAGCACCCTGAGCGCACCGTGGTGGTCTACGCCAACACGTCCGCTGCGGTGAAAGCACGTGCCGACTGGGTGGTGACGTCGAGCTGTGCGCTGGAAATCGTCGAAAGCCTGATGGACAACGGCGAAACCATCATCTGGGGGCCGGACCAGCATCTGGGCCGTTACATCCAGAAGCAGACCGGTGCCGACATGCTGCTGTGGGACGGTGCCTGCATCGTTCACGAGGAGTTCAAGTCGCGTCAGTTGGCCGACATGAAGGCGCTGTACCCGGATGCTGCGATCCTGGTGCACCCCGAGTCGCCGGAAGCGGTGATCGAGCTGGCCGACGCGGTCGGGTCCACCAGCCAACTGATCAAGGCTGCTCAGACGCTGCCGAACAAGACCTTCATCGTCGCCACCGACCGCGGCATCTTCTACAAGATGCAGCAGCTGTGCCCGGATAAAGAGTTCGTCGAAGCGCCTACCGCCGGCAACGGCGCGGCATGCCGCAGCTGCGCGCACTGCCCGTGGATGGCGATGAACACCCTGGAGCGGGTGCTGGACTGCCTGCGCAAGGGCGGCGATGAGATTTTCGTCGACCCTGCGCTGGTGCCCAAGGCGATCAAGCCGCTGAACCGCATGCTGGACTTTACCCAGGCGGCACGCCTGAAGCTGTCTGGTAACGCCTGAAAATGCTGGGGCGCAAAGCGCCCCCGGATTCTCAGCGCCCCATCATTTCCCGAACCATGCGCTGCTGCTCCATGATCTCGCGCTGGCGCTGATCGATCTGCGAGGCCAGTGGGAAGTTGCCGCCCGCCCGGCGCTTGGCGTAGTCCAGCTGCTGAATCGCCTGGTCAAAGTCCCCAACCAAGGTGAAGTACTCGGCCCGCGCCCGGTGCAAACCAATGGTATTGCCCGACAAACCGCGTACTTCGGCCATGTCGTACCACACATCCGGGTCGTCCGGTCGGCTCTTGACCAGCTCGTTCAACACCTTCTCCGCCTCGGCAGGCTTGTTCTGCTTTACCAGCAGGTCGGCACGCACTTGCTTCAGCGGGTAGTTGCCCGGGTACAGCCCCTGCATTCGCTCGGCCCGCTGTTGTGCATCGGCCAGGCGATTGTTGGTAATGTCCAGGTCGATCTGTGCCAGGTTGTAGGTGATGTCGTTCGGCGCCTTGGCCAGCAGCGGCTTGAGCAACTCGCGCGCCTCGTTCAGCTGGCCGCCCTTGATCTGTGCCAGGGCCAGGCCGTAGCGCGCGGCGTCCAGTTTCGGGTCTTCGTCCAACTGGGCGCGAAAGCGCTTGGCGGCAAGCCCTGGGGTGCCTTCGTAGGTCAGCGCCACCCGAGCACGAATCAGCTGGTAGCGCATGCTGTCTTCTATGCCGCCTTTGGGCGCCTGGTCGGCGCGGTTGCGGGTGTCGGCGATACGCGATTCAGTCACCGGGTGAGTCAGCAAGAACTCCGGCGGCTTGGCGTCATAGCGATACTGGCGTGCCAGGCGCTCGAACATGGTCGGCATGTTGCGCGGGTCGTAGCCGGCCTTTTCCAGGTTCTGGATGCCGATGCGGTCGGCTTCCTGTTCGTTCTGCCGCGAAAAGCGCCGTTGTTCCTGGATGGCCGCTGCCTGGGTGCCGGCGATCATGCCGATACCCGCATCGCCAGCGCCACCGGCGGCCAGCACGATGCCGGCCAGCAGTGCAGCCATCATCGGCAATTGCATGCGTTGCTGGGCTTCGACGCCGCGGGCGAAGTGGCGTTGCGACAAGTGCGCCAGTTCGTGGGCCAGAACCGAGGCGTATTCCCCTTCGGTCTGAGCGTTGAGGAACAGTCCACCGTTGACCCCGACGATTCCACCCGGCGCGGCGAAGGCGTTGAGCTCGCGGCTGTCGATGAGGATGAACTCCAGGCGCCGGTCCTGCAGCTGGCTGGTCTCGGCCAGCTTGTACACGCTGGTTTCGACGTAGTCCTTGAGCTGTGGGTCGTTGAGCTGGTTGACCTGGCCGCGCAGCAGGCTCAGCCAGGCGCGGCCCAGTTGGTGCTCTTGTTGCGGCGAAACGATCGCGGAACTGGCATCCCCCAGTGATGGCAGGTCGTCAGCATGGCCGGGAAGGGCCATCAGGCAGGCCAGCGTCAGCAGGGTAGGGCGCAGTAGATTCATGCATGAAGCTCGCGTCGGTCAAAGATACCTACTGTAGCGGGCTCACACGTTGGCGACCAGTGGCGCTATTCTAGCCGGCCCTGTCAGCAAGCAGTCTGGCAACGCCTTTGGAGACCCCGCGATGAGTGACACCCTGACCTGTGACGCCGAACTGGACGCCAGCGGGCTGAATTGCCCCTTGCCACTGTTGAAGGCAAAGATGGAGCTCAACCGCCTGGCTAGCGGTGCGGTACTCAAGGTGATCGCCACTGACGCAGGCTCGCAGCGCGACTTCCGCACTTTCGCCCAGTTGGCCGGTCATACCCTGCTGCAGGAAACGGCCGAGGCCGGCACCTACACTTACTGGCTGCGCAAGGCCTGAGTCTTTTCCAAGGATCGTCAATGTTCAAAGTGCTTCGCGACTGGATGCAGCGCTACTTCTCCGATGAAGAAGCGGTGGTGCTGGCGGTCCTGTTGTTCCTGGCTTTTACTGCGGTACTGACCCTGGGCGGTATGCTCGCGCCGGTGCTGGCCGGCATGGTGCTGGCGTTCCTGATGCAAGGGCTTGTCAACGCCCTGGAGCGTGTGCGAGTCCCTACGCGGCTGGCGGTGATGCTGGTGTTCGCCCTGTTCATGGGCGCGCTGGCGGTATTCATGCTGGTGCTGGTGCCGCTGCTGTGGCACCAGTTGATCACCCTGTTCAACGAGTTGCCGGGCATGCTCGGCAAGTGGCAGTCGCTGTTGCTGCTGTTGCCCGAGCGCTACCCGCATCTGGTGTCGGACGAGCAGGTGCTGCATGCCATCGAATCGGTACGCGGTGAAATCGGCAAGTTTGGCCAATGGGCGCTGACCTTTTCGCTGTCCAGCCTGCCGCTGCTGGTCAATGCCATGATCTACCTGGTGCTGGTGCCGATCCTGGTGTTCTTCTTCCTCAAGGATCGCGAACTGATCGGCCGCTGGGTCAGCGGCTACCTGCCCAGCCAGCGCGCGCTGCTTAACCGGGTGGGCAGCGAGATGAACCGGCAGATTGCCAACTACATTCGCGGCAAGGGTATCGAGATCCTGATCTGCGGCATCGCCACCTATATCGCCTTCATCAGCCTGGGGCTCAACTACGCCGCGCTGCTGGCGTTGCTGGTGGGGCTGTCGGTGGTGGTGCCTTACGTGGGGGCGGTGGTGGTGACCGTACCGGTAACGCTGATCGCGCTGTTCCAGTGGGGTTGGGGCGACCAGTTCATCTACCTGATGACGGTGTACGCGATCATCCAGGCGCTGGATGGCAACGTGCTGGTGCCGCTGCTGTTCTCCGAGGCGGTGAGCCTGCACCCGGTGGCGATCATTTGCGCGGTATTGCTGTTTGGCGGGTTGTGGGGGTTCTGGGGGATCTTCTTCGCGATTCCGCTGGCGACGTTGATCAAGGCTGTGCTGGATGCCTGGCCGCGACATGAGCCGAGTGTGTCACCGATGCTTTGAATGTGAATGGGGCTGCAATGCAGCCCCATTCAATTTCAAGCCTTGTTCAAGGCTTGGGCAGCGGCCAACACGGCATCCACATGCCCGGGCACCTTCACCCCACGCCATTCCTGGCGCAGCACACCGTCCTTGTCGATCAGGAAGGTGCTGCGATCTACGCCCATGTATTCCTTGCCGTACAGCTTCTTCAGTTTGATCACGTCGAACAGCTGGCACAGGGCCTCGTCCTTGTCGCTGATCAGCTCGAAGGGGAAGCCTTGCTTGGCTTTGAAGTTTTCGTGCGACTTGATGCCATCGCGCGATACGCCGAACACCACGGTATTGGCTGCGGCAAAGGCGTCATGCTGGTCGCGAAAGCCCTGGCCCTCGGTGGTGCAGCCTGGGGTGCTGTCCTTGGGGTAGAAGTACACCACCACTTGCTGGCCCTTGAGTTCGGCCAGGCTGACGGTTTGCCCGCTGGTAGCCTGGGCCTGGAAGTCGGCAACGGGTTGGTCGAGTGCTACAGCCATGGTCGGTTTCCTTACATTGGGTTCTGTGGACGCCATGGCTCGATCAACGCATCGAGGTTCAGGGCATCGGCAAAGTCCAGGAACTGGTCGCGCAGCCAGCTGATCTGCGTGCCGGCCGGCAAAATCACGGTGAACTGGGCGTTGAGCATGCTGCTGCCGGTTTGCGGCGCCAGGTAGGTGTCGCAGGTCATGGCTTCCAGCTCGACGCGGTGATCGAGGAAGAACTGGCACAGCTCATTGATGATGTCCGGGCGGTAGGCGGCGCTGACGTAGGCCACGTATGGCAGGGCCTGTGGGCGCACTTCCTGGTCGGCGCTGCGCACCACGTCCAGGGTCAGGCCGTGCTTCTTGCCCAGGCCTGGCAGGGTGGACTCCAGGCGCGCCAGGGCGTCCCAGCTGCCGCCCACCTGCAGCACCAGGGCGCTGGTCTCGCCGTGGCGGCTCAGGCGCGAGGTGACCACCGCGCAGCGGTTTTCGAAGGCAGCGCGGCTGAGGACGTTGGCCAGCTCCATGGGGTTTGGGCCCAAGGCACTGATGACAAGGAATTGTTCGCGGACGGTGGGGGTGGACATGCAGCATTCCTAAAGCGATGAGCGGTCGGCACAGGACGGGCAAAAGCCTCCTGTCGGCAGTGCCCGGGGCTCGCATGCGAGGTCTTGGACGCTGGCGGGGAGCAAGGTCGACGGCCCGGCGGGCCGCGCTGCACCGATCAAAGGATCAAGGGTAGCGAAATAAGGCGCCGAGGGGAATGCTCCGCCCGCCTGCTTCGCTTGTGCAAGGCCGATGCCCCCAGTACCATTACCGCTCTCTTTTTCCGGCAGGAGCAGTTACATGATTGCGGGCAGTATGGTGGCATTGGTCACACCCATGGATGCACAAGGGCGTCTTGATTGGGGCAGCCTCGACAAACTTGTAGACTTCCACCTGGAAAACGGCACCCATGCGATCGTCGCTGTCGGCACCACCGGTGAGTCCGCCACGCTGGATGTCGAAGAACACATCCTGGTCATCAAGCACGTGGTCGAGCGCGTCAAGCACAGCAAGAAGCCGATTCCGGTCATCGCCGGCACCGGTGCCAACTCCACCGCCGAAGCCGTGCACCTGACCCAGAACGCCAAGAATGCCGGCGCTGACGCCTGCCTGCTCGTCGTGCCGTACTACAACAAGCCGACGCAAGAAGGCCTGTACCAGCACTTCAAGCACATTGCCGAAGCCGTCGACATTCCGCAGATCCTCTATAACGTACCCGGCCGCACCTCCTGCGACATGCAGGCCGAGACCGTGATCCGCCTGTCGACCGTGCCGAACATCATCGGCATCAAGGAAGCCACCGGCGACCTGGTTCGCGCCAAGGCCATCCTCGATGGCGTCAGCAAGGACTTCATCGTCATGTCCGGCGACGACCCGACGGCCGTCGAGCTGATCCTGATGGGCGGCAAGGGCAACATTTCGGTCACCGCCAACGTCGCCCCGCGCGAAATGGCCGACCTGTGCGAGGCCGCCCTTGAGGGCAATGCCGAGAAGGCCCGTGCAATCAACGAAAAACTCATGCCGCTGCACAAAGACCTGTTCTGCGAAGCCAACCCGATCCCGGTGAAATGGGCGCTCGTTGAAATGGGCCTGATGCACAAAGGCATTCGCCTGCCACTGACCTGGCTGAGCGAAGGCTGCCACGAAAAAGTCCGTACTGCCTTGCGCCAGTCCGGCGTACTGGTTTAAGAGGAAGTACACCGCATGAAGCGACTGGCTGGTCTTTCCGCCCTTGCCCTGATCATTTCCAGCACCAGTGGGTGTGGTTGGCTGTGGGGCGAGGATGGCTATTTCCGCGACCGTGGCAGCGACTACCTGCAGGCGCACCCGACCGCGCCCATGCAGCTGCCGCCGGACGCCAGCAACGTCAAGCGTCTTGACCCGCTGCTGCCGATTCCGCGTAACGTTGCCGACGATAATGTTGCTGGCGAGTTCGAAGTGCCGCGCCCGCAACCGCTGACCGGCGGTGCCGCCCAGGTCACCGACTACAGCCTGCAACGCAGTGGCAGCAGCCGTTGGGTACTGGCCCAGCATTCGCCAGCCGAAGTGTGGCCGGTAGCGCGCCAGTTCTTCGAGGACAACGGCTTCCGCATTGCCGAAGAACGCCCACAGACGGGTGAGTTCAACACTACCTGGCAGCGTTTCGATGAACTGTCGGCATCGCTTGGCCAGCGTCTGGCCAGCACTGCCAGCAGCGGTGACAGCGAAGTGCGCGTACGTGTGCGCATGGAGCCTGGCGTGCAGCGCAACACCTCCGAAGTGTACGTGGTCAGCGTCGAGCGCCCGGCTGGCAGCACGGCCGACCCTGCGTTCCCGTCCTCGTCCAGCAACACCGGTGCCGATGCCTTGCTGGTCGACGAAATGCTTGCCAGCATGAACCGCAGCGCCGAGAAAGGCGGTTCGGTGTCGCTGCTGGCCGCGCGCGATTTCGACGCGCCAAGCCGCGTCAGCCTGAGCGAAGACGGCAGCGGCAACCCGGTGCTGTACCTGGGTTCCGACCTGGACCGCGCCTGGTCTGGCGTGGGCCGTGCCCTGGAACAGGGTGGCGAGTGGCGTGTCGAAGACATCAACCGCAGCCTGGGCCTGTACTACATCAACCTGTCCGAAAAGCCTGACGACAAGCAGAACCAGCCTGGCTTCTTTAGCCGCATGTTCGGCAGCGAGCCGACCAAGGAAGAGCGTGAAGCCCGTGCCGAGCGCTACCAGGTTCGCCTGAGCAAGGTGGGTGAGAGCGTGCAGGTCACGGTCGAGAAAAACATCAACACCGTGGCTCCGGCCGATGTCGCCCGCCGCGTGCTGAGCGCCATTCAGGACCACCTGGGCTAAGTGCGCTTCGCGGTACTCGGAAGCGGTAGCCAAGGGAACGGCACGCTGATCGCCAGTGGTGACACGTTCATCCTGGTCGATTGCGGCTTTTCCCTGCGCGAAACCGAGCGGCGCCTGGCGCTGCTCGGTGTGTCGGCGGCCCAGCTCAGTGCAGTATTGGTCACCCACGAACATGCTGATCATGTACATGGGGTCGGCTTGCTGTCACGGCGCTACAATGTACCGGTCTACCTCAGCCAAGGGACCTTGCGCGGCATGCGCAAGCCGGTGGAGGTGGCCGGTTTTCTCGCTTGTGGCGAAAGCCTGCGCATCGGCAGCCTGGAAGTGACTGCGGCGCGGGTCGAGCACGACGCCTACGAGCCATTGCAGTACGTGGTCAGTGACGGCCAGCGACGCTTCGGCATGCTTACCGACCTGGGGTCGTACGACGCGTTGCTGCTGGAGCGCTACCAGGGCCTGGATGCACTGCTGATCGAGGCCAACCACTGCCGCGACCTGCTGGCACGCGGTCACTACCCGGCCTTTTTGAAGCAGCGGGTAGGGGGCATGCAAGGGCATTTGAACAACCACCAGGCCGCGCGCCTGGTGCACGAGTTGGGCTGGAGCAACCTGCAACATTTGGTGCTGGCCCACCTCAGCAGCAAGAACAACCTGCCACACTTGGCCCGCCAGTGCTTCGTCGATACCCTCGGGTGCGACCCGGACTGGCTCCAGGTGGCGAATCAGGAACACGGGCTCGACTGGCGCGAAATCGCCTAGCCCAACACCTCAAGCAAGCGGAGCCCAATCATGGAAAAACGCGACGAACTCTACCGCGGCAAGGCCAAATCGGTTTTCAAGACCGACGACGCCGACCGCTTGATCCTGCTGTTCCGTAACGACACTTCGGCGTTCGACGGCAAGCGTATCGAACAACTCGACCGCAAAGGCATGGTGAACAACAAGTTCAACGCCTTCATCATGCAGAAACTGGAAGAAGCCGGCGTGCCGACCCAGTTCGACAAGCTGCTGGGCGACAACGAGTGCCTGGTGAAGAAACTGGACATGATCCCGGTCGAGTGCGTGGTGCGCAACTACGCCGCCGGCAGCCTGGTCAAGCGTCTGGGCGTGGAGGAGGGCATCAAGCTGGAGCCGTCCACCTTCGAACTGTTCCTGAAGAACGACGAGAAGGGCGACCCCTTCATCAACGAATCCCACGTTGTTGCGTTCGGCTGGGGCACCGCCGAGCAGTTGGTCGAAATGAAAAAGCTGTCGCTGAAGGTCAACGAAGTGCTGAGCAAGCTCTTCGATGACGCCGGCCTGCTGCTGGTCGACTTCAAGCTGGAGTTCGGCGTATTCCACGGCCAAATCGTGCTGGGCGACGAGTTCAGCCCGGACGGCTGCCGCCTGTGGGACAAGGAAACCCGCAAGAAGATGGACAAAGACCGCTTCCGTCAGGGCCTGGGCGATGTGATCGAAGCCTACGAAGAAGTTGCCAAGCGCCTGGGCGTGCCGCTGTAAGCGGCGCGTTCACGCAAGCGCCTGATACCACGCGATTTTTTTTAAAAAAAGGTTTGCGTTTTAAAAGAACGCTGGTATGATGCGCGGCATTGGAGAGATGCCGGAGTGGTCGAACGGGACGGATTCGAAATCCGTTGTACTGGCAACAGTACCTAGGGTTCAAATCCCTATCTCTCCGCCATACAAGATGAAGCCCCTGAAAGCGAAAGCTTTCAGGGGCTTTTTCGTTGTGCCTTGTTTTGCATCATTCCAAATTCAGCATCATTCAGCAGTGCCTTGGTCCTTTCGCGAAACAGAACCGCTCCTGCAACTATGTCGACTAAGCCGAGACAGAGCGGTTTCTCGCAACATTTTGTCTTGAACTGTCAACGGCACCTTGCGCTACAATGCGGGCCTCTAATACGCCACTCACGCCCAGGCCAAACGCCGTAATGATTACGCGCGCTGGGCGATGACCTCTTCCTGACATGGATTCGTTGGATGCTTCGCGCCGTACTGGTCTTCCTCTACGCCCTTCGTTCGACGGCTAAATTGCCGTCCGCGTCCAGTGCTGCCAGCTCACTCATAAAACCGCACAACGTCGAATGCTGCCGCCAGATCCTGGCTGCGGTACGCGGCTGTGCGCCCCACCGAAAATGGAGTGCTCCACTTGCGTAAGAAATTCGTCGCGTCCCTTCTGGCGGTCGCCATCGCCTCTACCACGGCCTGTGCACAGCTCGGGATCAGCAAAGAGCAAGCGGGCACCGTGATTGGCGGCCTGGCCGGTGTGGCCATCGGCTCGACCATGGGCAGTGGCAACGGCAAGATCGCCGCAGCCCTGATCGCCGGTGGCATTGGTGCCTACGTGGGCAACCGCATCGGTCACATGCTGGACGAGAAGGACCAGCAGGCCCTGGCGCTGCGCACCCAGGAAGTGTTGAGCCAGCAGCAGGCTACCGCCAGCGCCCAGCCAGTTACCTGGAAGTCCGACCACTCGGGTGCTACCGCGCAGATCGTGCCGGGCAAGGAATACACCCAGACCAAGAAGGTCGAGGTCAAGCGCGCGCCGAAGATCCAGGCGGTGCCGTCGATGAAGTTGATCAACGAGCCCTACGTGACCGTCAGCGACAACCTGAACGTGCGTGCCGCACCCAACCAGAGTGGCGAGAAAGTTGGCAGCCTGAAAAACCACACCGAGTTCACCGCCGTCGGCTCCACCGGTGACTGGATCCTGGTCGGGCGCAAGGGCGTGACCGTGGGTTACGTGCACAAGAACTACGTCGAGCCCAAGGCGCAGGCCGTGGCCAAGCGTGTGACGCCAGCGGTGAACCTGGACGAGCTGGACGTTGCCGCCAGCAAGGAAACCCAAGGCTTCGACCTGGATTCGGTGCAGTCGCTGCCGACCGAAACGGTCGCCGCCGAAGCCGCCTGCCGCCCGGTCACGGTCAGCCTGAAATCGCAAAGCGGCCAGACCGAGCAAGAGCAGAACACCTTCTGCAAACAAGCCAACGGCACCTGGGAACTGATCTGAGGAACTCCATGAAAAAGCACGCGCTCGCGCTGGCTGTGGTCGGCGCTTGTGGTCTGGTACCGCAGGCGTTCGCCCACGAGCTGGCCTTCTCGAAGAAAGAAAACATCAAGGTCGAAGTACCTGGGGACGCCGCCACCTGGTGCAAACCCGAGGTCGAGCTGACCATCACCCGCCCGGCCTGGGACAAGCAGGAGCTGCTGTCGGGGCTGCTGACCAAGCTGCCGTTCGTGTTCGCCAAGGACTGCGCGACCGCCAAGGTGAGCTGGAAGGCGGTTGACGCCAAGGGCAACCTTTACGCCAGCGGTTCGGGCAATGCCACCAACCTGGGCCTGGTGACCCTGGCCGTCGCGCCTGCCGCGGCACCAGCTGCACCAGCACCAGCACCAGCACCTGCTCCGGCCGTTGCTGCCCCGGCCCCGGCTGCACCCGCTGTACCTGCGCCAGCAGAAGCCCCGGTAGCCGTTGCCGCTGCGCCGGCGCCTGCTGTAGTTGAACCAGCGCCTGCAAAAGCAGAGGTGGCCCCGGCCCCGGTGGTTGCTGCAGAACCCGCGCCAGCCCCCGTTGCCGAAACCCCGGTAGCAGCCCCAGTCGCACCGCCTGTTCCAGCACCTGCTGCTGCGGTAGCCGCTGCCCCAACCTCGGACTTCGGCCGCGCCGTGGTCCTGCAAAACCGCAACCTGATGCAGGTAACGGATGGCACAGGCTGCAAATGGGTGCTTAGCACCTCGATCATCAGCGACGGCGACACCCTGTCGTTCGGCACTACCCCGGTGATGCCGTGCCCGGCCTCCGGCTTTGGTGAAGGCAGCTTCGAAAAAATCAGTTGGAAGGCCGTTGGCACCTACCGTGGCGACAACTGGACCCGCGTATACGCTCACCCCAGCGGGCTGATCTTCAACAAGAACCTCGAATCTGCAGTGAAGGACAAGGCTGTTTCCTACCTCACGGCGGATGCTGACCAGGCCGCGTTCCTGGTGGGCGAGATCCCCAGCCGGCAGATGAAGGTGTACCTGACCTTCACCCGTTCCAGCTACGGCGTGCTCCGCCCGTTCAGCAGCGATCCGTACTACGTTGCCGTAACGCCTGACGAGTCGTTCGCCCTGGACGCGGCCAAGTACAAGGAAGCCGCGCTGGAAATCTTCGACCTGATCAAGGCCACCTCGCCGACCACCACCGATGTGGCCAACCTGTTCATCGTCAAAGATATTTCGGCAATTACGAACAGCATGTGGGGCAACGACGCACAGAAGATCACTCGCAACCGCATCGGCATCACCCGCCAAGGCCTGTTCTTCGATGTGCGCGAGGGTGCCAACTGGGCGGTTCAACGAGAGCAGCAGCGTGTGCGTGAAGAGCGTCAGCGTCAACAGGAGCTGGCCCGCGTGCACACCCGAGTGCTGGAACGCTACCAGCAGCTGCAAGACGGCATGAGCGACTTCAAGGGGCGCGAAACCGAGGCGCTGGCGCAAATGGCTGGCATCAAGGTGCGTTTCGCTTCGCCGCTGGCGCAGCAAGACCCTGCGACCTCGGCCCGCGTTGCGCCAATGATGGTGCACGTTACCGGTAAGAAGGGCGATTTCTACACCCTCGACTTCCCGAGCAAGGGCCGCTTGGTGGCGGACGAGGAGTATAGCGAAGGCTGGTACGTGACCCAGGTCGCCAACGCCACGCCGTACTACCCGCTGGACGATGGCCGCGCCGTGCCCACCTACCGTGCCTACAGCGCAGGTGAGCCCGAGGCCTGCCAGCAGGACCACTGTGCCGACCGTGTGTCGTTCGGCGCCGTGCTGGCCAAGGAATTCCCCAACGCCGGTATCGATTTCAGCTGGACCCCCGAGGTCTCCCAAAAGTACGTGAACGACTGGAACAACGCTTCCGCCATGGTCCAGTGAGGCAAACACCATGATCAAACAGATGAACAAGAAGCAGCTGCTGATTGGCGGTGTAGCCGCGGCGGTGCTGGTGCTCGGTGGTGGCTATGCGATGGTCTCCAGCTCGGGCAAGAAGGCTGCGCTGGCCTACTACGAGGATTTCAAGGAGCGCTATTTCCTTGAAGATGTACTGTCTGAGGGCGACATTTCCTATTCGGCGTTCTCTGGCAACCTGACAGTCGCCGACCCCGAAATCCGCGTCGCTGCGGCCCAGACCAATGGCGCCCAGCAGTTCATGCGCGGCCTGACCAGCTTGATGGAATCGGCTCGCGGTGGTTCGCCGGAGGAGGGCTTGGCAGGTTGGGCCAAGTACCAGCTCAATGTCAGCCGCAATGTCGCCGGCATATACCTCAAAGCCGATACGCTGAAACTGGCCCATGACGGCGAGAGCAAGGACGGCACCCTTCACATCCAATTGCTGGGCATGCAGATGGCCAACCCCTTCGTTGCCAGCAAGGGCGCCGAAGTGGTGCTGGTGGCTGATGTCAGCGACGAGATCCAGCCGCGCGCCGAGCTGGCCGCCAATGGTCGGGCCACTGAGTCGAGCTTCGATTGGGGTGCCAACATGGCGGTACGCCAGCCGGTTACTGGCGCGTTCCTGGTCAGCAGCACGGGTGATTTTGGCACCACGGTCGACTTGGATTTCACCCTCACGCGCTCCAGTGATGGTGAAGGTTCGATGGCGTTTGTGGTAACCCACCGTAACGATGGCTCCAAGGTGGGTGAGATCGTACGCAAGGCCGACTTCCAGTCGCTGCCGGAGCTGGACGATGTCGAAACCCAGCTCAAGAGTGCCTTGAGCGCCATGTTGATCGGGGCATACAGCCCGTACACCGGCCAGGCCGTTTTGGCCGAAGCGGTAAGTGGCTTTGCGCGCAAGGCGAAGGTGGAGAACTACAGCGTGAGCTACAGCGGCTTCAAACCGCTGAAAGAGGCTTACAGCGACTTCCAGCAGAGTGTACCGAAGGCGAAGTTCGCGGCTTTCTGCGAAGAAGTTGGCTTGTCGTCGTGGAGCAGTGATTTCGGCGCCAAGGGCAAGAACCACAGCGATTCGGAATGTGCCATTGGGCAGAAGCTGGTCGAGGAAGGCAAGTTCGAAGAGCAGTACACGTTCAAGGAAGGCAAGAGCCTGTTTGCGGCGTTGTTCGTGAGCAAGGCATATCAGCTGGAAACCAATTGATTGGGTAGTCGCTGATTGAACAAGCCCCCGGGAACTGTGAGTTGCCGGGGGCTTTTTTTTGCTTTGGAATTTTGGGGCCGCATGGGGCGCGCCCGAGGGGCCTCAGCGCATGGCGGCCAATTTAATGCCAAACCCCACCAGACAAATGCCCGCCAGCCGCTCGAACAGGTTGCTGATCCTTGGGTTGGCGCGCATGCGTTCGGCCAGTCGGTGAGTCAGTACCACGGCAATCAACCCGTACAGGAACGTGATCACCGCCACCGTCGCCGCCATGAAGCCGAAAGTCACCAGCCCCTGGTGTTTCAATGGGTCGATGAACAGTGGGAAGAATGCCATGTAGAACATGATCGCCTTGGGGTTGAGCAGGGTGATCAGCATGGTCTGGCGCAAGTACTGGCCGTTGTCCATGCGGCTGGTGCGTGGCGCGTCACCTGGTTTGCTCAGCAGCATGCGCAGGCCGAGATAGGCCAGGTACGCAGCGCCCGCCCACTGCACCACATGGAAGGCTGCCGGGTAGGTGGCCAGCAACGTGGCGACGCCGGCTACTGCCAGCCACAATAGCACCTGGTCACCGACGATCACCCCACAGGTCGCAGCCAGGCCTGCTTTGATACCGCCTTTGCCAGTGGCGGTGATCAGCGCGAAATTGCCCGGGCCGGGAATGGCCAACAGAATGATGAAGGCGATGACGAATGCGCCGTAGTCGGTAACGCCAAGCATGGTGAACTCCTGTAGGGCAGTGCAAAGGCAGAGTATGACTATCGTCGCCAACGGCGTGCTTTACAACCGGTTGTTGCGTCTTCGCAAAGCATCAATGCCACCCGCGACTTGGATCCAATGCTCAGGTTCTGTATCATCCCGGCGCCATCAGACGATGGCCGAAGATGATTCATTTAAAGGACTGAGTAATGAAAAAGCTGTTCAAGGCCACCGTAGCCGTTGCTGTCGTTTCGGGTGTTGCCCTGCTGTCGGGTTGCACTGGCCAGGTTTACAACCAACCAAAAAACTGCACCTACGACTACCTGTTCCACCCTTCGGTTTCCATCTCCAAGATCATCGGTGGCTGCGGCCCAATCGATAAACTGCCTCAGCAGCAGTAATCTTGGCGGTACCCTGATCGCGACGCTTGCGGCGTGATCCAAGGCCCCCGGTCATGCAAATGGCCGGGGGTTTTTGTTTTTGGCGTGGCATTCTGCCGCTGGGGCAACCCGTCGCCTTGACGCAAGGACCTGCAATTTGTTTGTGCTGGCATTTCAGATACAATCGGAAAAACGATTCAGCCTTGTCGGTCAATTCGACAAAAGCCCGGGTCGTTTTTTGGTTCTCTGGCTGCTGAACAATGATCA
The DNA here is from genome assembly GCF_013393325.1 of Pseudomonas hunanensis. Classification (GTDB taxonomy): domain Bacteria; phylum Pseudomonadota; class Gammaproteobacteria; order Pseudomonadales; family Pseudomonadaceae; genus Aquipseudomonas; species Aquipseudomonas putida_P. The sequence continues at coordinate 73,537 of NZ_QJRC01000087.1, forward strand.
ACAACAAGCCTGCGCTGAAGAACACGCTTTACCGGGGCCAGCCACAGGCCCTCACTCTGTTCTCCTGACTGGAATTGATCAATGTTCAAGAAAGCTGGCAAGACCTTGCTGGGTCTGGCTGTCGCTGCAAGCGTCATGCAAGCGCACGCCGTAGAAACCAAGAAAGTAGACGTGCTGCTGGTCGGCGGCGGCATCATGAGCTCCACCCTGGCCGTGTGGCTGCACGAGCTGGAGCCAAGCTGGTCGATGGAAATGGTCGAGCGCCTGGACGGCGTGGCCGAAGAAAGCTCCAACGGCTGGAACAACGCCGGTACCGGCCACTCCGCGCTGGCCGAGCTGAACTACACCCCGGAAGACAAAGACGGCAACGTCAACATCACCAAGGCCATCGAAATCAACGAAGCCTTCCAGATCTCCCGCCAGTTCTGGTCGTGGCAGGTCCGCCAGGGCGTGCTGAAGAACCCGCACTCGTTCATCAACACCACCCCGCACATGAGCTTCGTCTGGGGCGATGACAACATCAAGTTCCTCAAGAAGCGCTACGACGCACTGCAGGCCAGCCCGCTGTTCCGCCCGATGCAGTACTCCGAGGACCACGCGCAGATCGCCAAGTGGGTCCCGCTGATGATGGAAGGCCGCGACCCGAACCAGAAGCTGGCCGTGACCTGGACGCCAATCGGCACTGACGTCAACTTCGGCGAGATCACCCGCCAGTTCGTTGGCCATCTGCAGACCCAGAAAGGCTTCGACCTGAAGCTGTCCAGCGAAGTGCAGGACATCACCCGCAACAAGGACGGCTCCTGGCACGTCGAGTACAAGAACCTGAAGGACGGTACCGAGTCGGCCACCGACGCCAAGTTCCTGTTCATCGGTGCTGGCGGTGGCGCACTGAAGCTGTTGCAGAAGTCGGGCATTCCGGAAGCCAAGGAATACGCAGGCTTCCCGGTGGGTGGTTCGTTCCTGGTGACCGAGAACCCGACCGTGGCCATGCAGCACATGGCCAAGGCCTACGGCATCGCCTCGACCGGTGCGCCACCCATGTCGGTACCGCACCTGGACACCCGCGTGCTGGACGGCAAGCGCGTGATCCTGTTTGGCCCGTTCGCCACTTTCTCGACCAAGTTCCTGAAGAACGGCTCGTACCTGGACCTGCTCAGCAGCACCACTACCCACAACGTGTGGCCGATGACCAAAGTCGGTATCGAGCAGTACCCACTGGTCGAGTACCTCGCTGGCCAGCTGATGCTGTCTGACGATGACCGCTTCGAAGCGCTGCGCACCTACTTCCCGAACGCCAAGAAGGAAGACTGGCGCCTGTGGCAGGCCGGCCAGCGTGTACAAATCATCAAGCGTGATGCCGAGAAGGGCGGCGTACTGAAGCTGGGCACTGAAGTGGTAGCCTCCGAAGACCGCACCATCGCGGGCCTGCTGGGTGCATCGCCAGGTGCTTCGACTGCTGCGCCGATCATGCTGAACGTGCTGGAAACCGTGTTCAAGGAGAAGGTCGCTACCCCAGAGTGGCAGGCCAAGATCAAGGAAATCGTGCCCAGCTACGGCACCAAGCTGAACGACTCGGCAGCGGCCACTCAGAAAGAGTGGAACTACACCGCTGAAGTGCTGCAGCTGGAGAAACCGCCGGTGATCGACGCCAGCGTCGACTTCGGTGGCGCTGCTGGCCAGCCGGTCGAGAGCAAGCCTGAGAACGACATGGCGCTGTAATCAGCAGCCTTGTCGTGATCCAAAGCCACGGGGGTGACCTCGTGGCTTTTTTGTTGTCTGTTTGGGCCTGTCCGCAGGAAACCACTGATCGGAAACCTGTTCGCCGACCAATAAAAACATATTTTGATGCTTAAATTAATCTTGTCAGTCGATCCCCTCCAGGAGGGTGCCGTCATGAATACCAAGATTGCCGCCTTACTGCTGCTGGCCCTGTGCGCCCAGCCGGCATGGAGCCAGAGCTACGCCTACTCCAGCACACCCCCCGCCACCAAACCCGCCGAATCCGCTGCAATGACCACGCGCATGGCCCTGCGCGACCTGTGGGTCGAGCACATCTTCTGGGTTCGCAACTACGCCGTGGCCAACCAGGCCGGCAACGCCAAGCAGGCTGAAGTCGCCGCCAATGAGGTGGTCAGCGACGCGACCCGAATCGCCAACAGCATCGCGCCGTTATACGGCCAGCCCGCTGCCGACCAGTTGCTGAAACTGTTGGCCGGCCACTGGGGCGCGATCAAGCACTACAGCGATGCCACCGTGGCCAAGGACAAGAAGGGCCAGCAAGCTGGCGTCGACGAGCTGACCAGCAATGCCAAGGCCATCGCGGCGTTCCTGGCCAAGGCCAACCCAAACCTGCCCGAGGCGACCCTGCTTACATTGCTCAGCGCCCACGGTGGCCACCATGTGACGCAGATCGATCAGTTGGCGGCCGGTGACTATACGGGCGAAGCGCGCACCTGGGGGATGATGCGCGAGCATATTCTGACCCTGTCCGATGCCATCGCTGCGGCGCTGGTCAAACAGTTCCCGGACAAGTTCTGATGCTCGAGGGACTGGGCCGTACCCAACAGGACCTGCTCCACGCGTTGCTGCACCAGCCAGCCGGCATGAGTATCGACGACCTGGCGCAAGCCCTGGCCATTACCCGCACGGCGGTACGCCAGCACCTGGCCGCGCTGGAGCGTGATGGCCTGGTCAAGCGCGGCGCCACCCGGCCTACCGGGCGGCGCCCGGAGCAGTTGCATGAGCTGACTGATCTTGCCCGCGAGCAGTTTCCCCGGCAGTACCCGCTACTGGCGAATCTGCTGATTGGTGAGGTGGCAGGGTTGCTAGGCCAGGAGGCACTGCTGGCGCTGATGCGCCAACTGGGGCGCAAGCTGGCGGCGGACCTTGAACACAAGGTGGTGGATGAAGCACGCATCGTCGAGCACATGAACAATGCCGGCTATGAAGCGCAGGTGTTCTTCCGCTCGGGGGGGGCGCCGCAGATCGTGGCGCACAATTGTGTGTTCCATCATTTGGCCAAGGCGCATCCGGTGGTGTGCGAGCTTGATCTGGCGCTGATCGGGGCGCTGGGTGGGGCCGATGTCAGCCATGAGGAGTGCATGCTCAGGGGAGGGCAGGTGTGCCGGTTTGCGCTGGCCCATCCAGAACCGGCAGGCTGACAGGTCACACCTGGCGCAGTATGCACGCCAGCAACCCAGGGAACCGCTCATCCAGCATTTCGCTGCGCAGTGAATTCATATGGGTAGTGCCCACATTGCGGGTTTGTACCAACCCAGCATCACGCAAAACGCGGAAGTGGTGGGACATGCTCGACTTCGGCCGCCCCCCGTCCAGTTCGCCACAGCTGGCCTCTGCCACGCCGGCCAGATGGCGGACGATTTCCAGGCGCACGGGGTCGCTGAGCGCATAGAGCAGGCGTTCGAGGATCAGGTCTTCAGGGTTGGGATGTTTATAGGCTCGCATGCCCGACATGATAACGGGGGTTTCATTAATTGCCATAGTTCGATTATGATCGAACAACAGTATTCAAATGAACCCGGAGTTTCCCATGTCCGCACTGTTCGAACCCTACACCCTCAAAGACGTCACCCTGCGTAACCGCATTGCCATTCCGCCGATGTGCCAATACATGGCCGAAGACGGCATGATCAACGACTGGCACCACGTGCACCTGGCCGGCCTGGCCCGTGGTGGTGCCGGCCTGTTGGTGGTCGAGGCCACTGCGGTGGCGCCGGAAGGGCGCATTACCCCCGGTTGTGCCGGTATCTGGAGCGATGCCCACGCCCAGGCCTTCGTGCCAGTGGTGCAGGCCATCAAGGCGGCAGGCTCCGTGCCGGGTATCCAGATCGCCCACGCCGGGCGCAAGGCCAGCGCCAACCGCCCATGGGAAGGTGATGATCATATTGCCGCCGACGATGCCCGTGGCTGGGAAACCATTGCCCCGTCGGCCATCGCATTTGGCGCGCATCTGCCGAAAGTGCCGCGCGAGATGACCCTGGACGACATCGCCCGGGTCAAGCAGGACTTTGTCGATGCCGCTCGCCGTGCGCGCGATGCCGGCTTCGAGTGGATCGAGCTGCACTTTGCCCATGGTTACCTGGGCCAGAGCTTCTTCTCCGAGCACTCCAACAAGCGTACCGATGCCTACGGTGGCAGCTTCGACAACCGTAGCCGCTTCCTGCTGGAAACCCTGGCCGCAGTGCGTGAAGTGTGGCCGGAAAACCTGCCGCTGACCGCGCGTTTCGGTGTGCTGGAATACGATGGCCGCGACGAGCAGACCCTGGAAGAGTCGATCGAACTGGCGCGCCGCTTCAAGGCCGGCGGCCTTGACCTGCTGAGCGTGAGTGTCGGCTTCACCATTCCCGAGACCAACATCCCGTGGGGCCCGGCGTTCATGGGGCCGATTGCCGAGCGTGTGCGCCGTGAGGCGAAGCTGCCGGTGACTTCGGCGTGGGGCTTTGGCACACCGCAGTTGGCGGAAGCGGCTTTGCAGGCCAACCAACTGGACTTGGTTTCGGTAGGGCGTGCGCACCTGGCCGACCCGCACTGGGCGTACTTTGCAGCCAAGGAGCTGGGGGTGGAGAAAGCCTCCTGGACCTTGCCGGCGCCGTATGCGCACTGGCTCGAGCGTTATCGCTGAGTGATGCCGGGGGCCGCACAGCGGCCCTCGAATCTAGAAGCGATCCAACCGGTAGGCTGCCATCTCATGCCCACGGGCCCGCTCAGCCAACCGCCCCATCCATTCCGCCGTCACCGCTGCTTGGGTCAACCCCAGGTGCTGATGCCCGAACGCCAACAGCACCCGCCCATCACACACCCGGTCGATCACTGGCAATGAATCTGGCAACGAAGGCCTGAAGCCCATCCACGGTGTCGCCCCTTCGACGCTCAGGTCTTGTCGGAACAACCCCTTGCTCAGCCGGTGCAATTGCCACGCCCGTTGCATGCTCGGCGGCGCCTCCAACCCGGCGAACTCCACCGTGCCAGCCAGGCGCAAGCCTTCGGCCATGGGCGTCATGATGAACTTGCGTTCAAGCGAGGTGACTGCAAACGGCAGGCGCTGGTGCTCACCCGGCAACATCAGGTGGTAGCCGCGCTCTGTGTCCAGCGGTACCCGCTTGCCAGTCAGCGCGGCGGTCAGTTTCGCAGAATGCGCACCACAGCTGATCAGCACCTGGCGAGCATCGAGCGTGCCCTTGTCGCTGGCCAGGCTGACCCCGCCACTGTGCAGTTGCCCACCCTCGACCTGCGCCTGGACAAAGCGCACGCCACTGGCCTTGGCCGCTTCGAACAGTTCGCACACTACCCGGTACGGGTCGATGAAGTGCCCGGTCTTGGGGAAGAACAGCCCGCCCAGCAATGATGGGCTCAATTGTGGCGCCGCTTCGCGCACGGCCTCGGCCGACCAGAAACTCACCGGTACCGCCTGCTGGCGCATGCGTGCGCGCAACGCCTCCAGCGCCTGGCGCGACTCGGGCCGTTCGAACACCAGCAACGAGCCATCCTCCTGGAACAGTTCGCTGCGCCCGATCGAGCCCAGCAACCGCTGCCAGGCGCCCAGGCTGCCTTCGTTCAAGGTGCGGATGCCCGCCACGGTGCGCTGGAACGGCGCCGCTCGCAGGTTGAGCAGCAGCCGGGTGAACCACGGCATGGCCCTGGGCAAGTACTTCCAGTCCAGGCGCAGCGGGCCCATCGGGTCTAGCAGCATGCGGGGCAAGCGCTTGAGGATGGACAGGTCGGCAATCGGGAACACTTGTTCAGTGGCCAGGTGCCCGGCATTGCCATAGGACGCGCCAAGGCCTGGCGCCTGGCGGTCGATCAGCGTTACCCGGCGGCCCTGACGGGCCAGCTGCAGGGCGCAGGCGACGCCGACGATGCCGGCGCCCACCACGGCGATGTCGGTTTCAGCGGTTTCGACCATGCTCAGCCTTCCCGTTTACCATCAAGCAGGCGCCGCAGCCGCAGCGGGTTGCCGTGCTGCAACGCGTGCGGCAGCAGCGCATCGGGGAAGTCCTGGTAGCACACCGGGCGCAGGAAACGCAGGATCGCTGCCGTGCCCACCGAGGTGGTACGGGCATCGGAGGTGGCCGGGAATGGCCCGCCATGCACCATCGCATCGCACACCTCGACGCCGGTCGGCCAACCATTGACCAGTATGCGCCCGGCCTTGCGCTCAAGGGTCGGCAGCAGGGCGCGGGCGCTGTCGATGTCGGCCTCGTCCAGCTGCAGGGTGGCGGTCAGTTGACCTTCAAGGTGCTCGGCTACCTGGCGGACCTGCTCGTCACTGTCGCAGGCCACGATCAGCGACGCTGCGCCGAACACTTCAGCCTGCAACGCCGGGTCGGCGAGGAAGGCCTCGGCCTGGGTCACGAACAGCTGTGCCTGGCACTGATTGGGGCTGTGGCTGGCCAGGCCGCAGGCGGTGGCCTGGGCATTGGCGTTGGCCGCAAGCGCAGCGACGCCGGCTTGGTAGGCGTCAAATATGCCCGGCGTGAGCATGGTTTGCGCAGCAGCCTGCTGCACATGCCCACTGGCTGCCGCGACAAACCGCTGCAACGCCGGCCCCTGGCGAGCGATTACCAGGCCGGGGTTGGTGCAGAACTGGCCGGCGCCTTGGGTCAGCGAAGCGACGAAACCTTGTGCCAGTGCTTCGGCACGGGCCTGCAGCGCGGCGTCGAACAGAAACACCGGGTTGATCGAGCTCATTTCGGCATACACCGGGATTGGCTCCGGGCGCGCCTGGGCGGCCTGGCACAGCGCCACGCCGCCACTGCGCGAGCCGGTAAAGCCAACGGCTTTGATACGCGGGTCGCTGACCAGGGCAATGCCCACTTCGCGACCCGAGCCGTACAGCAGCGAAAACACACCGGCTGGCAAGCCGCATTGTTTCACGGCTTGCGCCACCGCCCGGCCGACCAGTTCGCTGGTGCCTGGGTGGGCGCTGTGGGCCTTGACGACCACAGGGCAGCCAGCAGCCAAAGCCGAGGCTGTGTCGCCACCGGCCACCGAGAATGCCAGCGGGAAGTTGCTGGCGCCGAACACGGCTACCGGCCCCAGGGCCACCTGGCGCTGGCGCAGGTCGGCGCGCGGCAGTGGCTGGCGTTCGGGCAGGGCGTTGTCGACCCGCACATCCAGCCATTCGCCAGCCCGTACCACTCGGGCGAAGGTGCGCAACTGGGTGCAGGTGCGGCCACGTTCGCCCTGTATGCGTGCCTTGGGCAGGCCGGTTTCGGCCACGGCGCGGTCGATCAGGGCATCGCCCAGTGCCTCGATCTGCGTGGCGATGGTTTCGAGGAACTGTGCCCGTTGTTCGAGCGAGGTTTCGCGGTAGGCATCGAACGCCGCCCAGGCCAGGGCGCAGGCCTGGGCCACGTGTTCGCCGGTGCCGCCCAGGTAGGCCGGTTCCAGCGCCTGGCCGGTGGCCGGGTCAATGGCGCGGATGGCTTGGCGGCTGCCGGTTACTGGCGTCTGGCCGATCAGCAGGTTGCCTGTCAGGGTCATGGAGCCTCCTTGGGAATCGATTGCAGGTGCATGGGGGACTGCTTGCAGTGTGGGTGCGGGCGTACCCGCGCCCACAGAGCAAGCAGTGGCTGCATCAGGCCAGGTTCTGCTCGGCCGACCAGCTGGCGTACCAGCTACGGAACAGCGCGTATTGCTGCTCGGCATAGTTGCGCTGGGCATCGGTCAGCACGTCGGTCTGGTTGAAGTGCAGGCTGTACTCGGTGTCGCCGTTCAGCACCATCAGGTGCTTGTAGTACAGCACCAGGTCGCAACCTTCATCGAACGACGACAGCACGGCCAGTGCCGCCTCCAGCTCGCGCGCCAGGCGGCGGGCACGGGCGTCGCCCTTGGCCGCCTGCTTGCTCAGGCTCACCAGCTGCAGCACTTCACGCGGCAGGGCGTTGCCGATGCCGGTGATGGCGCCGGTGGCGTTGCAGTTGACGAAGCCGTGCACCACTTGGGTATCCACGCCGACCATCAAGGTCACATCGTCGTCCTTGGAGGTGATGTGTTCGGCGGCATAGCGCAGGTCGGCGCCACCGCCGAATTCCTTGAAACCGATCAGGTTGGGGAACTCGCGGCGCAGCTCGAAGAACAGGTCGGCGCGGGTGGCGAAGCCGTAGTACGGGCTGTTGTAGATCACCGCTGGCAGCTTTGGTGCGGCGGCGAGAATGGCCGAGAAGTGGTGCTTCTGGGCGATCAACGAAGCGCCGCGGCTGAGCACGCGGGGGATGACCATCAGGCCGGCGGCGCCGACGCTGGCTGCGTGGGCGGCATGAGACACCGCTTCACGGGTGTTCACCGCGCCGGTGCCGACAATGGTCGGGATGCCGGCGGCCACCAGGCGCGCCACGCCTTCCTGGCGCTCGGCCTCGGTCAACAGTGGCCAGTCACCCATCGAACCGCAGTACACCACGGCGCTCATGCCGGCTTCGATGAGTTCGCGGCCTTTGCGCACCAGGGCGTCGAAGTCCGGCTTGCGCTCGGCGGTGCACGGGGTCATCAGGGC
>NZ_QJRC01000088.1 GCF_013393325.1 Pseudomonas hunanensis
TGAATCGCCCCTGGTTTCCTAGACACTCTCCAAGCTCAGAAAATAGCGTTTCTCATACTCTACTGGCGACAGCTGCATAGCACTGCTGTGTCTGCGCCTTGGGTTATAAAACATTTCAATGTAATCGAAAATATCACTTCGGGCTTCGTCACGTGTTGCGTAGATTTTTCGTCGGATTCGCTCCCGCTTCAAAAGCTGGAAAAAGCTTTCGGCTACGGCATTGTCGTGGCAATTTCCCCGCCGACTCATGCTGCTGATTATATTGTTGGCCTTCAAGAAGCTTTGCCAGTCTGAGCTACTGAATTGACTGCCTTGGTCTGAATGGATCATCACTTGCTGCCGTGGTTTGCGGCGCCACACGGCCATCAACATCGCGTCAAGCGCCAGGTCGCTGCACATGCGGGGCTTCATTGACCAGCCAATCACTTGGCGGGAAAACAGATCCAGGACTACCGCTAGGTACAGCCATCCTTCATAGGTGCGGATGTAAGTGATATCGGTTACCCAGACCTTATTCGGCTCACTGACTTTGAACTGCCGCGCGAGATGGTTGGGAGAGGCCACTGTTGGCTTTCCACCGTAAAACCCTGGACGCCGCCGATAGCCCGTTTGCGAACGCAACCCCTCTGCCTGCATCAAGCGTCCGACTCGATTGCGCCCGCATGTCTCTCCCAGCTCACGCAGGTCATCATGAATTTTGCGGTAGCCGTACACACCTCCGCTTTCGAGCCAAGCATGTTTGATCAAGCCAAGCAGACGATGATCTTCTTTTGCTCGGGCAGATTGAGGCTCGGTCAGCCAGGCGTAGTAGCCGCTGGGATGCACCTTTAGGGTTTGGCATAGGCGCCGCACCGGGTGATCCGTCGAGTGCTTCTTGATGAAGGCGTACTTCAGTTGCACTCCTTGGCAAAGTACGCGGCGGCCTTTTTTAAGATGTCTCGCTCTTCAGTCACGCGCTTGAGTTCTGCGCGAAGCTTGCGCAGTTCGGCTTGCTGCTCATCGTCTTGCTGACGCTGCTCTTGGGGTTTGCTGTAGAGCTTGATCCAGGCGTAGAGGCTGTGAACAGACATGCCCAGGCGCTGGGCAACATCGGCGACAGTCTTGCCTTTCTCGGTCACTTGCTTGACCGCTTCGATTTTGAATTCTTCGGGGTAACGCTGACGACTCATGACACCTCCTATTTGGGCCTCATTATGAGGCTTGGAGGTGTCTACGAAACCAGGGGCGATTCAGAAGGCAACCTCCTTGTAACCGACGCCCAGAAGAAGACCTTTGGAGGTAGCATTTCGCGCCTATCCAAAAGTGAACACATTCCTAATGACGTACTGGAGAGGTTCCAGGCCTTGTTAAAGGACCGAAACTGGTTGGTACATAGCTCAAACGCAGATAGCAAGAAAGCTCTGGATGACGACGTTGCCTACAGCGATCTTCACAGAAGGCTGCAATCTATGTTGGACGAAGCTGGGCGACTACTGAAGGAAATCTCCGCGCTTTCGGAAAAATTCGTGTTGAGCCATGGTGTATCAGTGGAGGCTCTAGAGGCCCGGATCGCCGAAAGACTGGGCGAATGGCAGAGCTAAATAAATGCCCCTGTAGACCTAGAGCCAGGCGTAAAGGCTGTGCACGGTGCATGTCCAAGCGCTGGGCGACATCTGCGGGGCACCTTCTATTTGGGCCTCTTATGAGGCTTAGAGATGTCTAAGGAAAGCACCTCACATACGATCAACGCATTCAGGTCCTGCGCCCAGCGTATGCACATGCAAAAGCATTAGCCGTATTAGGTTCACCCAACCTATCCGAGCAATGGCTCACTAAACCTGCCATGGGGCTTGACGGCAAAGGCCGATTGACCTGCTCGAAGACCAAGACAACCTAGAACTCCTTGATGACTTCCTGGGCCGACTTGAATACTGCGTTTACCAATAGCTCATGCGAGCCCAGACACATCGGGAGCATCAATTCTATCGTAGTCCTGCTGCCTTAGTTCATTGCGTCGCTGAATTAGGCTGTCCAAGAGTTGGTCTTCAAATGACTTGTAACGCTCAACTGCACCATCCTCACCGAAATATAATTTCTTGGGATCTGCGAAGCCACCATCTGGCTTTATTACCGAATAATGCACATGATCACGGATTTTTCGGAGAGGGTGAACATCTCCAATCACACCGATCGGATCACCTCTTTTTACATATTTACCGAGAGGGAAAACGCGCCCACCTATTGGCCCCTCAGAATCCAGATACATGTGAAGAATCCTGTGCTCATAACCATTCTTATCTTTTATACGCACAGTGCCATACTGACCGCCTGAAAAAATTACTTCTCCGCTAACCGGTGATCTAACGATAGGTCTCTCCCACGTTGGGAGATGCTCTGTATTATACCTGACGTCAATATCAATGCCTGGCGCGCCGGATGGTTTTTCTCGTGCTAAATGTTCAGCAAAGCCCTGCCCCACGACTTCGACTGAGTTTTCCAACAAATCAGTCGGTCGAAATCCCCATACACGAACAACATATGCATCAGATCGTTCCGGCGGCAGCGAATTTAGACCAGCCAAATAATTAAAGCGAAGCAAGTCATTACTATTATGGAGAGTCAAAGTCCTATCAGGCATAGCAGCCTACCTATAAGCAATAATATCGAGCTCAATTTTAATGTCATCAATCACAGAAAGAGGTTCGCCCTCATCAGACTGCGACGCCACCAAAGCAGTCCACTGACCAATAACAGATCTACCGACGACAGAGCGCCCGCCACAGCTTGCCTCTCTATGATCTGGGCGACGGGACGTCACACTCCCAAACCAAAGACAAGCGCTGTTATCTTGAGATAAAATTTTGCTTTTACCATCAAGCTGGATAATTTCAGCCGATGTCGGAAGATTGTAATTGAGGCACCAAGAACCTACAGCATTAGTCTTCAAGAAACTTCTTGCTCCCCTTATCCGGACGCACTTTAGATCGCCAAATTGCGAGGCTGGAACGTTAAATATAAAACTTCCCGTTGCTACGCCTTCTTGCCATCCTTGAGCACCACATAGTGTACGCAGTGAAAAAGAAATAGAGGTAACAATTTCGCGCCCTGAAAGACTAGCTAGATCCTCAGTACGCTCTCTGATCCAAACTATAAAATCGGAAAGCGAAGCCGCTGGACCAGGAATGGGAACTGAAATACCCAATATCGACTCAAAACCTTCCCTTACTGCCACCGCCCGACTGTAAGCACTTATAAAATCCCTTTCGAAGAGAGCCTGATTCTCAAGCATTCGCTCTCTATAGTTCAGACCAACTCCTGGCTGAACCGCAAATGCGGCCCGCTTTTTCCGCGCGCTGACTTCAATTTCGAATAGATCGCCTTTCGCCGCCTCATTAACTAGCTCGTATTTTACTCGGCTATCTGCTACCTCTTTCATTTTTGAGTGGAACACCACGCTTGGATTTGTAGAAAATGTATCTGCCTGAGCAGAAATCAACTCACAGCTCAAGGTATTCTCAGCTAGTTCTTCAGCAGCTTTTCTTACAGCTGCAAAATTAGTATATGCTGACAGAGATGCTACTGAACCCGAGAGCTGGACACGCTCCTGTCCCAGTCTACTTCCAGTACCCCGGATACTCTCGGCAATGCGCTTAAGTTTAAGCGCCTCTGAAAAGCTTTGTTCTGAGGTATCGTGAAGTTCAGCTTCTAATCGGCTCGTATGACCTGACAGCGAGAACTCTCCAGCGGCAATCTGCCGTCGGCGGACTAACTCTTGTGCCTCCAGACTCTCAACTTCAAGCCAAAAATCAAGCGCCTTGGCCTCAAGATCCAACTTGAGCTCTCTTGCCTGAGCACATCTTGATACCAAAACTGCAGCTTCTTCTAACAGTTGCTCCATTGCAAAGCAGGATAAACTAGCTCCCAAATTTACCTGTATGGCACGTTCTATCAATTGTGCTTCCGGTGCGTGGAAAGCTGGATAATCAGTATCTTCGCCAGGAAGCAGCGAAGGAAATTTTTCCCTAATTTTTTTTGCAATCGAATCGAGATCCTCCACCGCTAATCCGCACGATATATCACTCATATCAACCTCCCTATATCTCTTGCCTCGCAGTTTCTATCGCCAAGCAGGAATCAAATCTAGCCCCTGCCATCGAGTACTTACCTAGAGACTGGGTTTTATGAACACAGTCATGTCTTATCTCAACCTTGAATTCATGCCCATCAGGGACAAGATCAGTTGAATAAATATCTGTCAAAAGCATGACTTTTCGATATGGAGCAAGTATCGGCTCAGAGTGCAATAGCTGGTTATTTGTCCCATTTAATATATTTAAAATGAAATTACCAATCCCACCCTCTTGATCCTTCCAGATTGTTCCGGCAAGAGAAAAAACCATTAAAATATGCTTATCAGCAACACGACGCTGGCGCAGGGATAAGGTAATCGCCATGTCTCCTTCAGTATCCTGAACTCCGCCTTTACATCTCCGCCCCGCAGCTATCCCAAATGATTGAGAAACACTTATAAACTGCATATCAAAAAATAACGTATATCTAGTGTGATTCGCGTCACCTGAATACCACTCTTCGGAAAGAACCATTCTGAAACCCTTCACCTCCTCTACAAACCAAATCGAGGGCAATGCGGGCGTGTTTTGATTGCCAGGGCACTCATGGTCTGTTACGCCGTCATATCGGAATGCGCGCTTATCAAACGGCCCTTGCGTGTCTACAGATCGATTACTTTGGCTACCCTCCATCGACCAGCTTACCAAACCCCTTCGCACGCAACTATTAAGCGGAAATGCGTCATTCTGTGAGTCGATCAAATCTGACTCAATAATGTGTTGCGCCGAGCCAGTTGATAGATCGTTTTCTTTCCCCTCGCACACGGGAATAAGAGGCGCCAAAATGTTTCGACTCATAGCAACTCCTTGTAATCGATAACAGCTTTCTGATTTCGATTATTAAATCTTAGAAGTAAATCACCATTAAATATCTCTACTACACTTCATTTACTACCGATGGCGCATCGAGAAATTTTCATGACTTTCAGAATAGCACCACTTTCGAAAATCGCCAGTAGGATGAAATCATCGCCACCTTAAATTATAAAGCTGCAACTTACATGACTGAAAAAACCACTGGTACACCCAAGTCCGCCAGACAAGCTATAACTTTCACCAAGAATACGAACTGCTAAAAAATACTAGGGAACATTGCATTCTCACGTAAGCGAAGAGAGTTATGGGAGAGTGTGCCAAGGAACTGTTAGCTTGCATGGCCCAACACCCGATTGTACGATTCCCGGCTGATATCGTTCAGGCCAGGTGAATTCCAGAGCGAGTACGAATTTGACCGGACTAACCGCTATTTGGTGAGGGGATTTGGTACTCGTTGGCCATCTCCTGATGATCAGCAAGCGGCTGCCGAGAAAGCTGATGCGCGAGGCGGGAAACGGCATGCCAACAAAAAGGAAATAGGGGCGACGCTGGACTTCGTCCAGGATGCTTCGGGATAAGGGTCGCTGGCGAGCCACGCCTGCGAGCACGGCTGCCAAGTGGCAAGGCATTTGAGGAAGTAGAAGGGAATGAAAGGCTTCAAAAAGGACAACCATTACGTACCGCAGTCGTATCTGAAGCACTGGACGATAGAGGGAAAAGTCCTTGCCTATCGTCTGCTAGTACCCCATGAAAAAAGCGCGATTTGGAAGCCGCATTCAACCAAAAGCGTGGCGGTGCTTCGGCATCTTTATACTCGTTTGTCTGGCTCTGAAGCCAGCGACGAAGTCGAGCGATGGCTTGAACGTGACTTCGAAACTCCTGGACTGGCATCCATCGAAAAGGTAGTGAGCGAGTCGCGGTTGACCCGAGAGGATTGGAACAATTTGTTCCGCTTTGCTGTTGCGCAATCGGTCCGTACTCCTGCGCAAATGCAGATCTTTATCAAACGCCAAAATGAAACGCTTGAGGCATTGCTAACTGAGGTCATGGAATCGTCAGTGCGCAAAATCGAGGCAGCGTCAGCCGCTGGAGTTCAACTTGAACCCCCTCCGGTTTTAGACCCACACTGCAAACTTCCGCTGAAGATTCATCGTGTGAAGAATGAGGATGGCGAAGAAGGCATCAAAGCCGAGATTCTGGTCGGGCGGAAGTTTTGGCTCTGGCAGATTGAACAAGTGCTCAAGGGCACTATCAATCGGATGCCAAATCATCGTTGGACCATCCTCCACGCGCCGCCAGGAGTCACCTGGCCAACGTCCGATAACCCATTCATGAGGGTAGGAGCTGGAGCGAATGGAACATTTAGTCTTGAAGGCGGTTGGGATGTTCCAGGCACACAGCTGTTCATGCCACTCAGTCCCAAGCATCTTCTGTTCACGTGTGTTGGCTCACCGTGCCCTCGGCGCGGCACCACGCTGAGTCTGGCTGAAGCAGCTTTTTTTAGGACGATGATTTTGACCGGGGCCCATTACTACTTGTTTGCGACAGATACGCGAGATATTGAAGAGTACAGGCCCCGTACCGTCTGTCCCGAGCAATTTAAAGCAGTGCGGAAGCATTGGGAGGAATGGCATGAGACTCAGTCGAGAGAGGAAGCCAATTACCCCGACCTGTAATGCGTGCGAGTCGCCTACGCTTCTATAAGGAGAATCCCGCTTTCACAAAGGCGCCGCTGGGATCGGTATGCTGGCCACTGCTCCCCTAGCATTGCAGCAAGAAAGCAGAAAGCCCGCCATCTGGGCCGGGCTTACAAGGGTCTCTGAGGGGAGACCATTGCCAACAGAGTTTCAGAGCAGACCTCTTCAGGTTACGCATTCTGCGCGGCCTACCTGTTCATCGTCAGGCTGAGGGTTGCTTCTGGTTGGATGCGAGACAGTTTTTAATATTTTTCAGAACCGAAAAGCTTCCCCAGCGGTAGGGTGAGACAGACTTTAAAACTCATTCCACCACGCTACAGGCCCCAAGATTCGTGCTGATACGAGACAGACTTTAATGTCTACGATCACAAAATTGGGTTTAGAGAATTAAAGCTGTCGCAGGAGCCGGTGAGGTCCATCTCATCGTCTCCTGCGAGGCTTCCGGCCCTTCGTCTGAAGCTTCGCCCCTTACCTTTTCTGCTCTTCAGGGACCCGCAACCCGTGCTGTTGCGAATCCAACCTGATGAAATGCCCCTTTCGGATGTTGAACGAAACCTTTACTTACAGTTCCACGACTCTGACTTAGATATTCTGAGGTCTGCGAGAGTTTTGAAGATATTCTAGGTTTTGTACGAAATTCCGGAAACCCAATTACTACCCCGCTGAAGCATTTTGTAGAGTTCGCAGCGTCATACGTTTCAACGTGTACGTTCTGGACCAAGCTACTTGCCCCTATTCTCATTTAAATGCACCGCATCTTTCGAAGTGGTGCATTTTTTGTTCCGCAAAATTATAGCTTTCAATGCTTTCAAAATCCGCGATTTTATTTTTCGCACAAAAGAATAAGAAATACCCTACGTCTTTGAATATTGACCATGCCCAGCAAATTTCCTTATCGTAATTCTTACATCAAAACAACCGTGATTGGATATTTTTCGACATTAAATATAAGACAGAAAAGGTTGCCAATTTCCAAGTCTACGGTCAATCGAAGGACGTGGAGTCTTAAATTTCGACCAGTGCCTAAGATAGGTTTCGACAGGTTTGATCACAGATACGAAGGGGTAACATATTGTGGTGACTGAAGTAAAGAAGCTTGTTCTTACCCATTATGAAAAACTGCAAGTTCGGGGTTTGTTGGATGAGGTTATTAAAGAGCCCGGAATGACAAATCAGTACAGCTTTATGGAAAAAGCAGTTCTGTATGCCCAAGAATTGCCACGAAGCATTCGTAAAGTATTCTACGACTTCAAACGAAAAGAAGAATTTGCGGCTCTTCTAGTTTCCGGGAATCCCGTTCTTCGACATGGTGCAGGGGCAACGCCAAAAGGGTATATTGAATTAGAAGAAGACTATTGTTTGAGTGACGCAAAAATCTTGCATGGCCTATACGGGTCATTACTGGGCGAAGGTATCGGATTCACTTCGCAGCGCGGGGGTAGCCTGTATAACAATATTATACCGTTTAAAGGGTATGGATGCATTGCCAATTCAAGTTCTGGGTCTGTTCTCGATTTTGGATTCCATGTAGAAGATGCATTTCACCCTGCTCGACCAGAGTACTTAGGGCTCGTGTGCATGCGTAATGATGAACGTGCAGCGACAGTTCTTTCGAGCATTGATGGCATCAAGCTTAGCGAGGAAGAAATGAATGTGCTATTTGAGTCGAGGTTTAGAATTTCTCACAACCCAATACACAACACATCTGACGTGGTCGAAGAAAACGCCCAGACAATTCTATTTGGCCATAGAGACGCACCCTGTGTAAAAATTAATGCAGCCACTTTGGATGTCGGGGAATATGAAGGCATCGAACGTCAAGCGTTGGAAAAACTCTTAAATCACTTTTCAGAAAATCGCGTGACACTCATACTTGAGCAAGCGGATTGTGTCTTCATCGATAACTACCGGTGTGTACATGCACGTGATTCGTTCAATGCTAATTACGGTGGTGGCGCCCGTTGGCTATCTCGGGTTGTATTCGCATCAAGCCTGAGGAAGTCCCGAGAAATGCGGGACTCGGTAGATACTCGCGCTATCAATGCATAGGGTGAAGGCCGATGCATATCCTCAATAGTTCACTGGCGATTGCCTTCAGCTTTTGGCTGGATGACGAAAATAAACTATATAGCAGTCAATGGTTGAGTGCGAAGCGGCCAATTGTAGTATTGGATTCTGGCGTAGGGGGGCTAACACTGTCCCGGCAACTGGAACTTCTACTTCCTGAGGCAAGTATACTCTATGTGGTAGATAATGAATGGTTCCCGTACGGTAGCAAGTCCGGGGCTGAAATTTCTCAAAGGGTACAGCATTTAATTGATCAGCTCTATACACAAATTAGGCCGTTAGCTATCGTTGTAGCGTGTAATACCGCTTCCGTCGCTATGAAGGACTATGGTCTAGACTCATGTGTTCAGCACTGTTTCTTAATAACGCCCCCCTAGAGGAAGCTGTTGAAATTTCCGACCAAAAAAATATCGTATTACTTGCCACTCCCGGCACGGTTAAGAGTAGGTATATTCGCCGCGCGATGGCCATAACAAGAAATCGGGCCAATATATGGCCAATAGCTGCGCAGCCGTTGGTAGCACTGTCTGAAGCCCGATTGGCAGGGCAGGTAGCAAGTTTTGCTAGTTTCACTAAGCTTGTGGATGACCATCTCACTACAAAACAGCGATTTTCAATTGACACAGTTATCCTTGGTTGCACTCACTTCCCTCATGTAATTAAAGACTTGGAAGGGATATTCCCATCCGTTCAGAATTGGCTCGACCCTGCAAAAAAAGTTGCTCTGCGGGTCGCATCTACAGTGAAAAAAAAGCACGCTTCCATTAGCCAGCCTTTAAAAGCTGTTATCTTTACAAGTAAGCAAGATATTATTGGCTATCGCAAGGTGTTTTCGAAAAATGGCTTCTGCACAGACATCAAAACCTTGACCGCTAATTTTTGATCGTTGGTTGGTCAGTCAACTAACATACGTTGTTAGAAACTGGAAATTTCATTGGTGCAGGCAGAGAACTTCAAATGTCAACGCAACGTCTTAGTGTCAGGTTTTTAGAAGTGGGGGATTTGACGCATGAATTTTCCAAATAAGAATTATCGTTGGGTAATTTTAGCTGTGGCTACTTTTGCACAAGCTAGCGCTTGTTTTTTCGTTCAAGGCTTTGGGGCTATCGCGTTAAATGTTCAGTCCGAGATGGGCCTCAGTAATTGGCAGATCGGCACATTGGTTTCGGCAGCACAGTTGATTCCGCTTTTTGGTCTATTGATTGCTGGCGAGCTATTGGATAGGTACAGTGAGCGATTTGTTGTTGGTGTAGGAACAGTAATCGTTGGCGTTTCATTGTGCTGCGCAGCGCTGGCAAATTCTTACACTGAATTGCTTATGATCCTAGTACTATTAGGTTTTGGATACAGCACGGCTCAGCCCGGAGGAAGCAAGTCTGTATCTAATTGGTTTCAAGGTAGTCAGCTAGGTTTTGCAATGGGTATTCGACAAGCTGGATTACCCCTGGGCGGCGCCATGGCCGCGTTACTACTTCCATTTTTTGCCAGCCAATACTCTGTTCAAACAGCTTTTTTGGTGGGCGGACTTGTAGCGTTGTTTGGTGCCATCTTATTTGTTTTGCTGTATAAAAAACCTGAGATAAGTCAGGGCATCGAAAGAAAAAAAATCAATCTAAAATTGGCGGCTGTGTCCCGACTGTCTATGGTAACCGAACCTGCCATGAGAAAAATCATGGTGTCCGGTGCTAGTCTCACTGCCTCACAGTATGCCATTTCAGTCTTCTTAGTTTTGTATCTTTATACCTCAGTTGGGCTTGATAGATCTACTGCGACGATGATGTTCTTCGTGGTGCTAGGGGCAGGCATAGTCGGAAGGGTTGTCCTAGCGGCTTGGAGTGATCATTGTGAGTCAGGAAGGTACTACCCCGTGATGACTTGTCTCGGTGCGGTAGCGGCCATATTGATGCTGTTACCCTTTTTGAATACAAAAAATTTGTTAATGCTAAGTGTTTTTATGGCGTTCACTGGTTTTTTTGCATACGGATGGTACGGTCCATGGGTAGCTTACATTGCAGAAACTGCTCCTGCTGATCGCAAGGGTTTTGCGCTGGGAATGGCCATGACAGCTAATCAGCTCTCCGTTGTATTGATTCCCCCGATTATTGGCTTATCACGGGATAGCCTTGGTACCTATGCTTATGGTTGGGGAACTTTAGCAATAGTATCTGTCATTGTGCTATTTACTACTTTCAACAGAAAACAGGGGAAATTAGACAAGAGAATGTGCAATTGAGGCGAAAAAAACAAAGCAGATTTTTGTGAGTAATGAGGGTTCTAGGCTCTTTTTGAAGAGTCTGAGAAGATGGTCAGGCAAGGCGAAACCGCCGAGGAAGCGCAGTTTACTGGAGTAAATGAGCATTCCTGGGCGGTTTTCAAAGGAGCATCACCGAGAATCAAGGCTTTTCAGACAGGGGCTAGGCTCTGTACGAAAAGAGATGTCGCAAACACCGAATAGAGCAGGCCAGCTAGACCATAGCTGCATAGCTTTCCGCGACCTTTTCGAGGAAACAGCGCACCCAGGCATACGATCAGGATCGTCATTCACAATCAATGGCTACGTTAACCTGGCCGCTTGCATCCTGATCTTGAATGGCCACTGCTGCGAACAGCTGCGGTCAGATCTGCATCGCCATGCCGTCCACATTCATCGCTGCCTGGCGCAGGGCCTCGGAGCGCGTCGGGTGCGGGTGGCAGGTGAGGGCGATGTCTTCTGCCGAGGCCGAGAACTCCATGGCCACGCAGAACTCACCAATCATTTCACTGACGCTTGGCCCTACCAGGTGTACGCCCAGTACTTCATCGGTTTGGGCATCGGCGATGACCTTGGCGAAGCCTTCGGTCTCGTGGTTGATCTTGGCCCGGCTGTTGGCGGTGAAGGGGAACTTGCCGACCTTGTAGGCGCGTCCTTCTGCTTTGAGCTGCTCCTCGGTCTTGCCCACGGTGGCCAGCTCTGGGCGGGTGTAGATCACGCCAGGGATGAGGTTGTAGTTGACCTCGTGGGGCTTGCCGGCGATGCGCTCGATGCAGGCTACCGCTTCGTCTTCGGCCTTGTGCGCCAGCATCGGGCCGGACGTGACGTCGCCAATCACCCACACACCTGGCACTGAAGTGCGGTGGTGCTCGTTACCGAGCATGCCACGCTTGTCGGTTTCCAGGCCCACGCTTTCAAGGTTCAGCCCTTTGGTATAAGGGCGGCGGCCGATAGCCACCAGCACGTAATCGGCCTGCAGCGATTCTGCGGTGCCGCCAGCGGCAGGCTCCAGCGTCAGGCTCACGCCATCGGCACTTGCAGTAGCCTGGGTCACTTTACTGCCCAGCTTGAACACCATGCCTTGCTTGGCCAGTGCCTTCTGCAGGGTCTTGGCGGTTTCCGTGTCGGTGCCTGGGCAGATGCGGTCGAGGTATTCGATGACGGTGACCTGGCTACCCAGCCGGCGCCAGACCGAACCCAGCTCAAGGCCGATTACGCCGGCACCGATGACGACCAGGTGCTTGGGCACTTGCGGCAGCGACAGCGCACCGGTCGAGTCGATGATGCGCTGGTTGTCGATAGTCACGCCTGGCAGGGGGGTTGGCTCGGAGCCGGTGGCGATGACGATGTCCTTGGCCTGCAGCGCAGTTTCGCTGCCGTCTTCGGCCTTGACCACGACCTTGCCCACGCCATCCAGGCGCCCCCAGCCTTTGATCCAGTCGACTTTGTTCTTGCGGAACAGGTACTCGATGCCCTTTGTCAGGCCGGTCACGCTCTCATCCTTTTGTTTCATCATCTGGGCGAGATTGAGGGTGGGCTTGACTTCGATACCGAGGTGGGCGAATTCGTCACCGCTGGCGGCTTCGTAAAGCTCGGAAGCATGCAGCAGTGCCTTGGAAGGCATGCAACCAACGTTCAGGCAGGTGCCGCCCAAGGTCGAGCGGCCTTCCACGCAGGCGACGCTAAGGCCCAGCTGGCCAGCGCGGATGGCGGCGTTGTAGCCGCCAGGGCCACCGCCGATGATCACCACGTCATAAGATTTCATGGGTTCAACTCCAGGATGTAGAAGCGCGAGAGGGGCATAAGGTTAAGCTGAGAAGGAAAGATTGTATACAATCCACTGCATGGATAAGAACAGTTGGTTCTAGACCATGGTCTTGTTTAGAGGAAACATCCCACCAATGAACTACTCTGTTGCGGCGACGTTCGAAATATCAGGCGTCGTAGTCAATTAGGGATAGGAGGGTTGTTCATGCTTGCTCAACTTCCACCGGCATTGCAGAGCCTGCATCTGCCGCTGCGGCTGAAACTGTGGGACGGCAACCAGTTCGATCTGGGGCCTAGCCCGCAGGTCACCATCCTGGTCAAGGAACCACAGCTCATCAGCCAGTTGACCCATCCAAGCATGGATCAGCTAGGCACCGCATTTGTTGAAGGCAAGCTGGAGCTGGAGGGCGATATTGGCGAGGCCATCCGCGTGTGTGATGAGCTGAGCGAAGCATTGCTGGCCGGTGAGGAAGAAGTGCTGCCGCAGAGGCTTGCCCACGACAAGAGCACTGACGCCGAAGCCATCTCTTATCACTATGACGTCTCCAACGCGTTCTACCAGCTATGGCTGGATCAGGACATGGCCTATTCATGCGCTTACTTCCGCGAGCCCGACAACACGCTCGACCAGGCGCAGCAGGACAAGTTCGACCACTTGTGCCGCAAGCTGCGCCTCGATGCCGGCGACTACCTGCTCGACGTTGGCTGCGGCTGGGGAGGGCTGGCGCGTTTTGCGGCCCGCGAGTATGGCGCCAAGGTGTTCGGCATTACCTTGAGCAAGGAGCAGCTCAAGCTGGGTCGCCAGCGCGTCAAGGCCGAGGGGCTAGCCGACAAGGTCGACTTGCAGATTCTCGACTACCGTGACCTGCCCCAGGATGGCCGCTTCGACAAGGTTGTCAGCGTGGGCATGTTCGAACATGTCGGGCATGCCAACCTGGCGCTGTACTGCCAGAAGCTGTTCGGCGCTGTGAGGGAAGGGGGGCTGGTAATGAACCACGGCATTACCGCCAAGCACGTCGATGGCCGACCGGTGGGGCGAGGTGCTGGTGAGTTCATCGACCGCTATGTGTTCCCCCACGGCGAGTTGCCGCACCTGTCGATGATCAGCGCCAGTATTTGTGAAGCGGGGTTGGAAGTGGTGGATGTGGAAAGCCTGCGCCTTCACTACGCCAAGACCCTGCACCACTGGAGCGAGAACCTGGAAAACCAGTTGCACAAGGCGGCGGCGCTGGTGCCCGAGAAGACACTGCGTATTTGGCGGTTGTACCTGGCCGGGTGTGCCTATGCCTTCCAGAAGGGTTGGATCAACCTGCACCAAATCTTGGCGGTGAAGCCATACGCCGATGGGCACCATAACCTGCCCTGGACGCGTGAGGACCTGTATCGCTGATTACTCAAGTCCCAGTGGAAGTGAGCGAGTGCGCTTCCACTGGGACTTAAGTAAAAACACGCTTTTAGAGAATCGGTGAAATCAGCCGCGCAATGCGCATCCCCAGTTGTTGCAGTCGATGCGTATCGCGGCTGTCCTCTGCAGTAATCTCCCGTGCCTGTTCAAAGTCATCGTTCAGCATGTGCTCGACCTGGTCGGCGAAGCTGCGGTCGACTGTCAGCAGGGTAATTTCGAAGTTCAGGCGGAACGAGCGGTTGTCCAGGTTGGCACTGCCAATCGCACTGACGTCGTCATCCACCAACACCACCTTCTGATGCAGGAACCCTGGCTGGTAACGGAACACGCGCACCCCTGCGCGTACCGCTTCAAAGGCGAACAGGCTGGAGGCGGCATAGACAATGCGGTGGTCCGGCCGTGATGGAATCAGCACGCGCACATCGACCCCTCGCAACACCGCCAGGCGCAAGGCGGCGAACACGGCCTCGTCAGGAATGAAGTAAGGGCTGGTGATCCACACTCTGCGGGTGGCGGAGTGAATTGCTTCAAGGAAGAACAGCGAGCAGGTTTCCTGTGGGTCTGCCGGGCCGCTGGCCAAGGCCTGGCACAGGACACCGTTGTCCGGGTAGGCATCTGGCAGGATCAGTGGCGGTAGCTGGCGCGTGGCCCAGTACCAGTCTTCGGCGAACGATTCTTGCAGGCAGGCCAGCACCGGCCCGCTAATCTGCACATGGGTGTCGCGCCAGGGTGAAAGCTGCGGGTGCTTACCCAGGTACTCGTCACCCACGTTGTGCCCGCCGATGAAACCGACCAGGCCATCCACCACCACGATCTTGCGATGGTTGCGGAAGTTGACCTGGAAACGATTGAACCAGCCGCGGCGGGTGGCGAAGGCATGGATCTGCACACCACCGTCACGCAGCACCTGGCTGTAACTGGCCGGCAAGGCGTGGCTGCCGACACGGTCGTAGAGCACGAACACCTGCACCCCTTCGGCGGCCTTGCGTAACAACAGTTGCTGCAGCGCTTTGCCAAGGGTGTCGTCATGAATGATGAAGAACTGCACCAGCACCACATCGCGGGCTTTCTCGATGGCAGCGAAAATGGCATCAAATGTGGCCTGGCCATTGATCAGCAGTTTCACCTGGTTGTTTGCCAGGCATGGCATGCGACCCAGCTTGGGCATGGCGCGCAAGGCTGCGTAGCTTTCCGACTCACGGGCAGTAAGGGCTTCCTCAACCCAGGGCCGCCAGTTGAGGTTGGCCATGGCCACGTGCATTTCCTGGTTGGCCTGGCGCCGCGCCTTGATGTAGGCATAGAACGATCGGGCACCGAAGACCAGATAGGGAATCAAGGTGAGGTAGGGGATGAAGAACAAGGGCATGGCCCAGGCAATCGCGCCTTGGGCAGTCCGCACGGTGAACACCGCGTGCAGTGCGGCTACGATCCCCAGCAGATGTATCAGGCCGAGTAGGTAACCAAAGAAGTAGGGGCTGTGGTAATCCATATGCATCCTGCTTGCCGAGTACACTTGAGGTAACAGAACACGTTCCCGGTCCGCCTTGCAACCCGAAGGTGGATTTGGCGTCTAAGGCTCAGCCCGGCCCGCTTGGCCGGCTTTTTTCCAGGAGCGTTCGTCCATGAAGATTCGTCTGCCACTGTTGGCGTTGGCCCTAGGTATGAGCAGCCCGCTGGTGCATGCCCAGATGCTGCAACCAGGTTTGTGGGAGCTGACCACCAGCAATATGCAGGTCGATGGCAAGCCGCTACCCGACATGGAATTCATGCTCGGCCAGTTGAAGAACCTGCCGCCAGAGCAGCGCGCAATGATGGAAGGGGTGTTGGCCAAACAGGGGGTAAGCGTAGGCGGTAAGGGTGTACGTTCGTGCCTGACGCCAGAACAGGTGGCAACCAACGACATCCCGCTGCAGGACCCGAAGTCAGGTTGCACGCAGAAGATCACAGACCGCACCGGTAATGTGTGGAAGTTTCAGTTCAGTTGCCCGAAGGCCCAAGGGAGTGGCCAGGCCACATTCCTCAGTGATCGGGAATTCACTACCCAGGTAAGCGGCACATTCAACGCATCGGGTGTGCAGCAGCAAGGCAGCATGAACACCCGTGCGGTGTGGCTGGGCAATGACTGCGGCACGGTCAAACCGCGCAGCTGACGTCCCATTGCCACTGGCTGGTTGCTACAGCGTCGTGGGCATGCAGGCTCTCTGCATGTTCCACGCGTAGTTTGAAGGCTGTGCTCCATTCCATTTGCCGTAGAGCCTTATGCAGGCGGCGTGCGGCGTCTTCACAGAACATCAGGTTTTGCCCGTTGGCCAACGCGAAGGCTTGCTCGTCTGCGCGCTTTACGGCGGTTTGCACCGCTGTCCCCAGGCTAGCCTCTATGCGGTCGATCAACTCGGTGATGGGCAACACCTGCTGATTGCTGTTTAGCCGTACCTGAACCTGCGCGGTACTGCGTTGGCTATGAGGCGTAGCAACAATCCCTTCGGCACTGCCAAGCCATTGCAGTACTGCAGCTTTTTCGATTTTCTGTTCGCTGAAGTGCGTCTGAAACTGCTGCTGAATCAGCTGCCGTGCGAGTGCAGCCGAGCATGGGCAGGTTGAGGAGTAAGGAACAGAAACGGATAGTTCCACGTGGAACACTTCATTTTCGATCCTGGCATCTACCGTTACGGCGTAGCTTTTCCAGCCCGCCAATGGGCTGATCAAGGCGGGCCTGTTCAGCAGATGCTCGAAGCTGAAGCGCAAGTAGGCTGCGGAAGAAAGGCTTGCGTGGCTGCTGAGGAAATCCTCCAGAAGCTGCCGGATGGCGAGTGGTGTGAGAGGCTGGTGTTCCAATGACCCCAGCGCAAGGTAAAGCCGCGACATGTGTATGCCGCGTGAACTGCCGTCTACCAGGCTAACTCCTGCGTCGACTTTGGCAGCCGCGGTGCGCCCTTCGAATTGCACTGGCAGGGCGATTCCGCACATGCCAACCCAATTCAATGGCACGGCATACGCTTGAGTTTGTGCGGCGATATCGGGGAGCTTGAGCTGAGTCATTTGGCTTTCCAAGCAAGTAAAGGCATCAACGGCAACCGCCGATCAAACTGCAATGCAGATTGAAGCGCTGCCCGCTGGAGCTGGATACGCGGTTCAAAGTGGTCCAGCCAACGCGGCGGCTGTAACCCACCCAGGCCTCTCCATCGCTGGCCAGGCCGGTAAAAAAGGTCAATGTGCCGTAGCGGCTGTTGGTTTGTGCCCACAGGCGCCGGCTGTCGAAGTCGTAGCCGCGCAGGTAGAACGTGCTGCCTTCGGTGCGCACGCTGTAGTAACTGCCTTTGCCGTCCTGGCAGGCGAGCAGCGTGGCGCTTCGCGTACAAAGCGCCAATGCACTGCCTTTTGGCATAGCCAGCAGTGAAGTCGGCATGACCAGCATCAGCAACGCCAAGACGCTTGGCAGATTCATTTTTCATCCCCGGTGAGCACTCGTCCGTCGAGAACGGCTTGGCGAAATTGTATTGTTACTTTATAACATTGTGCAATGCATCGTTTCGAATGCGTCTGCCTGAAGAGGTTCGCCATGCCCAATCGTCTCCCCGTCACCGTGCTGTCCGGCTTCCTGGGCGCCGGCAAGAGCACACTGCTCAACCATGTGCTGCGCAACCGCGACAACCTGCGGGTCGCGGTCATCGTCAATGACATGAGTGAAATCAACATCGACGCCAGTGAGGTGCAGCGCAATGTCAGCCTCAACCGCGCTGAAGAGAAACTGGTCGAGATGAGCAACGGCTGCATCTGCTGCACGTTGCGTGAAGACCTGCTTGAAGAGGTGGCGCGGCTGGCCGAAGAAGGGCGTTTTGACTATTTGCTGATCGAGTCCACCGGTATCTCCGAACCATTACCGGTGGCCGAAACCTTCACTTTCCGCGACGAACAGGGCCGCAGTCTGTCCGATATGGCGCGCCTGGACACCATGGTCACCGTGGTCGATGGCCTGAACTTCCTGCGCGACTATCAGGCGGCAGACAGCCTGGCCAGCCGTGGCGAAACCTTGGGCGAAGAAGACGAGCGGTCAATCAGCGATCTGCTGATCGAGCAGGTCGAATTCGCCGATGTGCTGCTGCTGAGCAAGATCGACCTTATCAGCCAACATGAGCGCGAAGAACTCACCGCCATTCTGCGCAGCCTCAATGCCCGGGCTCAGATCGTACCCATGGTCATGGGGCAGGTGCCGCTGACGCGTATTCTGGACACTGGCCTGTTCGACTTCGATCAGGCAGCCCAGGCACCGGGTTGGTTGCAGGAGTTGCGCGGTGAGCATGTGCCCGAAACCGAAGAGTACGGTATCGCGGCCATGACCTGGCAGGCACGACGTCCGCTTCATCCACAGCGCTTTTTCGACTTTATCCACACTCACTGGACTAACGGGCGGTTACTGCGTTCCAAGGGTTTTTTCTGGTTGGCCAGCAAGTATCAGGAAGCCGGTAGCTGGTCGCAAGCGGGCGGCATGATGCGCCATGGCCTGGCTGGCCGGTGGTGGCGCTTCGTACCGCGCGATCAGTGGCCGCAGGATGTGGATAACACCAGCGCGATCTTGAAACACTGGACTGCTGAGACCGGTGATTGCCGCCAGGAGTTGGTGTTCATCGGGCAGAATATCGACTTCGGAAAATTATCCACAGCCCTTGATGGCTGCCTGTTGACGGATCAGGAAATGGACTTGGGCCACATGGGTTGGTTACGCCTGCCCGATCCGTTTGGCCCATGGCACGAGGAGGCGGCATGAACGCGGCAACTCGGGCTGTGGATATCTTTCAGGTGCACGGCGATAGCCCGCAAGTTCTGGCTGAAGTGCTGCAGGACGGCGTGAACCTGGCCGTTTGGCGCCGGCGCCTGCCGGCACAGTTACAGGACTTTTCTGAATTGGCCATAAGCCTTGGTCAGCCCCTGGCTGATCAGCGGGTAATCGATGTGGACGAGCAGCAGATGCCAGTACTGCCCGATCTGCTGCGTGAAGCGTCGGATTTACTTGGCTATGAGGCCTTCGTTGCCGATGTGACGTGGTTGGTGGCGGCGTACACCTGCCTGGTTGGCGCACGTCGGGTCGGTTTACGTCTGCGGGTACTGGACGGTCCTATGTGCCCGCGCTTCCATGTGGATAACGTGCCATTACGCCTGCTCACTACCTATGCGGGTCCGGGTAGTGAATGGTTGCAAGAGCAGGATAGCCGGCGTGGAGAGTTACACACAGCTGATCTTCCTGTGGATAACATAAAGCGCCTGCAGCCCGGCGAGGTAGGGATACTGAAAGGCGAGAAATGGCAGGGCAACGAGGGCGCAGGCCTGGTGCATCGGTCCCCTTCAGGGCAACAGGGGCGGCTACTGCTCAGCCTTGACTGGCTGGCCTGACGGCGCATAGTGAGGCATCACCACCGCCTGAAGTCGCCCCATGCTGCAGAACATTCCCACCCATGTAATTGCCGGCCCGCTGGGCGCTGGCAAAACCACCCTGATCCGTCATCTGCTGGCCCAGCGCCCAGCCAATGAACGCTGGGCTGTACTGATCAACGAATTTGGCCTGGTAGGCCTGGATGCGGCCTTGCTCAGCCGTGACGAAGACGGCATAGCCATCGGCGAGGTGGCAGGCGGCTGCCTGTGCTGCGTCAACGGCATGCCATTTCAGGTGGGCCTGGGGCGCTTGCTGCGTAAATCCCGGCCCGACAGGTTGTTTATCGAGCCTTCCGGCTTGGGCCACCCATTACAGCTGCTGGCTCAGCTACAGCAAGCCCCTTGGGCTGGAGTGCTGACAATTCAACCACTTCTGATGGTTGTGGATGCCCTGGCCATGGCTAGAAACGAGCCCCTCACGGAGGCTCAACAGCAGGCTTTCGATGGCTGTGAGAACGTGGTTTTCAACAAGTCAGAGCTTGTGGATGAATCAGATAAGTTGTTGATAACTAATGAATTTATAAACAAGAAAATCATATGGACAGTGCAAGGTTGGCTGCCTCTGTCGGGCCTTCCGCAGGCATCTTCCCAGATTGTTGACAGCCCATTCCTAGATAACAAGATTGTCGACAATCTTGAAAGTGCCCCAGCATTACTCTGGACAGACCCCAGGCAGCCCATCTGCCTTAGCCAACAGGGGGAAGGAGGTTGGAGTATTGGCTGGCGTTGGCACCCTGGCCAACAGTTTTATCCACAGCGGTTACAGGCGTTCTTGCGCGTCTGGCCATGGCGACGCGCCAAGGGAGTTATCCACAGTGTGGAAGGCTGGCAATCATTCAATGGGCTCAATGGAGGCATGCCCGCCTGGCAGCCCAGCGAATGGCGCAGGGATACGCGTATCGAGCTGATTTTCGATCAGCCGCAATCGCAACCCGCACTGCATGCCGGGTTGAGCGAATGCCAAGTCAGCTGATCAGTTGCGCCAGCGGTTGTGCTCCTGGCGCCACTGCTGCATTTCGATGACATTGTCGGCGCGCGGTGGGGTCTTGATTTCGAACGGGTAGGGTGCCAGCTCGATCTGCACGCTGTGGGCGCCGAACTGGGTCACGGTACCGGGGTGGCGCTGCTCGCCCGTGACGGTGAACTCGAAGGCATAGATGCGTGCCAGGCGTTTACGGCCATTGGCATCCCGGACAAAGGCGATGCGCTTGAGTGCGACGGCGTCGTCGAGCAGTTCGAGGTCGAGCTTGGCGCAATGCTGTTTGACCCGCTCCAGGGCTTTCTCGCGCAACCCATGGTTGTGCCACAACCAGGCGCCTGCCGTGGCTACCAGCATCAGGACGAAGAGGTTCTCCAGGGTCAACATTTGCATATGCTCCAAACAGGTGTATCCAGCTTAACTGCGTCCCTGGCCTGTCGTACAGGTGGCAATCGCGTTCATACTGCGCTGCGTACAATCCTTGAAACAGCTTTGGAAACCACCCGCATGAAACGTACCCCGCACCTGCTCGCCATTCAGTCTCATGTGGTGTTCGGCCACGCCGGCAACAGCGCCGCGGTGTTCCCCATGCAGCGTATCGGGGTCAATGTCTGGCCGCTCAATACCGTGCAGTTCTCCAATCACACACAGTATGGCCAGTGGGCGGGTGAAGTGCTTGC
The DNA here is from genome assembly GCF_013393325.1 of Pseudomonas hunanensis. GTDB lineage: Bacteria > Pseudomonadota > Gammaproteobacteria > Pseudomonadales > Pseudomonadaceae > Aquipseudomonas > Aquipseudomonas putida_P. The sequence continues at coordinate 21,199 of NZ_QJRC01000088.1, forward strand.
CCCGGCGCAAATTCCTGCGTTGGTGGAAGGTATTTCCAACATCGGCGAGCTGGGCCACTGCGATGCGGTGCTTTCCGGCTACCTGGGCAGTGCCGAACAGGGGCGAGCGATCCTGGCCGGCGTCGAGCGGATCAAGGCGGTGAACCCAAAGGCTTTGTACCTGTGCGACCCGGTCATGGGGCACCCGGAGAAGGGCTGCATCGTCCCGCCCGAAGTCAGTGCGTTTCTGCTCGAGGAGGCGGCGGTCAGGGCGGACATCCTGTGCCCCAACCAACTGGAGCTGGACAGCTTTTGTGGGCGCCGCGCGCAGTCACTGGAAGATTGCGTGAACATGGCGCGCAGCTTGCTGAAGCGTGGGCCGCAGGTGGTGGTGGTCAAGCACCTGGCCTACCCTGGGCGCGCCGAGGACCAGTTCGAAATGCTGCTGGTGACTGCCGAACACAGCTGGCACCTACGCCGCCCGCTGCTGGCGTTTCCACGCCAGCCGGTGGGGGTGGGTGACCTCACCTCCGGTTTGTTCCTGGCCCGTGTAATGCTGGGCGACAGCTGGGTGCAGGCATTCGAGTTCACGGCTGCAGCGGTGCATGAAGTGCTGCTGGAAACCCAGGCCTGCGCCAGCTACGAATTGCAGCTGGTGCGGGCTCAGGACCGCATTGCGCACCCACGGGTACGCTTCGAGGCGCAGTTGCTGGCGCTTTAGATCGCGTCGGTTTTCAGGTCCTGGTAGCGCTTCTCCAGCTCCTGGCGGATCTGGCGCCGCTGATGGCCTTGCAGGAAGCGACGCTTTTCCTCGCTGCTATGCGGCTGGCGCGGTGGCACCGGCACCGGGCGGCGATTGTCGTCGACTGCAACCATGGTGAAGAAGCAACTGTTGGAGTGGCGCACCGAGCGCTCGCGGATGTTCTCGGTCACCACTTTGATGCCGACCTCCATCGAGGTGTTGCCGGTGTAGTTGACCGACGCGAGGAAGGTCACCAGTTCACCTACGTGTACGGGTTCGCGGAAGATCACCTGGTCGACCGACAGGGTCACCACATAGCTACCGGCATAGCGGCTGGCGCAGGCGTAGGCCACTTCGTCGAGGTACTTGAGCAGGGTGCCGCCATGTACGTTGCCAGAAAAGTTGGCCATGTCCGGGGTCATCAGGACGGTCATGCTCAGCTGGGCGTTTCCAGGTTCCATAGTGTGCTCACGGTGAGGTTGCGCTGAATCGGGCGAATGGAGGGCGTTATCTGCTGACACTGCTGTTCCCCTCTTATGAATTTGCCTTGCTGATACGGGACGTTGGCTGACGCGCTGTCGTCACGCTGATCATGCCATCAGCGGCGCTTTTCTAGCCGATCTGTTTCTGCATATTGCACCGGCTTTTTGCGGCGGGGTGCGATGTTAACCTGAGTACGCCCATGCAACATGGGCGTTCCTGCATTCAATACAGTATGTACTTGCTGCTCCCTCAGGTTTGCCTTGGCAGAGGAGCGGTCTGCCCAGGCATCCAGAAAAAGACGAGAAAAGGAGTATCACGCCATGCATGCCATCAGCTTCATCCAGGACCTGGCGGTCATCATGCTGGTCGCTGGCGTGGTCACCATTCTCTTCCATCGCCTCAAGCAGCCGGTGGTGCTTGGGTACATTGTCGCGGGCTTCATCATTGGCCCGCACACCCCGCCGTTTGGCCTTATCCATGATGAAGACACCATCAAGACCCTCGCTGAACTGGGGGTGATCTTCCTGATGTTCTGCCTGGGGCTCGAGTTCAGCCTGCGCAAGCTGTTCAAGGTGGGTGCCACAGCGTTCATCGCAGCGTTCCTGGAAATCGTGCTGATGATCTGGATCGGCTTCGAGATCGGTCGCTGGTTCGGCTGGAATACCATGGACTCGCTGTTCCTTGGCGCCATCCTGGCCATATCCTCGACCACCATCATCGTCAAGGCGCTCAACGACCTGAAGATGAAGAACGAGCGCTTTGCCCAGCTGATCTTCGGCGTGCTGATTGTCGAGGACATCCTTGGCATCGGCATCATTGCCCTGCTGTCGGGTATCGCGGTCAGTGGCACGGTCAGCTCGGGTGAGGTGTTCTCCACTGTCGGCAAGCTGTCACTGTTCATGATCGTCGCCCTGGTCATCGGCATCTTGTTGGTGCCGCGTCTGCTGGCCTATGTGGCCAAGTTCGAAAGCAACGAGATGTTGCTGATCACCGTGCTGGGCCTGTGTTTCGGCTTCTGCCTGCTGGTGGTGAAGCTGGAGTACAGCATGGTGCTTGGCGCCTTCCTGATTGGTGCGATCATGGCTGAATCGCGCCAGTTGCTGAAAATAGAAAGCCTGATCGAACCGGTACGCGACCTCTTCAGCGCCATATTCTTCGTCGCCATCGGCCTGATGATCGACCCCCAGGTGCTCATAGACTACGCCTGGCCGATCGTGGTCATCACCTTGGCGGTGGTGCTGGGCAAGATGCTGTCTTGTGGCATGGGGGCGTTCATCGCCGGCAATGATGGGCGCACGTCGCTGCGCGTGGGCATGGGGCTATCGCAGATTGGCGAATTCTCTTTCATCATCGCCGCGCTGGGCATGACCCTGCAGGTAACCAGCGATTTCCTTTACCCGGTGGCTGTCGCGGTATCGGCAATCACCACGTTGCTGACGCCGTACCTGATCCGCGCGGCCGACCCGTTGTCGCAAAAGCTGGGCAATATAGTGCCGGGCCGCCTGGCGCGGGTGCTGTCGTTGTATGGCGAGTGGTTGCGCAACATCCAGCCGCAGGGCGAGAGCGCCATGCTGGCGGCGATGATTCGGCGCATCCTGTTGCAGGTGGGGGTAAACCTGGCGCTGGTAATCGCCATTTTCTTCAGTGGTGGCTACTTCGCAGGGCGAATCGGCAACTGGCTCAGTGAGTGGGTGAGCGATGCGAGCCAGCAGAAGGCTGTGATCTGGGGGGCGGCCTTGTTGCTGTCACTGCCATTCCTTATCGCCGCCTACCGCAAGCTCAAGGCACTTTCGATGTTGCTGGCAGAGATGGGCGTGAAGCCTGAAATGGCAGGGCGGCATACCCAGCGTGTGCGCCGTGTGATTGCTGAAGTTATCCCGCTGTTGTCGCTGCTGGTGATCTTCCTGCTGCTGTCGGCATTGTCGGCGAGCATTCTGCCGACCAGCGAGTTGTTGCTGGTGATTGCTGTAGTCGCTGCCGTGGTGGTGGCGTTGTTGTGGCGCTGGTTCATCCGCGTGCACACGCGCATGCAGATCGCCTTGTTGGAGACGCTAGAGAATAGTCGCGAGAACTCGCACTAAGGGGCAATGCTCCCTGCGCAAGATTTCACCGTCGTCCGAGGGGATGGAGCGGTAGCGATGTCGCCAGGCGCAGAAAGCCTGGCGATTTTAACTACATTGATGGCACTAAGCCATAAATATTCCTGTGGATATTTCAGCTTTCCAGCCAAACATCCCGCGCCCAGTGCCACACCGATTCCCAGCTGTCTTCGCCGACCAGTTCCTCATCGGCATCCCACAGCACCACGGTGCCATCTTCTTCTACGCAGTAGTAGTTTTCGCCGTCCTGGCACAGTGGGATCAGCTCACGCGGCACGCCGGCATCCCAAGCTGTGGCGGCAACTTCTGGCAGGTACGTGTGCGACTGCGGGTCGGTACAAGTGACAGGCTCAAGAGAGCCGTAAACAACATCACTTACGGTCAGCAGAAACTCTTTGAACACGAATGGAATATTGATGAACAGCTGCTCTTCGATCTCCACCAGCTGGTCCTCGTCGGGAAGCTCCAAGGGCACCGGTACGGGTTCATTGGCTTCACGGAGTTGTTCGATCACTTCTTCCACGGTTCACTTCCTCTGACCTAGATGACAACGCTGCGCGTTATACCCTAGTAGGCCAGTCTGGCAAAAGCAAAAACCCCGGGACAGGCCCGGGGTTTTTCATGCAGCACGTAGCGATTAGCCGTTTTGACGGATACCGGCAACCAGCCAAGGCTGGTTCTCGCCCTGGGCGCGAACCATGTGCCAGCTTTCGCTGAACACTTCGCCCTGGTCGAAGCGCGAGTTCTTCGACACGCCACGGAAGGTCAGGGTGGCGTCGGTGCGGTCGGTGCGGTCGTCGAGACCGTCCAGCTGCACTTCCAGGTTATCGATGTAGGTAGCCTGGAAGCCATCACCCAGCTCAGCACGCTCGCGCTTGAGGAACTCCAGCATTTGCGGAGTAACGAACTCGGCGATCTTGTCCATTTCGTTGGCATCCCAGTGCTGCTGCAGCGACTGGAAATGGTTACGGGCGGCAGCCAGGAAGTTCTGCTCGTTGAACCACGCCGGGGCGTTGATTACCGGAGCGGCTGCGGCGGCAGGTGCGGCCGAACCCCCGAAGATCGACGGCTGGGCAGGCTGGGCGTGAGCCTCACGCTGCATCGGCGCATGGCCTGGCATGGCCATTTGCGGCTGCTGCTGGCGGCGGCGCGCGGCGATGAAGCGGAACACCAGGAAGGCAATGAGCGCCACGATCAGGAAGTCCATGATCTGGAAGCCTTCGAAACCGTCGCCCATGAACATGGACGCCAGCAGGCCACCGGCGGCCAGGCCGGCCAATGGGCCCAACCAGCGCGAAGCACCGCTGGCGGCCGGGGCTGCACGACCAGGTGCGGTCGGCGCGGCGGCAGGCGTGGTTGGCGTAGCCTGGCGGGTCTGGTGAATAGGCGCGGAGCCCGAGCTCTTACCGCCGCCGAAACGCTTGGCGTTGGCGTCCAGGCTCAGCGTCAGGCCGACGCAGAGCGCCAGTGCGATGCTAAGAAAACGTTGCATAAGTGGGATATCCCCTGTTGTGGATTGCACGCGCGTCATGGTGCACAGGTTCCCGGGCACATGACCAGCGACATAATGTTTCGAGCTTTTGCCTGAATGTTACAAGGCCGCCCCGGCAGGGCGGCCTTGCGCTTTCAGATGGCCTCGAGCTTGGCATACCCCAGCATCAGCCACTTGCTGCCTTCGGCAAAGTTCACCTGCACCCGCGCCTGCGCACCCGAGCCCTCGAAGTTGAGGATCACACCTTCGCCAAACACTGCATGTTGTACACGCTGGCCAAGGTTGAACGCGGTCTGCGGAATACTGGCATTGGCAAACAGGTTGCTGTTGGTGGCGGTCTTGGCCCCACCGAACGGGCGGCTGACGCTGTTGGACAGGCGCACTTCCTGAACCAAGCCTGGCGGAATTTCGCGCACGAAACGCGACACCTTGTTGTAGGTCTCGCTGCCATACAGGCGACGGGTTTCGGCATAGGTCATGACCAGCTGGCGCATGGCGCGGGTGATGCCCACGTAGGCCAGGCGCCGTTCCTCTTCCAGGCGGCCGGGTTCTTCCAGGCTCATCTTGTGCGGGAACAGGCCTTCTTCCATGCCCACCAGGAACACATACGGGAACTCCAGGCCTTTGGCGCTGTGCAGGGTCATCAGCTGGATGCTGTCTTCATGCTCATCAGCCTGGGTATCGCCCGCTTCAAGCGAGGCATGCCCCAAGAAGGCTGACAGTGGCGAGAGGTCGGCATCTTCGTCGGCGGATTCGAAGTTGCGTGCAGCGCTGACCAGTTCCTCAAGGTTTTCTACCCGTGCCTGGCCCTTTTCACCTTTTTCTTCCTGGTGATAGAGGATTAGCCCGGACTGCTCGATGGTGGTCTGGGTCATGGTATGCAGCGGCATGTCCACGACCTTGGCGGCCAGCCCCTCGATCAGCTCGATGAAAGCCCCCAGGGCACTGGCGGCGCGGCCCTTCAGGGCCTTGGCGGCGAGCAGCTGGCACATGGCTTCCCACATCGACAGCTGGCTGTGACGGGCGTGTTCACGGATGGCTTCGACGGTTTTTTCGCCAATACCGCGCGGCGGCACGTTGATCACCCGCTCCAGGGCGGCATCGTTGCCACGCCCTTCGATCAGCCGCAGGTAAGCCATGGCGTTCTTGATTTCGGCGCGTTCGAAGAAGCGTTGGCCGCCATAGATGCGGTAGGGGATGCGCTCGCGCAACAGGGCCTCTTCCAGCACCCGCGACTGGGCGTTGGAACGGTACAGGATGGCGATCTCGTTACGCGCATTGCCCTGCTTGACCAGGCTTTCGATGGTTTCCACCACGTAGCGTGCTTCGTCGTGCTCGTTGTAGGCCGCGTACAGGGTCAGCGGTTCACCTTCGCCCATGTCGGTCCACAGCTCTTTGCCCAGGCGCCCGCTGTTGTTGGCGATCAGGGCGTTGGCAGCCTTGAGGATGCCGCCGGTGGAGCGGTAGTTCTGCTCCAGGCGGATCATCTCGGCGTCGGGGAAGTCGGCGGTGTACTGGTGAATGTTTTCGATCTTGGCGCCGCGCCAGCCGTAGATCGACTGGTCGTCATCGCCTACCGCCATCAAGCTGGCGCCACCGCGCGCCAACAGGCGCAGCCAGGCGTACTGCACGGCGTTGGTATCCTGGAACTCGTCCACCAGCACGTGCTGGAAGCGCCGCTGGTAGTGCTCCAGCAAGCCCGGGTGGTCGCGCCACAGGTCCAGGGCGCGCAGCAGCAGTTCGGAGAAGTCGATGACCCCGGCGCGCTCGCAGGCCTGCTCGTAGGCGGTATAGACCTCGCGCATGGTCGCCAGGAACAGGTCGCCACCGGCCTGGATATGCTGCGGGCGCAGGCCCTCGTCCTTCTGCCCGTTGATGAACCACTGGGCCTGGCGCGCCGGCCACTTCTGCTCGTCCAGGCCCAGCTCGCGCATCACCCGCTTGATCAGGCGCTGCTGGTCGTCGCTGTCGAGGATCTGGAAGTTCTGAACCAACCGTGCTTCCTGCCAGTGGGCCCGCAGCAGGCGATGGGCCAGGCCGTGGAAGGTGCCTACCCACATACCCGCCGGGTTGATCCCCAGCAGCTGCTCGATCCGCTGGCGCATTTCTGCAGCAGCCTTGTTGGTGAAGGTCACCGACAGGATCGAATGCGGCGACGCCTGCTCTACCTGGATAAGCCAGGCGATGCGGTGCACCAGCACGCGGGTTTTACCGGAACCGGCGCCGGCAAGCACCAATTGACGCCCGAGCGTGGCCGCTACGGCCTGGCGTTGGGCATCGTTGAGGGAATTAAGCAGGAGGGAGAGGTCATCTGTGTGCATCGGGCCATTCTAGGGCGCAGCAGGGGAAGGGTAAATGGCACTGTATGAATATTCACCCTTGCGCAACTGCAAAGCGGCCCCTGCAGGCCGTGCGCCTGCAGGGGCCGTCACGTCTACATCAATGGGTTTCCACGATGTCGGTGATGCAAGTGATCAGTTGGCCGTCGTGGAAAATATCTGCAGCGCATACCTGCGATGCAGCGCGAAGCGCTTCAGCTGTGCCAGTGCCTGCCATGCCGCGCCAGTAGGCTGTTGGCCTGCTCCGGGCCGTTGTTGCCCGCCGGGTAATGGCGTGGCGCCTGAAAGTGCTCTTCCCAGCCCTTGATGATCGGGTCGACCCACGCCCAGGCCGCTTCCACTTCATCACGCCGCATGAACAGCGTCGAGTCGCCTTCCAGGATGTCCAGCAGCAGGCGTTCGTAAGCACCCCAACGACGGGTCTGGCCGAACACCTGGGCCAGGTTGAGGTCCAGGTCCACCGGCTCCAGTCGCATGCCTTTGCCGGGGCTTTTGGTCATCATGCGCAGGCTGATGCGTTCGTCCGGTTGCAGCTGGATCAACAGCTGGTTGACCTGGCCGCCGCTGAAAAGCTCATGGGGCACAGGCTTGAACTGGATGACGATCTGCGAAGTGCGCCGCGCCATGCGCTTGCCGGTGCGCAGGTAGAACGGCACGCCAGCCCAGCGCCAATTGTCGATGTGCGCCTGAACGGCCACAAAGGTTTCGGTATCGCTGTCGTTGTCCACGTCCTTTTCGAAGTAATAGGCCGGCACTTCCTGGCCACCGATGTAGCCGGCACCGTACTGACCACGCACGGTCTTGTCCTGTACGTCCTGCCCAGTAATGGGCTTGAGGGCACGCAGGACCTTCACTTTCTCGTCGCGCACGGCCTCGGCTTCGAACTGCGCGGGTGGCTCCATGGCCACCAGGCACAGCAGCTGCAGCAAGTGGTTCTGGAGCATGTCGCGGGTTGCCCCGGCACGGTCGTAGTACCCGCCGCGGTTCTCTACACCGAGGGTTTCGCAGGCGCTGATCTGCACATGATCGACCTGGCCGTTGCGCCACACAGGTTCAAGCAGGGCGTTGGCAAAGCGCAGCGCCATGAGGTTCTGCACGGTTTCCTTGCCCAGGTAGTGATCAATGCGAAACACCTGGGGTTCTTCGAATACGGCGCCGATCGCTTCGTTGATGGCGGTGGCCGAGTGCTGTGAATGGCCAATGGGCTTTTCCAGCACAATGCGCGCCTCGCTGTCGGCCAGCCCGGAAATACGCAAGTGGTTGGCGATTGGCACGAACAGGGAGGGCGCGGTGGCCAGGTAGAAGACGCGGGTCAGCCCGCCAGGCTCGCCGAGGTAGCGCGCCAGGCGACCGAAGTCGGCGCTTTGCGAGGCATCCATGGGGAAGTAGTCGAGGCGCGCGGCAAAGCGTTGCCACACATCTTCGTCGAAGTCGGTGCGGGCAATCTGCGCCCGGCAATGCCGTTCTGCGAGCTTGAGGTATTCGTTACGGCTGATGTTGCGGCGGGCGAGGGCAATGATGCGTACCGCGTTGTTCAGGCGCGCCTCGCGATACAAATGGTAGAGCGCCGGAAGCAATTTGTGCAGGGCCAGGTCGCCCGTGCCACCGAACACCAGAATGTCGCAAGGAATAGTCAAACCACCACTCTCCACGTTCGTTTAACTGGGCGGGTTGGCGTCCATGTAGTATAACTACAAGAAAGCTACAACCCGGCCAGCCGATCATAACCGAGTCCAGCCCGTGAATCTGTTGCAACATATCGCCCAATCGCGCCACCTGCTGCGCAAATCGGAACTCAAAGTGGCCGACCACGTGCTGCTCGACCCGGCTGCCGTCATGCACAGCTCCATGGCCGATCTGGCGCACAGTGTGGGCATCAGCGAGCCGACCATCGTACGTTTCTGCCGGGCGATCGGTTGCTCGGGCTTCCAGGACCTGAAACTCAAGCTGGCGCAGAGCCTGGCGGCTGGGGCCAGTTTTGGCCAGTTTGCCATCCATGAAGACGACTCGGTCGCCGACTACAGCCTGAAGATCTTCGACACCACCCTGCACACCCTGATGGAAGTGCGCGAGCACCTCGACCCGCATGCGCTTCAGCAGGCGGTGAGCGCCATGGCCCAGGCACAGCGTGTCGAGTTCTATGGCTTTGGTGCCTCTGGTGCGGTGGCGGCCGATGCCCAGCACAAGTTCTTCCGCCTGCTGCTCAGTGCCGCTGCTTATTCCGACCCGCACATGCAGGCGATGTCGGCGGTAACCTTGAAGCCGGGCGATGTGGCCGTGTGTATTTCCCAGTCGGGTCGCTCCAAGGACTTGCTGATCACCGCCAACCTGGTGCGTGAGAGCGGCGCCAACCTGATTACCCTGTGCCCCAGCCAGACGCCGCTGGCCGAGCTGTCGACGGTCAACCTGGCGATCGACGTGCATGAGGACACCGAAATCTATACCCCGCTGACCTCGCGTATCGCCCACCTTGTGGTGATTGACGTGCTGGCCATGGGCGTGGCCATGGCACGGGGCCCGAGCCTGGTCAACCACCTGAAAAGCGTGAAGCGCAGCTTGCGCAGCCTGCGTTTGTCGCCCAAGTCGATCAAGGCTACAGATGACTGAATTCAGCCTGTAATGGCCTTTACGCGAGTTCATCCGTGAAAAGGCCGGCAAAGGCGAAGCAAATTTCACTGTTTTGTCACCATTCCACAGCCAAACCGTAAACCATCAAGGCCAGTCTGAAACTCCCGCATCCTATCTGGGAGACAGGCAATGGCTCGTGACTTCGATGGTACGTACCAACCCAACGCCAAGGCTCGCAAACAGCAGGAAAAGGATCAGCGCCGCATGGAATACCGCCGCGCGATCGAAAGCTATTGCGACCAACGTCAGCTGCTGCGCGACCTGGTGGATTACCCCGAGTTGCAAGAACTCACGGTGTGGCAGGCGTCGGCGGCAACTTCCCCGAAAAACGCTCAACAAGCGCGCTGATCAACGCACGTTCGCCGCGGATGAATGCCAGAAAGGCCAAGGCCACCGGCGACTGTCGCTTGGCCTTGGACTGCACCACGCACCAGCTGCGGTACAGCGGCAGTTCCTCCACCGGTAATTCCTTCAGCACCCCGGTGGCCAGTTCCAGGTTGACTGCGTGGCGGGTGAGCAGGGCGATCCCAAGGCCGGCGATCACGCATTCGCGCTGGGCATCGGCCGATGCAACCTCCAGGGTCTGGGTGAAATGCACGCGCTTGTCCTTGAAGTACTCTTCGCAAGCCTTGCGCGTCCCTGAACCTTGCTCACGGACCAACAGGGTATGAGGCTCCAGGTCCTGCAGGCGCAGCTGCTCGAGCTTGCACAGCGGGTGCTCGGGCGGCGCCACGGCAACGATTGGGTTGTTGAGGAATGGCAGAAACTCCAGACCCATGTCCTGCGGCACCATCGACATGATGATCAGGTCGTCGCGGTTGTCGGAAAGACGGCGAATGGCCTGGGCGCGGTTGACCACTGTCAGGGTCAGGTTGACCTCCGGGTGACGCTGCTTGAAGGCGGCGAACAGGTGTGGCACGAAGTACTTGGCACTGGACTCGATCGCCAGCTTCAACTGACCCTGCAATGAGCCCTGCATGTCCGACAGCTGCATGTCCAGGCTCTCCAGGCGCCCGAAAATGTCGTGGCTGGCGCGTTGCAAGGCTTCGGCCGCCTCGGTGAGGTAGAGCTTCTTGCCCACATACTCGAACAGCGGCTGGCCGATCAGCTCTTCAAGCTGGCGGATCTGTAGACTAACGGCGGGTTGCGTCAGCGACATCTCTTCCGCCGCACGGCTGTAAGAACGTAAATCACACACCTCATTGAAGATCTGCAATTGACGCAAAGTCATACGCATCAAGGACTTACGCATTTCTTGTCTCGCCTTCGGCAACACCTTGTTACCGCACTATAAGCTTTTGCTAATACAGCCCCTAACAAATATTGATTTTTGTTTATCGACCTACAGCGCTAGGGTGAATGTGCGACTGGCCAGCAACGCCTGGTCACGCGCCGACCGGTAGAACCGGCTCGACTGTTCCTACGGCTTTGGGAAGACTCCAGTGATAAAAAAAATCCTGATCGCCAACCGAGGTGAAATCGCAGTTCGGATCGTGCGTGCCTGCGCCGAGATGGGCATACGCTCGGTAGCGATCTTTTCCGACGCCGACCGGCATGCCTTGCACGTCAAGCGCGCCGACGAAGCCCACAGCATTGGTGCCGAGCCGCTGGCCGGCTACCTGAACCCGCGCAAGCTGGTGAACCTGGCTGTGGAAACCGGTTGTGATGCCCTGCACCCGGGCTATGGTTTTTTGTCGGAAAACGCTGAACTGGCAGAGATCTGCGCCGAGCGCGGGATCAAGTTCATCGGCCCGGCCGCCGACGTGATTCGCCGCATGGGCGACAAGACCGAAGCGCGCCGCACCATGATCGCCGCTGGTGTGCCGGTCACCCCTGGCACCGAAGGCAACGTTGCCGATATTCATGAAGCCTTGAGCGAAGGCGAGCGCATCGGTTACCCGGTGATGCTCAAGGCCACCTCCGGTGGTGGCGGTCGCGGTATTCGCCGTTGCAACAGCCGCGAAGAACTGGAACAGAACTTCCCACGGGTGATTTCCGAGGCGACCAAGGCCTTTGGTTCGGCTGAAGTGTTCCTGGAAAAGTGCATCGTCAACCCCAAGCACATCGAGGCGCAGATCCTCGGTGACAGCTTTGGCAACGTGGTTCACCTGTTCGAGCGCGACTGCTCGATCCAGCGCCGTAACCAGAAACTCATCGAAATCGCCCCAAGCCCCCAGCTCACCCCCGAGCAGCGCGCCTACATTGGCGACCTGGCAGTGCGTGCGGCCAAGGCGGTGAACTACGAGAACGCCGGTACCGTGGAGTTTCTGCTCGCCGATGGCGAGGTGTACTTCATGGAAATGAACACCCGGGTGCAGGTGGAACACACCATCACCGAGGAAATCACCGGTATCGACATCGTCCGTGAGCAGATTCGCATAGCCTCGGGCTTGCCGCTGTCGGTCAAGCAAGAAGACATTCAGCACCGCGGTTACGCGTTGCAGTTCCGTATCAACGCCGAAGACCCGAAGAACAACTTCCTACCAAGTTTCGGCAAGATCACCCGTTACTACGCCCCCGGCGGCCCCGGCGTGCGTACCGACACGGCGATCTACACCGGCTACACCATTCCGCCGTTCTACGACTCCATGTGCCTGAAACTGGTGGTGTGGGCGTTGACCTGGGAAGAAGCCATGGACCGCGGCCTGCGGGCCCTGGACGACATGCGCGTGCAAGGTGTGAAGACCACCGCCGCGTACTACCAGGAAATCCTGCGCAATCCGGAATTCCGTAGCGGCCAGTTCAATACCAGCTTCGTCGAAAGCCACCCTGAACTGACCAACTACTCGATCAAGCGCAAACCCGAAGAGCTGGCCCTGGCCATCGCCGCCGCCATCGCCGCCCACGCAGGCCTGTGAGGAACCCCATAATGTCCAAGAAAATTCACGTAACCGACACGATCCTGCGCGACGCCCACCAGTCCCTGCTGGCCACCCGCATGCGTACCGAAGACATGCTGCCGATCTGCGACAAGCTCGACAAAGTCGGCTACTGGTCGCTGGAAGTCTGGGGTGGCGCCACCTTCGACGCCTGCGTGCGCTTCCTCAAGGAAGACCCGTGGGAGCGCCTGCGCAAGCTGCGTGCAGCACTGCCCAATACTCGCCTGCAAATGCTGCTGCGCGGCCAAAACCTGCTGGGTTACCGCCACTACAGCGACGACGTGGTCAAAGCTTTCGTCGCCAAGGCTGCGGTCAACGGCATCGATGTTTTCCGTATTTTTGACGCCATGAACGACGTGCGTAACCTGCGCGTGGCCATCGAAGCGGTCAAGGCCGCCGGCAAGCACGCCCAGGGCACCATCGCCTACACCACCAGCCCGGTGCACACCATCGAAGCCTTCGTGAACCAAGCCAAGCAGATGGAAGCCATGGGTTGCGACTCGGTAGCGATCAAGGACATGGCCGGCCTGCTGACCCCATTCGCCACTGGCGAGCTGGTCAAGGCGCTGAAGGCCGAGCAGTCGCTGCCGGTGTTCATCCACTCCCACGACACCGCCGGCCTGGCGGCCATGTGCCAGCTCAAGGCTGTGGAAAACGGTGCAGACCACATCGACACCGCCATTTCCAGCTTCGCCTGGGGCACCAGCCACCCGGGTACCGAGTCGATGGTTGCCGCGCTCAAGGGCAGTGAGTTCGATACCGGCCTGGACCTGGAACTGCTGCAGGAAATCGGCCTGTACTTCTACGCCGTGCGCAAGAAGTACCACCAGTTCGAAAGCGAGTTCACCGCCGTGGACACCCGCGTGCAGGTCAACCAGGTGCCGGGCGGCATGATTTCCAACCTGGCCAACCAGTTGAAAGAGCAGGGCGCGCTCAACCGCATGAACGAAGTGCTGGCTGAGATCCCACGTGTGCGTGAAGACCTTGGTTACCCGCCGCTGGTAACGCCGACCTCGCAGATCGTCGGCACCCAGGCGTTCTTCAACGTGCTGGCCGGCGAGCGCTACAAGACCATCACCAACGAGGTGAAGCTGTACCTGCAAGGCGGTTACGGCAAGGCGCCAGGTGTGGTCAACGAGCAACTGCGCCGCCAGGCGATCGGCAGCGAAGAAGTGATCGACGTGCGCCCGGCCGACCTGCTGAAGCCGGAGATGGCCAAGCTGCGTACCGACATCGGCGCCCTGGCCCGCTGTGAAGAGGACGTGCTGACCTTTGCCATGTTCCCGGACATTGGCCGCAAGTTCCTCGAAGAACGCGAAGCCGGCACGCTCACCCCGGAAGCCCTGCTGCCGATTCCAGAAGCTGGCGCCGTTTCTGCCCCTGGCGGTGAAGGCGTGCCGACCGAGTTCGTCATCGACGTGCACGGCGAAACCTACCGCGTCGACATCACGGGTGTGGGTGTGAAGGCCGAAGGCAAGCGCCACTTCTACCTGTCCATCGACGGCATGCCGGAAGAAGTGGTGTTCGAACCACTCAACGAATTCGTCGGCGGCGGCGGCAGCAAACGCAAGCAAGCCACCGACCCAGGCCACGTCAGCACCACCATGCCAGGCAACATCGTCGATGTGCTGGTCAAGGAAGGTGACGTGGTCAAGGCCGGTCAGGCCGTGCTGATCACCGAAGCCATGAAGATGGAGACCGAAGTGCAGGCGGCCATCGCCGGCAAGGTCGTCGCCATCCATGTGGCCAAGGGCGATCGCGTGACGCCGGGTGAAATCCTGATCGAGATCGAGGGCTGATTCAGGCCTTCATCCACAAGCGGTTTACCTCTGGGGAGCGGATGCTCCCCTTTTTTTTTTGCTGCATTTGATGGCCCTGTCGCCAGCAAGCCAATACAAAAATCAACCGTTGCGGCACGCTTCCAATGTTTGTCGCTGCCCGCCTGGCTGCTGATTATCCTCACCCAGCCACCGCTCGAAGCCGGCAGCCACCGCCGGCCATTCATCATCGGTAATCGAATACCAGGCCGTATCGCGGTTGTGGTCCTTCACCACCAGGTGTTTGCGGAAAACCCCTTCGTAGGTGAAGCCAAATCGCTCCGCTGCACGCTTCGAGCGGGCGTTGGCGTTATTGCATTTCCACTCCAGCCGGCGGTTGCCCAGTTCGAAGCCGAGCTTGCCCAGCAGGTACACCGCCTCGGTGCTCTTGGGCGTGCGCTGCATGGGGGCGCCGAAAGCGATATGGCCGATTTCGATTCGGCCGTGGTCGGGCACGATCGACATCAGGGTGAGGATGCCCTGGGCCTGGCCACTAGCGCGGTCGATGACGGTGTAGTACAGCGGGTCCTGGCCTGCAGCGTTGCCTTCCAGCCAGCGATCGAAGGCGGCACGTTCGGCGAATGGGCCGTAGGGCAGGTAGTCCCACAGCACTGGGTCGGAGGCTGGCCCCTGCAGTACCTCCCAGAGGTCGTTGCCATGGCGCACCGGGTCGAGCTTTTCCAGGCGGATGAAGCGGCCTTCGATTGGCTCGGCCTTGGGTGTTGCGGCGGGTTTCCAGTTCAATGCGTCAGTCATATCTGGCCTACAAACCTTTGCGGAATTGGATGAAGCCCGAGCGCTCGGCAACCTGCTGATACAGGCTGATGGCGGTGGCGTTGGTTTCGTGGGTCAGCCAGTGCACCTTGCTGCAGTTATCGGCCTTGGCGGTGGTGTAGACGTGTTCGATCAGTTGCCGACCGATGCCCAGGCCACGCTGCGTGCTGTCCACGTACAGGTCTTGCAGGTAGCAGGCATTCTCGATGCTCCAGTTGGAGCGATGGTAGATGAAGTTGACCATCCCCACGGCCTTGCCATCGACCCAGGCCAGTGCCGAATGGGTTGGCTCGTTAGGGTCGAGCAGGCGCTGCCAGGTGCTCTGGCTGACTTCATCGGCCAACTCGGTTTCGTAGAAGTGCAAGTAGGCCTGCCACAGGGCCTGCCAGGCGGCGTGATCTTGGGCGGTGACAGGGCGCAGGGTAACGCTAGACATGGGGCTATTCCTTCAGAGTTGGCGCATGTGCGCCGCGAGTTGGTTGTCTTGTTGATCGGTACTGGCGCTCAGGCTTTCGCACACACCGGCGATGTCTTGCTCGGAGCGGTTCTGGCTGAGCTTGCGCGCGCCTTGCAGGCGGGCGATGGGCAGGCGGACCCCGACGATGGCGCGGAGCATGCCGTCGAGGTAGTCAGCAGGGGCATCGGTGACCTTCCACGGTTCGCTGCGCCCCTGTTCGTGTCGGTCGGTCAGGCGGCTTACGATCGCCAGCAGCGGCTCGGCCTCATGGATAACATCGGCCGGGCCATAGGCGTGCACAGCCAGGTAGTTCCAGGTCGGCACCACCTTGGGGTTATCGGCCTTGCTTGGGTAGTAGCTGGGGCTGACATAGGCATCGGCGCCGGGGAACACCAGCAGCGCTTCGCCGCCTTGCTCGAGGTCTTGCCATTGGCGGTTGGCCCGGGCCAGGTGGGCATACACTGTGCCGAACTCGCCCTCAGCGGTATCGACCAGCACCGGCAGGTGCGTGGCCAGCAGGCCCTGCTCGCCGTGGCTGACCAGAACGGCCAGACGGGTGTCCAGCATGTGTTGGTGCAGGCGGGCGAGGTCGTGTTCCTGGTGGGGTTTGCTGTTGTACATGGGCGGGATCCTTGTCGAATGGCTTCATCCTAGGCAGGCTATTGGTTCTGGGTAAGAGCCATTACTGTCTGATTTGATAGGTCCAATGCCATGAGCCAGCAGCCCCTCATACTGCCTTTCGACCCTGCCGGCATCGCCCTTGATCGCCGTCGCGGGCTTAGCCAGCAGCTTTATCAGGCGTTAAGGGCGCGGGTGCTGGATGGGCGCCTGAGCAGTGGCACGCGGCTGCCGGCCACACGTGACCTGGCGGGCATGCTGGCGCTGTCACGCAACAGCGTGGTGCGTGCCTATGACCAACTGTATGCCGAAGGCTACATCGAAAGCCGCGTCGGTGATGGCACGTACGTTAGCCAGCTTCCGAAACTATCCACACAAGTATCCACAGGGTTATCCCTGGGTTTATCAACAGGGTTATCCACATTTTCCGTTGGAAATACTGATGATTTATCCAGCGATCGACGTTTGAGCGAGCCTTTGCAGCGCTTGAAAAGTGGTCATTTGCCCTCGCCAAGAAGCGGTGCGCCTCGTGCTTTTCGCGTCGGTATTCCGGCATTCGACCTGTTCCCATTTGACGTCTGGGCCAAGCTGCAGGCGGGTTTCTGGCGCAACCCTTCCCCTGAACAGCTGGGCTACGGTGATCCGGCAGGTGAGCCGGCTTTACGCGAGTTGATCGCGGCTTACCTGCGCCGCTCGCGCGGGCTGAGCTGCACGGCTGAACAAATTGTGATCACCAGTGGTGCGCAGCAGGCCATCAGCCTTTGTGCACAGCTGCTGCTGCAACCTGGCGACGGTGTGGCTGTGGAAAACCCAGGCTATCGGGCGGCCGGTCATGCTTTCACGCTGGCGGGTGGCCGAGTGTTTGGCGTGCCGGTGGATGAAGACGGCATGGATTGCGGCCGGCTCGAGCAACGGCCGGATTGCCGGCTGGCCTATGTCACGCCTGCTCACCAGTACCCGACCGGGGTGACCATGAGCCTGGCGCGCCGCCTGGCATTGCTGGCCTGGGCGGAACGCAGCGATGGCTGGGTCATCGAGGACGACTACGACGGCGAGTATCGCTACAGTGGCGCGCCGCTGGCCCCGCTGGCAGCGCTCGACCGGCACGGGCGGGTGCTGTATGTCGGCACCTTTGGCAAGATCGCCTTCCCGGCGTTACGCCTGGGCTATCTGGTGCTCCCGCCGCAGCTGGCGCAGGCGTTCAGCCAGGGCAAGGCGCTAGCGGTGCGGCATTCGGAGGTCAGCAGCCAGTGCGTGATGGCCGAGTTCATGGCCCGCGGGCATTTTCAGCGGCATATCCGCCGTATGCGCAAGGCGGCGTTGAACCGGCGCAATGTGCTCAAGGCCGGTTGGCCAGTGGATGTTCCGGGGTTGGGCGCAATGCCGGAAGTGGCGGCTGGGCTGCATGTGAAGGTCGATGTGGATAACTTTGCGAAAGAGCAGGAACTGGTGGCAAGAGCGGAGGCGGTGGGCGTGGAGGTAACACCGCTGAGCAATTTCTGGTTGGCGGATAGCGATGTGCCTGTGGATAAGCGAGCGGGCTTGGTGCTGGGGTTTGCGGCGGTGCCGGAGGGTGAGATTGCCGAGGCCCTGATGAAGCTGCGCAAAGCCTGGAGAAAGTGAATGGGGCCGCTGTGCGGCCCTTCGTGGGTGACTCAGGTGCCGGACTTGATCCGCGTCCAGGCCCGGGTTCGCGCCCGTTCGGCATCCCGTGCCAGGGGCTTGAGGGTATACAGCTTGGCCATCGCCTCGGTCGTCGGGTACAGGTTGGGGTTGTTGCGAATCGTCGGGTTCACCTTGGCGGTCGCATCTTTGTTCGGGTTCGGATACCCAACGAAGTCGCTGATGGGTGCGATCACCTCGGGTCGCAGCAGGTAGTTGATGAACGCATGCGCATCTTCCGGGTTGGCCGCGCCCTTCGGAATCGACAGCATGTCGAACCAGATCGGCGCGCCTTCCTTGGGCAGGCGCATGTCCACCACCACGCCATTTTTCGCCTCACGGGCGCGGTTGGCGGCCTGCGAGAAGCTGCCGCTGTAGCCTACCGCCACGCAGATGTCGCCATTGGCAATATCTGCCATGTACTTCGAGGAATGGAAGTAGGTGATATGCGGGCGAATCTTCAGCATCAGTTCCTCGGCCTTCTTGTAGTCGGCCGGTTTGTCGCTGTTCGGCGGCAAGCCCAGGTACTGCAGGGCCAGAGGCATGATCTCCGATGGCGAGTCGAGCAGGGCTACGCCGCACTGCTTGAGCTTGGCGATGTTCTCTTCCTTGAAGATCAGGTCCCAGCTGTCCACCGGCGCATTGTCGCCCAGCGCCGCCTTGACCTTGGCCGGGTTGAAGCCGATCAACACGGTGCCATACATATACGGCACGGCAAACTTGTTGCCCGGGTCGTTGGCTTCGATCAGCTTCATCAGCGCCGGGTCCAGGTGTTGCCAGTTCGGCAGCTTGCTGCGGTCCAGCGGCTGGAAAACCCCGGCTTCGATCTGTTTGGCGAGGAACACGTTGGACGGTACCACCACGTCATAGCCGGAGTTGCCGGTGAGCAGCTTGGCCTCCAGTGCTTCGTTGGTGTCGAAGATGTCGTACACCAGTTTGACGCCGCTGTCCTTCTGGAAGTCGGTCAAGGTCTGCGGGGTGATGTAATCGAACCAGTTATACACACGCAGGGTGCGCTGCTCCGCTTGGGCGTGCAGGGCACCGGTGAACAGGGTGGCAGCGATGAACGGGGTGAGCAGACGCTTGAGTCGGACCATTACCGGGCTCCTGGCTGGGCGCGCTGGAAGCCTTCCAGCACATTGACCGCGTTGATACCGATTTCTTCCACAGCGTAGCCGCCTTCCATCACGAACAAGGTCGGCTTGCCCAGCTGGCCGATGCGCTGGCCCATCTCCAGGTAGTCCGGGCTGTCCAACTTGAACTGCGAGATGGGGTCATCCTTGAAGGTGTCCACACCCAGGGAGATCACCAGTACGTCGGCGTCATAGCGGGCGATGCGCTGGCAGGCGTCTTCCAGGGCGGCACTCCAGGCAGCCCAGTCGCTACCGGCCGGCAAGGGGTAGTTGATGTTGCAGCCCTCGCCGGCGCCTTCGCCGGTTTCATCGGCATAGCCGAGGAAGAACGGGAATTCATCCTGCGGGTCGCCGTGGATCGAGGCAAAGAACACATCGTCGCGGCTGTAGAAGATGTCCTGGGTTCCGTTGCCGTGGTGGTAGTCGACGTCGAGGATGGCAACCTTGCGCCGGCCTTGGTCGAGGAAGGCCTGAGCGGCGATGGCGGCGTTGTTGAGGTAGCAGTAGCCACCCATCACTTCGCCAGCGGCGTGGTGCCCTGGCGGACGGCACAGCGCGAAGGCCGAATGGGCACCTTGCTGGATCGCTGCCTGGGCGGTAAGGGCGACCTGGGCGGCGCTGTAGGCCGCTTGCCAAGTGCCGGCGGTGATCGGTGCACCGGCATCGAAACTGTAGTAGCCCAGCTCACCGTGCAGGCCAGTGGGTTTTACCTGGCGCAGGGTGCGCGCAGGCCAGGTGAAGGGCAGCAGGTCGCCCTCATGGCCCAATGCGGCCCAGCGGGCCCAGGCGCCCTCGAAGAAGTTCAGGTAGTCGGCGCTGTGGATGCGAAGCAACGGCGCGCGGCCGAAATCGGTAGGGCCTTGGATATCGCCGAGGTTGCGCTTTTTTACCTGGTCGAGCACATGGTCTGCACGCGAAGGCATTTCGAAGCAGGGCATCAGCTTGCCGTCGATCAGCTCGCAGCGGCCGTGGTGCAGGCGGTGGTCATCGGAATAGATCGTCAGCATTGTTGTTCTCCGGTGGGTACTGGCGTGGGTCCATTGTCATGGGCGGATCAGTACGGGAGAACGACGCAAATGGCCAAAAGGGGATCGATATGGCCAAGCGCTTTGGCCGCAGCAGCTCAACCGCGAAAGTGGCTGGGCGCCACACCACTCCAGCGTTGGAACGCATGCCGAAAGCTGGCCGTCTCACTGAAGCCCAAGGTCTCGGCAATCCGGTAAATCGGCATTTGCTCGTCTGCCAACAACTGCTTGGCCCGTTCGAACCTTAGCTCGTCCAGCAGCTGTTGATAACTGCAGCCCAACGCCTGTAAATGCCGACGCAGGGTGCGCGACGAGCAGTTCATCTGCCTCGCCAGCCCTTCCAGCCCCGGTGCTGCGTCCAACTGCTGCACCAGCAGCTGGCGAATCCGCCCTAGCCAGGCCTGGCGGCCCGTGAACTCCAGGTTCAGGCGTCGGCAGCGTTCACTCATGGCCTTGTGGGTAATCGGGTCGGCCAGCGGCAGCGGCATATCCAGCCAGCGCCTTTCGAAGGCAAAGGCATTGTCCTCGGCGGAGAAGCCGATCGGGCATTGGAACGCATCGGCATAGCGTGTGTGGTAACCAGGACGAGGGTGCTCGAAACGGGTGCCCAGCAGCGGCAACGGGCGGCCAAGCAGGTCGTCGCAGATGACTTTCAGCGAAACCAGGCAGAACTCTGCGTTGAACGCGCTCAGCGCAGGGCTGTCGTGATAGTCGCTGGCGCTGAACCAGACGCGCTGGCCGTCGTCGAGCAAACGCAGCTTGAAGACTGTTCCCAGCAGTGCCGGATACTGCAGCGCCAGGCGCAAGGCGTCACCCAAAGTGGCACTGGAGAGCAGGGCGTAACCGAGCATGCCGTAGCACGACACATGCATGCGCCGGCCCAGCTCCAGGCCGATGTCCTCACGCCGGGCCACTGCGTTGGCGCACACCTGCAGTTCCTGCTGGGTGGTGATGCGCGCATCGGCGTGGCCCAGGTCTGCCGGGCCGATGCCGCTGCCGGCCAGCAGTGCCGAGGCCTCGCAACCGTCTGCCTGAAAGACATTGAGGATCAGCGAAACCGCATTGAGGGTGGTCAGGTGACTGTGCAGCATGCTGGGTAATCCCGTTGGCCTGGGACGCATTATGGAGCAAGTTGTGTGCCGATATCCGAGGCCGCCTGGTGGCGGCAAAACCATCAGGCAAAAAAAAGGCCCGAAGCATAGGCTCGGGCCTTGAAAGGTTGAGAGGTGTCTAGTCCCTTAACCTGGTGAGACTGTTTGCAGCGGGCTGGTTACGACTTCAGCGGAACCAGGCGCGGGGCGATCATGTTTTCTGGACGCAGGATGTCGTCGAGCATCGCGTCGTCCAGCAGCTTCTCTTCACGCACCAGTTCCAGCACGCCGCGGCCGCTTTCCAGGGCAACGCGGGCGATACGGGTGGCGTTTTCGTAGCCGATGTACGGGTTCAGTGCAGTGACCAGGCCGATCGAGTGCTCGACCAGTTCACGGCAGCGCTGTTCGTTGGCGGTGATGCCGACGATGCAGTGCTCGCGCAGCATGTCCATGGCGCGTTGCAGCAGGCGGATCGAGTCGAAGATCTTGTAGGCGATCAGCGGCTCCATCACGTTCAGCTGCAGCTGGCCACCTTCGGCGGCGACGGTCAGGGCCAGGTCGTTGCCCATGATGGCGAAGGCCACCTGGTTGACGGCTTCCGGGATAACCGGGTTGACCTTGCCTGGCATGATCGAGCTGCCTGGCTGACGCGCTGGCAGGTTGATCTCGTTGATGCCGGTGCGCGGGCCGCTGGACAGCAGACGCAAGTCGTTACAGATTTTCGAGAGCTTGACCGCGGTACGCTTGAGCATGCCGGAGAACAGCACGAAGGCGCCCATGTCGGAAGTGGCTTCGATCAGGTCGGCAGCCGGTACCAGCGGCTGGCCACTGATGGCGGCCAGGCGCTGTACGGCCAGAGCCTGGTAGCCAGGGTCGGCGTTGATGCCGGTGCCGATGGCGGTACCGCCCAGGTTGATTTCGGTCAGCAGTTCCGGGGCCAGCGAGCGCAGGCGCTGCAGGTCTTCGGTCATGGTGGTGGCGAAGGCGCGGAATTCCTGGCCCAGGGTCATCGGTACGGCGTCCTGCAGCTGGGTACGGCCCATCTTCAGTACGTGGTCGAATTCTTTACCCTTGGCAGCGAAGGCCTGAATCAGGCTGTCGAGGCTGGCCAGCAGTGCGTCGTGACCCAGCAGCAGGCCCAGACGGATAGCGGTCGGGTAGGCGTCGTTGGTCGACTGCGCCATGTTCACGTCGTTGTTCGGGTGCAGGTACTGGTACTCACCCTTCTGGTGGCCCATGGCCTCCAGCGCAACGTTGGCAATGACTTCGTTGGCGTTCATGTTGGTAGAAGTACCAGCACCGCCTTGGATCATGTCCACCACGAACTGGTCGTGGTAATCGCCTTTGATCAGGCGGGCGCAGGCTGCGGTGATGGCAGCGTGCTTGGCATCGCTCAGGTGACCCAGCTCACGGTTGGCGTCGGCAGCGGCCTGCTTGACCATGGCCAGGGCCACGACCAGCTTCGGGTAGTGCGACAGTGGAACACCGGAGAGGTGGAAGTTGTTGGCAGCGCGCAGGGTCTGGATGCCGTAGTAGGCATCTGCAGGAACTTCAAGGGTACCCAACAAGTCTTTTTCGACGCGGAACGATGCAGCGGAGGACATGATGTATATCATCTCGATTTTGACCCGGCACATGCCGGAATGGCGCCAATCCTAGGCCTGAAGGTGATTTTGCGGCCAATGCTGTTGCACGCTAACCTATGCACAAACGGCATAGTGTTTCGTGTGACGCCAATTGACATTCGAGCGTGTTCCATTTTGGTGCATGCCGGGAGATGTGCTTCGTGAACCTTGAAAGCAAATGGCTGGAAGACTTCAGTGCGCTGGCCGCTACCCGCAGTTTTTCCCAGGCGGCAGAGCGGCGTTTCGTGACCCAACCGGCCTTCAGCCGGCGCATTCGCAGCCTTGAAGCGGCGCTGGGCCTGCAACTGGTGAACCGTTCCCGCACACCGATCGAACTGACCGAAGCCGGGCAGCTTTTTCTCGTCACAGCGCGCACCGTTGTCGACCAGTTGGGCGAAATTCTCCGCCATTTACATCACCTTGAGGGTGGGCAGGGCGAGGTGGTTCAGGTAGCGGCGGCACACTCCTTGGCATCAGGCTTTTTCCCCCGTTGGGTTGCCCAGTTGCGCAACGACGGTTTGAACATCGCCACCCGCCTGGTTGCGACTAACGTCGGAGATGCCGTGCACGCATTGCGCGAGGGCGGCTGTGACCTGATGCTGGCTTTCTACGACCCGGATGCGGCCCTGCAGATGGATGCCGAGATCTTCCCGTCGCTGCACATGGGCACTACGGAAATGCTGCCGGTGTGTGCAGTGGATGCTGAAGGCAAGCCATTGTTCGACCTGGAAGGCGAGGGCAGCGTGCCGCTGCTGGCCTATACCGCGGGTGCATTCCTCGGGCGGTCGGTGAATTTGCTGCTGCGCCAGCGCAACCTGCGCTATACCACCGTCTATGAAACCGCCATGGCCGACAGCCTTAAAAGCATGGCGTTGGAAGGCCTGGGCATCGCCTGGGTGCCGCGCCTGTCGATGCGAGGCGAGCTGGAACGGGGCGAACTGGCTGTCTGCGGCGGCAGCCAGTGGCATGTGCCACTGGAAATTCGCCTGTACCGCTGCGCCCTGGTGCGCAAGGCCAACGTCAGGCTGTTGTGGCGCAAGCTCGAGGGGGCGGCGGCGGTTGACCCAAAAGTCAGCCAAAGCCCCGAAAAATAAGGCCCGACAGTTGGTCGCCGGGGTGCCTTAATCGCACTACCTTACGGTATACTGCGCGGCCTTTCGACCGGATGCATCCGGTCCTGATCAGCAAACAAGCCACGCCGGTCGTCCCGCGTGGCTTGTTGTTTTTTGACGCGCCTGCGGGCGCACAAGCGAAGAGGCTCGACGATGAGTGCACTGGTTGGCGTGATCATGGGCTCCAAGTCCGATTGGTCCACCCTTAGCCACACCGCCGATATGCTGGAAAAACTCGGCATTCCCTACGAAGTGAAGGTGGTTTCCGCTCACCGCACCCCGGATCTGCTGTTCCAGTATGCCGAGGAGGCCGAGGGCCGTGGCATCGAGGTGATCATCGCCGGTGCCGGTGGCGCAGCCCACCTGCCAGGCATGTGCGCCGCCAAGACCCATCTGCCGGTGCTGGGCGTGCCGGTGCAGTCGTCGATGCTGTCGGGCGTCGATTCGCTGCTGTCGATCGTGCAGATGCCTGCTGGCGTGCCGGTTGCCACCCTGGCCATCGGCCGTGCCGGTGCGGTCAACGCTGCATTGCTGTCGGCCAGTATCCTTGGCGCCAAGTACCCGCAGTACCACGCGGCGTTGAAGCAGTTCCGCACGGAACAGACCGACACCGTGCTGGACAACCCAGACCCGCGCCAGGCTTGAGGCTCAACCCATGAAGATCGGTGTAATCGGTGGCGGCCAGCTGGGCCGCATGCTGGCCCTGGCGGGCACCCCGCTGGGCATGAACTTCGCCTTCCTCGACCCGGCGCCGGACGCTTGCGCCGCGCCCCTGGGCGAGCACCTGCGTGCCGACTACGGCGACCAGGACCACCTGCGCCAGTTGGCCGACGAAGTCGACCTGGTCACCTTCGAGTTCGAAAGCGTCCCGGCCGAGACCGTGGCCTTCCTCTCGCAGTTCGTGCCGGTGTACCCCAGCGCCGAAGCGCTGCGCATCGCCCGTGACCGCCTGTTCGAAAAGAGCATGTTCCGCGACCTGGGCATTCCCACCCCGGCCTTCGCCGACATCCTCTCGCAGGCAGACCTGGAGGCGGCGGTGGCCAGCATCGGCCTGCCAGCCGTACTGAAAACCCGCACCCTGGGTTACGACGGCAAGGGCCAGAAGGTGCTGCGCACGCCAGAAGACGTGGTCGGTACCTTCGCCGAGCTGGGCAGCGTGCCATGCCTGCTGGAAGGCTTCGTGCCGTTCACTGGCGAGGTGTCGCTGGTGGCTGTACGTGCCCGCGATGGCGAAACCCGCTTCTACCCGCTGGTGCACAATACGCACGAAAGCGGCATCCTGCGCCTGTCGGTGGCCAGCCAGGCACACCCGCTGCAGGCCCTGGCCGAAGACTACGTCGGCCGTGTGTTGCAGAAGCTGGATTACGTTGGCGTGATGGCCTTCGAGTTCTTCGAGGTAGACGGCGGCCTGAAGGCCAACGAAATCGCCCCGCGCGTGCACAACTCCGGGCACTGGACCATCGAAGGCGCCGAGTGCAGCCAGTTCGAGAACCACCTGCGCGCCGTTGCCGGCCTGCCGCTGGGCTCGACCGCCAAGGTGGGCGAGAGCGCGATGCTCAACTTCATCGGTGAAGTGCCGGCCGTGGACAAAGTCGTCGCCATCGCCGACTGCCACCTGCACCACTATGGCAAGGCCTTCAAGGTTGGCCGCAAGGTTGGCCATGCCACGCTGCGCTGCCATGACATGGCCACCCTTGAACGCAAGATTGCCGAAGTAGAGGCACTGATCAGCAACTGATCGGGCTGCAAATCGAACTTCTGCAAGCGGCTTGCCCTCTGAACATGGCAACAAGCCAAAGGCCGTCTAGGCTTTGGCTTGTTCCATATTCACTGCAGAGGGATTGCCATGGGCATCATTGGAACCATCTTCATCGGCCTCATCGTCGGCCTGCTGGCCCGCTTCATCAAGCCGGGCGACGACAGCATGGGCTGGATCATGACCATCCTGCTGGGTATTGCCGGCTCCCTGTTGGCCACCTATGGCGGCCAGGCGCTGGGCATTTACCAGGCTGGGCAGGCAGCAGGCTTCCTTGGCGCCTTGATTGGTGCGGTCATCCTTCTGGTGATCTACGGATTCATCAAGAAACGCTGAATACTGGTTAGAATGCCCGGCAATTCATCCGAGTTGCCGAGCATTTCCATGCGTGCCTTTTTCCTTGTCCCCCTGCTGTTGGCCAGCGCCCTGGCCCATGCTGAACTGCCTGAAACCGACTGGCTGGAGCTGATGCCCAAGTCGGACCAGAAGGCGCTCGAGCAAATGCCCGAAATCGACCACAACTCGCCAGAAGCCATGGGCACCTTTACCGACAAGGGTGGCCTCAAGCAGAGCAAGGGCTTGCCGGCGGTGATGTACTCGACCAAGACCGTGGCGGCCATGAACGGCAAAGACATCCGCTTGGGCGGTTACCCGGTGCCGCTGGAAAGCGATGCCAAGGGCAACAGCACGCTGTTTTTCCTGGTGCCGTACCCAGGTGCGTGCATCCATGTGCCGCCACCGCCGCCGAACCAGCTGGTGCTGGTGCGCTACCCGAAAGGGTTGAAGATCGATGACATCTACACACCGCTGTGGGTCAGCGGCAAGCTGAAGGTGGAAAAGGTCAGCAACGACCTGGCCGATGCGGCCTATGCACTGGATGCGGGGAAGGTGAGGGTGGTGGAAGACGCAGACCTCTGATTATCTGCACGGGCCCCTTCGCGGGTAAACCCGCGAAGGGGCCCGAAAAACCACGGCAAAACTCAGATCATTTCACAACCGATCTGCAGTCCCAGCGAATGACTTGCCCCCGGCTTCAGTTCCACCAGGTCATCCCACACATTCGCCGTTTCGATGCACAGCATTCGCTGCCAGCCATCGTCGGCCATATCTGCCAGCTCCCGCGCCCGCTCGGTCCAGGGGTTCCAGATCACCGCCGAACGTGATCCATTGCTGGTCAAGGTAACTCGCCGATTCCAATGCGGGTCGACAATGCTCAGTCGCGATGGAGTGTCGAGGTAAATCCGGTCAGTCTCCCCGGTAAACGCCAGTGCTCCCAGCTGCTGGCGCTGTTCCCAGTCCGCCAGGGTTTCGATATAACCCAGCCCCTCGACCCCTTCGACCCGTGCCTGGCGTACATCGCTGACGGCAAAGTAGCTGTGCAGGGCTTGGCTGATAGTAACGGAGGTATTGCCCATGTTGCGGCTGGTCAGGTTCAGCTTCAGCGCCTCGCCCAGCTCCACCACCAGCTTCAACTCGACGTCATGAGGCCAGCCGGGCAGGTCGCCCTGCGCTTCAGGCAGTTCGAATTCAATGCGCAGGCCGCCGCCCACCTCCTCGATGCCCAGCAACTGCCAGTCACGCGAGCGCGCCAGCCCGTGAGCAGGTGCCTGCTCAGCGTGGTACATGGCCTGCACGGCCTCGGGGTTGCGTTGCAGGTTGCCAAACCACGGCCAGCACACCGGTACCCCGGCGCGTACCGACTTGCCCTGGCGGAAGATGGCCTGGTCGCTCAGCCACAGCAGCGGTGGTTCGCCCACCCGCTGGTAGCTGAGGATCTGTGCGCCCTGCTGGGCGATCAGGAGTTCGGCGCGGTCGCTGCTGATACGCCAGCAGTTGAGTTCGCCATGTTGCTCGGTTACGACCTGGAAGGTAGCCATTGCGTTCATCTCATTGATTGCCAGTGGGCCTTGGACCCGGGCACATGCAATGAGTTTACCGCCGGCGTGGCTCAGCGACGAGGCACGGAGCGGGTGCGGCCACTGCCGTCGATGGCGACGAAGACGAATGCCGCTTCGGTGACCTTGCGCCATTCGCTGGACAGCGGGTCGTCGCTCCACACTTCGACCATCATCTGGATCGAGCTGCGGCCGATTTCCAGGGTCTGGGTGTAGAACGACAGCTGCGCGCCTACTGCCACCGGTACCAGGAAGGCCATGCGGTCGATGGCCACGGTGGCCACGCGGCCGCCAGCAACACGGCTGGCCATGGCGGTGCCGGCCAAATCCATTTGGGCAACCAGCCAGCCGCCGAAGATGTCGCCAAACCCGTTGGTCTCGCGCGGCAGTGCGGTGATCTGCAAGGCCAGGTCGCCTTGCGGGATCGGATCTTCTTGTTCGAGCTCAATCATGCGATGGGGCCTCTGACCCGTGACGCTTTCGTTGGTGTGGCGCAAAGGCCGGGTAAACGATTCAGCTTGAAACATACTACGCCGATTTCGTTTCACTGGGCGGCCGTAGGGAAACTCTGCGAAACCGCCTGACATAAAGACCGGAGTTTTCGCACAACATCCCACGCTAGCAGCAACCTTTTCCTACGAACTGCCAGTATATAGAGCATAACGGCCAGCGACGACCGTGCATTCATGAATATCTGTAGGGATTTTGTATCGCTTTCGGCGCAGCTCGGCAATTTGCTATCTTCGCTTGTCTCCCAATCCAGAAGCCGCGTGCCAAGCGGCCTGCATGCCCTACAAAGAGAACAACGAGCGATGACTTCCGTGCCGAGCAGTATCGAGCAGCCCTCGCGGCCGCTGACCCGCAGTGACTACAAGACCCTCTCACTGTCCGCCCTGGGCGGCGCGCTGGAGTTCTACGACTTCATTATTTTCGTGTTCTTCGCCACGGTGGTGGGCAAGTTGTTCTTCCCGGCCGACATGCCGGAGTGGCTGCGCCTGATGCAAACGTTCGGCATCTTCGCCGCTGGCTACCTGGCGCGGCCGTTGGGCGGCATCATCATGGCCCATTTCGGCGACCTGCTCGGGCGCAAGAAGATGTTCACCCTGAGCATTTTCATGATGGCCGTGCCGACCCTGATCATGGGCCTGCTGCCGACGTATGCACAAATCGGCATGTGGGCACCTATCCTGCTGTTGCTGATGCGCGTGATCCAAGGCGCGGCGATCGGCGGCGAGGTGCCGGGTGCCTGGGTGTTCGTCTCCGAGCATGTGCCAGCGCGCAACACTGGCTACGCCTGCGGTACCCTGACGGCAGGCCTGACCGCCGGCATTCTGCTTGGCTCGCTGGTAGCGACACTGATCAACAGTGTGTACAGCGTGGAAGAAGTGGCCGATTACGCCTGGCGTATCCCGTTCCTGCTGGGTGGCGTGTTCGGCCTGTTCTCGGTCTACCTGCGCCGCTGGCTGCACGAAACCCCGGTGTTCGCCGAAATGCAGCAACGTAAGGCACTGGCCGAGGAGCTGCCACTGCGCGCCGTGCTGCGTGACCACCGTGGCCCGATCATCCTGTCGATGTTGCTGACCTGGATGCTGTCGGCCGGGATCGTGGTGGTCATCCTGATGACCCCGGCGCTGCTGCAGAGCTTCTACCACATCAGCCCGACCGACTCGCTCAAGGCCAACAGCCTGGCCATTGTATTGCTTAGCTTTGGCTGCATCGGCGCCGGCAGCCTGGCCGACCGCTTTGGTGCGGGCCGGGTGTTCGTGATCGGCAGCCTGCTGCTGCTGGCCAGCTCCTGGACCTTCTACCACAGCCTGCCAACCCGGCCCGAGCTGCTGTTCCCGCTGTATGCCGTGACCGGCCTGTGCGTGGGCGTGATTGGCGCGGTGCCTTATGTAATGGTCAAGGCATTCCCGGCGGCGGTGCGCTTCAGCGGGCTGTCGTTCTCGTACAACGTGGCCTACGCGATCTTCGGCGGTTTGACGCCGATGGTGGTGACCGCGCTGCTGAAGGTGAGCCCGATGGCGCCTGCCTACTATGTGGCAGGCTTGTGCGCCGTTGGTCTGGCTGTGGGGCTGTACCTGCTCGCCAACAAGCGCTGATCTGCGCTGGGGCTGACTCTCGTTTGCTGCAACATGTTGAAAGACGTGAACAAGGACAGAGGAATAAGTAACGCAGTGACCGACGGCTAGATCGTCAGCCTGAGCCATACAGAGAAGGAGAATCTGTATGGCTCAAAACACACTTCATGACAGTTCCACGGGTGATGTTGTCATCACCCCTGGCTCCTCAGGTTCCAGTAGCGGCGGGGGCGGCTTCTTCAGCATTGGCGGCGGCGGTGGCTTCGGTGGTGGCTTTGGCGGTTCCAGCCGACGTCGCAAGAAGAAGCGTGCCAGAGCGCGTGCTGCTGCCTTGGCGCAAGCAAGAGCCCAGGAGCAGGCTCGCCAAGCGGCAGCCGCAAGGGCTCATGCCGAAATGCTGGCTGCATTACATAGGCAGCAAGTGGAGGCTCATAGCCAGGCACGTGAAGTTCGGCGCGTGCAGCTTGATGCGCATTTCGCTGGCCAGGCGCAAGGCTTGGCACAGGCGCTACAGCAGGAGATCAACGCAGCGCGCAAACGCCCGGAATACGACGGCAGTGAGCGTTGGCAGCTTTACCAGATCACCAAAGCGCAAAACGAAACCAAAGGGCTTATAGCCGCCAAGCAGCTTGAGTTGGCGAATCGGCAGGCGTTGGCCGGGGCTTTTGCTGGCCATGATGCTGATGCAGGTACATACGCCGCCCGACTGGCCGGGCTGGCGACCGCGCAACACATGCAGCAACTGCATCAGGGCTGGGAAACAGCGTACGTAGCGGCCTCAGAGGCTCGTTTGCTGCAGGAGGCAATTGCCCAGCTGTCGCAGCGCTCAGCCGAGCTGGCTGTAGAACATGCCCAACAGGAACAGCTCTGGCGCGCCAGGGAGGCGGAATGGGAGCGTCAGCGGCAATACGCTGAGCTGCGCGAATCCAGAATTCGCTACAAGCAGCAGGTTGACGAAGACCGGCGCCTTGTTCGGCTGAAGGAGGCCGCCACGCTGACCGTGCCAGTAGCGGCTGCGTCGGCTGGGGGCGTGTTGCTTGGTCAGGCAGGCGCGCAGGTTGCGGCTGAGCTGGCAACGGCTATCGAGCAGGCGATTGCTAGCGCGGCCAAGGAAGTGCTGAGGGTTGCAGCTATCCGCCTTGGTCAGGCGGTCGGTCTCTCGGCCACGGCCATGCTGTATTCGCCGGCGCTGGGGAATGGCGAACTGACCGAAGCCCAGCGCAGGCGTCACTTCGAAGGTTTGGGCATACATGCAGACCTGCTGGGCATTGCGCCAGGGCAGGATCTTCAGGCTATCGCCGATGCGGGTGGGTCGGCCCGCATGGGTCAGCGCATCAAGATCGAGCATCTTCCAGGTGGCAGTGCGATAGCGGTGGCCGCCACAGGCGCCGGAATCGCCCCGGAGGTCCGGGTCAGGAATGCCGTTTACGACCCCGTCACCGATACCTACCGAGTCGAGGCACAGACGCCCGACGGGAAAACCATCGTTCTGGGTAACGCTACCCCGGTGGCGGAAAGCCCGTCCAACGGCCGGATGCTCGCGCTTGAGCCACAAGCTGCAGAGGTTGGCGCTGGCGTGGACCTTCGCTTCGATGACTGCATCGTCTGTATCCCTGGTCAACTGCCCCAGTACTTTTCATTCGTAGTTTCGCCGGCGGGTACTGGTGTTGTCAGCGGTAATGGCCAAGTCGCTGGCGCTGACTGGTGGCCCGCGAATGGCGCTGCCGCTGGCGTAGCAATGCCGGTGCAGGTTGGTAACCAGCTACGCGGCCGCTTGTTCACCGGCATGCCGGCATTCGAAAGCGCGGTATGGCGGGCCATTGCGGCGGAGCAGGGGTTGCTCGGTCAATTCGATGAGGTGAATCAGCGTCGAATCATCAGGGGTTTTCCACCCGTGGCCCCGCGAGCAAGTTGGAGCGGCGCGCGACACGAGTTTGAGCTTCGTCATGTTGGAGCTGTTGATGTTGGCTCTGGGTTGTACAACCTTGACCAGCTAAGAATCCACACACCAGCGGACACTCTAGGCGTGCCGGCAGTGGTCCTGCCGTTTGAGCCGTGGTTCGCCGCCAGTCTGGCCCTTGAGTTCGATGCTGGCATTGTTCAGGGCCAACCATCACGCACCTGGACGCCGTTGGTGGCCCCAGGCGCGGAGCTGCTCGGCCCGACACCCTTGCCGGAGGGGCCGTTACTGCCGGGCATTCTGCCAGGCGATACCTTGGATCCTGTGGGGCCAAGTCTTGAAATACTTCCTGGCGAGAATCCGGACGAGACAGGGGCCATAATTCCTGGATTCGGTGGTGATGTAGATCTGCCGGAGCCTGGGCTGGTTAATAATGAACCTGCAGAAGTCGGAGAAACTGGGAATTTTAATGACTTGGAGCGTCGCAGCATAAGGGATGACATGGACGTGGACCACATTCCATCTCAATCCGCATTGAAACGATGGTTACAGAAAAATTTTCCAGACCTGCAACTGTATGAAATATACCAAATACTAAGGCGTGCACCTGCTGTCGTTATTCCTACAGAAGTGCATCGAAAGTACAGCGAAACGTACGGCGGGCGTAACACCAAAGCTAAACAAGCTCTAGATGCCAAAGATCCCTTGTCAGCTATTGGCAGTAATGTTGAAGCACTAAAGAAAGGTTTAATAGAAAATGGAATTTCGCCTGAACGTGTTGAGGGTATCAAGGTGGAGCTTACAGAATTGCTCAAGAAACTGATTAATAAAAGGTGACGCATGAAAAGGATTGTAGCAGTTGAGCCTTGGCTGGAAAGCGTTAACAGGACTTATGCTGATTTAGTTGAGAATGGGCTTGATCCGAATCTGCGACATATCAAGCTTTACCCGGGGGCGGAGGATTTTTACCTAGAGCCGGAGCCGGGTGTTAGTTTTGAGTTTGATTCAGACAGCAAAATGTTAAAAGCGGTGGCTATAACTATCATAAGGCGAGTGGATTTGGCGCCTGAATTTAAAGATTGTTTATCTGAGCCCTACGGTTGTTTAGATAAGAGCGCTGTTAGAGCTGCTTGGGGTAGTCCTCTAAGAACGAGCGAGCCGTTGGTAATGCCGGAACCGATAGGTAAGACGGGTGGGTGGGATATGTATCGACTCTCCGGTGCGGGCTTTGGGTATATTGATTTGATTTATTCGTACACTAAGGATTTTGTTGTGTCCGGTCTGGTTTTAAGGGGCACGGAAGATGAAGCTTGAAAGTCGACTACAAGATCACGACGAGCAAAGTTTCTTATCGCTAGTCACTACGCTATGGAACGTTGAGACTCAGAGGTCTGAGCACAACGCTCTCATCGATCATTTCGACCAGATAGTCGGCCACCCCGCCGGTAGTGACCTTTTGTTCTACTCAAACGCCGATGCCGTCGGCGCTATAAACTCGCCAGAGCATATCGTTGCAACAATCAAATCGTGGCACCAGAGAAATGGCTTTCCGGCCTTCAAGGGGCAGCATTTACAGCCGTCAAGAGCGCTTCGAAGCATGGCGAGCGAACAGCGTGCCAGCCAGTCTTCCACTCGCAACCTGGAGAAAGTGCGCAAGTTGGTGGCGCAGGTTCATGCCGCTGAGCAGCAGGCAACGCTGCAGCTTGCTGCACTTGAGCAACAGCTAACCATTGACCCAGTGGCCAGCACGCCGGAACAGCAACTGGCTTTCAGCCTTGCTACGCTGCGTGCTCTGGAATCCATTCAGCACCAAGCTGCGCAGGCAGTGTTTCAACTTGAGCGGTTGCACATGTCGGTCAAGTTCGCACTCGACGCTGCCGTGCGTGATGCTACCAGCCCCTTCCTGGACGCAGCGATTCAGGCCGTGGCGCTGCAAGAAATGAATGCCGGTAGCCAGCGTCATGCTGCGGCCTTGGCCATGGCGCAAGGGCGTCATTCCGTGTTGTACGCTCGCGGTGTGACACTGATAGAACACCTGGAAGCACGTATTGCCCAGTTGGCCAGAGCGACCGGGGCTGGCCCAGGGCATGGACCTTTGACGTTGGTAGCGGCAGCTGATGCCTCAAACCTGCACCCGGCATTGCTGATGTCGCAGGGCTTGAACGGTGACGTTGCCCAACAGCAACGCCATCTGATCAAGACCGTGCGCTCGGCGGTGGCAGAGCTGGAGTGGCAGGCGACCTCCTTGCAAGGTGACCACCCCGGTACGTATGCGGATTTAATCGAGTTTGTGCAGGGAACCCCAAGCGATGACCCGCGTTTCGGGCTGACGGTGCCACTTGCTGAAATACTCGACGAAGATCGGCAGGATTGGGCCGATCTGGCCGCTGAACGGGCAGAGGTGGATCTGCCCATGCGTCTGTGCTCGATGGTGCGTGGTGCCCGCTCCGGCAGCACCAAAGGTGTAAAACCCTTTACCCGTTACTGTCATGTGCTGATGACCTCGACGCAGGGCCCCATCGTGCCTTCGCGCGTGCGGGTGCGGGAAGCTGGTTGGGATGCGGGTCGGCGGGCTTTCGCATTCACTAGCGAGACCGGGGCGCCTGTTACCGTTCTGTGGCAGAAGGGCAGCGCGCCCTATCCGCCGATAGACATCTCCCGGCCGCCGAGCATTAGCTATCTGCACATGCCCAATGTGCCTATCATAGAGCGCTTCATGGACCTGACGCAGGTTCAATTCGATGACTACATCGTGGTGTTTCCGCCGCAGGCTGGGCTGGCACCGGTATACGTCATGTTCAGGGATCGCCGCGAGCTTTAGCGCCGCCAGTTTCCCAGCGATATCAAGTCAGGCCATCCCGGATAACCGATGATGGCCTTTCATCCAATTGTCACAATGAAGTCATATCGTGTTCATGCGGCCTGCCGATACTTGGGCCCGTTCCATCCAACACCCCAATATTCCTGCTAGGAGCAAGGCATGAAACTGAAGCGTTTGATGGCGGCCCTCACCTTTGCCGCCGCTGGCGTTGCAACCGCCAACGCGGTAGCCGCTGTCGATCCTGCGATCCCGACCTACACCAAGACCACCGGTGTATCGGGCAACCTCTCCAGCGTTGGTTCCGACACCCTGGCGAACCTGATGACGCTGTGGGCCGAGGCCTACAAGAAGGAATATCCGAACGTAAACATCCAGATCCAGGCAGCCGGCTCCTCCACCGCGCCACCCGCGCTGACCGAAGGCACCGCCAACCTCGGCCCGATGAGCCGCAAGATGAAAGACGTCGAGCTGCAGGCCTTCGAGCAGAAGTACGGCTACAAGCCGACCGCAATCCCGGTCGCCGTCGATGCCCTGGCCGTGTTCGTGCACAAAGACAACCCGATCAAGGGCCTGACCATGGCTCAGGTCGACGCCATCTTCTCCTCCACCCGCCTGTGCGGTGGCAAGGCCGAGATCAAGACCTGGGGTGACGTCGGTGTGACCGGCGACCTGGCCAACAAGCCAATCCAGCTGTTCGGCCGCAACTCGGTCTCGGGCACCTACGGCTACTTCAAGGAAGAAGCCCTGTGCAAAGGCGACTTCAAGCCTAACGTCAACGAGCAGCCTGGCTCGGCTTCGGTCGTGCAGTCGATCAGCTCTTCGCTGAACGGCATCGGTTACTCGGGCATTGGTTACAAGACTGCCAGCGTCAAGACCGTGGCCCTGGCCAAGAAGGAAGGCGGCGAGTTCGTCGAAGACAACGAAACCAACGCCCTGAATGGCAGCTACCCGCTGTCGCGCTTCCTGTACGTTTACGTCAACAAGGCGCCGAACAAGCCTCTGGCTCCGCTGGAAGCCGAGTTCGTCAAGCTGGTGCTGTCGCAAGCTGGCCAGCAGGTCGTGGTGAAGGATGGCTACATTCCGCTGCCGGCCAAAGTCGTCGACAAGACCCTGGCTGACCTGGGCCTGTCCCACGCGGGTAACGTTGCAAAGAAGTAAGTAATTAAGAAGAGGCCGGAGCCACTGCCCGGCCTCTTCCACGAATTTCCAGTCCGAAGCCAGGTTCCCTGTGCGGCGGGCTTTCGCGCGTCACCACTTTGTAATGTTTTTGTCACACGGGACCGCTAGGGTGTGCGCATGAATGATCTGGCCAATTCCAACATGACCCAAAACTCCCAGCCCGTGCGCATTGATTTCAATACGCCCGAGTTGCAACGCAAGCGCCGCATGCGCGCGCTCAAGGACCGCCTGACCCGCTGGTATGTGCTGGTCGGCGGTCTTGCCGTACTGGCGGCAATCACCCTGATCTTCTTCTACCTGGCGTACGTGGTACTGCCACTGTTCCAGGGCGCCCAGCTGACCAGCAAGAAAGCCCTGGAGCCGACCTGGCTGCAGCAGGATGCCGGCAACCCGCTGATGATCGCGCTTGAAGAGCAGAACCTGGTGGGGATGCGGGTTTCGGACAAGGGCCAGGCATTGTTCTTCGATACCAAAACCGGCAACGCGCTCAAGCGGGTCGACCTGCCGGTGCCGGCAGACACCCAGGTCACGTCGATCAGTACCGACCAGCCGGGCAGCCCGCTGGTGGTGCTTGGCTTGTCCAATGGCCAGGTGCTGGTGTTCCACCACACCTACAAGATCACCTACCCCGACAACAAGAAAACCATCGCCCCCGGCATCGACTACCCGTACGGCGAGCAGCCGTTCGTGCTCGACGAACAGGGCCGCGCGCTGGAGCACGTGAGCGTCAACGTCAATGGCGACACCTTGCTGCTGGCCGGTTCCACTGGCGCGCACCTGCAGGTGGTCGAGCTGACTCGCACGGAAAACATGATGACCGAAGAGGTCACCACCGAGCAGAACCGTATCGCCCTGCCGCAGATGACCGAAACGGTGAAGAACATCTTCATCGACCCGCGCCAGCAGTGGTTGTACGTGATCAACGGTCGCGCCACGGCTGACGTGTTCAGCCTGCGCGACAAGAGCCTCAACGGCCGTTACAAGTTGTCTGAAAGCGCCGACACTGAAATTACCGCCACGGCCCAGCTGGTCGGTGGCATTTCGCTGATCATCGGTGACTCCAAGGGCGGCCTGGCCCAGTGGTTCATGGCCCGCGACCCGGATGGCGAATCGCGCTTCAAGCAGATTCGTACCTTCCAGATGGGCAAGGCGCCTATCGTGCAGATCGACGCCGAAGAGCGCCGCAAGGGCTTCATCGCCCTCGACGCCGACGGCAAGCTGGGCGTGTTCCACAGCACCGCGCACCGTACCTTGCTGGTCGAGCCGGCTGCCGAAGGCCCTGGCATCCTGGCCCTGTCGCCACGCGCCAACCGCATCATCATCGAAGAAGGCGGCAAGCTGCTGCCGCTGAGCCTGCGCAACCCGCACCCGGAGGTTTCCTTCAGCGCGCTGTGGGGCAAGGTGTGGTACGAGAACTACGACGAACCCAAGTACGTCTGGCAATCGACCGCTTCGAACACCGACTTCGAGCCCAAGCTCAGCCTGTCGCCGCTGACCTTCGGTACCCTCAAGGCCGCGTTCTACGCGATGATCCTGGCCGCCCCGCTGGCCATTGCCGCTGCCATCTACACCGCCTACTTCATGGCCCCTGGCATGCGCCGCAAGGTCAAGCCGGTGATCGAGCTGATGGAAGCGATGCCGACGGTGATCCTCGGCTTCTTCGCCGGCCTGTTCCTGGCCCCATACCTGGAAGGCCACTTGCCGGGTGTGTTCAGCCTGTTCCTGCTGATGCCGTTTGGCATCCTGCTGGCCGGCTTCGTCTGGAGCCGCCTGCCGGAGTCGATCCGCCTGCGTGTGCCGGATGGCTGGGAAGCGGCGATCCTGATCCCGGTCATCCTGTTCACCGGCTGGTTCGCCCTGACCATGAGCCCGCACCTGGAAAGCTGGTTCTTCGGCGGTGACATGCGCCTGTGGATCACCAACGACCTAGGTATCACCTACGACCAGCGCAACGCCCTGGTAGTGGGCATCGCCATGGGCTTCGCGGTCATCCCGAACATCTATTCCATTGCCGAAGATGCGGTGTTCAGCGTGCCACGCAGCCTGACCCTCGGCTCGCTGGCACTGGGCGCGACGCCCTGGCAGACCCTGACCCGCGTGGTCATCCTCACCGCCAGCCCAGGCATCTTCTCGGCGTTGATGATCGGCATGGGCCGGGCAGTGGGCGAGACCATGATCGTGCTGATGGCCACCGGCAACACCCCGGTGATGGAAATGAACCTGTTCGAAGGCATGCGCACCCTGGCCGCCAACGTGGCCGTGGAAATGCCGGAATCGGAAGTCGGTGGCAGCCACTATCGCGTGCTGTTCCTGGCCGCCCTGGTGCTGCTGATGTTCACCTTCATCATGAACACCTTGGCCGAGCTGATTCGCCAGCGTCTGCGCAAGAAATACTCGTCGCTTTGATAGAAAGGTAGCGATCCGTGAAAAAGGATTCCCTCAAAGGCTGGTTCAAGAGCGGCGCCCCAGGCGTCTGGATGAGCGGCGGCGCGGTGGCCATGGCGGTGATCATGACCGTCGGCCTGCTGGCGGTGATCGCCGTGCGCGGCCTGGGCCACTTCTGGCCGGCCGATCTTGTCCAGGCCACCTACAAGGTGCCGGGCCAGGCTGATCACATCGTTATCGGCGAAGTGGTGCAAAAGGAAGAGGTGCCGCGTGCCCGCCTCAAGGGCGCCGGCCTGCCGGTACCGGACCAAGGCCCGGAGTTCATGACCCGCGAGCTGATCAAGGTGGGTAACCGCGACCTCAACGGCAGCGACTTCACCTGGGTGGTTGGCGATTGGTTGGTCGACGAACAGCGCCCGGCCGACCTGATCGCCCTGGAGCGCCGCGAGTGGGGTAACTTCTACGGCTACCTGGTCAGCGTCAAGGAACAAGGCCGCGTGGTTGCCGAAGGCCCTGCAGCCTGGACCGAGTTGCAAGCCCGTCTCAAGCGTGCCAACCAGCTTAATGGCGAGCTGCAGCAACTGGAAAAGAAGGACATCGGTGCCATCAACCATGGCCTCGAGCGCCTACGCCTGCAGGCCCGCAAGCTGGAACTGGACGGCAAGCTGGACGCTGCCGCCCAGGCCGACATGGACGCCGACCGCGCCGAGCTGAACAGCCGCTACAAGGCCATCGAAGACCGCCTGACCGGCCTGCACCAGGCCTTCGCCCGCGACAGCCTGGTGGCGCGCGATGGCAATGGCCGTGAAGTGGAAATCAACCTGAGCAAGGTGGTGCACGCCATCCAGCCGAACGGCATGTCCGGTTTCACCAAGCTGGGCACCTACTTTGCCAAGGTCTGGGAGTTCCTCAGCGACGACCCGCGTGAAGCCAACACCGAGGGCGGTATCTTCCCGGCCATCTTCGGTACGGTGATGATGACCCTGATCATGGCCGTGATCGTCACCCCGTTCGGCGTGCTGGCCGCTGTCTACCTGCGTGAATACGCAAGGCAAGGCCCGGTGACCCGTTTGATCCGCATTGCGGTGAACAACCTGGCCGGTGTGCCGGCGATCGTCTACGGCGTGTTCGGCCTGGGCTTCTTCGTCTACGTGCTGGGTGGCTCGATCGACCGCCTGTTCTTCCCCGAAGCACTGCCGGCGCCGACCCTGGGCACCCCTGGCCTGCTGTGGGCATCGCTGACCCTGGCACTGCTGGCGGTGCCGGTGGTGATCGTGGCGACCGAAGAAGGCCTGGCGCGTATCCCACGCACCGTGCGTGAAGGTTCGCTGGCGCTGGGTGCGACCAAGGCGGAAACGCTGTGGAAGATCGTCCTGCCAATGGCCAGCCCGGCCATGATGACCGGCATGATCCTCGCCGTGGCCCGCGCTGCCGGTGAAGTGGCGCCGCTGATGCTGGTGGGTGTGGTGAAGCTGGCGCCGTCGCTGCCGGTGGACGGGAACTACCCGTACCTGCACCTGGACCAGAAGATCATGCACCTGGGCTTCCATATCTATGACGTCGGCTTCCAAAGCCCGAACGTCGAAGCCGCGCGGCCGCTGGTATATGCCACGGCGCTGCTGCTGGTGCTGGTGATCGCCACCCTCAACCTGTCGGCCGTGTGGATCCGCAACCACCTGCGCGAGAAGTACAAGGCGCTGGACAGCTGACCCTGATTGCAAGCGTGCCGCCCGAACGCCGGGCGGCCCTTTGAAACGAATTGATAGCGTATGGAGTTGACCATGCAGCAAGATTCCCATACCCACGGCATCGACATGTCTGCCCTGGGCCGCAACAAGCAGAGCCTGCGCCTGGCCGAAGAAACCGTGGCCATCGAAGTGCCGGGCCTGAGCCTGTTCTACGGTGACAAGCAGGCGTTGTTCGACGTCAGCATGAACATCCCCAAGCAGCGCGTGACCGCCTTCATCGGGCCGTCCGGCTGCGGCAAGTCGACCCTGCTGCGCACCTTCAACCGCATGAACGACCTGGTTGACGGTTGCCGCGTGGAAGGCGCCATCAACCTGTACGGCAACAACATCTACCGCAAGGGCGAAGACGTGGCCGAGCTGCGCCGCCGTGTGGGCATGGTGTTCCAGAAGCCCAACCCGTTCCCTAAGACCATCTACGAGAACGTCGTCTACGGCCTGCGCATCCAGGGCATCAACAAGAAGCGCGTGCTGGATGAAGCCGTCGAATGGGCGTTGAAGGGCGCGGCCTTGTGGGACGAGGTGAAAGATCGCCTGCACGAGTCGGCGCTGGGCCTGTCCGGTGGCCAGCAGCAGCGCCTGGTCATCGCCCGCACCATCGCGGTGGAGCCGGAGGTGCTGTTGCTCGATGAACCCTGCTCCGCGCTGGACCCGATCTCGACGTTGAAGGTCGAAGAGCTGATCTACGAATTGAAATCCAAGTACACCATCGTCATCGTGACCCACAACATGCAACAGGCGGCCCGTGTTTCGGATTACACCGCGTTCATGTACATGGGCAAACTGGTCGAATTCGGCGATACCGATACCCTGTTCACCAACCCGGCGAAGAAGCAGACCGAAGACTACATCACCGGGCGCTACGGCTAAGCCCGACCCGCCAGGGAACGAGACGAACTACTTGAAGCTTGCAGCTTCTTCGCGGAGCGAATGATGATCAACAAAGAAAGCCTTACCCATCACATTTCCCAGCAGTTCAACGCCGAGCTCGAAGAGGTGCGCAGCCACCTGCTGGCCATGGGCGGGCTGGTGGAAAAGCAGGTCAACGACGCGGTGACCGCGCTGATCGAAGCCGACTCTGGCCTGGCCCAGCAAGTGCGTGAGGTCGACGAGCAGATCAACCAGATGGAGCGCAACATCGACGAGGAGTGCCTGCGCATCCTCGCCCGCCGCCAGCCGGCGGCCTCCGACCTGCGCCTGATCATCAGCATTTCAAAGTCGGTGATCGACCTGGAGCGCATTGGTGACGAGTCGACCAAAATCGCCCGCCGCGCTATCCAGCTGTGCGAAGAAGGCGAGTCGCCACGCGGCTACGTCGAGGTGCGCCACATCGGCGACCAGGTGCGCAACATGGTCCGCGATGCGCTGGACGCCTTTGCTCGCTTCGATGCCGACCTGGCGTTGTCGGTGGCCCAGTACGACAAGACCATCGACCGCGAATACAAGACCGCGCTGCGTGAGCTGGTGACCTACATGATGGAAGACCCGCGTTCTATCTCGCGGGTGTTGAGCGTGATCTGGGTGCTGCGCTCGCTGGAGCGTATTGGCGACCATGCGCGCAACATCTCCGAATTGGTTATCTACCTGGTGCGCGGCACCGACGTGCGGCACATGGGCCTCAAGCGCATGACTGCAGAAGTACAGGGCACTGCTGTCGTCGACGGCGAAAAGGCTAATGTTCCAGGTGAATCTGACGATAAATAAGGTTGCTCCCGAGCATCGACGCCCGGCCTTGGCCGGGCGTTTTCGTTTGCGGTCGAGAGCCGGCAGGCACCCGCGAACGATCCCGGCGTGACCAGGTTGTAGCAAATGGCCAGTACTTGGCAGTAGGCTAGTCGGGATTCAGAAGGAGTATCGATGAGTAAAGTGAATGTGCTGGTCGTGGATGACGCCCCGTTTATCCGTGACCTGGTCCGCAAGTGCCTGCGCAATGCCTTCCCGGGCATGGCCATCGACGACGCGGTCAATGGTCGCAAGGCCATGGCCATGCTCGGCAAGGAAGCGTTCGACCTGGTCCTGTGCGACTGGGAAATGCCGGAAATGTCCGGCCTGGAGCTGCTCACCTGGTGCCGCCAGCAGCCTGCGCTGAAGCACCTTCAGTTCATCATGGTGACCAGCCGTGGCGACAAGGAAAATGTCATTCAGGCGATCCAGGCGGGCGTTTCCGACTTTGTCGGCAAGCCGTTCACCAACGAACAACTGCTGACCAAGGTGAAAAAAGCCCTGACCAAGATCGGCAAGCTCGACAGCCTGATGGCTATTGGCCCGGCGCGTACCAATTCGGCGTTCGCGAACGACTCGTTGAACGCGCTGACCGCCGGCAAGCCGGAAGCGGTCAAGGTTTCGGCGCCTGCGCCAGCACCGGCTAAGCCTCTGGTCACGGCGCCCGCACCTGCTGCCTCCGCGCCGAGCGGCCGTGGTCAGGGCCAGCTGCGCCTGGCCAGTGGCATGCAGCCGTGCGTGATCAAGGCGCTTAGCCTGAAAGAAGCGCTGCTGGTGGTACGCCGCAGCGAAGCGCTGCCACAGGTGCTCGAAGGTGCGGTGCTGGACCTGGAGCAGGGCGAAAGCGCCGAAGTCGCTCGCCTGAACGGTTACCTGCATGCTGTCGCGGCGCTGGAGCCCAAGCCTGACAGTGACTGGCTGCAGTTGACGTTCAAGTTCGTCGACCAGGATGCCCAGAAGCTCGACTACCTGTCGCGGCTGATTGCCCGAGGGACTGCGCAGAAGCACTTCACCCCCGGCGCCTGAGGCAGGGGCAGGGGCAGCACAGGGCTGCTCCTGCGCCATCCGACCAACTGCAATACCCGCCACAAAACCCGCTGCTAGGCTTCGACAGATCATAACTGTCAAAAAGCCACTATCATGCCCGCGCGCCTGCTGCTGTTCTGTGCATTGCTCATGGCCTCGGCGTCGAGCCTGGGTGTGACGCTCTACAAGATCACCGACGAATCCGGTGTGATCTCCTACTCCGACCGGCCCGGCCCCGGCGCCAAGCCCCTGGTGTTGCTCGAACCCATGGTCGAAACGCTCGAAGGCCAGGTGCTGCTTAACGCAAAAACCTTCGACGGTGGTGTGAGCTTCTCGGCACGCAACGAGCTGCATGTGCCGGTAGAGGTCGAGTTACGGCTGGACAACCTGGTGAACGCACAAGGCGGCGATGCCCCGCGTATCGTGCGCCGGCTGCTACCGCCGCGCACCACGCAGATGCTCAGCGTGCTCAGGGGGCGGCCAGGGCTGCTGCTGAACTACCGTTCGACCCTGCTACAGGCCATGGGTGACCCAGGCAAACGGCCCCAGGGCTTTCGCTATGCGTTCCCGTGGATCGGCGGGCCGTTCCGCGTCACCCAGGGGCCCAATGGCCGTGTCAGTCATTTTGGACCCAAGGGGCGCTATGCCATGGATATCGCCATGCCCGAAGGCACGCCCATCATCGCGGCGCGGGAAGGGGTGGTGGTGAAGATGCAGAACAGCCAGAGCGGGCGCGAGCCCAACCCGTCGGGCAATTTTGTCAGGATCCTGCACCCGGATGGCACCATGGGCGTTTATCTGCACCTGATGCGTGGCTCGGTGGTGGTGGCGGAGGGGCAGCGGGTACGGCAGGGGCAGATGCTGGCCAAGTCGGGTAATACCGGCAACAGCACAGGGCCGCACCTGCATTTCGTGGTGCAGCGCAATGTGGGGTTGGCGCTGGAGTCGATACCTTACCGGTTCGACAGGCCAATCAGCGGGTTGCCCGACTTTACTGCGGGTAACCCCTGAGATGTTTGGGGCTGCAAAGCAGCCCCATGGCCCTCAATCCAGCTTCAGTACCTTGGCCAGCACGATCTTGGGCCCTTTCATCTTCTTGATGATGATGCGCAGCCCTTCGACCTCCAGCACTTCCTCTTCTTCAGGCACTCGCTTGAGGGTTTCGTAGATCAACCCGGCCAGGGTTTCTGCCTCGATGTGGTCGAGGTCGATGCCCAGCAGACGCTCGACCTTGAACAGCGGTGTGTCGCCGCGTACCAGTAGCTTGCCC
Organism: Pseudomonas hunanensis; assembly: GCF_013393325.1. Classification (GTDB taxonomy): domain Bacteria; phylum Pseudomonadota; class Gammaproteobacteria; order Pseudomonadales; family Pseudomonadaceae; genus Aquipseudomonas; species Aquipseudomonas putida_P. The sequence goes on from NZ_QJRC01000088.1 coordinate 64,934, forward strand.
GGCTGGTAGGCGAGGATGCCGCGTTCGGTCTTGCGGTGTTCGTCCTGGATATCGCCTACCAGCACTTCCAGCACGTCTTCCATGGTCAGGTAGCCGATTACCTTGCCGTCGGCTTCCTCCACCAGGACGAAATGCGCGCCGCCCTTGCGGAACTGCTCCAGCAGTTGCGACAGCGGCATGTGCCGCGATACGCGCTCCAGTGGCCGGGCTAGGTCTTCCAGGTCGATGGTCTCGGGCAAATGCTCAAGCTCAGCTAGCTCTAGCAGCAGGTCCTTGATGTGCAGCAGGCCGGTGAATTCTTCGCGCTCGGCGTCATACACCGGGTAGCGGCTGAATTTGTGGCGGCGCACCAGGGCCAGGATCTGCTTCAGCGGCGCATGCGCGTCGATGCTGATCATGTCCTCACGCGAGTTGGCCCAGTCGACCACTTCCAGCTCGCCCATTTCCACGGCCGAGGCCAGCACGCGCATGCCTTGGTCGCTTGGGTCCTGACCGCGGCTGGAGTGCAGGATCAGCTTCAGTTCTTCGCGGCTGTAGTGGTGCTCGTGGTGCGGGCCGGGCTCGCCCTGGCCGGCAATGCGCAGGATGGTGTTGGCGCTGGCATTGAGCAGGTAGATGGCCGGGTACATTGCCCAGTAGAACAGGTACAGCGGCACGGCCGTCCACAACGACAGCAGTTCTGGCTTGCGAATGGCCCAGGACTTGGGGGCCAACTCGCCAACCACGATGTGCAGGTACGAGATGACGAAGAAGGCGACGAAGAACGAGATCGCCTTGACCAGCTCGGCGCTGTCCACGCCAAAGTAGGCCAGCAGCGGCTCCAGCAGGTGGGCGAAGGCGGGCTCACCCACCCAGCCAAGGCCCAGCGAGGCGAGGGTGATGCCCAACTGGCAGGCCGACAGGTAGGCGTCGAGCTGGTTGTGTACCTTGCGCAGGATGTTGCCGCGCCAGCCGTGCTGCTCGGCGATGGCCTCTACGCGGGTGGCGCGCAGCTTGACCATGGCGAACTCGGCGGCAACGAAGAAGCCGTTGAGCAGCACCAGCAGGAAGGCAAAGATGATCATGCCGAAGTCGGCGAATAACGAGGTTAGGCTGATACCAGGGGAAGGGTCCATGATGGAGTTTTTACGGGGTCCGTCTTTGAGATAGAGAAAAAAAGTGCCAGCTTTTGCTGGCACAGGGGATCCAATGTAGCGGCTGGGGCCGCAAAAGCAAAGGGCGATGGATTCTTTGGGGGCGCTTTGCGCCCCATCGCGACACAAGACCGCTCCTACAGGAGACCGCGATCCCGTGTAGGAGCGGCCTTGTGTCGCGATGGGCTGCAAAGCAGCCCCCGAGGCCCTCAAGCCTTGCCGTTGGCCAATTGTGCCGGCGCAAAGTGACAGGTAAAGGTGCTGCCATGCCCCGGCACGCTGCTGATTTCCAACTTGCCGCGGTGGCGCATCAGCACATGCTTGACGATTGCCAGCCCCAGCCCGGTACCGCCGGTGTTCGACGCACGGCTGGAATCTACACGGTAGAAACGCTCGGTCAGGCGTGGCAGGTGCTTGGCATCGATGCCCACCCCCGAATCCTGCACCGACAGATGCGCACCCTGGGCATCGGCCCACCAGCGGATGCGGATGTTGCCTTCGTCCTGAGTGTATTTGACCGCGTTGAATACCAGGTTGGAAAAGGCGCTGCGCAGCTCCGACTCGCTGCCCTTGAGCTTCAAACCAGGCGCAGCTTCCAGGCTGATGCGCTGGTTGCGCGGCCCGGACAGGGCCTGGGCGTCGCCCTTGATGGCAGTGAGCAGGGCATCGACCGCCACCGGCTGGTTGTCCGAGGGGTAATCGGTGGCTTCCAGCTTGGCCAGCAGCAACAGGTCGTTGAGCAGGGTCTGCATGCGCGAACCTTGCTGGCTCATCTGCTGCAGTGCGCGGCTCCAGCGTGGGTTCACGTCTTCGACGTTGTCCAGCAGGGTTTCCAGGTAGCCGGTGATCACCGTCAGCGGCGTGCGCAGCTCGTGCGACACGTTGGCGACGAAGTCCTTGCGCATCTGTTCCAGCTGGTGAATGCGGGTGACATCGCGCACCAGCATCAGGTGTTCGTTGTTGCCGTAACGGGTGATGTGCAACTGCACACGCATGCGGTCATTGATTGGCGAAGGGATTTCCAGCGGCTCGAGGTAGTTTTCTGCCTCGAAGTATTCCTTGAAGCGCGGGTGGCGTACCAGGTTGGTCACTTGCTGGCCGCCGTCCTGCGGGGTCTTGAAGCCCAGCAGGGTCTCGGCAGCGCGGTTCCACCATTCCAGGTTACCGTCGCTGTCGAGCATGATCACTGCGTCACGTAGCGCGGCGGTGGACTCCTGCACCCGGTCGATCACGGCCTGTAGGCGGCCCCGAACACGTTGGTCGCGGCGTTGCAGGTGGTAGATGCTGTCGAACACCTCGCCCCACAGGCCGTAACCATCGGGCGGTGCTTCGTCGGGCTGGTGATTGCGCAGCCAGTCATGCAGGCGCAGCAGTTGCTTGAGGGTCCAGCCCAGGTAGAGCGCCAGGCCAATGGCCAGGCTCCAGCCATAGTAGCCGCTGACCAGCCCGCCGATCAGGCAGACGGTAATCAGCAACAGCAGATGGCGAATCAGGGTTGCATGCCAGTTCTGGTTCAATTGACGGTCCTTGTACAACGACGTGCAGCTTGGCGCTTTTGAACTCGATCAGCTCTTGGTCGAGAAGCGGTAGCCAGTGCCCCGGACGGTTTGTACCAGATTTTCGTAGGCTTCACCCAGCGCCTTGCGCAGGCGACGGATGTGCACGTCAACGGTGCGCTCCTCGACGTAGACGTTGCCGCCCCACACCTGGTCCAGCAGTTGGCCACGGGTGTAGGCGCGCTCCTGGTGGGTCATGAAGAATTGCAGCAGGCGGTATTCGGTCGGGCCCATCTCGGCCGGCTTGCCGTCGATGGTCACGCGGTGGCTGATCGGGTCGAGCAGCAGGCCGCCGACTTCGATCGGTGCTTCGCTGTCGCTCGGGCCGGTACGGCGCAGCACGGCTTTCAGTCGTGCAACCAGCTCACGCGGCGAGAACGGCTTGGTGATGTAGTCGTCGGCACCCACTTCCAGGCCCTGGATCTTGTTGTCCTCTTCGCCCTTGGCGGTGAGCATGATGATCGGGATGTCGCCCGTCAGCTCATCGCGCTTCAGGCGGCGGGCCAGCTCGATGCCGGAGGTGCCCGGCAGCATCCAGTCGAGCAGGATCAGGTCCGGCTTGCGGTCGACGATGATCGCGTGGGCCTGTTGGGAGTTTTCCGCTTCCAGGCAGTCATAGCCGGCCATTTCCAGGGCAACGGCGATCATCTCGCGAATGGGCGCTTCGTCGTCGACGATCAGAATGTTCCTGCCAACCATGCTCAAAACCTCTCCTGGATTCGGTGTCTTGGCCCGCATTAGATAACGGAATTATTGCAGCTGTGTGACAGGGTGTTGGCCGTTCTGGCGACATTCCATGACTGAACTAGGCTTGAAAGGGCCGCAATCGCGGCAACCCGAACTCAATTCCCCCGAAACAATGGTGAATCCAATGACACGACAAACGCTGAGCTGGATGGCCCTTTTCGCTGCGCTGGCGCTTCCGGGGGTGGCGTCCGCCCACCATGCCATGGAGAAGGACGGCATGTGGGTCGATCATGCCGGCATGACCCTTTACACCTTCGACAAGGATGCGGGTGGAAAGTCGATGTGCAATGGCGATTGCGCCACCAACTGGCCGCCGCTGAAAGTGATGGATGGCGAAAAAGCCGAGGGCAAGTGGACGCAGATAAAGCGTGATGACGGCTCGATGCAATGGGCCTATGACGGCAAGCCGCTGTATACCTTCGTCAAGGACAAGAAGGCTGGGGACATGACGGGTGATGGCGTCAAAGACGTGTGGCACGTCGCCAAGCCTTGAAACTGCCGGGGCCGCACAGCGGCCCCAACCTATTCAGCGAAACGCGTAATCCAGCACTACCCCAATGAACACCAGCAACCCCGCCCAGTGATTGTGCAGAAACGCCTTGAAGCACGACTCCCGGTCCAGCTTGCGTGTCGACCAGTATTCCCAGGCAAAGCACGCCGCAGCGCCCAGCAGCCCCAGGTGGAACCAGCCCCCCAGGTCAAAGCGGCTACCCGCCAACAACAAGCACCCCAGCGACAGCAACTGCAAGGTCAGGATGATGTTGCGGTCCGCGTCACCGAACAGAATCGCCGTGGACTTCACGCCAATCTTCAGGTCGTCATCGCGGTCGACCATGGCGTAGTAGGTGTCGTAACCCACCGTCCATAACAGGTTGGCGATGTACAGCAGCCAGGCGCTGGCCGGCAATTCGCCACCTGCGGCGGTGAAAGCCATGGGAATACCCCAGGAGTACGCCGCCCCCAGCACCACCTGTGGGTAGTAGGTGTAGCGCTTCATGAACGGGTAGCAGAACGCCAACGCCACCGCGCCGAACGACAGCCAGACCGTGCGGCTGTTGGTGCACAGCACCAGCAGGAAACTCACCCCGACCAGCATCGCAAACAGTGCCAGCGCCTCGCGTGGCCGCACGCGGCCACTGGCCAGGGGGCGGTCGGCGGTGCGCTTGACGTGGCCATCCACCTTGCGGTCAGCGAAGTCGTTGATGCAGCAGCCGGCCGCGCGCATCAGCACCACGCCAAGGCCGAAGATCAGCACATTGGCCAGGGTCGGTGAACCGTTGCCGGCAATCCACACTGCCGACAGCGTCGGCCACAGCAGCAGGTAGATGCCGATCGGGCGGTCCATGCGGCTGAGCTGGACAAAGTCCCAGGCCCGCGGGTGCAGGCGGTTGAGCGACTTGAGCAGTTGCAGGTACATCAGCGGTTTTCCTCCTTGGCCGCTTGCCACAATGCCGGCAGGAACACTTCTGCCACCAGCAGGTCCAGGCCGTCACGCTCGAAGCGCGAGCGGCGGCCCCAAAGCGCCGCATGGGCGGCTTCGGGCGGCAGCCAGGCCTGTGGATAACTGCACACTTCGAGCGGGTGGCGGATGAATGCCTGGTCGCAGAACAGCAACTCGCCCAGCGAGCGGCTGCCCAGGGTTTCCAGGTCCAGGCCACCACGCTCCAGGGCGCTGCGACTGGCCACGCTGCGGGCGAACACCCAAGGTTGGCCATGGCCGCGCAAGTACACCTCGCGCACCCAGCCTTCGGCGCCGGCGGCGATACCCAGCGCCTGGCATTCGTCATCGCGCAGCGGCTGCCAGCCCTCGAACAGCGGGGTGACGGAGAAGTGATCGAAGGACAGGCGGGTCAGGCGGCGAGTCAGCGAGCCCTCGTCGAACAGCCAGTCAAGAGTAGGCTGGTCGATGTCGGTCGCCAGCTGTGAATACGGCAGCCACGCGACAGCGGCTGCTAGCGGGGATTCGTACGACACGTCGGTCTGCTTGTTACAACCAGAGAGGCGGCGAGCTTAGCATGATTGCCCCGAGTGCTTGCATACTGCGGGCAGGGCCGATAAAAAGCCCCCCATGAATTGCGCGTCGGCACCTGCGAGAGGGCCCTCAGCAGCAACACGAAACCAAGCCTGAACCGAGGAAATCCACCCCCATGAAAAAGTGGCAATGTATTGTCTGTGGCCTGATCTACGACGAAGCCGAAGGCTGGCCCGACGACGGTATCGCCCCTGGCACCCGTTGGGAAGATGTGCCTGAAGACTGGCTGTGCCCCGACTGCGGCGTCGGCAAAAGCGATTTTGAAATGATCTCCATCGGCTAATCGAGGAAAGCACGACATGACGTCCCCTGTGGTAATCATTGGTACCGGCCTTGCGGGCTACAACCTGGCCCGTGAATTTCGCAAGCTCGATGCGCAGACGCCGCTGCTGCTGATCACCGCCGACGACGGTCGTTCGTACTCCAAGCCCATGCTGTCCATGGGCTTTGCCAAGCAGAAGGACGCCGACGGCCTGTGCATGGCCGAGCCGGGCGTCATGGCCGCACAGCTGAACGCCGAAATCCGCACCCACACCCGCATCAGCGGCATCGACCCGGGCCACAAGCGGCTGTGGATCGGCGAAGAGGCCGTGGAATACCGCGACCTGGTGCTGGCCTGGGGCGCACAGACCGTGCAGGTGCCGATCGAGGGTGATGGCAGCCACCTGGTGTTCCCGATCAACGACCTGGAAGATTACGCGCGCTTCCGTGCCGCCGCCGTCGGCAAGCAGCGTGTGCTGATTCTCGGAGCCGGCCTGATCGGCTGCGAATTCGCCAACGACATGAGCCTGGGCGGCTTCAAGGTCGATGTAGTGGCGCCATGCGAACAAGTCATGCCGACGCTGCTGCACCCGGCTGCCGCAGCGGCGGTGCAGGCTGGGCTGCAGGGCCTGGGCGTAAGCTTCCACCTGGGGCCGGTGCTGACCCGCCTGCAACAGGTAGCTCAAGGCCTGGAGGCGCACCTGTCGGATGGCAGCGTGATCGCGTGCGACCTGGTGGTATCGGCCATCGGCCTGCGCCCGCGTACCGACCTGGCCGCCGCAGCCGGCTTGCGGACCAATCGTGGTGTCAGCGTAGACCGCGAGTTGCGCACGTCCCACGCCAACATCTTTGCCCTGGGTGACTGTGCCGAAGTGGATGGCATCAACCTGCTCTATGTGATGCCGCTGATGAGTTGTGCGCGGGCACTGGCCCAAACCCTGGCAGGCAAGCCGACCGCGGTTGCCTACGGGCCGATGCCGATTACCGTGAAAACCCCGGCCTGCCCGCTGGTGGTTTCGCCACCGCCTCTGGGCAACGAAGGGACTTGGCAGGTGGAGGGGCAGGGCAGTGACCTCAAGGTGCTCTGCCATGGCGCTGACGGCAAATTGATGGGCTATGCCCTGACCGGGGCAGCCGTGATGGACAAGCTGTCACTGAATCGCCAGTTGCCACCGGTAATGGCGTAAATAGAGGGCGTTCTGTCGGATTTATCCTGTTGTTGCCCGCACAATGGCCGGCCTGATACTGGCGCGGCCTCTGAGCACGTGCCATTCTCACTCCCGTCTGCCGCAGATTAGAGCCTGCGGTGCCTTGAGCGCTGCTCCTAAAGGCAGCACGGCATAACAACAAGAATTCCGTCAAAGAGGCTTCACTATGCGCAAACCAGAACTCGCCGCCGTCATCGCCGAAAAGGCCGATCTGACCAAGGAAAAGGCCAATCAGGTTTTGAACGCGATTCTCGACAGCATCACCGGTGCCCTGGACAAGGACACCGTGACCCTGGTCGGTTTCGGCACCTTCGAAAAACGCCATCGCGGTGCACGTACCGGCAAGAACCCTCAAACCGGCGAGCCGGTCAAGATCAAGGCCAGCAACACCGTGGCCTTCAAGCCAGGCAAGAACCTCAAGGACAGCGTCAATCCCCCGGCCGCGCCTAGCAAGGCCGCCAAGAAAAAGTAAGCTTGCGCTGACGACGCGTTGATCCCGAACGGGCGCCTTCATGGCGCCCGTTGTGCTTTACACGCAGTAACTGCTGCGAACTTGCATAATCAGGTCGTTAAGAGGATAAACTGCGCAACTTAGTCACTTTTCAATCGAGGCGCGTCGATGAAGTTCCGCTTTCTTCTCTGGGCCATGGGGCTGCTGATGGCCAGGGCCAGCCGTAACAATCCGGCATTCCAGCAGCAGCTCAAGGGCAAGGACCTGGTGTTCCAGATGCAGACGCTGGATGGCAAGGTTGCCAGGCACTTCGTCGTCAACAACGAGCGCATCAGCAGCAAGGGCGGGGCCCATCCGCAGCCTGCCTTTGCCATTGCCTTCAAGGACGCGGCCTATGGCTTTGCCACGATGCAGGCGGGCAACAAGCAGTTGGCGTTCATGCAGGGGATTCAGGACAAGAACATCCAGATCAAGGGCAATCCGGCGCTGGTGATGTGGTTCCAGGGGCTGATGAAGTACCTGAAACCCAAGAAGAAAGGCTGAAATTGCCGGGGCCGCAATGCGGCCCCAGAAGTCTCAATGCGGTGCGTGGAACTGCGAAGCCAGTTCTCGCAACAGGTTCTCGGCCTCGAGCACCTTGTTCACCACATCCTCGGCCTTGTTCCGGGTAATCCCCAAACGCTCCAGTAGCTCGTCAGGGATCTCTTCCTGCGGCCCAGTGCCGATCCCCCGTGAGCGCAGCAGGCGAGTGGCCAGGCACACCAGGTTGGGGAACGCCGAGTACTCGCCGTCATAGGCCGGGTCGTGCTGGAAGCGCAGGGCGGTCGACAGCTCTTCGGGCATGTCCCACAGCTTCATCAGCCAGGCCCCGATCTGCTCGCGGCTGATGCCCAGCAGGTGCTGCTCCACGTAGGTGTGGTTCAGGTGCGGGTTGACCTCCAGGTGGCGGCAGATCAGCGAGAAGTGCGGCGGGAACACATGCGCCAGCAGCAAGTAGCCAAAGTTGTGCAGCAGCCCGGCCAGGTAGGTGAGCCCGGCTTCGGGGCGCTCTGCCCGAGGCATGGCGCGGGTCAGGCCTTCGATGATTGCAGCGGTGTAGATCGACTGCTGCCAATAGGGCGTTGCCTGCTGTGGGTGGTCTTTTGGCAGGCTCAAGGTTTTGCCCAGTGCCAGGCCAAGGGCCAGATTGATCACCAAGTCGAAGCCCAGCACGCGGACAATGGCGTCTTCCACCGAGCGGATCTTGCCCGGCGAGGCGTAATAGGGCGACGCGGCCCAGCTCACCACTTGCGCTGCCAGCGCCGGGTCTGTTTCGACCACGCCCGTGATGTCATCGATACTGGCGTTGGGGTCTACCCGTAGCTTGATGATTTTTTGCGCGGTGTCGGCCAGCGGTGGGATTTCGATGGTTTCTTCCAGGCGCTTCTGAATGCGTCGGGCAGTGAAGGCCTGGACGGCATTGGTGATTTCCCGGGTGTCGTCATCGGGGCGGTCGAGGTTGGGGCTGATGGCCTCGACTTCCTGACCGAAGTTGCTGGCGCTGGCTTTGGCCAGCATACGCTTGAAGTTCGCGCGTTCGATTTCCAGCAGCAGGCCGGCTTCGCCCGACTGGATATAGACGGTCTCGGCGTCGAGCAGGCTCTTTTCGTACTGGCACGGCGAGCTGGTCAGCGCCGGGATACCCGGCAAGGCCTTGAGCTGGTGCTTGTCGAGCATCTGCTTCAGTCGCGGCACCGACACAGCGGTGAGCTTGCGCCCGGTCAGCTCGGCCAGGCGGTTGAGGTCCAGCAGTTGGCTCTGCGGGAACAGCACCATGAGGGCGCCGACCTCGTCGTCGAGAAGCACCGCCTGCACCCGCGAAGCCGCAGGCAGCTGCGGGTGTTCGACCACCTCGCGGTAGGCCACGCCGAGTTTGTCGAGCAGCAGCCTGATGACAGAGGGGGCGTGTGGGGTTGCGGTGTCCAGGGCAACTTCAGTCATGGTCCGTATCCACTGTTTCTTTTAAACGCGAAGTATAACCAGCCTGCGAGCAAATCTGGATCCATTCTGGGACTAGCGTCACACTTGGCCATATTGCTGGCCATGGCGCAGCCAGCGGTCGAGTAGCGGGCTGACATGATCCGGCCAGCGCGCGACCAGGGCTTGAGCGGCGTCTCGCACAGCCGGCAGCAGGTCGGCGTCGCGCATCAGGTCGGCGACCTTGAACTGAAGCAGGCCGGTTTGGCGGGTGCCCAGCATCTCGCCCGGACCACGCAGCTCAAGGTCCTTTTCGGCGATGATGAAGCCATCGTTGGTTTCGCGCATGATCCCCAAGCGCTCGCGACCGATCTGCGACAGCGGTGGGTGGTACAGCAGCACGCAATGGCTGACGGCGCTGCCCCGGCCAACCCGGCCGCGCAGCTGATGCAGTTGGGCAAGGCCCAGGCGTTCGGGGTTTTCGATGATCATCAGGCTGGCGTTGGGTACGTCCACGCCGACTTCGATGACAGTGGTCGCGACCAGCAACTGCAACTCACCGGCCTTGAACTGCGCCATGATCTCGGCTTTTTCCGCAGGTTTCATGCGGCCGTGAATCAGGCCCACACGCAGTTCGCCCAAGGCGCTGCCGAGTTCTTCATAAGTGCTTTCGGCTGCCTGACAGGTCAGCTCTTCAGACTCTTCGATCAGGGTGCACACCCAATAGGCCTGGCGCCCCTCGGCGCAAGCGGCGCGAACCCGCTCCACCACCTCGAAGCGGCGGCTGTCGGCCACCAGCACCGTGTTCACCGGGGTACGCCCAGGCGGCAGTTCGTCGAGCACCGAGGTGTCCAGGTCGGCATAGGCGCTCATGGCCAGGGTGCGCGGAATAGGCGTGGCAGTCATGATCAGCTGGTGTGGGCACAGCTCGCCGGCCACGCCTTTTTTGCGCAGGGCCAGGCGTTGCTGTACGCCGAACCGGTGCTGTTCGTCGATGATCGCCAGGGCCAGGTGCTTGAACTTGACCTCTTCCTGGAACAGCGCGTGGGTGCCGACCACCATGGGTGCACCGTTGGCGATCTGCTCCAACGAGGCTGCCCGGGCCTTGCCCTTGAGCTTGCCAGCCAGCCACGCCACTTCGATGCCAAGCGGTTCGAGCCAGCGTTTGAAGGTGATGTAGTGCTGTTCGGCGAGAATCTCGGTGGGTGCCATCAGCGCCACCTGGTAGCCCGCTTCCAGGCCCTGCAACGCAGCCAGGGCGGCAACCACGGTCTTGCCCGCCCCCACATCGCCTTGTACCAGGCGCATCATTGGCGCGTGCTGGCTGAGGTCGTAGGCAATTTCGTTGGCTACCCGCTGCTGCGCGCCGGTCGGCTGGAAGCCCAGGTTGGCCAGGTATTGCGCCTGCAGGCGCGTGGCCTTGGGCAATACCGGTGCACGCAGGCTGCGCAGGCTTTCGCGCAGGCGTTGTTGCGACAGCTGATGGGTCAGCAGCTCTTCGAAGGCCAGGCGGTGCTGGGCCCAGTGCTGGCCTTCGGCAAGCTCGTCGAGGTCGGCGTCGGCCGGTGGGTTGTGCAGGTAGCGAATGGCTTCGTCCAGCGGCGCCAGCTGGTAGTCCCGCGCCAGTTCGTCCGGCAACCAGTCGGGCAGGCTGCGTGGGCCGAGCAGGCCAAGGCTCTGTTGGCACAACAGGCGCAGGCGTTGCTGGGTAAGGCCTTCGGTGGAGGGGTAGATCGGCGTCAGGGTCTGCTCGACCGGTGGCGGCGGCTCGTCGCCGTTCAGTGCGCGGTACTCTGGGTGGTAGATTTCCAGGCCCGAAGCGCCGGGGCGGGCTTCGCCGTAGCAGCGCAGGTGAGTGCCGCGCTTCAGGCCCTCCTTCTGCGCGTTGCTGAAGTGGTAGAAGCGCAGTGTCAGCACGCCGCTGCCATCACCCAGGCGCACCACCAGGCTGCGGCGCTTGCCCATGGTCACGTCGCTACCACTGACCACCCCCTCGATCACCGCATCCTGGCCGGGGCGCAGTTGGCCAATCGGTACCACTCGGGTGCGGTCCTGGTAGCGCAGGGGCAGGTGGAACAGCACGTCCTGCAGGTTTTCCAGGCCGACCTTGGCGAGCTTTTCTGCCATGGCCTCACCAACACCTTTCAGTACCGTGACCGGGACTTTCGACAGCTCACTCATGACTCAGGCCGGCTGTTCCGCAGGGTTTTTTGCGACCGAGCACAGGCGGATCGAGTCAGCGAGGATCTCGATGGCCTTGGGCCGAGGGAAGCTGGCGCGCCAGGCGATGGCCACGGTACGGAACGGTGCCGGTGCCGTCAGCGGGCGCACTTCGATGACGCCGGGGGCGTAGTGATGGCTGTGCACGGCCGACAGCGGCAGGATCGACACGCCAAGGCCCGAGGCCACCATGTGGCGGATGGTTTCCAGCGAACTGGACTCGACCGTGGTGTGCCTGGAGCCTTCTCCCCCCTTGTTCAAGGTTGGGCAGGCTTCCAGTACCTGGTCACGGAAGCAGTGGCCTTCACCGAGCAGCAACAGGCTCTTGTCGTTGAGCATGGCGGTGTCGATGGTCTTCTTCGCCGTCCACGGGTGGTCGGCAGGCATCAAGGCGCAGAACGGTTCGTCGTACAGCGGCAAGGTCAGCACGTCGGCTTCGTTGAACGGCAGGGCGATGATCACCGCGTCCAGTTCGCCGTTGCGCAGCTTTTCGCGCAGTACGTGGGTGAAGTTTTCTTCGATGTACAGCGGCATCTGCGGCGCCACGCGGTGCAGTTGCGGGATCAGATGCGGGAACAGGTAGGGGCCGACGGTGTAGATGGCACCGACCTTGAGCGGGGCGGTCAGCTGGTTCTTGCCGGCCTGCGCCAGTTCGCGAATGCCTTGGGCCTGCTCCAGTACCTTCTGCGCCTGGGCAACGATGCTTTCACCGACCGGGGTCAGGCGTACCGCGCTTTTGCTGCGCTCGAAGATCAGAACGCCAAGCTCATCCTCGAGCTTCTTCACACCGACCGACAGGGTCGGCTGGCTCACGTGGCAGCGCTCGGCGGCGTGGCCGAAGTGCTGTTCCTGGGCGAGTGTGACGATGTAGCGTAATTCTGTGAGGGTCATAACGTGCGTCCATGAAGTTGCGGGCCCAGCATAGCGGCTGCAATCGATAGACGCACGTTATCAGACTTGCCGATTTGTGACAGAAACAAAAGTCTCAGCGGCGGTCCAGTGAGTAGACGAACGGTGCCACGACTTCGATCGTGCCATTGTTCAGCAACTCGGGTGGCGGCTTGGGTACCGTGCCGGCCCGACGGATCATTTCCAGGGTCGCCCGGTCCAGTGCGGCGCTGCCCGAACCACCGGCCATGGAGTACGACACCACCTTGCCTTCGGCGTCGACCACGAAGCGCAGGCGGTTGATGCCTTGCAGGCCGCGACGGCGCGCGTCTTCCGGGTAACGCTTGTATTTGGCCAGGTGGCGCAGCAGGTCGCTCTGCCAGGTGGGCAGGGCGTTGCTGTTGGACGCAATGCTCGGTGCCGGTGCCGCGGACTTCTGCGGTGGCGTGTTGCTGGGCGGTGCGTCTACCGTTTGCTCGGTTGGCGGCGCTTCCTTCGGCGGCTCAGGCTTTTTCTCGGGCTTGGGCGGCTGTGGCTTGGCCTTCGGCTTGGGCGGCTTGTGGACGGCGATCTTGGGCTTGGGCGCTTCCACCAGCTTCGGCAATGGCAGTTCTTCGACCGGTGCCGGTGGCTGTGGAGCCGCTTTCGGTGGTGGTGGTGGCGCAGGCTCCGGTAGCGGTGCCAGTTCGACCATCATCGCTGCCGGGGGCAGTTCGATGGCCTGGGGCACCGACCAGTTGAGCGTCAGCAGCACGGCGACCACGTGCACGCCCAGCACGATCGCCAGGCTGCCACCGTAGCGCGCCATGTTCGAGCGCGTTTTCGTCATTTCTTGGCTGCCGTCTCGAGACCTACCAGACCGACCTTGAGGTAGCCGGCCGCGCGCATGTTGTTCATCACTTCCATCAGGTCACCGTAATCCACGCCTTTGTCGGCCTGGAAGAAGATGGTGGTTTCCTTGTCACCCTTGGTCTTGGCGTCGAGCATCGGGCCAAGCTGTTCGGGCGCAGCAACCTGATCGTCGCCGACGTACAGCTTCTGGTCGGCCTTGACGCTGACGAACACCGGCTTCTCGGGCCTCGGCGCCGGTTTGGCGGTCGAGGCCGGCAGGTCGACCTTGATGTCGACCGTGGCCAAGGGGGCTGCGACCATGAAGATGATCAGCAGCACCAGCATTACGTCGATGAACGGCGTAACGTTGATTTCGTGGTTTTCGGCGAGGTCGTCGCCACCTTCGTTGAGATGCAGGCCCATGGTTTACCCCACTTTCACCATGTGCGGGGCAGCGCGCTCGCTGCCCTGGTGGTCCAGGTCACGGCTGACCAGCAGCAGTACCTGTGCGGAGGCGTCGGACACCTGGGCCTTGTAGCCGGCAATGGAGCGGGCGAAGACGTTGTAGATGACCACAGCCGGGATTGCCGCGACCAGACCCAGGGCGGTGGCCAGCAGGGCTTCGGCGATACCTGGGGCAACCACGGCCAGGTTGGTGGTCTGGGTCTTGGCGATGCCGATGAAGCTGTTCATGATGCCCCATACGGTACCGAACAGACCGACGAACGGCGCGGTGGAGCCGATGGTGGCCAGGACGCCGGTGCCGCTGCTCATGGTGCGGCCGCTGGCATGCACCAGGCGCTCCAGGCGGAAGCTGACGCGTTCCTTGATACCCTCTTTTTCACGGGCGTTGGCCGACAGACGCATTTCTTCGAGGGCATCGTGGACCAGCGTGTGGGCCAGGGTGCCTTCCTTGTTGGAGACTTCGCTGGCTTCTTTAAGGGTGGTGGATTTCTTCAGCTGGGCAATTTCACCCCGCAGGCGACGTTTGGCGCCCATCAGCTCGAAGCCTTTGGCGATCCAGATGGTCCAGGTGATGATGGAGGCTATGGCCAGGCCGATCATGACGATCTTCACCACGATGTCGGCGTTCTTGTACATGCCCCATGGGGACAGGTCGTGCGCCATGCCCAGCGAGGTGTCTTCAACCAGTGTATCGGTGGCGGGGTCGACCAGTACCTGCGAATCTGCCGGGGCGGCAGCTTGCGCTTGGCCTGCAGGTGCCTGGCCTTCCACGGCAGGTGCTGCCGGAGCGGCCGGAGCAGAAGCAGCGGCAGGCGTGGCGGCATTGGCAGTTGGCTCATCGGCCATGGCCACCGGGGCCAGCACCAGGCTGAGCGTCAGCGCGGCGATGGCGCGCCAGGCGCGCGACGGGGTTGGCGAAGCGGAAGGTTGAGTACGTGTCATGCTGGCCGGACCTGATGAAGAAAAAAGTGAGCGTTCTCCAAGGCCTCGAGGTAGGCCGAGAACAAATTGGCCGCCATTATTGCAAGTAATTCTTGTTAACAAAAGTAATCTTGTTGCTTTTTTCGCCTATGGTCTAGCCGCCCATCGTGTAGCGTGGCCGGGATGATCAATTGGTCTAGGGAGTTTAAAGATGTCAGACCTTTCCGTGATGGTGGTGGGTTGTGGTGATGTGGGTGGGCGTCTTGCCCTGCAGATGCTGGCTAAAGGTTGGCAGGTGAGTGGCCTGCGCCGTTCGGTCGAGCAGCTGCCAGCGGGCGTTCAACCAGTCGCCGCGGACCTGGCCGAGCCTTCGATCCCGCAAGCCTGGCCACAAGGCCCACTGGACTACCTGGTTTACTGCGTGGCGGCCAGCCAGCACGACGAGGCGGGTTACCAGGCGGCCTATGTTGATGGCTTGCGTCATGTGTTGGCCTGGCTGGTCGAGCGTGGCCAGCGCCCGCGTCGGCTGCTGTTCGTCTCCAGCAGCAGCGTGTATGCGCAGAAGGATGGCGAGTGGATCGAGGAAGGCGCGGCCACCGAACCGGAGGGCTATTCCGGGCGGGTGATGCTGGAGGCGGAACAGCTGGCGCGGGCCAGTGGCATCCCGGCGAGCGTGGTGCGCCTGACCGGTATCTATGGCCCAGGCCGCGAGTGGCTGTTGAGCCAGGTTCGCCAGGGCTACCGTGTGGCCGAGGAGCCGCCGCTGTATGGCAACCGCATTCATGCCGAGGATGCTGCCAGCCTGCTGGCGTTTCTGCTGCAGGCTGATGCCGATGGCATGGCGCTGGACGAATGCTACATCGGTGTCGACGACGACCCTGCGCCGCTGGCCGATGTGGTGGCCTGGCTGCGGGCGTACATGGGCGTTACCGAGTGGTCCGATGAGCAGCGGGTACGGCGCACCGGCAGCAAGCGCTGCAGCAATGCCCGGGCGCGCGCGTTGGGCTGGGCGCCGGTGTACCCAAGTTACAAGGAAGGCTATGCCGCGATCCTTCAAGGAAAAAATCAGTCTCAGGCCTGATGCGGTCCCTGTAGGAGCCGCCTTGTGTCGCGATGGGGCGCGCAGCGGCCCCAGGATTTCAGCGTCGCCGCATAGAATGCGGGGGCTGCTTCGCAGCCCTATCGCGACACAAGGCCGCGCCTACAGGAACCGCGCTCGATTTCAGCTGCGCTCCAGCACCCACTGACGCTTGCCTGCTGCCAGTTCCGGCATGTCGTCCGGCTGAGCACGGTTAACCGCCTGGAAAATCTCCAGCTTGTCGCCATCACGCTTGATGATGAACGGTGCACCACGCTGGTTGCGCTCCAGCCACAGGCTGTCATTGCTGCCGCCCATGGTTGCGCAATCGCCCGCCAGGCATAGGGCAAAGCGGTCCGGACCGGGCAGGCCGGTGACGCTACCGGTGTCGCTGAAACGTACATTGGCACCTTTGCCCTGGCCTTCGACGATCTTCCAGTCGCCGCCCAGGTAAGCCTGGTACAGCGCCTTTTCGAAGCTGCTGCCCAGTGGCGCATTGGCTGCAGCTGGCGCCTTGGCACGCACGAAGGTCTGCTTGGCGCCGCGCTGGTCGACAGCCAGCAACGCGTCACCATCAAGCGACAACTGCTCGGTCTGGCCGCCCTCGAAGCTGGCCTGCCATTGCTTGTCATTGGCGCTCAACTGGCCGTCAGCGGCCTCGAAACCATTGCTGTAGCTGGCTTGCTGGCTGGCAACGTCGAGTTTCCACTCGAATACCGGGCCGTGCTCGTTCAGTGCTTGGCGCAGGCTGCCGCCTTTGACCGCCGCAGTGATGGCGTCCTGGTTGATCCAGGTGCCGTTGAAATCTTCGGGTTTGTGGCTGGCGCAGCCGCCCAGTAGCAGGGCTGCCAGCGCGAGGGGCAGTGCTTGACGCATGACGGGTTGACCTTGCAGAGGAGAGAGGGTGACGGGCAGGGCGCCCGTCACCAGGGGCATCATTCGATGACCAGGATGGCGTCCATTTCGACCTGGGAGCCTTTCGGCAGCGCGGCTACGCCAATGGCGGCGCGGGCTGGGTAGGGCTGTTCGAAGTAGCGGCCCATCACCTCGTTGACCTTGGCGAAGTGGCTCAGGTCGGTGAGGAAGATGTTCAGCTTGACGATGTCCTTGAACGAACCACCAGCGGCTTCAGCCACGGCCTTGAGGTTCTCGAACACTTGCACGGTCTGGGCTTCGAAGCCTTCGACCAGTTCCATGGTCTTCGGGTCCAGCGGGATCTGGCCCGACATGTACACGGTGTTGCCGGCCTTGATCGCTTGCGAGTAGGTACCGATGGCGGCTGGGGCCTTGTCGCTGGTGATGACGGTCTTGCTCATGATGACTCCTTGCGGTTGGCGGACTACGTACGCATGCGGGTGATGCGGACCACACCGGTCAGGGTACGCAGCTTCTTGATCACACGCGCCAGGTGCACGCGGTCGTGCACGCTGACCACCAGTTGGACCACGCTGATACGGCCGTCGCGTTCGTCCATGCTGATTTTCTCGATGTTGCCGTCGGCGGCGTTGACGCTGCTGGCCAGCAGGGCGATCAGGCCGCGCTGGTGTTCCAGTTCGACACGCAGTTCGACATTGAACTCGCCGGTGATGTCCTTGGCCCAGGAGAGCTGTACGCACTTTTCCGGGTTATGGCGGATTTCACTGATGTTGCGGCAGTTTTCCAGGTGCACGACCATGCCCTTGCCTGCCGACAGGTGGCCGACGATCGGGTCACCTGGGATCGGTGTGCAGCACTTGGCGTAGCTCAGCACCAGGCCTTCGGTACCGCGGATCGCCAGCGGGCCTTCCGGCGCCGGCAGCTGTTCGCCTTCGGCCGACAGCAGGCGACGGGCGACCACGTAGGCCATGCGGTTGCCCAGGCCGATGTCCTCGAGCAGGTCTTCGATCAGCTCCAGGCGGTACTCGGCCAGAATCGCTTGAATGCGCTCCTGGGGGATTTTTTCCAGGCTGCTGTCGAAGCCGGTGAGGACCTTGTTCAGCAGGCGCTCGCCCAGGCTGATGGACTCGGAGCGGCGCTGCTGCTTGAGCGCGTGGCGGATGTGCGTGCGCGCCTTGCCGGTGACCACGAAGTTGAGCCAGGCCGGGTTCGGTCGGGCGCCCGGGGCACTGACGATTTCCACTGTCGAGCCGCTTTGCAGCGGTTCGGACAGCGGCGCCAGGCGACGGTTGATGCGGCAGGCGATGCAGCTGTTGCCGACGTCGGTGTGCACCGCGTAGGCGAAGTCGACGGCCGTGGAGCCTTTGGGCAGCTCCATGATGCGGCCCTTGGGCGTGAACACGTAGACCTCGTCCGGGAACAGGTCGATCTTCACGCTCTCGATGAATTCCAGCGAGTTGCCGGCACGTTGTTGCAGCTCGAGGATGCCTTTGACCCACTGACGCGCGCGGGCGTGGCTGCCCTTGGGCTGTTCGTCGTCGTTGGACTTGTACAGCCAGTGCGCGGCGATGCCGTTGTTGGCCATCTCTTCCATCTCGCGGGTGCGGATCTGGATTTCGATGGGCACGCCGTGCATGCCGAACAGCGTGGTGTGCAACGACTGGTAGCCGTTGGCCTTGGGGATCGCGATGTAATCCTTGAAGCGACCGGGCAGCGGCTTGTACAAGTTGTGCACGGCGCCAAGCACGCGGTAGCAGGTATCGACCTTGTCGACGATGATGCGGAAGGCATACACGTCCATGATCTCGTTGAAGGCACGGCGCTTGCCGCGCATCTTCTTGTAGATGCCATAGAGGTGTTTCTGCCGGCCGCTGACCTCGCCCTCGATACCATCGGCGGCCAGGCAGTTGGCCAGCGAGTGCTCGATCTTGGCGACGATCTCTTTACGGTTGCCGCGTGCGCTTTTCACCGCTCGGTGAATCAGCGACGAGCGCATCGGGTGCATGGCCTTGAAACCGAGGTCTTCGAACTCCACGCGCACGGTGTGCATCCCCAGGCGATTGGCGATGGGGGCGTAGATTTCGAGGGTTTCCTTGGCGATGCGCCGACGCTTTTCGCCGGACAGCACTTCCAGGGTGCGCATGTTATGCAGGCGGTCGGCCAGCTTGACCAGGATCACGCGGATATCGCGAGCCATGGCCATGGCCATCTTCTGGAAGTTCTCGGCCTGCGCCTCGGCCTTGGTCTCGAAGTTCATCTGGGTCAGCTTGCTGACCCCATCGACCAGCTCGGCCACGGTCTCGCCAAACTGCTGGCTGAGGGCTTCCTTGGCGATGCCGGTGTCTTCGATCACATCGTGCAGCATGGCCGCCATCAGGCTCTGATGGTCCATGTGCATGTCGGCGAGGATGCTGGCCACGGCCAGCGGATGCGTCACGTAGGGCTCGCCACTGCGGCGGCGCTGCCCATCGTGGGCCTGTTCGGCATAGAAATAGGCGCGCCGGACCAGGTTGACCTGTTCGGGGCCAAGATAGGTCGACAGCCGTTCGGCCAAGGCTTCTATACCCGGCATGGGTTCACCTCCTGCCGAGGAAGAGGGCCTTGCGCCGTGCGACGTCGACCTGGCATCAATCAGACAGCCTCGTTGTTCTCGTCCTCGAACGCGGCGAACACCGGATCCTCGGTGACGATCTCTTCAGCGGCGATGAATTCGTTGGTGACGATGCCTTCGGCGATTTCGCGCAGGGCAACAACGGTCGGCTTGTCGTTTTCCCACGCAACGCGTGGCTCTTTGCCGCCGGTCGCCAGCTGGCGAGCGCGCTTGGTCGAGAGCATGACCAGCTCGAAGCGGTTATCCACGTGTTCCAGGCAGTCTTCAACAGTTACGCGGGCCATGGTCTTCCTCAGTAGCAATTGCGGTGGGCGTGCAGCCCAATAATGGGCAGGCGGACTCGATAGTATAAAAATTCACCAGCCAATAGGGAAGCGCTGTTTTGCCGGGCGGTCACCTAGAAGCCCTGTGTTTGCTTCTTTGTGGCCAACCCGCTCGCTCAGGCATCGCCTGCCCCGTGGAAGTGGGTTGGCCCGCGAAAGAGCCGGAACAGACAGCCGCGATACTTGAGCCTGACGATAACCTCAGAGCATCGCGTCACGCAACCGCGGGGTCAGTTCCTCGAACAGGGTCTGAACCGAGCGCAATGCACGGCAATCCGGCCGGGTCAGCAGCCACAGCTGGGTGTCGCAGCCGGGCAGCGGGCCGCTCAGTGCATCCACCCCAGGCAGCGCGTGCACCATGTAGTCCGGCAATGCCGCCACGCCCAGGCCTGCGGTGACCAACTGGGCGATGGTCGACATGCTGCTGCACTGGTAGCGTGGGCTCAGCCCTGGGTGCTGCTGGTTGCGCCAGACCACCGTGGGGTGGTCCTGCATCGAGTCGTCAGGGGCGATCCACGGCACGCTGCCGGGCGACTCGGTCAGGCGTTCGCGCCACTGCGGCTGGCCGCAGACGACATAAGAAGTAGAGCCCAGGTTGCGGCCCACCAGGTGCTCTGGTGGCGTGTTGGTCAGGCGCAAGGCGATGTCGGCGTCGCGCCGGCTGAGGTTGGCGAAGGTGTTGGAGGTGCCCATCTCCAGCGACAAGGCCGGGTAGTTGGGCATGAACTCGGCCAGTGCCGGCAGCAGCAGGCTGTGCATCACCGCCTCGGTACAGGTCACGCGCACCGTGCCGCTGACCACTTGCTCGCCACTGGTCATGGCAATGCGCGCCGCCTCCAGCGCCTGCTCGGCGCGCTCGGCCTGCTCGGCCAGGGCCTGGGCGGTGTCGGTCGGCAAGTAGCCCTTGCGGCTCTTGACGAACAAGGCTGTGCCCAGCGCCGACTCCAGCCGGCGGATCGAGCGGAACACCGTCGAAACGTCGACTTTGAGTAGCTCGGCGGCTTTGGCCAGCGAGCGGCCACGTTCCAGTGCCAGGACCAGAGAGAGGTCGGCGTGGGTAATCTGATATTGCATTGGTGCACGCTCTGCTTGCCGAATTGCCAATGTCTGTTGCGTCGGAGCCATTTTATAGTGAAACGGCCCCCCGGAATCAATGCGCCCGGTCGGGTAACCAATCCCCACGATGGGAAAGTGAAAAGAACAACAGCTGCAACCATCGTCGCCCGTGAGGCGCCAGCCGTATCCCCACATCGCCGCAGCACATCAAAGGATGTACACCATGACGTCGGTAACCCCGTGCGCCAGTTCTTCCAGCGAGATGAATGACTTCCTCCAGGCCCATCCGGACACGCAGTATGTAGACCTGCTGATCTCCGACATGAATGGCGTGGTACGTGGCAAGCGCATCGAGCGGGCCAGCCTGCACAAGGTGTACGAGAAGGGCATCAACCTGCCGGCTTCGCTGTTCGCCCTGGACATCAACGGCTCCACGGTCGAGAGCACCGGCCTTGGCCTGGACATCGGCGATGCCGACCGCATCTGCTTCCCGATCCCCGGCACGCTGTCGGACGAGCCCTGGCAGAAGCGCCCCACCGCGCAGTTGCTGATGACCATGCACGAACTGGATGGCCAGCCGTTCTTCGCCGACCCGCGTGAAGTGCTGCGCCAGGTGGTGAGCAAGTTCGACGACCTGGGCCTGGATATCTGCGCGGCGTTCGAGCTGGAGTTCTACCTGATCGACCAGGACAACCTCAACGGTCGCCCACAGCCGCCGCGCTCACCGATTTCCGGCAAGCGCCCGCAGTCAACCCAGGTGTACCTGATCGACGACCTCGACGAATACGCCGACTGCCTGCAGGACATGCTCGAAGCAGCCAAGGAACAAGGCCTGCCCGCCGACGCCATCGTCAAGGAAAGCGCCCCGGCGCAGTTCGAGGTCAACCTGCACCATGTGGCTGATCCGCTGAAGGCGTGCGACTACGCGATTCTGCTCAAGCGCCTGATCAAGAACGTGGCCTACGACCATGAAATGGACACGACCTTCATGGCCAAGCCCTACCCAGGTCAGGCAGGCAATGGTCTGCACGTGCACATTTCGCTGCTGGACAAGAAAACCGGCAAGAACATCTTCGCCAGTGACGACCCGCTGCAAAGCGACACGCTGCGCCACGCCATTGGCGGCGTGCTGGAAACCATGCCGGCGTCGATGGCCTTCCTGTGCCCGAACATCAACTCCTACCGCCGCTTCGGTGCGCAGTTCTACGTGCCCAATGCGCCTAGCTGGGGCCTGGACAACCGCACCGTGGCAGTACGCGTGCCCACCGACAGCAGCGACAACGTGCGCCTGGAGCACCGTGTGGCTGGCGCCGACGCCAACCCGTACCTGATGCTCGCCGCGATCCTTGCCGGTGTTCACCACGGCCTGACCAACAAGGTCGAGCCCCAGGCGCCGATCGAAGGCAACTCCTACGAACAGCTGGAGCAAAGCCTGCCGAACAACCTGCGCGACGCCCTGCGCGCGCTGGATGACAGCGAAGTTCTCAACCAATACATCAGCCCGGACTACATCGATATCTTCGTGGCCTGCAAGGAAAGCGAACTGGCCGAGTTCGAAGTGTCGATTTCCGACCTCGAGTACAACTGGTACCTGCACACGGTGTAAGCCCATGAGCGCAACTGCGGTCCCCTTGATCGGTGTCAGCGCCTGCCGTCAGCAGGTGGGGAAGAACTCGTCGCACACGGTGGGCGACAAGTATGTCGAGGCGGCCGGCTTTGCCGGCTTACCGCTGATCTTGCCGGCCCGTGATGGCGGCAGCGACACGCATGCGCTGCTGGCTCGCCTGCACGGCATTGTTTTTACCGGCTCGCCTTCAAATATCGAACCGCATCATTACAATGGCGCCCCCAGTGTGGCAGGTACCCGGCATGACCTGGCGCGTGATCGCCTGACCCTGCCGCTGCTGCAGGCGGCCATTGCCGCCGGTGTGCCGGTGTTCTGCATTTGCCGTGGCTACCAGGAACTGAACGTGGCCCTTGGCGGCAGCCTGCACCAGCGCGTGCAGGAACTGCCTGGATACCTGGATCACCGCGAACCTGAGGATGCCCCCCTGGAGGTGCAGTACGGCCCTCGTCACCCGGTCGGCATCGAGCCTGGCGGGTTGTTCGAGCGCTTGGGCCTGGCGGCGCAGTTCGAGGTCAACTCGCTGCACAGTCAGGGCATCGACCGCCTGGCCCCAGGCCTGCGTGTCGAGGCACGGGCCCCGGATGGCCTGATCGAAGCAGTGTCCATGCCCGACGCGCCGGGCTTTGTGCTTGGCGTGCAGTGGCACCCGGAGTGGCGCTTCAACGAAAACCCGGTCTCGCTGCGCCTGTTTCAGGCGTTTCGCGAGGCCTGCATTGCCTATGCAGCACGGGAGGGTGCACGGCAGGAATGATTCTGACGTCAGCCGAAGGTCTCGGATGACTTGTCCCCGGCAGCAAGCTTTCAATGAGTGAAAGCGGGCCTTGTACGCAAGGCCTGTGAAAACAATTCCAAAATTTACGGCAAATACTCATGAGCAATTATACAGAAGCCGGCCGCCCACCCGACGTGGCGGCCGACGCGGGCAACACTCAACGCAGCAAAGGCCTGGCCAAAGGCCGTTTGGGCTTGTTGGCCAGCGTGGTGCTGGGCATTTCCACCATCGCCCCGGTCTACACCCTGACCGGCGCCCTTGGCCCGACCGTGCGTGAGGTCGGTGCCCACCTGCCTGCCGTGTTCATCGTCGGCTTCCTGCCGATGTTGCTAGTGGCCCTGGGCTACCGCGAACTGAACTCGGCAGAGCCGGACAGCGGCACTTCGTTTACCTGGTCGGCGCGAGCATTCGGCCCGATGATCGGCTGGATCGGCGGCTGGGGACTGGTGGTTGCCACGACTATCGTGCTGTCGAACCTGGCGGGGGTGGCAGTCGACTTCTTCTACCTGTTCCTGGGCCAGATCACTGGCAAGCATGAGCTGGCGGCCTTGGCTGACAACCTGCTGATCAACATCACCACCTGTTGCGTGTTCATCGCCCTGGCGGTGTGGATCTGCTGCCGCGGTATAGCCACCACCATGACCGTGCAATACGGCCTGGTGGCCTTGCAGTTGGTGGTGTTGATCGGCTTTGCCGTTGCCGCCTTCGGCGGTACCACGGCGCCGCCACCGCTGGAGTTCGACTTCGCCTGGTTCAACCCGTTCGGCGTCGAGTCGTTCTCGGCCTTTGCCGCCGGGCTGTCGTTGTCGATCTTCATCTTCTGGGGCTGGGACACCTGCCTGACCGTCAGTGAAGAATCGGTGGGCAGCGAAGAGGTGCCGGGCAAGGCCGCCACCTGGACCGTGATGCTGATTCTTGGCCTGTATCTGTTCACCGCCATCGCCACCCTGCAGTTCGCGGGTATCAGCGAAACGGGCCTGGGCCTGAACAACCCGCGTATCCAGGAGAACGTGTTCGCTCACCTGGCCGGCCCGGTCATGGGGCCGCTGGCGATCCTGATGTCCATCGCAGTGCTGGCCAGCACCGCGGCGTCGCTGCAGTCCACTTTCGTGGCACCGGCGCGCACCCTGTTGGCCATGGGTTACTACGGTGCGGTACCGCCGAAGTTCGCCAGCGTCTGCCCGCGTTCGCAAACCCCGCGCTACGCCACCATCTGCGCTGGCCTGGCGGCAGGGCTGTTCTACGTGACCATGCGTACCCTCAGCGAGAACGTGCTGGCGGATACCATCACCGCGCTGGGCATGATGATCTGCTTCTACTATTCGCTGACCGCGTTCGCCTGCGTCTGGTATTTCCGCGACAGCCTGTTCGACAGCCTGCGCCACTTCATCATGCGCGGCCTGTGCCCGCTGGTGGGTGGGGTGATCTTGTCGGTGATCTTCGCGCGTACCGCCATCGACAGCGCCTCGCCGGACTTCGGCAGTGGCTCGCATGTGGGCGGGCTGGGGCTGGTGTTCGTGATTGCCGCGATCATCTCGGTGCTGGGCATCGGGCTGATGATGCTGTCGCGCATGCGCGCGCCGGCATACTTCCTGGGGGCTACCCTGCGTCAGCAGGCTACCCTGCCGCTGCAGGAATAAAGCGGGGGGCGCTTTGCGCCCCTGGCGCGACACAAGGCCGCTCTCACAAGGAACTCAATCTCCTGTGGGAGCGGCCTTGTGTCGCGAAAGGGCCTCGAAGAGGCCCCATCAATCTTCAGCCGATCATTTGCTTCAGCAGCGCCGCATGACGCTGTTGCTGTTTCTTCAACAGCAGGCGATTGGAGCGGAACACCGCTTTCAAGTCTTCCAGCGCCACGTCGAAATCATCATTGATGATCACGTAGTCATACTCGTCGTAGTGCACCATCTCGCTGACCGCTTCCTTCATACGCCCGGCGATGATTTCTTCGCTGTCCTGCCCGCGGCCGTCCAGGCGCTGACGAAGCGCTTCCTGGCTTGGCGGCAAAATGAACACCGACAATGCCTGTGGCATCAGCTTGCGCACCTGCTGGGCGCCTTGCCAGTCGATTTCCAGGATCAGGTCATAGCCCTGGTCCAGGGTCTGCTGCAGCGCACTGCGCGAGGTGCCGTAGAAGTTGCCGAACACTTCGGCATGCTCCAGGAAGTCGCCTTGCTGGATCAGCGCCTTGAATTCTTCGTGGACCACGAAGTGGTAGTTCACCCCGTGTTCCTCGCCCGGGCGCATGGCGCGGGTGGTGTGCGAGACCGAGACGCGGATTTGCTGGTCGTCCTTGGTCAGGGCCGTTACCAGGCTGGTCTTGCCGGCGCCCGAAGGGGCCGAAACGATGTAGAGGGTGCCGCTGCTGTGGTTCATGGTCGGGGTGGCCTTACTCGATGTTCTGTACTTGTTCACGCATCTGTTCGATCAATACCTTCAGGTTGACCGCCGCTTGCGTGCTGCGTGGGTCGAAGGCCTTGGAGCCGAGGGTGTTGGCTTCGCGGTTGAGTTCCTGCATCAGGAAATCCAGGCGTCGGCCGGCGGCGCCGCCACCCTTGAGTACCCGGCGCACTTCGGTAACGTGAGTGCTGAGGCGGTCGAGTTCTTCGGCCACGTCGCTCTTCTGGGCCAGCAGCACCATCTCCTGCTCCAGGCGCTGCGGGTCCAGCTCGGCCTGCATATCGCCGAAGCGGTCGAGAATCTTTTGCCGCTGTGCTGCCAGCATCTGCGGGACCAAGGCGCGCAGGGTGGTGACTTCGCTGGCCATGTTGTCCAGGCGCTCGTTGATCAGCCGGGCCAGTTCCTGGCCTTCGCGCTGGCGCCCGGCCTTGAGCTCGGCCAGTGCTTCGTCGAACAGCGCCATGGCTTCAGCGTTCAGGGCCTGCGGGTCGCTGGTGTCAGCCACCAGCACGCCCGGCCACGACAGCACTTCCAGGGGGTTCAAGGGCGCTGGCTGCTTGATCAGGCTGGCGACTTCCTCGGCCGCGGCAACCAGTTGCGCGGCGCGCGCGTGGTCCACCTTCAGCGGTTTGCCGTTGCTGTCTTCGTTGAGGCGCAAGGTGCACTCCACCTTGCCTCGCGAAAGGCCCTGGCGCAGGCCTTCACGTACACCGCCTTCGAGGTCGCGCAGGGCCTCGGGCAGACGCAGGTGCGGCTCCAGGTAGCGGTGGTTGACCGAGCGCAGCTCCCAGACCAGGGTGCCTTGGCTGCCGGCGCGCTCGACACGAGCAAAAGCGGTCATGCTGTGCACCATGGGGAGTACCTCGCGTAGATGAATGAACGGTGGCAGCCTCTTGGCTGCAAGGCGCAGGATTGTAGCGCAGTGGGGCCGTGGCGCCCAATCCACCTATGTTACCGACGGGTGGCCGCGCAAGTAGGAAAAGGCGACGGGCTGTGCCGGGCGCGACAATAGGCATGTCTTCCCCAGGCTGCGGGCTCTATAATGCTCGGCAGATTCAAAGTCCCAGTACAGGTATCCCAGATGAAACGTCCAAGTGGTCGCGCCGCCGATCAGCTTCGCTCGATCCGCATCACCCGCAACTACACCAAGCACGCCGAAGGGTCGGTACTGGTTGAGTTCGGTGACACCAAGGTCATTTGCACGGTCAGCGTGGAAAACGGTGTACCGCGCTTCCTCAAAGGCCAGGGCCAAGGCTGGCTGACCGCCGAATATGGCATGCTGCCGCGCTCCACCGGCGAACGTAACCAGCGCGAAGCCAGCCGTGGCAAGCAGGGTGGCCGCACCCTGGAAATCCAGCGCCTGATCGGCCGTTCGCTGCGTGCGGCGCTCGACATGAGCAAGCTCGGTGACATCACCCTGTACGTTGACTGCGACGTGATCCAGGCCGATGGCGGTACCCGTACCGCGTCCATCACTGGCGCCATGGTCGCACTGTGCGATGCCCTGGCGGTGATCAAGAAGCGCGGTGGCCTCAAGGCCGGCAACCCGCTCAAGCACATGATCGCTGCCGTGTCGGTGGGCATGTACCAGGGCGAAGCCGTACTCGACCTGGACTACCCGGAAGACTCCGCTGCCGAAACCGACCTGAACGTGGTCATGACCAGTGCCGGCGGCTTCATCGAAGTGCAGGGTACTGCCGAAGGCGCACCGTTCCAGCCGGAAGACTTCAACGCCATGCTCGCCCTGGCGCAGAAGGGCATGAACGAGATCTTCGAACTGCAGCAGGCCGCACTGGCTGACTGACTGTTCCTGTAGATACGAAAAAGCCGACATCAATGTCGGCTTTTTCGTATCTGAACAGCACTCAGATGGTCAACGTCCAGTCATAGTCCACGATCAGCGGCGCATGCTGGGAGAAGCGCGGCTGACGCGGCAGGCGAGCATTGCGCACGAAGCGGCGCAGGCCCGGCGTGAGGATCTGGTAGTCGAACCGGTAGCCCAGGTTAAGCATCTCGGCCTGCTCGTTGTCTGGCCACCAGCTGTACTGGTCGCCTTCACGGCTGACTTCGCGCAGGGCATCGACGTAGCCCATCTCGCCAGTGATCGCATCCATCCAGGCGCGTTCCGGCGCCAGGAAACCCGGCGACTGCTGGCTGTCACGCCAGTTCTTGATGTCGAGCTTCTGCTGCGCCACGTAGAACGAGCCGCAGTAGATGTATTCGCGACGCTTGCGACGCTGCTTGTCCAGGTACTTGGCGAAGTCGTCCATCAACTTGAACTTCTGGTTCAAGTCTTCGTCGCCGTTCATGCCCGAAGGCAACAGCAGGCTGGCAATACTGACTTTGTCGAAATCTGCTTGCAGGTAACGCCCGTAGCGGTCGGCTGTCTCGAAGCCCAGGCCGGTGATGACTGCCTTGGGCTGCATGCGCGAATAAAGGGCCACACCACCTTGGGCGGGCACCTCCGCGTCGCAGGCATAAAGGAAATAGCCATCGAGCTGGAAAGCTGGGTCGTCGAGTTCAAAGGCCGAGGCGCGGGTATCCTGAAGGCAGATGACGTCGGCATTCTGGGCTTGCAACCAGCTGAGCAATCCACGCTCGGCTGCAGCCTGAATGCCATTAACGTTCACACTGATGATCCGCATAAATGGCCCCAAAAATCTCGTGCGTGTATGATACCCGAGCTCAACCCATTTAGCTAAATCCGTGGTATCCGGGACTATCCATGCAGCCGTATCAGCGCGACTTTATCCGTTTTGCCATCGATCGCGGGGTACTGCGTTTCGGTGAATTCACCCTGAAATCGGGGCGTACCAGCCCGTATTTCTTCAATGCCGGCCTGTTCAACACCGGTTCCGCATTGGCGGAGCTGGGGCGTTGCTATGCCGCCGCCATCGTCGACAGCAAGATCCCGTTCGACGTGCTGTTCGGCCCGGCCTACAAGGGTATCCCTTTGGCGGCGACCACCGCCGTGGCCCTTGCCGACCAGCATCAGCTCGACGTGCCTTGGTGCTTCAACCGCAAGGAAGCCAAGGACCATGGCGAAGGCGGCAGCCTGGTCGGCGCGCCGCTGGCCGGTGACGTGCTGATCATCGACGACGTGATCACTGCCGGTACCGCTATCCGTGAGGTCATGCAGATCATCAACGCCCAGCAGGCCAAGGCCGCTGGCGTGCTGATCGCGCTGAACCGCGAAGAGCGTGGCAATGGCGAACTGTCGGCGATCCAGGAAGTGGAGCGTGACTTCGGTATCCCGGTGGTCAGCATCGTTTCGCTGACCCAGGTGCTGGAATTCCTGGCGGACGATCCGCAGCTCAAGCAGCATCTGCCGGCTGTAGAGGCGTACCGGGCGCAGTACGGGATCTGATCCCGGCCTGGTAACGAAAAAGGCGACCTTCGCAAGAGGGTCGCCTTTTTTGTATCACCTGTACCGGCTAATCGATCACTCAGCGCGGCTTGCGGTTGGTGATCAGGGTACCCACGCCGCTGTCGGTGAAGATTTCCAGCAGCACAGCGTTCGGCACGCGGCCATCGATGATGTGCGAGCTGTTCACGCCGCCCTGCACCGCATCCAGCGCACACTTGATCTTCGGCAGCATGCCGCCATAGATGGTGCCGTCGGCGATCAGTTCGTTGACCTGCTCGGTGGTCAGGCCGGTCAGTACCTGGCCCTGCTTGTCCATCAGGCCGGCGATGTTGGTCAGCAGCATCAGCTTCTCGGCCTTCAGCGCCTCGGCTACCTTGCCTGCCACCAGGTCGGCGTTGATGTTGTACGACTCACCGTTGGCGCCCACGCCGATTGGCGCGATCACCGGGATGAAGTCGCCTTTCACCAGCATGTTCAGCAGGTCGGTGTTCACGCTCACCACTTCGCCCACGTGGCCGATGTCGATGATTTCCGGGGTGGTCATCTCGGGCGTCTGGCGGCTGACGGTCAGCTTGCGGGCGCGGATCAGCTCCGCATCCTTGCCGGTCAGGCCGATCGCGCTGCCGCCGTGGCGGTTGATCAGGTTGACGATGTCCTTGTTCACCTGGCCACCCAGCACCATCTCCACCACATCCATGGTCGCCGAGTCGGTGACGCGCATGCCATCGATGAAGTGGCTTTCGATCGACAGACGCTTGAGCAGGTCGCCGATCTGCGGGCCGCCACCGTGGACTACCACGGGGTTGATGCCCACAGCCTTCATCAGCACGATGTCGCGGGCGAAGCCGGTCTTGAGCTCCTCGCTTTCCATCGCGTTGCCGCCGTACTTGATCACCAGGGTCTTGCCGACAAAGCGGCGGATGTAAGGCAGTGCTTCGGACAAAACCTCGGCTACATGGGAAGCGGCATCGCGATCGAGGGTCATGCAGGGCTCCTGTAAGGAACAGATAGTCGGTCAGAACGGCAGTTGCAGCTCAGGCTCAACCCGCAGCAACTGGGTACGGAATACATCCTTGATACGTTGCAATTCGGCGTCGCTGTCGGCCTCGAAGCGCAGCACCAGCACCGGGGTGGTGTTGGAGGCGCGAACCAGGCCCCAGCCGTGGGCGTAGTCCACCCGCACACCGTCGATGGTGGTCAGGCTGGCTTCGCCCCAGTCGGCGTCGCGTTGCAGTGCATCAATGATGCTGAATTTACCCTCGTCGGTCACATCAATATTGATTTCCGGCGTGGAAATATCGTTCGGGAAGGCGGCAAACAGGTTTTCGGCGCTCTGCCCGGCCTTGCTGAGGATCTCCAGCAGGCGTGCGGCGCTGTAGATGCCGTCGTCGAAACCGTACCAGCGTTCCTTGATGAAGATGTGACCACTCATCTCGCCGGCCAGCAGCGAACCGGTCTGTTTCATCTTCTTCTTGATCAACGAATGGCCGGTCTTCCACATCAGCGCGCGGCCGCCATGCTGCTCGATCAACGGGGTCAGGCGACGGGTGCATTTGACGTCGAAGATGATCTCGGCGCCGGGGTTGCGTGCCAGCACATCCTGGGCAAACAGCATCAGCAAGCGGTCGGGGTAGACGATGCTGCCGGTGTTGGTCACCACGCCGACGCGGTCGCCGTCACCGTCGAAGGCCAGGCCGATGTCAGCGCCGGTTTCCTTGACCTTGGCGATCAGGTCTTCGAGGTTTTCCGGCTTGCCCGGGTCTGGGTGGTGGTTGGGGAAGTTGCCGTCGACCTCACAGAACAGCGGTATCACTTCGCAGCCCAGGGCTTCGATCAGCTGCGGTGCGATCACGCCGGCGGCGCCGTTGCCGCAGTCCACTACCACCTTGAGCTTTTTTGCCAGCTTTACGTCGCCGACGATCTGCTGGAAGTAGCGGTCAAGGATTTCGACCTTTTCCACGCGGCCTTGGGCCAGGGTCAGGTCGTTGGTTTTCAGGCGGGTCAGCAGGGCCTGGATCTGCTCGTTGGCCAGGGTGTCGCCGGCAATGACGATCTTGAAACCGTTGTAGTCCGACGGGTTGTGGCTGCCGGTCAGCATCACACCGGATTTGCCTGCCAGCACATTGGCCGCGTAGTACAGCGCCGGGGTGGGTACCAGGCCAACGTCGCTGACCTGGCAACCGGCATCGACCAGGCCTTTGATCAGCTGTTCGACCAGCATCGGGCCCGACAGGCGGCCATCGCGCCCTACCGAAACCTGCGGTTCGCCCTGGGCCAGGCTCTGTGCACCGATGGCGCGGCCGATCCAGTAGGCGGTATCGGCATGAAGGGTTTTGCCGACCACGCCGCGAATGTCATACGCGCGGAAAATGCTGTCTGGTAGTGCGGCGGGGACCAGGTGGGCCATGTCGTTCATCTCTGGAAGCTCCAATAATCAAAGGCTTTCTGGGCAGGCGCAAACTAAACGCTTGGACGGTGCTTTCGCCAGAGAGTTCGCCATCCTTGGCCTGAACGGTCATTTGCCGGCTCAGTGGCTGCCGGAATGACCAAAGCCGCCAGCGCCACGCTGGCTTTCATCGAATGCTTCGACGATGTCGAAATGGGCCTGCACCACCGGTACCAGCACCAGCTGGGCGATACGTTCGCCAACTGCGATGGTGAACGGCGTGTTGCCGCGGTTCCAGCACGAAACCATCAGCTCGCCCTGGTAGTCCGAGTCGATCAGGCCGACCAGGTTGCCCAGCACGATGCCGTGCTTATGGCCCAGGCCCGAGCGCGGCAGGATGACTGCCGCCAGGCCTGGGTCGCCGATGTAGATCGACAGGCCGGTCGGAATCAGCAGGGTCTGGCCTGGCTCGAGGACGGTGTCTTCCTTGAGCAGGGCGCGCAGGTCCAGGCCGGCGGAGCCGGGGGTTGCGTAAGTCGGCAGCGGGAATTCGCTGCCCAGGCGTGGGTCGAGGATCTTGGCTTGAAGAGCGTGCATGTAACTTATTGAACCTGGTTGAGCCGTTCGGCGATGAAGGCGACCAGTTGCCGGGCGATCTTGCCCTTGCTGGTCTGCGCGAAGAGAGTCTGGTGCTGCTGGCGGTCGATCACGGTCAAGGCGTTTTCTTCGCTGTTGAAGCCGATGCTGGGGTTGGCCACATCATTGGCTACGATCAGGTCGAGGTTCTTGTCCTTGAGCTTGCGCGTGGCGTAATCGAGCAAGTGCTCGGTTTCGGCGGCGAAGCCGACGCTGAACGGGCGGTCGGCGCGGCCAGCAAGGGTGGCAAGGATATCGGGATTGCGCACCATCTGCAGCAGCATGCCGTCGCCGGTCGTAGGATCTTTCTTGAGTTTCTGTGTGGCAACCACTTCAGGACGGTAGTCCGCAACCGCCGCCGAGGCGATGAACAGGTCGCACGGCATGGCCGCTTCACAGGCCGCGAGCATGTCCCGCGCGCTGACCACGTCGATGCGGCTGACCCGGTCGGGGGTTGGCAGGTGCACAGGGCCGGTGACGAGGGTCACCCGAGCCCCGGCTTCGGCAGCCGCTTCGGCCAGGGCGAAGCCCATCTTGCCGGAGCTATGATTGGTGATGTAGCGCACCGGGTCGATGTTTTCCTGGGTCGGGCCGGCGGTGATCAGCACGTGCTTGCCCGTCAGTGCCTGGCGCTTGAAGCTTTCTGCGGCGCACCAGGCAAGGTCGGTGGCTTCGAGCATGCGGCCAAGCCCCACGTCACCACAGGCCTGGCTGCCGGAGGCAGGGCCGAACACCTGGATGCCACGGCTCTTGAGCAGCTCAAGGTTGGCTTGTGTAGCCGGGTCGCGCCACATGGCCTGGTTCATGGCCGGGGCGACGGCGACGGTGGCGTCGGTGGCCAGTACCAGGGTGGTCAGCAGGTCGTCGGCCATGCCTTGGGCCATGCGTGCCATGAGGTCGGCCGTGGCCGGGGCGATCAGCACCAGGTCGGCCCACTTGGCCAGTTCGATATGGCCCATGGCCGCTTCGGCGGCCGGGTCCAGCAGGTCCATGTGCACCGGGTGGCCCGACAGCGCCTGCAGGGTCAGCGGGGTGATGAACTCGGCCCCACCACGGGTCATGACGACGCGCACTTGCGCGCCGTGCTCCAGGAGACGGCGAATCAGCTCGGCGCTTTTGTAGGCGGCAATGCCGCCACCCACGCCGAGAACGATGCGCTTGCGATACAGCCGCTGCATAGGCTTGCCTTTTTCCAGTGAGAGCGGGCGGCGACGTTTGAAATTGCCTGCGGCAGTACGTCGCATGTACGAGGCGAAATAGATTAACACAGGGTCGAAATGGGCCGCAGCAAGGGCAGGGGGCGGGGATGAATATCAGGGAGTGGCCGGCGGAAGAACGGCCTAGGGAGAAGTTGTTGCAGCGAGGGGCGGTGGTGTTGATGGACGCCGAATTGCTTGCCGTGTTGCTGGGCTCTGGCGTTGCCGGGCGCAATGTGTTGGACCTTGCGAGGGGGCTGTTGGTGCGTTTCGGCGGGCTCAGGCAGTTTCTTGAAGCTGAGCGCGAAGCGGTGTTACGTGAGCCAGGCATTGGGATGGTGAAGTACGCACAGTTGCAGGCGCTGTTGGAGATTGGTCGGCGATATCTGGACGAGAACATCAAGCGCGCAGCGGCTCTTGACGGCCCGGCGGCGGTGCGGCGGTACCTCAAGGCCATGTTGCGCCATGAGGTCAGTGAAGTTTTCGGTTGCCTGTTTCTCGACAGCAAGCACAGGCCGTTGGCTTTCGAAATCCTGTTCAGGGGCACGATAGACCGGGCAAGTGTCTACCCTCGGGAGGTGGTGCGGCGGGCGTTGCTGCATAACGCAGCGGCTTTGATCCTGTGCCACAACCACCCTTCGGGTAGCAGTGAGCCGAGCCAGGACGATGTGCATTTGACCCTGTCGCTGAAGAGGGGGCTGGCATTGATCGATGTGCGGGTGCTGGACCACATTATCATCGGCGACGGGGAGCCGTTGTCGATGGTCGAGCATGGGTGGATTGTGGCTTAGGCCTTTGTGCTGCCTGTTAGGGCCTCTTCGCGGGCGAGCCCGCGAAGAGGCCGGTGCAGGTTTACTTGGTCACCGACACCTTGCTGAAATCCAGTCGCCCGAACGGGCTCACCTGATACCCCTCGACCTCCTGGCGCAGCAAGGTCGCCGCCGTCGGGTGCGCAAGTGGCACCCACAGCGCCTGCTGCTGAATCAGCGTCTGCGCCTGCTGGTAAAGCCGGCTGCGCACACTTTGGTCGTTGGTGGTGCGCCCGGCGCTGATCAGCTGGTCCAGGCGGTTGTCGCAGAAGCGGGCAAAGTTGGTGCCCGACTCGACCGCCGCGCAGGAAAACTGCGGGCTGAGGAAGTTGTCCGGGTCACCGTTGTCGCCTGCCCAGCCCATGAACAGCAAGTCATGCTCGCCGGCCTTGGCGCGGCGGATCAGCTCGCCCCATTCGATCACGCGAATCTCGGCCTTGATGCCGATCTTGGTCAGGTCGGCTTGCAGCATCTGGGCGCCAAGGCTGGGGTTGGGGTTGAGCAGGCTGCCCGACGGGCGGGTCCAGATGGTGGTGCTGAAGCCTTCGGCCAAGCCGGCTTTGGCCAGCAGCGCCTTGGCTTTCTTCAGGTCCAGCGGGTAGCCGGGCAGGTCCTTGGCGTAGCTCCAGGTATTGGGCGGGTAGGGGCCGTTGGCGGCCACTGCGGAGTCTTCGAACACGGCCTTGAGGTAAGCCTGCTTGTCGAAGGCCAGGTTGATGGCCTGGCGCACTTCCGGCTTGTCCAGCGGCGGGTGCTGGCTGTTGATGGCGACGAAGGCGGTCATGAACGCCGGCGTCGTGGCTACCTTGAGGTTGCTGTCCTTGCCTGCTTCGGCAATGTCCAGCGGCTTGGGCGACAAGGCAACCTGGCACTCGCCCCGCTTGAGCTTCTGCAGGCGCACATTGGCATCGGTGGTAATGGCGAAGATCAGCGGGTCGACCGCCGGCTTGCCGGCGAAGTAGTCCGGGTTGGCGCGGTAGCGCACCACGGCGTCCTTCTGGAAGCGCTGGAATACGAACGGCCCGGTGCCGATCGGCTGGCTGTTGAGCTTCTCGGGCGTGCCGGCCTTGAGCAGCTTGTCGGCATACTCGGCGGAGTAGATCGAGGCGAAGCCCATGCTCAGGGTGGCCAGGAAGGTAGCGTCCGGGTGGCTGAGGGTGAAGCGCACGGCGTTCGGTGCAGGTGCCTCGATCGCCTTGATCAGGCTGCCCAACTGCAGCGACTGAGCATGCGGGTAGCCGCCCGGTGCCGTCTTGTGCCACGCGTGTGCCGGGTAGAGCATGCGCTGGAAGCTGAACAACACATCGTCGGCGTTCAGCTCGCGGCTTGGCTTGAAGTAGGCGGTGCTGTGGAACTTCACGCCGTCGCGCAGGGTGAAGTCATATACCAGGCCGTCGGCCGATACTGTCCAACTGGCCGCCAGGCTTGGCACCACCTTGCCTTGCGCCGCGTCGAACTCCACCAGGCGGTTCATCAGCACGTCAGCCGTGGCGTTGGTCGTGGTCAGCGAGTTGTACTGCACCACGTCGAAGCCTTCGGGGCTGGCTTCGCTGCAAACGCTCAGCGGCGCGGCCTGAGCTGCGCCGGCAGCGAACAGAGCGCCGGCGGCGAACAGAGAGTTGAACAATAAGGAAAGGGCGGCAGCACGCATGGTGGCTCCTTGGCTGTCGGTGGCCCATCTGCCAGTGCAGTCTGGAAAAGGCTTACCCTAGTGCGCCTGC
The DNA here is from genome assembly GCF_013393325.1 of Pseudomonas hunanensis. Classification (GTDB taxonomy): domain Bacteria; phylum Pseudomonadota; class Gammaproteobacteria; order Pseudomonadales; family Pseudomonadaceae; genus Aquipseudomonas; species Aquipseudomonas putida_P. The sequence continues at coordinate 100,461 of NZ_QJRC01000088.1, forward strand.
CGGCAAATGACCACACCCTTTTTTACAAATCTGGCGACGAGTGGTCGACGGCTGGCGGGGCCTGCCGCTATGCTGGCCCGGCGCGTTCTGGCGTGCGGCAATGTGCATCTCCTGTTGTTGCAGCCAAGTCTTTCTGGTATAAAGCAGCGCTCTTTTCTAGGGGCTCGGCCTGTCGCATAAGCGGATCCGGTCGATAAGACCTCCAGAATCACGGCGCCCAGGCGCCAAAGACTGAGAGATTAAGCGGCCAACCCATGCCGGGTTGGGCATGTGGTTTTAGAGGGCTGAGTCATGTCGAGAGTCTGTCAAGTTACTGGTAAGGGTCCAGTAACCGGGAACAACATTTCCCACGCAAACAACAAAACCCGTCGTCGTTTCCTGCCGAACCTGCAGCACCACCGTTTCTGGGTTGAATCCGAGAAGCGTTTCGTGCGTCTGCGCGTTTCCGCCAAGGGCATGCGTATCATCGACAAGCGCGGCATCGACGCCGTTCTGGTTGACATCCGTAAAGCTGGCGCCAAGGTTTAAGGGAGAACATCATGCGTGAATTGATCCGTCTGGTTTCGAGTGCCGGTACCGGCCACTTCTACACCACCGACAAGAACAAGCGCACCACTCCGGACAAAATCGAGATCAAGAAATATGATCCGGTTGTTCGCAAGCACGTGGTGTACAAGGAAGCCAAGATCAAGTAATTGATCGGCAACCTGAAAAAACCCGCATCCGAAAGGACGCGGGTTTTTTTATGCCTGCGTTGGCCTCAGGTCATTTCTGCTCGAACATCACATAGATCTTGCGGCACGGCTCAAGCACCTCCCAGGTGCCCTTGAACCCGGCGGGGATGACAAACCGATCGCCGGCACGCAGGGTTTTCGCTCCGCCTTCCTGGTCGCGCAGCACCGAAACGCCCTGAACGATCTCGCAGTATTCATGCTCGGTGTAGTTCACCGTCCACTGGCCCACCTCACCCTCCCACACGCCAGCGGCAAATTGCCCGCACGGGCTGGAATAGTGGTTGTAGACCGCCTGGTCTGGCTCACCCTTGAGGATTTTTTCCGCCGCTGGGCGGTAGCGTTCGGCCTCTGTGATGACCTGGGCGAAGTCGATGATGCTGTCTATGCGCATGGTGCGGCTCCTGTTGTTGTTTAATAAAATGAACATCAGTAGGCATTTGGGCCTTCCGTGTCAAATATATTGATAGTTTACACCGGCTGGTTTAGGGTATCGCTAGCCAGTGTGCGCTCGTCGCCCGGCCAGAATTCTGACAACGCCTGTGAGTCCTCAGTGCGGCGTTGCACCTAAACAAGAGGAGGAGTTTCGTATGACCACCCTGACCCGTGCGGACTGGGAACAACGTGCCCAGCAACTGAAGATCGAAGGCCGCGCCTTCATCAACGGCGAATACACCGATGCCGCATCCGGTGAAACCTTCGAGTGCCTGAGCCCGGTCGACGGACGCTTCCTGGCCAAGGTTGCCAGCTGCGACCTGGCCGATGCCAATCGCGCTGTGGAAAACGCCCGTGCCACCTTCAACTCCGGCGTCTGGTCGCAACTGGCTCCGGCCAAGCGCAAGGCCAAGCTGATTCGCTTCGCCGACCTGCTGCGCAAGAACGTCGAAGAGCTGGCGCTGCTGGAAACCCTGGACATGGGCAAGCCGATCGGCGACTCCTCCAGCATCGACATCCCAGGTGCGGCCCAAGCCATCCACTGGACTGCCGAAGCCATCGACAAGGTCTACGACGAAGTCGCCCCGACCCCGCACGACCAGCTTGGCCTGGTTACCCGCGAACCGGTGGGCGTGGTGGGTGCCATCGTGCCGTGGAACTTCCCGCTGCTGATGGCTTGCTGGAAACTCGGCCCTGCGCTGGCCACCGGTAACTCGGTGGTGCTCAAGCCGTCCGAAAAATCGCCGCTGACGGCCATTCGCATCGCCCAGCTGGCCATCGAAGCCGGCATCCCGGCTGGTGTGCTGAACGTGCTGCCAGGTTACGGCCACACCGTGGGCAAGGCTTTGGCCCTGCACATGGACGTCGACACCCTGGTGTTCACCGGTTCCACCAAGATCGCCAAGCAGTTGATGGTTTACGCGGGTGAATCGAACATGAAGCGCATCTGGCTGGAAGCCGGCGGCAAGAGCCCGAACATCGTCTTCGCCGATGCGCCGGACCTGCAAGCTGCCGCTGAGGCCGCTGCCAGCGCCATCGCCTTCAACCAGGGCGAAGTGTGCACCGCAGGCTCGCGTCTGCTGGTCGAGCGTTCGATCAAGGACAAATTCCTGCCGATGGTGGTCGAGGCCCTCAAAGGCTGGAAGCCAGGCAACCCGCTGGACCCACAGACCACGGTCGGTGCCCTGGTCGACACCCAGCAGATGAACACCGTGCTGTCGTACATCGAGGCTGGCCACCAGGACGGCGCCAAGCTGCTGGCCGGCGGCAAGCGCACCCTGGAAGAGACTGGCGGCACCTACGTCGAGCCGACCATCTTCGACGGCGTGACCAACGCCATGCGCATTGCCCAGGAAGAAATCTTTGGCCCTGTGCTGTCGGTGATCGCCTTCGACACCGCCGAAGAAGCCATCGCCATTGCCAACGACACGCCGTATGGCCTGGCGGCTGGTATCTGGACCTCGGACATTTCCAAGGCCCACAAGACCGCCCGTGCCGTGCGCGCTGGCAGCGTCTGGGTGAACCAGTACGACGGCGGCGACATGACCGCGCCGTTTGGTGGCTTCAAGCAGTCGGGCAACGGCCGTGACAAGTCGCTGCATGCGCTGGAGAAATACACCGAGCTGAAGGCGACCTGGATCAAGCTGTAATCCAGTAAAGGGGGCTGCACAGCAGCCCCAACCATAGCCGGGTCGGCTTACGCTGCCCCGGCTTCGTCGTTTTTGCTGTTCAAGAATTCTGCTGGGAGGCTGCAATGCGTTGGGGTACCTATTTCGCCGTACTGGCATCGGTGCTCAGCGTCGGGCTGGCGCTCGGCGTGAGCATGCCGCTAGTGTCCCTTCGCCTGGAGGCTTGGGGCTACGGCAGCTTCGCCATCGGCGTGATGGCGGCGATGCCGGCGCTGGGGGTATTGGCAGGTGCCAGCCTGGCCAGCCGCCTGGCCGGCTGGGTAGGCGTGCCTTCGGCGATGCGCCTGTGCCTGTGGGGTGGGGCGCTGTCGATCGGCCTGCTCGCACTGTTGCCCAGCTACCCGCTGTGGCTGCTGCTGCGGCTGATGATCGGCATGTCCCTGACCGTGGTGTTCATCCTCGGCGAAAGCTGGATCAACCAATTGGTGGTCGAACAGTGGCGTGGCCGGTTGGTGGCGCTGTATGGCAGCAGCTACGCCCTGAGCCAGCTGGCCGGGCCGTTGGTGCTGGGCTTTCTCGGCTCTGATGACGACTTCGGTTTCTGGGCTGCGACCGGCCTGTTGCTGGCTGCGCCGCTGGTGCTGCTGGGGCGTGGCGGGGCGCCGAGCACCGAAGCCTGCAGTGTCACCTTCCGCGACCTGTTCGCCTTCTGCCGGCGTTTGCCGGTGATCGCTTGGGCCATTGCCCTGTTCGCTTCGTTCGAGGCGATGATCCTCACCTTGCTGCCGGTGTATTGCCTGCAGCAGGGCTTCAGCACCGAAATCGCCCTGTTCATGGTCAGTACCGTGGTGGTGGGTGATGCAGTGTTGCAGTTGCCTATCGGCGCGCTGGCTGACCATATGTCGCGCCGTACGCTGTTTACAGGCTGTGCAGTGACGTTGCTGGTTTCCAGCCTGGCGATTCCGCTGCTGTTGCATACGCCGGTGATCTGGCCGTTGTGGGTGTTGTTCGGCGCCAGTGCTGGTGGCCTGTTCACCTTGTCGCTGGTGCTGATTGGCGAGCGCTACCGGGATGATGAACTGGTGCGGGCGAATGCCCATGTTGCGCAGTTGTGGGGTATTGGCTGCTTGCTCGGGCCTTTGCTGGCGGGGGCGGGGAGCCAGTGGGTCAGCGGGCATGCGTTGTTGTTCCTGATGGCTGCAGGGGCTGCCGGGCTGGTGGTGTTGACCCAGCGGCGCGGGGCATTCGAGGCAGTGTCTGCCTGATGGATTTTGGGGGCGCACGGCGGCCCCCCGCATTTGCGGCTACAGCATCTTCTCCAAGCCAACCGCCTTGCTGACCCAGGCATTGAACCGCCGCCAGATCCCCCCCGGCTCAGAGGTCAGCATATGCCGTTTGCCATGGTCCTCGGTCGCCCACACCAGCTTGTCGCCCACCAGCTTCACCTGGTAGCTCAACGCAGGCGCCATACCCTGTTGGGCCAGCTCGCGGGTGTATTCGGCCAGCTCCGGGCTGTCCACCAGCACCCCGACTTCAGTGTTCCACAGCACTGAACGTGGGTCGAAGTTGAACGACCCGATGAACGTCTTGCGCCGGTCGAACACGATTGCCTTGGTGTGCAAGCTCGAATCCGAACTGCCACGGAAGCTCAGTCGCCTCGCGCTGGGGTCGCCCGGCTGGCGCCGCAGTTCGAACAGCTGTACGCCATGCTCAAGCAAGGCACGGCGATAGGGCGCATAACCGCCATGCACCGCCGGCACATCGGTTGCCTCCAGCGAATTGGTCAGCAGCTTCACCGAGGCGCCGGCGTCGGCGCGGCCGGTCAGGTACAGCAGGCCCGGTTCGCCCGGTACGAAGTAGGCCGACATCAGGATCAGCTCGCGGTGCACGCTGGCCAGGTCCGGCGCCAGTTGCTGGCTCAGCAGCAGTTGCGGGTCTGGTTCGTCGTCGGCCAGCACCTTGCTTGGCGCATCCCATAGCGCCTGGGCGTGGGCCCAGATGAGCTCATTGCGCCAGACGTCCAGGCGCGGCTGCGACTGGTAGGCCATCAAGCGATCGTACAGGGCCTTGCGCCGGGTTCTGGCTTCGGCCAGCGACACTTCCAAGCGGTGGCGGCTGGCACGCAGGTCGTTGGCATCCGGGTCATACCAGAGGAAGTCGGTGATCGGCCGGCTAAGGGCGCTGTTCCAGTACTGGTCGAAGCTGTGCCCCAGCTGCTCGGCTACCGGGCCCACACCTAGCAAGTCGATGTCGGTGAAGTTGAGGTTGGGCTCGGCATCGAAATACTCGTCGCCCAGGTTGCGCCCGCCGACGATGGCCATGCTGTTGTCCACCAGGAACAGCTTGTTGTGCATGCGCCGGTGCTGGCGCGACAGGTTGAACAGCCGGCCGGCAGCGCGCGTAAAACCGGTGCTGCGGCCCAGGTGCAGCGGGTTGAACACACGAATCTGGATGTTCGGGTGGGCATCGAGGGTGCCCATGATGGTGTCCAGGCCATCGCTGGTGGTGTCGTCCAGCAGGATGCGCACGCGCACGCCACGGTCGGCGGCGCGCAGCAGCTCATGCACCAGGGCGCGGGTGCTGAGGCCGTCGTGGACAATGTAGTACTGCAGGTCGATGCTCGCCTGGGCGTTGCGGATCAGCTCGGCACGGGCGCGGAATGCCTCGTTGCTGTTGGGCAGCAGGCGAAAGCCCGAGCGGCCGCCGTATGGCGCGGCCTGGCGCAGCACCGAACGGCCGAATGCCGAGTCGTTGGCGGGCAGCGCCTGGCTGGTTTCGCGGGGCGCACTGACGCTGGCGCAGCCGGCAAGGCCGAGCGACAGCACCAGCAGCAGAGGCAAGGCTCGCTGGAGTGTCAAGGGTGGATCGTCCTGTGCAGCAAGGGCTTTAGGGGTTGGACCGTGGCGGGCGGCGCAAAGTTACGCGTCGGCGCTTTCTTCATCCAGTAGACGAAGGGCGGTTTCACCTACCTTGCGCACGGCGGCTTCGATCTGCGGCGTCGGCCGCGCGGCGAAGTTCATGCGCAGGCAGTGGCGGAACTTGCCCGAGGCCGAGAAGATGCTGCCTACGGCAACCTGCACGCCCTGCTCCAGTAAAGCGCGGTTTAGCCGCAGCGTATCGAAATGTTCGGGTAATTCCACCCACAGCATGAAGCCGCCCTGGGGCCGGCTGACCCGGGTGCCTGGCGGGAAGTAACGGGTTACCCAGTCGCTCATCAGGTCGCGGCCACGCTGGTACTGGCTACGCATGCGCCGCACGTGGGGCTGGTAGTGCCCGCCGGCGATGAAGTCGGCGATGGCCAGTTGCGGCTGGCTGGCGCTGCTGCCAGTGCTGATGTACTTCATGTGCAGCACGCGCTCCAGGTAGCGCCCGGGCGCCACCCAGCCGACCCGCAGGCCGGGGGCGAGGGTCTTGGAGAACGAGCTGCAGAGCAGCACGCGGCCATCGTCGTCGAACGACTTGAGGGTGCGCGGGCGCGGGTAGGTGTAGGCCAGGTCGCCGTACACATCGTCTTCCAGAATCGCCACGTCATAGCGTTGAGCCAGGCTCAGCAGGGCCTTCTTGCGCGCCTCGGGCATGATGTAACCCAGCGGGTTGTTGCAGCTGGGGGTGATCTGGATGAGTTTGATCGGCCACTGCTCCAGAGCCAGCTCCAGCGCTTCCAGGCTGATGCCAGTGATCGGGTCAGTGGGGATTTCCAGCGCTTTCATGCCCAGGCCCTTGAGGGTTTGCATGGCGCCGTGGAAGCTCGGCGAGTCGACCGCAACGATGTCGCCAGGCTCGCAAACCGCTCGGATGCTGCAGGACAACGCCTCATGGCAGCCGGTGGTGATCACCAGGTCGGCAGCACCCAGGCGGCAGCCGGAGTCGAGCACCAGCCGGGCCACCTGTTCGCGCAGGGCCAGGTTGCCATGGATGTTGTCGTAGTACAGGCCAGGCATGTCCTGGCGCCGGCTCAGCTGGGCGAGGCTGCGCAGCAGCGGCTTCAGGGTGGGGCTGTCGATGTCGGGCATGCCACGACCAAGCTGGATCACGTCCTTGCGCGGGGTGCTGCGTATCAGCTCCAGCACCTGCTCCCACTGTGAAATATCCACCGGGCGCTGGGCCGGGCGGCTGACGGCAGGCAGGGCCGGCAGGTGGCGGTGGTCACTGACGAAGTAACCGGACTTGGGCCGTGGCGAGACCATGCCGCTGTCTTCGAGCATGCGATAGGCCTGCTGCACGGTGCTTAGGCTGACCCCATGCTCCACGCTCAGGGCTCGTACCGACGGCAGGCGCTGGCCGGGGCGGTACAGGCCCTGCTCGATGCGGGCGCCGAGTAGTTCGGCGAGGTTCAGGTAAAGGGTCACGGCATACTCCTGCGCTGCATTGGCATAGCGACCGGTACAGTTGGGGTGAAAATACAGCATTCAGTCGGCCAATGACCAATTCTGTATGGGAATAATAAGGCTGTATTGGATCTGTATTGTCGATGGTGCCGACGCGCATGCTTTCTCCACGGTATCAACTGAACGGGAGGGTGCAGTGATGGGTGGCATGAGCGATGTGCGCTTGCAACTGTTGGCCAAGGAGCTGGAAGCCGGGCAGCAGGCCAAGGTGTTCAACGCGCCGCAAGGACTCGGGCGTTTGGGGCTGATGCTGCATCGCTGGCATACCCGCAGGGCGCTGCTGCAACTGACCGATGACGAGTTGCGCGATGTCGGGCTGAGCTGGGAGCAGGCCCGTACAGAAGGGCGCAAACCCTTCTGGAAGGACTGACCAATGTGACGCTGCGCGGTCCCTGTAGGAGCGGCCTTGCGTCGCGAAAGGGCCGCAAAGCGGCCCCAGCGATATCTGTGGCGAAGCTGGAAACCTGGGGGCGCTTCGCACCCCTTTCGCGACGCAAGGCCGCTCCTATACTGACCGCGCCAGCTGTCAGGCCAGCTCTTTGAGCCTGTGCCACAGCATCCCCAACGCCAGCAGCGGCGAGCGCAGGTGCTTGCCGCCGGGGAAGGTGATATGCGGCACCTTGGCGAACAGGTCGAAGCGCCCGCTTTGCTGGCCACTGATGGCCTCGCCCAACAGGCGCGCGGCCAGGTGGGTGGCGTTGAGGCCATGGCCCGAGTAGGCCTGGGCGTAATACACGTTCGGCTGGCTGGCCAGGCGGCCGACCTGCGGCAGGCGGTTGGCGCCAATGCCGATCATGCCGCCCCACTGGTAGTCGATGCGCACGTCGGCCAACTGTGGGAATACCTTTAGCATCTTCGGCCGCATGTAGGCGGCGATGTCTTTCGGGTCGCGCCCTGAATAGTGGCAGGCACCGCCGAACAGCAGGCGTTGGTCGGCGGACAGGCGGTAGTAGTCCAGCGCCACGCGCTGGTCACACACCGCCATGTTCTGCGGCAGCAATGCGCGGGCGCGTTCTTCGCCCAGTGGCTCGGTGGCGATGATGTAGCTGCCGGCCGGCAGCACCTTGCCGCCCAGCTCGCGGTTGAGGCCGTTGAGGTAGGCGTTGCAGCACAGTACCAATGTCTTGGCGCGTACCCGGCCCTGGGCGGTATGCACCTGCACTTCGGGGCCGTAGTCGATGCGGGTGACCTCGGACTGCTCGAACAGCTTCACGCCCAGGCGGCTGGCCACGGCCGCTTCGCCCAGGGCCAGGTTCAGCGGGTGCAGATGGCCGGAACCCATGTCGATCAGCCCGCCCACATAGCAGTCGGCACCGACCACGCTGTGGATATCGTCCTTGCCGACCAGCCGTAGGTCATGCGCATAGCCCAGGCTGCGCAGCTCCTCGGCGTCTTCGGCAAAGCCCAGCAGTTCGGCGGGTTTGTTGGCCAGGTCGCAGTAGCCCCACGTCAGGTCGCAGGCGATGGCATGCTTCTCGACGCGCTCGCGGACGATCTGCACGGCCTCCAGGCCCATCAGCTTCATGCTGCGCACGCCGTCCTCGCCAATCACCGGGAGGAACTGCTCCAGGCCGTGACCGACGCCACGGATCAGTTGCCCGCCATTTCGCCCGCTGGCACCCCAGCCAAGTTTGCGTGCCTCCAGCAGGATCACCGATAAGCCGCGTTCGGCCAGCTCGATGGCGGTGTTCAGGCCCGAGTAGCCGCCGCCGATGATGCACACGTCAGCGCTGTGTTCACCTTGCAGAAAGGCGTGGTCAGGGTGTGGCGCGCTGCTGGCGGCGTAATAGGATGCGGCGTGCTGCGCGCTGTGGATCATTGGGCTCGGTCCTGGGGCTGGTGGGCTAGGGGAGGAGGATAAGCCGGGGTAGGGTGGCGGGCAACAAGACGAGGGCTGCGCCCGCGAATGGGCCTATAATCCGGTCAAGATCCTTGCTTTGTATTCCGCCATGTCCTGCAACCGCCACAAGATCCACTTCCTGCGCGAACTCATCCCCTCATTCGAGTGCGAGCCCGGCTGCCACGACTGCTGCGGCCCGGTCACTACGTCGGCGGAAGAAATGGCCCGCCTGCCGCGCAAGTCCCAGGAAGAGCAGAGCGCCGCGCTGGAGCGTCTGGACTGCGTGCACCTGGGCCCCAATGGCTGCACGGTGTATGAAGAGCGGCCGATGATCTGCCGCCTGTTCGGCACAACCCCGCGCATGGCCTGCCCGCGTGGCCGTGGCCCTGAGCCGATGATCGACCCCGCCGCCGAGCAGCTGGTCCACCAGTTCATAGCCACCACCCGCCAGGTGCTGGTCTAGCCTCAGTCCGGGATCGGTAGGCAGAGGCTCTCCTTAACCTCTTCCATCACGATGTAGCTCTTCGATTCGCGCACGTGCGGCAGCTTCAGCAGGATGTCGCCGAGCAGCTTGCGGTACGAGGCCATCTCCGAAATGCGCGCTTTCACCAGGTAGTCGAAGTCACCGGAAACCAGGTGGCACTCCAGTACGTGCGGCAGCTTCAGCACCGCACGGCGGAACTCTTCGAAGGTGTCGCCCGACTTGTAGTCCAGGCTGATTTCCACGAACACCAGCAGGCTGCCCTTGAGGTGCTGCGGGTTCAGGCGGGCGTTGTAGCCCATGATGATGCCCTCGCGCTCCAGGCGGCGAACCCGCTCGGTGCAAGGGGTGGTGGACAGCCCAACTTTCTCGCCCAGTTCGGTGAAGGAAATACGGCCGTCATTCTGCAGGATCCGCAGGATGTTGCGGTCGATCTTGTCCAGTTCACGCTTGCTCTGGTGCTGGGTTCTCATAGGGGATGCCCCTCCGTGAAAGGCGATTTTGCCGAGAATTCTCGCCAATAATAGGCTTTTATATAGTGAATTGCACTGGTCTCAAATTCCTATACTGCGCGCATTCATGCCATTTCAATAAAAGTCTGCGGCGTGCCGCGTGTGAGGGATAGAACGATGCGAGTTTTGGTACTTGGTAGCGGTGTAATCGGAACCGCCAGTGCCTATTACCTGGCCCGGCAAGGTTTTGAAGTGACGGTGGTCGACCGCCAGCCGGCGGTGGCCATGGAAACCAGCTTTGCCAACGCCGGCCAGATCTCGCCCGGCTACGCCTCGCCCTGGGCCGCCCCTGGTGTACCACTGAAGGCCATCAAGTGGCTGCTCGAACGCCACGCGCCCCTGGCCATCAAGCTCACCGGCGACGTCGATCAGTACCTGTGGATGGCGCAGATGCTGCGCAACTGCACCGCCAGCCGTTACGCGGTGAACAAGGAGCGCATGGTGCGTCTGTCCGAGTACAGCCGTGACTGCCTCGATGAACTGCGCGCCGAAACCGGCATCAACTACGAAAACCGCAGCCTGGGTACCACCCAGCTGTTCCGCACCCAGGCCCAGGTGGATGCCGCGGCCAAGGACATTGCCGTGCTCGAGCAGTCCGGCGTGCCTTACGAGCTGCTCGACCGCGACGGCATTGCCCGCGTCGAACCTGCCCTGGCCGGCGTCAAAGACATCCTGGCCGGTGCCCTGCGCCTGCCAAATGATCAGACGGGCGACTGCCAGCTGTTCACCACCAAACTGGCCGACATGGCGCTGAAACTGGGCGTGGAGTTCCGCTTCGGCCAGGACATCCAGCGCCTGGACTTCGCAGGCGACCGCATCAATGGTGTGTGGATCGACGGCAAGCTGGAAACTGCCGACCGCTATGTGCTGGCGCTGGGCAGCTACTCGCCGCAGATGCTCAAGCCGCTGGGCATCAAAGCCCCGGTGTACCCGCTGAAAGGCTACTCGCTGACCGTGCCGATCACCAACGGCGACATGGCGCCGACGTCGACCATCCTCGACGAAACCTACAAAGTCGCCATCACCCGTTTCGACAACCGCATCCGTGTCGGCGGCATGGCTGAAATCGCCGGTTTTGACCTGTCGCTGAACCCGCGTCGGCGCGAAACGCTGGAGATGATCGTCAACGACCTTTATCCTCGCGGCGGTGACCTGAGCCAGGCCAGCTTCTGGACCGGCCTGCGCCCGGCGACCCCGGACGGCACGCCGATCGTTGGCGCCACAGCGTTCCGCAACCTGTTCCTGAACACCGGTCACGGTACCTTGGGCTGGACTATGGCGTGCGGCTCCGGTCGCCTGCTGGCCGACCTGATCGCGCGCAAGAAGCCGCAGATCAGTGCCGAAGGCCTGGACATTTCCCGTTATGGCAACAGCCCGGAAGTGGCCAAGCACGGGCAGACCGCGCCGGCTCACCAGCAGTAATAGCCTGCACCGGCCTCTTCGCGGCTAAAGCCGCTCCCACACGGACCGCATGTTCATGGACATTGAGGGGTCCTCTGTGGGAGCGGCTTTAGCCGCGAAGAACCCAACACCGTTTTCAACCTGTGAACCACCATAAGGCAGCCGCCATGCGTCCCGCCCGCGCCCTGATCGACCTCCAGGCCCTGCGCCACAACTACCGTCTGGCCCGTGAACTGACCGGTGCCAAAGCCCTCGCCGTGATCAAGGCCGATGCCTATGGCCACGGTGCCGTGCGCTGCGCCCTGGCCCTGGAGGCCGAAGCCGACGGCTTCGCCGTGGCCTGCATCGAAGAGGCGCTGGAGCTGCGCGCCGCCGGTATCAAGGCCCCGGTGCTGTTGCTGGAAGGTTTTTTCGAAGCCAGCGAGCTGGCGCTGATTGCCGAGCACGACCTGTGGTGCGTGGTGCACTCGCTGTGGCAGCTCGAAGCCATCGAGAAAACCCAGCTGCACAAGCCGCTCACCGTTTGGCTGAAGCTAGACAGCGGCATGCACCGTGTTGGCCTGCACCCCAAGGACTACCACGACGCCTATCAGCGTCTGCTGGCCAGCGGCAAGGTTTCGCGCATCGTATTGATGAGCCACTTCGCCCGTGCCGACGAGCTGGACGCTGATGCTACCGCCCAGCAGATCGCCGTGTTCGAGGCCGCCCGCCAGGGCCTGGCGGCCGAATGCAGCCTGCGCAACTCGCCCGGCGTGCTGGGTTGGCCGCAGGCGCCCAGTGACTGGGTACGCCCGGGCCTGATGCTGTACGGCGCCACGCCGTTCGAAGTGCCCCAGGCAGAAGCCGCGCGGTTGCAGCCGGTGATGACCCTGCAATCTCGGGTGATCAGCGTGCGTGAGTTGCCTGCCGGCGAGCCGGTAGGCTATGGCGCCAAGTTCGTCAGCCCACGGCCAACCCGCGTTGGTGTGGTCGCCATGGGCTACGCCGATGGTTACCCACGCCAGGCGCCCAACGGCACCCCAGTGCTGGTCGCCGGCCAGCGCACCCAGCTGATTGGCCGGGTGTCGATGGACATGCTCAACATCGACCTGACCGACGTGCCTCAAGCCACCGTCGGCAGCCCGGTCGAACTGTGGGGCAAGCAGGTGCTGGCCAGCGAAGTGGCCGCACAGGCGGGCACCATTCCGTACCAGATCTTCTGCAACTTGAAGCGGGTGCCGCGGGACTACATCGGCGAATGACACGCTGAAGCGGACAGGTTGAAGGGCGGTGTGTTGTAAATACTGAACGGCATTGCCATGATATCGTTCACATTCACCCCCCTTCCCACCGTTTCAGGAGGCTCCAGCTTTGGACGTCGGCGAACGACTGCAAGCCATCCGCAAGCTCAAGGGCTTGTCCCAGCGCGAACTCGCCAAGCGTGCCGGCGTGACCAACAGCACCATCTCGATGATCGAGAAGAACAGCGTAAGCCCCTCCATCAGCTCGCTGCGCAAGGTGTTGAGCGGCATTCCCATGTCCATGGTCGAGTTCTTTTCGGTCGAGCTGGAACCTGAAAGCCCCACGCAGATCGTCTACAAGGCCCATGAGCTGATCGATATCTCGGACGGTGCGGTGACCATGAAGCTGGTCGGCAAGTCGCACCCCAATCGTGCCATCGCCTTTCTCACCGAGGTGTACCCGCCAGGTGCCGACACCGGTGCCGAAATGCTCACCCACGATGGCGAGGAAACCGGCATCCTGCTTGAAGGGCGCCTGGAACTGGTGGTCGGCAACGAGATCTTCATTCTCGAAGAAGGCGACAGCTACTACTTTGAAAGCACTCGCCCGCATCGCTTTCGCAACCCGTTCGACCAGCCGGCGCGGTTGATCAGTGCGGCGACGCCTTCAAACTTTTGATCCAGCGCAGTGCATTGATTCGGCAATACCCCTTTCCCGTGTGGGGTCGTTTCACGGCCTCTGGGTTCCCGCTATACTTTTCAACGCTCGCCGATCCGTGGCCGCGAGCGTGATTAGCCACCATGAGGGTGTTCGCGTGAACCAAATCAAGAAGATGCTGGCCGTACCAGCAGCCGTATTCGCCCTCTGGGCAATGAGCGCAACCGCTGCGACCAATGACGACATCGCCAAACGCCTGGAGCCGGTTGGCCAGGTGTGCGTCCAGGGCCAGGAATGCAAGGGCATGGAAGTGGCTGCAGCAGCGGGGGGCGGGGGCGCCAAGACGCCAGATGACATCATCGCCAAGCACTGCAATGCCTGTCATGGCACTGGCCTGCTGGGGGCACCGAAAATTGGCGATACCGCCGCGTGGAAAGAGCGCGCCGATCACCAGGGCGGCCTCGACGGCATCCTGGCCAAGGCCATTACCGGTATCAACGCCATGCCGCCCAAAGGCACCTGCGCGGACTGCTCGGATGACGACCTGAAAGGGGCGATCAAGAAAATGTCCGGCCTGTAAGACACAGCTGAATCGCACGAGGCCCGCCATTGATGGCGGGCTTTGTTTTTGGGGTGCCGGCACTCTCCCTGTCGCGGGTTCGCCCGTGAAGGGGCCGGTACAGGCAACCAATCACGCCCGGACTGTGTCCAACCCCTGAACCCATGGATGTCTCAGGAGGCCCCGATGCACCTCTGCTCCATCGACCTGGCTGTCGAGCAAGTCCTGTCGCGCCTGCCTGCTCATATCCACATGGGCCTGCCGTTGGGCTTGGGGAAACCCAATGCATTCGTCAACGCGCTCTACGCCCGAGTGCGCGAGTTGCCCGAGCGACGGCTGACCATCTACACCGCGTTGTCCCTCGGCCGCCCGCCATTGGGTGACGGCCTGCAACGGCGCTTTCTCGAACCCTTCGTCGAGCGCGTCTTCGCCGACTACGAAGAGCTCACCTACCTCGCCGACTTGCGCAACGACAGCCTGCCACCAAACATTCGCGTAGAGCAGTTCTTCATGCAGCCCGGCAGCCTGCTGCACAGCGAATCGGCCCAGCAGGACTACATCAGCAGCAATTACAGCCACGCCGCCCGCGACATCAACGCCAAAGGTTTGAACCTGATTGCGCAAATGGTGGCCGCCACACCTGAAAAGCCTGTTCACTTGAGCCTGGCCTGCAACCCCGACATCACCCTCGACCTGCTGCCGATGATCGCCAAGCGCCGTGCGGCCGGCGAAACCATCCTCATGCTCGGCCAGGTGCACGCCGAGCTGCCTTACATGCCGGGCGATGCGGAACTGCCCATCGATGCCTTCGACCTGTTGATCGACGAAGCCGAGCAGCGCCGGCTGTTCTCCACGCCGAACATGCCGGTCGGCACCCAGGACCACTGCATCGGCTTGCACGCCAGCAGCCTGGTGCGTGACGGCGGCACTTTGCAAATCGGCATCGGTGCCATGGGTGATGCAGTCGCCGCCGCGCTGCTGGCGCGCCAGGGTGACAACGCAGGCTACCGTGCCTTGCTGGAAGAATTGGATGTTGGCCCTTGGCAGTCACTGATCGAGCGGGAAGGGGGTCTGGATACGTTTGCCCAAGGCCTGTACGGCTGCAGCGAAATGTTCGTCAACGGCCTGCTGGTGCTGGCCGAAGCAGGCCTGCTGCGGCGCCCGGCGGATGAGCAGGGGCCCGTGGTGCATGGCGGTTTTTTCCTTGGCCCGCAGGCGTTCTACCAACGGTTGAGGGAAATGCCACTGGAACAGCGCGCGCGGTTTGCCATGACCCGTATCAGCTTCATCAACGAGCTGTACGGGCAGGAGGAACTGAAGCGCCGTCAGCGCCGCGATGCGCGTTTTATCAACACGGCGTTCGGTATGACCCTGCTCGGCGCCGGGGTGGCCGACCAACTGGAGGACGGCCGCGTGCTCAGCGGCGTGGGCGGGCAGTACAACTTCGTCGCCCAAGGCCATGCGCTGGAGGGCGGACGTTCGATCCTGTTGCTGCGCAGTTGGCGTGAGTCGGGCGGGGAGGTGACCTCGAACCTGTTCTGGACCTATGGCCACTGCACCATCCCCCGGCACCTGCGCGATATCGTGGTGACCGAATATGGCATTGCCGATTTGCGTGGGCAGACCGACAGCGAAGTGATTGCGCGGTTGCTGGCGGTGTGTGATTCGCGGTTCCAGCAGGGGCTGATCGAGCAGGCGAAAGAGGCCGGCAAGCTGCCCAGGGATTTTCAGCTGGATGCGCGGTTTACCGACAATACGCCACAGCGGCTGGAGGCGATCAAGGCGCGGCATGCGCGGTTGTTCCCGGAGTACCCGATGGGGACGGACTTTACGGCTGAAGAGCGGGACTTGTTGCGGGCGCTGGACTGGTTGAAGAGCAAGTTCAAGCTGAGCGAGGTGCTGGAGCTGGGCAAGGCAGCGTTGGATGCGCCGGGGCCGGAGGGGTATGAGGGGCACCTGAAGCGGATGCAGCTTGATAGGCCGCATGGGCTGAAGGAAGAGCTTTATCAGCGGTTGCTACTGGCGGGGTTGGCGGCGTCCTGATGAATAGCTGGGGCTGCTTTGCAGCCCATCGCGACACAAGGCCGCTCCTACAAGGGTTATGCGTATTCCTGTAGGAGCGGCCTTGTGCCGCGAAAGGGCCGCAAAGCGGCCCCCAATGGTGCTTATTCGATGAAGCTGACCACACCACCTTCCAGCGACTTCACCCGGGCCAGCGATTCAACGCGGTAGCCCTGGCTGTCCAGCTCGGCACGGCCGCCCTGGAACGACTTCTCGATCACGATGCCCAGGCCTGCCACGGTGGCGCCGGCTTGCTTGATGATCGAGATCAGCGCCTGCGAAGCCTTGCCGTTGGCCAGGAAGTCGTCGATCACCAGCACGCGGTCGCTGCTGTTGAGGTGGCGTGGCGAGATGGCCACGGTGTTCTCGGTCTGCTTGGTGAAGGAATACACCGAGGCAGTCAGCAGGTTTTCGGTCAAGGTCAGCGACTGATGCTTGCGCGCGAAGATCACCGGCACGCCCAGCTTCAGGCCAGTCATCACCGCCGGGGCAATGCCCGAGGCTTCGATGGTGACGATCTTGGTCACGCCGGCGTCGGCGAACAGGCGGGCGAACTCGTCACCGATCAGCTGCATCAGCGCCGGATCGATCTGGTGGTTGAGAAACGCGTCGACTTTGAGAACCTGATCGGAAAGCACGATGCCTTCTTCGCGAATCTTCTGATGCAGTGCTTCCACTTTGTTTTCCTCGATGTAGCAAAGGTGGCCGCAAATAGCGGCAAAGTTAAAGAGTAATGGTTGATCAGCGTTTGAGCATTGCCCGGATATCGGCCAGGGCGTTGTTGCCGCGTGCGGCCTTCACCTCGACCGGTGCATCGTCCAGGCCCTCCCAGGCCAGGTCGTCCGGAGGCAGTTCGTCGAGGAACCGGCTTGGCGTGCAGTCGATGATTTCACCGTACTGCTTGCGCTTGGCAGCGAAGGTGAAGGCCAGAGTCTGGCGCGCGCGGGTAATGCCCACGTAGGCCAGGCGGCGTTCCTCTTCGATGGTGTCGGCCTCGATGCTGGAGCGGTGCGGGAGGATTTCCTCTTCCATGCCCATGATGAACACGTAAGGGAACTCCAGGCCTTTGGAGGCGTGCAGGGTCATCATCTGCACACCCTCGGCGTTTTCTTCCTCTTCCTGCTGGCGCTCGAGCATGTCGCGCAGCACCAGCTTGCCGATGGCGTCCTCGATGGTCATGTCACCCTCTTCATCCTTCTCGAGGGTGTTTTTCAGCGCTTCGACCAGGAACCAGACGTTGCTGATGCGGAACTCGGCAGCCTTGTCGCTGGCGGTCTGCTGGCGGATCCAGTTCTCGTAGTCGATGTCGCGGATCATCTCGTGCAGCGCGGCAATCGGGTCTTCCAGGGCAACCTTTTGGCGCACCCCGTCCAGCCAATGCTTGAAGCGCTGCAAACGCTCGGTGTAGCGGGCATCCAGGTGCTCACCCAGGCCCAGCTCCTCGCTGGCGGCGTACATCGAAATGCCGCGTTCGGTGGAATAGTTGCCGAGCTTTTCTAGGGTGGTGGAGCCGATTTCCCGGCGAGGTACGTTGATGACGCGCAGGTAGGCGTTGTCATCGTCCGGGTTCACCAGCAGGCGCAGGTACGCCATCAGGTCCTTGACCTCCTGGCGACCGAAGAAGCTGTTGCCGCCCGACAGGCGATACGGCACCTGGTGGTGCTGCAGCTTCAGCTCGATCAGCTTGGCCTGGTAGTTGCCACGGTAAAGGATGGCAAAGTCGCTGTACGGGCGGTTGGTGCGCAGGTGCAAGGTGAGGATTTCCATGGCCACGCGTTCGGCCTCGGCTTCCTCGTTTTTGCAGCGGATCACGCGGATCTCGTCGCCTACGCCCATCTCGCTCCACAGCTGCTTTTCGAACGCGTGCGGGTTGTTGGCAATCAGCACGTTGGCGCAGCGCAGGATGCGACTGGTGGAGCGGTAGTTCTGTTCGAGCATGACGATCTTCAGGGAGGGGTAGTCCTCCTTGAGCAGCATCAGGTTTTCCGGGCGGGCACCTCGCCAGGCGTAGATCGACTGGTCGTCGTCGCCCACCACGGTGAACTGGTTGCGCATGCCGATCAGCATCTTCACCAGCAGGTACTGGCTGGCGTTGGTGTCCTGGTATTCGTCCACCAGCAGGTAGCGCACGCGGTTCTGCCAGCGCTCCAGCACTTCGGGGTGTTCCTGGAACAACTTGACCGGTTGCAGGATCAGGTCGTCGAAGTCCACCGCGTTGAACGCCTTGAGCGTGCGCTGGTAGTGGGTGTAGACGATGGCGGCGGTCTGCTCGCGCGGGTTGCGCGCTTTTTCCAGGGCCTCTGGCGGCAGGATAAGGTCGTTCTTCCAGGCACCGATCATGTTCTTGATCTCGTCGATGCCGTCGTCGCCGGAGTATTCCTTCTGCATGATGTCCGACAGCAACGCCTTGATGTCGGACTCGTCGAAGATCGAGAAGCCCGGCTTGTAGCCGAGGCGCTCGTGCTCCTTGCGAATGATGTTCAGGCCCAGGTTGTGGAACGTACACACCGTAAGCCCTCGGCCTTCCCCCGGGCGCAACAAGGTGCCGACACGCTCCTTCATCTCGCGCGCGGCCTTGTTGGTAAAGGTCATCGCCACGATGTACTGGGCACGGATGCCGCAGTTCTGGATGAGGTGGGCAATCTTGCGCGTGATCACGCTGGTCTTGCCCGAGCCTGCACCGGCGAGCACCAAAAGAGGGCCGCCGACATAGTCACGGGCTTCCTGCTGCCGGGGATTGAGTCGGGACATGCTAGAAACCGGGGGTCGCCAGAAAATAGCCGCGCATTCTAACAGGCATGGAGCGGTTGTGGCGCGACCGTCTGACGTCTGAGTCAGACTTTTGTCCGCCTAACTATTAGTGCCACTAATGCTAGTAGCTGAAAAAATCATATTTGCCGGTTTGTTTCGTTTCGCGCAGGATGCACGACAAAATACGTCGGGCTGCTACACCAGAAACATGTATAAAAGTGAAAATCATTTTCATTAAATACAGTAGCATACCCGCCAGATCTCGTTGCACCGTCAAGCCCTAAGGAGCCCGCTTGTCCACGCCTGTCGAACCTTTGCGTTTGCTGCTGTTGGCCGATGAGCCGGAATGGGCCGCCGTGTTGCGCGCGTGCATGCCTGCACTGGGCGGCAGCGCCGTACTGTTGACCGCGCCGAACTGGGAGGCGATCGACAGCCTGTTCAGCCATGATCGCCATGCCGTCGTGTTGGCGACGCCAGCCTTGCAGCCCGCTCCCGGGCGTTGCGAGCTGCCGACCATCCTGCTGCTCGACCATGAGCCCGAGGCACCGCCCAGCGCCGTCAGCGACTGGCTGGTGCGCGACCAGCTCAATGCCGATGGCCTGCGCCGCTCACTGCGCCATGTGCGTGAGCGCAGCGTGCTGGTGGCCACCTTGCAGCGCCTGGCTGAGCAGGACCCGCTGACCGGCATCGCCAACCGCCAGGGCTTCCAGGCTTTGCTCAACGCACGCCTGGCCGAAAACGAAGGCCGTGGCGTTGCGCTTGGCCACCTGGACCTGGACAACTTCCGCCACGTCAATGACGCCCTTGGTCACCAGAGTGGTGACCGCCTGATCCTGCAGGTAGTGGCACGGCTGAAACATCAGCTGGAGGCGGGTGACCAGCTGGCACGTCTGGGTAGCGACGAGTTCGCCTTGTTGATCGACACACGCCGCGACGCCAATCGCGCCGAATGGATTGCCGAACGCATCGTCGAGGCCTTGGCCGAACCCTACTGGATCGACGGCGAAAGCCTGCTGCTGGGCTGCAGCCTGGGCCTGGCCCATGCTCGCGCGCAGAGCGGCGCCGATCCGCTGATGTGGCACGCGCATATCGCCATGCGTCAGGCCAAGGGCAGCCAGGGCTGCACCTTCCATGTGTTCAACGAACGTATCAACCGCAACGCCCGCAGCCTTGCCGACCTGGAAAGCGAACTGCGCCGTGCCCTGCGCCGCGACGAGCTGGAGCTGCACTATCAGCCGCGGATGAACCTGGCAGACGGGCGCATCGTCGGCCTGGAAGCGCTGGTGCGCTGGCGCCATGCCGAGCGCGGGCTGCTGCCACCCAGCGAGTTCGTGCCACTGGCCGAGCAGAGCGGCCTGATCGTGCCCTTGGGTTACTGGGTGATTTCCCGCGCCCTGCGCGATATGCAGGCCCTGTGCGAGCGCGGCCTGGAGCCGTTGCACATGGCGGTAAACCTGAGTTTCCGCCAGTTCCAGGACAGCCAGTTGTTGGCCACCTTGAGCCGGTTGATCCTTGAGCACGGTGTGGATGCCCGCTGGCTGGAGTTCGAACTGACCGAAACGGCGGTGATGCGTCGTAACGAGCTGGTGCGCCAGACCATGGACGCGCTGGGGCGCCTGGGTGTGCGCTTTTCGCTCGATGATTTCGGCACCGGGTTTTCTTCGTTCGTGCACCTCAACAGCCTGCCGATTACCTTGCTCAAGGTGGACCGCAGCTTCGTTGCGGAAATGGAAATGCGTGAAGAGAACCGCAAGCTGGTGCACGCCATGATCAACCTGGCGCACAACCTCAACCTCGAGGTGGTGGCCGAGGGGGTGGAGCGTGAAGAGCAGTTGGCGCTGTTGCGCGGGTTTGGGTGTGACCAGGTGCAGGGCTTCTTGGTCAGCAAGCCATTGCCGGTCGGGGAGTTGATCGAGTTCTTGCTGGATTGCAGCAGGCCGAAGCTGGTTAGCCTGTGAGGTCGTAGGGGAGGGCTTTGCCCTCCATCGCGGCCTTGTGTCGCGATAGGGCTGCAAGGCAGCCCCTGCAATCAAACAGACACCGCAGTCCCACCAGACAAATCAGCCTTTCTCAACAGCCGCTTCATCCGCCACTCAAAGCCAAAGGTCAGCGCCACCGCCGCACACGCCAACCCCAGCGCCAGCCCCCACCAGATACCCACTGCTCCCCCGCCCAGGGTGAAGGTGAACAACCAGGCGCTCGGCGCCCCCACCAGCCAGTAGCACACCAGACCGATCAAGAAGGTGGTCTTGGCGTCCTTGAGCCCACGGATCGAGCCCATGGCAATTGTCTGCATGCCGTCGAACAGCTCGAACCACGCTGCCACCATCAACAACTGCACGGCCACTTGGAAAATCGCGGCGAAGGCTGGGTCATTGCGGTCGATGAACAGCCCCACCAGCGCCTCGGGCAGCAGCAGGAACAACGCGGCAAAGGCAAACATGATCATTGCCCCGAAGCCAATGCCCACACGCCCGGCGCTGCGTGCTGCCAGCAGGTTGCCAGCGCCGTAGTACAGGCCCACGCGCATGGTGACCGCATACGACAAGCCAGTCGGTACCATGAACGCCGTGGACACGATCTGCAGGGCGATCTGGTGCGCCGCCAGTTCGGTGCTGCCCAGCACGCCCATGCACAGCGCGGCGAAGGCGAACAGGCCCACTTCCACCATATAAGTGCCGCCAATCGGCAGGCCCAGCCGCCACAGCTCGCGCAGTGCCGGCAGCGATGGGCGCGACAGGCCCTTGCGCAGCGGGTAGGCGGCGTAGGCCGAGTGCCAGCGGATATACAATGCCAACGCAATGGCCATGCCCATCGACACCACGGCGGTGACCAGGCCGATGCCCATCAGGCCCAGCTTGGGTAGGCCGAACATGCCTTCGATCAACGCCACGTTGAACAGGTAGTTGAGCACGGTGCCGACCAGGCTGATGACCATCACCGGGGTCGAGCGGCCCAGTGCGCTGGTGAAGCCGCGCAAGGCCATGAAGGTCAGGTAGCCGGGTAGGGCCAGCGGCAGCAGGGTGAGGAATTCTGCGGCCGAGGCCACATTTTCGGGCTGTTGCCCGAACAGCAGCAGAACCGGCTGAAGGTTCCACAGCACCAGCGCGGCGAACAGCGCCAGGCCCCAGGCCAGCCACAAACCGTTCTGCGCCAGGCGTGTGGCACCCTCGATGTCATTGGCGCCCTTGCGAATCGCAACCAGGGTGCCGACTGCGGCGATCACGCCCAGGCAGAAAATCGACACGAACGAGTAGCTGGCCGCCCCCAGGCCACCACCGGCCAAGGCCTGGGGGCTGATGCGGGCCATCATCAGGGTGTCGGTCAGCACCATCAGCATGTGCGCCAACTGCGAGGCAATCAGCGGCCCGGCCAGGCGCAGCAAAGCCTTGAGTTCTGTGGTGGGCGCGACGTGCATGGGGGCGATCCTTCATTCTGGGGTGATCAACGAACGGCGATTCTGAGGCTTCGGTCAACTTTGCACAAAAGGATAAATCCGATAGTTGGCATGAGTTGAACTCATGCATATATGCTCCTCGGTGATTCACGTCATACGCCCATATTGCAGGTACCACATGTCACGCCAGCTACCACCGCTGTATGCCTTGCGCGCATTCGAAGCTGCCGCGCGGCTAAGCTCCTTCACCCGTGCTGGCGAGGAGCTTTCGATCACCCAAAGCGCCATCAGCCGGCATATCCGCACACTCGAGGAGCATTTTGCCTGCCGCCTGTTCGTGCGCAGTGGCCGCAGCCTGCAACTGACCGAAGCGGGGCGGGTGTTGCTGCCGGGTGTACGTGAAGGTTTCGCGGCGTTTGAGCGGGCTTGCGAAACCTTGTGTGGCGAAGACGATATTCTGCGCATGAAAGCCCCATCGACCCTGACCATGCGCTGGTTGCTGGCGTGCCTGAGCCGTTTTCGCCACCTGCAACCGGGTAACGAGGTGCAACTGACCAGCGCGTGGATGGACGTCGACCATGTGGACTTCAACCAGGAGCCGTTCGATTGCGCGGTGTTGCTCAGTGATGGGGTGTTCCCCGCAGACTGGGAGGTGCGCAAGCTGTTCCCGGAGCTGCTGATCCCGGTCGGTGCGCCTGACCTGCTCGACGAACAACCCTGGGACGTGTGCCGGCTGGCTAGCATCGAGTTGCTGCACCCCACGGTGGACAAGCGCGATTGGCGGGAGTGGCTGGAGCGCATGGGGCTTGGCGACAAGGTGTCGCTCAAGGGTGGCCAGGTGTTCGACACACTGGAGCTGGGCATGATTGCCGCCGCGCGGGGCTACGGGATTTCAATGGGCGATTTACTGATGGTGGCCGAGGACGTGGCGCAAAAGCGCTTGAGCCTGCCTTGGCCGACGGCCGTGCCCAGCGGGATGGATTACTACCTTGTGTGGCCGCGAACCCGGCGAGGCGGCGAGCGGTTGCGGCGCTTGAGTGTGTTTCTGGAGCAGGAGGTGGCGGCGATGGATTTGCCCGATGTGGAAATCCTGCCGCCTCTCTGATCGCCTGTGCCGTCCCTTTCGCGGGCGAGCCCGCGAAAGGGACGGAAGCCCTTACATCGAACCCAGGTTCAATGCTTGTGCGCAGGCTTGCAGCGAGCGGCGTTCGCTTTGTGCATACAACGCCAGCTCATCCTGCACCTGCAGCCCCAACGCCGCTTCGAAGGCATCGCGGTTGGCGTTGCTGCCGTACTCGGCCTGCGCGTCGTCGCCCAGGTTGGACTGGAAGATCCCCGCCGCGCTCACCGGCAGGAAGTCCTCGTACACCAGCGCTTCGAAGTGCACATGGCCAGCGTCGATCAGCCCTTGCAGGGTAGTCGGGCGGCCTTCCTGGTCACGCGCGGCCAGGCCTTTCTCCGTCGCGAAATAGCGGAAATACGCCAGGCCTTGCTCGCGCATCTGCGCCAGGTCGTCCGGGAATTCGGCAAAGGTTGCCGTCAGCAGCGCCATGTAGCGCTCGGCATTGGCCTCGGCCGGTGCGCCACCCAACGCGGCGCGGGTAGCGTCGAGCAGTTTGTCGTACAGCTGGCGGCCTTTCGGCGTCAGCGCCGCGCCGCGTTGCTCGATCTCGCCAAAGCGCGCGGTGTGGCTGCCTTCGCTACCTTGCTGGTCGCTGAACGCGACCCTTTCCTGCAGGGCCTTGAAGCTGGTCTGGCGCAGCAGGATCGGGTGGCGACGAGTGGGCGGGCCTTCGACCACGGCCTTTGGCGGGATGCCCTTGGCCGGCATGCCGACCTGGATTGCATCGATGTCCAGGGTACGCGGCGTGAGGTGGTTGATGTGCGGGCCCTTGAAGGCCACCACATCGGCGATCAGGCGATGCTGGTCGTGCAACTGCTGGTATTGCTCGGCTGTGACGGTGGCGTCATGGTGCCAGCGGAAAGTGTGCAGGGCTTCTTGCACGAAGGCTTCGGCATCCGCTGCGTTAAGGCCGCCATCACGTTCGCACTGGGCGATCAGCTCGAGGGCACGGGCGGTGAAGATCTGGCGTTTGGCCAGAATGCTCTGGGCCAACTCGCGCAGCTGCGGGTTGTCGATCAGCTCCAGGCGCAGCAGCGAGGTGAATACACGGAACGGGCTGACGTGCAGCGCCTGCTCGTGCACCGCACGGAAGGCAGTGGAGTGCACCGGCACGCCGGCAGAGCTGAGGTCGTAGTAGCCGACCGGCTGCATGCCCATGACCGCGAACAGGCGCGCGATGGTGGCCAGTTCTTCAGCGGTGCCCACACGGATGGCGCCGTGGCGCTCCTGGTCCAGGCGTTCGATTTCGCCGGTCCAGCGCAGGGCCTCGGCAACCTCGGGTTGCTGGGCCATGACCTGCTGGTTGATTTCGCTCACCAGCTCCAGCAGCGTGCCGTACAGCGGCACTTCCTGTTTGTACATGAGCGACATGGCGGCAGAGAACTGCGCGCGGATGCTGTCTGGGCTGACGAAATCGTGGGCGGGCATCGCTAGCTTCCTGGTTGGGTTCGGACGCTTACATGAAAGCTGGGAATGCACTTGGCTCACAAGCGAAAAAAAGTGAGTGTGTCATTCCTTTTTTGATCGACCTTCAGGGCCCTTTCGCGGGTAAACCCGCTCCCGCAGTGGCTGCGCAACGCCCTTGTGGGAGCGGATTTACCCGCGAAGAGGCCCTCAAGCCTGAAGCTGCTCGTGAATCCATTCCACCAACGCCCGCACCTTGGGCACCTCCGCCGCATGCTCGGCATACGCCAGGTAATGCGCCCCGGCACTGCGCATCGCATGGTTCCACGGCACCACCAGGCTCCCGTCCGCCAGTTCCTTCGCCGCCAGGTAACGCGGCACCAGCGCCACGCCGCACCCGGCCTGTGCCGCGCTCAACGCCATATAGAACGTATCGAAGCGCGGCCCGTGATAGGCGCTGACGCTCTGCAAGCCCAGCTCCTGGAACCACTCATGCCACGCTTCCGGCCGCGACGTGCTTTGCAGCAGCACCAGGTCGGCAAGCTCTGCGGCATCGCCCAGCGTGCGCCCGGCCAGCAGCTCCGGCGCGCACACCGGTACCACCTCTTCGCGGAACAGCTCCACGCAGGTGGCCCCCGGCCACGTGCCCTGGCCATAGAAGAACACCACGTCAGCCGAACCCTGCAGCAAGGCGAACGGCTCCATCTCGTTGCGGATGTCCAGGTGGATATTGCTGTGCCGTTTGCCAAAGCCCTTCAGGTGCGGGATCAACCAGCGCACGCCAAAACTCGGTTGCGTGGCTACCTTCAATATCTCGGTCTGCTCGCCATAAGTGAGCACGTAGCGGCTGGACATATCCACCTGGGTGAGGATCTTGTTGACCTCGGCCAGGTACAGGCTTCCGGCCGGGGTCAGCTGCAGGCGCCGGCGGATGCGCAGGAACAGGTGGTGGCGCAGCATGTCTTCAAGCTGCGCCACCTGCTTGCTGACCGCGCTCTGGGTCAGGTGCAGCTCTTCGGCGGCACGGGTAAAGCTCAAGTGGCGGGCTGCAGCTTCAAAGCACTGCAGGGCGGTCATGGAAGGCACCAGGCGTTTGGACATAGCGGTCTCTGCGGCTCGAATCATTACCTGGTGGAATGATATGCGGAATAAAGGTCGTTTGTTGTACCTATGTGATCGGATTAATACTGATCCCCATCAATTTTCCACCCCATCACCCGATGTAGGAGAAGCACTAATGGTTGCTGGATTGCTCGAGCGCCTTGGCGTTGCCGCCGAGGCTTACACCCAGGGCGACTACCCTGTTCACACGCCGATCGACGGCAGCCAGATCGCCTCGGTGAAACTGCTCGGCAAGGCCGAGACCATCGCCCGCATCGATCAGGCCCAAAGCGCCTTCGACGCCTGGCGCACTGTGCCGGCCCCGCGCCGTGGCGAATTGGTACGCCTGTTCGGCGAAGTGCTGCGCGAGCACAAGGCCGACCTGGGCGAGCTGGTTTCGATCGAAGCCGGCAAGATCACTCAGGAAGGCCTGGGTGAAGTGCAGGAAATGATCGACATCTGCGACTTCGCCGTGGGCCTGTCGCGCCAGCTGTACGGCCTGACCATCGCCTCCGAGCGCCCAGGCCACCACATGCGCGAAACCTGGCACCCGCTGGGCGTGGTTGGCGTCATCAGCGCCTTCAACTTCCCGGTCGCGGTATGGGCCTGGAACACCGCGCTGGCCCTGGTGGCCGGTAACTCGGTAGTGTGGAAGCCGTCCGAGAAGACCCCGCTGACCGCCCTGGCCTGCCAGGCGCTGTTCGAAAAAGCCCTGAAAGCCTTTGGCGACGCCCCGGCTGGCCTGGCGCAACTGGTGATCGGCGGCCGTGAAGCCGGCGAAGCCATGGTCGATGACCCGCGTGTCCCGCTGGTCAGCGCCACCGGCAGCACCCGCATGGGGCGCGAAGTCGGCCCACGTGTGGCCGCCCGCTTTGGCCGCAGCATCCTGGAACTGGGTGGCAACAACGCCATGATCCTGGCCCCGAGCGCGGACCTGGACCTGGCCGTGCGCGGCATCCTGTTCTCCGCTGTCGGCACCGCCGGCCAGCGTTGCACCACGCTGCGTCGCCTGATCGTGCACCGCTCGATCAAGGACGAAGTGGTTGCCCGCGTCAAAGCCGCCTACGGCAAAGTGCGCATTGGTGACCCGCGCAAGGACAACCTGGTAGGCCCGCTGATCGACAAACTGTCGTTCGACGCCATGCAAGGCGCGCTGGCCAAGGCCCGCGACGAAGGTGGCCAGGTGTTTGGTGGCGAGCGTCAGCTGGCCGACCAGTACCCGAACGCCTACTACGTCTCGCCAGCCATTGCCGAAATGCCGGCGCAAAGCGATGTGGTGCGCCACGAAACCTTCGCCCCGATCCTGTACGTGCTGGCTTATGACGACTTCGAAGAGGCCCTGCGCCTGAACAACGAAGTGCCACAAGGCCTGTCGTCGTGCATCTTCACCACCGACATTCGCGAAGCCGAGCGCTTCCAGAGTGCTTCGGGCAGCGACTGCGGCATCGCCAACGTCAACATCGGCACCAGCGGCGCCGAGATCGGCGGTGCGTTCGGTGGCGAGAAGGAAACCGGTGGTGGCCGTGAGTCGGGTTCGGATGCCTGGAAGGGCTACATGCGTCGTCAGACCAACACCGTGAACTATTCGCGTGAGCTGCCGCTGGCACAGGGTATCGTGTTCGACTGATGGTTTGATGCTGCATGGCCGGGGGCTATGCCCCCGGTTCGCGGGTGAACCCGCTCCCACAGGGACAACACAGCTTTCGGAACCTGTGATGTCCCTGTGGGAGCGGGTTCACCCGCGAATGGGCCGCAAAACGGCCCCAATAAACCAGATGCACCTGCAATAAGAACAACACTGCTGGAGCCGGGCCATGTCCGAACTGCGTCAAGAATGCTTGTGGGAATTCGTCAGCAAACCGAGCGTTGCCGCCCAGGCCCTGGCCGGTGAGCACAAGGCCGATGTCTGCGTGATCGGCGGCGGTATCACCGGTCTGTCGGCAGCCATCCATCTGCTCGAACAGGGCAAGTCGGTGATCTTGCTGGAGGCGTGGAAGATCGGCCACGGTGGTTCCGGGCGCAACGTCGGCCTGGTCAACGCTGGCACCTGGATCCGCCCCGACGACGTCGAGGCCACCCTCGGCCAGAAGCAAGGCAGCCGCCTGAACAAGGTGCTTGGCGAAGCCCCGGCTGAAGTGTTCGCCATGATCGAACGCCTTGGCATCGACTGCCAGGCCCAGCACAAAGGCACGCTGCACATGGCGCATAACGCCACGGGCATCGCCGACCTCGAAGCCCGCCACGAACAATGGCGCCGCCGTGGTGCCGACGTCGAGCTGCTGACCGGCGCCCAATGCCAGGAATACTGCGGCACCAACAAGATCTCTGCCGCGCTGCTCGACCGCCGCGCCGGCACCATCAACCCGATGGGCTACACTCAGGGCCTGGCCGCCGCCGTGGCCCGCCTGGGCGGCAAGCTGTTCCAGCAGTCTTCGGTCGAAGGCCTGGAGCGTGACGGCGATGCTTGGCGGGTGAAGACTGCGCGGGGTTCGGTGCGCGCCGACAAGGTGGTGATTTCCACTGGTGCCTACACCGAAGGCGACTGGAGCAACCTGCAGAAGCAGTTTTTCCGCGGTTACTACTACCAGGTGGCTTCCAAGCCTTTGCAAGGCGCAGCCGCCGACAAGGTGCTGCCGCATGGCCAGGGCTCGTGGGACACCCGCACCGTGCTCAGCAGCATCCGCCGCGACGACCAGGGCCGCCTGTTGCTCGGCAGCCTGGGCCGGGTCGACAACAAGCCAGCGTGGTTCGTGCGCAGCTGGGCGGACCGGATCCAGAGCCACTACTACCCGGAACTGGGCAAGGTCGAGTGGGAAATGCACTGGACCGGTTGCATCGACTTCACCCCCGACCACCTGATGCGCCTGTTCGAGCCGGCGCCGGGGCTGGTGGCGGTGACGGGGTACAACGGGCGGGGCAATACCACGGGCACCGTGATCGGTCGGGCATTTGCCGAGTTTTTGCTGAAAGGGGAAGCGGACAGCCTGCCGATTCCGTTTTCGCCCATGAGCGGGGTGAGTGCGCCTTCATTGCGCACCGCGTTCTATGAGTCCGGCTTCTCGCTGTACCACGCGGGGCAATGCTTGAGAGTTGTGCTGTAAGCATTGGCCTCTTCGCGGGTGAACCCGCGAAGAGGCCAGTTCCGGCTTACTTGTGTAACCAGCTGAGGAAGCCGCCTTTCTTGATCAGGGCCGGCTTCTGCAGCAACAACGACTCGCGGTTCTGCCGCCGAAACCGCTGCAACTTGCTCAACGCCGTCTGCACTTCGCCACGCTGCTGCAGGCAGCTCTTCACCTGTTCCTTGTCGATGCGGTACAGCACGCAGCTGGTCAGCGTGCGGAACTCGGCCAGCGAATCGTCTTCGTCGATGATGCCCTCGATCCCCAGCACTTCACCCGGCCCCATGCGCCCGGCTTCCAGCAGTTTGTCGCCATCGCGCACCGACGCCGATACCACCCCGCTGCCAATCACCAGCAAATGATCTGAATGCTCGCCAACCCCCAGGATCACCTGGTCCGGCAGGTACTCCACTGCGGTCATGCGCTGGCTCAAGGCGTCTCGCTCTTCATCGCTCAGCGAGCGGAACACGCGGACCTCGTCCAGCACTTCGCGCTGGCGGCTGCGCGGCGGCACGGCCAGGTCGACGTTCCACATCACTCCGCTGGCTTCCAGATGCCGGTGCGCCAGGTCGAACAGCTGGTTGCGCGCGTCACCCTTGGCGCCCATATCGGCCACGAAGCCACTGGCCTCGTACTCCACTGACTCCAGCGTCGAGGCCTTCACCGTTACTTTCGGTTTTGGGGTGGCAAGAATGGCACTGACGCCTTGCAAGGCCTTTTCCAGCGCGTCGAACACCCGCTTGGGGCGCACCTTGGCCGGCACCACCACGCTGATCGTGACCCCATGCACATCGGCCGGGCGGCTGTGGTTGAGCAGCCGTGCCTTGGCCGCCACCGAGTTGGGGATTACCGCCAAACTGCCGCTGCCGGTGAGCAAGCGGGTGGCGCGCCAGTCGATGTCCAGCACCTTGCCTTCGGTGCCGTCGATAGAGATGGAATCGCCGATCTGGTAGGGCCGCGTGGTGTTCAGCACGATGCCGCTGAACACGTCAGCCAGGGTGCTCTGCAACGCCAGGCCAATGACGATGGCCATCACCCCGGAGGTGGCCAGCAGGCCCTTCACCGGCAGCTGCATCACATAGCCTGCGGCAGCCACCACGGCGGCCAGGAAGATCAACGCCCCCAGCACATCCTGCAGCAACCGCCCGCCATGGCTGCCACGGGCTACCAGCAACAGGCCGAACACCACGGTCACCGTGCGTGCGCCAAACAGCCACCAGCCGATCGCCAGTACCGTGGCCATCAGGTTGCGCGAGACATCGTCGGGCCAGGGTGGCGGCTGCAGCGGGCTCATGCCGGCGGCCACCAGTACCGAACTGAACAGCAGGAATATCACCAGCCGCGTGCCGATGCGCCAGGCTCGGCGCTGCATGGGGATGGCTTGCCAGAGCACGAGGTCGAGCAGGATCAGGGCGGTACCGAGCAACAACGGGGATGACTGGATGAACGCCAGCATGGTGGTCTCGGGGTGAGGGGAGGGCTGTGGGTAGTAATAGAGCAGGTTTGCAGGGCAGGCAATGGCAGCCCGCGAAGAGGCCAGCAAAATCAACGCCAATCTATCGTTCCTAAAACAGAACGTTAAAGCCAAAAACCACCATCTACCGCTCCAAAGGTCCTGGTTTTAATCTTCAACCATCAACGCGAAACACCCTACTTACTGAAAATCAAAACCATCAGGAGCTGCCACCATGACCCACTTCAAATACAACCGCCTGAACAAAGACGACGCCGCCGTACTGCTGGTCGACCACCAGGCAGGCCTGCTGTCCCTGGTCCGCGATATCGAACCCGACGCATTCAAGAACAACGTGCTGGCCCTGGCTGACCTGGCCAAGTTCTTCAACCTGCCGACCATCCTCACCACCAGCTTCGAGCAAGGCCCCAACGGCCCGCTGGTGCCAGAACTGAAAGCCCTGTTCCCGGACGCCCCGTACATCGCCCGCCCAGGCCAGATCAACGCCTGGGACAACGAAGACTTCGTCAAGGCCGTGAAGGCCACCGGCAAGAAGCAGCTGATCATCGCCGGCGTCGTGACCGAAGTGTGTGTTGCCTTCCCGGCCCTGGCGGCACTGGAGGAAGAGTTCGAAGTGTTCGTGGTGACCGATGCCTCCGGGACCTTCAACGCCATGACCCGTGACGCCGCCCATGACCGCATGAGCCGGGCCGGTGCGCAGCTGATGACCTGGTTCGGCGTGGCCTGTGAGCTGCACCGCGACTGGCGCAACGACATCGAAGGCCTGGCCGCGCTGTGCTCCAACCACATCCCGGACTACCGCAACCTGATGACTAGCTACAACGCCTTCAACGCCGGCAAGTAAGCCAACCTTTCCGGGCACCCCCAGGCGGTGCCCGGCCAGGGCTGCATACCCATCCAATCCACCGCCCGTCCGCCGTTGCACAGTGGATGCGGGCAAGCTCATCCCAAGGAACGCCGATGAACACCGCACTCCAAGACAACCGCGAAGTGGTGACCGTATGCCTTCAACACAAGGTGCTCGGTAGCCCAACGGGCGCCACGGTAGCGCAACCGCCGCGCTGGAAGCAGGCGCTGCTGACCTACCTGGTGATCTGCCCGATGACCATGGTCATTCCGCAACTGCTGGCGCCGCTGTTCGCACGCTTCCCGCAGTTGGGCGGCCCGATCACCGGCAACCTGGTCGTGAACCTGTTCGTCATCCTGCCCGTGGTGTTCTACATCATGCCTTGGGTAACCCGCCGCTGCGCCAATTGGCTGCGTGGGTGAGCCGCGCCGTCTCGGGCTTGACCTCGAATGGGCAGCCTTGGCGGCACAAAATTTGATCAGGGCTAACCTTCTACAACCCATCGCACAGCCATCCAGGCCCTGACCCAGCACCAACCGGCATGCTCCACAGTTGCGCCTGCCACCGCACCCAGAGACGGAGAACATCATGTCCCAGGACCGCAACGACAAGACCCGTCGCCAGTTCCTCGCCACCAGCACCGTGCTCGGTGCCGCCGGCGCGCTCTGGTCCGCATTGCCCTTCACCGGCCAAGCCGGTTCAGCTCACGCATCCAGCCAAGGAGGTTCCATGTCCGCCGACCTGATTCTGTTCAACGGCAAACTACACACCGTTGACCGTGAAAAACCTACCGCGACTGCTGTCGCCATCAAGGATGGCCGCTTCGTCGCCGTGGGCAACGATGCCGAGGCCATGGCCCACAAGGGGGCAGCCACGCAAATCATCGACCTCAAACAGCGCACGGTGATCCCAGGCCTGAACGACTCGCACCTGCACTTGATCCGCGGCGGCCTGAACTACAACCTGGAGTTGCGCTGGGAAGGCGTGCCGTCGGTGGCTGATGCCTTGCGCATGCTCAAGGACCAGGCCGCACGCACGCCTACGCCGCAGTGGGTGCGTGTGGTCGGTGGCTGGAACGAATTCCAGTTCGCCGAGAAACGCATGCCGACCCTGGAAGAGATCAACCAGGCCGCGCCCGACACCCCGGTGTTCCTGCTGCACCTTTACGACCGCGCACTGCTCAACCGCGCGGCACTCAAGGCTGTCGGCTACTCCAAGGACACGCCGAACCCGCCGGGTGGTGAAATCCAGCGGGACAAGTTCGGCAACCCGACCGGCATGCTGATCGCCCGCCCCAATGCAATGATCCTCTACGCTACGCTGGCCAAGGGGCCGAAGCTGCCACTGGAGTACCAGGTCAACTCCACCCGCCAGTTCATGCGCGAACTCAACCGCCTGGGCCTGACCAGTGCCATCGACGCCGGTGGCGGCTACCAGAACTTCCCCGACGACTACTCGGTGATCCAGGAGCTGGCCGACAACAACCAGCTGACCGTGCGCATTGCCTACAACCTGTTCACCCAGAAGCCCAAGGAAGAACTGGACGACTTCAAGAAGTGGACCGCCAGCGTCAAGCTGCACAGCGGCACCGACTTCCTGCGCCATAACGGCGCCGGTGAAATGCTGGTGTTCTCGGCCGCCGACTTCGAAGACTTCCTCGAGCCGCGCCCGGACCTGCCACAGACCATGGAGGAAGAGCTGGAGCCGGTGGTGCGCCACCTGGTCGAGCAACGCTGGCCATTCCGCTTGCACGCCACCTACAACGAATCGATCACGCGGATGCTCGACGTGTTCGAGAAGGTCAACCGCGACATCCCGTTCAACGGCCTGCCGTGGTTCTTCGACCACGCCGAAACCATCACCCCGCAGAACATCGAGCGCGTGCGCGCCTTGGGCGGTGGTATCGCCGTCCAGGACCGCATGGCCTTCCAGGGTGAATACTTCGTCGACCGCTACGGCGCCAAGGCGGCCGAGCAGACCCCGCCAATCAAGCGCATGCTCGACATGGGCGTACCGGTGGGCGCCGGTACCGACGCCACCCGTGTGTCCAGCTACAACCCGTGGACCTCGCTGTACTGGCTGGTCAGCGGCAAGACCGTTGGCGGCATGGCGCTGTACCCGGAAGGCCTGAGCCGCGATACCGCGCTGCAGCTGTTTACCCAGGGCAGTGCCTGGTTCTCCAGCGAACAGGGCAAGAAGGGCCAGATCAAAGTGGGCCAGTTGGCCGACCTGGCGGCGTTGTCGCTGGACTTCTTCAGCGTCGATGAAGAGGCGATCAAGGGCATCGAGTCGGTGCTGACGATCGTCGATGGCAAGGTGGTGTACGGCGCAGGTGAGTTCGACAAACTGGGCCCGCCGCAGGTGCCTGTGTTGCCGGAATGGTCGCCGGTGGTCAAGGTGCCGGGGCACTGGCGCGTCGGTACGCCATCGTTGGCCGCCGCCGTGCACCAGTGCAGCGGGCCATGCGGGGTGCATGCGCACAGCCATGAGAAAGCGCGGCATTCGAGCGTACCGGTGAATGACTTCCAGGGCTTCTGGGGTGCGCTGGGTTGTTCATGCTTTGCTTTCTAAGCTGAACTGATGTGAAAAAGGGGGCCAGTTTTGGCCCCCTTTTCTGTTCTTTCACTGCTGGCGCTTTCGCCGGTGCTCAAGCCATGTCGCTGATGGCAAATTCCTCAGCCAGATGATCGATCAACGCTCGCACCGACGGCAGCAACCCGCGCCGCGACGGGAAGATCGCATGGACGATCCCGCAACGCGGGTGCCACTCAGGCAGCAGCTCTACCAGCCGCCCTGCCGCCAGGTCTTCACGCACCGCCACTCGCGGCAAGTGGGCAATCCCCACGCCTGCCACCACGAAGTGGCGCAACGCGAACAGATCGTCAGTCACCATGCGCGGCTTATGCGGGATGACGATGCTGCGGCTGTTGCCCTCACCCTGAAACAGCTCCCACTGGTACTCACGCTGGGCACTGCCCCAGTGCACGCTCGGTAGCGTGCCGAGCAGCTGTGGGTCGAAACCTTTGGGCAATTGCTCCAGGTATTGCGGCTGGCCGACCAGGCACTGGGTGCTGTTGCTCAGCACCTTCATCACCATGTCGGTGTTCTCCAGCGGCGGAAAGCGCACCCGCAGGGCAATGTCGAAGCCCTCGTGCAACAGGTCGACACGGCGGTTGGTACTTTCGATGAACAACTCCACCTGCGGGTACTTGAGCATGTAGCGGGTCAGCATCGGCCCAACCCAGGAATTGAGCAGGGTAGTCGGGCAACTGATGCGCACCAGCCCGCGTGGTTCGCTGCGGTTGCGCTCGATGATCTCTGCCGCGCCCTCTGCCTCTACGCGCATGGCCAGGCAGCGGTTGTAGTAGGCCTGGCCGATCTCGGTCAGTGAGCAGTGCCGGCTGGTGCGGTGCAGCAAGCGCACGCCCAGGCGGTCTTCAAGGTCGGCGATGCGCCGGCTGAGCTTTGACTTGGGCATGTCCAGCGCCCGGCCGGCTGGGGCGAAGCCACCGTGCTCAACGACTTGGGTGAAGTAGTAGAGGGAGTTGAGGTCTTCCAATGATCGTTCTCCAAATGGAACGCTAAAGGCATTTTTCGCAGTCTACCGCCGTGAAGGTGATGATTTTAATCTGTGCCCATCAACGCGAAACACCCCGAATTGCTGAAAAATTCATAACCCTTAGGAGCACAGACCATGAGCAAATTCACCTACAACCGCCTGAACAAAGACGACGCCGCCGTGCTGCTGGTGGACCACCAGGCTGGCCTGCTGTCCCTGGTGCGCGACATCGAGCCGGACAAGTTCAAGAACAACGTGCTGGCCCTGGCTGACCTGGCCAAGTTCTTCAACCTGCCGACCATCCTCACCACCAGCTTCGAGCAAGGCCCCAACGGCCCGCTGGTGCCAGAACTGAAAGCCCTGTTCCCGGACGCCCCGTACATCGCCCGCCCAGGCCAGATCAACGCCTGGGACAACGAAGACTTCGTCAAGGCGGTGAAGGCCACCGGCAAGAAGCAGCTGATCATTGCCGGTGTGGTGACTGAGGTCTGCGTAGCCTTCCCGGCGCTGTCGGCGCTGGAAGAAGAGTTCGATGTGTTTGTGGTGACTGATGCTTCCGGTACTTTCAACGAAATGACCCGCGATGCCGCCCATGACCGCATGAGCCAGGCGGGCGCCCAGCTGATGACCTGGTTCGGCGTGGCCTGTGAGCTGCACCGCGACTGGCGCAACGATGTGGAAGGGCTGGCTGCGCTGTGCTCCAACCACATTCCGGACTATCGGAATTTGATGACCAGCTACAACGCGTTGACTGCGGGGAAGTAATCAACCGATAGCAGCACGCACAAAGGCCGGCTCTCTCTATAGGGGGCCGGCCTTTTTTGTTTGCTGTGCTGGCCTCTTCGCGGGTTCACCCGCGAAAGGGCCGGTACAGGCGGCATCAATTCATTGGCTGTGACTCAATCCCATCCAGCAGTGCCTCAACCAGCCCTTCTGCCATTTCGAGTGAGTTTAGGTTGCTCCAGAACAGGCTTTTGCCTGTCTCATCCAGATGCTCCAGGGCTTTGTAGCCACAGTCGTAGGCACCGCGCAGGTACTGGGCGACATGTACCAGGGCGTCGTGGGCTGAGACGCCGGGGTTTACGGTGAACAATGGGGGATGGCCGGCATCGCAGCGGCTGAAAGGGCGTTGTGTGGTGTTGGGGAGGGGTGGATCGGGAACAATCTTTTTCATAGCCAAACTCCGATAGAGGTTGGCCGGCACCATCCGTTTCCACGCGAAGGGTGGCGGCTGCACGCGGGGTGGAAAGCCGGGCTATCGGAACCCCGGCAGGCCATACGGCCTCCCGCGTGCAACTGCCATGACGACAGCTGTTCCGATTACCTGCCGGGTTTCCACACCCGATCGCTGAACCGACAGCGACCCGGTCAGCCTAGAGAGCAGGCCTTCCCCGGACAATCAGACGGGCGTCGACACGGGGTGTAGGATAAATCCTCGGGATCGGCGGTAACGTAGGAAATGGTTGGTCGGGAAGTAGGATCTTGCTGAGAATCGGACGATTCCGTGATGGTTTCTTGGGTGCGCGTAATGGCGCCACAACCCTCAAGGCGTACGACAAAGGCCCTCAATCCCCATCCGAATCAAACAACCGCGCCAGCTCCACCCGCGCCTCCTTGGCCGTCTGCATCACCTTGGCCCGGTCATCGCGCACATGCCCCTGGGCCACCAGCACTTCTTCGTCATGTTGGGTAAACCGCGCAATACGGTCCGCCGCCTGTTCATCGCTCAAGCCCAACCCCACCAGCGCCCGGCGGGTCATTTCCAGGCTGGAGTAGAACGTCTCGCGAATCGGCTCGGCGCCTGCATCCACCAACTTGTGCACATGCTGGCGGTTACGTGCCCGGGCGAGCACTTTAAGGTGTGGGTACAGGCGTTTCACCCGTTCGGCGGTATGAATGGCAGCTTCAGGGTCATCGATGGTGATGATGAAGTACTCCGCTTCACCCACCTTGGCGGCGTGCAGCACCTCGGGGCGCAGGGGGTCGCCGTAGAACACCGGCACCTGTTCGAACATGCGGGTCATCTCGATGGTGTCCACCGAGGTTTCCAGGGCAATGAACGGGATCTTCTGCGCACGCAGGATGCGCGCGACGATCTGGCCCATGCGGCCCATGCCGACGATCACCACCCGCGGCGTATCCGTCTGGATCTGCTTGTACTGCTCGGGCACTTCACGCGCCGGTTGCGGGCGTTTGAGGGCGCGGGTGCAGCCCAGCATCAGCAGCGGGGTAATGGCCATCGACAGGGTGATGGTCATCAGCAGCAGGTCGTAGGTCTGGGTGTCGAACAGGCCCTGGTCCTTGCCCAGCTTGAACACCACGAAGGCGAACTCGCCACCCGCCGCCAGCACCATGCCCAGGCGCAGGGCGCTGGCGCTGTTCAGGCCACCAACCAGGCGGCCGACGCCTATCAGCAGCACCAGCTTTACCGCCACCAGCAGCAGGGTCAGGCCCAGCACCACCAGCGGCATGTCCAGCAGCAGGCGAAGGTTGGCGCCCATGCCCACGCTGATGAAGAACAGCCCCAGCAGCAGGCCCTTGAACGGCTCGATCTGCGATTCCAGCTCGTGGCGATATTCCGAATCGGCCAGCAGCAGGCCGGCGAGGAAGGCGCCAAGGGCCATGGAAATGCCGGCTTCTTCCATCAGCCAGGCCGTGCCGATCACCACCAGCAGCGCGGTGGCGGTGGACACTTCCGGCAGGCCGGTGCGGGCCACGGTGCGGAACACCGGGCGCAGCAGGTAGCGGCCGCCGATGATCACCACGGCGATGCTGGCGAACACCTTGAGGCCGTGTTGCAGGCTGTCGCCGTGACTGGTGTCCGGGCCACTGGCGGCCAGCAGCGGCACCAGGGCGATAAGCGGTATGGCGGCGATGTCCTGGAACAACAGGATGGCGAATGCCAGGCGGCCGTGCGGGGCGTTGAGCTGCTTGCTCTCAGCCAGGCTCTGCAGGCCAAGGGCGGTGGACGATAGCGCCAGGCCCAGGCCGAGCACGATGGCAGCCGGCAGTGTCTGGCTGAAGCCGAACAGGGCGATGGCACCGATCAGCGCGCCGGTCAGCAGCACCTGGGCAGTACCGACACCGAACACCGACTTGCGCATCAGCCACAAGCGCTTGGGCGACAGTTCCAGGCCGATGATGAACAGCAGCAGCACCACCCCCAGCTCGGAAATGTGCGCCACGCTTTCGGTGTCGCGGATCAAACCCAGCGCTTGCGGGCCGATGACCACGCCGGCCAGCAGGTAACCGAGCACGGCACCCAGTTGCAGGCGCTTGGCCAGCGGGACAGCGAGGACGGCGGCAAGCAGGAAAATCACCGCGGTTTGCAGAAGGCTGCCTTCGTGTGGCATTGGCTCGTACTCCATGAGCTGCCGGGGCAGCGTTTGAACAGTTTGGCCGACGATTCTGGGGCTTGGAGTGGGGGCAGACAATCTGCTACCAGGGAGAAACATTGTCCTGATAAAAGAGACGATAGCGGTGGCCAGCGATCAATTGGCGAGCAGCCATGGGCCGCACAAGGCGAATCTAACCGCTCCCTGGTCGGTATTGCAGGGCCTCGGCCAGATGCGGCCGGCCAATCGTCTCACAACACTCCAGGTCCGCCAGTGTCCGCGCCACTTTCAACAACCGGTGTGCCGATCGCAACGACAAGGTCAGCCGCTCGCAGGCCCCTTCCAGCCAGGCCTGGTCCGCCGGCGCCAACCCGCAGTGGCGGCGCAAGCCCTCGAGATCGAGAAAAGCATTCGCACACCCTTGCCGCTTGTGCTGCACCGCGCGCGCCTGGGCCACTTTGGCCGCCACATCGGCACTGGGCTCACCGCAGGGTTGGTTGTTCAGCGTGGTGCTCTCGCGGGCCACGGTCAGGTGCAGGTCGATGCGGTCCAGCAGTGGCCCGGACAGCTTGTTGCGATACCGTGCGATCTGCTCGGTGCTGCAGCGGCAGCGGCCGGTGGGGTCGCCCAGGTAGCCGCAAGGGCACGGGTTCATCGCCGCCACCAGTTGGAAGCGCGCTGGGAAGCGCACCTTGTCGCGGGCCCGGGCAATCACGATTTCGCCCGACTCGAGCGGCTCGCGCAGCACCTCCAGCACGCGCCGCTCGAACTCTGGCAGCTCATCCAGAAACAGTACGCCGTGATGGGCCAGGGTTATTTCGCCTGGTTGCGGTCGGCTGCTGCCCCCGACCAGCGCCGGGCCGGAGGCGGAGTGATGAGGGTGGCGGAACGGCCGCTGCGGCCAGCTGTTCAGCGGTGCATGCCCGCTGATTGACTGGATTGCCGCCACTTCGAGCGCCTCGTGCTCGTCCAGCGGCGGCAGCAGCCCCGGCAAGCGGCTGGCAAGCAACGTTTTACCGGTGCCGGGAGGCCCGGTGAACAGCAGGTTGTGTGCCCCGGCGGCCGCCAGCAACAGGGCACGCTTGGCCGCCAGCTGCCCCTGCACTTCACTCAGGTCCGGGTAAGGCCGTTGCTGCAGGATCAGGCCGTTGGCAGCATACGGCGGCAGCGGCACCTGGCCATTCAGGTGGGCGACCAGCTCCAACAGGTGCCCCACCGCATACACCACCAGCCCGCCTGCCAGGCTGGCTTCCTCGGCATTCTCCCGTGGTACTACCAGTGCCCGGCCTGCCTCGCGCGCCGCCAGTGCCGCCGGCAGCACACCCTGCACCGGGCGCAGTTTGCCAGACAGCGCCAGTTCGCCCAGGCACTCGACCTCGGTAAGGGCGGCAACCGGCACCTGGCCGTCGGCGGCGAGGATGCCCAAGGCAATGGCCAGGTCGTAACGCCCGCCATCCTTGGGCAGGTCGGCGGGCGCGAGGTTTTGGGTAATGCGACGCTGCGGGTAGTTCAGCCCGGAATTGACGATGGCACTGCGCACCCGGTCCTTGCTTTCCTTGACCGTGGTTTCCGGCAGGCCGACTAGGGTGAGATGGGGCAAGCCATTGGCCAGGTGGGTTTCGACACTGACTGCTGGAGCCTGCACGCCCACTTGGGCGCGGCTGTGGACGAGTGCTAGGGACATGGACACTCCGTTGTCACTGGAAAGGGCCGCTTCCTGCGGCAGGTGCAAAGGATAGCCAGCACTGCCACGGCAGGCGCAACAACTATGCGTCCTGGTATTTCAGGGCAGTGTTTTTCCCTGTGTTTCGATGCCGTCCGGCAAAAGTGGATCCAATAGACTTTGCGCAGTCGCCAGGTATGGCTTAGTGTTGTTGGGCAATTGCAGTTGCCATGGGATGGCACCGCGTCTTTTTTCAAATGGACTTGAGGTATTGCGCCGTGCAAACGCTTACCCGCACGCGCCAGGTAATCCGCGAACTGGTACAGGCCAGTGCATTCGTTGAACTCAACCGCTTTTTCGACAGCCTTGAGGCACGGTGGCGCCAAGCCCCGTTCGGCGAGTTCCCGGCCTACCTGGCTGCCATCGAAGGGCACATGCTGGTCGACCTGGAAAACCAGGGTGACAGGGCCCTGAGCCAAGCGCTCAAAGCCTGGATTGACGCCTGCCCCAAGGCGTACCACCCACAAGTGGTCATGGGCATGCATTGCTTCCACCGAGCCTGCCAGGTGCAGGGGGGCGGCCAACGCAACGCTGCCCGCGTGCTGGCCGTCGAGCAAATGTGTGAAACCGCAACCGCGCACCTGTTGCGTGCAATGGACCGGTCTGCACAACCCGTGGCCGCGGCCATTGGCATGCTGCGTATCAGTGCGCAGCTGCGCGAGCCTGGCTGGTTGATCGAACTGTTTCAGGGGCATCCAGCGCGTTACAGGCCCAGTGCCCATGCTGATGTGGAAGTGCAGGAAGCCGCAGCGCCCTTGCTGGTGAAGCATGGGGTATTCCCCCTGGCTGAGCTGCCACAGGCGTTGCCGCCTTGCCTGGGCAGGCGGGTCGATCATGAAAACGAAGACCCCCGCTATTACTGGCTGCGCCATGCACTGGTCGCTCGCCCTGGATGCTTCGAAGCGATTCAGGCCATTGCCGTTTACCTGCAGCCCCGCTGGGGTGGCAGTTTCGATGCGCTTGAGCTTTTGGCCAATGGCCCGTTGTGTTCAACCTGGGACGAAAGCTTGCGCAATGCGCTGCGCTGGATGGCCGTCGAATGCAGGCTGATGCTGCCGCATGCCAACCCGTTGCAGGCCGTCGCCGAATGGCAGCCGGTGTTCGAAAGCTGGTCACAACGCCCGAAAAGGCCCCGAGAAAGCGCGGTCGTGCTGGCCTGGCGGGGGGCGCTGCGCAGCCGTGCAGTGCAAGACCATGCCGGCGCAATGCGCGATTTTGCCGCAAGCTTTGCGTGCAATACCGACCACGGCGCCGTCCGTGCCATGGGCGAGCCATTTCGCTGCCTGGTCGAACTGATACTGCGCAAAGGCATGACGGATGAGAAACACCTGTTGCGCAGCGCCATCGAGCGGCTGTGTGAAGGCCGCTCCCATG
Source organism: Pseudomonas hunanensis (assembly GCF_013393325.1). GTDB lineage: Bacteria > Pseudomonadota > Gammaproteobacteria > Pseudomonadales > Pseudomonadaceae > Aquipseudomonas > Aquipseudomonas putida_P. The sequence continues at coordinate 141,582 of NZ_QJRC01000088.1, forward strand.
CGGGCGCCTGTGCATTGCGCGCTGCCGGGCACCGGTTCGGGCTGTGGGGGCTGCCACGCTCGGTCGAGCAGGCAAGGCTTTGGTCGCAGCGGGCGGTGAAACGCCAGTGCGCGGGTCAGGCACCGGGGCTCGAGGTGCTCGAGGTGGCGAAGTTGCTGTGGGCAGCCAACCGGCATGAAGTGGCCTGCTACCTGTATGAACGCTGCGCCGAACTGAACCTGCCTGGGGCCGCCCTGGGCCTGTACGAGCTGCACAATGGCGGCTTGGCCAACACACCGGCGCATTACCTGGATGATGAGGCAGCCGAGTACTGGCTGCAGCGCGCGGTGGAAGCGGGCAGCCGGCAGGCCAAGTACAACCTGGCCTGCCTGCGCATGGATGGCGATGAGGACCTGAGTGAGCGCAGTGCCATGCTGGCCGTCAGGCAGCTGCTGGTCGACGCGCTGGGCAATGCGCAGACCAATGCCCGTGCACGTTTGCACCTGGGGATTTTGTTGCGTCAGTTTGGTGAAGCACAGGAGCGAGCCGAGGCAGTTACCTACCTGCTGAGCCTGGTGGAGTACCCGGACCCTTGGATTGCCGGGCGTGCCAGCGCCGAACTGGGGCTGGCGTGGATGCAGGGCCGCGGCACCCGCAAGCAGAGCCGCTTTGCCGCCATCGAATGGGCCAACCGGGCGGCCAGATTACAGCCGGGGGATACGGCCATCGAGGATATCCAGGCCGAGATCCTCAATTCGCACAACCGGGTGAAGACGTTGTTTACCCAGTGTGGCGCGGCATTGTTCCGCGGCACCTTGCATGCCAGCGAGTTGCCACCGAAACAGGCCTGTATGAATTAGACCGGGGCTGCAAAGCAGCCCCCTCTCATTCAGGGCTTGGCGCCAAGGATGATGTGCGAGGCCTTGATCAGCGCGGTGGCCTTCACGCCTGGCGCCAGCCCCAGCTCCTGCACGGCTTCGCGGGTGACGATGGCATACACCTCGGTGCCACCGGCCAGCTTCAGCACTACCTCGGCGTTCACAGCACCATCGCCAACCCGTACCACTTCACCTTCCAGGGCATTACGGGCCGACAGCTTGTAACCGGCAGCGTCAGTCAGCAGCACCACCCAAGGCGCCTTGACCAGCGCCACGGCGTCTTTACCGACATTGATGTTGAGGTTATGCAGGCTGGCCATGGTGACCACTGCCACCAGTTTTTCACCACCACCGAGGGTCAGCTCGACTTCGGCATTGACCGCACCGGGCTGAACTTGGGTGACTTTGCCTTCGAAAACATTGCGTGCGCTGACTTTCATGGGGAAACGCTCCGTGTAACAACCCGCGCCCGAGGGATTCAGGCGCGCACATAAACCCAGGCAGTCAGGCCCGAGGCGAGGGTGACGGCGACGCGCTTGTAGTCGGCGACTTCATAGCGGTCCGCCGCCGCCAGCTCTTCTTCGCTGATCTGGAAGACCATCCCGGCCACGCTGTCGTCGGCCTGGCTGCTGGGGGAAACGATGGGGTGATGGGGCTTGCCGCTGGCGGCCAGTACGCCCGGGTCGGTGATCTCGACCCAGTCCTGGCGGTAGCCAAGCATACGGTCGGCCTGGCCGCTCAGCTCACGGCCGAAGTTGGCCAGTTGCACGGCTTTGTCCTGCAATGTGCCGTAGGAAAACAGCAGTACCGGGTATGCGCTGGAGGGCTGCATTCACTCACCTTGTGGGTTCAGCCGTGCTTCCAGCTCGGCTACTTGTTTTTCCAGTGCTTCCAGGCGCGCGCGGGTGCGCGCCAGCACGACCATCTGGCTGTCGAATTCGTCGCGGCTGACCAAGTCCAGCTTGCTGAAGGCACCTTGCATCAGCACCTTGAACTGGCTTTCCAGTTCTGCACGGGGCTGGGCGGTATCGTTGCTGAACAGGCGCGAGGCTTGATCGCTCAGGGCATCGAGAAGGGCTTTTGGCGCGAGCATGAGGCGGTCCACTGAAACTGAAAGTGGTCGGCAGTGTAGCACGGGCCATTCAGCCACTCAGGCTCGCTCCCCCTGCACATTTTTCGCGCAGTACGCCCTGCCAGCGCGCACCGATATTGTGCATGTTTTCCATACTGGCGACTGGCCAATCCCGACTGTTTCACATAACCCACTGTTTTCCGGTGCTTTGCCGGAACTGGCAAGGTTTCTGCAAAGACCTGAACGAGCCATGCACTGATGCAGTTCCTTGTGACCGGGCAGTGCGCACGCGGAGCCGGATACCGACGACGCGTTACAAAGCCAAGCGCTGCGCTTAGACTTGAGACGGGTTTGTTTTCCTGGGGCAAGTCCACCAAATCGGGAGAGAGTTTCATGAAGCTAGTCACAGCCATCATCAAGCCGTTCAAGCTGGACGACGTGCGCGAGTCGCTGTCGGAAATCGGCGTGCAGGGCATCACCGTCACCGAAGTCAAAGGCTTCGGTCGGCAGAAGGGCCACACCGAGCTGTATCGCGGTGCTGAATATGTGGTCGATTTCCTGCCCAAGGTGAAGATCGATGTCGCCATCGATGACAAGGACCTTGATCGGGTAATCGAAGCCATCACCAAGGCAGCCAACACCGGCAAGATCGGTGACGGCAAGATTTTCGTGGTGAATCTGGAGCAGGCAATCCGTATCCGTACCGGCGAAACCGATACCGACGCGATCTAAGCAGCAAAAAAGCCTCACCAAACCCAACGCCCCAGGAGAAAACAACATGACTCTGCGTAAGATCGCAGGGCTAGGAGCCCTATTGTCCCTCGTAATGCCCGGGCTTGCCCTGGCAGAGGAAGCTGCCCCAGCGCTGAACTCCGGCGATACCGCCTGGATGCTGACCGCAACGGCGCTGGTGCTGTTCATGACCATTCCGGGCCTGGCCCTGTTCTATGGCGGCATGGTGCGTTCCAAGAACGTGCTGTCGGTGATGATGCAGTGCTTTGCAATCACCGGCCTGATGAGCATTCTCTGGGTCGTTTACGGCTACAGCATGGCCTTCGATACCACCGGTATGGAAAAGGGCGTGCTCAACTTCAACTCCTTCGTTGGCGGTTTCTCCAAAGCCTTTCTCAGCGGCGTAACGCCCGAGAACTTGACCTCGGCCACCGCGCTGTTCCCTGAAGCGGTATTCATCACCTTCCAGATGACCTTCGCCATCATCACCCCGGCGCTGATCGTCGGTGCCTTCGCCGAGCGCATGAAGTTCTCCGCGATGCTGGTGTTCATGGGTATCTGGTTCACCCTGGTGTATGCGCCTATCGCGCACATGGTGTGGAGTGGTGACGGCGCACTGATGTGGGACTGGGGCGTGCTGGACTTCGCTGGCGGCACCGTGGTGCACATCAACGCCGGTATCGCAGGCCTGGTCTGCTGCCTGGTGTTGGGCAAGCGCAAAGGCTACCCGACCACGCCGATGGCCCCGCACAACCTGGGCTATACCCTGATGGGCGCGGCCATGCTGTGGATCGGCTGGTTCGGCTTCAACGCAGGCTCCGCCGCTGCGGCCAACGGCACCGCCGGCATGGCCATGCTGGTCACCCAGATCGCCACTGCCGCTGCGGCACTGGGCTGGATGTTCGCCGAGTGGATCGGCCACGGTAAACCCAGTGCCCTGGGCATCGCCTCGGGTGTGGTTGCCGGCCTGGTCGCCATTACCCCGGCTGCAGGCACCGTGGGCCCGATGGGCGCTCTGGTGATTGGCCTGGCGTCGGGTGTGATCTGCTACTTCTGCGCCACCACCCTCAAGCGCAAGCTGGGCTATGACGACTCGCTGGACGCTTTCGGCGTGCACGGAATCGGCGGCATCATCGGTGCCATCCTCACCGGCGTGTTCGCAGCCCCTGCACTGGGCGGCTTCGGTACCGTCACCGACATCGGCATGCAGGTCTGGATCCAGGCCAAGGGCGTGATCTTCACCGTGGTGTACACCGCCATCGTCACCTACGTGATCCTCAAGGTGCTGGATGTGGTGATGGGCCTGCGGGTCAACGAAGAAGAAGAGTCGGTCGGCCTCGACCTGGCTCAGCACAACGAACGCGGCTACAACCTGTAACTGCGACGCGGTAAAAATTTGCCCGGCTTGCCGGGCATTTTTTTGTCAGATTTTCAGCATTTCGCGCTCGGCAAACGGTTTATTCGACACGTTCGCGACGTAGGTAAAAAACTTACAAGTCGTAGGGCGTTTATGGAGCTTTGCTTTTTCCACGGGCGCGCTAGAATGCGCGCCGAAGGGTGTTTGACGTGTAGTCCACACACTTCGCCAGCCTTTGCTAGGCTTGCCAATAGCGTGTGGCCAGCAGGGGTTAATGGATTTGTCAGGTCCTGCCAGGAGCAGGGCCTGCTGGGTGCCGCCTCCCATCAGGAGTGCCGACCCAAGGGCAGTGGCCTAACCCACGGCCAGTTGAATTTTCACTGGTGGTTGCCGGTCTACGGCTGCACTGGTCTATAACTAACCTGCTTTTCGCAAGTCATGAGGTAGAACATGAGCGACGACGATCTGGAAAATGATGACCTCGAAGTAGGCGACGAAGACGAGGCTGATGAAGGCCTCGAAGCGGCGGCTGACGACGGCGCCGAAGATGCTGGCGATGACGACAGCAGCCCGGCACCCGCTGCCAAGGGCAAATCCAAGGCGGCGGTCTCGGTAGACGAGATGCCGAGCATGGAAGCCAAGCAGAAAGAGCGTGATGCCCTGGCCAAGGCGATGGAAGAGTTCCTTTCGCGCGGTGGCAAGGTGCAGGAAGTCGAGGCCAACGTGGTCGCCGACCCGCCCAAGAAGCCGGACAACAAGTACGGCAGCCGCCCTATCTGAGTGGCTGATCGCAAAAAAGCCCGCCGTCGCTGCGGGCTTTTTTGTGCCTGTTGTTCAGAACAGGTTGCTGTGCAGGCCGGGCCTTCAACGCCAGCGCGAAAGGATGTCGGGCAGCTGCGACAGGCGCTGGATCTCGGCATCCGGTGCCTGTTCGCCCGCCCATGCCTTACCCTGTGGGTTGAACCATACCGCACGCAGACCGGCGCGCTGGGCGCCAGCGATGTCATCGCCGGGGTGATCGCCAATGTGCACCGCCGCGCTGGCTTCCGATTCTCCACGGCGTAGGGCTTCCAGAAACGGCGCCGGGTCCGGCTTGCCGATACCGAGGTCCTCAGCGCACAGGGCAAAGCGGAAGTAGTCCGCCAGCCCCAGCCGGCTCACATCGGCGTTGCCGTTGGTGACCACGCCCAGGGTGTAGTGGTGGCGCAGAATCTCCAGCACCGGTTGCACTTCGGGGAAGATCTCCACCTGATGGCGGGCATGCAGGAATACTTCGAAACCTTCGTTGGCCAGTTCCTGCGCATGTTTCTCGCTGTAGCCGACCTCTTCCAAGGCATGGAACAGCACGCGCCGGCGCAGGGCGCTGATGCGGTGCTTGAGGCCGGGCTCGGCTTGTACCAGGCGCTCGCGGATGGCGAACAGGTGCTCCACCGGCACGCCGCCAAGGATCGGGGCGTTGGCTTCGAGCCAGTCGCGCAGCACGACTTCGGCAGTGGCAATCACTGGCGCGGTGTCCCACAGGGTATCGTCCAGGTCGAAGGTGATCAGCTTGATGCTCATGAGTCATTGCCCTTGCTGCGTTTGGCCCGAGGGTGGGCGCTGTCATACACCGCGGCCAGGTGCTGGAAGTCCAGGTGGGTGTAGATCTGCGTGGTGCTGATGTCGGCATGGCCGAGCAGCTCTTGCACCGCACGCAGGTCCTGGGACGATTCCAGCACATGGCTGGCGAAGGAATGGCGAAGCATGTGCGGGTGCAGGTGCTGGCCCAGCTCGCGCTCACCGGCGGCCTTTACCCGCAGCCGGACGGCCTGGGGGCTGATGCGGTTGCCCTGGCGGGTAATGAACACCGCGCGGTCGCGCGGGTTGCCAATGCCGCGCAGGCGGTACCACGCCTGCAGCGCCTCGCGCGCCTTGCGGCCAACAGGCAGTACGCGGGCCTTGCCGCCCTTGCCCAGTACCTGTACCAGGCCGGCGGCGAGGTCGAGGTGATCGAGGTCGAGGTTGGTCAGCTCGGACAGGCGCAGGCCCGACGAATAGAACAGCTCAAGGATCGCCTGGTCGCGTCGGGCGATGAAGTCGTCGTCGACGCCGCCATCGAGCAATTGCAGAGCGCGGTCGGTGTCCAGCACCTTGGGCAAGCGGCGCTCACCCTTGGGCGCGCTCAGGCCGGTGGCTGGGTCGTGCTGGCACAGGCCTTCGCGGTTGAGGTAGCGGTACAGGCCGCGCACGGCCGACAGTAGCCGCGCCAGGCTGCGCGAAGACTGGCCATGGTGGTGCAGGCGGGCGATCAGCTGGCGCAGTTGCTGGATCTGCAGCGCCTGCCAGTCGGCAATCCCGTGTTCCTTGCAGTAGGCGATGACCTTGTCCAGGTCACGGCGGTAGCCCAGCAAGGTGTGCTCCGATACCTGGCGCTCGTTGCGCAGGTGTGCGCAATAAGCCTCCAGCTGGCGTTCCATCAGCGTACCGAGCGCAGGGTCTGGGTAACGCGTGGCACAACGCGGCCGAGTACTTCGGCGATGTAGCCGAGGAACAGGGTGCCGACGCTGCTCTTGTAGTGTTGCGGGTCGCGGCTGCCGATGGCCAGCACCCCATGCAGCCCCTGGTACTCAAGGGTGGCCACGGCACTGGAGCCTACTTCCCGGCGCTGTTCCTCGCCGAACAGGAAGGCCAGCTCGTGCTCGCGCAGGTTGCCGCTGACCGTCTTGCCGCCGCCCAGCAGGGCGCCGATGGCCTGCTGGGCCTCGGCGTTGCTGACCCAGCGCCCGACCGGCGCGACGTTGTCGCCGAACAGGATCAAGCTGACGAAGGGCACCTGGAACTCCTGGCGCAGGCTGTCTTCGACCGCCATGACCACGTCTTCCAGGCTGCCGGCATCCAGCAGGTCAAGGATCAGCCGGCGGGTCTTGTCGAACAGCCGGTCGTTGTCGCGGGCCACGTCCATCAGTTGCGACAGACGATGGCGCATTTCGATGTTGCGGTCACGCAGCAGCTTGAGCTGGCGCTCCACCAGCGACACGCTGTCACCACGCTGGTGCGGGATGTGCTGTTCGATCAGCAGCTCGTCGTGCTCGGCGAAGAAGGTGGGGTGGGCGCGCAGGTAGGCGACCACCGCTTCGGCATCGAGTTCGGTGGACTGCTTGGGTACAACCTTGGGCTGATCGGTCATGGCGGTTACTCGCTTAGAGACGAACCTGTCCTTCGTAGACGCGTACGGCCGGGCCGGTCATCAGTACGGGCTTGCCGGGGCCGGCCCATTCGATGTGCAGGCGCCCGCCGGGCAGGTCGAGGGACACCGGAGAGTCCATCCAGCCCTGACTGATGGCTGCCACGGCTGCGGCGCAGGCGCCGGTGCCGCAGGCCTGGGTTTCGCCCGCGCCGCGTTCCCACACGCGCAGGTTGGCGCGGTGGCGGTCGATGACCTGGATGAAGCCGGCATTCACCCGCTGCGGGAAGCGTGGGTGGTTTTCGATCTTCGGGCCCAGCTCATGCACGGGGGCAGTACGCACGTCGTCGACACGCAGCACGGCGTGCGGGTTACCCATGGACACGGCGGCAATCGAATGCAGCTGGCCGTCGACTTCCAGTGGGTAGCTCAGCGCCTGTGCGTCGGCGACGAAGGGGATTTCGGCAGGGATGAAGCGCGGCGGGCCCATGTCGACACTCACCTGGCCGTCGTTCTGCACGTCCAGCACGATGATGCCGCTCTTGGTTTCCACACGAATGCGCTTTTTCGCAGTCAGGCGCTTGTCCAGCACGAAGCGGGCGAAACAACGGGCACCGTTGCCACATTGCTCGACCTCGGAGCCGTCGGCATTGAAGATGCGGTAGCGGAAGTCCACTTCCGGGTTGTTCGGCGCCTCGACGATCAGCAATTGGTCGAAGCCGATGCCGGTATGGCGATCACCCCATTGCTTGGCGTGCTTGGGCTGGATATGCGCGTGCTGGCTGACCAGGTCGAGGACCATGAAGTCATTGCCCAGCCCATGCATCTTGGTAAAACGCAGCAGCATGGGCTTACTCCGGCAGCAGGCTTTCGCCAGCGTACAGTTCGGCGATGGTCTCGCGGCGGCGTACTTCGAACGCCTGGTCGCCGTCGACCAGGATTTCAGCGCAACGGCCACGGGTGTTGTAGTTGGAACTCATGACAAAACCATAGGCGCCCGCAGAGGCTACGGCCAGCAAGTCACCTTCGGCCAGGTTCAGCACGCGGTCCTTGCCAAGGAAGTCGCCGGTCTCGCAGATAGGGCCGACCAGGTCGTAGGCACGGCCTTCGCCCGCACGAGGCTTGACTGCGCTGACACCCATCCAGGCTTGATACAGGGCCGGCCGAATCAGGTCGTTCATCGCCGCATCGATGATGGCGAAGTCCTTGTGTTCGGTGTGCTTGAGGTATTCCACACGGGTCAGCAGCACGCCAGCGTTGGCCACGATGTAGCGGCCCGGCTCGAACACCAGGGCCAGGTCGCGCTCGCCCACGCGCTCGCGGATGGCTTTGATGTAGTCGGCCACCAGCGGCGGCTGTTCGTCGCGGTAGCGAACGCCAACACCGCCGCCCAAGTCCAGGTGGCGCAGGTGGATACCGCATTCGGCCAGGCGGTCGACCAGTACCAGCAGGCGGTCGAGTGCGTCGAGGAACGGCTCCACGGTGGTCAGCTGCGAGCCAATGTGGCAGTCGACACCGACCACTTCCAGGTTCGGCAGCTGCGCGGCACGCACGTAGATGGCCTCGGCGTCGGCGATGGCGATGCCGAACTTGTTTTCTTTGAGGCCTGTGGAGATGTAAGGGTGGGTACCGGCATCGACGTCCGGGTTGACGCGCAGCGACACCGGGGCAACCTTGCCCATTTCAGCGGCCACTACTTGCAGGCGCTCCAGTTCGTCGGTGGATTCGACGTTGAAGCAGTGCACGCCAACTTCCAGGGCGCGGCGCATGTCTTCACGGGTTTTACCGACGCCGGAGAAGACCACGCGGTCTGCGCGCCCGCCAGCGGCCAGCACGCGCTCCAGCTCACCGCCGGAGACAATGTCGAAACCTGCGCCCAGGCGCGCCAGTACATTCAGTACGCCCAGGTTGGAGTTGGCCTTTACCGCGAAGCACACCAAGTGTTCAGTGCCTTGCAGGGCATCGGCGTAGCTACGGTACTGGGCCTCGATGTGGGCGCGCGAATACACGTAGGTGGGGGTGCCGTAGCGCTCGGCGATGGCCGACAGGGCCACGCCTTCCGCGAACAGCTCACCGTCGCGGTAGTTGAAAGCGTTCATCTGGTTTCCTTACTGCGCTGGCGACTGCTCGGGCTCGGGCTGCAGTTCGGGCTGCTGCTCTTGTACCGGGGCCGGCTTGGCTTTGGGCTGGTGCTGGTGCGCCTTGTGCGCTTTGCCGTTATCGCCGTCTTCAGGCAGATACAACGGGCCTTTCTGGCCGCAGGCAGAAACGAGGCAGGCAACAGCGACCAGCGCCGCGAAGGAGGAAATCAGGCGCTTCATGGGTGAAATCCTTAGAAAAATGCAGTATTGCGCCCGAGTATACCGAGCGACCGGCGGCTTGCCTATGCAAGGACCGGTCCGCCGGGCGGGCTATTCTTACCCCCTTCAGTGGCTAATCTTTGCATTCGGCGGCAAGCGCCCGTATCTTGCCCGGCTTGCCTGTAACGCAGCCAATTTCGAGGTTCCTGCAATGAGTTTGAGTGAAGCGCGTTTCCATGATCTGGTCGACGCGACCCAACAGGCCCTGGAAGACCTGTTCGACGAGAGCGGCATGGACCTGGACATGGAGAACTCCGCCGGCGTCCTTACCGTCAAGTTCGAGGGCGGCGCCCAACTGATCTTCAGCCGCCAGGAGCCGCTGCGCCAGCTGTGGCTGGCCGACCGTTCCGGTGGTTTCCACTTCGACTACGACGAAGAGAGCAAGAAGTGGGTGTGCGAAAAGAGCGAAGAACTGCTGGGCGAAATGCTCGAGCGCATCGTCTGGGAGCGGGCCGGCGAGAAGCTGGACTTCGACGAGATCTGACATGAGCAGCGCCCAGGCTCGGCCGCCCAAGCCGCTTTACAGCAACGTCAGCCCCGCCGTGCCATCGCCGTGCATCAGCGTATGCCGGTTGGACGAACAGCGGGTGTGCACAGGTTGCCACCGGCATGTCGAGCACATCCGCGAATGGCGCTCGGCTGACGACGAACGGCGTCGGCAGATCTGCCGCGAGGCCCAGGCCTTGCGCGATCAGGCTAAGGCACACTGAGCGCAGGGGCTTGAGTATTTACCCGGCTGTGGTAGTGTCGGGTTCTGCGTCGGTGACGCCAAAGCCTTCTCAAACCCCGCCCTTGGGCGGGGTTTTGCTTTATTTGCACATTGAAAACTGCCTGTTCAAAGGAGTCTGACTGGATCATGAGCACCAAGCCTTCCCTCATCCTCACCCGATTGGACGTACAACGTCTGGAGCGTCTGATCGACAGCCTCGACGAGAGTACGCCGGGTGTGCTCGCCTTGCAGGACGAGCTGGACCGCGCCGGGCAGGTGGTCGGTCACGAGGAAGTGCCAGCGGGCGTGGTGACCATGAACTCGCGCGTGCACTGCCGTGAGGAAGCCAGCGGCAAGGATTACCACCTGACGTTGGTTTACCCGAAGGATGCCGGGCCGGAAGGCAAGGTTTCGATCCTGGCGCCCATTGGCTGCGCCTTGCTGGGGTTGTCGGTGGGCGAGCAGATCGACTGGCCGGCACCGGGTGGCAAGACCCTCAAGCTGAAGCTGCTGGAAGTGGAATACCAACCGGAAGCGGCGGGCGATTTCGACCTGTAAGGGCCAAGGGGGCCGCTTTGCGGCCCATCGCGACACAAGGCCGCTCCTACAAGGAATCGCATTCCCCTGTAGGAGCGGCCTTGTGTCGCGATGGGGTGCAAAGCACCCCCGGCAATTCAGGCGCTTTGCGCCAAAACCTGCTCCAGCCCCTCATTCAAAGCCTGCTCCAGCACCCGCTTGTAGCTCAGGTACACCTGCGTCGCCCCCAGCCGGTCATCCAGCAACTCGGATAAATCCAGGTCGGTGATATAGCACTGGTACTGCCCTGCGCCGTGGCGCTGGCCAATGATCTGCCGGGCCACCACCGCATACAGCTGCTCGCCATGCTCCAGCTCGGAAAACTCCTGTTGGTCGCAATACAGCGTCACATGCGCCGCGCCCGCGACCCCGGCCTGGATGATCGCCTGCACCTCATAGTAAGGCTGGTCGCTGCCCTCGATCGGGGCCAGGCGCGGCTCGATGCTGCGTGCCTTGCCTGCGCCAGAGGGCAGAAGCTGCGCATAGTGGATATCCAGCGAGGCCGGCCGCAGGCCGTCGAGCGGCAAGCGGGCATCGCGGCGCATCACCACCGAGCGCAGAAAGCGTTGCAGCGGCAGTAGCAAGTGCGTTTCGTCATGCAATGGCAGGCGTTGTTGCCACAGCGCGTTGTACTCATCCAACACATACAGCTCGGCCCAACCGTCCTGCAGGCGATAGAACACCTGGATACAGGCCGGCCTGCCGTGCTCCAGTACCAGGCGCAGGTCGTGGTCTTGCAGGGCGTTGGCGTCCAGGTACAGCGGGCTGTAGGCGCCGCGCTCTTCGCCCAGGTAGGCTAGCAGCGCCTCATGCTCGTCCAGGGTGGTCAGGCTGACATGCTGGGGTAGCAGCTCCAGTACATGGGTGTGCTGGGCTACCTGCAGCAGGTAGCGATGGTGCAGCCCCTGGTCCAGCAGCAGTTGCACGGTGTCGAAAATCTCCTCTACACGCTGGCCGATGGCCTGGGCGCGGCTCTGGCAGAAGCAGCGCACCCGCACCCGCGGCCGGTGGCCGTGCAGTACCGGGCTGTTGAGGAAATCGCGCAGGCAGCGCACCAGTGCGTGCTCGCCGTCATAGCGCTGGACCAGCACCTCGTTCCAGCTGTTGATGGTGACCTGGTCCAGGGTCAGCACCAGGTTTTCGCGCACACCGGCGTAGCTCAGCGAGTCGGTGCGCTCGGTGGTCATCAGAATGTTCAGGTCGCGGTGATGGCGCAGCGGGTCGATGGCGACATTGACCAGCAACAGCACCTCGTCGGCAACGCTGGGCTGCAGCAGGCGCACTTCACTGACGGTCGGCAAGGGCAGGGGAATGCTCTGCTGCAGGCAGCCCAGCAGGTTGAACAGCTCGTACTCGCCAAGGTCGCTACTGCCTGGGTGCAGCGCCAGGCGGGTGCTGCTGTCGATCACGCCGTTGCGATGGGCCCAGGCGAGCAGCTCGAGCAGCTCGCGGCAGCGCTTGATCGGGCTGAAGTGCTCCACCTCGTGGGTGCTCAAGTTGCCGCTGTAAAGCTCCCAGTGGTGGTTGCCCGGCTCCTTGCGGTTGGGTGCCTGGACCAAGGTCAAGGTGCCTTCGGCGAGGTCTGGGGCGATACCGGGGTTGATCACTTCGACCTTGCCGGCGCGGCGCTCGAACGCCGCATACAGGCGCCGGCCCAGTACATTGAGGTCGCGCTGGTCGGCGCGGCTGCTGGCGTTCTGGGTGAGCGCGAACTGGCTGAGGAAGCGGTAACTGTGGTTCAGCTCGGCCACCAGTTCGCGGCGCTCGACAGCAACCTGTTGCACTTTCCATTGACGGCGGCTGTCCAGCAAGGCCAGCTGTTGCTGGCTCCAGCCCCACTCGTCGGTCAGGCGCTGCAGCAGCCGGCGTTGCCAGCCCATGCTGCGACCCTGGTCGCTGAGCTTCTTGTTCACCTTGAGGTACAGGCTGCGGCGTACCAGCTCCAGGCGCGCGTGTTCGCCACGTTGCAGCAGGTAGCGTTCGATGCGCCGGTAAACCATCACGTAGGGGTCGAGCTCGTCGAGGTCTAGCTGGTTGGCGAACACGGCCTGCTTGTAGTCCAGGCTCAGGCAGCGCACGGCAGGGTGTTCGCTGGCGTAGGCTTCGGTCAGCAGCAGTTTGAGCAGCGATTTGTAGGGCGAGTCGATACCTTTGAACAACTGCCACAGGCCGGCGCCGACGAACTCGCCGGGCGGAATGTGCGCCAGGTTGCCGAGGTCGAGGGCGTCATGGCTGCGGATGAACCGTTTGGACAGCAGGGTCTGGGTATAACTGTGGTAGTTGTGTTCCTGATACACCGGCACCAGCCACCATAGCGGTGTGCGCCCGGCCAGCCACAGGGTGGTGCGGTAGAACTCGTCCAGCAGCAAGTAGTGCTGGGTGGTGCCACAGTCGTCGGAGCCGAGCTGGCCATCGCGCTCGCCATGGGCGAAGCCCTGCGTGTCGATCAGGAAAAAGTGTGCTTCGGCTCCCAGGCTTGCCGCCCAGGCCTCCAGTTGCTGGCACTTGCGGCGCAGTTCATCCAACTGGTGTTCGGGCAAGCCGGGTGCGTGGCACACCCACAGGTCCATGTCGCTGTGCTCGGCCTGGGCCAGCGAGCCCAGGCTGCCCATCAGGAACAGGCCGTGAATCGGACGTGGCGGGTTGCCATGCGCGGCCTTGTAGGTGAACGAGCGCGCCAGGCGCTGGGCCTCCGCCACCAGCTCGGCACCTGGCGCATAGCCCGATACGCCGGCAGGCGTACTGCCCGAGACGTAGCCTGGCAACAGCGGGTGGTTTACGTGAAACAGCAGCGGTAGCAGCGTCAGTACCTGTTGCTGACGTGTCGACAGGCCTTCCATTGCCCGCTGCAGCCGCCCTTGGTTTAACTGCAGGAAGCGCGCACGCAATGTCGCCAGGACCTTGCGGTCGATGCCTTCGTCCAGGTCGGGGCGGATTTCGTGAGGGTGGTTCATTGCGCGCTCGGGCAGGCCAGTGAAGCTGTGGCGAGTTTAGCCTGAGTGGCGGGGTCGGATAAGCAGTAATTGTAATTCTGGCGCCATTTTTCCAGCGTTCTCGCGCTCCAGCTTTCGCTGTGCTTCAGGCATGATGGGCGCATTGAGTCCAAGTCGAGAATTTCCGATGCGTGTATGGATCGATGCCGATGCCTGCCCCAAAGCGGCCAGGGATCTGATCGTCAAGTTCGCCCTCAAGCGCAAGTTCGAGGTGGTGATGGTGGCGGGGCAGGCCGTGGCCAAGCCGGCGTTCGCGATCGTGCGCCTGATTGTGGTGCCCAGCGGCATGGACGCGGCCGACGATTACCTGGTCGAGCACGCCGTGCCTGGCGAGTTGGTGATCTGCAGTGACGTACCGCTGGCCGACCGCCTGGTGAAAAAGGGCGTGGCGGCACTGGACCCGCGTGGGCGAGAGTTCGACGAACGCAACATGGGCGACCGCCTGGCGGCGCGCAACCTGTTCACCGAGCTGCGCGAGCAGGGCCAGGTGGGGGGCGGGCAGGGCGCTTACGGCGAGCGGGAGAAGCAGGCATTTGCCAATGCGCTGGACCGGATCATTGCCCGGCTGTCCAAGTCCTGAAGAGCTTGCGGTTCTCTGTGGGAACGGCCTTGTGTCGCGAAAGGGGCGCGTTGCGGCCCTTTCGCGAGGCACAGAAGGCCGCGCCGCTTTCGGTGCTTACTCGTGTGTCAGTTCCAGCACCCGGTCCACCAGCTTGTAGATGCCCCCCGCCGCTTCGCTGATCGACTTGGCTTCCATGTAAGCCGGCGTAGTCACCAGTTTGCGCTGGGAGTCTTCGACAATATCGTGCACATCGCACTCCTCATGGGTGCCGCCCATCTTCTCGACCGCCGCCGCCGTGCCGGCGTCGCTGCCGATGGTGCAGACCACGCCCGGCCCGTAGATCTTCGCGGCCAGTGCCGGCGAGATGCAGATCAGCCCAACCGGCTTGCAGGCGTCGGCAAAGGCTTCGGCCAGGGTCAGTACGTCCGGGTTGATGCTGCAGTTGGCACCTTCCACGGCAAAATTGGAGAGGTTCTTTGCCGCCCCAAAACCGCCTGGCACGATCAACGCATCGAAGTCCTCGGCCTTGGCCTCGCGGATGTCCTTGACCTCGCCGCGGGCTATGCGCGCCGATTCCACCAGCACATTACGCGACTCGGGCATTTCCTCGCCGGTCAGGTGGTTGATGACGTGCATCTGTGCAATGTTCGGCGCGAAGCACTGCACCTGCGCACCGCGCTGGTCGAGGCGCAGCAGGGTGATCACGCTTTCGTGGATTTCGGCGCCGTCGTACACGCCACAGCCGGAAAGAATCACCGCTACTTTTTTTGTCATGTTCACTACTCCAGTGTCGAGGCGCTAAATGTCCTCTAGTTTGGCAGATGTCGCCATAGGGATTCCCGCGAGTGCGGCCTAATCTTGGTGGATAACGCCTGAGGTCGTGCCCATGGACCTGATACTGCTGGCTGTGCCGTTCTTCTTTGTGCTGATTGCCGTCGAGCTGGTAGCTGACCGCGTGCGTGGCCAGCGCAATTTCACCCTGGCCGACTCGATCAACAGCCTTAGCACCGGCGCACTGTCGACCAGTACCGGGCTGCTGACCAAAGGGGTAGGGCTGGTCACCTATGCACTGGCCTTTGAACACCTGGCGGTTTTGCGGTTGCCGGCAGAGGCGTGGTGGGTATGGCTGCTGGCCTTTGTCCTGTACGACTTCTGTTACTACTGGCTGCATCGCCTGGGGCATGAGCGCAACGTGCTGTGGGCCGCACACTCGGTGCATCACCAGAGCGAGGAGTACAACCTCACCACGGCGCTGCGCCAGACCAGTAGCGGGTTCATCTTCTCGTGGCTGTTCTACCTGCCGCTGGCGCTGGTGGGCGTACCGCCACTGGTGTTCATCACCGTGGCCTCGCTCAACCTGCTGTATCAGTTCTGGGTGCATACCCGACACATCCCCAAGCTTGGCTGGCTCGAGTGGGTGTTGATCACACCATCCAACCATCGCGTCCACCATGCGCAAAACCCTGCTTACTTGGATCGCAATTACGGCGGTGTGTTCATTCTCTGGGACCGTCTGTTCGGCACCTTCAAAGAGGAGGACCCGGCCGAGCCGGTGGTGTTCGGGGTGACGACACCGTTGGCCAGCTGGAACCCGCTGTGGGCCAACCTGCAGTTCTATGCCCAGCTCTGGCATGACGCCCGGCACACCACCAGCCTGCGGGACAAGCTGCGCATCTGGTTCATGCCCACCGGTTGGCGCCCGGCCGACGTGGCTGCGCGCTTCCCGCAGGCCAAGCAGGACCTGGCGCTGTTTCGCAAGTTCGAGATTGCCCTGGGTCGCGCGCAACAAGCCTACGTGGCGGCGCAGTTCGTGGTGTATGTGGCTTTGGGCAGCTACCTGATGGATGTGGCCGACCGCGTGCCGATCGCCGCGCTGGTGCTCGGCTGGTCGCTGATGGCGTTTGGTCTGTTCGTGCTGGGCGCTTTGCTGGAGAACCGGCGCTGGGCTGCGCGCCTGGAGCTAGCGCGGCTGCTGCTGAATGCGCCGGCGTTGTACCTGGCCGGCGCCTTGGGCTTAGCGGTGGTCGCGCCGCTGGCCTGGTTCCTGCTCGTGGCTTACAGCTTGCTCAGCCTCTGGGGCCTGGGCCAGGCCCGCCGCCTTGCGCTCCGCGCGCAGGGTGCGGAAGCGCCGACGCAGCCACAGCAGGCCGCCCAGCGCCACCAGGCCGCCGAGCACCCATAGCTCGTAACGTTTCACGTTGCCCAGCAGGCCTTCGAGAATGGCGCCGAAGTGGTACGCGGCCGCGCCCAGGGCGATTGCCCAGATAGCCGCGCCAATGCCGTTCAGCAGCAGATAGCGGCGGGGTGGATAGCCCGACAGGCCAATGGCCACCGGCATGACCGTGCGCAGGCCATAGACGAAGCGAAAACTCAGCACCCAGATATCAGGATGGCGGCGGATGTGGTCCAGCGCCCGGTCACCCATTGCCTGCCAGCGCGGCTTGCGCGCCAGGATCCTGCGCCCGTGGCGGCGGCCCATGAAGTACCACAGCTGATCGCCCGCGTAGCTGCCGAAGAAGGCCACCAGGCACACCAGCTTGATGTCCATGTAACCACGGAACGCAAGGAAACCCGCAAGCACCAGGATGGTCTCGCCTTCGAAGAAGGTGCCTAGAAAAAGGGCAAAGTAGCCGAAATCCTGCAGGAATTGTTGAAGCATTTTCTGAGGTGCTGGCGAAATGAACGCGAAGCCTACCCCTTCGCGCGCAATCGTGAAAGTGTCCAAATGTGTCTCGACGTGAACAATTCCTACACAGACAATGCCAGAGGCCACGCGCCATGGCTTGCCCTGGTGTGTAACACAGGCGTCATAATGGGCGCTTATCTTGCCGCTCAATTGATGATAGGGCGTTAACGTCCTCAGGAACGCCAGATGAATAATGAAGTGCTCACCCCTGTCGCGATCAAGGATGCCCAGGAGCTCCCAGAAGAGATGGTGCAGACCCCGCCTGACCTGCCGCCGGCGCCTGAGCCCGTAGCGGAGCAGGTGGCCGAGCCTGTGGCCCCGGTGCCCGCACCGGCCCCGGCAATCACCGTCCCTGGCCTGGACGACAGCAGCCTGTACATTCATCGCGAACTCTCGCAGTTGCAGTTCAACATCCGCGTGCTGGAACAGGCACTGGACGAGAACTACCCGTTGCTTGAACGGCTCAAGTTCCTGCTGATCTTCTCCAGCAACCTCGATGAGTTCTTCGAGATCCGCGTGGCCGGGTTGAAGAAGCAGATCAATTTTGCCCGTGAACAGGCCGGTGCCGATGGCTTGCAGCCGCACCAGGCGTTGGCGCGTATCAGCGAACTGGTGCACATCGAGGTAGAGCGCCAGTACGCGATCCTCAATGACGTGCTGCTGCCGGAGCTGGAAAAGCATCAGATTCGCTTCATTCGCCGTCGTTACTGGACGCCCAAACTCAAGACCTGGGTGCGCCGCTATTTCCGCGACGAAATCGCCCCGATCATCACCCCGATCGGCCTCGACCCGACCCACCCGTTCCCGTTGCTGGTGAACAAGAGCCTCAACTTCATCGTCGAGCTTGAGGGTGTGGACGCCTTCGGTCGCGATTCGGGCTTGGCGATCATCCCTGCCCCACGCCTGCTGCCACGGGTCATCCGCGTGCCTGAAGAGGTGGGTGGCCCGGGTGCCAACTACGTGTTCCTGTCGTCGATGATCCACGCGCACGCCGACGACCTGTTCCAGGGCATGAAGGTGAAGGGCTGCTACCAGTTCCGCCTCACCCGTAACGCCGACCTGGCGCTGGACTCCGAAGAAGTCGACGACCTGGCCCGTGCTCTGCGTGGTGAGCTGTTCTCGCGCCGTTACGGCGATGCCGTGCGCCTGGAAGTGGCCGACACCTGCCCGAAACACCTGTCGGACTACCTGCTCAAGCAGTTCAGCCTCAGCGAAAGCGAGCTGTACCAGGTCAATGGCCCGGTCAACCTCACCCGCCTGTTCAGCATTACCGGCCTGGACAGCCACCCGGAGCTTCAGTACACGCCGTTCACCCCGGCAATCCCCAAGCTGCTGGTGAACGCCGACAACATTTTCAGCGTGATCAGCAAGCAGGACATCCTGCTGATGCACCCGTTCGAGTCCTTCACCCCGGTGGTCGACCTGCTGCGCCAGGCCGCCAAGGACCCACATGTGCTCGCCGTGCGCCAGACCCTGTACCGCTCCGGGGCCAACTCGGAAATCGTCGACGCCCTGGTGGACGCGGCGCGTAACGGCAAGGAGGTCACTGCGGTGATCGAGTTGCGTGCGCGCTTCGACGAAGAGTCCAACCTGCAGATGGCCAGCCGCCTGCAAGCGGCCGGTGCGGTGGTGATCTACGGCGTGGTCGGGTTCAAGACCCACGCCAAGATGATGCTGATCCTGCGCCGCGAACAGGGCGAGATCGTGCGTTATGCGCACCTGGGTACCGGCAACTACCACGCCGGCAACGCCCGCCTGTACACCGACTACAGCCTGCTGACCTCTGACGACGCCCTCACCGAGGACGTTGGCAAGCTGTTCAGCCAGCTGATCGGCATGGGCAAGACCCTGCGCATGAAGAAGCTGCTGCACGCGCCGTTCACCCTGAAAAAGGGCATGCTCGACATGATCGCGCGGGAAACCCAGTTCGCCCTCGAAGGCAAGCCGGCGCACATCATCGCCAAGTTCAACTCGCTGACCGACGCCAAGGTCATCAAGGCGCTGTACAAGGCCAGCCAGTCGGGTGTGAAAATCGACCTGGTGGTGCGCGGCATGTGCTGCTTGCGCCCAGGTATTCCGGGGGTTTCGCACAACATTCAGGTGCGCTCGATCATCGGCCGCTTCCTCGAGCACACGCGGGTGTTCTACTTCCTCAATGGCGGCGAAGAGCAGATCTACCTGTCCAGCGCCGACTGGATGGAGCGCAACCTCGACAAGCGCGTCGAGACCTGCTTCCCGGTGGAAGGCAAGAAGCTGTTGCTGCGGGTGAAGAAGGAGCTGGAAGGCTACCTGACCGACAACACCCACGCCTGGACGTTGCAGCCAGACGGGCGCTACGTGCGTAGCACCCCGACCGGCAATCAGAACCCGCGCAGTGCCCAGGCGACCCTGCTGGAGCGCCTGAGCAACCCGGTCCTCAACGTACGCTGAGGACGAAGCCGACCCGGGCCAGCCACTCCGCCTCGTTGGCGAAGTCGGCCTGGGTCAGCTGGTTCTGCTCCAGCCAACCTTCAGGGAAGGCTACATCCAGGCTGTTGTCGCCGCCCTTGAGCTCTACCTTTGGCATCTGCTGGGTGCCGCGAATGTGGTGGAACAGAATGGCAAAGCGCAGCAGCACGCACAGGCGCAGCAGCTTGACCCCTTCATCACCCAGCTCAGCGTAACGGTCCTTGGGGATGTTGCGACGGTGGCCGCGCACCAGCAGGGCCATCATCTGCTGATCTTCGCGAGAAAAGCCCGACAGGTCGGAGTGCTCGATCAGGTAGGCGCCATGCTTGTGGTAGTGATAGTGGGCAATGTCTAGCCCTATTTCGTGTATTTTCGCGGCCCAGCCAAGCAGATCGCGCCAATTTCCGTCTTTAAGGTCCCAGGCGTCGGCCACTTGGTCGAAGGCGTGCAATGCCTTGCGTTCCACACGCGCAGCCTGGCCCTGGTCCACGTGGTAGCGCTCCATCAGCGAGTTCAAGGTGCGTTCGCGCACATCCTCGTGGTGGTGACGGCCGAGCAGGTCGAACAGCACACCTTCGCGCAGGGCACCGTCACAGTGGTCCATGCGCTGCAGCTCCAGGGCATCGAAGATCGCTTCGAGAATCGCAAGGCCTGCGGGGAAGATGGTCCGGCGGTCCGGCTTGACGCCGTCGAAGTCGATCTTGTCGACCTCGCCCAGTTTGAACAGCTTGCGCTTGACCCAGGCCAGGCCTTCGGCGTTGACCTCGCCATTGCCCAGGCCGCCGGCCTTGATGGCGGCGCCGATGGCGCGAATGGTACCGGACGAGCCAATGGCCTCGTCCCAGGTCAGGCGGTGCAGGGCATTTTCGATACTCATCAGCTCCAGGCGCGCGGCGGTGTACGCCTGGGCATAGCGGGCCGGGGTGATCTTGCCATCGCGGAAGTAGCGCTGGGTAAAGCTTACGCAACCCATCTGCAGGCTTTCGCGCAGCAGCGGCTCGAAACGCTGGCCGATGATGAACTCGGTACTGCCGCCACCGATGTCTGCCACCAGGCGCTTGCCGGGGGTATCGGCCAGGGTGTGCGATACGCCCAGGTAGATCAGGCGCGCTTCTTCACGGCCGGAGATGACCTCGACCGGGTGGCCGAGGATGGCCTCGGCGCGCTGGATGAATTCGTTGCGGTTGCGCGCTTCGCGCAAGGCGTTGGTACCGACGATGCGTACGGAGCCTGCCGGCATGCCGTTGATCAGTTGAGAAAAGCGCTTGAGGCAATCCAGGCCTCTTTCCATAGACTCTTCACTGAGCTTGCGCTCTTCGTCGATGCCGGCGGCTAGCTGAACCTTCTCGCCGAGCCGCTCGAGAATGCGGATTTCGGTATGGTGGGCCTTGGCCACGACCATATGAAAACTGTTGGAGCCAAGGTCGATGGCGGCGATCAGGGACAGGTTCTTCGCGATGGTATGCGGCATGATCTGGTTGTTCTCGGTCGTTAACCTGGCAATCGTGCCACGATAGCAGGCTGTCGCCAACGCGTGACACTCAGCCGGTGTGCTGGCCTTGATGCAAGGCAATGTGCCATTCGATTCTATGACGGCGACATGACAGTTTCGATTCGCGGCTTCTTGCACAACTATAGTTACACTCAATCGTCCGCGGCTTCCTGTAGGCGGCGGGGGCGGCTATGATGGGCAACGTTTTTTATTGCTTACGACCTTGGAGATTTCCATGAGCGACAAAATCAAACACGTCACCGACGCCAGCTTCGAAGCCGACGTACTGCAGGCTCAAGGCCCGGTGCTGGTCGACTACTGGGCTGAATGGTGCGGCCCATGCAAGATGATCGCTCCGGTTCTGGACGACATCGCTGCCACCTACGAGGGCAAACTGACCGTCGCCAAGCTGAACATCGACGAGAACCAGGAAACCCCGGCCAAGCACGGCGTGCGCGGTATCCCGACGCTGATGCTGTTCAAGAACGGCAACGTCGAAGCCACCAAGGTTGGCGCTTTGTCCAAATCGCAGCTGGCCGCGTTCCTCGACGCCCACCTGTGATGTGAAAAGGCCCCGCAAATGCGGGGCTTTTCTTTTTCAGAGCACTAGACGCAGAAAAAAGCAAGTGTTACATTCGGCCTCGCACTGCTTTTCCAGTGCCCTCTACACGCCGTCGCCGAAGCATCCCTAATTCGAATCAGTACGCGATCCTGTCGCCATCTAGCGGCGCGGCCTCATTAAGCCAGAAGCTTAATTCTCCCTTCTTACATGATTACGTCACTCCCCTTATGAACCTGACTGAACTCAAGCAAAAGCCGATTACCGATCTTTTGGAAATGGCCGAACAGATGGGCATCGAAAACATGGCCCGTTCGCGCAAACAGGACGTGATTTTCGCCCTGCTGAAGAAGCATGCGAAAAGCGGCGAAGAGATCTCGGGTGACGGCGTGCTGGAGATTCTCCAGGATGGTTTCGGTTTCCTGCGTTCGGCTGATGCGTCCTACCTGGCCGGCCCAGACGATATCTACGTCTCGCCCAGCCAGATCCGCCGTTTCAACCTGCGTACCGGCGACACCATCGTCGGCAAGATCCGCCCACCGAAGGAAGGGGAGCGTTACTTCGCCCTGCTGAAGGTCGATACCATCAACTTCGACCGCCCGGAAAACGCGAAGAACAAGATCCTGTTCGAGAACCTGACGCCGCTGTTCCCGAACAAGCGCCTGAAGATGGAGGCCGGCAACGGCTCCACCGAAGACTTGACCGGCCGTGTCATCGACCTGTGCGCCCCGATCGGCAAAGGCCAGCGCGGCCTGATCGTTGCCCCGCCAAAAGCGGGCAAGACGATCATGCTGCAGAACATCGCGGCCAACATCACCCGTAACAATCCCGAGTGCCACCTGATCGTCCTGCTGATCGACGAGCGCCCGGAAGAAGTGACCGAAATGCAGCGCACCGTGCGCGGCGAAGTGGTTGCTTCCACCTTCGACGAGCCGCCAACCCGCCACGTGCAGGTTGCCGAAATGGTGATCGAGAAGGCCAAGCGCCTGGTCGAGCACAAGAAGGACGTGGTCATTCTGCTGGACTCCATCACCCGTCTGGCGCGTGCCTACAACACCGTGATCCCGAGCTCCGGCAAGGTGCTGACCGGTGGTGTCGATGCCCACGCCCTGGAGAAGCCGAAGCGTTTCTTCGGTGCTGCGCGTAACATCGAGGAAGGCGGCTCGCTGACCATCATCGCCACCGCGCTGGTCGAAACCGGCTCGAAGATGGACGAAGTGATCTACGAAGAGTTCAAGGGCACCGGCAACATGGAGCTGCCGCTGGACCGCCGCATCGCCGAGAAGCGTGTGTTCCCGGCCATCAACATCAACCGCTCCGGTACCCGCCGCGAAGAGTTGCTGACTGCCGACGACGAACTGCAGCGCATGTGGATCCTGCGCAAGCTGCTGCACCCGATGGACGAAATCGCCGCCATCGAGTTCTTGGTCGACAAGCTCAAGCAGACCAAGACCAACGACGAGTTCTTCCTGTCGATGAAGCGCAAGTAAGATCGTCGTACCACGCAAAGGCCGGGGAAACCCGGCTTTTTGCTATCTGTATTTTGGCTATTGCGGCCCTATCGGCGCTACACTCTGCACCCCCGACCGATACGGCCAACACGAGGCTCCTGCATGCAGTATCGCGACTTGCGCGACTTCATCCGTGGCCTGGAACAGCGCGGCGAGCTCAAGCGCATCCAGGTTCCGATCTCCCCCGTCCTGGAAATGACCGAGGTCTGCGACCGCACCCTGCGTGCCAAAGGCCCGGCGTTGCTGTTCGAAAAGCCCACCGGTTTCGACATCCCGGTGCTGGGCAACCTGTTCGGCACCCCGGAGCGGGTGGCCATGGGCATGGGCGCCGAGTCGGTCGATGAGCTGCGGGAAATCGGCAAGCTGCTGGCCTTCCTCAAGGAGCCCGAGCCGCCCAAGGGCCTGAAGGACGCCTGGTCGAAGCTGCCGATCTTCAAGAAGGTCGTGTCGATGGCGCCGAAAGTGGTCAAGGACGCGGTGTGCCAGGAAGTGGTGGTCGAGGGTGACGATGTCGACCTCGGCGCTCTGCCGATTCAGCACTGCTGGCCAGGCGACGTGGCGCCGCTGATCACCTGGGGCCTTACCGTGACCCGTGGCCCGAACAAGGACCGCCAGAACCTGGGCATCTACCGCCAGCAGGTGATCGGCCGCAACAAGGTCATCATGCGCTGGCTGAGCCACCGTGGCGGTGCCTTGGATTACCGTGAGTGGTGCGAGAAGAATCCCGGCCAGCCGTTCCCGGTCGCCGTGGCCCTGGGCGCTGACCCCGCGACCATCCTCGGTGCCGTGACCCCGGTGCCGGACACCCTCTCCGAGTACGCCTTTGCCGGCCTGCTGCGCGGCAATCGCACCGAGCTGGTCAAGTGCCGCGGCAGCAACCTGCAGGTACCGGCCACCGCCGAAATCATTCTGGAAGGCGTGATCCACCCAGGCGAAATGGCCCCGGAAGGCCCCTATGGCGACCACACCGGCTACTACAACGAAGTGGACAGCTTCCCGGTGTTCACTGTCGAGCGCATCACCCACCGGCAGAAACCGATCTACCACAGCACCTACACCGGTCGGCCGCCAGATGAGCCGGCGATTCTCGGTGTGGCACTGAACGAAGTGTTCGTGCCGATCCTGCAAAAGCAGTTCCCGGAAATCACCGATTTCTACCTGCCGCCGGAAGGCTGCTCGTACCGCATGGCGGTGGTGACCATGAAAAAGCAGTATCCGGGCCATGCCAAGCGCGTAATGCTGGGTGTGTGGTCGTTCCTGCGACAGTTCATGTACACCAAGTTCGTTATTGTCACCGATGACGATATCAACGCCCGCGACTGGAACGATGTGATCTGGGCCATTACCACGCGCATGGACCCCAAGCGTGATACGGTGATGATCGACAACACGCCGATCGACTACCTGGACTTTGCGTCGCCGGTATCGGGCCTGGGGTCGAAGATGGGCCTGGACGCCACGCACAAGTGGCCGGGCGAGACTACACGCGAATGGGGACGGGTTATCGTCAAGGACGAAGCCGTCACCCGCCGTATCGATGAGCTGTGGGATCAGTTGGGAATAGATTGATGCAGGTAACGTTGCAGCCGTCCGGGGCGGTGCTGGCGCTCGAACCCGGGGAACGGATCCTGGATGGAGCGCGGCGGCTGGGCTATGACTGCCCGAACAGCTGCCGCAATGGCAATTGCCATGTCTGCGCCGCGTTATTGGTCGAAGGCCGGGTACGCCAGGAAGGCGAAGTCCGCGACCATGGCGAGTTGTTCACCTGCATTGCCGAACCGCTGGAGGATTGCGTGTTGCTCTGGGATGGTGTGCTCGCCTTGGGCGAGCTGCCGGTGCGCAAGCTGGCGTGCAACGTCAGCGAATGCGTCGACGTTGGTGGCGACGTCTGGCGGGTGCGTTTGCGCGCGCCGGCCGGTAAGCCACCGCGCTACCACGCCGGGCAGTACCTGATGATCGAGCGTGAGGGTGGCAAGCAGGCCGCTTTTTCGCTGGCCTCCGCCCCCCACGCCGGGCGTGAGCTGGAGCTGCACGTGCTGGCGCGAGAGCCCAGCGCACAGCAACTGATCGAGCAACTCAAGCGTGACGGTCTGGCACGTATCGAAATGCCGTTTGGCGACACCCACCTGGCCGAGTTGCCCGACGGGCCGTTGGTGCTGATTGCCGCCGGTACCGGCATGGGCCAGATGCACAGCCTGCTCGAGCATTGCCGAGCCAATGGCTTCAAGCACCCGGTACACCTGTACTGGGGCGTGCGCCGGCCCGAAGACTTCTATCAGATCGAGCACTGGGACGAATGGCAGCGCCTGCCTAACCTGTTCCTGCACCAGGTGGTCAGCGACCTGTGCGGCTGGGAAGGCCGTTGCGGCATGTTGCATGAAGCGGTTTGCGAAGACATTGACGACCTCAACAGCGTGCATGTGTATGCCAGCGGTTCGCCGAACATGATCTACGCCACCCTCGACGCCCTGGTCGAGGCCGGTATGGATGCGCACCGCATGCGTGCCGATGTGTTTGCCTACGCGCCACGTGGTTAATAACCAAAGTTTGCAAGTATGGGTATAAGGCGGTAATTGTTACCGCCTTGGCCATTAACTTTCACAGTGGCTGAAACAGTATTTCCCAGTCGTCGGAACCGCGCATGAAACACTGACGCGAGGGCTTGAGTATTCCTGCAATTCTGGCCTATGGTTACTGCAAGCGCCCCGGGTAAAGCGGCCTGGGGCTGCAGCGTAATCGAATTTCGCTACATCCGTAGTTCACAGGGATAATGGCGGCAGCTTATGTCGGCACTTGAAAGTATGTCCTGGGAAGTTTCATATCCTCCGGCACTCGACTTCGGTCAGCAACATACTCACGATCAGTTGTTCAACTCCATGAAGACGACCATGTCTCGGCATCAGGGCGGGCCTGTGTGGCTGTTCGCTTATGGTTCGTTGATTTGGCGCCCCGAGTGCAATTCGGTGGAACGTCAGCGCGCGCGGGTGCATGGTTATCACCGGGGCTTGTACCTGTGGTCGCACGAACACCGTGGCACCCCGGAAACCCCTGGGCTGGTGTTTGGCCTGGACCGTGGTGGCTCCTGCAGCGGCTTTGCCTATCGGCTGGATGAAAGCAGCCTGGATGACTCGCTGATGGCCCTATGGCAACGGGAGATGCCGTACCCGGCCTACCGGCCGCACTGGCTTAGCTGCCGGTTGGGCGATGGCAGCAAGGTGCAGGCATTGGGCTTTGTGCTGGAGCGGCATTTACCCTGTTATGCGGGGAATCTGCCGGATACCTTGCTCAGCCAGATTCTGGCCAGTGCCAAGGGGCGTTATGGCACCACGCGCGACTATGTGGAGCAGACGTTGAATGCCTTGCGCAGCCACCAGATGCCCGATCGCAACCTGGAGGCGCGGTTCCGGCGTTGCCATAACCTGCGCGAAGTGTGAACAACCTCTACCGGCCTCTTCGCGGGGTTTTCTGCGAAGAGGCCTGAACTGCCTTACTTGGCCAACACCACCAACTTACCCACAGCCTGGCGCTGCCCCAGCTTCTCGATGGCGGCCCCAGCCTCGGCCAGTGGATAAGTCTGCGACACCAATGGCTTCAACTTGCCCTCGGCATGCCAGGCAAACAGCTGCTTGAAGTTGGCTGCATTATCCTGCGGCTGGCGCTGGGCAAACGCGCCCCAGAACACCCCCAGTACCGCCGCACCCTTGAGCAGCACCAGGTTGGCCGCCAGCTGGGGAATGCTGCCGCTGGCAAAACCCACCACCAGCAGCCGGCCATTCCAGGCCAACCCGCGTACCGCTTGCTCGAATAGCTCGCCACCGACCGGGTCGTAGATCACGTCGACCCCCTGGCCGCCGGTCAGGCGCTTGATTTCTTCGCGCAGGCTGGCCTGGCTGTAGTCGATCAGCTCATCCGCCCCGGCCGCTTTGGCCACGGCCAGTTTCTCGGCACTGCTGGCTGCCGCGATCACTCGCGCGCCCATGGCCTTGCCGATTTCCACCGCCGCCAGCCCGACCCCACCGGAAGCGCCCAGCACCAGCAAGGTCTCGCCTGCTTGTAACTGACCGCGCTGACGCAGGGCGTGCATCGAGGTGCCGTAGGTCATGCCGAACGCCGCAGCGGTGGTGAAGTCCATGCTCGCCGGGATCGGCAGCACGTTGTAGAAAGGCACCGCCACCTGCTCGGCGAACGCACCCCAGCCGGTCAGCGCCATGACCCGGTCGCCCACCTTGAACGTGCCAGCCTTTTCCCCGACTGCAGCCACCACCCCCGCCGCTTCGCCGCCAGGGGAGAACGGTAGTGGAGGTTGGAACTGGTACTTGCCTTCGATGATCAGCGTGTCGGGGAAGTTGACCCCGGCAGCCTGCACGTCCAGCAGGATCTCGTTTTTCTTCGGCTGCGGGCTGGCCACGTCTTCCAGTACCAGATCGCGCGCCGGACCCAGGGTTTTGCACAACACGGCTTTCATCGGGGCTATTCCTTTGCGGGTAATGGCCGATAAGTGTAGGAGGGCCGCTTGCCGGGTCAACGAGCATGGCCTGCCCTGATGGGCCGGCATAAGCCCGGGCTTGGGTTTGAGCGGTGTGCTGGGTAAGCTGGCGCCAACTGTATTGAGGAGCGAATTCGTGAAAGCGTTGATCTTGATGGTGCTGGCGTTGCTGCTGCCGGCTGCGGCCATGGCCGAAGAAGCCAAGGAAGGGGCGCCCAAGGTCGCCTACATCAGCCTGAGCCCGCCCTTTGTCGGCAACTATGCCCTCGACGGCGGCCCGCGGCTGCGGGTGTACAAGGCCGACGTGGCCCTGCGCGTGACCGGCGACGAAGCAGCCAAGGCGGTGCAGCACCACGAGCCATTGATCCGTAATCAGCTGGTGGCGCTGTTCACTCAGCAGACGGTGGACAGCATGAGCAATGTCGAGGCCAAGGAACACCTGCGCCAAGAGGCACTGAAGCAGGTGCAGCAAGTGCTGGAGGCGGAAGAGGGCAAGCCGATTGTTGAAGACTTGCTGTTCAACAACCTGATCGTGCAGTGATCAACTGTGGGAGCGGGCGAGCCCGCGAACACCGGCGAAGCCGGTGCCATTCACCGCACTGCCTGCTTCGCGGGCTCGCCCGCTCCCACAGGGTCAGGACGCCAGGCTGCGACGGAACCGCGAAAGCGCCACGCTGAAAAACACCAGGCCGATCAGCGCCAGTGCCAGGATATCCGGCCACACCACCGCCCACCCGGCATCGCGGAACAGGATCGCGGCCCCCAGGCTGACGAAATGCGTCGACGGCGAACCCTGCATCACCCACTGCAGCCACTGCGGCATGCTGTCCAGCGGTGTGCTGCCGCCGGACAGCAACAGCATCGGGATGATCACCGGGATCGCCAGCAGGCCGAACTGCGGCGTCGAGCGTGCCAGGGTGGCGAGGAAGATACCCAGCGCCGTACTGGCGAACAGGTACAGCGCGGTCACGGCCAGGAACAACCCCATCGAGCCGGACAACGGCACGCCCAGCGCGCCTTTCACTACCACCACCAACGAAATCCAGGTGCATATCACCACCACCAGGGCGTTGCTGCCGATCTTGGCCAGCATGATCTCCAGCGCGGTCAGTGGCAGCACCAGCAGGTGGTCGAGGGTGCCGTGCTCACGCTCGCGCAGCAGCGCGGTGCCGGTGAGGATGATTGCCAGGATGGTGATGTTGTTGACGATCTGGATCACCGCCAGGAACCAACCGCCCTCCAGGTTGGGGTTGAACAGCGCCTTGGGGTTGATCAGCACCGGGCTTTGCACGTTGCCCCGCTGGCTGTAGTCGAGCAGCTCGCGCTCGAAGATGCGGCCGATGTAGCCGGCGCCCATGAACGCCTGGCTCATGGCCGTGGCATCGACGTTTATCTGCAGCTCCGGCGAGCGCCCGGCCAGCAGGTCACTCTGGAAATTCACCGGTACGTTGATCACGAAGGTGTACTGGCCGCTGTCCATGGCCTGGTCCAGGTGTTGCGCGGTCAGCGGAACGGCAGGCTGAAACTCCGGTGGTTGCAGGGCTTCACTGAGCTTGCGCGAGAGCAGGCTGTGGTCTTCGTCCACCACCGCGACGCTGGCGTTGTGCACACCGATCACCGAGCCGGCGGCCGGCATGTAGATCGCCACGCTGAAGGCATACAGCAGGAACAGCAGCAGTACGCTGTCATGACGCAGGCTGGTCAGTTCTTTCAGGCCTAGGCGCAGGGTGTGGTTCAGGCGCGACATGTCAGGCCTCCTGCTTCTTCAGCATGGCCAGGCTCAGGCCGGTGAATGCGGCAAAGAAGCCCAACAGGATCAGGCACTGCGGCCACAGCTCGCGCAGGCCCAGCGCCTTGGTGAAGGTGCCGACCGCGATGTCGAGGAAGTAGCCCGCCGGGAACAGCTGGCCCATCACCGCCGCCGCGCCGTCCAACGACGAGCGTGGCACGATCAGCCCGGAAAACTGGATGGTTGGCAGGCTGGTAATGATCATGGTGCCGAGAATGGCGGCGATCTGGGTGCGGGTGAATGCTGAAATCAGCAGGCCCAGGCTGGTGGTGGCCAGCAGGTAGGCCACGCCACCACAGGCCAGGGCCAGCACACTGCCCTTGAGCGGCACGGCGAACAGCCAGCGGTTCATCGCCACCAGCAGCGCCAGGTTGACCAGGCTTACCGCCAGGTAGGGCATCTGCTTGCCCAGCAGGAACTCCAGGCGGGTGAGGGGTGTGGCGTAGAAGTTGGTGATGGAGCCCAGCTCCTTCTCGCGAACGATGCCCAGTGCAGTGAGCATGGCCGGTATGAAGGCCAGGATCAGCGCCATCACGCCCGGGCCGATGGCATTCACGCTGACCACGTCCTGGTTGTAGCGAAAACGCGTTTCCAGGCGCACCAGGTCCTGGCGCGGCTGCGGCTGTGGGCTAGCCTTGGCCAGTTGCTCCAGGTTGGCCTGGTGCACGGCTTCCACGTAGTTGCGGCTGGTTTCGGCGCGGAACGGCATGCCGCCGTCGAGCCAGGCGGCCACCACCGGTTGGCGCCCGGCGTACAGGTCGCGGCCAAAACCGGGCGGAATCTCCAGTGCCAGTTTGATTTCCGAGCGCTGCAGCCGCTGATGCAGTTCGCGGCTGTCGCGGATCGGCGCCTGTTCGGCGAAATAGCGTGAGCCTCGGAAGGCTTCGAGGTAGGCGCGGCTTT
Organism: Pseudomonas hunanensis; assembly: GCF_013393325.1. Taxonomy (GTDB): domain Bacteria; phylum Pseudomonadota; class Gammaproteobacteria; order Pseudomonadales; family Pseudomonadaceae; genus Aquipseudomonas; species Aquipseudomonas putida_P. The sequence goes on from NZ_QJRC01000088.1 coordinate 171,837, forward strand.
GCGGGCTTTGATCCTGGTCGTGCACGGCGAAGGCAAGGTTTTCTACATCCAGTGAAATGCCGTAGCCGAAAATCACCATCATGAACAGTGCACCCAGCAAGGCGAAGGCCAGGCGTACCTTGTCGCGCAGCAGTTCCTTGCCTTCTCGGCTGGCCACCGCCAGCAGGCGGCGCAGGCTGAAGCCTTGGCGCAGTGGTGGGGCAGGCGAAGCTGCTTGCTCCAGTACGGTGTTATCCGTGGTTTGCGGCGCGAGCTCCTGGGCTTGTTCCAGGCACCGCACGAAAGCGTCCTCCAGGGTTTCGCCCTGGTACTGGCGCTGCAAGGCCTCCGGCGTGTCGCAGGCCAGTACCCGCCCGGCGTGCATCAGCGAAATACGGTCGCAGCGCTGGGCTTCGTTCATGAAGTGGGTGGAGAGGAAAATGGTCACGCCTTGCTCGCGGGACAGCTCTACCAGCAGGCGCCAGAAGTCGTCGCGGGCGGCCGGGTCGACGCCGGAAGTCGGTTCGTCGAGGATCAGCACTTCAGGGCGATGCAACACCGCCACGGCCAGCGACAGGCGCTGGCGCAGGCCAAGGGGCAGTGCGCCAGACGGTTGGTCGGCGATGGCGGCGAGGTCGAAGCGATTTATCAGCTCATCGATGCGCTGGGCGCTCTGGGCTTTGGGCAAGTCGAACAGGCGGGCATGGAGGGCCAGGTTCTGCCGGGTGCTGAGCTCGCCATACAGCGAGAAGCTCTGTGACATGAAGCCGACCCGCTTGCGCGTGGCCAGGTCACTGGCATCCACCGGGCGCCCCAGCAGGCTGGCGCTGCCCTCGCTGGCAGGCATCAGGCCGGTAAGCACTTTCATGGTGGTGGTCTTGCCGCAGCCGTTGGAGCCGAGGAAGCCGAAGATCTCCCCACGGCCAATGGCGAAACTGACCTTGTTCACCGCTGTGAAGTCGCCAAAGCGCAGGGTCAGGTCGTGCGCCTCGATGGCGACCGGGCCATCCGTGGCCTGGCGCGGTGGAATGCTCAGGGGTTGATGCTGCGCCTTGCCCGCGCCCTGGTAGTGGGTGAAGGCGTCGTCCAGTTTGCCACTGGGGGTGACTGCGGCCAGTTCGTGGCTGGCGCCTGCGGCCAGCAGGCGGCCGCCATCGAGCATCAGGCAATGCTCGAACTGTTCGGCTTCTTCCATGTAGGCGGTGGCCACCAGCAGGGTCAGTTGCGGGCGCTGCGCGCGAACCTGTTCGACCAGTTCCCAGAAACGCCGCCGCGACAGCGGGTCGACGCCGGTGGTCGGCTCGTCGAGGATCAGCAGGTCTGGTTCGTGGATCAGCGCGCAGCACAAGCCCAGCTTCTGCTTCATGCCGCCCGACAGCTTGCCGGCCGGGCGCTCGGCAAAGCGCTGCAGGTCGGTGGCCTGCAGCAAGTTGGCCATGCGCTGCTCGCATTCGCGGCGGCCCAGGCCGAACAGCGTGGCGAAAAAGCGGATGTTCTCGCTGATCGACAGCTCTGGGTACAGGTTGTTGCCTAGTCCCTGCGGCATGAATGCCACTTTCGGGTACAGCGCTGCGCGATGGCGCCGTTGGCGGATCGAGCCGCCCAGCACCTGCAGTTCACCCTGCTGCAGGCGTTTGACGCCGGCGATCAACCCCAGCAGAGTGGACTTGCCGGCGCCATCTGGGCCAATCAGCGCGCAGCGGGTGCCCGCAGGCAGGCTGAAACCCAGGGTGTGCAGGGCCGTCAGGTCGCCGTAGCGGTGGCTGATGCCATCGGCCAGCAGTGCCGGGGCGTTCATTGCAGGTTGGCCGGCCAGTCCACCTCGGCCGTGCGCACATAGCCGGCGCCTGGCATGCCAGGTTTAGCCTGTGGCACGACACCTGGGTCGGTCAGGCGGAGTTTGACCCTGAACACCAGCTTTTGCCGCTCGTCGCGGGTCTCCACCTGTTTGGGCGTGAACTGGGCCTTGGCTGCGACAAAAGCCACTTTGGCCGGCAGGGCGCGTTCGGGCAGGGCGTCGAGCACGATGCGCGCCTGGTCGCCCACGGTCAGCTGGCCGCTGGTGGAGGCCGGCAGGTACAGGTTCATGTACTGGTCGCTGGGGTCGATCAGCATCAGCACTCGGCCGCCGGCACCCAGCACCTCACCGGGTTCAGCCAGGCGCAGCTGGATGATGCCGTCGATGGGCGCTCGCAGGCTGCTGTCGTCGATTTCACTGGTGAGCTGGGCCACCTGGGCTTCGGCGGCGCCGATGGCGGCCTTGATCGCTGCAAGCTGGGCGCGGGCGGCGACTACCGCTGCGTTGGCCGTGTCGAAGCGCGCCTGCTGTTGATCGAGCAACTGTTGGCTGGCGTACTTGCGCTGGAAGATCTCGCGCACGCGCTTGAGCTCCTGGCTGGCCAGCAGCAGTTCGCTCTGGCGCAGTTGCACGCTGGCCTGGGCGGCGGCGTAGTTCTCCCGGGCGCGCAGCACTTCGGCTTCGGCCTGGCTGCGTTGGGCTTCCATGGTGCGGGTGTCGATACGCGCCAGCAGTTGGCTGCGGGTGACCTTGTCACCTTCGTCGACCAGCACTTCGGCCAGGCGGCCTGGGATTTTGCTGGCGATTTGTACTTCGGTGGCTTCAAGGCGGCCGTTGCCCATGCTCAGGCCTTCGGGCAACTGGTCGTGGAGCGACTTCCAGTACCCCAGCCCGCCAGCTGCGGCGAGCAGGGCGATTAGCGCGGTGGCGAAAATTCTGGGGGCGTATCGGTTCATCGTTCTGCATCCTTGCGGTCATGCACAGCACATCATGGCCTGCGGCCACGGGTGGCGTGTTGATATCGGTCAAACCCTTGACCTTAGCTACACATTTAGCGCAACGCGACAATCACCGCCCATTGTTCGGGCGTTACCGGCATTACCGACAGGCGGCTGCCTTTTTGCACCAGTGGCAACTCGGCCAGGCCGGCCTGCTGTTTCAGCCAGCCCAGTTCCAGCACCCGTGGCAGGGTTTGCACATGGGCTACATCCACCGCGCTCCACGGGTTTTTGTCGGCGGTGGCCTTGGCATCGTAATAGTGGCTTTGCGGGTCCAGCGCGGTCGGGTCCGGGTAGGCCGCGCGGGTAATTCTGGCAATGCCGGCGATGCCCGGCTGCGGGCAACTGGAGTGATAGAAGAAAAACTCGTCACCCTCGCTCATGGCCCGCAGAAAATTACGCGCCTGATAGTTGCGCACGCCGTCCCAGCGCGCTTCGCCCAGGCGGCCAAGGGCTTCGATGGAAAGCTCGTCGGGCTCGGATTTCATCAGCCAGTAGGCCATGGATGCTGCTCCTGAAAAGGTTTGAAATAACCTGTTGCACGAAACCGACAGCCGGTTGGCGTCAAGGTTTGCGTGTGGACGCAGGTTGTCGGAAAATGCGCCCCGTTTAAAGCGCTATGCGCCGGCGGTGCCCAGAAAACCGCCGAGCACTGAACAGTTTGCCTGGGGGGCAATCTTCGATGAATCAACGTAAAAAGCCGGATCTGCTGTGGATCCTGGTGTTCATTTTTGGCCTGGGTGTGGTCACGACCGGTTATGCGCAAGGGTTCTGGGAGCGCAAGCTGGACAACGCCTATCAGATGCCGGTCGACGCCGGCCAGCCGCAACGTTGATGCCCCCGCTGGCGCCGCTCAACGCGGCGCCAGGTACCAGCCACGGTCCGAGACCGTGCCCTGCAGCGGTACATCCCAGCTGGCCTGCGCCAGCCGCTCGACCTTCTGGCATTCATGCGCCAGCCCCAACAGCAACGGTTTTTTCCAGGTCTGCCGACGCGCCTGGTAGGCCAGGCTGCGATCATAAAAGCCACCGCCCATGCCCAGGCGCCCGCCCACTTCATCAAAACCGACCAGCGGCAGCAGGATCAGGTCCAGCGCCCAGATCGGCCGTTGGCGTTTGCGGTCAGTGACCGGCTCGGGAATACGGAAGCGGTTGGGCTTGAGCTTTTCACCCTGCTCGAAGCGCTGGAACACCATGCGCGTGCGCGGCCAGGCGTGCAACACCGGCAGGTAGGTGCGCTTGCCGCGACGCTGGGCTTCGCGCAGCAGTAGGCAGGGGTCGATTTCGCTGTCGTTGGGCAGGTACAAGGCAATGTGGCGTGCGCGGCGGAACAAGGGGTGTTGCGCCAGCTGGCGGTACAGGCCGAGGGTGGCCTGGCGTTGCTGGGCAGGGGTAAGGGCGCGGCGGGCATTGCGAAGCAGACGACGGAGCTGGGGACGGGTGAGCGGCGCAGTGTCGGTCATGGCACGAGCTATCCCAGGTGTGCTGGCCAACCTCTGGGCGGTCGGCCAAAACGAATTGCCCGCCGGGGGGCGGGCAAGAGAATTCAGGCTCCCCGATAAGACCGCTATCGGTGTAGCCCTTGAACCCGAAAGTTCAAGGTGGAGATTGCAGGGGGCGTTAAGGCTTTCCGTCGGGCGGACATGCACACCGGCCCCAGCGTGCAACCCCCGTGGTTGTGCGTATCGGCTCAGGGACATAACCGACTGGCGCATCCCCCAGGGAGTGGCGCCAGTATACCAATCTCAGCCGATTTTGGTATCCGTGTCGTCGGACAAAGCCTTGTCTACCCGATCCAGCAGGTCGCGCACCTGTTCGCGGTTGGTGCCGGTGACCGGCGCGTCGTTGCGATCTTCCTGGCGGTGCAGCATTTCGTGGGTAATGTTCAACGCCGCCATTACCGCGATGCGGTCGGCACCGATCACCTTGCCGCTGCTACGGATCTCGCGCATCTTGCCGTCCAGGTAGCGCGCGGCGCTGACCAGGTTGTTGCGCTCTTCCGGCGGGCAGATGATCGAGTACTCCTTGTCGAGGATCTGCACGGTGACGCTATTGCTTGAACTCATGAGTCTTGCTCCAGAGCCTTGAGGCGTAAAATCATCGACTCGACTTTGCGCTTGGCGATCTCGTTTTTTTCGATGAGGTGGGCGCGCTCTTCGCGCCAGGATTTTTCCTGCGCTAATAGGAGTGCATTTTGCCGTTTTAGTTGCTCGACGCGTTCGATCAGCAACTCGAATCGGCTCATCAGTGCCTGCAGGTCGTTCTCTTGCGTGGGTTGCACTCGATTCGCTCCGTCGTTGAGTCACCTGGCGATGATGCCTCTCCCTGGGCGGCAACGGCCAGTGCCGATGGTCTTGGCGCGCCTGCCGGTGCTAGGATACAAGGTCTCCATTCTAGTCATTGCGCCGTCTGGCGCCTAGCTGCCCATGCCCAATACTCAATCGCCCTACATCGCCTTCGCCATGCTGCTTTCCAGTAATGGCCACCCTGTCACCCCTGCCGAACTGCACGGCCTGCTGATCGGCCGCAGCTGTGCCGGCGCCGGCTTCGATGCCGATGCCTGGCTGGCCGATGCCGCCCAACTGCTGGAAACCGAGCCGGGTGACACCGTGCGCAACGCCCTGATCGGCCTGCAGGAAATGGTCAAGGGCGAGCTGACCAGCGACGACATGGCCATCGTCCTGCTGCTGCCTTCCGACGACGCTGCCCTGAGCGACCGCGCCACCGCGCTGGGCCAGTGGTGCCAAGGCTTCATTACCGGTTTCGGCCTGAATGCCGGTGGCAAGGACCTGTCCGACGAGGCCAAGGATGTGCTGCAGGACCTGGTGGCCATTTCCCAGGTACAAGAAGCCCTCGAAGAGTCCGAAGACGGCGAGAGCGACTACATGGAAGTCATGGAGTACCTGCGCGTGGCACCTCTGTTGCTGTTCTCCGAGCTGGCCAAGCCGGCCGCACCCGCGCCCAAGCCATCGCTGCACTGATCAACCGGGGGAAGTCTGCCCATGAGCCACATACCCAAGGCCGAGTATGCCCGTCGGCGCAAGGCGCTGATGGCGCAGATGGTCCCCAACAGCATCGCCATTCTGCCCGCCGCTGCGGTTGCCATCCGCAACCGTGACGTCGAGCACGTGTACCGCCAGGACAGCGACTTCCAGTACCTCAGCGGCTTCCCGGAGCCTGAGGCGGTGATTGCGCTGATACCGGGGCGCGAGCATGGCGAATATGTACTGTTCTGCCGTGAACGCAACCCCGAGCGCGAGCTGTGGGACGGCCTGCGGGCCGGCCAGGAAGGCGCGGTGGGCGATTTCGGCGCCGACGATGCCTTCCCCATTACCGACATCGATGAGATCTTGCCGGGCCTGATCGAAGGCCGTGAGCGGGTCTACAGCGCCATGGGCAGCAACCCCGAATTCGACCGCCGGCTGATGGACTGGATCAACGTGATCCGCTCCAAGGCACGCCTGGGCGCCCAGCCACCGAACGAGTTCGTTGCGCTGGATCATCTGCTGCACGACATGCGCCTGTATAAATCGGCGGCGGAAGTGAAGGTGATGCGCGCGGCCGCAGACATTTCGGCGCGGGCCCATGTGCGGGCCATGCAGGCCTGCCGGGCCGGGCTGCACGAATACAGCCTGGAAGCCGAGCTGGACTACGAATTCCGCAAGGGCGGGGCGAAGATGCCGGCCTACGGCTCAATCGTCGCGGCCGGGCGCAATGGCTGCATCCTGCACTATCAGCAGAACGACGCGCCGCTCAAGGATGGCGACCTGGTGCTGATCGACGCTGGCTGCGAAATCGACTGCTACGCCAGCGACATCACCCGCACCTTCCCGGTCAGCGGGCGCTTTTCGCCCGAGCAGAAGGCCATCTACGAGCTGGTGCTCAAGGCCCAGGCGGCGGCGTTTACCGAAATCGCCCCCGGCAAACACTGGAACCACGCCCATGAGGCGACCGTACGGGTGATCACCGCTGGCCTGGTGGAGCTGGGCTTGCTGGAAGGGGATGTGCAGGCGCTGATCGACAGCGAGGCCTATCGCGCCTTCTACATGCACCGCGCCGGGCACTGGTTGGGCATGGATGTGCACGACGTGGGCGACTACAAGGTGGGCGGCGAATGGCGGGTGCTGGAACCCGGCATGGCGCTGACCGTGGAGCCGGGGATCTACATTGGCGCCGACAATCAGGCCGTGGCCAAGAAGTGGCGCGGCATTGGGGTAAGGATCGAGGACGACGTGGTGGTGACCAGGCAAGGTTGTGAAATCCTGACTTCGGGCGTGCCGCGCACGGTTGCCGAGATCGAGGCGCTGATGCAGGCCGCCCGCAAGGACGCGGCATGAACCGGGTAAACCTGGCGATCATCGGTGGTGGCCTGGTGGGTGCAAGCCTGGCCTTGGCGCTGCAGGCAGGGGCCAAGGCGCGTGGCTGGAAGATCCTGCTGATCGAGCCGTTCGCTCCCGGCGACAGCTTTCAGCCCAGCTACGATGCGCGCTCGTCGGCGTTGTCATTCGGCACCCAGCAGATCTATCAACAACTTGGCCTGTGGCAAGCCATCGGCCGCCGCGCCGAGCCGATCCGGCAGATTCACGTATCCGACCGTGGCCGCTTTGGCGCCACCCGCCTGGATGCCCTGGAAGAGGGAGTCCCGGCGCTGGGTTACGTGGTGGAGAACGCCTGGCTCGGGCAGTGCCTGTGGCAAGGGCTGGACAGCGAGGTGGTGAGCTGGCGCTGCCCGGCGGAAGTGACCGCGATGCAGGCCATCGAAGGCGGTTACCGCCTGCGGCTCAACGATGACACCCAACTGGAATGCGACCTGGCGGTACTGGCCGACGGTGGCCGCTCCGGCCTGCGCGAGCAGCTGGGTATCCATGTGCGCCACACGCCTTACCAGCAGAGTGCGTTGATCGCCAACATCACCCCGGGTGAAGCCCACGGTGGCCAGGCTTTCGAGCGCTTCACCGAAGAGGGCCCCATGGCCCTGCTGCCGCTGCCGGAAAACCGCTGCGCATTGGTGTGGACCCGTCAGGGCATGGATGCACGGCGTCTGGCTGACATCGACGAGCGCAGCTTCCTGCGCGAGCTGCAGGGAGTGTTCGGCTATCGCCTGGGCGCGCTGCGCCAGGTGGGCGCACGGCACCTCTACCCGCTGTCGTTGATCGAGGCCCAGGAGCAGGTGCGGCCGCACCTGGTGGTGCTGGGCAACGCAGCGCACAGCCTGCACCCCATCGCCGGCCAAGGCTTCAACCTGTCGCTGCGTGACGTGCAGTCGCTGGCCGAAGCGTTGCTGGCCGGCCCGCAGCAGCCTGGCGACCTGACCACGCTGCAGGCCTATCACCAGCGCCAGCGCCTGGACCAGGCCATGACAATTGGCTTCTCCGACCAGGTCACCCGCCTGTTCGGCAGCAACCAGCCGCTGCTGGCCGCCGGGCGCAACCTTGGCCTGCTCGGGCTCGACCTGTTGCCACCGGCAAAAAGCTGGTTCGCCCGCCAGGCCATGGGCCTGGGCACCCGCCCTGATTCGCGGGGCCAGGCATGAGCAACCCGCGTAAACTGGCACGTCGGGCGCGCATGCTGCGCTGGCTGCTGAACCTTTACCCACCGTACCTGGGCGCCGGTATCCGTGTGCAGCACATCAGCCCGGACCTGCGCAGCGTCAAGGTGGCGATGAAACTGACGCGCTGGAACCGCAATTACGTCGGTACCCAGTTCGGTGGCAGCCTGTATGCCATGGTCGACCCGTTCTACATGCTGTTGTTGATCGAGCAGCTGGGGCGCGACTACATCGTCTGGGACAAGGCCGCCAGCATCGATTTCATCTCGCCGGGCAAAGGCCCGGTGTATGCCGAATTCCACGTCGATGATGCGCTGCTGGCCGACATCCGCCAGCAGACCGCCACCGGCAAGAAGTGCCTGCCGCGTTTGCAGGTCGATATCCGCGATGGTGCCGGCGAGCTGGTGGCGCGGGTCGATAAAACCCTATACGTGCGGCTCAAGCCGCAAGCGAGGCAGGCGTAAGGCATGGAAATGCGCGCAGATCTGTTGATTGTCGGTGCCGGTATGGTCGGCAGCGCCCTGGCCCTGGCGTTGCGCCACAGTGGCCTGCAAATCCTGTTGGTCGATGGTGGCCCGCTGACGGTCAAACCCTTCGACGCCCAGGCCCCGTTCGAGCCGCGTGTCAGCGCGCTGTCGGCGGCCAGCCAGCGCATCCTCGAGCGCCTTGGCGCCTGGGAAGGCATTGCCCAGCGGCGTGCCACGCCGTACACCGACATGCAGGTGTGGGATGGCAGTGGAACCGGGCAGATTCACTTCTCGGCGGCCAGCGTGCATGCCCAGGTGCTCGGCCATATCGTCGAGAACCGGGTGGTGCAGGATGGCCTGCTGGAGCGCCTGCATGACAGCGACATCGGCCTGCTGGCCAATGCGCGGCTGGAACAATTGCGCCGCTCTGGCGATGAGTGGCTGCTGACCCTGGCCGATGGCCGGCAACTGCGTGCACCGCTGGTGATCGCCGCCGACGGAGCAAACTCGGCGGTGCGGCGCCTGGCCGGCTGCGAAACCCGCGAGTGGGATTATCTGCACCATGCCATCGTCACCAGTGTGCGCTGCAGTGCCGGGCACCAGAGTACGGCCTGGCAGCGCTTCACCGATGAGGGGCCGCTGGCTTTCCTGCCGTTGGTCCGCGATGGCCAGCAGGATTGGTGCTCGATTGTGTGGTCGACTACCCCGGAACATGCCGAGCAGTTGATGGCGCTGGATGAAGCGGCCTTCCTGCAGGCCCTGGAACGTGCCTTCGAGGGGCGCCTGGGCCATGTGCTGCAGGCCGACCCTCGGGTGTGCGTGCCGCTGCGCCAGCGCCACGCCAAGCGTTATGTGGATGAGGGCCTGGCGTTGATCGGCGATGCTGCGCACACCATCCACCCGCTCGCGGGGCAGGGTGTGAACCTGGGCTTCCTGGATGCCGCGGTGCTGGCCGAGGTGCTGGTCAATGCCTGCGAGCGTGGCGAGCGGTTGGCGGATGTGAAGGTGTTGAGCCGTTACGAACGGCGGCGCATGCCGCACAACCTGGCGTTGATGGCGGCCATGGAAGGGTTCGAACGGTTGTTCCAGGCTGATCCGCTGCCGTTGCGCTGGTTGCGAAATAGTGGGTTGAAACTGGTGGAGAAGATGCCGGAGGCCAAGGCGGTGTTTGTGCGCCAGGCGCTGGGTTTGAGTGGGGACCTGCCGGATTTGGCCAAGGCTTGAGATTGCTGGGGCCGCTTTGCGGCCCATCGCGACACAAGGCCGCTCCTACAGGGATATCACAAGGCCAGAGGTCACTCGGGCCCTGTAGGAGCGGCCTTGCGTCGCGATGGGCTGCGCAGCAGCCCCCTCTGCAACATCCGGTAACGGCTAGGTAGATGAGCCAGAAAATGGGATTCACTACCATTTGCACCTCTCAAACGATCCGAGGAGTGCTTCACATGTTGCCACGCAAGCCCCTACTGGCCGCTCTGGCCCTGACCCTGTTCGGCGGCACCGCCCAAGCAGCGGACGAAGTGGTGGTGTACTCCTCGCGCATCGACGAGCTGATCAAGCCGGTGTTCGATGCGTATACCGCCAAGACCGGGGTCAAGATCAAGTTCATCACCGACAAGGAAGCCCCGCTGATGCAGCGCATCAAGGCCGAGGGCGACAACGGCGTGGCCGACCTGCTGCTGACCGTCGATGCCGGCAACCTGTGGCAGGCCGAGCAGATGGGCATTCTGCAGCCAATCAAGTCCGACATCATCGACCAGAACATTCCGCCGCAGTACCGCGCCTCGTCCCATGACTGGACCGGCCTGAGCCTGCGCGCTCGCACCATCATCTACTCCACCGAGCGGGTCAAACCCGAGGAGTTGAGCACCTACGAAGCCCTGGCTGACAAGCAGTGGGAAGGCCGCCTGTGCCTGCGCACCGCGAAGAAAGTGTACAACCAGTCGCTGACCGCCACCCTGATCGAAACCCACGGTGAGGCGAAGACCGAGCAAGTCGTCAAAGGCTGGGTCAACAACCTGTCCACCGATGTGTTCTCCGACGACAACGCGGTGATCCAGGCCATCGAGGCCGGCCAGTGTGACGTGGGTGTGGTCAACACCTACTACTACGGCCGCCTGCACAAGCAGAACCCGAACCTGCCGGTGAAGATCTTCTGGCCCAACCAGGGTGATCGTGGGGTGCACGTGAACCTGTCGGGTATTGGCCTGACCAAGCATGCACCGCACCCGGAAGCCGCGAAAAAGCTGGTGGAATGGATGACGGGTGAAGAAGCGCAGAAGCTGTTCGCCGACATCAACCAGGAGTTCCCGGCCAACCCGAAGGTCAAACCATCGGATGAAGTGGCTGCGTGGGGCAGCTTCAAGGCCGACAGCATTCCAGTGGAAATCGCTGGCAAGCGCCAGGCTGAAGCCATTCGCCTGATGGATCGGGCTGGCTACAACTAAGCGCCAGGCTTTATCCTTCCGGGGCCTATCAGGGCCCTTTCGCGGGCACGCCCGCTCCCACAGGAACTGCACAGGATTCAAGCATCCTGCGGCCCCTGTGGGAGCGGGCATGCCCGCGAACGACCGCCGAGCGGTCGCAAATCAGCCACAGAGACAGTCAACTTGCCCCACACCCCCCAACGCCGCTGGTACTTACCGGTCTCCTTGATCGCCGCCCTGGTGCTGCTGCCCCTGAGCGTGCTGCTGCTGTCCTGGCAATCGATTGATCTGCAGATCTGGTCGCACCTGCTCGACACCCAGATGACTCGCCTGCTCGGCAATACCCTGACGCTGGTGGTGGGTGTAGGCATCGGCGTCACCGTGCTGGGCGTCAGCCTCGCCTGGCTCACCAGCCTCTGCGAGTTCCCCGGTCGGCGCTGGCTGGACTGGGCGCTGATGCTGCCGTTCGCCATCCCGGCCTATGTACTGGCGTTCGTCTTCGTCGGCCTGCTGGACTTCGCCGGGCCGGTGCAAAGCGCCCTGCGTGAAGTGTTCGGGCCAATGCGCCTGCCTCGGGTGCGTTCCACCGGCGGGGTGATCATCGTTTTGGTGCTGGTGTTCTACCCCTATGTCTACTTGCTGGCACGCACGGCGTTCCTGGCCCAAGGCAAGGGCCTGATGGAGGCGGCGCGGGTGCTCGGGCTGTCGCCCCTGCAGGCATTCTGGCGTGTGGCACTGCCCATGGCGCGACCGGCGATCGGCGCCGGCATCGCGTTGGCACTGATGGAAACCCTGGCCGATTTCGGTGCGGTGGCGGTGTTCAACTTCGACACCTTCACCACTGCCATCTACAAGACCTGGTACGGCTTCTTCAGCTTGTCCAGTGCAGCCCAACTGGCCAGCCTGCTGCTGTTGGCCGTCATGCTGGTGCTGTACGGCGAGCGCCGCGCGCGCGGTGCTAGCCGCAGTGGCAACGAACGGCCGCGCGCGCAGGCGCTGTATCACCTGCGTGGGGTCAAGGCGTTGCTGGCCAGTGGTTGGTGCCTGCTGGTGTTCGCCTGCGCTTTTGTCATCCCACTGCTGCAACTGTTGGTGTGGTTCTGGCAGCGCGGTCGGCATGACCTGGACGAGCGTTATGTCGGCCTGGTGCTGCACACCCTGTACCTGGGCGGCATGGCGGCGCTGGTCACGGTATGCGTGGCACTGCTGCTGGCCTTTGCCCGGCGCCAGGCGCCGACCGGCGGTATTCGCGCCGGGGTTGGCCTGGCCAACCTGGGGTATGCCTTGCCCGGTTCGGTGTTGGCGGTGTCGATCATGCTGGCCTTCAGTTACCTCGACAACCACCTGGTCATCCCGCTGTCCAGCTGGCTGGGCGGGGCCGGCAAGCCGCTGCTGCTAGGCAGCCTTTCGGCGTTGCTGCTGGCCTACCTGGTGCGCTTCATCGCAGTGGCTTACGGGCCACTGGAGAGCAGCCTGGAACGCATTCGCCCGTCACTGCCCGAAGCCTCCCGAAGCCTCGGTGTCGGTGGCGCAAGATTGTTTTTCAAGGTGTATCTGCCGCTGCTGGTACCCGGTGCCCTTAGCGCGGCATTGTTGGTGTTCGTCGACGTGCTCAAGGAAATGCCAGCCACCTTGCTGATGCGACCGTTCGGCTGGGACACCCTCGCCGTGCGGGTATTCGAGATGACCAGCGAGGGCGAGTGGGCGCGTGCCTCGCTGCCAGCATTGACGCTGGTGCTGGTGGGCCTGTTGCCGGTCATCGGCCTGATCCGCCGCTCGGCACGTCGACCCGGTCACAGTCACTGAGGGTGCCAGCTGGCGACCTTGCGGCTACAATGCGCGGCATTCGCGCGGCGGGTACTTACAACAAGAGCTGACGACCCACGTCATCGACCGCCGCCGCTTCGCCACGCCCGGAAGGAGAAACCCATGGGACAGCGCACGCTTTTGTATGACCTGCATCTGGCGCTAGGCGCCAAGACGGTCGATTTCGGTGGCTGGGACATGCCCCTGCACTATGGCTCGCAGGTCGAGGAGCACCATCAGGTGCGCAGCGACTGCGGCGTCTTCGATGTTTCCCATATGACCGTGATCGATGTCGACGGCACCGATGCCACCGCTTGGCTGCAGCGTTTGCTGGCCAACGACGTGGCCCGCCTCGACGACGTCGGCAAGGCACTGTACAGCCCGCTGCTCCACGAGCAGGGTGGGGTAATCGACGACTTGCTCGTCTACCGCATGGAAAACGGCTACCGCCTGGTCACCAATGCCGCCACCCGAGCCAAAGTGCTCGACTGGTTAGAGCAGCAGCGGGCCGGTTTCGCCGTGAACTTCCAGCCCCGTCCCGACCTGGCCATCCTCGCCATCCAGGGGCCGCATGCCCGCGAAAAGGTCGCCGCTTTGCTCAGCCCTGCACGCGCGGCCCTGATTCGTGAACTGCGCCCGTTCGAAGGCGTCGCCGAAGGTGACTGGTTCATTGCCCGCACCGGGTACACCGGTGAAGACGGCCTGGAGATCATCTTTCCAGGCGATCAAGCAGTGGCCTTCTTCAACGACCTGGTCGGCGCCGGCATTGCCCCGAGCGGCCTTGGCGCCCGCGATACGTTGCGCCTGGAAGCCGGCATGAACCTGTACGGCCAGGACATCGACGAAAACCACACTCCGCTCACTTCCAACCTGGGCTGGAGCATCGCCTGGGAGCCCGCCGAGCGCGACTTCATCGGCCGTGCCGGCCTGTTGGCGGAAATCGAGCGCGGTGTGCAGGAGAAACTGGTCGGTCTGGTGCTGGAAGAGCGCGGCGTGCTGCGTGCCCACCAGGTGGTGCGCGTAGCCGGGATTGGCGAAGGGGAGATCACCAGTGGTAGTTTCTCACCTACGCTGAGCAAGTCCATTGCCCTGGCGCGCGTGCCCATGGCGACCGGTGACCGGGCCGAAGTGGAAATTCGCGGCAAATGGTACCCGGTGCGGGTGGTCAAACCGACCTTCGTGCGCCACGGCAAGATCCTGATCTGAACAATTATCAACCGGCGGGCGTACCGCTGAGCCAATCGAGGAATTCAAGACATGAGCAATATCCCCGCCGACCTGCGTTTTGCCGAAAGCCATGAATGGGCTCGCCTGGAAGCCGACGGCAGCGTGACCGTGGGTATCAGCGACCACGCCCAGCAAGCCTTGGGTGACGTGGTGTTCGTCGAGTTGGCCGAAGTCGGCAAGGTATTCGCCGCTGGCGACGCTGCCGGCGTGGTCGAGTCGGTCAAGGCCGCTTCGGACATCTACGCCCCGATCGGTGGTGAAGTGATTGCCGTCAACGAAGAACTGGCCGACAGCCCAGAGCAGCTCAACGAAGAACCGTACGGCGCGTGGATCTTCAAACTGAAGCCAAGCGACAAGGCCGAGCTGGACAAGCTGCTTGACGCTGCTGGTTACGCAGCAGCTATCGGCGAGTAACACCGCGTCGCCTGCTTCGCGGCTTTAGCCGCGAAGAGGCCAGGCCTGTGAGCAAGTTTCCCCGCAGAATCGGCAATCCCTTCCTAGACTTGTAAGTCTCCATGAGACCCGGTCTAGGAAGAGAGCGTCGTCATGTCCCAGTCGCCATCCCTGCATCAACTGCAAGAGCTCAACCCTTTCCTGCGTCGCCACCTGGGCCCCGATGCCGCCGAGCAGCAGGCCATGCTCAAGGTGCTGGGCGTCGCCAGCCGCAACGAGCTGATCGAGCAGACCGTACCGCCTGACATCCGCCTCAATCGCCCCCTCGACCTGCCGGCGGCGCTGGACGAACAGGCCGCCCTGGCCAAGCTCGCCGGTTACGCCGAACAGAACCAGGTGTGGACCAGCCTGATCGGCATGGGCTACCACGGCACCATCACCCCCACGGTCATCCTGCGCAACGTGCTGGAAAACCCCGGCTGGTACACCGCCTACACGCCCTACCAACCGGAAATTGCCCAGGGCCGGCTCGAGGCGCTGCTGAACTTCCAGCAGATGGTCATCGACCTCACCGGCCTGGCCCTGGCCAATGCCTCGCTGCTCGATGAAGCCACCGCCGCCGCCGAGGCCATGGCCCTGGCCAAGCGGGTGGCGCGCAACAAGAGCAACGCGTTCTTCGCCGACGAACACTGCCACCCGCAGACCCTGTCGGTACTCAAGACCCGCGCCGAGGGCTTCGGCTTCGAGCTGATCGTCGATGCTGTGGATAACCTTGCCAATCACGCGGTGTTCGGCGCTTTGCTGCAGTACCCCGACACCCATGGCGAAGTGCGCGACTTGCGCCCGCTGATCGACCAGTTGCACAGCCAACAGGCCCTGGCCTGCGTGGCGGCCGACCTGCTCAGCCTGGTGGTGCTGGCGCCACCGGGGGAACTGGGTGCCGATGTGGTGCTGGGCTCGACCCAGCGCTTTGGTGTGCCGATGGGCTACGGCGGGCCCCACGCGGCCTATTTCGCCTGCCGCGACGACTACAAACGGGCCATGCCGGGGCGCATCATCGGCGTATCGCGCGACGCCCGTGGTAACACGGCATTGCGTATGGCCCTGCAAACCCGCGAGCAGCATATCCGCCGCGAGAAGGCCAACTCCAACATCTGCACGGCCCAGGTGCTGCTGGCCAACATTGCCGGCTTCTACGCGGTGTACCACGGCCCGGAAGGCCTGCAACGCATCGCCCAGCGCGTGCACCGGCTGACCTTCATCCTGGCCGCCGGCCTTGAGGCCAAAGGCATCAAGCGGCTCAACCAGCACTTCTTCGACACCCTTACCCTGGATGTTGGCGGGGCGCAGGCGGCCATCATCGAAAGCGCCGAAGCGGCGCACATCAACCTGCGCATTCTAGGGCGCGGGCATTTGGGCGTGAGCCTGGATGAAACGTGCAACGAGCATACGGTGCTGCGCCTGCTCGATATTTTCCTAGGCGTGGATCACGGCCTGGAAATCGCCGCCCTCGACCAGTTGGCCCTGCCTGAAGGCATTCCCGCCAGCCTGGTACGGCGCACCCCCTTGCTTGCCCACCCGGTATTCAACCTACACCACAGCGAAACCGAGATGCTGCGCTACCTCAAGCAGCTGGAGAACAAGGACCTGGCGCTTAACCAGTCGATGATCCCGCTGGGCTCCTGCACCATGAAACTCAACGCCACCAGCGAGATGATACCCATCACCTGGCCCGGTTTCGCTCACCTGCATCCGTTTGCCCCAGCGTCCCAGGCCAGCGGGTACAAGGCGATGATCGACGAGCTGGAAAGCTGGCTGTGCGCGATCACAGGCTTCGATGCCATCTGCATGCAGCCCAACTCCGGTGCTCAGGGCGAGTACGCCGGCCTGATGGCGATAACCCGCTACCACCGCAGCCGTCACCAGCCGCAGCGCACGTTGTGCCTGATCCCGTCGTCAGCGCACGGTACCAACCCGGCGTCAGCGCAGATGGCTGGCATGGAAGTGGTGATCGTCGATTGCGACAACGATGGCAACGTCGACCTGGCCGACCTCAAGGCCAAAGCCCACGCGGCGGGGGAGCGCCTGTCGTGCCTTATGATCACCTACCCCTCGACCCATGGCGTGTACGAAGAGGGCATACGCGAAATTTGCGAGGTGGTGCACCAGCACGGCGGCCAGGTGTACATGGACGGTGCCAACCTCAATGCCCAGGTGGGCTTGGCGCGCCCGGCGGACATTGGGGCCGATGTTTCGCACATGAACCTGCACAAGACCTTCTGCATCCCCCATGGCGGCGGCGGCCCGGGCATGGGGCCGATTGGTATTCGCGCGCACCTTACGCCGTTCGTCGCCAGCCACCCTGTGGTGCCGGTGCCGGGGTTGGACCCGAACAACAGCGCGGTCAGTGCCGCGCCCTGGGGCAGCGCAAGCATTTTGCCGATCAGCTGGATGTATATCGCCATGATGGGCCCGCAGCTGGCCGATGCCAGCGAGGTAGCGATTCTCTCGGCCAACTACCTGGCCAGCCAGCTGGGAGGTGCTTTCCCGGTGCTCTATCGCGGGCGAAACCAGCGTGTGGCGCATGAGTGCATCCTCGACCTGCGGCCGTTGAAGGCCCTGACCGGCATCAGCGAGGAGGATGTCGCCAAGCGCCTGATGGACTATGGCTTCCATGCGCCGACCATGTCGTTCCCGGTGCCGGGCACGCTGATGGTGGAACCGACCGAAAGTGAATCGAAGGCCGAGCTGGACCGGTTTGTCGAGGCCATGCTGGCGATTCGGGCGGAAATTGCCGAGGTGCAGGAGGGCAACTGGCCAGCGGAGAACAACCCGCTCAAACATGCGCCGCATACCCTGGCGGATGTACTGGGGGTGTGGGACAGGCCGTATAGCCTGGAGCAGGCAGTGGCACCCAGTGCTCATGCGCGCCAGCATAAGTACTGGCCGGCGGTGAACCGGGTGGACAACGTGTATGGGGACAGGAATTTGTTCTGTGCTTGTGTGCCGGTGGAGGCGTATCGCTGAGTTCGGTGGTGGGTGCGTCGCGGGCGCTTGCCCGCGACGCAGACGACGCGGTTACTCGGCTACCGCATTCTTCGCCAGGATGGCATTGGCCAGCTCCATGTCGGACGCTTGCATCCCCGGGTTCTCTGCCCGTGCCTGGCGCATGGCCGCTTCCAGGAACGGCCCGCGAATCGCGCCTTCGCTGGCGACGAAGCTGCTGGCGTCATCCTGCGCGGCCACGACCAGCTTGTGGTCGCGCGAGGTCAGGTAGCTCGATGCCGTAGTGGCACCGGAAGTCATCACGTTACGCCAGAAGGTATCGGCCATGGCCGAGCCGATAGGCAGCGAGAGCAAGGCAGCGGCGGCGATGGCGGTTTTGAGACGCATGTTGAAACACCTCGAAGGGTGAGGGTTGAAGATGCGCGGTTGGATCTTTTCGGACGAGGCAAGTTCCTTGAATACAAAGGACTTTTCGTCAGTTACAGACGCGTAGCACTTCCTCCGCACGGGTCTGTCCGCTAGCCACCTTTGCTTCTCCGCAGCGACGCAGGTCAACCAGGCCGTCGGCCAGTGCCTGGCGCCGTAAATGTGCCAGGTCGGCGTGGGGACCGATCAATGCACGCAGGCTTTCGCTGGGCTGCAACAGCTCGAACAAGCCCGTGCGCCCATGAAAACCGGTGCCTCGGCAGGTTTGGCAAGTGGCTGATGAACGTGCCTGGCAGTCCGTGCACACGGTGCGCACCAGGCGTTGGGCCATGACCCCGATCAGCGTCGCCTTGATCAGGTAGTCGGCTACGCCCAGCTCAAGCAAGCGTGTGATTGCTGCGCAAGCATCGTTGGTATGCAGGGTCGACAGCACCAGGTGCCCGGTGAGTGCAGCTTGCACCGCCACCAGGGCGGTTTCGCGGTCACGGATTTCGCCGATCATGATGATATCCGGGTCCTGGCGCAGCATGGCCCGCACGCCGTTGGCAAAACCCAGGTCCAGCGCGGGCTGCACCTGCAGCTGGTTGAAGGCAGGGTCGAGGCGCTCGATGGGGTCTTCGATGGTGCACAGGTTGACCTGCGGCGTGGCCAGCAGCTTGAGGCTGGCGTACAGGGTGCTGGTCTTGCCGGAACCGGTGGGGCCAGTCACCAGGATAATGCCCTGGCGCTGGTGCAGCAGGCCTTGCCACTGGGCCAATTGCTGGCCTTGCAGGCCGAGGTGGTCGAAGCCCTCCTGCAGCTGCTGCGGGTCGAACAGGCGCAGCACCAGTTTTTCGCCAAACGGGGTGGGCAGGGTGGATAGCCGCAGCTCCACTTCACTGCCGCCTGGCAGGCGGCTTTGCAACCTACCGTCCTGCGGCCGGCGCTTTTCTGCCACATCCATGCGGCCCAGGTGTTTCAGGCGGCTGACCAGCGCCAGGGTGACGCTGGCTGGGAAGGCATAGACAGTGTGCAACAGGCCGTCAATGCGGTAACGCAGCTGGCCCTGTTCGCGGCGGGGCTCCAAGTGGACATCGCTGGCGCGCTGTTCAATGGCGTACTGCAGCAGCCAATCGACGATATGCACGATGTGCGCGTCGTCGGCACCGGCCTCGGCCTGGCGCTTGCCCAGTTCCAGCAATTGCTCGAGTTCGCCCAGGCTCGTCGACTGCTGGTACTGCGCGCCTTTTACCGATTGGGCCAGATGCTGAAACGACTGCCCGGACTGGCGGATCTGTAGCGGGCTGGCCAGCACGCGCCGAACTGATCTGCCGAGGCTACGGGCCAGGTCTGCCTGCCAGTCATCCTGATAGGGCTGGGCGCTGGCGACGGTAACGCTGGACGCATCGGCGGCGACGATGAGAATGCCATGGCGCTGGGCGAAGGCAGGGGAGATCAAGCCGGCGACCTGGGGCAGGTCGAGTTGCATGGGGTCGATGCGCAAGTAGGGCTGGCCAACCTTGTTGGCCAGCCATTGGCAGAGGTGGTCCAGGTCCAGGGGTTGGCCGGTGTGGTGGCGGTCTTCCAGGCTGCAAGCAGCGATCTGCTCCAGCGGGTGGCCTGTGGGGTGGGTGGTGGCGTGTTCGAGTACTTGCAAGGTGTCGTTGGCATGCAAGCGCTGGTCGGCGAGCAGAGCTTCGAGCACGCAGTTGAGGTCGAGTGCCGGGCTGTCGGGGGTATGCATGGTGGGCGTCCGTGCCTGATGAGAGCGTGCTGATCAAGGCTAGCCGGGCGGCGCAGAGGCATCGGAGGTGAAAGGTTTCGGGGTTTTGCTGCACAGCCACAGCAGCGCTGTCAGACCGCGGCCAGTTCCACCCGTTGCAGGTTGGTCAGGCTTACTTCGCCAACACACACCAGGTTACGCAGTTTCTGCGCAATCACCTCGGCCCGGTGCCAGCTCAAACCGCCGATGCCGACTTCAATGTTCAGCCAGTCTCCCTGCTGGTTGACCTGCACGCTGTGCGGGGTCAGGAATTGCAGGGCGAACAGGTTGAGCACCCGGCACAGGCTGTCAGGCTCGGCTTCGGCCTGCAGGCGATAGTGCACGGTGCTGTGGGCGTTGTTGGCGGCCCAGGCGTCGGTACGGGGCTGTGCGTTCATGCTGGTCTCCGCAAATGTGGGAGAAATTCTTGCACGTTGGTCGGGGTATTTTTTCGCTATGATTTGATCTTTTCGCGGGCTTTGCGAATTGATCAATTCATAGGTCGCGTATTTGGAGGCATATCAATGCACAGCCAGCTGGACGCCTACGATCGCCGTATTCTCGAACTACTGCAAGAGGACGCTTCACTGTCCAGTGCACAGATCGCCGAGCGCGTGGGGCTTTCGCAATCGCCGTGCTGGCGGCGTATTCAGCGGTTGAAGGAAGAGGGGGTAATTCGCGGGCAGGTAACCTTGCTGGACCGCAAGAAGGTCGGCCTGAACACGCAGATTTTTGCCGAGGTGAAGCTCAATGCTCACGGGCGTTCCAACTTTACCGAATTCACCGAGGCGATCCGCGGGTTTCCGGAGGTGCTGGAGTGTTATGTGCTAATGGGGTCTGTGGACTTTTTGCTGCGCATCGTCACATCGGACATCGAAGCTTACGAGCGCTTCTTCTTCGAAAAGCTGTCGAACGTGCCGGGCATTCAGGAAGTGAACTCGATTGTGGCGCTGTCGGAGATCAAGTCCACCACCAGCCTGCCACTGTCGCGGTGAGGCAGCTTCAAACCTGCTGGCGCGGTCCCTTGTAGGAGCGGCCTTGTGTCGCGATAGGGCCGCAAAGCGGCCCCAGCAATATCAGCTTAATTGCACAAATCCTGGGGGTGCTTCGCACCCCTTTCGCGACACAAGGCCGCTCCTACAAAGGCTGTGTTAGCCTCCAGAGGGGATCAAGCCTTGAGCAGGTGCTTCCAACCGCGACTCTGATCCACTGCCCGAGCCTGCTCGATACGCGCTTCCAGCACTTCATCGCTGATCGGCAGTTCGGCCAGCTCATGCAGCTTCTTCAGGTCGCCATACAGGCGGTCCATTTGCGGTGCTTCCAGCACCTGGCGGGCGTGGTGCAGCCAGGCCAGCAGTTGCTCGATACGTGGCAACTGCTCGGCCAGGTCTTCCGGGCGCTGGGTGTACAGTGGCAGCTTCAACGCTCGGCCTTCCTCGCCCAGCAGGTGCCCCAGCCAGCTGGCCAGCTGCGCCTTGCCCTGGCGCTCGCCACGGCCCTTGCGCTCTGTGGTCCAGGCGCGGGCCAGCAGCCAGCGCGAGGTTTCCAGTGAGAACTGGCCCCAGCGTACGTCTTCCAGCTCTTCGGCGAACTGCTCGGGCGCGGCGCGGCGGATATCTTCGTCATCGTTGCCGGCCTGAACCAGCGGGCGCCAGTCTTCGAGCAGCGCGTCAAGGCTGGCGCGCAGGTCGCGGGTGGTCGCGCGCGGT
This sequence comes from Pseudomonas hunanensis, assembly GCF_013393325.1. Classification (GTDB taxonomy): domain Bacteria; phylum Pseudomonadota; class Gammaproteobacteria; order Pseudomonadales; family Pseudomonadaceae; genus Aquipseudomonas; species Aquipseudomonas putida_P. Next base: position 193,357 of record NZ_QJRC01000088.1, read on the forward strand.
GCCGCCTGGCCCAGGCTGGCGGTGAGGGCACGCAGTTCACTCAGGCACTCGACCCAGTCCTGCAGCAGGCGCCAGTGGCCGTTGTGGCGGTACTGCTCGGCAAGGCGCTGGCTGCTGCCCAGCAGCTGCCAGGCCAGGGCGGCATAGGCGTCGTCCAAGGCCATTTCGGCTTCCAGCTCGGTATGCGGCAGGCCCAGCTCGTAGCTGTCCGGCTCCAGCAGTCGGTAGCCGCGCTCGGCCTTGCTGATGTCGCAGGGCATCAGTGGCAGGCTGGCGGCGAGTTCGGCGGCCAGTTCCAGCAATGCTTGCGGGTCACCTTCGCGCAGCTCCAGCTCCAGCTCGCAGATCTCTTCCTTGCGCTTGCCGGCGATCACGAAACCCTGGTCCAGCGCCGCCTCGATCACCACCTTGCTCTTGCCACGGCCCCAGGCGATTTCGGCGTATTCACGGCTGAAGTCGGTGGTGAACAGCGGCTTGATGGTTTTCTTGTCCAGGTTGGCCAACTGCTCGGGCCAGCAAGTGGCGTCCAGCTTTTTCAGGTCGAGCTTGACCTTGTCCAGGTTCCATTCGTACTCGTTGCGCTCGGACAGGCCGGCCACGCTGGTACCGCGGCATTTGAGGGTCTGGATGATGGCGTCGCCATCGCGGCGCAGGCGCAGCGCGACACGGGCGGCGGACAACTCACGCTCGGGGGTGTCGAAGTACTGGTTGAGCAGTTCACGGGTCTGCCAGCCGGACTTGTTGCGCTTTTTCAGCAGAGGGTGCTCGCGCAGGGCGGCAAGGGTCTCGCGGCTGGCGCGGAGCTTCAGTTCGGTTTCTTTGTGCATCACAGACTCGAAAGAGGGGGCGTGGTTGGCGGAGAGTCTACAGCAGTCCGCCCTCAACGGTTTATTCCAGACAGCGGATAGTCCTATGATGGGCAACGCTTCCGAGGAGTACGCGCATGCCGTTGCCGACGCTGAAAGACCAGTTCGCCGCCTTGATCGCCGCGCCTTCGGTCAGTTGCACCCATCCCGCGCTGGACCAGTCCAACCGCCAGGTCATCGACCTGCTGGCGGGCTGGCTGGGCGACTTGGGTTTCAGGTGTGACATCCAACAGGTCAGCCCCGGCAAGTTCAACCTGCTGGCCAGTCGCGGCACCGGCCCGGGAGGCCTGGTGCTGGCCGGGCACAGCGATACCGTTCCGTATGACGAACAGCTGTGGGCCAGCGACCCGCTGAAGCTGACCGAGGCCGATGGCCGTTGGGTTGGCTTGGGCAGCTGCGACATGAAGGGCTTCTTCGCCCTGGTCATCGAAGCGGTCATCCCGCTGCTGGAGCACGACTTCAAGCAGCCGCTGTTGATCCTCGCTACCTGTGACGAAGAAAGCTCCATGTCCGGCGCCCGCGCCCTGGCCGAGGCCGGCCAGCCTCTTGGTCGTGCGGCGGTTATCGGTGAGCCTACCGGGCTGCGGCCGATCCGCATGCACAAGGGCATTCTCATGGACCGCATCGACATCCTTGGGCGCAGCGGCCATTCGTCGGACCCAAGCCTGGGCCGCAGCGCCATGGAAGCCATGCACGCGGTGATGGGCGAGCTGATGGGCCTGCGCCAGCAATGGCAGCAAACCTACCGCAACCCGCAGTTCACCGTGCCGACCCCGACCCTGAACTTTGGTTGCATCCACGGGGGTGACAACCCCAACCGTATCTGCGGCCAATGTGCCCTGGAATTCGACCTGCGGCCGCTGCCGGGCATGGACGTGGAGCAACTGCGCGCGGCCATTCGCGAAAAGCTGGTGCCCGTGGCGGAGCGTCATGATGTACGCATCGACTACGCGCCACTGTTCCCGGAGGTGCCGCCGTTCGAACAGGCCGCCGATGCCGAGCTGGTACACGTCGCGGAACGGCTGACCGGCCACCGCGCCGAAGCGGTGGCGTTCGGCACCGAAGCGCCTTATCTTCAGCAGCTGGGTTGCCAGACCATCGTGCTGGGCCCTGGCGACATCGCCTGTGCCCACCAGCCCGGCGAATACCTTGAAATGTCACGAATCGAGCCTACCGTGCGTCTATTGCGTGACTTGATTCGGCACTATTGCCTGCACTAAACGTCAATCGAACTGATTCGTTCCTGCCTAGAGGAGACCGCGCGTGACCGCAAGCCTGTTCCGACGATGATTCTGAACGCCCCCTGTATCGCCGTTCTCCGTCCACTTATCCACAGGCCCTGTCATGCCCGATTACGTCAACTGGCTGCGTCATGCCTCCCCGTACATCAATGCCCATCGCGACTGCACCTTCGTGGTCATGCTCCCTGGCGATGGGGTGGAGCACCCTAACTTCGGCAATATCGTCCACGACCTGGTACTGCTGCACAGCCTGGGCGTGCGCCTGGTGCTGGTACATGGTTCGCGCCCACAGATCGAAAGCCGCCTGGCCGATCGCGGCCTGACCCCGCACTACCATCGGGGCATGCGCATTACCGATGCCGCCACGCTGGACTGCGTGATCGATGCTGTCGGCGCCCTGCGCCTGGCCATCGAAGCGCGCCTGTCGATGGATATCGCCGCTTCGCCCATGCAGGGCTCGCGCTTGCGCGTGGCATCCGGCAACCTGGTGACCGCACGGCCGATTGGCGTGCTTGAAGGGGTTGATTACCACCACACCGGTGAAGTGCGCCGGGTCGACCGCAAGGGCATCAGCCGTCTGCTCGACGAGCGTTCCATCGTCCTGTTGTCGCCCCTGGGCTACTCGCCTACCGGGGAAATTTTCAACCTGGCCTGCGAAGACGTGGCTACCCGTGCGGCCATCGAGCTGGGCGCCGACAAGTTGCTGTTGTTCGGCGCCGAGCCTGGCCTGCTGGACGCCGACGGTAAACTGGTGCGCGAACTGCGCCCGCAGCAGGTTGCCCCGCATCTGCAGCGCCTGGGCAGCGATTACCAGGGCGAACTGCTGGATGCCGCAGCCGAGGCCTGCAAAGGCGGCGTGGCACGTAGCCATATCGTCAGCTATGCCGAGGATGGTGCGCTGCTGACCGAGCTGTTCACCCGTGGTGGTGGCGGTACGCTGGTGTCGCAGGAGCAGTTCGAAGTGGTGCGCGAGGCGAGCATCGAGGACGTTGGCGGCTTGCTGGAGTTGATCAGCCCGCTGGAAGAACAGGGCATTCTGGTGCGCCGTTCGCGCGAGGTGCTGGAGCGCGAGATCGAACAGTTCAGCGTGGTCGAGCGTGAAGGCATGATCATCGCCTGTGCGGCGCTGTACCCGATTGCCGATTCCGAGGCGGGGGAGCTGGCGTGCCTGGCAGTGAACCCGGAGTACCGCCATGGTGGGCGTGGGGACGAGCTGCTGGAGCGCATCGAGAGCCGGGCGCGGCAGATGGGCTTGAATACCTTGTTTGTGCTCACAACGCGCACTGCGCACTGGTTCCGCGAGCGCGGCTTTGCGCCGAGTGGGGTAGAGCGGCTGCCGGCGGCGCGGGCTTCGCTGTACAACTACCAGCGTAATTCGAAGATTTTCGAGAAGGCCCTGTAAACCTGTGCCGGCCTCTTCGCGGGTGAACCCGCTCCCACAGGATCTTCACCGGACCTGAGGCTGGCGCTATCCCTGTGGGAGCGGGTTTACCCGCGAAGCAGGCGACACGGCCTGGAATGAAAAACGCCGCCCTTGTGGGCGGCGTTTTCGTTTACACGGTATGCAGGTACCAGTTGTACTCGAGGTCGGAGATCGAGTGTTCGAACTCCTCCAGCTCGCTCTCCTTGCACGCGACAAAGATGTCGATGTACTTAGGATCGATGTACTTGTTGAGGATCTCGCTGTCGTCCAACTCGCGCAGGGCATCACGCAGGTTGTTCGGCAGGCTCTGCTCCAGCTGCTCGTACGAGTTGCCTTCGATCGGCGCGCCTGGCTCGATCTTGTTGGTCAGGCCATGGTGCACGCCTGCCAGCACGGCAGCCATCATCAGGTACGGGTTGGCGTCGGCACCGGCCACGCGGTGCTCGAGACGTACAGCGTCCGCCGAGCCGGTTGGCACGCGCAGTGCGACAGTGCGGTTGTCCAGGCCCCAGCTTGGCGCGTTCGGCACGTAGAACTGTGCGCCAAAGCGGCGGTACGAGTTGACGTTCGGGCAAAGGAACGCCATGGACGCGGGCAGGGTCTCGAGCACACCGCCGACAGCATGACGTAGCGCGGCGTTCTGCTCGGGATCCTCGCTGGTGAAGATGTTGTTGCCATCTTTGTCCAGCACGGAAATGTGTACATGCAGGCCGTTGCCTGCCTGGCCCGGGTAGGGCTTGGCCATGAAGGTGGTGTCCATTTCATGGTCGTAGGCGATGTTCTTGATCAACCGCTTGAGCAGTACCGCGTAGTCGCAGGCCTTGAGCGGGTCGGCCACGTGGTGCAGGTTGACTTCGAACTGCGCCGGGGCGCTTTCCTTGACGATGGCGTCGGCTGGGATGCCTTGCTCTTTCGCGCCTTCGAGGATGTCCTGCAGGCAGTCGGCATATTCGTCGAGGTCGTCGATCAGGTACACCTGGGTCGACTGCGGGCGCTTACCCGAAATTGGCGAGCGTGGTGGCTGCGGGCGGCCGTTCACGTTCTCCTGGTCGATCAGGTAGAACTCCAGTTCGAATGCGGCGCAGATAGTCAGGCCCAATTCATCGAACTTGCTCACCACCTGACGCAGCACTTCGCGTGGGTCGGCGAAGAATGGCTCGCCTTCCAGTTCGTGCATGGTCATCAGCAGCTGGGCGGTGGGGCGTTTTTGCCACGGCTCGTTACAGAGCGTGTCGGGGATTGGATAGCAGATGCGGTCAGCATCGCCGATGTCCAGGCCCAGCCCGGTACTTTCGACGGTGGAACCGTTGATGTCCAGGGCGAAGAGGGAGGCCGGCAGGTTGATGCCTTTCTCGTAAACCTTGTGGAGGCTGGTGCGCTCAATGCGCTTGCCACGCACCACACCATTCATATCTGCAATCAGAAGGTCAACGTAGAGAACCTCAGGATGTTCCTTAAGGAACGCGTTCGCTTCGTTAAGCTGAACGGCACGCGGGGGTACCGACATGATGCAACACCTTTGTTGTTAAAAATATCAATCAAGGGGGGCTTGCAGGACCAGTCAATCGAAAAGCCATACTGATGTCAAGCCAACCCCATGATGCCCTGAAATGGCACATCTACGGCAGATTTGCTGCATATCGGGGCAAAGCATTATCCGCTATTTACCGCGTAAAGGGCTATCTCCGGTGCACCGTGTTTTATTTTTTACGGAGGTGTTGTGTAAAAAAATGAACAAGGCTAAGCTCGGTCTCAACCCAGAACACAATAATACGAGGGTCACATGGTCCGCTTGCCGCGACCTGAAAGCACTGCCTGCGCGGTGTCATCAGGTACATCCGTCGTTTCTGCAAGCATCGTCAATGGCGTGGTCGCCCTGGCCGCAATAATTGACGTTTGGTGCTCCCAGGCCCGCCCTCGTAGCGGCTTGCCGCCCTTCGTTTCGTCTTCCTGCCTTTCGAACTCATTACGGACACAGCTGATTTCAGTGTATCCACTGTGGCTCTGCGCGTGGGTTTTTGCTTTAGCAATCTACTCCATCCAGAATCAAGACGTGGACCACCTTACCTCCTGAGGTATTTATGAGTAACAACCTCGACCAGCTCACCGATTGGTTGAAAGAGCACAAGATCACCGAAGTCGAATGCATGATCAGTGACCTGACCGGCATCACGCGCGGCAAGATTTCGCCCACCAACAAATTCATCGCCGAAAAAGGCATGCGCCTGCCCGAGAGCGTGTTGCTGCAGACGGTGACCGGCGACTACGTCGACGACGACATCTATTACGAACTGCTCGACCCGGCCGACATCGACATGATCTGCCGCCCCGACGAAAACGCCGTGTTCCTTGTACCGTGGGCCATCGAGCCGACCGCCCAGGTCATCCACGACACCTACGACAAAAAGGGCAACCCGGTCGAACTGTCGCCGCGCAACGTGCTGAAGAAAGTCCTGCAGCTGTACGCCGACAAGGGCTGGCAGCCGATCGTCGCGCCCGAGATGGAGTTCTACCTGACCAAGCGCAGCGAAGACCCGGACTTCCCGCTGCAGCCCCCGGTAGGCCGCTCCGGCCGCCCAGAGACCGGCCGTCAGTCGTTCTCCATCGAAGCCGCCAACGAATTCGACCCGCTGTTCGAAGACGTCTACGACTGGTGCGAACTGCAGCAGCTGGACCTCGACACGCTGATCCACGAAGACGGCACGGCGCAGATGGAAATCAACTTCCGTCACGGCGACGCCCTGCACCTGGCCGACCAGATTCTGGTGTTCAAGCGCACCATGCGCGAGGCGGCGCTCAAGCACAACGTGGCCGCCACCTTCATGGCCAAGCCGATGACCGGCGAGCCGGGCAGTGCCATGCACCTGCACCAGAGCGTGGTCGACGTGGCTACCGGCAAGAACATCTTCAGCAATGAAGACGGCAGCATGAGCGCGCTATTCCTCAACCACATTGGTGGCCTGCAGAAGTTCATCCCCGAGGCGCTGCCGCTGTTCGCGCCCAACGTCAACTCGTTCCGCCGCTTCCTGCCCGACACCTCGGCGCCGGTGAACGTGGAGTGGGGCGAAGAAAACCGCACGGTCGGCTTGCGCGTACCGGATGCCGGCCCGCAAAGCCGCCGGGTCGAGAACCGCCTGCCGGGCGCCGACGCCAACCCTTACCTGGCCATCGCCGCCAGCTTGCTGTGTGGCTACATCGGTATGGTCGAAGGCATCGAGGCCAGCGCGCCGGTACAGGGCCGTGGTTATGAGCGCCGCAACCTGCGCCTGCCACTGACCATCGAAGATGCCTTGGAACGCATGGAAAACAGCCGTGCGCTGGTGCAATACCTGGGCAAAAAATTCATTACCGGATATGTCGCCACCAAGCGTGCCGAGCACGAAAACTTCAAACGCGTCATCAGTTCGTGGGAGCGTGAGTTCCTGCTGTTCGCTGTCTGATCAACCCTGGTGCCGCAGGAGCGCGGCGGTCGAATTACGGAGAAGCACATGAGCGTCAACAACCCGCAAACCCGTGAATGGCAAACCCTCAGTGGGGAGCATCACCTCGCCCCCTTCAGTGACTACAAGCAACTGAAGGAGAAGGGGCCGCGCATCATCACCAAGGCCCAGGGTGTGCATTTGTGGGACAGCGAGGGCCACAAGATTCTCGACGGCATGGCCGGCCTGTGGTGCGTGGCGGTCGGTTATGGCCGCGAGGAACTGGTGCAGGCGGCCGAGAAGCAGATGCGTGAGCTGCCGTACTACAACCTGTTCTTCCAGACCGCTCACCCGCCGGCGCTTGAGCTGGCCAAGGCGATCACCGATGTGGCACCCGAGGGCATGACCCATGTGTTCTTCACCGGCTCCGGCTCCGAAGGCAACGACACCGTGCTGCGCATGGTGCGCCACTACTGGGCGCTGAAGGGCAAGCCGCACAAGCAGACCATCATCGGCCGTATCAATGGCTACCACGGTTCCACCTTCGCCGGTGCCTGCCTGGGTGGCATGAGCGGCATGCACGAGCAGGGTGGCCTGCCGATTCCCGGCATCGTGCACATCCCGCAGCCGTACTGGTTTGGTGAAGGCGGCGACATGACCCCGGATGCGTTCGGTGTGTGGGCAGCCGAGCAGCTGGAAAAGAAAATTCTCGAAGTGGGCGAAGACAACGTCGCCGCCTTCATCGCCGAGCCTATCCAGGGCGCAGGCGGCGTGATCATCCCGCCGGAAACCTACTGGCCGAAGGTGAAGGAGATTCTCGCCAAGTACGACATCCTGTTCGTCGCCGACGAAGTGATTTGCGGTTTTGGCCGTACCGGCGAGTGGTTCGGCTCAGACTACTACGACCTCAAACCCGACCTGATGACCATCGCCAAGGGCCTGACCTCCGGTTACATCCCCATGGGCGGTGTGATCGTGCGTGACACCGTGGCCAAGGTGATCAGCGAAGGCGGCGATTTCAACCACGGCTTCACTTACTCCGGCCACCCGGTGGCGGCCGCGGTGGGCCTGGAAAACCTGCGCATCCTGCGCGACGAGAAAATTGTCGAGAAGGCGCGCACAGAAGCGGCACCGTATTTGCAAAAGCGTTTGCGTGAACTGCAGGACCACCCGCTGGTGGGTGAAGTACGCGGCCTGGGCATGCTCGGTGCGATCGAGCTGGTGAAGGACAAGGCCACCCGCAGCCGTTACGAAGGCAAGGGCGTGGGCATGATCTGCCGCACCTTCTGCTTCGACAACGGCCTGATCATGCGTGCGGTGGGTGACACCATGATCATCGCGCCGCCGCTGGTCATCAGCCACGCGGAGATCGACGAGCTGGTGGAAAAGGCGCGCAAATGCCTCGATTTGACCCTTGAGGCGATCAACTGAGCACCTGCTAGGCTAGCGATGTGACATTAAGTCGTTACAGGGTCCTGCTTTCCTTGATACAGGGCCTTGTAACTTGCCAGACTAGCGACTGTTTCAGTCGCCGCGCGCTCTGCACCGTAGGTCCTGGCTGCTGAACAGATGGCTAAATAAAAAATTCTGGAGCATGACGCATGAATAAAATGGGCAAGACGTTGCTGGCCGCAGCCCTGATGGGTGCCATGGCTACTGCTGCACAGGCTGACGACAAGGTGTTGAACGTCTACAACTGGTCGGACTACATCGCGCCGGACACCATCGCCAAGTTCGAAAAGCAGACCGGTATCAAGGTCAAGTACGACGTCTTCGACAGCAACGAAACCCTGGAAGCCAAGCTGCTGGCAGGTAAGTCGGGCTATGACATCGTCGTGCCCTCGAACAACTTCCTGGCCAAGCAGATCAAGGCGGGTGTGTACGAGGAACTGGACCGTTCGAAACTGCCGAACTGGAAAAACCTCGACCCCGACCTGCTCAAGGCCGTTGGCGATGCCAGCGACAAGGACAACAAGCACGCCTTCCCGTACATGTGGGGCTCCATCGGCATCGGCTACAACCCGGAGAAGGTCAAGGCCGCGCTGGGTGTCGACCACATCGACTCGTGGGACGCCGTGTTCAAGCCTGAGAACATCGCCAAGCTCAAGAGCTGCGGCGTAAGCTTCCTGGATGCCCCGACCGAAATGCTGCCGGCCGCACTGCACTACCTGGGCCTGCCGAGCAACAGCACCAAGAAAGAAGACCTGAAGGCCGCCGAGGACCTGTTCCTCAAGGTCCGTCCTTCGATCACCTACTTCCACTCGTCCAAGTACATTGGCGACCTGGCCAACGGCAACATCTGCGTGGCCGTCGGTTATTCGGGTGACGTCGAGCAGGCCAAGGCCCGTGCCCACGAAGCCGGCGACAAGATCAAAGTGGACTACATCATTCCGAAAGAAGGTGCCGGTACTTTCTACGACATGGTCGCCATCCCGAAAGATGCCGAGCATAAAGACGCTGCCTACCAGTTCATGGACTTCCTGATGCAGCCAGAAGTCATGGCTGAAATCACCAACGCCGTGCGCTTCCCGAACGGCAATGCTGCGGCTACCCAGTTCGTGGACAAGGACATTACCAGCGACCCGAGCATCTACCCGCCTGCCGAAGTGAAGAAGCAGCTGTACGCAATCGCTGCGCCTGAAGCTTCTGCCCAGCGTGTGATCACCCGCAGCTGGACCAAGATCAAGTCGGGCAAGTAAGCCCGATGCGGCACCTCTGGGCCGGGGATTTCCGGCTCAGAGCCAGTGAAAGGCAATTGATGATTGCGGCATCGAAGCTGCGAAGGTAAGTTGCGCGCCGGTTTTGCGTGTGCGGCAGCACTGTCGCTACCCAGGCACTGATTGTGAGGACCACCCACTTGTCTATTTCTGTATTCCGCAAGGCCTTGATGGCCGGCGCGGGCCTGACGCTGGCATGCAGCGTCCAAGCGGCGCCAACGGTGCATCTCTATAACTGGTCCGACTACATCGGCCCGACCACACTCGCGGACTTCGAGAAAGCCACGGGCATCAAGCCCGTGCAGGACGTGTTCGACTCCAACGAAACCCTGGAAGGCAAACTGCTGGCCGGTAACACCGGCTATGACGTAGTGGTGCCGTCCAACCATTTCCTCGGCAAGCAGATCAAGGCGGGCGCGTTCCAGAAGCTCGACAAGAACCTGCTGCCCAATTATGCCAACCTCGACCCGGCGTTGATGAAGCGCCTGGAAAAGAACGACCCAGGCAACCAGTACGCCGTGCCTTACCTGTGGGGCACCAACGGCATCGGTTACAACGTCGACAAGGTGAAGGCCGCGCTGGGCGTGGACACCATCGACTCCTGGGCCGTCTTGTTCGAGCCCGAGAACATGAAGAAGCTCGCCAAGTGCGGTGTGGCCTTCCTCGACTCGGCGGACGAAATGCTCCCGGCGGTGCTCAACTACATGGGCCTCGACCCCAACAGCACCGACCCCAAGGATTACGCCAAGGCCGAGCAGAAGCTGCTGGCGGTGCGCCCGTACGTGACCTACTTCCACTCGTCCAAGTACATCACCGACCTGGCCAACGGCGACATTTGCGTCGCGGCAGGGTTCTCGGGTGATGTGTTCCAGGCCAAGGCCCGCGCTGAAGAAGCGAAGAAGGGCGTGAACCTGGCCTACGCCATTCCCAAGGAAGGCGGCAACCTCTGGTTCGACGTGCTGGCGATCCCCAAGGACGCCAAGAACGTCAAAGAGGCGCATGCCTTCATCAACTATTTGCTGAAACCTGAGGTTATCGCCCAGGTCAGCGATTACGTCGGTTACGCCAACCCGAACCCCAAGGCTGGCGACCTGATGGACCAGGCCGTGAGGACCGACGCTGCGGTTTACCCACCGCAGGATGTGCTGGACAAGATGTTCGTGAATTCAGAGTTGCCGCCCAAGGTGCAACGTTTGATGACCCGTAGCTGGACCAAGGTCAAGTCGGGCAAGTAACAATCCAGGCCCGCCGTCCAAGCAGGGGCGGGCACACAAATCTTGTTGGGAGTTTCACTCATGGCAGTTGCCTCCGGTGCCTATAAGAAAGCCCTCGAGGGTGGCCAGCAACCCAAGCAGGTGCTGGTCAAAATCGACCGGGTCACGAAGAAGTTCGACGAAACCATCGCCGTAGAGGATGTGTCCCTGGAAATCCGCAAGGGTGAGATCTTCGCCCTGCTGGGTGGCTCCGGATCCGGCAAGTCCACCTTGCTGCGCATGCTGGCCGGCTTCGAGCGCCCAACCGAAGGGCGGATTTTCCTCGATGGCGTCGACATCACCGATATGCCGCCCTACGAGCGGCCGATCAACATGATGTTCCAGTCCTACGCGCTGTTCCCACATATGACCGTGGCGCAGAACATCGCCTTCGGCCTGCAGCAGGACAAGATGCCCAAGGCCGAGATCGATGCCCGTGTGGCCGAGATGCTCAAGCTGGTGCACATGACCCAGTACGCCAAGCGCAAGCCGCACCAGTTGTCGGGTGGCCAGCGTCAACGTGTGGCGTTGGCCCGCTCGCTGGCCAAGCGCCCCAAGCTGCTGCTGCTCGACGAGCCAATGGGTGCGCTGGACAAGAAACTGCGTTCGCAGATGCAGCTGGAACTGGTGGAGATCATCGAGCGCGTAGGCGTGACCTGCGTGATGGTGACCCACGACCAGGAAGAGGCCATGACCATGGCCCAGCGCATCGCCATCATGCACCTGGGCTGGATCGCCCAGATCGGCTCGCCGGTGGACATCTACGAGACGCCTACCAGCCGCCTGGTGTGCGAATTCATCGGTAACGTCAACCTGTTCGAAGGTGAAGTGGTCGACGACGCCGAAGGCCACGCGATCATTGCCAGCCCGGAGCTGGAGCGCAAGATCTACGTGGGCCACGGCATCACCACCTCGGTGGAAGACAAGCACATCACCTACGCCTTGCGCCCGGAAAAGATGCTGGTCACCACCCAGCAGCCGACCTGCGAGCACAACTGGTCGCGCGGCAAGGTCCACGACATCGCCTACCTGGGCGGCCACTCGGTGTTCTACGTCGAGCTGCCGAGCGGCAAGGTTGTCCAGTCGTTCGTCGCCAACGCCGAACGCCAGGGCACTCGTCCGACCTGGGGCGATGAAGTGTACGTATGGTGGGAAGACGACAGCGGCGTGGTACTGCGGTCATGAAACTGCGCAAGCTCAAGCGAGCCTTCCAGCGCCTGGTCCCGGAGGGGCGGCACCTGGTGATCGGCGTGCCGTTCATCTGGCTGTTCCTGTTCTTCATGCTGCCGTTCTTCATTGTCCTGAAGATCAGTTTTGCCGAAGCCGACGTGGCGATCCCGCCGTATACCGAGATCTACACCTACGTCGAAGACAAGATTCAGTTGGTGCTCAACCTGGCCAACTATGGGCTGTTGACCGAGGATGAGCTGTATATCTCGGCCTACCTGGGGTCGTTGAAGATGGCCTTCTTCAGCACCATTCTGTGCCTGCTGATCGGCTTCCCGATGGCCTACGCCATTGCCAACGCCAAGAAGGAGACCCAGACGGTCCTGCTGCTGCTGATCATGATGCCGACCTGGACCGCGATCCTGATCCGCGTCTATGCCTGGATGGGCATCCTCAGCAACAACGGCTTGCTCAACGGTTTCCTGATGTGGACTGGGCTGATCGACCAGCCACTGCAGATCCTCAACACCAACCTGGCGGTGTACATCGGCGTGGTCTATTCGTACCTGCCGTTCATGATCCTGCCGCTGTTTGCCAACCTGGTTAAGCATGACCCTTCGTTGCTGGAGGCTGCTTCTGACCTGGGGTCGAGCACCTTCAACAGCTTCTGGAAAATCACCGTGCCGCTGTCGAAGAACGGCATCATCGCCGGCTGCATGCTGGTGTTCATCCCGGTGGTGGGCGAGTTCGTGATCCCTGAACTGCTCGGCGGCCCGGAAACCCTGATGATCGGTAAAGTGCTGTGGCAGGAGTTCTTCAACAACCGTGACTGGCCGGTGGCGTCTGCATTGGCGGTGGTGATGCTGGCGATCCTGATCGTGCCGATCCTGCTGTTCAACCGCAGCCAGGCCAAAGAAATGGAGGGCCGCGCATGAAACGCTTCAGTTTCTCCAAGCTGATGCTGGTGCTCGGCTTGCTGTTCATCTACCTGCCGATGCTGATCCTGGTGATCTACTCGTTCAACGCCTCCAAGCTGGTGACGGTGTGGGGCGGCTGGTCGATCAAATGGTACGTCGGCCTGCTCGACAACACCCAGCTGATGGGTTCGGTGATGCGCTCGCTCGAAATCGCCTGCTACACGGCGGTGGCGGCGGTGGCGCTGGGTACCCTGGCAGCTTTCGTGCTGACCCGGGTCACCCGCTTCAAGGGCCGCACGCTGTTCGGTGGCCTGGTTACCGCGCCGCTGGTAATGCCTGAAGTGATCACCGGTCTGTCTCTGTTGCTGCTGTTCGTGGCCATGGCGCAGATGATCGGCTGGCCGCAGGAGCGCGGTATCGTCACCATCTGGATTGCCCACACCACGTTCTGTGCGGCGTATGTGGCGGTAGTGGTGTCGGCACGCCTGCGTGAGCTGGACCTGTCGATCGAGGAAGCGGCGATGGACCTGGGTGCCAAGCCGTGGAAGGTGTTCTTCCTGATCACCATCCCGATGATCGCGCCATCGCTGGCGGCGGGCGGCATGATGTCGTTCGCCCTGTCGCTGGATGACCTGGTGTTGGCCAGCTTCGTATCCGGCCCAGGCTCGACCACCTTGCCGATGGAAGTGTTCTCGGCGGTGCGCTTGGGCGTGAAGCCAGAGATCAACGCCGTGGCCAGTCTGATTCTGCTGTCGGTGTCGCTGGTGACCTTCTTTGTCTGGTACTTCAGCCGCCGGAGCGAAGAGCGTCGTCGCAAGGCGATTCAGCAGGCGATCGAAGAGGGTGCTGCGGCCAACGCCTCGCAGCCACAGGTCAAGCGCCCGGCTCAGGTTGCGGCTTCGGCCTGACCCGGCCCTTTCGCGGGTAAACCCGCTCCCACAGGGTCATGTGCAGTCTTCAAGACCTGCGCAGTACCTGTGGGTGCGGGTTTACCCGCGAAGGCTCTCCCACCGATTCAAAGCCATATCGCATCCCAATGTGGATAGTCTCTGACACTCTTCACCAGCCCATTACGCAAGGGGTTGGCAACGATGTATCTGGCGACCTGAACCATGCTTCCCTCCCGTCTCAATGCTCGGTCCTGATACCCAGGCTGCCACACCGGGTCATGCTCAACCCTCGCCTGATGCAAAACCAGACTGGATCTGGATTTGAATCTGCGCATCAACGTACCCAGCGTCGTGCCTTTCAACTCGATCAGCCAATGCAGATGGTCCGGCATCAGTACCCAGGCCATTGAGCGGCAGGCGTGCTCATGATCGGATTGCCGCAGTTGGTGGATGACCAGCCTTGCATGATGAAAGTCATGGAACAGTGGCTTGCGTTGATGGGTAACAGTAGTAAGCAGGTACAGCCTGCCGAGTTCTGAATAGCGACCACGGCGGAGCAGGTGTGATTGAGCCCGAGGCATTGGTTTCTTCCTTGAAAAGTGACCTCTCCAAGGTAGTGGCTGTGAAACCGCGAAAGTGCTTTGGATAGTTTCTGGAGATGGCAGGGGGCTTGTGGGTGGCTGTACCGACCTTTTCGGGGGCAGTCCACCCTGTGGGAGCAACTGTCTTCTTGTGGAAGCTGGCCTTGCTGGCGATGGGGCGCGTAGCGCCCTTGGCCCGGCTCTGCCGGGCATCGCCAGCATGGCTGACTCTTACGGATGGGCCACCTGCTCCTGCCAAGGTGTTCCGGCCTTTAGCATCGCATTCAGCCGTATGATCAAGACCCGCATGCACGCCACTATCGCCACCTTCGCGCATTTCCCCTCGGCCCGCAAAGCCGCATAGCGGGCTCCGAAGTCTTGGTTGTATCGGATGACGATCCAGCAGGCCATGTACAGCGCTCGCCTGACACGTGACCGGCCACCCCAGATCTCGCGCTTGCCCGCGTGTTTGCCGCTGTCTTGGTTGAACGGTGCAACACCCACCAGTGCCGCGATTTCCTTACGGTCCACCTGGCCCAACTCCGGCAGCAGAGCCACCAGCTTGGTTGCCGTGACCAAGCCAATGCCTTTGACCTCCAAGAGGCGTGGGACACGGTCGTCATTGAGCTTCACGGCCTGTTCAGCGATCTCGAGTTCGAGCGCTTTGATTTCACCTTTCAGGTAAACAATGTGGCGCTCCAGACGGAAGCAGACGCTGGTTGACTGGGCCTGCTTCAGCCGACGTTTGTCATCGTCACGTTGCTGGACGAAGCGATCCCGCTGCATCAGCAACTCGCGCAGCAAGGCCCGTTCAGGCGTCATTACCGTATACCGTTGAGGCGGCAGCACTTCGGCGAAGTGAGCCAGCACCGCAGCGTCGATGGGGTCGGTCTTGGCTTGTTTACCCATGGATTTGGCAAAGGCCCGGACGCGGCTGGGGTTTATCCGGTACGCCGGAAGACCAGCGTCATGTAGAGCCCGCAGGACGTTGCATTCGTAACCGCCGGTCGCTTCAAGGATGATTGCTGAAACCTGATACTCGCCGAGTTTTTCGACAAGCTGACTGAATCCGTTCAGGTCATTGGAAACATTGAAGTTCAAACCTTCGGGGCGGATGTGCACGGCAAGTGTGGTGCTGGAAACATCGATGCCGACAGAGGAAAACATGGCCAAACCCTCTTAGACTCAAGGAGTGAGAGCGCTTTGGCTTGGCCCACGCTTGTGGTTCGAGATTTGGCCCTCATCCAACTGTTCGGGCTCTCGCCAAAGTGGAACGGTGAATGGCAGCTTGTGCTCCCACACGTGCTCGAGGCACCTCGGGCTATCAACTTGCCATTCACCGCTCTCACCTTAGATTCTATTCCCTCCTCAAGACACAAGCGGG
>NZ_QJRC01000089.1 GCF_013393325.1 Pseudomonas hunanensis
GCCTTGAGTGTGTGGTAGTTCTGCATTTTGGGGTTGATGAACGCGCGAGCTTCGGTCATGGCAATTTCCTCACGCGTATTTCTTGTTGCCGATCCGGTCCCAACCGCCGGCAATATTGCCGCCGCCCGAACCGTCGATACGCTTCTGTAAGGTGTAGGTGGTCTTGATCCTTCCGTAATCGAGGCGAACCACCTCGATCGGCACGCCATCGGCAGCACTCTGTGTGTAGTCTGCAATGATTACTTCTTCGAGAATAATCTCGTAATACTTGAGCTTGTCGCCGCCCGCGCGGCACAGTGCGAGTTTGACCTCCTTGAGATGCTGCCCTGCGCAGCTGGCCTCCATGAGCTTGCAACTGGCGCTGTCGAGAAACTTGGTAAAAGTGAAGTGGCTCACCTCGGCGCGCCCCGAAGTGGCGCCCCCTGCCGAGCTGGCAGTGGCGGAAGTGCTTTGGCTTACACCGAAATCGTAACCGGTGACTTCAATCCATTTGCTGTGCTTTTCATCCAGAGCTTCGCCCGCGATGTCGTCGATTTTTATATAAGCGTCAAATGCCATGCTTATCTCTCTTTGGCAATCATTTTCAGGGGGGCTGGTGGGGAACTTGACCCGGTCAGTGATTGGCAAGGCTAGGTACGGATATTGGGCAAGGCAATAGAGAGGGCTGACTTTAGGAAATGGACTACAAGGTTGTGGATAACTTTGCCAAGGGTGTATCGCTAAGTTTAATTAATAGGTGTTTTTTGTAGGAAATTTGTCCACATTACCAGCGCGCAGGTCGAGGAGCGCGGCGCGGGGAGGTGACCGGAGATAATCGCTTTGCCTGCCCTGGCCTCTTCGCGGGCAAGCCCGCTCCCACAGGATTCGTGCTTGCATCGGCTGCGGCGCTCTGCCGAGAGGGCTGCGGACAGAGCTGCCTTGGAGCCCGGTCGGCCTGGGCTATCACGACAATAGCGAACGGTGGTTGTCCTAAAACCTGCGAAAGAGGACAATTATCGGCTTCCCGTCACAACCAGCGACCTTGCATGGCCTTTCTTGCACTTGGTATCAACCATAAGACTGCCTCGGTAGACGTACGCGAGCGCGTGGCGTTTACCCCAGAGCAGCTGGTAGACGCCCTGCAGCAGCTCTGCCGACTGACATCCAGCCGCGAAGCGGCGATCCTGTCGACCTGCAACCGCAGCGAGCTTTATATAGAGCAGGACCACCTGTCCGCCGATGCCGTGCTGCAATGGCTGGCCGACTATCACCGCCTCAGCCTCGACGAGCTGCGTGCCAGTGCCTACGTGCACGAAGAGCACGATGCCGTGAAGCACATGATGCGCGTGGCCTCTGGGCTGGACTCGCTGGTACTCGGCGAACCACAGATCCTCGGCCAGATGAAGTCCGCCTACGCCGTGGCCCGCGAAGCCGGTACCGTCGGGCCGTTGCTCGGTCGCCTGTTCCAGGCCACCTTCAGTGCCGCCAAGCAGGTGCGTACCGACACCGCCATCGGCGAAAACCCGGTGTCGGTGGCGTTTGCCGCGGTCAGCCTGGCCAAGCAGATCTTCGCCGACCTGGGCCGTAGCCAGGCCTTGCTGATCGGCGCCGGCGAAACCATCACCCTGGTCGCCCGCCACTTGCACGAGCAGGGCGTACGCCGAATCGTGGTGGCCAACCGTACCCTGGAGCGCGCCAGCATCCTGGCCGAGCAGTTCGGCGCGCATGCGGTGCTGCTGGCAGACATCCCCCAGGAACTGGCCAACAGCGACATCGTCATCAGCTCCACCGCCAGCCAGCTGCCGATCCTGGGCAAGGGCGCGGTCGAAAGCGCACTGAAACAGCGCCGGCACAAGCCCATCTTCATGGTCGACATCGCCGTACCACGCGACATCGAAACCGAAGTAGGCGAGTTGGACGATGTCTACCTGTACACCGTCGACGACCTGCACGACGTGGTGGCGGAAAACCTCAAGAGCCGCCAGGGCGCAGCCCAGGCCGCCGAAGAGCTGGTTACCGTGGGGGCAGAGGACTTCATGCTGCGCCTGCGTGAACTGGCGGCGGTGGATGTACTCAAGGCCTACCGCCAGCAAAGCGAGCGCCTTCGCGACGAAGAACTGCAAAAGGCCCAGCGCCTGCTGGCCAACGGCGGCAACCCCGAAGACGTGCTGGCCCAATTGGCCCGGGGCCTGACCAACAAACTCCTGCATGCCCCCAGCGTGCAGTTGAAAAAGCTCTCGGCCGAGGGGCGCGTCGATGCGCTGGCCATGGCCCAGGAACTCTTTGCCCTCAACGAGGGCTCGACGGACAAATCCCCGCAATGAAAGCGTCGCTGCTGAACAAACTGGATATTCTCCAGGACCGCTTCGAAGAACTCACCGCACTGCTCGGTGATGCCGAGGTCATTTCCGACCAGACGCGCTTTCGCGCGTATTCCCGCGAATACGCCGAAGTCGAGCCGGTCTACGCTGCTTATAAAGAGTGGTGCAAAGTCCAGGGCGACCTTGAAGGTGCCCAGGCGCTGCTCAAGGACAGTGACCCGGACCTGCGTGAAATGGCCGTGGAGGAAGTGCGTGAAGCCAAGGAACAACTGCTGACGCTGGAGTCGCAGCTGCAGCGTATGCTGCTGCCCAAGGACCCCAACGACGGCCGCAACGTGTTCCTCGAAATCCGCGCCGGTACCGGTGGCGACGAGGCGGCAATCTTCTCCGGCGACCTGTTCCGCATGTATTCGCGCTACGCCGAGAAACGCGGCTGGCGGCTGGAGATCTTGTCCGAAAACGAAGGCGAGCACGGCGGCTACAAGGAAATCATCGCCCGCGTCGAGGGTGAGAACGTCTACGGCAAACTCAAGTTCGAGTCCGGCGCACACCGCGTCCAGCGTGTGCCCGAGACTGAATCCCAAGGCCGTGTCCATACCTCCGCGTGCACGGTCGCGGTGCTGCCCGAGCCGGACGAGCAGGCAGCCATCGAAATCAACCCGGCCGACCTGCGCGTGGACACTTACCGTGCCTCCGGTGCTGGCGGCCAGCACGTCAACAAGACCGACTCGGCGATCCGTATCACCCACTTGCCCACCGGTATCGTGGTCGAGTGCCAGGAAGAGCGCTCGCAGCACAAGAACCGCGCCCGCGCCATGTCCTGGCTGTCGGCCAAGCTGAACGACATGCAGACCAGCGCCGCGCAGAACGCTATTGCCAGTGAGCGCAAGCTACTGGTGGGCTCCGGTGACCGTTCCGAACGCATCCGCACCTACAATTATCCACAGGGCAGGGTGACCGATCACCGCATCAACCTGACCTTGTATTCCCTGGACGACATCCTCAGCGGTGGCGTAGAGGCGGTGATCGAACCGCTGCTGGCCGAATATCAGGCCGATCAACTGGCCGCCCTGGGGGACTGATGACTATCATCGCCAGCCTGCTGCGCAACGCGCAGTTGCCCGAATCGCCTTCTGAGCGGTTGGATGCCGAACTGCTGCTGGCTGCTGCCATCGGCAAGTCGCGCAGTTACCTGCACACCTGGCCTGAGCGTATCGTCAGCAGTGAAGATGCCGAGACCTATGCCGGCTACCTGCAGCGCCGTCGTGGCGGTGAGCCTGTGGCCTATATCCTTGGGCAGCAGGGCTTCTGGAAGATCGACCTGGAAGTGGCGCCGCATACCCTTATCCCGCGGCCCGATACCGAGCTGCTGGTCGAGACGGCCCTTGAACTGCAACCCGCTGCGCCAGCCAAGGTGCTGGACCTGGGGACCGGTACCGGTGCCATCGCGCTGGCGCTGGCCAGCGACCGCCCGGCCTGGCAGGTCACGGCGGTGGACCGGGTGGAGGAGGCTGCAGCCCTGGCCGAGCGCAACCGCCAGCGCCTGGGGCTGGACAACGCCCAGGTGCGGGTAAGCCATTGGTTCGACAGCCTGGCCGGCGAGCGTTTTGACCTGATTGTCAGCAACCCGCCCTACATCGCTGCCGAAGACCCGCACCTGGTGGCCGGGGATGTGCGCTTCGAGCCCAGCAGCGCGCTGGTGGCCGGTGCCGATGGCCTGGACGACCTGCGCGTGATCGCCGCGCAAGCCCCCGCGCACCTTTTGCCGGGTGGCTGGCTGCTGCTGGAGCACGGCTACGATCAGGCCTCTGCAGTACGTGCCTTGCTGGCTGAACAAGGCTTTGTCGAGGTGGCCAGCCGCACGGACCTGGGCGGCCATGAACGCATTACCTTGGGGCGCTTGCCATGCTGACTGATCAGGAATTGCTGCGTTATAGCCGCCAGGTATTGCTGGCTCAGATCGACATCGACGGCCAGCTGCGGCTTAAGAAGAGCAAGGCGCTGATCGTAGGGCTCGGTGGCCTGGGCTCCCCGGTTGCCCTGTACCTGGCCGCCGCCGGGGTGGGGGAGCTGCACCTGGCGGACTTCGACACCGTCGACCTGACCAACCTGCAGCGCCAGGTGATCCATGACAGTGCCAGCGTCGGCATGACCAAGGTCGATTCGGCCTTGCAGCGCCTGCAGGCGATCAACCCGGAAATCGCCCTGGTCGCTCACCGTCAGGCCCTGGACGAGGATTCGCTTGCGGCCGCCGTGGCGGCGGTCGACCTGGTACTGGACTGCTCCGACAACTTCTCTACCCGTGAGGCGGTCAATGCGGCCTGTGTCGCCGCCGGCAAGCCGTTGGTCAGCGGGGCGGCAATCCGCCTGGAAGGGCAACTGTCGGTGTTCGACCCACGCCGTGACTACAGCCCTTGCTACCACTGCTTGTACGGGCACGGCAGCGAAGCCGAACTGACCTGCAGCGAAGCCGGTGTCATCGGCCCGCTGGTGGGGCTGGTGGGTAGCCTGCAGGCGTTGGAGGCCATGAAGCTGCTGGCCGGCTTCGGCGAGCCGCTGGTCGGCCGCCTGCTGTTGATCGATGCACTCGGCACCCGTATCCGCGAGCTGCGCGTCAAGCGCGACCCGGCTTGTGCTGTCTGTGGCAAGCGCGATGGCTGAGCGCTCGGCGCCGGTCGGCGTGATGGACTCGGGGGTCGGCGGCTTGTCGGTGCTCGCCGAGATCCAGCGCCTGCTGCCCAACGAGACGCTGCTGTATGTGGCCGATTGCGGCCATGTGCCTTACGGCGAGAAGTCGCCGGATTATATCCGCCAGCGCTGCCGACACATTGCCGGGTTCTTCCATGAGCAAGGCGCCAAGGCCATGGTGCTGGCCTGCAATACCGCCACCGTGGCGGCGGTAGCAGACCTGCGCGAGTTGTACCCAACCTGGCCTTTGGTGGGCATGGAACCGGCCGTGAAGCCTGCTGCGGCTGCTACCCGTTCGGGCGTGGTCGGTGTACTGGCAACCACTGGTACCTTGCAGAGTGCCAAGTTCGCAGCTTTGCTCGACCGCTTCGCCAATGATGTGCAGGTGATTACTCAGCCTTGTCCGGGGCTGGTCGAATTGATCGAGACCGGTGACCTGACCAGCCCGGTGTTGCGCCAGATGCTGTGGGGGTACGTGCAGCCACTGCTGGCTGCAGGTTGCGATACGCTGATCCTCGGCTGCACCCATTACCCTTTCCTTCGCCCGTTGCTGGCCGGCATGGTGCCGGCGGACGTGGCTGTCATCGATACGGGCGCTGCCGTAGCACGCCAACTGCAGCGGCTGCTGGGGGCAAATGATCTGCTGGCCGAAGGCCCGGCCGGCGATGCCCGCTTCTGGACCAGCGCTGATCCAGAAATCCTAAGAAAAATCCTACCTGTGCTGTGGCATAAGTGCGGCGATGTGCAAAGCTTTGCGTTGTGAAAAAAACGTGAAAAACAGCTGAACTATCGTTCCACTGCCGCTTTCTACCGCTTTGCCTGACATGAGGCGGACTAATAACAGCATCAGGAAGAAGGATGTTTCTCATGAAGAAACTGCTGGGCTTGGCGGCGGCTGCCGCTTTTACCTTGGGGCAAGTGGTATCGGCGCAAGCAGCCGATGTGTCGTTCTCGGTGGGGCAGACCGGTGACTCGACCATGGTCTACCGTCTGGGGCTGCAATCGAATTGGGATGCCAGCTGGTGGCAGACCAGTGTCGGCCGCCTGACCGGCTACTGGGATGGGGCCTACACCTACTGGGATGGCGACAAAACCGCGAGCAACCATAGCCTGTCGTTCGCGCCAGTGTTCGTCTACGAATTTGCCGGGGAGTCGGTGAAACCCTATATCGAAGCGGGGATCGGCGTGGCGGCGTTCTCCAGCACCGAGCTGGAAAGCAATGAGCTAGGCTCGGCCTTCCAGTTCGAGGACCGCATTGGTTTTGGTCTGCGCTTTGCCGGCGGGCATGAGATCGGAGTGCGGGCGATTCACTATTCCAACGCGGGAATCAAGCAGCCCAACGATGGCGTAGAGAGCTACAGCCTGCATTACCGCATGGCGCTTTGAATTCGCCTGCACCGGCCTCTTCGCGGGCTTGCCCGCGAAGAGGCCGGTTTGAGGCCTTATCGCGTCAAAGGCCACAGGCTACTGATGTCCAGCGTCTCCAGTACCAGTTCTGGTTCTTGCTGCGGCAACCGTCGCAGCAACTCCTCAGCGACACTCTGTGCCGTCCACTCCTCCGGTATCGCCTGTGCCGACGTCACCGGCACCTTGAGCGACTGTGGCGCCACGATGGTCAACGCTATCCCTTGGTCCATCAGGGCCTTGCGCTGCTCGCGCAGCCACTGCGGTGTGTTGTTCCACCCTGCGGTCGTTTGGGTGGGCGCATACAGCTGCAATGCCGAATAACGGTTGAACACCGCCATCACTTGCGCTGAGACGCCCTTCGCCAGCAAAGGCAATGCCTGTGTGAGGCAATGCTCGCCCGCTAGTTGGTTGCTGGTGACGATGGCCTCTATCAGTTCGCTATCGGCCAAATTGTCTGCCAGGTAATCGCAGGTACCGGCGTTGATGATCAACCCATCCAGCGAACACCACGCATGGCATATTTGTTGGCAGGCCGCTACTGCTTGTCCTTCGGCATGCAACTGCCAGGGCAGGCGCAAAAAGTGCCGACCATGCCGTGCTGCCAAAGCATTCAACTCATCGCTTTCCTTTGCGCTGGCGGCAACGCGATGCCCTTGTTCGAGCAAACGTTCCACCAAAGCCAGACCAAGTCCGTTGCTGGCGCCTGTAACCCAAAAACTTCGTGAGTTAGCCAAGACGTTGTCCTCTAATCCTGCCGACGTGGTAGGCCTTTGAAGGCTTCCAGTGCACGCTGGCGACTGCTGCCGAGATTGACCATTGGACGGTGATACGAATTATTAGCAAAAAGATCATCAGATTTCATCGGCTCATGGATAGTTTTCTCATCCATGTCGCGTAATTCGGGCAGCCAGTGCCGGATGAAGCGCCCCTGTGGGTCGAAACGCTGAGACTGAGAAACTGGGTTGAAAATGCGGAAATAAGGCACAGCGTCGGTGCCGGTGGACGCGCTCCACTGCCAGCCGCCGTTGTTGGCGGCCAGGTCGCCGTCTATCAGGTGGCGCATGAAGTGTCGCTCGCCCTTGCGCCAGTCGATCAGCAGGTTCTTGCTGAGGAACATGGCCACGACCATGCGCAGGCGGTTGTGCATCCATCCGGTGTGCAGCAGTTGGCGCATGGCCGCATCGATGATCGGGAACCCGGTGCGGCCCTGTTTCCAGGCTTCCAGGTCCGCCGGGGCGTCACGCCAGGGCAGGGCTTCGGTATGGGCGCGAAAGGCGCGGTGGCGCGAGACCTGTGGGTAACCGTTCAGGATGTGCTTGTAGAACTCGCGCCAGAGCAGCTCGTTGATCCAGGTCTGCACGCCCGTACTGCCGCTGTCGAACTCGCCCCGGTTGCTGGCCAGTGCGCCGTGCAGGCATTGGCGCGGCGAGATCACGCCAGCGGCCAGGTAGGTGGAGAGTTGGCTGGTGCCGGGCTTGGCAGGCAGGTCACGCAATTGTTGGTAGTCGTCGATGGTTTCGTCCAGAAAGCGGGACAGGCGCGCCTGCGCTTCGGCCTCACCCGCCGGCCAATGCTCACGCAAGGCGCGCGTGGGGGTTTCAAAACCGTCTACGTGTTGTGGAATCGGGTCACTTTGGATTTGCAGCGGTGCCTGACGCTCCACCCGGCGGGCCAGGGCAGGCAGGCTGCGGTGCAGGTGTTCCAGGCAGGTCTTCTTGAACTGGCTGAAGACCTGGAAGTAGTCGCCGCTGCGGGTAAGGATGGTGCCAGGGCGGAACAACAGCTGGTCGAGGTGGCTGCAGGCCTGGATGGACGACTTCTCCAGCAGCGCGCGGGTCGCATCGTCGCGTTGCTGTTCGTTGATGCCGTACTCTTCGTTCCAGTGCACGCTTTGCACCTGGTGTTGGCGGCATACATCGAGCACCGCCTGGGGGGCCTGGTCCCAGGTGTCGATCTTGCGGATCAGCAGGGGGATATTCAGGCCTTCGAGCGATTGGCGCAGGGCGCGCAAGTTGCGCAGCCAGAAGTCGACCTTGCAGGCGGCGTCGTCATGGGCTTGCCATTGCCCTGGGCTGACCAGCCACAGGGCGATGGTCGGCCCGCGCTCGGTGGCGGCGCTGAGTGCAGTGTTGTCATCGATGCGCAGGTCGCTGCGCAGCCAGGTCAGGTGCATGGGGTATTCATCTCTACAGGCTGACGGTCATGGGCTTGAAGCAAGCGCAATGCCGCCTGCGGGGTATCGAACAGAAAAACATCGGGCAGCGCGCAAGCCTGCAAGCGGGCTTCGTGCAGGGGCAGCGTAGCGCCGCCCAGCAGCGTGATACCGGGCATGCCTTGCAGGGTGCGTAGCAGCGCCTTGTCATCGATGCGTGGGCCCAGATGCAGTAGCACGGCCCGTGGCTTGAGCGCATTGACCGCGTGGTGCAGTTGCGGGCCGGCGACTGGGTGCTCGAACACTTCGACCGGCACGCCGTTGCTGGTGAACAGCCAGGCGCACAACCACAGGCCTGGGCTGAAGGCCCGCTCGCAGTCCTCCACCAGCAATACGGCGGGGCCTTGCAGCAATTGGTTGTCGTGGTAAATGCGGGCGCCGAGCTTGCTGCGCAGCCAGCTGTGGAAAAACACTTGCTCAAGCCGCGCATTGAAGTAGTTGCGCCACCGCAGGTCGAGCAGATCGAGCAGTGGCAGCAGCAATTGCTCGCACAGGGTGACGGCCGGGTACAGGGCCATGGCCTGGTTGAGCTGTTGGTCCAGCGTGCGCTGCGACAGGTTGGCGATGGCCTCGGTCAATTGGAACTGCCTGGCCTGCCAGTCGCCTTTGGGTGGCGTGCTGGAGGGTTTGTCGAGCAGCTCGCGTACTTGACCGACCGATGCGCCTCGCTGCAACCAGCCAAGGATCGCCTCGACCCGCTCGAGCTGTTCCAAGGGGTACAGGCGATGCCCCTTGGCGGTGCGCTGGGGTTTGAGCAGGCCATACCGGCGTTCCCAGGCGCGCAAGGTGACCGGATTGACGCCGGTACGGCGGGCCAGTTCACCGATGGGCAGCAAGGTTTCAGACTGCATTGCGCAAGCCCAGGCTTTCAGGGTGCGGTTGCAGGTAGGCCTGCTGCTGCAGGTACGGGTCAGGGTGCTTGCGCAGATGGTGCTTGAGCAGGGTCAGGGGCACTACCAGCGGCACGACGCCCTGTTGGTACTGGCCGATGACCGTCTGCAACTCGGCCTTGTCCTGCTGCGTCAGGGCATCCTTGAAGTAACCGCTCAGGTGCTGCAGCACGTTGCAGTGGGTGCCGCGGCTGGCGCAGCGGCGCAGGGCCTGCATCAGTTGGCTGAAATAGCGCGGGCCGAAGCTGAGCGGGTCGTCATCCTTGCTCATGCTGCCAAGCAGGCGGCCGAGGGTGCGATAGGCCTGCGGGTTGTTGGCCATCAGCAAATACTTGTAGCGCGAGTGAAAGCGCACCAGGGCGCCACGGCTCAGCCCTTCGGCCAGCAGGCGCTGCCAGTCGGCGTAGGCGTATACGCGGCTGATGAAGTTCTCGCGCAGCACGGGGTCATGCAGGCGGCCTTCTTCTTCAACGGGCAGGTCCGGGCGCAGAGCGCAGAAAGCGTGGGCATAGACGCCACGCCCGCCATGCAAGGCTGGGTGGCCGTTGGCCTGGTAAACCTTGACCCGTTCCAGGCCGCAAGAAGGTGACTTCTGCATGAAAATGTAGCCGCAGATGTCGTCGAGCTCAGCCGCCATTTGTTCGCCATAGGTGCGCAGCGGGCCGGTCAGGTCCATGCCAGGGTCGCGGGTGCCGACCACTTCGGGTTGTTCGGGGTTGCCTACCAGGCGAATGGGGTCACGCGGAATGCCCAGGCCGATTGCCACTTCCGGGCACACGGGCAGCCATTCGAAGTGTTGTTCCAGCTGTGTACGGCAAAGATCGGAGGCCTTGTGGCCGCCGTTGTAGCGCACGCTGTGCCCAGTCAGGCAGGCACTGATGGCGATACGCGGCTTGCTGCAGGCGAAAGAGTCGAGCATGGCTGCCTCCGAAAAAACCTGTACATTACTAAAAACTTGTACAGGTTTATTCCAGCACAGCCCAGCCGTTATGCAAACCAGTATTTTTGTATAGCGCTACATCACTCAAGGTGTTCGAGCAAACGTCGCGCGGCTTCCTGGCCACTGAGCCACGCGCCTTCGACACGCCCGGAAAGGCACCAGTCACCGCAGGCGTACAAGCCCTGATCGGCATCGGCCAATGCGCCCCATTCATGGTTGCTGCTGGGGCGGGCGTAGAGCCAGCGGTGCGCCAGAGCGAAGGTGGGCGCCGGTACCACGCAGCCGACCAGTTCGGCGAATTCGCCCCACAGCTGTTCGATCACTTCTTCCTTGGACAGGTCGATGTGCTGCCGGCTCCAGTCCGAGGTGGCGTGCAGTACCCAGGTATCCAGGTGCTCGTCGCGGCCGGGTTTGCTGCGATTGCGGGCCAGCCAGTCGAGTGGGTTGTCCTGCACGAAGCAGCCTTGCATCGGGGTATCCAACGGTGACTGGAAGGCCAGGGCGACGGCCCAGGTCGGCTCCATCTGTACACCGGCGGCCACGGCGGCCAATTTAGGGGTTGCCGCCAGCAGTGGTGTGGCCTGCGGGGCCGGTACGGCGATTACCACGCGGCTGTAGGGGCCATGGCTGCAGCCTTCGGTATCCTGCAGGTGCCAATACTGCTTGCCGCGAAACACTTCCGCTATACGGCAGCCGAAGTTGACCGTCACGTCCTTGAGCAGGCCACGGGTGATCGCACTCATGCGTGGCACGCCTACCCAGCGCGTCTGCTCGTCGGGGGAGGGGGTGAGTTCGCCATCACGGTAGTTGTACAGCTGCGGCTTCCACTGCTCGGCCCAGCCAGCGGCAACCCATTGTTGCACCTGATCGACAAAGCGCCGGTCACGGGCGGTGAAGTACTGGGCGCCGAGGTCGAGTGCGCCAGCCTCGCTGCGCTTGCTGGCCATGCGCCCGCCACTGCCGTGGCCTTTGTCGAACAAATGCACGGATTGTCCGGCCTTCTGCAAGGCCTGGGCGGCTGACAAACCGGCGATACCGGCCCCGATGATGGCGATAGGTACTGTCATGATGGCCTCTTCAAACCTTGCTGTGAGCAGACTACGCTGTCAGGCAAACCTGTACAATGCAGAACTTTTGTATAAGGTTATTCCGCTTTGGTGGTAGGTTGGCCTATGTTTATCCGAGAGCGTCGGGTCAAAAAAGTGCCTTGATGTTAAAAATAGACCACCGCCGCACTCTGCGAGGACACAGCCATGCATATATTGCTGACAGGTGGCACCGGTTTGATTGGCAAGCATCTGTGCCAGTACTGGCTTGGCCAGGGGCATCGGCTCACGGTATGGAGCCGGCGTCCTGAGCAGGTGGCGAAAATTTGCGGTAGTGGCGTGCGTGGCATCGCCCGCCTGGAGCAACTGGAAGCAGACGATCATCTTGATGCGGTGGTCAACCTTGCCGGTGCGCCAATCGCGGATAGGCCCTGGACGGCGGCCCGGCGCAACGTGCTGTGGGCCAGCCGCGTCACCCTCACCGAGCAGCTGCTGGCGTGGCTGGGCTCCCGTGAACAGCGCCCGCAAGTGCTGATTTCCGGCTCTGCGGTAGGCTGGTACGGTGACGGCGGCGAACGCGAGCTGACCGAGGCCTCACCACCGGTGCGGGAAGACTTCGCCAGCCAGTTGTGTATTGCCTGGGAAGAGACGGCACAGCGTTCTCAAGCGCAAGGAATCCGCGTGGTATTGGTGCGCACCGGGTTGGTGCTGGCCAGCGATGGCGGCTTTTTGTCGCGCCTGCGCGTGCCCTTCAAACTGGGGCTGGGTGGGCCTTTGGGCGGTGGGCGGCAGTGGATGCCCTGGGTGCATATAGACGACCAGGTCGCCCTGATTGATTTTCTCTTGCAGCACAAGGATGCCAGCGGTCCTTATAATGCCTGCGCCCCAGAGCCGGTGCGCAACCGTGAGTTCGCCAGGCGGCTGGGCCGTGCGCTGCATAGGCCGGCGCTGCTGCCTGTACCGGCGCTGCTGCTCAAGGCCGGCCTTGGCGAAATGTCGACCTTGCTGCTGGGCGGCCAGCGGGCGCGCCCGGTGCGCTTGCTGGCGGCGGGCTTCACCTTCCGCTTCAACGATCTGCAATCGGCGCTGGACAACCTGTCCAGCCGCCTCTGACATAGGACGCTGCATGACCGATCACGCCCTGCTGCTGGTCAACCTGGGTTCCCCGGCCTCCACCTCGGTGGCCGATGTGCGCCGCTACCTCAACCAGTTCCTGATGGACCCCTATGTGATCGACCTGCCTTGGCCGGTGCGGCGCTTGCTGGTGTCACTGATCCTGGTCAAGCGCCCGGAGCAGTCGGCACATGCCTATGGTTCGATCTGGTGGGAGGAGGGTTCGCCACTGGTGGTGCTGACCCGTCGCCTGCAGGCGGCAATGGTCGAACACTGGCCCCATGGCCCGGTGGAAATCGCCATGCGCTATGGCCAGCCGGCTTTGCCCGAAGTATTGGAGCGCCTGGCCGCCCAAGGCGTGCGCAAGGTGACGTTGGCACCGCTTTATCCACAGTTCGCCGACAGTACGGTGACCACGGTGGTCGAGCTGGCGAAACAGACGGTCAGTGAGCGCGGGTTGCCGTTGCAGATGCGCGTGCTGCGGCCGTTCTACGATCACCCTGACTACATCGAGGCACTGGCTGCCAGCGCCCGGCCGTACCTGGAGCAGGATTACGACCACCTGCTGCTGAGCTTCCACGGTTTGCCGGAGCGGCACCTGAAGAAGCTGGACCCGACCGGTAATCACGACTTCCAGGCAGCTGACTGCTGCAAGGATGCCAGCGCCGAGATGCGCGCTGTGTGCTACCGCGGGCAATGCCTGGCTACAGCCAAGGCCTTTGCTCAGAAAATGGGCATACCCGATGGTAAGTGGTCGGTGTCGTTCCAGTCGCGGCTGGGGCGGGCCAAGTGGATCGAACCCTATACCGAGGCGCGGTTGGACGAGCTGGGCAAGGCGGGCGTGAAGAAGCTGCTGGTGATGTGCCCGGCGTTCGTCGCCGATTGCATCGAAACGCTGGAAGAAATCGGCATGCGGGGCAGCGAGCAGTTTGTAGAGGCTGGCGGGCGAGAGCTGGTGCTGGTGCCGTGCCTGAATGATCACCCGGAATGGGTGAGGGTGTTGGCGGATATGTGTGAAAAGGCCTGAATAGCTGGGGGCTGCTCTGCAGCCCTTTCGCGACACAAGGCCGCTCCTACAAGCAGATCGCGATCCCCTGTAGGAGCGGCCTTGTGTCGCGAAAGGGCTGCAGAGCAGCCCCGCGATCTTAAGGCAACTGGTCATCCAGCTTCTTGTGCTTCCAGCCATCGTTGCCCGGCAGGATCAGATTCAGGGCAATAGCCACGATGGCGCACAGGGCGATGCCCTTCAGGCCCCAGTCATCCGGGCCGTCACCACTGCCGATCAGCACGCCGCCGATGCCGAACACCAGGGTCACCGACACGATCACCAGGTTGCGTGCTTCGGCCAGGTCGATCTTGTGGCGGATCATGGTGTTCATGCCCACTGCCGCAATCGAGCCGAACAGCAGGCACAGGATACCGCCCATCACCGGTACCGGAATGCTCTGCAGCAGCGCGCCGAACTTGCCGATGAATGCCAGTGTGATGGCGAAAATCGCCGCCCAGGTCATGATCTTCGGGTTGTAGTTCTTGGTCAGCATCACCGCGCCGGTCACTTCGGCGTAGGTGGTGTTGGGCGGGCCGCCGAACAGGCCGGCTGCAGTGGTAGCCAGGCCATCACCCAGCAGGGTGCGGTGCAGGCCGGGTTTTTTCAGGTAGTCACGGCCAGTCACGCTGCCGACCGCGATCACCCCGCCGATATGCTCGATCGCTGGCGCCAAGGCAACCGGTACGATGAACAGAATGGCCTGCCAGTTGAACGCAGGTGCGGTGAAATTGGGAATTTCCAGCCACGGTGCAGCGGCGATCTTGGCTGTGTCGACCACGCCAAAGGCGAATGACAGGGCAAAGCCCACCAGTACGCCGGAAATGATCGGTACCAGGCGGAAAATGCCTTTGCCGAACACGGCGACGACCAGGGTTGTCAGCAGGGCTGGCATGGAGATCAGCATGGCGGTCTTGTACGGCATCAGTGCCGCGCCGTCGCCACCCTTGCCCATCGCCATGTTGGCGGCGATTGGCGCCATGGCCAGGCCGATGGAGATGATCACCGGGCCGATCACCACCGGTGGCAGCATGCGGTCGATGAAGCCAGTGCCTTTGATTTTTACCATCAGGCCCATGAAGGTGTACACGAAGCCTGCAGCCATCACGCCGCCCATGGTCTCGGCCAGGCCGAACTGGCCCTTGGCGAGGATGATCGGGGTGATGAAGGCAAAGCTCGAGGCCAGGAACACCGGCACCTGGCGGCCGGTGACCAGCTGGAACAGCAGCGTGCCGATGCCGGCGGTGAACAGCGCGACGTTCGGGTCGAGGCCGGTGATCAGGGGCATCAGCACCAGCGCGCCGAATGCCACGAAGAGCATCTGCGCGCCCGAAACGACCTGGCGCCACAGCGGGTCGTTGAAGCCGTCCTGCATGGTCAGGCGTCCTTTTGCTTGGTGCCGAAGATCTTGTCACCGGCATCGCCCAGGCCCGGCACGATGTAGCCGTGTTCGTTCAGGCGCTGGTCGATCGAGGCGGTGTAGATCTTCACGTCCGGGTGGGCTTTTTCCACCACTTCGATGCCTTCTGGCGCGGCGACCAGCACCATGGCGCGGATCTCTTTGCAGCCGGCCTTTTTAAGCAGGTCGATGGTGGCGACCATCGAGCCGCCGGTGGCCAGCATCGGGTCGATGATTAGGGCCAGGCGCTGGTTGATGTCCGGCGCGAGCTTTTCCAGGTAGGTGTGGGCTTCGAGGGTTTCTTCGTTACGGGCAACACCGACGGCGCTGACCTTCGCCCCAGGGATCAGGCTGAGCACGCCGTCGAGCATGCCGATGCCGGCGCGCAGGATCGGTACTACAGTAATCTTCTTGCCGGCGATTTTTTCAACCGAGACCTTGCCACACCAGCCATCGATCTCGTAGGTTTCGAGGGGCAGGTCCTGGGTGGCTTCATACGTCAGGAGCGCGCCGACTTCCTGGGCGAGTTCGCGAAAATTCTTGGTGCTGATATCGGCACGGCGCATCAGGCCGAGCTTGTGGCGGATCAGCGGATGGCGGATCTCACGAGTGGGCATAGGGGGGCTCCGAAAGGCGGGCAAAAAAACCGCGCTAGATTAATCTATTCAGCCTGTGCTGTCGTCTGGTCATTCTGGACGTTAGTCCATAAATGCTTGATCTGTGACGAGCGGATGCGTACCTTTGCCCGCTTTTCCAAAATGCACCCCCCGGAGAGCGCCATGTCCGCCGATCTCGAGCATATCCGTCAAGTCATGCGTGAAGCTGACTGCCTGTACACCGAAGCCGAAGTCGAAGCGGCCATCGCCAACGTCGGCGAGCAAATCTGCAAGGACCTGCACGACAAGAACCCCGTGGTGTTCTGCGTGATGAACGGCGGCCTGATCTTCTCCGGCAAACTGCTGACCCACCTGCAGTTCCCGCTGGAAGCCTCGTACCTGCATGCCACTCGTTACCGCAACCAGACCAGCGGCGGTGAGCTGTTCTGGAAGGCCAAGCCGGAAGTCTCTTTCATCGATCGCGACGTACTGATCGTCGACGACATCCTCGACGAGGGCCACACCCTCAGCGCCATCATCGAGTTCTGCAAGCATGCCGGCGCGCGCTCGGTGTACACCGCAGTGCTGATCGACAAGGATCACGACCGCAAGGCCAGCCCGGACCTCAAAGCCAACTACGTAGGCCTGCCTTGTGTCGATCGCTACATCTTCGGCTATGGCATGGACTACAAAGGTTACTGGCGCAACGCTAACGGCATCTTCGCCGTAAAGGGGCTGTGACCATGCGCCAGCCTGCGTTCATCGACCAATCGCTGTTCGCCGGGCTGGCCGAAAAGGCTGCTGCCAACCCGCGTGGGCGGCAGCACCACAACTTCCATGAAATGGAAGATCCCTGCCACCGCATGGCGGTCGGGCTGCAGCCGAGCACCTACATTCCACCGCACCGCCACCTGAGCGACGACAAGGCGGAGACCTTGCTCGTGCTCAAGGGGCGCTTCGGCCTGTTGATCTTCGACGAGCAGGGCGCCGTGACCGACAAGCGGGTGCTGCAAGCGGGTGGCGACTGTCTGGGTGTGGACCTGGCGCCCGGTACCTACCATGGGTTGGTGGTGCTGGAGCCGGACAGCATCCTGTTCGAATGCAAGGCCGGCCCATACCGGCCGGTGGGCGAAGGTGAACATGCACACTGGGCGCCACGTGAAGGCGAAGACGGCGTCGCCCAATACCAGGCCTGGATGCTTGCGCAGTTCGATTGATGTTGCTTGTACCCGGCATGCTAGAGTGCTCCTTCATACAAGGAGCCTCACATGCGTGCGATTCTTCCCCTCCTGCTGGCCGTCAGCCTGCCACTCGCCGCCGCACCACTGCACAGCCAGTTCCTGCCACCCGATGATCAGTCCCTGCGCCAGGAAGCACCGACCAGCCAGCAATTGCTGCAAGTGACCGACTATTCGGTGGTCGTAGGTGCCCAGCGCCAGTCCGACCAGCAACCGATCCCGATCACCTCGTCGTTGCAGGTGCGCCTGAAGGGCAAACCGCTGAGCAAGGGCGCGACCATCGCTCAGGTGCTGCTGACCTTCGACGGTGAAGCCGCCAAGAGCCTTAAAAAGCCCGTGTATGACGAAAAAAGCCGCACCTTGAGCCTGAATTACCCGGTTAGCGATTACCGCGTAATCATGGACCTGTTGCGCAACGAAACCCTGTACGTGCAATTTCTCACCTACGGCAACGGCCACATCTGGGCCGACCTGCACACCGGTACCGTACGTACGCGTTGAGGCGCGTAGCCTGCGGGGGGTAAACTGCCGGCCTTCGAAATTCCGTGATGGTCCAGTTGGAGTCGGCAATGCGTAAAGACAAGAAACAGGTAATCGGTGACGAAATCAGCGACGACTACATCAAGTCGTTCCTTCAGTTCGAGCCGGCCGATGGTGTGACCTCGCCGTCGGCGCACAAGCTGGTCAAAGCCTACCGTGGCCTGCGCGTCGACGATTTCGAGCGATTTGTCGGTTTCTTCGTCGAAGCAGGCCTGGACTTGGATGGCAAGGACGAGCACGGCAAAACCTTCGTCGAGCAGATTGCCGACCAGCGCAATGCACCTGAGTACATCGAGATTATCGACAACGCCCGCGGCTGACCAAGGTCCAGCCACAAAAAAACGCCCCGAGGGGCGTTTTTTCGTTACCGGGCGGATCAGGCGTAATGCTTGGCTGCCGGGCTGCTTTCTACCAGCTCCAGCGCCACGTCGTTGTCGGCGCTGATCTTGTGGTACAGGGCGGCATCGGTTGCCAGGGTCTTCTCGCGAGCCGGGAAGATTTCTTTGAGCTTGGCAGCCCAGGCACCCTTGGCCTGCTCGGGGAAGCAGCGCTCGATCAGTTCCAGCATGATCGACACGGTCACCGAGGCACCCGGCGATGCGCCGAGCAGCGCGGCCAGGCTGCCGTCCTGGGCCGAGACCAGCTCGGTACCAAACTGCAGCACGCCGCCTTTTTTCGGGTCTTTCTTGATGATCTGCACGCGCTGGCCAGCCACTTCCAGGCGCCAGTCTTCGGCCTTGGCCTGTGGATAGAAGCGACGCAGGGCTTCCAGGCGCTGCTCCATCGACTGCATCACTTCGCTGACCAGGTACTTGGTCAGGTCCATGTTGTCGCGGGCCACGGCCAGCATCGGGCCGATGTTGCCCATGCGCACCGAGAGCGGCAGGTCCATCAGCGAACCGTGCTTGAGGAACTTGGTGGTGAAGCCGGCATAGGGGCCGAACAGCAGCGAAGTCTTGCCGTCCACTACGCGGGTGTCCAAGTGCGGAACCGACATCGGCGGGGCACCTACGGCGGCCTGGCTGTACACTTTGGCCTGGTGCTGCTTGACGATTTCCGGGTTGTCGCAGCGCAGCCACTGGCCGCTGACCGGGAAGCCGCCGAAGCCTTTGCTTTCCGGGATGCCGGACAATTGCAGCAGCGGCAGGGCCGCGCCGCCAGCACCGAGGAAGACGAAGCGGGCGTCGACTTCACGGCTGCCGCCGCTGTTGACGTCCTTGATGCTCACGGTCCAGCCGCTGCCATTACGGCGCAGGCCGACAACCTTCTTGCTGTATTTGACCTGCGCGTCCGGCGAGTCACCCAGCAGTTTGAGCAGCTTGTTGGTCAGTGCCCCGAAGTTCACGTCGGTGCCTTTGGCCACGCGGGTAGCGGCGATGTGCTGGTCGGCCGGGCGGCCAGGCATCATCAGCGGCATCCAGTCGTTCATCACGGCCTTGTCTTCGGTGTATTCCATCTCATGGAAGGCGTGGTGCTGCTTGAGCAGCTCGAAGCGCTTCTTGAGGAAGGAAACACCCTTGTCACCCTCGACGTAGCTCAGGTGTGGGACAGGGTTGATGAAAGCACGCGCCGAGCCGAAGTTGCCCTTCTTGCTCAGGTAGGCCCAGAACTGGCGCGAAACCTCGAACTGGGTGTTGATGTGCACGGCCTTCTTGATGTCGATGCTGCCATCGGCGGCCTGCGGCGTGTAGTTCAGCTCGCACAGGCCGGCGTGGCCGGTGCCTGCGTTGTTCCAGGGGTTGGAGCTTTCCGCGGCTCCGGAGTCCATCGCCTCGACGACCTCAAGCTTCAGGGTCGGGTCAAGCTCCTTGAGCAGTACGGCCAGGGTGGCACTCATGATGCCCGCGCCTACCAGTACCACATCAACCGATTCGTTCTGCGCCATTTAACGCGTCTCCACAATCTACAGCTACCTAATTGACAGCATAGGACCTGGGTTTGCCAGGGTCGCCATGTCCGACTTTTCGCAGTTCTTGCAACTTCCGCGGACACCGCCAATCAGTCTTCGGGTTCGTGTATTGAACGCCGTTTGCCACAGGTGCGGCAATTCGACTTATGGTCAAGGTGTCGTGCGTGCGTTATGGAACGGTTCAGACACTCATACGGGATGAGCGCATTTGCCGCCTGTTCAGGGCTGTTCGGGACACATCTGCCGCTTTTGCACATGCCAGACTGTTCATTTGCTCGCCACACTCTTGTGAAGTTGTGAAAACCGTTTTTTCACGCTCTTTTGGAGACGTGAACCTCAAAAGGGGACTGCGCGATGGCAACCCGCAGGTTCATGCAGTGTGAAGGGCCGGAAAAGCAGGCACGACAGCCGATGCAAGACCTGAGTGGAAGGCTCTCTGTGGGCGAAGCGGTGAAGTTGCCGGGGTCAATCGGCGAGTGCGGGGCCCGATCAGGAGACGTCCTTATAATCGGGGGGAGATTATAGCGATGTCGCGGGCAGAAATGTCGCCATTCGTGGTTTTTATTGCAGCGTTTGTCAGGCCGCGAGGAGGCGTTGATGCCAACGGCGGCTTGCACGCGCGCAAACACGGGCGTCGGCGGGCAGCTCGCGGCCCAGCCAGGCCAGCTGAATTTCACCGACCTGGACCCAGCCGCTGCCGCTTGGCGCCTGGCTGCATTGCTTGAAGGCCAGGCATTTGCCTTGGGCGTCGAGGCGGGCGTAGGCGTTGTGGCGCGGGCGTTGGAAGAGCAGAGTCCAGAGCGAGGCCATGGCAGTGAGTCCTTTGCGTTAGGGCTTGGCGCAAGGATAAGGGCGTGGCCATGAAACGATTGTGACAAGCGAGGCTGGCCGATGACTGGTCTGTGCCTGGCTAGGTATACTGTGGGCCTTTGCCGCATTTTCTGGAGAAACGCGCATGTTGCAACGTCTGTTGTTCGGTTTGATCGCCGTGGCCAGCCTCAGCCTGGTCGGTTGTGCCCACAGCCCGCAACAACTCAACCCGCAACCCACGCTCAAGGCCCAGCTCGCCCCGGTCGGCCATGGCCAGCCAGTGGTGGTCCGGGTAGTTGATGGCCGCCCATCGCAGTCCCTGGGCACTCGCGGTGGCATGTACCCCGAAACCAGCACCATCAGCGTCAGCGGTAACGACGTGGTGCCCAAGCTGCAGGCTCAAGCCGAAGCCGCTGTGCGCCTGCTCGGCTTCACCCCGACGGCGAACGCCTACAACGCGCCACAGCTGACCGTGACCCTGGCCGAACTGAAATATCAGTCGCCGAAAGACAACCTGTACGTGACCGAGGCCACCATCGGCGCCACCTTCCGTGCCGACGTACGTAACGGCGGTCGCAGCTACAGCGGCCGTTACGGTGCTTCGCTGGACCAGCGTTTCGGCATGGCGCCGAATCAGGACACCAACACCCAACTGGTGGGCGACGTGCTGAGCGATGCCTTGACCCGCATGTTCAAGGACCCAACCATTGGGCAGGTGCTGGGCCAGTAAGCGTTTAGGCGCATAAAAAAAAACCGCTGCCAGGCAGCGGGTTTTTTTATTGCTGGCTCAAGCTGCTGCTATGTGGAAGTCGAGCAAGCTGAAACCAGTCCCGGTATCCACCTCGGGCAAGTCTTCATGCACATGCCCGCCCAGCGCACAGTAGACCAGCCACTGGCGGTCCTGCACATTGATGGCAAAACCATCGATCAACGCCTGTTGTTCATCGCTCTGGGCAACGAGGTAGAGGCGGTCCTGGTTTTCGGCGTGCAGCATGAACAAGCTCCGGGTCATGAAAGGCCGACAGGGTGGCCTGCTCAGATGACGAGCGGATGACAGATGAAATTTAATGACACTTTGTCGCCCATACCGGGCGCCGGAGATCGACTTGGGTAGAATGCGGGCCTTTGCCGCTGCTCACACCGAGGTCGCGTGATGTCCTTGCAAGTGCTCTGGGGGTTTTTGGCCGCCCATCCCACCAAGTTGATCAACCTGCTGGCGCTGCTGCTGACCTGCCCAGGCGGTTTGCTGCTGCACAGTGCACGGCGACGCGAGGCCGAGACCCGCGAATACATGGCTGTGGACGAAGGGGTAGTGGACGCGTTCGACCTGCGGGTGCCGAAGTACTTCTATATTCTCGGTTTTTCGTGCCTGGCGATGGCGTTGTTGCTGTCCTGGTTCAGTACCTGGGTCTGAGAACCATTGGGGCCGCTTTGCGGCCCATCGCGACACAAGGCCGCTCCTACAGGAGATCGCGGTCCCCTGTAGGAGCGGCCTTGTGTCGCGATTGGGCTGCAAAGCAGCCCCGACAATCCTTCAGGCCACAGGTGCCTGCTGCTTGACCTGATACTGGTTACGCACCGGCGTCGCATACTGCAACACCAGGTATGGCCGCTGCTCTTCAGGGCAGGCATCCAGACGGCGCTGCCATTCTTCCTTGGCTTTTGCCAGCTCATCCGTCGGGAACACCTTCTCGGCACTCGGCACCTGCAACGCCTCATCCTTGGCATCCCACATCGCATACGCCAGGTAATGCACCGGGAACAGCCGGTAGCCACCCAGAATCTGCCGGTCGATTTCCGACGCCAGCTGCTTGGTGTCTTCGTGGTATGCGGTCACTGGCGGGGCGAAGTTGATGTGCACCCGGCCCTTGTAGCCGGTAATGCCCTTGGCGATGCTGTTGTCGTCCTCGCCTGGCGCCTTCTTGTAGGTACCGGTGGTGGCGCGGATGTACAGCTCGCGGGCCTTGGCCTGGTCACACGGGTCGTATTCGTAGCTGATCGACACCGGCGTCAGGTTCAGGCTCTGGATCACCGCACCGAACGGCTCGTCCTTGCGGCTCATGTGGAACATCTTGAGGATCGCCGAGTCGGTGCGGTCGTCACCGTCCTTGGCCCGGCCTTCTGCCTGGGCGATCCAGATCGACGTAGCATCGTTGCGGATCGAGTGGTTGATATAGGCCGAAAGCAGCTGGTAAGCCGCCAGCTTCTCACGCCGGCCGCTGATCGAGCGGTGCACGATGAAGCTCTTGTTCAGGCGCATCATGTCGCTGACAAAGGGCTTTTGCAGCAGGTTGTCGCCAATGGCGATGCGCGGCGTGGGCAGGCCGGCATGGTACACCGCGTAGTTGACGAAGGCCGGGTCCATGACGATGTCGCGGTGGTTGGCCAGGAACAGGTAGGCGGTGCCGGCCTTGAGTTGTTCCACGCCGGAATAGGTAACGCCGTCAGTGGCGCGGTCGATGGTCTGGTCGACGTAATACTCGACTTTGTCCTGCAGGGTGGAAACGCAGGTGACGCCGGCGAATTCCTTGCGCAGGCGGCGTGCAATCAACGGCTTGAGCAACCAGCCGAGAGCACCAGCCGCACGCGGGAAGCGGAAGTGGGTGAGGATATCGAGGAATGCCGGGTCGCTGAGCAGGCGTGCCAGAACGGCAGGGACCTCAGCGTCGTCGTACGGTCGGATGGCATCGAATTCGCCCATCATGCTCTCTTGTTGGAAACGGCTAGGGTAATAGGTAGGGGCGGGCTCCGAAAAACGGCTCGGACGCACACAGGCCCTGTAAACAGACCGGCAATTATACGCATAAGTCACCCCGGAGGCCGCGATGCTGGAAACTGCGATCTACGATTGCCCTTATTGTGGCGAAGAAGTCGAAACCACGGTGGACCTGTCCGGTGGCGATCAGGAGTACATCGAGGATTGCCAAGTGTGCTGCAAGCCTATCCGTTTCGTGCTGCAGGTGCATGGCGAGGAGTGGATGCTGGATGTCTTTGGTGAGAATGACTGATGCGGCGGATCTACGAACCGGAAAACCTGCTCGAAGCCGAAATGCTGGTCGGTATGCTGGCCAGTGAGGGCGTCGACGTGCAACTGGTGGGCCGTGACTTGATGGGCGGTGTGGGCGAGCTGCCGCTGCAAGGGCTGCTGGGGCTTGCGGTGGCCGATGAGCAGGCCGAGTACGCACGGCAACTGATCGATGCGTACAATGACGCCCAGCCACTGGTTGGCGACGAACCGGAGAGTTTCCCCGGTACCTTGATCTGCTAGGTTCTGAATTCGCCCATGTGTGGACGTTACGCCCTGTTTCGCTGGCCCCAGGCCCTTGCCAGTCTGCCGGGCTTTCCCGTCGGTCAGCCGGCCCAATGGAATATCTCGCCCGGGGCTTCGGTGCTGATCCAGCGTCAGCTCGACGGCCAGCAGCAACTGGTCAAGGCGCGCTGGGGGCTGACCCCGGCCTGGCTCACCGACCTGTCCCGCACCCCGGCCCACGCCCGCGCTGAAACCCTGGCAGAGCAGCCGATGTTTCGTGAAGCATTTCGCCAGCGCCGCTGCCTGATGCCGGCCAACGGCTTTTACGAGTGGCGGGGCAGCGTGCGTAAGCGCCCATACTGGTTGACCCCGGGGGAGGGCGCCTCGCTGTACTTCGCGGCGGTGTGGGAAGCCTACCCGGTGCAGGACCAGGTGTGGCTGAGCTGCGCGGTGGTGACCCAGGCGGCCATGAACCAGCGCCGTCCGCTGATACTGGATGAGGCCGGGCAGGCGGCCTGGCTTGACCCGGATACGCCAATTGCCCGCCTGCACGAGCTGCTGGCCAGCCCGCCTGCGGTGTTGCGTGAGCGGGCCTTGGCCAATTTCGTCAATGACCCGAAACTGGATGCGCCGGAGTGCCTCACCCCGGTTTGATAAATCTTCCCTGTGGCTATGGCAGCCAATGGCGACTCGGCCTAGGATACGCCGCATGTGGATAGGGAGTGTTTTCATGCGTAAGTCTTTTGTCGTCAGCCTGCTGAGTGCTGGCATCCTGCTGGCCGGCTGCCAGGCGGTGAACACCACCAGCGGCGGTGCTGTTGGCGTCGAGCGTCAGCAGTACATGTTCAGCATGCTCTCGACCGATGAGGTCAACCAGATGTACGCCCAGTCGTACCAGCAAACCCTGGGTGAGGCCTCGAGCAAGGGTGTGCTCGACAAGTCCAGTGCCGATGCCAAGCGGGTGCAGGTCATTGCCAACCGACTGATCGCCCAGGCGCCCAAGTTCCGCCCGGATGCCGCGCAGTGGGACTGGCAAGTCAACGTGATCAAGAGCGACGAACTCAACGCCAACTGCGGCCCGGGCGGCAAGATTATCGTCTATACCGGCCTGATCGATCAGCTCAAGCTCAGCGATGCGGAAATTGCCGCAGTGGTAGGGCACGAGATTGCCCACGCCCTGCGTGAGCACAGCCGCGAGGCCATGTCCAAGGCGTACGGTGTGGAA
This sequence comes from Pseudomonas hunanensis, assembly GCF_013393325.1. Taxonomy (GTDB): domain Bacteria; phylum Pseudomonadota; class Gammaproteobacteria; order Pseudomonadales; family Pseudomonadaceae; genus Aquipseudomonas; species Aquipseudomonas putida_P. Next base: position 24,609 of record NZ_QJRC01000089.1, read on the forward strand.
ATGGCCCGCCAGGGTGCCGGTGCCATCTTCGGCCTCGGCCAGAGCAGCATGGCCATGGCCGACACCGTGGTGAACTACGCCATGACCTTGCCCAACAGCCGGGCCAACGAAAACGAGGCCGACCTGATTGGCCTGGAGCTGTCGGCGCGTGCCGGTTATGACCCGAATGCCGCGATCACCTTGTGGAACAAGATGAGCAAGGCTTCCGAGGGTGCACCGCCTGAGTTCATGAGCACTCACCCGGCGTCGGAAAGCCGCATTGCTTCGCTGCAGGCGGCAATTCCGAAGGTGATGCCGCTGTATCAGGCCGCGGCCAAGCCGTAACTGTGTGAACCCTGGGGCCGCTTTGCGGCCCCGCTTCCCTGCTTAACCTACCCAGCCACTGGCCTTCATTGCCGAGTACACGGCCACGATCGCCAGGACGAAGAACGCCGTGGCCGCCAGGCGACGAATCAGCGTCAACGGCAGTTTGTCTGCCGCGAAGTTACCCGCCAGAACCACCGGCACGTTGGCAATCAGCATGCCCAGGGTGGTGCCGAGGATGACCATGATCAGGTGCGGGTACTGTGCTGCCAGCATCACCGTGGCAACCTGGGTCTTGTCACCGATTTCGGCCAGGAAGAACGCAATCAGCGTGGTCAGGAACGGCCCGAAGCGGCGTGCCGGGTTCTCGTCGTCATCCATCTTGTCCGGTACCAGGGTCCACAGCGCTGTGGCGGTAAAGCTCGCGGCCAGGATCCAGTGCAGTGCCGAGTCGCTGAAGAAACTGCCGAACCACGCCCCTACGGCACCGGCCGCCGCATGGTTGGCCAAGGTGGCGGCGATGATGCCGGCGATGATCGGCCAGGGTTTGCGAAAGCGAGCCGCGAGAATGAGCGCGAGCAGTTGCGTCTTGTCGCCGATTTCGGCGAGGGCAACGATAGCGGTGGGGACCAGCAGAGATTCCAGCATCAGGATTCCTACGGGGCGGGTCGACACGGCTATGACACGTACAGCCTCCCCGCCCCGGGTAAGGTGTGCGTGTCATAGGTCTTGTCAAACCCTGGATCCGTCTATGCGGATCTCTCCATGCAGGCTGGCATGGCGGGTCGCACGCGCCATGGTCTGTGGACCAAGTATGTTGACGCGTACCGGGCGAGCTGGGTGCTCGAGGGAGACTACTCCCCTAGGACGGTGCGGATTCTGCCTAGGCAAAACGCTTTCGGCAAGCGCTGTTTTTATCCGTGCGTTGCCTGATAGATGCGGAAACCATCGGCCTCGTCGCGTACCTGGCAGTTGCCCAATGCCCCTTCGATCAGCGGCTGGTAGCGCAGGAAGCTGTTGGCCACCAGGCGCATTTCGCCACCTTTTCGCAGATGAACGGCTGATTTTTTCAGCAAGTTCTCCGAAGCCTGATAGTTGGTGTGTACGCCGGTGTGGAACGGCGGGTTGCTCAGGATAAGGCTCAGTTCGGTGGGGGCTGCGTCAATGCCATCTCCGCTGATCACGTCGCCTTCCAGGCCGTTGGCGGCCAGCGTCAGGCGGCTGGCGGCCACGGCGAAGGCATCCACATCCAGCATGGTCACCCGGCTTTGTGGGTAACGGCGCTTGAGCGTGGCACCCAGCACCCCGGCACCACAGCCAAAGTCCAGCATGTGGCCGTCGGGTAGGCCATCGAGGTGTTTGAGCAGCAGGGCGGTACCCCGATCGAGGCGACCATGGCTGAATACACCCGGCAGGCTGACCACTTGCAGCGGGCCGTCTTCCAGGGCCAGCTCGAAGCGCTCGGCCAGGCTTTCCAGCGGTTTTGCCTGCGGTGCCTGGTCGATGGTCACTTGCCACAGTTGGCAATGGCGAGCGCTGTCCAGCTTGCGTGGCTTGCCAAAGGCCTGCAGCTGCTTGGCCGCCCCTTCGATGCCGCCGCGTTTTTCGCCGACCAGGTACAGCTCGCGGCCGGCCAGGCGCGACGCCAGGGCGTTGAGCAGGTAGGCGGCCAGCTCGCGGGACTTGGGCAGGAACAGCACGGCACTGTCGAAGGGCAGGTCGGGCGGCTCGACCGCATAGTGGCTGCGGCCGGCAAAGCGGCTGTCGAGCATGGCCTGATCGCCGGCATGCCAGGTCCAGGCCTGGGCCTGGGGCAACTGGCCGAGCAGGTCGTCGGCGGGGGCGCCAGCGATCAGCAGCGGCCCCTGGAACAGCTCTGCCTGGCGGAGCAACACTTCACTGCGCGGGTCCATGGACGACGCCTCCTGGAAAAAAGTGGCGCAGTGTAGCAGAGGCCGGCGCCGGGCTCAGCTGACCACGCGGCGTGGCTGACCAGCGAAGAAGGCCTGGGCGTTTTCGCTGAGCTGGCCAACGATGCGCTGGCGCGATTCCACCGCGCCCCAGGCGCTGTGCGGGGTGATGATCAGGCGCGGGATGTCGGGTTGGAGCAATGGGTTGCCATTGACCGGCGGCTCCACACTCAGCACGTCGGTGGCCGCGCCGCCCAGGTGGCCACTGCGCAGGGCGTCGGCCAGTGCCTGTTCGTCGATCAGGCCACCACGGGCAGTGTTGACAACCAGTGCATTGCGCTTGAGCAGGCCCAGCTCGCGAGCGCCGAGCATGTGCCGGGTATGCTCGTTCAACGGGCAGTGCAGGGTCAGCGCATCGACTTGCGGCAGCAGTTCGTCAAGCGGCAACCGGTCGGCGCGCTCCGGGCGACCGGGAATCTGCCCGCTCAGCACGCGCATGCCGAAGGCTTCGGCCAGCCGTGCCACCGCGCCGCCCAGTTCGCCGTGGCCGAGCAAGCCGAGGGTTTTGCCTTCCAGTTCGACGATGGGGAAGTCCAGCAGGCAGAACTGGCTGGCCTTGGCCCACTGGCCGTCGGCAACCGCCTGGTTGTAGTCGCACAGACGCGTCGCCAGGGCCAGCAACAGGGCGAGGGTATGCTGAGCGACTGACGGCGTGCCGTAGCCCTGGCAGTTGCACACCGTGATGCCTTGGGCGCGGGCTGCTGCCAAGTCGACATTGTTGGTGCCGGTGGCGGCCACCAGAATCAGCTTGAGCTGCGGGTTGGCGGCCAGGGTCGCGGCGTCGAGCATGACCTTGTTGCTGACCACCGCGACGGCGCCCTGCAGGCGTTGGCTTACCTGGTCCGGGCGGGTTGCATCGAACAGTTCGAGCTCATCGAACTGGCTTCGTAGCGGGGAAAGGTCGAGGTCACCAAGATCCAGGGATTGGTGGTCGAGAAACACAGCGCGACGCGGGCTGGGCATCAGTAAGGCTCCGTTGGCAGGGCAGGGATGATCCATCACTCGGACAATGCCACTCATACCCCGCGTAGCCAAATCATTCCTTCGGCTGATTTAGCCGTCACATTGGCGAACTACAGTGGTTACCACATTTGTCTGGCCCGCTTTTCAGAAAAGGGATACCCATGTTGCAGACCCGCATCATCAAGCCCGCCGAGGGCGCCTACGCCTACCCACTGCTGATCAAACGCCTGCTGATGTCTGGCTGCCGCTATGAAAAGACCCGCGAAATCGTCTACCGCGACCAGTTGCGGCTCACTTATCCACAGCTCAACGAGCGCATCGCACGCCTGGCCAATGTGCTGACCGAGGCCGGGGTAAAGGCCGGTGACACCGTCGCGGTGATGGACTGGGACAGCCACCGTTACCTGGAATGCATGTTCGCCATTCCGATGATCGGCGCCGTGGTGCACACCATCAACGTGCGCCTGTCGCCCGAGCAGATCCTCTACACCATGAACCACGCCGAAGACCGCGTGGTGCTGGTCAATAGCGACTTCGTCGGCTTGTACCAGGCCATCGCCGGGCAGTTGACCACCGTCGACAAGACCCTGTTGCTGACCGACGGCCCGGACAAGACCGCCGATTTGCCCGACCTGGTCGGCGAGTACGAGCAACTGCTGGCCGCCGCCAGCCCGCGCTACGACTTCCCTGACTTCGACGAGAACTCGGTGGCCACCACCTTCTACACCACCGGCACCACCGGTAACCCCAAGGGTGTGTATTTCAGTCATCGTCAGCTGGTGCTGCACACACTGGCCGAGGCCTCGGTCACCGGCAGTATCGACAGCGTGCGGCTGCTGGGCAGTAACGACGTGTACATGCCGATCACTCCGATGTTCCATGTGCATGCCTGGGGCATCCCTTACGCTGCCACCATGCTCGGGATGAAGCAGGTGTACCCTGGGCGCTACGAGCCAGACATGCTGGTCAAGCTCTGGCGCGAGGAGAAGGTCACTTTCTCCCATTGCGTGCCGACCATCCTGCAGATGCTGCTCAACTGCCCGACTTCGCAAGGGCAGGATTTCGGCGGCTGGAAGATCATCATTGGCGGCAGCTCGCTCAACCGCTCGTTGTATCAGGCCGCTCTGGCACGTGGCATCCAGCTGACTGCTGCGTATGGCATGTCGGAAACCTGCCCGCTGATCTCCGCCGCCCACCTTAACGATGAGTTGCAGGCCGGCAGCGAGGATGAGCGTGTTACCTACCGCATCAAGGCCGGTGTGCCGGTGCCACTGGTCGAGGCAGCCATCGTCGATGGCGACGGTAACTTCCTGCCAGCAGACGGTGAGACACAAGGCGAGCTGGTGTTGCGTGCGCCGTGGCTGACCATGGGTTACTTCAAGGAACCGGAAAAGAGCGAGGAGCTGTGGCAGGGTGGCTGGCTGCACACCGGCGATGTCGCCACCCTCGACGGTATGGGTTACATCGACATCCGCGATCGCATCAAGGATGTGATCAAGACCGGTGGCGAGTGGGTTTCCTCACTCGACCTGGAAGACTTGGTCAGCCGCCACCCGGCGGTGCGCGAAGTGGCGGTGGTGGGGGTGGCCGACCCGCAATGGGGTGAGCGTCCGTTTGCCCTGCTGGTGGTGCGTGATGGCCACGCCATCGACGCCAAGTCGCTGAAGGAGCACCTCAAGCCGTTTGTCGAGCAAGGTCACATCAACAAGTGGGCGATTCCAAGCCAGATCGCCGTTGTTACTGAAATTCCCAAGACCAGCGTCGGCAAGCTCGACAAGAAACGCATCCGCCAGGACATCGTCCAATGGCAGGCCAGCAACAGCGCGTTCCTTTCCACCTTGTAATTACTTTGCGGGTCGTGTGCGTCAGAACGCGACCCGCATGCTAGAGAGGTTGGCGCCTTGCCAAATGGCAAAAATGCGCCATCCTTGAGCACTGCCAGCACGCAATCGGGACAAATAGCAGCGAGTTGGCGGCATGGAGCGCAAATCACACTTTAGAGGGATCAAGCGCCTGTGCCTTGCTGGCTATAGTCGGGGCCAGGGGATTTTCAGGAATGGGGGAGGGCAACACGCGCAAGCCGTGTCGCCGCGGGTGCAAACCTGCAAACCGGTCGCTCGGGCCGTTCTTGAAAGGACTCACTGCCATAACAATAAAGTACATGGAGTAGCGTCGATGAAATCTGCAAACCTGTTCTGGCGCCGGGCCAAGTTGCCCTTGGCCGTCAGCCTTGCTTCCACGCTCGCAAGTCCTGCTTTCGCTGTCAGCTTCAACATGGGTGAAATCGAAGGCCAGTTCGACTCGTCGCTCTCCATCGGCGCCAGCTGGTCGACGGCCAACCCCAACAAGAACCTGATCGGGGTGAACAATGGCGGCAAGGGCCTGTCGCAGACATCCGACGATGGCCACCTGAACTTCAAGAAGGGCGAAACCTTCTCCAAGATCTTCAAAGGCATCCATGACCTGGAGCTCAAGTACGGCGACACCGGCGTGTTCGTGCGTGGCAAGTACTGGTACGACTTCGAGCTGAAGGACGAAGGCCGCGAGTTCAAGGACATCAGCGACTCCAACCGCAAGGAGGGCGCCAAGTCGTCCGGCGCCGAGCTGCTCGACGCCTTCGTCTACCACAACTACTCCATCGGCGATCAGCCCGGTTCGGTGCGCTTTGGCAAGCAGGTGGTGAGCTGGGGTGAAAGTACCTTCATCGGCGGCGGCATCAACTCGATCAACCCCATCGACGTGTCGGCGTTTCGCCGCCCAGGGGCCGAGATCAAGGAAGGCCTGATCCCGGTCAACATGTTCTACATCTCCCAGAGCCTGACCGACAACCTGTCGGCTGAGGCCTTCTACCAGCTTGAATGGGACCAGACGGTCGTCGACAACTGCGGCACCTTCTTCTCGCAGCCGGACATCATTGCCGACGGCTGTACCGACAACCTGCGCGTGCTGAACAGCAGCCGTACGGTGCCGGGCGCGGCCCAGCAATTCCTTGCTACCCAGGGCGTGAACATCAACGAAGAGGGTGTGATGGTGCGCCGTGGCGCTGACCGCGACGCGCGTGACAGCGGGCAGTTCGGCGTGGCCATGCGCTACATGTTCGAGCCATTGGACACCGAATTCGGTGCCTACTTCATGAACTACCACAGCCGTGCGCCAATCTTCAGCGCCACCGGCGCCCCGGCTTCGGTGTTCTCCGGTATCGCCGGCCTGCCGGCACAGCTGCGAGCCTTGGCACCCTTGATCGTGGCGGGTAATTCGCAGTACTTCGTCGAGTACCCGGAAGATATTCGACTCTACGGCCTCAGTTTCTCCACCACCTTGCCAACCGGCACGGCATGGAGCGGTGAGATCAGCTACCGGCCCAACGCGCCGGTACAGTTGAACACCACCGATATCCTGTTTGCCGGTGTTCGTCCTCTGGGCGGCGCACTGACCAATGCTTCGCTGCTGGCGGGTACACCGGGCCAGGACCTGCACGGCTATCGCCGTAAAGAGATCACCCAGTTCCAGACCACCTTGACGCACTTCTTCGACCAAGTGATGGGCGCTAGCCGCATGACCGTGGTGGGCGAACTGGGCGTCACCCACGTCGGCGGCCTGGAGAATGCGCACGATACCCGTTATGGCCGCGACCCGGTGTTCGGCCCTGGCCCATTGCCGTCCACGGGCGGCGCGGACACCTGCCAGGCACTCAACGCCAGCACCATCGCCGGCGCCGGTGCCGGTGCATCCACCACCAACCTGAACCGCAAATGCGAGAACGATGGCTACACCACCAGCACATCCTGGGGTTATCGCGCCCGTGTCATTTGGGATTACAACGACGTATTCGCTGGGGTGAACCTGAAACCGAGCGTGGCCTGGTCGCATGACGTGTCCGGCTACTCGCCGGGCCCTGGCGCCAACTTCGAGGAAGGCCGCAAGGCTGTCAGCCTGGGCTTGGATGCCGAATACCAGAACACCTACACGGCAAGCCTGTCGTACACCAACTTCTTCGACGGCAAGTACAGCACCGTGGATGACCGCGACTTCGTCGCCCTCAGCTTCGGCGTGAACTTCTAAGCATTCAGATCCAGGACGACACGACATGAACAAGACCAGAAGTCTGCTGCAAGCCGGTGTGCTGGGCCTGTCCCTGCTGGCGACCAGTGTCATGGCTGCGGTATCCGCTGACGAGGCGGCCAAGCTGGGTAGCACCCTGACCCCAATGGGGGCGGAAAAGGCCGGCAATGCCGACGGCTCCATCGGCGCGTGGGAGCCGCTGTCGAAAACGGCGGGCAGCGTCGACGGCAAGGGCTTCCTGTCCGACCCGTACGGCAGTGACAAGCCGCTGTTCACCATCACGGCGCAAAACGCCGACCAGTACAAGGACAAGCTCTCGCCAGGCCAGCTGGCCATGCTCAAGCGCTACCCGGACACCTTCAAGATCCCGGTGTTCAAAACCCATCGAGGTTCAACCGTCCCGGCCGATGTGTTCGCGGCCATCAAGGAAAACGCCACCAAGACCACCCTGGTCGAGGGCGGCAACGGCCTGAACAACTTCCGCACGGCGGTACCGTTCCCGATCCCGAAAACCGGCCTGGAAGTGATCTGGAACCACATCACCCGCTACCGTGGCGGCAGTGTCAGCCGCCTGGTCACCCAAGCTACGCCGCAGCAGAACGGCTCGTTCAACCCGGTGTACTTCTCCGACCAGTTCGTCTTCCGTGACAAGATGAAGGACTACGACCCGAACAACCCAGGCAACATCCTGTTCTACTTCAAGCAGGAAGTGACCGCGCCCGCGCGCCTGGCTGGGACCGTGCTGCTGGTGCACGAAACCCTCGACCAGGTGAAGGAGCCGCGCAAGGCGTGGATCTACAACGCCGGCCAGCGTCGCGTGCGCCAGGCGCCGCAAGTGTCCTATGACGGCCCGGGTACCGCTGCCGATGGCCTGCGTACCTCCGACAACCTGGACATGTTCAACGGTGCACCTGACCGCTATGACTGGAAGCTGGAAGGCAAGAAGGAGCTGTACATCGCGTCGAACGCCTTCAAACTCGATGACCCCAAGCTGAAATATGCCGACATCATCAAGGCCGGGCACATCAACCAGGACCTGACCCGTTACGAGCTGCGCCGCGTGTGGCACGTGGTCGCAACCCTCAAACCGGGCCAGCGACACATCTATGCCAAGCGTGACTTCTACATCGATGAAGACACCTGGCAGGCTGCCGTCATCGACCAGTACGACGGCCGTGGCCAGCTGTGGCGCGTGTCCGAGGCCCACGCCCAGCCGTATTACAACGTCGAGGTGCCGTGGTACACCCTGGAGGCCATCTACGACCTGCAGTCCGGTCGTTACCTGGCCCTGGGCATGAAGAACGAAGAGAAGCGTGCCTACGACTTCGGTTTCAGTGCCAGCAAGGCCGACTTCCAACCAGCGGCGCTGCGCCAGTCGGGTATTCGCTAAGCTGAACACCACTAACTCCGTGTGATCCCCAGAACGCCCCGGCTTGCCGGGGCGTTTCTATTTTTCTGTTCTGGCCTCTACGCGGTCTTGCCCGCGAAGAGGCCAGAACAGGCAATAAATCTGCTGAATACCCACCCACACCCCCGCTACGGCCTCTGTCCATCAGCCATGTTGCTTTTTGTCGCAGTCTTTTCCGTGGCAATTGCGCCCATCATCTTCAAATGCGCCGCGTTACCCGCTAGTCTCGCAAACATCCATACCGCCGTAGTCTTCCAACCAGAACGAGCCGGCCATGACAGATCTGTCCCGTACGCATGGATTCGCGAGTCAGGCCCTGGGCCTGCTGGACGGGCGTTTCTTCCGGCCTCCGTTGCCGGACGGCCATGTGCCGCGCCAGCGTCTGTGTCAGCGTCTGCACGCCGGCCTGGGCGGGCGGCTGCTGCTGGTCAATGCCCCGGCAGGTTTCGGCAAAAGCTCCCTGGCCATCGAATTTTCCGAAGCGCTGCCCGAACACTGGCGCAGCTTGTGGCTAGGCCTGAGCCAGCGCGACGCCGACCCTGGCCGCTTCCTTGAACGCCTGCTCGAAGGCCTGCAGCAGTACTGCCCAGCACTGGGCGGCCAGGCCATGGGGCTGCTGAAAATGCGCCAGCGCCACCAGCCGTTCGCCTTCGAAGAGTGGCTCGACGGCCTGCTCGACGAGCTGGCGCTGTACCTGCAAGCCGATACGCCGCTGCTGCTGGTGCTGGACGACTATCACCTGGCCCAGGGGCCGGTGCTTGACCGCTGCCTGCAGTTCTTCCTCAATCACCTGCCCCCCGGCCTTGTGTTGCTGGTTACCAGCCGCCAGCGGCCAGACTGGCACCTGGCGCGCCTGCGCCTGTCACGGCAGCTGGTCGAGCTCAACGAGCAGGACCTGCGCCTCACCGCGGATGAGGCGCTGGCAGTGATTGGCCGCCAGCCCACGGGCCTGCGCGGTCAGGCCCTGGACAACCTTATTCAGCGCAGCGACGGCTGGGTGGCCGGGTTGCGCTTCTGGCAGCTGGCGGCCAGCGACAGCGCTGACGAGCAAGCCTTGCCCCAGGCGCTGCATGGCGGCGAGGGCCTGATCCGCGACTACTTGCTCGAAGAAGTCATCGACATGCTGCCCGTGGACGTGCAGGCCTTCTTGTACGAAACCGCCTGCCAGGAGCGTTTCTGCGCCCCGCTTTGCGATGCGCTGCGGGGCCGCCACGACAGTGCCGCGATCCTGCGCTTCCTGCAGGCGCATCAGGTGTTCCTGGTGCCGCTGGACGAGCATGGCCACTGGTTCCGCTATCACCACTTGTTCTCCGACCTGTTGCGCAGCCGCCAGGCCAGCGAGCCGCTAGCTGGCCTGCACCTACGGGCCTGCCGTTGGTTCGAAACCCAGGGCCTGCTGGACGAAGCTGTGGAGCAGGCCTTGCGTGCCGGCCACCTGGATGTCGCCGCAGACCTGGTGCAGAGCCTGTCCGAGGAGCAACTGCTGGCCGAACAGAACGTCGGTATGTTGCTGCGCTGGAAGATGGACCTGCCCGACAGCCTGCTGATCAGCACGCCACGGTTGATCGTGCTGTACAGCTGGGCGTTGGGCCTGGCTTGCCAGCTGGACGCAGCCGAGGAACTGGCCGGCTACCTCAGCCGTTTTCTACCCGCGCCTTCGGCAACCGCGCAAAAGTCGATGCTGGCCCAGTGGCTGGCGCTGAGTGGGGTCATTGCCCGTGGCCGTGGCGACCGCGAACGCACCCTGGCCTATTGCGGCGAGGCGCTACAGAGCCTGCCGAGCAAGCGTTATGGCCAACGCCTGGTGTGTTTGTCGACGCTGTCCAACCTGGCCATTGCCGATGGCGACTTCTGGCGGGCCCGAGGCTGGAACCGCGAAGCCCTGGAGCTGGCCCAACGGGTCGGCAACCCGTTGTTCGAGGCCCTGGCCCATTACGACCGGGCGCGAGTGCTGCACGCCCGTGGCGAGGTGCTGCGCGCACTGGACGAAGTGCGCCAGGGCCTGCAACGCCTGCAGGGGCTTTCGGCGCAGCGGCTGTATGCCGTGCGTGCGCGCCTGACGCTTTACGAAGGCTACCTGCTGGTCTCACGCCTGCAGCCGGCCCAGGGCCGAGCACGCTTGCGTGCAGGGCTGGGCGAGGCGCGGGCGTGCCGAGACATCAGTGTGCTCATCGGTCATTGCGTGATTGCCACGCTCGATGGCCGGGAAGGGCACTTTGCCGAAGCCTTTGCCGAATTGGCCGAGGCCGAGCGCCTGATGCATATCTGGGACGTGCCCCCGGTCTATTACCTGGCCATGATTACCCTGGTCAAATGCGAACTGTGGCTGGCCCAGGGGCGAACCGACCTGGCAGAGTCCTGGCTGCTGCGTCTGGGCCAGACCTACGGTGGCGAGCAATCGGCAGCAGCACCGGAGTTCCACCCGCTGCTGCCGTTGCATATTGCGTTGCAGCAGGCTTTGCTCGAGCGCATCCAGTTGCGTGGCGAGGATGCCGTGCAACGCCTGGCAAGCCTGGTAGCGCGTGGCCAGGCCAGTGGCGGCATGATGCTCACCGTCAGTGCTCTTTGCCAATGGCTTTCCCAACTGCTGGACGAAGGCAGGGAAGGGCAGGCCGCGCAGTTGCTGCCAGGTTTGCTGGAGGCAGCCCATGGCGGTGTGCTGCAACCGTTCCAGCCAATTCTGGAAAAGCACCCGCAATGGCTTCATGAGCAACTGCAGCCAGCGGCCGCTTGCCCGGTTCAAGCCGAACTGCTCAAGCACCTGCCGCCAGTGCCCTCCGCCAGCACAGGCACCGGCGAGGCGCTGAGCGGCCGCGAACTGGCCGTGCTCGAACTGATTGCCCAGGGCTGTTCCAACCAGCAGATCAGCGAGCGGCTGTTCATTTCCTTGCACACCGTGAAGACCCACGCCAGCCACATCAACAGCAAGTTGGGGGTTGAGCGACGCACCCAGGCGGTGGCAAAGGCAAAAACGCTGGGGTTGCTGGCGTGATACTGGCTCTGCAGGTCATTGCTCGTTAAAGTAATGGCATGAGGCCATGGTTTGTGGCCGGTAATGCTCTACCCTCATCTTTCCCGACCGGCTGCCGATACAGCGATCGGTGGCATCGCCTCGCGCGATTTTTCAATCATTCCAAGGCAGGTCGTGTTGATGCTGCAGTACGGGCAAAAGAGCTTTCTGATCGTCGACGATTTTACCGACTTTCGCACGTCGACCCGTTCCATGTTGCGTGAGTTGGGCGTGCGCGACGTGGACACCGCTGACAGCGGCGAGCAGGCGCTGCGCATGTGCGCGCAGAAGCGCTATGACTTCATCCTGCAGGACTTCCACCTGGGTGACGGCAAGAAGAACGGCCAACAGGTGCTCGAAGACCTGATCATCGACAAGCACATCAGCCATGAGTGCGTGTTCATCATGGTCACTGCCGAGAGTAGCCAGGCCATCGTGCTCAGCGCCATCGAGCACGAGCCCGATGCTTACCTGACCAAACCCTTCAACCGGGTTGGCCTGGCGCAGCGCGTCGAGAAACTGTTCCAGCGCAAGACGCTGCTCAAACCGATCCTGCAGGCGCTGGACCGCAATCGCCCGGCTGAAGTGCTGGCCGCTTGTGCCGAGTTGTGCAAGAAGGACCCGCGCCTGGCACCGCTGTGCTTGCGCTACCGGGCCGATGCCCTGCGCAACCTCAACCGTTTTGAGGAACTTGAAAAGTTCCTCAAGGCCATCCTGGCCAGCCGCCCGCAGCCGTGGGTGTACGCCGCGTTGGGTGCACTGATGCACAAGCGTGGCCAGAACGCCCAGGCCCAAGGTGTCTACGAGCAGGCGCTCAAGGCGTTCCCGATCATGCCAGGCCTTTACGATGGCATGGCCGAGGTGCTGGTGGCTCAGGGTGATACCCGACGCGCGCAGAACCTGCTTGAAGAAGCCGTACGTTTATCGCCTCTGTCTGTGCGTCGGCAATCGACGCTGGGCAAGCTGGCGCTGGAAAACGAAGACTTCGAGAGTGCATCGAAGGCGTTCCGCCATGCGGTGAATCAGGGCCAGAGCTCGCGCTACAAGGACGCCGAAAACAACCTCGGCCTGGTGCAGGCGCTGATGAGCAAGAACGCAGGCTTCGGCCTGGATGCCCGTACCCGTGTCGAAATCAACACCACGCTCAGCGAAGTGGCCAAGGAAAACCCCGAGGACCAGGGCTTGCAAGTGCGTGCGCGGATGATGAAGGCTGCCAGCCTGCAGCAGGCGGGCGACCCGGAAACAGCCGGCAAGCTGACCGAACAGGCGATCCAGCGCCTGGACAAGATGAACCAGTTCTTCTCGGTCGATTCGGCCCTGACCGTTGCTGCGCAGTTGCAGGCAATGGGGCAGGAAGCCGCCGCCATCGGCGTGCTGAAGAGCTGTGTGGAAAGTTATGGCGATGACCCGAAGGTCATGGAAAAAGTGGGCAAGCTGACGGACGACCCCAGCGTGCTCAACGCCATTACCGAAGCGGTCACCCTCAATCGCCAGGGTGTACGCAGTTACCAGGGAGGGCAGCTTGGCGAGGCGTTGCAACTGTTCCGCAAAGCGCTGGGTATGCAGCCGAAGAACATCAGCATCGCCCTCAACACCGCCCAGGCGCTGCTGCGCATCGGCGGTGACAACCCTCAGCCCGCGATCATGCAGGAATGCCAGGACGCCTTGACCAGCGTCGCCGGTATCCCTGCCAGCGACAATCGCTATGACCGTTACCGCAAACTGCACATCCGAGTGTTCGGCGCATGAATCAAGACAATCAGGGGCTGGATTTTTCCACGGTGATCGCCTCCACCGTGCACGACCTCAAAAGCTCTCTGTCAGCGCTGATCCAGTCCCATAGCCAGTGGGTGGAGCGCTTGCCCGAAGAGCTGCGCGGTGGTGCCGAGCAGGGGATCATGGAGCACGAGTTTCGCCACCTCAATGGCATGCTGGTACAGCTGCTTGGGCTGTACAAACTGGGCATCAACCAGTTGCCGGTGTGCCCGGACTACCACGAACTGGATGATTTCATTGAAGCGCAGTTGGCGGCGCACCAGGAAGTGCTCAAGCACAACGACATCCTCGCCACCTGGCGCATCGACACCGACAACCCGCTTGGCTTCTTCGATCGTGAGCTGGTGGCCTCGGTAATCGCCAACGTCATCACCAACGCCACCCGCTTTGCCGGGCACGCCTTGCTGATTACCATCGAAGAGGCCGACAACCAGTTGGCTATCTGCGTCAACGATGACGGCCCGGGTTATCCCAAGCACATGCTCGAGCGCCAGGAGGAGTACATCCAGGGCATCGACTCGACCAGCGGCAGCACCGGCCTTGGCCTGTACTTCGCGGCGCGGATCGCGGCACTGCATGAAAGCGGCGGGGTGCGCGGGCGGATCGAGATCTCCAATGGCGGGGCGCTGGGGGGTGGGTTGTTCAGGTTGTTCCTGCCTTAGGCCGGCAGAGCATGGCGTTGGATTTTCAGCGCCCTTCAGATCGAGCGCCGCCCGCGCGGCGCATCGCGAGCTGGTGCTCGCTCCTACGTTTGTTTCGGGCCAGTTATGCCTGTTACAGACGCGCGCGACCGCTTTTTTTCGTACGGCACAATATCAAGACATGCACCAGAGGGTTCGCGCGCAAATCTCGCTGGTACAATTGGCCCGAAACAAACGTAGGAGCGAGCGCCAGCTCGCGATGCGCCGCGCGGGCGGCGCTCGATCTCACAGGCGCTGCAGCGTCCAAGACAGGCCCTTCATGAAGACTGCCCCGACCACCCTCATCCGCGAAACCTTTCCCGTAGGCCCCTTGCAGTGCAACTGCACGCTGATTGGCGACCCATTGACCAAGAAAGCCATCGTCGTCGACCCGGGCGGTGACCCGGACAAGATCCTCGCGCGCCTGCAAGCCCACGGCCTCACGCTGGTAAGCATCATCCACACCCATGCGCACTTCGATCACTTCCTGGCCTCGGGCAAGCTCAAGGAGCTGACGGGCGCCACGTTGCACCTGCACAAGGACGACCAGGCCCTGTGGGACAACCTGGAGATGCAATGCCAGATGTTCGGCGTGCCTTACACGCCGGTACCGGCGCCAGACCGCTGGCTGGGCGATGATGAAGAACTGGCTTGCGGCTGCGGCGTGGCCCTTCACACGCCAGGGCATACGCCAGGCTCAATGAGCTTCTGGTTCGCCGACGCCAAACTGCTGATTGCCGGGGACACCCTGTTCCGCCGTGGCATTGGCCGCACCGATTTGTGGGGTGGTGACCAGCGGGCTATCGTTCGCTCCATCAAGGAGCGGCTGTACCGGCTGGACGAGGAGGCCATCGTGGTGACCGGCCACGGGCCTGACACTCGTCTGGGCGACGAGATGCGCGAAAACCCCTTCGTGCGTGCCTGATGGCACATGAAGGCACTTTCATGGAATTTTTCGTTGCCGATGCAATCCAAGGCTGGCATAGATCCCTTTGAGATCTGCCGCATTTACGAATTTTAGTAGGAGCTTGTCCATGTTCACCATGCGTCGTCTGATTATCGTCGCAACTGCCGCTGCCCTGATGACTGGCTGTGCCAGCCAGAATCCTTACGACAACCAGGGTCAGGCGCAGGGCTCCACTGGGATGAGCAAGACCGCCAAGTACGGCGGCCTGGGCGCGCTGGCCGGCGCCATCGCCGGTGCCGCCATCGACCACAACAACCGTGGCAAGGGTGCGCTGATCGGTGCTGCCGCAGTGGGTGCCGCCGCCGCCGGTTATGGCTATTACGCCGACAAGCAAGAAGCCGAACTGCGCGCGCAAATGGCCAACACTGGCGTGGAAGTGCAGCGCCAGGGTGACCAGATCAAACTGATCATGCCGGGCAACATCACCTTCGCTACCGACTCGGCCAACATCGCGCCAAGCTTCTACTCGCCGCTGAACAACCTGGCGGGCTCGTTCAAGCAGTTCAACCAGAACACCATCGAAGTGGTCGGCTTTACCGACAGCACCGGCAGCCGCCAGCACAACATGGACCTGTCCCAGCGCCGCGCGCAGGCAGTCAGCACCTACCTGACCTCGCAGGGTGTGGATGCCTCGCGCATCTCGGTACGTGGCATGGGCCCGGACCAGCCGATCGCCAGCAACGCCGACGCCAATGGCCGTGCGCAGAACCGCCGCGTGGAAGTGAACCTGAAGCCGATTCCGGGGCAGCAGTATGACCAGCAGCAAGGTCAGGTTCAGCAGTATCCCTGATTGATTCCTGGGGCCGCTTTGCGGCCCCAGTGATTTGCTAGCGCACCACGCTGGCCTGAATCGCCGTCAGGGCAATGGTATGCACGATATCGTCAACCTGTGCCCCGCGTGGCAAATCGTTCACTGGCTTGCGCAAACCCTGCAACATCGGCCCCAGGCTGACCCCGTCGGTGCTACGCTGCACCGCCTTGTGCGTGGTATTGCCGGTATTCAGGTCGGGGAACACGAACACCGTGGCACGCCCGGCCACAGGGCTGCCTGGTGCCAGCTCCCGAGCAATGGCCGGGTTGGCTGCCGCGTCATACTGCAAAGGCCCATCGATCAGCAACGCCTCTGCTGCACCTTGCGCCAGGCGAGTCGCTTCGCGCACTTTCTCGACTTCTTCATCGCTGGCCGAATCGCTTGAATAACTGATCATCGCCACCCGCGGCGCGATGCCGAAGGCCTGCGCCGATTCGGCGCTCTGGCGGGCGATCTCTGCCAGTTCGGCAGCACTGGGGTGGGGGTTCATCACGCAGTCGCCGTACACCAGTACCTGCTCGGGGAACAGCATGAAGAACACCGACGACACCAGGCTTGAGCCTGGCGCGGTCTTGATCAACTGCAGCGCCGGGCGGATGGTATTGGCGGTGGAGTGAACCAGGCCCGAGACCAGGCCGTCCACTTCGTCCAGGGCCAGCATCATGGTGCCGATCACGACCGGGTCTTCCAGTTGCTGCTCGGCCATCGGTGCGTTGAGGTTCTTGCTCTTGCGCAGCGCCACCATGGGCTCCACGTAGCGCCCGCGAATCAGCTCGGGGTCGAGGACTTCCAGGCCGGGCGGCAGGGCAATGCCTTGAGCGCGGGCCACGGCCTCGACATCTTCGGGCTTGGCCAGCAGTACGCAGCGGGCAATGCCACGGGCCTGGCAGATGGCTGCGGCCTGCACCAACAGCGGCTCGGCACCTTCTGGCAAAACGATGCGCTTGTTGGCCTGCTGCGCGCGCTGGATCAACTGGTAGCGGAACACTGCCGGCGACAGGCGCATTTCACGCGGGGTGCCGCAGCGTTGGTGCAGCCAGGCTGCGTCGAGGTGGCTGGCGACGAAGTCGGTGATGAACTCGGCGCGCTCGCGGTCGTCCACGGGAATCTCGCGGTTCAGCGAGTTGAGCTGGTTGGCCGTGTCGTACGAGCCGGTGCTGACCGACAGGATCGGCAGGCCGGCCTGCAGTGCGCCGCGGCACAGGCCAAGGATGCGCGCGTCGGGCTTGCTGTCGCTGGTCAGCAGCAGGCCGGCCAGTGGCACGCCATTGATTGCTGCCAGGCTGACGGCGAGGATGATGTCGTCGCGGTCGCCCGGCGTGACCACCAGGGTACCCGAGGTCAGCAGCGGCACGGTGTTGGCGACCGTGCGTGCGCAGATGATGATCTTGCTCATGCGCCGCTGCTCGTAGTCGCCGGCATTGAGCACCTGGGCGCCGAGCAGCTCGGCCACGTCGCGGGTACGCGGGGCGTTCAGCTCGGGTTGGTAGGGAATGCAGCCAAGCAGGCGGAAGTCATTGCCGCGCAGCAACGGCGAGTGTTCACGCAGGCGGGTGGCGAAGTCGGCCATGCTCTCGTCGGTGCGAACCTTGTTGAGGATCACCCCGAGCACTTTCGGGTCGCGCGGCCCGCCGAACAGCTGGGCCTGTAGTTCGACCCGGCCGGACAGTTCGCTGAGCACTTCGTTTTCCGGTGCCGATACCAGGATCACCTCGGCATCCAGGCTTTTCGCCAGGTGAAGGTTGACCCGCGCGGCGTAGCTGGCGTGGCGCGTGGGCACCATACCCTCGACCACTACCACGTCATTGCCGATACAGGCTTGCTGGTAGAGACGGATGATTTCCTCCAGCAACTCGTCCAACTGGCCATCGCCGAGCATGCGCTCGACCTGGGCCAGGCTCAGTGGTACCGGAGGGTTGATACCGTGGGTGCGAGCCACCAGTTCGGTAGAGCGCTCGGGGCCGGTGTCACCCGGGTGGGGTTGGGCGATCGGCTTGAAGAAACCGACCTTCAGGCCGGCGCGCTCCAGGGTACGCACCAGGCCCAGGCTGATGGATGTCAGGCCGACACCGAAGTCGGTCGGCGCAATGAAAAATGTCTGCATGCGTGCTTCTCGAAATAAGCGGTGCAAGAAATTAACGGCCAAGGGTAGCGCTATCGGCCCCTTGTGCGCACCAGCCGCACGCGAAAGGCTGGCCAATGTGCTGCGCGCGCTGGGCCGGGTCGAGCACCCAGGGGCGTGCCTGCCACGGCGGTTGGTGGCGCAGGTGCTGGGTGTGGCCGCAAGACAGTTCGGCCACCCAATGGCCTTCTTCGTCCTGATGGAAGCCTGTGATCCGACTGATGGGCCGTTGCTCGTCCGCGGTGCGTTCGCAATCGGACGATGGCTTGGTTACACTTGTCCGCTCTACATTCTTTTGCAAAAGGTCTTGCCCCATGCTGATCGCCGCCAACAAGGCTGTCTCCATCGACTATACCCTGACCAACGACGCCGGGGAGACCATCGACAGCTCCGCCGGTGGCGCGCCGCTGGTCTACCTGCACGGTGCCGGCAACATCATCCCAGGCTTGGAAAAAGCCCTGGAAGGTAAACAGGCCGGTGACGAGCTGAACGTTACCATCGAGCCGGAAGACGCCTACGGCGAATACCTGGCCGAGCTGGTCAGCACCCTGAACCGCAGCCTGTTCGAAGGCGTCGACGAGCTGGAAGTGGGCATGCAGTTCCACGCTTCGGCACCGGACGGCCAGATGCAGATCGTCACCATCCGCGACCTCGACGGCGACGACGTCACCGTTGACGGCAACCACCCACTGGCCGGCCAGCGCCTGACCTTCAAGGTCAAGGTTGTCGACGTGCGTGACGCCAGCGAAGAAGAAATCGCTCACCGCCACATCCACGGTGAAGGTGGCCATCACCACTGATTTTCTGCGCTAAGCTCAGAAAGTCGCCAGGCGCTCGGGCAAGCCGATTTGCCTTCCTACGGGAGGTGGACGGTTTGGACGAGCGCCTTTTTAGTGGGCGCAATTCGCCCCCGCGGCAACCGGGAACCTGAGAGGGGATTTCATCATGAGTGCATTTCACGACCTGAAACTGGACGCGCTGAACGGCGGAGAGCTGCCGCTCGCACCGTTCAAGGGGCAAGTGGTGCTGGTGGTCAACGTTGCCTCCAAATGTGGTCTCACGCCGCAATACAAGGCCCTGGAAAACCTCTACCAGGTTTACAAGGACAAGGGCTTCAACGTGCTTGGCCTGCCGTGCAACCAGTTTGCCGGCCAGGAGCCGGGTAGCGAAAAGGAAATCCAGGACTTCTGCAGCCTCAACTATGGGGTGAGCTTCCCGCTGGGGGGCAAGTTGGAGGTCAACGGCCCGCAGCGCCATTCGCTGTACCGTCTGCTGGCGGGTGAGGGGGCCGAGTTCCCCGGTGACATCACCTGGAACTTCGAGAAGTTTCTGGTGGGCAAGGATGGGCGAGTACTGGCGCGTTTTTCACCGCGCACGGCGCCGGATGACCCGGCGGTAGTCCAGGCCATAGAAAAAGCACTTGCCTGAAGTTTTACGCACTTCCTGTAGGCGCGGCCTTGTGCCGCGAAAGGGCCGCAACGCGGCCTCTCGATGGTTGCGGTAGTGCTGAAATCCGGGGGCCGCTGTACGGCCCATTCGCGGGGCAAGGCCGCTCCTACACTGATCGCGTGGGGCCCAAGCTTGAAGCAGGTGCGGCAGCAGATGGGTTCTGGGCTGAATGCAGATACCCCTCGAACTGCTCGACAATCGCGGGCCAGCCCTGACGGCTGGCATGCTGCCGCGCATTCAGGCGCACCCGGCGCAAGGTTTCCTCTTCTTCCAGCAGCCAGCAGGCGGCATCGATGAATGCGGCCTCATCCCCTGGCATGGCCAGCCCGCCACTGTGTCCATGGCGAATATGCTGCGCAGCTGCCGCCTCGTCATAAGCCACCACCGCCAACCCCGAAGCCATGGCCTCGAGCACCACGTTGCCAAAGGTCTCGGTCAAGCTGGGGAAAAGGAACAGGTCGCCGCTGGCATAGTGCTCGGCCAGCAGCTCGCCGCGCTGGGCGCCACAGAACACTGCATCTGGCACCTGCTGTTGGAGGCTGGCACGCTGCGGGCCGTCACCGACCATGATCAGACGCAAGCGCTTCTGTGGATAAGTTTTCTGCAATGCCTCGAGACAAGGCCGCAGCAAGCCAAGGTTCTTTTCCACCGCCAGCCGTCCGACATGCAATACGGCGATATCATCCGGGCCGAGCCCCCAGCTTTCACGCAACGCCTGGTTGCGCCGGGTCGGGTTGAACAGGCCGGCATCGACACCTCGTGCCAACAGTTCCAGGCGCTCGAACCCACGGCGTTCAAGCTCCAGGCGCTGGCTGACACTGGGTACCAAGGTGATCGCCGTGCGCCGATGGAACCAGCGCAGATAGTGGGTGAGCAGGCGCGCCAGCAGGCCCAGACCGTACTGGCCGGAGTACTGCGGGAAGTTGGTGTGGAAGCCGCTGACGACCGCGATACCCAGGCGCCTGGCTGCGCGTAGGGCGCTGAGACCTAGCGGCCCTTCGGTGGCGATGTACAGCACATCCGGGCGCTGCCGGCGCCAGCGACGCAACAGCTTGTGCATCGATACCTCGCCCCACTGCAAACCCGGATAGCCCGGCAGGGCCCAACCACGGCACAGCATCAGGTGCGGGTCGTTTTGCACGGGGGCTTCGCCGGCCTGGCGCGGCCGTACCACCTCGACTTCATGGCCGCGTTGGCGCAAGCCTTCACTGAGGCGGCCAAGGGTGTTGGCCACGCCGTTGATCTCGGGTGGGAAGGTTTCGCTGACCAGGGTAATGCGTAGGGCGGGTGTATTCATGACAAAAAGTTTCCGCCTGCAGGATTGCGCCAATGTGACTGCCATGTGACGTACAGATGACGCCTGACCGCTGACGCTTTCGCCTTTATGAATATTTCCTCGCACGGCACTCAAGAAGGTGTCATCGGCAGCCGATGAAGATGCATTCGACTACGTGATGCGCTCCAGGAGAGCGGTGATGTTCAACAACAAGCTCAAGCAAGAAATCCGGCAGTTGCGCGAAGACCTGATGTCCATGGAACAGGTCAAGAGTAGCCTCGACAGCGAGATGCTGGTACTGCAGCTCGACCCTCAAGGACGGATCGAGATGGTCAACGGCAACTTCGAGAGCGAGATGCTCTACCGTGCCGAACAATTGCTTGGGCGCAATATCGAGGACATCGTCCCGGCTCATGTGAAGACCCTCGACTTTTACCAGCGCATGAAAAGCGCGATCAGCCGGGGCGAGCACCTGAACGGCGCGTTCCGTCTGTTGCGCGGCAATGGGCAGGAGGCCTGGCTGCGTTCGATCCTGCAGCCGGTCAAGAACAGCGAGGGGCGCATCAAGTACTTCACCCTGCATTCCAGCGACCTTACCCGTACTATCGAGACCTCGCGCGAGCACGAAAGCCTGATCAAGGCGCTGATGCGCTCCACCGCAGTGATCGAGTTCGAGCTCGACGGCACCATCCTCACCGCCAACGACCGTTTCCTCGCCACCGTCGGTTATCGTCTGGAGCAGATTCGCGGTAAGCACCACCGCATATTCTGCGAGCCGGAGGAGGCCAACTCGGCCGGCTACCAGGCCTTCTGGGACAAGCTGCGCCGTGGTGAATACGTTGCCGAGCGCTTCAAACGCATTGATGCCCATGGCCGGGTGATTTGGCTGGAGGCTTCGTATAACCCGATTTTCGATGCCCACGACGTGCTGTACAAGGTGGTCAAGTTCGCCACGGTGATTACCGATCAGGTCAACCAGGAGCAGGCAGTGGCCGAGGCGGCAGATGTCGCCTACAGCACCTCCCTGGGTACCGATGTCAGTGCCCGCAAGGCCACCGAGGTAGTCACCCAGACCGTCAGCGTGATGCGTGGCCTGGAGGCCTCGATGCAAGAGGCGGCCGAGGGCATCCAGGCACTTGATACTCAGTCGCGGGTGATCGGTTCGATCATCAAGACCATCAGCGACATTGCTGGGCAAACCAACCTGCTGGCGCTTAACGCAGCCATCGAAGCGGCCCGTGCGGGCGAGCAAGGGCGGGGGTTTGCCGTGGTTGCCGACGAAGTGCGCCAACTGGCCTCGCGCACCAGCACCGCCACCGAGGAAATCGCTCGGGTGGTGCAGCAGAACGAGCAACTGGCGCAGGCGGCAGTGTCGATCATCGACACCAGCAAGCGCCAGGCCGAACAGGGGCTGGCGCTGGCGGACGAGACGGGCAGCGTGATTGTCGAGATTCAGGATGGGGCGAAGCGAGTGGTGGATGTGGTGGGGCAGTTCTCCAGCCGATTGGGGCAGTGACGCCCCAGCCCGGCAGGGGTATGGCGGGCGCGGGGATCAGTTGCGCTCGCGCACCCAGAACAACGTAGCCCCCGCCACCGCCGCCGGCATCATCAGCACGTTCACCCCCGGAATCATCAGCGCCAGGTAGGTGATGCCGCCAAAACCCAGGCTTTGCCAGCGCTTCTGGCGCAGCCAGGCGAGCATGTCCTGCCAGCTCATCTTGTTGTTGTCCGCCGGGTAGTCGATGTACTGGATGGCCATCATCCACACACCGAAGATGAGCCACAGCGGCGCCGCCACCACGTTGACCACCGGGATCAGCGACAGGATGAACAGGCCGATGGCCCGCGGCAGGAAGTACCCCAGCTTGCGCATTTCGCGGCTGAAGGTGCGCGGTACCATGGCCAGCAGTTCGCCCCAGCTGAACGCCGGGAAGGTGTCTTCGCCACGGACCACCACCTCGACCTTTTCCGCCAGGAAGCCATTGAATGGGGCGGCGATGATGTTTGCCACCAGGGTGAAGGTGAAAAACACCATCAGCAGCAGCAAGGCAACGAACAACGGCCAAAGGATGTAGCTGAGGAAGCTCAACCAGTCAGGCAGCGTTGGCATCAAGGCATCGAGCCACAGCCCGAACTGGTGGCCGGCGAAGTAGATCAGGCCACCGAACAGCAGCAGGTTGACCGTTAGCGGCAGCAGCACGAACAACCGCAGGTTGGGGCTCAGCACCAGTTTCAGGCCTTCACGCAGGTACTGGGGGCCAGAGAGGACAGGGGCTTGCATCTAGTTACTCCGCACAGAAGGAAAACGCGCTGACCTTACCGAGTTTGCCGCGCCGACGAAAGGCGGGTAGCGGGCGGGAAACGGGCTGTAACAAAAGCGTCAGGGGCATGGCTATCGATGAAATCGCAGCATAGACGATGCCTATGAGGTGGATTGTCGAAGGATATTTCCTTAATCTTTGCGACCTCGCTACAGTGCGCTCAACTTTCCGCTTTCTGGGCCTGCGCGTTGTAGCCTTCCCCAAGTGCTGCGTGGGTCCTTTTTAATTTTCCAGCTGGCGCAGCCGGTACACCGATACCGGCCCGCTCGACAGGAGTTCGACATGTCTGAAGTACGTCATTCGCGCGTCATCATTCTCGGTTCCGGCCCTGCCGGTTATAGCGCTGCGGTGTATGCCGCCCGTGCCAACCTCAAGCCGCTGCTGATCACCGGCATGCAGGCCGGTGGCCAGCTGACCACCACCACCGAAGTCGACAACTGGCCGGGCGACCCCCACGGCCTGACCGGCCCGGCGCTGATGCAGCGTATGCAAGAGCATGCCGAGCGTTTCGAAACCGAAATCGTCTTCGACCACATCAATGCTGTCGACCTGGCCAACAAGCCGTTCACCCTGCAGGGTGACAGTGGCAAGTACACCTGCGACGCGCTGATCATCGCCACTGGCGCCAGTGCTCGCTACCTGGGCCTGCCGTCGGAAGAAACCTTCATGGGCAAAGGCGTTTCGGCCTGTGCTACTTGCGACGGTTTCTTCTACCGCAACAAGCCGGTCGCCGTGGTCGGCGGTGGCAACACTGCCGTGGAAGAGGCGCTGTACCTGGCCAACATCGCCAGCAAGGTGACCTTGGTACACCGTCGCGAAACCTTCCGCGCCGAGAAGATTCTGGTCGACAAGCTGAACGCGCGCGTGGCCGAAGGCAAGATCGAGCTCAAGCTCAACGCCACCCTGGACGAAGTGCTGGGTGACAACATGGGCGTGACCGGTGCGCGCCTGAAGAACAACGATGGCAGCAGTGACGAGATCAAGGTCGACGGCGTATTCATCGCCATTGGCCACACCCCGAACACTTCGCTGTTCGAAGGCCAGCTGACCTTGAAGGACGGCTACCTGGTAGTCAATGGCGGCCGTGAAGGCAATGCCACCGCCACCAACGTCGAGGGCGTGTTCGCCGCCGGTGACGTGGCTGACCACGTTTACCGTCAGGCCATTACCTCGGCCGGCGCTGGCTGCATGGCGGCATTGGATGTGGAGCGTTACCTGGACGGGTTGGCCAACGCTTCGTTCTGATCCAGCAAGGCAACAAAAAACCGGCTCAGTGGCCGGTTTTTTGTTGCCTGCGTTCAGCTCACAGGCTCAATCGCATCGACAGGTCTACCGCCTTTACATCCTTGGTCATGGCGCCAATCGAGATGTAGTCCACCCCAGTCTCGGCAATCACCCGCAAGGTCGTTTCGTTTACCCCGCCACTGGCCTCCAGCTTGGCCTTGCCAGCGTTGATACGCACCGCTTCGCGCATTTCGTCCAGGTTGAGCTCGTCGAGCATGATGATGTCTGCACCAGCGGCCAGCGCCTCACGCAGTTCTTCCAGGCTCTCCACCTCGATTTCCACCGGTTTGCCCGGTGCGATGCGGTGCGCCGCCGCCACGGCTTGGGCTACGCCGCCGCTGGCAGCAATATGGTTTTCCTTGATCAGGAAGGCGTCGTACAGGCCGATGCGATGGTTGTCGCAGCCGCCACAGGTCACCGCGTACTTCTGCGCCAAGCGCAGCCCAGGCAGGGTTTTGCGGGTGTCCAGCAGGCGTACCTGGGTGTCTGCCACCAGGTCGGCGAGGAAGCGTGCACGGGTGGCGACCCCCGACAGCATCTGCAAGAAATTCAGCGCGCTGCGCTCACCGCTGAGCAGCGAGCGGGCCGGGCCTTCCAGATGGAACAGCGGCTGATTGGCAGTAGCCCGTTCACCGTCGGCCACCTGCCAGTGCACTGCAACACGCGGGTCGAGCTGGCGGAAGACGGCATCGACCCAGGCGGTGCCGGCGATTACGCAATCCTCGCGGGTGATGATGGTGGCCTTGGCCAGGCGCTCGGCCGGGATCAACTGCGCGGTGATATCGCCACTGCCGATGTCCTCCAACAATGCGCGGCGCACGTTGGCTTCAATTTCAGCGGTCAGGTCGGCAAGGCGTAGGTTCGGCATGTTCGGCTCCACAAGCTAGATGCCGGCGATTATAGGGCAGGGGGCTTGCGTGTACAGCCGCCTTGATGATGACCATTGGTCGGGCGTGGTGAGCAGACCGTGCAAAACAGGGTCACTGAACAGCCTGTAAAACGGCGCTGGCAGCTGTACGAAATTTTATCGATAATAGCGACCAGTATTTGGCGTCATAGCTTTGACGATGATGGGCCCGTCCGGGCAAGACACCCTGCAAGGAGTCCAGGATGCAAAAAGAAGGCAAGGTGGTGCCCTTGGCGGCAGCCATCGACCGAGGCGGGCGTGCGCCTCTGCCTTGCCTTCCGGTCTTGCTACTGCAAGTGCGCGACAAGGCTGCTCTGCAGTTGCGTCAGGGTTTGCAGGACTTGTTCGACAACGCCGACGACACCCTTTTCGAAATGGCCGACAAGGCCTTGGACTGCTGTGACCAGAGCCTGTACTTCGAGGCCATGCGCGACTTGCGCCTGAAGCGCAAAAGCATCGAACGTGGTTTTCTCGATACGTTCTACGACACCTTTGCGCGCATTGGCCAAATCGACCTGCTGGCTCAGCAGGTCGAGCCGGGCAACCTTTGCAGCAAGGCCCAACTGGAGCGGGCTGCCGCCATTGATGGCATGGTGGCGCGGGTGTTGTCACGCGATGGCATTGCCTTGCAGCAGTTGGGCTTGCGTTTGCAGGCGCTGCTCGACCGGCCGCTGTACGAGCCGCACAACCCGTTGGGGCCTGCCGCATTATGCAGTTACTTCCTCGATGCCGGGCGTAACCTTGGGGTTGGTTTGCGGGTCAAGCTGGTGCTGCTCAAGCTGTTCGAGCGCTATGTGCTGCGCGATGCCGATGTGATCTATGGCGAAGCCAACCAACTGCTGGCCGCCGCCGGTGTGCTGCCCGAACTGCAGCCGGCACCGCGGCGGCGGGCTGAAGACCAGCGCATGCGTGCACGGAGGGGGCACGCGAACCTTGGTCAGACGGTGGGCGCGGATGCGGCAGGGCAGGCTTTCTTTTCCTCGGTGCAGGCGCTGCTGGCCCCGGTGCGCGGGCAGTTCGCCCCGCGCTTGCAGGCAGTGTCTGCCGCCCAGCCGATCAGCTGCGCCGACCTGCTCCGGCTGCTATCGCATTTGCAGCACTACGTGCCCGCCACCCACGAGGCCGATGATTTCGAGCTCGGCCAGCAGCTTGAGCAACTGTTGTTGCGGGTCAGCGTGCGCAGTGGCACGCGCCGGCGCCTTGCCGTGGCCGACGAAGACATGATCAACCTGGTTGGCATGCTGTTCGCCTTCATCCACAACGACGACAACCTGCCGGCCAGCCTGCGGGCGCTGATTGCCCGCTTGCACATTCCGCTACTCAAGGTGGCCTTGTTGGACAAGGGGCTGTTCAGCCGCGCGAGCCATCCGGCGCGCCGGCTGCTCAACGAGGTCGCCGGTGCGGCGATTGGCTGGGAATACGGCAGGGAAGGGCAGCGTGACAGCTTGCACTTGCGGGTAGAGCGAATCGTCCAGCGCCTGCTCAATGATTTTGCCGAAGATGTCGGCTTGTTCACCGAGCTGCTCGACGACTTCCTCGCTTTCAACCAGGACGAGCGGCGGCGCAACGAGTTGCTGGAACAACGCACCCGTGATGCCGAAGAAGGCCGAGCCCGGACGCTGCAGGCCAGGCAACAGGTGCAAGATGTGCTCAACCAGCGCCTGCGCGGCCGAGTATTGCCGCAGGTGGTGGTACACATGTTGGTACAGGCCTGGAGCCAGGTGTTGCTGCTGGCTTGGCTGAAACAGGGCGAGAATTCCCAGGAATGGCGCGACGCGTTGCAGACGATGGACACGCTGCTGGCCAGCATCACTGCGCCCCATGAGCCACAAGCCTTGTTGCAGCAGGTGCCGGGCCTGCTCAAGGCGCTGCGTGAGGGCTTGGCCAGCGTGGCCCTGGACGCGCTGGCCACCCGCGAGTTCTTCCTGCAATTGGAGCAGTTGCACCTGCGCGCCTGCGCAGGTGCCCAGGTGCTGCCGAGTGGCGATGGGCAACCACTGGCTGATGTACGGGTGGCCGAAGACATTGTGCTGGCAATGGCCGAAGAGCCCGCCTGTGTGCCGCTGCAGATCGCCGACGGGCAAGCTGCAGCGTTACACCAGGCTCAGCGCCTGCGCATCGGCACCTGGGTCGAGGCGCTCGATGAAGACGAACCGCTGCGCTGCAAGCTGGTGGCACGTATAAACAGCAGTGACCGGCTGGTGTTCGCCAACCGCACCGGCATGAAAGTGCGCGAATGGAGCAGCACCAGCCTGGCCCAGGCACTGCAGCGGGGCGAAGTGCGCGTGCTGGATGACGGGCTGCTGTTCGAGCGTGCACTGGAGGCCGTGCTCGACGGCTTGCGGCAAGGGCTGGTGCAGTAGCGGCAGCATTACAATCATTCACATGCACACGGTGTTGGCCACAGGGCATACTGTTGTCTTGTTCATGGCGTTTTCAGGATCTGCCCCATGCAATTGGACCGTGCCACTGGCTGGTTCCACGGAATCGGAATCACCCACTGCCCCTCGCCGAACTTCAATGCGCGCCCAGAGGGCGAATCGATTTCCCTGCTGGTGATCCACAACATCAGCTTGCCCCCGGCCTGTTTCGGCACCGGCAAGGTGCAGCAGTTCTTCCAGAACTGTCTGGACCCCGATGAACATCCCTACTTTGCCAGCATCAACCATCTGACAGTGTCGGCGCACCTGTTCGTCGAGCGTGACGGTGCGGTGACCCAGTTCGTATCGTTATGTGACCGCGCCTGGCATGCGGGGGTGTCGAGCTTCGACGGGCGCGAGGGCTGCAATGATTTTTCCATCGGCATCGAACTGGAGGGCACCGACGACCAGCCCTATACCGATGCCCAGTACGCTGTGCTGGAGCAACTTACCCGGCACATCCGCGATGCCTGGCCGGCCATCGACCTGAGCCGCATCCAGGGCCATAGCGACATTGCCCCGCAGCGCAAGACCGACCCCGGCCCGGCCTTCGATTGGCCGCGCTACCGTCAGGCGCTGCAGCACAATGAGGATGAGGCATGAGTTTTCTGGTTTTGTTGCTGGCGCTGTGGGTCGAGAAGTTCTCGGCTTTGCGCCATCAGGTGCAGCGCGATGGGTTCTTCCTTGGCGAACTTGTACGCCTTGAGCGCAGCGGTAAGGTGCACCCGTGGTGGACGCTGGCCATTCTGGTCTTGGCGCCGGTCGCGCTGCTGGTATTGCTGCTGCATGTGCTGGAGCCAGTGGCCTATGGCTTGCTGGCCTTGCCGGTGCACCTGCTGGTGCTGATCTACAGCCTGGGCCGTGGCGATGCCAAGGCCTCGATGGGCCCGTTCCGCGATGCCTGGCGGCGGGGCGACGACCAGGCGGCGCTGCATGTGGCCGAGCGTGACCTGGGCCTGGTGGCCGATGAGCCGCACAGCCTGCTGGTACGGGTACAGGGCAACCTGCTGTGGCAGGTGTACCAGGGCTTTTTCGCGGTGATCTTCTGGTATTTCGTGTTGGGCCCCGGTGCGGCGTTGGCTTATCGACTGCTGGCACTGTGTGGCGAACACAGCAAGCAGCCGACGCTCAAGGCGCGTGCCGAGCAGCTGCGGCACATCATGGACTGGCTGCCAGTACGGGTGCTGGCGCTGAGCTTTGCCCTGGTGGGCAACTTCCTCGCCGTGACACGGGTAATGCTGCACGAGCTGCTCAACTGGCACATCAGCGCCGCGCACCTGGTGGCCCGGGTCGGGCGTATTGCCGATGACATTCCAGAGGAAGAAGACAGCCAGCGTGGGCTGGGGCGGCTGGACAGCCTGTGGGAGCTGCTGCTGCGCTGTGCGGTGTTGTGGTATGCCGGGTTCGCGCTGTGGACCGTGCTGGTTTGATTCATGGCCGCCGCCACAAAAACCACGCTCACCTGGATTTCACCAGCCAAACAACTCGCAGGCATTGCGGCTACTGGCCTGCGCCAGCTCTTCTACATCCAAGCCCATCACCTGGGCCAGCGCCCCGGCAATGTCCGGCAAGTGTTCCGGGCTGTTGCGCATCCCTGGGTGCATCACCGGCGCCATATCCGGCGCATCGGTCTCCAGCACCACGCTCTCCAGCGGCAGCCGCGCCAGCGTCTTGCGCAGCCGCAGCGCCTGCGGCCAGGTGCCGGCGCCGCCAAGCCCGAGACGGAAGCCCAGCTTGATGTACTCACGGGCCTCTTCGTAACTGCCGGCAAACGCATGGATCACCCCCGCCCGCACCGGTTTGTAACGCTTGAGCGTGGCAATAACCTGGGCATGGCTGCGGCGCACATGCAACAGCGCGGGCAGGTCGAAGTCGCAGGCCATTTGCAGTTGCGCTTCGAACAGGCCCTGTTGGCGCGTTTTGTCCAGGTCCTCAAGGTAATAGTCCAGGCCAAACTCGCCCACGGCGCATAGCCGCGGGTCGCCGCGCAGGCGCTCCAGCCATTGGCGTAATTGCGTCAGGTGCTCTGGGCGATGCTCGTCGAGGTACACCGGGTGCAGGCCGAGTGCCGCAAACAGGCGTTCATTGGCGCAGGCCAGGTCCCACACCCGTTGGAAATTTGCCTGATAAACCCCCAGCACCACCATCCGTTCCACCCCGCGTGCCGCCGCGTTGGCCAGCAGGCGCGAGCGGTCGGCGTCGAAGTCGGGGAAGTCCAAGTGAGTGTGGGTGTCGATCAGGCGCATTTTCAGGCCGCTGTGATGCGTTGCTTGAAGGTGCGGCCAACGGCATGCACGCCGGGTTCGTAGCGTTTTTCCTCAATTGCGGCCAGGGCCAGTTCCAGCGCGGTGGCGGCAATCAGGCCATGCTGCTGGGCCATGGCATTGACCGGTAGCGGCAGGAAGTCGAGCAGTTGGTTGTCGCCAAAGGTGCCCAGTTGCAGCTGACGCGAATCGGCAGGGCGTGCCTGCAGGGTGTCGAACACCCCTTGCAGCAGCACATAGGAGGTGGTCACCAGGGCATCCGGCAAGCCACCCAGGTCTTCGATCAGCTGCTGCATCAGGCGTTGGCCGCACTCGCGGCTGAACGCTTCGCCCTGGTAGCGGCGCACTTCGCCGGCATAACCTTGCAGGGCTTCGTCGAAACCGCCTGCGCGCGCCTGGCTGACCGACAGCTCGGGGCGTGCGCCGATCAAGGCAATGCTGCGTGGGGCCGAATTGAGCAGGCTGGCGGCCAGTTGGCGGCTGGCATCGCGGTCATCGCTGATCACCGAGCAGAAGTGCGCAGGGTCCAGGCGGCGGTCGATGGCGATCACCGGCAGGCCTTTGTCCTGCAAGTCACGGTAGCTGTCATCTTCTGGCGGCAGGCAGCTGGCAACGAACAATGCATCGCATCGGCGCGCACGGAACAGCTGCTGCAGTTGGCGCTCGCTGTCGGGCTGGTCGTCGCTGCTGGCGATCAGCAACTGGTAGCCGCGGGCGCGGGCGCCTTGCTCCAGTTGCTTGGCAATGCGGGCGTAGCTGGGGTTCTCCAGATCCGGGAGAATGAAGCCCAGGGTGCGGGTATGCCGGCTGCGCAGCCCAGCAGCCTGCGGGTTGGGGGTGAAGCCGTGGGCTTCGACCACCGCGCGTACCCGCTCGACAGTACTGTTGCTGATGCGCTGCTGTTCAGCCTTGCCGTTGATGACGTAGCTGGCAGTGGTCACGGACACACCGGCCAGACGGGCGATATCGCTGAGTTTCACCGAATTTTCCTTGTTATTACCGGGGCTGGCTGTAAGGCCGGACCGGGTAGTTTGACCCGGCACGGGCATCACGCGCAGACGACCATTGTCGCAATTGTCCGACAGGATGGGGCTTTTTACCGGGCAGATTATCGAGTAACGTGGCCGCCTGGTCAGGTTAAACGTTTCAGCTGCCGAATTTTCTGCCTCGGCTGCCATCCGTGCAAGGCTGCGGAACTGGCCCTTTATGTGAATTTCACAACAATACTCCAGTACCCGAACGGGAACTGCAAAAGGAGAAGGTCATGCTCGAGCTCGCCAAGGAGCAGATAGCCATGGGCCAGACGGCCGCCGACAAGGCCGAGGCATTGAGCCTGCTGGCGGACCGGCTGGTCGGGGACGGCCTGGTCGCCGAGGGTTACCTGCAAGGGCTGCAAGCCCGCGAGGTGCAGGGCTCGACGTTCCTTGGCCAGGGCATCGCCATCCCCCATGGCACGCCGCAAACCCGTGATCTGGTGTATACCACCGGCGTGCGTCTGCTGCAGTTCCCCGAGGGTGTGGACTGGGGTGACGGGCAAATGGTCTACCTGGCCATCGGTATCGCCGCTCGCTCCGACGAACACCTGCGCCTGCTGCAGCTGCTCACCCGCGCCCTGGGCGAGACCGACCTGGCCGAAGCGCTGCGCCGGGCCAGTTCCGCCGAAGCGCTGCTCAAGCTGCTGCAGGGCGCACCACAGGCACTGGCGCTGGATGCGCAGCTGGTTGGCCTGAACCTGCCGGCTGAAGACTTCGACGAACTGGCCTGGCGCGGTGCCCGCCTGTTGCAACGTGCCGATTGTGTCGACAGCGGCTTTGCCGCCGTATTGCAGCAAGCCGAGCCGCTGCCGCTGGGTGAGGGCCTTTGGTGGCTGCACAGCGAGCGTCAGGTACGTCAGCCGGGCCTGGCGTTCATCACCCCCCAGCAGCCGTTGCGCTATCGCGACCAACCGCTCAACGGTTTGTTCTGCCTGGCGAGCCTAGGCGCCGCTCACCAAGCCTTGCTCGAGCGCCTGTGCGAAGTGCTGATCGAAGGCCGTGGGCAGATGCTCTACCAGGCCACCAGCAGCCGCGCGGTACTGGAAGTGCTGGGCGGCGAAGCGCCGGCGGATTGGCCCAGCGCGCGTATTGTGCTGGCCAACCCTCATGGCCTGCATGCCCGCCCGGCCAAGGTGCTGGCACAGCTGGCCAAAGGCTTTGAAGGGGAAATCCGTGTGCGCCTGGTCGACAGCGCGCAGCCAGCGGTGTCGCTGAAGAGCTTGAGCAAGCTGCTGAGCCTGGGCGCCCGCCGTGGTCAGGTGCTGGAACTGGTCGCCGAGCCTGGCATCGCCGCCGATGCCTTGCCGGTGCTGCTGGCCGCTATCGAACAAGGCCTTGGCGAAGAGGTTGAACCGCTGCCGCAGAGCGTCACGCCCATGGCCGATCACTCACCCGAAGTGCTGCAGGCCCCAGCCGCCGGCAGCCGTATCCAGGGTGTGGGCGCAGCGCCCGGCATTGCCAGTGGCCCGGCGCATGTCTGTGTCGAGCGTGAGTTTGACTATCCGTTGCGTGGCGAATCCTGCGCCCAGGAGCGGCAGAAGCTGCGCGCAGCCATCGCCAGTGTGAACGGCGAACTGCAGGCGTTGGTGCTGCGCAGCGACAAGGCCATTGGCGAAATTTTCGTCACCCATCAGGAAATGCTTGCCGACCCGGCCCTGACCGACGATATCGAACAGCGCCTGGCCCAGGGCGAAAGCGCTGCGGCCGCCTGGATGGCCGTGATCGAAGCCGCAGCCCGTCAGCAGGAGTCGTTGCACGATGCCCTGCTCGCTGAGCGCGCCGCCGACCTGCGCGACATTGGCCGCCGCGTGCTGGCGCAGCTGTGTGGTGTGCAGGCGCAGGTTGAACCCGAGCAACCCTATGTGTTGGTGATGACTGAAGTCGGCCCGTCCGATGTCGCCCGCCTGGACCCGAACCGGGTTGCCGGCATCGTCACCGCCCAAGGCGGTGCCACGGCCCACAGTGCCATCGTCGCCCGTGCATTGGGCATTCCGGCGGTGGTCGGCGCAGGTGCGTCGATTCTGCTGCTGGAGAGTGGCACGCCGCTGCTGCTCGATGGCCAGCGTGGAGTGGTCAGCGTGGCGCCGCCAGTGGATGAGTTGCAACAGGCGCTGGCCGAGCGCGACCTGCGTGAGCAGCGCCTGCAGGCTGCCTGGGCCAACCGCTTCGAGCCAGCCGTCACCCGTGATGGTCATGCCGTCGAGGTGTTCGCCAACATTGGCGACAGCAACGGCATCGCCAAGGTGGTGGAGCAGGGCGCCGAAGGCGTTGGCCTGCTGCGCACCGAACTGATTTTCATGGCCCACCCTCAAGCGCCGGACGTGGCCACCCAGGAGGCCGAGTACCGCCGTGTGCTTGATGGCCTGGGCGGGCGGCCACTGGTGGTGCGCACCCTCGATGTCGGTGGCGACAAGCCGCTGCCTTACTGGCCCATCGCCGCCGAGGAAAACCCGTTCCTTGGTGTACGTGGCGTACGCCTGACGCTGCAGCGCCCGCAAATCATGGAAGACCAGTTGCGCGCCTTGCTACGGGCCGCCGACCAGCGACCGCTGCGCATCATGTTCCCGATGGTTGGCCAGGTGCACGAATGGCGCGAGGCTCGGGCCATGGTCGAGCGCCTGCGTGCAGAAATCCCGGTCGCCGACCTGCAACTGGGCATCATGGTCGAGGTGCCTTCGGCGGCCCTGCTGGCAGCGCAATTGGCGCGCGAAGTGGACTTCTTCAGCATCGGCACCAATGACCTGACCCAGTACACCTTGGCCATCGACCGTGGCCACCCCAGCCTCTCGGCCCAGGCCGACGGCCTGCACCCGGCAGTATTGACCCTGATCGACATGACGGTGCGTGCCGCCCATGCCCAAGGCAAGTGGGTGGGCGTGTGTGGCGAGCTGGCGGCCGACCCGCAGGCGGTCGCCGTGCTGCTGGGCCTGGACGTGGACGAGCTCAGTGTATCCGCGCGCAGCATCGCCGAAGTCAAGGCACTGGTTCGCCAGGCCGATCACCAGACGGCCCGCGCCCTGGCGCGCGAAGCCTTGCAACAGGACAGCGCTGCGGCAGTTCGCGCGCTGGTGGAGCGTTACTGAATGGCCAAGATCCTCACCCTTACCCTGAACCCGGCGCTGGATATCACCGTCGGCCTGGACACCCTGCGCCCTGGGCAGGTCAACCGTAGTCAAGCGCAGCAAAGTCACGCAGCGGGCAAGGGGCTGAACGTTGCCCAGGTACTGGCCGACCTGGGGCACAGCGTGACCGTCGGCGGTTTCCTCGGGCAGGACAACCTGCAGCCCTTCGAGGCGTTGATCGCCTGGCGCGGCTTTGCCGACTGTTTTGTCCGCGTGCCGGGCGAAACCCGTAGCAACATCAAGCTGGTCGAGGCCGATGGCCGCGTCACCGATATCAACGGCCAGGGCCCGGAGGTCGATGAGGCGGCACGCAGCGCCTTGCTGCGCAGGCTGCAGCAGGTCGCCCCAGGTCATGATGCGGTGGTGGTGGCCGGCAGCCTGCCGCGTGGGATCAGTGCCGACTGGTTCCGTCAGTTGCTCGAACAGCTGAAGGCGCAAGGCCTCAAGGTGGCCCTGGATAGCAGCGGTGAAGCCCTGCGTGCTGGCCTGCAGGCTGCGCCCTGGCTGGTGAAACCCAATACCGAGGAGCTGGGCGAGGTGCTTGGTCTGGCTGTGGATAATCCGGCGCAGCAGCGCGCTGCCGCCGAGCGCCTGCTGGCCGCTGGCGTTGAGCACGTGGTGGTCTCTGCAGGGGAGCAGGGCGTCAGCTGGTTCCGCCGCGATCTGGCCGTGCATGCCTGCCCGCCCAAGGTGCGGGTCGCCAGCACGGTGGGGGCGGGGGATTCGCTGGTGGCCGGCATGGTTCATGGCCTGCTGCAGGGCGAGGCCCCCGCGCAGACCTTGATTCGTGCCACTGCAATTGCCGCCCAGGCCGTCACCCAGGTTGGCTTCGGCATCCGTGACCGCGAGCAACTGGAACGTCTGGAAGCCGCCGTGCAACTGACAGAACAACAAGAGGGTTGCCGATGAACATTGCCATTGTTACCGCCTGCCCCAACGGCCAGGTATCGAGTGTGCTGAGCGCGCGTCTGCTGGCTGCCGCTGCCCAGCGACGTGGTTGGAGCACCAGCGTCGAAGTGCTGGATGCCGAGCACCCTGAGCGGCAACTGAGCGCGGCACAGATTGCCGAGGCCGACTGGGTGCTGGTGGTCAGCACCGGCCCGGTGGACCTGGCCCGCTTCGTCGGCAAGCGCCTATACAAGAGTACGCCGTCCCAGGCCTTGGCTGATCGCGAGGGCTTCCTCGACGAAGCGGCCGCCAACGCCCAACTGCTGAGCGCATTGCCAGACACCCCGGCCGCAGCTGGCAGCGGCGCTGCTCGTATCGTTGCCGTCACTGCCTGCCCGACCGGCGTTGCGCACACCTTCATGGCTGCAGAAGCTTTGCAGCAAGCCGCACAGCAACTGGGATACCAGCTCACCGTCGAGACCCAGGGCTCGGTCGGTGCGCGCAACCCGTTGTCCGCCGAAGCCATCGCTGCAGCAGACGTGGTGTTGCTGGCCGCCGACATCGAAGTACCCACCGCGCGTTTCGCCGGCAAGCGTATTTACCGCTGCGGCACCGGCATCGCCCTCAAGCAGGCCCGCGCCACGCTGGACAAAGCCTTGGCCGAAGCCAAGGTGGAAAACAGTGCAGAGGCTGCGGCGGCCAGCACGGCAGCCAAAGGCGAGAAGAGTGGGGTATACAAGCACCTGCTCACTGGCGTGTCGTTCATGCTGCCGATGGTGGTGGCCGGTGGCCTGCTGATTGCCCTGTCGTTCGTGTTCGGCATCGAGGCCTACAAACAGCCGGGCACCTTGCCGGCGGCGTTGATGCAGATTGGCGGCGAGGCTGCGTTCAAGCTGATGGTGCCTTTGCTGGCCGGTTACATCGCCTGGTCCATTGCCGACCGACCGGGGTTGGCCCCAGGCATGATCGGCGGTTTGCTGGCCAGCACCCTGGGGGCTGGTTTCATTGGTGGCATCGTCGCGGGTTTTCTTGCCGGTTACAGCGCCAAGGCAATTGCCCGTTGGGCGCGCTTGCCGAGCAGCCTGGAAGCGCTCAAGCCGATCTTGATCATTCCGCTGCTGGCCAGCCTGTTCACCGGCCTGGTGATGATCTACGTGGTTGGCCAGCCGGTAGCGGCGATGCTCGAAGGCCTTACGCACTTCCTCGACAGCATGGGCACCACCAATGCCATTCTGCTGGGGCTGTTGCTGGGCGGCATGATGTGCGTCGACCTTGGCGGGCCGATCAACAAGGCCGCCTATGCCTTCTCGGTGGGGCTGTTGGCTTCGTCGAGCTACGCGCCGATGGCGGCGACCATGGCCGCTGGCATGGTGCCGCCGATCGGCCTGGGTATTGCCACCTTCCTGGC
Source organism: Pseudomonas hunanensis (assembly GCF_013393325.1). GTDB lineage: Bacteria > Pseudomonadota > Gammaproteobacteria > Pseudomonadales > Pseudomonadaceae > Aquipseudomonas > Aquipseudomonas putida_P. The sequence goes on from NZ_QJRC01000089.1 coordinate 61,054, forward strand.
CCGGCGCAAGTTCGCCCAGAGCGAGCGTGAGGCGGGCAAGGCGGCACTGGCGCTGGGCTTGTGCTTTATCTCCGAGGGGGCTATCCCGTTTGCCGCCAAGGACCCGCTGCGGGTGATCCCGGCCAGTATCGTCGGCGGTGCGCTGACCGGTGCATTGTCGATGTACTTTGGCTGCAAGCTGATGGCACCGCATGGCGGCTTGTTCGTGCTGTTGATCCCCAATGCGATCAACCATGCGCTGCTGTACTTGCTGGCGATCGTGGCGGGCAGCCTGTTGACGGCGGTGGTGTATGCGGTGATCAAGAAGAGCGAGCAGGTGGAGCTGGCGGTGGCGCCGGTTAAAAGTGCCTGAGCTGACCCCGTCCTGTGGGAGCGGCCTTGTGTCGCGGAAGGGCTGTATGGCAGCCCCAGATTTCAGCTTCGCCGCATAGATTGTTGGGGCCGCTTTGCGGCCCTTTCGCGACACAAGGCCGCTCTCACTAAGCCCGATTTGACCTGTCAGCGCCCATGTTTCTTGCGTAACGGCACCAACAGATCACCCAGCCCGTTGTGGTCGATCTCATGCATCAACGCCAGTAACCCACCCAGTTCTCCCGCCGGGAAACCCTTGCGCGCGAACCACGCCAGGTAGTCCCCCGGCAGGTCGGCAATGATTCGCCCTTGGTACTTGCCGAACGGCATGCTGCGGGTCACCAGCAGTTCGAGGGTTTCCGGCTTCATCTACGGCGCACCTGGTTGTTCAAAAGCGCCGACCATACTGCAATCTGCACGAAGGCCCAAGCGGCAATCATGCAGAACGCCGTTGCCAGTCCGCGTCATTTGTTTCGTAACTATATGAATAATAAGCGGTTTTATTTATCTGGCAGCATGGCACGAACGCTGCACCTGTGTAGATGACTATCACCTGCCAAGGAGTTCGACCATGAGCAACCCCAACAAAGACGTGATTGACGTGCTCAACGACCTGATCGAGTACAGCAAGGATGGCGAGAAGGGCTTCAAGGCCTCGGCCGATGATGTGAAGAACGCCGAGCTGAAAGCGTTCTTCGTCCAGCGTGCCAGCGAGTGCGCCAACGCGGCCGGTGAACTGCAGAGCGAAGTGCGCCGCCTGGGCGGCGACCCGGAAACCTCCACCAGCATCAGCGGCGACCTGCACCGCGGCTGGGTCAACCTCAAGTCGATGGTTACTGGCAAGGACGAAGAAGCGGTGCTGAACGAAGTGGAGCGCGGTGAAGACCACGCCCTCAAAGCCTACAAGGAAGCCCGCGAAAAACTGGTGAAGCTGGGCCGCACTGCCAGCGACACGACCTACAGCCTGGTGGAAAAACAGCTGCAAGGCGTGCAGCGCAACCATGACCAGGTCAAAGCCCTGCGCGACTCCGCCCGCGCCCGTTCCTAATCGGCCGGGCTCTCTACCCGGTTGCGGCCTTTGGCTTTGGCCCGGTAGAGCGCTTCATCCGCGGCACCCAGCACCCTGCTCAGGTCATGCTGGGTGCCGGACAGGCCGATGCCAATGCTCACCGTAACCGCGTGGGCATCATCGGCAAACGGCGCCAGCGCCTCGACGCTCGCACGGATGCGTTCAGCCAGCAGCTGCGCACCGGCCAGGTCGGTTTCTGGCAGCACTACCTGAAACTCCTCCCCTCCATAGCGCGCAGCCAGGTCCGCCGGGCGACGGATACAAGCCTCGATAGTCTTTGCCACTTCGCGCAGGGCGTGGTCGCCACCGGCGTGGCCATGGCGTTGGTTGAATGCCTTGAAATGGTCCACATCGACCATCAGCACCGCCAGTGGCTTGCGGTTACGTTGGGCGCGCGCCCATTCCTGGCGCAACACCAGATCCAGTCGGCGGCGGTTGGCCAGGCCCGTCAGGCTGTCAGTGGCCGCCAGCGTGGCCAAGCCTTCTTCGGCTTCGTGGCGGCGGCGCAATTCACGACCCAGCAGCAGCGTCAGCCAGAGAATGCCGACGCACAGCACCCCGGTGGCGACGCTGACCAGAATCGCGGTGCGGCGCCAGGATTCAAACACCTCGTCGGCCGAGTGCACCACCAACACGATCAGGGGCAATTGCGCGACACGGGCGAAGGTATACATGCGCGGTTTGCCGCTGCCGCCGGAGCGGGCGGTGAAGCTGCCGCTGCGTTCACTGAGGATGCGCTTGAAGTTGGGCCGTTCGGCGTAGTTGCTGCCGATCAGCGGGTCGTGCACGCGGGAGGGCTGGCGGGCGAGCAACTGCCCGTCGGTATTGAACAGGTTGATGCTGCTGTCATCCCCGATGTCCAGGCGCTGGAACAGTTCACTGAAGTACGACAGGCGCAGCGCACCCGCCGCCAACCCGGCGAACTCGCCATTGGGGCCGGAGATACGCCGGCTGAAACTGATGCACCAGTCCAGGTCGCCGAGCTTGGCCTTGAACGGCGGGCCTACCAGCAGGCCGAGGTTGGCATTGTGCTGGTGAGCCTTGAACACCCCGGTGTCGCCGAAGTTGGCCTTGCGCGGCACGCTGCTGGTGGAATCGCCGACGACGTTGCCTTGTTTGTCCAGCCACAGCACGTCACCGCGCTTGCGGTCGACGAACGCTTCATTGAACAGCAGGCGCTGGCGCAGTGGGCCAGGAGTTTGCGCCAGCTCCTTGCGCCCGACGGCCCAGATCAGGCCTTGCAGCGACTGGTCGTACAGTTCGGCGTTGCGCAGGATGTCGCTTTCGATCAGCTGGACGATGTTGTTCGACGCGCGCACCGCCGACAGCTCGACGCTGTCGCGCTCGCGGGCCAGCAGGTAGCTGACGATAGCCACGATGGCGAGCACGGCAAGGCAACTGCCCAGGTTGAGGATCAGTTCGGGGTGCGACCTGTAGACTGGGAAACGCGGGGATTGGGTGGGCATGCTCGCTACTGCGTGGGCAGGGCCATTCGCGGCGGCAATATTCTAGGGAAGCAGAGATTGTCGGACAAGATTTGTCCGACGGAATCACGCAGAGCTGTATTTCGGCTTCACGCCGAACCCTGTGGGAGCGGGTTTACCCGCGAAGAATCCACCGCGGTGCTTGGCACCGGCTTCGCCGGTGTTCGCGGGTGAACCCGCTTGTGTCTTGAGGAGGGAATAGAATCTAAGGTGAGAGCGGTGAATGGCAAGTTGATAGCCCGAGGTGCCTCGAGCACGTGTGGGAGCACAAGCTGCCATTCACCGTTCCACTTTGGCGAGAGCCCGAACAGTTGGATGAGGGCCAAATCTCGAACCACAAGCGTGGGCCAAGCCAAAGCGCTCTCACTCCTTGAGTCTAAGAGGGTTTGGCCATGTTTTCCTCTGTCGGCATCGATGTTTCCAGCACCACACTTGCCGTGCACATCCGCCCCGAAGGTTTGAACTTCAATGTTTCCAATGACCTGAACGGATTCAGTCAGCTTGTCGAAAAACTCGGCGAGTATCAGGTTTCAGCAATCATCCTTGAAGCGACCGGCGGTTACGAATGCAACGTCCTGCGGGCTCTACATGACGCTGGTCTTCCGGCGTACCGGATAAACCCCAGCCGCGTCCGGGCCTTTGCCAAATCCATGGGTAAACAAGCCAAGACCGACCCCATCGACGCTGCGGTGCTGGCTCACTTCGCCGAAGTGCTGCCGCCTCAACGGTATACGGTAATGACGCCTGAACGGGCCTTGCTGCGCGAGTTGCTGATGCAGCGGGATCGCTTCGTCCAGCAACGTGACGATGACAAACGTCGGCTGAAGCAGGCCCAGTCAACCAGCGTCTGCTTCCGTCTGGAGCGCCACATTGTTTACCTGAAAGGTGAAATCAAAGCGCTCGAACTCGAGATCGCTGAACAGGCCGTGAAGCTCAATGACGACCGTGTCCCACGCCTCTTGGAGGTCAAAGGCATTGGCTTGGTCACGGCAACCAAGCTGGTGGCTCTGCTGCCGGAGTTGGGCCAGGTGGACCGTAAGGAAATCGCGGCACTGGTGGGTGTTGCACCGTTCAACCAAGACAGCGGCAAACACGCGGGCAAGCGCGAGATCTGGGGTGGCCGGTCACGTGTCAGGCGAGCGCTGTACATGGCCTGCTGGATCGTCATCCGATACAACCAAGACTTCGGAGCCCGCTATGCGGCTTTGCGGGCCGAGGGGAAATGCGCGAAGGTGGCGATAGTGGCGTGCATGCGGGTCTTGATCATACGGCTGAATGCGATGCTAAAGGCCGGAACACCTTGGCAGGAGCAGGTGGCCCATCCGTAAGAGTCAGCCATGCTGGCGATGCCCGGCAGAGCCGGGCCAAGGGCGCTACGCGCCCCATCGCCAGCAAGGCCAGCTTCCACAAGAAGACAGTTGCTCCCACAG
>NZ_QJRC01000090.1 GCF_013393325.1 Pseudomonas hunanensis
TTCGGTGTAAGCCAAAGCACTTCCGCCACTGCCAGCTCGGCAGGGGGCGCCACTTCGGGGCGCGCCGAGGTGAGCCACTTCACTTTTACCAAGTTTCTCGACAGCGCCAGTTGCAAGCTCATGGAGGCCAGCTGCGCAGGGCAGCATCTCAAGGAGGTCAAACTCGCACTGTGCCGCGCGGGCGGCGACAAGCTCAAGTATTACGAGATTATTCTCGAAGAAGTAATCATTGCAGACTACACACAGAGTGCTGCCGATGGCGTGCCGATCGAGGTGGTTCGCCTCGATTACGGAAGGATCAAGACCACCTACACCTTACAGAAGCGTATCGACGGTTCGGGCGGCGGCAATATTGCCGGCGGTTGGGACCGGATCGGCAACAAGAAATACGCGTGAGGAAATTGCCATGACCGAAGCTCGCGCGTTCATCAACCCCAAAATGCAGAACTACCACACACTCAAGGCTGGCCTTGCCCTGAGCGGGCATTCGGCCAGCAAGTTCGATGTACTGAACTCACACATTTACAACAGTGTGGTCAGAAGCGGCGAACTGGTCATTGTCGGTGACTGGTCCACGCCTTCATGTACTAGCCAGGAGGCGTATCTGATGGCAAAGGCTGCCGCTACGCACATGGGGCTAATGCGCAGCGGGCAAGGTGCCGACGAGTTCTTTCTTGAGAACTTCGAGTTGCTGAAGAGCCTGCTCGCCCATGCATCCATGGGTGCAGGCGTGGTCAGCGATGGGTGGAGCAGATACCTGAAGGCCACTCAAGACACGTTGCTGGAAATTGAGAAACTGTATCAGGAGCACATGAGTTCTGGGACGTTCAAAGCGCGCGATCAGTTCTATGCCAAGCGAGCGGCGCTATTTGGGAGGCTGGATGAGCAGTTGAGCAAAATGGCCGCGTTCGGTGCGAGCCTGCGAAACCAAGGGTCGATTAAAAGAACCCTTGGCATCTCCACGAAAAGCTACTTACATACAGGGGAAATTACAGGATACACCGATAAGGTTGCTGGGGTAGGCAAGGCTGCAAATATGATCAAAAAGGGGAGTTACATAGGTATAGCACTCGGGGTGGGGGCTGCTGGGCTCGACATCCACAGGGCCTGCACCTTGGGGCGAGAGGAGGAATGCAGCAAGGTAAAATTCGTCGAAGGCGCATCATTAGCGGGGGGATTAGCAGGCGCGAGCGCTGGAGGTTATGCGGGTGCAATTATTGGCCCTGCGGTGTGTCTAGCTCTCGGACTCCCCAGCGGGGGGACGGGCTCACTCGTTTGCGCAGTTGTTGGAGGGGCCATTGGCGGAAAATACGTAGGTGATTACGGTGCAGAAAAAGGCAAAAATTTTGGAGAGATCCTATATCGAGAAAGCCTGAAATGAATGCCACAGTACACGGCGTCATTGGATTTCTCATTCTTGTAGCTATGACGCTTACGCTGCTCATTCAATATTACGTCGCTAACAAATACACTGAACATTTCGAGTCATTTCTACCAAACTGCAAATACATCACAGACAATAGAAACACTTACAGACACGCAGGCATTTTAGGAAAATTGATGCGCACCGGCTCGATCTCATTAGTACTGGCATTTCCCAAGCTATTTATATGGCGAGGGGTAGCTAAATCGGAGGATATTCAACATTTCCCATCACATGAAAAGCGCACTCTGCTTTGCCTGCTAACGCTGCACATTACGCTTCTCATGGCGCTTGTGCTCTCCCATTTCCTGCTTCCCGCGACGTAAAAATACAGACAGGGCTGTATCATTGCGTCAGATGCCCCTCGAACTTCTCCCCACTGTCCCATGCCTGCAACACCCAGACTGCAAGTTCGCCTATGAAATCGAGCGCCGCCCGCGCTCGACCTGCGCGCTGTAAGTTGGCAAGCAATACAGAAAACACCTATTAATTAAACTTAGCGATACACCCTTGGCAAAGTTATCCACAACCTTGTAGTCCATTTCCTAAAGTCAGCCCTCTCTATTGCCTTGCCCAATATCCGTGCCTAGCCTTGCCAATCACTGACCGGGTCAAGTTCCCCATCAGCATCACCCCTGAAAATGATTGCCAAGGAGAGATAAGCATGGCATTTGACGCTTATATAAAAATCGACGACATCGCGGGCGAAGCTCTGGATGAAAAGCACAGCAAATGGATTGAAGTCACCGGTTATGACTTCGGTGTAAGCCAAAGCACTTCCGCCACTGCCAGCTCGGCAGGGGGCGCCACTTCGGGGCGCGCCGAGGTGAGCCACTTCACTTTTACCAAGTTTCTCGACAGCGCCAGTTGCAAGCTCATGGAGGCCAGCTGCGCAGGGCAGCATCTCAAGGAGGTCAAACTCGCACTGTGCCGCGCGGGCGGCGACAAGCTCAAGTATTACGAGATTATTCTCGAAGAAGTAATCATTGCAGACTACACACAGAGTGCTGCCGATGGCGTGCCGATCGAGGTGGTTCGCCTCGATTACGGAAGGATCAAGACCACCTACACCTTACAGAAGCGTATCGACGGTTCGGGCGGCGGCAATATTGCCGGCGGTTGGGACCGGATCGGCAACAAGAAATACGCGTGAGGAAATTGCCATGACCGAAGCTCGCGCGTTCATCAACCCCAAAATGCAGAACTACCACACACTCAAGGC
>NZ_QJRC01000091.1 GCF_013393325.1 Pseudomonas hunanensis
TTCGGTGTAAGCCAAAGCACTTCCGCCACTGCCAGCTCGGCAGGGGGCGCCACTTCGGGGCGCGCCGAGGTGAGCCACTTCACTTTTACCAAGTTTCTCGACAGCGCCAGTTGCAAGCTCATGGAGGCCAGCTGCGCAGGGCAGCATCTCAAGGAGGTCAAACTCGCACTGTGCCGCGCGGGCGGCGACAAGCTCAAGTATTACGAGATTATTCTCGAAGAAGTAATCATTGCAGACTACACACAGAGTGCTGCCGATGGCGTGCCGATCGAGGTGGTTCGCCTCGATTACGGAAGGATCAAGACCACCTACACCTTACAGAAGCGTATCGACGGTTCGGGCGGCGGCAATATTGCCGGCGGTTGGGACCGGATCGGCAACAAGAAATACGCGTGAGGAAATTGCCATGACCGAAGCTCGCGCGTTCATCAACCCCAAAATGCAGAACTACCACACACTCAAGGCCGGCCTTGCCCTGAGCGGCCACTCGGCCAGCAAGTTCGATGTACTGAACTCACACATATACAACAGTGTGGTCAGAAGCGGCGAACTGGTCATTGTCGGTGACTGGTCCACGCCTTCGTGTACTAGCCAGGAGGCGTTTCTGATGACGAAGGCTGCCGTAGCACACATGGGGTTGATGCGTAGCGGGCAAGGTGCAGATGAGTTTTTTCTGGATAATTTCGAGTTATTGAAGAGCCTGCTTGCCCATGCCTCCATCGGTGCAGGCGTGGTCAGCGACGGTTGGAGCAGGCACTTGAAAGGCATTCAGGACACGTTGCTGGAAATTGAAAAGCTGTATCAGGAGCACATGAGTTCAGGAACGTTCAAGGCTCGCGATCAGTTTTATGCCAGGCGTGTGGCGCTGTTCGCCAGGCTGGATGAGCAGTTGAGCAAAATGGCAGCGTTTGGTGCCAGCTTGCGAAACAGAGGGTCGATCAAAAAAACGCTCGGCATCTCCACGAAAAGCTATTTGCATACAGGGGAAATTGCAGGGTATGCCGATAAAGTCGCAGGGGTTGGCAAGGCCGCCAACCTGATCAAGAAAGGCGCCTATATAGGCGTTGCGTTGGAGGTCGCAAGCACAAGCTTATCAATCAAAAAAGCATGCACAGAAGGGAGAGAGGGAGAATGCAAAAGAGCTACCATCGTTGAGAGTGGTTCACTTGCAGGTGGCGTGGGAGGAGGCCTAATTGGCGCAATCGGTGGAAATTTGATTGGCATGGCAGCTTGCGGTGTGGTCTTCGGAATAGCATCAGGCGGGCCTGGAGCGATCGCTTGTGGGGTAGGGGGCGGAGCCTTGGGAGGAATGGTAGGCGGAGAGTTCGGAAGTGACGGAGGAGAATATCTGGGCGAAATTTTGTATGAGCGAGTGATAAAGTGACTACAATCCAACTTGTTTTGGGAGCGGCCTATGGCATTCTTTTTACCGCGATTTTTATCTCACTACCTGTAACGTTTTATTTATCACATCGCGACACCGAATATATAGAGTCCCTGCTGCCCAACTGCAAAATCGTAAAGGACAATAGAAAGCTATATTCTGAATTTGGCCTGACTGGCAAAATCATTAGATTTGGAGCACTGTCTATCATGTTAGTTTTCTCAGAAGCGTACGCACGCAGAGGCCTGACAAACCTTGAAGAAGTTGATAAGCTACCCGCTCGAATTAAAAAACGACTATGCAGACTCGTCATCTTCAACCTAGCATTATTTCTAGCACTACTGCTAATTAACGCATGCCGGCATTTCATTTAAATCTCGCGCCCTGCCGCGCCGGCGGTGGCAGACTCAAGTACTTCTGTATAACGAGCCCGACGTGAAAAGTGCATCTTATTAAGCCTTTGGATTATTCACATCATCTTATTCAGAGCACTGCTGCTGTCGCATTATCTATGACATGATGCGTGGGCAACACGACCATTTTCATAGCCTTTGAATCCATCTCAGAACCCCGACATCGGCACCGAACCTATCGCCCCACTGCGTTGTCCGACGCTTGCGCCACCCAGGCTGTAAACCACGACCTTCGCAGGTGGGTTTGCCCCCGCGCTTGTGTCATCATGCTCCGACCGCCGGTGAGTCCTCCTATAAGCCTTTCTATGAACAAACCATACGCATTGCTGCTTGCCTTCGCCCTGCTCCAGGGCTGCCAGAGCCTGGCCCCGCAAAAAGCCGAGCCTCCCGTCGCCGAAGCCGGCAAGGGCGAGGCGGAAAAGCCCGTGGTGTATGGCTCGTTCAAGCAGGACACACTCTATAGCCTGTTGGTAGCCGAGCTGGCCGGCCAGCGCAACCGCTTCGACATCGCCCTGGCCAACTACACCGACCAGGCGGCAAAAACCCAGGACCCTGGGGTTTCCGAGCGCGCCTACCGCATTGCCGAATACCTCGGTGCTGACGAGCCGTCGCTGGACAATGCATTAGTCTGGGCCCGTAACGACCCGCAGAACCTCGACGCCCAACGTGCCGCCGCCATCCAACTGGCCCGCGCTGGCCGCTATGACGACTCCATGGCCTACATGGAAAAGGTTCTACAGGGCCAGGGCGACACCCACTTCGACTTCCTCGCCCTGTCTGCGGCCGAAACCGACCAGAGCACCCGCGACGGCCTGCTGCAAAGCTTCGAGCGCCTGCTGGTGAAATACCCTGACAACGGCCAACTGGTATTCGGCAAGGCCTTGTTGCTGAACCAGGACGGCAAGGCCGAAGAAGCCCTGGAGCTGCTCGAATCGCACCCGGCTCAAAACGGCGAAATTGCCCCGATCCTCCTGCGCGCTCGCCTGTTGCAGGCCCTGGACCGTGGTCCGGAGGCTCTGCCACTGCTGCGCGGCGCAATCCGCGACAACCCGGACGACAAACGCCTGCGCCTGACCTACGCCCGCACCCTGGTCGAACAGGACCGCATCGCCGATGCCAAGGGCGAGTTCCTCAGCCTGGTCCAGCAATACCCCGATGATGACGAACTGCGCTACTCGTTGGCCTTGGTGTGCCTGGAGAACAAAGACTGGGATGAAGCCGAAGGCTACCTGCAGGAATTGATCGAGCGTGAGAGCAACGTCGACGCCGCACACCTGAACCTGGGCCGCATCCGCGAGGAGCGCCACGACCCTGCTGGCGCCCTGCGTGAGTACGCCCTGGTCGGCCCTGGCCCCGACTACTTGCCGGCACAACTGCGCCAGGCCGACATCCTGATCGCCAACGGCCGCAGCAGCGAGGCCTCGCGCCTGCTTGCCGAAGCCCGCGAAGCCCAGCCAGACTACGCCATCCAGCTGTACCTGATCGAATCGGAAAGCTACAGCAACAACAACAAGGACGCCCAGGCCAGCCAGGTGCTGCAGCAAGCCATCCAGCGCTACCCGGACGACCTCAACCTGCTGTACACCCGCGCCATGCTGGCCGAAAAGCGCGACGACCTGGCGCAAATGGAGAAAGACCTGCGCGCCATCATCGCCCGCGAGCCAGAAAACGCCATGGCCCTGAACGCCCTGGGCTACACCCTGGCCGACCGCACCACTCGCTATACCGAAGCCAAGGCACTGATCGACAAAGCCCACCAGCTGACCCCGGACGACCCGGCAGTGCTCGATAGCCTGGGCTGGGTCAGCTACCGCCTGGGCAACCTCGACGCAGCGGAAACCTACCTGCGCCAGGCCTTTGCGAGCTTCCCCGACCACGAAGTGGCCGCTCACCTGGGCGAAGTGCTGTGGGCCAATGGCAAGCGCCGTGAAGCCCGCCAGGTCTGGGCGAAGGGCTTCGAAGCCCAGGCCGACAGCCCCATCCTGCGCAAGACCATTTTGCGCCTGACCGGATCCGAGACTCTTTAACGCCATGTTCCTGCGCCATTGCATCACCTTCACCCTTATCGCCCTGCTGGCCGGCTGTGCCGGCTTCGGTAGCCGAGAAGCCCTGCAGGGTCACGGCGACCCGCAGCAGTGGCGCGCCCATAAAGAACAGCTGAGCAGCCTCGATGGCTGGCAGATCAACGGCAAGGTCGGCATCCGCGCCCCGCGCGACTCCGGCAGCGGCACCCTGTTCTGGTTGCAACGCCAGGACTACTACGACATTCGCCTGGCCGGCCCGCTGGGCCGTGGCGCCGCACGCCTGACCGGGCGCCCAGGTGGCGTGGTGCTCGAAGTGGCCAACCAGGGCCGCTACGAGGCCACAAGCCCCGAAGCCCTGCTTGAAGAACAACTGGGCTGGCAGCTGCCAGTCTCGCACCTGGTCTGGTGGGTGCGCGGCCTGCCTGCCCCCGACAGCAAGAGCAAGCTGACCCTGGATGGTGACAGCCGCCTGGCCAGCCTCGATCAGGATGGCTGGCAGGTACAGTACCTGAGCTACACCGAACAAAACGGTTACTGGCTGCCCGAGCGCCTGAAACTGCACGGCAAGGACCTGGACGTGACCCTGGTGGTCAAGGACTGGCAACCGCGCCAGCTGGGGCACTGACCCTATGCACACGCTCACCCTGCCCGCCCCGGCCAAGCTCAACCTGTGGTTGCACATCATCGGCCGCCGCGCCGACGGTTACCACGAGCTGGAAACGGTGTTCCAGTTCCTCGACCACGGCGACGAACTGAGCTTCGCCCTGCGTGAAGACGGCGTGATCCGCCTGCACACCGAGATCGAGGCCGTCCCCCACGACAGCAACCTGATCGTGCGCGCCGCGCGCAAGCTGCAAGAACAATCAGGCACCGCACTCGGTGCCGATATCTGGCTGACCAAGGTGCTGCCCATGGGCGGCGGCATCGGCGGCGGCAGCTCGGATGCCGCCACCACCCTGCTGGCCCTCGCCCACCTGTGGCAACTGGATTGGGACGAAGACCGCCTGGCCGCACTGGGCCTGAGCCTGGGTGCCGACGTGCCGGTGTTCGTACGCGGCCATGCGGCGTTCGCCCAAGGTGTGGGCGAGCAACTGACACCGGTCGACCCGATCGAGCCCTGGTATGTCGTACTGGTGCCGCAAGTGTCTGTCAGCACAGTAGAAATTTTTTCACATCCACAGTTGACACGTGATTCACTCCCCCTTAAGATGCGCCCCGTTCCCGAGGGAAACAGTCGAAATGACTGCCAACCGGTGGTAGAGCAGAATTACCCAGAAGTTCGCAATGCGTTGAATTCACTGGGGAAATTCACTGAGGCTCGGCTAACCGGCACTGGAAGTTGTGTGTTTGGGGCCTTCCCAAGCAAAGCCGAAGCTGATAAAGTTCTGGCCCTTCTTTCAGCGACCCAAACAGGGTTTGTGGCGAAAGGAAGCAATATTTCGATGTTGCATCGCAAGCTGCAAAGTCTGGTCAAGAAGTCGAGCGCATAAGCGTTCGCAGCAACAGATACAGGGGCGTCGCCAAGCGGTAAGGCAGCAGGTTTTGATCCTGCCATGCGTTGGTTCGAATCCAGCCGCCCCTGCCATTTTCCTTATACTCATCCAGGTATACCCTCAGCCTTCAGGTACTGCGCGTGTCCAAGATGATGGTCTTTACGGGGAACGCTAACCCCGATCTGGCTCGGCGTGTCGTACGTCAGCTGCATATCCCTCTCGGTGACGTCTCTGTCGGTAAATTCTCCGACGGCGAGATCAGCACTGAGATCAATGAAAATGTTCGCGGTAAAGACGTTTTCATTATTCAGCCGACCTGTGCCCCGACCAACGATAATCTGATGGAACTGGTAGTGATGGCCGACGCCTTCCGCCGCTCCTCAGCCTCCCGAATCACCGCCGTGATTCCTTACTTCGGATATGCCCGCCAGGACCGCCGTCCGCGTTCGGCACGTGTAGCCATCAGCGCCAAAGTCGTCGCTGACATGCTCACTGTCGTAGGTATCGACCGTGTACTCACCGTCGACCTGCACGCTGACCAGATCCAAGGCTTCTTCGATATCCCCGTCGACAACATCTACGGCTCGCCCGTACTGGTCGACGACATCGAAGACCAGCGTTTCGAGAACCTGATGATCGTCTCCCCGGACATCGGTGGTGTCGTGCGCGCACGCGCTGTCGCCAAGTCCCTGGGCGTCGACCTGGGTATCATCGACAAACGCCGCGAAAAGGCTAACCACTCCGAGGTTATGCACATCATCGGCGACGTCGAAGGGCGCACTTGCATCCTGGTAGACGACATGGTCGACACCGCCGGCACCCTGTGCCACGCGGCCAAAGCCCTGAAAGAGCACGGCGCTGCCAAGGTTTACGCCTACTGCACGCACCCTGTCCTGTCGGGCCGCGCGATCGAGAACATCGAGAAGTCGGTACTGGACGAGCTGGTGGTGACCAACACCGTACCGCTGTCCGCCGCTGCTCAAGCCTGTGACCGTATCCGCCAGCTGGATATCGCACCGGTTGTCGCTGAAGCGGTACGCCGCATCAGCAACGAAGAATCGATCAGCGCGATGTTCCGCTAAGCGGGACACGTGTTGATGTGAAGCGCCCCGCCCCAACCTGTGTTGGGGCGGGGCTTTTTTGCCATCCCCGTCTGGCGCTGGTCGCAAACGCCATTCGGGAGGCTATTTTGGAGAAACAAAATGACTGACTTCATCCTGAACGCCCAAGCGCGTACTGACCTGGGGAAAGGTGCGAGCCGCCGCCTGCGTCACGCCGCCAGCATCCCTGCCGTTGTTTACGGTGGCGATAAAGAAGCCCAATCCCTGACCATCGTGGCCAAGGAAATCGCCAAACTGTTCGAAAACGAAGCTGCCTACAGCCACGTTATCGAACTGAACGTCGACGGCGCCAAGCAGAACGTCGTGGTCAAGGCCATGCAGCGCCACCCAGCCAAAGGCTTCATCATGCACGCCGACTTCGTTCGCGTCGTTGCTGGCCAGAAGCTGACTGCCAAGGTTCCGGTTCACTTCATCGGTGAAGAAGCCCCGGTCAAGAAAGGCGGCGAGATCTCGCACGTTGTTTCCGAGATCGAAGTTTCCTGCGAAGCCAAAGACCTGCCTGAGTTCATCGAAGTTGACCTGGCCAACGCCGAAGTCGGCACCATCATCCACCTGTCGGACCTGAAAGCTCCGAAAGGCGTAGAGTTCGTCGCTCTGGCCCACGGTGATGACAAAGCTGTTGCCAACGTTCACGCTCCACGCGTTGCTCCAGAAGCAGAAGGCGCTGCCGAGTAATCCACTCGCACGCCGGCGTTGATCGGGTTACAGTGCCGCGCGCACTGTAACCCACCAACTCCAAGGAAGAGCCCCTGACGTGACCGCCATCCAGTTGATCGTTGGCCTGGGTAACCCCGGCCCCGAATACGAACAGACCCGGCATAACGCAGGGGCTCTTTTCGTTGAACGCATTGCCAGCGCCCAGCGTGTTTCGCTGACCGCTGACAAAAAATATTTCGGCCTGACGGCTAAATTCAGCCATCAGGGCAACGACGTTCGTTTGTTGATCCCCACCACCTACATGAACCGCAGCGGCCAGTCCGTGGCGGCCTTGGCCAATTTCTTCCGCATCAAGCCGGAAGCGATCCTGGTGGCACACGACGAACTCGACCTGCCCCCAGGCGTTGCCAAGCTCAAGCGCGGCGGCGGCCATGGTGGGCACAACGGCCTGCGCGACATCATCGCGCAGCTCGGTAACCAGAACGACTTCCACCGCCTGCGGCTTGGCATCGGCCACCCAGGTGACGCCAAACTGGTATCCAACTTCGTCCTGGGCCGCGCGCCGCGCGCCGAGCAGGAGAAGCTCGACGCCAGCATCGATTTTGCCCTCGGCGTGCTGCCGGACGTGCTTGCCGGCGATTTCGCCAAGGCGATGCGCGAGCTGCACAGCCAGAAGGCCTGATTTCCTTTAGAGAGGGGAATACCCATGGGTTTCAATTGCGGCATCGTCGGCCTGCCCAACGTCGGCAAGTCCACCCTGTTCAACGCCCTGACCAAGTCTGGCATCGCGGCGGAGAACTTCCCTTTCTGCACCATCGAGCCAAACAGCGGCATCGTGCCAATGCCCGACGCTCGTTTGGCTGCGCTGGCTGAAATCGTCAAGCCAAACCGCATCCTGCCGACCACCATGGAATTCGTCGACATCGCCGGCCTGGTTGCCGGTGCGTCGAAAGGCGAAGGCCTGGGCAACAAGTTCCTCGCCAACATCCGCGAGACCGACGCCATTGCCCACGTGGTGCGCTGCTTCGAAGACGAGAACGTGATCCACGTTTCCAACAGCGTCGACCCCAAGCGTGACATCGAGATCATCGACCTCGAACTGATCTTCGCCGACCTCGACAGCTGCGAAAAGCAGCTGCAGAAAGTAGCCCGCAACGCCAAAGGCGGCGACAAGGAAGCCTTGGCGCAGAAGGCAATACTGGAAAAGCTGATCCCGCACTTCACCGAAGGCAAGCCTGCACGCAGCCTGATGAAGCACATGGCTGACGACGAAAAAGCTGTCATTCGTGGCTTCCACCTGCTGACCAGCAAGCCGGTGATGTACATCGCCAACGTGGCCGAAGACGGCTTCGACAACAACCCGCACCTGGACGTGGTCAAGGCCATCGCCGAGGAAGAAGGCGCGGTAGTGGTGCCGGTGTGCAACAAGATCGAGGCAGAAATCGCCGAGCTGGAAGATGGTGAAGAGAAGGACATGTTCCTCGAGGCCCTGGGCCTGGAAGAGCCTGGCCTGAACCGCGTGATCCGCGCCGGTTACGAGCTGCTGAACCTGCAGACCTACTTCACTGCCGGCGTGCAGGAAGTACGTGCCTGGACCGTACGCGTAGGTGCCACCGCACCACAAGCCGCAGGCGTGATCCACACCGACTTCGAGAAAGGCTTCATCCGCGCTGAAGTGGTGGCCTATGATGACTTCATCCAGTTCAAGGGTGAAAGCGGTGCCAAGGAAGCCGGTAAATGGCGTTTGGAAGGCAAGGACTACATCGTCAAAGACGGTGACGTGATGCACTTCCGCTTTAACGTCTGATGGGCACCGTGGAATTCCACGCTACTTGAAAGACTTCAGACCCCCCGTGATCGCCAGGCGATACGGGGGTTTTGTATTCAAGGGCCACCATTTTCATCTGTAACCCCGGCCAAGAAACAGCTTCGTATCTTAGAAACCAACTCGCTACGGTCCCAATACGAGATACAACAAACCACCAAGATTGGCCGCTGCAAGCGCCGCACAACCATACGCCACCCATTTAAGGTGCTTTTGGCCATTGACCACCTGAGCCTTGAGCGCCAATGCCTGCGCTTGATATGTCTGGTGGTGCGCATGGGCGGCCGAAAGTGCCTGATGTTGCTCCCCTAGCCGCTCATGCAGGTTGTTTGCCTGAGTCTGCCATAGGTCCTGCAATTGCTGCCCCAGTGCTGAAACCTCCTTGTGCACGGCCGAGCGCAAGTGATCGGCCGTTAGCAGGGTGAGTTTTTCCAATCGACTCACGCTTTCCTTGTCCAACTCACGCAGCTGTTCCAACAAACTGCCAAGGCTACGACCCAAACGCTGCTGTGCGCTGCCATGCACTGTAAGCCAGTGCTTCTGCATTTGCTGTTGATGAGCATCAAGCCTGCTGGCCGTAACCTCGCTTAGTGTCCGTATCGTTGCATGCAGCTCGATCTGGGCCTGTTGTTGCGCCATGAACAACGACGCCAACCGCTGCTGTTGACCCTCGAACTTGCCGGCCGCAGCCTCACCCAGCATGCACATCGTTTCATGTAGCTCAGCTTGGCCCTGCTGCTGCGCCGAGATCAGCGAAGCCAGCTGCTGGGCAAGTTGACTGACATCCTCCTGATTCGTTTGAGCCCAGCGCTGAAGCTGGTCTTCGGCATTTACCCGGCGCCCCTCTGCGGTTTCCAGCCCTTGGGCCAGCACCTCAAGCTCAGTTTGAATACTGATGGTTTGATGGCTGACCGCCTGCCATTGCGATTGCTGCTGCTGTTGGTACTGATCCAGCTTACTGTCTGCAGCGGCCCCCATGGCTTGGACTGCGTCTACCGCTTGAGTATGTGCTTGCTGGTGCCATTGCGCGAAGGACGCCAGATTCTGAGTTAGCTGGGCAACGCTCTGCAAACTGGCATCGCCCAACCGTTGCGCTTGCGCCTGCAAGGCAACCTGGTGTTCCCCAACTCCACCGATCTGCGCTGACAACCCCACAACACCGGTTTGAATATCCTGGGATTGCTGACTGTGCTGCCCGAGGATCTCCAGCAATTGTACATTGCGCGACTGCGCAAGCTCGTTTGCATCCTGCTGGGCAAACTCCAGCGTTTGCAGTTGCTCTTCAAGCGGGAGACTGCTCTCTGGGTAATGCTTGTTGATGAAACGTGTGACTTTGCCTGTTTGAGCTTCCAGTCGGTCCTGGCGCTCGAGGATACTGCGCTCCAAGGGGTAAATGTTTTCTTCGAGCAATGCGCTCACTTCAGTTTTCAGCGGCGGTACCAGAATATCGACCAGTAACTGAGTCAACTCCTGCTTGGCAGCAGCGCGTTCGCCCTTAACGTCCTGGTCGATCATTGAGCATCCTTCCCGGAATAGAATTTTTCGGCTTCACTGATAAGCAGATGGGCTTGCATGAGCCCAAGAAACTTGTCCGTGGCGCACTGCCCCTTATCAAGTTCGTCTGTGCATGCCTGTAACGCCCGCGACAGGCTCTGATCAACACGCTGCTCAAAATGCTGGGCCATCTTTTTCGAGCCTTCCATGCGGGCGATGTTCACGCTCAATTGGTCGCTCAAGGCCTGCAGTCCACGCAGGTGCCGGGCGTGCTTATCAAGGGCTTCCTGCACCGCGCGCAACTGCCGATCGACTTCTGGCAAGGCGCGTTGTTGTTCAGAAGCTTGATTTTTCACTGCCTCGATGAAGCACATGTGCGCCAACTTAATACAACGGCCTCTGCTCACAGCAACGACATGTTCGAGCATACCCATGTCTGTTTCGTAGCTGGACGACCAGAAATAGCTTTCCAGCGTGTATTGGTCGAGGTGATAGTCCAACGGATGAAAATCGCTTTCGTCAAAAACCACAGGACGCACTGCGCGCATGAGCACCTTGCAGTGGCCCTGTAGTTCTTCACCAAAACTACTAAAAAGCAGTGTTTGAAAGGCCTCTATCCAGCTTTCGAGCTGGTGCTTGAGGCATTTTTTCGCACAACGAAGCAGTTCCTGTACCGCAGGTACCGTTTGCTCTCCCCGCGCAATGACATGTGTGGGGAAAAGCCCTTCGAGAATTGGCCCGATGTCGATACGCAGCAGTCCTTCGAGCATATGCGTCCACTGCTCCGTCAATTGCCGCTCTGCCAGCAACTCGTCCCTGCGCACCTGCAGCACTCTGGCTACATCATCATCTGACTGCAACGGATAAAGCGCTTTTTGCCGTGACTCGAATGCCTCCAGGCTTGCGAGCCGCTCACGTCTTTGCTCTCGATAACTGTCCTCGAACGCCGCAATCTGCCCGGTCACCACCTGGTCGAGCTGAAAGGCAGCGAACACGCGGGACAATGGCCCGCTGGAGCGTTTGATATCCTCGATCAGCTGTCGCCGAAAGGTATCGACAACAGGGCATACCAGGGCGAAGTACGCGGGGTCTGCCTCAGCCATCTCACGCGCCGAATCCCCAAGCTCCATCACAAAGAGGTTGCTTTGAAAATGCTCGGGGATGGTCAATTCGAGTGTCTGTATTTCTTCGCTCATTGCCGAGCGCAGTGCTGTTACATCCATCGGGGCGGCCAACATGCGCTTGCGCACGCTGCTCAGAGAAAAGCTCGAGGTAATGACCACCCGAAAGCGCACCGGCTGATGCACCCAATTAGCCAGCTCTTCTATCTGCAAGTTTTCTGGCCGCAAGAACCCAAGGCTGCTGGCCTGGGTTACGAGCAGCACCAAATCGGCCACCGTGACAAAGGTTCGAGCGAGTGTTGCAACCAGCTCACGCTCGTGGGCATTGCGCGCGTCCAGTCCGGGCAGGTCGATGAGTTTGACATCGACGTCCAGAGCATTCTCGCTCGCCAGCGGGAAAAACCGAGCAGGGATGAGAATGTCGGTTAGATCGATGCCAGTGCGCTGCCCTTGCTCCACCGCTCGGCGGGTATCAGCAAGTGCCCGGGTAGCCGCCTGCCTGTCCAGCGGACCACTCTGGCCGATGTACCAGTGATCGTCGCTTGAGCGCCCGTAGCGCAACGGCATGATCGTCGCTGATTTGCCCAGCGTCTGGCCACCCCGCAGCACCTCGGCAATTTCCTCGCGGGTGTCCGAGACGAGGCCGAGCAGGTCAAGGATCAAGGTCGTCTTGCCCACTTGAGTGGCGCCATACACCACCACGGTCACTTGCTCGGAACGCCGGAGCTGGCCACTGACCTCCGGGGCCAGCTCATGGACAAAACGGTCGTAGGCTTGCAGCGCCCAGTCATGGCGCTGACGATAACGCTCAGACCACGAACGAGGCTTGGGCACGATCAATCTCGGCAGTCAGATGGCGTCGCGATGCATTCAAGGCGCGCATCACCCTTGCCAGTGCATCACGCTCGGAAAACTGATTGGCATCAATGCCGTAGGCCACACTGAGATTATGCTCGATCCGCTCCTCGATCTTGTTCATGAGCTCGTCGTAGTGCTCAAGGCTGCTTTCCACCAGGTGATCCCTGAAGCGCTCCAGGCTGGCCACGATGAAGTTGCGTTTGGCGACATTGTATTGGTGGACCGAACTGGCAGCCTTGTAACCAATGAAGCCCAGCCCCATGAGCCCGGTTGCCGCCATGGACAGTGTCGCTCCCAACCCCGTGGCAGTACCGCCAGCCAGTACCGGAAGGACATCCAGGCTGCCATCGATGGCCAAGTCCACTGCGGTTATTGCGAGCAACGCACGCCCTACCTGCTTGGCTCCCTGGGTAAAGCCTGGCAACGAAGCACGAATGTCCTTGGCGAGGGCATCGGGGTCATACTTGACCAGCTGGGCAGTATCGACCACCTGCCGCTGGAACAACGCCATACCTTGGCTCATGCGTAGATACTCCATGGTCAGTGCCGGCAGAAGCTTCAATGCAGTATCGAACTGCCGAGTACGAACCGTGGCGGGGTCGAGGTGGTTCTCGCTGATAGTCTGGTTCAACAACAAGCAGACACTTTTTTGCAAGTCAGGCGCAGCCGGGAGATTGCACTCAGGAACCACCACAGTGCCGTCAGCCTTCTCGTAACCCAGGTACCGAGCGGGCTGTTGCTGCTGACGGTGTTCCAGCAGCAGGGCAGGATTTTCATCCAGGGCAACCTCCAGCCCCAGTTTGAAGTGATCGTCAGCCACATGCGTCAGCGCCAGGTAAATCGCATGCACCGGGGTTTGCTCGCCTTGCTGCTCCCAATGCTTGTGAATACGGCTGATGTAGCGCTGCTCGGGTTCGCTGGTCTTGAGCGAGAGGAAATCGACGATATTTCTACCCACATTGGACCACCCCTCCTCCTCCTCGCCAAACGCATGTGTAGCACTGCCTATCGCACACCGCGTGTACTGGTCGACATGTTGAAGAAGGCGTTTTTTATACTTCACTCGGTAGGCATCCGAGGAACGTCGGAACTGATCCAGAACCTTCTTGACCAGCCCCTCGCTGGCACTGGCAGAAGCTGCTGCATTGTCGATCAGGCCATCCAGGAAACCCACCGCGACTTCCAGCTCCAGCTCTAGAACGGCCTGCAGATCTGTCAGCCGTTGCTGATAGACGTCCAGCCCCGGCTCGGCGTATTGGCCTAACGCTTGGAGAAGTTGTGGTATCCAGAGCGCCTTGTATTCCTCACCACGGCCAACGCAGACAACACGATCTGCCTGGTCGGCCGGCACCTGACAGTTCAACGCCGCAGAGACACGCAATTCTTCACGTGTTTCCTGGGACTGGTTCTCCGTGCGCCCAATGGCAATGATCGGGTGCCGGCCGGGTAACGCCTGTTCCAGCATTTCCACCAATACATCTTGAGTGGACTGGGTAGCCAGAGCATTGGCGTTGGTCACCAAGATACTGCCCGTGGCATGCTTGAGCGTATCGCGCATTTCCTGCTGCCACAGGCTGTTGGTCCGGTTGAGTTTTTCGTAGCCAGGTAACAGCAAGAAACCCGCGCGCTCGCCGAAGTGACGCTTAGGCACATACAGGCGCAGCAACATGAAACGCTCGCCTGCCGCGAAGCTGCGCAGTTCATTGAACAGGGTTTGCTGGTCTATCTCTGTTTCCTGACCCAGCTCGTCCACACCGCAGGCATAGGGTGTTTTACAGTCGCGCTCAAGCACGAAGAGCGGCCGACATTCGCCACGCCCAGGGTTGTCTGGCAGCCAGTCCTCCAGATCGTACAACTCGCGCAAAAGATGCGTCTTGCCCGCGCCCTGAGTTCCGCCAATGCACACAAAAAAGCTGGAGTGCATTTCACGGATCACCAACAACTTGCGCAGCACCGCACGAAGCTTTTCTCGCTCCTGAGTACTTCGGTCAAAGTGTACGGCGATATCGAGCGCCTGCCTCAAAGCCTGTGTGACGGGATCGATGAGCGAGGCGTACATGATGAAACTCCTTGTTCTTTGACAATGCCTGGCGGGACGGGCACCGGGATACACAAGGTGTATCGGCATCAATCGATAGAAGTTTACAGGGACGAAGGTCGATGCATGTCTGCGCCCCCGGATGGGCTGGGTGATCGCAGGGCAATCACCCTTAGAACGTCAGAAATCCCCACGCAAGGTCAGCATGTAGCTACGCGGCGCGCCGTAAGTAGTGCCGCGGGTCCAGTAACCGGTCGAGTCGAAATACTTGCGGTCCAGCAGGTTCTCCACGTCCACGCCCACCGTCCAGTGCTGGTCGAGCTTGTACGCCGCCCGTGCATCGAACACCGCCCGGCCGCTGTTGCTCACGCCATTGTAAGCGTCGTAGTAATGGGACTGGGCCGACACACCACCGCCGACACTGAGGCGGTTCCACTCACCCGGCAGGGTGTAGTTGGTGTTCACCCGCAGCAGATGCTTGGGCGTTTGTGCCGAGATCGGCCCGCCAGTCTCCGACTGCGTGGTGTTGAAGGTATAACCCGCCGCCACCTGCAAGCCCGGCAGCAACTCACCGCTGGCCTCTGCCTCGAAGCCCTTGCTGCGGCTGATGCCATCGCTGTTCACGTAACAACGGCCTGCAACGTCTGTGGGACAGTTGCCATCATTGGCATAGTCGCGAGCGGCGACGTCCTCCTGTTCGATATAGAACAGCGCAAAGGACAGGTTCAGACGCTTGTCGAACAACTCGCCCTTGATGCCGGTTTCGTAGTTGGAACCGATAGCGGGGTCAAGCATCTTGCCACCCGCACTGCGGTAACTGGCCTGGGGCATGAAGATATCGGCATAGCTGGCGTACAGAGACCAGTTGTTGTTCAGGTCGTAGATGGCACCAACGAAAGGCGTGAACTCGTGCTTCTGTTCATTGGTGCTTTTCAGCCCGCCACTCCAGGCCTCGGTCTTGTACCAACTCAGGCGCCCGCCCAGTACCAGGCTGAGGTCCTCGGTCATGTGCAGGCGGGCATTGAGGTAGGTGCCGTAACGGGTATCGAAGGTGTCTTCCTTGTAGTCCCATCCCTGTCGCGAAGGTTCTGGGACAATGCTGTGGTCCGGGTCGAACACATTGAGCGGGATGGGGCTGTCGAGCTTTACCGTGGCGTCCTTGTCATTCATCTTGCGCCGGGACCAGTTGGCCCCCAGCGACAGCTGATGGCTCAGGCCAAACGCTTCGAACTCGCCGTCCAGGTGGCCGTCCACCGCGTTGGCGGTGACATCGAACTTGTGAAAGCTGGTGTCGTTGATCATCGGCCCAGTGGGGCTGCCGTACTCCAGCGTGTCCTCTGCGCTCCATTCGATGGCGCTGCGGTTGTAACTGCTTTCGGAGTGCGACAGCGCCAGCTTGCCGCTCCAGTTGTCGGTGAAACGGTGATTGAGGTCGGCGAACACTTCGTCGGTGCGGGTCTGCAGCGTGGCCCAGTCCTGGCCCAGGAAGGTGGAACGCTTGAGGTGCGGGTTGCTGCCATCCGGGTTGTTCGGCAAGCCCAGCACGCTGTAGCCGTCAATGCGCGAAGTCTGCCGGCGCAAACCCAAAGCAACGGTAGTGGCGTCGCTCAGGTCGCCTTCGACTATGCCGTACAGCAACGGCCGCTTGGACTTGCTGACATCGGTGAAGTAACCACGGTCCTCGTAGGACGCCACCACGCGGCCGCGCAGAGAACCTTGCGGGTTCAGCCTGCCACTGGCGTCCAGGTCCAGCCGGTAATTGTCCCAGGAGCCGGCACGGGTGGTCACGGAGAAACGTGGCTCCGACGTCGGGCGCTTACGCACCAGGTTGACCGCACCGCCTGGGTTGCCCGCCCCTACCAACAGGCCCGAGGCGCCTCGCAGTACCTCGACACGGTCGAACACCGCCATGTCGGGGATCATCCAGCCGGTGTAGGCGTAGGCCTGCCCGGCCACGCCGTCGACCATGTAACTGTCGTCGGTGATGTCGAAACCCCGGGAGCTGAAGTGATGGTTGCCGTAGCCACGGTTGGCGCGGGTAATGCCTGTGGTCTGGGCCATCACCTGGTCCAGTGAGACCAGGTTCTTGTCGTCCATCAGTTTGCGCGTAACCACGGTCACCGACTGCGGTGTACGGCGCAGCGACTGAGGGGTCTTGCCGATCGTCACGGCGCCGGTGGTGTACGAGCCAGAACCCTCGGTGGTTTCGCCCAGCCCCACGCTGTTGATGTTGGTAGCACCCAGTTCCAGCGCGCCCTTGGCGTCCACCGTCGGCACCACACTGAAGGTGCCGCTGCCAGTGACGATCAGTTGCAGGCCGCTGCCCACCAGCGCAAGCTGCACGGCTTGCAAGGCACTCATCTCACCCTGGATCGCGGGGGCCTGCTTGCCGACGACCAGAGCCGGGTCCAGCGACATCACCTGCCCACCTTGGCGGGCGATGGTGTTGAGGGTTTGCGCCAGGCTGGCGGCCGGCAGGTCGAAACGCTGCAGCTGTTGCTGCGCAGATCCTTGCGCCTGGACGACGGCCGTTGGTGCGGTTGCCAGCGCGATGGCAAGGGCGAGGGGCCAAGGTTTGAACACGTGGATACTCCTGAATTTTTGCTGTTGTCAGGAGAGAGGTGGGACGAGCAAGAAAAACCGGACACGAATGATAAAAATTTTCATTCGAAAGCAGCCCGCTCAGCGCGCTTCGATCAAGGTCAGCCAGGCACCGTAGCGTTTCACGCTGATCGGCATCGTCTCTTCAAGGGCAGCCAAGGTGCGCTCGCTGTCATCCAGCGGGAACACCCCCTGTACCCGCAGGTTGCGCACCTGCGGGCTGACACGGACGAACCCCGGGCGATACGGGCGCAAGGCATCGATAACCAACGCCAGGGGCTCGTCCAGCACACTGAGGTGACCTTGCACCCAGTCGGCGCGGTAGGCCTGCCCCGCCGTCAGTGGCTCGATGCGCTGCGCATGCAACAACGCTGCCTGACCCTCTGCCAAGTCCAGCTCGGTACCATTGGGCAACGAAGCGCGCACGGCGTGCTCCAGCACCACCACGCGGGTGGCGTCGGCCAGTTGCTCAACCAGAAAACGCGTACCCAGTGCGCGCACATCACCTTGCGCGCTACGCACGATGAACGGACGGCTCGGGTCTGCAGCCACCTGCACCACCAGCCCTCCCCTGCGCAAGCGCACCAGCCGACGGCCGCCGGAGAAGGCGAGGTCGACCGCACTGTCGGCATTCAATGTCAGCCGGCTGCCATCAGCCAACGTCAAGCTGCGACGTTCGCCGGTGCCTGTACGCAAATCGGCCGTCAATGCCTGGCCGGTATCGCTGCTGGCGGCGAACCACAAACTGCCACCCAGCACAGAAAGCCCGGCCATTGCCCGCAACACATCGCGCCGACCGACTTCCGGCTGCAGCAAGGTATCGCGCAAAGCGCCAGGAGCTCGGCGCACAACCTCGAAGTGCTCGCCCAAGCCACGCTGCAATTGCTCCCAGGCATGGACGTTGGCCGGGTCATCACCCAGCCACTGCTGAAAAAGCGCCTGTTGCCGGGCATCGTCTCGCCCGGAGCGCAGGCGCACCATCCACGCGACTGCCTGTTCGGCGGCAGGGTTCAATACGCGCCGGCTCATGCTTGCGCCCCGCTCAGGTAACACTGGCGCAAGGCCTGGGTCATGTAGCGACCAACCGTACGTTCGGATACGCCCAGGCGCCGACCAATTTCCGCATAGGCCAGGCCATCGAGCTGGCTCATGAGAAACGCCTTCTTCACCACCAGCGGCAGCCCTGCCAGGCTGCGGTCGATGGCGTGCAGGGCTTCCAGCAGCAGGTGGGTTTCTTCCGGCGAGGGCGCCAGCGTTTCAGGCAGCAGCATCAGCCGCTCCAGGTAGGCCTGCTCCAGGCGTCGGCGGCGATGGCGGTCGGAAATCAGTCGCCTGGCAATGGTCGAGAGGTAGGCGCGCGGCTGCTCGATGGCCGCTGGGTCGACCCGTGCGGCAAGCAGCTGGCAGAAGGTTTCGGCAGCCGTGTCCTCGGCGTCTGGGCGGTTGCTCAGTTGCCGTTGCACATGCCGCAGCAACCAGCGGTGGTGATCGCTGAAAAACAAACCCAGCTTGCTGGTGTGGGATGCGGACACGGGCAGGACCAAAAGCTAATGAGAATTTATCGCATTTTATAGGCGAGACGCGGGAAGCGCTACCCGGCGCCAACACCTATTCTGTGATTGAGCCCCCTCCTTCTCCAGAGCCCGCACCATGCCCCACCCCACACGCTTCGACTGGCAACGCTGGCTGCCCGGCCTCGTCACCCTGCTCCACTACAAAGCGGCCTGGTTACCCAAGGACATCGCCGCCGGCCTGGTGCTCACCACCATGCTGGTACCCGTGGGCATCGCCTACGCCGAAGCGTCCGGCGTCCCCGGTATCTATGGGCTGTACGCCACCATCATCCCGCTGCTGGCCTATGCCCTGTTCGGCCCCAGCCGCATCCTGGTGCTGGGGCCGGACTCGGCGCTGGCCGCGCCGATCCTGGCAGTGGTGGTGCAGTACGCTGCCAGCGACCCGCAGCGGGCGATCGCAATCGCCAGCATGATGGCGCTGGTCGCCGGGGCGTTCTGTGTGGTTGCCGGGCTGCTGCGCCTGGGCTTTATCACCGAGCTGCTGTCCAAGCCGATCCGCTACGGCTACATGAACGGCATCGCCCTCACCGTATTGATCAGCCAGTTGCCCAAGCTGTTCGGCCTCAAAGTCGACAGTGAGGGGCCCTTGCGCGACCTTTGGCACTTGGGCCAGGCGCTGTTCGCCGGCCAGGGGCACTGGCCAAGCTTCGTCGTGGGCGCCGGTAGCCTGGTGCTGATCCTGCTGCTCAAACCGTTCAAGCGCCTGCCAGGCATCTTGATCGCCGTGGTGTTGGCGACGCTGGCAGTAAGCCTGTTCAACCTCGACCAAATGGGCGTCAAGGTACTCGGGCAATTGCCCCAGGGCCTGCCCACCTTCGTCTTCCCCTGGGTAACCGACATCGACCTGGTCGAGGTGATACTGGGCGGGGTTGCCGTGGCGCTGGTGTCGTTCGCCGACACCAGCGTACTGTCACGCTCTTATGCCGCACGCCTGAAAATGCCGGTAAACCCCAACCAGGAGATGTTCGGCCTGGGCGTGGCCAACCTGGCTTCGGGGCTGTTCCAAGGCATCCCGATCAGCAGCAGTTCGTCACGCACACCGGTGGCCGAAGCCGCCGGCTCGCAGACCCAGCTCACCGGCATCATCGGCGCGCTGGCAGTAACCCTGTTGCTGCTGGTAGCGCCCAATCTGATGCAGCACCTGCCCAACAGCGCGCTGGCTGCGGTGGTCATTGCCGCTGCGCTGGGGCTGTTCGAGTTCGCCGACCTCAAGCGTATTTTCCGCATGCAGCAGTGGGAATTCTGGCTGTCGATCACCTGCTTTGTCGGTGTGGCGGTGTTCGGCGCCATTCCCGGTATCTGCATTGCCGTGGCGGTGTCGGTGATCGAGTTCCTGTGGGACGGCTGGCGGCCGCACCACGCGGTGCTCGGGCGTGCCGATGGGCTGCGTGGTTACCATGACGTGCAGCGTTATCCACAGGCCCGGCGTATTCCGGGGCTGGTGCTGCTGCGCTGGGACGCGCCGCTGTTCTTTGCCAATGCCGAGCAGTTCCAGAGCACAGTGATGGCGGCGGTGGACGCGTCGCCGACGCCGGTGCAGCGGCTGATAATTGCGGCGGAACCGGTGACCAGTATCGACATCACCTCGGCGGACATGCTGGCCGAGCTGGACCGAGCGCTGGAGGCACGGGGGGTGGAGTTGCAGTTTGCCGAAATGAAGGACCCGGTGAAGGACAAGATGCGGCGATTCGGGTTGTTCGAGCATATGGGAGAGAGGGCTTTTCACCCTACAGTGGGCGCGGCAGTGGATGCCTATCTGGAAGAGAGTGGGGTCGATTGGCAGCCCTGACAGAGGAACTAAACAGCCCGTACCCGAAGCCGAAACCGGTCAATCCAGATAAGCATGGCACTGGCATACACCGACACCGCCAGAAACAGTGCCATGCGCACGGCAAAGGCGCGGTAAACGTCCTGCCCGCCGGCACTGTCCTGCACCGACTGCCCTAACAGGATCAGCATTGTCGTCAGGCAGCTCACCCAATAAGCCGGGCTCTGCCGGTTCGACACGGCCTGGTACAGCCGTCGCGCCTGCCAGAGCGCGAACAGCAGTACCCACAGGAAGAACATCCACAGGTGCACGTACAGGCTCAACGCCCCCCACAACACTATCGCCAACACCCCAGCAAGCAAGGTTGAACCGATCAGCTCTCGGCTGGCGTGCCGCGCACGGGTTTCGCCGGCCTGCTGCCCAACGCTCACGGCTTTCATGATCAGTGGCATGTACTGGTCCGGCGCGATCAACGCCAGGAGAAAGGCCGGCATCACGATCAGTGTGGCCCGCAGCGCCACCCAGCTGACATGCTCGCTGGCCAGCAGCGCCGCCGCCGGTTGTGCCGGCGCATCGGCTGGCTCGGGAAACAGCACATGCGCCACTGTCGTGCCCAGCACCGCCAGCAGCATGCCCTTGGCCAGCGCTTCGACTACCGAAAGCGCCAATGTGAAATCGCTGGTGCCGGCAGCAGCAATCATGGTCAGGCCGACCACCAGCAGGTTGGCCAGCAGGCCGTTGCCCCCCTTCAACGCATAGCGCAATGTCAGGAAAACCCCCACCCCCACCAGCAACACGCCAGCCGTTGGGGCATGGCGCAACAGCGGAATAAGCAGCAGACCGCTGCCGCAACTTAGCAGCACCAGCAGCGCCAGGGCCGGCGCCGCACGCAGGGGCAGTGGCTGACTGCGCATGGCGAGCAGCAATACTGCAAACACAGGTGCCAGGATCGGCACCGGCAAGCCGATACCAAAGCTCACTGCCAGGCACAGTGCCACGCCCCAGGCCAGGCGCAGGGCGCGCAGGCGGCGCAGCTCAATAGGCATATGACAGCCAGCTCATCAGCCACATGAACAACCGGCCCAGCAGGTTCAGGGGGTTACCTTCGCCGGGCAAGGCCATGACCTCGGCCTGGCCACCGACCCGCAGCACGGTCTTGTCCTGAAGCTGGTCGCGCTCCAGCTCGACGATCACCGGGAAGCGCTGCGCCGAACGCAGCCACTCGCGGCTGTTCTGCACGGTCGGCAGCGTACCCGGCGCTGCAGGCTGGCCCACGCTCACACCGTAGCCAATGCTGCGTATACGCCCCTTCAACACAGTGCCGGGCAGCGCGTCGAGCACCACCAGCACCGGCGTGTCGGGGCGCAGCCGACCGAGGTTGTTCTCGGTCATGTCGGCACTTATCCACACGTCATGAATACTGATCAGGGTCATCATCGGGCTGCCCGCCCCGACATAGTGGCCAACGTCGGTGCGCAAGTCGGTGATCAACCCGTTCGCATCAGCGCGTACCACGGTACGGGCAAGGTCCAGGCGGGCCTTTTCCACGTTGGCCGCTGCACTGCGCAGCTGGGCATTGTCCTCCTGTGCACCGCCCTGCTGTTCACGGGCGCGCACCACTTCAGCACGGGCCGCCGCCACTTGGCTTATGGCCTGGTCACGGGTGGCCTGTGCGCCTTCCAGGCGGCGCACCGATACCGTGCCGGGGTCTTCGTCAATCAGCCGCTTGAGGCGTTCTGCGTCCTGCCGCGCCTTGCGCTCATTGGCCTGGGCCGCCACGAGCGCAGCCTGAGCGGAGTCGATGCCAGCGGTACTGGCGCCGATCTGCCGGCGCACGGTATCGAGATCGGCTTCGGCGCGGGCCAAGGCAATGCGGTACTGTTCTTGGTCGAGTTCGAACAGCACATCGCCCTGGCGCACTTCCTGGTTGTTGCCGACGGCCACACGCTTGATCTGCCCGGCCACTTCGGCGGCCACCGGCACCACGTAGGCCTGCAGGCGTGCCTGCTGGGTGTATGGCGTGAAGCGGTCCGCCAGCAGGTACCAAAGCAGGCTCACGGCAATTAGCAACAGCACCCAGCGCATACCGCGATCAGGGGCTGACGGGGGCGGCGCTGGCCTGGTGTCGCTCATTCGGTTTCACCTTGTGCATGTGCGCTGGAGGCTGGCACGTCGAGCAGCTCGCCCCAGTCGGTGCGTTGCTGCATGTGCTGGCGGGTGGCCGGGTCGATCGGCGCGCGGCGGGTGTCCCAGCCTCCGCCCAGGGCCTTGTACAACGTCACCAGGCTGCTGACCGCGTTGCCACGGCTGACCAGGTAACCATCCTGTTGCTGCAACAGCAGTTGCTGGGCATCGAGCACCCGCTGGAAGTCGGCGAAGCCTTCGCGGTACTGCGAGCTGGCCAGGGTCAGCGAGCGTTGCGCCGCCTGGGAAGCCTGGTCGCGAATGGTTGCACTTTGCAGCGAGCGCACCAGACCGCTGGCAGCGTCGTCGGCTTCACGGGCGGCTTCGCGCACACCCTGGTGGTACAGCTCGATCAGTTGCTGCAAGCGGGCATCTTCCACCCGCACGGCATTTTTGCGCCGGCCGTAGTCGAACGGGTTCCAGATCAGGCTCGGCCCTGCCGCCAGGTCGAAAGTGTTGGGCAGGTGACTGGCCGAAAGAAAGGTCCAGCCGATACTGCCAAGCAGGCTCAGTTGTGGATAAAGATCGGCCTCGGCCACCCCGACCAGCGCCGACTGCGCCGCCACTGCCTGCTCGGCGGCGCGAATGTCTGGCCGGCGCTGCAGCAGGTTGGCAGGCACGTCCTGCAATATTGCGCGCTCTGGCAGCGGCAGCTGGCCATGACCGGCCTGCAACTGCGGCAGCGGCCCGGGCGGGCGGCCCAGCAATGAGCACAACACATTGCGCAGGGCGTTGAGCTGATTCTCGAATTCAGGGATGGTGGCCAGGGTCGCCAGGTATTGAGTACGCGCCTGCTGCCAGTCGAGTTCGTCATGTTCGCCGTGGCGGAAAAGCCGCTCGGTGATCTCCAGGCTACGCGCCTGGCGCTTGGCGTTCTCTTGCGCGATATCCAGCCGCGCCTCGGCGGTACGCAGGGCAAAGTAAGTGTCGGCCACTTGTGCACGCAGCAACAACATGGCGTCGGCGTAGTTGGCCTGGGAGGCGAAGTAGAGGGCATCTGCGCTTTCGATGGCGCGACTGAAGCGGCCCCAGAAGTCGATCTCCCAGCCAATGTCGAAGCCGACGCTGGATTGCCAGAACACCGAATCACGGGCGGTGGCAGTACCGGACTGGTTCTGCTTCAGGTACAGGCTCTGCGCGCTCAGTTGCTGCAGCTGTGGATAACGCCCGGTCTGCACGATGGCCAATTGCGCACGAGCTTCAGCGATACGCAGGCCAGCCACGCGCAGGTTGGTGTTGTTGGCGTCGGCCTCGGCAATCAGCGCGTCCAGCATCGGGTCGGCAAACACCGCCCACCACTGGCGCAGGTCAGGGGTGGTGGCGCTACGCCCTGCCTGTTCCAGCATGGGTGTGCTCCAGCCGTCCAGCCACGGGGCCTGGGGCTTTTCGAAATCGGGGCCGACCTGGGTGCAACCAGCCAGCAGCATCAGCAACCCCAGGCCATAGCAGCAGTTGGGCATGGCTCAGGCGGCGGGGGGTGCCGGTTGCTCCGGCACCTGCAGCGCAACCCATTGCCAGAACAACACGTAGGTCACGCCTAGGATTACCGGGCCAATGAACAACCCGATGATGCCTTTGACCACCATGCCGCCCAGTGCCCCAATCAGCACCACCGGCATCGGCACATCGACCCCGCGCCCCAGCAGCATCGGTTTGAGCACGTTGTCGGCAAGGCCGGCGACGAAGGTGTAGACGGCAAAAACGATGGCCGCCACCGTGAAGCCTTCGGTGTTGAATACATAAATGATTACCGGCACCGTGACCAACGTGGCCGGGGCTTGGGCAATCCCAAGCATGAGGATGACGATGGCCAGCATCCCTGCCCCTGGTACGCCTTTGATGACGAAACCGACACCGATCAACAGCATTTGGATGAACGCAATGCCGATCACGCCTTGCGCCACCGCGCGAATGGTAGCGGTGCACAGCGTGGCCAAGGGCTTACCGCGCTCTTCGCCCGAAACCCGCATGGCAATACGCTGCGCTGCGACTTCACCGCGTTCACCGAAGGCCATGATGACCCCGGAAATGATGATCGCGCCGATGAACAGCAGGAAGGCCCCACCGGCACTGGCCGCAGCGCCCAGTACGGTAAGCCCGGCACCCTTGATCTGGGGCATCCACTGATTCAGTACACTGGCCATGTTTTCGGAGGCCGCCAACCACAGCGCATGCACCTTCGGCCCGATCAGTGGCCAGCTCGCCACGGAGTCAGGTGGGACCGGCACGCTCCAGGCACCGCTCTTGAGCAAGGTCACCAGGCTGTCCACCGATTCACCAATGGACATCACGACCAGGTAGATCGGCACCAACAGCACCACCAGTACCAGCAGCACCACCAGCGTCGCCGCATAGCCTTGCTTGAGCCCAGTGCGGCGCTGGATACGGCAATGCAACGGGTACAACGTGACCGCCAGGATCACCGCCCACAGCATCAATTCCAGGAACGGTTGGAATACCTGGAAGGAGAAGATCACCAAGGCTGCCACCAGGCCGGCCTTGATGAGTACATCGAGCAAGCCCCGCGACAGGGCGCTGTCCAGCTTGAAACTCGACTGCATGATCCACCTCCCGACATTCAATGCACCAGCCAGGCGCAATTCACTGGCCCGTTTCAGGGGATACCTGCACGGGGCTGTCGTCGCGTAGCTGCCGCGCCAAGGCCATCATTACCAAGGGCACCACGGCCATCGACAAGGTGATGGCCAGTACCAGCAGGTCGTGCACCTGCTGGGTGAGGACCTGATGGTCCAGCGCCAGCTTGAACACCACGAAGGCGAACTCGCCCCCCGAGGCCAGCACTACGCCCAGGCAGAGCGCCTGTGCCTTGTTGAGCCCACCGAGCGTGCGCCCCAGGCCATACAACAAGGGCAGCTTGATGGCGACCAGCAGCAAGGTGAGCCCCAACACCATCAGCGGCATGCCGAACAGCAGGCGCAGGTCGGCACTCATGCCCACGCCAACGAAGAACAGCCCCAGCAGCAGGCCTTTGATTGGCTCGATCTGGGTTTCCAGTTCGTGGCGAAAGGGCGACTCGGCCATCAGCACGCCGGCCAGAAAGGCCCCCAGCGCCATCGAAACACCCACGTGCTCCATCAACCAGGCGGTGCCCAGCACCACCAGCAAAGC
The DNA here is from genome assembly GCF_013393325.1 of Pseudomonas hunanensis. Taxonomy (GTDB): domain Bacteria; phylum Pseudomonadota; class Gammaproteobacteria; order Pseudomonadales; family Pseudomonadaceae; genus Aquipseudomonas; species Aquipseudomonas putida_P. Next base: position 25,685 of record NZ_QJRC01000091.1, read on the forward strand.
CGTGGCGGTCGACAGCTCAGGCAGACCCGACCCCACCGTCCACTTGAATACCGGGGTCAACAGATAACGGCCAAAAACAATCAGCACACCAATGCCAACAGCCACGGCCAGCAACGGCCAGGCACCTTCGTCGGCGGTGCTGACATCACCACCGAGCAACGGCACCACAGCAATCAGGGGAATGGCGGCAATGTCCTGGAACAGCAGAATGGCCACGGCCAGACGGCCGTGAGGCTTGCCCAGGTCCTTGCGTTCGGCCAGGACCTGCAAGCCAAAGGCGGTGGACGACAGCGCCAGGCCCAGGCCCAGCACGATGGCAGCGGCCCTGGATTGGTCGAACACCCCATACGCCAGCAGCCCAAGCAGCACGGCGGTAAGCCCCACCTGCAAGCTGCCGACGCCAAACAGCGCCCGGCGCATGGTCCACAGACGCCGTGGGGACAGCTCCAGGCCAATCACGAACAGCAACATGACCACGCCCATTTCCGACAGCCGCGCCACGTTGTCCGGGTTGCCGAGCAGCCCAAGCACCGACGGGCCAATCAGGATACCCGCCAACAGATAACCCGGTACCGCCCCCATTTTCAGACGTTGCGCCAGCGGTACCAGAAGCACCACGGCCAACAGGAACACCACCGTCGCCTGCAGCAGACTGCCGTCATGAGGCATGAGCTCGTACCTTCGCAGCTTCCCGTAGGAAGGGGTTCAGAAGCGTTCTTCGACGACCTTGAACGGGTAGGCCACAGCCTTGTACTTGCCGATCTTGCCGCGTTTGGGCAGCTTCACCAGCTGCTCGCGGGTGATGTCTTTGTAGGGAATACGGCTGAGCAGATGGCTGATGATGTTCAGCCGAGCGCGACGTTTGTCGTTGGAGTGCGCCATGAACCACGGCGCCCAAGCGGTATCCGAGGCCTGGAACATGTCGTCACGCGCCTGGGTATAGTCATCCCAGCGGGTGTACGACTTGAGGTCCATCGGCGACAGCTTCCACAGTTTGCGGCCGTCGGTGATGCGATCCTGCAAGCGCCGGGTTTGCTCTTCGGCGCTGACTTCAAGCCAGTACTTGATGAGGATGATCCCCGACTCGACCATGACCTTTTCAAACACCGGCACACCGGTCAGGAACTTATCCACTTGCTCATCGGAGCAGAAGCCCATTACCCGCTCCACCCCTGCGCGGTTGTACCAACTGCGATCGAAGATCACCACTTCGCCTGCCGCAGGCAAGTGGCCCAGGTAGCGCTGCAGGTACATCTGGGATTTTTCCCGTTCGGTCGGCGCCGGCAGCGCCACCACACGAAACACCCGCGGGCTGACGCGCTCGGTAATGGCCTTGATGGTGCCGCCCTTGCCGGCGCCATCGCGGCCTTCGAAGACAATGCATACCTTCAAGCCCTTGGCCACCACCCACTCCTGCAGCTTCACCAGCTCTACATGCAGGTTCCTGAGCGCTTTTTCGTAGGCCTTGCCGCCCAGTTTTTCTGGCTGTTCCTGGGTGGGTTTCTTCCTGGACGGCTTCGACATGACACTCTCCTGAAGGCGAATGAAGAGTCAGTATGGTCGATTCATGACGGTTTGCCGCTTCGCTTGCAGATTGATGCGGGGGCTGCCGTGCAGCCCCGCCGGGTGGCGCTATTTGGCCAGCTTGTTGTAACTGGTCATCAAGTTGCGGTAGTCGGGGATATGGTTGGAGAACAGGGTACCCAGCCCCTCGATGTCATTGCGCCAGTCACGGTGCAGCTCGCAGGCCACGCCGAACCAGGTCATCAGCTGCGCCCCCGCAGCCTCCATGCGCCGCCAGGCCGAATCTCGGGTCAGTTCGTTGAAGGTGCCTGATGCATCGGTGACAACGAATACTTCGAAGCCCTCCTCCAGTGCCGACAAGGCCGGGAAGGCCACACACACTTCAGTGACGACACCGGCGATCAGCAACTGCTTCTTGCCGGTGGCTTTGACTGCTTTGACGAAGTCTTCGTTGTCCCAGGCGTTGATGTTGCCGGGGCGTGCAATGTAGGGGGCGTTGGGGAACTGCTCTTTCAGTTCCGGCACCAGCGGGCCGTTGGGGCCGGTCTCGAAGCTGGTGGTAAGGATGGTCGGCAGCTTGAAGTACTTGGCCAGGTCCGAGAGGGCCAGCACATTGTTCTTGAAGCGGTCGGGGTCGATGTCCCTTACCAGCGAGAGCAGGCCGGTCTGGTGGTCGACCAGCAGCACGGCGGCGTTGTTCTTGTCCAGACGCTTGTATTGGAAGCTCACGGTGGATCTCCTTGCTTCAGCGGGTTGGGAGTATCAGCGTAGGCAAGGATGAAGGGTGGGAGCGACCGTCAGTCGGTTCGCCTGTTCTGTGCCTGCCCAGTTTTAGTATTCCCGGCGCTTGCGAAACGCCCAGCGCCCAACCAGCACGGTGAAGGTCGCCACCAGGGCAACCAGCACCCAGAAGCCATGGGGGTTTTCCGCCAGCGGCACGCCACCCACGTTCATGCCGAAGAAGCCCGCGATGATGTTGATCGGCAGCGCCAGCACCGTTACCACGGTCAGGGTGAACAAAGTGCGGTTGGTCTGTTCGTTGACCTTGGCGGCGATTTCTTCCTGCAGCAGCTTGATCCGCTCGCCCAGGGCGGTGAGGTCGCTGATCACCAGGGTGAACTCTTCAGTGGCGGCACGCAGTTGGCGTATGTCCTGTTCCTTCAGCCACTCCGGCGGGCGGTTGAGCAAGCGCAACAGCGCCCCCGGCTCCAGCGCCAGCAGGCGCTGCAAGCGCACCAGAACCCGGCGCATGCTGCCCAGCTCGGCACGGTTGTCGCTTAGGCGCTGGGACAGCAACTGGTCTTCGATGCGATCGACGCTGGTGGTGGTTTCACGCACGATCTGGGTCAGCACATCGCCCTGGTCACGCAGCAGGTGGACCAACAGTTCGATGGACGAATGAAAACGCTCACCCTGCTTGACCGACGAACGCAGCTTGTCCACCGAGTGCAACGGCTGCAGTCGCGCACTCACCAGCAACTGGCTGCTGGCACAGGCCCACAGCGTGGAAATGTCCGACGACACCAGGCCGAAGTTGAACACCACATCGTTGACCACTGCCAGCAGTGCTGAGTCGGCGTGCTCGATGCGGGTCGAGCGGGAACCTTCGCGCAGCGTTTCGAAGAAAGCGTCGGGCAACTGCAGGTGGGTGCGCAGCCAGCGCTCGCAGGCGGCGTGGGCCAGGTTCAGGTGCACCCAGAGAAACTCGCCGGGCTCCAGCGGCTGGCCGAGCGTGTGCAACAACTGCGTCGAATCGATTTCGCGCCCTGGCTGGCCGGGGCGGAAAGCGAAGGCGTAGAGCAAGCCGAACAGGTCGTGGTCCTGTGGCAGGTGCAGCGCGGGATGGCCCATTCGAACTCGCAATGAGGCACGGGGAGATGGCAGAAATGTTGCTGAATATTCGTTGCAGCCAGATGACAGCAACCTTCAGCGGCACTGCCCGCTCCCACAGGGTCGGTGTCTACCAGCGATAGGTGGCCGTGCCCAGCACTGTGCGACCATTGCCGTAGATACAGCGGGTAGCGTCATAGCATCCCGCCACATACTCTTTGTCGGCCAGGTTGCTGGCGTTTACCGCAAACCGCCACGGCCCGGTTTCGTAATGCACGGCGGCATCGAGCAAGGTATAGGCCGGCACGTTCAGCGAGTTGTCCGGTGCCCCCGGATTGCGACCGGTGTAGCGCACCCCTGCGCCGAAACCCAGGCCCTTGAGCAAGCCATCGTGCAAGGTGTAGTCAGCCCATACCGAGGCCAGGTTGCGCGGTGTCGGGATGCTGATGGGCGTCTTGCCATCGGTCTCGTCGTTGGCCTTGGTCACCTTCACGTCCTGGTAGGTATAGGTGGCGATCAAGTTGAGCTCGTTGCTCAGGCTGGCCACCCCTTCCAACTCGATGCCACGCGAGCGCACCTGCCCCGTCTGTACCTTGTCATTGGGGTTGCCTGGCGCAGTGGTCAGCACGTTGTCCTGGGTAATCTCGAAGACAGCGGCAGTCAGCGAGCTGTTCGAGCCCGGTGGCTGGTACTTGATACCCGCTTCGTATTGCTTGGCTTCGGTGGGCTCGAATGGCTGATTGTTGGCATCGGTGCCAGGGTTTGGCGTGAAACCTTCGCTGTAGCTCAGGTAGGGTGCCAGGCCGTTGTCGGCCAGATACACCAGGCCAACCCGGCCACTGAACGCCTCGTCACGGGTATGTATTTCGGGATCGGAACCGGCATCGGTCCAGTTTCGGGTTTGCGATGTGGCCCAGTCATAGCGACCACCCAGGGTCAGTACCCAATGGTCGTCGAAGTGCAATTGGTCTTGCAGGTACAACCCGGTTTGTCGGCTGGTCTGATGGCTGTAGCTCCAGGTGTCCGGAGTGAACTGGCTTGGGTCGACCGGGCCATAGTCCGTGCCGCCATACAGGTCGACAGGGGTGGTCAGGACGTAGGCCTGCGGGTCAGAGGTTTGCTGACGCTGCCAATCCACACCGATCAGCAGGGTATGGCGGATGTCGCCAGTACTGAAGTCGGCCTGGGCCTGGTTATCCACAGCCCAGCGGCTGTACTTGGGGTTCTCGATGCCGGCGTAGCGTAACAGTGTGCGCTCGTCACCACCTTCCATGCCGTAGTAGGCGGTAGTGCCAACACCAAAGACCATGTTGTCATTCAGGTCCAGATGCGAATAACGCAGGTTCTGGCGCAGCTGCCAGACGTCGTTCAGGCGCGTTTCGAATTCGTAGCCGAGGCTGTACTGGGTCTTCTCGTACTTGGAGAAGTGCTTGTCGCCGGTGAAGGTATCGCGACCGATCTTGCCGTAGGGCGAGTGGGACAAAGTACCAACTGCCGGCAGGAAGTTGTCCTGGGCGTTGGAATCGTCCGCCAGGTAATTGCCCATTACGGTCAGCCGGGTCTCTTCCGACGGCTGCCAGGTCAGGGCGGCGGAGAGTGCCTGGCGCTTGTCCTCCCAAGGGGTGTCGCGAATGTTGGCTTCATGGCCGATGGCCGTTATGCGGTAGCTCCAAACGCCCTCGTCATCCAACGCGCCGGTGCTGTCGAAGCCCAGCTGTCGGCGCGCGTCAGTGCCGTACTGGGCCTGGATTTCGTGGCTGCTGACCGTGCTCGGGCGCTTGGATACCTGGTTGATCACCCCACCGGGGTCGCCCTGCCCATACAAGACGCCTGCCGGACCACGCAGCACTTCGACACGTTCGAGCATGTAGGGGTCGACCATCCAGCTGGCCAGGTTGATGGTGGTCGGCAGTTGCAGGCCGTCTAGATAGGTCGTCGGCGAGAAGCCGCGTACGACCGTGTACCAGTCGGAGCGGTTGTTGGCGCCGTAGGAAGACACGCCCGGGGTGTAACGCAGGGCCTCATTGACCGACTGCACGCCTTGAGCCTCCATGCGTTCACGGGTTACCACCGAAATTGACTGCGGGGTCTCATGGATAGGCGTGTCGGTCTTGGTTGCAGTGACACTGCGCTTGGCCACGTAGCTGCCCACCGGCCCCAGCGGGTTCTCTTCGCCTAGGGCGGAAATGGTCTGTGCCTGCAAGGTGACCGCCCCTTGGCTCGTCGCACGTACCAGGCGCCAGCTGCCATCGCTGCTGGCTTCGGCGGCCAAGTCAGTGTTGCCGAGCAGGGAAGCGAAGCCTACGTCGATCGGGTAATCACCTGACAGGCCGCGGCTGCTCAGGCCACGTGTGAGTGCCGGGTCGAAACTCAGCAACACGCCGGCCTGGCGGGCATAGGCGTTGAGGGCACCTTCCAGGCTACCGGCCGGGACTTCGACGTGGTGGCTTGGCGCAGCCTGCGCCAGGCTGCCAATGGGCAGGCTGACACTCAGGCCCAGCAGGGCGATACGCAGGGCGCGAGCAAGCGGGGTGTGCGGGGACGACGCCATGGGGTTTCCTTGTGGTCATGAGCGGAATTGCAAGGAGGCCGAGCCACGGCGAAAAAACTGCAAAAAAAAAGAAAATAGTTTCTGTGAGATGTGCATGAACGTTTTCGCGGGCATGCCCGCGAAGGGGCTCACGCGCTTTGTCAGGCCGGCTCCAGGGTCACCCACCAGCGGGTCAAGTACCGCGTTCGCACAGGCAAAGTACGGCCCAATGCCGCCAGCGCCCGGTCCGGCTCGTCCAGCGGAAACACCCCGGAAATCAGCAAGTCCGCTACCGCAGGGTCACAGCGCAACACCCCGTTGCGATAACGCCCGAGCTCGGCACACAGGCGGGCCAAAGGCCACTGCCGAACGACCAGATACCCGTCGCGCCAAGCCAGTGCGTCACGGTCCAATGGCTGGGTCGCAAATACCCTTTGCCGGTTGAAACGCACCTGCTCCCCCGCGCGTATAACGGCTGCAGATTGCAGCAAGGTACCCGGCCGCACCGCAACGGCCCCCTCCTCCACGGCCAGCAACGCACTCTCGTCATTCAGCCGCACCGAGAAACCGGTCCCGAGTGCCTGCAAGGTCCCCAAGGGGGTTTCAACCCAGAATGGCCGTTCGGCCCCTTGCTTGCCGGTCTGGATCATCACCTCGCCAGCCAGCAGATTTATACGCCGCTGCTGGCTGTCGAATGCCAGGTCCAACGCGCTACCACTGTTCATCTGCAGCCAGCCGCCATCCGGCAGTTGCAGGCGCCTGCGCTCACCCATGGCAGTGCGCTGCCCTGCCAGCCAGGGCGAGCCGCGCATCCCCAGGCTGGCACTACCGACCACGGCTGAGCCGCCCAATAGCAACGCCAGCCCTTTGAGTACCGTGCGTCGATCGCGGTAACGCAGGGCCTGGCTTGCCTGGGGTGGCGGCATCGCCCCCAGGCGCCCGTCGAACACCGCCAGCCGTTGCCAGGCCTGCTCATGGCTTGGGTGCAAACCGCGCCAACGCTGGCAGGCTTCCAGTTCTTCGACCTGGGCCAGCCCCGAGGCCAGGCGCACGCGCCAGCCGATGGCCTGCGCCACCACTTGCTCAGTCGGTTCCGATGCGCTCACGAATACAGCACCCGGTAGCAATGGCCGAACGCCTGGGTCATGTACTGCTGCACCGAACTGAGCGAGAGGCCCAGCTGTTCGGCAATTTGTGGATAAGTCAGCCCGTCCAGCTGCGACAGCAGGAACGCGCTACGCACCTTGGGCTTCAGCCCATCGAGCATCCGGTCGATTTCCACCAGGGTTTCCAGCACCAGCACCCGCGCTTCGGCTGACGGAGCTTCCGGCTCAGGCAGCGCCGCGAGGCTGTCGAGCCAGGCCCGTTCCAGGCTCAGCCGGCGGTAATGGTCCACCACCAGCCCCTTGGCGACGGTGGCCAGAAATGCGCGTGGCTCGCGCAGGCCATTCAAGGTGTCACGCCCCAGCAGGCGAAGGAACGTGTCCTGGGCCAGGTCGGCAGCCTGGTGCTGGCACTCCAGGCGCTTGAACAGCCAACCACGCAGCCAGGAGTGATGGCCACGGTAAAGCTCGCCGACTTGAGCGTTGTGGGGCAGCGACGACACGGGAGTACCTCGAGGCAGGGTTACGCGAGGGTGTTAATGGGAAGCAGTATTATTTACAAGTGCGCGCATTTCAAGAGACTTGCCCATGGCCATCACTTCACAAATTCCTGAACTGATTATTTGCCGTCAGCGATTTGTCCCCTCGCCAACCACCACCAGAATCGCTTCACCATAATCACAAAAACCGTGAGGCCACTCCCGTGGACCAGACACTCCAGGTGCGCCAAGCCGCCGCCGACCTCGTTGCCGCGTTCGCCAGCAACGACACCGCCCGCTATTTCGCCTGTTTCAGCGAAGACGCCACATTCCTGTTCCACACCTTGCCACAGCCGCTGCTGTCGCGCCGCGCCTACGAAGACCTTTGGGCCCAGTGGCAGGCCGAAGGCTTTGCCGTGCTCGCCTGCGAGTCGAGCAACGCTCAGGTAAGCCTGCAAGGTGACGTGGCGATCTTCATGCACGATGTGGCCACGCATATCCGTATCGCCGGTGAAGAACACCGCTTGAGCGAACGCGAGACTATTGTCTTTCGCCGCCAGGCCGACCAGTGGTTGGCCTGTCACGAGCACCTGTCGGTCGTAACGCCGGCCTGATCACCTTTACGCGGCACTGCCGCCCTGCCATCGCACCCACAAGAAGGCCCGCGCACTGCGCAGGCTACAACAACCGCGCTGGAGCACCACCATGAGCCACTCGACCGGTATCGAGACCAACGGCGTCGAACAGATCCCCGCCGATCAACGCGACGCCTCCCCACTAGACCTGTTCCGCCTGATCTTCGGCGGTGCCAATACCTTCGCTACCGCCGTGCTGGGCAGTTTCCCGGTGCTGTTCGGGCTGTCGTTCCAGGCGGGTGTGTGGGCCATTCTGCTTGGCGTTGGCGTCGGTGCGCTGATCCTTGCACCAATGGGGTTGTTCGGCGCGCTCAACGGCACCAACAACGCCGTTTCGTCAGGCGCGCACTTTGGCGTGCACGGGCGTATCGTCGGCTCGTTCCTGTCACTGCTCACGGCGGTGGCGTTCTTCTCGCTGTCGGTTTGGAGCTCGGGGGATGCCCTGGTCGGCGGAGCCAAGCGCCTGGCCGGCCTGCCGGAAACCGACCTGACCCTGGGCCTGGCCTACGGCTTGTTCGCGGTGCTGGTACTGGTGGTATGCATCTTCGGCTTCCGCTTCATGTTGTGGGTCAACAAGATTGCCGTGTGGGCTTCAAGCCTGCTGTTCCTGTTGGGCATCGTCGCCTTTGCCGGCCCGTTCGATGCGGGTTATGCAGGCAGCGTCAACCTTGGCCAGGCAGGCTTCTGGGCGGCGTTCGTCGGCGCAGCGATCCTGGCCATGAGCAACCCGGTGTCGTTTGGCGCCTTCCTGGGCGACTGGTCGCGCTACATCCCGCGTGAGACGCCCAAGGCACGCATCATGCTGGCAGTGATCGCGGCACAGGGCGCAACGCTGATTCCGTTCCTGTTCGGCCTGTGTACCGCCACCCTGGTTGCCACCCAGGCACCGGACTACATCGCCGCCAACAACTATGTGGGCGGCCTGCTGGCGGTAGCGCCAAGTTGGTTCTTCCTGCCGGTGTGCCTGATTGCGGTGATCGGCGGCATGTCCACCGGCACCACCGCGCTGTATGGCACGGGCCTGGACATGTCCAGCGTGTTCCCCCGCTTGCTCAGCCGTGCCGGCGCCACGCTGCTGATCGGCGTGCTGGCAATCGGCTTCATCTTCGTTGGCCGCTTCACCTTCAACCTGGTGCAGAGCGTGTCGACCTTTGCCGTGCTGATCATTACCTGCACAAGCCCGTGGATGGTGATCATGATCCTTGGCCTGATTACTCGCCGCGGCTTCTACCACGCCGATGACCTGCAGGTGTTCACCCGCGGCCAGCGTGGTGGCCACTACTGGTTCCTGCACGGCTGGAACTGGCGCGGCATGGGGGCGTGGATCCCCAGCGCGGCGGTCGGCCTGTGCTTCGTCAACCTGCCGGGGCAGTTCGTCGGCCCGCTGGGCGACCTGGCCGGTGGCATCGACCTGAGCCTGCCAGTCACCCTGGGGCTGGCTGGCGTGCTGTACCTGCTGCTGCTCAACCTGTTCCCTGAACCTGCCGGCGTGTATGGCCCCCAGGGCCCGCGTTGGGTGCGCTGCAAAAGCACCGCGCGCACGCCTGTGACCACTGCCGAAATGGCCTGACTGGAAACCAACCATGACCACTTCCCACTATATCGCCGGCCGTTGGGTCGAAGGCCAGGGCAGCGACTGCATCAGCGTCAACGACCCTGCGCTGGGGCAACCGTTCGCCGAACTGATGGCCGCCAGCGTGGCCCAGGTCGATCAGGCCGTAGCCGCTGCCCGCAGCGCTCTGCCCGCCTGGAAAAACACCAGCGCCAGCGAACGCGCAACCTTCCTGCGTGGCTTTGCCAAACAGCTCGGGCAGCGCCGTGAAGCGCTGATCACCTTGCAGATGCGCAACAACGGCAAACCCCGTCACGAGGCCGAAATCGACCTGGATGACGCCATCGCCACCTTCGGCTACTACGCCGAACTGGCCGAGCAACTGCCGTCGAAAAACCGTGACGTGCCGCTGGCCGCACCCGGTTTTACCGCCCGTACCCGCCTGGAGCCGGTGGGCGTGGTCGGCCTGATCGTGCCGTGGAACTTCCCGCTGGTTACCAGTGCCTGGAAGCTCGCCCCGGCCCTGGCTGCCGGCTGCACCGTGGTGCTCAAACCGTCGGAGGTCACCCCGCTGATCGAGCAGGCCTACGGCCAGCTCGCCGACGCCCTGGGCCTGCCGGCCGGCGTGCTGAACATTGTCAACGGCAAGGCCGAGACTGGCGCCGCGCTCAGCAACCATAACGGCCTGGACAAGCTGTCGTTCACCGGCAGCAACAGCGTCGGCAGCCAGGTAATGCGTAGCGCGTCGGCGCAGTGCCGGCCGGTGACACTGGAGCTGGGCGGCAAGTCAGCCATCGTGGTGTTCGACGATTGCGACATCGACCAGGCGGTGGAGTGGATTGTTGCCGGCATCAGCTGGAACGCCGGGCAGATGTGTTCGGCCACTTCACGGCTGCTGGTCCAGGACGGCATTGCCGATGCGCTGTTGCCGCGCTTGCAGGCGGCACTGGAAAACCTGCGGGTGGGCAACCCATTGACCGAAGAGGTCGACATGGGCCCGCTGACCAGCCAGGCGCAGTGGCTGAAGGTGGCCAGCTACTTTGCCACGGCGCGGGAAGAAGGTTTGCAGTGCCTGGCCGGCGGCAAGGCTTTGGACCGTGATGGCTGGTTCGTCAGCCCCACGCTGTATGCCGACGTGCCGAAAGACAGCCGCCTGTGGACCGAGGAAATCTTTGGCCCAGTGCTGTGCGCACGGCGCTTTGCTACAGAGGAACAGGCGATTGCCGAAGCCAACGACAGCCGCTTCGGGCTGGTAGCCACCGTCTGCTCCGCTGACCTGGAGCGTGCCGAGCGCGTGGCCGATGCGCTGGAGGTTGGCCACGTATGGATCAACTCTGTGCAGGCAGTGTTCGTCGAAACCTCGTGGGGCGGTACCAAGGGCAGCGGGATCGGCCGCGAGCTGGGGCCTTGGGGGTTGTCGGCGTACCAATCGGTCAAGCATGTGACGCGCTGCCTCGGCTAACATCGCAAGGCGCCGCTCCCCCAGCAAGTGTGCAGCCCTTCAGCATGCGCGGTACCTGTGGGAGCGGCCTTGTGCCGCGATAGGGCTGCAGAGCAGCCCCCGGCATTCACACCGATTCGTCAGCGGGGCGCACACCCTCTTGCACCAGTACCATGCTCTGTGGCGAAGACAGGGGAATACCTTCGTCACGCAGGCGCCCAAGAATGGTGAACAGCAGGTCGCTGCGGGTGCCTGACACCTGCCGCGGCCCGGCCACGTAGCCGCTGACGCCAATCACCATGCCACTGGTCGTCAGGTCCTTGAACGACACCGAAGAAGCCGGCGCATCCAGAATCGCCTCATGCTCGTGGTAGGCCGCCAGCAGCAGCTCACGCACCTGGTTGGCATCGGTCTCCAGCGGCAGTGTCAAGGTAATGCTGACCACACCCAGCGCATTGCCCATGGTCACGTTGCGCACGTTCTGCGAGATGAACTGCGAGTTGGGCACGATCACCGTTGAACGGTCTGACATCTGGATTTCGGTGGCGCGCACGTTGATGCGGCGGATATCGCCCTCGACACCCGCCAGGCTCACCCAATCACCCACCTTCACCGGGCGCTCGGTCAACAGGATCAGGCCGGAGATAAAGTTCTGCACAATCTGCTGCAGGCCGAAACCGATACCGACCGACAGCGCACTGACCACCCAGGTCAGGCTGGTGAGATTGATGCGCAAGGTCGACATCACCAGCATGGCCAGGAACAGGAAACCCAGGTAACCCACCAGGGTCACCAGCGAGGCCCGCATGCCGGCGTCCATGTCGGTTTCCGGCAGCAGGCGATCGCTCAGCCAGCGCTTGACCACACGGATGGCGAACAGGCCACCCAAGAAAATCGCCAGGGCCAGCAGGATGTCCTGCGGCACGATATTCAGGTTGCCGAGCAGCTTGCCGCCGGTGCCGTCCCAATCGCCCAGGCTCAGCAGCAGTTCGCTGGGGCTGGTGCCCGATGGCATCAACACCAGCAACAGCGCCAGGAACAGCACGATGGTGCGGCCGATGCCAGCCAGGATGGTGCTGGCTTGCGCCTGGTGACGAGGTGCCAGGCCCAGGGTCGAGGCCAGCGCCAGGCCTCCGGGCTGGCGTGGCGACAGCAGGGTTTCGCACAGGTCGCCGAAGAAGGTGGTCAGCAAGTAGGCACAAGTGACCACCAGGCTGACCCACAGCAACTTGGCAGTGAGGAAATAGGCAAGCGTCAGGTAGCCGGTGAGCAGTGCCAGCAGGATCAACGCCAGCCAGATGACCATCACGAACGGGATCAGCCCAGCCAGGCCCGTCGGGCGCTCCAGTTCATGCTTGCGCAGGGTGTGGCGATAACGCAGCAACGCGCCGGCAAAGATGAACGCCACTACCAGTGCGGTCAGCCCGTTGACGGCCACCGTCAGCGCCAGGCTGGCGCCGATCACACTGTTCATGCGCTCCATGGTCATCATGACCATCAGGGCCAATGCCAGTACCTTCGGGAACCAGCCCAGCGCGCTGGCAACTTCGTCATGGATCGGCGGCAGCCGCCAGGACGGCCGCTGCAGCATCAGCATGGCGCGGCCCAGGCCGGTGATGAAGGCACTGAACACGACCAGGGCGAGAATGTGGTTGGTCAGGCTGGCGATATCCGAACCCAACTCTGCACTGCTTTCCAGCCCCCAGCGCAGCAACGAAACAGAACCGGCGATGGTACCCAAGGTTGCCAGGCTGACACCAAGGGCCAAAGCGCTGCGGCGCAGGCGCCCTTCGGGCAGCCAGCCGACCATGGCACTGGCCAGCAAGCGCTCGAGCACGCGGCGCACCAAGGTCCATACCAGAATCGCCGCCACCAGGCTGGTAATGAACAGCCAGCGGTGATCGGCGCTGAAGGCGCTGTTGATGGCATCGGCTGCCTCGCCGCGCAGGTCGCGCAGGCGCGCCACGTCGTCCTGGGTGGGGCGGATGATGCTCTGCCAGAACGCCGGGCTCAGTGGCGAAGCGGCACGGCTGGTGATCTGCGAGTTGAACTGGCTGCGGCGCAGGTTGACGATTTGCGTGGACAGGTCGCGGGCCGACTGGGTCAGCTTGATGGCCTGGTCCTGCTGGGCTACCAGCGCCTTTTTCTCAGCCTCCAGCTCTTTGCGCTGCTGGGTCAGAGTGAGTGCCTCGTCCGGCTGGGCCGGGCCGATGACCTTCAGCTTGTCGTCGAGTTTTCCCACATCGGCAGTGCGCTGTGCACTCAATGCATCGGCCTGACGCTGAACCTGCATGGCTGCAAGACGCAGTTGCGACAGCAGGTCGTCGTTGGCCTCGCTGGTGACGCCCTGACGGATCTGGTCCAGGCGGTCGTTCAGCTGTTCAAGGCTGGCGTTTTCGTCCAGTGCTGGCGCTTCGGCAGCCGCCAAATTGGACAATGGCGTGGCCGGGGCCGACCACGCCGGGCTGGCGAGCACCAGCATAAAGGCCAGCAGGGCCATCAGGCCTGGGCAACTACGGGCAAGGCTGACACGCCTCATCGAATATTCCTCTTTACAATTCGATTTGGCGGGGGATTCTACGCGGCTTCTGGCAATCAGGAGAGTGCCGTCTCTCGCTTCAGCAATTGCTCTTTGCGCTCCACGCCCCAGCGGTAGCCGCTGATGTCGCCATCCCGGCGCACCACGCGGTGGCAGGGGATGGCCACGGCAATGGGGTTGGCCGCGCAGGCCATGGCCACTGCACGCACGGCCTTGGGCGCGCCAATGCGCTCGGCAATGTCGGTGTAGCTGACCCGGCTGCCGGCCGGCACCTCGCGCAGGGCCTGCCACACTCGCTCCTGAAACGCGGTGCCTTGCACATCCAGCGGCAGGGCCAGGCCCAGCGCCGGGGCCTCGACGAAACCGATCACTTCGGCGACCAGCCGTTCGTAGGCGCTGTCACCGCCTATCAGGTGAGCCTTGGGGAACTGGTCCTGCAAGGCGTTCAACAAGGCTTCGGGGTCGTCACCCAGCAGGATCGCGCATATGCCCTTGTCGCTCTGGGCCACCAGAATCGCGCCCAGCGAGCACTGCCCCAAGGCAAAATGGAGGGTAGCCCCGGCACCGCCGGCGCGGTACTGCCGTGGGCGCATGCCCAGGCGCTGGTCGGCGCTTTCGTAGAAGCGGCTGTTGGAGTTGTAGCCGGCGTCGTAGATGGCATCGGTGACCGAGCGCTGGCCGTCTTCCAGGTGCGCGCGCAAGCGACGGGCGCGGAAGGCCGTGGCGTAGGCTTTGGGGGTAACGCCGGTTTCGGCCTTGAACAGCCGGTGCAGGTGGAAGGGGCTGACGGCCAGTTGCGCACTGAGCTGGTCGAGGCTGGGCGCGGGGTCGCTGGTTTCGATCAGCCGGCAGGCGCGGGTGACCAGCTGGCGATGGCGGGCGGTGCTGGCCTTGCCGATACAGCGTTTGCAGGCGCGATAGCCCGCGGCTTCGGCAGCAGCGGGGGTGTCGTAGAAATCGACGTTCGTGCGTTTGGCCAGGCGTGATTTACAGCCAGGGTGGCAGTACACACCAGTGGTGCGTACGGCGTACACGAAGTGGCCTGTGGCGGTGGCGTCGCGGGACTCGACAGCTTGCCAGCGTTGGTCGGGGGTGGTGTAGAGGGTCATGGTTCAGCATCCAGATAAGTTGTCGCCTGTACTGGCCCGCGAAAGGGCCGCAACGGGCAATGCAATAGCCTCAGGCACGCCACAGATACCAGGCCGCCACCGTACGAAACGGCCGCCAAGCGCCCCCCAGCGAGCGCATCTGCGCCGGTGTCGGCGCCTTCTCCAGCCCCTTGAGCCGCCGGTACCCTTCACGCACACCAAAATCGTCCACTGGCAAAATGTCCGATCGCTCAAGGCTATAGATCAGCAGCATCTCGACCGTCCATCGCCCTACCCCACGCAGCGCCACCAGGCGTTCGATCAAGGCCTCGTCGGCCATGGCCAACGCCTGCTCCCGCGTCGGCACCAAGCCCTCCAGACTGGCTTGAGCGATACCCTGGATCGTCGCCAACTTGCTCGCCGAGAAGCCGCAGGCCCGCAAGGTTTGCGGGGTAACCGCCAGCAACTGCTCTGGCTGCGGGAAGGCATTCGCCGGAAACAGAGCCAGCAACCGCCCCAGGATCGCTTCCGCCGCACGCGCGTGCAGCTGCTGATAGGCAATCGCCCGCACCAACGCTTCGTAAGGCTCACGTCCCGAGGTGGCCTGGTGCAGACAAGGCCCGGTCGCCGCAATGTGCCGCGACCAGTCCGGGTCAAGTGACGCCAGGTGTGCGGTGGCCTCGCGGTAGGCCTCGGGGGAAAGGTCGGCCAGAATCATGGCAACTCCGTCAAGTCGATTGCAGGTCCAGCTTAGCGCAGCCGCTCATCGGGCAAACGCCGGTTCTTGCGCGGCTAATTCCTGGCATACCATTGCTCCGCGCCATCCTCCCCGCATAGAATTGAGAACCATTCACAATCGCACACATCACGGGACCGGGCCTTCGCTACGATGCAGTTCAACGACACGCTCAAACCGACCGAGGTCGCTCTGCTCTACCAGTCCCACCATGCCTGGCTGCGCAGCTGGTTGCGCAGCCGGGTCGGCTGTAGCGAACACGCCGCAGACCTGGCGCAGGATACCTTCGTGCGCGTGTTGCGCGCCCGCCAGGTGTCGCCGCTGAAGGAGCCGCGCGCCTACCTCAGCAGCATCGCCCGTGGCTTGATGATCGACCAGTTCCGCCGCCGCGCGCTGGAACGGGCTTACCAGGAAAGCCTGGCTAACCTGCCCGAAGCCGAAGTGCCCAGCGAAGAGGACAGGCTGGTCATCCTCGATAGCCTGGAACGCCTCGACCGCGCCTTGCACCAGTTGAAGCCGCGCGTGCGCCAGGCGTTCCTGCTGGCACAGCTCGACGGTTTGAGCATCGTGCAGGTCGCCCAACGCCTGGAGGTGTCCAGGGCCACCGTCGAGCGCGATCTGGCCAAGGCCCTGGGTGTCTGCTATCGGTTGCGCTATGCCGATGCCTGATGATACGCCGGCACAGGTGCAGGTCGATCAGGCCATCGACTGGTTGGTGAAACTGCGCTTCGACAGCCCCAGCGCGCGTACCGAGCAGCAGTTTCAGCAGTGGCTGGGCAGCCACCCGCACAACCCCTTGGCCTGGCAGCGGGTCAGTCATCTAAGCGACGAGCTGGCCGGGCTGCCCAAGGACCTGAGCCGACGCACCCTGGAGGGTAGCCAGCGCCAACGCGTCAGCCGCCGGGACCACCTGAAGTTGCTGGGGCTGTTGGCCGTAGGCGGCAGCCTGGGCTGGGCCGCACGCGAACCGCTGGGCCTGCCACAACTGCTGGCCGACAGCAGCACCGCCACGGGTGAACGGCGCCAGTGGCAAAGTACTGACGGTAGCCGTATCCAGCTCAACACTGCCAGCGCCATCGACCTGCACTTCAGCGCGCAGCAACGCCAGCTGGAGCTGATACGGGGCGAAATCAGCCTGGACAGCAACCCGAATGACAACCGCCCGTTCCACATCGACACCCGTATCGGTCCGCTGACCACCGTCGATGGCCAACTGTTGCTGCGTGAAAACAGCCAGGGCCTGCTGCTGTCGGTGCGTCGAGGTGAAGTCACGCTGTTCCCTGCCTCGGCCTCACCGAGGCAGGTGCTGCCAGGTGAAACCTTGCAAGTCGGGACCAACGGCAGCATCCAGGCGTTGGCGCTGCACAGCGACCCTTGGGGCTGGACTGACGGGGTACTCAGCGTGCAACAAATGCCACTTGCCGAATTTGTCAGCGAACTCGGCCGCTACCGCCCGGGCCTGTTGCGCTGCGCTCCAGAGGTGGCGGGCCTGAAGGTTTCAGGCACCTATCAGTTGGCCGACACCGAGCAAATCCTGCAGTTGCTCAGCCGCAGCCTGCCGGTGCGGGTCGACTACAGGACCCGCTACTGGGTAAGCATCGGCGCGGCGTGAGGGGCATTATTCCGCCACAGCCCGCATCCGCCCTGCACGCCGATACGACTGCCTGGCAAAGCACACGAACAGCCCGGCCATCAGTGCCAGCGCCATGGGCAGGCCATGCGGCGCGACGTTCATGGCTGCCCCACTGACCAACGGCCCCACCAGGCTGCCCACGCCCCACAACAAGCCCACGCTGGCATTGGCTGTCACCAGGTCCTGGCCCTTGAAGCGCTGCCCGATCAGCACCAGCGCCAGGGTATAGATGCCCCCTGCCACCGCGCCCAGCACCACCAGCAGCGGC
The DNA here is from genome assembly GCF_013393325.1 of Pseudomonas hunanensis. GTDB lineage: Bacteria > Pseudomonadota > Gammaproteobacteria > Pseudomonadales > Pseudomonadaceae > Aquipseudomonas > Aquipseudomonas putida_P. The sequence continues at coordinate 43,043 of NZ_QJRC01000091.1, forward strand.
CACAGCAGCCAGGTCAGGTTCAGCAGCCAAGGCAAGCCGATGCCGATCGCCATCGCCACCAGCCCGCACGCCAGGTGCAGCCCGGTGCGCTCGACCCGGTCGGCCAACCAGCCCAACGGCAGCTGGAACAGCATGTCGCCGGCAAACACCACCGTCACCATCAACGCCGCCACGCCAACGGCAAAACCATGGCTGGTGGCGTAAACCGGCAGCAGCGACAGCACCACGGCATCGAAGAACGAGAAGAACAGCACGGCCATGCACAACGCCGGCGCCACACGGAAAAACCCGGCTAGGCCGAAGCTCTTTTCGCCCTCTTCGTGTTCGACATGGTCGTTGGGCACGGTCAGCACGATGCACAGCAACGCCAGCCCATAGCAGACCGTGACGACACCCGTTATCCAGGGGCTGTTTGCGCCCAGCACTGCCAGCATGGCTGGGCCAAGCACCTGAAAACCGGTGAAGCTGGTGGCGTACAGGGCCATGATCTTGCCGCGGTTGTGCTCTGGGCACAGTTCGTTGACCCACGACTCGCCGAGGATGATGGCGATCCCCATGCCAAGCCCCAGCCCCAGGCGTAACAGCGCCAGCAGCCACAGCGAGCCGAAAGCCGATTCAAGCAAGGCAATGCTGACCGTGCACAGGCTGAAACACAGCAGATAGATGGTGCGCCGGGTGAGATGACGGCAACAGGCGTCGACCAGAAACGCCGAGAGCATCATGCCTGCGGCAGGGATGGCCGAGATGATGCCGATTTCCAGGGTGCTTGCCCCCGCCTCATGCAGGCGCAACGACACCAGCGGCAAGCTGGCCCCCAGGCTGAAACCCACAACCGAAACGGCGAACAACAGGCCCGCCAGTAAACGCATGTTCATGTACCACTCCTTGCAAACCGAAAAGACGTGCAGACACAGGCGCGCACGCCGGGGCGGCGAGCGACGCAAAAGCGCAGATCAGTTCAGGCGAGGTGTGGCGAAAAGGTGAAGGCAAACAGCACGCTGCGGCGGCGCTTGAGTACCGTGTCGCTCGGCCATGCACGACGCAGGGCCTGGAAGGCAGGCTGGCGGGCGCTGGGCAGGGATTGGGTACGGCACATTGCTTTGGCTACTACGCAGGTGGTTGAAAAAAAGAGGCGGCACTCTAGGCCAAGGGTGCCCAATCGTCAATCGTCGGGGCTGCTTTGCAGCCCCGCTTGCATCAGCGCTTACCGGTGCTCGGCAACAACACCGCCAGTAGCCCGAACAATGGCAGGAACGAGCACAGCCCGTACACATACTCGATACCGCGCAGGTCTGCCACATACCCCAACAGCGCCGCGCCAATGCCGCCAAAGCCGAACATCAAGCCGAAGAAGATCCCGGCAATCATGCCCACACTGCCCGGTACCAGTTCCTGCGCATACACCACGATGGCCGAGAACGCCGACGCCAGGATAAAACCGATCACCACGCTCAGTACCGTGGTCCAGAACAGGTCGGCATACGGCAGCGCCAAGGTGAACGGCGCCACGCCCAGGATCGAGAACCAGATCACCGCCTTGCGCCCGATACGGTCACCGATCGGCCCGCCAAAGAAGGTGCCCGCTGCTACCGCGCCGAGGAACAGGAACAGATGCAGCTGCGAGCTGGCCACCGATACACCGAACTTCTCGATCAGGTAGAAGGTGAAGTAGCTCGTGAAGCTGGCCATGTAGAAGTACTTGGAGAACACCAACAGGCCCAGCACGATCAGCGCCGCGATCACCCGATTGCGCGAAATGCCGTGGGTGGCTTGCACCGCCTTGCGCGCCTTGGCCTGGTTGAGGTGCTCCTTGTACCAGCCGCGCAGCATCAGGGTGACACCGAGGAAGAACAGCCCGGCCAGGCCGAACCAGGCCACGTGGGTCTGGCCGAACGGAATGACGATGGCCGCCGCCAGCAGCGGGCCCAGTGCTGAACCGGTGTTGCCGCCCACTTGGAAAGTCGACTGGGCCAGGCCGAAACGCCCACCCGAAGCCAACCGCGCGATACGCGAGGTTTCCGGGTGGAAGGTCGACGAGCCGATGCCCACCAGCGCCGACGCCAGCAAGATCATCGGGAAACTGCCGACGAAGGCCAGCATCACGATGCCCACCAGTGTGCACAGGGTGCCTAGGGGCAGCAGGTTGGGCGTCGGTCGGCGGTCGGTGAAGAAGCCGACCCAGGGCTGCAACAGCGAGGCGGTGATCTGGAATGTCAGGGTGATCATGCCAATCTGGGCGAAGCTCAGGTCGTAGTTGGCCTTGAGCATGGGGTAGATCGCCGGCAGTACCGACTGGATCAGGTCGTTGATCAAGTGCGCCAAGGCACAGAAACCGATGATGCGCATCACCAGCGGTGTGGCCTGGTTGGCCGTTGCAGCGGTGGATGCGGTGGAGGCACTACTGGTGGCCATTTGCCTAAATCTCCGTCCTCAGGTTTGGGATCCGATTATCGGGAAACAAATAGATACATAGCTACCTTTTTTATCCCTCTGTCGCAACGTACTTGAAAATGGTTCTCAATATAATTAGCATCCTTGGCTCATTATCCCTGTCATCGTTGGGCGAAACGGCCCCTATCGTGAGCAGACCGAACCCATGAGCCCGATGCCCGCCAAGCAACTGCAGCCCGACCCACAGCAGGAAGCGCTGGAGTGGTTTTCGTTGCTGCGCCAGCCCGGTTGCGACGACACCCAGCGCCAGGCATTCGCGGCCTGGTGCCAAGCCCCTGAGAACGCACACGCCTATGCCGAGCTGGAAACGTTCTGGCAACAACTGCAACCACCCCCCGCTCGCCCTCGCCCACGGCAAGTCGCTGTGCAGCGCAGCCACCTGGGCAAATGGTTGGCGGTTGTATTCCTGCTTGGTTTGGGCGCCGCAGCCTACCTGTACTGGCCGCTGATGCAACGCCTGGCCAGTGAGCTGCACACCGATGTGGGCGAGCGCCGCAGCACGCGCCTGGCAGATGGCACGACATTGAACCTGGACAGCGCCAGCGCGATGAACGTCGACCTGCGCGGGCGCACCCGCCTGCTGCACCTGGTGCAGGGCCAGGTGTTCATGGAAGTGATGCTCGACGGGCGAGCCATGGAGGTAGAAGTCGGCAACGCCCGCATCCAGGTGTACGGCACCCGCCTGCAGGTAGCCCGCCATGCCGGGCGTGACGAACTCGTGGTACTCAGTGGCAAGGCCATGGTCACCCAGGGCGGTGAGCAGCGCATGGTCTCGGCGGGTGAGCGGGTGACCTTCGATGGCAAGCGCGTCGACCCGGTGCAGAAGGCCGACCTGAAAACCGCCGACAGCTGGCGCAGCGGTCGCCTGAAAGCCACCGACATGCCTTTGGGGCAAGTGCTCGAACGCCTTGCCGGTTACCAAGGGCAGCGTCTGTGGATGATGGATGAACAAGTGGCGCATCGACGCGTGAGCGGCGATTTCAATCTCGACCGGCCTGGCGAAAGCCTGCAATCCCTGGCTGACGCCCAGCATCTGCAACTGCAGGGCGTGCTGGGACACTGGCTTGTGGTGCGCTGAAACAGGGGCTGGCTGCTAAGTTTTTGAAAGCGTGCAAATTTTTTTTGAAATGAGTGTTGACAGGGGGGCCGTTCAAGAGAATAATGCGCGCCATCGGCTACATAGCTCAGTTGGTTAGAGCATAGCATTCATAATGCTGGGGTCCGGGGTTCAAGTCCCTGTGTAGCCACCAAACAAGACGAAGGGCTTACCGCAAGGTAAGCCCTTTTTCTTTGCCTACGAAAAAGTTGTCGCCTGGCGATAGGCTGGCCCCTGCTGCAGCTACAGCGCCAATGACAGCGCCAATACCACGGCCACGATCAAGGCCAGTGCCTTCAGCCCCCGGCTCGAAAGGCGCTGCTGATTGCAGCTCAGTTGCGCGCTGCATGCAGGCGCCTGCTTGAGCACTTGCATGGGGCCCAGAGTTTCATGCATGCGCTGGAATGCTTCCAGATGCTCACTGTCCTGCGCTAACCAGGCACGGAACGCCTCACGGTCGCGCCCACTCGGCTGGCCCTCCAGACGCACCAGCCATTCGGCAGCTTCGTGAAGGATTTCCGGGCTCACAGACAGGCCTCAGCGGCGGCAGATGGGGTTGGTATCATCGCGAAGCTTCGCAAATGGGAATGATTCTATTCTAAATGGCCATCACCCCAACATGCAATCATCCCCGCTCAACGGATACCGGCCACCGCCACTGCCAGGCCAAGCCCGATCAACGCCAGCCCAATGACGCGGTCCACCAGCACCTGACGGTCGATCATTGCCTTGCGCAATGCTGTGCTGGAGAAAAACACTGCGACCAGGCTGAACCAAAGCCAATGGGCAAAGGACATGAATGCGCCGTAGGCGAATGCCTGCTTCAATGGGCTACCAGGTTGCACCACCTGGGTGAAGGCGCTGATGACGAATAACATGGTCTTGGGGTTGAGGGCGTTGGTCAGAAAGCCGGTGCGCAGCGCTTGCACCATGCTGGCGGCCGATTGACCGCCCCCCTCAAGGCTGATGCGTTGAGTATTGGTAAGCGATTTGTAGCCCAGGTAAACCAGATAGCCCGCGCCCAGTACTTTCATGCCCAGGAACAGCGCCGGGCTCTGGCTGATAACCACGGCAATGCCCAAGACCGTATACAGCACGTGCACTTGTACCCCCAGGGCGATACCCATTGCGGCGGCCAGCCCGGCCTTGCGGCCCTGTGCATAACTGCTGCGAGTGACCATGGCGAAGTCGGCGCCAGGACTGATGACGGCGAGCAGGGTAAACAAGGCGACGGCAATTAGTTCGGTCATGCTGAGGGGCTCTCGATAGGCGATGAAAATGCGCAGACCGCGTTATTATCGAGTGCTTATAGAAGAGTAAAAATCGATTTAAAGTGCTGTAAATCTGATAGTTTTCCTCACAGACAAGCAAAACGTTAACCTGTGCAAACGCTTGCACAGGCCAGCAGGAAGACCATGAAACTGCCGCCATTAAATGCCTTGCGTTACTTCGACATCGCCGCCCAAACCGAGAACTTCGTGCGCGCCGCCGAACACTTGCACGTCACTCACGGCGCGGTCAGCCGCCAGGTACGCCTGCTTGAAGAAAGCCTTGGCGTCGAGCTGTTCGAGCGCCGTAACCGGGCCATTTTCCTCACCCCCGCCGGCCGAGCCCTGCAAGGCACTACCCAGGCAATATTCGAACAACTCGAAGGCGCCGTGCAGCGCTTGCAACAACAGGCCCGCGACAATGTGCTGGTGCTGTCCTGCGAGCCGACCATCGCCATGCGTTGGCTGATCCCACGCCTGCCCCGCTTCCATGCTGCACACCCCGACCTGCAGTTGCACCTGGTGGCCGCAGGCGGGCCGCTGGACTTCGCCCGCAGCGGTGTCGACCTGGCAATCCGCCGCGACGACTTCCACTGGGGCAACCAGCTGTACAACCAGAAAATCTGTGACGAATGGATCGGCCCGGTGCGCCACCCCGGCGCCCCCATTCAACTGGACGGCCAGCGCTTGCTGCACAGCACCACCCGCCCCGCTGCATGGCCCACCTGGCTGCGCCTGAGCGGCCAGCAGGCACTGCACAACGAACGCAGCGACTACGAGCACTTCTACCTGTCTATCCAGGCCGCCAGCGCCGGCCTGGGCCTGGCCATGGCCTCAGCCCTGATGGTGGGCGACGAACTCGACAGCGGGCAGTTGCAGGCCCCCTACGGTTTTGTGCGCGACGGCTCGGCCTATCACCTGCTTAGCCCACTGCCCCTGGACGACAACAGCAAACGCCAGCGCTTCGCCGAGTGGGTAATGGACGAATGCCGGCGCTCTCTGGCTCATTTGGGCTTGCTGCAGAACGACGACCCCGCACTGCCATCGCCACCCCAGGTGCGATAACCGGCGGTATCCACGTGAATGCGGCCTGAAGGATAGCGCCCCAGGCCCATGTTCCAGGCCTGCCCGTGCTGCTGCCAGAAACGGCACAGCGGGTTGGGGTCGGCCCAGGCTGGCAGCAAGATATCGACGGCGAAAGCGCGCATATGCGCACTGTTCGCTGCCCCGCCGGCGCAGGCGTTCAGTCGCGGCTCACGGTAAGCCGAAACCACCTCGAACTGGCGCAGGATGCCTTGGTCATCGAGTGTCTTGATCAACGCAAGGGTGGTGCGCACAGCCGGCCAATTGTCGGCGGGTGGCACGGCGAAAGGCGACGCTCGGCACAGCTTCCAGTCCGAGGCCGACCGCAGCAACTGATGGATAGGCACTACCCCATATAGACGGGCATCGACCAGCATTTCACGAAAGGGCCGAGTTTGATGGTCACCAGCCCACTGGGCGAACATCCACACGTCGCGCTCATCGGCGTGAGCAGCCCCGGCAATCAACAGGCCTGCTACAAGAAGCAGTTTTTTCATCCTTAAGCCATCCGTGCTTGGAGAACAAAGAAAACCACGCCGTGGCTGCTATCGATTAAGCCAGGTCAATCCTCAAGCAGCGTGCAGGCCATCACCAGGGCATCTTCACGGCCACCAGCAATCGGATAATAGTCACGGCGCCGGCCGATTTCGTTGAAACCGTAACGTTCGTATAGACGATAAGCCGACTGGTTGCTGGCGCGTACTTCCAGGAAACATTCGCGACCATTGAGCTGGTAGGCCCGGGCCATCAGGTGCTCGAGCAGGCGCAGGCCCATGCCGCAACCCTGGTTTTCCGGCTTTACGGTGATATTGAGCAGGTGGGCTTCGTCGATGATCACGTTGATTACGCCATGGCCCACTTGCTGCTGGCCGTCGAACATCAGCCAGACCTCGTACGACTTGAGCGCATCCTGAAAGATTCCGCGGGTCCAGGGATGACTGAACGCGGCATATTCGATCTTAAGCACGGCATCCAGATCCGCCTCGGTCATCGGGCGGAAACTGATCGAGTCACTCATTCAACGCTCTTCCAGCGCGCCATCAGCTGGCGCATGGCTTTCCAGACGTCCGCCTTGCGTTGCGGCTCGTCCATCAACAGTTCAAGGCCCGGCAGCGCCCAGGCGTCGCCCAGGCCGTCCAGCTTAAGGGGTTGGTAATAGGCCTCGGCATCGGCATTGGCGGCAAAGCGCAGTGCCGGCAAGCCAATCAGCCACAGACAGGTGCTCGGGGCGTCTTCCAGGCGGGCCTGGACAAAACCCTGGACGAAATCGCGCGCGGCCTCCGGGCCCTGGTCCATGTTGCCGCGCACCAGCAGCGGCCAGCGCACAGGCTCGCCGATGATCTGCGGGGCGTCGGGCAGGCCGGCGGCACGCAGCATGTCCTTGAGCAGCAGGTAGGACGGGTCGCGGCTCTGGAACGGCTGGCCTGTGGCCAACTCCACCAGCAATAGGCAACTGCCGGCGCGCAGCAACTGCAACGAGAAGCGTGGAGGTGGCACGGGCGCCGGGCGGGGTGCCGCCGGCTGCTCTTCGGCCTCGACCGGCTTGGCGGCGGGTTTGGGCGCGCTGTTCGGGCGCGGGATCTCGATTTTCGGCCGTTCGCCGGAACGGGCCTGGGGTGTGGCGGGAGCGTCATTTGCAGCCGATGCCGGCCTGATTTCGAAATCGACATCCTCGACCGTCGCCACCGGCAACAACAGCTCCGGCCGCGACGGTGCGGCGAACGGCAGTTCGGCGCGCGGCAACCAGTGCACCACTTGCATGGCGGAAAGGTAGGCGCGGCGACGGGGTTCGGTGAGCAAGGGATGGGTATCCGAGGGGTGAAGACAATTGGGCATTCTAACGTGTACGCCTTGGTTTTTGCAGCGCCTATCAGACCGAGCGCCGCCGGTGCGGCGCTCGCTCTCAAAACCGCCCCAAAAACAACGCCATACACCTACTAGCCATAAGGTTATCCCTCATTACAGACCAAGGGGTGAAAACCTCCCCCCGGGATGCAGTACAATCGCCCCCTTTTTCTTGGCAACGAGTCGAAGCCAATGATCGAACCCAAGCGCGTCCTGCGCGCCCTAGCCGAACACTGGGCCCTGATCGAGCCGCTGTGCGAGCGTTTCGACCAGGGCACCCTGAGCCTGGTCGAGTTGCGCCAGCATGTGGCCCGCCAGCAGCTCGAAAGCACCCCGCAGGACATCACCCAGCTACTCGACGTGTGGATCCGCCTGGATATCCTGGTCCCGGTTGCCAAGAGCCCGAACCGTTTCGAGCTCAACGCGCAGATCCACGACTTCCTCGCCTACCTGCGCCGCGAACACCGGCTGGGCCTGTGCCTGGAAATCGAAGCGTACTTGCGCCACCTGGAACGCCTGGCCGGGCACATCCAGGATGCCTTCGACAATCGCGACAGCGACGACCTGGCGCGCCAGCTGCGCCTGCTCGACATGCGCGTGCGCGATGTGCTGAAAAAACTCGACAACGACGAGCAGGCGCTGGTAGCCGTGGCCGAACGGGCCAAGACCAGCAACCGCCAGATTCCGCTGCGCCAGCGGTATGCCGAAGTACTCGCCACCTGGGACGAATACGTCGAGCCGATGATCCAGCTGGTCAACGCCGACGGCGCCTTCGAGCAGGGCGTACGCAAGGTCGAGACCGTGCTGTTGAAGCTGCTGGGCGAACAGGCGCGCCTGGGCCACCTGGTCGATGACGACATGTTGCTGCGTACCCACGCACGCATCCTGGAAATGCAGACCAGCGCCCAGCTGACCCTGCGCCACGCCCGCGAGCTGCTACTGCCACTGCGCGAAGAAGCACGCCGGCACAATGCCGTGACCCGTGGCGCCGCACTGGCCCTGTCGGTGATCCGGCGCAAGGGCATCGATGCCGTGCCGCAAGCGGCCATGCCGATGTTCACCCGCCCGCAAAGCACCTTCCTTGGCAGTGCCAGCCAGGTCGAGGCCTACGTCTACGCCCTGGCCCGCTTCGAACCCAAGCCAGCGCGCTTCCCCAAGGCCCACAAGACCCAGTCCGGTGCCCTGCCCCGCGCCCCGCGCACGGTGAAAGAAATGGCCGAACGCTGCGAACAAGCCCTGCCGCTGCCTGACCTGATGGTCTGGCTGCTTGAGCAGGAGCCCGAGGGTGCTACGGACGAGTTGCTGTACTGGTTCTCGCGCCTGTCGCGGGAAAAACGCTTCAAGCGCGAACGCCTCGACCGCCGCGAGTACACCACCCAGGAACACCTGGTCAGCCTGCGCTCGTTCGCCCTGACCTCCAGCCGCGAAGACGCCGCCAGCGCGCCTACCGAATCCAACGCGAGCCCAGCCCATGCATCTTGATCTTTCCGAACTGTCCCAGCTCGCGCCGATCTTCCGCGAGCTGTTCAAAGGCTTCCACGTCAGCCGCCGCGACCCCGAGTTGTATGCGCAGCTGTCGAATTTCCAGGACCAGTACCGCACCCTGTTCAAGGCCCTGGGCTTCGAACTGGTGTGCGACACCCGTGGCTTCTACTACTTCGTCCCGGACATGACCGCCGCCCAGGTCAACAAGACCGCGCAGCGCCTGTCGCTGTTCACCTTCATCCTGGTCGAACACCTTGCCGACCAGGGCCGTGACCCGATGGCCGTACTCGACGGCGGCAGCATTGGCCGCGACGAACTGCCCTCGCTGCTGGACAAGTACCGCGACCTGTTCCTGCAAGCCGAAGTGCAGACAGTGGACGAGCTGGAAGAAAAGATCCTGCGGCGCATGACCCAGCTCGGCTTCGCCCACGAGGAAGGTGGTATCTACCGCTTCCTGCCGCCCATGCACCGCTTCCTCGATGTGTGCCTTTCGGTGCAGCAAGACCGCGACCTAGCCGCCACCCTGCACAGCGACCTGCCGCTGCCGCCCCCGGTACTGGTCGAGGAAGAAAGCGCCGAAGAACTCAACCGTACCGACGACCCGCTCGACCTCACGCCCTTCGAGGGCGAGGAAAGCGAAGAGGACGCGCTGGCCCGGGCCATCCGCGAAGAGCAACAGGAGATTGACGCATGAGCCAGGAACGCTACGGCATCCGCCGCTTCGCATTGCTCAACACCGCCGGCTACAGCCTTGGCCTGTTCCCGCTGGAGCACCCGCTGTCGGTGTACGGCGCCAACAACCTGGGTAAATCGGCGTCGATCAACGCCCTGCAGTTCCCTATCCTGGCGCGCATGTCGGACATGAGCTTCGGCAAGTACAGCCTCGAGCAGTCGCGCCGCTTCTACTTTGCCAGCGACACCTCGTACATACTCTGCGAACTGAGCCTGCCCCACGGCCCGCACGTGATCGGCGTGGTCGGCCGCGGCCCGGGTGGCGGTTTCGGCCACCAGTTCTTCGCCTACAAAGGCGAACTGGACCTGGCCCACTACCAGAAAAACGACACCTGCCTACGCCAGAAAGAGCTGTTCACCAACCTCGAGCGCCTTGGCATCAAGGCTTATGAAGTGAAGCCGGACGAACTGCGCCGGTTGCTGGTTGGCGGCCACACCTCGGTGCCGCTGGACCTGACCATGATCCCGCTGCGCTCCACCAGCGAACAAAGCCTGAAAACCTTCCGCGCGCTGTTCATCAACCTGCTGCACATGCGCGAAATCACCGCGGCCAAGCTCAAGCAGCTGTTCCTCGACGCGTTCGAGCACAGCCTGCGTTCAGGCAGCGTCGACTACATCGCGGCGTGCGAAGAGGCCTTCCGCGACGTACGCCGCATGGAGCAGGACTACAACGCCCTGGTTGCTGCCGGCCCACTGGTCGAGGCCCTGGCTGGTGGTGTTGCCCAGCGCGACATCCTGCGCGGCAAGCTGCACCGCATTTCGCCTGTGCTCGACACCCTGCTGGGCACCTGGCAGGAATACGCCATGGCGCGCAAGGAAGAGCTGGTCATCCAGTCCGAGCACTACCGTGGCGAGCAGGACCGCCTGCAGAACGATCAGCGCGGCGGTACCCAGGAACTGATGCGCCTGGAACGTGAAATCACCGGTATCCAGCGTTGGCTGGGCGAGCTGTCGGTGCTCAAGCACCGCTTCGCCCTGGTCGATGACGTCAAGGTGCTGGAGCAGCAGTTGCTGGCGGCCAAGGACGCCCACGACGAACTGGCCGGCGCCCTGGCCCAGTCGCGGCAGTTCAGTGCCGAAGACCTGGACGAGCGCGTGCGCGACCTGGAAAAACGCCTGAAGCAGGTCAAGCAGCAGCTGGACCACGCCGACAACAACAGCTACGCCCGCCTGCGCGAAGAGTTCTCGCAGCAGGACGTCGACCGCCTGATGCGCCTGTTCAACGGCGCACTGTTCAGCCTGCCGCTGGGCGACCGTGGCATCGAGCTGGACGACAGCGACCTGTGGGTGAAAACGCTGGAAGCGGTGCTGGATGGCTTCAAGGGCGAACGTTTCGAAGCCCCGGGCCTGGCCATCGACTTGACCCACATCGACCCGCCGGCACTGCAAGCCCTGGCGGACCGCGCCGCCCTGCGCGACCAGAAAGAGCGCCTGGAAAAAGAGCTGAAGCAGCTCAAGACCCAGCAAGCCGTGGCCGCCGACCGCTCCGCCTCCAAAGCGCAGACCGAAACCCTGTACCAGGAAGTGCTGGATGCGCAGAAAGCGCTGGAGGACTTCCGCCGCAGCCAAACCCTGGCCGCCGAAGAGCCCGAGAAGCTGGAACAGCTGTCGCAACTGGAAGCCGCCCAGGACGAACTCAAGCGCTCCAGCGATGCCTTCACCGAGCGTGTCCAGCAGCTGTCGGCCAAGCTGCAGCTGGTCGGTAGGCAGCTTGGTGACCTGGAGTCCAAGCAGCGCACCCTGGAAGACGCCCTGCGTCGTCGCCAACTGCTACCGGCCGACCTGCCCTATGGCACGCCGTTCATGGAAGCCATCGACGACTCGATGGACAACCTGCTGCCGCTGCTCAACGACTACCAGGACAGCTGGCAAGGCCTGCAACGTGTGGATAACCAGATCGAGGCGCTGTACGCCCAGGTGCGCCTGAAAGGCGTGGCCAAGTTCGACAGCGAAGACGACATGGAACGCCGCCTGCAGTTGCTGGTGAACGCTTATGCGCACCGAACCGACGAGGCCCTGACCCTGGCCAAGGCCCGCCGCGCTGCAGTCACCGACATCGCCCGTACCCTGCGCAACATCCGCAGCGACTACGACAGCCTCGAGCACCAGCTGGCCTTGTTCAACCGTGAGATCAACAAGCGCCAGGTGTCCAACCTGGAAAGCTTCCGTGTGGTACTGGCGCCGAACAAGGAAGCGCTCAAGCACATCGACCAGATCATCCACAGTGCCGGCCAGTACGAAGAAGGCGAAACCCTGTCGGTGTTCGACCTGACCCAAAGTGCCGATCAGGACAACAAGAACGAAGAGGCCAAGGAATACCTGGCACGCCTGGTGGCAGCCAACCACAACCAGTTGGGCCTCAAGGACCTGTTCGAGCTGGCGTTCGAGATCACCAAGGTCAACGGCCAGCCGATCATCCACGCCGACATCGACGGCGCAGCGTCCAACGGCACCACCATGACCATCAAGGCGCTGACCAACATGTACCTGTTGCTGCACCTGATGGACCGCGACCTGGCCGGTCGCATTCGCCTGCCGTACTACCTGGACGAAGCGGCGGACATCGACGAACGCAACCAGGCGGCACTGCTGGAAACCAGCCTGCAGCTGGGCTTCGTGCCGATTCTGGCGAGCGTGAAGCCGCAGGTATCGGCACGCGTGGCGATCGACCTGGAAGGTGGCAGCGGGCCAAACGGCATCTACATCGACGAGGCGGACTGGAAGTTCATCAGCCGGCTGGATGAAGTGAAGGCGGTTGTGCGTGAGGATCAGGCCGAGGAATTGGCCTGATATCGGTGTGATGGGGCCGCTCCTACAGGGATATGTGCTCCCCTGTAGGAGCGGCCTTGTGTCGCGAAAGGAGGCCGAAGGCCTCCCGGCAATCTACCAGGCTATCAATGAGCCCAAGGCAAGATCGGTATCGCGGTCACCGCATTCTGCGGGCTGCCTTCGATCATGCGGTCGCTGTACACCAGGTACACCAGCGTATTGCGCTTCTTGTCCAAAAAGCGCACCACCTGCATGGTCTTGAACACCAGCGAGGTGCGTTCCTTGAACACTTCCTCGCCATCCTTCAACTCACCCTTGAAGTTGATCGGCCCAACCTGACGGCAGGCAATCGACGCCTCCGCACGGTCTTCCGCCAGCCCCAAGCCACCCTTCATGCCGCCAGTCTTGGCCCGTGACAGGTAGCAGGTCACGCCCTCGACCTTGGGATCGTCAAACGCTTCGACCACAATGCGGTCGTTCGGCCCAAGGAACTTGAAGACCGTGGACACCTGGCCGACTTCCTCGGCCCCGGCCAGCATTGGCAGTGCCAGCGCTGCCACGGCAATCACCCGCTTGAACAGGCTCATACCAGCACCAGATTGTCGCGGTGTACCAGCTCAGGCTCGGCGCTGTAGCCAAGAATCGACTCGATCGCGTCCGAGGGCTGGCCAATGATCTTCTGCGCCTCCAGGGCGCTGTAGTTGGCAAGGCCGCGGGCCACCTCGATACCGTCCGGGCCAACGCACACCACCATCTCGCCACGGCGGAAGCTGCCCTGCACGGTCTTCACGCCGACCGGCAACAGGCTCTTGTTGGCCTGGCGCAGTGCCTGCACGGCACCGGCATCCAGCACCAGGGTGCCACGGGTCTGCAGGTGGCCTGCCAGCCATTGTTTGCGCGCAGCGAGCATGCCGCGCTCGGGCGACAGCAAGGTACCCAGGCGCTCGCCCGCCTTGAGGCGATCCAGCACGCGCTCGATGCGGCCACCGATGATGATGGTGTGGGCACCGGAACGGGCAGCCAGGCGCGCTGCGCGCAGCTTGGTCTGCATGCCGCCACGACCCAGGGCACCACCGGTACCACCGGCCACGGCATCCAACGACGGGTCGTCGGCACGGGCTTCGTAAATCAGTTGGGCTTGCGGGTTGTTACGCGGGTCGGCGTCGAACATACCATCGCGGTCGGTGAGGATCACCAGCAGGTCGGCCTCGACCAAGTTGGCTACCAGCGCCGCCAGGGTGTCGTTGTCACCGAAGCGGATTTCGTCGGTGACCACGGTGTCGTTTTCGTTGATTACCGGCACCACACCCAGGTCGACCAAAGTGCGCAAGGTGCTGCGGGCGTTCAGGTAACGCTTGCGGTCGGACAGGTCGTCATGGGTCAAGAGGATCTGCGCGGTGTGCTTGCCGTGTTCGCCAAAGCTCGACTCCCAGGCCTGCACCAGGCGCATCTGGCCGAGCGAGGCCGCCGCCTGCAGCTCGTTCATCGCGCTCGGTCGCGTAGTCCAGCCCAGCTGGCTCATGCCGGCAGCAACGGCCCCGGAGGAGACCAGTACCAACTCCACGCCTGCCTCACGCAGCGCGACCATCTGCTCGACCCAAACGGCCATGGCGCCGCGGTCGAGGCCCTTGCCATCGGCGGTCAGCAGAGCACTGCCAATCTTCACGACCCAGCGCTTGGCGCCCGTCACCTTGCTTCGCATCTTCTTCCAACCTATGTCGAATCTGTAGATACCGTGGATACAAAAACGCCGCTCCAGAGAGCGGCGTTTAGTGTACTGCAACCGATCAGTCGCGCACGTAAATGATTTCCGGGCCGTCTTCGTCGTCCTCGAAATCATCATCCCAACCGTCATCGTCGCCGATGTCGTGCACGCTCTTGACGCCGGTGCGACGCAGGGTACGGGCGTCGTCCAGGGCCTGCAGCTGGGCACGGGCTTCGTCTTCGATGCGCTGGTCGAGGTCGGCCAGCTCTTCGGCGTAGGCCGGGTCGTTGGCCAGGCGATCGGCGCGGTCTTCGAGGTAGCGCATCAGGTCATGGCTGAGCTTGTCGGTACCCTGCTTGGAGATAGCCGAGATCACGTAGACCGGGCCTTCCCACTCGAGGCGATCAATCACTTCCTGAACACGTTCATCACGCTCGTCGTCCATGACCATGTCCGACTTGTTCAGTACCAGCCAACGCTCACGCTCGGCCAGCGACGGGCTGAAGCGGGTCAGCTCGTTGACGATGACTTCGGCGGCATCGGCCGGGCTGCTTTCATCCAGCGGTGCGATATCCACCAGGTGCAGCAGTACGCGAGTACGCGCCAGGTGCTTGAGGAAGCGGATACCCAGGCCGGCACCCTCGGAAGCGCCTTCGATCAGGCCGGGGATGTCGGCGATGACGAAGCTCTTCCAGCGGTCGACGCTGACCACACCCAGGTTTGGCACCAGGGTGGTGAACGGGTAGTCGGCCACTTTCGGCTTGGCGGCCGAGACCGAGCGAATGAAGGTACTCTTGCCGGCGTTCGGCAGGCCCAGCAGGCCGACGTCGGCCAACACCTTCATTTCCATCTTCAAGTCACGCTGGTCACCCGGTTTGCCTGGGGTGGTCTGGCGCGGCGCACGGTTGGTGCTGGACTTGAAGCGGGTGTTGCCCAGGCCGTGCCAGCCGCCTTGTGCAACCATCAGCTTCTGGCCAGGGGTCACCAGGTCACCGATCACTTCCTGGGTCGAGGCGTCAATCACGGTGGTGCCGACCGGCACGCGCAGGAACAGGTCTTCACCCTTCTTGCCGGTGCAGTCGGTGCTGCCGCCGTTGGAGCCGCGCTGGGCTTCGTGGTGACGGGTGTAGCGGTAGTCGACCAGGGTGTTCAGGTTTTCGTCGGCAACCATGTACACCGAGCCACCATCACCGCCGTCACCGCCGTTGGGGCCACCGTTCTCGATGAATTTCTCGCGACGGAAGCTCATGCAACCGTTGCCGCCGTCACCGGCTTTGACCCGAATCGATACTTCGTCAACAAACTTCATTAAAACCGCCTCTCGTCGGCAGACGAGCTGAATGACTCAAAAACATGAGGCTCTTGCAAAAATGAGCGCGGCGGCCCCGTACGACCGTAGAAACCAACGCCGGCAACCCAGACAAACAGCTTTGCAAGAGGCTCACCACAAACGAAAAAGCCCCGTCGCATGACGGGGCTTCTGGAGCGACGTCGCGATTAAGCGGCGACGATGCTCACGTAACGGCGCATGAACTCGCCTTTCTTCTCGAACTTGATCACGCCTTCGATCTTGGCGAACAAGGTGTGGTCCTTGCCCATGCCAACGCCGTAGCCAGCGTGGAATTCGGTGCCGCGCTGACGGACGATGATGTTGCCTGGCTTGATAACCTGGCCGCCATACATCTTCACGCCAAGGCGTTTAGATTCTGAGTCGCGACCGTTACGAGTACTACCACCAGCCTTCTTGTGAGCCATGGTTCAATTCTCCAAATAAATTCAGGGGATCTAGGGGATTAAGCCTGGATGCCGGTGATTTTGATCTCGGTGAACCACTGGCGGTGGCCCATACGCTTCATGTGGTGCTTACGACGACGGAACTTGATGATGCGAACCTTGTCGTGGCGGCCTTGCGAAACGACTTCGGCCACTACTTTAGCGCCAGCAACAACTGGAGCACCGATGGTGACTTCTTCACCGTTGGCGACCAGCAGAACGCGATCGAAGGTCACGGATTCGCCAGTGGCGACTTCCAGTTTTTCGATCTTGAGGAATTCACCTTCAGCGACTTTGTACTGCTTGCCGCCGGTAACGATTACTGCGTAAGACATGGTATTTCTCCGATAATCCTGCTCACCCAGCGCTTTATATGATGAGTATTGGCTGGCATGGCTGCACAGGGCTGGAACGGCCCGGCGCAATTGCGTAAGGCAGGTGCTGCCCAGGAAGTTAGGGTGCGCGATTGTACGCAACCGCGGTTTTGCTTGCAAGTACCGCCCCCGGCCAGCTGGCACCGCGCCTTGACACACCGGGACCCGCGACCTAGCATGCCGCGCAACCTCACTGGAGCAGCCGATGCAACCCCAAACCTTCTACCGCGCGGTGGCTGATGATTTCAGCGCCGTCGACGAGATCATCAAGAAGCAGCTGACCTCGCGCGTGCCGCTGGTATCGAAGATCGGCGACTATATCACGTCGGCCGGTGGCAAGCGCCTGCGTCCCCTGCTGGTACTGCTGTGTGGCAAGGCCCTGGGCCGTGAAGGCGACGACCTGCGTCTGCTGGCCGCCACCATTGAATTCCTGCACACCGCCACCCTGCTGCACGACGACGTGGTCGACATGTCCGGCATGCGCCGTGGCCGCTCCACCGCCAATGCCCTGTGGGGCAATGCGCCGAGCGTATTGGTGGGTGACTTCCTTTATTCGCGCTCGTTCGAAATGATGGTCGAACTGGGCTCGATGCCGGTCATGCAAATCCTCTCCAAGGCCACCCGGGTGATTGCCGAGGGTGAAGTGCTGCAGCTGTCGCGGGTACGCGACGCCAGCACCACCGAGGAGGTCTACATGGAGGTGATTCGCGGCAAGACCGCGATGCTGTTCGAAGCCTCGACCCACAGCGCCGCAGCGCTGGCCGAAGCCACTGATGAGCAGCGCGAAGCCCTGCGCACCTTCGGCGACCACCTGGGCGTGGCCTTCCAACTGGTCGACGACCTGCTGGACTACAAGGGTGACTCGCAAACCCTGGGCAAGAACGTCGGTGACGACCTGGCCGAAGGCAAGCCTACCCTGCCGCTGATCTACACCATGCGCGAAGGCACTGCCGAGCAGGCCGCACTGGTTCGCCAGGCGATCCAGAAGGGTGGCCTGGAGGATCTGGAGCAGATTCGCGTGGCGGTCGAAGAGTCCGGCGCGCTGAAGTACACCGCAGAGCTGGCGCGTGATTATGTGAAGCGTGCCATTGCATGCCTCGAAGTACTACCAGCCAGCGAATACCGGGATGCGCTGGTTGAGCTGAGCGAGTTTGCGGTCGCGCGTACTCACTGACAGACAGAGTCGTCTTCATTCGCGGGCAAGCCCGCTCCTACAAGGACTGCGCCGCCTGTAGGAGCGTGCTTGCCCGCGATGCTTTTGTCCGGACATAATCACTTCTGGAAAAATACCTTTTACAATGTGGGCTTTTAACCGCCCGTCTGTTTGTTTGAGGATCCGAAGTGAGCACTCTGCCACCCTGCCCAAAATGCAACTCCGAATACACCTATGAGGATGGCACTCAGCTGATCTGCCCTGAATGCGCCCACGAGTGGTCGGCCAGCGGCGATGCCGAGGCCATCGACGAGGTGGTGAAAAAGGACTCGGTCGGCAACATCCTGCAGGACGGCGACACCGTCACCGTGATCAAGGACCTCAAGGTCAAAGGTTCGTCCCTGGTGGTCAAGGTTGGCACCAAGGTCAAAAACATCCGCCTGTGTGACGGCGACCACGATATCGACTGCAAAATCGACGGTATCGGCGCCATGAAGCTGAAGTCCGAATTCGTGCGCAAAGTCTGATTACACAAAAATCCGCCAATTGGCGCTTGCTATTTTGATAATAAGAATTATTCTCATTGGAACCGCTTTCCAAGGAGAATAGCCATGACTTATCTGATCGACGCCTGGCTGGACCGCCCTCACCCCTACCTGCGCATTCTTCATCGGGAAACCGGCGAAGTGTGTGCGGTGCTTGAACAAGATGCACTTGACGAATTGCGTGACCAGGGCGACCTGGACATGAGCGGGTTGAATTCGAGTGAACCTGGGGTACTGAAGGAATTGGTGCGGAACTTGTTTCTGTTCTGCTATGCGCGGGCATTGCGCCCGATGGGGACAGATTGGAATTGAGGCCAGCAGGGCTGGCCTCTTCGCGAGCAAGCCCGCTCCCACAGCGACCGCGCAAGGTTTGAGTTCTGCGCAATACCTGGAGGAGCGGGCTTGCCCGCGAATGGGCCGCAATGCGGCCCCGAGGGCATTACAGAACGTCGAGCAACTCGACGTCGAACACCAGTACGCTGTGCGGCGGGATGCTGCCAACGCCTTGGGCACCGTAAGCCAGCTCGCTCGGCACGTACAGGCGCCATTTGCTGCCAGCGTTCATCAGCTGCAGGGCTTCGGTCCAGCCAGCGATCACACCACCAACCGGGAATTCAGCCGGCTGGCCGCGCTCGTAGGAGCTGTCGAACACGGTGCCGTCGATCAGGGTGCCGTGGTAGTGCGTACGCACGTTGCTTTCGCGGGTCGGCTTGGCGCCTTCACCTGCGGTCAGTACTTCGAACTGCAGGCCCGAAGCCAGGGTGGTGATGCCATCACGCTTGGCGTTTTCGGCCAGGAATTCCTTGCCAGCGCCAGCAGCGGCTTCAGCCTTGGCGGCCGCTTCGGCTTGCATGATGTCACGGATCACTTTGAAGCTGGCCGACAGGTCGGCTTCGCTGACGCGGCTGTCGGCGCCGTTGAAGGCGTCGGTCAGGCCGGCCAGGATGGCTTCCAGGCTGACGCCTGGTGGCGGGTTGTCGCGCAGCTGGCCGCCCAGCTGACGGCCGATACCGTAGCTGACGCGCGTTTCGTCGGTGGACAGATTGAGTTCGGACATTGTCGTGCTCCACTGCAGGGCGCAGTGCAGCCGCGCCCTTGATGAAAAGGGCGAGCAGCCTAGCACACTGGGGCGCGGCGAGCAGCTACCAGGCCGAGCGTTGGGAGATCGGCACCTTCAGGTCTTCTTCCGGGTGCGTACCCATGCCGCACATTTCGTCCTGCACCGACCAATGCACCAGGTTCATCGAGACCATGGGGATGGTTTGCAGCAACTTGCGCGCATCTTCCACCGAGTGCACGCGCAAGCGTTCACCACGGGTATCGGACAGAGGGTGAGCGTGGCCTTTGACCCGGGCCTCGAGCAGGTAGTCACCGCCTTCGATGGCGATCAGGTTCAGTTCGTCGACATGGCCAGCCCTGGCCTCGGTGTTGAGCTGATGCAGGTTCATGAGAGCACCTCGCGATTAGAACCACGCATGAGTGCTCATTTTTTCTACAGGCCAGCCGAAAGCACAAGCCAGAAACAACACCGCCCGTCCGTTTTGCAACGGACGGGCGGTGAATGCAGCAACCTGGCTTAGTGCTTGGTCAGCTTGTCCAGGTAGCCCATGCAAAACGCCGAGATCACGAAGGTCATGTGGATGATCACGTACCACATCAGGTAATCGGTGGAGATGTTCTGCGCATCCATGAACACCCGCAGCAGGTGAATCGACGAAATCGCCACGATCGATGCGGCAACTTTCATCTTCAGCGACGAAGAGTCCATCTTGCCGAGCCAGTTGAGCTTTTCCTTGCTTTCGTCGATGTCCAGTTGCGAAACGAAGTTCTCGTACCCGGAGATCATCACCATGACCAGCAGGCCACCCACCAGCGACATGTCGATCAGCGACAGGATCACCAGGATCAGGTCGGCTTCGCTCAGGGCGAAGACGTTGGGCAGGACATGGACCACTTCCTGGAAGAATTTCAGTGCCAGGGCCAGCAAGCCAAGGGACAGGCCGAAGTAGATCGGGGCGAGCAGCCAGCGCGAGGCATACATCGCGTTTTCGAGGATACGTTCCATGAAGTTCAGGACTCATCAGGTGACTAAAAATCGACGGCGAGTATAGCCAGCCACCTGTTACAGCAAAAGCCCGGTGAACGGGGGGCTGTTTTACAGCCCCGGCAATCGTTCAGGTCTCTGGATGAAACTGGTAATCCCCAAGATTACGGCACCGCTCGCCATTGATCCGCCGTAACTGCGCCTGCAAATGCAAACACCAGATCTGCGGGTCTTCGGCCACCTGGTACCCATGCAAGGTCAGGCTGTCGACGATGGCATTGAGCACCGATTCGGCCACCAGCGGCCCATGAAACGGCCCCTGCGCCTTGATCGCGGAAGGTTGTTCACCGGCCATGCCGGCGGCGAACAGCAACGTCCACATGCCGTTGTCCCCGGCCAGTGGGCGGATGCTGCATTCGATGCGGGTCACCAGGCCCAGGCACTGGCGTGTGAGGCTGAGGTTGCGCATGGCCGCGTCCCCTCCAAAAAGCCTTGTTCAGCCTGAACCTCAGGCTGTTTCCATCCTGAACCTGATACCGTCCTTAAGTTCCAGCATAGAAGAACAGTACAGAAAGATGGAAAACCGGCGCTGAACGGTAGCACATCGCCGCCAGCGCCAGTTTATTGACTCAAGCCGGTTTGGCCTTGGCAATCACCTCTTCCAGGTGTTCCTTTTCTGCCTTCTCGATTTCTTCTTCGCTGATCATCTCGGCAATTTCACGCAGGCGCTCCACCACCCGAGCATTGACGCTGCCCTCGGTGAACAGCCCCTTGTCGTCGAGCACCCCGGCCTCCTCGCCCACCAGCAGGCTCAGCGCCTCATCAGCCTGGCTGACCGCATAGACGTGGAACATGCCGTTCTCCACGGCCTGCAGCACGCGCTCATCAAGCATCAGGGTGGCAACGTTGGCACGCGGAATGATCACCCCTTGCTCGCCCGTCAGGCCTCGCGCCTCGCAGAGGCGGAAGAAGCCCTCGATCTTCTCGTTGACCCCGCCCACTGCCTGCACTTCACCAAACTGGTTGATGGAACCAGTGATAGCGAAACACTGCTTGAGCGGCGTGCGCGACAAGGCTGAAATCAGCGTGCAGGCTTCGCCCAGCGAGGCGCTGTCACCGTCCACGTAGCCGTAGGACTGTTCCAGGGCGATGCTCGCGGAAATCGCCAGCGGGAATTCCTGGGCATAGCGGCTGCCCAGATAACCGGTAAGGATCATCACGCCTTTGGAGTGGATCGGCTGGCCAAGGTTGACCTCACGCTCGATGTCGACAATGCCGCTGCCGCCTGGGTACACAGTGGCCGAAATACGTGCCGGCATACCGAACGCCGAGTCGCCCACCTCCAGCACCGTGAGGCCGTTGCACTTGCCGATTGCAGCACCTTCGGTATCGATGAGGATGATGCCGGCGAGCATGTCGTCCAGCACCCGCTGCGACACACGCCCGGTGCGGGTGGCCTTGGCCTTGAGCGCACGCTCGATGTGGCCGGCGTCGGTCATTTCGTCACTGGCCAGCTGGCGAATGAAATCAGCCTCGCTCACCAACTGGAACAGGTCGCCGATACGCGCCGACAGGCGCGACTGGTTTTCAGCCAGGCGAGCGCTGTAGGTGGCCAGGCGCGCCACGGCGTCGCTGGTCAGCGGCGCCATGCCCTCTTCGTTGGTGCGGGTGCGCAACAGCTGGGCGAACTGCTCCAGGTTCTCGTCGACCATCGGCATGTCTTCGTCGAAGTCCACCAGCACGCGGAACATCTCCTGGAAGTCCGGGTCGTGGTCCTGCAGCGCGTAGTACAGCTGGCGCGAGCCGATGATCACCAGTTTGACGTTGAGCGGAATCATCTGCGGCTGCAGGCTGACCGTGGCGACACGGCCCAGTTCACCGATCGGCGACTCCATCTTCAGCTTGCGCGACTGCAGTGCACGCTTGAGCGCATCCCAAACGAACGGCTCGCCCAGCATCTTCTCGGCTTCAAGAATCAAGAAGCCACCGTTGGCACGGTGCAGCGCGCCTGGGCGCAGTTGGCGATAGGAGGTGTACAGCGCGCCTTGGTCGGTGCTGTATTCGATACGGCCGAACAGGTTGTCATAGGTCGGATGCGGCTCGAACACCACCGGCGCGCCGCCGGCTGCGTGATGGCCCACCACCAGGCTGGGCGCGTACTGCTCTTCGAGCAGCTTGCGGGCCACGGCGTCGGTCTTGCTGTCATCCACCAGTTGCTCGACCACGGTACGCAGCAGGTTCAACTGCACCGATTGCAGGTATGCGCAGACCGCCGCGTTCTCGGCGTACTTTTCCGACAGCGGCGCCAACAGCGGCTGCAGCGCCAGGGTGATGGTTTCTTCGTTCAGCTGGCGCAGTTGGTTGTTCGACTCGCGCTTCCACTGCGGCAAGCTGGCCAGCTCTTCGTTCAGCTGTTCCTCGAGCAAGGCAATGTCTTCGTGGAACTGCTCGCGTACCGCTTCCGGCAACTGGGCGAACTCGGCTTCATCCAGCGCCTTGCCATCGGCCATCGGCGTGAAGGCGACGTTGCTGGCATCGCGATACAAGGCCACGTCTTTTTCCAGCGATGCGCGCTCTATCACGTCCAGGGCGCGGTCATAGCGCTGGTTGAAGGCACGGTCGATAGCACCCTTCTTCTGCTGATAGGACGGGTGTTCGAAAACGGCAGGAAACGTGGACAGCAGGTTGTCGATCAACCCGCCCATGTCGCTGATGAACTCGGCGGCGCTCCCAGACGGCAGCTCCAGTGCCCGTGGCTCACGGGTGTCGTCGAAGTGGTTGACGTAGACCCAGTCGGCCGGGGTCTGCTGGCGCTTGCCCTCGGCCTTGAGGTAGCGCTTGACGAACGAGAAGCGCCCGGTACCGGGCTCACCCATTACATACACGTTGTAACCAGGGCGCGGCATGGCCACGCCAAACTGCAGGGCCTCGACAGCACGCTCCTGGCCCAGGACTCCGCGAAACGGCTCCAGATCGTCGGTATTGGTAAAGGCAAACTGCTCGGGGGAGAAACGCCGGGTCAGGGCTTCAGGCGCGAGACGCAGGCGCGCAGCGACAGGATCGGGCATTGGGTTTCCTTACTTCGGCGGGCAGATGACCAGCATTCTGGCGCTGCCCCAGCGCGCCTTGCAAGGCTCTACGGGACTTTAATATCGCGGCAGGTCTTAGCCCGTGCAGGTCATGTAACAGCAAATTTTTCGCAATCAACAACGCAACCTTTAGATCGTGCCTAAACTCCAAGCTGCGCGGGTGGGTGAAAAGCTTTCCCGACCTGGCAACCGAGTTGCCAGAAACCCTGACCCTTGGTTAAGACAAAGAGAACAAATGCTATGAAACGGATTCTTCTGGGTACTCTGTTCACCGTGGTCTCGCTGAACGCCATGGCCGAAGCGCCTGGCGGCCCGAACTGCGGCTGGGGCAACATGCTGTTCGAAGGCCAGCGCGGCACGCCGGCACACTTCCTGGCTTCCACCACAAACGGCACCTCCGGTAACGCCACCTTCGGCATGACCTCCGGCACCAACGGCTGCTCGACCAAGGCTTCGCTGACCTACGGCGGCAAGTCCTGGTTCGCCATGAACGGCATGATGAACGAGCTGTCCGAAGACATGGCCATGGGCCAGGGCGAAGCACTGACCACCTATGCCGTCGTCCTTGGTGTGGCCCCGGAAGACCGCGGCTACTTCAACTCGGTCACCCACCAGCACTTCAACCAAATCTTCAGCAGCGCCGACGTCACTGCCGAAACGGTTCACAGCAACACCCTGGCCGTTCTGAAAAGCGACCCACGCCTGGCCAAATACGCCACCGAGGCCTAAGCACAGCTGCTCCCGCCCCACCCGGGGCGGGTTTCGCCTTTTTCGGCATCGTTTAGAAGTAGTTGCCCGATATGCTCAAACGCCTCGCTGCCCTGGCGCTGTGTGCCTGCGCCCCCGTACAAGCCGCGCCCGTGCTGGATCAAGGCCGTCTCCAGCAACTGGCCAATACCCCTTACTGGCTCGCCATTGGTCACTACGAAACCGCCAAGCTCGGCGGCTGGCGCAGTTATGTGGACGATGATGCGTTCTTCCTCGCCGAGGACGGTGCGCATCACCCCGACCAGGAGCTGAAGGCCACGGTCGACGCGCTGTATGCCCCGGCCAGCCTCGGCGACAAGCACGCCCAATGCGTATTCCCGGCGCGTACCCGCTGGCTGCGCGAACAACTCGACCTGCAAGGCTTGCCGCAACCGGACTGCCAGGAATTCAAGACCTGGTACCAGTCGATCGACCCGCACAGCGCCGCGCTGATCTTCCCGGCAGCTTACCTGAACAGCCCGTCGTCGATGTTCGGCCACACGCTGCTGCGCATCGACCAGTCCACCACCCGCAGCGACGACACCACCCTGCTGAGCTACGCGATCAATTTCGGTGCCTACATCGAAGGCAGCGACAACAGCATCCTGTACGCCTGGAAAGGCCTGATGGGGGGCTACCCAGGGCTGTTCGCGCTGATGCCCTACCAGGAAAAACTCTCCGAATACCGCAGCCTGGAAAACCGCGACCTGTGGGAGTACCAGCTGGACCTGACACCCGAAGAAACCGGGCGCATGGTCGAGCACGTGTGGGAGCTGAAGCAGATCCAGTTCGACTACTTCTTCTTCGATGAAAACTGCTCGTATCGCCTACTGGAGCTACTGCAAGTGGCCCGGCCGAGCCTGGACCTGACGTCACAGTTTCCGCTAACCGCCATTCCCACCGACACCGTGAAAGCCGTGAAGCAGTCCGGCCTGGTCGCCAGTGAGACTTACCGCCCCTCTCGCGAGCGCGAGTTGCTGGCCCGTGCCGAGCCGCTTGACCACAACGAAAAACGCCAGGTACTGGCGGCAAGCGCCGACACCGCGCAGCTGCAAAGCGCCGAGTTCAAGGCCCTGCCCCGCGAACGCCAGGCGCTGGTGCAAGATGCGGCGTATCGCCTGGAGCGGTACCGGGCCAATGGCCAGGAACGCGCCCCCGGCCAGGCAAAACGCAGCTTCGAGCTGCTGCGTGCAATCAACGGCAACCCACCGCCGCCCCTGCAAATCGAACGCCCCGGCCTGCCCGAGGATGGTCATGACTCGCGCACCTGGCAGTTGGGCGTGGGCACCCGTGAAGACCGTGCCTACGCCGAATACGGCCTGCGCATGGCCTACCACGACCTGAATGACAACGCCTATGGCTTCCCGCTGGGCGCGCAGATCGAAATTTTGCAACTGAAGGTGCGCCAGTACGAAGGCAACGATTGGCAGGTACAACGGCTGGACCTGGCCACCATTCGCTCACTGACGCCACGCAACGAGCTGCTCAAGCCCTGGTCATGGCAGGTGGCTGGTGGGCTGGAGCGGGTGCCGGGCAAGCACGATGACGAGGTGCTGGTGAGCCATGTGAATGGCGGCGCCGGTGGCACCTGGCAGCTGGCCGACGGTTTGTTGGGCTTTGCCCTGGGCACGGTGCGGGTCGAGCATCACAATGACTTCGCCCAGTTCATCGCCCCAGCGGCGGGGTTCAACGGCGGCCTGCTGTGGCGCAACGGCTTGGGCAACATGACGCTCGAGGCCAAGGGCGACTACTTCACCAATGGCGAAGTGCGGCGCAGCGTGAGCCTGAACCAGCAATGGGAAATCAGCCAGAACCTTGGGCTGCGGTTGAGTGCTTCGCGCGAATTCAGCCATTTGGCTACCGCGCAGAACGAGGTGATGCTGGAACTGAAGTGGTATCACTATTAGCGGGTCGGGCCTGCGCGCTTTT
>NZ_QJRC01000092.1 GCF_013393325.1 Pseudomonas hunanensis
GAGGAAAACCTCGACCTGCTCGAATCCCTGCGCAAGTCGAAGATCAAGCTGGTACTGACCCGTCACGAGCAGTCTGCAGGTTTCATGGCTGCCACCTACGGCCGCCTGACCGGCAAGACCGGCGTCAGCCTGTCGACCCTCGGCCCTGGCGCCACCAACCTGGTCACCGCCAGCGCCTATGCCTACCTGGGCGGCATGCCGATGATGATGATCACCGGGCAGAAGCCGATCAAGAAGTCCAAGCAGGGCCGCTTCCAGATCATTGACGTGTGCGGCATGATGGACCCCATCACCAAGTACACCCACCAGTTCGCCTCGGCCGACAACATCCCGTCGCGCATGCGCGAAGCCTTCCGCCTGGCCGAAGAAGAAAAGCCGGGGGCGGTACACCTGGAGCTGCCGGAAGACATCGCCGCCGAGCAGACCGATGCGTTACCGATCCCTCAGAGCCTCCACCGTCGACCGTTAGCCGAGCAAAAGGCAATCGAAGCGGCGGTTGAGAGGCTGCACAGAGCCCGCAACCCTATCTTGGTGATCGGCGCAGGCGCCAACCGCAAGATGACCGCCAAGGTCCTCAAGCAACTGATCGACGAGACTCGAATCCCGTTCATCACAACCCAATTGGGCAAAGGTGTGGTCGACGAGCGCCATCCCTGCTTCCTCGGTAATGCTGCGCTTTCGGCCGGTGATTTTGTACACCGTGCAATCGAAGCCGCCGACCTGATCATCAACATCGGCCACGACGTGATCGAGAAGCCGCCGTTCTTCATGGTTCGCGGCGGCACCGAGGTCATCCACATCAACTTCCGTGCCGCCGAAGTCGATGCCGTGTACTTCCCGCAGGTTGAAGTGATCGGCGACATTGCCAACGCCGTGTGGCAGATCGGCGAAGCGCTGAACGACACGTCGCACTGGGACTTCACCCGCCTGATGGCCATTCGTGAAGCCAACGAAGCACAGATCGCCGAAGGCGCCGACGATAACCGCTTCCCGGTCTACCCGCAGCGCCTGGTGGCCGACATCCGTCGTGTACTGCCGTCGGAAGGCATCGTTGCCCTGGACAACGGCATCTACAAGATCTGGTTCGCCCGTAACTACAAGGCGCACAAACCCAACACCGTGCTGCTCGATAACGCCCTGGCGACCATGGGCGCGGGCCTGCCATCGGCGATGGCGGCGCACCTGGTGTACCCGGATCGCCCGGTGATCTCGGTGTGCGGCGACGGTGGCTTCATGATGAACAGCCAGGAGCTGGAAACCGCGGTACGTCTGGGCATGCACATCACCGTGGTGATCCTGCGTGACGACGGCTACGGCATGATCCGCTGGAAGCAGGCCAACATGGGCTTCACCGATTTCGGCCTGGACTACGGCAACCCGGACTTCGTCAAATACGCCGAAGCTTATGGCGCCAATGGGTATCGCGTAGAAAGTGCCGACTCGTTGATTCCGCTGCTTGACCACTGTGTCTCCAACCCAGGGGTGCACGTGATTGATTGTCCGGTCGACTACAGCGATAACGACCGTATATTGAACATTGATCTGCGCGAGCGCAGCGCGGCGGTGTGAAGCCGTCTTGTTCTGGCTGATCGCCGATTCAGTGTGGTGGCGAAGCGTCTGGCTGACAAACAAAGGCAAGGTTATGCTTCGCCACCCACAGATAAGGAGAGCGAGAATGGGCAGAGGGCTGGAAAGGATTCGAGCGTGGCTTACACCACGGAGGCGGTTCTGGTCAGGCATGGCCCTGTTCACAGTGACTGTTATCGTGCCGGTTGTCAGCCCAGGAACGAGCGTCAGTTGGCTCATCGGACCTGCTGCCGTACTCATCGTTGGTAGCTTGATGACGGTGCCGAACGGCAAACAATGAAGTACTGGGCCCGCAGAGGCGCGTGGGGCTGTTTTGCGAGCCCCTGACTGAATGGCCGACCGGCGCGGCCATGTTCCAGGCTGCAGGCGTATCAATCTGTACGCAGTATCGGGAACAGTTCTAGCGGATTGCGTGATTCGCTGTTCATCAGGTCGCACGCAGCCGCAGCTTGTGACTTGTTTATAAAGCCGTGCTTGAGCCGTTGTTTTTCCTGGTTGTCGTAGAGGTCGAAGCCGCCCGAAGTGGTCGCGGCGTAGAACCGGTTGCCGATGCGGAAGGACTCGCCTTCCACTGGCACAGCAGGAACGATAACGAATCTTGGTTGCATGTCACGCGCCTCCCCAGGCAGATATCTAATTATTAGTCTGAGAGCGGGAAGGCAACAATATGACTCATCGAGACTAATCAATGGCGTGGCGTGTCACGGCTATCCGCCATGAACTGAGGGATGGCTGGCATCCCGATGCAACCCGTGTGATGGGGGAGGCGCATCGGAATGTCTTGCCGGCGCTCGGCGCTCAGCGATGGATGAGCGAGAGCTCGCTGATGATGCAGATCGAGCCTTCGTCGGCGGGCGTTGCAGCGGTGTAGTCGACCTGGTTGTAGACCCCACCGTGGAACTCGAACAGGCGTGAAGCCCAGGTACTGTCGAGCTGCAAATCGCCCGATGTGCCGGATACCCCATTGCATTTGGCTGTCACATTGACCACGCCGTCAGCCGTGGTGTGGATGCTGATGTTGAACTTCTCCCCTAGCGGCACCCCCTTCAAAACCGTTGAGTTCACAGGGTCTGTCTGGTTGTAGGTGCGTCGAAAGCCCAGGGTGATGTTGCCCTTGTTCCAGAACACTTTCACCGGCGGGCTGTCATCCCCACGCACGTGCATCTGGGCGATGACCACCTTCTGCGCCGCGTTTACCTTGGTCAGCGTCATTGTCTGGCGATTCCAGTGATCCTGGGCGCTGGCCAGCGTCCAGTCTTCCGTTTCTGTCCACTCGCAGCGGGTCCTGTGAGTGCTTTTGCTCGAAGCCCCTTTGGTGGGGGCTGAAAACTGGATCGAACCATCGCTGAGCACCTTCACGATGCTCGGGAAGCGGGCAATTGCTTCGGCGCCGTTGACTTCCAGGGCAACCGGATTGGTTGAGGAAACCGCTATCGGGGTGGCAATGGTGAGCTTGCTGATGTCTACGGCCATGGGGCTGCTCCTTAGAAAAAGCTGGGGTTGAATGGTGGAGTGATCTGGCGACCGGGAAGTGGTTGCCGACGCCAAAGTTAGCCATAAGCTAAATATCAGTCAATAGCTTTTGGCTAAATAAATTTCGCTTGAAGAATAATTACCCGCGGGCGAAATTTTTCCGCAATGGGGCTTTACGCTGGATTTGGCAGTGAGATAAGCTTTCCTTTAATACTGTACAAACATACAGCCTTCAGGATGGGAATATGTCCAAGCACATGAAGTCAGAGCCCCAGCTGCGCCAGGAGATGACCGGAATAGAGCGGCTTAGCCTGCGGGTGTCGTCAATGATCAACCACCCGCTTGCGCAGACTCAGCGCTGGGTTGTGGTGCATCGCCTGGATACTGACGGTGACATGGAGTGGGAGGAGGTAATGGGCCTGCTGTCGGAAACACCCGAACTGGACCTGACCTTCAACGATGACGAGAGCGTGACAGTGCGCTGGGAGCGCAGCAGTGTGGAAGAGCGTGACGATTTCTTGGTTGAGCAGGACAGCGAGCAGCAGGTCGAGGAGGCGGCACCTTTCTGAGCATCAGAAAAAGCCCGCCGTGGAGGGCGGGCTTCGCTTTACACAAGGTGGGCATTCCACACCAGTAGCACCCTGGCCTGTATGTAAATCTCTTCCTGGCGAATCATGCGGTCTTTGTGTCGCGAGTTGTCGGAGATCATCTCGAAATGCTCCTCATCCGCGATTTGCAGCCGCTTGATGTAGATGTGGTCGCCCCAGGAGAAGAAATAGATGCCATCGCCAACGAACTCGCGGATGCTGACATCGACGATCAGCGGGTCGCGGTGCTTGATGGTTGGCTCCATCGACTGGCCCCAGCCCGTTACCATTTTCAGGTGGTGGTGCTCACTGAACGCTACGCCCAGTTCGCGCAGGTGGCTGGGGCTGACGCGAATGTCCTTGAACATCTCGGGGTAATCGTGGGGGATCTGGCCGCCACCCATGGCTGCCCGCACGTCGTAATGGGCAATCCACACTTCATCACCGACCAGGCCAGGGCGAACCCGCTCAGCCTTCACCAGTGGGGTATCTGCTGGCTCTTGCGCAGCGGCCAGCAACCGTTGCCGGGTTTCTTCGGGGATACCTTTACCGCTTCTTGCCAGCATCTGCTTGACCAGGTCGGCTGCAGAAAGCTTGCTGTCAGCCACCTCGACGCCAACTTGCGTGTGCTCGCCTGGCGTCACCGCATCGAACCAACCCCGTGGCAAACCTTCGATGCCCTCGATGCGACGGGCCACGTCATCACCCAGGTTCTTCGCGGTCTTGTCGGAAAGGATCTGGCTCAGATGGGCAGGCGCCATCCCCCAGCGCTCTGCGCAGGATCCTTTCCTCTGGCTACCGATCAGCTTGATCAGGTTGAGCTTGCGAATTTCGTAAATATCCATGGGGTGAAGCATGCCAGTGTTTAGCTGGCTGCTAAATATGCGCATGGCTAAATTGGCTCTTGTGGCGATGTTAGCTGTAGGCTAAATTAAATGGGCGAACAAGGAAAGCCACCGAGGCAATTTTCTCCAAGGCTTATCACATCATCATCTGTAATGAGGTGCACATGGATCCGACCGACCTCGGCCCGGGCACAGTCACTTGGCTGAGCGGTACGGGTACTGTTTTGCTGGGTGCATTTCTGTGGCTGCGCAAGTGGTTGTCCAGGGATGCGGTCGACCGCGCGATGGACAGTGCGGATATTGCGGTCATCCACCGCCTGACAGAACTGCTGGACATCGAACGGGACGCCCGAAGAGAGGCAGAGGCTAAAGCTGATCAGCTCGCCAAGGAGCGAAACGAACTGGTGATGACCGTGGGGCGGCTGCAAGGCAAGGTCATGGCCCTGACCAACCAGTCTGGTCGCAGCCCTCATCCCTGAGGGGTGGCCCAAGCAAAAAAAAGCCCGCCAGATTGGCGGGCACAAGGGCGTAGGGAGCAACGCACAACAAATTCGGGTCAGGCGACCAGGGTGCCGGGTTGCAACTGCTCAACCAGGGCCTGGGCCGAGGCAAGCGTCGGCATCGGGCCGCTCACGGCCTCACCGTTACGCACCAGGTACCAGCATGCCAACAGGCCCTGTTCACGCAGTGAAACGGGGACGGCGCTACCGACAACGGACATGATCTGAATAGTGGCCATGAGGACCTCCTGTGAAACATGGCTCTACCATACGCAGCAGCCGGAACGCTTTGAAATCAACTTCCTCGATAGTGGTCATTAGTTCTATCAACCGTTACCAGCGTGGCGGGCCGTAGTACACCGGTGGCGGGCCGTAATAAGGGCGGTAGCCTGGGGGCGGTGGCGCGGGTGCGTAGTACGGCTGGTAGTACACCGGCTGTGGTGGCGGTTGCACGTACACCGGGGGAGGCGCGTAATAGACTGGCTGGCGTTCGACGTACACGGTGCGGTCACGCCCGCCATAAACCGTCGCCCCAACCACGGCACCGACCACGGCAGCACCTAGCAGGGGGCCTGGCCCATACCAACCACCGCCGCCATGGCCATAACCGCCGTGGGCTGCAGCAGGCCCGCTGATGGCCAAGGCACCGACCAGCAGGGCGATTCCGGGAATGTGACGGTTCATAAAACAACCTCGCAGGAAAACCCCACGCTTGGGGCCTTATTACTATGACTCCAGTCTCCGTCAGCTGAGCACAGGGGAACGGTAAAGGTTGTGTAAGGGACGACCAGTGGTTGCCTCTGTTACGCTGAACAAACGTTTCAGTTATGACTAAGGAGCAGGTTATGTCGACAACTCCCAGCAGAGATACCGTGCTGTGCATTTCCTTGGCCGGCCGCCCTGGTACCTTCGGCGTGCGCTTTCACAACCACCTCTACCAGCAGCTGGGTTTGGACTTTTACTACAAGGCCATGCGCACCGATGACCTGCCGGCGGCGGTGGCGGGTATCCGCGCGCTGGGTATTCGCGGCTGTGGGGTGTCGATGCCATACAAGGAGGCCTGCATGGCCTTGGTCGATGAAATCGACCCGTCAGCGCAAGCCATTGAATCGGTCAATACCCTGGTCAACAGCAATGGCCACTTGAAGGCTTACAACACCGATTACCTGGCTGTGCGTCAGTTGCTGGCGCAGCACCAGGTCGACCCAGGCACCGCGTTTGCCCTGCGTGGCAGTGGGGGGATGGCCAAGGCCGTGGCCAGTGCCCTGCGCGATGCCGGGTTTGCCGAAGGCATCATCGTTGCGCGCAACGAGCAGGCCGGGCGGCAGCTGGCGGATGTGTGCGGTTACCGCTTGTTGCCACAGCTGGGCGACATCTGCCCGCCAATGCTGGTGAACGTGACACCGATCGGTATGGCGGGCGGGCCAGAGGCAGATGTGCTGGCGTTTTCCGAGCAGGCCATTGCGGCAGCGGAGCGGGTATTCGATGTGGTAGCGATGCCGGCGCAAACGCCGCTGATCCGCCAGGCCCAAGCGTTGGGCAAGCCGGTGATCACTGGGCTGGAGGTCATTGCGCTGCAGGCGCTGGAGCAGTTTGTGCTGTACACCGGGGTAAGGCCGACGCGGGCGCAGGTAGACGCGGCAGTGGCGTACGCCCGGGATATCTGATTATTGCTGTACTGGCCCTTTCGCGGCTTTAGCCGCGAAAGGGCCAGTACAGGATAAGACAGGGTCAGAACACCTTGTGCCCGTCATCCAACTGATGGTCGACCAACGCCCGGCCATGGGCCAGCGACACATGCTGAGCATTTTCAAGGTCGGAGAAAAACTGCATCGGCATCGACAGACGCTTGCTGGTGTGCCCGTCGGGTGTGGTGATCAGGCAGCCGGCGGCATAGGGCAGGGGGGAGTCAGGATGGGGCATCACGCTGGCGGTGATGGTGTGCTCGCGGTATTCACAGTGAAGAGATTGCATCGTCCTTACCTCGCTGTGGCATGTGAAGCGGTTACCTTCATATACCACAGCAAGGGGCCGGGAGTTCCCGGCCCGACGAGCGAGCCGCGACGAACGCTTACCCTTTGAGTTCGGTTGGCTGGATCACTTCGACCCAGTAACCGTCCGGGTCCTTGACGAACGCCAGGTGGTTCATACGCCCATCCTGCAGGCGTTTCTGGAACGGTACATCCAGTGCTTCGAAGCGCGCGCAAGCGGCGCGTACGTCGGGCACCGAAATGCAGATGTGGCCAAAACCGCGCGGGTCGGTGTTGCCGTTGTGGTAGGCAAACTCGGCATCGTTTTCGGTGCCGTGGTTGTGGGTCAGCTCCAGCACGCCAGGGATCGACTTCATCCATTGGTGGCGTGCGGTGTCATCGGCGGGAATCTGCGCCGGATCGACCAAGGCCAGGAAGTAAAGGCTGAACGCGGCTTCTGGGAAATCACGCTTGTCGACCAGGCGGAAGCCCAGGACGCGGGTGTAGAAGTCCAGCGACTTCTCGATGTCCTTGACCCGCAGCATGGTGTGGTTGAAGACGAACTGGGCGGTGGCGGCGTCAGGTTGCGCGGTGACGCCAGGCAGGGTTTGCAGATCGTGCAGGCTCATGGGAACTCCTGAGACGGGGCCGGGCGCAGGGCGCCGGCAAAACAGACAGGCTGGCCATGATACGGCAGTGCGCCGATTGCGCAAATGAAAGCGCCCTGCACAAGGCAGGGCGCTGGAATTAGAGGCCCGCATGTGCGGGCGCGTGATGGGGTCGCTAGTCCTTTAGCTGTCTCGATACTGAGCCAGCCTTTGTGAAAAAAGTGTGAAGCAGGTGTGGACGTTTCATCAGCGTACCCAGCTTTCCACGGTGGCGGCCCCGTACTGTTCTTTCCAGGCCTTGAGGCCGCGGTGGTTGCCGCCTTTGGTCTCGATTCGCTCGCCGGTGTGTGGGTTCTGGTACACCTTTACCACGCGCGGGCGGCGTTGTTGCTTGGGCGCTGCGCTGGAAGCGCGGGCTACTGCCTTGGGGTCGAGGATGGCGATGATATCGCGCAGGCTCTTGTCATAGCTTTTCATCAGGCCGACTAGTTTCTGCTCGAATTCGATTTCGCGTTTGAGGCCGGCATCCTTTTTCAACGCTTCCAGTTGCGCCATCTGTTCCTGGAGCGCTTTTTCGGCAGCACGAAACTCTGCAAGTCTGGACACTGTAATCACTCCTGTACGTCAGTCGTGGCAGGGCGTGACGAACATTGAATAAGCGTAAAACGCCGGCCACGCGGGTGGGATTTGCTGTTCGCTGATATCGAGTGTAGTCATTCATGGGTACTGGGTAAACCGCTAACTTTTTATAAGTAATACGGGAACTTTCCTAGTTTTGCGTGCGCTATTTCACGGCTTTTTTCCGGCTGCCCCTCAAGGTGCTTAGACCATGGTCCAATGGCCCGTTCCAGAGCCTTTGCGCGATCATTTCAGATGATGGTCGGCTATTGTTCGGCTCCCGCAGTACCGTGGCCAACGCGCGCCACAGGTTGTTAACTTGTCTTCATTCTGGATGTTCTCTCGCATGTTTGCCCCTTTCCCTCACGCCCCTGGGCGTCGTGTTGCCGGCCTGTTCCTGTTGTGTGCCGGCGTCAACGCCCAGGCCGCCGGTTTTCTTGAAGACAGTAGTGCCAAGGTCGAAGCACGCAATGTCTATTTCAACCGGGATTTCCGGGACGGCCACAGCAGTTCCAGCCAGGGCGCGTCCAAGCGCGAAGAATGGGCACAAGGCTTCATCCTCAATGTGCAGTCGGGTTATACGCAAGGGCCGGTAGGCTTTGGTGTTGATGCGCTGGGCATGTTCGGCTTCAAACTGGATTCCAGCCCTGCCGACAGTAACAGTG
This sequence comes from Pseudomonas hunanensis, assembly GCF_013393325.1. Taxonomy (GTDB): domain Bacteria; phylum Pseudomonadota; class Gammaproteobacteria; order Pseudomonadales; family Pseudomonadaceae; genus Aquipseudomonas; species Aquipseudomonas putida_P. The sequence goes on from NZ_QJRC01000092.1 coordinate 8,854, forward strand.
GTTTGCTGCCGTCTTCCGGGCATGATCCGCGCGGCTCTGCCGACCAGTACGCGAAGATGGGCCTGGCGGCCAAGGTCAAGGTTTCCAACACCGTGCTCAAATACGGTTCGATGATGCCGGATGTGCCGTTGCTCAAGTACAACGATGGCCGCCTGCTGCCGACCATGTTCCACGGCGCCATGCTCACCTCCGAAGAATTGCGCAACCTGAAGTTCACCGTGGCGCGGCTGGACAAATATACCGCTCGGGACTCTACCGACCGCCAGGACATTCGCGTGCACTGCAAGAACAAGCGCTATGCCTGCGATACCGAAGCCGACCACTTCGACCTGGCCGGTGTCGATTACCGTTTCAACGAGCGGATCAGCGCCCAGTACCAGGTCGCCAAGCTGGAAAACATCTATCGCCAGCACTTCCTCGGCCTGGTGGCCAGCCAGCCGCTGGCAGTGGGTAGCCTGTCTGCCGACCTGCGCCTGATCAAGAGCGATGACATCGGCAATGCCCGTGCCGGCGCAATCGACCACCGCGCGTTCAGCGGCATGCTTGGCTACAGCCTGGGTGGCCACAAGGTGAGTGCCGGCTGGCAGCGCATGTATGGCGACAGCGCCATGCCGTATCTGGATGGCAGCAACCCATACCTGGTCAACTATGCCCAGGTCAACGACTTCGCCGCCGCCCAGGAGCGTTCCTGGCAAGTGCGCTATGACTACGACTTCAAGGCACTGGGGGTGCCTGGCCTGACCTTCTTCACCCGTTATATCAATGGCGACTCCATCAAGGTGCCGGGCAGCAGTGCCGAAGGTAAGGAATGGGAACGCGACACTGAGTTCAAGTACCAAGTGCAAAGTGGCACTTTCAAGGATGTCAGCGTGCGCCTGCGTAATTCCACTTACCGCAGCAACTATGAAAAGTGGGCACGTGACATGGATGAAACACGGGTCATTGTCAGCTACAACTTCTCGATCTTCTAAGCCGTCGCTTTGCCAAATACCGGTGGCCGCCTGACAATGGCTGCTGGTTCCCGCAAAGGGCAGGGCAATGAAAGACCTGTTGTTGATCGGCATCGGCGCGGGTGACCCGCGCCAGGTCACTTATGAGGCAGTCGACGCGCTGCGTAGCGCTTGCGTGTTCTTCGTGCTCGACAAGGGCCGCGACAAGGATGACCTGGTGCAACTGCGCAAGGCAATTCTGCAACGCTACCGTCCCGAGGGCGGTTACCGCCTGGTGCAGGTGGCCGACCCTGTGCGCGATGGTCAGGCGGATGACTACCAGGGCGCGGTGCACGACTGGCACCGGCAGCGCGCTGCGCTGTATGCCCAACTGATCGAGCAGGAAATTGGCGACGGGGAGACTGGCGCCTTTTTGCTGTGGGGCGAGCCGACCCTGTATGACAGCACCCTGCGTATTCTCGACCTGGTCCGCGAGCGCGGCGTGGCGCTGCGCCTGCAGGTAGTCCCTGGCATCAGCAGCGTTCAGGCTCTGGCAGCGCGCCACCAAGTGCCGCTCAACCGCATTGGTGAGCCGCTGACCGTGCTGCCGGGGCGGCGACTGGGCGGGCATGGGCCTATCGACAATGTTGTGGTGATGCTCGACGGGCAAAGCGCGTTCGCCCTGCTCGATGACCCGGCGTTGATGATCTATTGGGGCGCGTACCTGGGGACGGAGGACGAGGTACTGATTGCCGGGCCATTGCAGGCAGTGAAGGCGCAAATACTGCAAGTGCGTGAGCGGGAGCGGCTGCGCAAGGGGTGGATCATGGACACCTACCTCTTGCGCAGGGCGCTGTAGTTGGCGATACCCCTATCAAGGGTTACCCAGAATAGCCACCACCTTGTCCCGCAACTGGTCGATGCTGAACGGCTTGCCGATCAGGTGCATGCCTTCGGGCACATTGAAGCTGTCGGCATAGCCACTGGCGAACAGCACGGGCAACAGCGGCCGCAGTTCGCGTGCTTTCCCCGCCAGTAACTCGCCTCGCATGTCCGGCAAGCCCACATCGGTCATCATCAGTGCCAGCGCCTGGTTCGGGTCTTCGAGTACCCGCAGGGCGGCCGCGGCGTCTTCTGCCTCGATGACGTTGTAGCCCAGTTCGTCGAGCACTTCGACCATCAGCATACGGACGATGTCGTCGTCTTCGACTACCAGAAGGTGCATGGTTCGGATCCTGTACAAATGAGTGTCTTTAATCTGTGCACCGCGCGGCATCAGAAGTTCCCGAGGATACCGATCCATGCAAATAGATGGAACGATTCCCGAACGCAACCTTCAAATACTGGCTAAATGCCCTGCCAGACCCGTCAAAGCTGGTTAGACTCGCTTATCAGGACGGCGCAGTGGCAGATAACAACAATGACTGATCGGCCACTCTTTTCAATGGACTTTTCTTGCTCGGGCGTTTTCTCATGATTCAATCAGCCTCGATGGACCAGCGCAGCTTTCGCAAGCTGTTGAGCCGCAACATCGGCCTCCCTCTGGGGGTGGGCCTGCTGGGGGCCGTGGCCTTCGTCGCGGTGATCAACTACCTGCTCTCAGCCATGCAGTGGGTCGAGCACACCGACCGGGTGATCGGCAATGCCAACGAAACGGTCAAGCTGTCGATCGACATGGAAACCGGCATGCGCGGTTTCCTGATCACGGGCGACGAGCGTTTCCTTGACCCCTACGAGGTGGCCAAGCCGCGCATTCTCGGCAGCCTGCAAAGCCTGCGTGGCATGGTCGAAGACAACCCGCAGCAGGTCGACCGTATCGACCGGCTGATCGCCTTGCAGCAAGCCTGGAACACCTTCGGCAGCGAGATGATTGCCCTGCGCCGCACCCAAGGCGACTATCAGGCATCGATCGGCAATGGCCGCGGCAAGCGCCTGACCGACGAGATCCGCAAGGAGTTCGACGGCCTGATCGGCACTGAACAGCAATTGCGCATGGCCCGTAACGAAAAGGTCAGCAGCGTTACCGTCACGGCCATTTCGGTGTTCGTGCTGTTCATCGTCGGCCTGAGTGCCTTGCTCGCCTACCTGGGCCGGCGCGACCTGCTGGCGCTGTCTGGCAGCTACGAAGAAAACGCCAAGGCCCAGCAGCGTGCGGCCGAGCGCCTGGAGCACCAGGCCTGGCTGCGCAACGGGCAGACCCAGCTGGCCGAACAGGTACTGGGCCAACTGACCCTGCCGATGCTGGGTGACAACATCCTGCGCTTTTTTGCCGCTTACATGGGCAGTGTGGTGGGGGCGGTGTATGTGCGTGATGAGCATGGCCGCCTGGTACGGGTGGCTACCTATGGCCTGGATGCTGAAGAGCAGGCTCGGGAGCAGGTAAAGGGCGATCATGATGGCCTGTTGGCACAAGCGGTGCGCGAAGGTCGCCTGCTGTGCCTTGAAGACCTGCCCGAAGACTACTATCGCCTGAGTTCCGGCCTCGGCAGCGGCCTGCCACGTAATGCCTTGCTGATGCCTGCGATCGACGATGGTGGGATCAACGGCGTGGTCGAACTGGGCTTCCTGCGGCCTTTGCAGGCGCGCGACAACGAGCTGATGGAGCGACTGGGCGGCAACCTGGGCATTTCCATCGAAAGCGCCCGCTACCGTCAGCGTTTGCAGGAAGTGCTGGCCGAGACCCAGCAGTTGAACGAAGAGCTGCAAGTGCAGCAGGAAGAACTGAAAACCGCTAACGAAGAGCTGGAAGAGCAATCGCGCGTGCTCAAGGAGTCCCAGGCCCACCTGGAAACCCAGCAGGCGGAACTGGAGCAGACCAACGAGCAGTTGTCCGAGCGTACCGAGGCGCTGGACCGCAAGAATGACGAACTGGTCCAGGCCCAGGAAGAACTGCAGGCACGTGCCGACGAGTTGCAGCGCTCTAGCAAGTACAAGTCCGAATTCCTCGCCAACATGTCCCACGAACTGCGCACGCCGCTGAACAGCTCGCTGATCCTGGCCAAGCTGCTGGCGGAGAACGCCGAAGGCAACCTCAGCGACGAGCAGGTGAAGTTTGCCGAGTCGATCTACTCGGCTGGTAACGACCTGCTCAACTTGATCAACGATATTCTCGATATCGCCAAGGTCGAGGCCGGCAAGCTCGAAGTGCGGCCAGAAAGCACCCAGGTGGAGCGCCTGGTCGAGGGCCTGCGCGGGATGTTCGAACCGCTGGCCGGGCACAAGGGCCTGGCCTTCGAGGTAACGGCCGAGGCACAGGTGCCGGCCACCCTGTTCACCGACCGCCAGCGCCTTGAACAGATCCTCAAGAACCTGCTGTCCAATGCCATCAAGTTCACTGAGCGTGGCAAGGTCAGCCTGAACATTGGCTACCAGCCTGGCACGGGCATCGTGTTTGCCGTGCGCGATACTGGTATCGGCATTGCGGCCGACCAGCAGCAGGCGATTTTCGGTGCCTTCCATCAGGTCGATGGCACCAGCAACCGCCGTTATGGCGGCACCGGCCTGGGCCTGTCGATTTCCCGAGACCTGGCGCATTTGCTCGGCGGGCAGATCAACGTCGACAGCAGCCCCGGCCAGGGCAGCGTGTTCAGTCTGATTCTGCCGGAGCACTATGAGCGCCTGGCGCAGGACGTCGAGCCGCTCAGCCTGCGTCCGGCGGTCGATACGTTGCCACCCGCGCCGCAGGTGCCGGTGGTGTCAGCGCCAAAACGCCCGGCATTGGCATTTGTCGACGACCGCGAGCGCGCACCGTTCAGCAACCGCTGCATCCTGGTGATCGAAGACGAACCGAACTTTGCCCGCATCCTCTTCGACCTGGCCCACGAGCTGGGTTACAGCTGCCTGGTGGCGCAGGGCGCCGACGAAGGCTTCGAGCTGGCCGCCCAGTACATCCCCGATGCGATCCTGCTGGACATGCGCCTGCCCGACCATTCCGGCCTGACCGTGCTGCAACGCCTGAAGGAGCAAGCCGGCACCCGGCATATTCCGGTGCATATCATTTCTGTGGAAGACCGGGTCGAGGCCGCCATGCACATGGGCGCTGTCGGTTATGCGGTCAAGCCCACCAGCCGCGAAGAGCTCAAGGAAGTGTTCGCGCGCCTGGAAGCCAAACTGACCCAGAAGCTCAAGCACATCCTGCTGGTGGAAGACGACGACCTGCAGCGCGAGAGCATTGCCCGGCTGATCGGCGACGACGATGTCGAGATCACCGCCGTGGCGTTTGCCCAGGACGCGCTTGCGCTGCTGCGCGAGAACATCTACGACTGCATGATCATCGACCTGAAGCTGCCGGACATGCTTGGCAACGAGCTGCTCAAGCGCATGACCGCCGAGGATATCCGTTCCTTCCCGCCGGTGATCGTGTACACCGGGCGCAACCTGACCCGCGAAGAAGAAGCCGACCTGCTCAAGTACTCGCGCTCGATCATCATCAAGGGTGCGCGCTCGCCGGAGCGCCTGCTCGACGAAGTGACGCTGTTCCTGCACAAGGTCGAGTCGCAGCTGTCCAACGAGCGCCAGCGCATGCTCAAGACCGCCCGCAGCCGCGACAAGGTGTTCGAGGGGCGCAAGGTGCTGCTGGTAGACGATGATGTGCGTAACATCTTCGCCCTCACCAGCGCCCTGGAGCACAAGGGCGCAATCGTCGAGATCGGCCGTAACGGCCGTGAGGCCATCGAACGCCTGGAGCAGCATGACGACATCGACCTGGTGCTGATGGACGTGATGATGCCGGAAATGGACGGTTTCGAGGCCACCCGCCTGATCCGCCAGCAACCGCGCTGGCGCAAGCTGCCGATCATCGCCGTGACCGCCAAGGCCATGAAGGATGACCAGCAGCGTTGCCTGCAGGCCGGGGCCAATGATTACCTGGCCAAGCCGATCGACCTGGACCGTCTGTTCTCGTTGATCCGTGTATGGTTGCCGCAACTGGAGCGAATTTGACTAGCGAACGTAATACCGACATCGAAATCCGCTTGCTGATCGAGGCCATCTACCTCAAGTACAGCTACGATTTTCGCAACTATTCCGGCGCTTCGATCAAGCGCCGGATCCTGCACGCGCTGCGCCAGTTCGACTGCTTGACGGTGTCGGCGCTGCAAGAGCGCGTGCTGCACGACCCCGGCATGTTCATGCAGTTGCTGCAGTACCTGACGATCCCTGTCAGCGAGATGTTTCGCGACCCGGGGCACTTCCTGGCGTTGCGTAACGAAGTGGTGCCGCTGCTGCGCACCTGGCCGTCGATCAAGGTGTGGATTGCCGGCTGCAGCACGGGCGAGGAGGTGTATTCGATGGCCATCCTGCTGCGTGAAGAGGGCCTGCTGGAACGCACCATCATCTACGCCACCGACATCAACCCGCATTCGCTGGACAAGGCCAAGCAGGGCATCTACTCGATGCAGAGCATGCGCGAGTACGCCGAGAACTACCGCATGGCCGGTGGTCGCCGGGACTTTTCCGAGTACTACACGGCGGCCTACGGCAACGCCATCATGGACAGCACCCTGCGCGACAACGTGACCTTTGCCGACCACAGCCTGGCCACCGACAGCGTGTTTTCCGAAACCCAGTTGGTGTCGTGCCGCAACGTGCTCATCTACTTCAACAAGGAGCTGCAGGATCGCGCCCTCGGGTTGTTCCACGAGTCGTTGTGCCACCGCGGCTTCCTGGTGCTGGGCAGCAAGGAGTCGGTGGACTTCTCGGCCTACAGCGAGCGTTTTGAGCCGCTGGTCAAACCCGAGCGGATCTACCGTAAATCATGAACGGCGTGCGTGCGGTGGTGATCGGTGCCTCGGCAGGCGGCGTGACGGCGTTGTTCACGGTGCTGGGCGGGTTGCCGGCCAGCTTCGCCATCCCTGTGCTGTGCGTGCTGCATTTGCCGGATAACCGCCACAGTCAGTTGGCTGCAGTGCTGCAGCGCCGTCTGCACCGGCCGGTGCACGAGGCACAGGACAAGGAGCCATTGCGCCCCGGCCTGATCTACGTGGCCGGGCCCGGCTACCACCTGTCGGTGGAGCGTGATTTCACCCTGTCGTTGAGCCAGGAGCCGCCGGTGCATTTTTCCAGGCCGGCAATCGACTACCTGTTCATGTCCGCTGCCGACGCCTATGGCGACGGCCTGCTTGGTGTGCTGCTCACCGGTGCCAATGAAGACGGCGCCCAAGGGCTTGCCTATATCAAGAACAATGGGGGCAGGACCCTCGTCCAGGACCCTCGTGACGCACAGGTTGCGCTGATGCCGGAGGCCGCCCTGGCCCTGCACCAGCCCGACCATATTCTTTCTCTGAGTGGCATCGAGCAATTGCTCGCCGCCCTGGAACCCAGCGCATGCTAAGCCACACCATCGCCAAACTGCTGATCGTCGACGATCTGCCGGAGAACCTGCTGGCCCTCGCCGCCCTGATCCAGGGAGAAGACCGCGAGGTGCACCAGGCTCAGTCTGCCGAAGCGGCGTTGTCGCTGTTGCTTGAACACGAGTTCGCCCTGGCCATCCTCGATGTGCAGATGCCGGGCATGAACGGCTTCGAGCTGGCCGAACTGATGCGCGGCACGGAAAAAACCCGCAATATCCCCATCGTCTTCGTCACTGCTGCCGGGCGCGAGATGAACTATGCCTTCAAAGGCTACGAGAGCGGTGCAGTGGACTTCCTGTACAAGCCGCTCGACACCCTGGCGGTGAAGAGCAAGGTGTCGGTGTTCGTCGACCTGTACCGCCAGCGTAAAGTGCTGGACCGCCAATTGCAGGCATTGGAGCGCAGCCGTCAGGAGCAGGAGCTGCTGCTGACCCAACTGCAGACGGCGCGAGTTGAGCTGGAACATGCCGTGCGCATGCGTGATGACTTCATGTCGATCGTCTCCCACGAGGTGCGCACCCCACTCAATGGGCTGATCCTGGAAACCCAGCTGCGCAAGATGCACCTGGCGCGCGGCAACCTCGCTGCCTTCAGTGGCGATAAGCTGCAGGCCATGGTCGAGCGCGACGAACGGCAGATCAACAGCCTGATACGCCTGATCGAAGACATGCTCGATGTATCGCGCATCCGAACCGGCAAACTGTCCCTGCGGCCCAAGGTGTTCGACCTGGGGCAACTGGTGCGGGGGCTGGTAGAGAACTTCACCGCCCAGGCCACGGCGCTGGAAACCTACGTGGAGCTGCAACGCTGCGAACCGCTGCAAGGCGAGTGGGACGAATTTCGCATTGAGCAAGTGGTAGCCAACCTGTTGTCCAATGCGTTGCGTTACGGTGAACGCAAGCCGGTGCAGGTGCGCGTATTCAAACAGGACGGCCTGGCGTGTGTGCAGGTGCAAGACCAGGGGATCGGCATTGATGCAGCCAACCAGCAGCGCATTTTCCAGCAGTTCGAGCGGGTCGCCGCCCAGCAGGCCAGTGGCGGGTTGGGGTTGGGGCTGTATATTTCGGAACAGATCGTCCAGGCCCACGGCGGGCGTATACAGGTCGAAAGTGAAGAGGGCAAAGGCGCCACCTTCACCTTGGAATTACCGCTGGCAAAACACGAACAACAAAACGACCAGGCGCGGGCAACCTCTGCGTAAGCCTGGGGTCTGATGGCCAACTGTAAGCATTTCAAGGCGTTAACATGAGTGAAGATGCACAAGATGTGGTTCTGGTCGTCGAGGATGAACCGGCGATTCGCATGATTTTGCGCGACTACCTGGCGGGCGAGGGGTACCACGTACTGGTGGCCGAAGATGGCGAGCAGGCGTTCGCTATCCTGGCCAGCAAACCGCACCTGGACCTGATGGTGACGGACTTCCGCTTGCCGGGAGGTATCTCCGGGGTGGAGATAGCCGAGCCCGCCGTGAAGTTACGACCGGACTTGAAGGTCATCTTCATCAGCGGCTACCCGGCGGAGATTCTCGAGTCTGGCAGCCCGATCACCCGCAAGGCTCCGATCCTGGCCAAGCCATTCGACCTGGATACCTTGCACGAGCAGATCCAGGCACTGCTGCGCTGAAGCCTGCAGGTAAAACGCTATTCCTGTAGGCGCGGCCTTGTGTCGCGAAAGGGCTGCGCAGCAGCCCCAGCAACATCGGCTGCAGGCTGAAATCCTGGGGCCGCTTCGCGACCCTTTCGCGACACAAGGCCGCTCCTACAGTGGCCGTGTCTAACGCAGGGTCCGCTCCAATCCACCCATCAACATGCTCTCCATCAACCCCAGCCCCTGTTCCTCGGGGAGTGCCTTCAACATCCCCGGCAACTGGTTCAGCAGCGTCGCCACAACATGCGCGGTGGCCACCAAAGCCTCCCCCTGCAACGCCGCCTGCGGCGCGATCAACCTCAGCAACCCCGCCTCGTAACGCTTGCGCAACAAGGCCAGGCGTGCCCGCTGGTCATCGCTCAGGCAGCACAGGTCGCGCTCGGCCAGGCGAAACTGCAGCGGGCGCTCGGCATGCAACTGCCAGTGCGCGGCAATCAGGCAGCTCAATGCCGACGCACCACGTGCCATGGCCCGTCGTCCTTGGTCCAGGGTGGCCTGCAGCTCCTCGTACAACTCCTCGATCAAGTCGTACAACAGGTCCTGCTTACTGGGGAAGTGATGGTACAGCGAGCCGGCGGTCAGCCCCACATGGGCCGCCAGCTCGCGCATGCTGACCTGGCCAAAGCCCTTTTCGGCAAACAGCGCCATGGCCCGGTCACGTCGCTCTTCAAAGTTGGCACAGCGCATTGCGGCATTGACCGGGGGCATGGCGCCTTGTCCTCAGTAAGTGAAGAAACCGCGACCGCTCTTGCGCCCCAGCCAACCGGCCGCGACCATTTCCTTGAGCAGCGGGGCAGGACGATACTTGCTGTCGTTGAAGCCTTCATGGAAGGCCTCCATGATCGCCAGCAGGGTATCCAGGCCAATCAGGTCGGCCAGGGCCAGAGGGCCGATCGGCTGGTTGCAGCCCAGGCGCATGCCGGTGTCGATGTCCTCGGCACTGGCCAGGCCTTCCTGGCGCACGAAGATCGCCTCGTTGATCATCGGCACCAGGATGCGGTTGACCACGAAGCCTGGGCGGTTGCCAGCGGTGATCGGCGTCTTGCCGACTTTTTCGGTCACCACCAGCGCCTGTGCGTAGGTGCTGTCGCTGGTCTGCAGGCCGCGAATGATCTCGACCAGCGCCATCATTGGCACCGGGTTGAAGAAGTGCACGCCAATGAAGCGCTCGGGGTGTTCGATGCTGGCGGCCAGCTGGGTGACCGACAGCGACGAGGTATTGGTGGCGATCAGGCAGTCGGCGGCGACGTTGGCGGCCACTTGTTGCAGGATGCGCTGCTTGAGCTGCAGGTTCTCGGTGGCGGCCTCGATCACCAGCTGCGCACTGCTGAGCTGGGTGTAGTCGGTGCTGGTGCGGATGCGTGCTTTCGCCGCCACCGCCTTGTCCGCTTCCAGGGTGCCCTTGCTGACCTGGCGTTCCAGGTTTTTGCTCAAGGTGGCCACACCGCGCTCCAGCGCAGCGTCGGAAACATCCACCAACAGCACCTGGTAGCCGGCGACCGCGCACACCTGGGCAATGCCGTTGCCCATGGTGCCGGCGCCGATCACGGCGATCTGTTCAATGCTCATGTACCAGGCTCCCTCAAACGCGCTCGAAGACAACGGCGATGCCTTGGCCGCCACCGATGCACATGGTGGCCAGGGCGTAGCGGCCCTGGATGCGCTGCAGCTCATGGATGGCCTTGGTGGCGATGATCGCGCCAGTGGCGCCTACCGGGTGGCCCAGAGAAATGCCCGAGCCGTTGGGGTTGACCTTTTCCGGGTCGAAGCCCAACTCGCGGGCCACGGCGCAGGCCTGGGCGGCGAAAGCTTCGTTGGACTCGATCACGTCCAGGTCCTGCAGCTTCAGGCCGGTCTTTTCCAGCACCTTGCGGGTGGCCGGGATCGGCCCAAGGCCCATCAATTCGGGCTCGACACCGGCGTGGGCATAACCCACCAGGCGTGCCAGCGGCTTCAGGCCCAGGCGGCGCACCGCGTCACCCGTGGCCAGCACCAGGCCGGCGGCGCCATCGTTGATACCGCTGGCGTTGCCGGCGGTAACGGTGCCGTCTTTCTTGAACACCGGCTTCATGCCGGCCAGTTGTTCGGCGGTGACATCGCCACGTACGTGTTCGTCGACACTGAACTGCACACTGCCTTTGCGGGTTTTCAGCTCCAGCGGCACGATCTGGCTGTCGAAGCGGCCTTCGGCAATGGCACGGGCGGCGCGGCGCTGGCTGGTCAGGGCCAGTTCGTCCTGCATTTCGCGGGTGATGCCGTGCTTGGCCGAGACGTTTTCGGCGGTGATGCCCATGTGGAAGTGCTGGAACGGGTCATGCAGTACGCCGACGGTGTAGTCGATGCCTTGCAAGTCACCCATGCGCGCCCCCCAGCGGGCCTGTGGCAACAGGTACGGGCCACGGCTCATGGATTCGGCGCCGGCCGCCACGGCCACCTCGGTGTCGCCCAACAGCAAGCCTTGGGCTGCCGAGACGATGGCCTGCAGGCCAGAGCCGCACAGGCGATTGACGTTGAATGCCGGGGTTTCCTTGGGGATGCCGGCGTTCATTGCCGCTACCCGCGCAAGGTACGCGTCACGTGGTTCGGTAGGGATCACCGTGCCCATCACCAGGTGGCCGACTTGCTCGGCGGCAAGGCCCGAACGCTCGATGGCGGCGCGGGTCACGGCACTGGCCAGGTCGGCCAGCGGCAGGTCCTTGAGGGAACCGCCGAAGCCACCAATGGCTGAACGGACGGCACTGACGACGTAGATTTCTGCGCTGCTCATAGGGGCTCCGATTGCGAAGGCATGGCGGGACTGGGCCAGGCTCTGCGAGAATGGCCGACGATATCCCGGAGTGGGTCCGAGTCTAGGCAAAGGCTCTGTGGCAGCCTATGCCGGATCTGTTCAAACAACCTGGCACTTTTTGCCACTCAGCATAGACAGCGAAAACCACCATGCGCGATAGCGATTCGGTCGCCGTGTACTTCCTCAACGCCATGCTCCATGCCCTGCGCGACAGCCCCGCCGAGCGCGACGCTCAGCTGCTGGCGGTGGGCATCGCCCCGCAATTGCTCGACCAGCCCCAGGCACGGGTGCCGGCCAAGGCGTTCGCCCAGCTATGGCTGGCGTTGATCCAGCGCCTGGACGATGAATTTTTCCGCCTCGACAGCCATGGCATGCCGCTGGGCAGTTTTGCCCTGATCTGCCGGGGCTTGATCCTCGAACCGAACCTGGAAAAGGCCTTGCGCCAGTGCATGGGCGGTTTCGGCCTGTTCCTGCGTGATTTGCAGGGCAGCCTGACCGTACGTGGCGGGCGGGCGCTGATCAGTGTGCAGTCGAACATTGCCGACCCGCTGACTCGGGTGTATGCCGAGGAAACCTACCTGGTGCTGATGATCGGCATGCTGTGCTGGCTGGCCGGGCGGCGGATCGCCATCGATCGCACCGAGCTGGCCGAGTTACGTCCGGCCCAGGAGGACGACCTGCTGCTGTGGGGGCCAGACCTGCGCCTGGGCAGCGGGCGCACCGAGGTGGAGTTCGACAGCGCCTATCTGCGCCTGCCAGTGGTGCAGGACCTGGCGGCCTTGAAGACCTTTCTGCGCAGTGCGCCGCAGGGGCTGGTGATCCGTTTTCGCAACCAGAACGGCCTGGTGGCCGAGGTGTATCGGCACCTGCGGGCCCTGCGCTATGGGCAGTGGCCGACGTTGACGGCCCTGGCGCAACAGCAGGGGATCAGTGCCAGTACGTTCCGCCGGCAGTTGGAGCGTGAGGGGCGGTCCTATCAGCAGATCAAGGATGAGGTGCGCCGGGCGATGGCCTTCGAGCGGTTGCGCGAAGGCGAGCTGAGCATTGCCGAAATTGCCGAGCAAGCGGGGTTTCAAGAGCCCAGCGCGTTTCACCGGGCATTCAAGAAGTGGACCGGCCACAGCCCCGGCAGCTATCGGGCGCGGTTGGCCGGTACAGGCAATCAATGAATGATCAGGCCGGCACCATGGCAAAGCCGACCCCGAAGCGGTTCCAGGCATTGATGGTGGCAATCGCCAAGGTCAGGTTCGCCACTTCGGCCGGCTCGAAGTGCTCCTGCAAGGCTTCATATTGCCCCTGCGGTGCGCCGTGCTCTGGCAGGCGGGTCAGGCTTTCGACCCAGGCCAGCGCCGCACGTTCACGCGGTGTGAAGTAAGCGGTTTCGCGCCACACGCACAAGGTCTGCAAACGTGCCTCGGTTTCACCCGCCTTGCGCGCATCGTTGGCATGCAGGTTGACGCAGTAGGCGCAGCCGTTGATCTGCGAAGCGCGCAGGCGTACCAGCTCCAGCAACGAACTCTCAAGGCCACTCTTGGCCAGGGCTTGCTCCAGGCCGACCATGGCTTTGTAGGCCTCGGGTGCGTGTTTGGCCCATTCGATACGGTTGTGCATGGCAATCTCCAAAGGTGCGGGGTGGTAATGGCGTTACTGTAGCGCCGACCATTGGCCACCCCGATAGCCAATCGTTCGCATGATCAGGAGGCCAATCGCCCATTCAGCTGGCCACTGACACGCATCCAATCTCTTTATTTCTGCCGGGCCAGCCAAGCCGGGATAATGGCCAGGTCTTGCTACAAGAGAAAAGATCCACCATGAGAGCTGCCTTGAACCTGTTGCTGGTGATTTTGCTGGCGCTGAACTTGCGGCCGATCCTGACCAGTATCGGCCCGTTACTCGAACCCATGCGCGCCAGCACCGGCCTGGGCTACCAGCAGGCCGCCTTGCTGACGGCATTACCGGTGCTGTGCATGGGCCTGGTGCCGTTGCTGCAACCGTGGCTGCGACGCTGGGTCAGCGAACATGGCGGTATGCTCGGGGGCCTGGCCGCGATTGCCCTGGCCTGCCTGTGGCGCCTGCAGCTGGACAGTGCCTGGGCGCTGATCGCCAGTGCGGTGGTCGCCGGCCTGGGCGTGGCAGTGGTGCAGGGCATGATGCCGGGCCTGGTCAACCGCTGGTTCCCCGGGCGTTTGGCTGGGGCGATGGGCTTGTATTCGGCCGCGCTGATGAGCGGCGGCGGCCTGGCTGCAGTGCTCGGGCCACACATCAGCGGCCATTTCGGTCACTGGCAAGCCGGCCTGGGCCTGTGGGCGATCCCGGCAGTGCTGGCGGTGCTGGCCTGGGCCGTGCTGCGGCCGCGCCAGGAAGCGCCGAAGTTGGCGGGGGCTACTGGCGGGCATTGGTTCGGCACCCGCCGGGCGTGGTTGCTGGCCCTGTACTTCGGCCTGATCAACGGCGGCTACACCAGCATGGTGGCCTGGTTGCCGGCTTACCACACCGAGCACGGCGGCAGCGCCCAGGGCGGTGCCGATCTGGTGGGCCTGATGACCGTGTTCCAGGTGGCAGGTGCGCTCGGCCTGCCGCTGCTGTTGCGGCGTTGGGCCGACCGGCGCCCAGGCCTGTGGCTGGCGCTGGCAATCCAGCTGGCGGGATTCCTCGGCCTGCTGCTGGTACCTACGCAGGCTTCGGGGCTGTGGGTAGCCATGATCGGTTTTGGACTGGGCGCCTGCTTCAGCCAAAGCCTGACGCTGACCCTGGAGCACCTGAAAACGCCTGCCGAGGCGGGCAGCCTGGCGGCGTTCGTGCAGGGCATCGGCTTTATCATCACCGGTATCGTGCCGTACATCACCGGCTGGCTGCGTGATGTCAGTGGCGACTTCCAGGCTTCGTGGACGCTGCTGACCGTGACTGTTCTGGCAATGTTGCTGGTGACCGTGTGCTTCAACCCGCGTGGCTATGCGGCGGCCATCGCCCGCCCGGCGGTAGTGGGCAAGGCCGCACCGGTCAACTGAGGCGTTGCAGGGTATCGCGCACTCTGTCCAGTGCTGGGTCGATGTCCAGCAATTCGATGGCGCCGAAGCCCAGCAATAGCCCAGGGCGCAACGGCGCTTCGCTGAAGAACGGCGCCAGCGAATACAGGCCGACCTCCACCTTGCGTGCGAGGTTGGCCAGCAACTCCACATCCACCCCGGGTGAGGCCAGGGCACTGAGGTGGAAGCCGGCGCTGGCGGGGATGGCGCTGAACCAGGGTGCCAGGTCGCCGCCCAGGCGTGCCAGGATACGCTCACGGCGGGCACTGTAGACTTCGTGGCAGCGGCGGATGTGCTTGTTCAGGTGGCCTTCGCCCAGAAAGCGCGCCAGCGCCCACTGCAGCAAGGTCGGGCTGTGCCAATCGCTGAGGTGCTTGGCCACGCAAGCGGCCTGCAACACGGCGGGTGGCAACACGGCATAGCCCAGCCTCAGCTCGGGCAGCAAGGTCTTGGAAAAAGTCCCCACATAAGCCACCAGGCCATGGCGGTCGAGGCGCTTGAGTGCATCCGAGGCCGGCCCGTGGTAACGGAATTCGCAGTCGTAATCGTCTTCGATGATCAGTGCGCCCAGCTCGGCAGCCCGTGCCAGCAGGGCGTGCCGGCGTGGCTCGCTCATCGGCATGCCGAGTGGGAACTGGTGCGAGGGCGTCACGTAGATCAGCCGGGTGCCGTCGGCGATCTGCTCCACGCACAGGCCTTCTCCATCCACCGGAACCGACTGCAGCCTTGCACCCAGGGCCAGAAACAGTTGCCGTGCCGGCGGGTATCCGGGGTCTTCCATCGCCACCTGGCAGCCTGGCTCGACCAGCACCCGGGCGATCAGGTCCAGTGCCTGCTGGGCGCCGTTGCACACCAGCAGGTCGGCTGCGCTGCAGTGCACACCGCGCGCGTAGGCGATGTGGTGGGCAATGGCTTCGCGCAGCTCCGGCAGGCCCTGGGCCGGAAATTGTCGCTCGGGGTGGCGCTGGCTACGGCGCAGCGCGTAGTTCAGGCAACTGCGCCACTGGTCAAACGGGAACTGCGCTTTGCTCGAAGCACCGCCGACGAAGTCATAGCGCGAGGGTGCGTGCAGCTGGCGTTGGCCGAGCACGGTGGCGCGTTGCTGCCAGCGCTCGAGGGAGGCGGCGCCGGCCAGGGGGATGGTGTCTGCTTCGTTATTGCGCAGCGGATGGCGCGGGGTGACGAAGGTGCCACGGCCGACCACGCCGCTGAGCAGGTTGTCGTAGGTTAGCCGTGAATAGGCTTCGGCCACGGTCTTGCGCGAGACGCCCAGTTGTTCTGCCAGCAGGCGGGTGGGTGGCAGTTGGGTGCCGGCGGCCAAGTGGCCGCTGTCGATACCGTCGCGCAATTGCTGGTAAAGCTGATCGGCCAGGCCTTTGCGGCCCTCCAGACGAATGTGCAGTTCCATGGGGCGGTCCAGGGCAGGGGAGTGCTCAGGATAGCGGATCAGGGGTGTGCGCAATATCTTCAGGCACGGCTGCATGCCGATACTCAGAGCCGAGCGGTGCTTACGGTGATAAAGCCTTTGTCCGCCAGTGCAATGCGTATCACTGTCTCGTCCGCCGGTGCCTTGCGGCTGCGCTTGATGCGCACGCCATCCACCGCGGCAGCTTTCAGATGCTCTGTGATGGCTCGCCCGTTCGGGTCGAAGAACACTTCGCTGGCCAGCAACTCGATACGTTCGACCAGTTGCCGGGAGTGTTCGTCGGTGGCGCAGAAGAACATCACCCCCGACAGGTGAGGGTCTTCATCGGGGTTGCTGATGTCGTGGGCCAGCATTTCACGCAGGCTGCTGCGCAGTGCGGCAATGGAGCGGGCGTACAGGTGCATACGGAGCCTCCTCTGGATCGCGACCTTGCGTTGTCCAGTGCCGATCTTGTTTTCTGCGCGCAGTGGCAGCAAGTAAGACGCGTCCTATAACTTTGTGGGAAATTTCTGAGGATGCTAGAAGGCCACCGCTGACTGGCGGGAGGCAGGTGTCTGCGGCACAATTCGGCGTCTGATACCCGCCTTGCCGAGGATTGCCATGAACAGCCATTTCCAGCCCGTCGACCTGAAAAAGGCCTATCGCCTGTTGAACCACGGCCCGACAGTGCTGGTGTCGGCCAGCCACGAGGGGGTAGACAACGTCATGGCAGCTGCCTGGGCTTGTGCCCTGGACTTCGACCCGCCCAAGGTAACCGTGGTGCTCGACAAGATCGCCCGCACCCGGCAGTTGGTGGAGGGCAGTGGCTGGTTCGTGATCCAGGTGCCGACCGCTGCGCAGGCGCAACTGACCCACCAGGTGGGGACCCGCAGCCTGTTCGACCAGCCCGACAAACTGGCCAGCATCGGTGTGCAGCTGGCGAGGGTCGAAGGGCATGCGGCGCCATTGGTGCAAGGCTGCTCGGCGTGGTTGATGTGCCGAGTGATCGACGAACCGCATAACCAGAACACCTATGACTTGTTCATAGGCGAAGTGGTGGCCGCCTGGGCGGATGACCGGGTGTTCCGGGATGGGCACTGGGCCTATGAAAGTGCCGACCCGCAGTGGCGCAGCCTGCACTACGTCGCGGGTGGGCATTTTTATGCGATTGGCGAGGCGGTGGTGGTTGAGCCGCAGTAACACCTGTGTTGGCTTCTTCGCGGGCATGCCCGCTCCAACCGCATAGCAACAGGCTGTAAGGCCCCAGAAGAGGTTGGCACGGGACTCAGAGCGCGGCGGCCCCAGCCTTGGCCACCTGGGCATCCTGCTCGGACTTGACCCCGGACACGCCAATCGCGCCTACCACCTGGCCTTCCACCCGCAGCGGCACGCCGCCTTCCAGGCTGGTCAGCAGCGGCGCGGTCACGAAAGCAGTACGGCCGCTATTGACCATCTCTTCATAATCCCGCGTCTCCTTGCGCCCCAATGCGGCAGTGCGCGCCTTTTCCATTGCGATGTAAGCACTGGCGGGCGCGCAGCCGTCCAGGCGCTCCAGGGCCAGCGGATGGCCGCCGTCGTCGACCACGGCGATGGTCACGTTCCATTGCTGCGCCTGGGCTTCCTGGCGCGCGGCGCTCAGTACGCGGGCAATTTCGGCCTGGCCGATCACGAACTTGCTATGCATGGGGGTTCTCCGGGTTCAAGGCTGCTTCGACGATTTCGATCCAGTGCCGCACAGGCGTGCGCCCAGCCCCGTCGAGGTGGGCCTGGCAGCCGATGTTGGCAGTGGCGATGACTTGCGGTTTGCCGCTTTCCAGCGCATTCAGGCGATTGTCGCGCAGTTGCAGCGACAATTCAGGCTGGGTCAGCGAATAAGTGCCCGCCGAGCCGCAGCACAGGTGGCCGTCGGGCACCGAGGTCAGGGTAAATCCCAGCCGCGTCAGCAATGCTTCTACCGCACCGCCCAGTTTCAGGGCGTGCTGCAGTGTACATGGGCAGTGGAAGGCCAGACGCTGTTCGGCGCAAAGGCTCAGTTGCTCGACGGGTTCATCGCGCAAAACTTCTACCAGGTCGCGGGACAGTGCGCTGACCCGCGCGGCCTTGGCAGCGTAGTGAGGGTCTTTTTCCAGCAGGTGGCCGTAGTCGCGGACAAATGCGCCGCAGCCACTGGCAGTTTGTACGATCGCCTCGGCACCTGCTTCGATGGCGGGCCACCAGGCGTCGATATTGCGCCGTGCCCGCTGCAGGCCCTGCTCCTGAGCATTCAGGTGATAGTCCACCGCGCCACAGCAACCGGCCTGCTGGATCGGTTGCACGCTGATGCCCAGGCGGTCGAGCAGCCGCGCAGCCGCGGCGTTGGTATTGGGTGACAGGGTTGGTTGCACGCAACCTTCCAGCATCAGCACCCGGCGTGCATGGCGTGGCGCGGGGCGGTCGCCGGGTGGCGTGATGCGGGCCGGCAGCTTGCGTTTGAGCGTGGCCGGCAGCAGCGGGCGCAGCGCCTGGCCGCTGCGGGTCA
Organism: Pseudomonas hunanensis; assembly: GCF_013393325.1. Lineage (GTDB taxonomy): Bacteria > Pseudomonadota > Gammaproteobacteria > Pseudomonadales > Pseudomonadaceae > Aquipseudomonas > Aquipseudomonas putida_P. The sequence continues at coordinate 27,517 of NZ_QJRC01000092.1, forward strand.
GGGCTTTGAACAATGCCGGGCGCGGCACTACCGCACACAGGCCCTGGCGCAGCAGGCGCTGGCCGAGCGGGCGCGGCACCTGCTGCTCGACCACCGCCCGGCCAATGTCCAGCAGGTCGTGGTACTTCACCCCGGATGGGCAGGTGGTTTCGCAGTTGCGGCAGGTCAGGCAGCGGTCCAGGTGCAACTGGGTGCTGGCGGTGACCGGCTTGCCTTCGAGCACCTGCTTGATCAGGTAGATACGCCCGCGCGGGCCGTCCAGTTCATCGCCTAGCAACTGGTAAGTGGGGCAGGTGGCGGTGCAGAAGCCGCAGTGCACGCAGGATCGCAGGATGCTTTCGGCTTCTTCGGCGCGGGCCAGGCGGCGGGCTGTTTCGCTGAGGTTGGTTTGCATGGTCTGGCCTCACAGGTCCGGGTACAGGCGACCGGGGTTGAACACCCCCTGGGGGTCGAGCTGCTGCTTGAGGGCGCGGTGGTAGCGCATCAGGGCGGCGGACAGCGGCGGGCTGCTGGCTGCACCGGGGGCATAGCAGGTGGCGTGGCCGCCCACCTTGGCGGCCTGGTCGCGAATGGTCTGTGCCGGTGCGTCGGTTGTGAGCCAGCGCTGGGCGCCCCCCCAGTCGATCAGCTGTTGGCCGGGCAGGTCCAGCTCGCCGCAGGCGTTGGGTACGGACAGGCGCCACAGCGGAGCGGCGCCGGCAAAAAATGGCAGCCGTTGTTCGCGCAGGTCGCTCCAGAACCGGTTGTGGAGTGTTTCGCCACCCAGCCGCCGGTACGCCGACTGCACCGAGCCTTCGCCGCCTTCCAGGCGCAGGTACAGTGCTTCGCCGTCATGGCAGGCGGCGCTGATCGGTAGCGGTTGCTGCCCCCATTCGGCCAGCTCCGCCAGGGCTTCATGCCGGCTCATCGGCAGGCTCAGGCCAAGGCATTGACGTGGGCGTGGCAGCACTTTCAGCGACACTTCGGTCAGCAGCCCCAGGCAGCCGAAGCTGCCCGCCATCAGGCGTGATACATCGTAACCGGCCACGTTCTTCATCACCTCGCCGCCAAAGCGCAACAGCTTGCCGTGGCCGGTGATCACGCGGGTGCCAAGCACATAGTCACGCACCGACCCGGCCCACGGCCGCCGTGGGCCAGACAACCCGGCCGCGACCATCCCTCCCAGCGTGGCTTCCGGGCCCAGGTGCGGTGGTTCGCAGGGCAGCATCTGGCCGGCTTCGTGCAGGGCCGCCTCGATTTCGCGCAGCGGCGTGCCGGCGCGGGCGGTGAGCACCAGTTCGGTCGGATCGTAGCTGACGATGCCGCGGTGGCTGCGGGTATCGAGCACTTCACCGGCCACTGGGTTGCCGAGCATCGCCTTGCTGTTGCTGCCCTGGATACGCAGTGGCGTGCGTTGGTTCAGCGCCTGGTTTACCTGTTCCAGCAGTGCCTGGCTCATGTCGCGGTCCATGCTCATCAGAAACGCTCCAGTTCGGGGAAGGGCAGCTGCCCATGGTGCACATGCATGGCGCCGAATTCGGCGCAGCGGTGCAAGGTGGGAATGTTCTTGCCGGGGTTGAGCAGGCCCTGCGGGTCGAAGGCGGCCTTCACCGCGTGGAACAGGGTGATTTCGTCGCTGTTGAACTGCGCGCACATCTGGTTGATCTTCTCGCGGCCCACGCCATGTTCACCGGTGATGCTGCCGCCCACTGCCACGCACAGTTCGAGGATCTTGCCGCCGATGGCTTCGGCACGCTCCAGCTCGCCGGGGCGGTTGGCATCGAACAGGATCAGCGGATGCATGTTGCCGTCGCCGGCATGGAACACATTGGCCACGCGCAGGCCGTATTCAGCGGACAGGTCACTGATACCCTTGAGCACCCGGGGCAGTTCGCGGCGCGGGATGGTGCCGTCCATGCAGTAGTAGTCCGGGGAGATGCGCCCTACCGCTGGAAAGGCGTTCTTGCGCCCGGCCCAGAAGCGCACGCGCTCGGCTTCGTCGCAGGCCAGGCGCACCTCGCGGGCCCCTGCATGCGTCAGTACGTCGGCGACCCGCGCGCAGTCGTCGTGTACGTCGGCCTCCACGCCATCCAGCTCGCACAGCAGGATCGCCGCCGCGTCCACCGGGTAGCCAGCGTGGATGAAGTCCTCGGCGGCGCGGATCGCCAGGTTGTCCATCATCTCCAGGCCGCCGGGGATGATGCCGGCCGCGATGATGTCGGCGACTGCCCGGCCGGCGTCCTCGACGCTGTCGAAACTGGCCAGTAGCACTCGCGCCACCTGGGGCTTGGGTAGCAGCTTGACGGTAACTTCGGTGACGATACCCAGCATGCCTTCGGAGCCGGTGAACAGCGCCAGCAGGTCGAAACCTGGGCTGTCCAGGGCATCGCTGCCGAGGGTCAGGTGCTCGCCCTCGATCGTGAGGATTTCCACCTTGAGCAGGTTGTGCACGGTCAGGCCGTACTTGAGGCAGTGCACGCCACCGGCATTTTCGGCGACGTTGCCACCGATGGAGCAGGCTATTTGCGAGGAGGGGTCTGGTGCGTAGTACATACCATGAGGTGCGGCGGCCTGGGAGATGGCCAGGTTGCGCACGCCCGGCTGCACACGGGCGTAGCGACCCTGCGGGTTCACCTCAAGGATACGATTGAAGCGCGCCATCACCAGCAGGATGCCCTTCGCCAGCGGCAGGGCACCGCCCGACAGGCCGGTACCGGCGCCTCGGGCGACCACCGGTACGCCACGTTGGTGGCACAGTTTCAGTAGTGTTTGCACCTGCTCCAGGCGCTCGGGCAGCACCACCAGCAGTGGCACGGTGCGGTAGGCCGACAGGCCGTCGCATTCGTAGGGTTTGAGGTCTTCTTCGCGGTGCAGGATTTCGAGGTCTGGCAGGGCATCGCGCAGCGCCTGCAACAGGTCAGCCTGGTTCACGTTGGGCAACGCGCCATCGACGCGCTCGTCGTACAGGATATTCATCGGCTCACTCGGCAACGGTTTTTGTTGTTGTTGGCAAAGCGATCACCCTGCCAGCGTGCGCGTGCCGGCGGCTGTGGTCGAGTGCGGCAGGTACTGGTCCTACCAGTTTTTCTGCCAGGCTGTGGCTATTACCGGCTTTGTCCGGCTAGATTGAAGCCAGTGATGCAACTGGTCCTACCAGTAGGGGCGTTGAGATGGGTACTGAAGGCAAGGCCAAGGTCGCCGATCAGGTCGCCGAACGGGTCGAACGGCTGATCGTCGAAGGCGTACTGAAGGTGGGCCAGGCGCTGCCGTCCGAGCGGCGGCTGGTGGAAAAACTGGGCTGTTCGCGCTCGGCTCTGCGGGAGGGCCTGCGCATCCTGCGTGGGCGCGGCATCATCGACACCGAGCAAGGGCGTGGCTCGTTCGTCGCCGACCTGACGGGGCAGGTGGGGAGCACGCCGTTGATGCACCTGTTCAGCTCGCAACCGCGCACGTTGTTCGACTTGCTGGAGGTGCGGGCGTTGCTGGAGGCGGAGTCGGCGCGGCTGGCGGCTTTGCGCGCCACCGAGGTCGACCGTTTGCTGATCCGTCGGCGCTACGAAGAAATGCTGGCTGCCCATGAAACCGCGCAGGCGCTCGATGCTCGCGAGCATGCCCACCGTGACCATGCCTTTCACCGGGCGATCAGCGAGGCGTCGCATAACCCGGTGCTGGTGCATACCCTGCAATCGCTCAGTGACCTGACCCTGAGTACTGTGTTCGCTTCGGTCAACAACCTGTACTGCCGGCCTGCGCAGAAACGCCAGATCGATCGCCAGCATGCGCGGTTGTATCACGCAGTGATGGAGCAACTGCCGGAGCAGGCTCAGCGGGCCGCACGCGAGCACATCAACGGGATACGTGACAGTTTGCGAGAGATAGAGCAGGAAGAGCAGCGCTTGGTCAGGGCGACCATGCGCATGGATGGCTGGGGTTGAATTGTAACCCCGCACCGGCCTGTTCGCGGACAATGCCGAGCACAGGCCGGTACAGGTTCACTCAATGGTCAGCCACAGGGTCATCCTGAGACAGGATTGCCCTGGCCAACTCTTCATCATTGGCTTGCAGCCCTGGGTGGTCCTTGCGGGCCTGTTCCAAAGCCGACTCCACATAGGCGCCGCGGATGGCACCGCCGCTGGCGACGAACGCAGAAAGCTCGTCACGGGCCGGGATGATCCGTTTGTCATCCTTGAAGGTCGAATACAGCGAGGCGGAAACACCGGCCGAGGTGGCGACGTCGCCCGCATCGACGCGGGCCAGGGCAGCACCGGCAGGCAGCAGGAGCAGCAGCGCAGGGGCGAGGAATAGGTGGCGCATGTCGTGTTCTCCAGTAGCGTGAAGCACAGGGAAATAAACCACTCAGTGTTTAAGAGAGCAGGTGAGTGCGGGTAGTTCCCTTTCCTGGCTGGAATGACGAGAGGGGCAGGTACAGCGCAGGGCTCGATCTCAGTGAGGCCTCTGTGGAAGCGGCTCAAGGTTCAAATCGACAACCGCACCACCCGGTTGTCCAGCACCTGTTGCTCCTGTCCCCGCCGCTTGTTCACTACAAGCTCACCAATCGCAATCAGCCGGGTGCGCGTGATGTTGCGCGACAACCCCAGCAACTGCGCGGTATGCACCTGGTTGTAATGGCAGAACCGGTACGCCGAGCGCAGCAGGGCATTTTCCACCTTCTCGTAAAGATCACCCGACTGCTCCTCGTACAGCCGGCTGAACGCGCGCTGTAGCAAGTCATCCACGCCATTGCCTGCCGGCTCCTCCTCTTGCCGTTCGATACGCAAGTTGGACAAACGCAGGTCCTGCGCTTGCACCGTGCCATCGCCACAGGTCAACAAGCTGTGGTGAATCACGTTTTCCAGCTCACGGATGTTGCCCGGCCAACTGTACTCGACCAGCTTGGCCTGGGCCTTGGGGCTCAGTTCCACCGGTCCGTAGCCCAACCGGTCGCTGTAACTGCGGATGAAATGCCGGGCCAGTGGCAGGATGTCGCCCGGACGGTCGCGCAACGGGTGCAACTGCAACGTCACCACGTTCAGCCGGTAGTACAGGTCTTCACGGAAATGTCCGGCGTTGATGGCCTTTTCCAGCTGTACGTTGGTCGCCGCCAGGACCCGCACGTTGATCGGGATGCTCTTGCGCGAGCCCAGCCGCACCACTTCGCGTTCTTGCAGTACACGCAGCAGCTTGACCTGGATCGGCAGCGGCAAGTCGCCAATTTCGTCGAGGAACAAGGTGCCGCCGTTGGCCTCTTCGAACCAGCCGGCCTTGGCCGCGAGGGCGCCGGTGAAGGCGCCCTTTTCATGGCCGAACAGTTCGGCTTCCACCAGCGACTCGGAAAATGCGCCGCAGTTGACCGCAACGAACGGGCCGTTGCGCCGACCGCTGAGGTTGTGGATGTGGCGTGCGACCAGCTCCTTGCCCGTGCCGGTTTCGCCGATGATCAGGACGCTGGCCTCGCTGGGGGCGACCTGTTGCAGGTGGGCGAGCAGCGCCTGCGACCTTGGGTCTTCGAAGACCTGTGCGGTCGCCCGGATCGAGGTAGCCAGTGTCGGTGACGGGGGGAGGGTCAGCAGTTGCATGGGCAGTCCTCAGGAGTAGAAGGATGGGGCAGGGCGTTTGTCGTTGAGGGCCCACTCGCCAAGTTCGTGGATGCGATAGTCCACCGGGTCGTGCAGGGTTTGCGTGCGCAGGTTGCGCCAGTGCCGGTCGAAGCGCAGCGAGGCATGCGTGGCGCGGGCACCGGTAACCTCGAACAGGCGGTTGCAGATGTCCAGGCCGTGGCGGCTGGCGGCGACCTTGGCAGTGCCGATGGCCAGGGCCAGGTCGCCTCGCTCATCAGCGGTAAGTGCATGTTCCTTGACCCAGGCGGCGTCCAGCTGGCGCGCGGCCCGCTCGATCAGCAGGCGCACGCTTTCCAGGCCAACCCAGAACTCGCCGTAATGGCGCAGTACGTAAGGGTCTTCGGCGCTGCTGGCGGCGCTGGAGCGGAACCACGGGCGGCTTTCCTTGAGGGTGTACTGACGGGCTTCGTCGAAGGCGCCTTCGGCAATGCCGAGGAACAGGTTGGCGAAATGCAGCTGGGCGATCAGTGGACGCAAGGCGGCGAACGGAGTGCTCAAGGGGCCTGGATCGAGCAGCAATTCGTTGTGCTCGACCCGTACCCGCTCGAAGGTGGCGCTGCCACTGTCGGTCTGGCGCTGGCCGATGTTGTTCCAGTCGCTGTGCAGACTGATGCCGGTGCGGCCACTGGGGATGGCGGCAATCAGCAACTTGCCGCCGGCACGTTCGTCCACTGCCGAGGCAATCAGCATTTCCGAGTCGCTGGCGCCGGAGCAGAAACTCTTCTTGCCCGAAAACTCGCACCAGCCGTCGAAGTGCTTGACCACGGTGCGGGTGTCCAGCGGGTTCAGGGCATTGCCCCAGAACCACTGTTTGCGAGCAGTCTGTTCGAACCACGGTTGCCATTGGTCCGGGCGCGAGAACAGGCGCACGGTGGCCAGCATCAGGTGGTGAAAACCGAAAACATGGGCGATGGAGCTGTCGACCCGCGCGAACTCGCGCACCACCGCGAAGGTGTCGTGCCAGCTGGCACCCTGGCCGCCGAACGCCTGTGGGATCGCCAGTGACAGCAAGCCGCTGTCACGCAAAGCGTCGCGCTCGGCTTTGGGTGTGCCACCGCGTTCGTCGCGTTCCACAGCGGTCTGGGCAAACTGCCCGGCCAGTTCGCGGGCAATCGCCAAGGCCGGGCGCAGTGGTGTAGTCACAGGTGCATTCATGGCCGCTCCTCAGGCGCTTTTACGCAGGGCGTGGTGGGCGCCGAACAGTGGCACGGCACGCTCGGCGGCCAGGCGGATACGGGCGGCAAGGGCGTCGCTGGAGACGCGGTAGTCGGCCATTTCCGCCTGGCTGGCGAATACGCCGATGGGCAGGGTCAGGGCCTGCAGGAAGCTGAACAGCGGGCGCAGCTGGTGGTCGAGCACCAGCGCGTGGCGTTCGCTGCCACCGGTGGCGGCGAGCAACACCGGGGTGTCGACCAAGGCGTCCTGGCCGATCAGGTCGAACAGGTGCTTGAAGTGGCCGGTGAAGCTGCCGCGGTACACGGGCGTGGTCACCACCAGCAGGTCGGCCCGTTCCACCAGGCGCAGTTGCTGCTCGACAGTGTCGGGCAGTTCGCTGCGCCACAGGGCGCTGCCCAGTGGCCGGGCGATCTCGCCCAGTTCGATCAGGTGCGGCTTGATGTGCAGGTGTTCGGCCAGTTCGGCGAGGATCGCTTCGGTCAGGGCCAGGGTGCGCGAAGGGCGGGAAGTGCCGCCGGACAGGGCTACGACGTTCAGTGGGGTGCTCATGGGCTAGTCTCCGGTTCTGGTTGAGCGGGACTTTGCTTGAGCAATCGTCGTGCCTGGTTCTAATGTTGTTATAGATCAACGAGTTAGCGAGTATTAGTGGCTGCGCTGCTGTTGCCGTGCGGGCGTTTTGTGTTGATCAGGTGTTGCGCTGCAAACAGTTGGCCGGGTGTTGGCGGCTGTACAGTTGGGAGAGTTATAGAGGATTAATGAATAGGTAAAAAAGAATAAGAAGTCATATTCTTATTCTATTTTTATCTTCAAGGTGCTGCGTGGTGCTGCCCAGCAGCCCCAAGCACCCTAGATGTGGGGGGCGTTGCGAGGGGATACCCCACCCGCAAATTCCGGTTTCAAATGCCCCTGTTCATCCAGCAGGTAAGCATCCATCACCTCCCGCACCACCGGCCCGGCCACTCGGCCCCCAGCCTCGCCGTTCTCGATCATCACGGCCACTACCACGCTCGGGTGGTCAGCTGGGGCAAAGCCAACGAACAGGGCGTTGTCACGGTGCCTTTCCAGCGTCTTGTCGCGGTTGTAGCGCTCCCCCTGTTTGATTGCCACCACCTGCGCGGTACCGCTCTTGCCTGCAATCCGGTACTGCGCACCGGCTGCTGCGGCGCGGGCGATGCCGCGCGGGTCGTGCATGACCATCTGCATGCCTTGGCTGACCTGGTCCCAGGCGTGCTTGTCATGCAGCACGATATTGGGCATCGGGTTGGGGTCCACCGGCACCTCGCCGCCCACGGTCATGGCCAGGTGCGGGCGATGCCACACGCCTTTGCTTGCCAGCAGGCTGGTGGCTTGGGCCAGCTGTAGCGGGGTGACCTGCATGTAACCTTGGCCAATGCCGAGGATCAGTGTCTCACCCGGGAACCAGGCCTGGCGCCGCGTGGCGCGCTTCCACTCGGCCGAAGGCATCAGCCCCGAGGCCTCCTCGAACATGTCCAGCGACACCTTCTGGCCCAGGCCGAACTCGGCCATGTAATCGTGCAGGCGGTCGATGCCCAGTTTATGAGCCAGGTCGTAGAAGTAGGTGTCGTTGGAGCGCATGATGGCGGTGTACATGTCTACCCAGCCGTCGCCGCTGCGGTTCCAGTTGCGGTACTTGTGGTCGTAGTTGGGCAACTCATAGTAGCCAGGGTCGAACACCCGGCTGCCAGGGGTGATCACGCCGCTGTCGAGGCCGGCGATGGCCACTTCCGGTTTCACGGTCGAGCCGGGCGCATACAGGCCGCGCAGCACGCGGTTGAACAGCGGGCGGTCGATCGAATCGCGCAGGGCGGCGTACTGCTTGAAACTAATGCCCTTGACGAACAGGTTGGGGTCGAAGCTGGGGTTGCTGACCATCGCCAGTACGTCGCCATTGGCCGGGTCCAGCACCACCACCGAGCCACGGCGCTCGCCCAGGGCCTTTTCCGCGGCCACCTGCAAGTGCGCGTCCAGGGTCAGGACAATGTCCTGACCAGGGGTTGGGTCCTTGTGGTTGAGCACGCGCATCACCCGGCCCTGGGCGTTGGTCTCGACCTCTTCATAGCCCACGTGGCCATGCAGCTGGCTCTCGTAGAAGTGCTCGATGCCGGTCTTGCCGATTGACTGGGTGCCGCGGTACTCGGTGCTGTCGAGGACCTTGGCTTCTTTCTCGTTGATGCGCCCCACATAGCCGACCGAATGGGCGAAATGCTCGGCCAGCGGGTACTCGCGGATGAACTGCGGCTCGACCTCCAGGCCCGGCAGGCGGAACTGGTTTACCGCGACCAGGGCGATCTGCTCTTCGCTCAGGCCCACCATCAGGGTCACCGGCTCGAACGGCTTGCGGCCACGGCGCAGGTCTTTGTCGAACTGCTTGCGGTCGTCTTCGGTCAGGCCTAGTACCTGGGTCAAGGTGTCGAGCACTTTGGCCGAATCGCCGCCGGCCCGCTCACGGGTCATGGTCAGGTCGAAACTGGGCTTGTTGTCGGCCAGCACCACGCCATTGCGGTCGTAGATCAGCCCGCGTTCGGGGGCGATGGGTAGCACGTGCACGCGGTTGTTTTCCGACACCGCGGTCTGCTGGTCGTGCTGCAGTACCTGCAGCACATAGAGCCGGCCCACCAATACGGCACACAGGCTGAACACCAGGGCGGCGCAGGCCAGAAGCCGGCGGTTCACCAGGTGTTTTTCCTTTTCGTGGTCCTTGAGAGGGATGGGTTGCGGCATCAGGGGCTCTTTCCTACAGGCATCGCGCTGGCCGTGCGGGCGCGCGATCGGGCCGGGGATGCTACGCAACACATCCCGCCCTCTCAAGGCGAGGCGCGGCTGGCCGCAGGCTGATAACGCCTGTGTGTCCCATGATCAGGGCGCTGGCGGCAAACATGAAGATTTGTTCATGGCTGAGCCGCATGGAGGATTCGATGCTGGTTTTTTGCGTCATTATGGATCCATAAATGAATCGTGTTCGATTAACGAACGAAAAATCATATGAGGCTTAAGCGGATAACATATTGAAATAAATAGATAAAAAATAAAATTGGTAGATCGGTCACGTAGAGTTTTGGTGGTTTTCTCAAAGCGCTTGGCTTTGGTTTGTTGTTTGTGGATCCATTATCTGGTTGATTAGCGCCTGACAACGGCCGGAGCCCTCCTGCCGTATGCGACAACAATTACAAAAAGGGTCCAGTCATGAATGGCTTTCCAAGGGTACGGAACCGTCAAGGTTCCATGCGCTTTGCCGGCGTGTGCGCATCAGTTCTCCCACCTGTGAACCGGCAGGTGGCCCCATGAATACCGACCTCAAGCAACGCCTGGACAACGACCCAATGGGCCGCTTCCAGTGCCTGGCCATTGGTATTTGCATCATCCTCAACATGATCGATGGCTTCGACGTGCTGGTCATGGCCTTCACCGCCGCCTCGGTGTCCGCCGAGTGGGGCCTGAACGGCGCACAGGTAGGGCTGCTGCTCAGCGCCGGCCTGTTCGGCATGGCGGCCGGGTCCTTGTTCATCGCGCCGTGGGCCGACCGGTTTGGTCGACGCCCACTGATCCTGTTGTGCCTGGCGCTTTCGGGCATTGGCATGCTGCTCTCGGCACTGAGCCAAACCCCGCTGCAATTGGCGCTGTTGCGAGGCCTGACCGGGCTGGGCATTGGCGGCATCCTGGCCAGTAGCAACGTGATCGCCAGCGAGTACGCCAGCAAGCGCTGGCGTGGCCTTGCGGTGAGCCTGCAGTCCACCGGCTATGCCCTGGGCGCGACCCTGGGCGGGTTGCTCGCGGTGTGGCTGTTGGGGCATTGGGGCTGGCGCTCGGTGTTCCTGTTCGGCGGCATCGTCACCGTGCTGGTGATCCCGCTGGTATTGCTGTGGCTGCCGGAGTCGTTGGACTTCCTGCTGGCTCGCCGGCCAGCCAATGCCCTGGCCCGGGTCAACCGCCTGGCAGTGCACCTCGGTCAGCCGGCACTGGCGCAACTGCCGGCACTGGCGGCGAGGGCGCAGGGTACCACCCGTGGTTTCAGGCAACTGCTGGCGCCGGATATGCGCCGCACCACGTTGGTGATCTGGTTGCTGTTCTTCCTGGTCATGTTCGGCTTCTACTTCGTCATGAGTTGGACGCCGAAACTGCTGGTGGCCGCTGGCCTGTCGGCCCAGCAGGGCATCACCGGCGGTGTGCTGTTGAGTGTCGGCGGCATCCTCGGTGCGGCGCTGATCGGCGGGCTGGCATCGCGTTGGCCACTGACGCGGGTACTGGCGTTGTTCATGCTCATCACCGCCGCACTGCTGGTGTTGTTCGTGGTCAATGGGGCCTCGGTCACTGCTGCGCTGGCGCTGGGGTTGCTGATCGGGCTGTTTTCCAACGGCTGCGTGGCCGGCCTGTATGCCTTGTCGCCAGTGGTCTATGACGCCTCGGTACGCGCCACCGGCGTGGGCTGGGGCATCGGTATTGGCCGCATGGGCGCGATCCTGTCGCCGACCGTGGCTGGCGTATTGCTCGATGGCGGCTGGCAACCGCTGCACCTGTACGGGGTGTTCGCCAGCGTGTTCGTGCTGGCCGCAGGTTGCCTGTTGCTACTGCGGCCAATGGCCAAGCCAGCGGCCGCCCTCTCTACCGATGCACTGAGCCACTGAGTGCAACCCGGCCTGGCCGGGTACCTGAATGCAGCACGTCGCCCCAAGCCCATACCGGCCTGGGGCGGTTGGCTGCGCCTATGAAAAGCGGAGAACAATAATAATGATGCACACAACTTGCACGCTGGCCCGTTCGGCCCTGGCGGTGTCGCTGGCGCTTGGCCTGGGTTTGCCGGCCTGGGCCGAGGAGGGCGGCTTCCTTGAAGATGCCAAGGCCGGGCTGACACTGCGCAACTACTACTTCAACCGCGACTTCCGCGACGCAGGGGCGGCCAAGAGCAAGGTCGAAGAATGGGCCCAGGGTTTCATTTTCAAGTTCAGCTCTGGCTACACACCGGGGCTGATCGGTGTTGGCCTGGACGGCATCGCCATGTTCGGCGTGAAGCTGGACAGCGGCCGTGGTACCAGCGGCTCCGAACTGCTGCCGGTGCACGATGACCGGCGTGCGGCCGACGACTATGGTCGCGCCGGTCTGGCGGCCAAGCTGCGTATTTGCGCGACCGAACTGAAGGTCGGTGAGCTGTTGCCGGATATTCCGCTGCTGCGCTACGACGATGGCCGCCTGCTGCCACAGACGTTCCGCGGGGCAATGCTCGATTCGCGGGAGATCGAAGGCCTGAGCCTGCAGGCCGGCCAGTATCGCGAGGTGAGCCTGCGCAATTCTTCCGACATGCAGGACCTTTCCGCCTGGGCCGCGCCTGGGGTGACTTCGGATGGTTTCAACTATGTCGGCGCCGAGTACCGCTTCAACCAGCAGCGCACGCAGATCGGCGCCTGGCATTCGCAACTGGAGGACATTTACCAGCAAAGCTACTTCAACCTGCTGCACAGCCAGCGGCTGGGGGAGTGGACACTGGCGGCCAACCTTGGCTACTTCATCGACCGGGATGATGGACAGGCGCGCATTGGTGATATCCAGAGCCGCACTGGCTACGCTTTGCTGTCGGCCTCGCACAGTGGCCATACCCTGTACCTGGGGTTGCAGAAGGTCAGTGGCGACAGCCCGTGGATGTCGGTGTATGGCAGTAGCGGGCGGACCTTGGGCAACGACATGTTCAACGGCAACTTCAGCAACGCCGACGAGCGCTCGTGGCAAGTGCGCTACGACTACAATTTTGCCGCTATGGGTGTGCCAGGGTTGCTGGCCATGGTGCGCTACGGGCATGGTGAAAATGCCACCACGGCGGCCGGCAGCAATGGCAAGGAGTGGGAGCGCGATACCGAAGTGAACTACACCTTCCAGAGCGGGGCGTTGAAGAACCTCAACATCCGCCTGAACAATGCGACCAACCGGCGCAGCTTCAACAGTGATTTCGACCAGACGCGGCTGATTGTCAGCTATCCGCTGACGTTGTAAACGCCGCGACTTAATCGTTGGCTGGCCTGCCGGCGATGTGGGCTAACAGGCCACCAACAACCCCTCACCTTGCGCTAAGATGCCCGCTCATGTCCCTGGAAGTAGCCTGGATGAGCAAGCCCGGTCAAATGGTGCTGGTCGCGTTGCGCAAGATGATCGCCTCGGGCGAGCTGGCGGCCGGCGAGCGCTTGATGGAAGTCCCCACCGCCGAGCTGTTCGGCGTTTCTCGCATGCCGGTGCGCATGGCGTTTCGTACCCTTGAGCAGGAAGGCTTGCTGGTGCGTTTTGGCGGCCGGGGCTTTCAGGTGCGCTCAGTCAGTGCCGATGACATCGCCGGTGCGGTCGAGGTGCGCGGCGTACTGGAGGGGCTGGCCGCGCGCCAGGCTGCAGAGCGTGGTTTGTCGGTGCAAGCACGCGCGGCGCTGCAGCAGTGCCTGGTCGATGGCGACCAGCTGTTCGACAAGGGCTTCGTGACCGAAGAAGACCTGCAGGCTTACCACGACCTGAACATGCGCTTTCACCAGGTGATCATCGAAGCCAGCCACAACCCGGCCATTGCCGATGCCCTGGCGCGCAACGACCACCTGCCGTTCGCCTCGGTCACCGCGCTGGCGGTGGACCGCCATGACCTGGTCCGCGAATACCGGCGCTTCAATTTTGCTCACATGCAGCATCACGCGGTGTTCGATGCCCTGACCAACCGCCAGGGTGCCCGCGCCGAAGCGATCATGCGCGAGCACGCCAATGCCACCTTGCGCTACGCCGAGACCTTTGGCGGGGCGACGGCAGACGCAGGCATGAAGGTTATCCTGCCCTCGGCGTAAACCGGTTCAGATATCCAGCACCAGCAGCGGCGTTTTCGAGCGCGAGCAGCAGGGCGTGAACTGATCGTTCAGCGCCTGCTCCTCTTCGGTAAGGAACATGTCGCGGTGGTCCGGCGTACCCTGCAGCACGCGCGTCAGGCAGGTGCCGCAGATACCCTGTTCGCACGACATGGCAATCTCGATACCGTGCTGTTCCAGCACCTGCACCACGGTCTGGTCGGCCGGCACCTCGAACACCTGCCCCGTGCTGCCCACCTGCACCGAGAAGCTACCGTCGTTGCTGGCATCCACCGGCGCTGCGGCAAAATACTCGCGGTGCAGGTTGGCCTCCTGCCAGCCCAGTCCCTTGGCGCTGTCCAGCACATGCTGCATGAACCCGCCGGGCCCGCAGACATACAGGTGCGCATCCTCTTGCGGGTTGCCCAGCACCCGGGCGATATCCAGTGCGGTTTCCGGTTGCTCGTCAAAGTGTACGAACAGGCGGTCGGCGAACGGCGCGTTGCGAATGCGTTCGACAAAGGCCGCACGCTCGCTGGAGCGGGCGCAGTAGTGCAGCTCGAAGTCATGGCCGCTGTGGGACAGCTGCTCGGCCATGCACAGAATCGGGGTAATGCCGATGCCACCGGCAAACAGCAGGCTGCGCTGCGCCCCCTCGGCCAGCGGGAACAGGTTGCGCGGCGCGCTGATGCGCAGCCGTGCGCCGGCCTGCACCTGCTCGTGCAGGCTGCGTGAGCCTCCCCGCGAAGCCGGGTCGTTGAGCACGCCAATCAGGTAACGGTGGCGCTCCTCGGGGTGGTTGCACAGCGAATACTGGCGCACCAACCCATCGGGCAAATGCACGTCGATATGCGCGCCAGCGCTGAACGCCGGCAGCAAGCTGCCATCCGCTGCCGCCAGCTCGAAGCTGCAAATACCTTGCGCTTCGTCGTTACGGGACACCACTACGGCATCGATCATGTCGGCTGTTCCTCAGGCAGGGGTGGCGCTGGTAGCGATCAGTTGCGGTTGTGGCGCACGCTCTTTGGCGATGATGCGCTCCAGCACCTTGCGCGACTGCACGCCGCCAGCATCGATGTTCAGCTTCAGCAGGTTGCGCTCGGGGTGGGCCAGCAGGTTCTGCTGCTGGCGTTCGAGCATCTCCAGGTCTTCGCTGAAAATCTTGCCTTGGCCTTCGCGGATGTTGTCGGTCAGGGTTTGGTCATGCGCGGCGAAGTTGCGTGCCATGCCCCAGAAGTACCAAATCGATGTGTCGGTCTCTGGCGTGATGAAATCCACCACGATGCTCGACGCCTTGTGCTGCGCCTCGGCGTGGTAGCCACCCTTGCCGGCATGCGCCACACCCACTTCGATCAGCACATGGCTGGGCGGGGTGAAGCGGCAGATCTGCCAACGGTCCACCGGTACATCATCGGCCAGACCGTTGCCACGCAGGGCCATGCGCCAGAAGGGCGGAGCCATGATGTTTTCCATGTGCCGGGCGGTGACCACTTCGTCGCCGGTGACGGTGGTGACTGGCGGGGCCTCGTCGATTTCCTTCTGGCCGATGCTGGAGGCATGCACGTAGGTTTCGTGGGTGAGGTCCATCAGGTTGTCGATCATCAGGCGGTAGTCGCAACCGATGTGGAACAGCCCGCCACCGTAGGCCCATTCATCATTCACCGCCCATTCAAGGTGCGGAATCAGCGCCGGGTCGGCCTGCGCCTGGTCGCCTGGCCATACCCAGACAAAGCCATAGCGCTCGACTGCAGCGAAAGTCTTGTTGCAGGGAAAGCCCCGTACCCGCTGGCCGGGCATCGACACGGTCTTGCCATCGCAGCCCATGACCAGGCCGTGGTAGCCGCATACCAGGTTGCCGTCCTCGACATAGCCAAGCGACAACGGCGCACCACGGTGCGGGCAGAAATCCTCGACGGCGGCTACACGGTTCTCGTGGCCACGGTAGAACACGATTTTTTCCCCGCAGATCCGCCGGCCCAAGGGCTTGGTGGCGATCTCGTCGGGGGTGCAGGCAACGTACCAGGTGTTTTTGGGGTACATGGGAGGCTCTCCGGGGTTTTGTTTTTATTTAATGGATCCATTGAGCCGTTAAAGAAAATCACGGTCAATCTATATTGTGTGTTTATGGTAGGTTTTGTGCGATTATCGGATCTCTGTGGATCCATTGTCGGCTAGCGATGAGAATCGCAATACGCCTCTGCGACCACGTACCTGCTATTACTTAGCAGACACATCACACACCAAGGCCCCTCGATGCTCGCCATCGAAAACCTTCACAAATCATTCCCCACTCCCCAAGGCCCGCTCCCGGTTCTGCAGGGCGTCGATCTGCGCCTGGCACGCGGCAGCAGCCTGGCACTGATGGGCGAGTCGGGCAGCGGCAAGAGCACCTTGCTGCACCTGGTGGCTGGCCTGGACCGGGCCGACAGCGGCCGCATCCTGATCGACGACGTTGCGCTCGACGGCCGTTCGGAAGCGTCTCTGGCACAGTGGCGGCGTGAGGGGATTGGCCTGGTGTTCCAGCAATACAACCTGATCAGCAGCCTGGACGTCGGCCTGAACCTGACCTTCCAGGCTCGCCTGGCCGGGCGGTATGACCCGCATTGGGCGGCTTACCTGGCGCAACGTCTGGGCCTGGCGGGCCTGCTTGCGCGTTACCCGGAACACTTGTCGGGCGGCCAGCAGCAGCGGGTCGCCATCGGCCGCGCGCTGGCCGGGCGACCGGCATGGCTGCTAGCCGACGAACCCACCGGCAGCCTGGATGAGGCCAGCAGCGACGAGGTGCTGAACCTGTTGCTGCAGTTGGTTGCCGAAGCCGGCAGCGGTGTGTTGATGGTGACTCACAGCCCACGGTTGGCGGCGCGTTTGCAGCAGCGCTGCTACCTGCAGGCCGGCTGCGTGCGGCACGAGCAGGGCTGATGAGGCTGTTGTCGCTGGTATTGATGGCGTTGCTCAGCCATTGGCGGCGCCACCGCGTGCAGTGCTTGAGTATCTTCACTGGCCTGTGGCTGGCCACGGCGTTGTGGACCGGGGTGCAGGCGCTGAACAGCCAGGCACGCAGTGACTATGCCCGGGCCAGCGCGGTTTTGGCCGGGCCGTTGCAGGCGCAATTGCTGCCGCGCACTGGCGAGCGCTTCGACCAGGGGTTGTACGTGCAACTGCGCAGGCTGGGCTGGGCGGTATCACCGGTGCTGGAAGGGCGCTTGCGCCTGCCGGGCGAGCCGGCGCACAGCGTGCGGCTGATTGGCATCGAGCCATTGAGCCTGTCGCCGGCCAGCAGCATTGCCGGTGTACAACTGCAGGCATTCGACCTGCAGGCTTTTATCGGCACGCCCGGGCAAGCCTGGGTTGGGCCAGACACCTTGCGTCAGTTGAGCGCAAACCCCGCGCAGCGGGCCCGCGACAGCGAAGGGCAGTTGCTGCCGCCTTTGGTTTTGCAGCCCGCGTTGGCGCCTGGGGTGATGGTGGTGGACATCGGCCACGCGCAGGCGTTGCTGCGTGCATCTGGGCAGTTGTCACGCCTGCTGCTGGCCGGGGCACCTGGGCCATTGCCGGCAGATATCGCCCCCTTCCTCGAACTTCAAACACAGCAGGACGATGGCGGTTTGCAGCGCCTGACCGACAGTTTCCACCTCAACCTGACTGCGCTCGGCCTGCTGGCGTTCATCGTCGGCTTGTTCATCGCCCACGCCGCCATCGGCCTGGCGCTGGAACAGCGGCGTGGGCTGATCCGCAACTTGCGCGCCAGCGGCATCAGCCTGAAGACCCTGCTGTATGCACTGTTGCTGGAGTTGGGCCTGTTCGCGGTGCTGGGCGGGCTTGCCGGGATGGCCAGTGGTTATGCCTTGGCCGCGTGGCTGCTGCCCGATGTGGCCGCCAGTTTGCGCGGCCTGTATGGCGCACAGGTGGCGGGTACGCTGAGCCTGCCCGCGTGGTGGTGGCTGCTGGGCGTGCTGGTGAGTGTATTCGGGGCATTGCTGGCAGGGCTGGGCAGCGTCATGCGTGCGGCCCGATTGCCGTTGCTGGCGCTGGCGCAACCTCAAGCCTGGCGGCTGGCGCAGGGGCCTTGGCTGAGGCGTCAGGCATTGTTCGCGGGCTTGCTGCTGTTGCTGGCCTTGGGCTGTGGCGTGTTCGGAGCCAGCCTGCCCAGCGCGTTCGCCATGCTGGCGGGGTTGCTGCTGGCGGCAGCGCTGCTGTTACCGGGCATGCTCGACCGGGTGCTGGCCTGGCTGGCGCGCCGCTGCCAGCGGCCATTGGCGCAATGGTTCGTTGCCGACAGCCGCCAGCAACTGCCGGCCCTGAGCCTGGCGTTGATGGCCCTTTTGCTGGCGCTGGCTGCCAGTGTTGGCGTGGGCAGCATGACCGAGGGTTTTCGCAAGACGTTTGTCGGTTGGCTTGGCCAGCGCCTGTCCGCCGACCTGTATGTCACCCCACGCGATACAGCCCAAGGCCTGCAGATAGTCGAGTGGCTTGAGCAGCAGCCTGCGGCCAGTGTGGTGCTGCCCGGCTGGCGCGTGGACATTCAACTACAAGGTTGGCCGGTACAAGTGCAGGGCATTGTCGATCACTCCGTTTATCGAACGCGCTGGCCACTATTGGAACAGCAGCCACATGCCTGGCAGCGACTGGCCCGCGGGCAGGCTGTAATGCTCAGCGAACAGTTGGCCAGGCGGTTGAAACTGCAACTGGGCGATAACCTCAAGCTGCCTGCGAACACGTCGCCGGCCTTGCCTGTTGTGGGGATCTATGCCGATTACGGCAACCCCAAGGGGCATGTCCTGGTCAATGCCGGCTGGTTGCGCGAAAACTGGCCACAGGCAACCCTGACCGGCTTGAGCGTCGACTTGGCCGCTGAACGGGTGCCGGCGCTCAAGGTCGCTCTGCAACGGCATTTTGCCCTCGACGACAGCCGCGTGGTCGAGCAGGCGCGCCTGAAGCGCTGGTCGACCGACGTGTTCAACCGCACCTTTGCCGCCACCGCTGCCCTCAACAGCCTCACCCTTGGCGTGGCTGGCGTGGCGTTGTTCATCAACCTGTTGACCCTGGGCCAGTCCCGGCTGGGCCAGCTGGCACCGCTATGGGCGCTGGGTGTGCGGCGTATGCAACTGGTCTGGCTGAGCCTTGGCCAGACACTCATGCTGAGCAGCCTCACCGTGTTGATGGCGATCCCGCTGGGGTTGCTGCTGGCCTGGTGCCTGGTCGCGGTGGTCAATGTTCAGGCGTTTGGCTGGCGCCTGCCGCTCTATGTCTTTCCCGTGCAGTTGCTGCAACTGGCCATGTTGGGGTTGTTCACCAGTCTGCTGGCCAGCGCCTGGCCGCTGTGGCAGCTGGCGCGCCGCCAGCCGTGCGAACTGTTGAGGCCATTTGCCGATGAAGCGTAATGCGTGGCTGTTGCTCAGCGTGTTGTTGTGCGGCTGTGATCAACCAGCACCACAGAGCTATGCCGGGCTTGGGCAGCAGGCCGGCGAATTCAGCCAGGTGACCCGCGACCATCGGCTGGCATTTCCACAGGACCACGGTCCACACGATGGTTTTCGTATCGAGTGGTGGTATGTCACCGCCAACCTGAAGGACGCCCAAGGCCGTGACTGGGGCGCCCAGTGGACGCTGTTCCGCTCGGCCCTGCGCCCAGGCCCGGAGACCACCGACTGGAACAGCCCGAACCTGTGGATGGGGCACGCGGCCTTGACCGGTCCGGGCGGCCACCAGTCTGGCGAAACCCTGGCGCGCGGCGGTATCGGCCAGGCCGGAGTGCAGGCCCAGCCGTTCCGAGCGTGGATCGATGACTGGTCGTTGCAGGGCAGGGGCAGTATCGAAAACCTGCAGATGGTCGCCGGTGGCGATGGTTTTCGCTATGACTTGCAGTTGCACAGCGATCACCCTCTGGTGCTGCACGGGGAGCAAGGTTACAGCGAGAAATCTGGCAAGGGGCAGGCTTCGTACTATTACAGCCAGCCTTTCTACCAAGTGCAGGGGCACATTCAGCGTGGCAGCCAGTGCATCGCGGTCACTGGGCAGGCCTGGCTGGACCGGGAATGGAGCAGCCAACCGCTGGCGTCAGGGCAAACGGGCTGGGACTGGTTTTCGCTGCACCTGGACAGTGGTGCCAAGCTGATGCTGTTTCAGGTACGCGAGGCGCGGGGGGACGCGTACCGCGCTGGGACCTGGGTTGGGCCGCAGGGTGAGGTGGTGGCGCTGGACGCAGCGCAGATTCAGCTGCAGGCGCAAGCCTGGTCTGCGCAGAAAAACGGCAAAAAGGTGCCGACACGGTGGCGGGTGCAGGTGCCTGGGCATGGAGTGGATGTGCAGGTTGATGCCGTGGAGCCGCAGGCGTGGATGCAGACGCGATTCCCTTACTGGGAAGGGCCGGTGCGGTTGAGCGGGAGCGCGGGTGGGCGCGGGTATCTGGAGATGACTGGATATTAGTCAGTCTGGTCATGACGCGGTCCCTTGTAGGAGCGGCCTTGTGTCGCGATAGGGCCGCAAAGCGGCCCCAACAATGTTGGGGCGATTCGAAGATCCTGGGGGGGCTTCGCACCCCGATCGCGACACAAGGCCGCTCCTACAAGGGGCCACGCCAGCCTGTTCAATCCTTGATGAGTGCGCGCAGCACAGCTCGTGCATCTTCGCTGCGCAAGCACTCGATGAACAACCGGCTTTCCCGCGCCACTGTGTCTTCAAGCTCCGCTCGCTGGCTGTCCTTGAGCAACCGCTTGCTGATGCGCAATGCCGCCTGCGGATAGCCTTGCAGCTGCCGCGCCAGGGTGCGGGCAGCCGCCAGGCACTGCGCGCCGTCTTCATGCAGTTCATTGGCCAGCCCCCAGGCCACCATCTGTTCGCCATCGAGCAACGCGTTGGCCAGCAGCAAGCGCGCCGCACGGGCCTGGCCAAGCAAACGCGGCAGCAACAGGCTGGAGCCGAACTCCGGGCACACACCCAATGGCGCGAAGGGCATGCGCAGTTTGGTCGAGCGGCTGACCAGCACCTGGTCGCAATGCAGCAACAGGGTGGCCCCGATGCCGATCGCCGCGCCACTGACCGCTGCGATCAGCGGCTTGTCCAGCCCCATGACTACCCGCATTAGGCGGAACACCGGGCTGTCCAGGTCGCTGGGCGGGTTGTCGAGGAAGTCGCGCAGGTCGTTGCCAGCGCTGAAGCAGTGCGGCCCACCGGTGATGATGATGGCGTCGACATCAGGGTTTTCACCCGCCGCCAGCAGCAGGTCGCCCAGCTGTTGGTACATGGCGGTGTTCAGGGCATTGAGCTTGTCGGGGCGGTTGAAGGCCAGGGTCAGCAGCCCTTGGTCCAGGTCGCGTGTGATCAGGTCGTTCATGGCAGCCGCTTTTATTGTTGTGGGCAGGTGCAAGGGTTTATCACGCTGTCCGGCTTGTTGTACAGTCGTTCAGTCCAGCCCCTAACCCGAGACCCACCGATGACTCAGGAAGCCCGCTACCACCGCATGCTGCCGGAACTGCGCAAAGCCAACCTGGTCGAGGCGACCTTGGTGTGCCTCAAGCGCCATGGCTTTCAGGGGGCGTCGATCCGCAAGATCTCGGCTGAAGCCGGGGTTTCGGTGGGGTTGATCAGCCATCATTACGCCGGCAAGGACGAACTGGTGGCCGAGGCCTACATGGCCGTTACCGGCCGGGTGATGGGCCTGCTGCGCGAGGCCATGGCCCAGGCTGCGCCCAATGCCCGCGAGCGGCTGTCGGCGTTCTTCCGCGCCTCGTTCTGCGCCGAGCTGCTCGACCCGCAATTGCTCGATGCCTGGCTGGCTTTCTGGGGCGCGGTGAAGACCGCCGACGCCATCAACCAGGTACACGACCACTCTTACGGCGAGTACCGCAACGAGCTCAGCCGGCTGCTGGCCAAACTGGCCGAGGAAGAGGGCTGGCAGGGTTTCGATGCCGACCTGGCGGCCATCAGCCTGAGCGCCTTGCTCGATGGCCTGTGGCTGGAGTCGGGGCTCAACCCCGGCACCTTCACCCCCGAGCAGGGCGTGGTCATCTGCGAGGCCTGGGTCGATGGCTTGCAGGCCGGTGGTCGGCGGCGCTTCAGCCTGCCCGAGGGCTGTTGATCGCCCGTTCAGTAACGAGTACGCTGCTGTCGCGAGTGTGTAGAACAACACCAATAAAAAGAGACGACACGCAATGACGCCTCGGGTATTGATCGTCGATGACGATCCGCTTATTCGTGACTTGCTGCAGGCCTATCTGTCCCAGGAAGGCTACGACGTGCACTGCGCCGACACGGCGGAAAAGGCCGAAGCCCTGCTCGGCAGCCAGGATGTCGACCTGGTGCTGCTGGACATCCGCCTGCCTGGCAAGGACGGCCTCACCCTGACCCGCGAGCTACGGGTGCGCTCGGAGGTCGGCATCATCCTCATCACCGGGCGCAATGACGACATCGACCGCATCGTCGGCCTGGAATGCGGCGCCGACGATTATGTCATCAAACCGCTCAACCCCCGCGAGCTGGTGTCCCGTGCCAAAAACCTGATCCGCCGCGTGCGCCATGCCCGCGAGGTACACCCGGCCCCGGCCTGCGCGCAATCGCTGAAGCAGTTCGCCGACTGGGCGCTGGACACCGATCGCCGTCGCCTGATCGACGCCCGTGGCGGGCAAACCCTGCTGACCCACGGCGAGTTTCAACTGCTCAGCGTGTTTCTGCGCAACAGCGGCCACACCCTTAGCCGCGACCAGCTGATGGACCAGATTCGCAACCGCGAGTGGGTGCCCAACGACCGCTCCATCGATGTGCTGGTCGGGCGCCTGCGCCGCAAGCTGCATGACGATCCGGCCGAGCCACAGCTGATCATCACCATCCACGGCACCGGCTACCTGTTCACCGCCAGTGTGGCGGCATGAGCCACTGCGCCTGGCTGTCGGCACTTGCGCTGTGTGTTGCGCAGGCCAATGCCAGCGAGCCGGTGCGGTATTGCGACTACCCGGTGTACCCACCCATTTCCTGGAGCGATGGCCACCAAGTGCGTGGGCTTGCCCCAACCGTGGTGCGTGAGCTGTTCGCACGCCTGGGCTACCCGGTGCAAACCGTGGTACTGGGCAACTGGAAGCGCTGCCTGCTGGACGCCGCCGCCGGGCGGGTGGACGTGGTGCTGGCCTACAACAGCGACCAGCGCGACCAGCGCATGCGTTTTTCCACGGTGCCGGTGTTGCGCGAGGAAGTGGCTGTGTTCTACAACCGCAAGCGGCCGGTGCAGTTCCAGCAACTGGAGGACCTGGCCGGCTACCGTGGCGGCCTGTTATACGGTGAAAGCTACGGCGCTGAGTTCGACCGCTTCGTCGCCCGCCACCAGAACATCGAGCGGGTGTCGTCCAGCCAGCAGAACTTTGGCAAGCTGATCCGCGGCCGCATCGACTACGTGATCCAGGAGCGGCGTACTGGCCAACTGTTCATCGAACACTTGCCCGGCGCGCAGGACATCCGCGTGCTGCCCACTGCACTGAGCGTGGACTATCTGCGTGTAGCCGTGTCGCGGCAATCCCCCCTGAGCCAGCACATGGATGAAATCGACGAGCAGCTGCAGCGCATGAACCGGGCTGGCGAGATCGAGCGCTGGCTGGAGCAAAGCGAAGTCACCTACCGCGACATGATCAAGCTGCCGGCGGATGCCCGATGATACGCCTGCGCACCGACGGCCTGCTGCGTCGCCTGCTGCTGTTCATCCTGCTGTTCAGCCTGTGCTTCACCGTGCTGGCCAGTGGCGTGCAGCTGTACATCGAGTACCGCCGCGAAATGCGTGACATAGACGCACGCATGGCGTTGATCCGCGCCGGCTACCTGGCCAGCCTGGAGCGTAGCCTGTGGGACCTGGACGAGGCGCAGCTGGATGTGCAACTGCGCGGCCTGGTGGACTTTTCCGATGTGGCGCGGGTGCGCCTGGTCAGTGATGATTTCCAGTTGTTGCGCGGTGAGGCCGAAGCCACAGGGCCGCTGCGCATCGAGCGCTTCCCCCTTGATTATCAGCCACCCTCGGGGCCGCCCAGGCACCTGGGCGAGCTGGAAGTCAGCATCGACCTGGGGGCTGTGCACCGCCGGTTGTACGCCACAGGCCTTGCCAGCCTGCTGTGGATGGGCGTGTTTCTGTGCGGCCTGGCAGTGGCACTGTCGGGGCTGTTCTACCGCCTGGTCACCCGCCACCTGCAAGTGATGGCCGAATTTGCCCGTCGTATTGGCGCCGGCCAGTGGCAGGAGCCGTTGCGCCTGGGGCGCCGACGTTCAGCGCGCCCCGATGAGATCGACACGGTGGCCAATGCCCTGGACGATATGCGCCGCGCCATCCTCAGCGATATCGAGCGCCGTGAGCGCGACCGCCTGGAGCTGCAGGGCAAGCGCGACGAATTGCAGGCCATGGTCGAGCGGCGTACGGCCAGCCTGGCCCGCGCCAAGGACGAGGCCGAGGCTGCCAACCTGGCCAAGTCACGCTTCCTGGCGACCATGAGCCATGAACTGCGCACGCCGCTCAACGGCATTCTGGGCATGGCCGAACTGCTGCGCGGCGGGCGCCTGGAGGCGGCCGACCGCCAGCGTGTCGAGGCCTTGTACAAAGCCGGCGAGGGCCTGCTGGCGATTCTCAACGAGGTGCTGTATTTCGCCCGGCTCGAAGAAGGCGAAAGCCGCGCCGAGCTGGTAGGTTTTTCCTTGCGCCAGTTGTGCCAGGAAGTGCTGGCGTTGCTCGAACCCATGGCCATGGAAAACGCCGACACCCTGCAACTGCATGTCGATGAGCAGTTGGCCGCGCACCAGCACGGCGCCGAGCAATACCTGCGCCAGGTGCTGAGCAACCTGCTGGCCAATGCCATCAAGTTCACCGAGCACGGCCAGGTACAGCTTACGGTGCAGGTGCTGGCCAGCAACGAACGCTCGCAGCGCCTGCGGTTGTCGGTCAGTGACAATGGCATCGGCATCGAGCCCGCCGTACAGGCGAAGATCTTCGACCGCTTCGTCCAGGCCAGCGAAACAGTGGCGCGTCGCTATGGCGGCACTGGCCTGGGCCTGGCGATCTGCAAGCACCTGGTGGAAAAACTGGGCGGCAGCATCGGCCTGGACAGTGTGCAAGGGCAGGGCAGTTGCTTCTGGTTCGAGCTCGACATGGCGCGCGGGCAGCCCGTGCCTGCGGGCTCACCTGCCCCTTTGTCCTTGCTCAGCCTGGATATCCTGGTGGTCGAGGACGTTGCGCTGAACCGCGAGGTGGCGGGTGGCCTGCTGCTGCGCGATGGCCACCGGGTGAGCTTTGCCGAAGACGCCGGGCAAGCCCTGCAGGCGTGTGCGCAGCGGCGCTTCGATCTGGTCTTGCTTGACGTGCACTTGCCGGGCATGAGCGGGGTGGAGTTGTGCCGACAGCTGCGTGCCTCGCCTGGCCCGAACCGCCACAGTCGGATCCTGGCACTGACGGCTGGCGTGCAGCCGGGGCAGGTATCGGGCTACCTGGATGCTGGCATGCAAGGGGTACTGGCCAAGCCCTTGCGGCTGGACAACCTGCGCGAGGCGCTGGCCGAAGTAGCCTGCGGCGAAGTGACCAGCGCTGACGCAGACATGGACTGGTCACTGCTGGACACCCACCGCTCGCTGCTGGGCAAACAGAAGCTGCAAGGCCTGTTGAAGGTGCTGCGCCAATCACTGGAGCAGCATGCCACGGCGCTGGCCGAGGCGCTGCCGGCCCAGGACTTCACCGAAGTGCTGCACCTGGCCCATCGCCTGGCCGGTAGCTGCGATTCCTTGGGGTTCGCCGGGCTGGCAGCGCTGTTGCATCGCCTGGAAGAGGCGGCCCGGCAGCAGGACATCGAGGCGATGCAAACCCTCGACGGGCCGCTGGCCACCCAGCTAAGTCAGGCCCGCGCCACGCTGGAACAGCTGATCCAGAGCTGACGTACAAAAAACTTACGACTTTTTACATCTTCGATCCGTTCGTACAACGGCACCTTACATCCGTTTCCAATAATCCATGGCAACCGTGTTGCACGCGGTCCATGAGGCTTATTGGAGACAAGAATAATGACATGCCGTAGCGCTCAGCCCCTCCTTCGCACCGCCCCACGTGCCTGCCGCAATGGCGAGGTGCGCCATGACTGATACCGTTGAAAAAATCCAGCTCACCCGGGCCCTGAAAAGCCGGCACATCTTCATGCTGTCGCTTGGCGGAGTGATTGGCACCGGCCTGTTCATGGGCTCGGGCGTGACCATCAACCAGGGCGGGCCGGTGGGTGCGATCCTGGCCTACCTGGTCGCGGGTTTGCTGATGTACCTGGTGATGGTCTGCCTGGGCGAACTGTCGGTGCAGATGCCGGTGTCCGGCTCGTTCCAGGCCCATGCCACCAAGTTCATCGGCCCGGCCACCGGCTTCATGATCGGCTGGGTGTACTGGATGAGTTGGGCCACTACGGTGGGCCTGGAGTTCACCGCCGCCGGCATGCTGATGACCCGCTGGTTCCCGGACGTGCCGATCTGGTACTGGTCGGCACTGTTCGTGGTGGTGCTGTTCGGCCTCAATGCCCTGGCCACTCGCGCGTTTGGTGAAGCCGAGTACTGGTTCTCGGGCATCAAAGTGGCGACCATCCTTGGTTTCATCATCATCGGCCTGCTGGTGATCTTCGGTGCCATCCCGTTGACCAGCGGGGCGCCGGCGCCGATGCTGGACAACCTGGTGGGCGAGTCGCTGTTCCCCCACGGCCTGTCGGCGGTGTTCGCGGTGATGATGACGGTGGTCTATGCCTTCCAGGGCTGTGAAATCATGGGCGTGGCGGCCGGCGAGACCGAGCACCCGGAAAAGAGCATCCCGCGGGCGGTGCGCAACGTGGTGTTCCGCGTGCTGATCTTCTACGTGCTGGCGATTGCGGTGCTGTCGGCCATCGTGCCGTACGAGCAGGCTGGCCTGATGGAAAGCCCGTTCGTGCAGGTGTTCGACATGGTCGGCATCCCGTTTGCTGCCGACGTGATGAACTTCGTCATCCTCACCGCCATTCTTTCGGTGGGCAACTCCGGGCTGTATGCCTCTACGCGCATTCTCTGGGCCATGTCCAAGAGCGGCATGGCGCCGAAAAGCCTGTCGCCACTGAGCAAGCGCGGCGTGCCGCTGCGGGCGCTGAGCATCACCCTGTGCTTTGCGCTGATCTCGCTGATGACCAGCTTCATTGCCGCCGACACGCTGTTCATGGTGCTGATGGCGGTGAGCGGCATGTCCGGTACCGTGACCTGGATCGTCATCGCCCTGGCGCAGTATCGCTTCCGCAAAGCCTACCTGCGTGACGGTGGGCAGTTGCAGGACCTGAAGTACAGGGCGCCGCTGTATCCGTTGGTGCCGCTGCTGTGCATCACCCTGTGCAGCTCGCTGTTCGTGTTCCTGGCATTGGATGAAACCCAGCGGCCGTCGCTTTACTGGGGCTTTGGCTTCATTGCCCTGTGCTATGCGGCGTACTACTTCGTCAATCGTCGCCGGCAAGGGGCATTCGAGCCTAGCGTCCCTGGCGTCTGAGTCCGTAGCTCGTGGTTGGTAAGTGTACGTCGCTGCATGTTGGTCGCCTGTGAGATCGAGCGCCGCCCGCGCGGCGCATCGCGAGCTGCGCTCGCTCCTACGTTTGTTTCGGGCCAATTATGCCTGTGGAATTTGCGTGCGAACGCCTTGGCGCATGGCGCGATATCGCGTCGTATAAACAAGGCGGTCGCGCGCGTCTGTCACAGGCGATATTGGCCCGAAACAAACGTAGGAGCGAGCGCAGCTCGCGATGCGCCGCGCGGGCGGCGCTCGATCTCACAGACCCTGAAAATGCAAAGGCAAAAACCAGCTGTGTAACACCGAAAACCGAGTTGTGCGAAGTTGTAACAGCCCATCCCGCCTTGTTGAACACTCGTTTAGTATCTCCCTCATCAAGTCCTCCCCAAACCATCACAACAACACCGAGGCCCCCATGACCACCCCGTCGTCGTCACTGTTGAGCAACGTCGAAGCCGGCGTTGCCTGGATCACCCTCAACCGCCCCGAGCAGCGCAACGCGCTGGATATCCCAACCCTCAAGCAACTGCATGCCTTGCTCGACAGCCATAACGGCGACCCGGCGGTACGCGTGGTGGTACTCACCGGCAGCGGGCGCAGTTTCTGCGCCGGCGCCGACCTGGCCGAATGGGCTGCCGCCGAAGCCGCAGGCACCCTGGAAAGCTACGGCTGGACCGAAACCGCCCATGCTCTGATGTTGCGCCTGCACAGCCTCGCCAAACCCACCATCGCCGCCATCAACGGCACCGCCGTGGGCGGTGGCATGGACCTCAGCCTGTGCTGCGACCTGCGCATCGCCGCCGCCTCGGCGCGTTTCAAGGCCGGCTACACCAGCATGGGCTACAGCCCCGATGCCGGCGCCAGCTGGCACCTGCCACGGCTGATCGGCAGCGAGCAGGCCAAGCGTTTGTTGTTCCTCGATGAACTGTGGGGCGCCGAGCGCGCCCTGGCGGCTGGGCTGGTCAGTGAAGTCTGTGCCGACGAGCAACTGCCCGCCGTGGCCGCCGAGTTGGCCGGGCGCCTGGCCTGCGGCCCGACCTTCGCCTTTGCGCAGACCAAGCAACTGATGCGTGACAGCGCCCGGCGCACCCTGGCCGAGCAGCTGGAAGCCGAGCGCCACGCCGGCCTGTTGTGCGGCCGCAGCCAGGATGGCGTCGAGGCGCTGCAAGCCTCGGTTGAACGCCGCGCCCCCCGTTTCATCGGCCAGTAACCCGATACCGACCCTGACCAGGACCTTCGCAGATGAATTTCCAACTGACCCAAGAACAAGAAATGTTGGTGGAAGCGGTACGCAGCTTTGTCGCCAAAGAGCTGCTGCCCCATGAGGAAGCGGTGGACCGCGCCGATGCCGTGTCACCCGAGCTGGCCGCACAGATCCGCGGCAAGGCCATCGCCGCTGGGTTCTATGCCTTCAACATGCCCGAGGAAGTCGGTGGCGGCGGCCTGGACTACTTGTCTCAGGCGTTGATCGAGCGTGAGCTGTCCAAGGTGTCCTGGGCCCTGCATGTATTTGTCGCACGGCCGTCGAAAATTCTCATGGCCTGCAAGGATGAGCAGATCAACGACTACCTGCTGCCCTGCGTGCAGGGCGAGAAAACAGACTGTTTCGCCCTCACCGAACCGGGCGCCGGCTCCGATGCCAACGCCATCAAGACCCGCGCCGTGCGCCAGGGCGATGACTTTGTCATCAACGGCAGCAAGCACTTCATCAGCCACGCCGGCCACGCCGATTTCGCCATTGTCTTCGCGGTCACCGACACCTACGAGCACAACGGGCGCAAGCGCAATGCGGTCACGGCGTTGCTGGTGGACCGTGGTACGCCGGGCATGACCATCCGCCGTGGCCCCAAATGCGTCAGCAACCGTGGCTACCACACCTACGAACTGTTCTTCGACGACTGCCGGGTGCCGGCCAGCAAGGTACTGGGCGAGGTTGGCAAGGGCTGGGAAGTGGCCAACGCCTGGCTTACCGCAGGCCGGGTGATGGTCGCCGCCAACTGCGTGGGCCAGGCCCAGCGCGCACTCGACCTGTCGCTGCAATGGGCCGCCGACCGTAAGCAATTCGGCCAGGCCATTGGCAGCTACCAGGGTGTGTCGTTCAAGTTGGCCGACATGGCCACGCAGATTCGCGCCGCCGAGATGCTCACCCTGCACACTGCCTGGAAGATGGACCAGGGCAGCATGACCGATGGCGAGGCCGGCATGGCCAAGCTGTTTGCCAGCGAAGTGCTGGGCAAGGTGGCCGACGAAGCCGTGCAGATATTTGGCGGTATGGGCCTTATGGACGAAGGGCCGGTCGAGCGCATCTGGCGCAATGCGCGTATCGAACGCATCTGGGAGGGCACCTCGGAAATCCAGCGGCACATCATCGCCCGCGAACTGCTGCGCCCGCTGCTGCGCTGAGCGCCTGGAGAACCCCATGTCGCAATCGATTCGTGACAACCTCAAGCGCCTGTTGGCGCCCCGGCACCTGGCCTTCGTCGGCGGGCGCAGCATGGCTCGGGCGCTCAAGCGCTGCGCCGAAGGTGGCTTTGGCGGCGAGCTGTTTCTGGTCAACCCACAGCATGAAAGCCTCGAAGGCATCCCCTGCGTGGCACGGGTGGCCGACTTGCCTTATGCCCCGGACGCTGTGTTCATCGCCACCAACCGCGAACTGACCTTGCAGTGCGTTGCCGAGCTGGCCGCACGCGGCGCCGGTGGCGCCATCTGCTATGCCTCGGGCTTTGCCGAAAGCGGTGAGGAGGGGCGCCAGCTGCAGCAGCGCCTGCTCGACGCCGCCGGCAACATGGCCTTGCTCGGCCCCAACTGCTACGGCCTGCTCGACTACCTGCATGGCGCCGCCCTGTGGCCGGTCGCGCATGGCGGCCAGCAGGTGGAGAAAGGCGTGGCGATCCTCACGCAAAGTGGCAACTTTGCCTACAACCTGTCCATGAGCGACCGCTCACTGCCGGTAGCCTACATGGCCTCGGTCGGCAACCAGGCACAACTGGGCGTGGCCGAGCTGATGGACGTGCTGCTCGATGACCCACGGGTAACGGCCATCGGGCTGCACCTGGAAGGCTTGAAGAACGTGCCGGGTTTTGCCCGCGCCGCCTACAAGGCGTTGCAGCAGGGCATACCGATCATTGCCCTGAAGACAGGCGTGTCGCAGATCGGCGCTGAACTGGCGCTGAGCCACACCAGCTCGTTGTCCGGCTCCGACGCCCTGTACGACAGCCTGTTCCAACGCTTGGGTGTAATCCGCGTCAGCGGCCCGGTGAGCTTTGTCGAAACGCTCAAGGCAGCCGCTTGCGGGCGCTTGCCCGCAGACGGCGAACTCATCGCGCTGGCCTGTTCAGGTGGCGATGCTGGCCTGATCGCCGATTATGCCGAACGCAACCAACTGCACCTGCCGAAACTTGAACAAGGGCAGGTGACGGCGCTGGCCGAGGTGCTACCGGCATATGCCAACCTGGTCAACCCATTGGATTTCACCACTGCCATCTGGGGCGATGAAGCGGCCTTGCAACGCATGCTCGACAGCACCCTGAGCGGCGCAGCGGGTGCGGCCATGCTGGTGCTGGACTACCCGGCGGCGTTCACCGGTGAACGCAAGGAGTGCGACCTGCTGCTGGGGCTGTACAGCGATGCCCTCGAACGCCACGGCAAAATCGGTTTCGTCACCTCGGCATTCCCCGAACTTCTGCTTGCCAGCGCGCGCGAGCGCCTGCATGCACGGGGCATTGCGGCCCTGCAGGGCGTGGAAGATGGCCTGGCGGCCTGGGGCCGCATCGTCGCCTACCAACGCAACCGCCAGCGTTTGCTGGAGCAGGGCGAGGCCGCACGCATGCCGTTGTGCCCGCAGGCCCTTGCGGGCGAAAGCCGGCTGCTGGACGAATGGCAATCCAAGCAAGCCCTGCGCGCCTTCGGTTTGCCCGTGCCAGCGGGTGTGCTGAGTACACCCGAGCGTGCCGTGGCAGACGCTGCCGGCGTGGGGTACCCGCTGGTACTCAAGGCGGTCAGCGCACAGCTGCCGCACAAGACCGAGGCCGGTGCGGTGGCGCTGAACCTGCGCGATGCCGCTGCCCTGGACGCCGCACTGGTGCAGATGCGCCAGCGCATCGCTGCCTACGCCCCGCAGGTCGCGTTTGATCAAGTGTTGCTCGAACCCATGGCCGAGGCGCCCTTGGCCGAGTTGATTGTCGGCATCAAGCGTGAACCCGACTTTGCCCTTGCCCTGATAATCGGCGCCGGCGGCGTGCTGGTCGAACTGCTCAAGGACAGTGCCAGCCTGTTGCTGCCTACCACCGACAGCGCCATCCGCACCGTACTGCTGAACCTGCGCAGTGCCACCCTGCTGCAAGGCTTCCGTGGCCGCCCGGCCGCCGACCTCGACGCCTTGGTCGCGGCCATTCGTGCAGTGGCTGACTACGCCTGTGAGAACGCCGGGCAACTGCTTGAGCTGGATGTGAACCCATTGATGGTCGGTGCCCACGGCACCACCGCGGTCGATGCGCTGATCCGCCTCGGCCAGGCGCAAGGAGAACGACATGAATGAGCTGACCCTGACCGCCGGCCAGGCACTGGTGCGCCTGCTGGCCAACTACGGCGTACAGACCGTGTTCGGCATCCCTGGGGTGCACACCCTGGAGCTGTACCGAGGCTTGCCGGGCAGTGGCATCCGCCACGTGCTGACCCGTCACGAGCAGGGCGCCGGTTTCATGGCTGACGGCTATGCGCGGGTGAGCGGCAAGCCGGGGGTGTGCTTCGTCATCACCGGCCCGGGTGTGACCAACGCCGCCACCGCCATCGGTCAAGCCTATGCCGACTCGGTACCAATGCTGGTGATTTCGAGCGTCAACCACACCGCCAGCCTGGGCAAGGGCTGGGGTTGCCTGCATGAAACCCAGGACCAGCGTGCCATGACTGCGCCGATCACCGCGTTTTCGGCTGTGGCCTTGCGCGGCGACGACCTGCCCGAATTGATCGCCCGCGCCTGGGCTGTGTTCGACAGCGAACGGCCACGCCCGGTGCATATCTCGGTGCCGCTGGACGTGCTGGCGGCGCGCGTCAGCCGTGACTGGAGCGATGAGGTGGTGCGCCGCCCTGCGCGTGGCCAGCCGTGCCGCGAAACCCTCGACCAGGCTGCCCTGAAACTGGCCACGGCCAAGCGGCCCATGATCATCGCCGGTGGCGGTGCGTTGCACGCGGCCGAGCAGTTGGCGCAGTTGAGCGCCCGGCTGGCGGCACCGGTGTTCACCAGCGTGGCCGGCAAGGGCCTGCTGCCACCGCAGGCTCCCCTGAATGCGGGGGCCAGCCTGTGCGTGGAACCTGGCTGGCAGTTGATCAGCCAGGCCGATGTGGTGCTGGCGGTAGGCACCGAGATGGCCGACACCGACTTCTGGCGCGAACGCTTGCCGATCACGGGCGAATTGCTGCGGGTGGACATCGACCCGCGCAAGTTCAACGATTTCTATCCCTGTGCCATTGCCCTGCTGGGAGACGCCCGGCAAACCCTGGCCGGCTTGCTGGAGCACCTGCCAGCACTCCAGCGCGACCCTGCCCAGGCCAGCGAGGCGGTAGCCAACCTGCGCCAGGCCATCCGCAATGGGCATGCACCGTTGCAGGCGACCCACCAGGCCATTCTGGACCGCATTGCCGCCGTACTACCCGACAATGCCTTCATCAGCAGTGACATGACCCAGCTGGCCTACACCGGCAATTACGCCTTCGCCAGCCGGGCGCCACGCAGCTGGCTGCACCCCACCGGCTACGGCACCCTCGGTTATGGCCTGCCAGCCGGCATCGGCGGCATGTTCGCCACCGACCACCGCCCCGGCCTGGTGCTGGTGGGCGACGGCGGCTTCCTCTACACCGCCCAGGAGCTGGCCCCGGCGGTCGAAGAACTTCAGCGGCCGTTGGTGGTGTTGCTGTGGAACAATGACGCCCTTGGCCAGATCCGCGACGATATGCTCGGCCTGGATATCGAGCCGGTCGGCGTGCTGCCACGCAACCCGGACTTCATCGGCCTGGCCCGCGCCTTCGGTTGCACAGTGCACCAGCCACGCGACCTGGACGCGCTGCAGGCCGACCTGGCCAGTGGCTTCGCCACCCCAGGCGTGACCTTCATCGAACTCAAACACACCTGCGTCTGCTAAGGCGCGCACAACGACAAGAACCAGAGTGAACACCATGCCATTTCGCCGCACCCTTCTGGCCGCATCCCTGGCCCTGCTGATCACTGGCCAGGCCCCCCTGTATGCCGCACCGCCGTTGTCGATGGACAACGGCACCAACGCCCTGACCGTGCAGAACAGCAACGCCTGGGTCGAAGTCAGCGCCAGTGCCCTGCAGCACAACATCCGCACCTTGCAGGCCGAGCTGGCCGGCAAGTCCAAACTGTGCGCCGTGCTCAAGGCTGATGCCTATGGCCACGGCATCGGCCTGGTGATGCCGTCGATCATCGCCCAGGGCGTGCCCTGCGTGGCGGTAGCCAGCAACGAGGAAGCCCGCGTGGTCCGCGCCAGCGGTTTCACCGGGCAACTGGTGCGGGTGCGCCTGGCCAGCCTCAGCGAGCTGGAAGATGCCTTGCAGTACGACATGGAAGAACTGGTCGGTAGCGCCGAGTTCGCCCGCCAGGTTGACGCCATCGCCGCGCGCCATGGCAAGACCTTGCGTATCCATATGGCACTCAACTCCAGCGGTATGAGCCGCAATGGGGTGGAAATGGGCAGCTGGTCCGGCCGTGGCGAAGCGCTGCAGATCACCGACCAGAAACACCTCGAGCTGGTTGCGTTGATGACCCACTTCGCCGTCGAAGACAAGGACGATGTGCGCAAGGGCCTGGCGGCATTCAATGAGCAGACCGATTGGCTGATCAAGCACGCCAAGCTCGACCGCAGCAAGCTCACCCTGCATGCGGCCAACTCGTTCGCCACCCTGGAAGTGCCGGAGGCGCGCCTGGACATGGTGCGCACCGGTGGCGCGCTGTTCGGCGATACCGTGCCGGAGCGTACCGAGTACAAACGCGCCATGCAGTTCAAGTCGCACGTGGCGGCGGTGCACAGCTACCCGGCCGGCAACACCGTCGGCTATGACCGCACGTTTACCCTGACCCGTGACTCGCGCCTGGCCAACATCACGGTCGGGTACTCCGATGGCTACCGCCGGGTGTTCACCAACAAGGGCCATGTGCTGATCAACGGCCACCGTGTGCCGGTGGTGGGCAAGGTGTCGATGAACACGCTGATGGTGGATGTCACCGACTTCCCGGACGTGAAGGGTGGCAACGAAGTGGTGCTGTTCGGCAAACAGGCCGGGGGCGAAATCACCCAGGCCGAGATGGAAGAAATCAACGGCGCGCTGCTGGCCGATCTGTACACCGTGTGGGGCAGTTCCAACCCGAAGATTCTCGTCGACTGAAACCGCTATTGAAGGGAGATTGCCATGCGCTACGCCAAGCTCACTCAACGCATCGCCGGCGACGGGGCCGCGGCCTGGGACATCCACTACCGCGCCCTGGCGCTGCAGGCCGAGGGCAAGGATATCCTGCTGCTGTCGGTGGGTGACCCGGACTTCGACACCCCCGCGCCGATCGTCGAGGCGGCCATCGACAGCCTGCGGGCCGGCCACACCCATTACGCCGATGTGCGCGGCAAGCTGGCCCTGTGCCAGGCCATCGCCAACCGCCACCGGCAACGCAGCGGCCAGGCTGTAAGCGCCGATCAGGTGACGGTGCTGGCGGGGGCCCAGTGCGCGCTGTACTGCGTGGCCCAATGCGTGCTCGAAGCAGGCGACGAGGTGATCGTCGCCGAACCGATGTATGTCACCTACGAAGCGGTGTTCGGGGCTTGTGGTGCCAAGGTGGTGCCGGTGCCGGTCAAGCCGGAGAACGGCTTTCGCGTGTGCCCGCGTGACGTTGCCGAGCGTATTACCCCGCGCACCCGCGCGCTGGCCCTGAACAGCCCGCACAACCCGTCGGGGGCGAGCTTGCCGCGTGCCACCTGGGAGGCATTGGCCGAGCTGTGCATCGCCCATGACCTTTGGCTGATTTCTGACGAGGTGTACAGCGAGCTGCTGTATGAAGGCGAGCATGTCAGCCCCGCCAGCCTGCCGGGCATGGCCGAGCGCACCGCGACCCTGAACAGCCTGTCGAAGTCGCATGCCATGACCGGCTGGCGCATGGGCTGGGTAGTCGGTTCGGCCGAGCTGGCCACGCACCTGGAAAACCTCGCCCTGTGCATGCTGTACGGCTCGCCGGACTTTATCCAGGATGCCGCCGTGGTGGCGCTGGAACAGCAACTGCCCGAGCTGGATGCCATGCGTGAGGCCTACCGCCAGCGCCGCGACCTGGTGTGCGAGCAGTTGGCAGGCCGCCCTGGTATCAAGGCGCTCAAGCCCGACGGCGGCATGTTCGTGATGGTCGATATCCGCGATACCGGCCTCAGCGCCCAGGCCTTCGCCGACCGCCTGCTGGACAGCCAGGGCGTGTCGGTGCTGGCGGGTGAGGCCTTTGGCCCCAGCGCCGCCGGGCACATTCGCCTGGGCCTGGTGCTCGGCAGCGAGGCGTTGGCCGACGCCTGCCAGCGCATTGCCCGCTGTGCTGGCGAACTGATGCAGGAGCAGGCCGATGCGTGAGTATGCGCGGCTTTATATCGACGGCGCCTGGCAGGTGCCGAGCGGGCAGGGTGTGGCCGAGGTGATCGACCCAGCCAGTGAGCAGGCCATCGGCCGTGTACCGCTGGGCGACGAGGCCGATGTCGAGCGGGCGGTGATGGCGGCGCGACGGGCCTTCGATAGCTGGTCGCGCACGCCGTCCAATGTGCGCGCAGGGTATATCCGGGCATTGACCACGCAGCTGAAAAACCGTGCGGCGGAAATGGCAGCGGTCATCACCGATGAGCTGGGCATGCCGGTGCAGTGGTGCCAGGCGGTGCAGGTCGAAGGCCCGATTGCCGGGCTGGCGCAGTACGCCGAGCTGGCCGGGCTGATGGATGAAGTGCGTGAAGTCGGCAACTCGCTGGTGTACCGCGAAGCCGTTGGCGTATGCGCATTCATCAACCCTTGGAACTACCCGCTGCACCAGATGATCGGCAAGCTGGCGCCAGCCTTGGCTGCAGGTTGCACAGTGGTGGTCAAGCCCAGCCAGGAAACGCCGTTGCACGCGTTTTTGCTGGCTGAAATGGTCGATGCCATCGGCTTGCCGGCCGGGGTGTTCAACCTGGTCAGTGGCCCCGGGGCCAAGGTCGGCGAGGCGCTGGCCCGACACCCACAGGTGGACATGGTGTCGTTCACCGGCTCCACCGGCGCCGGGGTGCGGGTGGCGCAAGCGGCCGCGCCGACGGTGAAGCGTGTGTGCCTGGAGCTGGGCGGCAAGTCGCCGCTGCTGATCACCGCCGACGCCGACTTGCATGCTGCGGTGCGCCATGGCGTGCAGGACGTGATGATCAACTCGGGGCAGACCTGCACGGCGCTGACCCGCATGCTGTTGCCGGCCAGCCGCTATGCCGAGGCACTGGACATTGCCGAGGCCGAAACCCGTGCACTGGTCATGGGCGACCCGCGTGACCCGGCCAGTTTCCTCGGGCCGATGTGTTCGGCAGGCCAGCGGCGTACCGTGCTCGACCACATTCGCGCAGGCCAGGAGGAGGGCGCGCGCTTGGTGTGCGGCGGTGATTACGGCGGCTTCGAGCGCGGGTTCTACGTGGCGCCGACGTTGTTCGCCGACGTCGACAACCGCATGCGCATTGCCCAGGAAGAAATCTTTGGCCCGGTACTGTGCCTGATCCCTTATGCCAACGAGGCCCAGGCGCTTGCGCTGGCAAATGATTCGCCGTTCGGCCTGTCCAGCGCGGTGTGGGCCGGCAACCGCGAGCGGGGCCTTGCCCTGGCGCGGCAGATACGTGCCGGGCAGTGCTTCATCAACGGAGGCGGGTTCAACTACCAGGCGCCGTTCGGTGGCTACAAGCAGTCGGGCAACGGCCGCGAGTGGGGCGAGGAGGGCCTGGCGGAGTTCGTCGAGGTCAAAGCGGTGCAGTGCTGAGCCCCTGCGGCAAGACAACCAGTTTTGTATGAGGAGAGTGTTTGTGAATGTACTGATCGTCCATGCTCACCCCGAGCCGCAATCGTTCACCGCAGCCCTGCGTGACCAGGCCGTGGAAACCTTTCGCGCCCAGGGCCATCAGGTGCAGGTCAGCGACCTGTACGCCATGGGCTGGAACCCGGTGGCCAGTGCCGATGACTTTACCCAGCGTGAGAACCCTGAATACCTGGTGTATGCGCTGGAGCAGCGCCAGGGCGTGAAGCGCGGCGGCATTGCCGCAGATATCCAGCAGGAACTGGACAAGCTGTTGTGGGCCGACTTGCTGGTGCTGAACTTCCCGATTTTCTGGTTCTCGGCACCGGCCATGCTCAAGGGCTGGATCGACCGGGTGCTGGTGTCGGGGGTGTGCTATGGCGGCAAGCGCTTCTACGACCAAGGTGGGTTGGCCGGCAAGAAGGCGCTGGTGACCGTGACCCTGGGTGGGCGCGAGCACATGTTTGGCGAGGGGGCGATTCATGGCCCGCTGGAGGACATGCTGCGGCCGATTCTGCGGGGCACGCTGGCCTATGTCGGGTTCGAGGTGCTGCCGCCGTTCGTGGCCTGGCATGTGCCGTATATCAGCGATGAGGCGCGGCAGGATTTTCTACAGCAGTACCGGCAGCGCCTGGAGCAACTGTCGGACGACCAGCCATTGGTGTTCCCGCGCCTGGCACAGTTCGATGAGGCGTTATACCCACTCCCTTGAGCCGTGCGCGGTTTCTCGTATGAGCGGCACGATGCCGCTCCTACAAAAAAGCGCGCACGCAGCTAGGCACTAAAAGCGACCACCCACACATTCGGGGTATGTCCCCCCTCGGCAAATCCCACGATAGTGAACCCATCGGCTCGATTCCGGAGCATTCACACGATGGAGTTGCCATGCGCAAGGTACTGAAGGTGATTGGTGGTCTGCTGCTGGCGTCTGGCGCCAGCCTGGCCCAGGCGGCAGAGGTGGACAGCGCCAATACGTTACGGTTGTACAACTGGACCGACTACATCGGCGAAACCACCCTGGCCGACTTCGAGAAGGCCACCGGCATCAAGGTCATCTACGACACCTTCGACGGCTACGAAACGGTACAGACCAAACTGCTCACTGGCCGCTCCGGTTATGACCTGGTCATGCTCAACGCCTCCCTCGTTCCCCCGCTGATCAGTGCCGGGGTATTCCAGGCGCTGGACAAGCAGCAACTGCCCAGCTGGCACAACCTCGACCAACAGGTGGTCGACAACCTGCAGGGCTACGACCCGGGCCTTAAGTACTCGGCGCCCTACACCTGGGGCAGCTCGGGGGTCACCTACAACGTCGACAAGATCAAGGCGCGCATGCCCGACGCACCGATCGGCTCGCTGGCCATGCTGTTCGACCCCAAGATCGTCTCGCGCTTTGCCGACTGCGGCGTCACCCTGATGGACGCACCCACCGAAGTGATCCCGCTGGCCCTGCAGTACCTGGGCAAGGACCCGCGCAGCGCGTCGCCGGCTGACCTCAAGGCGGCCGAACAGCTGCTGCTGGGCATCCGCCCGTACATTCGCAAGTTCGACTCGGTGAATTATCTCACCAGCCTGCCCAATGGCGATGTCTGCCTGGCGCTGACCTGGTCCGGTGACTACGCCACCGCCCAGGCTCGCGCGGTGGAAGCGAAGAAGGACATCAAACTGTCGTTCTTCATCCCCCAGGAAGGTTCGCTGATCTGGTTCGACAACCTGTACATCCCCAAGGATGCACCGCACGCGGCCAACGCCCACCGCTTCATCGAGTTCTTGCTGCAGCCGCAGACCATGGCCAAGGTCACCGACTATATCCACTACGCCAACAGCAACGCCGCCGCGACCGCGCTGGTGCGTGATGACATCCGCCAGGACCCGGCCATCTACCCGGACGCGTCAACCCGTGAACGCCTGTTCGCGCAGAAAACCCAGAGCCCGAAGGACATGCGTGCCATCACCCGGGTCTGGAGCACGGTCAAGACCGGTTTCTGAACACTGCCCAACGATTCCCGCCAAGGAGCTGCCCATGGCCACCCCAAGCAAAGCATTCGTCATTGCCCACGACCCGCTGGTCGAAGCCGACAAGGCCCACTACATGCACGGCTACCATGTGTTCGATGAGCACCGCGCGCAAGGTGCGTTGAACATCGTCGCCGGCGAGGGCGCGTACATTCGTGACGCCCACGGCAACCGCTTCCTCGATGCCGTCGGCGGCATGTGGTGCACCAATATCGGCCTGGGCCGCGAGGAAATGGCCCTGGCCATCGCCGACCAGGTGCGCCAGCTGGCGTACTCCAACCCGTTCTCCGACATGGCCAACGACGTGGCCATCGAACTGTGCCAGAAGCTTGCGCAACTGGCGCCGGGCGACCTTAACCATGTGTTCCTCACCACCGGTGGGTCGACCGCTGTCGACACCGCCTACCGGCTGATCCAGTACTACCAGAACTGCCGTGGCAAGCCGCACAAGAAACACATCATCGCTCGCTACAACGCCTACCACGGCTCCACCACCCTGACCATGTCGATTGGCAACAAGGCCGCCGACCGGGTACCGGAGTTCGATTATCACCACGACCTGATCCACCACGTGTCCAACCCCAACCCGTACCGCGCGCCGGACGACATGGACGAGGCCGAGTTCCTCGACTACCTGGTGGCCGAGTTCGAAGACAAGATCCTGTCGCTGGGTGCCGACAACGTGGCGGCGTTCTTCGCCGAGCCGATCATGGGTTCGGGCGGGGTGATCATTCCGCCCGAGGGCTACTTCCTGCGCATGTGGCAACTGTGCCAGACCTACGACATCTTGTTCGTCGCCGATGAAGTGGTGACCTCGTTCGGACGCCTGGGCACCTTCTTCGCCAGTGAAGAACTGTTTGGCGTCACCCCCGACATCATCACCACCGCCAAGGGCCTGACCTCGGCCTACTTGCCGCTGGGCGCGTGCATCTTCTCCGAGCGTATCTGGGAGGTGATCGCCGAGCCGGGCAAGGGGCGCTGCTTCACTCATGGTTTCACCTACAGTGGTCACCCGGTGTGCTGCACGGCGGCGCTGAAGAACATCGAGATCATCGAGCGCGAGCAACTGCTCGATCACGTCAAGGACGTTGGCAGTTACCTGGAGCAGCGCCTGCAAAGCTTGCGCGAGCTGCCGCTGGTGGGAGATGTGCGCTGCATGAAGCTGATGGCCTGTGTCGAGTTCGTTGCCGACAAAGCCAGCAAGGCGCTGTTCCCGGACGAGGTGAACATCGGTGAGCGCATCCACAGCAAGGCCCAGGCCAAAGGGTTGCTGGTACGCCCGATCATGCACCTGAACGTGATGTCGCCACCGTTGATCATCACCCATGCGCAGGTGGACGAAATCGTCGAGACCCTGCGCCAGTGCATCATCGAAACAGCACGTGAATTGACTGCGCTTGGCCTGTACCAGGGCCGATGAACCTGGCGCAAAGGGCTGTGCGGGGGCGTGCCTGGCAAGCTAGACTGCCGGGCATGACACAGGCCTCTCCCGACACCCCGCTTACCCTCACGATGGGCGCGCTGCAGCAATGGCACGCGGCGCTGCAGCGCGCGCTGGCGCAAAGCGAAACCCCCGATGCACTGGAATATGTGGCCGCTGCCATCGGCCAGCTGGTGCAGGTGGAGTCGATGATGATCAGCCTCGAGTGCCAGGGGTGCGCACCGCAGTTGCTCTATCAGCAAGGTATTCCCGAGCTGCACCGCGCCGCAGTGCTGGAGCGCTATTTCAGCGCAGGCTACCTGCTCGACCCGTTCTGCCTGGCCGTGCAAAGCGGGCTGGCCGAAGGCTTTTACCATTTGCAGGAAATCGCCCCCGACAACTTCTTCGACAGCGACTACTACAAGGCCTATTACCTGGGCACCGGTTGCAGTGAAGACAGCTACTACATCGTCGACCTCAGCGCAGGCCGCAAGCTGTCGCTGAGCCTGTTCCAGGGCTGCAGCGGCACGCGCCTGAGTGCCGGGCAAATCGACCTGTTGCGTGCGCTGGAACCGATGGTCCGCGAACTGCTGGGGCGCTATGCCAGGCACAACCTGGACCCCGAGCCTGCCTCAGCCGAGCGCGGCAGCCTGCAGGCGGCGTTCGACAGTTTTGGCTGCCAAGTGCTGACCGACCGTGAGCGAGAGGTGGCACACATGATCTTGCGTGGGCATTCGGTGAAGTCCACTGCGCTGGAACTGGGTATCTCCCCGGAGACCGTGCGCATGCACCGCAAGAACCTGTACCTGAAGCTGGAGATCAACTCGCAGTCGGAGCTGTTTGCACGGTTTATCGACTGGTTGCGACAGGGGACTGCGGTGGTAGTCGCTTGATGCCACCCTGTTAGCGTTTTTCACCAGAAATCGCCATTTGTTAATGTTTTCGTTGATCCGTTAGTCATTTCGTACTTGCGGCGTTAATGTTTTCGCGTAAATTCTTTGAGTAGATAGCGTTTTCGGGCAAAAGGTAAAGGACTCAGCAATGCAGGTAGGATTCAGGGCGTTGGCCGATCGATATGGCATCACGATGGTGCAGCCACTTCGTGTCGAATCGACGATCGGAACCACCCGGGTGAGCCGTGACAGCGACGGGCTTGTGAGCAATCAATACCCCCCAAGCTATCGGCCATCGGACAATTTTGCAGGGCATTTCGAATTCGGCCTCAAATACGAGGACATTCACCTCGAGTTCTTTGCGCGCTTGTTTGCTGCCGTGGGCCCTGAGCCGGTCGAGGCCTGGTGCAGGCAATCCCCTTTTGGCCAGTTTGCCCGCCGTACCGGTTTTTTCTACGAATGGCTCACAGGCACCCGACTGGATGTGCCGGATGTCGGCAATGGTGCCTACTGTGATGCCGTCGCCAGTCATAAATATTTGGTTCGTACCTCGCCACTGCGTGTGCGCCGCTGGCGGGTA
The DNA here is from genome assembly GCF_013393325.1 of Pseudomonas hunanensis. Lineage (GTDB taxonomy): Bacteria > Pseudomonadota > Gammaproteobacteria > Pseudomonadales > Pseudomonadaceae > Aquipseudomonas > Aquipseudomonas putida_P. The sequence goes on from NZ_QJRC01000092.1 coordinate 69,584, forward strand.
AACGACAACTTGCCGGGTACGTCAGGTTTCTGCCCGGTGCTACGCCGTACCGAGGAGGTTCAAAATGCCTTGGCATTCGACCTGGCGGCTGCATTGGGTGAACTCGACCAGGCCTTCGGTGCCGACATTCTGCTGCGCAGCGCCAGCTGGTTGACCTTCAAGGAGTCGCGCGCCAGCTTTCTAATCGAGAAAGAAGCCGATCAAGCGGACAGGATCCAACGGTTTGCGCACGTGATTGCCAGGTATTGTGGCACTGTCGAAGAACCGCTGAGCGAGCGATCGCTGCACAAGTTGCAGGCCGGGATATTGGGGCACGAAGCACTTGGTCTGGGGTTGCGGCAGTCCCCTGTTTTTGTCGGGCAGGCGACCATGCGCGAAGACATCGTGCACTACATCGCGCCCCATTACGGCCAGGTCGCGGAGCTGATCGATGGGCTCAAGGCTTTCGAAGCAGCTACACGAGGTGCCGAGTCTTTAGCCAGGGCCGCCGTTTTGGCATTTGGTTTCGTGTACATCCACCCGATGCGTGATGGCAATGGCCGCATCCATCGTTTTCTCATCAATGACACCTTGATTCGCGACAAGGCCATGCCTGCCGGGGTCATCCTGCCGGTGTCCGCTACCATCACCAGTTCGATCGCGTTTCGTGTGGGATACGACCAGGTGCTGGAAGTATTTTCCAGGCCGTTCATGCAGCGCTATGGGGCGTCATATCGGTTTGGCAAAGCCACCACTTACACGGACGGCACCTCGAGCAACTTCATGTTCGATGAGTACGATGATGCGGCCGTCGCCTGGCGATACCCGGATTTGACCGCGCATGTGTTGTACACCGCGCGAGTCATCGAGCATACCGTGCGCAAGGAGATGGCCGATGAAGCGCGGGTGCTGGTGGTATTCCGGCGTGCCCAGGAGCACCTGAAGGACGTGCTGGAAATGCCCGATCCGGACGCCAGTCGCATTATCCGCTCACTCAAGGAAAACGGCTGGCAGGTTTCCGGCAAGTTGAAAAAGGCTTACCCGGAGCTGGAGGATGCCGCACGGGCCGAGCGCGTTGTGCACGCTGTGCGCTCGGCTTTTGACGACGTCCTGTAGGTTGCTTAGCGGGACGCCAGTCGAGCCTCGAGTGCAGCGATGTGCGCCTGTAGCCGCTCATGCTCCTGGCGCTCGGCGCCGATGTCTTCGAACACGCTGATCAGGTGCTCCGGCTCGCCATTGGCACGGCGCTGCAGCGAGGTGCGCGCGCGTACCCAGATGTACTCGCCGCTCTTGTGGCGCACACGCTTTTCCACCTCGTAACGCTCGGTTTCGCCGGCCAGCATGCGCTGCAGCAACTGCAGGTTCTGGGCCAGGTCGTCGGGGTGGGTGATCTGCTGGAAGGTCATGCCATACAGCTCGTCGGCACGGTAGCCCAGTAGCTCGCACAGGCTGTTGTTGACCCGCTGCCAGGTGCCGTCCGGGTCGATGTAGGCGAGGGCGCCCCAGGCCAGCTCGAAGATCGCCCGAAAGCGCTCCTCGCTTTGGCTCAGCGCCTGCTGGGCGACCTGGCGTTCGGTGTTGTCCATGCTGATGCCGACCATTTTCACCGAGCGGCCGGCGCTGTCACGCACGACCGTGGCGCGGGAAGAAATCCAGCGCACTTCACCGTCCGGGCGGGTGATGCGGAAGTCGCATTCGCAGCCACTGCCGTCGGCCACCGCGTCGGCGTACATCCCCTGCATGCGCTGCACGTCTTCGTCGGGCAGGTGCCTCCAGAAGTCTTCGTTGTGGTGGACCGGCCAGCCATAGACCTGCTCGACGTTGGGCGAGTAGGTAACTTCGTCGCTGATCAGGTTCCATTCCCAGGTGACGATGCGCGCGCCTTCCTGGGCCAGCTTCATGCGTGTTTCGCTTTCCATGATCTCGGCGGTCAGGCGCCGGCGCAGGTCGGTCATGGGCAGCTCGACCACCTGTGGTTGCTGGATGTTCTGCAGTGCCTCGTCGCCATAGCGCAGCCAGATCCAGTTGACCTTGAGAAAGTCGGCCAGCTTGCGCAGGTTGTCGTAGTCGATCTCGCCGCCACGGGTCCATTTGTGCACGGCGGTGCGCGAAATACCCAAGGCCGTGCCCACGGCTTGCAGGGTCAGCTTGTGATGCTCGAGCAGTTCCTTGAGGCGGAAGGCGAAGCTGTTTTCCAACATCGGCAGGGTGTCCTGATCTGGGCCAAGAGCCTGCCAGTATACGCAACTTGTCAACTTTGGGTTGACGGCCCTGGGCGATTTGCAACTCCTTGTAGGAGTGGCCTTGTGTCGCGATGGGCCGCACAGCGGCCCCGGCAATTGTGTGCCAGGGCAAAGATCCTGGGGCCGCTGTGCGGCCCATCGCGACACAAGGCCGCTCCTACAGGGACCGCATTTGTCAGAGATCAAGCACAAGCCGCGCCGTACGGGCGCGCGAGACGCACAGCATAATGCTCTGCTGCGCGGCTTTTTCTTCGTCGCTCAGGTACTGGTCGTAATGCTCGGCTTCACCTTCAAGAATGGCCGTCTCGCATGTACCGCACACGCCTTCGCGGCACAGGCACTCGACCTTGGCGGCCTTGGACTTCTCGATGGCCTGCAGAATGGTCATGCCTTCTTCCACTTGCAACTCCACACCCGACTGCGCCAACACCACGGTAAAGGCACTGCCGGTGACCGGGGTGGCGGCGAACTGTTCCCAATGCACGCGCTGTTCGGCGATGCCGGCTTGGGCTGCGCAGGCGATGACCGCATCGATCAGCGGTTTGGGGCCGCAGACGTACAGGTGCGCTTGCGCGTCCAGCCCCGCGCACAAGGCGGCCAGGTCAAGCTTGCGGTCGAGGCTGTCGATGTAGAATTGCGTGTTGGCAGCGTGCGGGCCGTTGGCCAACTGGTCCTGGAACGCACCGTGCTCTGGCGCACGGAAGGCATAGTGCAGCTCGTAGTCGGTGCTGCCGTCTTCCAGCTCGTGCAATTGCGCCAGGAACGGGGTGATGCCGATGCCGCCGGCAATCAGCACGTGACGGCCAGCCGAAGGGTCGAGGGCGAACAAGTTGTTGGGCGAGGAGATGGTCAGGCGAGTGCCGACCTCCACCTGCTGGTGCATGAACGCCGAGCCGCCTTTGGACTGCTCTTCCAGGCGCACGCCGATCTGGTAGCTGCGGGTGTCGCGCGGGTCGCTCATCAGCGAGTAGGCGTTGCTGAACTGGCTGCCGTCGGCGCCTTGCATCTGCACGATGACATGGCTGCCGCCGGTGAAGGCGGGCATCGCCGCGCCGTCTTCGCGGGCCAGGGTAAAGCGCTTGATCAGCGGCGTGGCTTGTTCCACGTCGGTTACGCGGACGCTGAACATTTCATAAGTGTTGGCCATGGTTCACCTCGACTGCCTGGGCGCGCGGCAGGCCCTGCCGCGCACCTTTACGTGCAAAAAAACGTGGAGCGGTTGCCATCAATCGTCGAGGTGGGCCACGGCGATCAGGTTGTGGAAGTGGGCAATGCCGTGCTCGCTCATACCGCTGCGTTCGCGGTCGGCCATGATGCGGCCCTGGCCACGGTAGCCTCGCGACTTGAGGCCCTTCTGCACGCTTTCGACCAGGCGCAGGTCTTCTGGGCGGAACACTTCGCGGTACCAGTCGATCAGCTTCTGCTGTTCCTCGGTGATGTCCTTGTTGAGGAAGTAGATGTCGTAGTGTTGCAGGGTGGTTTCGGCATCGACCGGGAACTCGTAGATCACGGTCATGAAGTTGGCCCCTGGCGGCACGTTGAACATGGTGCACGGCCAGGCCCAGAAGCCGGCGAACGACGGGTCCTTCACGTTTTCGTCGAACTTGAACGACTGTTCCGAAGGCTTGGCCAGGCCATATTGCAGGGTCCAGTTACCGTGCATGGTGTGGCTGTACTGGCCGACGTCGACCGAGTCGGAGAAGCCTGGGTGCGCCGGGGCGCAGTGGTAGCACTCGAGGTAGTTGTCGACGATCGACTTCCAGTTGGCAGGGGTGTCGCTGACGAAGCGTGCTGCCAGGTGCAGGTCGTCGATCACCGCGCAGGCTTCGCGCATGCGCGTTTGCAGGCCTGGCAACTGGTCTTCGACAGAGCCTGCGTCCATGTCCATGTTGATGAAGATGAAGCCGGCATATTCCTCTACGCGCAGCTGCACCAGGGTGGAGTTCTCTTTGTCGAAGTTCACCACGTTGTCGCAGTTGCGGGCGTGGGCCAGTTCGCCGTCGAGCTTGAAGGTCCAGGCGTGGTATGGGCAGGTGATGACGTTCTTGGCTTTGCCGCTGCCGCTGAGCAACTGGTGGCCACGGTGCGGGCAGACGTTGTAGAACGCACGCAGCACGCTGTCACGGCCGCGCACGACGATGATGCTTTCGCCAATTACTTCGCGGGTGATGTAGGCATTGTTGTCTGCCACTTCGCTGCGGTGGCCCACGCAGATCCAGCTGCGGGCGAAGATGGCTTCTTTCTCGTGTTCGAACACTGCGGCCTTGGTGTAGAAATTGGCCGGGATGGTGAAGGCCTCGTCGGCGTTTGCGCAGAAATCGGCGGGCAGGCGTTTGAAGTCGTTCATGACAGGTTTCTCACAAGCTCGGTTTTTAGTTGTTGGTTAACGCGTATCTGTTGGTTAACAGATCAGGCAAAAAAATTTGCAACCCTTCAAAGGGGCCGCAGTGCGGCCCCTTTGATTTCATCAATGCACGGCAGCAGCGCTGCGCGGTGCATGCTCGGCAGGTTGTTCACCGGCCATCCGTGCAGCCTCTTCTTCGATGATGTGGGCCGGTACCTGGCCGTAGTCAGCGACCATCCACTTGAGGAAGCCGTAGATCTTCACCAGCAGAATCACCATGAACGGGATTGCGGTCAGCACCACGGCAGTCTTCATGGTCGACAGCGAAGCCTTGGCGAACAGCATGGCCAACGGCACCAGGGTCAATACCACACACCAGAACAGGCGGTGGGTCGGTGTCGGGTCGTCACCTTCACGCAGGTTGCGAGTGCTGGTGGCTGCCACCGCGTAGGCTGCGGCATCCATGTGCGAAGCGCAGAAGATGGCCATGATGAACAGGTACACGCCAAGGAACACTTGGCCCCACGGCAACGCCAGCAGCAGGTGGGTTACAGCCGATTCACCACCTTGCTCGGCCAGCATCTTCGGTACGTCCACCGCGCCGGTGATGAACTGGTGCATGCTGTAGCTTTCCAGTGCGCCGAAGAAGAACCAGCAACCGAAGCTGCCGCCCAGCAGCAGGGCCAGGACCACTTCCTTGATCTGCCGGCCGCGCGAAACGCGGGTGACGAACATGGCTACGCCCGGGGCGTACGACACCCACCACAGCCAGTAGAACACCGTCCAGTTGCGGGTGAAGGCACCGTCGCCGGCCGGGTCGGTGAACAGGCTCATGTGCACGTAGTTCTGGATCATCAGGCCAATCGAGTTGGCGGTGTTGTTGAGGGTGAACTGGGTTGGGCCGACCAGCAGGACGACAGCGGCAAACACCAGCGCGCCGATGCACACCATCTTGCTCAGGCGCTGCAGGCCGCCATCGATGCCGATGTAGGAGCTGAGCGAGAACATCACCGCCACGCCGCCGATCACCATCAATTGCACGGTGAAGGTATCCGGGGTGCCGGTCAGGTCATGCAGGCCGCGCGTCAGGGTAGAGGCAGTGAGGGCCAGCGACACGGTCAGGGCGCCCATCATGGTCAACAGGAAGATCAGGTCGACAGTACGGCCTACTGGCCCGGTGGCCTTGAAACCCGTCACCGCTTCGATAATCGACGCCAGGTTCAGGCCGCTCTTCTTGCGGACATGGAAGTGGTAGGCCATGGCCAGCGAAGCCAAGGCGTAGATCGACCAGGCGCTGATGCCCCAGTGGAAGAACGAGTAGCCCACGCTGTACTCCAGCGCCTTGGGGGTGGCGGCGGCGATGTTCAGGCCTGGGGTCTGATAGTAGTAGGCCCATTCCATCACGCCCCAGTACAGGGTCGAGGACCCCATGCCGGCACAGATGAACATGAACACCCAGGTGGCGGTGGCGTATTCAGGCTTGCCACTGCCCAGGCGGATGTTGCCGTATTTGCTGAAAGCCAGGTACAGCACCGCCAGGGTACTGGCGAACACCAGCACCTGCACGCTGGTACCGAAGGTGCGGGTGGACAGCTCGAACAACTGGTTGGCGGCGCTTTCAGCCTGGGCGGGGAAGGCTGCAAGGCCGATCACGGTGAGCAGCACGGCAATCAGGCTCACGGTAATCAGGAACACATCAATCTTTTTATTCTTGTGCGACATCATCGTCTCCTGGGACGTTGGCGTACTTGTCATACCCGGCAGGCATCCGGGGTGTAGCGGTACAACTCCTTCCGTGGTTGTTAACCTTTAGTTTACTAATATCTAATGGTTAACAGATTCTGCATACAATCTGCGCCGCTAGCAAGAGGCAAGGGGCCGATTGTCAGACACTTCTGACAATCGGCCCCTGTGCGTCAGGCTTCGACCAGCGCGGTGATGGCCTGGCCCACTTGCTGGGTGGACTGCTGCCCACCCATGTCGCGGGTGACATCACCGGCGGCGATGACCTGCTCGATGGCCTTGAGGATGTCGTCGTGGGCGGCGCGGTAGCGTGGGTCGGCGCCGTCGTTGCCAAGGAAGTCGAGCATCAGCGCACCCGACCAGATCATCGCGATCGGGTTGGCGATGTTCTTGCCGTAGATGTCCGGTGCCGAGCCGTGCACGGGTTCGAACAGCGACGGGAACTTGCGTTCGGGGTTGAGGTTGGCCGACGGCGCGATGCCGATGGTGCCGGCGCAGGCTGGGCCGAGGTCGGAGAGGATGTCGCCGAACAGGTTCGAAGCCACCACCACGTCAAAGCGGTCCGGCTGCAGCACGAAGCGCGCGCAGAGGATATCGATATGCTGTTTGTCCCAGCTGATTTCCGGATAATTGGCAGCCATCGCAGCGGTGCGCTCGTCCCAGTACGGCATGCTCACGGCCATGCCGTTGGACTTGGTGGCCGAGGTGACGTGCTTGCGCTCGCGGGTCTGGGCCACGTCGAAGGCGTACTTGAGAATGCGGTCGACGCCGCGACGGGTGAACACCGATTCCTGCAGCACGAACTCGTTTTCGGTGCCTTCGAACATGCGCCCACCCAGCGACGAATATTCGCCCTCGGTGTTCTCGCGGATGACCACGAAGTCGATGTCACCTGGTTCACGACCTGCCAGCGGGCAAGGCACGCCAGGGAACAGGCGCACTGGGCGGATGTTCACGTATTGGTCGAAGTCTCGGCGGAACTTGAGCAGCGAACCCCACAGCGAGATGTGGTCCGGCACCTTGTCTGGCCAGCCCACAGCACCGAAGTACAGGGCATCGAAGCCCTTGAGCTGTTCGAACCAGTCGTCCGGCATCATCTTGCCGTGGGCCAGGTAATAGTCGCAACTGGCCCACTCGAAGAACTCGAAGCTGATGTCCAGGCCATGCTTGCGCGCAGCGGCCTCGACTACACGAATGCCTTCAGGCAGTACTTCGTTGCCGATGCCATCGCCGGGGATTGCCGCAATTCTGAAAGTCTTGCTCATGGGGTGCACTCGTTATCCAGGGAACAGGTGCTGGTTATGCTATAAGGGCTTTATCCGGAGATAATCTGGCCAATCATGGATTCTTGGAACACGATACGTGAATAATCTGCCCAGCCTCGACGACCTCAATATCTTCCTTCAGGTGGCCAAGCGCGCCAGCTTTGCCGCCGTCGCGGACGAGCTGGGCATGTCGGCGGCGTACATCAGCAAGCGCATCCGCATGCTTGAGCAAACCCTGGAAGTACGCCTGCTGCACCGTACCACCCGGCGGGTGACGGTGAGCGAGGAGGGTGAGCGGGTGTATCAGTGGGCGCTGCAGATATTCGATGCGGTGCAGCGCATGGGCGATGACATCAGTGCCCAGCACCGTGAGCCGGCCGGGCAATTGCGCATTGCCAGCAGCCTTGGCCTGGGCCGCCGCTTCGTGGCGCCGGCCTTGTCGGAGCTGGCCGAGCGTTACCCGCGCCTGGACATTCGCCTGGACGTGCACGACCGGTTGGTGGACCTGATTGCCGAAGGCGTCGACCTGGACATCCGCGTGGGCAACGCCATTGCGCCCAACCTGATCGCCAAGCCGCTGGCGCGTAACCGCCGGGTACTGTGCGCCGCGCCGGCTTACCTGGCCCGGCGCGGTACGCCCAAGGTGCTGGGCGAACTGGCCAGCCATGACTGCCTGGTGATCAAGGAACGTGATCACCCGTTTGGCGTGTGGCAGTTGATGGGGCCGGACGGTGAGGAAGGCGTGCGGGTCACCGGCGGCTTGTCGACCAACCATGGCGAAGTGGCGCACCAGTGGTGCCTGGACGGGCGCGGGATCTTGCTGCGCTCGTGGTGGGATGTGCACGACAGCCTGCAGGATGGGCGCCTGGTCCAGGTGCTGGAGGACTATCACCAGCCAGCGGATATCTGGGCGGTGTACACCTCACCATTGGCCAGTTCGGCCAAGGTGCGGGTGGCGGTGGACTTTTTCCGGCAGTACTTTGCCGAGCGGTATAGCTTGCCAGAGTAGACACTGGCCCTGACGCGCGCTTTGTATAGGAGCGGCCTTCAGGGTACGGGTACACGCGAAACCGCTTTCACTTCGCGCAACGCCAGGCTGGACTGGATCGAGGCAATCCCCGGCTGCCGGCGCAACACCTCTTCCACAAACCGCCCATAGCTCTCCAGGTCGGTCGCCAGCACGGTCAGCACATAGTCAGCCTCACCGGTCACCTTGTGGCAGGACAGCACCTGCGGCAGCTTCAGAATCACCTGCTCGAACTCGTCCGGCGCATTGGCCGAGTGGTTGCCAAAGCGCACCTGGGCAAATGCCATCACGTCGTACCCCAATTTCCTGCGGTCGAGGTTGGCCTGGTAATCCTTGATGATGCCCAGCTCTTCCAGCTTTTTGCGCCGACGCCAGCAGGGTGTCACGGTCATCGACAGGCGTTCGCCCAGTGCCGCGCTCGAAAGGGTGCCGTCCGCCTGCAACAGGCGCAGCAGCTCGCGATCGGTTTCGTCCAATTCTTCGATAGCAAAAGCTTTGCTCATGGCTTGGTGGTCCTGTGAATACTTTGCTAAAGAATCCGGTTTGGTTGAGCATAAAGCAAAGCATTTCCAGCGGTCTCTCGCGAAAATTGGTTACCCGGTAACTCCCTTGAAAAAGGATATTCGCGTGCTGACAGTCTTTAGTAACAACCACCGCTTGCACCATGGCTCGGAACTCAAGGACGGCGCGATAACGCCATCGTTTGAAAACCCCCAGCGTGCCGACACCGTGCTGGCCCGGGTGCTCGGCACCGGCCTGGGCGATGTCATCGCCGAGCAGGCGTTCGACCGTGCCTGCTACGTGGCGGCGCACAGCGAACGCTATGTGAGCTTCCTGGAAAACGCCTGGCAGGAATGGGCCGCCACCGGCAAGACCCACGACGCGCTGCCGCTGGTGTGGCCGGTGCGTGACCTGGCCATCGACCGTGAGCCCGGCTTCATCGACGGCAAGCTTGGTTTCTACGCCATGGACGCCGGCGCGCCGATCACCGCTGGCACCTGGGAGGCGGTACGCAGCAGCGCCAACGTTGCCCTGACCGGCATGCAGCGCATCATCGACGGTGCCGACAGTGCCTTCGCCCTGTGCCGCCCGCCTGGGCACCATGCGGCGCGTGAATACATGGGCGGCTATTGCTACCTGAACAACGCTGCCATCGCCGCCGAGCGCTGCCTGAGCCAGGGCGCCAAGCGTGTGGCCGTGCTGGACGTGGACTTCCACCACGGCAACGGCACGCAGAACATCTTCTACGATCGCCCCGATGTGCTGTTCGCCTCCCTGCATGGTGACCCTCACGTGTCCTACCCGTACTTTTCCGGCTACGCCCATGAGCAGGGTGTGGGCGCAGGCGAAGGCTTCAACGTCAACTACCCGCTGGGCAAAGGCACGCGCTGGGCGCAGTACCAGCTGGCCCTGCAGGACGCGCTCAAGCGCATCGTCGCGCATCGGCCCGAATACCTGGTGGTGTCGCTTGGCGTCGACACCTTCGAGGACGACCCGATCAGCCATTTCAAACTCACCAGTGAAGACTTCCTGCGCATGGGCGCCGAGATCGCCAGTGCTGGCATCCCGACCCTGTTCGTGATGGAAGGCGGCTACATGGTCGATGAGATCGGCATCAACGCGGTGAACACCCTGCAAGGCTTCGAAAGCGCGCAGTAAGCCCCGCGACAAGCCGTGGCCACGCTGGCCACGGCACAGCACGACTAGCCAGACCAACAATAACAAGAGGTCGCCCATGCAAGACATGTCCGCAAGCCTTGAGCAAAGCAAACCGGCAGAGCCCGCCCGTGACGGGCACCTGCAACGCACGCTGGAAAACCGCCACATCCAGCTGATTTCCATCGGAGGCGCCATCGGCACCGGCCTGTTCATGGGGTCGGGCAAGGTGATCGCGCTGTCCGGCACCTCGATCCTTCTGGTCTACGCCATCCTCGGGTTCTTCGTCTTCTTCGTGATGCGCGCCATGGGCGAGCTGCTGTTGTCCGACCTGCGCTTCAAGTCGTTCGCCGACATCGTTGCCCATTACCTGGGCCCGCGCGCCGGCTTTGTGCTGAGCTGGTCGTACTGGCTGAGCTGGAGCGTGGCGGTGGTCGGCGACGTGGTCGTGGTGGCGGGGTTCTTTCAGTATTGGTACCCCGATGCGCCGGCCTGGCTGCCCGCGTTCTTCACCCTGTTCGTGCTGCTGGGGTTGAACCTGCTGGCGGTGCGCATATTCGGCGAGGTGGAGTTCTGGTTCGGTATCATCAAGATCGTCGCCATCGTGCTGTTGATCATCACGGCGGCGGTGATGATCGCTACCTCTTATACCTCACCCAATGGTGTGGTCGCCTCGCTGTCCAACGTGGTCGCGCCGGGTGCGGTGCTGCCCCATGGCATCAGCGGTTTCTTTGCCGGGTTCCAGATTGCCGTGTTTTCTTTCGCCGGTACCGAGCTGATCGGCACCACCGCCGCCGAGGCCAAGAACCCGCATCGCTCGCTGCCCAAGGCGATCAACACCATCCCGCTGCGCATCCTGCTGTTCTACATCCTGGCGCTGGTGTGCATCATCAGCGTGGTGTCGTGGGCCGAAGTGCCGGCCAACCGCAGCCCCTTCGTCGAACTGTTCCTGCTGGCGGGCTTTCCGGCGGCGGCGGGCATGATCAATTTCGTGGTGCTGACGTCAGCTGCGTCATCGGCCAACAGTGGGGTGTACTCAGGTTGCCGGATGTTGTTCGGCCTGGCCGAGCGGCGTAACGCACCGGCCCTGTTCGCCAGGCTTTCGGCACTGAGCGTGCCGGTGTACAGCCTGGTGTTTTCCGGGGTGTGCATGTTGATCGGGTTGAGCTTGCTGTTCATCATTCCCGAGGTGATGACCGTGTTCACGCTGATCTCGACGGTGTCGGCGATTTTGGTGATCTTCACCTGGTCGATGATCCTTGCTGCGTACCTGGCTTATCGCAGACGCAACCCAGCTGCGCACGACGCCTCGCTGTTCAAGTTGCCGGGCGGGGTGCCGATGGCAGTCACGACCTTGGGCTTTCTCGGCTTTGTGCTGGTGCTGCTGGCGCTGCAGCCGGATACCCGGTTGGCGCTATGCGTGATGCCGTTGTGGTTCGTGTTTTTGCTGGTGGCTTACCATCGTCGCCGTGAGCACAATTAATGAGCCGACAGTGGCGTGACCGTCCAGTGGTTGATTTAGAGAAGTTTCCTACAGGTTTTTAGGAAGCCCACTGAGCCTCCGGCAAGCGATTCCTCGTTAGGGTTCAGGGACCATCAGGGTCCCTTTCTACGCGAGGTCGCTTATGCCCCTTAGCCAACGTATCGCCATTGCGGTAGCCGAAGCCGGGCTGCCGCACGACCAGTGCATGTCCTGCGAGCGGCAAGGCCTGCCGATTCTGCCACTGCGCCGCGCCTTAGTGCCGGATGCACGTCCTGGTTGTGTCACCACTGTTGCCGGCAGCCTACATGTTTCGACGAAAATGGGCCTGCGCACCTTGCGCATGGGCTACCTGTACGTGCTGCTGGACCAACAGGTCTGGCATGCCTACGAAGTCAGCGAGCAGGGCCACCTGCGCCGCTTCAACCCCTATGAACCTTCCGACGGCCTGCCCGCACCACTCCCCGAAAAGTGCGTGAATGAAAACCACGACATTCCCTCATCTTTCCTGAACATCGATACCGACCGCTATGGCAGTGCCTGGCTGGCCTTTTCGAGCGACCCTTGGCCGGTGAGCGTGCTGAATGCCTACAAACGCGGCACGGCACCTGCACATCGCTTTGAGGGTTTGGACCTGACCCAGGCGCGCAACAACCCTGAATTGCTGGGCATCGCCATGACGCCTGACAACCTGCAAATCGACAAGGAGGTACTTGAGTACGCGCAGCACGGGTGTTCGCCGTTCGACAGTGCGCATGGCTTTCACAGCCGTTGGCTACGCCGGTTCGCCCTGAAGGGGTATCTGGTCAACGCGATGAACCGGCACACGCTGGAAAACGGCGTGCTGGCGGTGGTGCTCGACGATACGGTTGGCTTGATTCAGGAGTACAACCATCAACGGCTGAACTGGGTGGTGAAACGCCAGGTCTGGCGCGAAGAGCCCATGCGGGCGTATCAACTGCAGACTTCACAAATTCTGCAGATCATTCGCGCGACGCACCGGCAGTGGGCGGCACAGAAAATACCGTCGCTGGAGCCAATGACCGGCGACGGGCCTCCGGTGTTCGTGGATCCGGCAGTAGAGCGTCAGCGCCTGGTCGAGCGTGCGCAGCTGGAAAGTGACGAGCGGCTTGAAGAGCGCTACCACGAACCGCAACGGGCGGCGTTCCAGGCCGAGTACGACCAGCAGGAAGCCGAGTTCCAGCGCTACATCGACAAGGACGCCCGTGCGTATGCCGCACTGTTCGACACGCCCATGTTCAAGGTGGCCGAGCAGTACGATTACGACGGTGATCATCGTGAGTCTGGCGTGGCGTATGCCAAGACCATGGCGTTGTGCCTGGGGGGCGGTATTACCGAGGCCGTGGTGCTTGGTACGGTGCCAGCGGCCGGCACCAGCGAAACGCTCTGGCTGAAATGGCTGCAAGACCCCGACAGCCCACCTTACCGCGCGTTGTTGATGCGGGACCGTGCATTGCTGGCCGGGCTGCTGCCCAGTTTTACCGCTGCCGAAGCCATCAACTGGAACGACAGCGACAAGCTCTACGGCATCTTGAGCAAGATCATTGCCAGCGACGACGCGGGCCTGCGCATGCGCAACACCCTCAAACAGGCCATCGCCGAAACGCAGAGCGCGCTCAACGCGGCCAGCCAGCGCCTGGCGCCCAACGTGCTCCCTGGCATTCAAAAAGCGGTGCGGCACCTGAACAGCGCGACGCAGTTCCTCTACAACGGCGTGCACCTGATCGAACTGGAAGTGAAGATGAAGCTGGGCGAGTACTACGCCTTGCAAAGTGCCCACCTGCGCGAATTGCAGCACAAGGCCAATGCCTCTATCGCCGAGGCACGGGACCGGATGCATCGCAGCATCGATGACTTCGAATTTGGCTCGATGAAGGCGTTCCGCAAGGTGCGCCCGATCATCCAGCATGGGTTGATGAGCCTGGCAGTGCTCGACCCACGGTTCACCAACACCATGATCAGCGTGACGGTGTGGGTCGAAGGCACGGCTGAAGAGGTGCGTGGCCGGTTGTTTGAAGAGGCCAATATGAAGGTGACTCAGGCCAGCAGCGCGGCACAGATAGCCTTGGTGGATGTCTCGGTGGCGGCGGGGACGCTGGAGGCGAATGCGCGCAAGGTGTTGCAGGGGATGAGGATCACTTCGCAGCAGGCGGCGCAGTTGGTGCGAACCGGCTTTCGCGGCTTGCGCGGTGTGGCGGGAAGTTGGGAAGTACTGCTGGCAATTGGAGGGCTGTACTTTCAATACGACAGCCTGGTCAGGAATCAGGAAAAAGCGGAGGAGGAGATTGGACCGAAAGCGCATGAGGCCAAGCTGGCGCTGCAGGGAGCGCAGCTGGGGATATTGGGAGGGCAGATTGAACTGGTTGGACTCGTTATGCGCTCCAGCGCTGGTTATATAAAAGCGCCTTGGACCCGCGGCGTACCAGCAGTTGGAGTAGCGCTCGTTAAGTTCGGCGCCTTGTTCAGTGCAGTAGCCGGAGTTTTCGATACCGCACAAGCAATATCCGCCGCCAAGCGAGCTTCGGCAGCGGGGGATAAAACAGCGCGGATTCTTCATGCTACTTCTGCTGTATTCTACGGAATAGGTGCTGTGGCTTTTGCTGGTGCCGTATTTAAATCGCTAATTTTAGGACCTTTAGGCCTCGCTGTAATATTGAGCTTGACTGCATTTGCATTGAGCAAGCAGGCTGAAAAAAATAGATCTTCAGCATTGGAGCGTTGGGCAAGGCGCTGCTGGTTTGGAAAAGGAGATGAAGCACCGGCAGTACATTGGGATGCGCCTGAATACGCAGATATTGCGTTTGCAGAGCTTAATGCAGCAGTTCTTGGTGTTAAGGCGAAGTTAAATTTTGAGTCGAGCATGGTAACAGATCCCGCAGCGCCGAAAATTGGAGGTCTAGTGGGTCTGGTGACAGAGCAAAAACTTAGATTTCAGGTGGTTTTGCCAAACTATAGAGATGGTGCTTCTGCTTTTCGCTGGGTTCTAATTGTCCACCGCGTCGGCGACGGAGAGTTTCCTGAGTACAAAGGTGGAGAGACCATTGTTGTTGATGACTTTCACGCTATCACTAAGAGGAGTTATCGAAATCTACAAGATTTTCTAGTTTCACCCCACCAAGGATACCCGACTATAAAGCTGATTCTATAGTAATAAAACAGCGAAAATATAGTGAGCAGAACGGTGTTTGCTGGTTGGAGGTTTCAGGCGTAGTGGAGCTTATGCCCACTGTCGGGAAGCACACAATAACTGGAGCAACGCTGTTGGTCATGTATTGGCTAGATCGGACTATTCCGAGTGCTTACCTAGAGGTATGTGAGCGAGGGGAAAATGATTAATCGCGGATCAAAAACTCAATGGGAGCGGTCGCTTGGGTGGAGCTACGATTTGCCCCATGTCAGAGAAATACCTGATCTCAGATGCGACGTGAAAAATGTAAGGCCATCACCCAATTACTATGATGACGTGTATCTAGAACTACCAAGATCAACGTTCAGCTTAAGAGGAGTCGTGGCTTTGCTGAGGCCCTGACGCCCTACCAAAATTCGTCCACCCACCCCGGGACTGGAACGATGACGATGGTCTTAGCCCCATGCATCGCCTAGCGCCCAAGGTCCGGTGGCCAACGGAAATCGACCTTGAATCTCGCAGTGCACCCGCAACAAACGATGTCCGCTAAAACGCTTGCCCCCAAGGCCCTGTGCTGTTCACTCAGACTGCCTGCTGCGCAATCAACGCCAGGCACCGCTGCACCACCGGGCTCACATCCCCCTTGCGCCGGCTAAGGATGATCGGGCTGACCGCGCCGCTATCCAGCAAACCGACATACTCGATATCGGTGCGATGCTGCTGCTGTACCGACGCCGGCACCAGGGTTATCCCTACACCTACAGCCACCAGGCCGATAGCGGTCTGCAGTTCGTTGGCCCATTGGCTGACGCGGATACTCATGCCGTGCTGCGCGAACAGCGCCAGCACATGGTCGGCATAACTGGGCCGAGGGTTGGCCGGGTAGAGGATGAACGCTTCGCCCGCCAGCTGGGCCAGGCTGAGCGGGCTACCCGCCAGCGGGTGACCCTTGGGCAGTACGGCCACCAGCGGGTCTTCGCGCAGTACCTGTTGCTGAATGGCCGCGTCATCGATGCGAATGCGCCCGAAGGCGATGTCGATGCGCCCGGTCTTCAACGCTTCCACTTGCTGCAGCGTGGTCATCTCGCTCAAGCCCAGCTCCAGCTCGCTGTCCTGACGTAGCTCGCGGATCAGCTCTGGCAGCACGTTGTACAGGGTGGAGGGGGCAAAACCGATGCCTAGCCACTGGCGCTGGCCCTGGCCAATACGACGAGTGTTGTCGCTGATGTTCTGCAACTGCTGCAGCACGGTGCAGGTCTGCTCGTAGAAGAAGCGACCCGCTTCGGTCAGCCGCAGCGGGCGTTCGCGCACCACCAGCAGGGTGCCGAGCTGGTCCTCCAGCTGGCTGATCTGCCGGCTCAACGGCGGTTGAGCGATGTGCAGCAACTCGGCGGCGCGGGTGAAGTTCAGGGTCTCGGCCAGAACCTTGAAGTAACGCAGGTGGCGCAGCTCCATCAGACCTCCAGGGTATGGTGGGAGATTCATTTGATATTGGACTGTCATCAGGGTCTCGCGCAATCCTTGAACAATCAAGTAAATGCACCATTCGGGCCTGCAACTGGCAGCCCGATCTGACGGGACCTGGCAACAATGACAAGTGCGCTGATTGAACGTATAGAGGCAATTATCGTCGACCTGCCGACCATTCGCCCGCACAAGCTGGCAATGCACACCATGCAGCAGCAGACCCTGGTGGTATTGCGCGTGCGCTGCAGCGATGGCGTGGAAGGTATCGGTGAGGCCACCACCATCGGCGGCCTGGCCTATGGCTACGAAAGCCCCGAGGGCATCAAGGCCAATATCGACGCGCACCTGGCGCCTGCGCTGATCGGCCTGCCGGCAGACAACATCAATGCCGCCATGCTCAAGCTGGACAAGCTGGCCAAGGGCAACACCTTTGCCAAGTCCGGCCTCGAAAGCGCCTTGCTCGACGCCCAAGGCAAGCGCCTGGGCCTGCCGGTCAGCGAGCTGTTGGGCGGCCGTGTGCGTGACAGCCTGGAAGTGGCCTGGACCCTGGCCAGCGGCGACACCGCCCGCGACATCGCCGAAGCTCAGCACATGCTGGAAATCCGCCGCCACCGTGTGTTCAAGCTGAAGATCGGCGCCAACCCGGTGGAGCAGGACCTCAAACACGTGGTGGCGATCAAGCGTGAGCTGGGCGACAGCGCCAGCGTGCGTGTCGACGTCAACCAATACTGGGACGAGTCCCAGGCCATTCGCGCCTGCCAGGTACTGGGCGACAACGGCATCGACCTGATCGAGCAACCGATTTCGCGCATCAATCGCGGTGGCCAGGTGCGCCTGAACCAGCGCAGCCCGGCACCGATCATGGCCGATGAGTCGATCGAAAGCGTCGAAGACGCCTTCAGCCTGGCCGCCGACGGCGCCGCCAGCATCTTCGCCCTAAAAATCGCCAAGAACGGTGGCCCGCGCGCCGTGCTGCGCACCGCGCAGATCGCCGAGGCCGCCGGCATCGCCTTGTACGGCGGCACCATGCTCGAGGGCTCGATCGGCACCTTGGCCTCGGCCCATGCCTTCCTCACGCTGCGCCAGCTCACCTGGGGCACAGAGCTGTTCGGGCCACTGCTGTTGACCGAGGAAATCGTCAACGAGCCGCCGCAGTACCGCGACTTCCAACTGCACATCCCCCGTACCCCAGGCCTGGGCCTGACCCTGGACGAACAGCGCCTGGCGCGCTTCGCCCGTCGCTGATAAGCAAGCAAGGAGATAACCATGCTGTTCCACGTGAAGATGACCGTGAAACTGCCGGTCGACATGGACCCGGCCAAGGCCGCCCAGCTCAAGGCCGACGAAAAGGAACTGGCCCAGCGCCTGCAGCGCGAAGGCACCTGGCGCCATCTGTGGCGCATTGCCGGGCACTACGCCAACTACAGCGTATTCGATGTGCCCAGCGTCGAGGCGCTGCATGACACGCTGATGCAGCTGCCACTGTTCCCGTACATGGACATCGAGGTCGACGGCCTGTGCCGGCATCCCTCGTCGATCCACAGCGACGACCGCTGATTCGCACCTGTCTACCTGACAAGAACAATATGAGGTAAGCACGATGACCGTGAAAATTTCCCACACTGCCGACATTCAAGCCTTCTTCAAGCAGGTTGCTGGCTTGGACCATGCCGAAGGCAACCCGCGCTTCAAGCAGATCATCCTGCGCGTGCTGCAAGACACTGCACGCCTGGTCGAAGACCTGGAGATCACCGAAGACGAGTTCTGGCACGCCGTTGACTATCTCAACCGCCTGGGCGGCCGTAACGAGGCGGGCCTGCTGGCTGCTGGCCTGGGCATCGAGCACTTCCTCGACCTGCTGCAAGACGCCAAGGACGCCGAAGCCGGCCTTGCTGGCGGCACTCCGCGCACCATCGAAGGCCCGCTGTACGTCGCCGGGGCGCCGCTGGCGCAAGGCGAAGTGCGCATGGACGACGGCACCGACCCAGGTGTGGTGATGTTCCTCCAGGGCCAGGTGTTCGATGCCGACGGCAAGCCGTTGGCCGGTGCCACCGTCGACCTGTGGCATGCCAACACCCAGGGCACCTATTCGTACTTTGACTCGACCCAGTCCGACTACAACCTGCGCCGGCGCATCATCACCGATGCCGAGGGCCGCTACCGTGCACGTTCGATCGTGCCGTCGGGGTATGGTTGCGATCCGCAGGGGCCGACCCAGGAATGCCTGGACCTGCTCGGCCGTCATGGCCAGCGCCCGGCGCATGTGCACTTCTTCATCTCGGCGCCGGGGTACCGCCACCTGACCACGCAGATCAACTTCGAGGGTGACAAGTACCTGTGGGACGACTTTGCCTACGCCACCCGTGACGGGCTGATTGGCGAGCTGCGCTTTGTCGAAGATGCGGCGGCGGCGCGTGACCGTGGCGTGCAAGGCGAGCGCTTTGCCGAGCTTTCGTTCGACTTCCACCTGCAGGGGGCCGCGGCGCCGGAGGCCGAGGCGCGCAGCCACCGGCCGCGTGCGTTGCAGGAAGGCTGAGTACCAGGCGCAGAACGTTGGGGCTGCGCAGCAGCCCCCGGCATTCTGAGCGTCTTTCACTGTGTTTTTTGCCTGGGCCTTTCCGTGCGGGGAGGGCCTGGGCTTTTTGCTGTCCGCTGAAAATCCATCTGCATTTCCCTTCTGTTTCCCCCCTCTGGTCCTTTCGAAATATCCCTCGCCAAATTACGTGAAAAGTGGTCTAAATATTTTTCGCTTGCGCGTGAGCCTAGGTCCATCTGTTTCTTATAAAAAACCCACATAAATCAATGATTAACGTGGTTTTATCTGTCTTCAAGCGCAAATGAGCGAGGTAACTTTCTTTGTATTTAGCGTGAAAATTCAATTGACAATTCACGTAAATAATCGCAAATATCTGTCACCGGCACCCAAAACAAGAGAGACAGATATGCCGCCCCAACCTGCCTTCGCTTCCCCGCGTGGCCGGTGCTTGCCAGTGGCCAGCGCCGCCCGCCATTCCCAGCCTCAACACCCGAACCGCGCCTGAGACGGAGATAGTCCATGGATTCGCTTTGCCTGCGTGACGCGCCCCTGTCGGCGCTTGCCTGCGGCCCTGCTTTCGAGGCCTTGCTTGACGGCGTTCGTGATCGTGCCCGCCTCGGCGAGTTCGATCGCCAGCGCCATATTTCCCGCGACGTGATCGATGCGTTCAAAGCACATGGCGTATACCGCGCCCTGGTGCCCAAGCGCTTTGGTGGGTTGGAGTGCTCGCCAGCGGCCTTCTGCGAAATGATCGAGCGCATCGCCCACGCTGACGGCTCTGCCGGCTGGGTCGCCAGCTTCGGCATGAGCCCGGTGTACCTGGCGGCGCTGCCGCTGGATACCATCGCCGAAATCTACGGCAACAGCCCTGACACCGTGTTCGCCGGTGGCATCTTCCCGCCGCAGCCGGCCGAAACCGTGCCCGGCGGTTTCAAGGTCAACGGCCGCTGGAAGTACTCCAGCGGCTCGATGGGCGCCGATATCGTTGGCGTCGGTATCACCCCGCGCAACGGCGACAAGCTCGACCTGCCGCGCCTGGCGGTGCTGCCGCGCAGCCAGGCGCGCATCGAAGAAACCTGGGACACCGTCGGCCTGCTCGGCACCGGCAGCCACGACCTGGTGGTCGAGGATGTGCGGGTGGGCGAGCAGTGGACCTTCGTGCGCGGCGGCAAGCCGAACCTGGACGAGCCGTTCTTCCGCTACCCGTCGCTGTCGTTCGCCACCCAGGTGCTGTCGGTGGTCGGCCTGGGCATTGCCCGCGCCGCACTGGACGAGCTGTCGGGCATGGCCAGCGGGCGCATTTCGGTCACCGGCGCCCCGGCCCTGGCCGACCGGCCGCTGGCCCAGGTGGACGTGGCCAAGGCCGAGGCCGCCCTGCGTTCGGCGCGGGCCTTCTTCTACGAAGCCATCGAGCAGGCCTGGGGGCATGTGCTGGCTGGCGACCCGGTGCCGGTCGAGGTGACCAACCTGCTGCGCCTGTCCTCGACCCATGCCGCGCGCGTTGCCGCCGAAGTGGCGCGCAGTGCGCAACTGCTGTCCGGCATGACTGGCATCTACAACGAGAGCCCACTGGCGCGCTGCGTCAACGATGCGCAAGTGGTCACCCAGCACGCCTTCATGGGCGACGTCACCTACCAGAACGCCGGAGCCATGTTCTTCGGCAAACAGCCCCTGCCGGGCTACCTGTAACCCTCGGGAGATTTGTCATGAGCGACACAAAAGCCTTGCGCGTGCTGTTCTGCATGGGCATCAACCAGAACTTCTTCGATGCCCCGCGTGAAGAGCAACTGCAGGTGTGGGCCGCCTTCAGCGCCATGTGGAACGGCATCCACGACCTGCCCGGGGTACGCGTGCTGGGCAACATGGACGATGACCAAGCCATGGTCGGGCCGTCCGATGGCTTCCCCTGGACCACCTACCTGCTGGCCGATGTGCCCAACATCGAGGCCGTGCACGCCGCCTGCAACCTGTTCCGCACCACGGCGGTGGGCGAGGGGCCTTACAAGCTGTGGCGCTACGCCAAGGTCGAGGCCCGTGTTGGCCGTGAACTGATCATCCAGCGCGCCTGAGAAG
Organism: Pseudomonas hunanensis; assembly: GCF_013393325.1. Classification (GTDB taxonomy): domain Bacteria; phylum Pseudomonadota; class Gammaproteobacteria; order Pseudomonadales; family Pseudomonadaceae; genus Aquipseudomonas; species Aquipseudomonas putida_P. Next base: position 90,545 of record NZ_QJRC01000092.1, read on the forward strand.
AGGAATAATCCCGTGAGCAACCTGATTCCCGCCATCAACCTGGCAATCGATCCGGCCGAGCTGGTGCAGCCCGACCGTGTCCACACCTCTCTGTACACCGACCCGGCGCTGTTCGATGCCGAGCTGGAAAAAATCTTCCACAGCACCTGGATCTGGGTCGCCCATGAAAGCGAAATCCCCGAAGCCGGCAGTTACAAGACCACCTACATCGGCAAGCAGCCGGTGATCGTGGTACGCGACCGCAAGAAGGCCATCAACGTGCTGCTCAACCGCTGCCGGCACCGTGGCGCCACCGTCTGCGAGCACAAGAAGGGCAAGACCAACAGCTTTGTCTGCCCGTACCACGGCTGGGGCTATGCCCTGGATGGTTCGCTGCGCGGTATCCCGCACCCGGAAAGCTACGGCGACTGCCTGGACAAGGCCGAGCTGCCCTTGGTCAGCCTGCGCACCGAAAGCTACGCCGGCATGGTCTTCGCCACGTTCAAGGATGACATCGAGCCGCTGGAGGACTTTCTCGGTGCGGCGAAGAAGTGGATGGACCTGTTCATGAAGCAGGGCGCCGGTTATGGCATCAAAGTGCCGGGCGAGCACCGCTTCCGCTTCCCCGGCAACTGGAAGATCCAGCTGGAAAACACCACCGACGCCTACCACTTCCCGCTGGTGCACAAAAGTTTCCTGTCCTCGGTCGATGAGCAGACCCTGGAGCTGTTCGACTTCGTCAAGGGCCCTGGCTATGTCGAAGACCTGGGCAACGGCCACAGCGTGATGGTGATGATCCCCGAACTGGTCGACCTGGAGGCCGACCTCGACAAACCGATCCCGGAGCGCTTCGAAAGCCTTGCCGCCGAACTGCGCGACGAAGGCATCGACGAGGCGCAGGTGCGGCGCATCGTCCGCGCGGTCGGTGGTTCGGGCTTCAACCTCAATTTGTTCCCCAACGTGGCCTGTTCGATGGCGTTCTTCCGTGTGCTGCAGCCGATTTCGGTGAGCGAAACCGAAATCCATCATGCGGTAATCACCATGGATGGCGGCCCGGCGGCGGCCAACCGCTATCGCCTGCGCTTGCACGAGCATTTCCAGGGGCCGATGGGCTTCGGCACCCCGGACGATTCCGAGGCGTGGGAGCGGGTGCAGAAGGGCGCCCGCGCCGGTGAAGACCTGTGGATCATGCTCAACCGTGGCCTGGTGGGTGAAAAGCCCAGCGCCGATGGCCTGATTTCCGACGTCAGTGCCGAGACCGGCATGCGCGCGGCGTACCAGCAGTGGAAGAAGATGATGACCGCGGAGGCCAAATGATGAACCTGAACCTGTTCAACGAAGTCACCGCGTTCATCTGGCAGGAAGGCGACATGCTCGACCATGGCGAGTACGACGCCTGGCTCAACCTGTGGACTGACAAAGGCACCTACATCATCCCGATCGACCCCAAGGAAAGCGACTACGAGAACACCTTGAACTACGCCTATGACGACCACCACATGCGTGCCCTGCGTGTGCAGCGGCTCATCGGTGGCGAGTCGATCTCGACCAGCCCGCAGCCACGTACCGTGCGCACGATTTCGCGTATCCGTGTGCTCGCGGACGACGGCGTCAATGTCACCGTGCGCGCTGCGCAGAACGTGCGCGAGTTCCGCAAGGAAAGCCTCAAGCACTACAGCGCCGACCTCACGTACACCCTGGTGCGAGCCGAGGGCGGGTTCAGGGTCCATCGCAAGGTGATCAGCCTGATCAACAGTGACGATACCCTCGCCGGTATCGGCTACATCCTCTGAGGGCAAGGCCATGAACCAAGTCGCATTGGTAACCGGCGCCGGCCAGGGCCTGGGCCAGCGTTTCTGCGCCCGGCTGCTGGCCGCAGGCTTCGACGTAGTGGTCTCGGACCGTGACCTGGCACTTGCCCAGGCCACTGCCGAACAGCTGCAAGGGCAGGCTGGACGCACGTTGGCGGTAAAGCTGGATGTCGCCAGCAAGGCCGATTTCGAGCAGGCCCTGGCCCAGGTGCTTGAGCGCTTCGGCGGCTTGCACGTGGTGGTGAACAACGCCGCCGTGACCAGGACCACGCCGCTGATGCAGATCAGCCCGGAAGAGTTCGACGCCGTGGTCGGCCTGAACTTGCGCAGCGTGTTCCTCGGCTGCCAGGTGTTCGGCGCGTACCTGGCCGAGGCCGGTTACGGGCGGATCATCAACATGGCTTCGCTGGCAGGGCAAAACGGCGGCACGGCCACCGGCGCGCACTATGCGGCGAGCAAGGGCGCGATCATCACCCTGACCAAGGTGTTTGCCAAGGAGTTTGCCGCTCGCGGCGTTACCGTCAATGCCATCGCCCCGGGCCCTGTCGACTCGCCGGCGGTGCATGCCGCGGTGCCGGTCGAACGGCTGCCGGGCCTTCTGGCCAACATTCCGGTACAGCGCCTGGGGGATGCCGACTTTCTGGGTGACCTGATCGTGCAACTGGCACGGCCCGAGGCCTATTTCACCACCGGGGCGACCTGGGATGTGAACGGCGGCTTGTTCATGCGTTGACATTGACGGGGCGCCCGCGCGCCCCTGGTTACTACAGGACACCGAGCATGAATGAAGAACTGTTGAACGTAGTCGTGCGCAAGCGCGAGATTCAAGGGGCCGACGTGGTCGTACTCGACCTTGGGCGAGCCGACGGCGCTGCCTTGCCGGCTTTCGAGGCCGGCGCGCACGTGGACATCCATGTGGCGCCCGGCCTGGTGCGCCAGTACTCGCTGTGCAGCGACCCGGCGGATGTGACGGTGTATCGCCTGGGCGTCTTGAAAGACCCGGCGTCCCGTGGTGGTTCGGTGGGTGTGCACGAGGCCCTGATGGAGGGGCGCGAGGTACAGATCAGCGCACCGCGCAACCTGTTCCCGTTGGCGGCTGGCGCCGCCCGTTCGATCCTGCTGGGTGGCGGCATCGGGATCACACCCATGATTGCCATGGCCCACGCCTTGCACCAGCAGGGCGCCGATTTCGAACTGCATTACTGTGGGCGCTCGCGTAGCCGCAGTGCGTTTCTCGAAGCGCTGGCCGATGCGCCATTCGCGGCACGGGTGGTTACCCATTTTGACGATGAAGAGGCGACGCAGCGCCTGAACCTGGCCGATGTACTCGGCGCTGGCATGCCCGGTACACACCTGTACACCTGCGGCCCGTCGGGCTTCATGGACTGGGTGATCGCAGGAGCGCGCCAGCAGGGCTATGCCGAGGAGCACATTCACAAGGAGTACTTCCAGGTCGAGGTCGACGCCACTGGCCAGGGCTTCGAAGTGGTCGCTGCGCGCAGCAACAAGACTGTGCAGGTCGCCAAGGGCCAGACCATCCTCGATGCCTTGGCCCAGGTGGGTATACGCATCGATATTTCTTGCGAGCAGGGTGTGTGCGGCACCTGCATGTGCGAGGTACTCGAAGGCGAGCCCGACCATCGCGATGTGTACCTGACCGATGAAGAGAAGGCCGCGAACGACCAGATCCTGGTGTGCTGCTCGCGGGCCAAGTCGAACAAGCTGGTGCTGGATATCTGAGGAGCATGACCATGGTAGAGGTAACCCGTTTTCGCAACGCGATGGCCATGCTCGGTGGCGCCGTCTCGGTCATTACCACCGACGGCCCGGCCGGGCGCTTCGGCTTCACCGCTTCGGCGGTGTGCAGCGTGACCGACTCACCGCCCACCTTGCTGGTTTGCATGAACCGTGCTTCGTATTCCAACGAGCAGTTCAAGGCCAACGGCGCCTTGTGCGTGAACGTGCTGGCCGGCACCCATCAGGAGTTGTCCGGGGTGTTCGCCAACCGCAACCTGAGCATGGAAGCACGCTTTGCCTCGACGTTGTGGACGGTCCTGGAGAGCGGGGCGCCGGTGATGCAGGAGGCGTTGGTGAACTTCGACTGCCGCATTGCCCAGGTGCATGAAGTTGGCTCGCACAGCATTTTCTACTGCGAGATCCAGGACATCCGCCAGGGCGGTGCCGATGATGGGCTGGTGTACTTCAACCGCGCGTATCACCGGGTGTGCGAAACCTCCAAGGCCTGCTGAACGCGCTCCTGCGGCCTAGAAGGTATCCAGGTTATGGAAAACCACTTCGAGCATCTTGTTCAACCGCTGCACCTGCGCCTCGGTCAGCCCCTTGAAGCTGCGCTGGAACAGGTCGCGGGTCACATCCTGCATGCGCGCGATGCTCTGCAGCCCAGCCTCGGTGATGCGTACCTGGGTCACGCGGCCGTCCTCGGGGCTGGGGGCGGTGTCGACCAGGCCGTCGTCTTTCATCCGATAGACGATTTTGGTGATGGTCGACAGCTTGGCGATGGCATGGGTGGAGATTTCGGAAATGCTCGATTCGCCGTTCTCGTTGAGGATCCACAATACGCGCCAGCGCGGCACGTCAAGGTCGATCTTCTTCAGCAGCCGTTCCATGTTCTGGGTGTAGCGGCCATGCACACGGGCCAGCCAGTAAAAAGGGAAGTCTTCCTTGCGAAACTCATCGCTGGCCGGATCGTGATGGCTGTGGCCTGTGTTCTTCGAAGTGCTCATCGCTTCACTACGTGTGCGGAAATAGTCGCGACATCATAGACGTTTCCATGCATTTGGCTATTACAAAGGTGCGCCTAGGTGCTGGAATATTCAGTTGACATTTCAAGTATCTGGCAAGGCTCCATCATCCAAAGGGCGGTATGACAATGACAATAATCGTAGAACCCCTCGACCTTGGCGGCAGCGGCCCGCGGGTCGCGATCAAGGACACCATCGATGTCGCCGGCACCGCCACCCGTGCCTCTAGCCAAGCGCTGGAGGATGCGCCGTTGGCGGTGCGGCATGCCGAGGTGGTCAGCCACCTGCTGGCGGCCGGTGCGCGCTTGACTGCCAAGGTCGGCCTGCACGAGCTGGCCTTCGGCACTACCGGTATCAACCACCACACCGGCACGGCGGCCAACCCGCGTTTTCCGGGGCGTATTCCCGGAGGCTCGTCCAGCGGTTCGGCGGCTGCAGTGGCTGCTGGCCTGGTCGACTTCAGCCTGGGCACCGACACCGGTGGTTCGGTGCGCGTGCCGGCCTGTTGCTGTGGCGTGTTCGGCTTGAAGCCGACCTTTGGCCGGGTCAGCCGCCAAGGGGTGATGCCGGCCAGCAGCAGCCTCGATTGTGTTGGCCCGTTCGCTGCGAGCCTACCGATGCTGGTGCGCGCCATGGCCATGATAGACCCGACGTTCGTGCCCGCCCAGGTACCTGCGAAGGCGCGTATCGGTGTGCTGCGGGTAACGGCCGAAGTAGGCATACATAAGGCGGTGCAGGGGGCGCTCAGCGCCAGCGGCTTGCCGCTGGGCAATGTCGAGCTCAAGCATTTTGGCGCGGCGTATGAGGCTGGCATGGTGGTGATCAACCGCGAAACCTTCCAGGCCTGTGGCCACCTGCTGGAAACCGGCAAGGTTGGCAGTGACATCGCCGGGCGCCTGGCGGCGGCGGGGCAGACCCATGATGCCGCGCTGGCTGAGGCAGAGGCGGTACGCCAGCGGTTTACCGAGGAAGTCGACCAAGCCCTTGCCCGTTACGATGTACTGGCGTTGCCGACCATGCCGGACTTCCCGCTGCGGCTGGAGGAGGCCAGCGACACTCGCGCCGTACTGGGCATGACCTCGCTGGTGCGGCCGTTCAACCTGTCCGGGCACCCGGCGTTGAGCATCCCACTGGGTAGCGAGGCCGGCCTGCCGGTGGGCCTGCAACTGGTGGGGGCCAAAGGTGCGGACGAGAAGCTGTTGGCAGTGGCCGAGCGTTTGTTGCTCAACCTGTATGGCGGCAACGGGGGCAGCAATGACTGACTTGCATGAGTTGCAGGCCCGCTTGCAGGTGTTCGAGCGTCAGCAGGCCATTCGGGTGTGCATCAATCGCTATATGGAACTGTGCGATCAGCTCGATTGCAGCACCCCGCTGGACGAACTGGCTGGCTTGTTTACCCGTGAAGCCGTGTGGGAAGGCAAGGGCGCCCGGTATGCCGCCAGCTTTGGCGGCTACCGTGGCCGTGAGGCGATCCGTGCGATGTTTGCCACCTACATGAAAACCCCGGCGCACTTTGCCTTGAACGTGCACTTTCTCACCAGTGAGGTGATCGAGATGGACGGCGAGCAGGGTGTGGGGCGCTGGGTGATGTTGCAGACCAGCACCTTTGCCGACGGTGCATCGCACCTGAATGCTGCGCGGCTGACGGTGCGCTTTGCGCTGGAGGAGGGGCAGTGGCGCATGGCGCATTTTCAGACCGAGAACCAGTTCAGCCGACCGGTTACGGCCTGGAACAGTGAGGCCCCCTTGCCGGTGCCTAACGACTAAGCCCAGACGCGATCCCTG
>NZ_QJRC01000093.1 GCF_013393325.1 Pseudomonas hunanensis
TCCAGGTGTACCGCCCCCGGCTTTTCTTCTTCGGCCAGGCGGAAGGCTTCGCGCATGCGCGACGGGATGTTGTCGGCCGAGGCGAACTGGTGGGTGTACTTGGTGATGGGGTCCATCATGCCGCACACGTCAATGATCTGGAAGCGGCCCTGCTTGGACTTCTTGATCGGCTTCTGCCCGGTGATCATCATCATCGGCATGCCGCCCAGGTAGGCATAGGCGCTGGCGGTGACCAGGTTGGTGGCGCCAGGGCCGAGGGTCGACAGGCTGACGCCGGTCTTGCCGGTCAGGCGGCCGTAGGTGGCAGCCATGAAACCTGCAGACTGCTCGTGACGGGTCAGTACCAGCTTGATCTTCGACTTGCGCAGGGATTCGAGCAGGTCGAGGTTTTCCTCACCAGGAATGCCGAATACATACTCGACACCTTCGTTTTCCAGGCATTGCACAACGACATCGGCGGCCTTGGCCATTTGGGGTACTACCTCAAAATCTTTGTGGGATTGCAGATTTATTAAGCTGCGTGACTGAGATGTTGCAGGATGTCTCAGTGGCGCGCATCGTAGGCCCTCTGGTTAATAATAATAAATATATTGTTATGATGCTTAGCATCACAGTTCGTTATGAATGCAGCTCGCATGAAAGGTAGCACCCCTCAATGAACCTCAAGGCATTGCGTTGCTGTGTCGAAATCGTCCGGCAAGGCAGCTTCACCAAGGCCGCGCAGCACCTGCACATCGCCCAGCCAGCGCTGAGCATGGCCGTTACCCGGCTGGAAGAAGAACTGGGCGTCACCCTGTTCAACCGCACCACGCGCAAAGTGATCCTCACGGCAGAAGGCGAGCAATTTCTGCCACGCATTGCCTCGGCCCTGCGCGAGATGGATGTTGCCCGACAAGAACTGCGCGACATGGCCGACCTGAAGCGCGGCGAAGTGCGCCTGGGTATTCCGCCGATGTTCGGCCTGCACTACGTGCCCGGTTTGATGAACGCCTTCCGCCAGTTGTACCCAGGCATTGCCATGACCGTGTTCGAAGGCAGTGCCGAAGACATTGGCCATCGGCTGGAGCAGCGGGAAATCGACCTCGCACTGCTGGAGTCCCGGCGTGTGCCGCCGGACAAGGAATCGATCCTGCTGGGCAGCGACGAGATGCTGGCGTGCATGCACCCCGATCACCCCTATGCCGGCAAGGCTTTCCTCACCGCCGAAGACCTGCGTAATACCGACATGGTGGTGTTCGACCGCACCTTCGTGCAACGCCATCTGCTGGACGCGTTCTTTGCCGAGCATGGCATCACTTACCAAGTGGCGCTGCAGAGCAACTTCGTCTCGCTTGTGGTGCAGGCCGCATTGGACAACATGGGGGTGGCCACCCTGCTGCGCTCGGTGCAACAGCGCACGCCAGGCATCGTCGGTGTGCCCTTCCGGCCGGCACAGCAGATGAGTTTCCGCTTGTGCTGGCGCTCGGGGGAATACCTTTCGCTCGCCAGCAAGCGGTTCATCGACTTTGCCGCGCAAACCCACTACCTGGAGCGATAACCGGCAGTTTTCAGGGCCAGATGGGCGATCACCTGCTCCGCTGCGCGCCCCAGGCAGCCCTTGAAGAAGTGGTTGGCACCGGCATACACCGACACCGCCCGTTGGCCAGGGCCTGCCCATTGCAGCAGGTTGGCCAGCGGCGCCATTTCATCCTGTTCGCCATGCAGCAACAGGCAATCCGCAGGCACCGGCAATGGCTCGTAATAACGCCCGCCCGGCACATCACCCACCGGCAGCCCCAGCAATGCCACCGCCTGCAGCTGCCCTTCAAGCTCACAAGCCACACGCGCGAACACGTAGGCACCAAAGGAAAACCCGACCAGGGCCAGCGGCAGCTTTGGCAGTTCCCGGCTGAAGTGACGAATAACCGCAATGCAGTCCTGCGCTTCGCCGATGCCTTCGTCATGCACCCCTTGCGTCTGTCCCACCCCACGAAAGCTCGGCCGCACCACTTGCCAGCCGGCTGCACATAACTGCCGTGCCAAGGTCAGCGGCACGATATGCCGTGGGCTGCCGCCCAGCAGCGGTTGCGGGTGGCTGACCAGCACCAGCCCCTTCGGCGCGCCAGCGGGGTAGTCGATCAACAGCTCGATCTGGCCGAGCGGCCCGTCGATGAGCAGTGAGTTACGCGGGGTGTCCGACATCGCAGTTGTCCTTGTGAACCGAATGTATGGCGCTTATTCACGCCGCTTGCCAAGCCTACATCCGTACTCACCCCTGCAACAGGGCAAACGATCTGACAGGCATCCTGTTGCATATGTCAGGTTCATGCCCAAGCAAATGCAATTGGAAACAGCAGAATCATTGCAGTTCGCCAGGTTCTTGCCTGCGCTTCGCCTCCCTACAATGACCCCACAACAACAAACGAGCCCAGCTCCGTGAGGCACGCCCCCATGTACAGAGACCATATCGTCAAACCGCGCGCGACCGACAACCCGGCATTCATGGGTATGGCCGCCGCCGTGATCTTCGCCCTCGCCCTGCTCTACGGCGTGGGCGACGGTAGCCTGGCCCGGCTGATGGGCCCGATCGTGCTCGACCTGCAGGCACCGCTGATGCGCAACATCGCCGTGGCCGGCACCCTGGCCGTGACCCTGGTATTGAACGTGTTCATCCTTGGCCGCTTTCCGTTGCGGGCCCAGGTGATTACGGTCTGGTGCGAACTGTTGCTGTTGTTTCTGCTGTTTTTCGACACCTTCGACCTGTCCTACAGCTTCATCGCCACCAAGGTCGGTTTCATGATCACGCAAGGGGTGTTCACCACCGTCTACGTGTCCACCCTCTCGATCGCCATCGCCTTCGTCCTGGCGCTGCTGGGCGCAACCGCACGGCTGTCGTCCAACGGCTTCGCCATCGCCATTGCCAGCTTCTACACCTCGTTCTTTCGCGGCGTGCCGCTGCTGATCCAGATCTACCTGATCTACCTTGGTATCCCCCAGCTCGGCTATGTAGTCGGTGCCGTGCCGGCGGGGATCCTGGCGTTGTCGCTGTGCTACGGCGCCTACATGACGGAAATCTTCCGCGCCGGTATCAGCAGCATCCCGCGCGGGCAATGGGAAGCTTCGCGGGCGATCGGCCTGACCCCCTTCCAGGCCATGACCCGGGTAATCCTGCCGCAGTCGATGCGGTTGATCATCCCGCCCACCGGCAACCAGTTCATCTCCATGCTCAAGGACAGCTCGCTGGTGTCGGTGATCGGTGTGTGGGAGCTGATGTTCCTCGCCCGCACCCAGGGCCGTGCGGAGTTTCGCCACCTGGAAATGTTGATCACCGCCGCCGTCTTGTACTGGGTGCTGTCGATCCTGCTCGAAGCCGTGCAGTCGCGCCTGGAAAAACGTTTCGACCGCGCCCATCGCTGATCGAGGAGCCCCATGATGAACCAACCTTTCACCCCCGGTATCGGCCAGGCCGCCATATCGATTCGTGGCCTGCAGAAATGGTACGGCGAGTTTCACGTGCTCAAGGGCATAGACCTGGAGATCGCCAGTGGCGAAATCGTGGTGGTCTGTGGGCCGTCCGGTTCGGGCAAATCCACATTGATCCGCTGCCTGAACCTGCTCGAAGACTTCCAGAAAGGCCAGGTGCTGATCGCCGGCAACCTGCTGGGCCGCGACGCGGCCAGCGTGGCGGCCATCCGCCGCCAGGTGGGTATGGTGTTCCAGCAGTTCAACCTGTTCCCGCACCTGACCGTACTGGAAAACCTGATGCTCGGCCCGCGCCTGGTCAGCAAGCTCAGCGAGGCCCAGGCCCGTGCCCTGGCGCTGGAGTACCTGGACCGGGTGCGCATCGCCAGCCAGGCCGACAAGTTCCCCGGGCAGCTTTCCGGTGGCCAGCAACAACGCGTGGCCATTGCCCGCGCGCTGTGCATGAAACCACGCATCATGCTGTTCGACGAACCCACCTCGGCGCTGGACCCGGAAATGGTCAAGGAAGTGCTCGACGTCATGGGCGAGCTGGCCCAGGACGGCATCACCATGCTGTGCGTTACCCACGAAATGGGCTTCGCCCGCCGGGTGGCCGACCGCATCATCTTCATGGACCAGGGCCAGGTGATCGAACAAGGCCAGCCCAACGCGTTTTTCGACAACCCGCGCCACGCACGTGCCAGGGAGTTCCTCTCGCAGATCCTCAGTCATTGAGGCCTGTGTCTACCGCTGTGCCAACACCACAACAACAATTGCATGCCCGGAGACTTACCGAATGAACCCAGTCGCACGCTTGTTCGCACTCACCGCCGTTGCCGGCAGCCTGACCCTGATGGCCGGCGCCGCCTGGGCCGGTGCCACCCTTGACCGCATCCACCAGAGCAAGGTCATGAACGTGGCCACCGCCGCCAACTGGCCACCGCAGTCGTTCCTTGGCGAGGACAATACCCTCAAGGGCTTCGACATCGATGTAGCCAACGAGATCGGCAAACGCCTGGGCACCCAAGTGGCCTTCGTCACCCCCGAGTACGGCATCATCACGGCAGGGCGCTGGGCCAGCCGCTGGGACCTGTCGGTCGGTTCGATGACCCCCACCACCGAGCGTGGCCGGGTGCTCGACTTCCCGGCCATCTACTACTACACCCCCTACGTCTTCGCCGTGCACAAGGACGCCGCCGGGAGCAACACTGCCGACCTTAACGGCAAGACCATCGGCGTCGAGGCCGGTACCACTTCCGAGGACTACATCAACCGCCGGCTGAAAATCGACGCAGCGGATGTGCCAGCCTTCAGCTACAGCGTAGAGCCAGGCGAAGTGCAGACCTATGGCGACAGCATGGGCCCGCTGGACGACCTGCGCATGGGCAACGGCACCCGCCTGGATGCCACCTTGTCGGCACTGCCAACCGTCATGGGTGCGATCAAGGCTGGATACCCGATCACCCCCGTGCAGGGCAAGCCCGCCTACTACGAGCCACTGGCCATCGCCACCGACAAGGGCGACGACGCCTTCAACGCCGAACTGGCCAAGGCGGTCGAGGGCATGAAGGCCGACGGTACGCTGAAACAGCTGTCCGAGAAGTGGTACGGCGCCGACCTCACGCAAGTGCAGTAACCCCCAGACCCGCAGGCCAGCGCCCTTCCCTTGAAGGGCGTGCGGCACCCTCATGCCCGCAAAACGTACAGCTCCCAGCAAAAGGATGACCCAGCCGATGTCCAGCTACAGCAATAACTACTACACCGGGACCATGCGCGCTGCCCCCCTGCGCCCGGCACTGACAGGTGAAAGCCGCGCCGATGTGTGCGTGATCGGTGGCGGCCTGGCAGGCCTTAGCCTGGCCCGCGAGCTGCTGATGCGCGGGCGCTCGGTGGTGTTGCTGGAGGCGGCACGGGTGGCCTGGGGCGCCTCCGGGCGCAATGGCGGCTTCGTGCTGCAAGGCTGGTCCGAAGGGCTGTCGGCGATCGAGCGGCGCTGCGGCAAGCAGACCGCCGCGGCGCTGTTCCGGCTGTCGCTGGAGGGGGTCGATATCGTCCGCGACACCATCGCCCGCCACCAACTGCCAGGCTGCGCGGCAACCACCGGCAAACTCAGCGTGGTGCGCTACGACGACGCCGACAACCTGCAGCGCACCCGCGACCGCATGGCCCGCGACTTCAATTTCGACATGGAGTACCTCGATACCCAGGCGCTGCGCAGCCGTCTGAACACCGACCGCTACTTCCAGGGGCTGCGTGATAGCCATGGCTTTCACTTCCACCCGCTGAACTACTGCCTGGGCCTGGCCGAGTTGGTCGAGCTGGCCGGTGGCCGCATACACGAACAATCGCCAATGCTGCGGGTGGAACGCAAGGCCGGCCACCATCGGGTGGTCACCGCCCAGGGGGCGGTCAGCTGCGGCGATGTGGTGTACTGCTGCGGCGGCTACGGCGGCCCTGAGTTTGGCCAGTTGCGCCGTGCGTTTCTGCCGATTGCCACGTACGTGGTGCTGACCGAGCACCTGGGTGAGCGCCTGCGCGATGTAGTACGTACTACAGACGCAGTGGGCGACAACCGCCGCGCCTCGGACTACTACCGCATCGTCGAGGGTGACCGCCTGCTGTGGGGTGGCCATATCACCACGCGCAACCTGCAGGACGAACAGCGCCTGGGACAGTTGCTGACCCGTGACATCCTTAGCGTGTACCCACAACTGCAGGGTTTGAAAATCGCCAAGGCCTGGTCTGGGCTGATGGGTTACGCCCGCCACAAGATGCCGCACATCGGCCCTCTGGGCCCGGGGTTGTGGGCCTGTACTTCATTTGGGGGCCATGGTATGAACACCGCACCCGTGGGTGCACGGGTAATCGCCGAGGCAGTCTGTAACGAAAGTGACCGCTACCGCCTGTTCGACGCCTACGGCCTGGAATGGAACGGCGGGCCGTTCGGGCCAGCGGCGGCGCAAACGGTGTATGCCGGCCTGAAGCTGATGGACAAGTTTCAGGAAGCCCGCGCGCAGTACAACCACTAAGAACAATCACCAGGAACCACCATGGACGCCCTCCCACCCGGCGCGCTGTTCAAACTGACCGAAAAAGACCGGCAACTGTTGGCCTTGCTGCAGGCCAACGCCCGCGAGCCCACCGCCTCGCTGGCGCGCAAGCTGGGCGTGTCGCGTTCTGCGGTGCAGGAGCGCATCAACCGCTTGGAAAACGCCGGGGTCATCACCGGCTACAGCGTGCGCATCGACCAGGACAAGCTGCAGCAAGTGATCAACTGCTTCACCATGACTTCATGCAGCAACAAGAGCTACACCGACGTGATGACCACTTTGCGCAAGATGGACTCGGTGCAGGCGGTGTATGCGGTGTCGGGTGAAATGGACTTCATCATCCACCTGACCACCCACACGCTGGGGGAGCTGAATGCCGAGCTGACCCGCATCAACATGATCAAGGGCGTGACCCACACTGCTTCGCACATTGTCATGGAGACAAAGTTCAGCAAGAAGCTGACACTGTGATTGCCCCCCGACACGCTGAATAGCCGTCCAGCGTCCTCGACGTTGCAGTCACAGATTGACTATGATCCCGCCTTGAACGTTTCAGCATGTTTCAATAGGGATACAGATGTCAGTCCAGGAACTCCCCCCGCTCGCCAGTAAAAGCACCGTCGCCAAGATGGAAGCCGCCATGGCGCTGGGCAGCTTCGCCATCGGCACCGGCGAATTCGCCATCATGGGCCTGATGCCCGACATAGCCAGCAACCTGCAGTTGAGCGAGCCACAGGTGGGCCATGCCATCAGCGCCTATGCACTGGGGGTGATGGTCGGCGCCCCTACCCTGGCAATTCTCGGTGCCAAACTGCTGCGCAAGCACATGCTGCTGCTGTTGATGCTGCTGTATGCCTTGGGCAACCTGGCCACGGCCTTCGCCCCCTCGTTCGGCGGCCTGGTCGCCTTCCGCTTCATCAGTGGCCTGCCCCACGGCGCCTACTTCGGCATTGCGGCTGTGGTGGCTTCGAGCATGGTGGCCAAAGATCAACGTGCAGGTGCCGTCGCTCGGGTGATGATGGGCCTGACCCTGGCCATGTTGCTCGGCAACCCGGTGGCCACGTTCCTGGGCCAGTATTTCGGCTGGCGTTCGGCCTTCGTGCTGGTCGGCGCGATTGCCCTGTGCACCATCGCCCTGGTCTGGCGTTTCGTGCCCCAGCGTCACGACGAAGTACGCAGCGACCCACGCAAGGAACTGCAGGCCTTTACCCTCCCGCAGGTATGGATGGCGCTGGCCATCGCTTCCATCGGCTTTGCCGGCATGTTCTGCGTGTTCAGCTACCTGGCGCCGACCATGCTGCAAGTGACCCAGGTCTCGCCGCAGTGGATTCCGTTCGGCCTGGCGGCGTTCGGTGTTGGCGGTATCGTCGGCAACATCGCGGGCGGCAAACTGTTCGACCGCCTGCAATTCCGCGCGGTAGGGCTGGTGTTGATGTGGTCGATTGCCGTGCTGCTGTTCTTCACCTTCGCCGCCCAGGCACTGTGGAGCCTGCTGCTGGGCATCGGCCTGGTGGGTACCATGATCGCCCTGGCCGCACCGCTGCAGATCCGCCTGATGGACATTGCTCATGAAGCGCCAAGCCTGGCCGCCGCGTCGAACCATGCGGCGTTCAACCTGGCCAATGCACTGGGGCCATGGCTGGGCGGCATGGCGATCACTGCCGGCATGGGCTGGACCAGCACCGGGTTCATCGGCGCGGCGACGGCGCTGGTTGGCCTGGGTATCTATCTGTTGGCACGGCGGATGAAAGGCGGCCACTGAAACATCCGGTCGTTAGGCCCAGCACTGCTGGCGCGCCAGCACCGAGGCGGCCGTTTCGCCCAACAGCTCGGCGTAAACGCCGGGGGCGGTGGCACCTTCGGTGTTGATGAAGAGAATACGGGCATTTCTACCGACCCCCAGGCTGGCGGCTGCGCCCGAGTCCTTGACCAGGCGGGCCAGCCCAGCCAACCCGGCGACACCTGACTCACCCGCGATCAATGGAATGTCACGAACGCTGCCGGCTGACAGGCGGCGCATGGCGGCCACGGCCTCGTCGTCGCTGATGGTCATGAAACAATCGATGCTCGGCTCCAGAAAGCGCCATGCCAGGGGCGATGTCTCGCCACAGGCCAGGCCGGCCATGACCGAGTCCACCGAGCCAACAGCCCTGGCCGGCTTGCCAAGCATCGCACTTTGGTACAGGCAGTCGGCCTGCTCGGGTTCGACCATGACAAACAGCGGGCGCTGCTCGCCGAAGTGTTCCCACAGGTAGCTGACGATGCCAGCTGCCAAGCCACCTACCCCGCCCTGCAGGAACACATGAGTGAACGGTGGCTGCCCGACGGTGGCTTCGATGATTTCCGCGGCGATGGTTGCGTAGCCTTGCATCACGTCGCGTGGGATCTCCTCATAGCCTTCATACGAGGTATCGGAAACCACGGTCCAGCCATTGCTCGCCGCCAGCACGGCGGCGTGCTCGACCGACTTGTCATAGTTGCCGGCAACCCGCACGATCTGTGCGCCGTAGGCGGCAATCGCCTGCTCACGCTCGATGCTGACATTGGCGTGCAGCACGATCACGCAGCGACAGCCTATGCTGTGTGCTGCTGCCGCCAGGCCTTTGCCATGGTTGCCATCAGTGGCACTGACGACGGTAAAGCCGGCCAGCAGATCCGCATAATGGCCCTCCAGCAACCCATGGGGCGCGAAAGGCTGTTCGGGGAAGGTTCGCAGAATCAACCGAACCAAGGCGATCGGCGCCCCAAGGGCCTTGAAGCTACCCAGCACCGAGCGCACCGATTCATCCTTGACCGACAGCTGGGCTATGCCCAGTTCTGCGGCCAGGTCAGGCAAACCGTACAGCGGCGTGGCCCCAGCATTCAGGCACGACCAACCGGTCAGCCACTGGCGGCTTTCTTCGGCCTTGGCAATGCTCATCACAGTTCGCAACGCTTGTGGGTATGGCTGGCGGCCAGCCTTGGGGTTGGAAACAAACATGCAGCACTCCGTTCTACAAGTATCAGCAAGCCCATGCCGCTGCAGCCAAACTGCCGTGGGCGGTTTTTTCAATGAATATCAGGTGTGGGCCAGGCGATGGCTCACGACATCCAGCAACACCTGCGCCCCCTGAACGAGGTGATCGTCAGCGGTAAACTCGCGCGGGTTGTGGCTGATGCCGCCCTGACTGGGCACGAAGATCATCGCAGCCGGCGCTATGCGGGCGATCATTTGCGCATCGTGCCCGGCACCAGAGGTCATGCGTCGGTGGCTGAAGCCCAAGCGCCGCGCCGAGGCTTCGATCGCATCGACCAGGCCGGCATCGAAGGCAACTGGTTCAAAGCGCACCAGGCGCTCCGTAGCGATGCTCACGCCTTCACGCTTGGCGAGGGAATCCAGGTATTGGCTCAGGCGGTTTTCGGCGTGAGCCAGGCAGGTTTCGTCCGGGTCGCGCAGGTCGACGGTGAAGGTCGCCTTGCGTGCAATGACGTTGATCAGGTTTGGCTCGAACCGCATGCAGCCGACGGTGGCCAGGGTCGTGCCAGAATCTACGGCCATGGCGCGCAGTTCGGCAACGATGGCACTGGCCACGAAACCGGCATCATGGCGCAGGTGAGTCGGTGTGGTGCCGGCATGGTTGGCATGGCCCAGCACCTCTACCTGCTGCCAGGAAATGCCTTGCAGGTTCTCGACCACGCCAATCAGGGTGTTCTCGGCCTCAAGGATCGGGCCCTGCTCGATGTGCAGCTCAAGGTATTCGTGCGGCACCACGGCCCCTGGCTGCATTGTGCCGGCATAGCCAATACGCGCCAATTCGTCGCCCAGCCGCGTGCCGTCGGTGCCAAGCGTATCCAGGGCCTGCTGCAACGATAGGCCACCGGCGTATACCAACGAGCCCATCATGTCTGGCTGGTAGCGCACGCCCTCTTCGTTGGTAAAGGCGCCAACGGTGATCGAACGCTCGGGCTGCCGCCCTGCCTCACGATAAGCACGTATCACTGCCAGCCCCGCCAGCACCCCGTAGCAGCCATCCAGGGCGCCAGCATTGGTGACGGTATCGATGTGCGAACCCATCATCAGTGGGCGCTGGGCACCGCTGTCAGTAGCTGAGCGCAACGTGCCGAAAATGTTGCCGATGCGATCGATCTGCACCTCGAGATCAAGCTCATGCATCCATTCAACCAGCAGATCGCGCCCAGCCTTTTCTGTATCGGTCAGCGCAATCCGAGTGCGTCCGCCGTGAATGGGGTCGACGCCTACTTGCCCCAGCGCACTGATTTGCTGCAATAGCAACGCGCCGTCCAATTGCAACGGGGTACTCGTATTCATCAACCGTTTCTCCTTGGGTGCCATGCCATGGCAGCGCACCCTGTTTGATCATGGGAGAATTCTATTCGGCGAAAGCGTACGAAAAACTTGATTTTCGACCTTTTCATGCAATTTCATTACGCTTTTCCAGCCTTTGGCGCTGCTTAGCAACGGAGATACCTTCATGCCCCTCGATCACTTCGATCTGGCCCTGCTCGAGGCCGTACAGCGCAATGCCGGGACGTCGCAGTTGGACCTGGGCACGCAGGTCAACCTGTCCTCGGCAGCGGTGAACCGGCGCTTGAAGAAAATGGCGGCCGACGGCGTGATCCGTGGCACGGTGGCACAGGTGGATGCCGTGCATCTGGGTTACACGCTGACCGTAATCACCGAGGTCGAAGTGGAGAACGAGCGGCTGGACCTGCTGGACGAGATGAAGCGCACCTTCCTCGCCTGCCCGCAGGTGCAACAGTGCTACTACGTGGCGGGGGAATGCGATTTCGTGCTGATCATGCTGGTGCGGCACATGGAGCAGTACACCCAGCTGACCCGTGAGTTGTTCTTCGAAAACAACAATGTCAAACGCTTCAAGACGTTGGTTTCGATGAGCAATGTGAAGACCGGCATGTTCGTACCGACGCTCACGGCTTGAGCCATTCAGGCCGCTTTACGGCCTCAATGGCTCAAGCCGGGCTTGCCTGTGGCAGTTCGATGCGCACCCGCAGACCACCAGTGGCGGCGGCCTGCGCAGTGATACTACCGCCGTGCAGGGCAATGGCCCGCTGGGCGATAGCCAAGCCCAGGCCGAAACCATCACCATCGCTGTCGGCACCCCGGTCGAACGGCTCGAAGATCCGCGGCAGGCGCGCCGGATCTACGCCCGGCCCATGGTCGCTGACACAGACCTGAAACCATTGCCCACCCGGCGCCATAGCGGCCTCCACCAACACCTCCGTACCAACTGCGGTGTAGCGCACCGCGTTGCGGATGATGTTCTCGAACGCCCGGTACAGCAGTTCTTCATGACCGTGGATGAGAAACGCACCCTGGGCTTGCAAAGACACCTGGCACTGCTTCATGCCGGCCTCGAAGCGGGCGTCTTCGACGATCTGCGCCAGCAGCTCCACCACATCCACGCTGGCAAAGTCGCTATCGCCCTGGCGAGCCTGGGCGCGGGCCAAGGTCAACAACTGCTCGATCAGGTCATCCATGCGCCGCGATTCGCGCTCCACCCGCTCCAGCATGTCGTGCCGGTCGGGCTGCTGGCGCATCAGGCCAATGGCAGCATGCATGCGCGTCAGCGGTGAACGCAGTTCGTGGGAAATATCGTGCAGCAGGTTCTGCTGCGCCTGCACCAGTGCCTTCAGCTGACCGGCCATGCGGTCGCAGTCCTCCGCCAGCTCGACGATCTCGTCGCGGCGCTTACCGAGCCTGGGCTTTACCCGCACATCGAAGCGGCCCTGGGCTACCTGGCCCATCGCCTCACGTAACCAGGCCAGCGGGCGAGTCAGGTACAAGCTGCACAGGAAGGCGAACAGTGCACTCATCAGCGTGCCGGTAAACAACGGGCCCATACCACGCGGGCGCGGTGGCTCGCCAAGCACCGTGGCCACCGAAGCACGTAGCACCAGCGGGCGACCTTCACGGTCGCTCAACGCCTGCTCGAAACGCGCCACCGGCACCGCTCTGCCGGCCAGCAACTGGCCTTGGCTGTCGTAAAGGCCCACCTGTACATCGGGCGGTTGCGGTGATACCTCAAGCAGCTGTCGGCCTGCCTGCTCGCCGTAACGCTGCAACAGCTGCAGTTCGGTGGCCAGCAGCGAGCGCAGCGCCGGCGTATCGCCACGCCAGTCATTGAGCATGAAAGCGCCCGCCCCCACCAGGAAGGTCAGGCAGTTGGCCAGCCAGAACGCCAGAAACAGCTTCCAGAACAGGCGCCGGCGCATCATTCGACGATCAACATGTAGCCCATGCCACGCACGCTCTGGATCCAGCTGCTGCCGTCGGCGCGCGGGCCAAGTTTTTGCCGAATGCTGCTGACATGCACGTCGATACGCCGGTCGTAACGGGTCAGCGGCCGGCCCAGGGCATTAAGCGAAAGGTCCTGCTTGCTGACCAACTGGCCAGCCTGACGGGCCAATGCCTCCAGTAGGCTGAACTCGGAGCCGGTCAGCTCCAGCGTAGCGTCGCCCCAGTGCGCCTCGCGTCGGCCCGGCCACATTTTCAATGCCCCGGTGCGTAGCTGTTCGGGCGCACTGGCCTCGCCCATCTGCTGTGGCTGTACCCGGCGCAGAATCGCCCGCAGACGTGCCACCAGTTCCCCCGGGGAACTGGGCTTGGGCACATAGTCATCGGCCCCCAGTTCAAGGCCGGCAATGCGGTCGATGTTGTCGCCACGGGCGGTCAGCAGCAGCACCGGCACCTGGCTGCGTGCACGCACACGGCGCAGCACTTCGATACCGGAGATACCGGGCAGCATCACGTCCAGCACCACCACCTGGTAGTTACCGGACAGCGCCTGGGCCTCGCCCTCTTCACCGGTGTCCACGGCCGTGGCCTGGAAGCCTTCGCGCGCCAGGTACAGAGAGAGCATTTCAGTCAGTTCGCGGTCGTCGTCGACCAGCAGCACAGGGATCATCAGGGCCAGATATCGCAATTGCAGGGGCCGTAATGATCACCCTGCAGGCGGGCACTGTCACCGCCGGCCGGTCGGACTTTACACATCTTTACCCTCGGCTAACCGCGCCGTACACAGCCCGCCCGTATCCTCATCGCCCGCCGCATGCGGGTTGCCCGCACGTGCTGCACTCCGAATCCGCTTGTCTGGAACCCCCGATGAACTACCCGCGCCTGTTGCTCTCCATCCTGTTGCTGAAAGCCACGCTGGCCCAGGCCTCCCCCTTCAGGATCGCCGACATCCGCGTCAACGGCCTGCAGCGGGTTTCCGCCGGCAGTGTGTTCGGTGCCCTGCCGCTGAACGTCGGCGACCAGGCCGATGACCGCCGCCTGGTGGACTCGACCCGTTCCCTGTTCAAGACCGGGTTCTTCCAGGACATCCAGTTGAACCGCGATGGCAATGTGCTGATCATCAACGTGGTCGAGCGCCCGTCGGTGTCGAGCATCGAGATCGAAGGCAACAAGGCGATCAGCACCGAAGACCTGATGAAGGGCCTGAAGCAATCGGGCCTGGCCGAGGGCGAAATCTTCCAGCGTGCCACCCTCGAAGGTGTGCGTAACGAGCTGCAACGCCAGTACGTGGCCCAGGGCCGCTACTCGGCCGAGGTCGACGCCGAAGTGGTGCCGCAGCCGCGCAACCGTGTGGCGCTGAAGATCAAGATCAACGAAGGCACCGTCGCCGCCATCCAGCACATCAACATCGTTGGCAACAACGTGTTCGATGATGAAACCCTGGGGCAGCTGTTCGAGCTGAAGACCACCAACTGGCTGTCGTTCTTCAAGAACGATGACAAGTACGCCCGTGAAAAACTCTCCGGTGACCTGGAGCGCCTGCGTTCCTACTACCTGGACCGCGGCTACATCAACATGGACATCGCCTCCACCCAGGTGTCCATCACGCCGGACAAGAAGCACGTCTACATCACCGTCAACATCAACGAAGGCGAGAAGTACACCGTTCGCGACGTGAAGCTGTCCGGTGACCTCAAGGTGCCGGAAGACCAGGTCAAGTCGCTGCTGCTGGTGCAGCCAGGCCAGGTATTCTCGCGCAAGGTGATGACCACCACCTCCGAGCTGATCACCCGCCGCCTGGGTAACGAAGGCTACACCTTCGCCAACGTCAACGGCGTGCCACAGCCGAACGACCAGGACCACACGGTCGACATCATGTTCGTGGTCGACCCGGGCAAGCGTGCCTACGTCAACCGCATCAACTACCGCGGCAACACCAAGACCGAAGACGAAGTGCTGCGCCGCGAAATGCGCCAGATGGAAGGCGGGTGGGCGTCGACCTACCTGATCGACCAGTCCAAGACCCGTCTGGAGCGCCTGGGCTTCTTCAAGGAAGTCAACGTCGAGACCCCACCGGTGCCGGGCACCGACGACCAGGTCGACGTCAACTACAGCGTCGAAGAGCAGGCCTCCGGCTCGATCACCGCCAGCGTCGGTTTCGCCCAGAGCGCCGGCCTGATCCTCGGTGGTTCGATCAGCCAGAGCAACTTCCTCGGTACCGGTAACAA
>NZ_QJRC01000094.1 GCF_013393325.1 Pseudomonas hunanensis
TCCAGGTGTACCGCCCCCGGCTTTTCTTCTTCGGCCAGGCGGAAGGCTTCGCGCATGCGCGACGGGATGTTGTCGGCCGAGGCGAACTGGTGGGTGTACTTGGTGATGGGGTCCATCATGCCGCACACGTCAATGATCTGGAAGCGGCCCTGCTTGGACTTCTTGATCGGCTTCTGCCCGGTGATCATCATCATCGGCATGCCGCCCAGGTAGGCATAGGCGCTGGCGGTGACCAGGTTGGTGGCGCCAGGGCCGAGGGTCGACAGGCTGACGCCGGTCTTGCCGGTCAGGCGGCCGTAGGTGGCAGCCATGAAACCTGCAGACTGCTCGTGACGGGTCAGTACCAGCTTGATCTTCGACTTGCGCAGGGATTCGAGCAGGTCGAGGTTTTCCTCGCCGGGAATGCCGAACACGTACTCAACACCTTCACTTTCCAAACATTGCACAACGAGATCAGCTGCCTTGGCCATCTATTTGCCCTGCCACTATCGAGAGTGAGCCACGCGAGCAGATGACGAAACATCTGCCCGGTGCTGAATGAGTTTTATGATAAAGAGGAAACTTGCGGATTATGCTGTTTTTCGAGGAAGCACTAAGGTGGCGTCAATAGCAACCAAAGCATTCAACGCGAGCGCCGATACACCCACGGTAGCTCGTGCTGGGTAAGGCGCTTCAAAGTAACGGCCCATTATTTCGTTCACGACACCAAAGTGCGAGAGTTCCGTGAGGTAAATAGTGAGCTTTCCTACGTCAGAAAAACTACCGCCTGCGGCTTGTGCTACTGACTGGAGGTTCTCGAATACCTGAATGGTTTGGGCTTCAATGCCTTGAGCCAATTCCATCTTTTCAGGGTGAAGCGCGATTTGCCCTGTCAAGAACACCAACTCACCCATGTGGACTGCTTGCGAATACGGGCCAATAGCTTTCGGCGCCTGGTCACTGTGGATAGCGATTCTGCTCATTAAAATTGATCCTGCCTTAGGGAGCGATCCAACCCGCCTGCCAATGGTCGCCTTGCAAAATGAAGCGTGCCCGTTGGTGGATATCCTGGGTAAGATCGAGCCACTCTATTTGTCGTAGGTGGACAGCCAGTAAAGCGAAATTCTTGAAACCATCCATGTGCGTTTCGTAAGCTGTTGAAGGTGAAGAAATAGCCTCACCGGGTATGCGTCCATGGCGAAAGAGCGCTTGAGTTCGTCCTCGTGCCTGCTCCCAGTGCCTGGCAAGGAGCGACACATCCGACAACGGCTCACCTAGGCCTTCAACCCGAAGTTGACGCTTGCCAGACGGGTCGACGGAGGTAATGCCGACTCTAGGTTCGGCCAGTATCTCTGCAAGTTTCGCCGAGCGCTTGTCCACATAAAAGATGATCGACTTCGTACACGCATCCGCATGTCGCAAGACAACAGTGCTTACCTTAGGTTGCCCTTCAGTATTGACGGTGGCCAGTTGCATCAAGCGATATGGATTTGGAATACCGCCAACAGGTATGGATAAATCTGACCATACCTTAGCCAATATCAGATCAAGCATGACAATCGCCCAAAATGAAAAAGGGCCGCGTACTGCGTGCGGCCCGGAGGCATTCAGACGCTGCGGGTAACGCCGCCGTCGACCTTGATGTTCTGGCCGGTAATGTAGGCTGCCCCTTCGCTTGCGAGGAAGGCGATAGTGGCGGCAATTTCCTCACTGGTGCCATAGCGCTTGAGCGGCACACCTTCTCGACGCTGTTCGGTAGCTGGGAGGCTGTCGATCCAACCAGGCAGCACGTTATTAATGCGAATGTTGTCAGCGGCGTACTTGTCAGCATAGATTTTGCTGAACGACGCCAAACCGGCACGGAAAACTGCCGAGGTAGGGAAGAGTTCGCTTGGCTCGAACACCCATGCAGTGGAAATGTTGATGATTGCACCACCGTTCTGGCGCTGCATGTACGGGGTCACCAGCCTCACAGGACGAATTACGTTGAGCAGGTATGTCTCCATACCCTGGTGCCAGTCTTCGTCGCTGATCTCAAGGATCGGTGCCCGCGGACCATGGCCGGCGCTGTTGACCAACACATCGATACGGCCCCATTTATGAATGACTGCGTCGACGAGGCGCTGCAGATCTTCATTTGACTGGTTACTGCCGGTTACGCCAATGCCGCCTAATTCCTGCGCCAGGGCCTCGCCCTTGCCAGATGAAGAGAGAATACCGACCTTGAAGCCATCGGCAGCCAATCTACGTGCTGCCGCCGCTCCCATGCCGCTACCACCGGCAGTGACTATTGCTACTTTTTCTACTGACATACATCCTCCTGAGTGAGGCGTGGACGGGTTGTTGGTGAAATGAGACTAGCACCGCTCAGCACCGCTCAGAGAGACAGCAACCCTTCTTCATGCCAGTAGATAATCTATAGTCTTGTTTGTTCAAGCAGCCAGA
Source organism: Pseudomonas hunanensis (assembly GCF_013393325.1). Taxonomy (GTDB): domain Bacteria; phylum Pseudomonadota; class Gammaproteobacteria; order Pseudomonadales; family Pseudomonadaceae; genus Aquipseudomonas; species Aquipseudomonas putida_P. The sequence continues at coordinate 2,425 of NZ_QJRC01000094.1, forward strand.
TTCGAACGATATCGAGGGCCGCCTGCGGGTGAGCGTTTCGTGGCCAGGCCAGACAATAGGCATTGTCCTAGCTCGTCGGCGGCTACCCGAAAATTCAAATGACGGGCTGCTACGTCATCTGAGTGGAGCAGCCTGGCGCCTCAAGGTGCTTGGCCACTTTTTTCGCCAGTTCGACAAAGGCCCTCGCTGCAGCCGTTTGGTAAGCCCCTTTTCGTTGCATCAGAACAGCAGTGCGTTGCAAGCGCTGCTGGTCCGGCTCGATAGCGACCAACTGCTCGTGAGCCAGGGCGATGGTAGCCGGCAACAAGGTCGAGAGCGTGGTCCGGCCGTTTGGATCGAGGGCGGCGTGATAGCGACCGTAGCACTACAGCGCCGCTACTTGGATCCGCGCCGCCAGCGCATCAACGCTTGTCGTGCAACTCAGCCGGCCAAGCACTGAAAAGCAGGTACATACCTGGGCCACCTACCCAAGCCCAGTTGCTGCTTGGCCACACTACCGTCGCAGCGATCCAGGCTACGATCAGCGCTATCCCGGTGCGCCGACGGCGCCTTGGCGTGAGCCACTCTTGCAAAGCCTTATGTCTCTCCCGCAACCTCATTACCACTCTCCCTGTTTGGTAAGCGGCGAGCATACCACCACGAAACAATTCCGCTGACGACTGGGCCGAATTGCGAATCTGGAAAAGTACGTGATTGGTTAAAAATTGGTACAGGATTAAATATCGTTCACTTTGCGCCCTTTAGTCATAAGGCATTCGACAGCAATTCAGCCATACTCCAGAATGCATCGGTTTTAGGGGGAAAACCCTTGCACAGCCAACGACATACCAACTTTTAGTGAGCCTCAACGTGAAAACATCCCTGTCCATCCTCAGCCTGCTGCTGTTGCTCACAGGTACCGCGACCCTTCCGTCGACTGCTGCTGCACAACCCCCGGTCCAGGCTCAACGAGACCCGTCCAAGCTGCACCTGGCTTCAGGCAGTGCCCTGCTGATCGACCTGAACAGCAACCAGGAATTGTATTCGAGCCACGCCGACCGCGTGGTGCCGATCGCCTCGGTAACCAAGCTGATGACAGCGATGGTGGTGCTGGATGCCAAGCTGCCCATGGATGAAATGCTCACCATGACCATCGCCAACAACCCGGAAATGAAAGGCGTGTATTCGCGCGTGCGCCTGGGCAGCCAGCTCGACCGCCGCGAAACCTTGCTGATTACCCTGATGTCGTCGGAAAACCGTGCGGCCAACAGCCTGGCCAACGCCTACCCCGGCGGCTACCCGGCGTTCATCAAGGCCATGAATGCCAAGGCCCGCAGCCTGGGTATGGCACACACCCGCTATGTTGAGCCGACTGGCCTGTCGACGCAGAACGTGTCCACCGCACGCGACCTGGCCAAGCTGCTGATGGCCTCGCGCAAGTACCCGATGCTGAGCGAGCTGTCGACCACCCGCGAAAAGACCGTGGCCTTCCGCAAGCCCAACTACACCCTGGGCTTCCGTAACACCGACCACCTGGTGAACAAGAGCAACTGGGACATCAAGCTGACCAAGACCGGCTTCACCAACGAGGCCGGGCATTGCCTGGTGCTGTTGACCCGCATGGACAATCGCCCGGTAGCCATGGTCATTCTCGATGCCTTCGGCAAGTACACCCACTTCGCCGATGCCAGCCGCATGCGTCAGTGGCTGGAAACCGGTGCCGCCAAGCCGGCGCCAGCAGTGGCCATGCAGTACAAGGCGGACCGGCAGAGCAAGGGCCGCTTGGTGACCGAATAACCACTACCTGCTACTACGCGCGTGTCTGACGGAGCGGCCCATCGCGACACATGGCCGCTCCTACAGGGACTGCGCATGCCGGCGGGATGATCAGGCCGTGGCGCTGACCATCCCGCCGGCACTGCTGCCACCCTCTTGCTGCAACAGCTCCAGCAATTGCGCCGTGGCTGCCATGATCTGCCCATTGATGGTGGCAATGCTCGCCTGCTTGGCGCCCACCGCAGCCGCCTTGGCGGCCTCGTCCATCTTGCTGTTCTGCAGCGCAGCCAATTGCTTCTGCTCTTCAGCCAGTTGTTTCTGCAGATCCTTGATCAGCTGACGCAGCTCGGTCACGGCCTGCGACTCGCCACTGTCTTCAGTGTCAGTGGATTGCGCCTGGCTACCCGCTGAAACTTTCATGCTGTCACTGCTGATGCTCAGTGGCCCCAGTGCCTCACCGGCCTGTTTTGCCTGTTCGCGTTCAGTCGCTGCGTTGGCGCTCAGCGTCTGCGCTGAAACGCCGTTGATCATCAGGTTGCTTGCCGTTATTCCGCTCATGTCGATTCCTTGCCAAAAAGATCGGTCCTTGCCGTAACCACCCTATCGGCCGCCTCATGCAGTTCTTGAGCCCGCTTAAATTCCCCCCCGCCTGGCTCGTTCCAACTCATGTACTTGCGCAGGAGCCGGAGCCCCGGCGGGCGTCCATATTCGACCATTCAGGGAATCGCAGCCATGAGCCAGCCCTCACAGCAGGAAACCATCAAAGATCTGATCGGCGTGGGCTTCGGCCCTTCCAACCTGGCCTTGGCCATCGCCCTGGAAGAACTCGCCGAGTCTCAGGGCCATGCCCTCGACGCACTGTTCATCGACAAGCAACAAGACTACCGCTGGCACGGCGAAACCCTGGCCACCCAGAGCGAGCTGCAGATCTCGTTCCTGAAAGACCTGGTGTCACTGCGCAACCCCACCAGCCCCTACAGCTTCGTCAACTACCTGCACCAGAAGCAGCGCCTGGCCGACTTCATCAACCTCGGCACCTTCTACCCCTGCCGCCTGGAGTACAACGACTACCTGCGCTGGGCCGCCGAGCATTTCGCTACCCAGGCGGTGTATGGCCAGGAAGTGTTGCGCATCGAACCGGAATTGAATGCCGGCCGGGTCGAGCACCTGCGCCTGGTTTCACGTGACGCGCAAGGCCGCGAATACAGCCGCCGCACCCGCTCGGTGGTGGTCGGCAGCGGCGGCACGCCGAAAATCCCGGAAAAGTTCGGCGCCTTCAAGGACGACCCACGGGTGTTCCACCACTCCCAGTACCTGAGCAGCCTGAACAAGCTGCCGTGCACCGACGGTAAACCCATGCGCATCGCCGTGATCGGCTCAGGCCAGAGCGCCGCTGAGGCGTTCATCGATCTCAATGACAGCTACCCGTCGGTCAAGGTCGACATGATCCTGCGCGGGTCGGCCCTCAAACCCGCCGACGACAGCCCGTTCGTCAACGAGATCTTCTCACCGGATTACACCGACCTGGTCTACAACGAACCGGCCGACCAGCGCAGCAAATTGCTGGGCGAGTACCACAACACCAACTACTCGGTGGTCGACCTCAACCTGATCGAGCGCATCTACGGCATCCTTTACCGTCAGAAGGTCGCCCACCAGCACCGCCACAACGTGCTATGCCGGCGCCAGGTGGAAGCGGTGGTGGCCACCCGCGAAGGCCTGGAACTGACCTTGCGCGACCTTGCCACCGGCCAGCAGCAAACCCACCGCTACGATGCCGTGATCCTCGCCACCGGTTACGAGCGCCGCTCGCACCGTGACCTGCTGGCGCCACTGGCCGGTTATCTGGAGGACTTCAGCGTCGACCGCAACTACCGTGTACTGGCCAGCCCCGACCTGCAGGCCTCTGTTTACTTGCAGGGCTTCTGCGAAAACAGCCACGGCCTGAGTGACACGCTGCTTTCAGTGCTGCCGGCCCGCGCTGCGGAAATTGGCCGGGCGCTGTACCAGGACCTGGCGCAGCTGCACGGCAAGCCGCAAGCGGCGGTAGCCCTGACCCGCGCCTGAACCCTCTGCAACAAGCCTTCAAGGCCGGACTGACGCCGCGTGCGCCGTCCGGCCTTCGTCTTTTGAAACATTTGCTTTCATTTTAAAAGGCAGGTTTTCAATTCTCATTCGTCCTTATCAGTACAGCCCTCTTTGGTTGGGCACACGCTCGACCACCCATTGCAGAAGACCGTCTGATGGCCAAATCACCGAAAAAATCCAAATCCAGGCTGTGGTTCCTGGTCCACAGCTGGCTTGCCTTGCCGATCTGGTTCTTTGTCCTGATCGTCTGCTTCACCGGCATGCTTGCCGTGGTCAGCCAGGAAATCGTCTGGCTGGCCGACTCGGCCGTGCGCGCCAACAAGCCAGACGCGGACGTGCAACGCATGAGCTTCCAGCAGGTGCTGGAAGCCTTGCACAAGGCCGAGCCGGATATGGTCGTGGACCGGCTCAGCCAACCCGATGGCTCGCACTTCGCGGTAAAGGCCAATGTCACCCTGCCAGACGGCACCAGCCCGACGCTGTACGTAAACCCCTACACCGGCGCCATCCAGGGCAAGACCCCTGACTTCAACTTCGAAGCCTTCACCCGGGCCCTGCACGGCTGGTGGCTGGTGCCGTTCACCAATGGTTTCAGCTGGGGCTGGTACCTGGTGTCGCTGCTCGGCCTGCCGATGCTGGCCTCGCTGGTCACTGGCCTGGTTGTGTACAAAAAGTTTTGGAAGGGCTTTTTCAAACCCGTGCGCACCGGCCATGGCTCGCGGATTTTTTGGGGTGACTTGCACCGCCTGGCCGGGGTGTGGTCGATCTGGTTCATTGCGGTGATTTCCATCACCGGCACCTGGTTCCTGATCCAGGCGATACTGTTCGACAACCACATCACCATTTCCAGCCGGCCCATAGTGCCGGTGATCGCCCGTGAGGACGTGCCGCAAACGCCGGATGGCAGCCCTGCCCCGCGCATCAACCTGGATGAAGCTGCGCGCATTGCCGGCCTGGCGATCCCGGGGCTGGAGATCAACTCCGTCTCGCTGCCCGCCACCGCCTACAGTCACGTCACCCTGTCCGGGCCAGGCTGGTACCCGTTGATGTTCCAGAGTGCGTCGGTAAACCCGTATACAAGCAATGTCGACAGCCAGTTCGAAATCAGCGACCGCTCGGCCCTGGAGTTCGTCACCGAATCCATGCGCCCGCTGCACACCGGCGATTTCGGCGGCCTGCCAATCAAGCTGATCTGGTTCTTCTTCGGCCTGGTCCTCACCTTGATGGTATTCAGCGGCCTGCTGATCTGGACCAAACGTACCGCCCAGGCCACCGCCGCCGCCCTCAAACGCAGCGAGCGAGCACCCCGTGCGGCGCGCAGTGAAACCACCGTGGAGATCCATTCATGAGCCAGGCCCAAGCCCTGCCCGCCAGCCCGCTGAAGCAGCTTTGGCTGAAGTGGCGTTTTCACCTGAATATTCTGCTGATCCTGATTCCGCTGGGTTTCATGCCCAAGTACTTCGCCGACGCCAAGCTGTTTCGCGGTGACGCCGGCCTGGGCGCCAATGTGATCAGCAACATCCAGGTCGGCCCCTACAGCCTCGACCTGGCCGAACTGCGTGACGAAGCGCCTCGCGCCGATGGCCCGGCCGGCTTCTTCAAGTCGTTCAACGCATCGCTGTGCAAGGCCTGCATCAAGGACGTCAAAGCGGCCTACCTGCGTATTGGCAAGCCTCGCAGCCTGCGCGCCGCCGGCACCATCTTCTTCGGTGCACCGTACAACATGGGCACCTCGCTGCCGATTCCACCACGCACCAAACCCGACGCGCAGATCTGGATCACCCTGGAAGGCTGGGACGGCAGCATGCACCAGGCGTCAGTCCCCCTGGCCAAGGCATCGCCAGCCACCGTGGCCTGGCTCGAGAAACAAGGAGGCAAGAAATGAAAAACCTGATGCGCACCCTCGCCCTGCCCTTCATGGTACTGGCCGCCGGCCCCGCCCTGGCGCACAACCCGATGTGCGAATGCGAAGCGCTGGCCAGCGGCCAGGTCAAGTGCACCGGCGGCTTCTCGGACGGCAGCGGTGCCCCTGGGGTGACCCTGGATGTGATCGGCTATGACGAACAGGTGCTGGTCGGCGGCAAGCTTGGTGACGATTCGACGCTGACCTTCAAGCGCCCGGACGGTGAGTTCTATGTGCTATTCGACGCAGGCCCCGGGCACGTGGTGGAAGTCGACTACGCCGACATCGCCCAGCCATGAGCCGCGCCCAAGTGATTCGCCCGGCCGGCGCCGGGCACGAAACCCTGTACGTGCTGCTGGCCAGCCTGTTGATCGTGGTGCTCGCCGCCAGCGTGGTGCTGCTACGCGGTGAGCGCGAGGACGAACAGACCATCGCCAGCCACCAGATCGACGCCCGCCGCGACCTCACCGCCGCCGAGCAAGGCCTGTACACCGACTTGCGCGTGGCCTTCGACGAAATCCAGCTGCTGCGTGAAGAAAATGGCGTCGTACCCAGCGTGCAGGCCCTGGCCGAGGAAGGCCTGCCACCGTTCGTGGTCGATACCGGCAGCCAGAGCCGCGGCGGCCACCAATGGTCGTGGCTGGAGCCCGGCGCCTACCTGGGCCGCAGCCAGGCCCCCGAGGTCGCCGGCAGCCTGCTGCTGATCCTGCCCGCCGACAGCACCGGCCAGGCCGATGTCTGGCTGCGCCGCGACAGCGCCGCCGTGATCCCGGACGACCTCGGCCAGGCCACCCTGATCGCCGCCGGTTGGCAGCAGGTCGTCAGCCATTACGACGCCGGGGTTACCCGCGAACACCGTCACTGAACCCAAGGACTCCCCCATGCTCCGCTCCGCCCTCGCCCTGCTCCTGGCCTTTGCCCTGCCGTCACTGGCCCTGGCCGATAACGGCAAGCCGCTGCGCATCGGCATCACCCTGCACCCCTACTACAGCTACGTGAGCAACATCGTCGGCGACAAAGCCGAAGTGGTGCCGTTGATTCCAGCAGGCTTCAACCCCCACGCCTACGAGCCACGGGCCGAGGACATCAAACGCATCGGTACGCTGGACGTGGTGGTGCTCAATGGCGTGGGCCACGACGACTTCGCCGACCGCATGATCGCCGCCAGTGAAAAGCCCGGCATCACGACCATCGAAGCCAACCAGAACGTACCGTTGCTGGCGGCCACCGGCATTGCCGCACGCGGCGCCGGCAAGGTGGTCAACCCGCACACCTTCCTGTCCATCAGCACCACCATCGCCCAAGTCAACAACATCGCCCGCGAACTGGGCAAGCTCGACCCGGACAACGCCAAGCTGTACACGCAAAACGCCCGCGCCTACGCCAAGCGCCTGCGCGCCCTGCGGGCCGAGGCCCTGGCCAAGGTCACCGAAGCTCCCAGCGCCACGTTCCGCGTGGCGACCATCCATGCTGCCTACGACTACCTCGTGCGTGATTTCGGCCTGGAAGTGACCGCAGTGGTCGAACCGGCCCATGGCATCGAGCCCAGCCCGGCGCAGCTGAAAAAGACCATCGACCAGCTCAAGGCACTGGACGTGCGGGTGATCTTCTCGGAAATGGACTTCCCGTCGGCCTATGTCGAAACCATTCAGCGTGAGTCCGGCGTGCGCCTGTATCCGTTGACCCATATCTCCTATGGCGAATACACCAAGGACAAATACGAGGTGGAAATGAAGCGCAACCTCGACACCGTGGTCCGTGCCATTCAGGAGAACCGCGCATGACCGTAGCCGCCAACCTGCTGGCAGCCTGCGGGCCACGCATCGAGTTCGCCGGTATCGACCTGACGCTAGGCCGCACCCGCATCCTCGAACAGGTCAGTTTCAGCGTTGCCGCAGGCAGCGTGCACGCCATCGTCGGCCCTAATGGCGGCGGCAAGAGCTCGCTTATCAAGACCCTGCTGGGGCAGATGCCGCATCAGGGGCAGCTGACCCTGCATTGGCCGAACGAGCGCGAAGTGATTGGCTATGTGCCGCAGGCACTGGAGTTCGACCGTGGCCTGCCAATGACCGTCGACGACTTCATGGCCGCCATGTGTCAGCGTCGCCCGGCCTTCCTCGGCCTGTCGCGGCGCGTGCAGCCGGCTATCGACGCGGCCCTGGCGCGGGTCGGCATGCTCGACAAACGCAAGCGGCGTATGGGGGCGTTGTCAGGCGGCGAGCGCCAGCGCGTGCTGCTGGCCCAGGGCCTGATCCCCGAGCCGCAGTTGCTGGTGCTGGACGAACCCATGTCAGCGCTCGATGAAGCGGGTATCCAGGTGTTCGAACAATTGCTGCTTGGCTGGCGCCAGGTTGGCACAACCGTGCTGTGGATCGAGCATGACCTGGAAGCTGTGCTGCGCCTGGCCGACCGAGTGACGGGCCTGAACCGCCAGGTACTGTTCGACGCCCCACCCGCCCAGGCCCTGACCCCGGAGCGCCTGCTCGGCCTGTTCTCCGTTCACCCGCGTAGCGAGAGCCTTGCCTGATGAGTTTTGAATTCTTTCGCCAAACGGTCCAGGACTGGGCCACTGCCGGCTACCTGCCCGAGGCGCTGGCCTACGGCTTCGTGGTCAACGCCCTGCTGGCCGGCCTGATGATCGGCCCGGTGCTCGGTGGCCTGGGCACCCTGGTGGTGGTCAAGCGGTTTGCCTTCTTCTCCGAAGCGGTCGGCCATGCCGCGCTGACCGGCGTGGCCATCGGCATCCTGTTGGGCGAGCCCTACACCGGCCCTTACGGAAGCCTGTTCGGCTACTGCCTGCTGTTCGGCATCCTGCTCAACTTCCTGCGCAACCGCACCGGTCTGTCGCCGGACACGTTGATTGGCGTGTTCCTGTCGGTGTCGCTGGCGCTGGGCGCCAGCCTGCTGTTGATGCTGGCAGGCAAGATCAACGTGCATATCCTCGAAAACGTGCTGTTCGGCTCGGTGCTGACCGTCAGCGGCCAGGACCTGGTGGTACTGGGCATCGTCGCAGTGCTGGTACTGGCCTTGGCCTTGCCGCTGTACAACCGCATCATGCTGGCCAGCTTCAACCCACAACTGGCGGCTGTGCGTGGGGTGGCGGTGAAAACCCTGGACTATCTGTTCGTGGTGCTGGTGACCTTGGTAACCGTGGCCGCAGTGAAAGTGATCGGTGCCATCCTGGTCGGTGCGCTGTTGGTGATTCCTGCCGCCGCCGCTCGCCTGGTCAGCCAGTCACTCAAGGGCTTTTTCTTCCTGTCGGTGCTGATTGCCACCATCAGCACCCTGTTCGGCATCCTGTTGCCGATCGTGTTCGACCTGCCGGTGCCGTCAGGTGCCGCGATCATTCTGGTCGCCGGTCTCTGTTTCGCCCTGGCCGCCCTGGCCCGCGCCCTCGTTCCCCGCCTGCAAGGAAACCCGGCATGAACTTCAAACGCCTGACCCTGGCACTAGCCCTGGCCGGCCTGCCATCGCTGTCTTTCGCCACGCAAGTGCTGACGACCCTGCCCGTCACTCACAGCCTGGCCAGTGCCCTGCTCGGCGGCACCTCGGTACAGCTCAAGCAGGCAGCACCGGCCAACCTGCCGGCCAGTCGCCAGCCGTCATACTTCAGCGGGCGTGGTGGCGCCAGCCTGCACAAAGCCGCACAGCAAGCGGATGCGGTGATCGGCGTGCGCTCGATCTGGCGTGACGACCCGCTGTACCCGATGGCCCGGCGCAGCAACATCCGTATTGTCGAGATCGATGCTGCGCGGCCGGTGGACGGCGCGCTGCCAGGTATTGCGGTCACGGGTGACGATGCCTATGGCGCCTACCCCTGGCTCAACCCGACCAACCTCGGGCGCATGGCCGATGTAGTAGCCAATGACCTGGAGCGGCTGGCACCGGACGAAAAGACGAAGATCCAGGGCAACCTGGCGGGGCTCAAGCGCCAGTTGCTGGAGCTATCGGCCAGCAGCCAGACGCGTCTGGCCAAGGTCGACAACCTGACGGTGGTGAGCCTGTCCGAGCGATTGGGCTACCTGGCCAGCGGGTTGAATCTGGACGTGGTGGAGCAGCCGCTGCCAGCCGAGTGGGATGCTGCCGCGCTCAAAGCGCTAGGTGAAAACCTGAAAGCGCAGGATGTGGCACTGGTGCTGGACCACCGGCAGCCAGACCCCGCGGTGGCAGAGGTGATCGAGGCGGCCGGGGCTAAGCTGGTGGTGGTTGAGAGTGACCCTGAGGATGCGTTTGCAGGGCTGAAGGCTAGCGTGGAGCAGGTGGTTGGGGCATTGGGCGAAAGCTGATGTCGCCTGTGCTGGCCTCTTCGCGGCTAAAGCCGCTCCTACAGGGACCGCGCAACCTTAGGGTCCGGCCACATTCCTGTGGGGGCGGCTTCAGCCGCGAAGAGGCCGTTACAGGCAACGCACTGCTACCGCTTCATGCACCGCTGGTAACGCTCATCCACCCGCCCTGCGAACCACGCGGTAGTCAGCTTGCGAGTGATCTTGGGGCTCTTCAGTTCAATCCCCGGCAACACCGCCCGTGGCACCGGCTTGCCAGTCTTGGCATCCGCCAGGGCAAACACCCCACTGTAGAGCTTGCTGTCCTCGAACGCCAAGCTGTCGCCCTCCTCCAGCTGGCTGCGAATCTGCGGGTTACGCAACCCCAGCTTCACCCCAAGCTTGCGCGCCACGAGCTCAGTAGTGCCTGGCATGATCGAGCCCGGCGCGATCAAGTCACCGTCCAGGGCCAGCGGCGCACCCGTTACTCTGCTCAACGCCGCCTGGAACGCCGCATTGCGGCTGGCGTACCAGCCCGCGTTGAAATCGGCAAAGCGATAAAGCTGGCGCTCGTAGTTGGCCGGGTAGCCCAACAGGTGGGCAATACCGAAGTACATGCCGCCGCGCCGAGTGAACACCTCCTGGCGAATCGTACCGCCATGGCTGTAGGGGTAATCCGTTGCATGCTTTTCGGCAAAGTCGATGCTGACCTGCATCGGCCCGCCGGTGTGCACCGGGTTCAGCCCGCCCAACAAGTTTTTGCCCAACGGCACGCGGGCAATGACCTCGTCGTACAGTTCGCTCAACTGCTTCTCGCTGCGCACTGCCTGCAAACGCTGCTGGTAGCTCTGGCCGTTACCCGAAGGCGCCTTCAGCGCACCGTCGACCAACAGTTTGGGAATGTGCAGGCGTGCAGCGCGGCGGTCGATTTCCTCGCGGGCGATACGCCCCAGGTTGGGCACCTGCGGATCGGCCGTGAAGGTCGACTCCTGCTCGGTTACCGCCAGCACTGCGCACAGGTTGCTTTTGCTGGGGGCTATGCGCTGCGCTGCAAAGGCCACTTGAATATCCTGGGCCCAACCCTCGCGATCCTTGGCCTGGGCAGGCAGCAATCGCAGCAGCTGTGCGCGGACCTTGGCCGGGTCCGCTTCTGGCGCTTCTTCACGACGCCCGGCGCAGCCTTGCAGCAGCGCCAGGGCCATCACCCCCACAGCCAGTGCCCGACCGTTCAGGGCTGTTCACCGACCAGGTAGGTTTTGCTGATGTGGCGGAACAGCGGATGGCTGGCGCTGCCCAGCAGTTCGAATAGCACCATCTCACGGGTCACCACTTGCGCCCCGGCGGCACGCATGCGAGCCAGGCCTGCCGCCTTGCTGGCCGAGGTTCGGCTGTCGCAGGCATCTTCGACCACGAACACCTGCTTGCCCAGCCCCAGCAGGCCGAGCACGGTCTGCAGCACGCAGACGTGAGTTTCCATGCCACAGACGATCACCTGCTCACGCGCCATCAGGCTGGCTGGCAGACACTGCGCGGCCACGCAGGAAAAGTGGCTTTTCTCCACCACCTCGGCGGCCGGTGCTGCGGCCAGCAATTGCGCCAGGGTATGGCCCAGGCCCTTGGGGTACTGCTCGGAAATCACCGTCGGCAGTTCCAGCTCGGCAGTCGCGGCCAGCAACCAGCGGGCCCGCGCCCGAGTGCCTTCGGGGTCGCTCATGGCGCCGATGAGTTTTTCCTGGATGTCGACGACCAGCAGCGTGGCCTTGAGTGGATCGATCAGCATTGTCTGCCCCTTGCCTGGGAAAAGCCCTAGCCTCCCCCAGGCAAGCGGTGACGTCAATCAGGCGGACAGCCGAAGCGGCTGCAACGACGCGGTCAGCGCGTCGAGCACGCGGTCTTCATGCTCATGGATGAAGAAGTGCCCACCTGGGAACATCTGCAGCGAGAACTTGCCGTGGGTTTCCTTGCGCCAGGCCTGCAGTTGCTCGTCGCTGGCCCGGTCATCCACGCCACCCAGCACATGCAGTGGGCACTGCAACGCCGGCCGCTGGCGGTAGGCGTAGGTGCCGCACAACAGAAAGTCGGCACGCAAGGTCGGCAAGGTCAGGCTCATCAACTCGGCGTTCGCCAGCACTTCCTCGGGCGTACCCTGAAGCTCGCGCAACTCGCTGATAAGCTCGGCGTCACTCTTGGGCTCGCGCCAGTTCTTGCCGTCGTAGTCCTCACGCCGCGTGGGTGCCGCCGTGCCGCAAGCGAACAGCGCCAAGGGTGGCGGGCAGCCCAACGCTTGCAGTTCATGGGCCAGCTCGAAGGCCAGCAGCGCGCCCAGGCTGTGCCCAAGCAGCGCATAGGGGGCGCTGGCCGCCAGGCGCTGTTCGCGGGCCAGTTGCCGGGCCAGGGCTTGCATGTCGGTGCGCAGCGCCTCGGCCATGCGCGCGCCCCGCCCAGGCAGCTCTACCGGGCGCACTTGCAACCACGCTGGCAGCTTGCGCCGCCAGCGGCTGTAGACCATGGCGCTGGCGCCGGAGTACGGCAGGCACAGCAGGTTCAGCGTGGTCACTGGGCGGCGGCTTCGGCCATTTTCTGGCGCAAGCTCAGCGGGCGCATATCGGTCCAGACCTCATCGATGTAGGCCAGGCAGTCCTTCTTCAAGCCGCTCTTGCCCACCGCACGCCAGCCGTTGGGGATGGCCTTGTAGTCGGGCCAGATCGAGTATTGCTCTTCGTGGTTGACCACTACCTGGAACTGGATATCGTCGCGGTCGAAAACGGAAGTCATTGCCTGTCTCCTTGAATGATGAGTACCGCTGCGGGCTTCGCGCAGGGGGGCTTTCAAGTAGACGTGGGAGGCTTCGGAAAAATTAAGGCGCTATGGTTTGTTTGCGCCGCCATGTGCATGACTCACTCCTCTCTCAACCGTCACGCAGCAGGTCGTAGGTATCGAGCAGGCGGTAGGCGACCTGCGGGTTGCGCTCCAGCCCACGCCGAATGGCCGCCGGGATCGACTGCCTGGTTTTGCGGCATAGCCCCGGCTGATCATCCAGCTCGATGACGATGCCGCGCATGGTGCGCACTTCGTTGAAGCCGGGGGCGATGTGTACGCGGATGCCGAGGTTGTCGTACAGACGCTGCTGCAGGCGCTGCAGGTCTTCGAGGTCCTTGAGGTTTTCCAGGCGTTCGAGCAGGCGCTTTTCTTCCTGGCGGGTCAGCAGGAGGATGCGTTGGGCGGCCTGCGGGTGTTCGACCAAGTGTTCCCGGCCGCAGTCGCAGGCGCCAGGGGGGCAAGGTTGGCGTAGAGGCGGTGGTGTGGTCATGGAGCAAGCATAGCCCGGCAAAGGCCTCTAAAAAAACTTTCCTGCCAGGATAAAAAATTTCACAAACATCTAGACCACAACCCCTCATATCGCCTATAAATCTCCAAAAGGAAATTTATATTCCTACCAAGAAACACCCTTCGCACCGTCGCGAATCTTCTTTTGCCCTTGTGCCCGACCTGCCCCACTCCATCACGAGGCCTATCCGACATGCATCCCGCTCCCGATCACTTCATCCTGCGCGTCAGTTGCCCGGCCGTGTCCGGCATCGTCGCTGCGGTGACCACTTACCTGGCCGAGCACGGTTGCTACATCAGCGAGATGGCGCAGTTCGACGACGAGGACAATGGGCGCTTCTTCATGCGCGCGGTGTTCCGCTTCAACACCGGTGTCAGCGGCGACACACCACAGCTGGAGGCTGGCTTTACCGACGTGGCCCAGCGCTTCGAAATGCAATGGAGCCTGCACAGCAGCGCCCGGCCGATGCGTGTGCTGCTGATGGTGAGCAAGTTCGACCACTGCCTGTCCGACCTGTTGTACCGGCATGCCAAGGGCGAACTGGACATGCAGATCACCGCCGTGGTCTCCAATCACCTGGACCTGCGCCCCATGGCCGAGCGCCAGGGCATTCGCTTCGTTTACCTGCCGGTCACCAAGGAAACCAAGGCCGAACAGGAAGCCGCACTGCTGCGTATCGTCGAGGACACCGGCACCGAACTGGTGGTGCTGGCGCGCTACATGCAAATCCTCTCCGATGACCTGTGCCGCCAGCTGTCGGGCCGGGCGATCAACATCCATCACTCGTTCCTGCCCGGTTTCAAAGGCGCCAAGCCCTACCACCAGGCCTATCAGCGCGGGGTAAAACTGATCGGCGCCACCGCCCACTACGTGACCCGCGACCTGGACGAAGGGCCGATCATCGAGCAGGAAGTGCAACGCGTGGACCACGCCTATGCCCCGGACGCTCTGGTGGCCATCGGCCGCGACACCGAGACCATCGCCCTGTCCCGCGCGGTGAAATACCACCTTGAACACCGGGTATTCCTTAACCACGACCGCACGGTGATCTTCAAATGAACGCACTTACCAGCCTCAAGCTGATCGACGGCAAGGCCACCGCCGCGCGTGTGCTGGCCGAGGTACGCGAGCAGGTGCAGGAACTGCGCCAGGGCGGCGTGCAACCGGGCCTGGTCGTGGTGCTGGTGGGTGCCGATGCCGCCAGCCAGGTGTACGTGCGCAATAAAGTACTGCGCGCCGAAGAGGTGGGCATCCGCTCGCAGGAACATCGCCTGCCCGCCGACACCACCCAGGCCTACCTGCTGACCTTGATCGACCGCCTGAACCGCGACCCCGAGGTGAACGGCATCCTCGTGCAACTGCCGTTGCCCGCGCACATCGACGAGCATTGCGTATTGCAGGCCATCAACCCGCTCAAGGACGTGGACGGCTTCCACAGCGAGAACGTCGGTGGCCTGGCCCAGGGCCGCGATGTGCTGACCCCGTGCACCCCCAGCGGCTGCATGCGCCTGCTGCGCGACGCCTGTGGCGAGCTGCGTGGCAAACATGCGGTAGTGGTCGGCCGCTCGAACATCGTCGGCAAGCCCATGGCTGCCCTGCTGTTGCAGGCCGACTGCACGGTGACTGTGGTGCATTCACGCAGCCGCGACCTGCCCGCGTTGTGCCGCCAGGCCGACATCCTGGTTGCCGCAGTGGGCAAGCCACGGCTGATCGGTGCCGATTGCCTCAAACCCGGTGCGGTGGTGATCGACGTCGGCATCAACCGCATCAATGAAGACGGCCAAAACCACCTGGTCGGTGATGTCGATTTCGCCGCTGCCCTGCCCCAGGTCGCCGGCATTACCCCGGTCCCCGGCGGCGTCGGCCCGATGACCATCGCCTACTTGATGAAAAACACCCTGCTCGCCCTCGACCTGCAACAACAGGCCGCCCACCAGGAGCGCACCGCATGCCTTTCGCCCTGCTGAAATACGGCCTGAGCGCCGACTACCCGGTGGAGGTCGACCTGCCGCCACCGTGCGAACTCAAGCCACGCTATGACGTGGTGATCATCGGCGGCGGCGGCCACGGCCTGGCCATCGCCTACTACCTGGCCAAGTACCACGGTGTGACCAACGTCGCCGTGCTGGAAAAAGCCTACCTGGGGGGCGGCAACACCGCGCGCAACACCGCCGTGATCCGCTCCAACTACCTCACCAGCGAAGGTGTGCGCTTCTACGCAGAATCGGTGCGCATGTTCCAGAACCTGTCGAACGAGTTCGACTTCAACATCATGTATTCCGAGCGCGGCCAGCTTACCCTGGCGCACACCGACGCCACCGTGCGCGCCTTCCGCCAGCGCGCCGAAGTGAACAAGCACTTCGGCGGGCGCAGCGAAATGATCGATCGCCAACAGATCCGCGAGCTGGTGCCCAGCCTGAACCTGGACCCCGGCCACCTGCCGGTGCTGGCGGGCCTGTGGCACATCGACGGCGCCACCGCGCGCCACGACGCGGTGGCCTGGGGCTACGCCAAACAGGCAGCCAGGCGCGGCGTGCAAATCCACCAACTGACCGAAGTGCAGGACTTGCTGATCCGCAATGGCCGCATCGAGGCGGTGAAGACCAACCGCGGCACGGTGCAATGCGGCTGCGTGGTCCAGGCCGTGGCGGGTACCAGTTCGCTGTTGATGGCAAAGGCCGGCATCCGCGCGCCGATCCACACCTACCCGCTGCAAGCCATGGTCACCCAGCCCTTCAAGCCGTTTCTCGACCCGCTGGTAAGTTCGTCGGCGCTGCACTGCTACGTGCAGCAGACCAGCCGAGGCGAAATCGTCTTTGGCGGCGGCTCCGACCCTTACCCGCTGTACAACACCCGCCCCACCCTCGACCTCAAGGAAAGCCTGCTGGCCCACGCCATCGAAATGTTCCCGTTCATGGCCAACGCCAAGCTGATGCGCCAGTGGGCCGGGATGACCGATATGACCCCGGACTACAGCCCGATCATGGGCCTGTCACCGGTGCAGAACTACTACCTGGATGCTGGCTGGGGCACCTGGGGGTTCAAGGCCACGCCGATCTGCGGCAAGGCCATGGCCGAGTTGGTCGCCAGCGGCGGCAAGGTGCCCGAGCTGATTGCCCCCTTCGCCCTCGAGCGCTTCAGCCGCTTCCAGCAAGTCAACGAAATGGGCGCCACTGCGGCCAGCCACTAGGAGCACATGACGATGAAAATCCTGACCTGCCCCTTGAACGGCCCGCGCAACATCAGCGAATTCACCTACGGCGGCGAGTGCAAGCACATGCCCGACCCGGCCAACTGCAGCGATACCGAGTGGGCCGACTATGTGTTCAATAGCGACAACCTGGCCGGGGTGGTGCTCGAGTGGTGGCTGCACAACGCTTCCAGCTACTGGTTTCTGGCCGAGCGCCACACGGTAAGCGACCAGGTGCTGCGCACCTTCGACCCGAAAGCACTGTTCGACCGCCGCGTCGACTTCACCCCCGCCGCCACCCCGGAGATCGCCGGATGAACAGCCACACTCGCCTCCCCGCGCCCATGGGCCTGCTGATCGACCGCGAACGCCCCTTGCGTTTCCAGTTCGACGGCCAGGCCTGTTCGGGCTTTGCCGGTGACAGCATTGCCAGCGCCCTGCTTGGCAGCGGCCGCTGGTTGCTGTCGCGTTCATTCAAATACCACCGCCCACGCGGCCCGCTGAGCATGGCCGGGCAAGATGCCAACACCCTGGTGCAACTGCCTGAGGAACCCAACGTGCTGGCCGACCTGGAAGCCGCCCGCGACGGGCAGGTGGTCGAAGGGCAGAACTTCAACGGCAGCCTGGAGCACGACCGCGACGCCTACCTGGGCAAGTGCTCGCGCTTCATGCCGGTGGGTTTCTATTACCGCTCGTTCTACAAGCCCAAAGGCATGTGGAAGGTGTGGGAGCCGCTGATTCGCAAAAAGGCCGGCCTGGGCGTGCTCGACCAAGGCTTCAAGCCACAGTACTACGACAAGGCCTACCTGTTTGTCGATGTCGCCGTCATCGGCGCAGGCCCTGCCGGCCTGCGCGCGGCGCTGGACGCAGCCAATGCCGGGGCCAAGGTGTTGCTGATCGAGCAACAGCCCGTGCTTGGCGGCTCGCTCACCTACGCCCGCTTTGACATCGCCGGCACGCGTGCCGCCAGCCTGCGTCAGGAGTTGCTGGCAGCCGTAGAGGGTCACCCGAATATCCAGGTGCTGCTGGACGCCACCTGCAACGGCTGGTTCACCGACCACTACCTGCCAGTGATCCAGCACAAGCGCCTGTACAAGGTGCGTGCCGGCCGTTGCCTGGTGGCGGCCGGTTCGTTCGACCAGCCGGTGGTGTTCCGCAACAACGACCTGCCCGGTGTGATGCTGACCAGCGCCGCACAGCGGCTGATGAAGCTGTACGCGGTCAAACCGGGCCAGCGCGCAGTGATCCTGACCGGCCATGATGACGGCTACCTTGCCGCGCTCGACCTGCAGGAACAAGGCGTGGCTGTGGCTGCTGTGATCGACATGCGCGCCGCACCGGCCGATGCCACGCTGGCCGCCGAGCTCAAGCGCCGCGATATCCCTGTGCACCTGGGCAGCACCGTGTACGAAGCGCTGCACGAAGCGGGCATGCGCCATGTCAGTGGCGTGGACATTCGCCCAATCACCGGCCAGGGCAAGGTTGGCCCGCATGGCCTGCGCCTGGCCTGTGACCTGCTGTGCATGTCGGCGGGCTACATGCCGGTGTACCAGTTGCTGTGCCAGGCCGGTGGCAAGCTGGCCTATGACATCGACCGCGACGAGTTCGCCATCAGCCACCTGCCAGCCGGGCTGGATATCGCCGGTTCGGTGAACGGCCGCCATGCGCTAGGCAACGTGCTGGCCGACGCCACCCGTGGGGCGGCCGAAGCCGTGGCCGCGCTGGGCCTGCAAGCGCCGGTGCAGCCGCTGTTCAACGCCGAGGCCAAGGTCAACTTCCCCTGGCCGATCTTCCCGCACCCCAAGGGCAAGGATTTCGTCGATTTCGACGAAGACCTGCAGGTGCGCGACATCGTCAACGCCACCCGCAGCGGCTACCGCGATGTGCAACTGGTCAAACGCTTCTCCACGGTCGGCATGGGCCCATCCCAGGGCCGCCACTCGGCACTGCCCACCGCGCGCCTGGTGGCCCATGCCACCGGCCGCAGCATCAGCGAGACCGGCGTGACCACTGCCCGCCCACCGTTCCAGGCAGAAAAGCTGGCACACATTGCCGGCCGCGCCTTCGACCCGTACCGGCAAACGCCAATGCACTGCCGCCACCTGCAAGCCGGGGCGAACATGATGCCCGCCGGCATCTGGCAGCGCCCGGCCTACTATGGCAAGCCGGAGGAACGCGATCGCTGCATGCAGGAAGAAGCCCGGCATGTACGTGAAAAAGTCGGCCTGATCGACGTCTCCACGCTCGGCGGCCTGGACGTGCGTGGCCCGGATGCGGCCGAACTGCTGGAACGCCTCTACACCTTCGGCTTCGCCAAACTGCCTGTTGGCCGCACCCGCTATGCGTTGATGACCAACGAGCACGGCGTGGTCATCGACGATGGTGTCTGCGCACGCTTGGGCGAGCAGCACTTCTACGTGACCGCCACCACCAGCGGCGTCGACCGCATCTACCAACAGATGCTGAAGTGGAACGCGCAGTGGCGCCTGGACGTGGACATCACCAACGTCACCGCTGCCCTGGCCGCCGTCAACCTGGCCGGGCCACTGTCACGCCAGGTGCTGGCCAAGGTGTGCGATGACGTAGACCTGGCCGCCGGAGCCTTCCCTTACCTGGGCGTACGCCAGGGCAAGGTGGCAGGCATTGCTGCACGTATCCTGCGAGTCGGCTTTGTCGGTGAGCTGGGCTATGAAGTGCACGTACCAGCGCGCCATGCCGAGCGGCTGTGGGATACCTTGATGCAGGCGGGTGCCGGGTTGGGCATTCGCCCCTTCGGCGTCGAGACCCAACGCCTGCTGCGCCTGGAAAAAGGCCACGTGATCATCGGCCAGGACACCGACGGCATGACGCACCCGGCGGAAATCGACATGCAGTGGGCCATCGGTCGCAAGAAGCCGTTCTTCGTTGGCAAGCGCTCGATCGAAATCCTCGAAGCACAGCCGCTCAAGCGCAAGCTGGTCGGTTTCACGCTGCCCAAAAGCAGCCCGCGACCACTGGAGGGGCACCTGGTGCTGGACGGCCGGGACATCAGCGGTAACGTCACCTCCTGCGAGTACTCGCAAACCCTGGGGCAGATCATCGGCCTGGCCTATGCCGGCGCCCACCAGGCCAGCCCCGGCATGCTCATCCCGATTCGCACCGACGGTGGCGTGATGGTCAATGCCAAGGTGGTAGCGCTGCCGTTCCACGACCCCGACAACCTGCGCCAGGAGCTCTGAGCCATGACCCGTTTGCAAGCCGAAGCGTTTATCCCTCGCAACCCGCGAGCCGAACTGCTGCACACCTGTGCGTTGACTGACTTGACTGCGTTGGCGCGGGTTGGATTTCGCGGCGCAGACAGCGCCGCCTACCTTCAGCAACGTGGATACCGTTTGCCCACGCAGCCGAACCAGGCCGTGCGTCAGCATGATGGAAGCTGGGTGGCGCGATTGTCGCAGGCCGAGTACCTGCTGCTGGGCAGCCTGGCCGACGATGGCGCACGGGTGGCGGATGTAGAGGCCGAGTGGGTGCAGGATGCCCAGCGCAATTACCTGCTGCCGCGCCAGGACAGCCATGCCTGGCTACAACTGTCGGGGGTGCATGGCAGCGCGGTGATGGCCAAGTTGTGCGGGGTGGATCTGCGTGCCGGGGCGTTTCCGGTTGGGACGGTGGCGCAGACCTCGGTGGCGCGGATCAATATGATTGTGCTGAATGTAGGCAGTGATGAGCGGCCGGCGTTGCAGCTGCTGTTTGATCGGGCTTCGCTGGCGTATGTGTGCGAGGCGGTGCTGGATGCCATGGGTGAGTTTGGTGGGGGGATGGTCTAGCGGGGGGTGTTCGCCGCATGATTTTTGGCGCCTGGGAGATCGAGCGTCGCGCGAAAACTGTACAAAAATTTTCTTCTGTATAGATTTATCCAGAGACCTGCACTATACCTTGTACAGCAAATTAATTTTGTACAGGTATTGTGCATGTCCACCTACCTGCGATCCTTCGCCGAACGCTTTGCCACGCTGGATACGCACAACCTCGACCTGTTGGGTGACCTGTACAGCGAGGACGTCGCCTTCCGCGACCCCTTGCACCAGTTCACCGGCCTTCCCGCGCTGCGGGCTTATTTCGCCCAGCTGTACGCCAAGGTTTCCGACTGCCACTACCGCTTCGAGGGCACCGACGAACTACAGCCGGGCCATGGCTACATTCGTTGGACGTTGCACTATCGCCACCCGCAACTGGCCAGCGGGCAACTGATCAGCCTGCAAGGCTGCAGCCACCTGCGCTGGCATGAGCGGGTGTATTTTCACCAGGACTACTTCGACGCCGGTGCCCTGCTGTACGAACATCTGCCGATCATGGGCAGCGCGATTCGCTGGCTCAAAGGAAGGCTGGCATGAGCCGTTGCTGGCTGACCGGTGCCAGCAGTGGCATGGGTGCCGCGCTGGCGTTGCACCTGCTGGAACAAGGCCACCAGGTAGCGTTGGGCGCACGCCGGGCAGACAAGCTGACAGCACTGGCCGAACGGTTTCCGGACCAGGTACTGCTGGCAGTCGGCGATATCGATCAACCTGGGCAAGTGGCGCGAATCGCCGAGCAGATCGAGCACGCCTGGGGCGCACTGGACCAAGTGATTCTCAATGCGGGCACTTGCGAGTACCTGGAGCCTGGGCACTTCGACCCTGCCCTGATCGACCGAGTGATACGCACCAACCTGACCGGCACCAGCTTATGCCTTGCCGCCGCCCTGCCCTTGCTGCGCCACGGCCAGCGGCCACACCTGGTGGTCATGGGCAGCTCGGTGAGCTGGCTGGCATTGCCGCGTGCGGGTGCCTATGGTGCCTCCAAAGCGGCATTGCGGTACCTGGTCGAGTCCCTGCGCATCGACCTGGTCGGCGAAGGCATCGATGTCACCTTGGTCTGCCCCGGCTTCGTCGACACGCCACTGACCCGCCGCAACGACTTCCCCATGCCCCAGCTGTGGAGCGCCGAGCGCGCCGCCGCCCATATCATCGCGCGCCTGCCACACCGCCCGCTGGAAATAGCCTTCCCCGCCACCTTCACCCTGGTGCTGCGCCTGCTAGGTGCACTGCCGGCGCGCTGGCGCCTTAAGCTGGGCCGCCGCCTGGCGCGCCAACCACAGGGCTGACCCATGCGTATCGCCATCATCGGTAGCGGTATCGCCGGCCTCACCTGTGCCCACCTGCTGTCACGTCGTAACGAGGTCACGGTGTTCGAGGCCGCGAACCGGGTCGGCGGGCATACCCATACCGTCGATGTGCAGTGGCAGGGCCAAGGCTACTCGATAGATACCGGTTTCATCGTCTTCAACGACTGGACCTACCCGCACTTCATCCGCCTGCTCAAGCATCTGGGTGTCGCCTCGCGCCCCACCGAAATGAGCTTTTCGGTGCATGACCCGCGCACGGGGTTCGAGTACAACGGCCACGACCTGGTCACGCTGTTTGCCCAGCGGCGCAACCTGCTGTCCCCGCCATTCTGGGGAATGCTGCGCGATGTGCTGCGCTTCAACCGCGAGGCCACCGCCGACCTGAACCAGCAACGGATCGAGAGCGCCACCACGCTGGGCAGTTATCTGCATGCCCAAGGCTATGGGCGGCGCTTCATCGACCATTACATCGTGCCGATGGGGTCAGCGATCTGGTCGATGTCGCCGGCCGATTTGCTGGGCTTCCCGTTGCAGTTTTTCGTGCGGTTCTGTAACAACCACGGCTTGCTGTCGGTCAACCATCGCCCGCAATGGCAGGTTATCGACGCAGGCTCACGCGCGTACCTCAGGCCTCTGTGCCAGCCCTTTGCCGATCGCATCCGGCTGAGCTGCCCGGTGCATCAGGTAAAACGTGACGACCTCGGCGTGACGGTTACCTGGGCCAGCGGTAATGAGCGATTCGACAAGGTGGTATTTGCCTGTCACAGCGACCAGGCACTGGCCCTGCTGGCACCGCCAAGCGAACATGAGCGCGCCATCCTGGGTGCCATCCACTACGCCAGCAACGACGTGGTGCTGCACACCGACACGCGCCTGCTGCCACAACGGCGCAGGGCCTGGGCCAGCTGGAACTACCGCCTGGGCGGCAACGCGCAGGCGCCTGCCGCACTCACCTACAACATGAACATCCTTCAGGGCATCAAGGCGCCGGCCACGTTCTGCGTAAGCCTCAACCAGACCGCGCAGGTGGACCCTGCACAGATACTTGCCCGCTTCGAGTATGCCCACCCGCAGTACAGCCTTGACGCTCTGACGGCACAGGCTCGGCAGGGCGAACTGCAGGGGCGTTTGCACAGTTATTACTGCGGCGCCTACTGGGGCAATGGTTTTCACGAAGACGGGGTGCTAAGCGCGCTGAACGTCGCCCAGCACTTTGGAGAACAGTTGTGAACAGCAACCTGTGCCAGGGCTGGCTGAGCCACCGGCGGCTGAGCCCACGCTACCATGCGTTTCGTTACCGGGTTGGCATGTTTTACCTGGATCTCAACGAACAACCCCAGCTCCTGCGCCTGTCCCGCTGGCTTGGGAGCTCCCGGCTGGCCCCCCTGTGCTGGCGTGAAACCGACTATCTGCCGGCGCTGACCCGCCAGGGCAGACCACTGGCCGAGGCCGCACGGCTGATGGTCGGTCAGGCTATCGGCCAAGCACCCGAAGGCGCCGTGCACCTGCTGACCCAACCGCGCTGCTGGGGGCTGTCGTTCAACCCAGTGAGTGTCTATTTCTGCCATGACCGGCAAGGCCAGCTCGCGGCTATTTTGCTGGAAGTGCGCAACACCCCCTGGCGTGAACGTTTCCACTATGTACTGCCCGTGAACGATGGCCTGAGCCAGACATTTACCCTGGCCAAAGCCTTCCATGTCTCGCCGTTCATGCCACTGAACATGGACTACCACCTGCAGTTCGCCCTCGATGCACAGCGGGTGCGCATCCACATGCAGAACTGGCGCGCCGGGCACAAGGTGTTCGAAGCCGACCTGGCGCTGCAACGTCAGCCGCTGGACCGCGCGGCCTTGCAGCGGCACATCCTGAGCTTTCCGTGGATGAGCCTGCGCACCCTCTCCGGCATTTACTGGCAGGCCCTGCGCCTGCTGCTGAAACGTACCCCTCTACATGACCATATCGCCAGCCAGCACGACCTGGCATTCGGCCAACCTGCCCGCGAGGAGCCCGACCATGCCCGAACCGACCCTGAGCGTTAGCAAATCGGCAAGCATTGCCCCGCTGCTCGGCGGCCTGGCCAGGCGCGCAGTGCTCGCGCAGTTGCGCCAACTGCGCCACGGCAACCTGCGCCTGATCTGCCAAGGCCAGCAATGGACGTTCGGCGACGTTGCCAGCCCGCTTTACGCGGAAGTGGAAGTGATTGATGACGCCGCCTGGGGCCTGGTCGCCGGCAATGGTTCGATTGGTGCCGGAGAAGGCTATATTCACGGCTACTGGCGCAGCTCGGACCTGGCCGCTGTCACCCGGTTGTTCGTTGCCAACCTGGATGTTCTCGATGCCATGGAGGGCGGCCTGGCACGCCTGGCGCGCCCGGCCCTGCGCCTGCTGCACCGCCTCAACCGCAACAGCCGGCGCGGCGCGCGGCGCAATATCCTGGCGCATTACGACCTGGGCAATGACCTGTTCGAGCGCCTGCTGGACCCCACCATGATGTACTCCGCTGCGCAGTTCGACAGCCCCGGGCAAACCCTGGAGCAGGCCCAGACCAGCAAGCTGCGACGCATCTGCCAGAAACTTGAACTCAAGCCCGACGACCATCTGCTGGAGATCGGCAGCGGCTGGGGCAGCCTGGCCATCCACGCCGCACTGCAGCATGGCTGCCGGGTCACCACCGCCACGCTCTCGGCGGCGCAGTACGCCCATACCCTGCAGCGGGTCAAGGCCCTGGGCCTGGAGCAGCGCATCACCGTACTGCTCGAAGACTATCGCGACCTGCGCGGGCGCTTCGACAAGCTGGTATCGATCGAAATGATCGAAGCTGTCGGCCACCGCTACTTGCCGACCTACTTTCGCCAGTGCGCGTCGCTGCTCAAGGATGATGGCCTGATGCTGGTGCAAGCCATCACCATCCGCGACCAGCGCTACGCCCAGGCCAGGCGCTCGGTGGATTTTATCCAGCGCTATATTTTCCCCGGCGGCGCCTTGCCTTCGCTGAGCGTGCTGCTGGACACCGCCAGCCGCCAGACCGCGCTGAACCTGGTACACCTGGAGGATTTCGGCCAGGACTACGCGCGCACGCTGCGCCATTGGCGCGACAACCTGCGCCTGGCGCGCTCGGAACTAACGATGCTGGGGTATGACGATACCTTTCAGCGCTTGTGGGAGTTCTACCTGTGCTATTGCCAGGGCGGTTTCGAAGAACGCACCATCGGCGTGGCGCAACTGCTCTGGGCCGGGCCACAGGCGCGCAAGGCACCACTGCTGGCCCTGTGCTGAGGTAAACCTATAGTTGCACCAACCGCTCACGCAAGAAGTCGACAAAACCCTGCACCGGCCGCGCTACCTGCCGGTGCTGCGGATACACCGCTGATAACTGCAACGCCGGCGGCGTCCATTCTTCAAGCACACTCACCAGCCGCCCATCCGCCAACGCCTGGCCAACGATGAAGGTCGGCAGGTAGGTCACCCCCATGCCGGCGATGGCCGCATCCCTGAGCAACTCGCCGTTGTTGGCACGCATGCGCCCTGTCACCTGAATCGCCTGCGCCTTGCCGCCCTGGCGAAACTGCCACTGCACCTGTCGCGAATGCCCATAGGGCAGGCAGTCATGCCCGGCCAGATCCTCCGGTATTACCGGTACTGCCCGCGCCTGCAGGTACGCCGGACTCGCGCAGTAGACGCGCTCGACATTGGCAATACGCCGCGCAATCAGGCTGGAGTCCTCCAGCGCGCCAATGCGCAGCGCCAGGTCGTAGCCCTCGCCGATCAGGTCCACGGCGCGGTCGCTGAGGTCCACCTCTACATCTACTAGCGGGTGCAGTTGAAGAAACTCGGTCAGCAGGCAACCCAGGTGCGACATGGCGAACGACAGCGGCGCACTCAGGCGCAAGGTGCCGCGCAAGGCCTGGGCCTGGCCGCTGATGTCGTGCTCTACCTGCTGCACCTCACCCAACAAGCGCAAGGCCGACTGGTAGTAGTGCTGGCCCAGCGGTGTGGCATCCAGGCGCCGGGTGGAGCGGTTGAGCAGGCGAACGCCAAGGCGCTCCTCGAGCTGCATCAGGCGTCGGCTGACCGATTGCTTCGACATGCCCAGGCGGTCGGCGGCGGCGGTGAAACTGCCAGCCTCCATGACCTGGGCGAAGATCCGCATGTCTTCGTAAGGGTTCATTGTCTCGCTCATAGTGACAGTCAAACGCTTTATAGCGGCTTTTTCCTGCAAGTGCACCTGCCTAATCTACGCACAAGTCGCAGCGATGGCCCAGCAGGCCAGGCAAGACGCCCACTACCACCACTTGCATAGAAAAGGATTCGCTCATGAACATTGTCCACAAGGCCCTCACCGCCTCCCTCTTGGCCCTGTCCGTTTCCAGCGCTTTCGCCGCTGGCAGCCCTGGTGTCGAACAACACACTCAGGCCTTCCTCGAAGCCCTGGAAAAAGGGGGTGGCAAGCCGCTGGAGCAGCTCAGCCCAACAGACGCCCGCGCAGTGCTGACCGGCGCTCAGGCCTCGGTCAAGGTCGACCTTTCGGGCATCGAGGTAAAGGAGCGCACCATCCAGGCCAATGGCGAGTCGATCAAGCTGCAAGTAGTGCGCCCGGCCAACGCGAAGGGTGACCTGCCAGTGTTCATGTTCTTCCACGGTGGCGGCTGGGTGCTGGGCGACTTCCCCACCCACCAGCGGCTGATCCGCGACCTGGTAGTCGGCTCGGGTGCGGTGGCGGTCTACGTGGACTACACCCCATCGCCGGAAGCGCACTACCCGACGGCCATCAACCAGGCCTACGCCGCGACCCGCTGGGTGGCCGAGCATGGCAAGGCGATCGGCGTGGACGGCAAGCGCCTGGCCGTGGCCGGCAACAGCGTCGGCGGCAACATGGCGGCAGTCGTGGCGCTGAAAGCCAAAGAGGCCGGCACCCCTGCGCTGCGCTTCCAGCTGCTGCTGTGGCCGGTGACCGATGCGAGTTTCGAGACTGCCTCGTACAAGCAATTTGCCGAAGGGCACTTCCTGACCACAGGGATGATGAAGTGGTTCTGGGACAGCTACACCTCCGATACCAGTGCCCGTGCGCAGGTCTACGCATCGCCGCTGCGGGCCAGCACTGAGCAGCTCAAAGGCTTGCCGCCAGCACTGGTACAAACGGCTGAGTTCGATGTGTTGCGTGATGAAGGTGAGGCTTATGCCCGCAAGCTGAATGCTGCCGGTGTGACGGTTACCTCAGTGCGCTACAACGGCATGATCCATGACTATGGGCTGCTCAACCCACTGAGCCAGGTGCCGGCAGTGAAGGCGGCGATGCGCCAGGCGGCCGGTGAACTGAAAGTACACCTTCAATAACATTATCCACCCATGCGGCAGGGCCTGGTGCCCTGCCGGTCCGGGAGAGCCGTGAGACCATCACTCAAGGCTCGAACCCTTCGACAATGATCACTTCGGCCTTCGCCACACCTTGGCGATGGCTGCACGCTTGCTGGTACAACTCGGACCGGTAACACGCCACCGCCTGCTCGTACGAATCGAACTCGATCACCACGCTACGCTGGGGGGTAGACCGCCCTTCCATCGCCTCGCTGCGCCCACCACGGGCCAGGAAGCGGCCGCCGAACGCCTTGAAGGCAGCCGGGGCACGCTGGGTGTACTGCTGGTATTGCTCGGGGTCGGTCACGTCCACATGGGCGATCCAGTAAGCCTTCATCTGCTGCTCTCCTCTTAAGGCGATATTTATGTATGATGGTATACCATAATAATCACCCCACCACAGTGAGCGTGCAACATGGCTTTCAACACCATCGAGGAACTTCTCGAGGACTACCGGCAAGGCAAGATGGTCCTGCTGGTGGATGACGAGGACCGGGAAAACGAAGGCGACCTGTTGATCGCCGCCGAGCGTTGCGACGCCCAGGCCATCAACTTCATGGCCCGCCAAGCGCGTGGGCTGATCTGCCTGACCTTGACCGACGAGCACTGCCAGCGCCTGGGCCTGGAGCAGATGGTACCGGCTAACGGCAGCGTCTTCAGCACCGCGTTCACCGTGTCGATCGAGGCGGCCACGGGTGTCACCACCGGTATTTCCGCTGCCGACCGGGCGCGCACCGTGGCAGCGGCCATGGCCCCCAACGCGCGCCCCGAAGACCTGGTGCAACCGGGCCACATTTTCCCCCTGCGCGCCCGCGAAGGCGGCGTGCTGACCCGCGCCGGCCATACCGAAGCCGGCTGCGACTTGGCACGGCTGGCAGGCTTCAGCCCGGCTTCGGTGATCGTCGAAGTGCTCAACGACGACGGCACCATGGCCCGCCGCCCGGACCTGGAAGTGTTCGCTGCCCAGCATGGCATCAAGATCGGCACCATTGCCGACCTGATCCACTACCGCCTGAGCACCGAGCAGACCATCAAGCGCATCGGCGAACGCGAGCTGCCGACCGTGCATGGCATTTTCCGCCTGGTCAGCTATGAAGACCGCATCGAAGGTGGTGTGCACATGGCCATGGTCATGGGCGACATCCGTCGCGAACAACCGACCTTGGTGCGGGTGCACGTAATCGACCCACTGCGCGACCTGGTCGGTGCTGAATATGCAGGCCCGGCCAACTGGACGCTGTGGGCGGCGTTGCAGAAGGTGGCCGAGGAAGGTGCTGGCGTGGTGGTAATCCTGGCCAACCATGAGTCCTCCCAGGCATTGCTTGAACGCATACCGCAGTTGACTCAGCCGGTACGGCCTTACCAGCGTGGGCAGTCGAAGGTGTATTCCGAGGTGGGCACCGGCGCGCAGATTCTGCAGGACCTTGGCGTTGGCAAACTGCGTCACCTGGGGCCACCGCTGAAATACGCGGGCCTGGCGGGATATGAGCTGGAAGTGGTGCAGAGCATCCCGTTCGAGCCAGGTCTTCCAAGCTGACACCACCCCTTGTAGGAGCGGCCTTGTGTCGCGAAAGGGCCGCAGAGCGGCCCCAGCAATCTGTGCATCTGCTGACATCCTGGGGACGCTTCACGGCCCTTTCGCGACACAAGGCCGCTCCTACAAAAGCAGACCGCGACAAATTGAAGAGGTCGGAGTGATGGCCGGTCGCCTCACACCTCTTGCCAAAAGTTTGGAATACCATAATATGATATCCCGTAGACCTTAAATCTGCAGGCCGGCACCTACACTTAAAAACGGCCACCCGGACACTTTGTTTTTGCTGCTCCCCGAACACTGTTGGCGGGCGCACCACAAGCCCCGCCTCGAATAACAAAAGCAACGAGGGCGTAACCATGCTGTTGAGCAAACGTGTAACCGCAGTGCTGTCCGCCAGCCTGCTGACCCTGGCATGTCAGGCCGCCCAGGCCGCCGACAGCCTGAACTTCGTCAGCTGGGGCGGTACCACCCAGGACGCCCAGAAAGAAGCGTGGGCCGTACCGTTCAGCAAAGCCACCGACATCAAGGTCGTGCAGGACGGCCCCACCGACTACGGCAAGCTCAAGGCCATGGTCGAGAGCGGCAACGTGCAGTGGGATGTGGTTGACGTCGAAGCCGACTTTGCCCTGCGTGCCGCCAGCGAAGGCCTGCTCGAACCCCTCGATTTCAACCAGATAAAGCGCGACAAGATCGACCCGCGGTTCGTCTCCGACCACGGCGTCGGCTCGTTCTTCTTCTCCTTCGTACTCGGCTACAACGAAGGCAAGCTCGGTGCCAACAAACCGGTGGACTGGACCGCGCTGTTCGACACCAAGACCTACCCCGGCAAACGTGCCCTGTACAAGTGGCCGAGCCCCGGCGTGCTGGAACTGGCCCTGCTGGCCGACGGCGTAGCCCCAGACAAGCTGTACCCGCTGGACCTGGACCGCGCCTTCAAGAAGCTCGACACCATCAAGAAAGACATCGTCTGGTGGGGCGGCGGTGCCCAGTCGCAACAGCTGCTGGCCTCGGGTGAAGCCTCGCTTGGCCAGTTCTGGAACGGCCGCGTCTATGCCCTGCAGCAAGATGGCGCACCGGTGGGCGTGAGCTGGAAGCAGAACCTGGTCATGGCCGACTTCCTGGTCATTCCCAAAGGCGCCAAGAACAAGGATGCGGCCATGAAGTTCCTGGCCAACGCCAGCAGCGCCGAAGGCCAGGCCGAGTTCGCCAACAAGACCGCCTACGCGCCGGTCAACGTCGACAGCGTGGCCAAGCTGGACAAAGACCTGGCGCCGAACCTGCCAACAGCCTACGCCCAGGACCAGGTCACCCTCGACTTCGCCTACTGGGCCAAGAACGGTCAAGCCATCGCGGCCCGCTGGAATGAGTGGTTGGTCAAATGAAAGTCGCCATCAACGCCCTGCATAACGCGCAAGGTGCCCCCACGGGTGCCGGCGCGCCGGGCACCGCCCCCCGCCGCGCCAGCCTGAGCCAGCGCTGGAAAGGCAGCCGCAACCTGCTGCCGGCCCTGCTGTTCCTTGGCCTGTTCTTCTTCGCCCCGCTGGTCGGCCTGTTGCTGCGCGGGGTGCTTGAGCCAACCCCTGGGCTGGGCAACTACGAGCAACTGTTCGCCAACTCGGCCTACGCACGGGTACTGTTCAACACCTTCTCGGTGGCTGGCGTGGTCACCCTGATCAGCGTACTGCTGGGCTTCCCGCTGGCCTGGGCGATCACCCTGGTGCCCAAGGGCTGGGGCCGCTGGCTGCTGAACATCGTATTGCTGTCGATGTGGACCAGCCTGCTGGCACGCACCTACTCATGGCTGGTGCTGCTGCAGAGCTCGGGGGTGATCAACAAGGCGCTGATGGCCATGGGCATCATCGATGCCCCGCTGGAAATGGTGCACAACCTCACCGGCGTGGTGATCGGCATGAGCTACATCATGATCCCGTTCATCGTGCTGCCGCTGCAGGCGACCATGCACGCCATCGACCCGATGGTGCTGCAGGCGGGCTCCATCTGCGGCGCCAGCCCGTGGACCAACTTCTGGAAGGTATTTCTGCCGCTGTGTCGCTCGGGGCTGTTCTCCGGCGCGCTGATGGTGTTCGTGATGTCGCTCGGTTACTACGTCACCCCGGCGCTGCTGGGCGGTGCACAGAACATGATGCTGCCCGAATTCATCATCCAGCAGGTGCAGTCGTTCCTCAACTGGGGCCTGGCCAGCGCCGCCGCCGCACTGCTGGTGGCGATCACCCTGGTGCTCTTCTACCTGTACCTGAAGCTGCAGCCGGAATCCCCGGTTGGCAACGCGAGGTAAACCGCCATGCTCCTGTCTCCCAATGCCATGGGTCGCCCGCTGCGTACGGGCCTGTACCTGACCACCGGGGTCATCGCGGCCTTCCTGCTGCTGCCGGTCGTGTTCATCGTGCTGCTGTCGTTCGGCTCGTCCCAGTGGCTGGTATTCCCGCCGCCAGGCTGGACCTTCAAGTGGTACGGCCAGTTCTTCTCCAACCCGGAGTGGATGGACGCTGCGCTGGCCAGCCTGAAGGTGGCCGTGCTGACCACCCTCGCCGCCGTACTGCTGGGCCTGCCCAGCGCGTTCGCCCTGGTGCGTGGCCGCTTCCCGGGCCGCGAACTGCTGTACGGGCTGTTCACCATGCCGATGATCGTGCCGCTGGTGATCATTGCCGTGGCGGTGTATGCGCTGTTTCTCAAACTTGGCTACACCGGCACGCTGTTCGCCTTCGTGGTCAGCCACGTGATCGTCGCCCTGCCCTTTACCATCATTTCCATCATCAACTCGCTGAAGCTGTTCGACCAGTCGATTGAAGATGCCGCGGTGATCTGCGGTGCCTCGCGCCTGCAGGCGATCTTCAAGGTCACCTTCCCGGCCATCCGCCCCGGCATGATCGCCGGCGGCCTGTTCGCCTTCCTGGTGTCGTGGGATGAAGTGGTGCTGAGCGTGATGATGGCCAGCCCCGACCTGCAGACCCTGCCGGTGAAGATGTGGACCACCCTGCGCCAGGACCTCAGCCCGGTCATTGCCGTGGCCTCGACCCTGCTGATCGGCCTGTCGCTGCTTGTCATGTTCATTGCCGCCGCCTTGCGCCGGCGCACCGAAAACGCCTGAGCGCGGAGAAAACAACAATGAGTGCAGTGATCAAAGACAACGCGCACGGCAAGACCCTGGTCAGCCTGCGCGGCCTGAACAAGCACTACGGCGACTTCACCGCCGTGGACAACCTCGACCTGGAGATCCAGGACGGCGAGTTCCTGACCTTCCTCGGCTCCAGCGGCTCGGGCAAGTCCACCACCCTGTCGATGCTGGCCGGCTTCGAAACACCCAGCAGTGGCGAGATCCTGGTCGACGGCCAATCGCTGGTCAACGTACCACCACACAAGCGTGACATCGGCATGGTGTTCCAGCGCTATTCGCTGTTCCCGCACCTGAACGTGCGCGACAACATCGCCTTCCCGCTGGCCATTCGCAAGCTCGGCGCTGCCGAGACGGCCAAGCGCGTCGACGCCATGCTCAAGCTGGTGCAGCTAGAGAAGTTCGCCCACCGCAAACCCT
Organism: Pseudomonas hunanensis; assembly: GCF_013393325.1. Lineage (GTDB taxonomy): Bacteria > Pseudomonadota > Gammaproteobacteria > Pseudomonadales > Pseudomonadaceae > Aquipseudomonas > Aquipseudomonas putida_P. The sequence continues at coordinate 34,539 of NZ_QJRC01000094.1, forward strand.
CGCAAATGTCTGGCGGCCAGCAGCAGCGTGTGGCGATTGCCCGGGCGCTGGTGTACGAGCCGCGTATCCTGCTGATGGACGAGCCGCTCGGCGCGCTGGACAAGAAGCTGCGAGAAGACCTGCAGGACGAACTGCGCCAGTTGCACCGCCGACTGGGCATTACCATCGTCTACGTCACCCACGACCAGGAAGAAGCCATGCGCCTGTCCCAGCGCATCGCCATTTTCAGCCACGGCAAGATCGTCGGCCTGGGCACCGGTTACGACCTGTACCAAAACCCGCCGAATGCCTTTGTCGCTTCGTTCCTGGGCAACTCCAACTTCCTGCGGATCAAGGCCAGCAGCAATGGCGCAGGCAGTTTCGAGGGGCAGCCGGTAGCCATTCGCCTGACCCCAGGGCTGGCCGCCTCGCAAGATGCACTGATCATGGTGCGCCCGGAGAAGGCCCTGGCCCTGACCGCCGAACAGGCTGCGCGCGCGCCACTGCCAGCGGGCTGGAACGAGGTCAGCGCCAAGGTTGGCGAGGTGCTGTTCCTGGGTGAGAGCCAAACCTGCCATGTGGTGACTGCAGGGGGTACCGAGCTGACGGTGAAGGCGCTGTCAGCCGCAGGCATGCCGATGCAGCCGGGCGACAGCGTAAAGGTGCGTTGGGCAGTGGCGGATGCGTGCATCTATACCGAGTGGGCCGAGAGCGATTTGAGCAAGTCTGCCGGGGCGCATTGAGTTCGCCAGCCGCCGAGAAGGGGGGGGCAAAGCCCTCCCCTACGGACTGTCACATTATCATCACGCCACTGTCGTAATCTGCCGGCCAACTCTATGCCACAGGGCCATCCGGCATGCCCCGCCTGCTTGTCTTGCTGCTTATCCTGCTACCGCTTGCGACCTTGGCCGAGCCCCAGCACCTGCGCGTGCAAGGTTCCAACACGATTGGTGCGGCCTTGCTGCCGGCGCTGGTGCAGGGGCAATTGCGCGCGCAGCAAGCCAGCGCCATCGCGCAACAGCCGGGCAAACTGCCCAATGAAACCGTGATCAGTGCGCGCGATGCGCATGGGCAGCCCGTGCGCGTGGACATCGCCGCCCACGGCTCCAGCACCGGCTTCGTTGCCCTGGGCCGGGGCGAGGCCGACCTGGCAGCGGCATCGCGGCCGATCAACGACAGTGAAGTGCGCCAGCTGCAGGCCCTGGGCGACCTGCGTGCTGCCAGCGCTGAACAAGTCATCGGCCTGGATGGCGTCGCGGTCATCGTCCACCCCGACAACCCACTGCCGCAGCTCACCACAAAACAACTGGCGCAGATTTTCTCCGGGCAGGTCCAGCGCTGGGAACAATTAGGTGTTTCTGGCGGGGCCATTCACCTGTATGCCCGTGATGACCGTTCCGGTACTTTCGAGACCTTCAAGGCACTGGTGCTGGAACCTCTGCACAGCGAACTGTCGCCCAAGGCCAAGCGCTTCGAGTCCAGTGACGAACTGGCGGCCCAGGTAGGTGCCGACCGCCAGGCCATCGGCTTCAGCAGCCTGGCCGCCGTGCACGGGGCCAAGGTGCTGGCAGTGGCCGAGGGCGACGCACCGGCCATGCTGCCTGAACGCGCACTGGTGGCCAGCGAAGACTACCCACTATCGCGGCGCCTGTACTTCTACCTGCCGGCCAACCCCAAGCCCCAGTCCAAGGCCCTGGCCGATTTCGCCCAAAGCCCCGCGGGCCAGGCGATCGTCGCCCAGCAGGGTTTCGTTTCGCAGCAGATCAAGGCTCAACCTGTCCCTCCCCAGTCTGATATGCCGCCGCGCTATCGCACCCTCGCCCAGCAGGCGCAGCGGCTGAGCGTGAACTTTCGCTTCCAGGAAGGCAGCGCCAGCCTCGACAACAAGGCCCTGCGCGATGTGCAGCGGGTAGCCGAGTACCTGCGCCAGGCTGGCAAGTTGCAGAGCAAGGCGGTGCTGGTGGGGTTTGGCGACCCCAAGGAGACACCCGGGCGCGCGGCCCTGCTCTCACGCCTGCGCGCGCAAGCAGTGCGGCGCGAGCTGGCGCGCGATGGTGTGGAGGTGCTGGAGGTGACTGGGATGGGCGATGAACTACCCGTGGCCGGCAATGAGCTGGAGCAAGGACGGTTACGTAACCGACGGGTCGAGGTGTGGGTGTATTGAAGGCCAGATCCGAGCCCTGGCAAAGAAATGTAACAGCTCCCTGTTCGGCATCACTGGTAAACGGGTCTAGGCTCAAAATCATGTGATACCGGGCCCCTCTGACGGCTGCCAAGCCGCCATGTCGGATCACTGTTGCCAAGCAACGTCGACATTCAAGGAGGGGCTCATGACAGCTCTGCAAGCATTTCTCACCACCCCGTTCCTCGGTACCAGCGCCTGGTTGTGGCTGGTGTTCATGGCCATCGTCATCGGTTTGCTGGTACTCGACCTGGGCGTGCTGCACCGCCACGACCGGGAAATCGAAATGCGCGAAAGCCTGCTGCTGTATTCCGGCTACTTCAGCGTCGGCGTGCTGTTCGGCGCCGGGGTCTGGTACCAGTTGGGCGCGCAGTCGGCACTGGAGTTCTACACCGGTTTCCTGGTCGAGCAGTCGCTGTCGATGGACAACGTGTTCGTCATGGCAATGATCTTCAGCTACTTTGCCATCCCCCGCCGCTACCAGCACCGCGTGTTGTTCTGGGGCATCCTGGGGGTGGTGTTGCTGCGGGCGATCATGATCGGCGTAGGCGCGGCGTTGGTGCAGAACTTTGCCTGGGTGCTGTACATCTTCGGTGCCTTCCTGCTGTTTACCGGGGTGAAGATGGCGCTGTCCAAGGAAGACAGCCACCCGGACCTGGCCAACAACCCGATCATCAAGTTCGTGCGCCGGCACATGCGGGTCACCGACCAGATCCATGGCTCGCACTTCTTCATCCGCCAGACCCCGCCTGGGCACAGCAAGGCGCTGCGTTATGCCACCCCATTGTTCCTGGCGCTGGTACTGATCGAACTTGCCGATCTAGTGTTTGCGGTCGACAGCGTGCCAGCGATTTTCGCCATTACCCAGGACCCGTTCATTGTCTACACCTCTAACATCTTTGCCATTTTGGGGCTGCGCTCGCTGTACTTCGCGTTGTCGGCGTTGATGCACCGCTTCGTTTATCTCAAGTACGCACTGGCGCTGGTGCTGATCTTCATTGGCTGCAAAATCTTCTACCACGGCATGGTGGGCAAGGTGCCGGCGTTGCTGTCGCTGGGGGTGACGTTCGGGCTGTTGCTGGGTGGGGTGGTGGTTTCGTTGATCAAGACGCGGGGGCAGAACGTGGCGGTCGAGAGTATCCAGCCGTCGCAGGATTCGACGGGGCAGAACAACCTGGGAAAAAAGAAGGACGACCCGCAATTGCGGGCGTGAATGGCTGTTGTGGGGCCGAATCAAATTGGATTCTTCCTAGCTGCCGCAGTGATTATTCCTACATAAGGAATTCGGTTCGTCTGATTGTGATCACGGGGCTGAATTAACCAGGATGGGCCTTTCCGCACAAGGAGTGCCCCGTGCAAAAACTGCCCATTCCCGACCTCCCTCAATTACGTGTCAACCGCAAGCAAATTGCCGCCATTGCCATCCCAGTTCTCGCGTTCGGCGCCCTGGCAGCAATATTCAACAACGTATTCTTCTACAACGAAGCAGGCCAGATGACCCACGTTCGTACGATTTTCGGCGAGGAGAAAGTAGTCGAGGACGTAGGCTACGCCACCAAGTGGTTCGGCCGCAGTACAGCTTGGCGACGTACCATCGGCGTTCAGTCCTCCTTGCGCATGGACAACCCGGAAGATACCCGCAGCGGACATCCCTCGATCACGCTGGAAAACCTGCCTATCGTTTTTCTGGGCAACGTCGATGCCAAAGCCGAGTTCAGTAGCCAGTTTCGCCTTCCTTCAGGGGAGGCATTTCTGAAGATTGCCCAGGAATACCGCACGCCTGACAATTTCCTGCAACGTGCACTGTTGCCGGCAGTCAAGGAAACGCTGCAAGCCACAGCCTCCCTGATGAGCGCAGACGACTATTACGCCGGCAACCGCAGCCACTTCGGTGCCGAGTTCGAAAATCAGTTGCGCAACGGCCTGTACTTGACAAGCCGCAAGGAAATTCGCGTTCAGCGCGACAATTATCCTGCTCAAACTGCGATTCTGCAGGCCGGTACCGAACAGGGTAGTTTTGGCGACAACAGTGCAACGCGTTTCATCATTGAGAAGAAGCTCGACAAGAACGGCCAGGAACTGCGCAAGCTGCAACAATTTCGCCTGTTCGGCGTTGAGGTGGTGGATGCTCGGGTCACCCATATCGACCCCAATCCGCAGTACCAGCAACGCATGGTGCGGGTGCAGCAAGCACTGGCGGAGCTTGCCGTGGCCCGGCAAAACAGGCTCAAGGAGGAAGAAGAGAAGGAACTGGTTTCTGCACGCGGCGCCAAGGATGTCGAAGCCAAACGCCAGGAGAGTCTACGCCAACAGATTGAGCGTACTACCGAAGCCGAAACCGAAAAACAGCTTGCGCTGATCAACGCAGAGCGGGAGAAACGGCGCGCCGAGATCGACAAGCAGACAGCCGAGCTGCTTCGGGACAAAGCGCATGTAACGGCAGAAGCGACCAAGATCACAGCCGATGCCGAAGCCTACGCCCGTGAAGCCTCGATTAAGGCGGACGGTGCCCTGCAAACCAAACTGGATGCGCTGGTGCAGATCAATCGAGCGTGGGCAGAGGCAGCAGCAAAGGCACCGGTGCCAAGTGTCATGATGGGGGGCACCGAACCAGGGATCGGGCGACAGGATGAAATGAGCAAGCTCATGAGTGTACTGGCGACGAAAGCCGCCAAAGACCTGGTAGTGGACCTGAAAACTCAATGAAACTTTACCGACCGCTTCGCGGGTAAAACCGCGAAGCGGTCGGCACAGGCTCACCGAATTAGCGCCCGCTACGCAACAGTTCCACCGGCACATACTTGCCAATTTCATACTTGCCAATCGCCGCCCGGTGCACTTCATCCGGCCCGTCGGCCAAGCGCAAGGTGCGCTGCATGGCGTACATGTAGGCCAGCGGGAAATCGCCGCTCACCCCTGCCCCACCATGTATCTGGATCGCCCTGTCGATTACCTTCAAGGCAACGTTCGGTGCCACCACCTTGATCTGCGCGATCTCGCTGCGGGCGACTTTGTTGCCCACGGTGTCCATCATGTAGGCCGCCTTGAGCGTCAGCAGCCGGGCCATGTCGATTTCCATGCGCGAGTCGGCGATCTTGTCGACGTTGCCGCCCAGGCGTGCCAGTGGCCGGCCGAAGGCGGTGCGCTCGACCGAGCGCTTGCACATCAGCTCCAGCGCGCGCTCGGCCATGCCGATCGAACGCATGCAGTGGTGGATGCGGCCAGGCCCCAGGCGGCCCTGGGCGATTTCGAAGCCGCGCCCTTCGCCAAGGATTACGTTTTCGTACGGCACCCGCACGTTCTCGAACAGGACTTCGGCATGGCCATGGGGTGCATCGTCATAACCGAACACCGGCAGTGGGCGAACGATCTTCACGCCTGGTGCATCGGTGGGCACCAGCACCATCGAATGCTGCTGGTGGCGTGGCCCTTCAGGGTCGGACAGGCCCATGAAGATCATGACTTTGCAGCGCGGGTCGCAGGCGCCGGAGGTCCACCACTTGCGGCCGTTGATCACCCATTCGTCACCGTCACGCACGGCGGTGGCAGCCATGTTGGTGGCGTCCGAAGAGGCCACGTCCGGCTCGGTCATGGCGAACGCCGAGCGGATCTCGCCGCGCAGCAACGGCTCCAGCCACTGGCGTTTTTGCGCCTCGCTGCCATAGCGCACCAGCACTTCCATGTTGCCGGTGTCCGGTGCCGAGCAGTTGAACGGCTCTGGCCCGAGCAACGAACGGCCCATGATCTCCGCCAACGGGGCGTATTCCAGGTTGCTCAGGCCGGCGCCATATTCCGACTCTGGGAGGAACAGGTTCCACAGCCCTTCGGCGCGGGCCTTGGCCTTGAGTTCTTCCATGATAGCGGTCGGCTGCCAGCGGTCGCCCTCGGCGACCTGGCGCTCGAACACCGCTTCAGCGGGGTAGACATAAGCGTCCATAAACGCGCTGACGCGCTCGCGCAGTGCCTGGACCTTGGGCGAATAGGCGAAATCCATCGGGGCTACCTTCACGGTTCGGAGTACATGGGCCAGAGCCTAGAGCAGCGCGGACCAATCCACCTAGTCTATTTTCCGCGTGTATAAACATTCATAACCGATATATGATCGACCGATAATTCCAACAAAGAGCGGCGCCCATGAACCTCAGCAAGGTCGACCTCAACCTGTTCATCGTGTTCGATGCGATCTACACCGAAGCCAACCTGACCCGCGCCGGGCAAATTGTCGGCATTACCCAGCCGGCGGTGTCCAACGCCCTGTCACGGCTGCGCGAAACCTTCAACGACCCGCTGTTCGTGCGCACCGCCCAAGGCATGGTGCCCACGCCCATGGCGCAGAACATCATCGGCCCGGTGCGCAATGCCTTGGCGCTATTGCGCACGTCGGTGCAGGAAAGCCGCATTTTCAACCCGCAACAGGCCAACAAGACCTTCCGCATCAGCATGACCGACCTGACCGAAGCGGTCATTCTACCGCCGTTGTTCCAGCGCCTGCGCCGTCTGGCGCCAGCGGTGCTGATCGAGAGCTTTCTGTGCAAGCGCCGCGAGACCACCAAGGAACTCGCCGCCGGCCGCCTGGATTTCGCCATCGACGCCCCCCTGAACACCGACCCGCAAGTGCGCCACGTCAAGCTGATGCAAGACCGCTATGTCTGCGCCCTGCGCCAGGGTCATCCGCTGGCCGACAGCAAGCTGACCCTCGACAGCTACCTGGGCATGACCCACATCCATATTTCCAGCCGCCGCAACGGCCTGGGCTATGTCGACCTGGCGCTGGGCAAGATGGGGGTGCAACGCAAGGTCGCCCTGCGTTCGCAGCATTACCTGATGGCCTCGCAGGTGTTGCAGCAGACCGACATGGCAATGACCGTTCCCGAGCGCTTTGCCCGTCGCCATCAGTTGCGTTACCAGCCACTGCCGGTGGAAGTGCCAGCGCTGGAGACGCACCTTTACTGGCATGAAAGTACCGACCAAGACCCGGCCAACCGTTGGATGCGTGAGCAGATCACCGAGTTATGCGAGCGCGTGGTGGCGGAGGAAGAGAAGGCTCTGGACCCTGCCTGAAGGTAGCTGGCGCGGGGCCGATCGCAACGCTTCGCCAGCTGAAGAAAAAAATCCTACAAAACCAATGCCGCGGGGAAATTTTTTTTATTGGGATCGAGAAGACAGCGGTGGGAAGCGAAAAATATCTCACAGCTGGCGGGTACGCTTAGGTCAACCATCGCCGATTTCATGGCAACTGACACGGACCCGCCCCAATGCCTAGCGCCCCACTCTACTTCGATTACGCCGCCACTACCCCAGTCGACGACCGGGTCATCGAAACCATGCTCGCCTGCCTGGGTAACCAAGCCAACTTCGGCAACCCGGCGTCCAGTGGCCACGCCTTCGGCCAAGCCGCCCGTCACACCGTGCAGCAGGCTCGCCAACAAGTGGCCGAGCGCGTCGGCGCGCAGGCCGAAAACCTGGTGTGGACCTCGGGCGCGACCGAGTCCAACAACTTGGCACTCAAAGGCATTGCCCAAGGCATCGGCCAGCCCGGCCACCTGATCACCAGCCAGCTGGAGCATAAGGCCGTGCTCGACACGGTGGCCGAACTGGAGCGCCAAGGCTGGGCCGTTACCCGCCTGGCGCCGGATGCCGCCGGCCTGATCCAGCCCGCCAGCGTGCAGGCAGCATTGCGCGCCGATACCCGCCTGGTATCGCTGATGGCGGTCAACAACGAACTGGGCACGGTCACCGACGTTGCCGCAATTGGCGAGCAGGTGCGTGCCCACGGTGCCCTGTTGCACGTAGACGCCGCGCAAGCTGTGGGCAAGCTGGTCATCGACCTGAATGCGATGAGCGTGGACTTGATGTCATTCTCGGCGCACAAGGTCTATGGGCCAAAAGGCATCGGCGCGCTGTATGTCGGGCCACGCGCCCGTACGCTGATGCGCGCGCAGATGCACGGCGGCGGCCATGAACAGGGCCTGCGCTCCGGCACCCTGGCGACCCATCAGATTGCTGGCATGGGCAGCGCCTTTGCCCTGGCCGGCCAGCCTGGCGACAGCGAGCACCAGCGCCTTGAGCAACTGGCTGCACGCCTGCGCGAAGGCCTGCTGGCTTTACCCGGCGTCACCCTGAACGGCTGCGTCACCCACCGCATACCCCATACGCTGAACCTGTGCATCGACAGCAAGGGCTTCAACAGTGCGGCACTGGCCGGCGAGCTGGCCTTGTCGACCACCTCGGCCTGCAACTCGGCGAGTAACGCCGCCTCCCATGTGCTGCTGGCACTGGGGCTGGATGAGCGCCAGGCACGCAATAGCGTGCGCTTGAGCATCGGCCGCTTCAGCACCGACGCTGAAGTGGACAAGGCTGTCGAAGTGTTCGGTCGGGTGCTGACGACGGCATCGGCGGCGCTGTGGTGAACAGGCACTAGAACAAGCGGCTGTCCGGGGTGAAATCCTCGACCTGTATTTTCGCGCTCTGCGCCTGCGGGTGCCGTGGGTTGAACAGGTAGTTGGTGGTACTGGGCATGATCGCGCTCGGCACCGGCAACAACAATGCCGAACAGTCATCCAGAAAGCGATTGCCCAGTGCCCGGGTCAACTCCGGCTGAGCGGACCAGCCCGGCTGCAAGGTGGGTAACCGCGCTTGTGAAACCGTGTCGGGCAATTCGATGCGGATCAGGCGCAGGGTAGTGGGGAAATCCTCAGGGTCGATCTCCAGGTGCACCAACACCTCGAGCATCGCCCCTGGAGGGCTGGTGGCGGCATATACCACCGGCCGGCCCGCCTGGTGCCAACGGCCGCTTACCCGCAAGCCCCCCGTGCCGCTCAAGTCTGCGTAGGCGCTGATACGCCACAGAATCACAGGCCAAAGCCCTCGGCAATCTGCAGCAGCATCTCTTCAACCTGAGTGGTGCCTTGCTGGGTGGTAAGCATCTGCATCGGGGTGAGCCCCGAAAAGCGCTCCTTGGGCTTGGACAACCAACGTTTGGCCTTGTCCGCCTCGCCGAACACGGCTTCGGCCATGGCGGTGATGTGGGCCGAGCGGAACAGACGGTCGCTTTCATCCACGGTCAACGGCTGGTCGCGCTCAATGCGGGTTTTCAGGGTGCGCAGGGGAATGATCTGGTCGCGCTCCACCGGCGTGAGCACACCACGCTCGGTCAGCTTTACCAGCCAGGTGGCGGCAAAACCATGGGTGATGCGGGTGTGGATTTCAAAGTCACTGGCAAGCTCGGGGATTTCCAGCAGCGCGTTCAAACGCGCCCGGTACTCATGGTAACCGTTGTCGCGAAGCACTTCGGCAAGCATGGCATGCTCCTTATCGGCGTTTGCCGACAAGTATGCGGTATATGCCGAATCATTGCCAGTTTGCCCGGCCACCCGGGCGAGTCAGGGGCGCTTTGCGCCCCCTGCAATCTCACAGGAACGTGAAGACTTGCGACGCCGGCAGGCGCGACTTGTTCAGCCCGGCATTGAAGTCCGTCTCACTGCGGTAACCCAGGCTGAGGATCACCACGCTGGTAAACCCACGCTCACGCAGCCCCAATTCGGCGTCGAGGATCTTGCTGTCAAAGCCTTCGATCGGCGTTGCATCCAAACCATGCGCCGCAGCCCCCAGCAACGCCGTGCCCAAGGCCAGGTAGGTTTGTTTTTCCATCCAGTGCTGCACGTCCTTGTGGTCGTAACGGTGCAGGTTGACGTAGTGCCGGCGGCTTTGGTTTTGCCCGGCACGCGCTTGCTCGTCACGGAAACGACCATCGGCAGCCTCCTGGTCGAGCACCGTGTTCAGGTGCGCTTCGGTCATTTCGGTGCGGGTGCAGAACACGATCACATGCGACGCATCAAGGAGCTTCGGCGAGTTGTAGGCATAACCGTCCGTGGTGCTCTTTGCCAGGCGAGCCTTGCCTTCGGCAGTGTCGGCGACGATGAAATGCCAGGGCTGGGAATTGACCGACGACGGGCTGTGGCGCAGTTGCTCGAGCAGGGCATCGACAGTGGCCTGGGGAATACGGCGCGAGGCATCGTAAGCTTTGGTGGTGTAGCGGCGCTTGGCCAGCGAGACGGTATCCATGCAAGAACTCCGGTATGAACAGTGGATGTGCCGTGCATCTTATCTTTCCGGTAGAAAAGAAAAACCGGCACAATGCAGCAACACTTTCATCCCTGGAATGAAAATGCTGCGCATCACTGATCTCGAATTGTTCGCCCGCAGCAGTGTGCTGGGTAGCTTCACTGCAGCGGCCCATGAAGCAGGCCTGCTACCGGGCCAGGTGGCTGCCGCGATCAAGCGCCTGGAGCGCGACCTGGATGTACGCCTGTTCGCCCGCACCACCCGCAGCCTGCGCCTGACCGCCGAGGGCGAGCGCTACCTGCCAACCGCGCTGAATGTGCTGGAGAGCCTGCGCCAGGGCCATGAGGACCTGCATGGCAACCCCAATACCCTGCGCGGCACACTGCAGGTATCGGCGCCTTCCGACCTGGGCCGCAACATGCTGCTGCCTTGGCTCAGTGCCTTCCGCCGCGAGCACCCGGCATTGCAGCTTCGCTTCTTCCTGTCTGACCAGATTGCCGACCTTAACCGCGACCCGGTGGATGTGGCCATCCGCTATGGCCTCAACCAGGATGCCAACTACATCGCCCTGCCATTGGCCGACTGGAATCGCAGGGTGCTGGTTGCCTCGCCCGATTACCTGGCCCGCCACGGCCGCCCGCTCACTCCCGACGCGCTGCAGCAGCACGCCTGCCTGTTGTACATGCAACACAACCGGGTGTACGACAAATGGCGGTTGGGCAACCGCACCGTGCAGGTGCGTGGGCCGCTGGTCAGCGACGATGCCGATGTCATCCGCCGCCTGGCCATTCAAGGCGAAGGCATCGTCTATAAGTCTTGGCTGGATGTCAGCGCCAACATAGCGGCCGGTGAACTGGAAATCGTGCTGCCCGAAATGCTCGGCGAGCCCACCCCGGTCACCTTGGTCTGCCCGCATCGCAAGCAGCTCACACCTGCGGTTTCGCAACTGCACCTGTGGCTGCGCGAGCGCTTCGAGGCCCTGCGCAACCGTGCCCTGACCAACGGCTGCACAATCGTTCCAGACTGAGCCGGAGTGTTGCGCTAAGGTAGCCATTTACCCCGACGGCGCATGTACATGAGCAACTGGATCGACCTCAAGCAAGACGCCGACACCGGCATCGAGTCGGTCCGTGCGCATTTCGTCGGGCATGCCTACGACCCGCACTGGCACGACAGCTTCCTGGTCGGCGTCACCGAACAGGGTGTGCAGCAGTTCAACTGCCGCCGGGTGCGCCACCGCAGCACGCCGGGGCAGGTATTTCTGCTCGAGCCTGGCGACATCCACGATGGGCTGGCGCCTACCGATGAAGGCTTCACCTATTCAACGCTGTACCTGGAGCCCGCTTGGCTCGACCAACAGCTGCGGGCGCTGTTCGAGCACGCACCGGACGACAGCCTGCCCAGTTTTGCCGATACCCTGTGCCATGACGAACGCCTGGCCCAGGCCACCGCCCTCGCCTTCCAGGCCGTGCACACGCAGGACTTGCGCATCGTCCGGCAAACGGCCATGGACGACCTGCTGGCCTGCCTGACCCGCCACCTGCACTGGCGCCGGCGCATCAACCCCGACCCGCGCCTGCCGCTGACGGCACAGCGCGCACGGGACTACCTGCACGCCAACCTGGAGCGTGACATCGGCCTGGAAGACTTGGCCCACGCCTGCGGCATCGACCGCTTTCGCCTGACCCGTGCGTTCAAGGCCGCGTTCGGCATTGCACCGCATGCCTACCTGATCCAGCTGCGCCTGGCACGGGCGCGGCGCCTGCTCGCCCAAGGCCAGACCCCTGCCGAAGTGGCCGTGGCGTTGGGCTTTGCCGACCAGAGCCACTTGGGCCGCTGGTTCCGCCGCGCCTATCGGCTAACCCCCGCCGACTACCGCAGGCGCTGCTCAAACCTTCCAGACTGAATGTCGGCGGGCGGCGAGCATGGTGCTTCGATTTCACGGAGCCTTGAACCATGTCGCAGTCGTTGCTGCCCTTCTTCCTCTTTGCCCTGGTGTCCAGCATCAGCCCGGGGCCGACCAACTTGTTGATCCTGGCTCATGGCGCGCGCGTGGGCCTGCGCGCAAGCCTAGCGCCGATCGTGGCAGCCTGCGGTGCGGCGGCCGCGATCGTGCTGCTGGTTGGTCTGGGGCTGGGCGAGCTGTTGCTGCGTCACCCATTGGCCCAACAGCTGATGAGCTGGGCCGGAGTGCTGTGGCTGAGCTGGCTGGCGTGGAAGATGCTGCGCAGTGCCGCCGCCCCGCTGCAGACGGCCACAGCACAAGGCTTCAGTGCGCTCAGCGCTGCCTCGTTGCAGGTGGTGAACCCCAAGGTTTGGTTGATGGCCGTGGCGGTGGTCGGGGTCTTTGCCGCACCGTCGTTGCCGGTGTGGCTGCTGGCGCTGGTGTTTTTGCTGATCGCCCTGCCGTGCATGGCGGCGTGGGCGATGCTGGGGGTGGGTAGCGCCCGGTGGTTGCAGGCGCCACGGCGGCTACAGGTGTTCAACCAGATGTTGGCGGGGGCGCTATTGATCTCTGCATGGGCTGCCGTCCTGGCTTGAGCCCTCTCCCACAGGCCTGGGCGGGACATGTGGGAGCGCTGGCCTGGGGGTCAGCGTGTCAGCGCCTCGCGGAAGCGCCGAGTGCTGGCAACGGCCAGCACCAGCCCGACCACCGCCACGCTACCGCCCACCAGGCCAATATTCGCCACGTCCATCTGGCTGCTGACAATACTGCCCAGCAGCGCACCACCACCAATGCCGATGTTGTAGATACCCGAGAACAGCGCCATGGCCACATCGGTGGCATCCGACGCCAGCTTCAGCGTCTTGGACTGCAGCGACAGGCTGAAGCTGAGGATCGCCACACCCCAGAACATGCTCAGCGTCGCGAACGCGTAGAAGTTGCCCGAGAGCGGCAGCAACAGCAACAGGCACGCGGCGAGCAAGCCGATCGAGCCTACCAGGAAGCCATGGGGGAAACGGTCGCTGTAGCGGCTGAACAGCAACGAGCCGAATACCCCCGCACCGCCGAACAGCAACAACACCAGCGTGGTGCGCTCACCGCCAATCTGCGCCACGTGCAGTGCAAACGGTTCAATGTAGCTGTAGGCAGTGAACTGCGCGGTAATCACCAGCGTCACCAGCAGGTAGGTGATCACCAGCGCCGGGCGCTTGAACAGGATCGGCAGGCTGCGCAACGAGCCGGAGTTCTGGCTGGGCAGCAGCGGCAGCGATTTCATCAGGCACAGCATGGTGGCCAGCGCCACCCCGGCGATGCTCAGGAACGTGATGCGCCAGCCCAACGCCTCGCCTACCACGCGGCCCAGCGGAATACCCAGGACCATGGCCAGGGTAGTACCGGTGGCCAACAGGCCCAGCGCCTTGGCCTGCTGCCCTGGTGGCGCCACACGCACCGCCAGCGAAGCGGTGATGGCCCAGAACACCGCATGCGCCAGGGCAATGCCGATACGGCTGACCAGCAGCATGGCAAAGCTTTGCGACAACCAAGACAGCAAATGGCTGACGATGAACACCAGGAACACGAACAGCAGCAGACGTCGCCGTTCGATGTTGCGGGTCAGCAGCATCATCGGCAGCGAGGCCAGCGCCACCACCCAGGCGTAGATGGTCAGCATCAGGCCCACCTGGGCGGTGCTCATGTCGAAGCTGCGGCCAATGTCGCTGAGCAACGCCACTGGAACGAACTCGGTGGTGTTGAAGATGAAGGCCGCCAAGGCCAGGGCGATCACGCTAAGCCAGCTGCCGCTGCCCGTTGCGGGCGGTATGTGGGTAGGTGTGGGTCCGTTCATGGGTGGAAAGTGCTTCTCCGCAGACAGGCAACAGGTCGCACGCCAGCCACCCGCTTGCCGGGGTGCCAACGTGCGCGTTGTTATTGACAGGAATGCCCGGCATGGTACGCGTCAAGCCGGGGCCTCACAACCGCGAGGCAGGTAGAAGGAGTACCATGCGCGCTTTGTGTGAAACGCGTGTGCGACAAGGAGCCCGATCCGCTCATGGACAAGCAGCACCCCCAGCAGCAATGGCAGCAGGCGGTTACCGCCTACGCCCAGGCCGTCAACGACTACGTCGCGCAAGGCCGTGCGCAAGGCTGGGACAACCTCGAAGAACCGCAGGCGCCAGCCACCAGACACCTGCTCGACGCCTGGTTGGCAGCCCTGCAGGCAGCCAACTGCCCAGGTGTCGACGAACAGCAGCGCCGGGCCTTCCGTGAGGCCTGGCCCCCCGCGCACCATCCCCTGGTACCGTTGCTCGAAGACCACGCCCAAGGCATCAGCAATGTTTTGCTGCTGGAGGATGGCAGCCTGCTGGCACGCATCGGCATGCCGTACGACAAAGGCCAGGTGGTGCGTATCGACCACCATGGGGTAACCCCGGTCATCGGTATCGAACACTTTGGCCGCTGCCCGGCCCGGCGCTACTTCGCCCTGGCCAATGCCGAGGGCATACGTGTGACCGATGGCTGGGGTGGCCCGCAGGTGCGCCGTCTGGCCTGGCCAACCGGGCTGGAGGGGTTGCCGCCGGGCTACCCGTTCGAGCCGTTCGACCTGCCGCCCACACCCACCGCGCTTATCCCCTTCCCGGACGGCCAACGCGTGCTGCTGGTGAGTGCCGAAGGTATCTTCGTGCTGGCCGGTCAAGGTGCAACGCGCCTGCTGCCGCAGCAGACGCGCGTGCTCGATGAGCTGGCCGAAGGTACCGAGCCAGACGACATCAACCTGGGGCTGAGCATGGAGCATGGCGCGGTGTCGGCAGATGGCCGCTTGATCGTGGTGGGTGAGCAAGGCAGCCGGCACCGGGTCCTCGACGATCAGCTCAGGCCGCTGGCACACATCGGCCCAGGCAGCGAATACCCGCACTTTGCTTTGTTCAACCGCACCGGTGACCAGTTGATCGTCAATGCCTGCCATTTCTACAGCGGCGCCACGCTGGCGGTCAGGGTGGCGGACTTGCCCGGCCTGGATACCGACTACTACAGCCAGGACCCACGCACCCCGCTGGTGCAGGATGGCGCACGGGTGTACGCCGGGGTGGCGCGCGATGGCGAGTACATCGTGGGTGATGCCTACGGGTACCTGCGGGCATTTGGCGAAGATGGCGAGGAGCATTGGCAGCACTACCTGGGGTCGACCATCAGTGCGATGGACATCAGTGCCGACGGGCGAACACTGGTGGCGGCAAGCCATGCGGGGGTTGTGTCGGTAATTGCGCTGGAGAGCGGGCGGCCCGAGT
The DNA here is from genome assembly GCF_013393325.1 of Pseudomonas hunanensis. GTDB lineage: Bacteria > Pseudomonadota > Gammaproteobacteria > Pseudomonadales > Pseudomonadaceae > Aquipseudomonas > Aquipseudomonas putida_P. The sequence continues at coordinate 49,996 of NZ_QJRC01000094.1, forward strand.
GGCAGATCGGTACCGGAGCACACGGCGAAGTGCGGCGGTGGTTGTTCTGGAAGGGTTGGGACAAGGCGATGGTCTGGTAAAAGACCGATCATTCATGTTGCCTGTACTGGCCTCCTCGCGGGTGCCCCCGCGAATAGGCCAGTACAGGCAACCGATCGATCAGCCCTGCAACGTGGCCATGTCGATCACGAACCGGTACTTCACGTCACCGGCGATCATCCGCTCATACGCCTGGTTGATATTGCGGATATCCAGCATCTCGATATCGCAACGGATACCGTGCTCAGCGCAAAAGTCCAGCACTTCCTGGGTCTCGGCGATGCCACCGATCAACGACCCCGCCAGTACTCGGCGCTTCATCACCAGGTTGGCAGCATGCACCGCCGGGTCGATCGGTTCGATCAGCCCGACCAGGATGTGCACGCCATCGAACTTCAGGGTTTCCAGGTACGGGTTGAGGTCGTGCTGCACCGGAATGGTATCGAGCAGGAAATCGAAGCGGCCAGCAGCGGCGCGCATCTGCTCGACATCGGTGGACACGATCACATGGTCGGCACCCTGGCGGCGGGCTTCCTCGGCCTTGGCCTGGGAGCGAGTGAACAAGGTCACTTGCGCACCCAGGGCCTTGGCAAGCTTGATACCCATGTGGCCCAGGCCGCCCATGCCGAGAATGCCGACCTTGTGGCCCGGGCCGACGCCGTGATGTTTGAGTGGCGAGTAAGTGGTAATGCCGGCGCACAGAATAGGTGCAGCGCTGGGCAGGTCCATGCCGGCCGGGATGCGTACCACGAAATGCTCGCTGACCACGATGCTGCTGGAGTAACCGCCCATGGTGTTGCTGCCATCGACCCGGTCCGGGGTGGCGTAGGTCATGGTCGGGCCTTCCAGGCAATATTGCTCCAGGTCCTTGGCGCAGGCTTCACAGGTGCGGCACGAATCGACCATGCAGCCGACGCCGACCAGGTCACCGACCTTGTGCGCAGTGACGTTGTCGCCCACCGCTGTAACCCGGCCGATGATCTCGTGGCCAGGCATCAGCGGGTACACGGCAATGCCCCATTCGTTGCGCGCCTGATGGATGTCGGAGTGGCACACACCGCAGTACAGGATCTCGATGGCGACGTCGTCCGGGCGCGGGCTGCGGCGCTCGAAGGTCATGGGGGCCAGGGGGCTGGTGGGGGTTTGGGCGGCGTAGCCGATGGCGGTGTACATGCAGGACCTCGCATTTAAGTGAAACGATTCAGGCGGCGCATTCTGCGCGTCGCCTGCCGCCTCGCCCACGGCTGATTCTCCGGCATGCATGCCTGATCCTCCGAAGATGCCACCCAGCATCTAGCGCCACGCCACCAGTCTGCGATGATTAAGCTGTCTGATTCTCTGCCCTTGGTTCACCATGCAACTGACCCGCCACGTCGACGCCAATGCGCCGCTCTGCGCGCTCATCCGCACCCTCGCCACACGCCCGGGCTTCGTACCTACACGCCTGCCCCAGGTGCAGGTGCTGAGCTGGGACCACTATGTCGCCAGCAGCCCACAGATCTACGAACCCAGCCTGATGATCCTGGCCCAGGGCAGCAAGCTGGCGCGGCTGGGGCCACGCACTCTGGAGTACGGCGCCGGGCATTACCTGGTGCAGGCGTTGTCGGTGCCGTTCATGTGCGAAACCTTCGCCACCCCTGACGCGCCATTGCTGGGCGTGGCGGTGGACATCGACCGTGGCGTGCTGGGTGAACTGGTGCAGAGCATGGACATGGTGCCGGACGCTGCAGTACAGGCCCAAACACCGCAATCGATGACCTCGGCAGCACTGGATGCGCCAATGCGCGACAGTGTGGAACGGCTGCTGCATTGCCTGCAGGACCCGCTGGACGCCAAGGTGCTTGGCCCGGGGCGCGTACGCGAGGTGCTGTATACCGCGCTGCGCGGCCCGCAGGCCGGTGTGTTGCGAGCACTGGTGGAGCAACAGGGGCACTTCGCCCGCATCGGCGCAGCCCTCACCCACCTGCGCGAGCACTACGCCGAGCCGCTGAGCGTGGAGGCACTGGCCACGCGGGCCAACATGAGTGTTTCTACCTTCCATGAACACTTCAAGCGCTGCACCGACATGGCGCCGATGCAGTACTTGAAGCGTTTACGCCTGCTGAAAGCGCAGCAGATGCTGATTGGCGAAGGCCTGGGGGTGGCGCAGGCCGCGCACCGGGTGGGCTATCAGAGCACGTCGCAGTTCAGCCGCGAGTACAAGCGCCAGTTCGAGCGCAGCCCAGGGGATGAACTGCCGTACCAGAGCTTGCCAGTTTGACGGGATGGGCCTCGTGGCCGCTTTGCGCCCCCCCACGAACTCAGGCCTTCACTGCCGCTCTACCATAGCGATAATTGCGGCCTTGAGCTCGGCCTTGGCCTGCCCGGCCTCCAACTCCCCTGCTGCAGCCGCCTGGGACAGCGCATCCGCCGCCCCCACCAGCAGGCGCATGCCGGCAACCCCCACGTTGCCGCTGGGCGAAAAACCGGCCAACGCTTCGCGGCACTTGTCCAGAAACGGCTGCTCATACGCCCGTTTCAGCGCTTCCATTTCCGGCGACCCGGCCAGCGCTGCCGACACACCCGGTATTTCCCGGCCCTGGCTCATCACGCAGTCCACGTAGGCCTCGGCAATCACCTGGGCTCGGCTGACCAGGCTGTCTTCGCAGTTGGCCAGGGCCTGCGCCAGCATCTGCGACTGACGCGCATCGTATTCCTGGTACAGCGCCACCAGCAGCCCGGTGCGGGTATCGAAATGGTCATAGACCACCGGCTTGGTTACCCCAGCCTGTTCGGCCAGGCGCCCCAGGCTCAGGGCATCCGTCCCCTCCACACCCACCAGTTGCCAGGCCACATCCAGCAACTGCCTGCGGCGTTCGTCGCGGTTCAGCCGTTTACGCACCGGGGTGCGATCGTCGCTTGACATTGCTTACCTACCAAAAGTAACTTACTGAACGTAACTTACCTCGAGTATATAGCGCTCAGGGTCATTCCGCATCCCGTCTTGGAGAACCCACCATGCACGCCTTGATCGTCGTCGGTCATCACGACCCGCAATCCCTCACTCACGCCCTTGCCCGCCAAGTCGTCGAAGGCCTTGCCAGTGCTGGGCACACTGGCGAAATCGCCGACCTGGCCAGTGAAGGTTTCGACCCACGCTTTGGCCTGGCCGATCACGCGGTGCACCGCCGCCAGGCAGCGCCACCGGCTGACGTACTGAAGGAGCAGGCGCGCATCGACCGCGCCGATGCCCTGGTACTGGTTTTCCCCATCTATTGGTGGTCGTTGCCGGCTTTGCTCAAAGGCTGGGTCGAGCGGGTATTCAGCAATGGTTGGGCGTTCGACTACGAAGGGGGCGTTAGCGTCAAGAAGCTGCGCGGCATGAAGGTGCACCTGGTCGGTGTTGCCGGCGCCGACAGCGGTACCTTCGATCGGCATGGCTATGCCGAGGCCATGCGCGTGCAGATCGAGCACGGCATCTTCGACTACTGCGGCGCCGAAGTACTGGGTTCGACCTTGCTGGACGACAGCGAAGGCCCCAGCCAGGTTCGCCATTTGCAGCACGCCAACGCCTTGGGCAAAAAGCTGTTTGCCGAACTCAGGCCGCTGCCTGATCCCTACGAGAGTGCCTTCCCATTGCAGGAAATCAAACGACCCAGCTACTATTGAGAACGATTTTCACTCACGACCGGATACCAGGCGTTGGACAGCACATCGACCCGTAAACTGGGCTTTTTCTTCAGCGACCACCATCGCTGGTTGCTCCAGCATATCCACAAACGCCTGCGTAACCACGCCGACGCCGAGGATACCGCGGCCGAAACGTTCTGCCAGATGCTCGGCGCGCGTGTCGATCCAGACAGCATTCAGCAGCCTCGCGCCTACCTCACCATCATTGCTCGCCGGCTGATCTTCGACCGCCACCGTCGTCGCCAGCTCGAGCACGCCTATCTGGAACATCTGGCGCGGCTGCCGGAGGCCGTAGCGCCATCGGCCGAGGAGCAGCTGCTGCTGATCGAGGCCTTGGTGACCATCGATCAGGCACTGGACGGCTTGCCAGCGGTCGTCAAAGCCACCTTCCTCTATAGCCAGCTCGACGGCATGCACTACGCCGACATCGCCGCAAAGCTGCAGATCAGCGAGCGCTCGGTCAGCCGCTACATGAAACAGGCGCTTCGCCAATGTTACCTGTGCGAGGTGCAGGCATGAGCAGGCCAGCCCTCGACCGGGTCAGCGAGCAGGCCATCGACTGGATGGTCGAGCTCAGGGCCGCTACGCCTGATGCAGCGCTGCTGCAACGGGTCAGGCTCTGGCTGCAGCAGGACCCCGCTCATCAACAGGCCTGGAACCGCCTGGAACAACGCCTTGGCCACCCGCTCGCCGCATTGCACGCCCTCGATCAACGGGCCCCTGGCCAAGCCGCAGAGGCGCGCCGATTGCTGATGCAGCCGACTCGCTCACGGCGTGACGTACTGGGCGCTATGGCAAGCCTGGGGCTGTTGGGCACGGCGCTGTGGGGTGGATGGCGCAGTGACACTGCCCAAGGCTGGCTGGCCGACTTGCACACCGGCCGTGGCGAGCGACGCAGCTTCACTTTGGCGGACGGCAGTCGCCTGAGCCTGAACAGCGCCAGTGCGGTCGACGTGCAGTTCGATGCCGGGCAGCGTCTTGTGGTGCTGCGTCACGGTGAGTTGCTGATCCAGGTTGCACGCGACCCGCTGCGTCCCCTGCGCGTGCGCACCGCGCAAGGGCAAGTGCAGGCGTTGGGAACGCGCTTTCTGGTCAGCCAGGAGGAAGATGCCACCCGGGTGGTGGTACTGCAGCACAGTGTCCGCGCCAGTTTGGCCGATGGCCAATGGGCCGAGCTGCAGCAAGGGCAGGCCGCGCTGCTGCGCAGTAACACCCTCGAACGGCTGACGGGCGAACAACAGCAACGCGCTGCATGGCTGGAGGGCCGCCTGGAAGTCCTCGACCAGCCCCTGCATGAGGTGGTCGACGCGCTGCGCCCCTACCAGCGTGGCTACATTCGGCTCGCCCCCGCGGCACGCGGTCTGCGGGTACAAGGCGTATTTCCTCTGGACCAGCCACAACAGGCGTTGAAGGCGTTGGCCGAAGCGCTGCCAATCAGCGTGGAACGCTATGGCCCGTGGCTGATGCTGATCGACCTGAAAACCCCTTGATAAAAATATTTATCAAAATCATTCGCAATGGTGGCAAGTTTTTTTTGTTCGTCCCACATACCTCCTGACAGCCACTTCATTCGGGAGTAATCCGTGTACAACCCCTTGCCCCGCGCCCTGCCTCTGGTCGCCGCCTTGGCCAGCTTCAACGTGCTAGCCCAGGCGCAAACCCAGATGTTCGACCTGCCGCCCGCCAGCCTGGCTCAAACGCTCAACCGCATCGCCAGCCAAAGCGGCCACATCATCGCGCTGGAGCCTGCACTGGTGCGCGGCAAGCAAGCACCTGCCGTGGTCGGCCAGATGAGTGCCGAACAGGCCATGCAAGCTGCTCTGGCCGGCAGCGGCCTGCAGCTGCGGGTTTCCAGCGAGGGGCATTTCAGTGTCGCCCCCGCCAGCCTGGGCGGCGACGTCATGGAGCTGGGCAGCACCAGCATCACCGACAACTACGTGGATGCAACCAGCGAAGGCACAGGTTCCTATGCCGCCCGTGCGGTGACCCTCGGCAAAGGCACGCACACTCTCAAGGAGATCCCCCAGTCGGTCACCGTCATCACGCGCAAGCAACTGGATGACCAGGGCATCACCGATTTGCAGGACGCGCTCAACCACACCACGGGCATTGTCGGCGCGCAGGGCATTGGCCCTGGCGTGGTGGTGACCTCGCGTGGTTTCCAGATCGATGACTGGCAGTACGACGGTGTGCCGATTCCGCGAAACAACTATTCGCTGGGCAACTGGGCAACCCAGGACCTGGTGTTCTTCGACCGAGTGGAGATCCTGCGCGGTGCTTCAGGCCTGCTGCAGGGCACAGGTAGCCCCGGCGGCGCGATCAACCTGGTGCGCAAGCGCGGCCAGGCAACCCCGACCGTTACCCTCACCGGCAAAGCTGGCTCCTGGGACCATTACGGCCTGCAGCTTGACGCCGGCGGCCCGTTGACCGCCGATGGCCGTGTACGCGGACGGCTCGTGGCCGACGAAGACCAAAGCGACAGCTTCATCGACTACCAGTGGAGCAAATCGCATTCGTTGTACGGCGCGCTGGACATCGACCTGAATGACGCCACTACCGTGGGTGCTGGCATCAGCTACAACCGCCAGCAGTCGCGACCGATGCTGCGGGGTATCCCCCGCTACGCCACGGGCAAGCCGGTCGACGTACCGCGCTCGACCTACACCGGCGCTCGCTGGAGCCGTGCCGAGACCGACGTCACCACCTATTACCTGGACCTGGAGCACCGTTTCAACGAGGACTGGGCTTTCAAGGCCGCTGCAGTGCGCATGGACGAGACCAACACGTCGACCCACCAGCGCACCCAGACCGTCGGTGAAGGCCTTGAGCCTGACGGCAGTGGCGTCGAGTATGCAGACTGGATCACCGACTTCCATTCCACCAAGCTGGGCCTGGACATGAACGTGGTCGGCCACTTCGACACAGGCCCCGTAGCACATGAAGTGACCTTTGGCGGCAACTACTCCAAGCTCACCAGCGATGATGGTTACTGGCGCACCTTTGGTGGCAATGACAGCATCTTCGGCATCGACCATGACCGCCCCGAGCCTAGCCGTGACAGCCTGCTTGCCGCGCCCTTCGGGCGCCACGAAAGCAGTGGCTATGATATTCGCCAGAAAGGACTGTACGGTGCCTGGCGCGTCAAACCGACCGACAGGTTGACGCTGATTCTCGGGTCACGCGTCAGCTGGTTCGACTACAGCTACGCAAGCACCACGTACCGCGGGCTGAACCCGGGCCAGGTCAACCCCACCAGCCGCATGACCGAAACGGGTGAGGTCACCCCGTATGCAGGTTTTGTCTACGACCTGACCCGCGAATGGGCCTGGTACGCAAGCTACACAGACGTCTTCGTACCGCAAACCGAACGCGCCGTTGGCAATACACCGCTCAAACCGGTGATTGGCAGCAACTACGAAACGGGCCTCAAGGGCGAACTGCTTGACGGCCGGGTCAACGCTTCGATCGCGCTGTTCCGCTACGATCAGGAAAACCGCGCGGTCACCGATACAACCTCGGGGTTCGCCTGCGATGACTGGTACTGTTCAACAGCGTCGGGCAAGGTACGCAGCCAGGGTGTCGAAGCCGAGATCAGCGGTGAAGTGCTGAGTGGCCTGCAATTGTTCGCAGGCTACACCTACAACACCACCAAATTCCTTGAAGACCCTGTCGACAAAGGCCGCACATTCAGCCAGTGGACACCCAAACACATGCTGCGCGCCTGGGCCGATTACACGCTGCCACTGGACGGCCAGCGCTGGAGTACAGGCCTTGGCTTCACCACCCAAAGCCATACCCTGGGTTACGAGCGCACCTACACCGTGCCGGGCTATACGGTGTGGAGCGCGCGCCTGGCCTATCAGCTGACCCCGGAAGTGAACGTTGCCGTCAACGCCAACAACCTGTTCGACAAGAAGTACTGGGTCGCAGGCTTCAACCAGCTCAATGGCAGCAACAACTTTGGCGAGCCGCGTAACTTCCTGTTGACGGTCAAGTACACCCCAGAGCTCTAACCCCAGGTCATTGCGCCAGCGGCCACTGCGCCAATGGCCAGTAGGCGCCCTTGCGCGACTCGTAAAGCGTGAAGTGTCGCGCGGTGAGGTAGAACTCCGGCGCGCTGCTGGCCTCGGGTGGCTGGCCGTGGTAGTCCCTGGACAGCGTCAGGTGCGGCCGATACTCACGGTTGGCCGCCTCCACCCCCAACGGCAGCAGCGCCTGCTGCAAGCCGTACACCAGGTGCAACAGGGCCGGCGGTGTCTGCTGTGCCTCCAGCACCAGGGCCCCGGCCCGCTGCCACACCTGCAAACGGTCGAGTAACAGCCGCGGCGCCGTGGCCGGCAGCGCCAGTTGATCGACCGCCGCGCAGATCGCTGGCAGCTGGGCGGCGTCCACATCACCGAGGAACAGCAGCGTGACGTGGAAATTGGCTGCCGGCACCGGTTTGCCGCTGCGCAGGCTCAGGCCCCGGCGCCATTGGGCCAGAGCACTGCGCTGGGCATCGCTGACCGGCAAGGCGAAGAACAGCCGTTTGAACGGGCTACCGCTGGGGCGTATATCCTGAACCATACAAACTCCCTGACATGAAACGTTTGCGCAAGACTGTAGGGCATTACACCAATGTCGCCCCACCGTTTCGTAACAATAAGTACAAACTGCCCCCATGATTGTTTATGCTGGCGAGCTTATGCCATGGCGCATGGCCATTTTTCGACAAGTAAACGTCCATGAAAATTGCACTCGTACTTATCTTCGTCCTCTCGATCGCCTATGTTCACCTGCGCGGTCGGGTTCGCCACAAGCTGACGCGTCAGCTGGGCGACCACTCCAGCTTCCTGGCCCCGGTCAACAGCTTTCTGTACCTGTTTTCCAAGCACCCGGCCAAGCCTTACCTGCCGGTTGAGGCTTTTCCCGAACTGAAACCGCTGCAGGACCACTGGCAGGAGATCCGCGAGGAAGGCCGCCAGCTGCTGCACGTAGGCGAAATCAAGAAGTCCGACAATTACGATGACGTCGGTTTCAACTCGTTCTTCAAAACCGGCTGGAAGCGCTTCTACCTGAAGTGGTACGGCGAGAGCCACCCGTCGGCGATGGCGCTGTGCCCACGCACCACCGAGCTGTTGCAAGGTATCGGCACAGTCAAGGCTGCCATGTTCGCCACCCTGCCGCCGGGTGCCAAGCTGGTGCGCCACCGTGACCCGTATGCGGGCTCGTACCGCTATCATCTTGGCCTGGACACGCCGAACGACGACGGCTGCTACATCGACGTGGACGGCGAGAAGTACTCGTGGCGCGATGGCGAGGGGGTGATCTTCGACGAAACCTACATCCACTACGCGGCCAACACCACCGAGCATAACCGCATCATCCTGTTCTGCGACGTCGAACGCCCGCTCAAGTACCGCTGGGCAACCGCGTTCAACCGCTGGTTCAGCCGAAATGTCATGGCCGCCGCCGCTGCGCCCAACGATGCCAGCGACAAGACCGGGGGCATCAACCGCCTGTTCACCCGCATCTACAAGATCCGCGAGCGTGGCAAGGCGCTGAAGAAGCGCAACCGCATGCGTTACTACCTGGAGAAATGGGCAGTGGTCGCAGCGTTGGTGCTGGTGTTCATCTACATCTGAACCGTGTAGGCGCGGGCTTGGTGCAAGCCCGCTGCCAAAGGCCCACTGCATGACCACCAAAGTACAAGCCTCGCACTTGCCACTCTTCGACTAGCCTGAAAGCTCCACTCGCAAACCCCCCAAGGTGAAGACGATGAGCATGATGGACTGGGACGCCTACCGTAAGCAGTTGATGGCCGGCATCGGCGATCTCAAGCAACTCTCACCCGACACCGTGGCCGGTTATGTGACCGCCAGCGGTGCTGGGGCCAAGACCAACCACCTGGACGCCAAGACCCGCGAGCTGATCTCCCTGGCCGTGGCCGTGACCACCCGCTGCGACGGCTGCATCGCCGTGCATTCGCAACAGGCGGTCAAGCATGGCGCCAGCCGCGAGGAAATTGCCGAAGCGCTTGGCGTAGCGGTGGCGATGAATGCTGGGGCCGCACTGGTCTACTCAGCGCGTGCCATGGACGCGGTGGGCAAGGCCAACGGTTGAGCACAAACGGCGTCGCCGCCCTTGCGCGACGGCGCCGCGCCACCCAGACTGGGCGGCTTAGCCCGCGCAGGAACCCGCATGATCCACATTCGCCCCATGACGCCCGAAGACTTCGACCGTTTCTGGCCTACCTTCCAAGCCATTGTCCAGGCCCGTGAAACCTACGCCTTCGAGCCAGCCCTGAGCGTCGAACAGGCTCGCCAGCTGTGGCTGGAGCTGCCCTTGCATACGTTGCTGGCTGAAGAAGATGGCGAGCTGCTGGGTTCCTACTACCTCAAGGCCAATGCTGCCGGGCCTGGCGCACATGTGGGCAATTGCGGCTACATGGTCTGCGAACAGGCGCGCGGCCGGGGCGTGGCGCGCCTGATGTGCGAACACTCGCAGAAGCTGGCGCGCCAGGAAGGTTTTCTGGCCCTGCAGTTCAACTCGGTGGTGGCCAGCAATGAAGTGGCCGTGGCGCTTTGGCACAAGCTGGGCTTCGAGACCGTTGGCCGCTTGCCCAAGGCCTATCGCCATGCCCGCCTGGGGCTGGTGGACTGCCTGGTGATGTACAAATGGCTGGCGGATGAGCCGGTGGTAGAGAAGCCCCCGCTGTTGATCGGGCGCAAGAACATCGAGGCACGGGTTTCGCGGCGCCGCGGACGCTAGCCTTTGCAGGCCTAACCCACCTCCATTGCCCAAGCAAATTTGACGCCCCCGCGTTTCAATGGTCAGATGCGCGCCAGTTTCAGGTGTCCTGCGCCGCCGCGCGCAGGGTGAAACGGGAAGCCGGTGCGTCGTGTTGCCCACGACAAGTCCGGCGCTGCCCCCGCAACGGTAAGCGAGCGAACCCTTCGAGATACCACTGTGCTCCGGCATGGGAAGGTGAAGGTTTCATGCCCCTCGCAAGCCCGGAGACCGGCCTGGAGCTTCACTTGGCAACCCGCGGTGGGCGGGCGCAGGCCGGAATCCGTGCGCGCGCCTGCCTGCATGGTTCGCCTTTGCGTGTTTTCCACCGGGATGCATTCATTCCTGCAGCAGTGGAACGACATGTCCCGTATGTTCAAGCTTCACCCCCTGGCGGCCTGCCTGGCCGTCGCCCTGCCGGCCTTGGCCGATGACCGTGCCCCGCCGCCTCTGGCCTTGCCTTCCACGGCCATCACCGACACCCTCGACAGCCACGCCATCGACCTGGCCACGCCTACCCAGGCCGGCTCGCGCCTTGGCCTGAGTGCCCTGGAAACACCCGCCAGTACCAGCAGCATCAGTGCCGAGCAGATTCAGCAGCGCAACAACCTCACCGTGCAGGATGCGGTGACCCGCTCGCCGGGCATCACCTTCGTCGGCTCCCCAGGCGACGGCGGCACCGGCCTGTCCGCCCGCGGCTTTGCCGGGCACAGTTCGGTGATGACCCTGTTCGACGGCGCGCGCCTTTACACCGGCGCCGGCACGCAAACGTTCCCTGTCGACCCGTGGATGGTCGAACGTATCGATGTGATTCGCGGCCCGGCTTCGGTACTGCATGGCGAAGGCGCCACCGGCGCGGTCGTCAACGTGATCCCGAAAAAAACGTTTGCCGGCGAAGTGCGCAACCACCTGCGTCTGGGCTACGGCTCATGGGACCGTCAGCAGCTCGGCCTGGACAGCGGCGGCAGCCTCAGCGAGCGCCTGAGCTATCGCCTTACGCTGAACCAGCAAGATGGCAATGGTTGGGTCGACCGCACCCATTCGCGCAGCCTGGCCGTTAGCGCAGCGCTGCGTTTCGATGCCAGTGACGACCTCAGCTTCACCCTCGCCCACGACCGTGGCGAGGCGCAGCCCGCCAACTACTACGGCACGCCGCTGATCGACGGCCACTATCGCAGTAGCCTGCGCAACAAGAACTACAACGTACAGAATGACGTGCAGCGTTATGACGACGAGTGGACCCGGCTGACCACCGATTGGACGCTGAACGACCACCTCAGCGCCAGCAACCAGCTGTACTACATCAAGAGCCGCCGCCACTGGCGCAACGCCGAAGACTACAGCTGGGACGCCGAGCGTCAGCAGTTGCTGCGCGGCAGCTACCTGGAGATCAAGCACAACCAGGAACAGTTCGGCGACCGCCAGACCTTCACCTTCGACCACACCCTGTTCGGCCTGGCCAGCAAGACCGTGGTCGGGGCCGAGTACAACAAGGTGCGCTTCAACGTCGACAGCAATTCACCCTACAACGATGTCGGCGGCGACTACATCGACCCATGGCAACCGCAGCCCGGTGGGTTCCACAGTGCCTCGCCGCTGCGACCGCAAACCTTGTCCACCACCCATACCTTTGCCCTGTTCGCCGAGAACCGCCTGCAGCTCAGCGACCGGCTGTCGCTGGTAACCGGCGTGCGCCGCGACCAGAACCACATCGACCGCGACAACCTGACCAACGACAGCCGCAGTGACCGCAGCCTGCAAGGTGGCAACTGGCGCGCTGGGCTGGTGTTCGCGGTCACTGACGACCTGTCACTGTATGGCCAGTACTCCACCAGCGAGGAAGGGGTCAACAACCTCATCAGCCTCAGCCCCACCCAGATGCACTATGACTTGACCGAAGCGAAGCAGACCGAGGTAGGCCTGAAGCAGCGCTTCTGGGAAGGCCGTGGCGAATGGACACTGGCCGCCTACCACATCGTCAAGAAGAAGCTGCTGGTAGACGACCCGATCACCCACGAGAAGCAACAGGCTGGCCAGCAGACCTCCGATGGCCTCGAAGCGACCTTGGAACTGGCGCTGGCGCACCAATGGCAGGTGTCTGCCAACGCATCGCTGGTGCGCGCAAGGTATGACGACTTCGACGAGATGGTCGGCGGCGTGGCGCAGGACCGTGCCGGCAACCGGCCGGCAAACGTGCCACGGCGTACCGCCAACCTGTGGTTGAGCAAAGGTTTCGGCCAACAGGTGGAAGCCGGCATTGGCGCGCGCTATGTGGATGAGCGTTATGCCGACACCGCCAATACCCAAAGCGCCCCCGGCTACACCGTGGTCGATGCCAACATCGCCTGGCAGGTGTTGCCTGATGTACGGCTGGGGTTGCAGTTGAACAACCTGTTCGATCGCGAGTATGTGCAGTCGGCGTTCAGCGGGCAGCAGTGGTTGATGGGGATGCCGCGCTCGTATTTTGCGACGGTGGATTACACCTTCTGACCTGAGTTGCCTGAACCGGCCTCTTCGCGGGCGCGCCCGCGAAGAGGCCTGCACAGGCAACACAAAAACCTCTACCAGCCTCCAATAAATTAGTTATAAGATAACGTTTCACATGACATTCATTCCTATCAGCGACCCTCCATGACAAGCGCCAGCGCCACGCCCACCTTGATCACCCAGCGCCTGCAGAGCATCGATGCCCTGCGCGGCCTGGTGATCCTGTTCATGCTTTTGGACCATGTCCGCGAGACCTTTTTCCTGCACCGCCAGGTCAGCGACCCCATGGCCATCGACAGCACCGAGCCTGCGCTGTTCGTCAGCCGCACACTGGCCCACCTCTGCGCACCGGTGTTCGTCCTGCTGACCGGCCTGTCGGCCTGGCTGTACGGCGAGAAGCATCAGGGCCGTAGCGATGTCTCGGCATTCCTGTTCAAGCGCGGGCTGTTCCTGGTGGTGCTGGAGTTCACCCTGGTCAACTTCGCCTGGACCTTCCAGTTGCCGCCCAGCGTGATCTATCTGCAAGTGATCTGGGCCATCGGCGTCAGCATGATCGCCTTGTCCCTGCTGGTGTGGCTGCCACGCGCCGCACTGCTCACCCTGGGCGCCATCATCGTCGCCGGCCACAACCTGCTCGACGGCCTGCACGTTGGCGTGGGGTCAGCCCTGCACGTGCCCTGGGCAATCCTGCACGACCGCGGCTGGCTTGAATGGTCGGAAAACCTGCGCCTGCGCACGTCGTATCCGGTGCTGCCGTGGATCGGCGTCATTGCCCTGGGTTATGGCCTGGGCCCCTGGTTCGCGCGCGGCAGCGAGGCCGGACAACGCCAGCAACGCCTGCTGACGGCCGGGTTGCTCGCACTCCTGGGCTTTGTCCTGCTGCGCCTGTTCAACGGCTATGGTGAGGCGCCGTGGAGCGGTTACCCCACCTTCACGCAAACGTTGATGAGCTTCTTCAACATCACCAAATACCCACCGTCGCTACTGTTCCTGGCCCTGACCCTGGGCTGCGGCCTTGTGTTGCTGCGCGCCTTCGAGCGGGCCGGCCAGGCGCGCTGGATCAGTGCCCTGGCGGTGTTCGGTGCGGCCCCGATGTTCTTCTACCTGCTGCACCTGTATGTGCTGAAGCTGCTGTACCTGGCCAGCGTGGCGCTGTTAGGCCTCAACCAGGGCGACTACTTCGGCTTCGAGAGCATTGCAGCGGTGTGGCTGAGCGCGGTGCTGTTGGCGGCTTCGCTGTACCTGCCAGTACGCGGGTTCGCCCAACTGAAGCAGCGGCGCCGCGACATCGCCTGGCTGAAGTACTTCTGAAAAGCGTTTTCACCCGGCGGCGCGATGGTCTACCATGCGGGCCGCCGGTTTCCACCACGGAACTAATAGGGAATCCCAGGCCCGCCAATACGGGCCAAACGGAACTGCCCCCGCAACTGTAGGTGCCGAGCCTGCTCCATCGATGCCACTGGGCCAGACCGCCCGGGAAGGCCGGAGCCGGGCCATGACGCACCAGTCAGGAGACCTGCCGGCCTACATTCACCAACCGGCGGGGTGTCCGGGATTGGCCATCAGTGTTGCCCCTGCCACCGGCAGGGGCTCGGCGATGCCTGTCCGCGCGTTCCTCACCCGAACTGTCCGATAGGAGATCGCCCAGCATGCTGCCCCGTTTCGTCACCCTGCTCGCCGGCCTAGGCCTTACCGGCCTGGCCCAGGCCGCGGCCACCCACTACCCGCTGACGCTCGACAACTGCGGCAAGCCGCAGACGTTCGCCCAGGCGCCACAGCGCGCCGTCACCATCGGCCAGGCCGGTACCGAGATGCTCTATGCACTGGGGCTGGGCGACAAGCTGGCGGGCACCTCGCTGTGGTTCAACAACGTGCTGCCCGAGTACCAGGCAGTGAACGCCAAGGTGCCGCGCCTGGCCGACAACGACCCCAGCTTCGAAGCCGTGGTCGGCAAGCGCCCGCAATTGGTGGCGGTGCAGTTCGAATGGATGGTCGGTGCCCAGGGCGTGGTCGGCACCCGCGAACAGTTCGATGAACTGAAGATCCCCACCTACCTGCTGCCGTCGGACTGCGAAGGCAAGGACAACCTGGTCGGCGCCGACGGCACCCGTCTGCAGGCGTTCCAGGTCAGCAGCATCTACAAGAGCATCAGCCAGCTGGCCGAGATCTTCGATGTGCAGGACCGCGGCAATGCTCTGAATGCCGAGCTCAAAGGCCGCCTGGACAGTGCCAAGGCGCAACTGGCCGGCAAGGACCTGTCGGCCACCTCGGCATTGTTCTGGTTCTCCAGCGCCGACCTCGACATCGACCCTTATGTGGCCGGCCGCCAGGGCGTCGCCGACTTCATGCTGCGCACCCTGGGTGTGCGCAACGTGGTCGAGTCCAGCGAAGAATGGCCGACCGTAGGCTGGGAAACCCTGGCCAAGGCCAACCCCACCTGGCTGATCATCGCCCGCATGGACCGCCGCCGCTTCCCCGCCGACGACTACCAGAAAAAGCTCGAATTCCTGCGCAGCGACCCGGTAACCCGCAACATGGATGCGGTGAAGCACGATCGCATCATCATTCTTGACGCCGACGCCATGCAAGCCGGCATCCGCCTGTTCCGCGGCGTGCAGACGCTAGCCACAGCCTTCGCCAGCGGTAAAGCAGCCCAGTGATGATGCGCCTGTTACCCTGCATCGTGGTTGCCCTGGCAGCCCTGTTGGCCGCCCTGCTGGCCGGTACCGCCATCGGCGAAACCAGCCTGTCGCCCAGCGTGGTCGGCCAGGTGCTGGCCAACCACCTGTGGCAGGCCGGCTACCCGGTCGACCCGATCGACGCCGGCATCGTCTGGAACTACCGCCTGACCCGTACCCTGGTCGCAGCCGCGTGCGGCGCCGGGCTGGCAACCTGCGGCGTGATTCTCCAGGCGCTGTTGCGCAACCCCCTGGCCGAGCCGTACCTGCTCGGGCTATCTGCCGGTGCCTCGACCGGCGCGGTGCTGGTCGGCCTGCTGGGCCTGGGTAGCCTGGCATTGAGCATGTCCGCCGGGGCCTTCATCGGCGCCGGGGCCGCATTCGCCCTGGTGCTGCTGCTGGCCCGCGCGGCCGGCCCCAGCAGCAACAACGCTCAGGTGATCCTTGCCGGTATCGCTGGCTCGCAACTGTTCAATGCCCTGACCGCCTTCCTGATCACCAAGTCGGCCACCGCCGAGCAGGCGCGCGGTATCCTGTTCTGGCTGCTGGGCAACCTCAGCGGCGTGCGCTGGCCTTCGGTGTGGCTGGCTGTGCCGGTGGCGCTGTTCGGCTTGCTGGTGTGCCTGTGGCATCGCCGTGCGCTGGACGCCTTCACGTTTGGTGCCGATTCGGCAGCCTCGCTGGGCATTCCGGTGCGGCGTACCCAGTTGTTGCTGATCAGTTGTGCAGCGCTGGTCACGGCGGTGATGGTGTCCATTGTCGGTGCCATCGGTTTTGTCGGGCTGGTAATACCCCACGCCCTGCGTCTGCTGCTAGGCCCCGGGCACAGCCGCCTGCTGCCTGCCAGCGCGCTGGGTGGCGCACTGTTCCTGATTGCTGCAGACATCCTCTCACGCACGCTGATCACCGGCCAGGTGATCCCGGTAGGTGTGGTTACCGCGCTGATCGGCGCGCCAGTTTTCGCGCTGATTCTGGTCAGCCGCCGGGGGCGCCCATGACCCTCCTGGCTGCTGTACAAGTGCACCCACTGAGTTGCCAGGGGCTGGGGCTGCAACTGGCCGGCAATGCCGTACTCAGCGGTATCGACCTTGGCGTTGTCGCTGGTGAAACCCTGGGTATCGTCGGCCCCAACGGCTCGGGCAAATCCTCGCTACTGAAGTTGCTGGCAGGGCTGCGCAAACCCACCTGCGGCAACGTACAGCTGATGGGCGAACCGCTGGCGCAGATGCCTCGCCGCCATGTAGCCCAGGCCTTGGCGTTGGTCGAACAACAGGCCGACACCCTCGATGCGATCAGCGTGTTCGACGCGGTTGCCTTGGGCCGCACGCCCTGGCTCTCGGCCCTGGCGCCGTTCTCCCGGCAGGACCGCGACATCGTCGAGCAAGCGTTGGCCGACCTTGATGCCTTGCACCTGCGTACGCGCCTGTGGGGCTCGCTGTCCGGTGGCGAGCGCCAGCGTGTGCACATCGCCCGCGCCTTGGCCCAACGCCCGCAGGTACTGCTGCTGGACGAACCGACCAACCACCTGGACATCCAGCATCAGCTAAGCCTGCTGCAGCAAGTGCAGGCCCTGCCGGTAACCACCCTGGTGGCTTTGCACGACCTCAACCAGGCGCTCACCTGTGACCGTGTGGCGGTACTCGACAAGGGCCGCCTGGTCGCCCTTGGCAAACCACTCGACGTACTCACCCCCGAGCGCCTGCTGAGTACCTTCGGCGTCCACGCCCACTACCTTACCGACCCTTACGACGGCGCGCGCATTCTGCGCTTTCGCGCCCCCTGAACCCGGAAGTTCTGCCCATGCTGTTTCGCCCTGTCGCCCTGCTGCTTGCCAGCGCCCTGCTTGCCCCGGCCGTGCTGGCCGAAGTGCATGAAGTAAAAATGCTCAACCGCGGCAGCGACGGCGCCATGGTCTACGAACCGGACCACTTGCACATTGCCCCCGGCGACAGCGTGCGCTTTCTGCCCACCCAAAGCGGGCACAATGCCGCCAGCGTGGCGGGCCTGCTGCCCGCCGGTGCCGAGCCGTTCAAGAGCAAACTGAACCAGGTGTTCGAGCAAACCTTCAGCGTGCCTGGTGTGTACGGTATTCAGTGCATTCCCCACCTGGCCATGGGCATGGTGATGGTGATCCAGGTAGGTGATGCGCCCGCAGCGGCGTTGCCGGCGAACTTGCCGGCACGGGCCAAAGCCCGCTTCGCCGCACAACTGCAAAAGCTCGAGGCCGGGCAATGAACCGGTTATTGCTGGCACTGCCGCTACTGGGCCTGGCCCCGCTCGCCCTGGCCGACACTGCCCAGTCGCAGAGTAATGGTTTTCTCGCGGACAGCAGCTGGAACCTGCTCAACCGCAGCGTTTTCGACCAGCGCGACTACAAGCACGGTGGGCGCAACAGCGCAGCGCGCAATGCCTACAAACCGCGCAACGAGCGTAATGGCAAGGCCGAGGAATGGGCCTATGGTTTGATGGGTACCTTCCAGTCCGGGTTCACCCAAGGCCTGATCGGTGTCGGGGTCGATGCCCATGCCTACCTGGGCGTGCAACTCGACAGTGGTGGCGGGCGGGCGGGCAAGGCGCGCTTGCTCGGGGTCGATAACGACGGGCATCCTAAAAACGAGTACAGCCGCGCAGGTGCGGCACTGAAACTGCGCGTGTCCGATACGGTGCTGTCTTACGGTGAGCAACGGGTCAAGACGCCGGTGTTCAGTTCCTCCGACAGTCGCCTGCTGCCCGAGACTGCCACGGGCTTCTTTCTCACCAGCAATGAAGTCGACAACCTCAAGCTGGTAGCCGGGCACTTCAACGAAAGCACCGACCGCAACGCTTCCAGCCACGATCAGGGCTTTGTGGTGAACTACTCCAACGGCCGCCAGGGCAACAGCTTCGACCTGGCCGGTGCCGTGTGGAACCCCGGCGCCGCCTTCAGCGCCAGCCTGTACACCTCACGTTACGAGGACAGCTGGAACCAGCACTACCTGGGCAGTACCCTCAGCCACGCCCTGGATGACCAGCGCAGCATCAGCCTGGACCTCAACCTGTATCGCACCACCGACACCGGCAAAGCGCTATCCGGGCGCATCGACAACACCACCTGGAGCCTGCTCTCGCGCTACAACCAGGGCCCACACAGCTTCAGCCTGGGCTGGCAGCAAGTGGACGGCAACACGCCCTTCGACTACGTGACGCGCGGCGCGATTTTCATCGCCAACGCTGTGCAGATGTCGGACTTCAACGCACCGAACGAGAAGTCATGGCAGGCGCGCTACGACCTGAACATGGGCGCCTACGGCGTGCCGGGGTTGAACCTGGTGGCGTTGTATGTGCGTGGCTTCGATATCGATGGCACGCACGTCGACCCCAATGGCGGGTATGCGTACTTGGGGTATGGCAAGGGTGGCAAGCATTGGGAGCGCGACCTGGAAGCGCGTTACGTGGTACAGAGTGGCAAGGCCAAAGGCACGACGTTCTCGGTCAGGCATAACGTGCACCGGGGGAACACGGCGCAGGCGGAGCTGGATGGCGACCAGATACGGCTGGCGGTGGAATGGCCGTTGTCAGGCGGGTTCTGATGCAATGCGTCGCCTGAGTGGGGCTGCTGCGCAGCCCCTGGGTTTTTCAGGCAACTGAATTACCAGCAGGCAGCAACCCCCACTGGGCCCTCTCCTGTGCGCTCATCGCCGCCAGCACCTCGTCAAACGTGCGCTCCACCTCCGAACTGACATTGCCAAACGCCCGATAATTCGTCAGCAAATAGCGCTTCACCGCCCTGGGCCAACGCCGTTCCTTGTGTGCAGCATTGATGATGCCTTTGGCATCATGCCGCGTTGCCCCGCGCCACAGGTCCATCAACCTGCTCTCGAAATCACCGAAGGTCCACAGGTCTGTGCGGTCTTCGAACTCGTCCAGCAGTTTGAGTTTGTACAGGGCCATGTGCGCCATTGTGAATCTCCCTTGGGTGCTGTTAAAAAGCCATACACGAGGGAAGGTTAGCAAGCCAGGTAGATTTTGAAATGAACGCGTCGATCACACCCAAAGCACCGTCGTAGGGGCTTTCCTACAGGTCAGCGTAATCGCAATTGCATGTGTGTGGTTTGCCAGACCGGGTCCTTCTCCACATCAACCACCGCAAACCCTTGTCGCTCCCAGAATGCAATCGCACCCGGCAGAAACGGATGAGTATGCAGGTACAGGAGGTCGATACCCGCCAGCATCGCCCGCTCGCGCAATGCGCAGAACAGGGCCGCAGCCAGACCATGCCTGCGGTACCCCGGCAACACGAACAGGCGCACCACCTCGACGACCCGTACTGCGTGGTAATCAAACTGGGTAAAGCGATGATCATAGGGCAGGTAACCGATCACCGCGACCAGCCGCCCAGCATCACGGGCTTCCAGGAAACAGCCCGCGCCGTCCAGGTATGCTTCAGCAAAATGCGCCAGGTCACGCGGCAATGGCGCGTTGGCGAGCATCGGAAACAGCTCGCGGCGGGCGCTGTCGACAAACGCCAGCACTTCGGCAATGGCGTCTCGCGCCACGGGTTGCAGGGTCCAGTTCGGCATCGGGTTACTGCCCATGATCGGGAGGGCAAGGTTCTACCCCAGCGCGCCGCACAAGGCAAATCACAGGGCTCGTCGTGGCCAGGCGGACATCGGTATAATCAGCGGTCTTCACTGCCCAACCAGGCCATGCCATGTCGCGCTTCCAGAAGTTGCTGTTGCCCCTGTTGCTGACTGCCGCACTCACCGCCTGCGACCAGAAACCCTCCCGTGAAGAACAGATCCTTGCCCAGCTACCGCTGCAGGACGCCTACACACACAACATCGAGCGCATGGCCGCACTGCTGGGCCGCACTCACCCACAGCTGTCGCAGGCGAGCATTCAGGACGTACTGCGCAAGCACCTCACCGTCGAGGACCAGCGCCAGGACCTGTTCCGCCTGTACAGCGAAAAGAACTTCAGCGACGCCGAGTTCGCCACCATCGTCGCCGCCACCCAGGACCCGGCCAAGGCCCGTGCCCTGGAAGACACCGAAGCCGGCAAACGCCTAAGCGAAAAACTCACCACCCTGATGCGTGAAACCGCCCAAGATGCAAACGTTCAGGCCTTGGTCGAACAGCGCATGCAGCAGGTGGAGGACGAACTCGACGCACTGGACAAGGCAGGTTCTTGACCGCGGCGCACCAGGCCACTCCCGTTCAGTAGCCCTTTTCGATCACCCGAGGTCAGGATTGCCACACGCCAAGCATGGATTGCGCCTGGATTTACGTACACTCATTCTGGTGCTCTGCGCCCTTACCGCAGTGGTCATGCTGTGCGCCAGCTACTTCGCCAGCTACCGAGTGCAGCGCCAACTGCTGATCGACAACGCGCTGGAAGCCAACCGGGTGTATGCGACGAAGCTGGCCAGCATCACCGAAACCTTCATCGGCAACGCCCTGCAGCAACTGGCGTTCAGCGCCAGCCTGCAGGGCCGTCAGCTGAGCGATGGTGCTGCGCTGCAGGTGGAAACCGAGCGTGTGCTGGGCCAGAGCATGGCCTTCAACTCCACCTTCGTGATCGACGCCAACGGCGTGCTGTTGGCAGTATCCCCAGCCCCGCTGCGCCACCTGGTCGGCACCCACGTGCAGTCGCCCGGTGCCCAGGAAGCCTTGCACGAACGCCGTCCACTGGTTTCCACGCCCTACCTGTCGGCGGCCGACAACCTGGTGGTGGCGCTCTCGCAACCCATTTTCGACAGCAACGGCCGCTACCTGGGCTATGTGGGCGGCAGCCTGTACCTGCGTGAGCGCAATATCCTCAACAGCCTGCTGGGCGAGCACTTCTACAAGGACGGTTCTTACCTGTACGTAGTCGATCGCAACCGCCGCCTGCTGTACCACCCCAACAGCGAACGGGTAGGCACCGTGGTGGAGGGCAACGCGCTGGTAGACCAGTTGGCGACACTGGACAGCGGTACTCGGCAACTGACCAACAGCCTGGGCGTGGAAATGCTCGCCGGCTTCGCCACCGTACCCAGCGCCGGCTGGGGCGTGGTCGCGCAGCAGCCCTTGGCGCAGACGGTGACGCCACTGAGCCACCTGGTGCTGAACGTCGTCGGCACTTCGGCACCCTTGGCGCTGGTTGGCAGCCTGCTGCTGTGGTGGTTGGCCATGACCATCGCCCGGCCGCTGTGGCAACTGGCCGCGGGTGCCCGCTCGATGGACCGCGCCGGCACCGCCGAACATTTGCATCAGGTGCGGGCCTGGTACTTCGAGGCAGCAGAACTCAAGCGCGCGTTGCTGTTCGGCTTGAACTTGCTGCAAGAGCGGATTGGCCGGCTCAATCGTGACGCCCAGACCGACCCGCTGACGGGCCTGGGCAACCGCCGCAGCCTGGAGTTCAGCCTGTCGCTGCTGGAAGCCGAAGGAAGAGCATTTGCGGCCATCGAGCTGGATATCGATCACTTCAAGCGGGTCAACGACAACCATGGGCATGAGGTGGGTGATCAGGTGCTGCGCCGGCTGGCGGAATTGATGCGCCGTTGTTGCCGCGAAGGTGACCTGCTTTGCCGCACCGGGGGCGAAGAATTCCTGATGCTGCTGCCAGGGGCCAGCCTGGAAGTGGCGGCGGCGGTGGCCGAACGGCTGCGGGTGACAGTGCAGGACACGCCTGTGGAGCCCGTGGGGGCAGTGACGATTTCGCTGGGGGTGGCGCGCTGGGATGGTGATGCGGGCAGCAAGCCTATGGAAGCTTTGGGCCTGGCTGACCGGGCGCTTTACCAGGCCAAGCAGCAAGGGCGCAACCGGGTGGCCATCGCCTGAGCCCCCTGATTGTGAGCTTGTAACAATCTTTGTCATAAAACTGCAGTGTTTCAGTCATAGGATTGACCCCAACCTGACATTTACACTTCATGGATGAGCGTCTCATGCGTCGTGTGGTTTTCAATCAGAAAGGTGGCGTGGGCAAATCCAGCATTGCCTGCAACCTCGCCGCAGCCAGTGCCGCCGAGGGCTATCGGACCCTGCTGGTCGACCTCGACCCGCAGGCCAATGCCACTTACTACCTGACCGGCTTGGTCAATGACGCCATACCTGCCGGCATCGCCGATTTCTTCCGTCAAACCTTGTCGCCGGTTACCGCCGCTGGCAAGAAGCACCGCGTGGCGATCACCGAAACCCGCTACAGCAACCTGCACCTGGTCACCGCCAGCCCTGACCTCAGCGATCTGCAGAGCAAGCTGGAGAGCAAGTTCAAGATCAACAAGCTGCGCAAACTGCTGGTGGAACTGGGCGAGGACTACGAGCGGATCTACATCGACACCCCGCCGGCGCTGAATTTCTACACCTTCAGCGCGCTGGTGGCGGCCGAGCGCTTGTTGATCCCGTTCGACTGCGACAGCTTTTCGCGCCAGGCCCTGCACTGCGTCATGGCCGAGGTCGAGGAGCTGCGCCAGGACCACAACCCGGCACTGCAGGTGGAAGGTGTAGTGGTGAACCAGTTCGCCGGGCGCACCGCGCTGCACCAGACCCTGGTCGAGCAGTTGCGCAACGAAGGCCTGCCGGTGCTGCCGGTGTACTTGAGCAGCTCGATCAAGATGCGGGAGTCGCACCAGGCGTCGGTGCCGTTGGTACATCTGGCGCCACGGCACAAGCTGGCGATGGAGTTTGTCGACTTACTGGATGCGCTGGAGCGGGCGGCCTGACAGGTCTTGGGGGGCGCTTTGCGCCCCTGTCGCGACAAAAGGCCGCTCCTACAAGCGATCGTGCTGCAGCAAAAGCACTACCCGACCGTTCATCCGAATGGTAGATTCGCCGCCATGAAAACCACCCGGCACACTCGCACGCTGACTGCCTGGGCGCTCTATGCCAGCGTCCTGTTCAGCCTGTTGCTGTGCGGTTTGCACCATGGGCAGATGGGCGGCCTGCGCCTGGCCGGCCTGGAAGGTGGTTTCTGCTCCGTCAACAGCGAGCACGGCGTGGCCATCGACCTGGACGGCGCCGGCGGCGACCAGCACATGGCTCAGCTCGACTGCCCGGTGTGCTCATCGTTCGGCCTGGCGGTACCGCTCAGCAGTGGTGGCTGGTCATTCACCCCGGCGCAAGCCGTGGCCACCTCGCCCATCGTGGTGCGCAGCTGGGCACAACCGCCACCGCGCTATCAACGCCCCGCCCTCAACCCCCGCGCCTCCCCTGCCGTCTTCCCCGCAGCCTCACTTCATTTCGCCTGACTTCAGCCGGGCGCGCCTGTGCGCGCTCGCCGTCAGCCATGAACCTTGCGTGGAAGACACACAAACATGCTTCGCAATACCTCCCTGCTGCTCATCATGGGCACCTGCAGCGTTGCCTGGGCCGGCAGCGCCCCTGTAGAACTTGGCGCCACCACCATCGACGGCGAACGCGACGCCGCCAGCGGCGTGCAACTGGACGAGCCGATCCGCACCGGCTCGCGCCTGGGCCTCACCGCGCGAGAAACGCCCGCCTCGGTCAGCGTCTCGGACCGCCGCCTGATCGAAGAACGCGGCGCCAAGGACAGCCAGGACGTGATCAACGCCATGACCGGTGTAAACGCTTCGGCCAACCCTGGCTTTGGCGGCTTCGTCGCCTACCGCGGCTTCACCCAGAACCAGGTCACCCAGTTGTACAACGGCATCAACTTGGGCTACAGCAGCGCCACTCGCCCGGTGGATGCCTGGGTGCTCGACCGCGTCGAGCTGATTGGCGGGCCGTCTTCGTTCCTGCATGGCGCGGGGGCGGTGGGCGGCTCGATCAACTACATCACCAAGCTCGCCAGCCGCGACCAGCAGATCATTGACGGGCGTATTCGCTACGGTAGCTTCGACGACAGCGAAGTGGCCTTCGGCATCAACCAGGCGCTGGCCAGCAACCCCGCCGATGCCCGGCATTTCATGCGCCTGGACTTCAGCCGCGGGCATGGCAACGGTTATGTCGACCGCAACGAACGGCACACCGACAGCCTGGCCTTTTCGCTGCTCAGCGACCTGACGCCCAACCTCACCCACACCTTGGCGCTGGAATACCAGGAAGACCGCGAAGACAGCCCGTACTGGGGCTCGCCGATTTTGCCGGGGCGCAGCACGATGAAAATCGACAACAGCCGCCGCTTCGAAAACTACAACGTTGGCGATGGCCGCTATGAGCAGCGGGTGCGCTGGCTGCGTTCGATCCTCGACTACCAGATCAGCGACAGCACCAGCGTGCAGAACACGCTGTACCACTACAACGCCCAGCGCGATTACCGCAACCTCGAACGTTACACCTACACCCGCGATGGCAAGGTGCAGCGCAGCAGCCCCTACTTGCAGCGCCACGACCAGAACCTGTTGGGCGACCGCATCGAGCTGCGCCATGACAACCAGCTGTTCGGCCTGGCCAGCCAGTGGTCGCTGGGGCTGGAGTACTCGCGCATGCGCCAGACCCTCTACCCCACCTCCAGCAGCTGGAGTGACGTGGTCGATGCCGAGCACTTCGACCCCGGCAGCTTCGATGACATCCCTGGTGTGAATGCCGGCCTGACCAAGCAACGCCGCCACGAGGTCATCAACCGCGCGGTTTTCGCCGAAAACCGCTTGCAGCTGACTGAGCGCCTGGCCCTGCTGACCGCCCTGCGTTACGACCACCTGGACATGGACGTCACCAACTACGGCGCAGTGACGCCAACTTCGCCGGCCTACTTCGAGCGGCGCTGGGAGCCGCTGTCCGGGCGCATCGGCCTGACCTATGCGCTGACGCCTTCGGCCAGCGTGTACGTACAGTACAGCTCTTCCGCCGACTTGCCGGCCGGCTCGCTGGCAGCGGCGACCTACTCCAATGTCGGCCTTTTCGACTTGTCCAAGGGCGAGCAATGGGAAGTGGGCAGCAAGTTCGACTTCCTCGATGGGCGCGGTGCCGCGACGCTGGCGCTGTACCAGATCGTGCGCAAGGACTTTGCCGTCCGCGACTCCAACGACGCCAACCTCACGGTCCAGGCCGGGCAGCAGACCTCACGCGGTATCGAGCTGTCCGGGCGGTTGCAGGTGACACCGAAACTGCTGGCCGAGGCCAACTATGCCTATGTCGATGCACAGTACGATGAGTTCAACGAGGCGGTGAACGGCGTATCGGTGTCGCGCAAAGGCAATGCACCGACCAACGTGCCGGCCAATGTCGCCAACCTGTGGCTGACCTACAGCCTGTCGTCGGCGTGGTCGGTGGGCGCGGACGGGCGCTATGTGGGCTCGGTGTATGCCGACAATGCCAACAGCCTCAAGGCCCCGGCCTACACCCTGTTTGGCGCGTTCGCCCGCTACCGGCTGGATGAGCACACTACGCTGACCGGGCGGGTGCGCAACCTGACCGACGAGGTGTATGCCAAGCAGGCCTACAACAGCCAGTACTACATGGGGCCGCCGCGCACCTTCGAACTGGCACTGGACATGCGCTTCTGATGCACAGGGCGGTATCGGCCATCGCGCCGATACCGCAAAACCATACATTTCCTACACACAAACCACACAAAGCCCTCAAGCATTTCGAGTGATAATATTGGTTCTCATTACCGCCGGCATTAACGCCGGCTCTATCACATCAAGGAAGTTTCTGTGCTCAGACCGTTGTCTCCGGCAATCGTGGCAGCTGCACTCATCGCCTTGGCGGGTTGCCAGAACCGCCCTGCCTCCGAGGAGGACAAACAGGCGCGCAAGGCATTCGTCAGCGACATGCAACACGTACTGAAGCTGGGCATCGCCACAGCAGATACAGGCAAGCAGGTTGGCGTGGTGATGCTGAATGTCAAACTCGACCAGCACTCCGCCCCCATCAGTTGCAAAACCAGTAAAGCACCGATGAAGTACGAAAGAGCATTACCGGCCGACCTGGTCCGCTCAGACTTCAACGCATTGGCCAACATGGTCGAGGCGCAATGCTGGAAGACCATCTACCCCGTGGTGCCCAAGTCGATGCGCGACGAGGACGGCACGACGGAAATACGAGCGCCGCTGTTCGTGGATCTGCCCGCTGCCGCCCAGGCACTGGATACCCCACGGCGCCAGGCCAATGCACAACGTGAGTTCTTCTGGCAGCACCTGTTCCGCGACCAGCCGGTAAACAGCATCGGCCGGGCCTCGCTCTATTACGAGGCGAATGCGCAGGGCAAGGTCCAAGGCTGCCTGGTACAAATCTATCCCCACCCGAACCGGCCGGATGACTTTCGTCTCGATGGCAGGCTGCAAGCCGAACTCACCAGCCGCTGCATGGCGCTTGACCTGAGCAGCCTGCCGGGCTTCAAGGCCGACATGCACGGCAAAGCCGAAGGCTACAGCGAACTGGAGTACGCCCCCTGGAAGGTCGGCCGGCTGTAAACCGTTATACCGGTTGAATCAGGTATCCCGAGGTCGCCCTCGACAAAGCACCTTTTTGCACCCGGTTATCTACTGGCAAGCACAACAATGATGGCGCGGCCCGACCGCGCCACGTTCATCATGGCTGCCAATGGAACCGGAGAGCACCCGCATGTCCGCACCTCACGAGGTATCCCCCGCCACCCTGCGCAGGGTGATCGCCGCCTCGGCCATCGGCAATTTCGTCGAATGGTTCGACTTCGCCGTGTATGGCTTTCTTGCCACGCTGATCGCCAGCCAGTTCTTTGCCAGCGAAGACCCCAGCGTGGCGTTGCTCAAAACGTTCGCGGTGTTTGCCGTGGCCTTTGCCCTTCGCCCGCTGGGCGGGATCGTGTTCGGCGCGCTGGGCGACCGCCTGGGGCGCAAGCGCATCCTGTCGCTGACAATCCTCTTGATGGCCGGCTCCACCACCCTGATCGGCCTGCTGCCGACCTACGCCAGCATTGGCCTGGCAGCCCCCGCGCTGCTCACCCTGGCGCGCTGCCTGCAGGGCTTTTCTGCCGGTGGCGAGTACGCGGGGGCCTGTGCCTACTTGATGGAGCACGCACCTAACGACAGGCGTGCGTTTTACGGCAGTTTCGTGCCGGTCTCGACCTTTTCCGCCTTCGCCTGCGCCGCAGTGATCGCCTATGGGCTGGAAGCCAGCCTGTCGGCCGAGGCAATGAATGCCTGGGGCTGGCGCGTTCCATTCCTGATTGCCGCGCCGCTGGGGCTGGTCGGTCTGTACCTGCGCTGGCGCATGGAAGAAACCCCGGCATTCCGCGAAGCCGTCGCCCAAGGCAAGGAACATGAGCATTCACCGCTCAAATACACCCTGCGTCACCATGGCCGGGTCATTCGCAACCTGGGGGCGTTCATCTCGCTGACCGCCCTGTCGTTCTACATGTTCACCACCTACTTCGCCACGTACCTGCAACTGGTAGGCAACCTGACCCGCGCACAGTCACTACTGGTGACCACCGTGGCCCTGCTGTTCGCCGCCGTCGGCTGCCCGCTGGCCGGCGCGTTCTCGGACCGAGTGGGGCGGCGCAAGACCATCGGCTTTACTTGCCTGTGGGTGATGCTGTGCGTGTTCCCGGCATACTGGCTGGCCAGCTCTGGCTCGATGTCGGGTGCACTGCTGGGGGTGATTCTGTTGGCGGTGGGCGCGTTGTGCAGTGGCGTGGTCACTGCGGCGTTGCTGTCCGAAAGCTTCCCAACCCGCACCCGCTACACCGCTTCGGCGATTACCTACAACGTGGCCTATACGCTGTTTGGCGGCACCGCGCCGCTGGTGGCGACCTGGCTGATCGGGCAGACCGGCAGCAGCCTGGCACCGGCGTTTTACCTGGTGGTGATTGCGCTGGTGGCGCTGGTGGGCGGGTTGGCGTTGCCGGAGACTTCGCGGATTTCGTTGCATGATGAGGGGGGGGTAGACGGCGTGCAGTCTGGAGTTCGTAGTACTGTCTGAGATTGTCGGGGCTGCTTTTGCAGCCCATCGCGACACAAGGCCGCTCCTACAGGGAAATACGCAATCCTGTAGGAGCGGCCTTGTGTCGCGATGGGCCGCAAAGCGGCCCCTGGCTCTCAGCCCTCTTGCGCCTCTTCCCGCCGATACGCCCACTGATACAACGCAGGCAGAACCAGCAACGTCAACGCAGTAGAAGACAGGATCCCACCAATCACCACCGTCGCCAGCGGCCGCTGCACCTCAGCCCCGGTCCCCGTGGCCAAGGCCATTGGAATGAACCCCAGCGAAGCCACCAGCGCGGTCATCAGCACCGGCCGCAAGCGCGTCAAGGCGCCCTCTTCTACCGCCACCCGCAACGGGCGCCCTTCTTCGCGCAGGCCACGGATAAAGGCGATCATCACCAGCCCGTTGAGCACCGCCACCCCCGACAGGGCAATGAAACCCACACCCGCCGAGATGGACAACGGAATGTCCCGCAACCACAGCGCCAGCACCCCACCGGTCAGGGCAAACGGAATACCGGTGAACACCAGCAAGCCATCCCTGAGGTTAT
The DNA here is from genome assembly GCF_013393325.1 of Pseudomonas hunanensis. Taxonomy (GTDB): domain Bacteria; phylum Pseudomonadota; class Gammaproteobacteria; order Pseudomonadales; family Pseudomonadaceae; genus Aquipseudomonas; species Aquipseudomonas putida_P. The sequence continues at coordinate 79,014 of NZ_QJRC01000094.1, forward strand.
TGAACATCATCAGCAACAGTGCCATGACCAGCAGCAAGGCTACCGGCACCACCACCTGCAGGCGCTCGGTTGCCGATTGCAACTGTTCGAACTGCCCACCCCAGCGTGTCCAGTAACCCGGTGGAATCTGCACCTGCTGGATCAGGGTCTGTTCGGCATCCTCCACGAACGAGCCCAGGTCACGCCCGCGAACGTTGGCGCTGACCACCACCACCCGCTTGCCATCCTCGCGGCTGACCTGGTTAGGCCCCAGTTGCAGGTTCAACGTGGCCACCTGAGACAGCGGGATAAAGCCGATTTGCGCAGCGCCCGCAATGGCACTGGCCGGTACCGGAATCAGCAGGCTGGAAAGCCCGTCCACATCCGTGCGCAAGGTTTCGGGCAGGCGCACCACCATGTCGAAGCGCCGGTCGCCTTCATACAGTGTGCCTGCCGTGCGGCCACCCACGGCAATGGCGATGGCGTCCTGCACGTCGCCCACGTTCAGGCCATGGCGCGCCGCCTTGTCGCGGTCGATGTCGATGGTCAGCACCGGCAGGCCGGTGGTTTGCTCCACCTTCACCTCGGACGCACCCGCGACACCTTGCAGGCTGCTGGCGATTTGCGCGGCGGTGCGGTTGAGCACATCCATGTCATCACCGAACAACTTCACCGCCACATCGCTGCGCACCCCGGAAATCAGCTCGTTGAAACGCAACTGGATCGGCTGCGACAGCTCGTAGTTGCTGCCCGGTACGCTGGCGGCAGCACGTTGCACCTCGGCGATCAGTTCGTCACGCGGCTTGCCCGGATCTACCCACTGCTCGCGCGGGCGCAACATTACATAGGCGTCGGAGATGTTCGGTGGCATCGGGTCAGAGGCGATTTCGGCAGTACCGGTACGGGCGAACACCCGCTCCACCTCCGGCACCTGGGCGATGATCGCCTGCTCCAGGCGCTGCTGCATGTCCACCGACTGCGACAGGCTGGTACCCGGCACACGCAGGGCCTGCAAGGCAAAGTCGCCCTCGCTGAGGCTGGGGATGAACTCGCTGCCCATGCGGCTGGCCATGCCCCCGGACAACAGCACCAGGGCGGCAGCGGCGGCAAACGCCACCTTGCGCCGGCCCAGCACCCAGGCCAGCACCGGTGCATAACGCTGGCGCGCCGTGCGCATCACCAGGCCTTCTTCTTCCTTGACCTTGCCGGTGACGAACAGGGCAATGGCCGCCGGCACGAACGTGACCGAAAGAATCATGGCGCCGAGCAAGGCCATGACCACGGTAAAGGCCATGGGGTGGAACATCTTGCCCTCGACACCGGTCAGGGCAAAGATCGGCAGGTACACCACCATGATGATCAACTGCCCGTAGATCAGCGGCCGGCGCGCCTCGCGGGCGGCGGCGAACACTTCATGGAAGCGCTCGCTGCGGGTCAGCATGCGGCCATGGCGTTGCTGGGCATGGGCCAGGCGGCGGATGGCGTTTTCCACGATCACCACCGCACCGTCGACGATGATGCCGAAGTCCAGCGCGCCTAGGCTCATCAAGTTGGCGCTGACCTTGTTGCTGAACATGCCAGTGAAAGTGAACAACATCGACAGCGGGATGACCATTGCGGTGATCAGTGCGGCGCGGATGTTGCCCAGGAACAGGAACAGCACGGCAATGACCAGGATGGCCCCTTCGATCAGGTTCTTCTTCACCGTGGCGATGGCTTTTTCCACCAGGTTGGTGCGGTCGTACACGGTCACCGCCACCACCCCCTTGGGCAGGTTGCGGTTGATCTCGACCAATTTGGCGGCGACCGCCTGGGACACCGTGCGGCTGTTCTCGCCAATCAGCATGAACACCGTGCCCAGCACCACCTCCCGGCCATTTTCGGTGGCCGCACCCGAGCGAAGCTCTTCGCCCAGGCCAACCTCGGCAACATGGCTGACACGGATTGGCGTGCCATCGACGCTGGAGATGACAATGTTGGCGATGTCTTCGGCCGACGCCACCTGGCCCGGTGCGCGAATCAGCAACTGTTCGCCATTGCGCTCGATGTAACCGGCGCCGACGTTGGCGTTGTTGCGTTCCAACGCCGCGATCAGGTCATTGAGGGTGAGCTTGTAGGCCGCCAGGCGTTTGGGCTCCGGCGCAATCAGGTATTGCTTGGCATGGCCACCAATGCTGTTGACCTCGGCCACCCCCGGCACATTGCGCAGCTGTGGCTTGATGATCCAGTCCTGGATCACCCGCAGGTCGGTTGGGGTGTAGGGTGTGCCGTCTTCCTTGAGCGCCCCCTCCTCGGCTTCCACCGTCCACAGGAAGATTTCCCCCAGCCCGGTGGAGATCGGCCCCATGCCCGCTTCTATCCCCTCGGGCAATTGCTCGCGAGCCACTTGCAGGCGCTCGTTGACCAACTGGCGGGCGAAGAACACGTCGGTGCCATCATCGAAAATCACCGTAACCTGCGACAAGCCCGAACGCGACAGCGAGCGGGTCTGCTTCAGCCCAGGCAGGCCAGCCATGGCGGTTTCGATGGCAAAGGTGATGCGCTGCTCGGTCTCCAGCGGCGAATAACCGGGGGCGGCGGTGTTGATCTGCACCTGGACGTTGGTAATGTCCGGCACAGCGTCGATCGGCAGTTTCTGGTAGCTGTGGATACCCACCGCGGCCATCAGGACCACGGCCAGCATCACCACCAGGCGCTGCTCGATGGCGAATTGAATCAGGCGTTCGAACATGCAGGTGTCCCCGTGATCAATGGCTGTGCTCGGCCGAGCCTTTGCCCAGCTCCGACTTGAGGACAAAGCTGCCGGCGGCCGCTACCTGAGTACCGGCGGCCAGGCCGCTGAGAATCTCTACCTGGCCAGCATCGCGGCGGCCAGTCGTTACCGGGCGGGCCTCGAAGCCTTCCTCGGTGCGGGCAAACACCACGGTCTGTTCTTCCCAGGTTTGCAGGGCGTTTTCCGGCACCGTCACGGCGGCCTTGAAGCGCTCGACGCTGACAGCAATGTTGACGAACAGCCCTGGGCGCCAGGCCCCGTTGGGGTTGGCCAGGGTGGCGCGCACGGTAGCGGCGCGGTTCTGCTCACCGAGCAGGCTGCCGACGTAGTTGACCTTGCCCTCGACCTGGGCGCCCAGGTCCGGCGCACTGACCGTGACATCGCGGCCAGTCACGACCTTGCCAAGGTCACGCGGGGCCACGGCGAAGGTGGCCCACACACGGCTCAAGTCAGACAGGGTGAAAGCGTTGCTGGTCTCGTCAACCACTTCGCCTGCAGTCAGGTGCTTTTCCACGACCACCGCATCGAATGGCGCACGTAGCTCATAGCGGTTACCGGCACCGGCCGGGCCCACGGCGGCGACCTTCTGCCGGGCGTTGGCCAAGGCGATCTCGGCCTCCTGCAATGCCTGGCGCGCCTGCAGGTAATCCTGCTCGGCGCTGATGCGCTCCTGCCACAGTTGCTGTTCACGCTGGAAGGTCAGCCGCGCCAGCTCCAGACGACGCTGGGCGGCCTGCTGCTCGCTGCGCAGGTCGGAGATCTGCTGGCTGGCGATCACCGCCAGCACCTGGCCGCGCTTGACCGCCTGGCCCAGCTCGGCGTGCACCGCCTCGACGACGCCCGGCACACGGGGGACGACGTGGGCGGTACGGTCCTCGTCAAAGCGGATTTCACCTGGGAAGCTGATGGCGATGCCCAACTCACGGGGGCCTGCGGCAGCCAGTTGCACGCCGGCGGCTTCGATCTGGGCGATGGACAGGTGCAGCTGGCCTTCTTCTTCAGCGTGCCCCTCCTCGGCATGGCCCTCAGTGGCCTGCTCTGCGGCGTGGCCGTGGCTGTCTTGGCCATGATCGTCGTGCCGGGCTTCGGCTTTCGACGCCTGGCCGAGGTTGCCGGTCCAGGCCAGGCCGCCAAGGCCGAGTGCGGCGACGGCGGCGGCCAGAAGGGCTAGCTTGCGTGGGTTAGTCATTGTTGCTCCTGCTATTCGGTGTGTTGCTCAGGCCATCGAGGTCGCCGTAGATCCGCTCGACTTGCGCGCGCGCATCGGTCGCCGAGGCCAGCGCCTCGAGGTACAGCCCGCGGGCCTCGATCAGCGTGCGCTGGGCGTCGAGTACATCGAGAAAGGCGAACTTGCCCATTTCAAAACCGCGAGTGGCGGTATCCACGGCCTGCTGCGCAGCGGGCAGGATGGTGCGGTCATAGGCCTGCACGTCCTGCATCGCCGTGGCCCACTGGCTCACGGCACTGCGGGTTTCACTGCGCAGGCGCAGTTCCACGGCGTTGCGCAGGTCACGCGCCTGGTCGGCACGGCGCGCAGCGGCCAGTACATTGCCCTGGTTGCGGTCGAACAACGGCAACGGCATGGACAGGCCAACCACGTTCACCCGCTCACGGTCCTCACGGCTGTACTGGCTGCCAAGGCTGACGGTGAGGTTGGGAATACGCTGGGCCTTTTCCGAACCCAGGGAAGCATCGCCGCGCTCGACCTGCGCAGCGGCCAGGCGCCATTCGACGGTCTGTTCGACCTGCTCAAGCAAAGCGTCGGCGTTGGGCGCAACGCCCGGCGAAAGGTTGGCGGCCTGCAGCTGGTCGAAACCTGCCAGCGGGCTGCCGGTCAGGCGGGCCAGCGCCTGGTAGGCCACGCTGCGCTGGGTGCGTGCGCGGCGCACTTCGGCCTGGGCCTGGGCCAGTTGCACCTGGGCACGGGTGGCCTCTACCGGCGATGACTGGCCCGCAGTGACCCGCCCTTGCACAACCCGCAGCCCGCGTTCAGTCAGTGCCTGCGACTGCTGCGCCAGCTCCAGCGCGGTCTGCGCGCGCAAGGCTGCATGAAAGGCCTGCACCACATCGGCCCGCAGGCCGTTGCGCTGGCGCTCCAGGTCGAGCTGGGCAATGGCCTGGCCAGCACCGGCCACGGCGATACGTGCCCCGCGCTTGCCGCCCAGCTCCAGCGGTTGGCTGAGGGTGACGGTGGTGGTACTGGTGTCACGGCGGGTGTCCTCGACTTCCCAGGCCAGCTCGGGGTTGGGGAGCAACCCGGCCTGGCGCCGTTCACCTTCGGCAATGCCGATTTCGCGGCCGGCCGCAGCCAGCTCCGGGTTCTGGGCAAAGGCGGCGGCAAGCGCCTGGGGCAGGCTCAGGCTCTGGCTGGCCTGGGCGCTGGTGGCACCGGCCAGCAACAGGCAGAGCAAGGCGATCTTGCGGGGGATGGGCACGAATCAAGTCCTCTCGGCGAAGCGTTGGCGAGGGACTGTAGAAAGGGTTGGTTATCGGGGCGGTGGCGGCAACATTACAATTTTGTAATCACCAACGCAGTTCGATAATCGCCCACTTTCCCGGTGCGAAGTGGCTGTCCAATTGACGGAACTAACCAGTCAGTACAAAACTAAGCGCATCCAACAACAACAAAGTGATGCCCGTCATGAAGCCCCTTATTCTCGTGCTCAACGGCCCCAACCTGAACATGCTGGGCACCCGCGAGCCTGCCCAATACGGCCATGAAACCCTTGCCGACCTGGCTCAAGGGTGTGCCGATACTGCCCATGCCCACGGCCTGGAAATCGAATTCCGCCAAACCAACCACGAAGGCGAACTGATCGACTGGGTCCACGCCGCCCGTGGCCGTTGCGCCGGTATCGTGATCAACCCTGGCGCCTGGACCCACACATCGGTCGCCATCCGCGATGCCCTGGTGGCCAGCGAGCTGCCGGTCATCGAAGTGCACTTGTCCAACGTGCACAAGCGCGAGCCGTTCCGTCACCTGTCGTTCGTCTCTTCCATCGCCGTCGGTGTCATCTGCGGCCTGGGCAGCCATGGCTACCGCATGGCCCTGAGCCACTTCGCCGAAATGTTCCAGGAGCGCACGGCATGAGCCAACAAGCCATCCTCGCCGGCCTGATCGGCCGCGGCATCCAGCTGTCGCGCACCCCCGCCCTGCACGAACACGAAGGCGACGCGCAGGCCTTGCGTTACCTGTACCGCCTGATCGATGCCGACCAGTTGCAACTGGACGACAGCGCCCTGCCCGGCCTGCTTGACGCCGCGCAGCACACCGGTTTTACCGGGCTCAACATCACCTACCCATTCAAGCAGGCGATTCTGCCGTTGCTCGACGAGCTGTCCGACGAAGCCCGTGGCATCGGTGCGGTGAACACCGTGGTGCTCAAGGACGGCAAGCGGGTCGGCCACAACACCGATTGCCTGGGTTTTGCCGAGGGCTTGCGCCGTGGCCTGCCCGACGTCGCGCGGCGCCAGGTGGTGCAGATGGGCGCTGGCGGTGCAGGCTCGGCCGTGGCCCATGCCCTGCTGGGTGAAGGAGTCGAGCGGCTGGTGCTGTTCGAAGTGGACGCTGCCCGTGCACAGGCATTGGTAGACAACCTGAACGCTCATTTCGGCGCCGGTCGTTCCGTGGTCGGCACGGACCTGGCCACGGCATTGGCCGAAGCGGACGGGCTGGTCAACACCACCCCGGTGGGCATGGCCAAGCTACCGGGCACCCCACTGCCGGTAGCGTTGCTGCATGCACGCCTGTGGGTGGCGGAAATCATCTACTTCCCCCTGGAGACCGAACTGCTGCGCGCGGCCCGGGCACTGGGTTGCCGCACCCTGGATGGCAGCAACATGGCCGTGTTCCAGGCGGTGAAGGCGTTCGAGCTGTTCAGCGGGCAACAGGCGGATGCGGCACGGATGCAGGCGCATTTCGCCAGCTTCACCTGACGGTTATCAGCGGCAAGCCCGCGAACGCTGAACTGTAGCGGCGATGAGGCCGGAACTGACCGCCTATGCTTGAAGTCAGTCCCTTTATGCGCACGTCCATGAAGACCTCCATCGCCCTCGCCATCCTGGCCCTGATCGCCGCCGCCGCCCTGCTCGGCTCACCGTGGATGAACCAGCGCTTCCACATGCCTGCAGAAAAACCCCAGGCTCAACAACGCGAAACGGCCGGGTCCCCAAGGGAGCCGGCCGTTTCCAAACGCGAGTGACGCTTAGTGCTGCTTGCTGCCAGAGCGGATCTGGTGCACCACACCCATTGCCACCACGATCGCCGCAGCGATACCGGTAGAGATCACCAGGATCTGGTAGTCAGGCATGAAGGCCATGGTGACCAGGGCGGCCACGATGAACGCGATCACCAGGTAGGTCAGCCACGGGAACAGCCACATCTTCAGGCGTACTTCCTTGCCCTCGGCAATCAGCTTGCGGCGCATGCGCAGTTGCGAGAAGGCGATGACCAGGTACACCAGCAGGGCGATCATGCCAGTGGTGTTCATCAGGGTGTCCAGTACGTCTTTCGGGCGCAGGGTCTCGCTGAAGTTGATCAGCGCACACACCACGGCCACGGCGCACGAGCCCATGATCGCGTACACCGGTACACCGGTGCCGGCGCGGGTGATCTTGAAGAACGACGGCGCGTCGCCACGCTGGGCCAGGGAGAACAGCATGCGCGAGGCGGTGTAGTGGCCGGAGATCAGGCAGCTGCTCACCGAGGTCAGCACCACGAAGTTCATCAGCAGTTCGGCATACGGCACGCCCAGCAGTTCCAGGGTACGGCGGTAGGCACCGTAGCCGGAGACGCCCAGGTGCGGGTCGTTCCACGGTACCAGGCAGACGATCAGGAAGATCGAGCCGACGTAGAACAGGCACACACGCCAAACCACCGAGTTGGTCGCCTTGACGATCTGCGCCGCAGGGTCCTTGGCTTCGGAGGCCGCGATCGTGACGATTTCGGCGCCAAGGAAGGCGAACATCACCCCGAGCAGGGCACCGATCACGGTGGTGATGCCATTGGGCATGAAGCCTTCGGCGGTGAGATGGCTGATGCCACGCACCTCACCGAACTGCCAGACGTTCATCACGGCAGCGGTACACACGATCAGGAAGCAGACGATCGCAATCACCTTGATCAAGGCGAACCAGAACTCGAACTCACCGTAGTGCTTGACGTTGAAGAAGTTGACGGTGATCAGCAGCAGGGTCGTGGCCAGCACGAACACGTTGACACTGACGTCAGGGAAGAAGCCATGCAGGATCTTGCCCGCCACATAGGCTTCCCAGGCCATGAGGATGACCCAGTACCACCAATACAGCCAGCCGATGGTGAAACCGGCCCAACGGCCAATGGCGCGGTCGGCGTAGGTGGAGAACGAGCCGGTGTCTGGCGAGGAAGTCGCCATTTCACCCAGCATGCGCATGATCAGCACCACCAGGATGCCGCCTGCCAGATAGGCCAGGACAGCGGCTGGGCCGGCGCTGTGGATCACGCTGCCGGAACCGACGAACAAGGCGCCGCCAATAACCCCGGCGATCGACATCATCGTCAGGTGGCGCGACTTCAGCGAGGCACTGAGCTTGCTCTCGTGCCCGCTTTTCGCGGTGGTGGTTGTGGATGTTGCGTCCATCAGTTGTGTACCCCGTGCTTCTTTTTATCCAAGGAAAACTGTGAAACCCCGATGGCTGGCGATTTCACCTGTACATCAGTGCTAATGCGGGCAGGATGGTGTGAACAAACACACGCAGGCCCTCCATGGCGGCCTGCTGACGCGCCCCAGGGCGACTGCCTGGCGCGAACTGAACATGCTTTATGTGGCGATATCCGACACCTAATGTAAAAATGTCCGACGCAGAGAGCCATGCACAGTGGCATGAATCTCGCACTGCACTGTACAGGTCGCCCTTGCAGTACACCCTGCAAACGCCAGGCGATACGCACCCTGAAGGCCACGAATGTTCGAATTACATCCAGACTCCTCAACCCCGCTGGTCAACCAGATCATCGACGGGCTGCGCGAGCTGATCGACAACCAGACCCTCAAGCCAGGCGCCAAGGTCCCGTCGATCCGCGCCTTTGCCGCGAGCTATTCGGTGAGCACCTTCACCGTGGTCGAGGCCTACGACCGGCTGGTCGCCCAAGGGCTGTTGGTGAGCCGTGGCAATGCGGGGTTCTTCGTCAACCGTGCGGCGGGCGAACTGCTGGAGCAGCACAACGCCGAGGCCGACACCAGTCGACCAACGTTCAACTCCGAGTGGTACCTGCAGCAGATCTTCGAAATCCGCCAACTGCCGTACAAGCCGGGGTGCGGCTGGCTGCCCAACGACTGGATGTACGAGGACGGCCTGCGCCGTGGCCTGCGCCAGGTAGCCGGCAGCCCACTGGAACTGTCGGGCTACGGCGACCCCATGGGCCTGATGGAGCTGCGGGCACTGACTGCGCAGAACCTGCAACAGGAGCTGTCGATCGTCGCCAACCCGGCGCAGCTGATGCTCACCCACGGCGCCAGCCAGGCCCTGGACCTGGCCGCACGCACGCTGGTGCGCCCTGGCGACGTGGTGCTGGTGGACGACCCCGGCTACCCCAACCTGATGAGCATCCTGCGCACCCAGGGCGCCACCCTGGTCGGCGTGCCGCGCACCCCCGCCGGCTACGACCTGAACCAGCTGGAGCAGCTGCTTACCCACCACCGCCCAACCGCGTTCTTCACCCAGCCGCACCTGCACAGCCCGACCTGCTCGCGCACCCCACTGCCGCAGTTGCACCGGCTGTTGCAACTGGCCAGCCAGCACGGTTTCCGCCTTGTGGAGAACAACCTGTACGCCGACATGGTCACCGAGCCGCAACCGTGCCTGGCCAGCCTCGACCACTTGCAACAGGTGGTGTACGTGGGTAGTTACTCCAAGAGCATTTCACCCAACGTGCGGGTCGGCTACATGCTGGCCAACCCCGAACTGATGCAGAAATTGCTGCACCTGAAAATGCGCTCGGGCCTGACCACCTCGCAGGTGATGGAGCGGGTGGTGTACGCGGCGATCATCGACGGCCGCTGGCGCAAGCACCTCAAGCGCCTGCGCCAGCGCCTGGCCGAAGCCCATCAGGAAGTTGGCCGGCATTTGCATCGATTGGGCTTTGAACTGTTCACCGAATCGGATGAGGGCATGTACATCTGGACCCGCCACCCGGCGATTCCCGACAGCGCGGCGTTGCTGGATGACGCGCTGGAAAAAGGCATCATGCTCGGGCCTGGTCAGTTGTTCATGGTCGATGCCAAGGCCACCGGGTGGATGCGGTTCAATGTGGCGTTCAGTACCGATCCGGCGATGTGGGAGTTGCTGGAGAAGGTCTTCGTCAAGCATGTGCGGCGGGGTGGGATGTAGGGGCGGTGTTGTTCCGGGATGTTCGCCTTGGCATTTTCGGCGCCAGTCAAATCGAGTTCCTATCAGGCCCGTGACGGGAGTAGGCCAAACCAAACTTTTGAGGCGGCACGCCCATATCCGCGGCTTAACGAAACAATTCCATCTTAGCAAGCCCGACTTTACTCTAGAACATTTCACTCTCCCGAACCCAGTGATCAGGAGAGTGAAATGACCTCCCGCACGACCATGACAGCTTCAGAAATTGGTGAAATTTATTCACCCTCTCCGTTCCGGTATGACTTTGAATACCTCTTGAATTGGGCTGAGCCTTTTACCCTTCCACTCGTACCACCAGATAGTGCGGCATTTTTCAGTATCGGTGCTGACAGCAGGGATGCCGAAGCTAAAGCACAAAAGATTATAAACAAAATCGAAGCAACTCGCCCCTCCGCCCCACCTGGCCTGAAGCAATATCTGGACAACCACTACTCAGCAATTGACGCTCGTCACACTGACGAACTAATCAGACTGCAGGCCAAGCGGCAATTTCTTCTAGATCTTCAAGAAAAAATCATCTACAAGCGCCTACCCACTGACGACTTCTCAGGAATACATGTGTATGCCCCCGGGCTTACACCAGCCTACCTCTTTTATACCTATATAGACCCTCACATCAACGTTGGAAAAGAGTTCTACATCGCACAGGGCTTCCTGTTTGCCCTTATGCGAAGCATCACTGCAGCGCAGATTGAAATCCTGCTAGGCCAGAGCCTGAAAATAATCCATCGCAAAATAACTACTCTCAACTCAAAACTTGAACCTACTGAAAAAATCACCTCGGAAAGCAATACCATAACCTTTAGCATAACACCTTCAATTCAACTCTCAACAACCTTGGGCGCAATAGGCAATAGCCACTACCATAATCGCCAATTAGAAACAACTTTGCGATCAGGCCGACAATTGCTGGCAAGGGCAGCCGGCGCTGCTGCATCCCGGCTATTCAACGTTGGCATCGGTGCTCTGCTCTATTCTTCCGAACTCGGCAACAGTGATCTCTATCATGAAACAACACTGAGCCTCCCAGCCGATTCATTAATACCGGACCTACCCGATCAGCTGTACGAGAAAGCCCTCAGCCATGGTGTAGCGGAGTCAACCTATCGGATTTATACGAGGAATGACATCTATGCACTCATCAAAAACCAGCAGACAGCAAGTCTCGAAAGCAGAGTACCTCTACGCCCCCTCTACTTCGACGAGGCGACGAACAGCTACATTTCCGTACCTTCGCAAAAGTTTCCAATCAAGCTAACGTTACCCGCCCACACACCCGGCGACACTTCGACAACTAAACCTGGCGCGCAGATACCTTCCTACCCCTATCGTGGCGTGACACTCAATCCACTGCACATCGAAGCCTCCCCTCTACCCGCGCTGGAACCGGAGGACTTCAAAGACTGCATTTACTGCTTCCCGCCAGAATCTGGCCTACCGCCACTGTACGTTGTCTTCAACTCTCCCTACCCCGGCGCGACAACCAAAGGGACTTACAGTGGACGACCCTACAACCCGGATAAAGCTGGGGGACCTATCGAACGACTGGATTGGAGGAAGACTAAGATCACAGCTGATGGCATTGAGCTAGTCAAGCTACACACAAGTCGTTTCGAACCCTCCGATGCGAACAAGATCATGATCGATAGGCTGAAAAAAATACTACAAGGTCAATTAGAAGCAACTGACACTGACAAGCGATTCTACACACATGAAATAAGAGAACTTGAGCGCTTCCGGGCGCTTGAAATCCCAGATAGAATTAGGCCTGAAGATCGTGGCGAAGCATGGAATAACACACATGCCGCAACACTGGAGGACTACCAACTCACTTCAGAACTTGAGCTATTATACACACCAGAAGCCATTGAGGCAGACGACCGGCAGACTGCGCGAGAAAATCAATGAATACCGTCAGCGAAATAGTAATTAACGAAAGCCCTACAGACGTCATTTTATGGCTTGTGAGGCGAGATGGCATTTCTCATCCCCGGCTCGACAACTTGTACAATAGAAATAGCTGGGCAAATATTGGTGACTGCCTACAACTCATGAACTTAGTAAGCAAAATGCTTGAAGAAGGCTTAATACAATATGGCGGTAATGGCTACATCAAGGGCCAGAATTGGCGAGAGCCAGAATTCCTGGCTCAAAAAAAATATGAATTGTGAGGCGCTCTGAACTTAGGGCCTTGCAGGCTAAGATGAGTTTCATCAGAGGCGCCGGCAGTGACAATGGGTCTGCCGGCGCTCACCACCTAACGCCAGTCCGCCTTACCAGCAAAGAACGCCTGCGCATTCACCTCCAGGCTGTCCAGGTGATACCCGCCTTCCTGCACGATCAGACACGGCAACCGCAACGCACGAATCCGCTCCCCCAACGCAGCAAACCCTTCAGTCGTCACTGCCACCTTGCTCTGCGGGTCGAGCTCATAGATATCGAACCCCAAAGACAACACCAGCGCCTCAGCACCAAAGTCCTTCACTGCAGCTAGCGCAACGTCCAACTGCCCCATGAAATCAGCCTCACTGGCCCCATGCGCCATCGGCAAGTTCAGGTTGTACCCCTCCCCTTCACCACTACCCCGCTCGTCCGCGAACCCAGCCACGCCAGGGTAGAAGTTGGTCGGGTCGCCATGCACCGACACATACAGCACATCACGGCGATCGTAGAAAATCTCCTGAATCCCCTGCCCATGGTGCATGTCGGTATCGAGAACTGCCACGCGGCTATAACGGCTGCGCAGGGCCTGGGCAGCTACAGCCGCGTTGTTGATGTAGCAGAACCCACCCGCCGAATCGAAGCGCGCATGGTGCCCCGGTGGCCTGCACAGCGCATAGGCAGCCGGTTCGCCGTCGAGGATGGCCTTGGCCCCGGCCACCGCGCTTTGCGCAGACCAATAGGCCGAACGCCAGGTGTTTTCGCCAACAGGGCAGCTGCCATCCGCCAGGTAGCGCCCGGCCTGGGCGAGAATGCCACGCAAGGCGTTGGGCTCACGCACGAAGATGTTGGACATGACCTCGTCGCCCCAGTCCTCGGGCACTTCCTTCCAGCGTGCATGGGCCTCTTCGAGGAAGGCCAGATAGGCCTCACCGTGCACAGCCCTGAACGGTTCAAGGCCGGCATCGTCGGGCTGGCGGATGTCGAAGCCCAGGTCCTTGGCGGCCTGCAACAGCCGCTGGGCGCGCTCGGGGACTTCCTGCGGGGTGCGCATGGCGCCGCGCGAGTAGTAGCTGCGCGGGTGGTGCAGCAGTTGTTCGGGGTGGAAGTAGCAACGCATCAGGCTTCTCCTTATTCGACAAGGCCCGCACGGGCCAGCACGGCGTTCAGCAGTACATCGGCACCCTGACGGGCATCGTTGGGCAACACGTCTTCGGCTTCGTTGTGGCTCAGGCCGCCGACACAGGGGATGAACACCATGGCCGTCGGGCAGTAGCGGGCCAGCAGGATGGCATCGTGGCCGGCACCGCTGACGATCGATTGCTGGGCATAGCCCAGGCCATCCACAGCCTGCTGCACAGCAGCCACGCAGTCGGTGTCGAACGGGGTGGCCGGGCTGACCCAGTGCCGCTCGATACGCACCTGCAGACCCCGCTGGCTGGCAATGGCTTGCAGCTTCAAGGTCAAGTCACGCTCCATCGCCTCGATGGCTTCGTCGCGGTGGTGGCGCAAGTCGACCGTGAACTGCAGCAGGCCAGGAATGGTATTGCGTGAAGACTTGGCAATGGACAGTTCGCCAACAGTGGTCAAACCTTCGGGCGCGAAGTCCGCTGCCAGTTGCTCAATCGCCTGGATCATCCGCGCCGCGCCATACAAGGCATCCTTGCGCAGCGGCATCGGCGTGGTGCCGGCGTGTGCCGCCATACCTTCGACAGTGACGTCCAGCCAGCGGATAGCCTGACCACCGCTGACCACGCCGATGGCCTTGGCGTTGTCTTCAAGGATCGGGCCTTGCTCGATATGCGCCTCGAAATACGCATCCACCTGGCCACCCAGCGGGCGCTGGCCGGCGTAACCAGTGCGCTGCAGCTCGTCAGCCACGCTGATGCCATCAGCATCGCGGATAGCCAGCGCCTCGGCCAGCGCAAGGCTGCCGGTAAACACCGCCGAGCCGAACATGGCCGGGGTGAAGCGCGCGCCCTCTTCGTTGGTCCATACAGCGATTTCCAGCGGCTTGCGGGTCTGGATGTTCAGATCGTTGAGGCGACGCACCACTTCAAGCCCGGCCAGCACGCCATAGACGCCATCGAAACGACCGCCTTTGGGCTGGGTGTCGAGGTGGCTACCAATCATCACCGGCGCCGCATCCGGGTCACTGCCAGGGCGGCGGGCGAACAGGTTGCCGATGGCATCCACCGTCAGCGTCAGGCCGGCTTCACGGCACCAGTGGCTGAACAGTTCACGGCCAGCCTTGTCTTCGTCGCTGAGCGCCAGGCGGCAGCTGCCGCCACGGGCGGTGGCGCCGATTTCGGCCATGGCCATCAGGCTCGCCCACAGGCGTTCGCCATTGCTTTTCAACATGTGCGGGTACTCCAGAGTAAAACAGTTCGATCAGGCCAGTTCCAGGCGCTGGCTACGGGCATACTGGCGCGCCAGGGCAAGCACGCAGACCAGCGAGACGGTGGCGATCAGGGTGTAGAACACGGCCATCGGCCACCACTGGCCGCTGAAGGTGTGAGCCAACCAGGTGCCGATCAGCGGGGTAAGGCCGCCAGCGATGGCGCCGCAGACCTGGTAGGCCAAGGAAATGGCGGTATAGCGCACGCGGGTTTCGAACATACCGCTGACATAGCCAGCTATCACCGCGTAGAAAGAGGCCATGCAGGCTGCAGCCAGGGCGATGCCCAGTACGATCAACGGCCCCTGGCCCGAGCTGACCAGCACGAACATCGGGTACGGCGAGGCCATCGCCAGCAACGCAACCAGGGCCAGGAAGCGCGTGGCACCGATCTTCTCCGACAGCCAGGCAGCCAGCGGTTGCACGCAGAACTGGATGATCGCCACGAAGAACAGGCACTCAAGTATCAGCGAGCGCTCCAGGTGCAATTGTTGAGTGGTGTAGCTGATCATGAAGGTGTTGGTGAAATAGACCCCGGCAATGCCCAAGGTGTTGGCACCGATGCACAACAACAGCGGGCGCCAGGCGGTGCGCAGCACTTCGAAGACCGGCGCCTGCTCTTTGCGCCGGGCCTTCTCTGCCTGTTCGCGGCTGGCGATGAACTCGGGCGACTCGTTCACCCCCAGGCGAATCGCCAGGCCCACCAGCAGCAACAACGCGCTGGCCAGGAACGGCACGCGCCAGCCCCAGCTCATCAGCTGGTCTTCAGGCAGGCGGGTCACCGCGCCGAAGGCCAGCAGCGACAGAATCAGGCCCGCCGGGCTGCCCAGTTGGGCAAACGAAGCGAAGAAGTTGCGCCGGCCTTTGGGCGCATGCTCGCCGGCCATCAGCACCGCCCCACCCCACTCGCCGCCCACGGCGATGCCCTGGACGATGCGCAGCAGGATCAACAGCACCGGTGCGGTGGCACCGATCTGCGCGTAAGTTGGCAGCAGGCCGATACACACGGTGACGATGCCCATCATCAGCAGGGTGATGACCAGCGACTTCTTGCGGCCGATACGGTCGCCCACGTGGCCGAAGACAATGCCACCCAGCGGCCGGGCGAAAAAGCCCACGGCGAAGGTGCCGAACGCGGCCATGGTGCTGAA
Source organism: Pseudomonas hunanensis (assembly GCF_013393325.1). Lineage (GTDB taxonomy): Bacteria > Pseudomonadota > Gammaproteobacteria > Pseudomonadales > Pseudomonadaceae > Aquipseudomonas > Aquipseudomonas putida_P. The sequence goes on from NZ_QJRC01000094.1 coordinate 94,879, forward strand.
CAGGCTGTCGTCGGAGGGGAAGAACAGGGCACCGAACACCAGGGCGGCGGCGGTGGCGTAAATGTAGAAGTCGTACCACTCGATCATGGTGCCGATGAACGCGGCAGCGGCGGCACGGCGTGGCTGGGCGGAAGCGGTGGGCTTCATGGGGGCTCCTTTGCTTGTTGTTCTGGCAGGAGTTGCTGGGTCATGGTCGCGCTCTCGTGGCGCTTGGCCTGCGATTTATCGGCTCAGGGCTATGATTAGTCAATTTTCTATTTATTATTCGTACTATTAGCCACGCTTATCATCGAGCCTCGCCATGTCCGACCGTCTGCTCAACGACCGCCTCGACTGGAACCTGCTGCGCACCTTCCGGGTCATCGGCCAGGAACTGTCCATCAGCCGCGCCGCCGCCCGCCTGCACCTCACCCAGCCGGCCGTGAGCCAGGCGCTCAAGCGCCTTGAAGAGCAGCTTGGCCGCCAGCTTATCGCCCGACGTGGGCCGCGTTTCGTGCTGACGGAAATGGGCGAGCAGCTGTTCCAGCTGGCTGGCGAGGTGTATGGGCAGATGTCGCAGATCGGCGGTTTGCTGGAGCAACCGGCGGACGAACTGGTAGGCAAGGTGCGTCTGTTGATGATCAGCCGCATCGTCAGCGAGCGCTTCGACGACTTCCTCGCCGACTTCCATCGCCAGCACCCACGGGTGGAGCTGGAAATCGACGTGATGCGCAGCTCCGACATCGTCGCAGCCCTGCAGGAGAAAACCGCCACAGCGGGCCTTAGCCTCAACCGGCGTGCACAGCCACGGCTGGAGCAACGGCTGTTTCTGCGCCAGCGCTATGCGTTCTTCTGTGGCAAGCACCATGCCTTGTTCGGCCAGGCCGAAGGCGACTTGCAACGGGAGAATTTCGTCAGTTTTACCAGCGACCAGATTGGCGGCATGTTGTCGCCGCTGACCATTTTCCGCGACCAGCAGGGCTTTGCCGGGCGCATCGTGGCGTCATCGCCAAGCCTGGAGGAAGTACGCCGGCTGGTGATCGCCGGCTTTGGCATCGGCTGCCTGCCCGAGCATGTGGTGGCGCCGGATGTAGAGGCGGGGTTGCTGTGGAAGTTGCCGCCGCAGGAAGGGATTGCCGATGTGGATATTCACCTGTTGTGGAACAGGGAGCAGCGCTTCAGTCGGGCAGAAGAGGTGTTTATCGAGGCCTTGCAGCAAAGTCTCGGTTAACAGGCTTCGCTGGCGATAGGAGGGCAAAGCCCTCCCCCTTTCGCGATTAGGCTTCAGGTACCGGTGCCTGCTGGGCGATCAGCCCCAGCTCACGCAGCTCAGCCCAGAACGCGGCCGGAATCACCGCATTGAACGCCGCCAGGTCTTGGTCGGCATGTTGTGGCCGGGTCGCCCCTGGGATCACCGCCGCTACCGCGGGGTGCGCCAGCGAGAACTGCAACGCCGCAGCCTTGATGTCCACCCCATGGCGCGCCGCCACTTCGTTCAGGCGCTGGACACGGGCACGGATTTGCGGGCTGGCCTTCTGGTACTCGTAGTGCTCTCCCCCGGCAATCACGCCGGAGTTGTACGGGCCGCCGACGACAATGCCGAGGCCTTGCGCCAATGCACCTGGCATTACCCGTTGCAACGCACGGTCGTGGTCCAGAAGGCTGTAGCGACCCGCCAGCAGGAAGCCGTCCGGGCGTGCTGCTTCGAGGTCCAATGTCAGCTCGATCGGCTCGACGCGGTTCACGCCCAAGCCCCATGCCTTGATCACGCCTTCTTCACGCAGGCGGGTCAGCACGCGGAAGGCACCGGTACGAGCGATTTCGAACTGGCTCAGCCATTCGTCACCGTAGAAGTCCTGGGCGATGTCGTGAATCCAGACGATATCCAGGTAGTCGGTACCCATACGCTTGAGGGTGTCTTCGATCGAGCGCAGGGTGGCATCGGCGCTGTAGTCATTGACGATGCGGTTACGGTTGCCGTGCTCGAACAGGCCGCTCTTCTCGCCCAGCTCACGAGCAGCCGGGTCTTCCAGTGCGTCGAGGATGACGCGGCCAACCTTGCTGCTCAGCACGTATTCATGGCGCGGGCGCTGGGCCAGGGCCTTGCCGAGGCGGATTTCCGACAGCCCGGCACCGTAGAAAGGCGCAGTGTCGAAGTAGCGCACACCGTTGTTCCAGGCCGCGTCCACCGAGGCTTGCACTTCGGTATCTGGCACGTTGCGGAACATGTTGCCCAGTGGCGCGGTACCAAAGCCCAGGGGGTTGGCGATCAGGTCTTTCAAGCTCATGGCATGTCTCCAAAGGGTGTGTAAGGTCATCAACCGACGACGTGAGCACATCCTAGGCTGGCCAAACCCAGACCGTCCAAGTCATAATTCGTCACAGTTAAGTCCCTGGAGGTCTCATGCAGGATTTGCGTCAGTTGCGCTACTTCGTGGCCGTCGCCGAATGCGAGAATGTCGGCCGAGCCGCCGAGCAGCTGCATATTTCCCAATCGCCCCTCAGCCGGCAGATCGCCCAGCTGGAGGACAACCTTGGCCTGGCCCTGTTCGAACGGCGCAACCAGCGGCTGTACCTGACTAACGACGGGCGCACCTTCCTGGCCGAGGCGCGCGGCCTGCTCAAGCATGCCGAGCGCTTGGAGTCGCTGGGCAAGCGCCTGGGCCGTGGCGAGGAAGGCGGCTTGTGCATCGGCTACGTCAACCACGCCATCCACGCTGGTGTGCTGCCTGGCGCAGTGCGGGCCATTCGTGGCGAACGCCCGAACATTCACATTGCGCTGTACAACATGATCCCCAGCGAGCAGTTCGAAGGCCTGCGCCAGCGCAGCCTGGACATTGCCCTGGTGTGCGAGCCGCCGCCGAAGCACGACCCCGACTTGCGTGCGCAGCCAGTACTGGATGACCCAATGCTGCTGGCCATCCCAGCCTCGCACCCTCTGGCCAGCAAGGCGGAACTGACCCCGGCCGACCTGCACGAGCAGGAATGGATCATCACCGGGGGCCAGCCCGACCAGGTGAACAAGCGCGACGACTTCATCGCCCGCTGCGGTGATGCCGGTTTTACCCCGCGCTTGTCCCTTGAAGCGACCGACCCATTGAGCGTGCTCGGCCTGGTGTCCGCGGGCCTGGGCCTGGCCATGGTGCAGGGCAGCCTGACGGCCAGTGCCGGGCCAACCGTGGTTTTGCGTCAGCTGGATTGGTTCCAACCCAGCGTGCAATTGTGGGCCGCCTGGCACAAGGTCGACCTGCGGCCGATCGTGGGCATTTTCCGTGAACGCGTGCTGGCGCAGGCGAATAAGTCCATAGAGGTCTGAACTCAGTCGAATTACGTCTTTTACAGTCTGAGTAGGCTTTACTAGGATGGCTCTCATCGATACAACTCACCCACAGGAGCCATTCCATGAACATCGACCTCGGCGGGCGCACCGCCATCATCAGCGGCTCTACCGGCGGTATTGGTCTGGCCATCGCCCGCGGCCTGGCCCGCGCCAACGCCGACGTGGTCATTGCCGGCCGCAGCCAGAAATCGCTGGATGCAGCCTTGGCCGAACTGCGCCAACAAGGCGGCCGTGGGCAGATTCACGGCGTGGTCGCCGACCTGGGCACCGCCACCGGTGCCGACACCCTGTTTGCCGCCCACCCACGGGCCGACATCCTGGTCAACAACCTGGGCATCTACGACGACGTCGACTTCTTCGACGTGGCCGACAGTGAGTGGGCGCGCTTCTACGATACCAACGTGTTGAGCGGCGTGCGCCTGGCCCGCCACTATGCACCGGGGATGGTCGAGAAAGGCTGGGGGCGGATCCTGTTCATTTCCTCGGAATCGGGCATCGCCATCCCTGCGGACATGATCAACTACGGTGTTACCAAGGCCGCCAACTTGGCCGTTTCCCATGGCCTGGCCAAGCGCCTGGCCGGCACCGGGGTTACCGTGAACGCGATACTGCCCGGCCCGACCCTGACCGATGGCGTGGCCGCGCTGGTAGCCGATGCGGCACAGGCGTCCGGGCGCAGCATTCGTGAAGAGGCCGACAACTTCGTACGTACCGCACGGCCAAGTTCGATCATTCAGCGCGCCGCCGATGTCGACGAAGTCGCCCACCTCGCGGTGTACCTCGCCTCGCCTTACTCCTCCGCCACCACCGGCGCGGCCCTGCGGGTCGACGGCGGTGTGGTCGACAGCCTTGCTATCTGAACTCAACTGGAGCATTACCCTATGGCAACTGCCTACGCTTCCCTGCAAGCCCAACACAGCCCTGAACACGTCTGGGCATTGATCGGCGGTTTCGACAGCCTGCCGGACTGGCTGCCGTTCATCCCCGAGAGCATCTCCAGCGAAGGCGGCCGTGTGCGCTCGCTGAAAGACCCGGACGGCAACAGCATCGTCGAGCGCCTTACAGCTTTTGACGACAACGCGCGCAGCTACAGCTACACGATCCTGAGCAGCCCGTTTCCGGTGACCGACTACCGATCGACCCTGCGAGTCAAGGCCGACGGCCAAGGCAGCCTGGTGGAGTGGTTCGGCGAATTCACCCCGGCCGGTGTCAGTGAGGCCGAGGCTGAGGCACTGTTCAAAGGCATCTACGAAGGTGGCCTGCAAGCCTTGGCGAAAACCCTGGGCTAAGCGAGTCCCCCAGGTACCTCATCCCCTTGCAAGATTCGAGGGTGGGGGCAAAGCGCTTTTGCCCCCCCGTCAAAACACCTTGTCCCACCCCCGCCTGTATCCCCCGCCTCATCTGCGCTAGCCTGCCGCCCATACTCGTCTCACAAGGACCCGCACCATGCCAACTGATTATCAAGCCTGGGGCTGGACCCCGAACGCCGGCCTCGAAGGCCTGCAGCTGCTGCGCAAACCCCTGCCGCAACCCGGACCCGGCGAAGTGCTGGTGGCCAACCGAGCTATAGCCCTCAACCCGGTGGACTGGAAAATCTGCGAATGGGGCCATCCGGCCTGGCAGCAAGGCACAGTACCGGGTGTGGATGGCGCCGGGGTGGTCGTCGCCGCTGGCGCAGGCGTCGAACTGCCCTTGGGCAGCCGCGTGGCTTACCATCAGTCGCTGGCTCGCGACGGCAGTTTCGCCGAGCATTGCCTGCTCGATGCCAGCCTGGTGATGCACATCCCCAGCGCACTCAGCGACAGCGCCGCCGCCGCCGTACCCTGCCCCGCGCTGACCGCCTGGCAGGCCCTGGCCAAGATACCGGCAGGCACCAGCCGCGATGTGCTGGTGATTGGTGCCGGTGGTGCGGTGGGCTTCTACCTGGCGCAGTTGGCCGCACAACGTGGCCTGCGCGTGTGGGCGACAGCCAGCCAGCGCCACCACGCGGCGCTCAAGGCGCTGGGCACAAGCGGCGTGTTCGACTACCACGACGCCGACTGGCAACAGCAGTTGCAGGTCGCCCTGGGTGAGCGCCCGCTGCATGCCCTGTTCGACACCGTCAGTGGCGCCCACGCAGGCAGCCTCGCCCATCTGCTGGGCTACAACGGGCACCTGGTGTGCATCCAGGACCGCCAGGAAAGCGCGCCAACAGCCGCCTTCAGCACAGCCATTTCGCTGCATGAAGTGGCGCTGAACAGCGTGCATGCCCATGGCCGCCTGGCAGATCGCCAGGCCCTGCGCATGGCCGGTGAACAGCTGTTGCAGGCTGTCGCCAATGGCAGCCTGATCGCGCCTCAACGCCGTGAGTTCGACTTCGCCACGCTGCCCGATGCACTGCGGCAATTGAAAGAAGGCCAAGGCGCAGGCAAATGGGTGACGCGCCTCGGCTGAAGGGCATCCGCGCAACTTGGATCCCATTCTGTGACAAGGTATGCTGGGCAATAGCTAAACGCCATTACTCAGGCAGGCTTAGTGCCTGCCCTCAAGGACGAGCCCTTTGCCCAGCCACCCAACCCGCCACACTATTGCCCGCCAGTGGCAGTTGCTCAAGTTGCTGCCCGGCCGCCATCCGGGCATGAGCTCTACCCAGTTGCAGGCCGCCCTGACAACCGTGGGTCATACCACCAGCAAACGTACCGTCGAGCGCGACCTGGTCGAGCTCGCTGCGCTGTTCCCGCTGCAGTGCAACAGCAAAGGCATGCCCTACGGTTGGTACTGGCAACCGAGCATGAGCCTGGTCGATGCGCAGCCACTGCAACCGGACATACTCACACCCCCGGCACAGGTTGAACTGCACGCCTGGGTGGACGACACACTGGCGCGCCTGCTGAAAGAATCCCCGCTGTCCGCAGACATGCAGCTGACCCCGCAAGCGAGCGGCGGCGCGGCATTGGTGGCCACCGTCGACGACAACCGGGCACTGATGGGCTGGCTGCTGTCGCAAGCGGGTTCGATCCGCGTGCAGGCCCCGAAGACGCTGCGCGTGGCCATGCTGGAACAGCTGCGCCAGAGCCTGGCGCTGCACGATGGCGGTTGTTGACCGGCAGGCAAATATCATTGTCCTGCCGAGCGCTTTTTCCCGGTGCCGGCCCTGCGCAGAATTCGCTCCTGACAACGCATCACTTTCAGGAGTACACGATGAAACGCTTCAAGCCCCTGCTGCTGGCCGTCGCCTTGGCGACCACTGCCCAGGCTACCCTTGCCACCGACTGGCAGCACTCGCCGTACGGCAAGCAGGATGAAATCGGCGCTGCCAACCTGCTCACCCCAGACGTGGTCAAGCAGGCCGTCGGCCTGGTCAAGACCGGCAAGACCTACCCCTTGGCCGTACCCGTGAGCAAGGACTTGCCGGCGTTCCGCCACCGCAGCTTTCACCTGTACAACATCCAGCCCGGCGAGCAGGCCGGCCAGACCCTCGGCCGCAACAAGTTCAGCTTCAACGATGAACTGGTCAACGGCTGGACCGGCGTTGGCACCCAGCTCAACGGCATCGGCCATATCGGCATCGACAACGTCTACTACAACGGCAACAAGGCTGCGGATTTCGTCACCGTTGAAGGCGTGACCAAGCTCGGCGTGGAGAAAGTACCGCCCATGGTCACGCGTGGTGTGGTGCTGGACATGACGGCCTACTTCGGCAAGGCCATCGTACCGGGTGGCACCGCGTTTACCGTCGCAGACATCAAGGCGGTGCTGAAGAAAGAAGGCATTACCCTGCGCAAGGGTGATGTGGTGCTGTTCAACACCGGCTGGCTGGAGTTGGTCGGCAAGGATAACCAGCAGTTCCTCGCCACCGAGCCAGGCATCGACCTACCGGCTGCCGAATGGCTGGCGGATCAGGGCATCGTCGCCTTCGGTGGCGATACCTGGGCCTCCGAGGTATACCCCAACCCGACCGGTGAAGAGTTCCCGGTCAACCAATTCATGCTGGCCAAGCGTGGCATTTACAACCTGGAATTGATCGACACGCGCGCGCTGGTGAAAGACAAGGCGTTCGAGTTCCTGTTCGTGCTGGGCCAGCCGCTGTACAAGGGCTCGACTCAAGTCAATATCAACCCGGTGGCGATTCACTGATCACCGGGCTGATTCAATCTGAATATTGGGGCTGCTTTACAGCCCCAGCTTTCAGAACGTACCCGGATACGCCCCGCCATCAATCAGCAGGTTCTGCCCGGTGATGTACCCGGCCTGCGCGCTGCACAGAAACGCGCAATAAGCGCCGAACTCCCCGGCATCACCAAAGCGTGCCGCCGGAATGGCCTTGCGCCGCGCCTGGGCAGTGGCTTGCACATCACCGCCTGCCGCCTTCAACGTCTTTTGCAGACGCGCCGTGTCGAACGCCCCGGGCAGCAGGTTGTTCAGCGTCACGTTGCTGCCCGCCAGGCGCTGCTGCCGGGCCAGTCCGGCGATGAAGCCGGTCAGGCCACTGCGGGCGCCATTGGACAGGCCCAGTATGTCGATCGGTGCCTTCACTGCGCCTGAAGTGATATTCACCACCCGGCCGAACCCCCGCTCGGCCATGCCATCGACCACCGCTTTGATCAGCTCGATGGGGGTGAGCATGTTGGCGTCCAACGCCTTCAGCCAGTCTTCACGCCCCCAGTCACGGAAGTCCCCCGGTGGCGGGCCACCGGCGTTGTTGACCAGAATATCGACCTGCGGGCAGGCCGCCAGCAGCGCCTGACGTACCTCGGCATCGGCTACATCACCGGCTACGGTACGCACCTCGATGCCCGGATTAGCCGCGCGCAACTCATTGGCGGTCTGCTGCAAGGTGGCGTCGGTACGGGCATTGATGACCAGGTTGACGCCCTCTTTGCCAAGCGCCTCGGCGCAGCCTTTGCCCAGGCCCTGGCTGGCCGCGCAGACGATGGCCCAGCGGCCGGTAATACCTAGATCCATTGGGTTGCTCCTAGATGTAATGCAGTTACAGGGTTGCAGGCAGGCCGTGCCGGTACAATCTAGAACGCCGGTCACGGCCACCGATAATGAAAAGAGCTGATCTACCAATAACCATTGCTTATCCCCACCAGCGCTGCAACAACGGGTCGGGGGTGGATAGGCACTGTGGCGCGTCAACCAGCTACCAACTCCTCTACCAGCAACCGCGCCGCTGGCGACAATGGCGCCGCTACCCGGTGCACGATGCCGAACGGCTCGCTCAACGCCCGCAGCTGCACCGCCAGCGACACCAGCAACCCACGCTGTTCGGCGAAGGCCGCCACTGCACTCGGGATGACCGCCACCAGGCTCGGATCATCTTCCAGCAGCATGAAGGTGGCGAAGGTGGAGAAGGTTTCCAGCGGATAGCGTGGCACTTGCACTCCGGCCTCGCTCAACTCGCGCTCCAGCGCCTGGCGCATGGGCATGTTGGCCGGGTAGACAACCCAACGGTACTGGCTCAGCTCGCCGATCTCCAGGGCCATCGCCCCAGCCAGTGGGTGCTGTGGGTGCGCGACCACCGCCAGTGGCTCATGAGCCAGTTCGACAAAGGCATATTCCGCAGCGTTACGGCCCAGGCCCGGTCGACAGATGGCCAGGTCGAGCCGCCCCTCATCCAGCTGAGCGAGCAGATTGGCGCTGGTGTTCTCGGCGATCTCCACGGCCAACTGTGGCTGTTTGCGGCGCAAGCGCCCCAAGGCGCTGACCAGCGCCGGCATAGCGCCCATGATGCAGCCCACCGCCAGCCGCCCACCCTGGCCTTGTACGATGCCCAGCACTTCTTCGCGCAAATGCCCCAGGTCGCTGTGAATCAGCCGCGCATAGCGCACCACGCAACGGCCCACATCGTTGGCCACCAAACCACTAGGCAAGCGCTGGAACAACGGTACGCCCAGCACTTCTTCCACCTCGCGCAAGGCCTTTGTGGCACCGGGCTGGGAGATGGCCATGGCTTCGGCCGCCTTGTGCAGCGAACCGCAACGGTCCAGCTCGATCAACAGACGCAACTGGCGTAGGCGCAGGCGAGAAAAAATGGAGTCCAGGGAAGGGATCATCAGGCAGGCTCGGCATGGCTCTTGTAATGCCGAGCACTATAAAGGGTGGTCAATGGGGCAGCGTTGCGTTTGCAGCAAATAACCTTTGATTGCAGCACACGCATGCCCGCATTTTTCTGCAGGCGCTTACCGCGTAGTACGTCGTGCCAGGCAGGCGTAGCCCAACCCCAGCACGGTGGCCGCCAGCGCTCCCAGCAACACCATCAGCTCGCGGCTATAGCGGGCCACCAAGGCCGGGAAGCCGATGACCTCGTGGTACACCTGCACATTGGCGGCACCGTTGGCGTGGCTGATGCTGACCCCGCCCTGGCGGATCTGTGAATAGTCTGCGTCGAAATACACCCACACCTTGCACGTACCGCCTGGCTCTATGGCCGGGATCTCCACCTGGGCGGTTGCGGTTTCCAGCAGCGTGTCGTTGCCGGCAGCATCGCGCACCTGCACCAGGCCCTTGGCTGGCAGGCGGATTTTCACCTGGCGTACCTGCGCGTCACCACTGTTGCGCAGCTCGATGAGCAAGCCGGTGCGGTGGTCGACCAGCCCGGCTTCGAACGGCTTGGCGAACAGTTGGGCATACGGTGCCTGAGCCATTTCGATCAGCCGCTCGACCTGGTCATGGCTCAGTTCGCCCTGGTCGATGTTGTTGATGCGCCCCTGCAATTGTTCGTACTTGAGCTGTTCGCTGGCCTTGCTGATACGCTCGCTGAACTGGCTGGGGTAAGTGAGGTAGGCATAGGTCAGTGACGCCTCCAAGCGCGGGTTGCCCCTGAGCAACGCGTAGGCGGCCAACAGGACCATCAGGCCAATCAGCACGGCGACGAGAAGCTTCCCCACCTTGTCCCAGCTCAATGCATACTTCCTTCTGTCGTGTTACAGACGTTCAAAACCGCCCAAGGGTGCCAACTTCACGCCCCCCAGGCAAGCCTGACCGGGCTTGGTGGGTTGCGGGCGTGCGGAGACTAGGGTGCTCCGGCTACCTCCACAATAGCCAAGGGGGTGAAAAGGGTTACTTTCGGAAATGGACTACAAGAACATTACGAAGGGCGGTTCCGTCGCTGTTCGGCCCCTTGACCACTGCACGGCAGTGGCGGACGATCAACCTCCCCTACACAAGGACGAACACCATGCTACGGATACTGGGCAGAGCCTCTTCCATCAACGTGCGGAAAGTTTTGTGGGCCTGTGCCGAGTTCGAGGTCGCGTTCGAGCGTGAGGATTGGGGGTCAGGCTTTCAGCCCACCGACAACGCCGAGTTCCTGGCACTGAACCCCAATGCCATGGTCCCGGTGATCCAGGATGGCGACTTTACGCTGTGGGAGTCCAACAGCATCATCCGCTACCTGGCCAACCGCTACGGCGCCACCGCGTTCTATCCAAGCGAAGCGCAGGCGCGGGCCCGGATCGACCAGTGGATCGACTGGCAGGCCTCGGACCTGAACCGTTCGTGGAGCTACGCGTTCATGTCGCTGGTCAGGCATTCACCCGCCCACCAAGACCCACAGGCGCTTGCGGCCGGTTGCGCGGAGTGGTCGCGTTACATGCACATCCTCGACCGTCAGCTGGCCGGCACCGGTGCCTATGTGGCCGGCAGCCAGTTCACTCTGGCCGACATCCCTATCGGCCTGTCGGTCAATCGCTGGTTCGAAACGCCATTCGAGCACCCGCACTTGCCGGCAGTGCGCGACTACTACGAACGCCTGAGCGAGCGCCCGGCCTATCACCTGCATGGCCGCAATGGTACGCCGTAACGCCAACAACGACTTTTATCGGCGGGCGGGGTGGGTGTGTACAGGGGCGGTAGCTGCTTTGCAGCTCATCGCGACATAAGGCCGCTTCCACAGAGACCGCGCAGCACCTGGAGCTTGCGCTGCACTTGTGGAAGCGACCTTGTGTCGCGGTAGGGGCGCGAACTCAGCGTGCTACAGCGCCACCTGCCCCGCTGCAGCCACTACTCGCCCACGCCAGGCAAACAGCAGCACCATCACCAACCCCAACGCCGCCATCGCCGCGCCCGCCAGGGAAATCGCCGGGTAACCCAGCCCCGCATTGATCACCGCGCCACCCAGTGCCGCGCCAATCGCGTTACCCAGGTTGAACGCGCCAATGTTGACTGCCGATGCCAGGTTGGGCGCATCTTTGGCCGCTTCCATCACCCGCATCTGCAGGGGTGGAACCAAAGCAAAGCTCGCTGCTCCCCAGACCAGGATCGCCAGAGCCGTCGGCAGCGGCCAGTCCAGCACCAGCGGGAACACCAGCAACACGGCAATCAAAACGGCCAACGACAGGATCAACGTGCGATCGATCGAGCGATCCGCCGCCTTGCCGCCCCACACGTTGCCCAGGGTCAGGCCGACACCGAACAACACCAGCATGGCCGTCACGAAGGTGGTGGACGCCGCCGCTTCGCTTTGCAGGATCGGCGCAATGTAGGTGAACACCGTGAACATCGCACTGGAACCCACCACGGTCAGCAACAACGCCGCCAGCACCGGCCCACGGCCTAGCACGCGGATTTCGGCCAGGGCCCCATCCCCCTTGGGCGCGGCCACATTGGGCAGCGCGTACCAGAGCGTGGTCATCGCCACCAGGCCAAGCCCGGCTATACCCCAGAACGCCGTGCGCCAGCCCAGCATTTCACCAAACCAGGTCGCCAACGGCACTCCGCCGATGGTGGCCAGGGTCAAGCCCATGAACATGGCTGCCACGGCCCCAGCGCGCTTCTCGGGCGGCACCACGCTGGCCGCGACGATCGAGCCGATGCCGAAGAAAGCACCGTGGTTGAGCGAGGTGACCACGCGGGCCACCAGCAAGCTGGCGTAGTCACTGGCCAGGGCCGACATCAAATTACCCAGGGTGAAAATGGCCATCAGCCCGATCAACAGGTAACGCCGTGGGATCTTCACCGTGGCCAGGGTCATCAAAGGCGCGCCGATCAGCACGCCAATGGCATAGGCACTGACCAGCAGCCCGGCAGCAGGAATGGAAACACCAAGGTCGGTGGCGATACTGGGCAACATGCCCATGGGGGCGAACTCCGTGACACCGATGCCAAAGGCACCGATGGCGAGTGCGACGAGAGGTGGATTGATACGCATGGCAAGCTCCTTATCTATGCCGCGAATGCTACGATCTGTTTCAAAGTCGCACTAGACTGCTTTTTTGCGAACCACCTTTGCTTGTGAGGCACAAATGGACTTCAGTGGCAGATCTGGAGAGATGGAGGTTTTTGCCAGGGTGGCACACGAGGGCAGCCTATCGGCTGCCGCGCGGGCACTGAACCTGACGCCTTCCGCGGTCAGCCGCATCCTCGCCCGCACCGAACAGCGCCTGGGCACTCGCCTGCTGCTGCGCACCACCCGGGCGATCACCCTCACCCCCGAGGGTGAGGCGTACTTGCGCGGCGCGCGGCGGGTGCTGGCGGACATGCTCGAAGTCGAAGAGGCCATCACTGACCAGGGCGTGCCACGCGGGCGCTTGCGGGTCAGCGCTGCGCTGGGCCATGCCCGGCTGACCGTCGTGCCGCTACTGGCAGCCTTCAGCGCGCGCTACCCGCAGGTGCTGGTCGACCTGACCCTCAGCGACGAGGTAGCCGACATTCTCGGCGGCCAGGCCGACGTGGCGCTGCGTTTCGGGCACCTTCCGGACAGCTCGTTGAGCGCCCGTACCATTGGCGAAACCGGCCAGGTGGTAGTTGCCTCACCTGACTACCTGCAACGCTGCGGCACCCCGCTTGAGCCTGAAGACCTGGCCCGGCACAACTGCCTGCGCTTCAACTTCCGCCGCGCCGCCCCCGACTGGCCGTTTCGTCGCGACGGGCAAACGTTCTCGTTGAGGGTGGCGGGAAATATCGAATGCAGCAGCGGTGAAGCCTTGGCGCAACTGGCCAGGCTGGGTGCCGGCATCGCGCGGATCGGCACCTTCACCGTGGTCGATGACCTGGCCAGCGGGCGGCTGGTGCCGTTGCTCGAGGCATACAACCCTGACGACCGCGAGCCGATCCATGCAGTGTTCGTCGGTGGCCCGGCGATGCCCGCGCGAGTGCGGGTTTTTGTGGACTTTCTGATACAGCACCTGTCCTAATGCCGCACGCTTACATCAACCCTGCAAAGGATCGCCCATGCTTTACGTCGTCATGCTCGGAGGCCGCCACCCCGGCGCCAAGATTGAAGTCCACGACGTGGTATTCGCCCAGGCCGATACCTTCGAACAGGCCTACCCGCAGCTGCGCAAGGCGTGGTTCGGTAGCCCGCAAGGCTTGCACATCGATTCGTGGTTGGAAGTGCACGGCGTAGACGGCCAGCGCATTGAACTGCGCCCGGGCTCACCCGCACGCGGCGCTCTGCGCCTGTATTTCATCAACCTCGGCGGGTATGAACGCGATGTGTTCGGCGAGGCGCACCGCTTCCTGCTGGTTGCCGCCCACAACAAGGCTGCAGCCAAGGCCCTGGGCAAGCAGCGGATGCAAGCGCATTGGCTGAAGCCGCACACCGATGCCCTGCTCGATGTCGATGACTGCCTGGCGATCGATCAGGTGGACGGGCAGTTTGTGCACCTGGTCGAAGGGCCGCATGAGCCGCTGGTGGTACGCAGCGACTACATCCTGATCTGACGGCAATAGAACGCCAGGGCCAAGCCACCCTGCGCGATGCTGGTCCGCGTTAACCGAGCAGGTGCAGCCCCAGCGTAAAGACCGCCACGGCCAAGGCCAGCAACGACACGGCGTGCCGTTCCAGATACGCTGGCCAACCGGGCGCTGGCTGCTGTTCGCATTCACATTGACGCTCAGCCAGGCTTGCTAGCCGTGACTCCACGCTGTCCACACGGTCTGCCTGAGCGCTGGTTGCCAGTGCGAGCTTCTTCAACGCAGTGGTCATTGTGGTGGACAGGCCTTCCCGGGCCAGGTTGCTGGCTGCCAGTTGCTGCTGATGCTGCTCAAGGCTCTTGCGAATCGCCCCTTCCTTCTGCACCCGGGCCAGGGTACTTGCCACCAGCTTCTTGTTCAGCACCTCGATACTGGCCAGCAACGCGCCTTGCTCGGTGGCCTGCCGGGTCAAAGCGTCTGCCTCAATAGTGTTCTCGATCACCCTGTCCACATCCGCCTCGCTGGAAGGCGTCAGAGTGCTGTGTTCGTGTGGCTGGTTCATCAATCTATCCGGATACTGCGATAAAGCGGGGGAAGCTATCAAAATGGCATCACCGGATCCACTGATGAGTTATGGAATTGAGAAATTGGCCAGGTATCTGACAAGGCTGACCAAGCCAGATATGTAAAGTAGCCAGTCACATCTTGGTGAAGGCGTACACCGTCTGCTCACGGCACCCTCAATGCTGGCAAAGCCTTGTCCACCGTGGCATCGCTTGCACTGAGTGATATCAAATTGCCTGCCGCTGCGTCATGACGCGCCAGGGCGAGTCCCGCTGAACCTGCACCATTCTCTTACCTGTATAAGTCATCACTATCGACATGTAATTATTGGCGACATATCTTTTTGCTTACCAGCTGATGATCACTCCCGAGGAACGTTACATGGAAGCAATCGAAATCGCCCTGCTGGGTGTCTGCGGCATTACTCTGCTGCTGGTGTGTCTCCAACTTGTCCGCCAAGGCGAGATATGGAGCCTGCTGCAAAGCGACCGTGAACTGGAACACACCGCACGTATCCACAGGCAGGAGAACAGCACGCTGCACGCGGCTCTGCGCACGGAGCGCGAACATGTGAGCCAGCTGCAACACCAGATTCAAGTACTGCTCGGGCTGGCGCCGGAGGCCTGAGGGCTTTCGACGCAGCGTGCGCGTACACTCGCTTTCAGGCCACTTGCAGGAGCAACTCATGCCCTACCCTATTGAAGAAAAACTGGTCATCGGCGTTGCCTCGAGTGCGCTGTTCGACCTCACTGTCTCGGACGACATCTACAAGTCCGAAGGTGTCGAGGCCTATCGCCAACACCAGGAGCAAAACCTGGACGAGCCGTTTCCCCGAGGTGTGGCGTTCCCTTTCATTCGCCGCTTCCTGAGCATCAATCAAGCCTTCCCCGAGCAATTGCCAGTGGAGGTGGTACTGCTCTCGCGCAACTCGCCCGAAACCGGCCTGCGGGTGTTTCGCTCGATCAACCATTATCAGCTGGACATCACCCGCGCGGCGTTCATGTCGGGCCGCTCGCCTTACGAATACATCCCGGCATTCAATGCCTCGCTGTTCCTCAGTGCCAATGAGGAAGACGTGCAAAAAGCCATCGACGCCAACTACCCGGCCGGGCGCGTGCTGCCTACACGCATCTACGACGATGAAATCGACACAGAGCTACGGGTGGCCTTCGACTTCGATGGCGTGATCGCCGACGACGAGGCCGAGAGCGTGTACAAGCGCAACGACAACCTGGACGACTTTCAGGAACATGAGCGCGTGCACAAGGGCACCCCGCATTCGCCTGGGCCGTTGGCGGACCTGTACCGCAAGCTTTCGCTGATACGCATGCTCGAAGATCGCAAGCTGGCCGAGGACCCGACGTACAAGCGAATTTTGCGCATTGCCATCGTCACGGCGCGCAATGCACCTTCCCATGAGCGGGTGGTGACCACCTTGAAGGATTGGGGCGTGTCGCCAGATGAGTGCTTCTTTCTGGGTGGGATGGAGAAACCCAGGGTGCTGTCGATCCTCAAACCGCATGTGTTCTTCGACGACCAGCGCACGCATTTGCAATCGCCAGCGGGGAATCTGCCGATGGTGCATGTGCCGTTCGGCGTGGCGAACAAGAACGCTACGCTGCAGCGTTCCCAGGCTGCCGTGCCACCCGCCGAAACGGTGCAAGCTGAACACCTACAGCACGATAGCCAGTAGCCATCAATTTACCGGCAACGTAAACTGCCCGTGCTGTGCTGCGCAGCCCTCTCTACCGCCACGGAGCCCCTAGGCATGGATCGCGACGCCCTCGTTCAACAGGTTCAGTTGAACATCCTGAAACGCTACGACGTCTTGCTTGATTGCAGCGAATTCGACGACAGCACACTGAACAAGTTAAGCAAACGCTTGCCCAAGGCGAATGGCGAGCACGCGACCTTCGCACGCTGGTGCGAACATGTGTTGGGAGACTATCGGCCAGCAGTGGCACGCTTCGAGTACGCAGTTGCAGGGCAGACGCGTATCGACACACTGCGCCTGGGCATGCGTGAAGGCCTGTCGACCCAGGAAAGGGCACTGACAGCACAGGTTGAAGAACTGAAGAAACAGATCAACGCGCTGCAGGCCAAACAATCGGCGCTACCCACTCACGTTCAACCTGCCGTGGACATCGAACAGGTGCGTTGGGAGCACGCCTGGCAGTATTTCTATGCAGGCCGGCGTGACGTATTGCGCAACTTGCTGGCTGATGTGCGGGATGTCGAAGGGCACATTTTCAACGCTCAAGGTGAGCGCAACCGCAATTATCGCGAAGTGCTCGACGAAGGCATCCGTTACATGCTTGAGGGTCTGCAACGCCTGGGTTTCATCATCGACGTCACATTGACCACCGCCAGGGAACATGGCTTCATGCCTCAGTACTTCGATTACTACCGTACGCCTGAGCGCGACGATCGATTCGACCATTTGCTCAGCTTCGAAATACCGGAGATGCCGACCGATATCCTGGTTCCGCTACCCGAGGAGGTCAGCGACAAGTCGATCTGCCACGTCTCGCTGTACCGTGGCAGTGCAGCACGGGCTACACCTGAAGAAGTCGAGCACTTGGGGGCATTTCTGCACAGGATGTTCGCTGCGCTCGCCAAGTCGGCCGACCACGTACCACGCGCAGGGCTGCGAGAGCATCTGCTGCTCGCCCTGATGCTGTCCTGGAGCGCCCCCGGGGTAAGCCTGGACGATATGCACTACAGCTCGGTGTACTCACACTCTGACGAGGCGTGGGTAACGCCGAATGCGCAGCCGGCCGACCAGCCCATCGAAATGAGCCCACTGAAGGTTTTCAAGCTGCTGGCCAACGCGGTGGCAGCGCACAGCAATAATTGACCGCTCTGTGCAGGGGGGCAGCTTAGCGTGGGCCGCCGCCTTGGTGGCCGCCAAAGCCACCGCCACCGCCGTGGCCACCACCATGCCCCCCACCACCACCCGGCGGCATGAACATCCAGCAACCCGACAAGGCGGATACCAGCGCCGCCACCAGGGCTGCGCGGAAAAGGTGTTTCAACTTCATAGCAACGCTCCACTAGGCTAGATCCGCTGCCCGCCGTTGGCCGGCTTGGCAGCGGGCGGATTCTAGAGCGGCGGCATGATGGCCCGGGGAAACTTTGCCTATCTTTACAGTCGGCGCAGGCGCACGGGCACAACCACGACGTCCTTGACCCACGCCCGCCCGCCGACGCATGCTCGAACGCTTCCACCCACGCTCAAGGAACGATTGCATGAAGCTGGAAACGCTTGCCATCCATGCGGGCTTCAGCCCCGACCCGACCACCCGGGCGGTGGCCGTACCGATCTACCAGACCACCTCCTTCGCCTTCGACGACACCCAGCACGGCGCCGACCTGTTCGACCTGAAGGTGGCCGGCAACATCTACTCGCGCATCATGAACCCGACCAACGATGTGCTGGAGCAGCGCATGGCTGCCCTCGAAGGCGGGGTGGGCGCGCTGGCGGTGGCGTCGGGTATGGCGGCCATCACCTACGCCATCCAGACCGTCGCCGAAGCCGGTGACAATATCGTCTCGGTGGCCAAGCTGTACGGCGGTACCTACAACCTGCTGGCCCACACCCTGCCACGCATGGGCATCCACACCCGTTTCGCCGCCCATGACGACATCGCCGCCCTCGAAGCGTTGATCGACGCACGCACCAAGGCGGTGTTCTGCGAGTCCATTGGCAACCCCGCTGGCAACATTGTCGATATTGCCGCGCTGGCCGAGGCCGCCCACCGTCACGGTGTGCCGCTGATCGTCGACAACACCGTGGCCACCCCGGTCCTGTGCCGACCGTTCGAGCACGGCGCGGACATCGTCGTGCACTCGCTGACCAAGTACATTGGCGGCCACGGCACCAGTATCGGCGGCATCGTCATCGACGCTGGCAAGTTCCCCTGGGCCGACAACAAAGAACGGTTCGCCTTGCTCAACACCCCCGATCCGTCCTACCACGGCGTCACCTACACCGAAGCCTTCGGCCCTGCCGCTTTCATCGGCCGCTGCCGCGTGGTGCCGTTGCGCAACACGGGCGCCGCGCTGTCACCGTTCAACGCCTTCCTGATCCTGCAAGGCCTGGAAACCCTGGCCCTGCGCATGGAACGCCACACCGAAAATGCGCTGAAGGTCGCCCAGTACCTTCAGGCCCACGAACAGGTGGCCTGGGTGAAATACGCCGGGCTACCCGACCACCCCGAGCATGAACTGGCCCGGCGCTATACCGGCGGCAAACCGGCATCAATCCTGTCGTTCGGCATCAAGGGCGGGCAGGCGGCCGGCGCACGCTTCATCGATGCGCTGCAGTTGGTGGTGCGCCTGGTGAACATCGGCGACGCCAAGTCTCTGGCCTGCCACCCCGCCTCCACCACCCACCGCCAGCTCAACGACGAGGAGCTGGAGAAGGCCGGCGTGCCACGGGACATGGTGCGCCTGTCGATCGGCATCGAGCACAGCGACGACATCATCGCCGACCTGGCCCAGGCCCTGGAGGCCAGCCGCGCCTGACGCATCCGCGCCCCACCCAATGCCGACGGCGGGCGCGCCTTCAATTAGCCTGGATACACCCGCAATGACCCTGTTTTACCTGAAACTGACGGTCACTCCTTTGTTGATGTGGGCCATCTCGCTTGCTTCCCGGCGCTGGGGCGGCCTGTTGGGTGGGCTGCTGTCCGGCCTGCCGATCACCTCGGCGTTGGTGATCACCTTTCTCTGCCTGGAACAGGGCCCGGCCTTTGCCTTGGGGGCGATACCCGGTGCACTGGGTGGCCTGGCAGCGGTGCAGACCACCTACACCTTCTATTTGTTGGCCACCCGCCGCCTCGGCATCGCTGCGTCCGTCCTGCTGGCGTTGCTGTGCTATGGCCTGGCCGCCTATGCGTTTACCCACTGGGGCAGCCTGTACCTGTCGATTGCCGTGGCGCTGGCGCTGATCTGCGTGTTGATCGACGCCAGCGGCCGCGAGCCCACGCCGGATACCCTGGCCCGCCCCCGGCACCGCTACTGGGAGATCCCCCTGCGCATGGTGTCTGCCACTTGCCTGCTGATGGTCATCACCCGCCTGGCCAGTTGGCTGGGCCCGGCGACCAGCGGCATGCTGGCGCCGATCCCGGTGATTGCCTGGCCGCTGGTGGTGTTCGCCCATGTGCAGGGCGGGCGGGCCGCAATGGCGGCGATGGTGCGGGGCAATGCGATCGGCGCAGTGGGGGTCATTGCGTTTTATCTGGTGTTGGCGGGGCTGCTCGAAACCTTGGGCATGGCCATCACGATCAGCCTGGCCATGCTCTGCGCCGTGGTGCTGACCGTCGGGTTGGCCACTGTACTGCGGCGGCGCTGACTGGCCATGCAGGCCGATCACCCTTTTTCATCCAGCAAAGCCTGTATCACCTGTTCCTGCCCGCCATAATCCCCTTCGCCAAAGTGCACATGGCGCACCTGCCCCTTGCGGTCGACAAAGTAATGGGCCGGCCAGAACTGGTTGCCCCAGGCATTCCACAGGTTGTAGTCGTTATCCACCGCCACCGGGTAGGCAATCCCCAGGCTGGCCACCTTGCCCCGCAAGGTGGCGACATCATGCTCGTAGTCGTACTCTGGCGTGTGCACCCCAACCACCACCAGCCCCTGGTCGGCATAGCGCCGCGCCCACTCGTTGACATGCGGCAGGCTGCGCTGGCAGTTGATGCAGTCCCAGGTCCAGAAGTCCACCAGCACTACCTTACCCTTGAGCGCCGGGCCATCCAGTGGCACCGAGTTGATCCACTGGCTGGCGCCCGACAGCGACGGCATGGCGCCGTAGCTGTCGCGTGCCATCAGGTGCCCGGCCAGGCCCAGCCCCGTCAGCGCCAGGGCAACACTACCCACCTTCAACATCAGGCGGCGATCAATTGTCATGGCAACCGCCGGTGGCGTAGGTACGGTACTGCACGCTCTGTGGCTGACCATGGGAGTCAAGGTAGTCCATGCGGGTGTTCACCAGCCCACAGGCATTGCTCTGATCATCCTGCACCGACAGCACTTTCTTCACATCCAGGTGCTCGCCGTAGCGGTACTGCATGGCCCCGCCATCGTGCATCGGGGTAGCGGCGGCCTGGGCAGCGATGGCACCGAAGCTGAGCACGGCGAACAGGCTGGCGCTGGCGAAAGTCTTGACGTTCATGGCATCTCTCCTGAGTAACACTTGGGTGTGGGGAGTGTTGTTCCCCGGTCGAGAGCCATTTCACGCCTGCCAGGTATCCCGTATGTGTCGCCCAACACGGTGATGTGCTTTCTGCTGTATCTGTACCCATGGCAGATACACTGCAATACAAACCCCCGCAGGCAAGCGCGAACGCGCTCGGTACACTGCGCCCATCCCCTCTTTGCACAGGAACGCAGCGCATGGAACACGTCGATCACATCCTGATCGTCGACGACGACCGCAAATCCGCGAACTGGTCGGCAACTACCTGAAGAAGAACGGCCTGCGTACCAGCATCGTCGCCGACGGCCGGCAGATGCGCGCCTTTCTCGAAGCCAACAGCGTCGACCTGATCGTGCTAGACATCATGATGCCCGGCGACGATGGCCTGCTGCTGTGCCGTGAACTGCGTGCCGGCAAGCACCGCAACACCCCGGTATTGATGCTGACCGCCCGCAACGACGAAACCGACCGGATCATCGGCCTGGAAATGGGCGCCGACGATTACCTGACCAAGCCGTTCTCGGCCCGCGAACTGCTCGCCCGCATCAACGCCGTGCTACGCCGCACGCGCATGCTGCCGCCCAACCTGACCATCAGCGAAAGCAGCCGCCTGCTTGCTTTCGGCCAGTGGCGCCTGGACACCACCGCGCGCCACCTGCTCGACAGCGAAGGTACCCTGGTGGCCCTGAGCGGCGCCGAATACCGCCTGTTGCGGGTGTTCCTCGACCACCCGCAGCGGGTGCTCAGCCGTGAACAACTGCTTAACCTGACCCAAGGCCGCGAGGCCGACATCTTTGACCGCTCCATCGACTTGCTGGTCAGCCGCCTGCGCCAACGCCTGGGCGACGATGCCCGCGAGCCCAGCTGTATCAAGACCGTGCGCAGCGAGGGCTATGTGTTCTCGCTGCCGGTGCAATTGCTCGAGTCGCTGTCATGAAATGGCCTCGTACCCTGGCCTCGCGCCTGGCACTGATCTTCTTCACCGGCCTGGTGCTGGCCTACGGCCTGTCGTTCGGCCTGCAGGCCTACGAGCGCTATATCAGTAGCCGCTCGATGATGCTCAACAACCTGGAGCAGGACGTGGCCACTTCGGTCGCCATCCTCGACCGCCTTCCCGCAGCCGAACGTGCTGCCTGGCTGCCACGCCTGGAACGGCGCACCTATCGCTACCGCCTCGACCAGGGCCAGACAGGCGAAGCAATGACCAGCAGCGACCCGCCGATGGCCGCCGAGTCGATCGTCAAGGCCATTGGCAGCGACTATCGCCTGACCTTCCAGGAAATCCCCGGACCGAATGCGCACTTCCAGGCACACCTGAACCTGGCCGACGGTGCGCCACTGACCATCGACGTGACCCCGTCGCCGGTGCCGGTGGCACGCTGGCTACCCGTGGTACTGCTGATTCAGCTGGCTGTGCTGTTGCTGTGTACCTGGCTGGCAGTGCACCTGGCCATCGGCCCGCTCACCCGACTGGCCCGGGCGGTGGACAACCTCGACCCGGACCGCCCCGGTGTGCAACTGGATGAAAGCGGCCCCCGCGAGGTGCGCTACGCGGCGGTGGCCTTCAACGCCCTGCAGGCGCGCATCGCTGCCCACCTCAAGGAACGCATGCAGTTGCTGGCGGCCATTTCCCACGACCTGCAAACGCCGATCACCCGCATGAAGCTGCGCGTCGAGGTGATGGACGAGGGGGTGGAAAAGGACAAGTTGTGGAGCGACCTAGGCGAAATGGAGCACCTGGTGCGCGAGGGCGTGGCGTATGCCCGCAGCATGGATACCAGCACCGAAGCCCCTTGCAGGGTCAACCTTGATGCCTTCCTCGACAGCCTGGTATTCGACTATCAGGACAGCGGCGCCCAGGTGGCGCGCCACGGCAGCACCGGCAGCCTGCTGGAAACCCGCCCGCATGCCCTGCGCCGAGTGCTGGTGAACCTGGTGGATAACGCGCTCAAGTTTGCCGGTGCTGCCGAGCTGGAAGTGTGCCGCGAGGGCGGCATGACCGTGATCCGTGTGCTCGACAACGGGCCTGGGATACCCAGTGGCGAACTGGATGAAGTGCTAAAGCCGTTCTACCGGGTGGAGGGTTCGCGTAATCGCAGCACGGGTGGCACCGGTTTGGGGCTGGCCATTGCCCACCAGCTGATCCAGGCCATGGGGGGGCGACTGACCCTAAGCAACCGCGAAAGTGGCGGGCTGTGCGCACGGATCGAGCTCAACTGAAAAGCGCGCACCTACAATCCGATACACAACCCCCGCACCGCCGACACACTGCAGACACCCCACAACCACACACTCCCGGTCACACAACTAGCCCCGGGAGCCACCTTGATGAAAGCCATTACCCTGACCACCTTCGACCACATCGGCAGCTGGAGCGCCGACCTGCCGTTACGGCTGTTCCTGGCTTGGGAGTTTTTTGAATCCGGCTGGGAGAAGTTCAATGGCAGCAACTGGTTCGCCGACCTGCAAACCCGCTTCCCATTCCCCTTCAACCTGCTACCAGTCGAGCTGAACTGGCAGCTGTCGATGTGGGCGGAGCTGGTGCTGCCGTTGCTGCTGTTGTTGGGCCTGGGTACCCGGCTGGCTTCCTTTGGCTTGATGGTCGTGACCGTAGTAGCGATTGCGGCGGTGCATTGGCCGGCGCACTGGTCAGGTTTGGCTGAGCTGGCGCAGGGGTATGCGATTACCGACCAGGGCTTTGGCAATTACAAATTGCCGCTGATCTACTTGGTTGCATTGCTGCCTCTGCTGCTCAAGGGCGCCGGGCGCTTGAGCCTGGATCATTGGCTCAGGATGCGGTTCAGCAAGTAGTATCGCGGGGGCGTTTTGCGCCCCCAATGCCCTCAAACCGTGCCGACAATGATGCCCGCTTCGCGCATCCCCTGGAGCAACCCCAGCCCCTGCTCCAGATCCCCACCCAACGCCTGCAACCGCTCCCGTCCACGCCCCTGCTCCACCAGCAACCGATACGCCATCGGTGCCAACCGCGCAAAGCGCACCTGCAACCCCGCATCGCGATAAACCAGCAGCAAGGTCGGCGCCTCTGGCGCAACCGTTGGCTGGTAATCGGCGCTGATGCGCTCAACCGGCCACCGGTAGGCCAGCACCCGCGCCACGCAAGACAACAGCGGCTCGCCAGCCAGCAGGTCACCCGCAGGATCATGCAGCGGGTCCTCGGCATCGCTCAGGTACAGCTGCGTCTCGATCCACTCGTAATGCGCCAGTTCCAACTGCCAGGGCGCATCCGGCTGCACGCCTTGCAAGTAATCGACGAACGTCTCTGCAATCTCGGTGAACAACGGTGTCTGGCTACGGTAGTTGGCATAGAAATCACGCACCCGCACATGCCAACGTTGCTCGCCCAGGGCCTGGCGCATGACAGGAAAACTGCCAGCCAGCAAGCCTTCGATGGCGCCATAGAATAACTCCCGGTAAATCTTCAGGCGCCGTGCTTGCGCGCCAGGTGGCGGAGCATTGCGCAGCGGGTCGCGCAGGTGGCGAGCCAAGGCGTATTGCTGTTCGCGCAAGGTCTCATTCATGCCTCTGCCCTCCCCAGCTACGCTGCATGTCACGGATACGTGCTGTCTCCTCCAGCAGCTGTGCCAGTGGGGGGAGGTTGAAGTCACGTTCGAGCACGGTCGGCTGCACCCCAAAGCGTTCACAGGCGAACGCGTACAGTGCCCAGACATCTTCCTTGACCGGCGCCCCATGGGTGTCGACCTTGAGGTCCGGGGCCTCATCGTAATGACCGGCAATGTGCATGCAGGTCACCCGCGCCCGGGGCAAGCCTTCAAGGAATTCCCGGGCGTCATAGCCGTGATTGCAGGCATTGACGAATACATTGTTGACGTCCAGCAGCAGGTCACAGTCGGCTTCATCGAGTACTGCACGAATAAATTCAAGTTCACTCATCGCAGCGTAAGGGGCGGCGTAGTAGCTGATGTTCTCGACAGCGATACGCCGTTCCAGGTGCGTCTGCGCCCGGCGTATGCGCGCCGCCACATGGTGCACCGCTTCATCGGTGAACGGGATGGGCATCAAGTCGTACAGGTGCCCGTCATCACTGCAGTAGCTCAGGTGTTCGCTATACAAGCGCACTTGGTGGCGATCGAGAAACTGCCGGATCTGGTCGAGAAACTGCCAGTCCAGCGGCGCACTCCCCCCCAACGACAACGACAACCCATGGCAGGTGATGGGAAAACGCTCCGCCAACTCGGCCAACCCCTTACCGTAGGCGCCGCCCACGGCAATCCAGTTTTCCGGCGCGCATTCGAGAAAGTCCACTGCACCCGGCGCCATGGCGAGCAGTTCCGGCAACAGGCCACGGCGCAAGCCCAACCCAGTATTCAACAGTGCGGGAAGCATAAACAGGTCTCCAACAGGCACAACGCCCCGCCTGACCAGCAGGAGGGGCGTTGCATCACATCAAGGGATAAGGTCAGGACTTATTGTTCAAGTGGCTGAACAGCCCTTCAGGCATGGCCTTGCCGTTGGCCTGGTAAATCGCCTTCAGGTGATCCGCTGCTTCCTGTTCGGAGATGAAGCCATCATGGTTACTGTCGATCTTGTCGAAGTCGCCCGCACGGTCCTTGGCCACCGCCACGAACTCTTCGCGCGAAACCTTGCCATCGTGGTCCCTGTCGGTCTTGGCGAACGAGGCGTCACCGCACTTGCCTTCGCCGCATTTGCCTTCGCTCTGGGTGACCTTGCCGCTGGCGCCGCATTTGCCTTCACCACACTTGCCCTCGCCGGCCACCTTGGCCGATGCCAGCTGGTAACCCTGGGCCAACGGTTCGACGGCAAACGCGCTGCTGCTCAGTGCCATGCTGCCGATCAGGGCGGCGCCGAGCAGGCCGAGGGTAGTTTTTGCTTGAGTCATGATGTAGCTCCACAGTGGTTGGAAAGTGGAGCCATTAGGCCGTTGCGGTTTGTCGTGGATGTATCGTGTGGGGCGCGCTTTTGTATGGCAGTAGGTCTGCCGTGCGCGCAGATACAGTGGGATACACAACACCTGGCAGCTGGCCCCAACGTGCCTTGGGGCCATGATGCGTGTTCAGTCTTCCAGCGGTTTGGGCGGGGCCGCCGGTTTGGCTGGCTTGGCCGGCTTGGTGTCCTTGGCCTTGGCTTCCGGTGCCGCTGCTACGGGCTCGGGCGCCGCCACCGCCTTTTCGCTGGCAGGCAGTTCATCGACTGCCTTGAAGATCACCTGCGGGTCGATGGCCTCGCCAGTGTCGTCGTCCTTGAGCATGTGCCGCTCGCCATCCTTGCCGACCAGGATCACCTTGGTGCCCTTGCTCGCCCCCAGCTTCAGTTCACGAATCAGGGCCATGGTGGTCTGCTGTTCGAGGTTCTTGTCCTCGCGCTTGCCCATCATGTTGGCGACGCTGTACAGCACAAGGTTGCGCTCCTTGAAGGCTGCCTGGGTGGCCGGATCCTCGAGCGCCTTGTTCAACCCGCGCAAGGTCGGGTCGGCACTGCTCGGGGCGATAACCACCAACGGCCTGGCCTTACCCAGTTCCTTGGCTAAAGGCGCATCACTGTCTGCGGCAAACAGGGGGCCGGCAACAGCAAGCAAGGTTGCGAGGGTCAGTGACCGGACGAGCATGCGTATCTCCTTATTGTCTCGATATACCAATGACTACAGATCACGGAGAAAAATCCGACAAGGAGCCTAAACCACTTCACACAAGAACGGGGGGTGCAAAAGTAACTGTCGATTTCCGAGCTACCTGAAGCCAGGGCAACGGCGTTGGCACAATCCACCGTCACCCAGACTGAGCATAGCCCAAAGCCGCCTTGGTCAGGGCCAGGTAAACCCTTACCCTGAGTTGTGGTCAACGCACCGGTATGCCTAGCTCCTCGGGCCCCGCTTCCATCGCACGAATCGTCATGTCCAGCATCAGCCCCCTGCGTGCAGCACGCTGCGCATCTCGAATGGCATCCGCCTGCTCGATCTTTGCGCCCTCCAGGAGCGCTTCATCGTCAAGTACCGTTTCAAGCTGTCGCCTGAAGGGCAAGTCGACCGCAGCGAATTGGTCAGGATAGGTACGCTCCAGGTGCGCCTGCCAAAATTCACGATCAACCATCGAACGTGCGATCTCATCCGGGGTTTCCGCGTTCCGCACAGCGGCTTCTGCCTCTGCCAGGTCCGCGTCCAAAACGCCTGAAACAGCCTGGAAGCTCATTTCCCCCACCTGCAGGGGCAAGTCAAGCCGCTCCCTTAGCCCGATCCTGAAGGCCAACCCCACTTCGCTGCCTTCCAGCGCCCTGGCGTGTTGGATTGCCCATCGGCTGGCGAACCTGTCGACTGCATCCTGGCGCCATAGGCGTCTTCCCAGGCCAAGCAAGGCGCCTTCGCTATGTTCTCCAGCGGCATGTTCTACCTGCCAGACAAGCATGTTCAGTTCGAGGTTGCTCAAGCACCAGGTTGCACCGTCCTGGCACCCCCACTCATCATTGGCCACGGACAGCAAGTTCTGGCGCAATTCCGGCGTCATGGCCATCGCCTGCACTAACGCCATTACCCGATTGCCCAATGCCCGCGCGTTGACACGAAAGTCCTCGGACAGCAAAAGCTGCCCAAGGACACGGAAAAAGCGCCCGGCATCTTGCCGTTCATCCAGCGAGTCCCAGGCCGCAAGCATCAAGCCGCGATGCTCCGGGGCCACCGCATCGCCCCAGACTTCACGCGCGTGCTGCAGGCGCAGAAACACTTGCTCCTCGTCGACCACAGGAACGTCGCTCCTCAGCGAGGCTCGCAAACGCCCCATCTGGGCCTCGCCCAACGGGTTCGCGCTCAGGCGGATCCGCCGCCGACGCCATACGGGCATCTGGAAAAACTGCTCCGGAATATGCCTGATGCGGTTCTCCCGCAAGTCAACGGATACCAGCTGAGCACGCTCGAACACGCCTGCGGGGAATTGCGTGATGTGTGTGTCGCGCAAGTTCAGCCATCGCAGTTCGGTCAAACCGGCCAGCGGAAACGGGCGCCCCAGTGGATTGTGGGACAGGTCGAGAGACTCCAGGCTCGTACAACTGGCCAACGTGGCGGTTTGCTCCATGTTCAGACGAATCCGGTTATGGGTCAGACTCAGATGCCGTAGTTGCGGTATTTGCAGCAGCGGTTGTGGTAGGCGCGTCAACAGGTTGCCGCCCAGGTCAAGGGTTTGCAGGTTGGGGAAAGCCAGCAGGAAACTGTTGGGTACTTCCAGGAGATTCAGGTGCAACATCGATAGGCTGGTAACGCCTCTGAAGCTGACTTGCGCAGGCATGCTGGGCAAGCCGTCCAATCTGAAATTGCAGAAGATGGCATGCAGGTTTTGTTGCGCATCGATTTGCAACGCCCCAACACCGACCGACCGTCTCCAGCAATTGAACAAGGTCTGGCGCAAGGCATCTCGATCCTCCCTGGCTTCGCCCTGTCCCTGTGCCACCCAGGTATCCAGCGTGTTGCGCAGTACCGTGAGCTCATTGCTCAGGTCGCTCAGTACCCGTTCAAGTTGATGCCCTGAACGCCTGGCCTCATCGACGAGGGTCTCGATCTGCACATCACTCAACCAAGGAAAGAGATCCCGCAGCGTTGCTCTCAGGGCTCTGCCTCTCGATGCGAAACCACTCACGCCAGCGCCACCCAGCGGGTAGCCCAAACGCCCATCTGCCAAGCGCAGGGGCATTCGAACAGCGCCCGGGCGTACCGCGCCGAGCAGACGAGCGATCTCATCACGGCGGCTGACTGCTTCGCGCCCCAGCAGCACCCTGAGGTTGTGCGAGAACGGCTCGCCGACCCTCATCGCCTCACGTTGCTCATCGGTATAGGCTAGCGCCATGACGTCGAACAACTCTCCCGGCGCCCCGAGCGCCTTGCCTTGGTCATCAAGCAACTGGAAACGGCCATTCAAGTGCACCAGATCGAACGCTCGCTGCCCCTGTTCGGTTTGCGCCAGCATCGGCCCATCCAGGTAACCTTCGTACAAGCGCCAGCGCACACCTTGTTCGCTTCCAGGCAGGTACCGCAAGAGGCCCAGGGCCACCCGAGCCAGGTCTGCATTCTGTGGCGTATCCAGGTACAGCGCTTCAAGTACCCGGACCTGACGCATAGCCGACAGGCTGCCCCTGGCCGCTTCGGCCAGCCCCAGCGCAACCCTGCCGCTAGAGAGCAGACGCCTGCGCTCGACACCATTGGCGGCTTTTACCAACGCTTGTGCAGCGCGCACGTGCAACCCTGGAAAAACCCGGCGTAGGGCTGCGCTGCCAGGGCTGTCGGTAGGCTGCAGCGCTTCGTACAGGTGATGCAATAGTGTTCGGCGCTGCGTCCATGCCAACTCAGCCAGTGCCTGATCTGGCAGGCCATCCGCACCTGGCAACCGCCGCGCATGTTCAAGCACGGTTACATCCTCTACCGGCATGCCACTGCGCAGACAACCAATCATGCTACGAATGCGCTGATCGAGCTTGACCCGCAGCACACTGTCAAGCATGCCTGGGCTTGGCGCCTGGGCATGTACATGCAAGCTACGCACATCGTCACCATCAAGGTCATGAAGCAGCAGGACCTGGTCGATCTCTTCGTCACCCAGCCTGCTGAATGCCCCGCCAAAGCGCCGGAACATGCGGTATCTATCGGCCCACTGACTCGGTTGCTCGCTCCACAATCGCCAAGCGCCAGCACCATTGTGACGTAGCATCGGCCCGTGGCCGTCGACGGGGCACAGTTGCCACTGACCGTCGCCAGCCGGCGCCGTCACGCGGTAGTCATACCCGTCCATTTCGATCCAGGCCTACCCATCCAGGCGCCGAATGCCCAATGCGTCCTGGCCGGTGGCCGCAACGGGGGCCTGGCTTTGAAACGGCGTCAAATCGAGTTGCCAGAGTTTGACAGTGCCGTCCTCCAGCCGAGCCGGCAACATGGCATCAACGCACGCGGAGCGCGCCCAAATCCGTCGTGCCACGGCAACCCCCGCAACCGTGGTCGCAAGCACGGCAAGGTCAGTGGCGACATGGGTCAAATGATCGAGTGCCGCTTGGCGATCCCCTTCCTGCCATGCCTCGAAGCCATGGTAGACCTCGCCCAGCAGCTCCCAAGCCGTCACGGCAAGCAGCGCCACGCCAAGGCCCGGCACAAAGAAGCTGGCCAGGTTGAGCAGTGCCCACCCCTCGGCCTCCAGGCGCTCGTCATGCTGGCGCTGAACCTCACGATCAAGCCGTGCCACAGGTACCGCGATCATCGCTGCATCTTCCTTGATCTGGCGTATACGTGCCTGTGCCAGGCTGTTGAACAACGGTTGCGGGTAAGGGTGCAAACGCGGCTCGAGATCACGGAATGCCCAAACCGCCAGATCATCGAACAGCGCCATGACCTGAGCGAAAAACGCCTGGCTGTCACGGCGCAGCACGAAGCGGCTGAAGAAACGCTGATAGGCCTTGTCTCGAAAGCGGCGACCCAGTTCCCGGTTCAATTTGTCGATGCTGTCAAATACGCTCCAAGGTGACACCGGATCCCCAGGCACATAGAGCAATACCCGGCGCGTGGTATTGAAAAGAACGCCCTGGTCAATTACCTCGAACACGATCACCTGCTCGATAAGGCAACCCAGCAGCTTCAGTTGCCTGGCTTCAACACGGTCCCCCGCCAGACGCAGCAGCTTGCCATCCGCGCACACAGTCACCATCAGTTTGAGCTCGCTGTCATCCAGCTTTCCCTCCTGCCTGGCTTTATAGGCGTCCACCAGCATGGCGTAGCGGCTGGTATCCCCAAGCTGAGACTCCACGCGCCTGGCATCACCCGCGGGCTTCAGAATGGAATCCAGGTGACGTTGATAACACGCCCCCAAATCCAGCTCACGGCACAGCGTGGCAAGTTCGATGCTGGTGGGCGGTGCACCCCTGCCCTGACGCGAAACCAGTAGGCGATTACCACGCGGCTGGCCACCCGCCTGGGCCTGCTCGGCAGTGAAGTTGCGCAGGACCACCTCGAGCAGCGGCTTTTCTTCGTAGACCACTTCGGTAAGGTGCGCGCCAACCGGCTGACTGTTGATCACAGGTTCCCGACGGCCCTCCAGAAACCTGAGCGCGCGCGCGTTACGAACAATCCCGTAACGCTCGCCAAGGGCTTTTTCCAGGCCCGCTGCAACGAAACTGTCGATGCTTTCGATGCCCCGCAGCAGCGCATTCACTTGCTCACGACAGCGCAGGCTATTTGCCAATGCCATGCTGATCTCTGGCAGTTGCTCGGCGGGTGCCTGACGCAACCAGAGTGGCAGGCGCTTGCCGATGATGCCGTCCTGGAAAGCATCGATGGCTGCCTGTGCGCTTGATAGCGGAGTAGTGTCCATTGCCTGAGGCCTCTTCATGAAAAGAGGCAAGGCTAAGCAGCATGCTTTACGTCGGGCGCTAGATAACTAACGCCTGCGGTCAGAACAGTTGTAACTGGCGACCGGTCAAGGTGGCGAAGTCATCGCCAACGAACGGCAGGATGGCATCGGCCACCGGCTGCAACTGCCGGCTGAGGTAGTGTTCGTAGTCGATCGGCGATTGCAGGTTCTCCATCGGCTCGGGGCCGGCGGTGGTAATGACGTAACTGATCCAGCCACCGCGCTGGTACTGACGGGGGCGGCCGAGGCGGCTGTTGTACTCATCAGCCTGGCGTGCGGCACGCACATGAGGTGGCACGTTGCGCTGGTAGTCAGCCAGCGGCCGGCGCAGGCGCTTGCGATACACCAGCAGGTCGTCCAGTTCGCCCGCCAGGGTCTGCTGCACGTAAAGGCGCACATAGTCGCGGTACGGCTGGCCGCGAAAGATTCGCCCATACAGCGCCTGTTGAAACTGCTGCGCCAGTGGCGACCAGTCGGTGCGCACCGACTCCAGGCCCTTGTAGACCACATCCTCGCTGCCGTCGGCACGCTGCACCAAGCCGGCATAACGCTTCTTGCTCCCCTCATCGGCGCCACGAATGGTAGGCATCAGAAACCGCCGATAATGCACCTCGAACTGCAGCTCCAGCGCGCTTTGCAGGTTCATCTGCTGGCGCAGGTGCTCACGCCACCACTGGTTGACCTGAGCCACCAGTTCGCGGCCGATCTGCGCCGCGGCTGCTTCGTCATGGGCACCTTTGAGCCAGACGAAGGTGGAGTCGGTGTCACCATAGATGACCTCATAACCCCTGGCCTCGATCAGCGTGCGAGTCTGGCGCATGATCTGGTGACCGCGCATGGTGATCGACGAGGCCAGGCGCGGGTCGAAGAAACGGCAACCGCTCGACCCCAACACCCCATAAAAGGCATTCATGATGATCTTCAGTGCCTGCGACAGCGGCGCATTGCCCTCACGCTTGGCCGCTTCCCGGCCCTGCCAGACACGCTCGACAATGGCCGGCAGGCAATGCTGGCTGCGCGAGAAACGCCCACCGCGAAAGCCCTCCACCGAATGCTCTTCGTCGGGCAAGCGCAGGCCCTCGACCAGCCCAACCGGGTCGATCAGAAAAGTACGGATGATCGACGGGTAGAGGCTCTTGTAGTCCAGCACCAGCACCGAGTCGTACAGGCCTGGACGCGAATCCATGACAAAGCCACCGGGGCTGGCTTCATCGGGGCGGCTGCCGAGGTTGGGGGCGACAAAGCCCAAACGGTGCATCTGCGGGATGTACAGGTGACAGAAAGCGGCCACCGAACCACCGCTGCGGTCTACCGCCAGCCCGGTGACCGAAGCACGCTCCAGCAGGAACTCGAGCAGGCGGGTATGGGCGAAGATGCGGGTGACCAGCTCGCAGTCCTTGAGGTTGTAGCGTGCCAGTGCCGGTTTGTCTTCGGCGAAACGGCGGTTGATTTCATCCATGCGCTGGTACGGCGTGTCGATGGCCTTGCCTTCTCCGAGCAGGGTCTGCGCAACACTTTCCAGGCTGAACGACGGAAAGCTCCAGGTCGCCGAGCGCAGTGCTTCGATGCCATCGATCAACAGCCGCCCCGGTGCGTCGGCGAATACATGGCCGCCCCCGGCGTGGCTGCGCAAGGTCATGGGGGCACCGTTGCGGCCTAATGCCAGCGGTACCTGCAACAGTTTGGCGTGTTCATGCAAAAGGCGCAGGTCGAACTGGATCAGGTTCCAGCCGATGATCGCATCCGGATCGTGCGTGGCCATCCATTGGTTGAGGCAGTCGAGCAACGCGGCACGGTCATCGCAATAGTGCAGAGCGAAGTCGACGCCATCAGCGTCGCCGTTGGCCGGGCCAAGCATGTACACCTGACGCTGGCCACACCCTTCCAGGGCAATGCTGTACAACTCTCCCCGTTCGCTGGTCTCGATATCCAGCGACACCAGACGCAGCGGTGGGCGATAGCCGGGCAAAGGCTTGAGCTGGGCGTCGCAATAAACGCCCTGGGCATTCGGCTGACCGGTGAACTGCACAGGGGCGGTGATGAAGCGCTCCATCAGATAGCGCTCGGGCGGGCGGATATCGGCCTCGTACACCTCGATACCCGCGCTGCGCAGGCGTTGCTCCAGCTGCATCAGTTGCCGGTGTTGGCGGCAATACAGGCCAAGCACCGGGCGCTGGTCGAAGCCCTTCAGCCGCAGCGGCTTAAGCTGAACGCCAGGCTCCTTGGACAGCAGAACACGGGCATGCTCAGCCTGCGCCTGGGGGATGAACGCCACCGACTCTTGGGGCGCCAGGCGCAGCTGCCGCGGCCCCTGATCGGTGGCCAGCCAGAACTCCACGCAAGTGCCTTCGGGCGTGTCATGCCAATGCCGGGTCAGGACAAAGCCCTGCTGCAACTCCACTGCGTCGACCTCTGAATCATCTGTAGATGAGATGATTCTACCTTTGTCGTGCCTGGGGTGAGTGTTTTAGCGCCTTCCTGGCACAAACCCGCTGCGCCGCCCGGCCCAGCTCAACAGCCAGGCCAGCGCGATCAGGCCCAGTACCACCGCGCCAAACCCTTCCACTCCTGGGCCGCTCAACAGCAAGCCGCCAATGATCCCGCCCAGGGCAATGGCGCTGTTCCACACCGTCACCAGCATCGACTGCGCCACATCCCCGCCTTCGCCCGCCGCATCGGCGCAAGCGGTCTGCAACAGAGTCGGCGCACCGCCGTAGGTCACGCCCCACAAAGCGATGCTCAGGTACATCAGCCACGACGACGCCTGCCCCAAAGCCAACGTAGCCAGGGCAAAACCCGCCAGGCTCAATAGCACCAGCGTGCGCAGATGCCGGTCGACCAGCAACCCCACCAGGCCAATCCCGGCCAGGGCAGACAGGCCAAACACCATCAACACTGGGCCAATGTCCGTCGCCATGCCAGCCGCCGCCAGTAGTGGCACGATATAGGTGTAGAGAATGTTATGGCCAAGGATCCAGCTGAGGATCACCAGCAGCACGAGCATCACCCCCGGTGTGCGCAGCACCTGCATGGCCGCTGGACGCTTGCCGGCGGTGTGCCCAGGGTAGTCCGGCACCGACCGCAATACCCACACCACCAACAGCAACGCCACCAGCGTGACCACCACGAACGTCGCGCGCCAGCCCAGCCCCGCACCTAGCCAGGTGGCAATCGGCAAGCCAAGCGACAGGGCAATCGGCTGGCCGAGCATGGCCAAAGCCATGGCTCGCCCCTGCTGTGCCACCGGCACCATGCGCCGCGCGTGACCGGCGATCAAACCCCAAGCCAGCCCGGCTGCAGCGCCGGTAAAAAAGCGCAGCACCGAGGTCAGGCTGTTGGAATTCGACACGGCCGTCAGCCCGTTGAACAGTACGAAACCGACGATCGCCAGCAACAACGCCCGGCGCCGATACCAGCCTTGGGTCAAGGTCACCAGTGGAATGGCGGTCAGCAACGAGCCCAGGGCATAGGCCGTCACCCATTGCCCGGCCATGGCCTGGCTGATGTGCATACCCTCGGCGATCTGGTCGAGCAGGCCGGCCGGCAGGGTTTCGCTGAGGATGGCGATGAAGCCGGTCATGGCCAGCGCCAGCAGCCCGCTGAGCGGCAAGCGTTCGTTACTGGTTGCCAGCAACGATGCGGAAGGTGTTTGGGACATGTGCTTTTGCCTTGCGTAGGAAAACGAGAGGAACAGTCTGCAAGACCCACGCATTACGGAAAAAGACGGTTACAATGCCACTCACCCAGGACACCAATGTCCGCAATCAGGTATGCAGCATGGACAGCCTCAGCGGCTTCGTGGTCTTCAATCGAGTGGCCGAAACCCGCAGCTTTGTCGCCGCGGGCCAGTCACTGGGGATCAGTGCCTCGGCAGTCGGCAAGCGCGTGGCGCGCCTGGAAAACCGCTTGGGCGTACGCCTGTTCCACCGCAGCACACGCAGCATCACCCTCACCGCCGAGGGCACGTTGTTCCTTGACCGCAGCCGGCGCATCCTCGCCGAAATCGAGGCGACCGAGCAGGAACTGTCGCAAGCCAGCGAAACCCCGCGCGGGCGCCTGCGGGTGAGCATGCCGCAGGTGACCGGGCTGGTGATGCCGGCACTGGCCGAGTTCATGGCGCTGTACCCGCAAGTGGAACTGGACCTGGACTTCTCCGACCGCATGGTGGATATCGTCGGCGAAGGCTTCGATGTGGTCATGCGCGGCGGGCAGCCGGTGGATTCACGGCTCAATGCCAAGTTCCTGGGGCACTTCCAGCACCGCCTGGTGGCCTCGCCCGACTACCTGCGCGAACGCGGCACACCCCTGCACCCACGCGAGCTGGCCACGCACACCTGCCTGCACTACCGCTTCCCCAGCAACGGCAAACTGGAAACCTGGCCGCTGCGCCAGGAGCACCCCGAGCACGCCTACGACATCCCCATTTCGATGGTTTGCAACCATGTCGAGACACGCGTCTGCTTTGCCGTGAACCACCGCGGCATCACCTGCCTGCCGGACTTCACCGTAGGCCGTGAACTGGGCAACGGTTCGCTGGTCAGCGTACTCGACGATTTCATGGAACAGCGCGGCAGCTTCTACCTGCTGTGGCCGTCCGGGCGGCATATGCCGCCGAAGCTGCGGGTGTTCATCGATTTCATGCTCGAGCGGGTGTTCAACCGTACAGGTAGTTGATGTCCTTGTAGGCCAGCGGCGCTACCTGGCCGAGCAGGAAGTCGCGCAGCTTGTGCATCTGCCGCGCTTTTGGGCTGGCCTTGAGCCAGGTCATGTAATAACCGTCGCCCGTGGCCACCGCATGCTTGAATGGTGTGACCAAGCGCCCGGCCGCCAGGTCGGCACTGGCCAGCACCAGGTCGACCACTGAAATGCCCAGGCCCTGCTGAGCGGCCGAAATGCCCTGGTCGAGGGTATCGAACACCTGCCCCTGGTCAATGCTGATGTCCAGCGCATCCATGCGCGCCAACCAACGCCGCCAGTCACGGCGGTCGGGGGACGGGTGGAGGAACTCGCATCGGGTCAGGTCGGACAGTTGCGGTTGTGCCTGCGCCATGTAATTGGGGTGGCATACCGGAATCAGCCATTCATCGAACAGCTTGAAGCTCTCGATATCGGCGGGAAAGCGCCCATTGGCCAGAAGAATGGCGCAGTCGTAGGGCTCGGAATAGAAGTCCACGCTGTCGATGTCCATCCACACGCTGGACAGCTGCACACTGCAGTTGTCCTCGATTTTCTTGAACGCATCCAGCGCCCGCAGCAGCCAACGTACGGTGAGCGTGGATGGGGCCTTGAGGCGCAAGCCATAGCGGTCCTGGCGCAGCAACGCGCAGGCATTTTCGATGATCTTGAAACCCACTTTCAGCTCTTGCGCCAGCAGGCGGCCGTGCTCGGTCAGGCTCAGTTTAGGGCCGCGACGTTCGAACAGGTCACAGCCGAACATGGCTTCGAGCGTCTTGATGTGGTGGCTGACCGCACCCTGGGTCAGGGCCAGCTCTTCAGCTGCACGGGTGAAGGAGCCATAGCGAGAGGCCACCTCGAAGGCACGCAGCGCGTGCAAGGCCTGAATCCGTTCCGACATGGCGACGTCCCGAGCATGAGTGAGACTAATAGTAGGTCATAGTTCCACGCGTTTTACAACGTCAGAAGCGTCTCGGAAAATGCAGGTAAATAACAAACATAACCAAGATCCTGCCTGCATGTGACTGGAACGTTCACTTAAATCAACGCCTGGGGAAATCATGTTTACGGGATATGGAAATTGCTATCGCCTGGATGCGCTAGAGCTAGCCGCGGAACATGGTCCTAACATGCAACACTGGACGTACAAAACCATAGAACACTTTCGCAGTGTTCTCGCCAACCCCGAATTTCCCTGCTTGTTCGGCCGCAAGGCGGTAAACGGCGAAACCTGTCACATTCTGTTCGCCCGCGCCGAGCAACTCGCCGATGACATCGCGCAGGGCCTGGCCGACTATGTGCGCACCGTCGCACAAATCACCGCCAAGCAGCGCATCGGCAGCCCTTTGGTGGTGTTTCTCGAAACGCCAGCCGGCAGCAACCTCGCCGAGCAGCAAGCGTTGGCCTGGAAGGTGCTGCGCGGGGTGCATGCACGCGACCCACACCCTTGGCCACAGGGCATTCCGACCGACCCTGACGATTCGGGCTGGTCGTTCTGCTATGCCGGCATGCCGCTGTTCATCAACATGAACTTCCCCGGCCATCAGCAAATGAAAAGCCGCAACCTCGGCCAGCACGTCACGTTCGTCATCAACCCACGGGCGAACTTCGACGAAGTGGCCAACGCCAGTACCGAGAGTGGCAAGCGAATCCGCGAGCGCATTCGCGAGCGCGTGCACCATTACAACGACGGCGTCGTCCCCGACACCCTTGGCGCTTTCGGCGACGCCGACAACTTCGAGTGGAAGCAGTATCAACTGCAGGAGGCAGGCTCGCTCAATCCAGCGCGCTGCCCGTTCCACGCCCATGCCGCACACCTGGCGACACCCGACATACTGATCGAGAACTGACCGTGAATACCGCACTCACCGCCACTTATGCCCTCACCGTCCTGCTCCTTATCGCCACCCCCGGGCCGGTGGTGGCACTGATCGTCAACACGGCCGCTGCCTCCGGCTCACGCAAGGCCATGTTCACCGCTGTCGGCACCAACTGGGCGTCACTGGTGCTGATCGGCGCCGCCGCCTGGATCATCCTCACCAGCGCCGCCATCGACAAGGCATGGCTCAGTACCATGAGCCTGCTGGGCTGCCTGTTCATTGGCTACATCGCCGTGGGCACGCTGAGGGACGCCCTGCAGGCACCAACCCAGGAGGCGGCGAGCGAGGCCCCAAAGGCCGGGCGTGGCGGGCTGCTACAAGGTTTCATGGTGGGTATCTCCAACCCCAAGGACATCATTTTCTTCATCGCTTTCTTCCCCCAGTTCATCCAGATCACCGAGTCGTTCGGCAAGAGCATGGTGGTGCTGTCATTGCTGTGGGTGGCCATCGATTTCGCCGTGCTCAGCCTGTACATCTTCGCCATCGGCAAGATCGCCTCGCAGCGCAGCAACCGCGTCATCAGCCTGGCCTCGGGCGTCGCCCTGCTGCTGATCGCCGCCGGTGGCCTGCTGTACAACCTCAAGGAGCTGGCGGCCTGAACGTGAAACGCAGCACCCGAACAACCGGAGGAGAGAGCATGACCGCGACTGACACGAGCCCGTCTCCTTCGCCGTTGCAGCAGGACTACCAGCGTTTTCTGCTGCTGGGCAGTCGGCGTGCCCCACACACCGTGCATGTGCACGAAACCGGCTACCGCTCCGGCACCATCAACACCGACGCACTCGGCCTGCGCTACAGCCATTGCGCCGGCAAGCGCTTTTCGCCGGCCGAGCGCGGCGGTGCTTCGCGCATCAACCTGCTGGTCGGTGGCTCCACGGCGCTGGGCATTGGCGCCAGTTCCGACGAACACACGGTGGCTTCGCACCTGTCGATGCTCACCGGCGAAGTCTGGCTGAGCCTGGCCGGCTGCGGGCTCAATGCCAGCCAGGAGCTGCTGATGTTCCTGACCCACCAGCACCGCCTTGGCCAGCTCGGCCACGTGGTGGTGCTCAGCGGCCTCAACAGCCTGGCCCACGAAGCCCTGTGCGAAGTTCTCGCCAGCCCCAACGATCCACAACACGCCAAGGCCTACCAGGCCTTTCTCAACAGTTTCAGCGAAGGCATGCAGGCCACCGCACCGTTGCGTCGGCAGTCGCTGTGGCGGCGCATTGGCCAGGCCTTGGCCACGCCTGCGGTCGCAGCCCCGGTCAGCTGGCCGCTGTCGCCCCCGGAAAAGCGCCTGGCCCGTGCCGCCGACAACATTGGCCGTACCTTGCGCCAATGGGACCGGCTGCTGGCAGACAGCCACGCCACCCTCACTTTCATCCTGCAACCGTTACTCCCCTGGTGCCGGGATACCCTGCCCGCTGGCGAGCAGGCCATGCTGGCCGCGCTGCAGCAACAACCGGCAAACTTCGACCGGCTGCTGGAAGGCGCCTTCGACAGCCAACTGCACTCGGCGTTTTTCCGCCGCATCAAGAGCCAGGCCGACCCGGTGCCCTGCTACGACATGAACTGCATGCTCAACAGCTCGCCCGTGTTCGGCGCAGACCTGTTCATCGATCGCCTGCACCTGAACGATCTGGGCAACAACGCACTGGCCAAGGTAATCACCGCCAAGCTTGGCTTGGCCCAGGAAAAACACGCCCAGCGCAAGGTTACGCCAATCAAGCTCGTCTGACAGATGCCGAGTGGTCTTCCGGCCAGCCCCCTTGGGTGGCTAGAATATGCCGTCGTTCCGATTTGCCTGAGGCGTACGCTTGACCGCCATGAACATCGAAGCCGTCCATCCTTGTCTGGCCGCCCCTGGGGTTCGCCTGTGAGCCGCATGCGTCGCTTGCCCCCGCTGTTGATCGCGCTGTTACCGCTGGCTGGGCACGCGCTGGAAGTGCACATCGACCCTCATGCCGACCTGCTCTACCGCCAGGCCTTACCCCTGCTGGAGCAAGCCGACAACCAGGATGACGGTGCCAGCACGCTGCGGACCGCCGTGGGCGACGACCCCGAGCTTAGCCGCCAGGGCCAGGCCATGGCCCACACCTTGCCGACAGCGGTCGCCCTGCTGAAAAAGTCGGTGGAGCTGGGCCACCCGGTCGCGCAGTACCGCCTGGCGCTGTACTACATGACCTACCTGCCCGCCGCGCAAATTGCAGATGCCGCCTGCCCGTTGCTCGAGGCCAGCCTCCAGCAGGGTTTTGCCGCACCCGCGCCAGCCATCGCCACCTGGTGCCGGCCCTACAACGCCAGTAACGAATACCGCGCAGCACTGGAGGCCATCCCCAACATGGCCACCGTGTACGCCCCCTACTACCCGCAACCGGCCACCCGCCTGGCTTGCAACCGCAGCCGGCCACAAGGCCTGGAAATGCTGTGGGGGCGCCAGCGCGACTACCAGGCCGAGGTGTACCGCCTGCTTGGCGACCTCGACCCACAGCACCGCCTGAGCCTGTTGCAGAAGGCCGTGGACATCAACGGCTGCGTGACGGCGCAACAGCACCTGACCAGCCACCCATAGCCCTCGGCCGGCCGCGATCTTGTAGAAGCCGCGTCGACCAGCAAGATCGTTCAAGCCATCCCCTGCTCCGTCTGGCATGCTGGCCTGCCAAGTACAGCATTGCAGCCATCATGCCCCACATCGCTCGCCAAGCTTTTCTCCACGGCGCCATCGCCATTCTCCCGTTGTCCCTGGCCGTCGCCCCCTGGGGCCTGCTGGCCGGTTCCATGGCCATCGAGGCCAACCTCAGCGCCTGGCAGGGGCAAGGGCTGTCGGCCATCGTCTTCGCTGGTGCCGCGCAACTGGTGGCTATCGGCATGCTCAAGGGCGGCGCGAACCTGGCGTCGATCCTGCTCACCACCCTGCTGCTGACCTCTCAGCACCTGCTGTATGGCCTGTCGATGCGCCCGGTACTGTCCAGCCAGCCGCTGCGCTGGCGCTTGGGCCTGGGCTTTCTGCTGACCGACGAGTTCTTCGCCCTGACCAGCCAGTACGACCAGCAGCAGTTCAACCGCTGGTATGCCCTTGGGGTGGGCCTGACCTTCTACATCGCCTGGAACCTGTTCACCCTGGCCGGCATCCTGCTGGGCCAGAGCATTCCCCACCTGGACCAGTTCGGCCTGGATTTCTCCATCGTCGCCACCTTCGTCGCCCTGATCGCACCGCTGGTGCGCAACCTGGCCACGGTGGTGTGCGTCGCCGTGTCGCTGTTCTGCTCGGTGCTGTTCAGCTACTGGCATTGGGAAACCGCCCTGGTCGCCGCAGGCCTGCTGGGCATGAGCGCCGGGTTCATCTGTCAGAAATTCACCGGAGCCCGCGCATGACCTGGATCCTGATTTTCGCCATGGGCGCCATCGTGTTCCTCAACCGCTATGCATTCCTGGAGCCGCGCCTGCCCTTGCGCCTGAGCTCCAATGCCCGGCAGTTCCTCGGTTTTGCCGTGCCGGGTATGCTCACCGCCATTTGCGGCCCGATCATTTTCATGCCCGAGCACCAGCTCAACCTGAGCCTGACCAACCCCTACCTGCTGGGCTCACTGGTGGCCATCGCCCTGGTGTTATTGACCCGCAGCGTATTGCTCAGCATGCTGGTGAGCATGTTGATCTTCTTCCTCCTGCGCAGCTGGCTGGCATGAACACGCCCCTGCGCGAGCAGACACACCTCTGGCAGGCGCCGGCCCTGGGCGACGTCGAGATGCTGCACGCGCGCTATTTCCAGCAGCGCTTTGCCCCGCATGTGCACGAAGGCTATGTGTTCACCGTGATCGAGTCCGGCGCCCAGCGTTTCTGGCACCGTGGCAGCGAGCACTTGGCGCCGGTCGGCAGCATGGTGCTGATCAACCCCGACGAGCTGCATACCGGCGCCACAGCCCACGAAGCGGGGTGGCGCTACCGCGGCTTCTACCCCGAGCACGCGCGGGTCACGGGCGTGCTCGACGAATTGGAGCTGGGCCGCCATGGCATGCCGAGCTTCAAGGACAGCGTGATCCATGACGCGGCCCTGGCGATCGCCTTCAGCCAGCTGCATCAGCTGTCCGAAACTGGCGCCAGTGCCCTGCAACAGCAGACCGCCTGGCGTCAGGCGGTGCTGGCCTTGGTGCAACGACACGGGCAATGCGCTGAACCCTCTGCCCCCGGCCACGAGCCACTGGCCGTGGCCCGCGCCCGCGAACTGCTGGAAAGCCAACTGGCCGACCCACCCTCGCTCGAAGCGCTGGCGGCGGCGGTCAACCTGTCGCCGTTCCATTTCGCCCGGGTGTTTCGCCAGGCCACCGGCCTGCCGCCGCACGCCTGGCTGAAGCAGCGGCGCCTGGCCCGCGCGCGGGAAATGTTGAAGTGCGGCTTTGCTGCTTCGCAGGTGGCGTTCGACCTGGGGTTTGCCGACCAGAGCCATTTGAGCCGGCAATTCAAGCAGGCATACGGGGTGACACCCGGGGCCTATCGCAGCGCTTGCCTGCCAGGCTGAGCTGCGACATCCAGCCTCAGGCAAGCCGGCCAGCCGCTGCTACACTGACAAGGCTGAATGGAGGATCCTGCCATGTCTGAAAGAGATCTCACCACCCTGCTGTCACTGATGAACCAGCGCCAAGCCTGCCTGAGCAGTGCCTGCAAGGAGATTGCCGACTGGATCGACCGGCAGGGCGATGTGCCCGCTGCCGGCAAGATCCGCGCCAGTCTCAAGGCCCTGGAGGCCGACGAAGCCCAGGTCCGCAAGACCTTGACCTCGCTGACCCTCGACAGGCCGCTGCCACGCTTTCGTAGCTGAAAGGCGCAGCTAAAAAAAGGGCCGCTGAACGCGGCCCTTTGATCTGTCAGTGCTTCATGTGCATGTGATCATGCCCACCGCCCGCCTCGGCGTTGAGCGCACGCACCTCAGCCTGTACGTCCAGGGTTTCCTTGCCACCCTTGGCATCTTCGATGGTCAGGGTCAGCGGTACTTTTTCGCCTTCCTTCACCTGATTGTTCAGGCCCATCAGCATCACATGCAGGCCATTCGGGTCCAGGGTCACTGCCTTGCCGGCCGGCAGTTCGACGGCCTTGACCTCACGCATGCCCATCACGTCGCCGTTCATGGTCATCTCGTGCACCTGCACGGTCTTGGCCACGGGCGATGCCACGCTCACCAGCTTGCTGTCGCTGCTGGCGGTCAGGGTCATGAAAGCACCGGTGGACTGCTGGTGCGGCACGCTGGCGCGGACCCAGGCATCGCTCACGGTGGTCTGGGCCAGTGCCGGCAAGGCCAGGCCCATCAGTGCCAGGGCAGCCAGGCCGCGTTTGATCGGTTGCATCGACATTCAGCAGATCTCCATCAGGGTGACCAGGTCTTCGGCGCATTCCTTGGCGTTCAGGGAATGGCCCAGGCTCAGGCGCAGGGTGCCACGTGTATCGTAGACGTAGCTGGTGGACGAATGAGAGATGGTGTAGGTGTCCCCGGCCGGGACCTTTTCGTAAAACACCTTGAATTCCTTGGCCACCGCGGCGATTTCTTCGGGGGTGCCGGTCAGCGCGGTGAACGTAGGGTCGAAGGCCTTGACATAGGCATCGAGCACCTCGGGGGTGTCGCGCTCAGGGTCCAGGGTGATGAACACCACCTGGAACAGGTCGCGATCACGGCCGCGCAGCAACTTGCGGATTTGTGCCGCACGCGCCAGCGTGGTCGGGCAGACAGCCGGGCACTGGGTGAAGCCGAAGAACACCATCGGCATGCTGCCGTAGAAGCTCGACAGGGTGCGCACGTTACCTTGCGGGTCTTTGAGGCTGAACTTGCGCCCAAGGATTTCGTTGCTCATGTTCTTGCCGTACTTGAACTCGAGCCCCCGGGCCGGGCTGCAGCCTGCGAGCAGACCAAGCCCGAGAACGCCCATGCCGGCGACAACCGCACGCCGGGTCAAAAGATCATTCATGAAACCATCCTTTACAGGGAAGGTGCCGGCCCTCGGGACGGGCCGGTCGAAAAACCGGGGCATTCTGGCATGACACCCAGAGGGGTTCTACCCGACCAAGGCGCTGATGGCCCGCAGCCCTTTGAATACGGGCTGCGGCCTGTTGTCGCAGGGGTTGAAACCGTAACACTTTGTTGCTAAGAGAGCCGCCCCGCAGGCGCGTAAGCCTTAGTAGTAGGCGTTCTCTTTCTGCGT
The DNA here is from genome assembly GCF_013393325.1 of Pseudomonas hunanensis. Lineage (GTDB taxonomy): Bacteria > Pseudomonadota > Gammaproteobacteria > Pseudomonadales > Pseudomonadaceae > Aquipseudomonas > Aquipseudomonas putida_P. The sequence continues at coordinate 138,675 of NZ_QJRC01000094.1, forward strand.
GTGGTCAGTCACGTCACGTACGCCTTTGAGCTCCGGAATACGCTCGAGCAAGGTGCGTTCGATGCCTTCTTTCAGGGTGACGTCGGCCTGGCCACAGCCCTGGCAGCCACCACCGAATTGCAGCACGGCAATGCCGTCGTCAACCACGTCCACCAGGCTCACCTGGCCGCCATGGCTGGCCAGGCCGGGGTTGATCTCGGTCTGCAGGTAATAGTTGATGCGCTCGTTGATCGGGCTGTCTTCGTTGACCATCGGCACCTTGGCGTTCGGCGCCTTGATGGTCAGCTGACCACCCATGCGATCGGTGGCGTAGTCGACCAGCGCGTCTTCCAGGAATGGCACGCTGACTGCGTCCAGGTAAGCAGTGAAGCTCTTCAGACCCACGGCGGTGTCGTCAGGCTTCTCTTCGCCCGGCTTGCAGTAGGCAATGCACGTCTCTGCGTACTGGGTGCCCGGCTGGGTGATGAAAATGCGAATGCCGATGCCAGGCGTATTCTGCTTGGAAAGCAGATCGGCCAGGTAGTCATGGGCGGCGTCGGTAATGGTTATAGCGCTCATGTAGGTTCCTCACAGACTTGCCGCCAAGTGTACGCCAACCCAGCCTTCGAACAAAGTCCTAGTATTTGACTCGGGAAAGCGCATATTCAGGCGCCGGCTCCCGTGGCGCCGCCAGCCAGGCCTGCATGCGCCGGTACAGGCCGCGCTCCAGCCACTGGTAGCTGAACCACGACATTAGTCCAATGGACGGCACGCACAGGGCGAACACCAGGTACGGGTTCAAATGCAGGCGCTGGCTGGCGAACCAGCCGGCGTACAGCACCAGTACATGGACCAGGTACACCGAGTACGAACAGTCGCCCAGCGCCTTGAGCAACCGGTTGCCCTGGAACACGGGCTCCAAGGCAATGAAAGCCAGCACGATCATCGCGCTTGGCAGGCCCCAGTGCAGCAACCGCTGTGACGCATCCAGGTGATAGATGGCCAGGCCTGCCACCCCCAGCACCACCAGCGGCAGCCACCGCCCTTGGCGAATCAGGCCACGGCGATGAAGCACACCCAGGCCAATGCCGAGCAGGAACTCGTAGATGATGTCGTTGTTGTAGAAATGGCTGAGCACACCCACACGGCCCAGCACCTCGCTGACCAGCAACAGTGCAGCGCTCACCAGCAGCAGGTGGTGCCGTTGCCGCACCAGGAACGCCAGGCCGAACAGCAGGTAGAAGAACATCTCGAAGTTCAGCGTCCAGCCCACGTTCAGGGTCGGGTACAGGCCATAACCCCCGGGGTTTTCCGCCGGGATGAACAGCAGCGACAGGAACAGGTGACGCCAGGCGAATTCCTGATGTGGCATCCATTGGCTGAAGGCCAGCAGCAACATGGCCATCAGCGCTGTGTAGAACCAGTAGGCAGGGACGATACGCATAACCCGATTGAGCAGGAACTGGCGCGGCTCGATGGATTTGTCGCGGGTCGACAGGTAGATGACCAGCCCGCTGATGACGAAGAAGATGTCGACGCCTATGGCGCCACGGTCGGTGAGCAGTTGGCCGATGGGGCCTGTGGCATGGAAGTCGAAGAAGATCTGCATGAAATGGTGGCAGACCACCACCCAGGCGGCGAACGCCCGCAGTGCCTGAAGCGAATACAGCATGAAATACCCTGCGATTGCCGGTGCATTGAGGCCTTCGGGCTGCATAGCAGCCCCGGACCACCCACCGATTCCGACCGCAGGGTATTCGGAAAGATCAGCTGACCCGATCAGAGGTTCTCATAGCGGTTCATGTCCAGTACCCCGGCTTCGACCGGTTCGGTCTCCTTGATGAAGCTGTTCAAGTCATGGAAATAGCGCCAGAACTCGGGGTGACTGCGGCGCACGCCCCAGCGCATGACAATGCGCTCGAACTTCGCCGCATCATCTTTTGCATATTCCATATCCTCGACGAACTCCGGCACTTCCTTGGTCGGGATATTGAAGATGAAGTTCGGGTAGCTGCTGAGCACCCCAGGGTACAGGGTCAGCGTGTCCAGCCCTGGCTGGTAGCGGTACGCCTCGCCCAACAGGAACGCCACATTGCTATGCGCGCGGTTGCGCAGCAGGCTGTAAACCTGGCGCTGCCCGCCCTGCCCTTCGATGCGCAACATGGTCGCCTCGGGCAACTGGTTGATCACCTTCAGCCCGGCAGCCGGGCGCGACACCAGGCGGCTGAGCGACTGCTCGGCATTGCGGAACTCCTCGCTCACCTGCGCCCGCGAGCAGAACGCACCCTGGCAGCGGTTGATCGGGTCCGGCGCGGCATTCAGGCTGCCGGTGCGCTGCAGCAGCTTCAGGCCAAAGTCACGTTTGGGGTTGTGCGCGTCAAGCTTGATACCGCTCGGGGTATCGGTGTCGATGTCCTCGTAATCCATCCACATCTTCACCTTGCCGCTGTTCTGGTACCAGTCGCCGAGGATCGCCTTGCGCTGGTCGGCAGGCATCAGGCGCAGGAAGTTGACCTCGGCGCCGTTGCGGATCAGGTCGAAGTACAGGCGTGTCTGCAACTGGTGAGAAACGTTGCCGTACACATCGAAGTTGACCGCCAACTGATAATAAGTGCGCTCGAACAACGGGTAGTCGAACAGCCACACGGTCAGCGGCACATCACCGATCAGGCCCTTGGTCACCGAGGCGCTGTCGAAGTGGCGGAAGATGCTCAGCAACGCGTTGTCGTTACCGGCCCACAAGGTCGACCAACCGGGTGCTGGCATGTCGGCATAGGCTTCACGGCGCAGTTTCTCGTACTCGTTGCGCTTGTCGCGGTAGGCGTGCCACAGGCTCAGCACACTGCCCACATCATCGATCTGCCCCGGCATGGCCAGCAATGGCGTAGCCTCGCCCCGGTACTTGGCATCGGTGATGTAGCGATCGAAGGCCGGCTCTTGGAACAACGCCCAGAAATTGTCGCGGATCACGTCGGTGGCAATCTGCCCGCGGCACACCGGGCCACGGATGAAGGTGCGCACGAAGTATTCGGCGTTATCCAGCATGAACTGGTAGCGCGCCACCGCCGGGATCGCCTCGAAGGTTTCGAACGGGTTGGCCCGGTGGCGCGGGCCGTAGCCTGGCAGCGCGGCGGCATGCCAGTCACCGGCGTAGAACAACTGCTTCACCCGCTTGAGCTTCTGCGGCCCCATCGGGTAGGTGATGTGCGTTTTGTGCACGATCACGCCCTGTACCGGGATCAGCCGGTAGTAGAAGTCGGTGCCCGGCGGGTCGTTGGGGCGACGGGTCGCAATGATGTCGACGGGCTTGCCACTTGGCGTGCGCGAGCGCACCCACTGGAAGAAGTGGCCCTGCTCGCCGCCAACGAAATAGATGTGCGCCAGGAACAGGTGCTCGTATAGCCAGCGGCCAACCAGCGCCTCGGTGGAACCGGGGCGGTTGAGCAGTTCTTCCCAATCGCTGATCTGCCTGGCTTCGGCAGCGCTCGGCTGGATCGGCTGGTACTCCACCGGCGCACCGGCCGCCAGCCATCGGCGCATGGTGTCGTATTCCTTGTCGGTCAGCCCGGTCACCGCCAGCGGCATGCCCTCATTGGGGTGGGCGCCGGCATAGGCGTCGAACTCATGGGGCAACGGGCACATGTTGTTGCGGCTCAGGCCCAGGACGATCTCCTCGGGCAGCTTGGCGTTGGGCGTGAGCGGGGTCTTGTGGCCCAGCTCCAGCATGCGCGCCATCAACGCGGCCTGGCTGCCCTGGTTGTCGAGCACCGAGTAGAAGCCCTTCTTGCGCCATTGCTCTTCGCTGTGGGCGTCATAGAACAGCCGGGTGGGGGGCACCGCCTTGCTGCGCTCGCCTTGGTACACCGGCACCTTGCTGGCCCCGCGCACCGCGCCTTCGGGGCTTTCCAGCTTCAGCTGGCAAGCGGCGTCGTTGCAGGCGTGGCAGGCCACGCACTTCTCGGTGAAGATAGGTTGAATGTCCCGGGTGTAGGAAATAGCCGGGCTCGACTGGGGGGCTTGCCCGAACACCGCGCCGCTGATGAGCAGGGCGAAGGCGCCGGCAAGGATACGATGCACCATGTGCGGAAAGTCCTGGTTCTTGAAAGCCATCACGATTTGTTGCCTGGTCGTCCTTGGGTGCTCTGCGTTACCGACACCCGCCCAACATGAGCACTTTTCATGCAAATGGGCGATGCGCCTAAAAACCGCGCAGGTTTGTTATGATTCCGCACCTTCTGATATTTGCCCGACCAGGTAGTTCCTATGTCCGACCGCAGCGCTCGTCTCCAAGCACTCCAGAACGCCCTCAAAGAGCGCATCCTGATCCTCGACGGCGGCATGGGTACTATGATCCAAAGCTACCGTCTCGAGGAACACGACTATCGTGGCACGCGTTTCGCCGATTGGCCAAGCGATGTCAAAGGTAACAACGACCTGCTGCTGCTCAGCCGCCCGGACGTGATCGCCGCCATCGAGAAAGCCTACCTGGATGCCGGCGCCGATATTCTCGAAACCAACACTTTCAACGCCACGCAGATTTCCCAGGCCGACTACGGCATGGAATCACTGGTTTACGAGCTGAACGTAGAAGGTGCGCGCATCGCGCGCCAGGTGGCCGATGCCAAGACCCTGGAGACGCCCAACAAGCCGCGCTTCGTCGCCGGCGTGCTTGGCCCCACCAGCCGTACCTGCTCGATTTCCCCGGACGTCAACGACCCCGGCTACCGCAACGTCACCTTCGACGAACTGGTAGAAAACTACATCGAGGCCACCCGTGGCCTGATCGAGGGCGGCGCCGACCTGATCCTGATCGAAACCATCTTCGACACCCTCAACGCCAAGGCGGCGATCTTCGCCGTGCAGCAAGTGTTCGAAGACGACAACGTCGAACTGCCGATCATGATCTCCGGCACCATCACCGACGCCTCCGGCCGTACCCTTTCGGGCCAGACCACCGAAGCATTCTGGAACTCGGTGCGCCACGCCAAGCCGATTTCCGTGGGCCTGAACTGCGCCCTCGGCGCCAAGGACCTGCGCCCGTACCTGGAAGAACTGTCGACCAAAGCCGATACCCATGTATCCGCCCACCCCAACGCCGGCCTGCCCAACGCCTTTGGTGAATACGACGAAACCCCGGCCGAGATGGCCGAAGTCGTCGAAGAATTCGCCGCCAGCGGCTTCCTCAACATCATCGGCGGTTGCTGCGGCACCACCCCGGGGCACATCCAGGCCATCGCCGAAGCCGTGGCCAAGTACAAGCCGCGCGAGATCCCGGAAATCGCCAAGGCCTGCCGCCTGTCGGGCCTGGAACCGTTCACCATCGACCGCCAGTCGTTGTTCGTCAACGTGGGCGAGCGCACCAACATCACCGGCTCCGCCAAGTTCGCCCGGCTGATCCGAGAAGAGAACTACACCGAAGCCCTGGAAGTCGCCCTGCAGCAGGTCGAAGCCGGCGCCCAGGTGATCGACATCAACATGGACGAAGGGATGCTCGATTCCCAGGCCGCCATGGTCCGCTTCCTCAACATGATCGCTGGCGAGCCGGATATCTCGCGCGTACCGATCATGATCGACTCCTCCAAGTGGGACGTGATCGAAGCGGGCCTCAAGTGCATCCAGGGCAAGGGCATCGTCAACTCCATTTCCATGAAGGAAGGTGTCGAGCAGTTCAAGCACCACGCACGCCTGTGCAAGCGCTACGGCGCTGCCGTGGTGGTGATGGCATTCGACGAGGTCGGCCAGGCCGACACCGCTGCGCGCAAGAAGGAAATCTGCAAGCGCAGCTACGACATCCTGGTCAACGAAGTGGGCTTCCCGCCGGAAGACATCATCTTCGACCCGAACATCTTCGCCGTCGCCACCGGTATCGAAGAGCACAACAACTATGCCGTCGACTTCATCGAGGCCTGTGCCTACATCCGTGACCACCTGCCTCATGCGCTGAGCTCGGGCGGGGTGTCCAACGTGTCGTTCTCGTTCCGCGGCAACAACCCGGTGCGCGAGGCGATTCACTCGGTGTTCTTGTTCCACGCCATCCGCAACGGCCTGACCATGGGTATCGTCAACGCCGGCCAATTGGAGATCTACGACGAGATCCCGGCCGAGCTGCGCGAAAAAGTCGAGGACGTGGTGCTTAACCGCACGCCGGAAGGCACCGATGCACTGCTGGCCATCGCCGACGACTACAAAGGCGGCGGCGCCACCAAGGAAGTCGAGAACGAAGCCTGGCGTTCGCTGCCGGTCGACAAACGCCTGGAGCATGCCTTGGTCAAGGGCATCACCGCGCACATCGTCGAGGACACCGAGGAGTGCCGCCAGCAATGCGCACGCCCGATCGAGGTCATCGAAGGCCCGCTGATGAGCGGCATGAACGTGGTCGGCGACCTGTTCGGCGCAGGCAAGATGTTCCTGCCCCAAGTGGTCAAGTCAGCTCGCGTGATGAAGCAGGCGGTGGCGCACCTGATCCCGTTCATCGAGGCCGAAAAAGGCGACAAGCCCGAAGCCAAGGGCAAGATTCTGATGGCCACGGTCAAAGGCGACGTGCACGACATCGGCAAGAACATCGTCGGCGTGGTGCTGGGCTGCAACGGCTACGACATCGTCGACCTTGGCGTGATGGTGCCGGCCGAGAAGATTCTGCAAACCGCTCGCGACGAGAAGTGCGACATCATCGGTTTGTCTGGCCTGATCACCCCGTCGCTGGACGAAATGGTCCATGTCGCCCGCGAAATGCAGCGCCAGGGCTTCGAGCTACCGCTGATGATTGGCGGCGCCACCACCTCCAAGGCGCACACTGCGGTGAAGATCGAGCCCAAGTACAGCAACGACGCGGTCATCTACGTCACCGACGCCTCGCGCGCGGTCGGCGTGGCGACCCAACTGCTGTCCAAAGAGCTCAAGCCGGGCTTCGTCGAAAAAACCCGCCTGGAATACGTGGACGTGCGCGAGCGCACCGCCAACCGCAGCGCCCGCACCGAACGCCTCAGCTACACCCAGGCCATCGCCGCCAAACCGCAGTACGACTGGGCCGGCTACCAGCCGGTAGAGCCCACCTTCACCGGCGTCAAGGTGCTGGAAAACATCGACTTGCGCACCCTGGCTGAATACATCGACTGGACCCCGTTCTTCATTTCCTGGGACCTGGCCGGCAAGTTCCCGCGTATCCTCACCGACGAAGTGGTCGGCGAGGCGGCCACCGCGCTTTACCAGGATGCCCGCGAGATGCTCGACAAGCTGATCGACGAGAAGCTGATCAGCGCCCGCGCGGTGTTCGGCTTCTGGCCGGCCAACCAGGTGGCCGATGACGACATCGAAGTGTACGGCGAGGACGGCCAGACGCTGGCCACCCTGCACCACCTGCGCCAGCAGACCATCAAGCCGGACGGCAAGCCCAACTGGTCGCTGGCCGACTTCGTCGCGCCAAAATCCAGCGGCGTCACCGACTATGTGGGTGGCTTCATCACCACCGCCGGCATCGGTGCCGAGGAAGTGGCCAAGGCCTACCAGGACAAGGGCGACGACTACAGCTCGATCATGGTCAAGGCCCTGGCCGACCGCCTGGCCGAAGCCTGTGCCGAGTGGCTGCACGAGCAGGTACGTAAAGAGCACTGGGGTTATGCCCGCGACGAGCACCTGGACAACGAGGCGCTGATCAAGGAACAGTACAGCGGTATCCGGCCTGCCCCGGGCTACCCGGCCTGCCCGGACCATACCGAGAAGGAGACCTTGTTCCGTTTGCTCGATGGCACTGCCATTGGTGAAACCGGGCCAAGCGGCGTGTTCCTCACCGAACACTTCGCGATGTTCCCCGCAGCGGCGGTCAGCGGCTGGTACTTCGCCCACCCACAGGCGCAGTATTTTGCCGTGGGCAAGGTCGACAAGGACCAGATCGAGCGCTACAGCGCGCGCAAAGGCCAGGATGTGAGCGTCAGCGAGCGCTGGTTGGCGCCAAACCTCGGGTACGACAGCTAAGGCCGCGCTGGCCTCTTCGCGGGCAAGCCCGCTCCCACAGGGGCCGCACCGTTTTTGAAACGTGTGCAGTACTTGTAGGAGCGGGCTTGCCCGCGAAGAGGCCAGTCCAGGCAGTTCCTTTTTCATTGCCTACACTGTCCCTGATTGCCTCTGATTTCCCAGGAGCCAACATGGACGATTCCAGCCAGGGCAAACCCCCGACCTTCTGGCAGATGCTGCACAGCATCCTCGCCGCCGCCTTTGGCGTGCAAAGCGGCAAGAACCGCGCCCGCGACTTCACCCACGGCAAGGCCAGCCATTTCATTGCGCTGGGGACGTTGTTCACCCTGGTGTTCATCGCGGTATTGATCGGCCTGGTGCAACTGGCCCTGCACCTTACCGCCCGTTAGAAGTGAAAACGCCTGCGGGGATTCCGTCCCCGCAGGCGCGCTTGCTGCATCACGGTCTAGAAGACAAGTCTACTGGTGGCTGACCCAATACACGGCAGTGACCACCACCAAAACGATCAGGCAGAGGATCGCCCAGGCATCGACGCTGCTGTCAGCTTTGCGGACCTTGGTTGAGTTTCCCATTGCATTGCCTCTTGTAGTGGTTATGGGAATGCACTTCACCACCAGCAGTTAAGACGAGCAATGCCCTTCACTCAAGCAGGGTCTTTCAATATTCGACCGGTGACGTAAGAAATGGGTAGCGGTAGCCCGGCGGCCGCCCTTCAGCGCTGTACCGCTGGAAATCGACGCCGTAATCGTCCCGTTCCAGCAGTTTCAGCCAGCGCTTGGCTTTGGCCTGATCGATCGCCTGCAATACCGGGGCACTGTGCTCGCGCAGCCCGTCGCGGTTCAACGCCAGCCCTTGAGCGTCATCGTGCAGCATAACCATCGCCCAACCGCCCAGGGTGAAATGCCCACCCATCAGCACGCTCAGGCGCCCATCGATACGCGCCCGCAAGGCCTCGGGCGAACTGTTGACGGCGCCGAACAGCACGTCGCGCCCCGGTGTGTGCCCAGCTTCCTCGAACGCCTGCATGGCACCAAAGGCCATCTCGTCATTGGCCGACCACACCAGCCGGGTGGCCGGGTAGCGCTCCAGTAACTGCTGGGCCTGTTCATAGGCGCGCTGGCGGTTCCAACCGCCGTACACCACCTGACGCAGGCGCACCTGGGGGAAGTCGGCCAGCGCACGGCGCATGCCCTCCTCACGCAACTGCGAGGCCGGGGTGGTCTTGACCCCGGCAAAGGCCACCAGGTCCACCGGAAAGCTGTCGCGAGGCAACTGTGCGACCATCTGGTGCAGCATTTGGAAGCCCGCCTGCTCGTCGTTACTCATCAAGGTCCCCAGTGGCTCGGCGTACTTGTCGGGCTGGGCCTCGATGCTGCGGACCTGGCTGGCGGTCAGGCCATTGTTGACCAGCAGCAGCTTCACACCCGTGCCACGTGACAGGCGCAGGATTTCCGGTGCTACGTACTGCTCGTTGACCAGCACCAGGTAGTCCGGCCGCTGCGCCCCACCCAGAATTGCCCGGGCCTGGCTCAGCGCCAGGTCGGCGCGGCGCTCGCTGTACTCCACCCGCAGGGTCATGCCCAGCTCATCCGCGGCGGCCTGCATGAAGCGGGTATAGCTGGTCCAGAACGTCTCGGTGGACAGCCCAGGGTTGAGGAACACCACCGAAGCCGGCTGCGCACTTGCCGCCAGTGGCAGGGCAAGACACAAGCTTTGGCACAGGGCCTTGAGCATGGGGTCACATCTCTGCGAAGCAAACGCCGGATTATAAACGCCTGGCTACGCTCAGCGCACAAATGGCAGTCAGTCTCACATAGTCCATTTGGTTCTTTTCATATGCAAAAACATCACTTTAGCGCATAACTGCAACCTGATATCGTTCCCCGGCTCCGTACCGGAGTGCGCGGCCGTGCGCGCGAATAGCTGCATGCCTGAGACAGGACTTTTATGTACGTATACGACGAGTACGATCAGCGGATCATCGAGGACCGCGTCAAGCAGTTCCGTGATCAGACCCGCCGCTACCTGGCCGGTGAGCTGAGCGAAGAAGAATTCCGCCCTCTGCGCCTGCAGAACGGCCTTTATATCCAACGTTTCGCGCCGATGCTGCGTGTCGCCGTGCCGTACGGCCAGCTGAACGCCACCCAGGTCCGCACCCTGGCCAAGATCGCTCGCGACTACGACAAGGGCTATGCCCACATTTCCACCCGCCAGAACGTGCAGTACAACTGGCCGGCGCTGGAAGACATCCCGGACATCCTCGCCGAGCTGGCCACCGTGCAGATGCACGCGATCCAGACCAGCGGCAACTGCCTGCGTAACACCACCACCGACCAGTTCGCCGGTGTGGCCGCAGACGAAATCATCGACCCGCGCCCATGGTGCGAAATCGTCCGCCAGTGGACCACCTTCCACCCGGAATTCGCCTACCTGCCGCGCAAGTTCAAGATCGCCATCAACGGCTCGCAGGAAGACCGCGCCGCCATCGAAGTGCACGACATCGGCCTGGAGCCTGTGCGCAACGCTGCCGGCGAGCTGGGCTTCCGTGTGCTGGTCGGCGGTGGCCTGGGCCGTACCCCAGTGGTGGGCTCGTTCATCAACGAGTTCCTGCCGTGGCAGGACCTGATCAGCTACCTGGACGCCATCCTGCGCGTGTACAACCGTTACGGGCGCCGTGACAACAAGTACAAGGCGCGGATCAAGATCCTGGTCAAGGCCCTTACGCCGGAAGTGTTCGCCGAAAAGGTCGAGGCCGAAATGGTCCACCTGCGTGGCGGCAGCACCACCTTGACCGAAGATGAAGTGCAGCGTGTGTCGCGCCATTTCGTCGACCCGCAGTACCTGGCCCTCGACAATGTCGACTACGCCGCCCAGGACGCCGAGTACCCAGGTTTCGCCCGCTGGCGCTCGCGCAACACCCGCGCCCACAAGCGCCCTGGCTATGTGGCCGTGACCCTGTCGCTCAAGCCCACCGGCGTTGCCCCTGGCGACCTGACCGACAAGCAGCTGGACGCCGTGGCCGACCTGGCCGAGCGCTACAGCTTCGGCTTCCTGCGTACCTCGCACGAGCAGAACATCATCCTCGCCGACGTCGAGCAGCGCCAGTTGCACGCGCTGTGGCTGGAGCTGCGCGAGGGCGGCTTCGCTACCCCGAACATCGGCCTGCTGACCGACATCATCTGCTGCCCAGGCGGTGACTACTGCTCGCTGGCCAACGCCAAGTCGATCCCGATCGCCGAATCCATCCAGCGCCGCTTCGACGACCTGGACTACTTGTTCGACATCGGCGAAATCGACCTGAACATCTCCGGCTGCATGAACGCCTGCGGCCACCACCACGTGGGCCACATCGGCATCCTCGGTGTGGACAAGAAGGGTGAGGAGTTCTACCAGGTGTCGCTGGGCGGCAATGCCGCGCGTGGCGCGAGCCTGGGCAAGATCCTCGGCCCGTCCTTCGCCCAGGATGCCATGGCCGATGTGATCGAGAAGCTGATCGCCGTGTACGTCGAACAACGTACCGAGGAAGAGCGTTTCATCGACACCTACCAGCGTATTGGCATCGACCCCTTCAAGGAACGCGTCTATGCAGCGAATCATTAAGAACAACCAGATCGTCGACGAAACCTGGCACCTGCTGCCCAAGGAAACGTCCTTTGACGAGCTGACCAACTGCGACGACTACATCGTCCCGCTGCAGATGTGGCGCGACCATGCCCACGTGCTCAAGGCCCGCGATGGCGGGCTGGGTGTGTGGCTGGACAGCGACCAGGAAGCGGAAGAGATCGGCGAAGACGTGCAGCACTTCCAGGTCATCGCCCTGAACTTCCCGGCATTCACCGACGGGCGCAGCTACTCCAATGCGCGCCTGCTGCGTGACCGCTACAAGTTCAAGGGCGAGCTGCGCGCCATCGGCGATGTGCTGCGTGACCAGCTGTTCTTCATGGCCCGTTGCGGCTTCGATGCGTTCGCCATCCGTGCCGACAAGGACCCGGAAGACGCGCTGCAAAGCCTGAAAGACTTCTCGGTGACCTACCAGGCCGCCACTGACGAGCCGCTGCCGCTGTTCCGCCGCCGCTGATCGTCCAGCCCCAGCGAACAGCCCGCCTTTCAGCGGGCTGTTTCGTTCATAGGCCCTGGCGCTCAATGGCCTCGCGGCTCAACTCAAGAAAAAGCTGGCGTTGCGCTGCCTCACGCTCTGCACTGATCTGCTCGGTTTGCATGAGGTAGTCATGATCGCTTAGCGCTTCCGATTGCTCGAGCAATGTATCCAGGCGCTGCTGGAACGGCTCGTTCATGCGGCTGAAACGCGCCGATTGGTGACTGCTTAAGTAATCTTGCCAAAAGGATCGATCGGCAAGCGCTTGAGCCAAGGATTGTGGCGTCTCCTCCCGCAGTACCTCGCTGCGGGCCGACTCCAGGTCTTTATGGCTAACCCCGCTTACACTCTCGTACGCCATATGTTCAGGCTGCGCTGGGAGGTCGAGGCTTTCAGCCAGTTTGACACGATAGGCCAGGTAAACTTCGACGGGATCGTCCGAGTAATAGTGGGCGATATGCCGTGCCGCTATCGCGTTTACCTTGTCCAGACGAGACAACGAACGCCCCAGCATCACCAGCGCCCGCTCCCTTTGCAAACCACTACTGGCCGATGCAGCCCTGGAGGCCATCGCGCCAACCTCCAGCTCGCTCAGCGTCAGCAGCAACTCGTCACTGCAACTGCGCGGCCGGCTAGCTTGCTCGAAAAGGCTGGCACGCACTTCGGCGTGCTGCTCGCACGCTTCGAGGATATGCCACACGCGCGCTTGAAGGTCACGGGGGCGTGCGTGGTATTCACGCAAATCCTGCAAATCAGCGATAAATTGGAACAGATCACTCGCCCCGTCCTCTTGGCGCAACAGGTTCCAACGCGCCAATCGAACTTCGCGTTGTGCCGCAGTAAACCCTGACAACCATGGGGTTGCGTCGCTGGCGTCAATCGATAGGTGAGTCGCTTGCGTACGCTCAGATGCCCCCGCTGCGGCCCTGGCCAATTGCAAGCGTTGGAGGGTTTCATCCGAGAGTGGATTGTCGTGCAGCTCCAGCCCCCCTAGCAAACGTAGCGGCAACATGGACAGCGCTTCAGGCAACGTCTGGATCTGGTTGCCACGCATGTCCAGCAACTCCAGATTTCCGTGCCTGGCCAATTCAGCTGGCAAGTTGCCCAGCCCTGTGTTGCGCAAGGACAAACGGCGCAGCAAGGGGAATGATGTCAAGGGTGGCAGCAGGCCCACAGGGTTGCCGTTGAGCTCCAGACGGCGCAGCCCCACAAGCTGGCTCAAGCGAAGATTATCGTCGCTGGAAAGAACGATCCGATTGCCACCAAGGCGTAGGTTCCTCAATTCGGCCAGTTGCTCGATACCTGCAGGAAGGCGTGTAAGCTGGTTGCCACGCAAATCCAGGTTACGCACCTTGCTAAAGCGAGCAAGGAAACCCGCGTCAAGGGCCGCCATCCGCATATCACGTAGGGTCAGGTGCGTGATATGGTCAAAAGCCACGTTCTCGGGCAAGGACGGCAAGTCACCCACTCTGTCACCCGCGATCGTCAGGTGATAATCACCCGTCAACTCCCCAGGGTTCATGCGCTGCCAACTCGCCATAATGCGCCTGGCAACCTTGATGCGACGCAACCGGCGAATAATGTTCAGCCCCGTTTCATTCCGCCAGCTTTGCAATGCCTGCTTGAGACTAAACTTGGCCCGTAACAGCTGGCTGACATGGTTCCACGGGTCAATCCCCCGTTGAGCCAGGTCTCGCAGATACAACTCCAGTTGCTCACTGCTCATCACTGGGAACACGTGATTCAAAGTACGCCTCAATGCCTGTCGAGTCCCCGATAGGTGGCCGCTGAGCGGATAGCCCAAACGCCCATCGTATAAACGCACAGGAGGGCGTATACCCTGCCCCACCTGGGCCAGCCCAATCAAACGGGCCGCCGCTTCACGGTCAGCAAGCGCTTCACGCCCAAGCCGCTCGCCCAGCGCGCTTTCCGTCATTTGGCTACCGCCGAGCAGTTGTAGCTGGCGGCTGTCCAGCTGCCGCATTAACGCTTGCAATAACCCACCCTGGTCAGCGGTAGGCAGTTCAACCTCGACCCCAGCCGGCCAGGGTGCGATGGCATCGATCAGCCCCCGCGCGAGCCTTGCGCTGTCGTCATTTGCGGCAGAGGCCTGGCGCAAACCTGCGCAGGCACGGTCTATCCGGCTGTCGCGCACCGCCCAGCGCGCCCGCTCCGCCAAAGCCAACGGTACCCGCCCTGCGCTGGTCAGGCTTTCCAGTTCGTCGCTATTTGCCCCTTCAACGATTTCCCATGCGCAGCGGTGGGAAAGGCTCGGGAAGTTCCGCATCAATAGGTGGTCCGCTGCCTGCGGATTGACCTGCCGCTCATTGAACAATTCCTCGAAAGCACCACCCCGTAATGCCGGGTAATCATGGTGCAATTGCTGACGCTCAAGGGCGTCGAGCAAGCGTGCCGGGGGTGGCGCATTTTCCAGTAACAAACGGCGCAGGCAATCTGCATCGAAACCGGTGACCTGTAGCGCAACAGACGCCGCCTCGTCGGACACTTGGGCCGTGCGGCTGGCAAGGCGGCGCACCATGTAAGCGGCGTCCTGCCAGCACTGCGGCTGCTCAAACTCATGCACCCATCCTCCGGCACCATTGTGTTCAAGAGCTGGTACATAGGCCCCCGGCCGCGTGGGGTGATGAATACGCAATGTGCCATCGCTGTGTTCGCTTACCTCATAGGTAGCATCGTGCAGGCGCCTCAGCGTTCGGCCATTTTCAGTGGCCGCCTGCCCAACGATCAAATTGACGCCATCATGCTGATACGCCGACAGCGCTGGATCGCACAAGCGTAACTGGCCATCCTCCAAACTCACCGGCACCATGGCATCTACGCGTGCCACTCGCTGGGCCAGCTTGCCGAGTGCCGCCGTGCCGGCGGCCGTCACCGCCCCCAGCGCCACCGTCTCGGCCACGTTGAACAGGTGCCCCAATGCGGCGTTGCGGTCGCCCAGTTGCCAATCCTGGTAGCCTTCGTACACCTCGTCCGCCAATTGCACTGCCGTCAGCCCAAGCAAGGCCTGACCCAACACCGGCACGAACAGCGCGGCCAGGCCTGCAATGCTAAGCCCCAAGTTCAGATAACCTTGTAAGCGTGCGTGGCGGTCGGCGATATCCTCATCCTCTGTCGACACCGCCAAAACCCGAGCGTCATCCAGTATTTTGTGGAGACGGGCTTTGCGCAGTGCGACGAACACGCCCCCCTCGACCACAAAGCAGCGGCCATCCAGCTCAAGCGGTGAACCTGTATCGTCTTGCGTGAGCTGCAAGTTCAGGGCCGTATGGAAGGCGACCCGATCACGCTCTGCGATAAAACGCTGGAAGTACTTGCGATACGCTTCGCTGCGCAAACGTACGCCAAGCGCCGTGTACAGCAGCTCCCAGGTTGCATACCCGCTCACCGGGGCATAGGGGTCCTCGGGAAACCACGCGATAACTCCTAGTAGTTCAGCGTGCTGACGCACTTCGATCACAAGTGCACCAATGACCTGCTTGCCCAGCAGCCTCAAGGTATGGCACTTCAACACAGTATTGTCGGCGGGCGACAAAGGTGCTGCGTTCACAATGCGAGCAATACGTTGATACGTCTGCTCGTCGATCTCACCCTTGGTCCTGGCGAGGATGGCCGCAGCGTCCAGGTTGGCGCTTGACGCCTCCTCCATGACTTCGGTGATCACCTCGCCTTCAAGGTGCAATTTCAAGTGGTTTTGATACTGCCGCCCGATATCGAGCCGTCGGCAGAGCTCGACGAATGCCTTCACGCTCAGCGGTAGCACCTGCCCACTCGCATCGACCAACTGTGACCCTGTAGCGAACCAGCCAGGCTGCGTTTCATTTTCGTGAAAGTTATGCAGCGCCGCTGAAAGAAGCACCTGAGTGCTGACAATTTGCGACCAATACAGTGGCAAGGAGGGCGCTATCGGCGGGTTCAGTCGCCGGGTCACCAGGGTGACCTGGGCCAAACGCAGGTCTAGCTGCGTGATCGAGTGCTCCGCGAGCGCGCTTGCAAGCAACGACTCGGCAAAGGTTTCCAGGGGGCTGATGGCTTGCAGCCGGGCGTTGAGGGCGTCCTGGGCTTTTTGTTGACGCAGCAACGCCACACGCAATAAAGCCAGGTGTTCGGCTGAAGCACCTTTGAGCCAACCTGGCAGTCGGCTGGCAATCAGCGCATCGATGGAGTCAGCAGGTATTACAGAAGTAGCCATCGGCAGTGTGTCCGCTTGATAAAAGCGGTAGCTGACCAAGTTATCGACCTGTTCAGGCCATACTTATGTAATGGAGACACAGCTTGACGGGCGATTCGTGCCTCCCGATCAAATGACTTTGACGCAGCGGCCGCTTATTCACTGCCTGCCAAACCTGCACACTGGCCATCACACGAACTTCCCCAACTTTCCAGGAGTAACCCCATGAGCGTTCCTTCATTCGGCCTCGGTACCTTCCGCCTGACCGGCCAAGCCGTCATCGATTCGGTCAAATCGGCACTGGCGCTGGGCTACCGCGTCATCGACACCGCACAGATCTACAAGAACGAAGCCGATGTTGGCCAGGCTATCGCCGAAAGCGGTGTACCGCGCAGCGAGCTGTTCATCACCACCAAGATCTGGGTCGACAACTATGCCGCCGACAAGCTGATACCCAGCCTGCGCGAAAGCCTGGAAAAACTGCGCACCGACTACGTCGACCTGCTGCTGATCCACTGGCCAGCGCCGGGCAACGGCGTTGAACTTACCGAATACATGACGGCCTTGGCCGACGCCAAGAAACTAGGCCTGACCCGCCAGATCGGTGTCTCGAACTTCAACATCGAACTCACCCGCCAGGCGATTGAAGTAGTCGGCAAAGGCGAAATCGCCACCAACCAGATCGAACTCAGCCCATACCTGCAGAACAGAAAGCTGACCGCGTTCCTGAAGGAACAGGGCATCACCGTGACCTCTTACATGACCCTGGCCTACGGCAAAGTGCTGAAAGACCCGGCCCTGGCCGAGATCGCCGCCAAGCACAAAGCCACCGTCGCCCAAGTAGCCCTCGCCTGGGCACTGCAACTGGGCTTCGCCGTGATCCCATCGTCGACCAAGCGTGAGAACCTGGCCAGCAACCTGCTAGCCCGCGACCTGAAGCTGGACGCCGACGACATGGCACGAATCGCCACCCTCGAGCGTAATGGACGCGAAGTCAGCCCTGACGGACTGGCGCCGATCTGGGACTGACAACAGCACGGGGGGGAGCACCGCGCGGGTGCTCGCCCTGTGGGTTTTGCGCTGACCAGTTGCTGGCAGTGGCTGGCCAGTCAAAAACGCACCCCCACATTGACCATCCCCGCCGCTGCCCCCAGCACCACGAATTCCGCCCCCAGCGGCCCCCAGTGCACGCCAAACGACGGAATGATCACCGGCGCAATACCAAAATGGTTCAACGGGATCTTGTCGTCGTACTCACCCTTGTAGCCTTCTATCAGCCCCCCGCTCAACTTCACGTACACGGGATAACGGTCGTTTTCCCAGACCTTGCCCAGGTAGGCATAGTACGAACGCTGGTAGAACGAGTTCTTGAACGTTGCCGCGCCCCACAGCAAACCATCCGTATAGACTCGTTCGATGCCGACCAGCTCCTGGTGGTTGTTGTGATCCGGGTCATGGCTCCAGTGCTTGGTGTAGGCGCTGGTCTGCACGTACCAGTAATCTCCTTCACGCTCGCCATCCTCGGCGTTTGCAGCCAGACTCATGATCAGCAGCCCTACCGCTGCAAATGACGTCCTGTTCATGTTCAACGCCTCATGGGTCAATCCAAAGACCCTAGCCAAGCCCAAACCATCACGCCAATGCAATGGCTTCGGGAAAGAGCTGTGCACCTACATCACCGTTGCACCTGGCGAAATTATGAAGTCCCCAGCCCAGGCATTCTCGCCACGGCGTTGAACCACTACGCTCCTACGTGCCCCTTCAACCCTTGGGAGTTACCCTGATGCCCCGCCCCCCCGTTCCCCCCTTCACCCAGGAAAGTGCCATCGAAAAGGTTCGCCTTGCCGAAGATGGCTGGAATGGCCGCGACCCAGCCAAGGTCGCGCTCGCCTACACCCCCGACACGGTCTGGCGTAATCGCGTCGAGTTCCCCCGTGGCCGTGCCGAGGTCGAGGCGTTTCTGACCCGCAAGTGGAACCATGAACTGGAATACCGCCTGATCAAGGAACTGTGGGCATTCACCGGCAACCGCATTGCCGTGCGCTATGCCTACGAGTACCACGACGATAGCGGCCAGTGGTTCCGCGCGTATGGCAACGAAAACTGGGAGTTTGCCGACGACGGCCTGATGTGCAACCGCCATTCGAGCATCAACGAGCACCCCATCAGCGAAGCCGAGCGCAAGTTCCACTGGCCATTGGGGCGGCGCCCGGATGACCACCCCGGGCTGAGCGAACTGGGCCTCTGATCACCCCAGCGGCAGTGTGACCTTGGCTTGCAGACCGCCATCGGGGCGGTTGCTCAATGTCAGGCTGCCGCCTTGCTCCAGCACGATGACCCGTGCTGCGGGCAGGCCCAGCCCCACACCGCCAGTGTCGCGGTTGCGTGAGCCTTCGATCCGGTAAAACGGCGCGAATACCTGCTCATGCAGTTCGGGCGCGATGCCCGGTCCGCGATCCTGCACGGTTATTTCTATCTGCCTGGCGGTTACCATCAACATCACCGTTGGCTCGCACCCGTACTTCGCGGCATTGTCGATCAGGTTGACCAGCACCCGTTTGATACCCACCGGCCTGCCGGTGTACACGCAGCGGCGTGGCCCGCTGAGGCCAACTTCTACGCCCGCATCCTTGAAATCATCCACCACGGTCAACAGCAGTTCGCCTAGGTCGAATGCCGTGGTGGGCTCCAGCCGAGCATCATCACGGAAGAACGCCAATGCGGCGTCGACCATTGCCTGCATTTCATCGACGTCCTTGAACAACTTGGCCTGCAGTTGGGCATCCTCGATGAACTCGGCACGCAAACGCATGCGCGTCAGCGGTGCACGCAGGTCGTGAGAGATGGCCGCCAGCATCTGGGTACGGTCGTTGAGGTAATGCCTGAGCTGCGCCTGGGTGGCATTGAACGCCAGAATGGCCTGGCGCAGGTCGTGCGGGCCGACCACCGGGATGGGTGGGGCGTTGAAGTCCTTGCCAAACCTGCGCGCCCCTTCGGTAAAGCGCTCCAAGGGTTTGGCCAGAAAGCGCGTTGCCAAGAACGCGACGGCAAAACTGGACGCCAGCATCAAGCCGAGGATGATCAGGTTGCGCGGCAGTTCATCCAGGCCCCAACTTCGGCTAGTAGCGCGAAACAGCACCCAGGACTTGTCGCTCAACTCGACCATCAGGGCATAGCCACGCTCAGGGGCGTATTCCGGCATGTCGGAAGGCTCGAATGCCTCAACCCTGGCATCCGGCCGCTTGAGCAAGGCGCGCAGAATAGGCGTGCCCTCGCGGAACTCGGCATCGACCAACACCGGGACGCCCGCTTCGTCATGGCGTTGCAGCCAGCGCACGGAGTAAGAACCGTCGCCCGCCGCGCCGGCAATATTGCTGCGCTGCGCTGCGGGCGCGGCATCGAGGATGCGAGTCACCGCTGCTACTTTCTCGATCACGCCACTCTCCAGCAGTGGCGGTTGCGCCCACACGCTCAGCAGCAGGCTGAACAGCATCTTGAGTAGCAGCAGGAACAACATCGCCGTCAAGGTGGTCAGGGCAATCCAGCGGGCAATGGTGATTCTTGGCTGCGGCACAGCCTGGCGCAGCCGGGCGAACAGGCTCATCGCCTGGCGACCACGGGTGTGAACAGGTAGCCGACGTTGCGCAGGGTGCGGATCAACGGCTCATTGCCGCTGTCGGTTTCAAGCTTGCGGCGCAACCGGCTCACTTGCACGTCAACGCTGCGGTCATAGGCGTCGTAGGCTTCGCCACGGGCCAGGTCCAGCAACTGCTGGCGGCTGAGCACCCGGCGCGGATGTTCGGCAAACACCAGCAACAGCTCGAATTCACCGTTGGACAAGGGAATCATGACGTTTTCCGGCGAGCGCAGCTCGCGCCGCACCACATCCAGTTGCCAGCCGGCAAATTCGAGGGCCGAGGCATGGCTGGTTGCACCTCCCGCCCCCTCGCCGGCCCTGCGCAGCACTGCCCTCACCCGTGCCAGCAGTTCACGGGCGGCAAACGGTTTGGTCAGGTAGTCGTCCGCCCCCAGCTCCAGGCCCACCACCCGGTCACTCAGCTCACCCATGGCGGTCAGCATGATCACCGCCACCTTGTAATCGGCCAGCAGCCGCTGGCACAGCACCAGGCCACTGTCACCAGGCAACATCACATCGAGGATGACCAGGTCCGGCACGCGCCGCTCAAGCGCCTGCCAGAGCGCATTGCCATCACAGGCCACATCTACCTCGTAGCCATGCTGGCGAAGAAACTTCTGTAACAGGTCGAGCACCTCGACATCATCGTCGACTATCAGCAAATGGCTCACAAAAAAGCACCGCAAACAAAGTAACCAAGCGGTACTTTACGGCCATCGCCACGCGGCCGTCATATATTTCAACCCTGTAACAATGTGTCCGAGCAGAGACAATCCAGACATTCCCAGGCAAGAAAAACCGGGCAGCATCGCCGCCAGTTCTTGCCAGGAATGCACCTATGTCCCGTTCATCCTCCACCTCCCGCTCGGCGCGCTCTGCCGCGCTGGCATTGTCGCTGCTCATGGCCGCAGGCTGCAGCCAGCGCGCCCCGGCCAGCATGGCCTGCGGCCCTGTTGCCTATCAGGTCAGTGACCCGGCGGAGCCCGCAAACCGCGTGGTGTTTGCCTTCAATCGCACGGTCGATGACTACCTGCTGACCCCTGTCGCCCGGGGCTACTCTGCGCTGCCAGATTTTGCCCAGCAGGGCGTGCACAACTTCGCCAGTAACTTCGGGGAGCCCAAGGTGTTCGCCAACGACCTGCTGCAAGGCAATGGCGAACGGGCAATGACCAGCCTTACCCGCTTCATCTTCAACACCACGCTCGGTGTGGCGGGGTTGGTCGATGTGTCCGGCAAGATGGAGCTGAGCCAACACCGCTCGGACTTCGGCCAGACCTTCGGCGTTTGGGGCATCGGCAATGGCCCCATCGTCGAGCTGCCGCTGCTGGGCTCGCACAATCTGCGTGACGCCACCGGCACGGTCTTGAGCATGGCGGTGGACCCGTTCGGCGATCACAGCGATACAGTCGATACACTCACTACCGTGGCCACTGCCGGGCACGTCGTGGACGGCCGCGCTGCCGCGCTACCGGTGACCGACTTGCTGCACACCTGGCCCGATTACTACCTGGCAATGCGCGATTACACCGCGCAACAGCGCAGTAACCTGGTGGCGCAAGGCAAGGCAGGCGAACCTGGTACGTGGCAAGCCAAGTGCCCGCAGGTACCCGGCCATGAATGATGCCCACGCCGCCATGCTGCTGTTCCGGCGCCTGGAGGGTGCCGCCCGGCAACCGCTGTTGCTGCACGAACTGGAGGCCCGGGTGTCTGCCGATGGCCGCAATCTGGTCCTCAGCCGCTATCGCGAACGCTATACCGCCGAGGGTGAGCCCTACCGGCACGAGGCTCACCGCAGCGTACCGATCGCTGCGTTGCTGCGCTGGATGGCAAGGCACGAACGGTAAAAAGGCCTTACGGGCACGGATGCCGCACAGATGCCCGAAACGCGGCAGTGGCTGCCTGTTCGGCGTGAGACAGGCAACCCAGGCACTGGCTAACCTGCGGCGGCAATGCCTTGCTCCCTTGCCACAGAAGAACCTTGCCCATGACAACCTCTACCGCCTCCATGGCCACCGCCACGCCTGCCGACCAGCCTCAGGGCTTCGCGGTCCGTATCGTCGGTGCCGCCGCATTCGCCCACTTGCTCAACGACTTGATCCAGGCCGTACTGCCGTCGATCTACCCGATGCTGAAAAGCGATTTCGCGCTGAGCTTCGCCCAGATCGGCTGGATCGCCTTGATCTACCAGGTGACCGCCTCGCTGCTGCAACCTTGGGTCGGCATGTTCACCGACAAGCACCCACAACCCTACCTGCTGCCGGCCGGCATGTTGGTGACACTGGTGGGCATCGCCCTGCTCGCCTTTGCCGGCAGCTATGAAATGCTGCTGGTGGCGGCCGCCGTGGTCGGCGTGGGCTCGGCGACCTTCCACCCCGAAGCCTCGAGGGTGGCCAGGATGGCCTCCGGCGGGCGCTTCGGCACCGCGCAATCCGCCTTTCAGGTCGGCGGCAATACCGGCTCGGCCCTCGGCCCGCTGCTCACCGCCGCCGTCGTCATTCCGCACGGCCAGCCAGCCATTGCCTGGTTCATGCTCGCAGCCGCGCTGGCGGTAATGGTGCTGCTGCGGGTGACCGGCTGGAGCGTGCGTCACGGCCAGGCCCGGCTCAAGACCTTCGCCAGCCAGCAGGCGCCCGGGTTGTCGCGCAACGCCATGTGGCGCGCGGTGGTGGTGATCGCCGTGCTGATGTTCGCCAAGTTCGTCTACATCGCTTCGTTCACCAACTTCTTCACCTTCTACCTCATCGAGCATTTCGGCCTGAGCGTGCAACACAGCCAGCTGTACCTGTTCGTGTTCCTCGCAGCCGTGGCGCTGGGCACCTTTGCCGGCGGCCCGGTGGGTGACCGTATCGGGCGCAAGGCAGTGATCTGGGTCTCGTTCCTCGGCGTGGCGCCCTTCGCACTTGCCCTGCCCCATGCCAACCTGGCCTGGACAGCGGTACTGGCAGTGGCCATCGGCCTGGTGATGTCCTCGGCTTTCGCAGCGCTGGTGGTGTATGCCCAGGAGGCAGTGCCAGGCCGGGTCGGCATGGTCTCGGGAGTGATGTTCGGGCTGATGTTCGGCATCAGCGGTATCGGTGCCGCCGGCCTCGGCGAGCTGGCCGACCGGTATGGCATCGAGTGGGTGTACCAGGCCATCGCCTTCCTGCCGCTGCTGGGGCTGGCCACCGCGCTGCTGCCGGCTACCCGCTCACAAGCCCGGCCCAGCCGTTGCTGCTAAAGTGGCGCTGCCAGGCTGCATCTAGACGAGGACACGATGGTAAAGCCGCAGCGTGAATTGCTGGTGGAGGTCGATGGGTGGACCTGGGAAGTGGGTAGCCGCGCGACGGACTACCCGAGCGACTGGTTCATCGAGCCCCATCACCATGCCAAGCATCAACTGATCTATGCCATCAAAGGCCTGATGATCGTCGAGTCCGGCAACGAATGCTGGACTGTGCCGCCCAGCCGCGGTGTATGGATGCCTTGCGGCCAGGTGCACGCCATCCGCTGTGTCGGTGATGTGAAAATGCGCAGCGTGTTCGTGCGCACCGACGCGGCGGCGGGCCTGCCCCTGCAGAGCAAGGCCATCAGCATTTCGCCGCTGCTCAGTGAGCTGATCAAGGCCTCGGTGGGCTTTACCGCGCCGTTTGCCGAGGACTCGCGAGAAGCCCGGGTGATGCGCCTGATCCTCGACGAAATCTGCGTACTGCCCACCTTGCCGCTGAAGCTGTCGCAGCCCAGCGACAAACGCTTGCGGGTGATCTGCTCGGCGTTGCATGAACGGCCCGACGATAATGCCACCGTAGCCGACTGGGGCCTGTATCTGGGGGTGGACGAAAAGACCATCCAACGGTTATTCCGCAAGGAAACCGGCATGACCTTCGGCCAGTGGCGCCAACAGGCGCGACTGATGCAGGCGCTGGAACGGATTGCCCTGGGCGAGCGGATCATCGATGTGGCGGGCGCACTGGGGTATGACAGCCCCAGTGCCTTCGCCAGCATGTTCAAGCGCCAGTTCGGCACTACGCCGAGCCAGTTCTTCAAATAGCCTGCAGGCTATAAAGCCATCCTCAGTCAACAGCCTGGGGCTCGAACACAGTCACCGCCCGCGCATCCACCGGTTTGGGCAGCAGCCCTTCACGGTAGAAGGCATCGGCAATACGCTGCTGCTCACCCAGGTGGTCCAGTTGCACCGGCTGCACGTCATAGCTGCGCCGGCCATTGGCCTGCTGCACCGTGGCGCTGTCCAGGTTGCCCCACAACGGTCCCAGCACCCGGGCCGCCGCGGCAGGGTTGGCCTTGGTCCAGGTACCGATCTCGCGCAGCGCCTGATACACCTGCTGAAGCACTTCAGGGTGCGCCGTGGCGTAGTCGCTGCCGGCCAGATAGTAACGCTGGTAACTCGCCAGCTCGCTGCCATCGGCCAGAATGCGTGCATTCTGCTGACGCTGGGCACTGGCCACGTAAGGGTCCCAGGTGACCCAGGCATCAACCTTGCCATTCTCGAAGGCCGCGCGGCCATCGGCAGGGATCAGGTACGCCGGGGTGATGTCCTTGAAACTCAAGCCGGCCTTGGCCAGGGCCTGGATCAACAGGTAGTGGCTACCCGCCGCCTTGGTCACCGCCACGCGCTTGCCCTTGAGATCGGCCAGTGTCCTGAGCGGCGAGTCGGCCGGAACCAGGATGGCCTGGGCCGAAGGGGACGGTGCCTCACGGGCAAAATAGGTGAGCTTGGCGCCGGCTGCCTGGGTGAACACCGGCACTGTATCGGCCACGTCCGCCGACAGGTCGACATTGCCCAGGTTCAGTGCCTCCAGCAACGGCAAACCACTGGGGAACTCATGCCAGCTGACGCGAATGCCTTCGGCTTGCAGGCGCTGCTCCAGCGTGCCGCGTGCCTTGAGCAAGGTCAGCAGGGTGGAGGATTTCTGGTAACCGATGCGCAGGGTCTGCTCGGCGCTGGCAAGCGACGGCAGCAGGCCACCGAGCAGCAGGCCCAGGGCCAGGTGGCGCAGGCGTTTGCGGTGCAGCATGGGGTGTCTCCAGGTCAATGTTGGGCCAGTGAGTCAGTGGCGGGCACGGTAAAGCCAATGGCGAAGGTCGGGCCAACGTCCAGGCGCTGATTCATAAGGCCGTGGGCGTGGTAGAAGTCGGCGGTTTCCTGTTGTTCACTGATGGTCTTGGCGTCGATGACCTGCCAGTGCAACTGACGGCGTTCAAACTGCAGCCGCGCGGCGCCCTCCGGGAAACCAATGATCGCCGCCAGGGTTTTCGAGTAGCTGTCCAGGTGTTGGTAGGCCCACACCTGGGCACCCGCCAGGCGGGCCAGGTAGTCCTGCAGTGCAGCGTGCCGAGCCGGGTCGTCCAGCGCCTTGTCGGTAGCGGCCAGGAAACTGTTGCCGCTGGACAGCCCACGGCCGTTGACCAGCACCCTGCCCTGGCCGCTCAGCTCGGCCAGAGCGGTGTAAGGCTCCCAGGTTGACCAGGCATCCACCGAGCCGTTGGCCAGGGCGATCTTGGCGTCGACCGGGCCGAGAAAGCGGAACTCCACGTCTTTTTCGCTAAGGCCGACCTGATCCAGTGCCTTCAGCGCCAGGTGATGGCCAATAGAGCCGCGGCCGGTGGCGATGCGCTTGCCCTTGAGCTCGGCGGCGCTTTGCAAGGCTGCATCGGGGCGCACCAGCAGCGCTGTGCCGTAGGGGTCGGACTTGTCCACGGCAATGGCCTTGACCGGCGCCCCGGAGGCCAGCACGAACAGCAATGGTGCGTCACCGATGATGCCGGCATCGATCGCCCCGGCGTTCAGTGCCTCGGCCAGGGGGGCGGCTGCGGGGAATTCGGCCCAACGGATATCGTAAGGCAAGTCGCGCAAGGCATCGGCCGCCTCCAGCTGGGCACGCATGTTTCCTTTCTGGTCGCCGATGCGCAGGGTCAGGCGTTCGCTGGCGAAAGCCTGGGTGGTCAGCAGCGTAGCGGCTGCGAACAGCAGCAGGCGAGATCGAATGGACATCCGCAGTTCCTTGCAGGTAAGAGAACGCTGAATGTAACGGGCAAAACCAGATAAATGAAATTGATTTTAGAGCTAAGCTAATATGCAAAAAATATAGATACTTATCTGACCAACGCTGGCCGCGGCAGCTCGATCACAGCCTGCCCGACAAAAGCGCGCACGAACTTGTCCCGTCACATTCCGATACCGCCATGTCATGCAAACAGACGCAACAATCCTGCCAAGCCGTGTACAGTACCCTTACAACAATACCCGCAAAGGAGCCCGGCACATGACCGTGACGCTGTCCCCCCTGCAGATCGACTGCGACTTCGATTCCGGCAACATCCAGGTGCTGGATGCCAGCAACCCGGCCCAGGTACACCTGGCCATCCGCCCGGACACCCACAGCGGCCACTACCAATGGTTCCATTTCAAGGTCAGCGGGCTCACCCCGGGGCAGGTGCATCGCTTCAGCCTCGACAACGCGTCTGGCTCCTCGTACAAGAACGCGTGGAGCGGCTACAACGCGGTGGCCAGCTACGACCAGCAGAGCTGGTTCCGCGTGCCCAGCCGGTTCGACGGTACGGCGCTGTCGTTCGAGGTAAAGGCTGAACAGGAACATATCTGGTTCGCCTACTTCGAGCCCTTCTCTCGCGCCCGACACAACCAGCTGATCGAACGTGCACGGCAACTGCCGGGGGTCGAGTTGCTGGCCAGCGGCCGCAGTGTCCAAGGCCGCGATATCCCGCTGCTGCGCGCCGGTGACGGTGCAGATGGCAAGCGCAAGCTCTGGCTGATTGCCCAGCAACACCCAGGCGAGCACATGGCCGAATGGTTCATGGAAGGCGTGATCGACCGCCTGCAGGCCAACGATGCAGTGGTTAAGCAATTGCTGGCCAAGGCTGACCTTTACCTGATCCCCAACATGAACCCCGACGGCGCCTTCCTCGGCCACCTGCGTACCAACTTCAAGGGCAAGGACCTCAACCGCGCCTGGCAGGACGCCAGCATCGAACTGAGCCCAGAGGTGTTCTTTGCTCAGGCGCAGATGAAGCAGTACGGCGTGGACGCGTTCATCGACGTGCATGGTGACGAAGAGATTCCGCACGTGTTCACCGCCGCGTGCGAGGGCAACCCAGGCTACACCCCGCGACTGGAAAAACTCGAAGCGCAGTTTCGCAATACCTTGTGCAGTGTGACCCGCGACTTTCAGACCGTGCACGGCTATACCCGCGACGAGCCTGGCCAGGCGAATACGACGCTGGCCTGCAATGCCGTGGGCATGGCACATGACTGCCTGTCGCTAACGCTGGAGATGCCATTCAAGGACCATGACGACGCGCCCGATGCGGTAACCGGCTGGTCGGGGGCACGCTCGAAGGCCCTGGCCGGGGCGGTGCTGGAGACCCTGGCAAAAATGGTGGGCGATTTGCGCTGAGCCAAGGCTGACGCGGCCCTACAGGGGCCGTGTCAGCGGCAGGCATCAGGCTCCGTCAGAGCTGCATCAGAACTGCACATCCAGTATCACACTGTCGGTATAGGTCGCTGCAGGCGGTGTCGCCTGGTCGGTATAGACCTTGGCGTTGTAGTTGAACACCTGGCTACCCGTACCAGTCCCCACACCGGGGTTGACGTCGGCATCGGTGCTGGAGCGCCTGGCAGCCCCGGTCGCGCCCCAGCGCACCGTCCCAGCACTTTTGAAAATGTCATAGGCCAGGTAGTTGTTGGCCGCCGACTTCATCCGCCGCCGCCCAGCGGACACGTTCTGCCCGTCATCCAGCCCCACCGTGTAGCTGCTGCCCTTGGTGCACGACACGTTTATACCCTGGCTCACAGTGCCGAACCCTGCCACCACCGGCGCACTGGCGAAGCTGATGTTGGGGGTGGTGATCTGGCAGTCGTTGGTCACCGTCAGGCTCACGTTCAAGGTCTGGCTACCTGAACCGATGTCACGCCCAAGGCATATCCCTAACGCGCCAATCCCCGAACAATAGTTCCAGCTCCAGGCCACGGTCAGGTTCTCTTGGTACACCCCTGCCGCGACATTGCTGCCAATCTGGGTACGCATGTAGATAGGCACCGCTTTGGGCGTGGTGCCGCCGAGCAGCCCTAGCAGGTCGATGATACCGTTGCGAGCGAAGTCGTAGGCCAGACCGCGGGTGATCGGGTAGTTGGTGCTGTTGTCGGCATACAGTGTGTAAGAGATGACATCGCCTGTCGGGCCGACCAGCCCGCCCGAGGCGGGCGTGATGGTTGCGTAGAAATGATCATTGCTGCTGAGCAAGGTGAGTAGCGAGCCGGTGCACTGCAAACCGGAGTTAAGGGTGGAAGCCGTCTGTACCGTGGTGCGAACCTGCGTTGAATTGAGGCTGCCAAACGCCGCCGGCAACGTGGCTACCGACGAACAAACCGCCCAGGCCGTACCCGTCGGCAACAGCAGCACGCTCGCCCACAGACCACGCACCCAGGCATTCATCGGCACACCAGCGGGCCAATCAAGGGCACCGAGCCTTGTGACTCAGGCAGGTCGAATGCCACCTCGCAATGCCCGCCGCCTTCAATTTCCACCTGCAAGCGGTTATGCGGCGACAAGTTCTCCAGGTAGACCAACCCGTCCCAACCCACCACCGCCTGGCCGCCACTTTCTGTGTGGGTCACACGGCTACCCAATTTGAGCACCTGCTGGTCGCCATCCACCAGCTCGACGCTGGCCGCCATGACCCGCTTGAGCGGGAACTCCAGCAAGTAACCGCTGCCCCGTCTTACCGCCACACGCTGCTCCACGTCTGGCGCCAGCACATCCGGCGGCAGGTCCATGGGGTCGATTTCGTACTTGCCACGGTAGTAACCGCTGCTGTACGGCACCAGCAAGTGCCCCTTGGCATCGGTGCGGCCAACGTCCTGGTTTTCGTAGCGCACCGGCACATCGGCGTAGCCTGCGGTACTGACTACCACGAAGGCATCATCGATGCGGTTGGCTGCAAACACCCCGGCATCCATCCACACCAGAGAACCACTGGCGTCAGCCCAACGGGTCATTTCACCGCTACTGCCATACACACCCGCCTGCAACTGCACCGATTGCAGGCGCCAAGTGACGTCGGCCTGGCGATAGGCATCCCGGTCGCTGCCTGCGGCATAGCCCAGGTTGTAACCAACGCCGACACCCGCTGGCACCGCGTGGCTGTAGTTGACCCGCTGCAGTGTCTCGCCTTCTTTACTTCGCTCCATGCCCAGCGCCAGGGTGCCGTGCAGGTCGAACGGAATCACCAACTGCGCCTGCACCGCCCACTGGCTGTCACCCACTTCGCGGTTGGCCGACAAGTACACGCTGCTGCTGCCCCACAGCGGCTTGCTGTAGCTCAGGTTGATCAGCCGAGTACGCGTGCCGTCACCGGCGCGTACATCGAAGTAGCCGGCGCCAATGCTGCCGTACTCGTTCAGGTTCAGGCTGAGGGTGACCTGTTCGCTGCGCTTGCTCAACTGCATGTCCGGAAGGTCGACCCGGGTCAGGTCGGCATAGTCACCATGGCGTTGCAGGCGCTGGTAACTGAAGCCGATGCGCTGGCTGTTGTACTGGTACCCAAGGGCGACCTGGTGGCCCTTCTCGCCATCGAACTGGCTTTGCGCCAGGGCGGCATTGAGCACGCCGAAGTTGCCCAGCCGCATGTTGCCACCCAGCCCGCCCAGCATCAGCGACTCGGCAGTTTCGGCGTGGGTTTCGAGGGTGAAGAAGTCACTGAGCCCATAGCGCAGGCTGCCCGAGGCCACACCCGGCCCATAGCTGAAATCGCGCACGCCGTAATCACGGCGCAGGCTGCCGGCGGCCACCGAGTAGTCCGTCAGGCCCTTCTGCAGCAGGCTGCTGGTGACATAGAACGGCAAGGTCGTCGACACCTGCCGGCCAAGCGCATCGGTGGTGACCACCACCGCCTCCCCGGCGCCGTTGATGAACGGCACGTTGGTCAGGGTGTACGGGCCTGGCTGCAGCTCGGTAGTGCTGGACTTGAAACCGTTTATGAACAGGTCGAGCGACGTCGGCACCGCCGCTTCGCCTGCGAACGCCGGTAACGGGTAAGTGACCAGGTCGGGGCGCGCAGCGAAGTCACGCGACAGCTGCACGCCGCCCACCCGCACCGAGCTGCTCCAGGGCAAAGCGCCAGTCACGAAGTCACCGGCTTCATAGGACAGCAGACGCTGCTCGTCAGTGAAGCGCCAAGTAGTGTCATAACGCATGAAGCCTTGGCGCGTATCATCCGCCTGTGCGCCATTGAATGACTGGCGCCACTGCCCGGTACTGGAGAAAGTGCCCCAGCTGTCAAACAGGCGCAGCTCGTTCCAGGCGGCCAGGTAGGTGCCGCCTTCATCGGTGTCATTGAGGTACAGGTCGTAGTTGAACAAAGCGCCAAAACTGCTGCGCGCATCACTGGCCGGGTACAGGTTGCGGTCACCCACTTGCTGGTCTGGCAACCAGGCCGGCGGCACCTGCAGCAGCAGGCGCTGGTTCTGGCTGTCGTAGTCGGCATGCAACCCCGCGATGCTTTCCAGGGCCACCTCGCCCTGGGGGCTGCCAGGCAACGAAATACCGGCTGACCGCAAGATGTCGCTGTCCAGGTACAGCTGCCCGGCCCGCTGCTGCACCGGGACCAGTTCAGCCCTGGGCATCTGGTTCACTACCAGGTCGAGGTACAGGGTGGCTTCGGCGATGGCGGACATCTCCGTGGGCGGTGGGGGCAGGTCGTCGGCCAACGCCAGCCCTGGGCTGACCATGACCAGCCCCAGGCACCAACGGCGAGTCGTCGCCGAAAGCTTTTTCACACACGGTTTCCGACCATTGCCGGGTACTCCCTGACCCCTGCACTGCATTCATTTGCTGGCTCATTGGCCTTGGCGAATAGCGTCCGCCGTACCCTGCCCATTGACCCTGCCCTTGAGCACGCTACCGCTGCTGGACACCTCGGGAGCAGGCCAGCGCATGCTGGCGCCCGGCAGCACATAGCCCAGCAGCCCCTCGGCCAGTGGTTTGCTCTGGCTGCCTTGCTGCACCACTACATCGGTCAAGCGCGCATGCACGGGGCCAGTGTTGCGCAGTTCAACGTAAGGCTTGCCCTGCACGGTAACCGGGCGCCAGCTGAGCTGCGGCTTGCCCACACCCTCGGCATTGCGCTTGCCGTCAGGGTCGGCCTTGCCCCACAGCCCTTCGCCATAGACGAACAGCGGCACCGAATAACGCATTTGCAAACGAATGGCCGCGGTAGCGCCGGGGTCGGCTTTATCGACCGGGATGGCGGGCGGGATCTCGTCGATGATGATGCGGTAGGCCTGCTCCTGGCCGGCGGGTGATGAGCCCGTACGGGTCAGGCGAATCAGCTGCTTCTGCCCTGGGGCAATGTTGGCGACCGGCGGGCTGCCGATGATTTCGCGCTGCGCCTGGAACTGTTCCTGGTAATCACCCTGGCGCCAGGCGAATACCCGCACCTGCAAGTTGGCCGGCGCAGTACCGCGGTTTTCCAGCCACAGGGCGCCCGCCTTCTGGTCGGCCTCCAGCACCGGGTCGATCGGCCAGATCAACACCGAGGTGGCCGCCCCGGCCGGCAAGCTTGCCAGCCACCACAACCCGATCAATCCTCGCGCCCACTTCGCGCCTACCCGCATGCAGCTCTCCTTAGACACTTGTCGTTGGTGGCGCTGGTGTTCACCAGGTCACCGTCACTTGCACCACATCGGTGTAGGTCCCTGCCGGCAGCGTGCCGGTCAGCTGGACCCGCCCGTACACCGGCAGCTTGATCGCCGTCGGGTCGGCATAGCTCACGGCCACGCTCTGGCCGATTCCCAGGCTCTGGCTGTAGGCCGCGTCCCGGTACAACTGGTAGGCCAGCACTTGCGTGCCGCTCGATCGTTTCAGGTTGCGGGTGCCACTGGCACTGTTCTGCCCGCCATCCAGGCTCATGCTCATGGCCACGCCTGGCGTGCACTGGAAGGTCACGGTAGAGCCACCCAACGACGTGCTGAGCAACCCCGTGGACAGCGCGGACTGCGAGCCATAATCGAGCGTGCCGTAGCTGGTGACACCCCCCACCACCAGGCAACCGGCGACAATCTGCGCCGTCACCGTGAATGTACTGGTAGTCACCGCCCCCAGCGGGGCGGCCAACAGCATGCCGATTCCGCTCAGGCCACTTGCCAGCCAACCGCGCATGGTTCAGAACGACAGCTCGACCGAAATCGTGTCGCTGTAGACCCCTGCGGGCAGGCCCGCCTTGCCCACGGCCTTGCCGTAAAGGTTGACGGTCTGGGCCGCGCCAGTACTGGTTGGCAGGGTGATGGTGCCGTCAATGGCCAGCAACGTCGTACGGCCGGAGTCGGTATAGAGGTCGTACGGCACGAAGTTGCCAGCGCCATCGGCGAGCGCACGCGTGCCACCGCTCGACTGGCCGTCATGTAGCCCTGCACGCACTTTGATGGCAGGCACCGTACCCGCCGAGCACAGGATGCTCATAGCACCGCCCCCACCACCCAGCACCTGGGCATTGGCAGTGGTGAACAGGGCATCCTGAGTGCCAAAGTTCAGAGCGCCGAAGTTCAACCCCGAAGTGCCCGAACTGCCGTTGACCTGGCACGCGGCAATCAGGGTCAGCGTCGAGGTGATGTTCCCGGTCACCGTGGCGGCCTGGGCCTGGGAAGCCAGTGCCAGGCCAAGGCCTGCGAGCATGCAGCATGAAAGGTTCGTTCGCATCGGAGTCTCCTTGCGTGGTTACCAGTCCAGGGTCACTCTGAGGGTGTCGCGGTAAAGCCCGGCGGGCAGCGCGCGCGGCTGCGCCACTACCACGCCGTAGATGGGAATCGGCACTTGCTGGCTGCTGCGAATGGTGAAGGCGCGCGCCTGGCCGATGCCGTAGCGGCTGTTGCCGCCAGGGTCGACTGCCAGCTGATAAGGGATCAGTTCACGGCCATTGCTCAGACGCCGTATACCGTCGTCGCCATTCAGGCCACCATTGATGCGCACATTGAAAGCCCGGACTTCGGGCGTGCAACTGATCTGCAGGCTACCCTCGCCGCCCACTTCGTCCACCCGGCTGCGCAATGGCTGGTCCCAGTTCGGGCCGCGCTCGCCAAAATCCAGCACCCCCGGGTTGCCCAGCACGGCCGGTTGTGTCTCGTTGCTGCTGATCTGGCAGGCCGCGCTGATCACCAGCCGCGCCTGGATGAAACCTGTGGTGCTGCCATGCGCCTCACCACCAGGTACCAGCAGCGGGCCGAGGGTAAGCAACAGGATCGAAGTGCGGTTCATGGCATGGCGTCCTTGTGCATGGTGGCGTCCCTACCAGGTGACTGTGACTTTGAGCAGGTCGGCATACAGCCCTGCATTCGGTACCCAGGCCAGTTTGTCGATACGTGCGTACAGAGGCAGCTCAACCGAGCCACTGTCCGGCACCCGCGCCGACTGGGCCACCCCCACCGCCAGAGGCTCGCGCCAGGCAGCATCGCGGTACAAGCGATAAGGAATGGGCCGGGCCGTGCGGTCGCTGCTGGCCAGGTAGCGCAATTCGCCGACGCCACCATGCTGGCCGCCATCGACGCGTACCTGGTAGGGGGTGCCAGGGTTGCACTCAAGTCGCGGTGGGCGCTGGCTCAGCAGTACCCCGCTCAAGGGCGCGCCAGGGCCATCGAGGCGTGCCGACACACCCAGGTCGATCCTCCCCAGGGCTTGGGCTCCCGCGTCGCGTGTCTGGTTGACCAGCATGCAGCCACGCTGCACCAGTACCCGCACTTCCACGAGAAAATCCGCTGCCACGGTACTGCCGCTGAACAACAGGCCCAACAGCGCGGCCAGATAGCGCTCCGTCACCTTGTTATCCTTGTCGAAACGTCTTGGTTTGAGCGTAGCAGCGAGGCAGCGCAACCGTGGTGGCATCAAGCCATTTTTTTGTATTAGCGATAAAGCGATAGCGCCCCTTCAAAAAAAGCCTGAACGGCACAGAACCCCAGCGCACCGGCGTGCCTCCAATGGCGAGAGCCGGTAAATGTGCCGGGTTTCTGTTAGGGTGAACCAGTCTCATCCTGCCCCAGGCACCTATGCCATACATGGACGGACATGACAGGAGCGCTTTCATCGATGACTGCAGACAACACGCTGGCAGACGCCATGGAGCGCTGTGCCCAAGAACCGATCCACCTGCCGAGCAGCATCCAGCCTCATGGCTTTCTGCTGGTACTGGACGCCACCGACCTGCGCGTGCTGCAGGCCAGTGAAAACGTCGAGCACTGGCTGGGCTTGCCGGCCCAGGAGCTGATCGGTTGCCCCTTCGCCAATCTGGTCAGCGACGGTTTCGACCTGCACGCGCACCTCGCACGGCTGCCGGAAGATGAAATTTTCCCCTTTCACATCGGCGACGTGCGCTTGCGCCAAGGCGCGCCCCACAGTGAGCCGCTGCACTTGCTGGCCCACTGTCACGACGAAGTACTGATTGCCGAGTTCGAACCCCCGCGCCTGCCACCGGAGCTGGCCGGGCAAGGCGACTACTACCCATTGGTGCGCAACTTCGTCGGTAGCCTGCAACTGGCCACAAGCCTTGAGGATCTGCTGCAACAAACGGTGGTGCAGCTCAAACGCATCACCGGCTTTGGGCGGGTCAAGGCGTACCGGTTCGATGCCGATGGCAACGGTCAGGTGCTGGCGGAGGTGGCCGACCCTGGCTACCCCAGCTATCTGGGCCTGTGTTTCCCGGCCGCGGACATCCCGCGCCAGGCGCGCGAGCTGTACCGGATCAACCGCATCCGCGTGATCGAGGATGCCAACTATCAGTCCTCCCCCCTGTTACCGGCCGCCAACCCTCGCACCGGCAAGGCACTGGACATGAGCTTCGCTGCACTGCGCAGCGTGTCGCCGATACACCTGCAGTACATGCGCAACATGGGCACGCTGGCCTCGATGTCGCTGTCGATCGTGGTCGATGGCGAGCTGTGGGGGCTGGTGTCGTGCCACCACCATCAGCCACGCCCGGTGGACTTGCGTACCCGCACAGCCTGCGAGTTGCTGGCCAGCGTGCTGTCGTTGCAGATCGAGTCCCGCGAGGCCGATGCCAGCACGCGCAAGTTGCTGGCACTGCGTCAACACATCGTGCGCATGATCTCGTCCATGGCTGACCACGACAGCGTCAGCGACGGCCTGCGCGAACTGCCTCAGGTTTTGTTGGCCTTTGCCGGTGCCCAAGGTGCGGCGGTAATCTCGGCCGAACGCTGTGACCTGATCGGCCAGACCCCACCCGAAGCCCAGGTGACCGCGCTGGTGCACTGGCTTGGCCAGCGTGGCGAAGACAGCGTGTTCCAAAGTGACAACCTGCGCCGCGACATCACAGACCTGCCCGAACTGGCAACCCATGCCGGTGGTGTGCTGGCGGTGGCCATCTCGCAAATCCACTCGCACTACCTGCTGTGGTTCCGCCCCGAGCAAGTGCGTACGGTAAACTGGGCCGGCCAGCCGACCAAGCAGGTGGGGCCACAGGGCAACCTCCACCCACGACACAGTTTTGAACGCTGGCAGGAAGAACTGCGCGGCTATTGCGAGCCCTGGGACCCGCTGGTGATCGAGGGCGTGATGGAACTGCGCACCGCGGTGCTGGGCATCGTCCTGCGCAAGGCCGAAGAGCTGGCGCAACTGGCGGGCGAGTTGCGCCGCTCGAACAAAGAGCTCGAGGCGTTCTCCTACAGTGTTTCCCATGACTTGCGCGCGCCCCTACGGCACATCGCCGGCTATACCGAGCTGCTTGGCGAAATCGAAGGCCAAGGCCTGAGCGAGCGCGGCAAACGCTTTTTGCAGCACATCGGCGAAGCGGCGCACTTTGCCGGCAGCCTGGTCGACAACCTGCTCAACTTCTCGCAGATGGGCCGCTCGGCCTTGCGCTTGTCCGACGTCGACCTCAACGCACTGGTCGAGGCCATTCGCAGCGAATTGACCCCAGATTACGAAGGCCGCGCAATCGTTTGGGACATCGCCCCGCTGCCCAAGGTGATCGGCGACCCGGCGTTCATCAACATGGCATTGCACAACCTTATCGCCAATGCCATCAAGTACACGCGCGGGCGTAACCCTGCCCGCATCGGGATCAGTGCCGTACAGCACCCTGGCGAAACCGAGGTCTGCATCCGCGACAATGGCGTGGGCTTCGACATGGCCTATGCCAACAAGCTGTTCGGCGTATTCCAGCGCCTGCACCGCATGGAAGACTTCGAAGGCACAGGGATTGGCCTGGCGAGCGTGCGCCGTATCATCGAGCGCCATGATGGCCGGGTCTGGGCCACTGGCCAGATCGAGCAAGGCGCCAGCTTCCACTTCACCCTACCCCGAAACACTGCTACCTGAGGCATCGCTACCATCATGCTCAAGCCCATCCTGCTGGTCGAAGACAACCCCCGGGACCTGGAACTGACCCTGCTGGCCCTGGAGCGCAGCCAATTGGCCAACGAGGTCATCGTGCTGCGCGACGGTGCCGACGCGCTCGACTACCTGCTGCGCCGCAACGCCTATGCCGAGCGCGATGACGGCAACCCTGCCGTGCTGTTACTGGACCTGAAACTGCCCAAGGTCGATGGCCTGGAAGTGCTCAAGGCTGTGCGCGCCACCGCCGAACTGCGCAGCATACCCACCGTGATGTTGACCTCCTCGCGCGAAGAACCCGACCTGCTGCGCGCCTATGAGCTGGGGGTGAACGCCTATGTGGTCAAGCCAGTGGAATTCAAGGAATTCGTCGCCGCCATCTCGGACCTCGGGGTATTCTGGGCCGTGCTCAACGAACCACCACCCGGCTCACTGCGGCTAAACCGTCGCGGTAGTAACTGAGGCCGCCGCAACGATGCAACAAACGCCGTTGAAACTACTGATGGTCGAAGACAGCTCGATGGATGCCGAGCTTACCCTGTTGCGCCTGGAACGCAGCGGGTTGCAAGTGCAATCACAGCTGGTGTTCGACCATGCGGGCGTCGAACATGCCCTGCGCGAAGCCCACTACGACCTGATCCTGTGCGACTGTGTGCTGCCAGGCTCGTCCGGCACCGAGGTGCTGGCCATCGCCCAGCGCCTGGCACCGGACATCCCGTTCATCTTCCTGTCCGGTATTTACGGCGAAGAACACGCGGTGGAAATGATCCGCCTGGGCGCCACCGACTATGTGCTGAAAAAAAACCTGCCACTGCTGCCCAAGGCCGTGCGCAGGGCGCTGACCGAAGTACAGGAGCGCCAGCGCCGGCGCCGCGCCGAAGAAGCATTGGCCGACGTTGAGGCGCGTGCTCGGATCGCCATCGACGCTGCCGGCATGGGCACTTGGGACCTGCGCCCGCAGGAAGGCCTGCTGGTTTGGGATGACCGCTGCAAGACGTTGTTCGGCCTGCCTACCAGCACCGAAATGAGCCTTGAGGTGTTCCTCGGTGGCATCTACCCCGATGACCTGGCAATGGTGCGTGACGCGGTGGAATATGCCATGCGCCCCGAAAGCGGTGGCCAGTACCGGGTGGAGTTTCGTATCGCGCCAGTCGATGGCCAGGAGCCGCGCTGGTTGCTCAGCAGTGGCCAGAGCCAGTTCGTCGACGGCCAATGCGTGCGTTTTTCCGGTGTGCTGCAGGACATCCACACGCAACGCCTGGCCACCCAGGCACTGCGCCAGCTGAACGAGATGCTCGGTGAACGGGTCGAGCGACGCACGCGCGAACGCGATCGCGCCTGGGAGCTGTCGCAAGACTTGCTGGCCGTACTGAACAAGGACCTGACCCCGGTCGCGCTGAACCCCGCGTGGGAGGCCAGCCTGGGTTTCTCCCGCGAGCGCCTGAGCCAGTCGTCCCTGCTGCACCTGCTGCCCGAGCCCGATCAGGAACTGCTACTCACCGAACTGGCCGCCCTCGCCCATGGCCGCACCAGCGCCCGCTTTGTCGGCCGCATCCTGCATGCCGGCGGCCAGCAGCGCTGGCTGTCGTGGGTGGTGGTGCCGGAAGACACCCTGCTGTACGTGGTGGCACGCGACATCACCAGCGAACGTGAAGCCGCCCTGGGCCTGGCTGAAGCCAACGCCCGCCTGCGCGAGCAGATCAACGAACGCGAGCGCATCGAGGCTGCCTTGCAACAGATGCAGAGGCTGGAGGCGGTTGGCCAACTGACCGCAGGCGTGGCCCATGACTTCAACAACTTGCTCACGGTGATCCTCACCGGTGCAAGCTTTCTTGAGCGTGACCTGGCCAAGGCCGACCTGGACAAGGCCCGCACACGCCTCACGCATATCCGCGAAGCGGGCGAGCGTGGCGCCAAGCTGACCTCGCAGTTGCTGGCTTTCTCCCGTCGCCAGCGTCTGGAGCCGGTAGCGCTTAACCTCAACCGCACCTTGGCCGGCCTGGAAGAGCTGCTGCGCCGTACCCTGGGTGGCAACGTCTCGGTGCGCTTGGACCTGGACCAGGCCCTGTGGCAGGCAATGACCGACCCGACCCAGACCGAGATGATCATCCTCAACCTGGCGATCAATGCCCGCGATGCCATGCCCGAGGGCGGACAGCTGACCCTTACCACCCGCAACACCCGTATCAACGGGCGCCCGCATCGCCCAGAAGACCCGGACCCCGGCGAGTACGTGATGCTGAGCATCCGCGATACCGGCTGCGGCATGAGCGACGACGTGTTGGCCAAGGTGTTCGAGCCGTTCTTCACCACCAAGGACATCGGCAAAGGTTCGGGCCTGGGCCTGGCCCAGGTGTTCGGCTTCGCCAAGCAGTCCGGGGGTGGCGTGCGCATCGATACCACACCGGGGCGCGGCACCGAGGTGGCGGTGTACCTGCCCGCAGTAAAGGAGGAAGTGGTGGACGAACCTGCCGCAGCGGTGCTCAGCCAGTCGAGCAGCGAGAGCGGCCGTAACCGCACGGTGCTGCTGGTGGACGATGACCACCTGGTGCGCGACATGCTTGGCGATGTATTGCGCCAGTACGGCTATCAGGTGCGCCAGGCGCACAGCGGCGAGCAAGCATTGGCATTGCTGGATGACGAGATCGACCTGCTGCTGACGGATTTCGCCATGCCCGAGTTCAACGGTGCGCAACTGGCGCTGGCGGCGCGTGAGCGGTACCCGCGCCTGCCCGTGGTGTTCCTTACTGGGTATGCCGAGCTGCAGGGGCTGGAGCTGCCGGGCAGCCTGGTGATTCAGAAGCCGGTGCAGGCCGATGAACTGGCCAGGGTACTGAACGAAATGCTGGGCATTGCCGGGTAACTTGAGACGACGCAAAACCCGTGCAGGAGCGGCCCATCGCGACACAAGGCCGCTTCTACAGGCATCGCATTACGAAATTAAATACGGAAACGACAAAACCCAGCGCTCATCTTTCGAAGCACCGGGTTATAGACGTTTGAAACTGGAAAATGGCAGGGGCGGCTGGATTCGAACCAACGCATGGCAGGATCAAAACCTGCTGCCTTACCGCTTGGCGACGCCCCTGTATCGGATGCAGTGTTTGCTGCTCTGACAATTCCAACTGAGTGACAACTGGGTTGTTGTCTTGGAATGCGCGGCACTTTAACAACAAACTTTCGGTCTGTGAACCCCCTGATGAAAAAAAATTGCTAAAAAACAGCGGGTTAGTCATTTCGGCGTTGGCCCATCGACCATCCGTCGCTTTCCTCCCGCTTCGCTTCAACAGAATCGCATTCCTTCCTTCCAATCAGATGAGCCCACTGCATCGACCAAGGAGGACCTCATGCCTGTCTCCCACGACCTCTACCAGGACCTGCACTACCCGCGCGAAATCGTCCAGCAACGCCGCCAGCAGGACAAGGCGCTGGACCGCCTGCTGGACGAGTACATGGACATCGACAACCAGGTGCTGGCTGCCGAGTCGATCTCGGCCGGCAACTTCGTTGACGAAGACCTGCGCCACCTCAAGGAGCGCCGCCTGGCGGTGAAGTACATGATCGAGCGCCAGCTGGAGCGCAAAGCCTAGGCAATGCAGGTGCGCGGCCAGACGTATCGCATGAAGT
This sequence comes from Pseudomonas hunanensis, assembly GCF_013393325.1. Classification (GTDB taxonomy): domain Bacteria; phylum Pseudomonadota; class Gammaproteobacteria; order Pseudomonadales; family Pseudomonadaceae; genus Aquipseudomonas; species Aquipseudomonas putida_P. The sequence goes on from NZ_QJRC01000094.1 coordinate 178,523, forward strand.
GATCATTGCCGGTCACTTTCTGTATTAGTCAAAATGGCCGCCCTCGGGCAAGCTGCACGCTGACCCGCCATCGCCCAAGGAGCGTTGCTTTTGTCTGCCTGGATCCCTGCCCCATTGCGCCAGCTTGGCCAGCGCCTGCGCGGCACTGCCGCCAACGAGAGCGAACTGCTCGATTGGTTCGAGGACAAAGCCCGAAGCCGGGGTTATCAGCTTAGTGACGGCCAGCGACGGGTGATCCACTGCATGGCCGAACAACTGGCACTGCTGGAACAAGGGCAGCCACGCAGCCTGTACCTCTACGGGTCGGTGGGACGCGGCAAGAGCTGGCTGCTGGACGGTTTCTTCCAGGCGGTACCGGTCGAGGCCAAGCGCCGCCTGCATTTTCATGACTTCTTTGCTCGCCTCCACCGAGGCATGCACCACCACCGGGCGCTGGACGATGCGCTGGGCGCAACCCTCGACGAGCTGGTGGGTGGCTGCCAGGTGCTGTGCTTCGACGAATTCCACGTGCATGACATCGGCGATGCCATGCTGCTGACACGCCTGTTCAACGCCCTGTTCGCACGCGGCGTGTTCCTGCTGGTGACGTCCAACTACGCGCCCGAAGGGTTGTTGCCCAACCCGCTGTACCACGAGCGCTTCCTCCCGGTAATCCGCCTGATCAACAGCTCGATGCAAGTGCTCGAAGTGGACGGCGACACCGACTTTCGCAGCTTGCCGGCCAACCGTGAGCATCAACGTTTTACCCAGGGCCATTATGTCTGGCCGGGGAATGCAGCGCAGCGCCAGGCGCTGAACGTGCCGAACGAACAGCCGGTGATGCTGGAAGTGAACAAGCGCCCGCTGCGTGCGCTGGCCATCGATGGCCGGCGGGTGGTGCTTGGCTTCGATGACTTGTGCGAGAAGGCCACGGCGGTCATTGACTACCTGGTGCTGGCGGCGCAATACGATGAATGGATCATCGACGGGCTGGGTGACCTGGCGGAGTGCTCGCTGGCGGCTCAGCAGCGTTTCGTCAACCTGGTGGATGTGTTGTATGACCAGGATCGGCAGGTGGTGGTGATAGGTAAACGGCCACTGGAAGAAAGCCTGGGCGGGCCGCTTGCCGACCTGATGCGTACCCGCAGCCGCTTGGGGCAATTGCACCAGATAGCCCCTTGAAACTGCATCGCCTCGACAGGCCTCTTCGCCGGTAAACCTGCGAAGAGGCCTGTAATGTCAAAGCATCAACCGGCTCTGGGTAAATCCGCCAGCACCGCCTCGATCTCCCCCAGCACCGCCGGGTCATCCAGGGTCGAAGGCGGCGCATAGTCCTGCCCGTCGGCGATCTTGCGCAGCACCGCACGCAAAATTTTCCCCGAGCGGGTCTTGGGGAGCCGCTTCACCAACCGAACCCGGTTGAAACAGGCCAGCGGGCCAATCGCCTCGCGCACACTGCCCACCAGGTCCACCAGCAGTTGCGCCTCGGCAATGCCCTCGCCGTCCTTGAGCACAACAAGTGCCAACGGCACTTGCCCCTTGATTTCATCGTGCACGCCAACCACCGCACACTCGGCCACCGCCGGGTGGCAGGCCACCAGGTCCTCCATTTCGCCGGTAGACAACCGGTGCCCCGACACATTGATCACGTCATCGGTGCGCCCCATGATGTAGACGAAACCGTCATCGTCCAGGTAGCCGCCGTCACCGGTGTGGTAATACCCCGGGTAGGTGCGCAGGTACGCCTGCAGGTAGCGCTCGTGGTCGCCCCACAGTGTCTGGCTACAACCAGGTGGCAATGGCAGGGCGATCACTATCGAACCCTGATGGTTGGGCCCGAGCAAGCGGCCTTCGTCGTCCAGCACGCGAACGTTGTAGCCGGGTACCGCCCGGTTGCTCGATCCCGGCTTCGCGGCGCTCCCCTCCAGCCCGACACACGGCGCAGTGACCGGCCAGCCGGTCTCGGTCTGCCACCAGTGGTCGTGCACAGGCTTGCCACTGACCCGTTCCAGCCATTCGTGGGTGCTGGAATCGAGCTTCTCACCCGCCAGGAACAATTGGCGCAGCGAGCTGAGGTCATGTTTGCGGATCAGCTCGCCTTCCGGGTCTTCCTTGCGGATGGCACGCATGGCGGTGGGCGCACAGAACAACGCATTGACCTTGTATTGCTCCACCACCCGCCAGTAGGCCGAGGCATCCGGGGTGCGGATCGGCTTGCCTTCGTAGAACACTGTGGTACAGCCGCTCATCAACGGCCCGTAAACGATCAGCGAATGGCCGACCACCCAGCCCACATCAGATATGCCCCACCACACATCGCCGGCCTGCATGCCATAGATATGGCGCATGGCATAGCACAGCGCCACGGCATTGCCACCGTTCTCCCGCACGATGCCTTTGGGTTTGCCGGTGGTACCCGAGGTATACATGATGTACAGCGGGTCGCCGGCATCCAACTCGACTGGGGCCACCGGCTCGGCGCCGGTCAAGGCCGCCTGCCAGTCCAGGTCGCGGCCTGGCTGCAGGTCGGCCTGCACCTGTGGCCGCTGCAGCACCAGCACATTGCGCGGTTGGTGCCGGGCCAGTTGCAGGGCGCGGTCGACCAGCGGCTTGTACGCAATCACGCGATCGAACTCCAGCCCGCAGGAGGCCGTCAGCAGCAGCGTGGGCCGGGCATCATCGATGCGCAAAGCCAGTTCGTTGGCGGCAAAGCCACCGAACACCACCGAATGCACCGCGCCAATCCGCGCACAGGCCAGCATGGCCATGGCTGCCTGCGGCACCATGGGCATGTAGATGATCACGCCATCGCCCTTGCTCACCCCCAGCTGGCGCAGCAAGCCAGCCAGGCGCGCCACTTCATCGCGCAACTGGTTATAGGTATACGCCTGCTGCACGCCCGTCACCGGCGAATCGTAGATCAGCGCCAATTGCTCGCCACGGCCTTGCTCGATCTGGTAATCGAGGGCCAGGTAGCAGCTGTTAAGGCGGCCGTCTGCGAACCAACTATGGGTACCGTCGGCGTGGTCTTGCAAAGTCAGGGCAGGCTTGCGGTGCCAGGCCAGGTGTGCGGCCTGTTCCGCCCAGAAAGCGGCAGGGTCGGAAATGGAATGGGCGTAGCTGTGCTGGTAGCTCATATCGAAAGAAACCCGGTACTTGTTGTTATTGAAGGGCGAAACCTGAGTATGGACCGCTACACCCACGCCGCCATGGGACTAAAGTCACAACCGACCTGCAAATTTGCAGACAACGCAAAAACGCCCCATAACGGTGCAAAGCCTCTAGAATAGGCCACCCCTCAGCCACCGAGCAGCCCATGGATATCGATCAGGCCCGAACCTTCCTGGAAATCGTGCGTTGCGGCAGCCTGGTCGCCGCCGCCGAGCGCCTGTTCGTGTCACAGACCGCGATCACCGCGCGGGTACAGCGCCTGGAGCAGCAACTGGGTTGCCAGCTGTTCGTACGCAGCCGCAACGGCGCCAGTTTGACCAGCGATGGCGAAGCGTTCGTCAGTTATGCCAACCAGCTGGTACAAACCTGGGAAGCAGCGCGCCGCGACCTGCCGCTGCCTGAAGGCTGCCAGCAGGTGCTGCATGTGGGCGGTGAGGTGAGTTTGGGCAACCCGATGCTGCTCGACTGGGTCAGCGCCCTGCACCGTGAACTGCCCAGCCATGCCATCCGCAGCGAGGTCAGCGACGGTGAATCACTGCTGCGCAAGGTCGAGATGGGCCTGCTGGACGCCGCGCTGGTCTATCAGCCGACCTACGGCCCCGGCCTGCAGGTGGAGCAATTGATGGAAGAAAAGCTGATCCGTGTGCGCCGGGTCGCCCAGCCCGAACCGTACATCTACATTGACTGGGGCGAGGCCTTCCGCCGCCAGCACGATGCGGCCCTGCCCGACTGCGCACGCCCGGCACTGAGCTTCAACCTCGGCCCATTGGCCCTGCAGTTCATTCTTGACCAGGGGGGCAGCGGCTACTTCCGCACACGCGTGGTGCAGGCCTACCTGGACAGCGGGGTGTTCGAGCGGGTACCGCAGGCGCCTGAGTTCACTTACCCAACCTTCCTGGTGTACCCGCGCAAACGCGACAGCGAAGCCCTGCAACAGGCCTTCGCCATCCTGCGCCGGCTGGTGGCTGCCGGCGCAAGCGATTGGTCACAACGCTGGGACCCGGTTATCTGATGCCTCGGCCTTGCTAAGCAGCTGACGTTTGAGGCCGGCGATCAAGTCGGTCTGGGTGATCACCCCTACCAGCTTCTCGGCATCGAGCACCGGCAGGCAGTGCAGGCCCTGTTCGCACAACAACGGCAGCAGCCGCTCCAGCGGGTGCTGGCTGCTGACACTGACTACCCGCCGACTCATCACTTGCTCCATGCGTACCGCTTTGCGGCCAAACAAACCGCGCCAGCTGAAACGGCCACGCTGCATGGCCGGGCCGACCAGGTCGCTGAGGCTGACGATGCCCACCAGCTTGCCGTGCTGCAGTACCGGCAGGGTTTTCAGGTGATGGCTGGCGAGCATTTTCCAGGCCTGTTCCAGCGTGGTATCAGGCGTGGCGAACTGTACATCGCGGGACATCACCGAGGCCGCGGTGATACCGCCCAGGCTACGCTGCAGGGCGTGCTGCTCGGTGGCGAGGATGATGCGCTCCAGTTCGTCACGGGTAACGTCGACGAACTCACCAAGCTCCTCCAGCGCCTGGTCCAGGTCTTCACTGCGAATGCCGACGCGCTCGCCGGGCAGCGGGTCATGGGTGTGGTGCAGGTCTTTGCGCGGCACCGCGCCTTTCGGATAGCGCACGCCGGTCAGGCGGTTGTAGACGATTGCCACGGCCACCAGGATCAACGCATTGAGCAGCACCGGTTCCAACAGGTGATCGCCCATGGCGGTCAACCCGGAGTCGGCCAGCACCGCGCTCACTGCCACCCCGCCACCCGGGGGGTGTAGGCAGCGTAACAGGCACATGATCAGGATCGAAATGCCCAGAGCCGCAGCCGCCACCCAAAGCTCGGCACCGAAACCTTCGCGCATGGCAAGGCCAACTGCGCCAGCCAAGGCGTAGCTGCCCAGCACCGGCCAAGGTTGGGCCAATGGGCCGGAATGTACGGCGAAAACCAGGACTGCCGAGGCCGCCAACGGGCCCAACAGGTGCAGGGCAATGCCAGGGCCATAGGCCATGCTGGTCAGCCAGCCAGCGAGGAACAAGCCGAGCAACGCACCGATACCGGCACGCAACCATTCTTTGGGAGGGATATTCAGGGGCGCCGGCAACAGGCGCTGCAGACGGCTTTCGGAACGCGAGGCAGACATTGGTATTCGGGGTCTTTGGTTTTTCTGATTAAAAAGAAAGCCCAGCCGAGCTGGCCTGGGCCTTGTATTGCGCGTGCAATACCACAAGGGGCTCCGTCCATGGAGAGATGGAAACCGCAGGGTTTCGTGAGGGGGATTTTGCCGGGTGGGGTGCGATTGGGCTAATTCAAAAAACTGCGCCTGTACTGCATTTTTTTTGCAGTACTGACATTACCATGGGGGCTCGCTGCCACAGAGGGTTTCGGCGCCTGCATCATCGGGCCTTGCGCGGCAGGTCGATGCTCACCCGCAATCCGCCCAGCGGGCTCTCCAGCAAGGCCAGTCGCCCGCCCCATGCCTCGACGATATCGCGCACGATGCCCAACCCCAGCCCATGCCCGTCCACCTGTTCGTCCAACCGCGAACCACGCTCCAGCACCTGCTGCCGCCGGCCTTCAGGGATACCGGGGCCATCGTCATCGACCCACAGCCGGTAGCCCTCGCCGTTCGGCGCTATTCCCAGGCGCACCTCGCTGTCAGCCCACTTGCAGGCGTTGTCCAGCAGGTTGCCCAGCAGCTCCAGGAAGTCCTCGCGGTCCCAGGGCAACAACAGCCCAGGCGGCACATCACTTGCCAATTGCAAGCCCTCGCCATGGATCATGCCCAAGGTCTCCAGCAACCCCGGCAGCTCGGCATCACAATCGAACTGCGCGCCCGGCAAGGCATCCCCTGCCAGCCGTGCACGGTTCAGCTCGCGCGCCAGGCGTTGCTGAATCTGCTCCAACTGCTCGCGCATCTGCGCGCGGACTTCGGGCAGATCTTTCAGGCGTTCGCTGGAGGCCAGGCTCAGCAGCACCGCCAGTGGCGTCTTCAGTGCATGGCCGAGGTTGCCGAGGGCATTGCGCGAACGGCGCAGGCTGTCTTCGGTATGGCTGAGCAAGTGGTTGATCTGCCCCACCAGCGGCGCCAACTCGCTGGGCACCTCGGCATCCAGTTGCGAGCGCTTGCCCTGCTGCAACTGGGCAATCTGCTGTCGCGCCCGCTCCAGCGGCCGCAACGAGCGGGTAACGGTGATGCGCTGCAGCACCAAAACCACAATCAGTGCCACCAACCCCATGCCCAGGCCGATCTGCTGCAAGCGCCGGAAACCTTCGCGCACCGGCGAATAATCTTGCGCCACGCTGATCGAAATATCCTGGCCCAGGCGCCGGTAGTCGGCACGCAGGGCCAGCAGTTGCTGGCCTTCCGGGCCGAGTTCATGGCTATCGGAAAGCCCAGGCGCGGCGGGCTTGGGCATGTCCAGGTCCCACAGCGAACGGGACCGCCAGGTACCTTGGTCGAAATCGATGCGGAAGTAGTAACCGGAAAACGGCCGTTGATAAGCAGCCGAAATACGCCGCTCGTCCAGCTGCAGGCCGGAAGGCCCACGCACCAATGCCACCAGCAGGTTCTCGCTTTCCTTGCGCAGGCCGTTTTCCAGGTACCGTTGCAGGCCGGCTTCGAACAGCCACAAGGTCAATTGTGCCAGCACCACGCCGACCACCACCAGCACGGCCACCAGGCCCAGGCTCAGGCGCGCCTGTATCGACTTCACTCGCCGCTCCCGGCATAGATGTAGCCTTGGCCGCGGCGGGTTTCGATGACACTGCGGCCCAGCTTGCGGCGCAAATGGTTGACGTGCACTTCCAGCACGTTCGAGTCGCGCTCGGTTTCACCGTCGTAAAGGTGCTCGGCCAAATGGCTTTTGGACAGTATCTGCTGCGGGTGCAGCATGAAATACCGCAGCAGGCGGAACTCGGCGGCGGTCAGTTGGATGTCCACACCATCACGGCTCACGCACTGGCGGCTTTCGTCCAGGTGCAGGCCGGCCGCTTCCAGCTTCGGCTGGTTGGCCAGCCCACGGGCGCGGCGCAACAAGGCCTGGATGCGCAGTTGCAGCTCTTCGGGGTGAAAGGGCTTGCTCAGGTAGTCGTCGGCCCCGGCCTTCAGCCCTTCGATACGCTCGGCCCAGGAGCCGCGCGCGGTCAGAATCAGTACCGGCGTGGCCAGGCCGGCGGCGCGCCACTGGGCCAGTACATCCAGGCCCGGCAAGCCAGGCAGGCCAAGGTCCAGGATGATCAGGTCGTACGGTTCGCTTTGCCCCTGGTACACCGCATCACGGCCATCGGCCAACCAATCCACGGCATAACCCTGGCGCTGCAGGCCGGCGGTCAGTTCATCCGCCAGCGGCACATTGTCCTCGACAAGCAACAGGCGCATTCAGTCGTCTTCCTCGTCTTTGAGCAGGGCGCCGGTGCTGGCATCGAGCTTGATCTCGCGCACCACACCTTCAGTCGTCAGCAACTCGACTTCATATTCGTAGCGATCGTCGTCCTCTTCCAGCTCGGCCTCCAGCAAACGCGCCCCGGGGTAACGCCCCAAGGCGGCTTCCAGCAAGTGCTCGAGTGGCAGGATAATGCCCTTCTGCCGCAGCTTCAGGGCTTCGTCCTGATCGAGGTCGCGGGCAGCGGCCAGCGAACACACGGCCAGCAGCGCCAGCGCGAGGTAACGCGCCGGCCGCGGTAAGTGGATCATCAGTTGTCCCGCTCGTCCTTCAGCACTTCACCGGTCTTGGCGTCCAGCGCCACGTCCCATTCGACGTTCTGCGTGTCGCGCAGCTCGACCTTGTAGATGTAGCGGCCGTATTCGTCTTCAAGTTCCGAATCGGTGACGGTGGAGCCTGGGTGCTTGGCCACGGCGGCAGCCTTGAGTTCGTCCAGCGACTTGATGGTCTTGGCGTTGACCAGTTTGACCACTTCGTCGGGTTGAACATCCTTGGCGAAAGCGGCATTGGCGCCCAGAGCGAGGGCAGCGGCGGTGAACAGGGCAGTCAAGGTTTTCATCGTTCTTCTCTCCTGAGAACTGTGCAAGTTGTCTACGGGGTTAAGATTAACCACTGGTCCTTAATTCAACCTGAAAACAGCTGGCGGCATGATAGCGCAAGTCAAGACCGGGCCATCCTCAAACCCTTTATAGTGAACCGCGTACTGCCCAAGGGATCCCCCGCATGAGCGCCATCCACATCAAATACCCCGCCCTCACCTTCAAGGCTGGCCAACGGGCCCTGCGACATATCCGCGAGCGTGGCCTGCAGGCCGCCGATGTCGGGGTCTTGCCGGGCGCGGCGGGTGGGCCGAAGCCGCTGGGCATTCAAGGCCTGGACCTGGCGCTGTTCGGTGAGTGGCTGCCCTCGGCACCGCGCCCGCGGGCGCTGATCGGTGCCTCGATTGGTGCCTGGCGCTTCGCCAGCGCCTGCCTCGACGACCCGGTCGCAGGTATCCGCCGCCTGGGCGAGCTGTACACCGAGCAGGATTTCGCCAAGGGCGTGACCCCGGCCGAAATCAGCCGCAGTTGCCAAAAAATGCTCGATGACCTGTTGCAGGACCGTGACGGCCAGCTGCTGGCCAACCCGCACTATCACCTGAACATTCTGGTGGTGAAGAGCCATGGCCAGCTTGCCCACGACCATCGCGGGCGCCTGGGCTTGGGCCTGGGCTCGGTGGTCGCCAGCAACCTGCTCGGCCGTTCGCGCCTGGCCCGCCACTTCGAGCGCGTCATCCTGCACGATGAGCGCGCCGCCCCACCGCTCGAAGCGCTTACCGATTTCCCCTCGCGCTACTTGCCGCTGGGCCTGGCCAACCTGCGCCACGCCCTGCTCGCCTCGGGCTCGATCCCCATGGTCATGCAGGGCGTGAAAGACATCCCCGGCGCTGGCGCCGGCACTTACCGCGACGGCGGCCTGCTCGACTACCACCTCGACCTGCCCTATCGCGGCGACGACCTGGTGCTGTACCCGCACTTCACCGACAAGGTGGTACCCGGCTGGTTCGACAAAGCCTTGCCCTGGCGCAAGGGCGATGCCACTCGCCTGCAGAATGTGCTGCTGATGACCCCTTCCCCGCAGTACCTGGCCGCCCTGCCCTACGGCAAGCTGCCCGATCGCAACGACTTCAAACGCTTCATGGGCGATGCGCCTGGCCGCAAACGCTATTGGTACAAGGCCATTGCCGAAAGCCAGCGGCTAGGTGACGAATTGCTGGAGCTGATTGCCACCGGGCAGCTGTGTGAACGCCTGCAAGCCTTGTAGCGGCCATGCCTGCGCGACTACCGTTCCGACCCTTCCGCGGTGTTAATATGTCGTTTTGCCAGCATCAGGGGATCTGAGGGATGAAAGCGGTATTGGGCATCGGCGCTGCGATAGCGATTGCGGTGGCGGGTTGGTTCGGATGGAACCATTACGAAAGTGGCAAAGAACATGATGTAGCGGCAGCAGCTGTGCAGGTTTCCGTCACCCAAGCTGAACGACAGATGAAAGCGCAGTCAGAGGATGGAATCACTTTCGCGGAGTACTTCAAGCGAAGCGATACCGTGATTGACAATCTGGACAAGGAAATTGCCAACCTCGAGGGCCGAACCTGGAAACACAGGCTTGCCGAAAAGGATGCAGCCATCGCATTTATTGATCAATGCAAGGCTATTTTACGTGCGGATCAAACGGAAACCAGACTCCTGATGAAGGAGGGCAGCGCCCGAGAAGCGAATGACGAAGCCAAAAAGGAACTGAATGAGGCGGATTCGTCCGTTGCCAGAGAATGGGCATACAAAAGGTACAAGCGCACCAGCGATGCGCTGATTGATGTACTTGGGAAACTCATCAGCAATGCGGAAGAAAGCAAAGGTAAAATTGAGCGTATGCTGGCTGCGGATAACGCCGTGAAATCGACGTTTGGGGAGGGTCATGGACTCTCTCAGGGCACCGCAGAGCACTTGAAGAATCTGCTGAAACCGGCCGCCCCGGAAAAACCAGCGCAGAGCTGATTACAGCATCTTCAAAAGCCCGCCAGCAAGCGGGCTTTTTCATTGTATTTACAATGGCACAAGCTCTTCCACTTACTACCCAGGATCCTACCCCGCAACCGCGAAAATGCGACCGGCCGGAATACCTTCTATCGCAGATTCCGTGAAGCCCCCCCTAAAAAACAGGTTAAGATAGCGCCCAATTTGGTTGCCTGGCGCCAGCCGGCCATCACTCAGTGAATGACCTCTTTCACCCCAGCGACGACCAATCAGTACATTGAGCAGTACATTGAAATACCAATTTCCGCTCAAGCCCTTACCCCACCAGCTATACAGGTCCACCAGTGGAAATCTTCAAGGAATTCACATTCGAATCGGCCCACCGCCTGCCCCACGTCCCTGAAGGGCACAAATGCGGCCGCCTGCATGGTCACTCGTTCAAGGTCGGCCTGCACCTGACCGGCCCGCTCGACCCGCACACTGGCTGGATCCGCGACTTCGCCGAGGTCAAGGCGATCTTCAAGCCGATCTACGAGCAGCTGGACCACAACTACCTGAACGACATCCCTGGCCTGGAAAACCCTACCAGCGAAGTAATCGCCAAGTGGATCTGGGACCAGGTCAAGCCGTTGATGCCAGAGCTGTCGAAGGTACGCATCCACGAAACCTGCACCAGCGGTTGCGAGTATACCGGCGACTGATTCAGGCTCTACGTCGGCCCCTTCGCGGGTAACCCCGCGAAGGGGCCGGTAGCTTCACCCACTCAGCGTCAACCTTGCCCCGTCGCCAAGGCATCGCGCAGGAAGCTGGGGGCGATGTAGCGCTGATAATGCGCCTCTGAAAGCAGGAAAAACTCGCGATCGATGGCATCGCGCAACTGCGGCAGTTCCCAGTCGCGAAATTCCGGCAACAGCACCATACCGTAGGCCTCCAGGTCACGGATCATCCGCGCCCCGCGGGCGATAAGCTGGTAAGCCCAGCAATATTCCGACTGCTGCTCGACAAAGCGGATCGAGCGCTGCTCCAGTTGCTGGCGCAGCAGGCTTTTGTCGAACACCTCAAGCTTGGCCATCATCACCTGCACCAGCAGTTGCTCAAGGCGCAACCACACGGCGCGCTTCTGCGTGTCGTCGTAACCGTTCCAGTTGATCACTTCGTGGTGAAAACGCTTGCAGCCACGGCACACCGTGTCTCCGTACACCGTGGAGCACAGGCCGACGCAAGGGGTTTTGATGGACTTGTTGGACATGAAAAACAACAGCTTGGCGGTGGAACACAGGCCCATGTTAGCCCTTTGTCTAACCAGGGTCACTCGTTAAAGTCATGTTCACCGCCTTACCTTCGGGCTTTTTTTGCCGTAGAATCATCCGGCCTTTTCAAAGGCAACAATGTCCGTTGGAAGCTGTTTTCAAAGCGTCACGAGCACAGTTAATCCGGTAGAACGGCGTTGGCCCGGGTCATGCTTCCCTCGCATGCCCGCGCCAACCCTCATCAGCCCCCGTTCTGCAGGCGTAAAACTTTGAAAGCAGCTTCTGTAAGGATTCTTTGCGACTCTGGCTGGGCGGCCCACAAAGCCGTGGCAGCGCATGGGTGCATTGAATGCTGGATAAGCGTCCCGGACCCCCTTTAGGGACCACTGATGAGGGAAATAACTGTGCTTGAAGCCTACCGCAAACACATCGAAGAGCGTGCCGCCCTGGGCATCGTGCCCCAGCCGCTGAACGCCGAACAAACTGCAGGCCTGGTCGAGCTGCTGAAAAACCCGCCGGCCGGCGAAGAAGCCTTCCTCGTAGACCTGATCACCAACCGCGTACCGCCAGGGGTCGACGAAGCTGCCTACGTCAAGGCCGCTTTCCTCTCCGCCGTCGCCAAGGGCGAAGCCAAGTCGCCACTGATCGACCGCAAGCACGCCACCGAACTGCTGGGCACCATGCAGGGCGGCTACAACATCGAAACGCTGGTCGCACTGCTGGATGACGCCGAACTGGGCGCCGTCGCGGCCGAGCAGCTCAAGCACACCCTGCTGATGTTCGATGCCTTCCACGACGTGGCCGAAAAAGCCAAGGCCGGCAACGCGCATGCCAAGGCCGTGCTGGAATCCTGGGCTGCCGGCGAGTGGTTCACCTCGCGTCCGGCCATCGCCGACAAGTACACCCTGACCGTGTTCAAGGTACCTGGCGAAACCAACACCGACGACCTGTCCCCAGCCCCGGACGCCTGGTCGCGCCCAGACATCCCGCTGCACGCCCTGGCCATGCTGAAAATGGCCCGCGACGGCATCGAACCGTCGCAGCCTGGTTCGGTCGGCCCGCTGGCCCAGATCGAAGCCGTCAAGGCCAAGGGTTTCCCGGTTGCCTATGTGGGTGACGTGGTCGGTACCGGCTCCTCGCGTAAATCCGCTACCAACTCGGTACTGTGGTTCTTCGGCGACGACATCCCGTACGTGCCGAACAAACGCGCCGGTGGCTTCTGCTTCGGCACCAAGATCGCCCCGATCTTCTACAACACCATGGAAGACGCCGGCGCCCTGCCGATCGAATTCGACTGCACCAACCTGGGCATGGGCGACGTCATCGACGTTTACCCATACAAAGGTGAAGTACGCCGTCACGGCAGCGACGAACTGGTCACCAACTTCGAGCTGAAAACCGAAGTGCTGCTGGATGAAGTCCGCGCTGGCGGCCGTATTCCGCTGATCGTCGGCCGTGGCTTGACCGAAAAAGCCCGCGCCGAACTGGGCCTGGGTGCTTCCGACCTGTTCAAGAAACCAGAGCAGCCTGCCGATTCCGGCAAGGGCTTCACCCTGGCGCAGAAAATGGTCGGCCGTGCCTGCGGCCTGCCAGAAGGCCAGGGCGTGCGCCCAGGTGCCTACTGCGAGCCGAAGATGACCACCGTCGGCTCCCAGGACACCACGGGCCCGATGACCCGCGACGAGCTGAAAGACCTGGCGTGCCTGGGCTTCTCCGCTGACCTGGTGATGCAGTCGTTCTGCCACACCGCGGCCTATCCGAAGCCGATCGACGTCACCACCCACCACACCCTGCCAGACTTCATCCGCACCCGTGGCGGCGTGTCGCTGCGCCCAGGCGACGGCATCATCCACAGCTGGCTGAACCGCATGCTGATGCCTGACACCGTGGGTACCGGTGGCGACTCACACACCCGCTTCCCGATCGGTATCTCGTTCCCGGCCGGTTCCGGCCTGGTGGCTTTCGCCGCCGCCACCGGCGTCATGCCGCTGGACATGCCAGAGTCGATCCTGGTGCGCTTCAAGGGCAAACTGCAGCCAGGCATCACCCTGCGTGACCTGGTGCATGCCATCCCTTACTACGCCATCCAGAAGGGCCTGCTGACCGTCGAGAAGAAGGGCAAGAAAAACGCCTTCTCCGGCCGCATCCTGGAAATCGAAGGCCTGGACGAACTGACCGTCGAGCAAGCCTTCGAGCTGTCCGACGCCTCGGCCGAGCGTTCCGCTGCCGGTTGCACCATCAAGCTGCCAGAGAAGGCCATCGCCGAGTACCTGACCTCCAACATCACCCTGCTGCGCTGGATGATCGGTGAAGGCTACGGCGATGCCCGCACCCTGGAGCGTCGCGCCCAGGCCATGGAAGCCTGGCTGGCCAAGCCTGAGCTGCTGTCGGCCGACGCCGATGCCGAGTACGCCGAAATCATCGAAATCGACCTGGCCGACGTCAAGGAGCCTGTGCTCTGCGCGCCGAACGACCCGGATGATGCCCGCCTGCTGTCCTCGGTACAGGGCGAGAAGATCGACGAAGTGTTCATCGGTTCGTGCATGACCAACATCGGTCACTTCCGCGCTGCCGGCAAGCTGCTGGACAAGGTCAAGGGTGGCATCCCAACCCGTCTGTGGCTGGCTCCGCCAACCAAGATGGACGCTCACCAGCTGACCGAAGAAGGCTACTACGGCATCTACGGCAAGGCCGGCGCACGCATGGAAATGCCAGGCTGCTCGCTGTGCATGGGTAACCAGGCACGTGTGCAGACCGGTTCGACCGTGGTTTCCACCTCGACCCGTAACTTCCCGAACCGTCTGGGCGACGCTACCAACGTGTACCTGGCATCGGCCGAGCTGGCTGCTGTCGCTTCGATCATCGGCAAGCTGCCGACCGTCGAAGAGTACATGCAGTACGCGAAAGACATCGACAGCATGGCTGCCGACGTTTACCGCTACCTGAGCTTCGACCAGATCGCCGAGTTCCGCGAAGCGGCAGCCAACGCCAAGATCCCGGTGGTGCAGGCGTAAGCTGAGTCACAGGTTGTAAAGAAAGCCCTGGCAGTGATGCCAGGGCTTTCTTGTTTCAACCCCACTCCGGCCTCAGATCACGAACAAATCCACGAACCCGTGCACCGCTGTGCGCTCCAGCCGCTGCTGGTCCTTGCACAGCTCTCCAATCTCGCCACACCGCTGCCGCGCGAAACGGGTCGCCAGGTTGGCCCTGAACTTGGCCTCCAGCAACGGTATGCCTTCTCCACGCCGCCGCCGATGCCCGATCGGATACTCCACCAGCACTTGCTCGGTGCTGCTGCCATCCTTGAAGAATACCTGCAGCGCGTTAGCGATCGAACGCTTGTCCGGTTCCAGGTACTCGCGGCTGAAGCGCGGGTCTTCCACCACCTCCATCTTCTCGCGCAAACGATCGATGCTCGGGTGGTTGGCATGGAAGGCATCCTCATAATGCTCGGCCACCAAATGGCCGAAGATCAGCGGCACCGCCACCATGTACTGCAGGCAATGGTCGCGGTCGGCGGCGTTGGCCAGCGGGCCGCTTTTGGAAATGATGCGGATCGCCGACTCCTGGGTGGTGATGACGATGCGGTCGATTTCGTGCAGGCGGTTTCGTACACGCGGATGCAGGGTGACGGCCGCCTCACAGGCGGTCTGAGCATGAAACTCGGCAGGAAAGCTGACCTTGAACAGCACGTTTTCCATCACATAGCTGCCCAAGGCCTGGGGCAGACGCAGCTCGTACTGCCCAGCAGGCTTGAGCGCCAAGTCCTTGTTGGTATGGCTGAACGATACGTCGTAGAAGCCCCATTGCGGCGCCGTAAGCACACCCGGCACGCCCATCTCGCCACGCAAGGCGATATCGGCCAGGCGCACGCCCCGGCTGGACGCATCACCCGCGGCCCAAGACTTGCGTGAGCCCGCGTTGGGCGCATGGCGGTATGTGCGCAGGGCCTGGCCGTCGACGAAGGCGTGGGACAAGGCCGAGAGCATCTGCTCGCGGTTGGCCCCCATCAGCCTGGCGCACACGGCGGTCGAGGCTACCTTCACCAGAATCACGTGGTCGAGCCCAACACGGTTGAACGAGTTTTCCAGCGCCAGCACACCCTGAATCTCGTGGGCCATGACCATGGCTTCGAGCACATCACGCATCAGCAGCGGCGCTTCACCAGCGGCCACGCGCTTTTGTGACAGGTGATCAGCAACGGCCAGGATGCCGCCAAGGTTGTCTGAAGGGTGAGCCCATTCGGCGGCCAGCCAGGTGTCGTTATAGTCCAGCCAGCGCACGGCACAACCGATATCCCAGGCAGCCTTGACCGGATCGAGGCGGTAGGCGGTGCCAGGAACGCGAGCCCCATGGGGCACCACGGTACCTTCCACCAATGGACCCAGCAGCTTGGTGCACTCAGGGAAGCGCAAGGCGAGAAGACCGCAGCCCAGGGTGTCCATCAGGCAGTTGCGCGCGGTGTCCAGGGCTTCAGCGGAATCGACCCGATAACCGAGGGCGTAGTCGGCCAGGGTTTGCAGCACCCGGTCGTAGTCCGGGCGGTCATTGAGGTCTACGTTGGCGCTCATATCCAGCTCCCTTCAGAATTGCCGGGGCTGCACAGCAGCCCCAACTGACTAAAGCCGAGCGCCGCTGGTGCGTTAGAAGCTGTCGCCAGGCACGCGAACCCAGCCCTCCATCAGCACGCGAGCACTGCGGCTCATGATTGCCTTGGTCACCGTCCACTCACCCTTCTCCTGACGCGCCTCGGCGCCGACCCGCAGGGTGCCCGAGGGATGACCGAAACGCACGGCGCTGCGCTCGCCCCCGCCAGCGGCGAGGTTGACCAGCGTGCCCGGAATGGCCGCTGCGGTGCCGATTGCCACCGCCGCCGTACCCATCATGGCATGGTGCAGCTTGCCCATCGACAGGGCCCGTACCAGCAGGTCGATATCGCCTGCCTGCACCGGCTTGCCACTGGACGCAGTGTAGGTGCTCGGTGGCGCAACGAACGCCACTTTTGGTGTGTGCTGACGCCCGGCAGCCTGGTCGACATTGTCGATCAGGCCCATGCGCAAGGCGCCATAGGCGCGAATGGTCTCAAAACGCAGCAGTGCCTGCGGGTCGCCATTGATAGCGTCCTGCAGTTCGGTACCGGTGTAGCCGATATCGGCAGCATTGACAAAAATGGTCGGGATGCCGGCATTGATCAAGGTCGCCTTGAAGGTGCCCACACCCGGCACTTCCAGGTCATCGACCAGCTTGCCGGTAGGGAACATGGCACCCCCGTCGCCGTCCTCGTCGGCGGCCGGGTCAAGAAACTCCAGCTGCACCTCGGCCGCCGGGAAGGTCACCCCGTCCAGCTCGAAATCGCCGGTTTCCTGCACCTCGCCTTCGGTGACCGGCACATGGGCGATGATGGTCTTGCCGATGTTCGCCTGCCAGATGCGCACGGTGGCGATACCGTTGCGCGGTATGCGCGCCGGGTCGACCAGGCCGCTGCTGATGGCGAACGAACCGACCGCAGCGGACAGGTTGCCGCAATTGCCGCTCCAGTCGACGAAGGCCTTGTCGATGCTGACCTGGCCGAACAGGTAATCGACATCGTGCTCGGGCTTGATGCTTCGCGACAGGATCACGGTCTTGCTGGTGCTGGACGTCGCACCGCCCATGCCGTCGATCTGCTTGCCGTAGGGGTCGGGGCTGCCGATTACCCGCAGCAGCAGTGCATCGCGGGCGGGGCCGGGGATTTGCGCCTGCTCGGGCAGGTCTTGCAGGCGGAAGAACACGCCTTTGCTGGTGCCGCCGCGGATGTAGGTGGCGGGGATTTTTACTTGCGGTACATGTGCCATTGTCTTGGGCATCCTGATAGTCCGGTGAAATACCCTGGGGCCGCAAAGCGGCCCCGCTTCATACTCAGGCGGTCGCTTCGAGGAAGTCCTGGGCAAAGCGCTGCAGCACACCGCCCGCTTCGTAGATCGACACTTCCTCGGCGGTGTCCAGGCGGCAGGTCACCGGCACGTCAAGGCGCTCGCCATTGCTGCGGGTAACCACCAACGTCAGGGTCGCCCGTGGCGTACGCGCGCCCAGCACGTCATAGGTCTCGCTGCCGTCCAGGCCCAGGGTCTTGCGGTCGGTGCCCGGTTTGAACTCCAGCGGTAACACGCCCATGCCCACCAGGTTGGTGCGGTGAATGCGCTCGAAGCCTTCGGCGACGATTGCCTCGACACCCGCCAGGCGCACACCTTTGGCCGCCCAGTCACGGGACGAGCCCTGGCCGTAGTCCGCACCGGCAACGATGATCAGCGGCTGCTTGCGCTGCATGTAGGTTTCGATCGCCTCCCACATGCGGGTGACCTTGCCTTCCGGCTCGATACGCGCCAGCGAGCCCTGCTTCACGCTGCCATCTTCCTTGCGCACCATTTCGTTGAACAGCTTGGGGTTGGCAAAGGTGGCGCGCTGGGCGGTGAGGTGGTCGCCACGGTGGGTAGCGTAGGAGTTGAAGTCCTCTTCCGGCAGGCCCATTTTTGCCAGGTACTCACCGGCGGCGCTGTCGAGCATGATGGCGTTCGATGGCGACAGGTGGTCGGTGGTGATGTTGTCCGGCAGCACCGCCAGCGGGCGCATGCCACGCAACGTGCGCTCGCCCGCCAGGGCGCCTTCCCAGTAGGGTGGGCGGCGGATGTAGGTACTCATCGGGCGCCAGTCGTACAGCGGCGCCACTTTCGGCCCACGGTCCTCCTCGATGGCGAACATCGGGATATACACCTTGCGGAACTGCTCCGGCTTGACCGCGGCACGCACCACGGCATCGATTTCTTCATCGCTGGGCCAGATATCCTTCAGGCGGATTTCCTTGCCATCGACCACACCCAGCACATCCTTCTCGATGTCGAAGCGGATGGTACCGGCGATGGCGTAGGCCACCACCAGCGGCGGTGAAGCCAGGAAAGCCTGTTTGGCATACGGATGGATACGCCCGTCGAAGTTGCGGTTACCCGACAGCACGGCGGTGGCGTACAGGTCGCGGTCGATGATCTCTTTCTGGATCACCGGGTCGAGGGCGCCGGACATACCGTTGCAAGTGGTGCAGGCGAAGGCGACGATGCCAAAGCCGAGTTGCTCCAGTTCCTTCTCCAGGCCGGCCTCTTCCAGATACAACTGCACGGCCTTGGAGCCTGGCGCCAGCGATGACTTGACCCACGGCTTGCGGGCCAGCCCCAGCCGGTTGGCATTGCGTGCAATCAAGCCTGCGGCAATCACGTTGCGCGGGTTACTGGTGTTGGTGCAACTGGTGATGGCGGCGATGATCACCGCGCCATCAGGCATTTGCCCCGGTACCTCTTCCCAACTGCCGGCGATGCCTTTGGCCGCCAGGTCGCTGGTGGCCACGCGAGCATGCGGGTTGGACGGGCCGGCCATGTTGCGCACCACGCTCGACAGGTCGAAGCTCAGGGTACGCTCATAAACGGCAGCGCCCAGGCTGTCGGCCCACAGGCCGGCGGCCTTGGCGTAGGTCTCCACCAGCTTGACCTGCTGCTCTTCACGGCCGGTCAGGCGCAGGTAGTCGATGGTCTGCTGGTCGATGGCGAACATCGCTGCAGTGGCGCCGTATTCCGGGGCCATGTTGGAAATGGTGGCGCGATCGCCCAGGGTCAGGGCGCGGGCACCCTCACCGTGAAACTCCAGATACGCGCCGACCACCTTCTGCTTGCGCAGGAACTCGGTCAGGGCCAGCACCAGGTCGGTGGCGGTGATGTTCGGCGCCAGCTTGCCGGTTAGCTCGACGCCGACGATTTCCGGCAGGCGCATCCAGGAGGCGCGCCCGAGCATCACGTTCTCGGCTTCCAGGCCGCCCACGCCGATGGCGATCACGCCCAGGGCATCGACGTGCGGGGTGTGGCTGTCGGTGCCGACGCAGGTGTCCGGGTAGGCCACGCCACGGTCGTTGTGGATCACCGGCGACATCTTCTCCAGATTGATCTGGTGCATGATGCCGTTGCCCGGCTGGATCACGTCGACGTTCTTGAACGCCTTCTTGGTCCAGTTGATGAAGTGGAAGCGGTCTTCGTTGCGGCGGTCTTCGATGGCGCGGTTCTTCTCGAAAGCCTGCGGGTCGAAACCACCGCACTCCACGGCCAGCGAGTGGTCGACGATCAGTTGCACCGGCACCACCGGGTTGACGGCAGCCGGGTCACCACCTTTATCGGCGATGGCATCACGCAGGCCGGCGAGATCGACCAGCGCGGTTTGGCCGAGAATGTCGTGGCACACCACGCGGGCCGGGAACCACGGGAAGTCGAGGTCGCGCTTGCGCTCGATCAGCTGGCTCAGCGAGGCGTCGAGCGTGGCTGGGTCGCAGCGACGCACCAGGTTTTCGGCGAGCACGCGGGAGGTGTATGGCAGGCCGTCGTAGGCGCCGGGCTTGATCGCCTCGACCGCCGCACGGGCATCGAAGTAGTCCAGGTCGGTGCCTGGCAGGTGCTTGCGGAATGCTGTGTTCATATCGTTATCAGGCTCGGTCACGGTATTCGGGGGCAGGTGCGGCTCAGGCCTCGGGAGCGCTACGCGCCCCTTTCGCGACACAAAGCCGCCCCCACAGGTACTGCGCCGTCCCTGTGGGATCGGCCTTGTGTCGCGAAAGGGCTGCGCAGCAGCCCCAGCAATCTCTGACTCAGCGCTGCTCGATCGGCACGAACTGGCGCTGCTCGACGCCGACATACTCGGCGCTCGGGCGGATGATGCGGTTGTTGGCGCGCTGCTCGAAGACGTGCGCCGCCCAGCCGGTCAGGCGCGAGCAGACGAAGATCGGGGTGAACAGCTTGGTCGGGATGCCCATGAAGTGGTAAGCCGAAGCATGGTAGAAGTCGGCATTCGGGAACAGGCGCTTCTGCTCCCACATGGTCTTGTCGATGGCTTCGGAAACCGGGTACAGCACCTTGTCGCCCACTTCGTCGGCCAACTGCTTCGACCAGCCCTTGATCACCTCGTTGCGCGGGTCGGACTCTTTGTAGATCGCATGGCCAAAACCCATGATCTTGTCCTTGCGCTCGAGCATGCGCAGCAGCTCGGCAGTGGCTTCCTGCGGGCTCTGGAAGCGCTCGATCAGCTCCATCGCGGCCTCGTTGGCGCCGCCATGCAGCGGGCCGCGCAGCGAGCCAATGGCAGCAGTAACGCAAGAGTACAGATCGGACAGGGTCGACGCGCAGACACGGGCAGTGAAGGTCGAGGCATTGAACTCGTGCTCGGCGTAGAGAATCAACGACACGTTCATGACCTTGACGTGCAGCTCGCTTGGCTTCTTGCCGTGCAGCAGGTGCAGGAAGTGGCCACCGAGGGTGTCTTCATCGCTGGTGCAGTCAATGCGTACGCCATGGTGGGTGAAGCGGTACCAGTAGCACATCACGGCCGGGAAAAGCGCCAGCAGGCGGTCGGTCTTGTCGCGCTGGGCCTCGAAGGTCAGTTCGGGTTCGAGGGTTCCCAGCACCGAACAGCCAGTGCGCATCACGTCCATCGGGTGGGCGTCGCGCGGGATGCGCTCCAGCACCTCCTTCAATGCTTGCGGCAGGTCACGCAGGCCCTTGAGCTTGCGTTTGTAGTCGGCAAGCTCGGCTTGGGTTGGCAGCTCGCCGTACAGCAGCAGGTAGGCGACTTCTTCAAATTCGGCACCGGCCGCCAGGTCACGTACATCGTAACCCCGATAGGTCAGCCCGGCACCGGCCTGGCCCACGGTCGACAGTGCAGTCTGGCCGGCCACCTGGCCACGCAGGCCTGCGCCACTGAGTACTTTTGCTTCGGCCATGGTGTTTCTCCTTTCTTGAATTTGTTATGGATGCTTTCTGGCTAATTCGGGAGATGTCGCTCAGCCCTTCTTCTGGGCAAACAACGCATCAAGGCTCTGCTCGAAGGCGTGATAGCCGATGGCATCGTAGAGCTCCATGCGGGTTTGCATGGTGTCGATCACGTTTTTCTGCGTGCCGTCACGACGCAGCGCGGTGTACACGTTCTCGGCCGCCTTGTTCATGGCGCGGAACGCCGACAGTGGGTACAGCACCAGCGACACGTCGACCGAAGCCAGTTCTTCGGTGGTGTACAGCGGCGTGGCGCCGAACTCGGTGATATTGGCCAGAATCGGTGCCTTCACCCGATCGGCGAAAGTCTTGTACATCTGCAGTTCGGTGATGGCTTCCGGGAAGATCATGTCGGCGCCGGCCTCGATGCAGGCCTCGGCACGGTCCAGGGCAGCGTTCAGGCCTTCGACGGCCAACGCGTCGGTACGCGCCATGATCACGAAGCTGTCATCGCTGCGGGCATCCACGGCAGCCTTGATGCGGTCGACCATTTCCTGTTGGGTGACAATTTCCTTGTTCGGGCGATGGCCGCAACGCTTGGCGCCAACCTGGTCCTCGATATGGATCGCGGCAGCGCCGAACTTGCTCATCGAGCGCACGGTACGGGCAACGTTGAAGGCCGAGGCACCGAAGCCAGTGTCGACATCCACCAACAGCGGCACGTCGCAGACATCGGTGATACGGCGCACGTCGGTGAGCACGTCGTCCAGGCCACTGATGCCCAGGTCCGGCAGGCCCAGGGAGCCTGCGGCCACGCCTCCACCGGACAGGTAGATGGCCTTGAAGCCGGCACGCTTGGCCAACAGGGCATGGTTGGCATTGATGGCGCCAACCACCTGCAGCGGATGTTCAGCGGCAACGGCATCGCGGAAACGCTGACCGGGGGTGCTCTTCACAGTCATTTCTCACCTCGTGGGCTGTTGTTGTGGGCGTCCAGATAGTGGCGCTCGATATTGCGTTTGGATGCACCGATATGGCGGCGCATCAGGAGCTCGGCCAGTTCGCCGTCACGGTCGGCGATGGCATCGAGAATGCGGTGGTGCTCGGCAAAGGCCTGACGCGGCCGGTTGGGCGTGGCGGAGAACTGGATGCGGTACATGCGCACCAGCTGGTACAGCTCGCCGCAGAGCATCTTGACCAGGGTCTGGTTACCGCTACCCTGAATAATCCGGTAGTGGAAGTCGTAGTCGCCTTCCTGCTGGTAGTAACCCAGGCCGGCCTGGAACGCAGCGTCGCGCTCGTGGGTGTCGAGCACCCGGCGCAACTCGTCGATGTCGGCCTGGCTCATGCGTTCGGCCGCCAGCCGGCAGGCCATGCCTTCCAGGGACTCGCGAATTTCGTACAGTTCGATCAGCTCGGCGTGGTTGAGCGACACTACCCTCGCCCCTACATGCGGCACGCGCACCAGCAGGCGCTGGCCTTCAAGGCGGTGGATAGCCTCGCGCAGCGGCCCACGGCTGATGCCATAGGTGCGCGCCAGTTCCGGCTCGGAAATCTTGCTGCCGGGGGCGATTTCACCCTTGACGATGGCCGCCTGGATGCGCCGGAAGACGTTTTCGGAAAGTGTTTCCGTTTCGTCTGCCAGCACTGGGCCAGGGGTGGAAAGGTCCTGCATATTGTCGACACCTTGAAAAACTCTTCGCCAGAAATTAACCAACAGAGCCCATCAAGTCAAAGACAAAATGAATATTGTCGACAATCGTCTAAGAACGAACTATCACCGCCTTGATGCTGTCAGATCGCGCACCGCTGGCGTCAAGACGTCGGCGTGATAGAATGCCGCGCCTCCAATGGGGTATGGATAGCCTGTCTGTCATACATTCATGCTTGTTGACAGATACACGAGGAAGCTTGCGCAGCCGTTGCCAGTCGCCTTGACCCGAACCTTGCCTAGAACCTTGCACTGCACCGCGCCAGGATTATGAGACTTACACCCGTTTTATTGCTGCTATGCCTCACCCTGCTGCCGGCCCTTGGCCAGGCTGCGGGCAAGACCGTGTATGGTCTCAACGAATACGCACAGCTGGGCGACCTGAACCTGGAAGTGGCCGCCAAGCTCGACACCGGTGCCAAGACCGCGTCGCTCAGCGCCCGCGACATCAAGCGGTTCAAGCGCAACGGCGAAAGCTGGGTACGCTTCTACCTCGCCATCGATGCGGCCCATTCGCACCCGATCGAGCGCCCACTGGCACGCGTAAGCAAGATCAAGCGCCGGGCTGGCGACTATGATGCCGAATCGGGCAAGGCCTACACGGCCCGCCCGGTCATCGAACTCGAAATCTGCATGGGCCAGGCCATGCGCACCATCGAAGTGAACCTCACCGACCGCAGCGCCTTCCAGTTCCCGCTGCTGATCGGCTCCGAGGCGCTCAAGCACTTCGACGCGCTGGTTGACCCAAGCCTTAAATATGCGGCCGGCAAACCTGCCTGTGCCACCGACGCTCCCAAAGCAGAGTAATCCCGATGCGCTCTCTTACCCTCCATCTGAAAGTCCTGATCACCGTACTGGTGCTATTGGGCGTGGCGGTCACGGCTTATCAGATCTTCTTCCTCGGCATCCCGGTGACCGAGGATGAAACCGACGACCTGTGGAACATCGACGCCAAGGTCGAGTTCGTGGCCAGCACCAAGGACCCGGTCAAGGTGCAGATGTTCGTGCCGCCGCTGAACCGCGACTACGTCAGCCTGAACGAGAGCTTCATCTCCAACAACTACGGGGTCAGCGTCAACCGCGCCGACGGCAACCGCAAGGTCACCTGGTCGGCCCGCCGCGCCAGTGGCAACCAGACCCTCTACTACCGCCTGGTGCTGACCAAGCGCTACAGCAACGAGAAGACCACGGTCAAAGGCCCGACCTTCCGTGACAGCCTGGCCGTCGAAGGCCCCGAGAAGATCGCCGCTGAAGCCCTGATGGCACCGATCCGCCAGCACTCGGCCGACGTCGAAACCTTCGTCAGCGAGACCATCAAGCGGGTCAACAACCTCAACGATGACAACGTCAAGCTGCTGCTGGCCGGCGACACTTCGGCCATGAAGAAGGCCCAGATCATCGACCTGCTGCTGTCGATCGCCCACGTGCCGATGGAAAAGGTGCACACCATCCGCCTGGTCGCCGACACCCCGCAGACCCCGGAACTGTGGCTGCGCAGCTTCAACGGCAACGACTGGCTGTACTTCAACCCGGACACCGGCGAGCAAGGCCTGCCGAGCGACCGCCTGCTGTGGTGGACGGGTGACGACAACCTGATCACCGTCGATGGCGGCAAGAAGGCCAACGTCACCTTCAGCATGAACAACAGCGAGATGAACGCCATTCGCCTGGCCAAGCTGACCGACGAGAACACCGACGCCGACTTCCTCGAGTACTCGTTGTACGGCCTGCCGCTGCAAACCCAGCAAACCTTCATGATCATGGTCATGATCCCGATCGGCGTGCTGGTGATCCTGGTGTTGCGCAACCTCATCGGCCTGCAGACCCTGGGTACCTTCACACCGGTACTGATTGCCCTGGCCTTCCGCGAGACCCAGCTAGGCTTTGGCATCGTGCTGTTCACGGTGATCACCGCCCTGGGCCTGTCACTGCGCTCGTACCTGGAACACCTCAAGCTGCAGATGCTGCCACGCCTGTCGGTGGTGCTGACCTTCGTCGTGGTACTGATCGCCGCCATCAGCCTGTTCAGCCATAAACTGGGCCTGGAGCGCGGGCTGTCGGTGGCGCTGTTCCCGATGGTGATCCTGACCATGACCATCGAACGCCTGTCGATCACCTGGGAAGAGCGTGGCGGCGGCCATGCCATGAAAGTGGCCATCGGCACCCTGTTCGCCGCCTCGGTGGCACACCTGCTGATGATGGTGCCGGAACTGGTGTACTTCGTATTCACCTTCCCGGCCGTACTGCTGATCCTGGTGGGCTTCATGCTGGCGATGGGCCGTTATCGCGGCTACCGCCTGACCGAGCTCGTGCGTTTCAAGGCTTTTCTGAAGAAGGCTGACGCCTGATGTTTGGCCTGATCAAGACGTGGAAAGCCCTGGAGGCCCGGGGCATCATGGGTATCAACCGGCGCAACGCGGACTACGTGTTGAAGTACAACAAGCGCCACCTGTACCCGATCGTCGACGACAAGATCATCACCAAGGAGCGTGCCCTGGCGGCCGGCATCCATGTGCCGGAAATGTACGGCATCATCGAGACCGAAAAAGAGATCGAGAAGCTCGATCAGATCATTGGCGGGCGCAACGATTTCGTCATCAAGCCGGCACAGGGCGCCGGCGGTGACGGCATCCTGGTGATCGCCGACCGCTTCGAAGACCGCTACCGCACGGTGTCGGGCAAGATCATCAGCCATGAGGAAATCGAGCACCAGATTTCCAGCATCCTCACTGGCCTGTACTCGCTCGGCGGGCACCGCGACCGCGCGCTGATCGAGTACCGGGTGACCCCGGACCAAATCTTCAAGAGCATCAGCTACGAAGGCGTGCCGGATATCCGCATCATCGTGCTGATGGGCTACCCGGTAATGGCCATGCTGCGCCTGCCAACCCGCCAGTCCGGTGGCAAGGCCAACCTGCACCAGGGCGCCATTGGTGTGGGTGTGGACCTGGCCACCGGCGTGACCCTGCGTGGCACCTGGCTGAACAACATCATCAGCAAACACCCGGACACCACCAATGCGGTGGACGGCGTGCAGCTGCCGAACTGGGACGGTTTCATGAAGCTGGCCGCCGGCTGTTACGAGCTGTGCGGCTTGGGCTACATTGGCGTGGACATGGTGCTGGACCAGGAAAAGGGGCCGTTGATTCTGGAGCTCAATGCCCGCCCGGGACTGAACATCCAGATTGCCAACGACTGCGGTTTGACCCAGCGTACCCATGCCATCGAGGCGCATATCGAAGCGCTGGCCAAGGACGGCGTGACCGAGGATGCCGAGCAGCGGGTACGGGTCGCGCAAGGGCTGTTTGGGCACGTACCCAACCGCTGAGATACCGGGGGGCTGCATTGCAGCCCCTAATGCAGGATCAGCCTTGTGCTGCGAATGGGCCAAACACAATGTTGAATGTCGCGCCCAGTGCTAGGCGCTTTTCCTACACAGGTCTACAATCGCCCTCCTCGCTTTTACATCGCCGTCCACACTGATGCCGACCTGTACGCTTTACCCCCTGCCCTACCAGCCCGACCCTGCCGCCTATTTCGCCCGCCTGCGCCAGGCCCCCGGCGCAATTCTGCTCGACAGCGCCCGCCCTGGCGCCGAACGCGGCCGCTTCGACCTGCTCAGCGCCTGGCCGCTGCAACAGTTGCGAGCGCACCCGCACGAAGAAGGCCGCGCCTTCCTTCAGCGCCTGCGGGTCGGCCTGGCTCAACTGGGTTACGCCGACTTGCCCGACGGTGTAGAACTGCCCTTCTCCGGCGGCCTGATCGGCTACCTGAGCTATGACTTCGGACGCCGCCTAGAACACCTGCCAAGCCATGCCGTGGACGACCTCGGCCTGCCAGACGCCCAACTGGGCCTGTACGCTTGGGCATTGGTCAGCGACCATCTGCTCGGCACCAGCCAACTGGTGTTTCACCCAAACCTGGCAGCTGACGAACGCCAACGCCTGATCAGCCTGTTCCAAGGCGAAATCAACGCCGAAGCCGGCGAGTTCCAGCTGCTCGCGCCGATGGCCGGCGACCTGCAGCCCGAGCAGTACAAAGCAGCCTTTGACCAGGTACAACGCTACATCCAGGCCGGTGACTGCTACCAGATCAACCTCACCCAACGCTTCCGCGCGCCCTGCCAGGGCGACCCGTGGCGCGCCTACCAGGCCCTGCGCCAGGCCTGCCCAACGCCGTTCTCCGGCTACCAGCAACTGGCCGACGGCAGCGCCTTACTGAGCTTTTCGCCTGAACGCTTCATTCGCGTCAACCAGGGCCAGGTGGAAACCCGACCCATCAAGGGCACCCGCCCACGCGCCAGCGACCCGACCGAAGACACGCGCAATGCCGAAGAGTTGCTGCACAGCCCCAAGGACCGCTCGGAAAACCTGATGATCGTCGACCTGCTGCGCAACGATTTGGGGCGCACCTGCAAAATCGGTTCAGTGCAGGTACCGGAGCTGTTCAGCCTGGAGAGCTACCCCAACGTCCACCACCTGGTCAGCAGCATCACCGGCCAGCTGGCCAGCGACAAGGACGCGCTGGACCTGATCGGCGACAGCTTCCCCGGCGGCTCGATCACCGGTGCACCGAAAATCCGCGCCATGCAGATCATCGACGAGCTGGAGCCATCGCGCCGTGCGCTGTACTGCGGCTCTCTGCTGTATGTGGATGTGCGCGGCGAGATGGACAGCTCCATCGCCATTCGCAGCCTGCTGGTCAAGGACGGCCAGGTCAGTTGCTGGGGCGGCGGCGCGGTGGTAGCCGACTCCGAGTGGCAGGCCGAATATGAAGAGTCGATCGCCAAAGTGCGGGTGCTGATGCAAACCTTGCAGGGCTTGTGAGTCCGTCTAGCCCGCGTTTTTTTGTTACCATCACCTCATTACGAGCGCACAGCGCCACAGCCAAGATGGAAACCGCCTGATGAGCCAACCCTTCGACGTCGCCGCCCTGGCCGCGACCTACGCCAACAAGTCCCCACAGGACATTCTCAAGCTCGCGTTCGAGCATTTTGGTGATGACCTGTGGATCTCCTTCAGCGGCGCCGAGGACGTGGTGCTGGTCGACATGGCCTGGAAGCTGAACAAGCAAGTCAAGGTGTTCAGCCTCGACACCGGTCGCCTGCACCCGGAGACCTACCGGTTCATCGACCAGGTACGCGAGCAGTACAACCTGCCGATCGAAATCCTCAGCCCTGATCGGGCCAAGCTCGACCCGTTCGTCAAGGAAAAGGGCCTGTTCAGCTTCTACAAGGATGGCCATGGGGAGTGCTGCGGCATTCGCAAGATCGAGCCGTTGCGCCGCAAGTTGGCCACCGTCAGCGCTTGGGCTACCGGCCAGCGCCGCGACCAGAGCCCGGGCACCCGCAGCCAGGTGGCGGCACTGGAAATCGACAGTGCCTTCTCCACCCCTGAACGTACGCTGTACAAGTTCAACCCGCTGGCGCAGATGAGCAGTGAAGAGGTGTGGGGCTATATCCGCATGCTTGAACTGCCGTACAACAGCCTGCATGAGCGCGGCTTCATCAGCATTGGTTGCGAGCCGTGCACCCGGCCGGTGCTGCCGAACCAGCATGAGCGTGAAGGGCGTTGGTGGTGGGAAGAGTCGACGCAGAAGGAATGCGGGTTGCACGCGGGCAACCTGATCAGCAAGGCTTGAAATAGCCGGGGCTGCTATGCAGCCCCAGCATTCTTGAATCAGTGCACTGGCAGTTCGACGCCTTCGAAAAGTTCTTCCAGCTCCTGCTTGTTATGGCACTGAATCGCCTTGGCCATCACTTCGCGGGTCAGGTGCGGGGCGAACTTCTCGATGAAGTCGCACATGAAGCCACGCAGGAAGGTGCCACGGCGGAAGCCGATCTTGGTAATGCTGGCTTCGAACAGCTCGCTGGCGTCCAGGGCCACCAGGTCACTGTCGAGCTTGGCATCCACGGCCATGCCAGCAACGATGCCCACGCCCAACCCCAAGCGTACATAGGTCTTGATCACGTCGGCGTCAGCCGCGGTGAATACAACTTTCGGCGTGAGGCCTCGGTGGTTGAAGGCTTCGTCCAGCTTCGAACGCCCGGTGAAACCGAACACGTAGGTAACGATCGGGTATTCGGCAACGGCTTCCAGGGTCAGCTTCGGCAGCTTGGCCAGTGGGTGACCTTGCGGCACCACCACGCAACGGTTCCACTTGTAGCACGGCATCATGATCAGGTCGCCGAACAGCTCCAGCGCCTCGGTAGCGATAGCGAAGTCGACCGTACCGTCCGCAGCCATCTCGGCAATCTGCATGGGTGAGCCCTGATGCATGTGCAGGGACACTTCCGGGTATTGCTTGATGAAACTGCTGATTACCGGCGGCAGTGCATAACGCGCCTGGGTATGGGTAGTGGCAATGGACAGCGTGCCCTTCTTCTCGTTGGAGAACTCCTGGGCGATCTGCTTGATGCTCTCGACCTTGCGCAGGATTTCGCCTGCGGTATTGATGATGCGCTCACCGGCCGGAGTAACGCGGGTCAGATGCTTGCCACTGCGGGCAAAGACTTCAACACCCAGTTCGTCTTCGAGCAGGCGGATCTGCTTGCTGATACCTGGCTGGGAGGTATACAGGCTCTGCGCCGTCGCGGAGACGTTGAGGTCATGGTGCGCCACTTCCCAGATGTAGCGCAGTTGTTGAAGCTTCATAGGTTCCCCTCGGTTCAGCGATGAGTCCGCGGCAGCAGGCAGCGACGATATATAACTATATTAGTGGTTCTGAAAATAAATCTAGAACTATTTTGTTACGCGCCAGCCGGAAATGGCCTACAGCCATCTTCATGTTTTCCTACGCCCCAGGTGCTGCGCCAAAGGCACCATGTACACCGGCACCGGCGACAATTGCAGCAGCCGCACCGCCGTGCGCCCCAGCGGTACATCTACCCCGGCACCGGCGCTGTGGCTACCGAATATCAACAGGTCGACGCTTAGCCGCTGCGCCTGGTCGAGAATCACTTGGGCCGGGTCGCCCTGCCGTACCCGCACGGCTCTGATCACCGCCAGATCGGCTTCTTCACCTAGCTCGTCGCGAAAGCTTTCCAGCACCCGCTGCTCTATATTCGCCATCACCGTGTTCACACCTTGGCTATGCAACTGGTCGAGCGTCTGCTCATCGAGGTAGCTTTGCAGGAGGGATTCGGCGAACTGGCCCATCGGCTCTACCGCGTGAATCACATACAATTCGGCGTTGAACGTGCGCGCCAACGCCAGCGCGTGCTGCATCACGAAAGGGGCGTAGACACCGAGGTCGGTGGCGTACAGCATGGAGCGGATCATTCGACCTCCTCGACTGCCGCAGCGGCAGAGCAAGCTTCAGCTTAGCAGCGCGCCGGATGCACGCTTTGCCGTCCGGCGCGCTGCTGGCGTGGGCTGGAGCGACCCACAGCGAGTGCCGCCAAGGCCGAAGCCGCCTTCAGTGGGGCCGATTACTGCTGTCGATGAAACTCAGCGCCTGATACAGCATCTCCATGCGTGGCAGGCTGCACCCCGCCGCCCGAGCGCGTGCCAGCGGCTCGGCATAGATAGCCTGCAGTTCAAGGGGGCGCTGGTGGGCATGGTCGTGGTACATGCTCGGCCAGTAGTCGGGCATGCGCTCGGTCACCTGGAACAAGTGCTCGGCGTAGCCCTCCGGTAACACATGGCCACAGGCTTCCGCCCCCTGCACCACCTCGGCCATCAAGGCCTGGATCAGCTCGCGACTATGGCGCTCGGCCATCAGCGGCGTGGTGCTCGCCCCCAGCAGCACCGACAGGCCGTTGTAAGGCACGTTCCACACCAACTTCTGCCAGCGAGCCTGGGCCAGGTTCGGCATGGCCTGCGAATCGATGCCCGCGGCCTGGAACAACCCGGCGCCTTCCGCGACCAGCGCGGCGCCACCATCAATGGCCGGCCCGCTGTGGTACCCCAGATTGACCGCACCTAGAGCCTGGTGACGGATTACACCCGGTGCCTGGCGATTGACACAGATGAAGCACAGGCCGCCAAGCAGATGCATGTCGCTGCGCAAGGCCGAGCGCAACTGTTCCTCCACACCCAGGCCATTCTGCAACAGCACCACCTTGGCGCCGGGCGCAGCGGCCTGGACGATCAACGGCGCAAGCTGCGCGTTGCTGGTGGCCTTGGCGCCGATCAGCAGCCAGTCACACGGCGGCATGTCGGCGGCATTGACGTAAGCCTGCACCTTCATTTGCAGCGTGCCATGCACGGCACTGTCCAGGCTAAGCCCCTGCTCGCGAACGGCCTGATACTCGCTGCGCAGCAGAAAATGCACATCGAAACCGGCCCGGGCCAGCATCAACCCATAAAAGCCGCCAATGGCGCCACTGCCGATGATGCCGATGCGCGGGGTGTTCGAATCCATGCCAATCTCCAGCTATAGGGTCAGCCCTCTTTTTACACAGGTTGAGACGCGCTGGGCAGCCCATTCGCGCGCAACCCCCTCGAACAGGGAAAAACCCCACAATGACTGGGCTTAGCCCATTGTCGCGCCACCTGTAACGCGCTAAGGTTCGGCTCCCCGCTGCGATTATTCTTGCTGCTGGGCCGCACGGGGATTGTTGGCGGCCGGCACCCGTGACCTGACGAGTAACACGATGGCTGATTTACCGATCGATGACTTGAACGTTGCCTCCAACGAGACCCTGATCACCCCTGATCAGCTCAAGAAGGAAATCCCCCTCAGCGCCAAGGCCCTGCAGACCGTGACTGCCGGCCGTGAAGTGGTGCGCAATATTCTCGACGGCAAGGACCATCGCCTGTTCGTCGTGGTCGGCCCTTGCTCGATCCACGACATCAAGGCCGCCCACGAGTATGCCGAGCGCCTGAAAGTGCTGGCCGAAGAAGTGTCCGATACGCTGTACCTGGTCATGCGCGTGTACTTCGAAAAGCCACGCACCACCGTCGGCTGGAAAGGCCTGATCAACGACCCATACCTGGATGACTCGTTCAAGATCCAGGACGGCCTGCACATCGGCCGCCAGCTGCTGCTGGACCTGGCTGAAATGGGCCTGCCGACTGCCACCGAGGCGCTCGACCCGATTTCCCCGCAGTACCTGCAAGACCTTATCAGCTGGTCGGCCATTGGTGCTCGCACCACCGAGTCGCAAACCCACCGCGAGATGGCCTCGGGCTTGTCCTCGGCGGTCGGCTTCAAGAACGGCACCGACGGCGGCCTGACCGTTGCCATCAACGCTTTGCAGTCGGTGTCCAAGCCGCATCGCTTCCTGGGTATCAACCAGGAAGGCGGTGTATCGATCGTTACCACCAAGGGCAACCCTTACGGCCACGTGGTACTGCGCGGCGGCAACGGCAAGCCGAACTACGACTCGGTCAGCGTTGCCCTGTGCGAACAGGACCTGGCCAAGGCCAAGATCAAGGCCAACATCATGGTCGACTGCAGCCATGCCAATTCCAACAAGGACCCGGCCCTGCAACCGCTGGTCATGGAAAACGTTGCCAACCAGATCCTCGAAGGCAACCAGTCGATCATCGGCCTGATGGTCGAAAGCCACCTGAACTGGGGCTGCCAGTCGATACCGAAAAACCTGGACGAGCTGCAGTATGGTGTGTCGATCACCGACGCCTGCATCGACTGGTCGGCTACCGAGAAGACCCTGCGCAGCATGCGTACCAAGCTGAAAGATGTGCTGCCGCAGCGCAAGCGCGGCTAAGCATTGCAACAACGAAAAACGCCGGGCAATGCCCGGCGTTTTGGTGTCTGGTGCCTGCTCAGGCTTTGCTCGAATGCCGCTGCTGGCGCTCCATGTAGCGCTCCACATACGAGCAGGACGGAATCACCGTGTAGCCCATCTGCTCGGCGTACTCCAGGGCTCGTTCGGTCAAAGCGGCAGCGATCCCGCGGCCGCGCAGGGCGTTGGGCACGAAGGTGCGATAGATGTCCAGCGTCTGCTTGCCCAAATCCATGTACGTCAGATAGGCACGATGACCGTCCACGTTGGTCTCGAACTGATGACCCGCCTGGTCATGGTGGATGGTCAGCGCTTCGCTCATCACTACTCCTTGCAGGTCTTCTCGGCAGACCCATACCTTAACCGATGGTTGTTTATCCGGCACAGAATCTCTACGCCACCTGTTGCCCCTTCGACCACTGGACGATTGTAATCGTTCGGATCCTCTGGCACTCACAAGATAGTAGGCGCCGCGAGCGTGATTGCTCAAGGTGGCGGCGGTTAAAAATGGCCAAAATGGCATCAGGGCGACTTTCCCCATCCCACCCAACAGCCGCCGGATGTTCTAGGGCTTAAGACGCTGAGGGACAGTTAAAGTCACCCTTAGTTCAACAAAAAAGTTCCTGTACTACAATCGCTTGCGAACCCTGCACGTTTTTTTCACAGAAGCGTCGCAAATCTTGTCGGCGCAGGGTCAAGCAACATTTTTTTTGCAGTTCTTGCGCTCGGTCAGTTTACTTACTACAAGTAATGGGTACTATGTACGCCGGCCAGTTTCTCTTTCCTGAGAGATGGCTATTTAATAGAAAGTCCTTGAAGGGGAACACGATGAACAACGTTCTGAAATTCTCTGCTCTGGCTCTGGCCGCAGTTCTGGCTACCGGTTGCAGCAGCGTATCCAAAGAAACCGAAGCTCGTCTGACTGCGACTGAAGACGCAGCAGCTCGCGCTCAAGCTCGTGCTGACGAAGCCTACCGTAAGGCTGACGACGCACTGGCAGCCGCTCAGAAGGCTCAGCAGACCGCTGACGAAGCCAACGAGCGCGCTCTGCGTATGCTGGACAAAGCCAGCCGCAAGTAATAATCCTCACGGATTGTTAAGAAGCCGACCCACTTGTGGGTCGGCTTTTTTATTGCCTGTGAAACGGGCAAACACGTCAGGCGGGTACGAAAAGGCCTGCACTAAGGCAGGCCCGGGTGTGTCGCGATTACCTTACTGCAGTTCGGGCGGAATGCTCGTAACCATTGGTGTGCCACCCTGGTTTTCCACGGGCACGGCAATTTCTACCGGCATGCCATCTTCTGCAGCCACCACGTCTCGCACCATGTCCCAGTTCATGCGCAGGTTATTGGCCAGGTCTTCGCGCTTGAGCAAGGCATTGATAACGGCGGTGTGTTTGTCCACCACTGACGGGTTACCCTGGTCATCCAGCGGCGTGTGTGCCTCAAGATAGACCTTGCCGCCACTGATACCAAACTTGTACGGCTCGTTGATGATGCGTACCGGAGTACCCACCGGCACCATCTTCGACAGTTCCAGCACGTTGTTGTTGAGCATGCGGAAGCAACCGTGGCTGGTACGCATGCCAATGCCGAACTTCTTGTTCGAACCGTGGATCAGGTAGCCCGGCACACCCAAGGTGAACTTGAACGGCCCCAGCGGGTTGTCCGGGCCAGCCGGCACCACGGCGGGCAGGATGTCACCGTCCGCTGCGTGCTCTTTGCGAATCGAGGCAGGCGGCGTCCAGGTCGGGTTTGGCGTCTTGGCAGTGATCTTGGTGTTGGCGATCGGCGAACCCCAACCCTCCCGGCCAATACCCAGCGGGAAGGTATGTACCACGTTCTGCCCTTTCGGGAAGTAATACAGGCGGTACTCGGCCAGGTTGATGACGATGCCTTCACGCGGGCCCGGCGGCAAGACGTAACGGGTCGGCAGGATGATTTCGGTGCCGGCGCCCGGCAGCCAGGGGTCGACGCCCGGGTTGGCGGCAATCATTTCCAGGTAGCCGAGGTCGTTGGCGGTGCCGATATCGGCGAACGTGTCCTCGTACTTTGCCTTGATCACATGCACCTGGCCGACGATGTCTTCACCGGGCGGTGGCAGTGGCAGCTCCAGCGCAGCAGCGGGGCCCGCTACCAGCAGGGCGGCCAGGGACAGGCTACGGGTGACGGCAGGAAAGCGCGGCAACATCCGGTAAATCCTTCGAAAGGTGGGTCAAGAGGATCGATTGTACACCCGCGCCAGTGCAAGCGGGAGGCATTGGCGTCATGCAAGCGTTTCAGATGATGAAAGGTGCTTGCCGTTCAGCTGCCATGCAGCTCAGGCCACACCGGGCGCATGCCGCGTCGCTGGGCATCGAGGATGGCACGGCATAGGTCACACAGGCGGCCATCGCGGTAGATCGAGCGCGGGACCCCCGACCAGCGCGGCTGCGCAGGTAGCAGACCACCGCACAAGGTACGGTCGACTGGCACACCCAGCTCAAGCTGGCGGGCCACGAGGTGAACACGGATTTCCTGGCAGGCGAACAAGTCGAGCTGCTCGTCAGGCTCGATCAGTTGGTAGGCAAACAGGGACCAGGCAGGGCGCGGCATTGGGGGCACTCGAAACGGGGGGCGCAACATTAGCCGAAAGGCGCCCTCGTTTAAAGCTTCACAGCAAGGGTTTTATCGCTGGCCAGGCATTTTCCAGCAGGCGCTGCTGGGCACCCTGCGCCGGATGGATGCCGTCGGCCTGCATCAGCTCAGGCACGCCCCCTACCCCTTCAAGGAAAAACGGCACCAAGGGCACCTGCTTGTCCGCTGCCAGCTGTTCATACACGTTGGCAAATGCGGTGGTGTAGCGCACACCATAATTGGGCGGTAGGCGCATGCCCAACAAAAGTACCTTGGCACCAGCCTGGCGCGAACGCTCGATCATCGACGCAAGATTTTGTTGCAATTGCGCGGGCGGCTGCCCGCGCAGGCCATCGTTACCGCCCAGCTCCAACACCACCAGGCTGGGTTTATGGGCTGCAAGCAGCGCCGGCAGCCGTGCCTGGCCGCCTGCGCTGGTGTCACCGCTGATCGATGCATTGACCACTTTGTCATCGAAACCTTCGTCCTTGAGGCGGGTCTGCAAGAGAGACACCCAACCCTGGCGGGTATCCAGGCCAAAACCGGCGCTGATACTATCGCCAACAATCAGCAGCGTTCCCGCCGCCGCGCTCTGGGCCAGGCAATACAGGGCCAGACCGGCACTCAACCACCACACTCGCATCGGATTCTCCATGAGCCCCAGCATTCTCGTTGCGCAGAACCTTAGCAAAGTGGTCCCCAGCGCGGAAGGCGACCTGACCATCCTCCACGCACTTTCCCTTGATCTCACCCAGGGTGACAGCTTGGCCATCGTCGGCGCCTCGGGCTCTGGCAAGTCGACCCTGCTCGGCCTGCTCGCGGGCCTCGACCAGCCCAGCGCTGGCAAGGTCATTCTCGCCGGCCATGACCTGGGGCCACTGGATGAAGACCAGCGCGCCCGTGTGCGCGCCGAACATGTGGGCTTCGTGTTCCAGTCGTTCCAACTGCTCGACAGCCTCAATGCGCTGGAAAACGTCATGCTGCCACTGGAGCTGGACGGCCGCCGCGATGCACGCGAACAGGCGCGCACCCTGCTGGAACGGGTCGGCCTCGGCAAGCGCCTGAGCCACACCCCACGCCAACTGTCGGGCGGCGAGCAGCAGCGGGTGGCCATCGCCCGCGCCTTCGCCGCACAGCCTGCGGTGTTGTTTGCCGACGAACCCACCGGCAACCTCGACAGCCACACGGGTGAGCGCATCAGCGACTTGCTGTTTGAATTGAACAAGGAGCGCGGCACCACCCTGGTGCTGGTCACCCATGACGAACGCCTGGCCCGGCGCTGCCGCCGCCAGATCCGCCTGGACGCGGGGCGCCTGGTGACCTCGGTGGAAGCCTGATGAACCACATGCCGTTATCCCGCCTGTGCGGCCTGGCCCTGCGCCAGTTGCTGCGCGACATTCGCGCCAGCGAAGTACGCGTGCTGTTCTTTGCCCTGCTGGTGGCGGTGGCAGCCAGCACCGCCATCGGCTATTTCGGCGCCCGCCTTAACGGTGCCATGCAACTGCGCGCCAGCGAATTCCTGGGTGCCGACCTGGTGCTGCAGGGCAGTGCCCCCGCCCGCGAGCAACAGATCGATACCGGCACGGCACTTGGCTTGCGCCACGCGCAGGTGGTCGAGTTCACCAGTGTGGTGGGCGGCGATAACGGCATCCAACTGTCCAGCGTCAAGGCCGCCGACGGCACCTACCCATTGCGCGGGCAAGTACGCAGCGCGCCGGCACCTTACGCCGAGGAAACGCCTGGCGGCGGCCCTGCTCCTGGCGAGGCGTGGGTCGAACCACGCCTGCTGGCGGCACTGGGGCTGGCGATTGGTGACAGCATCGACGTAGGCATGAAAACCCTGCGCATGAGCCGCGTGCTGACCTACGAGCCAGACCGCGCCAACAACTTCTACAGCCTTACCCCGCGCGTGATGATGAACCTGGCCGACCTGGGGGCAACCGGCGTGATCCAGCCGGGCAGCCGGGTCACCTACCGCGACCTGTGGCGCGGTGATGCCGAGGCACTGGCCCGGTACCGCCAAGCCGTGGAAAAAGACCTGGCCGCCAACCAGCGCCTGCGCGACACCCGCGATGGCAACCAACAGATCGGCGGCGCGCTGGGCAAGGCCGAACGCTACCTGAACATGGCCAGCCTGGTGGCCGTGCTGCTGGCCGGCGTGGCTGTGGCCCTCTCGGCCAGCCGCTACGCCGCACGCCGCCTGGACGCCAGCGCCCTGCTGCGCTGCCTGGGGCTCTCACGCCGCCAGGCTCTGGGCTTGTATTGCCTGCAGTTGGCCATGCTCGGCCTCGTCGCCGCCTTTGCCGGCGCCCTGCTCGGCTGGCTGGCTCAGTTGGGCCTGTTCCGCTTGCTGCACGGCCTGCTGCCAAGCGTGGTACCGGCCGGTGGCATCATCCCGGCGCTGGCCGGTATCGGTACCGGGCTGGTTGCACTGGCCGGCTTCGCCCTGCCGCCAATTGCCGCCCTGGGCCAAGTTCCGCCACTGCGGGTACTGCGCCGTGATCTGTTACCGATACCACCCAGCAGCTGGTTGGTGTACGGCGCCGCTCTGTTTGCCCTGGGCCTGATCATGTGGCGCCTGAGCCTCGACTTGCTGCTCACTTTCGCCCTGCTCGGCGGCGGCCTGGTCGCTGCACTATTGCTCGGTGGCCTGCTGTTACTCGGATTGCGCAGCCTGCGCCAGCTGCTGGCCGGCGCGCCACTCACCTGGCGCCTGGGGCTCGGCCAGCTGTTACGCCACCCCATGGCTGCCGCCGGCCAGGCCCTGGCCTTCGGCTTGATTTTGCTGGCCATGGCCCTGGTCGCCCTGCTGCGCGCAGAACTGCTCGACACCTGGCAAGCGCAGTTGCCCAAGGATGCGCCGAACCATTTCGCCCTGAACATCCTGCCGGATGACCGCGAACCGTTCGCTCAACGCCTGCACCAGGTCAACGCCACTTCAGCGCCGCTGTACCCGGTGACGCCCGGGCGCCTGGTGCAGATCAACGAGCAGCCGGTACAGCAGATCGTCAGCAAGGACTCGGCAGGCGAGCGCGCCGTACAGCGCGACCTCAGCCTGACCTGGGCCGCCGAATTGCCCGAAGGCAACGCGCTGACCGCCGGCAGCTGGTGGCAAGCCTTGCCAGCCGACAACGAAATCCCCGGGGTATCGGTGGAAGCGGAACTGGCCAGCAGCCTGAAACTGCACCTGGGCGACCTGCTGACCTTCGACATCGGCGGCCAGCAGCGCCAGGCCCGCGTCAGCAGCCTGCGTAGCGTGCACTGGGACAGCTTCCAGCCGAATTTCTACATGATCTTCCAGCCCGGCACGCTACAAGGGCTGCCGACCACCTACCTGACCAGCTTCTACCTGGCACCGGGGCATGACCTGGATGTGGTGGCGCTGTCACGGGCGTTTCCGGCAGTGACCATCCTGCAGGTGGATGCCTTGCTCGACCAGCTGCGCAGCATCCTCGCCCAGGTGACCCTGGCGGTGGAGTATGTGCTGCTGTTCGTACTGGCGGCCGGGCTGGCGGTGCTGTTCGCAGGCTTGCAGGCCACACTGGACGAACGCATTCGCCAGGGCGCCTTGCTGCGCGCCCTGGGGGCGGCGCGGCCGTTGCTGGTCAAGG
Source organism: Pseudomonas hunanensis (assembly GCF_013393325.1). Classification (GTDB taxonomy): domain Bacteria; phylum Pseudomonadota; class Gammaproteobacteria; order Pseudomonadales; family Pseudomonadaceae; genus Aquipseudomonas; species Aquipseudomonas putida_P. Next base: position 217,279 of record NZ_QJRC01000094.1, read on the forward strand.
CTCGGCGTATCGAATTCGGTTTGCTGGGAGCGGCCAGCGGGCTGTTGGCTGCAGTGGGCTGCGAACTGATTACCCTGGTGCTGTACCGCTACGCCTTTGACCTGCAATGGAGCCCACATCCGTGGTTGCTGGTGTTGCCGCTTGCGGGGGCGTTGCTGGTGGGGGGTGCGGGGGTACTGGGGACGCGACGGGCCTTGAATGCTAGCCCGCTGGCGGTTCTACGCGACACTTGATGGCTGCCTGTGCCCGCGAAGAGGCGGGCACAGGTAACGTCAACTCATCACCCGTAGCTGATGCTGTTCACATACCAGGTCGCTTCACCAGTAGGTGTATGCACCACCACCTCATCGCCCTCCTCCTTCTTCAACAAGGCGCGGGCCATGGGCGAGTCGATCGAAATGTAATCGTTGCGCCCGTAGATCTCGTCATAGCCGACAATGCGAAACTTCATGGTCTCGCCCTCATCGTTCTCGATTTCGACCCAGGCACCGAAAAACACTTTGCCCTCCTGCTGCGGCGAGTACGCCACCACCTTCACATCTTCAAGGCGCTTGCGCAGGTAACGCACTCGGCGGTCGATTTCGCGCAGTAGCTTCTTGTTGTACTGATAGTCGGCGTTCTCGCTACGGTCTCCCAGCGACGCCGCCCAGGCGACTTTCTGGGTGATTTCCGGCCGATACACCCGCCACAGGTGGTCCAGCTCCTTCTTCAGCGCCTCATGGCCTTCCGTGGTGATGATGTTGGTGCTCAACAGCGCACTCCTCAGCGGCGGGTAATCAGGCCTTGGCGCGCGATGCGGGTGAGGTGGCCGATGACTTCGGCAGCCTCCTCCAGCGCTGGCGCCTGGATCACGGCCAGGTCGAAACGGTCAGTGCCATACTGCGCGAGGTAGCAGCCGCTATCGGCGAACTGAATCAGAAAGGCACGCGCCTGGCCCTTGCGCCGTGACAGGCCTTCGAGATGACGCAAAAGGGTGGGCTGATGCTGGCCGCCGAGCAGGATGCGCGGTGTGCGGGCCGCCTGGTTGGCAGGCAAAGGGCTCAAACAGACACTGGTACGTGGGCAACTCATGGAGCTTCTCTCCGCCTCGCGAATCCCGCTGGGCAGCGGTGGGAGGCGTCACCGAACCAGCGCTTTAGCGGTATTTCGGATGGCCCGGAGGTGGGGCTTTCCTGCGCCCCGCAAGTAGCTGTTTAAATCGGCGCAGGCGGTATGCTAGAGCTACAAGCGGCAAGATACAAGCCTCAAACCGATCACTTTCGGCTTGAGGCTTGTATCTTGCCGCTTGCGCAGTATCAGCGGGCGATCAGGCGGTCGAGCGAGAAGCGGCCTGCGCCTTCGATCATGACGGCAACGGTACCGGCCAGCAGCGCCAAGGCGAACTCATAGCCGTTGTTGGACATGAACAGGCCATTGCCGATGTGCACCGAGAAGATCGCCACCACCAAGGTCACGGTCAGCGCCAGCGCCGCTGGACGAGCCAGCAGGCCAACCACCAGAGCCAGGCCGCCGAAGAACTCGGCACTACCGGACAGCAGGGCCATCAGGTAACCCGGGGCCAGGCCGATGCTTTCCATCCATTGGCCGGTGCCTTCCAGGCCATAGCCACCGAACAGGCCGAAGAGTTTTTGCGCACCATGCGCCATGAAAATGATGCCGACCAGGATGCGGATAACGCTGAGGCCAGCGCCAGCACGGGTAGAGAACAGGGCGTTGAGGGTAGTGTTGTTCATGTCGGAGCGTCCTTGAAGCGAGGAAGTTGTGTTGGGATGGGCGCCATCATAATCAATTCTACTGATATGAAAATCGCAAAAAGCCCAACATAACAATCTACAAATTCGATACATCAACGCTTCGCTACGCGCTCCAGCGCGACCCGTTCGCGGTTGAACGCCAGGTAGTATTTGTTGACGCTGTTGACGAAATTGACTGGCCCCATACCCACCTGCTCCATGGCGATGCGTTCGGTCTGGAAAAACCACTGGTTACCGTTGAGCCCACGCCGCCGAGCCTCGGCGCGCATGGCCTGGACCCGCTCGGGGCCAAGATTGTAGGCTGCCAGCACAAAGGCCATGCGCTCACGCTCGTTGATCTTGGCACTGGCGAAGAACTTGCGCCGGATAAGCGCCAGGTATCGAGCACTGGCCTGGACATTGCCATCCACCGTCGCGGTGTTGCTCACCCCCACGCGCTGGGCGGCCGAAGGGGTGATCTGCATCAGGCCATGGGCACCACCGGTGCCGCGTGCGGCCGGGTTGAGCGTCGACTCCTTGAAGGCCAGCGCAGCCAGGTTGAGCCAGTCGATCTGCTGCGCCTGACCATGCTTCTGCAGCACCGCCCGCACCGAGGCCAGGCGCTGGCGGTCCTTGCTGGCCAACGGGTTGTGCACCCGATACTGACGGCGGTAGATGCGCTCGAACGCGGCATCCTGGTTGTCAGGCGCGCGGTAACCTTGCAGGAAGTGATCGACTGTCGCCAACAATTGCGGCGCATCACGCCCCACATACCAGCGCATGGCTTGCGGCGCCCCCAGGTGCACCCGGCTGTCCAGGCGCAGCCGCGGCATAACCCGCGCCCATCGGCGGGCAATAGGCTGCTCGACTACGGTCAGGTGGTAGATGCCAGCCTGTACCATCTCCAGCACGTCCTCCACCGCCAGCGTCGAATCGACCCACTCCACCTTGATTGGCGGCCGCTTGCGCAGCGCCAGTTGCTGGTTGACCTGCTGGATCATTGGCCCGGCGGCGCTGGCGCTGGTCAAGGCCACGGTACGCCCGGACAACTGCTCGACCTTGCTGAAGCTTCGCTCGCCTTTACGCCCGACCAGCATCAACGGCACCTGGTCGAGTATCGGCGCACTGCTGCTGACGCCGCGCACCGTGCTGGGGTCGAGCAGTTCGCCAGGCGCAGCCAGGTCACCCTCGCCACGGGCCAAGGCGCCCAGCAACTGCTCCTTGGCCCTTGGGATGAGTTTCAGCTGGATCTGCTGGTCGTCGTCGGTACGAGCATTGAGGTAATGCTCCAGGGCACGCAGGCGATAATACTCAATGCCGACCGGCTCGCCCTTGACTTCACCCGAGCTGTTGCGGCTTTGGTTGACCAGCACCCGCAGCACTTTGCTGGTGCGAATCTGCTGCAGGTCACGCACCTTGGCTGGCGGAATATTCTGCTGCGGCCCCGGCGCGCGCGCCTGTGCCGGACCGGCAAGGACCAGCCCAAGCGTCAGCAGGAAAACAAGCCAGCATCGCAGCATGCGCAAACGTGTCCGTGGTCGGTGGGCGGCATCCATGGGTTGCACCGCCAAGTGATAAATGACGGTAAAAGACCACGGCAACAGCATGAAGTTCTTGGTTTTTTCAGAAAAACGCGGTTTTTGCTATGCTGGCCGCCCCGCGGCACGAGATAGCACCATGCAACTGATCGATATCGGCGTCAACCTGACCAACAGCAGTTTCCACGACCAACAGGCAGCAATCGTCGAGCGCGCACTTGAGGCCGGGGTTACGCAAATGGTGCTGACAGGCACTAGCCTGGCCGTCAGCGAACAGGCGTTGGCGCTGTGCCAGCAGCTGGACCCGAACAGTGCGCACCTGTTCGCCACGGCCGGCGTGCACCCTCATGACGCCAAAGCCTGGGATGCCGACAGCGAGCGCCAGCTGCGCCTGTTGCTGAATGAACCGCGCGTGCGCGCCGTGGGCGAATGCGGCCTGGATTTCAACCGCGACTTCTCCCCTCGCCCGCTGCAGGAAAAAGCCCTGGAAGCCCAGCTGGCCCTGGCTGTGGAGCTGCGCCTGCCGGTGTTCCTGCACGAGCGTGATGCCAGCGAACGCTTGCTGGCAATCCTCAAGGATTACCGCGACCACTTGACCGGCGCGGTGGTGCACTGCTTTACCGGTGAGCGCGAAGCACTGTTCGCCTATCTGGACATGGACCTGCATATCGGCATTACGGGCTGGATTTGCGACGAACGCCGCGGCACCCACCTGCACCCTCTGGTAGGCAACATTGCGCAAGGCCGGCTGATGCTGGAAAGCGACGCGCCCTACCTGCTGCCGCGCAGCCTGCGGCCCAAGCCGAAAAACGGCCGTAACGAGCCGGCGTTTCTGCCGGAGGTCTTGCGCGAAGTGGCCCTGCATCGAGGTGAGTCGGCCGAGCAGACCGCGGCGCATACCACAGCGACGGCGCGGGCATTTTTCCAAATCTGAATTTGACGCATATCAACAACGGACCTGAGTGATACAGGCACAATGATGGCACCTTGCCAATATTGTTTCCGCTCAACTCAGAGAAGACCTGCCCATGGGTGCCTGGCTTAGCAACGTTTCCTTGAAGTACAAATTCTGGGCCGTCAACGCGGTGGCCTTTGTGACCACCTTGCTGCTGGTGCTGTATGCCGTGCACCTGGAGCAACGCGCACGCGCCGAGGCAGCGCAGGAGCAAGCGGCCGCGCAAGCCCAGTTGTTGGCTGCCTGGCCGGCCGGGCAAGCACTGCCGCGCCCGGCCAACGTCATCAGCTGGTCGGCCGGGCAAACGCCAACCTTCGCCGGTGAGGCCCTTGAAGCCCTGCGCAACGCCCAGGGCTGGGTTGCACTGCCCAGCGCCTGGGTCCTCGGTGACAACCCGCTGCGCGGCGCACAGGTACTGCGCAACGGCGACCAGCAGGTTGCCGTGCTGGCCCAGTCGCCCAGCCTGCGCCAGGTATTCTTCGATCGCTTCAGCAATTACGCGGTGTGCGTGCTGATATTGATGCTGGCCATGCTCGGCGCCTCACAACTGCTGATCCGCTTCCTGCTCAGCCAGCTCAATACCCTCAAGGACGTGATGCTGCACGTGGAAAAAACCGGCGACCTGGCGGCTCGGGTACCGCTAGCCTGTGGCGACGAGGTCGGCCAGATGGCCGGGGCCTTCAACGCCATGCAGGCAACCTATCACCGCGTGGTCAGCACCGTCGCCCATACCGCTGCACAGTTGGACTCAGGTGCCGCACGCCTGGCCGCCAGCATGAGCGACGTGCGCCACGGCATGCTTGGCCAACAGAGCGAGACCGATCAAGCGGCCACCGCCATCAACGAAATGTCGGCGACGGTGCACCACATTGCCCAGCACGCCGGCGCCACCCGCGACTTGTCACAATCCGCCGACACCCTGGCCGGCAGTGGCAAAGAGGTGGTCAGCCGGGTGCAGGATTCGATTTCCGGGCTTTCCAGCGGCGTGCAGCAAACTGCCGAGATGATTCGTCAGCTGGCTGAAGACAGCCAGAAAATCAACGGCGTGGTCAGTGTGATCCACAGTATTGCCGAACAGACCAACCTGCTGGCGCTCAACGCCGCCATCGAAGCAGCGCGCGCCGGTGACTTGGGGCGCGGCTTTGCCGTGGTGGCCGATGAAGTGCGCAACCTGGCCAAACGCGTGCAATCCTCCACAGACGAGATCACCACCATGGTTTCGGCCCTGCAGTCGGGCACCCGCGATGCAGTGGAGTTCATGCAGGAAAGCTCGTACAAGGCCGACGACTGCGTGCGCCAGGCACAGGAAGCCGGTGAGGCGCTGGCCGAAATCACCGGTGCCGTGGCGCAAATGCGCGAAAGCAATACCCAGATTGCTGTGGCGGCCGAGCAGCAAAGCCAGGTGGCCGAGGAAATGAACCGCGCGGTGGTGAGCATCCGCGATGTCACCGAGCAGACTGTGCAGCAGACAGTGAGCTCGGCGACCACCAGCAGCGAACTGGCGACCCTGGCAGGCGAACTGAGCAAAGCCATTGGCCAGCTCAAGCTATAGCCACCATAGCCAGCCTCGATTGGCCCCCGCTCGGGGGCCGCACTAAGCTTTGGGCATGACCGAGAGGAATTACCCATGAGCAAACGCCTGCCCAACCTGCCCGCCTGGCAATGGCGCGGCTACCACCATAACCACCGCCACCCGACCAATCTGGTGCTGCACCTGATTGCCGTGCCGTTGTTCATCCTGGGGGCTCTGCTGGTGCTGTCCGGCCTCTTCGGTCTCGACCTGGGCCAGATCGCGGTGGGTATCATTGCCTTGATCGCCGGCCTCGGCCTGCAGCGCCATGGCCACCGCCTGGAAGCCGAACAGCCCGAGCCATTCGCCAACCGCCAGGATGCCATGCAACGCTTACTGACCGAGCAGTTCATCACCTTCCCGCGCTTTGTACTCAGCGGGGCTTGGTGGAAGGCCTGGCGGGAGCGGCACAAGCACCGCCATTGACGTGACGATCATGCGCGCAATCGCTGTGGTTACGGGTTAGGCAAACACGGTGACGGTCTGGCGGCTCAAGGCCAGCAATTCACCCCCTGCGGTCCACAACGCCGCAGCAGCATGCCCATAACCATCCCGCGCATGCTCGGTCTCTACGCAATACCGGCACCAGTCCAGGGTCGATAGCTTCGCTGTGGGCTGAATGAATTCGATGGTCCAGGTCAGCGTGCTGCCCGCTGCGGGCTGCTTGAGAAACGGCATCAGGCTCGGTGGCCAGGCATCGACCAACGCCAGCAGGTGCGTTTCGTTGACCTGTTCTTCAGCCACATCCCGCAACCGTACCCAGCCCCCCATCTTGCGCGACTGATTGCCACTGAACGGCAACCCGCCCACTGCCCAGCGCAATGCCACGTGCCGCATGAACTCTGGGGTAACGCCTTTGATGTACGGTAACTCGGGAGCTGCATCATCGAGTGCCGGCATTTCCATTGCCGGTAATGCTGGCACTTCGACCACCGAAGGCCGGCCTGCACCGAAATTGCCCTGTACCAGCGTCACAACCTGGCCATCCTGAACGGCGCGGCCCAGCAAGGTGCTGACTGCCTTGCCTTCACGCAGCACCTCCACCTCGAAGCGGATCGGCACATCTGCCGCCGCTGGCGCCACAAAGCTGATGGCCAGCGAGCGTACCGGGCGGCTGTCGCTTAGTTTCAGGCGCATGGTTTCATAGACCATTGCCGCCATCAGCCCGCCAAAGGCAGCGCGGCCCTGGGCCCAGCTGGGCGGGATACTGACGGAGTTCGGGTTGGCCCGCACGGCGTCGAGCAGTTGGTTGAAATTCATTGGCCGGCTCCTGCCTGCAGCGAAAAAGGTCTGCCCATCCTAGCCAGCAAACCTCGGGGGATCAGCCCGCATTTCGGTCATTTTTCGGGCTGGCGCCGCGCCAGCGCCCGTTGCAGGGCATCGAGGGTCACATCCGATTGGCGCTCAGCCTCGTGCAGCTCATGCTCCCAAGCCGCCTTGCAGGGGGCCAGGTCGGCATGATCGCGCACTTGCAGCAGCCATTGCAGGCGGTCGTGCCAGTTGCCAAGGTCGCCCTGCGCCTGCTTCAGCAAACGCTGCAGTTTCTTGCCTGCATGGTTGAGCTGCGGGTATGCCTCATCGCCATAGCGCGCACGCTTGATCAGCAAACGCAGCCGGTGACGATCGTGGGCCGGGTCCTGCAGCGCTTCGTTCAACCTGCGCCATTGCTTGACCAGGCGTTTGTCGATGCGCTTGCCCAGCGACTTGACCAAACCCTCACGGCCTGCCGCACGCAGAAACAGTGGAAACGCGTCGACAATCGCCAGCACCCTTGCCAGCTGTGGGCTAGCAGCGACACTGGCGAAGGTTTTGTCACGCCCCTGAAGGCGCCGCTGGCCGGCCGCGGTTTGGCCGCGCCCGATCAGCTCAGCCGCCAGCACCTCGCGATCACGCAGCGGCGTGGTCAGGGTACCCAGCGCGCTGGCGGCATCTTCCAGTTGCTCCACGCCAGGCAGGCCGCGCAGCGGCCGCAGCAGGCTGCGCAGCCGGCGCAAGGTGATACGCAGGTCGTGCAAGGCCTCGCTGTCGGTATTGGCAGCCAAGCGCTCGCGACAGGCCAGCAGGCGCACCTGCACGGCCAGAATCTGAGCTACGACATGATCGAGCATGGCAGACATTGGACGCTCCTTGGTCAACGCCCGGCGCGCGATTCACGAATGTAGAAGCGCGCCTTTTCAGCTTTGCGGGTACAGCTTTCGTAACCTTCGAACTGCTGCTGGGTCTTGGCCCCGGTGAGCAGCGACAAAGCCTTGGAATAGCTCACGGCACCGGCAAAGCCTTCTGCCTTGGCCAGGTCCAGTTCCTTCCAGGCGGCATCCAGCTGGGTCGCGCAGCTGTCACGGTAGGCCGTCTTGCCCGCACAGCCGGCAAGGGCCAAGGCAATCAGTGGAAGGCAGATCCAGGCTTTCATCAGTAATACCTCAATGGAAAATTCGGTGGCTGTTCGACGCCCCGGCAGCTGAAAAGTGCCCTGCCCGGCCAGCGGGCTCCGGCCGGTTTTAATACAGTAGCTCAGCGCGATCTACATTGAAGCACAGGCAGCGATGGGTGCATTGTAGGACCATGGTGGCAATGGCCGGGGAATGTTCATGAGTAAACGCGTAGCGCTGGTACTGGGATCGGGCGGAGCCCGGGGGTATGCACACATCGGCGTCATCGAGGAAATCGAGCGCCGCGGCTACGACATCGCCTGTATCGCCGGCTGCTCCATGGGCGCGGTGATTGGCGGCATCTACTCCGCCGGCAAATTGGACGACTACCGCAACTGGATCGAAAGCCTGGATTATCTGGATGTATTGCGCCTAGTCGACGTCAGCTTTCGACTGGGTGCCATTCGCGGCGACAAGGTGTTTGGGCAGATCCGCAAGATCGTCGGCGAAATCAACATCGAGCAACTGCGTATTCCTTACACAGCAGTGGCCACCGACCTCACCAACCAGCAGGAAATCTGGTTCCAGGAGGGCTGCCTGCATCAGGCCATGCGCGCCTCGGCAGCCATCCCCAGCCTGTTCACACCGGTGATGCAAGGCAACCGCATGCTGGTCGACGGAGGCATCCTCAACCCCTTGCCAATCGTCCCGGTGGTGTCCAGCCATTGCGACCTGATCATCGCGGTCAACCTCAACGCCACCAACCAGAAGCACTATCAGTTGCCGGTGATCGAACGCCCGGCGGCATTCAAGATGCGTTTTGATGCTTTGTTGAGTTCACTGGGTTCACGCTTGCCGTTTCGGCGCAAGCCGGCCGAGGAGCTGATACGCATCGAGCAGGAGATCGTCGCCGAAGGGCTGGCTCCACCCAGCCCATGGCTGAACGATGCCGCCGACCCGGAAAGCCAGCAACCGGCGGCGGCACCGGAGCGCGAGGGTGCACCGAAGTCGGCTACCGGTTCGTTCATCATCGATAACGTGGGGCCTGCTTCGCTGCTGGACCTGATCAACCAGAGCTTCGAGGTCATGCAGACCTCGTTGGCACAGTACAAAATCGCCGGCTATCCGCCAGACGTGCTGATCAACGTGCCTAAACGGGTCTGCCGGTTTTTCGAGTTCTACAAGGCGCCGGAGCTGATTGCTCTAGGGCGGGAGATTGCGCGGGATACGCTGGATAACTATGAAGGGGTGAAGCGCTAACACGATGACCGTGCATGCCTTCACGTGAACCGAAATGAAACAGGCCGCACGAGGCGGCCTGTTTGTTCATGCAGCGATCACCTTAGTAACGGGTGATATCCGCATTGGCTTCCAGCTGCTTGCGGTAGGCCGCGAAGTCCTGCTGGCCAGCACGCGACGCAAGGTAGCGGCGGATCTGCTGCTTCTCTTCGTCGGTGGCAGTTGCGCCTTCGTTGACGCCCTTGAGCTGCAGTACTACCAGGCTACCGTCGCGCAGCACTACGCTGCCATAAACCGGCTTGTCCTTGGCTTGCGGCTTGCCCAGGCGGAACAGCGCCTGCAGCTCGGCCGGGTCAATGCCGTCCTCACCACGGGTAACTGCTTCATAAGCTTTCCAGCCTTGCCCTTCATGCACGCTACCTGCTGCGATGGAACCATCACGCAGGCCGGCAATCAGCTTGTCCGCCTTGGCCTTGAGCTCGGCAGTCGCCTTCTCTTTGGCCAGGTGTTCGCTGATGTTCTTGGCCACAGCTTCCAGCGGCAATTGCTCTGGCTTGCGGTGCTCCTTGACACGCAGCACTACAGTGGTTTCCGGGTCGAGTTCGATGGCGGTGCTGTTGGCACCCTCATCCAGCACTTCTTCGGAGAACGCGGCCTGCACCACTGAACGGTTGGCCGTGATGCCCTCACCGCCTTCGCGGCCAAACGCTGCAGAGGTGTGCACCTTGAGGTTCAGGTCCTGGGCCGGCTGGGCCAGGTCGGAAGCCTCGTAGGCTGCATCCTGCAGTTGCTTGCTGGCGTCGACATAACGCTGCTCGACCAACGGAATCTTCAGGTCGCGGGTCAGCTTGTCCTTCAGGCTGGCGAAGCTTGGTACTTCTGGCGCCTGCACGCCCAGCAGCTTGATCAGGTGGTAGCCAAACTCGGTACGCACCGGCGTCGATACCTGGCCATCCTGCAGCTTGTAGAGCGCGTCTTCGAAGGCTGGGTCGTATACACCCGGGCCGGCAAAGCCGAGGTCGCCGCCGTTGTTGGCCGAGCCTGGGTCCTGGGAGAACTCCTTGGCCAGCGCGGCGAAGTCTTCACCCTTGGCCAGGCGCTGCTCGATCTCTTCGGCGCGGGCCTTGGCCTGGGCTTCGGTGACCTTGTCGTTGACCTCGATGAGGATGTGCGCCGCATGGCGCTGCTCGGCGAGGTTGGCGATTTCCTTCTCGTACTGGGCCTTGAGTTCTTCGTCGGTGACCTTGACCTGGTCGAAGAACACCGACTTCTTCAGCTCGATGTAGTCGATCACTACTTGGTCAGGCGACATGAACTCCTTGGCGTGCTGGTCGTAGTGCGCCTTCACCTCTTCTTCGCTGACCTTGACCGCGGCCGGGTCGGCCTTGAAGGTCAGGGAGGCGAAGTCGCGCGTCTGCTTCTCGAGGCGAGCAAAGGCGTCAACCTGCTGATCGGTCACGAAGCTGCTGCCAGCCAGGCCGGTGCGCAGCTGGCCGATGAGCATTTCCTCGGCGAGCATCTCGCGGAACTGCATGCGACCGTAGCCCATCTGGCGGATGACCTGGTCGAAACGGTCGGCACTGAACTTGCCGTCCACCTGAAACTCCGGCGTCTGCAGGATCACCTGATCAAGCGCGGCCTCGGAGAAGGCGAACTTGGCATCTTCGGCGCCTTGCAGCAGCAGCTTGCGGCTGATCAAGCCCTTGAGGGCCTCTTCACGCAGCAATTTGTCATCCAGCAGCGCTGGGTCGAAATCCTTGCCCAACTGTTGCATCAGCTGACGGCGCTGCATGTCGGCCGCCTGGCTCAGCTCGTTCTGGCTGATGGTCTGGCCGTTCACCTTGGCGGCGTCCTGGCTATGGGTGGCGGCCTGAAAAATGGCTTCGAAGCCGGTCAACGCCATCAACACGACGATAAGGCCGATGATGGTCTTGGCAATCCAACCTTGTGAATTGTCCCTGATATTTTGCAGCATGCGTCCCCCAGAAACGGCTGTACCACTGCGTCGACAACCGCGGAGCGTGGGTAGAATCCTGATAAAAGAAAGGCGCATCCGAGGATGCGCCTTTTCTTAGCAAACGTGTCAGGCGGGAACGTTTGCGCCCCGCCGTCACCGTGCTCGGACCAGGCCAGGCCGGGTCCGGCTGAAAGACGACTTAGTTGACGGCGTCTTTCAGGCCTTTGCCTGCCTTGAAACCTGGAACCTTGGCGGCTTCGATCTTGATCGCCTTGCCGGTTTGCGGGTTGCGGCCGGTACGCTCGGCGCGATCCTTGACCGAGAAGGTACCGAAGCCAACCAGTACTACATCGTCACCTTGCTTCAGGGCGCCGGTGACGGATTCGATGACTGCATCCAGCGCACGGCCGGCTACAGCTTTCGGGATGTCTGCAGATGCGGCGATAGCGTCAATCAGTTCCGACTTGTTCACTCTAAGTCCCCTTATTTCTCTATTGAGTTTGTTTCTAAGTATGTAATGAAAAGCTTATGAAACGTGCGCTGGGTGGCCTGTTGACAATAGCGTGCCGCTTTATAGCAAGGCCCCGAAAAAACTGTCAAGGAAAGCCCCCCAGCCAAAAACTACTAATGCGTGCTGATTCTTTCCTTAGCATCGCCGTCGCGCTTTTCATCTTTCGCGACAATCTCAGGAGCCACATCTGGCAAGGGCTCCGGGGCGTATTGCAGCGCAATTTGCAGGACTTCGTCAATCCATTTGACCGGTTTGATCTGAAGATCCTGTTTGATATTTTCCGGAATCTCCTTCAGATCGCGAACATTTTCCTCTGGAATGATCACCGTCTTGATCCCGCCACGGTGTGCCGCCAGCAGTTTTTCCTTCAGCCCGCCAATGGCCAACACCTGGCCACGCAGGGTGATTTCGCCGGTCATGGCCACGTCGGCACGTACCGGAATCTGCGTCAGCGCCGACACCAGCGCGGTGCACATGCCGATACCGGCACTTGGGCCGTCCTTCGGCGTGGCGCCTTCAGGCATGTGGATGTGCACGTCGTGCTTCTCGTGGAAGTCGGCTGCAATCCCCAGGCTGCGGGCGCGGCTGCGAACCACGGTCTGCGCGGCGGTGATCGACTCGACCATGACATCGCCCAGCGAGCCGGTCTTGATCAGTTGGCCTTTGCCGGGGATGACCACGGCCTCGATGGTCAGCAGTTCGCCGCCAACCTGAGTCCAGGCCAGGCCGGTCACCTGGCCGATCTGGTCCTGCTGCTCGGCCAGGCCGTAGCGGAACTTGCGCACGCCCAGCAGATGCTCCAGCTGCTCGCTGGCCACCTTGACCTTGACCTGCTTCTGCCCGGTATGTTCCTTGACCACCTTGCGGCAGACCTTGGCGATTTGCCGCTCGAGGCCCCGCACACCGGCTTCGCGGGTGTAGTAGCGGATGATGTCGCGGATCGCCGAGACGTCGACTTCCAGCTCTTCCTTCTTCAAGCCGTTGGCCTTGACCTGCTTGGGTACCAGGTACTTGACCGCGATGTTGATCTTCTCGTCCTCGGTGTAACCCGGCAGGCGGATGACTTCCATCCGGTCGAGCAGCGCCGGCGGGATGTTCATCGAGTTCGAGGTGCACAGGAACATCACGTCCGAAAGGTCGTAGTCGACCTCCAGGTAGTGGTCGTTGAAGTTGTGGTTCTGCTCCGGGTCGAGCACTTCAAGCAGCGCCGAGGCCGGGTCGCCGCGCATGTCGCTGCCCATCTTGTCGATTTCATCGAGCAGGAACAGCGGGTTGCGCACCCCCACCTTGGTCATCTTCTGGATCAGACGGCCCGGCATGGAGCCGATGTAGGTACGGCGGTGGCCGCGAATTTCGGCCTCGTCACGCACACCACCCAGGGCCATACGCACGAACTTGCGGTTGGTGGCGGCAGCGATCGACTCGGCCAACGAGGTCTTGCCGACGCCGGGTGGGCCGACCAGGCACAGCACCGGGCCGCGGATTTTCTTGACGCGTTTCTGTACGGCAAGGTACTCGAGGATACGTTCCTTGACCTCTTCCAGACCATAATGGTCGGCGTCGAGGATTTCCTCGGCCTTGGTCAGGTCCAGGCGCACCTTGCTCTGCGCCTTCCACGGCACCTGCACCAGCCAGTCGAGGTACGAACGTACCACGGTGGCCTCGGCCGACATCGGCGACATCTGCTTGAGCTTGTTCAGCTCTGCCTGGGCCTTGGCCAGGGCATCTTTGGGCAGGCCAGCGGCTTCGATACGCTTTTTCAGCTCTTCGACTTCGTTGTGGCCTTCGTCGCCATCGCCCAGCTCTTTCTGAATGGCCTTCATCTGCTCATTCAGGTAGTACTCGCGCTGGCTGCGCTCCATCTGCTTCTTGACCCGGCCGCGAATGCGCTTTTCGACCTGCAGCAGGTCGATTTCGGCGTCCAACAGCGCAAGCACGTGTTCGACACGGGTAGTCAGGTCGACGATTTCGAGAATTTCCTGCTTCTGCTCGATCTTCAGGGCCATGTGCGCGGCCATGGTGTCGACCAGGCGCCCAGGCTCTTCGATGCTGTTCAGCGAAGACAGCACTTCGGCAGGGACTTTCTTGCCCAACTGAACGTACTGCTCGAACTGCGACAGCAGCGTGCGCACGAACACTTCCGACTCGCGCTCGGCGGCATCGGTTTCGTCGATCAGGGAGACTTCGGCACGGATGTGCCCTTCTACTTCGGTGAAACGCTCGACGGCGCCACGCTGCTCGCCTTCGACCAACACCTTCACGGTGCCATCAGGCAACTTCAGCAGTTGCAGCACGGTGGCAACGGTACCGACGCGGTACAGGGCGTCCTCACCCGGGTCGTCGTCGGCTGGATTCTTCTGGGCCAGCAGGAGGATCTGCTTTTCGCCCGTCATCGCTGCCTCGAGGGCTTCGATGGACTTTTCACGCCCCACGAACAGCGGGATAACCATGTGCGGGTAAACAACGACATCGCGCAATGGCAAAAGAGGCAAGTCGAGGGTGGTCTTCATGATTTCGCCTCTACAGCGGCCTTATGGCCGGAAACCGGTGGAAATGATGCTTGGACCTAATGTGGGGGCACGCCTGGGAAATTACAAGCGCTTGCGCAGGAAAAGCAGAAAGGGGCCCGTAGGCCCCCTTCTTGCTTGCAACCGAGAACCGGCCATTACCTGAATCAGGCGTCTGGCGCGGCCTTGGCTTGCGGCTCGCTGTTCTCGTAGATCATCAGCGGCTGCGAGGTGCCCTCGATGACGCTCTCGTCAATCACCACCTTGCTGACCTCCTTCTTCGAAGGAATCTCGTACATGGTGTCGAGCAGCACGCCTTCGAGGATCGAACGCAGGCCACGGGCGCCGGTTTTACGCTCCAGGGCTTTGCGCGCTACGGCCTTGAGCGCATCACTGCGGAACTCGAGGTCGACGCTTTCCATCTCGAACAACTTGGCATACTGCTTGGTCAGGGCGTTCTTCGGCTCGGTGAGGATCTGCATCAACGCAGCCTCGTCCAGCTCGTCGAGTGTAGCCAATACCGGCAGACGGCCGACAAACTCCGGGATCAGGCCAAACTTGACCAGATCGTCCGGCTCGACCTCACGCAGGGATTCGCCAACCTTCTTGCCCTCTTCCTTGCTACGCACTTCGGCGCCAAAACCGATGCCACCCTTGGTGGAACGGTTCTGGATGACCTTTTCCAGGCCCGAGAACGCACCACCGCAAATGAACAGGATGTTGCGGGTATCAACCTGCAGGAATTCCTGTTGCGGGTGTTTGCGGCCACCTTGCGGCGGAACCGAGGCCACGGTGCCCTCGATCAATTTCAGCAACGCCTGCTGCACACCCTCGCCCGAAACGTCACGGGTGATGGATGGGTTGTCCGACTTACGCGAGATCTTGTCGATTTCGTCGATGTAGACAATGCCCATCTGGGCCTTTTCCACGTCGTAGTCGCACTTCTGCAACAGCTTCTGGATGATGTTCTCGACGTCCTCACCCACATAACCGGCCTCGGTCAGGGTGGTGGCGTCAGCAATGGTGAACGGTACGTTCAACAGGCGTGCCAGGGTTTCGGCGAGCAGGGTCTTGCCCGAGCCAGTCGGCCCGATGAGCAGGATGTTGCTCTTGCCCAGTTCGACTTCGTCACCCTTCTTGTCACGCTGGTTCAGGCGCTTGTAGTGGTTGTACACCGCTACGGCCAGCACCTTCTTCGCGCGCTCCTGACCAATGACGTACTGGTCCAGGATGCCGCTGATTTCTTTCGGCGAAGGCAATTTGTGCGCGCTGCTTTCGGCCTGGGCTTCCTGCACCTCCTCACGGATGATGTCATTGCACAGGTCGACGCACTCGTCGCAGATAAATACCGAGGGCCCGGCAATCAATTTGCGCACTTCGTGCTGGCTTTTGCCGCAGAAGGAGCAATAGAGCAATTTGCCGCTGTCCTCGCCGTTACGGGTGTCAGTCATTCGATCGATCCAATCCGGTAGGCTTGCAACACAAGATGAAGGCAATTGCGGGCTTTTTCAAGTCCGCAGGTAGGCGCTTTCGGCGCCTACCTGCTCTGGCACCCCGGTTCAGGAGGCCAGTTGCCGCTTGTCGTAGACCGAGTCGATCAGGCCGTACTCGGCCGCGCGCGAGGCGCTCATGAAGTTGTCACGCTCAGTATCGCGCTGAATGGTCTCGAGGTCCTGGCCGGTGTGGTAGGCCAGCAGCTCGTTGAGACGCGCCTTGATGCTGAGGATTTCCTGGGCGTGGATCTGGATGTCGGTAGCCTGGCCCTGGAAGCCGCCCAGCGGCTGGTGAATCATCACCCGCGAGTTAGGCAGGCAGTGACGCTTGCCCTTGGCGCCAGCGGTCAACAGGAAGGCACCCATGCTGCAGGCTTGGCCGATGCAGATGGTCGAGACATCCGGCTTGATGAACTGCATGGTGTCGTAGATCGACATGCCAGCCGTCACCGAACCGCCTGGGGAGTTGATGTAAAGATGGATATCCTTGTCCGGGTTTTCCGCCTCAAGGAACAGCATCTGCGCCACTACCAGGTTGGCCATGTAGTCTTCTACAGGGCCCACCAGGAAGATCACTCGCTCCTTCAACAGGCGCGAGTAGATGTCGTAGGCGCGTTCGCCACGGGCGGACTGCTCGATAACCATCGGGACCAGACCGCCTGCGGCCTGGATGTCAGAGCTCTGCTGAATATAAGAATTGCGGGACATGTCCTGCGCTCACTCCCAAATAGTCATGGCTTGAATACGCACAAGCCAGCTCGAAGGCTGGCTTGTGGGGGTTTCCTACGAGAGAAGCCCGTTACTCAGCAGCGGCAGGAGCCTCAGCTGGCTTAACGGCATCTTCGTACGAGACCGACTTGTCGGTCACAGTCGCTTTCTGCAGAACAGTATCTACAACTTGCTCTTCCAGCACAACCGAACGCACTTCGTTCAGTTGCTGATCGTTCTTGTAGTACCAGGCGATGACCTGCTCAGGCTCTTGGTAAGCCGAAGCCATTTCTTCGATCATCTCGCGAACCTTGGCGTCATCTGGCTTCAGCTCGAACTGCTTGACCACTTCGGCCACGATCAGGCCCAGCACTACGCGGCGCTTGGCTTGCTCTTCGAACAGCTCGACTGGCAGCTGCTCAGGCTTGATGTTGCCACCGAACTGCTGAACAGCCTGCACGCGCAGACGATTGACTTCGTTTTCCAGCAGGGCTTTCGGCACTTCGATCGGGTTGGCAGCCAGCAGACCGTCCATGACCTGGTTTTTCACCTTGGTCTTGATCGCCTGACGCAGCTCACGCTCCATGTTCTTGCGAACTTCGGCGCGGAAGCCTTCCAGGGTCGATTCCTTGATGCCGAACTGGGCGAAGAACTCTTCGTTCAGCTCTGGCAGCACAGGTGCCGAAACGCTGTTGACGGTGATGGTGAACTCGGCGGCTTTGCCAGCCAGGTCCAGGTTCTGGTAATCCTCTGGGAAGGTCACGTTCACAACGCGCTCTTCACCCGCCTTGGCGCCAACCAGACCATCTTCGAAGCCTGGGATCATGCGGCCGGAGCCCAGTACCAGCTGGGTGCCCTTGGCCGAACCACCGGCGAATACTTCACCGTCGACCTTGCCGACGAAGTCGATGTTGACCTGGTCGTCGTTCTGCGCAGCGCGCTCGACGGCCTCGAAACGGGTGTTCTGCTTGCGCAGCACTTCCAGCATGTTGTCCAGGTCGGCGTCAGCCACTTCGGCGCTCAGGCGCTCGACGTTGATCGACTCGAGGCCGGAAACAGTGAACTCTGGGAACACTTCGAAGATGGCGACGAATTCCAGGTCCTTGCCCTTTTCGAAGGACTTCGGCTCTACAGCCGGGGCACCAGCCGGGTTCAGCTTCTGCTCGACGATGGCTTCGTAGAAGGAAGCCTGGACCAGGTCACCGAAAGCCTCTTGACGGGCGTCAGCTTCGAAACGCTGACGGATCACGTTCATCGGCACTTTACCAGGACGGAAGCCCGCAATCTTGGCGCGCTTGGCAGTCTGCTGCAGACGCTTGTTGACTTCGTTCTCGACGCGCTCGGCCGGAACGGCGATGGTCATGCGGCGCTCGAGAGCGGAAGTGTTTTCAACAGAAACTTGCATGGATATTCCTCGTTGCACAGACGTTAGCCGGCGTTAGCCCGACTCCAAGAATCAAGGGCAAGCATTCTAGTGAGTCACGCAGCAGAAGTCACCCCACTCGGGACGACGGGAAACAACGCCGGTCGATTAACTTTCAAGGCCCGCACGGCACACCGCCGGGCCTGCTTCAATAAGGGCTGCACGACACCCGAGGCGACGTGCAGCCGAAATACCTTGTCAAACAACTGCCTGTGGCGAATTCGCTTCCTTTATTCAGGATCGATTTCGTTGAACTGGCAGTACTCTTCCCATTCCAGCCCCAGCGCCTCGGCCACCTCACGGTGCGTCTCCAGACGCATGGCGTTCAGCTGCTCCGGGGTTTCGGCAATCAATTGCAGCGCCAGCTCCCAGGGCTGAATACCCTGCTCGTCGGCTGCATCCTCGAACGCCCACTCGATCTGCTGAGCCTGCTCACGCGCGTCCAGCTCACGGATCTCCTCGAGCAACTGCGGATTGGCTTCGGCAAAGCGCTGCAGCGCCAGGGCCTGACGGGCTTCTTTTGCAATCATCGTGGTGTCCTCTGCCAGCCAAACGGGCCGGTGTTTCAACCGGCTGAAATCTAACAGCTTTTATTGGGGTGTCACCAGTGGATTGCAAGGGCGAGGAATGCGATTTGGCGGGAAGGGGCTCGCCACGACATTTTCGGCGCCTCTGAGATCGAGCGCCGACGCACCCAAGGCATACAACCACAGCCACGCAGAACCCAAAACAAAAAGGCGCCCGATCTCACGATCAAGGCGCCTTTCAAGAATATGGGGTGGACGATGGGAATCGAACCCACGACAACTGGAATCACAATCCAGCGCTCTACCAACTGAGCTACGCCCACCATATTGCGGTCTTGCGATGTTGCGGTACAACCTTACAGAAGCATGGTGCGGACGAAGAGACTCGAACTCTTACAGCTTGCGCCGCTGGAACCTAAATCCAGTGTGTCTACCAATTTCACCACGTCCGCGTAACGCTTAAAACAAAGGCGCCAGATGCTATCGAGGCGCCCTTGAAGAATATGGGGTGGACGATGGGAATCGAACCCACGACAACTGGAATCACAATCCAGCGCTCTACCAACTGAGCTACGCCCACCATATTGCATTACTGCCTACTTGCTTGCCAAAGCTGCCTAATGGCGCACCCGGCAGGACTCGAACCTGCGACCATCCGCTTAGAAGGCGGATGCTCTATCCAGCTGAGCTACGGGCGCTTAAGCTTGAAGCCTAACCGAACAAGACGTTAACAAGTAATTGTTAAACCACTCATTCTGCCCGACTTAGCCAACCAGTGCTAGGCTGTGCCCGACAAGTGCGGCGAATCTTATAGGCGACCCCGAAAGTCGTCAACACCTTTTTAAAAAAAATTTAAATTATTTAAGGGGTTAGGGGATTTGCCCGACCACCCGCCTTTGCCCTTGGCCCATGTCGTGCGAGAATGCGCGTTCTTAATTGTTTCCTTCTCGATGGTTAATCACGCGTCTATGACTGCACACCTAATCGATGGCAAGGCGATCGCCGCCAGCCTGCGCCAGCAGATCGCTCAACGTGTCGTGGAGCGTCGCCAGCAAGGCCTGCGTACGCCGGGCCTGGCGGTGATCCTGGTCGGCACCGACCCCGCCTCCCAAGTCTATGTTTCGCACAAGCGCAAGGACTGCGAAGAGGTCGGCTTCATTTCGCAGGCATTCGACCTGCCCAGCGAGACCACGCAACAAGCCCTGACCGAGCTGATCGACCGCCTCAATGATGACCCGGCCGTCGATGGCATCCTGCTGCAGCTGCCACTTCCGGCGCACCTGGACGCCTCGCTGCTGCTCGAGCGCATTCGCCCGGACAAGGATGTGGACGGCTTCCATCCGTACAACATTGGCCGCCTGGCCCAGCGTATTCCGCTGCTGCGCCCGTGCACGCCAAAAGGCATCATGACCCTGCTGGAAAGCACCGGTCAGGACCTGTACGGCATGAACGCCGTGATCGTCGGCGCGTCCAACATCGTTGGCCGCCCGATGGCCATGGAATTGCTGCTGGCCGGCTGCACCGTGACTGTCTGCCACCGCTTCACCAAGGACCTGGCCGGCCATGTAGGCCGTGCCGACCTGGTGGTGGTGGCTGCCGGCAAGCCGGGCCTGGTCAAGGGTGAGTGGGTCAAGGAAGGCGCCATCGTCATCGACGTGGGCATCAACCGCCAGGAAGACGGCAAACTGGTTGGCGACGTGGTCTACGAGACCGCCCTGCCGCGCGCCGGCTGGATCACGCCGGTGCCGGGTGGCGTCGGGCCGATGACCCGGGCGTGCCTACTGGAAAACACGCTGTATGCGGCAGAAGAGCTGCATAAGTAATACCGCGTGATGTGAAAACGGCACCTCTGGCAGGTGCCGTTTTTTTTGCCTGTGATTTTTCGGTGGCTGCACCGCCTCTTCGCGATGTTCAGCCAATCACTTCCTGGCCGCCTCCCACGACTTCAACAGTTCGTTGTAGCTGACCGTCTCGCCTTTGGGCTTTTCGTTGGCCAGCTTGGGCTTCGGTGCACCCGGCTGGTCGAACCAGTACTGTGCGTCCTTCTCTGGGTTCAGCTTCGGTGCACAGGTCGCCTGGGCATTGGAGCGTTGCAAGCGTTCCATCATGCGATCCTGGTCGCGGGCCAGTCCATCCAGCGCCTCCTGCGGGGTCT
Organism: Pseudomonas hunanensis; assembly: GCF_013393325.1. GTDB lineage: Bacteria > Pseudomonadota > Gammaproteobacteria > Pseudomonadales > Pseudomonadaceae > Aquipseudomonas > Aquipseudomonas putida_P. The sequence goes on from NZ_QJRC01000094.1 coordinate 237,964, forward strand.
TCTCGCCACTGGCCACTTCGGCAATATGGCTCCACCACAACTGCGCCAAGCGCGGATAGTCCGGCACGTTGGTGCCGGTTGGCGTCCACTGCACCCGCGCCGGGCTGCGATAGAACTCGACCAGCCCACCGAGCTTGGGCGCCAGCTCGGTCATGGCCTGGGAGTTGATGTCCGACTCACGAATCGGCGTCAGGCCGACGATGGTCTTTTTCAGCGACACGGTCTTGGAGGTGACGAATTGGGCATACAACCATGCCGCCAGCCGTTGCTTCTCGGGGGTGGACTTGAAGAACGTCCACGAGCCGGTGTCCTGGTAGCCCAGTTTCATCCCCTCCTCCCAATACGGCCCCTTCGGCGAGGGCGCCATGCGCCACTTCGGTGTGCCGTCGGCATTCACCACCGGCAAGCCGGGCTTGGTCATGTCGGCGGTGAACGCGGTGTACCAGAAGATCTGCTGGGCGATGTTGCCCTGCGCCGGCACCGGGCCGGCTTCGGAGAAGGTCATGCCCTGGGCTTCCTTGGGCGCGTAGGCGCGCATCCAGTCCACATACTTCTGCGTGGCATAGACGGCGGCCGGCCCATTGGTGTCGCCGCCACGGGTCACGCTGGAGCCCACCGGGTGGCAGTCCTCCACACGAATGCCCCATTCATCCACCGGCAAACCGTTGGGAAGCCCCTTGTCGCCGCCGCCGGCCATGGAGAACCACGCATCGGTAAAGCGCCAGCCCAGCGATGGGTCTTTCTTGCCGTAGTCCATATGGCCATAGACGCGCTTGCCGTCGATCTCCTTGACGTCTTCGGTGAAGAACTTGGCAATGTCCTCGTAGGCCGACCAGTTCACCGGCACACCCAGCTCGTAGCCGTACTTCTCCTTGAACTTGGCTTTCAGCTCAGGCCGTTCGAACCAGTCGGCACGGAACCAGTACAGGTTGGCGAACTGCTGATCGGGCAACTGATAGACCTTGCCATCAGGCGCGGTGGTGAACGAAATACCGATGAAGTCCTTCAGGTCGAGGGTCGGCGAGGTGTAGTCCTTGCCCTCGTTAGCCATCAGGTCGGTGATCGATTCGACCTTGCCGTAGCGAAAGTGCGTACCGATCAGGTCGGAGTCATTGACCCAGCCGTCGTAGATGTTCTTGTCCGACTGCATCTGTGTCTGCAGCTTTTCCACCACGTCGCCTTCCTGCAGCAGGTCGTGGGTCAGCTGGATGCCGGTGATCTCGCTGAAAGCCTTGGCCAGCACCTTGGACTCGTATTCATGGGTGGTGATGGTTTCCGACACCACATTGATCTTCATCCCACGGAACGGCTCGGCGGCCTTGATAAACCACTGCAGTTCAGCCAACTGCTGCTCTGGGGTAAGGGTCGAAGGCTTGAACTCGCTGCCGATCCATTTTTTGGCCGCATCTTCGTACTGGTCGGCCCAGGCTGAGCCTTGCACGCTGGCCAGCACCAGCAATGCGGCCAGGGTCAAATGTCGCCTGTTGTGCTTGTTATCGAACATTGTGATCTCCCGTTTCAGTTATCCCACAGGGCCGCTCGCTCAGCCCCAGCGCAGTACCACCACCAGCCACGCCAGCGACAGCAGCGAGGCCACCCACAATGGCCAGTCGCTGACGCCGACCACCAGCAGGTGCAGGTAGGCGCTGGCCAGCAGGCCGATGAACAAGCGGTCACCACGGCTGGTGACCAGCGGCAAGAAGCCCCGTCGCTCCACGCACGGGCGACGCAGTTCAAGCAGGGTCATGCTCAGCAGCAGCATGCCTATGGCGACGAAAAACAGCGCCGTCGGCAAGGTCCAGGCCATCCACTCCATGCGTCGCCCTCCTCACACCCGGCCCAGGGCAAAGCCCTTGGCCACATGGTTGCGCACGAACCAGATCACCAGCATGCCCGGCAAGATGGTCAGTACCCCCGCCGCCGCCAGCACGCCCCAGTCGATACCTGATGCCGACACGGTGCGGGTCATCACTGCGGCAATCGGCTTGGCATTCACCGACGTCAGGGTGCGCGCCAACAGCAGTTCGACCCAGGAGAACATGAAGCAGAAAAACGCCGTGACGCCGATACCGGAGCCAATCAGCGGAATGAAAATCTTCACGAAAAAGCGCGCAAAGCTGTAGCCGTCGATGTAGGCCGTTTCGTCGATCTCCTTCGGCACCCCCGACATGAACCCCTCCAGAATCCACACCGCCAGCGGTACGTTGAACAGGCAATGGGCCAGGGCCACGGCGATATGGGTATCGAACAGGCCAATTGACGAGTACAGCTGGAAGAACGGCAGCAGGAACACCGCAGGTGGCGCCATGCGGTTGGTCAGCAGCCAGAAGAACAGGTGCCGGTCGCCAAGGAAGCGGTAGCGCGAGAAGGCATAGGCCGCCGGCAACGCCACCAGCAAGGAAATCAGCGTGTTCAGGCACACGTAGTACAGCGAGTTGATGTAGCCGCTGTACCAGCTGGCATCGGTGAAGATCACCCGGTAGTTGTCGAGGGTGAACGCCTGCGGCCACAGGGTCAGGCCACCCAGGATCTCGGTGTTGCTCTTGAACGACATGTTCAGCAGCCAGTAGATCGGCACCAGCAGAAAGAAGAAGTACAGCAGCAGGGCCAGCGATTTGCGCGTGCTCATGGCCTAGTCCTTGTCGGCATGGGTCATGGCTGTGTAGAACAGCCACGACACCAGCAGGATGATCAGGAAGTACACCAGCGAGAACGCCGCTGCCGGGCCCAGGTCGAACTGCCCCACGGCCATGCGTGTGAGGGTCTGGCTGAGGAACGTGGTCGCGTTGCCAGGCCCACCACCGGTCAGCACGAATGGCTCGGTGTAGATCATGAAGCTGTCCATGAAGCGCAGCATCACCGCGATCAGCAGCACGTTCTTCAGCTTGGGCAGTTGGATATGGCGGAACACGGCCCAGCCCGAGGCACGGTCGATGCGCGCGGCCTGGTAGTACACGTCGGGGATGGCACGCAGCCCCGAATAGCACAGCAACGCCACCAACGAGGTCCAGTGCCACACATCCATCACCAGCACGGTGAGCCAGGCGTCGAACGGGTCGCCGGCGTAGTTGTAGCTGACCCCAAGCTTGGCCAGGGTGGCGCCGAGCAGGCCGATGTCGGCACGGCCGAAAATCTGCCAGATAGTGCCAACCACGTTCCACGGAATCAGCAACGGAATAGCCATGATGATCAGGCACACCGAGGCCATACGGCCTTTGGTTGGCATGGTCAGGGCAATGCCGATACCCAGCGGGATCTCGATCAGCAGCACGCAGGCGGAGTAGATGAACTGGCGCAGCAACGCATCGTGCAGCGCCGGGTCGCGCAGCACCTGGCGGTACCAGTCGGCGCCGACGAAGTAGCGGTTGGACTGGTCGAAGATGTCCTGCACCGAATAGTTGACCACCGTCATCATCGGCACCACCGCACTGAATGCCACCAGCAGAAACACCGGCAGCACCAGCCACCACGCCTTGTTGTTCGGCACCTTGTTGATCATGGCCCGGCCTCCAGCAGCACATCGTCGACGTACAGCATCAGCCACTGTGCGGGCAGGCTGACCCAGGCCAGCTCCACGGGCAACGGGCGATCCTCGCTCAGCCGCGCCTTGAGCGCGACACCGCCCAGTTCGAGGGTGACGATGCGGTAGGTACCCAGGTCTTCGACATCCAGCACCCGCGCCGGGTGGGCATCATCGAACGGGCCGTCCCACAGCTGCACGAACTCCGGGCGAATACCCACTTGCAATCGCCCACCCGCCATCGCCGCCAGGCGCTCGCGCAGGCCATCGGGCAGCGCCAGGCGGACATCACCGAACACCACTGCATCTGTCTCGGCGCGCACGTCAATCAGGTTCATCCCGGGGCTGCCGATGAAGTAGCCGACAAACGTATGTCGCGGTCGCTCGAACAGCTCGCGCGGGGTGCCGAACTGGACGATGCGCCCACCGTGCATCACTGCGATCTTGTCGGCGAAGGTAGAGGCCTCCAGCTGGTCATGGGTGACGTAGATCATGGTGATGTTGAACTGCTCATGGATCTGCTTCAGCTTGCGCCGCAGCTTCCATTTCAGGTGCGGGTCGATCACCGTCAGCGGCTCGTCGAACAGGATTGCCGATACGTCATCGCGCACCAGGCCACGCCCCATCGAGACCTTTTGCTTTTCGTCGGCACTGAGGTTGCGTGCCTTCTTGCGCAGCACGCCAGCCAGGTCGAGCACCTCGGCAATTTCTTCCACCCGGGCACGCACACGCGCTTCGTCCAGCCCCTGGTTGCGCAGGGGAAAAGCCAGGTTGTCGAACACCGTCATGGTGTCGTACACCACCGGAAACTGGAACACCTGAGCGATGTTGCGCGCCTGCGGTGACAACTGGTTGACCGGTTTGCCGTCGAACAGCACCTCGCCATGGGACGGTGTCAGCAGCCCGGAAATGATATTGAGCAACGTCGACTTGCCGCAGCCCGATGGCCCGAGCAAGGCATAAGCACCGCCCTGCTCCCACACATGTTCCAGCGCGTGCAGGGCATAGTCTGCCTCGCTGGCGGGCTGGCGACTGTAACTGTGCGCCAGTTGGCGCAGGCGAATTTCGGCCATTACCCTCTCCTTGCCTGGCGCAGCCCCGGGGCCTGCACCAACACCCCGGCGCTGTCGAAGACGAACAGCTTGTGCGTGGGGATGAACACACGGATCGGCGTATCCACCTGGTATTCGTGCACCCCAGGCAGGTGCAGGACCATGCGCCAGAATTCGTTGCGCACATGCAGAAAGGTTTCTGAACCACTGATCTCTGCCAGTTCCACCAGCACCGCCAATTCCAGGTCATCGTCATGGGCCGGCACCAGGGTGATATGGCTGGGGCGCACGCCAAAGCGGTAGTCGCCCTCGGCCAACGGCTGCAAATCGGCATTGCGGGCAAAGTGCACGGCCTGGGCCAGGCTCACCTCGTTGCCACTGATACGGCCGGGCACCAGGTTGATCGGCGGCTCGGAAAACAACTCGGCAGCCAGCACGCTGCACGGGCGCTGGTACACCTCGGCGGTGGGCCCGCTTTGCACGATGCGGCCTTCGTGCACCAGGGTAGTGGTGCCGCCCAGCGCCAGCGCCTCGTTGGGCTCGGTGGTAGCGTACACAGCAATGCAATGGCGGGCCGCGAACAGCTCACGCAGCTCTTGGCGCAGGCCCTCGCGCAACTTGTAGTCGAGGTTGACCAATGGCTCGTCGAACAGGATCAACGAGGCGTCCTTGACCAACGCCCTGGCCATCGCCGTGCGCTGCTGCTGGCCACCGGAAAGCTCAAGCGGCAGGCGCTGCAGGTAGGTTTCGATGCGCAGCATCTCGGCGGTTTCCTGCACCCGGCGGCGGATCTGGTCCTCGGCCATGCGCGCCTGGCGCAGCGGCGAGGCGATGTTCTCGTACACGCTCAAGGTCGGGTAATTGATGAACTGCTGATACACCATCGACACATTGCGCTGGCGCACCGGCACGCCGGTGACGTCCTGGCCGTCCATCAGCACCCGCCCCCGGTCCGGGCGGTCGAGCCCGGCCATCAGGCGCATCAGGCTGGTCTTGCCCGCCAGGGTACGGCCCAACAGCACGTTGAACGAACCGGGCTCGAAACGCAGTGAGGCATCGACGACCCAGGGCTGGTTGTCGACACTGCGGCTGACCTGCTCCAGCACCAGGGACATGGCGTGGCCTTTTTGTGAGGGTTGTCCGCCGAGCACAGCCAGTTTCGTGCCAGTCATTCCCCGGCGCTCTGGTCCGGGGCCTGGATGGCAGAACGGGCAAATCGCGGGTTCACAAGTGAACACAATCACTGAACAACTGAACACTTGCCGGTTTGACAATGAACAGCGGTGAACAACACTGAACAGCGGTCCGCCCATAACAACAACCACCCAGGACAGGCCCATGGCCGCATCCGCGTCGACCCACACCCAACTGATCCAGGCGTCCTGGGCCCGCTGCCGCGATCACGGCCTGCAACCACAGCACGCACCGGACTTCGACTGCCTGACCCGTACCGAGCTAAGCGCCCTGCTGGAGCGGCGCCAGGCGCTGCTACGCCTGACCCGCGAGGAAGTGCTGCCGCAATACGCGCACCTGCTGGGCAATGCCAGCTACCTGGTGATGCTGGCCGATGCCGGTGGCTGCCTGCTCGACAGCTGGGGCTCGCGACGCTTCATCGAACCGCACCAACAGCACGGCTTCAGCGCAGGCGCCCATTGGCACGAGCGTGGCGTGGGCACCAATGCCCTGGGCACCGCACTGATTTGCGCCGAGGCGATTCACGTCGGCCAGGACGAGCACTTCCTGCGGCAGAACCGCTACATGTCCAGCGCCGCCGCCCCCCTGTTCGACGCCGCACGACAACTGGTCGGGGTGCTCGACGTAGCGAGCGACGGCTACTTGCCGGCCAGCCAGACGCTTGGCTTGGTACGCATGATGGGCCAAAGCCTGGAAAACCGCCTGATCCTCGCCGAACATGCCGACCAGCATGCACAGCTGATCTTCAACAGCGCCTCTGACAACCTCGACAGCCCCTGGGCCGGCCTGCTGGTATTCGATGAGCGCGGACAGGTCATGGCTGCCAATCACCGGGCCGACAGCCTGCTCGGCGGCAACCCGCTGCAACAGAACATCGAGCAACTGTTCCAGTTGCCCCTGCAGCAGCTGCTCAGCCATCCCCAGCAACAGCCCTTCGCCCTGCAGGCCACGGGGCGCAACCGCTTCCATTGCCAGTGGCACCCTGCGCGCGAAGCCACACGCCGCCGCGAGGCTGGCAGTGGCGAGGCGCGCCTGGATAAAGCGTTGCAACAGGCCGGCCTGTTGCTGGAAAAGGACATCCCGGTGTTGGTGCAGGGTGAAACCGGCGTAGGCAAGGAAGTGTTCGTCGAAACCTTGCACCGGGCCAGCAGCCGCGCCAATCAGCCGCTGATTGCCGTCAACTGTGCGGCGATCCCAGCCGAACTGGTGGAGTCGGAACTGTTCGGCTACGACAAAGGCGCGTTCACCGGCGCCCACCACAAGGGCAACCTGGGGCTGATCCGCAAAGCCGACCACGGCATCCTGTTTCTCGACGAAATAGGCGACATGCCACTGCCCACTCAAGCCCGCCTGCTGCGTGTGCTGCAGTCACGCACTATCCAGCCACTGGGTAGCGGCGAGCCGGTAGCGGTAGATATCCGCGTGGTGTCGGCGAGCAACCGCGACCTGGCCGAAGAAGTGCGCGCCGGGCGCTTTCGCCAGGACCTGTACTACCGCATCGCCGGGCTGGCCGTGGTATTGCCTGCGCTGCGCGAGCGCAGTGACCGGCGTCAGTTGATTGAGCAGCTACATGCCCGCTACCGCGACCCCGGGCAACCTGCGCGGCTGCCCCCGGCCATTATCGACCTGCTCGATCAACACCCATGGCCAGGCAACCTGCGCGAGCTGGTGAGCGTGCTGCAGGTGGCACTGGCGCTGGCGGGCAACGGACCGGTCGGCATCGAGCACCTGCCTGCGGGCTTTCTGGCCGAGTCGCAGCTACCGGTACGGGTGACGACCGAAGAGACGGACCTGCAGACCCTGGTCGAGCAAGCCAATGGCAACCTGTCGGCGGTGGCGCGGGGGCTGGGTATCAGCCGCACTACGCTGTACAAGCGTTTGCGGGCGCACTGAATCCATTGGCAGGTTTAGGCTCCCCACAGCCGTTTCGGCTGTCAGTGTCTCCAAATCAGCCGTAGCCGCTGCCGCCAGGGCCCATTACAGCCAGCTTTACCTCCCTGCACACCGCACAATGAACCCAGTGCCCACTCTGGAAGCGTCGCCGCAGGGAGACCCCTCATGACCCGCTTTATCGATGTGCAAGACCTGGCCCGCCTGGTCAACCGCAAAGGCCTGCCTACCTGCCTGCTGGAAATGGCCGAATACATCCGCCAGGACTACCTGCGCTGGCCCGCCTTCGAGAAATGCGCCCGGGTTGCCAACCATTGCGCGGACGGGGTGATCGAGCTGATGCCGGTTGCCGATGCCAGTCGCTACGCCTTCAAGTACGTCAACGGCCACCCGAAGAACACCCGCCACGGCCTGCCCACGGTGATGGCCTTCGGCGCACTGGCCAGCATCGATACCGGCGCACCGTTGCTGCTCAGCGAGATGACCCTGATCACGGCCATTCGCACGGCGGCCACCTCGGCCCTGGCCGCCCGCTACCTGGCGCGAGAGGACAGCCGCAGCATGGCGCTGATCGGCAATGGCTCGCAAAGCGAGTTTCAGGCCATCGCCTTCAATACCCTGCTGGGCATTGACGAAATACGCCTGTTCGACATCGACCCCGCCGCCTCGGCCAAGCTGGTCGCCAACCTGGCCAACCGCCCCGGCCTCAAGCTGACCATCGCACGCTCCGTGGCCGATGCGGTGCGCGGTGCCGATATCGTCACCACGGTGACCGCCGACAAAGCCTACGCCACCATCCTCACCCCCGAGATGATCGAGCCGGGCATGCACCTGAACGCCGTGGGCGGTGACTGCCCAGGCAAGACCGAACTGCACCGGGCAATAGTCGAGCGGGCTCGGGTGATTGTCGAGTACGAGCCGCAAAGCCGGGTTGAAGGCGAGATTCAGCAGATGCCGGCGGATTCGCCGGTGACCGAGTTCTGGCGGGTGGTGGCGGGTGAGGCCAAGGGCCGCGAGCACGCCGAGCAGGTGACGCTGTTCGACTCGGTCGGGTTTGCCTTGGAGGATTTTTCGGCGCTGCGTTATGTGCTGGATACGGCGCAGGCGCTGGGTATCGGCAAGGACATCGGGCTGGTGCCGGTGCTGGAGGATCCGAAGGATCTGTATGCGCTTTTACAGCCGCGCAAGGTTGAGTTGCGAGCGGTGCCCAAGGCTGATTCCGTATGCGCCTGACAGACCTTGGGGCTGCTGTGCAGCAGCGCCCTTTACCGCCTAACCTGTCCATGCCCACTTCTGAAAGAAGCCCACGCGCATGGACACCAATGCCCACCCCCTCGACCGCATCGACGAAGCGATCATCGACATCCTGCGCCACGACGGTCGTATCACGTTCGAAAAACTCTCCACCCTCGTCCACCTCACCCCGCGCCCCTGCCTGGAGCGCGTGCGCAAGCTGGAGCGACGTGGCGTGATTCGTGGCTATGGGGCAATCATCGACCAGCACAAGGTGGCGCCCGGGGTGTCACTGCTGGTGCTGGCGGCCCTGTCCAACCAAAGCGGGCGCGCGGCACAGAAGGCCTTCGAAGCCACCTTGCACAACTGCCCGGAGGTGCATGAATGCCAGCTGATCAGTGGCCACTTCGACTACAGCCTGCGCCTGCACTGCCGCGACATGGAACACTACCGACTGCTCAGCGAACGCTGGATGAACGACGACACCTTGCACATCGACAAGCTGGTGGCGCACCCCGTGCTGGCCGAGGTCAAGACCATGGCCCGCTAATGGGCGTTCACGTGGCCCGCCATTGCTCCGGCTGCCGGTAGGCCTGTGCCCAGGCTTGCACCTCATTGACCGGCATCGGCCGAGCAATGCAGTAACCCTGCGCCAGCTCACAGCCCAGGCCCATCAGCACCCGGCCGTGCTCGACACTCTCCAGCCCCTCGGCAATCACCTCGCGGCCAAACGCCCGGGCCAGGCCGATCACCGCCGCCGTCAGCGCCAGGTCATCCTGGTCGTGAAGGATGTCACGCACGAACGACTGGTCGATCTTGATCGTCTGGGTCGGCAAGCGTTTCAGGTAACTCAACGACGAATAACCGGTGCCGAAATCGTCCAGCGAGAAACGCACGCCCAGTGCACGGCAGGCGTCCAGGCAGCGGCTGACGTGCTGCAGGTTGTCGATGGCAACCGACTCGACGATTTCCAGGTCCAGCCGCGCCGGGTCCACCTCCGGGTACGTTGCCAGTAGCTGCTGCAGGCGCTCGGCGAAGTCATTGCGCTGCAAATGCCGTGCGGCGATATTCACACTCAACGACCAGGGCTGCCCTTGGCGCTGCCAGGCCTGCAGCTGGCTCAGCGCCTGGCCGACCACCCACTCGCCGATTTCGACGATCAGGTCGGTCTGCTCTACCCAAGGCAGGAAGTCGCCGGGCGGCACCACGCCACGGCCTGGCCGTTGCCAGCGCAACAACCCTTCGAAGCCCAGCACCTGGCCGCTGCGCAGGTTGACCTTGGGTTGGTAGTAAAGGCACAGCTCACCGTTGTGCAGTGCCCGGCGCACGCGCGCTACAGTCTGGTGAGTGGCCTTGAGCTCCTGCTCCTGCGACACGTCGAACAGGTGATAGCGGTTGCGCCCGCGCTGCTTGGCCACATACATGGCCTGGTCGGCGTGGCGCACCAAGGTGTCGGCATCTTCGTCATCCTGCGGGTACAGGGTCACGCCGATACTGGCGCTGAGCGAAAGCCTGTGTTCACGTACCACACAGGGCGCCGCCAATGCCCGCAACACCCGCCGCAGAGCTGTATGCAACTGCTGCTCATCATCGACATCGCGCAGGATCAGCACGAATTCGTCGCCCGAAAGCCGGGCCACGGCATCGCCACCGCGCAGGATGCTCTTCAAGCGCTGCGCCACTTCCACCAGCAGCAAGTCGCCCACGGCATGCCCATAGCCGTCATTGACCGCCTTGAACCCATCCAGGTCGAGCATGCACACCGCCAGCGGAATGTCTTCGCGGCGCGAGTAGGCCAGGGCCTGATTCAGCAGGTCGGACAGGTAGGCGCGGTTGGGCAGGCCGGTGAGCACATCGTGGCCCACCCGCCACTGCAGGGTATGCAGCAGCTGGCGTTTCTCGGTGACGTCAAAGCGGATCGACACATACTTGCGCACCTGGCCGGTCAGCGGGTCGATCAATGGCACCATGGTGCTGTCGACCCAATACAGCGAACCGTCCTTGGCCCGGTTGCAGATCTCGCCCTTCCATACCCGCCCGGCAGCCAGGGCACGCCACATGCCAACGAAGAACGCCGGCTCGTGCAGGCCCGAGTTGAGGATGCGGTGGTTGGCGCCCAGCAGCTCCTCACGGCTGTAGCCCGAGATGCTGCAGAACTGCTGGTTGACGTAAGTGATGTTCCCACGCAGGTCGGTTTCGGAAAAGATCGCGGCCGCGTCCACGGCCGCGCGATAGTTGTCATCCATAAAGCATCCTGCCTTAGCGGTTGAAGCGCTCCACCAGGGCGCGCAATCCGGCGCACACCTGTTCCAGTTCGGCGCCGCGCGAGGCGGCGGCGTTGGCGCTGTGGGCGCTGTGCTGGGCAATACCGGCTACGCCGTTGATCTGCCGCGAAACGTCCTCGGCCACCGCCGACTGCTGCTGCGAGGCGGTGGCCATCTGTTGGCTCATGTCACTGATGCGCTGCACCGCGTCACGAATGCCGTGCAGCGCCTGCCGGGCTTCCTGTACCTGGGCAACGCCCTGCTCGGCGCCATCGATGCCTTGGCTGGCGATCGCCACGGCCTCCTCGGCGCCACTGCGCAGGGCATCGATGATCGCCTGAATGTGCAGGGTCGACTGGCGAGTCTTGTCGGCCAATGCCCGCACCTCATCGGCGACCACGGCAAAACCGCGGCCCTGCTCGCCTGCACGCGCCGCCTCGATGGCGGCGTTGAGGGCCAGCAGGTTGGTCTGCTCAGCAATGCCGCGAATCATCCCAGCAGCCTCGGCGATGGCACCGGTCTGACCAGCGAGGTGGCTGACCGCCTGGTTGATCTGCGTCACGGTGCTGGCCAGGGTCCGAATGGCCGCGCCGCTGGCATCGGCCACCTGGCTACCCTGCTCGGCCAGCAGGTGTGCGGTGTGTGCCTCGGCGGCGGTCAACTGGACGTGATTGGCCACTTCGCCGATAGAGGCGGCCATCTGATTCATTGCCGTGGCGCTCAGGTCAGTTTCGGCACGCTGCTTGAGCAAGGCCGCCTCGGTGCTGCGCGACAACTGCCCGGCATCGTGGGCGGCTACCGCCATTTGCCCGGCCAGGTCACTTAGCCGCGTCAATGCGGTTTTCAGGCGTGCCTCTTCGCTGATCAGCATCAGTTGCAACTGCCCGGCGGCACCCGGCAGGTCGCTGTAGGTCAAGGCGGCGACCGGGTCGGCAAACGTGCCTTGCGCGCCCTGCACAACCTGCTGAAGCTGTCGCCCAAGGGCGTTGCGCACCCACAAGCCATAGGCCACGAACAGCCCCACCGTCAGCCCCTGCCCCACCAGGCCAGGCCACAGCTGATGGGCGCCAACTGCCAGCACTCCCCCGGCCAGTGGCAAGGCCAGGGCCTGCGCCAGCAAGCTCAACCGGCGCGGCGCCGACAATGCCGCTTGACCGTTACGCAGCCGCGCATACAAAGCCTCGGCACGGGCCACCTGCTCGCGGGTGGGGCACACCCGCACCGACTCGTAGCCCACTACCCGCCCGCCTTCGAGGATGGGCGTGACGTAGGCGTTGACCCAGTAGTAGTCGCCGTTACGGCAGCGGTTCTTGACGATACCCATCCAGCTCTTGCCGGCTTTCAGGTAGCGCCACATCAGCTCGTACACCGCCGGCGGCATGTCCGGGTGGCGCACCAGGTTGTGCGGGCTGCCGATCAGTTCGGCCTCGCTATAGCCGCTGATGGCAGCGAATTCAGGGTTGCAGTAGGTGATCAGGCTGGCGGTATCGGTAGCAGAAATCAGCCGCTGATCTGAGGGGAAACGTTGCTCGACCGGGGTTACCGGCAAGTTGAGGCGCACGATGAGACTCCATTCACTGACGAACCGGTACCCAGCTCATCGACAGCCGCCGGAACCGATCCATGGCGATCCGCTCCAATTGGCAAATGCGCTTCCCGCCGTTGGGGCACGAGGCCGACCGAAGCAAGGAAGTTGACGATGACTGGCCAGTCAAGCCGTGAATTCTACGAAATTCATCACATAAATAAAACAAAGGTGATCAATCATGGCGTTGCGCCATGCCGATAGATATCGTTAAGTTCTTGATTCTAAATGGGAATTAAGTGATGACGAGATCAGCTTTGGGTTTCGCCCTGCGCCGCTACCGCAAGCTGGCGGGCCTGACCCAGGCACAACTGGCCGAACGGACCGGCTTCGACCCCAAGACCATCAGCCGCTTCGAAACCAGCACCTATACCCCCAGCATTGATGCACTGATGGAGTTCGCTCAGGTGCTGGGTGTAAAACCCAAGGACTTCTTCGCCGAACCGGACGACGAAGAGGAGCAGCGCGCCTACCTGTTCGGTGTCATTCACAACGCCCCGCCCAAGGATCTTGGCAAGCTGATTGCAGCAGTGGAGCAGGCACTGGCCAAGCCCTGACCTGTTCACGCGCCCCCCCTCTACGGTACGCACCGAACTAGAGCCTGGCAGGCCGGATTGCCCCATAACTGGTCAGACCGGTAAGGCCAAAAAACCTTGCACTCAGGGTTTTTTCGCGCTTTTATGGCTTCGCGCTGAACAAACCGGTAAGACCACAATAATTAAGTCCTGCGCTCTTTCGCCCCGTGCGGCTACCGAAGCAAGGACACCGATCAGAGACTCCTCCCATGCTCAAATGGTGCTCGCGTTCGATTTTCCTGCAAGTCGTACTCGGCCTTGCCCTCGGCATCGCCTGCGGTCTGAGCTTCCCCGACCTCTCCCTGCAACTCAAACCTCTTGGCGACGGCTTCATCAAGCTGATCAAGATGCTCATCGGCCTGATCGTGTTCTGCGTGGTGGTCAGCGGCATCTCGGGGGCGGGCGACCTGAAAAAGGTCGGGCGCATCGGCCTGAAATCGGTGATCTACTTCGAAGTGCTGACCACCCTGGCGCTGGTGATCGGCCTGGTGTTCGCCTTCAGCAGTGGCATTGGTAGCGGTGCCAACATTCACCTGGACCAGCTGTCCACCGCTGATGCCAACGGCTTGGCCGAGCGCGGCCAGCACATTCACGGCGCCACGGCGTTCTTCATGGACCTGATCCCCACTTCGGTGATCGGCGCCTTCGCCGACAACAACATTCTCCAGGTGCTGTTGTTCTCGGTACTGTTCGGCAGCGCGCTGAACCTGGTGGGTGACTCGGCCGCCGGCATTTCGCGGCTGATCAACGAACTGAGCCATGTAATCTTCCGCATCATGGGCATGATCGTGCGCCTGGCGCCGATCGGCGTGTTCGGCGCCATTGCCTTCACCACCAGCAAATACGGCCTGGAATCGCTGCAGCACCTGGGCGGCCTGGTCGCGCTGTTCTACCTGACCTGCGCCGGCTTCGTACTGATCGTGCTGGGCACCGTCATGCGCCTGTCGGGCCTCAAACTGCTGCCGTTGATCAAGTACCTGCGTGAGGAGCTGACCATCGTTCTCGGCACCGCTTCTTCCGACGCCGTACTGCCACAAATCATGCGCAAGCTGGAGCACCTGGGCATTGGCAGTTCCACGGTCGGCCTGGTGATTCCGACCGGCTACTCGTTCAACCTCGATGGTTTCTCCATCTACCTGACCCTGGCCATCGTGTTCATCGCCAACGCCACCGGCACACCGCTGGAAATGACCGACCTGCTGACCATCCTGCTGGTGTCGCTGGTGACTTCCAAAGGCGCTCACGGCATCCCAGGCTCGGCGTTGGTGATTCTCGCTGCCACCCTGACCGCCGTACCGGCCATTCCGGTGGTCGGGCTGGTATTGGTACTGGCGGTGGACTGGTTCATGGGTATTGGCCGGGCGCTGACCAACCTGATCGGCAACTGCGTGGCTACTGTGGCCATCGCCCGCTGGGAAAAAGACATTGACCTGGAACGCGCGCAGAACGTGCTCGATGGCAAACTTGGTTTTAACCCCACGCAGCGCAAACAGCCCAACACACACCATCAACAGGAATTTTGACCGAAAGTGGCCGGCGAAGACGCCGGCCCTAGCAGGAGCGAACCGTGATCAGCTCATCGACCGTCGTCAACTCAGTGGTGGAAAAACTGCGCCAGGCCCTGGCCCGCGGCCAATGGCGCACCGGCGACATGCTGCCAGGCCAGCGCGAGCTGGCCGAACAACTGGGTATCAGCCGCCCGAGCCTGCGCGAAGCGGTGACCGTGCTGGAAACCCTGGGCCTTGTGCGCTCAATGCCGGGCAAAGGTGTGCTGGTGCTGGATGCCGATGCCATTAGCCATGAAGCAGGCGTGGACACCAGCGCCGCGGCCAGCCTGGCCGACGTGCTGGAACTGCGCTACACCCTCGAACCCTTCATCGTCGGCCTGGTGGCGCAATCGGCCAACAGCCAGGACATTGGCCAACTGCGGCTGACCCTGATGGACATGCGTGAAGCGCTGGAGGCCGATGACAGCGAAGCCGGGGTCAAGGCCTACATCGCCTTCCATGAGGCGCTGTTCGCCCTGACCACCAACCCGATCTTCCAGAGTGTGGTGCAGCAAACCGGCAATGCCCTGAAGCAGAGCGCCGACATGCTGCGCAACTCGCCAGAGCACCTGGCCGCGCGGCTGAAGGAGAACGAAGCGGTGGTACGCGCCATTCGCGAGCGCAGCAGTGCAAAGGCCAGTGCCCAGATGCGTCAGCATATCGTGGCCGAAGGGCTGCGCATGGGTATTGCGCTGAATATCCCGGACGAACATCCGCGTCCATGACTTCAGGAGAGCGACCATGAACGCCGCCCACCACTTGCCTGCCCTGCTCGCGGCCGGTGAAACCCGCCTGTCGGCCGAGCAGATCTACCCGCGCCTGTTCGATGCCATTCTGGAACAGCGCCTGCCACCCGGCAGCCTGCTGCCCGAGGAGGCCCTGGGCCATGCCTTTGGTGTCAGCCGCACGGTGATCCGCCGCGTGCTCGGGCGCCTGTCCGACCAGCAAGTGGTGGTGCAGCGCCCCAGCCACACCGCACACCTGGCCGCGCCCGACCCAGACCAGGCACGCCAGGTACTCAGCGCCCGGCGCCTGGCCGAGACCACGCTGATTACCCTGGCCGCGCAACGCGCCCGGCCGGCGCAGGTTCGCCAGCTGCGGCAACTGGTGGAGCGCGAGCGCCAGCACCATGAAAGTGGCGAACGCTGTTCGGCGATCCGCCTGGGCGGCGAGTTCCACCTGAAACTGGCGCAAGTGGCGGCCAACGCACCACTGGCACGCTTTCTCAATGGGCTGGTGCCGATGACCTCACTGATCATCGCCCGCTACGAGTCGCCGTGCTGTGACCACTGCGCGTGGCAAGAACATGCAGCAATCATCGATGCCGTCGAGCAAGGTGATGCCGAGGCGGCCTTGGGGCTGATGCACAAACACCTCGACCGCCTGGAAGAAAAGCTCGTCCTGAAGTGATTACGCGGGTTCCTTTGGGAGCGCGTTGGGCAGGCGATTGGCGATGGGCTGCACGGCAGCAGCTCGCACCCCACCCTATACTGCGAGAACCACCCCAGCCTCTACCAGGGAGGCGGTCGCGTGAGCTCTCGAATGCTTTTGTTGCTGTGCCTTCTGCTGGCCCTCGGCGGTTGTGCCAGCAAGCGCCCACCTACCCCGCCGCCACCTGCAGTACTCACCCCCGCTGCCTGGCAACGCATCGACCAGGAGTTGATCGATGCCTCGGTGGGCGCCGCCGGCTCGGCTAATGACTATGCCCGGCGCTCCATGCGGGTGTGGAAAGAACAGGTACAGCAACGTACCGAAAGCGACTTCATCCCCTGGTTCACTGGCTACTGGACCCAGCAGTGGCTCACCCTCAAGGTGGCCTGGTACAAGCTCGACAGTGGTGAGGGCCGGGAACCGGCAGAAAAGCGCCTGGCGCTGTACCTGCAGGAGCAGTATCACGCACGGGTGATCGAGCCGGTGGCCGAGCAGATCAACCCCGAGGGCATTCGCGACCGGGCCTGCGAGCTGTACCTGCAACTGCTCGGCCAGCAACTGCCGGCCATCATCAGCCGCTACAACGCGCCGCCCGAGCAGTTCAGCCAGCGCCTGAACCGTATTCCCGTCATCGCCCTGGGGCCACCGGATGCGCGCAATGCCAGCCTTTATCAGCTGCTGCGGGCCAAGTCGCTGGACCAGCAACCGGCATGGCAAGCCATGCGCCAGCACTTGCATCAGCAAGCCAGCAAAGGCCCCGGCAAGACCGATGTCGGGCTGAACTCGGTGGCCACCCAGGCAAGCGAAAAACTCGGCGCCACCCTGGCCCCACGCGGTATTGCCAGTGCCGTGGCATCGGCAGTGGGCAAGGTGGCAGGGGCGATGATTTCGATTGCAGCGGCCGGTTACGGGATGATGACCCATGACCGTGAACAACCACAGATGGTCGAGCAGCTGCGGGTGATCCTCAACGTAGCTTTGAACCAGGAGTGGCAGGAGTTGATGGAGAACCGCCAGAGCGGGGCCATGGCGGGGGTGTACTACCTGTCGGGGCAGGTTGAGGACAGCTTGCTGGCCAGTGCGCCGCGACCGGTGGAACAACCGGTGCAGCAGGTGAAACAACAGCAGGCGCCATTGATCATTCGCCTGCCGCCGTAGCAGCCTTGTGCCGCGTAGAGGCCAGTACCCGCTAGATCAAGCTGTAGCCATGGCCGAGTTGGGCAACCCAAACACCCGATCAAACGCCCAGTTATAGGCAAAGGTGTAGCACGGCACCAGAATGATGAACGCCATGTCCACCAGCAGCGCTTCCAGCAACGTCATGTCCAGCCACCAGGCAATCAGCGGGATCAGGTACACCACCAGGGTCAACTGGAAGCCGATGGCGTGCGCCACCCGCCGCGCCACGCTGCGACCACGCTTGGCCTGGCGGCTCTCCCAATACTCGAACAGGCTGTTGTAGACCAGGTTCCAGAGCATGGCGATGGTGGTGATCATCACCGCCAGCGGCCCGGTGTGCGACGCCTGCGTGTCCGACAGGTAAGCCAGCCCTAGGGTCGACATGCACAGCCCGATGAGTTCATAGAACGTCACGTAGACCAGTTTGCGTTTCAGTCCCTGCACGCGGGATTACCTCCAATGAGAAAAGCGATGGGGGCGATCATGCTTCAATGCACTTGACAGCAAAAGTAAGCAGCTGTCAGATCTACTGACAGGAGGCTGCCATGAATTTTTCCAGCGACAACATCCAGCTGTTTCTTGCCGTGCTCGACCGCGGTTCCTTTTCCGCCGCTGCGCGCGCGCTCAAACGCGTGCCGTCGGCCGTGAGCATGGCCATCGGCAACCTTGAGGCGGAACTTGGCTACAACCTATTCGAACGCGGTCCGCGTGAAGTTCGTCCAACTGCACAAGCTTTGGCCCTGGAGCCACACGCCAGGCTGATTGCCGAGCAATTGGGGCTGCTTCAGGTGCATGCCCTGGAGCTTTCCCAGGGGCTGGAGAGTAGCCTGACGCTGGCGGTGGCACCCGACATCGATCACCGCCCGTTGCTGGCGGCCATCGCCAACCTCGGCGAGCGCCACCCTCTGCTGGACATCGCCCTGCTGAGCGCCCCGCAGGAGGAAGCCCTGCAGTTGCTGGACAGCGGCCGCGCCGACCTCTGCGTGGCCTTTGCCGGCCTGCAGGTCGATGCCCGGCGCGGCTTCCAGCACATCGGCATGGAGACGCTGGTGGCTACGCTGTCACCGGCCCACCCGGCCTTGCGTGAGGGGCGTATCCACTACCTTGAGGACCTGACCCAAGTGCGTCAGATTCTGGTGCGCAGCCGCGACCTGCCACTGGCTGACCCTCGCCCGCTGATCGGCGCCACCCACTGGTTCACCGACAGCTTCGACCTGGCTTTGCAGATGGTGGAAACCGGCCTGGGCTGGGGCGACTTGCCGCTGTCGCGGGTCGCGCCGCTGCTGGCCAGCGGGCGCCTGGTACGCCTGGATTTTCGCAATACCCGCAACGAATTGCAGTTGCCGGTGCATATCCTGTGGCGCAAACAACAGCCGCTGCAGCAGGCCGCACGGCTGCTGATCGAGCAGTTGGCTGAGCAGTGACTGCCGTCTGTCGAAACGACCGTAAGAAATTTCTGTAAGCGCTTCAATCTTTTACCCCTTGAGCCGATATCTCGGTCGATAGGCCCCGCAGTGCGTCATGAGCGCGCTGCGCCCTCCCCTCATTGGCTCAAGGTCTCGAAACATGAACCTGAAATTTCGCCACAAGATCCTGCTCAGCGCCTGCGGCGTCGTGGTCCTGGCATTTGCCCTGTTCACGCTTTACAACGACTACCTGCAACGCAACACCATCCGCCAGAACATCGAAGCCTCGGTACAGCAGTCCGGTGCACTGACTGCCAGCAGCGTGCAGAACTGGATGAGCGGGCGCATCCTGGTGCTGGAAAACCTGGCCCAGGACATCGGCCAGCAAGGCGCCGGCGACACCCTGGCCGGGCTGATCGAGCAGCCGTCCTACACGCGTAATTTCCTGTTCACCTACCTGGGCCAGGCCAACGGCGTATTCACCCAGCGCCCGGATACCCAGATGCCCGCCGGTTACGACCCGCGCCAGCGCCCCTGGTATGGCGCCGCCGCCAGCGCCGGGCAAACCGTGCTGACCGCCCCATACCAGGGTGCGGTCGGTGGCCTGATGGTAACCATCGCCACCCCGGTGAAGAGCAAGAGCAATGGCGAACTGATCGGCGTGGTCGGCGGTGACGTGACCCTCGATACCCTGGTAGAAATCATCAACTCGGTCGACTTCGGTGGCATCGGTCACGCCTTCCTGGCCGACGCCAACGGCCAGGTGATCGTCAGCCCCAACAAAGACCAGGTGATGAAGAACCTCAAGGACATCTACCCAGGCAGCAACCTGCGGGTTGCCGCCGGCATGCAGGATGTCACCCTCAACGGCCAGGACCGCATCATTTCGTTCGCCCCGGTGAACGGCCTGCCGTCGGCGCAGTGGTACATCGGCCTGTCCATCGACAAGGACAAAGCCTACGCCGCGCTCAGCCAGTTCCGCACCTCGGCGATCATTGCCATGCTGATTGCCGTGGCCGCCATTGCCGGCCTGCTCGGCCTGCTGATCCCTGTGCTGATGAGCCCGCTGACCACCATGGGCCGCGCCATGCGTGACATCGCCGAAGGCGAAGGTGACCTTACCCGCCGCCTGGCCGTGCAGAACAAGGATGAGTTCGGCGAACTGGCCACCTCGTTCAACCGCTTTGTCGAGCGTATCCATGCCTCGATCAGCGAAGTGTCCTCGGCCACCCGCCTGGTGCATGACCTGTCGGAGAAAGTGGTCAGTGCGTCCAATGCGTCTATCAGCGGCTCTGAAGAACAGAGCATGCGCACCAACAGTGTGGCTGCGGCCATCAACGAACTGGGCGCAGCCACCCAGGAAATCGCCCGCAATGCCGCCGATGCTTCGCAACATGCCAGCGGTGCCAGCGAACAGGCGCACGGTGGCCGTGAAGTGGTTGAAGAAGCCATCAGCGCCATGACGGCCCTGTCGCAGCGCATCAGCGAGTCGTGCGCGCAGATCGAAACGCTCAACGCCAGCACCGACGAAATCGGCAAGATACTCGACGTGATCAAGGGCATCTCGCAGCAGACCAACCTGCTGGCGCTGAACGCCGCCATCGAAGCGGCCCGTGCCGGTGAAGCCGGCCGTGGTTTTGCCGTGGTGGCCGACGAAGTGCGTAACCTGGCGCACCGGACCCAGGAATCGGCGGAAGAAATCCACCGCATGATCACCAGCCTGCAGGTGGGCTCGCGCGAAGCGGTGCACACCATGAACACCAGCCAGGTTTCCAGCGAGCAGACCGTGCAGGTGGCCAACCAGGCCGGCGAACGCCTGGCCAGCGTGACCCAGCGTATTGGCGAAATCGATGGCATGAACCAGTCGGTGGCCACGGCTACTGAAGAGCAGACCGCCGTGGTCGAGAGCCTTAACCTGGACATTACCCAGATCAACGCCCTGAACCAGCAAGGGGTGGAGAACCTCAACGACACCCTGCGCCATTGCGATCAGCTGGCCCAGCAGGCCGGGCGCTTGAAACAGCTGGTAGGCAGCTTCAGGATCTAAATCGGAACACACCCTGTAGGAGCGGCCTTGTGTCGCGAAAGGGCCGCAGAGCGGCCCCGGCAATTTCTGCGGCTTAGCTGAAAGTCCGGGGCCGCAACGCGCCCCTTTCGCGACACAAGGCTGCTCCTACAGGGGATCGCGTCAGCAGCAAATCATGCGTCAGCAGTGAGCGCCGCTTTAACGGCCCTACCCCGCCGCACCCACGCCAGCAACACCGCTGCCATCAGTACAAAGCCCAAATAACCGAAAAGCGGGTACACCTGGCCCACCAGGCTGATGAACCCCACCAGGCTGCAGCCGAACGCCACCACCCCGGTCACTACCGAGCCCCAACGGAACTTCGCCGTGCCTGCCGGCAACAGCCGCGAGAGGAACGAAAACAGCGTGCCCACTGCAGTGTTGACGATCATGCCGAAGATGATCAGGCACATCACCAGCCCCAGCAGCGGTGACACTTCGTTGGCAATCGACAGCATCGGCATGGGCAGGTCGGCCACACTGTCCAGCCGCGACAACAGCCCGGCACTCATCACCAGCATCAGGCCACCCAGTGCCGCACCACCCAGCAGGCCACCCCATATTGCAGTTTTCTCGCCCTTGGCCGAACCGCCCAGAATGGCCAGGATCGGCGCACCGGCCACGATGTTGTACGACACATACAGGAACGCACCCAGCAGCCAGTGGCGGGTGCCGGCCTGTTGCTGGCTGGCCAGCTGGTCGAGCGCCGCGAAGCTCTGTTCACGGGTGAACACGGCGTACAAGGCAATTGCCGAGGCCACCAGAATCAGCAGCGGGGTAATGGCGCCAATCGCCAGGATCACCTTGCGCACGTCCAGGCACACGATGGCCACCACCACCAGCGTCACCAGTACACTGCCGGTCAGCGCCGGAATACCGAACTGCTGCTCCAGCAACGCACCACCGCCGGCCAGCATGACCACGGTGACCGCGAACATGAAAAAGGTGATCAGCCAGTCGACGAACAGGCCCAGGTGACGGCCACAGATGGCCTGGATTACGTCCTTGTGCGAAGTGGCCTGCTGGCGGTTGCCCAAGCCGGCCAAGGCCATGCCAAGGAAGGTGAACAAGGCGGCGCTGACCAACGCGCCAACCAGCCCCCACACGCCGAAATCGACAAAGAACAACAACAGTTCCCGCCCCGAAGCGAACCCCGCCCCCACGATCACGCCGACAAATGCGCCGGCAATCTTCAGCTGCTCTTGCATGTGAACCTCTGGATTTATTGTTGTTGTGTCATTGGCGCCGCCTATCTCTTGTTGGCGCAGCCTTGCGCTGCGCCTACAAAAGCGCTTTGTTCGGTCACAGGTCGCCGACGAACGCCTGCACTTCAATCTCTACATCCACCCCAAGCGCCAACGCCGAGGCTACGGTAGAACGCACCGGCAGCGCCGCGCCGAAGAACTCCTTGTACACCTCGTTGAAACCGGCGAAATGGCTCATGTCCGACAGCCACACCGTGGCCTTGACCACCTGGTCGAAACGCGCCCCGCAAGCGGCCAGGCTTTCGGCAATGCGCTCGCAGGCTGCGCGGGTCTGGGCCTGGATATCACCGCGTACCACTTCACCGCTGGCGCTCATCGGCACCTGGCCAGAGAGGAACAGAAAGCCACCGGCCTTTACCGCGCGGGAGAAAGGGAACGGCAGGCTGCTGGGGAAACGCTGGATGTCATTGCTCATGGGGTACTCCTTCAAGGGTGTTGGAAACGGGCCGGGGACAGGCGCTCGGGCGCCACGCCCTGGCTGACAAGGCTAGGACACAAGGGCTGGCCAAGCAGCAGGTCGGCGGCCAGGCGCGAAGCGCCCGCTGCCGACTGGATGCCATAGCCACCTTGCGCCGCCAGCCAGAAAAACGCGGGAGCGTGTGCATCGAAACCGATCACCAGGTCGCCATCGGCAACGAACGAGCGCAACCCGGCCCAGGTGTGGCTGGGGCGGCGGATCGCCAAGGTGGTCATGGCTTCGATGTTGTAGATACCCAAGGCCACGTCGAGCTCCTCGGGCGCGGCGTCCTGCGGTTCGACCGGGTCGGCATTGGCAGGCGACCCAAGCAACTGGCCGGCATCAGGCTTGAAGTAGAAGCTTTCGTCGACGCCGATCACCGCTGGCCAGCGGGCGAAGTCCTGGTCCGCAGGGCCTGGGAAGGTAAAGGCGCTACGTCGGCACGGTTGCAGGCCGATGCGCGCCACACCGCACTGCTCGGCCACGCGGTCGGCCCAGGCACCTGCGGCATTGACCAGTTGGCGTGCCTGCACGCGGCTGCCATCAGCCAGTTCCACCTGCCACAGGCCGTCCAGGTACCAGGCCTGGATCAGCTCGGCGTTGCAGCGCAGCTCACCGCCGGCCGCGCGATAACCGCGCAAGAAGCCCTGGTGCAGGGCGTGCACATCCAGGTCCATCGCGCCCGGCTCAAGTACTGCGCCGGCCAGGGTTTCGCCACGCAGGCTGGGCACCAGGGCCAGGGCGGCGTCACGGTCCAGCAGGCTGACTTCGGTGCCATTGGCCAGGTTCTGCGCGTGGGTCTGCTCCAGCAGCGCGTGCTGCTCCAGGCTGGCCACATACAGGCAGCCACGCGGTTCCAGCAGCGGGTGCTCGCAGAAGCCCTGCGGCGGCGCTTCGTAAAAGGCCCGGCTGGCGCGGGTCAACGCCTGTATCTGTGGCGTGCCGTAGGCTTCCATGAACATGGCCGCCGAACGCCCGGTGGAATGGTAGCCAGGCTGCGACTCGCGTTCGAGCAACAGCACATGCTGCTGGCCGGCCAAGCGATAGCCCAGCGAGGCGCCGGCAATGCCGGCACCGATGATCAGGGTGTCGTAGGTCGGGGTCATGCACGCTCCTGTCAGGCAAATTATCATTTATGAGAATTCTAATATATGAGAATTTAGAAATGCGCAAGGGTCCAAGGTAAGATGCCCGACCAACGCCGTATACCGAGAACCCTGAATGCCCGCTGCCCTACCCCTGCTCGACCGCGCCGTAGTCGGCCAGCGCCTGCGCCAGGTGCGCAAGGCGCGCCAGATGACCCTCAAGCAATTGTCCGAAGCCAGTGGCGTGCCGGTATCCACCTTGTCGAAGATGGAACTGGCGCAGGTGTCGGTCAGCTATGAAAAGCTCGCCGCCGCAGCGCGGGCGTTGAATGTCGACATCGCCCAGTTGTTTCGCGCCAGCGGCACGGTCAGCGCCCCGGTGCCGGTGACCGTAGTGGTCGATTCATTGCCGGCGGCGGCGGGCTATTCGACCGGTACCTATGACTATCACCCGATTGCCGGTGACTTCCCCGAACGGCGCATGACACCGGCCTATGCCCGCATCATTGCCCGCGAACGCGGCCAGTTCGACGATTTTATCCGCCACCCAGGGCAAGAGTTCGCCCTGGTACTGAGCGGGCGTGTGCGCATCGAGTTCGAAACCGGAGAAGCGGTGAGCATCGGGCCGCAGGAGACCGCTTATTTTGACAGCCAGGTAGGGCACATCTACCTGTCGGAAAGCGATGACGGGGGTGATGCGCATGTCATGGTGGTGATGACCGATCGGTGATTGGGTGCACCCAGTTATAACCTAATAACGAACAAGTCTATTTGGCTATAAAAAAATCTATATGCTGGCTTGCATCCGATAACGGGCAAAGTTGGGCAGTCGAGTAGCGTATGGATGTAGGTTCTTTCGGTTTCACCATTGCTGGCCTGGTCGTGGGTTTCATCGTCGGTATGACCGGCGTCGGTGGCGGCTCGCTGATGACCCCGATCCTGTTGTGGTTTGGCATCAACCCGGCGACAGCAGTCGGCACCGACCTACTCTATGCGGCCATCACCAAGGCCAGTGGCGTCTGGGTGCATGCGCGCCAAAAGAACATCGACTGGAAGATCACCGGCCTGCTCAGCCTGGGCAGCGTGCCCGCTGCGGCGCTGACCTTGTGGTTCCTCAGCACCCTGCACACCGACACCTCGGCGCTAAATGCGATCATCAAGCAAGGCCTGGCGGTGGTGCTGATCCTCACTGCGCTGGCCATCCTGTTCAAATCGCGCCTGCAGGCCTTCGCCAGCCGCCATGCCGGTGACCACTACCACCTCAGTGACCGCAGCCTCAATATCCTCACTGTGCTGACCGGTGTGGTGCTGGGCGTGATGGTTACCCTCACGTCCATCGGTGCTGGCGCATTGGGCACCGTGGCGCTGTTCCTGCTTTACCCGTTCCTGGTCACCCGCCGGCTGGTCGGCACCGAAATTGCCCACGCCGTACCGTTGACACTGGTAGCAGGCCTGGGCCACGCGGGCATGGGCAACATGGACTGGTCGTTGCTGGGCTACCTGCTGTTGGGCTCGCTGCCGGGTATCTACCTGGGCAGCCACCTCACCGGACGCATCTCCGACCGCGTGCTGCGCCCGTGCCTGGCCGCCATGCTGTTACTGATCGGTTACAAGCTCGCGTTCTGAGCCTTAGCCCAGGCGCAGTCGCCACTGCCCGGTGAAACTCAACACCAGGCGTGACAGTGGCAGCACATCGATACGCTGACCAGCAGTCAACGGGCACCCTAGCAACTGCACCAGTACCGCGCGCATGACCATCGGGTGGGTCACCGCCAACCATTCACCCGGCCTGTCGAAGGCCGCCAGCCAGGCGGCCAGGCGCTGGCACAGCGCAGCGAACGACTCCCCACCATGCACCGCACTGGCCGGGTCGTGCAGCCATTCGGCCAACGCCTGCGGTTGCTCGGCTTGCAACTGTTTCAACGACAACCCTTGCCAGCGCCCCAGGTCGCAATCGGCCAATGCCGGCTCGATTTGCACCTGCCCCGACAACCACGCCGCCGTCTCGCAGGCTCGCCGTTCTGGCGCAGTCAGCACGCGCATGCCGGGCAGAAGAACGTCGGCTTTCTGGGTCAACGGCAAGATGCCATCATCTGCACAGTGCAGGCTTCCGGTTTTCTGAGCCTGGGTCAGGGCATGGCAGATAAAGGTAAGGCGAATGGCTTTCACCGGGGCTCTCTCGCAGCAGGCTGGGGCCAATGGTTTAGCATGCTGCGAGGCTTTTGGCTGCAACAATGTCGTCGACTGAACAAACGCGTACCCCTTGCAGGAGCGTTCAGTTCACAGCGAAGAAACCCCTTGCACCAATCCCCATACCGGCAGCGCCCCCACCAGCCCCACTGCCAGCCGCGGCCAGTACGGCAGTAGCATCACCAGCAACAAGCCCGCCAGCGACAGCACGCCGAACCAGGCCACCGGCCCCATGGCCCAGCCCCAGGCCTGGGCGCACAGCGTCAGGCTAGCCAGCAACGCCAACCAACCTGCACTGCGCAGACCGATACGCAACACGCGTGGGCAGGTGCGATTCCACACCTGCTTGTAGTGCCGCTCCAGCCCTTGGCACAGCCCGAGCATGCCGGCGTAGGCGAACAGCACGCCGCCTATGACCCACATCGTCATGCCTCGGCCTCCATGCGCCGCCCCGCCCTGGCCTTCTGTGGCACCGGTTGCGCCTGCCGCACCCGCCAGGCCGCCAGCCCAAGCATTACCCCCAGCACCAGCGCACATGTCGCAACCCCCTGGCGCATCGAGTCTTCAAAGCCGCCAAACGCACCCAGGCCAATGCACAGCGTTGCCGCCAGCAGTAGTTGCTCGGCCCAGGCCCGGCGTGCCGGCCTGACGCCGGCATGCAACAGCGCCAGTAGCCAGATGCCAAAGAACGCACGCACCTCCCAGCTTTCCCGCTGTATCAGGTCAACCGGCAGCAACCGGCTGGCCCACAGCAGCCCTACGCACGCCAGCAACAGGCCGCTGATGAAGCCGACGTTGCACACCTCGGCCACCCGGTACCATCGTCGCGCCGAAGCATCGGCCGTGGTGCTGGTGTACTTGCGCCCGCGCTTCACGCAGAACAGCACCAGACCACTGGCGATCATCAGGCAGCTGACCAGCCCGCAAACGAAGTACAACCAACGCATCGGGTAACCGCCGAACTGGGCGAAGTGCAGGCCGACCATGACTCGCTGGGTCAAAGGCACCGCGCGCCACTGCGGCACGTCGCTGAGCAACTGCCCGCTGACGCCATCGAAGACCATCGCCTGCCCCTTGGCCAGGGCAATGCGGTTGCCCAACTCGGGGCGGATTTCGATACGCGCTGCCGCAGTGTTGGGGTTACGAATATTCAAGCCAGCAATCGGCCCCAAGCGCGCTTCGGCCTGGGCCAGCAACGGCACCACATCGACCAGCGGCGCTGGCTGCCTTGTCGCGCCACGGGGCTGTTCCAGGCGTGCATTGCCCTGGGCCTGGAAGTAGGCGCGCGTGTCGCCGGCGAACAATGCATCTACCCCGGCAGGGATATAGATGAGCATGAAAATCACCAGGCCGGTGTAGGTGATCATCAAGTGGAACGGCAGCAACAGCACAGCGCTGGCATTGTGAAAGTCCAGCCACGAACGCTGGCCCTTGTTTGGCCGGAAAGTGAAGAACTCCTTGAAGATCTTCTTGTGAATGACAATACCGGTGACCAACGCAGCAAGCATCACCAGCGCCAGCGCACCGACCACGAAGATGCCCCAGTTGCGTGGCAGGTCGAGGGTAAAGTGGAAGCGGAAGAAGAAGTTGCCGCCCACGCTGTCGCGCACCTCGATGGCCTCGCCAGTGCTCGGGTCAAGCTGCACGCCACCGCCGTGGCGCCGCTCACCGGTGGATACGCGCAACCCAGGCGATCGCTCGCTCGGCAGGCTGATACCCCAGTTGCCCGCCTGCGGCTCATGGGCCTGCAGGTAGGTGATGGCGCGCCGGGCGGCGTCGGCCTGGGACACCTGGGTGGCCGGGATTTCCGGCTGCATCCAGTGGTTGAGCTCCTTGTCGAACACCGCCAGGGTGCCGGTGACGAAGATGGCGAACAGCAGCCAGCCGAAGATCAGCCCGGCCCAGGTGTGCAGCCAGGCCATCGATTGGGTGAAGGTGTTCTTCATGCCAGCCACCCCAGCACTTGCGGCCAGAAGCCGATCAGGTTGAGGGGCACTGCCAGCGCCAGCGGCGCCCAGGCGCGCAGGGCATCACGGCAGGCAAACGCCCAGAGGATGGCGGCGGTGTAGAAGATGAAGGCCGGCAGTGTTGCGACGATGACCGCGTCGGTGGCGGACAGCGGCAGGGTACGAGCCAGGCACGCACTGGCGGCGTAGCTGAGGGCATAGCCGCCGAGCAGCGCGGCGCCGCTGCGGGAGAGGATTTGTAGCCAGGCGGGAAATTTAAACATTTGGCTTCCTGGAAAAACGTGTCCGCCGCGAATGGGCCGCAAAGCGGCCCGGGTCTCAGAAATTGATGTTCAGCGCAGCGAACACCGCCCTGCCCGGCTGGTTGTAAGTGTTTGCCCCCGAGCTGCTGGCATTGCCACCCCGCAGGATCTGCTTGTCGAACACGTTGTTCACCCCCACGCGCACGTCGTAGTTGGCGTTGAACTTGTACCCGGCACTCACGTCCACCAGGCCATAGGCCTCGACGTCCTGCTGTGCGGTCTTGTCGTAGTCTTGCTGGGTGCGGTAGTTGTAGGTCGGCGATTTCTGCTTGCCGAAATAGGTACCTGCCACCTGGAACGACAGCTGCTCGGTGGCACGCCAGTCGAGGGTGGTGTTGACGGTGTATTCCGGGATCACCGACAGCGGCTCGCCCGTCTCGCGGTTGTCGTTGTCGAGCATCCAGGTCAGGTTGGTGTTCCAGTCCAGGGTCGGGGTCAGCTCGATGAAGAGGTTGCCTTCGATACCTTCGACCCGCGCCTTGCCGGCGTTGTCCCACTGGGTCACGCGACTGCCGGTACCGATGGTGTAAAGCACATCGGTATCACCGATGATTTTGTTCTTGTAGTCGTTGCGGAAGTAGGTGGCACTGGTGCGCCAGGTACCACGGTCGTACTGCAGGCCGATCTCCTTGTTGACGCTGATCTCGGGCTTGAGGTCGGCGTTGCCCTGCAGGTAGCAGCCACCGTTGTTGGTCTGCTGCACACTACAACCGTTACCGCGGCTGTACAGCAAGTAGTTGGGGTTGGATTGGTACAGGTTCGGAACCTTATAGGCACGGGCAATGCCGCCTTTTACCGACAGCGCTTCGGTCAGCTTGTGGGACAGGTTGAGGCTGGGGCTGAAGTTGTCGCCGAAGGTTTCGTGGTGGTCGAAGCGCAAGCCAGGGGTAATGGTGGTGTCGCCAACAATGATGTTGTCTTCGACGAACAGCGCATAGCTGCGTGCGGTCATCTTCGAGCTGCTGCGATCGAAGCCGACAAGCCCGCCATTGCTGGTGGGGTCGGAACTTTGCGGGCGCAACGAACCCTGGTCGTTGAGGGCTTCATACAGGTACTCGCCGCCCAAAGTGAGCACGTGCTCGGTGCTGCCCATGGCGAACGGCAGGTTAACTTCACTGCTCAGGCGCGTGTTGCGCAAGCGTGACATGGCTCCACCCTCGTCGCTTGGCGCACCTTCGGTGCGGCCTGCCAGGCCCTCGTTGAGCCGCCAGTTGCGCACGTACTCGTAGGCCAGCGTGGTCTTGCTGGTGCCCCAGGTGAAATCACCGAGGTGGGTCAGGTCGTAGGTGCTGCGCTGCATGACGTTGGTTTCGTGGCCGTACAGACTGGAGACGAAATCGACGTCGCCGCCGCCATTGCTGTTCATGGTGTCGCCGGCAAAGATGTTGCCCTGGCGGCTGTAACCGGCGCTGGCTTCGAGGCGATGCTCGTCGTTCAGTTTCCAGCTCAGCAGCCCGTTGATGTCCTTGTTGCGCACCCCTTCACGCCCCGCCACCAGTGCACTGGTGGCATGCCCGGCGTTGATGTCCAGGTCGTCGGCATCCGTCTTGGCCAGGCCGCCATACAGGCGGAAGCCGAGGTTATCGGTAAGCCCACCGCCGAGGTTGAAGTTGGCCCGGCGGCTGGCGCCTTCGGCGCTGTCTTCGGGCAGTTGGGTGTATAGGCTGACGCTGCCTTTCAGCTCGTCAGAAGGGCGCTTGGTGATGATGTTGACCACCCCGCCCATAGCGCCGGAGCCGTATCGTGCGGCGGCCGGGCCCCGCAGGATCTCGATGCGCTCGACCGCTTCGGCCGGCACCCAATTGGTTTCACCCCGGGTATCTCGGTCACCGTTCCAGCCATAGCGCACGGCGTTGCGCGCGCTGGACGGCTTGCCGTCGATGAGGATCAGGGTGTTTTCCGGGCCCATGCCGCGCAGGTCGATCTGGCGGTTGTTGCCGCGTGCGCCACTGGCGCTGTTGCCGGTCAGGTTGACGCCGGGCTCGCGGCGAATAATGTCGGACAGGTCATTGGCCGGCGGGTGGCGCTTGATGTCTTCGGCGGTGATGATCGACGTACCCAGGGCCTGTCGCGCTTCGCGCTCGGCAGTGATCAGGGTGTCCTGGATCACCAACGCATTGTCGGCAACCGGCACTTCCAGCACCTCACCCGCACGCTGCTCCTCGGCTTCTGCCGCGGTGGCCATCATGGCCGGCGACGCCAGCGCGACGAACGCCAGGGCCAGGCTGTTGGGTGAAGTTCTGCACTGCATGGGTACATCTCCTGCGATTCATGAGCAAAAAGGCACATCCCTGTCGGAAACCGGGAGCCCTCGCCCACCGGCCCCGCAAACACAGTTTGGCGGCCAACAGGGGTGGTAAATATAGGGAATCGCAAATGCGAGTAAATCTTATTTACGAACTTTACATGTTTGTAACGGAACTTTGCTGAACCGCGGAATAGAGCGCCGCTTTAGGCTCGCGGCGGACTCGGCAACGCCGAGCTCGCTATTTGTCACCGAGCCCTCTGGTGACCTTGGCGGAAAAAATAGCGCTACCATTTTCGGTCATTACTGAAAAAGTCTTCAATAGCAACCGCCTCACTATTGAATAGATTTTCAGTATGCCATAGGATCTCCGAGCCTAAACAAAAACAACATGAGGAGATGCGCATGCCGCAACTCAGAGATGCCGTCTATTGGCGTGGACGAAGCACCGACCTGGTGGTGGAGGCGCGTGCGTTCATCGCCGGTGCCTATGTGGGGGCCAGCGAAGGCGAGACGTTTGCTGTGTGCAGCCCGATTGATGGCCGCGAGCTGGCGCAGGTTGCGTTGTGCCGTGGGACTGACGTAGAACGCGCCGTGGCTGCCGCCCGCGGGGCATTCGAGCGCGGTGGCTGGGCCGACCTGGTACCACGCCAGCGCAAGGCCGTTCTGCTGCGCTGGGCTGCGTTGATGAGGGAGCACGCCGAGGAGCTGGCGCTGCTGGAAACCCTGGACACTGGCAAACCCATCGCCGATACCACGGCGGTGGATATTCCCAGTTCCATCTACTGCCTGGAATGGTTCGCCGAGCTGGTCGACAAGGTCACCGGCGAGGTGCCCGCCTGCGATCCGCAGTTCCTCGGCACCGTGACCCGCGAGCCGGTCGGCGTGGTGGCGGCAATAGTGCCCTGGAACTACCCGCTGCTGATGGCGACCTGGAAGTTCGCCCCGGCCCTGGCCGCCGGCAACAGCCTAATCCTCAAGCCTTCGGAGAAGAGCCCGCTGAGCGCCTTGCGCATTGCCGGCCTTGCCCGCGAGGCGGGTATTCCCGAGGGCGTTTTCAACGTGGTGCCGGGCGATGGCGAGACCGGTCGCCTGCTCAGCCTGCACCCGCAGATCGACTGCCTGGCCTTCACCGGCTCCGGCGCTGTTGGCCGGCAGATCAGCCGCAATGCGGCGGACGGCAATCTCAAGCGCGTCTGGCTGGAGCTGGGCGGCAAATCGGCGAACATCGTCATGGCCGACTGCCCGGACCTGCACCGTGCGGCTGAGGCTGCCGCGGCTGCGGTGTTCAGCAACATGGGCCAGGTGTGCAGCGCAGGTTCGCGCCTGTTGGTGCAGCGCCCTATCGCCGGGGCCTTCATCGCCGAACTGCTGGAGGCCGCGCGCGCCTACTTGCCCGGCGACCCGTTGGACCCGACCAGCGTCACCGGCAGCCTGATCGATGAAGCCCAGTACCAGCGTGTACGCCAATACATCGAGCTGGGCAAGCGTGAAGCGCGCCTGCTGCTGGGGGGCGAGGACTGCGCGGCGGTCCCCGGCGGCCACTATCTGCAACCGACCATCTTCGCCACTGACGCCACCTCGCGCATCGCCCGCGAAGAGGTCTTCGGGCCGGTGCTGAGCGTCATCGAATTCGATGGGCTGGACGACGCCATCGCTGTCGCCAATGCCAGCGAATACGGCCTGGCGGCGGCCTTCTGGTCGGCCGACCTCGGCGCCATCCGCCGTGCCTCGCGACGCCTGCGTGCCGGCACCGTGTGGGTGAACTGCTACGACGAGCTGCTCGACATGAACTTCCCGTTCGGTGGCTTCAAGGAGTCCGGCAATGGCCGGGACAACTCCGTGCACGCCCTGGACAAGTACAGCGAACTCAAGTCGACCATCATCCGCTGCTGAAGGTGCAATACCGTGATTGACAATCTTTCCCCCCTGTCGCGGCAGAGCTGGAGCCTGCCACTTCCCATCGAGTACGGCCCTGGCGCGCGGACCGCGCTGGTCGAGCTGTGCAAACGGCATGGCATTTCCCGGCCGTTGATCGTGACCGACCAGGGCTCGATGCGCCTGCCCTTCGTGGCCGAGCTGCAGGACTTGCTGAACGATGCGGGCCTGGCATGCGGGCTGTTCGGCGAGGTCGAGCCCAACCCCAGTGATCGCGCCGTGCTCAAAGGCGCCGCGGCGTTTCGCGAGTGGCGCGCCGACGGCATCATCGCCCTCGGTGGCGGTAGTGGCCTGGACGGCGGCAAGGCCGTGGCCCTGGTGGCCCGGCAGACACGTCTGCCGTTGTGGGCGTTCGATTTCGACAAGCCGGTACCCGAAGGCCTGGTCGCCAACGATTTCCCGCCGGTGATCTGCATCCCGACCACCGCCGGCACCGGTGCCGAGACCGAGAGCACGGCGATGCTCACCGACAGCGAGCGCGCTATCAAAGGCTGCGTCTGGCATCCGCTGGCGCGTCCCCAGGCGGTGATCCTCGACCCCGAACTGACCCTCAGCCTGCCGGCGCACCTGACGGCCTGGACCGGCCTGGATGCGGTCATCCATGCCCTGGAAGCCTACTTCGTGCCAACCTTCAATCCGCTCTGCGACGGCGCCGCGCTGCAGGCGCTGGAACTGCTCTGGGGTTCCCTGGAGCAAGCTGTGGAACAGGGCGACGATCTCGAAGCACGCGGACGCATGCTGATCGGTTCGTGCCTGGCGGGCGTGGCCTTCCTCAAAGGGCTTGGCCTGGTCCATGCGCTCAGCCACATGGTCGGTGCCACCTACAACAGCCATCATGGTTTGACCAACGCCATGATTCTGCCCAGGGTGCTGCGCTTCAACCGCGCGGCCATCGAGCCGCGCCTGGGGCCGGTGTGTCGCGCCATGGGGTTGGCGGGCGAAGACTTCGAGAGTTTCCAACGGGCGATCTGTGCGTGCCTGGACCGCCTTGCCATCCCGGTTTCCCTGGCCTCGCTGGGCTTACGCAGCGATGACATTCCAGCCATTGCGCGCAAAGCCATGGGTGATCCGGCGCGGCAGACCAACCCGCGCCCAAGCAGTCTCGAAGACCTGGAAGCGCTGCTGCATCAAGCCCTGGAAGAGAAACGGGCCTAGTCGCGGGAAGCGACGACCTTGCTGTGCTCACAACAATATCAATAAAGGTACGAACCCCATGTCAGCTCCCAAGACTGCCTCCGCCAACGGACGGCTGAATCTGGAAACCCGTTCCATCGACTACGTGCCCCTCGCCGAGCGCCACGGCAAGGCTTGGCACCTGTGGCCAATCTGGTTCTGTGGCGAGGCGCACCTGACCACCCTGGCGGTAGGCATCATCGGCATCGGCCTGGGGGCCAACCTGATGTGGTCCGCCATCGCCATCTTCCTCGGTTGTGCCTTCGGCACCCTGTTCATGGCCGGGCACTCCACCCAGGGGCCACAGATGGGGCTGCCGCAACTGATCCAGTCGCGGCCGCAGTTCGGCTACTTGGGAGCGCTGTTGGTGTACGTGGTGGCCATCGTCACCTACGTTGGCTACAACGCCTTCAACCAACTGCTGGTGGGGCAGACCCTGCACGAGCTGTTCGACGCCCCGCAGGAGCCCTCGGCGATCCTCTTCTCGCTAGTGGCCATCGCCATGGCCATCGCCGGCTACAACACCTTCCACAAGGTGCAGCGCTGGCTGGCGTTCCTGCTGATCGGGGTCATGGCGGTGTTTACCGTCGGCCTGTGCGTCTACGTGAAACTGCCGCAGGAGCACTTGACCCTCAGCGGTTTCAAGGCCACGCCCTTCCTTGCGCAGTTTTTTGTTGCCGCCGCGTACCAGTTGAGCTGGGCGATCTATGTGTCGGACTACTCGCGCTACCTGCCGCCGAATGTCAGTGTCCGCTCATCGTTCTGGTGGACGTACCTGGGCGCGATGATCGGTGGCGTGTGGATGATGCTCCTCGGCGCGTTGGCCGCCGCCTTGAGTCCCGGCCAGAATCTCGCCAAGGGCTTGGTGCTGCTGGGCGACATGGTGTTCCACGGTTTCGGCGAGTTTGTCCTGATTCTCGCCGTGCTGAGCCTGGTGACCAGTGCCGCACAGAACTTCTACGGCGCGTCGATCACGCTCTTGAGCATCGTCGACACGGTGAAGCCCCAGACGTCGACCCTGCTCAAGCGTGTGCTATCGATGCTGGCAGTGGGCGGCGCGGCGATCTATATCGCGATGACCGCCTCCGACAACTTCGTAAAGGACTTCGGTGACTTCCTCGCAATCCTGCTGTACCTGTTCACGCCTTGGACGGCGATCAACCTGGTGGACTTCTACGTAGTGCGTCACGGCAAGTTCTCTATCCGGGAAATTTTCAAGCCCAAAGGCATCTATGGACGCTGGAACTGGCGGGGCATTGGTGCCTACCTGGTGGGCTTCGTGGTCATGCTGCCATTCTCCGCGACTGGGCTGTACACCGGTTACGTGGCGCGGCAACTGGACGGCGCCGACATCAGCATGCCGATCGGCCTTGCAGTATCGGCGCTCGCTTACTGGTGGCTGTGCCGCTCGCAAAACATTAAACAAGAGCTCAGTCAGGTCGGCCGCCTCGATCAGGACCTGGAAAACGGCGCAACAGCTTGAGGTTGAGCTTCGGCACCTGCACGCATCGGTAAATCTTGTTAGATTGGCGTCCCCGCCCGGTGCTCTGCATCGGGCGGGCTTGCCATTCCAGTGAGAGAAACGGATTCAGCCATGAGCGTGGACAGCCAGAACGATAAGCCCCGAAAGCGCAGGACCAGAGTCGATCCAGAGACACGGCGCAAGGCCATCGTCGAAGCGACCATGCGCTGCATCACGCGCTTCGGCCACGCCGGCACTACCATCGAACGCATCTGCGACGAGGCCGAGGTGTCGGTCGGGCTGATCGGTCATCATTTCTCCAGCAAGGACGAACTGATGCTCGCCACCTATCAGGAGCTCACCAACCAGTTGCGCGAGGAGACCCGCCGCTATCTGGAAACCAAGGGCAGTACGCCTGTGGAGCGTCTCACCGCGATCATCCGCTCCTCATTCCGGGGCAGCATTTTCAATGAGTTCATCCTCACCACTTGGCTCGGCTTCTGGAGCGCGGCGGTGTCTTCCGAGCAACTGCGGGAGCTCAATCGCAAACTCTATGCTGACTACCGCAAGGAGCTTGAGGGGGTGTTCAAAGCCATCGCAGCCGAGCGAGACCTGGCGCTAGATGCCAAGGGCAGCGCGCTGATTATCACCGCTTTGATTGATGGCTTCTGGTTGGAGTGGGCACTGGACCATAGGGCTTTCAGCGCCCGCAAGGCAGAAAAGTGCTGTTTGCAGACGGCGCAGCTGTTGATTGGTGCGCAGCCCGTCTAAGAGCTGTGGGGGTTATCTGCCTGAGCATGTACCTGCTTTCACTTGCGACATCCGATTTGCATCCTGCGTAGGGGCTCCTACAGTTTCGAACGTACAACTCTGCCGAGAGCCCAGATGCGCAGCAATGAAGACAGCAGCCCCGCAAGCCCCGCCAGGGGCCTGACGAAAATCCCTCGCAGTGTCTGGGCACTGGGCTTCGTGTCGATGTTCATGGACATCTCCTCGGAAATGATCCACGCCCTGTTGCCCTTGTACATGGTCAGTGTGCTTGGTGCTTCGGTAGTAGCTGTGGGCTTTATCGAAGGCATCGCCGAGGCGACTGCATCGATCACCAAGGTATTTTCCGGTGCTCTCAGCGACCGGCTGGGCAAACGCAAGCTGCTGACGGTACTCGGCTACGGCCTGGGTGCGCTGACCAAACCGGTATTTCCCATGGCCTCGGGGCTTGAGTGGCTGACGGCGGCACGCTTCGTCGACCGGGTCGGAAAAGGCATTCGTGGGGCGCCGCGCGATGCGCTGGTGGCCGATGTTACGCCAGCCGAGTTGCGTGGCGCGGCGTTCGGCCTGCGCCAGGCCCTCGACACCGTGGGCGCCTTCCTCGGACCGTTGTTGGCGATCGTGTTGATGTGGCTGACCGCGAGCCATTTCCAGACCGTATTCTGGGTGGCGGTGATCCCTGCTTTCGTGGCGGTATACATCCTCATCGCCTTCGTTCGCGAACCTGAAACGCCGGCCACGGGGCGGCCGGTACGCTCACCGTTGGCACTGCACGAACTGGGGCGCCTTGGGCCGCCCTATTGGCGCCTGATCGGCCTGGCCACGTTATTCACCCTCGCCCGCTTCAGCGAGGCATTCCTGCTGCTGCGTGCGCAAGACATGGGCCTGGCACCTTTGTGGGCGCCGGCGGTGCTGGTATTGATGGCACTGGCCTACTCACTGTCGGCCTACCCCGCCGGGGTGCTGTCGGACCGGGTGGGGCGCCGTGGCGTGCTGATGGTCGGGCTGGGTTTGCTGATCACTGCCGACCTGCTATTGGCCCTGCTGCCGGGCTGGGCCGGGTTGGCCCTTGGGGTAGCGGCCTGGGGCTTGCACCTGGGCTTCAGCCAAGGCATTTTCGCGGCCATGATCGCCGACAGCGCCCCGGCCAACCTGCGTGGTACCGCCTTCGGCCTGTTCAACCTGCTGACCGGTGTAGCGCTGCTGGTGGCCAGCGTGGTAGCCGGATTGCTGTGGGATGGTGTGGGGTTCCAGGCAACGTTCCTGGTCGGGGCGGGGTTTGCCGGCGCCACCCTGGCGGGACTGACGCTAATGAAGGTGACAGGATCATGATCACTACCACCGCCATGTCCATGACCGCCAGCCTCTGGTGGTGGGGCTGGCGGATACATGCTTGGATCGATCCGGGCTAGGCCATCGCTGCCTGCTGCTCCAGCAACGTCCAGCCGCCCTGCCCGTTCACCTCCAGCCGGTGGGTATGGAACCCTGCCAGCGTGCTGCGGTGGCCGACACTGACCAGCAATGCACCCGGCATTTCTGAGCGCAGCAGCGCATACAGGGCATGCTCGAGCCCCTCATCCATCGCTGAGGTGGACTCGTCGAGGAACACCACCTGCGGCCGGTTGAACAGCACCCTGGCGAACGCCAGGCGCTGCTGCTCACCCACCGAGAGGATGTGTGACCAGTCGCTGCTGACGTCCAGGCGTTCGGCCAGGTGGGCCAGGTTGACCTGGCGCAACGCCTGCTGCATTCGCGCCTCATCCTCGGGCTTGCCGGCTGCCGGGTAGGCAATGACGGTACGCAAATCACCTAGCGGCAGGTACGGGCGCTGCGACAGGAACAACGCCTGGTGACCCGTCGGCCGCCTGACTTCACCTTCGGCATACGGCCACAACCCTGCCAGGGCGCGCAGCAGCGTGGTCTTGCCACTGCCCGATGGCCCTTTGATCAACAACGCCTGACCGGCGTGCAAGCTCAAGTCCAGGTCGGCGATAAGGGCGTGTCCGTCCGGGCGTAGTACCTGCAGCCCCATGATCTGCAGCGCATGCGCCTGGTCTTCGGTAGTCACTCGCGGCAACCCACTTGCCTGCTCGTTAGCATCGAGAAAACCGGTCAGACGGTCGAGCGTAGCGCGATACTGGGCGAACGCATCGTACGACTCTCGGAAGAACGACAAAGAGTCCTGCACCTGGCCAAAGGCCTGGGACGTTTGCATGACGTCGCCCAGCTTTATCGCGCCACTGAAGAAGCGCGGCGCCTGGAGAATGAACGGGAACACCACGGCAACCTGACTGACACCCAGGTTGAAGCCACTGAACTTCAGGTTCCGGAACACCAATGCCCAGGCATTGACGATCAAGGCAGCAAAACGGCCCAGCAACGTGCCCCGCTCCACTTGCGCACCTTGATAGAAGGCAATGTTCTCTGCGTTCTCACGCAGGCGCATCAACGCGTAACGGAAGTTGGCGGTGAGTTTTTCGTTGAGGAAGTTCAGGCGGATCAGCGGGCGCCCGAGGCGGAAGGCGACCCAGGTGGCGACGATGACATACAGGTACACGGCAAACACCATCGCCCGAGGGATCTCCACCCCAGCCACTGTCAACGGTGCTGACAGCCCCCAGAGGATACCGGTGAACGCCACCAGTGAAACCAGCGCACTGACCGCGCCCAGGGCAAGGGTGACCGAGTTGGTGACGAAGGCGTTGACGTCCAGTTCGATACGCTGGTCGGGGTTGTCCACCGGCTCGGCGAGGAACTGGCCACGGTAGTAGGCATCGCCCTGCATCCAGTCGTGGGTCAGGCGCTCGGTCAACCAGACCCGCCACTTGATGCTGAATGCCTGGCTTACATAGAAGGTAAACAACGAGCGCAGCACGTGGATGGTGGCCAGTACCGCGAAGACCCCGAGCAGGTACCAGAAAGCGGCTTGGTCGAGGCCCTGCAGGGCGCTGTAGAAGCCGTTGTACCAGAATGAAAACAGCACATTGAGCCGAACCGAGAACAGCGTCAGTACCAGCAGAAGGGCAAACACCAGCAACGGTCGCCAACTGCGCCTGAAACTGAAATAGGGCCCGGCGAGCTGCCAGAACTGGCTACCCCAGCGCGTGCAACGCACAGCCAGTGCTGCGGCTGCAGTGAAGCAGACAAGGGTGATGAACGAGGCGATCGCCAGCCAGCTCAGGCTCTCTTGCAGGGCCTGGTGCCAGTTCATTTCCATGGTAGGTATCCGTGATGA
This sequence comes from Pseudomonas hunanensis, assembly GCF_013393325.1. Taxonomy (GTDB): domain Bacteria; phylum Pseudomonadota; class Gammaproteobacteria; order Pseudomonadales; family Pseudomonadaceae; genus Aquipseudomonas; species Aquipseudomonas putida_P. Next base: position 276,992 of record NZ_QJRC01000094.1, read on the forward strand.
GTATTTCCGCGAGCGTAGCATTGTCCCGCGATTCGTCAGGCATAGATGACGCACATTTCATGAACTGTAGAAGCGACAATGTGTGGGGCTTGGATTTCAAGCCACAAAGACAAAACCCCTACCTGCATGCGCAGATAGGGGTTTTGCGAAATGAATCTTGACGATGACCTACTCTCACATGGGGAAACCCCACACTACCATCGGCGATGCATCGTTTCACTGCTGAGTTCGGGATGGGATCAGGTGGTTCCAATGCTCTATGGTCGTCAAGAAATTCTGTAGCCAGAATGTCCAGATGGACAGCCCAGCGAATTCGGATATGTGATTGTGTGGTTCGTTGCGAACTTTCGGTTCGTATCATCTTCACCACCGCAATTTGGCTGACGCGCAAATTGCTTGGGTGTTATATGGTCAAGCCTCACGGGCAATTAGTATTGGTTAGCTCAACGCCTCACAGCGCTTACACACCCAACCTATCAACGTCGTAGTCTTCGACGGCCCTTTAGGGGATTCAAGATCCCAGTGAGATCTCATCTTGAGGCAAGTTTCCCGCTTAGATGCTTTCAGCGGTTATCTCTTCCGAACATAGCTACCCGGCAATGCCACTGGCGTGACAACCGGAACACCAGAGGTTCGTCCACTCCGGTCCTCTCGTACTAGGAGCAGCCCCTCTCAAATCTCAAACGTCCACGGCAGATAGGGACCGAACTGTCTCACGACGTTCTAAACCCAGCTCGCGTACCACTTTAAATGGCGAACAGCCATACCCTTGGGACCGGCTTCAGCCCCAGGATGTGATGAGCCGACATCGAGGTGCCAAACACCGCCGTCGATATGAACTCTTGGGCGGTATCAGCCTGTTATCCCCGGAGTACCTTTTATCCGTTGAGCGATGGCCCTTCCATACAGAACCACCGGATCACTAAGACCTACTTTCGTACCTGCTCGACGTGTGTGTCTCGCAGTCAAGCGCGCTTTTGCCTTTATACTCTACGACCGATTTCCGACCGGTCTGAGCGCACCTTCGTACTCCTCCGTTACTCTTTGGGAGGAGACCGCCCCAGTCAAACTACCCACCATACACTGTCCTCGATCCGGATAACGGACCTGAGTTAGAACCTCAAAGTTGCCAGGGTGGTATTTCAAGGATGGCTCCATGAGAACTGGCGTCCCCACTTCAAAGCCTCCCACCTATCCTACACAAGCAAATTCAAAGTCCAGTGCAAAGCTATAGTAAAGGTTCACGGGGTCTTTCCGTCTAGCCGCGGATACACTGCATCTTCACAGCGATTTCAATTTCACTGAGTCTCGGGTGGAGACAGCGCCGCCATCGTTACGCCATTCGTGCAGGTCGGAACTTACCCGACAAGGAATTTCGCTACCTTAGGACCGTTATAGTTACGGCCGCCGTTTACCGGGGCTTCGATCAAGAGCTTCGCTTGCGCTAACCCCATCAATTAACCTTCCGGCACCGGGCAGGCGTCACACCCTATACGTCCACTTTCGTGTTTGCAGAGTGCTGTGTTTTTAATAAACAGTCGCAGCGGCCTGGTATCTTCGACCGGCATGGGCTTACGGAGCAAGTCCTTAACCCTCGCCGGCGCACCTTCTCCCGAAGTTACGGTGCCATTTTGCCTAGTTCCTTCACCCGAGTTCTCTCAAGCGCCTTGGTATTCTCTACCTAACCACCTGTGTCGGTTTGGGGTACGGTTCCCAGTTATCTGAAGCTTAGGAGCTTTTCTTGGAAGCATGGTATCAACCACTTCGTCGCCTAAAGGCAACTCGTCATCAGCTCTCGGCCTTGAAATCCCGGATTTGCCTAAGATTCCAGCCTACCACCTTAAACCTGGACAACCAACGCCAGGCTGGCCTAACCTTCTCCGTCCCTCCATCGCAATAACTGGAAGTACAGGAATATTAACCTGTTTTCCATCGACTACGCTTTTCAGCCTCGCCTTAGGGACCGACTAACCCTGCGTCGATTAACGTTGCGCAGGAAACCTTGGTCTTTCGGCGTGCGAGTTTTTCACTCGCATTGTCGTTACTCATGTCAGCATTCGCACTTCTGATACCTCCAGCAAGCTTCTCAACTCACCTTCACAGGCTTACAGAACGCTCCTCTACCGCATCACCAAAAGGTGATACCCGTAGCTTCGGTGCATGGTTTGAGCCCCGTTACATCTTCCGCGCAGGCCGACTCGACTAGTGAGCTATTACGCTTTCTTTAAAGGGTGGCTGCTTCTAAGCCAACCTCCTAGCTGTCTAAGCCTTCCCACATCGTTTCCCACTTAACCATGACTTTGGGACCTTAGCTGACGGTCTGGGTTGTTTCCCTTTTCACGACGGACGTTAGCACCCGCCGTGTGTCTCCCATGCTCGGCACTTGTAGGTATTCGGAGTTTGCATCGGTTTGGTAAGTCGGGATGACCCCCTAGCCGAAACAGTGCTCTACCCCCTACAGTGATACATGAGGCGCTACCTAAATAGCTTTCGAGGAGAACCAGCTATCTCCGAGCTTGATTAGCCTTTCACTCCGATCCACAGGTCATCCGCTAACTTTTCAACGGTAGTCGGTTCGGTCCTCCAGTCAGTGTTACCTAACCTTCAACCTGCCCATGGATAGATCGCCCGGTTTCGGGTCTATACCCAGCGACTAAACGCCCTATTAAGACTCGCTTTCGCTACGCCTCCCCTATTCGGTTAAGCTCGCCACTGAATATAAGTCGCTGACCCATTATACAAAAGGTACGCAGTCACCTAACAAAGTAGGCTCCCACTGCTTGTACGCATACGGTTTCAGGTTCTATTTCACTCCCCTCTCCGGGGTTCTTTTCGCCTTTCCCTCACGGTACTGGTTCACTATCGGTCAGTCAGTAGTATTTAGCCTTGGAGGATGGTCCCCCCATATTCAGACAAAGTTTCTCGTGCTCCGTCCTACTCGATTTCATTGATAAGAGATTTTCGTGTACGGGGCTATCACCCACTATGGCCGCACTTTCCAGAGCGTTCCACTAATCTCAAACCAACTTAAGGGCTGGTCCCCGTTCGCTCGCCACTACTAAGGGAATCTCGGTTGATTTCTTTTCCTCAGGGTACTTAGATGTTTCAGTTCCCCTGGTTCGCCTCTTGCACCTATGTATTCAGTACAAGATAACCAGCTTATGCTGGCTGGGTTCCCCCATTCAGAGATCTCTGGATCACAGTCTGTTTGCCGACTCCCCAAAGCTTATCGCAGGCTACCACGTCTTTCATCGCCTCTGACTGCCAAGGCATCCACCGTATGCGCTTCTTCACTTGACCATATAACCCCAAGCAATCTGGTTATACTGTGAAGACGACATTCGCCGAAAATTCGCACGTCGCTCTTTCGAGCAGAACTCACAAATTTTACCTTAGCCTGATTAACCAGCAGTGAAACTGGCCATCAGTCTATTTCTATCACATATCCGAATTTTTAAAGAACGATCTGACAAAAGTCAGAAATCAACATTC
>NZ_QJRC01000095.1 GCF_013393325.1 Pseudomonas hunanensis
GAAGACATCGCCGCCGAGCAGACTGATGCACTGCCGATCCCGCGCAGCCTGCACCGCCGCCCGCTGGCCGAGCACGTGGCCATCGAAGCAGCCGTCGAGAAACTGCTGAACGCCCGTAACCCGATCCTGGTGATCGGCGCAGGCGCCAACCGCAAGATGACCGCCAAGGTCCTCAAGCAACTGATCGACAAAACCGGTATCCCGTTCATCACCACCCAGATGGGTAAGGGTGTGGTCGACGAGCGCCACCCGCGCTTCCTGGGCAACGCTGCGCTGTCGTCGGGTGACTTCGTTCACCGCGCCGTCGAAGCGGCCGACCTGATCATCAACATCGGCCACGACGTGATCGAGAAGCCGCCATTCTTCATGGTCCGTGGCGGCACCGAGGTCATTCACATCAACTTCCGCTCCGCTGAAGTCGATGCCGTGTACTTCCCGCAGGTTGAAGTGATCGGCGACATTGCCAACGCCGTGTGGCAGATCAGCGAAGCGCTGAACGACACGTCGCACTGGGACTTCACCCGCCTGATGGCCATTCGTGAAGCCAACGAAGCACAGATCGCCGAAGGTGCCGACGATAACCGCTTCCCGGTCTACCCGCAGCGCCTGGTGGCCGACATCCGTCGTGTACTGCCGTCCGAAGGCATCGTTGCCCTGGACAACGGCATCTACAAGATCTGGTTCGCCCGTAACTACAAGGCGCACAAGCCCAACACCGTGCTGCTGGACAACGCCCTGGCGACCATGGGCGCCGGCTTGCCATCGGCGATGGCCGCGCACCTGGTGCACCCGGACCGCCCGGTGATTTCGGTGTGCGGTGACGGTGGCTTCATGATGAACAGCCAGGAGCTGGAAACTGCGGTACGTCTGGGCATGCACATCACCGTGGTGATCCTGCGTGACGACGGCTATGGCATGATCCGCTGGAAGCAGGCCAACATGGGCTTCACCGATTTCGGCCTGGACTACGGCAACCCGGACTTCGTCAAATACGCCGAAGCCTATGGTGCCAATGGCCACCGCGTGGAAAGCGCCGAAGGCCTGCTGCCGCTGCTGGAACACTGCATCAAGACCCCAGGCGTGCACGTGATCGACTGCCCGGTCGACTACAGCGAGAACGACCGCATCCTCAACAGCGAGTTGCGTGAGCGCGCGCTGGCGGTATAACGCCTGACAGGGCTGGCGCCACTTCATGGCTGGCGCCGTGCCCTTGTTGTAACAGCCTTGTGCTGCGAAGAGGCCCGTATAGCCGACACATCACTGTCAGCCGTACGGGCCTTTTCGCAGCACGAGGCTGCTACAACCATTCAGCCCAGATCGAGCAACCGTTTCAAGCTGGCCAGAATGGCATTGGCGTCATAGGGCTTGCGTGTGACGGGCACGTGCTGCAGGTGCTCGGGAATGCTGATGCTGTCGCCATAGCCGGTGGCGAACAGGAACGGAATCTGCCGACGCACCAGTTCATCGGCCACAGAAATGGATGTGCCAGTGCCCAGGTTGACATCCAATATCGCGGCATCCGGTGTGCGACTGGCAATCAAGCGCAAGGCTTCATCTTCGGAGCTGGCGGTGATCACGTCCTTGATCTGCGCATCGTTGAGAATCTGTTCCAGGCCAATCGCGATCACCAGCTGGTCTTCGAGGATCAGCACACTCAGCCCTGTTTGCGCTGCGAAGATATCCTTGGCACGTGCGATGGGCGCAGCCAGGCTCGCGGGTTCGGCAGCCTCGGCCACGGAAAGGTGCATTGCAGGAATCTTGAACAACCCTTGCAGGCCTTCGGCGTGATACTCCACCGCGCTCGTGCCGCCAAGGTCGAACGGGATACTGCGGTCGATCAGCACCGAGCCAAAGCCATTGCGGGTAGGTGGCCGAACCGTTGGCCCGCCGCTTTCACGCCAACTGATGGCGCAGGCGTTGGTAGCGTCGATGGCCCAGCTCACTGCAAGCTTGCCGCCAGCCCGCGACAGCGCGCCGTATTTGGCGGCATTGGTTGCCAGCTCGTGCAGCACCAAAGCCATGACCGAATAGGCGCGGGCATCAAGGGTAACATTCGGGCCCTGCAGCTCGATCACCCCAGCGGCGGTGCGGTAGGGTGAAAGCTCTGCCTCCAGCAGCTTGGCCAGTCGCCCGCCACCATCACCACGTACCACTTGATCGTGAGCGAGAGACAACGCCTGGATGCGCCCCTTCAGTGTCGCCACGTAGTCCTGCAGTGTCTGGCTTTCCGAGGTCGGGTGGGCAACCAGAGCGCCGATCAACGACAGAATGTTCTTGACCCGATGATTGAGTTCTTCGTTGAGGATGCGCTGGCGCACTTCCGCCTTCGTGCGCTCGCTGGCCAGTAGTTCGCTGTTGTACAGCACCACTTCGACGATGGCGGTACGGATGGAGTCGCCAAACTGGCGGTCCTGTTCGGTCCAGGGCAGCGACTGCTGGTGAACGGTTTCTTTCCAGATGGCAAAGCTTTTGCGGGGTGTCAGGCGGTCGCCCAGCAAGCCGCTGTCGTAGGTCTTGTTCGGGTCCCCGGCCCAGTCGAGCGTCTCGACCACCTCCTTGCGGAAGAAGATCAGGTAATCCCTCGGCTGCTGCGACATCGGGATGATCAGGACGCCCGATACTTCGGTAAAGTATGCCTGGGCTGAAGGTAATACCATCGACAGACGGTTGGACGCCCAGGTCCGGCCTTCGCTGACCATGTCTGCCAGGCGCAGCAAATCGGGGACGGCCGTTTTAGGCGGCGCCAGGCCGACGGTTGACCAGCGGCCTTGTAGCGACATGCCGATGCCATCGCAGGGGATCAGCGACATCAACCGTGGCAGGCGTGCGTGGAAGAACGTATCGATGTCAGCGGTCTGGTTGGCGTCGCGCAGCATGCTGTCCAGCGCTTTGTGAACCTGCACGGCAGCTTCGAGCTTCTGCCGGCTGCGCAAGGTCTCGATGTGCAGGGAGAAGAACTCGCCGAACATCTCCGCGGCTACCCGCTGCCCCATGGCCAGGGTGCGGGGTGCATAGTGGTGGCAGGCGATCATTCCCCACAGTTCGCCGTTGACGATCACCGATATCGACATCGAGGCGCCCACGCCCATGTTGCACAGGTACTCGCAATGGATCGGCGACACGCTGCGCAGGTGCGCGTAGGACAGGTCGAGCGGTTCGCCTGACGGATCGAGGACAGGTTCGATGGCCACCGTTTTGAACTGGGCGTCGGAAATGACCCGGATCGGGTTGCGCAGATAAAGCGCACGGGCCTGCTGCGGGATGTCGGACGCGGGAAAGTACTGGCCCATGAAGCTTTCGAGGTCGCTGCGCCTGGCCTCTGCGACCACCTTGCCGGCACCGTCGGTGCCTAGCTGGTAGATCATCACCCGGTCATAGCCAAGCACTGCCCGGACAAAGCGGGCGGCGTCGCGGAACAATTTGCTGGTTTGGTCGATTTCGCGCAGCTGGGCAATCAGGGTTCGCGCCAGTTCAATAGGCTCGGCGATGCTGGCGCCGGCCGGTTCGAACTCCAGGATCGCAGTGCCTTTGAACAGGTGGGCGGCGACATCGAAAGCCTGGCCGTTAGGCAGCCTAACGCTGAAGCTGAGTGCAGGGCGCGAGGCTTCGCGAGTACGGGCCAACGCGTTGCGCAAGGTGTGGGCTACCTCGTCCCCTAGCACCGCTTGCAGCTTCTGGCCGTTGATATCGCCTGTTATGCCAAGCACATCCGGGGCGTTGACTGAATGGCGCAGGACCACGGTCGCCGATGCATCACAGGCCAGCAGGCAGCCGTGGGGTTGGATGCTGCCGGGCGTCTGGATGGGCTCGCGGTCGCAGTTGGTCAGGTTTACTTGGGGGTTGAAGGTCATTGGCCGGTGCCTGTGGCTAAAGGGGAGGCAGCCAGCACGGCCTCCATCGTCCGTCAGACTAGCAGGCATTGCCGCATTTGGGCACGGCAGGTGAAAGCGCGCTTGCAAGCAAGGCCGAGAGGTTTGCATGCTCCGGCCCCTTACCTGCTACGTGATTCACTACGCTTCTTCGAAATGCATCTCGGGTGGCTGCTTGCTGAAACCGCGGGTAATTGCGGTCAGGTAAAGCATGCCCAGGCACAACCATCCCAGCCCCAGGTAGATTGCCAGGTGATCCAGGCTTGCCATCAGCCACACGTTGGACACCAAGCCCACCAGTGGGAATGCCAAGTATAGAAGTACGGCTGTGCCGCCGCGTTGCCCCATGGCCAGCCAGTAATGGAAGATGACCGCCAGGTTGACCAGGCTGAAGGCCAGGAAGGCGCCGAAGTTGATGAACGAAGTGGACGTGGTCACATCCATGCGCAAGGCGAGCAGGGCGACGACCCCGCACAGGATGATACTGGGCACTGGTGTGCTGAAGCGCTCGCTCAGCTTGCCAAAGAACGACTTGGGCAACACACCGTCACGGCCCATTGCATACAGCAGCCGGGAGGCGCTGGCTTGAGCCGACAGGCCAGAGGTGAACTGGCCAACGATCAGCCCCAGCAGGAAAACGCTCACGAACAGGTCGCCGCCGATGTTCTGGGCGATTTCATAGGCTGCCGCATCTGCGTTGATGAAGTCGGTAGACGGGTGGGCCAGCTGCACGAAGTAGCTGCAGGCGATGAACAGACCGCCGCCAATCAGGGTGATCAGCAGGATGGCCCTTGGGATGTTCTTGCGTGGCTCCTTGGTCTCTTCAGTCAGAGTACTGACGGCATCGAAGCCGAGGAAGGAGTAACAGGCGATCGCGGCACCGCTCATGATCAGCGGCAACTGGGCACCTTCGTTGTAAAAGGGCTCGAGGGTCCATAGCGGTACCGTGGGATCACCCCACACGTAGTGCACGGCGAGGGCGACAAACGCCGCCAGCACCAGAAGCTGAATGAGCATCAGCAGGCCGTTTACGGTTTTCGCCAGGCGCAGGCCAATCACATTGATGGTGGTGGTCACAGCGATGAACGCCAGAACCCAGATGGCCTGCGGCACACTGGGGAAAGCCGAGTGCAGGTAGGCGGCACCAATCAGCCAGATCGCCATGGGCAGGAACAGGTAGTCGAGCAGCACCGCCCAACCGGTGATGAAGCCCAGTTGCGGGCTGATCGACTTGCGTACGTAGGTATAGGCGGACCCGGCAACCGGGAAGGCGCGCGCCATGTTGCCATAGCTCAAGGCGGTGAACAGCATGGCGATGGCGGCCGCAAGGTAGGCTGCGGGCACCATCCCTGCGGTGGTATCCGCCAGAATGCCAAAGGTACCAAGGACGATGATCGGGGTCATGTAGGCGATGCCGAAAAGCACCACCGAACCCAGCGAAAGTGTTCGCTTGAGTGTGGCCATTACTGCTTGCTCCAGCTTGTGATTGTTATTCAGAGTCGAACGTGCTGCCGTTCTTGGCGGCCTTGCTTGCCCGTGAGGGGGCTTGAATGGCGGAGTATCAGGCGGGGATGATCAATTCGCGCAGGCCGTTTTCATGCTCGAGCAGTTCACCTGGCAGGCGAATACGGCGCTGGGCGATGTAGCTGTAGTCGCGCCGTGCTTGTTGCAGTTGCTCCATGGCCAGCTCGACGGTCATGCGGCACTCGCCACGGCCCGCTTCGCATAGCAACTGGCCGTAGGGGTCGACCACGGCACTGCCACCGGCAAAGACCAGGCCGCCATCACCGTCACCGACCCGGTTGACCATGACCGCGAAGGCCTGGTTTTCCATGGCACGTGCGCTGATGGCGGTTTTGTGAGTTGGGCCATACGGGTCCATGTTGCCGTTGGTGACGATGATCAGCTCGGCGCCGAGCTGGCCCAGGGCGCGGGCGGATTCGGGGAATTCGATGTCGAAGCAGATCAGCAAACCGACACGCACGCCTTTGAACAGGGTGGTGGCATAGCGATCCCCTGGGGTGAACACGCCGGAGTCCGATGCCCACAGGTGGGTCTTGCGGTAGCTGAGGGCGACGCCCTCCGGCGTGACCAGCACGGTGGTGTTGTAGAAGTTGCCGTCGACGGCGGCTTCGGCCATGCCCACCACTACAGCAACATCCCGCGCACAGGCTGCCTGCTGAATGGCCGTGATGCTCGGGCCATCGAGCGTTTCGGCGACCTGGCCAATGTTGTCTTCGGTAGGGAAGCCTGTCAGCTGGGTTTCGGGAAACACCAGCAGGTCGGTACCTGCGTGGCAGTTGTTGATTGCCTCGATGGTACGCTGCAAATTGTGTGCGGTGTCGCCATCGCGACCGGCCAGTTGCACCAGTTCGACCTTCATGTGGATTCCTCGACTGTCTGCTTCAACCACCATGCGCAAGCGGCATGGGGCGTAAAAAACGACCCCGGTAAAGGTTCGGTCAGCGTAAGCTAGCCCGGATTATGGGGTGGTGATCACGCTGGGGGTATTACGCCCACGTGGTAACCCTGCAGGGGTAGAGGATGAATTTTACGCTGCACGACATTGCCTGGCACCGAGCGGTGGGCCAACTGATCGAAACGCTCGATAAAGCGCATTTCTGGCCTGCCCTGGTGCGGCTGTTGAACGAATACGTGCCCTGCGACAGTTGGGTCGCGCTGCTGTTTTCGGCGGGGCAACCGCAGGTGTTTGCCGAATGCCCCAGCGAGGACGGCAACCCTGATCCGCTGTTCCAGGATTACTTGAACGGCCTGTACCTGCTGGACCCCTTCTATGTGGCCAGCCGCGAAGCTGCGGCATCTGGCCTGGTGCGGCTGGCGGACGTCGCCCCCGAGTGCTTCGAGCAGACCGATTACTACCAGCGCTACTTTCGCCTCAACGTGGTAGCGGATGAAATTCAGTTCAACGTGCAACTGGATGCGCAACGCACGCTTTGCCTTTCACTTGGCTGCAAACGCCGTTTCACCCTTGAACAGGTCACCCTGCTGGAACTGTTGCGGCCTTGGGTGTCTGGCCTGATGCGCCAGCGCATGGCTTTCGAGCGAGAGTTGCTGGAGGCGGCCACCAAGCCTGCGCCGCACTGGCAAAGCCGCATGGAGGAGAAGGTTGAGCAGATGCAGTCGCCGCTGACCGGACGTGAGCTGGAAGTGGGCCGGCTGATGCTCAGCGGCTGTTCGAGCAAGGAGATTGCGCGCAAGCTGGAAATCTCTGTCGAAACCGTAAAGGTGCACCGCAAGCATATGTACAGCAAGCTGGGGATCAAGTCGCAATCGGAGTTGTTTTCGCTGTTTCTTCAGGCCCAGCTGGGTTGACTCAAGGTGATGTAGGCTCCGCGCGTTCATCGGTGAACCCCAGCTCACGGATGAACATCGAAAACAGTTCCGGGTGGGATGAGATGTTCAGCTTCGCGTACAGGTGGCGCCGGTGCACCTTGATGGTCTCCGGCGAGATCCCCAGCCGTTGCGCCATCGCCTTCGACGAGTAGCCGCGCAGTATCAGGCGGGCAATTTCCAGCTCGCGCTCGGACAACAGGCCTTGGGCAAACCTGGCCAAGGCATCGCCAACCGGTGGCCGCACGGGCACCGAGATGTCGCTACGCGCCCAGTGCTGCTGAAGCAGGGCCAGCACCCAGGCACTGACCAGGTTGAACTTGCCCAGTTCCGTTGCATCGAAAGCGCGGCGCATGCCCAGCGACAGTGACAACACCCCGTCCGGCAACTGCAACAGAAACTGGATTTCGTCCACCAGCACATGGTCCTGGAAGTAGTTCTGGTAATAGTCCGTTTGCCAGAAATGGTCCGGGGCCACTTCTTCCAGGTGGTAGCAACCACTGGCCAAGCCTTCGCGGGCGGCCTGGTAGAAAGGGTCCAGCAGGTACAGGCCGTCCAGGTACAGCTCACCTGCGGCCGGCGCTGGCGCGGCGTCGTATTCCTCAAGCACCTGGGGCGCGCCATGGGCCGCGAAGTGAATCGCCAGTGCGTTGTCGAACGGCACCCAGTGGCGTAGCACCAGGATCAGCTGGCGCCAGAAGCGCGGGCTGCCAATCTGCTCGATCGCTCTGGCCAACGCGGTATGAGCGGCAACTTCATGAAAGAGAATGTCCACGACGGCGTCCCTGAAAGCGGTAGGGCATTGGCGCTCGCTTTGCCACAGCTGTCAACCGGGGGTACCCCTTAGTGGGAATTGTCCGACTGGGTGCTGGCGCATAGATTTCATCCCCATCAAGCGGGCCGTCGAGCTCGCCATGTTTCGTTTCCTGGTTCTGCCTCCTGACACTAACAACAACGTGAGGATGAACAAATGACGTCCTGTAGTGCACCCCTCTCGAAACTGAAACCGACGCTGAGCGTCGCTGATGTCGTCGCCATCACCGTATCTTCGGTCACCCCCGCCAGCTCGGTCTTCGTCATCGCGCCATTTGCCATCGCCCAAGCAGGTACCGGGGTGATCTGGGCCTTCATGCTCGGTGGCGTGCTGGCGCTGATGTTTGCACTTTGCTATGCCGAACTGGGGCGCGCCCACAGTGCTGCCGGGGGAGAGTACGTGTTTGCCAAACGGGTATTTGGCGGCATGGCCGGTTACGCCACCTTTCTTACCGTGCTGGCGATGCTGGTGTTCATTCCACCGGTACTGGCAACCGGGGCTGCCACGTACTTGAATGCGGCGCTGGGCTCCCAGCTTGATGGGCAGGCGGTGGCCCTGGTGATTGTCGCCCTGGGGTATCTGCTGGGTATCCTCAATATAAAGTTGAACGCATGGGTTACCGGCATCTGCCTGTTGCTTGAGGTAGCGGCGCTGATGGTGATCGTGGTGCTGGGCTTCGGCCATGCCCAGCAACCGCTCACCAGCCTGGTCAGCCCACTGGTGCTCGATAACGGGATACTGCATGCGGCGCCCTGGGCGCTGGTGATTGGTGCGGTCGGCACGGCGTTGTTTTCCTTCAATGGTTTTGGCGGCGCAGTGTTGCTGGCAGAAGACATGAAGTGCGGCGGGCGTGGCATCCCCAAGGCGGTGCTGTGGTCACTGGTGCTGGTGGTGGCCATCGAAGTGATCCCGCTGCTGGCACTGCTGATCGGCGCGCCCTCGCTGGAGGCGATGCTGGCCAGCCCGGACCCGATTGGCTACCTGCTGACGGCGCATGGCAACGAAACGCTGTCGCGCCTGGTGAGTGGCGGGATTTTCCTGTCGGTGTTCAACGCCATCATCGCCCTGGTGATCCAGAGTGGGCGGGTGATCTACAGCAGCGGGCGGGATGCGTTGTGGATGCCGGCCCTGAACCGTACATTCACCCGCATTCATCCCAAGTGGGAGTCGCCGTGGTTGGCCACGCTGTTCCTTGCCGTGCCTTCCACGGCCCTGACCTTCAGCTCCAACCTGGCAGAACTCACGTCTTTCACCGTACTGCTGATCCTCTGTGTGTACCTGGTCGTGGGGTTGTGCGCACTGTTCAGCCGGGTACTGCGCCGTGATCGCGAGCACCCGTACCGCATGCCGCTGTGGCCGTTGCCGGCACTGGCTGCCGTGACCGGTGCCGGTTACCTGCTGACGACCCTGCTGAGTGCGGCTTCGGCCCGGGACATCTTCATCATTGTCGGGCTTCTGCTTACCTCCATGTTGCTGTATGGCACATATGGCAGGTTGAGCCCGGCGTTTCAGAAACTTTGAGCGAGAGACATGATGCGAGCACGCGACTTCGGTATCACGCTGGGCCTTGGCCAACCGGGCCCGTACAACGCAATCACCGATGTACCGGGTGTACGGGTTGGCCACGCCACCCTGAACACGACCCATGACGGAAAACCTGTGCGTACCGGTGTCAGTGTCATCGAGCCCCGCGAAGGCCCGGCGCGCCATCAGCCTTGTTTTGCCGGCTGCCATGTATTGAACGGCAATGGCGATGCCACAGGCCTGGAGTGGATTCGTGAAGCGGGCCTGTTGACGACCGCCCTTGCCACCACCAACACGCACAGCGTTGGGGTGGTGCGCGACGCGCTGATCGCCCACGAGCATGCGACCCTGGCGGACGCATCGACCTACTGGTGCATGCCGGTGGTGATGGAGACCTACGACGGCGTGTTGAACGACATCTGGGGCCAGCATGTCAACGCGGACCTGGTTCAGCAAGCGCTGGGGGCAGCATGCAGCGGGCCGGTGGCCGAGGGTGGCGTAGGCGGCGGCACCGGGATGATCTGCCATGAGTTCAAAGGCGGGATTGGTACGGCGTCACGGGTGTTGCTGGCAGAGCAGGGTGGCTGGACGGTGGGCGCCTTCGTTCAGGCCAATCATGGCCAGCGTCGTGAGTTGCGGGTGGATGGCTATCCCGTGGGCCGGGTGTTGCTTGGCCTCCCTTCGCCATTTGACCAGCAGGACACCCCTGGCATGGGCTCGATCGTGGTGGTATTGGCCACCGATGCACCGTTGCTGCCACATCAATGTCAACGCCTGGCGCAACGTGCTGCGCTGGGCATTGCCCGCACCGGGGGCGGCACCGATGACTCCAGTGGCGACATCTTCCTGGCCTTCTCGACGGGGAACACCGGGCTGGCGCCTGCCGATTACAACCGCCGCGATCTGCCGGTGACCGCGCAAGTGGCGATGGTCAACAACGACCATATTTCGCCGCTGTTCGCCGCGGCGGCCGAGGCCGTGGAGGAAGCCATTGTCAACGCGATCCTGGCAGGCAGGTCGATGCTGGCAGGAGATGGACGAGAGGTGCCTGGCCTTGAGGGTGCACGCTTGCTGATGGCCCTCGAACAAGTGGGCTGGAAGGCTCAAGGTTGATACTTGGGGAAGTGCGTAAACCTGGGGAGTACAGATGTTCTCCTTTCGATAATTGCTTGTATGCAGGCGGTGATCGGTGGTCTCATCCCGCGCCTGAGCCAACAGGTATTGAAAGATGAACCGCCCGCTATTTGTTTCCATCGATGGGCCCAAGGGCACCGGCAAGACCACGCTGCTGGAAGCCGTTACCCAGGCCCTGAGGGTGGAAGGAAAAAAGGTGATTCGTCTTTGCGAAAGAAACAACGACCCCTACCGGCGCGAAACCATGGCCCTGGTCAACCAGCTCGCCAGAAGCCCTTGCCAGGACCTGGAGTTCAGGGTGTGCGAACGCTTTGCTGCAAGCCGTGCGTGGATTTCCCGACATGTACTGCCCAGGCAGCCAGCTGACAGCATCATCCTGATTGATCGCTGGTACCCCTCTGACGCTGCGTTCCGCCGCACTGTGCCGTTTGACCATATCTTGCGCCTGAACCTTGAACGAAGCGTGCAAGTGCCAGATTTGCATGTCGGGGTTGTCACCGCCCCAGAAACTTCATGGGCAAGGGCTGCGGCCCGCACGCGCGGGCTGGGCAGCACGGTTATCCACAACCTGGATGAGCAGGTGGCCTGTACCGAGGCGTTCGAGCGGGCGGTTGCAGCGCACGGCTGGGTGCTGTGCCGCAATGAAGGGACGATCGAGGCGGCCACACGGCAACTGGTTGGCGAGATTGATCGAGTACTGCGAACGAAATGGACTCAAGCCTCGACCGATGAGTGATGGCCTGTGATCAGCCATTGCCCATCAATGCGTTCAAAGGTGAACAAAAACCTTGCCGGCACCACGTGCTGCTCACCGCCATTGCGGTAGACGAAGGTGTAGAGCCCGCCGACCACCACGGTGCCGAGCTTGCGGCTGACGCGCTTCTTGAACACCTGAACGTCACACACCAGCCCATCATTGGCCAGGAAGTTGTCGAAGTAGTTGCGTCGGCTGTCATCACAATCGCGCACCTGGTTGGACAAGGTCGGCACCAGAATGGCGTCTGGCGCATACAGTGCCAGCACTTGGTCCACGTCACGCGTGGCTACCGTTGCAGCCCACCGATAAAGCGCCGCCTTGGCACCCGCCAGGCAGGCCAGTTCGGTGTCGGCATAGGGTTCAATGTTCTGGGCTGCGGTAGGCGTAGCGCTCATGGGGGCTTGCTCACATAAGGTTCAAAAGGGATGGGTGGCATGTTCATGCCGGGATGAGATAATGTGTTATAACATAACATTATCGAGACAAGTTTCAGATCATGTCCCTCAAGTGCGAACAGCTCGTGGTGAGCAGGAACCACAAGAAGGCTCATGCATTAGCCGAATCCTTGTCAGGAATGCCCGCTTGGTGAACGAAGGCAAGGTTTTCGATGCAGACGTCCGGGTTACCTGCGCACGCATCGAGAAAATCGCCAGCAGCATCGGAGGTTGCCGCTGGTGCTGCATGCACTTTCGGCGTTGTGTTGAACGAACACTGTCAAGGGTTGCCACTGGCATTCAATGCACAGCGGCGCTGACTCTTTTGAACCTGACGCGGGAGTGATAGCGATGAACGAACAGGAGCTGCTTCGCATGCCTGCACAGGCCTATATGGATGCCTCGCAGCAGGCATTCTTCCGTGACCTGCTGCTGTCGCAGCGCACAGTGTTACAAGCGCGAATCTCCAGCGAGTTCGAACTCATGCGCACATTCGAGCCAAGCAGTGACCCTTCCGACCTGGGCACTGTGGAGGAGCAACGGCAATGGCAGTTGCGCCTGCTCGAGCGGGAAAAGAAGCTGCTGGACAAGATCGACGAAGCCCTCCAGCGCCTTGCTCGGGGCGAATACGGGTGGTGCAAGGACACTGGCGAGCCCATCGGCCTGAAACGCTTGCTGCTGCGGCCAACAGCGACGCTGAGCATTGAGGCCAAGGAGCGGCAAGAGCGCAGGGAGCGGCACATACGCGATGACTGAGGCGCTCAGCCTGATCTAAGTGTTCAACGGTAACCTCGCACTCGGATACCCCTTTGGAACCTGAGGAGGTTACTCGATGAATGCGCCGAACAGCACTTGGCTCAACAAAGTACCGGAAGTGACGCTGTCCTTCTGGATCATCAAGATCATGTCCACCACGGTGGGCGAAACATTCGCCGACTTTCTCGCCGTCGACGTAGGCTGGGGGCTGGCCATCACCAGTGCGGTGATGGCCGTGCTGCTGGCGGGTGCGTTGGCCTTGCAGTTGCGCAAGCGCCACTGTGAACCCTGGATTTACTGGCTGTGCGTGGTGCTGGTGAGCATTCTGGGCACCCAGATCACCGACATCCTGACCGACGAGCTGGACATCAGCCTTTACGCCAGCACAGCGTTTTTCTCGGTGTTGCTGGCTGCCAACTTTGCGATCTGGTACGTGCTGGAGCGCAACCTGTCGATACGCGAGATCGTTACCGCCAGGCGCGAGCTTTTCTATTGGACCACCGTGCTTTGTACTTTCGCGCTAGGCACTGCTGGCGGTGACCTGGCTACCGAAGCGTTGGGGCTTGGCTTTGATATCGGCGTGGTGATCTTTGCCGTATTGATCGCCGTTTGCGTGCTCGCCTGGCGACTGGGCGCCAGTACGGTGCTGGTGTTCTGGGTGGCTTACATACTGACTCGACCACTTGGTGCTTCCCTGGGCGACCTGCTGACTCAATCGCACGCATATGGCGGCCTCGGCATGGGGGCCACCTGGACCAGTGCACTGTTCCTTTGCGTCATCTTCATCCTGGTCGGCGTTGCCCAGTTCAGCGCCGAACAGTCCAAACGGCTCGCCCGTTGATCAAAAAAAGGTAGTTACCCATGATTTCGCATCGTTTACGCATAGCGACGTTGGCAATCGCCTGCACGTTTGGCTTGCTGCTAACCCAAGGGTGTTCCAAGCCGGATCAACAACAAACACAGCAGGCACCTGCGGGTGCCCAAGCAGCGACCAAGCTGGGCGACCTCAGCCCTTTCCGGGCCATTGCCGAGGACGTGGCGGCCAAGGTCGATGCCCAGGACCTGCCTGCTGCCAAGGCCCGCATCAAAGACCTGGAAAAAAGCTGGGACGACGCCGAGGCCGGGATCAAGCCACGCGCGGCCAGCGACTGGCATGTACTGGACAAGGCTATCGATCGGGCACTCGATGCACTGCGTGCAGGCCAGCCGCAGCAGGATGACTGCAAAGCGGCAATGGATGCCCTGTTGAAAGCTTTCGACAACCTGCAAAGGCCACGACAAGGTTGAAGCGAGGCGCAATCAGTCACCGTGCACTCGGCTATTGTTCCATCACGTGCTCATTTTGGGGAAGGCAATGCGGGTGTTACTGGTCGAAGATGACAGCATGATTGCCCAGGCACTGCAGGACGCGCTGGCAACAGCGGGTTACGCGGTGGACTGGGTAGCCGATGGCCCGACCGCAGAGGCGGCCTTGCGCACGCAGGCCTACGACCAGGTGCTGCTCGACCTGGGGTTGCCCGGACAAGATGGGCTGCAATTGCTGCAACAGCTGCGTGCCGCCGACAACCCCGTTCCCCTGCTGATCATTACCGCGCGCGCGGAGCTTGATGAGCGCGTGCGCGGGCTGGATGGCGGGGCGGATGATTTCTTGCAAAAGCCCTTTGAAATGGCCGAATTGCTTGCCAGGATGCGCGCCGTCATGCGGCGCAAAGGCGGGCGTGCAACCCCTGAGCTGGGCAACGGCACGGTCAGCCTGGACCTTGTCAGCAAATGCGCCAGGGTGATGGCTCAGCCGCCTGTTCAGCTTTCCAACCGAGAGTTCGCCTTGCTTCAGGCATTACTGATCCGCCCGGGGGCGATCCTGTCGCGGGCAGAACTGGAGGACCGGCTATACGGGTGGGGTAACGAGGTTGAAAGCAACGCGGTGGAGTTTCTCATCCATGCCTTGCGCCGCAAGCTGGGCAAGGATGTGATTCGCAATATCAGGGGGTTGGGATGGATGGTCTCAAAAGGCGCCTGAACCAGTCCCTGCAGCTACGCCTGTCGCTAGGGTTGTCCCTGGCGATACTGCTGGTTGCGACAATGAGTGGGGTATTCAGTTACTTCTCGGCCTTCGATGAGGCGCTTGAGCTGCAGGACAACAGCCTGCGCCAGGTTGCGGCATTGTACATGCGCCAAGGCTTGGCATTTCATTACCCAGCCAACGAGCATTCTGTCCCAGGCGACGATGAAGAAACCCGCATCGTCATCCAGTATCTGGCTGATGGACAGGCCGTCAGCCATGCTGATGACAGCCTGTTGCCGTTGCCCATTCCGGGCGCTGTGGCCAATGGCTTGACTACCGTAAATGTCGGCAACGAACCTTTCCGTGTGCTGGTGAACACCGATTCTTCCGGCAAGCGTTTTGCCGTTGCGCAGGAAATTGACAGCCGTAATCGCGATGCCCGCGATAGCGCATGGCGTGCATTGCTGCCATTCGCCATCCTCTTTGCCATTTTGCTGGTGGTGGTGGCCAACCTGATTCGCGAGCTGTTCAGGCCTGTCGCGAGTTTGGCGGCAATGCTCGACCGCCGTGATGATCAGGACCTGCGGCCGATTGATGAGCGTATGCTGGCTATCGAAATACGCCCTTTCATCCAGGCAATCAACCGGCTGCTGGCGCGTGTTGCCCGCACCCTGGAGAGCCAGAAGCGCTTTGTCGCCGATGCAGCCCATGAACTGCGCACCCCCCTTACAGCCCTTTCACTGCAGGTGGAAGGCCTTGAACCCGAAGCAATGACGGCCCGCGCCCAGGCCCAAGTGGCCCAACTGCGGCTTGGTATCGCCAGAAGCCGCAAGCTCATCGAGCAACTGTTGGCGTTGGCGAGCGCCCAGCTCGGCGCGCTGCCGACACCTGCGGTATCCCTGCATGAAGTCTGCCGTCGGGTGCTGGAAGATCTGATGCCCTTGGCCGAGCAGAAGCAGCTCGACATTGGCCTGGAAGGTGACGATGCACGCTTGCCCATACGCGAAGTCGAGTTGAGAACCGTGATCAGCAACCTGGTCGAGAACGCCATTCGCCATGCCCCTGTGGCGGGCCATGTCGACCTGCGTGTGGAGCAGGGCGTCGGCCAAGTCACGCTCAGTGTCAGCGACGATGGCCCGGGCATTGACCCGCAAGAGTGGGAGCGCGTGTTCGACCCGTTCTATCGTGGCACTGGCTCGGTGGGGGAAGGCTCCGGCCTGGGGCTGTCGATAGTACGGACCATTGTTCAGCGTTGCGCAGGCGAGGTGGACGTGGGGTACACCGATGCGGCGCGCCGCCAGGGCTGGCGGGTATGTTTGCGTTGGGTGACAAACAGCGGTTGACGATCCGTCAGGGTGTCAGGCGCCCTGACGGTCGATATCCCGGCGCAGGACCACCGACGTGGTAATGTCATCCACTGATTCGTGACGTGCCACATTGTCGCGTACCTGGTTGAGGTCGTCGATTGTCCGGGTCTCCACTTCAACCACCAGGTCAAGCTGCCCGCTCACCGATGAAACCCGCCGCACGCGCGCGTCCGTTGCCAGCTGGTCGAGCAGCCCCATGGCAGGTGTGCGCTGCAACGTCACCAGCAAGATCGCCCTTATCACGTTGGCGTCTATTTCGCCGATGTCCGCCCGATAGCCACGGATGATCCCGCTGCGCTCAAGGTTGGCGACGCGCTCGGTAGTGGCGCTTCTGGAAAGGCCTATGCGGCCGGCCAACGCCTTCAGCGCAATACGCGCATCTTTCGAAAGTACTTCAAGAATCTCACGATCTTTTGCGTCCAGGTCACGCATTGCACCACCCAATAAGCTCGCCGTCTTTATGCCGGCCGGAACCGGCATAATGCCTGTCGATCCCGACCGTATGCAGGGTGTCGGTTTCGGTGGTGCATGACAAGCTATTGAAAAAACAATTTGCTCGCTCGGAACGTGATGATATGACAGACCTTTCCCACCCGGCACCTCGGTTTTCGGCAAGCGATGCAGAGGGCCTTGCAAAAGATTTCTTCAATGTCACCGGCATTGCAACGCCCCTGGACGGGGAGCGTGATCGCAACTACCGGCTGAAGACGGGCATGGATGCAGGCTGGATCCTGAAAATCGTCAATGCCAGCGAGCCCAGGGTAGAAAGCGAGTTTCAAACCGCGCTGCTCGATCACCTGGCCGTGCATGGCGCGCACTTGGGCGTGCCCCACCTGCGGGCCAGCGTGGCGGGCGATTACCTACCGACGGTGACCAGCGCCACAGGTGAACAGCACGCGGTGCGCCTGGTCAGCTGGTTGGCCGGCACGCCGCTCGCCGAGGCCAGGCGCTCCTTTGCGCTGATGAGAAACTTCGGCCAGGCACTCGGTGAGCTTGACCGCGCCCTGCAGGGCTTCATGCACCCGGGCGCCGTTCGTGAACTGGACTGGGACCTGCGCCATGCGGCGCGCGCTCGATCACGCCTGCACTGCATCAAGAGCCCCGAGCGGCGGGCCATTGCCGAACGTTTCATCACCCAGTTCGAGCAGACTGTCCAGCCCAGGCTGGCTTCACTTCGCGCCCAGGTGATCCACAACGACGCCAACGACTGGAACATTCTGGTCGATGCCGAATCCACCAGCAACGTGACTGGCTTCATCGACTTTGGCGACGCAGTGCATAGCGTGCTGATTGCCGAAGTCGCGATCGCCAGCGCTTACGCCATTCTCGACATGGACGACCCGATCGGCGCTGCTGCTGCGCTGGTGGCCGGCTTCCATGAAAAGTACCCGCTGCAAGCGCAAGAGCTTGATGTGCTGTTCAACCTGATTGCCATGCGCCTGGTCATCAGCGTGACGTTTTCTGCTTCGCGGCACGATCAGGCAGGCGACAATCCCTACCTGGCGATCAGTGAAGCACCTGCCTGGCGCCTGCTGGAACAGCTTGATGCGATGAACCCACGGCTGGCCACCGGCATCCTGCGCAAGGCCTGTGGTTTCGATGCCATCGACGGTGCCGGGGAAATCCGCCGCTGGATTGCGGATAACCACAAAGCGTTCGCCGACCTGGTGCGCCCTTCAGCCGCCATCCTCAACAAAGTGATCGCGCCGTTTGGCGACGCCAGCCACGAAATGACCATCGCTTCGGCCGAGCAACGTCCTGCGGATGCGACCCGCTGGTGGGACACGTTCTCTGCCGCGCACAAGGTGCCGCTGGCCATCGGGCCATGGGGCGAGTTGCGCACCATCTATACCGACAGTGCTTTTGAGTCCCGTTTCATCAAGGGGCAGCGCCGTACCTTGCATGTGGGGGTCGACCTGGTGATGCCGGCGGGTACGCCTTTGTACGCACCGGTCGCCGGCACCGTCAGAAGCGTCGAGGTAGAACCAGACCCGCTTGGGTATGGTGGCCTGGTGATGATCGAGCACGCACCGGCAGGTTGCCCGCCATTTCTGACCTTGTGGGGGCACATGGCCCATGAGGCGCTCGGCCGCTTGAAAGCCGGTGACAAGCTAGAGGCTGGCGACCTGGTCGGTTACATGGGCACCGACCATGAAAATGGCGGCTGGATCCCCCACCTGCATCTACAGATGGCCACCGATACCCAGCTGACCGCGAGCGAGGTCATTGGCGTTGGTGAGCCAGAGTACCGTGACGTGTGGGCTGACTTGTTCCCTGATGCCTCGATGTTGGCCGGCATTCCGCCAGAGACCTACGACCAGCAGGGCATGACCAAGGCCCAGATCATTGCCAAGCGCAAGGAGTTGCTGCTACCGAACCTGTCAATTTCGTACACTGACCCGATCAAGTTCGTGCGTGGCGATGGCGTATGGCTGATCGACAACTTCGGGCGGGCCTACCTGGACTGCTTCAATAACGTCTGCCACCTGGGCCATAGCCATCCCGATGTGGTCGAAGCCTTGACCCGTCAGGCTGCGCGACTGAACACCAATACCCGCTACCTTCATGACAACATCGTCGAATACGCCGAACGCCTGACCGGCACCTTGCCAGAGGGGCTTTGCGTTGCGTCCTTTGGCTGTTCGGGCAGTGAAGCCAACAGCCTGATGCTGCGCATGGCGCGCAACTACACAGGCAGTGACCAGGCAATCGTGCTGGACTGGGCCTACCACGGCACCACCCAGGAGCTCATCGACCTGAGCCCATACAAGTACAAGCGCAAGGCCGGCAAAGGCAGGGCGGCGCATGTTTACGAGGCGGTGGTCCCGGACAGCTACTACGCGCCCGAGCATTGGCCAGTGGAAGAGCACGGCAAGCGCTTTGCCGAGTCGGTAGCAGAGCAACTGGATGCCATGCGCAAGGCAGGCAAGAAGCCCGCCTTTTTCCTTGCCGAGTCGATTCCCAGCGTGGCGGGGCAGGTGTTCCTGCCCGAACACTACCTGCAGGAGGTATACGCCATGGTGCGCGCCGAAGGTGGGCTGTGCCTGGCCGATGAGGTACAGGTCGGGTTTGGCCGCGTCGGCAGCCACTGGTGGGCATTCGAGACTCAGGGCGTAGTGCCGGATGCTGTCACCATGGGCAAGCCGATCGGTAACGGCCACCCGATGTCGGCGGTCGTGACCACGCGCGAGGTTGCCGATGCCTTCAACAACGGTATGGAGTATTTCAATACCTTCGCCGGCAACCCTGTGTCGTGCGCGGTAGGCCTGGCAGTGCTCGATGCGATCGAGCGCGACCAGTTGAAGGAAAATGCCTTGAACGTTGGCAATTACCTGCTCGATGGTTTCCGCAAGCTGCAGCAGCAATTTGATGTGATTGGTGATGTGCGCGGCCTGGGCCTGTTCCTCGGCATTGTGCTGGTCACTGACCGTCAGTCGAAGGTGCCGGCCACGGCCTTGGCCAGGAAAGTAGCCGACGGCGCCAGGGAGCGCGGCGTGTTGATCGGCACCGAGGGCCCGCATGACAATGTGTTGAAAATGCGGCCTTCAATGATTTTCAGCCGGGCCAATGCCGATTTCCTGCTCGAGGTGCTGAAAGACAGCTTCATCGCAGCGCTGAAATAGCCTATCGGCTGGGCAGGAGGGCGTGCCGAGGGGCACGCCCTTTGTCGTGTGCTCAGGCTTTTTGGCGGTCAATATCGCGCCGTAGCACCACCGCCGTAGTGATGTCGTCTACAGAGTCATGGCACGCCACAGCGTCTCGTACCCGGTTCAAGTCATCGATCGTCCTCGCCTCTACTTCGACCACCAGGTCGAGTTGCCCGCTGACCGATGAAACCCGTTTCACCTGGGCGTTTTGTGCCAGCAGGTCCAGCAGCCCGAGTGCTGGTGTACGTTTCAGTGCTACCAGGATAATCGCCCGTATTACATTGGCATCGATTTCACCAATGTCGGCACGGTAGCCGCGAATGACCCCGCTACGCTCCAGCTGCAAAACCCGCTCGCTGGTAGCACTTCGCGACAGGCCGATTCTTGCCGCCAGCGCTTTGAGTGCCACGCGTGCTTCCTTGGAAAGTATCTCGAGGATTTCCCGATCTTTGATGTCTAATTCGCGCAATGCTGGCACTCCTGCCTGTTCACCGGTAAATGGCCGGATGCCCCAGTGAAGTGCAGGAGGCACGCCAGCCGAATACTTGCTAGTTTTTGGTGCATTGCAAGACACTACTCCAGTTTTGAAACCGGTCGAAGTA
Organism: Pseudomonas hunanensis; assembly: GCF_013393325.1. Classification (GTDB taxonomy): domain Bacteria; phylum Pseudomonadota; class Gammaproteobacteria; order Pseudomonadales; family Pseudomonadaceae; genus Aquipseudomonas; species Aquipseudomonas putida_P. The sequence goes on from NZ_QJRC01000095.1 coordinate 20,261, forward strand.
GCGCCGACATTATGTCGGTCGATCCCGGCAATGTGCCACCCGAACACGCACATTGCAGGGTGATTTCAAGGTGTCCGTGTGCAAAGCTCTTTGTGAAGGAGGGGCCATCAGCGCCCCAGACAATAAGAAATACAAACTTCCAAGGAGTGCCTCGATGCGGGTAAGAAAAACCAGGATGCTACTTGCATCCAGCGCAGTGGCAGTAATTGCATTGTTCTCTCAGGGCGTGGCGCAGGCCGATGACTTGCAGGCAGTTCAAGAATCAAAAACACTGCGCGTGGCCATGAGCGGCCAGTACGCTCCCTTCAGTTTCGCCAACGAAAAGAATGAAATTGTGGGTTTCGACGCCTCCATTGGTGAAGCACTCGCCCAGCGCTTGGGTGTAAAGATAAAAATCATCACCACCCCCTTCGACGGCATTATTGCCGGGCTGTTAGCCAAAAAGTATGACGCCGTCATCGCTTCGATGACCATTACTCCCGAGCGGCTGAAAGCCGTTGATTTCGTGGGGCCTTATTACCATGCAGGCCGTACCATCGGTGTAAAGGAAGGCTCTCCGATCAAGGGGCTGGATGACCTCAAGGACGTCACCGTTGGCGTTACCTTGGGCGACTCGCATGACAAATGGGCGCGTGCTCGCGGCAATCTTAAAGTGCGCACCTATAAAGGGTTGCCGGAAATGCTGGTCGACCTGGATGCCGGGCGTATCGATGCGGTAGTGATGGACAGCATTCCGGTCATGGTTGCGGTAAAGGAAACCGGTCAGAAAGTGCGCATCATCAACCTGCCCGACGAGCAGGGTGGCCGTGAAGGCCTCGGCATTGCCATCCGCAGGAACAACCCTGAACTCAAGGCCCAGTTGCAGAAGGCCCTGGACGAGATCCTGGCCGATGGCACTTATAAAGAAATCTCCATGAGATGGGTGGGTAGCGACATCCGCTGATGCACACCTGCAGTGGCCTGGCCGACAGGTTGGGCCAGGTTGGCTGAACTTTGTGAGTGGTTTTTATGGACCTGTCATTGATCCTCCGTACCTACCCGTTTTTCATGGAAGCCGCTTGGGTAACTGTGCAAATTTCATTACTTTCATTATTACTGGGTTTGGGCCTGGCAATCATTCTCGTGGCAGGCAGGTTATCGCCAGTCATTATCCTGCGATGGGCAGCCAAGATTTACGTCAGCGTATTTCGCGGTACGCCCTGCCTCGTGCAGTTGTTCATTATCTACTTTGGCGGGCCACAGATAGGCATAGAGCTGGAGCCATTCTCTGCTGCGGTGATCGGCTTAGGCATGAATATCGCTGCGTATATGTCCGAGTCCATCAGAGGTGCTATCGACAACGTCGACCCTGGCCAGGAGGAGGGCGCACGGTCAATTGGTTTCAGCCGCAGGCAGACGCTGTTGTTCATCATCATTCCACAAGCACTGAAACTCATGATCAGGCCGCTTGGCGTCAATGCCATTGGCCTGATAAAGGGCTCTGCCCTGGTGTCGGCCATTTCGGTTGTTGAACTGACATATACCGCGCAGCGCTTCATCAGCTCAACTTACAAACCGTTCGAGATATTCATGGTGTCGGCGTTGCTTTATATCGTCATGGTCTACTCGGTCAAGTACTTGGTGGAAGTACTGGACCGGCGATACGCGACCAAGTGAGGAGTACCCGTGGAAGGATTAAACCTGAGTGTCATCACGCCTTACTATGAAATGCTGGCGACCGGCCTGTGGTGGACGGTTGTCATGTTTCTCTGTTCCAGTGTCATCAGCGTGGTGGTGGGCGTGCTGTTTGCCCTGATCGACTTGTATGCGCCCAGGGCCATGGCATTGCCTGTGCGTTTCGTCACCTGGCTGTTGATGGGCACGCCCTTGTTGCTGCAACTGTATTTGATCTACTACGGGTTGGTTCAGGTGGGAATCGATATTCCGGCGCTGGCTGCCGGAATCATCGGGCTGAGCCTGCACTTTGCGGTGTACAACGCTGATGTGATCAAGTCGGGGATCGAGGCAGTTGACCCTGGCCAGATAGAAGGCGCGCGCTCGATTGGCCTGAGCAAGGCAATGACCCAGCGCTACATCATCGTTCCGCAGGCGCTCAGAAAAACCATTGCGCCGCTTGGGAACAACCTCATTGTCTTGCTCAAAGACACGTCGCTGGTATCGATCATTGGTATCGCCGAACTGGTCTACAGCGCCCAACTGGCAGTCAGCGAAACGTACAGCCCCTTTGAGTTCTACATCGCCGTGGCGGTGATCTACTACGTGGCCAACCTGGTGCTCGAGGCTGGGTTGCATCTTATTGAAGCAAAGGTCGAGATGTCACGATGAACAACAACGTTATGGTGGAAGTGAAGGGCGCTCGTAAAGCCTACGGTGCACTTGAAGTGCTCAAGGGTATCGACCTGTCGGTGTCGCGTGGGCAGATTGTCGCCATCATTGGCCCCAGCGGCTCGGGTAAAAGTACCTTGCTGCGCTCGATCAATCATCTCGAAGTGCTTAATGGTGGTGAGGTCTGGCTTGACGGCGATCAGGTCAACCGGCCCTTGAAAGGCCGCGCCTTCGAACAGCATATCAACCGGGTGCGCCAACAGATGGGCATGGTGTTCCAGCACTTCAACCTGTTCCCGCACCTTACCGTCTGTGAAAACATCGCGATAGGGCCTGTGAAGTTGAAAGGCTACTCGAAAAGTGCGGCCAGGGCGTTAGCCCTGGAGTACTTGCAGAAGGTCGGGTTGGCTAACAAGATCGACGAGTACCCATCACGTTTGTCTGGGGGGCAAAAACAGCGTGTTGCCATCGCCCGTGCGCTGGCCATGCAACCCAAGGTCATGTTGTTCGATGAGGCGACCTCGGCGCTGGACCCCGAGCTTGTGGAGGAAGTGAACCTGGTCATGAAGCAACTGGCGGCCGAACACATGACCATGCTGATCGTCACCCACGAGATGCGTTTCGCGGGGGAGGTGGCCGATCAGATTGTGTTCATGGATGGCGGGGTGGTCGTGGAGCAGGGTACTCCGAGTAAAATCCTGAGCAACCCAGTTCAGGACCGCACCCGGGCTTTTCTGAAAAAGCATCTGCATGACCGCTAGTTCACCGGAAAAATGAGTCGAAGCCTCCTATTTTTTAAGTTGTCGCTTCCAGATACCTAGGGGATGTGCAGAAGCAAACCCCGCGTTTGGCCAATAAGCCGGCATACCAAATCCTGATCAGTAATGGTTCCACCACGCATCGCACAATTCACTAACGCCAACCAGGCGGCCCAGGCGGCGGACGTGGCCGCGGCCATATGGCGGCGGACACGCTGTGCAACGCAATGACCAACCTGGCGAAGATCTCCGATGTGGCAACCAAGAAGACCCGGTGAGCTTTGCCTTCAACGCAGCCATAAAGGCGTACCAAGTGTCGCGCAAGCTGGAGTCGGTGCTAGCCATCGAGATCCTGCGCGTGCCAGTGGCCAATGAAGACCGCGCGTTCTACGCCGATATCGTTGCGGTGACTGAGCAACTACGCGAGGGCGAAGTGCTCGCAGTCATTGATCGCGTGCTTGCCAATCTGTGATTGCGTACCGGCCCGGTGGATATACCGGGCCGGCTCCGGAGTTTGTTGAGCGATCAAATCACCTGTGGCGAACCCTCAAATACACGATTTAACATAATATGCATTATGAGTAACTTCATATTTCAGTGCCGTACCGTGGACGGCCAGATGTTAAGCCAGCACAAGCTCCTCACTCATTCAAACCGTTGGCTTAATTGATCCAGGTTAAGGTTGGCTCACATTGCCTTGAGTAAAATGCGGGCTCCGCACCCTCACGGGGAATCTGGCATGACCATCATCGTAACCGGCGCCGCGGGATTCATCGGCAGCAATCTCGTTCAGGCACTCAACCAACGCAACGAGACCAATATCATTGCCGTCGACGATCTGACCGATGGCGACAAGTTCAGCAACCTGGCCGACAGTGAAATTGCCGATTACCTGGACAAGGACGATTTTCTCGACCGGTTCGGTCGCGGCCAGTTTGGCAAGGTGCGCGCCGTTCTGCACCAGGGTGCGTGTTCAAGCACCGTCGAAGGCGACGGTCGTTTCATGATGGACAACAACTACCGGTTCAGCCGTGAGTTGCTGACGTCTGCACAGCACCAGGAAATCCCGCTGCTATATGCATCATCGGCCGCCGTATACGGCGCAGGACGCATCTTTAGCGAACAGCGTGAGTGTGAACGCCCGCTGAACGTCTATGGCTATTCCAAGTTTCTGTTCGATCAACAGGTGCGCCGGCAACTGACGGCGGCTCGCAGCCAGGTCGTAGGCTTGCGTTATTTCAATGTCTACGGGCCCCATGAGCAGCATAAAGGCCCGATGGCCTCAGTGGCCTTGCACTGCTTCAATCAGTACCAGGCTCGCGGAAAAGTCAGCTTGTTCGGTAGCTATGGGGGCTTCCCCAGCGGTGGCCATCTGCGGGATTTCGTCTCTGTTGAGGATGTGGTCAAGGTCAATATGTTCTTCCTTGAGCGACCACAACTCAGTGGCATATTCAATGTTGGCAGTGGTCGTGCCCAGCCATTCAACGACGTTGCTCTGGCTGTGATCAATCGGCTGCGCGAACGGCAAGACCTACCCCCTTTGTCGCTTGATATGGCCTTGCTTGAGGGGGTACTGGAGTACAGCGAATTTCCTGATCATTTGCGTGGCAAATACCAGTGCTACACCTGTGCCGACCTGGAGCGCTTGCGCGCTGCTGGTTACAAGGCGCCTACATTGACAGTCCAGCAAGGCGTGGCCCGCTACTGTGACTGGTTGCAGGGTAACCAAAGCCCGCCGCCCGCTCCTTTCAAGCAAGCGGCGGCAGCTTGATGTTGCGTATTTGTGTGGTTGGCAGATGCTTTTACCTGCTTTGGTGCAATTTATTGGTGAATTATTGACGATAACTACACTAAATAGTCATTTAGCGTAGTTATATAAAAGGTCAGGTTAATGCCTGCACTTTTTCTTCAGGCCAACCCACCAAAACGCTTGTAGAAGCTCTCGTTCACATCCGGCAATGGTCCGTCTGCGGTTTCCAGCGCAGCGTTCAACCATTCCTCTGCCTTGGCAAACACCAGCCGATAGAGATTGCGGCACAGTTGTCGCGCAGCCCTTCCTTCCCAATCTCCTGGCAGCAGCTCGTCCGGTAGTTGCGGGTCGCGCAGCAGCAGGCGGCGGTACTCGTGTATCAGCAGTGTGCGCGCAAGGAAGCAATCTTGCGCATCCAGCAGTTGTTGCTCTTTCAAACCTTGCCACAGCGGCCTGAACAGGTGGATGAACTCGCTGTACTGCTCCCCCAGCTCCTCGATACGCCAGCTTTCTCGCACTTGAGCGCGCATGGCCTTGGACGCGAGAACCTCCTGGGTGTGGGTTTCGAAGACGATGCTGTCGTCACTGGCTTCAAGGTCGCGCAACGTGGCAGCCAGGTCGGCACGGTCAGCCCTTGGGCAGCCCAGCAGGTTCGGGGCCATGACGCCGAACCCCTGCCATTCCAACTCTTCACGCAACGCCTTGCGCTTGCCAGCCTCGAGTTGTGACAGCAACACCAGCGTCCAGGCGCCGTCCCAAGCGGGTTGGCTCTGGCTGTAGACGCGTTTGAAGGCTTTTTCGAAACGTCGGCGGCCAGTGCCCGTCAAGCTGTAGTAACTGCGCCGGCCAACCTTTTCAGCGGTAAGCCAACCTTCTTTGGTCAGGCGAAAGATCGATGTGCGGATCAGCCGTTCATTGATGCCGATCGGCTCCAGCAGATTGATCAGGCTACCTAGCCAGACTGTCCCGCCGTGGGGCTCGATGGCATCGCCGTACAACGTGATGATCAGAGAGCTGGCGCGAATCGGCGTCTGCTCCTGAAAGCGGGTAATCAAATTGTTCAGTGGGGCAAGATTGCTCATGGGCGAACTGTGCGCGGAGAAAGCACCGACTATACCTGTGCGGCGGGCCGCCTGGCCATGGCGTGTCACTGCCAGGTTCATGCGCTTGCCTGGCCCTTGGGCCTGACACCGGAGTCTTCCATGCGTGGGCGCCCCGGTTCTGCCTCGGCCAGCGGCGGGCATTCGACCATGCTGTTCATGCAACGCTGCGCCAGATGCTGGTACTGCGCGGTGCCGCGCTGCTTCCAGGCCAGCTCCTGATCGGTCAATGGGCGCTTGACCTGAGCCGGCGAACCCATCACCAGGCTCTGCACGGCACATTCGAAGCCAGCCTTGACGAACGCTGTGGCCGCAACGATGCAGCGTGGCGCTACGTGGGCGCCATCCATCACCACCGCGTTCATGCCGATCAAGGCGTCCTCACCCACGCGACATCCGTGCAGCACGGCACCATGGCCGACGTGCCCATTGCGCTCCACTACGGTGTCACCGCCTGGGAAGCCATGCATCACGCAGGTGTCCTGAAGGTTGGCGCCCTCCTCTAGCACGATGCGGCCAAAATCGCCCCTCAGCGACGCCAGAGGGCCTATGTAGCAACGAGGGCCAACGATGACGTCACCGATCAGGACCGCGCTGGGGTGCACGTAGGCTGTGGGGTGAACCACGGGCGTCAGGCCGTCCAGTCGATAGCAAGGCATGGCAAAGCTCCTGAAATGATTTGAAATGCCATTCGATCTTGTATCACAAGACATTTCGTCGTCAACCGGGTAGATCGTGTATCGCTTCAGTCAGGCCAAGTAAGCTGAAAGAAAGTGGCAAATCGTCTGCCTAAATGCCTTGATCAAACGTTTCATCAAGAATTTATAAGGTCGATGATGCTGGCAAAAAATACAACAAAGGGATACGAGATGCATTTTTGAATGTTGCATTTATGTATCGCGAAATGCATATACTGGCCGCACCTGGTCGTGATCCCGCATCACGCCCCTGCAAACAATTCCAAGAAATGCCGGCCCCACGATGTGCCGTGCGTGCAGCCAGAGGAACCCGACATGCCGCGATATCTCGCTGTGCAGGCGCCCGAACACGGCGTTCAGCTCATTACCTTGCAACGGCCCGAGGCCTTGAATGCCCTGTGCACCGAGCTACTGGCAGAACTGGCTGCTGCGTTACAGGCAGCCGCTGGCGACGAACAGATCGGCGCTGTTGTGATTACCGGCAGCGCCAAGGCATTCGCTGCAGGTGCCGACATCCGGGAAATGGCCGAGCGCGACCTGGTCGGCATACTCAATGATCCGCGCGTAGCCCACTGGCAAAGCATCGCTGCATTCACCAAGCCACTGATTGCCGCTGTCAATGGTTACGCCTTGGGTGGCGGTTGCGAACTGGTGATGTGCGCCGACATCGTCATCGCTGGCACCGATGCCCGCTTCGGCCAGCCAGAAATCAACCTCGGCATCATTCCCGGTGCCGGCGGCACCCAGCGCCTGTTGCGTGCCGTCGGTAAGCCGCTGGCCATGCAGATGGTTCTGACCGGTGAAGCAATCACCGCTCGCCACGCCCAGCAGGCGGGCCTTGTCAGCGAAATTTCCCAGCCCGAACTTACCGTCGAGCGCGCCATGCAGGTCGCCCGCAGCATCGCTGCCAAGGCGCCGCTTGCCGTGCGCCTGGCCAAGGAGGCGCTACTGAAGGCCGGTGATACCGACCTGGCCAGCGGCCTGCGCTTCGAACGCCATGCGTTCACCTTGCTGGCCGGTACCGCCGACCGGGACGAAGGCATCCGGGCCTTTCAGGAAAAGCGCCAGGCTCGTTTCCAGGGCCGCTAAACATCATTCCCTCGACTGACGGAGCGAGTTGTCATGACTTTCCAGCACATCCTGTTTTCCATCGAGGACGGCGTTGCCCTCCTTTCATTGAACCGCCCCGAGCAACTGAACAGCTTTAACACCGCCATGCACATGGAGGTGCGCGAAGCACTCAAGCAAGTACGCCAGAGCAGTGAAGCGCGGGTGCTGTTGCTGACGGCTGAAGGCCGGGGCTTCTGCGCCGGCCAGGACCTGTCCGACCGCAACGTTGCCCCCGGCGCCGAAATACCGGACCTGGGCGAGTCGATCGACAAGTTCTACAACCCGCTGGTGCGCACCCTGCGCGACCTGCCGCTGCCAGTGATCTGTGCGGTCAACGGCGTGGCTGCCGGCGCTGGCGCAAATATCCCGCTGGCCTGCGATCTGGTGCTGGCCGCCCGCTCCGCCAGCTTCATCCAGGCCTTCTGCAAGATCGGCCTGGTGCCGGACTCTGGCGGCACCTGGCTGCTGCCGCGCCTGGTTGGCATGGCGCGGGCCAAGGCCCTGGCCATGCTGGGTGAGCGCCTTGGCGCCGAGCAGGCCCAGCAATGGGGGCTGATCCACCGGGTGGTGGATGATGCCGCACTGCGAGACGAAGCCCTCGCCCTCGCCCGCCAGCTTGCCACCCAGCCCACCTACGGCCTGGCGCTGATCAAGCGCAGCCTCAATGCCAGTTTCGATAATGGGTTTGACGAGCAGCTGGAGCTGGAGCGCGACCTGCAGCGCCTGGCCGGGCGCAGCGAGGACTACCGCGAAGGCGTGAGTGCCTTCATGAACAAGCGCACGCCAGTTTTCAAGGGGCGCTGAACATGAGCGCACTCGCAAGCAATGTGCAGGTGGCGGTGATCGGTGCCGGTGCCATGGGCGCCGGTATCGCCCAGGTGGCGGCCCAGGCCGGCCACCCAGTGAAGCTCTATGACAACCGCCCGGGGGCAGCTGCCCAGGCAGTGGCGGGTATTGATCGGCAGCTGGCCCGGCAAGTGGAAAAGGGCAAGCTGCAGGCCGCTGAACGGGAAGCGATCAGCGCCCGTCTGTGCCCGGTCGATACGCTCGAAGCTCTGGCCGATGCCGGCCTGGTGATTGAAGCCATCGTCGAAAACCTGCAGGTGAAACAGGCGCTGTTCAGTCAGCTCGAAACCCTGTGCGGCGCCGACTGCATTCTTGCCAGCAACACGTCGTCGCTGTCCATCACCAGCCTTGCTGCCGGTCTTGAGCGCCCGCAGCACGTGGTCGGCATGCACTTCTTCAACCCTGCTCCATTGATGGCGCTGGTCGAAGTGGTGTCTGGCCTGGCAACCGCCCCGACAGTTGCCGCATGCATCTATGCCACTGCCCAGGCCTGGGGCAAACAGCCGGTGCACACGCGCTCTACACCGGGGTTTATCGTCAACCGTGTGGCGCGGCCGTTTTATGCCGAAAGCCTGCGCCTGTTGCAAGAAGGTGCCGCCGATTGCGCCAGCCTCGATGCGCTGCTGCGCGAGGCCGGGGGCTTCCGCATGGGGGCGTTCGAACTCACCGACCTGATCGGCCACGACGTCAATTACGCTGTCACTTGCTCGGTTTTCGATGCGTTCTATGGTGATTTCCGCTTCCAGCCATCACTGGTGCAGAAAGAACTGGTGGACGCCGGTCGCCTGGGGCGCAAGACCGGCCAGGGCTTCTATAGCTATGCCGAGGGCGCCGAACGCCCCCAGCCTGCCGAACTGCACAGCCTCGCCATTGCAGGTGCCTGCGTTGTCGAGGGCTGCCTGGGCGTGATGCAACCGCTGGCCGAACGCCTGCGCCAAAGCGGCATTGCCCTGACCCAGCGCGCCGGCAGCGGCCTGATCCAGGTGGGCGATGCCACCCTGGCCCTGTCCGACGGCCGTTTGGCCAGCCAACGCGCCCGTGAAGACGGCCTGCGCAACCTGGTGCTGCTCGACCTCGCGCTGGACTACGGCAGCGCCACGCGTATCGCCATTAGCTGGTCGGCCGATACCAGCGAAAGTGCCCGCGACCAAGCCGTTGCCCTGCTGCAGCGCGCAGGCCTTAAAGTGACCGGCGTCGCCGACCTGCCAGGCCTGGTGGTACTGCGCACCGTCGCGATGCTCGCCAACGAAGCCGCCGATGCCGTGTTGCAGGGTGTCGGCAGCGCTGCCGACATCGACCTGGCCATGCGCGCCGGCGTCAATTACCCCTGCGGCCCTCTGGCCTGGGCCGCGAACATCGGTATTGGCCACACCCTGCGCGTACTGGACAACCTGCAACGCAGCTATGGCGAGAGTCGCTACCGCCCTTCCCTGCTGTTGCGCCGCTGCGAAGCCAAAGGAGGCACCCTGCATGACTGAAGTGGAACTGGCACAAGCCTGTGCCGACGCCATGTACGCCCGCGACCAGGCCACTCAGGGCCTGGGCATCAGCCTGTTGGATGCCGGGCCGGGCCGGGCCAGCCTGCGCATGCCGGTACGTGCCGACATGATTCAGGGCCATGGCACCTGTCATGGTGGCTTCCTGTTCGCCTTGGCCGATTCGGCGTTTGCCTTCGCCTGCAACAGCTACGACCAAGCCACCGTGGCGCTGGGCTGCAGCATCGACTACCTGGCCCCGGCATTGCGCGATGACGTGCTCACCGCTCACGCCAGCGAAGTCAGCCGCAAAGGCCGTACCGGCCTGTACGACGTGCGCATCGACAACCAGCGCGGTGAGCTGGTGGCGATGTTCCATGGCAAATCCTACAAAGTGCGCGGCACCGTGCTGGCGCAGGAGACGCAAGATGACTGAACCGACCCTCGCCGATGCCTTGATCATCGACGCCGTGCGCACCCCCATTGGCCGCTATGCCGGCGCCTTGAGCAGCGTTCGCACCGACGACCTCGCGGCCGTCCCGCTCAAGGCGTTGATCCAGCGCCACCCCGAACTGGACTGGAAGGCCGTTGATGACGTGATCCTCGGGTGCGCCAACCAGGCAGGCGAAGACAACCGCAACGTGGCCCACATGGCCAGCCTGCTGGCCGGGCTACCGCTCGAAGTGCCGGGGACTACCATCAACCGCCTGTGCGGTTCTGGCCTGGATGCCATTGGCAATGCGGCCCGCGCCCTGCGCTGTGGTGAGGCCGGGCTGATGCTGGCTGGCGGCGTGGAGTCGATGTCGCGTGCGCCGTTTGTAATGGGTAAGTCGGAACAGGCATTCGGCCGCACGGCGGAACTGTTCGACACCACCATCGGCTGGCGTTTCGTCAACCCACGGATGAAGGCCGCCTACGGTACCGATTCGATGCCGGAAACTGCCGAGAACGTGGCTGAGCAGTTTGGTATTTCCCGCGCCGACCAGGATGTTTTCGCCCTGCGCAGCCAGCACAAGGCTGCCGCAGCGCAGGCCCGAGGTCGCCTGGCCCGGGAAATCGTGCCGGTCGAGATTGCGCAGCGCAAAGGCCCGGCCAAAGTGGTCGAGCATGACGAGCACCCACGCGGCGACACGACGCTGGAGCAGTTGGCCAAGCTGGGTACTCCATTCCGAGAGGGGGGGAGCGTAACCGCCGGCAATGCCTCAGGGGTCAATGACGGCGCCTGCGCCCTGCTACTGGCCAGCAGCGACGCTGCCCGCCTGCATGGTCTGAAAGCGCGCGGTCGCATCCTCGGCATGGCCGTGGCCGGGGTTGAGCCGCGGCTGATGGGCATCGGCCCGGTGCCGGCAACCCGCAAGGTACTTGAAATGACTGGGTTGTCGCTGGCTGACCTGGATGTCATCGAGCTCAACGAGGCCTTCGCCGCACAAGGTCTGGCCGTGTTGCGCGAGCTAGGCCTCACCGACGACGACGCGCGGGTCAACCGCAACGGTGGCGCGATTGCCCTGGGCCATCCGCTGGGCATGAGCGGTGCGCGGCTGGTGACCACGGCGCTGCACGAGCTGGAAGAGACGGGCGGTCGTTACGCCTTGTGCACCATGTGCATCGGCGTTGGCCAGGGCATTGCCATGGTCATCGAGCGCCTCTGAGCGGTTCACACCATCCGCCTGTTACCGAACTGAACGCAGCCGTATATGCTGCCTCCATGACACTCACCGCGCGGCCTGCAACCGCAGGCGCGCGGCGTACAAGAACAATTCGAGTGAAGCCATGAATATGTACCATGATGCCGATCGTGCCCTGCTGGACCCGATGGAAACCGCCAGCGTCGACGCCCTGCGCCAGCATCAGCTGGAGCGTTTGCGCTGGAGCCTGAAGCACGCCTATGACAACGTGCCGCTGTACCGTCAGCGCTTTGCCGAGTGCGGCGCCCACCCCGATGACCTCAAGTGCCTTGAAGATCTGGCGAAGTTCCCCTTTACCGGCAAGAACGACCTGCGCGACAACTACCCCTACGGCATGTTCGCAGTGCCGCAGGAAGACGTGGTGCGCTTGCATGCCTCCAGTGGCACCACCGGCAAGCCGACGGTGGTCGGCTACACCCAGAACGACATCGACACCTGGGCCAATGTGGTCGCCCGCTCGATCCGTGCCGGTGGCGGGCGCAAAGGCGACAAGGTACATGTTTCCTACGGCTATGGCCTGTTCACCGGTGGGCTTGGTGCACACTACGGCGCCGAGCGCCTGGGCTGTACAGTCATCCCCATGTCCGGCGGCCAGACCGAGAAGCAGGTGCAGCTGATTCGCGACTTCCAGCCCGATATCATCATGGTCACCCCATCCTACATGCTCAACCTGGCCGACGAGATCGAGCGCCAGGGCATCGACCCGCACGACCTCAAGCTGCGCCTGGGCATTTTCGGTGCCGAGCCCTGGACCGATGAACTGCGCCGCTCGATCGAGCAGCGTCTGGGTATCAACGCCCTCGATATCTATGGCTTGTCGGAGATCATGGGCCCAGGGGTGGCGATGGAATGCATCGAGACCAAGGACGGCCCGACCATCTGGGAAGACCACTTCTACCCCGAAATCATCGACCCAGTCACCGGCGAAGTGTTGCCGGACGGCCAGCTGGGCGAGCTGGTGTTTACCTCACTGAGCAAGGAAGCGCTGCCGATGGTGCGCTACCGCACCCGTGACCTTACCCGTCTGCTGCCCGGCACCGCCCGGCCCATGCGCAGAATCGGCAAGATCACCGGCCGCAGTGACGACATGCTGATCATTCGCGGGGTCAACGTGTTCCCCACGCAGATCGAGGAGCAGGTATTAAAAATAAAACAGCTTTCAGAGCTTTATGAGATTCATCTGTATCGCAATGGCAACCTGGACAGTGTCGAGGTGCATGTGGAGTTGCGTGCGGAGTGCCAGCACCTCGATGAAGGCCAGCGCAAGCTGGTTATCGGGGAACTGAGCAAACAGATCAAGACCTACATCGGCATCAGCACCCAGGTGCACCTGCAACCCTGCGGCACGCTTAAGCGCTCAGAAGGCAAGGCGTGCCACGTGTTCGACAAACGGTTGGCCAGCTGAGTCATTCGGCTGCCTTTTCGGCCCCGGCATGGTCCGGGGCTTTTTTTTGCCTGTTGGAGCGGCCTTGCGTCGCGATTGGCCTGCAAGGCAGCCCCCGTCGGTGGGCAATGTGATACACAAATCTTATTCGATACACATAAAATAGTTTGACGTTATGTTTTGTATCGCTTAAAAATGACTCATGCCTCAGCAGGAGTCTGAACTCATGTACGCACAGCTAGTGGAAACCGGAGTCAAGCGCGTCAAATCGCTGGAAGAAATGTCCCCCGAGGAGCGCAACTTCCAGGAAAAGATCGACGCCGAAATCAAGATCGAAGCCAAGAACTGGATGCCCGAGGCCTACCGCCAAACCCTCATCCGGCAGATCTCCCAGCACGCCCACTCGGAAATCGTCGGCATGCTGCCCGAAGGCAACTGGGTCACCCGCGCCCCCAGCCTCAAGCGCAAGCTGCAGTTGATGGCCAAGATCCAGGACGAAGCCGGCCACGGCCTGTACCTGTACAGCGCCATGGAAACCCTGGGTGCCGACCGCGACGAAGAAGTGGCCAAGCTGCACAGCGGCAAGGCCAAGTATTCAAGCATCTTCAACTACCCCACCCTCAGCTGGGCCGACATGGGCGCAGTGGGCTGGCTGGTAGATGGCGCGGCCATCGTCAACCAGGTGGTGCTGCAACGCACCTCCTACGGCCCCTACTCCCGCGCCATGATCCGTATCTGCAAGGAAGAGAGCTTCCACCAGCGCCAGGGCTACGAAATGCTCCTGACCATGATGCGTCATGGCACCCAGGCCCAGAAGGACATGGTCCAGGACGCCATCAACCGCCTGTGGTGGCCAGCGCTGATGATGTTCGGCCCCAGCGACGAGCACTCGCCCAACAGCGCCCAGTCGATGGCCTGGAAGATCAAGCGCCAGACCAACGACGAGCTGCGCCAGCGTTTCATCGACCAGACCGTGCCACAGCTCGAGCTACTTGGCTGCACTGCCCCGGACCCTGAGCTGAAGTGGAACGCCGAACGCGGCCATTACGACTTCGGCGAAATCCAGTGGGACGAATTCTACGAAGTGATCAAGGGCAATGGCCCGTGCAACCTGGAACGTGTCGCCACTCGGCGCAACGCCATCGAGAGCGGTGCCTGGGTACGCGAGGCCGCCGTGGCCTACGCGCGCAAGCAACAGAACAAGAACGCCGCCTGAGCGGCGATTGATGCGGAGATCGAAAATGTCTGTCTGGACCCTCTACGAAGTGTTCGTGCGCAGCAAGCACGGCCTTAACCACAAGCATGTCGGCAGCGTGCACGCTGCCGATGCCGCCATGGCCATCGAGAACGCCCGCGAGCTGTACACCCGCCGCAGCGAAGGCGTGAGCCTGTGGGTGGTGCCTTCGGCGCTGATCACCGCCTCCTCCCCCGACGAGAAAGACCCGCTGTTCGCCCCCTCGGACGATAAGGTCTATCGCCATGCCAGCTTCTACGAGCTGCCCGACGAAGTCGGACACATGTGAGGTTGGCCATGCATAAAGAAGCCCTTGTTCCTTACCTGCTGCTGCTCGGCGACAGTGCCCTGGTGCAGGGCCAGCGCCTTTGCGAATGGTGTGGCCGTGCGCCTGCCATCGAAGAAGAGCTGGCCTTGATGAACGTCGGCCTCGACCTGGTCGGGCAGGCGCGCAACTGGCTGGAGTATGCCGCCGAGCTGCTCGATGACGGCCGTGATGCCGATGCCCTGGCTTTGCGCCGTGACGAGCGCGCCTACTGCAACCTGCTGCTGGTCGAGCAACCCAACGGCGACTTTGCCGTGACCATGACCAAGCAGTTTCTCTACGACGCCTGGCACTTCGCCGTGCTTCAGGGGCTGGTCGAGTCCAGCGATGCGCGTGTCGCCGGCATCGCCGCCAAGGCCCTGAAGGAAGTCACCTACCACTTGCGCCGCTCCAGCGAGTGGGTACAACGCCTGGGTGATGGCACCGAAGAAAGCCGCCAGCGCATGCTCGCCGCTATCCCGTCACTGTGGCGTTTCACTGTCGAACTCACGACCGGCAGCGACAACGAAGTGCATTTGGCCGAAGCCGGTATCGGCGCCAACCCTGCCGCTGTCGGTGCCGCCTGGCTCCAACAGGTCACAACGACCTTCACTTCGGTCGAGCTGCCGCTGCCCAAGGCCGCCAGCCACTTCTACCTGGATGGCCGCAAAGGGCTGCACACCGAGCACTTGGGCCTGCTGCTGGCCGAGATGCAGTTCCTGCCAAGGGCCTACCCCGATGCAACCTGGTGAGCTGATTGCCGGCGACCGCGGTGCGCGGGCGCTGCAAGGGGGCGACCTGGCACGCGCCTGGGCGGTATTGGGCCAGGTCATGGACCCGGAAGTCCCGGTGGTCAGCGTGGTCGACCTGGGGATCGTGCGCGACCTCGACTGGCGGGCCGGCCACCTGCACCTGGTGGTCACCCCGACCTACTCCGGTTGCCCGGCCACCGAGGTGATCGAGGGTGATATCCGCCAGGCGCTGGAACAGGCCGGTTTCGCCGCACCAGCGCTTGAGCGCCGGCTGACCCCGGCCTGGAGCACTGACTGGATCAGCGAGCTGGGCCGCGAGCGCCTGCGTGCTTATGGCATCGCACCGCCGCAAGGCAGCGCCAGCAAACGCAGCCTGCTTGGCGAAGCGCCTCAGGTGTGCTGCCCGCAATGCGGCAGCACCCATACCGAATTGCTCAGCCAGTTCGGTTCCACGGCCTGCAAGGCGCTTTACCGCTGCCGCGAGTGCCTGGAGCCGTTCGACTATTTCAAATGCATTTGAGCCGTGGAGAACGCCATGAGCCAGTTTCACAGCCTGACCATCAAGCAAGTGCGCAACGAGACCCGTGATGCGGTGTCGATCGCCTTCGATGTACCCGAGCACCTGCAGGACCAATTCCGCTTCACCCAGGGCCAGTACCTGGTCATGCGTACCCAGCTGGATAACGAAGAAGTCCGCCGCTCCTACTCCATCTGCAGCGCGGTGCAGGACGGCGAGCTGCGTGTGGCCGTCAAACGTGTGCCAGGCGGGCGTTTTTCCGCGTTTGCAAACGAAGTGCTCAAGGCCGGCCAGCAGCTGGAAGTGATGCCGCCATCGGGCAGCTTCTTCGTGCCGCTGGACCCGACTCGCCAGGGCAATTACCTGGGAGTGGCGGCCGGCAGTGGCATTACGCCGATTCTGTCGATCATTGCCACGACCCTGGCCAGCGAGCCGAACAGCCGCTTCACCTTGCTGTATGGCAACCGTTCCAGCTCGGGCGCGCTGTTTCGCGACAAGCTCGAAGACCTGAAAAACACCTACCTCGACCGCCTGAACCTGATTTTCGTGTTCAGCCGCGAACAACAGGACGTTGACCTGTACAACGGCCGCATCGACGCCGACAAGTGCGGCCAGCTGTTCTCGCGCTGGCTGGACGTGCCCGGCCTGGACGCCGCATTCATCTGCGGCCCGCAGGCAATGACCGAAACGGTGCGTGACAGCTTGCAAGCCAACGGCCTGGAAAAACAGCGTATCCATTTCGAGCTGTTCGCCGCTGCCGGCAACGAAGCCCGACGCGAGGCCCGCGAAGCTGCGCGCCAGGTGGACGCGGCGCTCAGCCATATCACCGTGATCAGCGACGGCCGCGCGCTGACCTTCGACCTGCCGCGCAACACCCAGAACGTGCTGGACGCCGGCAACGCCATCGGCGCCGAGCTGCCCTACTCGTGCAAGGCCGGCGTGTGCTCCACCTGCAAGTGCCGAGTGATCGAGGGCGAAGTGGAAATGGACAGCAACCATGCCCTTGAAGACTACGAAGTGGCGGCCGGGTACGTGCTGTCGTGCCAGACCTACCCGGTGAGCGACAAGGTGGTGCTCGATTTCGACCAGCTTTGACACCGCGTCGCCTGTTTCGCGGGCGCGCCCGCTCCCACAGGGATCGCACAAAGGCGAAGAGCAACGCCTTACCTGTGGGAGCGGGCAAGCCCGCGAAGAGGCCATCAGCAACACCGCCACACCCGCGTGACCTCAACAAAACAATTACAACACCCAGAGATCGCAACCCATGACACCCGAACGCATAGAAAGCATCGCCAACCACCCCGACTTCCAGCACCTGGTGCGGCGCAAGCGCCGTCTCAATGGCAGCCTGACCCTGGCCATGCTGGTGATCTACTACGGCTTCGTCCTGCTGGTGGCGTTCTCGCCCAGCACATTGGGCCAGTCCCTCAGCGGCGGCGTGACCACTGTCGGCATGCTGGTGGGCGTGCTGATGGTGCTGCTGTCCTTCGCCCTTACCGGCATCTATGTGCACCGCGCCAACAACGTGCTCGACCCGCTCAACGACAAGGTCAAGCAGGAGTGCGCACAATGAACTGGACCGCCATTTCGATGTTCATGGTGTTCGTCTGCTTCACGCTGATGGTCACCCGCTGGGCTGCCATGCGCACCCGCTCAGCCAGCGACTTCTACACCGCTGGCGGGGGGCTGACCGGTATGCAGAACGGCCTGGCGATCGCCGGTGACATGATCAGCGCCGCGTCGTTCCTGGGTATTTCCGCGATGATGTTCATGAACGGCTACGACGGCCTGCTGTATGCCCTGGGCGTACTGGCCGGTTGGCCGATCATCCTGTTCCTGATTGCAGAGCGCCTGCGCAACCTGGGCAAGTACACTTTCGCCGACGTGGTCAGCTACCGCCTGGCGCAAACCCCGGTGCGCCTGACCTCGGCCTTTGGCACCCTGGTGGTGGCGTTGATGTACCTGGTGGCGCAGATGGTCGGCGCCGGCAAGCTGATCGAGCTGCTGTTCGGCATCAGCTACCTGTACGCCGTGATGCTGGTCGGTGTGCTGATGGTCGCCTATGTCACCTTCGGCGGCATGCTTGCCACCACCTGGGTGCAGATCATCAAGGCCGTAATGCTGCTGTCGGGCACCAGCTTCATGGCCTTCATGGTGCTCAAGCACTTTGGTTTCAGCACCGAAGCGATGTTTGCCAGCGCCGTGGCCGTGCATGCCAAGGGCCAGGCGATCATGGCCCCGGGCGGCTTGTTGTCAAACCCAGTGGACGCGATTTCTCTCGGTTTAGGCATGATGTTCGGCACCGCCGGCCTGCCGCATATTCTGATGCGCTTCTTCACCGTCAGTGATGCCAAGGAAGCACGCAAGAGCGTGTTCTACGCCACTGGCTTCATCGGTTACTTCTACCTGCTGCTGATCATTGTCGGCTTTGGCGCCATCGTGATGGTTGGCACCGAGCCGTCCTACCGCGATGCCACCGGCGCCATCATCGGCGGCGGCAACATGGTCGCCGTGCACTTGGCCCAGGCCGTGGGTGGCAACCTGTTCCTCGGCTTCATCTCTGCCGTGGCTTTCGCCACCATCCTGGCCGTGGTCGCCGGCCTGGCGCTGTCCGGGGCATCGGCGGTCTCCCACGATCTGTATGCCTGCGTGATGCGCAAAGGCAAGGCGACCGAGCAAGAGGAAATGCGCGTGTCGCGTGTTGCCACGCTGGTCATCGGCCTGCTTGCGGTGATCCTCGGCCTGATGTTCGAGTCGCAGAACATCGCCTTCCTCTCCGGCCTGGTGCTGGCGGTAGCCGCCTCGGTCAACTTCCCGGTGCTGCTGCTCTCGATGTTCTGGAAAGGCCTGACCACCCGCGGTGCGGTGTGCGGCAGCATGGCCGGCCTGGTCTCGGCGGTGCTGTTGGTCGTGCTGGGCCCAGCAGTGTGGGTCAACGTGTTGCACAACGAGACGGCGCTGTTCCCCTACAGCAACCCGGCACTGTTCTCCATGAGCCTGGCCTTCCTCAGTGCCTGGGTGTTCTCGGTTACCGACAGCTCCGAACGTGCCGTCGAGGAACGTGGCCGCTACCTGGGCCAGTTCATCCGCTCCATGACCGGCATCGGCGCTGCCGGCGCCAGCAAGCACTGATTTCAAGGACGAACAACCATGTCGGGTAAAACAACAACAATGAACCGCACGCACTTCATGTCAGCCGCCTGGCTGGCCACCCTCGCCCTGCCAATGCCGGCGCTGGCGGACTTCATCGGCGACAGCCATGCACGCCTGGAGCTGCGCAACCACTACATCAACCGCGACTTCCGCCAAAGCAATGCGCCCCAGGCCAAGGCCGAGGAATGGGGCCAGGGCTTCACCGCCAAGCTGGAGTCGGGCTTCACCGAAGGCCCCGTCGGCTTTGGCGTCGACGCCATGGGCCAGTTGGGCATCAAGCTCGACTCCAGCCGGGACCGTCGCAACACCGGCCTGTTGCCCTTCGGCCCGAACAGCCATGAACCCGTCGACGACTACAGTGAGTTGGGCCTGACCGGCAAGGTGCGGGTGTCCAAAAGCACCCTGCGCCTGGGCACCTTGCAGCCGATTCTGCCGGTGGTGGTGTACAACGACACCCGACTGCTGGCATCCACCTTCCAGGGTGGCCTGCTGACCAGCCAGGACCTCGAAGGCCTTACTTTCAATGCCGGCCGCCTGACCAAGGCCAACCTGCGCGATTCCTCGGGCCGCGATGACATCGGCTACGGCGCCGCGACCAGCGACCACCTGGACTTTGGTGGTGGTAGCTACGCCATCACCCCGCAAACCAGCGTCAGCTACTACTACGCCAAGCTTGAGGACATCTATCGCCAGCAGTTCGTCGGCCTGATCGATACCCGCCCATTGAGTGAAGGGGTGAGCCTGCGCAGCGACCTGCGCTATTTCGACAGCCGCAATGATGGCGCCGAGCGTGCCGGCAACATCGATAACCGCAACTTCAACGCCATGTTCACCCTGGGTGTACGGGCGCACAAGTTCACCGCCACCTGGCAGCAGATGTCCGGTGACAGCGCCTTCCCGTTCGTCAACGGTGGCGACCCGTTCACCGTCAACCTGGTCACCTACAACACCTTCACCCGGGCCGGGCTGGACTCGTGGCAAGTGCGCTACGACTACGATTTCGTTGCCATGGGTATCCCTGGCCTGAGCTTCATGTCCCGTTACACCGACGGCCGCCATGCGCAAACCGCCACCGTCAGCAATGGCCGCGAGCGCGAGCGCGATACCGACATCACCTATGTCATCCAGAGCGGCCCGTTCAAAGACGTCAGCCTGCGCTGGCGCAACGTCACCTTCCGCTCCGGCAATGGCCTGACCAACGCCGTGGACGAGAACCGCCTGATCATCGGTTACACCCTGGCGCTGTGGTAACAGCGCCCCCCTCACATTTGAACAGCATGGAGAACAGCATGTCTGCCGCCCCTACTCTGCAAAGTTTCATCGCCGGCCGTTGGCTCGGCCAGCACGGCGCCCAGGCCCTGCGCAGCGCCCTTGACGGCCACGTGCTGGCCTACAGCCATGAAGAGCGCCCGGACTTCGCCGAAGCTGTGGATTACGCGCGAGCGCGGGGCCTGGCTTCGCTGATGGGCATGGACTTCCAGCAGCGCGCCCAACGCCTCAAAGCCCTGGCCCTGTATTTGGCCGAACGCAAGGAGCAGCTCTACGCGCTGTCCCACCACAGCGGTGCAACCCGTGCCGACAGCTGGATCGACATCGAAGGCGGCAACGCCACGCTGTTTTCCTATGCCGGCATCGGCAGCCGCGAGCTTCCATCAGGCAACCTGGTGCACGAAGGCCCAGCCATCCCGTTGGGCAAGCAAGGCCACTTCTCCGGCAGCCATATTCTGGTGCCGCGTGCAGGCGTTGCGGTGCACATCAACGCGTTCAACTTCCCCATCTGGGGCATGCTGGAAAAATTCGCCCCGACCTTCCTGGCCGGCATGCCATGCATCGTCAAGCCAGCGACCTCGACCAGTTACCTGACCGAGGCTGTGGTGCGCCTGATGAATGCCTCCGGCCTGCTGCCCGAAGGCAGTCTGCAACTGGTGATCGGCAGTACCGGCGACCTGCTCGACCGCCTGCAAGGCCAGGACGTGGTGACCTTCACCGGTTCCGCCGACACGGCCGCCAAATTGCGTGTCACGCCGAATCTAGTACGCAATTCGGTACCGTTCACAGCTGAAGCCGACTCGCTGAACTGCGCCATTCTTGGCCCGGACGTTACCCCGGACAGCGAAGAGTTCGACCTTTACATCAAGGAGGTGGTGCGTGAAATGACCACCAAGGCCGGGCAGAAATGCACCGCCATCCGCCGCGCCATCGTGCCGGCCAAGCATATCGATGCGGTCGCCACGCGCCTGCGCGAGCGGTTGAGCAAAGTCGTGGTCGGTGACCCGTCGGTGGAAGGCGTGCGCATGGGCGCCTTGGCCTCCCACGATCAGCAGCATGACGTGGCCGAGCGCGTGCGCAGCCTGCTGCAAAGCTGTGACCAATTGTTCGGCGCCAGCGACGGCTTTGCCCCGCGTGGCGAGGGCGTGGCCGAGGGCGCCTTCTTCGCCCCGACTCTGCTGCAAGCCCGCGACCCGCATGCCGAAGGTGGCGCCCACGATATCGAAGCGTTCGGCCCGGTCAGCACGCTAATGGCCTATGACGACCTCGACGAGGCCTTGGCGCTGGCGGCGCGTGGCAAAGGCAGCCTGGTGGCGACCCTGGTTACCGCCGACCGCAGCGTGGCTGCCAAGGCAATCCCGGCGGCGGCTGCCTGGCATGGCCGCCTGCTGGTTCTCGACAGCGAGGCCGCCAAGGAATCCACCGGCCACGGCTCGCCACTGCCGCAACTCAAGCACGGCGGCCCGGGCCGGGCCGGTGGTGGTGAAGAGCTGGGTGGCCTGCGGGCGGTCAAGCACTACCTGCAGCGCGCCGCCATACAAGGTTCGCCGAGCATGCTCACGGCGGTCACCGGCGAATACGTGCGTGGTGGCGAAGTGATCGAAACCGAAGTGCACCCGTTCCGCCGCTACTTCGAGCAACTGCGCATCGGCGAGTCGCTGCTCACCCATCGGCGCACTGTGACGGAAGCTGACCTGGTCAATTTCGGCTGCCTGTCGGGCGACCATTTCTACATGCACTTCGACGAAATCGCTGCGAAGGAATCGCAGTTCGGTAAACGCATCGCCCACGGCTACTTCGTGCTGTCGGCGGCGGCCGGGTTATTCGTGTCGCCCGGTGCCGGGCCGGTGCTGGCCAACTATGGGCTGGATACCTTGCGCTTCATCAACCCGGTGGGCATTGGCGATACCATCCAGGCGCGCCTGACCTGCAAGCGCAAGATCGACCAAGGCAAGACCAGCCCGCTGGGGCAGCCGCAGGGTGTGGTGGCGTGGGATATCGAGGTGACCAACCAGCTGGGTGAGCTGGTGGCCAGCTATGACATCCTGACATTGGTGCTGAAAAAGCCACAATGACCCGTTGAAGCTATTGGCCTCTTCGCGAGTCAGCCGCGCAGAGGCCAATTACCCTGTCGCCGCCGGGTCTCCCGCCGATTGGTTTGGCTTGCTTCCCGAAACCCGCCAGCTCACGGCGGTAATCCCATAGCGTTCGGCCATGGGCCGGCTGACCTTTTTGATCTTTTCGCGACCAAACTTGGGAATGATGCCGATGCCCGCATCGCAACTTGCCCAATGCCAGGCTTCGGCATTGTCCAGCCGCTCCAGACGAATGATGAAACTGCGCGGCTGGCCATGCAGTTGGTAATCGATGATGTACAGCTGTGGGCCTGGCATCGCTGGGGCCTCCTCTTCTCCATGGATGACACCCTGATTGATCAGGCCATGGCCAGAAAATTCAAAATTTCGGCGAACAATTGGCATCATCTGCGAGCGCTGTCACTCATTGGCTACGGCTCCCGCCGTGGCTGTTCTGCCCACCCTTGCGGCCTGCTTCCGAAGCCCGTTGGCGATCGTTGGCGAAGTTACCGCCAGAGGCCTTGCCGCCCTTTTGGCCAGCGCGCGAAGCCCGTTCCCGGTCATTGGCGAAGTTGCCTGGGTTGGTTTCCTTGGTGCCGCCGCGCTGGCGGGTTCGCTCTTGGTCTTGCGCCATGTCGTTTCTCCTTGCGATGGGTTCGCTGGTCGCATGAATCTTTGCCATGCCTAGCTTCCGAGCCTCTGAATGATGAGTCTGCTCAATGGTTTTGCCGGCAGCTGACCAATGGCACGAAACTCAGGCATGCACACTCCACTGAACGGCCTCCACCCCGATCGGCATTTCGTCAATGGCATCAATCAGCCCGTTCTCCATCGCCTCGCGTGGCCCTAGAATCCGCGGATAGGCCATCAGGTAGCGTGGCACATCCAGCACCTCGGCTGCCCCCTCGGTCCGCTCGGTGACGATCTGCGCATAGAGCCGCAGATCGTAATCCAGGCTCATCGCATACTCGGCCATCCGTGAATGGTCCACCGAACCATGCAAAGTCCAGTGAAACGGATGGAACAGGAACTTGCTGAAACTGCACGCCGTGCGCCGTTCTCCGGCCAGGAACAGGATATTGCCCATGGATTCCACGGTGCCCAGGTTGTGGGTATGCACCTCCACTGGCAACGCCCGCAGAAAATTGTACAAAGT
The DNA here is from genome assembly GCF_013393325.1 of Pseudomonas hunanensis. GTDB lineage: Bacteria > Pseudomonadota > Gammaproteobacteria > Pseudomonadales > Pseudomonadaceae > Aquipseudomonas > Aquipseudomonas putida_P. Next base: position 43,852 of record NZ_QJRC01000095.1, read on the forward strand.
GAACCCATAGCTGCATTCGCCGCCCATGGTGGCGATGTTCAGTTGCAACACCTCGGCCCCCTGCTGCAACGCCCGCGAACAGGTACTGATCAGGTTGCCACAGGTCGAGGAATTGATCGGCCCGGTAAAGTGGATGATATGTCTGGCCATGCTTGCCTCCAGGGTTGGCAGGTCATTCCTTGGTGTTCTGCGCATCGTTGCCCTGCCCGGCCATTTGTCGGTACTGCTTGCGCAGGGCGTGCAGCTCGGCGGGGTCCATATCCTCCAGGTCCAGCAGCGCCTTGTGTGCCCGGCGCGTGGTGCGCAGCAGTTCGTCGATCTTGATGTGCAGTTCGTCGTTGTCGCGGTTCTGGGTGTTCTGGATCAGGAACACCATCAGGAAGGTGATGATGGTGGTCGAGGTGTTGATCACCAGTTGCCAGGTGTCATTGAAGTGAAACAGCGGCCCGGTCACTGCCCAGGTCAAGATCAGCAGGCAGGCGATGCCAAAGCTCAGCGGGCGTCCGGCCCAATTGGCCAGCCAGTGGGCGAAGCGGTCGAATTTCATGCTGGCACCCTTCCACGAAGCGGATAACCGGTGGAAACGTCAGCCGCTCTAAAGTTCAACCCGACATCAGCACTTCCCATTGGTCACGTGCGCTGAACCCAGCGGGGGCTCCACCAGTCGCACATTCAGAGCAACTGAATGGAAGGCGCCTTGTGGACAAGACCCTGCCCGCCCCAAACCGTAGCATCGACACAGTCACCACGGTGCGCCGGCTCAATGTGCTGACGCTTAACGTGCACAAGGGCTTCACCTTCTTCAACCGGCGCTTCATCCTGCCCGAGTTGCGCGAGGCGGTGCGCGCCACCGGCGCTGACCTGGTGTTCTTGCAGGAAGTGCACGGCAGCCACCAGCAACATGCTCAGCGCCATGCGGCCTGGCCAGAAACGCCGCAATACGAGTTTCTCGCCGACAGCATGTGGCCGCAGTTCGCCTATGGGCGCAATGCCGTGTACCCGCATGGCGACCACGGCAACGCGTTGCTGTCGAAATTCCCCATCAGCCACTTCAACAACCTGGATGTTTCAGTGCAGGGCAACGAACAGCGCGGCTTGCTGCATTGCCAGCTGGAAGTGCCGGGCCATGACCAGGTGCATGCGGTGTGCGTACACCTGGGCCTGCGTGAGGCCCACCGGCAGCGCCAGGTCACGCTGATGCTGGACCTGTTGGCCAGCCTGCCGCCCCAAGCGCCGGTGATCGTCGCCGGCGATTTCAACGATTGGCGGCTTAAGGCCGACGCCGTGCTCTGCGAGCACCTGATAGAGGCCTTCGGCAAGCCAGCGCGCAGTTTCCCCGCGCGCCTGCCGTTGTTACGCCTGGACCGCATCTACTTGCGCAACGCCGTGCCCGGTGCTGCCCAGGTGCTGTCGAAATACCCGTGGTCGCACCTCTCCGACCACGTCCCACTGGCTGCGGAGATCAACCTGTGAACCGACCTTGGGTAGACGGCAACAGCGTGCAGTTGCTGATCAATGGCGAGCAGTACTACCCCCGCGTGTTCGAGGCCATGGCCCAGGCGCGAGAAGAAATCCTGCTGGAAACGTTCATCATCTTCGACGACAAGGTTGGCCAGCAACTGCAGCAGGTGCTGATCGATGCGGCCCGGCGCGGCGTGCGTGTGGAAGTGGCGGTAGACGGCTACGGCACCGCCGACCTGCCAGGCGCGTTCATTTCGGCGATGACCGATGTGGGCGTGAGCTTCCACGCGTTCGACCCGCAGCCGCGGCTAGTGGGCATGCGTACCAACCTGTTCCGGCGCCTGCACCGCAAGATCGTGGTGGTCGATGGTGAGCGGGCCTTCATCGGAGGCATCAACTACAGCGCCGACCACCTGGGCGACTTTGGTGCCATGGCCAAGCAGGACTATGCCGTGGAAGTCACCGGCCCGGTGGTTGCACAGGTACATGCCGCCAGCAAGCGCCTGATGTCGCCAGTGCTGCAGCCACCCAGCGCGGTTCGCCCGGTTACCGAGCCTGCCGGGGCCAGCAGCGCCGTGCTGGTCGAGCGCGACAACGGGCTGCGCAGTACCGATATCGAAGCCCACTACCTTCAGGCTTTTCGGGGGGCCAAGCAGCGCATCGTGGTCGCCAATGCGTATTTCTTCCCAGGCTACCGGCTGATGCGTGAGCTGCGCAATGCAGCCCGGCGTGGCGTGGAAGTGCGTTTGATTTTGCAGGGCCAACCCGACATGCGCTGGGTCCGCGCACTCTCACGCCTGCTGTACAACTACCTGCTGCGCGACGGCGTGGTGATTAACGAATACTGCCAGCGGCCGCTGCATGGCAAGGTGGCGCTGGTGGACGACCAGTGGGCCACCGTCGGTTCCAGCAACCTCGACCCACTGAGCCTGTCATTCAACCTGGAGGCCAATCTGTTCATCCGTGACCGAGCCTTCAACCAGCAACTGAATCAGCACCTGCAGGCCCTGGCCAACGAACACTGCAAGCCAGTCACCCTGGAGCGCATGATTCGCGGTTACTGGTGGCGGGCACCGCTGATTTTCGTATGTTTCCACGTGATTCGCCATTTTCCGCGCATTGCCGGCTGGTTCCCGGCGCACCGTCAGCGGTTGCGCTCGGTGCAGCCGGAAGCCGAGCCGCAAGGCGACTTGCACGAGGGCAGCACCTGATGGCGCGCAAAGGCTGGCAAAGCTGGGGCAAACGCTTGTTCACGCTGGCGTTCCTGGTCCTCATCCCTGTGTTGCTGTACCTGCTGGCGCGCAACCTGGACTGGAACGAAGTGCGCCAGTCCTTGCTGGCCTACAAACCTGGTGCCCTCGTCATAGGCTTGGCGATTGCGCTGTGCAGCTACCTCACGTTCGCCAGCTACGACCTGCTGGCACGGGCTTACACCGGCCACCACTTGCCTGCCCGGCAGGTAGTGCCCATCGCGTTCGTGTGCTACGCCTTCAACCTCAATTTCACCACCTGGGTGGGCGGCGTCGCCTTGCGTTACCGGCTATACGGGCGCCTTGGCCTGGACACGGCGACGATCACACGCATTCTAACCCTGGGCCTGCTGACCAACTGGATGGGCTACATGCTACTGGGCGGCACAGTATTTGCTTTGGACCTGGTCGAGCTGCCCAGTAACTGGGCGGTGGGCGCTACAAGCTTGCGCCTGATCGGCCTGCTGCTGTTGGCGATCGCCGGCGGTTATCTGCTGGCCTGTGGTTTTGCCAAAAAGCGCACCTGGTGCTGGCGCGATCACGAAGTGACGCTACCGTCGCTGCGCCTGGCGTTGAGCCAGGTGGCGCTGGGCGCCAGCAACTGGGCACTGATGGCGCTGCTGATCTTCTGGCTTTTGCCGGGCAACGCGTTTTACCCCTCGATACTCGGCATTCTGCTGATCAGCTGCGTGGCTGGTGTGGTCGCGCATATCCCGGCCGGGCTGGGCGTGCTGGAGGCAGTGTTTCTGGCTCTGCTACACGGGCAGATGGCCCAGGGCACGCTGGTGGCTGCCCTGCTGGGCTATCGCACGCTGTACTACTTGATCCCGCTGCTGCTGGCGGTGATCTGCTACCTGATCCTGGAAAAGCGCGCCAAAGCCATGCGCCAGGACGACACACCCGCCCAAACCTGACACTGGCTTCAGGGCAACATCCAGCCGCTCAGCGGCTTGGCTCGCTCAAGGCTTGCTGTCCTCGTCAATGACCGCATCATCGCTCCACGGTATGCCGTCCAGCGGCGCGGACCGCGCCAGCTCGGCCTCGTCCAAGCCTATGCCGCCCCCGATCTCATCGGCGTTCACCTGCCGCAAGGTCTGATCCGCCGGGCCCTCACTGTCGCCAGACTCATACGGGTCGCGGGCACCTGTTTCGTCCAGCAAAGTGTCCGGGCTCAAATCGTCATAGGTGACGTTGTCTTCATGCAGGCTATCACTCAGCGCCTCGCCGCCGGTCATGCCGCTTTCGGCCACACGCCGTGGTGAAAACTCCCGAGCGACGTCGTCGGCCGGTCGTTCGTCGCCCACACGTCCTTGTCGCTCATCCAGGCGCTCATCGAAGTCCAACTCGTGGACGCTGCCCATGCGGTCTTCGGTGTCATCGATTTCTGTAGGGGTATACGGCTTGGGTTTATCTGTTCTGGCCATGTGGGTTCTCCGTCGGTTGGCTTCATTCGGTCGACTGCGTCTGCCTGTTGAAGATTCAGAGTTTTTTGAACTACCCCTCACTGCAGCGCCTCCCACCTTAGAGACTGCGAACCACCCGGAGCCCTCCATGGCCAAGCCCCTGCAGGAATATGCGCGCAAGCGTGACTTCAGCGCCACGCCCGAGCCAGACGGCAGGCGCAGCCGTGGTAAACAGGCCCACGCCCTGCTGTTCTGCATCCAGAAGCATGACGCCAGCCACCTGCACTATGACTTCCGCCTGGAGCTTGATGGCACCCTGAAGAGCTGGGCGATCCCCAAGGGGCCGTCGCTGGACCCCAAGGTGCGCCGACTGGCCGTGCATGTGGAGGACCATCCGCTGGACTACGCCGACTTCGAGGGGCATATCCCCGAAGGCCACTATGGTGCAGGCGATGTGATCGTTTGGGACCGTGGCATATGGGAGCCCGAGGGCGATGCCCGTGAGGCTTATGCCAAAGGCAAGCTGCGCTTTCGCCTGCAGGGTGAAAAGCTCAGTGGTGTGTGGAACCTGTTTCGCACCCACCTGGCCGGCAAAAAGGAGCAATGGATGCTGGTGAAGTCCCACGATGGCCAGGCGCGCAGCGAAGCTGACTACAGCATTGTCGAGGCCCAGCCTGACAGCGTGCTCAGCGACCGCACCTTGTTGCCACGCAAGGCCGCTGCAAAAAAGGCCACTACACCGCGCACCAACCGTCAACGCACCGGAAAAGGCCAGCATGCGCCGTTGCCAGCGCAGCTACAGCCGCAGCTTGCAACGTTGGTGGATTCCCCGCCTAGCGGCGACTGGCGCTATGAAGTCAAGTTCGACGGCTACCGCATCATGGCCCGCATCGACGGCGAAGACATCCGCCTGTTCACCCGCAATGGCCACGACTGGAGCAGCAAAATGCCCCGGCAGGTCGCTGCCTTGCGCGCGCTGGGTGTCGGTTCGGCCTGGCTCGATGGCGAAATGGTGGTGGTTGACGAAAATGGCGCAGCAGACTTCCAAGCCTTGCAGAACGCCTTCGATACCGAGCATGACGAAGGCATTGCCTATTACCTGTTCGACCTGCCGTTTCTTGGTGGTCGGGACCTGCGTCAGGTACCGCTGCAGGGCCGCCGCGACACCTTGCGCCAACTGCTTGGGCACGATGAGTCGGACGTACTCAAGTTTTCTGCCGACTTTGACCAGCCTGTCGAATCCCTGCTCGACAGCGCCTGCCGTCTGCAGCTCGAAGGGCTGATCGGCAAACGCGTCGACAGCCCGTACAGTGGCCGCCGCAGCTCGGACTGGGTCAAGCTCAAGTGCAAGCAACGCCAGGAATTCGTGATCGTCGGCTACACCGACCCCAAAGGCAGCCGCAGCGGCTTCGGGGCCTTGCTGTTGGCTCTGCACGACAACGACAGTGGTGAGCTGCGCTATGCCGGAAAGGTAGGTACCGGCTTCAGTGATACCACCCTGGCCACCCTGCTTGCCCGGTTGACGTCTCTGGAAACTGCCAAGCCAGCCGTGGCCAGGCCGCCCACCGGTGCCGAAGCCCGTGGTGTGCATTGGCTGCAACCGAAACTGCTCGCTGAAGTCGCCTATGCCCAGATGACCCGTGATGGCATCGTGCGCCACTCGGTTTTCCACGGCCTGCGCGACGACAAGGCGGCAACAGCTATCGACCTGGAGCGCGCCATGCCCGCCAAGACCGTGCCCAAGCGCAGCAAGCAGGCCAAGACGTCTGAAACCCCGGATGAACTGCACCTGACACATCCTGACAGGGTGATCGACGCCACCCTGGGTGCGACCAAGCGCGAAGTCGCCGAATACTATGCCGACATCAGCCAATGGATCCTGCCACAGCTCAAGCACCGCCCGGTGGCGCTGGTTCGCGCACCGGACGGCCTGGCCGGCGAGCTCTTCTTCCAAAAGAACGCGGGCCAGCTGCACATACCCAACGTGCTTAGCTACGAAAAGGCCGAGGCCGGCCAGGCGGCGATGGTTATCAATCGCCCAGACACGCTGCTAGGCGCGGTGCAGATGAACATGCTTGAACTGCACACCTGGAACGCCACGGACAAGGACTTCGACAAACCCGACCGCTTCGTGCTCGACCTGGACCCTGACCCCGCGTTGCCCTGGAAGGCCATGCTGGAGGCAACTCAGCTCACCCTTACCCTGCTTGACGAGCTAGGCCTGAAGGTGTTCCTGAAAACCAGTGGAGGCAAAGGCATTCATGTTGTAGTGCCGTTGACCCGGCGCGCCGGCTGGGACGAAGTCAAAGGCTTCAGCCACGCCATCGTCAACTACCTGGCCACGTTGTTCCCGGACCGTCTCAGCGCGGTTTCTGGGCCGAAAAACCGTGTTGGGCGCATCTTCATCGATTACCTGCGCAACAGCAAAGGCGCCACCACCGCGTGCGCTTACTCCCTGCGAGCCCGAGAGGGGCTGCCTGTTTCGGTGCCCATATGGCGCGAGGAGCTGGTGCAGCTCAAGGCCGCCAACACGTGGAACATCGCCAACGTGCGCGAGCGTCTCGCAGCAGTCGAAGACCCATGGGCCGACCTGGGCAAGGTGCGCCAGTCCATCACTGCCCGCATGCGCAAGCAACTGGGGCTCTCGTGATGGCGCAACAGCGAATGGACATGACCCGGGAGACACGCCCATGAGCATCGTTCAAGACTTCAACCTGACCACCCTTGACCGCCTGTTGCGCGCCTTTGGCGAACGCCAGCAAGCGCTTAACCTCGACACCCAGCTGCCGCAGCTGATTCAGGCGCTGCAAGCTGACCACCTGGACCTGCTGCCCTTGCCGGGGCAAGGCAACACCCTGCGTCGCTGGCAGACCTTGGCCCGCGTGGCGGGTTGCGACCTGGCTCTGGCCAAACTCTATGAAGGCCACACAGATGCCCTGGCAATTCTGGCCGAGTGTGGTGCCGCGTACCAGGCGCGCGACGGCATCTGGGGCGTGTGGGCCGCCGAACCGCCTGATGCCCGTACGCGGATCACGGCTCGCGAAGGTAAACAGGTGCTATTGAACGGCCGCAAGGCCTGGTGTTCAGGCGCCTTGCAGATCGACCGGGCGTTGATCACCGCCTGGGATGTGGCGGAGCAACCGCAACTGGTGGCCATCGAATTGTCGCAACCGAGCCAGGGTTTGAACATCGAGCATTGGCAGGCTGTAGGCATGGGCACGACTGCCAGCGTCGAACTGTCGTTCAACGACACTCCTGGTACGCTCATCGGCAAGGCCGGCCAATACCTTGCACGCCCAGGCTTCTGGCACGGCGGTGCAGGCATCGCCGCCTGCTGGTTCGGCGCGGCTGAAGCGCTGGCGGACTACCTGCGCGAACACTGCCGCAGGCCCCGCCCCGACCCGCATGCCGATGCCCATCTGGGGGCCGTTGACGCTGCGTTGTACGGTGCCCGCGCAGCGCTGCGCGAGTGCGCCGCCTGGATCGACCTGCAGCCTGCAGCAGATGCCAGTTTCGAAGTGCGCCGTACCCGTGCCCAGGTAGAACAGGCGGTGGAACAGGTGATCAGCCATGTCGGGCGAGCGCTGGGCGCCACACCCTTCTGCCGCAGCAGCCATTTTGCTCGGCTGAGCGCCGATCTGCCGGTGTTCATTCGCCAAAGTCATGCCGAGCGTGACCTGGCGGTGTTGGGCCAGCAGTTGGCGCAGGGGCCGGCCGGAGCCTGGCAGCTATGAACGAGAATCTGATTCAGTCGAGCAGTGGCACGCCTTGGGCATCCTGGCAACAGGCCGCGCATCTGGCCCGTGCTACCTGGCTCGATCCGCGCCAGCTTTGCCCGCCAGGGCGCCGCCTGGTATTGATTGCACCCCACCCGGACGACGAAATACTCATGGCCGGCGGCCTGCTGGCGGGGTTCACCGGTCGCGAAGAAGAACTGGTGCTGATTTCCGCCACCGATGGTGAGGGCAGTCACCCAGGTTCCAGCCACTGGAGCGAGCACCGCTTGCGTCGCCAGCGCCCTCTGGAGAGCCGCCAGGCCCTGAAGCAGCTGGGCCTGGAGCCAAACCAGATGGACTGGCGCAGGCTGCATCTCAAGGACGGCCAGCTGCCGCGTGAAGAAGCGTTTCTGGTTAGCCACCTGACCCAGGTGCTGCGGCCCGATGACCTGTTGATGGCTACCTGGCGTAATGACGGGCATTGCGATCACGAGGCCGTCGGCCGCGCTGCCGCGCATGCGGCGGCGGCCCGCCAGGTGCAATTGGCCGAGGTACCGGTTTGGGCATGGCATTGGGCAGAGCCTGACGATCCACGTCTGCCGTGGCCCCGTGCCCACCGTCTGCAACTCGATGAAAGCCGCTTGGCACGCAAGCGCAAGGCGTTGGCCGCTCACGTCAGCCAGCTGGGACGGGACGACGAACAGCCAGTGCTGCCGTCCAATCTGCTGGATTGTCTGCTGCAACCTTTCGAACTGGTCTTTCTGTAGTGGAGCCTTCATGAGCCTCGATTCGCAGTATTTCGCCGAGCTTTACGCCACCAACGAAGACCCTTGGGCCTTCCGTACTCGCTGGTACGAGAAACGCAAGCGCGAGTTGGTCATGGCCAGCCTGCCTCGGCAGTGCTATCAGCGAGTGTTCGAGCCAGCCTGTGCCAATGGCGAGCTCAGTGCGCTGCTGGCCGAACGCTGCGCCGACCTGCTCTGCCAGGACCTGGACCCGACCGCTGTGAACCTGGCCCGCGTGCGGCTTGCACAGGTACCCAATGCCTCGGTGGAACTGGCCCGGTTACCTACGCACTGGCCGAGCGGGCGCTTTGACCTGATCGTGCTCAGCGAAGTGGGCTACTACCTCGACCCCACCGACTGGCTGCATGTGATCGAGCAATCAGCGGCCAGCCTGACCTACGACGGTGGGCTGCTGGCGTGCCACTGGAAGCATCCCATCGTCGGTTGCCCGCAGGATGGCCGTGAAGTGCACCGCATGCTCGCCCGGCACCTGCCGCTGTATCAGCAGTTCCAGCATGAAGAGGCGGACTTCGTGCTGGAATACTGGTCCTGCCAGCCCAGCGTGGTCGACCTCGACGAGACCTGCCCATGATTGCCGTGGTCATCCCTGCGCATAACGAGGCGCGCCGGCTGGGACGCTGCCTGCGGGCGGTGCTGGTCGCTGCCCAGCAGGCGCAGCAGGCGGGGTACCGCGTGGAGGTGCTGGTGGTACTCGACCGCTGCAGTGACGCAAGCGCTGCGGTGGCAAGGCGTTTCGGTGTCCAGGCCTTGATGGTGGATGCCGGGAATGTCGGCATGGCGCGCCGGGTGGGTGCGGCGCACATGCTCGAACGCGGCGCGCAGTGGTTGGCCTGCACCGATGCAGATAGCCGGGTACCGGCACACTGGCTGATGTCGCAGCTGGCCTGCAGCGCCGATGTGGTGTGCGGCACGGTGCACATCGACTACTGGCAACCCTGGCACACAGCCGCCCTGCGCAAGGTGTACCAGAGCCGCTATGAAGCGCGCGAAGGCCACCGGCATGTGCACGGCGCGAATCTGGGGGTATGTTCCGATGCCTACGCGCGGGTGGGCGGCTTCAAACCGTTGGCGGCGCATGAAGATGTGCAACTGGTCAGTGACCTTCAGGCCTGCGGCGCACAGATCGTCTGGACCGCCAGGCACAGCGTGGCCACCAGCAGCCGGCTTGACAGCCGCGCCCGCGAAGGGTTTGGTGATTATCTGGCGAGGTTGCAGGCACAGGCCTCGCAAAGCGCCCCCGACAGCCCTCCGGTTAAAACCTCATGACGCCTTGCGCGCTTTCTTCGCCGGCTTCTTGCCTGCCAGGCTGCGCTTGAGCAGTTCGGTAAGGTCGAGGATGTCCGCACCCTTTTCAGCACTCGCAGCGTCGCCGTTCACCACAGACTCGATCTTGCCCTTGCTGGCCTTCTCTTCCACCAGGTCCATGATGGTCTGGCGGAAGGCATCGTGATACGCCTCGGGCTTCCAAGGCTCGCTCATGTCCTCCACCAGACGCTTGGCCATGTCCAGCTCGCGCTTCTCCACCTTGTTGTCCGTCACGCTGCTGTCCAGTTCCAGCGTCTCCAGCCCGCGTACTTCTTCGGGCCAGCGCAGGGTAATCATCACCAGCGCGTCGTCCAGGGGGCGCAGCAGCGCCAGATGCTGGCGGGTATGCAGAACCACGGTGGCCAGTGCCACCTTGCCGGTCTTCTGAAGCGTCTCGCGCAGCAAGGCATACACCTTGCCACCACGGCGGTCTGGGGTTAGGTAGTACGGCGTATCGAAATGCTGCAGTGGGATCTCGCCAGCTTCGACGAAGGAAAAGATATCGATGGTCTGGGTCGCTTCGGGCCGAGCCTTGCGGATCTCTTCCTCGCTGATTACGACGTAGCGGCCCTTCTCGAATTCGACGCCCTTGACGATGTTGTCCTTGTCGATTTCCTTGCCGGTCACCTTGTTCACCCGCTTATAGCCCACAGGCTCCATGCTGCGCTTGTCGAGCCAGTCGAAATCCACCCGCTCGGTACGCACGGCGGTATGGAGTGCCACGGGGATGTGCACGAGGCCAAAACTGATGGCGCCTTTCCAGATTGCCCGAGCCATGAAGTGCTCCGAAGATTGCCTGCCGATACCAGAAGTGACTGCGGCGGGCGTCAATGGTTTCTCGGCGGGCGCGGGCACCGACCAGCAGTCAAGCCTGGCTGAACAGGACCCGCTTGAACGCCTCGGCCGCGAGGTGCACCTGCACCGACCAATCCCCCGCCGCATCGCTGCCGGCATCGTCGGAAACATACTTCAGACAAACAAACGGAATGCCTTCGTCACGCGCGATCAACGCCAGCACATAGGCTTCCATATCGACCACGTCGTAAGGTGCATCGCCGTGGTTGATTTCGAAGCTGTCACCGCTGCCACAGGCTTCCAGGGCCAGGCCGGGGATCACTGCCCCATGCTCCAGTACTACCGGGATATCCGACAAGGGTGTTTCGTAGCGGGCAAAGCCCAGTGGGGTCACGTCCATGTCGCGTTGCACGAAGCGGTTACAGCACACCACCTGGCCCTTGCCATGGCGCTGGCTGCCAGCTGAGCCAAGGTTGACGATAAGCTTGGGCTTGCGCGTTGCGATCGCTTTGGTGAGCGCAATAGCCGCATTGACCTTGCCAATGCCAGTGAACACGGTGTTCACCTCGTTGAACACATCGCCAGCCTCGGCCTCGAGGGCGAAAACGAACAGCGTGTCATTCAGGGAAATGTCGGGGAATTGCTTGATCAGCATCATTGAGCAGGTGTTTCCGCGTGGCTGCAAGGGGCGCGGCCATTGTCGGTCAACCCCGGCTAATTGCAAGCCTGGCGGTGCTGAGTGCCGCCCTTTTCGCTGATTGCAGTGCCAGGTCGCCCCGGCACTGCGTCGGTCAATTACGAGCGGCCGCCCTTGCGACCCGACTCGCGATCGTGCGGCATGTTGCTGCCCGAAGACTGGCCGCCCTTGCGTCCGGCTTCAGAAGCCTTTTCTCGGTCATTGGCGAAATTACCTGGGTTCTTGTTACCGCCCTGGCTGCCTTGTTGATTGCCGGTACGGCTGTTGTCTTTAGTGGCCATGGTGCTCAAACCTCATGTGACTTCGGAATGCACGGCAAGCTGCCGTACACAGGTTCGGAGTTCGGCGATATCGCGGGATTCGTTTTATTGCGAAGGGTTCGGACCGGTGGCGTTAAATAAGCGGCAACGCCATATTTGGCGCGCCTGTCAGTCGCGCGGCGGGCTATCCATACGAGCCTGGTGGCGACCCAGCCAGCCACCTGTCGCTGCCCAGCTCAGGGCAATCAGCGCGCCGATCAACATCGCCAGTTGCGGGTGCTCGCCGATGACGTCCAGCGCACGCTTGACCCAGCCGCTCAGGGCATCGCCGCCACGATAGACCACGGTGTCGATGAAGTTCTTGGCCTTGTACTTGTCCTCGGCGGGCAGCACGGTGAACAGCATCTCGCGACCTGGCCGCACCAGCGCATACTCGCCGGCACGGCGCACCACCATCACTACAACGAACACGGCGAACACCGGCGCCAGTGCCAACCACAGAAAGCCTGCTGCCATCACCACCGGCACTGCCACCAGCAACACCCCAACGCCTAGCCGACGAGCCAGGCGCCCGGTAATGAACACCTGGGTGAGGATGGCCAGCGCCTGCACAACGGTGTCGATCAGGCCGAAAACCTGGGTTTGCCGGGTGCGGTCGGTAAAGGTTTCACTGACGATGCGCGCCTGTTCGAAGTACAGAAAGGTGCTGACGCTGGCCAGCAGCACCACGAATAACGCGATACCCAATAGGTACGGCGAACGGAGCACGGCGGTGGCGCCGGCAAACGGGTTGCCGCCTAATGGGCGCGAGGCCAGACGTTCTGTTTGCGCCGGCAGCGGTTGGCGCGCCCGCCAGCGTTGCAGGAACAAGGCCGCGACGATACTGCCTATCAGAAATGCCGCGGCCAGCACCAACAAACCGGCATGGCCCAGCGGTGCGACCAACAAGGCGCCGAACAGGGGGCCGCTAAGCCCACCCAGGCTTGCCCCGGCCGCCAGCAGGCCGAACAAGCGCTTGCCTTGCGCGGTTGAAAACAAGTCGGCGAGCACGCTCCAGGCCAGCGAGATCGTCAGCAAGTTGAACACTGATAGCCAAATGTAGAAGGCTCGGGCAGTCCACAGGTCGTCTGGATTGCCGGCAAACAGTGCCGCGAACAGTAGCAGGTTGCTGGCGAAGAAACCGTAGGCCCAGGGCAGGATATGCCTGCGTTGCACCTTGGAGGCCAACCAACCGAATAGCGGCAGGCACGCCAGGGTAGCGATGAAGGTGCCGGTGAACAGCCATTGCAGGTTGTCCACGCCACCGGCAACCCCCATGGTTTCGCGCACCGGTCGCAGCATGAAGTAACCGGTGAACAACAGGTAGAACAACAGCAAGCCGGCGATGACCGCCGGCCCTTCGCCGGGCTGGATGTTCAGCCCTTGGTCCAGACGCCGCCGCCACGCCTCCATGGTGTCAGGCGAACTGCTTGATCAGCGCCTGTTGCTGCGCGTGAGTGAGCATGGGGTCATGCCCGGCCTTGAGCTGGTCAAGCTGGCGGTCGGGCCGGCCGGTGGCGGGGATGACCGTGGTCACTGCCGGGTGGCTGATGGCGAACTTCAAAAACAACTGCGCCCAGCTGCCGATGCCCGCTTCAGCGGCCCAGCCCGGCAAGGCCTGGTCCTTGACCCGGGCGAACAGGCGGCCATCGTCGAAGGCACGGTTGATCAATACGGCAACGCCCTTGTCCTGGCACAGCGGCAGCAGCTCACGGGCGGCGTCGGGGGCGTTGACCGAATAGTTGATCTGGATAAAGTCCAGCGGCTCGCTACGCACTATTCGCGCGACTTCGTCCTGGCCACTGTTCAGGTAATGGGTGATGCCGACGTAACGCGTTTTGCCTTGCTGCTTCAGCTCACGGGCATAGGGCAGTTGGGTCTGCCAGTCGCGCAGGTTGTGGATCTGCAGCAAGTCGACCTTGTCGGTGCGCAGGCTTCTGAGGCTGCCGGCCCACTGCCTTTCGGCGTCAGCCCGGTTGTCGGCGGCGATCTTGGTAGCGATGAAGCATTGCCGGTGCCAGCCGCCCTCCTCCAGCAATTGGCCAAGAATGCTGTCGGCGCCGCCATAGTTGGGCGAGGTATCGATCACCCGCCCGCCACCGTCGAAAAACGCCTTGAGCACCGCTTTGAGCTGCTGGTACTGAGCCGAGCCAGCCTCCACCTCGAAGCTGCCGGAAGTGCCCGCGCCGATCACCGGTAAGGCTTCACCGGTGGACGGCACTTTGCGAGCCAGCAAGCCCACCGGGGTGGCAGCATGCAGCCAGGGGCTGACGACGGTCAGCAAGCCCAACGTGGCACCTGTGCGTAGGACATCACGACGTGCGTACATGAAAAAGCTCCCGTCATGAATCGGAAACTTTCAAGGCTAGCCGCTCTAACCCACGCCAGCGGGTGTTTCTGTATCTGGATGTTTAGTGATCAGGCCCGCAGCAGTTGGCTCAGGTCGACACCCGTCTCAGCCATCGGCGGGCACCAGTAGTAGCCGCCTGTGAGTGGCCGGCTGAAGCGGTAGAGACCGTCGATAATGCCGTCTTCCAGGCCGCTCATGCGTCGCAGCTGTACTTCGAACGCATCGAAGCTATGGCCCAGGGCGACGAAGGCCAGGCCGGCGCCGCGCTGGTCGGCCCAGGCCACCGAGCGACGGACCATGAACGCCTCGGGTTCGAAACTTTCCTGAGCCGTACGTTTGACGTGTGCGGACTCGGGTGCATCGTCGAGTTCCTCGTTGTCGCTCAGGCGGCGGCCGATGATGTTGTCCTGATCAGCTTGGGGCAGCGACTTGAAATACTCCAGGTCGTGCTTCCACAGCTGGAACGCGGCATAGCTGGAACCATCTGCGGCAATGGCCGCTTGTACGGCAGCTTCGTCCACCGGGTTTTCGGTGCCGTCTTCGTAACCGGTCAGGTCGTGGCCGCCACGGTGCAGGAAACCATCAACGCTGTCGGCCAGGCGCAATGCCGGTGCCAGCGCCTGCTCGAGCGCCTGGGCGCGCAACAGCAGGTCGCCACGTTCGTTGCCACGCAACCACAGCCACAGGGCGTGTTGGGTGCTGGGGTTCTCCACGGCGGCATCCAGCAGCGGGAAGGCGCGCAAGCCTGGCACATCACGGCCCATGGCCTTGACCAGCGGGGCGCCAATACCGAGCAGAAGCTGTTCACCATCGACCTGTGGCAGCAAGGCATCCAGGGCGGCAGGCAACGCCTCGGGCGACTGCAGGGTGAAGAACAGGTGGCGGGCGTGGGCCGGCACCGGGGTGGCAAGCAGACCTTGCTGGAACGGCATGACAGGCTAATCCTCGGTTAAAAGCGGCATGCTACTGCGCCCACAGGCCCGCTGCAATGCGGCATGCAGCCTCGCCACGCGCTGCGCTTGGTAACAAACGGTTACCAAGTGCTGGCCCTTTGCGATTAGCTATCAATCAGGGCCGGCCTACACTGCTCGAGATCCTTCGCCCGAGAGACCGCCCATGACCGCCTCGCCCTTGCTCACAGCCTTTCTGCCGCTTGCCCTGGGCATCATCATGCTCGGCCTGGGGTTGTCGCTCACCCTGGCTGATTTCGCTCGCGTGGTGAAGTACCCCAAGCCGGTGGTGGTAGGCCTGGCCTGTCAGATCCTGCTGCTGCCGCTGGTGTGCTTCCTGATCGCCAACGGCTTTGGTCTGGAGTCTGCCTTGGCAGTGGGGCTGATGCTGCTGGCCGCCTCGCCAGGCGGCACCACGGCCAACCTGTTCAGCCACCTGGCTCATGGTGACGTGGCGTTGAATATTACCCTGACGGCGGTCAACTCGCTGATTGCGATCCTGACCATGCCGTTGCTGGTGAACCTGTCGCTGAGCTGGTTCATGGCTTCGGACCAGGCTATCCCATTGCAGTTCGCCAAGGTCATGCAGGTGTTTGCCATTGTCTTGCTGCCGGTGGCGCTGGGCATGCTGATTCGCCATTTCGCCCCGGCATTCGCTGCGCGCATGGAAAAGCCGATGAAACTGGTAGCGGCGCTGTTCCTGGCCTTCACCATCGTCTTGGCATTGGCCAAGGACTGGCAGACCGTGGTCGAGTACGCACCGGTGGTAGGCCTGGCCGCGCTGCTGTTCAACCTGCTGAGCCTGACGGTGGGCTATTGGGTGCCACGGCTGCTGAACATCCCCAAGCGCCAGGCGATTGCCATCGGCATGGAGATCGGCATCCATAACGGGACCTTGGCCATTGCCCTTGCATTGAGCCCGTCGCTGCTGAACAACGCGACCATGGCAGTGCCGGCTGCGTTGTACAGCCTGATCATGTTCTTTACTGCGGCTGGGTTCGGCTGGTGGGTCAGCCGAGGGCAGGTGGCGGCGCAACCCAAAGGGGAAACGGCGAATTGAACCCCTGTCGGTTTATCACGGCTGGCTGCGCTTGCGTCGAAGCTGCGCCGTCAACCTCTTCAGGGGCGGCGCATAGAAGAACCCGAACGACACACTCCCCGTGCGCCCCTTCACCGCATGGTGCAACCGATGCGCCCGGTGCAAGCGTTTCAGATAGCGGTTGACCGGCCGTGGCTTGTGCGGCCAATGCCGGTGAAAGAAGCCGTCGTGGGCCAGCACATACAGCACCCCGTACCCTGCCACGCCGCCGCCCACCCACTGCAGCGGCGCAAAACCGCTTTTCCCGAGCGCCACCAGCGCCGTGGCAATCAGCCCCAGGGCCACCAGGTAGAGGTCGTTGGTTTCGAGCATGCCCAGTTGTGGCTCATGGTGCGAGCGATGCAGCCACCAGCCCCAGCCATGCATGATGTACTTGTGAGCCAGCGTGCCAACGCCCTCCATGGCCACCAGGGTGCCGAACAGGACGGCGAAATTGAACAGCATGGAACGGTCCGGGTGATGGCAAAGGGAGGCGCAAGGGTACCGGCTGCCCAGGTATTTTTCCATGCGGGCGTGACCGGCTGCAGGCCATTCGCGGATGAAGCCATTGTCATGTTTTTGCCCTTGACCTGCCCTGCCACGCGGCGTATGGTCCGCGGCGCAATTTTGCCTTCCTCAACAGGAGACCTGCCTTGGACAGTAGCCCCAGTCGCTTGCGACAGGCCCACGTGGCGCGCTAGCCCGGCAGTGTCCTGCACTGTCTGGCCGCTCTGGCAAGACGGTGGTTTCTTGTAACCCCGCACCTCCTTCCCTCCTCGTGGTCCTGCGCATTTTTCTGGTTTTTCAACCGCGCCAACTGATGGCGTTCATGCGGGCGTTTGCCTGCGGAAGAGGTTTGCTATGGATTGGAAAGTATTTTTACTGCGCGTTGCCATTGCCCTGCTGCTGGGGGCGTTGATCGGTGCCGAACGGCAATTGCGCCAACGCCTGACCGGGCTGCGCACCAATGCACTGGTCAGTACCGGTGCCTGCCTGTTCGTGCTGATGACCCAGGCAGTGCCAGGCATGGCGCCTGCCGATGCGTCGCGCGTGGCCGCCTATGTCGTGTCGGGCATCGGCTTTCTGGGTGGCGGCGTGATCATGCGCGACGGTTTCAACGTGCGTGGCCTGAACACCGCAGCCACCTTGTGGTGCACGGCTGCGGTCGGCGTGCTGTGCAGCCTTGGGCTGCTGTTGGAGGCTGCGCTGGGTAGCCTGGTGGTGCTGTGCGCCAATATCCTGCTGCGCGACATCGCCCAGCGCCTGGACCGTCAGGACGTGGTGCCGGCCAGCGAGGTGGAGCAGCACTTCGAAGTACGTATCGTCTGCCGCGCCGAGGACGAGATTCAGGTGCGCAGCCTGATGCTGCATAGCCTGGGCGACCCGCAACTGCGGCTGCAGTCACTGCAGAGCGCAGACCTGGACAACCCTGCACGCCTGGAAGTACGTGCCGAACTGCTGGGCACCACGCAGGCGCCGGCGCAGCTGGAGCGGCTGGTCAGCCGGGTCAGCCTGGAGAAAGGTGTAAGCTCGGTGCGCTGGCAGTTACAGCCGCAGGTGTTGGCGGCTGATTAGAACGACAGGAGTGATTCATGCTTATCCGCCCTACCCTTGAGCGCGACATTCAATGGCTGCCAGGCGTCGAGCGATCGGCAGCCCAGGCTTTTGTCGGCTGGCCGGCACTGGCCTGGCTGGCGCAAGGTGATGTGATGGACTGCGCTGCACACAGGGCTTTCGTCGAGGAAGGTGGTAGTTGGGTCGCTGAGGATCCGGCTGGGCGCATTGTCGGTTTTGCCTGCGCCAGGCTTGCGGACCAAGCGCTGCACCTTCATGAAATATCAGTGTGCCGGGAGGGCCAAGGGCAAGGTGTCGGGCGCCGCTTGCTGCGGCAAGTGGTCGATGCCGCACGCTGCGCCGGTGTGCGCGAGCTGACCTTGACCACCTTTGTCGATGTGCCCTGGAATGCGCCGTTTTATGCCCGTTTTGGGTTTGAGCGGCTGCATGAAAGGCTGCTGAACGATCGACTCCGGGGCATTCTGGCCAGTGAGCACGCTCACGGTCTCGAAGGACGTTGTGCAATGCGCCTCTGCGTCGGCCATTAACCTATGGGGCTGGCAAGGCCGCTCTGCACTGGGCCAGCGCCTCGTCCCGTTCTTTCACGCGCTCCTCGAGCCGCTGCAACTGGCGAGCCTGCTCGGCGCACACGTCGCGCCTGTGCTCCAGGTTTTGCGCTTGCTCCTCCAGTTGGCGACGCATTTCCTCGCTGGCGCCCTGGGCCTGGGCCAGGATCGTGCGCAAGCCCTGGATCTGCGCTTCACGCTGTTCCAGCAACTCGCCCTGCGCCCGACACTCGCTGGCGGCCTGGCGGTGCTCGCCCAGCAACCGCTCGTTATCGCGGTGCAGACGGGTTAGCTCGTCCTGCTTGACGATCATGCCTTGCTGTAGCTGGCGTATTTCCACCTGCATCTGCTGCAACTGCGCTTCATGGCGGCGCTGTTCCTGCTCGCGCTGTTCACGGCTGGCATTGCGGTAGTGCTCCAGAGCATCGCGGGCATGGCGGTGCTTGTCTTCCAGCGACTTGACCTGCTCGTCCTTGTCGGTCAGGCGCACCTGCAATTCACCTAGCGACTGGTTAAGGCTGGCGCTGCGCAGTTGTTCCGCTTGCAACGTGCTTTGCGTGGACAGCCGTTTTTCTGTCTCGGCGGCCAAGGCCGCTGCATCGATCTTGTGTTGCTGATGAGCTGCATTCAGCGCCTGCTGGGCGACTTCCAGCTGCGCCTCAAGCGTTTCCCGCTGTTGGGTGAAGGTGCTCTCGGCCTGCTCGATCTTCAAATCGGCCTCGTCCTGCAGCTGGGTTGCCAGTTGCCCGACCAGGCGGCTCAGCACATCGCTCAGCGCAGCGCCGCCTTCGGAGGCCACCGGCTGCTGGCCGTTCAACTCCTTCAGATAGCGGTGAATGGTGGTTTTAGAGCCGGTATTGCCCAGCTCGATACGTATGGCATCGATGCTGGGGTTCTCGCCCCGGGCAATCAGCGCCTGCCGGGCCTGCTGCACTACCACCTTGTTGATACCGCCGCGTGCCATGCTTGCTCCTACGATTTTGTACTGTGTTATGTAATATGTAATTACGTACCAATTATGGCGACTTAAAAGCGCAGCTGCAATCAATTACTAAGGTTGAATAATCACGGCTTATCGCATGTCAGGCATAAAATTGGCAAAACGATCGCGAATAACCGTATGTTCAAAAGCAAAACGCCCCGCCAGGCACGGGGCCTGCGGGGCGTTGCATAGGGGCGTAGTGGCGTAGTGGCGTATCAGAACGAGCGGTCGACCCGCGCAGGCGTGCGGCGCATCAGCACCTTGCCATTGCGCACCGACACCAGTGCATGCCCTTGGCTGCGCACCATCTCGTAATCATCCGGCGCCGACAGCAGCAACAGGTTTGCGGGGCGCCCCACTTCGATGCCATAGCGTTCGCCCAGGTTCAGCGTGCGGGCGCTGTTGTCGGTGATCAGGTCCAGGCAGCGCTGCAGGTCTTCATAGCCGAGCATGTGGCAGATGTGCAGCCCTGCTTCGAGAATGCGCAGAATGTTGCCGTTGCCCAGCGGGTACCACGGGTCGACGATGGAGTCCTGGCCAAAACACACGTTCATCCCGGCGCGGTCGATCTCGGCCACGCGGGTGACGCCACGGCGTTTCGGGTAGTTGTCGAAGCGCCCCTGCAGGTGAATGCTCTCGGTCGGGCACGACACGAAGTTGATACCAGACAACTTGAGCAGGCGGAACAGCTTGTAGCAGTAGGCATTGTCATACGAGCCCATGGCCACGGTATGGCTGGCCGTAACCCGCGCCCCCATGTCGCGTACCCGGGCTTCTTCGGCCAACACTTCGAGGAAACGCGATTGCGGGTCGTCGGTTTCGTCGCAGTGCACGTCCACCAGGCAGCCGGTGCGCTCGGCCAGGTCCATCAGGAACTTCACCGACGATACACCCTGGTCGCGGGTGTTCTCGAAATGCGGAATACCGCCGACCACATCGGCACCGATGGCCACCGCTTCGGTCATCAGCGCCCGTCCGTTGGCGTACGACTCGATCCCTTCCTGGGGGAAGGCGACGATCTGCAGGTCGACCTGCTCGCGCACTTCGTCACGCACCTCGACCATTGCCTTGAGCGCAGTGAGTTTCGGGTCGGTGACATCGACATGGGTGCGCACATGCTGGATACCGTGGTCGACCAGCATGCCGATGGTCTTTTTCGCGCGCGTCTTGATGTCGTCATGGGTGGTGGTTTCCTTGCGTTCAGCCCAGCATTCGATGCCTTCGAACAAGGTGCCGCTCATGTTCCACCTGGGTTCACCCGCAGTCAGTGTGGCGTCCAGGTGGATGTGCGGCTCCACGAAGGGCGCCACGACCAGGTTTTGCCCGGCGTCCAGGTCATCGACACCCGCGAGCGCCACCACCTCGGCTTGGGGCACGATGGCGGCAATGCGCGCGCCGTTCAGTTCGATACGGAACAGGCCGGGTTTGCCGCGTAGGCGTGCGTTGATAATGTTCATGCTGTTACTCCTTGCCGTGGGCTTCGCTCATGCGCCATACCAGCATGGCGACCGAAGCATTCATGCGAAAAAGCGGGTCGTCGAGAGACTGCCCGCTCAGTTGTTCGATGCGCTGGATGCGCTGATTGATGGTGTTGCGGTGCAACCCCAAGCGCTGTGCGGCCTTCAGCCCATTGCCGTTTTCCATGAGCAAGGCGTCGAGGGTATGCACCAGGGCATTGGCCTGCTTGCGCCCAGGGGCGATCAGCGGCCCGAGGGTGCGGCTGACGAAGTCGTCGATCAGCGAGCGGTCGACAATACCTTGCAGCAGGCGCAGTACGCCCAGTTCGCTGAAGTTGCAAAAGCCGTTGGCTGGGCGCAGGTGCTGCGCCACATCCAGCGCCTGGCGCGCCTCGTTGAGGGCCTGGCGGTAGTGCGCACACTCTTCGGCGAGGCTCGACAAGCCCATGTACAGGCTCAGTTCACCCGTCGCGGCCTGCAGTTGCCGGTACAGCACCGCCAACGTCTCGGCCAGGTCGGGCGTGTCGGCCAGTAGCACCACGAACAGGTCGCCCGGTAACTGCGCCGTTACGCTGCCTGGCCGCTGACGGCACCAGGCTTCGAGTTGGTCCTCCAGGGCCTGACGGGTAGCCTGCCAGGTACGCTCACCGTGAGCCAGCCCGTGGCGCTCGAACAAGCTATCTACGCCCGCCAGGCGCAAAGCCAGCAGGCGCCGTGGGTGGTCCAGCGCCAGTTGCAGGTGCGCTGCTCGCTGCCTTGCAATCGCCAGGCTCGGGTAGTCGCCCGTGAGCAGTTGGCCAAGGATGTCGTTGCGCGAGCGACGCACCTGGCTCATCTGCACCAGTGCCGTGCCGATCAGGTGGGTGACCACCACCATCTTCAGCGCGTAGGGCTGCTCGATCAGCGGCAAGCCCAGTTGCTCTGCATATGCGATAACGGACGCCGGGATGCTCTGGATGAAGCTGCCGCCAGTGAGAATCACCATGCCGGCAATGCCCACGGCCTCGCCGTCCTCTACCAGGCTCAGCAGGTTGGCCTCGCCGCGCGGATGGTTGATGCCCGTGACGAACACCAGTTCACCGCCCATCACCCATTCGGCGATGCCCTCGTTTTCCGCCACGTAAGGCCAGCGCACTCGCCGTTGCAGGTTGCGCGCTCCGGCCCGCACGCTCATTTCGTGCAGGCCGGGTAAATGCAGGATCTCGTCCAGCGCCAGGCTCACGGCTCGACGCCCGCCTGGCCAGGCGCCCGGCGGCGTGCACCCAGCTCATGGATGACGATATAGCACAGCGCCGAGGCGCCGATACCCACCAGCGGAGCGACCCAAGGCGAGGCGTAGGCCAGTACCGCACCTACGGCATAGGCAAACAGGCCCGTCAGGTTGTAGCGTGGCAGGCTTACCGTGCTCAGTGCCGGGTACTTGCCACGGTGGCGATACCAGAAGTCGGCCATGATGACCCCGCCCACCGGCGGAATGATCGAGCCCAGCAGTACCAGGAACGGGATCAGCATTTCATACATGCCGCCAATCGCCAGCACGATGCCAACCCCGGCTGCCACCAGTGTTGCCGTGCGCCGACGCTCACTGCGTAGCAGGTGGCAGGCGGCGGCCGACACGTTATAGATAGTCGGCCCCTGGATGGTCCACAGGTTCAAGCACAGCATCACCACCGCCGCGAACGACAGGCCCTGCAGCATCATCACCTCGACGATATCGGCCTGCTGGTAAACCATCGCGCACCAGGCACCGGCCACCACCATCAGGCCGTTGCCAAGCAGGAATGCCACCACGCTGGCGATCACCGCTACCCGGCCGCTGCGTGACAGCCGCGTCCAGTTGGTGGCCTGGGTGGCACCACTGGCGAAGGTGCCGAAGACCATGGTCACCGCTGCTGAAAAGGTCATGGTTTCGTGTGGTATCACGGCGGCCAGGCCGGCAAAGCCACCGGCATCGCGGGTGGCGATGTACATGGACACCAACAGCAGCACGAACATCAATGGCACTGACACCCGCGACAGCACGTCCAGCCCCTTGAAGCCGATGATGGCAGTGATACTGAAGCCCAGCCCGAACAGCACCATCAGCGGTACGCTGAAGCCCTCTGCCAACCCCAGCAGCTTGACCAGCACGATGGCTACCGTGGCCGTGCCCCAGGCATACCAGCCCAGTTCAGCGAAACCCAACAGAAAATCCGAAAGCCGGCTGCCCGCCTCACCGAAACAGAAGCGCCCCATCAACACCGTGTTAAGCCCGCTGCGCGAGGCGATGAACGCCAGCGCTGCGGCATACAAGGCCAGCAGGCTGTTGCCGAGGGTTGCCACCCACAACATGTCGACAAAGCCGAAGGCCATGCCCAGCTTGCCGCCAGCGAACATCGTGCCGGTAAAAAAGGTGAAGCTGAACAGGACCATCGCGATCGGTAGCAGGCCCTTGCGGGCGGACTGCGGGGCTTCGCTTAGGGGGAATTCACTGGGTGAGCTCATTGCACGGGGCTCCGGATTGTAGTTGGGAGCAGAAAGAGCAATATGCGGGCCGCTTTTTCCAGGGCCGCAATCCAGGAAAAAGCGGGCGGGAAGCCTAGATATTCATGTGCAACATGAACATTAAAGCGCCTATATGAGGATATTAAAGTGTGCTTGACGACTTATTTTGAGGCATTCATGCACCAAAGCGGTTCTGGGCTGGGAACTAATCACCCAGCCAACCGGGCGTCGCGCAAGCATGAGCACGCAAGCGGTACAGTCAAAATGCACCAATCAAATATCAAGCATATTTTTATATTCTGAAAAATAATAATAAAAATAGATCAAAACAGTATTTCTGCCTTACTCACCCCCTTGTTACAGTCCTTCCAGACCCGACCCCTCGCACGGTGGAGGCCCCGATTCATCCACCTGCGAGCAGCCCGAAACGGGGCACCAGTGGCAGTGCGGATGACCGGATTGACGATCACTTCCTCCGTGAGTTAGCGCCATGTCCCAAGTAACCCCGCGCCACAGCATCACCAACCTGCCAAACCATAACCATCGCTTGCAGCTAAGTGCCCCGCCTACCTTCAGCGACCTGTCTGCCGAACGCCTGCACCGCAAGCAACGCCTGGCCGCCTCGTACAGGTTGTTTGCCGAGCTGGGCTTCGAAGTGGGCCTGGCGGGCCATTTCACCGCCCGCGACCCGATCGAGACTGACCACTACTGGATCAACCCGCTGGGCGTGCCATTTACGCAAATCCGTACCTCAGACTTGCTACGCGTGGATGGCCAAGGCCAGGTCGTCGAAGGCAACGGCCTGCTCAACACCAGCGCGCTCGAGCTGCATTACCAATTGCAGCAGGCACGCCCCGAAGTGATCGGTATCGCCCACCTGCACAGCTTTCATGGCCGGGTCTGGTCATCGCTGGGCCAGCTGTTCCAGCCGATCACGGCCGAAGCCTCGGCCTTCCGTGGCGAGCAGGTGTTGTTCGACCGCAACGCCCTGCGTGATGCCGGCGGTGGCCTGCTGCAAGACCGCGACCTGGTTGCCCGGGCCTTCGTCGAAGCCTTCGCCGGGCATAACCTGCTGGTCTGGCAGAACCATGGGCTGTGGGTCACCGGCCAGTCGGTCGAAAGCGCAGCCTGGCGTTTCATCCTCGCCGACGACACCGCTCGCGCGCACTTGCTCGCTTATGCTGCCGGGCAGCCGCGCGTACCGGAACAGCTCGAAGGGGCCAGCAACCCGGCCCAACGCGAACTGTTCGCCTGGTTGAACTTTGTGCCGCTGTGGGACCGTATCGTCCAGCAGCAGCCCGACCTCCTGGACTGAGGTGCAGTGCATGGCTTACTCCATCAGCCGCCGCACCTTGCTGCAACGCAGCGCCGCTGCAGCCCTGGCCGTGGGGCTCGGCCCACAGCTGGCCAACGCCAGCGAGGCCCTGCGGGTGTGGCGCTACAAAGGCCAGGCGGCGAGCTTCCTCGCCGATGCCGGGCAAGCCGCTACACCTTATCCACTGCAGTGGGTGGATGTGCCTGGTGGGGCCATGGTACTGGAGGCCTTCGCCGGCAACAGCCTGGACTACGCCTTCATGAGCCCGGTATTGCCACTGTTTGCAAGCGCTGCCGGTAACCCGCTGGTATTGATTGCCAGCTATCAAGGCGAGCAGAACCGTAGCAGCGTGATCGTCAAGCGTGGCAGGGGGATCGATACCCTGGCCGACCTCAAGGGCAAGCGGGTGAGTTTTGTACGTGCCACCGACACCCATTACCTGCTGCTGAACCTTTTGCGCGATCAGCAACTGACCCTCGCTGACATCCAGGCCCGGCCAATGCCAGCCCGCGATGCCCTGGTGGCATTCCAGAACGGCCATCTCGACGCCCTCGTCGCCGGCGGCATCGGCGCACTGCAGGCCCAGGTCAGCATGAACGGCGTGGTGCTGGCCGAGGCCAACCGCTACCCGTGCAGCAACTACCTGATCGCTACCAGCGCCCAGGTGCTGCAGCAGCCGGGCAAGCAAGCGGCCATTCGCGATTTTCTGCAACGCGAAAAAGCCACGTGGGCCTGGGTCGAGCAGCACCCTCAGGCCTGGGCGGAACGTAACGAGCGCCTGACCGGTATCCCCCGCGCACTCTACTTGCAGCAATACGAGCAACGCCGCTTGCCTAGCCGCCTGCTGCCGGTCAGCGAAGACGCTATCGCGGCCCAGCAGCGTATCGCCGACCTGTTCCATGACAGCGGCCTGCTGCGCCAGCCACTGCAGGTACGTCGCTTTTGGGACGATCGCTTCAACCTTCTGCTCAGCGGCTAGGCCCCGCTGCGGCAAACGCACCGGCGCGCGCCGGACGACTCCAAGGCACATCGACCCCGGGAGCAACGCACCTCCCGCGGACCGGGCTGCGCCTGCACTGCGTGCAACACCCATGAGAGCCCGTTCGATCGCACATCCAGGGCCTGATCTGCCAATCGAACCCAAGGAACAGTCATGAAGTCTGTGTTTACCCCTTTAACGCTGGCCCCCGCCTTGCTCGCCGGCTACCTGCTCACCCCGCTGGCCATGGCGGCCGAGGCTGACGCTGCACTCGACACGGTGATCGTCACCGGCTCGCGGGGCAGCGATGTGCGTACCGTCACCAGCAGCCCGGCACCGATCGACGTGATCGACAGCAAGCAGTTGGAACAGACTGGCGAATCCAGCCTGCGCGGTGCGCTGCAGAAAACCTTGCCATCGTTCTCCCAACGCCCTTCCGGTACGTCCAATGACAGCGTCGCCCGCCCCTACAGCCTGCGCGGTCTGAACGGTTCCAACGTACTGGTGCTGGTCAACGGCAAGCGCCGCCACAACAGTGCCGTGATCAACCTCGACTCCACCGCCGCCTACGGCACCAACCCCGTCGACCTCGACATGATCCCCATCAGCGCCATCGACCATGTCGAGATATTGCGTGATGGTGCCTCGGCGCAGTATGGCTCCGATGCCATCGCCGGGGTGATCAACATCATCCTCAAGCAGCGCGACAACGGTGGTTCGGTCAGCACCCAGTACGGCCAGTACTACAAGGGCGATGGCGATAACCTGCGGCAAACCCTCAACCAGGGCCTGGCCCTGGGCGACAACGGCGGCTTCTTCAACTACGCCCTGGACGCCAAGTCGGTACAGACTGCCACCCGCTCGCGCGAGGCCACCGGCAACCTGTACTTCGCCGGCGACCCACGCAACGACAGCGCCGACCGCCATGTGCAGAAGAATGGCCTGCCAAAGATCAAGGCCATCAACCTGTCCTACAACGCCGAGCTGCCCGTCAATGACGCCCTGACTCTTTACTCGTTCTCCACGTTCAGCAAACGCGATGCCCGTGGCGGGCAAAACTACCGCCGCCCGAACTCGACCAACATCATCCCCGAGATCTACCCGGACGGTACTGCGCCCTTCTATACCCTGGAAGAAACCGACTACCAGGCTGCCGCCGGCGGCCGTGGCGAGCTGGGCGAATGGCACTGGGACCTGAGCTCTACCTTTGGCCGTGACAAGGGCCAGGCCGGTGCCGACGAAACCCTTAACGCCTCGCTCGGCCCGACCAGCCCGACGCGCTTCGACACTTACACCAACTACTTCGACCAGTGGACCAACAACCTCGACCT
The DNA here is from genome assembly GCF_013393325.1 of Pseudomonas hunanensis. Classification (GTDB taxonomy): domain Bacteria; phylum Pseudomonadota; class Gammaproteobacteria; order Pseudomonadales; family Pseudomonadaceae; genus Aquipseudomonas; species Aquipseudomonas putida_P. The sequence goes on from NZ_QJRC01000095.1 coordinate 70,630, forward strand.
GACTCGCGCCTTCGAGGTTGGCCTGGCCAAGCCGCTGCAGGTGTCGTGGGGCCTGGAGCATCGTCATGAGCGCTACAAGACCGAGTCCGATGACCCGCTTTCGTACATCAATGGCGGTTACATCTACCCCAGTGGCCCACTGGCTGGCCAGCCGGGTGCAGTCGGCGCCCAGGGCGCAATCACCCTGACCCCCGAAGACGAAGGCCAGCTCAGCCGCAACAGCTACGCCAGCTACCTCGACCTGGGCCTGAACCCCACCGACAAACTGTGGCTGGGGGTGGCCGCGCGTTTCGAGAAGTACGACGACAGCAGCGGCAACACACGCAGCGGCAAGCTTTCCGCACGCTACGACTTCACCTCCACCTTCGCCGTGCGCGGCACCCTCAGCAACGGCTTTCGCGCACCATCGCTGTCCCAGTCGGTCTACGCCCAGACGTCCAACCAGTACACCCTCGTCAATGGCGTGGCGCAGTTCGTCGAGGCCAAGACCGTGCGTGTCGACTCGCCACTGGCCCAGGCACTGGGGGCTGAAGACCTTAGCCCGGAGAAATCGCGCAACATCAGCATCGGCTTTACCTGGCAGCCTCTGCCCCAGGCCAGCCTGACCCTGGATGCCTACCAGATCGAAATCCGCGATCGCATTGCCCTCACCGGCTTCCTCTATGGCAACGGCGTCGACCAGGTACTGCTCGACAACGGCTACAGGCCCGGATACCGGGTCAAGTACTTCACCAACGCCGCCGACACCACCACCCGCGGGGTCGACCTGGTGGCCGACTACCGCGTCGACTACGGCCGCTATGGCCGGGCCAAGTACGGCGTGGGTTTCAACTACAACAAGACCGAGATCGACGACATCAAGGAGACGCCGGCATCGTTGCGGGCTGCGGGCAATAACCTGGAACTGTTCGACCGCGTGGCACAGGGCTACCTGACCGTTGCCAACCCCAAGACCAAATTGATCCTCAGCGCCAACTGGCAGATCGAACGTTTCACCATCAATGCTGCACTGACCCGCTACGACAAGGTCATCGCCCGTGACGCCAACCCTGACTATGACGTGACCTACGGCGCGAAATGGCTCACTGACCTGGAAGTGGCCTATGCCCTGACCGACAACTTCGACATCGCCGTAGGTGCCAACAACCTGTTCGATGTACGCGCCGACAACAACGGCTACCCCGCGGGCGACATCAACGGCTTCCCGAAATTTGGCTCGATCTCGCCGTTCGACCCTTACGGCGGCTTCTGGTACACGCGCATCGCCTACAACTTCTGACCCCACCGACCGTGCGCCCGCCGCGCTTGGCGGGCGCCAGGAGAACCTTTATGAGCCAAGGCCAGTTTGTTCTCGGCGCCTTTATCCCCGGTACCCTCAGCGGCAGCGCCTGGCGTCTGCCCGAAGCACCGCTGGACACGTTCAGGCAGCTCGAGCATTACCAGTACATCGCCCGCAAGCTGGAGGCCGGGCGCTTCCACTCGCTGTTCTTCAACGACACCCTCGATGTCAAACTCGACCTGGCCTTGCAGCGCGGCCCCAACAGCGTGCGCTGGGACCCGCTGATCCTTGCCCCGGCGCTGGCGGCCAGCACCCGGCATATCGGCCTGATCGCCACCGCCAGCAGCACCTACAACGAGCCCTACAACATCGCCCGCAAGTTTGCCGCGCTCGACCACCTCAGCGGTGGCCGCGCTGGCTGGAACCTGGTGACCTCGCTGGGTGGCGGCGAAAACTTCAACCGCCAGGAGCATGTCGAGCACGATGACCGCTACGCCCGCGCCGAAGAGTTCTACGATGTGGTCAGCGGCCTGTGGGACAGCTGGGCCGACGATGCCTTCGTTCAGGACAAGGCCAGCGGTACCTGGCTGGACATCGACAAGCTGCACGTGCTCAACCACCAGGGCGAGCACTTTCAGGTGCGTGGGCCCTTGAACGTCGCGCGCTCGCCGCAAGGCCATCCCGTGGTGGCCCAGGCGGGCGCCTCCGCAGCCGGCAAACGGCTGGCGGCGCGGGTGGGCGAACTGATCTTCACCGCCCAGCACACCCTGGAACAGGGCAAGGCGTTTTATCGCGAAACCAAGCAGGCCGCTGCCGGCTTCGGCCGTGGGGGCCACGAGCTCAAGGTACTCCCCGGCGTCGCGCCGGTGGTGGGCAAGACCCTCGCCCACGCCCAGGCCAAGTACGACCGCCAGCAGCAGTTGCTGGAGCCCAAGGCTTTTCTCAGCTCCATTTCGCGTTTCGCCAGCCTTGGCTACGACCTGTCGGAACTGCCATTCGATGAGGTGGTGCCCCTGCCGCCGGAGCACTTCACCACCAACACCCACCAAAGCCGGCAAAAGCTGGTGTACGACCTGATCCGCCGCGAGCGGCCGACGGTGCGGCAGCTGTTCAACCAACTCACCTCCGGTGGCCACCGCATCCTGATCGGCACCCCGCAGAGCATTGCCGACGATCTGCAGGCGTGGTTCGAGGCCGGCGCCGCCGACGGTTTCAACATCATGTTCAGCGGCCTGCACTCGGCCATCGACGACTTTGTCGACGGCGTGGTGCCTGAGCTGCAACGGCGCGGGCTGTTCCAGCGCGAATACGCCGGCAGCACGCTGCGGGAAAACCTCGGCCTGCCTTACCGCGCCAACCGCTTTTTCTAAGGAGTGTTCATGTTCCGACCTTTGGCTTCATTGAGCCTGGCCATTGCCCTGGCCCTGGCCGGTTGCGACGACAAACCGGCGCAACCGGCCAGCAGCGCTGAGGTAGCCACCCCGCAGCAAGGCGGCGTGCTACGGGTAGCCTTTGACGGCGACCCCAACTGCATCGACCCGCAGCAGGCGGGCAACAACACTGCCCTCAACGTCGGCCGGCAACTGGTCGACTCGCTTACCGATCAAGACCCGCAAAGTGCTGCAATCGTGCCGTGGCTGGCCGAGCGCTGGGAGGTCAGTGACGACTCGCGCCAGTTCACTTTCCACCTGCGCGAAGGCGCCACCTTCGCAGATGGCAGCCCGCTGGATGCGGCGGCGGTGAAGGCCAATTTCGAGGCTATCGTCGCCTTGGGTGCCCAGGCGCAGCTGGCCAGTACCTACCTGGCCGGCCTGGATACCATTGAAGTGCTCGGGCCGCTTAGCGTGCGCATTGGTTTCCACCAACCCAACGCACAATTCCTCCAGGCCAGCTCTACCATGAGCCTGGGGTTGCTAGCCCCGGCCACCCTCAAGCGCTCCGCCGAGGAACGCTGCCAGGGTGCGCTGGTAGGCAGCGGGCCGTTCAATGTCAAACGCTTCGAACATAACCGCCTGGTGCGTATCGAGGCCCGCCACGACTATGCCTGGCCATCGTCGTTGGCCGGGCACCAGGGCCGCGCCTGGCTCGACGCCATCGAGTTCCACATCCTGCCGGAATCCGGCGTGCGCCTGGGCAGCCTGTTGTCCGCGCAGATCGACGTCAACACAAGCGTGCCAGTGCAGGACGAGGCCGTGCTGCAAGCTCAGGGCGTGCCGTCGATCGCCCGTTCCAACCCTGGCATTGTCTTCAACCTGACACCCAACGAGTCGCACCCGCCGCTGGACGACGCCAATGTGCGCCGGGCACTGAACAAGGCCATCGACCGCAGCCAGTTGCAGGCGGTGATCTCGCGCTACCAGAAACCGGCCAGCTCGGTACTGGCCAGCAGCACGCCGTATTACCAGGACCTCAGTGCCAGCCTCGCCTTCGATCCCGAAGGTGCCGCCAAGCTGTTGGATGCTGCGGGCTGGGCCAAAGGTGCCGATGGCTGGCGCCAGCGCGATGGCCAGCGCCTGAGCTTCGCCCTCGACTACTGGCAGGCCACCACCCCGGTGCTGGAACTGGTGCAGCAGCAACTGCGCCAGGCTGGTGTGGAGCTGCGCCTGAACAAGTCCACCATTGGCCAGGTGAGCCTGCTGCAGACTTCGCAAAACTACCAGCTGTGGTTCTTCAACCTGACCCGCGCCGACCCGGACGTATTGCGCACCGTGTTCCTCGCCGCAGGTCGCAACGTCAACGCGCGTGGCGCGCTGCCACTGGACCAGGCCCTGCTCGATTCGGCAGCCAGCCTGGATGCGCACAAACGTGGCGAGCTGATCGCTCAAGCCAGCCAGGCGTTACTGGAGCAAGGCCATGTCATTCCGCTGGTGGAGGCTGCAACGGTCACAGCGTTTCGCCATGCCGTGCGCGGCCTGCACTACGAAGCCTCGACCCGCCTGCAGTTTTATGACACCTGGCTGGCACAACCAGAGGCCACCAAACCATGACCACGCTGACTTATCGCTACGCCGTACCGTGGCGGCTGGCCCAGGCACTGCTGGTGCTGTGGGCTGCATTTTCCCTGTCGTTCGTCATCCTCTACGCGTTGCCCGGTGACCCGGTGGCGATCTTGCTGGCACAGAGCGGCGAGCCAGGCGCGGTAGACCCGGCAAAGGTGGCCGAACTGCGCGCTCGCTATCACCTCGATGGCAGCTTGTGGCAACAGTACGGCGGTGCACTCTGGCGCCTGTTGCAGCTGGACTTGGGCCATTCGCTGCAAAGCGGCAAGCCAGTGGCTCAGGCCCTGGCAGACGCGTTGCCCGCCACCTTGTCCCTGGCGTTCGCCGCACTGGCCCTGGCCGTGCCACTGGGCATCGGCTTGGCCCTGGCGGCGCATCAGGTACGCCAGCGCACGTTGCAGAGCGCTTTGCATAACGCCCCGGCCGTGGTGGTGTCGTTGCCGACCTTCTGGGTTGGCCTGGTGCTGTTGCAGCTGTTTTCCTTCCAGCTGCACTGGCTGCCGGCCATGGGCAATCAAGGCCCGGCCAGCCTGGTGCTGCCGGCGCTAACCCTGGCCCTGCCTTGTGCGGCGATGATCGCTCAGGTACTGGGACGTTCACTGGCCAGTGTCAGCCGCCAGCCATTTGTCCAGGCATTGCGCAGCAAAGGGCTAGGGCCTTGGCGCTTGTTGTGCGGGCACGTGCTGCACAATGCAGCAATACCGCTGCTGAGCCTGGCCGGCACCTTGCTGGGCAACCTGCTGGCCGGGGCGGTGGTGACCGAAACCGTGTTCTCGCGTGAGGGTATCGGCCGCCTGGCCCAGGCCGCAGTGGCCAGCCAGGACATCGCCGTGGTTCAGGGTGTGGTGTTGCTGGCTGCGGCCTTGTACGTGCTGACCAACTTGCTGACCGACCTGTTCTACCCCCTGCTCGACCCACGTATTGGCCAAGGAGGCCGGGCATGAGCGTAAAAACCGCCTATGGCCTTGTACAAGCGAAACGCTGGCCTCGCCTGCCACTGGCATTGAGTGTCGTCCTGTTCCTGCTGGTACTGGGCTGGGCCTTTTGGCCAGAGCTGTTCAGCCGCGCCGACCCGTTGCTGGCCGATCCCAGTCAGGCCTTGCAAGCCCCTTCCGCCCGGCACTGGTTCGGCACCGACCACCTTGGCCGCGACCTGTACGCGCGCTGTGTCCATGGCGCGGCGCTGTCACTGCAGGCGACCAGCATCGCCGTGCTGATCGCTTTGCTGGTCGGCAGTCTGCTGGGTGGCATCGCCGGCTGGTTCGGTGGCCTGGCCGATCGTGCGCTGGCAGTGCTGGTGGAGGTGCTGATGGCCATTCCCGCATTGTTGCTGGCGATGGCGATTGTCACGGCGCTGGGCTTCGGCACGCTGGAAATCGCCGTAGCCGTAGGGCTGTCATCCGTGGCCATCTTCGCCCGGCTGGCCCGCGGCGAAGTGCTGCGCTGGCGCAGCCGCAGCTTTGTCGAGGCGGCGCAGGTGGCCGGTGTGGGCAGCTGGTGCAACCTCTGGCGGCATGTGTTGCCGCACGCCGCCGGGCCGCTACTGGCCTTGGCCGCACTGGAGTTCGCCAGTGCCGTGCTGGCTGTGTCGGCGTTGAGCTTTCTCGGCTTTGGCGCACCGCCACCGCAACCGGAGTGGGGCCTGCTGATCGCCGAAGGCCGCAACTACATGGTCGTGGCCTGGTGGTACACCACATTGCCGGGCTTGGTGGTGGCCGCCGTGGTGCTGGCCACTCATCAACTCGCCCATGGGCTGCAACAGTTACAGGGAGATGTGCGATGAACACCCCATTGGTGCGTATCCAGCAGTTAAGCGTCGATTATCCAGGCAACCCGCAAGCCGCCGTACAGGCGCTGGACCTGGAAATTGCCGCAGGTGAAATTGTCTGCCTGGTGGGCGAGTCCGGTTCGGGCAAATCCACTACCGCTGCGGCCCTCGCCGGGCTGCTGCCAGCCGCGGCGCGGCAGCGAGGCCAACTGTGGCTGCAAGGCCAGGCGCTGGAACAATTTGCTGAACGTGACTGGTGCCAACGCCGTGGCCGCCTGGTCGGCTTCGTGCCACAAGACCCCGGCACCTCGCTGGACCCGGTCAAGACCATCGGTGCACAGCTGGTCGAAGCCATGACCGTGCATGGCGTGCCGCGCCGTGAAGCCGGTGCGCGCGGGCTGGCACTGCTGCAGCAGGTGGGCCTCAGGGATGCCGAGCAACTGTCCCGCCGCTACCCCCATGAGCTGTCGGGTGGCATGTGCCAGCGGGTGTTGATCGCAATCGCCCTGGCCAACGACCCACCGCTGTTGATCGCCGACGAACCCACCAGCGCCCTGGATGTCAGCGTGCAGCGGCAGATTCTAGACCGCCTGCAGCAACTGGTGCGCGCACGCGGCAGCAGCTTGTTGCTCATCACCCATGACCTGGCGGTGGCGCTGGACCGTGCCGATCGCATTCTGGTGATGCGCAACGGCCAACTGCTGGAGAGCGGCACGCCCGCGCAGTTATGGCATGCACCCAAGCATCCCTACACGCGGCAGCTGCTGGCGGCCTCACCGTTGGCACGCCTGCAGCAACGGCGTACTGGCCCAGCCAGCGCAGTTGGCGAACCCCTGTTGCAGGTCAGTGGCCTGATGCGCCGTTTCAACCGGCATGCCGCGCCGGTGGTCGACGGTGTCAGCTTCACCCTGCCCCGTGGCAGTACCACCAGCCTGGTGGGCGAGTCAGGTTCGGGTAAGTCCACCACTGCCCGCATCATCCTGGCCTTGGAGCAAGCCAGTACAGGCAGCGTGTTGTTCGACGGCCAGCCAATACTGGGCGCCAGTCGGCGCCAATTGCATGCCTACCGGCGGCGAGTGCAACTGGTCTACCAGAACCCCTGGGCTGCGTTGGACCCTAGGCACAACCTGCTGCAGATCGTCAGTGAGCCGATGCGCGCCTTTGCCATTGGCGCGCGACGAGACGATCGGCAGCGGGTGCTGGGTTTGCTGGAGCGGGTCGGGTTACCCGCCGAGTTGCTGCTGCGTCGGCCTGGAGCGTTGTCTGGTGGGCAGCGCCAGCGTGTGGCTATCGCTCGTGCCTTGGCGGCTGAACCGGAGCTGCTGGTGCTCGATGAGCCGCTGTCGGCCCTGGATGCGCCCGTGCAGGCACAGGTGTTGGCGTTGTTGCAGCGTTTGCAGGCTGAGCTGGGGCTGACCTACCTGTTCATTTCTCACGACCTGGCGACGGTGCGCGGCATCAGCGATCAGGTGCTGGTGATGCGCCAGGGGCGGCTGGTGGACCAAGGGCCGACCGAGCAGGTGTTCGAGCGGCCCGCGAGTGACTACACGCGGAGCTTGCTGGAGGATATGCCAGGATTGGGCCGGGTATTGCAGGGGGAGCGGCCCTTGGTGCGTGAGGTGGGGTGAGCCTGCAGCGATTGGGTTGGATCACCGATGCTGGGGCTGCTTCGCAGCCCATCGCGATGCAAGGCCGCTCCTACAAGGGCCTTGTGCCGCGATGGGGGCGCAAAGCGGCCGTAACGGCCTACGCAGCCCCGTCCAACCCCATCTGCCAGAAATCCGCTTCCAGGCTGGACGCCTGGCCGAAAATCCCCACCAGCTCAGCAAACCGCTGCTCTGTCATGCTTCGCGCAGCCAGTTCATCCAGATGCTTGCGCGCGGCCGCCGCCACGCCTTGGTAGCCCTCCCCGGCATATTCGCCAATCCACTCGCGGTACGGGTGGTTGCTCAAATCGCCGATGCGTTCGGCCAAGGTTCGGCCGATCTCGGCATAGCCGATCACGCAAGGTGCCAGTGCCACATGCAGCTCCAGCAGGTCGCCGGCGGCGCCGCAGTCCAGCACGTAACGGGTATACGCCACCGTCGCCTGGTGCTCTGGTGCGGCCTCGATATCAGCCTGAGTCAACCCCCAGCGCGCGCACAGGCGCACATGCAACTCGGTTTCGTCCAGGATCGCCGCCAGCCCGGCCTGCGCGGCACGGATGTCGGCCGGGCGGCGGCTTTTGTAGGCGGCCAGCGCCCAGGCGCGGGCGAACTGGATCAGAAACAGGTAATCCTGCACCAGGTAGGTTCGGAACGCTTGCTCGCTCAGCGTGCCCTCGCCCATCTGCCGCACGAAGTCATGGTCCACGTAGCGGTTCCACTGCGGCGCGGCAGCGGTCTTGAGGCGCTCGAAGATATCCATGCTCACTGGCCCTCCGGGTAGACGGCATCGAAGAAGGCCAGCTCCAACGCTACCGTGCGCTGGTAGAAGTCACTTGCCAGCGCGGCCTGTTGCGGGCCGACGCGGTCCAGCTCGGCCTGCAGGAAGGCGACGAAGTCCTGGAATGCCGGGTTGTCGTGCAGGGTGATCCACTCGGCATGGACGAAGTTTTCCGGCATCGGTTTCGGTGCCTTCAGCGCCCAATCCAGGTACAGGCCTTCGGCAACGTTGAGCACCGCCAGGGCCGCTGCGTAGGACCGGGTGGCTGCCGCTTCGCGCATGATCGCCTTGAAACCTGCGGTAGGCGCGGTATCGGCTGGTTCATCGCGTTGCGCCGGGCTGACATCCAGGGCCTCGAAGGCGCGCAGGAAGTACGTGTTCTCGTCGCTTGAGATCATCCCGGCGAAGCGGCCGAAACGCAGGCGGGCCTCGAACGTGTCGGCGGTGGCGATGGCCGCGCCCAGCAGGGTCAGGAAGCTGTCAAGAAAGCGGTGGTCCTGTACCAGGTAGTTGACCATGATCGGGTCCGGCAGGCTGCCGTCGCACAATTGGGTCACGAAACGGTGGCCAACGGCTGCCGACCAGGTCGGCTCGTTCTGGCGGTGCAGGGACTGGCTGAAACGTTCGGTCATGTTGCTGTCCTTGATGAGGGTGACAGCGAGACCTTGGCAGTTGACATGGACTGGGCCTCGCAGTGAGGCCGGCAAAAAGGCAGGTTACAAGCCCCATCCCTTCGCCGGCATGATCCGGATCAGGTTCGAAGGGTCACCGCGCTGCAGTGTTCAGCGGTTTCTCAGCCCATTGCCGGGCTCCCCTTGGTGGCGAACAGGTATACCCCAGTGCGTCGGGGCTGTCACGCCCCGATCCACCCAGTGAGTGGGCATTGGGTCACCCGCTTTTGGGGACTTAGGCCCATTCTTGACGCGCCATTATTTAGCGCACCCTAGGCGCCGCAAGGTTTTGTATGACAAAGCATTACTGAAATACCTGTTGGCACAGCCGTTGCTCAGGCCCAAAGACCAGGCAAAACGCCATTGATGGCCCTCAGCCATACAGCCGTGAGCGAGGCATAAGGCAATGAAAACACCTGCCGTGATTCACCCGAACCGGTATGTATTCCAGCTCTCTTCCGTCACCGCGCTGATGCTCAGCCTTGGGCTGATCACGGCCATGGCGAGCCCGCTGGACGACAACAGCCCGCCACCGCCGACGGACCCCTCGGCCTACACCGACCAGCCGGACGACCCGACCCCGGCCTTGCTCAACCTGAGCACCTTGCCAGAAGCCAACGAAGGCTCGCTGGAGCTGACCGATGGCGTGTACGGCAACCGCGATACGGTGCGTACCGACAACGTGCTGCCACCCGCCTTGCAAACCTCGGACAGGTACCCCACCAACGGCAAGCCCAGCCCGTTGTTCGGTGCGCAACCCTTCACCCAGCAACTGCTGCTTTTCGAAGAGTTCGGCCCGGAAAAACTCGACCCGACACTGCCGCCGCCAGACCTGACCTTCCCGGTGCCCACCTTGGGCGCGGCCCCGGCTCAAGACCCCAACGTAGTGGCCCGCAGCGGCCCCAGTGGCACAGCACTGGAAGCTTTCCTCAAGCAACCGGGCCTGTACCCGTTCCCGACCCAGTTCTCCAACGTGCTTGATCGAAACCCGTGGAAAGCACAGATCGAGATGTTCCTCAACCGCCACCCGGTCGGTTCGCCCGCCGAAGGCCGTCCACCAGGAAAAGGCTGGTCGCACCAGCGCTGGAACGAGTTTTATCCGCAGGCGGCATTCAAGACCGCGCAGGCTGGCGCGCGCATCAACCTTGGCCTGCGCGATCGCAGGCAAATGCACAACTACACAGTCGGGGAATTCGCCCCAGGTGGCCTGTACTACCAGACCTCCGATATCCCGACCACGCTGGGCACCACCAAGGGCATCGATACCCGCTTCCACCCGAACTTCCCGCTGCAGAACCACAAGTCGCTGTGGACCTTCGACGGCACCTTCCCGCCCAAGCTGCTGATGGTGCGCTACGGCCAGCCGATCCTGATGCGCCACTACAATGCCCTGCCGATCGACCCGTCGGCCAACGGCGGTTTTGGCCTGCACACCATCTCGACCCACGAGCACAACGGCCATTCCCCGGCCGAAAGCGATGGTTTCGCCAACGCCTACTTCTTCCCCGGCCAGTACTACGACTACCGTTGGCCGGTGCAACTGGCCGGCTACGACACCATCAACACCCGTGCCCAGGACCCGCGTGCGGCCTTCCCCTGCTCGCCGGGCGAAACCCTGTTCGTCAACGACGGCACACCGGGCCTGAAAACCTGCCAGAACGGCAGCATCAAGATTCGCGGCGACTGGCGTGAAACCATGAGCACCCACTGGTTCCACGACCACATGATGGATTTCACGGCGCAGAACGTCTACAAAGGCAACGCCGTGATGATGAACTACTACAGCGCCCTGGACCGTGGCAACGAAGCCCTGCAGGACGGCGTCAACCTGCGCTTCCCCAGCGGTTCGGGCATGCCGTGGGGTAACCGTGACTACGACGTCAACCTGGTGATAGCCGACAAGGCCTGGGATGCCAACGGCCAACTGTGGTTCAACCCGTTCAACACCGATGGCTTCCTGGGTGATCAGATCCTGGTCAACTGGCAGTACCAGCCCAAACTCAAGGTGCGTGCACGCAGCTACCGCTTCCGTATCCTCAACGGCTCGGTGTCGCGCTACTTCAAGTTTGCCGTGGTGCGGGAAATTGCCGGCACCAGTGGCGAGTTCAAAGGCCCTTCCGGCTCCAACGTATCGTATGCCCGAGTGCCGTTCCACATGATCGCCAACGACGGCAACATCATGGAGCACGCCGTGCCGTTCGACGGCACCCTGGACCTCAACGGTGACGGCAACCTGCAGGACAACAACGGCATTCTGCCGCTGCAAGGCATCGCCGAGCGCTACGACATCATCATCAACTTCGCCAAGAACGGCATCAAGGCGGGCGACAAGCTGTACTTCGTCAACCTGGAAGAGCACCGCACGGGCAAGGGCCCGGAAGGCACCATTTCGCTGGCCGACGTACTGTCGGAAAAATACAAGGCGGTGATCAAGCAGACCAGCAAAGGCCCACAGTGGGATAAAGGCGACCCAGCGGTCGGCAAGTTCCTGCAACTGTTGGTGCAGCCATACACCGGCCAGGACCTGAGCATGGACCCGGTGGCCTACGAGCCAGCCAAGCCAGGCAAAGCTGCAGGCCTGAAAATGCTGCCGCTGCCCATTGATCGCAACTCGGCTACCGACCTGGCCAAGATCAAGGATGCCCGCCACCGTGAGTTCATCTTTGGCCGCTCCGATGGCACCGACACCACCCCCTGGACCATCAAGACCGACGGTGGCTTTGGCTACAGCATGGACCCACGGCGTATCAGTGCGGCACCGCAACTGGCCAACCAGTCCACCGACGGCGGCTTCAGTGGCGACGGCACCCTGGAAGTGTGGAAGATCAAGAACGGCGGTAATGGCTGGAGCCACCCGGTACACGTGCACTTCGAGGAAGGCGTGATTCTTAGCCGTGACGGCAAGGCCCCGCCAGAATGGGAAAAATGGGCACGCAAGGACGTATACCGTATCGGGCCGGATGCCGATTCTTCGGAAGAGGTGGAAATGGCCATCCGCTTCCGCGAATTCGCCGGTACCTACATGGAGCACTGCCACAACACCCAGCATGAAGACTCGTCGATGCTATTGCGCTGGGACATTGAACACCCAGGGCAGTTCCAGGTGATGCCGACACCGCTGCCAGGGTGGGATGGCGTGCAATACATGGCGTCGGTTGGCCTGCCGACCTTCCGCACCAAAGGCCATGACGACAACGACGACCCGGCCAACAAACCACCTGTGGCGGCTAACGACAGTGCTGCAACGACCGCTGGCAAACCGATCACCCTGAACGTGCTGGCCAATGACACCGACCCGGACGGCAACGTACCGCTGACCGTGACCGGCCTCAGCCAACCGGACTCTGGCCAGGGCACCGTCAGCACGGATGGCACCACGGTGACCTATACCCCACCGGCCACTGTCGAGACGCCGTTCACTGCCAGCTTCAATTACACCGCGCGTGATGCCAAGGGTGCCGAGTCGGTAACCCCGGCCACCGTCAGCATTGCCGTGAGCCCGGCAGCCGCGGTCGACCAGGTCCAGGTCACCAGTGCCACGGTGCAGGTGCGCAGTGGCAACCGCTACACCTGGGACGTGGCGGGCACGACTTCGGTGGCGACCGGCAACAGCATCAGTGTGACTGCAGCGTCTACCAGCGGCCCGCTGAATCTGGGCAATGCCACGCTGACGGTCGCCACCTCCGGTGCTCGCTGGAAACTGTCGGTGACCACCACCGGCACGGGCCCGGCAACGCCGGCAACGGTGACCGTGAAATCGGCCCTGGGGCAAAGTGTGACGGTGCCGATCAGCATCAAGTAACCGACGCGTGAAACGGGGCCGCTGTGCGGCCCCACTTCAACCAAGCAACGAGGATCGCATCATGCACGGCTCATGGCGTTTCCTGCTGGTACTCGCGCTGTTCGCCGCCAGCATTCCATTTTGGCCACTGCAGCCGCCACAACCGGTAGCTGAAGAAGCCGCCACGCCCTGGGGTGCCAGCTATTTCCCCAACATACCCCTGCTGACCCAGGACGGCGAAAAAGTGCATTTCTTCGACGACCTGATCAAGGACAAGGTGGTCGCCATCAACTTCATCTTCACCGGCTGTTCCGATTCCTGCCCGGTGGAAACCGCCCGCCTGCGGCAGGTACAGAAAATCCTCGGTGACCGTGTCGGCAAGGATATCTTCCTCTATTCCATCAGCATCGACCCCTACAACGACACCCCCGCCACCCTCAAACGCTATGCCGAAAAGTTCGGCATAGGCCCTGGCTGGACGCTGCTGACCGGCGAACCCGACGATATCGAGCAACTGCGCCGCAGCCTGGGGCTGTGGATCGATGGCCTGGAAAACGGCCGCTCCAAAGACCACAACCTGAGCTTGATCATCGGTAACCAGGCCACTGGCCGCTGGATGAAGGCTTCGCCCTTCGAAAGCCCGTATATCCTCGCCGACCGTCTGGGCAACAGCCTGCACAACTGGAAGCAGGCCAGCGCCCTGGCCAATGACTATGCCCAGGCCCCGCAGGTGCGTCCGCCCAGCAGTGGCGAGCAGATCTTCCGCACCCGCTGCTCGTCCTGCCACACCTTGGGCAACATCGAGCCAGGCCAGCCAGGCATCGGCCCCGACCTGCTGGGCGTGACGCGTCAGCGTGACGCCAACTGGCTGACCCGCTGGCTGAAGGAGCCCGACCAGATGCTGGCCGAGAAAGACCCGCTGGCCATGCTGCTGTATGAGCAATACAACCGCTTGGCCATGCCCAACATGCGCCTCGGCGATGCCGAAGTCAGCGCATTGATGAGCTACATCGAAGAAGAAACCGCACGTCTGCAGACACCCGTGGCGAATAGGGAAAACCCCTAAAGGCGATTGGCCATCAGTCATTAGGTTGTCATCTTACTGTCGTATTTTCCGAACATCACCCAGGGTCGGGAACTATCAGCAGTGATACGCCGTTCGCTTTCCTCTTCCAGCCTTTTGCGGCTGCTGATCCTGATGCTCTGTGCAGCGACCCTGGCCTTTCTCTGGGGGTTGCACGTTACGCAGAAAGCCGCCGCCCGCCAGGATGCGTTGTCGGCCAAGGCCGCCGAACACCTGAACCTGGCCAGTATTGTCGGCGAAAGCCTGCGCCAGCTGGTTGACCGTGCCCAAGCGGTGGGCCGGGTTACCCAGGACGACATGAAAGTGCTGCGTCAAGGTAACTTCAGCCTGGCGCGTATCCTGGCTGAAGACCCGGTGTTCAAGCGCATGAGCCTGTACGATCGGCAAGGCCGGCTGCTGTCGGCCAGCCATGCCGACGAGGTCGCCGAGTTACCTGCCGATTGGTTGCGCCAGTTGCGGCGCCATGCAGGTCGCTACGGTTTCAAACCCTTCCTGCCAAGCATTCAGCCCCCCGGCCAACCCACCGCCCTGCCCACTTGGCGCTTGCCCTTTCTGCTGCCGCTGACCGACCCGGCCGGCCGAGAAATCGACAACATCCTGGTCGTGCAACTGGATATTGGCTACCTGGCAGTGCTGTTCCAGCATATCGACCTGGGCAGCAGCGGCCTGGTGCGCCTGCTGCAGGAAGACGGCCTGGAGCGGCTGCGCATCGATACCAGCGGCGTGGTGGTGGCTGGCGATTCATTGCAGCCCGAGCTGCCTGGCACTGACACTGAAGCGGGCATGATGACCCAGTACGTGGCGGGCGACGCTTACCAAAGCCTGTACCGCCATGTACCTGAGCGCGGCTTCAGTGTGGTGGTCAGCCAGCGCCAGGATGAAATCCTCGCCCCCTCGGCGCTGGCCTATTCCCGGCAGTTCTGGTTGAACCTGAGCATGACACTGATGATTCTTGCCAGCCTGCTATGGACCTTGCGCCTGCTGCGTAAACGCCAGGAGGCATTCGATGCGCTGGAACATGCCCAGCAGGTCAACCAGCAACTGATCGGGCGCCTCGAGGACGAACACCGGCGCAGCAGCCATGCCGCCGCCACCGACCACCTGAGTGGCCTGCACAACCGCCGCCAGTTCGTCGAGGTGGCCGGCCAGGCGCTGACGCGACAGCGTGGCAAGCGCCGGCTGATGGCGATCCTGTTCATCGACATGGACCGCTTCAAGTCGATCAACGATTCGCTGGGGCACAAGATTGGCGACCTGCTGCTACAAGCTGTGGCCGGGCGCATTCAGCGGCTGCTGGAACCCGGTGACGAGGCTTCGCGCTTTGGCGGCGACGAATTCGTAGTGCTGTTGGCCGGCGAGCGCAGCGAAGAGCAGATCAACGCCTGGGTTCGCGAACTGGTACAAAAACTGTCAGCCACTTACGCCCTGGATGGTCAGGAGGTCAACACCAGCCCAAGCGTTGGGGTGAGCATTTGCCCACGCGATGGCCAGGATATCGACAGCCTTATCCGCAGCGCCGACGCCGCGATGTATTCGGCCAAGCAGGCCGGGCGTGCGCAATACCGCTTCTTCGACCCTTCGCTGAACCTGGCCGACATCCAGGCCTTCACCCTCGAGCAGGCATTCGGCAGTGCCCTGGCCGAACGTCAGTTCGTGCTGCACTACCAGCCACAGATTCGCCTCGACACCCAGCAGGTATTGGGCTACGAAGCCCTTGTGCGCTGGGACCACCCAGAGTTCGGCTTGCTGTACCCGGACCGCTTCATCGACCTGGCCGAGCGCAGTGGTTTCATCGTCGAACTGGGCTGGGAGGTGCTGCGCCTGGCCTGTGAAGCGTTGTCGAGCTGGGATGCCCAGGGCCGGGAAACTCGGCTGGCAGTCAATGTATCCGCGCTGCAGTTGCGCCAAGGCGACTTCGCTGCCCGCCTGCTGAGCCAATTGCAGCATCACGGCATCGCGCCACAGCAGTTGGAGCTGGAAATTACCGAAACCACCATCCTCGACCCCGAAGGCACGGCGGTGACCCATCTGCACACCCTGCGCGGTGCGGGCCTGGGCATCAGCCTGGACGATTTCGGCCGCGGTTACGCTGGTTTTGCCCACCTGCACTCGCTGCCGCTAAGCAAGCTGAAGATCGACCGGTCGCTGATTGCGGCACTGTCCAACAGCCATGACGACAGCCCTATCGTGTCCTCCACCATCATCCTGGCCAAACGCCTGGGCCTGGAAGTGGTGGCCGAGGGTGTCGAAACCCGTGAGCAGGTGGTGTACCTGAAGCTTGCCGGCTGCGATATCGCCCAGGGCTATCACTTCAGCCGACCGCTGTCGCCGGCACAGTTATGCGATTACCCGCCCTTCAACGGCGTCGAGGACAAGGCATGCGTGTACTGAAAACACTGGTATGCCTGATGGCGCTCAACCTGTCAGCCAATGTCGCGTTGGCCGATTGCACCCCGCACAGCCTGCGCCTGGCCGTTATCCCGATCAAAAGCGCCGAAGACATGACTCGTGAGCACCAGCCACTGTTGCAGCGCCTGAGTCAGGCTGCTGGGGTGCCGGTGGAACTGGTGATCGCGGCCTCCTACGAAAGCGTGGTGGATGCCATTGTGTCGGGGGGCGCGGACATCGCCCGGCTCGGCCCGGCTTCGTATGTGCTGGCACACCGTCGCGACCCGCGTATCGAGCCGTTTGCCACCTTTACCTTGAGTGCCGGCCCGTACACTCCGGCGGGCAACCATTATCAGGCACTGCTGTTGACCCGTGACGACACGCCAGAAGACATCGAGGCCCTACGGGGCAAGCGTGTGGCCCTGACCGACCCGGCTAGCACTTCGGGCAGCCTGGTGCCCAGCGTCGAATTCGCCGCCCGGGTAGGCATGCCCTTGTCGCGGTTCTTTGGCGCATTGGTGTATGCCGGTAATCACGACAAGGCATTGGAAGCCCTGCTGGAGGGCCGAGTGGATGCGGCGTTCGTTGCCAGCGAGCGCACCGATGCCTATCTGGCCCGGCACGCCATGGCGCCGACACGGCTCAAGGCACTGTGGCGCTCGCGGCCGATCTACTACGACCCATACGTGTTCAGTGCCAGCCTGTGCCCGGCGCTGAGGGCGCGTATTCGCCACGCCATGCTCGAAGACCCGCAGGCCCTGGCGGCGTTCGTGCAATCGCAGGATGCCAGTGGGCTGGTGCCAGTCAGCCAAGCCGAATATGCGCCGCTGCAGCGGATGATGGATGCCGCGCTGCCGCGCTGACCCTGGCATGCAATATCCCTTGATACGCGTTATGGTGTGCTCCATTACCCATCGACACCCGCACCATGACCGATATCGAGCGCTACCTTCGCGCCGCCACCCGTGACAACACCCGGCGCAGCTACCAGGCCGCCATCGAGCACTTCGAAAGCCACTGGGGCGGTTTTCTCCCGGCCACCGCCGAGAGCATCGCCCGCTACCTGGTTGACCACGCCGACCAGCATGCGTTCAGCACCCTGCGCCAACGCCTGGCCGCGCTCAGCCAATGGCACGTCGCCCAAGGCTTCCCCGACCCAACCAAGGCGCCGCTGGTGCGTCAGGTGCTGCGCGGCATCCGCACCCTGCACCCGACACCCCCCAAACAGGCTGCCCCGCTGTTGCTGCAACATTTGCAAACCGCCGTGACGTGTTTTGAAGAAGAAGCCCGCCAGGCCCGTGAACACCACGACCTGGCCGCCCTGCGCCGGGCACGTCGTGACAGCGCGTTGCTGTTGCTGGGGTTCTGGCGCGGTTTTCGCGGTGATGAACTGGCACGCCTGCGCATCGAGCACATCCAGGCCGAGGCCGGTGTCGGCATCACGCTGTTCCTGCCACGCAGCAAGGGCGACCGCGAAGCCTTGGGTGTGCAACATCGTACCCCTGCCCTCAAAGCCTTGTGCCCGGTCACGGCCTACCTGCAATGGCTGGAAGTCGCCGGCATTGCCCATGGGCCGGTGTTTCGCAAGCTCGACCGCTGGGGCAACCTTGGCGACAGCGCGCTCAACAGCAACAGCCTGGTCGGCCTGCTGCGGCGCATGCTGGAGCGTGCCGGGGTACCGGCGGCGCTGTATACCGGCCACTCGCTGCGGCGTGGCTTCGCCACTTGGGCAACCGCCAATGGCTGGGAATTGAAGTCGTTGATGAGCTACGTGGGCTGGAAAGACGCCAAGTCGGCGCTGCGCTACATCGACGCGGCGCAGCGCTTTGGCGAACTGGCCGTGCTACCGACCAGTCAGGCGCAACGGCTTATTCCTTGAAGCTGTGCCGGGCCACGCCGCCCGTTTCCGGGCGTATGGCATAAAGGTCGCCAGCATCGGGATAGTGGTGCAGGTCTTCGGGGCTCATGTCGAAGCGCGCGGTGCTGATGTACAAGGTGTTCATCCCCGGGCCGCCAAAGCAGCAACTGGTGGGGCACGGCACCGGCATCAACACCTGGTCGGTCAGGTGGCCGTGACGATCGTAGTGCAGCAGGCAACTGCCATGGTACTGGCACACCCACAACCCACCGTCGCGGTCCAGCGCCAAGCCATCCGGCCGCCCCAGTTCGGCGGGCGTTTCGGCAAACAGCGTAACCTCGCCCAGCCGGCCCTCGACGAGGTACTCGGCACGGTAGATCGCACGCGCCGCCGAATCGACGAAGTACACCGTGTGGCCATCCTGCGACCAGGCAATGCCAGTGGGCAACGCTATGTCGTCGTGGATCACCTGGTCGCTCAACTGCCCGTCGAAGCGGAACAATGCCCCGGTATTGCCACTGTAGGCATCGTCCATCAACCCGGTCACGAAGCGGCCTTGCGGGTCGCAGGCGCCGTCGTTGAAACGGTAGGTCGAGCGTGGATGGACCGATGCCGAATGCTGACACACCTTGCGTGATGGCACATCGAAGATGGCCACGCTGGCATCTTCGGTGAAGATCAGGTTACCCCGGTCGGTCAGTGCCAGGGCGCCAATGCGGGCGGCTGATTCGTAAAGGCTCTCGACTTCACCATCGGGCGTCAGGCAGTTGATGCGCCCGCCAGAAATATCGACGAAGTACAACACGCCGCTGCGCTCATCCCAGACCAGGCTTTCACCCAAGTCCGCGCGCGTGTTGGCGACTTTGACTGGCACGTAGTTGCATTCCTTGATGCGGTTCCAGCGCTCAGCCACCTGCGCCAGGTCGCTGGCCTGCACACGGCCCAGGTCTCGGGGGTAGCTGACGCCGCTGTTTTCGTTGAAACGTGTGGCGGTGAACTGGCCGTTGCTGGCGCGCAAGATGTAACCCGTGTCATGGCACAGCGCACTGGCCAGGTACAGCACACCCGGCGTCACCCACTCGGGTTTCAGCTCTTCTGGCGGTTGGCTGATGCCCCACATGCGGGTCTTGGCCACCGGTGAAATGGCATTGACCAGGATGCCGTGCTCCTGGCCCTCCATGCTCAGGGCGTTCATGATACCGACCTGGGCCATCTTGCCAGCGGCATAGGCCACCAGGCCAGGCTGGGCATAGCGTTGGTACATGGCGCGGTCGGAGGTGGTCAGCACTATCCGCGGTGCTGCGGAGCGTTTGAGGTGTGGCCAGGCATGCTTGGCCAGCCACACCGGTGCCTGCACGTTGATGCCCAAGGCGCGCTGCAAGAAGGCGTCGTCCTGGGCCTCGATACGCTGATAGTCGACCCAACCGGCATTGTGGATGAGGATGTCCAGCGCACCGAAATGCGCGACGGCCAGCTCGACCAGTTGCTTGCACGCGGCCTCGTTTTCCAGCTGCCCTGCGTGCCCAACCACCGCGAAGCCCTTGGCGCGCATGGCCGCCAGTGCGTGCTCGAGCGCCGAGGCGTCCTGCCCTTGCCCCGAACGGTCGGTGCCCAGGTCGCTGATCACTACCCGCACGCCGCGTTCGGCCAACGCCATGGCGTAGGCCAGGCCCAGGCCCTGTGCGGCACCTGTAATGACCGCAACTTTATTGTGGAAAGGGTCTGTAACGGGCATTTCTGGCTACCTTCAATTCTCCTTTTTACGATATCAACAAAAAAATCAATGACTTAATATTAAAAGCATGCAACTTTGATATCTCACAGATATCACCGCCAAATCGCCGTGCTGTTAGGAATGCAGGATGATCGAAACACGTTTGCTGAGGCAGTTCATCGCCGTGGCCGAAGAGCTGCATTTTCACAAGGCCGCCGAGCGCCTGCACATGGCACAACCGCCATTGAGCCAGGCAATCAATCGGCTCGAGGAAAAGCTCGGTTTTGGCCTGTTTCTGCGCAACAAGCGCGGTGTTCGTCTGACGGCGGCAGGTACAGCTTTTCTAGATACGGCTTACCGCACCTTGGCTGAGCTGGAACAGGGGATCGAGTACGCCCGCAATGTGTCCGCGGGGGTCAGCGGCAAGCTGACCATCACAGCCATTTCCATCGCCTATTACGACTCGCTGCTCAGCAGCCTGCGCAGCTTTCGCGAGACCTATCCAAACGTGCAACTGACCATCCGCGAGATGCCATCGGCCTCGCAGGCCAAAGCGTTGCTGGCCGGCGAGGCGGACATCGGCTTCATGCGCAGGTTGCCGCTGCCGGTGGGCACCCTTGAAGCACGGTTGCTGCTTGACGAGCAGATCGTCATGGCCCTGCCCGCAAGCCATCCGAAGGCTCAGCACGAAGAAATCGACCTGCGCGAGTTTGCCGAGGAAGACTTCGTCTTTACCCCGCAAGCACTGGGCGGCGGCTATCACGCGCAGTTGGTAGCCCTGTGCGAGGCGGCGGGTTTCTACCCAAAGGTGGTACAGGAGGCCGCGCAGATCCATACCCTGCTTGGCCTGGTGGCTTGCGGTTTTGGCGTGGCGCTGGTGCCGGAATCGTTTGCCAGTTCAACGCCGCGCGAGCGCGTGCGGTTTCGCCCGATCCGGCCGATCGATGATCAACCGGCCCCAGGCCTTGGGCTGTACATGAAGTGGAGCGCCCAGAACGCTTCGCCGGCGCTGGCCAACTTCATTGCCATGTTCAACACGCAGGCATAAGGCTTTCTAGGCGTGGCCTTGGGTCGCGCTACGCCACAGCCGCCCAATGTCGCAAGCCCGAGCCTGCAACAATTCAGCCGCATTGGCACACGCCTGTTCCAGGCTCATCGGCCCGCTGGCCAGGGCAAATGCAGCATCCACCCCATGGGCATACAACTGCTGATAGCCCTCACCCAAGGTCCCGGCCAGTACCACCACCGGCACTCCATGGCGCTTGGCCACTCGAGCCACCCCCATAGGGGTTTTGCCGCGCAGCGTCTGCGCATCGAAACGGCCTTCGCCGGTTACCACCAGGTCCGCGCCCTGTACCAGCGCATCGAGGCCGGCCAGCTCGGCCACCACCTCCACGCCTGGGCGGAACTGCGCGCCCATGAAGGCCCGCGCGGCGAAACCCATGCCACCTGCGGCGCCGCAACCCGGATAGTCACGTACATCTTCCCCCAGCAGCCGTGCACAATGGTCGGCAAAATGCCCCAGTGCCAGGTCCAGCGCCTGCACCTGCTGCGCGCTGGCACCCTTCTGCGGGCCGAAGATCGCCGATGCCCCGTTGACGCCGCACAGCGGGTTGTCGACGTCTGCGGCCACTTCAAATTGCACCTCGGCCAAGCGCGGATCGAGGTCGCTGGCATCGATACGTGCCAACTTGGCCAGGGCCAGGCCGCCCTCCTCCAGCGCATGGCCGTCGGCATCCAGCAGGCGCAGGCCAAGCGCGCGCAACATGCCACTGCCGGCGTCATTGGTGGCGCTGCCGCCGATGGCCAGCACCACCCGCTGCGCGCCAGCGGCCAGGGCCGCTGCGATCAGCTCGCCGGTGCCCCAGGTGCTGCTGCGGCATGCATCGCGCTGGCCGGTTGGCACCAATTGCAGGCCACTGGCCTGGGCCATCTCGATGATCGCCGTGCGACTTTGTGGCAACCAGCCCCAACCGGCCTCGACGCAGTGCCCCAGTGGCCCGCGCACGGCCTGACGGCGAAGTTCGCCATGGCTGGCAGCAAGGATCGCCTCCATGGTGCCTTCGCCGCCGTCGGCCATCGGGCACTCGACCCGTTCAGCGTCCGGCCACACTTGGCCAAGGCCCGCAGCGATGGCGCGGGCGACACCTGCAGCGTCGAGGCTGTCCTTGAACGAGTCGGGGGCAATGACGATCTTCATGGGGTTTCTCCTGTCCTGATGAGCGGCATGCTGACAGGTGCCCGCTTGGGTCGCCTCGGTCAAATGCACAAAACGCCGGGCAGGTTGTTTGGGCGGATGCCTTCGTGACGCACCCTGCTTGCGCTTCAGTCTGCCGGCAACAGCTGTAGCCCCAGGTACAAGCTAAGCATCCCTTCCATACGCAACGGGTCGACCTCGCCCAGTTCGGCAATCCGCTCCAGGCGGTAGCGCAGGCTGTTGCGGTGAATGCCCAGGGCATCGGCACAGGCCTGGCTCTGGCCGTCATGGGCACACCAGGCGCGTAGGGTGGTGAGCAACTGGCCACTGCCGTCCTTGCTGCGAATACGCTGTAGCGGCTCCAGCAACTCATCCAGTGCGTCATCGTTGCGGTGGCGCCACAGCAGTGCCGGCAGCCGGTAACGCTGCAGGCTAAGCAAGCGTTGGGTGGGCAATACCTCGCGGCCATAGGCCAACAGGTCACGTACCCGGCGGTAACCCCGACGTACCTGCTCCAGGCTCTGAGCAACACTGCCCAGGGCCAGCCGTTCGACCTCCCAGCCATGGCGTTGCAGGCGCTCCAGCAGGCGCAGCTCATCCAGTGCTACTCCTGCCGGGCGGCACCACAACAACGACTGGCGCGCCGGGCTTACGCACCAGCTATCCGGGTATCGGCTCGTCAACCACGCGGCCAGCGCCTCGGCCGTTGACCCCGAGGCAATTTCAAACAGGCACGGCACCCGCGGTAGCTGGGGTTTCAGGCCAAGTTGGCGGGCTTCGTCAAGCAAGCGCGGGGAGTCACCGCTGCCGCCCAGCAACAGCGCCAGCAGGTCGTCACAGCGCTGCCTTCGCCACTGTTGGTCTGCCTGTAGATTGCGCTGGGCCAGCAGCATTTCGGCGGTCATGCGTACCAGTTCGCCATAGGTGCGCACCTGCTGCGGGTCACCGGTCAGGCCCAGCACGCCCATCAGCCGGCCATCGAGCATCAACGGCAGGTTGACCCCCGGCTGCACGCCCTTCAGGCATTTGGCTGCGTCGGTATCCAGCTCGACGATCCGGCCGTTGGCCAACACCAGCTGTGCCCCCTCGTGACGGGTGTTGATGCGCTCCGGTTCGCCACTGCCCAGGATCAGGCCCTGGCTGTCCATGACATTGACGTTGCACGGCAGGATGGCCATCGCCCGGTCAACGATATCCTGCGCCAGGTCATGGTCGAGTTCGAACATTGCGTGGTCCTTTAGGTGTTAGGCTTTTGGGCTCGGGCACAGCAGCTTGGGCCGAGCACTGTGCAAAAGCACAAAGACAGGCTAGCCGCAGTCCCCGAGACTCGTCAGGGCGAGCGCCGGAACAGGCGACGCGGCGAAAACCATAACAACAGAGAACCCGATCATGGCACACAGCCCCGCCCCTGACCAAGGCACGGACACCACCCGCAACGCGCTGTACCGGCGCATCACCCTGCGGCTGATTCCGTTCATTTTCATCTGCTACCTGTTCAACTACCTGGACCGCGTCAACGTCGGCTTTGCCAAGCTGCAGATGCTCGACGCCCTTAAGTTCAGCGAAACGGTGTACGGCCTTGGCGCTGGCATCTTCTTCATCGGCTACGTCTTGTGCGGTTTGCCGAGCAACCTGGCGCTCAACCGCTTTGGCCCACGGCGCTGGATCGCGCTGATGATGATCGCCTGGGGCAGCCTCTCCACCTGCCTGCTGTTCGTCACCACCCCAACCGAGTTCTACACCCTGCGCCTGCTCACCGGTGCCGCCGAAGCCGGCTTCTTCCCGGGTGTGGTGCTGTACCTCTCGCGCTGGTTCCCGGCGGCCCGACGCGGGCGCATCATGGCCCTGTTCATGTCGGCGATCCCGGTGTCGGGCCTGCTCGGCGGGCCGTTCTCCGGCTGGATTCTCGAGCACTTCGCCGCCGGCCAGCACGGCCTGGCCGGCTGGCAGTGGATGTTCCTGATCCAGGGCTTGCCAACTGTTGCACTGGGCGTACTGGCGGTGTTCCTGCTCAGTGACGGCTACCAGAAAGCCACCTGGCTGAGCCCGAGCGAACGCCAACTGATCGCCGCCGACCTGGAGGCCGATGCCGCCAGCAAGCCGACCACCACCGGTGACAGCGTGCTGGCGGTGTTGACCAACCCGCTGATCTGGACCTTTGGCTTCGTCTACTTCTGTATCCAGAGCGGCGTGTACGCGATCAACTTCTGGCTGCCATCGATCATCAAGGGCATGGGCTTCGACAACCCGCTGCTGATCGGCTGGCTCAGTGCCATCCCGTACCTGCTGGCCGGTGTGTTCATGATCCTTTGCGGGCGCTCGGCAGACCTGCGCAACGAACGCCGCTGGCACCTTGTGGTGCCGATGCTGATGGGTGCCGTCGGCCTGTTGATTGCGGTGAACTTTGCGGCTAACCCCACCATCGCCATTCTTGGCCTGTCGATCGCCACCATGGGCGCGCTAACCGGCCTGCCGATGTTCTGGCCAATGCCAACCGCGTTACTCAGTGCCGGTGCAGCGGTCGCGGGCCTGGCGTTGATCAACTCGGTGGGCCAGATGGCCGGCTTCCTCAGCCCTTACCTGGTGGGCTTCATCAAGGACCAGACCGGCTCCACCGACGCCGCGCTGTATTCGCTGGCGGCGCTGATCGTGCTGGGTAGCCTGGTGGCCTTGCGCGTTACCCGCGCGGGTGCGTTGAATACTGCACGGGCCAATTGAGGCATTGGCGGGTAAACCCGGCCCCACAGGGATACCACAACCTCAAAGACTGAGGTGATCCTGTGGGGTTGGGCCTACCCGCGACGAGGCCCGCCCAGGCCGGATTGTCCACCGATCGTCAGCTCAACGCATTTCCTCCTCACCCCAGGCGTCAAATGGTTCCAAAGGCCCCTTTGGAGTAGCCCCATGACCCAGCACGCCGTGGCCCGCCTGGCCCAGCTCGACGAACACCGCCCCCTGCGCGTACAGGCCGGCAACGAAGAACTCATCCTCATCCGCCAGGGCGATCAGGTGCATGCCTACCAAGGCAATTGCCCCCATGCAGGTGCCCCTCTGGATGAAGGCGTGGTTTGCGGCGGTCTGCTGGTCTGCCCCTGGCACAAAGCGGCTTTCGCCGTAGACGACGGGGTTGTTTGTGAACCCCCTGCGCTGGCCGACCTGCGACGCTACAAGGCTTGGGTCAAGGACGATGAAATTTGGGTCGATGACCAACCACTGCCAGTGATCGAGCCGCCCAGGCACAGCGATGCTCGCTGTTTCGTGGTGGTCGGTGCCGGTGCCGCCGGCAGCGCTGCGGTCGCCACCCTGCTGGCCCATGGCTTCGCTGGCCGGTTGGTGTGGGTCGATCAGGAACGCCAGCCAGCCTACGACCGCACGGCCCTGAGCAAATTCGTGATTGCCGGGCAGATGGCGCCCGATGAGGTGCCCGCACTGTTCGAAGCCGACGCCCTGCGCAAGGGCCATCTGGAGCGCAAGCATGGCAAGGTGCGCACACTGAACAGCCAGAAACGCCAACTTACGCTCGCCGATGGCCAGCAGATCGACTATGACGCCTGCCTGCTGGCAACCGGCGCCAAAGCCCTGCGCCCAGACATTGCCGGTGTTGATCTGCCCGGGGTGTTCACCCTTCGCTCTCGGGAGGATGCCGCCCAGTTGCTGGACGCTGCCGAGCCTGGCCAACCCGTGGTGATCGTCGGTGACGGCTTTATCGGCCTCGAAGCCGCCTCGGCATTGCGCAAATATGGCGTACAAGTACACGTGGTCACTCGCCATGAAGCCCCACTGGCCCGGCAGTTGGGTGAACGTATCGGCCGCAGCATCCGTGAGCTGCATGAACGCAAAGGTGTCACTTTCCACGGCCCCACTGACGTTCAACGCATCGAGGGCCAGGGCAGCGTCGAAGCCGTGCAGTTGGCCAACGGTGAACGGCTGCAGACACCCCTGGTGCTGCTGGGGACTGGCGTCAAACCGGCCACTGGCTTCCTTCAAGGTGTGCCGCTGACCGAGGACAAATCCGTGAGAGTCGATGCAGAAATGCGCGCTGCCGATGGGCTGTGGGCTGCAGGTGATATCGCCACCTTTCCGTTCAGTGGCCGGCCAGTGCGTATCGAGCACTGGCGCCTGGCCCAGCAACATGGGGTGATCGCTGCCGCCAACATGCTTGGCGAACAACGCCGCTATGCCGATGTGCCGTTCTTCTGGACTTACCAGCACGGCCGCACCTATGAAGTACTCGGCCATGCCCAGGACTGGAACCGGATCGAGTTCGTCGGTGAGCCCGAGAACGGCGATTTCATTGCCCTGCAGTGTGTGGATGAACGGGTCGAGGCCGTGATCGCCAAGGGTTACTCCGATGCCATGGCGGCGCTGTCGCAACGCATGAAGCGGCCATTGAGCCTGCAGGAGGCATTGCAGCTGATTGGCTGAAGGCCGCCTTTCAATGCGTCCCGGTTGTGTGTAAAACAGGTGGATCAGCCGACTGCAAAAGGACCCCCGCGCATGATCTACCGCCCACTCGGCCACAGTGGCCTGCAGGTTTCCGCCCTTACCCTGGGCAGCATGATGTTCGGCGAGCAGACCAGCACCGAGGACGCCTTGCGCATCATCGACAAGGCCTGGGACCAGGGCGTCAATTTCATCGATACCGCCGATGTGTACAACGCTGGGCGCTCGGAAGAAATCGTCGGTGAAGCCGTGGCGCGCCATCGCCACGACTGGATCGTCGCCAGCAAGGTCGGCTTCGGCCCGGCCGACGGCCTGCCCAACCGCAGCGGGCTGTCGCGCAAGCACATCTTCAATGCCCTGGAGGCCACGCTGACCCGCATGGGCATGGATTACCTCGACATTTACTACCTGCACCGCGAAGACCACAAGGTGCCGCTGGAAGAGACCGTGCAGGCCGTTGGCGACCTGCTGCGCCAGGGCAAGATCCGTTACTGGGGCGTGTCCAACTTCCGTGGTTGGCGCATTGCCGAGGTTTGCCACATTGCCGAGCGCCTGGGTATACCCAAGCCGGTGGTCAGCCAGCCGCTGTACAACATCGTCAACCGCCAGGCCGAGCCCGAGCAACTCACCGCCGCAGCGGCCCATGGCCTGGGCGTAGTGCCCTTCAGCCCGCTGGCCCGAGGCGTGCTCAGTGGCAAGTACGCGCCAGGTGCCGTACCGGATGCCGGTAGCCGCGCAGGGCGCCAGGACAAACGCATCATGGAAGTGGAGTGGCGCCAGGAATCGTTGGCCATTGCCCGGCAGATTCAGGCGTATGTCGAGGCCAAGGGTGTGGGCGTTGTCGAGTTCGCCATTGCCTGGGTGCTGAACAACCAACTGGTGAGCTCTGCGATTGTCGGGCCACGTACCGAAGAGCAGTGGGAGACCTACGGCGGCGCACTGGCGGTGAAGATAACCGCAGAGGATGAAGCCTTCATCGATTCACTGGTGACGCCTGGGCATGCGTCGACACCGGGGTTCAATGATGTGGCCCATTATGTGAGCGGGCGGATGGCGCGTAGCTGAGCCATTGGGGAGCCCAACGCCGGGCTCCCGGTCCCCCCTTTCCCCAATCACCTCGGTATCGTGCGCACCATTGGTTTTTCACCTCTGGAGCTGCAATGAAACTCTTGCAACCGCTGCAAATCGGCCCACTCACCTTGCCCAACCGTGTGTTCATGGCCCCCCTCACCCGGCTGCGCAGCCTGGAACCGGGCGACGTACCCACCGCGCTGATGGCCGAGTACTACCGCCAGCGCGCCAGCGCCGGGTTGATCATCACCGAGGCCACGCAGATCTCCTTCCAGGCCAAGGGCTACTCCGGCTCGCCCGGCATTCACAGCGCCGAACAGATCGCTGCCTGGCAGCACATCAACCAAGGTATTCATGCTGATGGCGGCCACAGCGCCGTTCAGGTGTGGCACACCGGGCGGGTGTCGCACACCTCGCTGCAACCTGGCGGCGAAGCGCCGGTGGCGCCATCGGCGCTGCCGGCCGGTGCGCGTACGACCCTGCGTGACGAGCAAGGCAACCTGATGCGCGTGGAAACCTCGGCGCCACGGGCGCTCGGCGAAGCGGAAATCGCCGAGATCGTTGCCGACTTCGGTCAGGCAGCGGTCAATGCCCGCGCGGCTGGCTTCGATTTCATCGAGTTGCACGCTGCGCACGGTTATCTGTTGCATCAGTTCCTGACGCCAAGCGCCAACCAGCGCGAAGACCGCTACGGCGGCAGTGTCGAAAACCGTGCACGCATCGTGCTTGAAGCGGTGGACGCAGCCATTGCCAGCTGGAGCGCCGAACGTGTGGGTATCCGTGTATTCCCGCTGGGTGGCTTCAATGGCGTGGACAATGGCGAAGACCAGGAAGCCGCTGGTCTGTATCTGATCCGCGAGCTGGCCAAGCGCAACCTTGCCTACCTGCACCTGTCCGAGCCGGACTGGGCTGGCGGCAAGCCGCTGCGTGACGAATTCCGCCAGGCGATACGCGCGGCCTACCCAGGGGTGATCATCGCAGCAGGTGCCTACACCGCCGAGAAAGGTGAAGACCTGATCGCACGCGGCTTGATCGATGCCGTGGCGTTTGGGCGCAGCTACATCGCCAACCCGGACCTGGTGGAGCGGCTGCGGGTGCAGGCGCCGTTGAATGAGCACAGGGCGCAGTTCGATTACGCCAATGGGCCTGAAGGGTACACGGACTATCCGTTCCTGAAGCAGGCTTGATGCTGAAACGGGAGCTCAGCTGGCTCCCGTTTTTCTTGCCAGCAGCTTTAACGCAGTTCAGCCAGCGCCTGCGCTGCATAGGCATGCGAGCGCTGCCGCGCCAGCGGGTCATGGATGCGGCAGTCGATCATCAGCTCGTCCGCATCGGTCTGTTCGATCAGCGAGCGCAGCCCTTCCCGTACCCGCTGTGGCCCACCGGCCACCGTACAGGCCATGACCTGTTCAAGTACCGCACGCTCATGCTCAGGCAGGCGTTCGACATAGCCCTCCTGCGGTTTGGGCAACAAGCCCAAGCGCCCGACGTGCAGGTCCAGCATCCACTTGCGGTGCGAGCTGGCCAGGTAGTCCGCCTCGGCATCGCTGGCGGCGGCGAACAGGTTCATGCCCACCATCACATAGGGTTTGGCCAACTGCTCGGAAGGCTGGAAGTTGGCCCGGTAATGGGCAATTGCCTGCAGCAGGTAACGCGGGGCAAAGTGCGAGGCGAAGGCATAAGGCAGGCCCAGCCTGGCCGCCAGATCGGCGCCAAACAGGCTGGAACCAAGGATCCACACCGGCACATCGTGGCTGCCGGGCACACCACGCACTCGGCGTTTACCATTGTCGGCCAGGTAATCCCGCAGCTCGGCGATGTCCTGGCTGAAATCACGCTCCGGCGCGGCACCGCGCAAGGCGCGCACGGTCGGCCCGGAAGTACCTGGCGCACGGCCCAGGCCCAGGTCGATGCGGCCTGGGTGCAAGGTGTCGAGGGTGCCGAACTGCTCGGCCACCACCAACGGTGCATGGTTGGGCAGCATGATGCCACCGGCACCGACACGGATGTGTTGGGTGGCATTGGCAATTTCGTTGATCACCAGCGAAGTGGCAGCCGAGCCGATGCCCGGCATGTCATGGTGTTCGGCGATCCAGTAACGGCTGTAGTGCTGTTGCTCGACATGCCGCGCCAGCTGGCGGGATTCTTCGATCGCGTCGGCGAAGGTCTTGCCTTCGCCGATCATGACCAGATCCAGTACGGACAGTGCAGTCATGGGGTCTCCAGTGGGATTATCAGTGGCTGACAGTTTCTATGCTCCGCCGCCAGCGATAAACCCAGCTTCAGGCCCGGCATAGGGGCCTGTCATTCCCCAATCAGTATTCCCAGGGCACGCCCGGTTCCCAGCTGGCCACCAGCAAATCGATGAAGCCGCGTACCCGAGGGGACAAGTGGCGTTTGCTCGGGTACACGATGCGAATCGGGTCTGCCGGTGGCCGGTAGCCATGCAGTACTTCCACCAGGGTGCCGGCGCGCAGGTCGTCGCCGGTGATGTAGGTGGGCAGGTGAATCAGCCCGAAACCGGCCCGGGCGCCGTCGAGCATGGCCTCGGAACTGTCTATGTTCAGCCGCCCGGGGTCTTCGCACAGGTGCAGGCCGGCTTCGGTGTGAAAGCGCCAGGGCATGGCCTTTTCGCCCGCGAGGAAGGCAATCTTGTCGTGGCCGTAGAGGTCACCGGGCACTTGAGGTACGCCGCGTTTTTCCAGATAAGCAGGCGATGCGCAGGTCACGAACTGCTGCCAGGCCACCGTGCGAGTCAGCAACTGCGAGTCCTCCTTGGGGGCACCTATGCGCACGGCGACGTCCACGCCCTCCTCCACCAGGTCGACGAAACGGTCGGTAAAACGGATGTCCGCACGCAGTTCGGGCCATTGCTTGAGGTACTGGTCGAGAATCGGCAGTACATGGCGCTGGCCGAGCGACAGCGGCGCGGTCAGGCGCAGGGTGCCGGTGGGTTTGCCACGGCGCTGGGCCATGGTGCTTTCAACTTCGTCCAGGTCATCCAGAATCTGCCGCCAGCGCTCGAACGCCACCAGGCCTTCATCGGTGAGGCTCAGTTTGCGCGTGGTGCGATTGAGCAGGCGTACCGCCATGCGTGCTTCCAGGCGCGCGATGCTCTTGCCCACCGCTGAACGGGTCAGGCCCAGGCTGGCAGCGGCGGCGGTGAAGCTGCCAGCCTTCGCGGCGCTGACGAAGGCGGCGATGTCGCCGAAGCGGTTGGGTTCCATGGTGTTATCCTGACGCTGATGAGACCGCCTTAGATGGGTGCAATTCCAGCCAATACAAGGTGCTGGCCCCTATCGACCTTCAAGGTAGCGGTCTGTCCAGCTGGCCAGCGGCAGGGGTGGTTGCTGATAGACAATGCGCCGCCAGATGAGCAGCAGATCATCACCATCAAGCATCGAACCAGGCCCGCTGCCTTTCCACTGCGAAGGTACATCGACCACCCAGTGCCCTTGGTGATCACGGTGCGCCATGTTGAAACGGAAGGTGTAGTTCCCGGGGATGCCCATGCGCAGGTCGGTGACCACCAGCGCGTCGCCTATCTGGTCGTACCGCAACCAGTCATCGGTGAACCAACGCAAACGCTGGTGCAAAGGATCGTTCTTCAATGCTTGCGCCAGCGCCAGGTTGCGCGGCAAACGCTGCATTTCAGGCACTTGCCGGTCAAACCCGCTGCTGATGCCTTCGTAGTAATCGCCATTCGGCGTCTTGGCCAGTACCCGCCAGACCAAACTGTTGAATGCGATCGGCACGGCACGTACCTCATTCGCGACGATACCTTGCTGGTCCAGCGCTGCCTGGAAACGCTGCTCGGCCGCCATGCGCCCGGCCAGGCCGAAACCCAGGTAGCAGGTGCTCAATGCCAATGCCAGGGTCAGCAGGCGTGTAGCCTTGCCGGTCATCCCTTTGATGATGGCGTATATCACCCCAACCAGCAGCGGCAAGGTGTAGACCGGGTCGATGATGAACACCGCCGCCCAGCTTTGCGGCGTGGTCTGCAAAGGCCAGAACAACTGCGTGCCGTAGACCGTGAAGGCGTCGAGCACCGGGTGGGTGACCAATACCAGCCAAAACGCCAGAAAAAGCCTGGGCAAGGTATAACCCTTGCCGGGCCAGCATGTGTTGACCAGCCAGGCCAACAGCAATGCCAGCCCGGTGAGCACGAACAACGAGTGGGAGAAACCGCGATGGTACGTCATCTGCGACACCGGGTCGGCGTAGCGAATGATCACATCCAGGTCTGGCAGCGTACCCAGTGCGGCGCCATACAGCAGCGAGCGGCGGCCCTGAATGCGCCCGAGCACGGTCCCTTGCAGGGCCGCGCCCAGTACGGCTTGGGTGATGGAGTCCAAGGTTGGCATTCCTGAAAGAGTCGTATTCGGAAGCTACCTTCATACACCCCTGATGCGCAATTCCCCCGGATGGCCTAGAACAGTTGCCATGTGTAGACCAGCGTCAGGCGGTTTTCGTCGATGTCGCTGCGGTAGTTGGACCGCGCCATGGCATTGCGCACCCGAATCCCCAGCCCCTTCAGCACCCCGCTCTGCACCGCATAGCCAATATCCAGGTCACGCTCGCGATCACGCCCTTCGTAACCCAGCCCGGTATCGACATTGTTACCCGTTATGTAGCGAACGGTCGCCGTCAGCCCCGGTACGCCCATGGCGGCGAAGTTGTAGTCGTAACGCACTTGGTACGAGCGTTCGTCGGTATAGGCAAACTCATAGGTCGGCACCTCGTTACCCAGCGGCGAAATGTTGGCGAATACCCGTGGGAACGGGCTGTCGCCATAGATGCCCTGGTAACCCACATGGAAACTGTGGCCGCCATGCCGGGCGGTGAACATCGAGAAGAAGGCCTGGTTGTCGATATTGCCCAGCAAAGCATCGCCATCCTCGCGTGCAGTGAAGTACCCCAGGTTGGCGCTGAGTACCCAGTCGCC
This sequence comes from Pseudomonas hunanensis, assembly GCF_013393325.1. Classification (GTDB taxonomy): domain Bacteria; phylum Pseudomonadota; class Gammaproteobacteria; order Pseudomonadales; family Pseudomonadaceae; genus Aquipseudomonas; species Aquipseudomonas putida_P. The sequence continues at coordinate 103,252 of NZ_QJRC01000095.1, forward strand.
CACTGGCTTGCTGTGCTTCAGGCCGACGAAGCCCTGCTCGTAGATGTCTTCGAGTTGCCCGTACCACAGGCTGACACTGCTCTGGTTGGCATTGAAGGCGTAGTCGCCACCCACGTAGTTGAACGCATCACTCTCAGCCTGGCGCATCGGCACATGGCCGAGCATCGCGTTCATCTTGCCATCGCCGCCCTCGTTGCGCAGGTGGGTGCTTTTCAAGTGACCGGCCTGCAGGGTCAGCCCGTCGATTTCCGACGAACTCAAACTGGCGCCCTGGTAGGTCGGTGGCAGCAGGCGAATATCACTGAAGGTCAGCACCGGCAGGTTCGGTTGCAGCTCGCCTATACGCAGCTCGGTTTTTGATAGCCGTGCCTTGAAGGTGGGTGCCAGGCGGCTGTACTCGTCGGCAGCGCGGCCATCGCCATGCACCGGCAGCAGGCCAGTGTTGGCCCGGTCGGGGCTGCTGTCGAGCTTGATGCCAAGCAGGCCCAGGGCATCCACGCCAAAGCCGACCGTGCCTGGGGTGTAGCCGCTCTTGAAGTCGAGGATGAAGCCCTGGGCCCACTCCTCGGCCTTGGACTGCCTGTTGGCCCCGACGATGTCGGAGAAATCGCGGCTGAAGTAGTAGTTACGGGCACTCAAGGTGGCCTTCGAGTCCTCGAAGAAGCCGCCTTCGGCAGCCAGCAGTGGCTGGCTGAGCAACGTCAGGCCCAGGACAACGCAAGGGGTGTGATTCATTCCGAAGCTCTCTTGATCTTGTTTTTATGGGTAAAGCGTTGGGAACACGGCAGGTCATGGGTTACGGCGCAGCACCTCCTGGGCACGTGGCTGGCGCAGCCGGAGCAGTGCGTGAGCCAGCAGGCCGAACAACAGCCCCCAGAACGCCGCCGACAGGCCCAGGAAAGCCACCCCAGACGCGGTGACCAGGAAGGTGAACAGCCCGGCATCGCGCTCGGCCGGTTCTGCCAGGCTGCGGGCCAATGCCTCGCTGATGGCGCCATACAGGGCCAGACCGGCCAGGGCGGCGATCAGTGCGGCAGGAAAGGCTGCGAACAGCGACATCAAGGTGGCCCCGGCAATGCCCAGCAGCAGGTACAGCGCACTGCCAGCTACCGCCGCCACGTAGCGCCGCCTCGGGTTTTCATGGGCTTCATGGCCGGTGCACAGGCTGGCGGTGACCGCCGCCAGGTTCAGCCCGTGGCAGCCGAATGGCGCCAGCAGTGCCCCGGCCAGGGCGCTGGCGCTGATCAGCGGGCTGGCAGGCGTGGGGTAGCCGGCGTTGCGCAGTACCGCCATGCCCGGCATGAACTGCCCGGTAAGCGCCACCAGCACCATCGGCAGCGCCAGGCTGAACACAGCCGCCAGGCTGAACTGCGGAGAGACCCACTGGGGCGAGGCCAGTTCAAGCACCAGTGCTTCGCTACGGAACGCACCGCTGGCCACGGTCACCACGGTGCCCACGCACAGCACCGCAGCCACTGCATAGCGCGGCTGCACCCGGCGCATCAGCACGTAGGTGATGAACATCGCCAACACCAGCATGGGTTGCAACGGCAAGGCCCGAAACACCTCGATGCCGAAGCTGAACAGAATGCCGGCCTGCATGCCGGCGGCAATGGAGCCCGGCAGCCGCGCAATAATGCGGTCGAAGGCTCCACTGATGCCAATCAGCAGCAGAACCAGGTTGGCCACGAGATAGGCGCCCACGGCCTGCTCCAGCCCCAGTTGCGGCAAGGCGGTGACCAGCAGCGCCGACCCTGGGATGGACCAGGCGATCACGACCGGTACGCGGTAGCGCAGGCTCAGTAGCGCACCGAGCACGGCACTGCCCATGGACACGGCCCAGACCCAGGACGACAGTTGCTGGTGCGACAGGCCGGCGGCTTCGGCGGCGTGGAAGATGATCACCAGCGGGCCGGCGTAGGAGATCATCGTGGCGATGCAGCCGGCGATGATGGCGGACAGCGAGCTGTCCTTGATCAAGGTTGTCATGAGACTCTCGCAAGGCATCGGCCGGCCTTGGAGGCTGGCTCTTGTTCTGTGTTGGCAGTTTCGGGGGCTCGCGCGATCCCTATGGGAGCGAGCGAGCCCCGTAGCAGCCAACTCGGTGGTTCAGGCGTCCTGCAACGCCCGTGGCCGGTTGCTGCGCTGCTCATCCGCGCCGCCCAGGGCCGTCTGCAGCTGGAAGTCGAACTTCAACTCGGCATGCCGCCCCGCCTCGCCTTCGACGAACACCACTTCCCCCACCAGCCCATCGCGCGTGGCATAGGCAAAGTCATCCCACAGGTACTTGTCCCCCGACAGGTTGATCTGCGTGGTCAGGTGCCGGTAACCCGGCGCCGAGATGAAGAAGTGCACATGCGCCGGGCGCTGGCCGTGGCGGCCCAGCAGGTCCAGGCACTCCTGGGTTGGCCCCTGCGGGTCACATCCGTAACCCGACGGCACGATGGAGCGTGCGCGGTAACGCCCTTCGGCATCGGTGACGATGCGCCGACGCAGGTTGTATTCAGACTGGCTCTGGTCGAAGAACGAGTAGGTGCCACGGGTATTGGCATGCCACAAGTCCACCGTGGCGCCTGGCAGCGGCTGCCCTTGCGGGTCGAGCACCTGGCCTTGCAGGTACATCACCGTGGCTACGCCCTCCTCGCTACCGTCGTCCATGCGCACTTCACCTTGGGCAATCGGTGCACCGGCCACGTACAGCGGGCCTTCGATGGTGCGTGGGGTGCCGCCGACCAGCCCGGCCTGCTGGTCCTTGGCATCCTGTAGCAGGTCAAGGAAGTGCTCGAGGCCCAGGCCCGCCACCAGCAGCCCGGCTTCGCCGCGGCCACCCAGGCGGTTCAGGTAGTCGACGGCATGCCAGAACTCGTCCTCGCTGATCTCCAGGTCTTCGATCAGCCGCGCAGAGTCCTGCAGCACACGCTGCACGATGCGCTTGAGCCGAGGGCTGCCGGCATCGTTGCCAACGCCTGCGGCCTCTGCAAAGAACTGCTGTACTTCGCCAGTTTGGGAAATTTTCACGGTCATGGGTTTACCTCATCTTGTTCTTTTCGGTTCAGGCCTGCGCCGCAACGGCCTGAGCGTGGCGCCGACCACTGGCCAAGTGCACGGCCATGGCCAGCGCTGCGATGGCGCCAGGGATGGCGAAGGCTATGAAATTGAGTTGCAGCGGTAGGTTGATACCCATAAGCGCGCCGCCCAGCAGCGGGCCGACGATGGCGCCGTTGCGGCCGATGCCCGAAGCCCAGCCCAGCCCGGTGGAGCGCACCGACAAGCCGTACATTTGCGCAGCGCCGGCATACAGCAGAATCTGCGTACCGATGGTGGTGGCGCCGGCGATGAAGATCAGCAGGTACAGCACGGGCATTGGGCTGTTCACCCCCAGCAGGCTGATCGACAGCGCAGCGGCAATGAAGAACGCCACCTTCACCTTGACCAGGTTGTAGCGGTCACCCAGCCAGCCACCAAGGATCGCCCCGGCCATGCCGCCAAAGTTCAGGGCCAGCAGGAACGACAGGCTCGAACCCAGGCTGTAACCGGCGTTGGCCATCAGCTTGGGCAGCCAGGAACTCAACGCATAGACCATCAGCAGGCAGCAGAAGAACGCCAGCCATAGCGCCAGGGTGCGAATCGCCAGGCCGTTGCGGAACAGCTCAAGTACCGACGCCCCGCTGCCTTTGCGATCAGCCGCCTGCAGCACGTCATCGGCCTGCACGTCACAGTTCGGGTCCAGCCGTTTCAGCAGCTTGCGCGCTTCATCGCTACGGCCCTGACGCACCAGAAAACCGATGGATTCCGGCAGGTAGTAGAGGATCACCGGCAACAGCAACAGTGGCACCGCAGCGGCGAAGAACATCGATTCCCAACCAAAGCGCGGCAGCATGAAGATGCCAACGCCCGCCGACAGCATGCCGCCCAGCGAATAGCCGCTGAACATGATCGCCACCAGCGTGCTGCGCAGGCGTTTGGGCGCGTACTCGTTCATCAGTGCCACGGCGTTGGGCATCAGGCCGCCACAGCCCAGGCCGGCAATGAAGCGGTAGATGCCAAACTCGCTCGGGCTGCTGGCGAAGCCATTGAGAATGGTCGCCCCCGAGAACAAGGCGAAACAGATGGCAATGCCCTTCTTGCGCCCGATGCGGTCGGCCAGGCTGCCGAATGCCAAGGCGCCGAACATCATGCCGAACAGCGCATAGCTGCCCAGCGCACCCGCCTGCAACGGGGTCAGGCCCCACTCTTTCATGATTACCGGCAGTACCACGCCGTAGATGAACAGGTCATAGCCGTCGAAGATCAGCAGCAGGCCGCACCAGGCCATCACCATCCAGTGAAACGGGGTAAAGCGCGCATTATCGATGATCGGGTGTACGTCAAGGGTTCGCATGGCATCTGTCGCTCTTGTTTTTGTTGTGGAGGAAAGCTGTTGCCGTGAGGTTGCTGCTCAGCCGAGGTCGCCGCCCCCTACCGGCAGGGTCACGCCGGTGATGTACGAAGCCTCGTCAGAGGCAAGGAACAAAATGGCGCCCACCTGCTCGTCGATGCTGCCGTAGCGGTGCATCAGGCTACTGTCGAGGGTCTGGTCGACGATCTGCTGGTACCAGCGTTTTTCCTGCTCGCTCTGCTCGGCGCTGTTACGCGGCACGCGCCGGGGCGGTGCTTCGGTGCCGCCGGGCGCGGTGGCGTTGACGCGGATGCCGCGGCCGGCGGTTTCAAAGGCCAGGCACGCGGTCAGCGCGTTGACGCCACCTTTGGCCGCGCCATAGGGCACACGGTTGACGCCACGGGTGGCGATGGACGAGACGTTGACGATGGCGCCGCTGCCGCGTTCGAGCATGTACGGCAGCGCGGCATGGCAGCACCACAGGGTCGGGAACAGCGAGCGGCGCACTTCGGCTTCGATCTGCTCGACTTCGTAGTGCTCGAAAGGCTTGGCCCAGATAGTGCCACCAACGTTGTTGACCAGGATGTCCAGGCGGCCGAAGGCTTGGACCGCACTGGCCATGACTCGGGCGCAGTCAGCGTGTTGCTCCAGGTCGGCAGTGAGGGTGAGCATGCCCTCGCCGGCCAGTTCGTGGACCAGCTCGGAACGGTCTACCGCGACCACTTGCGCGCCCTCGGCCTTGAGCCGCCAACACACACCCCGGCCGATGCCTTGAGCGGCACCGGTGACCAGGGCGACCTTGCCTTGGAATCTATTGTTCATATCCATCTCTCCGGTTCACCACGATCCCTGTGGGAGCGGGTTTACCCGCGAATGCGTCCGACAAGACATAACCGCTGTACCGGCCGGCCTCTTCGCGGGTAAACCCGCTCCTACAGGGGGCAGTGTTGTGTTCGGGGTAAAGGAGTCAGGCCGCCGCCGCGAACTTCTCGTAGTAGAAGTTGGCCGGGGTAATGCCCTGCTCACGCACGTACTGGCTGACCGCTTCTACCATCGGTGGCGGCCCGCACAGGTACACGTCCACATCGCCGTCATTGAGGTGGCGTGGCTCGATGTGCTGAGTCACGTAACCCTTCTGCGGGTACTGGCTGTCCGGGTTGGCCACGCAGGCGCTGTAGGTGAAGTTGGGGATGCGCGACGCCAGCGCTTGCAGGCGGTCGAGTTCGACCAGGTCGAAGTCGTTGGTCACGCCATAGATCAAGTGCAGCGGATGCTCGCTGCCCTGCTCGGCGATCCTCTCCAGCATTGCAGTGAACGGTGCCAGCCCGGTCCCTCCCGCCAGCAGCAACAGCGGGCGCTGGATTGGCCGCAGGTAAAAGCTGCCCAGCGGCCCGGCCAGGCTCATGTTGTCGCCGGCCTTGGCCAGGTTGGTGAGGAAGCTGCTCATCAGCCCGCCCGGCACGTTGCGAATCAGGAAGCTGACTTCGCCGTCCTTCTGCAGTGAGCTGAACGAGTAGGCGCGGCTTTGCTCGCTGCCCGGCACCTTGAGGTTGACGTACTGCCCCGGCAGGAATGCCAGGCGGCTGAGGGCCTCGCCCTTGATGGACAGGGCAATGGTACTGGCCGACAGTTGGCGCACATCGCTGATGGCCGCCTCGAAACTGGCTTGCTCGGTCTTGCACAGCTGCGACGAAGCCGGAATGCGGATCACGCAGTCGCTTTCGGCGCGCATCTGGCACGTCAGCACGTAGCCTTCGGCGATTTCGTCTTCGCTCAGGGCGTCTTCGATGAAGTTGTCGCCCAGGTCATAGCGCCCGGATTCGGCCTTGCATTTGCAGGTGCCGCAAGCACCGTCGCGGCAGTCCAGCGGAATATTGATGCCCTGGCGATAGGCGGCATCGGCCACGGTCTCGTGGCCGCTTGCCTCGATGAAACGGGTAACGCCGTCTTCGAAATTCAGTGCGATCTGGTAGCTCATGTTGCACCTCGCGGGCGAGCCGGCCCACGGCGCGTCGCAGGACGCACCGGGCAGTGCTCGCAAAACCTTGTGTCAGATGTGGTAGATGTCGATGACCTGACGCACGTAGTCGTTTTTCAGCACCACCTTCTTGGCCTTGATCAGCGGCTGTTCGCCGCGCAGGTCGAGGGTGTAGAAACTGGTGCCGAAATAACTGTCAGTGGTCTTGTAGCGGAAGCTCAGGGTGTGCCAGTTGAAACGCACCTGGCAGCTGCCCTCGCCCTGTTCGACGATCTCGATGTTGCTGATGTTGTGCGAGGTGCGGGTGTCGGGCACGGTCGCGCTGGAGCGTTCGGTCTTGATGCGGAACACCCGGTCTTCCAGGCCACCCCGGTTGCCGTACCAGATCAGCGAGATTTCGCTCTGTGGGTCTTCGGTCAGGGTATCGTCATCATCCCAGCTGGGCATCCAGAAGGTGGCGTCGCTGGCGTACAGCTCCAGCCACTGGTCCCACTGGGCGTCGTCCAGGTAGCGCGCTTCGCGGTAGAGAAAGTCGCGCACGGTTTCATACAGGCTCATTGCACGGCCTCCACGGGGATCAGTTGCTGTTCGTCCTTGAGGGCCTGGATCATGGTGTCCTGCCAGTACTTGTGCTGCAGCACGAACAGGCCTTCGTCCTCGGTGCGCACGCCGGACAATAGCGGTTCGAGTTCGATTTCCTTGGCGGCCTCATCAGCGCCTTCGACCCAATGTTTAGCACCGCGGGACATATCGTTCCAACCGGTGCCGCCGCCGTAGCCGGTCTGGCACGAGCGGAACTCTTCCAGGTCGTCCGGGGTGGCCATGCCGCTGACATTGAAGAAGTCTTCGTACTGGCGGATGCGCTTGGCACGGGCATCGGCACTCTCGCCTTTCGGCGCGATGCAATAGATGGTGATTTCGGTCTTGTTCACCGAAATCGGCCGGGCAACGCGGATCTGCGAGCTGAACTGGTCCATCAGGTAAACGTTGGGGTACAGGCACAGGTTGCGCGAGTTTTCGATCATCCAGTCGGCGCGGGCCTGGCCGAAGTCGGCGGCCAGCTGGTCGCGGCGCTCGTAGGCCGGGCGGTCTTCGGGGTTGGCCCAGCGGGTCCACAGCAGCAGGTGGCCGTGGTCGAAGGAGTAGAAGCCGCCGCCCTGCTTGGCCCAGGAACCGGCGCTCATGGTCTTGATCTCGTCACCCGCTTCGCGCTGCTTGCGCTGGTTCTGGGTAGCGGCGTAGTTCCAGTGCACGGAGCTGACGTGGTAGCCGTCGGCGCCGTTTTCGGCGGTGAGCTTCCAGTTGCCTTCGTAGATGTACGAGCTGGCACCGCGCAGCACTTCCAGACCCTCCGGCGACTGATCGACGATCATGTCGATGATCTTGGCCGACTCGCCCAGGTGTTCCACCAGCGGTTTTACATCGGCGTTCAGGCTGCCGAACAGAAAGCCCCGGTACGACTCGAAGCGCGCCACCTTGGTCAGGTCGTGGGAGCCGTCGCAGTTGAAGCTGTCGGGGTAGCCGGCATTGCTCGGGTCTTTCACCTTCAGCAGCTTGCCGCTGTTGTTGAACGTCCAGCCGTGGAATGGGCAGGTGTAGCTGGAGCGGTTACCGCGCTTGTGCCGGCACAGCATGGCGCCACGGTGGCTGCAGGCATTGAGGAAGGCATTGAGCTCACCGTCCTTGTTGCGCGCGATGAAAATCGGCTGGCGCCCCATGGTCAGGCTGAGGAAGTCGTTCTTTTCGGGGATCTGGCTTTCATGGGCCAGATAGATCCAGTTGCCCTCGAAGATGTGTTTCATCTCCAGGTCGAACAGGCGTGGGTCGGTAAACATCTCGCGCTTGCAGCGGTAGATGCCCTTTTCACGGTCGTCCTCGAGCATGGCATTGAGGTAGTCGAATCCCAGGGACATGGCCAGGGTCTCCATTGTTATTGTTTAGACCTGGTCAGTTTGGGCGCTGGTATTAGGCGGGAGTATCCGGTTTGTGCGCAGTAGTATCCGTTTTGTGCAGGCTTGCACGCGAAGGGGGTGGCGAAGTTCAGCGCCGGTTACGGAAAGTTTCCGAAGGCAATTCACCAAACTGGTGCCGATACACTTCGGAAAAGCGCCCCAGGTGCAGGAAGCCATAATCCAAGGCCAGTTCAGTCACGCTACGCACTGCACAACTGGCATCTCCCAGACAGGCACGCACCTGCTCCAGCTTGCGCTGACGCACATATTGCTTGGGCGTAGTACCAAGATGCCGGTCGAACAACGCATACAACGACCGCAGGCTCATGCACGCCTGCTCTGCCAGCGCCTCGGCTGGCAGCTCAAGTTTGAGGTTGCGATCGATATATTCGATGATCCGATCAAGGCTTACGCCAGGCGATCCCAGGCTTTCGCGGCGGATATTGGTGCTCATCAGGGTCAGCAGCTTGCTGGCGACAATCTGGCTGTAATGGCCCTGCACCCTGGGTAGCGAATCGCTCACTTCCGCTTCATGGCAAACCATCGCCAGCAGGTTCACGAACCCGTCCAGTTCATCCAACCGATAATGGTTGCGCAAGAACCGCACGCCGCCTTCTGGCCGATGCCAGCGCTGTTCATCGCAGATCGAGTCCAGCAAGCGGGTCGGCACCTTGAGGATGAACTTCTCGCAGTCTTCTGAGTAAGTCAGATCAACTGGGTCGTCCGGGTTGATCAGCAGCAGCTCCCCTGGAATCAGGTGCTGTTCGCGCTTGTGCCCGCGCCACAGGCAATTGCCGTTGAGCAGCACTTGCAGGTGGTAAATGGTTTCCAGTGCTGGCGAGGTAACGCGCACGCTGCCACCGTAGCTGATACGACACAAGTCGAGTTCGGCGAACTTGCGGTGGCTGAGGCTGGCCTGAGGGTGGGTGGTACGCGACAGACCGATGCAATGCTGGCCCACATGCTGGTTCACATAATCGGACACAGCATAAGGGTCGGCGTGGTGAAACACGCTACTGCGTTCGCTCAGCAGGCGGCTTTCCATAGGCAAGGCACTCGGTATCGTTATTGTTCTGGTCGCCGCGTCCTACTGCCTTGTGGGCTGTGGTTGCGGTCGTCACGGTCATTCTATCGGGCCGGTTGCGGGTCGCGGGGGCAGGCGACAACCGGTGGATGGGCACACTACAGCAAAAAGGCGGGGGTTGGGCAATGCGGCGATGGGATTGGATGGGCGGATAACGGACAGGCCAGGTGCAGCCTGTGTTCGTTTATCGAACAGTTTCTTCCTGCCGCCCTGCCCACCCCTGGCTACGGGCACGATATTGGCGCGGAGCAACGGCAAACAACTCACGAAACCGCCGATAGAAATGCGGGAAGCTGATGAACCCGCTGGCCACTGCCACCTCGGTCAATGACTTGCTGGTGTGTTGCAACAGTTGGCGCGCATGGGTCAGGCGCAGCTCCAGATAGTAACGCGGTGGTGTGGCCTGCACATGGCGGCGGAACAGCCGCTCCAAGTGCCGGCGAGACAAGCCGGCATGTTCGGCGATTTCGTCGATGCCAATGGGGTCTTCGATATTGGCATGCATCAATTCCAGGGCCAGGCGCACCCCCTTGGGCAGGCTGGGGTCGATTTCCGGGGCGCTGGCAGGTGCGTCGCTCAAGACCCGCGCACGGTCACAGGCCAGCATCTGCTCCACGGCCCGGCGCAAGGGTACGCCACCGCACTGTTCAAGCATTGCCAACATCATGTCCAAGGCACTGCTGGCACCGGCGCAGCTCATATGTCGCCGGTCCAGCACATGGGCCTGGCGGCTGATACGTACTTTGGGGAACAGCTCGTTCATCATCGCTCGGCCATCGGGGTGGAAGGCGCAGTCGTGATCATTGAGCAAGCCAGCCTCGGCCAGGAAGTAAGCGCCGTTCCACAGCCCGCCCAGTTGGCAGCCGTACTGGTCGGCTTGGCGCAACTTGGCACGCAGTTGCGGCGCGGCTTCCAGGCGCACGCGAAAGCCACCACACACCAGCAGGCAGTCAAGGCCGTGCACATCCAGGTCAGCGAGCTGAGTGTTGACCGGCAAGGCGATGCCCAGGTCGCTCATCACCTGGGCGCCCTCACCCACCACCTGAACCTGGAACAACGGCGTGGCGCTCATCAGGTTGGCGGTGACCAGGCTGTCCATCGCAGCTGTGAAGGCCATCATCGAAAAGTGCTCGCGCAGGACGAAGGCCACGCGCTGGCACGGCATTGAAAGCGAAGTGCGGATGGCCGGGGCCAGGTGGGCCAGGTTGGTGCTTTTGAGGATGCTTTCGAAGTGGCTCATGGCTTTAACTCAACTGCGGGAGTTGCATTGGCTTCCACGCGGGCTTGCCCGCGAAGAAGCCAGCAGTGCTGGAACAGGTTACTTGCCGGCCTGGGCCGCTGCGTCGCGTGAGGCTTGCAGCCACTGATCGAACTGCTGGCGGTGGGCGGCAACCCACTGCTTGGCATGGCGCTCGATGTCTTTGGGCTTCTTCTCGCCCTGCTGCATCTTCAGGTTCTGGTTGCTCTCGTCGTCGGTGTTGATCTGCACCAGCGACAGGAACTTCAGCGCCGCCGGGTTCTTTTCGGCAAAGTCCTTGTTCAGCACGGCCACCACCTTGTCGATGGCAAAGCCCAGGTTTTTGCCGTGGTAGGTGGTGTCGACGTCGTTCTTGCCATCAGGCAGGTCGGTCTTCGGCACTTCCAGCCAGACCACATCCTTGCCTTCGACCAGCACGCTGGCGATCCACTGCGGCACCCAGGTGAAATACAGGATCGGCTTGCCTTCCTTGTAACGGGCGATGGTGTCGGCCATCAGCGCAAAGTACGAGCCTTGGTTGACGTTGACACTCTTGTCCAGGTCGTAGGCCTTCATGTGGTGGGAAATCACCAGCTCGCAACCCCAGCCCGGATTGCAACCGGTCATGTCGGCCTTGCCGTCGCCGTCGGTGTCGAACAGTTTGGCGATTTCCGGCTTTTTCAGGTCGGTGATGTACTTGATGTTGTACTGGTCGGCGGTTTTCTTGTCGATCAAGTAGCCCTGGGCGACACCCGGCAGAATGTTGCCGGTCTTGACCATCACATCGTCGCCGCCAGCCTGCTGGTAGAACTTGTCGTGCAGTTTTTCCCACAGGTGCACGGTGAAGTCGGCATCGCCGTTGGCCAAGGCCACCATCATCACGCCGTATTCGGTCTCCTTGGGTTCCTGCACGTTGTAGCCCAGCTCGCGCAGGCCTTCCATGGCCACTTCACCGCGGAAACGCTCTTCGGCGATCGAGGGGAAAATCGGCGTTACCTTCACGCCATCACCCGGTTTGTCCGCCGAAGCGTTTGCGCCCAGCGCAGCGGCCACCAGGGTCAATGCCGTGGCACATTTGAGGATGCTGCGGGTGAATTTGGATTCGTGCATCGTCGCTTACCTTCTTCTGATTTTTATCTTCAAGTGCGGCAGATCGAACGTATCAAGTGTCTTGCTGTGCTCAGGCGGTCTTGCGCCGCCCTTTCACGGGCGCTGCGCCACACAGGCGCATCACCACGCCTGCGGGGCCAGTGTGGTACCAGCGCAGGCTCGGGTCGGCACTGGTGCGGGCGCCCATGGCCTGGGTCAGGCGGTCGAGGAAGATCGCCAGCAGCACCAGCCCCACGCCACCGACCGTGGCCAGGCCCATGTCCAGCCGGCCGATGCCGCGCAGTACCATCTGGCCCAGGCCACCGACCGAAATCATCGAGGCGATGACCACCATCGACAGCGACAGCATCAGGGTCTGGTTGAGGCCAGCCATGATGGTCGAAGTGGCCAGCGGCAGTTGCACGCGGGTCAACATCTGCCGTGGGGTGCAGCCGAAAGCGCGGGCGGCTTCGATCTTGTCTTCCGGCACCTGGCGAATACCCAGGTTGGTCAGGCGCACCAGCGGCGGCAGGGCGAACACGATGGTCACCAGCACGCCAGGTACATTACCGATGCCGAACAGCATCACCACCGGGACCAAGTAAACGAACGCCGGCAGGGTCTGCATGGCATCGAGCAGCGGGCGGATAATGCTTTCCAGGCGGTTGCTGCGGGCGCAGACGATACCCAACGGAATGCCGATGACCGCGCAGAAGAACACCGACGTCAGTACCAGGGCCAGGGTGGTCATCGACTCCGACCACACACCGATCAGGCCGAGCAAGGTCAGGGTGATGAAGCACAGTACCGCCATGCGCTTGCCTGCCAGCTGCCAGCCCAGCAATGACGAAAGGAGGATGCCGATGGTGGGCGGGATGCTCTGCAGGGTGAACTCGATGCCATTGAGCACCTGGTCGATTGGCCAGCGAATGGCGCGGAACACCTCGCGGAAGTTGTGCACCAGAAAGTTCAGGGTCGCGGTGACCCAGTCGCCCAAGGGGATGGTGGCCGCCTGGAACGGGTCAAGCAGGCTGAATTCGGACATGAGGGCTTACCTGTTCTAATAAACGCTACGGGCGCTTCTTGGATTAGTTGCGGCTCAGGGTCTGCAGCAGCTCGTTCTTCGACAGCGTGCCCTTGAAGGCGCCCTGACGGTCGAGCACCGGCACCGGGTACGGCAGGTCGGCAGCAATCCCGAGGACTTCGTGCAGCGGCGTGTCGGTGTACACCGGGCGCTGTTCGTGCAGGCTGTAGCGGTCACTGGCAGTGGCGCCGTTGACGTCGGTGTCGACCACGCCCAGCAACTGCCCGCGCTCGTCGACCAGGTAGCCAAACGGCACGCCGGCCTGGAAGCTCGGCGCCTTGCCATTGACCTTGCACACCACGGCCGGGTCGAACCTGGCCACATCGCCGGCCTTGAGCACCCGCGAGCTGTCGAAGCTCTTGAAGAAAGTACGCACGTAGTCGTTGGCCGGCTGGTTGATCAGGTCTTGTGGGGTGCCGATCTGGACCACGCGGCCACCTTCCATGATCGCAATGCGATGGCCGATGCGGATGGCTTCTTCGATGTCATGGGAAATGAAGATGATGGTGCGTTGTTGCTCAGCCTGCAGGCGGATCAGTTCGCCCTGCATCTCGCTGCGGATCAGCGGGTCGAGTGCGGAAAACGCCTCGTCCATCAGTAAGATCGCCGGGTCGTTGGCTAACGCCCGGGCCAGGCCCACACGCTGCTGCATGCCACCAGACAACTGGTGCGGGTAACTGTTCTCGTGACCGGCCAAGCCAACCTGGCTCAAGGCTTCACGGGCGCGGCTGTGGCGTTCGGCTTCCGGTACACCGGCAATTTCCAGGCCGAAGGCGGTGTTCTCAAGCACGCTCATATGCGGCATCAACGCGAAGGACTGAAACACCATGCCCATTTCCTTGCGGCGCACATCCAGCAAGGCTTTGTCTGAAAGACCGGTAATTTCCTTGCCGTTGAGGTGAATGCTGCCGGAAGTGGGTTCGATCAGGCGGTTGAACAGCCGCACCATGGTCGACTTGCCCGAGCCCGAGAGGCCCATGATGACGAAAATCTCGCCACGCTTGACGGAAAAGCTTGCATCGAACACGCCGACAACGTGGCCGGTCTTGCTGAAGATTTCGTTCTTGTCGGCGCCCTTGCGGAGCATCTCCATGGCCATGTTCGGGTTGGGACCGAACACCTTGAAGATGTTGTTTACCGAAAGAATCTCATCGGCATGGCTCATACGACCCTCTTTATTATGCTTATTAACCAATCAATCAACATCGCACTTTCAATAAGGCGGGTAGCGATCAGTGCGAGTACGCTTGGCAGTCCGTTCAAATTCGAACGTGAGTCAAAACCGGCACGCAGAATGTCCTGCTTCAAAAAGTTATCCGACATCGATGTCTCGAATGTCGCGCCGTGGCGTTAACGTTAGGCCTTGCGCCAGAGGGGGTCCAACGACATTTGCATGGCGCTAACCATTACCTGAAGTTATCAGTCGGGCGCTGAGGCCGTAGGTAGAGCCGCCCGCACATTTACCTGTTGGCGAGGAACAGGCTAGAGTGGCGTGATTGGCTAGATGAAGGACCTCCCCCCTACCCATGGTCAGACACTCCGAACCCGATCAGACGCTGATCAAGATGCCCTCGCTGCGTGCGGTCAAAGTCTTCATCGCCGCCGCCAAGTACCAGAACTTCACCCGTGCCGCCGAGGCGCTGTGCGTCACCCAGGCTGCAGTCAGCCGGCAAATCCGCGAGCTGGAGACCTACCTGGGCGCCGAGTTGTTCACCCGTGTGGGCCGTGCGGTGGAGTTGACCGTGGCCGGTTCGATCTTCTTCGATGCGGTGCAGTTATCGTTCGTCAACATCTCCCAGGCGGCCGAGCGTATCCGCAGCAACACCAATACCAAGCAGGTAGTCACCCTGTGCTGTTCACCGGCCTTTGCCGCCTTGTGGATGGGGCCGCGCATGCCGAAGTTCTTCGCCGAGCACCCGGACATCGACATCAACCTGGTAACCACCCAGAACTTTCTGTCGATGGAGCCCGGGGTGCGCCCGGACATCTACATCACCAAGTTGGGCAAGGTGCAGGCAGGCTATAGCTCGCACCCGCTCAACCATGACGTGATCTACCCAGTGTGCACGCCGCAGTATTTGGCGCAGCACCCGGAGGTAGGAACCCTTAAAGGGTTGCGCGATGGTACCTTGCTGAACCTCAGCCCCTATGGCCGCTCGCAAGTCGCCGAACATGTGGACTGGAATGTGTGGCTGGCCTTCCATGACGTCGACCTGAAAAGCCGCGCCAGTACCGCACCGCATTTCTTCAATGCCAACGACTACAACCTGTTGGTGCAACTGGCCCTTGGCGGCCAGGGCGTGGCGTTGGGCTGGCATCACTTGGTCGAGTCGCTGGTGGCACAGGGGATGCTGGTAAGGCCAGTGGCAGAAGAACTGGTGCTCAAGGACACCTTTCACTTCCTGGCATTCAATGAAGACAAGGAGCATGAGGCCAGCTGCCTGTGCTTGCGGGACTGGTTGCTGGACGAGTTTCAGCCGTTGTTGGAGTCGTTGGGTAATCGGTAACCCTGCGCTTTCGGAAACAGCTTGCAACCAAACCAACCTGCCATCCCGTCACTTTTTCGACACCCAGCACAGTGCTTCTGCTAGAAAGCCCACATGCCTACTCTCTTCGTCACCCACCTGCGCCGCCGCTGGCTCCCCTGGGTGTGCGCCATTCTGCTGGTCATCGGCCTGCCCACCAGCTGCGCCGTGCTGCAGTACAAGGAGCGCGAGCTGGTGTTCCGCATCGAGCCTGGCCAAGCCAGTTGGTTTCGCGGGCTGCCCAGCGGCGTGCAGGAACTCGACCTGCGCCCGCACAGCTTCAGCGATAACCAGAGCCTGCACGCCTGGTGGTGGCCGGCCAAACGCGCCAACGCGCCGGCCATCCTTTACCTACACGGCGTGCGCTGGAACCTTACCGGCCAGTTGTTCCGCATAGAACAGCTGCATGCCATGGGTTATTCGGTGTTGGCCGTGGATTATCGTGGCTTTGGCCGAAGCCGTGGCGACCTACCTTCCGAGGCCACGGTCTACGAAGATGCACGCATTGCCTGGGAGCGCTTCGCCCAGCTGCAGCCAGATGCCGGCAAACGCCTGATCTTCGGCCATTCTTTGGGGGGCGCGGTGGCGGTGGAACTGGCCAGTGAGCTGACACGCGAATCACAGAACAACGGTGCCAGTGTGCCGGCACGCGGGTTAATCCTGGAGTCGACCTTCACTTCACTGGGCGATGTCGCGGCGGCAGTGGCCAATACCTCCTTGCCAGTGCGCTGGTTGATGTCGCAAAAGTTCGACTCGCTGGACAAGATCAAGGGGGTTGGCCTGCCTGTGCTGCTGGTACACGGCCTGGATGACCGATTCGTGCCAGCGCGTTTCAGCCAGCAATTATATGAAGCAGCCCACCAGCCCAAGACATTGCTGCTGGTGCCCGGGGCAACCCATAACAACAGCATGAGCCTGGCCGGGCAGCGCTATAAACGCGCCATACAAGCGCTGCTCTGAAGTTACTGCACCGGCAGAAAGTTCATCAGCAACAGGCTCTGCGCATAATTCAAGCCAATCCGCCGATACCGCTCATCCAGCAGCTCGGCCAGCAAATCCAGCCGCGCGACGATCTTGCCGAACTCCACGGCAAAACTCAGGTTGCTGCCCTCCTCCGAGATTTCGTTGGAGAACAACAGCAGCACCCCATTGGCGTCCTGTCGCTGGCTGAGCATCCACGTCGCCTTTTCGATATTGCGCGCAGCGTTGTTGATGAACAGCGGGTCGATGGTGTCGGTCATGTAGAACTCGGTACGCCCGCCGTGCGCGGTGATCAGCATGCTGCCGATGGCGTAGATGAAGGCGCCGACGCGGTCGCCGCGAAACTCGGGGCTAAGGGCGTAGCTCAATGCCGCCAGGTCGCGGCGGTTGCCCAGTTGCGGCAGCGGCCGGCGCTGCTCGATGGCGATGCGGATCTGGCGCTCGGCAGTGGCGGCGTCGACGTAGCCCGACATCTTCCACTGGTTGGGGTTGCGCAGGTACAGCTTGTTCATCAGCAGGTACAGGCTTTGCAAATTGTCGCGCATCGACAACGTGGCCAGGCGGTCGACGCTGGTCTGGAACAGCTCGCTGGGTTTGCCATTGCCGAACTGGCTGACCATATCGCGGCCCTGTTCCTGCGTGCAGGCACAAAGGCTCGCAAGGGCGCCGGCCAGCAGCAGGCGGGGGAAGAATTTGGGGTGTCTTGCAACCATCGGCACCGGGTCAATATACGGCGGCTGCTCTGGGGATCAGAGCAGCCTGGCCAAGCATAGAGCCCGGAAATTGGAAAAAGTGCGGTGATCAGGAAAGCAGTATCCTGTAAGGGCTCTTCGCGGGTAAACCCGCTTCCACAGGTTCAGCACTAGTTTTGAAAACTGTGCCCCACTTGTGGGAGCGGGTTTACCCGCGAAAAGGCCCGTATAGGAGACACACCCATCACATGGCGTGACGCAACATCTCCACCACCTGCGCATGCAGCGCCGGGTCACCACAGGCTACGACGCAACCACCGTTCTGCGCCGAGCTGCCATCCCAGGCCGTAATGACCCCCCCCGCCCCTTCGATGATCGGCATCAGCGCCTGTACGTCATACGGCTGCAGGCTGGCCTCGACGATCACGTCGACAAAGCCCGAAGCCAGCATGCAGTACGCGTAGCAGTCGCCACCATAACGCATCAGCCGCGCCTTGCCGGCAACGGCCTCGAACGCGGCCTTGCGCTCGGCGGTGTCGAACATGTCTGGCGTGGTGCACATCAGCGTGGCCGAAGCCAGGTCGGCACAGGCACGGGTCTGCAAGGGCGTGCCACTGCGCCAGGCGCCTTCGGGGGTGCCGACAAAGCGCTCGCCGGTGAACGGCTGGTTCATCACCCCAACCACCGGGCGCGTGCCGTCGTTAAGGGCAATCAGCGTGCCCCACAGCGGCAGGCCGGTGATGAAGGCGCGGGTGCCATCGATCGGGTCGAGCACCCAGGTCAGCGGGCTGCTGCCGACGGCCACCCCGGCTTCTTCGCCAAGGATGCCATGCTCGGGGTAACGCGCCTGGATCAACTCGCGCATGGCGTCCTCGGCGGCCTTGTCGGCAACCGTCACCGGGTCGTACAGGCGCCCGCCCTTGTCCTCGACCTCCAGGCTGGCGCGAAAGTACGGCTTGATCGCCACAGCGGCAGCATCGGCCAACCGCTCGGCGAAGGTACGGAATTCGCCGATCTGTTCAGCGCTCAGGGACATGGGGCAGGCCTCGTGACAATGATGGGGCCAGCATCATACCCGACACGCCGTGCCAGCCGCACTCAAACAGCCGTCAGGTGCTCATACAGGATGGTCGCGCCCACCAGCATCAGCACGATGCCGCCGATGATCTCGGCACGCTTGCCTACCACCGAACCCAGGGCCCGCCCCAGCATGGTGCCGAGGGTGACCATGGTCATGGTCGCCAGGCCGATCGCCGCAGCCGCCACCCAGATGTTCACATCGACGAACGCCAGGCCAATGCCCACCGCCAGGGCATCGATACTGGTCGCCACCGCCGTCACCGCCAAAATCCAGAATGAGTGCTGGCTTTGCTTTTCTTCCTCTTCCTCATCCGGCTTCAGGCCGGCATGCACCATGTGCGCGCCCAGCAATAGCAGCAGGAAGAAGGCAATCCAGTGGTCCCATTGCTCCACGTACTGGCTGGCCGCCTGGCCCAGCAGCCAGCCAATGACTGGGGTTATGGCCTCGATGACACCAAAGATCAGGCCGGTGCGCAGGGCTTCGGCCAAACGGGGTTTATGCAGGCTGGAACCTTTGCCGATGGCAGCCGCGAAGGCATCCGTGGACATGGCGAAGGCAAGGAAAACGAGGGAAATGGGATTCAACGATCAGGCTCCGCCGGGCTACGAGTCAACGACAGCTCCCTGCAGGCCCGGCTTGGCTACAGAAAGGTCGTTGGTCTCGCCAATCCAGCTGGATGCACAGGCCATGGCAGGTTGCCAAATATGTTGACCGGTGCGCCTTCGCTTGGGTGCGAAGGCAGGCTACTCCCCAAAGAGTGCGGCGATGATAACAGCCCCAGGTGAAAAAAGCGTGAACGGCTTTACCGGCCACACAGGACTAGACTGAACAGAACCAGGTGACCGGGGGGCTGCCACACGTGGAGGTGTGAGATGAGCCAGTTCAAGCGTCTGTTCGTCATGCTCGGCCCGCAAATGCGCCACACGCCAGCGCTGCAACGCGCAGCGGCGCTGGCGGAATCCAGTGGTGCTCTGCTGGATATCAATGTGATCGTCGACGACGTCGACACCTTTGGCTTGATGAGCGATGGTCGCGAGCGTGAGCGGCTGCTCAGCGACAACCGCCAATGGCTGGCGGACGAGGCCGAGCAACTGGGCAACGCCGGCCTCGACGTGTCCACCGAGCTGTTGTTGACCCGCGACCCACTAGGCTGCGTGCTGGAGCGGGTCGAACGGCTGGGCTGCGACCTGCTGGTCAAGGACGTACAGCACGAACCGGTGCTCAAACGCCTGCTGGTCACGCCACTGGACTGGCAGTTGCTCAAGGACAGCCCGGTCGCCGTGCACCTGGTCAGCGACATCCGCCTGCCCCTGCCCCGGCAAGTCGCCGCCGCGGTGGACCTGAACAGCCATGGCGCAGGCGAGCACCTGGACGAGCAGGTAATCCACTGCGCGCACGCCCTGGCCCTGCAATGCAACGCCGAGCTGCACCTGTTGCATGTGTGCGACGCGGCCAAGACCCACATTGCCGACTTCGGTGCTGGCACGGTGACCATGCCCGGCTTCGAGGGCAGCGTGCGCACTGCGCAGCGAGCAGCGTTCAACCGCCTGGGCGACCATCATCAGATCCCGCTGGAACGCAGGCATTTCCTGGAGGGCGCAGCGATCAAGGCCATTGCTCAGTTCGTCGGCCACAGCAGGGCCGATGTGATCGTGATGGGCAGCCACCGGCATGACGCGATGCAGACGTTCCTGGGTGGGACCACGGCGCATGTGCTGGAGCATCCGCTGTGTAACGTGCTGGCGATCAAGGCCGTGCGCTGAATGTGGGTAAGCCTGAACCGATCTCTTCGCGGGAATGAATAGGAGCAGCGCAAGGCTGCTCCTATCTTGTGTCAGAAACCCTTGCTGTAGAACAGCGAGTACGACTCGATCCCGTCGTTAGGCTGCTTGAGCCCAGCGTTGGAGTAGTGCATCGCGCGGATCCCGACTTTTTGCTCGCCCGGCAACTTCAGACCAAAACCGATGCGGTCTTCGAAGTTGACCGACGAGCCCAGACGCTGGTCGCCCACGTCGGTCTTGGAAAACGCCGCCAGGCCAATACCAGCCTCGATGTACGGTGTGTAGGTGAAACCGCTGAACTCGTACGTGAACACCGGGCTGAATGACAGCGAGTGTGCGCCACTGGCGTCACCGCCCTCCCAATAGGTGTAGGCGGCATCCCAGTAACCGGTCACGTAACCGGTACTGCTTTCCAGCCATTTCTTGTCCCAGTCGAACGACAGGCCGATACGGTAGGTCATGTCGCCTTGGCTAGTGGCGCCCACGGCACCGGATACCTGCGCGGCCTGGGCCAGGTTGGCCCCTGCAAAGGCCAGCACTGCAGCGGCCAGCGAAGCTGCGAGACGGGTTTTCATCAACGACTCTCCTGATGGTCTACACGGCAAGCGGGGGCTTAGGCCCCTCGATCTTTTAGGGTGGACCGGCGCATCCAGACCGGTCACACGAAGTAATAGTTTTTTGATTATTGTCCAGATAATCAGAAAGTTGAAAGTGTATTGCCACTATTGGCTAAATCGCTTGCTTAAGATGTGCCTTGCCGTGCACAGCACTTCAGTCGTATTCCGCCTCTTCATGCTCACCCAGCAAACGCCTTTGCCGAGGCGTGGCTTCCTCCAGCACCTGCGGGTTGAAGCGCCAGTTCAAGTACGGCGAGAACTTCTGCGCGACCATGCGCCGGCCATAGTGCACCTGCAGCATGTCGCGCTCGCGAGCCTGGCTGCAATTGGGCCCGGCGCTGTGCCAGACGTCGCTGCGAAACACCAGTGCATCGCCCGCCTTGCACAACACGGCCTGTGCTTCACGCCCCTGCCAGTGATCTTCCCCCGCCTGGGGTGGCCGCGCCGCGCGGTGGCTGCCGGGTACGATGCAGGTCGGGCCGATGCCGTGGTCGATGTCGCTGAGGTACAGCTGCGCAGTGAGGATTTGTGCGGGTTGGGTGAAGTCGCCTTGCGCGCTTAGCCAATCAGGCAATTGCATGGGCAGATAATCCAGGTGCAAGGCCATGCCCGGGTAACCCGGATGGCTGCGCCAGGCAGTTTGCCCGATCAGATGGCAATCAGCGCCCAGCGCCGCTTCAGCCAGGGCTATCACAGGCGGCAGGTCGAGAAAGGGCAACCACAACGGGTTGCGGTTGAACACACACTTGTAGTGTTCCAGCAGCCCCTGGTAGTCCCAGTGAATCGGCTGCAGGTCATCGATGGCGCAGCGCAACAAGGCGATGCGCAGGGGTTCGAGCACACCGGGGAGCAGCACATAGCCCCGCTCGTCCAACATCTCCAGCTGAAGGTCCAGGTTCATGACGATGTGCTCCGCCATGACGGGAGCACATTTGTACTCCCGCCCGTTTATCCATCAACGCCAGTTCAGGTTCACGGTTGTGGGGGCTTTGCCATTCACGGTCACCAATTGCTGCACCGTCTCACCCTGGGCGTTGCCCATGATCTTGTACTTGCCAGGAGGCAACTGCACATACAGCAGCGGCCCGGCATCCGTGATGCTCAGTACAGGCTGGCCTTTTGCGTTCTGGATATCGACTGAAGCCCCGCTCTGGAATTTGCCTTCCGGGCCAGTGGAAAGCTCCACATGCAGGTCATAACCAGATGTCTTGCGCAGCGCATTGGCCTCATCCTGGCCGATACCGCCTTGCAAGTAATGCACGCCGTTCTGTTCCTGCGGTTGCAACTGCACGGCCTGCATGTCGATGGGGGCATTGAGATCGGCGGCGGCAGCCAGGGTCCATGGCAAGGCCAGGGTTAACAGCAACGCGGCGCCGAGTGCATAGTGATGGTTACGCATGGTACGACCCTCCTTTAGAGGATGGCTTACCTATTATCTGATCCTCTCAGGGGGGTGGTGTTCGTCCTGATGCATGGTCGTCATCGTGATATTCGGCACTAAGCTATCAAATAAACGTAAATTTAGCTGTTTATCAATTGGTTGTGCGCCCTTCCTCTAGTAGTTTCACGAACATGCTCAAACTGCGCGATACTGTGCCTCGGCGCCATACCAGCCAGGTTTTCAGGTAGCGGAAGTCCTCCGACATCGGCCAGGCGCTGACGGTGCTGCACCCGGGCATGTTGTCGAGCATGCTGCGTGGCATCATGGCCAGGCCGGCACCGGCGCTGACGCAGGCCAGCATGCCGTGGTAGGACTCCATCTCGTGGATCTTGCCCGGCACTGCCTGGTCCTGCACGAACCAGCTTTCGAAATGATGACGGTACGAACAGTTGGCACGGAAGGCGTAGATGCTTTCGCCGTTTACGTCCTGGGCGCGGGTTACGGGTGCATGGTTCAACGGGGCGATCACCATCATCTCTTCCTCAAAGACCGGTATGCCCTCCAGCGTCGGGTGCAGCACCGGGCCGTCGACGAACGCGGCCACCAAGCGGCCAGACAACACGCCTTCGAGCATGGTCCCGGAAGGCCCGGTGGACAGGTCCAGGTCAACCTTGGGGTAGCGTTGGTTGTACGCCGCCAGCAAGGCCGGAATACGCACCGCTGCGGTACTTTCCAGCGAGCCCAGAGCAAAGGTGCCCTGTGGGTCTTCACCTGCTACGGTCAGCCGCGCCTCGTGTACGAGGTCCAGAATGCGGCGCGTGTATTCGAGGAAGTTCCAGCCTGCAGGCGACAGGCGCAGGCGGCTCTTCTCGCGAATGAACAGCTCCACGCCCAGGTCTTCTTCCAGCTGCTTGATGCGCGTGGTCAGGTTCGACGGCACCCGATGGATGTGCTGCGCGGCAGCGCTGATGCTGCCCTGCTCTGCCACGGCTTTGAAGATCTCCAGTTGCACCAGGTCCACAGCCTTTCTCCAAACGTGAATGTTTCGCTCATTATTATTCAGTTTTCATTAAAGCCATAGCCCACTAGTCTGGCGTCATTGATTAACAACAACGAGAGTGTCCCGCCATGAGCGCGATCAGCAGCCTGACCCACGCCATCTCCCTCGACCCGTACAGCGGCGAGCAGATCGGCGCCTACCCATTCGACACCGACGCCGCACTGGAAGCGGCGCTGCAACGTGCCAAGGTTGGCTACCGCCAGTGGCGCCAGGTGTCGCTGGGTCAGCGCAGCGAGTACTTGCTCGCCCTGGCCAGCACCCTCGAAACCAAGGCCGAAGCCTTCGCGCAAATGATCAGCCGCGAAATCGGCAAGCCGATTGCCCAGGCACGCGGTGAAGTCAGCAAATGCGTAGGCCTGTGCCGCTGGTACGCCGAACACGGCCCAGCCATGCTTGCCGCCGAGCCAACCCAGGTGGAAAAAGCCCGTATCGAATACCGCCCACTCGGCCCCATCCTGGCGGTGATGCCGTGGAATTTCCCGGTTTGGCAGGTACTGCGCGGCGCCGTGCCGGCGATTCTGGCGGGCAACACCTACGTGCTCAAGCACGCCCCGAACGTGATGGGCAGCGCTTACCTTATGGGTGAGCTGTTCAAGGACGCCGGCCTGCCGGAGGGCGTGTTCGAAGTGCTGAACGTGACCCCGGATGGCGTCACCCGCGCCATCAACGACCCGCGTATCGCCGCTGTGACCCTGACCGGCAGCGTTCGTGCCGGCATGGCGATTGGCGCCCAGGCCGGCGCAGCACTGAAGAAGTGCGTGCTGGAGCTGGGGGGTTCCGACCCGTTCATCGTGCTGGCTGACGCCGACCTGGATGCTGCCGTCAAGGCTGCGGTGATCGGCCGCTACCAGAATACCGGCCAGGTCTGTGCTGCCGCCAAGCGCCTGATCGTGGAAGCAAGCATTGTCGAGCAATTCACGCAAAAGTTCGTAGAAGCCACGCGCCAGCTGAAAGTCGGCAATCCGCTTGAAGACGACACCTACATCGGCCCGATGGCCCGCTATGACTTGCGCGACGAGTTGGATGGCCAGGTCCAGGCGACGCTGGCCGAAGGCGCCACCCTGCTGCTGGGCGGCAACAAGGTCGAAGGCGTGGCCAACTTCTACGCCCCCACGGTGTTCGCCAACGTTACCCCGGACATGACCGCATTCAAGCAGGAGCTGTTCGGCCCGGTGGCGGCGATCATCACCGCACGCGATGCCGACCATGCGGTGGAACTGGCCAACGACAGCGAGTTTGGCCTGGCATCGACCATCTACACCGCCGACTATGGGTTGGCCGAGCGCATGACCGCCGCGCTGGATACCGGTGGCGTGTTCATCAACGGCTACTGCGCCTCCGACCCCCGTGTGGCGTTTGGTGGCGTGAAGAAGAGCGGTTTCGGCCGTGAACTGTCGCACTTTGGTGTGCGTGAGTTCACCAATGCCCAGACCGTGTGGCTGGACCGTAACTGATTCAAAGGCATTGGGGCTGCTTCGCGGCCCCAACTGCTTCAATCCCGAACCTGGTCCTTGACCCAGTCCAGCATCCCTCCCGGCACGATCAATTCATGCCGCGCCCGTGAACAGGCGGTATACAAACCCGCCAGCATCCGCGCCCGCTCATTGCGGTTCCCGGCCACCTGGGGCGCGACCATCAGCTCTGGCGACACCATCACCCGGGCAAACTCCATGTTCTTCACATCCCGCACCCGGCCCAGGAACAATTTCGGCGCCTTGTCCCAGCGGTAACGGCTCTTGGCCTTGGCGAAGTGCTCCGGTGTATAGCCCTTGCGCAGCATGCTGGCCACCGCGAGAAACGCTTTGTCGTCACCCTTGTCCTGCTCCAACGCCTGCCAGCTGGGATAACGGAACAGCATTGGATGGCGCGCCCGAGTGCCGTAGCGGTACAGCTCGATACAGTCCTCGACGAACAGTTCGAAGTCCTTACGTGCGCTTTTCAGCAAGATGAACGGCACGCCCTGATGCGTCAGGCGCTGGAACCAGCCAAACAGGCCCCATTCGTCGTCGACGATCAGCGCCGTGGGCTGCTGCGGCACTGTCACCGTATCGAAGAAACTGACCCGGGTGTAATGCTCGGCGCTGCCACTGAAGGCCGCCTGAATCGCGGCAGGGTGCGCCTGGATCAGCGGGTTGAGCACGTTGTCCATTGCCGGCCCGGCGCGCAGCGAATGGTCGATGCAGCGCTGGCGGATGAAGCTGCCATGATGCGGGCTGAGGCCGTTGAGGTTCTGCAGTTCGTCACCCAGGGCAATGATCGACTGCGGGCTGCGATCGAGCACGGCAAGCATCGGTGCAGACAGCTCATGGGCCTCATCGACGATGACGTGGGTGTAGCGGCTGTCAATCACATGATCCGTCAGCGACAACAGTTTCACCCGGTGATAGTCACGCACCGGCAGCTGGATGTCCCGCGCCGACGGACGAATCAGCTCCTGCCAGTACAAACGGGCCTTTTCCAGCAGCACCTCTTGATCCAGCGGCGAGGTGCCCGGCCCGGCCCAGGGCAAATGGTGCAACTGCAACTGGGTATCGGCACTGTGGCAGAACGTGCGCACGGCGCGGATGCACAAGGCGACCACATCACGCGCAGCGAGCGGCCCTATGTCGGGGATGGCCAGCCAGCGCACCACCTGCGCGTCCTGCGGGCGCCATGACAGTTTGGTGCGATAAGGGTCACGCAGGCGCCAGCCGTTGCTGGTGAGGTCGCGGTTGAGCAGCTCGTCGGCCAGCTGGCCGAAGGTCAGCGCGGTGTACGCCGAAGCGTCCTTGACCCGCGCCTGCAGGGCGCGCAACTGGCCTTCGGTCAGTGCCAGCAGCAACGTGCGCTGTGGCTCCAGCAGGCGGGCGAACTGGTGAATCAGAAAGGTCTTGCCGGTGCCGGCGAAGCCTTGCACGGCCACCGATTCGTCGACGCCACTTAGGAACTCACGCAGCAGACGGTTCTGCTGGTCGCTGAGCATCAGGTCGTTGGCCAACGACGGCAGGTGCACCGGATGCAGCGGGGTGGCACGCTGGCGGTAGCTGTCGGCGAACTGGAAGTTCCACTGGCCCTCGCCATCGAGCAGCTCGACTGCCTGATACGCCACTTCGGCCGACAGCAGCGCAATGCCATTTTCGCCGAGCATACCCAGGCCCATGGCGAACGCCTCATGATCGAAATGCTGCGCCACCTGACCTTGGAATCGCCCAGGCGCGACGCCTTCGACTTCGTTGGCGATGCGCACGATTTCGGCAAAACGGCGCTCCTGCGCGTCGGCCGAGGCGGTGGCGGGCTGGCGTGGCAGATTTTGGATAAACAGTACCGCAGCGGCATCAAGCATGCTGGCAGTAGTGAAGAAGTCGCTGTCAGGCGCGTTGGCGAGGCGGTCGGCCTGGTCGCTGGGCAAAGGCAGGTAGAACATCGGCACCTCGGGTGGAAACAGGGCGGCACGATAGCAACTTTCAGTGAGGAATGCTGGTTTTAACCCCTGCCCCGCTTCAACGTCTCGCTGGGAAACTCCTTGAACAGTTGCCTGTAACTCTCTGAAAACCTTCCCAAATGCCAAAACGACCAACGCATTGCTACCTCGGCCACCGTCACCCCACCCCCGCGCAAGAGATCACGCCGCGCACCATTGAGCCGGCGTAACCGTAACCAGTGCGCAGGCGGCATACCGGTGAACGCTTTGAAGGCCTGCTGCAACTGGCGCAATGAAACCCCGGCCACCTCAGCCAACTCCACCAGGTTCAGCGTCTCCTCCGGGCAGTCGGCCGCCCATTCGCTGACCCGCCGCATGATCGCCCGCTCCTCGTCACGCCGCCCCAAAGCCACGCCCTGCAAGCGCTGGCAGGCGTTGTCGAGTATGAACAAGCAGTCTTCGAGCAGTTGTTCTGCCAGGGCCTGCCCCTGCAGCGGGCAATCGGCCTCGCCCAACCGGGTCAGCGTTGCGCTCAGCCAACTGCCGAACAGTGCATTCTGGCCGCTGCCCAGCGGCACCATGAACAACCCTTCCAGGCGCTGCGGGTCCAGCCCATGGCGGGCCAGGAAGGCCTGGTCGAACACGACCGCCACCTCCTGGTAGTTCTCCGGTGTGATCCAGATATTGCGGCTTTGTTCGTTCAGCAGGTACAGGCTGTTCTCGCTGCGGTCGAAGCAGAACGCCAGCGAACCCGTTGGCGCACGGAAAAACTGCTCCACCCGGGTGTTGAGCCGCTCTTCGTACACCTCCACGCCATCGAGCCCCAGGCAACGCAGCTCACCGCTGAAATGCCCCGGTGACATCTGCCGGTACTGCTGCTGCCACCCAGGGGTGGCGCGCACTTGTTCGGTGACGTCGGTGGTGTGGAAAGCCTGGACCTGCAACGCATTGGCGATTGTCACGCATCTTCCTGTATGCACTCTTTTGGTGCATTCGATACTGGAGAAAGTGGATAGATTGCCCCGGGGGGCTGCGACCAAGATAGTCTCCAGCGCGTCACCTGGGAAGCGCAGCGCCTTCGAAACCGTGTAACGACTTTCGTCAGCGAAGTGGCTCCCACACTAAAACCCAACCAAGAGGTCTGTATGAACGCCCCCTTCGATCAGCTGTCCACCTGGCTGAAAGAACACCGGATCACCGAAGTCGAATGCGTGATCAGCGACCTGACCGGCATTGCCCGCGGCAAGATCGCGCCCACCGCCAAGTTCCTCCACGAGCGCGGCATGCGCCTGCCTGAAAGCGTGCTGTTGCAGACGGTCACCGGCGACTACGTTGACGATGACATCTACTACAACCTGCTCGACGCTGCCGACATCGACATGGTCTGCCGCCCCGACCCGACCGCCGTGTACCAGATCCCGTGGGCCATCGAGCCGACCGCCATCGTGATCCACGACACCTTCGACAAACAAGGCAACCCGATCGAGCTGTCGCCGCGCAACGTATTGAAGAAGGTCCTCAAGCTCTACGCCGACAAGGGCTGGCAGCCGATTGTCGCACCAGAGATGGAGTTCTACCTGACCAAGCGCTGCGAAGACCCGGATTTGCCACTGCAGGTGCCACTGGGGCGTTCCGGTCGTGCCGAAAGCGGCCGCCAGTCGTTCTCGATCGATGCCGCCAACGAATTCGACCCGTTGTTCGAAGACGTCTACGACTGGTGCGAGATCCAGGGCCTGGACCTGGACACGCTGATCCACGAAGACGGCCCGGCGCAAATGGAGATCAACTTCCGCCACGGCGACGCGCTGGACCTGGCGGACCAGATCACCGTGTTCAAGCGCACCATGCGCGAGGCGGCACTCAAGCACAACGTGGCCGCCACGTTCATGGCCAAACCGATCACCGACGAACCGGGCAGTGCCATGCACCTGCACCAGAGCGTGGTCGACATCGCCACCGGCAAACCGGTCTTCGCCAACGAAGACGGCAGCATGAGCCAGCTGTTCCTGCACCACATCGGTGGCCTGCAGAAGTACATCCCCAAACTGCTGCCGATGTTCGCGCCCAACGTCAACTCGTTCCGCCGTTTCCTGCCGGACACTTCGGCGCCGGTCAACGTCGAGTGGGGTGAAGAAAACCGCACCGCCGGCTTGCGCGTGCCCACGTCCAGCCCCGAGGCGATGCGCGTGGAAAACCGCCTGCCAGGCGCCGATGCCAACCCGTACCTGGCCATCGCCGCTAGCCTGCTGTGCGGCTACCTGGGCATGGTGGAGCGGATCGACCCGAGCGCGCCGGTACAGGGCCGCGCCTATGAACGGCGCAACCTGCGCCTGCCGATCACCATCGAGGACGCGCTGCAGCACATGGAAGACTGCGAGACCGTACAGCAGTACCTGGGCAAGCAGTTCGTCCAGGGCTACGTGGCAGTCAAACGGGCCGAGCACGAGAACTACAAGCGTGTGATCAGCTCGTGGGAGCGTGAATTCCTGATGCTGAGCGTCTGATCCACCATGGGGGCTTTGCAGCCCCCTGCACCTAACTCGAAGAACAAGACCAACGAGGTGTCCCCATGCGTCATCTGCAAGCCCTGATCCCCGCCGCATTCACCCTGCTGTTCGCCACCACCACCCACGCCACCCCTTCGGTCAGCGTGTACAACTGGACCGACTACATCGGTGACACCACCCTGGCCGACTTCCAGGCCAGCAGCGGAATCAAGGTGGTCTATGACGTGTTCGACTCCAACGAAACCCTGGAAGGCAAACTGCTGGCCGGGCGCACCGGCTACGACGTGGTGGTGCCGTCCAACCACTTCCTCGCCCGCCAGGCCCAGGCCGGTGCCTTCCTGCCGCTGGACCGCAGCAAGCTGCCGAACTGGCAGCACCTGGACCCCAAGCTGCTCAAGCAGCTTGAACAGAATGACCCCGGCAACCAGTACGCCGTACCCTATCTGTGGGGCACCAATGGCATTGGCTACAACGTCGACAAGGTCAAGGCAGCCCTGGGTGTGGACCATATCGATTCGTGGGCGGTGCTGTTCGAGCCGGAAAACCTGAAAAAGCTCAAGCAGTGTGGCGTGGCATTCATGGACTCGCCCGACGAACTGTTCCCGGCCATCCTCAACTACCTGGGCATGGACCCACGCAGCGAAAAACCGGGCGACTATGCAAAGGCCGAGGCCCGTCTACTCGAACTGCGCCCCTATATCACCTACTTCCATTCCTCCAAGTACGTCTCCGACCTGGCCAACGGTGATGTCTGCGTGGCGTTCGGCTACTCCGGCGACGTGTTCCAGGCCGCCAACCGCGCTGTGGAGGCGAAAAACGGCGTGAAGGTGGCCTACAGCATTCCCAAGGAAGGCAGCAACCTGTGGTTCGACCTGCTGGCCATCCCCAAGGACGCCAACAACCCCGAGCAAGCCCTGGCGTTCATCAACTACCTGCTCGACCCCAAGGTGATTGCCAAGGTCAGCGCCACGGTCGGTTATGCCAACGCCAACCCGGACGCCAACGCCTACATGGATGCATCGCTGGTGAACAACCCCGAAATCTACCCACCCCAGGAGGTGCTGGACAAACTGTACATCTCCAGCACCCCGAGCCCGAAGATCATGCGCGTCATGACCCGTTCCTGGAGCAAGATCAAGTCCAACCGCTGAGTCGAGAACGCCCATGCCTTTGAACAACCAACACACCGCTTCGTACTACGCCGCCACGGCGCGCGACGCGGCACCCTACCCTAGCCTGGACGGCGAATTGACAGCCGACGTGTGCGTGGTGGGCGGCGGGCTGACCGGGGTCAATACGGCCCTGGAGCTGGCCGAGCGCGGCCTCTCGGTGGTGCTGCTGGAAGGCCGGCGCATCGGCTGGGGCGCCAGTGGTCGCAATGGCGGCCAGCTGATTCGCGGTATTGGCCATGATGTCAGCGGCTTTGCCCGGCATGTCGGCCAGGACGGTGTGCGCTACCTCAAGCAGGCCGGCATCGATTCGGTGGAGCTGGTGGCCGACCGTATCGCCCACTATGGCATTGACTGCGACCTGCGCTGGGGCTTTTGCGAGCTGGCCAACACAGCGGCGCAGTTCGCCGCCTTCAAGGATGAGCAGGACGACCTGGCCGCCCTGGGCTATCGCCATGAAACCCGCCTGGTCGGTGCTGCGCAACTGAACGAGGTCGTTGCCAGCGACCAGTACGCTGGCGGCTTGGTGGACATGGGCTCGGGCCACCTGCACCCACTTGATCTGGTCCAGGGCGAAGCCCGCGCAGCCCACAGCCTGGGGGTGCGCATCTTCGAACAAAGCCCGGTACTGCGCATCGAGCACGGCCCCAGCGTGACCCTGCACACCGCCCGTGGCAAGGTGCGCGCCAGCAGCCTGGTGCTGGGCTGCAACGCCCACCTCGACGAGCTGGAGCCGCGCCTGAGCGGCAAGGTGCTGCCGGCCGGCAGCTATGTAGTGGCCACCGAGCCCTTGCCCGAAGCTTTGGCCAGCAGCCTGATTCCGCAGAACATGGCGCTGTGCGACCAGAAGGTCGGCCTGGACTACTACCGCCTCACCGCCGACCGGCGCCTGCTGTTTGGCGGGGCCTGCCACTATTCCGGGCGTGACCCCAAGGACATTGCCGCGTACATGCGGCCCAAGGTGTTGAAGGTATTCCCGCAACTGGCCAACGTGCGCATCGACTACCAATGGGGTGGCATGATCGGCATCACCGCCAACCGTTTCCCCCAGGTCGGGCGCCTGAACCAGCACCCCAACGTCTATTACGCCCAGGGCTATTCCGGGCACGGGCTGAACGTGACGCACTGGACAGCGAAGCTGCTGGCAGAAAGCATCGCCCTTGGTCACAGCCACGGCCTGGATGTGTTCAGCGCCGTGCCGCACCTCACCTTCCCTGGCGGCAAGGCATTGCGCTCGCCGTTGCTGGCACTGGGCATGCTGTGGTACCGGTTGCGCGAAGCGCTGGGGTGAGTTCGGGGTGGATTTTGCGGCGCCCGGGAGATCGAGCGCCGCGCGGGCGGCGCTCGGTCTTCCAGGCACCAGATGATCCAAGACGAGCACTTGGGATTAAACCCACTGGCCAACTGTCACGCACCTGCTAGCGTTGTTGAGGCCGACCTCTCAAGGATGCCTCTTCATCATGAAATCACTGCCTCGCATTACCCTGTTGTGCGCCGCCCTGCTTGCGGTGGCCGCTTGCTCCAGCAATCGCGTGGACCCCAAGGATTACTCCGGCTTCCTCAAGGATTACAGCCGGCTGCAGGAGGCCAAGAGCCCGTCGGGTGACCCGGTAATGCGCTGGATCGACCCCAAGGTCAACGTCAACCAGTACAGCCAGGTGTTCATCGAGCCCAGCCAGTTCTACCCCAAGCCGCAGCCGACAGCGGTGATCTCGCAGCAGACCTTGCAGGAGATCACCCGCTACTTCAATGAAGCTCTGCGCCGTGAAATGGGTAGCGTAGTGCCCTTGGCCAAGGGGCCAGGCCCCGGGGTGATCGTGGTGCGCCCTGCAATCACCGCGGTGTCTACCAGCAACGAGGGACTCAAGCCGTACGAGGTGATCCCTATCGCGCTGATTTCGGCGGGGGTGAACACCGCCATGGGTGGCCGTGATCAGGAGGTGGATGTCGGCGTGGAAGCAGCATTCCTCGATGGTGCCAGCCAGAAGGTACTGGCCCAGGTGGTACGCAAAGGTACCGGCCAGGAGCTGGAAAACGATACCCAGAAGCTGACCTTGAATGATGTCAAGCCAGTGCTCGATGGCTGGGCCAAGGACATGCGTGCGAGCTTCCTGGCGGCGAAGCAGAAAGCTCGCTGATGCGGTTTTGACCCGGTTGTTCAATGCGGTCGCTTGCAGGAGCACGCCTGCAAGCGACTGCGTTAAAACTCAGCACTCAACAAACGCAACAGCCAAACCGCCGCGCGAGGTTTCCTTGTAATTGGCATGCATATCCGCACCGGTATCACGCAGGGTGCGGATGACCCTGTCGAGCGAGATGAAGTGCTCGCCATCTCCCCGCAGCGCCATCTGTACAGCGTTGATCGCTTTGACTGCAGCAATCGCATTGCGCTCGATGCACGGCACCTGCACCAGGCCGCCCACCGGGTCGCAGGTCAGCCCAAGGTTGTGCTCCAGGGCAATCTCGGCCGCATTTTCCAGTTGCGGCGGCGTAGCCCCCAGCACCTGCGCCAGGCCGGCAGCGGCCATCGAGCAGGCTGAGCCGACCTCCCCCTGGCAACCCACTTCGGCACCGGAGATCGATGCATTCTTCTTGCACAAGATGCCGACTGCCGCTGCGCCAAGCAGGAAGTCCACGACATCAGCGTCGCAGGCGTTGGGATTGAACTTCATGTAGTAGTGCAATACCGCCGGGATAATACCGGCGGCACCGTTGGTGGGCGCGGTAACCATACGCCCACCGGCGGCATTCTCTTCATTGACCGCCAGAGCGAACAGGTTGACCCATTCCATGGCGCCAAGGGTCGAGCCAATCACGTTGGGCTTGCCCAGTTCCTGCAGGCTGCGGTGCAGCCGCGCGGCGCGACGCTTGACGTGCAAGCCGCCTGGCAGGATGCCCTCATTGCGCAGACCGTTCGCCACGCACTCACGCATGGCCGCCCAGATGCGCAGTAACCCTTCCCGGACCTCGGCCTCCGGGCGCCAGGCGCATTCGTTGGCCATCATCAGTTGCGCCACGCTCAGGTCATGGCCCTTGCACAAAGCCAGCAATTGGGCGCCACTGTCGAACTCATAGGGCAGTCGCACTGCATTCGTTTCGCCTGCCGGCGCATCGATCTCGGCCTGCTCGACGATGAAACCGCCGCCCACCGAATAATACGTCTGGCACAACAGGCTACCCTGCCCGTCCATGGCCTCCAGGCTCATGGCATTGGGGTGATAAGGCAGGTTCTCGTCGAGCAGCAGCATGTCACGGCCATATTCGAAGGCCAGCGGATGGCTGCCATCGAGCATCAGGCAGTGCTCCTGCAGGGCCTGGCCTATACGCGATTCGATAGTGGCTGGGTCGATGCGGTCTGGCCACTGGCCCATCAGGCCAAGCAGGCACGCACGGTCGGTGGCATGGCCAACCCCGGTCGCCGACAGCGAGCCATACAGCCGCACCTCCACGCGCGTTACCCGCGCCAGCAGCCCCCGCTCGCGCAGGGCCTGGGCAAAGGTAGCGGCCGCCCGCATCGGGCCGACGGTGTGAGAACTGGACGGCCCGATGCCGATTTTGAAAAGGTCGAAAACACTGATAGCCATGCTAATGCCTGACCGTACCCTGATATGCATCCACAGTACGGTTGTCTGAAGAAATTGAGCGATATTGCGATTTTGCGCGATACTGACGCGCTGACTCACGGATGACCAACGAAACTTTCTAAGCAAGGCTTTAGTGGTACTAAACGATGCGACGACAACTCAATGGTCAGATGTTCGTCTGGCTGCATGTATTCGCCTGCGCAGCCCGGCACCTGTCCTTCACCCGCTGCGCCGAAGAACTGCACATCACCCCGGGCGCGGTCAGCCAGCAGATGCGTCAGCTGGAAGAACGCCTGGGCTATCGGCTGTTTCTGCGTCGAGCGCGGGGCGTGGAACTGAGCGCCGAGGGGCAACGCCTCGCCCAGACTGTGGCCGAGGCCTATGGCAGCATCGAGGCCGAGCTGCTGCGGCTGGACGCAGGAGAAATTCGCGGCACGTTGCGCGTCCGTTCAATCCCCTCGTTCCTGGCCAAATGGCTCACGCCTCGCTTACCGCGTTTTCAACAGCGTTACCCGGATATCGAACTGCGTCTGGTAGCCGAAGACAGCGCCCAGGCGCTGACCCCGGGTGACTTCGACCTGGCCATCGACCTGAACGATGGCAGTTACCCCGGCATGCTCTCGACGCCACTGCTGGACGAGCAGATCTTCCCGGTGTGCTCACCCATGCTGTTGCGCGGGCGCCCGCCGTTACACGGGCCCGCCGATCTGGCGCACTACCCGCTGCTGCACGACATCACTGCCTGGCGCGGTAGTTCGGAATATGCCGAGTGGGAGTTCTATCTGGAAGGCATTGGCGCCGTCGGGCTGGATGTGCGGCGTGGGCATACCTTCAACCGCAACCACCTGACCATCGAGGCCGCGATTGCCGGCATCGGCGTAGCGATCGCCCGGCGCACGCTACTCAACGACGAACTGGAGCGCGGCGCTTTGATCGTGCCGTTTGGTGTGCCAATCGCCAACCACAAGCGTTATGTGGTGCATTACCCGCCAGGTGGCTTGAACCAGCCAGGCGCGCGGGCAGTGCATGACTGGCTGGTGGAGGAAGCGCGTGTGTTCAGGGAGCTGCATCCGCTGAACAAGGAATAGCCCAACAGGTTCAATAGGCCTGTTTACCTGTGAACGCATTGAGCGTGCGCACCAGGATCACGAAGTCCAGCCACAACGACCAGTTGTTGATGTACTCGATGTCCGAGTCCACCCGCTGGATCATTTGCTCGATGTCTTTGGTCTCCCCTCTGAACCCGCGCACCTGCGCCAGGCCTGTCATGCCGGGCTTGATGTTGTGGCGGGCAAAGTAGTCGACGATATCCTGCGAATACAAGGTGTCGTGCTGCAAGGCATGTGGCCTGGGCCCGACCAGCGACATTTCCCCGGTCAGCACATTGAACAACTGCGGCAGTTCATCCAGGCTGGTACGGCGGATGAACGCGCCAATACGCGTGAGCCGTGGGTCGTTTTTCTGCGCCTGTTTGACCTCGCCATTCTCTGGCTGGTGAACGTGCATGCTGCGAAATTTCCAGATACGGAATGATTCCCCTGTCCAACCGGTGCGCTCCTGGCGGAAGAACACCGGGCCGCGGCTGTCGAGCTTGATAGCCAACGCAACCGCCAACAGCACCGGTGATGCGAACAGCAGAATCAAGGCTGCCAGCACCCGGTCCTCGAGGTTTTTCAAGAACAGACTCATGCCCGTCAGCGGCGTTTCCGACAAGGTCAGCACCGGAATGCCGGCAATTTCCCGCACGCTGTGGTTGATCAGGCGCAACGAGAAGATATCCGGTACCCAGTTGACCGCAATGCACTTGTCGAGCAACTTGAAATACACGTCATTGATGACTTCGGAGCCGCCCAATGGCGTTACCAGGTACACGGTGCGGATTGCATGTTGGGCCACCAGTTCGTCGAGGTCGGCAATGTGCCCCAACACTGGCAGGCGCTGTTTGCCCTCGGCATTCTCGCGCCCCTGCTCATCGGCCTTGTCGATCAGTACACAACCTAGCACCCGCTCGCCAAACCAGGGGTTGTTGCTGATCTTCTGGTACAGGAAATTGGCCAGGTCGCCGGCGCCAATGATCAGCGCATTGTCCAGGCGCGCATGCGCGCTAAAGCGTTTTTGCAGTTCGCGTACGGCAAAATGCAAAAACAACTGGGCGATATAGCCAATGACGAATAGCTGCCCCACCAATAGCCGCGAATAGGTTTCGCTCTGTTTGGTCAGGAAGGCCATGACCACCAGGAAGCAAAAGGTTGCCGACCAGGCTTTGAACAGGCGGAAGGCCTTGATCGAAAGCCCCACGTTGGTGCGATAAATGGCGTA
Source organism: Pseudomonas hunanensis (assembly GCF_013393325.1). Classification (GTDB taxonomy): domain Bacteria; phylum Pseudomonadota; class Gammaproteobacteria; order Pseudomonadales; family Pseudomonadaceae; genus Aquipseudomonas; species Aquipseudomonas putida_P. The sequence goes on from NZ_QJRC01000095.1 coordinate 139,151, forward strand.
ATGATCATAAATCACGGCCAGTGCGCCAATCAGCAACAGCAGCATGATCACGTAATCGGAGGTGATGTAGCCGAACTGGTCGTAGATCAGGTACCAGGCGATACCGGTCACGGCAATGCCATCGAGGCCGGCCTGAATGGCGTTACTGACACTGCTTCTTCTCTGGAGTAAGGAACGACTGCTTCTGGGTTCGAAAACCATTTCAGACCTCATCAATTTGAGCGTAGCAAGTGCCTTCCATCAAACAGCAAGTCTTGAAACCAGCTTATGCAAAGCCAGTGAAGCAGGTTCGCGGGGCCCCCAAGCCATTGATCTCACTGTAGCAGCCACCCGCCGCTGGCGTGCCCGGAATCGCCGCTGCTACGCATTTTGGCCGATTCATACGGTGCGCCTGGCCGAAACCGCCGCCCGCCGGTACAACAACGTGCGCAACAGGAACAGCGGGTTACCCACCACATAACGCAGGAACAGGCGCTTGGGTTCGCGCAACAACCGGTACAGCCACTCGCCACCCAGACGCCGCAACCACTCGGGGGCCCGGCTGACCTTGCCGCCGAGAAAGTCCAGAATCGCCCCGCCGCAGACGATCAGGCAGGGCACGCCAATGGCTGCCAATTCTGCCGCTACCGCTTCCTGCTTGGGCATGCCCATGCCCAGTACGATCAGTTCGGGCTGCTGCTCGCGGGCCAGCTGCAGATAGGTTTCAACGTTGGCAAAACCATCGTGAACTGACACCGGCACAATGCCAAACTCGGCTTCACAGCGTTGTACCGCCTGGCCCAGATAAGGTTGCCGTGTGCCCCAGAAAGCGACTTTGCGCCCACGGTATGCAGCCATGAGGCGGGGAATGAAGTCGGTGCCGTTCATGTTCAGCCCAGGCTCCAGCCCCAACCGGCGATACAGGATCGCCATGCCAGAACCATCACGCAGCAGCACATCCGCGGCAGTTAGTGCCCCGCAGTAGGCGCCATCGCGCACCACCAGGTTCATCGCATGGGCATTGACGAAGCCCAGCACGGTGGCCGACTCCGGCGTGGCCAGGCGCTCGAGCAGGTGCTGCGCGGCAGCGTCGTCGACGACCACTTCCAGCTTTTCGATAACACGCTTCCAGCGATGTGGCCACTGTGCCATCAGTCGTCATCCCGTTTTGAACGCACCCATTCAACCTGGCGTTTGATCAGGAAACTCAAGTACAAGGGGACCTTTCTGGCCGCGTAGAACGGCGCGTACAACAGTACCGAGAACGGTATCAGCTCACGACAGAAACGCGCCCAGGCCAACACCACGGCCAAGCCCAGCATGGCCAAGGCGGCAAGTGCCAGCCACGCCGGTGCCGCCAGGCCAAACAGCAGGTACGCCAGCCAGGCCAGCAGGTTAAGCCCGAGCAAGGCCAACACCAGCAACGCCAGGGGGGGCACCAGCAAGTCCAGGGTCATGGCCGCCAGGCTGCCGTTGCGCTGAGTAATGGCAGCCAGCGCCCGTTTGGGCGCGTCGGCCAGCATCAAACCCAGATGGCCGTGCTCCCAGCGCGTGCGCTGGCTGTTGAGGCCTTGCTGGCTGAGCGGAAACTGGCTGGTAACCAATGCCTCGGGGCAGAACACAGGGGGCTTGCCCTGCTGGCAAAGGTCCAGGCCAAGCTTCACATCCTCGACCAGGTGACCATTGGCCAGGTTGATCAGGCTCAGGTCATGCCAACCAAACGCCATGCCTGCACCCATCAGCTGGCATGGCAGGCCCAGGCGCGACCAGCCGCGTGGCCGCACCAGGTTCTTGACGCGCCAGGCGAACTCGGCCACCTGCACCTTCAACCCAGCACCTGCCGGGGCACGCATCAGGTACAGCGACTGTACTGGGCGGGCAACTTCGCGGCAGCGGCGCGCCAGGCAGTCGATTGCCCCTTCACCCACCTGGCAGTCGGCATCCACCACGATGACGACTTCGGGTGGCCGCTGAGCCAGGTGACGCACGCCAAAGTCCAAGGCGTAGCCTTTGCCGCGCAAACGCGTATCGTAGCGCTCGACCACTTGCGCACCAGCCTCTCGCGCGAGCTGGGCAGTGTCGTCCGAGCAGTTGTCCGCCACCACCAGCAAGCGGTCACCGTCCAGCAGTTGCGGGACAATACTGGCCAACGTCGCGCGAATGATCGAAGCCTCATCGTGGGCAGGCACCAACACCGCTACCGACGGGCGCCCGCCAGTGCCCTGGGGCTTCGACCGCGCCGGCAGGCAGGCCAGCAACACCTGCAGCAACAGCACCAACACCGGCACCAGGACGATGATCGCCAGCAGGCCCAGTAACCAACCCAATACACTTATCATGCGTATGCCTTGAAATAGCCGGCCAGCCTGGCCGCCTCGGTGTCGATGTCATGCCGCTGCAAGACTCGCTGGTAGGCCGCTTCGCCCATGTGCTGCAGCACTTCGGCCGGTTGCGCCAGGCAGTCGGCCATGGCTGCCGCCAGCTCGTCCACGGCACCGGCAGGGAATAACCAGCCGTTCTCGCCAGGGCGTACCAGCTCAGGGATACCCGCCACATAGGTAGTCAGCACGGGTCGGCGCAAGGCCATGGCTTCCATGATGACCACGGGCAAGCCCTCGGCGAAGCTGGGTAGCACCAGCGCACGGGCGGCAAGGATTTCTTCGCGCACCTGCGCGCTGCTGATCCAGCCGGTGATGCGCACCTGCGCCTGCAGGCCGTGTCGGGCAATCAACGCCCCGATCTCCTCGCGCATTTCCCCGTCACCTGCCAGCACCAGCTCGAAGTCGATTGATTGGGCCGCGAGGCGGTGCGCCGCCTCAAGCAGCAACAACTGGCCTTTCTGTTCGCAAAGGCGCCCGACACACACCAGGCGTGGTGCGCAAGGCACGTTAACCGGCGCCACATCATGGAAACCACGTTCCAGGCCGCAATGCACCACCTTCACCTTGCCCCAATGCTCGTGGGCCACCCACCGGTACAGTTGGCTGCGCCCGTACGAGCTTACCGCCGCGACAAAGGCGGCACGCCGCACCTTCTCACCCATGTGCAGGAACTGTGGTTTATCGAACTCTTCCGGCCCATGCACGGTGAAGCTGTAAGCCGGCCCGCCCAGGACGTTGGCCAGCATCACCACTTCAGTAGAGTTGGTACCGAAATGTGCATGCACGTGTGTCGCCTCCCCTGCCTGCAACCACTGCAGCACCTGGCAGGCCTCGGCCAGGTAGACCAGATGGTAGGGCCAGGCACGATCGGCCCGTAAACCAAGGCGCATGGCCAGCCACAGCGCCTGGAAAAACCGCCGCGGCTGCGCACGCAGCACTTGCCACGTAGGCCCCAGCAGCCCCTTCAGTCCGTCTTGCAGTACGTAGCAGGTCTTGTCCCGTTCGGTTGCATCCTCGGCATCCTGCACCTGGGCGTCCCACCCGCGCAGCGCTATACGCTGCACATCCATCCCCTGGCGCTCCAGCGCCAGAATTTCGCGACGTATGAAACTGTGGCTGACCTTCGGGTACTGATTGATGAAGTAAGCAATGCGCATACGAATCCAGATCCAAACCCGCTTGATGACGTACCTTCCCTGGCAACCTTCACTTCAGGCTGTCGACCACGGGAGGTCTGTCCACTGCCGATGCACTCACAGCAAATGCATCCCCCTGTTTTCCTTGTAGTCCAAGGTTGTGATTGCTGCTTGGCAATGCTGCCTGCAAGCGGGTAAAAACATCGTCGAGCAACGCCTCGCGGCGGCGGTACATCGCCCGTTTCTTCGCCGGGATGTCGGCTTGCGCCCGTTGCGCCGGGGCCAGCGGCAGGGTGAAAAAGTCCTCACGGTCAGACACGGTGGCGCCGTGCTCCTGCCAGATCACGTCATAGTTGGCTGCAAGGTCCTGGCCCTTGTCGTTGCCAAAATACGGGTGTCGATGGTGCCGACAGGTATCGTTGACGGCATACAGCCGCGTCACACCCAAGCTCCTGGCCAGGCATTTCAATGCTTCGAGCAGCAGGCTGCGTGGGCGCAGCCCTTCGAAGTCCTTGGTCAGGTCGCGGTAGATGGCCAGCGAAGTTTCACTGTCGATGCCTTTATGGATGCCCTGCACCGCACCGATGAACAGGCTTGGTCCACCCTGGCCATGGCCCAGGGTAAAGGCCAGGGATGCCACGCGCAGATCGCCTTGGAACAGGTTCAACACCAGCTCGCCTTCGCGCTTGAACCAGATCGGCCGGTCCAGCACCAGGCTGCAGCCCGGCGAATGGCTGGACAGGTCACACAGCCGCAGGCTTTCGTCGCGCCCCAGCAGTAACAACGCCGGAAACTGCCCAGCCACCAGTTCGAAGTGCGTAGCCACCACATCCAAACGCTGTGGGGCCTCCCAACATTGGCTGATGTAAGGCCATTGAACGACACCAATGCAATCCACACCCAGCCGATGCAAACCATCCGGGCCCAGCGCCGAGGTCATGCGCCGCATGAACCCGTTCAGCTCAGGCCACTGCCTGGCGATCTGCCGCGTCAACTTGTACTTGTTGTGCAACGCCCGCAACGAGTAACCCGGTTGCAAGGTGAACACGCTTTTCACGAGGGTGCCGAGCATCATGGGTTTCTCTCACTTGTACTCGATCAAAGCCGATTTACCAGCCGCCAGGCGGTGGCGCAGGAACTTCAGCTGGCCGAGCATTTCCGGGAACTTGCCCAACACCAGAAACACCGCCTGCAGCCAGTTCTCGCGCGCCGACTTGCCACCACGGCGGGCCAGGCGCAGCGCCTGCAGTGGGTAGATCAACAGCAACAGCAGGCCCCAGCCGCCTGACACCAGGCAGGCCAGTACGATCAACACGGGTATGCCCAGCCCCCATATCCAGGCCCGGCGCGACTCGCGCAGCCAGTGCCGTTCGGGTGGCTGGCCATGCAAGTAGGCACCCTCGGCATAGGCATGCCCAGCGCGCAGGCTACGCCGCCACCATTGGCTGAAGCGGGTCATGCCGGCGTCGTGCAGGGTCATTTCGGCGGCCAGGCGCCAGACTTTCCAACCGTAGGCCCGCAAACGCACGCACAGCTCTGGCTCTTCTCCCGCGATCAGGTCAGGGCGAAAGCCCTCAACCGCAGCAAAGGCATCTGCGCGCATCAGCGCATCGCCGCCACAGGCCTTGGCCTCACCGACAGGGGTGTCCCATTCAAGGTCACACAGCAGGTTGTACACCGAGCGCTGAGGGAAGCGCTCACGCCGGCGACCACACACCACCGCCACTGCAGGGTGCTGCTCAAGAAATGCCTGCGCGGTGGCCAACCAACTGGCATCCACCTCGCAGTCGCCATCGACGAACTGCACCAGTTGCATCTGTGGCAACAGCTGCTGCAAGGCGGCGAAGCCTTCGTTGCGAGCACGTGCCGCAGTGAACGGGGTACTCATGTCCAGCGCCAGCACCTCCACCCCCAGGTTGGCGGCCAACTGCAGCGAACCGTCGGTGGAACCCGAGTCGACATACATGACCTTGTCCGCCCCCTGGGCCAACGAACGCAGGCAGCGCTCCAGGCGCTGGCCTTCATTGCGGCCGATCACTACCACACCGATCACAGTCGCCATGGGCCTCACTCGACTGGCGCTGCAGCAGCCGGTTGCCGAGCCTTGATGATGGCCGGTACCCCCACCGCCAAAGAATTGTCAGGCACATCCACCAGCACGACAGCATTGGCGCCGATGATCACGTTGTTGCCAATGCGAATGCTGCCGAGCACTTTGGCACCGGTGCCAATATCGACGTTGTTGCCGAATATCGGGGCAATCGGCTCCTCGACATTCTTCAGGCCCACCACCACGCCGTTGCGGATGCGGCAGTCGTCGCCAAAGCGGGCATAGCCACTGACGACAATGCCGCCAAAATGGTCGATGACGAAGTTGCGCCCGATCACCACTTCGCAAGGCAGTTCGATACCGGTGATGATCTGGACGAATTTGAACAGTACTTTGTAGATCAATGAGCACAGTTTGCGCAGCAGTGCCGGGCGCACGGTATAGCGCCAGCGGCCAAAGCGGTACACCAGCAATACCCAGAAACCCTGGGCGCCCCAATCCCCGCCATGGGCCCGCAGGTCGGCCCGAATATTCTCGAACATGGCTCCACCTACCTTGTCGGTTGGCTGGCGTACCGGGTCTTGTACAACAGTGACCAGGTTGCCCGGCAATGACGCCAGCAGGCCTGTATCGCGCCCCAGCCGCGTCGCTTCAACAGCGCCTTGAGTGCCAGCACCAGGTCGCCCAGGGTGACCAACAGCATGTGCAGGGCAAGCCCCGCCAACCCGTGATGCTTGCGAAAGTACAGCAACTCGCTTTCGATCTGGTAGGACGAGATCTGCCGGCTGGCCGCTTCCAGTTCCGCCACCGACTTGGAGCTTTCGCCACCGATGTGCACCACCGTGGTATGCGGGTAGAACACCACCTTCCAGCCAGCCTCCTTCACCCGTTTGCAGTGGTCCACCTCTTCGTAATAAAGGAAGTAGCGTGGGTCGAACAAACCCACCGTGTCGAGCACTTCGCGGCGTACCAGGTAGAAGCAGCCAGGCAGCCAGTCACACTCGCGCACCGAGGCATGGTCCCAGTTCATTTCGTCGACCATCTTCAAGCCAGGGAAGAAGCGGCCCAGCCCGGTACGCCCGACAAACACATTGAGCGGCGTGGGGAAGTAACGGCAACTGGGCTGCAAATCACCATCGCGCCCCTCCAGACGCACCCCCAACACGCCGCATTCCGGGTGAGCATCCATGTAGTCGAGGGTTTTTTGCAGGGAGTCGGCGGCAACGAAGGCATCGGTATTGAGCAGCAAGGCGTACTTGCCCTTGAGGTGCGCCAGCAGCTGGTTGTTGGCCCGGCCAAAACCCACGTTTTGCTTGTTGCTCAGCAGCAGTGCCTCGGGGCACACCTGGGCCATGCGCTGCACCGAGTCATCGCGCGAGGCATTGTCCACCACCAGGTAACTGGCCAGCCGTTCACTATCGGCCCGGCGCAGCGCATCGAACATCGGCTGCAGCAGCCCGGCAGTATTGAAGTTGACCACCATGACGTCCACGGGTTTGCTACCCATTCTTGCTGTCCCCGAAGAAATACTGGCGCCTCTGCGCCATCAACAACGGTTCAACTTCCGGGTCGTAGGCTCCCTTGCGCTGCTTCACCAGGTCGATCCACGGGTAGGATTCGCAACGTGCCTCGACCCGTTGAATCAACTGCTCGGTCGTGCAGATAAACACGGCCGGGTTACCACCATAGACGGTGCCTGGCGGCACATCCTTGGTCACCACCGCCCCTGCGGCTACGATGGACTCTGGCCCGATGGTCACGCGGGGCATCACGATCGCACCATGGCCGATGAAGCAGTTGTCCTTGATATCGATGAAGCCAACCGAATCGAGGTGCTTGCCGAAGCGGTGCTCGATCAGCAATACCACCCCGTCATGACCGATCAACGTGCAGTCGGACAACCCCACGCTGTTACCGATGCGTACCAGCGAAGGGTCAAGAAACTTGCAGCCTGTGTTGACGAAGAAGTTGCTGCCGACCGAGTGAAAATTACCCCACTTGGCGAGGTAGGCGCCCCACTCAAGCCCGGAAGGGTTGCAGAACCTCCTGTAGAACCTGCCCCCTCGCCCCGTTGCATGGGCATAGTGCGCCACTGCCTTGCGTATCCATCCCTTCATACTGCCTGGCCTCGCGATTCGAACAATCTGGAGTGTCCTGAGGCGTTCCGGTCTCGTTCTTCTAGGTGCTGACCGCAGCGCACTCAACCCATGTACAACCTGCATCACGCAGCGGCGCCGCTGGCCGCTCTCATCTTGCTATCGAGGTGGTCGGCCAGCCGCACGGCAAATTGCAACAGCGGCATGGTCGGGTTGGAAGCGCCGCCCTTGGCGAAGATGCTGCTGCCGGCGACATACAGGTTTTCGGTGCCGAACACTTTGCAATTGGCATCGACAACACCGAACTGCGGCGAAGCGGCCATGCGCGTGGTGCCCATGTGGTGGGCATGGGGCGCCATTTTCAGCGGAATCGAGGTGTCATAAACGAAGTCGTTCAGCTTGACGAAGCCCAGGTCCATGTCGGCGAACTGCTTGGCCAGTTCGCTGCCAATGCACTTGATGGTATGCCGGTCATCGGCGCTGAGCGCCCAGTTGACATTGACCTTGGCTACGCCCAGTGCGTCCTTTTCCTCCAGCAGCGAGATGCGGCTGTGCAGGTTGGGGAACTGCTCGATCATGGTGCTGATCACGCCGTCACCAGGGCAGCTGAACTTGGCGACGAAGGCGACCTTGCTGGCAACCCCCATGTCGCAGGCCAGGTTCTCCAGAAAGTGCTTGACCTCGGCAGTACGGCCATAGGTTTGCACATCCGCCAGCAAAGCGGCGGTGACATTGCCTTTACCGGCCTTGTACTCGTCGACGAAGGCATCGGTGGTGTAGTACTGGCGGGGCTCCGGGTCCTGCCCGGACTTGAGGATGAAGGTGCCCAGGTCGATGTTCAGGTGTTCCATGAAACACCCGCCGGCCAGCCCTTCCTTGTTCACCACACCGGCCGCCACCAGCGTCTCGCTGTTAAGCAACTGCCGGGCATTCTCGATGGCCCCCGTGGCCAGAATGAAGTTTCTGGCCACCAGGCGCTGACGATTGCGTTCATAGTCGGACAACACCACCGCCGCCAGGTGGCCGGAAGCTTTGTCGAACTCAAGGTCCACGCAGTTGCAGTTGATGAACACGTCCAGGCCTTTGGTCTGCTCCAGTGCCGTGGCGTACTTTTGCGCAAAGCGTGTCGGCGTGCTGAGCAGAAACCGATCTGCCTCGAAGTCACCACCCGTCAGGCCGGTGTTCATGGCGCGAAAATCCGAGCCGGCAGGCAGGTCGACGATATCCATGGCTGCCGGCAGGTAACCTTCGATCTCCGAATAAGGAATAGGCCAACCCGGTAAATCACCCGGAGGGGCGATGGTAAAGTCCGAAGGGGTGAACGGCCGACAGCGCCCTGCCCAGTGGTTGGACGTGCCTCCCAGATAGCGCAGGCGAGTTTCCTCGGGATACAGCTCCAGGCCCGTGGATGCGCAGGCGTACAGGCTTTGCGAATGCGGCGCATATTCGCGCCCACCGCCTTCGGCGAGCATCACGTTCCAGCCAGCGGCGGCCAGGCGTAAGCCCAGGGTAATGCCCGCCGGCCCGGCACCGATGATGCAGAAATCGTAGTTGTCGCGCAGCGCCTTCTGCTGCTGATAGTCCTTGATCATGCTGGCTCGTTCCGGAAATAACGGGACGGCAATACCCAACCGTTGATGACCACGAACCCAGGCTTTTCGAGCGGCTTGCCAGCAACGGCCGCCGAGGCGCCAAACACCGCGCCACCCACACCGAGCAAGACACAACTCTGGAGAAAGCCTCTACGGCCCAATTGCGCAGTACAAAAAGTGAGCTTCCCCATGATCCCGTGACCTGTACCCATGAAAGTTACACCCAGCGCGCCGCTTTACAGCCAGTCGAAAAAGGCCGTCAGCAACGCCCCGCAGAGCGCCCCGACCAGCAACATCGGCAGCACCACCAGCTCACGTTTGAGGCTGAACATATCCAGTTTGCAGTTCACATACACAACCAGCACCAGCGTTGGCACGGCATGCAGGGCAACCCCCCAGATCGCCCACTCCACACCACCAATCGCCAGCAACAGCGGTAGCAGCCCCCACAGCGAAACCAGGCGAATGATGTTGTCCATGGCCTGATACTTGGTCAGGCCCAAGGCAATCCACACCTGATGAGCCAATGTATAGCGCATAACGATGAACGACAGCGAAAGAATTGCCAGCATCGGGCCAGCTTCACGGTAGCGATCATCGTACATCCAGCCGATCAGTAGCGGGCTGGCGGTCAGAAAACCACCGCAAATAAACAGCACCAGCAGGTCGACCAGCAGGCGGAAGCGGTGATACAGCGCTTTCAGGCGTTCCTTGTCGTCAGCCCGGGCCGCTTCACTGAACGCCGGCAGCGCCACGGCGCCCACTATTTTCATCAGCGCTGTCTGCACCGCGCCAAGGATCAGCACCGCAATCGAATACACCCCCAGTTGCGCCGCCGACATGCTGGCGCCAAACCAGATGCGGTCACCGTACATGGCCAGCACGCCGACCATCGACGACAACAAGATCCAGCGGCCAAACACGATCAGTTCGGTCAGCGCCGTGCGGTCCCAGCGCAGGTGGTTGTTCGGCCCCTCCAGGGCGGTATGGCCCAGCACGGTCCAGGCCACCGCCGACACCAGGCCCGAGACCACCAGTGCCCAGATCGAGTGGGTCAGCAAGCCCAGCACCAGCATCACCACCAGGCCGGCTACCTGCGAGGCCAGGTCGACCAGCACCACGCGCTTTTGTTGGAAAGTTCGTACAGCCACATCTATCTTGGTGGACTGGAACCCCCAGATGGCCGCCGACAGCCCGGTTATCGCCAGCACCATCGGCAGCACCGGGGCGGCATAGGTAGAGTCCGCTGGCCACAGCTCGGCCAGTTGAGCCAACCAGGCGCCCAGTGCCAGCAGCAGGGTCAGGGCGAACAGCAGGAAACCGCGAATGATCTGCACGGTCCAGGCGGTGTTGAGAAAATCCGGGTCGTCACCGCGGTGACTCTGGATGATGTTCTGCCGCAGGCCGACATCGGAAAGCAGATGCAGAAGTACCGAAACGGTGGTGGCAATGACCATCACCCCGAACATTTCCGGCAGCAGCAAGCGGGCCATGATCAGATTGCCGCCCAGGCGCATCACCTGAGAAGCCACCTGCGAGACCAGGTTCCACGACCCGGCGTTCAGGGCCCGCTTGCGCAGGCTCGCAGTGGCTGACGCATCAATCGACGGCATGACTTCATTCTCTGACTGATTGGCTAAAAGTCACTATAGTTTCAATTAGCCACGATGCTAGCCGTTGCCCACCGAAGGAAAGGTGTACATAGCCGATGCCTGAACATTTTCGTGCGTTGATCGTCATCCTGTTTTTGGCGAGCGTGGTCTTCCTGCTGGCGCGGCGGCCTGCCACCGACCTGATTCCGCTTGGCGACTACAAGCGCCGGCGCAATCTGTGGTTCCTGCTGACCGTGCTGGCCTTTGCCTCTCACAGCTTCTGGCTGTACCTGGGGGCGGGCGCGGTCATTTTGCTGCTTGCCGGGCGCCGCGAGCACAACCCCATGGCGCTGTTCTACATGCTGCTGTTCCTGATCCCGCCAGCGTCGGTGCAGGTGCCGGGGTTTGGCGTGGTCAATTACCTGGTCGACCTCAACCACATCCGCCTGCTGACCCTGTGTGTGCTATTGCCGGCCGCGCTGCAACTACGCCGCCAACCTGACACGCTGCGCTTTGGCCGCACCTGGGCCGACAAGCTGCTAGCGGCCGGCCTGGTGCTGATGAGCGTGCTGTATTTGCGCGAAACCACGCCCACCGACACCCTGCGCCAGGCGCTGTACCTGTATGTCGATGTGTTCCTGCCGTACTACGTGGCCAGCCGTGGCCTGCGTCAGATCAGCGACTTCAAGGACACCTTGCTGGCCTTCGTGCTCACCGCCTTCGTCATGGCGCTGATTGCCGTGGCTGAATATGTGCGCCACTGGCTGCTGTACAGCGCCCTGGTCGACGCCATGGGCGTACCATGGAGCATGTCCGGTTACCTGAGCCGCGGCGGCGCGCTGCGGGCCAGCGTCACCACCGGCCAGGCGATTGCCCTGGGTTATGTGATGAGCGTGGCGATTGGGTTGTTCTTGTTCGTCCAGGGTTATGTGCAGCGCCCGCTGCACAGGGCCATGGGCGCCCTGCTACTGGCCGCCGGGCTGTTCGCGCCGTTATCGCGTGGCCCGTGGATCGGCGTAGTGGTCATCGTGGTGGTGTTCATTGCCTTGGGCAAAGGCGCCGTCAAGCGTCTGGCGCTGCTAGGCGCGGCCGGCATGCTGGCGTTGCCGCTGCTGACCGTCGTGCCTGGCGGTGACAAGGTGCTAGACCTGCTGCCGTACATCGGCAACATCGAAAAAGAGAACATCACCTACCGCGAGCGACTGATGGACAACTCCTGGATCGTCATCCAGCGCAACCCGCTGTTCGGCTCGTTCGACTTCCGCAACACCCCGGAAATGCAGTCGATGATCCAGGGCGAAGGCATCATCGACATCGTCAACACCTACATCAACCTGGCACTGAGGGTCGGGCTGGTCGGGCTCGGCCTGTTCGTGGCGTTCTTTGCCGTGGTGCTGAGGGGCATCCGCAGAGCCATGCTCAGCTTCCCCGACAAGGATGACGAGCGAAGACAGCTCGGCCGGGTGTTGCTGGCGACGCTGATCGGCATTCTGGTGATCATCTTCACCGTCAGCAGCATCACCTTCATCCCGGTGGTGTACTGGTCAGTCGCCGGGCTGGGCGTGGCCTACATCCAGATGGTGCGCCGGCTGCACAACAGCCAGGCCATGGAACTGACCGAACCCGGCCTACTACCCAGGTAATTTCATGAACGTGCTTACCTTGCGTCATTTCGTGCGCCTTTCGGCCCTTGCCGGCCTGGCCCTGTTACCGTTGGCCGGCTGGGGCTCAGACTGGCAGGTCAGTGTCGATGAGCAGAATGGCCTGCCTACCGTGACACGCGGTGGCGGCCCGGTGATGAAGGCCAAGTTCGATTTCTGGGCCGCCAACTGGAGCTGGACTGGCTTTTATACCGACTTCAAGGTCAATGGCCCCTACCACTACACGCTGAAGGGCAAGAACAAGGAACTGGACTTCGACCTGCAGGCAGATATCCGCAAGGAACAGGCGCAAACCCTGAGCTGGGCCTTCGACCTCGACGCCCACAGCCAGCAGCGCGGTGTAATGGGAGGCGGCATGGTGTTCCAGTTCGACCCGGCGCAAATCGCCGGCGACATGGGCGCCCCGCAGCTGCTGCCCGACAACCGCGGCTGGACGTGGGGCAAGGCCGACCAGGGCCGGCGCATCGAGATGCGTTTCGACCCGCCACTGGCCAAGGTCTACTTCGAGCGCGGCAACCCGTCCGAGCTGCGTGCATTCCTCTACAAGGACCCGATCGCCGCCGGCCGCCAACAGCTCAAGGCCGTGCTCAACGTGACCGGCGACATCGACCTGGGCCCCACCCCCAACGAGCGCTTCGGGCTGGCCGACCCTGCCAGCTGGCCCGATGACCAACTGGACTGGCGCACCTCACCGGTGGACCTGTCATTCCTCAACGCCGCAGAAAAGCCCGCCGGCAAGCGCGGCTTCGTCAAGGCGGTCGGTGACCAGTTGATGTTCGCCGACAACACCCCGGTACGCTTCTGGGGCACCAACTTGTCTGCCTACTCGCTGTTCAAAAGCCCGGACGAAGAAATCCGCCAACAGGCCAAGCGCCTGTCGGCCCTGGGTTTCAACCTGGTGCGCCTGCATCACCACGACTCGCCCTGGGTCAGCCCCAACGTGTTCGGCGACGGCACCCTGGTGCGCGATACCCAGCAGCTCAGCGCCGAATCGTTACGCAAGCTAGACCTGTGGATCAAAGCGCTCAAGGACGAAGGCATCTACATCTGGTTGGACATGCATGTGCAGCGTGCATTTACCGCCAACGACAACATTGAAGACTTCAAGGAGTTGCCCGAGAAGGAAGGTCGCATTGACCTGAAGGGTTACGCCTACGTGAACGACAGTATCCAGAAAGCGATGAAGCGCTTTGCCGAGCAGTACATGACCCATGTGAACGAGTACACTGGGCTGGCGTACAAGGACGACCCGGCCATCGCCGCCGTGCTGATCACCAACGAGAACGACCTCACCCAGCACTACGGCAACGCCCTGTTGCCAGACAAGGATGTACCACGCCACAGCGAACGCTACATGTCGGCCGCCAAGGCCTTCGCCAGGCAACATGACCTGCCCGCCGACCTCACCTGGCGTGCCTGGGAGCATGGCCCGTCCAAGCTGTTTCTCAATGACCTGGAGCAGCGCTTCAATGCCGACATGATCGCCCACTTGCGCGGCCTCGGTGTAAAAGTACCGATCGCGACCACCAGCACCTGGGGCGGCAACGGTTTGAGCGCGTTGCCGGCGCTTACCGCAGGGGATGTCATCGATGCCCATAGCTACGGTGCCAATGGCCAGCTGGAGAAGAACCCACTGACCAGCGACGGCATGATCGACTGGATAGGCGCCGCCCAAGTGGTCGGCAAACCACTTACTGTCACCGAGTGGAACGCTGAACCCTTCCCGCTGCCCGACCGTCACTCACTGCCGCTATACGTGGCCGGTACCGCCAGCCACCAGGGCTGGGACGCGATGATGCAATACGCCTACAGCCAACAGGGGTTCAACCCCGGCTGGCGCACCGCGGACAACTGGCACGCCTACAACGACCCGGCGATGATCGCCACGCTACCCGCCGCCGCCCTGCTCTACCGCCGTGCGGACGTCAAGCCAGCCACCACTCGCTACGTGTTCGCACCAACACCTGCCACCCTCTACGATCAGGAAATCACTCCACGCAATTCAGTGCTGTTGCGCACGGCCATGGAAACGGGCCAGTTGCAGATCGCGCTGCCACAAACACCGGAACTGCCTTGGCTGAAGCCTGCGGCTATCCCAGCAGGCGCACAGGTACTGCAGGACCCAGGGCAATCGCTGCTGCCCGCCGATGCCACCGAGTCGGTAACCGACACTGGCGAGCTCAAACGCAACTGGCAACAAGGCCTCTACACCATCGACACGCCGTTGACCCAGGCCGCCACCGGCTGGCTGGGCGGCCGCTCGATCAGCCTGGGGGCCATTGAGGTTAATTCGAAAACACCTTATGCCAGCGTCGTGGTGCAGAGCCTGGACGGTAAACCCTTGGGCCAGTCGCGTGAGCTGCTGCTTTCTCTGGGCACCCGTGCCATGCCCAAGGCCGATGACAAGACACCCTTCAATGTCGAACCCCTTGAAGGCAGCCTGACCCTCAAAGCGCCCGCTGGCCTGAAACTGTTCGCCCGCGATGCGCAGGCACAACTGAAGCCACTGCCGGCGGCGTACAAGGATGGGCAATACACCCTTACCTTCGACGGTCACTACATGTCCAACTGGCTGTTCTTGAAATAGAGCATATGGCCATCTACGCTCAGGTCACCTGTCGCTGATCATCCCACCTGCACGTTTCAGGGAGGGTTCGCTGCGTCTGTAAACAGCAGTTTCCAGGAGGTAGGGATGAAATTTCTGGTGGTGGGTGGCGCGGGTTACATTGGCTCGCACATGGTCAAGCACCTGCTTGCTGTGGGCCACGAAGTGGTGGTGGCAGACCTGGTCTGGCCTGGCCCGGGCATCCAGTGGGCCAAGCTCGACATCGCCGACGAGGCCGCACTGGATGTGCTGTTTGGCGTCTGTCGCTTCGATGCGGTGTTCCATTTTGCCTCGTTCATTCAAGTGGGCGAGTCGGTCAGCGCGCCCGGCAAGTACTACCAGAACAACGTCGCAGCCACCCTTGCCCTGCTGCAGGCCATGGTGAATGCCGGCATCAAGCACCTGGTGTTTTCTTCGAGTGCCGCCGTTTATGGCAACCCACAGTACGTGCCGATCGATGAAGCGCACACCAAGGGGCCGATCAACCCTTATGGGCTGAGTAAATGGATGGTCGAGCAGATTCTTGAGGACTTCGACCGTGCCTATGGCTTGAAGTCGGTTTGCCTGCGCTATTTCAATGCCGCAGGCGCTGACCCCGAAGGGCAGCTGGGGGAACGTCACGACCCGGAAACCCACCTGATTCCATTGATCCTGCAGGCGGCATCTGGCCGGCGGGAGGCGGTGACCGTGTTTGGCCGCGACTACGATACGCCGGATGGCACCTGCATACGTGACTACGTGCATGTTGCAGACCTGGCGGCGGCCCATGCGTTGGCAGTGGACTATTTGCTGGCAGGTGGCGAGCGTACCGCGTTCAACCTGGGCAACGGCTTGGGCTTTTCGGTGCAGCAGGTGATCGATACGGCGCGGACGGTGACCGGGCGGCAGATCAATGCCCTCGATGCGCCGCGCCGCGCTGGCGACCCGCCACGGCTGGTGGCTGATGCGAGCAAGGCGATACAGGTACTGGGCTGGCGGCCAGAGTTTGCCTCGCTGGAGCAGATTGTGCGGCATGCCTGGCAGTGGGAGTTGCAGTATCCCTGGACTGTGCAGCAGGGCTGAGGATCTTGGGGGCGCTTTGCGCCCCATCGCGACACAAGGCCGCTCCCACAGGTGCAGCGCAAATGGTCGATTTTTGCGCTGCACCTGTGGGAGCGGCCTTGTGTCGCGATGGGCTGCAAAGCAGCCCGACAATCAGTAATAGGTCCGCGGTTGCTCGTCCGCCTTGTTCAACACCGTCCCAATCAGGTTCACCGTGGCCAGGTGATGCAGGCAATCCTCGATTTCCTTTTTGTTGTTCATCCCGTTGGCCACCACCAGCAACACACAATCGAACTTGGGTATCACGGTGATCGCATCGTCCGAGCTGAGCAGTGGTGGCAAATCGAAAATGCAAATACGCGACTCGTAGCGGTTGCGCAAATCGCTGATCAGGTTGTTCACCTTGGGCGACGACAGCATCTCGGTGGACAGCGGGACTGGCACCCGCGTTGGCAGCACCACAAAGCGCGGCAAGGTCGGGTTGACCAGGCATTCCTGCAACTCGGCCTTGTCCGTCAGGAACTCGTTCAACGCCTGCTCCATGGGCAGGCCCAGGGTGCTGCCAACCTTGGGCCGGCGCAGGTCGAAGTCCACCAGCAACGCCGTCTTGGTGGTGTGGTGGGCAATACTCATGGCCAGGTTGATCGCCAGCACCGTCTTGCCCGCTTCAGGCGTTGGCGAGGTGATCGCCAGCGTGCGCCAGCCGTTTTCCTCCATGGCCCTGAGCACCTGCGTGCGCAGCAGGTCGATCGGCCCGTTCATGTTGGAGTTCTTGTTGTACGCCACGATGCGGTGGCGCTCCAGGTGGTCCGCACGCAGGGGCACCACCTTGGTATTCACGTAGTCGAACTGCCCCGGCACTTCTGCCAGCGCCGTACCGGGGGCGGGAGACAGTGCCTGGGGTGTGCCTGGGGTAACCTGATGAAGATTATTGCCAACAGCCGGCTTGGTCCTGTCCATCACTGCTTTCCCTATACAAACCGAGACATGACTTTGAACAACAGCACATCCAGTGGCATGTAGAACATGTGCACCAACACTACCATGATAGCCGCCAACGCCAGTGCCGCCAGGATCAGCCGGTTGCGCCAGCGCTTGCGCCTGGCCACGTCGGCCCTGGTATCGATATAGGGCACCGCAACCAAAACCCGTTTACCCAGCAGGTTTTCCAGGGCGCCAACACCGCGCACGCGCTGATTGAGCATTTCCATCAGCATCACCAGCGCACCGCCGCCAGCAGGTGCCAGCACCAGGCCAAGCGCCGCGATTTTCTTGCGGTTTGGCTTGATCGGCTTCTCAGGCAGCAGAGGGGGCTCCAGTAGCACGAAGCGTTCGGCCTTGTTTTCCTGCTCGAGGCTTTCGGTAATCTTCGCGCCCATTTCCTTGGCGCGGATTTCTTCATACTTTTTACGTGCGTTGTCGTGGTCACGCATCAAGGTCACCAACCCGCGCTCGACCTGCGGTGCTTCGAGGATCTCGGCTTCGTAGCCTTCCATCTTCTTGGTCAGCTCACGCTTCTGCTCGGACAGTGAGGCAATCCGCTCCTGGGCAGCGCTCATCTTGGCGCGCACACGGGCCACGTCGAGGCTGACCGTGGACGCTGCCGCCGTACGATCGCCACTGGCTTCGAGCGCCTGGATCTTGCGTTTGATCGCCACCACATCCGGGTGGGCGTCCTTGTAGCGGGTCAGCAGCCGGGCATACTCGGCCTTCAGGCTTGGCAGGTCCTGGGGTTGGTCGGCAGAGGCTGGCCTGGTGCCCTCAGTCGTTTTGGTCGCCAGGCCAGCATTGGCCGCGGACAGTTCCAGCTCCAGGTAGCGCAGCTCTTCCTGGGCAGCCTTGTAGTCACGGTCGACTTCGCGGAACTCCAGCTCCGAACGCGACAGCATGTTCATGCGCAGGGTCTGGTGCTCGGGCAACGCATTGGCATGAGCCTGCTTGAAATCGGCCAGCTGGTTTTCCAGGCTGGCCAGTTCGGCGCCCAGTTTGTTGGCTTCCTGGGTAAGAAACTCGGTGGTTTCGTTGGCCCGCTCGGTGCGCTGCTTGAGGTTTTCGTTGAGGAACAGCGTCACCAACTCGTCGGCGACTTCCTTGGCCACTTGCGCTTGCTTGTGCTCGAACGACACATTGAACGCCACGGTCGCTTCACCACGGCCACGGACAAAGGTGGTGAGGGTTTCGACCACGATGGCGTTGCGCATCTGGTCGATCTTGTCGCTTTCACTGAGGCGTTTGTCGGCGAACAGGTCGTACTTGCCGATGATGCGCAGCAGGTTTTCACGGGTCATCACCCGCTGGCGGATCACCTCGATGCGCTCATCGGCAAAGCTGGTGTTGTTGGTCGACACCAGCTCGGGCGAAATCTGCTGCGACTCCACCAGAATGGTGCCGGTCGATTGGTAGATCGGCGGCACCATCAAGGCGACGGCGACGGTCGCGACAAGAATGACTGCGGCACTCACCCCTAGCACCAGGGCTCTGTCCTTGATAATGGCGATGTAATCTCTGAGGGAGAGCTCGTAGTCAGACTTCATGGGGCCACCTGCCTGCGGTTCAGATGTCGGGGTACCTGTACGTCAACGTCAAACCAACGATCGTTGCGGTCGCATCCGGTACATGGTCCTGTTGCCGTTCCTTGTACATCAGTGACAGGCGCAGGTCCCAGTAAGGCGAAAACTGGCGGCTGGCCCATACGCTGTAAGTCTGCAGCGTGTTGGGCGACTGCCCTTTGCTGTCTTGCCAGGCCGCGTCGGCGCCCACCCGAGTCAGTTCGGCCACCGCGTAGCTCCATACACCACGCACCTGGTCCAGCTCGGCGAAACCGCCTTCGGCGCTGGCCACCGTGCTGCGTTCGGCGGTAAAGCTGGCATCGGCACGCGGGCCGGTGTACAGCAACGCAACCCCACCCTCCCCACGCCGGCCGCCGTCGTCACCAGACACCTGGTTGACGCCAATGTGGGCATCGGCGCTCAAACCTTCGGCAAGCTGGTACTTGACGCCGACTGCAGGGGTGTAGCTGTTGGAGGCGGTCGCGGTAAGGTCCTGCTCAGGCTCATAGCGTCGTGCGCCAAAGCGGGTGTACACATCGGCCCGCTCGCTCCAGGCGTAAGTCCAGGTAAATACGTTCGCCAGCTCCTCGTAGCCCGTCAGCGTACTGATGTCATAACGGGCACGGTTGTAAGTGGTTTCGTTGCTCAAGGTGCTGCGTTCAGTTACCGCCTGGCTCCAGTTGCCCGTCAGGGTGTAGAGCTTTTGCGTACCGTCGGTGGTGATCACCCCGGTGTCCAGCACTGTCCCCGACAGCGTCGAGCTTTCGTTGTAGCGCGCCACCAGGCCGAACCGCCCACGCTCGGTGGTGCGCTGCCAGCCCAGGCTGATATCGGGATCTTCACGGTCATCGACTATATCCGTGTCGGACGAGCGCAACACATGCATGCCCAGCCCCAACCTCAATTCGTCACGGTCGAACGTACCGATCAGGGTGTAATCAGGCGCAATGATCGTGCGCGTTATGCCCTTCTCCCCCGAGGTCAGCAACAAAGGGTTGCTGTCGTATTCGACGGATGTCGGTACCGCCACCGTAGACTGCCAATTTGCCGCCAGGACCGCGTCCGTAAACGGCAAGGCCAAGATTGCCGTTGCAATGCTAGTTGTTCTAAGAAGAGGCATTAAATGTTCTTATTAAAAGGCAAGATCAAGGAACGACCAGCGTATCGCCAGCCTGAAGTTGGATGTTGGTGGACATGTCCCGCCCAGACACCAGGTCCTTATATCGCACGGGCAGGATCTTTTGGGAAGCGCCTGCGCCACGGACCACCTTGATTTCGCTTTCGTCAGCAAACTTGTCCAGGCCACCCGACATGCTCAAAGCTTGAAGCACCGCCGTAGGGCCTGCCATTTGCACCGGCCCAGGCTTGATCACTTTGCCTTGTACGTAGACCATGTTGCCGGCGATGCTCTTGACGACAACGCTGACGTTAGGGTCGGGAAGGAACTTTTCGAGTTTGGCAGCCACCTGTTTTTCGACTGCCGTCACATCCAGGCCGGCGACATTGATGCGCCCGGCCAGGGGGAAGGTGATACTGCCATCGGGAAGAACGGTGGCTTCTTGACGCAGGCTGTCTTCCTGCCACACCGAAACCATCACCACATCGCCGGGGCTGAGCAGATAGGCAGCACTGCTCTGGTCGGCGTTACCGGCGCCAGACCACACCGTCAGCAGGCAGAACGCGGCAAACATTGAACGCACCATGAGGGTCCCTCCGGCCAAATGGCCCGACAAAGAGCACTGAATGAGAACAACACACCAACTCTCGCTCCGCTTCGCGACGTACCGCTGCCGCGATGGCCTCGACCTTCCTGGAGGCCCTTACCTTGACGCTGTAGACGTGGGCTGCAACACCCTGCAGACATGGGCCTATACAGGCTACTGGGAATATAGCAACGGTTGAAGAATTCACAAGCCAGGTCTTGCGCTTGCGGCATGCATCCCTTCACATGCCAGGCATGCGGTTCAGATCTTTCTGCGGTTGGCAACGGCTACAAAGCCGATGACGGCAAAGGCAAAGAACCAGCCGGCAGTTGAAACAGGAATGATACTGTTCTGATTTATATACGAATCTGCCGCGCGCGCAGCGCCACTCAGCATTACCAGCAAAAACATCGATTTGATAATCAGAGTCGTGCGCATACACCCCTCCAGAAAACAGGAAAAATCAAATAGTTATTAGCGCGGTGTGGCGGGAGTTGTTTCTTTGTTGACTTGAGCTTATGGGCACAATGACATTACGTCAATGATCCGACACCATAATAAAATTCAATGGGCGATGGGGGCTTTCGTCAAAATATCGACATGCAATTTATGCAAGGGCGCGCTATCAGGGCGGAGGCTGCGTTTCACGGCTGAGAACGCATAGGGGGCATGCCCTGCCCCCAGAGGTTTCACTCGTCTGCGTGGTGAACCACGACCAGCAACTGCGCCGGCGTGACACCTACCGAGCGTAGCCGGTGCGGCGTCTGGGCGTTGAAATGAAGGGCATCGCCCTGTTCCAGCAGCACCCGTTCGTTCATGAAGTCCACTTCCACCTGGCCAGCATGCACGAACAGGAACTCCTCGCCCTGGTGTTCCTTGAACGTGGGGTCACTGAATTCGGAGGGTGGCTGGATCAGGAACGGCAGCAGGCTGCGTTGGCCGACCTGGCTGGTGAGGGCCGCGTATCCCGGCCCTTGCCCATCGCCTACCAACGCCTGGCGCTGGCCATGGCGCACCAGGCTGTAGCGGCTCTGCCCAGCCTGTTCTTCGGCGAACAGCTCTTCGACATTGACGTTCAGCGCCCGTGCCAGTTTCAGCGCCGCCGCGATCGAGGGCGTGTTGAGGCCGCGCTCGACCTTGGACAGGTAGCTTTTGGTCATGCCGGTCTTTTCGGCGAGCATTTCCAGGGTCATCCCCAGTTTCTTACGCAGCAGTTTCAATCGAATAGACATGTAACGCGTGTTTCCCAGGCTGAGGCAGCCATGATACGCGTCTGAAAGCTGACGCCAAGCCTGCGGGGATGGCCTTCAATCAAGGCATCACTGGCGGTACGTACTGCAACGTCGTACCCAGTGCCCACAGCAACACCAGCACCAACGGCACATGCACCAGCAACTGCACGAACGAGAAGCCGATCAGGTCGCGCGCCTTGAGCCCCAGTACGCCCAGCAGCGGCAGCATGTAGAACGGGTTGATCAGGTTCGGCAAAGCTTCGGCAGCGTTGTAGATCTGCACCGCCCAGCCCAGGTGGTACTGCAGGTCATTCGCCACCAGCATCACGTAGGGGGCCTCGATGATCCACTTGCCACCGCCCGAGGGGATGAAGAAGCCCAGCACCGCCGAATACACCCCCATCAGCACGGCATAGGTGTCATGGGTGGCAATCTGGGTGAAGAACAACGAAATATGGTGGGCCAGGGTCTGTTCGTCGACACCCTTCACCTGGGTGAGGATGGCGGCGATCGAACCGTACAGCGGGAACTGGATCAGCACCCCCGTGGTGGTCGGCACGGCACGCGCCACCGCGTCAAGGAAACTGCGCGGGCGCCAGTGCAGCAAGGCACCGAGCATGATGAACAACAGGTTGTAGGTGTTCAGCCCGGAGATAGCGGTAATCGCCGGCTTGGTGGCGAACTCCTGGTACAGCCAGCCAGCGGCCAGGGCCACCAGCAGCAGAATCAGGATGGGGCTGTGCTCCAGCCACTCACCTGGGCGGGTACGTTGCGGTGCGGGCGGCGCCGTGAAGGTGGGGTCGACACCACAGTCTTCAGCGCTGCGTGCACTGTTCGGGCCCGGGGCGGTGGCGTAGGCGATCACCAGCGAGACCACCACCAGCGCCGCCAACATCACGCCGGACTGCCAGAGGAAAATGGTTTCGGTGAACGGGATCACCCCAGTAATCGACAGGATCGAGGGTGGCAGGCTGGCCGGGTTGGCTTGTAGCTGCGCCGCCGACGATGACAGGCCCAGCGCCCACACCGCGCCCAAGCCCAGGTAGGCAGCCGCACCGGCGGCGCGGTAGTCCATTTTCAGGTCGGTGCGCCGCGCCAGGGCGCGTACCAGCAAACCACCGAACACCAGCGACAGGCCCAGTTGAGCAAGGAGGCCAGCATCGATATCAGCGCTACCCAGCACACGGCCGAGCGACCGTTGCCGGGGATGCGCGCCAGGCGATCGATCAGCCGCGCGGCGGGCGGCGAACTGGCAACCACATAGCCACCAATGACCACGAAGGCCATCTGCATGGTGAACGGGATCAAGCTCCAGAAACCGTCGCCAAACGCTTTGGCGGTGTCGGTCGGCTTGGCCCCCATGGCCAGTGCGCCAATGCACACCAGCAGCACCGCCAAGGCGGCGAACACCCAGGAATCGGGGAACCAGCGTTCGGCCCAGTTGGAGCAGCGCAAGGCAAAGCGCGCGGAACGGCTGTCTTGAATTTCAGCGGCCACAGTTGAATTCCTTTTATTGGTTTTATGAGGTGACACGTGTTGCCAGAAAACACAAAACCCTGTGGGAACAGCCATGCCCGCGAATGCATCGGTAAATTCACCGCAGCATTCGCGGGCACGCCCGCTCCCACAGGGTAGGATCGTGTAATGCCTTAGAAGGTCATTTCCTTCACATCATCCGGCACGATCAGCTTGCCGGCGGTTTTCTCGATGATTTCCTCGACGCTCACCCCCGGCGCAGTCTCGCGCAGGATGAACGCGCCGTCTTCGATTTCCAGGTAGGCCAGGTCGGTGAGCACCTTGCGGATGCAACCGGCACCGGTCAGCGGCAAGCTGCACTGGGGCAAAAGCTTGGACTCGCCATCCTTGGAGGCGTGGGTCATGGTGACGATGATGTTGTCGGCGCCAGCCACCAGGTCCATGGCGCCACCCATGCCCTTGACCAGCTTGCCCGGGATCATCCACGAGGCGATGTTGCCCTGCACGTCCACCTCGAAAGCACCCAGCACGGTCAGGTCGACGTGGCCACCACGGATCATGGCGAACGATTGTGCCGAATCGAAGATCGAGGCACCGCGGCGGGCGGTGACGGTTTGCTTGCCGGCATTGATCATGTCGGCATCGATAGTGCTTTCGGTCGGGAATTCGCCCATGCCGAGCAGGCCGTTTTCCGACTGCAGCATCACATCCATATCGGCCGGTACATAGTTGGCCACCAGGGTCGGAATGCCGATGCCCAGGTTGACGTAGTAGCCGTCCTTCAGTTCACGGGCGACGCGTTGTGCCATCTGTTCGCGGGTCAGTGCCATGGTCAGGATCTCTTTGTTGTTCTGGTGATGGCGCTCAGGCCTTGACGGTGCGCTTTTCGATACGCTTTTCGAAGGTGCCGACGATGACACGGTCCACGTAGATGCCCGGGGTGTGGATTTCGCTGGGCAGCAGCACGCCCGGCTCGACGATTTCTTCCACTTCGACCACGGTGATCTTGCCGGCGGTGGCCGCCAGCGGGTTGAAGTTTTGCGCGGTGTTGCGGTACACCACGTTACCGTAGTGGTCGGCCTTCCAGCCCTTGACGATGGCGAAGTCACCGGTGATAGATTCTTCGAGGATGTACTTGCGGCCCTTGAACTCGCGCACTTCCTTGCCGTCGGCTACCGGTGTGCCGTAGCCGGTGGCAGTGTAGAACGCCGGGATGCCGGCCCCTCCTGCGCGCATTTTTTCGGCGAGGGTGCCCTGCGGGGTCAGTTCCACTTCCAGTTCGCCGCTGAGCAGCTGGCGCTCGAACTCGGCGTTTTCGCCCACGTAGGAGGCGATCATCTTGCGGATCTGCCGGTCTTCCAGCAGCACACCCAGGCCGAAGCCGTCGACGCCGCAGTTGTTGGAGACCACCGTCAGGCCCTTGACGCCACGCCGCTTGATTTCGCTGATAAGGTTTTCCGGGATGCCGCACAGGCCAAAGCCACCGGCCAGTACCGTCATGTTGTCGGTCAGGCCTTCGAGGGCCTGTTCATAAGTTGCAACGCGCTTGTCCAGTCCGGCCATGCTGATCCGCCTTTTGTAGTTGTTGAACCGACGAGGCTGTCGGTGAGCGTGTGCAGACATCTTCACCGCAAGCGACTGATTTGTTAATTTTGTTTTCGTCATCGATTGATAACTTTTACAAAACAAACAATAGGCCCGACATGAACGTCAAGCAACTGCGCGCCTTTGTCGCCGTGGCCAAGTACCAGAGCTTCGCCCAGGCCGGTGAACACCTGCATGTTTCGCAACCGGCCTTGAGCCTGACCATCAAGGCCCTGGAAGAAAACCTTGGCGGCGCCCTGCTCAGCCGCACCACGCGCAGCGTCAGCCTGACCGCCGAAGGCGAAGTGCTACTGCCACTGGCACGGCGCCTGCTGGCCGACTGGGACGACACCGAAGAGATGCTGCGCCAGCGCTTCACCCTGCAACTGGGCCGCGTGTCGGTGGCGGCCATGCCGGCCTTCGCCGGCAATTTGCTGCCCCATTCGCTCAAGGTGTTTCGCCAACGCTACCCCAAGGTCAACGTCACCGTGCATGACGTGATCAACGAACAGGTACAGGAACTGGTTCGCCATCGCCGCGTCGAACTGGGCATCGGCTTCGAGCCGGATAACATCGATGGGCTGGACTTTCACCCGTTGTACATGGACCGCTTCGTTGCAGTGCTGCCCGCCGACTCACCCTTGGCACTGCTGCCCCAGGTCAGCTGGGCACAGCTGATGGCCGAAGATTTCGTGGCCCTGCAACGCCCTTCGGCGGTGCGCCTGCTGATGGAGCAGAATGTGGCGGCCCAACACGGCAAGCTGGCAGTGGCCTTCGAGAGCCACCAGCTGACAACCATTGGCCGCATGGTCGCCAGCGGCCTGGGGGTCAGTGCCGTGCCGGCGCTGTGCATCAACCAGATGCAGGAGCTGGGCGCCCGTTGCGTGACCTTGGTCGAGCCTGTCGTCGAGCGGCGCATTGGCGTGATTGCGCTCAGCGAGCACCAGCTTTCCACCGCAGCGCAAGCGCTGCTTGAAGTTCTGCTTTCCAATACCCGCATCCCGGAGGTGACATGCGTTATGTGAAACTGGCAGGTACGCAGGTCCCGGCCATCGGCCAGGGCACTTGGTACATGGGGGAAGACCCTGCGCGCAAGGCTGACGAAGTGGCGGCCCTGCAACAGGGTATCGAGCTGGGCCTGAACCTGATCGACACCGCCGAGATGTATGCCGAAGGGGGGGCGGAAGAAGTCGTTGGCCAGGCCATTGCCGGGCGCCGCGAGCAGGTGTTTCTGGTCAGCAAGGTCTACCCGCACAATGCCGGCCGCCGCAACATGTCGGCCGCCTGCGAACGTAGCCTCACGCGCCTGGGCACCGACTGCATCGATCTTTACCTGTTGCACTGGCGAGGCCAGCACCCGCTGGAGGAAACCGTCGAAGCCTTCGAACGCTTGCGCGAGCAAGGCAAGATCAAGCGCTGGGGCGTGTCCAACTTCGACGTCGATGACCTGCGCGAACTGCACAACCCTGACTGTGCCACCAACCAGGTGCTGTACAACCCGGCCCAACGTGGCATCGAATTCGACTTGCTGCCGTGGTGCGAAAAGCGTGCATTACCGACCATGGCCTACTGCCCGCTGGCCCAAGGCGGGCGCTTGTTGCAACACCCGGTACTGGCAGAAATCGCCGAGCGCCATGGCGCCACACCGGCCCAGGTCAGCCTGGCCTGGGTGACCCGTGATGACGGGGTGGTTGCCATCCCCAAGGCGGTGACGCCCGAGCATGTGCGGCTGAATGCGGCTGCGGGTGCGCTGACCTTGACCCGCGAAGACCTGCGAGCGATTGATCGGGCGTTCCCGGCACCCACGCGCAAGCAGCGGTTAGCGATGGTCTGAGTGGTAGCACTGCTAATTGTATGAGCGGCCTTGGGCCGCTCATACAATTAGCGTACGGTTAATGAAAATCCCGGCTACGCACATCCAGCCCTTGCAACAGCGGGCTCACATCCTCCAGCCGCCGTGCAATCAAGTGCCGCACACCATTCTCCTGCTCCAGCCGCCCACTGACCTTGAGCAGCTGAGCCCCCACCAAGGCCCGCCGCTGCCGTTCGGCAATGTCCCGCCACACCACCACGTTGACCATCCCGTGCTCATCCTCCAGGGTAACGAAGGTCACTCCACTCGCGGTCTGGGGCCGTTGGCGGCCTACTACCAACCCGGCCACGGCAATGGTGTCGCCATGCTCGACACCTTGCAGCTCACTCGAGCTACGACACCCCAGCGCCCTCAGGCGTGAGCGCAGCAGGGCCAGTGGATGCGGGCCAAGCGTAGTACCGAGGGTTTGATAATCGGCTACCAGGTCCTCGTCCACGGTAGGTGCAGGCAAAGCCACCGCCACTTCCGGCAAGGCTTGCACGTCGGCGAACAACGGCAGCTGCGGCTGCACCGCTGCCACCTGCCAGCGTGCCTGATGCCGATCGCTGGCCAAGGCCCGCAGCGCTCCGGCATCGGCCAGGCGGGCTCGGGCCCGTGAGTCGAGCCCGGCACGCAGGCACAGGTCTTCGACGTCGCGCCATGGCCGTTGCGCCCTTGCCTGCTGCAAACGCCTGGCATCGGCTTCGGCCAGGCCACGCACAAGGCGCAAGCCCATGCGAATGGCCAATGTGCCATGCTCATCAGGCTCGAGGGTACAGTCCCATTCACTGTGGCAAACGTCTACGGGCCGCACCTCGATACCCTGGCGGCGAGCCTCCTGCAGCAACTGGTCAGGGCTGTAGAAGCCCATCGGCCAGCTGTTGACCAACGCACACGTGAAGATCGCCGGCTCATGGCACTTCAACCAACTGCTGGCGTAGCACAGCAGGGCAAAACTGGCCGCATGCGATTCAGGGAAGCCGTAGCTGCCAAAGCCCTTGATTTGCTCGAAGATGCGCTGGGCAAACGCCAGCTCGTAACCGTTGCGCAGCATGCCCTGTACCAGCCGCTCGCGGTGCGGTTCCAGGCCACCATGGCGCTTCCAGGCCGCCATGCTGCGGCGCAACTGGTCAGCCTCGCCCGGCGTATAGTCGGCTGCGACCATGGCCAGTTCCATCACCTGCTCCTGGAATAGCGGTACACCCAACGTACGTTCGAAGACTGCCTTGAGTTGCGCGGACGGGTACGTCACCGGCTCCTGTTTCAGGCGCCGGCGCAGGTACGGATGAACCATGTCGCCCTGGATCGGACCGGGGCGGACGATGGCCACTTCGATGACCAGATCGTAGAACGTGGTGGGCCGCAGCCTGGGCAACATGGCCATTTGCGCGCGTGACTCGATCTGGAACACACCCATGGTCTCGGCGCGGCTGATCATGGCGTAGGTGGCTGGGTCTTCGCTGGGGATGGTCGCCAGGGTCAGCTGCCGGCCACGGTGGCGCTGCAGCAGGTCGAAGCAACGGCGCAAGGCACTGAGCATGCCCAGCGCCAGCACGTCGACCTTGAGCAAGCCGACCATGTCCAGGTCGTCCTTGTCCCACTGGATCACCGTACGCTGCGCCATGGCCGCATTCTCCACTGGCACCAACTGGTCGAGCGGTTGCTGGGAGATGACGAAGCCACCTGGGTGTTGCGACAGGTGCCGGGGGAAGCCGATCAGTTCACCAGCAAGTACCAGCACCCGCCGCAGCGAAGGGCTGCCGGCCTCAAAACCGGCCTCGGCCAGGCGCTGCTCATCGGGTATACGGTCGCTCCAGCGGCCACAGCACTTGGCCAATGCATCCACCTGGTCGGCAGGCAGCCCCAGCACCCTCGCCACATCCCGCACAGCTCCGGCGGCATGATAGGTGTTGACCACCGCCGTCAGTGCTGCACGGTGCCGGCCATAGCGGCGGAACACGTACTGGATCACTTCTTCGCGTCGGTCATGCTCGAAATCCACATCGATATCGGGCGGCTCGTTGCGTTCGCGAGACAGAAATCGCTCGAACAGCAGGTGATGCTCCATAGGGTCGAGTTCGGTGATGCCCAGCACGAAACACACTACCGAGTTGGCTGCCGAGCCACGGCCCTGGCACAGAATGCGCTGGCTGCGGGCGAAAGCGACAATGTCGTGCACGGTCAAGAAATAGCTTTCGTAACCAAGCTCTTCGATCAACGCCAGTTCCTTGGCCAGCACATCGCGCACCTTTTCACTTGGCCCGTTTGGCCAGCGCAACGGCAAGCCCTGCTCGCACAGATCACGCAACCAGCTGGCCGGGGTGTGGCCCTCGGGCACCAGTTCGCACGGGTACTGGTATTTCAATTCGCTGAGGTCGAATTGACAGCGCTGGGCAATGGTCAAGGTCTCTGCCAGCAAGTTGGCCGGGTACAGTTCCCCCAGTTGCGCTTGGCTGCGCAGGTGCCGCTCGCCGTTGGCAAACAGAAAGCGCCCGGCCTCGTTTACCTGGCAATGCTGGCGGATGGCAGTCATGCAGTCCTGCAAGGCACGGCGGCCTCGCACATGCATATGTACGTCGCCACAGGCCACGGCGCGCACGCCCACATCAGCCGCCAGTGCCTGCAGGCGCTGCAGGCGCATGGCATCGTCACAGCCCCGGTGCAGGTGCACGGCCAGCCACAGACGCTCGGCGAATACACTGCGCAGCCATTCACCGGTGGCTTTATCAACACTGTCGTCGGCCACCCACAAGGCCAGCAGGCCTTGATGGTGCTGCTGCAGGTCGTCACGAAACAACTGGTACTCACCCTTCTCTGTCCGCCGCCGGGCACGGGTGATCAGTGCGCACAGGTTCTGGTAGCCGGTCAGGTTCTCGACCAACAGCACCAGCTTGGGCCCGTCGTGCAACTGCACCTCGCTGCCGACGATGAGCCGCAGCTGATGCGCCTTGGCGGCCTGCCAGGCGCGCACGATACCGGCCAACGTGCATTCGTCAGTAATCGCCAAGGCCTGGTAGCCTTGTTCGCGCGCGCGCCGGAACAGCTCATCGGCACTCGACGCACCGCGCTGGAAGCTGAAGTTGGACAGGCAATGCAGCTCGGCATAACCCGGCGTGTTCATGCGAACCAACCCTGCAACCACAGTGGGCCGGCCTGGCTCAAGTCGCGGTAGGCCCAGCCGCGCAGGCCGTCACGGGTTTCGATATGGTAGTAATCGCGTCGCACATCGCCGCCATCCCACCAGCCGGATTCGATGCGTTCAGCGTAACCCTGCACCTGATAGCCGGCGCCATCCAGCGCCATCGGTGCCGGCAGCAGCCAGCCTGGGCGACTGCCTGGGGCAACCGGCATGTGGCCTTGAGCGCCCTGCTCTGCCAGTTGCCAGGCGCATTCGGGGCGGTGATCGGCTGCCGCGCTTAGCCCCTTGACGGCCTCATCCCCCAGGCGCGCGCGCAGCCGCTCACGCAATTGCTCCCAGGGTTGCGCCTGTTGCGCCCGAGGGTCGAACAACGCCTGATGCTGTGGCACGAACGGTGGCAAGTCTTCGGCCACCAGCCGCAGGTTGCGCACCGGTGCGGGTATGCGTAGCGGCTCCAGGCGGCCACGGGCCAATTCGAACAACATCGACGCATCGCGTTCGGCCGCCAGCAGGCCAACCTTGAGCACCGTATCTGGCCCCTCGGCATGCTCCAGATACAGGCAAAAGCGCTGCACCCCGCAGTCGCGCCCGGCCAGAAAGGCAGCAAGGTCGTTGAGCATGCGCCGCAGTGGGAACAACAGCGCCTGGTGCGATTCGACGTCGAAGTTCAGTTCGAGACGGGTTTCAAAGCGGTCCGGTGGCCGATAGAAGTCCAGCCCCAGGTTGCGCAGGCCTAGCAGTTGGTCGAGGTGCAACTGCACCTGGGCAGAAAAGCGTCTGGCCAACGTGTCGCGCGGCAAGGCCACTACCTGGCCCAGCTGGCGCAGGCCCATGCGGGCAAAAGCTTCGGCGGCTTCTGCCGGCAAGCCGACACGTGTGATGGGCATGCTCAACAGCGCTGCACGGGTGGCCTCGGCATCGCTCACGGCCAAGCCATCGTGCCCATTGGCAAGCATGCGAGCCGCCACCGGGTTGCTAGCCAGAACGATGCGTTGGCGCAGGCCCAGTTCTGCCAACTCCTGGCGCAGGCGCGCCTCGAACAAAGGCCAGGGGCCGAACAGTTGCAGGCTGGAGCCTACTTCCAGCAACAGCGCCCGAGGGTAAT
Organism: Pseudomonas hunanensis; assembly: GCF_013393325.1. Classification (GTDB taxonomy): domain Bacteria; phylum Pseudomonadota; class Gammaproteobacteria; order Pseudomonadales; family Pseudomonadaceae; genus Aquipseudomonas; species Aquipseudomonas putida_P. The sequence continues at coordinate 169,924 of NZ_QJRC01000095.1, forward strand.
GCAGGCTGACCTGGGCACTGAAGCGGTAAGCCCAGGCTGCCAGCAGTTGCTGCACCTGGTCGATGCGTTTTGGGTCGACTTCGACGCAGGTGAAGCCATCCGCCAGGGCACGCGCTGCAGTCAGGGTTTGCCCGGCTCGCAGGCCCAGTGCAGCGGCGGCCATGTTGACCGACTGCAACACACGTCGCTGAGTCGGCCCGCCAATGAGTACCAAGGGGGTATCAAGGTCGTCACGCTCACGCAGCACGGTATCCAGCGCAAGCTGGGGGAGCAGAATGCAAGCCCAGAGCATGGCGCATCAGCCCCGCCCTGGGCAGGCAATGGGCAGCGCTGGAGGCATGCCACCACGGCTTTTCAGCACGCGCCATTGTGCCGGCCGAGTGTCGACGGCAATGCGCAGTGCTGCCGGTGAAGGGTTGTGCGCCGCCTGCTGCGGCCTGCAGGCGAATGCCAACGCCTGACCGGTTTCGGCGGCCACCTGCAAGCGCCGCAGGGCGCGGTCATCGGCGCGCTCCGGCCAGCACAGCACCGCCGCACAACTGCCCGAGCGCAGGCACTGCTCGGCGGCCCACAGGGCATCGGCAGGTTCGGCGTCCACTTGTACCAGCCAGCGCAGGTCCACACCTGCTGCCTGCCAGGCCGGTGCGTAAGGAATGAAGGGCGGTGCCACCAGCACTACGCGGTTGGCATCTGCACTCAGCCGGGCCAGGGTTGGCCACAGCAAGTGCAACTCGCCACAGCCGGGGCTGGCCAGCAACAGCTCGCTCAGTGCTGCCGCCGGCCAGCCGCCTTCGGGCAAGCGGGCGTCGAGGGCCGCATGGCCGGTTGGCTGCAACCCGAGTGGCCGCGCCTCGGCCTGCCGACCGCGCCAGATACGGCGCTGGTCGAGCAGCCTGTCGAGGTCGACCACCGCGCCCATCAGTCGCGCCTCAGCAGGCCGCAGAATACGCCTTCGATGAAGAATTCCTGTTCTGGCTGCACATCGATGGGCGCATAGGCCGGGTTACGGGGCAACAGCCGGTAATTGCCGCCCTGGCGTTGCAGGCGCTTGATGGTCACTTCGCCGTCCAGGCGCGCCACCACGATCTGCCCGTCACGGGCGTCGGCCTGTTGCAGGATGCCGACCAGGTCACCGTCGAAGATGCCGTCGTCGATCATCGAGTCGCCACGCACTTTAAGCAGGTAGTCAGGGGTGCGGCGGAACATGCTGGGGTCGAGCAGCAACTGTTCGTGGATATCGAGGTCCGGGCCTATGGGGGCGCCTGCCGCTACCTGGCCCAGCACCGGGATTTCGAGAATCTCCGGCCGGCGCAACGGTTCGGCCAGGCGAATGCCCCGCGCCTGGTTAGGCGTGACATCGATGTAACCGGCTTGGCACAGGGCGGTAATGTGCTTGCGGGCGACGCTGCGCGAAGCAAAACCGAAGCGCGTGGCGATATCGGCCAGGCTTGGCGGCTGGCTGTGCTCGGCAATGCGCTCGCGGATGAATTCGAAAATGGCGCGGCGCTTGGGGGTAAGATTGTCCATGGAGCACATTTGTACTCTTTTCGTGGCGCGCTGACCAGCCCCCTTTGTCGTCCACTTTGGTTATGATCCCTTGGCTTGTGTTTTTTTGATCTGGATATCCCATGCTGACCGCCCTGCTGTTCGACCTCGACGGAACCCTTACCGACACCGACACCCTGCACCTGCAGGCCTTTCGCCAAATGCTGCGTGAGCACGACGGCCGTGAGCTGAGCCAGGCGCAGTTCGATGCTCAGGTCAGTGGCCGCGCCAATGGTGAACTGTTCGCCGAGCTGTTCAACGGCGCCAGTGTCGAACAGTGCCAGGCGTTGGCCGACCGCAAGGAGGCATTGTTCCGCGACCTGTCGCCGTCACTTGAACCCATGCCAGGCCTGCTGCGCCTGTTGGAGCACGCCCAGGCCCATGCCATCGGCATGTGTGTGGTGACCAACGCACCGCGACTGAACGCCGAGCACATGCTGAACGCCATGGGCCTTGGCCAGCGCTTTGAACATGTGTTGGTGGCCGAGGAACTGGCGCGGCCCAAGCCAGACCCGCTGCCTTACCTCACCGGGCTGCAGCAGCTGGGTGCCGAGGCCAGGCAGGCGCTGGCTTTCGAGGACTCATTGCCGGGGGTGACCGCTGCCAGTGGCGCGGGGATCTTTACCGTGGGCGTGGCAACGACGCAGACCGCTGAACGTTTGCTGGCGGCGGGTGCACAGCTGGTGATAGATGACTTCAACGACCCTGCACTGTGGGCCCTGATCGAGTCCATGCAGTAAGCATCTGGGGCCCCCATGCTGATCGACGAAGAACTGACCCTTAAAAAGCTGGAAACCTTCCTCGCCTTCATGCGCACCGGCAACCTCGGCCGCGCCGCCGCCGAGCTGTCGACCAGCGCAGTCAGCGTGCACCGTGCCATCCATTCGCTGGAAAGCGCGCTGCGCTGCCCGTTGTTCAAGCACGAAGGCCGCCAGCTGATCCCGCTGGAAAGCGCCTACGTGCTGGAAAAGAAAGCCCGGCAGCTGATCCAGGACGCCGAGCAGATGGTGCGTCAAACCCGCGAAGCAGCCGGTTTTTACGCCGAGCGCTTCCGCTTGGGCGCACTCTACTCGCTGACCGTGAAAACCGTGCCAAAGCTGGTCATGGGCCTCAAGCTGCGCCGCAGCGAACTGAACATCGACCTGACCCTGGGCTCCAACGTCGATCTGCTGCAGCGCCTGAAGAACCACGAACTGGAGGCCATCCTCGTCTCCCTCGACGAGAGCGCCAGCGACCCGGCCTGCGAGCAACTGCCGCTGTTCTCCGACGACATTTTCCTTGCCGTACCTACTGATTCGCCCTTCGCCGGGCAGGCCGAGGTAGACCTGGCTGACCTCGCCGACTCCACTTTCATTACCCTGACCCAGGGCTTCGCCACACACCGCGATGGCGCCCGGGTGTTCCAGCAGGCCGGGTTCGAGCCGAAGGTGGCCATGCAGGTGAACGATATCTTCACCCTGCTGAGCATGGTCAGTTCAGGCGTGGGCTTCGCCCTGCTGCCTGGGCGCATCGCGGCGGTGTACGAGAACCGCGTCAGGTTGATTGCCTTGAAGCCGCAATATCGCCTGCAGCAGCACATTGGCGTGGTGTTTCTGAAGGCGCGCGAGCGGGAGCCAAACTTGTTGGCGTTGTTGGCAGAGTGCCGAATGTACAGCCGAGATAACTGAACCTGCGCCAGCAACGGCCGGTGCAGATTCATGGGCTCAAAGGTCGTAACGCTCGGTATTGAAGTTGACCAGCCAATAATTGTCGCTGCGACGCTCATCGGTGACCTGCCCGGCGTCATCAGACTCATACTCGGATGGCGACGTGCTCTGGTAGTTGCCAGACTGGTTGTACACACCGGGCGTGCGCGCAAACACAACTACCAGGTTGTGGTCTTCCTTCTCACGCAGTTGCTCGTCGGTGATCACGACCACGCTCGACTGGGTCTACTCCAGGTGCGGTTGATCTTTTCCCGGTCACCTTGCCGTATGCCTGCACGTTCCTCCCTGCAGGCGGAGCGGAGTCTGGAGTAAAGGTAATGGGAAGTAAATACTATTGGTAATACGTCGCATTTGTGACGGATGAAGCCCTGCTCACATGCCACCCTTGCAGCAATACGGCCAAAGCCGCCAACCCGGCAGGGACCAGTAATGATGCAAACACTTGTGCAAAACTCCAGCCCAACGCCAGCATCTGAGCCCCGGCGAAGGCGCTGAGCACGGCGCCGATGCGCCCAATGCCGCTCATCCAGCTGGCCCCGGTCGCCCGCGCTTGCGTAGGGTAAAAGGCCGCCGCCAATGCATTCATGCCAACACTCGCGCCGTTCAGCCCAAAGCCCACAGCGCAGGCTATGGCGCACAGCCAGGCGAAATCCCCCACCACTTGGCCAATCGTGAAGATAACCGCGCCACTGAACAGAAACGTCAGCATCAACACCCGCTGCGGATTGCAACGGTCCATGGCCCAACCCACTGAAATCGCCCCCACCGGGCCGCCTATCTGGAAACAGGCCGTGACAATGGCCGCTTCCGAGACCGAAAAACCACCGCCCTCCTTCACCAGCGTCGGCAGCCAGCCGCTGAACAGATAGACCAGAAACAGCGCCAACACATAGCCCGCCCAGAGCATGCAGGTACCAAAGCGATAGCGCGGTGAGAGGATGGTGCCGATGGCTCCACCTGCAGCCGGGGCGTTGCCGAGCATGACAAAGGTGGTGTCGGCGTTGACATGCTCAGGTGCCAAGCGGCGGACAATGGCCATAACGCGCTTGCGCTCTGCACCTTTGCTGACCAGGAACGTTACCGATTCCGGCAGGCGCCAATACAGCAGCGGCAGGACCAGCAGCGGCAACACCCCACCCAGCACCAGAACACTGCGCCACCCCAGGTTGGGGATCATCCAGGCGCTGACGAACCCACCCATCGCCGCCCCCAGGGAGAACCCGCAGAACGCCAGGGTAATCAGCAGTGAGCGGCTGCGTGCTGGAGCGTATTCACTGACCAAGGTGCTGGCATTGGGCATGGCCGCCCCCAGGCCCAGGCCCGTGAGAAAGCGCAGCGCAACCAAGGTTTCCAAGTTGGGTGAAAAGGCCGAGGCCAAGGTCCAGATGCCGAACAGCAGCACGCTGTACAGCAGCACCGCCTTGCGCCCGTAGCGGTCCGCCAGGGGCCCGGCAATCAGCGCGCCAAGCGCCAGGCCGATCAGCGCGGCGCTCAAAACCGGGCCCAGGCTTTGCGCACCCAGGTGCCAATCGCTTTTCAGTTGTGGGGCAATGAAGCCGATGATGGCGACGTCCAGGCCGTCCAGCGCAATGATGAGAAAGCCGAGGAACACCACCCATTTCTGGTAGCGGCCGATGGGTTGCTGGTCGATCAGTTGGCGCACGTCGAGCGTGTTGTTCATGGGTATCACCTGTTGTTGTTTTTATGACGGTGTTTCAGCCCAGGCTGGGCAAGCGCACAGGCCTTATGATCCGTGTCTCCTGCGCTACCACAAGGTCGCGGGTGGCATGCAGATAGGCAGCAAAGTCCGGGTCGGCATCCCGCGCCGCGCTGCGCTTTTCAAAATCATCGAGGCTGTCATAGCCCCACAAGTGCACCACCTGGTTCAACGGGCCGATGCTGCTGGTGTAGAACGCCAGGGGTGCGCCGAGGTGGCGCAGCAGGATCGGCATCGCCAACTGGTCGAAGGCTTCGAGAAAGGCCGCCATGCAGCGCGGGCGAATGGTGTAGATGCGGTGGTCGACTACAGGCTTGTCCATCACGCCACCTCCCGCGCTTTGCCCGCAGCCGCCAGGCCCTGCTCGACACCCGCCAGATGGCGCCCGGTGATGTAGCCAAAGGTCATGATCGGCCCCAGGGTGATGCCGGCACCGGGGTAGTTGCCGCCCATGATGCTGGCTCGGTCGTTACCCACCGCGTACAGGCCGTCGATGGCCTGCCCATCGGCCGCCAATACTTCACCGACCACGCTGGTGCGTAGCCCGTCGAAGGTGCCCAGGTCGCCCATGATCACCTTCACGGCAAAGTACGGCCCTTCGCCCACCGGCGCCACGCACGGGTTGGGCTGTTGCTGCGGGTCGGCCAGGTAGCGGTTGAAGCTGGTGCTGCCGCGACCGAACTGGCGGTCTTCGCCCTGCACCGCGCCAAGGTTGTATTCGCGCACGGTCTGCTGCAGCCCTTGCGCGTCGATACCGGCCTTGCCCGCCAGCTCGGCCAGGGTCTTGCCCTTGAGCAGGTAACCATTACGCAACAAGGGCCCCAACGGCATCGGTGCAGGCTTGGCAAAGCCCAGGCCATACTTGGCCAGGGTGCGGCGGTCGCACACCAGCCACATGGCGGTTTCTGCCTGACCGGCGCAGACTTCGATCAATGCTGCGCCCACGTCATGGTAAGAATTCGACTCGTTGGTGAAACGCTGCCCCGAACGCAGCACACCGATCACACCTGGCTTGTAGCGGTCGAGCAAATGCGGAAAGGCAATGTGCCGCCCGCCAGCCACTGGCACCTTCGATACCGGCATCCAGGCGGCGGCTGCCTGCAGGCGGATATCGACCTTGGCCCCCAACGCCTCGGCCATGCGCGCACCGTCACCGGTATTGCCCGCCGGCACCGGCGAAAAGTGCTCGCCGCCACGCCGCACATGCGGGTAGGCCTGGCGCAGCCGTTGCAAATCATGGGAGAAACCGCCACAAGCCAGTACCACCCCACGCCGGGCCTGAATGCGCTGCTCGCTGTCAGCCTGCCCGACCAATGCCCCTGTCACTCGACCCTCTTCATGCAGCAGTTGCCGCGCCGGTGTACCTGTGAGAATCGGGATGCCCAGGTCCAGTGCCGAGCGTACCAGCCGCGCTGCCAGGGCATTGCCGCTGGTGACCTGGGTGCCACGTCGGTACAGGGCAAGCTCCTTCAAATGGGTTATCAGGCGCTTGGCCACATACACGAACGAAGTCAGCGAGCGGGTGACATTGAAGAAATGCTTGAGGTCGGCATTCGACGAATTGAACATCATGCCAATGAACGTGATGGTCTTCAGCGGCGGGCGCAGGCGCGCCATGTCCGGCCCCAGGCCACGAATGTCGTAAGGAGCGGCCAGTATCGAGCGGCCCACATCGACACCGCCCTCCACTTGTGGGTGGTAATCGGGGTACAGCGTGGGCACGAACTTGACCGCCGTTTCGCGCTCGAAAAACGCCACCATCTGCGGCGCGTAGCGCAAGAAGGCTTCCACCCCCGCCGCATCGAAACAGGCACCGGCTTCGTTGCGCAGGTAGGTCATGGCCGCTGTATGGCTGTCCTCGGCCCCGTGCGGGTTGCCCGGCACCCACAACACGCCACCGGAAAACGCCGTGGTGCCACCAAAGCAGTCGTCCTTTTCAATGACGATGACATCCAGGCCAAGCTTTTTCGCCGTGATGGCTGTCGCCAGGCCGCCAGCCCCCGCGCCGATTACCAGTACATCGCAGCTACGCGTATTCATTGGCCAGCCCCCTCGAAGCCCGGGCGCGGGATCAATGCCATGGGCATGCACTCCAGCCCGCCATCCACGGTCAGCTCGGCGCCGTTGATATAGTCGGCGCGGCGGCTGGCCAGAAACAGCACGGCCTCGGCGATATCCTGCGGCTCACCAATGCGACGGTTGGCGGTCATGGCGCTACGCTGGCGTTCCACCTGCGGGTCGGCATAGAACGCCGCCGACAAGGGCGTGCGGATCAAGCCCGGGCACACGGCGTTGCTGCGCACACCCCGCGGCCCCCACTCCACGGCAAGCTGCCGCGACAGCATGCTCACGCCAGCCTTGGCCGCGCTGTAGGCACCGCTGTTGGGTTGCGGGTAATGGGCGGCAATCGAGGCTACATGCACGATGCGGCCCTGGCCGCGAGCCAGCATCGAGCGGCCGAAGGCCTGGGCACACAACAGGTAGCCGCTGAGGTTGACCGCCAGCACCTGGTTCCATTGCTCCAGGCTCAGCGTGTCCAGCGCGCCGGGGCGCAGCACGCTGGCATTGTTGACCAGCACATCGCAGCGCCCATGCAGTGCCTGCACCTGGGCAGCCGCTTGCTCCACGCTGGCCGGGTCGGCAATGTCACAGGCCAGGGCGCTGACTTCGCCCGTGCTGTGCTCACCCAAGGTGGCCGCCAGTTCGCGGCATTTGTCCAGGTCGCGGTCCAGCAGCACCACGTGGGCCTGCTGCTCCACCAAGGCTGCGGCCAGCGCGGCACCAATGCCGCCGGCGGCGCCGGTTACCACGCATACGGCCGAGTCCAGGCCCAGCCACTGAGAGGCAATCTTATTGTTGTTCATGCTGTTCTCCAGAGTGTCGCTTGTTCTGGACAACAGCCTATGGCCGGCAGGCCCATCGGCAGAATGGACAAAACCTGCAACCAGCCCCACATTCCCGTCATTTTTTCCTTTGTGCCCTGAAGCCTGCGTACAGCTGTGGCACAGTGATCAGGTACCGAACAGAACAATTACAACAACATGAACAAAATCCCCAATTACGCCCTGTACGGTGAAACCGCACAGCCGGTGTGGCACGAAGCCCTGCACGTGGAGCAGATTTCCCAGCGCTCTGGCGCGCACAACTGGGAAATCGCCGCACACCGTCACGAAGGCTTGCTGCAGCTGCTGTACCTGCAAAGCGGTGGCGGTGAAGTGCTGTTCGACAGTGACCGGTTGCAGGTTCATGCGCCTTGCGTGGTGTATGTGCCGGCGCAAGTGGTGCATGGCTTTCATTGGGCCGGCCAGGTCGAGGGCCAGGTGATCACTGCCGCGCAACACCCGCTGGAGAGCATCGCCCAGGTGCTGGCGCCCAACCTGCTGGTGCAACTTCGCAAACCGCAGGTGGTCGCCCTGCCGAAATGGGCCGCTGATGAAGACCCGTTGCTGCCACTGTGCCGGGCCCTGCGCGAGGAATACCACAACCGCGCCCGCGAGCATGTGGCCAGCAGCATGGCGCTATTGCTGACGCTGATGATCCAGGTGCTGCGCCATGAGCCGCACTTGCCCCAGGGAGAGCAGCGCCCGGTGTCCAGGCGCAGCCAGCAGTTGACCGCTTTTCGCGAGCTGGTGGACATGCACTACCGCGCGCACAGGCCACTGGCAGACTACGCCGCCGAACTGGGCATGACCCTGGCGACGTTGGGGCGGTTATGCCAGGAGCACCTGGGCATGACCCCCATGAACGTGATCAATGCCCGCCAGGTGCTGGAGGCCAAGCGCATGCTTGGGCATTCGAGCCTGAGTGTGAAAGAGATCGCCCACGAACTGGGGTTTGCCGATGTGGGGTATTTCAGCCGGTTCTTTCGCAAGCAGGCTGGGGTGAGCCCGAGTGCTTTCCGTGAAGCCCATTGACACCTGCAGGGCCGGCGCAGGAACGATCAAACAGCCAAGGCCCGCTGCACCTCGCCGACGGTGGTCGCCAGGCTGCTCAAGTGTAAATTCAACACCCGCTCCACCGGCGCCTGGTCCAGCGGCCAGTGCAAGGCAATGCTTCCAGCCAGGCGCCCTTCGGCATGCACCGGCAAAGCAATGGCACGGATCAGGAACGGCAGGCGCACCGGGTACTCCCAGTGCCCCTCGGTCCGCTGACCAAAGCCCTTGTGGGCTTCTTCTTCGATATCGCGCAGCAACGTGTCGTCACCCAGCCGCGCATGGGCCGCCAGGCGCTGCACTTCGTCCTCCGCCAGCTCACCCAGGCAGGCCCGCCCCATCGCCGAATGGAACAGGCTGGCATGGTGCCCGACGATCTGGCAGGTGTGCGGGTAACGCTTGCGCAACACCTGGGGAATGGCGCTTTCCATCACTTCCAGCCGCTGGCCGTCGAAGCACGACAGGTCCGCTACCAGCCCAGTGCGTTCACTCAGCTCCAGCAGCATGGGCGCGGCGCTTTCCACCAGGCGCCGCTTGAAGCGCAACTGGCGGTCACCGAACAGGCGCCGCGCGCACAGCCGGTAGCGCCTGTCGCTCAGGCCACGGTACACCCAGCCTTGCTCCTGCAGGGTGGCAAGCATGCGCGACACCGTGGCCTTGGGCAGCGCCGTCAGGTAATGCAGTTCTTCCAGGCCCAGTGCCTGGTGTTCGCCCAGCAGGTCGACAATGGCCAGCGCCCGCTCCACCGAACGCACGCCGCCGCTGTCTGCCGTGATGCCCATGGGTATGACCTCCTTGTAGCGGGATGGTCAGGATAGCCAGCAAGAACCGCGCCTGCCCAGTGCTGTCATGAACCCTGCAGGCATTGTGGCGGGCAACGCTCCACCCAGCGGGTGAGCTGCTCATGGGCATACGCCAGCTGCAACACGGCATGGTCCGCCTGGGCCGGGCCTATGATTTGCAGGCCCATGGGCAGGCCGCCAGCATTGAACCCGACCGGCACGCTGATGCTCGGCAAGCCGGCCAGGGTTGGCCCGATCACCACCTCCATCCAACGGTGATAGGTGTCCATCGCCCGCCCGCCGACCGCCGTCGGCCATGGCTGGCGTGCATCGAAAGGGAACACCTGGGCCGAGGGCAACAGCAGGAAATCGTAACGTTCGAACAGCTTGGCCAAGGCGCGGTACCAATCGCTGCGGTCCAACGAGGCCTGGTACAGCGCCGCCGCACTCATCTGCAAGCCACCTTCCACCTCCCACTGGGCTTCGGGCTTGAGCAGTGCGCGCTTGGCTGGGTCGGCATAGGCCGCGCCGAGGTTGCCGTGCACCAGGAAGTGGCGATGGCTCAGCCAGCATTGCCACAAGCGTGCCAGGTCGAATGCCGGCTGGCAGGCCTCGACCTGGCAGCCCAGTTCGGCAAAGTCGGCCAGCGCCGACTCGCACAGGCTCATCACCCCGTCATCCATCGGCAGGTAACCGTTGTAGTCGCCCAGCCAGCCGACCCGCACACCTCGGAAGTCGCGCTGCAAGGCGTCGGTGAAATCGCGCCGGCCTTCGCTTAACGACAGCGGCACCCGCGCGTCGACGCCAGCCTGTATCGACAACAACCGCGCCACATCGACCACACTGCGGCCCATCGGCCCCTCGGTGGCCAGCTGCTGCACGAACAACTCCGGCGCCGGCCCATGCGGCACCCGGCCTTGTGACGGGCGCAGGCCGAACACGTTGTTGAACGCCGCCGGGTTGCGCAGCGAGCCCATCATGTCGCTGCCGTCGGCCACCGGCAGCAAGCGCATGGCCAGTGCCGCAGCCGCCCCGCCGCTGCTGCCACCGGCCACCCGCCCTGAGTCGTAGGCATTGGTAGTGGTGCCAAACAGGCTGTTGTAGGTTTGCGAGCCGAGGCCGAACTCAGGCACGTTGCTCTTGCCCACGATCAGCGCCCCGCTAGCCCGCACCCGCGCCACGCTGATCGCATCCTGCTCGGGCACCTGCTCGGCGAACAGCGGCGAACCCAGGGTGGTGCGCAGCCCGGCGGTGGCGGCCAGGTCCTTGATCGCCTGCGGCATGCCATGCATCCAGCCGCGCGAGTGGCCACGGGCACGTTCGCGGTCGCGCTCGTCGGCCTCGGCCAGCAGCACCTCGGCCGGGCGCAGCGATACCAGCGCATTGACCTGCGGGTTGAAGCGTTCGATATGCGCAAGGTAAGCCTGCATCACCTCCCGGCACGACAGCTGGCCGCCATGAATGGCCTGGGACAATGCCTCTGCATCGAGGGCAACGATGGGGTCGATGGCTAGCGGCTTCACGGTTTTACTCCAAGGTTGAAAGTGGCAGGCTGGCCCGCTCGGGGTGCTTCTTTCAGGCAGCAGGTAGCCAACAGCGTCAGCAGGCAGGCGAACAGCACGTAGAACGATGGCGCCACCGGGGTTCCCAGCACTTTGCTCAGCCAGGTCACGATCAACGGGGCAAAGCCGCCGAACACCATTACCGCTACGTTATAGGCCACCGACACGCCAGTGGAACGCACCTCGACCGGGAACTGCTCGGCCAAGGCGGTAGGTGCCGGGCCAAAGAAGCCGCCAATGGCGGTGCACAGCAGCAGTTGCATGACCAGCAGCCGCTCCACGGAGGGCGCGGCGGCCACCCACACATACAGCGGGTAGACCATCACGAAGAACGCCAGGGTGAAGGCCATCAGCACCGGGCGCCGCCCCAGCCGGTCAGACAGCGCGCCAGACAACGGAATCACCACGGTCATCAGCCCGACCGCGAGCATCTGTACCAGCAGCACCTGGTCCAGCGGCAGCCCAAGGTTCTTGTGGGCAAAGGTCGGCATGTTCACCAGCACCACGTAGAACGACACCGTCGCGCCACAGGCCAGGCCCATCGACACCAGCAGGCTACGCCGATGTTCACGCAGTACCTGCCACAGGCTGGGCGACTGCCCCTTGGCCTGGCGGCGCGCCTCGACGAACTCCTCGGGCTCTTCCATATGCTTGCGAATCCACAGCCCCACCGGGCCGATCAGCAGGCCCAGCACGAAGGGAATACGCCAGCCCCAGCTGTCCAGCGCTTCAGGCGTGCACAGGTGAGTAACCAGGGCCACCATGGCCGCGCCGGAGAACACCGCCAGGCACTGCCCTACCAATTGCCACGAGCCATATAGCCCCTTGCGGTGGGCCGGCGCGCTTTCCACCAGAAACGCCGTAGCGCTGGCATACTCGCCACCCGTGGCAAAGCCCTGCAGCATGCGCGCGACCACGATCAACAGCGGCGCCGCCATGCCGATGGCCAGGTAGTCGGGGGCAAAGGCGATCATCGCGATCGACACGGTCATCAGGCGGATGATCATCTGCATGGCCGCCTTGCGGCCCTTGCGATCGGAATACATGCCCAACAACACGCCACCCACCGGGCGCATGAAAAAGCCGACGCCGAAGGTGGCCAAGGCCATCAGCAGCGAAGCGTATTCATCGTCGGACGGGAAAAACTGCCGGGCAATGATGCTGGCCAAAAAGCCGTACACGATAAAGTCATACCATTCCAGGGCATTGCCGATAACGGCGGCGACCACTTGCCGGGTACGCGACACGCCGGTGCTCGAAGTCTGCATAGGGAACACTCCACACAATGATTGGGTGATCGCCCAGGCGCGGTCGCGCCCAGGTTCCAGCGGCAGTCGTCAAAAAAGGCCGATCAGGCGGGCGCGAGCCAGCGCTCTGCCAGCGCGCCCCAGTAGGCGGCGCCGGTCAGCAGAATGTCGTCGTTGAAGTCATAGGCCGGGTTGTGCACCATCGGCCGCGATACCCCATTGCCAATGAACAGGTAGGCGCCCGGGCAGCGCTGCAGCATCCAGGCGAAGTCTTCGCTGCCCATCAGCTTGCGGGTGTTGCCATCCACCGCCTCGGCACCGAGCAGCTCTACCCCTACCTGCGTGGCGAAGGCATTTTCCGCTGCATGGTTGACCAGCACCGGGTAAGCCGGGCGGTGTTCGATGCTGGCGCGGCAGCCAAAGCTTTCGGCCTGGCTGACGATGATCGCCCGCACCCGTTCCAGGGTCTGCGCCCGTACTTCGGCGTTCAGCGCGCGCAGGCTCAGGCGCAGTAGCGCCTGTTGCGGGATCACGTTGGCCGCTTCGCCAGCCTGCAACGCACCGACGGTGACCACCGCCGCCTCCTGCGCATCGATATTGCGCGCCACCACGGTTTGCAGCGCCATCACCACACTGGCCGCTGCCACCAGCGGGTCGACGGTCAGGTGCGGCATCGAGCCATGGCCGCCCACCCCGTCGAGGGTCACCGTGAGCAGGTCTTGCGAGGCCATCATCGGCCCCTCGCGAAAGCCAAGGTGCCCGGCCGGCAGCCCAGGCATGTTGTGCATGCCGAACAGTGCATCGCAGGGGAAGCGTTCCAGCAGGCCGTCGGCCAGCATTGCCTCGGCGCCACCCTGGCCCTCTTCGGCCGGCTGGAAGATCAGCGTCAGCGTGCCGTCGAACTGCCGGGTCGCCGCCAGGTAGCGCGCCGCGCCCAGCAGCATGGTGGTGTGCCCGTCATGGCCACAGGCGTGCATGCAGCCTTGATGCTGGCTGCTGTAGGCCGCGCCCGTTGCTTCGTGGATGGGCAACGCGTCCATGTCGGCGCGCAGGCCCAGGCGGCGTGGGCTGCTGCCATTGCGCAGCACGCCGACCACTCCGGTCTTGCCGATGCCGGTGTGTACTTCATAGCCCCATTCCAGGAGCAGCCGGGCGACCAGCGCCGAAGTGCGGCTTTCTTCGAACCCCAGTTCCGGGTGGGCATGGATATCGTGACGGATCGCGTGCAGGTCGCTGGCCACATCGTTCAGCCAGGCCAGAATGTGCTGATGTCGGGACATGTAGAGTCTCCTCGCGCGGGTGGTTTCCCGTTCTTGTTGTTCGCCTTGAGGTCACGACGGGTGAGGCAGGTCGTGCTTGGCTGACAGATAAGCGCGAGTGACGAGGGATAACAAACGAATGTGGTTCCACCCAGCGGAACCAGTCGCGGAGGCGGGAAGTGGTGTGAGCAATGGAGTGGTCAAATTTCCGGGGCTTAGTAGCTGAAACACCGGGGCAGGTTGTCCACCCGCACCTCTTCGCTCAGCCGGTCCGACACGTCGTAGGCAAAGCTGTAGGTGGCGTTGTTCTCGTTGACCAGTGCGGTCAGGCGGACGGCCTTGTCGTACTCGTCCTGCTAACGCTCCACCTGGGCCAGGGTGTTCCACCACAGGTGCTTGGACTTGTCGGTCGCATCGATGATGGTGTGTGGCAGGCCGTCGTCGCTGTTCAGGTACTCGGTGATCTGGCCCAGTGCATCGATTTCGGCGAGCAGGTTGCCCTTGTCGTCGTAGCGTGCCTGCCAGGTGCTGCTATCCAGATAACTGACCTTGGTCACCAGCGTGGTCAGGTGGTGATAGTCATAGGCAGTCTTGCACCCCAACGGGTCGCCGTTATGATTTATCACGGCGGTCAGCTGGCCGTGTTCGTAGTAGAGATACTGCGCGAGTGTCTCGACCGCCTCATTGTTGACCAGCCGTTTGATGTCGGTCAGGCGCCCCTGCGGGTTGTCATAATGCAGGTGCGCACGGAGGCCGCCGGTAGCGCTTAACCTTGGGTTCCACCTTGAGTAGGTGTGGTTCATGGCTCGCACTAAATATTTTCGCAAAATAACTAAAAATTACGCCCGAAAGTTCTCGTTTGACTCTGAATTCTCCAAAAATATTGACATCCACGAATCCATTACATCCCAAACATCGATTCCTTTCGTAGGAGTATCTGGCTTTTCATGCCACCAAATAAACGCCTCACCCTTAAATGCCCCCTCACCTATAGCCAAGTAATCACCAGCCCCGCTAGAAAATACGCCTAACATATCGGGAAGCGCTGGATACTCTTCGTCACACAGGTCCTTTATTTGAACGAAATCCTCCAGTCTCGATGGACCCATGGTACAACCGATGTAAAAACCAAAGCCATTATGCAGCTTTGAGTAAAACTGCTTAAAATCCGCAGGCAGGTCAGGACAGTCATCTAAACTCGAACTTTCAATACCTACTGGAGCGCCCCCCATATAGAAGCACAAATCACCACCATCGACGTAAACATACATAAGATACGGCTTATCACTTACGGCCAAAACAGTGCCTAGCACGCACTTATCAAGCCACGCGCTTACCCATGGTAACTTTTCAGAAAAATCGACCCACTCCGCCGGGATATGTTTTTTTTCATCATCTAAAAAACCAAAGCCAAGCCACTGCTTGGGAAATTTTACTTCAAGGGGCACGTCACAAGATGCGAAATACACATCATAGCCATTTAACTCAGTCACAATACGCTGCTTTAAAGACTCAGACCAATTCATTCCCACCCTCCTTAACAGTTTGCCATTGACCAGCGTCTCCGCTCGCACCAGCCGGTTTTCGCAGTCATAGCTGAAATGCTGCAACTTGCTGTGCCCCGAGCGCTTCTCGATCAGGTTGCCCCACGGGTCGTAGCGGTACTCCTGATCGCGCCACTGCCTGATCCGGTTGTCCTTGACCTTGTCAAACTGCCGCGCAGAAGTCCAGGCGGTTCGCCGCCGCGTCATAACGAAACTCTTCACTGCCGATCAGTGAACCGGTATCGCGGCTGCGCAACTGGCCGTTGGCTTCGTACTCGTACTTGATCTCGCCATGCAGTTTGTCGAGCGTGCGCACCAGTTCTCCTGCTGGGTCGTACTGGTAACGCCGGTGGATCGGGTTATACGCGTGCTCCACCAGCAGCGACGTATTGATGCCGGTGTTATGTACCTGGGAAAGCTTGTCAGCGGGTAGCGTCGAGGCAAACTGCCAGGCCTTGCGCCCCATGGTGTCATAACCAAAGCAACTGGTGAGCTTGCCCTGGGTGCGGTACACCTCGCGATGCAGGTCGTCACGCTCCATGTCGCTGATCACCTGGCCGTCCAGGTTCAACTGGTGCAGATGCCCGCTGCCGTAATACAGGTGGTTGACCTGACGGCCATCTGGCAGGGTCAGCGTGGTCAGGTTGCTGAGTGGGTCGTACGCATAGCCGAGCGTGCCGTCGGGCGTAATCTCTTGGGTCAGCCTGCCCAGCAGATCGTAGGCATATTCAAGCTTTTCCTCAGTCACCCCAAGCTGCTTGCCGACAGTGCTGGGCTTGCGCTCGATGCTCAATAAACGGTCGCCATCGTCATAGGTGAACTGCTGCTGGGTGTCGCGATTGAGCTTGCTGATCAAGCGGCCGATAGCATCGCGCTCGAACAGCGTGTGACGCTCTGGACCTTCAGCGTTTTCGCCATAGCCAATCTCATCCAGCCGCGTGAGGTGGCCGCCAACGTTGTAGCTGAAACGCCGGGTCAGGTTATCCACCCGCACCTCTTCGCTCAGCCGGTCCGACACGTCGTAGGCAAAGCTGTAGGTGGCGTTGTCTTCTTAGACCAGTGCGATCAGGCCCAAGGCATTGGCGAGTTTTCGGCTGTTGATGACAACGCTGGGTGAGACCTTGGTAATTGCCCCAGTAGAGGTCGCATCGAACTTAAAGCAAACGAGTCAACTAGAGTGGGAATACCCACCCCAGAATTCGGCCAAATCGAACATCAACACTGATCAAGCGAAAGCGAAAATTTTAACTTCATCAAGCAGACCTTTAATTGGCAATGGCTGCTCATCCTTTCTATCTCTAATCAAGACATACTCACCTTCGCCGGGAGAGATAATCTCAATGATTTCATCGGACCAATTAGTCACTTCAATAAAACCACTAGAAACTCCGTTAAGAGCGTCAATTTCCCTCAATAAATCTAGCCACTTGAGGAATGCCCCGGCCTCATCGGTACCACCACCGGTTTTGGGATTATCAAAATAAACCCGAAGTTTAGGGCAAGGCTGCCTCTGCCAATTTAATGTTGGCACGTAATGCAGACGCAACTCTTTGAACTCTTCAACAGTCTCGCGCCCGGAAAATTCGCACCTAAAGATTGGCAAGCATAAAAAAAGATCATCTCTAACCACCCCATCATTACCTTTCAGGTAACCATGGAAATTGCTAGGAACAACGATTACATGAGTGAAGCCTCTTTCAGATGAGCACAACTCAAATATTGAGGGAGATACTCGACTTACCTCTGGCGGAATAGAATTTAAAACATTGAGCGCTAGCGAATCTTTTATCTCGTCTTGAGAAACAACAATCAAATCTAGATCATCGGATGATTTTAACCAATAATTGTATGTATAATCCCGCATTTCATCCTGAAAAAAGCAAACGCCACCAACAAGATCTCTAACGGAATCGTATTCTTCAAGTAGATCATTTCGTGATATCATAGCAATATGCCTCACTCGTAGTTTGGACCAACGTCTTGTCTATATCTAACCCCGCTAGCCCCCATCTTGGCACCCTCGGAACTGTTAGCGGAGCGTAACTTCAGGCTCATATTGCCGGTATCATTATAGAAGTCATTTCTCTCAGCTCGAGTTGAATTATAGCCGACTTCATTCCAATGCTCAACAACAGGTTTGTTATGCTCTATGGTCAACCTCGGGTCGTTCCTGTATACCTTATCACCATCCGCAGTCATTACTTTTCCAGCATGTTTTCCACTTTGGATTGTATTAGCATCTAAAACTTCTTCTTTTACACCTGCTCGATAGCCACTGGGGTATTCTGTCTTCCTATTAAGCCTGGCGCCATCTGTTGACTTTATAAATCTACCATCTGGCCCACGCACAGGCCTGGACATGGGTGGAGCTTCAACATCTGGCTTAGATCTAGGAACAATTTTTACATTTCCTAAGTTTGAGCCAAAGCCTTGGACTTTAATTTCATAGCGAGCATCAAACGCCTTCCCGCCCTTGGCGCCGATCCCCCCTCCAAGCAGAGCACCACCAAACGCCATCAACTTCTGGCCGTCGGAGCCCTCTCCAAACAGCTCGCCGCCGGCCCAATGCCCTGCCATGCCACCCGCTATACCACCCACCAACCCTGCGACCACCAAAACAGGACTTGCCAGCACAAATGCACTTGCCAGTCCCACCCCCATGACTGCACGCTCCAACCAGACAGGGACCTCCGGGTCAATGGCATCCGTCGTCTCGGTGCCCCCACCTATATATACATTGGGAGAGCCCGCACTTATTTTCGCGTCGCAAACTGTTCTGTCACCTACTCGAGCCGCAGGCTGACCATTTATATATACCGAATCGCTGCCCTGAGCTAATATCTTAGGGATCCCGGGATGATCAGAGCACTCGGCATCATCCAGATGCGCCCTCGCAGCAGGTTTCCCATTTATATAAACGTTGCCCGACCCTGATCGTATTTGTCCCGTTTCACTACAGGCGAACGATAAGCTACCAATCAGTTGACCAATTCCAGCGCCAGTAGCGGCTCCCGCGCCCACCATCGCAGCGAGGGCTACCGCCCCAAGCCCGCCGGTACCAACCACGGCAATACCGATGAGCACTGCACCTGCACCAATCGCCAAACCAGCAAGTAGTCCGCCTAAGGCGCTAGAGTGCTCGATTGGATCGTCTAATCTCGCGGCAGCCGCAGTCATGCCGACTCGACCTGTTGAACATCCCCCTCTCTCGTAGGCGGAATGCGCAATTGAAGACTATCAACTAAAGTATTGAAAGCACTACGCTCATCTTCTGTCATGCCTTTGGCATTGTTACTCGTACCGGTAATCTGCATGAGCAAAGGGCGCTTGTGCTCATCGTGATGCAGAAAAATCAGCTGTACTTGATGAACCGGTTGGCCTTGTTGCCGCCAGCGAAACTCTACACGCCGCGCCTCCAACCCAGCCACCTCTACCGGGGTAACCGGCTCGATCCACTGAACATGGGACAACGTCTTTTTCAATTCACCCAGCAGTTGTTGTGCAAGCGTCTCCAAGTCTGCATCCTGCTCCGCAGGCGAACGCCCAACAACGAGCGAGAACGGGCTTGGCCCTATATCCGTCAATGTAAAAACATGAAAAGTCTTGTCTTTTAAGTTCTCTGGACGAACGAAGCTCAATTCATTTGTAAGAAAGCGCTCCGGCGGAGGAGGTTCTACATTGAGAGCGCCCTCTTCCAGACGCTCACGTTCAACGCGCTCTTCGCGCTCGCGTCGCTCAGCTAATCGGTCGTAGATATTACCGCGCATGGGACCTTTCCTTGTCGCTAATCAAGACTTGTTCAGATTAATTATCGTGCTGCCTGCAACGTCCACAGTGATACCTGACAGGGTAATCGTGCCATCCGAATTCATCTCCAGCTTGCTGTTTCCGACCTCAAGCGTAATAGACGTTGCCGCCTTAATTTTCACCGCCCCTTGATCCACGGTCACAAAGTACGACCCCTCTTCCACCGCAATGCTGGTTTCCAGCTTGATCGTCTCGGAATGCTTACCTTCGACATTGATCGTTCGATTGCCACCCACCTTGAGACTCTCATCTGCCTCAACCTCGGTATCCAGGTTGCGCTCAGCATGCATGATGATTTGCTCGGCGCCGGCCTTGTCTTCGAAGCGGAAGAAGTTGGCATTCGACCCTTTGCCTTTGGTAGAGCGCGTCAGGAACCCACTCTGGGTCTTGTTCGCCGGCAGTGCCCACGGCGGGGTGTTGCTGCTGTTGTACAGGCTGCCCATGATCAACGGGCGGTCCGGGTTGCCGTCGAGGAACACCACCACCACTTCATCGCCCACACGCGGGATCTGGATGCTGCCGAAGCCGCCACTGGCGCCGGACTGGGCGACGCGTACCCAGCACGAACTGTGGTCGTTGTGCTGGCCTTTACGGTCCCAGTGAAACTGGATTTTCACCCGGCCCAGTTCGTCGGTGAATATCTCTTCGCCGGGTGGGCCAACGATGATGGCCGTCTGCGGGCCGGCGATGGTCGGCCGGGGAGTGCTCAGTTGCGGGCGGAACGGGATCTTCTTGCGCACGCAACTGAACGTGTTGAAATAGCTCGCCTGTTGGCCGCTGAGGTAGTTGTTGTGGCCTTCGCTTTCCACGCTCATCAGCAGGAACTGTCGGTCCTCTACGGCGCCTTGATCGTGGCTGTAGTGCTGCAGCAGTTCGAAGGTATAGCCGGGCTTCATGGCACGGCAATTACTGGCGCCTTCGAACTTTTTGCCGCGCAGCTCCAGCGCTTCGATACGTAGGCGCAGCAGGGTTTCGCCTTCATCGTAGGTGCCGTGGGTGTACTGACCGGGGAAGTCGTAGATCTCGAAGTTCTCGACATCGCCCTGCTTGTTCACGCTGTTCAGCGCCACCGGCAGGCGGTTGTTGGGCTGGCGGTAATCGAAGGTCTGCGTGGCCATCTTGCCGGACTGCAGCTGGCGGTTGCCGCTCCACTGGGTGATGGAGTCAGCGGTCTCGGTGACCGAGGCACTGTGGAAACGGATTTGCGGTTGCTCGGGGATGTCCACCAGCGTGCTGGAGTCATCGCAGATGATCATGGTGTGGCCTTCTGCGGTGTGCTCAAAGTAATAGAACATCCCCTCTTCCTCCAGCAGGCGCTGGACGAAATTGAAATCGGTTTCGCGGTACTGGGTGATGTAGGTGTAGCGCTTCTGCGGGCGGGTCAGGCGGAACTCGTGGCGGGAGAAAGCCGGACACAGGGCGAATACTTCGGTGACCACTTCCTCGACCGTGTTGCCTTGGAAGATCCGCGTGTCGAAGCGGTTCTTCAGCATCGAAAACCAGGGGTTGAGGGTGGCGGTGTAACGGGCCATGCCGCCATCGCTGCCAATGCTGGCAAAGCGCGTAAGGTAACCGGTGATGTGGCGTGGAGCACCTTCGGCCAACTCGATCTCGATGCTCACGTGCTGGCCCATCATGGATTTAAGCGGCACGCCAGAGTCTTCGCAGATCAGCAGCAGTTCGTAGTTGAACGCCCGCGAAAGGCCCTCGACGCCCTTGAAGGTTTCCAGCAACAGTTCCTGCTCAGGGTTGGCCAGGTTGTGAAACTTGAACAGCCGGCGGTTCTGCGGCGATAGCAGCGCGGAGGCCAGTTCCATGATCATGCGAAATCTCCTTGAAAACAGGGCCAGCACGCGCTTGCGATGCTTAGCTACAACTTTGTTCATGCGGGATGCCAGGCAGGCGCACCGCGATTTCATGCGACCGACAGCACCCGAAAAAGTGCCGCGGCGCGTTGACAGAAACGCGACAGCTGTCACGCTTTTGCACGTCAGGGCAATTTCCTGAGCCTGCCGTTATCGCTTCCCGTACAACAGTGCATCCAGTTCATCCACCTGCGGTGCGCGGTCGAACAGTTCCTGTGCCAGCTTCTGGATATGCTGCGACCAGGCGACCTTCTCCACCCACTCCGGTGGCATGCCTGACACACCGTACAGCGCGCCAGCCAGCTGGCCGGCTGTGGCCGCGACGCTGTCAGCATCATCGGCAAGGTTGGCGGCCAGAAGAATCGCGTCATGGAAGTTGTTGCTGTTCCATACAGCCCACAGGGCTGCCTCCAGCGTGTCGACCACATAACCAGAAGAGCGGATCTGATCGCGGCTCTTCTGTTTGTACTCGCCAGCATTGATGATCATCGGGCGCGGACGCAGCGAGCGCACCGCAGGTGCAAGGGTTTCTTCCTTGTCTGCACCGTTCAGTGCCAGATGCAGTTGTGCGGCGAGCAACTGGCAACAGTTCACCGCTTCATCGGCGTTATGGGTCACGCTGCTCTGCGTGACGCTTTCCCACCAACTCGCAGACAGTGAATGTCGACGAAAGATGGCCGTGGGCGCGAGGCGTATGATCGAGCCATTACCTGCAGTGGACGGGTCGTAGTTGCCTTGCCAACCGATGCCTTCGCGCAACCAGCCTTCAAGCGCGTTACGTGTAGCGTTGCCGATGTCGAAACAACGGCCATTGACACTGTTTTCCCCGTGTCGATACCAGCGCACCAAGGCATTTGCGTAGGTGGCGTAGTCGAACTTGCCCTGGCTTACATACGTATCCGCCAAGCAAAGCGCCATGCTAGTGTCATCGGTCCACTCGCCGGCAGCAAGCCTGAATGGCCCGCCACCGACCATGTCGTTCACATGCTCCCGGTCGCGCGGCAGGAACTCGAGCGTGGTGCCTACCGCATCGCCAATGGCCAGGCCCAGCAACGCGCCTTTGGCGCGGTCCAGTGCCTGTTCTGGCGTCAAGGTACAGGCCCTGGACTGCAACCAGCGCGGCTTGCTCGCCGGCTCTGCTGGGGCGTCTGCCCGCACGTTGTAGTCCATCCTCTGCTGCAGCTGCCGGGAGGGCTCCGGCGACAGGTGCGCGTAGCGCTCGACGTAGTCGGACAGCAATGCGTTTGGGCTTCTTAGATCGATCATGGGATTTCTTTGAGAATAAATTGAGTGACGGAGCCATTGTCGACCCTGTCGACAACATTGAAGCGCGTGCCTGGCCCAAACAATACCTCAGCTTCCCTGTGGCCAGACAGAAAGCTGATATCTTTGCCAGTCACGCCCTGCAAGGTCATCTTCACATTACCGTTGAATGCCAGGGCACGGTCTGCAGAAGTACTCAGGAACGCTGCATCACTGGTTGGCAGACCGACTTGCATCCTCGACATGACATCCTCCGGCAACGTAGTACCGCGGAAGGTATCCCCCAACGTGTAGGACGGTAGCTTTGCGAGGCCTTCGTTGGCATGCGTGACGAAGGCCTCCATCTGCGGGCTAAGCGGGGTCTGCCCGCGCAGCGCCGGGTTGATCCACTGATAGCCTTCGTTGGTGGTGTAGCCATGCAGCGCGCCGATCTGATCGTCCGTGAGCAAGGCTGAACGCTTAGGGTCGGTGAAGTCGGCGATGCGCCTGCCCGTGGATATCCAGCGGTCTGCAGTCTGACTACCCACGGCCTCTTGCAAAGACATGACTGCCGGTTTTGCTACAGGCTTCGGTGCCGAGGCTTTTTCCGGCTGACGAGAAGGCTGCAGCGGCTCAGGTTTCTTGAGGGGGGTGGGGCCCTTGATCTGCAGGTCTGGGTGAGCCAGCAGCTTGGCTTCGTTCTTGGCGAGCCAGGCACCAAACTGCTTGTTGGCAATGTCGGCCTGCAGCTTGGCACTGCGCGTGGCAATGTTCTCCATGCTGCCCATGATGCCTGCCTTCATCTGTCCGCGCAGCAGGTAGGTGACGATGGCCATCAGTAACAACAACACCAGCTGTTCCTGCCCGCGGGCCAGCTGCCGCGCGGCGCGTTCGGTTCGCTCCTGGATAACGGCCACCGACCCTCCAGTAGGGTCCAGCCCGGCAGGCTTGACGCCTTCTTCGGCATTCCAGGCCGTAGCGATACCCTCCTGAAGAGTGGCCAGGCAAACCGGCAGCCCTTTGATGAAGTATTCGGCGATCGCCGACAGGCCCAACGCAAGAAGGATCAGGTTACCGACCTCCAGACCGATGCCCGCCCCTGCCACGGCGCCGGGCGCCGCGCCGACGCCAAAGGCCAAAGCACCGATCGCACCGCCTGCAGCAGAGCCCACGGCAATACTCCCACCGAGGATCATCGACACTTCCTTCACCAGTTGCAGCAGCACCGGCAAAATCTGTTCGATACCGATCGAAGCCCATTTGCGCTTGAGGTCTTCCTGGAAGATCGGATACGACATCGCCAGTGCCTGTTGCACATTGTCGATGCGATGGCCACCCAGGTAGCCATAGGCTTGGCCGGCGCCATCACTAACGCGCCGAGAGAAACCGTGCCAGCTGTCATTGGCGCTCTGCAGCCCCTGGTGGATGCTCTGGTTCACCGCGCTGAATTTCTGATCGAGGCTGCGCTCGATGTCACTCCAGCTAGGGACGTTAGCTAAAAGGTCCATTTTCTAGATCACAGTCCGTTGAAGAATGGCGTAATTGACACACACCTTGGCGAGCCTGAAGGAAACACAACTGAGCCAACTGATAGCGTATGCCTGCTACGCGAAGTCTGCCGCGTGAGCACCGATTCGAGGGCGTCCGTAATCATGTCAATGCATCCTGCATCAAGCTGGAAATCGCCCAATGAAAACGTGCTTGACAGAGGCTGTCAAATGATGGCCTTGCGCTATAGGGCCATGGAGCTAACGTCAAAATGCCTTTACCAAATGGCGTATTACGGGTTGTTGGAGCAGTAGACGCGTCCGCGATTAAGTAAGTCGGATTGTGTCCGTTGGGTTGGAGAACGCGTATTACGTGGCCATTCAGTCCGGTCCCGGCGTGAAGATCCAACGCCCCGATTGAATGTCGCCGCACAACCTCGACAGCTATGAACGCCTCTCGCCTCTAGTTCAACAGGTTGACGGGCGATAGCATCCCTTCACAGGTGCCTCTAGCCACGCCATATTCCGTCGCACTGCCATCATTCCACCTTGCCTTGTCATCACCCCGCCAAGCACTCGGTCGCCGCAAAAAATGGGACCTGATTCACTTTTTGAAAGATATTTTTGCCGATAATTTTCATCGATCTCCGGCCCTACTCGCCCCCCAAATTTAGGGCTTGAGCCGCCGTTCCCCGCGCCCCGGCCCCATCGCCAATATCACAGCGCCATTATTGCGCCGCGTCACAATACGAGTAATAAATCGCCCCCTTCGCCGGAACTTCTTCCGCAGTGAGGTGCCCTACTCGGCATTGCTGGCAACACAATATTCATGTGCCAGCACTCAAATTTACCGCCGCCGAAGGCTCTATTTCAGGTCCGCGCCATTGGCGTTTCAGGACGATCAAGCAGGCACATGGACGATGCACCGATGACCCAGACATTCGATGTCGAAGTACTGATCAAGCTGCGTAGCCAGACGCGGGCGATCTCCGATGCGCTGAAGGCGCAGGCGGCGGATTACCTTGCCACCGTGGCGCCGCTGATCCGTCCGCAAACCCTGTTTGGCGAATACCTGCAAGGCGCCCAACGCAGCAGCGGGCGCGAAACCCAGGGCCATTTCCAGTCCCTGATCGAACTCTACGATCGCATCGGCTCGGCCGCGCCATTCCAATTGGTCAGCGAATTGGAAGTGCCGCTGAACCTGATCAGCACCACCCCCGAACTGTTCCCGCTGGAGTACGACAAGGCCCTCGCACAGAGCGGCCAGGTCATCCGCATCACCAGCCCGACACGCTGGGTGGTGGGCTTCCACACCTTCGAACTGGCGCGGTTTCGCAACGTCATCAAAGACCCCAACCGCAGCAGCGCCGAGCTGTACCGCTTCGTGGTGCACTACCTGGTGCTGTTCTACTGCCTGAGCAAGTCGCCAGGCCTTGGCCGGCTGTTCGAAGGCCTGCGCTACAGCCTGAGCTTCGAGCGCCTCAAGGGCTTTGGTGACTTGCCGTTCTGCGTCATCAGCTCGCCGGTGCGTTCGGAACTTCCCGACGATTCGGTCATCCGTAGCAGCACGCAAATTGCCGGCAACACCAGCTTCGAAGAGCTGGTGGGCCGCGACAACATTCTGGAAATGAACGACGACATCCGTCAGCGCCTGCTGCTGACGATCGAAGGCCTGTAACCCGCAACGCCCCTTACCGGGCCGCGCAATGATTCGCAGCGAACTGCTCGCACTGGAGAACACGATGGCGAAGAAGGAAAGCACTCAGCACAAACTCGACCGCGTCCGCGCGCCTCGGGTCCATATCACCTACGACGTGGACATCGGCGATGCCATCGAGAAAAAGGAGCTGCCCTTCGTCGTCGGCGTACTGGGCGACTTTTCCGGCAACCCGCTGGAGCCGCTGCCCAAGCTCAAGGACCGCAAGTTCGTCTTCATCGACCGCGACAATTTCAACGGTGTGCTCAAGGGCATCAAGCCACGCCTGACCTACCGCGTCGACAACACCCTGGCCAAGAACGGCACCCAGCTGGGCGTGGAGCTGAACTTCAACAGCCTCGAAGACTTCGAGCCACAGAACGTGGTCAAGCAGGTGGAACCACTGCGCAAGCTGCTGGAAGTGCGCAACAAGCTGGCCGACCTGCGCAACAAGATGGGCGGCAACGACAAGCTCGAAGAGCTGCTGATGGACGTGCTGCAAAACACCGAAAAGCTCAAGACCCTGGGCAAGGAATTCGGCCGTGAAGCCGAAGTGAAAGACCCATCCAGCAGCGATCGCGCCTGAGCAGGAGCCTTAACATGACCGACAAGCAAACCGCACCGCAACAGGCTGGCGAACTGGTCGAAGTGGAAAACTTCGCCCCACAGCCCTCGCTGCTGGACAGCATCATTTCGCAAAGCCGCGTGGCCCGTTCCGACACCGAACGCAACCGCACCCGCGACCTGATCGGCGAACTGGTGAACCAGGTGCTCGAAGGCGAGATGACCCCGAGCAAGGACCTGATCGCCGTGCTCGACTCGCGTATCGCCGAAATCGACGCGATGCTCTCCGAGCAGATGAACGAAATCATGCACGCTCGCGAGTTCCAGCAGCTGGAAGCCTCCTGGCGTGGCCTGAAGTACCAGGTAGACCAGACCGAAACCAGCACCACGCTGAAAATTCACCTGCTCAATGCCTCCAAGAAAGACCTGGTACGTGATCTGAAGGCTGCCAGCGAATTCGACCAGAGCGCACTGTTCAAGAAAGTCTACGAAGAAGAGTACGGCACTTTCGGTGGCGCGCCGTTCGGCATGCTGATCGGCGACTACGAATTCAACCGCAACCCCGAAGACATGTACCTGCTGGAAGAGATCTCGCACGTGGCCGCAGCGGCGCACGCGCCGTTCATCTCCGCCGCCTCCCCTGAACTGTTCGGCTGGGACTCGTTCACCGAGATGTCCGGCCCGCGAGACCTGGCGAAGATCTTCGACACCGTCGAATACGCCAAGTGGAAATCGTTCCGCGCATCGGAAGACTCTCGCTACGTCGGCCTCACCCTGCCCCATGTGCTTGGCCGCCTGCCGTATGGCCCCGATACCACGCCGGTGGAGGAATTCAACTTCGTCGAAAGCGTCGACGGCCGTGACCACAACAAATACCTGTGGATGAACGCCGCCTATGCCCTTGGCACCCGCGTCACCGATGCCTTCGCCCGCTACGGCTGGTGCGTAGCCATCCGCGGCGTGGAAGGGGGCGGCCTGGTCGAAGGCCTGCCGACCCACACCTTCAACACCGACGATGGCGAAATCGCCCTCAAGTGCCCGACCGAAATCGCCATTACCGACCGCCGCGAAAAAGAGCTGTCGGACCTGGGCTTCATCCCCCTGGTGCACTGCAAGGGCACCGATTATGCCGCATTCTTCGGCACCCAGTCGGCGCAGAAGCAAAAGCAGTACAACACCGACATCGCCAATGCCAACGCACGCCTGTCGGCCCAACTGCAATACATCTTCGCCACCTCGCGTATCGCCCACTACATGAAGGCGATCATGCGCGACAAGATCGGCAGTTTCGCCTCGCGCATGGACGTGGAGCGCTTCCTCAACCAGTGGCTGGCCAGCTATGTGCTGCTCGACGATACCGCCAGCCAGGAAGCCAAGGCCAAGTTCCCGCTGCGTGAGGCCCGCGCCGAGGTGTTCGAGGTGCCAGGCAAGCCAGGCGTGTACAAGGCCGTCACGTACCTGCGCCCGCACTACCAACTGGACGAACTGACCGCCTCGCTGCGGCTGGTCGCCGAGCTGCCACAAGGCGCGCGCGGCTGACAGCCCGCTGTGTACAGGGATGACACATGAGTAACCAGGCCCGCCTGCTGCCCTCGCTGCTCGACCGACTGCTGGACGACCGTCCCTATCAGTCGGCCGAGCCGGCCGCGCAGCGTACCTGCTCGCTGGCCGAGTACAAGGCCAGCATCGTCCGCGACCTGGAAGTGCTGGTGAATACCCGCCAATCGCTGGTCGCCGAGGCGCTCGACGGTTTCAGCCAACTCGGTGGTTCCATCCTTGAATACGGCATGCCTGACTTCATCAGCCGCAGCGTGCTCGACCCACACGATCGTCGCCTTATCCAGCAGCAGCTGGAGCGTGCGATAAGCACCGGCGACCGGCGCTTTCGCCGGGTCCGTGTGCAGCTCTTGGCCCAGCAGGACGGCCACCGCATGTTGACCTTCCGCGTGGACGCCGTGTTGCGTCTGCAGGACATCAGCCGCCAGGTGTCGTTCGACGCCGTGCTGCAGGTCAACACCCAGGAATACAAAGTGCAGAACCTCAACTGATGCTCGACGAACTGCTGCCCTACTACGAAAAGGAACTGTCGCACCTGCGCTTCCTCGGCCAGGAGTTTGCTGCGCAGTACCCGAAAATCGCTTCTCGTTTGCTGATCGAGGGCGACAACTGCGAGGACCCGCATACCGAGCGCCTGATCGAGGCGTTCTCGTTCCTTTCTGCGCGGGTGCACAAGAAGCTCGATGACGAGTTCCCGGAAATCGTCGAATCCTTCCTCGAGGTGCTGTACCCGCATTACCTGCGCCCGACCCCGTCCATGTCGATTGCCGAGTTGAGCCTGGGCAGGCATGAGAAAGTCACCGAGGCATACCACGTGGCGCGCCATACCGAAATGCATGCCAATGCCGTCGAGGGCGTGGTGTGCAAGTTCCGCACCTGTTACCCCGTAGAGCTGTGGCCGATTGCCGTGCAGCAGGCCTCGTTCGCCGAAATGGAACGCTCGGCATTCAACGGCCACAGCGCCGACCTGGTCGCACGCCTGCGTATCCGCCTGACCGCCACAGGTGATGCCCTGTTCGGGCAGATGGAAATGGACCGCCTGCGGTTTTTCCTCGACGGCGAAGCCACGCTGATGCTGCATCTATATGAGTTGCTGTTCAACAACCTGGCCAAGGCCACCCTGAGCTTCCACGACGAGGGCCGCAGCCGTGAAGTCGCGCTGCCAGCCGGTGCGCTAAAGGCCGTGGGTTTTACCCGTGACGAAGGCCTGGTGGATTACTCCGAGCGCTCGTTCCTGGGCTACCGGCTGCTGCACGAGTATTTCACCTTCCCCGACAAACTCATGTTCTTCGACCTCAGTGGTTTTGCACGCATCCTGCAAGGCAAGGCTATCGAGCAGGTCGAGATCAATTTCTATTTTTCCGACTACGACCTCAGCGAGCGCCTGGCGCGGCTGACGCAGAACATCGGGCGCAACAATTTCAAGCTCAACTGCACGCCAATCATCAATCTGTTCCGCCAGCAGGCCGAGCCGATCAAGCTGACCCACACCCAGCACGAGTACCCGGTCACGCCTGATACCCGGCTGCACAACGCTGCCGAAGTGGTGTCGATCGACCGCGTGCGCCGGGTGCGCAAACTTGGCGGCATCGACCAGGTCACCACCTGCCTGCCGTTTTTCGAGCCCCGTGGCGAACAGGACCCGCACAGCAGCTTCTGGGTCGCCCGTCGGCGCAATCAGGGTGACGCCACGGCCATGAGCATCCGCGTGGTCGACCGTGACCTGGAGCTGATCGGCGCCAGCAGCGACACCCTCAGCATCGGCCTCACCTGCAGCAACCGCGATGTGCCGCTGATGCTGCCGTTCGGTGGCGAGCGTGGCGATTTCAACATTCCCGCCAACTCGGTAATCAAGGACATCCGCTGCCTGCGCAAGCCCACTGCCACCGTGCGCGTGCCCTTGGGCAAAGGCTTGATCTGGCGGCTGATCGCGCACCTGTCGCTGAACCATATGTCGCTGGTCAGCCAAGGCCGCGAAGTGCTGCTGGAACTGCTGTCGCTCTACAACTACCGCAACGTGTCGGCCATCCGCAAACAGATCAATGGCATCAAGGCCATCAGCAGCGAGCCAGTGGTTGCGCGCATCGGCCATCCGCGGCCGAATTTTGTGCGGGGCGTAGGCATTACCCTCACCCTCGACGAGCACCAATACACCGGCAGCGGCGTGTTCCTGTTCGGCATGGTGCTGGACCACTTCTTCGGCCAGTACTGCTCGATGAACAGCTTCACCCAACTGACCCTGCGTACCCAACAACGAGAAAAGAGAATCGTCCAATGGCCAGCACGCACTGGCGATCAGCCCCTGGTCTGATCGATCAGGCCCGAGCCGAGCCGCACCGATTCGAATTCTTTCAATTGGTGCGCCTGCTCCGCCTGCACTACAGCCGCACCGGTCGCATGGACCTGGCAACCCGGCCCCATGAAGACCCGCTGCGTTTCCGCACCCAGTTGTCGCTGGCATTTCCGGCCAGCGAGGTCAGCGACCTGCACTTTGAGCGCGAAGGCAAGCTATCGCCGGCTGGCCTGCCACTGTCGGAAGTGCAGGTTACCTTCATGGGCCTGGTCGGGCCGTCGGGCGTGCTGCCGCGCCCGTATACCGAGTTGCTGCTCGAGCGCCATGTGCAATACCGCGACGATGCCGCCCATGCGTTTCTCGACATCTTCTCGCACCGTATGACCACGCTGTTCTACGAGGCCTGGCAAAAATACAAGTTCCATATCGAGCACGAGCGCAATGGCACCTCGGGTTTCGATGGCTACCTGCTCAACCTGGCGGGCTTCGGGCCGCGCGCGCAAAAACTGAAGTTCGAAGAACAACCGTCAGTATTGCGTCGTGAGCTGTTCAGCTATTTTGCCGGCCTGCTCAGCCAGAAGCCGCGCAATGCGCTGAACCTCGAACGGATGCTCGGCTTCTATTTCTCGTTGCCGATCCACGTCAAGCAGTTCGCCGGTCGTTGGTTGCACCTGCCGCCTGAACAGCGCACCCAGCTTGGGCGGCGCAACGCCCAGCTCGGCCAAAGCGCCGTAGCGGGCAAGCGAACCTGGGATTACCAATCGTGCATTCGCATCGAGCTGGGCCCACTGAGCCTGGCCGATTACCAGCGTTTTCAGCCGGGCACCGAGTGCTATCGCAAGCTGGTCGAGTTGGTGCGCTTCTATATAGGTGCCGGGCTGGACTTCGAAATCGCCCCGCGCCTCAAGCGCGAGGCAGTGCCACGCGCCCAGCTCGGCCGCAAAGGCAATGTCGCCTTGGGCTGGATGGGCTGGCTCAAACGCCCTGGCCGTGACGCGGAGCCTTCGCGTTGCGCCGTTTTCCACATTCCTTACGATGGGGTCGCCTTGTGAACCTGAAGTCTCTGTTCGCCAAGCTAAACGAAACCAGCCGCACGGCCACCGAAAGCGCGGCGGCCCTGTGCCTGTCGGAGCATCACTACGATGTCGAGGTTGAGCACCTGCTGCTGCAACTGCTCGACAGCAGTGACAATGACCTGGCACCGATCCTGCGCCACTATGAGGTCGTCACCGAGCGCCTGCAGGCGCAACTGGTCACCGCCCTGGGCACCTTCAAGAAAGGCAATACCCGTACCCCAGCGCTGTCGCCGCACATCACCCGCATGATCGAGCAGGCCTGGTTGCTGGCATCGATCGAGTATGGCGTTGGCCAAGTACGCAGCGGCCACTTGCTGCAAGCCCTGCTTGATGATGCCGAACTGCGCCGAGTGGTGATGGCTTCGGCACCGGAGCTGGAAAAGATCAATGCCAATGACCTGCGCCTGAACCTTGCCGCACTGGTCGAAGGTAGCGCCGAGTCGCGGCAGGCCAGCCCCCTGGCCAGCCCCGCAGCACCGATTGCCAGCAGCACTAAAGCTGGGGGCAAGACCCCAGCGCTGGACCAGTACACCGTCAACCTTACCCAAAGTGCCCGCGAAGGCCGCATTGACCCAGTCCTGGGCCGCGAGTTCGAAGTGCGGCAAATGGTCGACATCCTCACCCGTCGCCGGCAAAACAACCCGATTCTCACCGGTGAAGCCGGGGTCGGCAAAACCGCCGTGGTCGAGGGCCTGGCCCTGAGAATCGCCCAGGGCGATGTACCAGCGGTGCTCAAGGATGTGGCCCTGCACACCCTTGACCTGGGCCTGCTGCAGGCGGGCGCCGGGGTAAAGGGCGAGTTCGAAAACCGCCTGAAAGCGGTCATCGAAGAGGTCAAGCGCAGCCTGCACCCAATCATCCTGTTCATCGACGAAGCCCACACCCTGATCGGTTCTGGCGGCCAGGCCGGGCAGAACGATGCCGCCAACCTGCTCAAGCCGGCCCTTGCCCGTGGCGAACTGCGCACCATCGCCGCCACCACCTGGGCCGAATACAAGAAGTACTTCGAGAAAGACGCCGCCCTCGCCCGCCGCTTTCAGGTAGTAAAGGTCGAAGAACCTGATGAAGACAAAGCCATTCACATGCTGCGCGGGCTACTGGGCAAGATGCGCGAGCACCACAAGGTGGCGGTGATGGACGAAGCGCTGGTACAAGCGGTGCGCCTGTCCAACCGCTACATCACCGGCCGCCAGCTGCCCGACAAAGCCGTTAGCGTGCTCGACACCGCCTGCGCCCGAATCGCCCTGGCGCAGTCGTCGCAGCCAGGCTTGCTGGAAGACTGCCGTCGGCAGATCGACAACCTGCAGGCAGAAATCGCCGTTCTTGGCCACGAAGCGGGCAAAGGCCATGACCATGCCCGTCGCCTAGGCGAGCTGCAGGCCGCGTTGCAGACCGAACAGCAGCGCGAGCAGCAGCTCATCGCGCAGTGGCAACAGGAGCTGGAACTGGTCGAGCAACTCAAGGCACTGGATGCCGCCAACGACACCGACGCCGAGCAGCTCAATACCCTGCGCGCCGAACTGGCCCGTGTGCAAGGTGACCAGCCACTGGTCCACGCCCTGGTCGACAGCGGCGCCATTGCCCAGGTCATCAGCGGCTGGACCGGCATCCCGCTGGGCAAGATGCTGCGCGACGAAATCGATACCGTACAGCGCCTGCCGGCCCTGCTGGGCGAGCGCGTACTGGGCCAGGACCATGCCCTGCAGGAAATCGGCAAACGCATCAAGATTTCCCGTGCGCGCATGGAAGACCCCAACAAACCCATCGGCGTGTTCCTGCTGCTCGGCCCCAGCGGCGTCGGCAAGACCGAAACTGCCCTGGCCCTGGCCGATACGCTGTACGGCGGCGAGCGCAACCTGATCACCATCAACATGTCCGAGTACCAGGAGGCCCACACCGTGTCGAGCCTCAAAGGCTCGCCCCCCGGCTACGTCGGTTACGGCGAAGGCGGCGTGCTGACCGAGGCGGTACGCCGCAAACCCTACAGCGTGGTGCTGCTGGACGAGGTGGAAAAAGCCCACCCCGACGTACTCGAACTGTTTTTCCAGGTCTTCGACAAGGGCGTGCTGGACGACGGTGAAGGCCGCGAGATCAACTTCCGCAACACAGTGATCATCCTCACCTCCAACACCGGCACCGAACGCATCATGCAAACCTGCCTGAATGCCACCGAGCTGCCAACGCCAGAGGCCATCGTCGAAGGCCTGCGCAACGAGCTCAACCAAGTGTTCAAGCCGGCGTTTCTCGGCCGCCTGAACATCGTGCCGTTCTACCCGGTGCAGGACCAGATCCTCGAGCGCATCGTCGCCCTCAAGCTCGAGCGTATCGCCAAGCGCTTCGCCCGCAACCACCAGGCCGAGTTGGGCTACGACGAGGCGCTGGTCAAAGCCATCGCCGCCCGTTGCACCGAGGTCGACAGCGGCGCACGCAACATCGACAACATCCTGTCGCAAACCCTGATGCCCGAGCTCGCCCAGCGTGTGCTCGAACGCATGGCCCAGGACACACCGATCGAGCGCCTTGTGATCGAACTGGGCAGCGATGGCGATTTCGCCTATCGCCTGGCCTGACCAGTACCCGGAGGTTTAGCCGTCATGCAACACAAGCACATCGCCTTCAAGCGCCTGACCACCGCCGCCCTGCTGCTGGCGCTGGCGGGCTGCGGGGTCACCGACCGTATCGGCAAACGCATGGAGGACAGCTGGGCGGCCGACATGCTGGCTGACAGCGAGAAGGTCATCCTGACCTCCGACGGCGGCAACCAGCTCAACCCCGATACCGAGGGCAAGCCGCTGTCGGTGGTGATGCGCGTGTACCAGCTGACCGACCTTGAGCGCTTCGCCGCAACCGATGCCGAAACCCTGTGGGATACCCCGGAAAAGGCACTGGGCAATACCCTGGTGGAAGCCCGCGAGATCACCCTGCTACCGGGCATTGGCCAGATCGACCAGTGGCCTCTGGCCAATAGCGCTCGCTACGTCGGCGTGGCGGCGTTCTTCCGTGATGAACAAGGCGCACGCTGGAAAGTCGCCTTCGACGCAAACTCGCTGCGCAAGGACGGCATCTGGTTCTCATCCGACGGGCTGCGGGTACTGGTGGATAAAACCGAAATCAGTGCCATGCGGGGCGTGGATGTGCTGAACAAACCCCCGACTGCCGACCAGCTCGCGGCGGCGCAGAAGGCCAAGGATGCCGCCCCGACGCTCACCGACAAGGTGCAGGACGCGGTCATCCAAAAAGCCAGCGACGCCGCCAGCCAGTCGGCCAGCAACGCCATGGATTCAACCTTCAACTCTTTAGTGGATAGCGTCAAATGAGCAAGCAGAGCCGGGTGATGTGGTCGGAAGGCATGTTCCTGCTGCCCCAGCACTTCCAGTACCAGGACGAGTTCCACCAGCACCAGTTGGCTGAGGCGACCCTGCGCAGTACTCCTTTCCATTGGGGTGTACAGGCGCTGCAGGTGGACGAAGACGCCCTGGCCAACGGTTCGCTGCAGCTCAAGCGCCTGAAGCTGGTGTTCCCTGATGGCAGCCTGTACGACGCTCCGCAGCACGATCCGCTGCCGGCCGCGCGTGACCTCAAGGACCTGCTCAAGGCCAACGACCTGAAGGTTTATGCCGCGCTCAAGCTGCCCGAGCCATTCGGCCTCAATTACGTCGAGGATGGCCACGAGCACAAGGCCGCACGGCGCTTTCGCAAGCAGTTCGACACCCTGCCCGACCTTAATGAAGGTGAGCTGGAGAACGAGATCACCAGCCTGCGCCTGAACGTGGTCATGCTGGTCGACGGCGACAGCCTCGATGGCTACAGCTACTGCCCGCTGGCGAAGCTGACACGCAACAGCATGGGCGGCTTCAACCTCGACCCGCATTTCGTCCACCCTACCCTGCACCTGGGCAGCCACGAAACCATCACCAGCCTCGGCAAACGCCTGCTCGGTGCCCTGCAGGCCAAGAGCAAGGCGCTGTCCGGCCGACGCCGCGAGCGCGCCGACCAGATCGCCGAGTTCGGCTCCAGCGACGTCACCTTGTTCTGGCTGTTGAACACGGTCAACCGTGCCCACCCGCAATTGGCGCATCTGCTGGCCCATACGCGCCTGCACCCGGAGCGCCTGTACCTGTTCCTCGCCGACCTGGCCGGCGGGCTGCTGACCTTCACCCTGGACACCCAGCTCAGCGACATCCCCGAGTACGACCACCAGGACCCTGCGGCATCGCTGGTGAAACTGGACGAAATGATCCGCGTAATGCTCGACAACGTGGTGCCCAACCAGTGCATCGTCATCAACCTGACCCAGACCAAACCGTCCCATTGGCAAGGCCAGCTGCACGACCCACGCCTGGCCGAAGCCGACTTCTATATTGCCGTGCACGCCGACATGCCCGGTGCCAGCCTGCTGGAACTGGTGCCCCGAGCGTTCAAGGTCGGCTCGCCGGAAGACATCGAGGTGGTGGTCAACAGCGCCATGCCTGGCGTCACCCTCAATCATGCCGCGCGGTTACCGAACGCGATTCCGGTGCGCCTGGATAACCAGTATTTCGCCATCGAGCCGCACGGCACTGTGTATGAGCGAATGATCAATGCCCAGGCCATCTGCTTCTATGCGCCCAGCGCCTTTACCAACCTCAAGCTTGAACTGATGGCGGTGCTCAAATGACCGAAGCCGTACTGCAACAGGGCGCCGTCGCGGCCGCCAACGACAAACCGACGCTCAAGGACCTGGTCCAGGACTTCATCAGCATGGCGCTGATCGTACGTCGCGGCCGCCAGGTCACCTCGGTGCCGGCCTTCGAGGGCAGCGTAGAACGCTTCTTCGCCAACCTGGAGCGGGATGCTCGCGCGGCCAACTACAGCGTCGAGCAGGTCAAGGACACTCAGTACGCGCTGTGCGCGTTCCTTGATGAAAGCGTGCTGCGCTCAGGCGACAACGCGCTGCGTCGGCATTTTGAGCTGCAGCCGTTGCAGTTCCGCTATTTCGGTGTGCACCTGGCCGGGGAAGGTTTCTTCGAAAAAGTCCAAGCGCTGCGTGCTGACACCAAGCAAAACGTCGATGTGCTCGAGGTCTACCACCTGTGCCTGGCCCTGGGCTTCGAGGGCAAGTTCAGCCTTGGCCAGAAAGACCAGCTGCGTTACCTGGCCAATACCCTGGGCCAGGACATTGCCCGCTACCGCAAGGCGCCCAAAGCGCTGTCACCGGACTGGGCACTGCCCGACCAGGTGTCGCAGATGCTGCGCCATGAAGTGCCGCTGTGGGTGTATCTGGCGCTGATCGCGCTGGTCTGCGTCGCCGTGTACCTGACGCTTGACTGGTTGCTGGACAAGGACGTTGCCGCCCTGTCCGAACAAATCCGCCAGCTGTTCAGTGCCTGAGCACACATCAGGTAGCCGAGTCAGGAAGACATGAAAACATTACTGCGTCTGTTGAAGAGTTTCTGGGTGCTGCTGCCATTGCTGTGGCTGGCGAGCCTGTTGATTGGCTGGCTGGTCGCGCCGCTGGTGCCGTGGCTGCGTCATCACGTACCTGAAGCGCTGGCCATCATCAGTGCCTGCTTCCTGCTGGTGATCGTGCTGCGCCAGTACCAGCGCATCCGCGCCGAGCACAACCTGGAGAACCTGCTGCAAATCGAAGTCGACCGCTCGTGGAACGCCACGGGTGAGTTCCGAGACCAACAGGTATTGCGCGAGCGCCTGAAGCACGCCATCGCCATGCTGCGCACCGATCGCTCAGCCGGTGGCGGCGGCAAGGCGGCGCTGTCCGACCTGCCCTGGTACCTGGTGGTGGGCATGTCCGCTGCCGGCAAGACCTCGCTGCTGACCCATTCCGGTCTGTCGGCCAGCATCGCCACGGCCAACGACAGTGAAAGCGGTACCCAGCATTGTGACTGGTACTTCAGCCCCGACGCCGTAATGATCGACACCGCCGGGCGCTACTTGCGCGACGACCAGTCAGCCAGTGAGTTCTCGGCCTTCCTGCGCATGTTGCGCAAGCAACGCGGCAAGGCGGCGATCAATGGCTTGGTGCTGGTGGTCAGCCTGCCCGAGCTGCTGGCGGCCAACAGCGATGAGCGCAATGCCCTGGCGGCGCAGCTGGTGGCACGGGTAGAAGAATACGCCGAATGCCTCGACGCCAACCCGCCGGTCTACCTGATGCTGAGCAAGACCGACCAGTTACCGGGCTTCAGCCAGGCATTCGACGGCCTCGACCTGCATGAGCGCCAGCAACCGCTGGGCATGACCTTTGGCCTGTCGGAAATCCGCAACAGTGGCCTGCACGCCGTGCTGCAGACGCGCCTGAAGAACTTGCAGGGTCACGTTCGCCAGCACGTCGATGCGCAGATGATCGCCCTCGGCGCCGAGGCCGACAGTGCGCTGTTGAACTTCCCGCAGTACTTCGCCGCCCTCAGCGATGTACTCGAGCAATTCCTCGACCACTTCACGCGTGGCCATCGCGGCGGGACCCCGCTGCTGCTGCGTGGCCTGTACTTCACCAGTGCGCTGCAGACCGGGCAGCAGCTGGGACAAGTCTATGAAGACGTCATCGCCGACGAGTTCGCCTTGCAAGCGGCCTACGATGAGCCTGCCGAACGTGCTGGCAAGCCCGTGGGCAACCGCAGCTACTTCATCACCGACACCTTCCGCCAGGTGATATTCCCGGACCGCGACCTGACCTTGTACCAGTCACGCCTGGGCCGGCAGGCCACGTTCAGCCCGCTGTTACTGGGCCTGGCCGTTGCCACGGGTGTCCTGTTCATTGGCTGGCAGGCATTGTCGTTCATCAACAACCGGCAGTGGCTCGATGGCTTGCGCGGGCAACTGGCGCAGATCGAACATGCGCAGGATCGCGAGCAACTGCTGGCCGCAGGCAAGGGCCTGGAAGTGCTGCGCGAACAGATGGCGGTAGTCGAAGCCCATCGCCTGCAAGGCGTCCCCCTGCCGTTGGCTGCTGGCCTTTACCACGGTGAAGCAGTCCATCAGGTGAGCAGTGCCGCATACCTGGCGCAACTGCGCAGCCAGGCGCTTGAGCCGATCACCCGCAGCCTGCAAGTGCAGATGCGCGCGTTCAACACATTCGCCAACGGCATCAACCAGGAACTGGAGTTCACCCCAGCGCCGCTGCCTAAAAAACGCAACGGCAAGCCTCTCGCCCCTGCCTTGGCCGCCAAGGCCACAGCAGCCAACACCCGCCTGGGTGGCTACGCCGCCAAGGTCAACCTGGCCACCGCCAGCGATGCCGCCGAGCTGTCCGCCACCACCGGTGGCCTGTCGTTGTCCGAAGAAATGCTCGGCCGACTTGACGAACAGCAGGTGGCCTCGATCATCGACGCCTACAACACGCTCAAGCTGTACCTGCTGCTGACCGAGCCCCAGATACATCCAGATCCGGCCTTCGTCGCTGCCAGCCTGCCCCAGGCCTGGACAGGTGCAGCCGCTGAAGGGGCCCCGGCCGACGCCGGGGTAATCGAAGAAAACGCACCGCTTTACGTGCAGTTGCTGGAGCAAGGCCAGGCGCCGGCACTGCCGCGCAACGAGCAACTTATCGACGAGACCCGGCAGAACCTCAAGGCATTCATGATCTCCAGCTCGCTGGTCGATCGTGAATACCTGCGCCTGCAACTTGAGTCGAGCCGCCAGTTCCCGACGTTGAGCCTCAACGACCTGGTGCCCCAACCGGGCCGTGCGCTGCTGTACGGGTCCGCTGGCGTGCCAGCAATCTACACGCGCCAGGGCTGGGACACCTTCGTCAAGCCCGAACTGATCAAGCTGGTGTCGGGCAACCTGCGCAACGAGTCGGACTGGGTGCTGGACGGTGAAGGCGGCGACGCGCTCGTGCAAAAAGCCAACTTCGTGCGCGAGTTCATGACCCGCTACAAGCGCGACTACACCCAGGCCTGGTACAAGATGGTCAGCAGCGTCGGTGTGCGCCACTTCACCGACCTGGCCTCGGCCACCGAGCAACTGGGCCTGCTCAGTGACGTGCAGAACTCGCCTGTGAAAAACCTGCTGGCGGCGGTCAATGACAACACCCAGTGGGACCTGCCGACCAAGCACGCGATCCCGGCCCCTGGCGCCGCTCGCGATGACGGTTTCTGGAGCAAGGTCACCGGCTTGTTCGACACCGAGAACGCCCTGCCCGCCAGCGTTGCCCCGGCCCTGCCGGCGGTGGACGACGGCAGCCTGGCCAAACGTTTCGAGCCGGTGGCGCGAGTGTTTGCGCAAAACAACGCCGAAGGCGCCGACAGCACCATCATGGACCGCTACCTGGCCGCCTTGCGCAAGCTCAAGGTACGCATGAACAACATCCAGCGTTCGCAGGATGTGGGCAAAAGCAGCAAGCAGCTGATCAGCGAAACCTTGGAAGGCCAGCCAAGCGAAGTCACCACCGTACGCAACTATGTGGAGAGCAGCGTCGACACCAGCCAGGACGGCTTGTCCCGCTCACTGCAGGGGCTGTTCAGCCTGCCCATCCAGTACGCCTGGGCGACCCTGCGTGACCCGGCCGGCCAGCAGATCGCCAAGGCCTGGGCGCAACAGATTGCCAAACCGTGGGAACAGGTCATGGCGC
Source organism: Pseudomonas hunanensis (assembly GCF_013393325.1). Lineage (GTDB taxonomy): Bacteria > Pseudomonadota > Gammaproteobacteria > Pseudomonadales > Pseudomonadaceae > Aquipseudomonas > Aquipseudomonas putida_P. The sequence goes on from NZ_QJRC01000095.1 coordinate 209,368, forward strand.
ACCGTTACCCGATTGCCGGCGGCAGCAACAATGAAGCGTCGGTGAAAGACCTGCAACGCTTCGTCGACCCGGACAGCGGCCTGCTGCCCGCCTTCAAACGTAACGAAATCGGCAACCTGGCCGGCGGTGAGGGCCTGGGTGTGGGCGACAGCAAGGGGCCAGCGCTGGTCAACCCTGGCATGCTCAACAGCATCGACAAGGCCAGCTCGGTGGGCCAGGTGATCGCCAGCCTGTCTGACCGTGACAACGGCTTCGAGATCATGCTGGAGCCGTCGGCCAACTTCACCGACATCGTGTTCACCCTCGACGGCCAGGAGCAGCACTACCGCAACGGCCGTAGCAGCTGGAACCGCTTCGCCTGGCCGGGCACCAGCAACGCACCTGGCGCACGCCTGGACGTAGTGACCCTGAGCGGTGCGCGGGTGACCGTGTTCGACTTCCCGGGGCGCTGGGGCTTGCTGCGTATGAACGAAAGCGCCCGCGTAGACGACCTGGATGGCATTCAGCAACGCTTCAGCTGGAACACCGCCAGTGGTCGCGTGAGCCTTGTGGTGCGCAACTTTGGCGGGGTCAAGCTGACCGACCTGGGTGACGTCAAGGCGCTGAGCGCCCTGAACGACAGGGGCGGCCAATGATCGGTTGTTTCGGCAAGCTACCGTCGAGCGCGGACTTCGTCAGCCTGCATGGCGCGGCGGAGGAAGTCTGCGAGTTCGACGCCTGGTTGCAGTCATCGCTGGCGGCCATGCGCCACTGCGATGACTGGCAGGCGTTGTTCGACGCGCTGCCGGTGTGTTTCTTCAACTACCGCGCACGCAACGGCAACTGGCTGCTGGGTGGCCTGCTCAGCTCGCGCGATGCCAGTCAACGGCGCTACCCGTTTTTCATCTTCCAGTTGCTCAAGGGTGAAGCAGGCACTGCACAGGTCAACCCGTACACCCTTGGCGAGCTGTTCAGCGCACAGATCAAGCCATTGCTGCACCAGGCCGTGCAAGGCGCTGGCAGCGCCAGCCTGTTCGAGCGGATCAAGGCCTTGCGCCCGCTACAGGGCCAGGACCTTGACCTGTTCCGCCGCGTGCACACCAAGTTTCTCCACGATTACAGCCTGACTGATGTCGCCCGAGCCCTACACGGTTCCTGGCCAAATTTCGACAGCGCCACCGCCCTGGCCCACCTGCAGATCAGCCGGGCCGCGCTGCATGGCGATTTTGCAGGCGGTATCGAGTTGCCGCTGCCGGCCGAACGTGGCCTTAAAAACCCTACGGCCGACCTTTGGCTGACCTGGCTCACCCGCATGAGCCGGCAACCCGACGTGCCGGCGGTAAGCCTGCTGGTCGACGATTTCATGCACCCGCGGCTGTACTGCTTCCCGTCGCGCCACGCCAACAGCGCCTACCGCCTGCTCAGTGAATGCGCCGACACACATCAGCACCTGAAGCTGCTCAACCCGCTACCAGGCGCACCACGGCAGCACAATTACGACCGACCTCTTGAACACGTCATCGACCAGTTCGTCGATGCACTGGATGCGACGCCTGTATGAACAAGATCAAGTACTACTGCCTGCGCTACCAACCCTACCTGCTGGGTGTGGCATTCTTCCTGGCGATCTTCCTGGTCTGGGCCATCGGCCGTGCATTGGGCTTTGCCTCGCTGCACAGCTTGCTGGCGGGTATCGGTGCGTTTCTGCTGCTGTCGGCGGGCTATGTACTGTTGCTGTACCGCGGTGCTGGCCAGCACCACAGCCTCGAAGGCCTGCTGCGCGACGACGCCGACCAGGCCGTACTCAGCGCCACCCCGGCCGACCGGGAAGAGGTCAGCCTGTTGCGCGAGCGCCTGCTGCAGAGCATCGAGCGCCTGCACAGCAACAAAGCGCGCGGCGCCTCGGCCAAGGACGCGCTGTATGCCCTGCCCTGGTACCTGGTGATCGGCCAGCCGGCCGCGGGCAAGAGCACGATGATTCTGCAGTCGGGCCTGAACTTCCCCTACGCCGAGCGCGAAGGCGCACGGGTCGCAGGCCTGGGCGGCACGCGCAACTGCGACTGGTTCTTCAGCTCCGAAGCGGTGCTGCTGGACACCGCCGGGCGCTACATGAACAGCCCCGAAGAAGCCGGCAAGTGGCGTGGCTTCTTGCAACTGCTGCGCCAGCACCGCCAGCGCCGCCCGCTCAACGGCTTGATCGTCAGCGTCAGCATCGCCGACATCCTGCATGGCTCGGCCGAGGACCAGGAGCGCGTGGCCAAACGCCTGCGCGAACGCATCCAGGAAAGCTGCGCACTGCTCGAAGTGCGCCTGCCCATCTATCTGGTCTTCACCAAGTGCGATCTGATCCCCGGTTTCACGCCGTTCTATCGCCAGCTGGACGACGCTGCGCGTGGTGAAGTGATGGGCAAAACCTTCTCGCACAAGGGCTACGAGCAGGCCGACTGGGGCCAGCGCTTTGGCAACGCGATGGACGAGCTGGCCAGTTACTGGCGACAGGTGGCCGGCCAACAACTGGTACACCAGGACATTCAGGTCACTCGGCAGAACAACGCGGCCTATCGCTTCCCGCTGGAGCTGGCCGCGCTCAAGCCGCGCCTGCAGCAATTCGTCGACAGCCTGTTGCGTGCCAACCCCTACCAGAATGCAGAGTTGCTGCGCGGGTTCTATTTCACCGCTGCGCTGCAAGCCGACGAGGCCCAGTGGGGCAGCCACGGCCAGCATGTGGCCGAACGCTTCGCACTTGAGCAGGTTGAAGGTTCTGGCACTGCCGGCAGCCAGCCAGCCCCCCTGTTCATCAACAGCCTGTTCCGCAAGGTCATCATTCCCGACCAGCACCTGGTGGCGCTGTACACCAGCAACCACCGCGAGCGCCGGCGCAAGGCCGGGTGGGTTGGCGCCGCCGGCCTGGCAGCGCTGGTGCTCTGCAGCCTGTGGGGCTGGTCGTACCTGAACAACCGCGCCACCCTGGCCAGCATTGCCGGCGAGCTGGCTCAGGCCAAGGCCGACGACCAGGCTGGCAGCGGCCAGTACACCGCCTGGAGAAGCCTTGACCGCTTGCGCTTCTGGGCCGCGCACTACTATCAGCAACACCACGAGCAGGGCGTGCCGCTTGGCATGCGCCTGGGCTTGTACCAGGGCCATGCGGTCGAGCCGCTGCTGCGCAGCCGCTACTTCGCCACGCTGCAGAACGTGATGCTCAAGCCCACGGCCGATAACCTGACCCGTACCCTGTACCTGTTGACCACGCTCAAGGTCTACCAACGCAACACCCGCGAGCTGCAGCCGGTAAGCGGCGTCGACAGCGTCGAGGCCGAGGCGCTGCCGCATGACAACCGCGCCCAGTCGATCGCCGACTTCGGCAAAGCGACCCTGGACACCTACGTGATGCTCTCGCAGGCAATGCGCGAGAAGGCTGACCCTGCGTTCCTCAAGGCGCACCTACCGGACTACTGGTACCCGGCCATCGCCCGCCACACCGGCAAGCGCATGGCCGCAGCCGGTAGCGACGCCAGCGGCGACCAGGACTACCTGTACGCCAGCCGCCAGATCACCTTCTACAGCGACCAGATCCGTGAGCCGGACGTGCCACGCATCCTCGACAACGCCTTCCTGATGTCCAGCTCACGCAACTACATCGACAGCCTGCGGGCCCAGTCGCTGCGCTCGATCGAGACCATCACGCTGGAATCCGACACCCTGTTCGCCTTTGGCCGCGCCGACTTCCAGAGCCTGAAGAACGAAGGCCAGAACCAACTGAGCGCGATTGCCAGCAAGCTGTTGAACACCCCGAACATCGGCAAGGTGGTCATCTCTGGCCACGCCGATCAGCTCGGCGACAGCCAGGGCAACCTGCAGGTTTCGAAGCAACGGGCGCAAACCATCCGCACCTACCTGGTCGGCAAGGGCGTGCCCGCCGAGCTGGTGGTCGCGCAAGGCGAAGGCAGCCGCAAACCACTGGTCAACTGCGACATGCAACAACCGCGGGCGCAATTGATCAAGTGCCTGGAGCCCAACCGCCGGGTGGAAATCGAAGTGCGTGGGCTGAACTGAGCCACGCCGCAAGAACCGGTCGCCCGGGCCTCACAGGAGGAGGCCCGGGTGGCGGCAAGCTACCTCTGCCGGTATGCCCGGCGAGGTCAAAACCAAGGGGCGCATGAGCAACCCTTTACACGTTGTTAATGGAGAGTTTCACAATGGCATTTGACGCGTATATCCAAATCGACGGCATCCCAGGCGAAGTACTGGATGAAAAACACAAGGACTGGATCGAAGTGCTGGGCTACGAGTACGGCGCCACCCAGGCAACCTCGGCTACCGCCAGCTCCTCGGGTGGTGCGTCTTCCGAGCGTGTTGCCCTGAGCGACTTCAAGATCCGCAAGGCCGTCGACAAGGCTTCGGCCAAGCTGTTCGAGCACTGCTGCACCGGCAAGCACATCGCCAAGCTGAAGCTGAACGTGAACCGCGCCGGTGGCGACAAGGTCACCTACCTGACCATCGACATGGAAGAAGTCGTGGTGTCGTCGGTCAAGTTCATCGCCGGTGGCAACCAAGGCGGTGAAGACAAGGCGGTCAGCGACCTGCCTGTAGAAGAAATCAGCTTCAACTTTGCCCGTATCAAGACCACCTACACCCAGCAGAACCGCACCGACGGCCAGGCCGGCGGCAACATCGTCGGTGGCTGGGACCGTACCGCGAACAAAGTGTTCGCCTAAGCCATGGGCCGCTTCGGCGGCCTGTACTGCGCGGCGTGCCAGTTTTCTGGCACGCTGTTCATCAGCCATGTCCAGAGTGTTATATGCCTGAAATCCTCAATGACCTCTCGCTGGCCACACTGGCCGCACCCATCGAAGGTGGCAGTGGCGAAGACTTGAGCTTCTCTGCCTTGTTCGACCAGATCAAGGAAGCCCGCCGGGCGGACCCTGACTACCTGACCCAGGGCGACTGGCAAACCGACTTGAAGACTGCCGACTGGGAGCAGGTAATCAACCTGTCGGCTCAAGGGTTGGCGCAGCAAAGCAAAGACTTGATGCTGGTGGCCTGGCTCAGCGAGGGCCTGGCCCAGCGTGAGCACTTCGAAGGCATCACTTTTGGCCTAGAGCTGACCGAACGGCTTCTGGATACGTTCTGGGACACCCTGTTCCCAACGCTTGAAGACGGCCTGGACGAGCGCGCGGCGCGGCTGTCCTGGCTGAAGACCACGCTCACCGACATTGCCGGTGGCTTGCCCATTACCCAAGGGCAGCATTTTGGCGTGTTGCGCTATGACGAGTCACGCCACGTCGAAAACCTCGCCCTGCAGAACCCCAAGGCAATGCAGACAGCACTGAACGAAGGCAAGATCAACGCCGAGATTTTCCAGCGCTCGGTAGCGCTGAGCGACACTGATCACCTGCGTGCCAAGGCGCTGCAGATCGGCACCAGTCTGAATGCGTGCAAACGCCTGCAGGCCAGCGCCGACCGCCTGTTCGGCCACGAGGCGCCCAGCTTCGCCAGCCTTGCCGACATGCTGTCGCGCGCCAGCCAGCTGGCGGAGAAACTGCTCAAGGATCGCGGCGTCGAGCTGCACCCCGCAGCGGTGGCGGTAGCAGAACCCGAGGCCATCTTTGTCTCTACTGACGCAGCAGGTGAACCGATGAACACGCCCGTCCAGGCCTCTGCGCCTGCCCCTATGCGCACGACACCACTGACCCGCGACGAGGCTTTCACCATGCTTGCGGGCATCGCCCAGTTTTTCAAGCAAAGCGAGCCGCAGAGCCCGGTACCTTACTTGATCGAACGTGCGATCAAGTGGGGCAACATGCCGTTGGAGGGCTGGCTGAGCGATGTGATCAAAGACAGCAACGTGGTGGACAACATTCGTGATGTGCTAGGCACTCGCGAACCAAGGTCCTGATACTCGTTCGGGCTGACCCGGCCTCTTCGCGCACCGACTTGCCAAGGCGCAGGCCAGTACAGCCTCGGCAAATGCTGCTAACGTGAGCGCTCCAAACTGCCAAGGACCGCTCAGATGCCGCCACGCTCACCCACTCCCACCGGTTTCGTCCGCGTCCGTGGCGCCCGCGAGCACAACCTGAAGAACATCGATGTCGATATCCCTCGCGACGCCTTGGTGGTGTTTACCGGCGTGTCCGGTTCGGGCAAGTCATCGCTGGCCTTCTCCACGCTTTATGCCGAGGCCCAGCGCCGCTATTTCGAATCGGTAGCGCCCTATGCCCGGCGCCTGATCGACCAGGTTGGCGTGCCCGACGTGGATGCCATCGACGGCCTGCCGCCGGCAGTGGCCCTGCAACAGCAACGTGGTACGCCAAGTGCCCGCTCTTCGGTGGGCAGCGTCACCACCCTGTCCAGCTCGATCCGCATGCTCTACTCGCGCGCGGGCCACTACCCGGCCGGGCAAGCAATGCTGTACGCCGAGGACTTTTCACCGAACACACCTCAGGGCGCCTGCCCGGAGTGCCACGGCATGGGCCGGGTTTACCAAGTGACCGAAGCGACCATGGTCCCCGACCCGTCGCTGACTATCCGCGAGCGGGCGGTGGCCGCGTGGCCGATGGCCTGGCAGGGGCAGAACCAGCGCGACATCCTGGTGACGCTGGGCTATGACGTGGACATTCCCTGGCGCGACCTGCCCCAGGCGCAACGCGACTGGATCCTGTTCACCGAAGAAACGCCTACCGCGCCCGTGTATGCCGGCTTGACCCCAGCGCAGACCCGCGACGCACTCAAGCGCAAACTGGAGCCCAGCTACCAAGGCACGTTCATGGGTGCACGGCGTTACGTGCTGCATACGTTCATGCACTCGCAAAGCGCGCAGATGCGCAAGCGCGTGGCTCAGTACATGCGCCCCAGCCCCTGCCCGCTGTGCCAGGGCAAGCGCCTGAAGCGCGACGCGCTGGGCGTGACCTTCGCCGGCCTGGACATCGCCGAGCTGTCGCACCTGCCGTTGCAGGCGCTGGCCGAAGTGTTGCGCAAGGTGGCGGCGGCAGACTACCTGACACTGCAGCAGGATGAGCTGACGCTGGAAAAGCGCCTGGCCGCCCAACGCATCGCCAACGAACTGCTGGAGCGTATCGACACATTGCTCGGCCTGGGCCTTGGTTACCTGGCACTTGAGCGCAGCACCCCGACGTTGTCCTCCGGCGAGCTGCAACGCCTGCGCCTGGCTACCCAGCTGAATTCACAGTTGTTCGGCGTGATCTACGTGCTCGACGAGCCATCGGCCGGTTTGCACCCAGCCGACAGCGAAGCGCTGTTCGAAGCCTTGCAACGCCTGAAGCATGCAGGCAATTCGGTGTATGTGGTGGAGCACGACCTGGACACCATGCGCCGCGCCGACTGGCTGGTGGATGTAGGGCCGGCTGCCGGTGAGCATGGCGGTACCATTCTTTACAGCGGGCCGCCTGCGGGCCTGGCCGAGGTCGAGCAGTCATGCACCCGTGCCTACCTGTTCAGCGCCCCGCCCCAGACCAAACGCGCCCCCCGTCAGCCCTGCGACTGGCTGAAGCTTGAAGGCATCACGCGCAACAACCTCGATAACCTCAGCGCTGCCTTCCCGCTGGGCTGCTTCACCGCCGTTACCGGTGTTTCCGGTTCTGGCAAGTCCAGCCTGGTCAGCCAGGCCCTGCTGGAACTGGTAGGGGCACACCTGGGTCATGCCGAGCAACGTGGCGAGCCCGAAGAACACAGCCTGGAAGACGAACCTGATCAGGCCAGTAGCGGCCAGGTGAGTGCGGGGCTTGGCAGCATCAAGCGCCTGGTGCAGGTCGACCAGAAGCCAATCGGCCGCACACCGCGCTCCAACCTGGCCACCTATACCGGCCTGTTCGACCATGTACGCAAGCTGTTCGCCGCCACCGAGCAGGCCAAGGCGCAGGGTTTCGACGCTGGGCGTTTTTCTTTCAACGTTGCCAAGGGCCGCTGCGCCAACTGCGAGGGTGAAGGTTTCGTCAGCGTCGAGTTGCTGTTCATGCCCAGTGTCTACGCGCCCTGCCCAACCTGCCATGGCGCCCGCTACAACCCCGAAACCCTGGCGGTGAGTTGGCAAGGCATGAACATCGCGCAAGTGCTGCAGATGACCGTCGACCAAGCCCTGCAGGTATTTGCCGAACAGCCACCGGTGCGACGTTGCCTGCAAGTGCTGCAGGATATCGGCCTGGGCTACCTGCGCCTGGGCCAACCGGCCACCGAGCTGTCCGGTGGCGAGGCGCAGCGGATCAAGCTGGCTACCGAACTGCAACGCATCGCCCGCGGGGCAACGCTGTATGTGCTGGATGAGCCCACCAACGGTTTGCACCCGCAGGACATCGACCGGCTGCTGGTGCAGTTGAACCGCCTGGTCGAGGGCGGGCACAGCGTGGTAGTGGTCGAGCACGACATGCGTGTGGTGGCGCAAAGCGACTGGGTGATCGATATTGGGCCGGGAGCTGGCGATGCCGGGGGCAAGGTGGTGGTCAGCGGCATCCCGCAAGTCGTGGCTGGCTGTAGCGAAAGCCGTACAGCGGCGTTTCTGGCCAAAGCCTTGTAGTGCCTGCGCATTGCCAGGCTCCGTGGATGGCGCTTAGAATGCGATCAATTCTTAATTGCACCCTTCGCCCGGAGCCTCGCGCCCGTCATGCCGCCCGCCGACCCTACCCTGAACCTGCAAGTCCAGACGCTGTACACCGAGCACCATGGCTGGCTGCAGGGCTGGCTGGGGCGGAAACTGGGCAATGCCTGCGATGCCGCCGACCTGGCTCATGACACGTTCGTGCGCCTGCTCAGCCGGCAGGGCAACAGCTTTTTCGGCAATGAACCCCGGGCCTTGCTGACCCACATCGCCAAGGGCCTGGTGGTCGACCGCTGGCGCCGCCAGGAAGTCGAGCGCGCCTACCTGGAAGCCATCGCACACTTGCCGCAACCCGAGGTGCCCTCGCCGGAAACGCGCTGGCTGATCCTCGAAACCCTGTACCGCATCGACGCCATGCTGCGCGACATGCCGGCCCGTGTACGTCAGGTGTTCCTGCTGTCGCAGCTGGACGGGCTGACCTACGCACAAATTGCAGAACAGCTGCAGGTTTCGCTGATCACCATCAAGCGCGACATGCGCACGGCTTTCCTTGCCTGCCTGAGCATCGACTGATGGTGCAGCGCATCGACCCACTGATCCTTGGCGAAGCCGCTGACTGGCTGGTGCAGCTGCAGTCGGGCAACGCCACCGAGGACGATCGCCGTGCGGTCCTGGCCTGGTGCCAACGCAGCGCCCAGCACGCCCAGGCGTGGCAGCGTGCCGAGGCCATCCTCGGTGATTTCCGCCGCCTGCCCACCCCGGTTACCGGTGAAACCCTGCGCCGCCTGAGCCGCAACGGGGCGGTAAGCCGTCGCCAGGCCCTGCAGCGCCTGGGGCTGTGGCTGCTGGCAGCACCCACGGCCTGGCTGGCCTGGCGTGAAACCCCTTGGCAGCAATGGACCGCCGATGCGCGCACCGCGGTCGGCGAGCAACGCGCATTGACACTTGCCGACGGTAGCCAGGTGCTGCTGAACACCGACACAGCCATCGATATCACCTTCGACGCCCAACAGCGCCGCATCGACCTGCTGGCGGGCGAGATTCTGCTCACCAGCGCCAAGGACCCTGCCACCCTGGCGCGGCCGCTGCTAGTGCGCACCCTGCATGGTCAGGCGACTGCGCTGGGCACACGCTTCAGCGTGCGTATCGATGGCGCGCTGACCCGGGTGGCCGTACTTGAAGGCGAAGTGGCTACACGCCCGCTGCATGCCGCAAGCCTGTTGCTCAAGGCTGGCGAGCGCAGCGCTTTCGATGCCGACCGAGTACTGCCCGCCTCAGCGCTGGAAACCGGTGACCTGGCCTGGGAGCACGGCATGCTGCTGGCGCGCGACATGCGCCTGGCCGACCTGTTGCTGGAGTTAGGTCGCTATCGCCCAGGCGTGCTGCGCTGCCACCCGGCAGTGCGCGAGCTGAAGGTATCGGGCGCCTTTCCAGTGGCAGACACCGACGCCAGCTTGCGGCTGCTGGGTGACACCCTACCTGTATCAATCCAGGGTTTGACCCGTTACTGGGTGACGGTGGAGCCCCTAAGCTGACACGCCCCTACAGGGACCGCGAAAAAGTCAGTGATACCTTTACCTGCGTCGTCCGGTGATGAGTGCAGAACCTTCATTTTCTGCACCCACAGGATGCTTGCATGACGCCCCGCCAGCCGTACCGCTTGCCCTTCAAGGCACTGAGCCTTGCCATCGCCATGGCCGCCCTGGCCCCCACGGCGATGGCCGCCGACACCACCCCGCGCACCTATCACCTGGCCGCTGGCCCACTGGCCGACGTGCTGGCGCGCTTCGCCGCCAGCGCCGGAGTACCATTGTCGTTCGACCCGGCCCTGCTCAACGGCCTACAAAGCCAGGGCCTGCAGGGTAACCACAGCGTCCCGGAAGGTTTCACCCGCCTGCTGGCCGGCAGTGGCTACAGCCTGATCACCACCGACAGCGGCGGTTATACCTTGGCGCCGACGGTCGACCTGGGCAATGCCCTGGAACTGGGTGCGACCACCATCAACAGCGACCTGGCCGCCAGCAGCGACACCTGGCAAGGTGGCCAGGTAGCCCGCAGCGCGCGCCTGGGCGTGCTCGGCGACCAGGCCATCAGCGACGTGCCGTTCAGCGTTACCAGCTACACCGCCAAGACCATCGCCGACCAGCAGGCCCGCACCCTGGGTGACGTGTTGCTCAATGACGCGTCGGTGCGCCAGTCGGCGGGCTTCGGCAACTTCTCGCAAGTGTTCACCATTCGCGGTTTGCCGCTGAACACCGACGACATCAGCTACAACGGCCTTTACGGCGTACTGCCGCGGCAGATCGTGACCACCGAAGCGCTCGAGCGAGTCGAGGTGTTCAAAGGGTCCAGTGCCTTCCTCAATGGGGTCGCACCGCAAGGCAGCGGCATTGGGGGTGCAATCAACCTGGTGCCCAAGCGCGCCGAAGATACCCCCACACGGCACGTTACCCTCGACTATGCCACTGGCGACAACATTGGCGGCCATCTCGACCTGGGCACGCGGTTTGGTGAGGACAATCGTTTCGGCGCCCGCATCAACCTGGCCCAGCATGACGGCGGCACTGGCGTGGACGACGAAGCCCAGCATTCCACCCTGGTTGCCGTGGCCCTTGATTACCGTGGCGAGCGGCTGCGCTTGTCCACCGATCTGGGCTACCAGAAGGAACGCATCAACCAGGGCCGCGCGGTGATCTACCCCACCGGCAGCAAGGTGCCCCACGCGCCTTCAGCGCGTGACAACTATTCGCAAGCCTGGAGCTGGTCGCAGCTGGAAGACACCTACGGCATGCTCAACGCCGAGTACGACCTGAACGACAACTGGATGCTGTATGCCGGCGCCGGCGCCAAGCACACGCGTGAGAACGGCGAATACTCCTCGCTGTACGTCAGCGACGCGAACGGCACCGCGCGCGGCGGTTTTCTGTATTCGCCCCACGACGAGGACAACAAAAGCGCCGTCGCCGGGCTCAATGGCCGCTTTGCCACCGGCCCGGTCAGCCACCGGGTCAATTTCGGCCTGTCAGGCATGTGGGGTGAACAGCGTTCGGCCTACGAGGCACTGGTTGCCAGCAAGCGTTATGACAGCAACCTGTACAACCCGGTGAAAGTGCCGCGCCCCACCGACACCTACTTTGGCAGCGACCTGCACGACCCGCGCATCGTCGGCAAAAACCGCAACAAGAGCGTCGCATTGTCCGACACCCTGGGTTTTCTTGATGACCGCGTCCTGTTGACCGTGGGTGTGCGCCGGCAATCGATCAGCGTCGACAGCTGGGCGACCGCCACGGGGGTGCGCAACACGCCGTACGACGAGTCGATCACCACACCGGTGTATGGCTTGGTGATCAAGCCTTGGGAGCATGTGTCGTTCTATGCCAACCGCATCGAGGGCTTGGCCCAGGGCCCGACGGCACCGTCGAGTGTCAGCAATGCCAACGAGGTGTTCCCGCCCAAGCGCAGCAAGCAGGTCGAGGCTGGGGTGAAACTGGACTGGAACAGTTTTGGCGCCACCTTGGGCGTGTACCGCATCGAACAGCCCAACAGCGTCACCTACCGCGCTCCGGGCGCTGCGCTGGACACATTCAGCATGGACGGCGAGCAGGTCAACAAAGGCGTGGAACTGAACCTGTTTGGTGAGCCCGTCGACGGCTTGCGCCTGCTGACAGGCGCGGTATTCATGCACACCGAGCAGAAGCACACGGCCTATGGCAGCAACGACGGCAACCGCGCCGCTGGCGTGCCACGCTTCCAGTACAACCTGGGTGCCGACTGGGACGTGCCTGGCATTCAAGGCGCCGCGCTCAGTGCCCGCTTGCTGCGCACGGGTGGCCAGTATGTGAATGCGGCCAACAGCCTGAGCATTCCGGCCTGGACCCGAGTGGACCTGGGCGCACGCTACCGTTTCAAGGTCGATGACAAGCAAGTGACATTGCGCGCCAACGTGGAGAACGTGGCGAACAAGGCGTACTGGGCTTCGGCGTCGACTTCCAACAACTACTTGACCCAAGGTACGCCGAGAGTGCTGCGATTGTCGGCCAGTGTAGACTTCTGAGCCATTCGCGGCACAGGGCTGTTCCTACAGCGACGGCATCGCCTGCAAATGCGAGGCAGTGCGTGTAGGAGCAGCCTTGTGCTGCGAAAGGGCCGGAAGATGTCGTGGCCACTGCCCTACATCCACCAGGCCAACACCACCGGCAACCAGGCAAACGACAGCACTGTCGAGCACATCACCAGGTTTGCCACCTGCTCCGGCTCACGGTTGGCCCGTACCGCCATCAGGTAGTTGAACACGGCTACCGGCATCGCCGACTGCACCACCAGCACTGCACGCTCCAGGCTCTCCATACCCAGCGCTGCGCCCACCGCCCAGCCCACCCCGGCCCCCAGGCCAATGCGCAAACCACCCAGCAGCATGCCACTGCCAACATGGCGCAGGCGAATGCTGGCCAGCGATACCCCGAGGGTCAGCAGCATCAGCGGAATGGTCATGCCACCCAGCAAGTCCGCGGTATTGGCCAGCCAGCGCGGCAGCTCGAAGTCCAGAAATATGATCGGCATGGCACCGGCCAGGCTGATCACGATGGGGTTGCGCAGCAAAGCCTTGAGCGAAGCGGCAGTGCCGGAAATGGCCATACCAATGGTGAACTGCACGATCGAGAGGGTGAGAAAGAACGCCACGGCCAGGGCCAGGCCATGTTCACCAAAGGCGTACAGGCTGATCGGCAGCCCCATGTTGCCGGTGTTGGGGAACATGAACGCCGGCAGCAGTACCCGCCAGTGCATCCCCGAAACGCGGCACACCAGCAAAGCGGCCATGGCCATGCCCAGGGTGCACAGCAGACAGGCCATGGCCATGCTGGTGAAGGCGGCGGGGTCCAGCTCGGTGCGGCTGAGGGTGGACAGTACCAATGACGGTGTGCCAACGGTCATCACCACCCGAGCGATGAACTCGGTGGGGTAGTCCAGGCCCTTGCGGGCCCAGATATAGCCGATGCCGGCGACGATGAATACCGGGGCCAGGACTGCAAACAACGACGCGAACATGGGGGCCTTCCTTGGTGTGGGTTCAGCATTATGCAGCAGTCTGCAAGATTGCCCAGATAACCTCACCCCTGTCGGAGCAGCCCTCAAGATTGTCTGTAAAAGACACTTTCATGTCGCCCACAGACTGCGGCGTCTCGTCGCATACCGTTGCCCCTTGGGCAAAAGCTTCCAAGCCCGTAGAATCCCGCTTCCTTTTCGCCCGTCGCCTTGAACGGTGGCAACCAGCAGCAAAGACAGAGTCAGCGCCTGAACACATGAACGCACATGTGAAATAGGCTCAACCCTCCCCGCCCGGCCCCTTCCCAAAAGGCCCAGCGGTTGAGTCTTGCCCAGGTCGCATCCGTGTCGCCACTCGCCCCTTGTTGGGCCGAGCCGGTGTGCGCGTCCGAGAAGGCGCTCATTCCGCTCATCCAACTAGAGGTACGTATGTCTCCGCGTTTGCTGGCCATGGCGCTGGCGCCCCTGCTCGGGCTGTTCATCATCGCCCTGGGCAACGGCTTCATGTCTTCCCTGACCACCCTGCGCCTGGGCGCTGCCGGTGAGTCCGCCACCACCATTGGTATCGTCTCGTCGACCTACTTCATCGGCCTGACCCTTGGTGCCATCTTCAACGACCGGCTGATCCTGCGCATCGGCCACATCCGCGCCTATACCAGCTTCGCCTCGCTGATCGCCGTGACCATCCTGCTGCAGGGGCTGTTCTATGACGTCACCTGGTGGTCTGTGCTGCGCCTGATCAATGGCTGGGCGGCCGTCGGCGTGTTCCTGGTGATCGAAAGCTGGCTGCTGCTGGCCGGTGACGCGAAAATCCGTGGTCGCTTGCTGGCGCTGTACATGATCGCGTTCTATGGTGCCGGGGTAATCGCCCAGGCCGGCCTTGGCGAAATTACCCAGTTGGGCGAAACCGCACCCTTCATGCTGGCTGGCGTACTGGCCGCCCTGTCGGTGCTGCCAATCGTGATCCTGCCGCGGGTGTCGCCGCTGTTGGACCAGGTCGAACCCCTCAAGCCCCGCCAATTGCTGGGTGTGGCGCCGTCGGGCCTGGTCGGTTGCTTCGGCTCGGGCGTGGCCATTGCCGGTATTTATGCGCTGCTGCCGCTGTACCTGCAACGCATCGGCCTGGAGGTAGGGGAAGTTGGCAACATGATGGCCTGGGTGATCCTGGGTGCCATGCTGCTGCAATACCCGGTCGGGCGCTGGTCCGACCGCAAGGACCGCCAAGATGTGCTGATTGCCCTGGCTGCCCTGTGCGTGGTGCTGTCGCTGATCACGGTGTTCCTGCCGTCGGACTCGTTCCTGCTGCCGGCCATGCTGTTCCTGCTCGGTGGCGGCGTGTTCACCCTGTACCCGGTGGCGGTCAGCCACGCGGCCGACCGCGCGCCTTCCGATGCGCTGGTACCGATGATTCAGGGCCTGCTGCTGATCAACTCGCTGGGTTCGGCCATGGCGCCGGTGGCCATTTCGCCGATGATGAGCGAATTTGGCGAGGCCGGGCTGTTCTGGGCCTTTGCCGTGGTCAACCTGGCCATGGTGTGCTTCTTCATGTGGCGCCGTGGCAAGCGCCCGGCCGCGGAGCACCCAGCCCCGTTCACCGCTTCGACGACCTTCTCGCCAACCGGCGCCGAGCTGAGGGTGACCGAAGACCTGATGCATGCGGCCCAGGAGCATCCGCCGCTGGAGCCAGTGGAGCCCGTGCAGGCTGCCCGTAGCGAAACGCACTGACCCCAGGGGCCGCACAGCGGCCCCTCCCCTGCGACCACTCGTCGCCCAGAAGGCACCCCTCCTCACACCCCCAGCCAAACGAATGACAGATCATCCGCAAAGGAGACGTCCCATGATCCGCATTCGCCCGCTCTCCCTGTGTCTGGCGCTGGCCCTGACCAGCCTCGCCGGCACTACGTTCGCCGCCACCGATACCCATACCGACAGCCGCCCGCAAACCGACCAGTCTGGCGGCAAGACCGCCGGTGATGACAGCAGCGTCAACAGCCCCGGCAGTGGCAAAAGCAACGACAGCAGCGACACCGGCAGCAATACCGATGCCGCCGACGGCGCCAGCGGCGGTTCCAACAGCACTGGCGAAGCCACGGGCTCCGGCGCCGGGTACAGCGGTGGCACCGCCGAGGACCAGGACAGCCACTGACGCGGGCCTGGGCTACACTGCGCTCCAACGCCCTGCCAAGGAGTTGCCATGAACCTCAAACCCTGGCTGCTCGCCGCCCTGATGCCTTGCGCGGCCTTGGCTAACAGCAGCAACCAAGGCGCGCTGTCGATCAGCTCCTCGTCGTTCACCGATGGTGGCGTGATTGCGTTGCAGCAGGTTGGCCTGGACCCGGCCTGCGGTGCCGGCGAGGAGCGCACCCCGCAACTGAGCTGGGACAACCTGCCCGAAGGCACCCAATCGCTGGCCCTGATCATGTTCGACCCAGACGGCGGCAAGGGTGTCGGCGTAGTGCACTGGGTTGCCTACAACATCGACCCCGAACAGGATGGGCTCAAGGAAGGTATGGCCGGGCTGAGCGGGCAGTACCTGACCGTGGGCCGAAACTCGAGGGGCACCCGCAGCTACCGTGGCCCCTGCCCACCCGCCGGCGACAACCCGCACCACTATGCATTGACCCTGATCGCCACCGACCTGCCGTTAGGTACATTGCCCGAAGACCTGGACCGCAACGGCCTGCTGGAGCTGCTGCAAGGCCACGCACTGGGGGCGCAGAGCCTGGTCGGGCGCTACGGCCATTGAACCATTCAGTACAAAAATAAATGATCAGCTCCATAGCATTTATCCATTGAATGGCCCGCACCAACTGAAGTAAGCTCGGGGTCATTCACTGGAGAGCAACATGCCGAAACACACCCGCAACCACGCCAACCACACCGGTCGCAGCCTGCGCCCTGTGCTGGCCGTTGCCGGCTGCGTGGCACCTGCCAGCTATTACTTTGGGTATTGGTTTAGCCACTAGGCGCCGATACCCACACGGCGCCCACCTTCGAGGGGCCGCCGAACATGAGAATACTCAAACCCCCGGTCGGCTCCCCGACCGGGGGTTTTGCTTTTCAGGCCTTTGAACAACACCGATTCACATTGAGGACAGATTCATGAACTACGCCACTTACTACTACGCAAACACCTATGCCTGGCGATTTAGCCAATCCCGTTCGGGCCAGCCTGCCGCCTCCGATCGGTCCTCTACAGGTGGCAATGCAGCAGCCAATACGAATTCAACGATCTGTCGAACACCTCGATAGGGCCGACCACGCGGGCTTGAACCCGCCGTCCGCCCAGGGAAAAACGCCATGCAAGCTTCCAACCTCGCCCTGCCCCTGACCCAGCCGCAAGCGGCCAACACCACCGTCAGCAAACGCCTGCCCAGCCCGCACCTGCTCAAGCAGCAGATGCCACTGCCCAGCGAACTGGCCCAGCAAGTCCAGGCCCATCGCCAGGCTATCCGCAACATCCTCGAAGGCCGCGATCAGCGCCTGCTGGTCATCGTCGGCCCCTGCTCGATTCACGACCCTCGCTCAGCCCTGGAATACGCCGACCGCCTGGCCGCCCTCAGCCGCGAAGTCGACGACAAGCTGCTGCTGGTGATGCGCGCCTACGTCGAAAAACCGCGTACCACAGTGGGTTGGAAAGGCCTGGCCTACGACCCGCAGCTGGATGGCAGCGACGACATGCACTCGGGGCTTGCCTTGTCCCGTGGGCTGATGCTGAGCATGATCGAGCGCGGCCTGCCCATCGCCACCGAGCTGTTGCAACCGATGGCCGCCGGCTACTTCGATGACCTGCTGGCCTGGGCCGCGATTGGCGCACGCACCACCGAATCGCAAATCCACCGCGAAATGGTCAGTGGCCTGGAGCTGCCGGTGGGCTTCAAGAACGGCACCGACGGCGGTATTGCCATCGCCAGCGACGCCATGCGCAGCGCTGCCCACTCGCACCGCCACTTCGGCATGGATGCGCAGGGCCACCCGGCAATCATCGATACCCTGGGCAATCCGGACACACACCTGGTACTGCGTGGCGGCCACAAAGGCCCGAACTACGATGCCGACAGTATCGCCATGGCCCGCCAGGCATTGGCCAAAGCCGGCCTGCAGGCACGGATCATGGTCGATTGCAGCCACGCCAACAGCGGCAAGGACCCGGCGCGCCAGCCGGCCGTCTTCAATGATGTTTTGGCGCAGCGTCTGGCCGGCGACCGTTCGCTGGTCGGCGTGATGATCGAGGGGCACCTGTTCGAGGGTTGCCAGGCGCTGGGCAAGGGCGCACTGAAATACGGCGTGTCGATTACCGATGGCTGCCTGGGCTGGGCTTCGACCGAATCCCTGTTGCGCGAGGCGGCACAAAAACTCTAGGCCGATGGTTGCAAGCCTGGCGAGACATACCCCAAGCAAGTGCGCTAGGCTTGCTTTTTTACCCCAAGGAGCAGTACCCATGGCCCGTGCAACCGCCCGCCACATCCTGGTCAGCAGCGAAGAGAAATGCAACGAACTGAAAGCCCAGATCGAAGCAGGCGCCGACTTCGCTGAAATCGCCAAAGCCAACTCTACCTGCCCGTCCAGCCGCCAGGGCGGCGACCTGGGCTCGTTCGGCCCAGGCCAGATGGTCAAGGAATTCGACACCGTGGTGTTCAGCGCCCCGGTCAACACCGTGCAAGGCCCGGTGAAGACCCAGTTCGGCTACCACCTGCTGGAAGTGACCAGCCGCCAGGACTAAGTAGCCAGTAGCTGCTCATGTCCCCTGTGGGGGCGGGTTTACCCGCGAATGCGCCAGATCAGGCAACAAGGTTGCATGGATGGACGCATTCGCGGGTAAACCCGCTCCTACAGGTTCTGTGTTGCCTGTTCCTGCTTTGTTTCGCATTCAACACGCAGGCCGCCCCCTCCCACGCCCTCACCGTCTACGGTGAAGCCCCCCGCTACAACGCCAGCTTCCAGCATTTCGACTATGTAAACCCCAACGCACCCAAAGGTGGCATCCTGCGCCGCTCGGCCATCGAGATTGGTCAGTTCGACCACATCCTCCCCTACATCGACAAGGGTATCGGCGTCAGCGAAGTCGATGGCTTGCTCTACGCGCCTCTGGCCGTGCGCTCGTTCGATGAACCCTACACCGTGTATGGCCTGATTGCCCGACGCATGGAGCGCGGGCCCGATGACGTCTGGCTGCGTTTCGAAATAGACCCGCGCGCCACCTTCGCCGATGGCAAGCCGGTGCGTGCCGACGATGTACGTTTCACCTTCGAACTCTTGATGAGCAAGGGCAGCCTCAAGTACCGCACCCAGTTCGCCGACGTCACCGGCGTTACCGTGGAAAGCCCGCGCAGCGTGCGTTTCGACTTCAAACCCAAGCACGGCCGCACCCTGGCGCTGGACCTCGCCAGCCTGCCGGTGCTGCCCGAGCACGACTGGCAACAGCGCGACTTCGCCAACGGTGCCGGCTTCGACAAACCGGTCGGCAGCGGGCCGTACCGCATCGGGCGCATCGACAATGGCCGCAGCATCACCTTCGAGCGCGACCCGAACTGGTGGGCGCGTGAGCTGCCCGCCAGCCGTGGCCGCTACAATTTCGACAAGTGGCGCATCGAGTACTTCGGCGACACCGAAGTGGCGCGCCAAGTGCTCAAAGGCGGTGGCTACGACTACAACCGCGAGTTCTCCGCCACCGCCTACACCTTGGGCTACAACGGCGTGCAACTGGACGACGGCCGTCTGCAACGCGCCCACCTGGGCCCGGCCAAGCCGCAGGTGGCCCAAGGCTTCGTGTTCAACCTCGACCAGCCGCAGTTCAAGGACCGCCGTGTGCGTCAGGCGCTGGGCATGTTGTGGGACTATGAGTGGAGCAACCGGCAGATGATGCGCAATATGTACATCCGCCAACAGAGTGTGTTCTCCAACACCCCGTTGGCTGCCCGCAAGCTGCCCGATGCCAGCGAGCTGAAGCTGCTTGAGCCACTGCGCGGCAAGGTGCCGGACGAAGTCTTCACCACCGTGTTCACCGCCCCGGTTACCGATGGTTCGGGCATCATCCGCCAGCAGCAGCTGCAGGCCCTTGCCCTGCTCGAACAAGCCGGCTGGCACCCTGAAGGCGACCGCCTGGTGAACAGCCAGGGCACACCGCTGGCGTTTACCTTCCTCAACGGCCAGTCGGGTATGGAGCGCCTGCTGTTGCCGTGGAAGCGCAACCTGGCCCAGATCGGCGTCACCCTGAACATCCGCAACGTCGATTCGGCCCAGTACGTCAACCGGCTGATGGCGCGCGACTACGACATGATCGTCACCGGCTACCCGGTCACCCTGTCGCCGGGTACCGAGCTGTACAACTACTTCGGCTCGACGGCCGCGCACGACCCTGGCTCGAACAACCTGATGGTGTTGCAGGACCCCGCCGTGGACCGCCTGATCGACGGCCTGGTGCGGGCCGAAACTCAGGCCGACATGCTGCATCATGCCCATGCGCTGGACCGGGTACTGCAATGGAACTACTACTGGATCCCCAACTACTACCCACCGGGCAGCTCCACCGCCTGGTGGAACCGCTTCGGCCTGCCCAAGGTACAGGCCGCCTATGACGAAGGCCTGGACACCTGGTGGGAGGCAAGCCCCACCGCGCTGACCAATGAGCAAATGGCCGAACGCCGGAAGGCCTCGCCATGACCGCCTACCTGCTGCGCCGCCTGTTGCTGATCATTCCGACGCTGCTGGCAATCCTGCTGGTCAATTTCGCCATCGTCCAAGCCGCGCCGGGTGGCCCGGTGGAGCAGGCCGTGGCGCGCCTGCAGGGCCTCGGTGGCAGCGCACCCGGCGCGCGGGCTGAGGTTGTGCATGGTGAATCCCGCGCCACCCGTGGCCTGGACCCGAAACTGATCGATGAGATAAAGCGCCAGTACGGTTTCGACAAGTCCGCCCCCGAACGCCTGTGGCTGATGCTGGGTCAGTATGCCCGGCTGGATTTTGGCAACAGCTTCTTTCGCGGAGCGAAGGTGACCGACCTGATCCTCGACAAGTTGCCGGTTACCTTGTCGCTGGGTTTCTGGGCCACGCTGATCACTTACCTGGTGTCGATCCCGCTGGGTATTCGCAAGGCAGTGCGCCACGGCAGCCGTTTCGATGCCTGGAGCAGCGCGCTGATCGTGATTGGCTACGCCCTGCCCTCGTTCCTCTTCGCCCTGTTGCTGATCGTGCTGTTCGCCGGCGGCACCTCGCTCAACTGGTTCCCGGTGCGTGGCCTGGTCTCGGACAATTTCGACGAGCTCAGCCTGCTGGGCAAGGTCGCGGACTATTTCTGGCACCTGGTGTTGCCGGTCGGCGCCCTGGTGATCGGTGGTTTCGCCACCCTCACGCTGCTGACCAAGAACGCCTTCCTCGACGAGATTTCCCGCCAGTATGTGGTGACTGCCAGGGCCAAGGGCCTCAGCGAGCGCCGTGTGCTGTATGGCCATGTGTTGCGCAATGCCATGCTGCTGGTGGTGGCTGGCCTGCCCCAGGCATTGATCACGGTATTCTTCGCCGGTTCGCTGCTGATCGAAGTGATCTTCTCGCTCGATGGCCTGGGCCGCATGAGCTATGAAGCAGCCGTGTCGCGAGATTACCCGGTGGTGTTCGGCACGCTGTTCATCTTCACCCTGGCTGGCCTGCTGATTCGCCTGATCGGGGACCTGTCGTACACCCTGCTGGACCCGCGCATCGACTTCGACACGAGGGCGCACTGATGCTCTCGCCCATATCGCGCCGTCGCCTGCAACGCTTTCGCCGCAACCGCCTGGGCTGGGTGTCGCTGTGGCTGTTCGCCGGCCTTCTGCTGTTGAGCCTGGGGGCGGAGCTTGTGGCCAACGACAAGCCACTGCTGCTGGGCTACAAAGGCCAGCTGTATGTACCGGCGCTCAAACGCTACACCGAGCAGCAGTTTGGCGGGCAACTGCCGTTTCAGCCCGATTACCGCAGCGCCTATGTGCGCCAACTGATCGAAGGCCAGGGCGGCTGGATGCTGTTCGCGCCTATCCCGTTCAGCGCCGATACCCCCAACTACGACCTGCTGGTACCCACCCCCAGCCCGCCCAGTGCCAGCAACTGGTTGGGCACCGACGACCAGGGCCGTGACGTGCTGGCGCGGGTGCTGTACGGCACGCGGGTATCGCTGCTGTTCGCCTTCGCCCTGACCGTGGTCAGCGTGCTCATCGGTGTGGTGGCCGGCGCTCTGCAGGGCTACCACGGCGGCTGGGTCGACCTGCTCGGCCAGCGTTTGCTGGAGGTATGGTCGGGGTTGCCGGTGTTGTACCTGCTAATCATCCTCAGCGGCTTTGTCGAGCCGGATTTCTGGTGGCTGCTGGGGATCATGGCGTTGTTTTCCTGGCTGACCCTGGTCGACGTGGTGCGCGCCGAGTTCCTGCGTGGGCGCAACCTTGAGTATGTAAAGGCCGCCCGGGCGCTGGGGCTGCCGGACAGCCAGGTGATGCTGCGGCATATCTTGCCCAATGCCATGAATGCCACGTTGACTTATGTGCCGTTCATGCTGACCGGGGCGATTACCACACTGACCGCGCTGGACTTTCTTGGCTTTGGCATGCCGGCGGGCAGCGCCTCGCTGGGTGAGCTGGTGACCCAGGGCAAGCAGCACCTGGAGGCGCCATGGCTGGGCTTTACCGCGTTCTTTGCGCTGGCGGTGATCTTGTCGCTGCTGGTGTTTATCGGGGATGCCCTGCGCGAGGCGTTCGATCCTCGAGGATGATTTTTCAGGATTTTTACCCATGCACGACAGCGACAGCCTCAAGGACTACCCACAAGTACGGCAACTGGCGATCCGCTCGCTGTTCGAGATCATCGAGCAGTCCAGTGAAGGCACGGTGATCGTCGACCGCCAGGCACGCATCGTCTGGATGAACGAGCGCTACGCCCGACGCTTTGGCCTGGCCGACGCGGCCAGTGCCATCGGCCAGCCGTGTGAAACAGTGATCCCCAGCAGCCTGATGCGCGAGGTGGTGAGTAATGGCCGGCCGATTCTGCTGGACATGCTCGACACCCCGAATGAGCCGCTGGTGGTAATGCGCCTGCCCATCCACGATGACCAAGGCACGCTGATCGGCGCTATCGGCTTTGCCCTGTTCGACGAACTGCGCAGCCTGTCACCGCTGCTCAAGCGCTACTCCAGCATGCAGCAGGAACTGGCCTCGACCCGCTCGCAACTGCGCGCCCGCCAGGCCAAGTACAGCTTCGCCCAGTTCGTTGGCAGCAGCGCTGCCTGCCTGGAAGCCAAGCGCCGCGCCCGGCGTGGCGCGGCCAGCGATTCGCCGGTGTTGCTGCTGGGCGAAACCGGCACCGGCAAAGAGCTGCTGGCCCACGCCATCCATGCCGCATCAGCGCGGGCACACAAAGCCTTTGTCAGTATCAACAGCGCGGCAATCCCCGAAACGCTGCTGGAAGCCGAATTCTTCGGCACTGCGCCAGGTGCATTTACCGGTGCCGACCGCAAAGGCCGCAGTGGCAAGTTGCAGCTGGCCGAGGGCGGCACGTTGTTCCTCGACGAGATCGGCGACATGCCGCTGGCCCTGCAGAGCAAGCTGCTGCGGGTGCTGCAGGAGAAGGAATACGAGCCGGTAGGCTCGAACCAGATGCTGCGCAGCGACGTGCGCATCATCGCCGCCACCTCCATCGACTTGCAGGCCGCCATGGCCCGTGGGGCGTTCCGGGCCGACCTGTATTACCGACTGAATGTGCTGCCGATCGATGTGCCGCCGCTGCGGTTGCGGCTGGAGGACCTGCCGGCGCTGTGCGAGGCCATACTGGGTGAACTGGGTAGCCGGTACGAACTGGAGGCAGACGCGCAGCACCTGCTGGCGATGCATGCGTGGCCGGGGAACATTCGCGAACTGCGCAATGTACTGGAGCGCGCAACATTGCTGGCGGATCAGCCCCGGTTGGAAGCGGCGGATTTGCGGGCGGCGCTGGGGCCTTTGAGCCCGCTGGCCGATGCGCCTGCGCCTGTGCGGCAGACCTACCGCGAGGCGTGCGAAGCGTTTGAACGCCAGCTGATTGGCCAGGCATTGGCAGAGCATGGGGGCGTTGTGCCGCAAGCTGCGGCAGCGCTAGGGCTGGGTCGGTCAACGCTGTACAAGAAAATGGTGGCACTCG
Source organism: Pseudomonas hunanensis (assembly GCF_013393325.1). Classification (GTDB taxonomy): domain Bacteria; phylum Pseudomonadota; class Gammaproteobacteria; order Pseudomonadales; family Pseudomonadaceae; genus Aquipseudomonas; species Aquipseudomonas putida_P. The sequence goes on from NZ_QJRC01000095.1 coordinate 233,072, forward strand.
GTCTCTGATTGGAGATTTATGTTTCAATTTTGAGATTGTCGCGAGGGCTTCGCCCTCGATCGCGACATAAGGCCGCTCCTACAAGGGAAACGCGCCCTTCTGTAGGAGCGGCCTTGTGTCGCGATGGGCCGCAAAGCGGCCTCAAAATCTCAAAAGAGAGACAAAACGCTCAACAAAAACAATTTTTCTTTATATTTCAATGACTTAAAAACTGGCACGATTCCCGCTACCTCCTGCAAACCGATAAAAACAAGACTCACCCAGGAGACCCACCCCGATGACCGTGCTCATCGCTCTCGCCGCTCTGGCCCTGCTGATGCTGGCTGCCTACCGCGGTTACAGCGTAATTCTGTTCGCCCCCATCGCCGCCCTCGGCGCCGTCCTGCTTACCGACCCATCCGCCGTGGCCCCCGCATTCACCGGGGTGTTCATGGAGAAAATGGTCGGTTTCATCAAACTGTATTTCCCGGTATTCCTGCTGGGCGCGGTGTTCGGCAAGCTGATCGAGCTGTCCGGTTTCTCTCGCTCGATCGTCGCGGCGGCCATCCGCCTGCTCGGCACGCGCCAGGCGATGCTGGTGATCGTGCTGGTTTGCGCCCTGCTCACCTACGGCGGTGTGTCGCTGTTCGTGGTGGTGTTCGCGGTGTACCCGTTCGCCGCCGAAATGTTCCGCCAAAGCAACATCCCCAAACGCCTGATCCCGGCCACCATCGCCCTGGGCGCCTTCTCGTTCACCATGGACGCCCTGCCCGGCACCCCACAGATCCAGAACATCATCCCCAGCACCTTTTTCAACACCACCGCCTGGGCTGCGCCCTGGCTGGGCCTGATCGGCACGCTGTTCGTGTTCCTTACCGGCATGGCCTACCTGCAGCGCCAACGCAACAAGGCCCAGCGCGCCGGTGAAGGTTATGGCACCGACTTGCGCAACGAGCCAGAAACCGCTGCCGACCTGACCCTGCCCAACCCTTGGCTGGCACTCTCGCCGCTGATACTGGTGGGGGTGATGAACCTGCTGTTCACCCACTGGATCCCCCAGTGGTACGGCCCCAGCCACAGCCTGCAACTGCCAGGCATGAGCGCGCCGGTACAAAGCGACGTGGCTAAGCTCACCGCCATCTGGGCCGTGCAGGCGGCGTTGCTGGTGGGCATCCTGATGGTGCTGGTGTGCGCCTTCGGCGCCATTCGCACACGCCTGGCCGAAGGCACCAAAAGCGCGGTGAGCGGCGCGCTGCTGGCGGCGATGAACACCGCGTCGGAATACGGCTTTGGCGCAGTGATCGCCTCGCTGCCGGGCTTTCTGGTACTGGCCGATGCCCTGCGCGGCATCCCCAACCCACTGGTCAATGAAGCCATCACCGTGACCTTGCTGGCCGGCATCACCGGCTCTGCTTCGGGCGGCATGAGCATCGCCCTGGCGGCCATGGGCGATACCTTCATCGCCGCCGCACATGCCGCCAACATCCCGCTCGAAGTGCTGCACCGGGTAGCCGCCATGGCCAGTGGCGGTATGGACACACTGCCACACAACGGCGCGGTGATCACCTTGCTGGCCGTTACCGGCCTGACTCACCGCGAGGCCTACAAGGACATTTTCGGTATTACTCTGATCAAGACCCTGGCGGTGTTCGTGGTCATCGCCACGTTCTATGCCACCGGCATCGTTTAAGGAGCTTCGCATGACCCTCAACGGCAAGACTGCACTCGTCACCGGTTCCACCAGCGGCATCGGCCTGGGCATCGCCCAGGTGTTGGCCCGCGCGGGTGCCAACATCGTGCTCAACGGCTTTGGCGACCCGGCACCGGCCATGGCCGAGATTGCCCGGCACGGGGTGAAGGTGGTCCATCACCCGGCAGACCTGTCGGACGTGGCCCAGATCGAGGCCTTGTTCAACCTGGCAGAAGGCCAATTTGGCGGCGTCGACATTCTGGTCAACAACGCCGGCATTCAGCATGTGGCGCCGGTGGAGCAGTTCCCCACCGAAAGCTGGGACAAGATCATTGCCCTGAACCTGTCGGCTGTATTCCACGGCACCCGTTTGGCGCTGCCGGGCATGCGCACGCGCAACTGGGGGCGCATCATCAACATCGCTTCGGTGCATGGTTTGGTGGGTTCGACCGGCAAGGCAGCCTACGTGGCGGCCAAGCACGGTGTAGTCGGGCTGACCAAGGTGGTAGGCCTGGAAACCGCCACCAGCAAGGTCACCTGCAACGCGATCTGCCCAGGTTGGGTATTGACCCCGCTGGTACAGAAACAGATCGACGATCGTGCCGCCAACGGTGGCGATCCACTGCAAGCGCAACACGATCTATTGGCAGAAAAGCAACCGTCCTTGGCCTTCGTTACCCCCGAGCACTTGGGTGAACTGGTACTATTCTTGTGCAGCGAGGCCGGTAGCCAGGTTCGCGGCGCCGCCTGGAACGTCGATGGTGGCTGGTTGGCCCAGTGACGGGCGGCCTGGGCCTGGCGGTGGTCTCGCATTCGTTTATCTGCAAGGAGGCCCTATGCGCCCAACCCCGATGACCGCGATTCTGGCCCTGACCCTGGCTGCCGCCGCACCTGCGATGGCTGCCAGCCTGAAGGACGTCGCCCCCTACCCAGAAGCGGAAAAAGGCTTCACCCGGCAGGTCATCCACCTGCCGGCCCAGGCCGATGAATCGGCCTATAAACTCGAAATCCTCGCTGGCAAAACGCTGAAGGTCGACTGCAATCGCCAGCGCCTGGGCGGCAGCCTGGAAGAACGCACCCTGGAAGGCTGGGGCTACAACTACTACCGCCTGGACAAAGTCAGCGGCCCGGCCAGTACGCTGATGGCCTGCCCAGATGGCAAAAAGACCGAAGCCTTCGTACCGGTGGTCGGTGACGGCTTCCTGCTGCGCTACAACAGCAAGCTGCCGGTGGTGGTCTATGTGCCCAAGGATGTCGAAGTGCGCTACCGCGTGTGGTCGGCGTCGCAGGATGTGCAAAAGGCCAACGTAGAGTAAATCTTGAGGGTGCCCTCATCGCCGGCAATCCGGCGATGAGGGCTTTGCAGGCTTCAGGAGGTTCGGCATGAACGATGTGCTCTGGCGCCCCTCTACGGCGCAAATCGAGGCCAGCCGGATGGATGCCTTCCGCCGCCGGGTCAACCTGCGCTACAACCTGCAACTGAACGACTACCATGCGCTGCACAGCTGGAGCATCGAGCAGCGGCCCGCCTTCTGGCAAACCCTTGCCGAGTATTTCCACGTTCATTGGCATACTCCGCCGAGCCAAGTGCTAAGCGAAGGGCCGCAGATGCCCGATGCACAGTGGTTCGCCAATGCCACCCTGAACTTCGCCGAACACCTGCTGCGCCGCCGTGACGACCGCCCGGCCGTGGTCGCCGTGCGCGAAGACGGCCAACGTGAAGTGTTCACCCATGCTGAACTGGCCGCACAGGTCGCCGGGCTGCAAACGGCGCTCAAGGCCATTGGTATCGCCCCCGGCGACCGGGTGGCCGCCGTCATGCCCAACACCTGGCAAACACTGGTCGCCATGCTCGCCTGCAGCAGCATTGGCGCGGTCTGGTCCACCTCTTCGCCCGAGTTTGGCGTGCACGGCATCATCGACCGTTTCGGCCAGATCGAACCCAAGCTGCTGATTGTCTGCGCCGGTTACCAATACGCCGGCAAGGCCATCGACCAAGTAGCCAAGGTCAACCAGGTGTGCGCTCAGTTGCCCGGCCTGGAGCAGCTGATCGTGGTGCCCCATACCCGCAGCGGTACACGCGCCGACGAGTTCCAGGCAACCAACGTCAGCCTGTGGGATGACTTCTTCCAACCCGGCGGCGAGCCCCGCTTCACCCCGCTGCCTTTCGATCACCCGCTGTACATTCTCTACTCCAGTGGTACCACCGGCGTGCCCAAGTGCATTGTCCATCGTGCCGGTGGCGTGCTGTTGCAGCACCTCAAGGAACACGGCCTGCACAATGACCTGAAGGCCGATGACGTGCTGTTCTACTACACCACCTGCGGCTGGATGATGTGGAACTGGCTGGCCAGCGGCCTGGCGGTGGGGGCCACGCTGGTGCTGTACGACGGCTCACCGTTCCACCCTGGCCCCGAGCGCCTGCTGGACCTGATCGACGCCGAAGGCATCCACGCCTTTGGCACCAGTGCCAAGTACCTGGCAGCACTGGAGCAGGCGGGCCTTGAACCTGCCGCCAGCCACCGCCTGGGCAGCCTGCGGCTGCTGCTGTCCACCGGTTCGCCGTTGTCACCTCACAGCTATGACTACGTGTACGGCAAGATCAAGGCCGATCTGTGGCTGGTGTCCATGTCGGGTGGGACCGACATCGTTTCCTGCTTCGTGCTGGGCAACCCGACTTTGCCGGTGCGCCGTGGCGAAATTCAGTGCAAGGGCCTGGGGATGGCGGTGCAAGTGTGGAACGAGCAAGGCCATGCCGTGGTGGACGAAAAAGGCGAACTGGTGTGCGCGCACCACTTTCCCTCCATGCCGCTGGGGTTCTGGAATGACCCGGACGGTAGCCGTTACCACGACACCTACTTCAGCCAGTTTCCGGGGGTGTGGGCCCAGGGCGACTATGCCGAGCAACGTGCCAGCGGGGGCATGGTGATCCACGGTCGCTCCGACGCCGTGCTCAACCCTGGCGGCGTGCGCATTGGCACGGCGGAAATCTACCGCCAGGTGGAGAAAGTCGAGCAGGTAATGGAAAGCGTGGCCATCGGCCAGGACTGGCACGGGGATGTGCGGGTGGTGCTGTTCGTGCGCCTGCACCAAGGCCTGCAACTGGATGACGCCCTGCGCCAGCGCATTCGCCAGGTGATACGTCAGTACACCACGACCCGCCACGTACCTGCGGTGATCGCCCAGGTCAGCGACATACCGCGCACCGTCAGCGGCAAGCTGGTGGAGCTGGCGATTCGCAACGTGGTGCACGGGTTGCCGGTGAAGAACACCGATGCCCTGGCCAACCCAGAGGCACTGGAGCAGTTTCGTGATCGCGTGGAATTGCGCGAGCAGGCATAATGCCGTCCTTTTTTCCGATGCACAGGTAGCCCATGAAAGCCCAAGCCCGCCACATTCTGGTCAAGACCGCTGACGAAGCCGAAAAGCTCAAGCAGCGCATCGCCAATGGCGAGGCTTTCGATGTGCTCGCGAAAAAGTTCTCTCTCTGCCCTTCGGGCAAGCGCGGCGGTGACCTGGGCGAAGTGCGCCCTGGGCAAATGGTCGGCGCTATCGACCAGGTGATCTTCAAAAAGCCGTTACGCGTGGTACACGGGCCGATCAAGAGCAAGTTCGGCTACCACCTGGTACAAACCTTCTACCGCGATTGACAGCAGGGGGCACCTAGCATTTTTGCCAGTTGCTCCATCACCGCACATTGCATACAAAGCAGGCAGGGCCGAAGCGTCGCTTCAGGTTGTGGCTCCTTCAATGGGCACGGAGACCTGTCTATGCGATGCCACCGCTTGCTGCTGCCTGTCGCATTGCCCCTACTGACGTTGCCTTTGTTGGCTCACTCCCAATCCCTGACGGTTTCAGCCGGTGAAAACCTTGGCGCCCTTGTGCAGACGAATGCCGCTGATGAATTTACCCTCACGGGCGGAACGGTTCAGTCATTGCAGCAAGGTAATGGCCAAGACACATTCAACATGTCTGGCGGCACGCTAGGGTCGTTGAATCAAGGCGGTGACTTCGACACGTTCAGCATGACCGGCGGCACCATCACGGGCGCATTCGAAGACGGTGACTCGGCCTCGTTCAAAGGCGGCAGCATTGGCCGAATAGACCTCAAGCTCGCAGACAATTTCCTTGAAATTTCCCAGGATCTCGGGGTCGAAACCCTCGTTGTTGGCAATGTTGTCAGCGGGCTTGGCAACGACACGATCATTATGACTGGCGGCACCATCGGCGGTGATATCAGTACCAGCAGCGGCGTTGACAAGATAACCATCAGCGGCGGCACGCTCAAAGGCGAAATACGGACTGGCAACGATGACGATGTGTTTACCTGGACGGGGGGACAGGTCGGTAAAAGAGTCATCTTGGAGAACGGCAATGACACAGCCACGGTACGCACCCTGGACCTCGGCAACTCAACAGTTACCCTGGACGGCGGCACCGGTACCGACACGTTGACGTTCGAGCAGGCTCAGGTCGGCAAAGGTGCGTTGTACGTCAACTGGGAGTCCATCGCCCTCAAGCAAGGCAGCCAGCTTACCCTCAACGACACGCTGACATTGGGAGACGTGGGCGCCACCCAGCCACGCGTGATCCCCGCCACGGGCACCGGCACCTTGCAAATCGATGCAAATAGCACGCTGATCAGCCGCCAGGGCAGCATCGTCAGTATTCAAGTTGAGAACAAGGCATCGGTCGTGAACGCCGGCACCATCGACCTGAGCAGTGGCAACGACGCGCGGGGCCGCCTGACCCTCCAGGGCGACTACACCGGCAACAACGGCACCCTGCGCCTGAACAGCGTGCTGGCAGGCGATGACGCAGCTTCCGACCGCCTGGTGGTCAGCCGGGGGGCCATTGGTGGCTCCACCCAGATGTTCATCAACAACTTCAAGGGTGCAGGTGCGGCAACCACGCAAAACGGCATCCAGGTGGTCGAAGCCCGCGATGGCGCTACCAGCACGGCCACCGCATTCGTGCAGACCCAGACGCTTTCGGCCGGTGCCTTCGACTACCGGTTGTTCAAAGGGGGCGTGACGGCAGGTAGCGAAAACAGCTGGTACCTGCGCTCCACCCTGGTCGCGCCACCTGCTCCGGCTACTGTACCGGAACCCGTGCCGGAACCTGGCGAACCTACACAGCCAACCGAACCCAGCCAGCCAAACGAACCGGGCACGCCACCGGTGGTCGCCCCAGCCGCCACTCTACCCGTTGCTGCGCCAGCGCCCGGCCAGGTCGACCTGCCTGCTCCAGTGCAGGGCGAAAGCCTGCCGCTGTATCGCCCAGAAGTCCCGGTGTATGCCGCGGCGCCAAGAGGTGCCGCGATCATCGCCCGTCAGGCATTAGGAACATTCCACCAGCGCCAGGGTGACCAGCAGTTGCTCAAAGCTGACGGCGCCCTGCCCGCCAGCTGGGGCCAGGCCTATGGCGGCGCACTGCGCCAGCAATGGAGCGGTACGGTCAACCCGAGCCTGGATGGCGACCTGTACGGTTTCAAGGTGGGCCAGGACCTGTATGCCAAGGTGGGCGACAACGGCTACCGCCAGCATGTCGGCCTGTACGTCAGCCACAGCCGCCTGGACGCCGACGTCAAAGGTTTCGCCCTGGCCGTGCAGGACCGCCGGGTGGGAGACCTCAAGCTCGATGGCGACAGTGTGGGCGCCTACTGGACGCTGGTTGGGCCGCAAGGCGAATACCTGGATACGGTGCTGCAGTACACCCGCCTGGATGGCTGGGCGCGCTCCGACCGTGGCGACAAGCTGAACATCGATGGCCATGCCTGGACCGCTTCGCTGGAGTCTGGCTACCCTATCGCCCTGTCCGAACGCTGGACCGTGGAGCCGCAAGCTCAGTTGATCGCGCAAAAGGTATCGCTCGACAGCGCCAGCGACAGCGTCTCGCGCATTAGCCATGACGCCCAGGTTGAGCTGACCGGCCGCCTGGGTGTGCGTATGGAAGGTGCGTTCACAGGAAGCAGCGGCCGCCTGTTGCAGCCCTATGCGCAGGTCAACCTATGGCACGGCGACGGTGGCCGCGACACCTTGACCTTCGATGGGGTAGACAAGATCAAGACCGACTACCGCTATACCGCGGTGCAACTGGAAAGTGGCGTGGTGGCGCAGGTCAGCGAAGCACTGAGCCTGCATGGCGGCGTGCAGTACACCGCCAACCTGGACAGCCGCCAGCAGGAAGCCAGCGGCGTGAACCTGGGTGTTCGCTGGCAGTTCTAGCGCCGCGCCGCCAGCAAACCGAGGCCAGCGCAACCTAGCAGGGAGGCGCTGACCCGGTTGAACATGCGCCGTGGCCCGGGCTGGCTGAACCAGCGCTGCATGTAGGCGCCCAGGCCCGAGTAGATGGCGATCGCCGCCCATTCCAGCAACAGGAACAATACGCCCAGCCAAAGGAACTGCTCGCTCACAGGCGTAGTGCTGCCAACCGAAACGAACTGCGGCAGAAAGGCGGTGAATATCAGGATGGCCTTGGGGTTGCCAGCCGCCACCCAGAATTCCTGCCGCGCCAGGCGCCAGGTGCCGCGTGGGTGGTCGCTGGCCACCACGGCCTCGCCCACCGGTGCGCGCCACAGTTGCCAGGCGATGTAGAACAGGTACGCCGCGCCCACTACCTTGATGGTCAGGAACAGGTATTCGCTGGTATGCAGCACCACCGCCAGGCCCATGGCGGCCAGGGCGATCATGCCGCTGAAGGCGAGGATGCGCCCCCCACCAGCCACACAGGCGGTGCGCAGGCCGTACCGGCTGGCATTGTGCAGCGACAGTAGGTTGTTCGGCCCCGGCGCCATGTTCAGAGCGAAGCAGGCAGGGATGAAAAGCAGCAGGCTTGAAAGGTCCATTCTTGTTTTCCTCTGACAACAGGCGCCTATTTCGGCGTGTGTCGCGCCTTGCGGTCAAGTTACAGCCAGCGATAAAAACTGTACGGGTATGCGCCAGCTGTTACCCTGCCGACACTACCGAGGAGCCTGTAATGCCCCGTTCCCACGCCGTCGTGTGGCGCGACCCGGCCCTGGCGCATGTCGAAAGCCGCCGCGCCTGTAATAGCCGCGCCTGTTACAAGGCCCACAGCCACCCGACGTTTTCCATCGGTGCGGTGGATGCCGGCCACAGCCATTTCACCGGGGCTGCCGGTGGGCAAGAGCGCCTGACACCCGGCACGTTGGTACTGGTCCCGGCCCGCCGTGTGCATGCCTGCAACCCCGAGCCTGGGCAGGCCTGGAGCTACCAGATGCTGCATGTGGATGCCGACTGGCTGACGCAGCTGCGCCTGGAGTCGGGGCTGAGCGGCACCGAGGCCGGCGAGCCAGCACGCATTTGCCGGGCGCCGCAGGTCTATCGGCAGTTCTGCGAGCTGAACAGTTTGCTGTTTTCCCGCGCCAGCAACAGTGAGAAGGATGCGGCGCTGGTTGCCTTTCTGGGGGACCTGGATTTTTCCGCGCACCCACCACTGGTAGCGGCCCCTGCCCTGGAAGCCGCGACATTGAGTGAGGTGCTCGAGCGTATCGAGCACCTCGACCCAGCGCGATTGAGCCTGGAAGCACTGGCGCGGGAGGCTGGGCTTGGGCGCTATCAGCTGATCCGAGCATTTCGCGCAGCGACCGGATTTACGCCCCATGCTTATCTACTCAATGCCCGGGTCAATCGCGGCCGAAAGCTGTTGAGTAAAGGGCTGGCACTGGCAGAGGTGGCCTACCAGCTTGGGTTTGCCGACCAAAGCCATTTCCAGCGGGTGTTCAAGGCCCATGTGGGGGTGACACCGGGGCAGTACCGAGGCGATTGAAGGCGTGCGCGGTCCCCAAGGGGCCGCGTTGGCTTTTTGGGGTTTGCAATATTCTTCAATACGCCCAACACGCGGGGCAGCAGACTGCGGTTTTTTCCGCAGAGCAGCCCCACCCATGCAACAGTTTCTGATCATCGCCCTCGCCCACTTTCTCGCCCTGCTTTCTCCCGGCCCGGACTTCTTCCTGGTCGCGCGCAGCTCGATCAACAGCGGCTGGTGCACTGCCAGCGGTGCTTGCCTGGGCATCGCCCTGGCCAACGGCGCATTCATCGCCATGGCCTTCACCGGCCTTTCGGTACTGCAGGAAGGCAGCCTGTTGTTCACCACGCTGCAGCTGGCCGGCGCCAGCTACCTGCTGTACATCGGCGTGCTGTTTCTGCGCCATGCCGGGCAAACCAGCCTGGGCACAGTCGCTGGCAGCCAGCGGGCTCAAGGCTGGTGGCGCAATGTGGGCATGGGCTTCTTGTCCGGCATCCTCAACCCCAAGAACGCGCTGTTCTATGCCAGCCTGGCCAGCATGGTCGCCAGTGCCAGCGTCGGCTGGAAAACGGCCTACGCCGTGTGGATGTTCAGCATCGTACTGCTCTGGGATCTAGCGGTTGCCGTGGCCATTGGCAACCAGCGAGTATTGCGGCGCTTCGCCCGCAGCCTGCCGTGGCTGGAGCGGGCCTCGGGGGTCATGCTGGTGATTTTGGCGGGGGCGTTGTTGCTGCACCTGGCGCGGGGCTGATCAGTTTCAGGGTACGCATGTCCATCAAGGTGAAATGGCCACTGGCCCACCCGCCCGTGTCCAGGTGCCAGACATTGCCCAACTGCTTGGCCTCCAGCACCGGCGTGTGGCCGACCAGCAAGGCACGCAGGCCCTGCACCGGCTGGGTGTCGCCTTCCTTCAGCCGCCGCCGCGACCACTGGCACACTTCCCGCACCTTGGGGTCGTCCTCCAGTTCCAGCCAGGTGCGCAGTACTGCCCAGTCGGCAAACGGGCTGTCGGCATGCAGCAGGCCCACCAGCCCGGCCGCACTTTCTACTTCTATCGCAATCGGCAGTTGCTCGAAGCGCTCCACGAAGCGCAATTGCTCGCCCCGTGGCAGGTCGAGAAACCAGCTACCTCCAGCGGCGCGGTACATGTCCAGGTCCAGCCGCCCACCGCGCACGCGGGTAATTGCCAGGGCCTCGTGGTTGCCTTGCACGGCATGGAACCAGGGCTGTGCCAACCATTCCAGTGCTGCCTCGCTATGCGGCCCACGGTCGACCAGGTCACCCACGCTGAACAGGCGGTCCACCGCTGGATCGAACCCGACCGCATCCAGGCACTGTTGCAGGCGCTGGAAGTGACCATGGATATCGCCGACCGCCAGGTCCCGTCCCCGGATATTGGCGATCAGCCGCCGAAACCGTCCCATTACAATCTTCCTCTGCTGGTAGCGCCACGCCAGGGGTAAAATGGGAGCACACGCAATCTGCCCCGGAGGTGCATCATGCGTACCGCCCTCGTGTGTGCCGTGCTCATGGCGCTGTCACTGGACAGCATGGCACAAGGTGCCCCGGCCGCGCAGGTCGAGGTGCGTTTCGACCACCCGGAAAAATTCCGCGATGCCAGCCTCGACAGCCACGGTTATGAACGTGGTGCCGACGCCTATGTCATGAAAACCCTCAGCCAATACCTGCAGCAGCTCGGCCAGCGCTACCTGCAACCGGGCCAGCAACTGGTCATCGACATCCGCGACATCGACCTGGCCGGGCGCTTCGAGCCCTGGCACAGCCAGGCCTACGATGTGCGCTTCATGCGCGAGATCACCTGGCCGACCATCGACCTCACCTACACCCTCAGCCAACCTGGCAAACCCGATCAGCAGGCGCAGGAGCGGGTCAGCGACAAGATGTACCTGAGCCGCCCGGGCCGGGTCGCCAGCAGCAGTGACCGCCTGTATGCCGAAAAGGCCATGCTCAGCGACTGGTTCCGCCAACGCTTCGCGACGCACTCGGCTTCCTGAAAAACCCTTCACTGGTACAGGTGTTGGTGCCGATAGTATGCTCGGCCCTTCAACCTGTACCAGGGAATGGTTCTCATGAAACTGTGCGCCGTACAACTGGCATCGCTCAAGGGCGATTTGCCAGGCAACCTCCAGCGTCACCTGGCCTGCATCGAGCAGGCTGCGGCCCTGGGTGCCGAACTGGTGGTGTTTCCCGAACTGTCGCTGACCGGCTACGAGCCGAGTGTGGCGCGCCAGGCCGCCCTGCCGGTGGCCTCCACACGGCTGGACCCGCTGCAGGCCGCTTGTGACCGCCTGGGCATCACTATTGCCGTGGGCCTACCACTGCCAACGCCGGACGGCATACGCATCGGCATGCCGATCTTCAGCCCTGGGGCACCCCGCCAGGCCTATGCCAAGCGGCGCTTGCACGATGATGAACTGCCCTACTTCACCCCAGGCGATCAGGCCTTGCTGCTGGAGATGGGGGAGCACCGGGTGGCGCCGGCAATCTGTTACGAATCGATGTTCATGGCACATGCGGCCATGGCCCGCGAGCACGGTGCCGACCTGTACCTGGTCAGCGTGGCGAAAACCGCCAAAGGCATCCGCGAGGGACACGCGCACTACCCAGAAGTGGCGCGTGAGCTTGGCATGCCGGTATTGATGGCCAACTGCGTGGGGCCGGCTGACACCTTCATCGGCGCCGGCGGCTCCGCTGCGTGGGACAGCCAGGGGCGCTTGCTGGCCAGCCTGGATGAGCACAGTGAAGGGCTGATCGTACTCGACACCCGTAATGCCAGCGCAAGCGCGCTGCCTTTGGACCCGCACCCTGCATGATCTATCTGTTTCTTGCGTTGCTGAGTTATGCCTGCACCTACTACCTGGTCGGCTTGCTGATTCAGGGCCAACTTGCCGATGTGGCCGAGGGTTTGCGCCACCGGCCCGATGCACCTACGCCCGGCGAGTACCTGCGGGAGGTCGAGCCCCTTGCGCGTCGAGCGCATCGGCACTACACCCTGATGGCTGGCTCGGTGCTGGCCGTACTGGTCTGCCTGGTCGCCAGCTGGTTCGGCTGAAGCCTTAGAAGTCCAGCGCCAGGCTTTGCCGGCCCTCCAGCGCCAGCAGGTACTGCTTGGCCGCGAGGCCACCGGCAAAGCCAGTCAAGCTGCCCGACGCGCCGATTACCCGGTGGCACGGGGCGATGATCGAAATCGGGTTGCGGCCATTGGCGGCGCCTACGGCACGCACCGCGCTGGGGTTGCCGATTTGCCGGGCGATATCGCCGTAGCTGCGGGTTTCGCCGAACGGTATCGCCAGCAGCGCGGCCCACACCTGCCGCTGGAACTCGGTGCCGGCAAAGTCCAGCGCCAGTTCGAAACGCTGGCGCTTGCCGGCAAAGTACTCGCCGAGCTGGCGAGCGGTTTCCACCAGTACCGGGCACTGGTCATCACGGTGCAGGGCGCCCAGGCGTACGCGGTTTTCCCGCTCCTCTTCCCACAGCACAGCTGCCAGGCTGTCGCCACGGGCCACCAGGGTCAGCGTGCCGACGGGCGATTGCATGAAGGTGAAAGCGCTGGACATAGCGGGCTCCTGCTGGTTGCGATCAACTTACTGTACGCATCCACAGTTACTGATGCACCCGCTTTCTTGCTCAAGTCATTGCGCAGCCGGCAATGCACCGCGCCTGGCTGAGGTTGACCTTGGGGATCAGATCGTCAGGAATACGCGAAGTCGCCGACAGGTTGTAGACATGAAAATGTTCGTTGACCACTTCTCTGGCCATCAGTGTCAACGACGGCAGAATGCGGCTGTCCCAATGCTGGTCCAGCCCGCACGGCGAACACTCGCCGTTGCCGTTCTCGTAGAAGCGCCCGACGCTCTGATCGAGGTCTACCCCTACCAGCAGCACCTCTTCGAAGCCCAGGTGGTAAGCCAGCTGCAAGGCCACGTACGCCACTGTGCGAGCATCGAAGAAACCATGGGCCAGGTCTTTGCTGAAGGCAATCGAACGGCTACGTTTGCTCCACAGTGCGCGGTTGCACACGCAGCTGTCACCGTGGCCACGCAAACCGTCCAGCAGGCCTGGCGTGTCGGCTTTGTGCAAGGCATAACACTCGGTATCCGCTGGCACATTGGCACCCGCATACTGCTCGGGCCAAAGTGCCAGGCGCTCGCTGTCGCGCAAGGCCGTGGCGAACAAGGCCGGCTGTTGCAGGCGAAAACTTTTGTCGGTGCACACGTAAAAGAACGGTTTTATACCGTGTTCGGCGGTCATGGCAACCGAGCCGTTCATGGCGATGATGGGCAAATGGGCGAATTCGCCCAATGGAAAATGCTTGGCAGACGCACCGGAGGCAAGTATCACCACGGGGCCCTGCTGGGTGTTGCGACACGCCTCGAAATGGGAGAACGCCCCGCGTTCAGCGCTTGGCTGCGACGGAAGTGTGTTCATCAATGGCATCTTTAACTGGACAGTACAAACCACAATACTGATCCGTGTATACGCCGTGGCCGCTTTTACCTAACTTTACCTAGCTGAACATCAGTCAACCGCCATCCCTTGTTTGGCGGGGTTTTGGGGCCGCTGCGCAGCCCCAGAAAAACGCAAGCCAACGCTAGACTTCCGTCTGGCGGATGCGTTTCTTGTCGATCTTGCCGACACTGGTCCGGGGGATCTCGTCCACACAACGCAACTGCCGTGGTATCGCCCATTTGTTCAAGTGCCCGCTGTCGACAAACGGCTGCAGGTGCCTGGCCAATGACGGCTGGTCCAGTTGCACACCCTCACAGCAGACCACCAGGGCCAAGGGTTGTTCCCCCCACTGTGGATCAGGAACACCGACGACAGCCACCGAGGCGACAAACGGGTGCTGGCTGATCAGGTTTTCCAGCGCTACCGAGCTGACCCACTCGCCACCGGTCTTGATCACGTCCTTGATCCGGTCGCGGATACGCACCACGCCCGCCGCATCGATACAAGCCAGGTCACCGGTGTGCATCCAGCCCCCCAGCCACAGTGCTGCGCCTTGCTCCGGTTCGTGCAGGTAGCCTTGGGTCAGCCAAGGCGCGCGCACCACGACTTCACCCAGGCTTTCACCGTCGTGCGGCACCTCCCGGCCCTCGCTGTCGACGATACGCAGGTCCACCATGGCAATCGGCACACCGGCATCGATGCGCAACGGCAATTGTTGCGCCATGGGCTTTGCCAGCAGCTCGGCACTCAGGTAGGTGATGCTGAGCAGCGGGCAGCTTTCCGACATGCCGTAACCACAGTGCACGCTGATGCCGCGCTCGCTGGCGCGCTGGGCCAGGCCCAGGGTCAGCGCGCTGCCGCCCAGCAGCATTTTCCAGCCGGCAAGGTCGGTGCGGCGCCCTTGCTCGCTGTCGAGCATCATCTGCAGCACCGTTGGCACGCAATGGGAGAAGGTCACTCCCTCCTCATGGAACAGGCGCACCAGGCGGTTGGGCTCGTAGCGCCCCGGGTAGACCTGCTTGATGCCAAGTGCCGTCGCCACGTAAGGCACGCCCCAGGCATGCACATGGAACATGGGCGTGATCGGCATGTACACATCGCCGGTGCGCAGCAGCGGTACCTCACCGCACGCGGCCAAAGTGCCCTGCTCGACCAGGGTATGCAGCACCAGTTGCCGGTGACTGAAGTACACACCCTTGGGGTTGCCGGTGGTACCGCTGGTATAGAACAGCGTGGCCAGCGAGTTTTCGTCGAAGTCCGGGAATTCGAAGTACGGTTCTGCAGCCGCCAGCATGGTTTCGTACTCGCCCAGCAGAGGCACGCCTTGCGCGGCGTGACCGCCGTCACTCAGGCGGATGAAGCCCTTCACTGTCGGCAGGTCGGCGCGCAGCTGCTGCATCAACGGCAGAAAGTCGTCGTGCACCAGCACCAGCCGGTCCTCGGCGTGGTTCATGGTGTAGCGCACCTGCTCGCTGGACAACCGCACGTTTACCGTATGCAACACTGCGCCCAGCATGGGTACGGCGAAGAAACACTCCAATGCGCGGTGGCTGTCCCAGTCGAGCAAGGCCACGGTGTCGCCAGGCTGGACCCCGGCAGCGCTCAGCACGTTGGCCAGCCGTTGAATACGCTCCAGCAACGTGGTGTAGGTGTAGCGCAGCTTGTCGGCGTAGACGATTTCCTGGTTGGGCTGGTAGCGCACACCCGACAACAGCAGGCGCTTGATCAGCAGCGGGTACGCATAGGCCTGCTCGGCCGGGGGCATGACGCGGGTAGTGATCATGTGGGTGGCCTTCACAGTTGCCCGGCCTCGAGCAGGTACAGGCTATCGCTGCCGGCCCTCACGCTGGCGCTGAGCGAGTGGATGCGTGGCAGCAGGCGGGCAAAGTAGAAGCGCGCGGTGCCGAGCTTGCTCAGGTGGAACGGTTCAGGTGCCGCATGGGCCAGGCACACCACAGCCATGCGCGCCCACAGGTAGGCGTAGAGGGTGTAGCCAAACACCTGAAGGTACTCCACCGCCGCCGCGCCAAGCTCGCGCGGGTTGCCTTGGCCACGGTCGAGCAACCAAGCGCTCAGTTCGTCGAGGTTGTGCACGGCAGCCAGCAGTGGCGCAGCGAACTCGGCGTGCTCCACCGGCAGCGCCTCGGCAAAGGCGACCATTTCGTCAGACACGCCAAGGTAAGCCTTGCCACCATCACCCAACAGCTTGCGCCCGACCAGGTCGAGGGCCTGGATGCCGTTGGTACCTTCGTAGATCTGGGTGATGCGGCAGTCACGTATCAACTGCTCCTGGCCCCACTCACGGATATAGCCGTGGCCACCCAGTACCTGCTGGCCGTGCACGGTGGTCTCCAGCCCCATGTCGGTGAGGAAGGCCTTGGCCACCGGTGTAAGCAACGCCACCTTGGCTTCGGCCTTGGCGCAGGCAGCCGGGTCATCGCTGTACTTGGCCAGGTCCAGCTGCAACGCAACGTAGGTTGAAAACGCCCGCCCACCTTCGTTCAGCGCTTTCATGGTCAGCAACATACGGCGTACGTCCGGGTGGACGACAATCGGGTCGGCATGCTGCGCCAGTGCTTCGGCGCCTGTCGGCGCGCGGCCTTGCAGGCGATCACGGGCATAGGCGATGGCGCCCTGATAGGAGCGCTCGCCCAGGGCCAGGCCCTGGATGCCCACGCCCAGGCGCTCGTAGTTCATCATGGTGAACATGGCATTGAGGCCCTTGTTCGGCTCGCCGACCAGGTAGCCGGTGGCGCCATCGAAGTTCATCACGCAGGTGGCCGAGGCCTTGATGCCCATCTTGTGCTCGATAGAGCCGCAACTTACCGCGTTGGCCTCGCCCAGCGCACCGTCGGCGTCGACCAGCACCTTGGGCACCAAAAACAGCGAGATACCTTTGGGCCCAGCGGGCGCATCGGGCAGCCGCGCCAGCACCAGGTGGATGATGTTTTCGGTCAGGTCCTGCTCGCCGCCAGTGATGAAGATCTTCGTGCCGCTGATGCGGTAGCAACCTTCGGCGATGGGCTCCGCGCGGGTGCGGATCAGCCCCAGGTCGGTGCCAGCGTGCGGTTCGGTAAGGCACATGGAGCCGGTCCAGCGGCCTTGGTACATCGGCGGCAGGTACAGCGCCTTCAGCGGCTCGCTGGCATGGTTGAGCAGTGCCAGGCAGGCCCCGGCGGTCAGCATTGGGTACAGGCCGAACGATAGATTGGCGGCATTGAGCATCTCCTCGAGCTGAGCACCGATCACCTTCGGCATGCCCATGCCACCGTATTCCGGGGCCCCGGCCACACCTACCCAGCCGTCGGTGGCGAATGCCCGATAGGCATCGGCGAAACCATCGGGAGTACGTACCTGGCCAGCCTCCCAGCGGCAGCCCTGCTCGTCGCCACTGCGGTTGAGCGGCGCTACCCGCTCGGCGATCAGCTTGCCGGCCTGTTCGAGTATGGCCCGGGCCGTGTCGCCGTCGACCACCTCGGCCAGTGCGGGCGTTTGCGCCCACCAGGTCGGGATGTCGAACACTTCGTTCAACAGAAAATCCATGTCACGCAGTGGCGGAAGGTAATCAGACATGAGGCGAACACTCGCTTTCTTGGGTTTTCGAATGGGCTTTGGCCTGGGCTTCGGCAGTTGCCTGGGGGCCCACGCCGCGCAGAAGAAAGTGCGACAGCGCCGGTATCAGCACCAGCGCGCCGAGCATGTTCCACAGGAACATGAAGGTCAGCAGCAAGCCCATGTCGGCCTGGAACTTGATCGGTGACCAGGCCCAGCCGACCACGCCGGCCGCCAAGGTGATACCGACCAGCCCTACCACCCGGCCAGTGAAAGCCACGGCTTTCTGATAAGCCTGGGCCAGGCTCAGGCCGGCGCGCTGGTAATGCAGCTGCACGCTAAGCAGGTACAGCGCGTAATCCACGCCAATACCCACGCCCAAGGCGATGACCGGCAAGGTGGCAACTTTGACACCAATGCCCATGGCCACCATCAGCGCCTCGCACAACACCGAGGTGAGCATCAACGGCAGAATCGCCACCAGCGTGGCACGCCAACTGCGGAAGGTGATCAGGCAGAACAGCGTCACCGCCAGGTAAACCAGCAACAGCATGCGGTGGTTGGCCTCGCGCACCACCACGTTGGTGGCGGCTTCGATACCGGCGCTGCCGGCCGCCAGCAGAAACTGATGCTCGGCGCTGCCGTTGGCCTGGGCGAAGCGCTCGGCCGTTGCGGCGACCTGGGCCAGCGTGTCGGCGCGGTGGTCCTTGAGGTAGGCGATCACCGGCATCAGCGAGCAATCGTTGTTGAACAGCTCCGGTGCGTTGACCGAGGCTTGCTGCGCGGCGTAGTTGAGCACGTCCTGGTTGCGCTGCAGGCTGTTCAGGCGCGGGTTGCCTTCGTAGGTACCGGCGGTGATCTGGCGCACGGCGTTGGCCAGCGACACGGTGGTCTGCACACCCGGCAACTGTTGCAGCTCCCAGGCCAGGCGATCAGCGAGGATCAAGGTCTGGTATTGCAGGCAGCCTTCGGGGGCGGTCTTGACCATGACTGCGAAGGTGTCGCTGGACAGTGCGTAATGCTGGGTGATGTAGGCGTTGTCGAGGTTGTAGCGCGAATCCGCGCGCAGCTCGGGGGCGCCGCTGTCGAGGTCGCCGATTTTCAACTGCAGACTGCCCCAGATACCAAGGGCGGCCAAGGCCAGGGCAACCAGCAGCGCAGCGCTGGCCCACCTGCGTTGCGTGAAGCGGTCAAGCAAGTCCCACAGCCGGCCGAAGCCACGGTGTTGATCCGCGCGGGCATCGATGCGCAGCGCCCGCTCGGCAGCCTGGCGGCCCACACCGACATAGGACAGTGCCACGGGCATCAACAGCAATGAGGTGAAGATCAGCACCGCCACACCAATGCTGGCGGTAATTGCCAGGTCCTGGATCACCGGAATGTCGATCAGCATCAGCACGGCAAAGCCCACGGCATCGGCCAGCAATGCGGTGACCCCTGCCACGAACAGGCGGCGGAACGTATAACGGGCGGCAATCTGCCGATGGGTACCACGGCCTATGTCCTGGAGGATGCCATTCATCTTTTGCGCGGCATGCGACACGCCGATGGCGAAGATCAGGAACGGCACCAGGATCGAGTACGGGTCGATGGCATAACCCAACCAGGCGACGATACCCAGCTGCCATACCACCGCAGTCAGCGAACACAGCACCACCAGCAAGGTGCTGCGCACACAGCGGGTGTAGCAGTAGATGATCACCAGGCTGGTGAGCACCGCCAGGGCAAAGAACGCCATCACCTGGATCAATCCGTCGATCAGGTCGCCCATCAGCTTGGCAAAGCCGATCACATGAATGCGGTACTGGCCGCTGGCCTGGTACTGGCTGCGCAACTGTTCGAGCTTTTGCGAAAAGGCATGGTAGTCCAGGCCTTTGCCGGTGGCTGAGTCCTGGTCGAGCAGCGGCACCACCAGCATGCTCGACTTGAAGTCGCGCGCTACCAGGCTGCCGACGATGTTGGCGCGCTCGATGTTTTGCCGCAGCTGTTCGATGTCGCCAGCCGCGCCCTGATAGCCGTCGGGCATGACCGGGCCACCTTGAAAACCTTCCTCGGTAACTTCGGTCCAGCGCACCGCCGGGCTCCACAGCGACTTCACCCAGGCCCGGTCCACGCCCTGGCTGAGAAACAGCTCGTCATTGATGTGGCGCAGGGTCTGCAGGTAGCCGGGGTCGAAGATATCGCCCTGGGTGTTTTCCACCACCACTCGCACCGCATTGCCCAGGCCGCGCAACGAGGTGCGGTTGGCCAGGTAGTTCTGGATGTAGGGGTGGCTCTGCGGCAGCATCTTGTCGAAGCTGGGGCGCAGCTCCAGGCGGGTCAGCGCCATGAAGCCCAGCACCAGTGTCGCCAACAGCATGCACAGCAGAAATGGCAGGCGGTGGTTGAACACCAGGCGTTCCAGGCCATTGCCCGAGCGCGGGTCGAAATCGGCAAGGTTGCGGATTACCGGAAGGGTATCTTGGCGGTTAGCGGCCATCAGGGTCTTCTCTTGTTATGGGTGCGGCGTGGGGTTACCGAACAGGTTGCGCACGCCCCGCTCGCCCACCAGCACCAGGCCGTTGTCGGCATCGCTGGCGAGTGCGGTCACCGGGCCACGGGCGCTTTGTGGCACCGGGCGGAAGCTGGCGCCGTCGTCGCGGCTGAGCAACAGGTCGCCGGCCTGGCTGGCCAGCCACAGCTGCCCGTCGCGATCGATACCGGCGGCGGTGAGGCTGGTATTGACGCCCGTGTCGACCGGCTGCCACTGCTCGCCGCCATCGGTACTGCGATAAGCGTGGCCGCGCAGGCCGTATATCAGCAGCACACCGGGCTTGCCGATGGCGCCGAACAGAGTGCCGGCGTAGGGGGTATCGACGCGGCTGAAGCGCTCGCCGTTCCACTTCAACAGCAAGCCCTGCTCGCCCGTGATGTACAGGTTGTCAGCCACTGCGGCCAGGCTGGTCAGGTGCAGGCCTTGCGGGTTGTCGCTGTGGTCGAGCCAGGGCTGCCAGTGCTCGCCGCCGTCCGTGGTGCGCAGCAGCAGGTTGAACACGCCCACCGCGTAGCCATGACAAGCATCGCTGAACCACACATCGAGCAAGGCATTGTCGGTGCCAGCGCCGGGCAGCTGTTCAGCCAACGCTCGACCATCCAGCTGCCTTTGCCAGTGCACGCCAGCATCACGGGTGTGCAGTACCACGCCATCATGGCCGACCGCCCAGCCCAGTTCAGGCGTGGCAAAGCTCACCGCATTCAGGTCGGCGCTGACCGGCACCTGGGCCTGCTGCCAGTGCGCGCCGTGGTCGTCGGAATAGAGGATATGCCCGCGTGGGCCGACCGCGACCAGGCGCTGCCCGGCCAAGGTCACATCACGCAGGGCGCTGCTGCTGGCCAGGGTGCTGGGCATGGCGGGCACATCCAGCACATCGGTGAATGGCGCCGCCTGTGCCGCGCCCTGCAGCGCGGCCAGGGCCAACATCACCACGCTGCATCGTTTGAAGACAGACATTGGCAACCTCTGCTCCATGGTTCAGCGAATGCCATTGCCGGCCAGTGACTCGGGCGACCACTGGGTTTTCGACAGCGGCTCGATGTAGCGGATGCCACCATAGGCACCGACCACGCCGTTGAGGTTGTAGGTGCCGCCGATCAGGTCGTAGATCATGAACGGCGTGGCGTCCGGGGTCTGCTTGTCGTAGCTCTGGGTCAGGAAGGCGAACGAGCCCCGGTACAGCTGGCCACGGGCGTCGTACTGGTCGGAGGCAATGGCGATCCAGCTGTCTTCGTCAAGGTAGAAGCGGCGCTTGTGGTAGATGTGGCGTGCGCCGTCCTTGAGCTTGCCTTCCACCACCCAGACGCGGTGTTTTTCCCAGCGCACGAACTGCGGTGCCAGGTGGTTGGGCGTGATCACCTGCTTGACGTCGGTGTTGTAGGTCAGCTGGTAGGTGTTGTACGGCACGTACATTTCCTGCTTGCCCACCAGGGTCCAGTCGTAGCGGTCCAGCGCGCCGTTGAAGACGAACACGTCATCGTAGGTGCCAGAGCCGGAGGTGCCCGGGTTGGGCGTGTCGTAGGCCAGGTTGGGCGCCAGCTTCACCCGGCGCTGGCCTGGCAGGTATTGCCAGGCGTTGCGTGGCTGCACCAGCGGGTTTGCGGCGTCGCGCAGCATCATCGCTTCACCGGCACGGCGTGCGGGCCCGGTGTACACCAGTTTCATCTGGTAGTAGGTGTCCTTGGCGCCGATCGGCTTGGCCATGTCCTCGTAAATCGGGTAACTGATGTTGGCCTGGCCAGTGGTCGACAGCGATGGTTTGCCGGCGGCGTCGACGTTCCACGAGTCGTACTTGGCGGTCATGCTCACGCCCTGGTAACGCAGCAGGAAGTTCCACATGGCTTCGGCGCCGTTCTGCGGAATGGGGAACGGGATACCCGGCAGCACGTTGTCTACCGCAGTGCCGCCCTCCTGGCTTTTGGCAGCGGTGGCGTTCTTGCGGGTGTTGTCGAGCACCGCCTGCGGCAGCGCTACGCTGCGATGCGTCGGGTACACGTCGACGCGGTAGCTGGGATAGCGCTTGAGCAGTTCCAGGGTGGTGGCGGTCAGCTGAGCCTTGTACTGATCGGCATTCTTGCCATCGATCACCAGCAGCGGCTTCTCGCTGGCAAACGGGTCCGGGCGCATGCTGGCACCGCTCTGGTAGCTGGCCGGGGGCGTTTGCAGGCCGCCCTGGTAGGCCGGGATCGAGCCGTCGGCATTGCCGGCCTTTTCGGCGCCGATGGCGGTCAGGTTGCTGCCCAGGTGTGCAGCCTGGTCAGGGGAAACGGCCGCCTGGGCGGCATTGAGCGCGGCCAGCGACAGGCACGAGGCAAGCAGGGTACGTACGAAATTCATGATGGTTGTCTTCCTGTGTAGGCGGTAGGAAACATGACTCAGAAGGTCGTCTTGACGGTCAGGTACAGGGCGCCACGGTCTTCAGTGGTGGCACCACCCCCCGAGAAGGAGGCGTAGCCGCCGCCGTAGCAGGTGTAATCCTGTTCGCCGTCCAGGGCATTGGGGGTGCTGCCGTCGGTCTGGCCGTCCTTGCAGGCCTTGGTCTCACCGAAGCTGTCGACGTACTTGAGGTCGACGAAGTACTGGTTGTAGATCGCAGCGCTGAAACCCACCGCGTAGTTGCCAGTGTTCTCGGCACCGCCACCCTGCACCGGCGATACACCGTCGATGCCGACGTTGACCGAAAGCGGCATGCTCAGGTCCATGCCCGGAAACACCTGGTACCAGGTAGGGGTGAAATTGACGGCGATGCCCCAGTTGTCGCGGGTGGCCTTGTCGATGCCGCGGTAGCTGCTCTTGCCTTTGTACAAAGCTTCGTTGTGGCTATCGAGCTTGAGCAGGTTGCTGTAGAACAGTTCGCCCAGCAGGGTTGCCGAGTCGAACAGCGGTGTGTCGCCAATCGTCATCAGGCCGTTGAGGGTGAAGTGCAAGGTGTCGCCGGTGGCGCTCAGGCTGTCGCCATCCTTGGGCACGTCGTAGATCACCCCGCTGCTGGGCAGCCGTGCCGGCAGCAGGCCAAAGCCGCCGCCCAGGCCGCCTTGGCCGGGGGCGCTGACGATTGCCGGAATGCTCGCCAGCGGCATGTTGTGGCGGATGTTCAGGTCGCTGCCGACGCTGATGCCCGCCACATCCTTGGAGAGGCTCAGCCCATAAATGTCGATGTTGTCGGCGTAGGCAAACTGGTAAGTGGTGCTTTGCAGCGAGTTGTAGAGGTTGCCGATCGCGCCTTGGCGGCTGCCCGGTGGGTTGCCGAATGGGCCGTTGGCCACGGTCATGCCGCGCGCATCGAGCCAGGCCTGGGGCAGGATCTCGGACGTCTTGCGATAGTAGAAGCCGAGGGTGCCGCCCAGCCACTCTGGCGACCACTTGGCCATGATGCCCCAGTCACCGCTTTTGCCGGGGGTCAGGTCATGACCGCGGCGAATGGTGGTGAGCGCACCGCGCACCGGGATCAACCCCGGCGTACCGGTGTGGCCCAACAGGAAGCTCTGCGCGCCCTCACCCACCACATCAGAGCCGCCATAGTACGTGCCGGCTTCAGGCAGCCGGGCGGCATCCCAGTCGAAGAAGTACTGGGCACCCAGGGTGAGCTCGGAGTTGACCAGGAACGCGGTCGACAGCTGGTTGCGGGGTACGAAAAGCTCCTTGGCCTCGGTGCCCGGCGAGGCCGCCAGCTTGGCCAGGTCCAGGCCTGATTGGCCATAACTCAGCGAATGCACCGGGTTGAGCAAGGTTTCACCCCAGAACAGGTTGTGCTGGCCCAGCTTGGCGCTGACCTGCGACGCTTCGCCCACGTCACGGCTCATGAACACGAAGGCATCCAGCACTTCGCCAGACGGGCCGCTGTAGTAACGCTGGGCGTAGTTGCTCAGGTGTGGGCTGCCTAGCGGGATGCTGGTCCCAGGCAGGCCATTGAGGCTGGGGTTGATACCCGACTGGTCACCGTTGCCGTTGACGAATGGGTTGCTGTTGGAGCCGGTGTTGTCATAGGCCTTGTCGTACCAGCTGGCAGTGCTGACGCGAAAACCGCTGTTGCCCTGGTACACCACATCCAGCTCGGTCAGCAGGTCGACCCGGTTGGTGATGTTGGTGCCGGCCTTGCGGAAGTTGTAGTCGCCGTCGTTGCTGTTGGGCGTGCCCAGCAGGCGCTTGTCGGCACTCTCGGTACGCACGCCGTAGTTGTATTTGACGGTATTGTCGAAGCGCACGGCCCAGTCTTCATGGCCGGTATCGACTTCGAACGCCTGGGCGGCGGGCAGCGTGAGCAGGCCGATGGCGCAGGCGAGCAGGCAGCGCTGTGGTTTCACAGCACGGTGAATGCGGTGTTCTGGCATTACGATGGCTCCACGTATTGTTATTGTTTTTTACGCCGCCCGTCTGTTGCGGGCGTGGCTGGGGCGTCCATGCGTTACTGCAGGTTTGCGGCGTCCAGTCGGCGGATCAACGCCTCGGCCAACGGCCAAGGGCCGAAACCGGAAGCCGGGTTGAGGTGGCCAACGGCGCCCAGGTTGACCAGCTCGCTGCCCCAACGCCGGGCCAGCTCACCGGCAGCGGCGTAGCTGGCGAGGTGGTCATTGCTGCTGGCCGCGACAATGCTGGGAAAGGGCAGCGGCGTAGGTGGAAGTGGCGACCAGCCCATCTCGGCCAGGCTGGCCGGGCTTGGGTAATGCTCGGGCCAGTGGGCGTCGAGGTCAGGTGGGGCCGCCAGCAATGCGCCCTTGATCGCCCGCCCGTAGCGCGCCGCCCAGTGGGCGACCATCAATGTGCCGGCACTGTGTGCCACCAGCAGCACCGGGCCATCGACCTGTTCCAGCTCGCGCTGGATTGCCTCGACCCGCGCGTTACAGCACAGGCCGTCGACTTCCAGCGGCGGTACGCTGCGCACCTTGGCCAGGCGGCCGGCAAGCAGGGTCTGCCAGTGTTCGGCCACGTGGCCGCGCAGGCCAGGGACAATCAGCACGGTGGCTGTGGTTTGCAGTTTTTCCACGGTGAACCTCGTGTGCGGTTTAGCGCTTGAAGTTCACAGTAAACAGGCCTCCACCGGGGTGCTTTACATTGGGCGTCAGGCGCTTTTCATTTGATGACAACCACATAAACAGGGCTTTGCTTTTCAATTGATGACACGCAGGCTATAAAACCAGTGGCCCTGCAAACCCCGGCTTTAGGGACAACAATAAAAAATGCCTGCTCTCGTTCGTGCCGCCAGCTTGACCAACTACCTGGAAGTGTCCCGCCATCTGGGCCTCAACCCCCATGCACTGCTTGCGCAGGTCGGCCTTAACGCCGCCTTGCTCGACGACCCCAACCGGCGTATCCCGGTGGCCAGCGTCATCAGTTTGCTGGAAGCTTCCGCCAGCGCCACGAAGTGCGAGAGTTTTGGGTTGCGCATGGCCGAGCTGCGCCAGCTATCGGACTTCGGCGAAATCAGCCTGTTGCTCAGCCACCAACGCAACCTGCGCGATGCGCTGCAGGTGATCGTGCAATACCGCCACCTGCTCAATGACGCGCTGGCCATTCATATCGAAGAAGCCGGCAAGACCGTGATCATTCGCGAAGAGGTGATCAACGAACGCGCGCCCTGCAGCCGCCAGGCCACCGAGTTGGCCATCGGCGTGATGATGCGCTTGTGCGCGGCACTGCTGGGCGCCCACTGGCACCCGATCAGTGCCAACTTCACGCATGCGGCCCCCGCCGACCCCGCCATTCATCGGCGCATCTTCGGCTGCACGCTGGTGTTCGGCAGCGAGTTCAACGGTATCGTCTGCCCCGCCGCCGACCTCGACAGCGCCAGCCCGCAGGCCAACGAAGCCATGGCCCGCCTGGCACGGCGCTACCTCGACACGCTGCCGGCCAGCGGCGTACCGTCGCTGGAACTGGAACTGCGTAAAACCATCTACCTGCTGCTGCCCATGGGCCGTGCCACCATCGAGCAGGTGGCGCAGACCCAGGGCATGAACGTGCGTACATTGCAGCGGCGGCTGGAAGAAAATGGTTTGACGTTCAAGGACCTGATCAACAACGTGCGCCGCGACCTGGTGATGCGCTACCTGGAAAACCCCGGCTACTCGCTGGGGCGCATCGCCGACATGCTCGGTTACTCGATGCCCAGTTCGTTCACCCGTTGGTTCATCGCCCAGTTCGGCATGCCACCGGCTGTTTGGCGGGTTCAGCACACGCCGCAGCCATGAGCCCATGGTGGTCTTGGCGGCGGTTCAAGACGCCGCTTCGCCGTCCAGCACGATAAAGACCTGCCCATCCTGTTGCTCGATCGGGTAGCTGGCGACTTTCAAGGCCTTGGAGTTGATCAGGTAGCCGCTGGCCAGGTCGAAGCGCAGACCATGCGCACAGCACTGAATGACCCGCCCTTCCAGGCGCCCACCGCACAACGACGCGCCCTGGTGCGGGCAACTGTCGTCGATGGCGTATAGCGTGTCGGCGACATTGAACAAGGCCACGCTGCGGCCCTCGCAGGCCAGCAGCACCCGGCCATTGCGCTCCGGCAGTTGCTGAGGGCTCAGTGCGATACGCCGGTTCATGCCTGCACCACCGCTTGCAAGGCGTCATTCATGGCGGCAAACAGCGCCTCGGCTGGCCGCACCCCGGCAAGCAGCGGGCCCTGGTTGAAGCGATAGCGTGGTACGGCGCTGCCCGCTCGCCCTGCACCGTCAAGGAACGGGCTGCCATCGTCACGCAAACAGTCGATCACCTGCCCGGGCTCAAGCCCGCAACCCTGGGCGATGCCGAGCAATGTGCGGCTATCACCCAGGTCGCGGCCCTGGTGGAAATAGGCAATGAACAGTTGCGCCAGCAACGCTTCCTGCTGCGGCGCGCTGAGCAGGCTGCCGGCCCGTTGCATCAAGCGGTGGGCATTGCCGGTATTGGGCATGCGACGGATGCGCGAAAAATCGATGTCCTCGCCCACCACACTGGCAGCAGCACGCACCTGAGCCTGGCGCTCGCGTACCGCCTGCTCGCTGCCCAGGCGTTGCAGGTAGAAGGTATTGAAAGGCACCCCGTTGGCAGGCAGCCCCGGCAGCAACTGAACGCCCCGCCAGTGTATCTGCACCTGGACCTGTGGCTGCTCACGCTGCAGCAGCAACAAGGCCGCTTGCAGGTGCCGCTGGCCAATCAGGCACCAAGGGCAGACGAAATCGAAAAACACTTCGATGGACAACAGCTGTTTCACAGTTTCAACTCCTGGAGCGCAGACGGTCCATGTCGCGGTGGTAGTGACGCTTGGCGATAAAGAACACGGCCGCCGCCGCGATGCTGATCAGCGGCACCAATTGCAGCGCGGCCTGCAGCCCGATCAAGTCGGACACCCGGCCCGTGATCAGTGGCCCGGTGGCCAGGCCCAGCAGGTTGTTGGCCAGGGTCAGGGTGGCGAATGCCGTGCCATGCACCGATGCATGGGTAAGGTTGGCAACCATGGCGCTGGACGGGCCATTGGTACCGGCGGCGATCATCATGCCCAGGCAAATCAGTACCAGTTGCGCGGTGCCGGCAGGCAGCGCAAAGGCAATGCTCAGCAGCATGCAACTGCCCAGGCAGTAGGCGATGGCCAGGCTGATCTTGCGGTCCGGGCGCTGTCGCCCAAGGCGGTCGCAGAGCATGGCGCAGAGGATCATGCCGATACCGCTGCACAGCACGATGACGGCGGCGATTGCCCCGGCACGGTCGGTACCCATGGCGTAATAGCGGTTGAGGTAACTGGGCATCCACACGATCAGGGTGCCACCGACGAACAGTTGCAGGCCGCTGCCGACATAGGCGGCGATGACCGACCGGCTGCTGTACAGCGTGCGCAGCGGGCGGCTGGCCTTGTCGAGCGCCTGCTGCGCGCACTTGGGTGCAATGCGCGCCTCCTTGACGATCATCGGATACACCATCGCCAGCACCAGGCCGAACAATGCCATGCCAGCAAATGCCCAGCGCCAGCCCAAATGCTGGGCCAGCACGCCGCCCAAGGCCATGCCCAGCACCGAACCGAACATGCCGCCGGCCATGAACGCCCCGGCCAGCGTCGAGCGCATGTCGCGGGGGAACACTGCGACCACCACGGCAATGCCGACACTGCCATAGGCTGCCTCGCCAACCCCGACCAAAAAGCGCGCAATGAACATTTGCGGGTAGTTTTCCGCCAGGGCACAGCCGAGCGTGGCCAGGCTCCACAACACTGCCATCAACACCAGGCTGCGTACCCGGCCGAAGCGGTCGGCCAACAAGGAAAGTGGAAAGGTCAGCAGGCCGACCATCAGCGCGACGATGCCGCTGAGCAAGCCGAGCTGGCTGTCGCTGAGCGCCCATTCGCCCTTTAGCAGCGGGAACACCGCATTGAGCACCTGGCGCGACATGTAGTCGGAGATCAACAGGCCGAAGGTCAGGGCAAACACCACCCAGGCGTAGCGCCGGGGGACGCTGTGGGCGGTGTCGGTGCCGGAGTCTTCGGCACTGGCGAGATAGGTGGCCATGTTGCCTCCTTGGGTGTGGTGTGGGTTTTTCTTGTTGTTATGCACTACTGCTCAAGCTTGGTCGGCCCCTGTGGGAGCGGCCTTGTGTCGCGATAGGGCTGCAACGCAGCCCCAGGATTTCAGTGCAGATGCACCTTTTTCAGCCCTATCGCGACGCAAGGCCGCACTCATCTGGCCGTGCCAACGTTTGTATCAAGTACGCTGCGGCACACCCTTCTCACCCGCCTGGCGGTTCGGCGCCATGCCATTGGCTTTAAGCGTCTGCTCGATACTGTCGTACTGCTGCCCGATGCGGTAAATGGCCCGGGCCTCCTTGCCGCTGGCAATCTCGCGCCCCAGTTCGTGGGCCACGCGCACGGTCTGCTGGATCTGCTGCACCGAGGTGAAGCGTTTGCCGTGCTGGTCGATGATGGTGTCTTCGTTGCCACAGCGCGGGTGCAGGCCCATGGCCAGGGCCATGGTGTTGAACGGCAGCACGTTCTTCAGCAACGATTCGGCGGTCAGGGTGCAACCGTCCGGTGCGCGGTGGATGAAGTTGAAGAAGTTGAACGGGTTGGGGCCGTCGAAACCGCCGCCAATGCCGATCCAGGTCAGGTTCAGCGGGCCCATGTAATCACCACGGCGCACGATGCGCTCGAGGGTTTCCAGGGCATGCATGCCGGTCAGTTGGAAATGCGGCTGGATGTTGCTGGCCTGCAGGCGGCGCAGGTGCTCACGGACCCAGGCCGGGCCGGCCGGTACGGTCATTTCGCTGTAGGCGGCGTGGATTGCGGGGCTGGCCAGCGAGGTACCCTCGAGGTATTCGGGGTACAGCAGCTCCATGATGTTCATCTGCGTGGTGTTGATGGCCACGGTGACCTGATCGGGGCGCGGTGTCAGCTCGGCGAGCATGTGCCGGGTGTCGTCCGACAACCACTTGGCTGCCTCGCCTTCGCCTTCCGGGGCGAAGGAAATCGAACCGCCAACCTGAATGATCATGTCCGGCACCGCTTCGCGGACTCCGGCGATCAGCTCGTTGAACTTGGACAGCCGCTTGGAGCCTTTGCCGTCCAGCTCACGCACGTGCAAATGCAACACGGTTGCGCCTGCCTCGTAGCAGTCGACGGCCTTTTGCACCTGCTCGTCCATGGTCAGCGGAATGTCTTCAGGGAAATCTTCGGGCATCCACTCAGGGCCATAGGGGGCCACGGTGATCACCACCTTTTCCATGTTTTCCGGGTGCAACGAATCGTCGAAGAATTGCATGCTGTAGTCCTCGCTATTGTTTTTGTGCGGTTGCCAGCGGCTGGCTTAGAAGGTGCGGCTGCCTTTGATCCCGGCGCGCTCCATCTTGCGATGGCACGGTGGGTAATCCATGACGGCGTAATGCTGGGTGCTGCGGTTATCCCAAATTGCCACGCTGTTGGGCTTCCAGCGCCAGCGCACCTGGTATTCGGGCAGGTAAGCCTGGCTGATGAGGTAACGCAGCAGGTCGCCTGCGCCGGGGTTGGCGTCCTGGCCGAAACGCACCCGCTGCGGCGTGTGGTAGTTGCTGAAGTGGGTGGTGAAGGCGTTGACGAACAGCACCTGCTCGCCGGTTTCCGGGTGGGTGCGTACCACCGGATGCTCGGCATCGGGGAATTGCGCCTTGAGTGCCAGCCGTTTTTCCAACGGCATGGCGGCGCCGAAGCTGGCCTCGATGCTGTGGCGGGCGCGCAGGCCTTCGATGTTGGCCTTCACCTCGCTGGGCAGGTTTTCGTAGGCCAGCACCATGTTCGCCCACAGGGTGTCGCCGCCCACCGGTGGGCATTCGACGCAGCGCAGCACGCAACCCATGGGCGGTGCTTCACGCCAGGTGGCATCGGTGTGCCAGGCATTTTCGTAGCGGTCATTGGGCTGGTCCGGGCGCTTGTAGATCTGCACGAGGCCCGGGTGCTCCGGGTCGCTTCCTGCCACCGGGTGGTCCTCCAGCTCGCCGAAGCGACGGGCGAAGGCCACGTGTTCGGCACGGCTGAAGTGCTGGTCGCGCAGGAACAGCACACGGTGCTGAAGCAACTGCTGGCGCAGCTGGGCGAACAGGTCGTCGTCGTGAATCGCGTCGGCCAGGTTGACGCCACTCACCTCGGCACCGATCGCGCAAGTCAGTTGTTCGATGTGCATGCTGTTGCCCTCTTCAGATGACGAAGATCGACGAGCCGGTGGTTTTGCGGGCTTCCAGGTCACGGTGGGCCTGAACCGCGTCCTGAAGGGCGTAGTGCTGGTTGATTTCGATACGGATGCGCCCGCTGCTGACGTGATCGAACAACTCGCCGGCCAGGTCGGCCTTTTCTGCCGGGTCGGCTATGAAGTCGGCCAGGGCCGGCCGGGTGAGCTGCAGAGAACCCTTGATCGCCAGCAACTGCGGGTCGAACGGCGGGATGGTGCCCGACGCCGTGCCAACGCATACCATCAGCCCGCGGCGCTTGAGCGAGTCGAGCGAGCCGGTGAAGGTGTTCTTGCCGACACTGTCGAACACCACGTTCACCCCAACCCCGTCGGTCAGCTCGCGTACACGGCTGGCCACGTCCTCGACGCTGTAATTGATGATGTGGTTGCAGCCATGGGCGCGGGCGACCTCGGCCTTGGCTTCGGTGGACACGGTGCCGATCACGTTCAAGCCCAGCAGCCGTGCCCACTGCGCGACAATCAGGCCCACGCCGCCAGCAGCCGCATGCAGCAGCACGCTGTCACCGGGTTTGAAGGCGTAGAGGCGGCGCAACAGGTAGGCCGAGGTCAGGCCGCGCATGGTCATGGCGGCAGCGGTCTCGAAGGCAATGGTTTCCGGCAGTTTGATCAGCGCCGCAGCGGGGATCAGGCGTTCGGTGCAATAAGCACCCAGGGTATTGAGGAACCCGGTGTAGGTGACCCGATCACCGACACCCACCTGGGTCACCCCCTCGCCCACCGCCTCCACTACCCCGGCAGCTTCCACGCCGATGCCATTGGGCAGCGGGATCGGGTAAGTGCCGTTGCGAAAGTAGGTGTCGGCGTAGTTCAGGCCAACCGCCACCTGGCGCAATCGCACCTGCCCCGGGCCGGGCTCGCCCACTTCGGCGTCCTCATAGCGCAGTACCTCGGGGCCACCGGTCTGATGGAAACGTACGACTTTGGACATGCTTGTCTCTCCAATCATCGATCTGGACGCCAGGCGTCAGTTCTGGGTGATTGGACTGTATGCCCTTGGCTTGCAGGGTGCTTCGCATCGGACGACAGCGGGTTTTCATTTGATGACAGCGCGTTCATCGCCCAGCGTTCGGCCAACCTGCTTTATTCATGAGCCTGCTGGATGCTTGTCAAAGCCGGCAATCAGGCGCTGGGCATTCTCTTCGCAATCCATCCCCTGCGGCTTGTCTTCGATACCGGCAATTACCGCCAGCAGCTGTGCCCGGTTCTGCGCCAATCGCTGCTGCATCGCCTCGATCTCTGCCACTTTGCGCTTGAGGCTTGCCAGCAACAAACCATGATCAGCCGGGGCTGCACCGGAGGCGTCGGTCAGCTTGCGCATTTCATCCAGGCTGAACCCCGCCTGCTGGCCACAGGTAATGATTTCCAGCGCCCGCACCACCTGCTCAGGGTAGTCCCGGTAACCATTGCCCAGGCGCCGGGCGGCAATCAACCCGGTGGCTTCGTAGAAGCGGATACGCGACGCACTGAGCCCCGTACGTCGCGCCAGTTCACCAATTTTCATCTCGATACCCTTGCGCTATTGACCTTAAAGTTGACTTTAACCTTAGCCTTTTCCCGAACCTAGCCCACGCATGCAGTAACCGATGCGTGGTAGCCCCCATTCGGAGATCGCCATGACGCCGTTCCAACCCCTGCTGCTGCCCAATGGCAGTGTCATACCCAACCGCATCGCCAAGGCGGCGATGGAAGAGAACCTGGCCAACCCGGACCAGACCCCTTCCGACTCATTGCTGCGGCTGTACCAGGCCTGGGCCGAAGGCGGTGCCGGGCTGTTGCTCACCGGCAACGTGATGGTCGACCCCTGCGCCATGACCGGCCCGGGCGGTGTCATGCTCGACGCCAGCCAGCCGCTGCAGCGATTTCGCGACTGGGCCCGTACAGGCCGTGCCCATGGCGCGCAGTTCTGGATGCAGATCAACCACCCAGGGCGGCAGATGCAGGCCAACCTTGGGCAGCCCACGGTAGCGCCATCGGCCATCGCCTTGGACATGGGCGGCCTGTCCAAACTGTTCCCTCTGCCCAAGGCACTGGACGAAGCCGAGATCGCCGCACTGATCGAGCGCTTCGCTCGTACTGCGGCCCTGGCCGAAGAGGCCGGCTTCAGTGGTGTACAGGTGCACGCCGCCCATGGTTATTTGCTGAGCCAGTTTCTGTCGCCGTTGAGCAACCAGCGCCGGGACCGCTGGGGCGGCAGCCTGGAGAACCGCGCGCGGTTATTGCTGGAGGTGGTCAAAGCCGTGCGCAAGGTGGTTTCGCCCGGCTTCGCCGTGGCCGTGAAGCTGAATTCAGCGGACTTCCAGCGCGGCGGTTTTGAACCTGCAGATGCCCGTCAGGTGGTGCTGTGGCTGAACCAATTGCCCGTAGACCTGGTGGAGCTGTCCGGTGGCAGCTATGAAGCACCGGCCATGCAGGGCGACGCCCGTGACGGCCGGACCCTGGCCCGCGAGGCGTACTTCCTGGAGTTTGCCCGAGAGATCGCCGCCATTGCGAAGATGCCGGTGATGGTCACCGGCGGTATTCGCCGCCTGCCGGTGGTCGAGCACGTGCTCGCCAGTGGCGTGGCCATGGCCGGAATAGCGACAGCCCTGGCTGTAGAGCCTGGCTTGCCCCAGCGCTGGCTGAACGGCGAAGCGACAGCCAGCGCCGAACTGCAGCCGATTCGCTGGAAGCGCAAGGCGTTTGCCGCACTGGCGTACATGGCCTTGGTGAAACTGCAGATGCGCCGGCTGGCAGCAGGCAACAGGCCCAAGGCGCATGCGTCACCGTTGCGCGCCTTGTTGCTGGAGCAAGGCTGCACGTTACTGCGGGTAAGGCAGTACAGGCGTATGATGAGAAGCCGGGCTGGATGAGGGGCTACCTGCCGCCTCAACTCGCCTGGCCTGCCTTCATCGCCGTTCTCTACCGGAGCACTGCCATGAACAAACCCCATCACGCGCTGCTCTTCGCCCTGGCTGCGCTTGCTGCCTGCTCATCCAACTCTGCGCAGTACCAAGACCAGCCACTGGTGGCCAAGGTCGGTACCGGCATGAGCAAAGACCAGGTCGTGCAAATAGGCGGCAAACCTGATGCCGAGACCGACCGTACCGTGGTGCCCGGCACCTGCTTCGACTACATGCTGACCCAGGCCGGCAAACGGCAACCCTACAGCGTCAGCTTCGACGGCAACGGCAAGGTGGACAAGACCGCCTTCATGACCTGCGCCGAATGGAGCAATGCCCAGCACAAGGCCCGCCTGCCCAGCATGGGCGGCTCAAGCGGCTCGGGCTACTGATTCAGTCCAGGCAGTCCTTGGCAGCTTGACGCAATTTGTCGCCAGACAGAAAGCTGCCCTTGTAGAAAGTCGCGCGGCTGCCATCGCGGGAGTCGACCACGTCCAGCACATCGTCACTTGCCACCGCGCTGGATGCCGTCAGCCGGTAGCCATGGGCTATCGACTTCTGCGTGGCCTGGGGCGCCAGCGCCTGCCATTTGGGCAAGACACAGGCGGCGTACTGCTGCGGCGTTTTTTTGGTCAGTTTGCTGGCAGTGGGCTTGCCAGGCGTTGCGCAGCCGGCAAGGCTGGCGACTAGCGCAGAAGCGACAAAGATACGAAAAATAGGCATTTGCAATTGGCCATTAGGGATACGCCGCATTCTAACGGGGGTTGCGCCGAGTTTCTAATCAACCAAGGTCTTGCTGCGTTTTTTTCGCGCAATTGACACAGTCACAACGCGCCAACGACAACCAAACAACACGCCGGCTGATTAACTAAGGCTGGTTGAAAGTAATGAATTGTTTTAAGCGAGGGAACGAATTCGTTCTTCCCTGCTTCTGATTAGCATCCGGCAACGGCAATCACCGGCCGGCTTCACCCACCCGCATTGATCAGCGCGCTTCGCCAAGGAGAATCCCATGTTGTGGTGGCTGGAAATACTCGCCCAATACGTAACTTCCACCGGCTTGGCGGTACTCTGTATCTTCGTGTTCTGGGCTTATGGCCTGGCATTCGGCAGGGCCTACATGAAGGTCCTCTCTGGCCTGCTGGCCGCCATGCTGCTAATGATCGCCGCATGCCCACATGGCGTGGACTTTGCGTTGGGCAATCACATGGCGCCTGGTGACGTCAGTGCCCTACTGCTGTTCCTTGCCGATGCAACAGGGGTGATAACAGCGGTGGTAGTGGCCTCGTTTTTCTTCAGCCCCGGGCGTTTGCAAGACGAAGCCTGAGCGCGATGACTGGCGCACACCTGATATTTCTGCCAGTAGCGTGGGCGGCGGAACGCTGAGAAAGTGAAACTGCCCATGGGGCATCACTACGACTCGGCAAGGAAACCTACCATGCAAAATAACGCCAACAGCACGCTGTTCTTCTATCAGAACGGCAAACTCATCACCCTTAAAACCGGTGAACAGGGCCGTAGCATCTTTCGTTCTTCGGATGTGCTACTGGCCGAGCAACAATCCAACGGCACCCACACCAGCGGCTTGCTGGTGACCGACGACAAGGGCTCGGTGCTGCAGGTGCAGGAGAAAAGCTGAAGTTCCAAGCAAGCGCCTTTCACACAGCTATTGCGTTTCACCCCGCCCTGAGGCGATGCTCACAGGCCCGTCGAAGCAGAAGACAAGGAAGGCCTTTAGCACTATGGAGACGCTGCACAACATCAAGTCAGACCTGGTCAGAACTGCCGAGCACCTGGACAAACTCAGCCAAGCCATGAGTGGCCACGCCAGGTTCATGGAGGCGCGAGGTAGCTCTCCGAGCGAGCTCGATGTCACCGCGCACA
The DNA here is from genome assembly GCF_013393325.1 of Pseudomonas hunanensis. Taxonomy (GTDB): domain Bacteria; phylum Pseudomonadota; class Gammaproteobacteria; order Pseudomonadales; family Pseudomonadaceae; genus Aquipseudomonas; species Aquipseudomonas putida_P. Next base: position 268,499 of record NZ_QJRC01000095.1, read on the forward strand.
TCAGGTCCATCGATGTGGTGGCGCACGAGTTGCGCGCCGTGGCCGCAAGAATCGACGACATTGAAGGTGCTTGATGATAGGCATCTGAACGGGAAATCTACCCGGTTCAAGGCGCCGCCCCCAAACGCGGGGTCAGGGCTTGGCTCCCCGGTACAGTACGATGGCCGCAACATCCAAGGCCAGTACACTGCCTACAAACAGGGCCATGACGTACAGGTCTTCAGTAAGCATTGCCGTTTCCCCCAAATGCACCACTTTCTCTGGGGGCTTGCAATTAATGCTCCAGTTACCATGTGGTAACCGGACAGCGACTCAGCTGAAATTGAGCTTCAACACTTTGCTCAGCGCCCAACCACTGAAGACATAGAATGCATCGAGGTAGAAGCGCCCTGCATAGTTGGGCAGCGGTGCGTGATTCAACAGCACATCCGGGTCAGGCGCGGGCGGAAACAGGGCATAAAAGCCGTTGGGCAGCACAGCCAGCGCCAGCAATGACAAGTAGGTCGAGGCTTGCAGCCAAGTGGCACGATTGCCGAGCCTGGCGGACCACTTCAGGCCGTAGTAAGCAACCAGGCCAGCAACCGGCAACACCCAAAAATGCGTCGGGATCCCAATGAACATTTCGGCGACAACGCTTCTTGCTTCCACCCGCTGTTCTCCATTCAAATGCGACGATTATCGCGGGCGGGGCCAGCAAATGCAAAAACGGCGCGGTTCAAGCCAGCTCCGGCTCCACCAGCCACTTCTTGAACTTTGCCGGTGAGCCGGCATACAGCGCATTGGGCGGAACATCCTCGGTTACCACGCTGTTCGCCGCGATCACGCTGTTATGGCCAATATTGATGCCAGGCAATACCACGGCACCCGCGCCAATCCAGGCATTGTCGCCCACGGTAATCGGGGCGATGTAGTCATTGTCCTTGCGCCGCTGGGGGTTGATATCGTGGCTGGTCGTACACAAACGCACCTGCGGGCCAAGCATGGCCATGCGGCCGATGCGGATAGTTGCTTCGTCGAGGAGCACGCACCCGCTGTTGATGAAAGCGCCCTGCCCCAATTCAAGGTTGCCGCGCTCGAAGTAGAACGGCGGGCGAATGACTACATGGCTTTGGGTACGGACACCGGTTTTGGCCAATAGGCGATTCAACTGTTTTTTACCCAGGTCATGGGTATCCAGCAGGCGCATGAACTGACGCGGAGACAGGTGTTTTTTGAGTTTTGCGACGAATAGGAGCAAGCGAGACATCCGACAGTGGTAATGGTGTTGATCGCGTCAGCGAGACACTAGCAGGCAGCTTATCGGTGCCTCCTGCCATTTCTTGAGCACGCGAGTTTACGCGGCCCATTGGCAAAAAGCCCGCTCTGGACGGCGGGCTTTTTTGTTTCGGCGGTTGAATGATCACGCTTTTGAACACATCAGCGCGGCATCCAGCAACCTGCCGTGGTCGTACCAGGCATCACGTTGATAAGCCGTGAACTGGTGCTGGGTTCCCGTGCCGCGCAATTCTACAAGACCATCAGCCTTGTCGGGGTCGGTGCTTTCGATGAACAGCTTGACCGAGTTATCGCCATCGACTTCATAGGTTTTCACATGTCCTGGAAGTTCGCCTTTGACGCACCCCAGATACGCGGGTGGGCTTTTCGCGGTCGTGCCAGCGGTATAATCGTGGCTGTCACGCACTTCAGGGTTTTGTGCGCAGCCTGCCATTAACAACGTGGCAAACCCGGACACCAGTATTGCGCCGGCAAGCGATCTTGAGCTCTTCACGCGACACGCTCCTGCCCCCCATCGAAAACTGGGAAAGTGTTGCCAAGCAGCCTGCCCATTTTTTGGTTTTCGTATGCCCATGTTACTGCTCAATGACAACCGGGCATTAGGTTTGTTTGCTATATAGGTTCTGGGGCGCCCCCCTCGCGCCCTGCATCAGTAGCGACGGTATTCCTGCCCGCCACGGTCTCCGTCATAGTAATGGCGGTGATGCCTGCCGTCGTGCCAGTACGGCCAACAACCACTGAGCAACAACAAACCGGACAACACCACAACCCATGCAGTCTTGCGTTTCATGTGCGAACCTCCGGCGGGCGAAGCCATGCCTTCCCTGAGTTGGACCGCACGGGGTTGGGATGTTCAGGCAGGCGCAGGCCGTTGGTCATCTTCCATGCATAATTTCATTTACCCGGCGGCCCTGGCTGCGGTTGGCCCCGATTACGCGTATGGCGTACCCATAACCGGGGTCAGGCAATGGCATTGAGAAACACGTAAGTTGCCGCCAGGTCCAGCACCAACACAGCAACCACGCCGAAAATCATGTAATAGCGGTCATCCTGAGTCATTTCTGCGTACTCCGCATGATCAATGTCTCAGGACTACAGCAATTCCCGTTCCATCTACTGGGTGGAGCCTGCGGGCGCCGGTGGAGCCAAGCAAACAGGTGGGGCAATTAGTCCTTGACCTGGCATACACCATTGGCTTTGTTCTTGCCGGTATATGAGACGTCAGGCGAGCCATCCGGATTGATCGACAACGATACCGTTAACCCGCTGCCTTTGGCTTCGTAGTAGTTGTCGTTGAATTTTTTCAGTTTGCCTTCCTTGCCATTGATATAGATCGGCCCGCCCTTGTCGGCATGAACCTCGATGTTTCCGGGGCACGTCGCGTTCAACAGCGGAATGCCGGCGTGGGCAGTGCCCGACGCCAGGAGCAAGATGCCAAGTAACAAACGCTTCATCTACGGTGTCCTCCTGTGGTTGTCGGGGTGCGAGTGATAAACCACGCTGCACTACCTGCACGGCCTCATTGTGCAGAAGGCCCACCCGTTTGACGAGCCTGCCATGGGGCAAATGGCTGCTACCCGTGGCTCCAGATAACCTGCGTCTCAACGTGCAGCCATTTCCAGCCGGCTCAAAAACTATTGCGAGCAGGCCAGCACCGCCCGGCGGGCTATCCTTTGTGCTCCAGTAGGAGGAATGGGAATGTGCGGAAGGCTGAGCCAGTACCGCGGGATCCATGACTTCGTTGAGACCCTGAGCATGCCAGAGGCCTGGCGCAACAATGTCGGCGACCAGGCGCTCGGACGGTACAACGTCGCGCCGACCATGCCGGTGGCAGTGCTGCGGGAGGATGATGCAGGCCCGCGCGCTGACTTGGTGAGGTGGGGATGGCGGCCGCACTGGGCGACTGACCGTGCTGCGCCGATCAATGCTCGGGTCGAAAAGGTGGCGCACGGCGCGTTCTTCCGTGCGATCTGGCCACACCGGGCAATCACGCCAGTGGACGGATGGTTTGAGTGGAAAGATGAAGGCGGCCCGAAGAAGCAGCCGTACTTCATCCATCGGCGTGACGGGCGCCCTGCCCTTTGCGCGTCCATCGGCCAGTTTGCTGGCAACGAGCACGACGGCTTCGTGATCATTACCGCCGACGCCCAGGGAGGAATGGTTGACGTGCACGACCGCAGGCCTGTCGTGCTTTCGCCAGAACTGGCATGCGAGTGGATCGCGGCGGGCATGCCAAGCGAGCATGCAGAGCAACTGGTGCTCAACCTAAGCGAACCGGCCGAGGCCTTCGAGTGGTATCGGGTGAGCACTGCCGTCGGCAATGTGCGTAATCAGGGCGCCGGACTGATCCTCCCGATTGATCGGCCCCTATCAATGCCGAATACGTAAAACCGTGGGTGCCCGAGCTGAATGAATTGGGGATCAGGCGTCGCCCCCATACAACTGCCGTCACACCTATGCGACAATACGCTCAATGTCCGGCCTCAACCCCGCATTTATCGCCCAACAGCTGGGTCACAGCGTTCAGATGCTGCTGTCGACGTATGCCCGTTGGCTTAACTCAAGCTCCGACTGGAGCGAGCTGGAAAACCTCAAGATTGGTATCAAATCGGTATCAGCTGAAAGCCCAGCGTCGTAAGTTACTGATAGGTAAGCCCTTTGATCTCCACCGCTAACATCACCATGCGATTATTTTCGCGGTTTTGTGCGGCGTAGAGTGCCTGTTTTCAGGGGTTTCAGCCTCTCCTCGCCGCACCAAAACGCTTACATTGGCCCAAGAATTGGCCCAAGACTTCAGGTGGAGATCCAGTCGTGCACCAGGTGCGACTCAACGGATTTCAAGACCGTAGGACAAACCCCCACCCCATGCGGACTGCACTGCAAAATCGATTCCAAAACAAAGACGAAACGGCACGGCTACAGGCCGCATACTGCAAGGGTCGCCGTTTCAGTTTTGGAATCGATTTCCGTCGATGTTCTGGCTATCCTCAAGCGTCAATCTCGCTCGGGTTTACCTAATCCGAGCCGCTAGTATCGTCAGGGAGTTCGATCAGTGTATTGGTACCAACCCCAGCAACTATCACCCAAAAGTTTTATCTGTGGCTATTGCACGAACCAGGTCGCAAGTGCCTCAGGATACCTGTCGCACGCGAACCAATACCTTTACCTCTGTCCCCACTGCGACAAACCCACCTTTTTCCACGGGGTCTCGCAGCTTCCCGGGACGTTACCTGGCAGGCCAGTTGGACATCTGCCTCTCGACATCGGTGGCTTGTATCAGGAAGCAAGAACGTGCGCTGGTGCGGGAGCATTTACGGCCTGTGTGCTTCTGTGCCGAAAACTTCTCATGAACATTGGGGTTCAGGAAGGTGCCGCTGAAGGCAAATCGTTCGTTCATTACATCGATTTTTTGGCAAACAAGGGCTACATCCCGCCTAACGGTAGGAGCTGGGTTGATCACATCAGAAAGAAGGGGAACGAAGCCACCCATGAGATTGCATTGATGAGTAAAGACGATGCTGAAGAGCTGATCACCTTCACAGAGATGCTGCTGAAATTCGTCTATGAGTTTCCCAACTCGGTCTCTCTGCCTAAAGCCTGACCGTACTGCAGCAGTAGTGTGAGATTCAAGCGTCAGGCCGCGTCACAAGCGGCCTGTGCATCGTCCCTGTCTAATACAGTCGGCCAGTTTCAGCGATTTCGGCCCAGTAAAGCCGAGGAGCTTTCGAGCAGTTTTAGACAGCTTCAGCCCCCCACCCAGATGCTCTGCCAACCACGGTCCGTCCACACTTGGCATCAAGAAAGTGAGGCAAAGCCGTTGTCTTAAGGCATCATTACCGAGAAGCGGTAATGCTTCAATATTTGAGACGTGAGTAGTTAGCGCACCGCGTGAAGCAGACGGAAACCCGCCCCGGTCGCCTGTAGACCGTCTTTACGGCGTGCGAAATATCGGTGATTGATTGCGCTAGAATCTATATTCTCCCTTAAGGTGAAACCGACTGAGCTTAGTAGAGAGCTCATTTCCCCCGGGTCAAAACTTGAGAGCCATGGCTCTCCCATTTGAGCAAACAGATTCGCAGCATGACTTTCAATTGCTCGTTCAATTGGAGGAAGTAGCTCTGTTGAGACCCGATAATCGAAAACTATTTGGCTTCCCTCAGGCAAGGAGGCCAACGACTCTAGCGTTTCGACGATCCGTTCTCTACTGAGATATGGGGTCACGCCAAGCCATGCAACAAAGACGGGTTGTTGCGCTTCCAGCCCGTGTTCAATCAGGCATGGTAGCAATGAGTCTTTGCGCAGGTCACACGGAACATACCGTATCGAGCTGGCGCCCGAAATTAATGCGCCTATTGCTTTTCTTTTTTGCTCTTGGGTAGCGGGGAGGTCTACCTCGAACACGATCAGGCTCTCATGCTCGTTACGTAGCGCATAGGTGTCGAGTCCAGCCCCAAGAATCACATATTGCTGAAGGTCCACATTCTTGGAGTTCAATAGCAAGTCCTCGCTGTAGCGGCTACGTGCGACAACGGCTGCCCGCAAAGAACGCATCACGGGCTCATTGAACTGAAACGGATCTTTTTGCAGCATGCTTTGGACGGGTAAAGGCAACACCTCGAGCGCATAAGGATCGTCAAAAACGACCGGGTCGTCCAGTAATTGATGGACGGCACGCGCCATTGCCACGCGTAGCGCTGAGGAGGGGCGGTTGGGGAGATCCTTCGAGGTCACAGTAGTGCTCCGGTGAGTGGTTTCGCAAGCACTGTAAAGCCTCCCCTTGGCGTGAGGGTCAAGCATATTTCTGAAGGAGCTTGCCAAGCCATTCACGAACGCGTGCAGGGACCGGATGCCCGATCTGCAAGATAGGCTCACAGCGGTAGGCCATCTGGAGCTTTCTGGCGAGTGCGTAATCGCCTCTAGTCATCTTGTTCACAAGGGAGTGGTATTGCGTTATGAGGCCGTCAATTTCCAGCGGACTTGCTGAATCCCCGGCCTTGCGCAACTGGTCGGCGCGGCGACCGAATTGATCCCACTCCTTGGCGAGTCTTTTATCCAGGCTAAGAATGTCTTCTTCGGTTAGATGGCGTCGCAATGCATACATGCGCAACTCTATGGCTGGAGTGATGTAGGCAAGCAGGTTAGTGTCCAGTCCGACGTGGTCAGGCTGACGATGTTCCTTTTCATGCAGATTGCTCCAGCGCCTTGCCACCTCAATGTCTCCATCCATCCATAGCATTGCTGCATCCATCCAGCGTGCGGCCAAACGCTGGACTTTCGGCTTGTGGTAGTCCAAACCCTGCGTCATTACCACCCGTAGCTCTTCTATCAGGCCTTCGAACAAGTTTCGAGCAAGGGCCCAGCGGCCAAGAATTTTCAGTAGCTCAGCTTCCGTGAACTCTTTGCGATAGTGTTCAAGTAGTGTTACGGCGTTCGGCCAGGGCAAGCGATCGTTAACGATGCCCGCAGTCAGCCCAGCGGCAAGAACAGACAGCTTCTCTCTACGTTGTTTCATCAACGCCATATCTTCATCAATCCGAGCGAGCTGGACTGAAATGGCTTCTATGCTCTGCTGGCTAGCAGTGCTCAGGAGACGTTTGATGCTCTCCAGCGATAGTCCTGTCTCTTGGAGTGTTTGGATTGCGTTGATTTGCTCAACTGCTGACACAGCGTAGAGACGATACCCGGCCTTCGTGCGTGCTACTGGCTTGATGAGACCTATTGCATCATAGTGATGGAGGGTTCTAATGGTTACATTGCAGCGGCGCGCTAGAGTCCCTACCTGATAGAGTGCTGGTATTTCCATCTACACTAATTTCCCGAATATGTGAGCGGCGTATTATACGAACCATGGAGCACCGTGCAGCCCATAGTCCTGCGTTCTTTATGGTCGTCGATGAACTGGCCACGCTTCTGGGCGATTCAGATCCTGTTGACCACCCTGATCTTTATGTACTGCGTCATTGCAGAGTTGGCACGAGTCATTGGTCGTGATCGGCGGAAGGTGATGTTCATCGGTCGACTGCCGCCAAAAACTGCTGATTCTACGAAGGGCGCCTGAAGGTCACATACTGGTTCAGGGAAGATTCTCAGGGGCATGCTCAGATGTCTGCTGCAGGTCGATAGCAGCCATTCACCACCGACAGCTAACTTCTCAGAGCCGCCGGTTCATCAACGGCTCAAGCTGCCTCTTCGTCCTCAACCAGCGCCCACAGCCTGGCCGCCTCGGTAAACTCCAGCATGTCAGCCAACTGATCGGTATCAACATCGCGCCGCCGGTGCGCAGATATCGCGAGTTCGGCAAGCACCGCTGCTCGGCCATCAGGATCCGCCACCAACGCCGACTGGTCATTGAGTTCGGCCAACCAAGCCGCTGGCAGGCTCAACATTTGACCGTCCACAGCTGATCGATCCGCGTCGTATAGGATTGGCTCATCATCTCCCTCCTCATTCCCCAGTCCGGTGTCGACGGCACGCTGGCGGCTCGCATTGTCCCCCTGCCCCAGCGCTCGTTGATGTCATCTATCACCTGCATCAGTCGGTCACATCCCACCGATTGCTTGAGTGCAAACAAGTCCTCTGAGAACTCACCTGGTTGCCGCAGGTCCATCAGCAGCACCTCGGCCTTGCTGTAGCGAAACCCGGGTCGGAAAATTCGCCCGACCGCATCGGTGGCCAACCGGGTCATCAGTAGTGTGTCGCAGGTTGGATATGGCAGCTCCACCAGCGCACCCTGTGCGTGGTGTGCCTCATCCGGGTTGAACATCCCGGTGCGGATGCTGACGCGCATGCGCTTGCACACTGAGCCCTGGGCCCGAAGCTTTTCCGCAGCTCGGCCAACGTAAGTGGCTACCGCTTGCTTGATGGGTGCCAGCTCAGTGAGACGTTTGCCGAACATTCGGCTGCAGCAGATCTCCTGTTTCGGAGGCTCGGCCTCGTCCAGCTCCAGGCAGGGCGTCCCCGCCAGTTCTCGAGCAGTCTTCTCGACCACCACACTGAATTTCTGTCGCAGCGTCCAGGCATCAGCCTGGGCCAGATCCATCGCAGTGTGAATGCCCATCGACTCGAGATGGGCAGACATCCGCCGGCCAACGCCCCAGACCTCTTTCACTTCAGTATTGCGCAGCACCCAATCGCGCTTAAATGGATCGGTAATGTCGACCACCCCGCCGGTCTGCGCCTGTAGCCGCTTGGCAGTGTGGTTGGCCAGCTTGGCGAGCGTCTTCGTGCTGGCGATCCCAATACCCACGGGAACACCGGTGCACTGAAAGATCCTTGATCGCGCTTTTCGCCCGAACTGGGTCAGGTTGTCCTGAATGCCGGACAGGTCTGCAAAGCACTCATCGATGCTGTACACCTCGACGGCAGGCACCATCGACTCGATAAGCGTCATGACGCGCTCGCTCATGTCTCCGTATAGCGCATAGTTGCTGCTGAAAGCCTTGATGCCGTGTCGGCGCAGCTTGTCCTTCACCTGGAAGTACGGCTCGCCCATCTTCACAAAGGGTTTAGCATCGTATGACCTGGCGATCACGCAGCCATCGTTGTTACTCAACACGACGATCGGGGTCTTGGCCAGGTCGGGCCGGAACACGCGCTCGCAGCTCGCGTAGAACGAGTTGCAGTCGATCAGCGCGAACACCTGGTCACTGCGCATGGTCACGAACGCTGTAACGCACAACGCCCCAGACGACGAGCTCGTCGCCTTCCATGATGTACCGTGGCGGGTACGCTGGATTTTCCGATTTCAGGATTACCACGCCATCGCGACGATGCAGACGCTTGCAGACCGGCTCGCTATTGACCGCAGCGATGACAATGTCCCCATGCTCCGCCTCACGACCGCGGTCGACGATGACGATGTCACCCGAGTAGATCCCTGCCCCTTGCATGCTGTCGCCCTCCACTTTCACCAGATACACATGGGGTGCGCGGAGGTCGAATAGCTCATCAAGGGAGATATGGCCTTCGAGGTGGTCCGCTGCAGGCGAGGGAAATCCGGCCGGTACGTGAAACGAATAGAGTGGCAGCGGTTCGGTGCCGCCGGTTGGCGTACCCAAAAATGTGATGGTCATGACAGAAGGTCCAATGCAAACTGTATGCATATACAGTAGATCCAGCATCGGGTGCCCGGTCAATCCTGGTCGGTAAAAATTCTGACGGACGAGAGGTGGGAAATGTGCGGACGGTACTCGATCTACGAGTCGATGGATCACTACCTGCGCCAGCTGTCGCTGGACATAGTGGTGATCAATGGCTACGACCACGAGCCGATCAACCGATACAACGTATCGCCGTCCACTCGCGTAGAAATCGTTCGCCAGGTAGAAGATGGGTTGAGCGTGGATCGGGTCAAGTGGGGATGGTCGCCGTTTTGGGCGAAGGGGAAGCGGCCTGACCCCATCAATGCTCGGGCCGAAACGGTGGTAGCGGGGAAATTCTTCAAAGACCTGTGGCCAGTTGGCAGAGCCCTGGCGCCGGCGAACGGATGGTTTGAATGGATACCCGACCCAGCGGATCCGAAGCGGAAGCAGCCGTACTACATCACAAGCGCCGACGGTGCCCCACTCTATTTCGCTGCACTTGCAGAAGTGCACCAGAACACCGAACCAGACAAGCGCGATGGATTTGTGATCATCACCGCAGCAGCGGATCAGGGATTGATCGACATCCACGACAGGAAACCCTTGGTGTTGGCTCCTGTGCTCGCCCGGGAATGGATCGACCCAACTACATCACCGGAGCGAGCTGCGGTGATCGTGGAGCAAGGTAGCACGCCGGCTGCGAAATTCCGGTGGTATCCAGTCGGCAAGGCAGTGGGAAATGTCAGGAATGAGGGTGAGTCGTTGATTACGCCGATAAGCGACGAAAATCATCAGGGTCAGCTAGAGTTTTGATGAGTACAGGCACCGCGAGATAACGATCATGCTAAAGCAAGAAGCAGACGACGTGATTGAGCGCATCAGGGACGATCTGAAAAGGCACGGTGTGCTGATCGGCTACGACCCAGAGTTTACAACCCCTGAATTCGGGTGCGATCTGGACCACCACGTTGCTCAAGTCAGAGAGGATCCGAACAACCGTGTGCTGGGTATCGCGATACATGACGAAGGCTTATGGGCTCAACTCCAGCATGGGGCGGTGTACCGCTGTGTTGTCAGCGATTGTCGGGGGAAGCTCTTCGGCATTCCGATCACGATTGAACCAAGAGTGGATGAGTCCTACACCATTCAGTACAAGCTTTAAAGCATCAGGAGGGTAATCTGCAGTACAGATTGCCCTCTCCGCGGATAAAAAACTGAATGCGCTCAGTGGAGCGGCGGAAGATACCTGCCGCGCGCCTTGGCTATCACACGCAGCTGGTAGTCGGATACAACCTGGAAAAGTGACTCGGCCAGCAAGCGTAAGCGCTCGACCTCTTCAGGCGGCGCGCCACAGTCCTGGGCTTGGTGGTACTCACGCAAGGCGTCGACGGCCTGCTGAATTAGCGGCTCGCCGGCCTCGACCATGCCAATGAATGTACGCTTGTCCACTGCCATGTTCCTATCAGTTGGTCAGCTCATCTTAGCTCGTCGCATGCCATCGAGCCCAAGGCACAACGGATGTCGATTCCGTTTTCGACCTCCTATTTTTGAGCCTATTTTGTAAAACCCAATAAAATCGGCAGCTTCAACGCAGCATGACACAACAGCATTCCACACCATTGGGGGGATTTATTCCCCCCAATTCCACCAGACTCGCCTATCAGAACAACTGGCCGAGTTGTGACGGCTCCCAGTTCATGATCACCAGCTCACCGGTAACATCGGCCTGGCCATGCCGCTGGTTCGCGGTGGTATACCGGATATCCAGCCGCTCGAAGTGGAACCCGGCAAAGGCTGCTCGAATGTCTGGATGATCGTTGATGCTGACCATAACCTTGCCTTTGCAAGCACGCATGAACTCAGCCATCTGCTCATATTGTTCGAACGGGAAATCGACCCCGTAGCCGGCGGTCTGCCAGTAAGGCGGATCCATGTAGAAGAAGGTGTGTGCGCGATCGTAGCGCTGCGCACAGTCGAGCCAAGAAAGGTTCTCGACGTAGGTGCCGGCCAACCGCTGCCAGGCGGCGGACAGATTCTCTTCGATGCGCAGCAGGTTGATGGCAGGTCCGGTGGTTGCGGTGCCGAACGTTTGCCCAGTGACCTTGCCGCCGAAGGCGTGCTGCTGCATGTAGAAGAACCGGGCGGCGCGCTGGATATCAGTCAGCGTCTCCGGTCTCGCCATCTTTTGCCACTCGAAAATCTGCCGGGACGAAAGCGCCCATTTGAACTGCCGGACAAACTCCTCCAAGTGGTTCTGCACCACCCGGTACAGGTTGACCAGATCGCCGTTGAGATCATTCAAGACCTCTACCGGGGCGGGTTGAGGCCGCATGAAGTAGAGGGCAGCGCCACCGGCGAAGACCTCGACATAGCACTCATGGGCTGGGAAAAGCGGAATTAGGCGATCGGCCAGGCGGCGCTTGCCGCCCATCCAAGGGATGATTGGGTTAGTCAATTTGCAAACCTTTACTGTATGGATGAACAGGTGCTAGGCTCGCCGTGCTTTGTGCACAGAGCGGGAGCCTTGGCTGGGCTTGCAGGTATGGTCTGCGGGTTCGGCGGTCAGCAGGGATGTTGACGCATCCCCGGTGGCCGCTCTCTTTGCATGAAGCCTTCGAATTTATTCCCGGGCGCTTACTACCGCCCGCTTTGCGACAAGGGCGTCGTACTCACGCTCGCACTGCTGGCCGGCAATCCTGGCTCGGTCAAGCGTTGTCGCCAGCTCTCCCGCTCGTTCGTCAGCCCGTGCGAGCAGGTCGGAAAGCACCATGGCGGCGCGGGTGGCTGCCTGGCCTCGGGCGATAGCGGCGGTATCCGTGCCGGGGCAACTGACGGCGGCAGCGAATTGGGTGGCGTCGCTGCGCAGCCGCTGGCCAGCAGCATCGGCACCAGCAGCGCCAGCATCAGCAATCGTTCTTTCTTCCTGGGCATCGGTCCTCGCTTCCTCCTGCGCCTGAGCGCGTCGTTGTTCTTCCTGCCGGGCACCGCGTTCGCCGATCACTTCGGCCAATCTGTCACCGCTATCCCGTTGCGCTGATGCCTGGCCAGCTTTGGCGTGCTCCACAGATCGACCGTGCTGGTAGGCGCCCCAATTGGACGCCAGCAGCACAGCAACAGCCAATATGGCCCAGCCCTTCATGCCAGAGCCCGCCGAATGCCTTCATCGATCACCTCGGACTTATAGGGGTTGCCGCCGTTCTCGTGGACGATGATGCCGACCACAGTCTCGCGCAGCACCTGCGGCTTGGAGATGTCGATGGAGTCGCGGACACCTACGCCCAAACGCTTTGCAATGGCTTGGGCGTAGGCCAGGGTGTTGTTCTCGCTGGACGGCGCCCAGCGGCTGATGAACTCCAGCGGGGTGTCGATGCCGGGCCGGCCGACGCCAGGCATACCGTCCTTGCCCCGATAGTTCAGCAGCAGCTTGCCCAGCGCCCTGATGCCGTTCTCGGCCTGGTCGAACCGGGCGAATCGCGGCATGGCCACATTCACCTCAATGCCCAGCTGGCCCTGCCAGGCGTTCCGTGGATTGAAATCGATGTTGCCGGGGTTGTTGTTGCGTACACCGCGTGGGGTTGCCATAGCTTTTCTCCAGGCATAAAAAAGCCCGCACTGGGCGGGCTTGGGATGATTGCAGCGGATTAAGCGGCGGGCTGTTCAGGCGACGGCTCGGCCACGGGCTCCGCCGGCTCCTTCGCGGTGATCGAGACCTTGGCGCTGTACTCCTTCAGCACCTGGGCAGTAAACACCTGCGCGGCTGGGAACTGGTTCAGGATCGTGCGAGCGCGGGCATCCGCTTCCTCCGGGGTGGCGAAGCGAGTGTTGTTCTCAGCGTCGTAGGCGTTGCTGAGGTTGATAGCGACGTATGGCATGAGTTTTCTCCAGGCAAAAAAATACCGCCGGGTGGCGGTTGGGTTGGGGTGTAGCAGCGAATCAGGCCGGCAGTTCCGGCCATTCGATTTCGATTGGCCAGCCGGTCTGCTCAGGCAATCGGCTGAGGGAAATGCGGTATCGCTTCCAGGCCTTGAGCCTATCGGCTTCCTCGGCGCTGGCGTCGTCCAGGTCAACCGCATCCTGTAGCGGCGCGATAGCCGCGTCTGCCGCCAGCCTGCGCCGGGCAACTTCAGCTATGCCGCTATCGTGCTTGAGCTGAACCTCCACTTGAGCCTGATCCTCGGCGGTCACCACCTGCGACCAATCAACGCCTGCGTAGCCTTTGCTCGGCGACGGCAGCAAGGCGTCAGGAATTGGCAGCGCTACCTTGCCATCTGCCGGGTCGATAATGTCAGCCGGGAATCGGGCAGCCTCCGGAGCGTCGGGACCATGTGGCAGACTCAGGCTGACGGTCAGTTGCCCATTGATCCGATCAACTTGATTAATGATCCATTCGCAACCGATTGCATCGGCAGGAATGGTCGCACCGTCAGGGAGCTGCGAGAGGTCTACGGTCAATCCGTTGACCGTGAGGCTGTCGCCTTGCTTAAACACGGTCAGCTCCGAGTCAGAACGCACTGGGGAAAGTTTGATAATCATCAGTACCACCGTCCGATTGCTATATAACTCATACTCATGCTTTTGTTCCCGCTGGTAGCGGCAACAATTGAATATGCTTGGGTGGAGGTCGCAGACGGCGCACCGGCCTCAATCAAATAAGCCGTACCATCAGCTGACGCAAATGCACCCATCCGACAAACTGGCGGGGCTAAAAACGCCGCAGGGAACGACCTTCCAGTTTGGCCGTTCGCGTCAAAATAGACACCACCGATCAAACGCGTTACCGCGATCGTTCCGAGCGCAATTGTATGAGTGCAAATCATTCGACCATCGGCGAACTTTGTGTATTCACCATTCGAGTTACTGCCCTTTTCAAAAATTGCGCCAGTTGGAACCCCTCCCGATTGACCGACGGCCCCGAGGATATTGGATCTATTGAAGGCTGTAGCAATGAAGTTGTAAAGCTCATCGAAGTTCGCAATCGCCTTCACCCAGGCGCTTCGCCGGTCATCTCCGCCGGCGCCGGAAGGTGCGGTACCAAGGTTGATTGTCTGTTTTGCCATAGTAGGTCCTTAAAGCGGCTTCATCGGCCTGGAGGCAAAAAGGGTTCGGCCGTTCGCAGTAACAGGGTTGATACCTGATCCGTTGTCACAGTACATCTGCAACACCGACCTGTTACCAGGCAGAAATCCACCAAAGTTAGCGCGAAGCGGCTGACTTGTTTGCCCAATATTCGTTACGGAAAACAGTGCATTTGCGAGGACATAGTCCTGGTAGCTTCCGGTCCAAGGCATTTGATTGCTGGGTGCATACCACGCACCGCCAGTCAGCGGATCACCTGCCTGAATAAAGGAATTGGATGCTGGCTGACCGTTCAGCAATGCAAGGTTGGCTGTGGTGACAAAGGTTCGGACACCACTTGGATCACGAACTGAAGCCCCATATACATCGGGAGGAATGTCTGGCGCCGTGTAGCTCGCGCAATACCAGCTGATCTGCATGTAGTCATCAGCAACACTACCGTGACCAGGCTTGTTTGCGTAGGACTTAAGCCTGAAGCCGGTCCAATTGCCGGGCACCCCCTTCACATAGAAATTACCAACCATCATGTAGTTAGCAGCATTAAGAAAGATGAGCGGACGCTCATACGTTGTAATGGGCGCAGGAAACGTAACATCACCCCACTCGATCAGTTGTGCTTGCATACCAGGTCGCCAATAAACCCCGATTTGAAAGCCACCGCTGTACCTAACCGCCAGCGCCCGATTGACAGAATCAATCTGCATTCGCAAATCATTATTGAAAGCACGAATGCCGTAGCTGCCAGGCGCAGCGAAGGGCTCGCCCCCCTGCGACAAGATCATCACTTGCCAGGTCAGGTTTCCTGGTTGACGCAAGTGCAACTGCCCGGGCGAGTACCAAGCCTGCGGCGAATATGTGTACTCGCCTTGGTCACGCAGGGTGTCAACGACCACGAAGGATTGCGCCTGGATCTCGGGGATCGAGATGTACTGATCGAACTCTCCATTTCCGGTGACCTGCATCATTTTCAGTGATCGCACCGACGTGATGTTGGTATCTAGCGTGATGGCCCCGGCCGCATCCCGCGTCCGAAGCCCATAAAGATCAGCCATCAGGTAAGCCTCCCCACTGCTGTACGCTCGGTGCCATTGGCGTCGTAGACGTATAGACCGCCGTTGTTGAGCAGCGTCGAGCCGTTGGCATCCTGGCCGCGCACAGTGAACGATCCTGAAGCCAGGTTGATTTCGATCAGTGGTAGACCTTGGGCGTTAACGGCCTGAGATCGAAGTGTCATGCCCACGACCAGGCTCTGGATGAACGCTTGGTTGATCAATGCTGAGTTCAGGAACAGCTGACCATTCTGGAAGACGAACAGGCTTGCCTCCGGGCCCTCCAACCCGTTGATAATCGCCACACGGTCCGCCGACAACAGAATCTCGCCAATAGTCCCATCACTTCCTTGGACGATGCCCGTGGCTACCTTCTTGCCTTTGCTGTTCGTCTCGGTCTTCCAGGATGAAAGAGCCGACACTCGGCCATCGACACCGGCTACGACCTCGTTGACCTGCTGCACCGACGCATTCGTCTCCCCGATCTGCGCCTGGACCGTTTCGACCTGCCGTCCGATGGCAATGCCGTCCTCGATCCTGGCCGACTGCTCGGTCCAGACACCCACCAACCCACCCGTAGCGCCGGCCAGGCCGGTGCTGTCACCCTCCATTTCCGGGTTCACCTGGACATACAGTCCATCCAAGCGGCTGGCCTGCGCGGTGATCGCGCTGCCCTGCTGCTTCACCGTGGTGTCCATCTGGCTGATGGCCGTTGCCTGGGCGCTATTCACACCCTCGGCATCGGTCATACGGTTGGTCAGGCTTAGCAGCGATTGCCCTTGGCTGGTGAGCGCCGTGCCTTGTTGGGAAACCGTAGTGCCCAGAGTACTGATCGCTTCGCCGTTGGCCGCATCAGCAGCGGTTACCCGGCGCGCCACGATGTTGCACCACAGCGACCGCCCGGTGCCGTCTGCCGGCTGTATCCGCGTGACGAAGCGTGCCGACACTGCCGCCGCCGGCGCAGTAATCCGCCCGGAGAACGTCTGAAAGCCACCGCCCGCCGAAAAGGTGAAGGCGTTGAAGTAACCCAGGCTGGTGTCCGTCTTGTCGAAGAACTGCAGCTGGAAGTTGCCGGTTTGCCCTGCCGTCATGTACGCGCGGTACACATCCGCCGACAGGTCGAACTGCTCACCACCCGAGACAATGAACCGTCCCGTGCCGCAGAAGCTGTTGGCATAGAAGGCGATCGCCTTGCCGGCAGATGGGTGCGCCGTCAATCCAGCGATCCCCGGATTCCCCGTCCATGGATCAACCTGGCCATCTTCGAACGTTCCGCGCAGCACCAGGTTGTCCGGCTGCTGGCTCAGCGAAGCCTTCAACTGGGTCAGCGAGGTGCCCTGGCTGGTGATCGTGTTGCCCTGGTTAGTGACTGTCGACTGCAGGGTCTGCAGCGCTGACGCATCCGCTTTGGAAGCCAGCTGCGTCAGCGCCGACTGCGCAGCCGCCGCCGCGTCGGTGGCCACCTTGTCGGTCACTGCCACCCAGGCCGAACCGTTCCATCGTTTCGGGGTGTTGGCCGCGCCGGTAGTGTCGATCCACAAGTTCTCCGCTTGCCGGTCAGCGGCGGCCGGCGTGGCGGTCTGGTACAGCACCTTGCCCTTGCTGCCCGCCAAGTCAGCTGCCGCCTGTGCCGCCTGCTGGGCGGTGGTGACGTTGCCGTTGGTGGTTTGCAGGCTGTTGCCCAGGCTCGTTACGGCTGCACTGGTCGATGACAACCCGGCCTCGGTCTGCGTCACCCGGACGTCGAGCGCCTGGTTAGCCGCCGCCAGAGCGCCAGCTGCACGCGCCGACGGCCCGGCCACAAACGGCGACGGGGTGTTGCTCTCCCCGATCCGCTTCTCGATCATCACCGAGTCGATCACCAAGCTCAGGTCGGCGACAACGGTCTGGTTCAGGTAGAGCGTGATAGCGGCGCGCGTGCTGTCAGTGACCGTGATCGGCAGGGTGATCCTTGTCCTGGTCGTGGTGTACGGTACGTTGGCCGAACTAGAACCGGTGCCATCAAAGAGCCGTGCCCGCATACTGCCCGCTGCACTACCGCGAATGTACAGCGAAACCAGGTATACCCCCGGTTCGATCCGCACGTTGTACCCGGCCGCGTTGTTGGTAGGGCTGAGCATCAGGTAGTGCCCTGCCGTCGTAAAACCGCCCACCTGCAAGCCGAAGCCCGAGTCAGCCTCTGGAACGGCAACGCCCACCCGCGTCACGCTCGCGGACGAGTTCAACGCAGGCAGCGTGGTCGAGGTCAGCCAGCTGTATTCATCGCTCAGCAGGTTGGCCCCGTTGCCGGCCAGGGCGCCGACCGAAGCCTGCAGCCCGGTGAGTGCATTTCCCTGGCTGGTCAGCGTATTGCCCTGACTGGTCACGGTGTTGCTCAACGTCTGCAGCGCAGCGGACTCCGCCTTGGTGGCTACCTGCGCCAAGGCGCTGGCTGCTGCGGCGGCTGCGTCCGTTGCCGCCTTGTCCGTCACGGCTACCCAGGCTGATCCCGTCCAGCGTTTAGGTGTATTCGCCCCTCCTGAGGTATCGATCCAAAGGTTCTGCGCCAGGCGCTTGTCCGTGGCCGGTGCTGCGGTGCCGTAAATGACCTCACCCTTGGCACCAGCCTTGTCCGACGCGGCCTGGGCAGCCTGCTGCGCCGTCGTCACGTTGCCGTTGGTGGTCTGCAGACCGCTGTTCAGCTGGGTGATGCTTGCGCCCTGGCTGCTCAGGGTGTTGCCCTGACTGGTGACCGTGTTGCTCAGGGTCTGCAGTGCCGAAGCATCTGCCTTCCCCTGCGCCACGCTCTGCAGGTCGTTGTTCAGTTGGGTCAGGGCTTGGCCATGGCTGGTCAGCGTGGTGCCCTGCTGGGTGACCGCGCTGGTGAGGTTGCTCACCGCATCAGCATTGGCCGCGTCAGCTGCTGTCACCCGACGCGCCAGGATGTTGCACCACAGCGACCGCCCGGTGCCGTCTGCCGGCTCAGTCCGGGTCACGAACCGGGCGGAGACTGCTCCCTCCGGCGCTGTGATGCGGCCGCTGTTCGTCTTGAAGCCAGTCGTCCCGGCCGGCACCGTAAAGGCAGTGAAGTAGCCCAGGTTGGTGTTGGTCTTGTCGTAGAACTGCATCTGCAGGCGGGTGGTTTGCCCCGCCGTCATGTAGTTCGGCCAAATGTCGGCAGCCAGGTCGAACTGTTCGCCCCCCTTCGTCACCACATTGAAGCCGAGACCGCAGAAGCTGTTGTCGTAGAACGAGATCCCCTTTCCTGCCGATGGATGCGCCGAGACATTGGTGATTCCCGGGTTGTTCGTCCAAGGCTCAACCAGACCATCCTCGAAACTGCCCCGAAGGATCAGGTTATCGGGCTGCTGCCCGATCGAGGCCTTGAGCTGGGTCAGCGCGGCGCCTTGACTGGTCAGGGTGGCGCCCTGGCTGGACACGGTCGAGTTCAGCGCTTGGAGCGCCGAGGCATCCGCCTTGTTCGCCACCTGCGCCAGCGCGCTGGCCGCCGCCGCAGCGGCATCAGTCGCCACCTTGTCGGTGACGGCCACCCAGGCACTGCCGTTCCAGCGCTTCGGCGTATTCGCCGCGCCAGTGGTATCGATCCACAGGTTCTCAGCCTGCCGGTCGGCCACCGCCGGCGCCGCCGACTGATACAGCACCTTGCCCTTGCTTCCGGCCAAACTGGCGGCAGCCTGGGCGGCCTGCTGAGCCGTGGCAACGTTGCCGTTGGTGGTCTGCAAGCCGTTGTTGAGCTCGGTGATGCTGCTGCCTTGGCTCGACAGTGTGTTGCCCTGGTTCGTCACCGTGGTGCTGAGCGCCTGCAGTGCAGACGCATCGGCTTTCCCCGCCAGCTGCGACAGCGCCGACTGCGCAGCCGCGGCGGCATCCGTGGCCACCTTGTCTGTCACAGCCACCCAGGCAGTACCGTTCCACCGTTTCGGGGTGTTGGCGTTGCCGGTGGTGTCGATCCACAGGTTCTGTGCCAGGCGGTCAGCTACGGTCGGCGCAGTTGCCTGCACCACCACCTTGCCCTTTCCACCCGCCAGCGTGGCCGCGTCCTGGGCGGCCTGCTGGGCAGCGGTGACGTTCTGGTTGGTGGTGGTCAGGCTGCTGCCCAGCGCGGTGACGGCCGAGGCGTTCGCCTCATCACCACTGATCCGCGCAGTACGCTCGTCAACGACCGAGGCCACCGAAGCCGACGGCGCGATCTGGCCGACGGCAATCCAGTCGATTTCGAACACATCGCCGGCCGCCGAACTAAGCCACAGGTAGAACCTGGTGATTTTGCTGTCCGACCAGTCGCTGCCACCGTTGGTCAACTGCGACATGTCCCACTCGAGCACCAGGGTCTGGCCGACCGCCAACCCTGGGTCGGCGATCAACTTGCGGTACGACGAAGACGAAGCGTGGTTGGCCGTAACGTAGGTGACCTGGCCATTCCAGCCCGAACCCGCGCGCCGGGTGATGCGGCAGCGAATGCGGTCATGGTCACGGCCTTTGAGCGAAACAACCGGTGAGTTGAGGTATGCAGCACCAGTACCGTCGGTGGTCACGATCAGCCTACCGTTCTCGACAGCCAGCGTACAGCGCGTGCCACTCCAGCCCTCGACGGTCGAAGCGAAACCGTAGTTCAGTGCCGGATCGTAGCCACCAGACTCGGCGCGCAGGCTCGCGATCTGCGAGGCCATCGCCGCATCGGCAGTGGTTCGCGCCGTGGTCTCGTTGCTGATCGCCGCAGCGTTCGAAGCGGTGTTGGCCACCACGGTATCGATACGCTGACCCAGCGCCGAGTCGGCATTGGCCCGGGTAGTGGCCTCGGCCTGGATCGCAGCCGCGTTGTTGCCGGTCGAAGCCGTGACGGTGTCGATCTTCTGGCCCAGCGACTCGTCCGCCGACTGGCGGGCCTGGGCTTCGCTGGTGATCGCCGCACCGCGAGCCTGGGCCTCCGAAAGCAGGCCCTGAGCGCGGGCAGCAGATTCATCGCTGATCGCCTTGGTGCGCGCCTGGGTTTCGACGGCGATCGCCTTGTTGCGGTCAACCACCTCTGTGGCAATGGCCTGGTTCCGGGCCGTCGTTTCAGCGGCGATGGCCTGGCCTCGGGCCGTGGTCTCGGCAGCAATCTGCTGACCGCGCGCTGTCGCTTCAGCAGCAATCCGCTGGGCGACCGAGCCGCTCTGGGTAGGCGGACCGGAGATCAGCGAAATTTCCTGGCGCAGCACGGGGGCCAACTGGCCGCCCTCGATCTTGTCCTTGAGAGCATCAAGCATGGTCTTCACGTCGGTTGACGTGGAGGCCACCACCTTCAGGAAGGCGCTGACGCCGTAGGCATTCTTGGAGCGGATGAAGTAGGCGTAGTTGGTCGCAAACGCCAGGCCGGTGTGGTTCAGCGTCAGGCCCTGCCCCAGGTATTCGCCTTGGGTGGCCTGCGGGTCAGTCGAGTAGAAGTACTCGTAGGTACCGCCGTTCAGGCCGTGCAGCGGGTTGCTCGGGTACAGTGTGATGGTGTCGATGGTGGCCTGAACCACGCACGCCTCGGGCACAGGTGGGCCATCAATGTTCACCGTGATGCTGGCTTCTCCCGAGCGGGTCAGCGGCCCAAGCGCAGCCACGCTCATGGTGTAGTTGCCGGACGGCAGACCAGACAGCGGTAGTTTGAGCGTAGTGGCCGGTACCTGCTGCGCCTGCACGGCGGCCGTGCCCTGACGCACCGTGATGGCGTACCCGGTAACAACGCCGTAGGGAGCGACCCACGACAGTGTTCCCTGGACTACCTCGGCATTGTCTTCGGTCGACCAGGTGAGCCCGGTAGGGCTGCCCAGGCCGCCAGTGGGCATGCTGATAAAGCCAATCGGGTTATACGGCTGGCCCACGGCGTCATCGAAGATCGCCGGCTCGTTCTGCGCTACCGACACATTGCAGCCGCTATCGGGGCTCATCGACCAGTCGGTGACGACGAATTCGCCGATGATGTTCAGCGACGGTAGGTTGACCTTCACCGAGCGGCCTGGTCGGCAGTTGTAGCCCATGAAGTTCATGGGGATCGACAAAGTGCCGCCTGCACGGCGCCGGCGCAGTTCGATGTTGGCCAGGCGCTGGGCCTGGTAGGGGTTGCTGACGTAGGAGAAGGACAGGGTCTCTGCCGCCTCGCCGCCGTCGGCCACCACCCACTGGCTGACCGAGACCTCGGGATAGTCCGTCTCGGCCCAGGCCTGCGAAGGGTCCACAAAGGTACCGCGCACGGTGTTGATCGCTGAGTCGTTGGTCGGCTCGGTGCTACCGGTGACGGTACCGACCACCATGTCTTCAGTGATCTCGAAGTCGTATGGGCCGTAGTAGGCGCCCACCTGCAGCATCCAACGGCCGCCAACGCGGATCAGCTTGCCGCCACACGCCGCCTCGAGCTTCTGCATCACCTGGGTGCGCGACTCGTCGGCGCCGATGACGCAGCCCGAACGGTACCGCGCCGAGGTGCTGCCGTCGGCGTTGGCCAGCATCTCGTCGCACACGCTCGCGCTGTTGGCGAAGCTGGAAAATACGATTTCATCATCTGGCACACCGCAACGATTGCGCAGGAACCAGAGGATATGCAACGCAGTGTTTTCGCTGTAACCGGTAGCGCGGGTCCGTGGGTCGTAGATGTCACGGCGCCCGCGCAGCACGAAGCGCACATCCGGGATACCGGAGGGGTACTTCTCGGCACTGTACCTGAACGAGAGCCGCACGAAGGACAGCCCACGGCCGATCTGGGTGTCGCGCCAATCCGGGCTATTGGCCTTGAGGAAGGCATTCACCTGAATCGGATTGGTGACCAGCTCGTAGCTGGCGTGCTCGCCATAGGCCTGGACGACTTCCTCGCCCAGGAAGATCTGCTCCAGAGCATCGATTTCCCCCTCCGACAGCACATAGACCATGTGCAGCCATTCGCCGTCGGTTTGGTCGCCCGCCTGCTCCTGCCCCCAGGCCAGAACACCGCCGGTGCTGACACGGCCCAGCACGTACCGGGCAGCGGCCTTGGACGAGCGCAGGGTCTGGCTGGAGGGTTCACCCGAACGCAGCGAACCGGTGTCGAGCTTGTCCTGCTGGGAGGCGACATAGAACGCCATCGCCGCGCCAGCGACCGCCCCCCATGGGCCGCCCTGGATAAAGCCGATGGCTGCGCCGATGGCGACCTGGGCAACCTTTTTGACTGCTGAACTCATTCAACTCTCCACACCGTCAACGGCTCACACTCGATCCTTCCGACACCGTCCGGGGACACCGACCAGAACTCATCCGCCCAGAACACCGCCACGCCACGCCCATTGGGGCCGTCGTATAGGGCAATGTCGCCCCGCTGAATCAGGCCCGGCTGAATCCGGGCAAAGCAGGCATCCCAAGCCCCCTCCAACGAGCCGTGCAGCTTCTTCAGCAGGCGTTTGGCGCCAGCCTCGGACGTGTAGCCGCCTCGGTAGGCCTCGGCAGGATCGACATCGCACACCGCCAGGGCGCAGTCGGCGGCGAACAGGCAGCAGTCAAATTCGCCCCATGAAAAAGGCCGCTCGGTGGCGGCCTTGATCGTGTTGGCAAGCTGTGTCGTCCAATCGCGCTTTCGCATGGCTATGTCTCGTAGGTGAACTTCGGAGCATCCTTGGAGGCGCCCCAGTAGATAGGCCAGTCGGCGATCTGCGCGATGGCGAAGAAGAAGCGGTCGTCCTGTCGGCGCGCCCGGTGGTTCTCATCGGTCCAGCGCTCGGTACCGGTCCTGTTCCACTCGGCCATACGATCGATGAGCGGGACAGTGATGCTGTTGCCCTCCTCGCCGTTGCCCGCGTAGGAGAACTTGGCGGCATCCATGCGCCCGCTGAACAGGATGTCGGCGGCATAGGTACCGTCCCGATCGAACACCACGAACATCAGCTTACCGTTGCGACCCCGGCACCCCTTGAGCGAAGTCTCAGTGATGATCTGGGCGTCCAGGCCGTTGAGGGTCAGATCCACGGACATGGGCGAGCCTGAGTTGCTGCTCTCCTGCGACTGGCCAACCGCCCCGAAACTGCCAACTCCCTGGTAGGTGATGCCGTCGATCACCAGGTCACCGGTGCCGGTGTGCGCGAAGACCATGCCATCGGGGAAGTCCAACTGGCAGGCATAGACCGCCATGAAATTGCCTTTGGCAATGATGTCGACGACGGTTTGACTGAAGGGGAATACGCCATTGGCCATCAGAATGCCTCGCGGAATTGCAGGGTCGAATTCGAGACCACTGGCTGGGTGGTCCATTCATTGGTGTCGTCCATGCGGCGCATCTCGCAATAGGGGTTTCTGTACTCGACTACAGTGCCGGCCGGGATCACCTTGCGGATACGCTTGTTCACCGAGACCAGGGCTTTGCCAGTGGCGTCGGATGTGGCCCGCTCGACGACTTCGAACATTTCGCCCTTGATCGTGATGAGATCTCCCCGACTGAACACCGGACGGCTGGCCAGCAAGCCCTGCAGTTGCATGAGGCTGGCCTGGGCATTGGCCACGGCAACCGTCGGTGCACCGATGTTGTCCGTGCGCGTCCGGGTGAGATACGGAATGTTCACCGTGCCGAACATGCCCTGCAGGCGGCCCAGCAGCGATGTCAGTTCCCGCTCGTCTTCGTCGTACAGGACACCGAAGGTCATTGAGCACTTCCAGTAGGCGCCCGGCTGAGCCACTACCTGCTGGGCATTCGACAGCGAGGAGGTGAACCCTCGGTTGTTGTAAACGACGCCCCAGGTGACCTCTGTGGGCTCCAGGTCCTCGGGCCATGGCTCCGCCATTGGGTCACTCCCAAAAGAAAGCCCGCCGAAGCGGGCCGGATATAGTTACCGCCGTTGCAGCATCTGCCGCCCGGCACCGTTGGTCTTGAAGTCTCGCAGCATCAGCTCGTAGCCATCCCGCGCGCCCTGCTCAGCAGCTCGCCGAACATCGGCGATGGTGGCGGCATTGGCTTGCCCGCCAACCTGGATATGTTGGGTGACTCCGCCGAAGGTGATCGACGACTCCCCGCCACCACCTCCAGCCCCGGCGGCCATGACCCCAAGCGAACCATCCGGCCCCCGATGAAGCGGCAGAATTGCTTCAGGGCCGGCCTCGGCGAAAACCCCCGCCCCCTTGGCGAAAGCGAACATTTGCGGGCTGTCGTACACACCGCCGGAGAAGGCAGACAGGCTAGGCGAGTCGTAAACGCCGCCCTTTGCATTCGCGACGAACGAGCCTTCGCTGAATCCGGTCATGGTGCCCTGCCCCATTGCCGAGCTGCCGCCACCAAGGAAACCGAACGCCGAGCCGAGGAAGCCGGCGGCGGCCTGGCGCACCTGGATGCGAATCAGGTCTTCAATGATCGAGTCGGCGAAACCCTTGAACTCGAATTTTCCAGTTTTCACAAATTGGGTGACGCCATCTTCGAGGTAGCTAAACGCGCTACCAAACAGATCTTGGGTCTGCCCTGCTACGTCGGCAGCGCTGTCGAGGTAGTTCTGCATGGCCGCCGAGGCGCCGTTCGTCCAGTCGGACTGCGCCGCGTCAATCTTGGCAAAGCTGTCCTCCTGCACCTTTACCAGCTTGGCGCCGTACTCCTGCCTCAATGCAATCTGTTGCTCGAGCTCCTGCCGTTGCTTGCTGGACGAAGCAGTCGCCAGTTCCTCGCGCAAGGCCAGAATTTTGCTGTTATTGTCCTGCTCCAGCGCCAGCCTTGCTTGAGCGCGACTAGAGGCTTTGTCACCCATACCCACCGCAGCAGCGGCCGCATCGCCTTGCTGCTGAGCGATCGTCAACTGACGCTCAAGGTCGGCCTGGTACTTCATCGCACGCGACAAGCCCGTCGAAGCCTGCACCGCGGAGTTGAACTGCTCGGCTAGCGCGCCAATGGCCTTGCCGTACTCTCCGGTGGTGATCTTCTTCTGGGCGAGCAGCAGGTCAAGACTCTTGGCCTGCTTCTGGAATTCATCGGACGCAGCACCCACAGGGTCGTAAGCCTTTTTCAACTGCTCATAAGCAGTTGCCGCTTCCTTAAGCTGCTGCGTCAGCTTCGTCTGTGCCGTAGTGGCATCTTTGGTTTCCTGCTTCGCGCCCTGGTTGGCCTTCTTCTGCGCCTCGATTGCGCTAGCGGCCGAAAGGATGGCCTTCCGATCGGTATCTGTGAGGTCGGCATTTTCAGCGATGTGCCGATTGGCAATCTTGATCGCATCGCCGTTGTCCTGCAGCCCGGCCAGCTGCTTCTGCAAAGTTTCGAGATAGGTCTGACCGGCGCTGCTCATGCCGGCCTTCGCAGCATTGTTTGCCTGCGTCGACGCTGTATTCTGTTCCGTCACTCCGGTAAGGACGCGCAGTGTCTCGGCGATCAACCCCGAGCGCTGATCCGCATCACTGACCACTCCAGCCTGGGTAATCCACCCTTGGACGGTTCCGGACGGAACATGAAGGCGTTCCCCTACCTCCTTGAGGATGGGCGCCAAATCCGAACCTGAAGCACGAGCCTCGTTTAGCCGATCAATAACCGACTGGAATTCGCGCAGTTGCTGGCCATATTGTCCACCCGAGTCACGGGCGGGTGCCGTCACAGTGGCGCTACGAATCGATTGGGCAAGGTCGCCGTATGCATCTCTGACCTTGTCCGTTGCGCTGATTTGTTCCTGCTGCCACTTGATCAGCGATGCCTCACGCTGATCCTTGTTCAGCTTGGCAAACTCTTCGCGCAGCTGTGAAACAGGCTTATGCAGTTCGTCCAAGCTAACGCTAGCGTGATCGGCGTTGTCCCTCAGCAACAGAAGACTGGCCGCCGCAGTGCCGGCGAGCAACGCCAAACCCATGGGCCCGCCGAGCGCGGCCAGAAGTCCACCTGTGGTAGTCGCCCGCGCCAGGTTCGCCTGGGCGATAGTCAGCGCCTCAGTTGAGGCGGTGAGTGCGGCCTGCTTCGGAATGAGTTGGTTTTGAACCAGTGCCAGCCGCTGCAGTCCCGTCGCCGCAGCCACGGACGCCTGAGCCTCTTGTAGTTGAGCCTGCGCGAAAACCCTCTGAGCATCCGCTGCCACGATTGCAGCATTGGCGGCATGGAGTGTTGCACTACGCTGGGCAAGCAACGCTCCAACCGCTGTGTATGCTTTCGCGGCATAGGTGGTCAGGGCCGCAGCACCAGCTCCAGCCATCGCCACGGCCACTAGGTCAACGTTATCGGCCAGCACCACAAGGAACTTGGATAACCCCGCGACAGCGCCGGTCTGCTCTTCCAGTTTCCCTAGGAATGTTCCTGTGGCATTGCCGATATTGTTCAAGGCATCTTGAACACTGGTGGACATGTCCGCTGCAGCTTTGCGGTTCACTTCAACCGTGCGCAGAAGACCAGTGTTGATGTCTTCCAGAGACAGCTTGCCCTCGTTGCCGAGCTTGCGAACCTCGTCCGCGCTCTTGCCCGTCGCGGTGGCTATCGCGTCGACAATTGTGGGCATGGCTGTCTGAATTGACCGCCAGCCGTCAACCTCGACTTTGCCTGTCTGCAATGCCTTGGAGTATGCATCCAGTGCGGAACCAGCCTTGTCAGCCGCCGCGGCATTGGTCACCAGCAGGAAACTGAAGCTGTCCGTGATGTCCAGTGTTTGCTTGGTGTTAAATCCCAGGCTGCGCATTACATCGGCAGTGCGGATGTACAGCTCCTGGGCCTCGGTCAACGGGCGATAAGTTTCCTGAGCCGTTTGCATCAGGTGCTCTTGCACCATCTGGTACTCACCGGCTCTTCCGGCTGCCGCCTTCATCCGGTCGGACATCTGACCGTAGGCATCAACCTGCTTGATGATGCCTCCAATAAGCCCTGCGCCGGCTACCGCGGCAAACGCACCGCGCATGAGTGCTCCGGCGCCCTGAGCAGCTGCACCAGCTCGATCAAAAGCAGAATCAACTGAGGCCAGATTACGATCAATCGCCTGACTGGTCTTAGATACCAACTGATCTGCATTGGCTAGCTCGCGTCGTAACTGCGCGGTGGTTGCCTCGATCTGGACTAGCATCCCCTGGACTTGTTGGTCAGCCATTTGAATCCCCAAAAACAAAAAACCCGCCGAGGCGGGTTTATGATCATCGTTCATCCTGCTTAACAGACAGGATCCGACTACTTTGCATACTTGTACGGTGGTGGAGCAGTCAACATCGGCGATGGCTTGTCCCACATATCGCGATAACCACGCACCTGATACGAATATCCAGGCTTCAGGTCCAACAGAAGGCCTGCTTGTCCGCCACCTGCACACATGGCGTTATTCTTGATACTCAACTGCGTAGGCCCCGGCGCATGGTAAAGCTTAACGCTTCGCCCCTGGCTGGTTTCCGCAGCAAGCATCCCGTCGAGGTAGATTGACATCCCGGCACCAAAACAACTTATCGCACCGGCATCTTGAGTAAATACGATCCTCGCGTCTTCAGCGCCCCGTTGCTGCCCGAATGCATGGACGTCTGACAGCGGCACTTGTTTCGCATGATCTGGGTGCACCGGCGTGGTTTCACAGCCGGCGATCATAAATGCCAATACTCCTATGCAAACAGCTTTCCGCATGCGTACCCCTCCCTGAAATAAGAGGGCAATCTACCATTGCGAGCGATCTGCAAAAAGGTTGTGAAAATCGTATGCCGCGGGGGATCGCTTCAACTTTTACGACCTGTCAAAGCCCGCCGGAGTTTGTCAGCGACACTCAATGCACTTGGGTTTTCCTTCGCCCCCTGCTTCTTCCCGGTGCCGAATGGGTTAGTCATCTGCACCCACTCAATCCTGGCATCCATGGCCATGAACAGCTCGGGCAGCGGCGTTGACCAGGCCACGCTCGGGGCCCAGCCCAGCCATCCAGTTGCGATTGAGTAGAGCCGGTCGACGTAGCTACCGTCCTCGACGGCGCTTACACCATCCCGGCTTGGTCGTTTCCCTGGTCACCGCCACGCGGATTGTAGAGCGCGCCAAGGTACCTGGTGACTGACGGTGTCAGCCCGGCCACGCCTTCCTGCCAGACCTTCTCGGGCAGCGCTTCGGCAGCCTTCCCTTCCAGGCCAGCGCCGGCGGCTATGATGAAAGCCACCGCATCCACGCCTACTGCATGCAGGGCTCCAGATGCGCCGCGCAGGCCACCAAAGCGGCTTTCGATTGCGCGAACGGCCTTGAGGGTGGGCTTGAGTGTGAACTCTTCGTCATCCAGTTTCACGGTGACGGTACCGTGCAACGTATTGTTCATGGATCAGGTCCTGTGTTGCCGGGGCCGAAGCCCCGGGTGTCATGGGGTGACCGGTGCCGGCAGCAGCTCGAGGATGTCCGAGTTGATGCCGATGGTGACGTTGCGCCGCACGACGTTGTCGGCAGAACCAGGTGCGACGGTGTTGTTCATCACCTTCCCGCGATAGTAGAAGGTGGTCGGCTTGATCGCCGGCGAGGCATCCGGGTCACCATCGTTGAGGGTGATCTTGATGTTGTAGTCGCCCTTGCTGCGGTCCTTGTGCGCGGTCTTGATGGCGATCTGGCCAGCATCGCCGTTGTCCAGGCCCACGGTCATAGTCATGTCGCCGGCATCGGCGGTGCCCTTGTACTTGCGCACACGTCCATCCTTCAGCGAGGTGAAGTTCGAGGTGCTGAAGGTATCGCCGAACTCACCCAGGTCTTCGATTTCGCCCACTTCGACGTAGGTGTCGGCCTCGTATTCAGTCTGGGTGTCCGCGCCGGTCTTGCCTCCAATGAAGAAGCGGCAGCCGGCGGCTGTATTAAGGTTGTCGTCGGCCATGGGTGTTCCTCCAAAGGCACATTGGATAAAAGCCGCAGAGCGGCCCGGTGGGTGATTCAGTGGGTAGTGATCACGCGAACGGTGATCGAGCCTTGGTAAGTGATGCCGTCGGCGTCGCGCTGAGCGTCGGCCTGCTCGACCCGGATGGATACCGCACGGCCCACCTCCAGCGGGAGGCGGCGCTCGTCCAGAGCAGCAATGACTTCGCCGTTGATGCGTTTGACCTCGGCCTGGCCCACAGCATCGGACCAAACCGACAGGTAAAGCAGGCGCGTTTCGCGCTTGCGGCCTGAGATCGGGCTGCTGTTGACTGAGACCTCCCGGTCGATTGAGACGTACGGCATGTCGGCATTCAGCGGCGCGCCGTCGTAAATCGGGCAGCTGACTTCGGCCTGAAGCCTGGCAAAGATCGCCTCCTGCAGTGCCAGTGATGGATCAGCCATTGCCTACCCCCTGGCTTGCCTTTCGCAGCGTGCGGCGCACCGCAGCTTCGATGTCTGCCATAACGTACTCCCGGTTGACCTGCATCGACGGCCGGAGCCACGGGTGGGCAGGCCTGGCCGGCATGGCGGGATACTTGCCGAAGAAGTGCGTGCCGTCGCTCTTGTTAGAGGCCTTCCGATTGCGGTTGCCAGCGCGCTTTCCTCCAAGGTAACCCTTGGTCCCGTACTCGATGAACCGCAGGTAGAAGAACCGCCGGTTGTCTCGCTTGCCGCGGATCCCGATCTGGGCGTCCAGGCCACTGGGCGAGACGTACACCCTCAGCGCTGCGGCGGCCGCACCGGTGTCCTTGGGCATCAACTGCCGCTGGGTTTCCAGTATGCGGTTCGCCGCCTCCAGCATCGCCGGCTGCAGCTCGTTGTCCATCGTCCGGTGGATGTTGCGTAGCGTACGGCGTAGCCGGATATCGCCGCGAATGCTTGACCGGCGGGCCATGGCTTACTCTTTGGCCTGGTCGGCCTTCGCCGGCTTGGCGGCCTTCTCTTCCACCACCTCGGCGTAGCCGCGAGCAATCAGCCCCTCGCCGTACTCCTTGGCGACTTCGAACTCTTCGCCTTTCTCACGATCGCCAGACGCCCCCGTCAGCGGGCCCAATGCTCGAATTTTCATGGTTCACCTCATGGATTCGGTACTGATGAGCAGAGCAGCCTCATCAGGGTGTTCTCGTTGTCCGGCAAAACTGCCTCGACCTGGTAAGTGACCCCGCGACGCGTCAGACGCGACCCGGCAACGATGTCTGATCGCGGCCTGCCGATGATTTCGGCCGTGACAACAGCGCTCAGCTTTTCAGCAACTGCCGTTACGCGCCCAGAAGGGGTGCGGACTTCGCCCCACATTTCAGGGCGGGCTGCAGGAAGCCATGTCACTGTGGCTCCCCCGGACTTATTGCGCTCTTCATGTCGGTGGGTCACCTCGAACCGATGACGTAGCGGCCCGGCTCTCATACCCCCCACCCGACACGGTGCGGGGTCAGGAGCGCGACCGAACCTTTCGGCAATTCGGTGGCAATGGTCCCGATCACAACGTCCTCACGGTTGGCGTAAAGGTGGCCGAGGATCAGCAAGCATGCGGCCTGGATCTGCTTGTTGCTGAGCATGGGAGACTCGCCAGCATCACCGGCGGCGACAGCATCATCCAGCGCCTGCTGATCGACATAGACGCGGCGGTTCAGATAGTCCATCGCCTGCCCTTCAGCCGCCTCGATCAGGAGCTCCAGGTACTCGTCATCATCGTCAGGGTCTCGCAGGTGATGACGGGCTGTGGTCAAACTGATCACCGGCATGTCTTCACTCCTTCAGCGGTTCGAGCGATGCCAACTTTCGCTTCACAAGCTCCTCCGCGTGCCTGCGTGGCACCACATAGGCTGGACCGCCCCGACGGCGAAGCTCGCCCTCATCCATGTAGGATCGCATCGGGTAGATCTGAAGAGTCACTGGATTTGGGTTAGCTGCAACCAGATCCCCTGCAGCTGGCTGGTCGGTATCGTCGCCAGCCTCGATCACCGTCGGCCCGCTCTGGCCATCACCTACCGATGCCCCTGCTTCCGTAGCGGGAGCTCCGGCACTGGCGCCCAGGTCCCCTGCGGCGACGCCCAATCCGCCCCCCGATTCTGCCGGTGCTTCTGGCGGTGTCTGCTCTGCGCCCGAGACTGAATCAGTTGCGGGAGCGCCCGCCTCGCCAGGATTTGGCGAGGCGGCTTCACCAGGCGAGAGGGATAACGCTCCATCTTGAGGCTGGCTGCCGCTCGACTCAGTGGTCGAGGCAGTATCCTTCGGCTCAACCGTGGACTCTGGTTTTTCCTGTTTACGTGCCATGGAAATACTCCTGTGGGGCGCCATTCCTGACGCCCCAGCGCAAGGAATTAAGGAGTGATCAGCGGACCAGTAACGAACGCTTCATCGCGGTAGATGGCGAAGGCCAGGCGCTCTTCAGCACGAATCGTTGCCATATTCTTCTCGAAGTCATCACTGTTCTCGGTCGAGATCAGCACTTCGATTTCCATGCGGTCGAAGATCTGGGCGCCAAGCTTGAACGCACCGACGAGGAAGTCGTTCTGTGTCATGGCCTGGGTAGAAACCACAGGGCGATTCCAGAGCTTCGCGTTGGTGCCTTCCTGTGGCTGGCCGATGATGTAGCGGCCTTCCCCATCCTTGGTCAGCTCAATAGCGGCCCAGTCGATCGGGTTGAGCACGATGCCGTCGGATGGGAATTCGGCCAGTTCGGCCTGCAGCAGCGCCAGGCGCAGGCGGTCAATGCGCTGCTCGCCCACTACGGCTACCCCAGCCGGGGCGGCGTACAGTTGAGCAACGGTCATAAGGCCTTGCAGGTTCACGCCGGTGCCATTGCCATAAAGCAGCTGAGCTTCTTCCGCCATGTTGAGGCCATAGCGTGCACGACCGTCGATATAGCTCTGGAGTGCCTTGGCATCGTCCAGCATCTGGCGGCTGGCTTTGAACAAGTGGGCGATGGTCCGCACGTTCGCAGTGGCCAGGCCGAACGTCAGGTCGGAATACGGCTTGGCCGTGGTCTCCGCCACAGTACGGGCGTTGTTGGTGAAGCCGGTTTCACGCACGTACTCGATGGAGTTCGATTCGGTGGTGCCCGGTGCAACCAGGTCGCGTACGGTCAGTCGGCGTTGAGGCGGGGCAATGATCCCCGGCAAGCGCTGAGTCTGCACCAGGTCACCGCCGGTTGCGGTGGTGATCGCCGCGCGCGGCACGGAGACACGACGAGAGCCGCGGAAGGACGAGTTCATGTCCTTCATTTCTTCGCTTTCGATTACGAGAGCGCCTACCGATTTCTGCGGCTCTTCCTGATGGTTGCGATCCCGGCTTGCATTCACAAGCTTTTGCTCGGCCTCGCCCAAGCGGGCCTGCAGCTCGCCCTGCTTGGTCAGCAGTTCATCGACCTTGGCGCGAGTTTCCGTATTCATTTCACCGGAAGCCTTGATTTGCTTCTCGGTCGCCTCGGCCTGGCTTTTGATCTGATCGCCAATGCCCTTCAGGCTGGCGTTGAGTTCCTTGACTTGGGCTTCAAAGTCCATGGTCACTTTCCTTTCAGAGAATTGAGGAGATTGGTTGCCGCGCTCAGAGAGGCGGAGAGGTCTGGCGCGACAGCGCTAGGCTTGTCGGACGGGGCAGCGTTATGCGTACCCCCGCCGGCAGCGCGAGGCATGCCGGACTTAAAATTGGCGAACAGTTCGCGGCGCTCAGAACGAGGCATTCCAGCCTTCGCCAATGCGACGTCCATGGCCTTGAGTGCATTGCTCTGCGTCGACTCTTCGGTCTCGCGCTCGGTGATCTCGGTTGACGACAGGACGCCGGTAGCCAGGCCCAGTTCCACAGCTCGCTTGCCACGGATGAAGGTCTCGTCATCCATCAGTTCGGCCATGTCGTCGACAGCTTGGCCGCTGGTTTCGGCATAGAGGTCGGCCATCGCGGCATCGAACTCCTGCATGTCATCAGCCACATCGCGCAGGTAATGACGGTTGCCCGCGAGGAACGTCCAGCAGTTGTGGATCATCAGGAAGGCGCTGCTGGCCACCTGCCGGTCGCTTCCGGCCAAGTAGATGATCGATGCGGCGCTGGCAGCCATGCCAAGCACCTTGGTGGTGACCTTGTGGCTATGTTCTTTCAGACGGTTGTAGATGGCGATGCCTTCGAACATGTCACCCCCAGGCGAGTTGATGTAGACGGTTACATCCCGCTCGCCGATGGCCCGCAGGGCGGTATCGATTCGTTTCAGCGTGACGCCCTCGCCGTACCAGTCTTCACCAATCACCCCGTACACCGTGATGGTGTCCGAGGTGTTTTCAACGGCCGCCTGGATCGCGGGATTCCATTTGTCGAGCGCGCGCGGGCTCATCTCGCTGCGCAGGCCGCGAGACTGGATCTTGTGCTTCATGGATTACTCCCGTGATTTACTTTTCCGGCTGTTCGAGCCAGTTCATCAGAGCGGCCCTTGCGGCCTGGCTATCGTTTTGCTTGCCCAGCTGGTCAAGTGGCACCAGGTTGGATTGCACGGTCAGTACATCGCCACCTGGCATGCTCGGAAGGTTTTCTTTCCGCCGACCCTCGTTTCGGGTCATGTAGCCGTTCTGCCCCATCGTGCTGAGATAGGCCGCCCGACCGGCGCTGTCCGCACGCAGGAACGCTTCAAGTGAGTACTCGGCGTAGAACTTGATCCGGTCAACCGCCGTCATGCACCACTTGTTCACGCACTGCTCGATCGGCGCCGTGAAGGACATGATGCAGTACGTGAGAAACGCGATCTGCTGCTGCTCCAGGCCGGTGCCCCAGTTGCTGCCCTTGTCGGTCTTCATCACCATCCAAGGTGGGACGCCGAACCAGCGGCAGATTTCCTCGATGCTGTGCCCTCTCGACTCCAGCAGCTGCGCATCAGCAGGGTTGATGCCGATCATTTCAGGCTTCACACCTTGCTCAAGCACAGGGCTCTTGCCAGCATTCAACGCCCCGGAGATCGTCTTCACGTACTCGCGAAACTCGACGCGCTGAGCCGGATTGAGCGTCTTGTCGACCGAAAACGCGACTGTCGGCATCATGCCGTTCCGGAAGGTGCTGTTGGCGGCATCGTCAGCGGACATCGCCGAACCGAACACATCAGCACCGTACCGAATCGCAGAAAGGCCAACTCGCCCATCCAGGGTGAAGGCTGGAATGTGAAGCATGTCCTGCCGCTGGATCTCTCGGCGGGCTCCCTTTCGGGGCCTGAAGAAATACCTGAGTCGTCCATCGTCGTCGAACTCAAGGTCAACTCTCGACGGCATCAGGAAGTCCAGAGCGATGACGCGCCCAGCAGAGCGATGGATCTCGCAGTAGGCGTTGCCCCACAGCAGCATCGAGGCGACGACTGCCTGCCAGAAATGGAAGGCAGCCATGTCTTCGTTGGGGCTGTTGTGCACAACGTCGTACAGCGGGAAATCGCGGGCACTCTCTCGGCTACCATCGGGCATCCGCCGGTAGATGCTCAACGGCAAACCGGCTACGGAGGTCGAGATGATACGGACACATGCCCACACGGTGGACAAGCGCATGGCCTTGTCGACGCTGACTGACTTACCACTACTGGACTGGGCGCCGTTAAAGGCACTCCAGAA
Source organism: Pseudomonas hunanensis (assembly GCF_013393325.1). Lineage (GTDB taxonomy): Bacteria > Pseudomonadota > Gammaproteobacteria > Pseudomonadales > Pseudomonadaceae > Aquipseudomonas > Aquipseudomonas putida_P. The sequence goes on from NZ_QJRC01000095.1 coordinate 303,336, forward strand.
ACCTCCGTCCGACAGCTTGATAGTCTTGCCCAGCCATTCACTCATACTGGCTGATGGCTTGGTGGCAGCAGCGCCCAATGCCTGGGATAGGGTTTTAATCACTGACAAGCCCTCTGCGGATGAAGCCGGCGATGCAGAAGAAGCTCAGTGATCCCGCCAACAAAGCCCAGCCGGTACCAGCCAACAGCCAGACCCCGCTGCATGCCAAGCAGAAAGCGACCACTGCGCAGGCGATGAAAATATGAAATGCGTTCATGCGATCAGTGGGTCCCGAATACCAGCCATGAAGTTGTCCATTCCCCCGCGTCCTTCTGGATTGAGGCTGAGCAGTGAAACGGCGTTGAATGTGGCCATCAATGGGTCAATCTTGGCGGTGCCCGAGGCCTGCTTGTTGATCAGGAAGGCGTTGGCCGACGGCACGCCTTTGGCGTTACCGCATGACCAGGCCATAAGCGGCTGACCGCAATGCAGCAGGGTTCCTTCCGCGAGCTTTCTCTCTGTCGTCTTGATTGCACCAGTCAGCTTCCAGCCCTGTGAAATACCGACGATCTTGTCTTCCTCGACTCCCGCGTCAGCCAAGGCATCGAGAACAGAGCCAATGCCAGCGGGGTCGAGCCCAACCTTGTCCAACAGACCAGTCTCATTGATGCGGGCCACTATGGCTGCGAACTGCTCAACGTCGTCGCCGATCCTTTTCACGATGGTCAGATCACCAGCTGACTCAAGGTCTTTCAGTCGGGGGGCTTCCGACTTGCGCCGTTCAAGCACTGAAGGGTGGGCCCAGGCATGAGCCCAGTGGAACCACCTACGCGACCCCGTCTCCCGCCCTAGGACTGCAAGGCCAAGTAAATCGTCAAGGCCGCCCCCGTCACCGCCAACATCGATCACCTCACACCGCTTCAGTATTTCGTCCAGGCTGAGCCAAGTAGCGCCTTGCGGTTCCCAGAATTCAGCGCCGACCCAAGCGTCGGACATCAAAGCAAGACCGATCTCGATATTCAGGTGCTTGGCCAGGAAGCCGCGTAGCTCTGCTTCTCCATCGATCTCCGCCTGCATGAACAGGCGCTCAAGCGTCGGGCGGTCGACCGAGAACCCCATGTTGGGGTTCACCAGGTGGAAGTTCTCCGGCCTGCGGGCTGCCCCGCTGTCGATCATCTCCTTCGAGAATTCGTAGATGATCGGCAAGAAACGATTGTCGTTGATGCGGCCATCGCGCACGCCGCGCGCATAGTTCAGCTTCGACCGGAACACACCAGCCGGCGGCTCGTTCGATTGCGTGGTCAGCCAGATGACGAAGCCTTCTGGCCTGGATAGCAGGCCACCCGTGGCCTCTCGAATCATGTCAGCCGCTTTCGGGTTCTTGCCGAACAGCCAGGCCTCATCGATTAGCACGCCAACGGCCTTCTTGCCACCCACCACGTCACTGTCGGCGGCGACCACCTTCAGCGTGGCGCCGGTCTCACGGTGAGTGATCAACCGAAGATGTGGCTGCACATGCAGCAGGTCCTTCAGCTCGTCGTCGTTGTTGACCATGTCCTTCGCCGGCACGAAGGCGTTGTCGGCAATCTCTTTGGTCGGGGCGAGGATGATGAACTCGGCTGACATGCGCCAATTTCGGACCAGGGCCGTCAGCATGATCGCGGCGGCGATGGTCGACTTGCTGTTCTTCTTCGGGATGCAAAGCATGAACTCCCGAATGAGACGTTCACCTGTCTCGCTGTTGTAGCTGCCGAACACAGCCCCTGCGAAAGCCAGTACCCATGGGGCGCATGCACTTTCAATGGTTGGGCTACCTGGGGCATCGACAATGCGCAGCCCCTTGAAAACCTCAAGACTCTCTTCTGCTTCCTGGGGGAAAAGCGGTTCAGGGATGATTGATTCGCTGGCAGCCAGGCGCCGCCACCAGTCTGGGCAGGCCGTGGTCCAAAGCATGCGTCACCCCTTGACTACAGTGAGGGGCGGCTTGCTTTGAGAATACTTGCCCTTGCCAGCCTCTTTCGCGGCCTCCGCCTTCTGCTCTTTCTTGCCCGCCTCGGCCTTCTTCCCGTGGATATACGGCACGGCGGTCTGCGCAGCGTTGCGCCGGTCGAAGACTTTCGCCCGGGGCTCGTTCATCAGCGCGAGCAGCCACACCAATGGATCATCAGTTGAAGGCAGGCAACTTAGGAACTCTCCGTCGGCCTCATTGATCTCGACGGGGTCTTCATTGGCTTCATCGGCCTTCGCTTTGCTGCGCCGCCTTTTCGGCTCAGGGTTAACACTGAGCTCTGCTCTACGAGCCAGAATTGCGGATGCGATCTTCGGATCATTGGCCCAGCGCGAACCAGCTGCAGCAGCCGTCGAGGGCTTACTGCCCGCGGCTTCCGCTGCTTCTTTGTTGGACGCGCCCCGGGCCTTAGCGTCAACAAACTGTCGCTGTTTGTCTGTTAACACCATTAACAAAAACCTTTAGGGGGGAGAAAAATGTCTACGTGGGGTCGGTGGCGGTCTAGCTAGATGAGAATCCCTAGCTTTTGACCCCCCTACCCTTTTCACGGCACGTCACTGACGTGCTTCTACGTCGCCGCGCCGGGTTTCGCCGATCCGCTGAGGTCAGCCGCCCAGGCCGGCAGCCTCCTCGGCCTGCTTGACCGAGTCGTGGCAAGGCTTGCAGAGGCTCTGCCAGTTGGTCTGATCCCAGAAGAGAACCATGTCTCCACGGTGAGCAACGATGTGGTCGACAACCCCGGCCGCAGCTGTGCGGCCGTTCCGCTCGCAGTACACGCACAATGGGTTGTCACGCAGATACTGCTCTCTCGCCTTCTGCCATCGATAGTCGTAGCCACGCTGGGTGCTGGTCATGCCGCTTCGCCAGCTGCCGGGGGCGACTACCTTGACCCGTGAACCTGCGCTCTCCTTGATGCGAGAACCGAGCGTCTTGAGCCTGGCCATCAGCCTTCCACCTTCTTACTCATGAATCGGTCGGAGTAGTCGCGAAGCTTCTCCACGCCCATGAAGCCAACCAGGCAACCAGCGAAGACGGACAGGTTGGGTGGCAGCGCGAAGTACTCCAGCACCGGCAGCAAGCTGATGGCGATCAATCCACAGATCGTTCCCTCAAGGAATATCTTGCGCCCGTGGCCGCCACCGTAGATGACGCGGCACATAGCCACCGCAGCGGCCATTCCGCCGGTATACAACTGAGGCTGGTGAGCCAGCACCCAGGCGAGCACAGCGGCCCACAGGCCAGGATCCTTCTCGGGCATGTTTGGCATCTCTCATACTCCTCATAGAGGAATACTTGGCAAAAAAAAGCCTGCGTATCCGCAGGCTGTAGAAGTATTTGCTTCGCTAACTTTGAAACCTAACGTGTTACTTCGTGAGGCTATCCAGCAGGTCCTGCCCTTCCCAGGTCAAACGCCACACAACGGCATCCTTCAGTAGGTAGCCGTCATTAGTAACTCGGCCTTCAACAAAACCAGCTGATACAAGACGAGAAATGTGCTCAAGCACTACGCCACGTCCACCTTGAGGGTTAAAGTTGTCGGACTCCAAGCCCTGCATGATCTCGGAGAGCGATATCTGTGCGTTAAACTCAAGATTGGAAATGCCGTTAAGCAACGCTGCTGTCAGCTCTAAATCGCGATGCATGTGTAACTCCCAGTTGCTTTTAATGGCCAGTAGCCACCATAACAAAAAGGCAAATAAAAAGCCCGACTCATCGGCCGGGCTTTCTTGATCAGTCCTCAACACGCGCAGGAATGACAGGATAGCGTTAATTTCTCTCACTCTCTCACTGATGTCAACAGACAATTACGCAGCCTGTTTCACTAGCAACTCCTCCGCTTCCAGGATCTCCCGCACAGCGGCAAGCGCATCGTCGATCATCCCGTCGAGCTTATCCTTGATACCGGCACGCCAGCGGTAACGCGTAGGCTCCGGCGTGCCATCCAGATCCCAGGTGTTCATGTCGTAGAAGCTATCGGGAAGGATGATGAGATCGTCTGCTAGCGCTTCTGCCTTCTTCCGCTCGGCCTGACCGGCCGCCACTGCAGCGTTAACCAGGTTCTCGCGACGCCACTCCGGCGCATCCAGCGGGATATCCACGACGACCGAACGAGGCCCCTTACGTCGGGCTCCCTTCGGCTTCGGGATGGCCCAGGTGGTCACCGCCTTGTATATGAATAACTGCGGCGCAGGGCTAGCGATCATCGGCGCGATGGTTGTGATGCCCTGAAGCCGCTTGGCCTTACTGGTTGCGTACTTGGCATTCAGGGCGTTCCAGTGGCGCGGGATAAGCAAGTGGTGCAGACGCGCAGCCAGCCAGTAATCCACCTGAGCCCGGTCAAAGCTACCCGAGTGACCGCCCAGCGATGCCAGGCACCCCCCCTCTTCCTCTGCTGACTTGTAGAGTTTCTGCCATGCCTGGCCTTTCGCAGCGCCCTTCTCTCCTGCCGCCAGAGCGGCAACTACTGCACCCGATACGCTGTTGTAGATCATGTCCTTTCCCCTCAATCGCCGGTGTAGTTGGTGCCGCCGGCGCCGCGCCGGTTGCTTCCCTGATATGTCGCATCAGGCCCGGATGCCTGATGGTTCTTCAACTGCTCGATCTGCCGTGTCGCGGCCTGCAGCTTGAGGCTGAGCTGGGTCACCAGTTCATCCAAGGCCAAGGCCTCGCCAGTTGCAGCCGCTACCCAGCCCGAGGCGTTGCAGTGGTCGCATGGCAGTTCGTGAAACACACCCTTGATGACCGCTCTCCCACGGCACAAAGGGCACTGAGCCAACTCGATCACTGCCTTCTTGAAGGCGGGGCCGTGGCTCTTCCCTGTCACTTTGAATCCTCGCTTATGGTTGGTCCCGCAATGTCGTTGCAGCCCTTTCCCTGCGCGGGCTCGGCGGAATTACCAGAATCTCCGGATCTAATACCGGTCAAGCCGTGAATCAGTCCGAATCCATGCTGGTCAAGGTGTGCGTGCCACGTCTCCAGCGCCTCGCGCTTGCGGGCCATAACGCCGGACTGGATGTACACCTTCACGTTGTGGCCCATGGCGTGGTTGATCAGCAGCTCGCCCACCAGATGATCGATCCCCAGATCAGCCCAGCCAGTACGGGCCAGCTTGCGCAGGTCGTGACTGGTCCATTCACCCTGCCCCAGTTCGGCGAATACGGCGCAGGCCATCGAGCTGCTGATGGGCTGACCGCATTTCGCCGGGAACAGGTAGACGCCGCTGTACCCTTGCTTCTGCTGGCTCTCGCGGTAGTCGACCAGCAGCTGGCACACCTGCTCAGTCAGCGGCAGGCGATGCTCGACGCCGGTCTTGGTGTGCTCAGCCGGAATGAACCACTCACGCCCGGCCAGGCTGATATGGCTCCAGCGGGCCAGGCGCGTTTCGCCCAGTCGGGTGCCGTGGCAGAGCATCAGCACGGCCAGCACGCAATCAGACTCACGCTCGGTTCTCACCTTGGCCAGATGCGCGAGCAACTCTCCCAGATGGACGCCGCGCAGCCGCGACGGTTTGACCGTAACCTTGGCCTTGGAAAAGTCGCCAAAGCGGACGCCGACCATGGGGTTGGTGCTGATCAGCCCGAGCTTCAGAGCCTGCCGGAACGCCAGGGCCAGCAGCTGGTACACCAAGCGGACGTAGTCAATCGACAGGCCTTCCTGCAGCGGCCACATCAGCTCGCGGTCGAGCAGCGCCTTGTCGATCTCAGCCAAAGGCACTTGGCCAAGGCGCGGCACCAGGTGCTGCTTGATCGCCGAAGCCGCTGTGCTCTTGCGCTTGGCCGAGAGGCTGCGGTCACGGGACATGCGTTCAGCGAACCAGGCCAGCAGCTCGCCGGTCAGCACCCAGTTCGACAGGCTCGATCCCTCACCCGCCTCCAGACGCAGGCGGATATCCGGCAGTGCCGCGGCCACTTTGGCAGCGCTAAGTTCTGGGTAAGATCCGATCAGGTTCCACTTGCCCTTGTGGATCAGGTACCAGGACCCGCGCTCGCGGGACCGGTGAAACCGGAAGTACAGGCCGCGGTTACCCAAAGCGCGCAGGTCACGCACCTGACCGGCGGCCTGCCGGCGAATCTCTGCATCGCTGATTTTCACAGCGGCGGTATTTGTCATGCTGCAACCTCCGTTTTCGGCAAGGCCATGTACGCCCGCAGGCACTCCATGGCGTCGAAATGCCCCCGGCACACAACGGCCAGGTAGCCTTGATCGTTCAGTCGGCCAATGCAGGCATGCTGCTCTAGGGATACATCCGCGGGCTTCATGGTGGCCTTGAATTCAATGAAAAGGCCGAAGTACCCACCCCGAGCCATGGTCAGCTGCAGATCAGGAATGCCAGCCTTCGTCCCCTGGGCCTTGAGCCGCCCCGCCTCGGCCTTGCTCCGGTAGCCACCGTTTGGGGTGTGATGCAGGTTTGCGAACACTTCCGGGTACCGGAGCTCGATTTCCTTCATCAGGGCGGCCTGTTCCAGGCCCTCGCGGTCGACGCGCTTGGCCCTCGGCTTCTTGGTCTTGTTCGTGCGAACGGCGGGAGGACTCATGCGACCAGCACCCCCTCGTTGATCAGTGCAGCCTGGGTGCGCATTACGCCCTCGGCGTGGTACCGGCGAGCAGTGTCTCGATCTACAGTGTTGCTGCGTCCGTCGCAGGCGTCATGGCAGGCGCTGCAGCACCAGGCGCCCTGCATGTCGTGCGGCTTTTTGCCAACACCGCAGGTGCCAGCCAAGCGGTAGTGCCCAAGGACGGTGGTTTCGGGGTTGCCGTTGCACACGCCCGGAATGCGCACCTGGCACTCCCGGCCACGAGCAGCCTTGGTCAGTTTTGTTTGGCGCACAGGGTCGCCTCCTTGCAGGTTGATTGATCAGCGTCCCGCCAAGCGGGCACGAAGGGCTGCCAGGGCAGAGTTTCCGACTTGCGGGGTACGGCGGGCGGCAGCCTCGGCGGGAAGTGCCAGTGGCATCTTCTGCAACGGCTCACCGGTCATAAGCCGACGAACCGCGATGGCGTAGTTACGCTCGAATAGCTTCGAGCTGGCATCGGACGGCAGTTTGTTGAGGTTCTCGAAGCCGCACTCCTTGGCCGCGTGCCACACCGCGTCGTGACTCCACTTACCCCGGCCAGCCATCGCAGGATGGGCATTGCGAGTCGCTTCTCGGAAGGCGGTCGCCAGTGCTGGGAGGCCGAGCATTTCGGGCAACGGCTGGCACCACTGGATGAACTCACCGGGTGGAGGAATGAACGCTGCACCAGACTGGCGGCAGCGCATCAGCCCAAACTGCAACTGCTCGGGATTGCAGATGCCGGCTTCAAGAAAAGCGGTCAGCCATTGTTGCTTGGACGCGTCGTATGTGGCCTGGTCTGGCCAAGCCTGCTTCCAGGCGGTGCAGATCGATCGCAGATCACGGAACAGATCGTTGATCACCTTCGCTGTCTTCCGGTTGAGCTCTGCCTTCACGTCATCGGGCAGCTCGTATCCAGCAGAGACGTGCTGGCCGGACTGAATCTTGGCCCACAGGCCATGAGTTACAACTGCGACTGGGTTCATTGGGCGCTTCCTTGCTCGATCCACGACGTATCACTGTCGTCGAGCTGCTGGCCACCAGATCCTGCCCGCAGAGGAACGACCTTCGCGGCATTCGCAAGGTCACGCTTTCTCCACCCAACCAGGTCGGCGATCCACTGGCTCTCAGTTTTGGCCAGCCCCTTCGCGTCGTGATGGACGACAAAACCCGAAATGGCCTTTTCCGAGAACTCCTCGATAGCTACCCCGGAACGCTTGGCGTAAGCCTCAAGCTGAACCTGGTCGGGAATCCAGTCGAGGAACATCGCAAACGGCTCACGCGGAGAGTGTGTATTACTTCCCTTCCCTTCCCTTCCGGGGGTGAGGACTCGATCACCGCTAGACGAGCCTTCGCCGACTTCTCGGCGAGCGCTCGGCGAAGGCTCAACGAATTCAGGGTGCTTTACAGTAGGTCTATCGATCTTCTGGTGGTGCCATCCGTTGACGTGCAGGTACTGCTTCGATGCCGCCTCGTAGATGGTGATCAGTCGGTTCGATACCAGCTCAGCGAGCAGCCCTTCCACCGCTAACGCAGTGATGTCGTCGCCAGGGAAAACGAGAGCCTTGATGGTCTTGGGGGACATTGGGTGGTTGCCTGCGTCGTCGCAGAAGTTCCAGATCCCGATGAACAGGAGTCGAGCCATCGCCGAGCACTCCATGACCTGTTCACTGGTCCAAAACTCAGGCTTGATGGTGCGGATACGTGCCATTACGAACGCCCTCCATGACTGACAGCCTGACGCGTCAGATTTGGCGAAATGCCGAAAACTGACGCGGAATACGCGGTATTGCCTGCATCGTCTGTGCGGTGCATAATCGGCCTCGTTGATGTTTCAGAAGACCGCCCTGCCAGGCGGTTTTTTTATGCCCGCGATTCGGGCGTTATGGGCGTCCGGCGCATCCGTGGTAGCTTTTTGCTTCCACACAACAAGGCCCAAGGAGACCGGACATGGAAATTCCAAAGCACATCTATGGAGTGATGTGGGCGGACGCTGTTAAAGCCCAAGAGGCGGCGGCAAAGGCGGCACCCAAAACCAAGGAGTCGTGGGAATCGAGGGCTTGCCGATTGGGCTTCGGGGCCTACAAGCTCCAGTGTTTCTGCGAAAGACTGGCCCAGCGGTACGACAGCCCATGGCTCCAGCCAAATCATCTGGAATCGGGCCGCTTGTACTTGATCAACAAGCATCACTGGCACCCGAGCCAATTGGCTGAGCTGACTCTTGAGGATCTTCAGCTGCTGATTCACGAGGAACTTGCGTGCATGGAGTTGACGGACTATGAGTGGGACCCGGTTCGCAACTGGGTGCTGGAGCTTGATTGCTACAAAGATCTCGAGCGGTCTGCCCGCCAAAGCTGATCACTGGGAGTACCCTATCCACCGTTGGGTCCAGGTAGCTCATGCTTGGGCTCACGGCCAAAACCCCGCGCGAAAGCATCGCAGCGCAGTAGGACTTCCTGGCCTGCTCGTTTCGACGCAACAACGACTTCGCTAGAACCTTTTTCCGCTTCGCCCTCATAAGCCTCTCCTACTGGTTACATTCACAGGTGTTTTGGTCATCTACTGGCGCAATGCCAGATCTCTCATAATTCCCACCACCAGACGGCTAACGACGTCAGGCAGCGGATCGCTGAGATGGAAACGGGCGCCGCTCGACAGCTGCATAACCGCCACCTGGGAGCTCGAAAACACTGATATCCCGCTTTGCGACCAGAGCCTTGTGAATGGCAGGTGCCGTCACATGGAGAAGCCTGGCAGCTTCGGACTGCCCTTTTTCAGCAACGAATTTGTCGAGGGGGGTCTCGCTCATGATCAGGCCTCGGTTGTTCATGCCAAGAATATTAACCATCGGTTGATTATCTGTCCATACCGATGGTTTCTCCCATTTCTTTAACCATTGGTATATGTTCGCGCCATGACCAAGAAACGAATCCTCCCTCCTGACCGTCTGGCTGAATGCGAGGCCGCACACGCGCTGTTCTTGGCCCGCAAGAACGAGCTAAAGCTGAGCCAGAAGAAAATCGCCGATGAAGCAGGCATGACGCCGGCAGCCGTGAACCTCTATTTCAAAGGCCTCAACCCGCTGAACGCCAAGTTCGCTGCTGTGTTGGCAAGACTTTTGGAGGTTCCGGTTGAACAGTTCAGCCCACGCCTGGCGGACGAAATCCGATCACTGCGCTCGCTTCCGAACGGCGATCAGGAACACAAGAAAGGCGCGGCAGAAAAAGTGATGGCGATGCTGAAGCAACATGCCGGAAAGAAGCTCGACGAGGACGCCCAGCAGAAGATCGCCGCTGCGGTTGCTGATTCTCTAATCGAAGATCGCCCAAACAATGTCGTATCTGCTGATTTCTCCGGCCTGAAGGTGAAGAAGGACGAGATCTTCATTCCGCAGTACGACATCCGCGCTTCGATGGGGCACGGCCAGGTGCCACCGGACTACACCGAGGTCATGCGGAACGTGATCGTGAAGGAATCGGTGCTGCACGAGAAAGGGGTCACTTATAGCTCTCAGTCTGCGCTGGCCATGATCTTCGGCTGGGGGCAGAGCATGGAGGGTACGATCAACGACAAAGATCCTCTGATCGTTGACCGGGGGGTGAATGAGTTCGTCGGAGACGGCATCTACGTCCTGACTTGGCACGGCCACCTATACATCAAGCGCCTACAGTTCTTCGATGAGGACCACTTCTGGCTGATCTCGGACAACGAGAAGCACAAGGACCAGCAAGCCAGGATCGACGATGTCACGATCCATGCGAAGGTCCTGTTAATCTGGAACGCCAAGAAAGCCTGATGGAGCCCGCCGCGAGCGGGCTTTTTAACTTTAGATCGGCGCCTCCTCTTCGAGCGCCTCCAGCTCTTCGATCGGAGCCTCCCGGTCATCGTCGCTCTGCATCTCCCACTCGATTTTTACTCCGCCCTCCTCCAACTGAGTGATCTCCAGGCCATCCGTTTCGTTAAGAACGCGCATGATCTCGCCCCACTCAACATCGCCGTCTGTGTCCAGTCGATGAATGGCCACCCAGCGCTGCTCCTGCGCTTTGGGGTGGTTGATCATGTTGGCCACCCTCAATCCCAACCGCTCTAGCTCGGTCATTCCTTGGCGCTGCTGCGTTGGCGCCGTTTTATTCTGCTTGGCCATGACACCTCCTTAATGACTGTATGTACATCCAGTAATGCGGATCATAGCGCACGCCCAGAAAAAATAAATTAACCATCGGTATTGACGACAAAAGCATACCGATGGTTAACTTTGTTCATCGAGGCGCTACTCACTCCTCGGCGGGCCTGATAAGCCACCGCTCTTTACACAACCAGACGTGACCACCTCGACGCACCCAGGCCATTACCTGGGTCGGGACAAGCTAAGTCGTCGACCACGCAGCCTCTGGATAGCTGCCGGACTCCCCCATGGGAGGACGCCAAACCATGCAGCCAGCCGGGAAGAACACCGAACACGAAATGTGTGACCCGGCCAGGTGGGGATAGCCGCGGCAATACGCATGGTGCGGAAGACAGATTTCACTGGCTGGCCTTGGCGACAGGGCCAGACGGGAAATCAACCGCCCTGGAGGGAAAGACGATGGCGAAGCGGCCAACTAACCGCATCAAGTACAAGATCTGGGGCGAAGACAGCACGACTGAGTTCGACGGGAGCATCGCTGAAGGGCTGTATTACGGCGCCTGGAGCCTTTCTGTTGGCGATCGACAGCAGCTAATCGACAGGTTGCTCGAGCAGCAGAAGAAAGCCCTGAGCCAGTCACCCTGCGTTACGTCAGCCTGACGGAAACTGCCCGGTCCACCTGGTTCCCCATCACCAGGCTGCATCGGTCGTGACGTTCGCCCTCCCCTGGTCCGGGAGGTACGCGGCAGCGAGCGTCACGACCAGTGCAGCCCACCGAGGACACTTCATGGAAACGATCACTTGCGGCTCATGGATTGGCCAGCTCGGCAAGGCGCTGGCTCCACGTGAGCTCGAAGCACTGCTGTGGGTGGCCCAAGGCCTCACCACCAAAGAAATCGCCCGCAGGATGGCGGTCAGCCCGGGCACCGTAGCCAATCGAATCGAGGCCGCGCTGTTCAAGCTGGAAGCTGGCCGCCGCATCGAGGCGGTCACCAAAGCCATGCGCCAGCAGATCATCAGCCCGCTCTGCATCGCGCTCGTCGCCCTCATGACCATGCACGCGGTGATCAACGACAGCGACCCCATGCGCCGCGATCGCCGCGCCCCGGAGCGCCGCACCGCCCAAGTTCGAATCGTTCGCAAGGCCGAAGCCTTCGAATACCACGCCTGACCCCACCGAGGATCACCTCATGCAGACAGCAATGCACCCTGCTTTCGAGCAGAAGCTTGCCGTGCTCGCGGCCCTGCTCGAGCGCAGCAAGTCAGTGAGGGCCGAGGCCCATGCCAAGGTCAGCCAAGGCGCACCGCGCTACCAGGCATCTGGTAACGGCACGACCTGGGATGTGCTGGAGATCGCCACCGGCACCAAACATGGCTTCGCCTACAGCTACCGGGCGGCTCTGCGGTTTGTGGATGCAATGGAGGCAGGCGCTGCGAGCAAGCAAGGCGGCATGCAATGAGCAAGCGCAAGCCGCACAACATGCGCTCACGGCTGGAGCGGACCTGCCGGGCTTTGGTCTCGGCCAACCACGCAGCCGTCGTGAACATCGACCCCAGCGGCCAGCAGGTGTTGATCAACTGGAAAAACCTCAAGCAAATCTGCGTGCGCCAGGTTGTTGATGCCGTGTGCGACATCCCGCACCGATGGACCATCTACTTGAGCGTACTGTGCCGGACAGAGCTCGGCGAGCGGTACCACAAGTCGATCGAGGTCGCGCCGCAGGGCAACTACCGGGCCGAGCACCTGACCGACGTTATCGAAGCCACCTACACCGACCTGCGGGCCACGGCCAACCCTAACCACTTGGTCGCGGCCGGCTGGATCGCCATACCCACCGACACAACGCTCGACGAAGCAGAGGCCGCAAAGATCTTTGCCGCTGTCGGGGCCTGGAATCAGCAGAAAGCAGCATGAACCGCACCACCGCACGCGCCCGCCACGGCCGGCGCCAGCAACACATCAATCTGCCGCCCAGCGGCATCGTTCATCAGGAGACGCAGCAATGTCCAAGCCCACTGACACCACCGAGTTCCTGCAGGAGCTCAATGGCGGCGCCTTCGCCAGCCAAATTGGCCACGCCCTCTCCGAGGTAGCTGCGGGCGTTGTCGATCACGGCAAGGCCGGAAAGATCACCATCACCCTGGACTTCAGCCAGATCGGTGACTCCCACCAGGTCAAGATCAAGCACAAGCTCGACTACAAGGTGCCAACCAAGCGCGGCACGCGCAGCGAGAACACCAGCCTCGACACACCGATGTACGTCGGTACCGGCGGCAACATCTCTCTGTTCCCCGAAAAACACGACCAGCTCTTCACCCGTGACGAAGCACCTGTACACCCACGCTCGTAACTCACTGCACCTACAAGGAAAAGCGCATGTCCCTCAGCAAAGAAGCTCTCGAACTGATCCAAGAAAACGCCGTCGCTGCAGCTCGCATCACGCTGCCTGCCCTCGGCGAGGTTGCCGTTGTCCCGCAGAACTTCAACGTGGTTGACCTGGAACGCTACCAGGCCGGCCGTAACCGCTTCCGTGGCACCTACGCCACCCACTCGCTGGCTGACTACAGCGCCTACGTTGTCGAACGGTCGGCGCCATCAGCGCGCGGTTTCATCGATCAGGACAACATGAGCTGCATCGTTCTGTTCAACATCGGCACCGCTGAAGAGCCAGGCCATGCCGATGACCGCGCCGTGCTGCGCCTCAAGGCTTCCGCTGCGTTCGCCGCTGTTCAGGCAGTGTGCGGCCAGAGCCTGGTGCAGAAGGCTATGAGCGACTGGATCGAAGACTGGAACCAGCACCTGTCGGCCACAGATGAGAATGGCCAGACCATGAGCATCGCCAAAGCGATCGCTGCAGTTCGCACCATCACCGTGAAGGCATCGTCCGAGAGCGACCACGCCGTAGGTGAAACCCGCGCCAGCCGCAGCACCATGGACCAGATCGAGGCGAGCAGCAAAGAAACCCTGCCGACCTGGCTGGACTTCAAGGTCATTCCGTTTGAGGGCCTGGGCGAGCAAGTGATCCGCTTGCGCGTTTCAGTCATCACCGGCGGCGCGCAACCTGTGCTGAAATTGCGCTGGATCGGCGAGGAAGCTCAGCGCGAGGCCATCGCTCAGGAGTTCAAGGCTGTTCTCGACGCCAAAGTCGGTACCGCCGCGAAGCTCTCCCTGGGCACCTTCGACGCCAAGTAAGCCAAAGTCTGCCCTGCTAAGCAGGGCAGAACTGTCCATTAGGTGGAATACGTTACCTACCACTGCTTCTCTTCGGGCTTAGAACATTGAGTCATCCAGACCAAAAATTCATGCCCCTTTATGGAGATTCTGTAATTTGTACCATTGACCTCAATGAGTGCCCGCAAGAATAGAAAATTCAGGTATTGATCAAGGGCCCACTGATCTAGGTGGGGTGCCAGCGAAGCCTTGTGGTCGTCCCATAGAGCTTCCACCTCTTGTTTAGAGACACCTGCTAGCATCCGAACATTTAGATGCTTGAGTAAGGCGATTTGACCGCCGAATATAGCTGAATAAATTGATTCGAAATCCCATAGAACTCGCATCATAGACAGATGAGAAACCAGATAATCTTTTAGATCCGACTCCGGGACGTTAATTATTTCCTGCTCGATGTATCCACTAGCTATAGCCCTGGTGTGATTGACCCCAAATGGAGCAAGAGGTATGCCGTGCCCTAGAGCCCTTACAGGTGGACTATTCGATGTGCTCTCAGGATCACCACCTGTAGATGGATTTTCAGATGGAACTTCAGGTGCGGACTGAACATCTATCGGGCTGGGTGCATTGGCAAACTCAGCGCCACTTGCGCTTATTTTCGAAACTCGATCAAACAATTTAGAAATATGTTTCCTAAAAAATATGCAGAAAAAAAGCACACTAAAAAATGCCATGTGCGGCCAGCCAAACCCAGCCCAGCCACTTAGCGCGTAATCAGTAATTACCTTGCTACCCTCGCCCATTTCGACTCCTTTGCAATCGAGACTATCGGCGAAATCTACATCCGTTTTCGAAACATAGCCATCCAGGACGCCTTTTCCATAAGTGCCTCCTCCTCAAACGATGAACGCTACCCCCGCGAGGGCGGCGCCTGCACGCAAGGACCACAACATGACCGAACAACAGCATGACGGGAGCAAGCTCGAGCGGGTCATCCGCAAGATCAAGCGCTGCTTGGCGCTATCCAAAAGCTCGAACGAAAACGAGGCGGCCACAGCAATGCGCCAGGCTCAAGCGCTGATGCGTGAGTACCGCCTCACCGAACTGGATGTGCGACTGAGCGACGTCAGCGAGGTGGAGTCGGAAAAGTCGCGCGCCAATCGCCGTCCTACCTGGGACCGCCACCTAAGCAGCATCGTAGCCCAAGTGTTTGGCGTCAGGCCTCTGTCCTACCGGCACTGGTGCGAATCGTCACGCCGCAGGGTTGATCGGGCGCTGTTTGTTGGGGTTTCTCCAGCTCCGCAGATTGCGATGTATGCCTACGAGGCTCTGCTGGTAAAGCTGACCCTGGCGCGCCGTGAGTACGTTGCGCTCGTCCGTTCAGGCAAGCAGCGCAGCGCCTACTCTCCCGAGACCGCCGGTGATCATTTCGCTCTCGCCTGGGTGTCGGCGGTCCACGGCAAGATCCATGAACTGCTTCCTCGCGGAGACGAAGACCTGGCGCTTACCCACCACTCGGATGGTCGAGACCTTGTCGCCGTTGAAGCGCAGGACAACGCATTGATCGAGCAGTACTTGGAAGGTCAGGAGATCGGCAAAGCCCGGAAGGTGCCAAAGATTGAGCTGGATCTAGACGCACAGATCGCCGGCCTGCTGGCCGGTCGGCGAGTTGAGCTGAACCCCGGCCTGGCTACGGGCGGGGAAGCCCAGCTCCAGCTGGCGAGCGCATGAGGAAAACATGACCACAGCAATCGACCTGTTCGCCGGCCTCGGCGGATGGAGCACCGGCGCGCGCGCCGCAGGCGTCCAGGTTCTATGGGCAGCAAACTACTTGACGCTGAATGGGAGTGTCCCATCTGGTGCTTGTTTGGCTTTAACGTCCACCGAGCCTAACCCTCGGCGCTTACCAGACCACCGCAGGAATCGCCGGCAATGTGCTTCTCACTGCAGCTTGCCCTTATAGACCTCAGACCGGTGATGGCTTAGATAGCTTCTCTGCTCCACCGTGAAGTCGCCAACATTCATGCCAGACGCCAATCCCCATGCTGACACAACCTCCTTCGCAGGATCGGCAACCAGCAATTCCCCATCATCCAAAAACGTTATCCAGCCTCGGTCAAATAGCTTATCCACATGTGGCGCCAACATGAGTCCATTGTTACCGTCCAAACGCTCAATGTTCGAGCAATCCTTCCAAGGTTTGATGTGGCTAGCGATCAGGAATCGCTTATCGGAAACCCCAGTCAGACGGCACGACTTCTCACGATCCAGTACCTGAAGACGGAATACTCCCTGGCCGACACGCGAGCGGACCAACTGTTCGCGCTCAGTAGCAACCAGTTCCTGATTGAGCTGGATTTCACGCTCGGCTTCGTCCGCTCTTACCTGGTCTTCCAGTTCATGAACCCGCTCGATAATCGCGCTCCCAGCGCTATTGGATAGGCGGAGAACGAAGGAGCCTAGCTCGGGCGAGATACTAGCGAGGTAACATCCCTGGTTACCGTTGCCATTAGCTTGTAAAGGGGAGTTTTTCGCAGGCAAGAGGCTTGAAATAGCAGCAATGTGATCCTTAGGCAAAACAGCCTTGTCCAGTTCGGTCCACTCAATAGGAACTAACCACCCGGTATCAGACCAATTCTGGCCGGCTTGACCAAAAGCTTCCGGCTTCGCCTGTTCGGTATAAACAGAAGTCGCAACGCCGATAGCCCGGATCTGCCCTCCAGCGTAGGAAATGACAACGTCGCCGGCTCTAACCAGCGTCAGGTTGATGTATGTCTGGTTCCGAGCGCCATTTTTATTTTTTGTGGGTGACCAGATGTAGCCCCCTTCAAGTTCGGCTTGGTAAGTCTGCTTATGGTTGACCCACCAGAAGCCTGAAATCTCTTGCTCGCGTGAGTGCCGTTCAAAAACTACAACCTCTGCACTCAGGTCAAGGGACTTGCGCTCCCAACCAGCTTCAATCCAAAGATGCGCCCAGGTGTGTGAATCATCAGTCCTGGAATTTGCCCACCAAGCGTTGTGATTTCTCGCGACCGGTGGCAGACCGCCCACTAGCTCATCAATTTGCGCGAAGGTCAGTTCAACGGAGTTAACAGTCTGGGACCGAAGAAAATCGGCCAGGGGCATGTACTTACTCACCAGTCACCTCTGAACGCAAAAGCAGAAATCATATTGCCATCACGCACTAGCAGCAATCCTCCCATTCATACAGACCTTCCTCTCCACTCACTGCCACGATATGGCTCGAGGTATTCACATGCCCACAGAAAACCGATCAAACAACTCCGAGATGGCCGCGAACCTGAGCCCGTGCCCTTACTGCGGCCAACAAGACGCCTTCGTTGAGCAGCTCGATAGCGATGCCTCCGTCGTCATCTGCCAAGGCCGAATTGACGAGTATTCGACCTGCCTGGCTCGCGGGCCTGTTGGGGTTCAACAGCACGAATGCGAGGAGCAGCCAGGCCGTGACCAGGCAGTGAAAGAGTGGAACAAACGCTCTGCCGGACAGCCCCACCCCGAGCCTATAGCCTGGATGGTTGGTACTGCCTTCTGGTGGACCAAAGAAGAGGCAGAGAGGGATGCGGCGGCGACTGGCCTTCCCATGATTCCGTTCGGGCCGCTGACCGGTAGCGTCAAGATCGAGCAGCTGCGCGAGGTCATCAAGCACTCTGACGCGCAGATCATGCGACAGAGCATGCGCATATCGAATCAGCGCGCCCAACTGGCCGAGCTAAATGCGTTGATGCGTGAAGTTCTCGACGCATTCAAGCTTGAACCGGATGGAACCTGTATCAACCCGGGGCGCGAATTCATTCGGCCATGGGCTGCAAAGGTCGCAGCTCTATCTGTAATCGCAGAGCCGCAGGTGAAGTCGTGAAGACGCACTTCGCACCATTCACCGATCTGGAAGACATTGAGCAGGCGCCCTGCGGTAGCTGGCTGGGTGAGGCCAGCGAGCTATCAGGCGACTGGGTCGAAGTCGATTGCCTGCTCTGCAAGAAGCGCCGAGAAAGGATCATCGCAGCCGCCGCTGATGAAGAGCGCTTCATCGTTGATCAGATGGGCAACATGGCAGCGTTCATGCGCGCGGAAGACTCCGCCCCGCACGAGAACAGCTGTACTCCCAAGCTGTAACCCCTCTCCCCTCTATTCAATGGGATGGCGACCATGGATTCATTCATCAAGCCAGGGGGCATTTCCTATGGTGAGCCAAAGTATCTCGCATTCTTCTTGTCTCTGAAGGGCCAAGAGATTGCGACTAGCACTGACGTCGAGCTTTCTTCCAGTCAGGATCTCCCACAAGGCCGCGTCGTCGACCTGGTAGGTTCCACAGCTTCTGCAAAACACAACCAAGTAACCATCCATATGGGCGGTGAGTTCCGCGATGTCGCTGCAGATGACGCATCCCGATACTTGCATCGAATGTACTCACTTCTCATTTCGAACAAGCATAGACATCTGGAAGCATAGCGCTGAATCCCAGTACTCAGCTGTGACCCCTCTCCCCTCTATTATTTCGAAGCGGCGATAGGGTCCGCTGCAGACTCGCCTTCATCGGCAACTCGACGCGCTCGGCCAACCCCCCAGGCAAGCGCACGGGTCATCGACTCATTCGGTCGAGAGTCAAAAGCCTCTTCATGCAGCGCCATGCCTGAAGGCGCATAGACACCGATGAACATCTGCGTGCTACCGATGCGCGAAAGCCTCACCTGCACATCGATGTATGTGCCGTCATTAAGTGTTTCTTCGTGGGATCGGTGATGGAGCGTTGGGTCTGCCCAAGTCCAATAAACATCTCCGCGCACTCGCATACAGCCCTCCTGCAACCGTCAGTGGGATAGTGATTATTTTCAAGTTAGCCAAAGCCGAACAGGTCGCAACCGCATTTAGTCACGATGTGAGCTGAATCGGACAACCGGCAATCCCCTCTCCCCTCTATTCACTGCCGCGATATGGCGGCCAAGGCCAATCCATGGAAATCGTACCGAGCACGACGGGCCGGGGCTTTGCCCTGCTCGAGTTTTCTGACCTCTACGGAGCGCGTTGCAACGTCCAGCTCAGCAGCCTTGCGGAGCGCGAGGCCATCTGGCTCGGCGTCGAAAGCGCTGAACCCCAGATCATGGCCATCCAAGCCGCTGCCTTGGGCGTGGAAACCAAGGAAACCGTGGGCTGGGTGCCCTACCCAATCCCCGACCAAGTGCTGCTGAGTACTCGCATGCACCTGAGCCGCGAGCAGGTCACTGCCCTGCTGCCAATTCTTCAGCGTTTCGCTACCACTGGTGAGGTTAGAACATGACAATCCAAGCGAAGGAGCGCCCGATGCTGTTCAACGGGCCGATGGCCAGTGCTGTACTGGATGGCCGAAAAACGGTTACCCGCCGCGTGGTCAGCGCACGGTCACTCAAGGAAATTGGCTACGGCGTTCAGTTGGACGAGTGCCATGAGCTGCCTGCGGATGGCAAGGTGCACCCGAACAGCGCCGGCTATTACGCCGACCTCTGCCCTTATGGCCAACCAGGTGACCTGTTGTGGGGGCGAGAAAGCTTCTGGCAGGCAGGTGAATGGACTTCCTCATACCCCGAGGGCGACTGTGACAAGTGGAATGGCTCTCGCCGCATTCACTACCGAGCTGATGGCGAGCCGCCAAATGAGCCGAACCGCCACTATCCCCGTGCCTTGCGCAACGGTTCGTACTCTGCCGCCGACCCGGACCGGATTTGGCGTGCAAGGCCAAGCATCCACATGCCCCGCTGGGCCAGCCGCATTCTGCTGGAGATCACGGACGTTCGAATCGAGCTGCTGCAGCACATCACCATCGGCCAGATCTGCAAAGAAGGACTGGCCCGCTCCATGTACGAATTCAAGCCCGTCACCCAGGCCTTTGATGCTTTCGCTGAGCTGTGGAACTCCACAGGCGGGGATTGGGAGGCCAACCCCTGGGTCTGGGTCGTCGAGTTCAAGAGGGTCGAGCCATGCGCCTGAAGAAAGCCGAGCGCGAGCAGGTCCGCATGAAGTACGGCGGCCGCTGCGCCTACTGCGGCAACGACCTGGGCGTGCGCTGGCACGCCGACCACTTCGAGCCGGTGATTCGCCTCCCTGACGATCGGGTGGCCGAGCAGCTGCAGAACCACAACCTAGCCAACATGATGCCTGCTTGCGTGCCCTGCAACCTGAGCAAGTCACGCATGCAGCTGGAGGACTGGCGCCGCTGGCTGGCCGGCCACGTCAACAGCCTGAACCAGTACCACCCCATCTACCGCCTGGCCAAGGTCTACGGCTTGATCGCCGAGACCGGCGCCGTAGTGACCTTCCACTTCGAAAAGGTGCAGCAGCCATGACCCGCCTCGCCCTCTGCCTCCTGCTGCTGGCCACCGGCGCCAGCGCAGGCCAAATACCAAGCGGGGTCACCGTCTTCCACGACGATGCCCGGGGTGCTACCTGCTGGCTCTACGAACAAGGCGTTCGCGGCGGCATCAGCTGCATCCCCGACAGCCAGCTGCATGCCGGCAACCAGCGCCAGCTCTCCCCGCACGAAACCCAACCCGAACCAACACCCGCTCTGGCGCCTGGGCGCTGGATTGATGAGAGGTAACAGCTGTGACGAACCCATTCGCAATCCGTCAAGAATTCGAAGCCTGGGCCGCAGATAAGTGGAATAGCCAGGTGGCCAGCATCGAGGCCGTTCGGTACGAAGGCGGCTACTCAATCAAAGAGATCAACGCAGCCTGGAGCGCCTGGATAGATTCCCGCGGGGCTGTGACGGTCAAGCTGCCGGTCAATCATCTTCTGCCATCCCATCAGATCATCCGTGCCTGCAAATCCGCGATCGAGGCCCAGGGCCTGAAGGTGGCGCCATGACCGACCTGATCGAAGTGAAGACGGCCGACCTGGTGGGAGAACAACTGGCCTGGGCCGTAGGCAAGGCAGAAGGACTGGACGTTAAACTGGCACCACCGGGCTATAACGGGATTCCCTGGCGGGTATTCGTTCGCTACACCGGCGAGGTCACCATCCACGATGCGCGCTATGACCCGCACGAAAACTGGGCTGTGGGGGGATCGCTTCTTCACAAGTACAACGTCGACCTTTCAGTCGAGCGGCGAGGACGAATTCACTGCTATCTGTGCAACGACGATGGCGTGCCAACCGAATTCCGAGACGGGATGTACGGTGAGACACACCTTATCGCAGCTTGCAGGTGCATAGTCTTGAACAAGCTTGGCCTCATCGTCCAAGTACCCAATCAGCTATGCCAATGATCCTACCCCTGATGTACATCACCCTCCTGGTCTACAGGGATGGTCAGAGGTAACCAAGATCTATGCCGAAAGAGCCGGAAGCTCTTTCGACAGCAATGCAACGGCTGCAGGATTGAGCGATGTGCGGCTTAGGTCGCCACGTGACACCCATTTACAGGCGGCAATTTCATTACGCGGGGCAGCCCGATCTAGATCGCTAACACATGCAGTGAAGACATGATGAAGCGTGTTGCCGGCTTCCAGGCTGCAGAGTTCGAGCAAATTGTGGGAGTGCAAACCTGTCTCCTCCTCAAGTTCGCGAGTAGCAGCTTGTTGCGGGGTTTCACCTAGTTCGATTACGCCGCCAGGAAAGTTCCACTTCCCGCCCTTTCTGCGCACCAGCAATACCTTGCCACTACGCAAGCAGATGATTGTGGCTCTTTCCTTGGTTGGCTTCTGTTGTCTTTGTGGCATCTATTTGTTCATCACGATTTGTGGGCGCCGAGAACCCCCAACGCATTTCAAATGCTTCCTCACTTCTTCGATGACAAGCAGATGTTACACAGAGTTCATATGCACGAGCCCAAACTCTAG
Source organism: Pseudomonas hunanensis (assembly GCF_013393325.1). GTDB lineage: Bacteria > Pseudomonadota > Gammaproteobacteria > Pseudomonadales > Pseudomonadaceae > Aquipseudomonas > Aquipseudomonas putida_P. The sequence goes on from NZ_QJRC01000095.1 coordinate 325,006, forward strand.
GAGCCCACCTAACCCCTCCCCGTACCTACTCAAGTCCGCCAGCCAGGCGGAAACGTATCGGTGACACCACCAATCTGCCGCCACCGGCGGCGTGGAGACCCTATGCATTCAAAAAGGAAAAAGCCAGGCGATGAACACGCCGAGCAAGAACAAGCCGCTGCCCACGAAATGGACAAGGTGACGGAAGAGAAGATGGCCGACCTGCTGGGTATTACGCTGCGTGCGCTTCAAACCAGGCGCCAGCGCGGGAAGATCCCCGAGGGCGTCTGGAATAGACACGGCCGCAACATCATGTACAGCAGATGGAGATATGAGGAATGGCTCGAAAGCCTGTGGGTCTGCCCCCTGGAATTGAAATCCGAGGAGACTCGCTCCGAATCCGTTTCACTTGGAACGGTGAGCGTCGCGGGGAAACCGTCGCACATCCCCCGACAGCGCAGGGGATCAAAGCTGCCAGCCGTTTACGTGATCAAGTAGTCAACCTCATTCGGCACAACTTGCTTGATGACGAGAAGTACGCCGAGCTCTTCCCGGGCTCGGAGGCGGCACGGCAAGCTGCAGATACTATTCCTAGCCTGGGCGCCTACACACAGATGTGGCTGGATAGTCGAGACATCGTTCAGGGCACCCGGGACAACTACAAGAGCGTCTTCAACATCTATTGGATGCCCTACCTCGGCTTACGCCGGATCGACATGATCACGCCTACCATGCTTCGTGGAGTTATCTCGCAGATCCAATGGACGTCGGTCGGGGTCAAGCGCAATGCAATCATCAAGCTGGCGAGCGTGTTCAAAACAGCGGTTTTCGACGGTTTGATCACCAAGAACCCTACCGCATCGCTCGACAAACCTAGGGTTGTAAAAAAAGTTGTGGACCCTTACACCAGGTCGGAGGCAGAGACGATTATCTCGCACCTCTACACGACTCTTCAGAAATACTGCCAGATCTACGCTGCGTTCTTCGAGTTCTGCTTCTTCACCGGGGTCCGGCCTGGCGAAGCCATGGGCCTGAAGTGGGAGGATGTCGACCTGGATCAGCGATCAGCAACGATTCGCCGAATCATCGTCAATCGGGCGCCTGAGGAACGTACGAAGACCAAGTATCACCGGGTGGTGTTGCTCAACGAGCGCGCGCTGAACGCCATCAATCAGGCCCAGCGGATGGCGACACTTCGACGCATGGCATCCAAATCGGCCCACCCTGTAAGCCCATTTGTGTTCCAACCGAGCAAAGGTGGGCTGTGGATCAACGAGCCAAGTGTTACAATCCGCCACTTCAAATCAGCGCTCAAGGCGCTGAACATCCGTGAACGCCGTCAGTACGACACCCGCCACACCTACGCAACCATGTGCCTAATGTCTGGGATGAACCCTGCGTTCATAGCGAACCAGCTTGGCCACAGCGTTGAGATGTTGCTTTCTACCTACGCGAAATGGATCAGCTCCTCCTCGGACTGGAGGGAGCTGGAGAAGCTGCCGCCCCGAGTCGAATTGGCCCAAAATTGGCCCAAAACTGACACGAAGGCCTAAATACACCTCTGGAACCCCCGCAGGACAAGCACTTGATCTCCACAGCTAACATCACCATGCAGTTCGGCTCCAAGCCGCTGTTCGAAAACGTTTCCGTCAAATTCAACAACGGCAACCGCTACGGCCTGATCGGCGCCAACGGTTGCGGCAAGTCGACCTTCATGAAAATCCTTGGCGGTGACCTGGAGCCGTCCGGTGGCCAGGTCATGCTCGAGCCGAACACCCGCCTGGGTAAACTGCGCCAAGACCAGTTCGCCTACGAGGAATTCACCGTGATCGACACGGTGATCATGGGCCACGGCCAATTGTGGAAGGTCAAGGCCGAGCGTGACCGTATCTACTCGCTGCCGGAAATGACCGAGGAAGACGGCATGGCCGTCGCCGAGCTGGAAACCGAATTCGCTGAAATGGACGGCTACACCGCCGAATCCCGTGCCGGTGAACTGCTGCTGGGCCTGGGTATTCCGCTGGAGCAGCACTTCGGCCCGATGAGCGAAGTGGCACCGGGCTGGAAGCTGCGTGTACTGCTGGCCCAGGCGCTGTTCTCGGACCCGGACGTGCTGCTGCTCGACGAACCGACCAACCACCTGGACATCAACACCATTCGCTGGCTGGAAACGATCCTCACGGCGCGTAACAGCACCATGATCATCATTTCCCACGACCGGCACTTCCTCAACAGCGTCTGCACCCACATGGCTGACCTGGATTACGGCGAACTGCGCCTGTTCCCTGGCAACTATGACGAGTACATGACCGCGGCCACCCAGTCGCGTGAGCAACTGCTGTCGGACAACGCCAAGAAAAAGGCCCAGATCGCCGAGCTGCAGACCTTCGTCAGCCGCTTCTCGGCCAACGCCTCGAAAGCCAAGCAGGCGACTTCGCGTGCCAAGCAGATCGACAAGATCCAACTGGCCGAGGTCAAGCCGTCCAGCCGCGTCAGCCCGTTCATTCGCTTCGAGCAGACGAAAAAGCTGCACCGCCAGGCAGTGGTCGTCGAAAAAATGGCCAAAGCCTTCGACGACAAGGTGCTGTTTAAGAACTTCGACATTACCGTCGAAGCGGGCGAGCGCGTTGCAATCATCGGCCCCAACGGTATTGGCAAAACCACCCTGCTGCGCACCCTGGTTGGCGAAATGACCCCGGATGCAGGCTCGGTGAAGTGGACCGACAGCGCTGAGGTGGGCTACTACGCCCAGGACCACGCCCACGACTTCGAAGACGACCTGAGCCTGTTCGACTGGATGGGCCAGTGGACCTCCGGCGAGCAAGTGATCCGCGGCACCTTGGGGCGGATGCTGTTCTCCAACGACGAAATCCTCAAGTCGGTGAAGGTGATTTCCGGTGGTGAGCAAGGTCGCATGCTGTTCGGCAAGCTGATCCTGCAGAAGCCGAACGTGCTGGTAATGGACGAGCCGACCAACCACCTGGACATGGAATCGATCGAGGCGCTGAACCTGGCGCTGGAAAACTACCCAGGCACCCTGCTGTTCGTCAGCCACGACCGCGAATTCGTGTCGTCGCTGGCCACGCGCATCATCGAGCTGTCGCCCGATGGCGTGGTGGACTTCAGCGGTACCTATGACGATTACCTGCGTAGCCAGGGCGTATTGGTCTGATTGACGGGTAAGGCCTGGCCATCTGAGGTGGCTGGGCCGGCCTCTTGGCAGCACAAGGCTGCTCCTACAGGTGAAGTACCTGCTACCAATCCTGAAGGTGGGTATCCCCCGACGAGTAATTCGTTAGCCTGCTTTCATTTATTTCGCGCAGCGGCCATGATGGGGCCACGCCCAACCGCCCGCCCGCGAAGAGCCCATGACCGCGCAACAACCCGCCCCCACCAGCAATACGCTGCAGATCCTGTCGATCGTTTTCTACACCTTCATTGCCTTCCTCTGCATCGGCTTGCCGATTGCAGTACTGCCCAGCTATGTGCACGACCAACTCGGCTTTGGCGCAGTGATCGCTGGGGTAACGATTGGCCTGCAATACCTGGCCACGCTGCTTAGCCGCCCGTTTGCGGGGAAGGTGGCGGACACCTTGGGTGGTAAACGGGCCATCCGCTTCGGCCTGTTGGGGATTGCCGGTTGCGGTGTGCTGACGTTGTTCTCGGCCTGGACCTTGAGCGCCCCACTGCTGAGCCTGACCCTGTTACTCGGCGGGCGTTTGCTACTGGGTGTCGCCCAAGGGTTGATCGGGGTGGCCACCTTGAGCTGGGGCATCAGCCAGGTCGGCCCCGAGCACACGGCCAGGGTGATCTCATGGAACGGTATCGCCTCCTATGGCGCTATCGCCATCGGTGCACCGCTGGGCGTACTGGCCGTGGACGGGCTGGACTTCAGCGTACTGGGGCCGACCTTGCTGGTACTGGCAACCCTTGCTCTGCTGGTGCTGCGCAAGCGCCCCGGCGTGGTAGTGGTACGCGGCGAGCGTCTGCCCTTCTGGTCAGCGTTCGGCCGGGTTGCGCCGTGTGGCCTGGGCCTGACCTTGGCCTCGATCGGCTACGGCACCCTGACCACCTTCGTTACCCTCTACTACCTCGAGCGCGGCTGGGCAGGCGCGGCCTGGTGCCTGAGTGCGTTCGGTGTGTGCTTCATCATTTCGCGGCTGCTGTTCGTCAACGCGGTCAACCGCTTTGGTGGCTACAACGTGGCAGTAGCCTGCATGGCCACCGAAGTGCTCGGCCTGTGCCTGCTGTGGCTGGCGCCCTCGCCGCCCTGGGCGCTGGTTGGCGCCGGGCTGACCGGTTTCGGGCTCTCGCTGGTGTACCCGGCACTGGGCGTGGAGGCGATCAAGCAGGTGCCCAGCAGCAGCCGCGGCGCGGGGTTGGGTGCCTATGCGGTGTTCTTCGACATGGCGCTGGCCATCGCCGGCCCCGTGATGGGGGCCGTAGCCGTGCACCTGGGCTATGCCTCGATTTTCTGCGTGGCGGCCCTGCTCGCCCTGGCCGGGGTCGGCCTAACGTTGCTGCTGGCGCGGCGTGCCCGTCGCAGCTGAGCGTTCGGCGGGCTCTGGTGCCCCCAAAGCCTGGCTGAAAAATGCTGCCGTTTCACGTTGCAGCGAGCGATGGATATGCCGCCTGTCGACGCCGTCGGCGTCCTTGCACAGCGCCGGCATCCGCGCATATTGCTCGGCATCGCAATGGGCCATGAACACGAAATGCCCGGCACCGGCCAACAGGCGATAGTCTGGCGTGACTGGCAGCTTGCGGGCCAAGGCTTCGGCATTTCGGTCCACGGCCACCAGTTGATCGCTGTCGCCGCTGTAGATCAGCGCGGGTATCTGCACCCCGGCCAGTGCATGACGACCGAACAATAGGCTTAGCGGCGCCATCAACATCACAGCACCCACTCGCGGATCAGCCTCAGGCGCGAGCTCGCTGCGGTCGGCGATCAGTATGCCGTGGGTCTTGCAGGCGTCAGCGTCATTCGGGCGCTCTAGGCAATACTGACGCAACCGATCCAGATCAGGGCGCGCGCCAGACAGGATCAACGCGGTTTCGCCGCCTGCCGAGTAGCCGATCACGCCCACCTTGCCTTCATTCAGATAGGGCCCGACCACGGCATCATCGCGTGCAGCGCTAATGGCGGCGCTGACTTGCAGCGGCCGCCCATAAAGATTGCTCAGGGTGCCCAGGCGACTGTGGTCGCGCGCGTTGTCCCCTGGGTGCACCACCGCGACCACCACGAACCCTTGGCGCGCCAACGACGTGGCAAGGTAGTGCAAGGCCAACGGGCTGCCGTTATTGCCGTGAGACAGTACCAGTAACGGGAACCGGCCCATGGCAACGGGCGCTTCTTCGGCCACTTCGACCGGGTACCCATCTATGCGGCTGCTCCGGGTTGCGCCATTGGCCGGGTAGAACGCCAACGCTTGCATCGGGCGGCTATCGACCGGGTCGGCCAGGGTCATGTGGTGCAGGCCGGCAACCCAGGGCGCGGCTTCGGCGCGGGCCAACAGGCCGCCGAGCAGAGCCAGCGCCAACAAGCAGCGAGGAATGGTCATCGGCCGGCGGTTCCTTGCAGGGCGAAGTGATGGCCCAGCATAAAACCGGCCGGGCCTGTGCCGGATGAAAACTGGATGAAAACGCCGTCATGCATGTCGCGCTTGCGCCCTATGCATTTGCGCATTGCGTCGAACCCGTGGCATAGATGCAGGTCCACGTCTTACGTGACCGTTTCGCGCCAATGAAGGAGATTCATGCATGAGCAAGCCCGCCTACGTGCCACCCAAGGTCTGGCGCAACGACGCAGCGTCCGGCGGCCAGTTCGCCAGCATCAACCGCCCGGTTGCCGGCCCGACTCACGACAAGGAGCTACCGCTAGGCAAGCACCCGCTGCAGCTGTATTCCCTTGCCACGCCCAATGGGGTGAAGGTCACCATTGCCCTTGAAGAACTGCTCGCCTTGGGCCACGCCAATGCCGAATACGATGCCTGGCTGATCCGCATCGGCGAAGGCGACCAGTTTTCCAGTGGCTTTGTCCAGGTCAACCCCAACTCGAAGATCCCTGCCCTGCTCGACCGCAGCGTCGAACCGCCTGTACGGGTATTCGAATCGGGTTCGATCCTGCTGTACCTGGCGGACAAGTTCGGTGCACTGCTGCCAAAATCGCCAGCTGCACGTACCGAGAGCCTGAACTGGCTGTTCTGGCAGATGGGCGCTGCACCCTACCTGGGCGGTGGCTTTGGCCACTTCTACGTATATGCCCCAGAAAAATTCGAGTACGCCATCAACCGCTTCACCATGGAAGCCAAGCGTCAACTGGATGTACTCGACCGCCGTCTGGGCGAGAGCCGCTACCTGGGCGGCGAGGAGTACAGTATCGCCGACATTGCCGTGTGGCCTTGGTATGGCCAGCTGGTGCGCGGCAACTTGTACGGCGCCGCTGAGTTCCTGGCGGTTGACGAATACCCCAACGTACAGCGCTGGGCCGAGGAAATTGCCCTGCGCCCGGCGGTACAACGCGGTACCCGTGTCAACCGTACCTGGGGCGATGAAGACAGCCAGGTGCCGGAGCGCCATTCAGCGGCAGACCTGGATTAACTGCTGGCCGGGGTCGCTGCGCGACCCCGACAATGCCCGCCTGCATAAAACCATTTGCCCCTGCGCAAACCTGCGCCCACCAAGCCCTTCTTGTACACTCCTCGCACTAGCCCCCACCTGCACATTTTTTTGGTGAACGCATGATCGAGGTAACCGAGGTTTCCATTGCCGCGCTGCGCGACGCGCTCGAGTCGGGCCGCACGACGGCGGTCGAGCTGGTCAAGGCCTATCTGGCACGTATCGATGCCTACGATGGCGCCGACACGGCCACGGCCCTGAACGCCGTAGTGGTACGCAACCCGGAGGCGCTGAAAGAGGCCGAGGCCTCCGACGCCCGCCGTGCCAAGGGCCAGGTGCTGAGCCCACTGGACGGCATTCCCTACACTGCCAAAGACAGCTACCTGGTCAAGGGCCTGACTGCCGCTTCCGGCAGCCCTGCCTTCAAGAACCTGGTCGCCCAGCGCGACGCCTTCACCATCGAGCGCCTGCGCGCCGCGGGTGCCGTGTGCCTGGGCAAGACCAACATGCCGCCCATGGCTAACGGTGGCATGCAGCGCGGTGTCTATGGCCGCGCCGAAAGCCCTTACAACGCCAACTACCTGACCGCGCCGTTCGCCTCGGGCTCGTCCAACGGCGCCGGCACCGCCACCGCCGCCAGCTTCAGTGCCTTCGGCCTGGCCGAAGAAACCTGGTCCAGCGGCCGTGGCCCGGCGTCCAACAACGGCCTGTGCGCCTATACCCCATCGCGCGGGGTGATTTCGGTGCGTGGCAACTGGCCGCTGACCCCGACCATGGACGTGGTGGTGCCTTATGCACGCACCATGGCCGACCTACTGGAAATTCTCGACGTGGTGGTCGCCGATGACGTCGACAAGCGCGGCGACCTGTGGCGCCTGCAACCGTGGGTGCCGATTCCGGCGGCCTCCAAGGTGCGCCCGGCGTCGTACCTGGACCTGGCGGTAGATGCCAGCGCGCTCAAGGGCAAGCGCTTTGGCGTGCCACGCATGTACATCAATGCCGACACCGAGGCCGGTACCTCCGAAAAACCGGGCATCGGCGGCCCGACTGGCCAACGCATCAACACCCGCGCCACGGTCATCGACCTGTGGCAGCAAGCGCGCCAGGCCCTGGAAGCGGCCGGTGCGCAAGTGCTGGAAGTGGACTTCCCGCTGGTGTCCAACTGCGAAGGCGACCGCCCGGGCGCACCGACCGTTTACAACCGCGGTATCGTCAGCAAGGAGTTCCTCCATGACGAACTGTGGGAGCTTTCGGGCTGGGGCTTCGACGACTTCCTGCGTGCCAATGACGACCCCAAGCTCAACCGCCTGGCCGATGTCGATGGCCCACAGATTTTCCCACACGACCCAGGCACCCTGCCCAACCGCGAGGACGACCTGGCGGCGGGCATGGACGAGTACGTCAACATGGCCAAGCGCGGCCTGAAGACCTGGGACCAGATCGAGACCCTGCCAGATGGCCTGCGCGGCCTGGAGCAGACCCGCAAGCTGGACCTGGAAGACTGGATGGACAAGCTGGGCCTGGATGCGGTGCTGTTCCCAACCGTAGCGGACGTTGGCCCGGCTGACGCCGACGTCAACCCGGCGTCGGCGGACATCGCCTGGAGCAACGGCATCTGGGTGGCCAACGGTAACCTGGCGATCCGCCATCTGGGCGTACCGACCGTGACCGTGCCAATGGGCGTGATGGCCGATATCGGCATGCCGGTGGGGTTGACCTTTGCCGGCCGAGCCTACAGCGACAATGCGCTGCTGAGCTTTGGTGCGGCCTTCGAGGCGACCGGCTCGCGCCGCATGATCCCGCCGCGCACTCCAACTCTGGGCTGAATTTACAGCGGCCGCTTTGCGGCCCATTCGCGGGCAAACCCGCTCCCACAGGTACTGCGCAGGTCTCAAGGCTTGTGGCGATCCTGTGGGGGCGGGTTCACCCGCGAATGGGCCTGAAAAAGCAAATCGCACAATTCAACTTTTTGTGTAAAAATGCACAAAAAGTTGAATTGTGCGATTTGTCATGCCCATTTCCCCCGCTGAAGAACGCCACCTCACCCTCACCGTGCTCAAAGCCGCCATCCAGGCCTTGGGCAGCGTTGCCGCACGCAACATGGAAATCCTGCTGCACGACCTGGACCACCCGGAGCATTCCGTGGTGGCGATCGTCAACGGCCATCTCTCCGGCCGTAGCGTCGGCAGCCCGATCCTCGCCGCCCCGGAGCAGGACCAAGGCTTCAAGGCGCTGATGCAGGCCTCGGCCGAGCAGCATGGCTGCGAGCCGGTGGTACTGCCCGACTACCCCACCACGCTCAAGGGCCGCACGCTGCGCAGCGCCACCGCAATCTTTCGCGACAGCAACGGCCACCCCTTCGCCAGCCTCTGCGTCAACACCGACGTCACCGGCCTGGACGCCGCCATGAGCTTTCTCCAGCAGTTCCAACCGCTGGGGGCCACGCCTGCCGTCAACGAACCCGCCGACATGGAACTGCTGATGAGCGAGATCATTCAGGCTGCCTTGCAACGCAGCGGCCAGGGCCGGATGAACAAACAGGCCAAGGTCGAGGCCGTACAGGTCATGCAGGAGCGCGGCCTGTTCATCGTCAAAGGCGGCGTGGAAAAGGCCGCCAGTGCCCTCGGCGTAACCCGCTACACCATTTACAACTACCTTGAACAACTGCGCGGAGCCAGCCAATGACCTTGCATATCCACACACCCCTGATCGAATCCCGCTCGCTGTCGTTGGTCGCGGGCCGAAACATCTGGCTCAAGCTCGATGCTCTGCAACCTTGCGGCTCGTTCAAGCTGCGTGGGGTGGGCCACGCCTGCGAAGTGCATCAAGCCCGTGGCGCTCGGCAGTTCATCTCTTCCTCGGGCGGCAACGCCGGCCTGGCGGTGGCCTATGCGGGCCGCAAGCTGGGTGTGCCGGTGACCGTGGTCGTCCCCGAGACCACTACCGAGCGGGCCAAGGAGTTGCTGCGCCTGGAAGACGCCAACGTGGTGGTGCATGGCAGTTCCTGGCAGGAGGCGAACGCACTGGCGCAGACCTTGGTAGGGCCGAATGATGCGTTTATCCACCCGTTTGACGACCCGCTGCTGTGGGCCGGGCATGCCAGCCTGATCGATGAAGTCGCCGAAGCCGGCGTGAAACCGGACGCCGTGGTGCTGTCGGTAGGCGGTGGCGGGTTGCTCAGCGGCGTGGTGGAGGGGCTGCAGCGCAATGGCTGGGGTGATGTACCGGTGCTGGCGGTGGAAACCAATGGCGCCGCGTCGCTGCACGCGGCCCTTCAGGCGGGACATTCGGTTGAGCTGGAGCGCATCGCCTCGGTGGCGACCTCGCTGGGGGCAAAGCGGGTCGCCGATCAGGCGCTAGCCTGCGCACAGCAACACCCGGTACACAGCCACCTGGTCACCGATCGTGCGGCATTGGAGGCCTGTGAGCGATTCCTGCTGGACCATCGCCTGCTGGTGGAACCCGCCTGTGGCGCAGCATTGGCATTAGCGTATGCGCCGGGCGCCCTGGCGCAATACCAGAATGTGCTGGTGGTGGTGTGTGGCGGCGCTACGGCAACGCTTGAGCAAATTCAGGCGTGGTTGCGGCAGGCAGATTGAAGCTGCCACCTGTCGGTGGTGATTACGATAGTCATATGCACCTGATCTACTAGGCCCGCCGCAACCGAAATTGCCCTCGCAATGGCGTCAACCCTGACGAAATGCGTATCCCACCCTTTCGGTCTGCGGCAAGTGAAGGCACAATGCGTGTCCTTTTTTTGGCCGGCCTGGCCGGGGGCCTTTAAATGATCAAGACGCCGTATTACCTCATCGATAAAACCAAGCTGCTCAGCAACATGGAGAAGATCGCCTACGTGCGTGAACACTCCGGTGCCAAGGCGCTGCTCGCCCTCAAGTGCTTCGCCACCTGGTCGGTGTTCGACCTGATGCAGCAGTACATGGACGGCACCACCTCGTCCTCCCTCTTCGAGCTCAAGCTCGGCCGCCAGAAGTTCGCCGGCGAAACCCACGCCTACAGCGTGGCCTGGGCCGACGACGAGGTCGAGGAGATGCTCGAGAACTGCGACAAGATCATCTTCAACTCGATCGGCCAGCTGCAGCGTTTTGCCGAACAGTCCGAAGGTAAAGTGCGTGGTCTGCGCGTCAACCCGCAGGTCAGCAGCTCCGACTACCTGCTGGCCGACCCGGCCCGCCCGTTCAGCCGCCTGGGCGAATGGGACCCGGCCAAGATCGAACAGGTGATCGAACAGATCTCCGGCTTCATGTTCCACAACAACTGCGAGAACGGTGACTTCGGCCTGTTCGACAAGATGCTCACGCACATCGAAGAGCGTTTCGGCCACCTGCTGCACAAGGTCGAGTGGGTCAGCCTCGGTGGCGGCATTCACTTCACCGGTGAAGACTATGCGGTAGACGCCTTCTGCGCGCGCCTCAAGGCCTTCTCGCAAACCTACGGTGTGCAGGTGTACCTGGAGCCCGGCGAAGCCGCCATCACCAACAGCGCCTCGCTGGAAGTGACCGTGCTCGACACCCTGTACAACGGCAAGCACCTGGCCGTGGTCGACAGTTCGATCGAAGCGCACCTGCTCGACCTGCTGATTTACCGCCTCAACGCCAAGATGGCCCCCAACGACGGCGAGCACACCTATATGGTCTGCGGCAAGTCGTGCCTGGCCGGTGACATCTTCGGCGAGTACCAATTCGATCGTCCGTTGGCCATTGGCGATCGCCTGTCGTTCATCGACACGGCGGGGTACACCATGGTCAAGAAAAACTGGTTCAACGGTCTGAAAATGCCGTCCATCGTGGTCAAGCAACTCGACGGCAGCGTCGAAGTCGTCCGCGAGTTCGGTTTTGAAGACTACGTTTCCAGCCTGTCGTAAGACCGGCTTTCCAAGTAAGGAGCAAAGGGTAAATTGAAGAAGAACGTTCTTATCATTGGTGCAGGAGGTGTCGCCAAGGTGGTGGCCCACAAGTGCGCACAGCATAACGACGAACTGGGTCGTATCGCTATCGCGTCACGGAACATCTCCAAATGCCAGGCCATCATCGACAGCGTCAAGGCCAAGGGTAGCCTCAAGGTACCCGCCGACATCCAGGCCTTCTCGCTCAACGCCCTCGATGTCGAGGCGACCAAGGCACTGATCCGCGAAACCGAATCGCAGATCGTGATCAACGTGGGTTCCGCCTTCCTCAACATGTCGGTGCTGCGTGCCTGCATCGATACCGGTGTCGCCTATCTGGACACCGCCATCCACGAAGAGCCGGGCAAAATTTGCGAGACCCCGCCGTGGTACGGCAACTACGAGTGGAAACACCTCGAAGAGTGCCAACAAAAGAACATTACCGCCATTCTCGGCGTCGGTTTCGACCCGGGTGTGGTGAACAGCTACGCAAAACTTGCGCAGCAGCAGTATTTCGACAGCATTGATTCGATCGACATCCTCGACGTCAATGCCGGTTCGCATGGCAAGTACTTTGCCACCAACTTCGACCCGGAAATCAACTTCCGCGAGTTCACCGGGCAAGTGTGGAGCTGGCAGAACAGCCAGTGGACCAGCAACACCATGTTCGAGGTCAAGCGTACCGACGACCTGCCAGTAGTAGGCTCGCAAAACCTGTACCTGACCGGCCACGATGAAGTTCACTCGATTTCGAAGAACCTCAACGTGCCGAACGTGCGTTTCTGGATGAGCTTCGGCGAGCACTACATCAACGTGTTCACCGTGCTGAAAAACCTGGGCCTGCTCAGCGAGCAACCGGTGAAAACCGCCGAAGGCCTGGAAGTGGTACCGCTGAAAGTGGTCAAGGCCGTACTGCCAGACCCAGCCTCGCTGGCCCCTGGCTACACCGGCAAGACCTGCATCGGTGACCTGGTAAAAGGCACCAAGGATGGCCAGCCGCGCGAAGTGTTCATCTACAACGTGGCCGACCACGAAGAAGCCTACGCCGAGACCGACAGCCAGGGCATTTCCTACACCGCCGGTGTACCGCCAGTGGCTGCCGCCCTGCTGGTTGCCCGTGGTGAATGGGATGCCAAGCGCATGGTCAACGTCGAAGAGCTGCCAGCAGAGCCGTTCCTCAAGGCGCTGGATGTGATGGGCTTGCCGACCCGCGTCAAAGATGAAAAAGGCGATCGTCCTTGGGACGCTGAAGCCTAAGCCGTAAACAGAAGGGGCGCCAACAGGGCGCCCCTTCTGCTTTTGCAGGCCAGGCCCCTACTTGCGGGCCTCCAGAATCAGGTTGAACGGCGTCTGCGTCGCCCGCCGGAACCGGCTGAACCCCGCCTCCTCGAACACTGCCCGCAAACGCGCCTCGCCGGCCTGCGCGCCCAACCCCAGCCCCACTTCCTGCGACAACGAGTTTGGCGTGCAGATGAACGTCGACGCCGCATAGAACAACCGCCCGACCGGCGTCAGGTTGCCGTCCAGCGAGTCCTCGGCATAAGGCTCTACCAACATCACCGTGCCGTCAGGTTTCAAAGCACGATAGGCATGCTTGGCTGCCCCCACCGGGTCACCCATGTCGTGCAGGCAGTCGAAGAAGCAAACCAGGTCGTGGTCATGCCCAGGGTAGTCCTTGGCGCTGGCCTGCTGGAAACCCACCCGCTCCACCAAGCCCGCCTCACGTGCACGCTGGTTGGCGGTGACGATCGAAGGCCCGTGATAGTCGTACCCCACGAAGGTCGACGCCGGAAACGCCTGCGCCATGACCAGCGTCGAGGCACCATGGCCGCACCCCACGTCTGCCACCTTGGCGCCCGCTTGCAGCTTGGCCACCACACCCTCCAGCGCCGGCAGCCAATTGGCCACCAGAAAGGTGCGGTACCCCGGCCGGAAGAACCGCTCGGTGCCGCTGAACATGCACGGATGGTGGTCGCCCCAGGCCAGACCGCCATCGCCGCGCATGGCGGCTACCAGCTTGTCCTTATCATGGAACAGCGCCGCCACCACGGCTGCACCGCCGGCCATGTAAGCCGGGGAATCCTCCAGCGCCAGGGCCATGGCCTGCTCTTCAGGCAGTACGAAGCGGCCCTTGTCATGCACCACATAGCCCGATGCCGCCTGTGCATTCAACCATTCGCGCACCAACCGCGGATGACAGCCGGTCTTTTCCGCCAGTTGCTCGGGGGTAACCGCCTGGCTGTCGGCCATGGCCCGGTACAGCCCCAGCTCATCGCCGAGGATGACATTGGCCAGTGTCGCCGCTGCGCCCATGTCGTTCACCAGCTTGCCCATGAAATCGTGAAGCCTTGCCTCGTCCATGACCTGCCCTCCTCTGCAAGAAGGCCATCGCCAGCGAGGGACATCCGCTCCTGGGAGGCGGTGGTCGGTTCAAGGGTTACGGATCGCGTTGAAACACATGACCGCGAGCCGTCTGTAAGTTTAGATGGTCTCCCCAGGTGAAGTGGCATCGCGGCCGCGCAGCCCACGGAATCATCCGCTGGGTAACAATTCCTAAACAACAATGTGACATTTTTTTTCAGCTTTCTTATCAAGGAGCTGTTAGATGAAAGTCACGGTTTTCGGTACTGGCTATGTCGGCCTCACCCAGGCAGTGTGCCTGGCCCAGGTGGGCCATTCGGTGTTGTGCATGGATGTCGATGCCGAACGAGTTGCCAACCTCAGTGCAGGCCATTGCCCGATCTTCGAGCCCGGCCTTGCGCCGCTGCTGGAGAAAAACCTGGCTTGCGGTCGCCTGCGTTTCACCACGGATGCCAGGGCAGCAGTTCACTACGCCAGGCTGCAGTTCATCGCAGTCGGCACTCCGCCACAAGCCGATGGCAGCGCCGACCTGAAGCACGTTTTTGCCGTGGTCGACAGCATCCTCGAACATGCCGACGGCGCCAAGGTGATCGTCAACAAATCCACCGCGCCAGTCGGCACGGTGCACCGCATCAAATCGCGTATAGCCCAGGCCGTGGCCGACACCAGTCATTTCCAGGTCATCAGCAACCCGGAATTTCTCAAGGAAGGCTCGGCCGTGGATGATTGCATGCGTCCGGACCGCATCATCATCGGCGGCGCCGAACCGGCCGAAGTGGAATTGCTGCGCGAGCTGTACCTGCCGTTCAGCCGCAACCGCGAAAAGCTTATGACCATGGATGCGCGCAGCGCCGAGCTGACCAAGTATGCGGCCAACTGCATGCTGGCGACCAAGATCTCCTTCATCAACGAAATCGCCAACCTGGCCGAGTACCTGGGGGCCGATATCGAGATGGTGCGCCGTGGCATCGGCTCCGACCCGCGCATTGGCTATGACTTCATCTACGCCGGTTGCGGCTTTGGCGGCTCGTGCTTCCCCAAGGACTTGCAAGCCCTGCGCCGCAGCGCCGAGGCTGAAGGCTTCGAGCCGCAGTTGCTGCGTGCGGTGGAGTCGGTCAACGAACATCAAAAGGGCCGGTTGTTCAGCAAGATCCAGCGGCATTATCCCGGTGGCCTGCGGGGCAAGGTATTTGCCTTGTGGGGGTTGTCGTTCAAGCCCAACACCAACGACATACGCGAGGCCTCCAGCCGGGTCCTGCTGGAGGCCCTGTGGGCCGCTGGCGCGCGGGTACAGGCCCATGACCCGCAGGCGATGGAAGAAATCCTGCGGCATTACGGCCCGCGCGCCGACCTGCAACTGGTGCCCTGCAAGGACGATGCACTGGAGGGTGCCGATGCGCTGGTAATCATCACCGAGTGGCAGGACTACCGCGTGCTCAACCTGGAAAAAGTGCCGCAACAATTGGCCGACCGGGTGGTATTCGACGGGCGCAACCTGTTCGAGCCCGAGCACATGGCCACCGCCGGCCTCACCTATTACGGTATTGGTCGCGGCCAGGTGCAGCCAGCATGCCCGTACTGATTACCGGCGTGGCCGGCTTCATCGGCTTCCATTTCGCTCGCCGCCTGTGCGAGGCAGGCATCGATGTAGTCGGCATCGACAACCTCAATGCCTACTACAGCGTCGAGCTGAAACTGGCGCGCCTGCAACGGCTGTTCGGCTTCGCCAATTTCCGCTTCCAAACCCTCGATATCGCCAACAGCGCCGACCTGCAACAGCTGTTCGCCAGGCAGGCGTTCAGTGAAGTGATCCACCTGGCGGCCCAGGCCGGGGTGCGCTATTCGCTGGACAACCCTGGCGCCTACGGGCAGGCCAACCTGGTCGGTTTCCTCAACATCCTCGAAGCCTGCCGCCAGCAGCCACCACGCCACCTGATCTACGCCTCCAGCAGCTCGGTGTACGGCGCCAATGCCAAGCTGCCGTTCAGCATCGATGACCCGGTCGAGCAGCCGGTTTCGCTGTACGCCGCCAGCAAGCGTGCCAATGAACTGATGGCGCACAGCTACGCGCACCTGTATCGGATACCAACCACCGGCCTGCGCTTTTTCACCGTCTACGGCCCCTGGGGCCGGCCCGACATGGCGCTGTTCAAGTTCACCCGCGCCATGCTCGAAGGACGGCCGATCGAGGTTTACAACAACGGCCTGATGGGCCGCGACTTCACCTACATCGACGACATCGTCGAAAGCATCGTGCGCCTGCGCCTGAAACCACCCCGGCCGACCGAGGGGCAGCCGCCCTGCCAACTGTTCAACATCGGCCGTGGGCAGCCGGTAAGGCTGCTGCAATTCGTCGAATGCCTGGAAGCCGCCTTGGGCATCAAGGCCCAGCGCGACTACCTGCCGCTGCAAGCAGGCGACGTGCTGGAGACCTGGGCCGATGTTGGCTCACTGGCACGCTGGATCGACTACTCCCCAGGCACGTCGCTGGAGCACGGCGTCAACGCTTTCGTTGGCTGGTACCGGGATTTCTACCGGGTTTGATCCACGTAATAACAACATGATCACAGGTAGCCTCATGACAGATCCACTTGACCTCTCGGTACTGATCCCCGCCAAGAACGAGGTCGACAACCTGCCATCACTGCTGATGGAGATACGCGCTGCACTCACCGCCGAGCGCTACGAGGTGCTGGTGGTCGATGACGGCAGCAGCGACCGCACCTTGAGCGTACTGCAGCAACTGAAAAACCAGGGCTACACGCAATTGCGCATCCTGCGTCACGAACGCTCGCAGGGCCAGAGCACCTCTCTGTGGCATGCCGCCCAGGCGGCCCACGGCCACTGGTTGGCGACCCTGGATGGCGACGGCCAGAACGACCCGGCGGACATCCCCGGCATGCTGGCCCTGGTGCGTGCCAACCAGGGCCTGACCGGCGGCGTCAAGCTGGTGGCCGGGCACCGGGTCAACCGGCGTGACAGCGCCAGCAAACGCTGGGCCTCGCGCTTCGCCAATGGCCTGCGCAGCCGCCTGCTCAAGGACGCCACGCCCGACACCGGCTGCGGGCTGAAGCTGATCGAGCGTGCAGCCTTCTTGCGCCTGCCCTACTTCGACCACATGCACCGCTACATTCCGGCACTGATCCTGCGCCACAACGGCCGCATGCTGGTGCACCCGGTCAATCACCGGCCACGCCACGCGGGTGTCTCCAAATACGGCAACCTGGACCGCGCCCTGGTCGGCATCCTCGACCTGATCGGGGTGTGGTGGCTGATCCGCCGAACCCGCCTGGACAGCCACCCGCAGGAGCTTGAAGGATGACCCGCGAAACCCTGTGGCTGATCGTCGGGTTTGCCGGCCAGGCCGTTTTCACCGGGCGTTTCGTGCTGCAGTGGCTGTACAGCGAGTTCAAGCGCCGCAGCGTGATCCCGGTGGGTTTCTGGTACCTGAGCATGCTCGGCAGCGCACTACTGCTGACCTACGCCATCTACCGCCAGGACCCGGTATTCATCATCGGCCAAAGCTTCGGCTTTCTGGTTTACCTGCGCAACCTGCAGCTGATTGCCCGCCATCAGGAACAGAAGGAATAGGCCTTTGCCAAAGTTCAAGACGCTTGCGGCCGAACGCCTGGCCCTGATCGCCCTCGCCGTGTTGTTGGTGGGCGCCGGTATCGGCTGGCGCCAGCCAATGAATGTCGATGAAGAACGCTTTCTCGGCGTGGCCCTGGAAATGCTGCAGAGCGGCACCTGGTTCATCCCGCACCGGGCCGCAGAGATCTACGGCGACAAGCCACCGTTGTTCATGTGGACCGTGGCACTGTTCAGCTACCTGACCGGCTCACCCAAGGTTGCCCTCTATCTGCCAGGGCTGCTGTCGGCGGCGACCATCACCTGGGTGCTGCATGACCTCGGGCGGCGCCTGTGGAACCGGCGCATCGGCGTAATCGCAGCTTTGCTGTTCCTGGCCACCTACCAGAGCTACAGCATCCTGCGCACCGGGCAGATCGACAGTTTTCTGTGCCTGTGGGTGGCGCTCGGCTTCTACGGCATGCTGCGCCACCTGCTGCTGGGGCCCGCCTGGGGCTGGTTCTACCTGGCCTGCGCGGCGATGGGCCTGGGCATCATCAGTAAGGGTGTGGGTTTTGTCCCGGCGCTGATGCTGCTGCCTTACGCCTGGGCAGTACGCCAGCGCTGGCACGGCGTGGTCGCGATGCCGGGCCAGGGATGGCGCTGGAGCCTGGGGCTGCTGTGGTTGCTGGCCGGTTGCGCGGTGTGGCTGCTGCCACTGTTGGTGTCGATCGCCCAGGGCGGTGGCGCGGCAGAGCTGGCCTACCTGAAAGAAATCCTGTTGCGCCAGACCGCCAGCCGCTACGCCAATGCCTGGGACCATCGCGAGCCGTTCTGGTACTTCTTCGTCAAGGTCATCCCCAAGTACTGGCTGCCCCTGATACTGGCCCTGCCCTGGCTGATACCGGCCTGGCGCCGGCAACTGCAAAAACGCGATGGCCGCTTCCTGCTGTTACTCGGCTGGGTGGCGTTGGTGCTGCTGTTTTTCAGCCTCAGCAGCGGCAAGCGCAAGCTCTACATCTTCCCGGCCCTGCCTGGCCTGGTACTGGCCATGGCGCCGCTGGTGCCTTGGCTGCTCAAGCGCTGGTGGCAGCGCCGGCCGGGTTGGCGCAGGGCCTTCACTACCGTAGCCCTGACATGGTTCGCCCTGTGGTTCGCCCGAGGCTTCGTCGAGCCGATCAAGGAAGGCCGCAACCCGCATGACACGCTGATGAGCGACGCCGCTCAAGCCACCGACGGTGCTGAACTGGTGCTGGTCAACTGGCGCGAGGGCCATTGGCTGTTCGCCCGGCAACCCATCGTGCATTTCGGCTTCACGGGCCAACCCAAAGCCGATGCGGCGGCCTACTGGCTGCGCCAGCACCCCTCTGCGTTCGCATTGGTTCCAGCCACCGAGCTGGGCCGCTGTTTCAACGCCGACAAGGCCCGCAAGCTGGGCGAGACCTCGCGGGCCGAGTGGTATGTGGTCGGTGCCGATGCCGACAACGGCCAGTGCCGCGCCACTGCCCCCGACCACGTCTACCACTTCACCTGGGCTAAGGCGCAGGAGGGCTAAGCTGCAGCACCTCGTTGGTATACGCCCACTCCTTTTGCACCTGGTCCGGGTGGTCGTTCAGGCGAATGCCATAGGACGGGATGATTTGCTTGATTTTCGCCTGCCACTCGGGCGAGGCCACCTTGTCCTTGAACACCTTGTTCAGCACATCGAGCATGATGGGCGGTGCGGTCGAAGCACCAGGCGAGGCCCCCAGCAAGCCGGCGATGCTGCCGTCCTTGGACGTCACCACCTCGGTACCGAGCTTGAGCACGCCACCGAGAGCTTCGTCTTTCTTGATGATCTGCACCCGCTGGCCCGCCTGCCACAGCCGCCAATCTTCCTTCTTCGCCTCGGGGAAGTAGGTGCGCAGTGCTTCGAAGCGATCATTGTCGGACTGCAACACCTGGCCGATCAGGTACTGCACCAGGTCGAACTCGCGGACCCCTACCCGCACCATCGGCCAAGCGTTGTGCACGCTGGTACTGGCAAGCAGGTCGAGCAGCGAGCCTTGCTTGAGGAACTTGGTCGAGAATGTGGCGAACGGCCCGAACAGGATCATGCGCTTGCCATCGAGCACCCGGGTGTCCAGGTGTGGCACCGACATGGGCGGCGCACCGGTGGCGGCAATGCCGTAGGCCTTGGCCATGTGCCGCTGGGCGATGGCCGGGTTGTCGGTGACCAGGAACGAGCCGCCGACCGGGAAACCGGCATAGTCCTTGGCTTCGTCGATACCCGACTTCTGCAGCAGCGGTAACGCGGCACCGCCGGCACCAATGAACAGGAACTTGGCATCGGTGGCCGCCTTGCTGCCATCCTTGAGGTTCTTGTACTCGACGTGCCAGGAACCGTCACCGTTGCGGGTAATGTCCTGCACCTCGCTCGACAGCTTGAGGTCGAAGTTCGGTCGGGTCTGCAGATAACCCACGTACTGCCGGGTGATCTCGCCAAAGTTGACGTCGGTGCCAATCGGCGTCCAGGTCACCGCCAGCTTCTGGTTAGGGTCGCGGCCCTCCATCATCAGCGGTACCCACTTGCGAATCTGCTCATGGTCTTCGGAGTACTGCATGGGCTTGAACAGCGGGCTGGCCTGCAGGGCCTCGTAGCGCTTCTTCAAAAAGCGGATATTGTCATCGCCCCAGACAAAGCTCATGTGCGGGGTGGTGTTGATGAACGAATGCGGGTTCTTCAGCACCCCCTGCTTCACCTGCCAAGCAAGGAACTGCCGGGTGATCTGAAACGACTCGTTGATCTCCACCGCTTTGCTGATGTCGATCTTGCCGTCCTTTTCCGGGGTGTAGTTCAACTCAGCCAGGGCCGAATGGCCGGTACCCGCATTGTTCCAGCCGTTGGAGCTTTCTTCAGCCACTTTGTCCAGGCGCTCGACCATCTCCATCGACCAGCCTGGCTCCAATTCGTTGAGCCACACGGCCAAGGTAGAACTCATGATGCCGCCGCCCACCAGCAGCACATCGACCTTTCTGGTTTCCGCAGCCTGGGCATTGAGCATGCCGATTGCCAAGGCCAGCCCGGCCAGCGCCAGTTTCGGCTTGATGGTGATCTTCATAACCTCTCCCGTGCCTCGTGCCTATCCATAAGTTCAGCCACAAGCTTAGCTGACGGATTTGCTCAGGTATGGCCGGCGCACAAGCACTTGCAATCCATCACATCTCAAAATACTGTATGAATATTCAGTATTGCGAGACAGTACCATGCAACTCATTGCCAAACTCGGCATCCTCGCCGACGCCGCCAAGTACGACGCTTCCTGCGCCAGCAGCGGTGCGCCCAAGCGTAACTCGCGCGGTGCCGACAGCCTGGGGGCCACCAATGGCATGGGCATCTGTCACAGCTACACCCCCGACGGCCGCTGCGTATCGCTGCTCAAGGTGTTGCTCACCAACTTCTGCCTGTACGACTGCCAGTACTGTGTCAACCGCCGCTCCAGCAACGTGCCACGCGCGCGCTTCAGCCCCGAGGAAGTGGTACGCCTGACCCTGGACTTCTACCGGCGCAACTGCATCAGCGGCTTGTTCCTCAGCTCTGGCATCATCCGCTCGGCGGACTACACCATGGAGCAGCTGATCCGCGTGGCCCGGCTGTTGCGCGAAGAACACAACTTCCGCGGCTACATTCATCTCAAGACAATTCCCGACGCCGACCCGCTGCTGATCGAACAGGCCGGGCGACTGGCCGACCGCCTCAGCGTCAACATCGAGCTGCCGACCGACGCCAGCCTCAAACGCCTGGCGCCGGAAAAACAGGCGCACACCATTCGCCAGGCCATGGGCGTGATTCACCAAGGCCAGCAAGCCGTGGCCAACGAGCCCAAGGCGCCACGCTTTACCCCGGCCGGGCAAAGCACCCAGGTCATCGTCGGCGCCGACAGCACCGACGACAGCACCTTGCTGCGCAATGCCGAGTCGCTTTACCAGGGCTACGGCCTCAAGCGCGTGTACTACTCCGCCTTCAGCCCGATCCCCGACAGCCCAGGCAGCGTGCCCCTCGCCGCACCTCCGCTGCTGCGCGAACACCGCCTGTATCAGGCCGACTTCCTGCTGCGTGGCTATGGCTACAAGGCTGGCGAGCTGCTGGGCCAGAGCGGTAACCTGGCCCTGGACATCGACCCCAAGCTGGCCTGGGCGCTGGCCAACCGCGAGGTCTTCCCGCTGGATGTGAACCGCGCCGAGCCAGCGTTACTGGCACGCATCCCCGGCATCGGCCTGCGCAGTGTGCAACGCCTGGTCGCCCTGCGCCGGGAACGGCGTATCCGCTATGACGACCTGATCCAGCTGCGTTGCGTGCTGGACAAGGCTCGGCCGTTCATCGTCACTAGCGACTATCGCCCGGCCCAGGCCGAACTGCGCAGCGGCCTGCTGCGGGCGCGTTTGCGTGAGCCGCAAGCACCGGTACAGATGGGGTTATGGGGGTGATCGCGCTCGACTGCGACGACCTGTTCGCCACTTGGCGCGATCAGGCTCGGGTGTTGTTGGGGCATGGCATCGACCCGTCCGAAGTCACCTGGTCGCAAGGCCCGATGGCGGACCTGCTGGCCATACCGACTGCCCCCCCGGAAGGCCCCGGCCCTTTTCGCGCCAAAGTCCCGGCAGCCTTGCTGAGCCAACTGGAACAGGCCTCCCGCTACCGTGGAGAGCAACGTTGGAACCTGCTGTACGAAGTGCTTTGGCGCGTCGCCCATGGCGACCGCACAGCCATGCTGGCGGGTGACAGGTTGGGCAGTGAGCTGCAACGGCGCATCAAGCAGGTGAGCCGCGAAGCACATCACCTGCATGCGTTCGTGCGCTTCGTGCCGTTGCCTGATGAACTGGTCGCGCATTTGCAGCTGGACCTGGTGGCCTATCACGAGCCGGCGCATGACATTCTGCAAAGTGCCAGCCCGCATTTCGCCGACCGCCTGGGGCGTTTGCGCTGGCTTATCGCTACACCACAGGATGGCATTCGCTTTGACGGTCAAGTGTTCGATTACCAGCGCCAGTGCCCCGAAGCCTGGCGCCAGTGGGCGCGCAACGCCGACGACCCTGGCGCCGAGCTTTGGCGCACGTACTACCGCCATACCTTCAACCCGGCCCGCCTCAACCCGGACGCCTTGCGCCTGCACATGCCCGGGCGGTTCTGGCGGCATTTGCCGGAAGGCATGCTGATACCGCAGCTGGAAGGCTTGGCGCGCCAGGGCAAGCAGCGGGACGGCCAGGCCCTTGAAGTGGCCGCTCAATCCGGCAAGCAAATCAGCATGCACACGCGGTCGGTGTAGGAGCGGCCTTGTGCCGCGATGGTCCGCAAAGCGGGCGCTGATTCCAGCAGCGAGGCTGATCTTTTAGGGGTGCGGCGCAGCCCTACCGCGACGCAAGGCCGCTGCCACAAAAAAGCACCGCGGCTTTGCCTCGACGTCAGGCGAAGAGCCTATCCAGGCAACCAAGCTTCTTCTTGTACGACCGCCGCGCCTCCAGCGCCTGCTCCAGGCTAACCGCCAGGAACCGCGCCTGCTGGTTAGGCTGCATCTGCCCGATCAAATCAAGGTCGGCACTGATCACGGTGCCGATCATGGCGTAACCGCCACCGGACACAGCATCGCGGTGCAGGATGATCGGTTCCAACCCCGCTGGCACCTGGATCGAGCCGATTGGGTAGCAGCTGTCGACGATGTTCGACGGGTCCGACCCAGCACCGAACGGCTGCTCCCGTGGCTGGAAGCTCAAGGCACTGCCGCCTTTGTAGCGATAGCCAATACGGTCCGCCTCGGAGCCGACTGTCCAGGCTTCGGTGAAAAAGCTTTGTGCCGCAGGTGCGGTCAGGCGGTGGAAGTACAGCCCAGGCACCACCCGCAACACCACCTCGCCACCCAAGGCCTGACGCAAGGCCATCGGCAGGCTTGCACCGGCACGGGTCTTGCCGCTGGGCACGCCGACCGGTAGCAGGTCGCCCGCCATCAACTTGCGCCCATGAAAGCCGCCCAAGGCCCCCAGCGCGTAGGTGGAACGGCTACCCAGTACTTCGGGCACGTCGATGCCGCCTGCCACTGCCAGGTAGGCCCGAGCACCTGCGGTAGGAAAACCGAAACGCAACACTTGCCCGGCGCGCACGGCAAACGCCGTATCCGGCCGCTGCTCGCGGCCATCGAGCAACGCGGGCATCTGCGCACCGCAAACGGCCACCAGTGCGTCCTGCTGAAACTCCAGCTCCGGCCCCACCAACGCACATTCCAGGCCCGCAGCGCCGGCCGGGTTGCCCACCAGGTGGTTGGCCGCGCTCAAGGCGTATTGGTCAAGTGCGCCGGACGGTGGGATGCCCAGGTGGTAGTAACCTTCGCGGCCCAGGTCCTGCACGGAAGTCGCGAGGCCGGGTTTGAGCACCTTGATCATACCAGCACCTCCTGCAACGATTTGGGGTAACCGACCGGGTCGGCGAGGAAGGCATCCAGAGAAAACGCCACCGGGCGAATGCGCAGGTCGAAGCGGCCTTCCTCCACATCCGCCACCGCCTGGTCGTAGGCCCGGCGGTCAATGGGCTTGAACTGCACGATGTCGCCCGGGCGGAAGAACACCATGTGGTCCTTCAGGTAGTTCAAGGTTTGCTGCGGGTCGTAGATCGGTGCTGGGGTAACACCGAACATCTGGTAGCCGCCTGCCCCGCGCACCGAGTAGATACAGCCAAAGCAGCCGCCATGGCCCAAGGTGAGCTTCGGCGTGTCGGTACGCGGGCGCAAATACTTGGGCACCTGCAACTGCCGCTCGCGCTCGACCATCTGGAACATGAACGGCAGGCCGGCGACGAAACCGACCATCGACACGAACCACGGCGCGCCGCTGTGCGCGACGATGAAGGCCTCGACATCGACCAGGCCGTTGATGCGTGCGGCGTACTCCAGGTCGGTGCTGGCCGGGTCCTGGTGGCGGTCGCGAAATCGCATCAGCGTTTCATGGGTCCAGGGGTCGTTGTACAACACCGGGATCTCGATGATCCGCGTCTGCAACGAGCGCTCCGCCACCGCCTGCGCTTCGGCGCCGCGCACGGCCTCAAGCAACGCCTCGGGGGCGATGCGGTCCGGGTCGAAGCGAATCTGGAACGACGCGTTGGCCAGGCACACATCCAGCACGCCATCCAGGGCCAGCCGCTCCACCGCGCGGGTGACGGCCATACCCTTGAAAAAGGCCTCCAGTGACATGCTTTCGCTGACTTCGGCAAACAGGTGCTCGTCGGCGCCGAAGCTGTAGCGGATCGGGGTTGTAGCAAGCGGTTCGGCCATGACTGTTCCTTTTCTTGGAATCTTTATAGAAAGGCAGGCAAAAACAAAATGCACGGGCTGCGGCTTGTCTGTTTGCCGGATGCCCAACGGTTTCAGCGTGGCGCACGCACCACGATGCCGGCCGTATCCAGCGCCTTGCGCGTGGCCTCGACCAGGTCGAGCGCACCTGGGGTGTCACTGTGCAGGCAGATGGAATCGAATTCGATGGCCAGGTCCTGGCCTTCGACGGTGCGTACCACGCCTTGTTGGCAAGCGCGCAAGACGCGCTCGGCGACAGCCTTGGGCTCATACCCCCGCACATTGCGGGTGAACACGATCGACCCGCTCAGGTCGTACTCGCGGTCTGCGTAAAACTCGCGAACCACCGGCTGTCCCAGTTCCTGGGCAATACGGCAGATCACCGAACCCGGCATGCAGTACAGCATCAGCTCGGGCTCGATCACTCGCAGGTTTTCCACCAGCAAGCGCGCTGCCTCCTGGTCACGCGCCAAGTGCATGTACAGCGCCCCGTGCGGCTTGATGTGCTGCAGGCGCACGCCTTGGGCGCGGGCAATTTCACGCAGCGCGCCCAGTTGATAGAGCATGTCGTCGACCAACTCCTGCGCCGGAGCATTGATGTGCCGGCGACCGAAACCGACCAGGTCACGAAAGCCTGGGTGCGCCCCCACCGCAACACCCAGGGCCTTGGCGCGCTCGACTGTGCGGCGCATCGTGCCAGGGTCACCGGCATGGAAGCCGGTGGCGATGTTGGCGCTACTGATGTAGCCCATCAGCTCGTTATCGACGCCATCACCGATCGTCCAGGGGCCAAAGCCCTCACCCATGTCCGAATTGAAATCCACTGCTTGCATGACGGCATCTCCTGGCACTTGTGACTGCATGCATGCCACGTTAGATTCTCTGTACCCCCTTGGGAAGATCTATAAACAGATAGGGTGTCTTCTGAAAAACAGATACACCGGGAGCCTACCGTGTCACTGACCCTGCGCCAGGTCCGCTACTTCGTCGCCACCGCCGAAATCGGCCAGATTTCCCAAGCGGCGATTCACTTGAACATCTCCCAGTCGGCTGTGACCACGGCCATCAAGGAGCTTGAAGCGATGCTCGGCGTGCTGTTGTTCCAGCGCTCGGCCCAAGGCATGAGCCTGACCGAGGCCGGCCGGCACTTTCTGAACCGCGCCTACGTCATCCTGCGCAGTGTCGACGACGCGCTGAACAGCCCGCTACCGGACGTGCGCGCCAGCGGCCTGTTGCGCCTGGCGGCCAGTTACACAGTGATCGGCTACTTCCTGCCGCACCACCTGCAACGCCTGGAACACTGGCACCCGGACGTAACCCTGGAGCTGTACGAGCAGGAGCGCAGCGCTATCGAGCAAGGCCTGCTGGAGGGGCGTTTCGACATGGCGGTGGTACTCACCGCCAACCTCACCCACCCCGACATCGTCTCGGAAACCCTG
The DNA here is from genome assembly GCF_013393325.1 of Pseudomonas hunanensis. Lineage (GTDB taxonomy): Bacteria > Pseudomonadota > Gammaproteobacteria > Pseudomonadales > Pseudomonadaceae > Aquipseudomonas > Aquipseudomonas putida_P. The sequence continues at coordinate 351,186 of NZ_QJRC01000095.1, forward strand.
TTCAACTCCGAACGCCGGCTGTGGCTGCCAGGGCATCACCCGTTGTGCGAACGCTCGGCAGTGAGCCTGGCCGATGTGGCCTGTGAGCCGTTCATTCTGCTGACTGTCGATGAGGCCGAGCAAAGTGCCATGCGCTACTGGGAACAGGCCGGGCAACGGCCCAGTGTACGGGTACGCACCAGCTCGGTGGAGGCCGTGCGCAGCATGGTCGCCAACGGCAGCGGCGTGGCGATCCTGTCGGACCTGGTGCACCGGCCTTGGTCGCTTGAGGGCAAGCGTATCGAGACGGTCACCATCAGTGACCCGGTCACACCAATGAGCGTGGGCCTGGCCTGGCACCGGGAGCGCGCGTTCAGCCCGGCGATGCAGGCCGTGCGCAACTACTTCCACGATGCGTTTCTGGCGCCGCAACAATTGTCGGCTCGGCGCTGATGAAGGCAAAACCGATCGCAAGCCGAACGATCAGCCGCCATAACCGTCCTAAGCTGAGCCGGTGCCGACACGCAAAGAGGACGCGCAATGACCCAGCCCGACCCGTCATACGTCAAATGGCTCGAAGACCGCGCCATGCTCAAGGCCTCTTAGGCGCGCGCCAGCCTGTATTCAGGCCAGTCACGCCTGTGGCAACAACCCTATGCCGAAGCCCAGCCCCGGCGCGCCACCGAAATCGCCTCGGTGTGGCTGACCGTCTACCCTGACGCCATCATCGCCCCCGAGGGTTGCTCGGTGCTGGGTGCCCTGGCCCACGAAGCGCTGTGGAAGCGCCTGTCGGAAATCGGCGTACAGGGCCTGCACACCGGCCCGATCAAGCGCTCCGGGGGTATCCGCGGCCGCGAACTCACCCCCAGCGTGGATGGCAATTTCGACCGCATCAGTTTCGACATCGACCCGCTGTACGGCAGCGAGCAGGAGTTGATCCAGATGAGCCGCATGGCCGCCGCGCACAATGCCGTGACCATTGACGACCTGATCCCCTCGCACACCGGCAAGGGGGCCGACTTCCGCCTCGCCGAGCTTGCCCACGGCCCCTACCCTGGGCTGTACCACATGGTCGAGGTGCGCGAAGAAGACTGGCCGCTGCTGCCCGAGGTGCCCGTCGGCCGCGACGCGGTCAACCTGCTGCCAGCTCAGTGCGACGAGCTCAAGGCCCGCCACTACATCGTCGGCCAGTTGCAACGGGTCATTTTCTTCGAGCCGGGCGTCAAGGAAACCGACTGGAGCGCCACGCCACCGGTCACAGGCGTCGACGGCAAGACCCGGCGCTGGGTGTACCTGCACTACTTCAAGGAAGGCCAACCGTCGCTGAACTGGCTGGACCCGACCTTCGCCGCCCAGCAGATGATCATTGGCGACGCGCTGCACGCCCTGGATTGCCTGGGTGCGCGCGGCTTGCGCCTGGACGCCAACGGCTTTCTCGGCGTGGAAACGCGCGCCAGCGGCACCGCCTGGTCGGAAAGCCATCCGCTGTCGATCGTCGGCAATCAGTTGATCGGCGGCATGATCCGCAAGGCCGGTGGTTTCAGCTTCCAGGAGCTCAACCTGACCCTTGATGACATTGCGCAGATGTCCAAGGGCGGTGCCGACCTGTCCTACGATTTCATTACCCGGCCGGCCTATCAGCATGCGCTGTTGACCGGCGACACCGCGTTCCTGCGCCTGATGCTCAAAGAAATGCATGCCTTCGGCATCGACCCGGCCTCGCTGATCCATGCCCTGCAGAACCACGACGAGCTGACGGTGGAACTGGTGCACTTCTGGACCCTGCATGCCCACGACATGTACCTGTACAAAGGCCAGACCCTGCCTGGCAGCATCCTGCGCGAACACATCCGCGAAGAGATCTACGAACGGCTGTCGGGCGAACATGCGCCCTACAACCTGCGTTTCGTCACCAATGGCATCGCCTGCACCACCGCCAGCCTGATCGCTGCCGCACTGGGCATTCGCGACCTCGAGCAGATTGGCACGGCTGACATCGAACTGATCCAGAAGGTGCACCTGCTGCTGGTCATGTACAACGCCATGCAGCCCGGGGTGGTCGCATTGTCTGGCTGGGACTTGGTCGGCGCCCTGCCCTTGCCCGCCGAAGCCGTGGCCGAGCGCATGCTCGATGGCGATACCCGCTGGATTCACCGGGGCGGCTATGACCTTGCCGGGCTTGACCCGCAAGCCGAGGCGTCAGTGCGTGGCATGCCGCGTGCACGGGCACTGTACGGCAGCCTCGACAGCCAGCTGGAAGCGGTTGATTCGTTTGCCTGCAAAGTGAAGAAACTGCTAGCGGTACGCCAGGCCTATGGCATTGCCACCAGCCGTCAGGTGCTGGTACCCGAGGTCATCAGCCCGGGGCTGCTGGTGATGGTGCATGAGCTGCCAGCCGGGCGCGGCATCCAGATCAGTGCGTTGAACTTTGGCCATGAAACGATTGCCGAGGAGCTGCTGTTGGACGGGTTCACGCCTGGGCCGGTGGTGGACATGATCAACGAAACGGTCGAAGGCGACTTGAGCGAAGATGGGCGGTTGATGGTGAACCTGGACCCGTACGAGGCGCTGTGCCTGCGCATCGTCAACAGTAGCGGACATGTGTAATTGGCGATGAAAACACCCACCCGATCAATCAAATCGTAATATCGAATGGCCATATTGGGCGCCCCTGAACACTCACCCATGGTCGCCCAATGCATTTCACGCCCAACCGCCTGGCCCTGTGCATCGCCCTGGCCTGTGCTGCCTTCGCCCCCAGCGCCTTTGCCAAGGATTACCTGATCGACCGCGCCAGCACCGACACCCTGGAGCTGAAAAAGTCCGACACCTTGATAGTGACGGCCAGTGGCAGCATCGTGGCCAGTGACGACGACGGCGTGATTTTGCCCAAGCACACCAGTGGTGCAACGGTGAGCGTCGATAACGCCGGCATCATCCGCTCAACCGATGGCCGTGGCATTGACAGCAAGGGCGACGGCGAAGACCTCAGCCACTTCGTCATCACCAACCACGCCGGGGGGCTGATCCAAGGCAGCAACGACGGCTTGCGCTTGCAGACCAACCCTGCCGCCGGCGGTAGCCTGAGCATCATCAACGCGGGCACCATCGCGTCCACCGTCGACGGCCAGGCCATCGACCTCGAAACGCTGAACAATCCAGCGTTCACCACCACCCTGGAGAACCAGGCCACAGGCGTGATCCACGCCGTAGGCAACGACGCGATCAAGACCGGCTCCAACGCCACGATCACCAACTACGGGCTGATCTACACCGACACCGCGCCACAGGACAAGAACGGCCTTGACCAGAAGTGGGACGGCATCAAGATCGGCACTTCTACCGGGGTCACCGTGTACAACCACGGCACCATCAGCGCCGACCGCCACGGCGTCGACCTGAAGACCGATGCCACGCTGTACAACTACGAGGGCGCCAGCGTTACCGGGCGCAACGGTTCGGGTTTCGGCTCCGACGGCAGCGGCACGGTGTACAACTGGGGCACCATCACCGGTGCCATCGCCGACGGCAAGATCAATGGCGACGGCGATGGCGTCGATATCGACAACATCGGCCATGTATACAACGCCGGCACCATCCAGGGTTTGGGCGCCAAGGGCGTCGACAGTGGTGGCCGGCCAAATGGCAGCGAAGGCATTGCCATGGGCGGTGGCAGCATCGTCAATACCACCAGTGGGGTCATTCGCAGTGTCGACAACGGCATCCTGGTCGATGACGGCGCCGAAGGTGCCGGTGTGGCCGCGACCACTATCAGCAACGCCGGACGCATCGAGGGCGAAGGCGGCTTTGGCATCAAGCTGATCGGCGAGTACGACGACAGCGTGATCAACAGCGGGACTATCAGCGGTGGCAACGGCCTTGCGCTGAGCATGGGTGCCGGCAACGACAGCCTCACCGTGCTGACTGGTGGCACGTTCAACGGCCTGGTCGATGGCGGTGTTGGCATCGACAGCCTGACCCTGAACGGCACTGGCAACTTCGGCAACAGCGCCAACTTCGAAACCTTGAAGGTCAGCGGCGGCAGTTGGACCCTGACCAGCCTCGAAGACTTCAGCCAAGGTGGCGTGGTGAACTCGGGCGCCACGCTGATCAATCAGGGCAGCATCCTCGGCTCGATGTTGATTGAAAAAGGCGCCACGTATGCCGGTGGCGGGTCGGTCGGCGGGCTGCAAGTGAACGGCACCCTGCTCACCAACACCGGCCTGGGCGTCGCCGCCGTTGCGGGCGATCTGAGCTTTGGCCAGGGTTCAAGCCTGGTGTATGGCGTCAACGCTGACGGCAGCAGTGCACCGATCCATGTCAGCGGTACTGCCAACCTCGATGGCGCCACGTTGCATGTGCAGCCAAGCGCCGGCGAATACCCGTGGCAGAGCCACTACACCGTGCTGACCGCCGGTGCCGTGAACGGCACCTTCACCCAAGTCAGCAGCGACTATGCCTTCCTCACCCCTACCCTGCGCTACAACAACACCTCGGTAGGTCTGGACTACACCCGCAACGACGTAGCCTTCGAGCACTATGCACCGTCCGCCAACGCGGCTGTCGCCGCGCGCAGCCTGGCCAGCCTCGGGCAGAACAGCAACCTGTACAACGCCGTGCTCGGTACCACCGCAGCCGGTGCCGGCAATGCCATCGAGCAGCTGTCCGGCAGCAATACCGCCAACCTCGCGGCCGCCACCCTGGCTGGCGCGTCGCAGGTCGGCAGCAGCATGCTCGGCGCGATGCAGGCAATGGGCAGCGCTGGCGGCCTGCTGGTTGGCCTGAACGACAGCGACGGCCCGGCGCTGGCCGCCACCGGCGTGCCGCGTGAAGCGCGCAACCTCAACGACCCGACTGCCCAGGGGCGCGTCTGGACACAGGCGCTGGGCAGCTACGGCAAGGTCGATGGCAGCCATGGCGCCAGCACACTGGAGCAGCGTACCGGCGGTGGTGTGCTGGGCGTCGACTGGGCGTTGGCTGGTGACTGGCGCGTGGGCCTGCTGGGTGGCTACTCGCACACCCGCCTGGACGCCACTGGCCTGGATGGCACGGTGCGCAGCTGGCACGCTGGCGTCTACGCCCAGCATCAGAGCGGCCCACTGGCCGTGCGCCTGGGTGCGGCGTACAGCAGCCACGACGGCGACAGCAAGCGCGACGTGGCGTTTGCCGGTTTCAAAGAGCGCCTCAAGGGTGACTACGACGCCGACAGTCAGCAGGCCTTCATCGAGCTGGGTTACGCCATGGGCAGCGGTCGCCTGAGCGCCGAGCCGTTCGCCAACCTCGGCTACCAGCGCTACCACCGCGACAATTACCGGGAACAAGGCGGCGATGCGGCGCTGGCCGTGGACGCCGATACCCAGGACAACGTCAGCAGCACCTTCGGTGTGCGCCTGGCGCACCTGGGGCAGTTGGACAACGGCATGAGCCTGACGCCACGGGCGACCCTGGGCTGGCGGCACACTTACGGCAGCATCGATACCCGCACGCGGCAGGCGTTTATCGCAGGGGGTGATGCGTTCAGTGTCGAAGGCAGTGCGATCGACCGCGACAGCTTGCTGGTCGAGGCCGGGCTGGACCTGGGGCTGAGTGCGCGGCAAAGCGTAGGCATCGGGTATAGCGGTGAACTGGGCAGCAACAGCCGTAACCATGCGGTGGTTGGGCAGTGGCAGTTGAAATTCTGATTTCAGAGTACGGTCACTGCGTACGGCAGTGGCCTTGCCCACTATTCGTACAGTCAACATTGCGCTTGAGAATTTCTGGTTTTGGTTTGTCTGCACAGTGTCCGTGACCTAATGTGATGGCAGTCGCCAGGCCATCTACCCCCTCAAAAGTCGGCATTGCTGAGCGCCCCAGTGAGAGAAAATCGGTACGCGAAGATTTTCCCCTGGCAACAAGCGCTCGATAAACCAGTAATTCGATGGAGCTGAATACAGGCACATGTACACACTGACTGCAATGTACAGCGTACCAGGCGTGACTTGGCAACAATTACCATGCGAGCAACCCGCTTCGTGCATGAGCGGTTGCCGTACTGCGAACAACGATAATTGTGTCTGCCAGCAAATGCGCGAGGCACTCGACCGCTATGCGGGCTTGTTCGCCAAGCTGCTCACGCCGCAGGTGTCACTATGGGGCATGCGCTGGGGTGAGCCCTACCATGTGGACTTTGTTACACGGAGCAGAACGGCAAGCTATTTCACCCTGTTGCCCATCAGCAATAGATTGATAAGCGGCACGGCAGTGGTACCAAATTATGAAACCTGCACATTGGAACCGACTTACAACACGCTCACATTCAGGGACTTAGACCTCGACATCTGGGCGCAATCCTTCATGTCCGCATTCGACGATTTCCTCGCCTTGATGACCAACGGCGCACCCACCGCGTTCGACGATACCGTCTATCAGCGGCTTGTAACGTTGAAGGAAACCCTTGCCAAAGTGCTTGCCACAGGTGTCGCTCCGGTTTTCGCCATGCAGTCAGACGGCGACCTGAGCGCCGCACGGGATCAGTTTGAGCAGCATGTGCAAACGTCGTTCTCAAATGCGTATCTGCATGCCTCGATTGTACAAATACCAGCCGCTGTCAGCACGCCGGTTCCATTGCGAGCTGAATCGAGCGTCCCGCGTTTCATAGGTACACTCATGGAGTTTGGCTATACGCACTCGCATGGAAATCGTTGTGTACTGGGTCACCAGGCTGGTCCCCAGTTCACAACGATGTCCATGCTTGAAGTACCAATGCCTAGGCGGGAATTCCCTCATCAACCGTCGCTGTTGAGTCAACGAGCAAAACTGTCCCACGAGGCGCGTGTCCAGGCCTCTGCCTGCACAGCGCTGCAGTGGAATTATGAGGCGCAAGTGGAGTTGCCCGCACACGGTGCTCAAGACCAGCTGTGGGTAAGACTGGCCTACAACAAGCCAATCGATGAGCCGCTACAGGATTGCGACTCAACTGACATGGGTGATCACCAGGAAATGTTTGCCGCGCTTGCGTCATTCAATGTTGCCTGGCCGGTCTTGTGGCCACAGATGCAGGCATTGCAACAAGAGGCATCAGAACGGCATACCGATGGTCCCGCAAAGCAACGGGTAACTACTGCATTGCTGAATCAGTTTGAACACGTCATCCAAACATGGGCTAACTGGCGTTGGCCCACATGCGCAACTGTGCCGAGTGCGTCAACGGCTCCTCCTCCCGCTGATCAGGCAAGCGCTCTGTATGTTTTGGATTTCGCGTGCGCCTCCAATGGGCGCAAGACGCTGCGCCTGTTCGCTCAAAGCTCACAAGTGGAGGCAGGGTGTGGTCTTTCGAAGATGGGCTGGCCAACCATCAATGGCCAACACCCCTGCGGCGTAGCGTTTGCAGGTGAAGTAGCGGCACTCAATAACGACTCATGCTGGTATGTGGCACAGTACGATGATCAAGCGCTTTCAGCGATGGACGAGCCTTCCTTCGAATTCGTCTGGGCGAATATCGATATCGGAACATACCAGAGTGCTTGCTCGACCTGGTGGATTGTGCGAAACGCGAATCTTGAAGGTTCTGCGGGGGCGCGGACCAACTCAGCCTTGGTCTATCAGTCGCCGGCATCTGCTTTCAGCGCTCCCGTTGTGCCAAATATCATCCTACCAAGCCGCCAGTTCGCCTGCGATGGCAACTTGTTCACTGCTATCGAGCTTGCCTTGACGCCGTTCGCCAATGCAAGCCGTGCACGGCCCCGGGAATGTTGCCTCAGTATAGCCATGGGTTTGCGCTCTCAGATTACCGCCCCCAGTGCTGCTGCATTGGACGCTTGGTGCGAGGTTCCGATTCTGCTGGTAGACAATGTGAGTATTGCGAACGGTGACTCTGAAACTATCGCCGACAACGCCCACTCTTTCGCCACGCTGGTCGAGCAATTGGCGGATGGATTCATGCAGTGGTTCAATCACACGACCCCATCCTCAAAAAGCGCAATCTTAAAACTAGACGTCACGCTGTATTTCAACCTGAACGAAGTGTGGTTGCCAATTGCATCCGCGCCTGAACTACTTATCAGCATTCCTGCGGATGGAACGTTGTCCCGCCGAGGGGCTGGTTCTTACGCATGACTGCACGGAGGGAAGCCAGGCGGGTGTTTTTACGAATTGGCAGGAGAAAAGCAAGGTCGTGCAAAGCCTTGCATTTACAGCGCTACGGGCATAGCGTTCGGGTGTTTTCTTTTCCGCGCCCAGGAGCAACTCCATGTACACCGGCATCGTCCAGGCCGTCCGCCCTCTGCTTGATGTGACCACCTACCCGGGCCACAACCAGTTCACCATCGACCTCACCCCAGAACTGCTCGAAGCGCTGAAGATCGGCGCCAGCGTCAGCGTCGAAGGCACTTGCCTGTCGGTCACCGAAATCGACGGCAGCCAGGTCAGGTTCGACGCCATGACCGCTACCCTCGAACGCACCAACCTGCGTAACTTCAAGGCCGGCCAAGGGGTGAACATCGAACGTTCAGCGAAGATGAACGCCGAAGTTGGCGGCCACCTGATGGCTGGCCACATCGCCACCACTGCCGAAATCGTCGAGCTGTCGATCAAGGAAACCGGCGCCTTCATCAAGTTCCGCATGCCGCCGGAATGGGGCAAGTACGTGTTTGCGCGTGGTTTCATCGGGGTCAATGGCTGCAGCCTGACCGTCGCTGATGTGGAGGACAACGTCATCACCATCAACCTGATCCCGGAAACCCTGCGTCAGACCACCTTCGCCAGCTACAAGGCCGGCGAGCTGCTAAACATCGAGGTCGACCACCAGACCATGGTGCTGGTCGATGTGGTGGAGCGCACCATCAAAGGCACCCTGGCCCGCGAAAAACAGCTGCCTTGAGGCCTGCACATGCTGCCTAACGCCCTCACCGCGCGCACGGCCAAGCGTTTACGCCTGCAAGTACTGCGTGGCCGCGTCGGCCTCGGCCTGGTCGCCGCGCTGTCGGTGCTGGCCGGCATGACCGATGCCATTGGCCTGTTGGCACTGGGCGACTTCGTGTCGTTCATGAGTGGCAACACCACACGCCTGGCAGTGGCCATCAGTGAGGCAGATCTGGCCCTGGTGCTGCGCCTGAGTGGCGCAGTGCTGGGTTTTGTCGCGGGCAATGCATTGGGCGTGCTGATGGCGCGTGGCTTGGGCCGTCGGGCCTGGCCGGTGCTGCTGGTGGTTGCCGCACTGCTGGCGTTCGCGGCAGCGTGGCCATTGCCAGCCACCTTTCCGGCGCTGTTGGCCGCAACGCTGGCCATGGGCATGATCAATGCTGTGGTCGAACAGGTGAATGGCCTGCCCATCGGCCTGACCTACGTGACCGGCGCCCTGTCGCGTTTCGGCCGTGGCCTGGGGCGCTGGCTGCTGGGTGAGCGGCGCAACGGCTGGCGGGTGCAGCTGGTGCCTTGGGCCGGCATGCTGCTGGGGGCTGCGCTCGGCGCCTGGTTGCAACAACACCTGGGCCTGCAGGCCTTGGCCGGCAGTTGCGCGCTGGCCTGCATGCTGGCCCTGGTGTCGCGGTTCATCCCGCGCGCCTGGCAGCGTGGCTACATGCCGCGCTGATCATTCGATGCGCGGGTGCTGCTGGGCCAGCGTCTCGCGCTTGGCTTCCAGTTCGGCGATTTGCGCATCGATGTCCTCGATCTTCTGCTCGATGTTGTCGTGGTGCTCCTGCAGCAGCTCACGCGCTTCCTCGATGTCCGATGCCGCCGGTGCCGCGCCGCGCAGCGGCTTGTTGGCGGTTTCCTTCATGGTCAGGCCGGTCAGCAGGCCAATGGCGGCGATTACCATCAGGTAGTAGGCCGGCATGTAGAGGTCGCCGGTACTCTCCACCAGCCAGGCAGCGAGGGTCGGAGTAAGCCCGGCTATCAGCACCGAAATGTTGAATGCAGCGGCCAGGGCGCTGTAGCGGATGTGCGTAGGGAACATCGCTGGCAACGTGGAGGCCATCACGCCGATGAAAAAGTTCAGCAGCACAGCAATGATCAGCAGCCCGGCGAAAATCACCCCCAGCACGCCGCTGTTGATCAACATGAATGCCGGAATGGCCAGGGCGAACAGGCCAACACTGCCAACGATGATGAATGGCCGACGGCCAAACTTGTCGCTGAGCAGGCCGATCATCGGCTGCACGAACAGCATGCCGACCATGATCGCGATGATGATCAGCACACCATGGTCTTCGCTGTAGTGCAGGTTGTGCGACAGGTAGCTGGGCATGTAGGTGAGCAGCATGTAGTAGGTGACGTTGGTGGCGATTACCACACCAATGCAGGTCACCAGGCTGCGCCAGTGCTGGGTAGCCACCTCCTTGAACGACACCTTGGGCCCAGAAGCCAGGCCTTCACGGTCGCCCTGCTCCAGCTTGTCGACATGCTGCTGAAACGCGGGTGTCTCTTCCAGCGCATGGCGCAGGTAAAGGCCGATGATGCCCAGCGGCAGGGCCAGGAAGAACGGCAGCCGCCAGCCCCATTCAAGGAACTTCTCTTCACCGAGAATGGTGGATATCAGCACCACCACTCCAGCACCTAGCACAAACCCGGCAATCGAGCCGAAGTCCAGCCAGCTACCGAGAAAACCGCGCTTGCGGTCAGGGGCGTATTCGGCAACGAAGATCGAGGCACCGGTGTACTCGCCCCCCACTGAAAAACCCTGGGCCATCTTGGCCAGCAACAACAGTATCGGCGCCCAGATGCCGATGCTGGCGTAGGACGGTATAAGGCCGATGGCGAAGGTGCTGAGCGACATGATCACGATGGTCGCAGCGAGGATTTTCTGCCGCCCGAACTTGTCGCCCAAGGCGCCGAAGAACAACCCGCCCAATGGCCGGATCAGGAACGGCACCGAGAAGGTGGCCAGGGCCGCGATCATCTGCACGCTGGGGTCGGCATTGGGGAAGAACACCTTGCCCAGGGCGTAGGCGACGAAGCCGTACACGCCAAAGTCGAACCAATCCATGGCGTTACCCAGCGCAGCGGCGGTGATCGCCTTCTTCATCTTGGCGTCGTCGACGATGGTGATGTCCTTCAGGCCGATTGGCTGGACGCTTTTCTTGCGAGGTTTCATACCCGTATCCCTGTCGATGAATGCTCTAAGGGATCAGATACAACGGGACACTAAATAATTCAGCGCTTACTGATTTTTTGTGCATTGGCATAAAAAAGCCGCTGCAATAGCAGCGGCATTTGTTTGCTGAAGGCTGGGCTTCAGATACCTTCGCGGGCCAGGTCCATGGCGAAGTAAGTCAGGATCAAGTCGGCACCGGCACGCTTGATCGCGCCGATGCTTTCACGCACCACCCGGCCTTCATCGATGGCGCCGGCCAGGCCGCCAAACTTGATCATCGCGTACTCGCCACTCACCTGGTACGCCGCCAGCGGCAGGCGCGAGGCTGCGCGAATGTCGGCGATCACGTCAAGGTAGGCACCGGCCGGCTTGACCATCAGCACATCCGCACCTTCCTGCTCGTCGAGCAGCGACTCGCGCACCGCTTCGCGGCGGTTCATCGGGTTCATCTGGTAGCTCTTGCGGTCACCTTTCAGCGCAGTGCCGCCGGCCTCGCGGAACGGGCCATACAGCGACGAGGCGAACTTGGTCGAGTAGGCCATGATCGCAGTGTCGTGGAAACCGGCACCATCCAGCGCGCTGCGGATAGCCTGTACCTGGCCGTCCATCGCCGCCGACGGGGCGATAAAGTCGGCACCCGCCGCCGCCGCGATGACCGCCTGCTTGCCCAGGTTGGCCAGGGTGGCGTCGTTGTCCACACCGTGGTCATGCAGCACACCGCAGTGGCCGTGGCTGGTGTATTCGCAGAAGCAGGTGTCGGACATCACCACCATTTCCGGCACGGTGTCCTTGCAGATGCGCGACATGCGCGCGACCAGGCCGTTTTCGTTCCAGGTGTCGCTACCGGTGGCGTCCAGGTGGTGCGAGACGCCAAAGGTCATCACCGACTTGATACCGGCACGGGCATAGCGCTCGATTTCCTGGGCCAGCAGCTTCTCGGGGATGCGGTTGACACCGGGCATGCTGGTGATCGGCACGAAATCATCGATACCCTCCTCGACGAAGATCGGCAGGATCAGGTCTTCCAGGCGGAACTCGGTTTCCTGGAAGATCGTGCGCAGGGACTCGTTCTGGCGCAGGCGGCGGGGACGAACGGACGGGAATTGGTTGGACATGACAGCTCCAGGGCATTTTGAACGGCGTATACCTTATGCCTGTCGCGCGCCAGTGAAAAGGCCAAATGACGAGATTATGTCTTGCGTCAATGGCAAGGGCTGCTTCGGTCGTGTGCGCTCATGCGCCGGCCTCTTCGCGGGCGAGCCCGCGAAGAGGCCGGTGAGTCAAGCGGTTACTGCAGCCAGGGCGGCGTCGGCTCCTCTGCCTTGGCCGGCCCATGCTCCGCCTCGGCGCGCGCCGCACGACGGCGGGCGTCATCCATCCGGGCGGCGTCGATCTCCCGCATTACCCCGGTCACGTCAGCCTCGTGCTCGTCATCCTCGAACACCCCAGTCAGCGGGCTGTCAGGGAGCAATTTGCCGGCCTCGTACAACGCCCACATTTCCTGCGCATAGCGGGTGCTTTTCAGCTCCGGGGCAAAGCGCCCGAAATAATGGGCCATGTTGTCCACGTCGCGCTGCAGCATGCTGAAGGCATGGTTGTTGGCCGCCGCATCCACTGCCTGCGGCAAGTCGATGATCACCGGCCCGTCCGGGCCAAGCAGCACGTTGAACTCGGACAGGTCGCCATGCACCAGCCCGGCACACAGCATCAGCACGATCTGACGAATGACAAAGGCATGGAATACGCGGGCATCTTCGGCTTCAAGGTGCACATCGTTCAGGCGCGGGGCCGCATCGCCATCGGCATCGGTCACCAGTTCCATCAACAGCACGCCGTCCTGGAAGTCGTAGGGCTTGGGTACCCTTACACCAGCGCCGGCCAAACGGAACAGCGCCGCCACTTCAGCGTTCTGCCAGGCATCTTCGGCTTCTTTACGGCCGAACTTGCTGCCCTTGGCCATCGCGCGTGCCTGGCGGCTGTTACGCACCTTGCGGCCTTCCTGGTACTCGGCGGCCTGGCGGAAACTGCGCTTGTTGGCTTCTTTGTAAACCTTGGCGCAGCGCACCTGGCTGCCGCAGCGCACCACATACACAGCGGCTTCCTTGCCACTCATCAACGGCCGTAGTACTTCGTCGACCAGGCCGTCTTCGATCAGGGGTTCGATTCTTTTAGGTGTCTTCATCAGGCTGCGTTCAGGGTCCTGGCTTTGTTGGCGGACATCCTCTCACAGCCTGATGCGACTTGCTCGTCTGTCTTCAGGCCGGACGCATCAGGCGCCCTGCCCTACGCCCCCCACCACCACCGCGCGCGCCCGGCGCCGGGTCACCAGCAGCCCCGAACACACCACCAGCACCGCCAGCACCATGGTCGACACCACTTCCAGGCGGTGATCCGGCCGGAACAGCATCAGTACCAGTACGCCGCTGATGAACAGGATCACGCCCCAGGTCAGCCACGGGAACAACCACATGCGGTAGCCCAACGTCTTACCCTGTGCAGTCAGGCGCTGGCGCAGACGCAGCTGGGAAATGGCGATGACCAGGTACACCAGCAGGGCAATGGCGCCGGAACTTGCCATGAGGAAGCCGAACACCTTGGCCGGTACCAGGTAGTTGGCGATCACCGCCAGAAATGCAGCACCCGTGGACAACAGCACCGCCACCACCGGCGTACCACTGCGGCTGGTTACCTGGGCACAGGCCGGGGCGTCACCGCGCCGGCTCAGGGAATAAACCATGCGTGAGGCGGTGTACAGCGACGAGTTGAGGCAGCTGGTCACCGACGTCAGCACCACGAAATCGATGATGGCCTTGGCATTAGCCACGCCAAGTGTATCCAGCACCGTGACATAAGAACCTTCGGTAGCCAAGCGAGGGTCGGTCCACGGTACCAGTGCGATCACGATGAAGATCGACAGGATGTAGAACAGGGTAATCCGCCAGATCACCGAATTGGTGGCCTTGGAAATATGCTTGCCCGCCTCGTCGGATTCGGCGGCGGCAATGGTCACCACCTCGGCCCCGAGGAACGAGAACATGGTGATCAGCATCGCGCTCAGCACCGCACCAAAGCCGTTGGGCATGAAGCCGCCGGTATCCCAAAGGCGCGAAACGCCGCTGACGCCGGACCCCGGCAACAGGCCGAAAATAGCGCAAACGCCAAGGGCAATGAAGCTGACGATGGCCACCACCTTGACCAGTGCCAGCCAGAATTCGAACTCGCCGTAGTTCTTCACGCTGAACAGGTTGGTGGCGGTCAGCAGCAAGGTGATCACCAACGACAAGACCCAGATCTCCATCTGCGGGACCCAGGAGTTGATGATGGTAGCGGCGATATTGGCCTCGATCGGGATGATCAGCACCCAGAACCACCAATACAGCCAACCGATGGTGTAGCCGGCCCATTTGCCGATGGCGAGGTCGGCGTAAGTCGAGAACGAGCCGGTATCCGGCGAGGCAACCGCCATTTCGGCCAGCATCCGCATTACCAATACCACCAGCCCGCCTGCCAGGATATAGGCCAGGATGGTGGCCGGGCCTGCTTCGGCGATGGCGCGGCCAGAACCGACAAACAGGCCGGCGCCGATCACGCCGGCAATGGACAGCATGGTCACATGCCGTGATTTCAATCCATGACTCAAATTGTTCTTGTGGGTTTGCATGGCGCTACCTTGTTGTTTTTGTCATGCCCACGCTGGGGCCGCCGGCTGCACGTCACCGACGCAGGCGCGAAAAAGCCCGCCCTGCCCTAAATGGTGAGTAGGGCAGTTCGGGTTGAGTAAAACGAAACCGCAAGAGGTGCTACGGCGGTGTCAGCTAGCCGCCCGCTGGTTGGCAGCCAGGTCTGCTTTGGGGAAGCTGCCGCCCTGCAGGCTGACCTGCTCGCAAACTTTCTCGACGATGTAGGCGCCGATCGGGATAGCCGAGGTGGCAGCTGGCGACGGTGCGTTGCACACGTTGACGCTGCGCGCGGTGTTGACGAACAGGAAGTCGTCGATCAGCTTGCCATCACGCGATACTGCCTGGGCACGCACACCAGCCGGATAAGGCGTGAGGTCGGCCTTGGTGATGCTCGGGCAGTATTTCTGTACTTGCTTGAGGTACCCGCCCTTGAACAGCGAGTTCTTCATCTCGATCAGGCCCGGGCGGAAGTTCTTCGCCAGCACCTTGAGGATGCCAGGGGTGGTCAGGGTCTGGAACAAGTCACTGGGGCTGACGTCGGTCTTGCGGTAGCCCTCGCGTTTCATCGCCAGTACAGCATTGGGGCCAACGGTGACGGTGCCGTCGATCATGCGGGTCAAGTGCACACCCAGGAAAGGCATCGACGGGTCGGGGATCGGGTAGATCAGGTGGTTGACGATCTGGTTGTGCTGTTTGGGCAGCAGGTAGTACTCGCCACGGAACGGGCAGATTACGAACTCGGTGCGCAGGCCCAGCATGCTCACCACTCGGTCGGCCATCAGGCCCGAGCAAGTCACCAGGAAACGGCTGCGGAACTCGTCGCGCTGAGTGCGCACGATCACTTCACTGGCCTGCTCCTGCAGGCCGACCACCTCGGCGCCATAGCGGATTTCACCACCAGCACGTTGGAATTCGGCGCCCATGGCAGCAGTGACTTCAGCGTAATTGACGATGCCACTGGACGGCACGAAGATGCCACCCATGCCAACGATGTTGGGCTCGCGCTCGCGCAATTCGTCAGCCGACAGCCAGTAGCGTTCCAGGCCATTGGCCGCAGTACGCTCCCACAGCGCCTTCATGCGCTGCATTTCCAGGTCGTTCGTGGCTACCAGCAGCTTGCCGCACTCATCGAAGCGGATGCCGTGCTGGGTGCAGAAGGCTTTGGTGGCCTTGTTGCCTTCCAGGCAGAAGCGCGCCTTGAGGCTGCCGGGGGTGTAATACACACCGGCGTGGATCACGCCGCTGTTGTGGCCGGTCTGGTGGCGGGCCGGGCCAGACTCTTTCTCCAGCAGGAGAATCTTTGCGTCCGGGTAGACCTTGATCAGGTGCATGGCCGTGGACATGCCCACAATGCCACCGCCAATAATGATGAAATCGTACACAGCCTTACCTCACACGCAGGCATTGCCTGGCTTGCTCACCGAGGCCCGCGCGGGCCCAGGTGGCATCGTTTTGTGCAAAGACGCGTGGGCGGGCGCCCGCCCCGCGCCCTGTCATTATTGCCCGCGCTGGTACAGCGGTTTAGGGAAAGCGACGTAACCACGCTGGCGCATCAGTTCGCGGCGCAGCCCCTCGTGCGGGGTGAAGCGGTCGCGGCCATGCAGCCAGAACAGGTTGTTGATCAGCAGGAAGCTGCCCACCCCCACCGGTACCGAAACCTTCTTCTCGCTGCCTTCCAACGAATCGGACAAGGCGTTCAGCCAGATGCCTTCCTCGTAGTTTTCCGGCTGCACGAACTGGTCAATGTAGCGCATGGTCGGGCGGCCTTCGGCATCGGTGTCGAATACCGAGTGGAACACATCTTCGGCCACCTTCTTGCTCGGCGGTGCGGTCCAACGCATCTCGCGGCGTGCCATCGGGTGACGGAAGAATTCGTCGCACTGCTCCCAGTCGTCCAGGTGCAGCAGCAGCGAGTTGCCGCCTTCCATGTTCTTTTCGTCGATTTTCAGCATCAGCACGTAGTCGGTGATCTGGTTCACGAACGTGCCGTCGTTGTGCAGTTCCATGACCCGGTGCGGCTGGCGCAGGTAGCTGTCGGAGTTATCGCTGTTGACCACCACGAAGCGCGCGTAGAACTGGCCACTCATGGCGTCGTAGTTGGAACGGCCGATCAGGTGTGCACAGGCGGTGGTGAACTTGACCATGTCCTCGGCCTGGCTCACGTCGTCCAGGCCGACAGGGGTAATCAGCATGCCGCCGCTGGCGCGGTCGAGGATGGTGTTGAGCAACACCGGGCGCAAGGTGCCCTGGCACAACTCGTCAAGGATTTCGCCTACACGAAAACGCAGGAACGACTTGTACTCCAGTGCCTGTACCGGCCATTGGGCAACCGCCTGCACGAACGCTTCGACGGTTTCCCGGGCAAAGGTCAGTTCCAGCAGGCGCGGCGACTGTTTCGAGGGGGCAATGGTATAGCCCTGCGGTTCGAGCGGCAGCGGCATGACAAGTTCGTCGATCTGCGTAAAGGCGTTCATGGCAGTGTCCTGGCAAAAAAAGTTGTGTGGCGCTGTCCGGTAGTGACCTGGAGCAGTGCGGGCGAGGTAAAAATATCGCTACAAACTCAAAATGTCTACATTTTTATCATTCAGCGACATTAGACTTTTTTGTCCATTGTTTTTCGTCGGCAGAGGGTTTCGGTATGATCGGCAAAACGTTTTGAGGAACAGGATCTTGGAAGCGCTCGCCCCCCGACAAAACTCAGCATTCAGCGGGTATGAGAGGCTCAAGAAGGACATCATCCGCGGCGTGTTCAAACCCGGTGAAAAACTGTTGATGAGCGCCCTCAAGGAACGCTACGACCTGGGCGTGGGCCCGCTGCGCGAAGCACTGTCACAACTGGTGGCAGAGCACCTGGTCAACGCGATAAGCCAGAAAGGCTACCGGGTGGCGCCCATGTCGCTGGACGAGATGAACGACATCTATGATGCCCGCGCCAACCTGGAAGCGATGATCATCGCCCTGGCCATCGAACGCGGCGACGACGCCTGGGAGGCCTCGGTGCTGGCCCACTCGCACACCCTGGCCAAAGTGGTGGAGGTGAAAACCCGTGAACAGCGCCTGGACGTGTGGGACGAACGGCACAAGGCGTTCCATACCGCCATCGCCTCGGGCTGCGGCTCCAAGCACCTGCTGCAAGCGCGCACCTACCTGTTCGACCAGGCCGAACGCTACCGCCATCTGTGGCTGACGCAGACGGTGTTTTCCGAGCAGGCGCTGGAGCTCAAGCGCCAGGAGCATGCAGCGCTGGTCGAGGTGATTCTCGCCCGTGATGCCAAGCGCGCCAGCGCCATGATGCGCTCGCACCTGATGACCCCGGTGCCGATCATTGCGCAGATCATGCATGCTGAAGGTATCGGCGCACGCTAGATGAATTTTTCTTAAATCGCCGGTTGTCTATTCTTTGGCACAATCAAATCTCTATTAGATGCCCAGGAACCAGCATGCCTCGCGTACTGACCATCGAAGACGACGCCGTCACCGGCCAGGAAATCGTCGCCGAACTTACCAGCCACGGCCTGGAGGTGGATTGGGCCGACAACGGCCGTGAGGGCCTGGCCAAGGCCATTGCCGGCGGCTACGACCTGATCACCCTGGACCGCATGCTGCCCGAGGTCGATGGCCTGACCATCGTCACCACCCTGCGCAGCCTCAAGATCGCCACGCCGATCCTGATGATCAGCGCCCTCTCCGACGTCGATGAGCGGGTGCGCGGCCTGCGTGCCGGCGGTGACGACTACCTGACCAAACCGTTCGCCTCCGACGAGATGGCCGCGCGGGTCGAGGTGTTGCTGCGCCGCAACAGCGTGCCCATGACCCAGACCCGCCTGCAGGTCGCCGACCTGCAACTGGACCTGATCAGCCACGAAGCGCGTCGCGGTGACAACACGCTGAACCTGCTGCCCACCGAGTACAAGCTACTGGAATACCTGATGCGCCACAGCGGCCAGGTAATCACGCGGATGATGATTTTCGAGGAAGTCTGGGGCTACCACTTCGACCCGGGCACCAACCTGATCGACGTGCACATCGGCCGCCTGCGCAAGAAAATCGACTCCCCCGGCCAATCGCCGCTGATCCGTACGGTACGGGGCTCCGGCTATGCCATTGCTGAACCCGTCTAAAGGCTGGAGTTCCTCGACCAGCCGCCTGCTGGCGCTGTACAGCTTTCTGTTCGTGGCCTGGAGCAGCATCCTCATGGGGGTGCTGTACTTCGAGGTGTCCAGCTACCTGAACAAACTCACCCGCCACTCCATGCTGCAGCGTCAGCACCTGTTCGCGCACATGAGCGGCAAACAACTGGACGACGCCCTGATCGCCAGCCAGGCCTTCGAGGAGCGCAGCTTCGATGCCTATGGCTTGTTCGACACCCAGCTCAACCCGATTGGCGGCAGTGTGCGAGCCTTGCCCCCGGAGCTCAGGCTGGACGGCAAGATCCATGAATTGAAACGCTGCCTGGATGCCGACGACCCACACCTGCCCCGCGACAGCTGCGATGCGGTAGCGATCAAGGTACAGGATGGCCGCTGGTTGGTACTGTTCCGCGACAACGGCTCACTGTTCGTGGTTACCCGGATCATTCTCGATGCCCTGCTCTGGGGTATCTCCTTGACGCTGATCCCAGGCTTTGCCGGCTGGTATTTGTTGCGCCGCCGCCCGCTGAAGCGTATCCGTGCGATCCAGGCCCAGGCCGAGCTTATCGTCGCGGGTGACCTGACTCACCGCCTGCCCTTGTCAGCCAGGCGCGACGAACTGGACATGCTGGCCGCCATCGTCAATGCCATGCTCGACCGCATCGAGCGGTTGATGCACGAGGTCAAAGGCGTGTGCGACAACATTGCCCATGACCTGCGCACCCCGCTGACCCGCCTGCGCGCCCAGCTTTACCGCATTCGCCAGCAAAGCGACGTGGATTCCGCGCAAGCCGAGGCGCTGGACCAGGCCATTGGCGAAACCGACACCTTGATGGCGCGCTTTCGTGGGTTGCTGCGCATCAGCGAGCTGGAAGACCGCCAGCGCCGGGCTGGTTTCGTCCAGCTGGACCCTCATGAACTGCTGGTCGAACTGCACGACTTTTACCTGCCATTGGCCGAGGATGGCGGCATTCATCTGGAATTGCACCAGCCCGCACAGCTGCCGGCTCTGCACGGTGACCGCGAACTGCTGTTCGAGGCGCTGGCCAATCTGGTAGGCAATGCGATCAAGTTTACGCCCGAGGGTGGGCAGGTGCGGATTTTCGCGACACAGGACGATACCGGCGTGCACCTGGCCATCGAGGACAGCGGGCCGGGCATTCCCGAAGAAGAGCGTACTGCGGTGCTGAAGCGGTTCTACCGCAGTGATGAAGGCCACCGCCATGCCGGGTTCGGGCTGGGGTTGTCGATCGTTGCGGCGATCGTCGACCTGCATGGGTTCGGGCTGGAGATTGGAGAGAGCGAGCTGGGTGGGGCCAGGTTAGTGCTGCACTGCCCGCTCGCGGGGCTGGCCAAGTAAAAGCGGGGCCGCTTTGCGGCCCCTATACGCCGATCAGTCAGCCAGACGCCAGGTAGTCGCGCCCTTGCTGTCTTCCAGCACTACGCCCATGGCGGTGAGCTGGTCGCGAATACGGTCCGACTCTGCCCAGTTCTTGTCCGTACGCGCCTGCAGACGCGCCTGGATCAGGCCTTCCACCTCGGCAGCATCGACCTTGCCTTCGGCACCCGCACGCAGGAAGTCATCGGCTTCCAGCTGCAGCACACCCAGCACATCACCCAGCTCGCGCAGGCGACCAGCCAGGCCGGCAGCCGCTTCCAGGTCGCTGTCGCGCAGGCGGTTGATCTCGCGAACCAGGTCGAACAGCACAGCGCAGGCTTCAGGGGTGCCGAAGTCGTCGTTCATCGCCACGCTGAAGCGCTCGACGAACGCTTCGCCACCCTTGGCCGCCACCCGTGGCAGGCCGCGCAGGGCGTGGTAGAAGCGCTCCAGCGCGCCCTTGGCATCACGCAAGCTGTCTTCCGAGTAGTTGATCGCGCTGCGGTAGTGGCTGGCCACCAGCAGGTAGCGCACCACTTCCGGGTGATACTTTTCGAGCACGTCACGGATGGTGAAGAAGTTGTTCAACGACTTGGACATCTTCTCGCCATTGATACGGATCATGCCGCAGTGCATCCAGGCGTTGGCGTACTGCTTGCCAGTGGCCGCCTCGCTCTGGGCAATCTCGTTCTCGTGGTGCGGGAACTCCAAGTCGCTGCCGCCACCGTGAATGTCGAAGCTCTCACCCAGGCAGCAGGTGGACATCACCGAGCACTCGATGTGCCAGCCCGGACGACCTGGGCCCCATGGCGACTCCCAGCTCGGCTCGCCCGGCTTGACGCCTTTCCACAGCACGAAGTCCAGCGGGTCCTGCTTGGCTTCGTCGACCTCGATGCGTGCGCCGATGCGCAGGTCTTCGATTTTCTTGCGCGACAGCTTGCCATAGCCGACGAACTTGCCGACGCGGTAGTACACGTCGCCATTGCCCGGGGCGTAGGCGTAACCCTTGTCGATCAGGGTCTGGATCATCGCGTGCATGCCGGCGATATGGTCGGTGGCACGCGGCTCCTGGTCCGGCGGCAGGATGTTCAGGCGACGCTCGTCTTCGTGCATCGCGTCGATCATGCGGGCGGTGAGCGCGTCGAAGGTTTCGCCGTTCTCGTTGGCCCGATTGATGATCTTGTCATCGATGTCGGTGATGTTGCGCACGTAGGTCAGGTCATAGCCGCTCTTGCGCAGCCAGCGGGTGACCAGGTCGAAGGCCACCATGCTGCGACCATGGCCCAGGTGGCAGTAGTCGTACACGGTCATGCCGCACACGTACATGCGCACCTTGTTGCCATCCAGCGGCTTGAAGGTTTCCTTCGCTTTGCTCAGGGTGTTGTAAATGGTAAGCACGGTGGTTCCTCAGCTGCCCCAGGAGTCACGCAGGGTGACAGTGCGGTTGAACACCGGGCGGCCCGGCTGGCTGTCTTTCAGGTCGGCGCAGAAGTAGCCTTCGCGCTCGAACTGGAAGCGGTCCTCGGGCTGCGCCTGCGCCAGCGACGGCTCGGCACGGCAACCGCTGAGCACTTGCAGCGAACCAGGGTTGATATTGTCCAGGAAGCTGCCGCCCTCCTCGGTCTTTTCCGGGTTCGGCGAGCGGAACAGGCGGTCGTACAGGCGCACTTCGCACTCGACGCTGCCCTCGGCCGGCACCCAGTGGATCACGCCTTTGACCTTGCGGCCTTCAGGGTTCTTGCCCAGGGTGTCCGGGTCGTACGAGCAACGCAGCTCGACGATGTTGCCGTCGGCATCCTTGATGGCTTCGTCGGCGCGGATCACGTAGCTGCCACGCAGGCGCACTTCACCAGCCGGTTCCAGGCGCTTGTAGCCCTTCGGCGGCTCTTCCATGAAGTCGTCGCGGTCAATGTACAGCTCGCGGGAGAACGGCAGCACGCGCACACCCATGTCTTCCTTCGGGTGACGTGGCAGCTCAAGCTGCTCGACCTGGCCTTCGGGGTAGTTGGTGACGACCACTTTCAGCGGGCGCAGCACGCACATGGCGCGCGGTGCGGTGCGGTCCAGGTCGTCACGGATGCTGAACTCCAGCATCGACATGTCGACCACGCCGTCGGAACGGTTGGTGCCGATCATTTCGCAGAAATTGCGGATCGAGGCCGGGGTGTAGCCACGGCGACGGAAGCCCGACAGGGTCGACATGCGTGGGTCGTCCCAGGCGTCGACGTGTTTCTCGTCCACCAACTGCTTGAGCTTGCGCTTGGAGGTGATGGTGTAGTTCAGGTTCAGGCGGCTGAACTCGTACTGGCGCGGATGTGCCGGCACCGGCAGGTTGTCGAGGAACCAGTCGTACAGCGGACGATGCCCTTCGAATTCCAGGGTGCAGATCGAGTGGGTAATGCCCTCGATGGCGTCCGACTGGCCGTGGGTAAAGTCGTAGTTGGGGTAGATGCACCATTTGTCACCGGTCTGGTGATGGTGGGCATGGCGGATGCGGTACAGGATCGGGTCACGCAGGTTCATGTTCGGCGAGGCCATGTCGATCTTGGCCCGCAGCACGCGCTCGCCGTCCTTGAACTCGCCGGCCTTCATGCGGGCGAACAGGTCGAGGTTTTCTTCCACGCTGCGCTCGCGGAACGGGCTGTTCTTGCCCGGCTCCTTGAGGTTGCCGCGGTATTCCTTGGCTTGCTCAGGGGTCAGGTCGCAGACGTAGGCCTTGCCCTGCTTGATCAGCTCGACCGCCCAGTCGTGCAACTGGTCGAAGTAGTCGGAGGCATAACGCACGTCGCCGGCCCAGTCGAAACCCAGCCACTTGACATCATTCTGGATGGCGTCGATGTACTCCTGGTCTTCCTTGGCCGGGTTGGTATCGTCGAAACGCAGGTGGCAGACGCCGCCGAATTCCTTTGCCAGGCCAAAGTTGACGCAGATCGACTTGGCGTGGCCGATGTGCAGATAACCATTGGGCTCCGGCGGGAAACGGGTGACGATGCTGCTGTGCTTGCCCGAGTCCAGGTCGGCCTGGATGATCGGCCGCAGGAAGTTCGCAGGGACAGCGGGGGCGCCTTTGGCAGCGGCGTTGGGCGCGTTGTCGGCAGTGGGCTTGCTCATAGGATCCTTGAATGCGTGTGTCCAGCCTGGGTAGGCCGATTGAATCAAAGGGCCTATCATAGCCGAAGCAGTCAAGCTGCTGACAGTCGGGCCCAAACAAACTGATGTGATTTATCACGGCTTTTTGCCGCAGCCTGGCAAAATGGCCAGTGCGCGCCATGTGTCGAGTTCGCCTGATCCTGCGTCAGGTGATAACCCGCGCACTGCGCACCCTAATTTCTGATTGCCTTGAAAGAGCGAGTTTCAGCATGTCCAAAGTCAAACTGAGCACCAACCACGGCGACATCGTCCTGCAGCTGGACGCCGAGAAAGCGCCTCTGACTACCGAAAACTTCGTTCAGTACGTCAAGGAAGGCCACTACGATGGCACCGTATTCCACCGTGTCATCAAGGGCTTCATGATCCAGGGCGGCGGCTTCGAGGCCGGCATGAGCCAGAAGAAAACCCGCGCCAGCATCCAGAACGAAGCCGACAACGGCCTGAAGAACAAGAAGTACAGCATCGCCATGGCCCGCACCATGGAGCCGCACTCCGCCTCGGCGCAGTTCTTCATCAACGCCTCCGACAACGACTTCCTCAACCACAGCGGCAAGAACGTGCAGGGCTGGGGCTACGCCGTGTTCGGCGAAGTGATCGAAGGCCGTGAAATTGTCGACGCTATCGAAAAAGTCGCCACCGGCTCCAAAGCGGGTCACCAGGACGTACCGAAAGACGACGTGATCATCGAGAAAGCCGAGATCATTGAGTGATACTGCTGATCTCCGATCTGCATCTGCAAGAAGAACGCCCGGATATTTCCCGGGCGTTTCTTGATCTGCTCGATGGCCGTGCCCGCCACGCCAAGGCGCTGTACATTCTTGGCGACTTTTTCGAAGCGTGGATCGGTGACGATGCCATGACGCCCTTCCAGCAGTCGATCTGCCAGGCGATGCGCCGGCTGAGCGACAGCGGCACGGCCATCTACCTGATGCACGGCAACCGTGATTTCCTGATTGGCCAGGCCTTCTGCGACGCCGCAGGCTGCACGCTACTGAGCGACCCCAGCGTGATCGAGCTGGGCGGTGAACAGGTGCTGCTGATGCATGGCGACACTTTGTGCACCCGCGACCTGGGTTACATGAAAATGCGCCGTTTGCTGCGCAACCCGCTGAGCTTGTGGATTTTGCGCCACCTGCCGTTGTCGTCCCGCTACAAGCTGGCGCGCAAGCTGCGCAGCGAAAGCCGCACGCAAACGCGGATGAAATCCACCGAAATTGTCGACGTCACGCCGGAGGAAGTACCGAAGGTGATGGCGGCGCATGGCGTGCGCACGCTGGTGCATGGCCATACCCACCGCCCGGCGATCCACAAGCTGATGGTCGATGGGCAGCCAGCACGGCGCATCGTGCTGGGCGACTGGGACCGCCGGGGTTGGGCCCTGCAGGTTGACGAGCAAGGGTTCCAGCTGGCGCCGTTCGAGTTTTCCTGACCCCGACACCAGCGGGTTGCCAGCACTGGCCACTTCGGGGGTGACCCGCGAAGTGGCCAGCATGCCTTACTGCTGCGCCATTGCCCCCTTGTCCCGCTCACTGATCACCAATTCCCGGTACTCAGGGTCCGCCTTGATCTGTGCCTCGGTAAACGGTATCAGCGCCAGTTGCTTGGCCGCGAAGGCCTTGGTCTGGTCACTGGCGTGCGCCGAAGCGGCCTCGCTGGACTGCGAGAACGCCAGCAGCCCACGCGCCTCTGGCCCTTTGTCGGTGAAGCTGACCAGTTGCAGGTAGCTGGTACCACTGACCACCAGCCGCTTGCCGTGCCCGTGCGGCACGCTGTAAATCGCGTTGTACACCCCCAGCGCCTGCGGGCCACCCGGTACCGGCGTGCCATCAAGCGCCTGCTGCACCTGCCCCCAACGCGCCTCCCCGGCCACGCCACTCTCACTTACCTGCTTGATCGACGCCAGTGCTGCATCGTGTACCAGCTTACGCACCGCGGCTTGCTCGACCGCAAGGCCGCGCGGGGTGTGCTGCGGGTCGGCCGGGTCGAACGCCACCCGCCAGCTTTCCGGGTGCTCGGCCAAGGCAGTGAACAGATTCTGGAAATGCACCAGGCCAATGCCACTGTCCAGGTCGGCCTTGCCGTTCCAGGCAGCCAGGCTGCTGCACACGGCCTGCACATCCGCGCTGGCACCCTTGCACCATTGCAGCAGGTCCGGCAGCACCAGGCTGGCCAGGTAGACCTCGTCATCGGTGACCATGCGCTGCAGCTCATCCACACCCAACCGGGCGGTGCCTTGCAAACGCTGCAGGGCAAAACGGCCACGCATGCCCAGCGGCTGGTCATTGCGGCTGACCAAGGGTGAGTAGCCGGTCAGCGGCTGTGCAGGGTTCGCCATCCAGGCCGGGTCGTTGGAGTTTTGCACGAAGTCTTCACGCTCGAGGCTCGGCAGCAAGCGGGCCGGGAAAATGCCCGGTTGCGCCGCCTGCGCGTCCACCTTCCACTGGCAGGCGCTACGCGAACCATCCAGCACCACCACGCGCCCTTGCGCCTGCGGGTTGCTGCAGGTATCCAGCAGTTGCTGGTCGACATAGGGCACGACCGACTGGTTCAGGTACAAAGCCCGCCCACCCTGGTCCACGGCCAGCGTGTTGACCCAAGGGATGCCTTGCAACTGCTCGACCGAACCCTTCAATGCCGCGAGGCTGTCGGCACGGTTGATCTGGTACCACTGCTGCAATACACGTGTGTTCTCAAGGTTGGCGTCACGCAAGCTGTAGGCCGCATGCACATCCCAGTCCAGGCGACCTGGCCATTGCACCACCGGGCCGAACTGAGAGCTGTAGACCTGCCGCGCTACCTGGCTCAGGCTGCCATCCTCGGCCTTGACCGCCACACGGATGGTTTGCCGGGCCAGCGGTAGCGACCTGCCATCGAGCAAGTAGCGCGTCGGGTCCTTGGGGTCGAGCTGCAGGCGGTAGAGGGTGAAGTGCTTAGAGGTGTCGACGGTGTGCGTCCACGCCAGGTGCTGGTTGAAACCGATGTTGATCATCGGCAGGCCCGGTAATGCTGCGCCCATCACGTCGAGCTGGCCTGGAATGGTCAGTTGCATCTGGTAAAAGCGCATGCCGCCCATCCACGGGAAGTGGGGGTTGGCCAGCAACAGGCCGCGGCCATTGGCCGAACGCTGCGCACCTACTGCCACAGCATTGCTGCCGCGCTCCGAGGCGAACCGCTCCTGCCGGGCCAGCGCAGCGGCAAAACCCGCTGAGGATGCCTGGCGGGTCAGTGCTGGAGGGTGTGCCCCCGCCAGCGCCTCGACGAACTGCCCGACACCGCCCTCGGCCAGCAACCGGCGGGTCAGTTTGACCAGGTCCTGGCTGCTGATAGGCCGCACCCACTCACCCTCGCCGCATTCGGCGGGCAGCCCTTGGCCACGGCGCTCGGCCAATGCCCGGTTGTAGCCGCTGGCATAACCCGCCAGCAGTGCCTGTACCGGCGCTGGCTGTGCCTGCAGGAACGCATCGACCGCCGCCGGGCTGTTGAGCCAGGTGAAAAACAGGTCGCTGGCCAGGTTGTCACGCTGCTCCAGGGTCTTGCCCTTGGCGCCGAAAAAGCGCGATCGCTCACCGCTCACGGTCAGCACTTCATTGGCCAGCAGGCACAGGTTGTCCTGGGCATAGACATAGCCAACGCCATAGCCCAGGCCGCGCTCATCCTTGGCCACGATATGCGGCACGCCAAAACTGGTGCGACGGATCTGGGCACTGGTATCGGCTACGGCGGGCTGCGCCTGTACGCCGATACTGAAGGCCACCAGGGCAGCGGCCAGGCCGGCGCACGTCATGGGACGGGAAAGTGGAAACACGGGCACTCCTCGGATTCGGGGGTCATCCCGATCAGACGAATGGCCAGATGAAAATTTTACGTATTACAAGGCGATGGAACGTCTTGATGAGGAGCAGGCATTTTTTTTACGAGTGGGTTGCAGTTTTTGCGTTCTCATTCGTCCTAGTAAGTGAGGCAACCACATTTCGGGTTCGTCCACGAAAAGGAGCATTCACATGTACAACCCGCAACCCTCGATCCAGGCCGGGCGCGTCCCAGGCAAAGCGCCCAATGGACAGGACGCTTTTTCTGAAGAACGCATCGGCAATGAACAGATCCGCGAGCTGCTGCGCACCTTCGGCCTGCGCACCAGCCTGATCCGCCTCAAGGTGATCGACGCTTTGCACGCCGCCGACCGCAATGGCCGCAGTATTGGCGTGCGCGGTGTGCATGCACAACTGGAACAACTGGATATCCCGTTGTCGTTCCTCAGTGTGCGCGAAGTACTCAAGCGCCTGTGCACCGAAGGCGTCATCCAGCTGGGTAGCGACAAATGTTACAGCCTCAACCCCCAGGCGCGTGCCGTACTGGAGCAAACACTCTCGCGCTGAGCGCATGGCCGGCCATGCCTGGCCGGCCCGCGCAGATCAGGGCTTGACCTTGCGCCGCAGAATGCCGTTGATCACCACGACCACCACGGCAATGGCGATGGCCAGCATCTGGAAGGTCTGTTCACTGATTGTGCCCTGCTTCTGCAGATGGGACAGGCCCAGCATCAGGCCCAGTACCACCAGGATGATCAAAAGTGAATATTTGAGGCGCTGCACGTGTGTCATCGAAGGTTCCTTGCAACATCAGGGGCAAATGGCTCGCAACGAGCGGCGGCAATGATACAACGGTCACTGCCCACAGCGCTGTATTTCCTGCTGGGTGGGGCAGCGCGGGCCTGAAAGCATGGGAGTTCCAAGCACCCATGCCGGAGGCACCATGTACAAAACGTTGCTGTTCGCATCGCTGTTTCTGTCCCCCCTCTCCCTTCATGCGCTGGACACCCAGCAGACGCCTGACGAACACCTGCTCGAACTGGGCCACCAGTTGGCTACCCATGCCGGTGCCAGCCAATGGCAACAATTGTGGCAACGTGTCCGCCAGGCCGGCTACCTGCAGGCTGGTGCTGCGCCGGTACATTTCAGCGTGCCTGCGGCCCGGTTACCCGACCTGGCTCGGCAAACCCTGGCCCAGGCCGACCAGGTACAGGCACTGCGCCAGACACAGGCACTGTACCGCCGCAGCTTTGCCGGCCCGGCCATTGGCCAGCGCAACGGGCAGCCGTTGCATGCGCTTTGCCTGTTGGTCGATTGGCGCACATTGCCCCAAGGCATGCGCGCCACCCCTCACGCCTACCTGGCTAGCGCCAGCTTGCTGAGCAGCTATCCGTGCGACTGATGGTTGCCTGACCCATTCGCATCAATGGGAGTAACCAGATGGGTCGCCTTACGGTACAGCCGGAAGTCAACGCGATTTCCTACACCGCCAGATATCGTTGCCTGCAAAACCTACTCACCGAAGCTACAACCCCCAGCCCCTATGTCGCCTAGCGACGCGCCTTGGCTGTCGCACAGAATTTGCTCACACCTTCGACATAACGCCGTGGGTGATCGGGTCGCACATCCACCCATCCCGAAGGAGCGCCATATGCAACTGCCAGATTTGAGCCAGATCGATATCAGCCAACTGCCCCACTCGTTGCAGGCCTTGATCGAGTGTATCGGTATCGAAAACGCCTACCAGCTCACCTGCGCCTACGGCGGCAGGCCCAAATACATTCCCAAGCACCGCGAGCGCACCAAGCTCGCCGACGTGCTGCCAGCCGAAGCGTTAGACGCACTGATCAAGCGCTTTGCCGGGGTCGCACTGGAAATTCCCAAGGCTGACCACTTTCTGCGCCAACTGCGCAACCAGCAGATCCAGAAGGAAAGCGCCAACGGCTTGTCACGCAGCCTGCTGGCGAACAAGTACGGCCTGAGCCTGCGCCAGATCGGCAACATCCGGCGCCAGGAGCCTTGCACTCGCTGATACCCAAGCACCGTAGCAGCCCTTATGCGGCCGCCTCAACCCACCAGAAGATGAGTTTCCTTATATGTCGATAGATAACAGCCTGATTGGCTCCGTCATCAACGCCCTGCCGATGGACCGCCTGATTGCTGGCCCCTTGCAGGCCATGGTCCAGGCGCAGGTGACTGCCAGTAAATCGTACGCCGACTTTCTGATGCAGGTGTGCGTCCAGGATGGCAAGGCCGTCGCCATCCAGTTCGACTACGACGAAACCATCGTCGACGAACAAGGCGAATACAAGGGTGTAGTCAGCAAGACCATGAAAGTGCCGCTGCTGGCGGCCATTACCCACCCGAACATTTCCATTGAAGAGGGTAATGTCGAGTTCGAGCTGGTCATCAGCCAGATGTCCGAAGATGTATCCAGCAAGGACATGAATGCAGAAACGACCGCCTCCCTGGGCTGGGGGCCGTTCAAGCTGAACGTGAAAGGCAGCGTGAGCCACAAGTCCACGCAAACCCGCAAGACAGATACCCGCGCCCGCTATGCCTTCAACACGACCTTGAAACGCCAGGAACCGCCCGAAGCGATGATGAGGGTAATCGAGTTTCTGACTGACGCCGCGACCAAGCCAACCGTTGTCAGAACGGCCGCGCTGGAAAGCCCGGACGAAATTTCCCAGGCCGATACCTTGAAAGGGCCTGAGCCTGAAAAACTACCGACCCCTTAAGACCCTTGCACTTCACCCTCGAGCCCCTCTTCCCGCAATGAGAGGGGCATAACCTGGCTTGAGGAGTCGGATCGTTGCAAAAGCCCCCTGCCCCCATGACCTCCATCGACCTGCGCGAGATCACCCGAGGCCTGCAAGAGGCCGCCAGCGCCACCAACAGTTTGATCGCCCAGCAGTACATCAACCTCTTCGACCAGTTCTTCGAATGCGACACCGAGGCGTTGGGCGCCCCTATGAAGGCCAAGATGGTCGAGGTGGCGATGGACGGCCAGCACATCATGCGCGTTCCATTGTTCGCCCTGGTATCACCCAAGGGCCTGGCCCTGGAGCGCATGCAGGTCGATTTGTCTGTAAGGGTCAAAGGTACTGAAGCGCAACAGGCGCTGCTGACGGCAGCCGAGAGCAAGGCCGCCAGCTTCAAGGTGACCATCGGCGGCCAGGGCCGTCAGGGTGAAAGCCGGGACCCAGACGAAGTGCAGATCCGCATGCAGTTCCAGGCGAGTGAGCCGCCGGAGGCGCTGAACCGGTTGATCGAGGAATACACCAGCCTGATCGTCCCGGTACGCGCTACCCAATCGCCGCCCCCAACCGACACCAATGAGTTCATCGAGGCGGCCATCGTCCGTTGACGACCGCCCCGGCGCAGGCCTAGAAGTCGCGTTTGTAGAAGATATCCAGTGAACTCGCCAGCCCGCTGGCGGCTTCAAGGTAGACCTTCTTGCTCAACTTGTAACGCAAGGCGATGGTGTTGGCGGGTTCGAACACCCCTACCCCGTAACGCAGGCTCAGCTTTTCAGTCAGGTTGCCGCTGGCGACCACGCTGGTGCTGTTGCCCGACCCTTCGGTATCCAACTGGAAGTCGTCGATGCCCAGGCTCGACGCCAGGCTGCCGGTAATGCCGGCACTGCCGGCCAGCCCCAAGCCCAAGGCCGCCTCGGCGAGCATGTTGTTGTCTTCGCCGGAGGTGCCCAATGGCCGCCCCAGTACCAGGTACGACAGCGCCTGCTCCTGGCTCATGGCCGGCTCCGAGAACACCTTCGTGGTGGGCTGTTCGGCGCTGCCGCTCAGGCGGATACCAGCAATCACATCGTCAACCTTGCGGATTGCTTCGATGTCCAGGTACGGCTGGTCGATTGGGCCGGCGAACAGCAGCCGCGCTCGGCGGATGGTCAAGCGTTGACCGTAGGCACGGTAGCGGCCGTCTGCCAGGCTCAGCTCGCCACGGGTGTCGAGGTTATCACCAATGTGCACATGGCCAAGCAGGTTGGCGGTAAGGCCAAAGCCGCTGAACGACAGCTTGTCCTGGCCCACTTCGACGTCGATGTCCATGGCCATCGCCATGGGCGGTTTGCCCTCTTCGGTCTGGTGACCGACGATTACCGTGTCATCCGACACCTTGACGGTGGACGGCGGCAGCTCGCGGACGGTGATCTTGCCCTTGGGCACCTGAACCTTGCCGGTCACCGCCAGCTTGTCGTCGATCAGGCGCAAGGTAAGGTCTGGGGCCACCTCCAGTGCGGCATAGGGCTCGACCGTGACCGGCAGTTGCTGGCCTTGCAAACGCACGTCCATGCCCAACGCCTGGCCCCAGGTGAGGTTGCCGCTCAACCGCCCACGCCCAGCCTCGCCACTGCGCCAATTGCCGTTGAGCTGCACCTGCTCACCGCTGATCAGTGCCTGCAGTGACAGGTCCTGCAGGCTGGCCGGCAGCTCTGCACCACTGACTTCACCACCGCTGAGCATCAGGTTACCGTTGACCTGCGGCGCCAGCAAAGTACCTGAAAGCCGGCCACTGCCATTGAGCTGCCCGGCCAGGCGTTCGACCATCGGCACAAACGGACGGGCCACCGACAGGTCTAGCCCGGCCAGGCGGAAATCACCCGACAATGGCTTGTTCTTGCCTAGCGGATCGAGCCGGGCGTTGACGCTCAGTTCCCCCAGACGCTCACCGCGAAACGCCAGGCGCGTATCGATGCGTCGCGGTGCCAGCGTGCTGTCCAGGCGCAGGGCCTGATACGGGAAGTCGATCCAGCGGCCCTTGTCGCGTACCCGCAGGGTGCCGCCACTGGCATCGACAACGACAGTACCCTTGGGGCCGCTGGCCGGGATGTCCAGGTTGATATCGGCATTGAGCAGGCCTTGCCAGGCAAAGTCCTTCGGCAGCCACTGGGCCAGGCTGTCCAGCGGGAACTGCTTGAGGTGGTAGCGCAGGCGGGGCTCGGGGGCCAGGCGCTGGTCCTCGCCACACAGGCTGGCCTGCCCGGAGCGCCAGCAGTGAGCCCCGAAGTCCAGCTGACCGCTGGCCAGCCGCTGCAGGCGTGCCGGGGCCTGCAACTGCCAATCCTGGCCGCCGGCCTGAATCCGCCCGCTGGCCAGACGACCGCGCCAGTCACCCTTGTTCAACTGGCCATCCAGGCCAAGGTCGAGCTTGAGTTGCGGGCCGTCCAACGCCAGAGTCACGGCCTGTTGGCGAATGTCGCCTTTGCCGTTGGCCTGCAGCGTGCCCAAGGCCGTGTCACCCAGGTGAATACCTGTGGCCTTGAGCTCGACAACGCCGCGTTGAGCGTTGTCCAGGCGCGCCTCCAGGTCCAGCTGCTGCAGGCGGTTTTCGGCCTGGGCCAAGCGCTGACCTTGCAAGGTCAGGGTACCTTGCGGAGCCTGCAGCGTCCCGGCGACATCCAGCCGCCCCTTGACCTGCCCTTGCAGCCTCGGCCACAACTGGCCCAGGCGCGGCAAGTCGATGTCGATTCGCCCGGCCAGCCGTTGTTGCAGGCTGCCACTGCCGTTGATGCGGTTGTCACCCAGCTGGATAGCCAGTGCGCCCAGGGTCCAGTTTTGCCCTGCCCCCTGGGCTTCGGCCTTGAGTACGGCTGGCTGGCCACGCAGGCGGCCTTTAAGGTCGAGCTGGGCATCGAGGGTAAGCGCCTCGCCTTTGAGCTCGCCTTTGCTGCGCAGTGGCCCCGCCAGGGTGCCCGGTAGCTCGGCCAGCCAATAGGCCGGATCGAGCGCGGAAAGCTGCAAGTCGACATCCCAGGCCAGCGTGTTGGCAAAACGCACGGCGACACTGCCGGCGGCCTTGCCCTGGCCGGCAGTCAGCGCCAACTGTGGCAGTTTCACCTGGCTCAGGTCGCCTTCGAACGGGCTGGCCAGGCTGAACGCCCCCGCCGGGCCGTCCAGCTCACCCTTGAAGGTGCCCTGGTAATTGCCATCGCGATAATGCACCTGGGTATTGAAGCGCTTGAGGGTGACCTCAGGCGGAGTCTCCAAGGGGTACAGGCGCAACCACGGGAAATCCTGCCAGTCCAGCTGCGCATCGGCGCTCAGGCCTTGCTGCCAGTCAGCCGTCGCTTGCAACTTGACCCGTTGGTTGTCGTTGGCGGTCAGGTCCAAGGCATCGAGCCTGGCGCCTTTACTGTCCACCAACCCGGACAAGGCCAGGGCGATCGGCGATTGTTCGGCGGGCAGGCTGGCCGTGCCCGACAGGTGATAGCCCTTGAGCAAATCGCCCTGGGCGTCGAGCTTCAGCTGGTTCAGCTGCAAAGTGTCGGGCAACGTGCCAGCCGGCTTGAATGCCTCGGAGCGGATCTGCAAGGTAGCTGGCAGGTGTTCGGCCAATGCCTGCAATTGGCCGCTCAGCGTGGCATCGAGGTAACCACTGCTGCTGCCAGCCAGTTTCAGGGTTTTTTGCAATTCACCGCTGGCAGTCAGTGCCAGCTGCCAAGGCTTGCCCTCTACCGCAGGCAACTGCAGTTGCGCCTGCAGTTGCAGCGGCCAGTCACCTTCGGGCTGCAGGTCGCCTTGCAGGTTTAAATTCAGGTCGTCGCGCTGCAGCCGCAGGCTGTCGATGCGCATCCCGCTGTTGGTCCAGTGCGCCGCGAGCTGCAAGTCGCCAAGCAGTTCGCTGCCATCCAGGCGCAGCTGACCAACCTTGACCTCGCCCAGCTCGATAGCCAGTGGCAAGCGCAGGGTCGGCAATTGCAGCGGTGCGTTGTCGGTGGGTTCGGGGCTTGGCGCAAAGGCCATGTCGATGCGTTCGGCCTGCAACCGGTCGATGCACAACCTGGCGCGTAGCAAGCAAGCAGGCGACCAAGCCAGCATCGGCGCCTGTACCTCTACCTTGCTGCCGGCGTCGGCCCAGATCAGCTGGCTAGCTTGCCAACTGCCCGCAAGGCGCCCTTGGAAATCGGCCACTTCGAGCCCGGGCACCTTGCCCAGTGCCCAGCGGCTGCCAGCCTCGGTCCCCAGCAGCAGGCCCAGTGCCAGGCCCAAGCTCGCGACTACCCCAAGCAGGCCCAGCAGAATGTATTTGATCACGCGTTTCACAGCTCGGGCCCCATGGAAAAGTGCAGGCGAATGCCCCCTTCGTCATCCAGCGCTTTGGCCAGGTCCAGGCGCAACGGCCCCACCGGCGACACCCAGCGCACACCAAAGCCAACACCGGTCTTGAGGCTGGGCAGCTCCAGGTTGTTGAACGAGTTGCCTTGGTCGACGAACGTCGCAACCCGCCACTTTTCGGTCAGCGAATATTGGTACTCGACGCTGCCAGCCACCAGGTAGCGCCCGCCAATGCGGTCGCCGTCGCTGTTCTTCGGCGACAGGGTCTGGTAGTCGTAGCCGCGCACGCTCTGGTCGCCACCGGCGAAGAAGCGCAGCGAAGGCGGAATGCTGTTCTTGAAGCCATTGGTCGCGCTGCCGCCAAACTGCACGCGACCGAGAAAGCGGTGGTTTTGGCCCAGCGTGGTCAGGCCTTTGAGCAATACGTTGCCGTGCAGAAGGTTGGTATCGGAAACCAGCCCTTCCTTGGCGCCCTGCACATCGAATTGCAGGCGATAGCCGTTGTGTGGGTCGATGCGGTTGTCGCTGCGCAGGAAGGAATAGCTCACGCCAGGCATCAGCAAGTTGCTCAACCCGGAGTCGTCGCCCAGGCGATACTCCTCGCGCTGGTACTTGAGCGATATCACCCGCTGCCAGCCACTGGGCAGCTTGCTGTGCCACTCGGGGCCGACCGTCAACAGCTTGCTGAGCGTGTCGGTACCGGCAAGCTCTTCATTCTGGTAGCCACCGGCAAAGCGCAGCTTGTCGGTCAGCGGCGGGTCGAGGGGAATGTCGTACCACAGGCCAACGTTCTGCCGTGGTGCGGACAGCTCGGTTTCCCAACCGTAGCTGTGGCCCTGCGGGTTGACCCAGTGGCGGGTCCAGTTGGCCTTGCCGCGCGGCCCGACGTCAGTCGAAAAACCCAGGCCCAGGCCCAGGGTGCGTGGTTTACGGGTTTCCAGACGGACATCCACCGGGACTTCTTCACCTACGGCGGCAG
Source organism: Pseudomonas hunanensis (assembly GCF_013393325.1). Taxonomy (GTDB): domain Bacteria; phylum Pseudomonadota; class Gammaproteobacteria; order Pseudomonadales; family Pseudomonadaceae; genus Aquipseudomonas; species Aquipseudomonas putida_P. Next base: position 386,438 of record NZ_QJRC01000095.1, read on the forward strand.
TAGGCGCCGCGTCTACGCGCACACCTTCGAAATAGCCGCTCGATTGCAGGTCATTGTTCAGCTCGGCGACCAGTTCCGAGTCGTAGGGGGTGCCCGGTTTGAATGACACCATACGCTGCAAGAGATCGTCATCCAACGGCGTGTCGCCCCCGAAGGTGACAGCGCCCAGGCGATAGCGCGGGCCACTCTGGTAGACCAGTTCGATATCGGCCACGCCGGCCTGCGGGTCCACAGCCAGGCGCTGGCTGCTGAAGCGTCCACTGAAGAAACCGTAGCGCGACGCCTGGTTCTGGATCAGCCGTTTGGCATCCTCATAAAGGCCGTGATTGAGTTGCTCACCCGCGCGCAGCGCCTTGCTGTCAGGCACGCGGAAGGCCTTCATTTCGCTGGCCGGGCCCTCGATGCGCACAGTCACGTTGCGCAGGCGAATGGGCTCGCCAGGGTTGATGCTGATGATCAGTTGCGGGGAATGGTCAGCGTCGCTGGCGGGTTTTACCTCGGTATCGATCTGTGCCTGATAGTAACCAAGTGCCTGCGCCGCTTTGCGCGCCTGCTCCTCGGCCCCGCGACTGAAGCGTAAAAGTGCTTCTTCATCGCGGTCACCCAAGGTGCCGATATAGCCTTCGACATTGGCCTTGAGCGCCTTGTTGGCCGGTTTTACCTTCACCAGCAACTCGCTCTGGCCCCACGCTGCGAAACTGGCGGCCCAGAAAACCAGGCCCCAGGTGAATCTTCCTGAATACGTCATGCGGCGAATGCTACCAGAGCCAGGCGCTCAAGGGAGCCGCCTGGCGGCCTGTTCAGGCAAAAGCGGAATTTGAAGAGATTGGATTAGGATGAAAGAACACCCTTTCTCGGATTGGTCCTACAGCTACCTCGCCTATCTCTTCATAACCCTGGCGCTGATAAAAAGCCAGGTAGTGCTCGTTACCGGTATCCAGCACGACCCCTTGGGTGCCTGGGTCCTCCGCGCACCAGTCGTGCACAGCTTGTAACAATTGCTCGCCGTAGTGCTTGCCCTGGAATTGCGGGTGCACCCCCAGCAATGGCAGCACATGCACCCGGTCAGTGGGCAGGCAGGTGGCCAGCGCGGCCTGGTAGTCCATGTAGCGCCGCGTGCAGCGCAGGCCTGTACCCAGCATCATGCGTAGGCGCCAGGCCCAGCTGTCGGCCACGCCCAGGCGGCGCAGTGGCGGCACGATCAGGGCCAGGGCAATCAGGCGATCCTCTACCAGCAAGCCGATGGCGGGTAGTTGCAGATAGAAGTGCTGGCGCACCCATTCGCGCACCATCACCCGCAAGCGCCGCTCATAACCGGGGCGCTGGGCCTCGAAGATGTAGGCGAAGGTAGGCTCATGGCGGTAAGCGTTGTACAGCAATGAACGCGCTTCGCGGCTGTAACCATCATCGAGCAAGCAGACACGGGCCGGAGCGGCTGTGGTTTCGGGCATTGCGGGCAGACCTCCTGGAATGGGCGTACAGTGCCTTGGAGGTGCCCCTGCGCGCTTCGTTCACCCCCTGGAGCACGTTAGCAGCAGGATGACCATGCCGCCATGCTGGTGATGATGGACGATGTCGGCTAGCATCGCGGCTTTTACCGGGATTGTCTTTCCATGAAGATCGTCTGTTTCAACATCAACGGCCTGCGGGCCCGCCCGCACCAGCTGGCGGCGCTGATCGAAAAGCACCAGCCGGACGTGATCGGCCTGCAGGAAACCAAGGTCAGCGACGATCAGTTCCCGCTGGCCGACGTGCAGGCACTGGGCTACCACGTGCACTACCATGGCCAGAAAGGCCACTACGGCGTGGCGCTGCTGTCGCGCCAGGCGCCGCTGAGCCTGCACAAAGGCTTTGCCACCGATGAAGACGACGCCCAGCGCCGCTTTATCTGGGGCACCTTCCCTGATGCCGACGGCAACCCGATCACCATCATGAACGGCTATTTCCCCCAGGGTGAAAGCCGCGACCACCCCACCAAGTTCCCGGCCAAGCAGCGCTTCTACAGCGACCTGCAGGCCCTGCTCGAAGGCCAGTTCCGCAACGACCAGCCACTGCTGGTGATGGGCGACATGAACATCTCGCCGCAGGACTGCGATATCGGCATCGGTGCGGACAACGCCAAGCGCTGGCTGAAGACCGGCAAGTGCAGCTTCCTGCCGGAAGAGCGCGAGTGGATGGAACGCTTGAAAGGCTGGGGCCTTGTCGATAGTTTCCGTCACCTGTACCCGGAGGTGACGGACCGCTTCAGCTGGTTCGACTACCGCAGCCGCGGCTTCGAGGACGACCCCAAGCGCGGGCTGCGCATCGACCTGATCATGGCCTCGCAGCATCTGGTGCCACGCATCAAGGCAGCAGGTGTGGACTATGAACTGCGCGCAATGGAAAAGCCGTCGGACCATGCGCCGATCTGGCTGGAATTGAGCTGAGTCGGAGGGTGGGCGCCAAGGTGCATGCCTTGGCCTCACTCACAACCCCAACCGCAACGCCTCCCCCACCCCCGCTCCGCGCACATCGTCCGCCGCGCTGACCAAAGCAAAGTTGTACGCTCCATGCGACCAATACCGTGCCTCCAGCTGACCGTCGACCCGCTGACCGTCCGGCATGCGCCGATATTGCTCGCCGGGTGAGCGCAGGAACAGGCTGATGCGCTGGCCCTTGCCATCTTCAAACACCAGCAACGCCGCCGGCCCTTGCTCGTTGCTGAGCAAGCGCGCACCCACCGGTTTGAAGCCGTAGCCCGCCAGGTCCGGCAGCTGGCCCACGCGGCTGAAATGGCGCCCAAGCCAGTCGCGCAACTGCCCTGGGTCACTGGCCTGGATATCCAAGGCTTCACTGCCAGCAAACAAGCGATGCGCCTGCACAGCGTCGGCCATGGGCAAGTCAACGCGCGCCAAGCTTGCATCGCGCACTTGCCAACCGCCTAAGCCACCCACACCCAGCGCTAACATCACCACCGCCGCAGCGGCCCAACGCCGCTGCCGGCGCTGGCGCAATTGCCGACGCAACGGGCCCAATTCCAGCTGCGCGGCACCAGGCAGGTCATCAAACCCGGCCAACGCCGCGCGTAGCCGGCGGGCATCGGCACGCCAACCTTCCACCCGTGCCGCCGCCTGCGGGTTGGCCTCCAGCCAGGCCTGCACCTGGGCCCGGCGCACAGGCTCCAGGCGCTCATCGACATAAGCATGCAGTTCGTCTTCGCTGGGGATCAGACGGGTCATTTCAGTCTCCGCAAGGCCGGTGGCTGGGGGTTGCCCTCGGTCAATTCGCGCAAGGCATTGCGCGCGCGCGACAGGCGCGACATCACAGTGCCGATTGGGATGCCCAAAGCCTGGGCGGCCTCCTTGTAACTCAGGCCTTCGATGCTGACCAGCAGCAACAAGGCACGCTGCTCCGCCGTCAGCCGGGCAAACGCCTGCAGGTCGGCCTGGGCCAGGACGATGGCTTCGAGGTTGTCACCGACAGGCTCCTCGTCGTGCCCGCTGCCGCCAAACCAGGACAACCAACGCGCATGCAGACGCTCGCGGCGTTTACCGTCGAGAAACTGTCGATAAAGAATGGTGAACAACCAAGCGCGCAGGGCATCGGCGTCACGTTGCTGGTCGCGCCGGCTCAGGGCCCGCTCGACCGTTGCCTGCACCAGGTCGTCGGCGCTGCCCGGTTCGCGGGTCAGCCACACGGCAAAGCGTCGCAGACGGGCAAGCAGTTCGCGCCACTGGTGGTCGTCCAGGTCATGCATCGCTAGGTACCGGCCTTTGGGATTGTCAGTGTAAAGGGCAGACGCCTGTGAACAAATTCTATTCCCGGCGATGGAATAAGTTTTTCCCTGCTCCGTCGTACTGGCACCTTCCCTGAACCGGACGATGACCATGAACTCACCCTTGCACGGCCCGGCCAAAGCGCTGCGCCTGGCAGCCATTGGCGCCGTGATGCTGGCCGCAGGTGTCGGCTTTGCCTATGCCGCCGGCTGGCTCGGCGAACCCCGGCTGACGCCACAGCGCATCATCGACACCTTCGAGGCCCAGGCCGGTCACTACCCGGGCTACCGCAAGAACCACGCCAAGGGCCTGTGCGTGAGCGGCTACTTCCAGCCCAGCGGGCAGGCCGCCAACCTGTCCATTGCACGCGCCTTCAGCCAGCAACGGGTGCCAGTTATCGGCCGTTTCGCCATCGGCGGTGCCAACCCGTTCGCCCCGGATACAGGCATCCCGGTGCGCAGCCTGGCAGTTCAACTCAGCACCGACGACGGCCAGGTCTGGCGTACCGGCATGAACAACCCGCCGGTGCTGGCGGTCAGTACCCCGCAAGGGTTCTATGAGCAAGTGCTCGCGGGCGCGCCCGACCCGGCCACCGGCAAACCTAACCCGGCCAAGATGCAAGCGTTCTTCGCCGCCCACCCCGAAAGCGCGGCATTTCGCCAGTGGGCGGCGAGCTACAAGCCAAGTGACAGCTTCGCCAGCACGCAGTATCACAGCATCAATGCCTTCCGCCTGATCGACTCAGCTGGCACGGCCCACCCGGTGCGTTGGCAGCTCGAGCCACAAACCGCGTTTGCCGCACTACCTGGCCAGGTTGATGACAAACAGTTCCTGCAACACGACCTGCAGCAACGCCTGGCCCAGGCCCCGTTGCGCTGGACGTTGCGTTTGGTGCTGGCCGAACCGGGCGATGCCGTGGATGACCCTGCCCGCCTCTGGCCCGCCGAGCGTCGTAGCGTGGACGCCGGCACCTTGGTGCTGGAGCACGTCGACGCTCCAGAGCAAGGGGCCTGCCGCGACCTGAACTTCGACCCGCTGATTCTGCCACGGGGTATCGAAGCGTCCGGCGACCCGATCCTCGCCGCCCGGTCCGCCGCCTATTCGGAATCCTTCAACCGCCGCAGCCGTGAATCGCTCAGCACTGGAGCCCGTCCATGAAACCCGAAGCCTTCCACCCCTTCGCCCGTCTGTTGCACTGGCTGATGGCCGTGCTGATCCTGGCCATGCTGTTCATCGGCGTGAGCATGGTCGCCGACCTGTCGCCACGCCACCCGCTGCTGATCAGCCTGCACAAGGCCACCGGCCTGGCCCTGCTGGTGCTGGTGCTGTTGCGCATCGCCGTGCGCCTGAGCGTGCCGCACCCACCGCTGCCACACGACCTGCCAGTGCTGCAGCGCTGGGCCGCCGGGGCCTCGCACCTGCTGCTCTATGGGCTGATGCTGGCCATGCCGCTGCTGGGATGGGCCATGCTATCGGCGGGCGACTACCCGCGCCCGCTCGGTTTACCCGCCATCGCCCCGCACAACCTGCAGCTGTATGCCGTGCTGCGTCAGGCCCATGGCTGGGCCGGCTACCTGCTGTTCGCCACGGTGCTGGTGCACGTGGGTGCAGCCTTGATGCATGCATGGGTGCGCCGCGACGGTGTGTTGCGTAGCATGTGGCCTGGCCCCTTGCGCCGCAGCGAATGACCTGCTGCATGCCGGGGCGTTCGACAATCAATAATCATTCTTAATAAGATCGGCTTTCTATTTGCCGTACTGCCCTGGACTGCCCTATGAACGTCGCAAAGGATCCTGCAACCCTGCTACCTGCCAGCACCCTGGACTTGCGCCCGCTGCTGCTGGCCAACATGGCCTGTACCATGTCGATGATGGCCTTCGTCGCCTTGATCGGCCCGATTGCCCGCCAACTCGGCATGGCCACCTGGCAAGCTGGCGCCGCCGTAACCGTGGCTGGCGTGGTTTGGGTGCTGCTGGCCCGGCCTTGGGGGCGACTATCGGATCGCCTCGGCCGCCGGCGCATCCTGCTGCTGGGCAGCGCCGGCTTCACCCTGGCTTACTGGCTGCTATGCCTGTTCGTTGAAGGCGCGCTGCGCTGGTTGCCGGGCGCGACCCTGGCGTTCATCGGCCTGATCGTCGCCCGCGGCTGCATCGGCGCCTTCTACGCCGCCATCCCAGTGGGCTGCAATGCGCTGATAGCCGACCATGTCGAGCCGCAACGCCGGGCCCGGGCCATGGCCTCGCTGGGCGCGGCCAACGCCGTCGGCCTGGTGGTCGGGCCAGCGCTGGCGGCGCTACTGGCACGGCACAGCCTGAGCCTGCCGTTCCACATCATGTCGCTGCTACCGGCCACGGCCTTCCTCGTGCTGCTCTTTACCCTAAAACCACAGGCGCTGCCGCACGCCCACGCCCCCAGCCCGGTGCGGCTGAACGACCCGCGCCTGCGCAGGCCGTTGCTGGTGGCATTCAGCGCCATGCTCAGCGTGACCGTGTCGCAGATCATCGTCGGTTTCTTTGCCCTCGACCGCTTGCATCTGGGCCCCGCCGAAGCGGCCCAGGCTGCCGGCATCGCGCTGACCACGGTGGGCGTAGCGCTGATGCTGGCGCAGGTATTGCTGCGCCAGCTGGAGTGGCCACCGCTGAAGATGATCCGGGTAGGTGCCACGGTATCGGCACTGGGCTTTGCCTGCGGGTCGCTGGCCACCACGGCCCCTTGGCTATGGGCTTGCTACTTTGTTGCGGCAGCCGGCATGGGCTTTGTGTTCCCAGCGTTTTCGGCACTGGCAGCCAATGCCATGCACGCCTCCGAGCAGGGCGCCACAGCCGGCTCCGTGGGAGCTGCCCAGGGCATGGGTGCGGTGATCGGGCCGCTGGCCGGCACCTTGGTATATGCCCTTGATCCGCGCCTGCCATTCTTGGCCGTAGCCGTGCTGTTGCTGCTCGTCGGACTGTGGCCGATGCCACGTGAACAGCGGGTTTGACAAGCACAGCGCGCAAGCGCGCAGAGTGTGTTTTAATGCGCATCGCTCATTATTATTGACACCTCTGATTACAAGGCGGCTATGGACACGGGGACGCGACTCAAACTGGTGCGTGAACGCAACAACCTCTCCCAACGGGAACTGGCCCGCCGCAGCGGGTTGACCAATTCGACGATCTCGCAGATCGAGCAGAATCGCGTCAGCCCTTCGGTCAGCTCCCTGAAAAAGCTGCTCGAAGGCATACCCATGAGCCTGGCGGAGTTTTTCAGCTTCGACGAGCCGGTGCGTGAAGAGCGCTACGTGTTCCGGGGTGGCGAACAACCGGATCTGGGCCGCAACGGCCTGCGCATGCTGCTGGTCGGCGCCAGCGTCGAAGGCCGGCAGATGCGCATGCTGCGCGAGCTGTATGCACCCGGCGCCGATTCGGGCGAGCCGATCGTGCATGCCGAGGGCGAAGAATGTGGCCTGGTCACCCGCGGCACCGTAGAGCTGTGGGTCGATGGGCAGGTCAGCGTGCTCAACTCGGGCGACGGCTACTACATCCCCACTACCCTGCCGCACAGTTTCAAGAACATCGGCCCGGACGAGGCCGAGATCATCAGCGCCAACACGCCGGCCAATTTCTGATCTTGGCGCGCAGCGGTGCACTGAACACTCGGGATATTTACCAGCGCCTGCGCAACGCGGCCCTTGGTGTGCAGCACCTGGAGGTGAGTGCACGCCACGATGGCGGTCTGGTCGATGTCGACATCCAGGGCTGGCGATTGACGCTGGCCCTGGATGCCGAAGGCTTGGCACATTGCATTCATTGCCAGGCCCCCGACGGTGAACAGGCCGGGCTCGAGGACTGGCAGCGCTACGGCACCAACCCCACCGACCTGCTCAGCCTGTGGGAGCGCACTCAGCTGGAGAAGCTGCTGGCGCCCTGACGCAGCGCTTCTTCGACAAAGTCCAGGCGGTCCTGGCCAAAGAACATCGCATCGCCCACAAAGCAGGTGGGCGCACCAAACACCCCGCGCGCCACAGCCGCCTCGGTTGCCTGCTTCAGCGCAGCTTTTACCTCACCGTCAGCCGTCAACCCGTGAAATACCTGCGGGTCGAAGCCTGCCTGGGTCAGCGTCTCATCCAGAACTGCGTTATCGCCCAGGTTGCGGCGTTGTGCCCATAGCCCATTGAACAGCGCCGACAACAGGGCCTCGAACCGCTCCGGTGAACGCAACTGGGTACCCAGCACGCCGCGCATCAAGGCCAGGGTATTGATCGGGAACCCTGATGGCATCCCGAACGGTACCTCGTAGCGTGCGGCAAAGCGTGCCAGGTCGGTAAACATGTAGCGCCCCTTGGCCGGGATCGTCGCCGGCGAGGCGTTGCCGGTGGCCTGGAACACCCCTCCAAGCAGAATTGGCTGGTAGCGCAGTGTGGCACCTTGGCGGGCACACAGGCTCGGCAGTTGGGTCCAGGCCAGATAGCTGGCCGGGCTGCCCAGGTCAAAATAGAAATCGACAGTCTTGTTCATGCTTAGGGTCCTTGCGGGGTGATAGGGGCTTACCAGCGTTCCATCCAGGGGCGCAGGTCCAGCTCGAACGTCCACGCATCGCGGGGCTGGGCGTGCAGGAACCAGTAGCTGTCGGCAATGTGTGCCGGATCAAGGATGCCATCCTGGTCCTTGAGGGCATAGCGCTCGGGAAAGCTGTCGCGGATGAAGGCCGTGTCGATGGCACCGTCCACCACCACATGGGCGACATGGATGTTGCGTGGCCCCAACTCGCGCGCCATGCTCTGCGCCAGGGCACGCAGGCCATGCTTGGCCCCGGCGAAGGCAGCAAAACCAGCCGCGCCGCGGGTACCGGCAGTGGCACCGGTGAACAGAATCGTGCCGCGCTCACGCTGGACCATGCGCCTGGCCACCGCCTGGGCCGTCAGAAAGCCGGCAAAGCAGGCCATTTCCCAGATCTTGAAGTACTTGCGTGGGGTTTCTTCCAAAATGCTGCACGGCACATTGGCGCCGATATTGAAGACAAAAGCTTCGATTGGGCCAATATCGCGCTCGATGGTCTCGATCAGTGCAGCTACCTCATCTTCTTTTCGCGCATCAGAGCCAAACCCGTGGGCCTGGCCGCCAGTGGCGCGTATCTCCTCCAGCAGCGGCTGCAATTTCTCAGCCTGGCGCCGGGTTACGCAGGCGATGTAGCCCTCACGGGCAAAGCGCTTGGCAATCTCGCCCCCGGTGGCGTCCCCTGCCCCGATCACCAGCACCACTTTTTGTTGTTCTGTCATGCCCGCCTCCATTGGTGAATGATCGTTTAGTAAACGAACGCTATGTTATGATCGCGGTCTTCGTCAAGCCCGCTTGCAGAGGCATGTGAATGCGCTACTCCAACGAACACAAACAGCAAACCCGCGACCGGTTGCTGGCCAGCAGCGGCGCGCTGGCCAAACGCGGAGGGTTCGCCAGTACCGGCGTGGCAGGGCTGATGAAGGCGATTGGCCTGACCGGCGGTGCCTTCTACAACCACTTCCCGTCAAAGGACGACCTGTTCACCGAGGTAGTACGCCAGGAGCTGTGCAACAGCCCGCTGACACGCCTGACCAGCCAAGGTGCCAACCGCGAGCGCCTGGGCCGCTGCCTGCAGCAGTACCTGAGCCTGGCCCATCTGCACAATGCCGAGGGTGGCTGCCCACTGCCGCCACTGGGAGTGGAAATTGCCCGCGCCGAAGCACCGGTGCGTGACGTGGCTGAGCACTGGCTGCTGGAACTGCACCGTGCCTGGAGCACAACCCTGGAGGATGAACAATTGGCCTGGGTGCTGATCAGCCAGTGCGTCGGCGCGCTGCTGGTCGGGCGCATGTTGGCCAGTGAAAGCGTACAAGCGCAGGTACTGGACGCCAGCCGCCAATTTGTCGAACAGGCCTTGCATGAGGCGGATTAGTGCCCTGCTGGGGTTGCTGCTGGCCCTGCCAGCGTTCGCCGAACAGGCCTGCCCGCCAGGCCAGTACCAGGTGTGCCTGATGGGCTGCTTCTGCGCCCCGATCGACCCTGGCCAGGCCGGGCAGATCCTCAAGGATGTTGAGGTGATGGCCTCGTCCAGCCTGACCTACGCCTTGCGCCAGGCTCGCGACGAGGCCACGGCCAGCGGAGTGCAGCCGATTCCGTTGCATATTCGGGCGCAACTTGAACCTTGGTACGACTTTGCCGTGCTCGATGCGGCGCGCTTTCGGGTGGGGGATGAGCAACAGATGAGCGCAGCCAATGCGCTATTGCAGAACCCCGATGTGAACGCCGTGACACTGATCGACACGATCATCTTCCGCCGTGCCAACGATGCCGAGGACAACGTGGCCTTGTGGGCGCACGAACTCAAGCATGTGCAGCAGTACCAGGAACTGGGCGTGGAGGAGTTTGCCCGACGCTATACGCGCAACTATGACGACCTGGAAGGCCCCGCTTACAAGATCGAGGCCGAGGTGAGCAAGGCGCTGCGCGAGCGTACTTCCGGGCAGGCCAGATAGCCGCAGTTGCCGCTGCGCGGGTGCGGCATCTGCTGCTACGTGACAGTCAGGGCGCCGCCGAAGCCTCTTGCGCCACCTGCTCACGGCTGGCGTAACGCTGCGCCAGCACAGCACACACCATCAGCTGAATCTGGTGGAACAGCATCAGCGGCAAGATCATCGCGCCAATACCACTGCCCACGAACAACACCTGGGCCATGGGTACGCCGGTAGCCAGGCTTTTTTTGGAACCGGCGAACAGGATGGTGATGCGGTCCTCGAGGTCGAAGCCCAATGCCTTGCCAAGCAGGCGAGTACCAAACAGCACCACCGCCAGCAAAATACCGCACACCACGAACAAGCCGGCCAGGTGCTGCGGCGATACGGTGTGCCACAGGCCGGTCACCACAGCCTCGCTGAAGGCCGTGTACACCACCAGCAAGATCGACCCCTGGTCCACCACCTTGAGCCAACGCGCATTGCGCTTGACCCAGGCGCCAATCCAGCGCCGCGCAATCTGGCCAGCAACGAACGGCACCAGCAGTTGCAGGGTGATCTTCAACACCGCATCCAGCCCAGAGCCCGTATCACCACTGGCGCCCAGCAACATCATCACCAGCAACGGCGTCAGGAAGATACCCAGCAGGCTGGAAGCCGCCGCACTGCAGATCGCCGCCGGCACATTGCCACGGGCCAACGAGGTGAAGGCGATGGCCGACTGCACGGTAGCCGGCAAGGCGCACAGGTAGAGCACGCCCAGGTAAAGCTCGTTACCCACCAGTGGCACGAACAGCGGCTTGAATGCCAGGCCCAGCAGCGGGAACAGCACGAACGTACAGGCAAACACCAGCAGGTGCAGGCGCCAGTGCCCGGCACCGGCAATGATCGCTTCACGCGACAGCTTGGCGCCATGCAGGAAGAACAGCAGGCCGATGGCCAGGTTGGTCAGCCAGCCGAAATACACCGCGCCATCGCCCGAGCAAGGCAGCACGGTGGCGATAAGCACCACCCCGAGCAAGGCCAGGGTGAAATTGTCGAATAACATGCGTAGAAACTTCATCACTGTGTCCATCTTGTCATTGTGCAAGGGCAGACGATAAGGTCTGCGGCTTTTCGCTGCTAACGCCGGAACCCCCAGCGGTATCGCTCAACGGACACGTGCCATAAAAGGACCCGCCATGCCCCGCCCTCGCCTGGCTGCACTTGCAGCCGCCATTACCCTCACTTTGGGTCACGCCTGCGCACAGGCCGACGACCAGTTGCAGGCCAAGGTCGACCAGATCATCCGCCCGCTGATGCAGGAACAAGGCATCAGCGGCATGGCCGTGGCCATCTATGCCCGCGACCATGCGCACTACTTCAGCTACGGCGTGGCCAGCAAGGCCGACAACGTGCCGGTAAGCCGCGACACGCTGTTCGAGATCGGCTCGCTGAGCAAGACCTACACCGCCACCCTCGCCGCACTGGCCAGTGCCGAAGGCAAGTTGGACTTCGATGCCCCGGCAAAGCGCTATCATCCAGCACTGGCCGGCGTACCCATTGGCGACGCGACCGTGCTGGAACTGGGCGCCTACAGCGCCGACTGCCTGCCGCTGCAGTTCCCGGATACGGTGCAAACACCACAGCAGGTGGTCGATTTCTTCCGCCACTGGCAACCTCGCGCCAAACCCGGCACCCAACGCTGCTATTCCAACCCCAGCCTGGGCTTGTTCGGTGACCTGGCCGCCCGCGCACAGCACCAACCGTTCGCCACGCTGATGCGCGAAGGCCTGTTGGCGAAAATGGGCCTGGAGAACACCTACTTGCAGGTTCCAGCCAGTGCCCACGGCCTTTATGCCCAAGGCTACGACGCCACCGACAAGCCAGTGCGCGTCGGCCCCGGCCCTTATGCCGACGAGGCCTACGGTATCAAGACCAGCGCCAGCGACTTGCTACGCTATGTGCGCCTGCAGATGCAGCCACAGGGCCTGCCAGCGGCGCTGGTGAAAGCCACGGCCATTACCCAGCAGGGCTACTTCCAGGTCGGCGCCATGACCCAAGGCCTGGGCTGGGAACGCTACCCCTACCCGGTTACGTTGAGCACCCTGGTCGATGGCAACAGCCCACGGCTGATCCGTGAACCGCAGGCAACCACACGCTTGCAACCGGCCCTGCCCGCGCTGTCGGCAGCCTGGTACAACAAGACAGGTTCAACCAATGGCTTCGGCGCCTATGCCGCGTTTGTCCCCTCCGAACAGCTGGCAGTAGTGCTGCTGGCCAACCGGAATTATCCGAACGAAGCGCGGGTTCGCGCGGCCTTCGAAATACTGTCCGGGCTGTAGCCGAAGCCGCGATTGTCGAACAAAACGACAGGAATGTAGTGCTCGAAAATATTCACTACAAAATGGTTGACGCCGTTCATCGCGCTTGTGCATGATGAAGCCGTCTCCCCGATCGGGAGCGGTGGCAAGGGTGTTCCAGACGGCCTGCGCGGTAACGCAGGCCGTCCGTGGAGAGGGAAACTGTCCAAAAGGCAGCGTGAGAAAGCCCCTGTTGCGATGCTGCTGTAGCAGCCTTGGTAGTGCGCTACACCGTGGTAGCGCCAACTGTGAAAATCACCTACGAATGGGTAATGGGGGCTTTATGATGAACTTGAACAACAATCCGACTATCGACCAATTGGCTCAGCTGTTCGCCATCCGCAAGGACAGCCTCGACGACCACCTGCTGTGGGTTAGCCAAACCGGTGAAGTGCGCCTCGACCGCCTGCCACCGAACACCGTCGAAGATGAATTTGAAGAGCACCTGCCCAGCATGCGTGCCCGCTTCAAGGTCTACCGCCGTGGCCAAGGCTACGTCGGCAAGAAGGCCGCCGCCGACACCGAGTTCGTTGGCCGCGTGCTGCAGACCCTGCAACAAGAATGGCCCGCTGCCCGTGAGCAGCAGGCAGTCAAGGTGATCGAACCGCTTAACTGAGGGTTCGCACCCTTACCAGAGCCCGGCCAGCATAGGCCGGGCTTTTTCATGCCTGGCGCCGCTGCAGGCGGGTTTCCGGCAAGGGCAAGGCGCCCGTTGCCATCGCTCGGGCGCGGTCGACACCCCATACCAGCGCGCGGGTCATGGTCTCGCCTGGCCGGGCGGGGTAATACTCTTCCAGCAACGCCCGCCCATCCCCGGCGTACAAACCCAGAAACAGCTGCGTCGCCCCAAGGCGCGACAAGCGCACCTGTACGTCCAGTATGGTGCCGTCGCTGAGTGCTTCGTCGTGGCAGCGGCTGTGCAGCTGGGCGTCGGCCCACTGCCAATAGGTCTGTTCCCTGACTCGCATGAGCATTCAATCCTCCGTTACTGGAATGCCGCATCAGAAAACCACAGCCTTGGCCATCCGGCGAGCGTTACCCGGCAATACCATGAGGCGTATCAACGAATGGCAAAAAAAACCCCGCCATTGGGCGGGGCTTTGCTGGAGCGGGCTTACTTCTTCAGTGGTACCCGCGGCATGAAGCGGCCTTTTTTGCTGCGCTGCAGATGTGCAGGCTGGAGCTGTTCGGAATCATCCAGCGTCATGTGGGCGAACCCCAGGCGGAATGCCGCCTGGCCGCAACGCACCTGGCTGTTGATCGGGAACGCATCGTTCAGGTCTTCGAAAAAGGATTCGCTCATGCCCTGTCTCCCTCCAGTGGCGGTCGCGCCGGCAACCAGAAAAGTTGCCCAGGAAACGCGGCCTGTGAAAGTGAGACTAGCTGGTCATTTGCAGACCGCTCGGACAAGCACCTTGCCGCCGACCAGTGGCAGACGGCTCTACTTCAGGCGCACTGCCGTACCGGTTGCAAATACCACGACCATGCCGCCCTGTACCGACGGCATGCTGATCTCGAAATCCACCCCCACTATCGCATCGGCTTGCAACTGGCGTGCCCGTGCCATGAGTTCTTCGGTGGCCTGCTCGCGGGCCTCGCGCAGCGCGCTCTCCAAGGTTTGCGAACGGCCGCCGAAGAAATCGCGAAAGCGTGTAAAGAAATCGCGCACGAAGTTGATGCCTTGCACCGATTCGGAGCTGACCACGCCCAGGTACTCGGCAATCGGGCGGCCTTCGAGTTGGCTGGTGGTGGAAATGATCATGAATGCGCTCCGCAGGTCTGGCCAAAAGAGACCGATTCTAACAGAGCGCAGCTCAATGAATTTAAGCCCTTTATGCCATGGCAGCCCGCAAACGCTGGCCGATCCGCGCACCAAACACGTTTACCAGCAAACCAGCCATCACCAGCAATGCGCCCCAGCCCTGGGTAGTGGTCAGGCGTTCGCCCAGCAGCAACGCCGACGAGCTCAAGCCGATCACCGGTACCAGTAACGAGAACGGTGCCACCTTGCCTGCCGGGTGACGCGACAGCAGTGTGCTCCACAGGCTGTAGCCAAGCATGGTGGCGACAAACGCCAGGTACGCCAGGGCCAGTACCGAACTCCAGCTGATGTTGGCCAGGGCATGGCCGATGCGTTCAGGGCCTTCCAGCCACCAGGACAGCGCCAGGAATGGCAGCGGCGGGATCAACCCACCCCAGATCACCAATGCCACCAGGTCAACCGAGCCAAAACGCCGGGTAATGATATTGCCCAGCCCCCACATGGCACCGCCACACAGGGTCAGCACCAGCGCCAGCATTGGCACGTGGCCGCCGTCCTCGCTGCCGATCAACGCCAGGCCGCTGGCCGCTACCAACAGCCCAAGCACGCTGGCCAGGCGCAGCCGCTCACCGAGGAACAGCGCAGCGAAACCAAGGGTAAAGAAGGCTTGCGACTGCAGGATCAACGAAGCCAACCCTGGCGGCATGCCGCTGTACATGGCCTGGAACAGGAACGCGAACTGGCCCAGCGAAATGGTCGCGCCGTAGGCGATCAACCAGCGCCACGGCAGTTTCGGCCGCCTGACCAGCAATACCGCCGGGAACGCCACCAACAAGAAGCGCAATGCCCCCAGCAACATCGGCGGCAAGCCATCGAGGCCAACTTTGATGACCACGAAGTTGACTCCCCAGGCGACAATCACCACCAGGGCGATGAGCAGGTCCTTGAGCGGCATTGCGACTTCCTTCTGCAAACTTTCTAGACATATTTCGTTACAGCATAAGGCTATTCCTTGAGTTGGGACCAGCACAGTTGTGGCCAAGGGTTGCGCAACAGTGACTGTTCCTACTCGCCAGTATCGGCACGTTCATGCTTGATAATCGGGCGAGACCTTGCTCAGCATCCGTAGCCAGGCCGCCAGCGCCTGCCGCTGGCTTTTTTGTTGCAGTCATCATGGTTGTGCCTGTGCTGAGCGCTATTTACTGGCCCAGGCATTGAAGCGCTGCTCCAGTTCTTCGCCATGATCGACCCAGAATTCCACATTCATCGCCAGCGCCCCCTGCAGGTTTTGCGGCGACGTAGGCACCCAGCTGGCCAAGGCCGGGTCAAGCTTGGCGGCTGCCTGGGTGTTGGTCGGCCCATAGGGGATCTGTTGCACATACCGCACCTGCGTATCTGGCTGGTTGGCGTAGGCGATCAGCCGTTTCGCCTGGTCGACATGCCGCGAGCCTTTGATGATTGCCCAATAGTCCATGCCGTACAGGCTGCCAGGCCAGACCACGGCCAGCGGGCTGCCCTGCTGCGCGGCCACAGCGATACGCCCGCTGTAGATCGACGTCATCACCACATCCCCCGCCGCCAGCCATTGCGCTGGCTGGGCGCCGGCGTCCCACCACTGGATGTAGGGTTTGAGTTCACTGAGTTTGGCGAACGCCCGCTCGACACCCGCCGGCGTGGACAGTACCTGGTAAACGTCCTCGACCTTGACCCCGTCAGCCAACAGAGCGAACTCCAGGTTGTACACCGCGCGCTTGCGCAGGCCCCGCTTGCCCGGGTACTTGTTCACGTCCCAGAAATCGGCCCACGAGGCCGGCGCCTGGGCTAGTTTGCTACGGTCATAGGCGATGGCCACGCTCCACACCAGCGCAGCCGAACCACAGTCCTGCGCCGCGTCAGGGACCAGCTCGGCGGCATGGCCCAGGCGCTGCCAGTCCAAGTGCTCGTAGACGCCCTCATCGCAGCCGCGCATCAAGTCCGGCCCCTCGATCTGCACTACGTCCCAGTCGACATTACCGGTGTCGGCCATTACCTGAATGCGCGCCATCTCGCCGTTGTACTCACTCTGGATCAGCTTGCTGCCATCCTGGGCGCTGAAGGGCTTGAAGATCGCCTCATCCTGGGCTTTCTGGCCTGCGCCGCCGTAACCGACCACGACCATCTGCGGCGCGGCATGCGCATTGCCCAGACCAAGGGCCAGCAAGGCTGCACAAAGGCTGGTCACACGTGGAAATAGCTGCATCGTAGTTTCCCTCTGCTGGTGCCCTACGGGCCCGTTTTCTTGTTGTTGTGAGGTCACACCCTCGCTGAGAGGGTGACGAAAACCTAGTCGTGCACCAGTAAAAAAACAAGTTGATTTTTTACTGAAGCTACACTTTCATAATCAAAACAAGAACAACACCGCACCGGAGCCGCCAGAATGCAAACCGCCTTCCCTCACCTGTTCGAAGCCTTGCAGATCCGCGGCAAACGCTTGAAGAACCGCATCATGTCAACCGGGCACGACACCTGCCTGCCCACCGACAACCTGGTCAACGACAAGCTGATCGCCTACCAGCGGGACCGTGCTGCCGGTGGTGTCGGCCTGATCGTGCTGCAGGTCGCCGGGGTGCACGACAGTGCCCGCTACACCTCACACGTACTGATGGCCACCGACGATGCGTGCATTGATGGCTACCGCCAGCTCGCCGAGGCTTGCCATGCGCACGGCACCGTGGTGCTGTCGCAGCTGTTCCACCCCGGGCGGGAGATCATGGAGTCGGCGGACGGCCTGCTGGCGGTGGCCTACTCGGCCTCAGCAGTGCCCAATGAGCGCTTCCGGGTAATGCCGCGCGCGTTGGACCAGGCGATGATCGACGAAATCGTCCAGGGCTACGCCAGCGCCGCCCGCCGTCTGCACCAGGCCGGGCTGGATGGCGTCGAGGTGGTCGCCAGCCATGGCTACCTGCCCGCGCAGTTCCTCAACCCGCGGGTGAACCTGCGCAGCGATGGCTACAACGGCGAACTGGCGCAGCGCTTGAGGTTCTTGCGCGAAGTGCTGGCCGCTGTGCGCGCCGCCACCGACGAACATTTCATCATCGGCCTGCGCATCAGCGCTGACGAGCGCGACACCCAGGGCCTGAGCGAAGACGAGTCACTGGCGGCCGCCGTGGCCTTGCAGGGCCAGCTCGATTACCTGCATATCGTCGCCGGCACCTCGGCATCGCTGGGCGGCGCCGTGCATATCGTGCCGCCGATGGCGATCGAGGCGGCTTACTTGGCCCGCGAGGCCGGCACCTTCAAGCAACAGCTCGATATACCGCTGTTCGTCACCGGGCGCATCAACCAGCCCCAGGAAGCCGAGCTGATCCTGGCGCGCGGCCAGGCCGATGTGTGCGGCATGACCCGAGCGTTGATTTGCGACCCGTTGATGCCGAGCAAGACCGAACGCGGCCAGGTCGAGGACGTACGTGCCTGCATCGCGTGCAACCAGGCCTGTATCGGCCACTTCCACCGTGGTTTGGCCATTTCCTGCATTCAGCGTCCAGAAACCGGTCGTGAGCTGCAATACGGGCAACTTACGCCCGCCATTTCGCCCAAGCGCATCATGGTCGCAGGTGGCGGGCCTGCCGGTATGAAGGCCGCCGCCGTGGCCGCCGCGCGCGGGCACCAGGTCACCCTGTACGAGGCCGGCCCGCAGCTGGGTGGGCAGGTGTTGCTGGCCCAGCTGCTGCCACGGCGTAGCGAGTTCGGCGGTGCCAGCACCAACCTGCAGCGGGAAATGGCCCTGGCCGGTGTAGAGGTAGTGCGCAATACCCGGGTCGACCGCGCCCTGGTCGAACGCGAGCGCCCGGACCTGGTCATCGCGGCAACCGGTGCCACCCCATACTGGCCGGCGTTCGAGCGTACCGGGGAGCTGCAGGTGGTGGACGCCTGGCAAGTCCTGCGCAATGAAGTGAAGCTGGGGCGTTCGGTGCTGGTGGTCGACTGGCGCTGCGACTGGATCGGCCCCGGTATCGCCGAACGCCTGGTACGCGAGGGCCATCAGGTGCAATTGGCGGTAAACGGCACCAATTGCGGCGAAAGCCTGCCGCTTTATGTACGCGATCAACTGGCCGGCGAGCTGCATCGCCTGGGCATCCCCATCACCCCTTATGCCCGCCTGTATGGCAGCGACGACAATACGGTGTACCTGCAGCACACCGCCAGCGGCGAACCAATGATCTTCGAAGGCATCGACACCCTGGTGCTGTGCCTGGGCCATCAACCGGAAGACCGCCTTGCCACTGAACTGGCAGGCCTGGTGGAGGTACGACGGATTGGCGACTGCCTGGCGCCGCGCACGGCCGAAGAGGCCATTCACGATGGCCTGACAGTTGCCTGGGCGCTCTGAGGCTGTACATACTGCGGCTTTTGCGATGGACCGACGTGCATGAGCCAACTCCCCCAGCCCCCCGCCAGCGAAACCGGGGGCGCCGCGCCGCAGTTTCTCGGCACACGCATCCGCGGCCTGCGCAAGCGCCGCGGCATGACCCTGGCGGAGCTGGCCGCACACAGTGAATTGACTGCGGGCTACATCAGCCAGCTGGAACGCAACCTCTCCTACCCGTCTATCCCGGCGCTGTTCAACATCGCCCGCAGCCTGGGCGTGACCATCCAGTGGTTCTTCGCCAGCGAAGCCACCACCGCGCCCGAGGACCAGGGCTATGTGGTGCGGCGCAACAGCCGCCTGAGCGTGCACTATGAAGACGGCATCGTCGATCAACTGCTCACCCCGCAGCCCAACCGCCAGCTGGAGATCCTGCACTCACGCTTCCCCCCGGGCACCTACAGCCAGCAAAGCTACAGCCATGACGGCGAAGAAGCCGGCTACCTGCTGAGCGGCACCTTCGAGCTGTGGGTGGGCGAGCGGCATTTCCAGCTGAGTGAGGGCGACAGCTTCAGTTTCTCGAGCCAGGAACCACATCGCTATGGCAACCCCGGTGACGTGGATGCCGTGGTGATCTGGGTAATCACACCGCCAACATTCTGAAGCACTCCTGCAGGCGCTGGTAACACCGTTGACCCGCAATTGGGTCTACCTTGTCATCCGAACTTCAAAGGAGCACAACCATGAAGCAGATCCTGATCATTGGCGCGGGCTTTGCCGGCCTGTGGAGCGCGCTCAGCGCCATCCGTCAGCTTGACCTCAACGGCAGCAAGGATGTCGAGGTCACCCTGCTTGCGCCTCAGGCCGAGCTGCATGTGCGTCCGCGTTTCTACGAGCCCGACGTACACACCATGGCCGCGCCGCTGCAGGCGCTGTTCGATGCCGTCAATGTCCGCTTCGTGCAAGGCACCGCCTGCCATATTGATGAAGGGGCGCGCCGAGTCAGCTATCGCACCCCCAGCGGCACGTCGTGCGCCCTGCCCTACGACCGCCTGATCATGGCCTGTGGCAGCGAGCTGAACCGGCCTGACAGGGTCGGTATCGAACATGCCTTCGATGTCGACAAACTCGAGAGTGCCGCACGCCTGGAAACCCATCTCAAGTCGCTGGAAAGGCTGCCCGACACGCCGGCACGCAATACCGTGGTGGTGGCCGGGGGCGGCTTTACCGGCATAGAGACCGCCACCGAACTACCGGCCCGCTTGCGCGCGATACTGGGTGAAGACGCTGCGTTGCGTGTGGTGATAGTCGACCGAGGCGCAAGAATTGGCGCGGCCCTGGGTGACGGCATCCGCCCGAGCATCGAGCAGGCAAGCGAGGCGTTGGGCGTGGAATGGATCTGTGGCGCTACGGTGGCTTCGGTAGACCCTGCCGGCGTGCTGCTGGACAACGGCCAACGCATCGACGCGGGTACGGTGATCTGGACTGTGGGCTTCAAGGCCAACCCGCTCACCGAGCAGATCAGTGGCGAGCGCGACCATCAGGGGCGCCTGCACGTCGATGGCAACCTCAAGGTCAAGGGTAGTGATTCGGTGTATGCCGCTGGAGACGTGGCTTACGCCGCCTGTGACGAACTTGGCAACCATGCGGTGATGTCTTGCCAGCACGCGATTGCGCTGGGGCGTCATGCGGGCAACAATGCGGCCGCCGAACTGGTTGGCGTGGCGCCGAAGACCTACAGCCAGCCCAAGTACGTGACTTGCCTTGACCTGGGCGCCTGGGGTGCGGTGTATACCGAGGGATGGGAACGTACGGTGTCACCACCGCAGGACAAGGCCGAGGCCAAAATACTGAAATCGCAAATCAATACCGTGTGGATTTACCCGCCAGCAGCCGATCGCACAGCAGCACTGGCTGCGGCTGATCCGGCGATCCCGGTAGCGTAAGGCTGTCGCGCCCCCGCTGTGGGGGCGCGAAAACCTTCATGTTCCGAGCAGGGCCGTTGAATCAGGCCACAGCAAACAGCTCATTGGCAATCTGCGCCTGTGCAGCATCAATCGCCTGGCTGCGCTGCTCCGGGCCATAGGCCAGGCCATGGGCGCGAACAATTTCCAGGTCGGTGACACCGATAAAGCCCAGGAACACTTTCAGGAAATCTTCATGCCCGGCGCCAGTCGGCTGGCCAGCGTGCAGGCCACCGGCGGTGGAAACCAGCACCACTTTCTTGTCACCGCACAGGCCTTCGGGGCCAGCTTCGGTGTAGCGGAAGGTCTTGCCGGCGACAGCGACGCGGTCGATCCAGGCCTTGAGCTGGGTCGGCACGGTGAAGTTGTACATCGGCGCGCCAATCACAACAGCGTCGGCAGCCAGGAATTCTTCCAGGGTCTCGGCGCTCAGCTTGGCTTCGAAAGCCTGGGCGGCGTCACGCACGTCTTCAGGGGTGCCCGCAGCTACCAGGGTAGCGGCAGAGAAGTGGGCGATGGCATCGGCCGCCAGGTCGCGGTAAACCACCTCGACGCTTGGGTCTGCAGCCTTCCAGGCCTCGACCACTTCGCGGCTCAGCTGGCGGGAGGCGGAATTGTCGCCCAGGATGCTCGAATCGATGTGCAACAGTTTCATGGGACTCTCCTGTTATTGAAGACCGCATCAGTGGGCGATCACGATGGGGAGAATCCTACCGAGGTGAGCAATGGCTGATAAGCTGGCAAAAATGCGTTAGTTTGTCCCACAGGTGGAACAGTGAGACATTCCCATGCAAGACCTCAACGACCTCTTTTACTTCGCACGCGTGGTCGAAGCCGGCGGGTTCGCCGCCGCCGGGCGCCAGCTAGGCATCCCCAAGTCGCGCCTGTCACGGCGTATCGCCGAACTTGAAGAGCGCCTGGGCACACGCCTGCTGCAACGCACCACCCGGCAACTCAAGCTCACCGCGGTAGGTGAGCGCTACCTGCATCATTGCCAGGCCATGCTGTTGGAGGCCGAAGCTGCCGATGAAACCGTGGCCAGCATGAGCAGCGAACCACGCGGGCGTTTGCGCGTGTCATGCCCGGTAGCTCTGGCGCATGCGTTCCTGCCGGATGTGATCAGCCGCTTTCTTGAGCAGTACCCGCTGGTGCAATTGGACATGGTGCTGATCAACCGCCGGGTAGACCTGATTTCCGAAGGTATCGATGTGGCGTTGCGCGTACGCGACCTGGGCGACGAAGACCCGGCCCTGGTTACCCGCCGCCTGCGCCAGGCGCAAATGCAACTGGTGGCCGCGCCCGGTTTCGCTGACCACATTCGTGAACCAGGCGAGTTGGCGTCATTACCGGTGCTGGGCGCCGCCGAGGCAGACCGGCTGGTGCACTTCCGCCTGCTCGGCCCCGATGGCAAGCAGCAGGAAATCGCCCTGGAGCCACGCTTGGCGATCGATGATTTCGTAGTACGTAATGCTGCTGTACGAGCCGGCCTGGGTTTCACTGCGTTGCCCAGCATGTTTTGTGAAGAAGAACTGGAGCGCGGCGAACTGGTGCGCCTGCTGCCAGACTGGTCGCTACCGGGTGGCTATCTGCAGGCGGTGTATCCCCATCGGCGTGGTTTGCTGCCTGCAGTGCGGGTGTGGATCGATCACCTGGCGGCATCATTCGAAGCCTGTGGAGAGCGGTATGTCTGAGCGAAAGATGAGCCAAGCCCAGGTGGCGGCGTTTTGCCTGAGCCTGCCGGGTGCGCGGGAAGACTACAAATGGGGCGGCATCCGGGTGTTCTCGGTGGCGGGCAACAAGATGTTCGCGGTACTCGACCTGGCCGGCGCAGGCTTGTCGTTCAAGGTGGCCGACGAGCTGTTTCTCGGCTATTGCGACCGCCCTGGGGTTCGGCCGGCGCCATACCTGGCGCGGGCGAAGTGGGTCAGCATGGCACTGCCCTACCCAATGGGGCGTGATGAGCTGTGTGACTTATTGCAGCGCTCGCATCAATTGGTGGTGCGACGCCTGCCCAAGCGGTTGCAGGTGGGGCTGGTCATGTGATCGACCTGTACCCGCGTAAAGGCCGGTACAGGTAAACCTCAAGCAAAGGGCAGATAGCGCCCTTCAAAAAACAGCCAGTCGGCCCAGAACACTTGGTGCACCAGCACAATCCCCCAGCACACCAACTGGTACGAGACCTTGCGGGTCTTGTGTCGGAACAGCTGCTGCGCCAACAGCGCCCCCGGCCAGCCGCCCAGCAATTCACTGGCATGCAGCACTTTTTCCGGTGTGCGCCAGGCCTGGGTACGCGCCTGCCGTTTATCCTGCCAGTACAGCAACAGGCTGATCAGGCTCATCGCCGGGTACAGCGCCAGCGGCCACCAGGCCTGGTCGTTCCAGGCCATGCGCGCCGCACCCAGGCCTGGCAACAGGCACAGCAGGCCTAACAGCAACAGCTTCAGGCGCACATTGCGCACGCCTTCGGCTCGTTGCCCGCGCAGTGCCTCAGCCATGTGCGGTCGACCAGTCAACCCAGCCAAACTGCCAGGTCGCCAGAATCAGCAGGCCGAACACGATACGGTACCAGGCGAATGCCGCGTAGCTATGGTTGGCAATGAATTTGAGCAACGCCCGTACGGCGATCATGGCGAAGATGAACGAAGTCACGAAGCCAATCGCAAACACCGGCAGGTCAGCGGGCTGGAACAGGTCGCGGTACTTGTAGCCCGAATACACCGCTGCACCGACCATGGTTGGCATTGCCAGGAAGAACGAGAACTCGGTCGCTGCCTTGCGCGACAGGCCAAACAGCAGGCCACCGATAATGGTCGAGCCGGAGCGTGACGTGCCCGGGATCATCGCCAGGCACTGGACAAAGCCGATTTTCAACGCATGGCTCCAGCGCATGTCGTCCACATGGTCCACCTGCACACGATGCTCGCGGCGCTCGGCCCAGAGCATGATGACGCCGCCGACCACCAGTGCCGTTGCCACGGTGATCGGGTTGAACAGGTACTCGTGAATCAGGTCGGCGAACAGCACGCCCAGGACCACCGCCGGCATGAACGCCAACAGCAGGTTGCCCGTGAAGCGGCGCGCCTTGGGCTGGCTGGTCAGGCCGAAGACCACTTCGAGAATCTTGCCGCGAAACTCCCACACCACCGCCAGGATCGCCGCCAGCTGGATGATGATATTGAAAGCCATGGCCCGTTCGCCGCCAAAACCGATCAGGTCGGCGACGATGATCTGGTGGCCGGTACTGGAGATCGGCAGAAACTCCGTCAACCCCTCGACCACGCCCAAGATGATTGCCTGGAAGGCAGTCCAAAAATCCATCATTCCCCCGATGGAGCGCTGCTCGTTGCAGGCCCCTTGTTCTTGATTTGCTTGTGATTGCCGCACGCGGCCCGGCTGTTTTACAGCGACTGTTGGGCGCAACGCCAGTAGAAAAGTTCACGCTTGTTAAAGGTTTCATCTTGCGCGGCCGAAATCCTAGCAGAGCGCCTTTGCAATCGCTTTACGCGACCTGCTGCAGACTATTACGAAGATAGCACTTAGCCATTAGTCGAGTGGGGGCTTGCTGCAAAGCATGCTTCGATGCACCTCAATAAAAAGAACAATGCGGGAGCTGGTGGATGAACACTCTGAGATCGATGTCGATCAGTCGTCGCCTGTGGCTGATCCTTGTAGTGGCGGTGGCCATGCTGGTGGTGCTGGGCCTGCTGATGCTGCGCCAGATCCACGGTGACCTGTACCAGGCCAAGGCAGAAAAGACCCGTCATGTGGTGCAGACCGCCGCCGGTGTGCTGGCCTATTACCAAGGCCTGGAGGCGGCCGGCACGCTCAGCCGCGAAGCCGCCCAGCAGCAAGCACTGCAAGTGGTGCGAGCGCTGCGCTACGACCACGACGACTATTTCTGGATCAACGACCTGGGGCCGAAGATGATCATGCATCCGGCCAACCCCAAGCTCGACGGCCAGGACCTTTCCGCCATCCGCGACCCCGATGGCTTTGCCGTGTTCAACGAAATGGTCGCCCTGGCCCGCCAGCAGGGCGCCGGCCCCGTCAACTATCGCTGGCCCAAGCCCGGCGCCAGCGAGCCGGTCGCTAAAACCTCCTATATACAGCTGTTCAAACCGTGGGGCTGGATCATCGGTTCGGGCGTGTACGTCGATGACGTACAGGCCGAGTTCGCTCGCCAGCTACGCGACGCCTCGCTGGTCGGCGTGGGCATTGCCCTGTTGATGGCGCTGTTGGTCATGCTGATTGCCCGCAGCATCGCCCGCCCGTTGCAAGAAGCGGTGCAGGCGATGGGCAACATCGCCAGCGGCGAAAGCGACCTTACTCGACGGCTGGACACCCATGGCCGCGATGAAATCACCCACCTGGGCGAGCACTTCAACCGCTTCAACGGCAAGCTGCAAGGCGTGGTCGGCCAACTGCAGGGGGCGGCCCATGCGCTGGCCCAGTCCGCTGGGCACGTCGGCGACAATGCGGGCGCCGCACAACAACACAGCGCCCAGCAATCGCTGCAGATGGACCAGGTGGCCACGGCGGTGAATGAGGTGACCTACGCCGTGCAGGACGTGGCCAAGACTGCCGAACAAGCCGCCGGGGAAATGCGCACCGCACAGCAGCAGGTGACGCACGGCCAGCAGGCCATTCACGGCAGCCTGGCGCAAATCGATCGGCTGTCGCTGACCATCGAGCAGGCCGTGCAGGTAATCCGCGACCTGGCCGGGCACAGTACACGCATTGGCGGCGTGCTGGAGGTGATTCGCTCCATTGCCGAGCAGACCAACCTGCTGGCGCTGAACGCGGCCATCGAGGCGGCACGGGCCGGCGAGCAAGGCCGCGGTTTTGCCGTGGTCGCCGACGAGGTGCGCCTGCTGGCCCAGCGCACGGCGCAGTCAACGGCCGAAATCCACACCATGATCGAGCACCTGCAAAGCCAGTCGGACGCTGCGGTCAAGGCCATCGACACCAGCAGCGAGGCGTCACGCCAGACCGTCGAGCAAGCCCGCGAGGCCGGAGCAAGCCTGGACGCCATCAACCAGGCACTGAACAACCTCACTGCATTGAATGCATCCATCGCCAGTGCCACCTTGCAGCAGGCGCATGTGGTCGAAGAAATCAACCGCAACGTGCTGGACACCGCAGGGCTGTCCCAGCAGACCGCTGATGCGGCGCGGCAGTCCAGCGATGCCGGGATGGCGTTGGGGCAGTTGAGCGAGGAATTGGAGCAGTTACTGCGGCAGTTTCGGGTATAGCGATAGAACGCAGCGCAGCCCTTGTGGGAGCCTTGTGCCGCGAAAGGCCGGCAATCTATGCGCTGACGCCGTAATCCTGGGGCCGCTTTGCGGCCCTTTCGCGACGCAAGGCCGCTCCCTCACGGCCCTACACCTTCCCCGGCCGACCCGTTACAATCGCGCCCCTTCCCCGATAGTCTCTCCAAGGATCGCCGATGTCCGGCCTTGAACTCATCGCCGCCGTCCTCGGCGTCACCGCTGTCTGGCTCACGGTCAAGCAGAACGCCTGGTGCTGGCCGATCGGTCTGGTCATGGTGCTGATCTACGGCTGGCTGTTCTACGAGGTAAAGCTGTACTCGGGCATGCTGCTGCAAGTGGCCTACGCCATCCTGCAACTGTACGGCTGGTGGCAGTGGAAGCGCCCCGAGCACGCAGAAGAAGCCCGCCAGGTCTCCCGCCTGCAACGCCCGGCGCTGTTCACCGGCCTGGCCGCCGGGGTGCTGCTGAGCGCCGCCCTGGGCGCGGCCATGGCCAATTGGACCGATGCTGCCCTGCCCTGGCTGGACGCCACCCTGACCGGCTTCAGCCTGGTGGCGCAACTGTGGATGGCACAGAAACGCCTGCAGTGCTGGCCATTGTGGGTGGTGGTCGACATCATCTATGTAGGCCAATACCTGCACCAGCAGCTGTATTTCACCGCAGGCTTCTTCGCCGTACTCACCCTGATTGCCCTGCGCGGCTGGCTGGAATGGCGCCGTGACCCGGCATTGGTGCAGCCATGAACGCAGAGCAGGCCATGAAGGTACTGGTGCTATGCGGCCCCGAGTCCAGCGGCAAAAGCTGGCTTGGCGGGGTGATCCAGGCGCATTTCGGTGGCGTGGTAGTGGCCGAGTACGTGCGCCATTTCATCGACCAGGAACGCCGCGATACCTGCTACGCCGACATTCCCGCCATCGCCCGCGGGCAACTGGCCTGGGAAGACCGGGCACGCGAGCAGGCACCGCCGCTGCTGATTCTGGACACCCACCTGCTCAGCAATATGCTCTGGAGCCAAGCGCTGTTCGATGACTGCCCGACCTGGCTTGAACAGGCACTGCTGGCGCGGCGTTACGACCTGCACCTGTTGCTTAGCCCGCAAGGGGTGGATTGGGTTGGCGATGGCCAGCGTTGCCAGCCCGACCTTGGCGACCGCCAACGCTTTTTCGACGACAGCCTGGCCTGGCTGAAGCGGCACAATCAGCCGCACCAGATACTTGAGGGCAATTGGCCGCAGCGCCAATTGCTGGCCTTGCAAGCAGTTGCTACGCTGCTTGATAGCGATACGCCAGCCTGCCCGACCGAGTGTTAAGCCCCTGACACACTCCGTTGGGGCAAAGCCCCCGAAATTGCGGGGCTTTCCCCCGCTTCGGGCACAGTGTCAAGCTCATGAAACACCCTTGCAAAAACCCTTCCAATCAAGGCCACTGCTGGCTTGCCTAGCAACGCTTGCGGCCGGCTGTTTCATCACTGAGACAGAATACGCCGCAGTTTGTTAGCCATCCAGGCTAACCGCTTGATCTGCAAACGCTTCTCAAAAACGGCACACCTTCTGCTCTGTTGTTCGCATCGCTGAACAGGGCCAGCGCTCAAAGAAGGAGTTGCCGTCGTGAGGAAAAGAGACAAACGCCTCCATCACCTGCTGTTGGTAGGTTGCGTATTGGGGTCATTGAGCCTGACGGCCCAAGCGGACAACGGGATCATCATCATCAAGCGCGACGTGCAGGTACGCAACGCGACGATCCCTCCCCTGATCCCAGACCCAAGCCCTACCACGGTCAACGCCAACCCTTCTGCCTACGTGCTCAAGCAAACCAACGAACTGAGTGATGGCGACTTCGCCAGCATCAGCAGCGGCGCAGGCATCAGCAACATGATCACCCAGCAGACCAACAACCTGGGCGGTAACCTCGGTAACCAGAACCAATTACCCAATCTGTCGGGCGGGCGCGGCACCGGTGGCTCAGGTAACGGCATCGCCAACATGGTCAACTCAAGTGTGCAGCGTGGCCTCGCGCCGCTGCAGATCCTGACCGGCGGGGGCAAGTGAGATGAAGCACATGCTGCTGATTCTGGCCGCCCTGTGCAGCGCACCGGCCTTCGCGCAATCCTTGGTTCCAGTCATCAACAACGCCGACATCGACAGCTCCGGTAGCCGCTATCAGGGCAACCTGTCGGTCAACCAGGCCGCTGGCGACAAGCAGCAACAGGTCAATGCGCGCGCCATCGCCGTCGGCCCTGAAGCAAACGCCAGCACGCAGATCCGCCAACGCCTGAACACCCCCGCCGACCCCGCGATGGATGCCCGCTCGACCATCCAGGGCAACGCCTTCAGCAACGGCAGTGGCGCCCTGGGGGTCAACCAGAGCGCCGGCGCCAACACCCAGCAAGCCAACGCACTGAGCATCAGTATTGGTGCGCAGCCGCAAAGCATCGACGACAGCGTCCTCATGCAACAGAACGTGGCGCTGATCAACAACTCCGGAGCAACTGACATTCCAGCCGGCTATCGCCAGGTCACCACCAGTGATCAGGCCTTCACCGGTAGCCGTGGCGTGATCCAGTTGAACCAGAGTGCCGGGGTGGGAAACCGCATGGCCAACACCTTGAGCATCCGGGTCGCGGATTGACCCTTCAGTTAAGAACGACACTTAACCTAATAGAGTACGGAGAATCACCATGAAACCCTCGATGGCAATCAAGCCTCTGGTTTTCGCAATTGCTGCGGTCATGGCTGTTGCTGTACAAGCTGGGCAAAACGATCGGCGTAATGACCACCATAACGGCCACCATAACAATGGTCAGCACACGCCTCCACCCACCAAAATCCCTGTGTATGCAACGGCCAATGCCTGGGATACCCAATCCAGCACCGATAACCGCATCACCAACCAAGGCACCATCAACGAAGCCGAGATGAGTGACTCTGGCACAGGCTCCAGCGGCAACGTCGGCATCAACGTGGCGGCTGGTAACGGTAACCAGCAGGATAACGCCGCGGCCATTGCCAACGCCGGCTCCGAGTCGAGCCTGGACAACAGCTTCGTGTTCGGCATGGCCAACGCCACCGCCGACGTCGAGCAAACCAGCAGAAACAACCGGGTCGACAATTACTCGACCCAGTCTTCGGCTGTGATGAGCGGCTCGGCCAGCGGGGCTGAGGGCAACATCGGCATCAACATCGCCGGCGGCGACCTCAACCAGCAGAAAAACACCATGGCCATCGCCAACACCGGCGCCCCACTGGGTAACGCCACCGCCACCGCTTCGGCCAATCAGGACGGGCCAGGCCTGACGGTAAACAACGGCGCCGACCGCACCTACCGTGTGGATACGATCACCATCACCACCTCGGCCAGCGGCTCGAGCTCGCGTGATGGCACGTTCAACTCGACCGACGACCGCAGCTCGTCGTCGAGCTTCAGCGTGGCCGGCGCGCAAAGCGCCAGCTCCAGCGGCTCCAGTGGCTGGAATTCCAGCGGTTCGAGCAGCTCGAACGCCAGCGGCTCCAACAACTCCAGCGCCAGTGGCTCCAACAGCTGGGGCCTGAACGGCTCAGCCAGCGGCAGCAACAGCTCGTCGAGCAGCGCCAACCTCAACGCATCGCTGGATGCAGCAGCCAACGCTACCCGCACCCTCACCACCGATGATGGCCGTCGCGAGCGCACCCGCTCCAGCACCTTCGACGGTTCGTTGAACGCATCGCTGGATGTCTCGGTCGACAAGTCGCACGAAAGTGCCTACGACTCGTCGTTCGAGAAAGCCTTCGACTCCAACTACGACAAGTCGCATCAATCGTCGTATGACAAGTCCAAGGATTCTTCGTACACCAAGTCTCACGATTCTTCGTACGAGAATGCTTCGGCGTCTGACTTCTCGAAGTCTGGCGAAAAATCGAAACAATCCTCGAACGACGTGTCGAAGAGCTACAGCGAAAGCAGTGCTTACGACTTGAGCAATACCGTGTCCTTCCAAGTGCTGACCCCGACCGGCTGGGCCAACCCTGTTACCAACACTGCAACCCTTAGCGGTTCGGTGAACGGTGGCAGCGGCAACCTGGGCGTGAACGTGGCAGCCGGTGTGGGCAACCAGCAGAGCAACTCGCTGGCCATCTCCAACACCTCGTTCTGACCGTTGTGCTTGAGGCCCCCTTCGGGGGGCCTTTCTTCAACAGAACCGGAAGGCATCCGATCATGCGCATTATCGCCCTGGCGTTTCTGCTGTGCCTGGCCAGCGTGAGCGAAGCTGCACAAATGCCACTGTCCGTCCTGCCGGGCGGTGCTGTGGTGTTCAAACCAATCCAGAGCGTTCGCGAGCGCAAGTTCGCCGACCTGGTGCAACAAAAGACCGACTTCAGCTGCGGCGCCGCCGCGCTGGCGACCATCCTGCGCCAGGCCTACTGGCTGGATGTGGACGAACACCAGATCATCGAAGGCATGCTGGCCCACGCCGACCAGGACCTGGTGCGCACACAAGGCTTCTCGATGCTCGACATGAAACGCTACGTCGAGAGCCTGGGGATGCGTGCCCGCGGTTACCGGGTGGCCCCCGACACCCTGCACAGCGTGCGCATTCCGGTCGTGGTGCTGATGGATGTGCGCGGCTACAAGCACTTCGTGGTCATGCAGAAGGTCGACAAAGGCTGGGTGTACGTCGGTGACCCGGTGCTGGGCCACAGGCGCTACAAGATCGACGATTTCCTCAAAGGCTGGAACGGCATCATCTTCGCCGTGATCGGCCAAGGTTACGACAAGAACAACGTCCTGCTCGACCCGCCCCTGCCACTGACCGCCAAGGGCCGGGTGAACAACTTCACCCCAGTGAAGGACACCGAGCTACTGGACTTCGGCTTCATCAAAAGCGACTTCTTCTAACGACTGTTCTAATGACAAGGAGCATGATGCTCCAGGGAGCATTTCATGAAGACTTCATTGTGGCTGGCCATGGCCTGCCTGGCAGCCAGCTTGCCCAGCCACGCAGAGGCGTTCAAACCCATCGAACTGAAGGACCAGGAGCTGGCGAACCTGCGCGGCCGTTACGTGATGCCCGGACGAATCGTGAGCTTCGGCATCGTCATGTCCAGCACCTGGCAAAATGCCAAGGGCGATGTGATCGGGGCAACGTCAACGCTGCAGGTTCAGCAGTCGACCATCAAGCCTCAGTTCTATGTCTCGATGATTGATGAAAAAGGCACCGGCACGGCACCGAGCGGTGCTTCCGCCGCCGGGACTGGCGTGGTCACAGGTGGCAACGGCCTTGCCACCACCGAGGGTGTGACCCAGGTGGTACGCGCGGCCGGCGACAACAATGCCGCCTACAACAACGTCGACATCAACGTGACCAAGGCCAACCAGGCTCCCGCCGTACAACAGCAAGGGCAGGTACTGGCCGCCGGCCAGACCCTGGTTGGGGAGAACGGCGCTGGTGCGCTCAGTGTGTCTTCCAGCGGTGTGGGCGTGCAACTCAACATCAATGCCAGCAATAACCAAGGCAGCAGCATGCAGCGGCTGGCCCAAGGCGGCCTGATGCAGAACTCGACACTGCTCGGCAACGGCAACCTGGTCAGCAACGTCACATCATTGAATGTCGTGATGCGTGAGAGCGTGCCGACCGCGGCTTCGCTCAACGGCAGCCTTGACCAGCTCAAAGGTCTTCGCACCTTCGGATACTGATCTACGCTCAGTCTCATCAAAAGTAGTTGGAAGGGACGGCAACTCCATGTACCGATCTTTTACGCTTAGAGCTTTTGTGTGTTTCGCTACCCTGGCCCCCGCCACAGCACTTTACGCAGCCGCCGACCCTCAGGTCGAAGCGCTGAAACAGGAACTGATCGAACTCAAACGTCGGTACGAGGCACAGCAACAGGCACTGATGGTGCTGGAGCAACGCGTGCGCCAGGTTGAGGAGGCCCCTGCAGCGGCGCCGCCCAAACGCCTGGTCAAGTCCCCCGCCGAGGGGGTGAAGGGTGCGCAGACTGTCGCTTCTGGCACGCCTGGCACCACTGGTAGCTCGTACGGGCAGGCGCTGACGGCCGATTCCGAACCGGCGCAAAGCGTTTCCAACCTCTATGACGAAGCCAGCGGGTTCTTTGGCGGCGGCAAGTTCAGCTTCGAAACAGGCGTCACGTATACCCATTACGATACCCGGGCGCTTACGCTCAATGGCTTCCTGGCGCTGGACTCGATCTTTCTGGGCAGCATCAACCTTGACCGGATCAAGGCCGACAACTGGACCCTGGACATGACTGCGCGCTACAACCTGGCGCAGCGTTGGCAGTTCGATATCAACGTGCCCGTGGTGTACCGCGAGTCCACCTACTCGTCTGGCGGCGCCGGTGGCGCCGGGGCCAGTACCTCCGATGCAACCGTCACTCGCGACCCGGAAATTGGCGATGTCAACGTTGGAGTGGCCTACAAGTTCCTCGACGAGGACGAAACCTGGCCTGACGCCGTCGCCACCCTGCGGGTCAAGGCGCCGACCGGCAAGGACCCGTATGGCATCAAGCTGCGCGAGGTAGACGGCAACAGCAACCTGTCGGTGCCGGAAAGCCTGCCCACCGGCAACGGCGTATGGTCGATCACACCGGGTATCTCGCTGGTCAAGACCTTCGACCCGGCTGTGCTGTTCGGCAGCCTGTCCTACACCTACAACATGCAGGACTCGTTCAGCGACATCAGCCCGCAGGTCAACAGCAAGGTGCCGGGTGACGTCAAGCTCGGCGACTCGTGGCAGATCGGCGGCGGTATCGCCTTTGCCCTGAACGAGAAGATGAGCATGTCGTTCTCGGTGTCCGACCAGTTCGCCCGCAAGAGCAAGATCAAACCCGATGGCGGTGACTGGCAATCGATCTCCAACAGTGACTACAACGCCGCCAACTTCAACATCGGCCTGACCTTCGCCGCCACCAACAACCTGACCATCGTGCCCAACCTGTCCATTGGTCTGACCGACGATGCCCCAGACTTCTCCTTCAGCCTGAAATTCCCTTACTACTTCTGAGACTCGCCATCGGCCGAGCCCGTGCGAACGGGCCCGGCTTTTGGTTACCAGCCTTGTAACCGCCCGCCTTCCCTGCCCCGGCCTGTTATCATCAAGCACAGATGCATGACGATTTAATGGCAAAAGGGAAGTTTTTGTGAAGAACCTGTCCGACCACCCACGCACCCGGCTTGCCGCTTTGGCAGCCTTGGTGTTGGTGATCCCACTGGGTACGCGCGCCATGCTGGGTTGGTCCAACCCGCTCGGTTACCTGTCCGACCTCGCCCTCGGCAGCCTGCTGGTGCTGTTGCTGCACCGCCGGCCGTGGTGGCTGGCACTGCCCGTGCTGCTGGCCTGGGCGGCCCTGTGGGTAGCCTCGGCCGAACTCGTAA
This sequence comes from Pseudomonas hunanensis, assembly GCF_013393325.1. Classification (GTDB taxonomy): domain Bacteria; phylum Pseudomonadota; class Gammaproteobacteria; order Pseudomonadales; family Pseudomonadaceae; genus Aquipseudomonas; species Aquipseudomonas putida_P. The sequence continues at coordinate 419,709 of NZ_QJRC01000095.1, forward strand.
GCGCGGTGGGCCGGTTGCCCACCAGCGCCGACCTGACCTACCTGCTCGACCCGCAGTTCATGGAGAACTCCACCGGTGGCGGCCTGGCCCATGCCTGGCTGCCTTGGGTGCTGGGCAGTGCTCTGCTGGCCTGGCTGGCCTGTGCCTGGCGCAGCCGCGCACAGCGTGGCCAGCCACTGCCGCGCAAGGCCTGGGCCATCCCCGTACTGCTGTTTGGCGCCCACTGGGGCAGCCAGCAACTGGTGCCTTCCGATGCCGACCAGTGGCGGCAATACAACCTCACCCACCAGCTGATGTCTGCCGGGGCTGGCAACCTGCAACGCCAGGTCGAAGGCTGGCTTGGCCGTACGCAACCCTTCACCCCGCTGGCCAGCAGCGGCTTGACCCAATCCGACCTGCATGGGCAAAGGCTGTTTACCGGCCCGGGAACTGCCCGCAACCTGCTGGTCATCACCATGGAAGGCATCCCCGGCGCTTACCTGCGGCCCAACCGCCAGGCGCTGAACAGTCGTTTCGACGAAGACCTGATGCCCAAGCTCAGCAAGTGGGCCGAGCGCGGCATGAACACCCCGGACTACGTGCTGCACACCCACCAGACCATCCGCGGCCTGTACGCGATGCTGTGCGGCGACTACGACAAGCTGGCCAATGGCACGCCCAAGGGCGTGGAGCTGCTGACCCAGAACGAGCGCAACCAGGCTTGCCTGCCAGCACAGTTGCGCCAGGCCGGTTTCACTACCCACTACCTGCAAGGCGCGGGCCTGCGCTTCATGGCCAAGGACCGCATCATGCCGCACATCGGTTTCGATTCGGTGCATGGCCTGGAGTGGTTCCGCAACAAGAACTACCTGGACTTCCCATGGGGCAAGGATGACCGCGCCTTCTTCGAGGGTGCCCTGGGCTACGTCGGCCAGTTGCAGAAGCAGGACAAGCCATGGATGCTGACCCTGCTCACCGTGGGCACCCACCAGCCCTACTCGGCGCCGGCCGAGTACCTCGAGCGCTACGACACGCCGAAACAGGCAGCGGTCGCCTACCTGGACGACGCCGTCGGGGCATTTCTCGACAACCTCGAACGCCAGGGCGTACTCAAGGACACGCTGGTGGTGCTGACGTCCGACGAGTCCCATGGCATCGATGGCGTGCGCCTGGCTTCGTCCTGGGGCTTCAACCTTACCCTGGCGCCGGAGCAGGCCCAGCTACCGACCATCAAGCGCGGCACCTACGGCCACATCGACCTGGCCACCTCGTTGCTCGACTACTTCGCACTGCCCATTCCTGTCGCGCTTGGCGGTCGCTCGCTGTACCGGGACTACGACACCGGCCGCGAGATGATCTCCTACACCAACGGCATGCTGCGCTACCACAACGGCCAGGGCGTGTTCACCGAATGTGACTTCCAGCAGCGCTGCCGGCGTTATGCCAGCGAGGGCTTCATCGCCGACCAGGCCCGCTATCTTGGGCCAGGCGACAGCCTGCTGGGCCAGCAGATCGGCGCCCTGGCCGGGGTGCTCGACCAATCCCTGCTGCAAACCCCGCTCAACCTGCGCTACCAATTCGGCGGCCCTTCGCCGATCAAGTTGCGCAAGCGCATCCACGATGACTGGGCCGACAACCTGATTGGCGCACAGTACCTGGAAATGCCGGAAGGCTCGCACACCCGTGTGCGGGTCAAGGTACGCTCGCTGGACCCTAAACGTGCGGCCTATATCCAGCTCAAGGCCAAGCAGTTGGAGCAGGACGTACCCTTGGGCCTGCCACACGAGGTAAAGGTCACCGCCGACGAGCCGCTGGAGATGGAGTTCAGCTTCGACAACCCGACCGAGCGCAAGGCGTTTTCCTTCCATTTGCTGGGCTATGGCGGCGGCAAGGTGGAAGTCAGCGATTTCAGCGTGATCACCGCCCTGTCTGGCGAGGATGACGGCGCCGATGAGCTTGCCGAGGGGCATATCGCCCACTCGGGCTGAGCAAGGTACCGCTCATCGCCCGGCCACCGGTGCCTGTCGATTCGACCTGGGCGTGCTCGACTAAGGTGTGAATCCCCAGCGTGGAGACAGCACCATGAGCACTAGCGACAGCAGGCAACCGGTGGTTTCTCGCAGCCAGTGGCTGGCAGCTCGCCGGCAACTCTGGCTGCACGAAAAAGCCTTTACCCACCACCGCGACGCGCTGGCCGCAGCCCGTCGCGCCCTACCTTGGGTCAAAGTCGAACACGACTATCGTTTCAACGGGCCGGACGGCGAGTTGAGCCTGGCCGACCTGTTCGCGGGTCGCAGCCAATTGCTGCTTTACCATTTCATGTTCGCCGAGGGCTGGAGCGAGGGCTGCCCCGGTTGTTCGTTCCTGGCTGACCATTTTGACGGTGCCAACTTGCACCTTGCACACCACGACGTGTCCCTGGTTGCGGTATCGCGGGCACCGTATGCCGAGTTCCAGGCGTTCCGTCGGCGCATGGGCTGGCAGTTCCCGTGGTACTCGTCACACGGCAGCGGTTTCAACGAAGACTTTGGCGTAAGTGTCGGCAACGAGGGTGAACGGCAGTACAACTATGAGCCGTATAACGGCAGTGAAAGCGAGCTGCCTGGCTTGAGTGCGTTCTACCGCGAAGCGGACGGCAGCGTGTACCACACCTACTCAACCTACGCCCGCGGGCTGGACATCCTGGTCAATACCTACAACTTCCTCGACATTGCGCCACTGGGACGCAATGAAGGCGGGACCATGGACTGGGTGCGGCACCATGACCGCTATGAAGGGCAGCCAGACAAGGCACACTGCTGTCACAACTGATACAGGGGCCGCACGATGTCAGCCACGCACACCCAGCATCCCGCGCTCGACGATGAAGTCGATCACCGCCTGCAGCCCTTCGCCCTTCTTCAGGTTGCTGAAGGTCCAGGGCCGCTGCGGCCGCATGCGCTGGGTGTCGCGCTCCATCACTTCCAATGAAGCCCCTACATAAGGCGCCAAGTCGGTCTTGTTGATCACCAGGAAGTCCGACTTGGTAATGCCCGGCCCGCCCTTGCGGGGGATCTTTTCGCCCTCGGCCACGTCGATCACGTAGATGGTCAAGTCAGCCAGCTCCGGGCTGAACGTAGCGCTGAGGTTGTCACCGCCGCTTTCCACGAAGATGACTTCGAGGTTACCGAACTTGCGTGCCAGCGCTTCGACCGCCGCCAGGTTCATCGAAGCGTCTTCCCGAATAGCCGTATGTGGGCAGCCGCCGGTTTCCACGCCAACGATGCGCTCAGGCTCCAGGGCGCCGGCCTCGGTGAGGATGCGCTGGTCTTCCTTGGTGTAGATATCGTTGGTCACCACGGCAATCTGGTAGTGATCACGCATGGCCTTGCACAGCGCTTCCAGCAGCGCGGTCTTGCCAGAGCCGACCGGGCCGCCGACACCGACGCGCAGGGGTTGTTGATAGCTTTGCATGCAGGCAGTCCTCAGGAACGGAACAAACGGGTGTATTGGGTTTCGTGACGCGATGAAGCAATGGCCAGCAGTGGCAGGCCACCGCCGAGCTGGTCGTCGCCCAGGCCCAGTGCCTGGTCGAGCGCAGCGGGCAATTCGTTGCCGAGGTCGCGCAGCAAGGTCTGGGCAGCCTGCTGGCCGAACGGTACCAGCTTGACCCCGGCCATGACCGCGCCCTCCAGCCAGGCAAAACCATGGCCCAATGCCAATTGGCGCAGCGGGATGGCCCAGTGCGCGGCCAGCCAGGCCATGCCGCCCAGCTGGCTTAACTCAAGGCTGGCGCGCCAGGCCGGTGCCTGGCCCAATTGCCAGCCGTCGAGCAACCGCGCCAATGCCGCACCGCGCTGCTGTTCTTCCAGCCGCAGCTCGGCCGTTTCACGGTTGGCCAGCAAGAACCGGCTCCAATGGCCGAACGCTGCGGCATCTTCGGCCTGGCATGCGTGGTACAAGCGCGCCAGAACCGGCCAGTCGAGGCAAGCCAGGGTGTCGTGAACCTGCTCGCGTTGCCAGGCAACGAAGCCGTCCACGCCACGCACCCAGCCGGCCTCGACCGCCCACTCCAGGCCTTGCGAGTAGGTGAAGCCGCCCACCGGCAAGCCGGGGCTGGCCAGCTGCAGCAGGCGCAGCAACGCCAGGTCGCTGTTCATCAACCGGCCAGTACCAACGCGGCGCCGGCCAGCAGGCCACCGCCAAAAGCCTTTTGCAGGCCGCTGTGGCGGCGCAGCAGGCAACCGACCGCGAAGCCGGCCGCCAGCAGCAGACCGCTGACGGTGACGAAGCCAGCACTGAACTGCCAGAACGCGCTTGGCGTGGCTTCTACACCGTGGGCCCAGCCATGGAACAAGGCAAACACCGGCATGGCCATTGCCAGCAGCAACTGGCGGCTCGGCAGCAGCACCGCCCCGGCAGCCACCAGCAGCGACGCGGCAATCAGGGCTTCCATGCCCAGCACATCGCCGAACAGGTGCCCGCACACAGCGCCTGCGAACATTGCAGCCAGCGTAGCCAGGGGCAACGTCAGGCTGCGCCGAGTCAACGCGGCAAGCACCCCAGTGCCCAGCAGCATCAGCAAGTGATCGAGCCCGGTAAGCGGGTGCAACAGGCCGTCCTGCAGCGGGTTGCTGTCATGACCAGGGTGGGCAAAGGCTGGCAGCGCCAGCATCAGCAGAAACAGGGCGAAAGTCTTTTTCATCGGTTGCTCCAGGGCAGTTCAGGAATGGGCAGGCAGGCGTACGAACGGGTGATCGTGGCCATGAGCATGGCTGTGGCCATGGGGTGCACTTTGGTAAGCGCCCGCTTCCGGCTCGAACGGGGCCTGTTCGGCCTCGACCGTCAGGCCCAGGCCACGCAGCATGTCGTCCAGCACATGGTCGTGTTGAAAGCGCAGCAGGCCGGGTTCGATCTGCAGCGGCACATGGCGGTTGCCCAGATGGTAGGCGGCGCGGGCCAACAAGTGCGGGTCGGCGCAGCGCACCGTGGACACTGCCTCGGGCGCCGCCAACACGCGGATCAGGTGGGTGCCATCGGCATCGGCCAGCAGTTCACCGCCGCGCAACAGGTGGCCGCGTTCGAGCATCAAGCCGGCCTCGCGGCCATCGTCCAGGGTTAACCGCAAACGACTCTTGATGCGACTGTCCACATCGAGGGTGACGGTGCCACTCACAGCAAGCGTGCCGGGGTCGCTGATACGGCGGGTCAAGACAATCATCGGTGCTCCTTCAGAACAGAAAGTAACGCTGGGCCAGCGGCAGTTCGCTGGCCGGCTCGCACACCAGCAGCTCACCATCGGCACGCACCTGGTAGGTCTGCGCATCGACTTCTATCAGGGGCTGCAGGGTGTTGTGGACCATGTCGGGCTTGCGTACCCGACGGCAGCCGTTGACCACGCCAATCAGGCTGCGCAGGTTCAGTTCCTCGGCCAGGCCACGGTCCATGGCAGCCTGGGGCAGAAAGGTCATGCGCGTGGCATGGCGTGCCGCGCCCAACGCGCCGAACATCGGCCGGTAGTGCACCGGCTGTGGCGTTGGAATGGAGCCGTTGATGTCGCCCATCGGCGCCGTGACAATCATCCCGCCCTTGAGCACCAGGGCCGGTTTGACCGCGAAGAAAGCCGGCGACCACAGCACCAGGTCGGCCAGCTTGCCCACCTCCACCGAGCCCACTTCGTGGCCGATGCCATGGGTGAGTGCCGGGTTGATGGTGTACTTGGCGATGTAGCGTTTGACCCGGAAGTTGTCGCTGTAATAGGTGTCCGGTGCCAGCGGCCCACGGCGTAGTTTCATCTGGTGCGCGACCTGCCAGGTGCGCAGCACCACTTCGCCAACCCGGCCCATGGCCTGGGAGTCGGACGAGGTCATGGCAAAGGCGCCCATGTCGTGGAGGATGTCCTCGGCGGCGATGGTCTCGCGGCGGATGCGCGATTCGGCAAAGGCCACGTCCTCGGCGATGCTCGGGTCCAGGTGATGGCAGACCATGAGCATGTCCAGGTGCTCGTCCACGGTGTTGATCGTGTACGGCAGGGTCGGGTTGGTCGAGGACGGCAGCACGTTGGCCTGCCCCGCCGCGCGGATGATGTCCGGTGCATGGCCGCCACCGGCCCCCTCGGTGTGAAAGGTGTGGATGGTGCGGTCGCCAATGGCCGCCAAGGTGTCTTCGATGCAGCCCGACTCATTGAGGGTGTCGGTGTGAATCGCGACCTGGATGTCCATTTCCTCGGCCACACCCAGGCAGCAGTCGATGGCCGCTGGCGTCGAGCCCCAGTCCTCGTGCAGCTTGAGGCCAACTGCACCGGCCGCGATCTGTTCGCGCAGCGCTTCAGGCCGCGAGGCGTTGCCCTTGCCGAGCAAACCGATGTTGATCGGCAGGCTGTCGGCGGCCTGCAGCATGCGCGCCAGGTACCAGGGGCCCGGCGTGCAAGTGGTGGCATTGGTGCCGGTGGCAGGCCCGGTGCCGCCGCCGATGAACGTGGTGACACCGCTGTTCAGGGCCTCGTCCACCTGCTGCGGGCAAATGAAGTGGATATGCGAGTCCACCCCACCGGCGGTGACGATCTTGCCCTCGGCCGCGATTACTTCGGTCCCCGGCCCGACCGGCACGTTCACCCCTGGCTGCACATCGGGGTTGCCGGCCTTGCCGATCACCGCGATGCGCCCGTGCTTGATACCGATGTCGGCTTTGACGATGCCCCAGTGGTCGATGATCAGGGCATTGGTCAGCACCAGGTCCATGGCCTCGGCAGCCAGCATCTGGCCCTGCCCCATGCCATCGCGGATGACCTTGCCGCCGCCGAACTTCACCTCTTCGCCATAAACCGTGAAGTCCTTCTCTACCTCAACCCACAACGCGGTATCGGCCAGACGCACGCGGTCGCCCACGGTAGGGCCGAACATGTCGGCATAGGCCTGGCGGGAAATACGGCTCATGCCCTGCCCTCCAGTGCGCCCATCACCTTGCCCTGAAAGCCGTACACCTCACGTTTTCCGGCATAGGCCACCAGTTGCACGGTGCGTGCCTGGCCCGGCTCGAAGCGCACGGCCGTGCCGGCCGGTATATCCAGGCGAAAGCCCAAGGTTGGCGCACGGTCGAACACCAGCGCCTCGTTGACTTCAAAGAAGTGGTAGTGCGAGCCGACCTGCACCGGTCGGTCACCATGGTTGGCCACCGTTGCACTGACCGTTTCACGGCCACTGTTCAACTCGATGTCGCCTGCGGCGACCTGGACTTCACCTGGGATCATGCTGCCCTCATTGGTAGTTTCAGACGATGGGGTCATGTACGGTCACTAGTTTGGTGCCATCCGGGAAGGTCGCTTCGACCTGCACGTCGTGGAGCATTTCGGCGATACCGGGCATCACCTGCTCACGGGTCAGCACCTCGCGCCCCAGGCTCATCAGCTCGGCGACCGTCCGGCCATCGCGGGCACCTTCGAGCACAGCGGCACTGATCAGCGCCACCGCTTCCGGGTAGTTGAGCTTCAGGCCACGGGCCAGGCGACGCTCGGCCAGCAGCGCGGCAGTGAACAGCAGCAGTTTGTCTTTCTCTCTCGGGGTAAGCTCCATGGGGCTCTCTCAGGTGGCCCAGATACGCGGTGGGCAGGCTGGCAGGCCGAGGATGGCCGGGCGCAGTACATGCCACAGGCGTTGCAGGGTGCGTTGCAGGTGTTGGTTGTCGTGGTCGAGCAGGCGGATCACCAGCAGCGACCCGAGCAGGGTCGCGCCAGCCGGGTTGCCCAGTTCGTCGAGCAATGAGCGGACCTGCTCCAGCACGGCCTGATCGGCCGGTGCGGCACAGAAGGTGGCAAGCAGCGGATGCCCGCCAAGCTTGTCCAGATGCCCGCCGGCGATACGCAGGCGCTCATGCAGGCCAACCTCGTCGGGCAGTTCGATGTGCAACAGGCTGTCCAGGGTGCCGTGGTCGAAACGCTCGTGCATGACCGGGCGGCCCAGGCACAGGGTTTCCCAGGCCAGCAGGCGGGCGCCCGGCTCAAGGCTGAAACGGCTGGCAAGGCTGGCGCGGGCGCCCGAGAAGAAGATGCTGTCCTGCGGCAACCACTCCAGGGTGCTGCCAGCGGCCAGGTGAAAGCGTTGGGTCAGCCGCGCGGTCGGGCCGATGCTGCGGTAGAACTTGCTGGCGCCGGGCATGGTCAGCAGCGCGTGGCTGCCCGGCTCCAGGTGAATGTTCAGCTCCAGGCGGTCGCCGGCGACGATGCCTCCCGGTGGGTGCAATACATAGACATGGCACGGCGAACCTTCGGGATAGAAAGGCCGCTGCACCAAAAGAGGTCCGAAATGTTTCCACGCACCAAGGCGGGTCACGTCGCCACGCTGGACAAAGCGCAGTTGCAAGTGAGCGCTCCAGCCCGCATCGCCTTGTTGTTGTTCGATCTGCTCCGCGAGCGACATCCTGCGGCCCCTGAAATACGTGGCCTGCTGGCCGTTTAGAGGGTACGGCGCGGGCGGCTGCTAGCGCGCACGGCCTGACCACTCGATCAAATTCGCAGGCTGGATATAGCAGGTTGCGGGCCAACTTCGCAGGTGAACGATGATGAAACTTTTGCCGCGACCGCTCTGGCATCGGGCATACAGGAGATGGCGCACAAAGCGGGGGCGCGCTTGGGCCCTGTTTCGGTGCTATACGTGCAGATGGGGCTGCTCTGCAGCCCAAACAATCAAAGCTCAGTAGTCGAAGCGGTCCACCGCACGCCGGCGCTCGTTGTCATCACGCCGGTCATAGATGGCCGTGGTCTGGATATTGGCATGGTGCGCCAGCTTCTGCGCGATCGACAGGTCGTGCTCTTCGATCACACGGGTAATGAACGCCCGGCGGAAGTCGTGCGGCATGATCTTCACCCCCACCTGCGCGCCGCGCTGGCGGGCGATGTAGTAGATCGCATGCTTGGTGATTCGCGCTCGGGTGATGTGGCTGCCACGACGGATGCGGTTGAACAGGAACGGGTCATCTTCCGCCCCGGCAGGCAGGTCCTGGCGGCGCAGGTCAAGCCAGGCTTGCAACTTCTCGAACGCCCACGGCGGTGCGTACTTGACCAACTGGTGGTTGCCCTTGCCCACCACCTGCAAGCTGCGCGCTTGGAAGTCGACCTGGTCGAGGTCGATGTCGACCGACTCCGACTTGCGCATGCCTGTGCCGTACAGCAAGGCAATGATCGCCGCGTCACGCACCCCCTGTGGCCTGGGGTCGGCCGCGCACACGTCCATCAACTCGCGAATCAGGCTGCGCCGCAGGTTGCGCCCTGGCGGCAGGCGGGTGCCCGTGGCCGGTTTGACCTCGCGAATGCGCAACAGCAGCTCATGGTCGATCAGGCCTTGGCGCCAGGCCTCGTTCATCACCCCGCGAATCGCGTTGACATACAGCGATGAGCTGTTGGGCGCGTAACCGTCGGCCCGCAGCGCCGCCACCAGCGCGATCACATGGCCGGGCTCGAGCCGATGCCAGGGCACATCGACGATATTGCAGTCGACAAAGCCGAGCCGATCGGCGGCGTCCTGAAGGATGTAGCGCATGGTTTGCTGGCTGGATGGGGCCAGGCGGGCCATGTACTGCAGCAGCGGATTTTTCGAGAGGTCGGACAAAGCGTGAATCCTGTAGCGAAGCGTCAGCCGGGAGCAAACCGGCAAACCCTGACGCAAGTCAAAACGACATACAAGCAAGTCCCAATGACCGCGAAACGCGCATGTCATTCGGACCCTGAGCAGTGCCATCACCTTGATATTCAAGGGCTTTGCAATTGGCACGGATCGTGATCTTACCCCAATTGAAGCCTACTGAACGAACCAAGGACCGCCCATGCTCGTGCAACCGATCGCTTCACGCCCACGCCAGGCCGTCTGGGGCCTGGGTTTTCGCCCGTTCTTCCTGGGGGGCAGTTTATTTGCGCTGGTCGCCTTGTTGTTGTGGGTCGGTGTACTGACCGGGGCGCTGGCCCCTGCCCCGCCGGGCGGCATGCTCGCCTGGCACCGCCACGAAATGCTTTACGGCTTCGCCGCTGCCGTTATCGCGGGTTTCCTGCTGACCGCCGTGCAGAACTGGAGTGGCATCCCTGGCTTGAGCGGGCGGGCGCTGCAGGGTGTGTTCCTGCTTTGGCTGCTGGGCCGGGCAAGTTGGTTCCTGCCGTTACCGGGTGGCTTGCTGGTGCTGATCGAAGGCAGCTTCCTTCCGCTGGTGGCGCTTAGCCTGGCGCGACCGATCGTGCAACGGCGCCTGCGCAACAATTACCCGATCGTCGGCCTGGTAATGTTGATCGCCGCCTGCCAGTGGCTAACCTTGGCCGGCTGGCTGCGCCAGGACGAACTGTGGCAACGTCGGGGCGTGTTTGCCGGGTTGTGGCTGGTGGCGGCGATGATGACCGTGCTCGGCGGCCGGGTCATTCCGTTCTTTACCCGCCGAGGCCTGGGCAACATGAGCGCGGCCCCTGCCCGCCCATGGCTGGACCGGGCCTGCTTGTTGTTCAGCGTGGCCGTACCTTTGGCGTTTGTCAGTGGCCTTGCCGATACACCGCGTGCCAGCCTGGCGGTGCTGTTCTTTGCACTGTTCACGCTGCACTCGGCCCGCCTGGTGCTGTGGCACGACCGTGGCCTGTGGCACGTACCGCTGCTGTGGTCGCTGCACCTGGCCTACGCCTGGATCGCCCTCGCCTGCCTGGGAATGGCACTGTGGCACGCCGGGGTGGCACTGAACCCTAGCCTGGTGACCCATGCCCTGACGGTCGGGGCCATGACCGGGCTGATCCTGGCCATGATGGCGCGGGTCAGCCTGGGCCACACCGGCAGGCCATTGCAGGTGCCAACCAGCATGGTTTGGGCTTTTGCCCTGATGCAACTGGCGACCTTGGCGCGGGTGGTTCTGCCGCTGTTCTCATCGCTGGGGGTTAGCCTTTCGGCACTGTGCTGGTGCCTGGCACTGCTGCTATTCCTGCGCCATTATCTCCCCATCCTGTTGCAGCCGAGGACAGACGGCATGCCGGGCTAACGGGCTCGCCGAAATGGGCCAGTCGTTAACGTCAATCGCTTGTAGCCGCGTAGATGAATTCACCTACCTTCTCACCAAGCACTTCCCTCTCGAGGCCGCCAACAGCCCCTTCAGCTCCGACCCGTAGAATCCCACACACTGGAACGCTGATGCCGCCAGCCCCAACCGCAAAAGCCGCGCATAACGTACCGGCGGCCAATCCAGCGCCAGTGGAAACGAGCGCACTTAACCCAAGGCTTCCGGCAAAACTAACTGCCTCTGTCATTCGGGTCTTTTTGCACACCTGCGTCTCACCGGCCCGGCAAACCTTCTGAATGTTCATGCAAGACGAAGTACCTCCGAGCCCAATTGCAGCATGCCCACCCTCTTTAAGGTACTTACCGAGCCGCGCCACCTTATCCAAATGCGTCGCATACCCCGCAATCTGCCCCGGGCCTCCCGCTTTCGACCAATGGTGCACCAGGCACTTGGTCGAAATATTCAAACGATTCTTCAGCCGTTCATAGCGCCCCAGATTCAACTGCTTGTTAAGGAATGCCGCCTTCAGCTGACCATCCAGCTGCTGCAGTAACTGCCGGCGTTCGGCAAAGAAAGCCGGGCTGTAGTTGATGTGCAATTGCTCGATACCCATCAATGTATGACTGACCCGCTCCAAGCCTTGATCCAGCTTGCCCCTCCCCACGCCCATGGACAGGCTGGCGTTGCCGAGCAAACCGGCGATATCGGCCTGGTGCTGCATCATGAAGTCCGCTTCAGCGAAATCGAGCACCTTCAGCGCGCACCGCGCGTGCTGTGCAGCTGCCATCAGTTCTCGCTCCTCGCGCGCGCAGGCATGTTCGTTGTCAGGGTCACCCATGACGAAGATTTCACCTGCCTTGAACCCTTGTTCGAACGTCGGGTTGAGCCGCTGTAACAGGGAAATCGGCAACGTGGCAGCGTGCTCGGCCAGTTGCAGCAGCACCTGGGGGAACGACATGCGTCGAGGAACCACGTAAAAGCCAGGCTCCAGCGTACCAGGCAATGCGTCGACTGCCTGACCTTGTCCTTCCAGATTGGCTCGCATAAACAAACTCCCTGTGCATGGTCCAGGTTGGAAAACCTAACATCAGCAAGGGAGTTGTAATCGTCACCCGTTGAAATTCAGATACGTCCTACAAGTCAGTCGAATTGCGAGTGATCGCCCAAGGCAAGAAACCGCTAGACGATAGCCGCCGGCCACCACCCAGGGAACATCTGCTGAACCCTGGGCTCAGCGAAACGTTCGTCAATAAGCACCAACACCCCGCGGTCCTGGTCGCCACGGATAACCCGGCCAGCCGCCTGGATCACCTTGCGCACGCCCGGGTAGAGATAGGCATAGTCGAACCCCGCGCCAAACTGCCGCCCAAGGCGCTGCTTGAACTGTTCGTTGACCGGGTTGACCTGGGGCAACCCCAAGGTGGCGACAAACGCGCCGATCAACCGCGTGCCTGGCAAGTCCACCCCTTCGCCGAAAGCACCGCCCAATACGGCGAAGCCCACACCTCGGCCATCGGTGACAAAGCGATCGAGGAATGCCTGGCGGGCCGCCTCGTCCATGCCCGGTTCCTGAGCCCACAGTGGAATCTGGCCATGCTGCTCGGCCAACAGCCGGGCCACCTGTTGCAGGTACTCGAAACTGCTGAAGAACGCCAGGTAGTTGCCCGGCATGCGCTCATACTGTCGGGCAATCAGCTCGACGATAGGTGCCAGGGAGGCTTGGCGCTGCTGGTAGCGGGTGGACACCTGGCTGGCAATGCGTACTTCCAGCTGTTCGGCACGAAACGGCGCGGACACTTCGAGCCAGGCGGTGTCAGCGGGCATCCCTAGCAGGTCGCTGTAGAAGTGCCGTGGGCTCAACGTGGCGGAAAACAGCGTCACACTGCGCGCCGCCTGCATACGTGGGGCCAGCAGGCGCGCCGGGGTGACGTTGCGCAGGCACAGTGTGGCCAGCCGCCCTTTGCGCGTGCCCTGGCGCTGGCTGATGTCGAACAGGAAGTGCTCATCGAACAGTTCGGCAACCCGGCTGAACTGCAAGGCCTGATAGAAGAACTGCAATACCTGCGGGTCCACGTGTGCCGGCGCTTGGTTCATTTGCTCCTGAATCAGCCCGATGCACTGCTGCAAAGCACGCAACAGCCCGTCGGGCAGCGACTCGCTGGCGTGGTACGGCGCACGCTGCTCTTTATACAGCGCGTTCCAGTACCGGTTTAGGCGGTCCAGCGCACTGACCAGCCCGGGCGGTTTGCTCTGGCGCAAGGCCAGCAGTTGCCCTTGGTCAAGGCTGGCGCTGTACATGCCGCGCCCACGCTCGACCAGGTTGTGCGCTTCGTCCACCAGCACCGCTACGCGCCACTGGTTGAGCTGGGTCAGCCCAAACAGCAAGGCATGCGCGTCGAAGTAGTAGTTGTAGTCGGCAACCAGCACGTCGGCCCAGCGCGCCATCTCCTGGCCCAGGTAGTACGGGCATACCTGGTGTGCCAACGCCACTTCGCGCAGGTTGGCGCGGTCGAGCAACGGCTGTGCGGCCGCAGCCTCGCGTGCTGCCGCCAAACGGTCGTAGAAACCCGCAGCCAATGGGCAGGATTCGCCATGGCAAGCCTTGTCCGGGTACTCACAGGCTTTGTCGCGGGCGATCAACTCCAGTGTGCGCAAGGCAGGTTGCGGCGTGGCATCGGTGATCTGACGGATGGCGTCCAGGGCCAACGCCCGGCCTGGGGTCTTGGCGGTGAGGAAGAACAGTTTGTCCAGCTGTTGCGGCACCATTGCCTTCAGTAGCGGGAACAAGGTGCCTAGGGTCTTGCCAATGCCAGTGCTGGCCTGGGCCATCAGGCAACGGCCGGTGCTCACCGCCTTGTACAAGGTTTCAGCCAGCTGCCGTTGGCCCTGGCGGAATTGTGGATAGGGGAAGCTCAGTGCCTGCAGGCCTTGATCACGATCACCCAGGCGTCGATGCTGATAGTGGGCCCAGCCGAGAAAGCGCTGGCATTGGATTTCGAAGAACTCCCGCAACTCGGCAGCCGTGTAGTGCTCGCTGAACAACGTTTGGCCATCGCTGTCCACGTCCAGGTACACCAGCGCCACCTCGATGCTCGGCAGTTGGCGTGCCTGGCACATCAGCCAGCCATAGACCTTGGCCTGTGCCCAGTGCAACTGGCGGTGATTGGCCGGCTGACGCGCCAGGTCGCCTCGGTGCGTCTTGATCTCTTCCAGGCGATTGCTGCCAGGGTCATAACCGTCTGCGCGGCCCCGCACCTTGAGGGTTTCGAATTGGCCTTCGAGGGTGATTTCGGACTCGTAGCCCGCAGCTCGCCGGGCCACTACCCGCTGATGCCCTTCAATGCCTTCCTGGGCGGTGGGCGACGGCGTGAAACGCAGGTCCAGGTCACCGACCTTGGCGCTGAACTCGCACAAGGCACGCACTGCCACGCTGTAGCTCAAGGCGTTTCGCTCCAGCGCACATGGCACACCGCGACGGGCAGGCCGTGTTGCCTGCAGAACTCCAGCCAGCGCAGTTGGTTGTCCTGCAGACGGTCACCGGGCCCCTTGACCTCGACCATGCGATAACGGCCCTGCTCGGGCCAGAACTGGATCAGGTCCGGCATGCCGGCGCGGTTGCTGCGAATGTCCTGCAGCAGGCGCAGAAAGCACTGCTTCAGTTGGGCGGCCGGCAGGCAAGCCAAAGCCTGTTGCAGCAGGTCTTCGCTGAGCATGGACCAGAACACGAACGGCGACTGCAGGCCCTGCTTGCCCTTGTAGCAGTCGAGAATCGCCTGGTGATGGCTGCCGTCATCGAGCCGCCCGAGGCAGCGCTGGAACAGTGCACTGCGCCGTTGCTGGAAGTCGCTGTCGTGCAGGTCCTGTGGCGCAGCCTGGAACGGGTTGAAGAATGCGCCGGGCACCGGGGCGAAGATGGCCTCCCAGCACAACAGGCCAAACAGGCTGTTGAACAACGTGTTCTCCACATAATGTGCCTGCCCCCCCTCTAGCGCCAGGTGCTGACGCACGGCTTCTTCCACGCCCAGTGCCGCGTGCTCGCGGGGCAGTTCAAGTTCGATCAGCTCCAGCGGCGCGACACGCTGGCGCCGCTGTGGCGGGCCGCCAAGCTTGCGCGCCAGGCGTGGCAGCATGCGTTCCAGGGCCTGCACTTCCAGCGCATTGGCCGGTGCCGCAGCCAGCTGTAGCGCCAGTGCATGGGCCTGGGGCCACTGTTCGCTGCGCTCCAGTACCCGCACCTGGCGAATGCGTGCCTGGGCATGGTCGCACTGCGCGTACACGGCCATGGCCAGATCCCAGTCCCCCTGGCGCTCGCATTGTTGGCCCAAGGCGAATTGCAGCCGCGCATGGCGCCGGGCCAGCCAAGGGTTTTCACTGTTCAGCCCTTGCAGGGTCGCGAGGATCGACACTGGGTCGCCACCCTGCTCCAGGCGCTCGGCGCACTGGTGCAACGCCATGGCCAGGTCGAGCTCGTCACGCCGTTGCAAGGCTCGGGAATCGCTGCTGAACGGCACCTGCTCGTAGCGCAGCAGGCCAAGGTCGGCGAGGACGAAGTCTGACCAGTCCTGGTACAGGTTGCCGAAGAACAACAAACGCACCCGGTCGCACAGAGGCTGCAAGCACCACTGAAGGATGCGCACCTCGCTGTCGGGAAACCATTCGGCCAAAGGCCGGGCCCGTAGCTCCAGTGGCTTCAGCTGTGCCAACAGCTCATGCTTGGCGGCACGCGGGCGGCTCAGTTGTCGGGCGAAACAACGGGCCAGTTCGTCCTTGCGTAGCAAGGCGAACAGCTGCTCCAGTTCCAGTTGCTCGGGTTCCCGCACCCAGCCCAGGGCCTGCAATGGCTGCAGCGCCAGCGCAGTGTCGCCGATTTCGGCGTAGTCGAGCCGGTCGCTGCGAAACAACTCGCCTTTGCGCATGACCATACGCACCATCAAGGCTTGGGCTGGTGCTTGCAGTTGGCTGAATGCGCGGATGAAAGCCAGTTCCTGGTCATCGAGCAGGTCCTGGTAGCGCTGTTCGACCCACAGCACAACCTGGCGGAAGTTGTACAGGTAGTAGAACGGGTCGTCGACGGAATGGGCGATCACGGGCTAAGGTCAGTTTGTGGTAACAGGCACTGGTTATACATACAGACAAGCATGCCTGACAAGCGCCGTGGGTCAGCTCGATGGTGCTTTGTGTAGGAGCGGCCTTGTGTCGCGATGGGCTGCGCAGCAGCCCCCGGATATCGAGAACAACGCCAATATCACTGAGGCCGCTTGGCGGCCCTTTCGCGACACAAGGCCGCTCCTACAGGGGTTGCGTGACGTATCAAACTACTTGGTTGCTGGAACCATCCCCTCTGCCTCGACCTTGGCACTGCCGATCGGCGCCTGCAGCAGCAGGAAGTACGCCACTGCCGAGCACAACGCCACCACCGCGCTGATCATGAACGCCGTGGTGAACGAGCCCGAATACTGGATGCTGAACCCGGTCACGATCGGTGCCACGGAACCGGCGATGTAACCACCAAAGTTCTGGATCGAGCCAAACGACGCCACGCGCTGGCTGTCGACAATGGTGTTGACGATCATCCAGGCGGTGGCACTGGCCATGTTGATGCTGAACAGCGCCAGGCACAGCAGGATGATGCAGCCGGTCAGGCCGGTGACGAAGGACAGGGGCAAGGTGAACAGCGCGGCCAGCA
Source organism: Pseudomonas hunanensis (assembly GCF_013393325.1). GTDB lineage: Bacteria > Pseudomonadota > Gammaproteobacteria > Pseudomonadales > Pseudomonadaceae > Aquipseudomonas > Aquipseudomonas putida_P. The sequence continues at coordinate 436,369 of NZ_QJRC01000095.1, forward strand.
CCAGGCCGGTGATGACACTGAACTTGCGGCCACCCAGCACGCTCATGCCACGCTTTACCAGCCAGTCACAGAAGCGCCCGGCAACGATGGTACCCGCGGCACCAAAACCGTAGGCCAGCGACACGACCCAGGCGGTCTTGTACAGGTCCAGCCCATGTTCACGCTCGAAGTAGCCTGGCAGCCAGGTCAGGTGCAACCAGAGCATGTAGATCACCCCCATGAAACCCAGCACCGCGCCCCAGGTACTGCGGTGCTTGAACAGGGCGAGCCAGCCGGCGAAGTAGGATGCCTTCGGCGTGGCTGCAGCGGTTACCGGCGCCTGGTGCTCGCCCGGCAATGGCTTGCCTTCGGCCGCAAGCTCTGCCAGGTAACGGGCCTTGCTCTTGTAGAAGGTCAGCCAGCACACCGCCAGTACCACGCCGATCACACCGGTAATGATGAACATGCCGCGCCAGCCGAAGTTGACCATGAACAGCGTCAGCAAGGGTGGCGCCAGGCATGGGCCCAGGCACGTCGACGACCAGACCACGCCGGTCGGGGTGCCGCGTTCGTTGGCGTCGAACCACTCCGACAAGGCTTTGGCCGCCGATGGGAACATCGGCGCCTCGCCAATCCCCAGCAATACCCGCAGGCCCATGAATCCGGCAAAACTGTTGACCATGCCAAACGCTGCCTGGGCTACCGACCAGCCCAGCAACGAGGCACCCAAGGCGATCTTGCTGCCCAGGCGGTCGATGATCATGCCCATGGGCAATTGGGCAAAGGCATAGGCAATGGAAAACGCCGACAACAGAATGCCCATCTGCGACGGGCTGATCATCATGTCTTTCTGGATGGAGGTGTTGGCAATCGACAGCGCACTACGGTCCAGGTAGTTGACGATGCCGATCAGCAGCAGGAACACGACGGTGATGCGCTGGTACTTCTTCATAGGGTTCATGTGATGACCTTTCTTATTATTGTTGCCGCGCTATCAGCGCCTTGACGATCCCTCGATGCTGCTGCGCCCCTCCCTGACGCAGCGTGTCGTTCAAAACTGGCGCGCGGTGGCTGCAACCTCCAACAGGCCACGTTGGCCAAGGTTGTCGATCAGCGCGCGCAGGCCAAAGGCCCACTGCGGTGCCAGATCGCTGGTGGTCACGCGGTTGCACAGAGTACCCAGTTGCGGGTTGCTGATGCTCACCACGTCACCCGGTTTGTGGGTAAAGCCGTTACCCGGCTGATCGCGGTCCTGCTTGGGAGCGAACAGGGTACCGAGGAACAGCACCAGGCCGTCGGGGTATTGGTGATTCTCGTTGAGGGTTTGCTGCACCAGGTCTTGCGGGTCACGGCTGATCTGCCGCATTGAGCTACGCCCGGACAGGATGAAACCGTCCATGCCTTCGACCCGCAGGTCCACCTCGGCGGCGCGCACATCGTCCAGACCGAAGCTTTCGTCAAACAGCCGCAGCAGCGGGCCCAGTGCAGTGGACGCGTTGTTGTCCTTGGCCTTGGACAGCAGCAAGGCGCTGCGCCCTTCGAAGTCACGCAGGTTGACGTCGTTGCCGAGCATGGCGCCCTTGATGCTGCCATCGCTCGACACCGCCAGTACCACTTCGGGCTCTGGGTTGTTCCAGCTGGACTTGGGGTGGATGCCAATGTCGGCGCCGTGGCCAACGGCCGACAGCGGCTGGGCCTTGGTGAACACTTCGGCATCCGGGCCGATGCCCACCTCCAGGTACTGCGACCACAGGCCCTGCTCTACCAGCACCTTGCGTAGCGCTTCGGCCTGGGCCGAGCCAGGTACGATCTGCGACAAATCGGCCCCGATGCGGCTGGCCAGGGTGTCACGGATAGCGTCAGCCTTGGCCGGGTCGCCCTTGGCCTGTTCTTCCACCACACGCTCCAGCAGGCTGGTGGCGAAGGTCACGCCTGCGGCCTTTACCGCTTGCAGGTCGATCGGCGCCAGCAGCCAGGGTTGGCGTGGGTCGCGCTGGGCGGGGTCGCTGTTGCCCAGCAATGCCGGCAACGCAATCAAGGGTTCGGCCAACGGCAAGGCACGCAGGTAGGCCACCGGGTCGGCCACTTCCAGCAGCGCCGATACAGTCGCCACGTGGGTGCTGATATCGTAGACGGCACCGCCTTTCACCAGCACTACCGCCGGCCCTTGGTCCGGCAACCAGACCCGCCCTACCCAGCTGCCGTTATCGAACACGCTGGCATCATGTTTTAGCGTCAGCGGTTGATTGGCGTTCGATCGTTCAATCATCGGTGTACCCTTAATGTGCATCAATGGGAAAGTGCCGGCAGTTGCAACTGCCCGGCCAGGCGGTCAAAGTCGGCCACCACCTGAGGCGAAAGATTCACGCCCTGCTCCAGGGCCTGGCGACGCAGGGCAAGGCCAGCTTGCCCAGGCAAACGCACCGGGCGCTCGGGGTCGAGCGGGCGGCTGGCAAGTACCAGTCGGCCCAGGAAGCTGGTTTCATCGGTGAACGCTTCCAGGCCGCCAAAGAAGCGCGGGTCGATGACCACGGCAGTAGCCGAGGCACCCCACTGCTCTGGTGCATCCTTGCGCCCGTGGCCGCCCAAGCCCGACGTCAGGGCTTCAACCAGCAGCGCAAGGGCGAAGCCTTTGTGGCCAAAGGCCTGGCCACCCAAGGGCAGGATGCTGCCTTGCGGGCGAGTGAAGAAATCACCTGGGTCGTCGCTCAGTTGCCCGTCATTGCTCACCACTACCGGGTGCGGCAGGCGGCTGCCGGCATCGCGGCATTGGCCGACCAGGCCGAGGGTGACGGTGGACATGCTGACATCGAGCAGAATCGGCTCGCCCTGGGTCGGGATACCGGCAGCAATCGGGTTGGGGGTGTACACCGGGTCAATGCCGCCATGGGCGCAAACCAGCCCCACCGAAGGGTCCGAAGAGTAAACCATGGCCACCAAGCCCTGGTCGGTGTAGGGCTTGAGATAGGCAGCCAGGCAGCCTATATGCGCCGCACGGCGCACCACTGCAATACCGATGCCCTGTGCGGTCGCGCCCTTGGCCGCACAGTCCAGGGCCCGGCTGACGCAATACGGCCCCAACACATAATGGCCGTCGAACAAGCTGGAAATGCCACTGTCCGCGACCTGTTCCAGCGCCTGCGCGCGGGCCTTGACGTGCCCGCTGAGCATACCGTCGATGTAGCGGCTGACCAGGTTCAGGCCATGGGTACGATGGCCGAGCAATTCGCCTTCGAGCAGCACCCGGGTCACCGCCTGGGCGACATCGGCATCCGCACCGGCTTTGGTGAACAGTCGCTCGACAAACGTGGTCAGTGCTTGCGCGTCGTACTGCGTGTTTTGAGTCATGGCAGTTACCTCGAAAAGGGGACGGGAGCGGTCGATCAGGTCACTGCCCCAATCTGCCAGGGCACGAATTCGTTCTGTCCATAGCCGTGCTGTTCGCTCTTGCTGCGTGCTCCAGAGGCAATGCGCAGCATCTGTTCGAAGATGAATGCGCCGCGCTCCTCGATACTGGTAGAGCCGTCGGCGATGCCACCGCAATTGACGTCCATGTCCTCTTGCTGGTGCTCGAACACCCGGTTGTTGGTCGCCAGCTTGATCGACGGTGCCGGGGCACAGCCGTAGGCCGAACCACGGCCGGTGGTGAAGGCGATCAGGTTGGCCCCCCCGGCCACCTGACCGGTGGCCGATACCGGGTCGTAGCCAGGGGTGTCCATGAACACCAGGCCCTGGGCACGCACGGCTTCCGCGTACTGGTACACATCGACCAGGTTGCTGGAGCCAGCCTTGGCCACCGCACCCAGGGACTTCTCGAGGATGGTGGTCAGCCCCCCTGCCTTGTTGCCGGCCGAGGGGTTGTTGTTCAGTTCGGCGTTCATGCGCTGGCAGTAGTCTTCCCACCAGCGGATGCGCGCCACCAGCTTTTCGCCCACCTCACGGCTTACCGCGCGGCGCGTCAGCAAGTGCTCGGCACCGTAGATTTCCGGGGTCTCGGAGAGGATCGCGGTGCCACCGGCTGCCACCAGGCGGTCGACAGCATTGCCCAATGCCGGGTTGGCGGTAATCCCCGAGTAACCATCGGAGCCGCCACACTGCAGGCCGACTACCAGGTGCCGGGCGCTGACCGGCTGACGCCGCACCTGATTGGCCTCGGCCAGCAGCGTCTTGACCTGTGCGATACCGGCTGCGATGGTTTTCGACGTGCCACCAATCCCCTGGATGGTGAATGCGCGCAGTTGCGCGCTGGCCTGCAGGCCCTGGGTTTCCAGCAGGCTTTCGATCTGGTTGGTTTCGCAGCCCAAACCAATGATCAGCACGGCAGCGAAGTTGGGGTGAACGGCATACCCGGCCAAGGTGCGGCGCAGCAGGCCAAGGGCTTCGCCGCTGGGGTCCACTGCGCAACCGGCACCGTGGGTCAGGGCCACCACGCCGTCGATGTTCGGATAGTCGGCCAGCACCTCGGGATGGATGTCACGGCGAAAATGGTCGGCCACGGCGCGGGCCACGGTCGCCGAGCAGTTCACCGAGGTAAGAATGCCGATGTAGTTGCGGGTAGCGACCCGGCCATCGGCGCGCACGATGCCCTGAAACTGTGCGGTGCTGCCCGGCTGAGTGCGGGTATCGACACCAAAGGCATAGTCACGGGCAAAATCGCCCATCTGCACGTTGTGCACATGGACATGGTCGCCAGCGTCGATAGCCTGCGAAGCGAAGCCGATGATCTGCCCATAACGGCGCAGCGGCTGGCCCTGCTCCACACGCTCGGTGGCGAGCTTGTGGCCCGAGGGAATTGGCTGGCGCACGGTGATCGCCTCGGCATCCAGGCGCAGCCCTTGCGGCAGGGCCTGGCGAGCAATGAGCACATTGTCCAGCGGGTTGAGGCGGATGACGGCTGGGTCACCGGATTTGGCAATCAGTTGCATGGGACCTCTCAGGGCGGTGCGGCTGACTTCTTGTTATGGCTGTCGCCACTGTAAGAAGCCTTGCGCAACATTCCCAATGAGATGATCCGATCGAACGATAACCTGGCGTTATCGCAACAAGATATCGGTGCGAAATCTTCAATCGACTATGGGGGCCATTGGGTCGTGCAGCAGCCCCCCGCTTCCTATGCTAGCGCTGCCCTGCGACGTTGTGCGCCCTCCAGCAAGATCTCGACAAACGCGCGGGCCGAAGCACTCAGCGGTTCATCCTTGCGGGTGACCACACCATACTCCAGCGCCGGCACATGCAAGGGGCTGTGCAGCTCCTTGAACTGCCCGCTGGCCAACTGCGCAGCAACCATCGAGCGCGGTAACATGGCGATCATCGGGGCTGATTGCAGCAGTTGCAGGAACATCGGCATGGAGATGGTCTCCACGCTGTCGGCGGGCGTTGCGATACCGGCCACCCGAAACGCCTGCTCCAGGCGGTTGCGGATCGGCGTGCCCACCGGGTACAGCACCCACGGCCAGTCGCCGAGTGCTTCCAGTGGCGTGCTGTCGAGCTGGTTGAGCGGGTGCTCGCTGTTCACTACCAGGCTGAAGGGCTCGGGCTCCAGCGGCTGGAAGTCGAACAGTTGGCTGAAACGCTCTTCGGTGAAACGGCCAATCATGATGTCCAGCTTGTTCTGCTCAAGCATGGTCAGCAGGTGATCACTGGAATGCTCCACCACTTCAATCGACAGCAATGGGCTGCGTGCCTTGATGGCGGCGATGGCCTGCGGCAGCACCAAGGCGGTTGCGGCAAAGATCCCACCAACGCGGATAAAGCCATGCCCGCCGTTACGCAGGCGGTTGACCTGGTCGACAAACTGTTGCGACTCGGCCAGCGCACCCTGGGCGTAACGCACCACGTATTCACCCAGCTCGGTGGGCGGCATGCTGCGTGGCAGGCGTTCGAACAGGGCAAAGCCGAACTGCTCCTCAAGGTCACGCAGCATCTTGCTGAGTGCTGGTTGGCTGAGGTTCATGCGTGTGGCAGTAGCGTGCATGTTGCGCGTGCGCGCCAGGGTATCGATCAGCACCAGGTGCTTGTAGCGGATCCAGTTGCAAAAACTGGAATGGGTCATGTCCGGCGGCATAGACGCAGGGCCTCGTGCGGGTGAAAGTTATTGAGCGCGCAAATAGCCCAGCAAGGTATCGAGGGCAACCGAGTTGGGCCGCGAACGCAGGGTCAGCACGCCAAGGTTGGCCATGGCCAGAGGAAGTTCCACGGGCAGGATGGCGACCATGCCATAGCGGGCATAGTGCTGGGCCACGTCATTGGGCACCACCGCGATCATTTCAGACGCTTCGAGCATGGCAGTGGTCGCCAGGATCGAGGCGGTTTCGACGATATCCAGCGACTGCACCATGCCCCCGGCCTGCAATGCGCTTTCGACGCGGCGGCGCATCGGGCTGCCGATGGGGTGCAGAATCCAGGTCAAGTGCACCAGATCGGCTAGCTGCAGGCAGGCGACTGTAGCCAAGGGATGGCCTGCGCGGGCAATCACGCGCATTTGTTCACCGCCTTCGAACAGCTCGATGTTCAACGCCTGGCTGTCGCTCTGGTCCGGCAGGCGCCCCACCACCATGTCGAAGTCGCCACGCAGCAAGGCGGGCAGCAAAGTATCGCTGGTGCCTACTTCCAGGGCGATGCGCACGTTGGGGTGGTCGCGTTTGTAGGCCAGCACCGCCTTGGTCAGCACACCCGGTACCGGGCCCATGACGCTGCCCACCCGCACCAGGCCGGAAGCCCCGCGCGCCAGTTCGGCAATTTGCGCCTGGGCATGCTCGAACTCATGCAACGCGTTCTGCGCATAGCGGATCATCACCTCGCCATACAGCGTCGCTTGCATACCCCGTGGCAGGCGTTCGAACAAACGCACCCCCAGGCGCTCCTCGAGCTGCTGCAGCAACAGGCTGGCAGCCGGTTGCGTGGTGTGCATCGCGGCCGCCGCACGGCGCAGGTTGCCGAATTCGCCCAAGGCATTGAGCAACGTGATCTGCCGGCTGGAGATCTTCAGTGCGCCGAGGCTGGCAGGCACCTGGGTATTGTCGGTTGACGAGCGAGACATATCGAATCCGGTATCGCTGGTTAAGATTTGGCGATTATGCCTGTATCGCTCGACAACCTACAGTCAGCGCTCCCAGTGCTTGAACAGAACAAGAGCCGACCATGAGCATACGTATTACCCACCTGAGCGTTCGTGACATCCGTTTCCCCACTTCGCTGTCGCTGGATGGCTCCGACGCCATGAACAGCGCCCCCGACTATTCGGCGGCCTACGTGGTGCTGCACACTGACGCAGCAGCCCTTGAAGGCCACGGCCTGACCTTCACCATCGGCCGTGGCAACGAGATTTGCGCGGCAGCGGTGCAGTCGCTGGCCCCCCTTATCGTCGGCCTTACCCTTGAAGAAATCACCGCCGACATGGGCGCTTTCTGGCATCGCTTTACCGTCAGCGACAGCCAGCTGCGCTGGCTGGGCCCGGAAAAGGGCGTGATCCACCTGGCCACTGCCGCCATCATCAATGCCGTATGGGACCTGTGGGCCAAGCACGAGGGCAAGCCCGTCTGGAAGCTGCTGGCCGACATGACACCCGAACAGCTGGTGCACTGCCTGGACTTCAGCTACGTCACCGATGTGCTCACACCCGAAGAAGCCATCGCCCTGCTGCGCCGTCAGGCACCGGGCAAAGCCCAGCGCGAGGCGCAGATGCTGCGTGAAGGCTACCCAGGCTACACCACTGCACCGGGCTGGCTGGGCTACAGCGAAGAGAAAATGCGCACGCTGGCCCGCGAGGCCGTGGCAGACGGTTGGACCCATATCAAGCAGAAGATCGGTGCCGACCTGGAAGAGGACATCCGCCGCGCCAGCATCCTGCGCGAAGAAATTGGCTGGGACCGCACCTTGATGATGGACGCCAACCAGGTGTGGAGCGTGGAGCAGTCTATTGCCAACATGCGCCGCCTGGCTGCCTTCGAACCACTGTGGATCGAAGAGCCGACCAGCCCCGACGACATCCTCGGCCACGCCACCATACGCCAGCGCATCGCGCCGATTGGCGTGGCCACCGGTGAGCATTGCCATAACCGGGTGATGTTCAAGCAGATGTTCCAGGCCGGTGCGCTGGACTTCTGCCAGCTGGACGCAGCCCGCCTGGGTGGCCTGAACGAAGTGCTGATCGTACTGCTGATGGCGGCCAAGTACGACGTGCCGGTGTGCCCGCACGGCGGTGGCGTCGGGCTGTGCGAATATGTGCAGAACATTGCCTTGTTCGACTACATCGCGGTGTCGGCCTCGTTGCACAACCGGGTGCTGGAGTATGTCGACCACCTGCACGAGCACTTCATCGACCCGGTGGTGATCCGACGCGGGCGCTACATGCCGCCACAACGCCCCGGTTACAGCATTGAAATGCACGCCGAGACCCTGGAGCGCTACCAGTACCCCAATGGCGCAGTGTGGCTCGACATCAACCGCTCCTGACCCACAGACCTGGGTGTGCCGTGGCCACACGGCACGCCACCAGCACTTTTCATGGGGAAAAAAACAATGACAACCCTCACCCGCGCAGCGGCTTCGGCCCCTGCCGCCACGAACGAACAGCGCCTGAACAGCTTGCTGCTACGCAGATTGATGCCACTGCTCATCGTCGTCTACGTGATGAGCTTTCTTGACCGCACCAACATCGCCCTGGCGAAAGCGAGCATGGGCATCGACCTGGGCCTTTCGGCAGCAGCCTATGGCCTGGGCGCTGGCTTGTTCTTTCTCACCTATGCCCTGGCCGAAGTGCCCAGCAACCTGATCATGCACCGGGTGGGCGCGCGCTTCTGGATCACCCGCATCATGATTACCTGGGGCCTGCTCTCGGCGGGCATGGCCTTCGTCCAGGGTGAAACGTCGTTCTACATCATGCGCCTGTTGCTGGGGGTGGCCGAAGCGGGCCTGTTCCCCGGTGTAATGTTGTACCTGACCTACTGGTTCGACCGCGAACAGCGCGCCCGCGCCACCGGTTACTTCCTGCTGGGCGTGTGCCTGGCCAACATCCTCAGTGGCCCGCTGGGCGGTGCCCTGCTGGAAATGGATGGTGTGCTGGGCTGGCACGGCTGGCAGTGGCTGTTCGTGCTCGAGGGCCTGCCTGCCGTGGCCTTGGCCTTCGTGGTGTGGAAAAAGCTGCCGGACGGCCCGGCCTCGGCGCCCTGGCTGTCGGCCGCCGACGCCCAGGACATCGAACGCCGCCTGGCCGCCGAACGGGCTGCCGCACCGCAGCAGAGCAAGCTGGGGCAGATGTTCCGCGACCGGCAGATCTGGCTGGCGATCGGGGTGTACTTCGTGCACCAGATCACCATCTACACGGTGATTTTCTTCCTGCCCGGCATCATCAGCACCTACGCTGCCCTATCACCCTTCCAGGTCGGCCTGCTGACAGCAGTGCCCTGGATTGCCGCTGCCATAGGCGCCGCCACCTTCCCACGCCTGGCCACCTCACCGCGCCGCTGCCGCACGCTGCTGTTCTTCGGCCTGTTGACCATGGCCACCGGGTTGCTGCTGGCATCGCTGAGCAGCTCCTTCATTGGCCTGATCGGTTTTTCCCTTACCGCACTGATGTTGTTCGTGGTGCAGTCGATCATCTTTGTCTTCCCCTCCAGCCGTCTGAGCGGTAACGCACTGGCGGCGGGCCTGGCCTTCGTCACCACCTGTGGCCTGTTGGGTGGCTTCGTCGGGCCGTCGGTGATGGGGTTGATCGAGCAGACCACCGGTAGCACCCGCCATGGTCTATGGATCATTGCAGCATTGCTCGTATTGGCGGCACTGGTCAGTACCCGTTTGCGCCAAGGGCAGGAACAACACTAAGTAGTACGCAATTTCACGCCCCTGCCAGGAGCAGCCTTGTGTTACGAAAAAGCCATGAATGCCTCATGCAGTTATTTGGCATGCCGACCCTTTCGCAGCACAAGGCTACTGCTACAGGTTGCGAGTACGACGCCCGCAACGCGGCTCCAACGCCTGTGCCAAGCGCGTTACCGCCTGTTGCAGATCATCCGGGTGCCCCCCCAACCACATCAATGCCAGGTATTGCGTGTAGCGCCCCTGCAGGCTGAACTGCTCGCCGGACAGCACATGCAACGGTGAGCCTGCCAACGCTGCGTTAATACCCTCCCACACCAGCGGCTGACGGAAGCGCACCCACAGCATCTGCCCGCCTTGCGGCATCTCCAGCACCACCCGCTGGCCGAATTGCAACGCCAGCACACGCGCCAGGCATTGCGTGCGCCTTTGCAGGTCCAGGCGTAACTGTACCCATTGCGTCTCGATTTCCCCCTTGCCCAGCATGTGCGCAAGCGCCTGCAAGCGTAGCGGCGCCAGCCGAAATGCTCGCTCGGCGAACGCCTTGGCCAACTCGGCGTCACGGCTCAGTAAATAGGCATACGGCGCTTCGGGCCCCACCGCAGCCTCGAACGTGCCCATCACCAACAGCCAACGCGGGTCCACCCAGTCGCGCAAGCGTTTGTTCGGTGGCCCGCTGTAACAGAGTTCGCTGTCCAGGTCGTTTTCCAGCAACCACACAGGGTACTGGCCAAGCAATAGACCAAGCTGCTGCTGATAGTACGGTGAAAGCAGCCGCCCTTGTGGCATGCCCAGGCACGATGGCATGACCAGCATGTTTACCGGCTCGCTCCCCAGCAACCTGGCCAAGGCAGGCAGGTCTGGGTTGCCCTGAGCATCCAGTGGCACCTCCAATACGCGCATGCCAGCACGCGCCAAGGCGCGTAAAACCTGCCAGCAACAGGGCGAATGTACCAGCACAGTACCGCCATGCAAGGCCAGCGCCGCGAGCAGTGTCTCGATCAACGCCAGCACATCGGGGGCCAGTTGCACATCATCGGCACGCCAGTACTGGCTGGAGGAGCGGGTATAGCGTTCAGCAATGGCATTGCGCAATCGGGTGCTGCCAAGCGCATCCCAGGGTGCAACGCTGCAGTCACGTTGGCGGGCCAGGCGCCGCTCGTGGCCTAGCAGAATGCGCTCCAACAGCGGCTGCGCCGGCAAGGGAGGCTGCCTGTGCGTAGCCACGGCCTGTTCTTTGCCAGCGTTATCCACGTAATAGCCCGACCTCGGCCGGCAGTGCACGCGGCCCTCTTCTTCCAGCAGGCTATAGGCATTCTGTACCGTGGCCAACGACACCCGCAGCCGCCGGGACAGCGCACGCAATGACGGTAACCGGCATGGGCCATCGCCAGCAGCCTGATCGATCAATGCTTCCAGGTAGCGATACACCTTGCGATACGCGAACTCGCCGGCGGTCGCTCGCCCCATCAAGGCAGCCCCACAAAGCCGCGCCGCCGCCCCGACGCCTGCCGCGGCAACAACCTCAGGTGCACATCGCGGCGGGCCAGATAGTTAAGCAGACGCCAGGCAGTCAGCGGCAACTGCCCGGCATAAATCGCCCGCAATTGGCCCAGCGGCATGCCACTTGTGTTCACCAACCAGGCTTTTACCGCATCGGGGCAGGGTTTACCTTGCAAGGCCCTGTGCAGGTACGGCAACGCTACCAGCATGTCGGCATGCCGACACTGCAAGAACCGCTCGAGGTTTTTCCCCTGCCTGGCAAAGGGGCTGAACAGCAAGCACACCAATTGGGTCTGATTGATGCCGTAGGCTTTGCCGAGTTGCAACTGATGTGCCTCGCGCTGTTTGCTACCGGCCACCTGCCCTGCCAGCCGCAGCGCTGGACGACCAGCCTGTGGCTCCAGACTGCGCGCACGCAGTTGGTGCAACTGTGCCATGGTTAGCGAGTCGACGAATTCCGACAGTGGCAAAGCATCCGGGACGGCCTCGAAACCACACCCCAGCATGGCATCAAGCGGCTGCTCTTCAAGCAAGTGCGGCAGCAAGTCATCAAGGGCTAACAGCCGCACCGTCGCCCCTTCCGGTGCAGCACCCAATGCCGGCTCTGCCAGGCTACCCTGCGCGCCACCGGCAGCGCCATGTAACCGGCCCAAGCCATTCACCAGCGCCGCCAGGCACTGGTGTACCGCATACGGACCGCGCTCCCCGGCAAGGCGCAGGCTACGCCTCGCCCACGCCAGGTATCGACGGCGCTGAAAGGCGGGTATAGCCGTGACCAATGCATCGGCGGGCGCCTCTGCCAGCAGCGCAAAACCAACGGCACCCGCCAGTTCCAGGTGCAAGCGGCTACCCAGCAGGGCTTCGGGCCTGGCATCGATCAGGTGGCCGAACATCAACATGGCGTCCTTTGCCAGTATCCAATGCTCGGGCGTTGCCGAGGGCCGACGGCTGAACGGCACAACCGTGCCCCCCTCGATCATCTGCAATTGCACCCGCGGGTCATCCTGCATGAACAAGGCGCTGAAACTGCGCTCGTGAGCCTCCAGCGTGGCACCATCGACAACCGGCAGGCTGACCACCAGCACCCGCAACTGGAAGGTTTCCGGGGCACGCAGGGCAATACTCAGTTGCGCGGCACGCAGCATGGCAAGCAGCCGGATGCCCTGGGGATCACTGCCTTGCAATACCTGCAAACGGAAGGTACCGATGTATTCGGGCCCGCCGGCAGCAACCAGCAGCCGTTGTATCAGCAACTGCAGGGAAGCACGTTGTGCCTGGGACATGTGGCTCAGCAAGCGTTCGAGCACTTGCTGGTAGATATAATGCATTGCCTGGTCGTGAATAGCAGTCACGAAATCACCTCATCAACTTCATGCAGCCAGCGAATGCCGAGCCAAACACTGGCGCGTCGACATACCCTGAACTTTTCCAGAAGAAATTTCCTACAACAAAATGAAAGTAATGACGTAACCCTTCACTGTCGCCAAGCCATCGAAAAATAACCACCACTGCGACGGCCAGCCGCTGCCACACACCGCCCTACTCCAGGCATAGCCATGCTCATTCCACGCTCCTTGCGCAAACTATCATTGGGCCATTATCGAGAGGAATTCAGAGCGAATTGAAGACACAGTTCACGGTAAAAAAACCATTCAGCAAAAGTGCGACCCCACATTGCACCCCAGAGAAAAAGAGTTCAAGCCTGAATACTTGGCGCAATATTTCCAACACCCCGAAAGTCATCGACCAGAATGTAGTCCGTGTCGTATTTAATTGTAGGAACGCTCCTACTTTTTAAGACTTAAATCATTTTACCCCACGCATAAAAAAACCCGGGACGCTGCCCGGGCTTTCCGATAACACAAAGAACCGTCAGTGTTGTGCCATGTCCAGCACCACACGTCCGCCACACGGGCATTGGTCCATATAGCGATGCGCGTCCACCACCTGCTCGAACGGGTACACCTTGATGATCTGCGGTGTCAGCAACTGGTCGGCAGTGAACTGGTTGATATCGCGCAAGGCACGCTGCAGTGCCACCTGATCCTGGCTGATACCAAGTTCTGGTTTGCCGGTGAAGTTGCCGATGCAGTGGACATAGAACTGAATGTTCTTCTGAAATGCCGCACAGGCCGGGAACGGCGTCTGGTTGCCGCCTTGCAGGCCATACAGCACCAGGCTGCCACGCGGTGCCAGCACATCACCCAGCAGCGACATCTGCGGCCCACCCATGCCATCGAGGACCATGTCCACACCACGGCCATCGGTGTACTTGCCAATCTGCAGCAGCAGGTCCTGCTCTTCGGTAACGATCACTTTGTCGGCACCCAGGCCCAGCAGGTACTCACGCTGCTCCGCTTCCTTGGTGGCGGCGAACACTTTCAGCCCCAGTGCCTTGCCCAGTTGCACGAAAGCAGGGCCGGCGCAATGGCTGGCATCGGTGACCAACGCAGTCTGACCCGCCTTGGCCCGCGCCAGGTCGACGTAGGCGAAATAGGCGATCAGCAGCGGCGTATAGTGCACGCTGGCCTCAATGGGGGTGAGTACATCCGGGTAGCGGGTAATGGCAGTGCGCGGCAGCACGATGACATCACCATACACCGGGTGGTCGTTGGCACTGGTGGCCGGGAAGCTGGCAACCCGATCACCGACGGCAATGTCTTCGACCCCTTCACCGACCGCAGTCACCACCCCAGCCATTTCGTGGCCGATCCCCGCTGGCAGGCGTGCCTGGGATGGTGCCAGGTTCTGGCGCCAAAGCACGTCATACCAGCTGACGCCAATCGCCTCGACGCGGATCTGTACCTCGTCGACAGCGGGTGACGGTTCGGCCTGCTCCTCGCAACGGAGCACATCGGCAGCGCCGAACTTGTGGAAACGGATCATGCGGGACATCGCATACCTCGCCTTTGTGAACCTCTAATTACCACTGACTTTATCCGGGCTTTGCTCGTTAGACCATCAGTGGTCATTAATAGTCGACATGCTTGTCATCGATTGGGCACCTGACTTTCCCTGCGATTGGTCCCCCTAAACCCGTGCAGGGTAACAGCCTTTGGCCTTAAGATTCACCCCTGCCCCACTTTAGGCGAAGCACACCGATGAATCGAAACGACCTGCGTCGCGTAGACCTCAACCTGCTGATCGTGTTCGAAACGCTGATGCACGAGCGCAGCGTGACCCGTGCCGCGGAAAAACTGTTCCTCGGCCAACCGGCCATCAGCGCAGCCTTGTCGCGCTTGCGCAACCTGTTCGACGACCCGCTGTTCGTGCGCACCGGCCGCAGCATGGAGCCATCGGCACGGGCCCACGAGATCTTCGCCCTGCTGTCGCCGGCGCTGGATTCGATTTCCACGGCGGTCAGCCGCGCCGCCGAATTCGACCCAGCCACCAGCAACGCAGTGTTCCGCATCGGCCTCTCGGATGACGCCGAGTTCGCCTTGCTGCCGCAACTGCTCAAGCGTATTCGCGCCGAAGCCCCTGGTATCGTGCTGGTGGTGCGACGGGTCAACTACCTGCTGATGCCCACGCTGCTGGCCTCGGGCGAGATTTCGGTGGGTGTCAGCTACACCAGCGAACTGCCGGCCAATGCAAAGCGCAAGGTGCTGCGCCGCAGCATGCCTAAACTGCTGCGGGCCGACAGCGTACCCGGCAACATCACCCTGGACGACTTCTGCGCACGGCCGCATGCACTGGTGTCGTTTGCCGGGGACCTGTCTGGCTTCATCGATGAAGCCCTGGAAGAACTTGGCCGCAAGCGGCATGTCGTGCTGGCGGTGCCGCAGTTCAACGGGCTGGGGAGCTTGCTGGCGGGCACCGATATCGTCGCCACGGTGCCGGACTACACCGCAGAGGCGTTGACGGCGGCGGGCGGGTTGCGCGCCGAGGACTTGCCCATACCCGTGCGCAGTTTCGAACTGCACATGGCCTGGCGCGGGGCGCAGGACAACGACCCGGCGGAGCGGTGGCTGCGGTCGCGGATACAGATGTTCTTCGGGGATCCCGATAGCTTGTGACTGAATTCCATCAAGATCCAAAAATACCAATAAAATCAGTGTCTTAATCTTATTTTACGTCCAAGGCCGTCCGTCGTATTCCACTCGTTTCCAACGCTCCTGCGGGTATATTTTTGGGTACTTTTCCTGTTTCGAAAAAAAGTACCCGCACATGACGACTTCCCTCCCCACGCCTGCATTGCGGCGTAAACTCAGCGATGCCTTCTTGCGTGCCATTGCTGAACCCGGCAAGTACGCCGACGGCGAGGTACCCGGTCTTTACCTGCATGTTCAGGCCTCGCAGAAGTCGAACAAGCCTGCCGCAAAATACTGGCGGATGAGGTATCGCCTGAACGGCAAGGAAAACGTGTACGCGATCGGCCGTTATCCCGACATTGGCTTGAAAGACGCGCGCGACTTGGCCCGAGCCGCGCGCCAGAACGTAGCTCATCACGTCGCCCCGCTGAAGGCCAAACGCAAGAAAATCGCCGATCAGCTACTTAATGAGGAGCGCACATTCAGTTACGTCGCCGAACAGTGGCTGGCCTTCAAGTCGCACGACCTCGTGAGCAAATCCCTCGCGGGCTTTCGCGGCGCTTTGAACAATCACATCCTGCCCACCATCGGCAACATTCCCGTCAGCGAGATCAAACTGGACCACATCATCGAGATCATCGCTACCCTGCGCCGAGCACGCACACTGGCCATGGCCAAGCGCGTGCGTACCATCATCCGTGCCGTGCTCGGTTTCGCTGAGGGGCGTGGCTGGGTGGAGCGTAACGTGGCCCTGAGCAACACCGAAGAGCTCAAGGTGCGCCATGTGGTGACCAGTAATCCAGCGATCGAACGACCAGCCGATTTGGGTCACCTTCTGCTTCGTCTAGATGAGCTCAGCCCGAGCAGCGTGAGCATTGCGATGCGCTTGCTGGTCATGCTGCCCGTTCGCCCCGGCGAGCTGGTGAAAATGCGTTGGGAAGACATCGATCTGGTCAGCGCCGACTGGCGCTATGTAGTAGGGAAAACACGCCATCTAGATAAGAGCAAACACATCGTGCCACTGCCGGAGCAAGCCCTTGTGCTGTTGCGTGAACTACATGAACGGCGGGTGGTGGATGAAGCGGGCAATGGCTGGGTCTTTGTATCGCCGGTCTACCCAGGCTATCCAGTTGACGCCACATCCCTGGCCAAGGCCTACCAGCGGATCTGGCCGGAATACCGCATCACTGCGCACGGTTTCCGCGCCACCTACCGCACTATCGCTCACGAGCATTTAGGTATCGATCCGATTGTACTGGAGTTGTCGTTATCGCACCGCATGCCAGGCGCACTGGGTGCCGTGTATGCGCGCGCGCAGTTGCTGCCGCAGCGACGAGAAGCGGCGCAGCATTGGGCGGACTACCTCGATCGGCTTCGAAAAAATTCCAAACATACAACAGCAGAATAGTTGTCGGGAAAGTACAGATCCTACTTGCACTTCCTTCCTGCCACGACCGCAACAACTGCCCTACCAGGAAGAGCCAATTCAATTTTGTGAGTATGGCGGAGCACTCGGGATTCGAACTCACGCGTTTTAGCCAGCTCGATAAAAATAAAGTTATAACAATCAACAAGATAGAAAATTGAGTTCGAATGCAGCGTAGTGATTCGAAGTGTGATTCCACCCCCGACCACCGGCATCCAAATCCCGACGCCCGGCCACTCTAGAACGGCATATTTGGGGTAGGACGGACCTTGTGCAGTAACCCTGATGGCCCGCTGCACCCTAAGTGTCCGGACTATTCAGTCAGTCCTTAACAGATCGCCCGCTTGTGCCTGGAGGCGGCTAGGGCCGGTGCAGCCGTGGTTCATATCCATGGCCGCAACCCGGCAGCCGGTGAAGGCGACCGCTCGCCGGCGGTGTTCAAGGAAGTCGTCGAAGGCGTGCGCACCGAAAACGACGAAGTGGGGCTCGATCAAGGTGACAGTCAAAGACGGAAGCGATGGACGGCACCTTTGAGCCCCTCCCCTAGCTTGGCCAGCTCCCGTACAGCGTCCAGGACTCGTGAAGCTTTAGTGCTTGAGCGGTCTGCCATATTCCTAACCTTGGACACATTTCCGCTCACGACATCAGCGACTGCGCTTTGCTCTTCAACAGCAGAGGCGATCTGCTGGTTCATGGCCTGAATGGTAGCAACAGAAACGTTGATCTCATTGAGTGCCGCACGTGCGCTTTCAGCTTGTTGAACCGCGTCCAAGGTTCGCTGATGGCTCCGATTCATGACCCGGGCGGTTCTCTCACCACCTTTTTGAATTGCCAAGACAAGCTCCGCAATCTCGCTGGTCGAATGCTGTGTACGTTGCGCCAAGGCGCGAACCTCATCTGCGACAACTGCGAAGCCTCTACCTTGCTCACCTGCTCGAGCGGCTTCAATCGCAGCATTGAGCGCCAATAGATTAGTCTGATCAGCAACATCCTTGATTACGTTGACGACTTGGCCGATACGCTCGCTACCATCCTGCAGATGTTTCATAGCCTCTCCCAATTCATCCATATCCTGGGAAAGCAGCTCAATTTGATTTAACACAACCCCGACTACCTGATTGCCGTCTCGTGCCTTCTGATCAGCCGCGAACGCAGTCTTTGCTGCTTCCTCGGTGCTTCTTCCGATCTGCTGTACCGTTACCACCAGTTGATTCATGGCAACCGAGACGTGCTCCACTTCTGACGTCTGAGCTTCGAGCTCTGCCCGCCCCTCGGCGCTTTCGTGAGCCAGATGTTGCGAAGCGACAGCGAGCTGTTCTGCTCCCTGGCTAATCTGGGCAACCAACTCTCGAAGGCCGTCGGACATCGCCTGAGTGGCACGTTGAAGCTGACCGATCTCATCTCCTCTTGAATTTAGACGCACCTCGCGCAAGTCTCCTGCTTCGATCTGGCGAGCTTGGGCGAGTAGATGCTTGAGTCCAGACACCAGTTGCTGAGATAGCAACCATACTGCAACAACGCTGACGAGCATCGCTAAACCTGCAGTGGCGGTAAGCAGGACGTATACCAATAAAATCCTGTTCGAGATGCTATCCTGCATCAGTTTTTGAAGCGAGCCCAAGGCCGAGTCTAGACCAGCGAAATTATCTCGATTATTTTGTTCAGATGCCGACTCACCGCTGTTCGGCGATGAAAATAAAGCTTGGAAAGCTGCGTCATGCTTGGCCCAAGCCTGATTAAGTACCGCAACCTGCTGGTCATAATCGGTACTCAGCTTTTCCTGGATGAGGTACAGCTGCGCTTCGGCGGCTGACTCTTTTGTATTTCGATCACCAAGAGAGTTCGCGTCTCTGGCTAATAAATATTGCTGCTCCGCACTGCGGAGCGCTTCAAGCTTGAACTTGAACTCAGATACCAACCCGGCTTGTGTGATCAGACCGGAAAGCGTGTATGCGCCAAAAAAACCAGAAGCCATACAGGTAAGTCCTACGGAAATGACTGAAGCAAATCCAATGGCTAATTTGGTCTTGACACTAAAATGTGAAAAAAAACTGTAGGCAGACTTCATGGGTGGCTCCTATAGTTTTTATGATTTGGATCGACAAACAATGACACGAATAACTACCGGAGGCTGAAATTTTCGTCGTAGTCGCTAAGATTTGGCATCAATAATTGCTTTCGCTCAGACAGGGTTGCCAGAGCTTCACGCCATTTGAGTTGAATCAGCTTTCTTTCATCTGTGCTGAGATAGGGGATATGGAAGCCAACAAAAGGGGCCAGTACATCGAACCCTACATATCCGAGAGAACCTTTCAGTAGGGGCCGCAGCAGGGTCTGAAGGTCTCCATGAATTCCACGCTGCCCGAACATGCCTTCCCTGCCACCAAGCGTTGCGCAAACCAACGCTTTTTTCCCGACCATACCGCCGTCCCCAAAAACTCGCCTTCCTCCATAGAACGTCCCAGAGATGAAAACTCTATCTATCCATCCTTTTAAAATCGCTGGCATGGAAAACCAGTAAATAGGAAACGTAAGGATAAGAAGATCGCAACGAAGGACCTTATCTACTTCATTAGCAATGTCTGAGCTAAACTGCTGGTACTTGGCGGCGTTTCTCTGTTCTAGGGCATAAACCAAATAGTCGGGATTTGTGCGCTGCTTGAAATCATCGCTACTGGCAACAGGGTTGAAATTCATCGCATACAGGTCTGAAGTCTCAACTTTGTGCCCTAATTGCGAGAAGTACTCAACTGCATCCGCATAGAGACTGGAAGTGAATGATTGCGGCTCAGGGTGCGCGTGAACTATCAGTACATTCATCGTCTTTCGCCTATCAGGAAAAGCCTGAGAATACGGCGGCTCACTGGAGACCACCCAGTGGCTAAAATGACGCAATCTATGCAGAAAACGACATCGCGGTTAACTACTCATGGCAAGGCGAAATTTCTTCCGGTATGCGCCAGGGGTGAGCCCCAACCTTTCTCGAAAAAGTCGAACGAACGAGCTGTTGTCTTGATACCCTACCGCTTCAGCAACGCTTTCTATCTGCATTTCTCCCGTCTCGAGCAATGACCTGGCGGCCTCAATTCTGAGGTTCTGGAGGTATGAGACTGGAGATTGCCCTAGCACATTGTTGAACCGTCTGATCAGCGTACGCTCGCTCACTGCAAGGCGGTCGGCAAGGTCAGCCAAGCGGATTCGACCCGCAAAATTCTCCTGCATGAACGCTTGAGCACGCAGTACGACGGTGTCCGTATGCGCCCTGTTTGCAAGCAACGGCAGGTAAGGGGTTTGAAGGGTTTGACTCACATCAATCAGCATGCTTTTGGCACATAGCGACGCCAGTGATGCGCCAGAGTAGCGTTCTATGAGCTTGATTGACTGAAGATGGTACGAAGAAAGCGCGCCGGCGCAAAACAATCCGTCGACTTCAGTCAATATGGATTTCATCTGCAGATCGACATTGGGAAACCATGAGCGGAATTGCTCCTCCAACCACCAAGTGGTAGTCGCGGTACGACCGTCTAGAAGGCCCGTCTTTGCTAGCAAGAATGTGCCGGTGCAGGTAGCCGCTAACTGTGCGCCGTTACTCCATTGCTTCGTTAGCCAATCGTAGGTAGCTCCGAGCGACGCCAGCAGATCGACGAAATGCTTATAGCCACGGTAATGGCTGGCGGGGATGTAGACGAAGTCAAACTGTTCATCAGCGAGAGGCTTTCGGGTAGAGAAGGCAAGGCCATTGCTCGCCGCCACCGCACCTCCATCCATCGAAATGAAATCCCATGAGTACCGCAAGTGAGCAGCAACATTTTGCGCGAGATGTGCGTTGGCCACTTGCAAAATATCCGCCACACCTCCCGCGCTGGAGGCATAGCAACCGTCGTAGAGCAGAATCGCTGCGTTTGGCATATTGTCGTTATTCGCATAGATAGTGGCTTTTTTTACACTACAGGGCTCCTTTGGCAATTCATAGACTCGGGTCTCTCCATCGTTTCTCTGCCAACGAGCCCCCTATGAAAACCATTCCTTTGTCAGCTCTCTCAACGCTCCTGCACGGTCACCTTGGTGTCGTTGATCAGCCCACAGGTGTCCAGCCCGTCCGGTTCGACCCGTCCATGGGCTTCATGCTGGATCCACTCAACAGTCTCACCGCCTCCATGACATCCGGCGTAAGATTGAGGCTGAAGACAAACAGCACGACCCTTAAGCTGGTGACGTCGCAAACTCAGCTTTTCCTCACTGGGCCAGAGCAGTGGGCACGGAATTTCGAGGTGTATGTCGATGGTACAATCGTCCGCCAAGTAGCTGCCCATGGTGGCTCGTTCCTCACCCCAGGAGCAATTCCCGAGGGTGATCCACACGCAATCCTCACTATCGATGGCCTGGGAGACGCGGTAAAGGACGTTGAAATTTGGTTTCCGCAATCCTCGTTGCAGGTCATAAATTCGCTGGAGGTGGATTCAGAGGCGGCTTGGGAACCATGGGCTGACGATCGACGCCATGTACTATTCCATGGCAGTTCGATTACCCATGGGATGGAGGCCAATGGTGGCTCTGGTGCATGGCCCGCAGTGGCTGGGCAGCTGGCGGACATCAGAATCACCAACATGGGGTGGGCTGGGTCCTGCCTCCTCAGTGCATTGGCGGCTCAAATCATTGCCCAGCAGTCCATAGACGCGGTCGTCCTAGAGCTTGGTATCAACATTTGGGATGGTGGTGCCCTCAACCAGCGAACGTTGAATGATTCCGCCCACGGAGTGATCTCCATTCTACGTGACTCCTATCCCTCGCTGCCCATTGTGATCGTCTCGCCTATTTGTTCGCCCGCCCGTGAACAGGTAGGGGAAAACGGCGGGTTATCCCTGGAGCAGATCCGCGAGGGGCTCAAGGCCGCAGTGGACGCTCACATCTCGAAGGGTGACAACAATATCAGTTATCAAGATGGCCTAGCGCTCTTCGGTCCTGCGGATGCTGAGCTGCTGGTTGACGGCCTGCACCCTAGCGCTGAGGGTTATCAACTGATCGGAGAGCGCTTCTACCACCATCACCGTGATTTCCTTTCCGGTGACTCGCAACTGCTCGCCGGAAACTGACCTATTCCTTCTCCGCCCACCCAAAAGGTGGGTGCGCCCCCCCCTGTCGACTGGATAACGTTAAACACACATGTCGCTCAGCGGCATTGCTCCAAGAGTTCGACCAACAAAAATAACAGCTGGAAGACAGCAAACCTGATTGGAGGAAGCATGTTTCTAAAAAATGCTTGGTATTGTGCCGGTTGGGACTATCAAGTCTCGCAAGGTAAAACTGCCCTTATCGCGCGCAAAATCGCTGGTGAACGAGTAGTCCTGTACCGCAAATTGAACGGCGACGTGGTCGCGATGGAAGACCGCTGCCCTCATCGCCAAGCCGCTTTGTCCATGGGTGCCAAAGAAGGGGATGAGCTGCGCTGCATGTATCACGGCCTGAAGTTTGGGGCTGATGGAAAATGCACCGAAATCCCTGGTCAATCCAACATCCCGGAACGAGCCTGTGTGCGTGTATTCCCGGTTGTCGAAAAAGACAACTGGATCTGGGTATGGATGGGAGATCCCCTCAAGGCCGACCCAAGCCTGATCACAGATGCGGTTGGGCCGGGTCACCCTGATTACAACACGCGTCCCTGCTACATCCAGATCGATGCTGACTATCGTCTGGAAAATGCCAACCTGGCAGACCTCTCACACAGCTCCTTCACTCACGATGCAACCATCGCCATGGGGTGGGCGCAGGCCCTGGCCAAACCTCATCACAAAGTCCTGCCTCGCGGCATCAAAACTGACTATTGGGTGCGTAACGTTCCTGTTCCTAAGTTCGTGGAGCACCTTTTCCCGCCTGGGTTCATGTGTGATGCGCACTTCGACATCACCCAAACCGTCCCGTGTAACTGGATTCTGCACTTCCGCGTCTTCATGGCTGGTACTGCCACTGAAGGTGAGTCAGATGGAATGCTGGTTCTCGATTCCTGGAGTTGCCAAGCGATCACGCCGCGGGACGAGAAATCGGTGGACTACTACTACTCCTGGGGTGTGAGTAAGGCGACCGACCGACCTGGACTGAGCGACCTCCTCAAGGAAGGGCTCGACCAAGCTTTCAATGAAGACAAGGCCATGCTCGAGGGTCAACAGAAGCGTATTGAAGAGAAGCCCGACTTCAAGACGTTCGATATCGCTGCAGATGCCGGGCCCGGAAAGATGCTTTGGGTGCTCGATAAATTGATCAAGGAAGAAACCTCTCAATCAGAGTCACTGATAGCGTCAATGGCTTGATGTACGACGTCACGAGCCCGGTCATGGGCTCGTGACTCTTTAAGATTCGAGAGATCGCCGTCATGAATGAGAAACTTACCCTAAAAGTCACCGACATCAGCTGCGAAGCCAAAGATGTCATGGTTCTGGAACTCAAACATCCTGAAGGAAAAGATCTTCCCGCCTTCACCGCCGGCGCGCACATTGAGATCTACCTGCAGGGCAACCTGATCCGTCACTATTCCCTGTGCAACGACCCAGCAGAGCGCGGGCGCTATTGCATTGGCGTTGGTTTGGCCAAGGAAAGCAGGGGTGGATCCAGAAGCATCCACCAAACCGTCCGGGTAGGGATGACGATCCAATGTAGCCCCCCGCGTAACAATTTCCCCATGGCTTCAGATGCTGCGGAGCACGTATTCGTCGCCGGCGGCATCGGTGTCACACCCATAATGGCGATGATCAAGACGTGCATAAGAGAGGGGAAAAAGTGGCGGTTATTTTATTGTGCACGCAACCGGCAACGTACCGCCTTTTATGAAGAACTCAAGGCGCTCGCACCGAATAATTGCACCTTCCATTTCGACGATGAAGAGCCCGGTTTCTTCCAGCCGACGCAGGCGCTGATCGATATCGATCCTCAAGCGCACATCTACTGCTGTGGTCCGCAGCCCCTCATGAAGGCTGTAGAGGCGGCCGAGTGTAGGCGAGCCCCTTCCCACGTTCACTTTGAGTGGTTCACTGCGACTGCAGTGGATACGACCAAGGATAAGCCATTCAAAGTCATCATGCTCTCGGGCGCAGAGTTCGAGGTCCCACCCGGAAAAAGCATTCTGGATGTCTTGGAGGAACGGGATGAGGGGGTGCCTTACTCATGCCGTGAGGGCCTATGTGCAACCTGCAGAACGGGCGTGATCAAGGGGGTTCCAGATCATCGAGACAGCGTATTATCCAAAGCCGAACGTGAGTCGAATTCGTGCATGATGATCTGCGTATCGCGAGCATTGTCGGACACGCTTGAGCTGGAGTTGTGACTACACCAGCAGCCCACGTTCTTTCGCTGCTCGGACGGCAAGCTTGCGACGACGAACGCCCAGCTTTTCGAAAATTCGCTGCCAGTACCATTTGACGGTGCTTTCCGTTAGCCCAAGAGCGTGAGCTACCTCTTGGGCTGCCAGGTTGCGTGCAGTCAGTCTGATTATTTCCATTTCGCGGTCAGACAGGCTTTCCAAGCGAACGCCAGTGACAGCTGCGGGAAGTACCCGTGGGAGGTCAACATCCGAACCAAATTCCTGCAGCAGATAATTGAGCCAACCTCGCCAAGGGGCTTCCAATTCGGGATTGGACTGCGCAAGATCTTGCAATATCGAACAAACCTCTTGGCCCTCGTCGAGGAAGACTCGAGAGAAATTGCCCCGGGCGTTCATCAAGGCGTCTATCATCGTTCGTCTAGCAGCGAGAACGTCACCCGAGCGCCAGAGGAGTCTCGCGAGAAGGAGTGCGATCTGAACGAATGACAGAACACATTGGCGCTCCAATATCCAAGTGCCCCACCGACGAAGCAACTTTATCGCATCCGGATAGTGACCAGATTCGAGCGCAACTCTTGAGTAAGCCAGCGTGATCAGCAGCTTACTCATGGTCACACACCCATCGGGAGCTAGCGTCCTGTGCTCACGAAATTCTTCGTGCGCTTCGACCAATCGTTGTGCGTAATGGATGTGCCCTTGCTCGATGTGAAGCTGAACACGAAGAGACAAGACATTTGTATGCAATCTGGGCAGGTCGAAGCGATTAGCCAACTCATCTGCAACGTCCAATGCATCATGCGCATCGGCGAAATTGCGATTCATTCTGGCCAGCCTGGCCAGTGTCAGTTGGCGAGCAATGATGGAGTCAAGCAGGCCGAACTCAAGTGGTTGGCCAACGAGCCCTACCAAGATCGTTGACGCCTCATCTACATCGTTGTTCCAGTACCGCTTCATTGCCAGCTGCGCGCTTGCCATTGCTGCTAGAGAAGACGCTTCGCCTTGAATCCGAATCGCCGTATCCAGCGCAGATTTGAAGAACATTTCGGCCGACTCGACCTGGCCACGCTCGTGAAAGACTCCGCCCGCCACCGTGTCCAGAAATACGGTACCGAACTTTGCACCAGCATCATTGAAGAGTTGACGCAACTCCTCAGCCTCAGCCGCCGAGGCATCACAGACGAACCGCTGCCTATCACACATCCATAGTGCCGTCCTGCAAGAGGCTTCCATGTAGGGGTCGTGATGCGCATATGTAGCCAGCCATTCTGAGGATGAGTGGGCAGCATTTAAAAGTCGGTCGGTGAACGCCTGAAGCATGCCTTCGCGGTGCAAGGACTTCATTTGAAGCTGCTGCATGTCGAAGCTCTCAGCCGGATTGAGCGCTGAAGGGTTTTGAGGGCTTGTCAGGCGTTTCTGGGCTTTGTTGAGCAGCTCACGTGCATGCTTGAAGCGCCAGCGGATTACGCTATCCCATACCAATTCCAACTGAAGTCCGGGTAGCTTCTGGAGTTCGCGCTCGTCTAACTGATCCGCCAAATGCTGCAGCATCGCTGTCTGGCCGCTTGCAAACAACTCAGCGCACGTGGACTCAAGTAGTCCCCCCGCCCAAGCCTGGTCTCTAACTGCAAAGGCCTGCTCGATCGCCTCGACTGTTCGACCATGTCCTGCTAACCATTCTCCAGCCCTCCTGCGGTAACCCTCTACAGATTCCGGGAAGCGCTCCGTCAAGACACGACGGAGTAACTCCCCAAACAGGTGGTGGTAACGATACCAGGAGCGCTCCCTATCAAGCCTGAGCAAAAATAAATTCCTGGTCTCGGCCTCTTCTATCAACGCAGATGCATCGGTTCCCAAAAGAGTGGCGTTAACCAGATCTGCGTTCAGTGATCTCAGCACCGACGTTCCGAGAAGGAAACGTTGCATCGGTTGAGGTTGCTTAGCGAGAACCTCCTCGACAAGGAAATCGGCAATGTCCTTGTCCGCTCCTGACAGCCTGGAGATGAATTCGTGAGCATCAGGCGCAGACTTCATCGCAATCGACACCATCTGCAAGCTCGCCGGCCACCCCTCGGTTTTCTCGAGTAGCATTTCGATTTGGTGCTCAGGGAGCTCTGGACCGAAAGACTGCTTCAGAAAGGTCCTGACTTCGGCGGCGGAGAAAGCGACCGCGCTTGCCTCCAGTTCGTGAAGTTGACCCCGCGCGCGCAGGCGTGCGAGTGGTAATGACGGAACCTCTCGCGATGCGATCACGAATCTGAGGTTGGGGTGCTCACTCGAAATAATAACGCCAAGCAGGCTGAGTGCCGGCCCGTCTTCAAGCAGGTGCAAGTCGTCGAGAAATAGGTGAACAACGGTGCGTAAGGACGAGAGATGCTCTAGCAGTTCTTCCGCGAGAAATTGCACGTCTGCCCCTATCGCCATCCCCTGGTATTCACCGAGATGAGATACAACATCGCGCTCTGCATCTGTGATTTGGGAGTGGTTGATTGCGGCGGTGAGGTGTCTGGCAAAACGGATGATGTCGTTGTCGTAGGCATCAAGACTCAGCCAGCAGGCGTTCTTGCCATCACTGATCAGCTGATGGTAAGCCGAAGTCATCAAGCTGCTTTTTCCGTACCCAGCAGGGGCTGAGATGAGGGTGACCAGAGTGTCACTCTGATCCATAAGCCTGCGCTGCAAATCTTCACGCGTGATCAAACCCGACCGCTGAGACGGAGGGGCGATTTTGTTACGAACCAGGCGACCTGTCGCGAGAGGGCTACTCATATATGAGGCCTAGAGCAGCACTTGAGCTATGAGCCTGCTAGGGATGTCTGGTTTGAGTTCAGCAGGAAGCACGGCAGCCATCAATGTATACGCCTTTATCTGTTTTATAGTCGGCTTGAGGAATACAACCAGTCTACACAGGGTAGTCTGTGGTAACCACCCGGTGCACACCTCTCCGGCACCCTAATCAGGCGCATAGCACGAGATAAACCCCATCCCCTATCAAGTTAGCACGGTCAGGAAGCTCTCACGTGGCGTATTGTCCTGAGCGAACGTCGCTTGGCCTATATCTGAGGTATCCCATACCAGAGTCGGTACATCTGGGTAGTAGACGTAACCTCCTGTGAACACTTCGTTGCGGTTCCCCGAAGGGTCGAAGAAATACACCGTAGCGCCTCGAGTCACGCCATGGCGTGTTGGGCCTACGTCGATTGGGATTCGGTTTCTTCCCATCCAGTCCGCAGCGTGGTAGACGTCCGTCACCGATTCAAGCAAGAAGGACACGTGATGGAGCATGTTTGGCTCGGGCTGGAGAACGAAAGCAATATCGTGCGGCTTGGTGGAGCCGGAGAAAAACACCGCCATTACCGCATTGGTTTCATGATGAATAAGCTTTTCGCTGATACCCAACTCGAACACGTTGTGGAAAAGCTCGATGTTCTTTTCAATGTTCACGCCGCCTAGGAGGCAGTGATCCAGCCGGACTGGACGCATTCCTCGAATCACTCCCTCATCAGGAATCACGCCTGGATTGTGATAGCCAAGAGAATTGCCCAACTGCTCTTTTTCGGCATAGAGCTGCATGGTGTGACCGCTTGGCAGTTGGAACTGAATGCGGCGACCGCTCTTCGGGTAAATACCGGCCTCGATGCGCTCGACTTGCAAACCGAATGCCTGCACTTTTTGTTCAAGATCGATCAACGCAGCCTCATCTGAGACCTTGAAGGCGAAGTAGTCGATGCCTGGGGAATCCGCTTGGCGCAAAACCAAGCTGTGATGATCATGTTCATCCCAGGTTTTGTAATAGAACTGCCCACGATCATCTTCCATGACCTCCAGCAGCCCGATGCAGCGCCCATAGTGGTCACGAGCCGCCTGCATGTCCATGACACGCAAGGCGACCTCGCCAACCCGTAGTAAACCCTTCATGGCCATTGCAACCTTCCTCTCTTTTTATTTGAATTCGTAGGAAACACTACGCTTTTCGATGCTATGCGGTCAGAGCTCACCGAAAGCGCAGGCAAGCACTTTCGGTGAACCGTTGTAGCGTCACAGCTTTACGCAAATGTTCCGCAATTCGGTGTAGAACTCCAGCGAGTGCACGCCACCTTCGCGACCGATACCTGATTGTTTCGAGCCACCGAACGGTGTGCGCAGATCGCGCAAGAACCAAGAGTTAACCCACGTGATACCGACATCAATTTTCGCGGCGACGCGGTGAGCTCGCGACAGATCTTTGGTCCATATGGTGGTAGACAACCCGTACTCCGTGGCGTTAGCGCGGCGGATCACTTCCTCCTCGGAATCGAATGGTGCGATGTGACAGCAAGGGCCGAAAATCTCCTCGGTGACGACGGCAGCTGTCTCTGGCAAGCCGGTCCAAATGGTTGGCTCCACCCAGGCACCTTCGGCCAGCTCACCTTCGAGTTTAGGCACTCCACCTCCTGTCACGACAGTGGCCCCTTCCTGGCGAGCTTTCTCGTAATAGGAGAGCACTTTGTTGCGATGCTCCTGGCTAATGAGTGGCCCCAAGGTGGTGGTTTTCGCCTCGGGATGGCCTGGCTTCAAGGTCTCAGCGCGATCTTTCAACGCAGCAACAAAGCGATCGAAAATAGGGCGCTCGACATACAAGCGTTCAGTCCCAAGACAGACCTGACCACAATTGAGGAAGACCGACCTGACGGCGCTATCAACAGCGGCATCAAAGTCGCAATCGGCGAAGATTACTCCCGCATTCTTGCCACCCAACTCGAAGGAAACATCCCTGATCAGGTCGGCACCTGCTTTCATGATCGCTGCGCCGGTGCGGGTCTCACCGGTGAAGGTGATTGCATCCACGCCAGGATGCTGCGTGAGCAGTTCTCCGGCTGAGTCTTTCCCGAAACCGTGAACCACGTTGTACACGCCGTCTGGAATACCAACGGCGCTCATGACCTCGCCCAACAAAGTGGCAGTACCAGGAGTTTCCTCGGACGGCTTGACGATGACAGTGTTGCCGCACGCCAGTGCAGGGGCCACTTTCCAAGTCATCAGCAACAACGGCGCGTTCCAAGGACAGATGACGCCGACCACGCCTTTGGGAACGCGAATCGCGTAGTTGAGAGCCCCTGCGCCATCAGGGGTTGGTGTTTGAAAACTTTCGTTAGGCACATTCTTTACGACGTCCGCGAAGATTTTAAAATTCGCTGCACCGCGGGGAATGAAGGCGTGCTCCATCATTGATTTTGGCTGGCCGGTGTCTGCCATTTCTGCTGCAACGAAATCATCGAATCGGCGATTGATTTCATCCGCCACTTTGTAGAGCAACGCAGAACGTTCCTCCACTGACATCTTGCCCCAAGGGCCTTCCAGAGCGGTACGAGAGGCTTGTACGGCGCGGTCGATCTCTGAACGCCCACCTTCTGCGACATGTCCGACAATACGATTGTCGGCTGGGTTACGCTTCAGGAATGTGCGGTTGTCCGAAGAGTCGCAGAAGCTACCATCGATGAAGTGTCGGAACTGCACAGTCGACGATTGATTTGATGCTGAATTACTCATCTTTATCTGTTCCTTGTAGATTCAAAACGGCCGAGACTGCCACCTTTGCGCAGGCGTCATCCTGCACTTCAGTTCCACCGGATACACCGACAGCGCCTACTAATTCGCCTTGGATAAAAATCGGAAGGCCACCTCGAACGAGGGTAAAGTCAGGGTGAAGAAGCATCGCTTCTCGGACCCTCATATTTTCCAATCCCAAAATGCT
The DNA here is from genome assembly GCF_013393325.1 of Pseudomonas hunanensis. Taxonomy (GTDB): domain Bacteria; phylum Pseudomonadota; class Gammaproteobacteria; order Pseudomonadales; family Pseudomonadaceae; genus Aquipseudomonas; species Aquipseudomonas putida_P. The sequence continues at coordinate 466,167 of NZ_QJRC01000095.1, forward strand.
TTCAGCGGTTTGAGCATCGAACCCCAAGCCGGCAGCACTGCGTGCTTTACGGCATGCCATTTCACTCGAGACAGAGAAGGAGCCCGGCATTCGCAAGAAGCCCGCCAAAGTGCCGGTGCTGTCGACGACAGCAACGTTTATCTTTATCCCGATCGTTTCAGCGTGCCGAATCGCTGCCTGGATAAGGCATGTTGCTGCCCCGTGAGTGATGACAGCCTGCCTGATAAATAGCGGTTGGCGCGGGACAACCTGGAAGGTGCTCATGCGCGCCGCCTCATGGGTGATACGGGACCGGAATAAACGATGGAAGGGGACGATTTGGGAAGGATCGCAATCAGACGACCGATTGTACGGATCTTCAGGTCGGACTCAGGGTACAGCTGACAAGCCAGTGCGATACCTTGACTCTGTTCCTCGGCATTAACCTGAAAAGCGCTCATCTTGCCGGTCTTGTAATGCCCCGAGAGGACTTGGACTCGACACACACCGCAGCCTCCGCTGCGGCAGCCAACCTGGATGCATTGCCCACCCTGGGATGTCATGGCGAGCAGAACGCTTTGACCTTCTCTACAGATGATGGAACCGCTCGAGCCGTCAACATCAACTTTGAAAACCATGGAGTGCCCTCCGTCTCAGTCGAGTGGCTCGATGAGACCTTATTTATTTTTGTGATGGCTTAACCGTACTCAATATTTACAATACCGTCTAATACCTTTATTTCCGCCCCGCCATACCCAGTCCGCATAGCAGGTAGTTTAGAGGACATTCCGATTCGATTGGCATTATCGCATCGAAGATCCCGAGCAAATTGGAGAACAGAGCGGTCGCTCCACGTGATTGCCGTAAGCGATCTGACAGTGCCAGGCTGCGTATTGAGCAGCCTGGTAAAGGTTCAGCGGGGAGTTGGTTACGTCGGTAGAACGTTCTCTAACGAACCAGCACTGATCAATTCGCCACGACTATTCAAAAGGCCAAGATCCTTCGCCATGGTCATAGCAGTGTCTTCAATCATGTCTTCCTGTCCACCGATCATCTTCTTCCGGCCCAGCTCGACCAAGATGTCACGGGCCGAAACCCCGAAACGCTTGGCGGCGCGCTTGGCTGGCAGAAGGAAGGTGGAGTAGACGCCCGCATAGCCCAACGTCAGAGACTCGCGATCCACTCGTACCAGATGATCCATCAATGGCACGATCACGTCCTCTGCGACGTCCATCAGCTTGAACAGATCTACTCCTGTTTCAATGCCCATGCGGTCGCAGACTGCAGCGAACACTTCCAGCGGAGTGTTGCCGGCACCGGCGCCCAAACCTGCCACAGAACCGTCGATCCGAGAGGCGCCTGCTTCAATCGCTGCGATGGAGTTTGCGATTCCCATGCCCAGGTTATGGTGGCCGTGGAAGCCAATTTCCGTTTCCGGATGAAGGACATCACGAAGCGCTGCAACCCGAGTGCGCACATCCTCTGGGAGCATGTAGCCAGCCGAGTCTGTGACGTAAACCGTTTGTGCGCCATAAGACTCCATCAGCTTGCCTTGTTGAGCCAGGCCAGCGGGGTCGTTCAGGTGTGCCATCATGAGAAAGCCGGTGGTATCCATGCCCAGCTTTCGTGCATAGGCAATGTGCTGTGGCGAAGTATCTGCTTCGGTTGAATGCGTTGCGACGTGCACGCTACGCGCACCACAGTCATATGCGGACTGCAGCTCTTTCATCGTTCCCAAGCCAGGAATAAGCAGCACGGAAACCTTAGCTTGGGTCATTTTGGGAACCACTGCCCGCAGGTATTCCTCATTGCTGGCTAACGCGAACCCATGCTGGAGTGAGTTCCCTCCAAGGCCGCCACCATGAGTTACTTGGATATAGGGAACACCGGCGCCATCCAGCGCCGTGGCAACGCGAACCATCTGCTCCACGGAGATCTGCTCACGCTTGGCATGCATGCCGTCACGAAGACACATGTCGTGCAGAATGACTTTGCGACCTTTCAAGCTCTGACCGTTACTCATCATGCCACCTCTTCAGCTTTCAACTTGATTTGCCCAGACAGGATTTGCTCTGCAAACATCTCAGCGGTTCGAGCTGCAGCAGCGGTCATGATGTCCAGATTGCCAGCGTATTTCGGCAAGTAATCGCCCAAGCCCGCGACTTCCATAAATACGGTCACGCGTTTGCCATCGAACACCGGGCCGTTTACGAGACGGTAACCAGGTACATACTTCTGGACCTGGCTAATCATCTCCAGCACCGAAGCGATGATTGCTTCCTCGTCCGGCTTGTCCTCGGTGAGGCAACTGATGGTGTTGCGCATGATCACCGGTGGATCGGCAGGATTGATGATCGCGAGCGCTTTGCCTCGCTTCGCCCCACCAACGCGAACTAGGGCGTCAGACGTAGTGAAGGTGAACTCGTCGAGGTTCGCTCGGGTGCCGGCACCTACGGAACGAGACGAAAGGCTTGCCACAATTTCAGCGTATTCAACCGATTGAACCCTGGACACTGATCGAATGATTGGGATCGTCGCTTGGCCTGCGCAGGAGATCATGTTGACGTTCATCACCCCTTCGCTTGCCAACGATTCAAGGTTGACGGGTGGAACGCACAACGGACCGATGGCCGCCGGTGTCAGGTCGACCATCAATACGCCGAGTGCATTGAGCTTGCGGGAGTTCTCTGCATGCACGTAGGCCGAGGTGGCGTCGAAGGCGATTTGAATCCCGTCAGCAAGTACGTGGGGGAGAAGACCGTCGACACCTTCATGTGTCACTTTCAGGCCCAGATCGTATGCCCTTGCCAAGCCTTCCGACTCCGGATCAATGCCCACCATCCAAACCGGGTCGAGCAAGTCGCTGCGTTTGAGTTTGTAGATCAGGTCGGTACCGATGTTTCCGGAACCGATGATTGCGCATTTTATTTTTTTACTCATTGCTGATCACCTTTCTCTGCGGCTGTCAGACTTGCGGCTACAGGAGCACCTGAACCCACAGTGCGAGCCATTCTTTCTGCTGCGGTTATGCCGGCCATTGAGAAATGCTCCGGCGTGACGTTGTGAATCAAAATCCGGACTTGGTCTGGACGAACGCCCAAAACATCTACGACCGTGTCGGTTACTGCGCTGAGCAGCTGACGCTTTTGGTCGGGAGTGCGACCTACCATCAGGTGAAATTCGATAATTGGCATGGCTTACCCCGTGATCTCTTTTCCAAAGATGCTGCGGGCGATGACCCACATCTGGACCTCGTTTGCCCCTTCATAGATTTCGGCGATCTTGCAGTCGCGATAGACCTCCTCGACGTGATACCGCGAACCGTCGTGGGCGAGCTCCTTGGTGAACCCGTATCCGCCGAATATCTGGATGCCTTCACGAGCGAACTCACTTGCAAGGTTCGTCGCATACCACTTAGCCATTGCCGCCTCTGGCTCAGGGAACAGCACCCCGTCATCCATACGCAAGGACGCTTTGAGGTAAAGGTTGCGGGCGTTTTCAATACTCATGGCCCGCTCTGCCAAGCGGAACTGCCAGTGCTGCTGAGCCCCTAGCGGCTTACCAAATACACGTCGAGATTTCAGACGATCTACGGAATGATCGAAGACGCTCTGCGCCATCCCAACACCGCTAGCGGCGATACCGATGCGGCCGTAGGTGAGTACTTGCAGAGCGATCTTGAGCCCATCGCCCCGATCGCCTACAACGTTGGAGAGAGGCACGCGCACTTGGTTGAAGACGATATCCGCAGTAAGTTGGCCGTGGTTCCCGAGCTTTTTGTCGGGCGCACCAACTGTCACTCCAGCGGCATCCAGGTCGACGACGACCTCTGTCATCCGCTCCCCATCGCGACAAAGCAGAACAACAAACGATGCGACAGGCGAATTGGTGATCCAGCGCTTATGGCCGTTGATCTCGATATGATCCTCATGGAAGGTCGCATCGGTCACCAAAGCGTCGACAGACAGATCGGTACTCGCAAGTGGCTCACTGGTAGCGAAGCTACCGATTTTTTCTCCAGCGAGCAGCGGAGCCAAGTAGCGTGCCTGAAGTTCCTCACTTGCCCACTCCAAGGCATGCCCAGCCAGAATGCAGTGCACGTCATAAATTGCGGCAACACTGTTGCTGAAATAACTCAGTTCTTCGATAACAATCGCCGTAGCCGTCGCTCGATGCTTCAGGCCTCTGCCTCCTACCTCAGCCGCGAATGGAATCCTGAAAAGTCCAGCATCCGCCATCTGCTTGAACAGCACCCTCGGAAAGGCCTCAACCGACTCCTCTCGATGGCCGATATCCCAAGCCACCGGGGCAACGTGTTTCTCACAAAACGCGCGCACCTCCTCTCGGATGCCCAGCGCTTCAGCAGGGGTCATAAGGTCGTGGTACATCCGCGGTTGCTGGCGTGTAGGGCCGGCCGTCTTTTTAGCTGTATTGTTTTGAATAGCGGTCATGATCAACTCCTCAAAGGCTGGGCATTCAGGCGAAACGGAACGAGATACTTCCCATCTCCTGGAACCGAGCGAGGACGTTGTCGCCTTTCTCAACCGCGATCGCCTCAGTAATCCCGCCAGTCATGACAAAGCTGCCGGCAGGCAGAACTTCATCCCGCGCCGCCAGATGTTGAACAAGCATCACGATCGCGTGGGCTGGATGATCCAGCACTGCAGCACTGGCTCCGACGGCTTGAATGTCGCCGTTCTTTTCGATCACGACCCCAATGGTTCGTAAATCCAGGTCTTTGACATCTCGGGGGCGACCGCCCACTACGAAGCGTGCTGAAGACCCGTTGTCAGCAATGACACTGGTGAGATCGAACTTAAATTTTTCATACCTGGAATCAATGATCTCAACGGCAGGAATGATGAAATCAGTCGCCTCGATTACCTCTTCAATCGTGCAGTCAGGCCCGCGCAGTTCACTGCGCAGCACAAATCCGATTTCGGCTTCGACGCGGGGGTGTACGAGTTCAGAAATCTGGACAACTCCATTTTCCGGACGCGACATGGCGTTGGTCAGTATCCCGAAACTGGGAATATGAACTCCCATTTGCTGCATCTTCGCCTTGGACGTCAGTCCGGCTTTGTAGCCCATCACCCGATCACCGCGTTCAATCCAGCGACGGCGAAGTTCGTCCTGGACCGCGTATGCGTCGGGGATCGTCATGTCGGGATACTGATCGGTCAGCTTGGTGATGGTGTGAGCGCGATCCTGAGCATGGATAACGATGTCTGCGAGCTCAGAAATGACCTGGGATGTCATTTTCATGCCTCACCTCCTGCAAAACGAACCGAACATGAACCCAGTCCCGCGACCTCACAGGTCAGCGTCTGGCCCGCCACGCAAGGCACTAATGAGGACTGTGAGCCCGAAAGGATGACCTCTCCTGCGCGGAACGGGATCCCAAGGGCGCCCAAGGTATTGGCTAGCCACACAACAGCGTTCACCGGGCCGCCTTGTACAGCGGCACCTGCAGCGGTACTGAACAACTCCCCGTCGCGCCTCAAAACCATGCCAGCTACGTTGAGGTCGATTTTCTTGGGAGAGATGCGATTTTTGCCCAGAAGGAAAACGCCACACGAGGCGTTGTCTGCAACCGTGTCGATAATCTTGATGTTCCAGTCAGAGATTCGCGAGTCAACAATCTCGAAGCAGGGGACCACATAATCCGTTGCTCGAAGCACATCGATCGCAGTGATACCGGGGCCGTTCAGATCGTTTTTCAGGACAAACGCGATCTCTGCTTCAGCACGTGGCTGAATGAGCGTGCCAAGCGGAATATCTTCACCCTCCTGATATTCCATCCCGGAAGTAAGCTGGCCGAAGTCAGGCTGATATACACCCAGCAAATCCATGATTGGTTTGCTGGTGACGCCTATTTTCTTCCCTACTATCCGTTCACCTGCTTCGATGCGGCGTGCAACCATGTGACATTGGATCTGGTACGCATCCTCCAAAGTCAAAGGTTCGCGATCCCGAAGCGGTGAGATGGTGCGCCGATCTAGAAGAGCTGAGTAAAGCTCATCTCCATACGCTTTGATGCTGCTGATATTGATGGCCATTTGAACTGACGCCCCTCTTATTTTTTGAGTTCGCACGTAGCGGATCATTCTTGAAGCGGGACCGGGCGCCTTCCGACACTTCAGGTTCGGCAATCGCGCTCAAATAGAACCGTACGATCAATCCGAGGTTAGGCGCCTGAACCCATACCGTCTAATACCTTTAAGGCAGATCACCCATACCGCCTGGGACTGGCAGATATTTTCTAGCCCATACTGATTAGGTATCAATGTGCGACGCCAAAGGCATTTGACGCTATGGCTCGAGCCTGACTAGGATCTTCTGTGCGAGTAATAAAATCAGAGAAGGGACGATACTTGTTCCTTAGTCAGAGAACTTAAATCAGCCCTTACATGCAGAGAGAGATATGCCAATAATTACGATAAACATCATCGAAGGAGAGACCAGCATCGAAGAGAAAAAGCTAATGATGCTGGAAATTACGAATGCGATTGTGTCAGTAACATCCTATGAACCTCAGGATATTCGCATCATAATTCACGAGCTGGAAAATAACCATTACGCGGTAGCTGGAAAAGCCAGCGGAGATCACTAGAGGTTACATAATTTCACCTCTGGCAAATAGATAAAAGCTTTGCATTATCCATATAAAAATAACAACAGGTACTACTGATGAAGACGAAAACTATCCTTGCTGCTTCTCTCACTCCAGTTTTATTCCTCTGCTCCCAACCTTCGCACGCGAACGTGGGTACTCACCTCGTGGGCTATGGCGCAAAAGCTCAGTCCATGGGCGGCGCATCAGTCGCCCTGCCGCAAGATGCAATCGCTGCTGCCAACAACCCTGCCGGTATGGCTTGGGTAGGCAATCGCTTCGATGCAGATGTTCAAATGCTCTATGCGACCTCCGATACTGACTTCGGATCAAGTTCTAACCAGCATGACAGCAGCATTTTTCTGGCCATTCCCGAGTTCGGAGTGAATTTTCAAGTCACTCCCAAGGTGACATTTGGCGTTTCCACGTATGCGAGTGGCGTGGGTTTTAGATACGAGGACCCTCTCGTTCCGGTGCCCGGTTTTCGTCGTACTCGAGGCACGCTGAAGCAATTCGAGGTACTGCCGACCGCGACTTACACGTTCGACAATGGACTCTCGCTTGGCCTGTCGCTCGTTTATGCAGTTCAAGAGTTCGAGGCCCAAGGGCTGCCCGGCGGATTTCCTGGAGGGCAAAACCCATACCACGGAAAAGAGTATTCCCATGGCACGAGTTGGAGGGCCGGTGCCCTATGGAAAATCAATGACCAATGGGCGATAGGTGCCAGCTACGCCCCTAAGATCGAAATGAGTAAGCTGTCGGGCTACAAAGACGACCTTCTATCTCAATGGGGCGGCTCTGCAGACAGTCCCGAGCAGTACGCTGTCGGCGCGTCGTATAAGCTGTCCGATCGATGGACGATGGCTTTGGACCTCCAATACATAGATTGGGACGAAGCTAAGGCTTTCGCGCAGGGCTTCGGATGGCGTTCACAGACCGTCGTCAAAGCGGGAGCGGCCTACGAAATTAACGACGATTGGACCGTCAGAGGGGGCGTCAGTCATGCACGCCTTCACACGACCGAAAATCACGCCGCCGAAAACGCGATCCTGGGTGGTCTCAATACTACAGCAGTCACAACCGGCGTAACCCGTAGGCTGACACAAAACTCCGAGTTGAACCTGACGTTCGAATATGACTTTGGTCCCAAGGTAAATGGTAAAGGCCCTAGCGAAGGGTTTGATACCGAATCTGACTTCTACACCGTTACGGTCGGATACGGCTGGAAGTTCTAGGGGTCCACAATGATCAGCCAGGTGCCTTACCCGAGGTAAGCTGGCTGATCACGCGTCCCTATCGGCTTGGCAAATTGTGAGTCCGGAGGACTTGGGGTATAACGGGCTTACAAGACAAGCGAGGCGAGCATGAATGTAAATGCTGTGGAGTTACGCCATCTCCGGTATTTCGTAGCGGTGGCCCAGAATGGCGGCCTGACCTCGGCTGCGGAATCTTTAAACATCACTCAACCCCCTCTCACACGGCAGATTCGGCAGCTTGAAGATCTTCTTGAAACCAAGCTTTTCGTCCGTCAATCTCGTGGCATGGAGCTGACTGACGCGGGTAAATCACTTCTGGAGGATGCTCGCAATATCCTGGCTCTCACGGAGCAGGCGTTGGAGCGAAGCCGGCTAGCAGGCCAGGGAAAACTTGGACAGCTTGATGTGGGGGTCTTTGGTTCGGTGATGTTGGATATTGTGCCTAGGATCATACAACGCTTCAGGCAATTGCACCCGGAAGTCGAAGTCGTTTTGCACAACCTAGATCGGGCGGGCCAAATCAAAGCGCTTGAGGAGCGGCGTCTTACGGTAGGGTTCAATCGTTTCTTCAAGGAAGAGCCTGGCCTTTCCTGGGAGGTTCTTTTGACTGAGAACCTCCATCTGGCTGTGCACGAATCTCATCCGTTCGCTACACGTGATGATGTCAATTTCTCGGAGATTGATGGTCAGCAGTTGATAATGTATCCCCGTAGTCCGAGGCCCGGATTCATTGATCATCTCCTGAGCATGTTTCATGACCAAAATGTCCATCCTAAGATTGCCCAGGAAGTAGATGATGTTGTGACGGCGGTCTCCCTCGTGTCAGCTGGGGTTGGGTTGAGCTTCGTCGTAGACTCATCATGTAATCTTCACCTTCCTGGCGTCGTTTACCTTCCGGTCAAAGATCAGGACCGCGCTACTTTTGATCTTTGCATGATCAGACGCAGTCATGATGACTCTAGGCTGCTGGAAGGTTTTTTGACGGTGGCCCGTGAGTATGCTGCCAGTAAGCGCAAACATTAATTTGAACAGGCTTGGTTTTGTGAAGTATTACCAAGCGCACCATGCTGCCCACCGTACATGACGTCCTCAATGACTGGAGATATTGAGTCCAGGCAGCATGGTCCTCCTATCTACAATTCACTCAGCCAGGGGTTGTAGCTTGATTGCTTTCTGGGCGGAGGAATATAAGGCGTAGATCATCAGCGCTGACGCTAAAATTGGCATTCCTAGCAAAAGAAAATACTCCCCTCGTGACCATCCGGCATCAATCAATACACCGGCTACAAACGGTCCCGAGAAGGCACCAATTCGTCCGACCCCCATTGCCAAACCGGTTCCAGTACTTCTCAGTGCAGGGGGAAACACAAGCGGCACGATGACATAAAGTGTCGTGACGGTCGAATAAAGAAAGAACCCCAACACCAGCGCAACAGGAATTAACAAGTAGTGATTGTATTCCATGTTGCTAAATACCTGCATCATGACGAACAATCCGATCAGTGCGAGGGCGGCGAGTCGATGAGTGCCTACCTTTGTAGCGTACAAACCATACACCAGACAGCCGACCATTCCACCCAAGCTCAATAACATCGAACCAGAAATCCCACCGGAAATGCTCAGCCCTGCGTCCGACAAGATTTTTGGAATCCAACTTGAAACAAAATAAAACGTCATCAGAATGCAAAAATTAAGTGCGCAGACTAAGAGTAGCCTTGTACGTAAACCTTCACTAAACAAGCCAACCAACGGCAAACTTCCTGATGCAAGCTCAGATCGCGCAGGCAACTCGGCCATTGGTTGCACATCTAGCCGAGCCAATGTCGTATTGAGTTTTTGCAAAGCGGCAGATGGCTGTTTTTCAATTAGAAAATCCAAAGACTCGGGAAATATTTTCCACGCCGCAGGAAGTAAAAGCGCCCCCAGAACACCACCGAAGATAAAAGGCGCCTGCCAGCCATAAGCGTGAATCAACGCAACCGACAGTAACCCACCCAGCGTTGCGCCAAGTGGCACACCCACTGACATCCCAGCGTTGCAGAGGCTCCGACGGTTGTCATTGGAAAACTCAGTGATCACAATATTGACTGTCGTCAACATTGCGCCGACACCAATACCCGTCAGTAGGCGGGCAATGAACATCGTGGTAAAACTGCCAGTAAAGGCAGATGCAAACATGGCGATAGTGAGCAATAGAAGGCAACCTAGAACCACTGGACGCCGACCAAACCTGTCACCTAGCGGAGCGATAAAGAAAGCACCGCAGGCCATACCAATCAACCCTGCACTAAACAAGCCTCCTAACGCAGTTGCACTGAGTTGCCAGCTCTTAGCAAGCGCCGGCGCGACGAAGGCCATAACCAGAACGTCGAACCCGTCTAGCGCAGCTAATAGTACACAGAACAGCACCAGAGACAGTTGGAACCGGCTCATTTTATTGAGCCTGACAGAGACGCGTGGATCTGTAGTATTCAATCGATTTCTCCTTTCTTATTATAAATGCCCACCCAAAGTCTGAGCAGCACAAATCTAACGCTCGCACCAGCCTCGACTAGGGGCCTACTAAACCAGTGAACACCGTCCTGGAGCCAATCAAAGTGGCTTCAGCCTGATAGCATTGAACATTGCACGCCCAACTTTATTGTTTTTGTTAAAATTACCGCCATGTTGTAACCAGCGCGGCCCTCCAAGGATACTATTGCATACGTGGATCACTGCATAATCACCAGACTAATGGATACAATGCATCGTATGCATGGCCTGCGGGAGCGTCGATGTAAAGCGAACTGGGCACGGAAGGCAACCGTGCAAGAGCCACTCGCAGGCAGTTACCAGTATTAACAACCGCAAACGTTCTCATGGTCCTGATTGAGTAAATTCCTGTATCTTCCAGGTGAAATGTCAAACCATCGCCGAAATGCTCTATTAAAACTGGTGGCATCGCTAAAACCTAGCCGTTCTGCAATCTCTACCAGCGGCACATCTGACTGGGCCATGTACTCAAGTGCAAGCTCCCGACGCGTGCAATCGAGCAGGGCATGAAAGCTCACCCCTTCATTCAAAAGCCGACGCTGCAACGTTCGTCCCGAAACGCATAATTCACTAGCGACCCGCTGTCTTGTCGCATCAGCTTCAGAAAGGAGTTTTCGCAGGACTCGTCGCACCTGATAGGTTACCCGTGAGCCGGATAGGCCCCGTAAGTAGTCATCCGCTAATGCGTCATTGCACCTAGCGATCTCAGGGTTCGCCGAACGAAGTGGCTTTTCGACATCCTCACGCTTGAAAATCAGCGCGTAATCAGACGCATTGAAATACAGCGGCGATCGAAACATCGCTCGGTATGAACCGATATCTGCCGGGCGAGGCCCCACCATCAGGACTTTTACCGGACACAGTGTCTGTCCTGACAGGGCCCGAGCTATAGACAGAACCCCCGCTAAGGGCGCCTCGATACTATGACGAGTAACCGGTAGCCGGTCTCCCTGCATCCCCAGGATCAAAGCCTCGCCTTCCGTTAGTGACACCAGGCTCAATTCCGCTCCTTCAGACATGACTCGTTGATACCGAACCAACCTCTCGAAGCCCTGACGCAATGTATCACTCGTCATCATCGCCAACCCTACGACGTGAAATGACCTAGGCCCTACAGCTCTGCCCAAGGCAAGGCCCACTGATGGATCACCGCTTACCTCGACCGCTTTCCTCCAAAGTCGAGTCAGTGTGTCTTGCGTCAACCGTGCTTGGGGGTCATCGAGTGCGCTGTACTCGACACCTAGCTCTGCAAGCAGCGAAATGCAGTCCAAGCCAAAATTTTCGAGCAATCTGACAACTTCTAGAGCCCAGCTTGCAGATGTTGTCCGTGCGTACATGACAGCCTCCATTTCGGGTTGAGTGTGTTCGCAAGATTACGAATTTGTCCATAAATGCCAAAGCTACGGACGCGAGAACGTTTAAATTTGATCGCTCTCGTTTCTGCTGACTGAGGATAATCATGAGCCAACTCGCAACGTTTACCCATTTAAAAGACGGCAATGAAAGTTACTGGGCTATTATTGCAGCTGATCTCGCTACGTTCGCCCAAGGTCTGCCATCTCGTATCATGGCCCATATGCGATTGCTGGAAGGTGATTTCGGCGGCTTTCCGGTTGACCGTATGACCCACTCGCTGCAGACAGCCACTCGCGCATACCGAGATGGCCGCGATGAGGAGTATGTAATATGTGCCTTGCTGCATGATATAGGCGATACACTGGGCACATTTAACCACCCTGATATAGCTGCGGCTATTCTTCAGCCATTTATCTGTAGTGAGAATCTATGGATGATTCAGAATCACGGAATTTTTCAAGGTTATTATTTCTTCCATTTTCTGGGTATGGAACGTCATCTTAGGGAGAAATTTAGAGAGCACCCGCAGTATCAATATACGATCGACTTTTGCGCAAAATATGACGCCCCCAGTTTTGACCCAGACTACGATCACCTCCCGCTTGATTTTTTTGAACCCATGCTGAAGCGGCTATTTGCCAAGCCGAAACACTCGATTTACAAGAGGGCCATCGCCCCCAGGCAATCCGATGCCGCCGTGTAGGGTTTGATACTCGTTGATATTGCTGCCCTGCATCATATGCAGGGCTTCTGCTGACTGCCCACGATGGCTAAGGGGTTACCACAAGGCCACGCTGTAACCGATGATAATCCGATTCTCATCAATAGCTGTGGAGAGACCATTTCCCGATCGCAGCGATGCATTTCTCAGCCTGATGTTTAGGCCTTTAAACGTTCCACTTTGCACTGTGTAGATGAGATCGGAGTCACGTTCCCACTGCGTACCCCCTTTCACCGATGCGGTCTCGATGTGCTTTACGTCGAAATAACGTGTCATGAATGTCAAACCGGGTATTCCCTGAGCGACGAAATTGTAGTCGTAGCGCACCTGCCACAAATCAGTGTTGGCACGGGTGAATACGTCGATGGTACCGAGATTCACCGAATATGGGTCCAGCCCAGGATAGGCGAAGTCTCCCTCCCCGCTCAGCGTCTGAAACCCTAGTGACAGGCGATGGGCTTTGAACCCGACAGCCACCATGCCATTCAAGAATCTGTTGTCAATGGCCCCCCCATCCACTCTTGTCGGTCCACGTAGTTTCTTGCTCCCAGCCCCTGTAGTTTCAAATAAGCGTAGATCCGTTTTGATACTCAAAGCCGAAGCGGGTTGATAATTATGAACAAAGCCAAAATAGTTTTGCCGGTAAATATCCTTCATCTCGGCGTAATAGTAGGATGCGGACAAGCTCTCGGTTAGCGCGTAGCTGCCGCCCGCCAGATCCAAATGACTGCTGTTAACGCCACCATAGCTCATCTCGTCATTGCTCGAGGAATCACGATAATTCTGCTTTTCCAAGCGTGCCGCATTGAAGGTCAATCCATCAATTTCCTGGGAGGAAACCGATGTACCTGTAAATGTTGAGGGAAGTAGGCGTACATCATTATAGGACGCTACGGGCAATTGAGGCATCAAGGTCCCGGCCTTGAGCACCGTTTTGGACAATTTCAGTTTTGCACTCAAACCAAGCTCACTGTAATCATCTACCGGCTCTCCATCATGGTCGAATGGCAAGAGTCCCGTTCCACGCCGAGCGCGGCTCGAATCAAGCTTGACTCCCAACATGCCTATCGCATCCAGCCCTAGTCCGACCACGCCGGGTGTAAACCCAGACTCTATCTTGAAGATAAAGCCTTGAGCCCACTCATCGGCTTTGCTCTGCTGTGCGCCGGATTGTCTAAAGTCTCGATTCATATAAAAATTTCGAAACTCAAGCGAGCCTGAGCTGTCATCAAGCCAGTCCGCACGCACTTCAAAGGGAAAAACAACACTGCCGGCACTCATGCAGATGACAACAGGGATAGACATAGCACGCACGTTAAAACCCTCAAATTATTATTTTTGTTCTACAAACAGCTTTAATTGAAACATACGAACAACGATGCGCAGGCATCGATTAGGCGTATTCGAGCCGGGCCATAATCTCTAGCCACAGCCGCTCAGGTGGCGCGAACCTCATAATTTTGCCTGGCATCCAACACACACGGGGCATGCGCTGCGCGGATTAATCGCACACTGACAAATGCGCTGGATTCGATTTGCAGTAAGTAATTGGCGACTTCACATTCAAGGGAGGGAGCATGAGGAATAGGGACAGGAATAACATAGAGGCAATCACTCATTTTTTATTATTGTGATTTAAATTGTTTTCATATTAACCCTGACATCACGCGAATCTCTATGCCGTATTGCACATACGCCCCATGAACGACGCTCATGGCAAATTCGCTCGCCAAACCATGAGAATGACGTTTTGCCTTCATGGCAGTCCGGCACCACTCAAGGTGCCACCTCGCTAGAGGTCTAGCTTGGTGGCTGCTTGAGAATCATTGGCATAAGGGCCAGTTACGGAGCCTGCAAGCCTTTGGCGACCCTTGAGGTATGAACAATGGTTAGATTGCGTCCGGCCATCCTTGGCCATAATACCCAGCCTGCTCAGGGCGAGAATCATCACCTGCAGGGCGCGCTCATCCACACGCTAAAAGTGCAAGCCCGTGCGGCAATTGCGTCGTGGTCAAACTCCCATAGCAGCGCAGATTTGAAAGAGGCGTCACAGTGCCTTGAAAACGTGTACAGCGGTAACGTCATCACCGTAGAGAAAGACCGTGCCACCTTCGACATGCACCTGCACAGCTGCAAATTCAATAGTCTGGAACTGGCAAGCCTTAGTTTTGGCACAGAGGTGGATCTCCAACAGTCACCAACAGGAACGCTACTTATTAGCACCCAGTTGCAGGGCTGGGCACAGACCCGTAACCATAAAGGTGCGAGCGCCGGCGGTGCGGGCTTAGTCATGTTTGACGGCAGTCATTGCAGCGCAAGTAAGCAGTTCAGCGAGGACAGCTGGAGAGTCCACGTCCGTATTCCCAAGGATTTGCTCAGGTCCAAGCATCTGGAGGTATATGGGCATGACCATGCCTCGCCCCTCGATTTCAATCCTGCCCTGGCGTGCGGTGAAGCACAGATCAGATGGCTAGGCTTGCTGAACGTCCTTCTCTGCAACGCGACTTCACCGTCTCAGGCTGCAAATCACGGTACCGCCCATTGCATCAGCGAATTAGTACTTATGTTTGCACTGGAGGAGTACTACAAGTCCGCGCGATTCATAACGACTCGCCACCAATCTGTGTTGCCCAAACAGGTAAAAATAGCATTGGCCTTCATTCACGAGCAGCGCCAACGTGCTCTGACACTGGGAGAAATCGCGCGCGCTGCCAATACGAGTGTACGCGCCCTATGCGATAGCTTCGCAAAATCACACCAGACCACCCCAATGCGTTATTTGCGAGAGCTCCGACTGCAAGATGCTCGCGAACTTTTGAGAGAATCACCACCCGGCACGCTTATCGCCGATATTGCCGAGCGCTGTGGGTTCACTCATCTAGGGCGCTTCAGTGCAGCCTATAGAAACCGATTCTCCGAGCTACCCTCTGAAACCTTACGCCGCTGACAGGAGTTTCCAGCCGGATGTGGATATTTAGCGCTTAATTCGGCTACCGCTGAACCTTTTGAGCTCGCTAACCTGCAACCTGCAAATGTCGCCTCATCAATCTCTACCATCCACTTTTTGCAAGGAGACTCGCCTTGTCCACCGCACACTATTTCAACCGCCCTCTTAAATACAGCGAGCTCGAATGGCAAGCCAGGGTCAAACTCGCAGCATGCTACAGAATCTTTGATTACTTGGGCTGGTCGGAGTCCATCTATAATCACATTTCTTTACGTGTCCCAGGGCCGGACGCGCACTTTTTAATCAACCCCTTCGGCCTGCATTACAGTGAAGTCCGCGCTTCAAACCTGATAAAAGTCGACGTCAATGGGGCCCTTGTTGAAGCATCCGACTGGCCGATCAATCCGGCAGGCTTCACTTTCCACGGGGCAATTCACCAACATGTCCCTACTGGGCATTGTGTAATGCATATGCATACTACCCCTACCCTCGCGGTTTGCAGCCTGGAGGGAGGGCTCAGCTACAGCAACTTCTACGCCGCGATGTTGCACGGACGCGTGGCCTATCATGAGTTTGAAGGCATAACCGTCCATGCGGATGAAGGTTTGCGAATTGTTCAAAGCGCAGGACACAAGCCGATCTTGCTCCTGAAAAATCATGGCCCGGTCGTCATCGGCCATACGCTAGCCGAAGCTTTTTCGCTCATGTGGCTGGTACAGCGAGCTTGTGAAGTTCAACTAGCCACTATGAGCATGGGCATCCCGATCAATATACCGCAACCTGTACTTGAGAGCTGCGTTCGCGAAAACCTGAGCATTCATCCGAAATACGGTGCAGGGGAAGACGTTTTCGCCGCCATGACGCGCCTGATCGACAGAGTTGATATAAGCTACCGGTATTGATACCGTGACCACACGAAACTCTGGGTTATTAAATTCAACCAAAAGCGTTGTGATCCATGATCGAAGGACTTGCTAGCGCAGTTGCAGCCGCTCGTTGTAATGCGCAAGGTCTGGCATAGGTAGCGCTTGGCGAGTGGACAGGTTCACTAGGCAGGCCTGCCACTCGGCCTAAACCTCGCTGCGTACGCTGCTATCCAAGTATGGAATATGGAAGTTGAAAAATTTTTCAAGCACGTCAACCCCAGCGTAGCCTAAGGGGCCTTTGAGAAAAGGCGTCAGAATAGTTTCCAGGGTATCCGAACATCGCTTCCCGGCCACCAGTCTGGCACAGACCAGCGCTTGCTTTCCCTCCATGCCGCCGTGATTAAAAATCCGTCGAAGCCCATAGAAAAGCCTCGATAGGAAGACCTTTTCGCCCCCCCTTAATCATCGCAGGCATTGAGAACCAATAGATGGGGGAGTTCAGGACCAACAGGTCAGACCTCCGTAACTTTTCCACCTCAGCTCAAATGTCCTCCCGGATCTAACCATTCTGATAGGGGTGGCCTTGCTCAATTGCGTATACTAAATAGTCTCGACCAGCACGCTTCTGAAAATCCGATTTTGCTCGCGACAGGGTTGAAATTGATCGCGTAAGGATCCGTGGTCTCAACCACATGTACTCGATAAGCGGTGAAGAGGTCTTCGACCATCTCCCAATCTGCTTCGGAAAGCTCGTGTCGCTTGCACGATCAGACGCACTTATGACAACTCACGTTTGCTCGAAGGCTCTTTGCAGAGTGCGCGGGAGCAT
Source organism: Pseudomonas hunanensis (assembly GCF_013393325.1). Lineage (GTDB taxonomy): Bacteria > Pseudomonadota > Gammaproteobacteria > Pseudomonadales > Pseudomonadaceae > Aquipseudomonas > Aquipseudomonas putida_P. The sequence continues at coordinate 483,266 of NZ_QJRC01000095.1, forward strand.
GCGGCTAGCAAGAAGGCCTAAGTTTCGGCCTGAAATAGACCTTCTGCATAAAACCACCAGCAGCTGTTCAGGTCATGAACAGCGACCGGCCTAATTGATGGCTTCAGTGAGACTGGAGATGCTGTTTCAAGAATTCACCAGCCTGAGCCAGAGCCTCTCGCCCCTCCCGTAGCCTTGGAGCAAAAGCGTGCCAGACGTGGAACATGTCTGGCCAAACCTCCAGACGGGTCATCACATTATTTGAAATGGCATGATTGGCCAAGCGGAGCGCATCGTCCAGGAGAATCTCTGCAGAACCGACCTGAATCATCAACGGTGGAAACTCCTGCAAGTCCCCCGTCAGTACGACGCTGGCCTCGTCGGAAGCATTGCCCGCTCCAAAGTAAGCCTGGGCGCATCCGGTGAGTTTGGCCGCAGACAGGAATACGTCATCATCGGCCTTACTGTAGAGCGAGCCCCCTGAAAGGGTTAGATCAACCCAAGGCGAGAGCGCCAAGATGGCGCCAGGGAGACTCACGTTTTGGGCCTTAGCCTCAAGCAGGCTGCTTAGAATAAGTTGCGCGCCCGCAGAGTCACCAGCCAGAGCAATTTTTTGGGGAGGTATCCCCGCTGCCAGTAACGCCTTGTAGGCCCGAAGGACGTCATCTCGTCCGGCAGGGAATGGATACTCGGGTGCGAGACGATAATCCAGAACAAAAACCTGGGCATCTGCGTGAAGCGCAAGTGAGCCAGCAAGGCCTTTGAAACCTGCTGCACTGCCAACCATGAAACCACCGCCATGGACGTACAGTATCGTGTTACCCACCGTCGGGCAGTTGGCAGTGGCACCACGAAGTGCTGGCACCCCTCCCAGTTCAAGCGACTCAAACCTGAGACTCGCATGCGGCTGAAACATTGCACACAGTTGATCATACCCTTTCCGCGCCTCTTGAAGAGACCCTGGAGGGGTTGATTTGCGAGCATTCAGGAGCGCATGGATCTCATTAAGCTCAGCTGATTTCATAAGAAACTCCGATAACCATGATCTACTGCATCGGGAAAAGTACGACTATAGATCCAATACAAGCTTGGAGGATCGCGCCCGCGAGACGCACAGCAACATCACCTGGTTACTGTCGCGCTCCTGATCACTCAGTACGTAATCCCGATGGTCGACCTCCCCTTCCAGCACGGTGCATTCACAGGTACGGCAGAGCCCCTCCCGACAGGAATAAGGCATTGATACGCCCACTGCTTCAAGCACATCCAATACGCTGGATTGGGCAGGCACAGTATATTCCACGCCACTCTGAGCCAATGCGATCGTGAAGCTCGAGTCCTGGCCGTTTCGCTGCGAATCAACATCTGCAACAGGCGCGGAGAATCGCTCAAAATGAATATTCTGAGCCGGCATCACCGCCCGGGCTACATCATCAACTGCATCCATTAGTGGTGCAGGGCCGCAACAATACAGATGCTCTCCTGGCCTGGCCTGGCCAATGAAGGCTTTCAAATCCGGCCGCCCCTGATGCTCGTCATCAAGGTGCAATGTCACCCGATCTGCTGGTATCTCCTGGTAGTAAGCGGCACGAGCCCTATTACGTGCACAGTACAACAACTGCCAGGGCTTATCGTGCACCTCGCACCATCGGATCATGCTCAAGATCGGGGTTATGCCAATTCCACCCGCGATAAACACATAGCCGGGAGCGTTGGTGTCCAAACCAAAATGATTGCGCGGCGCACTGATCTCTACAGTTTGTCCAGCTTTGAAGTGCTCATGGATGAACGAAGAGCCTCCTCTGGATGGAACTGCCAACCCGATGCCAAGTTGGTAGCCTCCACCCGCGCCGTGACACTGATGAATCGAGTATTGCCTGATAAGACCATTAGGCAGGCGCACATCAATATGCGCGCCTGGCTCAGCGAGTACGAGCGGCTGCTCAGTGATTGGACAGAGCAGGATATCGAGAATGCCCTCTGCTACCTGAGCGACCGACTCGATGCGGACCTCCCGCCACTCAGCCACGAGCGACCTCCTGAATTTGTACTGGATTCGACGCTGCCTGCTCGGCGGCGTAGGTTTTGGCGACCAGCCAGCGGAAGTAGGACAGCGCTGCATCGGCCCCAATAGGGATCATCTTGAAGTCAGGCATCAAATTAAGACTGTGATCCTGGGCGTGGATCATTTCACTGTCTTCCTTGAAGGCCGTGATCACCTGCTGATGGATCGCCTCTGTTACCGCAGGCTCGTCCAGCGAGAAGTTGTGAGGTTGTGCGAAGAAATAGTGGGTCGAGGTATCCGTTTCCGGTGTCAGTGCCTGGGTACTACGGAATTCTGCCGCGTCAACGCGCGCGCCCTCCTTTGCGCCCAATCCCGTTGGCTGCATGCCCGAATCCATCAGGAAAATACCTGGAAGAATAAAGTCGTAGATGTTCCAACGGTCCACCATGCCAGGGTAGTTCTTCACATTCTGCACAAAAGGAGCAGGCTTGATGCCCTCCCCCCAACGGGTGACTCGTACACCATTGGGAAGCTTTTTAACTTCAGGAATACAGGCTGCATATGCTTCGTCACCGCCCAGAGTAGTCGGATGGACATAGGGCAAGTGGGCAAGGTCGAGCAAATTATCGGCAATCAACAAGTAGTTGGTCGCATAGTGGGTATACCCCTCCAAGCTTCTCCATTCGGGATCGTCCAGCCAGTGCGTATCTGGGATTAGCGACTCGTCAGCGAGTGCCACATCGCCCATCCAGATCCAGATCCATTTGTGCCGTTCCACGATCGGAAATGTCCGCACTTTGGCTTGGGGGGGAATACGATCCTGACCGGGGATTTCTATGCATGCACCGCTGGTGTCGAATACCAGGCCGTGATACATGCAGCGCACACTGTCGCCCTCCAGGCGACCCTTTGACAGAGGAGCACCGCGGTGACAGCAACGGTCCTCAAACGCAATTGCCTTGCCGCTGGTATCTCGCCAAAGGGTCACAGGAACGTTCAAAAGCGTGCGGGCGAGAAAGCCCCCGCTGGGGACCTCAGACGACCAAGCGGCCACATACCAGGCGTTTTTCAGAAGCATACAAAGACCTCATCACCAATTCTTTTTATAGATATCCACCGCGGGGGTGGCTTGCCAGATTGATGATATGACCTGATCATGCATGCGCACAGATCATACGGCGCATACACAGCATGCATGACATACATGAAAGAAAACTCGACTTGAATCTTCTTCTTGCATTCGATGCGTTATTACGTGAAGGCAGCGTCACCAAGGCCGCTGATCAGCTTGGCTTGACCCAGAGCGCCATGAGTCACGCGCTGCGTCGGTTGAGAGATTTTTATGCCGACCCCCTGTTTGTCAGAGTTGGCGATGTTATGCGCCCTACCCCGTACGCAGAAGGCTTGGCCCCGCTGGTGCTAGAGATCATCTCTACTGTGCGGGTAAAGCTCATGACTCAGGCTTCTTTCGATCCCGCTACATCCCGGCGGGTCTTCAGCTTCTGCATGAGCGATATGGGAGAGTTGGTTTTTTTGCCGCGCTTGATCGAGCGATTACGAAGCATCGCTCCGCACTGCCGCATCCGCACGATCCAGGCCCCCAGCGAGAAAATTGCGGCCTGCCTGGAGTCAGGAGACGCCGATTTGGCACTCGGTTCGCCATATCTGGAAGCGCCCGAATTGTTCCGACAAGAACTGTTCCCCCACACCTTCGCCTGCATCGTGAGCCACAAGAGCACGATGACCCAAACTGATTTTACGATCGAACGTTTTCTTAGCATGCAGCATGTATCTGTGACGCTCTCGGATCGAAGCGGCCTGTACGATCGGGCGATCGACGAAGGGGGAGTAAAACGCGACATCTACCTCACCACTCCGCACTTCCTGATGGTGCCGATGATCCTTGAAAACAACCCTACCTTGGTCGCGACCGTGCCCAGGGAATTGGCCCGGGTTTTTGAACGTTACAATGCCGTTAGAATGCTGGAGCCCCCGATGCCACTACCGAAATTTTCCCTGCGCCAGTATTGGCATCCCCGACACCATCACGACCCCGCGAATATCTGGCTTCGCCAGATGACGAAAGAGCTTTTTGACAATTTCATGAGCTGATGGAATTGAGGCGTCGGTAAGCACTTGGCGTGACACCTTGTCGGTCCGCAAATGCCGCGCTGAATTTCGCTGCGTTGGGGAAACCCACGTTACGGCCAATTTCAGAAATCGGCACATCCGATTTCGCGAGTTGGTCGCGCGCGACCTGTACACGGAGATCCAGCAGGTATTGATAGGGTGAACGGCCTGCAGACTCTTTGAAAGCGCGATAAAAATGACTCTCCGAACATCCGCAGAGTCTTGCGAGGTCTGATACCCGTAGGGGATCCGACAGATGCTCCGCCATTTCCTGCTGCACTCGCCTAAGCACCTCCGAGGAGAGGCCGCCTTGCACCGTCAGGCGGCTGACGCCTGAGGGCCGATCCAAGGTGGAGTATCGCAGGTGCAAATGCTCCACGATCTTCTCGTGCATACCACGCAGCAGTTCCGCTCGACGGTGCCCTTCCTCGAGGGGATAGGACAAGAGCATCAAGAAAAGTCCTTCGATCCAAGGATCCTTAGCCCCTAAAGCATTACGAAAATAGGCAGGCATGGGCTTGATTGCCAGTGTTGACTCATCTTCGCCGGAACTGTCTGGCCAGAGATAAAGCTGCGCGAAATCAAGCGTGCCGTGCAATCGCCATTCGTAAGAGCCGGGCCCGGTGATGGCCAAGGAGCGCGCTTTGACGCCCGCACATGCTCTTCGTCCTTGGTGAATGCTGTCGACTCGGGTACTACCCGCAATGTGGTAGGTCAATCGGACCTCCTCAAGGGCAGCCTCGCTGAGCTCCAGATCATTCGCATGCCACATCGCCGCCGCTGGTCTGCCCTGTGCATCGTCCAGTCGCCACTTCAACTCCGCGTTAGGGTTTGATCGAAGGGCTTCAAACGCTGACGCTCCCTCGCTTCGTTCAAGTACTCCAGGCATTTGCACTCCCATTTTACTGATGACAATTCCTGCCACGCTTACCAAATCCTACCGGGCAATTTTCATGCACATGTTAACAACCGCTCGATCATGCTTATAGTCTGCTCAAACCAACAACAAAAGCGAGCAACACGATGAATGGTAACTTTCAAGGCAAAGCGGGCATTATCACCGGCGCGGCAGGTGGTATCGGCAGTGCAACCGCTAGACGCCTTTCTGCCGAAGGAGCCCAGCTCCTGCTTGTCGACCGCAATGAAGTCGCGCTCAAAACGTTGGTAGACGAGATCCGCGCACTGGGTGGCGAATGCGACTTTGCGGTAGCCGATGTTTCTGAAGACGCATCGGTCCAGGCCTACGTTGCCCAGGCAAGCAACACCTTTGACCGCATCGACTTTTTCTTCAATAACGCCGGCATCGAAGGGCCTATGTGCTCAGTTCTGACGTTTCAGGAGGCTGATTTTGACAAGGTCATAGCAGTCAACTTGAAAGGTGTCTTCCTTGGAATGCGCTATGTCTTGCCGATCATGGTGAAACAAGGTTTCGGCTCCATCGTGAACACCGGCTCCATCGCGAGCGCACGTGGACTAGCTGGTTCGATCGCATACACCGCAGCTAAACACGCCGTGCTGGGGATGGTGCGCACAGGTGCCGCCGACCTCGCTGGCACAAATGTTCGTTTGAACTGCGTAATGCCTGGGATGGTTGATACCCCCATGCTGCGAAAAATCATTCATGAGACCTTTGACGGCGACCTGAATAAAGGCCTGAAAGGCATGGGCAGCGTTTCGCCAATGCATCGCGTTGCACAGCCTGAGGAAATCGCGGCTGGCGTAGTTTTCCTACTCTCGGACGATGCAAGTTTCATTAATGGCGTTGCACTGCCGATTGATGGCGGCACGCTGGCCACAATTCCCTACAACGGGTAGCCACTGTAAGTTCAAGCCAAAATATAATAACGAGGAGATACCCATGACCGCTTCTATGAATGCTCCACTGCCTATGTCGTTGCACGTAGACACCGACGCGTTTCCCTTCGCCCGCGACTACTACGCGGAAGGTCTAAACCTGAAGTTACTTCAGGCAGATGTCGAGGGTGGCGTATTCGCCGTACGGATCAGCTTTGCTCCTGGCGTGCAATTGCCCCCTCATAAACATACCGGCGCGGTGCATGCCTACACCTTGAAGGGTGAATGGACCTATTTGGAGCACGTTGGGTCGCCATCGAGCACCGCAGGCTCGTACCTTTATGAGCCACCAGGTTCGGTCCATACGCTAAAGGTCGCCGACCACAACACCGAAGAAACTGATGTCGTATTCATCATATATGGCGCTATGCTACTGCTCGACGATCACGGCAATATCACTGGTGTGCTGGATGCTCAAAGTCAGCATGACGATTGGACCAAAGCCCTCCGAAGCCAAAATGATCACATCCCAGCGTTCATTACTGGCGGACAAATTGGTTACTTTCAAGAGCACTAAATAAATGACAAGCGCCAGCCTCACAACAGAGGCTGGCGTCTAAATGCCCGCTCATCCGTTTATCAAAGCATGATCAGCTCCGCACTTGGAGACTGAGAATAGCACTCATCAATAATAAAAATAACAGCCGAGACGACAATGTTACACACTAAGCGCCTTGCTGCGAGTTTCAGCCTACTCGCCCTTTCAAATGTGCTTTGGGCAGATGTAAAACCGGATCCCGGCGATTACACCGCATTACCTAATGGCACTGACCTTCTGATTTTCTACCAGCAAAACCTCCGAGCTGAAGACTATTACACCAACGGCAAGAAGAGCCCGCAAAAACTTGATCTGAAGTTAGATCTAGGGGTTTTCAAGTACGTTCATTTCGCTCAGTTTTTCAACACCGGCTACACATGGGCCCCGCAATTCTTTATCCCTTATGGCAGGCAGCGGATTGGCGACAACAATCAAATGTCGGGGGTTGGCGATGCATCAGTTGGCGCAACGGTCTGGACGATCGCTGATCGTCAGCGCGATAGGTACCTGGGCTGGTCGGCATTTTTCACTGCCCCTACCGGTAGCCACCGCAATGAAGGTTTTTCTCTCAGCGATGATCGATATGCCGCAGACTTCCAGATAGCCTACCTACGCAGACTATCTTCGAAAATCAGTTGGGATGTCATTGCAGAAACCGAATTTTATTCTAAAAGCGTTCATACACGCAGTTCCAAGGATCCATTATTCCAGCTTCACAACCACCTGCGGTACCATTTAACGCCAGACACTTGGGCTGCAGTCACCTATCGGCATAGTTGGGGCAGTAAAACTTCACTTTCGGGAACCACCTTAACCACCAACCGAAATAACGGAGCATTGGTTTTTTCATTGGCCACGTCCCTTACCCCCCAAGTCCAAGTACTTGGTCAGCTTATGCACGACACGGTAGTCAGTGAAGGGGCTAAAATGGAAAATTCTCTTCAGCTTAGATTCGTATACGCTTATTAAGCGCCGTAGCATCAAGAATTTCAGCACCACTTGCCGCAAGAGTGTCACATGAATGATGGCGCATAGGTTTGGTGCCGTTCATGGGCAGGAAATTATCTGCCTGCGATTACGAGCTCCTAGCCGCCAATGCAACCTTTAACCAGCACGCGCCGCGTGACGGCTTGATCCACGCGGCAGCGTCGCACATCGCGTGCGGGTTTAAGGCTCGATACGTTTGAGCTCATTCAACAGATCCATTAACTGCTGCAGCTTAGCCTCTCCAAACTGAGATTGGATTTTCTGATAGTTACGCTCCATTCCCTCGCGCATAGAGGTATAGCATCTTTCACCCACCTCAGTAAGGGAGACAAAGACTCTCCGTTGATCCTGTGAACTTTTATTCCGAAGCACCAACCCGTCTCGTTCTAGCCTACTCAGAACGCCTGTCATACTGGGTTTTAGTATACAGGCCAACTGGGCTAACTGATGACTCTCAAGCTCGCCTTGCTGGCTGAGTATGCGGATAACACGCCACTGCTGCTCGGTCAGATCATGTTCGTTAAGCAATGGCCTGAAAAATGCCATCGCAGCCTCCCTGGCCTGGAGAAGGCTCAATGTGAGTGAAGGTGGCGTACTGGACATGGTGGGACCTTAGTAATGGAAGTTCGCAAGAATAGAGTCATTATCAACGATCAACAACAATACTGTGAATGCCCCCGGTCACCGCCAACAACAAGCAGCACACATTTTCCATCCGAGCCTGAAGACAGTTTTGAATGAGCAGGACGGACGCGGCACATCGGTTCCAGGGTTTTTCAGCCTGAGGTGAGGGTCAACGACGGCTGCCTCGCGTCAGATCGGCAGCAGAGCCCTTGACCTTCGTTAACATATTAACTATAACGTTAACACATTAACGAATATTGGGGGCAGCGCGCTGCCCCACCTGCCAGGAGAGAAGCATGAGCCATGCGTTGCATGACGTTGCAAACGGCACCTTGTTTGGCGTAGCGCTGAACTACAACGGTCTGCTGCAGCAGCGTCTTACCGAGTTCGAACAGCCGCCCTACAAACAGGCGCCAGTTAAGCCGGTACTGTTCATCAAGACCCCGAACACTCGTAACTCCCACGGCGCAGAAGTCATCCATCCCGCTGGCGGCGAACGCCTCCAGCCGGGCCCTGCCCTAGGCGTTGTGATAGGCAAGGACGCCAGCCGAGTGAGCGTGGCCGATGCGCTGACGCACGTGGCCGGGTACACCATCGTCAATGAATACAGCCTGCCGGAAGACAGTTACTACCGCCCTGCGGTCAAGGCCAAATGCCGCGACGGCTTCTGCGCCATAGGTCCGGACCTTGTCCCGGTATCAGCCATCACCGACCCACATCAGCTGACCCTGAAGCTGTATGTGAACGGTGTAGTCGCTCAGGAGAACAGCACCGCCAACATGGTACGCAGCGTCCCGCAACTGATTGCCGAACTGAGTGAGTTCATGACCCTGCACGCCGGCGACATCGTGATCACCGGCACCCCCGAGGGCCGCGTCGATGTCCAGCCAGGTGACCGCGTCGATATCGAGATCGACGGCCTGGGCAAGCTGACCAACTACATCGTCGCCGAGTGAGGAATTACCTGTGAAACACGCCCGTATCCAGTTCGACGGCCAGGTTCATGACGTTACTGTCGAAGACGATCACCTGCGCCTGGCCGATGGCCGCCTAGTGCATCAGGACCAGGTCACCTGGCTGCCACCGGCCACCGGCAGCATGTTCGCCCTGGGCCTGAACTACGCCGACCACGCCAAGGAGCTGGCCTTCGCGCCACCCACCGAACCCTTGGCCTTCATCAAGTCGCCGGGCACCTACACCGGCCACAACCAGGTCACCTGGCGCCCAGACAACGTCGAGTACATGCATTACGAGTGCGAGCTGGTCGCGGTCATCGGCAAGCCGGCAAAAAACGTCAAGCGTGAAAACGCCCTGGACTATGTAGCCGGCTACACCGTGTGCAACGACTACGCCATCCGCGACTACCTGGAAAACTACTACCGCCCCAACCTGCGGGTAAAAAACCGCGACGCCACCACCCCGGTCGGCCCGTGGATCGTCGATGCGGCCGATGTGCCAGACGTCAGCAACCTGAAGCTGCGCACCTGGATCAACGGTGAGCTGAAGCAGGAAGGCACCACCGCAGACATGATCTTCGACATTCCGCACCTCATCGAATACTTCTCCAGCTTCATGACCCTGCAACCGGGCGACATGATCGCCACCGGCACGCCAGAAGGCCTGGCCGATGTGGTGCCGGGCGATGAAGTGGTGGTGGAAGTGGAAGGCGTCGGTCGCCTGGTCAACCGTATCGTCAGCGAAGCTGACTTCTTCAAGAACAACAAGGCATGAGCAGCATGATCAAGCACTGGATCAACGGCCGTGAGGTCGAGAGCAAAGACACCTTCGTCAACTACAACCCGGCCACCGGCGATGCCATTTGCGAAGTTGCCAGCGGCGGCGCCGAAGAAGTGGCCCAAGCCGTAGCTGCGGCCAAGGAAGCCTTCCCCAAGTGGGCCAATACCCCGGCCAAGGAACGTGCCCGGCTGATGCGCAAGCTGGGTGAGCTGATCGAGCAGAACGTGCCAAAACTGGCCGAGCTGGAAACCCTCGACACCGGCCTGCCGATCCACCAGACCAAGAACGTGCTGATTCCGCGTGCCTCGCACAACTTCGACTTTTTTGCCGAAGTGTGTACGCGCATGGACGGCCACACCTACCCGGTCGACGACCAGATGCTCAACTACACCCTGTACCAGCCAGTGGGTGTGTGCGGCCTGGTGAGCCCGTGGAACGTACCGTTCATGACGGCTACCTGGAAGACTGCGCCGTGCCTGGCCCTGGGCAACACCGCCGTATTGAAGATGAGCGAGTTGTCGCCACTGACCGCCAACGAACTGGGCCGCCTGGCTGTTGAAGCCGGCATCCCCAACGGTGTGCTGAACGTGATCCAGGGCTACGGCGCTACTGCCGGCGATGCACTGGTGCGCCACCCGGATGTGCGCGCCATTTCCTTCACCGGCGGCACCGCCACCGGCAAGAAGATCATGCAGACTGCGGGCCTTAAAAAGTACTCGATGGAACTGGGCGGCAAGTCGCCGGTGCTGATCTTCGAAGACGCCGACCTGGAACGCGCGCTGGACGCCGCGCTGTTCACCATCTTCTCGCTGAACGGCGAACGCTGCACCGCTGGCAGCCGCATTTTCATCCAGGAAAGCGTGTATCCACAGTTCGTTGCCGAGTTCGCTGCCCGCGCCAAGCGCCTGATCGTCGGTGATCCGACCGACCCGAAAACCCAGGTCGGCTCGATGATCACCCAGCAGCATTACGACAAGGTCACCGGCTATATCCGCATCGGCATCGAAGAAGGCGCACGCTTGGTCGCAGGCGGCCTGGAGCGCCCGGCCAACCTGCCGGCGCACTTGGCCAAAGGGCAGTTCATCCAGCCCACCGTGTTCGCCGACGTGAACAACAAGATGCGCATTGCCCAAGAAGAAATCTTCGGCCCGGTGGTGTGCCTGATCCCGTTCAAGGACGAAGCCGAGGCGCTGCAACTGGCCAACGACACCGAGTACGGCCTGGCCTCCTACATCTGGACCCAGGACATCGGCAAGGCCCACCGCCTGGCGCGTGGCATCGAGGCCGGCATGGTTTTCATCAACAGCCAGAACGTACGCGACCTGCGCCAGCCGTTCGGTGGTGTGAAAGGTTCCGGTACCGGGCGTGAGGGTGGCCAGTACAGCTTCGAAGTCTTTGCCGAAATCAAAAACGTCTGTATTTCTATGGGCAGCCACCACATCCCTCGTTGGGGGGTGTAACACTTTCGTCATCGGGTCGGTACGTAGACGGTTCTGACGGATAGCCTGGGTACCGACTCGATGACTTCACAACAATTAGGAGTTACATCATGGGCAAGCTGGCACTCGCCGCCAAGATCACTCATGTCCCCTCCATGTACCTGTCCGAACTGCCGGGCCCACGCCAGGGTTTCCGCCAAGCGGCCATCGACGGACATTACGAAATCAGCCGCCGATGCCGTGAACTGGGAGTGGACACCATCGTCGTATTCGACACCCACTGGCTAGTCAACGCCAACTACCACGTCCTTTGTGGGCCGCACTTCGCGGGTGTTTACACTAGTAACGAGCTGCCACACTTCATCAGCAACATGCCCTATGAGTTTCCCGGCAACAGTGAACTCGGCCTGCTGCTGACCGAAGAATGCAACCGCTTCAATGTCGAAACCATGGCCCACCACGCCACCACTCTCGGCCCGGAGTACGGCACACTGGTGCCGATGCGTTACATGAACCAGGACCAGCACTTCAAAGTGATCTCGGTCTCGGCGCTCTGCACTTCCCATTATCTGGCCGACAGCGCCCGACTGGGCTGGGCCATGCGCAAGGCGGTGGAAGACCACTACGATGGCACCGTGGCGTTCCTCGCCAGCGGCTCACTGTCGCACCGCTTCGCCCAGAACGGACAGGCGCCGGACTTCGCCACCAAGGTGTGGAGCCCGTTCCTGGAAACCCTCGATCACCGTGTAGTGCAGATGTGGCAAGACGGCGAGTGGGAAGCCTTCTGCGGAATGCTTCCGGAGTACGCCGCAAAAGGACATGGCGAGGGCTTCATGCATGATACCGCGATGCTGATGGGCGCCCTCGGGTGGTCGAATTACGACGGCAAAGCCGAGGTAGTGACGCCCTACTTCGGCTCTTCTGGCACAGGTCAGATCAACGCGATCTTCCCGGTCACTCCACAAGACGGCTCGGCCATTCCTCCGGCCCAGGCCGCAAACCTGGCAGCCGTAGTGTCCACCAGCCGCCTCTGAAAACCTGCTGGCCGCCCCGAGTGGAGGTCAGCACTTCGCGCCCCGAGAAGCCCCATGCCCCACCTGGTTCTGCTCTACACCCCCGACCTCGAAGCCGACGCCAAGATCGCCGATCTGTGCCGCGCCCTAGCCGACAACATGCTCGAACAGCGTGACGAGAGCGGCAAGCCGGTATTCCCCACCGGCGGTACCCGCGTGCTGGCCTATCCAGCCGCTCACTGCGCGGTAGCCGACGGTCAAGGCCCCTATGGGTTTCTCTACGCGAATTTACGTATGGGTAGCGGCCGCTCCGATGCCGTTCACAAGCGCGTCGGCGACGGCCTTTTACACGTACTGAGAAGTCATCTGGACGATTTACTGCGACAGAGACCGATCGGCATCACAGTGCAGATCGACGAAAGTCGTGAACAGGTCTATGACGCTAAGCACAGCAGTTTGCATCCACTATTTAGCAGACCCGTCTGAAACAGCGAGTGCTGACAAGTCACGCACAGTGACCGGTAATTCAATTGGAGCTACTCGCTGTGCGGTTTGTTAACCCTCAAACCATGAGATTTCACGATGCTCGATAACTCTTTCATCCAGCAAGCGGCCGAGTGCCTGGACCAGGCCGAACGTTCCCGCGAGCAAGTGCGCCAGTTCTCGCTGGAGCAACCGGCAATCACCATCGAAGACGCCTACGCCATCCAGCGCGCCTGGGTCGCGAAAAAGATCGCCGCAGGGCGCAAGCTGGTGGGCCACAAGATCGGCCTGACCTCGCGCGCCATGCAGGTGTCGTCGAACATCACCGAGCCCGACTACGGTGCCCTGCTCGATGACATGCTGTTCGACGAAGGCAGCGACATCCCCTTCGAGCGCTTCATCGTGCCACGCGTTGAAGTGGAGCTGGCGTTCATCCTCGGCAAACCGCTGAAGGGCCCGAACGTCACCGTATTCGATGTGCTGGACGCAACCGAATGGGTGATCCCGGCGCTGGAGATCATCGACGCGCGCATCCAGCAGGTGGACCCGCAAACCCAGGCCACCCGCAAGGTGTTCGACACCATCTCCGACAATGCCGCCAATGCCGGTGTGGTAATGGGCGGGCGGGCCGTACGCCCCACCGAAATCGACCTGCGCAAGGTGCCGGCGGTGCTGTACCGCAATGGCGTGATCGAGGAGTCCGGGGTCAGCGCCGCCGTGCTCAACCACCCGGCCAAGGGCGTTGCCTGGCTGGCCAACAAACTGGCCCCGTACGATGTCACCTTGCAGCCCGGCCAGATCATCCTTGGGGGTTCGTTCACCCGCCCGGTCGCCGCACGCCCTGGTGACACCTTCCACGTCGACTACGACATGCTCGGCTCCATCGCCTGCCGCTTCGTTTGAGGACTTGCCCATGGACATGCCCATCAACCACTTCAAGCAACGCCTGCGCAGCGGTGAACCGCAGATCGGCCTGTGGCTCGGCCTGGCCGATGCCTATTGCGCAGAGCTGGCGGCCAATGCCGGTTTCGACTGGCTGCTGATCGACGGCGAACACGCGCCCAACGACCTGCGCGGCATGCTCGCCCAGTTGCAGGCGGTGGCGCCCTACCCCAGCCAGGCGGTGATCCGCCCGGTGATCGGTGACACCGCGCTGATCAAGCAGGTGCTGGATATCGGCGCGCAGACCTTGCTGGTGCCGATGGTGGAAACTGCTGAACAGGCGCAGCAACTGGTCAATGCCATGCAGTACCCGCCCAAGGGCATTCGCGGGGTGGGGAGTGCGCTAGCGCGGGCTTCGCGCTGGAACACCATCCCCGGTTACCTGGACCACGCTGATGAGCAGATGTGCCTGCTGGTGCAGATCGAGAACAAGGAAGGCCTGGCCAACCTGAACGAGATCGTTGCAGTGGAGGGTGTGGATGGCGTGTTCATCGGGCCTGCGGACCTGAGTGCGGCCATGGGGCATCGGGGCAACCCCGGGCACCCGGAGGTGCAGGCGGCGATTGAAGACGCAATCGCGCGCATTGGCAAGGCGGGCAAGGCTGCGGGCATTCTCAGCGCGGACGAGAAACTGGCTCGGAGGTACATCGAGCTGGGCGCCGCCTTCGTGGCAGTCGGCGTCGATACCACGGTGCTGATGCGAGGTCTTCAGGGCCTTGTCGGAAAATTTAAGGAAGCCCCACAACAAAACACTGCACGCGATGGGGTCTACTGAATTTTAGTTTGCTGGTGAAAGCGGTGCCACTGGCGCCGTTTTCTGTTAGCGCTTCAATTAGTCAGCCAATAAAGGACAAAGACCTTTAGCTTAGGGCTTGATATTTTTCATGTCATTGAGTAGCTGCATGAGTAGCTGCAGATTGTCTTCACCAACTTGCTTGACGATTTTTTCATAGCCGTCCTTCATCTCCTCGCTCATTGCCAGAAAGGCCTGATGGCCTTTCACTGTCAAACTGACCAAAACCCTTCGCTGGTCGACCTGCGACTTGCGCCTGGCCACCAGCCCGTCTCGCTCAAGACGCTTCAGGACGCCGGTCATACTGAGCTTGAGAATGCAGGCAAGCTCCGCCAACTGATAGCTTTCCAGTTCCTCTTGTCTGCGCAGAATACGGACGACACGCCATTGTTGTTCTGTCAGTTCATGAGTATTCAATGAAGGGCGAAAGAATGCCATCGTGGCTTCTCGAGCCTGTAAAAGCGTGAGGGTGAGTGAGGGTGTTCGGGGGTGCATGCGGGCCTGAGGATCATGTAAATGAATGGTGCTGGCTGATGCCAGCACATTCATTAATATATTAATAAGTCATTAGTTGCCAGTATTCTCAGGCAACCTAGCCACTTCGATTGTCGAGGCGCTGAACACCCAAAGATGGGGCTCCTAGCTAATCGTATGGATGGGCTCTTCCCTCACACGACGTACCCCCAAATGCCTTCACTCCTTATCCTCCTGGCGCCTTGGCGGCGATTGGAGGAGCAGCTATCCATGGCATGATCTCTTGCGAACATCAAGAATCATCGGGCCGCGAGCCGCCCCAGCTCACCTTTGACAACGTCCTCAAATGGCGTAGTAGGACGTCCTAAGAGCTTGGACAATTGGTGGTCCTGATTGAATAGCGCGCCGTTGGCGGCATCAACATCCCAGGATGCCAATCCCAAAGCAAAAGCCTCCGGTAGTCCTGCCTGCTTGAGCGCCGCCGCGTAATCATTTACTGGAATGTCCACATAGGGAACTTCCTTACCGGTTTGATCTTGCCCAGCAGCCGTGGACACGGGTTTAAGCACACATCCTGGCCTCGAAGGCCTCTGGGCTGATGTGCCCCAGCGTGCTGTGTCGCCGCTGGCGGTTGTAATCGGTTTCGACGTATTCAAACACGGTTTCACGCATCTGGGCGCGGCTCGTGAAGCGCTCGCCGTGGATGCACTCGACCTTCAGGCTGTGGAAGAAGCTCTCTGCACAGGCATTGTCGTAGCAGTTGCCTTTGACGCTCATGCTGCATCGCAAGTGATGGGCGCGGATCAGCTCCTGGTAAGCCGCTGAGCAGTACTGGCTGCCGCGGTCGCTATGCACGATCACGTCATTAGGCTGCCTGCGTCGCCACAGCGCCATGTGCAAGGCATAGCAAACCAAGTCGGCCGTCATGCGTTCGTTCATGGCCCAGCCGATCACCATCCGTGAATACAGATCGATGACCACTGCCAGATACAGCCAGCCTTCCTCCGTATGCAGGTAGGTGATGTCACCCACCCATTTCTGATTTGGCGCAGATGCCTTGAAATCCTGCTTGAGCAAGTTCTCTGCCACTGGCAGGGAGTGCTGAGAATTGGTCGTGGCCTTGAACTTCTTGGCGGCCTTGGCACGCAGTCCTTGCCGTTGCATCGAGGCGGCTACCGTCTTGCGATTGCAGGGTAGGCCGGCTTCCCGCAGGTCGTGGCACAGCCGTGGAGCCCCGCTGCGGCCCTTGCGTGCGCTGTATGCCTGAGCGACCTGCCGATCCAGTTCGGCTCTTCGCCGCTGGCGCATTGACGGCCTGCGAGAGCACCAAGCGTAGTAACCGCTGCGGGCAACGCCCAACACGCGACACATGGCCTGGATCGAGAAATGCGCGGTATGAGTCCTCATGAAGGCGTACTTCACTTGAGGCTCTTGGCAAAGTACGCGGCGGCCTTTTTTACGATGGCCAGCTCCTCGGCGTGCTCGGCCAACAGCCGCTTGAGTCGGGCATTCTCGTCGGCCAGCGACTGCTCGCGCTCGCTGCCGGCCTGAGTCTGGTGCTTCTTGCTCCGCCAGCCGTAGAGCTGGGAAGCATGCAGGCCGAGCTGTTCGGCAGCCTTGCTAACGCCAATGCGCTCGGCCAAAGCCAGCGCTTCGTCCTTGTAGGCTTGGGAATGGCGGGTGCGGGTCTGTTTCATTGGGGTTGCTTGTCTTGCCATGATTCACCTCGTTGCAGTTTATCGCTTAACGGGGTGTCCACTGGGACTGGGCAAGATCAATTCATTGCATTCCCCTTGCCACTGTCAATCCTCACCTAGCGTAGGGCGTCGCCAACCTTCGAGCGTTGCAGACTGAGCAGGAATAAATAGATGCCATGCTAACAGTTGCCTTGTAAATCGTTATCTTGTAAATTCTTCTCGATTCATTGATGAGCGACCGATTCAGCATGACTTCGACGCGTGATGGCAGAGGCATTCCATGCTAACTGATCAAGGGTGTACTGACCGACGTCCGATGCCCACTCCACTTGTGGCTATTGGCTCCGAAGCGAACTCCGGCTCAGTTGAACCGGTGTGCGTGCAGCACGCTTCGCGAGTGTAAGGCCGATGTTCTTCGAACGGTCCCGATGGACCTTTTCCATTAAATTATTCTTAGCTGCCATGTTGGCCTACTGGCTCTCAGTCCATCTGGCACTGCCGCAGAGTTATTGGGCCGTCGTGACCTGCTGCGTAGTGATGAATCCGACCACGGGCGGTGTCTATTCCAAGAGCGTCTATCGCTTCACCGGCACGCTGTGTGGTGGCGTAAGTGCCCTCATACTGGCTGGGATGTTGAGCACCATTCCTTTGATGCTGGTGGCCGTCAGCGGGCTGATAGCTTGTGCAGCCTTTGCCTGGGCCGTACTTGACCGTACACCGAGGGCTTATGGCTACCAACTCTTCGGCGTCACACTGCTCTTGGTTGCACTGGCCAGCATCGATCAACCGCAGTTGATATTCGACACCGCTGCAGCGCGCGTTCTGGAGATCGGTCTGGGCATCTTCTGCTGCTGGATAGTCGATAGCATCCTTGCACCACGCTCATTAGCTCCCGTACTGCACCAACGGATCCGTCAATGGATTCCCCATATGCGTAGTTGGCTTGAAGACGAATTTCTCGTCCGCCCCAATAGCGAACAGGGCCGCCTTGAACAACAGAAGAGCATCACCGACATCACCTCACTGTCATTGCTCGTGAGCCAATTGGATTACGACCCGATGGTGAATCGGCAGGAGCGAGAATACGCAGTGGCCATCCAGCATCGGCTGCTGCAGTTGATGCCCATGCTCTCTTCAATCAGGGGGCATCTCGACTGCCTTGAGCCAGATCGCCGGAGCAGAATGCTGGCGTGGCTGGAAGCAACCTGGCGAGTGGCGAACACACAGGACAGCCAGCTTGACGAGCACCTGCGCTCACCAGAAGCAACGCCAAGCGCCGCAGACGAATGGCCGACGTTGATAGAACTCAATCTGCGACACGTCGCCGGCGATGTGCTGCGCATCTGGGGCACCATCCAGCATCTTGCCGAGGGGTTGGCAAAGCCCCAACGGCTTAGCCCAGCGCTTAAAGCGCTGGCACATGGAACTGCGCCATTTCCCCTGCAACCGGACTTTTATATGGCCCGGCGGGTTTTTCTGGCAGCTGCGCTGGCCTATAGCGCCGTTGCTGCACTGTGGTGTATTACCGGCTGGACTCAGGGCGCCAACGCGACGCTGATGGGCATGGTGGCAATTGGGTTCTTTGGTCATCTGGACGAAGCCGGCAAGGCTATTGGTAAATTCGGCAAGTTCAACGCTCTAGCCCTTGCGCTGGCGGCGGTGGTTGCTTATGGGCTGCTGCCCTTCGCTCAAGACTTCCCATCCCTGGCGCTCGTCCTGGCCATGGTAATGCTGCCCCTCGGCGCCTGGGCCGCTACCAATCCAATGGCTGTGCTGATGATGGCCATCGCGCTGAGCAATATCAATCTTCAAGCTCAGTACACGCCTCTGGAATTCGGGGTTTTCCTTGATACGGCCAGCGGCAGCTTATTGGGTATCCTGACGGGCTACTTCTGTTTGGTAACCATTCGCCACATGGGACCGGCGCACCTGCGCGAACGGTTCATAAAGCTCGAGAGACGCGATGTCTTGAAACTGAGCTACCGCGCTGATGCAAGGAGCTTGGGCGAATATGCCAACCGCGCGTTGGACCGTGCAGCAGCCTTGGCAACACGGATCACTGCGGATGACCAACTGCAATATCAACGCCTTGGCCTGCTGGCCTGGCTGCGCCTTGGGATGGCGGTCGGCAGCACACGTCGAGCGCTGGAGGGCGTGACTGGCCAACGCCGTCGGGTATGCGAGGGTCTGCTCGCTCGCATACGAGAAGCGTTGAAGGGTGACGAACTCGCACTTACCCCAGAGCTCACCGATGCCATTGATACGACCATCGCCCTTGTATGGCGCCAGGCCAGGCCGTATCCCGATAGCCTGGTAAGGGGGCTCATAGGGCTACGACTTGCACTATGCGCAGCGCAGCAGCCTGTAAAGGAGCCGGTATGACGGGTGAACTGAATGTGGCAGGCGTACTCTTCTCGCCTCTGATGCTCTGTTTGATGATCGCATTCCTCGGTCGCCTCCTGTTGTCGCGCCTGTTAGCCGCGCTTGATCTTTATCGCTACATCTGGCGTCGGACGCTGTTCGATCTTTCTGTTTTCTTCGTCCTGGTGGGGTTGGCCTTCGTAGTTCTGGTTGCCACCCCGCACTGGCTACATGGCTGATCCCTGATATGAGTGTCTTTTCCAACTTGTCGTCTCGATTACTGAAGACCGCTGGTACGCTCAGCGTGAGTGCACTGGCCTTGGCGGCTGCCTGGTATATCTACGTGTACTACACATATGCCCCGCAGACGCGCGACGGAAAAGTGCGCGCGGATGTAGTCGCGCTTGCCGCTGATGTATCGGGCCGCGTCGACGAGGTCTCAGTGCGCGACAACCAGCGCGTACGAAAAGGGCAACTGCTTTTCACGGTCGATAAAGACAGGTTGAGCAATGCGCTTAAAACTGCTGAAGCTGTCTTGGCTATTGCTGAAGCGCAGAACGAAGCAGCGCAGCGCGAGCAGCGCCGATATCGTAATTTGCAAGGCGTGGTCCCACCGCAAGCATTCGACCAGCGTGTGACCGCGGCCAAAGAAGCCGCAGCAAGGCGCCAGCAGGCAGCCGCAGACCTTGAGCGTGCGCGAATTGATCTCGACCGTGCGAGGGTGCGCGCCCCAGTCAACGGGATCGTCACCAATTTCTCACTCAGGCCCGGCGCCTATGCCATGGCCGGCCAGCCCGTCATGGCGTTGGTAGATGAAGACAGCTATTACATCGCGGGCTATTTCGAAGAGACCAAGCTCGCACGCATACGCACGGGAAGCTTGGCAAAAGTCCAGATAATGGGTGAAACGCGCCCGCTGTCGGGCCATGTCGAAAGTTTCTCGGCCGGCATTGAAGATCGGGAGCGCAGCACATCGACCGGCTCGATGCTGGCCAACATCAATCCCACTTTCAGTTGGGTCCGCTTAGCACAGCGAATTCCAGTGCGCATCACCTTGGATGAGGTGCCAGAAGGCGTTCACCTGATTGCCGGACGCACCGCGACCATAGAGCTTGAAGATATGGAAATGGCGCAATGAGCATGCCGATAATAGCTCCGCGTCGATGGCTACCGCGATTCATACCGGCTGTCTGTATGTTACTCTCAGCCTGCTCTGCAGTAGGACCGGACTACCAACTACCGCAGTTGCCTGCGGGCTTGTCGCAAAAGCCACAGGTGGAGTTTGAAGCCTCGGATGAGCTCATCTATGAATCTCAAGATTTACCGTCAGATTGGTGGCGACTGTATGCTGCTCCAGCGCTGGACGATTTGGTTGCAGAGGCCATAGCGCACAACACGGACCTTCGCGTCGCTATCGCTAACATCGAAGTCTCCGAGGCTGCGTTGCGTGGTGTTCAGAGCCAAGGCAGCATACAGACGCACGTCGCCACCCCCGAAGGTGCGCCGGCAATTGCTTGGACACAATCCTCCAATAAAGGTCTTTCCCCCGCAGGTGAAGCGCATGGTCAGTATGATATTTCCCTTGGCATTTCCTACGAGGTCGATGTCGCGGGGCGGCTGCGCCGTACTCTTGAGATGAGCACAGCCAGCTTGCAAGCAACTGCCGCCGCTCGCGACTTAGCACGCACAACAGTTGTTGCCCGTGTCGTGCGGGCCTATGGCAAAATCTGTTCGTTAGGTGAGAGGAAAGCCGTTGCACAACAATCGGTTGCTCTTCAACAACAGAGCTTGACGCTGCTGCAGCGCGGCGCGACGGCTGGCATCTATTCCTCACTGGACCTATCCCGTGCGCGCGCACTCCTCGCCCAGTTGCGAGCTGAGATCCCATTGCAGGAAGCGCAACGCAAGTCTTCGCTCTATGAGTTGGCGGTGTTGCTGGGCCGTCGTCCGGAAAATTTCCCTACACAATTGCAGGAGTGCGTTACACCTCCGCAATTGACCCGACCAATCCCCGTTGGAGACGGAATGACCTTGCTCAGGCGTCGCCCCGACGTGCGCGCAGCCGAACGCGAATTAGCTGCCGCTACGGCAAAAATCGGGGTGGAAACGGCTGAACTATACCCTTCTATAAGCTTGGGCGCCGGGCTTGGCACTACAGCCCGCATGGGTACCGATGCATTAGCCAATGCCGCCATTCACTACAGTCTGGGGCCGGTCATATCCTGGACATTGCCTAACCGGCAGCTCGCTCATGCACGCATCGATGCGGCTGGTGCAGAAGAGCGTATTGCACTGGCGCGCTTCGATGCCGTAGTGCTCAAGGCGTTGCAGGAAACGGAAGATGCGCTGGCGACCTATGCAGGCCATCTGGACTGGTATCGTGATCTTGAAGTCGCACGTGAAGAGAGTCGCAAGTCGTTGGATATTGTCCACCGCCGAGGCATTGGCGGGACGGTGTCCACCCTCGATCGACTCGACGCTGAGCGCACACTAGCAGCCACCGAGAGCGCACTCGTGGCCGCTCGCGGCCAATTGGCAGACGACCGCGTGCAAATTTTCCTTGCGCTCGGCGGAGGCTGGTAGCGTGGCCGGAATTACCTTCGTTGTAAGGAATTACCAACCAATGAGAGCATCGCAGCCCGCAGACCAGTCCGCTTTTGACTCGAGGAGACAAAGACATATAATTTACAAGGCAATAATTTCAGGACGTCTTTCAGATGAGCGAATCAAATTGGCTGTTTGAACTTACTAATGCACTGCAACCGGTCAGGCGAGCGTGGATACAGGCTTCAGCAGCAGCAACAGCGGACAGTGGGATACCTTTTCCGGTGGCGACTGCAGTCGTTCTGCTGGCACGTCTTGGAGACGGTGCACAACAAAGCACATTAGCAGAATTGGCGGGAGTAAACCCCGCAGCCATGCTGCGGACATTGGACCAGGCAGAAGCCCTGGGGCTTTGTGAGCGGCGGGAAATTTCGAACAACCGACGAATCAAGCCCCTGCATTTGCTGCCCGCAGGCAAAGTATTGGCCACTCGCGTAGAACACCAGTTAGCTGAACTGCGCGAAGAAATGTTTGCAGGCATTGATCCTGATGAAATTGAATCAGCCGTCAGAACCCTGCGGGCCTTTGAAGAGCGGATTTTGAGTCATCTAAGCAAATCATAAAAACTCTTTCGTCGACGTCCTGGGTGGCGTACGTGTGAGGGGGCCAGTCGTCATCAAAGAACCGGCCTCCGCGCCCCTCTCCTAACTGAGCAAAATGGCTTCCAGCACATCGACGGTCGGCTTGAGCGTCACCCTGCGTCGAATCTTGAGCCACTCACGCATGCGGCGGGTATCAAAAATCTGCCCTTCTTCCATCATCATCATGATCAGTGCATGCGACATCAGGTAGTCCCCACATGCCGGGCAGCTCCGCTCCTCCCAACCTGCCGGGCAATCGATCGATTGAGCATGGCCTGCGCAAATAAGACAACTCATACACCCCCCTATTGGTTTTTTTGTCGGGTACGTAAAGGCAGCATTCATCTGTAAGCTCTAGTTCATACTCTACGCGTTACCAATTATAAACAGGTACTTTATGCAATGGCGGACGCGATAGATCAGATCGCGTGAACCTGCTCAAGATTTCGTTATCTTTTTGCTGACGCGCGGGGATCTGTACTTTGAGATACTCGATCCACTTACGCACGTTGGCCGAAAGGAAACGTCGAGAGGGATAGAGCGCAGTGATTCCTCGATGATGGGCCTGAACGTCCGGTAACACCCGGATCAATTCCCCCGAGCGTATACCTGCTGCTGCCGCGTGACCTGGGAGCAATGCCAGACCGAGACCAGCTTTCGCAGCTTCAGCTACCCCATCGGCCAAGTTGGTTTTGAAGGCTTGCTGACCAAGCTCAAACTTAGCAGCATCCAGCCCAGCGATCTCCCACCCATGCGGAAATGCTGCGTCATCCAATTCAAGGCAGGTGTGCGCATAAAGATCGGACAAGGTGTGAGGTACGCTTCGTCTCGCCAAATATTCTGGTGCCCCACAAATCACACTGTACGAGCGCCCTAGTGTTTGGCAGATGAATGCAGAGTCCGGAATCTCACAGCTGTCCAGAATGACCACATCATACCCACCCGCCAGCATGTCCGGCGGAGTTGGATTCAGCGTAAGATCAATACTTAAATCGGGATGTTGATGGCGGAATTCGGCAATCAACGGGATGATGTAATGCTTACCTATTCCGTTGGGTGCATGCATACGCAATGTGCCTGCCACTTCTTGCCGCGAACGGACAGCCTCCAATTGAGCAGACTCGAGATCCTCCAGCAGGAGCCTGCAGCGTTGCAGGAAGCGTGCGCCAGCATCCGTCAGCGCCTGCTGGCGGGTTGTTCGGTGAATGAGCTTAACCTGTAAATGCTGCTCCAGCTCACACAGTACCCTCGACACTTGAGGCTTGGAACAGTGGAGTGAATCCGCCGCAGCGCTTTGGCTGCCCTTGTCTGCAACATGAACGAATACATTAATAGCGTTGAAGATATCCATTAGCCCTCCTATCCGCTTCACTCTGCCCCTGCGATGAGTTTCACCATCAACGCACTTCGCTGAGACGGTAATATTTTGAGTCTTTGCTTCCATCGCTCCCCTCGCATGCTTCTGTGCATACTCGGACGCAAAAAAATGCCAGCCACTCCCTTGACTGGCGACTTGCACGTGGCAAGAAAAACGTACTCCGCTAGGCGGCCGGAGCTGGATAGGAAGCATCCTTAGCCAGCGACGAAGGTTCGCTCTGCCAGCCCCCGCCGAGCGCCTTGAACAGATTCACTTCGCTTTGTAGCTGATTCAGTCGATCCTCAATCAGTTGCTGCTGGGCACTGAAAAGCTCGCGCTGGGCGTCGAGCACAGCCAGGTAGTTGTCCACGCCTTCGCTGTAGCGTTGTTGAGCTAAGCTGAAATAGTGCTGATTGTTATCCACCAACATCGACTGCGAGTGCAGCTGTTTACCGTAAGTCGCTCGCGCCGCCAGGCCATCTGCGACCTCTCGGAAGGCGCTTTGAATGCTGCTCTCGTAGCGCGCAACATTGATGTCCTTCTGAATCTGCGCATAGTCCAGATTGGCACTCAAACGTCCTGCGTTGAAGATCGGAATATTAACTTGCGGGACAAATTGCCACACACCTGAACCGCCGTTGAATAACCCACCGATGTCGCTACTTGCAGTACCCGCAGCGGCACTGAGTGTTACGCTGGGGAAGAAAGCGGCCCGGGCAGCGCCGATGTTGGCATTCGCAGCCAACAGTCGGTGCTCGGCAGCGCTGATGTCCGGTCGCCGCAGCAGCAGACTAGAAGGCTGGCCCGCCGGGAATTGCGCGATCATCTCCTCATCCAGGCTATCGCGTGGTGCGGTTGCATTCGGCAATTGAGTGCCGATCAGCACCTCCAGGGCGTTAGCCGCCTGCGCCACTTCCCTCAGGTAGCGCGCTTCGCGTGCCTGCGCTTCCCCGACCAAGCTCTTGGCCTGTCGAACGTCAATCTCAGAAGCGGTACCCGACCCAAACCGTTGATCGATCAACTCGAGATTGGCTGTGTAGTTACGTAGGGATGATCGAGCAAGCGATAGTTGAGAGTGTTTGCTTACCCAGGCCAGATAGGCGTTGGCCACATCGGCAACGAGCGTGATTTGAACGCCGTACCGTGCCTGCTCAGAAGCAAGGTATTCCTCCTGAGCGGCCTGGCTCAAGCTACGCAGGCGGCCGAAAATATCGACCTCGTAGGCAACATCCAGCGTCACATCGTACTCACTCTGGATGCCCGACTCCCCAGTGGTGGAGAGGTCTTTCGGCAAGCGCGTGCGACTGCTGGCGAATCCTCCTTCAACGCTCGGCGCAAGCGCTGAGCGTTGAATGCGGTGCAGCGCACGATAAGCATCGACGTTCAATACCGCCTGACGCAAATCGCGATTATGCTCGAGGGCTAAGCCGATGAGTTGGCGCAGCGCCGGGTCACGAAATACCTGCTGCCACTGAAGCGACTGTGCGGTGTTCGTGCTTGCTGACGCAGAATAAGCCTCGCCTTGTGGCCACGTGTTCGCAATGGGCGAGTCCGGCTGTTGGTAGTCAGGTATCAGTGAGCACCCACCTAGGGCCATGACGAAGGTTAGAGGCAAGATAGTGAATTTCATGCTTGCTCTACCTCAACCAATGCGGATTTCTTGCGACGCTCAAACAGCGACACGACAGCCACATAGAACAGGGGAACGAAGAACACAGCGAGCACCGTCGCGGTGATCATCCCACCTACCACACCCGTGGCAATCGAGTGCTGGCTACCAGAGCCTGCACCAGTTGCCAAAGCCATAGGCAAGACACCGAAGGTGAAAGCAAGCGATGTCATCACGATGGGACGCAGACGCAACCGTGCTGCTTCGACTGCAGCTTTCACCAGTGGCATGCCCTCACGCTCGTACAGCTCTTTGGCAAATTCAATGATCAGGATGGCGTTCTTCGCACTCAAGCCTACGGTCGTCATCAAACCAATCTGGAAGTACACGTCAGCGGTCAGATCACGCCACAAGGTAGCGAGTACCGCACCGAGAACCCCCAGCGGTACCACCAGCATCACGGCCGCCGGCACGGACCAGCTTTCATACAAAGCAGCCAGGCAGAGGAACACGATCAGTACGGTCAAGGCATAGAGCATGGGCGCCTGGCTGCCAGTCTTGATCTCCTCATAGGACAAGCCGTTGTAACTCAAGCCGACGCCTTCAGGCAGTTTCTGCATGATTTGCGCGATCGCAATCATCGCCTCGCCGGAGCTGTAACCTGGAGCTGGTTCACCCAGAATTTGTACGGCTGAGATACCACCGAAGCGCTCTAACTTGGGCGATCCATAGACCCACTCGCCTTTGGCAAAGGCGGAAAATGGCACCATCTGACCGACTTTGTTACGGACATACCACTTGTCAAAGTCCTCGGGCGAAATACGGGCGGTATCCACACCTTGCAGATAGACACGCTTCACGCGTCCGCGGTCGATGAAATCGTTGACGTACATCGAGCCCCAGGCTGCCGACATGGTGTCGTTGATATCTTGGATGCTGACTTGCAGCGCTCGTGCTTTTTCATCATCAATACTGACCTTGTACTGCGGCTCGTCATCCTTGCCGTTAGCACGGACAGAGCGTAGTACCGGATTTTCACCTGCCAGTTGCAGGAACTGATCGCGCGCCTCCATCAGCGCGGTATGGCCGCGGCCAGCATCGTCCTGAAGGTAGAGGTCGAAGCCCATTGCGTTGCCCATTTCGAAAATGGCAGGCGGCACAAAGGCAACCACTGTCGCATCTTTGATAGTGGCGAAATATTTGTTGGCACGTTCCGCCAGACTGACAACGTCCTGTCCTTTACCTTTACGCTCCCCCCAGTCCTTGAGCATGACCAGGCCAAGCCCAGCATTCTGCCCACGGCCGGCGAAGTTGAAGCCGTTGACCGTGAGGGTAGAGTTGACCGTGTCACCCTCCTCCTCTTGCAGGTATGTCTGTACCTGCGTAAGTACGGCTTCCGTGCGTTCTGCTGAAGCATTAGCCGGCATCCGGACCTCAACCATCAGTACGCCTTGATCTTCGCCAGGCAAGAACGCGCTCGGAATGCGAGTAAACAGGAATCCGGTACCGACCGTGATGAGCAGGAAGATCACCAGGTATTTGCCACGGCTTCGTAGCATTGCGCCGACGCCGCGCTCGAAACGCTGCGTACCATTGTCGAAGCTACGGTTGAACCAGCCGAAGAAGCCCTTTTTCTCATGATGCTCGCCGGCGTGCGGAGCTTTTAGAATGGTGGCGCACAAGGCGGGCGTGAAGATCAGCGCTACCAGCACCGACAGCGCCATGCAGACCACCACCGTCACAGCAAATTGCTTGTAGATGATGCCGGCAGAGCCCCCAAAGAAAGCCATTGGCACAAAAACTGCGGATAGCACCATGCCAATACCGACCAGTGCGCCGGATATCTGCCCCATGGACTTGCGGGTAGCTTCTTTCGGAGACAATCCTTCGAGGTGCATCAGCCGTTCGACGTTCTCGACCACCACGATGGCATCATCCACAAGCAAGCCGATCGCCAGGACCATCGCATACATCACCAACACGTTGATGCCGATACCGAACATCGGCAACACCGCGAACGCAGCCAGCAACACTACAGGGATCGCCAAGGTGGGTACCAGCGTTGCGCGGAAACTTTGCAGGAACAGGTACATCACGATGAACACCAGGATCACCGCTTCGAAAATCGTGTGCAGGACTGACTCGATCGATGCGTCCACCACGGGTGTCGTGTCATAGGGGTAATTGACTTCGACGCCTTCAGGTAGGTTCTTCTCGAACTTCTCCACCACAGCCCTAACAGCCTCGGCGGTATGCAGCAAATTGCCTCCAGGTGCGAGGCGCAATGCCAGCCCTGACGATGCATGACCACCAAACTTAGTGCTGATCGAATATGTGTCAGCAGCCAGCTCCACCTTGGCCACATCTTTGACCCGAACCTGGGATCCGTCGTCATTGACCTTCAGCAGCACTTCATCAAATTCAGCCGGCGTGGTCATGCGCGTTTTGCCGATCACGGTGGCATTGAGCTGGACGCCACTGCGTGTTGGCAGGCCGCCCAGCTGGCCAGAAGAGACCTGTACGTTTTGCTCTTTGATCGAAGTGGCAACATCAGTTGGGGTCAACTGATAGCTGTTGAGCTTGGCAGGATCAAGCCAGATGCGCATTGAGTAGGGTGCGCCGAACAACAAAATGTCGCCGACACCATCCACACGGGAAATCGAATCTTGCAGGTCCGAGGCAATCAGGTTGCTCAGGTCGAAGCTCGACATATTGCCGCTCTTGTCCACTAAGCCGATAACCAAAAAGAAGTTCTGCTGATACTTCACCACGCGCAGACCTTGACGCTGCACCTCTTCAGGAAGTCTTGGAGTGGCCAGCTGCAACTTGTTCTGAACCTGGACCTGAGCAATGTCTGGATCGACACCCTGCTCGAAGGTCACGATGATTGTCATACTGCCGTCGGAATTACTTTCAGCCGACATGTAACGGAAGCCATCAAGACCGCTGAGTTGCTGCTCAATTACTTGGGCAACGGTATCTTGTACGGTTTGTGCCGAGGCACCGGGGTAAGACACTTGTATCGACACGGCCGGCGCGGCAATGTTCGGATACTGGCTGATCGGCATCTTGATCAGCGAAACGGCACCGGCGAGCATGACCGCTATCGCTATTACCCAAGCGAAAATGGGTCGATCGATGAAAAAACGGGACATGGACAATAGCTCCTCAGTCGGCTGCAACTGCAGGCTGATCGAAATTTGCGACCAGGCTTACATTCGACGCGGCTTGTGGCTCTACGGCAATGCCGTTACGGACCGCTTGCACACCCTCGGTGATTACCTTATCTCCATCATTGATTCCGTTCCCAACCAGCCAGGCATTACCCACGGTTCTCAAGGTTTCGACAGCGCGACGCTCGACGCTGTTATCGGCTTTGACTACCCAGACCGATGGATTACCGCGAGCATCCCGAACGACAGCTTGCTGCGGAACCAGCATGGCTCGCTGTTGTACGCCTTCGGTCAACTGCGCCCGCACAAACATGCCCGGCAACAACCTGTGCTGTGGGTTCGGGAATTCGGCCCGCAAGGTTACCGAGCCTGTGGTCGGGTCTACACGAACCTCGGAAAACTTGAGAACGCCAGGAATCGGATAAGTACTTCCGTCATCCAGCACCAAGCTGACCTTTGCCTGCTCTTCACCACTCCCTTGCAACCGGCCAGACTCAACTGCTTTCTGCAAGCCGAGCATTTTGGTGATCGGCTGGGTTACATCCACATAGATCGGATCCAGCTGGGTGATCGTGGTCAATTGCTGGGCTTGACCGTTGGTAACCAATGCACCTTCTGTGACGTCAGAGCGACCGATCCGTCCCGAGATAGGCGACATGACCTTGGTGTACTGCACATTGATTCGGGCCATCTGATAATCGGCCTGCGCCTGCTGCCAGGCTGCCACCGCATCATCGTGCTCTTGCCGACTGACGGCATTCGCCTGCAATAGACGCTCATAACGCTTGGCGAGATTGCCAGTAGTTGCCAGCGTTGCCTCACTACGTGCCAACTGCGCGGCGTAGGTGCGTGGGTCGATCTGATAGAGCTGCTGCCCTTCGCGAACTTGAGCGCCTTCAGCAAATAGCCGTTTTTGCAAAATGCCTGATACTTGAGGGCGTACCTCTGCTACACGATAAGCCACCGTGCGGCCCGGCAGGTCACTGGTCAGTGCCAAGGGTTGGGCATGCACGGTAAAGACCCCGACCTTGGGTGCAGGCGCAGCGACTACCGCCTCCTCCTGATTGCAACCGCTCAGGGCGGCGACTATTGCCATTGGCACGAACACCTGGGCAATAGTTCTAGATCTCTTTAAACGCATTTTGTATTTCTCCACATATATGGCCCATTCAGTGTTTGCACTAAGAGCCATACTCATATCAATGTACTGAGCGCAGGAGCATGCCAAGAAGCCTCACAGAGAGGCTTACTTGGTATTCATAACTATCCGGCGCTAAAGGCTGCGCAAATTACAACCGCAGGAATGCAATCTACGCAGCCCGTAGTTCTTCACACCTTTAAATCGACAAACGATTAATGTGCGAACGTGATTTCAGATTTTTTGCCAGGGATCAACGATCAATGTGCGGTGAAACGCCGCCCATTACAGACATACCGCCATCGATCGTTTGAGAGGTGCCGGTGGTGAACCACGATTCGTCACTGGCCAAGTACAGGACCAGATAAGCCACATCGATGGGTCGCCCCATGCGACGCAACGGCTGGGCGGCAATGACTTCATCCATGGCCTGTTGGTCTGGGAATGCATCATCGACCATGTCGGTGTGAATCACCCCTGGGTTGACCGAGTTGACCCGAATATTATCACCGGCCAGTTCGATCGCTGCCGCCCGCGACATCGCATCCACAGCTCCCTTGCTGGCGGTGTACGCCGTGAAGCGGCCGCAGGCATTAACCACCGCTAACGAGGCAACGTTGATGATTGAACCACCACCTGCCGCGCGCATGTGCGGAATAACAGTCTGCATGCCTACGAATTGGCTCCAGGCATTGACATTCATGGTTTTTTGCCAGTGTTCGAATGTCACCTTGTCATAGGCAGCAGGCGCCAAAATCCCTGCGTTGTTAACCAAAATAGTGATCGGACCGAACGCAGCAACCGTCTGCTCCACCACGTCCTGCCAGTCCGATTGCGACGATACGTCATGCCAGAGGGCCATCGCACTGCCCGGGTATTGCTCGTTGATTTCCGCCACCACCCGTGTGACACGGTCCAGATTAATATCTGTAGCAACCACTTTCGCTCCTTCAGCAGCGAGCAGGCGAGCTTCAGCTTCGCCTTGCCCACCCCCTGCACCCGTTACGATGGCGACTTTCCCGTTAACTCTGCCCATGCTGCCTCCCGGCGATTTGCTCTGGATTAATGGAAACGACCGTGCCTGCGGAATCCCTTCAGGCCTAGCTTGCATGAACATTGAATAGAACATTCATTGACGCGTCAACTATTTCAATGTGCCATCATCGGATTTGCCCTTGCAGCGACAGGTGGAGCCCATCCGTGCGGTAAGCGCATTCAGTGGCGCAGCCGTGACTCCCACGACAGGAAATGTGAACCCCCTTCACCGTTAAATTGCAGCTTGGTTGACTCACATCGCTTTTCTGTTGTGCGCGCCCATGCTTTACTCCCCGCGGCAACGCACGGACGGATGAGTGCATCCGTAGGCACTGGCCGCTTCGAACTGCGCAATAAACTTGGAACACCCCAATGATTGACTCGACAATTAACTCGACTGGCGACTGGAAGGTGGATCTCACGTGGACCATTCTCCCGGCTGGGAGGGCCTGGCAACGGGTAGTCGGTAATGCGTTTGCTGCCCATGGGATTTCGCTATCGCTGGCTGCGCCGGTACTGGTGCTGGCATACAAAGGCGATGGCCTGAGGCAGAAAGCCATAGCCGAAGCAGCAGGCATCGATCCTGCAGCGGTTGTCCGCTCACTTAATGAACTTGAACAGAGTGGTCTGCTCGAGAGGAAAAGTGATCCAAGTGATCGCCGCGCCAATACCCTGCACTTGACCAAAGCCGGACGGGACCTGGCTAACAAGCTTGATCAGATTCTTACAGATTTGCGCGAACAGCTTTTTTCAGCGATCAGTGCAGAAGAAGGCAATGCGGTTGCCAAGGTGCTTCACCTGATCGAGCGGGCAGGAGAGTCCTGATTGGTAGGCGATGCATGAATCTCAACTGCGATTGCCCCCTGCCGGGGGCTGAGATGGCGCAGTGTCTACGACTTTCGGCGAGCGGCAAACCGTTCGATGTTGTCGTGGAATTGTGCGGTGGCCATACAATTCAGGATTGCCCTCAATTCGTCCCCCAACTGCTGCCCCATTGGGGTCTGCGCTGATTGCCAGAACAGACGCTTGGTGGCCGCTATCGCTTCTGAGCTGAAGTGGGAAAGCCGCTGGACATGAGCGTGAATGACGGCATCGAGTTGATCGTCATCAACTACCTGTGTCGCCAGCCCACACTGCAGGGCTTCTGGGCCCGTAATCTCATCCTGTAACAGGAACAGCTGCAACGCTTGAGGTGCGCCAAGCGATTGCACTATGCCAACCGACGCGCCGGCATCGGGTGATACACCGAGTGTTGCATAGGCGGGTCGGAACCTACTGGTTTTAGTGCAGATGCAGATATCCCCCATACCAGCGAGCGACATTCCAGCCCCCGCAGCTATGCCATGAATGCGCATGATCACCAGCTGAGGCATGCGCCTTAGCGTCAGCAAAAAATCATTCAAGTGGGTGAGAAGCTCAGAGATAGCCGGGGCCAGATTGGCGGCGTTGGCGATAAACAATCCGATGTCACCACCCGCACAAAACACTTTCCCTGCTCCTTGGAGCACCAATACATGCACATCCGTGCATGACTCGACCTCTCGTGCCTGCCGCGCCAAGCAGCGAGCCATGGAGATATCCAGCGCATTGAATGTCTCTGGACGATTGAGGGTGATGGTTGCCACGCGTCCTTCTATCACGAGGGAAGCCCCTTCTCCCTGACCGCTAACCGTATCACGCATCATTTTCAACTCCTGTGTTGATCGACTCCCGGTCAATCCTACACCGTCCGCAATCACGATCAACACCTCAGTTGACAAGGTTGCCCGACGACCGCAATGATTACCGTGCTAATCAACTTCTGCGTTGACAGCGCACAAAACCTGACACATTCTCTTAGTGACGACAAGAAAAAGAGGCCGGAAGATGAAATTCAATCTCATGCAGACTGGAGTAATTGGCAGACGCTACGAAATTGAAGCGGGAATGGCCGGTCAACGGCCTGAGCTGTACCAGCGATTCCTCGAAGAGGTTCGTGGTTACGTGAGCCTTGCCGATGGACTGGGGTATGCGGGGTACTGCCAGCCGGAACACCACCTCCAGATCGAAGGCTTCGAAATCAATAACCATCCTGGCATGTTCAGCCTGTATGTGGGGATGCATTCCAAGCGCATGAAGGCTGGCATCATGGGCTACACACTGCCCACTCATAACCCGGTGCGCATCGCGGAAGAGATCGCCACGCTCGACCACATGCTGCAAGGTCGCTTGTTCGTTGGTTTTACCCGTGGCTATCACGCCCGCTGGGTTGATTCCTACGCAGCAATCCGCGGGGTTTCAGCGACTACCGTTGACATGGTCAAGTCCAAAGACGCCATGGACGAGCTAAATCGGGAAATCTTCGAAGAGTCGCTTCAAGTCATCAAAAAGGCCTGGACTAACGATGTGTTCAGCCACAAAGGCAAGCACTGGCAGTTCCCACCAAATGGCGGTTCAGCCGGGCACCCCGCTTATGCTGAGTTTGGCAAAGGGATGGATGCGGATGGCATAGTCCGTCAGATCGGCATTGCCCCCCTTTGCTACCAAAAGCCCCACCCACGCATTTATGGTGGCTTCGCCGGCAGCATGAAAACCGTCGATTTCTGGGCGCGAGAAGGCGGTAAGCCCATTGTCCTCTCCGGCGATCTCGATTTCTGTGAGGCCTTGTGGAAACGCTATGCCGAAAGCGCCAAGGCGGCAGGCAACGAAGTTCCACGTGAAGAAGTTGCGGCCTGGGGTGGTTTCCTGATGCTCACCAATGACAAGGGTAAGGCGAAGGAACTGATGGCTGAACATCAATGGTTCTGGGACAAGTGGTTTATCCCGTTCGGTCAGCGCATGCCCAATGTCCTCATCGGCTCAGCCGATGAAATTGCCGACCGCATTGGTGAGGCGCATGACCGGTTGGGCTTCAACGAACTGTTCCTCATGTTCGGTCAAGGTCACCTCAACCCTGATCAGAACAACGAGGAACTGGAGAAATTCGCAAGTCTGGTTGCGCCGCGTTTCTCCAGCAAGGATGCGACTGGCATATACGTTTGATCACTGGGTTTTGAACAAGAATAAAAACGTAGGAGAAGCACAATGAAATGCGGCATTTTCCACACCCCATACACCCTTCCCCATCGTACGGCTCGCCAAGTCTTCGACTGGTCGCTGCTCATGGCAACTGTTACAGATCAAGCCGGCTACGCCGATTTCATGATTGGCGAGCATTCGACGCTGGCTTGGGAAAATGTGCCCTGCCCGGAAATCATCATCGGCGCGGCTGCCAATTTGACAAAGCAGATCCGTTTTGCGCCCATGGCGCACCTGCTGCCTTATCACAACCCCGCCACCCTTGCTATTCAAGTGGGTTGGTTGTCGCAGGTGCTTGAAGGCCGTTACTTCCTGGGCGTCGCTCCAGGTGGCCATCATACTGATGCAATTCTACATGGCTTCCCCAACATCAGTGTGTTGCAGGAACAGATGTTCGAAGCGTTGGACCTGATTGAAAAGGTTTGGAAGCGCGAACCATTCCAGGAAACCGGCAAGTATTTCCAGGCCGGGTATCCAGGCCCGGACGACATGCCCGGCTACGACGTGATTCTAGCCGACAACAGCCCGTACGGTGGACGCGACAGCATGGAAATTGCCGTCACCGGTCTCACCAAGAACTCTTCCTCACTCAAGTGGGCCGGTGAACGCAACTACAGCCCTATCTCTTTTTTTGGCGGCTTTGAAGTCATGCGTTCGCACTGGGATACCTGGGCGACCGCAGCGCAAGCGAATGGATTTGAGACGGCTCGCTCACGCTTTCGGGTGACCAGGGATATCTTCGTCGCCGACAGCGACGCCGAGGCCAAGAGGCGTGCGATTGCCAGTGGCCTCGGAGAAAGCTGGAAACACTACCTGTTCCCCATCTACAAGAAGTTCAACCTCTTCGAAGGCATCATCAAAGACTCCGGCCAGGACATCGACCCCAGCCAAGTCGACCTTGACTTCCTAGCCGAGCATGTCTGGCTCTGCGGTTCTCCGGAAACCGTAGCACGCAAGATCGAACGCATGATTGAGCACTGCGGTGGCTTGGGACAAATTGTCGTGAACTCACACGACAATATTGATAATCCTGAGCCGTACATTGAGTCGCTGCAGCGCTTGGCCAAGGAAGTAATCCCCCTGGTCAACCAAAGCTGACAGACAGCTCATGCATCCTTGGGGTGGAGCCGCCTGCGGCTTCATCTCGGGGTGAGGAGGTCAAAATGTCATTCGATGTTATTGAAGAAGAACAACCCTGCCGCTTGGCAGACCACCAAGTGGTGGCAGCCCTTCTCTCGCATCAGGGCCGAATCGGATTGTTTCGCCGCAGCCGCCAAGTCACTGGCGATATTGGACTGTGGCATTGCATCACCGGCTATCTGTCCGACTCTTACTCACCATTGACTCAGGCCGTCACGGAGGTTGAGGAAGAGGTTGGGATTAGTAGCGACAGCTTAATTCTGGGGGCGACTGCGCAGATCGACCTAGTGGGCGGCGATGGATTGGTCTGGAGAGTCCATGCCTTTCATTTTTTCAGCATGGTCGACACTATCACCCTCAATTGGGAGAACGATGCCGGCTGCTGGGTTCCCTTCGACGAGATCGGTAGTTACCGCACGGTGTCGTGGTTGCACAACGTAATGCGCGCATTGCAACCTCTTAAACACCCCCTTGCCACCAACGCGCCCACCAGCAACACCCCGATCAAAAACATACACTAGCAGTAGGAAGCTTGCCATGAGATACGGAAAAGCAGCTGTTTTGGTGAAAACGGCCACAATTGAAACCTGGGAAGTACCCATCATGCCGCCAGAACCTGGCGGCATTCTTGTTCAGGTCGTGGTGGGCGGCGTTTGCGGAAGTGATGAGCACATCGCATCAGGGGCGGCAGGCCAGATGCCTTTTCCGGTAGTCCTAGGCCATGAGGGCGTGGGCAGAATCGATACGTTAGGCAGCGGAGTCACTACAGATTACGCGGGAGTGCCGATCAACGTCGGTGATTTGGTGTATTGGTCGCCTATAGCTCTGTGTCACCGCTGCCATTCGTGCACCGTTCTTGACGAGACGCCTTGCGACAACTCGTCATTCTTTGAAAATGCATCGAAGCCTAATTGGGGCAGCTACGCTGACTATGCTTGGCTGCCCAATGGCATGGCCTTTTATCGCCTTCCTGAAGGGGCCGATGTCGATGCCATCGCAGCATTAGGTTGTGCCCTGCCTACAGTCTTGCGCGGATTCGAACAATGCGGACCGGTCAGTTACACCGATTCGGTAGTGATTCAGGGCGCGGGCCCAGTAGGCATGGCGGCAGTCATGGTCGCTCAACTCTGTGGGGCGCGTCAGATCATCGTTCTTGACCATTCGCCTCAACGACTCGCGGTGGCTCGCAGCTTCGGTGCAACAGCGACTCTGGCACTGGGTGAGCTCAGCAGCGAGGAGCGCTTAGGTCAGGTGAGCGAGTTGTGTGGCCCACAAGGTGCGAGCGTAGTTGTAGAAGCAGCCGGCGCCCTTGCTGCATTTCCAGAAGGTGTGAACCTGACCGGCAAACATGGCCGCTACATCATTCTGGGGTTATGGGGTGCTATCGGTAATGCGGCTATCGCACCACGTGATATCACCATCCGCAATATGCGTGTTGCCGGTGCCACCTTCCCCAAACCCAAACACTATTACCAAGCCATGCACCTCGCAGCCCGCATGCAGGAGCGCTTGCCCCTGGCTGCTCTCATCGGTCAACGATATGCCATCAAAGACGCAGCCCAAGCCTTGGCCTCCATCAAGGGTGGCCAGACCCTGAAAGCAGTCATTGACCCCTCGATGTAAACACGTACCTGAATGTAGCCGCACAATGATAATAACAAGGAGGCATCCATGAGCCAGCAACCGCAAAGTACGACCGGTACACGCCCCGGACACGTTCCGCTCAACCGTATCGTAAATTTCGACATGTACAACCCCCCCGGACTGGAGGATGGGCTGCAGGTAGCTTGGAGCCGCCTACATCAGCCGGGTGTGCCCGATCTTGTGTGGACCGACCACAACGGCGGGCACTGGATAGCCACACGAGGAAAATTGATTCGCGACATGTTCATGGATCATCAGCGGTTCTCCAGCGAATGCCCTTTCATTCCCAAGGAGGCCGGCGAACAGTACGAATTCATACCTACGTCCATGGATCCACCACAGCATCGCCCCTACCGCGCCCTGATCAGTAAAGCGGTTGGCCCGGCGGTGGTAAAAGGATTGGAAGAGAGGATCCGTGAACTCTCGATCGAACTGATCGAAGCCATCAAGGACCAAGGCGCGTGCAACTTCACTCATGATTACGCCGAACCGTTTCCGGTACGTGTGTTCCTGATGATGGTCGATTTGCCTGAGCGTGATGCCCCCTATCTGAAGCACCTGGCTGATCAGATTACCCGTCCAGATGGCTCCTTGAGCATGCGCGAAGCCAGCGAGGGGTTGTTTGACTATCTGCGGCCAATCATTGATGCACGTCGCGGAAAACCAGGTACCGACGCACTCTCCACAGTCATCAACGGCAGTATTGATGGACGCCCTCTGGATCGGGAAGAAGCTGCTCGGATTGGTGGGCTTTTGCTGTTGGCCGGATTGGACACCGTGGTGAACTTCTTGAGCTTTGTCATGCAGTTTCTGGCGGGAAGCCCTGCTCATCGTGCCGAACTGCAAGCACACCCTGACCGGGTCCCCGCCGCCACCGAAGAGCTGTTACGTAGATTTTCCTTAGTAGCCGACGGACGTATGGTAAAAACCGACACTGAGGTTGACGGGGTGCTGCTCAAAGCCGGTGATATGGTTCTGCTGCCGCAACTGTTGAGTGGCTTAGACGAACGGGAAAATGCCTGCCCTATGTCGGTAAATTTCCAGCGGGAAAACGTAACCCATACTACTTTCGGCCATGGTGCCCACCACTGTGCTGGCGCCCACTTGGCACGCTTGGAAGTAGTGATCACGCTGCAGGAATGGTTAAAACGCATCCCTGACTTTCAGGTAGCGCCTGGAGCAATTATCAAACACCACGGGGGAGTTGTTGGTTCTGTGGAGTCGCTGCCGTTGGTCTGGTAGTGCAGTCATGACCGCCCTGTAATGCAAAAGCCCCAGCGACTGGGGCTTTTGCTTAATACAAGCAAGCTAGATCGTCAGCGAGCACTCCACTGCGGCTTGCGCTTCTCGCCAAAGGCCCGACGCCCTTCCATTCGATCTTCGCTGAAGGCGTAAGCCTCGATCAATTCAAA
This sequence comes from Pseudomonas hunanensis, assembly GCF_013393325.1. Lineage (GTDB taxonomy): Bacteria > Pseudomonadota > Gammaproteobacteria > Pseudomonadales > Pseudomonadaceae > Aquipseudomonas > Aquipseudomonas putida_P. The sequence goes on from NZ_QJRC01000095.1 coordinate 521,072, forward strand.
TCGGGTACTCAAAGCTGCTTCCAGTGGATCTGCCAAACAGCGTAGTACCGCCTCTTTAGCCGCCTGATTCGCCAGTGGCGACGCGCTGGCGATGCGACTTGCCCAAGTCATCGCCGAGTCCAGTAGCGTATCCATTTCGACGACTTCGTTAACTAGGCCGTAATCGAATGCTTTTGCTGCAGTTAGCCGGTCCCCAGTCAGGATCATGCCCATTGCGATCCGGTAGGGCAATTGTCGAATCGCCCGGTGCATGATGCCCGCCTCGCCGATAATGCCCGCTTTAGTTTCCGGCATGCCAAACTGTGCAGTGTCTGCAGCGACAATAACGTCGGCGCACATAGCCAGCTCAAAGCCGCCGCCAAGCACATAGCCCTGGACTGCTGCAACCAGAGGTTTCTTGAGCTTGAGCAGAGGCCCCCCTACACCGGTCAGTCCACCGCCCAATGCCAACCGCCCCGTGTTCTCAGCCTCAGCAGCGATGTCTCCACCGGCGCAAAATGCCTTCTCCCCTTCGGCCGAGAGCACTGCAACCCAGATTTCCGGGTTGTTGTTGATATCGGTCCACGCGTCCAGCAACATCCGATCCATTTCTGCACTGATGGCATTAAGTGATTTCGGCCGGTTAAGGCGCACATGGGCAATATGCCCTTCAACTGTGTATTCCACGTCAGCCATGGTCTTACTCCTTTTCTTTTTGTTGGTTGGGGACAAGCGGAGTGGTGCGAGGCACTCGATACTTACGCAAGGCTTCCTTCATGCCGACCTCGGTAATCCAATGCTTCAGATCGATCACCGGCTGTGACAGATGCAACAAGGCGTCCATCTGCGCCACCTCACCCGCCGCCGCCCGCAAACCGTTGCCCTCGCATGCGCGGTTGATGGCAAGCTTTTTAATTCGAAGCACTGGAGGGGGGATCAAAGCAATGCGCTCGGCCAGGCTGCTGACTGCGTCAATCAGCTGGTCCGCTGGCACGCTGTGGTTGGCCCACCCCCACTCGACAGCAGTTGGTCCATCGATGCTATTACCGGGCACGAAGGCGAGCTCCTTCGCTCGTTTTGGGCCAACCAGCGGTGCCCATAACGGAGCGATATATCCGCCCCCGATTGGTAGTCCTGGCTCGCCGATACGGGCGTCATCGGCAACAATGGTAATGTCGGCATAGACGCACATTTGCGTTGCCCCCGCGATGCAATAGCCATGTACCGCAGCGATTACGGGCTTGGGATGATCCCAGATCGCCAGGTAGCGGTTGACATTGCGCTGCAGACGCTCGCGATCAGCAATAGGATCACTGATAGCAGTCAGCTTACCGACCTGATCCAGGTCGTAGCCCGCAGAGAATCCTGCACCTTCACCGCGGATGGCCAAAACCGGCCCACCCTGGTCTTTCAAGCGCTCCAGCGCATCGGAAAACTCATCAAGCAACTCGTTGGACAGTGCGTTGGCCTTGTCCGGCCTATTCAGCACGATCCAGGTTAAGGGCCCCGCATGCTCGATGCGCAGGGTGCGGTAAGCTGGGATCGATGGCCGGTCCATCATGCACGACCGATTGGCAGGGTCGATTTGACGTGAAAATCCTGGACGCCCGTAGTGCGCAGCTCCCGTCGCTTGAACCGCCATTGGCCGTCCACCTTCACGACCACGTCATGGTATTGACCGAACAGGTAGCCATCCGGACGCTCGCGGGTATAGCGGTGCCACGCATAAAGCACCGAGCACAGCTTGGCCTCGGTGGGACTTACGAAGTCGATGACGGTATTTGAAACGTGATGACTGGTTGCCACGAAGTAAGTCCCTACACCCTCCAGGGTCTTGCAGTAGGCCTCTTTGCCTTCAGCACCAAAGTCCGGCCCATAGATCACTGTGCAGTCCTCCACGAAGAGGTCAGCCAACTGCTGGGTATGGTTCATGTCCAGATGAAAAGCGTATTCGTACAGCAGCCGACGGATAGCCTCGGAGTCAATAAGCTTCTGAATTTGTTCTTGTTTTTCAGCTTGAAGGTCCATTTGCAATCACCTTTTTTGTCAACGTGAGTGTTGATAGTAGGCAGTAATCAACAGACGTGTCAACGCGATCACTCAGACAAAAACTCCCGAATGCGAGCAGATCAACATCAATGTTGACCGCCTGTTTGAGCAGTGGCATTGTTAAGGACAAGATCAATAAAAACAGAACGGCAATCACCACGCGGACTTGCCGATTCGGAGCAGGAGGTTGCATGACAAGTCGTTTTGATTGGTGTGAAGTCACGACCCTTGGCGATTTGCTGGTACGCGGAGCCCAGCAGCATCCCGATCGGGTGGCGGTTGCTTTCACCGATTCCTGCCATACCTATGCCGAGCTGTATCAGGGTGCTGTGACCATCGCACGAGGATTGCATGCCTTGGGCATACAACCTGGCGAGCACGTTGGGCTGATGGCTGCCAACAGCCCGGAGTTCATTGAAGCGCTGTTTGCCATCGCTTTTTTGGGCTGCGTGACGGTACCGCTCAATGCCCGACACAAAGCAACTGAACTCGCCTACATCACCACCAACGCAAACCTGGTTGCAATTTTAACGACCGCCAATGCTGAGGAATATGTCGATTTCACCTCGGTATTTCGCACAGCCTTGCCTGAATTGTCCCAACAAACGGACCCAACATGCCTCGCATTGACCCAGGCTCCGCTGCTACGCAACACGGTTTTACTCCGTGGGGATGACCGTAGTGGATTCCTAGGACGCCCAGCATTCGACGTACTCGCTGGACAGGTCTCCGCCGAGGACATCGAACAGCTTCGGCGCCGCGTTCGCGTGCGCGACATTGCAATCATCATGTACACCTCGGGCACCACCGCCCACCCGAAGGGTTGCATGTTGTCTCACGAAGCGATGACACGCGGCCCGGTCGACCGAGCCAGCACGCGCCTGGCGGTGGCAGAACACGATGTGAGTTGGGGGGCAGGGCCTCTGTTCCATATTGGCTCACTCGCCCCCTTTGTCGGCAGCATCGGCGCAGGCGGAACATACCTGACCGACCATTACTTCGAAGCTGGGCGTGCGCTGAAGCTGCTTGCCGAACACCATGCCACGGTGATCTGGCCTTGGTTCCCCGCGATTGTCCAGGCCTTGATCGACCACCCTGATTTCGATTCAGCAAATTTGAAGAGCATCGAACGCGTAGTACTGATTGGCCCCAAACCCATGGTTGAACGCGTTCAGCGGCTATTCCCGCAAGCAGAGGTTGCTCAAGCTTGCGGCATGACTGAAACCGCTGGCATTTTTGCCCTCAGCAATGTCGACGAGTCACCGCTCAGCAAAGCAACCACTCAAGGTCGGGCGGTGCCGGGTATCGAGGTCAAGATTGCCAGCTTGGATACCGGAGGTGTCGCCGCTCCGGGCGAGGTCGGTGAGATCTTGGTGCGCGGTTACTGCGTCATGGAAGGCTACTACAACGACGAAGCAAAAACCCGGGAAGCTATGGACAGGGAGGGCTGGCTTCACACCGGCGACTTGTATAGCGCCACGGTCGACGGCTCCCTGGTCTTCAGCGGACGCCTGAAGGACATGCTGAAAGTTGGCGGCGAAAACGTCGCGGCCATCGAAATCGAGGCGTTTCTCTGCGAGCACCCAGCGGTCAAACTTGCTGAGGTCGTTGGCTCGCCTGATGACCGTCTGGACGAAGTCCCGATTGCCTTTGTCGAGCTACGTGCTGGGCACGAATTGCAAGCGGCGGAGCTGATCGCTTTCTGTAACGGTCGCATCGCAAGCTTCAAAATTCCCCGTGCAGTGTATTTCATGACGTCGGAGCAGTGGCCCATGTCGGCAACCAAAGTGGATAAGCGTGCGCTACGTGCACTGATCGCAGACGCACACTCCCCACAGTTGCTCGCCCAATCTTCTTGAAATCTACGCAACTACGTTGCAGACAGGACACCTCACATGTTGCCAGTCGACGATATTCTCTCGTTTCAAGAAATTGAACTGCAGGTTAACCAGCTGCTCGACGGCAGTGCTGAAGGGGAACCACTCTCGGCATTGGAATGCGCGCTGATCAATCTGGCGGTGCACGCTTCCCCGGCAACTTTGGACCTTGGCGCAACGGAGCACTATGCGAGCCAAGCTCTGGAAGCAGGGGCAACGGCAGAGCAGGTCCATGAAGTGCTGCTTTTGGTATCTGGCCTAGGCGTCCATACCCTGCTGGTTGGAAGCCCCAGAATCGGGCAAATGCTCAAAGACGCCCAACACTCCAGTATGACCTGCCCACTGGACGATGAACGCCAGGGACTACTGGCTAAGTATGTGGGTGATGATCCGTATTGGAAGTCGATGGAGAAAGAGTTTCCAGGTTTTCTCGATAGTCTGTTGCGGCTATCACCGATAGGTTTTGAAGCCTTTTTCAATTACTGCGCGGTACCGTGGAAAACCGGCGCTCTACGTGCGCTCACCAAGGAGCTGATCTCCCTGGCCGTGGACGCCACGCCTTCACACCGATTCCTGCCTGGCTTACGACTACATGTGCGTAATGCCCTAAAGCTTGGCGCCACACGTACTGTGATACTGCAGGCTTTGGATCTGGCTGGCCGCTCAACGTTTCACCGCGGGGTTCGCTAACCTGACTCCCGCTCGGTTTCGCTACTGAACTTGAAAACAATAAATCCAAACAGCAAGGGAAGACAGCAATGAGCAGACTCGCAGGAAAAGTTGCCTTGGTTACCGGTGCCGGCAAAGGACAAGGTGCAGCCGAGGCACGACTGATGGCCCAGTACGGGGCCAAAGTCATCGCCACAGACATCGACTTCGAAAGTGTCAGCGCAGTGGTGGCCGACATCAACCGGGAATACCCCGGAGCTGCGCTGGCGTTGAAACATGATGTCGCCTCCAAAGCCAGTTGGCTGGCAGTCGTGGAGGCAGCAGTTGATGCCTATGGGCCCATCAACGTCTTGGTCAACAACGCAGGAATTCTTGCACCCGCCACATACGATATCCTTACCTACGAACAGTGGTCGCGCATCATGGACGTGAATGCCTGGAGCCAGTTCGTCGGCATGCAGACTGTGATCCCTCACATGAAAAACGCCGGGATCGGCTCCATTGTCAACATTGCTTCTTTGGCTACGGTGAACGCCTGCGGGCGCTTCACTGCCTACACCGCCAGCAAGGGTGCAGTTGATGCACTTTCCAGAGCCGCAGCCATCGAATTGGCGCCTTTTAACATCCGGGTCAACTCGATCAACCCGGGCGTCATCCATACTGCAATGGTGGATGAGGCGTTTCCAAACCAGGCCGCGATGGATGCAGTCGCGGCCGCCCAACCACTGAAGCGCTTGGGCAAGCCGATTGACGTGGCTTACCTGGTGGTCTATCTGGCCAGCGACGAAGCGTACTTCACCACCGGAACAGCTCAGAACATCGATGGCGGACTGTCCGTGATGGGCGGTGTTTCGCCGCAATTGGAACGGAGTTGACGCGATGGAAAGCAATAGCCCAGAGCGTCCCATCGAACAATTGCTGGTGATCGGTACCGGGTGTGCCGGCGTAGAAACAGCACTGGCTGCGCGCAGCGAGGGGTGGCAGGGAGGTATCACTCTCATCGGTGATGAACACGACTTACCCTATCATCGGCCACCGCTCTCCAAAGGCTACCTCGCCGGCACGACCTCGCGAGACGCGCTCAGCCAGCGAACGCTCGCCACCTTCGAAAACGCTGATATCCACCTGCATCTGGGGGTGAGGATAACAGCAATCGATCGCTGCGCTCGTAGCGTCAGCCTGACCGACGGAACCTGCTTACCCTACGACCGCCTCGTACTCGCTACGGGCGGAAAGCCTCGCACGCTAGGGGGACTCGATCACCAACGCATAGCTAACCTGCATTACCTTCGAACAACCGAACATGCCGATCGCTTGCGAAGCGCTTTAATGCCAGGCCATCGATTGATAGTCATAGGTGGTGGGTACATCGGTTTGGAGGTCGCTGCCACCGCCATCAAAGCCGGATTGGAAGTGACAATACTCGAGTCCGCACCGCGCGTGTTGGCCAGAGTCACGGCTCCAGTGCTCTCGCAGTTTTACGAGGATGTCCATCGTGGGCACGGCGTGAACATTCGCACAAGCGAGCAAATCACCCATTTTGAACTAGACGAAACCTCCATGGCGATTCGAGCGATTCATTGTCTGGACGGCACCCGTCTGCCCGCAGACCTGGTGGTCATTGGTATCGGCCTCGAACCCAATATCGAGTTGGCCGCCACTGCTGGGTTGGAAGTTCAGGATGGCATTGTCGTCAACACTACTATGCAGACTGCGGATGCACGCATTTACGCAGCCGGCGATTGTGCCCGAAGCGTCAGTACGCTTTATGAGCGTAGTGTGCGAGTAGAGTCTGTTCCGAATGCCCTGGAACAAGCGCGAAAAATAGCTGCTCTGCTCAATGGCAAAATTCCCCGTCCAGATGGGCCGCCTTGGTTCTGGTCGGATCAATATGATCTTAGCCTCAAGATGGTTGGATTATCCGCTGGCTATGACCAGCTGGTTATTCGCGGTTCGGTGGTGGACAGGTCCTTCTGCGCTTTTTATTTACAGAATGAGCGCATTCTGGCTGTGGATACAGTAAACCGAGCAGTGGAATTCAACTTGAGCAAACGATTGATTGCCCTGCAGACACCGGTAGATCCCGTACAGCTGGCTGATGACGCCGTACCCTTCAAAGATCTCGTCAACCGATACCTTGCTTCCCTCACACCAACCCAACCGTAACAACAATAACAAAGCGGAGTTAAGAGATGCCCAAAGCCACGTTTGTTCTGCCGGACAATTCCGTGCAGGAAATGGAAGTACCGATTGGCACCAGCTTGATGCAGATTGCCGTATCACAAGGCATGCATGAAATTGTCGGTGACTGTGGTGGCAGTGCCAGTTGCGCAACGTGTCATGTGTATGTCGAGGGCAGCTGGCTTGGCAAATTGACGCCCATGTCTGACAACGAAAACCAAATGCTGGAATGTACATCTGCTCCTCGACAAGCCAACAGCCGGTTAAGCTGCCAAATCATCATGAGTACAGCATTGGACGGTATCGAGGTGACGGTTGCCGAAAGCCAGTGGTGACTCCTGCCTGCAGGGGGCTGCCAGCAGAGCCCCCTTCTCTCATCGCTGCTCGAACCCGTCGAAGAATATCTTGCAGAAAGCTTGCGCCACTGCTTCAGCGCTCTTGCCAGTACCCGGTTTGTACCAGCGATGTGACCAGTTGAACATACCAAACAGAGCATTGGCGGCCAACCCAGGAGAAATATCGCTGCGGAATAGGCCGTCCTCAATACCCTTCTTGAATAATGTAATGACAACTTTCTCGAAGCGCTGAGTCTGGCGCACCATTTCCTGCGCCCATACCGACTCCTGCTCGGCGACTGCGTGCATTTCCTCCTGAATGTAGAGGTACATATACGGGTAGTTTTCATCGTAGGAACGCATCAACAACGTCACCAGTTGCTCGAGCTTTTCCTTGGGGTTGAGTGAGCGCATGCGCATAAGCCGCTCAGCCTCCGTTGTGTTTGCATCAAGGACGCCCTTGATTGCTTCACGGAAAAACTCTTCTTTGTTGTCGACGTAGTAATAGATACTCGCACGATCCATGCCGGCGGCAGCGGCGATCTCGTTGAGCGTGGTTGCTTGATAACCTTTTTCCTTGAACAATACCGCCGCGACCCGGATGAGTTCATCGCGCTTATTCTTATATTCTATGCCCCCTTCTGCCTGGGCAGCTTTACGGCGTCGGGCTATGTTGCTTTTTTGAATCATCGGTCTAGGGGTCCACGTCTGAGATATGGAGTCAATCGATTACTATACGCGTAAGGTCACCCCAATGTAACCATCAGGGCGACCGTCTTGCTTCTGTTGCAGAAAGTGGCCACGACCGGCGCCCGGTAGCTGCTCAACGCGTGAGTTTCGCCCCCTCACTCAAGCAATTGGCGATGTGCTGCAGTTCGTCGATGTATGGTGTGACGCCGACGCCGCTCTCCGGCGCAGGGAAGTCATACAAAGTAAGGACGTACTCGACCTGGCCACTCGAGGCGAACACCGGCACCGAAATCTGCCTGACGTCTTTGTGCACGTCAGGGGTAAACTCCAGCGGATCGTAGGTCAAGTCATGCACCAAGGTGCGAACATCCTGATTGTTGGCGGGGTCCTGCGCTCGCTGGTTCAAGGCCGAAGTGAATGCCCGCTGCGCATCGCTGATCATGCCCAGCGAATATCCCCGCTCGCGGATGATCGCCAGTGCGGCCCTGCATTCATCAAGTCGCTCAGGATGACCGGTGTCTCGCAGCCATTGTGTAACGACCGGCTCACTGCTCCAAGCAGCGAAGATGGATCCCGTTGGCGGCATAAACGGCAAGCGTTGACCAACCAAGGTCGGAATCACGCCTGTCCGAGGTCGGCCAGCACTTGCAGCAATGATTAGCTCATCATCCACTCGCACCGTTGCGACACAGCGAGCATTGATTCGCTCGCACAGTCGTTCCATGTCAGCCCGGGCGCGATCAATACTCCGAAGAGGGCCGGCAATGGTACCGAGTGGATCAGGTGCCACCATCGAAAGCGGCGAGAAACGCCCATAGCCTCCTTGAAAGAACAACAGAGGCAGCCCCGCTGACTCGATCTTCAACTCCTTCACCCTGCCAATGACGATGTAGTGATCCCCCGCCTCGTGCACACAGTCGATATCGCAGTCGATCCAGGCGACGCATTGCTCGATGATCGGGGAGCCATTGGCTGACAGTCGGTATTCCAGGCCCTCGAACTTGTCTTCGGTTTTTGCCGCAAACCGCCTGCACACCGGTTCTTGTTCCGCAGCGAGGATATTCACGCAAAATTTTCCAGACTCTTCAATGCGCGGCCAACTGCTAGAGCTTTTATCCGGCAGGAACGCTACCAGTGGCGGATTCAACGAAACGGAGGTGAACGACCCAACTGCCATGCCGGTGGGTTTGCCTCCTGCTTGTTGGGCGGTCACCACACACACACCCGTTGGATACTGGCCAAGCACTTGGCGAAACCATTTCGCATCATCAGGCCGAAATTGATGGAGTTCTTGAGCTTCTGCCATTTTTGATCTCCTTAGCCGAGAACCACCGACGCATTAATACGCCGCTGCCGGCACTCACTGGTTACGAAAATATTGTTCTCAGCCACTCATCGCCCGCAATCAAATGGGCTCCGCCGTGGTCTGTGCTGACTTTTTTTTTGCCTCGACCGCCACTGGAGGTACGGCCTCACTGGAGGGTTTTAACAAGAAGGTGGCCAAGCTCGGCACCAGGATCAAGGCACCTACCATGTTCCACAGGAACATGAAGGCCAGGAGCACACCCATGTCCGCTTGGAACTTGATCGGCGACCACAGCCAGGTGAACACCGCTGCTGCCAACGTGATACCAATCAGCGCTACCACTTTCCCGGTAAATACCAGTGCCTGAAGGTAGGCATCGCGCACTGTCTTACCCGACCGTGCCTGCGCCAGGTAGACCGTCAACAAGTAGAGTGAGTAGTCGATGCCGATCCCAACACCGAGCGCGATCACCGGCAAGGTGGCAACTTTGACGCCGATGCCGAGAATGACCATCAAGGCTTCCGCCAACACCGATGTCACCGCCAGGGGAATGACCGCTACCAGCACGGCTCGCCAACTGCGGAACGTGATGTAGCACAGTACAATTACGGCCGCGTATACGAGCGCAAGCATCTGATAATTGGCTTTCTCGACGGTGCTATTGGTTGCCGCTTCTATGCCTGCACTACCGGCCGCGAGCAAGAACTGACGATCAGGACCATTGTGCGTTTCGGCAAAAGCCTCCACCGTCGCGACCACGCGACTCAGCGTTTCGGCTTTGTGGTCGGTAAGAAACGCGATGATCGGTGCTACGGTGCGTGTATCGTTGATAAGCTCTGGCACTGCAGTGAAGACATTGTTTATCGTGTCAGAAACCACAAACGTGTCGCGGTTGATCGTTATCCATTTCGGTGATCCCTCGTAACCGGCCGACGTCAGCATCCGGCCTACGCTGGCCGCCGATGACGTCGTTTGTACCCCTGGCACATCCCGCAGTAGTTCTTCCAATCGATCCATCTCAAGGAGCGTTTCGAAGCTGACCAGGCCACCCGGAGGCGTTTTGACAATCACTGCAAATTGATCGCTCGACAATTCGAACTCACTGGTGATGTAGGCATTACTTCGGTTGTACTCAGAATCAGCCCGCAACTCCGGGGCACCTGGGTCGAGGTCACCGATCTTCAACCCCTGAGCCACCACCAACCCTGCAAGCGTCACGGCCAGAGTCACCAGTAACACGAGTTTAGCTTTGCGTGGCTCGGTGAATTGGGCAAACCACAACGGCAACGGATGCTCGCCTGCGCTCATTCTCAACGCCCGCTGTGCAGCACTGGGGCTGACGCCGGTATAGGAAAGAAGCACAGGTAACAGCAATAGATTGCTGAAGATGAGTACTGCAACTCCGATACTGGCCTGGAAGGCCAAATCGCGTATCGCAGGAATGTCGACGATGGCGAGCACGGCAAACCCCACCGCATCGGCCAGCAACGCAGTCAAACCAGCGATAAACAGGCGACGGAATGTATAACGGGCTGCAACGTACCGGTGGGTCCCCTTCCCTACATCCTGCATGATCCCGTTCATTTTCTGCGCGCCATGGGACACACCAATCGCGAAGATCAAAAACGGTACCAATACCGAGAACGGATCGAGCACATATCCCATCAGATGCATCAAGCCTAACTGCCAAGTCACCGCCACCAGCGAGCAGGCGATGACCAATAGTGTGCTTCTGACGCAGCGGGTGTAGGCGTAGATTATGAGTGAAACCAAACCGGCAGCGATGGCAAAGTAACTGAAGACTTTGATCAAGCCATGGATCAAGTCGCCCGCTAGCTTGGCGAAACCAATCACATGGATGTTCACGCCCTTGGCGGAGTATTCCTGCTTGATGGCGTCCAGTTGCTCGCCCAGTGATCGATAGTCAAGCGCCACTCCGCTCGCCCCGTCACGCTCAAGCAACGGCAGAAAGAGCATACTCGAATGCTGGTCATTGGCGACCAATGAGCCAATGATGCCGGCGCGATGAACGTTATCCCGCAAGGCGTTGAGGGCTTCGGGGCTGCCGTCGAATGTTTCAGGCATGACCGGACCACCATCGAATCCTTGCTCAGTGATTTCAGTCCAGCGTACGACAGGCATCCACAACGACTTCATGAACGACCGGTCAACGCCTGGTAACAGAAATAACCTGTCATTAATCTCTTTGAGCATTTCGAGGTAGTGAGGATCGTAGATATCGCCTTTAGGGTTCTCTACCACCACCCTCAGCGCATTACCCAGGCCACGCAGGGCCTCTGCATTGGCCTCGTAGTTTTGTATGAATGGATGGGAGATGGGCATCATTTTCTTGAAGCTGGCGTTAACCTCCAGTTGCCAGGCCTGGATGAAGAGGAAAACCGTGGTAAGTGCGCACAGCACAACCAACGCGATCCGGTGGTTGAAAACCAACCGCTCCAGAAAGGATCCAGAACGGCCATCAAATTCTTCAACCCGCGGAACAACTGGCATTGCATCATTTTTTGAAATATCCATGGGTGGGTCCGTGATCTGGCGTAAGACATTAACGGGATGACAGGGACGGCAAAGGCTCCAGTCCGATCCCGCGCAAGCCGGCTACCACCACTTGGCTACCTGGTAGCGGAGCTACAGCGGTAAGCCTCATGGCTTTTCGGGCGCTGGCTACCCGCACCTGAGTTGCGCCGGGGTCCGCAAGTAGCAGCTGCCCGGCCGCATTGACCATGACGAACCCTCCCCCATTGGCTAACGCTGCCCCCGAGGCGATCGTAGACGTGGCGGGCAGCACCCCAGCCGACCACGTTTCTCCATGGTCGGTGCTGCGGAAAAACTTGCCACGCAACCCAAACGCCACCAGCACCTCGTCGTTACCGAGCACGGAGAAAAAGCTGCCTTCATAGCCGGTCCGAATGCTTCTAAATTGCCGTGTGTCGCGATCCAGTTTGAAAACATGGCCCTGTTCGCCAACGATTAGCAATTCTGCACCGACGCCATAGATCCCGTTGAGGTTAAGTCCCTCGGGGTTCTCGATACGCTCGTACCAAGGCAGCCAGTGCTTGCCGCCATCCGTGGTAGCAACGATCGAACCGAACGAGCCAACGGCATAACCGACCGACTCGTTTTCAAACCACACGCTCAGATACGGCAGTGATGGGCCGGAGCGGAAGTTGATCTTCAGGCCCTCCACTATCGCTTGCGCTCGCGAGTCGCCTTGATCAGCACGGGCCTGATAGAACGGTACGAACTGGTGCTCGGCAGCGCGGCCGTCGAGTTGCAGGATCCAAGTTTCGCCACCATCCTGACTGTGCAAAATGGTGCCGTCATGCCCTACGGCCCACCCTTTATTGGCCGTAGGAAACATGACCGCAAGCAAGTCACTCTGCACCGGCACCCGCGCCTGACGCCAATGCAGACCATTGTCATCGGAAACGATGACCAAACCGCGCATCCCCACCGCGATCAGCTTTTGACCTGCAGTGGTCACCGCCATCAATGGGCGATCCTGCAAGTGTGTTTGTGATTTCGCCGAGTGATCCAGGGGGTCCTCGAAGGCGACGCTGTTCGAAGGCATTTGCTCCACGGCGAATAAAACGCCTGGCATTAAGCACATCGCAGCGATGAGCAGGCGGGCTGTTATTGCCTTATTTTTTTGCCGAAGAAAATCACGCGGCACGTTGTATCTGTTCATTTGCGGGTACCTGTATTGGGCCAACTGCCAGCGTCCGCCGGCGCGTGCCGACGGCGTTGGCCACTCTCAGCCAAAACACTGCTGAGCCTTACGCGTGTTCAGCGAACACTGCCCGCTGCCACTGCACTGGGCGTGGTTGGAATACGCAGCCCTTCTGACCCTGGGTAATTCTTCACAATCGAATCTTCATCGCCGCCCCACATGTTCACGGCAAAGTAATTACCTTTGATCAGGTCGTTGAAAATCCAGCCCACGTTGTTAGTGCCGCCTATGTTGTAGGCAGGGAATGTTTGCATGTTACCCACCCGCCAGAGGTTACCGCCATCGTCATAAGACTCTGAGGCAACAATGCACCATGAATCTTCATCAATATAAAAGCGGCGTTTCTTGTACGCATGGCGCGCGCCAGCTTTACGATCGGCTTCGACGACCCATACCCGATGCTTTTCCCAACGCAACGCATCGGGATTGACATGCTGTTTACCTAACTGCCCCCGCAGCGGTACGTTATTGGTTATGGTGAACACGTTATAAGGCACGATCATTTCTTTTTTTCCGACCAACTTGAAGTCAAAGCGATCGGTTCGCCCCGTGAACCCCCACAACTCATCCCACGTCAGTACACCGCCATAAGCTGCAATTGGAATGTCATACGCAAATTCGGGCGCTTTACGAACGCGGCGTTGACCTGGTGTATAAAACCAGACCTCCTGCTGCCCTGATGGCAAGTAGTAGTTAAGAAACACTGTCCCTGCCGCGGAAGGTGGCGTGGTCAGTCGCGCGGAGAAACCGGTGGTGGCGTTGAATGTTTCTCCGCGCAATTTGTTATTTGCGTCATACCAAGGACGAAGGTGATACTGATTGGTTTTCGGTAGATCAGTAATACCACCATTAGGGTCAACCAGGAATGCCGAACTCAAATGATGCATGACGGCTGGCGCGTACGACTGCTTATGATTCCAGATGACTTCGTAGCCATTCTTTGGAATTGGGAAGGGAACCCCAGCAAAGGGCAGCCCATCGGGAGCAGCGCCTTTCATGCCATCCCCCATTACTGGGCCGGTCAATTCGACCGTGGTAGCATTTTTAACGGTGTTTTCCTGGATAGCATCGGGGTAACGGACGCTGCGGTGAGTGGGATAGACATCGAGGCGATAGCTTGGAAATTTTCTAAGCATCGCCTTGTTGCCTTCCGTCACCATGTCTTCGTACTTCGACAAGTTCTTTGCGTCGATTGAGTACAGAGGCTTCTCATTGGCGTAAGGATTTGGATAGGTCTTGTTTTTTTCTACGTCGTAGCCCGCGGGCGCCTGCAAGCCACCGGTATAGGCCGGAATTGAGCCGTCTGCATTTCCTGCCATTTCCGAGCCGAACCGCGTAAGGGTAGTGCCAAGCGCTTTCGCCTCGACCTCGGATACCGCCGCCTGAGAAGCATTCGATACGCCAAGGCAGAAAATTGCACACGCCAACGACTTAGGAGGCAATGACCAGTTATTCAACATTCTCGTATACCTATATTTGTTGTTAGAACGAGGCTTTGTTAGAACGAAGTTTTATACGTCAAAGAGACCCAACCCTTATCATTCAAGTTATACGGGCCGTTACCACCGGCATAGCTTTTTCCCGCAGGTGTAGCATCCGCTACAGACTCAAGGTGATCCCAGTAATAGTCCTGATAAGCCAGGGTTAGTGACTGCGTCTGGCGATAGTCTGCACGAATACCAATGGAGTAAACCAACGAATCCTGTGCGTAGAAAGAGCCCGCAGCGTAAGCCGGATTTCCCGCTACACCGTAAGTGACCGAAATCGGCGCGCTGAGATCGATCGAAGGAAAGACTTGTAGCCATTGAGGCGAGAACAAGACGGCAACCGCAACAGCGCTGTTGGTGGCACAGCCCTGCTTGACCCCACCGCCATTACAAGCCGAATACCCCCGCCCCATGTAGTATTGCTTGTTCTCGGTGACCTTATCCAAGTGGGTATAAGTCATCTCGGCCAGTAACACGCCTGTGTCATAGACCGGTGATGTGCCCAATTGTACGAAGGCATTGGCGATGAAGTTAGTAATATCGCCACGCGCACCTTCCCGGTAAGGAAGCGCTAACCCATCCGGGCGAGTAAATGCGCTGGCCAGTGCGGTGTTGGTTCGGTGGTTGAGTTCAAAACCCAGGCTGGTATTACCAATGGTTTTCTCGTAAGAAAAGCCGTAAAGGTTGACGTTTCGTGCGTAGGAAAGGTGTACATTGCCTCCGCCTTGAGGGTTAAATTCCGCCAAGGCCCAAGGCTGGGTCTCGTCAAGCTTACGAAAGTAGAATCCCATATTACCGCCAGCCCACTCTGGCGACCAATCGACCTTCACGCCAAAGTTATTACTGATATCCTTGGGCTCATAAGCCTTACCTGCCGAGAAACCCGGGCCGAACAAAAAGCTGGCATTGTCAGGGCCTTCGTACAACATGTCAGCAGGCGCCAGATACGTTCCTCCTTCCGGAAATCGGTTGGCTGCGTATTCAAAGAAGTACTGCGCACTGACCGATAACTGCGGGCTGAGCTC
This sequence comes from Pseudomonas hunanensis, assembly GCF_013393325.1. Classification (GTDB taxonomy): domain Bacteria; phylum Pseudomonadota; class Gammaproteobacteria; order Pseudomonadales; family Pseudomonadaceae; genus Aquipseudomonas; species Aquipseudomonas putida_P. The sequence goes on from NZ_QJRC01000095.1 coordinate 536,418, forward strand.
TGCGGTGACCAGAGCCTGGGCACGTGGTAGGAACAGCTCTTTGACTTCAGAACCTGGCTGGGAGAAACCCTTGATGAAGTCAGTGGGGTGCTGGCCGTAGGAGATGCTCGAAAATCCAAAAAACAGAGCATTGCCCCACTGCTGGGTCAGACGACCAAGCTTGGCATAGACAGGCACCTCACCCACGTCAAAATTACTGAAGACAAACGCATCAAGAAGCTCAGCCCCGCGCATGTGATATTTCTTGGTCCGGGACGAGTAACGATTGTTGTCGTAAGCGGTCGTGTAGGCAGGGTTGGGATTGGTCTCGGCATGATCGTCATAAGCAAAGTCCTTCCACACGGACCCCGAAAGCCTCATCCCCATCCGGTTCTGATAGACAGTCTGAAACTCCACCAAGGCCTGAAGTCGATTGGTGACCATGTCACCTGTGTCGAACTTGTATTCGCCCTGGGCAGTCGATAGCGCGTTTCCGATGTTGTGGTCTCGGCCGTCGACGCGCCAACCCATGTTGTAGGTCAGGGATGTATCCAAATTGGTGATCCAATCCGAGCCCGTGTCAAAGGTGTACGCCTGGACCGAACCCTGAAACACCAGTGAAGAAACTGCCATGGTCACAGCGGCAGCTAATGTATTGCGATTTTCAAACGTGCAGCGCTTTCTTATTTTCATTATTCGCTCCCAAGGATTGCAAGGCACATCCAGCACGAGGCCGAGAGCCCTCCTCGACAACCACAAAGGCCTGCAATGACAGCATTAGGCCTTAAGATCGACGAGACCAATCAACGCTCGAGTTGATCCTAGGCACCAGCCTTCTGAGCTGTCAACTGATTTGTTGAAAGCTATCATCCTGTATCCATACGTGGAATTTCCCCAGCTGAACGCCAGTCAACTTATGCGTTGACTAACGATGCTACCCTGCTCATACTCCAGAAAAAACAAGAGATCTCACCATGTCCGACCTTGAGCTGCGCATACAACGCCTTGAAAGCAAGGCGGCCCTTCAGGACCTCATCGCACGATATTTCGTCGCCTCTGACGATGACGACTTCGCAACACTGGCCACCCTGTTCAGTGAAACCGCCACTTTTCACGCACACGGCCAATCCCCTCTGCTGGGCCCGGAGCGGATTGTCGGGTTCATTCGCGAAGCGCGCACCCACATGGGACTCACCATCCATACGCCGAACTGGACGCTTTTCGAATTCCAGAATGAGGATCACGCCACCGGAAATGTCGGCGCACATCTGGAATTGGCGATGGGAGGGCGCAGCTTGTTTGGTGCCGCTCGCTACCTCGATACCTACGTCCGTGAAAACGGTATCTGGCGCTTCTCGAGCCGCCGTTTCCAAGTGATTCACATTGGGACTTGGGAAGACGTTGGCACATCGCTCACCGAATCGCGCTGCGTACGTTGGCCGGGTGGCGAGCCCCATGGCAGCGAACACCAGTTGAAGTAGAAACCGCCAGGAGTTTCTTATGCCTCTGAGTACATCTAGCGAAATCATCGCCGACATTCGTGCCGGAAGGATGGTGGTGCTGCTTGACGATGAAGACCGCGAAAACGAAGGGGATATCGTGATGGCGGCCGCTTGCGTCACTGACGCAGATATTAACTTCATGGCCCGCTACGGCAGAGGTTTGATCTGCATGCCGCTGAGCCAGAAAAAGAGTCAGCAGCTCGGTCTCGCCCCCATGGTCCGCCACAACCGCTCTGGCCATGGCACTCAGTTTACTAACTCGATTGAAGCGGCCAGCGGAGTTACTACGGGTATCTCCGCTGCAGACCGGGCGCGGACGGTACAGGTCGCTGCCGCGATTGGGGCGACAGCTCGGGATATTGTCCAACCAGGCCATATCTTCCCGTTGATCGCCGAACCTGGTGGCGTACTAATCCGTGCTGGCCATACTGAAGCCGCATGCGACCTGGCCCGCCTAGCCGGTTTTGAAGAGTCAGCCGTCATTTGTGAAATCATGAACGACGATGGCGAAATGGCGCGCCGCCCTGAACTTGAAGTCTTTGCTGACCGCCATGGTCTAAAAATCGGGACGATCGCTGACCTCATCCATTTTCGAGTGGTCAATGAAAGCACGATTGAGCATGTAAACCAGCAAAAGGTCACCACCGATTTCGGTGAGTTCACGCTGCACAGTTATCGCGACACGATCAATGGCAACGTTCATTTCGCCATGACCATGGGCAATCTGTCTACGCAAGTACCGACCCTCGCTCGGGTCCAGCAGTCCTTGTGCGCCCGCGACTCATTGAGCATTCAGGTACCAGGCAGCAGCGGCTGGAATATTCATCGATGCCTGGAGTTCATTGCCGGAGCAGGCAGTGGAGCATTGGTCGTACTGGCTGCGGACGAATCGGCCGATGAAGTGCTCGCAAGCCTTGAGTCGGTAGGCAGCGATGTACCGCATGCCCGGCAACGTAATATTCCCAACCACCGCAGCTCGCTCATGATCGGTGTCGGTTCGCAGATTCTGCGTTCGCTAGGGCTCGGCAAATTGCGCCTGATGGGTAGCCCTATCAAGTATCACGCCATCTCAGGTTTCGACCTGCACGTGGTGGACTACGTTAGCCCACAGGGGCATTCAACGCCGTACCCAGTAGAGGGAGAAATGCGCTATGGAAGCTGATGCCACCCCTCATGGTTTGCGCACCCAGTATTTCGCCGGTTCGCAAAATCTGAGGCTGACAGCCGATGTGGGCGGGCCCATCAATGGCACTCCTGTGATGCTCCTCCACGGCGGCGGTCAGACTCGCCACTCCTGGCGTTCAGCCGCTACTGCCTTAATGGCACGCGGCTACCGAGTGATATGCCCAGATTGTCGAGGACACGGGGACAGCGAACGCTCGCCCACAGGTGACTACTCAACGGATTCGTTGATAGCAGACCTCAAGCAAATTCTTTCCACTCTATCGCGCCCTCCTGTTCTGGTAGGTGCCTCTTTAGGGGGTTCCACCGCGCTGCTGATGACAGGTGAAAGTGACTCACCGATTGCTGAAGCGTTGGTGCTTGTGGACATCGTCCCTCGCATGTCGCCATCAGGGATCCAGCACATTCGCAGTTTCATGCAAAACACCCTCGCAGGCTTTGACTCCCTGGAAGAAGCAGCCGAAGCAGTTTCACGGTTCATCCCGAACAGGCCGAAACCAAGCTCCTTTGAAGGCCTAGCTCGAAATCTGAACCGAGCTACGGATGGACGACTGTATTGGCACTGGGATCCGCGTTTTTTGCAAGACGACAGTCGCTCGCCCAACCCCCAGTTTGCCCAACGTATGGAGTCAGCCGCGCGCAAAGTCAAGGTTCCAACCTTACTGGTTCGTGGTCGGGAGAGCGAAGTTGTAAGCCTCGCTCAGGCACAGGCACTGCTTGACCTGATTCCTCACGCTGACCTGACCAACGTCAGCGGCGCCGGACATATGGTCGCCGGTGACCGTAACGATGCATTCAATAACGCTGTCCTGAGATTCATATCCCAAGCACTGTCGCAGTGACCCGATCAGGCAAGCTTAATCATCTTTTGAATCAGGTGTCGCTATGAAGCCAAAGCTGACCACCACATTCCGCATCGAAGATGTTGACCCAGGCAGGATGTCCGTCAATGTGGCAGTACTGATTGACGTGATTGGCACTACTTCGGTGCTCAGCCATGCACTCGAGCACGGCGCTAGCGCGGTTCACGTGATGCACTCGGAGTTGGATGCCCATCGCAGAGCTCAGCAGTGGTCTAAAGACCCCGACAATACTGAGCCGTTAATCCATTGCAAAGGGTGGGATGAATCGGGCCAGTTTAGGCCCGTGGTTCACGGCCAGCAGTGGGTAATAACCAGTGGGACGTATGCCTTGATACAGCTGGCAGCGAGTGCTCAGTATATGTATGCCGCCTCGCTACTCAACGCATCTGCGGTAGTGGCCCGACTTTTGGCACATGAAGAGCCAAACGTCGACTTCCTCTGCGCAAGCCCTGTTGGAAGGTTGAACCTGATCGACCTCTACACCACGGGTTATTTGATCGAGCAATTGATTAACGCCAGGCCGAATGAATGGGTCCTCAGCGAGAGTTCTCGTATCGCAGTCGCCGTGTACCACGGATATCGTTCATCGATCTGTCGCTGCATCGCCGACAGTCATGGAGGCAGAGCCGGTGACATCCAAATCAGCCGCGATGCTGCTCAGTTTATCGCTCGAATCGATCAACACAGCTGCCTGCCTATCTACAAAGGCGACAACATCTTTGTGGACGACCTTGCGGTTGCCCGGCGCCCCCTCATGCATACGTTGCGTCACTGACACATGACTGCGCTTTACCACCGCCGGTTTAGCTAGCTCTTGCAATAAGGACTCACGATGAATAATCCAGATGTATTCGTTGTCAGCGCCATGCGCACCGCCATCGGCAGTTATGGAGGGTCGCTAAAAAATCTACCGCTATCCGAGCTTGCGACGGTCGCCGTGAGTGCAGCAATAAAGAAAGCGGACATTGACCCCCACCAAGTGGGTCACGTCGTCATGGGAAATGTGATCCCCACTGAGCCCCGTGACGCATACCTCTCGCGGGTAGCGGCGCTCAATGCTGGTGTGCCGAAAGAGGTACCCGCCTTCAATGTGAATCGCCTCTGCGGCTCCGGTCTACAGGCGTTGGTTTCGGCCGCTCAGTGTCTCTGGCTCGGTGACACTGAAGTTGCAATTGCTGCCGGTGCTGAGTCAATGAGCCGCGCACCTTATGTTCAAACGCAAACACGTTGGGGTGCGCGCATGGGGGACATTGAAACCATCGACTATATGCTTGGCATACTGCATGACCCCTTCCAGAAAATGCACATGGGGATAACGGCAGAAAATATTGCCCAGCGTTTTGGCATCAGCAGGGATGAGCAGGACTTGCTGGCGATGGAAAGTCAGCGTCGGGCCCTCCACGCCATCGTGCACGGTCACTTCACCGAGCAAATCATCGCAGTTGAAATTCACGAGCGGCAAGCTGTACGCCAGTTCGCCATCGACGAGCACCCGCGTGACATTTCGCTTGAACAGTTAAGCCGGATGAAGCCGGCGTTTCTCGATCACGGTTCGGTAACACCAGGTAATGCCTCAGGGCTGAACGATGGTGCCGCCGCGCTGTTGCTTGCAACCAGCGCTGCACTGCGGAGTAACAGCGCACTCAAGCCAATGGCGCGCGTGGTTGCCCATGCTCATGCAGGTGTCGAACCTGAGTTTATGGGCCTTGGGCCCATCCCTGCGACCAAGCTGGCACTAAAGCGGGCGGGGCTAAGCATTACCGACATTGACGTAATTGAGTCCAATGAAGCCTTTGCCGCACAGGCGTGTGCTGTCGCCAAAGAGTTGGACTTAGACCCAGCCAAAGTCAATCCCAATGGATCGGGCATTTCATTGGGGCATCCGGTTGGTGCCACTGGGGCAATTATCGCGACCAAAGCGATCCATGAACTGCACCGCACCGGGGGGCGCTATGCCTTGGCAACCATGTGCATTGGTGGTGGGCAAGGTATCGCAGTCATTTTTGAACGGGCATGAGGTTTTAACGATGACGATTGAGCACATCGCAGTGATCGGCGCAGGTACGATGGGCAATGGAATTGCGCAAGTCTGCGCGTTGGCAGGGTATCAGGTAACGTTGATCGACCTGACCCAACAGGCCTTAGACAGTGGCCTTACAACGCTAACCAGCAACCTGGAACGGCAACTTCGCAAGGAGCAGATCAGCGCCGCCGATATGTCTGGTGCGATGCAGCGAATTCGGCTATCCATGGACTACAGTGTGATGCGCTCGACCCAGCTGGTCATCGAAGCAGCCACTGAAAACCTCCCTGTCAAAAAACAGATTCTCAAGCAGATCGAGCAGGTTGTCAGCCCTACGTGCCTGATTGCCACCAACACATCTTCGTTATCAATTACCGAGCTGGCGGCAGTCGTCGATCTCCCTGAGCGTGTCATCGGGATGCATTTTTTCAACCCGGTGCCCGTCATGACCCTAGTTGAAGTCGTGCGCGGCTTACAAACCGCCGACACCACCCATTCGGCCGCTATACGCGTTGTAGAGCGCATTGGCAAGCAAGCCATCTCAGCGCGCAACAGCCCAGGCTTCGCAGTCAATCGCATCCTTTGCCCGATGATCAACGAAGCCGTTTTTGCGCTTCAGGAAGGGCTTGCCACTGCAGAGGAAATCGATCTAGGCATGCGGCTGGGGTGTAACCAGCCTATCGGGCCGTTGGCCTTGGCGGACTTGATCGGGTTGGACACTCTACTCGCTGTAATGCAGAGCTTCCAAGGTGGATTCAACGATCCCAAATACCGCCCTGCTCCTCTGCTCAAAGAAATGGTGGACGCAGGCTACCTAGGCCGCAAGACCGGCAAAGGCTTTTTCTCGTATCACGACATTTGAGCGCTGCAGCGCAAGCCCTCGCACAATAAAAAGGCACACCCTGAATGGGAGAGTAGCAACCATGCATTTTGAAACCCTGCTGTTGGAAACTCATGGGCGTGTTGGTCTCATCACTTTGAACCGCCCCGCTGTACTGAATGCGTTGAGCTCGCAGACTATCGCCGAGATCAATCTGGCGCTGGATGAGTTGGAGCACAATCCGGCAATTGGCTGCATGGTGATCACCGGCTCGAGCAAAGCATTCGCTGCAGGCGCCGATATCAAGGAAATGGCCGATTTCGCCGCCCCACAGGTTTTTTTGGACGATTTCTTTTCCGCCGCAGACCGCATCGCCGCCCGCCGCAAGCCGTTGATCGCTGCCGTGGCAGGCTACGCCCTTGGCGGAGGCTGTGAAGTCGCGCTGATGTGCGATTTTATCTATGCCGCAGAAAATGCACGTTTTGGCTTACCTGAAATCACGCTGGGAGTAATTCCTGGGATCGGCGGAACGCAACGTCTGAGTCGGGCTGTGGGTAAAGCCAAAGCAATGGAGATGTGCATGACCGGGCGGCAGATGAATGCCGCAGAAGCAGAGCAGACAGGGCTGGTCGCTCGTACTTTCCCGGTCGAAACGTTGCTCGAAGAAACTCTGAAAACGGCCAACAAGATCGCTGAGCTTTCGCTGCCGGCAGTGATGATGCTCAAAGAAAGCCTCAACCGGGCCTTCGAGTCATCGCTTTCTGAAGGTGTTCGTTTTGAGCGACGGATGTTCCATTCGACTTTTGCAAACCAGGATCAGAAAGAAGGCATGCGCGCATTCGTTGAGAAACGCCCTGCCCGCTTTAAGCACTGCTGATCATCGGAAAAGTGCTGGTGTGAGTGCGCCTTATTAATCCAATCTCGCCAGCACTCGCAACCAGATCGGCCCTTCAGGTTCAGATGTTCTCAGCACTCGAGCCTAACCACGCACTCCCGTGCTGAATGGCCATTCATGCTCATATCAAGGGATACCTCACATGCATGACCTGGAACTGAGTGAAGATCAACGGATGATTCGCGACATGGCAAAGGCATTTGCGCGCGGCGAAATTGCCCCAAATGCCCAGCGCATGGAAAAGGACGGATGGATACCCGATGACTTGGTAGCCCAGATGGGGGATCTGGGCCTGCTGGGCATGGTTGTGCCAGAACAGTGGGGCGGTACTTACGTTGACTATGTCGCCTATGCCCTTGCGGTGGAAGAAGTCTCTGCAGGTGACGCAGCCACCGGTGCTCTCATGAGCATTCACAATTCCGTAGGATGCGGCCCAATACTCAACTACGGCAGCACGGCACAGAAAGAAACCTGGCTGAATGCGCTGGCGACAGGCAAAGCCATTGGGTGCTTCTGTCTGACCGAACCCCACGCAGGCTCTGAGGCTCACAACCTGCGTACCCGTGCAGAGCTACAAGGTCATCAATGGGTCCTCAATGGAGCCAAGCAATTCGTGAGCAATGGGCGGCGCGCCAAGCTGGCCATCGTTTTTGCTGTCACCGACCCAGAACTTGGCAAAAAGGGGCTATCGGCGTTTCTCGTGCCAACGGATACGCCTGGTTTCGTGGTAGACCGTACTGAACACAAGCTAGGAATTCGCGCTTCTGACACCTGTGCGGTGACTTTGACTGATTGCAGGATTGACCACGGCAACCTGCTTGGGAGCCGAGGTAAAGGTTTGGCCATAGCATTATCGAACCTAGAAGGCGGCAGGATTGGTATAGGTGCACAAGCACTGGGAATTGCCCGTGCAGCCTTTGAAGCAGCCCTGCTCTACGCCCGCGAACGCTCTCAATTCGGTAAAGCCATTGTCGAGCATCAAAGTATTGCCAACATGCTCGCTGACATGCATATGCAAATCAACGCGGCTCGATTACTCGTGTTGCACGCGGCGCGTCTAAAATCTGCCGGCCTTCCGTGCCTGACACAAGCCTCCCAGGCAAAGCTCTTTGCCTCGGAAATGGCCGAGCGGGTTTGCTCTCACGCTGTGCAGATCCATGGAGGCTATGGCTACCTTGAAGACTACCCGGTTGAGCGGTACTACCGCGATGCACGCATCACGCAGATATATGAGGGCTCAAGCGAAATCCAACGCTTGGTGATCGCGCGTGAACTCAGAAACTATTCATTTTGATCATCGCAGCCGTCCCGTGATGTCTACGCAGTGAGGAGACTCCATGAGCATGAAAACGTCGATGTCGGCCATCGTTTGTGCGCAGTATGGTCAACCACACGACCTGCGCCTGGCAACGGTCCAAACGCCCGTGCTGGCTGATAACGAGGTGCGCATCCAGGTCGCGGTTGCAGGTATCAATTTTCCGGACAGCTTGATTATCAAGGGTGAATACCAAGTCAAGCCGCCACTACCTTTCACCCCTGGATTCGAAGTGACTGGCAAGGTCATCGAAACGGGGCCAACCGTTACTAACATAGCCGTAGGTCAACGAGTGATGGCACTAGCGAGCAAAGGCTATGGAGCGTTCGCCGAGGAGGTTGCTGCGAATGCCCACGAGGTAGTCCCCATTCCGGATGGACTGGACTATCACTCTGCGGCAGCGCTGTTTGTCGCCTACGGCACTGCGTTTCATGCCTTGGTCCAGCGCGCGAATCTACAAGCCGGAGAAACGCTTGTTGTGTTGGGAGCCTCAGGTGGCGTCGGGCTCGCTGCGGTTGAGTTAGGCAAAGCCCTGGGAGCGAACGTCATTGCCGTTTGCCGCACACACCAGCGTGCCTTGCCCGCCCAGACAAAGGGGGCAGATCATGTCATCGCTTACGACGACGAAGACATACGCAACGGCGTACTGCAGGCCACTGATGGCCGAGGGGCCGATGTGTGCATCGATATGTTGGGTGGTCAGGCGTTCCATGCTATGTCACGTTCGATGAATTGGGGCGGACGGTTGCTGATTGTCGGCTTTACCAGCGGAGAAATCCCCCAGTTATCAATGAACCTTCCCCTTCTCAAAGGCTATCAAGTCATCGGAGTGTACTGGGGGCAGTTCCTTGCTCGCTCACCCGACCTCAATGAGCAAAACTTCCGAGCGTTGGCCACGTTGATCGACACCGGCAAGATCACGCCTCATATTGCCGGGCGCTACCCACTCACAAGGGTACCTGACGCTCTGACTGCACTCCTCTCGCGAGAGGTAGCGGGAAAGTTACTGATTGATGTAACAGGACAACAGGAGGTCATGCATGCAAGCTGAATTCCAATCATTATTGGACAAGCAACAAATCTATGAAGTGCTCGCGACGTACTGCCGTGGCGTCGATCGCTGTGATATCGAACTGGTCCGTTCCGCCTACCATCCGGACAGCTATGATGATCATGGGTATTGGGCTGGTCCGGGGTGGGAGTTTGCCGACTTCGTTGTACAGCGGCTGATGGAAGCCAACACTGCCACCATGCACTCTCTGGGAAATGTCCTGATCGACATTACTGAAGACGGCATCGCGCGGTCGGAAGCATACGTGACCGTCACGCTGGTACGTCGCAATACCAACCCACCCAAAGCAGATGTCATGGGTGCACGCTATGTTGACAGGCTGTCCAAGCGTGAAGGTTTATGGAAGATTGAAGAGCGCACTGTAGTATTAGACTGGACCAAAGTTGAGACTTGGGATGATACTGCCGCAGCGATTCCACTGGATCAGTTTGCCTGGGGAGAACGTGGTAACAGGCGTGATCCTACCTACGTAATGTTGCGCTTCAGCACGCTGCAAAATTGAATATAGGATGGGGCTTGCCAAGATCTTAAACTAAGCGTTTACCTTCAAGGTTCCTATCATTTCGTATGCAGGAGGTTCAGAAGGCAGACTATTGAGCAACAACATCGATACATTCTACGGCCAAGTGTGCAAGCTCAATTGTTAGCCAATCTTGACAAGCGGGGTATCACGCCAGCAAAAAACGTTCCAACCGCCGTAGATCAGCAAAGGTAAGACCTAGACCGCCCAGCAAAAATAGTTCACTGCTCCCATATACGCGATCAATGACGTCGAACGCAGCCTGCAGATACTCCGCAGATGCAGATTTTATAATAGCCATAACTTCAGGCTCCACTTCCTCACCCAACATAAATGACAAGTCACGGCGGTAGTCATTGGTAAGAAGATAGTCTTGCATGATAGTTTCTCGGGATACTCCGAGTGCCATCAATACCACGGCAATGGCAAAACCGGTACGGTCCTTACCGCTTGTACAGTGGATGAGGGCTGGATAACTGTGTTCCTGTAGCAAAACTTGTAAGACTTGAGCAAAATGCTTGCACTGTGTGGTTGGTAAATGCCTATACATCGAGCATAGTGATTCTCGGGCTTGGGCTGCATCAATACTGCGAGAACGCACAGCTTCGAATAAGCATGCAGCACCGTGGGGCAGAAAACCAAGTGCATGAGTCCGCCCGCCCCAGCTCGGCAACAGCCGATTGGGCTTTGCGAGGCGCTCGCTGTTATGTCGCAGATCGATTACAGAACGAAGCCTCAAAGCCTGGATTGCCGACATATCCTTGGCTGTTAGCTCAGCCAGCGAATCAGAACGATATAACACCCCACCTTTGATCTGACGCCCACAAGAAGCCTCATACCCCCCCATATCACGAAAGTTCACAGCACCATCAAGCGCCAACCGACGCGTGACGTAGGTTTTGTCTGAGTTCATGAAGCGACAACCTCTTACAAATGCACCGATGAATGTACACAAGTTCAGGTTTTTTGACATCCCTGAGCTGTGATCGATCACCCCAGTTCAGGGGTGCGGTGCTTACTCAAGCCTTTCAACCATGGCCTGGATCAGCCGTGGTTCGTCTGCTTTCCTAAGTTTTCAGCGTTTCCAGCAGCCACCTTGGCCTGACGAGTGCACGCTGGCAGTATCAAACCAGTGGTGAGATTAATCCAAATCAACTAATTTTTTTCGCAGACTCTCCCACACACTGCGTGGTCGCAAGCGGTTACCAAGACGTTAGCAGGGCCAAGGAAACGGCTGCTGACTCGTGACAGAGATATCGAGTTGCGGTACGAGGACCCAAAGCTTTGCACGCCACGATAAGGTCGGATAAGCCGTATGTTATCTAACCTATTGAGTAGCCTGAGCTAGAAGGTTGCTAGGCACGGTTGAGATCCCCCTCCCGACCCTGTTTTTCAGAGGATGAGGTTGGTTAATCGCGTCGAAACCCGTCGTGAACACAATCAGCAAGCCGAACCAATTAAAAAACCTCAGGTCATTAACCTTGGATCCAAAGGAGCGTATTGAAATCTGTGAGGATTGACAGAGGCTGACAGCCGTTGCCCCTGTCAGTGGTCAGGAGGATTTTCAGCAGGAGGCTGTTAGCTATGGACTCAGTTAGGAGCTCCTATCACCCTATCGATGCCGCCATCCTTTGGTGCGACCTCGCCGACCACACAGCGGAGATCTTGCAGGTCGAGATTGCTCATTCCGGTGAGCTATTGAAGCATTTTCCACAGTGGCCCGACCTTCACTTCCATATAGAACAAATATACGAGGCTGTAGCCTGCGGTGAGCTACCGGCAACCTTCTTAGGAGGTCCGATTACGCCTAACAACCCCACCGAACGCGTGTATTGGTCTATTCGTCGGCCGGATCTACGGGCGTGGTTTGCGCTGAACCACCCTGAAGATAAGCCCGCGTTTCTATTTCCCAAGAACACCGACCACCTTGAGTGCGTGAATCTCAGCGTTTTTTTGGCTGTGCAAGCCGAGCGAGACTTCTACGCGCGCGAATACGAAAAAATGCATCAGGCTTTTGATTCGCTCGTCGAAGAGATGGCTGCCTATAAAGCGCAAGAGCACGAATTGGCATCACAGTTCGAGGCAGCTGGGCCTGCATCCGAGGCATCCACCAGGGTGCACCACACGATTATTGGCGCCCTGCTCGCGGTCATGCTGGAAAAGTCGAAAAGCGGCCAACCGCGATCAATCTATAAGACCCAGACTGCGGTAGTCGATGCCATCACTACACTGTTCCCCGGTATTGCTGGGTTGAGCAAACGCACCCTTGATCGGAAATTTGCACAGGCTCGCCGTCTGTTAGCCCAGGCGGTAGAGGCAGAACATCGAATTGCCAGGCAATGACCGCCATTGCCTGGCAATGATTTTCTAAACCAACGGGCCTTCACTGACTGTCACATCCCACTGCGCGCCACATGGCGCTAAGGAGTGACAGAATGCAACCTGCCAGCCCTGCCCCAGCTTCCGCCGATCGCCACATCATGCGCCGCGATGAGGTGGAACAAAAAACCGGCTTCAAACGCTCACACATCTACAACCTGATGAAGGCCGGACTATTCCCGCAATGCCGGCGCATCGGCACCCGTGCGGTCGGTTGGGACTCGCTGGAGATCGAGCAGTGGGTTCAGGATCGCCTGTCTGTTCGGGAGTAGTGCCATGAAAGTCCTTTCGCTGATCTCGACCAAGGGCGGCGCCGGCAAGACCACGGTTGCCGCCAACCTCGGCGGCCTACTTGCCGACGCCGGCTTGCAGGTGCTGCTGCTCGACCTGGACAGTCAACCGACGTTGTCCAGCTACTACGCCCTGTGCGAGTCACGTGAAGCGGGCAGCTACGAACTGATCTCGCAGCGGCTCACGGTTGCCGAGCAGATCATTTCCGTCACCGCTATCCCGCGGCTTGAACTGATCGTTTCCAACGACCGCGCGGGCCACCTGGGCACCGTACTGCTGCACGCGCCCGATGGCCGACTGCGCCTGCGCAACCTGCTACCCGCATTTGCCGATCAGTACGATGTGCTGATCGTCGACACCCAGGGCGCGCGCAGCGTGGTGGTGGAAATGGCCATCCTCGCCTCCGATTGTGCGCTATGCCCGTTGCCACCGGAAATGCTCGCGGCACGCGAACTGCGCCGCGGCACGCTCGGCCTGTTCGAAGAGCTGGAACCCTACCGCTACCTCGGCGTGTACTTGCCCCCGGTGAAACTGCTGCTCAATCAGGTCAACGCCAACCGGCGCGACACTTGCCTGATCATACGGAGCCTGCGCAACACTTTTGCCGCCGACCCGCATGTCAGCGTCTGCAACACGGTGATTCCCGATCGCGTCGCGTATCTCAATGCCGCGTCATTGGGATTGCCGGTGCATCGGGTCGAGTCGAAAGCCGCCCCTCGATCGCGCAGTCGCTGCGCGGCCGATGTCATGCGGGCACTGGCCAATGAACTGTTCCCTGAGTGGGAGCAGCGACTGGCCCAGACCAGGATCCGTGCGCGCTCTTATCCCAACAGCATTGCCTCAGTGGAATGCATCACCGGCCGACCAGCTTAGTGCCACATCCATCCCTCGCTGCCCCACTCACGCGGCCGATCGGGAAGGCCAGAGCAGTCCGTCTGCATTGACAGATCAAGGGCAAGTTCATGAAACCGCCAACCTCCGAAGACATCACGCGCCAGCTCCAGCACGGGCACTTCCCACAGCGGGTAACACAGCTGCCGCCCACCGATCCCGACTGCGATACACCGATGGTCGTGACCCTGGAGCAACTGCGGCCCTACGAGCACAACCCGCGCTTCATCCGTAACCCGTTATACGAGGAATTGAAGGCCTCCATCCGCGACCGCGGCCTGGATCAGCCCCCGTCCATCACACGCAGACCCGGTGAGCCGCAGTTCATCATCCGCAACGGTGGCAACACCCGCCTGAGTATCCTCGGTGAGCTGTGGCAGGAAACCCGCGAGGACCGCTTCTTCCGCATCCACTGCTTGTTTCGCCCCTGGCAGTCGGAACTGCATACGCTACTGGGCCATCTGGCCGAAAGTGACCTGCACGGACAACTCACCTTCATCGAGCGTGCACTGGCCGTGGCCAAGTTCCGCGACATGCTGCTGGAAGGCGGCGATAGCCTGAGCCAACGTCAACTGGCAGCGCAGTTATCGGCCGGCGGTTACCCGATCTCGCAATCGCACATCAGCCGGATGCTGGACACCCTCGAGCACCTGCTGCCAGCTATCCCGCAGACTTTGTACGCCGGCTTGGGCAAACCTTCGATCGAACGGACCCTTAGCCTGCGTCGACGTGCCGAATCGGTGTGGAATCGGTACGTGGCGACACCGTTGGATTTCGCGGCGCTGTGGTTGGAGGTGCTGTCCACGTTCGACTGCACCGCCGCCGAGCTGGACACCGCCGAACTGCAGGACGAACTGCTCGCACACATGGCGAAATCCTTGAACCAATCACCGCGTCTGTTGGCGTTGGAGCTGATCCAGGATAGCGGCCAGCCATCACGTCAGCCACTGACGCCCGGCATGCCCCTGTCTCCCCAGCTGGGCGTGGGCGAAGACACCGATACCACTTCCGGTAGGGAGCCTGAAGCCCCCATGGGGCTCGACTCACCGGAACCAGTCTACCCTCTCCAACCCGCTGACAGGCAATCCGATCAAGCAGACCAGACGCAGCCTCGCGCCGCCGCCCGTGAACGGGTAGAAAGTCCAACTGCGTCACCGCCCGCTCAGTCTGCAAATCTCGGCAATGCTGGGTTTCAGTGCTTGCCCGACTCATTGGATACCATCTGGGCGATTCCGCCGGCCCTGGAAGACCTGGTGCAACTGCGCCAGGCCTGCGCCCAACTGGCCAGCGAATTGGCCGGTTACGCCAATGCTCCAACCATGGTCTGCGCTACTGAGGAGGGCCTAGGCTTCTCATTGGCGCCCGATACAGCAGCACCTTCGACACCCCACCGCACCGGTATTCAGCTGCTGCTGGGCGCGCTGTTGCGCGTGCAAGACGACGTTGCTTGGGAGCAACGTCAGCAGCTCCCGGCAGCGCTGTTTGGTCAACTGCTGCTGGGAGTCTACGACCTGCCACTGATCGAGCGCCCTGCGCTCGCGATCGGGATTGAGCGGCTCCCTGATCCTCAATTGGCGCAACTGTTTTCACTTATCCGGCTCTCTCGACGCCTGATCGAACTCACGCTGTCGTCCACCCGCTGACACCCGGAGGTGCCGCATGAGCACGTCGTTCAATCTGCTGAACCACGCCATGTTGAACCAGGTCCTGCATGAGCTGCGCCATGGCCGACTGCAACGGTGCAAGGCCTTGGGCCTCGCCGACGAGGACATCGAGGTGCTGCAGTCGCTGCCGCCCACCACCTTGTCCCACCTGGCGCACTCCACGATCGCCTGGGTCGAGATCAAGGTCGACACCACAGTGCTGCGTCGCCTGATCGCCCAGGCCGAACGGGACGAGCTGAACGAGCGGCTGATCAACCGTGCCCTGAAGTTGGGGGCGAGTTCGAACATCATGTACCGCTGCTTCGGCCTCGACCATTCCGACACGGCATTGCGCCGACGCATCCTGAAGATCGAGACCCATCGTGGTCGCCCCGTCCAACTCAGCGAGACCCAGGAGCATGCAGTGTGGAACCGCTGGCGCCAGTTGCGGGCCGAAGATCCGGACAGCGAGCCGCTGGACGCGATGATGATGCTGGCCGAGGAACAACAGATCAGCCTGACCCTGATTTGGCAGCAGATCGAGCTATACGGAGGTATCCCATGCTGAACTTCTACACCGTGGACTGGGCTGATGTGGTGCGCCAGAGCATGGTCACGCTCAAGCGTTGTCTGGAGCAGGCCGAACAAGCCAGGGCCGCCCGTGCGCTGGCTGAGGGGCCATGCTTCGTGTACTACGGCAGCCACGATCCGTTACCGCGGGGATTGCTGCAGGATCGCCGGCTCACACCCGTGGAGCGCAATCTCTGGTTGGTGCTGCGCTGGTTGATCACCGAACGGCAAATGCGTACCCCACGGTATCAGGACCTTCAGCCGTACCTGGCGACCAGCCCTTGTGGTGCGCAGGCTTCACGCGAGACCATCGCCCGCGCGCTGAACGTGCTGCGCGCTACCCGCTGGCTCAGCCTGAGCGAACGATATCGCGATTCGCAGGGTTGCCTGCGCGGCTGTGTCTACGTACTGCACGACGCGCCGCTGTCACCCGCACAAGCCATCGACCAAGATGCCGGTTACCTGCCCCTGATCTGCCAAAACCTGTCCCATGCCACCAAAGGCGTGCGCGATCTCGCTCAACACCTCCTCCAGGAGCTACGGGCGGATCCAGAGGTGACTGACGAGGCCTTGGCCATGATGGCTTCGCTCCCCGCATCAGGCGCTCAACAGGCCTTGCCGCTGCAGGACGACAGCCATGCCGAGCATTCCGAACGAGGCGAGGCGTACAGCGTTCGGTTTGCCACAGCGTCCTCGACCGATTCCGAACCCAGCGCGAATGTCCCGGCTCCGGCTGCCGTTCGGATTCCAGCGCACGACCGTACCGTACAAAAACAAAGCAAAAAAAGTACAGTACCGCCCGCCTCGGCCAGTGGCAGCGCCGCTTGGCCAGAGGGTCTGCAGTTGAGCCCGACTGAACAGCGCCGGGCAGTCCAGGCGCTGCGCCAGCTCGAGCCCGAACAGCGACAAGCGGTGATCAATGAAGCAGCCGTTCGCTGCAGCCGCGGCGACATTCGCAAGCCGATTGCATATCTGTTGGGGCTGATCAAGCGGGCGTGCCAAGGGGACTTCACCCTGTGGGCCGCCCGTAGCGATGCCCCGCTAGCACCGCGCAAGCGCATTCGCCCGCCAGAGCCAGCTGATGAGCGCTCACGGGAGTCCGGAAGCCGGGTGGCCTCGCCGCTGGCCAAGGCGTACCTAGAGCAGCTCAAGCTTCGCTGCGGTGTCGTGAGCGGGGCAACGTAACAGCGCGCTGAGTCTTCCAGGTCTCCAACGTTCAGCGGACCGCAATGGATTTGATCACAGTGGCATCACTCCAGTGACGTCTTCTAGCCAGACACAATCGCTCGAGGAGTGTGATCTGCGTGATGGGTGTAAGGTCGCAGCTTTGACCAATGCCAAGATGAAATAGTTAGCTGCGTTGGCACTCAGCGGATTTGATCACAGTGGCATCAATGTGAGGACCTTCGAGAGTAGGGGCAATGTGAGCCCATCGCGTTCACATTGATCACTGCCAGGTTGCCCGAGAGCGCAGATCGTCGGCGTCATTCCGACGGCGAGGATCTGGCAATGGTCGACCACTACCAGCTCAACCTGGGTTCACTGCGCAGCAGCATCACCCTCACCCTGCACACGCATCACGCAGCACGACTGTGGCAAGGCCGTGCCGCACGCGAAGGCGTGTTCGGCATCATGGGTATGGCGGGCTACATCAGCGTGACCAACCTGCTCAAGCAGGCGAGCAGTCAGGACGACCCCTTCGCCGACTGGTTCATGCTGCAACTCGAAGACAAGGTACTGCAGGCCAAGGCCGAGCTGCTGACATTGACCGAGCAAGTCAAACTGGTCGAACGGGATTTACCCACCCAGGTCAGCGTTGGCGACAACCTGAACATCCACCCTGTCACCCTGCCCTTGTTCATCGGCAGCCAGCTGGGGTTTCTCGCCGTCTACCTGCTGACCGACTACGACAGCCTGGTGCGTCGCGTGCTGCTCGCCCACCACACCGCGCTGATCGGCCGGGTCGACATGGAACACTGGATCGATCGTGGCGCCCACCTGCTGCGCAGTCTGTTCAGCATGGCGCAGCAGTATCGACTGGCCGGGGTCAGCCGGGATGACATGGCCGCCAACAACGCCCGCGCCCGCGAGGCCATCGACAAGTTCGGCACCCCACCTCAGGACATTCTCGAAGGTACGCGACGCTCGCAATTTGCGCCGCCCATCGTGCGCGCCGCCAAGCCCGCACTGCCCGCTGAGACCGATCAACTTGATGACGACGTGGAACCTTCGCCCGGCGCCCCCGCCGAAGGCGGTGCAGCATGACCCTGGCCGAAGCGATCGCCCATTGCCTGTCATCCGAGGCCTATCGCGAGTTTGAACACAGTGCCTCTCTAAAAGGCCTTTTAAAGCCTTTTAAGGGTAAGGGGGAGCTGTTCCAGTACGCCGAGACAATCAAACAGCTGCGCGGCGAACTCGAGACGCTGATGGCCGCGATGCTGGCGATCATGGCGCAGCCACCCTTCTCGTTACTCGAGTTGCGACTGAGTGTCCAGCACAGCTCCCAGGGCGCATGCTTCCTCCGCTGGCGCAGCCCGGACTTCAAGCGCATGGGCGTGGAGGTCTGGGAGCAGGTGATGGCGCATCCGTTGCTGCAGCCGGAGTTGCGCCAGGCGCTGTACCAGCTGGAGGCCAACCGGATCGTCCTCAACCTGCAGATGAGCAGCCTGAACTCGCTCTATCGCCAGGTCCTCATGGGCGCCCTCAAGCTCGCGTATGCCGATGACGTCCTTTTCGATACCACCACCGAGGAGAAACACCCATGAGCACGTTCTTTGTTGGCGAAGGCAATATCGGCAGTCCCCCTGAGTTTCAGGAGTTCAACAACAACCCGGACGAGCCAAAGCGGCTGCTGCGGTTGAATGTCTATTTCGACAATCCGGTACCGCGCGAGGGCGGCTATGAAGATCGCGGCGGCTATTGGGCGCCGGTCGAGCTCTGGCACCGCGATGCCGAACACTGGAGCACCTTGTACCAGAAAGGTATGCGCGTCCTGGTCATGGGCCGAACGGTCAAGGATGAGTGGGAAGACAGCGAGGACAATGCCCGGGTGACATTCAAGGTTGAGGCGCGGCACATCGGCATCCTGCCGCATCGTCTGGCCGGCGTATCCATGCGCGAAAAGGCCAGTGACAGTGGGGGCAGCAGCCGCAAGCCGGCCGGCAAGAAAACCACCCGCAAGTCGACCTGAGCGGGTGGACGTCAGTGGAACCGTGCCCTTCAGCGCGATACTGCTCAGTCGCGGGGCCCCACGCGGCGGGCGACGCCATGCAGGTCGTCCCCCTCGATCAACCCTTTGACCTCCGCCAGGTACTGGTCCAGGGCAAGGAACGCCCGCCAGTGCGCGGGCGCTTCCTTGACCCACGCGATCAACCTGGCCCTCGCCGCCTGATCGTCCGGTTCCTGATGGGTAGCCATGAACAACTCGCAGGCCTTGATCGCTAACGCATCCGCTTCATGCTGCTCACGTTCGTCCAATCCGCTATCTCCGTGTGACGGTCAGGTCACCGTACTCTCATTGGGTGATACGCCCTGATAGGTCGATAGTCAACCGTTCAGGGCGTTCATATCTTCGGGTGGCTGGTCAACCAAACGGGTTGAATTGGAGAGCCGCCCCGTTGCCAGTCAAAGAGCCTAGCCCACAACACATCGGCCGCCAGTTGGCCAAGTACCGCCGTGCCCAGGGCTTTACCCAGGCGCAAGTCGGTGAGCGCCTCGAGATCGGTACCGAAGCGGTGTCGCGCATGGAGCGTGGCAAGGTCGAGCTGACCGTGCCCAAGCTGCTGCAGTTGGCGGATATGTATGGATGTCCGGCCGATGAATTGCTGCTGGCCATCAGTCCTCGGCCACAGGACCAGGGGCAAAAGATTGCCCCACTGATCAAGGACCTTGGCGAGACGGACAAGCAATTTGCCTTGGACCTTCTGCAGACCGTGACCGCGCACCTCTCGCAACGGTAAGTCGCTCGCCGCTGGTGGTTACATCGATATGATCTCGACCAGTTCAGCTTTTCCCTAGCGCTCCCCTGTCACGCGACCACCCTGTCGGTACCTGACCGAGAGGGCCACGTCATGCGCCTCTACATTTGCGAAAAACCGTCCCAAGCCCGCGATATCGCTCGCGTGCTGCAGGCCCATCGTCACGGCGATGGCTGCCTGCAGGGCACGGGGGTGACCGTAACCTGGTGCGTGGGGCACTTGCTGGAGACCGCGCCGCCAGAAACCTATGGTCAACAGTTCAAGCGCTGGTCATTGGAGCACCTGCCGATCATCCCGCAGCACTGGCAACTGGTGGCGAAGCCCAAGGTGGCGGCGCAACTAAAGGCGATCAGCCGGCTGCTGCAGAACTGCACCGAGGTGGTGATTGCCACCGACGCCGATCGCGAGGGCGAGATGATTGCCCGGGAGGTCCTCGAGCGCTGCCAGTATCAGGGGCCGATCCTCCGACTGTGGCTGTCCGCCCTCGACGACGCCTCGATCCGCCGGGCCCTGGCGGCGTTGCGCCCGGGTGAGCATACCCTGCCGCTGTACCACTGTGCCCTCGCACGGTCTCGGGCCGATTGGCTGGTTGGCATCAACCTCAGCCGACTGTTCACCCTGCTGGGTCGCCGCGCCGGCTTCGACGGTACGCTGCCCGTAGGCCGCGTGCAGACGCCCACCCTGCGCCTGGTGGTTGAACGTGACCGCGCCATCGCCAGCTTTGTTGCCCGGCCGTTCTGGAGCGTGGACGTTGTGCTGCAGGATGACGGGGCTGAGTTTGAGGCACGCTGGCAGCCACCCGCTGCACACTGCGATGATACCGGTCGCTGCATCGATAAGGTGGCGGCCGAGCAGGCTGTCCGGCGAATTGCAACTGCGCGTTCAGCACAGGTCGAGCGGGTCGACGTTGAACGCGTGACGGAAGGGCCCCCCTTGCCATTCGACCTGGGCACGCTGCAGGAGGTCTGTTCGGCCAAGCTCGGTCTGGGCGCGCAGGAAACCCTCAGTGTGGCGCAGGCACTGTACGAAACCCACAAGGCCACCACCTACCCCCGCAGCGACTGTGGCTACCTGCCAGAGAGCATGCTGGACGAAGTGCCGCGTGTGCTGAAGGCCCTGGCCGCAGCCGACCCGCCGCTTGGCCAGCGCTTCAAGGAGCTTGATCCGACACGACGTTCCCGCGCCTGGAACAGCAGCAAGGTCACCGCCCACCACGGCATCATCCCCACCGCCGTGGTGATCCCCCTGGATCAGTTGTCCGAGCGCGAGCGCGCCGTGTACACCCTGATCCGCGCCCGCTACCTGGCGCAGTTTCTGCCTCAACACGAATACCTGAAGACCCAGGTGCAGTTGCGCAGCCAGGCCGATCAGTTGCTGGCCCGCGGCAAGCAGATCCAGGTACGTGGCTGGAAGGCCGTGATCGACGAAGCCGACGCCAGCGAACCGACCGAGCAAACGCAGCGGCTCCCCACCTTGCAGGAAGGTGCGTCGGTTGGTGTGCGAAATGCCAAGGTCAACACGCAGCGCACTCAGCCGCCCAAACCCTACACCGAAGGCACACTGGTCAAGGCAATGAAAACCATCGCCAACCAAGTGGCCGACGTGCGCCTGAAGCAAACGTTGAAAGACAGCATTGGCATCGGCACCGAGGCCACCCGCGCCGCGATCATCCAGGGCCTGATCGATCACGGCTACTTGACCAAGAAAAAGCGCAGCCTGGCGGCCTCTGCGGCCGCCCACACGTTGATCGAGGCCGTTCCGCGTGAGGTGGCCGATCCGGTGATGACAGCGGTATGGGAACAGGCGCTGGCACGGATCGAGACCGGTCAGCTGAGTGTCGAGGCGTTTCTCGCCAAGCAATCGACCTGGCTCACCCAGGTGGTGCGCAGCCAGGCCTCGTTGAATCTGCAGCTACCCCGTTCGAAAGGTCCCGCCTGCCCCGTGTGCCGAAGCCCCATGCGCCAGCGCAAAGGCCGCACCGGCAACTTCTGGTCCTGTGTGCACTACCCGGACTGCAAGGGCACCAAGCCAGTGAAGGCCAGCGCGGCGCCCGCCAAGCCGAAGCGGACCTGACTGCTTGACGCTGGGGCCAGTCGCTGATGTAGTGGACAGGCCCCTCGCCGTTTGGCGACCCTAGGCCGATTCGCTCCGGGCAGCTCGGCCAGACTCGTTGAGTTCGGAGCCTCTTTCACTACGCTGCATCACTGTTCCGGATGTCCAAGATTCCCGAGACGGATGACCCGTGCGACCTGCTTTAGGCTGCAGGGGTCATCCGCCTCGGCGACGATGCTCAGTGCCGGTGCCCGCCGGCGAAAAAACGGGCGCCGTTTGTGCGCGGATGCGTGCCAGTTATCCCGACCCAGGCCACGACAAGGGTCGGTTGATCAGGGTGAGGAGACAGCTGAAGTGAAGCGACGACTTCGCTGTCGACGAATCAGATCTAGGGTGGCCCTGCTGTTCCTAGCCTGACGACCGTTGGGCTATTTTTTCGCGCGTTTGAGTCCACTGTGCACCACCCACGTCCGCACCTCTGAACCCAGTCAAAACCGCTGTTGACGGGCGCTGCGCAGCGCTCTATAGATGAACTGCACCACGCTGTCGATGACAGCATCAGGTAGCCGGAACCTGCAAGGCTACGCTCTCCCCAGAGTGGTTCCTCCCAAAGTGCGACTAGCGTTCGGCGGCTCGCACGGTTATCGCTCCCCGCGATGATGAGCGCTCTTACACCACTGCTGTTGCACCTGACCTTCCCTTGCGGACTCACCCCCGCCAGGGCCGGTGAATATCCGCGTTTCTCGCAAACAGGAGATTCACCATGACCACGGCAAACACTGCTGCTCCCGCCACCTACTTCAACCTGCACACCCAAGGCATTGGTTACTTGAACCGCGTGCGCGAGGTGCCAGTGCGGCGCGGCCAGCCCTTTATGGCCTGCGACATCGCCGCCTTGCACGGCGCGTCGGATGACGTCGAATACACCCGCTTCGACTGCAAGGTCGCTGGCGGCGAAGCCGAACGGCTGATCCGCGAACACCTCGAGGATGTCCGTGCCGAACGCAAGGTGCTGATCGCGTTTCGCATTGGCGACCTCTGGGTCGATGCCTTCACCTACGAGAAAGGTGAGCGCAAAGGCCAACCGGGCGCCAGCCTCAAAGGCCGGTTGATCTTCATCGAGTGGATCAAGGTCGACGGCCAACTCACCTACAAGGCGCCAGCTCGGCAGGATGCTTCCTCGGCTGAACTGCCGTCCGAAGCGGCAGAAGAGCATGCGCCGAATCCTTCACACAGTGCCGATCAGGCTCAGGACCAGGCCACGCAGCCTGCCTGAGACGGATGCTCCACCACAAAGGCGCTCGCATGAGCGCCTTTTCTCACCCTTGGAGGCCGCCATGGAGAGTTACTGGCTCTGTGAGGATTGCCTGCACGCTGTGGCCTACGACGACTTCAGCACCTTGTCGCTGTACTACAGCGAGGCCGAAGTCGACCAGCGAATCACGCAGATGCGTAAGGAGCTGCAGGTGTTATTGCCACTCAGCGCTGATTTCGATCCGGACACCGGCGTTGGCATCGCCCCCTTCTCCACTCACCCCTGCGAAGCCTGTCACTCGCCGTCGCACGGCACCCGGCATCGTTTCACCCGCCTTGTAACCGCCTGACCCTACCCACAGGGCCTCCTCCCGGAGCGCTCCTGCACACGAGGTTCTGCTCATGAACACGTCATTGACCTTGGTCGAGCCCCTCGACCCCGTCCTGACCCAGCGCGCCCACGAAGATGCGTTGATCAACGAAGCTCTGCAGCTGCTGGACCAACGCTATTTCCAGCGCGGCGAAGTACTCATCACGCCTGCCGACGCCGCGTCTTACCTGAAGCTGCGTCTGGCGCCTTATCACCACGAGGTATTTGCCTTGCTCTATCTCGATTCACGCCACCGCGTGCTGGACTTCGAGGTGTTGTTCTTCGGCAGCATCGACGGTGCCTCGGTCTACCCTCGCGAAGTGGTGGTCAAGGCGCTGGCACACAACGCCGCCGCAGTTATCCTCAGCCACAACCACCCTTCCGGGTGCCCTGAGCCCAGCGGCGCCGACCGCGTGCTGACCACACGCCTGATCGAAGTGCTGGCGCTGGTCGAGATCCGCGTTCTGGACCACATCATCGTCGGCGAGGGTCAGCCCCTGTCCCTGGCTGAATACGGCTGGATCTAAACTTCTCTCGTTCGCCACTGCCTGTATGGGGTGGCGTCCTCTTTTTACTGGAGCGCCACCATGCTCACCTCAACCCCCAACCCCTTTGCCCGCGGCTTCCATGCGTTATCCTGCGAACGCGTGGTCCAGATCCACTACGACGACCAGTGCCCGCCCTGCTACCGCCCCCTGCACACCGCCCAACTGGGCCTGGACGACGATCACATCAACTGCCAGGCGTGCGTATTCGATGACGACTGCGCCGTCATCACAGAAGAACAGGATGTCTCTGGCTTCCTTCGCATGCAGTTGCCCGCAGATGGTGTGGTCACCACCGTGCTGTACCAGGTCACCGCCGAACGGCTGAGTGGCTCGGTACACGTTGGCGACCTTCCCAGCTTGGAAGCGGCGGAGCACCTGATGCAGCAGCTGTCCTTTGCCACCGGCCAGTACAGCCGCAGCTGGGAGATCAGTTCATCCCACCTACCGGCCGACGAGTACACCTACCTTGAGCAGCTTGCTCGCTGCGAACGACCGGCCGGCTTCTTTGAATGCTTCCAGATGGTCAGCAACCGCTCCGTCGGCTGCAAGCTGTACTCCACACCCTGGCACCGCTGCGCCCACGCGGGAGGTCCCGGCTGCTCAGCGGCGGACGTTTGCATTCGCCTGTTGGATGAACAGGTGCCTCCGGTGTTGATGACCCTGTTGCTGCTGGCCGGCCAGGCCGACACGCGTTTCCTGGTGTTTGATCCCGATGCAGCCCCGCTGCCAGGACTGCCGGTGTTTACTGACGATTGACCCAAGGCGCCCTTAAGGGCGCCTTTTTCATGTGCTGGGCTCGATAAACCGGCCGGCCAACTTCGGTTTTTCAGTGGGTGCAGCTCGCGCGTGTTGCCAAGGTGTCGGCACCCACTGTCGAGACCTGCTCATGCACACGCCCGCACTTCCTTACCTTGTTCTGATGCTCGCGCTGGCGGGCTGCAACACGTCGCCTGCCATCACCCCACCGACGGTGCCAGCCAAAGCCGTACCAGCTCCGTCCACCCCCTCCAAGCCGTTGCCAGCGTCACCAGCGTGGGTCCGCCAGGACCGCTACACCCTGGTTAGCACGCGGCCGACGCTGGAACAGCGTCAGCCGTTGTTCCAGCTCATCACCGTGCAGATTTCACCGGCCCTGCACGCGACGGTCGGTGACGCCCTACGTCACGTGTTGCAGCGCTCAGGCTACTCACTCTGCGCCAACCGCGCCGAGGTCGCCACCTTGTTCAGCCGCCCTCTGCCGACCGTGCAGCACCAACTCGGGCCAATGGTGCTGCTGGACGCCTTGACCATTCTCGGCGGCCCGGCCTGGCGGCTCGTGATCGATCCAGTCGAACGCCGCGTGTGCTATGCCCTTCGCGCACCAGTGCCCGCCCCACCTCGCCCGCCCCTGGAGATCGCGCCATGAAGGTCCATCACTTTCAGGCCCTGGTGCTCGGGGCCCTGTGCCTCGGCGCCGCCGTACTGGCCGCCGTGACCTACAACCACCAGCAACAACTGACCGAGCTCCTGGTCGCCGCGGAGAATGCGCCAGCCGATCCAGCCCCGGCGCTGCGGCGGGACCTCGATGCACTCGGCACCACTCTTGCGGCAATTCCACCGCAAGTAAAAGCGCAGGGCGAGCACCAGCGCCAGCAGGATGCGGCCTTCGCGACACTGAGCAAACAGCTGGATGAGGTGAGCGCGTCGCTCAAGGCCATTGGAGCGGTATCACCGAGTCCGACCAAGGCCGACCTGGCCGCGATGGACCAGCGATTGGGCAATGCCGAAATCGCCATCCGCGCCCTTGAGGTTCGACCGGCTACGCCATCCGCACAACCCCAGCCTGCAGCTCCCGCCAAACCGGCCGCCAAAGCCCCGACGCCGCCATTCACCTTGCTGGGTGTCGAGACCCGTGGCGAGGTCCGGTTTGTCTCGGCTCAACCGGCCGGCGCGCATGCCCTGTCGACCGTCCACCTGCTGCAGCCCGGTGACAGCTTGAACGGTTGGCAGCTCAAGACCATTCGCCGGAATCAGGCCGTGTTCCATGTGCCTGGCCTCGGCGAACGTTCGCTGCCCCTGCCGTGACGAGGTGCATATGGTCCGGTTCATCACCCTCTCGCTGCTCCTATTCCCCATCTGCCAAGTACCGGGATCGGGATGGGGTGCACCCGCCACGGTTGAAACGGAGCAGCAGTCCAGCGAGCAGGCCCCGCTGCAGCTAGAGCGATCCGTAGCACAGGCCAAGGCCTGGGGCCTGACCGATGATGAATGGGCCAAGTTTGAGCGCCTGCAGAGCGGTCCCCGCCAGTACTGGTCACCGCAACTCGACCCGCTGACCACCCTGGGCGTGGAAGCCGATTCTGACCAGGAGCGTCAGCGCTACGCCGAGTTGCAGGTGCGCCTCGAAGCCAAGCGCGCCGAGCGCGAACTGGCGTATCAAAAAGCCTACACCGCGGCCTGGGCGCGGCTGTTCCCGGGGCTGCTGCCGGTACAGGGGATGAGCGATGCCGCACCCCCGTCGAGCAACCCGCGCTTTGCAGTGTTTGTGGAAGACCCGTGCTCGACCTGTGTGGCCAGCCTCCGCCAATGGCTGAGCACAAGCGCCCGCCTGGACGTCTATCTGGTGGGCAGCCAGGGCGACGATGCGCGCATTCAGCGATGGGCGCGCAAGGTAGGCATTACCCCGGCCCAGGTCGGTAGTGGCCAAGTCACCCTCAATCACGACCGCGGCCGCTGGTTCACCCTCGGCGCCAGCCGCCCCCTGCCCGCACGCTTTCAACAGGTGGAAGGGAAATGGCAACGCGTCGACTAACCCTCGCCCTGGCCCTGACGGGCGTGACTGTCGCCCAAGCAGGCGGGCTCCCTCCGCAGGCGTACCAGTTGGCCGCCGACCAAGCCGGCATCCCAGCCTCGGTGCTGTTCGCCATTGCCCAGCAGGAGAGCGGCACGCCGTTGCGTGGGCAACTCATCCCCTGGCCGTGGACCTTGAATGTGGCCGGCACGCCGCAGCGTTTCGCCACCCGTGACCAGGCCTGCAGCGCACTCACCGTGGCGCTCAGCCGGCATGATCCCAAGCGCATCGATGTCGGCCTGGGGCAAACCAACCTGGGTTACCACCCGAAGCGTTACCCCACCGCCTGCGATGCTCTCGATCCGCGTAGCAACCTCGCCGTCACCGCGGACCTGTTGCGCGAACACTACGCCGACGCCGGCGACTGGGTCATTGCCGCTGGCCGCTATCACCGGCCTGCGGGTGGAGCCCCGGCGGCGCGCTACCGCACGCAGTTCAGCCAGCACTGGCAGCGCCTTGAAGCCGCCAAGTCCAGCCGCGGAGGTCCACGCTCATGATTGACGTTCGACGGGGCGCGCTGATCTGCGGGCTAGTGGGGTGGTTGGCTGCCGGGGCCTGGCTTGTGCCAACGCCTCCTGTCATGGCCGCCGAATCGGCCACCTCGGTCGAACGGCCCGATCCACGAAGACTGGACTGGGTATTGCCGGTGCACAGCGCGCGCCTCACGCCGGGTGAGGTGCCACGCAGAGCGCTGGATTTGCCAGGCATGGTCCCGCTGTTCCTGGTGGGGGCGGACGCTGCCTCATTGGCCTGGCTGGCGCAGCATGCACCTGCACTGAAGCGGTTGGGCGCCAACGGTCTGGCCGTTGAGGTCGCGGATGCGGCAGCGCTGCAGCGCATCCAAGCGGTAGCACCTGGGTTGACCATCTGGCCGGTCAGTGGCGACGACATCGCCGAGCGACTGGAGCTGGAGCACTACCCGGTACTGATCACCCCGACCGGCCTGGAGCAGTGAGGTATCACCATGGGCGATCATGCGATGGAGTCCCTGCTACGCCCGGCGGTGGAGTTGTACACCGTGGGCATCTGTGCCGGTGCCGGCGCGCTGTGCCTGCATTCGCCCTGGGCGGTGGCCCTATCGCCGGAGGTCGGTGCCGGCATGGCCCTGGCCTACACCGCCTTCGGTCTCAAGCGCCTCAACGAGGCCCGCATTGTACTGCGTTATCGACGCAACATCCGCCGCCTCCCCCGCTATTCACTGACCAGTCGACAGATCCCGGTCAGCAGCAAACGCCTGTTCATGGGTCGTGGTTTTCGCTGGAGCCGCCTGCACACTCAGCGCTTGCTGGAGGCGCAGGATCCCGCGCTCGCCCGCTACGTCAATCAACCAGCGGCCTACCAGTGGGCCCGACACCTTGAGCACCTTCTGGAAAAAGCGCCGCCAGGGCTCTCCCTTCTGCCCCGGATGACCGCCTGGGACAGCCCACTCAACCCGGTACGGCCGCTGCCACCCGTGGGCGGTTCGCCGCTGCTGCATGGCGTCGAGCCCAACGAGCAGGAAGCCTCCTTGCCACTGGGCGAACGCGTGGGCCATACCCTGGTGCTAGGCACCACGCGGGTCGGCAAGACGCGCCTGGCCGAGGTCTACATCACCCAGGACATTCACCGGCCAAGTCAGGAAGTGGTGATCGTCTTCGACCCCAAAGGCGATGCCGACCTGCTCAAGCGCATGTACGTGGAAGCGCGACGGGCCGGCCGTGAACACGAGTTCTATGTCTTCCACTTGGGCTGGCCGGAGATTTCCGCGCGCTACAACGCCATCGGCCGTTTCGGTCGCATCTCGGAAGTCGCCAGCCGTATCGCTGGGCAGCTGAGCGGTGAAGGCAACTCGGCGGCATTTCGCGAGTTCGCCTGGCGCTTCGTCAACATCATCGCCCGTGCCCTGATCGAGCTCGGCCGGCGCCCCGACTACCTGCAGATCCAGCGCCATGTGGTGAACATCGATGCGCTGTTCATCGAGTACGCCCAGCACTTTTTCGCCCGACATGATCCGCAGGCGTGGGAGACCATCGTGGATCTTGAAGCTCGTCTCAACGAGAAGAACGTGCCACGGCACATGGTCGGCCGCGAGAAACGCGTGGTCGCTATCGAGCAGTACCTGACCGTCAAGCGCCTCTTCGACCCGGTCATGGATGGCCTGCGCTCGGCGGTGCGCTACGACCGCACCTACTTCGACAAGATCGTCGCCTCACTGCTGCCGTTGCTGGAAAAGCTCACCAGTGGCAAGACGGCGCAGTTGCTGGCCCCCAACTATTCCGACTTGGACGATCCACGGCCAATCTTCGACTGGCTGCAGGTCATCCGTAAACGCGGCATCGTCTACGTCGGCCTGGATGCGCTGTCCGATGCAGAGGTCGCCGCCGCGGTCGGCAACTCGATGTTTGCCGACCTGGTCTCCGTCGCCGGGCACATCTACAAGCACGGTATCGACCACGGTCTCCCGAACTCCTCCAGTACGACCGACAAGGTGCCCATCAACCTGCACGCCGACGAGTTCAACGAGCTGATGGGCGACGAGTTCATTCCGCTGATCAACAAGGGCGGCGGTGCCGGTATCCAAGTCACTGCCTACACCCAGACCTTGAGCGACATCGAGGCACGCATCGGCAGCCGGGCCAAGGCCGGCCAGGTCATCGGCAACTTCAACACCCTGCAGATGCTACGCGTACGCGAAACCGCGACAGCCGAACTGCTGACTAATCAGTTGCCCAAGGTCAACGTGCAAACGCGCACCTTGGTCTCTGGCGCTACGGACACCGCCGATCCTGACACCCGAACCGACTTCACCTCCTCCTCACAGGACCGGGTGACCACCACCGCCGTGCCATTGATCGAGCCCGCGCACATCATCGCCCTACCGAAGGGCCAGATGTTTTCGTTCCAGGAAGGCGGGCAGCTATGGAAGGTACGGATGCCGCTGCCCAAACCAGCCAGCGACGATGCGATGCCGGCTGACCTGCAGGCCCTCGCTGCGCGTATGCGCGAGTCCTACAACGCCAACGCGGGAAGTTGGTGGAGCAGTACCGGAGGTGCGCCGACGGTCGACTTCGACCCCGAGATGCCACCACCTGGGCGTAAACACGCCCCGTGATCCCCTGACAGCCCGCGAACACCCGGGAGCATTATGCCTACTGCCCCAACCAATCCTCCTCAGACACAACGACGACCAGGGCTGATCTTCGGCACGCTTGAGCTGTGCCTGCGATTGCTCGGCCTCCTGTTTGCTTCCCTGCTGCTCTCCATCCTGTTGGAGTTTGTGGGCATGCTGTGGTTCTGGCCTGACCAAGGCTGGCATCACAGCCATGCCATGTGGCTGACTGAACTTGGCTGGCTCAGCAGCCACTTTAAGAGCTCGCTGCTGGTGCAGGAGCCGGCACAAGCCACCGCGAAAATCCTTGAACACCTCAACGACTGGGTCGTGTTGCGCTCAGGATGGGCGCAATCGGACACACACCTGAAACTGCTCAGTCGCGACGCGTCGCTGCAAGGACAGCTTGCTCAAGCGTACGTCGCTGGCCAGGACTACCTGCTGGCTACCCTGTTCACGGTATTCACGTTCGTGGTGCGCTTGATTGTCCTCACGCTCGCAACGCCCCTCTTCTTGCTCGCGGCAGTCACCGGGCTGGTTGACGGGTTGATGCGGCGCGACCTGCGCAAGTTCGGGGCGGATAGGGAAAGCAGCTTTGTCTATCACCGAGCCAAGCGAACATTGTTGCCGCTAATGGTCAGCCCTTGGGTGATCTATCTGTCGCTACCTTGGTCGCTGAATCCAAACTGGGTATTGCTCCCATGTGCTGCACTGTTGGGTTTCATGGTCGCGATAACTGCTACCACGTTCAAAAAATATCTTTGAATGGCTGCAATCGACCCATAGCTGCCTTTCGCGGAAGACAGCTAATCTCACTGGGACGCTCTAACGTGGCATTGGAATTTGGGATAGGAAGCTTATTGGAGCCTCGGGGCGAAGACCTTCGTCTCCGAAATCAAAGCGCCAATACCCCACATCATGCCAAGCATCGAGCTTGAATCCGACCTGCGGAAACGTACCGATGTGCTGAAAACCGAGTCGCTCGTGCAGCCCGATACTGCCTTCATTCGGCAAGGCAACGCCGGCATACGCCGAGCGATATCCCAGACGCTTCAGAACTGGCAGCAGCACGTCATAGAGCTGCCGACCAACCCCGCTGCGGCGTTGCCCTTCAGCGACATACACCGTCACATCCACCGCCCACCGGTACGCCGCACGCGCGCGGTGTTGACTGGCGTAGGCATAGCCGACTACTCGTCCTTCTCGCACAGCCACCAGATACGGGTAGGTTTGCAGCGTCGTGGAGATCCGCTCGCGCATTTGCTCCACGCTCGGCACTGCCTCTTCGAATGAGATAGCCGTGTTGAGCACGATGGGCGCGTAGATGATCTGGATCTCTTCTGCATCCTCTGGTCTGGCGACACGAATATCGATTCCGCTATGCATCCGGCTGCTCCAAGCTGTTCAGGTGTTCAACTACTTCGTTGACCGCGCTGCGCGCGGTACGGGTGACGCCGATCAACGTCGCCGAGGCCAGGCCGGTCCAGTCGCCATATCCGACCAGCCAGAGGCGCGGCTCGCGAATAGAGTGCCCCCCATCAACCTCGACCCTACCGTTGTCATCCAGCACGTCCAGTGCCTTCAGATGATCCAGCGCCGGCCGGAACCCAGTACACCAGACCACAGCATCGACCTGGGTTTTCTCACCGTTCAGCCAAGCGACCCCGTCCGGCGTGAATGAGGTAAAAGGCCTTACAGCACGAAGGGCCCCGCGCTCGCGAGCCCGGACCACTGAGGGCACCATGACGATATCGCCAAGCCCACCGACCGGTGCGTCGATAACACGGCCCTCCTGTTGAGCCTTGAGGTGCTCGGTAGCCCGTTCGAACAGCACCCGGCCATCAACGTCATCAGGCAGAAACGCCGGTTCCTCCGTGGTTACCCACGTTGCGTCGGCGACCTCAGACAGCTCCGCATAGATTTGCGCCCCCGAGTTGCCACCACCAACGACCAGCACGCGCTTTCCTTGGAAAGCCTCGGGTGATTGATAATGGGCGGAGTGAATCTGCTGTCCCTGGAACAGCTCTATCCCCGGATAGGCCGGAACATAGGGGTTGCTCCAGGTCCCCGTTGCGCTGATGACGACACGAGCCTCCCAGTCGCGGTCCTTCGAGCGTACACGAAGACCACGCCCGGTCCGCTCCACAGACGTGACGCTGACGGGACGAACGATAGAAAACCCGTAGCGTGCCTCGTACTGCTCCAGATAGCTGACCACGTGATCCCTATCGGGATTACCTTCGGTGACTGGCGGCATCGGCCAGCCCGCGATCGTGCTCCATGCGGAGGGCGAGAACAGCGTCAGCGAGTCCCAGCCATGGCGCCAAGCCCCGCCCGCAGCCGCTTCGGCATCGAGCAACAGGAACGACAGCTTGGCTCGCTTGAGAAAATAAGCCACCGTCAGCGCGGACTGCCCGCCGCCAATCACGATGACATCGAGTAGTTCGCCTTCGGTGACCATGGTTTCTCCTTTCTGGCTGGAGCGCTCAGTCTTCGCCGAACTGGTTGATGTAGTTGATGTGCGCAGGCTTCTGAATCGCCCGAGGGCGAAGCTCCTGCACCCAGGTGATCGCCTCGCGGCGCGGCATTCCGGATTCGATCAGCAGACGGGCAGCGAACAGCCCGGTGCGGCCGGAGCCGCCCTTGCAGTGGATTGCCAGGGCCTTGTTGGAAGCGAGCAAAGCGTCCAACTGGTGGCGAATCTCTCCCAGCCGAGCCTCGAAGTTTTGATCAGGAGCCTGATCATCCTCGATCGGCAGCTGGAACCACTCCAACCCATGCTGCTTGGCCGCGATGCCAAGCTGGGCAACTCCGTTTTCCTGAAGCTCTGCGTCCGACATCAGCGTAACAAGCGCTACGGCACCGGCCTGCTTGAGCGTATCCAGGCTTTCAACGAGAGCGCTGGTCTGGGTGCCCGGACAAGGCGTAAAAATGAGTACACCCGGAGCATGGGGCAAGGATTTCAATGAGTAAGGATGCGACATGCTCATGACCTCAAATAGACCGAATATTGACTCTCTTGGATAGTTCTTCCGCCGACTCTTTGCGTTCGGAGTAGCGGTCTACCAAGTAATCCTGGCGATCACGCAGCAGCAGCGTGAACTTGGTCAGTTCCTCCATCACGTCCACCAGCCGATCGTAGAAAGACGACGGTTTCATGCGTCCGGCTTCATCGAACTCCAAGAAGGCTTTTGGCACCGACGACTGGTTCGGGATGGTAAACATACGCATCCAGCGGCCAAGCACGCGCAGTTGGTTCACCACGTTAAAAGACTGCGAGCCTCCACACACCTGCATCACCGCGAGGGTCTTGCCCTGGGTTGGGCGAACGGCGCCTATGGCCAGCGGTACCCAATCGATCTGCGCTTTGAAGACAGCACTCATTGAGCCGTGACGCTCGGGGGAGCACCACACTTGGCCCTCGGACCATTGCATCAGCTCGCGGAGTTCCAGCACCTTCTCGTGGGAGTCCGGAGCGTCATCCGGCAGCGGCAGGCCGGAAGGGTCGAAGATACGGGTTTCGGCGCCGAACTCTTCCAGCAGGCGCGCAGCTTCCTGGACCATCAAGCGGCTGAATGAGCGCTCGCGGGTCGATCCATACAGCAGCAGGATGCGCGGTTTGTGTGTAGAAGGATCCTTCGGCGCCAGCCGCTCCAGCGACGGCAGATCAATCAGTTCTGGTTGGACATTTGGCAGGTGGTCGTTCATTTCGGTCTCCATTGATCCAGGGCCTACAGCGCGCCGATGCGGGCAAGTTCGGCTTTCAGTTCGTCCTGGCTCAGTTGCGAGAAAGGCAGCGCAATGAAGGCGCGCACGCGCTCATCGATCTTCGCAAGTGTGGTCTGGAAGGCTTCTTCGATTTCTGTCTCACTCCCGGTGACCGCTGAAGGATCGGCCAGGCCCCAGTGGGCTTTGAGCGATGGACCGAAGAAGATCGGGCAGGCTTCGCCGGCAGCGCGGTCGCACACGGTGACAACGATGTCGGGAGGAGAACTCTCGAAGGCATCCGAGGCCTTGCTTGAAAGACCAGCGGTGGGGATACCGGCGGCTTCCAAGGTTTTCAGTGCCCGCTCATTGACCTTGCCGCTTGGGAAGCTGCCAGAACTCACAGCTTCCATACCCTCGGGGGCCAGGTGATTGAACAGCGCCTCGGACAGGATGCTGCGGCAGCTGTTGTGGGTGCACATGAACAAGACTTTCATCAGGTATCTCCGGTTCAAAAGCTCAGGCGGATGGCCAATGCGGCCAAGGTGGCAAGCAGGATCGGCAGCGTCAGAACGATGCCGGTGCGGAAGTAGTAACCCCAGGTGATGACGATGTTCTTGCGGGCCAGCACGTGCAGCCACAGCAAGGTGGCCAGGCTGCCGATTGGGGTGATTTTCGGACCAAGGTCACAGCCGATGACGTTGGCGTAGATCATGGCCTCGCGCACGATGCCGGTGGCCTCGGCGGAATGGATCGACAGGGCGCCTACCAGCACAGTGGGCATGTTGTTCATGACCGACGACAGGCCAGCGGCGAGCAGCCCCGTCCCGAGGGATGCGCCCCAGATCCCGTAGCCGGCGAAGACATTGAGGATCTGCGTCAGGTAGTCGGTGAGGCCGGCGTTACGCAGGCCATAGACCACGAGGTACATGCCAAGCGAGAACACCACGACCTGCCAAGGCGCGTCCTTGAGCACCTTGCGGGTAGAAATCACGTGCCCGCGCGCGGCGATCAGGTAGAGGATCAGCGCACAGGCAGCAGCGATGGCGCTGATCGGAACGCCCAGCGGCTCGATGGCGAAGAAGCCGACCAGCAACAGCGCAAGCACCCACCAGCCGGCAACGAACGTCGCCTTGTCGCGGATAGCGGCTTTCGGAGCCTTCAACTGGTCGAGTTCATAGGTACGCGGCAGGTCCTTGCGGAAGAACCACAGCAGCATTCCCAGAGTGGCGGCAATGCTGACCAGGTTCACCGGCACCATGACCGAGGCGTACTCGCTGAAGCCAATGCCAAAGTAGTCGGCGGAAACGATGTTCACCAGGTTGGACACCACCAGCGGCAGGCTCGCGGTATCGGCGATGAAGCCCGCCGCCATGACGAATGCCAGCGTCGCCGCCGGGGAGAAGCGCAGGGCCAGCAGCATGGCGATGACGATCGGGGTCAGGATCAGTGCCGCACCGTCGTTAGCGAACAGCGCCGAGACAGCGGCGCCCAGCAGGATGATGAAGGCGAACAGCTTGCGGCTGCTGCCATTGCCCCAGCGGGCCACGTGCAATGCCGCCCACTCGAAGAACCCCGCCTCATCCAGCAGCAGGCTGATGATGATGACGGCGATGAAAGTGGCGGTAGCGTTCCAGACGATCTGCCAGACCACGGGGATATCGGACAGGCTCACGACGCCCGCCAGCAGCGCCACGACGGCCCCCAGTGCGGCGCTCCAGCCAACACCCAGGCCTTTGGGCTGCCAGATGACGAGAACGATCGTCACCAGGAAAATCAAAAATGCGATCAGCATGACTACAACTCAATCAGCGAAGGGAAGTCTCAAGCACAAGCAACAGGGCCCTGCGGCCGCTCGCCCATTTCGGCAAGGCGCAATGCATCAGAGCTCAACCATTCCTGGTTGGCATCGACCACTCCCTTCAGCATCGCGTCCACCCACTGCGGCAGTTCGGGGTGCAGTCGGTAGTACACCCATTGACCCTTGCGGCGATCCATCAGGATTCCAGCCTCGCGCAACTGGGCAAGATGCCGGGAGATCTTCGGCTGGCTCAGCTCCAGCGCGTGGGTAAGTTCGCAGACACAGAGTTCGCCTTCACGGGCGATCAGCAGGGTCATCCGGGCCCGGGTGTCATCAGCCAGGCATTTGAAAACGATGGGGGGAGTCAGTGTTTCCCGCATGTGACCTCCTGGGGAATGCGTGTACGGCCAATATCTGGAAATCCGAATATATGCCTATTCAAATATGCGGTAAAGCAGATATTTATAATTGCCTCGCCTGACGGGACGTCATAAAACTGGAAAAAGCCCCCGCTCCGGGACCTATACTGGCCTTCGATACCATCCCCAGAGTCCCCAATGAACCAGTCTGATATCTCTGTCCGATTGCTTGGTACCGATCAAATCCAAGGCCTGGCTGCGCATCTGACTGCAGCGGGCTTGCCGACCCAAGACCTTTTGCAGCCCGACCGAATGTTCTATTCCTTTCACCGGGGAGAAACGGAGTTGGGATACGGGGGCATTGAAGGAAGTGGCCGGACTCGTCTGATTCGCTCACTAGTTGTCGTACCGGCCCAGCGAAAGTCAGGGATCGGTACCCTGCTGCTCAGAGCACTTGAGCGAATAGCGGAAGCTGACGGAGCCCAGAGCCTTCATCTGCTGACCACTACAGCACCCGACTTCTTCGAGGCTCGGGGATATGAGCACAGAGACCGATCCCAAGCCCCAAAGGCAATTTCCAATTCGGAGGAGTTCAACAGCCTCTGCCCGACGTCTGCGGTCTACATGGTGAAGGAGCTTGGCGACATGAACTCGGTGTCACCACAGGTAACTCGCCTCCACGAACGTCAGTGAGTTCGTTCTCAGGTGTCCCAGGAACGAGTCCTGCGGCCCCCGAAAGATGTCGAACTGAATCGACCTCGGTTTCGTAGACTCCTCGAACGGCTGCAAAGGGTCGGTTAGCGCCTCTGGATCGGGCTGACCATCCTTGTCCTCCCTCACATGGAGGACAAGCCATGAACGCCATTACGACCAACAGCCATCAGCCTTGGAACAAAGGAAAATTGGTCGGGCAGAAAACTCCGCTCCGACTGAAAGATATCTGGGCCATTCGGGTAAGGCTCCAAATCGCGGAAGAAACTCGGGATTTGGCCCTTTTCGATCTGGCCATCGACAGCAAGCTACGAGCCTGCGATCTGACCAAGCTTCGCGTACGCGACGTTGCTCATGGGGAGCACGTGTCATCGCGAGCGATAGTGATGCAGCAGAAAACCCAGCGGCCCGTGCAGTTTGAAATTACAGAGCAAACACGGCTGGCCCTACAGGCCTGGATACATCAAGCCAAACTCCACAGCGAAGATTGTCTTTTTCCAAGCCGATTACACGCCTCAGTGCATCTCTCCACCCGGCAGTACGCCCGAATCGTCAAGGCGTGGATAAAGTCTATTGGGCTAGATCCAGCTATGTACGGCACCCACACGATGAGACGTACGAAGGCATCGCTGATCTATCGCAGGACGAAGAACCTGAGAGCAGTTCAGCTCCTTCTCGGCCATACAAAGCTTGAAAGCACGGTGCGATACCTGGGCATTGAAGTCGATGACGCATTGGAGATGGCAGAGCAGACGGAGGTTTGACAGCGTCCAGCGACGGTCGAGGTATGACCGTCGCGATTCGACCCATTGAAGCCGTTCAGACCAAGCAGTGGATGCCACGGCCTACGCTGCTCACTGATCGGCCAAGCATAGATACTGATGTAACTGCTCTCCTAGAACCTCGAACGCCTGAGCGATCCTGTTGATTTTGCGCAGGTCATTGTGCATTGCGATCCACACCTCTACCTCAAAGCCAAAATCGAGGGGTAGGACATGTACCAGGCCGTGCGATTTTGCGATTCGCGTCGGGCAGAGTCCGAAGCCCAAGCCCGCTTTCAGAGCGGCCAGCTGAGCAAGGTGATGATCAGAGGCAATGGCGAAATGCTGGTCGGCATCGCACAGACCAGCATCGACAAACCGACGCAAATCCGCTGAGCGTCTATCCGGGCCGATCAGCGGCAGCTGGCGAAGCGACAGCAGCGAGGCTGGATTACCATAGCGCTCCAGGCACCCGGCACTGGCATGGATGCCAATCTGCAAACTACCGACACGCCGCACGGTGATATCCGCTTCATTGGGCCGCATCAGCCGGACCGCAATGTCCGATTGCAGCCTGGCGATGTCTTCAAGGGTATCGCTTATGCTCAACTCAAGTTTGAGCCTGGGGTATTCGTAATGGAAAGGGGGCAGCAGGTCGGGCAATACCTCGACGCCAAGCAACTCGCCACAGGTCAGCCGAATCGTGCCGTGATCCACCGACGCTTCAGAACTGGCCATGCGGTTGAAGGTTTGCGCGGCCAGGTCCATGGCCTCCACATGTTCAATCAGGCGCTGCGCTCCGGCAGTAGGCGTCAGCCCTTGAGGTGTGCGGGTGAACAGACTTACACCGAGAGCGTGTTCAAGATGGTCCAGGCGCCGACGCGCAGTGGCCTGGGCGATACTCAGCAACTTCGCCGCGCCGCTCAGGCTGCCAGAGCGCAACACGGCGAGAAATACACGCTGGCTTTCCCATTCAATGCCGCTCATACATTCTTAGCCAACAGTTGCTCCTAATTTGATCTTCTGCCCGAACCCGTGAAAGGCGATCATTCGCCCACATTTTTCCGGGCGTCATTGTAAGGAACCAACGCATGAGAATCACCGGTCAGTGCCGATGTGGGCAAATCACCCTTGAGATCGTGGCGCAGCAATTGCCGCCGCTGTATGCCTGCCACTGTTTGAACTGCCAGCGCTGGAGCGGCAGTGCGTTTGGTCTGCACATGCTGAGCGCGGCTTCGGCTGTTCAGGTGGCTGGCGAAACGGCGATCTTTGAGCATGAACACCAAGGTCAAACGTCTACCCAACATGCCTGCGGTACATGTCATACCCGGCTGTTCAACGAGACCACGGCAGCACCCGGCATGCGAGTGGTACGGGCCGGCATCCTGGAAGGGACTGAGTGTTTCGAGCCGGTTGCGCATATCTGGACTCGGCGCAAGCAGCCATGGCTGGTGCTGCCGGCGACTATCGCGCAATGGGAGGAGAGCCCCACGCCAGAAGCATTCGCTGCCGCGTTAGGGTAAAAGAGCTTGCTCCTCCATAAGTGAAGGCGTCGCTCGCCGAACGGCAAATTATCACGGTTGACTAGGTCCGCTTTGGGTCGATAGCGGTCCAATCGCGACCCACGGTCCTCGACCGATTAATCGGTCAAGAAGGTGGGTGAATTAGAGCAACGTCTCTGACTGCGCCGCACCACACCTATTGGTAAAGCCTTGAGCACGGACTGGAGGAGCTCATGATAGCTACCCTCGTCTCCTCGGCTACTACATCGTCTGACAGGGCGCAGGCTCAAGCGCTATGGTAGGTATGATTGGTGGAGGCCGCGCTGGCCTCCTAGAACCGATAGCGGACGGGGAAAATACTTTGAGTTCCGAATCGCTGATGATCGGCTGGGATGTTGGTGGCTGGAACTGCGACCGGAATCGCCTCAGCCGAGATGCTCTAGTGGTGATAGATCAGAACCTGCAGATGCGAGGTAAGCCGTGGCGAGGGAATCTGCGCGAGCAGATCAATCAGGCGAAGACCACTGACGACT
The DNA here is from genome assembly GCF_013393325.1 of Pseudomonas hunanensis. Classification (GTDB taxonomy): domain Bacteria; phylum Pseudomonadota; class Gammaproteobacteria; order Pseudomonadales; family Pseudomonadaceae; genus Aquipseudomonas; species Aquipseudomonas putida_P. The sequence continues at coordinate 575,854 of NZ_QJRC01000095.1, forward strand.
TTGTGCGATCACTTCTATTAGCCTGTGATGTCGAGATTGTCCGTCGCGACGCGACCGTCGTTTTGGGAATCGACACCCCATTGGGTTTTTCTACCGAGCTAGTGAACTTGCTGGTAAGTGGCCACTCTGTGCCGGTAGTTAACGCGTCAGCTACCAACCCCTATTTGTTTCGCTATACCGAGCGTTTTTTGTTCGAACGGGGATTATCTCCGCTGTCAGCCATCAAGGACATGATCGGTAGTCAAGCTACCAAAGGCATGCATGTACTGGCACGTTTCTTACCCAACCGCCCGTGCTGTGGTATTTGGACGGATGACGCGCAGGTGACGCCATCGAGGTCTACCCCAGCTCTGCAAAACAGTCGGCGGTAGTCAAAGACTTAAGGCAGCGTTGCTTGGGGTTTTCTGGGGCCTCCAGCGATGACTGGTATGAGGATGAACGAGATGCGCTCACTGCTGCGCTTATTGCCTGGCTCTTCAGATTCGAGCCCAATCGCTTAGTCTGGCCTCCGTCAAATGTGCCGGAACAGGAGGGATGGATTTTCGTACCCAGAGACTCACTGGCAACGGCTTCACTCCTTTAGTTCTACATGCTGCCCGATGGTCGGATGAAGTACCCAATGCCTCACCATTGCCGTTGCGCTACGGGTCTCGTCGACTATGTTGGAGAGATACTCATCTAATACTAAAGTCGTAGGAGGGTCGCATGCGTATACGGGGTGATGCTTTCTGGAATTGGGCAGATCCAACCCTTCACCACCGTACTCATGATGAGACTCTAAACGACGGCACGACCATCGACGTCCAAGTGCGCTTGTCGCGTACCGGTGGCACGCAGATGTTCATCGGTGTGTATGCACGCTTCGGAATGGTGCTTTACGAGGAATCCTTCGACTCGCGACCTGGTGAGTCCATGACTCGTGCTCTCGCGTGGGGCGTGGGCCGCGCTAGACGGATCGCGACCGATCCGCACTTAACCCAAGAACATTTAGCTTCATAAGTACGCTGAGGGCCGGTGCGTGGCCAATTCAATCAACCTTGCGGGCAAAAGAAAGCCCGCTGCTAGGCGGGCAAGGGAGCATCTATCACGTAGGGATAGCTTGAGTGTGCCCAATAGGAAGTGAAAATTGGGTGAAGAAAAAGTCTCCGTGAGGTGATAGTTGCTGGGAATCTCAGGTAGCGGCTTGAAGTGCAGCCACTCTCGGCAAACATCATCAAGGGGCGCCTTCTGGCCAGAGGTAGCCGTTCATTAGCATCGGCTTTGTGTCGAACGTCGACGATCGCGGGATCACTGGCCACCAGGGCTTGATCCAAGGGTGTATGGTAGTGTGAAACGGGAGGCCAGAGCGGTCTGCCTCCCCCCAACTCATGTCGCCGCCACATGCACCTACTCGCTCTATTCCTCAGGTAATTTCATGACATTGAAGTCATCGTTCGCCAATGTGCTTCGAGTACTACGTAGTCAGCGAAACATCACCCAGCGCGGATTTGCCGACACGACCAGCCGCACCTACCTGTCCAAGCTCGAAACCGGTAGATCGAGTCTCACGCTGGACAAACTTGAGCAGCTTAGCGAGCGATTGGAAGTGAGCCCTTTGACGCTGGTGGCATTGACGCTGAGCGAGGATACAGGGCAGACGGCAAATGAGTTGCTGGTCAGGACCAGGAACGAGATTCGAGCACTTGAATCGCATGGTCGAATTCCAGGACTACAGGCCACCCTGGGGGACGATTTAGCTGCGACTCCTTCGTTGACCAGCTCACGCAACCCCCGAACGAAAACAGCTCCACGCGCTGAGGGCGCACTTCAGGCAGAGCTGTCATTCTCCGAATGATGGCTAGCTGTACTTTCAAGCGCTCGCTGCAGCGCTCGTAATAAGCACGCAGCGCCAGCTTGTTCATATACCGCCTCAATTCCTCACTCCAGTCTCATTCCACTTCTGCCCAACCTCGCCAGAAAACGAAAGATCGAGAATCCTTTTAATTCGTGCATGAACTCGCCCCCGCAGTGATGGTGGCGACCAGAGATTGCTCTGGAGCTCGCCATGAGGACGTATGCCTTCCCATTGCTTGTGATTTACCTAGTAACCCTCCCGGCGGTTGCACAGGAAACTCGCGAGCGCTCGGATTTGGAACTCATTCAACGACAATTCACTGCCATCGATCAGTTGGCCGATCGCGCGAAAAACGGCTCAGAAAATATCGATGGCGCGCGCTATCGCTTCGACTATCTGCGGTTTGCGGCAGACCTCGAACGTGTGCGTGAAGGCATCCAACAATACTTGTCGCCCTCCCGGGCGCAGCCTGCCGACTTAGTCGAGTTGGCCGATCAGTACCGTGCTGAAGCACCTCACTCGAGCCCCTGCCATGAGCATGACTGACACCCAACTCACAGCGTTCTCCGCCGTTGCCGGCTTTGCCCCGCAGCTCAGTTCGGTGCTGTGGCGCTCATCGGTGTTGGTGCTCGCGTTGCTCTGGTGCACCTGGGCGCTGTGGACCGGCTACCGCGGCTGGGCGGCCGGCAACATCAATTTTGGCTCGCTCGGCGGCAGTACGCTGCGTCTGGCCCTCGCCTTGATCGTGCTGATGTTTTTCATGCTGTCGTAATCAGGAGGCCTTGCTATGAACCTCTCTCGTGGTTGTCACCGCCCGCTTCGCCGGCTGCGGGCTGCCTATGTAAAAGCCCTGCTCGGCGGCTTGGCGCTGCTGAGCTCGACGCTGGCTTGGGCTGACCTGCCGACCATGGAAGCTCCGTCCCGCGGCGAAGGCTCAGGCCTGATCGACACCATCAAGAACTATGCCTACGACGGCGGCATCCTGCTCGGTCTGTTGATCGCTACCCTCGCCTTCCTTGGCGTGGCGTGGCACTCGCTGACCGTCTACGCCGACGTGCAAAACCAGCGCAAGACCTGGAAAGACCTCGGCGCCGTGGTCGGCGTCGGAGCGCTGTTGGTGGTGGTGATTCTGTGGTTCCTGACCAAAGCCGCGACGATTCTGTGAGGCAGCCATGTCCGACGTCCCTGCTACCCTCCCCGACGGCACGCTGACCTTCCTGCCGGAACGCCTGAACCGCGATCCAGCCGTCCTGCGCGGCCTCACCAATGACGAGATGTGGGTCGCGCTGATTGTCGGCGCAGTACTGGGTGTGGTCCTTGGCGGGCCGCTGGCGGTGGCCTCCGCCTCCATCGCCACCCTGCCCACCTGCATGTTCCTGTGTATGGCGCTGGTGCTGCTCGGTGGCGGCAAGCTGCTGCGCCGGGCCAAGCGTGCTCGTCCCGAAACCTGGCTGTACCGACGCCTGCAGTGGCAACTGGCGGTGCACTGGGGCATTGGCTCTCAGTACCTGATTCTCCACTCCGGCCCATGGACTGTCCGGCGCACACGCCGACCTGCGAGGACCAACCCATGAGCCGTTTCCGCAACAAGGTGGATGCACAGCAGGCGCACATTTTCAGCCTGCGCCTGGCCGTAGCGACCCTGGCGCTGCTGTGCACTGGGCTCTGGTACGGCTGGCAGTCCGCCCCCTCCGAACTGACCATTCACGTACCACCGGATCTGCGCTCAGGTAGCACGCGCAAATGGTGGGACGTGCCGCCCGAAAACATCTATGCCTTTGCCCTGTACATATTCGGCCAACTCAACCGCTGGCCCACCGACGGCGAGGTCGACTACCACCGCGCGATCTTCGCCCTGCAGCCTTATCTGACACCGGCGTGCAAGACCTTCTTCGATGGCGATTTTGAGTACCGCAAGGCAGCCGGCGAACTGCGCGGCCGCGTACGCGGCGTATACGAGGTGCTGGGGCGGGGCTACAGCGACGACCCCGACCTGCGGGTAAAGCAGTTGGATAAGCACAGCTGGCTGGTCAAGCTCGACCTCAATGCCGACGAATATTACGCCGCCGAGCCGGTGAAGCGCGTCGTCGTGCGCTACCCCCTGCGTGTCGTGCGCTTTGACGTCGATCCCGAGCACAACAAGTGGGGCCTGGCCCTGGACTGCTACGAAGGCACACCGCAGAAGCTGACACTGCCTGGAGGTGCATGATGATGCGTATCTTGATCCTGATGCTGGTCTCGATCGCCGGCTGGTGTTCCGCTGTGGGTGCCGTCGAGGTCAAGTACTGGGACCGCCTGCCGCTGGCCGTGCCGCTGACGGTGGGCCAGGAACGAATCCTCATGCTGGATGAGGATGTCCGCGTCGGGCTCCCCAGTGCGATCAGCAGCAAGCTGCGCGTGCAGTCGGTCGGTGGCACGGTGTACCTGCATGCGTCGGAAGCCATTCCCCCTACCCGCCTCCAGCTGCAGTCGGTGAAGTCGGGGGACATCATCCTGGTCGACATCGAAGCGTTCGAGGGCAGCGAGGCGCTGGAGCCGGTCAAGATCGTCGCTCAAGCGCAGACGCCGGACGTGAACACCGCGCCGGACGCAGCGCCTACAGCCACGCCGGTACCGGTAGTGTTGACTCGCTATGCAGCGCAAAACCTGTATGCGCCTCTGCGCACCGTGGCACCCTTGCCTGGTGTGCGTCGGGTCCCGCTAGGCGAGTCCTCAGGATTCAGCACACTCCTGCCGACCGAGCACGTATCCATCAAGGGGCTCGCCGCTTGGCGGCTAGGCGATTATTGGGTGACGGCGGTGAAGATCGTCAACCGTGGGCCGGGCAAGGTCACACTGGACCCGCGTCACCTGCAGGCCGCGCTGTATGCCGCCACCTTCCAGCATGAGTACCTGGGGCACGCCGGCACACCTGAAGACACCACCGTGGCGTACCTCGTCACCCGGGGTGGCGACCTGAAGCATGCGCTGCTGCCACCTCCTGCACCGGAGGCCGCCGATCATGAAAGCTAACGGCTTGCTGAAATGGCTGGTGCCTGCGGTCCTGCTGGGGATTGTGCTGATCATCGGCAAATCCTGGGTGTCTGCGCCAGACGCTCAACCTGCCCATGATCCCGAAAACACCGCCCTCAGCCCAGATCAGGCCAAGGCCCTCGGCATTGCCGGCGACACGCCGCGCGACACCGTGGCCACGCTGATTGGCCAGGTCAAGGCGATGCGCAGCGAGATGCTGTCGCTGAGGAAAGGCAATGAGACGCTGCAGACCGAGAACAATCGGCTGCGCACGCGCGAAGGCAATATCGACAGCCGCATTCAAAACACGCTGAGCAGTGTCACGCAGCAGGTCACCGAACAGCGCCAGCAGGCCAACGATGCCCGGCAGAAGGCCGAGCAGCAGCACCGCGAAACCCAGGGTCTGCTGTCCCGGCTGAAGGACCAACTCACCAGCAAGCCGACCGCGAAGTCCGATGTCCCCGTGGGCTTTGGTCTCGAGCCGGGTGACGGACAACAATTTTCCGGGGGCCAACCGCCAGCGGATGCGGTGCAATGGATCGAGCCGTCCAACACTCGAGCTGTTCAGAAGGGGGCCAGCAAAACCGAGGGGCCGTTGTCATCGCTGACGTCGAAGTTCAAGGATCTACATGGCCTGGACAACAACGCGATCGACCGGGGCCAAGACCATCTACGCGCCGTGGCCAAGGGCGAGCGCGATCTGGAAAACACTCAGGATCGCGCCGAGGGGGCCAAGCCGGTCTACACCATCCCCGAGAACTCAACCCTGATGGGCTCGGTCGCCATGACCGCCCTGATTGGTCGCGTGCCGGTGGACGGCACGGTGAACGATCCCTACCCGTTCAAGGTACTGGTGGGACCGGACAACCTGACCGCCAACGGCATCGACCTTCCCGACGTGGTCGGCGCCGTCATGAGCGGGACCGCGGCAGGCGACTGGACTTTGTCCTGCGTGCGCGGCCAAGTCGAGTCGATCACCTTTGTCTTCAGCGACGGCACCGTTCGCACGGTGCCGCAGCCGCAGAAGGTGGTCAGTCGCAACAGCAGTAGCTCCCAGGCCTCGGACACCGAAAAAATCCGCGGCGGCCTAGGCTACATCTCCGACCCCTACGGCATTCCCTGCATCGCTGGTGAACGTCGCTCCAACGCCCAACAGTACCTGGGCAGCCAGAGCCTGATCACGGCAGCTGGCGCCGGCTTCGCGGCCGCGCTGGGTAGCGAGCAAACCAACACCTCATTCATCAACTCGGCCAGCGGCAGCCTGGGGCTGTCGCAAAACAGTGGCAACAGCGCGCTGAACTCGGTCATCAGCGGTGGCATCGCCGACATCCGTGACTGGATCAACAAGCTCTACGGCGAAGCCTTTGCCGCCATCTACGTCCCGCCGGGGGCCAAGGTGGCCTTGCACCTAAATCACGAAATCAGCATCGACTACGAACCCAAAGGCCGGAGAGTGAACCATGAACGCCCATCCGTTTCGGTACTGGACCTGGATTAGCGTGCTGCTTTGCCTGCACCTGACAGGCTGCACCACCAGCAAGGACGAAATGCTGCCCCATGGCGACCACACCATGCTGGATATCTGGAACAGCGCCGGCGCGGTCGGCACGCAGCAGCAGTTGCAGGAGGCCCGAGGTGAGCTGCGCCGACCGGTGCTCGATCCCGAACGCCTGATCAAGGACCAGAGCGCCTACACCCGCACGGCCGCCAACGAGATCCGCGCTCAGTTCCCGCGCCTGCCCAATCCTGATCTGGCGATGTACGTCTACCCGCACCTGTCCGGTACCCAACAGGCACCCGTGCCTGGCTACTCGACCGTGTTTCCGCTGTACGAGAAGGTCCAGTACGCGCTGCCCGGCGAACGCCTGGATGATCTGTGATGGACGATGATGCAGATCGCACGTCGCCGCGCTGGCAGCCTTGGCGCGCGGCGCAGCGTCGACGCGCTACACGTGCGGATGAGGCTGCCCAGTACGCGCACAACCCCAGCTTTACCGACCACTTGCCCTGGGTCGAATACCTTGAGGAAGAGCAGTGCTTTTTGCTTGACGACAACCGCTCGGTGGGTGCCGTGTTCGAGTTGCAGCCGATCGGGACCGAAGGCCGTGAGCCCGAATGGCTGATGGCAGCGCGCGATGCGCTGGAAGATGCGCTGCAGGACAGCTTCGACGAGCTCGACCAAGCACCCTGGGTGGTGCAGTTCTTCTGTCAGGACGACAGTGATTTTTCTCCGTACCTGGAACGCCTGGCACAGTACGTCGCACCGCGGGCGACAGGCACCCCCTTCACCTCCGCCTTCCTCGCGTCGATGCAGCGCCACCTCGACGCCATTGCCAAGCCAGGCGGCTTATTCGACGACCCTGTCGTGTCACACCTGCCCTGGCGCGGCAGCAATCGGCGGATTCGGCTGGTGGTCTATCGCTGGCTCGGTGACCAGGCCGACGACGAAGGGCAAAAACCCGCTCAGCTGCTGGGAAGGACCTGTGACCGCCTCATGGCCTCGTTACAGGCCTGCGGGGTCAATCCTCGTCGGCTGAATGGGCGTGACTTCTATGGCTGGTTGCTGCCCTGGTTCAATCCAGCCCCGACCCTCACTAACGAGCGAGCGGCGGAGTTCTACCGGCGTGTGCCCTACCCGGAGCCCGATGACGGCGATGGCCTGTCATTGCCGTTCGACCATGACTTTGCCGAGCGCCTGTTCTTCCACGAGCCACGCTCGGACAGCGAACAGGGGATGTGGTACTTCGATCAGCAGCCGCACACGGTGATGGTGGTCGATAAACTGCGCAGGCCACCCCATATCGGCCAGCTGACCGGCGAAACCCGCAAAGGCGAGGCGCTCAATGCCTTGTTCGATCAACTGCCGGAGCAGGCCATCCTGAGCCTGACCTTGGTGATCACACCCCAGGATGTGCTCGAGGAGCAGCTTAATCGCCTAGCGCGCAAAGCCATTGGCGAAAATCTGGCCTCGACCCAGACCCGTCAGGACGTGGAAGAGGCCCGCGCGCTGATCGGTCGCCAGCACAAGCTGTATCGCGGTACCTTGGCGCTGTACCTGCGCGGCGTCGATGTACAACAATTGCGCCAGCGCTCGATCCAGGCGGCCAATGTACTGCTCGGTGCCGGCCTGCAACCGGTGCGCGAGGGCGATGAAGTGGCCGCCTGCAACAGCTACCTGCGCTGGTTGCCGATGGTTTACAACCCTGCGCGCGACCCGCGCAACTGGTACACCCGGCTGTTGTTTGCCCAGCATGTCGCCAATCTGCTGCCCCTGTGGGGACGCAGCATCGGTACCGGCAATCCGGGCATTACCTTTTTCAACCGAGGTGGCGCGCCGCTGTCGTTCGATCCCTTGTCACGCTTCGACCGCTCCATGAATGGCCACCTGCTGTTGTTCGGCCCGACCGGCGCCGGCAAGTCGGCCACCCTGGTTTCAATCCTGATGCAGGTCATGGCGGTATACCGACCACGGTTATTTATCGTCGAAGCCGGCAATTCCTTCGGCCTGCAGGGTGACTACTTCGCCACCCTCGGCCTGACCGTCAACAAGGTTCAACTCAAACCCGGCAGCGGCTTAAGCCTGGCCCCCTTCGCCGATGCCCGCCGGCTGATCGAGCGCCCCGACCAGGTCGCCAGTCTGTCGACTGAGGATCTGGATGAGGAGGCTTCGGGCAGCGACGAGCAACGCGATGTGCTGGGCGAGTTGGAGATCACCGCCCGCCTGATGATTACCGGGGGCGAAGCCAAGGAAGAGGCGCGCCTGACCCGGGCAGACCGCAGCCTGATCCGCGAGTGCATCCTCGACGCCGCTCGGCACTGTGCGGCCAGCAATCAGCAGGTGCTGACGCGCCACGTTCGTGATGCACTTCGAACGGTGGCCAGCGACGCGCACCTGCCGGACAAGCGTCGCGAGCGCGCTCAGGAAATGGCCGAATCTATCGACCTGTTCTGCCAGGGCTTCGAGGGTGCGCTGTTTGACCGACCGGGCACGCCCTGGCCGGAAAGCGATGTCACGATCGTCGACCTCGCCACCTATGCCCGTGAGGGCTATGAAGCGCAGATGTCGATCAGCTACATCAGCCTGATGAACACGGTGAACAACCTTGCCGAGCGCGACCAGTACCGCGGTCGACCGATCATCATGGTGACTGACGAAGGCCACATCATCACAAAGAATCCGCTGCTGGCGCCCTTCGTAGTCAAGGGCACCAAGATGTGGCGCAAGCTCGGTGCCTGGTTCTGGTTGGCAACGCAGAACCTGGCCGACTTCCCCGACGCGGCCCAAACCATGCTCAACATGATCGAGTGGTGGATCTGCCTGAACATGCCGCCGGCGGAGATCGAAGAGATCGCGCGCTTCAAGAAGCTGACGCCAGCACAAAAGACCCTGCTGCTGTCGGCGAGCAAGGCCTCGGGCAAGTACACCGAGGGTGTGGTCCTGTCGAAGCAGTTCGAGACGCTGTTTCGCGCGGTACCGCCGAGCCTATACCTCGCTCTGGCCATGACCGAGCCCGAGGAAAAAGCCCAGCGCTGGCGGCTGATGGAAACGCAACAGATGTCCGAACTGGAGGCGGCGCTGCAGATTGCGGCGGACATCGATCGCTTGCGCGGCATGTACTGAACCTCGTAGCCCACGACGCTCCATAGCCTGTCGAGCATTAAAAAACGACAAGAGTACATTTGTACTCCATCGGTAATTCTGGACAGGTCGCAGCCCTTATCCCGGCCGTTGCAGAAACCGAAGGCACCAGCCTCGGTTTGTCCGTCCACATCCTCTACCTGATCCGCGATGCTGCAACTCGGCGCATGGATGCACACCGTTGCCCCTAGCCGAGTGCTGCCGATGAACCTGACCGCCCCATGCCGAACGCCCCAGCCGAAGAAACCTGGCCGAGGTTGCGGCTACATCGCGATCGCTTTGCTCGTAGCTGCCGGGCAGTGCCTGGCGTTGACCACCCCCGCCATCATTGCCTCCGTCACGTCGCTGCAGTGCCTGGAGTACCGAATCGTCGGGATCTGCTATTGGCTGCTGTGTTCGCCGTTCGGCTGCACGGTGCGAAGCTCGCCCAAGGTTCGCCACTTCATTCCCGAATTGGTGGTGTCGAGCTATTCCGATACCGGTAGTAACCCCTGGAGCGAGATGTCTGATCTCTCGGCACCGACCCCCCTGTCGCAAGGCGGGGGTAATCTGATCACGCCCTCGTCGCAGCGCAACAACCTGCCCCGCTTCAAGAATGTCGACGGCATCGGGCATCCGGGCGGCGCTGCATTGACGGCCTTGGCCCACAGTTTCGGCTATGCGTGTCCGAGCGGGGCGGTGCCGCTTGCGCCCTACTATCTCAGCACGCTCGATCCGCTGGCGTGGCGCCACGTCATTCCCGAGTCCATGTACCCGCAGGCACTGATCCCAGGCATGCGCGAGATCGGTAGCCAAGCCCTCGGCAACATGTGGGGTAACGTCTATCCACGCCAGGGTTTCCTGGTACAGCCCGACGACTTCAAGGCTGCCGCAGTGATGGCGCAGCGCGCCAGTGACTTCATCACCCGCGTTGGCCAGCCACACGTGTATTTGCCGCTGCAGCCGATGCCATCGCCTGGCTATTGGCCGCCGCAGCCGGTGATGGAGAACAACGTCAACAACCACCGCTGGCAGCTGCTCACTCCGATGCTGCAGAGCACTTGCGCCATCTTCCCCAGCCCAACGATCCAGAGTGCCGAGGGCGCTTTCGCCTGGTCGCTGTGGCGCCCGTACAGGTGCTGCCAACGCATGGGCCAGACCTTCCTGTTCAGCATCGACTTTGATGGAGGCCAGTGATGAACACCCTCTCGCTCGGGTTGGTATGTCTTTTCGTATGCGCCGCTGGCCACGCCGCCGAGAGTGGCTACCACCTGGGCGACCAGGCCCAGGTGTTGGACGACCGGGTGATGTACACCATTGGTGGTGGATCTGCAGCGGGCGCGCCCTCCTCGCTCTACCGCCCCAGCGGACTCGGTGTGGGCCTGTCCTGGCGGGCGAACATGATGTGCGGAAACATGAACCTCTCCAACACTCTGCAGAATCAGCTCAATGGGGCCACGCAGGGTTTCCAGCAGATCATGGGCAACGTCATCCAGAACGCCACCCAGGCGGTGATGTCTCTGCCGGCAATGATCATTCAGCGTGCCAACCCCGGGCTGTATGAGCTGCTGAGCAACGGCGTGCTGCAGGGGCGCATCGACTTTGACCGTTCGAAGCTCACCTGCCAGGCGATGGCGGCGAAGATGGCTGACAAGGTGGATCAGGCCGGTTGGGGGGCACTGGCGCAGAACCAGGAAATGCAGCACAACCTGGAGCAGTCCGACGGTGATGCCGTGACTGCGGTAAAGGACACCGAATCGAACAACGGCAACAACGGGGTCAGCTGGGTCGGCGGGCAGAAAGCCGGCGGTCATGGCCAGGCGCCGATCCGGGTGACCTTGGACGTGGTCAAAGCGGGCTACAACCTGCTGCACAACCGCTCGGTCGAAGACACCTCGGCCGTCGGCTCGAGTTGTCAGAACGGCGCGATCTGCCAGGCCTGGGCGAGCCCCGAGGAGGCTGCCGAATGGGCCGCTCGCGTGCTCGGCGAAACCGAGGTGGAAACCTGTGACGATTGCGAGACGCTGCGCGTGAGCGCGGGCGCAGGTCTTACGCCACTGATCCAGGAAACCTACACGCAGCATCTTGAGGGCTTGCAGCGCATGCTGTCGGGCGCAGAGGAGCCCACGCCAGAAAACCTCGGTAAAGTCTCCAGCCCGTTGCTGCAGGTCTCGCGCGGCGTCATCGAGGGCCTGCGCGATGACCCCGACCAGAACCTGCTGGCCCGACGTTTGGCCAGCGAGACCGCGTTATCGAGCGTGATCTACAAAGCGATGCTGCTGCAGCGCACGTTGCTCGCCGGTAGCCGTGAGCCCAATGTGGCGTCGGCGCAGCCCGCCACCACCGCCCTCAACAGCAACGTCGAAACGCTGGAGCGCGAGATCCGCCTGCTGCAAACGGAGTTGCAAGTGCGCCAAGCGCTGGCCACCAACACCGCCAGCCTGGTCCTCGATCGCCATGCGGGCGGTGCCGATGCCTCACGCAGTATCGACCAGCGCGATCCACGCCCAGACCGCCTGCAGCGAGCGGATCAGGGAAGGAGCACGCCATGATGCCGTTTTCAGTGAGGAGCTCGGTCGTTCGGGGCCTGCTGATCCTCGGCGTCGGGATGGTCATGTTGCTGATTGCCTCGATGGCGCTGCAATTGAGCGGCCCCCAGTTGGAATGGATCAAGGAGGCACGGGGGAGCACGCCCTTTTTCGGCTACTGGCGAGCCCTGCTGTACGCGCTGATCCTCGCCGGCTGGGCCGCAGCACTCCGCTTGCGGCCGCACCCGGAAGAGCAGCAACGGCTATTGCGCTTGGGCCTGATCGGCTTCGGCTCGATCATCCTGGTCGAACTGTCGCGCGCGTGAGGTGCAGCCATGAACATGAGCACCAACAGCTACCTTGAGTACTACCTGTCGCTGCTGGCCTGGATCATCAACAACGGCATCTGGAACACGCTGGCAGACACCGGACTGTTCGCCGCGCCGTTTGGGGCGATTATCCTCCAGGAGTGGTTATCCGCCCGCCAACAGGGGGCCGACGAGGGCAACAAGGGCTTGCTGTCGATCCCCCGCGTCGAGAACCGGCTGTGGATGAGCTACGTCGTCATCCTGTTTGGCTGTATGCCGTTTTTCCCGCTGAACCTCTCCTCGGTGACCTTCGATGATGCGGCGAGCCAGCGCTGTGGTGTATCGGTGGCCAAACCCGCTGACACGGCCTGGGGAACCACCTTCAACACCATCGGCGAGAAATCAGCAAACGTGCCGGTGTGGTGGTACCTGGTACATGCCATAAGCAAGGGCATCACCGCTGCAGCGACGGCGTCGATACCCTGCGCGCCCGACATTCGTGCGATGCGGATGGAGATCGACAGCTCGCGGATCAATGACCAGGTACTGCTGCAGGAAGTCGCCGACTTCACCCGCGACTGCTACGGCTTTTCACGCTCGCGGCTGTTTACCAACCGCCCTGAGCTGGACGAATCGCAGAGCTACGATGCGTCCTGGATTGGCTCGACTTACCTACTCGACACGCCGGGCTATTACGACAAGGATCGCTCGCGCACGCCCCGGGTTGATTGGCCGTACGACGAGACGCGGGACACCTCCCTGCCCCGGTTGGACAACGGTGCGGGCTACCCAACCTGCAAGCAGTGGTGGAGCGATGCCACGGTCGGAATGCGGGATCGCCTGGTTGCCGAGGTCGATCCCAATCTGCTCACGCAGTTGCGCGGGTGGCTGACCGGACACAGCTCCACCGAAATCGAAAACGCGACCCTGCGTGAACTGGTTAGCCCGCGCCAGCAGTCATTGAGCATGGCGCCGGGTCAGGTGTTCCAGGACTATGGCAGCAGTGCCCGAGGTGGATCGTTGACACAGGGGCTCAACAACCTGGCCACCAACACCGGCCTGGCCTTGGGCTCGTTCAGCAATTTCCCGGCGATGAATGCCCTACGCGCGGCACTGCCAATGGTGCAGGCCTTCCTGATCATGGGCACGATCATCAGCTTGCCGCTGGTACTGCTGATCAGCACCTACCAACTCAAAGCGTTGATGACGGTCACCTTCGCGCTATTCACCCTACACATGCTGACGTTCTGGTGGGAGTTGGCCCGGTGGATCGACTCGAGCATGCTCGACACGCTGTACCACCAGGTCTCTGCCACGGACCAAGCGCTTTTAACATTGCCAACGGCAGGCTTCATGGATGGGACGGTCACCGCGCAGGTGATTGAGTACGTGATGGGGGCCATGTTCTTCGTACTCCCAATGTTTTTCCTCGGTGTAATGAGCTGGGCGGGATACAACGTAGGCAGCGGTGTCCAGACGCTCTTCACTCGCGGATCAGAAGGAGCTCAGGTACAGGCTGATAAAGGATCTTCTCAACTCATATCGGGAGCCAAAAAGTTAAGATAATTGATTATCTAGGAGACCCATTATCATCGTACATCTCAGGATATTTGCTTTGGTGCTGGGGATGACTTACCTCGTATATCCGAGGTTGCCTATCACTTTTAATGGGCAGCGCCGCGAGGGTCCACAGAGCAACCATTCCGATCGCCAGGAAAAAAGCGACTGATGCGACAGCAAGCATCAGCATCAACTTAACGATCTGCATACCCACCCGGCGATACCCAAGCGGCACCTTCGCCAAAATCGGTGAGTGCAAAACGCTGGTTTCTAGCTGATTCACCAATCGTCCCGCTCGACCTGCGGCACGAATCAAGTACTTGCCGAATGGAGTACGGCTGGAGTTTGAAGTAGCTTGGGCCGTCATTTTCGTACCTCCGTTTACTTCACCGCACGTGCGGCCAAACCGCTACAAAGAGTTTGGATCCAAGCTCTAGCTTACTCCTCCCCCACGGTTTTCCATGACCGTTGATCACTTGGTTTACGCTGCTGACCGCCAGTGGCACCGCATGGATTGACGCATTGCACCCTTCTGAAAATTCCTATTGACGCAATGCCGGCCCGCTTGATAAATCGAACTTGCAAGCGCTGGTAACCCGGCACCCCAGGTGGCCATAACCTTAAAGGCTACGTCACTCCCGTGATGGTTGTCCCAAGGGCGATTAGCGTTCGGTGGCTCGCCCGGTTACCGCTCCCGCGGTGATGAGCGCTCTTTCACATCTGCCTCACGGAGACCTGCTCCGTTGAGGCCCCTTTTCCATTTCCGTGCTGGGAATTCTTCCCGCATGGGTGGAATTCCTCCGCACTGCCTGGAGGAACTCACCATGTTGCGCTTCACAGGAACTGAACTTCATGCTGTCTTGACTGAAGCGGCCGTCATCGGCTGCAGAGTCGTCTTGGTCAAAGACCACGGTGTCTACCTCATGTCTGAGTTCGGTGAAAGCAAATCCGACGGAGGTAGCCGCAAACACATTGCCTATGCCATGGGCTGCAACCCTGACGTCGACGACTTCGACACCTGGTGGAATCGCGCAAGCAGTGAATTCGGCGGCGACGATTTTGCTGAGTACTTCGACCTTGATGATCCCGTCCTGGAAAGCCTACGCGGCACCAGCGGATCGCTGGTAGTTGAGGCCGCATCCACCCACTTGTACATCGCTGCAGAGATTGCCCTCTCCGGGAAATCCTGAATGCTCTCGCAACACCCGCGATGTCCCGGGAAAGCACGAGCTAGTGCCTCTCTGGGATATCGCTCATTTCAATCTACGCCAACAGCAGCGAGCCTTTCATCTGGAAGTTTGGGATGGAAAGCCTTCGCTGGAAGCGGCTGGAAACTCGACCTTCGCGGTGCCCTGGCTTGGGCATTGACCCCACCGGCAAGAGCGTTTTAATGCCTAGACACGCCCAGTTCACAGTGTGAGTTGTAGCGATGGGACTTCCCCCAAGTTGTTCGTGAAGCCATCGCAGGATCAGCTCCCGGGAGGCACCAGTGTCCAGGAAGAACCGCTCCTTACCCGCCATTGTCCTGAGCCCAGGCGTATGGAAATTCATCGCTGAGGTTGGTACGGCTACTGACGCAGTCGAGCAATCAGGACAGCGCTTGCAAGCCGTATTGGGCATCGCTCTGGCTTCAGTAGATCACCACCTGCGCCAGTCGCTCGAGCTGCTGCTCGGTCATGCTTTCCAGAGCGACTCAAACTCATCGACGGCTGCCCCTCAGCTACTGGTAACTCACATCACGCCAAAAACCGGCCCTGTTTTTCTGCACATCAAGTTGCCACATGAGATCGGTTTGGACATCTCATCGGCCTGAACACCCACACTACCACTGTCCACTTACCCCACCGGGAACCCTTCCCGGCCGGGCAGCGTTCCCCTTTTTGACTGGAGAACGTCATGTCCGATATCTACCTGGACGTCACCAACAAGATTGTCAGTGCCCTAAGCCAAGGGGTCATCCCCTGGATCAAACCCTGGACCACTTCAGGCTCCAGTGCTGACGCACCTTTCCCCATTAACGCGATCACCCGGCGCCTCTACGCCGGCATCAACATTCCGCTGCTGTGGGCCGAAGCCCGCCTGCGCGGGTACCGCCAAGATCGCTGGCTCACCTACAACCAGGCTCGCAAAGCCGGTGGTCACATACGCAAGGGCGAACAATCGACCCTCGCGGTGCTGTACAAACCCATGAGCAAGGAAGCGCACGACGAAGACGGTCAGGTCGTCCTTGATGAGCAAGGTAACGTCAAGATGGTGCAGTTCGCTCTGCTACGGACCCATTGCCTGTTCAACATCGAGCAGACCGAGGGACTACCCAACGACGAGCAGCACCACGACGACGGTGAAGATCCGGTGATGTTCATCGAATATGCACCTGCGGAGCGACTGTTGGCCGCCAGCGGCGCACGTATCGAACATCGCTACGGGGATGACGCGTTCTATCTACCGATCCGGGATCTCATCCAATTGCCCACCAAGGCCCAGTTCGTGGACGTCGGCAGCTACTACGCAACCGCGTTACACGAACTGACGCACTGGTCGGGTCACCACGCTCGCCTCAACCGAGAAGGCATCACGGGCGGGCACGCGTTTGGCTCTGCAGCCTACGCCTTCGAGGAATTGGTCGCGGAGATGGGTGCAGCATTTCTCTGCGCCCTCACCGGCACGCAGGGCGAGTTGCGCCACGAGGAGTACCTGGCGTCCTGGTTGAAAATTCTCAAGGAAGACAAGCGGGCTATCTTCCGCGCCAGTGGGCTGGCCCGCGAAGCGTCCGAGTACCTCTTGGCGCTGCAGTTGGATCAGTCCCGCGAGACGACTGAACGTCTCACGTCGTGACTTTTCACTTCAAATACAAAGGCCCCTACCGGGGCCTTTGTTTTGCCTGCAACGCCGAGCATCTGTCGCTGCAATTGAGCACGCGATTACTGCACCCAGCTCTCGACGACATCCGAGCCGTGCTCCTGCTTCCACTGCTTGAGGATCTTGTGATTGCCGCCCTTGGTTTCGACGATCTCGCCGCTGTGGGGGTGCTTGTAGCGTTTGACCTCACGCGGCTTGCGCTGAGCGCCGGTGGCGGCGCTGGAGGTGGCTACGCTCACGCCCTTGGACGGGTCCAGAATGGTGATGACCTGGCGCAGGCTCATGCCGTACTCATCCAGCAGAGCCTTGAGCTTTTGTTCAAACTCGATTTCCTGCTTCAGGCCGGAATCGTTTTTCATCGCGTCCAGCTGTTGAAGTTGAGCAGCCAGTTGAGCTTCCAGTGCTTTGAATTCGGCAAGTTTGGACATGTGAAATCTTTCCTAGGGTTGGGGGCATGTGTGGTTATATTACCTGAGGCACAAGTACTAGCCGAGCGTGAATTGGCTCTTCAGCTAACTTTTCATCCTTCAATATGTGCACATATCTATGTGACTAATCAGTCCGGCAAGAACTGGCAAAGGTGGCCCACTAGTTCACGAGGTGCAGCACTGTTGCCGATTTTGAAAAGCATATCGCGCTGACTACGTGGCAGCTGTTTCGCACAGCGCTTGGCTGTTGATCGAATGGCAGCATCGGTCCCATGAATCCGGTCGGCCAGTAGCACGATTAAAATGGCATCGTTCAACGTCATCAGGCTACCTTCCCCCAAATAGTGCCGAACAGTCTACCTCCCGAAAAAAGGACAGGCCATTCCGATATCACAGGTAACCTGATGCGCCAGGCTTCGAATTTTCGCACTCGCGAAAAAGGCCAAGGCGGTAAAGGGTAACGGTGGCAATGGAAGGGGGCACAAGGGTAAGAGGCCTATCCGAAAAAGCAAAAGGACCTCCTAAATGCAAGGCAGGTACCGCGATGAAGCGCTGGTGGTTCAAACATCAAAAAGGCAATGCCGCGGAGCCCACGCTCGCTGCAGCGCCCGAGGGGTTTATCCTCCCGCTCTCCTCTGAATCCCTGCTCGGTGCCGACCACCGCAAAAAGCTGCTGGAGCGCATCTGGCAATACACAGCGCTCTCCGAGCCGCAGTTCAATCAGCTCTACCTCGACCCGATCCGCCGTTACGCCAGCTATGTACAGCAACTCCCTGCCAGCGAAAGCCACCACCATGCCTACCCGGGCGGCATGCTGGACCATGGACTAGAACTGGTGGCCTGCAGCCTGAAGCTGCGCCAGTCGTATCTGCTGCCCAGCGGTGCTGCCCCAGAAGACCAAGCCGCGCAGGCCGACGCCTGGAGCGCAGCGATTGCCTACGGCGCCCTGCTCCACGACATTGGCAAGATTGCCGTCGACCTGCAGGTGGAGTATCAGAATGGTGAGGTCTGGCACCCCTGGCACGGTCCATTGACCCAGCCCTACCGCTTTCGCTACATAGTCGGCCGCGACTACAAGCTTCACGGCGCCGCCACCGGGCTGCTGTACACACAAGTTTTGACATCCCGCCAGCTCGACTGGCTCAGCAGCTATCCAATCCTGTGGGACCACCTACTGTTTCTGCTGACCAACCACTACGAGCATGCCGGTACCATCGGGGAAATAGTGCTGCAAGCTGACCGGGTCTCCACCGCGCAGAATATCGGCGCCAACCCCACCAAGGCCCTGCTGGCCCCCAAAAACTCGTTGCAGCATCACCTGCTCACGGGCCTGCGTCACCTGGTCAAAAACGAGTTCAAATTCAACCAGCCCGGCGCGTCCGGCTGGCTCACCGAAGACCATCTGTGGCTGGTCAGCAAGATCGCCACCGACAAACTGCGCGCCCACCTGTTGGCTCAGGCAGTGGATGGCATCCCCTCCTCCAATATCGCCCTGTTCGATGAGTTGCAGTCCCATGGATTGGTGGATGCAACACCCGAAGGCAAAGCGGTATGGCGCGCGACCGTCGCAGACGATAACTGGCAACAGCGCTTTACCTTTCTTCGTCTGCAGCCAAGTCTTATCTGGGCCGATGACCCTCGGCCAGACTGCTTTAGGGGCAAGGTAGAGCCGATAACAGACGGTTCCCTGCCGACCGGTGAAACCTGCGAGTCTGCTTTGGATCTACCGCAACCAACGCCGGAAGGGAAGCAGCCCGTACCCGAGCACCCGAACCAGGATTTTGACTATCTCGACGATTTGCTGGACATGTTGCAAGTGCCAAGCGAGCTGGATACTGGATCAAGTACGGGAAGCCTTCAATCCGCCGCTGCGGCCCCCCAGGAAGCCGCGGGGCTTGCCTTTCTTGAGTGGCTGCGCGACGGAATCCATACTCATCGCTTGGTGGTCAACGACAGCAAGGCCAAGGTTCACACAGTGAATGGAATGCTCTTCTTAGTCACCCCTGGTATTTTCCAGCTGTACATCACTGAGCATCCGGAGAGCGCCAATGGCCACGGAATGAAAAAAGATTGGCGGAGCATTCAACGCCATTTTGAAAAAATGGGCATCCATCTAAAACTGCCAAATGGGCGAAACATCTGGACCTGCAGTGTCCAAGGTCCGCGCAAAACCAGTTTACTCAACGGCTATCTGATTCGAAACGTCAATATAATTTGTAGCACCCCTCCAGCCAGCAACAAATTCCTCACACTGCATCCAGTGCAAGTTCAGTCAAATGAACACCACCGCCTTAAATAACCGCCGCTGGGTAGTGCGTCACGAAAGGGGCAAATCCATCTCTTCCGTGACGACATGCTAGTTAAGGAATGGCTCAACCGGAACCACCACACCAAACTTCTCCAACTGCATGAACTTCGCACCCAAAATCTCCGCAGGAATTTTCCGCTGCAAAAGCCCAAAGAAATTTTCGTCGTGAGTAGAAATAATAACTTGCTTATCGAACTGGAGGCAGATGCTCCGTAACAGATCGATGGTCGAGAGAATATTGATGGAGTCCATTGATTGAATAGGATCATCAATCATAACGACATCGATCGGATTCCCATGATCATCCTTGGCGTGAAGCGCGCTGGCCAAAAACACACTAAGACTGAGGATATTTGACTGAGCAGCACTGAAATACAGAATTGGCGAAATTAAAATTCCGTTCTCGTCACTCACGACAATATTCAATCCGGGGCTAGAAGACTCAAAATCCGGTTTGAACTCCACCTTTTTGAATGAGGGGTGTGGGTCAATCTTCCTGTAGATAGTATTTATAAGATCTTCGTAAAAGAAATTTTTAATCAATGTCTTCAGTTGCTCGATAACAGACTCCCGCTCTGCACACAGAAGCGCGTCCACCTGATTACGCTGATCTAGCCGCAATTCCAGATCAGCCAACTCACTTTGAAGGGATAAGCGCTTGAGGTAGGGTTTGAAGGAAGTCATCAGTTCCAAAAGCAGCTTGAAACTGTTTTCCGTGGATTCAAGTTGCTCGGAGCGCACGCGACGGGCTTGCAGCTCGCTATTAATCAGCGCTTGGACTTGATCTAAACTTTCCTGCAAGTGAACAACGACGAAGGTAGCAAGACTTTCATAGAACGCGTTAATAGCGGACTGAGCGCGTGCCAACTGCAGATCGACCCCTTCCTTCTGAGATCGAAGTTGAGCAAAATTCACCCATGTGCCATCGGACACCATCTTTTGCTGGAGTGCAGTGCACTGAGCTGCAAGCTCATTAACTTCGGCCTTGGCGCTAGCAAGTTGCGCTTCAGCTTTACTCTTCTCGGATTGGCAGTGCTCAGACAACTGGGCTGAACTGACACCATTATTGACCAGATACTTAGAGACCAATTGGTAAGATGTTTGCGACTTGAGGGTACCGGCTTCAGTTGTAAGCGCCTGCAAATCGGCATCAATTTGTGAAATTCTACGAGTAAGCTGTGAAATTTCTTCAGACAACTCAGCTTGACGATTCACAAATCCGGAGCGCTTGACAGAAAGCTGAGCAATTTCGGCGTGGGCACGGGTTATAAGCTCATCTTGGGTGAGACTCCACACAATTTTATCAAGGATATTGAATCTATCTTCTAAGGCACGCTTCTCCACCTCTAGATCAGACTTGTCTCGATCAATGAGCTCCAGCCTTGCACTCAATTCTTTGATTTTTCCGCGAAGATCAGCCAAATGCTGGCCATGTGCCTCTTCCGCAATTCGCGTGATAGATTTTACTTCTTCCAGCAGATTCTTACGACGTGCTTCGGACTGTGCGAGCAGGTCCGCGTTTTCCTGGCTCAGCCGCGACAGCAACGTCTGAGACCTAACTTTCTCTCTGAGTTTTTCTGCATCGTAGTGGGTTGCGCTACATAGCGGGCAGATATTGGACGGCCATGCACTAAGGTAGTCCAGGCCGGTTGAGATCAAACGTTCGTGCACGCCCATCTGGTCAGCCAAGGCTGTCTGAGTTGCGTGCACAGTTTTGTCATGGAGGTCAATGGATTCCAACTCACCAAAACACTTGGTCAAGCGCTCAATTTTGTCCTGACCTAGATATTTAGCACCTTCAGCTGTAGACAGAATAAAGTTATCAGTAAGTTTGAAACCAGAGATCTGTTTCAGATCGAGTTGAAGGTGCTCCAACTTTGCTGCATCCAGGCGAGCCGCAACTTCTTTTTCAGCCATTTGCTGAGTGATCACGTCAATGCGCGCGCGATTGGATTTTAGCTCAGCATATACCGGTCCAGCATTATCAATAGAGTTCCTTAGAAAGGCAGAGCGATCATCAGCCGCCTTGAGGTCCTGGTTAATATCATCTAAGGATTTTGCTAATCCCGAAAGTTCTGCGGCATGGCCTGGACGGCTCTCTCCCAGTATCAGTTGGCGTTTAGCGATATCATTGAGGCGTGACTCAGACTGGAAGAACCCAACAGAATGATTAATTACACTAGCAATATCCGCGGAACGCTGACTTGCTGCCTGAACATCACTTGAACTTTGTTCATGAGCACTCAGAAGTTCTTCATAGCGATCAGCATCTTTTACGCCATGATCAAGCCGGCCAGAAATCGCCTTTTGGCCAATGATGAATTGGCTGTGGAGTTCAATCTCAGGGAGTTTTATCAGTCTATCTGTAAGAGCTTCAATCGACCGAATATTTGCTTCGCGCTCTACGCTCAATTCATGCTGCCGGGATACAAGATGTGCACTCAACGCATGCTCTGTTTGAGCGGAAAAATTCTCGTCCGCCAACGCGATGTTTTCACCAGCAGCATTGAGTTGTGTGGCCACCGCATTGAAACCATCAAAGATGGAGAGATCAACAGGCTGATTGAGCTCAGCAATAATATCCTCGCGCTGCAAATCCAAAGCCTGAAGCTCAACTCGGTTGTCTTGGATGAGTACCGTTAATTCCTTACGTACTTTCTCAGTCTCCCCACCGAAGCTTTCCATAAACTTCGTGTAGCGTTCTTGCGGCTTCGCCTCTCGAAGAAACCTGTCGATCTCATCTTGGCTCAAGATGACGCGCCGAAAATATTCGTTCTCGCGACCTCTTTCTCCAAAACGTAAGTCACGCCCGTTTGCACGTATTCTCCCAAACTCTCGCGCAAAAGGAAGTGGAAGTGTTGTTGAAACAACCACCCGAGTTTTAATTTCGTCGTCATCGATATATTTGTTTCGGAGGATCTCCTGTCCTTTGCCTGCATCCTTAGTCGCGCGCGCAGCACCCTCATAATTAGCTCTATTGTAGTCTCCACCTAAACGCTCCAAATGATTCGTGACCGCCCATTCGACTGCATCATAAAACGAGCTTTTACCGAATCCATTAGGAGCAAATATCGCCACGAAATTAGAGGGCAGATCATCGGAATTTGTGAAATCAAATGTGCCTTCTGACTTTAGTTTATAAGCGCGAAACGCCTCAATTTCAACTTTTTTAATTTTCATTTTTCTTCAGAGATTCTATGATTTCGTTAATCATTGACGCGCGTTTTTCCTTGGACTCCGTCTTTTGATCTAACGGCGCGCCACGTACGAACTTCTCCAGTGACAGTAACGGCTCCCGGGATTCCGCAACACGGGGATCCAGCGTTAAGTCTGCCCCTAAGAGCTGCTCTTCCAAATGATCAGTCAATTGCTCAAGGGTTGGCCATTTAGAAAGCCCATCGATTATTATTTTCCGAGAAGCATATTTGTTATTCTCGATCTGGTATTTATCCCAAATCGGCACAGTGCCAATCGTCACAAAAGCGATATAGACGTTCCAGGCAGCAAGATTCCCGGGAGGTTGGTGGTGGACCGATACAAGATTTTGGATTACACGCCAGTTTCTCACGATAGCTGACGGCTCATGACACAAGCAGGCAATACACGAAATATAGGATAACGCATCATCAGACCGAAACATATGAAATGCCATGCCATCGAACTCGGCGGCGAGAAAATCGAAATTGCAATTTTTAATTAATAATTTCATCCAGATTCTTCCTGAGCTCCAGCAACTGAATATTCCCTGGAGCCAAATTTCGGTACTCATCCTCTCTTTCGATGACGCAGCTGTTGCGCAACCCCTCAAGATGAGTCAGCTTATAACTAGTATAAATCTCACTCTCAACTTCATCGATAGAAAATGGCTTACCTGGGACGACTGCTATGTTGCCAATAACATTCTTAAGCATGAAATCTTTAGGAACAGGCTTTGCGGCAATATCAGGCGAGGCGACTACGAGGGTGCCATCTTTGTCGAGTAATTTACGAGCTATCTTAAGAATCTCATCCAATCGGCGAAGCCAGTTGGTGGAGTCGGCGGTGTACAACAGACGACGCTTCTTATCAATTCCACTGATGTAGCTATTATCTGCACTTCCAGTACCGTCCATTATTGCGGATATCACAACAAATTCCAGATATGCAACCCACAACTCCCGGGCTTCCAGCACGCTGGATTCTCCTGAATCTAGCAATAACTGGGTATCATAGCGCGTCATGATTTCGTAGGGTGGAGGCATTCCGCCCTTGATCAATGAATCTGCAAAAGCAAGCAATGCAGATTTTAAGTTCTGAACATTAATTGGATCATACACATTAAACGCGAAAATCCGATCTCGCATCCTCGAAAAGCACTCCAGATGTGGAGGAACCATTGGCGCACTAGAATGAAGGGTGAGGAGTTGATTGTAACGAGCGAGCCCATGACACTCGACGCGACCATACTGGTGATCCAGACAAGTGGCCTCCATTTCAAACTCCACGCCCACCAGATACGGACAATCATCATCAATGTGGTAAACGCCCCCCCCAGACATCCCCTGAATGACCTCCTTACTCGGAATTCCCGCCAGTTCCAAGGTTATAAGGTCATTGACCACGCTGGCTGCTTGGCCAGTCCGATGCTTGATTGGTGTTGCACTAGCCCTTTCCGCGTTTGGAAGACCCACAAAAGTAAGATTGGCCATGGGAGGCAAGTTAGCAGCAGTCCAAGATTTTTGAGATAGTCCTGCCTGATGTGCGATTTTTAATATTGCACAATCTAAAGGTTCCTGCTGGCCCACCTTGGGAAAAACCATGACCCCCAGCACTTCAATGGCGTTCTGATTATGATCGGTCACCACGTTTTTAGCGGGTTCCTCAAACACCGTGTGCCTAGCCGTGAGCACGTAGGAAAACTCCAGCGTCATGGCATTCATCAAAACACCGCTTCCGCCGTTAACCATCACGCAGTACGACTGCATAATTTCCGAAACTGTTTTATTAGTATCTAATTTCATCTTCGAGCACTTCTAGACGAGAAGAGTATTCTTCAATCTCATGAGCCAGCAGCAAAGGGGCAACCACATGATGATAATTGAAATACACTTTACCCTGCGTATACTTGATAATTCTGGCCACCGTCCTTTTATTAGGAAGACCATGCCTAGACCCATCAGTAGATACGATGTAAATCGGCGAATACAGCAATCCCAACAAATCACTACTGGTATTGTATTGACTTCCATGATGCGACAGCTTAACAAGATCCAGTTGAATCTTATTGGTTTCGCTGTAGCCACTAGCCCGCAAGCTTTCGCACACTACGCCATCGTGTGCATCACCCAGAAAAAGCATACGCCGGTCATCAGCTTCGAGTATGAATGCTATAGAGCTGCCGTTGCAAACAGAGGTATCAGATTGAAATTTATCGTCTGACCAGATATCTTGAAGCGTTAAATGATAGTCAGTTTCGTGCGCCGATGTCTTTCCAGCATCCACTTCAGGGGGCCATACATGCAACAGTTTTTCAAGCTGTTTCCTGCCAGGCGATAACACCTTGAGTGTGAAGGGGCCCGTTTGATGTGTCTGCCCTTCCATAATAATGGGAGCCCGAGAACAGCCCATCTTATCAAGCAATTCCTCAAGATCTTTCCCTTGCTTGACTGTTGTTTGCGGATCATCGTCAAGCAGCTCAATGTTATTTTCGGGTATTTCAGGCACGTCAAAATGGCGTGTAATCAATCGCGAAGAGTTAAACCAAATGGACTTGACCATATCGCCTAGATAACCTGGCTTCTCAAAGGCTTTGATGAGCCCATTGATATGATCGTCATCAATGTGGGTGAGAATCGCGAGATCGATGCGCTGCCCTTTGGCTTTCAGCTCATCAAGGGAGTTGCATAGCGCTCCGGCATAACGCTGCCGGGGCCCATGCCTGAAGGTGGTAGACGTGCCGCCATCTATCAGCAGATTGAACACCCCGCCAGGCCCCTCATGGCTGACCAGGATGCAGTCTCCATGCCTCGCTTTGAGAACGCGGACAACGATAGCCATCAAAACTCCCTGCCAGGCTGTCAAAATGACAGTAGCATAGGCGGTGCGCGGAAAACTTCCAAGGCTGGACAGATCATTACAAAGTTGCCCCCTCCTCCCCGCGTTTGCTCCAGCGCTAGGGATACGGCTCCGTATGTGAGGCGAATCGGATGGACATGTAGCACTTCCTCGACGCAGTTATCGATCGGTATTTCCGCAGTTAGAAATACTGACCTAATCTCAAAGCCGCGACGTTGCGCATTTAGTGTAACGACTACCGCACACCGATCAGTGGTTTCAATACTTCATCAACGTTGCCAGGGATCACGACACAGCATGGTCAGACCGAACAAAACCATCCAGGTCAGGAACGGCAGCTTCAGCTTGAGCGCGAAATCACCGGCTAGGCCGATGATCGCCACGAAGTACACGGCGATCCCCGGGAAGATCTCGATCAGGGTGAACAGCACACCACTTGATCAACACCACCCAGACCCAGCGACAGAATCCCGAGTACGACTTCGACATGCCCTGCATGCCGAAATGGGCGTTGAATAGTTTCTTCAGGGGTAGAGCGGGCTGGTGCCGCCGTAGACCATACCGATAGTGACGGTCAGCATTGCGAGGCGGGCGGGCTGTCGGCTTGGGTGAGGGTTTCAACTGTTGCGATCTGGCTCACGGGTAGCGTCTCGTTCATCTCGAGTGCGGGTGGGAGCGGAAAAAACGGCGCTAGAATCCGCACACGGCGTAAAGCTAGGGAGAAAGGAAGCGTAAAGAATTCAGCCTTTGTGGAGCCACTCTGGGGCCTCCCATCTTTCCAGATGGCATGACCAGCCCCAGGCGATCAACCTACCCCTGTGGGGTAGCGGCCGGCGCTTCATGGCTGTCGTCAGCCGAGTCCAGACGAAGATCCAGAAGATAGTGGTAAATATGGACAGACGAGCCGTTCACCGGCCGCGTCTCCCGGTAGCCCCTCAAATGAGGATGCTCTTTATCCAGCGTGAGGGTACCCCGACTGTCAAACCCAGCATAAATGGTTTCATTGACCCACCGCTCGTACTCAGAACACAAACACCGGAAGTCGCCGGTCGAGTAGACGACAATGGCAATAGAGGTAACCCCCAACGAGTTGTATCCTGCGACCTTGTTAAGATGGTCTTCGACAGTCTTGCGCTCAAAACGGCGCAGGCGGAAGGCCTCGACAATCGAAATGCAATTCGTGCCTACGTAGATGCCTCCATCAATTTCCCCTACTCCTTTTTTCGAGGCAGAACTGCCCACCCTCGCTTGGTCTTTCACCGTCCAGCTCAAGTAATCCAAACGATGGCCCAGCAGCGAAGTCAACCAGTCATTGATCATGTTTTCCTGGTCTATCGACATTGGTGCGTTACCGTCCGTGGGGCGGTACAAGTTGTTCTTTCGCGTCAGAAGCTCCTGGGCCACTCCGTACAGATTGTTTGCAAGGAAAGCTTCCAAAGTATCGCCCTGCCCTGCCTGACCAAACACCAGGCTTTGCTCGAGCGGTGGCAATGCGCGGATTTCCTGCCACATGACCCTTGCCTGCGTGTGGTTGGGCTTGATGTACAGGTCAATCACATAAGGAGAACGTTTCAAGCGCAAGGCGTTGTTCTTGCTGAGATCCCTTTCCAGCGCTTCGAATGCCTGCTTCTGCTCGGCAGGTAGTTCGATATGCAGCTTTTCGACCTCATGTAAATACGTCAGCGCCTCCTCCACCCGCCCTTGTTCTTGAAGGTACGCACAACGGACATGCGTAAGCTCGCATGACAACAGAAAGCGCTCCGGCACTTCACACCAGAGACAATCAAACTCTTGCCACTGCTTGCATTCCAACAGCAACCCCAGTGCCTCCTCGAAATCCAAGACACCCACGTGCTGCGACTCAACAGCTTGATAGACCTCGCGCCACTGCACATAGCGTTGCCAGCTCTCGCTACCTACCTTGTTCACCCCCTCTCGTTCTGCGAGGGCACGACTCGCCTTGAGCCTTCCTGTCGCATAGGCGATCTGCCGCAGCTCCTTCAGCAGGGCATCGAACAGGTAGAACGCACGCTGGGCATCGACCCTTAGATAACAGTTCGCCTTTAACTGCCGGGCATACCGAGAGACCTCATCACTGACCTCCGTTGTGGCGTCGAGGAACGCGTCTAGCTTGGCAATCCGTTCCTTATCGTTGAGGGCCACGTCGTCGGCAATCGCTTTAAGCGCAATCAACTCGTCCAGCGGCTCAAATGAGACAGAGGAATGGCTGCGCTTACAGGAAGCGCCATACTTCACCAGACGCTGTGCAAGCTTTAACTGGCCGGCGTTGGCCGCCATCACTGCCACACGGGAAATCTCTGGAATCCAGACAATCCTTTCAGCCTCGAAGTCCAGCGTGGCCAACTGCACGAGAATACGCGACTTTCTTGCAGACGATCGCGTCGCCTCATACAGCTCAAGCCACCCGCCAAGGGGCGTTGGCCGCTCCTGCAGTACACCGAGGAACTTCGTGAAGTCATCCTCCGTGAACACGTTGCTTGCCTGGCACACCCGCGCCCAAAGCTGGACCTTGCTGTGACCAACACTATCGTTGAAGACTTCGAATACCCCCGCCAAGCGATCGGCGGCAAATCCAAAATCCTGAATCAAGCACAGCAAGGCATCGAAAACATCTTTCTTGCATTTAAGTTCAGTATCGACGACAAGCCGTAGTAAAAAACGCAAATGAGTCCTTACCGCGCCAAATAGCCCCCTGTGACTTTCTTCAGTGGCCCCAGTGTCATGTGCGAGTAGATCATCAAAGGCATGAATCACTCTCCGACGCAGGCGCTCATTGCAACAGCGCAGCAGCCCACTCCAGTCAAAGCTGTCGAACACGGAACCGTCATCCATGCCGATACAAGCGCTAGTGAAGCGCTGCTTCAGATGCCTCAGGTAGTCCTTTGCCAATACCGTGGCAACCTGTTCGACACCCGCTTTTTTGCGCGCATCGCTACCTGTGTACCCCTCTGACAACACCTCGATGCACCAGAACGAAAACATCCACTCAGCAACTGGTAGCTCGTCATATCCTCCCACCAGTCGCTTGCGCCTGGCCACCAAAAAATCAGCAGCCAGATGGCAATGGTCTTTGAACAGACGCGAGGCCCTGCCGTCTTCAGGTCCACGATACTCCATACGCTCGACTGCCTGCTTCAAGCCCGCCAGCAGCCCCTTGCCCTCGGCATGAGATGCGGTCTCACGCTCCGCCATCCAGGCGAACACCTCGGCGATCGCCAGTACGGTGTCCATGGCCACCTCGGCGTCAATCGGCTCATCGTGGTCGATGGCATAAACCTCCAGGGCCTGGGCGAATACCAGTTGCTGCCACGCCCTGTCGTAGTCGTAACGGTCTGACAATCGCTGAGAGCCACGGTGCAACCACTCATGGATCTGGATTAATCCGATGTGACTGGTCGCCCTGTTGCGCAACAGAAAGCACGCATATCGTGAAGAGTGAATTTTCCTGAACAGTATCTCTGCCAGATGCGGCGCCTGTGTCGAGTGCTGCAACAAAAGGCGCGTGTAAGGAAAACTGTCGCGCCGTGCACCCTCTTCGCATTCATACTTCACGATGCCTGCCACGAGATGATGAGTCGTTTCGTAGTCGTAATAGTTCCTCGCCTCTTTCCACCACTGGAAACAATCAAAAACACGCTCGTTCGGCAGGCGCCGATAACACTCGATCACGTCGTCCAGTTGGGACAACTCCAGTGCTGGGCAATAGGCCTCCTGCACGCTCGCAACGGAGCCGGTAAGCACCTCATCTGAATCCCGCCGTGCAGGTCGCACGATGGCATTCATGCCATTCGCGGACAACGCGATATCCGCTGCGCATTGCTCCCAAGTGTCCTGCAGGGAGTCATCAGCCATCACGTACTGAAATGCACAGGCTAGAAAATCCTCGCGCGCATGTGCGGAGCGGAATTTCAGGTGAAAAACATACGGCCGCCCGCAAGCCAGCACCATTTTTAACCACCATTCCTCGAACGCAACCTCCGGCTTCGCCCTTGAGGCCCTCAACTGCTCCCACAGCAGCGTGCCGACCCCGACAAGGTCTTCATCCTCGAAGGAAATCTTGTACCCACCGTGTGACGCAGACAACTTGTGGCATGCTTGCAGGTGGCCCACTTCGGTGACAAAGCACTCATCGACGCGCACATGCGGCGCCACCCATCCGTCGCCACCGTGTTTGATGTCATAAAGAGAAGCCACTGTCGCAAGCTGTTGCTTCAGCTTTTGCGGCATGTCGTCGGCGACGGGAACCGGCCTGACCACCTCCAGCAGCCCACTTTTGAAGGTCACCACACGCTGCTGCTCAAGTTCGGCCAGCGGCACAGGGTCTTTCAACGGCTGCCAGCCCTCCTCGTCATGCAACCAGGTCGCCTGTCCTTGCAAAAGGCCGAGCACCGTGGCGCGGTTCAGTACGCGAGGATAAACAGTGCCGGCCTCCAGCAACCCAGCGATATAGCCATGCAGGGGTGTGACGACGTCGGGGGCGCCCCGGTTCGGACGTTCGTAAAAGTCGATCTTTTTCTCGAGATCTTGAATGAGACGAGCCGTATCCACCCCATGCTTCCTTACACCACTGAAATAGCCGGTCACGCTACCACTCCAGGGGGCAGGGGCGCATTTGAATTTCGTGCGCGCAGCTAGATGAAGGAATCTTCTTCTGCCCGTAAGTCCCCTGGTCACCGGCTGGGCGCCGAATCGCCAGGGTTAGCGTCTTCCTCGTGCCTTGAGAGGCGTGGCGGGGTTGCATAGCATCGCGGTCCCTTAGGCCGCTATTCCCCACGAGAGAGCCGGCGCTGGCGCAACAAAGACAGTTACTTGTATCACCGCTTAAGGCGGCGGAAGATCGCCAGGGCTCACCGCTCAGCGAGACTGAGCTGCTAGAGTTCCGAGATAAGGCACCGCCTCAGCAGTGCCTTAGCGCCGCCTTTGCGTTTAAAAAAGCGGGGGTATGAAGACATCGTGCCAGAAGAGTGCGGCCGGGAAATGACTAGGCGCTGCGTACCATCTCCTGTGGGACGAAAGCTGTCGGTAAGGGCCAAGCATATCTCCCACCTGCGCCGTTTGCGACAAACAGCCCCCGTCCTGACGGGCGTCATGAGGCTCGCATTAAAGCAACACGTCCACCAGAATCCGCAGAAGACCAGAGGAAGCCGAACAAAAAATGGGGGACCAGATGGGGGACCAAAAGCGGCTAAATACAAAAAAGCCCCGAATAATCAGGGCTTTAATGAGAATTGGTGGCGGAAGCGTAGGGATTCGCACCATCTCATCCCCCTCTAAGCTACTCGCCTTCTGCATGAGTGGATGTAGTGCCAGGGATCGTCCGATTCAACATTCATGGACAGTGGGCAGCTGAAAATTCGGTGGGGCAAAAAGTGGGGCAAAATCGCTAACCAAGATAAAGCAGACAGGCATAAAAAAATTCAGTCACCGCTAAGTGACTGGATTTTTTGGAGTTTTTTGGTCGGGACGGAGTGATTCGAACACTCGACCCCTTGCACCCCATGCAAGGAGAGAACGGGCAGGAGGCCACTTACGCTGATCGCCGTCCCCGTATCAATGCGGACAAGGTGGCCTAAAAATTTCCGGCAACACAACATCTAGCGGTAGACGCCCCCCACCAAGCTTCGCGCCGCAGCACTGCCCCCACCGTAATTTGAAGTACCTTTCGACGGTCCCGTGCTAGCACCTGGAGATATCAGGTCGCTCATGAGGGTCCGCTACCGACTCTGAGATATCTTTCGTGGAAAGCAGCCGTCGGCCCAGAGCTGACGCTCAACACTGATAGCCGTCGCAATCACCCGATCATTCTTCCCCGAGGTGTTGGGTCCGCCCCTTGAGTGGGGCATTTTGTTGCCCATTCATCTGCTCGAGCGCACCTCGATGAATTAGGTAGTTTCCAAAGCGTACGGCCCGGAAAAACTGGACTCTATCGGAGAGGTCGCTATGTCTATTGACTCGAATTTTCAAGATCAACCGCAAGTCTCAGATCCATCGATGCCTGGTCCTGATGTAAATAATCCTACCCTGAACCCCGATGACCCTAAGAAGTACGATCCGCTAAGGAAGCCAGGCATGGATAGCCCAGAGGATTGGGAGGACCAAGAACGGTTGCCTCCCGAAGCGGATGAACCGACGCCACTTTCTGATGACCGGCGTTGAGCTGAAAGGCCCGGCTTCGGCCGGGCTGCAATACCACCCTTCTACTCCCTGACATTACAGATGCCTCGCGTATTTCCGGCGTGTAAGTGCGGATAGGCATTAAGTTCCTGTTAAGGATCGCGCCGTAATCTCCTTGATCAGGCAATAAGCCCCAGCGCCCAGTTGATGAGGAGAGATGCGATATGGAAGCTGCACTGGCGAACAAATGGAAATGCCTGGCCCGGACAATCACGTATGTTGGTTGGGCGCTGTTCTGGCTATTGCTGTGGGACGTCGCAGTCACCCTGGATGCGATGCTCGCGGCGGGATATGGGTTTGAGCTGCCGTTGATGCCCCTGTCACTGTTGTGCTCAGCCCTGGTAGTGCTGATCAGTTTTCGTAACTCCAGCGCTTACAACCGATGGTGGGAGGCACGGACATTATGGGGTTCGATGGTCAACAGCTCGAGAAGCTATGGCCGCCAGGTACTGACGCTGATCGACGATGAGCAGCTTGCCAATCCAGTCAAGGCTAGGCTCATTCAGCGTCACGTGGCCTACCTCCAGGCCTTGCGAATGCATCTGCAAGGAAAACGGGACATCTCTGCTTTAACGCCGCTGCTGTCCAACCACGACCTGCAGTTGCTCACCACAGCAAGCAATTTGCCAAACGACATCCTCAGCGGCTCTGCAGAAATCATCGCTAGGGAGTTTCAGGAGGGCCGCCTCGACAGCATCCGCCTAGCCCGCCTTGAGTCCACGTTGGTCGATATTTCGAACTGGCAAGGCGGAATGGAGCGGATTGCCAATACGCCGCTTCCCTACCCTTACACCTACTTCCCCAGGATATTCAGCACCCTCTTTTGCGTGATCATGCCGCTCAGCCTGGTGCCCTCTTTGGGCTGGTTCACACCGGTCGTCTCCACGGTGGTAGGTTGCATGTTGCTGGCCATGGAGCGAATCGGCACCGACTTGCAAGCACCATTCGGGCGTAGCCAACACAGCATTCGTACCGATGACCTCTGCCGAAATATCGAAAAGAATCTTCAGTCGATGTTTAACTCTCGGGAGCGTGGGGCCTTGTCATTGACGCCAAGCCTGGCCACCGAAAGGCACCGTTCTGCCTCGTGAGGCACGGCCAACGGCTTGACAGTTTGCAAGCTCGCTCAAGATAGTAACCAGAGACTGCGGCTAGCCACATAAGCAGCCGGACTAGGAGGACAACACCATGGCTGATCAGATAGCCCGACTGGACGCTGAGCTCGTCTCTCTGGATCAGATTGCTGCTGAATTGGAGCGCCAGGTGGGACCTAGCCCTGTAACGCGCCCCCTGGTCATCGCATGGTTGAGCGAATGGTTGAAGGTGGCGGGCGAATCGAAACCCGGTTTACCTCATCTGCCTCACTCTCTCAAAGCGGCTTATGCCGCCTGGACGCATCAAGCCGTGGATCGCTGAACGGAAACTGCAACCCACGGTTTCCAGCGATGTTTTAAGCAATCCGTTGTTTCGGCTGGTGACGCTCAGCAGCGAGGCACCTTGCACGGCCAACCCCCCAGGCCAAGGCACGCGTCATCGACTCTCCTGGCCGCGTGTCGAAGGCTTCTTCGTGCAGTGGCATACCGGTGCCGGCATACACGCCTATGAACATTTGCGTGTCACCTGTGCGCGAAAGGCGCACTTGGACATCCATCGTAGTGCCGTCATCCAAGCTCTCATAGTGCGTCCTGTGATGTAGCGCCGGGTCTGCCCATTTCCAGAAAATGTCACCGCGAATCCGCATGCCGCCCTCCTACGACTTTAGTCTTATATATGGGGTTTCTGAACCTTAGCGCAGCGGAGCAGAAGAGACAGCCCCGCCGAGCGGATTATGGATAGATACTGTGATGGGATGTGACGTGGGAGGCATTCCAAATGCGTCAACGGAATTCAGGATGTCCCAGGATTCTAAAGACCCTTTGAAGATTGCTTCTCAGCGCTGATCTGCACCAGCGGCCCATGGTCATGAATGCACAGTGAGATTGAAGGCGAGCCCGATCCAGCACGACTTGCCGTCCGCGCTTCCTCATCACAACTCTCCAGCCAGTGCCCGGATCCGCGATAGCAACCTTGTCGCTCGGAAGCTGAAACTCCCTCACTCCCACTTGACTGTGCACTGAGATGTGCCGAGAGCGAAGTGCTTCAAAGGCACAACGCAGTAAATGTCGTATGACACTTAGATCATTTACTGAGCCTGCGTCCTTTTCGATGGCCAGGCAGGCCGCAGCGAGCACCTCAGCCACCAACTGCTCGGCTTGATCCATGTTTTGATTTGGCATGTCGTCCTCGACCTGACCGACAAAAAAATACCTTGCATGGCTGGCATCAGCATAGCGAGGGTCCCACGCCCGCAATCAGCGGGGAGGTTGGCTTCCCGGAACTTCCAGGCATGCTACGCCCCTGATTCAGGGTCGCTCGCCGGAACTCCAGGGGAACGCTGGCTTTCCTTGTCATTGCCCAGACCGGGGTTGATACGCGGATCATCAGGTATGGGAGCCCCTTCCTTTAGTTGATTATCCCGGCGCACATCCCGCCTACTACTCGCACCGCTAGGGTTTGGGTGTTCACTGGATACTGAGTTGTTTGCATCCACATCATCCATCTCTTCTTCTACAGGGGACTCATCCTCAGGCGGCAACGGGACCTCAACCTCTTCTGTCCCGCGACGCTGCGATGTTTCATCACCGTGTTTATCGCCGATCACCTGCTGCGATACCTTACCGGGAGCATTTTCATCAATGACCATGTCCTTTCTCCGTTCAGAGGCAGATGGTACCTGCACCTAAACTTGGAAAGCGGGCGATGCTTGAGAGTGCCTGCAGCTAGACGAGTGGCGTGGCAGCCTGTCGAAGCCGGACCTTCGGTTGAACGCCTTTCCTCAGAAAGGGGCGTCGGTTCATCCACTTCGACAGGTAAGCGCTCTTGATCCTCCCAATGCCCTCGATCGCGATCGGCCTGACCGTGACAGCCGGCCTTTCTGCATCAGAACCTTCCGTCGCTCTGCGGGCACCCTTCGGTAAACAGCAGGCCGAACACAGGGTGAACAACCAGAGAGGGAGTTTCACCATGAAAGCAGAGAAACCGTGCGCGTTGCTGCTCGCAATGTGCTTGGGTTGCGCGGCGCCATTTGCCCTGGCTGCCACAGACCTGAACGATCAGCGCGCCCCGGGCACGCAACCTCACAGCAATGGGTCCATGAACGGCCAAGGCGATGCGACAGGCTCTGGAATACCAGCAGATGGAATGGGCACGGGTAATGGCGGTACCCATGACAATGGAACGGACAACACGGGCGGTGACGGCACCGATACTGACTCGGGCTCCGGTGATAATGGGGGGGATGGTAGCGGTGCAGGACCGGCGAGTGGTAGTGGTGGCTCAACCGGTAGTGGATCAGGTTCAGGATCGGGCAGCTAGGTGGAATGGCCAAATGGCGGAGGATCTCCCGCTCATGGCCCAGCGTTTCAGTTTCGCCATTGATCAAGCAACACACTCAGGAGTGGATGCCATGCCACGCGGTGACAAGGACAAATATACGGACAAGCAGAAACGCAAGGCCGAGCACATCGAGCAATCGTACGAGGACAAGGGCGTGGGCAAGGACGAAGCCGAAGCGCGCGCCTGGGCCACCGTGAACAAGCAATCCGGTGGTGGTGAAAAGCCGGGAGGCTCGGGGAGGAGGACTGCGTCACGCGAGAAGAAGACCGCACGCACGGATTCAGCCAAACGCGCCGCCGAGTCTCGTCAAGGGCACTCACGCACTTCGCGCGCGTCGCTGGAATCACAAAGCAAGCAAAGCCTTATGAAGGAGGCGCGCAGCAAAGACATCAAGGGGCGCTCGAGCATGAACAAGGCCCAGTTGGTCGAAGCCCTGCAAAAACAGGGGTAATCGGAGAAGGTCGGCGCAGCGTGAGGCTCACTCGCCTCACACTCAACGCCATTGCGTCAGCAGCATGCCCCGAATACCGCAGACCGGGTCTTGTTCAGGGCACAGCACCTGGGCGATGCGCGCGAGATTGCGCGGGTGTGCTGCTCTGTCGGGCCGCTGAATGTCGTAGTCTTCCTGCCCAAGAGGATAGGCGCCGACCACCAGGAAGTTATCGCTGCACTCGATGCAGCGATGGCCCGTACCTGCTGGCAGCACCAGCACATCTCCCCGCTCCACGCTCACGCTTTGCCCGTATTCACCGCCAAGCGTCAAACGGGCCCGTCCACAGGCAATCCCGAGTGCCTCGTGAGCGTTTGGATGAAAGTGGTGATAGTCGAAAATCCCTGAGCGCCAGAGCGGGGTCCATTGGTGAGCCGCAAACATCACCTCGAATGCGCTGGCATTGTCCTCCGACGGGTCAAGTTTCAACCGATAAAGCAGTACGGGAAAACGGCTGTTCGGCGTCGCGCCGTCGTCTTAGAAATACAAGGTCTGCACGCTGGCATCTTGTGTATTCATGAGCGTCATGATGCGCACCCTGAGGGGTTATCGGTGCAACTTCGAACCCGTCGGCGGTTGCCTGGTTCCAGCCGGCAGACGGGTGCACATACCGTTGAAACTTTCCCGGCACGTGCCAAGTCCAGAAGCCTATCGATAACAGAACGGGAGCAGGCAATGACCGGCACGGTAGGCGACTTTCTGGTAGAGCGTTTGTATCAATGGGGCGTACGGCGCATCTTCGGTTACCCTGGCGACGGCATCAATGGTGTATTCGGCGCGCTGAGCCGGGCCAAAGGCAAGATAGAGTTCATCCAGGCCCGCCATGAGGAGATGGCCGCCTTCATGGCCAGCGCCCATGCCAAGTTCACAGGCGAGCTCGGTGTGTGCATGGCCACCTCCGGCCCGGGCGCCTCGCACTTGCTTACCGGCCTGTACGATGCACGCATGGACCACCAGCCGGTGCTGGCCATCGTCGGTCAGCAGGCCCGTGCGGCACTGGGTGGGCACTACCAGCAGGAACTGGACCTGCTGTCGATGTTCAAGGACGTCGCCGGTGCGTTCGTCCAGCAGGCATCGACGCCGGAGCAGGTACGCCATCTGCTCGACCGTGCGGTGCGCACCGCCGTCGGCGAACGCCGCGTCACCGCCATCATCCTGCCCAACGACTTGCAGGACCTACCCTACAACGAACCACCCAGGGCCCACGGTACGGTGCATTCCGGCATGGGCTTCAGCAAGCCCAGGGTGCTGCCCTTCGAGGAGGACTTGCAGCGCGCGGCCGAACTACTGAACGCCGGTCGCAAGGTGGCGATACTGGTGGGTGCCGGCGCGCTGCAGGCGACAGAGCAGGTCATTGCAATTGCCGAAACACTTGGCGCCGGGGTGGCCAAAGCGCTGCTGGGTAAGGCGGTGCTGCCGGACGACCTCCCATGGGTCACTGGATCGATCGGCCTGCTCGGCACCGAGCCCAGTTATCAGCTGATGAGCGAATGCGACACCCTGCTGATGATCGGCTCCGGCTTTCCCTATTCCGAGTTTCTACCCAAGGAAGGCCAGGCACGAGGCGTGCAGATCGACCTGCAACCCGACATGCTAAGCCTGCGCTACCCGATGGAGGTCAACCTCGTCGGCGACGCCAGCGAAACATTGCACGCACTGTTGCCGTTACTTGACCACAAGACCGACCGACGCTGGCGCGACAAGGTAGAAACCTGGCGTGCACAGTGGGACAAGACCGTGGCCAAGCGCGCCCTGGTCAAGGCCGACCCGATCAACCCGCAACGCGTGGTCCATGAGCTTTCCCCTCGCCTGCCCGACCACGCCATCATCACCAGCGACTCCGGCTCCTGTGCCAACTGGTTTGCCCGCGACCTGCAGATTCGCCAGGGGATGCAGTGCTCGCTGTCCGGCGGCCTGGCCTGCATGGGCGCCGCCGTGCCCTATGCGATTGCAGCCAAATTCGCCCACCCGCAACGGGCTGTAGTTGCTTTGGTGGGCGATGGGGCGATGCAGATGAACAACCTCGCCGAACTGATCACCGTGGCCAAATACTGGCAGCAGTGGGACAACCCGCAATGGATCTGTGCCGTGTTCAACAATGAAGACCTCAACCAAGTAACCTGGGAGCAACGGGTCATGGAGGGCGACCCCAAGTTCGAAGCTTCGCAGTCGATCCCTGACGTGCCCTACCATCTGTTTGCCATTTCCATTGGCCTGCAAGGTATCTACGTAGATCGCGAAGAGGACGTTGCCGCTGCGTGGGAGCGTGCGCTGGCTGCCGATCGGCCAGTACTGATCGAGTTCAAGACCGACCCGAACGTGCCGCCCTTGCCACCCCACATCAAGTTGGAACAGGCAAAGAAGTTTGCCAGCAGCTTGCTCAAGGGCGACCCCGACCAGGCGGGCATCATTATGCAAACAGCCAAGCAGGTGCTCGGCTCGGTGCTGCCTGGCAAGAAGTGACAGGCACCTCGGCGAGCCGGCTGAACGTTTGATCAGCCGGCCCGGTCGCAAAAACAGAGACGCAGCAGACTGCGCAAACCCTGACCGTGAGGACCTACCATGAGCGCGATCGCCTACAACGGGGCTGCACAGCACCCCATCTGCCTGACCCTCAATGGT
Source organism: Pseudomonas hunanensis (assembly GCF_013393325.1). Taxonomy (GTDB): domain Bacteria; phylum Pseudomonadota; class Gammaproteobacteria; order Pseudomonadales; family Pseudomonadaceae; genus Aquipseudomonas; species Aquipseudomonas putida_P. Next base: position 614,105 of record NZ_QJRC01000095.1, read on the forward strand.
CAGCCCCGAACCCTGCAAGTGCATCCCTGGGTCACCTTGCTTGACCTGCTGCGTGAGCAACTGGACCTGGTCGGCACCAAGAAAGGTTGCGACCATGGCCAGTGCGGCGCGTGCACGTTGCTGCGCGATGGCAAGCGCATCAATGCCTGCCTGACCTTGGCTATCATGTGCGACGGGGCCGACCTGCTGACCATCGAAGGGCTGGCCAGCGGCGACGTTTTGCACCCCATGCAGCGCGCCTTCATCACCCACGATGCGTTCCAGTGCGGCTACTGCACCCCGGGGCAGATCTGCTCTGCGGTGGGGCTGGTTCACGAGGGACGTGCCGACACCCGCGAGGCCATTCGCGAGCAGATGAGCGGCAATCTTTGCCGCTGTGGCGCCTACGGCAACATCGTCGCAGCAGTGGAAGAAGCCCTGCCGTTGATGACCGACGGGGCCCAGCCGCAACGAGGGCCGAACCCATGACGCCCTTCAGCTACCACAAGCCCGCCTCGGTCAGCGAAGCGGTGAACCTAGCTGACGCCTGCTCGCACTTCATCGCCGGGGGCACCAACCTGATCGACCTTATGAAGGAAAACGTGGTGCGCCCAGAGCGCCTGATCGACATCTCCGGCCTTGGGCTGGACGGTATTCACTCCACCCCCGGCGGCGGCGTATTGATCGGTGCACGGGTGAGCAATGCCGACCTGGCCTGGCACTCGATGATCGAGCAGCATTATCCACTGCTGTCAGACGCGATCCTGGCTGGGGCACCGCCGCAGTTGAGGAACATGGCCAGTACCGGTGGCAACTTGTTGCAACGTACCCGCTGCTACTATTTCTACGACACCGGCACCCCGTGCAACAAGCGCGAACCGGGAAGCGGATGCCCTGCGCGTGCAGGCATGAACCGCATCCATGCCATTCTCGGTGCCAGCGACGCCTGTGTCGCGATCCATCCCTCGGACATGTGCGTGGCATTGGCAGCGCTTGAAGCCGTGGTCCACGTACAGGGGCCGTCCGGCGAACGGCAGATACCTTTCGCGGATTTCCATCGACTGCCCGGGGACACCCCCGAGCGCGACAATCAACTGGCATTCAATGAGCTGGTAACAGGCATCGAACTGCCGCCCCCGCTGTTCGAACACTATTACCGTTATCTGAAAATACGCGACCGCGCCTCCTACGCGTTCGCGCTGGTGTCAGTCGCTGCAGCCTTGAACTTCGATGGCGATGTGATCCAGCAGGCGCGCCTGGCACTGGGCGGCGTAGCCCACAAGCCGTGGCGGGATTCGGTTGTGGAGTGCATGCTGGCCGGCCAGGTGCCTTCTGAAGCGCTCTTCACCCGCGCTGCACAAACGATGCTGCAAGGTGCACAACCCCTGAGCCACAACGGCTTCAAGGTAACGCTCGCTCAGCGAGCAATCGTGCGGGCATTGGATGACGCGGCGCGCGGTGCCGCCAACGGGAGGCTACGACCATGATCAACAGCACACCAGTAGTCGGCACGCCCCTGGACCGCGTGGACGGTGTGACGAAAGTCACCGGACAGGCCCGCTATGCGGGCGAATATCCCCAGGCGGGCCTGCTACACGGCAGCGTCGTGTCCAGTACCATTGCCCGCGGTCGGGTACTCGACATCGACAGTACGCAGGCCATGTGCGTGCCCGGGGTCATCGCCGTGCTCGACCATGGCCATCGTCCGCCTATATCCAGTTATGACGACGACTACAGCGATGCCGACTCTGCCGAGGGGGCGCCTTTTCGGCCCTTGTTCAATGATCGCGTGCTCTACAGCGGCCAACCGTTGGCGCTGGTGATCGCCGAAACCCTCGAACTGGCCCGCTATGCAGGCTCGCTGATCAAAATCAAATATGCCGAGAAGGCTCACCAGACAGACCTGGGCGCATGCCAACAATCGCATGCCGCACCCGCCGAAACACCGGCGCCGCGTGGCGACTTCGCCGGGCAGTTTGCCGAGGCGCCGGTACAGGTGGATGCCACGTATCTGACGGCCAACGAACACCACAACCCGATGGAGCCCCATGCGTCGACCGTTCACTACAAGCCCGACGGCACCCTGGAAATCCACGACAAGACCCAAGGCACGCAGAACTGCCAGGACTACCTGCACAAGGTGTTCGGCCTGCCCAAGGCAAACATTCGTGTGCGGGCGGCATTCGTCGGCGGCGCCTTCGGCTCGGGCTTGCGCCCGCAGTACCAGTTGCCGCTGGCAGTGCTGGCGGCGTTGCACCTCAAGCGCTCGGTGCGCGTGACCCTGACCCGCCAGCAGATGTTCACCTTTGGTTACCGACCCCGCACCGAGCAACGTTTGCGCCTGGGTGCAGACACAAACGGGCGCTTGCTGGCGATCGCTCACGATGCGCTTGGCCAGACCTCCCGCTTCGAGGACTTCACCGAGCAGCTGGTGGAATGGAGCGGCATGCTTTACCAGTGCGACAACGTGGCGCTCAGTTATCGCCTGGCCTCGCTCGATGTCTACACCCCGCTGGACATGCGGGCGCCTGGGGCCGCGTCCGGGATGATTGCACTGGAATGCGCGATGGATGAGCTCGCCTGTGCAGCGCAGATCGACCCGGTAGACCTGCGCCGCCGCAATTTCACCGACAACAATGCCAACGAGGGCAAGCCTTACTCCAGCAAGGAGTTACTGGCGTGCTATCAGCAAGGTGCCGAACGCTTTGGCTGGCAGGGCCGCAATCCGCAACCGCGCAGCATGCGCAGTGGCAAACGGTTGATCGGCTGGGGGATGGCTGGCGGCGTCTGGGAAGCCATGCAGATGAAGGCCAGCGCCAAAGCGCGCATCGATAGCCAAGGTAAACTCACCGTCAGCAGTGCCACCACCGATATCGGAACCGGCACTTATACGGTCATGACTCAGATCGCCGCCGACGCAGCTGGCGTCAAGGTGCAGGATGTCACCTTCATGCTGGGTGACTCCTCACTGCCCACCGCCCCGCTTCAGGGCGGATCGTTCACGGTGTCGTCGGTGGGCTCGGCCGTGCGCCAAGCCTGCCATGTCCTGCGCACCCGGGTGCTGGAACATGCGCGCAAAATGTACCCCCAGGTGGCCAACACACCCCGGCAGCAGATTTCTTTCATCGATGGCTACCTGCACGCGGGCAGCCATCGCTGGGCCTTGGCGGACATCGTGGCGATCGCCCCCGACGGTAAGTTCGACGTGCAGATCGACGCAGAGCCCGGCGCCAGGCGCCAGCCGTTCTCCACCGCCACCCATTCGGCGGTATTCGTGGAAGTCCACGTCGACGAGGACCTTGGCACGATCGATGTAACTCGGGTGGTCAGCGCTGTGGCGGCAGGACGTGTGATCAACCCGAAAACCGCACGCAGCCAGATCCTGGGGGGCGTAGTTTGGGGGGTGGGCATGGCCCTGCACGAAGCAGCGTTGACCGACCATCGGCTAGGCCGCATCGTCAATCACAATCTTGCGGAGTACCACATCCCGGTCAATGCAGACTGCGGGGATATCGAAGTGATCTTCGTTGAGGAGCACGACGACATTGTCAATGAACTGGGCTCCAAGGGGGTGGGTGAAATCGGCGTCGTCGGGGTGGCCGCTGCGGTGGCCAACGCGGTCTACCATGCCACGGGCAAGCGTGTAAGGGATTTTCCGATCACGCTCGACAAAGTGCTCTGATCGGGCGGGGGCCAAGTCCCCACCCGCTTTGCGCTAACGACGACGCGCTCGGAGCTTGCCGGCGAACACCCGGAAGCCCCAGGTGTTATAAGCCAGCGTCAGCGGCACCACGGCTGCGAAGCCGATCAGCATGAACAGCTGGGTGGATCTTGAGGCGCTGGCCTCGACAAGGGTCAGCGCCGGCGGAACTGCCAAGGGGAAGAGCGCGATCAGCATGAGCGTGAACGCGAAGCAGATGACGCCCAGGGCAAACGACAACGGCAACCAATCCCGCGTCCTGCCCCAGGCCAGGGAAAATCCCGCGAGTAGCACTGCCAAGGCCGCACCGGCCGTAAGCACGACCCAGCCCTGGCTCAGCCGCTGCCAGTAGCGTGCATCCAGCGCCATGGTCAGGAGCAGCACAGCGACCAGCACCAGTACGGCAACCCCGCATAACAGCCGAGCCTGGTGCTTTGCGCGCACTTGCAGTGTTCCTTCAGTTCGCCAGTACAGCCAGCAAGCGCCCAGCCACAGATAGCTGACAACCAGCGCCAACGCGCAAAACAAAGGAAAAGGCGCCAGCCATTCTTTGCCGTCGCCACTGTATTGACCCTGATAGTGTGGGACACCCTGGATCAACGTGCCCAACACCAGCCCCTGGCACAGCGTGGCAAGCAGCGAGCCACCCAGCGTTGCGGCATCCGACCAGCGTTTGCGGGTCAAGTGCTCACGAAACTCAAGGCCTGCTGCACGCAGGATCAAGCCCATGAACATCAACAGCAACGGCACATAAAGCGCTGGCAACAACACCGCGTAGGCTGTCGGGAATAGCGCCAGCAGCCCTCCACCGCCCAATACCAGCCAAGTCTCATTGGCATCCCAGATCGGCAGAATCGTGAGCACCAGCACCTCGCGCTCTTCGGCGCGACGATGAGCAGCCATGAGCATGCCAACACCCAGATCGGTACCATCGAGCAACACATAGACAAGCACCGAGAACGCCAGCGCTGCGGCGCTCAACAGGGTCAGCAGGTCGACACCCAGGAGGCTCATGGTTGTTCCCCGACTCGCGGCTCAGGGCCCGCCTCGTCCAGCGCGGGCGCCCGGCGCAGCACATGCAACAACAACCACAACCCGATACCGAAGGTGATCACGTAGAACGCCAGGATCGCCACCGTGGCAGCCAAAACGGTCGAGGTGGCCACCGGCGACACGCTGTCGGCCGTGCGCAACAGGCCATAAACGGTAAACGGTTGACGGCCGACTTCGGTCACTACCCAGCCACTGAGCATGGCTACAAAGCCCGCAGGCGCCAACCCTACACTGACGCATTGCAGCCACCGCGCACTCGTTAGCCGCCCACGCCAGCGCACCACCAAGCCAGCAATGCCCTGCATGACCATCAGCAACCCCAGGCCAACCATGATGCGAAAGGCAAAGAACACTACCGGCACCGGTGGCAGGTCTTCGCGTGCAAATTCATCGAGCGCGGCGATCGTGCCAACAAGGTCGTGAGTCAGGTACAGCGACCCCACCCGCGGGATGGCCACTTCAAGGCGGTTTTGCTGCAACGCCATGTCAGGCACGGCGAACAGCCTCATCGGCTCACCGGCACCTTTCGCCGGGCGGTGCCAAGAGCCCTCGATGGCCGCGACCTTGATCGGTTGCGTCTCGAGCGTGTGCTGTCCATGCAGGTCGCCTATCGCCACCTGCAAGGGCGCCAGCACTGCAATGGCCCACAGCGCCATCGAATACTGCTGCCGTGCGCGCTGGTTTGAAGGCGCGCGCAGCAGTTGCCAACCGCCCGCTCCCGCAACCATTGTGGCGGTACCCAGCAACGCAGCCACCAGCATATGCGCCAGACGGTAAGGAAATGACGGATTGAAGATGATCGCCCACCAGTCTTCGGCGACGAAGCGGCCGTGGGCATCGATCGAGTAGCCTGCGGGGGTCTGCATCCATGAGTTGGCACTGAGGATCCAGAAAGCGCTGACCAATGCCCCGACAGCCACTGCGCAGGTGGCCATGAAGTGCAGCCTCGGACCGACCTTGTTGAGGCCGAACAGCATGACCCCAAGGAATCCCGCCTCCAGGAAAAACGCTACCAGTACTTCATAGAACATCAAGGGCCCGATCACCTCCCCGGCCGCCGAGGACAACCCCGACCAGTTGAGCCCGAACTGATACTCCATCACCAGCCCCGATGCGGTACCGACAGCCACCGTCAACGCAAACACCTTCAGCCAGAAACGGTAGATGGCCATCAGCTGCTGATCACGACGGTACAACCACAGTGCTTCAAGCACCATCAACCACTGGGCCAGGCCAATGCTGAACGCCGCCAGGACGATATGAAAGCTGATAGTGATGGCGAACTGAAGCCGCGCAGCCAGAAGCGCTGTCGCCGCACCGCCGAACTCAACCAAGCGGATATTCCGCTGGCAAGCCGCTTTGCGGATCAGCCGCCAACGACTGCGCGCGGTCCAGCGTAACCGGAACCGACCTGGCCGCAGGCACCTTGACGTGCTCGGCGCGGTGCCAGAGCGTCTTCAACGGGTTGCTTTGCGGGTAGTAACCCGCTGCGCAGCCTTCGCGAATGTCGTACGCACCGAAGATCACGCTGCTGGCGCCCCGCACATCAGAGAGATGAATGATCAACATGAGCGGCATACGACCAACTTCGAATTACACAGTGTCCTAGGCCATCTTCATCGCTTCCCGCCGTTGATCTGTAGCCAGACGCCTAGCTCTACCAACACCCCAGGCCAGAGCCCGAGTCATCGATTCGCCCGGGCGGGAATCGAACGCTTCTTCATGCAAAGCCATTCCACAGCCAGCATACACTCCGATGAACATTTGCGTCTGGCCGGTGCGTGAGAGCCTGACCTGGACATCAATCGTGGTGCCGTCATCGAGCTCCTCGTCATGGATACGATGATGAAGCACTGGATCCGCCCAATTCCAAAACACGTCACCTCGAATACGCATGCCGCCCTCCTACGACTTTAGTCTGATGCGGAAACCTCACCATAGCAAAGCCAAGAGGCAGTTCAATGACTTAGGCTCTGCGAATACAGGCATCAGACAACCGGTCTAATTTTTGATACAAACAAATTTTCTTGTACAACTTTGCAACTTTCATCAGGCGGTCAGAGCAGGCAGCCGCGTTGCCAAGAGGCCGGCTGCTGCGGACGTCAGCAATTGAGGTGTAAGCTTTTCGCGAAGCACCCATTTACACGCGACGATTTCATGGTCGGCAACAGGCTTCTCATTTTCGTGGAATCGGGTGGTGAAGATGTGATGCACAACTGAATCCACTTTGATTGAACACAGAGACAGCAGGCCATACCCTTCAATCGATGTCTCTTCACGTAGCTCTCTTGCTGCAGCTGTATGAGGGCTCTCACCAGGCTCAATCGAACCACCTGGGAAATTCCATTTGCCGCCTTTCTTCCGGACAAGCAGTACCCTGCCGCTTCGCAGGCAGATTATCGTTGCCCTGGATTTGATTCTGCCTTTTCGTTTGTCCCGCATACATGCACTCGTATCATCACCCATCAACACCCAGCCTCTCGCGATACAGAGTAATGGGCTTCTTCCCTGAAGACGTTTCCTGCTGCGACTCGTTCAATTTCATGGGCGTTTCAGCCGTCAATTTGCCTCGGATCAGCAGAGCGCGGCACTGCAGCAAATCCCGGTAGCGCGGTAACCGCCGGTCGGTGTATGGTCTAGAGAGCGTGAAATTTGTCCGGCATGTGAACTGGGCCGGATCCTGACCGTTTAAGCCTCTAAGGACATTTGTAAATGACCAAGGCGGACTCGATTCGAATAACGGCACAGCTGAACGCTTGCAGCCAGGCTATGACATCGCTGAGAGCCTATGAAAGGGGGCTATCAGACAGCTGTTGCACGGATCTTGAGAAACTGCGCATAAGTGCGCAGTCCAGTTCAATGCCTTGAAAGCGTTGGACGACGCCGAAAGACCCGGTGACCCAACCGCCGCCGGGTGGGCTTGGTTACTGGAAAGATAGAAGTGAAATCAAGCGGATTTCGGCTCTGAGAACAGCGGTCGGTTTATCTGAGAATAACGACCGCTGTTGACATTCAGTGAGCGGAAGAGCTACCGAAACTGACTCACTTCAGGCTGATGATCAGTCGCCACCCTCCTGCCGGCCACACGTCAGGACAATGCGCTTTTACACAACGACTCGATAGTTCCGACCAGGTCGCCATACTGCACGGGCTTGGTGAGGTGTCGGTCGAACTGCATGTCCTTCGCCACGCCATAACCGCTCAATGCAATCGCAGGCGTGTACTTATGAACCTTGCCGGCCCTAAGGGCACTTATCAGTTCATGCCCATCCATCTCCGGCATTCCGATGTCGGTAAGAATGACATCGAAGCGCTCCTGGAGTGAATGCTCAAGCGCCTGGGCAGGATCGCTGTAGCTCTTGACCTGGGCACTCTCCATTTCAAGCAGCATGCGCATCACATCCAGGACTGCTGGCGAGTCATCGACCAGCAAAACTTTGAGACCCTTCAGTCGCCCTTGGGACTCGCCGGCTTCATCCCCATCCTTCGGCTCTTTAATCAGCTCCTGAGAGAGTGGCAGCGAGACACTGAACGTACAGCCATGACCGATCCCCGCAGATCGGGCAACGACGGAGCCCCCATGCGCCTGGACCAGCTGGCGAACCAGCGACAGGCCGATACCCAGGCCGTCTCGCTGGTGGGTGGCATGCTTGGGTTTGGCCTGCTTGAACAGGTCGAATACGTTTTCAAGTTCGGCAGTAGGCAATCCGACACCGTTGTCGATGATATCGATGTGGGCGTGCTTGTCCGCCTTGCTGAGCACAATACGTACCTTGGCCGCTTCACCGCTGAACTTCAGCGCATTTTGCAGAAGGTTCCAGATCACCTGTTCCAGGCGGGTCGGGTCGCCGTCGATAATCATCGCCGGCACTTCCGCGCTCGGTTTCTCTAGGGTGATCTCTGCGTTGGGATACTCGTCGATAACGATTGAGTGGATTTCATTCAGCATGGCACCGATGTCGAGCAGGCGGGTCTTCAACTTCAGCTTGCCCGTACGAATGCGCGCCACATCGAGCAGGTCATCAATAATACGGGCCTGGCTGGTAACAGCCTCGCCGATGGCGCCGACCGCCTTGCTGGCGTTCTCGGTGTTGCGAACGGAAGGGAGCCTTCGAAGAATTTCTGCGTTCAGTTGAATCAGGTTAAGCGGGTGCTTGAGCTCATGGGACATGACGGCAAAGAACTCATCCTTCATGTGGATCGTGCTCTGTGTCTCGGCAAGCTTTCTGCTCTGCTCATCGTGCAGCCGTTTATGCCCCGTCAGGTCACGAGCAATTTTCACGTACCCCAGAGCACTTTCAGCTCGGAGCAAGGCGATTTCTCCGCTGCAGAAGAACCGGCTACCGTCCTTGCGCACGTGCCAGCGCTCATCCTCTCCGCGCCCATGCTCACGGGCATTGCGCATCTCGTTCTGGGCAACACCCGCGCTACGATCTTCAGCGGAGAAAATCAGCTCGTAGGAGGAACCGATAACCTCTTCAGCGGTGTAGCCAAAGATCAGCTGAGCGCCGGTGTTCCAGTCCGTGATCTTGCCGTGTTCATCCAGGATGATGATGGCGAAATCGTGGGTGCTTTCGGCGACCAGGCGCATGCGTTCCTGGCCCAGGCGCAGATCTTCTTCGGCCTCACGCCGCTTGGTGATATCGATGAAGGTCAGCACCGTACCATCGATATGGTCTTCGCTGGAGCGGTACGGCAGGAGCCGGGCAATGTACCAGCGGCCTTCGGCGCTGCTGACTTCCCGCTCCAGCATGGTCAGCGATTCATACACGGACGACGCGTCTTCGGCCAATTCTGGATAATTGAAGCGATGGGTGATATCCAGCAGCGAGCGCCCGGTATCCACCGGCAGCATGCTGAAAATGTCCTTGGCGCGCGGTGTGAACCAGCGGATATGCATGTTGCGGTCAACGAACACCGTGGCGATATCCGTGGAGGCAATGAGGTTCGCCAGGTAGTCGTTGATCTTGTCGGTTTCTTCGACCTTGGTCTTGAGCTCGTAATTGACCGTGAGCAGCTCTTCGTTGATCGACTGAAGTTCTTCCTTGCTGGTTTCCAGCTCTTCCGTCGCGGAGCGCAACTCCTCGTTGATGGCCTGCATTTCTTCGTTGGACGCCTTCAGCTCCTCGCTCGAAACCTCCGATTGCTCGATGGTTTCCTGCAGGTGGGTCTTGGTTCGCTGCAGCTCGTTTTCCAGACTGGCCAGCACCTTGTTCTCGGTTTGCAAATCCAGGTCGAGCAGATCGGCGCCGGGTTCGATGGACGTGACGTTGAACACGATTGTACGCACATCCTGATCGGTGGCTTCGTCTTTGAAGGGACGCGCCGTGATATCGACCAGGTAGTCGCCTTCAGGATCGTTCACCCGGATCTTGCGGGACAGCGTGGCTTTACCACTTTGCTGGGCCTGGTACAGCGTGGTGCGAAGCTCCAGGCGCAACTGCGGCATGATCAGCACCAGTACGTTTCGTCCCACTTCCCCAGTAACGTAACGCAGGAATCTGCCAGCACCCTCGTTCATGTGCAGGATGTCGCCATTGGGATCGACAATCATGCTCGGCGGCATCTGCTCAGCCATCGCCCGCTGATGGATATCGGCATAGGAAAATTTACGCGTAGGCGGCAGCATGGGTGGCGGCGCGGCAAGACTGGACAGCGCAAAGCCACCCCGGGGCATAGAAGGCGCCCGGCGATTGATGTTGGCGCCCGCTCGTGCACGGAAAATCCGGTTACGCTTGTCGACCGGCGTGAACAGGTCCGGGCAGGCATCAGCAGACTCGGACGAGCCCATGAAAAGATAACCGCCCGGCTTGAGGGCAAAGTGGACCATCTGCAACATTTCTCGCTGGATGTCCCGATCCAGGTAGATCAGCAGGTTGCGGCAGACAATGAGGTCGATCTGAGAGAATGGCGGGTCGGACAATAGGCTGTGTTTGGCAAACAAGACCTTTTCGCGGACTTCCTTGCGGACGCGGTAGTGCTCACCTTCCTTGAGGAAATACTGCCGCAGACGCGTGGGTGGCACGTCGGTGATGATCGCTTCCGGGTAAGCGCCAGCCCGGCCTACCGCAATGGCACGCTCATCAATGTCCGTGGCAAAAACCTGGATTTTGACCGGGTTGGCCTCAAGCTTCTGGTGCTCGGTACACAGGATCGTCAGGCTATACGCCTCCTCGCCTGTCGAGCATCCAGCAGACCAGATGCGCACCTCATCGGGGCGAGCTTCGTCATCGCCTGTTGACATCAGAGGGCCCAGCACGTGGCGCTCAAGCGCCTCGAAGGCTTCTCGGTCGCGGAAGAAGTTGGTCACTCCAATCAGCATGTCCCCCAGCAACTGCTTGGCTTCATCGGGCGAGTTCTCCAGGTACTGGTAGTACGCAGGAAGATCGGGTTGAGCCGTTACCTGCATGCGCCGCTCGATACGGCGCAGCACCGTCGCCCGCTTGTAGTGCTTGAAATCATGCCCGGTGCGGGTTCGCAAGAGCAGCAGGATATCCAGTAGAACCCGCGGCAACCTCACGCTCTAGCTCTGGAGAGGACGAGGCGACTTTCATATCATGAGGTGCCGGGATTTTGATGGCTCTGGTATTGCGCCATATCTCGAGAAGTTTGTGAGGGATTTCTGCTACAGGTAAGACGGCGTCGACCATACCCGTTGCTATCGCTGCCAAAGGCATCCCATCGAATTCTGCGTCGTCGGGACTTTGCACGATGGTGATCCCACCCTGCTCTTTAATACGAGAAAGACCCACGGCCCCGTCGCTACCCGTGCCGGTGAGCACAAGACAAAATGCGAATTCCTTGTGAACATCTGCCAGATCACGGAAGAAAAGATCGATGGCGACGTGGCTTCCCGCCGGACGATTAGCAGGTGTGACCTTCAGATAGCCATCATTCATGGCCAATTGACTAGCAGGAGAGATGACATAAACCCGATTTTGCTCGATGGGAGCGGTATCGGTTACCTGCATGACGGGCATGTCTGTGCAAGCCTGGAGGATCTTGTCAGCTACGCTTTCATGATCAGGTGATAGATGCAGGATGATGACAAAGGCCATACCGCTATCACTGGGCATTTGCTCGAAAAATGTTTTCAACGCGGCGAGACCGCCCGCCGACGCACCTATACCCACCACCGGGAAACGCAGATGGCTAGGGAGGATGCCCTCTCGCTCCGGCAGAGAGGTGGGAACTTTAGTTGTCGGTTTCATTATGATATCAAGATCTTGTCTGAGCTGATAGGGTGAGTGGCTGGGTCGAGGAGTGATGCTCCTGGAGGCTTCACCCGCCAGCAAAATGGTCAATTTTGGCGCGTAATCCGTAACGAAAATGCGCTGATCATGAATGCCATCATCCTGATCATAAATAACGTCTTCTCGAAGTATAGCGTTTACCTTCGCACTGCCGAGACTCCCTTCGTGCTCCGATCCGTACTATACAACGCTTAGAACTGCAGGTCCTAAGCGTTTCGACGCCCGCAATTCCTTGCTCGTCGCCACACCTCGTTCATTCCTGTTTCGAAAACAGCCTTCCCCTCCTCAAGCGTCACCACTGAAGCTGTTGTTTTGAACTTTGCATGGCATGGAAGCTTCCCCTGCATACCCCCACGTTTTTTGTGACGCAGGAGCGAGGAGCATGAGAGCACTGACTTACCACGGAGCAAACGACGTCAGGGTCGATAACGTCCCTGATCCCATCATCGAGCGAGAAGACGACATCATCCTCAAGGTGACTGCCACCGCCATTTGCGGCTCCGATTTGCACCTCTATCGAGGCAAAATTCCAGAAACCGAAGCGGGCGATATCTTTGGCCATGAGTTCATGGGTATCGTGGAAGACACCGGGAGTGCAGTCACCAATCTCCAGGTCGGTGACCGCGTAGTGATCCCTTTTGTGATCGCTTGTGGTAGCTGCTTCTTTTGCCAGCGCGACCTTTTCGCTGCCTGCGAAACCACCAACACGGGGCGGGGCTCGATCATCAACAAGAAAGGGATTCCCCCGGGCGCCGCGCTGTTCGGGTACAGCCATCTCTATGGTGGTATTCCTGGTGGCCAGGCTGACTACGTAAGGGTTCCCAAGGGTAACGTCGGCCCGTTCAAAGTGCCCACCGAGTTGGCCGATGACAAGGTACTGTTTCTCTCGGACATTCTGCCGACCGCTTGGCAGGCAGTCATCAACGCCGAGATCGGCCCAGGTTCAACGTTGGCGGTCTACGGCGCCGGACCAGTAGGCTTGCTGAGTGCCGCCTGTGCGCGAATGCTCGGTGCGCAGACCATTTTCATGGTCGATGACAGCGATTACCGCCTGGCGTATGCCCAGCAAGCTTACGATGTTGTACCCATCAACTTCGAGCGGGACGATGATCCCGCAGACAGCATCATCCGTCAGACACCAGGCATGCGCGGTGTGGATGCGGTGATCGACGCTGTCGGCTTCGAGGCCAAGGGCAGCACTGCCGAAACGGTGATGACGGCGCTGAAAATTGAAGGCAGCAGTGGCAAGGCGTTGCGCCAGAGCATTGCGGCCGTGCGGCGTGGCGGCGTCGTGAGTGTCCCCGGTGTGTACGCGGGCTTCATTCACGGCTTCATGTTCGGCGACGCGTTCGACAAGGGTCTTACCTTCAAGATGGGCCAGACCCATGTCCAGAAATACCTGCCTGAACTACTGGAACACATTGAAGCAGGCCGTCTACAACCGGAATTGATCGTCACTCACCGCCTGGCCCTCGAAGAAGCGGCCATGGGCTACAAGATGTTCGATCAGAAGCAGGACAACTGCCGCAAGGTCATCCTCGTGCCAGGCGCAGCACCCGGCACCTTGGGACCTGACTACGTATAGAGGAAGCAAAGTCATGAACGGGCTCGCCAGCTACTTCTGGATTGCCGTGGCGGCAATCCTTTTACTCATCGATCTGTGGGCCATCGTCAGCGTTTTCAGAAGCGACAAGTCAGATGCAGTCAAAGCGGCCTGGGCCCTGCTGATCGTCGCGCTACCGCTGGTTGGCCTGGGTATCTGGGGTGTTGCTGGCCCGCGGGGTATCAAGCGAGGTACGGGGCCCACTTCTGACGAGCACAGCAAAGGTTGATATTTCCGAGCTCCACTTTCAGGGGTTTCAACATGATCGATCAAGCGACAGGCATGAAATCAGGCGAACGCTATCGCGTGGAGAACGTGGAGCGCGCTCATCAGTTTCCAGGCTTCTTCCAAGACGGAAAGTATTATCTCGGCCCTGAACTTCTCACCGCCGTGGGCTGGCTTGAAGGTACGCGCTTCATCTACGACAGCCTGGATGCCGCAGGTGAACCCGTTTTTCCAAACCGGGTGGCAGGCACGATAGAAGGCCTGACGATGACCCTGGTCGATGGCACCACCCTTGAGCTCTCACGGATCGAGGCCAGCGACACCATTGTTCCGATTGCCCCCGGTGCATCGGGTACGGAACAAGAAGCGCCTGACAGTGGCGCTTGGATAAATTGCGCTCCAAAAGCCGAAGCATCATCAGGCAACCTCTTTGAGCCTCCAAGTGGCAGGAAGGGTATCGACGGAGGCAGGAGGAAGCCAAAAGACATAACGCCGCTGCTGATCGTCGCAGCGGCGCTGGGAATTTTTGTGGGTTTTACACTCACACACTCACGACGCGGGGATAGATAGGGAAGGTCTGCTTTCAGAGGAATGAGCGTGGTTTCGTTGCGAGATCACGTTCGCCCCCTACTCTGCTGACGAGTTCGTGGGATTAACCGGACGATAGTCCTCCCCTGCTACCGCTCTCAGGTAAGCAGCGTCAGCCTCCAGGCGAAGATCGCGCCATTCCTGCCAGCAGATAATCCCTCGACGATCCATCTCATCGGCCTGGCGAAGTAGTTCCTCGTGATAGTCGTCAGGCGAGTCCATTCTCAAGGCCCTGCTTTCCAGCACACAGTACCAGGCTGCCAAACAGTTGAGCTTCAGCAATTGGGCGGCGGAGAGGTTTTTCTCGAATGTTCGCATCTGGAGGCCTCACACTCTGATGGAGGGTTGAGTCACGAAGATTGCAGAGGCTCAGTAGAGCGGTGTCAACGGCGTTGATTGTGCTCTGCACGACTGGATGCAAGCTTGATCCTTCCCAAACGTTCGCGAGCAAAGCTTAAGGGCGCCACAGGCGCCTGCGCCGGTTCTTTCGCGCAACCCGTCGGCCTTGGCCAAAACCCAAGGAGTAAACACCCCGCTCCGCGACGTCCGAGTTGAACACAGACTTTCCTGTGTGACGACATGAGGTGAAAGATCATGGCTAACAACCCAACCAATCGTGGCCATCAAGGTGGTACTGCTCAGAACAATCCTGGCAATTTTGCCAATGATCGCGAAAAAGCGTCGGAGGCAGGTCGCAAAGGCGGGCAGAGTTCAGGTGGCAATTTTGCCAACGACCGTGAGCGTGCTTCAGAGGCTGGCCGTAAAGGTGGCCAAAACAGCCACGGCGGCGGGCGCGGTAGCGAAAACCGCTAACTGGCGGTGATCAAGCGCCAGGGCAAGAGCTGCCCTGGCGCTTTTCTACTGAACGGCCATCAGGAAACCCTCTCCTTCCACGCTTCGTATCTGGCAAGAAGCGGCTGGACACTCAACCCATGCAGCAGAATGCTCAACGCCACCGCTGACAGCACCAGGTTGGTGCTCTGCGCGGCCAAAGTGGGAAGCAGCCCATGATTGAGGGCATAGAACAGGTAGTAGAAGCTGCCAATACCTCGGATACCAAACCACCCTAAAAGCCCGCGATGGCGAATATCCAGCATTCCTCGAGCGGGGAACAGCAGGATGCTGATGGGGCGAATGACAAAAAACAAAGCACCGGCAACCAGCACTGCCTGCCAGTCCCAATGCTCAATGAGCACTACCCCTAGCAGGGTCACCAGAAACACTTCCATTGCCCGTTCGATCAGGCTACCGAAAGCCAACATGTCACCCAACATGATCCCCGCTGCAACCTGCGAGTCGTCGAGCCCTTTCACATCGCCTTTGACGGCTAGCTCCGGCGCCACGTCCTGGTGACCTACCACAGGCTGTACCAGATGTTCAGCAGCCGGTTCTTCTGGGCTATTGGCGGTCTGAACCTCCGCCTGCCTTAAACCGAGGCCCGCAGCGAATACCGCGAGAAACCCATAGGACTGTATCGACTCGGCGCTCACGTATGCCAACGCAATCAGCGCAAGGGCCAGATAGTCATTGGGCGAGACGGTGCTGTCGTCGTTGCGCAGACGCAAGAACAGTGTGAGCTTGCCCAGGCCGCGCCCGTCCAGTAGCCAAGCAACAGGCCTGCGGTTACTGCCCACAGCATGTCCTTCAGCAGCCAGTCACTGAACCAGGCCTGGTCATTGTCCTGTTGCAGGAGCAGCCCGAGAATGACGAAGGGAAACGCCACGCCGTCGTTGAGCCCTGCCTCACCCGACAAGCTGAAACGCACAATATCATCGTCCTGGGCATCAACCACCTGCACCAAGGTTGCGAGCACGGGGTCAGTGGGTGCGAGGATCGCCCCGATCAGTAGCGAAATGCCCCACCCCAGGTTCAAGCCGTAATGCAGCACCAGCGTTACCCCTGCGATGCAGATCAACATCACCGGCCCCGCCAGAAAAAAGGCGCTGCACCAACGGCGGTTGTGCAAGGGCAGGCGCAATTTCAAGCCACTAAAGAACAGCGAAAACAACACCGCAACCTCTGTGAGGTGCTCCATCCACCCGCTCGACTGGCTCAAGTCCAGTTGAAGAATACCCAGCCCCGATGTACCCAGCCCGATACCCAGGGCAAGACACACTACAGACGAGGTCACAGGGATCCAGCGCAGGTAGGAGGATGAGAGTGCGAGCAGCAGCAAGACTGCGCCCAGCATGGCGAACCAGACGATGAAGGTCATTTCCGCAGACGCCCAGGGAAAGTTTCCGAGTATTTTTTGACTTTTCGGCACGCCACGTCGTTCCGCTGCGCTTGGTGGGTTCAGCCAATACCTGAGGTAAACGTAAAAAAGATTTTCAGCGCTCCGCTGCGGTCAAACTGCGCTAGAGACCTTGCTGGTCGAGCGGCGGGAGAGTTGAAGGTACATTTGCAGGGGGAAGCGCCTGGACAATAGCTTGAGCGAGCTCGTCTATCGACCACGGTTTGAAGAGGTAGGTAACGGGAGGTGTGACCTGAGAAGCATCAAGCTGGTGGCCAGAGGTCAGAATGGCGGGTAGTCCAGACCACCTTTCGTGGGCCATGGAGATGAACTCCATACCTTTGATGCTTCCCGGAACACCATGGTCGACAACGATCAACGAGCAGCCGCTCTTGAGTCCCATCAAATGAATCAAGGCATCTTCTGAGTTATCGAACCCATCGCAGATGGCGCCCAACTCGATCAGGATGTCCACCAGGAGGGTCTGTAGCGTTGGATCGTCCTCTACTACAATTACCGTCTTACCTGACAACGACAAACCCTCGATGCCGAGCTTCATCACCTTCTCCATCCCATGGTTGGATTTTCGAGTATTTCACTCATCCGCACATGCGTCGATGAGGGCTAAAGGCCACCCATGCTCAATGGCCTTCCAACTTCTTCAATTGGGCCAAGCCTTCACGCATGAAAATCTCCACGGTCTTTGGCCCTACGCCCTCGAAACTCAGTAGCCAGCGCTTGAATCCCTCAGCATTTGATCCTTGCTGCATTACCTCAAGTTGAGCAGCCAGTTCCACTTCTACCTTGTTGCCACGATCATGCAGTCGTCGGGCAGTGGATTCATCATAGCGCCCATAGCCAGCCTGACCGAGGAGTCTGACCAGTGCCGAATGAGAAGTCTGGGCAAGCTTAAGCGGCGTATCCAGACCCTCCTGATCAACAAGAACCCGGTACGCCTCCACTGCTACGGTGGATCGGATGCGCTTGCCCATGAGAAAGCTGGCCAGCAACCATCTGAACACGCCAAGGGCATCCGTGACCTCAATGCCGAGGTCACAGGCGGTTATAGTCTTCAACCTTTACTACGACGCGAGTCAGCAGATCGCTAAATGGATTCGCCATCATTCTGGATGTCTTCCTCTGCCTCTGCTGCCTCCGTGGCATCCGCGTCATTCAAAGGTGGCGACGTGGGCTTTTGGGGATCATTGATGAAGGGCACATCGCTGGGCCCTTTTTCTTCGGAGCCTTCGGTTTTCGGCTGCATGGCAATACCTCAAAGCAGATGGATCGGGGCGCGGGGCTTCAAGTACCCGCAGCAACGCCCGAGAACTTTTTGACGTCGATAGGTTGCGCTACGAATTCCGGGCCATCGCCGGCGAGCCGCCACTTCACATTGGCGATGCCGTAGCGCTCGGCCATCGGTCGACTGACCAGCTTGATTTTCTGCTGACTCAATCTCGGGATGATGCCAACGCCGGCATCGCAGCTGGCCCAGTGCCAAGCCACGGCGTTGTCCATTTTTTCCAGGCGGATGATGAACGTCCGATGCTTACCGTGCAGGTCATACTCGATTACGTACAATTGAAGTGATGGCACAAGATCCGCTCCTTGGTTGATACGCTATTGAGCGATTCCTGGAAGAGATAATTCCATCGGATTGGCAGGATGATCTGCAGCCAACCCATGCCCGAGCAGTCAGGCGAGTTGGATGTACACCGAGTAGCTACCCAGGAGCACCCAGAACACTAGAAAGATCCACGGTGTGCGCAGCGAAAACAGCAGTGATTTGCGATGACCTGCACGCGATGTCTCAGCCTCACAAAACAACGGCGACTCGTCGTAGGCCAACCCCATCAACGGCTCGCTGCGCAGCAGGTGACTTTGCTTGAGCTGCCAGTGATCGATGATGTTGTATGCCGCCCGGATGCCAGGCCAAGCGTTGAGTGAGCTCAGTACCCCGAGCAAGGCGAGGAACGCCGGTACGATCAGGGTGAACATCTCGCCCCATCCTTGATTCAGATTTCCCATTGAGGAGACGAAGGCGATGACCAGAAATGACTGCGCCGCCAGGTAGGCATCGGTGCGGTTGGCCAGGATGCTGGTTTCGTACTGGATTTCACGCCGGTAAAAATCCAGACGCTCCTTGGGAGAGCCAAACATCCTGGCATTGTGCTCGCTGATCTCGTGTTCGGGGGTCGCTGGGGTAATGATTCGAGGCACTCGCTACTCCGGGAGTTGGGCCCCGAGCGACGACATGAGCCTGGAGCTGAGTCCGGTAGAACAGGCGATGGGGCATGGAATTCAGCTGGATTGATATCCCGCACCGCTCGTCGTACCAACTGCAGATTGAAATCAACACGAGGTGGCCAGGCCTTTCGAATCGGTATGAACGTTCTCAACTGCAGGAGCTTCTACCATGCGCGACTTCCCTACCCCGCCCTTCCCTTCGCAACCTCAAAATGTACCAGGCTCACAGCGCAAGATGGAGCCCTATCCGGATTGTGGTGAGCAGTCGTATACCGGCCACAATCGACTCGAAGGCAAGATTGCACTTATCACCGGAGCAGACAGCGGTATCGGGCGGGCAGTCGCGATTGCCTATGCCCGCGAAGGGGCCGACGTCGCCATCGCTTATCTGAATGAGCATGAAGATGCGCAAGAAACCGCGCGCTGGGTTGAGTCTGCAGGCCGTCAATGCCTGTTGTTGCCCGGAGACCTGGCGCAGAAACAGCACTGCTACGACATCGTCGAAAAAACCGTTAGCCAGTTCGGGCGTATCGACATCCTGGTCAACAACGCGGCGTTCCAGATGTCCCACGAGACCCTGGAAGAAATCGACGATGACGAATGGGTGAAGACGTTCGATACCAACATCACCGCGATCTTCAGGATTTGCCAGGCAGCACTGCCTTCCATGCCCAAGGGCAGTTCGATCATCAATACCAGCTCGGTCAATTCCGACGATCCATCCCCCAGCCTGCTGGCCTATGCCACGACCAAAGGGGCCATTGCCAACTTCACTGCTGGCCTGGCTCAGTTGCTAGGCAAGAAAGGCATCAGGGTCAACAGCGTCGCGCCAGGCCCGATCTGGACGCCTTTGATTCCGGCAACCATGCCGGACGAGGCCGTCAAGAACTTTGGTTCCAGCTACCCGATGGGGCGCCCGGGGCAACCGGTCGAGGTCGCGCCAATCTATGTGCTGCTGGGCTCCGACGAAGCCAGTTACATCAGTGGCTCACGTTACGCAGTGACTGGCGGCAAACCGATCCTTTAGCGAAAAGAGGCTCGCCTTGATGGCGAGCCTCCTTTTTGGGTGGCGGTTTCAGCGTTTGTGCTGATCGTGATCACGAGCCGTTTTCTGCGCTGTCGAGTCATGGGCTGTACCGGTGGATCCATCCGGACGATGAGCATCGTTGTCTCGCTCCTCCTCCCCATGCGGCCTCGTCTGCGCCGCTGGCTTTTGCGTCTGGGTCTCTTTTTTCATGCTTTTTCCTCCCTTCGCATTTAAACAAAGGAAGCCAATCTACGGGACAAAGTTCAGGTCAGTGTCACTTCAGGAGATGGGCGGGCAACAGGGGCGATGAACCAATTACCTCAGGACCGCGTCCACTGCAAAACAAGCGAATAGACTCTGAAATGGAAAACGACCCTGTACTGGCCGCCCTCGGCTATCTCAAAAACAACAAATTGATTTTGACCACAGCGGAATCGTGCACTGCGGGCTGCCTTGTGGCTTTGTTGGCGGCCGTACCTGGTACAGGAGAGGTGCTGGAAAGCGGCTACGTCGTCTACTCACCTGGCGCCAAGAAACGCCTGCTGAGGGTCAGCCCCGAAACCATCGAACGATACGGCCTGACCAGCGAAGCAGTAGCCTGGGAAATGGCCTTGGGCGCCTTGAGAGACAGCGATGCGAATGTGGTGATCGCCACCACCGGGGTAGCCGGGCCGGCGCCCGAATCCGGGATACCACCGGGGACGATGTGCTTTGCCTGGGCTTTCGCCGGCGAGCCAATAGCCGTTTTCACGCGCACTCAGCGTTTCTTCGGCGAGCGGTCTGAAGTCATGCGCCAAGGCGCCCTGTTCGGATTGGCCCGGCTCTCCCACTATCACCAGCGCTGGTTACGCGGTGAGCGCGCCTGAGGGGGTGGTCATGTCGGAAGATGAACTGATATCCAGGCATCAACCTGTTCAAGAAGACATGCCGATGCAGCAGCGCGTCTGGCGCTTTGAGCGCGTGGGGTGGTACGTGCTCGTGGCCATCGTATTGCTTGCCTTGGCAGGCCTGTTCGGTAATGGCCCGTTGAGCGATGCCCAGGTGGTAAGCCAGGATGGCCGGGTACGGGTCGAGTACCAGCGCCTCAGCCGAAGCGGCACGACAGACAGTCTTTTCATCACGGTTCAGGGCATCCCTGGTCAGCCGGTGGAGGTGCAACTCGAGGGATCATTGCTCCGTGACGCCAGTATCGAGACGTTACAACCGGAGCCACAACGGTCGCTGTCGCACGGCCAGGCCATGCTGTTCCAGTTGGGTACCAGGCAAGATGGCGTGGCCACCTTGTACCTGACCCTTCGAAGTGAGCACGTAGGCACTCTGGAGGGCAACGTCAGGGCTGGCCCTGAAAGCGCCGTTCACTTCTCCACATTCCTTTACCCCTAGGAGTGCGTCATGGATTCGATCCTCCGCGCAGCCGGGATGTACGTTGCCCTCATGCTGCTGTTTCGCGTAGCCGGGCGGCGCTCGCTGGCTGATTTGACGACCTTCGACTTCGTGTTGTTGCTGATCATCGGAGAAGCCACCCAGCAAGCGCTTCTGGGCGACGATTTTTCATTCACCAATGCCATGCTGGTAATTACCACGCTGATCGTTCTGGACGTCGGCCTTTCGCTCGCGAAGCTCAACTCCAAGTCTTTGGCCAGGTTTCTGGATGGGCACGCTACCCTGGTTGTCGAGAATGGGCGCTTTCTGCATCGCCGCATGCGTCGGGCACGCCTCACGGAGGACGATATCCTTGAGTCAGCGCGGGACAGCCAGGGCATTGAGCACATTGAGCAGGTCAAGTTCGCCATCGTCGAACGCAATGGAAAGATTTCGATCATTCCTGCCGAATGAGGCCTGGGGGCAACAGTAAAGCAACGACTACCGCCTCGCACACACACGCGATGATGCCAGCCATCGTAAGCATTGAACCGTGTCACTCCGTGCGTACTCAACCACGAGCAAGTGCTAGCTGATTCCGTGATGAGGTAACGCCAATGAACGCTATCGACTTACTGATCCAAGACCACAAGCTGGTGAAAAAGCTGCTCGAAGAGCTGTCGACCACTACGGAGCGAGCGGTAAAGAAACGGGCTGAGTTACTCCACAAAATTGAGCAGGAGCTACAGATTCACACCGCGCTCGAAGAAGAAATTCTCTATCCGGCCATCAAGGAAGCGGGTGGCAAGGAAGAAGCGAAGATGTACTACGAGGCCAAGGAAGAACACCGGACTGTCGACGCCCTCGTCCTGCCCGACCTTATGCATACCGAAACCGGCACCGTCGAATTCGCCGGGCGGGTCAAGGTCATGAAAGAGTTGTTGGAGCATCACATCGAGGAAGAAGAAGGCGATCTCTTCCCCACCGCGAAGAAACTGCTCAGCAAGGACACCCTCGAGGAGCTTGGGCAAACCATGGAAATGCAGAAAAAGATCCTCAAGGGCGAGCAGCGAGCGACTTAAGCAAGTGAGCACCTGCCAGCGCCCTGAACGCTGGCAGGTGATCAGCTTCAGATTCCCCATCATCAGTTGGAAGGTTTCATGGAATATTGGATTGGGTTACTTGAATGGCCTGCCATGGTGATGACCGTGGTGGCAGCCTGGTGCATCGGTTCGGGCCGTCCGGGCAGAAGGAAGACAGGATTCTGCTGTTTCATCGCAAGCAACGTGCTGTGGGCCGTGTGGGGCTGGCAAGCACATGCCTGGGCACTGATAATCCTGCAGTTCTGCCTCTGCGCGATGAATTTGCGGGGGTGGCGGAAGAACACGCAACTGGAAATTGCCGGGTGATAACGCTCTGACAAGCAGGTGGCCCAGCGATGCTGCCCGTATTCGTCTATCTACGGCGCCTTTCGCCCACCACCGGTCGTCAGTTCCATCGACCTCCATGCCAGCTCACCGGTCAACCCTGGGAGACTTCGACCGCGACGGTGAATCAATGGACGTGCTTGCTGACAATGATATGTCGACCCGTAGTCACGTGGTGGGGCAACTCATCATGGTGTTCTCCTTGATCTTGTTGTTAGCCCTGTTGCTGGGGCTGTTCTCCCTCTACCGCCTCGCCGGGGCGCTCGACGTCCAACAAATGGAGCAAAGCCGTTTTCATGCTGATTCGGCTATCAAACAACTGCAGAAGAGCGACAGGACGTTCCTGCTGACCCACACTGATTGGCAGGCCGCCTATGATCACCTGGGGAGGCAGGTCGACACGCATTGGGCATACATCGAGGACAACGTAGGCGCCACGCTCTTCACCGCCGATGGGTATGAGGGAGTATACGTGCTCGATGATGAGGGTACCCGCTACGCCATGCTGGAAGGTCAGCTCAGCCAGCAGGGGCTTGAGCAGCTCACCTCCAGTGCTGACAAGATCTTGCACCTTGCTCGCCAAGCCGCCCAGCATGACCAGGCGACTTCAGGATATATCGTATTTCGTGGCCTGCCGGCGTTGTACAGCGCTGCACTGATACGTCCACAGGCCCAACCCCACCACCTGCCGAAACCCACAGCAGTGATGGTGTTCATTCGCGTTCTCTCACCGAAGGTGCTGTTGGTGCTGGGCGAGTTGGCGGGGTTGTCCGGCGTGGCTGTAAGCGATTCGACCGAGCAGCGTAAAGGGCGTGGTGTTCTCGCCCTCCAAGGCATCGGTCTCGCCCTGAGCTGGGATTTACCGCAGCCTGGCACCCAATTGATCAAGACAGTAATTACGCCCCTCGCTATCGCCGTGCTCCTGATTGCGCTGACCATTGCACTGTTTGCACGCTATGCGATGCGGGCCAGCACGAGGATCGATCGTAGCCACCATGCGCTCATGACATCCAGGGCTGCCCTGCAATCGAGCGAAGAGCGCTTCAAGGCTGTGGCCGAAGCCGCATCGGACTGGATCTGGGAAACGGATGTGCTCCTACGGCTAACCTACCTGTCGGACCGTTTTAGCGAACTTACCGGGCATCCTGTAGAAGTATGGCAACAGCGCCCGATTACCGAGCTGCTGTCGTGTGATACCAGCCATTTCCAGACCTGGCTTCATAGTCTGGCTGCGACAAGCTCTTCCGGTACCCTACGCTGCCAGTATCAGGATCATCTGGGCCAACAGCGTATTTGCAGAATCGCTTCCCGCGCAATCGTGGATCAGAGCGTCTGTACCGGGTTTCGTGGCACTTGTAGCGACATCACCGACGAAGTAGCCGCACATGCCCAGATTCAGCATCTCTCTTTGCACGATGCCCTTACCGGGCTGCCGAATCGCAATAAGCTGTTTCGGTTCCTCGAACAAACCATGAGTAGCACTGGGCCACTCCAGGTAGCGCTGCTGATACTGGATCTTGATAATTTCAAGCCGATCAACGACAGCCTTGGGCATCCGGCAGGCGATGCGGTGTTGCTCGAGGTGGCCGGCCGCCTTGGTCAGGTTACCCGCGACAGTGACCTGGTTGCCCGCTTGGGAGGCGACGAGTTCATCGTCGTAGTGACCCGGCCAGGGGATCGCAAGGACATGGACCGATTCTGCATCCGCTTGATCGAGGCAATCAGACGACCCATGCAGGTCGAGGGGCATAGTGTTCAAGTGGGTGTGAGTCTTGGTGTCGTGATGTCGGCCGAATATCCCGGTACGCCAACCGATTTGATCCGCTACGCTGACGTGGCTCTTTACAGCGCCAAGCAGGCGGGCAAAAACACCTGGCGCTTTTTTTCAGCGCAACTGAATGCAGCATTGATGGACAAGCGTGTCCTGGAAAGCGAACTACGCGATGGCATACCACGTGGCGAGCTTGTGCTGCACTTCCAGCCGCGCTTCAAGGTCGACGGGGTGTCGCTCGCATCGGCTGAGGCCCTCGTGCGTTGGCGACACCCACGCCTGGGCCTGCTACACCCGGATAGGTTCATCCCGCTGGCCGAAGAGTCTGACCTGATCGTGCTGCTTGGCAACTGGGTGTTACAGGAAGCCTGCAATAAGGCGCGCGGCTGGCCACAGGCGGTAATCGTATCGGTAAACATGTCGCCGGCCCAGTTCAGCCGCAGCGATGTAGTTCGCGACGTCGGCGACGCATTGCGCACCACCGGCCTGCCGGCCCATCGACTGGAACTGGAAATCACTGAAAACGTCATGCTCAACGACGTTGAAGGCGCTCTGCATACCATGCATGCACTGAAGGAGCTGGGCGTGCGCCTGAACATGGACGACTTTGGGACCGGTTACTCCTCTCTGGGTTACCTGCGTACCTACCCGTTCGACAGCATCAAGATTGACAAGCGCTTCGTTCAGCATCTGGGTAAGAGCGGCAGCGACCGCAGCGTGGTCCAGGCCATCATCAATCTTGGCAACGCAATGGGTATGACGGTAACTGCCGAAGGTGTCGAGACCGCAGAGCAACTGGCCCTCCTTAGCGATGACCAATGCCATGAAGTGCAAGGTTTTCTGCTCAGCAAACCGCTGGAAAACGAAGCGCTGATAGGAATGATGAGGGAGCAGATCTCATGAGCGAATTCACGTCTCGGAGAACGCGATGAGGGGATGTGCGTGTAACTTTCCCGATGGGTGCCAAGTCCAGACGCCGGTCTAATTCACCCGTTCCACGGATCATCCCCGCTGACAGCTAGCGTTGCTGGCGGCGCCCGCCCAACTGGATCCAGACCGGCGCATGATCACTGGCCTTGGCTTCGTTGCGCACCCAGGCATCCACGCCCGCCCGCCTCAGATAAGGGCTGAGATCAGGGTTGAGCAGCAGGTGATCAATACGGAGCCCGGCATTGCGCGCCCAGTGATTGCGAAAATAGTCCCAGAACGTGTAGATGCGCTGCTCGGGATACAGGTGACGAACAGCGTCGACCCAGCCCTGCGCCAGCAACTGTTGGAAACACGCCCGCGATTCAGGTTGCAGCAGCGCGTCCTTGAGCCATGAGCGCGGGTTATAGATGTCCAGATCGGTGGGCACAACATTGAAATCGCCCGCCAACACCGCAGGATGGCTGCTGCCATGCAGTGTTTGGGCATGCTTGATCAGGCACTCGAACCAGCGCAGTTTGTAATCGAACTTGGGGCCGGGTTGCGGGTTGCCATTGGGCAGGTAAAGGCAGCCCACCAGTACACCATGCGCCGCAGCTTCCAGATAGCGGCTCTGCTGATCGTCCTGCATGCCGGGCAGCCCGCGACGCACCTCCAGCGGCTCGCTATCACGCGCCAGGATCGCCACGCCGTTCCAGGAGGGTTGCCCTTGGTACAGGCAACCATAACCTGCAGCTTCGATGGCCTGGCGAGGAAACTGCTGATCGGCCGCCTTCAACTCCTGCAAGCAGGCAATGTCCGGTTGCTCCCGCTCCAGCCAGGCCAACAGTGCGGGCAGGCGGCTGCGGATGCCATTGATGTTGAAGGTGGCGATCTTCAGCGCTTTCATGCGTCAGGGTCGCTCACGTGAGCCTGCACGGCATCTTCCAGTGCCCGGATATGTGCCTCATCGGCCAGTGCCTTCAGCCTCAACCAGTCATCCCAGTCAATCGCACCATCGTCCCGTAATGCCTCGGCGGTGCGAACCAGTTCATGGTGGTAGGCGTCCGGCGATTCGCGCCGGTAGCTGATGTCGTCGTACTGCGCGTACCAGGCTTCAAGTTCAGGAATGCTGCGTTCGATGTTCATGACGGCCGCCTCGTTCTATCCCTGCTAGTGAGAGCCCTAGTGCTGCGCAATGTTCAACCGCAACGGCCAGTCGGTCAGCATCCCATACCACTGAAGGAGTGCATTGGAACTTCTCACCCCGTCCGAGACGTCCCACATCCACACCTGGCAAAAACGGAGATTGAACGATGAGTGCAAAACTGAGTGGCAAGCGCGTTGCCTTTCTGGTCACCGATGGCTTCGAACAAGTGGAGTTGACCGGACCTCGCGAAGCCTTGCAGAAAAACGGGGCCGTGATCGACATCCTGAGTGACAAGGAAGGTACTGTCCGCGGCTGGAACCATGACAAGCCGGCCGATGAGTTTGCGGTGGACGCGACGTTCGACAGCGCCCACCTCGACCTTTACGATGCCATCGTGCTACCGGGTGGGGTACAGAATTCCGACACCATCCGCCTGATACCTGGCGCCCAGAAACTGGTCAAAAGCCACAATTCGGCCAGCAAGCCACTGGCGGTAATCTGCCACGGCGCCTGGCTGCTGGTATCGAGTGGACTGGCCAAGGGCAAACGGATGACCAGCTACAAGACCTTGCAGGATGATATCCGCAATGCAGGTGGCCACTGGGTCGATGAAGAGGTAGTGGTGGACGGCAACCTGATAACAAGCCGCAAGCCGGATGATATCCCCGCCTTCAGCGAGCAATTGGTCAAGGCCCTTGCGGGCTAGCTCCCTGACCTGTGAACTGGCAAACACCTGGTTTGCCAGTTCAACACACCAACTCCGTTTGCACGCATTGACCTGACTTTTGCTGCAACGGTTTGCAAAACCGGCACACCACCTTGCAATCGCGATTAATTCCCATATGCATCTGATTAGCGGAAAGGTGAAGTGCCCATCGACACCCCACTGCAACCCATTGACAGCCTGTATCGCGATCACCACGGCTGGCTGCAAGGCTGGCTGCGCCACCGCCTGGGTGATCGCGAGCGGGCGGCGGACATCGCTCAAGACACCTTCCTGCGCCTGCTGGTAACCCGCCGCCTGCCGGAACAGCGTGACGGCCGTCGATTCCTGGTGCAGATCGCCCGCAACCTGGTCATAGACCAGTGGCGTCGCCAGCGTATCCACCAAGCTTATCTGGAGAGCCTCGCAGCCCTGCCCGAGCCAGAGACGCCGTCACTGGAAACCCGCGCAATCGTGATCGAAACCCTGATGCAGATCGACGCCATGCTCGACAACATGCCTGCAAAGGTACGCGAGGCATTTCTGCTGTCGCAATTTGAAGGGCTGACCTACACACAGATCGCAGCTCGGCTGGACGTCAGCGTCAGCTCGGTACAAAAGTACATGCTCCGCGCCATCACTGCTTGCTATCAGGTCCTGTACGCTGAATGAAAAACGCCAGCGAAGCACCGCTCTCCCCCGCAATCTTCGAGCAGGCCAGTCATTGGCTCATGCTGCACTGGAGCGGTGAGTTCGAAGCGGCACAACAGCAGCGCTTTCTTGAATGGCGCGCCGCGGACCCGGAGCACGATCGTGCATGGCGACGCCTGGAGCGCCTGCAAAGTACCCTGAGCGGTGTCCCTGCGGATACAGCACTAGGGGTGCTGCGCGAGCTGCCCGATGCGCGTCGTCGGCAGACGCTCAAGCTGCTTGGCATGTTGCTGTTGGCCGGCGGGAGCGGCTATCTGGTGCATTCGCATTCCCCTTGGCGCGAAACCATGGCAGACCTGCGCAGCGGCACTGGCGAATGTTTGCGACGCTCGCTGGTCGATGGCAGCCGGCTTAGCCTGAACAGCGGCACTGCGGTTGATATCCGCTTCAACACGTCAGAGCGGCGCATTTGCCTGATTGCTGGAGAACTGCTGCTTGAAAGTGGTCATGACCCGGCGCAGCGCCCGCTGATTATTGAAACTGCAGAGGGGGAAATCCAGGCGTTGGGCACACGCTTTTCCGTGTACCAGCGTGAGGGTGGCAGCCATGTCGAGCTGTTTGAAGGCGAGCTGAAGTTGCGTCCGCGGCAGGCGCCCGCCAGCCGCCTGCAGGCAGGACAAAGTCGTTGGTTTTCCGCCAATCGCCTCGGCGACCTCGGGCCAGCCAACCTCAACACCATCGCCTGGCTAGACGGCCGCTTGATCGCCGAACGCATGCCGCTGGGGCATTTCGTCGCCGAACTGGCTCGCCATCGTCCCGGCGTGCTTCGCTGCGACCCCGCTGTAGCGCAGTTGCCACTGACGGGGGTGTTTCCCCTGGCAGACACCGACCGCGTGCTAATGGCCGTTCAGCAGTCGCTACCCGTAAAAATACACAGATTGACGCGCTTCTGGGTCAACGTCAGCCCGGCTTAGAAACGCAGAAGGCTGCTGGCCGTCTGCTTCCGGCCTGAATGGCAAAAAAGAGTTTGTGCAGTGTTGTCGTTTTGGTCGAGTTGTACGGGATACCTCTTGAAACCCATCAACAAGCCTTCTCAAGAGGATCGTTCAGAGTGTCGCACCTGCCCACGCCAACCCGTTCACGGCTGACCCACCACATCCTGCTTGCCAGCTTGCTCGGCGGCGCCCCTTTACTGCTTGCCGTGCCTGCAGCACTGGCCTACGCAAGCGAACAGACACGCCAGTACGCCATCCCGGCTGGGGGCCTTGATCAGGCGCTGAACCGTTTCGCGAGCCAGTCCGGCATCTTGCTGTCCGCAGACGCACAATTGACCGCCGGCAAGCATAGCCCGGGGCTCAGCGGCACCTACTCAGTGAGTGACGGCCTCGCCCAACTGCTGGCCGGCACCGGCCTGCGCGTGCTCAAGCGTGCGGACAGCTACATAATAGAAGTGGCAGCGGACAGCGAAGGTGCCCTGGAACTGGGGGCGACTACCGTAACCGGCGCACTGCTGGCTGGCACCACCGAAGGTACCGGTTCATACACCACACGTTCAGCGCAGACGGCCACCAAACTGCCATTGTCCCTGCGCGAGACACCACAATCAGTCACGATCATCACGCGCCAACGCATCGAGGACCAGAACCTCGCCAACCTCAACGAGGTGGTGCAGAACACCCCTGGGCTCACCCTGCGCCGGACGGGCCCCGAACGATCCTCGTACTACGCCCGGGGGTTTTCCCTCGACAACATCATGTATGACGGCCTGCCCACCAGCCTGGACAGCTCACAGGTGTCCCAGGACCTGCTGTCGGCCGACATGGCCATGTATGACCGGGTCGAAGTCGTGCGCGGTGCCACCGGCCTGATGCAGGGTGCGGGCAACCCTGCTGCATCGATCAACCTGATCCGCAAGCGGCCGACGCGGGAATTCCAGGCCAGCATCGAAGGCAGCATGGGCAGTTGGGACCGATACCGCACCGAGGTCGATGTCTCCGGGGCGCTCAACGACAGTGGAACCGTTCGCGGCAGAATGGTGACGGCGTATCAGACCGGCAACAGCTACCGGGACACCCTGGAAAACGAACGCAACCTGTTCTATGGCATCCTTGAGGCCGACCTGGACGACAGCACCACCTTGACCCTGAGTGCATCGCGCCAGCAAGACAACAACAATGGCAACGGCTGGACCGGCCTGCCAGTGGGCTTCGACGGCAGTGACCTGCATTTGTCACGCTCTACGTCGCTGAGCAGTGACTGGGAGTATTGGGACAAGACCAGCACCTCTGCCTACGCGGCACTGGAACACCTGCTGGACAACGGCTGGAAGCTCAACATCTCGGCTACCAAGACCTGGGCCGACCTGGACATGCTGGGCACCTATCTGGTCGCTAACACCACCACCCAGGCCTATAACCAGTTCGTCGGCGCGGGCCACTATCGGGAAACCCAGAACAGCTTCGATGCCTACGCCAGCGGCCCGTTTCGCCTGATGGACCGAGACCACGAACTGGTGGTCGGCGCCAGTCACCGGCGGGTGGTGTTCAACGGGGACGTGCCCTACAACATCTTGCTCAACAGCAACATCGACCTTTACAACTGGGACGCTGGCGCCACGCCAAAACCGCCGAGCCAGGACAAGTACGGCTGGCAGAACACCAATGCCAAGCTCAACAGCGTTTATGCCACCACACGCCTGAGCCTGGCCGACCCGCTGAAGCTGATCCTGGGCAGCCGCCTGGACTGGTACGACAACACCACCTCCTCGCCCTACAAAGGCACCGCCCCGAGCGAGCTCAAAGTCACTCGGCATGTCACCAGGTACGCCGGCCTGATCTATGACATCAACGAGCATCACAGTGTGTATGTCAGCTACACCGACATCTTCAAACCCCAGAACTACCGGGATGCCTCCGACAATATCATTGCGCCGATCACCGGGAAAAACTATGAACTGGGCATCAAGGGTGAGTACTTCGACGGGGCACTGAACGCATCGGCCGCCCTCTTTCAGATCGACCAGGAGGACCGCGCGAAGTCATTTACCGACGGTTGCCCTACGGCTCCCACTACCCCGTGCTACGAAGCGGCAGGCAAAGTGCGCAGCAAGGGCATAGAACTGGAGGTTCAGGGCCAATTGACGCCTGATTGGCAACTGGCTGCGGGTTATACCTTTGCCGAAGCCAAGTATGTCAAGGATGCCAAGAAGGAAAACGAGGGCCGCCTCTTCGACACCGATATTCCCCGCCATCTGTTCAAGATGAGCACGTCCTACACCCTGCCAGGGCAATTCAACCAATGGCGTGTGGGGGCCTCCCTTTATCACCAGAATCGAATCTACAACAAAAACACCACCTACATGATCGAGCAGGATGGCTACACACTGGTGGACTTCATGTTGGGGTTCAAGCCGACCGAACACATCGATGCGCGCGTCAATCTCAACAATGCGTTCGACAAGAAGTATTACAACGCGCTCAGCAACTCTGTCACGGTGCCGAGCAGCGTTTACGGAGAGCAACGCAACCTGATGCTGTCGCTGAAGTACACATTCTGACAGCTGCGCTGCCCCCGGCTCTCACACAGCCGGGCACGCTAGCCAGGCTCACGGTTTCTTTTCTACATCCCTGGGTGCTTTCGCCGGGCCTTGTGGGTCCAATTGAGGGTCGTCCAAGTCCGGAGAGTCCGGGTCGAACCCCAGGTCCTCATCCTTCGTTGCATGATCGGAAGAATGGGGGCCTTTTTGCCGCTGCTCGTCGGGTTTGTTCATCATCCGTTCTCCGAGTGTGTGTGTGTGTCACCGTCACGGCCTTGCCCCTGCCTAGACAACGCCATGGCTTGTTCCTGAACATTTCAATGGGGATCGTCCCTGCCTGGGCCCGCTTCGTCGTGCTCCCCCAGTTGCTGGTACCGCTTTCGAAGCGCATGGAGTTCAGCAGGCCCCATGTCCTCAAGGTCGAGCAATGCCTTGTGCGCCCGTTGGGTAGTGCGCAACAGTTCGTCCAGTTTGATGTGCAACTCGTCGCTATCACGGTTTTGGGTATTCTGGATCAGGAACACCATCAGGAACGTGATGATTGTGGTCGACGTGTTGATGACCAGCTGCCACGTGTCGTTGAAATGAAACAAGGGCCCACTTACGCCCCAGGCTATGATCAACATCAAGGCAATAAAGAAGGTCAACGGCCGCCCGCTGTGGTTGGCTAGCCATTGTGCAAAACGATCAAATTTCATCGCTGAGCCTCCTTCGTGGTGTACCGCGGTGCAACCCTGGCATCCGGTGGAGGATTGCAACACCGGCAAAGTTCCCAATTTTGCATAGCCATCCACTCGTCAATCCCGGTGAACAATCTCGTCCTGCTGCCTGTCGCTACTGTTAAGCACAGGAGCTCAGGGGGCTATGGTGAGCGAGATCCGCATTGGAATTTCCGGTTGGCGCTATGGCCCATGGCGCAAGGACTTCTACCCCGAGGGGCTGCGCCAGGACGACGAGCTGGCGTTTGCCTCACGGGCAGTCAACAGTATCGAAATCAACGGTTCGTTCTACGCCCTGCAAACGCCCGAGCGCTATGGCAAGTGGCGTGACGAGGCACCGCAGGGCTTCGTTTTCTCAGTCAAGGCGCCGCGCTACATCACTCATGTACGCAGGCTCCGCGAAATCGACGAGGCGCTTGCCAACTTCTTCGCATCGGGCCCCTTGCTGCTGGGCGACAAACTCGGCCCCTTCCTGTGGCAGTTTCCCCCCAACCTGAAATTCGACGCGCAGCGCTTCGGCGACTTTCTGGCCAAGCTGCCACGCGACCGCAAAGCCGCCCGCAGCATTGCGCGCCACGCCGCAGAACGCCT
The DNA here is from genome assembly GCF_013393325.1 of Pseudomonas hunanensis. GTDB lineage: Bacteria > Pseudomonadota > Gammaproteobacteria > Pseudomonadales > Pseudomonadaceae > Aquipseudomonas > Aquipseudomonas putida_P. Next base: position 646,828 of record NZ_QJRC01000095.1, read on the forward strand.
GCAAGGCAACGGCGGCGTGGCCGTGCCGGGTAATGCGCGCCTGCGCCACGCCGTGGAAATCCGCCACCCCAGCTTCCTCTGCGACACCTTCATCAACCTGCTACGCAAGCACAAGGTTGCGTTGGTGGTCGCCGACAGCGCCGGCAAATGGCCCTATGTCGAAGAGGTCACGGCCGATTTCATGTACCTGCGCCTGCATGGCGATGTCGAACTGTACAGCAGCGGCTACACGGCCAGGGCACTGCGCCGCTGGCGCCTGCGCATCCAGGCCTGGGCTGCGGGCGGTCAGCCTGAGGATGCTCAGCGTGTGGTGCGTCGCGCCCCGGCAAAACGCACCTCCCGTGACGTCTACTGCTACTTCGACAACGACCAGAAAGTCCATGCCCCTTACGATGCCCGCCGCCTGCTGGACAAGCTAGGCCTTGACGGCGAGCTGGCGACCGAACCAGGCGTCGAGCCGCAGGAGCCGCTATGAACCCGACACTGCCCGCCCCCCGCTGCATCATCGACAAGGTCACCGCCGTACATCGCCTGACGGTACTGACCCTTAACGTGCACAAAGGCTTCACCCTGTTCAACCGCCGCTTCATTTTGCCGGAACTGCGCGAGGCGGTACGCTCGACCGGCGCCGACTTGGTGTTTCTCCAGGAGGTGCACGGCAGTCATCAACACCATGCCGAGCGCCATCCCAAGTGGCCAAAGACACCCCAGTACGAATTCCTCGCCGACAGCATGTGGCCGCAGTTCGCCTATGGCCGCAATGCGGTCTACCCCCATGGCGACCATGGCAACGCCCTGCTGTCCAAGTTTCCCATCCGTGCCCATGACAACCTGGATGTTTCGGTCCATGGCAACGAAGAACGGGGCCTGTTGCATTGCCAGCTGGAAGTGCCGGGCCATGAACAGGTGCACACAGTCTGCGTACACCTGGGCCTGCGTGAAGCGCATCGTCAGCGGCAGGTCGGCCTGCTGCAGGCATTGCTTGACAGCCTGCCGCCGGATGAGCCGGTCATCGTCGCTGGCGACTTCAACGATTGGCGCCTGAAAGCAGATGCGAGGCTGTCGGGCCACCTGGTGGAGGCTTTCGGCAAGCCGGCACGCAGCTTTCCCGCGCGCTTGCCGATGTTGCGGCTGGACCGCATCTACCTGCGTAACGCACAAGCTTGCGAAGCACGGGTGTTGTCCAGATACCCGTGGTCACACCTCTCCGACCATGCCCCGCTGGTGGCGCAGGTGACGCTATGAAGCTGCCTTGGTGCGACGGCAACCGCGTCGAGTTGCTGATAAACGGCGAGCAGTATTACCCCCGCGTATTCGAGGCCATGGCCCAGGCACGCGAGGAAATCCTCCTGGAAACCTTCATCATCTACGACGACAAAGTCGGCCAGCCCCTGCGCCAGGCCCTGATCGATGCCGCGCGACGCGGGGTGCGGGTCGAGGTGGCGGTGGACGGCTACGGCACCGCCGACCTGCCTGACGATTTCATCTCATCGATGACCGAGGCCGGGGTGCGTTTCCATTCGTTCGATCCGCAACCACGGCTGGTGGGCATGCGCACCAATCTGTTTCGCCGCTTGCACCGCAAGATCCTGGTGATCGACGGTCAACGCGCCTTCATCGGCGGCATCAATTACAGTGCCGACCACCTGGGTGACTTCGGCCCACAGGCCAAGCAGGACTACGCCGTGGAGGTCGTCGGCCCAGTGGTGGCCCAGGTGCATGCTTCTTCCTGCCGCATGCTCGCACCGGTGCTGGATGCCGCCAGCAGGATTGCGCCGGGCGGCATCGCTTCAGGCCCGGCCAGCGCCGTGCTGGTGGAACGCGACAACCAGCGCCATCGCAACGATATCGAAGCCTGCTACCTTCAGGTTTTCCGTGAAGCAAGGCAACGAATCGTCGTGGCCAACGCCTACTTCTTCCCCGGCTACCGCTTGCTGCGCGAACTGCGCAACGCCGCCCGGCGCGGGGTCGAGGTGACGCTGATCCTCCAGGGGCAACCGGATATGCGCTGGGTACGCGCGCTCTCGCGGCTGCTCTACAACTACCTGTTGCGCGACGACGTGCGCATCCATGAGTACTGCCAGCGGCCGCTTCACGGCAAGGTTGCGTTGGTGGACAACGACTGGTCCACCGTAGGCTCAAGCAACCTCGATCCACTGAGCCTGTCGTTTAACCTTGAGGCCAACCTGCTGATACGCGACCCCGCGTTCAACGAACAACTGTACCAGCACTTGACCGAACTGAGCCGGGAGCACTGCAAGACCGTGACGCTGGAGCGCATGGTGCGCGGCTACTGGTGGCGTGCTCCGCTGATCTTCCTGGGCTTTCACATCACGCGCTATTTCCCGCAGATCGCCGGCTGGTTTCCGGCGCACCGGCAGCGCCTGCAGTCGCTGCAAGCCGACGGCGAGGCCCCGGCCGATTACCACGGGGGCAAGACCTGATGGCCACTACCCGCTGGAAGACATGGGGCAAACGCTTTCTGACCGTGCTGTTTCTGGTGTTGATACCAGTGCTGCTGTTCTCCCTCGCGCGCAACCTGGACTGGAACGAAGTCCGCCAATCGCTGCTGGCGTACCGGCCCTCGACCCTGGCCTTGGGGTTGCTGCTAGCCCTGTGCAGCTACTTGGTATTCGCCAGTTACGACCTGCTCGCCCGCGCCTACACCGGCCACCGCCTGCCGGCCCGTCAAGTGCTGCCGGTAGCATTCGTCTGCTATGCGTTCAACCTCAACTTCACCACCTGGGTCGGTGGCGTGGCCCTGCGTTATCGCCTGTACAGCCGGCTGGGCCTGGATACCCCGACCATCACCCGCATCCTCACCTTGGGGCTACTGACCAACTGGATGGGCTACCTGCTGCTGGCCGGCTCGGTATTCGCCCTGGGCTTCGTGAAGCTGCCGGAAAGCTGGGCGGTGGGTGCCAGCGGCCTGCGCCTGATCGGCGTATTGATGGTGGCGATAGCGTTGGCTTACCTGTGCGCCTGCGCCTTCGCCACGCGGCGCACGTGGGCGCTGCGCGGGCACGAAGTCACCCTGCCAAGCCTGCGTATGGCGCTCTGCCAGGTCGCGCTGGGCGCAAGCAACTGGGCGCTGATGGCAGCGCTGATTCACCTGCTGTTGCCCGCTGAGCTGTTCTATCCCTCGGTGCTGGGTGTGTTGCTGATCAGTTGCGTGGCCGGGGTGGTCGCCCATATTCCCGCCGGGCTCGGCGTACTGGAGGCCGTATTCCTGGCGCTGCTCCACGGCCAGCTAGGCCAAGGCACCCTGGTCGCGGCGCTGCTGGGCTATCGAACGTTGTACTACCTGATCCCGCTGCTGTTGGCGGTGGTGACCTACCTGGTTCTCGAGAAGCGCGCCAAGGCCCTGCGCAAGCAGGTCGGGGCAGCCCTCGACAAGCGCTGACGGGCCTTGGTGCCCGGGAGGTATATCATGCGATTCGCTCTGTACATGGCAATGCTGGGCACCCTGAGCTGCGGGCAGGTGTTGGCCGAAGGTTGCGACGTGGTTACCCGCTCATCCAGCGAGGCGGTCAAACCCGTGCAGCAACACACCTGTTACAGCTACGGCAACATTCCCGCTGAGGCGATTGCCTGGTCGTGCAGCAACGAAAGCAAAGAGATGTTGAACAACGAGAAGCGTCGGGTTGAGCGTTGCCCCGACGGCAGCGTTGGCAGCTGTATCGCGCCACTGACGCAGGAGACACTGGCCAACCCCGATGCCGCTGGGCGTGATGAACCTGCCACCCGCCCTGCACTACCCAAGGATGCGCGGATCATCACCTACTACTACGACACCCCTAGCCTGGGCCAGGCCCGCAGCGATTGCGAACGCAATAACGGTGTCTGGCAGACCCATTGAGGGCGTAACTCAAACCAGATGCGTGACGGGTGAGTTTCCACATGATCCCAACTCCCGTCTCACATCTGGCAGCAACTGGCCTCATGGCGAAATCGGATCGCTCGCCGGGAATGTTTCCTCCAGTGCATTATCGACATTGGACTCTTTCGACTCAGCCAACTCACCACACTTGCAGTCGCTCATTCGACAGGGTTCGCCATTGCGATGGCCCTTCGCACAGGCCTCGCAGCAATAGGCCTTGCCATCCTGGACCACAGCATTGGCATCCACGGTGCAAGAACAATGGGTGCAGGAACAACGTTGCTCATTCATTTCGGCTCTCTCCCTTCATCATCGGGTACCACCTCATCGGTCCACAGCTCGCCGTCCAGCGGCGCGGAGCGGGCCAGTTCGGCCTCGTCCAGGCCGGAACCGGCACCGATCTCGTGGGCCTCCACCTGGCGCAAGGTCTTGTCCGCCGGGCCGCCGCTGCCAGGCTCATGCGGATCGCGGGCACCGGTCTCATCGAGCAGCGTATCGGGGCTCAGGTCATCGAGGGTGACATTGTCCTCGTGCAGGCTGTCGCTCAGCGCCTCGCCGCCGGTCATGCCGCTTTCGGCGACACGCCGGGGCGGGTAATCCTCGGCGATCTCCCGCGCCGGACGCTCGTCGCCGACACGCCCCTGGCGTTCATCGCGGCGTTCGCTGAAATCCAGCTCGTGGACGCTGCCCATGCGGTCCTCGGTGTCGTCGATCTCAATGGGCGGTCTTGGGTCATCGGGTGTGGACATGAACGTTCTCCGTCTGTGGGCTTCACTCGGTCGACTCTCCCCGGCGGCAAATGATTCAGAGTTTCTGCCAGCCCTCACCCCTCGCATTTTTTGAACTCCTCGCGCCACCGCCGCCTCCCAATCCTGAGACCCGCGAACCATTCCGGAGCCCGTCATGGCCAAACCCCTGCAGGAGTACCAGCGCAAGCGCGACTTCAATGCCACGCCCGAGCCGGCTGGTAAACGCGCCTGTCCCCGCTCGGCCCATGCGCTGCAGTACTGCATCCAGAAGCACGATGCCAGCCACCTGCATTACGATTTTCGCCTGGAGCTCGACGGCACCCTCAAGAGCTGGGCCATCCCCAAGGGCCCCTCACTGGATCCCAAGGTTCGGCGCCTGGCAGTGCATGTGGAGGATCACCCACTGGACTACGCCGATTTCGAAGGGCGCATCCCTGAAGGCCACTACGGCGCAGGCGATGTGATCGTCTGGGACAGGGGTGTCTGGAGCCCGAAGGCGACCCACGCGAAGCCTATGCAAAGGGCAAGCTGCGCTTTCGCCTGCAGGGCGAAAAACTGTCAGGGGTCTGGAACCTGTTCCGTACTCACCTGGCCGGCAAGAAAGAGCAGTGGATGCTGGTCAAGTCTCATGATGGGCAGGCACGCAGTGAAACGGACTACAGCATTGTCGAGGCCCTGCCGGACAGCGTGCTGAGCGAACGTACCCTGCCCCCGCGCAGCCCGGCCAAGGCGACCACCGCCAGGCACAAGCGAGTCGGCCGCAAACCCCTGCCGGATACGCTCCAGCCGCAACTGGCCACGTTGGTCGACTCCCCGCCAAGCGGCGATTGGCGCTACGAAGTCAAATTCGACGGCTACCGCATCCTGGCGCGTATCGACGGTGACGACATACGCCTGTTTACCCGTAATGGCCACGACTGGAGTGCGAAGATGCCCCGGCAGGTCGAGGCGCTCAAGGCCCTGGGCCTGGACTCGGCATGGCTGGACGGCGAGATGGTAGTGGTCGACGACAACGGCGTGGCCGACTTCCAGGCCTTGCAGAACGCCTTCGACACCGAGCATGACGAGCGCATCACCTACTACCTGTTTGACCTGCCCTGGCTGGGTGGCGAGGACCTGCGTGCACTGCCGCTAAAACGGCGTCGCGACAGCCTGGCCCGGTTACTGGAAGGCCATGCATCGCAGGTACTCAGGTATTCCGCCGATTTTGAGGAACCCGTCGAGTCACTGCTCGATAGCGCCTGCCGGCTGGAACTCGAAGGCCTGATCGGCAAGCGTGCCGATAGCCCCTACGTTGGCCGGCGCAGTAGCGACTGGATCAAGCTCAGGTGCAAGCAGCGCCAGGAATTCGTGATCGTAGGCTACACCGACCCCAAAGGCAGCCGCAACGGCTTCGGCGCCCTGCTGCTGGCCCTGCACGACCACGGCAGCGGCCAGTTGCGCTACGCCGGCAAGGTCGGCACCGGTTTCAGCGCTACCACCCTGGATAGCATTCACGCCCGCCTCAAGCCGTTGCAAACCGACAGATCGCCCTTGCCGAAACCACCCACCGGTGCCGAAGCCCGCGGCGTGCATTGGCTCAAACCACAGCTGCTGGCAGAGGTCGCCTATGCCCAGATGACCCGTGAAGGCATCGTTCGCCACTCGGTGTTCCACGGCCTGCGTGACGATAAACCTGCCACCGCCATCGACCTGGAGCGAGCAATGCCCACCAAGCGCGCAGCACAGACAGAACCCGAGAACCTGGGCACCCTGCGCCTGACCCACCCCGACCGCGTGGTCGACGCAACCACGGGTACCACCAAGCGCGAGGTCGCTCACTACTACGCTCAGGTCGCCGACTGGCTGCTGCCACAGCTGAAGGACCGGCCTGTAGCCCTCGTCCGGGCCCCGGATGGTCTGGACGGCGAACTGTTCTTCCAGAAAAACGCCGGCCAGCTGCATATTCCCAAGGTGCTCAGCTACAACAAGGCCCAGGCCGGCCAGGCGGCCATGGTGCTCAACCGCGCCGACAGCCTGCTGGGCGCGGTGCAGATGAACACGCTTGAGCTGCACACCTGGAATGCCACCACCAAGGATTTCGATAAACCCGACCGCTTTGTCCTCGACCTGGACCCTGACCCGGCGCTGCCCTGGAAAGCCATGCTTGAGGCCACCCAGTTGATCCTTACCCTGCTCGACGAACTGGGCCTGAAGGTGTTTCTCAAGACCAGCGGCGGCAAGGGCATGCACCTCGTCGTACCCTTGACCCGACGCGCTGGCTGGGACGAGGTGAAGGACTTTAGCCATGCCTTGGTCAACCACATGGCCGGGCTGTTCCCTGATCGTCTCAGCGCCGTGTCCGGGCCGAAGAACCGGGTCGGGCGGATCTTTATCGACTATCTGCGTAACGGCAAGGGTGCCACCACCGTTGCCGCCTACTCGCTGCGGGCCCGCGAGGTCCTGCCGGTGTCGGTGCCGATCTGGCGTGAGGAACTGAGCCAGCTCAAGGGTGCCAACCAGTGGAACATCGGCAACCTTCACACGCGGCTTGCACAGGTCGAAGACCCGTGGGCCGAAATGGGCAAGACACGCCAGTCGATCACGTTGCGTATGCGCAAGCAGTTGGGTATTGCATGATGGAACTGACCCACTTCGATTCGTTGTTACACCGTTTTGCTCACCGTTCGCAGGCCATCGAACGCGACGCTTCGCTAATAGAACTGATGCAGGCCTTGCAGGGCGAACGGCTCGACGTGCTCCCGTTGCCCGGCCAGGGCTGCACGCTCGAACGCTGGCGCGTCCTGGCGCGGGTCGCCGGTTGCGATCTAAGCCTGGCCAAACTCTATGAAGGCCATACCGACGCCTTGGCGATCCTCGCCGAATGCGGTGCCGCCCAGCATGCCTCCAACGGCATTTGGGGCGTGTGGGCCGCCGAGCCGCCAGATGCCCGGGCATACATCGTCGAGCGGGACGGTGAACGCGTGCGCCTGCAAGGCCGCAAGGCTTGGTGTTCGGGCGCGTTGCAGGTCGACCGTGCCCTGCTCACGGCCTGGGAAGACGACCAGCCTCAGTTGGTGGCCATCGAACTGCCTCATCCCAGCCAGCGCATCCTGGCCGAGCATTGGCAGGCCGTAGGCATGGCCGCCACCCGCAGTGTCGTCATCGAATTCGACGACTCGCCAGGGCTGGCCATCGGTTCGCCCGGCCAGTACCTGTCCCGGCCCGGCTTCTGGCAAGGCGGCGCGGGTATCGCCGCTTGCTGGTATGGCGCCGCCGAGGCCCTGGCGGACTACCTTCGCGAACATTGCCGTAAACCCCGGCGCGACCCGCATGCCGATGCGCATCTGGGCGCAGTCGATGCTGCCTTGTACGGTGCCCGTGCCGCCCTTCGCGAATGCGCCACCTGGATCGACCTCCACCCTCAGGACGACGCCAGCTTCGAGGTGCGGCGCACCCGCGCCCAGGTCGAGCAGGCGGTCGAGCAGGTCATTCAGCATGTCGGCCGGGCGCTCGGTGCCACGCCGTTCTGTTGCAGCAGCCATTTCGCCCGGCTCAGTGCCGACCTGCCGGTATACATACGCCAGAGCCATGCCGAACGCGACCTGGCCGAGTTGGGCCGGCAACTGACCGGCCTGCCGGCGGGAGCATGGCAACTATGAGCCAGAACTTGATACAGGCTGCGCAAGGAACGCCATGGGGCGCTTGGCAGCATTCTGCTCAGTTGGCCCGCGCCAGCTGGACGCTGCCCGAGCAGTTGTGCCCCCCCGGAAGGCGCCTGGTGCTGCTGGCTCCGCACCCGGACGACGAAATCTTCATGGCCGGCGGGCTGCTGGCCAGCTTCCAGGGACGAGAACAGGACGTGCTGCTGATTTCTGCTACCAATGGCGAGGGCAGCCACCCGCATTCCTCGCAATGGCCCGAGCGCCGCCTGCGTCATCAGCGCCTACTGGAAAGCCGCCATGCCCTGCAACTGCTTGGGCTGGACCTCAACCGTTTGGACTGGCGACGACTCAACCTCAAGGATGGCGCGCTGCCCCATGATGAAGCCTTCCTGGTCAATCACCTGAACCAGTTGCTCAAACCTGGCGACCTGCTGCTGACCACATGGCGCGGCGACGGCCATTGCGACCACGAAGCAGCAGGTCGCGCCTGTGCCCAGGCTGCCCAGGCCAGGCGTGTACAACTGGCTGAGGTCCCGGTCTGGGCCTGGCACTGGGCAAGCCCCGATGACCCGCGCCTGCCCTGGCCCCGGGCTCACCGCCTGCAGCTGTGCGATGAGCATCTGGCGCTCAAGCGCCAAGCCCTTGCCGCACATGCCAGCCAGTTGCAGCCCGATGGTGATCGGCCACCGGTTGTGTCAGAACAGCTGCAGGCTTGCCTGTTGCAACCGTTCGAGCTGATATTCCTGTCAACGGAGGCAACATGAGCCTGGACGCACAGTACTTCGCCGACTTGTATGCCGGCAGCGATGACCCCTGGGCCTTTCGTACCCGCTGGTACGAACGGCGCAAGCGCGAGCTGACCCTGGCCAGCCTGCCGCGCCAATGCTATGAACGCGTATTCGAGCCAGCCTGCGCCAATGGCGAGCTAAGCATCCTGCTGGCCGAACGCTGCGCCAGCCTGTCGTGCCAGGACATCGACGCGACCGCCGTGGCCCTTGCCCGTCAGCGGCTTGCAGGTGTGAGCCACGCCCATGTCGAACAGGGCCACCTGCCGGGCGACTGGCCGGGCGGGCAGTTCGACCTGATCGTGCTCAGCGAAATCGGCTACTACCTGGACCCCACCGACTGGCTGCAGGTGATCGAGCAATCGGTGGCCAGCCTGGCGTATGACGGTGGTTTGCTGGCCTGCCACTGGCGCCATCCCATCGCCGGTTGCCCGCAGGATGGCCGCGAGGTGCATGCCCTGCTGGCCAGGCATCTGCCACTTTATCCAGTGCTGCGCCACGAGGAGGCAGACTTCCTGCTCGAATACTGGTCGTGTCAGCCCAGCGTGGTGGACCTTGACGAGACCTGCCCATGATCGCCGTCATCATACCCGCCCACAACGAAGCTCGTCGCCTCGGGCACTGTCTGGCCGCCGTCAAGCTGGCGGTGGCGCAAGCGGAAGCGGCGGGCTTGGCAGTGGAGGTCCTGGTGGTGCTCGACCGCTGTGTCGACGCCAGCGCGCGCATCGCCCGCCGCCATGGCGTGCATACCCTGGAACTGGAGGCCGGCAACGTCGGCATCGCCCGGCGGCTGGGCGCGGAGTGGATGATCGAGCGCGGTGCCCAGTGGCTGGCCTTCACCGACGCCGACAGCCGCGTGCCTGGGCATTGGCTGGTGTCACAACTGCAATGGCGCGCGGACGCGGTGTGCGGCACGGTGCACATCGAACGCTGGCAGCCGTGGCAGAACGCAGCGTTACGCCAGTTGTACCGCAGCCGTTATCAGGCACGAGACGGGCATCGACATATCCATGGCGCCAACCTCGGTGTATGCACCAAGGCCTACCAGCGCGTGGGCGGCTTCCAGCCATTGCCGGCGCATGAAGATGTGCATCTGGTGCTCGCCCTCGAAGCCAGCGGCGCACAGATCGTCTGGACCGCAGCGCACAGCGTGGCCACCAGCAGCCGGGTGGACAGCCGTGCGCGCGAGGGCTTTGGGGACTATCTCAAGGCGCTGGAGGGGCCGTTTGCATAACTCATGACGCCTTGCGCGGTCGCTTGGCTGCCGGCTTCTTCGCTTTGGTCTTTCCGCCGAGGCTACGTTTAAGCAGTTCAGTGAGGTCGATGATGTCGGCGCCCTTCTCAGCCGTCGCGCCCTCGCCTTTGTCCACGGTCTCGATCTTGCCTTTGCTGGCTTTCTCTTCCACTAGGTCGAGGATGGTCTGGCGAAACGCATCATGGTAATCATCCGGCGTCCATTGCCCGCTCATGTCCTCCACCAGGCGCCGGGCCATGTCCAGCTCACGCTTGTCGACCTTGCTCTCGGTCACGCTCTTGTCCAGCTCCAGCGTATCCAGCCCGCGCACCTCTTCCGGCCAGCGCAGGGTGATCAACACCAGCGCGTCTTCCAGCGGGCGCAGCAGGGCCAGGTGCTGGCGGGTGTGCAGCACCACAGTGGCCAGGGCCACCTTGCCGGTGCTGTGCAGGGTCTCGCGCAGCAAGGCGTAGACCTTGCCGCCACGACGGTCGGGGCTCAGGTAGTAGGGAGTGTCAAACTGTTGCAGCGGGATGTCGCCGGCATCGACGAACGAGAAGATATCGATTGTCTGGGTCGCCTCGGGCCTGGCCTTGCGGATTTCTTCCTCGCTGATCACCACATAACGGCCCTTCTCGTACTCCACGCCCTTGACGATGTGCTCCTTGTCGATGTCCTTGCCGGTCACCTTGTTTACTCGCTTGTAGCCAACCGGCTCCATGCTGCGCTTGTCCAGCCAGTCGAAGTCCACACGCTCGCTGCGCACGGCGGTATTCAGCGAGACGGGGATGTGCACCAGGCCGAAGCTGATCGCGCCTTTCCAGATTGACCGGGCCATGGTCCGCTCCTACGTATTGAAGGGTTGGCCGGGCTGGCTGTAGCGCAGCGCGCCACAGCGTTCGCAACACTGGCAGTGAAACCCGGCGACTTCACACACCAGCAGGCTGCGCCATTGGCAGCCACGCAGCAGGCAGTAGAGTTTCATCAGCCACCTCCCTGGCCCTCTGGAGTATCCGGGCCCTTACTGAAACTGACTCCAAGGCGCCGCGAAGGTTTATCCGGATTTCCAAGGGCAGCGGCTCGCCACCGGCCTACCGATGATCGCTCATCACCTGCCCGACCACTGCGCGCATCGCCTGGCGGTTATCCAGGCCCTGTTCACGGGCCAACGCGAAGGCCTGCCGCTGGCGATCGGCACTGCTGCCCTCGCGCAGGATGTGCCGGGCCTGAATGAATGAACGCTCGGCATCTGCAGTGTCCGGCGGGCATTGCAGCTGCAACTGCATGAGCCAACCTTCGGCGCTTACCGGCTGTTGCTCGTGGACACCGATGAAGGTGGCCAGGCGGCCCTGACGCAGGGCGCGCCAGTAGTTCTCTTGGGTGACCCAGCGCATCTCGCGGCTGGCGGGGTCATCGTGGCGGGCCAGCGCCAGCTCGACAAGGTGGCGAAACAGGCCGGCGACGGCCAGTGCATCTTCCAGCCGCGGGCAGCCATCGCAGATACGCAGCTCGACCGTAGGGAACCGCCGCGAGGGCCTGATCGCCCACCAGAAGTCGCCGTCCTTGGCCAAGCTGCCGGTCCGTTGCAGCAATGCCCGGTAGCGCTGGTACGCGCTCCAGTCCGGCAACGGCTCAGGCAGCCCCATGTGCGGCCATTCCCCGCACACCACGCGGCGGTAGCTCATGTAGCCGGTATCCTCCCCGCCCCAATACGCAGACGAGGTACTGAGCGCCAACAACAAGGGCAGCCAGTAGAGCACCCGATTGATCACCCGCATCCGATCGATGCCCACCGGTACGCCAACGTGCACGTGCAAGCCATTCAACAGGCTGCGCTGGGCCACCAGCTGATAATCGTCGAACAACTGGCGATAGTGCGGGGTGCCACGTGGGCGTTGGCGCAGCCACTGGGCGCTGGGGTGGCTCGCCGCGCCGTACAGCCCGGCGCCCTCGTCGGCCAGTGCCTGGGCCAGGCGCTGACGCCGCTCGCCAAAGAAATCACGCGCCTGGTGCAGTGCGTCGAATATGGGCGAAGCGAGCTCTATCTGGCTGTGGAACATTTCCTCGGCGAACCACGGGCCCAGCGCATCCCGACAACAGCTGGCCACGGCTGCTGACGGAGCCGCCATGACCTGCCCGGTGGCCAGCTTCACCAGCAGGTATTCTTCCTCGATGCCAAACGTGCACTGCCGCGCCACGACGCTATCAGCCGCGACGGGTGACGGTCAGGGCCACGGCGGCAATGCGCTCGACCTGCTCGTAACCGGGTTCAAGCAATTGCTCACCGAATACATCCGGGTCCAGCTCGCGATAGAACCAACTGAACGCAGGCCCTGCCAGGCGCAACCGCATGGCTTCGAGCAGCGCGTCGCGCCCCTCGACGATGGCGACACCGGTGTAGAGCAGCAACGTGCCCCCTGGCGACAGGCGCTCCCGGGCTTGCTCCACGATGCGCAGCGACAGCTCGGCCCCCAGTGCGCCGCCGCCGTGGCGGTAGGCGCGCTGTCCGGCGTCGAGCATGTACGGCGGGTTGGCGACGATCAGGTCGAACGTACCTGCGATGTCATTGAGCAGGTCACTGCGCTCGACCGAAACATTGGCCACACCGGCCAAGGCGGCATTGATGGCGGTGTAGCGCAATGCCATAGGGTTGATGTCCACTGCGCAAACCTGAGCGTGTTGGGCGGCGCGAGCGATCAGCAACGCCCCTACACCGCTGCCACAGCCGATGTCTACGGCATGCTGCACGCGCTCGGGCGTGCTTCTCAAATGATCGTGTATCAGCTGGGCGAAACGGTAGCTGTCCGGGCCAAAGAACACCGCGTCGCGGCTGTCCGTTGGCCAGGCAGCATGTACCAGCAACAGATCGTCCAGGCTGGACCAGCGCACAGTGCTGCGCCACAGCGCACCTTGGGCCTCCAGCACGCCAGCGAGGCGCAGCTGCTCCAGTTCGTCAGGGCTAAGCAGCGACGCGGCAAACGGTCGACTCCAGCCGAACACATCACGCAAGGTACGCGCCTGCTGCGCATCGGCCCGGGCATTGACCCTGGCCTGGGTCGCCGGCGTCACACAGGTGAAACGATAGCCGTCGGCACGCAGTCGACGCCCCAACTGCAACAAGGCCTCATCGGCACGGATCTGGTCCTGGTCGAGCAGCATCAGTAGAGCCCTCCTTGCATCAAGCCGGTGGCCTGAATGAACGCGCGGGTGGCGTGCAGGCCCTGCGGGGTAGCATGCCGATTGCCAGCCATTGCTTCGATCAGCGCAGCCATGTCTGCAGCAGGCGGCGCAAGGGGTGTTTCATCTGCCAACTGCAAGGCGTGCTCCCACTGCCCTGGCGGCACCCGACGGATTTCTGCGCCTTGCCAGTCTCCGGCGATCCAGTCATGCCAAAGCTGCTTTTCATAAGCATCGAACACACCGAACATGGCCGCTACAGGGCCTTCTATCAGCGACCAGAAGCGGCTTTGTCGGGGATCGGTGTCGCGCTTGATCCAACCCTGAACCTGTAGCGCCTCCAGAAAATCAGGCATCGCGCCGGGTTCGGCAAGCCACTGGTTGATGGTGCGTCCTTGCAGGCGACAACGGTCCGAATGCATGCACTGGCCATAGATGCGCTTGCGCTCCAGCGCGCCGAGCAATTCGGCCCGCAGGTCGAACGAGGCGATCAACGACGGCGTGTCGATCCCCAGGTCATTAAGACGGTAACCATGCCTGACACGCTCGTAAAACGCGGGTCGCTCATCCCGCATCAGCTCGGTGAAGCTCTCTATGGCGCGGCGCGCATGGCCGCTGGCGGCATTATCGATGGTCACATGCAACTGGAAGTAATGGGCGTCGATACCCAGCTCGGCCAGCTCGTGGGTGGTGATCAGCAGATGCAAGGGGGGCTGTTCGTAACCCAGGTTGTAACCGATCACTTCTGGAAGAAAACGCTCGCAGTGCTGGCCGAGCGCCAGTTGCAGCGCGCCCTGCAGGTAACGAGCAGGATCAAGCGGCCGCTCCTGCGAGCAACCCAGACGGCTGAGCAAACGCTGGTAGATCAGCACGTGATTGCAGCGTGGGTCGCCGTCCCCGAGCTCTTCGAGAAAGGTGCGGATCAGCCCATGGAAGCGCGGGTCCTGCCAGTGCCACAGGGCCCCGTGCAGCCATGCACCGTCGACCGCCTTGGTCGGCGCGACTTGTTGCAGGAACCACAAGGCATGGGAACGGTTGGCAAAATAACGGCGGGCCCCACCCTGACGCCGGTGTTCCAGATAGGCCGCATGCGCTTTGGCGACACAACCTGCATGGGCATCGGCCCATTGCGCAAGTAGCCCCGGATCCTCTGGCAGATCGTCGACAAGCAGACGGGCATGACGCAATTGCTCCTCCAGCCAGGCCTCGCCCGTCGGTTCAGGGCCCTCAAGTAGCGCTCGATAGCGGCGTTCAAGCCCTGCGCTGGCCTTGTGGGTCGTGGTACCTGCCTGTGTCATTGCCACCATGCCTTGTACCTCGATCATTGATTCTGCGGTTTGGTCTCAGCTGGAGGATTGGTTACGGACGGTGTGGGTTGCTGCATCTGAAGCGACGGTTTACTTGGGTCAGCATCCTTCGCCGGATGATCCTTGTCGCGGTCGAAGCAACCTCCGAGCAGCGAAAAACTGGCAGACAACAGCAGCACGACAAACAGGTTGTTTTTCATCTGATGAGCTCTCGTTTTTGTGAAGACTTACAGCAACGAGTCCGACCGGTACCCGTGAATTCGTTCTGATTCCGACATAGCGGATGAGCGGTGCCCGAAACGCCGGTTGCGCCCTCACGGCGGCCCTGAATTCGAGAAAAACTAAACCTTCACCTGCTCCCACCGCTCAACCGAGTGCGACACAGAGGTCGCAGCCACCAAGCGAAGGAGTGACAGATGAACAAACCATTCTTGAAAATCGCCGGGGTAACCCTGTTGATGGGCCTGGCTTCGTTGCAAGTACAGGCAGCGTCTTCGGACGATTTCGTCGATGCGGCCACTGAAGCCGGTATCGCCGAAGTGGTCACCGGCAACCTGGCACAGGAAAAGAGCCAGAGCGCAGACATCAAGCAATTCGCCCAGCAAATGGTCACGGACCATACCAAAGCCAACCAGGAACTCGCTGATATCGCCCGCAAGCTGGACATCAGCGTGCCCGACGAAGCGGCGCTGACCGACAAGGTCAAGAAGATGATCCTCGAATGGCGCGAGGAGTCTTTCGACCGGTCATACGTCAATAATCAGATCGACGCGCACGAAAAGGCCGTGGAACTGTTCAAGAAAGAGGCCGCCTCCTCCGACAAGCCGGAGCTGAAGGCCTTCGCCAGCGACAAGCTGCCAACGCTGCAACACCATCTGGAACAGGCCAAGGCGCTGCAAGCCACCCACGGCAAGTAACCCACACGTCACCACGCTATCCAGGGGCCGCCCTGCGGCCCTGCCTTGAGCCATCTGGAGGTGGGCTCCCCATGAATGATCGAATCATCGAACTGTTCACCGACACCACATTCTTCGGCATTTCCATCCTCAACCTGCTGGTGGCGCTGTGCGTTGCTGTGCTGACGTTCCTGATTGCCAGAGCTGTCATCGGCCTGTTGATGCGCCGGGTGCAGCGCTGGTCCGAACATGACGGGGCAATGAGTCAGGTGCTGGCCAAGGTACTGGCCGGCACCAGCAACAGCCTGCTGCTGCTCGCTTCGCTGCTGGTGGGTTTGAGCATGCTGGACCTGCCCGAGCGCTGGCTGGGCCGGGTCAGTAGCTTGTGGTTCGTGGTCGCTGCCCTGCAGATCGGCCTCTGGGTCAATCGCGCCATCGCGCTGGGCCTGACCCGCTACTTCAGCCGGCACAGCGCCGACGGCCTTTACCAAGGCAGTGCGCTGGCCACGCTTTCGGCCTGGGGCGCGCGCGTGCTGTTGTGGTCGGTGGTGTTGCTGGCCATGCTGTCCAATCTGGGCGTCAATATCACCGCCTTCGTGGCCAGCCTGGGTGTGGGCGGCATTGCCGTCGCCCTGGCCGTGCAGAACATTCTGGGTGACCTGTTCGCTTCATTGTCGATCGCCGTCGATAAACCCTTCGAAGTCGGCGACTTCATCGTCATCGGCCCACTGGCCGGCACAGTGGAACATGTCGGGCTGAAGACTACACGCATCCGCAGCCTGGGCGGTGAGCAGATCGTCATGGCCAATGCCAGCATGATCAGCAGCACGATCCAGAACTACAAGCGCTTGCAGGAACGACGCATCGTGTTCGAGTTCGGCTTGTCCTATGACACCCCCACTGATGCGGTCAAAAAGGCACCCGCCATCGTCGAGGAGGCAATCAAGGCCCAGCAGCAGGTCCGCTTCGACCGCGCTCACCTGCGCGGCTTTGGTAAAGAGGCGCTGGAGTTCGAGTGCGTTTATATCGTGCGGGACCCTGGCTACAACCTTTACATGGATATCCAGCAGGCCATCAACTTCCACCTGCTAGAGCGCTTCACCCGGATCGGAGCCAAGTTTGCCGTGCCGGTACGTGCCATCAAGGTCACCGCGCTGCCGCAGCCGCCCGCTGAGCCACCGGCTCACTGATAAATAGCGGCACTTTGGCCAACGAGGGCTGTCCTAACGTGAACCCCGCTCGTCGTCTGAAGGGTGTCGGGCCTATAATCGGTGCCAAAGCTCACTCCCGGTTCGCACAAGGCTCGTGCCAATGAAATCGTCCAGCAAGACTTCCATCGCGTCGCCGCACAACCCTGCGCTCAGCCCTAGCCACCTGGACTTTCCAGTGGTGGGCATCGGCGCATCGGCTGGCGGGCTGGAGGCGGTCCAGGCGTTTTTCCAGCACGCCCCCGAGCACTGCGGCATGGCGTTCGTTGTAGTGTTGCACTTGTCGCCGGACCACCAGAGCCAGGCCGACCGCCTGATTCAGCGTGTCACGCGCATGCCGGTGTGCCAGGTGAGCGAGCCGGTACCGATCGAGCGTGATCACGTCTATGTGATTTCACCGGCCAACCGCCTGTCCACCAATGACGGCTACCTGCGGGTCAGCCCGGCCAGGCGCAGCCGCGGCGACCATGTTGCCATCGACCTGTTCTTCCGCGACCTGGCCGACGTGCACAAGGACCATGCGTTCTGCGTGGTGCTTTCGGGCAGCGGCAGCGATGGTGCAGTGGGCCTGTCACGCATCAAGGAACAGGGTGGCGTAACCCTGGTGCAGTCCCCCGATGACGCCCAGTACCCCGACATGCCCAAGGCTGCCATCGCCACCGGCATGGTCGACCTGATCCTGCCGGTAACCGAGATTCCGGGCAAGCTGCTGGAGCTGTGGCGCTCGGCACAGAACGTGAAACTTCCTGAAATCGAGGATGACAGCCTCCCACCGCCTCTGGGCGAGCGTTCAGGCGACCCGGCTCAATGCGACCCACTGCTCGACGACATCCTTGCCCGCCTGCATGCCAGCACCGGTCACGACTTTCAGCACTACAAGCGCGCGACGGTCCTGCGCCGACTTGAACGGCGCCTGCATGTCACTGCACAGACCGACCTGGCCGGTTACCGCGAATACCTCGAGCAGCATCCTGAGGAATGCCGTGCATTGCTGGCTGACATGTTGATAGGGGTCACCAATTTCTTCCGTGACCGCGAAGCCTTCGAAGCATTGCAGCAGCATGTGATGCCGGGCCTTGCCAATGACGACAACGAAGAGCTTCAGCGCGAAGTGCGCATCTGGTCGGCAGGTTGCTCATCCGGCGAAGAAGCCTACAGCCTGGCGATGATGGCGACCGAGCAATTGGCCATGGAGCAGCGCAGCACCAAAGTCCAGGTGTTCGCCACCGATCTCGACGAACACGCGATCAATGTCGGCCGGCTGGGCGTCTACCCCGATGCCATCGCCACCGATGTACCCACGGCCAGGTTGCGTCAGTTTTTCATCAAGGAAGACCAGCATTACAAGGTACGCAAGGACATTCGCGAAAAAGTCCTGTTCGCCCGGCACAACCTGTTGTCCGATCCACCGTTCTCTCAGTTGGACCTGGTGGTATGCCGTAACTTGCTCATCTACCTGGACCGGGAAGTGCAACGGGAGATCCTGCGGCTGTTCCACTTCGCCCTGCGCAAAGGAGGTTACCTGTTCCTGGGCAGTTCGGAATCAGCGGACGTGGCGGCCGACCTGTTTATTGCCGTGGACAAGCGCCATCGCATCTTCCGCGCCAGGGAAGTAGAACCGGCGAGCCGCCCAGGGCGGCTTCAAGCGCCCGACACGCAAGCAGTACGCACCAAACCCAAGCCCCTGCGCAAGCTGTCCTATGCTGAAATCCATCACCGTGCATTGTCCAGACGCACACCGCCCAGCCTGATCGTCGATACTGACGGCAACATCTTGCACATGAGCGATGGTGTCGGCCGCTTCCTGCGCCACGCCGGTGGCGAAGTCAGCCCCAGCCTGCTCAACCTGGTACTCACGCCGCTGCGCCCTGCCCTGCGCAGTACCCTGTTGCAGGCCCAGAACACCGGTCAGCCGGTCAGCTCTGGCGCAGTGATCACCACCGTCGACGATCAACGCGTCGAAGTCCAGTTACAGGTCCAGCCCCACCAGGACGAACCCAGTGGCAGCGAATGCCTGCTGGTGGTTTTTCAGGTTCGCGAAGCTGATCCCCATACCCCGCCTGCTATCCAGCAAACCGAAGGCATGGTGTTGAACACCCTGGAGCGCGAACTGCAGCGCACCCGTCAGCAGTTGCAGGAAACCATCGAGCAGTCGGATATCTCCAGCCAGGAGCTGATGGCCTCGAACGAAGAAATGCAGGCGATCAACGAGGAGCTGCGCCTGGCCAGCGAAGAGCTGGAAACCAGCAAGGAAGAGCTGCAATCCATCAACGAAGAACTGCTGACGGTCAACTACGAGCTCAAGACCAAGGTCGATGAAACCGACAAGATCAACGACTACCTGAGCAACCTGATCGCCTCCACCCAGATCGCCACCGTGTTTGTCGACCGCAACTTGCACATTCGCTGGTTCACCCCTGGGGCCACCGCCATTTTCAGCATACTGCCGGTCGACACCGGCCGCTCGCTGCTCGACATCACCCATCGTCTGGAATACCCAGGCCTGGCGGACGATGCGCGCGCCGTGATCGAACGCGAAACCACGATCGAGCGTGAAGTGATCGGCCAGGACCAGCATTGGTACCTGGCGCGCCTGCTACCGTACCGGGCCAGCGAGCAGAATGTCGATGGCACCGTGCTGACGTTTATCGACATCACCAAGAGTCGCGCAGCCGAAGAACGCTTGCGTCAAGGCGAGGAGCGCATGCGCCTGGTCGCAGAGAGCACCCATGACTTCGCCATCATCCTGCTTGACGAACAAGGCCTGATCATCGACTGGAACACGGGCGCTGCGCTGATCTTCGGCTACGCCAAGGATGAAGTGCTGGGCATTCACTATGCGCTGATTTTCACCGAGCAGGACCGCGAAAACGGCGAGCCGGAACGCGAATTGCGCGCTGCCCGCCTGCATGGCCGCGGCCAGGACGAACGCTGGCATGTGCGCAAGGACGGCAGCCGCTTTTATTGCAGTGGTGAAGTTTCACGCCTCAAGGGCAGCAGCCTGCGCGGTTACGTGAAGATCGCCCGTGATCTGACCGGCCACAAGCGCCTGCAGGACGAACAAAGCAAGCGCCTGGCCGAGTCACAAAGCTCCAGCCACATGAAGGATGAGTTCTTCGCGGTGATGTCCCACGAGCTCAAGCACCCGTTGAACCTGATTCAGCTCAATGCCGATATCTTGCGACGTATACCATCGGTCACAAGTACCGGCATGGCGAGCAAAGCGGTCAACGTCATTCGCGAAGCGGTCACCAGCCAGGCGCGGATCATCGATGACTTGCTCGATGTAGCGCGCATCCGCACGGGCAAACTCAAACTGAAGACCCAGCCGGTCGATTTGTGCGCCGTGCTGCAGGGTATCTGCTCCGTAGCCTGCAATGAGCAGCGCGGCCGAAGTGTTCGGCTGACGCTGCCGGCCGATGGCGAACCGGTCTATGTGGAGGCCGACAGCACCCGTGTCGAGCAGATCATCTGGAACCTGCTGAACAACGCACTGAAGTTCAGCCCTGCCGATGGCGAAATTCTGTTGAGACTTGCTCGACAGGATGAGCAGGCGCGACTTGAAGTCATCGATCAGGGCATAGGCCTCGCCCAAAACTCCCTGGAAGATATTTTTGAGCTGTTCAACCAGGCTGCACCCACCGGCCATGGGCGAGAGGGGCTAGGTATTGGCCTTTCCCTGGTTCGTCAATTGGTAGAAGCCCATGGCGGAGCGGTAAGCGTGGAGTCTCCCGGAATAGGCCAGGGTTGTACGTTCATCATTACCCTGCCTTTGTGCGTGTATACCCAGCAACCCCAGGCTCAGGGCGAAGTGCTGCCCTCAGAAGGTCGCCTGAAAGGGGTTCGCATCCTGCTGGTGGATGACTCGGTCGATGTGCTGGAAGTGATGGAACAATTGCTGTTGATGGAAGATGCCGACGTCGATGCGTACAGCGACCCGAAACTGGCGCTGCAGTCGGCGGCAGATGCGCGTTACGACGTGATCATTTCCGACATCGGCATGCCTGGCATGGATGGCCATGCTCTGATCCGGGCGCTGCGCGGCCTGGAGCATCTGCGCTACATCCCTGCCATTGCGTTGACTGGCTATGGGGCAAGCGCGGACCAACACAAGTCTCGCCAGTCCGGTTTTGACCGCCACTTGAACAAGCCGGTGGGTTATGACGACTTGATTGACGCGATCGAGCGCCTGAATGGCTCAGCGTCGGTTTGAATAGGAGAAGATGGGCTTTACCGGGGGCGACTCACGCCCCTCAGTGCTTCCTGCCCTCCTCCTTCTGTTTTTCTTCGTCCTGCCCTTCAACCTTGTCCACCAGCAAAGGCATCGTTCCCAGCACCAACAGCGCCAGCACCGTGCTGACCAGCGCCGTGGCTTCGCGTCCCATCCCCGCTGCCGTACCGATGGCAGCCGTCATCCATAACCCGGCAGCTGTGGTAAGGCCTTTGACATGACTGGTGTCCTGGCCATTGCCTTTGAGAATGGTGCCCGCGCCCAGAAATCCGATACCGGCAACGATGCCCTGAATCACCCGGCTGAGCGCCTGCGCATCGGCACCTGCCGTGCTCGGTGCCAGTACGAACAGCGCCGCGCCGAGCGAAACCAGCATGTGCGTGCGCACCCCGGCAGATTTGCCCTTGTGCTCGCGCTCGAAACCCAGCACCGCGCCTAGTACGGCAGCCATCACGAGGCGTACAAGAATCCGCACGACCTCACGCACATCGCCGATATCGGCGAATTCGGCCTGGATTGTTTGCCAGATCAGATCCATGGATGGGGTCCGTGCCGTTTACACGTTCGGCCTCTGCTGGCGCTTTTTACGATCTCGATGGGCATGGCCGGGTCTTCCGGAGGCAGTTACAGAGTGTGACTGCGAGCACTGCACGTTTGCTGCATCGAACGCTCAAGTGGTCGCCTTGCAGTATTCGTGGGCAAACCTCTTGTTCGTCTCTGCAATTGACGGTCAGCATCAAGTTTCGCAGGTCGCCGTAGATATTCTCAGCGCGTGCTGTGCTGTCGGTAAGGCGTTCAGACCGAATTGACGGCCAGTCGCAGCCGCTTCAGTCGACTCCATGTCCCACCACTGGTCGCAAATAGCGAACGGCTGGTTATGCTGACCACTCTCCTATTCTGAGCGCCGCAGAACGCATCCAGGCTGTCGTAGCTTAGTGTCCTATTCCGTCGCTCGCTGTCCCGCCCGCTTCTCGTACGAGCCTTACTAAATGCTCGAGGGATATCGCGCGGTTATAAAATGTGAGATGACGCCGACATTCCCGCCGGCGTCACTCGAGCAGCCTTGAACAAAGAGTCGAGAGGCTCTACTGCCTGTGGCCGCTGGCCAGGAGCGTACTATGAATTTCGAAGAGCGCGACAAGTACGGTATGTACAAGGGACGGACCGATTTCACTGCCGAGGGAGACCGCGGCCCGGGGCCGCGGCTGATGGGCGCGGATACCCTCATCGGCAACGACGTGTATAACACGCAAGACGAAGACTTGGGCGACATCAAGGAAATCATGCTGGACACCGCCAGCGGCAAGGTTGCGTACGCTGTACTGTCGTTTGGCGGTTTCCTGGGGATGGGTGAAAAGCTGTTCGCCGTGCCGTGGGCTGCTTTGCGCCTGGACACGGTGAACAAGCGCTTCGTCCTTGATGCCGACAAGGACCGCCTGAAGAACGCCCCAGGCTTCGATAAGGACAACTGGCCAAACATGAGCGATCCGACTTGGGGCAGAGGTATCCACGACTACTACGGCACCACGTGGGAAAGCGATCCCCGGCTGTGATGGGCCCTGCTTGGCCGGGCTTCCGGCCAAGCTTATCCTGACCAACAGGGTCGTGGCAGGCGGATTTGGGTCGATAGCAGCCGTGTGGAAAAATTTCCATACGGACGAGGCACTGTCCTGCTTTCGACCACACCGCCATGGAGTTACACTGAAATCCAAGCTGCACCATCTCGACAGCTGTCAGAAATCGCCATTCTCGATCGTGCATCCTGCTGGGGGTATCGCGGGTATTTTTGGGGGTACATTTCTGCTTTTTGAAGCCAGAAATGCCGTTCCAGAGGCCTTTCCAAATGTTCTTCGGGGATCCGGACAGTCTTTGATTCGCACCCCTAACGTGGGTCTTCACATCCAGCACGCTTGAAGCTCGCGTCGGGCTTGTTCACGCGAAGCACAAAGCCTGACCTACGCCGACGCATTCCCTGCGTGATCATGGCGTGCTTCACCGTCGTCACGCTGCCGGTGCCCTTGATGCGCAAGGCACAGCCATCCTCTGACGCCCATTGCCCCTGCTCAAGGCCTGTGCTGCTCAGGCTTGGCCTCGACACCGCGCACATCGGCGTATGTTGTCGCTTTCCATCAAGAGCAGCCCCTCACCCTCCCCTAGATTGACTCCCGAGCGAGCCCCTGATCGAACCCCAGGGGCAGTGTCTGGAGGAGACCAGCCATGCAATCCGTCGAGCAGTTCAAACACAGCACTTCCATTGCAGATTGGGCCGAGCAGCGCCCGGAACACGCCTTCACCTTGCCCTCGCGGTACTTTTTCGACGAGCAGATCTTCGCTGCCGAACGCGACCGTATCTTCATGAGTGCCTGGCACCTGGCCGGCCATCGCAACGAGTTCGCCGAGCCTGGTCAGTTCGTGGTGTGCGACATGTTCGACCAGAGCGTGGTGGTGGCCTGTGGCAACGATGGCAAGATCAATGCCTTCCACAATGTCTGCCAGCACCGTGGCAATCGCCTGCTGGATGTGCGTCGTGGTAACGACACCCGAGTGCTGCGCTGCGCCTACCACTCCTGGTGCTACGAAATGGACGGCAGCCTGCGCAGTGCGCCACGCAGCGAACGGCTGATAGCCTTCGACAAGCAGCAATTCAACATTCCCAAGGTCCGCGTCGAAGAACTCGGCGGTTTCGTCTACTTCAACTTTGATGCAGACGCGCCGTCGCTGGCGGAGCTGTTCCCAGGTGCCGACGAAGAAATGCGCGCGGTCTTTCCCGACCTTGGCAAGATGCGCCTGATCGAAGAGCAGGACGTGATCGTACCGGCCAACTGGAAGGTGATCATGGACAACTCCATCGAGGGGTACCATTTCAAGTTGTCCGGGCCCTGCCATATCGACCTGGCCAAGCTGATCGACTTCAAGGGCTACCGCCTGACCAAGCGCGACAACTGGTGGACGTACATCGCACCGGCCAACCAGCAGGCCGAGGAAGCCTACGGCGTCAAGCTGAGCGGGCCACGCAACCCCGATGAGCGCTTCTTCAACATCGGGCTGTGGCCGAACAACACCTTCTATACCTTCCCCTTCTCGGCGTTTCTCGGCACGTTCATCATGATCCCGCTGGACGCAGAGCGCTCACTGCTGCGTTTTGGCTACTACAGCCCCCACGAGCAGGTCCCGGAGGTTTCCCACGCCTGCATGAAGTGGATGAACGAGGACCTCGGCCCCGAGGACATCGAGCTCAACATCAGCGTGCAGAAAGGCCTGCGTTCGCTCGGCTACGACCAGGGCCGCTACATGATCGACGCCGAGCGCAGCAACGAAAGCGAGCATTTGGTGCATCACTTCCACAAGCTGGTGTTCGACGGCATCGGCGCAGGCCGCTGACCACTGTCATGGGGGAGCCTTTATGCTCGGGCATGAATACGACTATGTGATCATTGGTGCCGGCTCGGCCGGCTGCGTGCTGGCCAAGCGCTTGGGAGAGAACCCGGCCCTGCGCATCCTGGTGCTGGAGTCCGGCCCGCCGGACGCCAGCTGGACCATCGACATGCCCTCGGCAGTGGGCATCGTGGTAGGCGGCACCCGCTTCAACTGGAGCTACACCAGCGAACCGGAGCCGGGCCTGGACGGCCGACGCATCGGCACACCACGCGGGCGTACCCTGGGCGGCTCGTCGTCGATCAACGGCATGGTCTACATTCGTGGCCATGCCCGCGACTACGACGGCTGGGCTGCACAAGGCTGCGAAGGCTGGAGCTATCGGGAGGTGCTGCCCTACTTCATGCGGGCGCAAAACCATCGGGACGGCGCCAACACCTACCGCGGCGCAACCGGGCTGCTCCACGTCACACCAGGCGATACCTCGCCGCCACTGTGCCAGGCCTTCATCGAGGCCGGCCAGCAAGCCGGCTATGGCGTGAGCAGCGACCTCAATGGCCGTCGCCAGGAAGGCTTTGGCCCGGTCGACCGCACCACCCGCGACGGCAAGCGCTGGAGCACCGCGCGCGGCTACCTGGCTGAAGCACTCAAAGGCGGCAACGTCACCATCGCCACCTCGGCGCTGAGCCGGCGGATTCTCTTCGACGGCGAACAAGCCTACGGGGTGGAGTTCGAAATGGACGGCGTGGTGCACCAGGTGCGTGTGCGCCAAGAGGTGCTACTGAGTGCTGGCGCCATCAACTCACCGCAACTGCTGATGCTTTCTGGCGTCGGCCCGGCCCAGCATCTGCGGCGCCTGGGCATCCCCCTGGTACGCGACCTGCCGGGAGTAGGCCAGCGCCTGAACGACCATCCCGATACCGTCGTGCAGTACCGCTGCAAGCAGCCGGTGTCGCTCTACCCCTGGACACGTGCACCGGGCAAATGGCTGATCGGCGCGCGCTGGTTCGCCAGCCACGATGGCCTGGCGGCTAGCAACCATTTCGAGGCGGGCGCGTTCATTCGCTCGCGGGCCGGGGTGGAGTTTCCCGACTTGCAACTGACGTTCATGCCGCTGGCGGTCCAGCCAGGCAGCGTCGACCTGGTGCCCGAGCACGCCTTCCAGGTGCACATCGACCTGATGCGCCCCACCAGCCTGGGCAGCGTCAGCCTGGTCAGCACCGATCCGCACCAGGCGCCGCGCATCCTCTTCAACTACCTGACCACCGAGCGCGACCGCGCCGACATGCGTGCAGGCGCCCGCCTGGTACGCGAGATCCTCGCCCAGCCGGCCATGCGCGCCTATGCCGGTGACGAGCTGGTACCCGGTGCCGACCAGGTGAGCGATGCGCAGCTCGACGCTTGGGCGCGACGCATCACCGAGACTGGCTACCACGCCAGCGGCACCTGCAAGATGGGCCCGCCCAGCGACCCCGAAGCAGTGGTCGACCCACAATTGCGCGTGCACGGTCTGCGCGGGCTGCGGGTGGTCGATGCCTCGATCATGCCGCAGATCGTCAGCGGCAACACCAACGCGCCCACGGTGATGATCGCCGAGAAGGCCAGCGACCTGATCCGTGGCCTCACCGCGCTTACCGCAAGCGATGCACCTGTGTGGGTTCACCCACGCTGGCGCGAATGCCAGCGTTGAGGGGTACTTGCCAAAGCCGGCCCACTGCGCTTGCATAGGCGCAGCGGGCCTTTCCTGTGAACGAGGTGCCGGCCAATGCAGCCGGCGCCCATTGCCGAGCCTGGTGCAACCATGAAACGATCCGAAACCCTTGACCTTCAGTGGCAGGGCCCTGCCAGCCCTCCGCTGCGCATCGGCATCCTGTTGCTGCCTTCGTTTTCCAACTTCGGCCTGGCCTCGCTGATCGAGCCGCTTTCGATCGCCAACTGGCTGGCCCAGTGCAACCTGTTCCAGTGGACCCTGCTCTCGGTAGACGGCCAGCCGGTGCCCGCCAGCAACGGCCTGCTCGCCGGTGCCCAGGCGGGCATCGGCGAGCACAGCGAATTCGATGCCTGCGTGGTGATCGCCAGCTTCGATGTGCACCGCCACGCGCGCAACCCGGCCCTCAAGGCCTGGATCAAGCGCCAGGCGGCCTTCGGCGCAGTCATGGTAGGGATCGAAACCGGCACCGAGCTGCTGGCTGCGGCAGGTGTGCTCGACGGCCACCCGGCCGCCGTCCATTGGGACAACCTGCAAGGTTTCCAGGAAAGCTACCCTAGGGTGCAAGCCTGCGCGCAGCTCTACTCGTTGGGCCGCAAGCGCCTGACCTGCGCAGGCGCCACTGCCGTGCTGGACATGGTGCTCAGCTGGCTGGACCGGCTGGCCGGTGGCAACCTGGCACGCGAAGTGGCCATGCACATGCTCATCGAGCAGGTACGCGAGCCGCAGGTCCAGCAAGCCGAAGGCTATCGCCGCAACCTGCATGCCCAGGCCGGCAAGATGGGGCGGGCCATCGAGTTGATGGAACAGCACCTGGAAGAACCGCTGAGCTGCGAGGCCATCGCCGAGCGTGTGGCACTGTCGCGTCGCCAACTGGAGCGCCAGTTCATGCAGCACACCGGCCTTACGCCGCTGAAGTACTACCTCAGCCTGCGCCTGGCGCGCGCCCACAACCTGTTGCAGCAAACCCGCATGAGCGTTGCCCAGGTTGCAGCCAGTGCAGGTTTCGGCTCGCTGGAACACTTCTCCCGCGCCTACCGCGCCAAATTCGGCTGTGCACCGAGCAACGACCGTTCGCAGAGTTTGAGCGCCCCGGTCATGCGCCAGCCGTTGGGGCATGACCGGCAGCCGTTGGCGATCTGATCTCGGTGCATTGCGCGGGCTTGCACAGATGCATCGCCGCCCTGGGGCGCAAAGCGCCCCAGGGCCATAGGTTAAAGCCCAAGGTAACTGCGCACCGCCGATGCCCCTGGCTGGCCATCGAACGTCGTCACCCCCGCCAGCCAGTTCTCCAGCACCTGTGGGTTGCGCTTGAGCCACTCCCGTGATGCCAGCGCAGGCTTTTGTTTGTCGTTGAGAATGGCCCCCATGATCTGGCTTTCCATCCCCAGCTCAAACGCCATCCGAGACAGTAACGCACCTACGTTCGGGCATTCCTGGCCGAAGCCTTTGCGCGTATGGGTGTCGACCACTGCAGCCCCGTAGTTCGGGCCGAACTCAGCGTCGCCACCACTCAGATAGCGCATCGAGAGCTGGCTGTTCATTGGGTGCGGCTCCCACCCCAGGAACACGATCGGCTTTTTCGAGCGCACCGCCCGGCGTACTTCCACCAGCATGCCGGCCTCGCTTGAGTCGACCAGGCGGAAACCCTTGAGGCCATAGCTGTCCTTGTCGATCAGGCCCTGGATGATCTGGTTGCCATCATTGCCGGCCTCGATGCCGTAGATGCGCCCTTGCAACTCGTCCTTGAACCGGGCGATGTCCTCGAAGCGCTTGAGCCCGGCCTCGTAGGCATAGTCCGGCACGGCCAGGGTGTATTTGGCACCGGTCAGGTTGGTGCGTACCCGCTCGACGCTGCCTTTTTCCAGAAAAGGCGTGGAAATTGCCGCCATCGACGGCATCCAGGCGCCAAGGTAGACGTCGATGCTCTTCATTTCCATGGCCTGGTACGCCATCGGGATCGACAGCATCTGGGTCTTGGTCTTGTAACCCAGGCCTTGCAAGACGGTAGTCGCGAGCCCAGTGGTGGCGGCGATGTCAGCCCAGCCGACCTCCGCGAAGTTGACTGTCTGGCAGGCAGCGGGGTCACTGGCCTGGGCGGTGGCGATGGACGCGACGAGCAGCGATGCGGCAAGCACGGGCACTGAGGTTTTCTTTGGCATGCGAGCGACTCCAGAACGGTTCAGGGTGGGCGTGACAATGCACGGGCGTATGCACTCAGCTGCGATAGTCCGGCTCCTGCTCATCGAGGATTTCCTGCAGCGCAGCGAAATGGCGGGCGGCGAAATCCGGATAATCAAGCCATTGCCGGGCTGTCTTGCGCGCCACGGCATCGCTGGCGATACGCAGAGGGCGGCCGCTGGCAAGCGCGGTGAGGTAAAGCTCGCAGGCCCGCTCGAAGTAGTAGAGGTCGTCGAAGGCCTGGGCCACGCTTGGGGCCGCCACCAGCACACCGTGGTTGCCCATCAGCAGAATCGGCTTGTCGCCCAACTGGCGGCTTACCCGCTCGGCTTCATCCCCCAGCCCCATGCCGTCGAACCCCTCGTCGATGGCCACGCGCTCGAAGAAGCGCATGGCGTTCTGCTCGATCGGTGGCAGGCGCGAGTCGGCCAAACAGGCCAAGGCGGTGGCGTACTTCGAATGCACATGCAGGATGCAGCGCGCATGCGGATGCCGCCGGTGCAAGGCGCCATGCAGGGCCCAGGCAGTGATGTCCGGCGCCCCGGGGCGTTGCAACGCCGAGGGGTCGTCGGCATCGAGCAGCAGCAAGTCGCTGGCGCGGATCCTGGAAAAATGCCGGCCATAGGGATTGATCAGAAAACGCCGGCCATCCTCGGAAACAGCCAGGCTGAAATGGTTGGCAATCGCCTCGTGCATCCCTAGGCGGGCGGTCCAGCGAAATGCGCAGGCGAGCTCGACGCGGGCCTGGGCATGGGCGTCTAGAACAGCGATGGATGAGTTGTGCATGGCAGCTCCTCGGGCGGCAGGCGCGCCCCTCGGGGGCGCGTTCATACCCTTCGAGTCTAGGGATGGCGACGCTTTTGACTTGATGCGATGCGACCTGCCTTGTCGCGAACGAGCGCAGCACTGGCCTGTCGTATTTCGTCAAGTTCGCACCCTGCTGCCTGTCTATGGTGTGCCCATACATAGGCAAGCCAGGAGACTCAGTGTGTCCCATCAATCGCTATTCATCGCAGGGCAATGGCGTGAGCCACACAGCGGCCGCTATCGGGAAATCCTCAACCCCGCCAACGAGTCCTTGCTGGCCTTGGCGCCAGAAGCCGACGCCCAGGATGTCGACGCCGCGATCGACGCCGCCCGTCACGCCTTCGACCACGGCCCTTGGCCGCAGCTGCCACCGAGTGAGCGCAGCGCCTGGCTGCTGCGCATCGCGGCAGCCATCGAAGCCGATGCCGCGCAACTGGCGCGCCTGGAAACCCTCAACACCGGCAAGACCCTGGGCGAGAGCGAGGCCGATATGGCCTGCGTGGTGGCCACCTTTCGCTACTACGCAGGGCTGCTTGAAGCGCGCACCGATCGCGCTCACCCGCATGCCCCCGACCACGTCATCAGCGTCACACGCCATGAGCCGGTAGGTGTCTGCGCGTTGATCGTGCCGTGGAACTACCCTCTGCTGCAAACCGCCTGGAAGCTCGCCCCCGCCTTGGCTGCGGGCAACACGGTGATTCTCAAGCCCAGCGAACTGACGCCGCTAAGTGCCTTGCACCTGACGGCTTTGCTGGCCGCCCTGGCGCTGCCAGCCGGGGTGTTCAACCTGGTCTGCGGCGATGGCACCGTAGGCCACCACATGGCGCTCAGCGACCGGGTGGACATGGTGTCGTTCACCGGTGGCGCCCAAGCCGGTGCCAAGGTGATGCAGGCCGCCAGTGGCAACTTCAAGCGCCTGGCGCTGGAGCTCGGTGGCAAAAACCCAAATATCGTGTTTGCTGATGCCGACCTCGACGTGGCCCTGGACCAGGCGCTCAACGCCGTGTTCTTCAACGCAGGGCAGGTGTGCTCGGCCGGCTCGCGCCTGCTGTTGCAAGCCTCCGTGCATGATCGCTTCGTCGCGCGCCTGGTCGAACGCATCGACGCTATTGTTCTCGGCGATGGCTTCGACAGCCGCACGCGCATGGGGCCTCTGATATCGGCGGCCCAGCGGAATCGCGTGCTGTCGCTGATCCAGGCGGCACAAGGCGAAGGCGCTCGCCTGCGCGCCGGCGGCCAGCGCCCCACGGATGCGCACCTGGAAAAGGGGTTCTGGTTACGCCCTACCCTGCTCAGTGACGTGCAGGCCGACATGCGCATTGCTCGCGAAGAAATTTTCGGCCCGGTAATCACCGTCGAACGCTTCACCGACGAGGCACATGCCGTGCGGTTGGCCAACGATACGCCCTATGGCCTGGCGGCCGGGGTCTGGACCGGCGACCTGGGCTGCGCCAATCGCATGGCCCGGCGGCTGCGGGTTGGGACACTGTGGGTGAACGATTACAACCTGGCATTTCCCCAGGCGCCCTGGGGTGGTTTCAAGGCCAGCGGCATCGGCCGCGAGCTATCGGCGACGGGCCTGGAGGAATTCAGTGAGCTCAAACACGTGCTACTCAATTGCGAGCCTCGGGCGTTGAACTGGTTCACATGACGACTTCTGGCGAACAGTGGCTCCGTAAGCTCCAACGCTTGGACGTGGGATGGCTTAAGGTACTCGATGGCCTTGGTGGTGCAGAAGAAACCGAGGATTGTCGGCAGCGTAGCCAGCGCCAGCAGCGGCGACAACTCGCCGATCACGAAACCTTCGGCGGCAGCCGGCATCAGCAGATACAGGCTGCCAAAGAGCAACAACAGCCGGGTGAAGTGCAGCCCTCCCGATACCTCCATACGTTTCATGGCAACCGAAAAGGCCCCATAGCCGGTGCCGGCAATGGAGGTGAGCGCAGCACCTTGCAGGCTAAAACCGGCTGCAGGTCGCCACCGAAGATTACCGAAATTCCAGCGATAGCCAGTGCGGCCCCTAGACGCCCCCACTAGGAGGCAAACCCGCGCTGAATCCTGCCATCCCGCCATGGAAGTACACGTTGCCCTGCTTCTCGCCTCACCACCTCCGGCAACTGATCGATCGATTTCCCAGGCTTGAGCCATTAGACGGCCACGAGCCTTTGATCGTGGGATAGCGTCGCACACCATGCTGACGGTGTTCGCCCAGAGCATGATGGGAACCGTTAAACCCGCCTACCCTGCCACCCTGTCAAAGGCGTAATCCTTGAAAACGAACTACCCGATCCCATGGGAGCACCGTACATGTCTATCGAATTCAGACCCGCTCAAGCCGCGGACGCGCACGATATTGCGCGCTTCTTTCAACTGACATCGGAGGGCATGGCCGATTACATATGGAGCAAGCTTGCCGTGCCAGGAGAAGCATTGCTGAGTGTCGGTGCGTCTCGCTATGCCAGGGAACAGGGTGACTTTTCCTACAAGAACTGCTTGATGGCCACTTTCGAAGGGCGCGTCATCGGCATGATGCATAGCTATGCGTTGCGCGAGACCCCTGACAGGCCTGTCGAGACAGACCCGGTCCTCGCGCCTTATTCCGACATGGAAATACCCGCCACCTTATACATATCCAGCCTGGCGTTAGATGAGGCCTGGCGCAGCCAGGGGCTGGGCGTCCAGTTTCTTCGCCACGCCCAGCAGCGCGCCGACGACGCTGGCCTGGATGGGCTATGCCTGATCGATTATGCAGAAAACCACGGTGCACGCCGCTTCTATGAACGTCACGGTTTTCAAATTGTTAAAACCTGCCAGATCGTTCCGCACCCCATGCTGAGCGTAACCGGCGAAGCCTATTTGATGTATCGCCCTACCCACAACGTGCTCGAGAAAAAACCATGAACAAGAAACTGACCGTGTTCCGCGAACTGGATATCCAACCGGTGCGCGACCTGCCTTTTTTTGAAGAGGTCGTGGAAGGCGCCCCTCATACGCTGACGTCCAAGTACTATCACGATGAACAGCAAGGTCGCATTTCTGGAGAATGGGAAGCCAGCACCGGAGCGTGGCGCATCGACTACAAAGTTTGGGAGTTCTGCCATGTCCTGAGTGGATGCTGCGTCATTGAACTTGAAGGTTGCGCCCCCCTCACACTGGCCGCTGGGGACACGTTCATTATCGAGCCGGGCGCCAAGGGGAAATGGACCGTGCTGGAAGATATGAAAAAGAACTTCGTGATCCTCTTGCCCACGAACTAGGCACGGGGTTGCGTTTCATCGAGCGCAGCGCAAGGACAGTTTGCATGCTTGCCTACTGGCGGCGCTCGAATGCTCTACACAGGAGGCTACAACAGCCCTCTACTGCATGGCGCCACTCGCGTCTGGCAGACCTGGTCTAGCCTGGTGAACGAAAGGTGACTTGGGCGGGATCTTGCATAAGTAGAACTAATCGATAATGAGTAGAATTGATTAAACTAATGACCCGCTGAAATGCACACTACTGCCTTTCAAGCGGGAGTACCCTATGTCAGGCGAAAAATCCATCTCAGCCCTGCTCCGCGGCATGAGCCCAGTCCTCAATGAAGGCGACTTTGTATTCTGCACAGTGGCGGACGCGTCCGCGCTTCTGGGTACCGATGTACTTGGTACATTCCGCGAAAAAGAAGGCTTCACTGTCATCATTGAGCGCGAACGCGCTGATGCACTGGGCCTTGAGTACAATTTTGTGGCGGCTTGGATCACGCTCACGATCCACTCAGCGCTTGATGCGGTGGGTTTGACGGCCGCATTCGCGACCGCACTCGGAAAGGCTGGCCTCAGTTGCAACGTGATCGCCGCGTTCTACCATGATCACATTTTCGTGGCCAAGGATGATGCCGCTAAAGCCATCGATGTCCTCCAAGCTTTATCTCGCGCAGGCGAATCCAGTTAGCCCCTAGCCAAGATGCTTCAAGGCTGCCTATTGGCGAAATGTGACAATGGTGAGCGCCCGCCTTGGATCGAAAGCAGACGGTCGCGAGTGGCCGCAATCGACCCTTTGCAGCCGTTCGAGGTGTCTACGAAACCAGGGTCGATTCACTCTGCCAGTTACGTGATTTGACTGCCTTGAGGCTTCGAAAAAAACCATGAGTCTGCATGGCAAGCGAAAGTCTCCAGGAAGTCCCAAGCGGCTTTGAGTGCACGCCTGGGCTTTCCAACCTTCGCGGTGGAACACCGCGAATCAACGAGACAGCACGTAGGAGGTCGGGGGTCAGCGTCACATCGTAAGCAGCCCTCCAAGACTCACGATAGAGTGTCTACCGTCCGTGCGTCAATGAAGCCGCGCTTGCGCCAAGTCGCCCTAACAAAGGATTGAAAGGTAGCTTCTCCCCTGAGCTTCAAATCATCCGCGTGATCCGTGACGATGATCTGAGGCATGATGCCGGTGGCTTTTTCGGTTTGTGCACAGAATTCGACCAGCTTGTCGAACATGTTGGTCACCGAACCGATGTCTTCATCCACGTGCTCTTTGCGATCCGTGAGAGCCGCCAATGCCTTGGCATCGAATCCTGCTTCTCGATGATCGATCTTGGCTGGGAAGTAAACTTGCGTTGGCTGATCCAGGAACAAAATGGGAGGAATTCTGCAGCCCTCTTCATGCTTGAGGGCGAACACTGAATGAAGTGCCAGGAAAAGGGTTAGGTGAGTGTACAGCCAGTTCGCACCGCTACCCATTGAGCGCAGGTATACGTTGCCCATGTTGGGGCTTTCATGCCATAGATCGAAGGTGTGCAGATCGAACTTGAGGTTTATGGGCTTGTAAGCCTCCTCGAAATCGAACCCTGCCCCGATGCGCGCCATTTCACTGTTGATGAGGTCGCTCAGATCAGCCATCTTGCCAGGGACGTTGTAAGCATCCAGCAGAGGCTTTATCTCAGCCAGTCTATCCTTGATATACTTCTGTGTGCCTTCGTATTCTGAATTGTCTCGATTAGCATAATCCTCGATAGCACCTTCGAGCCGATGCTTGACACGCAATGCAATTTCATCAACCGTTTTGCTTTTCTTCAGGTCTTGGACTTGCTTGGCGAGCTGATTGATGCTGGCTTGGATACTAGAAAGGATTTCCTTTTCCTTCGCAAGCAGCTTGATCAATTTGCTTTCTTCATCCCGAAAACTCTCACGCGCATAGGATGAAGTCCGCAGTTCACGGTTCATCCAGCCGATTGCAGCTGTGAGCTTGTTCGCTTCTTGCTCTACCTGCTCATTCGGGGTATGACAAAATGGACAGTGAGCATCACAGACCTCAGCGTATTCGGGCACCGGGATCTCGGTAACTTCTTTGGCAAAGTCTTCAGTCAGACTTATAGAAGACTGCACAGCGTGCAGTTTATCCTGTATACCGCGAACAATAACCGTCTGCTTAGACCGTTCGTCCTCCAACGCCTTCTTTCGGATGGAGTACGTGTCTGCCAAGCTGTCGATACGTACGTTGGCGTCACGTATCTTTTTGTAGGAAGTTTTAATACTTCCTGCGATTTGCGCCCCCGTCAACGGGATCAGATCAGTGCCACTAATGGCCTTGTAGTCTTCTAACAGCCCTTCGACTTTCTTGATGAACTTGTCTTTTTCATTCTTGTTTTTTGGTATTTGCGCTTCAATTTTTTTCAGATCAGCCTTAAGCTGATTGCTCTCCTGAGACAGCCAAAAATATTTCTGATCCGCAAAGTTCATGAATATTTTTAAATGCTCAATGGCTTGCTCGCGCTTTTCCTTCTCGTCAAACCGGTAGAAAAGGGCGTGCTTGTTCGCAACCAAGTTTTGATGCTGAAGCATGTAAGAAGTAAAGCTCCTCACAGAGGGCGTAGCGCTTTTGGATTTTCCTTGCTCACGACGATTTTGGTCTTCGTCAATATCTGCCATGGTGACCTGAAAATACCGACCCAACTCTTTTTTGAACTCACGCAGCGGCAGATAAAGACTGGAAGAGAAAAACTCTCTAGCGGTCTTCATTTTCACGAAAATTTCTTCGAGTGTGCCTTTCACCGGACTGATAAACAGCTTATCGGTATTCCGTGAGCGCGCCAGAAGTAAGAGCTCCGCCTCGAACTGCAGGAAGGTGAAGTACACCTTTGAGCGCTCGGTAATCACGCCCTTTGGAATAGTGTCATCGCTATTACCAAAGCAGAAATCGAAAATTTCGATGATCGCGCTCTTACCCATCGACGACTTGCCAGTAATAATATTTAATCCTGGCTTGAACGTGACTTGGTGAATGATATTATCGTAATCAATCACGCCCACCGATTTTACGTAGCACTTCATAATTGCACTATCCCTAGCGATTTGAAAACAGGTGGAGCCTCACGATTTTCCAGCAGCTTCGCCAGGTTGCGGGCAGAGGTCATTTGCTTCCCTAGCCCTTGCAAGGGTGGGAATTTTTTCTTGGTCGCCCTAACGACCATGTCGTCATCAATCGTCAGATAACCTGAGTTGACCAGGCTCAAGATCGTGACATTCGTAACTTCTCGAAGTGAGTTGATTCTTTTTTGCACCCCTGCAATCCGGGTTTTGTCAGCGACCATGGTTCGCCAAGTGTTGCGCTCACTGATGCTTCGCAGATAGGCCCCAGTAGTTTCATGCAATACGAATGGCAGCACTAGGTAACCGAGCAAGATATTCTTCTGTGTTTCTTTCAGCTCACTGAAGAAGGCATGAACAATAGGCGCCATGATCAGAGGACTACGCTGCAGTGTATGAATGTGATCAATAGTCGTAAGGCTCATCACCAAAGCCTCCAGTGCAGTTTCTCTTTGCCTTCCTCATCTTCGTCATCGGCAAGCATATGCCAAATGCCATTTCGAAACTCTACAGAGGTACCGTCAAAGGTGGGCATCCCATCGACGGGTTCACCGCATCTAGCGTCAAAGAAATCCTGAGACGCTAAACACCACTCCTCCCTCGGCTTTCGGGAACAGCGCCTCATCTCGGCCGACCTTAAGCTTCTATGCCGTTTCAGTTGATCGTGCTTGTAATTGTCGAGATCGACCTTTTCGACAGTAAATCGCTTAAACTCGTGAGTAATGGTGTGCACCGCAACCATATGTTCAAGAATAGCGGAAGGCACAATCGCGGCATACTCAATCTCATAAAGTTTTTTTACAAACAGCCGATGTGCATAGTCTGTTTTATCTTCGCCCTCAAATATAGCCGCATCCACCACTGGAAATTCTCTAGAGTTTTGACCGTAACGAGCAAACAACCTAGCTATTTTATTACCAAAATCGTCATAGGTAACTTTCCACCCATCTTTTTCAAGGCACGGCTCTATCAAGTACCCTAACAGCGACTGGAAATAATCATTACGCTTCGACTGATCGATGCCTTTACCAAAACGACTTCTCGCACCTACAGC
This sequence comes from Pseudomonas hunanensis, assembly GCF_013393325.1. Classification (GTDB taxonomy): domain Bacteria; phylum Pseudomonadota; class Gammaproteobacteria; order Pseudomonadales; family Pseudomonadaceae; genus Aquipseudomonas; species Aquipseudomonas putida_P. Next base: position 683,402 of record NZ_QJRC01000095.1, read on the forward strand.
GCGCGTCTTGAGGTCTGGCTCATCCGAGATTATCTTGATCTTCTCAATGACTTCCAGCAATAAGGAACGCCGTTCATGCGACATGACAAATTGCTGAGTCTTAACAGACTTTGACAGTTGCTTTCCAGAATGAGCAACGCGTGTCTCGCTATTCTCCAACACCCTAGTGAGCAACGCCAGGCGCTCCTCAGCGCAGATGTCGTTCCAATGACGGAGCTCCGCAGTAGCGCCGTAAGACTGTGTCGTGAGCAATATGAGCTCAGCATATTTTTCTTGCTTAAACTTTGGAGCCAGCCAGTTCTTTAAGGTGTTCCAGAAATTGATGTGCCCATCGGTCAGGTCATCAATAAAGTTCTTAACTTCAACCTGGACACTGCCGCTGACGGTAACATCACCAAAAACTTCAAGCCAGAGTGTTTGCCCCTCAACGAGGTCGAAGCAATGCTCAAGCGTGACTATCAACTGATAGTCTATTGCCTCAAGAAGCCTGGTTGCATTGTTGGCAAGTTTAGCCACACTATTCTCCGCTTATTGCTCCACCATTGCAGTGGCTATTATCGCCAGGAGATAAAGCGCCATCCTGGCAAATCCGCCAACCGCAGCGGGAAAATCAACTCAGGCACAACAGACATGTGCCCCGGGAAGCCAGACCAACACTGTTTATTTAAACAGTGCAAAATTACGACGGCTGCGCGATTGTAGCGTGATGGCATTTTGTTGGCAAAACGCCCACTCTTCTTGTATTGGTAACTCCTCAGGTGATTGAGCTAACACAAACGACACAGTCGCGTCCTCTGTCACACGCGTTACTGGCCGGAAACAAACGTAGGAGCGAGCGCCGCTCGATGTCAAAGGCGCTGATCTCAAGGCATGGACCGTCTGCTTCGGGTCGATAGCGGCCAGTCGCGAAAGGCTGCTTACGACCCAAAGCTGACACAGAGCTCATCCGCAATCTTCGTGGGAGCAGTTTTAGCCGCGAACACCGGCACTGCAAACCACCTGGCAGCGACCAACCATTGCCCTGTCACTCGACAGCAACTTGGCCGATAGCCAGCACCTGGAGGTTGGGTAGCCCGGAGGATGTCCACTTTCGGCCAGCAACGCCCAGCCTCCTGAGCCACTTCAAATAACTGATTGTTGAAGTTATCAGGGTCCGAAAAAACTCATTCGGTCGAAGGGGCAGATACTTTGCCGCCCAAGCGGATTAGTTCATTGGAGAAGCACAGTCCGATGATGATCAGTGCCGCTCCCACGTACAGGCTTTCGCGCGGTACCTCATTGAGCACCACAAATGCCAGCAGCGCGGCGAACAGGGGTTCGGTCAGCTCCAGCGCCTGCGCCTGCACTTGTGATGGTTTGAGATACTCGATGGCCTTGGTGGTGCAGAAGAAACCCAGGACTGTCGGCAGCGTGGCCAGCGCCAGCAGTACAGCGATCGCCAGCAGCGACAGCTCTCCTGTCACGAAACCATCGGCCGCAGCCGGCATCAGCAGGTACAGGCTGCCAAAGAACAACAATTGTCGGGTGAAATGCAGCCCTCCCGATACCCCCATCCTTTTCATGGCAACCGAAAAGGCCCCGTAGCCACATCCACCAATCGAAGCAAGCATTGCGCCTTGCAGCGTGAAGCCTTGTCCCAGGTCGGCGCCAAAAATCACCGTAATACCGGCGATGGCCAAGCCGGCGCCAACCATTGCGTTGGCGGTAATGGGGTCATGAAGGACCATGCGTCCAAAGAGAATCGACGATATGGAGGCGCTCGCCATCAGAATGACGACGACGCCCGCCGCCGCGTAATGGCTATAGGCCGAGGTTTCAAAGTGGAACAACACGAAAATGCCGAGAAAGGCACAAATGGCTGCGTGAAACCACTTGGCAGTGGTCGCGGGTCGCTTGAGAAACAGGAGCAGGACTGACAGTAGCAGGCAGCCGAGAACTGTCTTAATTAAGGCGATGCTGCTGGAGTTGAACCCACTGTTCATCAACACCTTGCTAAGTACGCCGATTGTCGCATTCAGGGCTGCGGCGCAGAGTGCAAAGAGGACGCCTTTGCCAAAATAGGATTGCATTAGTACATTCCTTGTCACGGGTCTTTAGAGTACGGAGAGGTCTTGCTGACATAGGGCCACGCGCTTCGAACGCGAGCTCGCTGTTTTACGTATTTCTTGAGCCATTACGGCCGGCCTGCTTTAGTGGAGAAACTGATCCTTGACGTAGTGCACCGTCTTCTCCAACGTGCGCGCCATATCGGGATGAGTTAACTGATACTTGCGTTCCAATTGCTCGCTATCACTCATGTCGAAGCGCTGCGTCTGGATGAAGTCCAATGACTCGTCGCTGATCGCAAATCGTGCTGCCAGCCCGGGAATCGTCAAAAGCCACCTGAGCAACCTTATCGGTACATGCCGGCGGGGCGCCTTGACCTCCAGCGTTTTTGCGATCTGCTCAAGCATCCCCTGCAGGCTCAATGTGTATTCATAGAGCGCCAGCGCCTGCCGGTTGGCCATCGAGGGATCGAACGCCACATAGGTCATCATCGCCACCAGGTAGTCAACGCTGACTAATGGCAACCAGTGCCTGGGGGAACCGGGGACCGCTTTGAACCGACCTTGTGCCAGATTTCGAATGAGTGCGACCAGAGGTTGTCCCTCCAGTATGTGCCCACTCTCGCTGTGGCCACACACCGTAGCAGGATGAACGATCGTGTAGTCCGCGCCCGCATCCTGCATATAACGGATGACTGCAAAATGTGACTCGATCTTGCTTCCTTCGTAACCACCTACACGGCCGTAGACTTTGTGCCAACTTGTGTTTTCAGGGCACTCTATATCAACACCGATACTGGCAAGGTGGTTAAGGTTTTTCAGCATAAAGCCGCCCACCATCAGCAATCGGATGCTCTGGCTCGCCGCAAGCTTGGCGACCCTCAGCGCCCCAAGCACATTGACTGATTGGGCGCGCTCCATTGTCAGCCCCCAGGAAAACTCCGCTGCGAGGTGGAAGATCACAGAGGTCGAAGACACGCACTGCTTGTCCGCTTCGCTGAGCCCAAGCCCCTCTATGCTGATGTCGCCCTCAACGGCATGGATATAGGCGGGATTACCACCCAGTTGACCTACCTGTTTTCTAAGACGCTCAATGTTGCCAGGGGTGCGCATAAGCACCCAGGTCTTGTACCCTGCAGCAGTAAGACGGGCCAGTAAATGTTGCCCCACAAATCCACTGCCGCCTGTGACGAAGCATTCCACGCTCATGCCTGATCCCTTGTTTGGATAATGGGTGCAGGCTAAGGTGTAGAGCACGCTCTACAGTCAAGGAGTTTTTAGTGTGAACGTTGGAGAATTAGAGCGCCGCAGTGGCGTCGGTCGGCATACATTGCGCTATTACGAACAGCTCGGGCTTATCGTGGCACAACGACAAGCCAACAATTACCGCAGTTACAGCGATCAGACGGTTGTTGACCTGGCCTTTATTCAGAGCGCCCAGAGTGGCGGTTTTTCCCTCGCTGAGATTGGAGAAATTCTTGCAGCCAAGCGAGGCAATAAGATCGATTGCGCGCAAGGCGCAGCTTTAGTTGCCAGCAAGATGGTCGAAATTCAAGCGAAAATCGCCACCCTTCAAGCCGCTTATGTCTTTCTGAACGCAGAGCATGCGAAGCTTGAAGCCAGTGCCATTGCCAACGGTCTGATTACTCCCTTAGCTGCACATCTGCATGCCTCTACGCCATAACCTCCCGGCAAGGCCATTCGCAAGACCAGTTGCTTCCAGGCCTTCACAGGCCTGCCGGGAAACCTTGCGGCCAATCAGCCAATTACTGCCGGTGTCGAATGGTCGCTATGGGTCGGATAGCGACGGTCATACCTCGACCGCCGCTGTAAGTTGTCAGACCTCCGTCTGCTCCGCCATCTCCAATGCGTCATCGACCTCAATGCCCAGGTATAGCTTTTACCCAAGCTTTGACGATTCGGGCGTATTGCCGGGTAGAGAGTTGCAGTGAGGCGTGTAGCCGGCTTGGAAAAAGGCAATCCTCGCTATGGAGATGGGCTTGATGTATCCAGGCCTCCAGAGCCACCCGCGTTTGCTCAGTAATCTCAAACTGCACGGGGCGCTGGGTTTTCTGCTGCATCACTATTGCTCGCGATGACACGTGCTCCCCATGCGCAACGTCGCGTACACGAAGCTTGGTCAAATCGCAGGCTCGTAGCTTGCTGTCGATGGCCAGATCGAAGAGAGCTAAATCACGAGTTTCCTCCGCGATTTGGAGCCTTACCCGAATGGCCCAGATATCTTTGAGTCGGAGCGGGGCTTTCTGCCCGACCAATTTTCCTTTGTTCCAAGGTTGATGGCTGCCGGTCGTAATGGTGTTCATGGCTTGTCCTCCACGTGAGGGAGGACAAGGATGGTAATTCCGATCCAGGGGCGCTAACCGACCCAAAGCTACCCGAGGGACAGTCAGCAGTGCTGACCTAAGCAGACATTTCGTCTTATGTCTCAATCATTCATGATGCTGCTCTGGAAAGTGCGAAAGTTAATAAATTTATGTTTGATCAATACTTGAAACGATGGGAGCTGACCATCGACGGTGATGCTTTCGCCTCGCTGAATGGACATCTACTGCCCGTTCGCCACCACGGCCTGCCAGCCATGCTCAAAATCTCGCAAGCGCTAGAAGAGCAAGCAGGCAACCTGCTTATGGCTTGGTGGGACGGTGAAGGAGCAGCTCCCGTGCTGGCACATGACGGTGAGGCCTTACTCATGGAGCGGGCGAACGGCTCGGTCTCCCTTGGGCACATGGTGAGCTGCGGCCAGGACGACGAGGCTACTCGTATTATCTGTGCGGTGGTCCGCCGCCTCCACATCCCTCGTACAAAACCGCTACCTGCTTTGGTCCCCCTGGTTAAACGGTTCGAAGCCTTATGGAGCGCAGCGGCAACGCACAGAGGTGTATTTGAACAAAGCGCAGAAACCGCCCGCCAACTTTTTAGGTGCCCTCGCGAAGTCACGGTACTGCATGGCGATATCCATCACGGAAATGTCTTGGACTTTGGCCCCAAGGGATGGCTCGCTATCGATCCTAAGGGACTGTACGGTGAGCGCGGCTTCGATTACGCGAATATTTTCTGCAATCCGGATATCAAAAGCGCTTTGGCTCCAGGTTGTTTCGAGCGCCGTATAGGGGTCGTGGCACAAGCTTCCGAAATTGATCGCCGCAGGTTGTTGCAATGGGTGCTCGCCTGGACCGGGTTGTCAGCAGCCTGGATGCTCGAGGACGACATTGATCCGAATGTACCCCTTGAGGTGGCGAAGCTTGCAGCGTTGGCGCTCGGTTTGTGAGTTTTACGGTAGGGCGAGGCCAGTGACGTTTCACAAATCAGAGAGCGGTCGACACAGGAAAGCCCTGTACTGATAATCAACGTCTCACAGGGATGCCCAGGAACGAATGTCATGGACTGTCTTCCGACGCTGATCACCGATCGGCTGGTTCTCACCCCTCTCCAATTGGAGGATTCACCCATCATTCAGGAGCTATTCCCCTGCTGGGAGGTGGTTCGCTACCTGGATCGTCGTGTCCCATGGCCGTATCCAGAAGACGGGGCGCTGGTTTATGTCCGAGATATCGCCCTGCCTGCTATGGCAGCAGGTCGTGAAAGGCACTGGATGATCCGCATGCGCAGCGATGCTGGCTGCACCCTGGGTAGCATCAGTTTGTATGATCAGCCTGGAAACAACAGAGGCTTCTGGCTCGCACCACAGTGGTGGGGAAAGGGCTACATGCGTGAGGCATGCCGGATTATCAATGCCTATTGGTTCGAGACACTGTCGCGTCCGGTCATGCAGGTTCCCAAAGCTGTTGCCAACGACGCATCTCGCAGGGTCTCGAAACATGAGGGTATGCGCTTGGTAGACGTGCGGGCAGGAGAATTTGTATCTGGACTGATGGAGGTCGAAATATGGGAGATGACTCGTGCTGACTGGTTAGAAAGGTCAATTGCCGGCCGCTAGTTTTTATGCACTCAGTCGCCGCCAGCTGAGCAGTTGGGTGACGGTCTGATTGATGGGGATAGACCACTCGCGCGAATGCCAGTCATAGGTCGATTCCGTGATGCCATAAGTGGTGGTGCAGCCTTGGCGAGTGATGCAACCCGTGCCACCGCAGCGGCGTTAAAGAACGGGTGCAAAACGTAAGCATTTTCCCGATTGTCCAGAAAACCTCACCTACACTGCTTCAAGTTCGATGAAGGCGGCCATGCTGCAAAGCAGCGGCCTACCGGCAGTCTCTTGCCCACAGGAGATCCTCATGGATGCCATTGATGGATTGATGACTCGGATGGTCACCTGTCTGAAGCCATGCCTGCTAGCCACAACCATTGCCTCTTGTACTGTCTTAACCGCGCAGGCAGCTACCGAACCCTTAGGCGGGCAACCCCCAGCGGGGGCCACCCCTTCGGTGAAGGACTTCGATTACCAGGTCAAGTACCAGCGTGCGTTCGAAGCGATCCTCTGGAACATGCCGGCGATTGCCATCTACTCCTTCCGCCGTGCTGCCGAAAAGGATCTTGGCTACAAGGACAATGACATCATTGCCTATTCGGCAACGGCTACTCCACAACTTGAAGCCATTACTGCCAACAGCACCACGCCTTATATCGCGGCCTACACGGACCTGCGCAAAGGCCCAGTGGTTCTCGAAATCCCGGCAGCCTCTGCGGACGGTAGCCTTTATGGCCAGGTGGTGGACGCCTGGCAACTTACTATCGCCGATGTAGGCCCGGCAGGGCTCGACAGAGGCAAAGGCGGCAAGTACCTGTTCACTGCACCTGATTACAAAGGCGAAGTGCCCAAGGGCTATATTCACGTGGCCTCGCCCAACTACCGTATCGCCCTGGCGTTTCGCTCGGTGCCGCCCGCTGGCAAGACAGCCAAGGACGCTTACGAATATGCCAAGCGCCTGCGCATGTACTTCCTGGCTGAAGCCAAGTCGCCACCGCAGCAAAAGTTCATCGACCCTGCCCATGAGCGCTACCCGACGCTGCCGTTCTACGACGAACGTCACTTCGAAGACATGCACGCGATCATGAGCGTGGAGCCAGTGCGCGAACACGACAAGGTCATGATGGGCATGCTGTCGTCCCTGGGCATCGTCAAAGGCAAACCTTTCGCACCGGACGAAACCGCCAAGAAGGCCATGCACCAGGCCGCGATCGATGCCTGGTTCTTCCTCCAGCAATGGTTCGACACCGAGATGTCCAAGCGCGTGTACTGGCCGGATCGGCACTACGTCTCGCTGTTGCAGCCAGATGCCAATCACAAGTTCACGTTCATCTACGAAGATCGCATCGACCTGCTCGAACGGGCAGCGGAGTACTTCTGGTGCACTTACATGCCTAAAGTCCTCAGCGCCTCACCGGCGACGTCGTACCAGATGGCGATGGCCGACAAGGACGGCAAACCACTGGAAGCCGGCCAGCTCTACAAGCTCGATGTGCCCAAGGACATGCCGGTAAAGCAGTTCTGGGCGCTGACGGTATATGACCGAGCCACCTTCTCGTTCATCTACAGCGACAGCAACCGCACCACGCTGTCGTCGTTCGACGTTGACAAGATGAAGAAGAATGCCGATGGCGGCGTGACGATCTATGTCGGGCCGACGGCCCCGCAAGGCGAGGAAGCCAACTGGATTCCCACCTCCGGCAAGCGCCCATTGCCGGCCATGCGCTTCTACGGTCCCACCGAAGCGTTCAACAACAAGACTTTCAAGTTGCCCGACTTCGAACGGGTAATCCCCTGAGCACTGCCTACAACCTTGGAAAACCAAACCACAGGGGCTGGCCCGCTGGCCCAAGGAGACTTGATGAAACCCATGGTGCTTGGAGCAGCCCTGCTTTCGCTTGCCGTGCCGGCCTTCGCACAGATCCCCGACAAGCTGGCGGAAGATGCCTACATCTATGGTTACTCCATGGACGAGGCCTACAAGTTCTTCTATGAGACGGCAGTCAAGACCAACACGCCGCTCAATCGCTTTCAGAACATCCGCCACCTGGCCGATGACACCTACGTCGATCACCCGACCATCAACAATGACACGCTGCACTTGATGGGCTGGCTGGATATCGCCGCAGAACCCGTGATCGTCAGCGTTCCGGACATGGAAAAAGGTCGTTACTGGATCCTGCACACCATGGACATGGGCCATTACACGACGTCCATGATCGGCTCCCGCACGCGGGACACCAAAGGCGGCCACTTCATGTTCGCCTCACCCCAGTGGAAGGGCACGGTGCCCGATAGTGTCACCGAAGTGATCCGTGTCGAGTCCAACCTGGTTAAATTGATGGGCAGGATCATGTCCACCGGGCCTGAGGACCAGAAAAAGGCGCTTGCCTACATGGATGACTGGAACGTCCGTACGCTTTCGGCCTACCTGGGCGAGCCCGGCCCAAAAGCCAAGCAGCGCACTTACCCCGACCCAGCCAAGACCAATTGGCTGCAACGGGTGAACTTCGTGCTGTGTGACGGCAACATGGGCCAGGCCGACAAGAAATGGCTCGACCAGTACAAGTCAGTCGGCGTCGAACCCTGCAAAGAAAACTTCACCAAGGAGCAGCTGGCAGCTGCGAAGAAGGGTGAGGAACTGGGCATGAAGCACATCAAGGACCTCGCTCCGAAGATGACCGACGCCGGCAAGCTGCTGGGCACCCGCGAGCAGTTGGGTGACGGCCCCCGTGACCTGTTCGCCGAGGGCACCTACATCGGCCAGTGGGGGCTGCCCCCAGATGAAAGTATCTACCTGCGCACCGAGACCGCTGCCGACGGTAAGCCGATCAATGGTGCCAATGGTAAGTCGTACGCCATGCACTTCAAGGCGCCCGAGGTCAGCCAGTTCTGGTCCTTTACCGTCTACGCCTCAGACAACCGCCTGATGGCCCACAACGCCATCAATCGCCATAGCCGCGGCGACCGCACACTCAAACCGGATGCCAATGGCGAATACACCATTGAGCTGAGCGCCAAGGGTGAAGAGAGCAACCCCAATTACCTGCCAATTCCCGAAAAGGATGCCTACATTGTCTTGAGGTTGTATGGCCCGAGCAAGGCAGTGCAAGGCGGCGGGTACAAGTTCCCGCCCGTCGAAGTGACCTCGCACTGATTCGTGCGGAGGGTATTGCATTCTCTGGTAAAGGCTTCTGAGGGTGCGCTCAGGAGCCGTTGAGTTACGCAGACGTCTTCGGGCCTGCCCCTTTCACACCTTGATTGCTCCCTTGACGCAAAAGAAACTTTTTCTAAACACGCAAATTAACCCCCGCCCCAGCTGACTGCTGGAGGCGTCTTGTGTGATCAGGGTTAGCCGTTATCAACCCAGAGCTGCCGGTCAGCAAGGATAGCATCAGGCCAGAACGCTGGAAGACGCTGTGCGTACGCACCGCAAGAGCATGCACCACTGCAATCATCAGGTGCTGGTGCGAAGCCACCTAGCGCGTGCAAGATACTTTCAGCACAGGCAGGGGCCAACATTATCTTCCGGGCAGCTTTTACAACACAGGCGCTACGATGAAAGAACACGCATACGCTGTTACCGTAAACTGGACGGGAAACACGGGTGAAGGTACTTCCAGCTATACGTCCTACCAGAGGGACTTCACTGTAGAAGGCCTGGGCAAGCCACAAATCCTCGGCTGCGCCGACCCGGCCTTTCGCGGCAATTCCAATCGTTGGAACCCAGAAGACATGTTGCTGGCCTCGATCTCGGCCTGCCATAAACTGTGGTATCTCCATTTGTGTGCGGTCAACAATGTGAACGTGCTGGAGTACGTCGACTACCCAGTGGCCCGGATGGTTGAGGGCGATGCACAGCAAAAGGGGCGTTTCAAGGACGCAGAGTTGCGGCCTCAGATCGTCATCAGCAGCCAATCGGATATCGACCTCGCGATGCGTCTGCATGACGATGCTCATCATGAGTGCTTCATTGCCAACTCGGTCAACTTCCCCATCAAATGCAGGGCTGTCATTCACCATCAGCGCTAGATTCCCAGTGGGTCAGCAAGCTGGCGCATGCCACCGTGCCCGGTATCGCGCCAAGCAACGTTAATGCAGCGCTAATCGACTTCGCTTACACTCGCCGCATGAACCGCTTCTTGCGACTGGTTACCCTCTTCTTGCTGGTTATCGCGCTTCCTTTCAACGGGATGGCGGGTATCGACTCACCCATAGAACCGTGCCCCATGCAGGCCATGGGTATGCAAATGATGGCCGGCATGGAGCACGACTGCTGCCAGGAGCAAGATCAGGGCAAGTCCTCCCATCACGACACCAAAACCTGCAAGGTCGGCCAGGAATGTCGAACGGCGACTGCGCTCCAGGTCAGCATGCTGGAGCCTGTGTTGACCTTCGCTACCTCGCACCCTGCCGATACCTATACCGAAAGCCTGGTAGCCAGCGCCCAGCCTGACCACTGGCGCCCTCCTCGGGCCTGATTCCTTCGTAAACCTCACACGATTGTTCTGCCTTGGCGGCCGAACGATGGCATGCGCGTGCGCGCTGGTTTTTTCGAGGAATCATGCTCATGACTCCCCTACGTTTGCATTCAGGACGGACGCTTGCGCTCGGCCTGGTAATCCTGCTGCCGACGCTATCGGCGCAGGCCGCTTCATTTTCATTGGACGATGCGCTGCAACTGGCAGAGCGCAATGCCCCTTCGCTTCAGGCACGCCAGGAGCAGGTGTCGGCGACACGCAGCGCGATCCTGCCTGCGGGTGAACTGCCCGACCCTCGGCTGAATCTCGGGCTGCAGAACCTGCCGGTGGAGGGCAGTGATCGCTGGAGCACAAGCCGAGACTTCATGACCATGCAGGTGGTTGGCCTGTCCCAGGAAGTGCCCAACAGAGACAAACGCAAGGCACGGGTCGAAACCGCGCGGGCAGCGGTTGAACGCGCCGATGCCGAGGCGGTTCTGGAGCGTCAAAACGTACGCGCAGCGACGGCACAGGCGTGGCTGGCGGCCTACACGGTGCAGCGAAAGCTGCAGCAATTCGACGAATTCTACAAAGAGAATCAGCTGCTGACTTCGGCCGTCCACGCCCGCCTGGCCGGCGGAGGCGGTGCAGCAACCGATGCACTTGCTCCAAACCAGGAAATGGCTCAGTTGGACGCGCAGAAAGACCTGCTGCTAAGCCAGGCGAGCCAGGCGCGAGCCGCCCTCAAACGCTGGACCGGCCAGGACGCAGATGTGCAAGCACGCGCATTTCCTCAGTGGGCGGTAAATGCAACTGACTACCTGCATGCGCTACACGCCCACCCTGCGCTGGCGGTTTATGGCGCCATGAGCCGAGAAGCCGAAGCCCAGGTGCATCAGGCGCAAGCCGAGAAGAAGTCTGACTGGGGTTGGCAACTGGACTACCAACGGCGCGGGCCGGCATTCAGCAACATGGTGAGTGTGCAGGTCAGTTTTCAATTGCCCTTGTTCACAGGCTCTCGGCAAGACCCGATGATCGCCGCCCGGCGTGCACAAGTGCGCCAGCTGGAGGACGAGCAAGACGCGGCCCTGCGGGAGCATACCGCGCAGCTGGAGGCAGACATGGCTGAATACCAGCGCCTGCAGCGTGCAGTGGCGCGAAGCCGAGACACCCTGCTACCGCTCGCCGAGGCACGCGTGCGTTTGGCATTGGCAGATTACCGAGCAGGCAAATCGGCCTTGAGTGAAGTGCTCGCGGCGCGGCGGCAACGGGTAGACGCGCGGTTACAGGACTTAGACCTGCAAGGCCAACTGGCAGCGACAGCGGCACGTTTGCATTTCGCGTACGGCGAGGTTCGGGCATGAAAAGTACGTCTATCGGTCTGATCGCAGCCGTTGCATTGGCTCTGGGTGGCAGTGCGGGCTATTGGTTGGCAGCACGCGGGCAAAGTGCCAAGGCGCCGAGTTCAGAGGAGCAAAAGGCACTTTACTGGTACGACCCGATGTACCCGCAGCAACACTTTTCCGCACCAGGCAAGTCGCCCTTCATGGATATGCAGCTGGTGCCGAAATACGCGGGAGGCACCCCGGATGACACACGGCCCGCTGTGCAGATTACGCCGGGTATCCAGCAGAACCTTGGGGTCAGGCTGGCGACAGTTACCCAGGGTCGCCTTGAGCGCACACTGCAGGTCAGCGGTGTACTGGCCTACGACGAGCGCGACTTCAGTGTGCTGCAAGCGCGAACCGCAGGGTTCGTCGAACGCACTTACGGGCGCGCCACAGGTGATGCAGTGACCAAGGGGGCACCGCTGGCCGATGTACTTGCGCCAGAATGGGTAGGGTTGCAAGAAGAGTTTCTGGCGCTGCGCCGTTCGGGTGATGCCGGCCTGCAGGCAGCCGCCCGCCAGCGCCTGTTGCTGGCGGGAATGCCGGCGACGTTGATTGACCGGGTCGCACGCAGTGGCAAGGTGCAGGCCCTGGTGACATTGGTTGCCCCCACCGCCGGTGTCATCCAGGCGCTGGAGCTACGCCCAGGCATGACCGTACTACCTGGCGCTACCCTGGCGCGCATCAACGGTGTGACCAACGTCTGGCTTGAGGCAGCAGTACCTGAAGCTCAGGCTCAGGGCTTGCGTGAAGGCTTGGCAGTGCAAGCCGAACTGCCCGCCTATCCCGGCCATGCATTGACCGGCAAGCTGACAGCGCTGCTGGCTGACGCGGACCTGCAAAGCCGTACCTTGCGGCTGCGCATCGAGCTGCCCAACCTCGAGGGTCGATTGCGCCCTGGCATGACCGCCCAGGTCACCCTGCATCCGGTTGGGCAAGCCGATGACAGCTTGCTGATACCTGCCGAGGCCGTGATCCGTACCGGTAAACGCAATGTGGTGATGCTTGCCGAAGATCAAAGCCACTTCCGCCCGATCGAAGTGGTACTGGGCCAGGAAAGCGGCGGCCAGGTCGCCGTGCTGCAAGGGCTGCAGGCAGGCCAGCGGGTAGTGGCGTCGGGGCAATTTCTTATTGACTCCGAGGCCAGCCTCAAGGGCATCGAGGCTGCAACTGCGCAAGAGACCCCACTGGTACCTGCACAACCGCCACTGCACGAGGCAGACGGGCAAATTGTGCAGATAGACGGCAAGCAGCTCACCATCGCCCATGGCCCTTTCATCACCTTGGGCATGCCTGGAATGACCATGACCTTCCCGGTGGCCGACTCCGTGATGCTCGCCGGGCTGAAAGTGGGTAGTCGCATTCACTTTGGTATCCGCGAACGTGACGAAGGCATGGTGATCGAGCAGCTCGATGCGCAGGAGAGTCAGCCATGATTGCGCAACTGATACGCTGGTCGGTGGGCAACCGGGTGCTGGTTCTGTTCGCCACGTTGTTTTTGGTGGCCTGGGGCGTGCTCTCGGTGCGTAGCCTGCCAATCGACGCGTTGCCTGACTTGTCGGACGTGCAAGTCATCATTCGCACCTCCTACCCTGGGCAAGCGCCACAGATTGTGGAAAACCAGGTGACCTACCCACTGACCACCACCATGCTCTCAGTGCCTGGCGCCAAGACAGTGCGCGGCTTCTCGGCCTTTGGCGACAGCTTCGTCTACGTGTTGTTCGAGGATGGCACCGACCTCTACTGGGCACGCTCGCGGGTCCTGGAGTATCTGAGCCAGGTGCAATCGCGCCTGCCTGCGTCGGCCAAACCCATACTCGGGCCAGATGCCACAGGTGTGGGCTGGATTTATCAATACGCGCTGGTCGACCGCCGTGGTGGTCATGACCTGGCGCAACTGCGCAGCCTGCAGGATTGGTTCTTGCGCTTCGAGCTCAAGACCCTGCCTGATGTCGCCGAAGTGGCGAGTATCGGCGGCATGGTCAAGCAGTACCAAGTGGTGCTCGACCCGTTGCGCCTGGCCACGCTTGGCATTACCCAAGCGCAGGTGACGGATGCCATCGCCAAGGCCAACCAGGAAACCGGCGGGGGTGTCCTTGAGCAAGGTGAGGCGCAATTCATGGTTCGTGCTTCGGGTTACCTGAAGACACTCGATGATTTGCGCGCCATCCCCCTGCGTCTGGCCACCAATGGCGCACCAGTAACGCTTGGCGATGTCGCCACCGTACAGCTTGGGCCAGAGGCGCGCAGAGGGATTGGTGAACTGGATGGCCAGGGCGAGGCCGTGGGTGGTGTGGTCATTTTGCGCAGCGGCAAAAACGCAAGGGAAGCCATTGCCCGCGTCAAGGAAAAACTCGAAGCGTTGATGAAGGGCCTGCCCGCCGGGGTGGAGCTGGTTACCACCTATGATCGCAGCCAATTGATCGACCGCGCCGTGGACAACCTGAGCCAAAAACTGCTCGAAGAGTTCATCGTGGTCGCACTGGTGTGCGCGGCGTTTCTCTGGCACCTGCGTTCATCACTGGTGGCGATCGTCTCCCTGCCAGTGGGGGTGCTGATTGCACTGATCGTCATGCGCCATCAGGGGATGAACGCCAACATCATGTCACTTGGCGGCATCGCTATCGCTATCGGTGCAATGGTCGACGCGGCAGTGGTAATGATCGAAAACGCACACAAGCATGTCGAGGCCTGGCATGCCCGCAACCCGGGGGGCCAGCTGCAGGGCGAACAACACTGGAAGGTCATGACCGAGGCGGCAGTCGAGGTGGGGCCGGCCCTGTTCTTCAGCCTGATGATCATCACACTGTCGTTCGTTCCGGTCTTTACCTTGCAGGCCCAGGAAGGACGGTTGTTCGCACCGTTGGCGTTCACCAAGACCTACGCCATGGCTGCTGCCGCAGGGCTGGCGGTGACGCTGGTACCGGTGCTGATGGGCTACTGGATTCGCGGCCCGCTGCCAGCGGAGGCGCGCAACCCGCTTAACCGCGGGCTGATTCGGCTGTATCGCCCCGCGCTGGAGGTTGTGTTACGCCGACCACGCATGACGCTGATGGGTGCACTGCTGATCCTCCTCAGCAGCCTGTGGCCATTGAACCATTTAGGCGGGGAGTTTCTACCGCCGTTGGACGAGGGCGACCTGCTGTACATGCCCTCTGCGCTTCCTGGGTTATCCACCCAAAAAGCTTCACAGTTGCTGCAGCGCACCGACCAGCTGATTCGGACCGTGCCCGAGGTGGCCAGCGTATTTGGCAAAGCCGGGCGCGCCGAATCGGCGACCGACCCCGCGCCGCTGGAGATGTTCGAAACCATCGTGCGCCTGAAGCCGAAAGACCAGTGGCGACCGGGTATGACCAGCGAGAAGCTGATTGAAGAGCTCGACCGGACAGTTCAGGTACCAGGGCTGACCAACATCTGGATTCCGCCCATTCGAAACCGGATCGACATGTTGGCTACCGGCATAAAGAGCCCCATTGGCGTGAAAGTGGCTGGCAGCGACCCCGGGCTGATCGATCGCGTGACACTGGCCGTCGAGCGGGCAGCGAAAACGGTGCCCGGCGTGACCTCGGCATTGGCTGAGCGCTTGACTGGCGGGCGCTACATCGACCTCGATATCGACCGTCAGGCGGCAGCGCGCCACGGCCTGAACATCGCAGACGTGCAAGCCATTGTTGCCGGAGCCATCGGTGGTGAAACCATTGGCGAAACGGTTGAAGGGTTGGCGCGCTATCCCATCAGCGTAAGGTACCCACGGGAATGGCGAGACTCCGCCGATGCACTGCGTCAGTTGCCGATCTACACAGCCCAGGGCGGGCAGATCACCCTTGGTACCGTCGCACAGGTGCGCATCACCGATGGTCCACCGATGCTCAAGAGCGAGAACGCCCGCCCTTCGGGCTGGGTTTACATCGACGTACGCGGTCGTGATCTGTCGTCCGTGGTGGCCGACCTGCGCCAAGTGGTAGAGCGCGAGGTGAAGCTTGAACCCGGCATGAGCCTCAGCTACTCCGGCCAGTTCGAGTATCTGGAGCGTGCCAATGCTCGCCTGACGTGGGTGGTACCGGCAACGCTGGCGATCATTTTCGTTCTGCTTTACCTCACCTTCGGCCGTATGGAAGAAGCGCTGCTGATCATGGGTACCTTGCCCTTCGCCCTCACCGGTGGTGTGTGGTTGCTTTATCTGATGGGTTTCAACCTGTCGGTGGCCACGGGTGTCGGCTTCATCGCCTTGGCAGGGGTGGCCGCGGAGTTCGGCGTCATCATGCTGCTCTACCTGAACAACGCCTGGGCCGAGCGCCTAGCCAAAGGCGAGCACACGCAAGCAGCGCTGCTGGACGCGATTGGCGAGGGTGCCGTGCATCGTATTCGCCCCAAAGCCATGACCGTGGCGGTAATTGTCGCAGGGCTGCTGCCGATTCTCTGGAGCGACGGCACCGGCAGCGAAGTGATGGCGCGAATCGCTGTACCGATGGTGGGCGGCATGCTGACTGCACCCTTGCTCTCGCTGTTCGTCATCCCCGCAGCGTACTGGATGATCCGACGCCGACAGGTTGACGGCTTGAAGGTAGGGGCAAGGTGAGGTTCGATTTCCCTATGGAGGGGAGCGCTGCGACGATCGAAGACATCCGCAAGCACTAACCCTCCGGTTGCTCATCCTGTTTGCCAGAACCCAGCAAACAGGATGAGTTTCAAGTGACCTTTGGGTGCAGTCCACGCAGGTGTCGGTCATCGGCACGGCCTGGCAACCGGCTAGGAAAGCCCATTGAGCATGTCCTGAACCTGTTGCGTCGCCTGGCGGGTACTTCGCGCGAGTTTCTTCACTTCATCGGCAACCACCGAAAACCCTCGCCCCACCTCGCCCGCCCTGGCGGCCTCGATGGCCGCATTCAACGCCAGAAGGTTGGTCTGCTCGGCGATACTTCGAATGACGCTGATCATCTGTGCGATACGCTCGTAGCTGGCTTGATTCTGCTGGCGCATCTGCGCTTGGCTGGCCTGGACACTGCGCTCATCGCTGATATCCCGCACAGCCCCGATCACGCGCACCAGCCGCCCTTGCTCGTTTCGCACTGCGCGCCCTCGCTCGCGGCACCAGATATAACCCCGCTGCTTGTGGCGCATGCGGTATTCGAACACGTACTCCGCCGCCTCAACCGGCGCGATGATCGCGGCATCGAAGACGCTCATGATGCCCGCCAGGTCGTCTGGATGAGTGATGTCGACCTGAGATTGCCAGCCATCAGGCAACTCTTCGGATGTATAGCCCATCAGGCAGCGGAACTGGTCGGAAAACCGCATGTGACTGGACGGGTGCCCGACATCGCCATGGGCTACCGAGATATCCCACACCCCTTCGGTAAGCGTGGTCTGCAACAACGCCCAAAGCTGCTGTTGATCCAGTAATACCTGCGCCTGCTGCGCAAGCTCGACACGTCGTGCGTCCAGTTCACGATTGCGCTCGACAAGGCCAGCTTCACGCAGCTCCGCTGCTCGCAAGCTAGCGCGAGCGGCCTCCAGTTCTACCTCTCGGGCTCCCAGCGACACTTCCAGCCGGCGCAACGCCAAAGCACTCTGCTGGCGCTGCGCAACCACCTCGCTCAAACCTTGCAGCACCTCGGGACAACGCGCGAGCAGCGGGTACTCAAAGCGCTGTGGCACCTGCCCCGCTTGGGCCTGGGCCAGTGCCTGGGAAAACGCCTGCATCCAGTGGACTTTCCTGAAAAACATGCACCCGCTCCTGCTGTGGTTTTCGACGTACAGGCGTACGCGCTCTGGACGTCATACAAAAAAACGCCGGCGGGAGGCCGGCGCTCAAATGCAGTACGTATGAAGTAAGAGATCGCCTGGTGAGGCAGCGCCACTATCCTCTACTGCCAGCCCCTATTGCTTGCTTGAACCTGCCAGCCAGCTTGTCCCTGCGTGACTTTCATGCGGTCCACCAGAGCATGCGCATTTGGCGACATGCACCGTGCATCAGCTAATTGCACGCATACTCATGAAGACATGTCCGCCATCGCCGCTTCAGGAGGTTGCCACCATGCTTGACCGGGTCATGGATGCACTGCGAGACAATCCCGAAATCGCTGTATTTCTCGCCATTGCCCTGGGCATCCTGCTCGGCCGTATCAAGCTGGGCAGTTTCCATCTGGGTTCTGTCGCTGGCGCACTGCTGATGGGGCTGCTGATTGGTCAGATCGGCCTGCAAGTGCCCCACGAACTGAAATCGGTATTCTTCGCCTTGTTCATCTATGCGGTCGGCTTCAAGAGTGGGCCGGAATTCTTCGGCAGCCTCAACCGCGGCACGTTCAAGCTGGTCATTCTCTCGCTGGTGCTGTGCGGCACTGCCCTGGCAGTGATTCTGGCGATGAACGCGCTGTACGGCTTCGATGCAGGCTTTACCGCAGGCCTGGGCGCCGGCGCCCTGACGGACACGGCGATCATGGGCACGGCCAGCAGCGCGATCGGCCAATTACCGCTGGACGCGGCAGCCAAGGCCGAGCTCAACAGCCACATGGCTGTAGCCTATGCGATCACCTATGTATTCGGCACCGTCGGGCTGATCGTCTTCGTCGGCAGCCTGGCGCCACGCCTGCTCGGGGTGGACTTGCGCAGCAGCGCCCAGGCGCTGGAGCGTGAACTGGGCATTGAACGCAATGAAGACGCCATCAGCATCCCTTATACCCGCATCGTCGTGCGCGCCCATCGGCTCACGGCCGCCCATGCAGCCGGCACAACCATCGCCGATGTGGAGGCGCTGCACCCGGCGCTGAGCATCGAACGCGTCACCCGCGCCGGGCAACACCTGGAGCGCGACCCGGCATTGCGCCTTGAACGTGACGACATCCTGGGCATATACGCCCTGCGCGATGCTGTGAGCGATCTGCACGGCTGGATAGGCCCGGAAGTGGATCACCCGCAAAGCCTGTCGTTCGCCACTCGCAGCGCCGACATCGTGCTGACCAGCCGCCACCTGGCCGGTCGCAGCCTGCATCAGGTGAAGGCCGCACTTACCGGTTCCGAGCGCATGGGTTGCTTTCTCACGGGCATCACCCGTCAAGGCCTGCCCCTGCCCCTTTTGCCGGAAACCATTCTGCGTCGGGGCGATGTCATCAGCCTTACTGGGCGAGCCAGCAGTGTTGACGCATTGGCCGCGCAACTGGGCCGGATCCGACACGCCAGCTACCGCAGCGATATCGCCATCCATGCGCTGGGCCTGGTTGCCGGTTCACTGGTGGGGCTGCTGTCTACTCACATCGGCATGATTCCAGTGGAACTCGGCATCGGCGGTGGCGTGTTGCTAGCCGGGCTGTTGATCGGTTGGTACAACTCGCGACATCCCGATCTCGGCGCCCTGCCACCTGCCGCACAGTGGGCGTTTTCCGAGTTTGGCCTGACCGCCTTCGGCGCGGTCGTGGGCTTGCTGGCCGGGCCGGCGGCGCTGACGGCGGTCAGGGAACAAGGCATGGCACTGTTGCTGGCAGGCGCACTGGTGACCCTCATTCCGCCGCTGGTCACACTCTACGTTGGCCGCTACGTGCTGCGCTTGCATCCGATGATCCTGTTGGGCGCGCTGGCCGGAGCACAGACCGAAGCGGCCTCGATGAACAAGATCATCGAGCAGTCGGGAAGCAATACCCCAGTCATCGGTTTCACCGTCTGCTATGCCGTCTCCAATGTGCTGCTCGCAGTATGTGGCCCGATCATCATCGCCTTTGCCTGACGCCTCGACTTGCCCGCCGGCAAGTGTCGTCTAAAGTACTGACTCACAGTGCCAGCAGCTGCTACTCATTCAGAATGTGAAATTGTCGTGAAAAGAGTGTGCCCGGCGCCAGCTGCCTGATTTCAACATGGCTACCCTGCTTCTACTACGCCTCAACGTTCGCTGGTAGTTGCCATAAAACGGTACAGCGCTTCAGTCACAAGGAGCGTCTGATGGAATCGTTGTACTGCCTGCGCCGCTCAGCAACCCTGTTGCTTTGCACGGCATCCTTGTTCGGCAATGCGGCCTGGGCTGGTGGCATCCTCATCTATGAAGCCGGCCAGGAGGGCAACGGCCTGGCCAATGCCGGGTCTGCCGCACTGGCCACCGACCCCAGCGTGCTGATGAGCAACCCGGCGGGCATCACCCGGCTTAAAGGCACTCAGATTAGCGCCAACGCCCAGGTCATTCTTGGCGACCTGCGTTTTTCCCGCGACGCCGGCAACCAGTTCGACGGCAACGAAGGCGGCAATGCGCTGCAATACCTGCCCGGTACCAGCCTGTTCATCAGCCACCAGCTCGACGAGCGCTCTGCCATCGGTTTCGGCATGTATGGCAACTTTGGCCTGGCGCTGGACTACGACGACGACTGGGCCGGCCGCTATTTCACCCAGGAGGCCGCAGTGATTGGCGTTTCGATGCAACCGACCTGGGCCTACAAGTTCACCGACGACCTGTCCATCGGGGTTGGCCCGCGCATCATGGTCGGCTACTACCGCACCGAGATGGCCATCAACAATAACCTGCTGGGCCTGGCCGACCGGCCCGATGGCCAGCTGGAGTACAAGGACACCGATGTCGGCGTAGGCGTCAACCTGGGCCTGTTGTACCAGCTTGATGCCCGCACCCGTGTGGGCCTGGCCTACACCAGCAAGGTCAAGCTGGAGTTCGAGGACAAACCGCACCTCAAGGACATCGACAACCCGCTGCTCAACGTCGCCCTGCGCCGCCTCGACGTAGATTCGCTGGAGCTCGACCTCAACGTGCCGCAAACCGTCACCTTCAGCATCGCCCACGAGCTGGACGACCAGTGGACCCTGCTCGGCAGCCTCAACTGGCAGGACTGGAGCGACTTTGGCGACGTCGGCGTGGAGGTGGACAGCGACGCTGGCGGCACCAGCCGCACCGTCGACCGCCAATACAAGGACACCTGGCATGCCTCCGTGGGCGCACAGTACCAGGCCACCCGACAATGGCGCTGGAGCGTCGGCCTGGGTTACGACAGCTCGGCCGTGGACGATAAGGACCGCACGGTCGACAACCCCATGGGCGAGGCCTGGCGGTTGGCTACCGGGGTCAACTACCAGGTCGATGAGGGCCTGGAGCTGCACCTGGCCTACACCTTGGTGTGGCTCGGCGACATGGACGTCGAGCAGACCAAGGCGCGCTCGGGCAGCACGCTGTCAGGCAGCTATGACAACAGCGCTTTGCACATCATCGGCGGTGGCGCCACCTGGCGCTTCTGAGGCCCCGGCAAAGCGGTGGGCATTGATCAACGCAACGAAGGAGAAGCTGCATGAACACCAAGACATTGGCTGCATCGCTGTGCCTTGCAACCCTCATGCTGCAGGGGTGCGCCAGCAAGTACGTGGAGTCCGACCAGTATTCAGGGTTCCTTAAGGACTACAGCATCCTCAAGGAAGACAAGTCGCCGTCCGGCGCGCCAGTCATGCGCTGGATCAAGCCCGGGGTCGATGCCAAGCGCTACACCAGCGTGTACATAGAGCCAAGCCAGCTCTACCCCAAACCGCAACCGACCGACAAAGTGCCGCAATCGACCTTGACGGGGATCACCCAGTACTACGACCAGACCCTGAAGAACCACTTCTCCCAGGTATTACCGCTGGCCACCAGCCCTGGTCCGCGCGTACTGGTGGTGCGCCCGGCGATAACGGCGGTGAGCGCCCAGACCAAAAGCCTGCGCCCTTATGAAGTCATTCCGATTGCGTTGATCGCCGCAGGCATCAGCACCGCCACCGGTATCCGTGACCAGGACACCAGCATCGCCACCGAAGCGGCGTTCCTTGATGGTGACAGCAACCAGGTGGTGGCCGAAGTGGTGCGCAAAGGTGCAGGTACCGAGCTGGATGACTCATCCCAGGTCATGCAGGCAAAAGACGCCAAAGCCGTACTCGATGGCTGGGCCAAGGACATGGTCGGCTCCTTCCAGGCATTGCGGAAATAGGCCGCTTCCCTTAAGCACGGCCCTGCCCAGGAGCGTGCAGGCCCGCCCCCGGTCACTGATGAGGCGCGATTCCATGGACAGCATTCGCGGCAGCGCATTGCTGCAATATGACCAGCTACTGGTCGAACACGGTGCTGCGCAGCGGGACTTTCTGGCCCCGCTGCACATTGCCCCGGATGTGGTCGGCAACTACGGCAAGCACCTACCCTACCTGAGCCTGGTGCAACTGTTCGAAGGCAGCGCGCACGCCCTGAGCCTGCCCCGCTTCGGCCTGGAGCTAGCATTGCGCCAAGGCTCGACCCTGGTCGGCCCGCTGCGCCACCTGGCCAACTCAGCCCCCACCGTAGGCCACGCCCTGGTGGCGGTAATCCGTTACATGCGCCACTACAGCCCGGCTATCCACTTTCGCCTGGAACACCGCGCCGGGCAGGCCATGCTGTTTTTCGACAACGGCCTGCCGAGTTCCGAACAGACGCCGCAAATTGTCGAGAAATCAGTGATGGGGGCGCGGCTGCTGATTGGCGAGCTGCGCGGCGCGCCACTGCGGCCACGGGCGGTGACCTTGCGCCACGCCGCGTTGGGCGATGCCTCGGGCTACACACGTTACTTTGACTGCCCGGTGCTGTTCGGCCAGGCCCACAACAGCCTGGTGCTGGGGGCTGACGTACTGCAAGAAGCCTGCGTGCACCATGACGCCGACCTGCATGCCATCGTCCGCCACTTCCTGGAGAACCAGGCCGTCCCTTGCGACAGCCTGCTGGCCTCGGTAGAGCGCAAGATCCAGATGCTGCTGCCCGCCCAACGCTGCACCCTGGAACAGGTGGCGCTGGCCTTGAACATGAATTCACGCACCTTGCAACGGCACCTGGCCAGCGATGGTATCGAATTCGAAGGCTATCTGGACGGTATTCGCCGCCGCCAGGCACAACAGATGCTACGCAAGACCACCTTGTCTGTCGGGCAGATCGCCAACGAGCTGGGCTATCGTCGTACCACCTCGTTCTGCCGTGCGCATTTGCGCTGGTTCGATATCACGCCGCTTGAGCATCGACGGCAATACGGCGACCCGGTGATCGCCGCACTTTGAGTAACGCTCAGGCGTCCTTGCCATCGCCACCTGGCTCCCGCGCCGGCGCGGCAAACCACTTCTCACGCGGCACCCACTTCTCCTGAGCCGGGTCGCCCAGGTAATGCGGCGACATGATCTGCACGCCGTATTCATTGAATACATCCTGGATGTTGGCGTGCAACAGGCTCAACAGCTCGGCGCGCGGCCGTGGCTCGCTGGGCACCGCTTGGCCCACCAGGCGGTATTCGGGATAAAAGTCCGAGAGCCCGGTCTGGAACACCTGCGGCCTGGGTTTGGCAAGAATGCCCTCGGTGCGCTGCGCGGCCTCCACCAGCATCGCCTCGACCTGACGCCAGGGCGTGTCATAGCCGATGGTGACCACCGTATCGACGATGTACCCCTGGCCCTGCACCACCCGTGAATAGTTGCGCGTCACCGACCCGGTGATCATCGAGTTGGGCAGCGTCAACACCTCGCCCAAACCGGTGCGGATGGTGGTGTTGAACATGCCCACCTCGGTCACCGTGCCTTCGTTATCCCCTACCCGCACGTATTCACCGGCCTTCAGTGTGCGCGAATACGTCAGGATCAGCCCCGCCGCAGCCTGCCCGACCACGCTGGAGGCACCCAGCGAAATCATCAGGCCCAACAGCACCGAAAGCCCTTTGAAGGCATCGGTACCAGAGCCCGGCAGGTACGGGTAAGCCATCACCAGGGCAAACAGCCAGATCGCCAGTGAAGTTAGCCGGGTGGTGGGCTGCAAGGTTTCTTCGGTCAACCACTTCAGCGTACCCGGGCGGGCCATGCGCTCCAGCACGCGGCGGCTGAAGCCGCTGATGCCGCGGGCGATGAAAAAGATCATGACGGCCACGGCAATACCGGGAATGGCATGCAGAATGCCGTCGAGCAGGTAGCGCAGCAGGTCGAGCAGATGCACGTTGAGGCTTTCGCCCCACGGCCGGGTATAGGGGAATTGCGACAGCACGAAGCTCAGCCACTGGTAGCCAAGCAGCAAGACGATCACCCAGTACATCAGGCGCAGCAGCCGGTCGATCACAAAGTACACATACTGCATGTCGAACAGCGGCAGTTGGCCTACCTTGATCTGCCGGGCTCGTTCTCGCATCAATTGCGGCAAACGGCCGCGCAGTCTGCGTCGGCCCAGGTTGGCAGCCTTGATCAGCAGCACGAACACCAGTGTCGCGACGGCGGAAAAGCCCAGCGCCTTGAGCAGAAAACGCAGGCTGCGCGCCTCGCCGGTTTCATCCACGACCTGACGCAACGTGGCCGCAGCCTGCTCGGCCGCCTCCCGGGTGTCGCCACCCTCCACGCCCAGGTCCTGCGGGGCGACGATGAAGGCCCGCCGCCCACCTAGCAGCACCAGGTGGCTGTTGACGATGGGGTCGACGCTGACTTTCAGCTCGTCGGTGCCGCGCAATGCCTCATCGATCACCGCCGTCGCCCGCTGCGCGCGCGCGGCCGGGGTCTCGCCGAGCAAGGTGGCGTGGAAGGTGAAGATGCTGCGGTTGGCGATGCGCAGTTCTGCCGGTTCACCCGGCACGCCATCGGTCGCGCTACCCACCGCATCCTTGCCATGCCCCGCCAGCGGCAGCAAGGCACACAGCATCAACAGCGCAGTCAACAGACGGTTCATTGCTCACTCCCTGGCCGATAGTCCTGTAGTGATAGCACAGGCTTCACTGGCCGGTACTGGGGCCAAGGAACCAGCGATAATACGGGTTGTCGCCGTCGCTGCGGGCCAGTTCGCGGGCTTCCCGCGCCCAGGCCTGGCGGTTGCCGTTGTAGGCATGCAAGCTGAGGCTGTAGAAAAGTGCCAGGCTGCGCCACTGGTCACTCACCGCGCTGGCGAAGCCTGGTTCCGCGCCCTGCAGCGGTGGCGTGCTGCGCAGGGCCAGCAAGGCTGGCAGCACACGGGTGATTTCCCGGGGGCGCACCCACGGCGCGTACTCGATGCGTGGCTGATCGTCGGTCACTGGCAATGCATCGCCGGCGTAACGTTCAAGCCCGGCACGGTCGGTAATCCAGGTGGCCAGCAAGGCCTCTGGCGAAGCGACACCCACCTCGGCCAGCGTCTGGGCCACGCTCGCTTGCGCCAGGCGCTGGCGGATACGCGGTACATCCAACTGCAATGGCTGCAATGAGCCGATCAGCAGCATTTCGTGGAACTCAGTGGTCCACAGCGTGGCATGGGGGAAGACATCGATGAAGCTGCGCACCAGCGAGCGGCTGTCTTCGTCGTTCTGGGTCGGCAAGGGCAGCCACTGCGCGACCAGGCCAGCAGGTTGCAAGCGGGCGGCGGCCAGCTGATAGAAGTTGCGCGAGTACAGGTTGACCACGCCGGCCGCCGAGGGTGGCGGTGGTTCCAGGGTGATCAGATCGTAGCGCGCCTCACTGCGCAGCAACTCACGGCGACCATCGCGCAAGCGAATGTCCAGGCGCGGGTCCGCCACCGCGGCATAGTTGCCTTTGAAACGGGGCGCCGCCTGCAAGACTTCAGGCAGCAATTCGGCCACCACCGGGCGCTCCAGTCCAGGGTAACGTAGCATCGCCCCGGCGGTGATACCGGTGCCAAAGCCGATCACCAAGGCCGAGCGCGGCTCGCCATTGTGGATCAGCAACGGCAGCAAGGCTTGCAAGCGCATGTAGCGCAGCGATGGCATGGCGTCGCCGGTATTGGAAACACCCTGGATGTAAAGGCGGCTGAAGGTTTGCCCCTGGCGCCCTTGGGTGACCACTGCCACCGTGCCGCCCTTGCCCTCATGGTAGTAGGTGAGTTGCCCGTTGCGTGCGCCTGGCAGCAGCTCGGCCAGGCGCTGCGGCGGCATCAACAGCACCACCAGCACGGTTGCAGGGGCCACCAGGCACACGGCCAACGCAGCAGGGCGACGTACACCCTGGCCACGCCACACCGCCACCAACCCTACCAGCACGGCCATTGCGGCAAGCGCCCCCAAGGCACGTACCAGGCCCAATTGCGGCACCAGTACGAACCCCGTGAGCAGCACGCCGGCGATGCCACCCAGGGTGTTGAGCGCCACCACCGCGCCCACATCGCGCCCCACATGACCGCTGTCCACCACCAGGCGCAAGGCCAGTGGAAATGCGGCGCCCAGCAATGTGGTTGGAAGCAACACCATGCACGCGGCCGCCACCGCGAAACGCGCGCACATGCCGAGCAGTTCGTTGCCAGTCAGCTGCAGGGCGAACAGTTCGGCCTGCGTCTGGGCCTGCACCAGCCAGCGGCCCAGCCCGGCAAGCTGCAACAGGGCAAGCAGCCCGGCAATGGCAATCAACAGCCCGAACACACCCCAAGGATCACGAATTCGGTCGGCACGCCTGGCATACAGCGCACTACCGGCCAGCAGCCCGGCCAGGTAAGTGGCCAGCACCACGGCAAAGGCATAGGACCGGGTGCTCATGAAGGGCACGATCGACTGGCTCCACACCACCTCGTAGCCCAGCGCCACTCCCCCGGCGATGCAATACAGGGCGATGGCCAGGCGTGCCTGCGGCGAGCGTGATGTCGACGAGGCATTGGCAAGCGGCGGCAAGCTCACTTCTCGCCGGTAAGAAAGCCAGGCACCCAATGCTGCCAGCAGGTTCAGGCTGGCAGCTGCGCAGGCGCTGCCTGTAACGCCAAGGCGCGGCAGCAGTACGAAGGCCGCCGCTAGCGTGCCGGCAATCGCGCCAGCGGTGTTCGCCGCGTACAAGCGCCCACCCGCCTCTGCCAACTGCCCGGTGACAGGCGCCAGCGCGCGCACCAGTACGGGCAAGGTACCGCCCATGAGCAAGGCCGGTACGCCCACCAGCACGAAGGGCAGTGCCCAGGCCAGCAGGCCGGCACTGGCCTCGAGGCGGGCGAACGGTCCGGCGGCATGGGCCAGGCCAAGGGTGGCGCCGAGCCCCAGCAGCGCAACGGCGAGCTCAAGATAAACGTACAGGCGCACTGGGCGTTGCAGGCGGTCGGCCCAACGCCCGAACAGCAGGCCGCCAAAGGCAAGCCCGGCAAAAAAGGCACTGATACCGGTGGCGACGGCATGCACTTCCACGCCCACGACCAATGACAGTTGCTTGATCCACAGCACTTGGTAGACAAGACCGGCAGCACCGGAGAGGAACAGCAGCGTGGCAGGCAATGCGAGCAGTGGACGGGACTGGGTGCGAGGCTCACGGGAAACAGCGGAAGATGCTGCAGGTGATGCCATGAATGAGCGCCTTGTGCATGCGGGTAAAGATGCAGGAGCGAGCACGCCCGCCCCTGCGGTCATGGCACTACAGTGTAGACCTCACTGCTTGTTCATCTTTTCTTCAATTTTCTTGTCCACGTCAGCGCGGATCTGGTCGATGCTGAAGCTGGCCGGCCGCTGGCTAGGTGGGTACTCGACAAAGGTTTGCAGGAATGCCGCAGACTTCTTCACGGCATTGAAAACCAGGTAGTCGTTTTTGGTCAGCCAGTCGTAGTACTGGTCAGACACGACGTCAGCCCGCTCGTAAGGGTCCATGCGCAGGTTGAACATCTTCGGTACCCGCAGGCAGGTGAACGGCTCGCTCCAGACCGCAAAGCCGCCCGGCGCACGTTGCTCGCAGAACACGACCTTCCAGTTATCGTAACGCATCGCCACGAGCTCGCCGTCATCGTTGAAGTAATAGAACTCGGTACGCGCACTCTTGTCAGTCTTGCCGGTGATGTAGTCCAGCTGGTTGAAACCGTCCAGGTGCACCTTGAAGTTCTTGCCTCCCACGTCTGCACCCTTGAGCAGGCGCTCCTTGATGTCGGTGTCACCCACTGCGGCGAGTAGCGTGGGGAACCAGTCCATGCCCGAGAACATCTGGGTGGAGATGGTGTCCGGCTTGATGTGATTTGGCCACCGTACCATCGCCGGTACTCGGAAGGCCCCCTCCCAGTTGGAGTTCTTCTCGTTGCGGAACGGCGTTGTCGCCGCATCTGGCCAAGACCACTGGTTCGGGCCATTGTCGGTGGTGTAGACAACGATGGTGTTGTCGGCCACCTTCAGGTCGTCGAGGGTCTTAAGCAACTTGCCGACGTCCCCGTCGTGCTCGAGCATGCCATCGGCGTACTCGTTGCCCACCATGCCGCTCTGCCCCTGCATCGACTCGCGCACGTGAGTGAAGGCGTGCATGCGCGTGGTGTTCATCCACACGAAGAACGGCTTGTCGGCCTTGACCTGCTTGTCGATGAAGTTGATCGCCGCCTGGGTGGTTTCGTCGTCGATGGTCTCCATGCGTTTCTTGGTCAGCGCACCGGTGTCCTCGATCTTGCCGTCGGCGCTGGACTTGATCACGCCACGGGGCGAGGCTGCCTTGACGAAGTCCGCGTCGTCCTTGGGCCAGTAGGGACGTTCTGGTTCTTCTTCGGCATTGAGGTGGTAGAGGTTGCCGAAGAACTCGTCGAAGCCGTGGTTGGTCGGCAGGTACTCGTCCTTGTCGCCCAGGTGGTTCTTGCCGAACTGGCCGGTGGCATAGCCATGGGCCTTGAGCGCTTGAGCGATGGTAACGTCGCGTGCTTGCAGGCCCACCGGTACGCCAGGCATACCGACCTTGGACAGGCCGGTGCGCAATGCCGACTGACCGGTGATGAACGTCGACCGGCCGGCGGTGCAGCTGTTTTCCGCGTAATAGTCGGTGAACATCATGCCTTCCTTGGCGATACGGTCGATGTTCGGCGTCTGGTAACCGACCACGCCCTTGCCATAGGCACTGATATTGGTCTGGCCGATGTCGTCACCGAAGATGACCAGGATGTTCGGCTTGTCCGCCGCACTGGCCAGCCCCGCCCCAAACGTTGCCGTTGCCGCGAGGGCGGCCGCCGACAACCATGCTCTACTGGACTTCATAGCTACGCTCTCCGTTTCACGTCACTGCTGTCGTCCACGACTGCTGGCACGGCGATCGCCGTGCTGCTGCGGCTGGTTGATGAATCATTGCGGTGTTTCAAAGGGGTAGACACGGCGCCATTCACTGGCCATGTCGACCACGGTCCAGCCCTTGGCGGTGGCTTGGTCCAGGGCTTTGTCCAGGCGCCCGACCGAACTCTTGCGGTCATAGGCCCATTCGCGGTGGGCATCGGTGTGGTGGACCAGCCCGGCAAAGCGTCGGCCCTTGCCCGCTTTAGTCCACTGCAGCATCTGCAGGTCGCCGTCGGAATTACCGAACGCCAGCAGCGGTCGGCGGCCGATGATCGAATCGATGCTCACCGGCTTGCCCGGGCCGTCGTCGTTGTGCACTACCTTGGGCAAACGCTGGATGCTCAGCTTGCCCTGTTGGTCCTGAAACGAAGCCTCCAGGGTCGTGCCGATCACCTGCTCCGGCGGGATGCCATACACCTCGTCGGCAAAGGCGCGCATGAAGGCGACCTCGCCACCTGACACGATGTAGGTCTTGAAGCCGTTGTCACGCAGGTAGCCCAGCAGCTCGAGCATTGGCTGGAACACCATCTCGGTGTACGGCTTGCCGGTGCGTGGGTGACGGGCGCTGACCAGCCAGCTGCGGCTGCGGGCAATGAAATCCTCACTGCTCATCCCCGAATGGGTGGCCGCGACGATCTTGAGCATGCCGTCCATGCCTTGCGCCGCCAGCGCCTGGTGATCGTTCTCCAGTACCGCCTTGAACGGCTGCTGATTACGCCACTGCGGGTGCTGCGGCGCCAGGCGCTTGACCTCATCCATGGCGAACAGCACTTCAAAATACAACGGTTGCTCGCTCCACAGCGTGCCATCGTTGTCGAACACCGCGATGCGCTCGGCCGGGGCGACATAGTCGGGGCCACCTTGCTGGGTGACCGCGCCAACAAAAGCCACGATGGCCTGGCGCGACGGCCCGTCACGCCAAGAGGCCAACGGCTCGGCGGCCAGCACCTGCAGGGCCGGCACCAGCAGCAAGACACATAACAGCGCACGAACGGAAGCGGTGCTCACCAGGACCTTGCGCATGGCCAATCATCCCTGCTTGAGTTGCCGACCTGACAGCTAGGCTGTCAGGGATTGAGTTGCTTGAGCGCGTGCTTGCCGACAGGCTTGGCTGGGTGCGCCTCAACCTGTTGCCGCAGGCTGTACAGCAGGCTCAGCCTGGCATCGGCGGGGGGTGGCCGAAGGCGCCCGGCAGCATAGAAATCCTGCAAAAAGGCTAGCAAAGCCTCTTCGCTTTGCCTGCCACGAGGATGTTCACTTGACGACAGCGTGCGCTGGCCTGTGGCCCGACGCAGCCACAGATACATGGCATCCAGCCGTGCCGGCTCGCTGGCGCACTGTCGACGAGCCTGACGCCAGGCGTAGTTCGGTGAATTCAGCCAGGCCTGCTGGCGGCCAGCCCGCCAGCGCTTGAAGTGCAACCAGGCGCCCTGCCCCCAAGCGCGACCGGCCCAGCCCACCCCGCCCACCAGCAACGCCAGCAGCACCAGCACTACCCAATGGCTAGCGATGCTGATTTGCGCGCCTCGGCCAAGTGCGCGCAAATCTTCGCTCAAGGAGAACGGTGCCTGGTAACTGCCCTTGCCCACCTCCATGTTCAGCGCTGGCACCGAGGCCGTGCGCGGTTCACCACTCGCAGCGTCCACCCACGTCACTTCGATGGCAGGCAGCCGATAGTGCCCAGCGGCAGCGGCCACATAGGTCACGCTGTCCTCGCGCTGGCCGCCCAGGGTGCCACCGCGCCCGTCGCTGACCGGTGACACGATTGGGGTCTGCACGTAGCGCTTGAGGCCATCGACCTCGGCAAAGATCGGCGGCGGAATCAGCATTGCCTGGCCCCCGCGGGCCACGATGTGCAAACGGCGGGTGATGCTATCCCCAGCGCGCAGCGGCGTGTGCGAGCGCTCGATGGCCTGGCTGACGTCGAGCGCCTGTGCCACCAAGCGCTGTTCGCCATCGCCACCGGCCTGCCCTTTGGCGGCAAACGACAAGGGTTGGCTTTGCACTGTCTGCGCAGCGCTGGCCTGGCCAGGATGGACACGGATTGTCAGTGCCGGAACCGTGAACGACTGCGCCACGCTCGGTGTGATCTGATAGCGGTAGCGCAGGCCGAAGAAGGCTTTGCCATCGAGCCGCTGATTGAGGTGCTCAGCCTCGCCACCGGGCGGGCTGACCACGGCACCGGCCAACTGCAACACCGGCAGCTCCGGCGGCGCGGTGAACCAGGTGTCGACCAGCAAATCGACCTCGAGTGTCACACTGGCCCCGACCATGACCGTTGTATCCGGCACCAAGCGCGCCTGCACCCGTACCTCGGGCTCGGCGGCGATGGCAACGGTTGCCAGGCCAGCCAGCACCAGCACCACCAGGCGGATCATGGCGCCTCCTTGGCCGCTTGCTGCGCGGCGGCATCCTGGATCGAGAACTTGCGCTTGAGAAACTGCGCAGGGGACGTGGTGAGGTTGTTCAGCCACAGCTGGTCGGAGGCCGCCTGCGGCGGTTTCTGCTGTTGTTGCTGGTCGCCGGCGGCGGGAGTCTGATCCTCCACCACCTTGTCGGCCTTTTCGTCAGGCGTGCCGGCTTGCTGCTGGCCCTCATAGTCCTTGAGCAACGCCTCGGCCAGCGCCAGGTTGGCCTTGGCCTCGGCAAAGTCAGGTTGCAGGCGCAGCGCCTGGCGATATGCCGCTATTGCCTGCGGGAACTTGAAAAGCCGTACATAGCTGTTGCCCTGATAGAACCAGGCCGGTGCCGTGTCCAGCTTGCCCAGGTTCGCCAGCGCGGCCGGGTAGTCGGCCGCTTCGTAGGCGGCAACGCCCTTCCAGTAAGGGTCGCGAAAGTGCGCGGCGGCCTGCGGGTAACGGCCATGCTCGAATGCCCAGCGCCCTTGCTGGTCAGCCGTGAAAAACGCATCGGCCAATCCCCCGGCCCTGACGGGCTCAGCGCCTGTCCCCAGCAGCACGGCCAACAAAAGCCCCGGCAGCCAGTTCACCCGCCAGCCACGTCGCACGCTCAACAGCACCACCAGCAACAACGGCCAGCACAGCCAGTAACCGGCATCTTTCCAGTGCACCTGGTCGGCTTCGGCACTGGCGGCCTTGAAGTGCCGCTGGGCATGCAACTCGACCCAATCCAGGTCGTCATCGTTCAGCGATAAACTGCCCAAGGGTGCATTGGCGGCCTTGGCCAGGCCCTTGAGGCCCTGAACGTCGAAGCCCCCTAGCACCGGCCGGCCCAGGGTATCCAGGCGCGGCATGCCCTGGGCGTTGCGCAGGGGGCCGGTGGACTGGCTGCCGACAGCCAGCACCAACACTTGCAACTGCGTGCCGGCCAGCCGCTTGGCGATGGCGTCGAACTGGCTGGCATCGGCGCCATCGGTCAACAGCAGCAAGGTTCCAGGGGACTTTTCCGCACCCAGCAGCTTCAAGGCCTCGTCGATCACGCCCAATACATTCTTGCCGGGCGCGCTCATCAAGTCGGTCGACAAGGCTTGGATAAAGGTATCCAGCAAGCCTGGGTCTTCAGTGCAAGGCAACACCAGATGCGCACTGCCGGCATAGGCGATCAGGCCGGTACGCGCGCCGCCACGGCGCATGACCAGGTCGTGCAAGGTATGTCGGGCTGCGGCCAACCGGCTGGGCGGCACATCGTCGGCATCCATCGAGGGCGACAGGTCCACGGCAACGATCAGCGGTGCGCGGTCGTCGAGAAAATCAGGTGTGTCCTGCTGCCAGGTCGGCCCGGCAGCGGCAATGGCACTCAACACCAGTGCCGCACCCAGCAGGTGGACCGGGCGCAGCCGCCGCGCGTGGGCCGGGGTGATCATCAGGTGCTTGATCAGGTGTGGAGCGATGATGCCGCTCAACTGATGCCGCAGATCGTGTCGGCGCAACCACAGCAAGGGCAGCACGACACCCGGCACGATCAGCAGCAACCACCAGGGGCGAAGGAAGTGAAAGGCCGCAAGGTCGATGGTCATGCCTGCACCTGCGCAAGCCGTGCCCGGACCAGGGCCAGCAGTTGCCCCGCCAGTAGCAAACCGGCTGCCATACCCAATGGCCAGACGAACAAGTCACGCTTGGGCTGGTGGCTGAAGGTCTGCACCTTGTGCGGGGTCAGGCGGTCGAGGGTGGCATACACCTGTTGCAGCGCCTGGCGGTCGTCGGCGCGGAAGAATTGCCCGCCGGTGGTGCGGGCGATTGCCTGCAAGGTCGTCAGGTCGACCTTGGCGTCACCAGTCGCCTGCGGGTCGCCGATACCAATGGTATGTACCACGATACCGTTGGCCTGGGCCAGGTGGGCCGCATGGTCAGGGGTAATGGCACTGCTGGTGTCATTGCCATCGGTCAGCAGGATCAGCACTTTCTCCTGCTCTGGGGTCTTCTCCAAGGCTTTGATGGTCAAGCCGATGGCGTCGCCCAGCGCGGTGTTTGGCCCAGCCATGCCGATCCCCACCTCATCGAGCAACAGCAACAGGCTGGCATGGTCGAGGGTCAACGGCGCCTGCGGATAGGCACCGGTACCAAACACGATCAGGCCAATGCGGTCATCCTTGCGCCGGGCGATGAAGTCGCGCACCACGGACTTCACCGCGCTAAGGCGGTCGCTTTTAGCGCCATTGGCGTCGGCATAGTCGGTCGCTTCCATCGACTGGGAAATGTCGATGGCCAGCATCAGGTCACGGATTGGCTGCTCGCGCTGGATCGGCTTTTCCACCAGCACAGGCCTTGCGCAAGCGGCCACCAGCAGGCACCACACCAGCAGGTTCAGCAGTACATGCCCTTGCCCGCTGCTGGCCCTCCCGGGCTGCTTGCCGACAGCGCGGCTCATGGCTGCGAAGAAGGGTACCCGCAACGCGCTACGGCCTTCCTGGTACGGGCTCAGCGCACGATAGGCCAACCACGCCAGCGGCAACAGCAGGAACACCCACGGGTAGTCAAAGCGCCACATGGTGCCCCTCGATCCAGCCACGGCTGGCACCGAACAACGCGTTCGCCTGCTGCGTGTCCAGCCGGCGCAAGGTCGCGTCCGGCGCGTAGGCAAGCAACTGCAGGGTGTCGGCAAAGCCCGATGGCAGCGGCCGGCGGGCGCGCTGGTCGAGGAAGCACTGCCATTGCGCGCCGGCCAAGCTCGCCACGGGCGGCGCATCCGGCATCGACAGCGCCACACGCTTGAGCAATTCGGGCAGTTCACGCAACGCCACAAGCCGTTGTTCACCCTCACTCGCTGCCAGCTCATCAAGCCGGGCCAGCGCTTCACGGCGGTACCGGTCGCGCCGCCAACGGTGCCAGCGCAGCGCCCCACAAAGGCAGGCCAGCAACAGCACCAGTACGCCAAGCACCCACCAGGCCCAGGTCTGCGGCAGGTAGCTGAACGGCGGCACACCCGGCGTCAGCTCGCGCAACTGGTCGATGGAGGGGGCGGCAGCGTTCATCGCGGCACCTGAGCCAGGCGGCCCAGCTCGCGGCGCAGTTGCTGCAGGCTGTCATCGGCGGTGCTGACCCGCATCAATGGCACCTGGCTACGGCGCAGCAGTTCGGCCACACCCTGCAGGCGCCCGGCAAGAAACTCGGCCAACGGCCGGTTGATACGCCGCTGGCCCACCGCCAGTTCGACCTGCTCGGCGCCTTGGGTGACATTCAACCGCCCCTTGTCCGGCACCTGCAGGGCAATCGGGTCATAGACCTGGATGGCGATCACATCATTGTGCAGGCTCAGCCGGCGCAACAACGGCAAGGTTTCGGCCGTAGTGCCGGCAAAATCGCTGATGATGCAGATCAGGTGGTCGTGACCGGCACTGGCGGCGCAGCTACGCAACACCTTGTCCAGCTGTGCATCGTTTTCCTGATCAGCGGCATAGGCTGACAGCCGATGATTGGCTTTGACCACTGCGCTGCACAACGCTTCAACCCGTGCTCGGCTGCGCAGGGGCCTTACATACTCTACCCGTTGGCCATCGAAGACCATGCCACCCACCCGGTCACCGGCGTGAAAGGCCACCCAGCCACAGATCGCCGCCAACTGCGCGGCGCTGACCGACTTGAAGTAACGCTGCGAGCCGAAGTACATGCTCATGCGCTGGTCGACCAGCACCAGGGTGGGCCTGTCACGCTCCTCGGTGAAGGTGCGCACGAAGGGCTTGCCATAGCGCAACGACGCGCGCCAGTCGAGGTGACGCAGGTCATCGCCGGGCAGGTAGCGGCGCAGCTCGTCGAAACTCAGGCCCCTGCCTCGCAGGCGTGAGGCATGGTTGCCGGAAAGGATGCTCGCAAGCGGCTGGCGCGCGACAAAGCTCAACCCCTGGGCACGGGCCTCCAGCGCCATCAACTCGGCAAGCGAGGCATAGGCGAAACCATCCGGCACTACCATGTTCGCATCCATGGGCAAGTCCGTCAGGCGGGAATGGCCACCTTGTCCAACAACCGGTCGATGACTTGGTCGGCCGCCACGCCATCGGTGATCGCATCATAGGAAAGCTGCAGGCGATGGCGCAGTACCGGGTGCACCACGGCACGCACATTGTCGGGCGAAACGAAATCCTGGCCGTTGAGCCAGGCATGCGCGCGCGACACCCGGTCAAGGCTGATGCCGCCGCGCGGGCTGGCACCGATCCTGATCCAGCGCGCCAGGTCAGGGTCATGCGTGGCGGGATAGCGCGTGGCATTGATCAGGTCGACCAGGTATCGGTCGATGGCCTGCGATACGTGCACCCGCGCCACCTCGCGACGGGCATCGAAGATCACCTGCTGGGCCAGGCGCGCAGGTTGCGCCGCCGCCTCATGACCGGCCTGGTCCTCTTCCCGCACCAAGCGCA
Organism: Pseudomonas hunanensis; assembly: GCF_013393325.1. Classification (GTDB taxonomy): domain Bacteria; phylum Pseudomonadota; class Gammaproteobacteria; order Pseudomonadales; family Pseudomonadaceae; genus Aquipseudomonas; species Aquipseudomonas putida_P. The sequence continues at coordinate 719,013 of NZ_QJRC01000095.1, forward strand.
GTACCTGGGTTTCATCTTCAGGGCGTGGATAATCGAGTTGCAGCTTCATGAGAAAGCGGTCCATCTGCGCTTCGGGCAACGGGTAGGTGCCTTCCTGTTCGATCGGGTTCTGGGTCGCCAGCACCATGAATAGCCCAGACATCGGGTAACTCTGCCCGGCCACCGTGATCTGGCGCTCTTCCATGGCCTCGAGCAAGGCTGCCTGGACCTTGGCCGGAGCACGGTTGATTTCGTCGGCCAGGATCACATTGCCGAACAACGGGCCAGGCTGAAAGCTGATCGTGTTGCCCTCGGCCGTCTGCTGCAGCACCTCGCCACCGGTGATGTCCGAGGGCAACAGGTCGGGGGTGAACTGAATGCGCCGCATCTGCGCGTCCAGGTGCGTCGCCAGTGCCTTGACCGTGCGGGTCTTGGCCAGGCCTGGGAGGCTCTCGAGCAGGACATGACCGTTGGCCAGCAGGCCTAACAGGACATGGCGAATGGTATCAGCCTGGCCGAGGACCTTTTCCGCGACCGATGCTTCCAGTGCCTGGACGTGTTCGTGGGTATTCACGGCAACGGTCCTTCGGTGGGATGAGCGGTGTGGTAAATCTAGACGCGCACGGCAAGGCTGCAATGGGGTGTCGTGAAGAGAACATGGCAGCACTCACGGGTTGTTGCGCCAGTAAGGTTCGATCGCCTGCAACCGTGGATCGTCGGGCGCGGCCTCGCGCATTCGCCGCACATACGGGTAGGCCTGTTCACGCTCACCGGCCAAGGCATGCAGGTAGATCAGCGTATACAGCAAGTCGGCATCTTCAGGCGCTTGCTGCAGGCCGCTGCGCAAGGCCTGCAGCGCTTCGTCGCGGCGGTTCATGCGGGACAGCAACAGGCCCTGGTTGTAGCGAATACGCGAATTGCCCGGCAGCGCCACAGCTGCCTGCTCCATCCAGTCGACCGCTTCTTGCGGCTTGCTCCGCTCGACCAGTAACAGGGCCAGCATGTACGCCAGGTTGCCACGGTCCGTTGCCGGCATCTTGTCCAGCGCAACGCCTTCGCGCAGCAGTGTTTCGGCGTCATCCAGACGCTGGCTGCTGCTGGCCAGGGTCACCAGGTTGACCCTGGCCGGTGTGAAATACGGGTCCATGTGCAACGCCTGGCGGTACTGCTCCATGGCCTGCGCGTCATGGCCCTGGCGCTGCATCAGCACCGCCAGGTTGAGCCGCCCACCAGGCAGGTCGGCATTACCCCGCAAGCGCTGCTCGTAGGCGGCAAGCGAAGTGGTGAACGCTGCGCGGCTGGCTTCGGGAAGCTGTGCCGCGGGTACATCGGCCAAGGCCCGCACGGCTTCATCGCGTACCGCCAGGGCGGGGTCCTGCAACAGCGGCAGCAACGGCGCAATACGCTGTTCAGCCGGCAAACGGGTAAAGCTGCCCACGGCATAGGCCCGTACCAGCGCGTCACTGTCCTGCAACGCCCAGCGCAGGTTGCTGGCGGCCGCAGGCCCAAGATCGGCCAGTTGCTGGGCAGCCGTTGCCCGCACGATCGCAGGGTTGTGCTTGTCCGCGAGGAGGTAGCCCAGCCGGCTGAGGCTGGTGCCTGGGTCTTGACGAACGCCATGGAACGCTTGCCCGTAATGGGCCGCGCGCTTGGGTGCGGTGAACCAGCTATCGATCGCACTGGCAGCCCACGCCGGCTCGCGGCCCTGATGGCAGGTGGTACAAGCATCCGGGCCAATGCCCTGGGCAGCCAGGTCAGGCCGAGGGATGCGCAAGCTGTGGTCACGCCGAGGGTCGATCACCATGTAATCCTTGCTTGGCATGTGACAGTTCACGCACTGCGCCCCAGGTGAGCCGGCGGCATGGTGATGGTGTGCGGGGCTGTCGTAGTCCTTGGCCTGCAGGCCGGCGAAGCGCGCGGTGTTGGGTTGAGCGTTGTGGCATTGCAGGCACAAGCCGTTGCCTTCGATACGCACCTGGGTGGTATGGGGATCATGGCAATCGGTGCAACCGACCCCGGCGGCAAACATCTTGCTCTGGGTGAAGGACCCGTACTCGTAGACCTCGCCGTCGATCTGCCCGTCGTCATGGTACAAGCCGGTGCGCAGTGTGGCCGGCAAACTCTGGTCCAACTGCGGGTGGCCAGGCATCTGGCCAGTGCCCAGGCTCTGCCGACGGCTGTGGCAGTAGGCGCATTGTTCCACTTGGCCTCTGCTGCCCAACGCCTTGACGTCCACGCTCAGCCCTTGGGCTGGCGAAGCGCCGGGATGCTCGCGGGCCCAGTCGACATGGGCCTGGCTTGGGCCATGGCAAGCCTGGCAGCCAACGGTCTTCTCCTGCCAGGTACTGGCAAAACTGTCCTTGGTATCGTCGTAATGCTTGACCAGCCGCGTCGAATGGCAATCGGCGCACATGCCGTTCCAGTTCTGGTAGCGGCCGGTCCAGTGCAGCGGATCGCCCGGTGCAAAGCGCTGCCCGGGGTACAGCGAGAACCAGCGTTGCCCACCCTGCTCCGCTGGCCGGCTGTCCCAGGCAATGGTCAGCGCCTGCAGGCGGCCGCGCGACAAGGCAACGAGGTACTGTTGCAGCGGCGCGTAGCCAAAGGTATGCAGCACCTGGAAGTCCGCAGGCTTGCCATCCTCGCCCTCGATGTTGACGAAGTACCCGCCACCCTTGCGATAGAAGTGTGCCTTGACCCCGTCCTGGTCATAGTGCACATCGTTGAAATCGCCCAGCACATTCGCCGCGCTGGCGTCGCGCAGCGCCCAGGCATGGTCGGAATGCTGCCACTGCCCGGCCTGCTGGGCATGGCAGCCCTGGCAACTTTCGGCATCGGCGTAGCCCTCGCGGTCCTTGGCCAAGGCAGGTAGTTGGCCTTCACCAACAGCTGCCGCGCCAAGGCTGACACCACTTGCAATGAGTAATAGGACCCCCAGGCAGAGCGCCACCCAACCGCCCTGCATCACCTGTGCACGCCATCCCATTCATCAGCTCCACGCTCCGCCCTGTCCCGGGCTGTTTTCAGTGCTGTCGCGTGTCGTGCCCCTTGTCTGACGTTCGCGACGGCGTCCGACTTCCAGGTCTGATCGTAGAAGGCATCTTCACTGCCGTACAGGCGCAGCGCCGCAAGAAAATTGCGCCCCGGTATCGTCTGGATGAAAACGGCGTCAGCCATTTACTGCGCGTATTTCTTGGCCCCGGCAACACAGATAACCGCACCCAGCGTTACCACAAGCATCAGCCAGCTGACGTGCTCGTGCAGAAGCAATGCGGCCAGCCCAAGCCCCATGAACGGCTGAAAGAGTTGCAGCTGACCCACTGCCGCGATGCCACCCTGGACCAGCCCTCGGTACCAGAACACAAAGCCAATCAGCATGCTGAACAGTGAAACGTAGCCGAAGCTGAACCACGCAGGGCCGCTTACCTTGGCAAAGGCATCAGGTGCTGGAAAATTGGCGATAGTCAGCAGCAACATGAACGGCAAGGCTACAAGCAGCGCCCAGCTAATCACCTGCCACCCGCCCAATGTTCGCGAAAGACGCGCCCCTTCGGCATACCCCAAGCCACAAACGACTACAGCAGCCATCATCAGCAAATCGCCCACCACCGACGCCTCTGCGCCATTCATCAACGCATAGCCAACGACCAGCCCAGCACCGGTCAACGAGAACAGCCAGAACAGTGGCCGAGGTCGTTCACCGCCCCGCAAAACGGCAAACGCTGCGGTACACAGTGGCAGCAGCCCGACAAAAACAATGGAATGTGCCGAGGTGATGTGCTGGAGGGCCAGCGCCGTCAGTAGCGGAAAACCGATAACAACACCCAGCGCGGTAACCACCAAGGAGGACACATCACCACGTTTAGGTCGCGGCTGCCGTAGCACGATCAAAAACAACGCAGCCACCGTGGCGGCAATCGTTGCCCTGGCACAGGTCAGAAACGTAGGTTCGAAGGCCGCCACTGCCACACGGGTGGCGGGCAACGAGCCCGCAAAGATCGCGACGCCAATGAAGCCGTTGATCCACCCGCTTGTTGTTCTTTCCATCGGTAAGCCCTCGATAAGTCAGGGCTCAGTACATCACTGACAGGCTCACCAAGGCCACGTACAATCCAATACAATTCAACAGAACTGTTATGCACATTAATCCAGCACAGTTGAGGATGCGATGAAGCGCAATGGCACGCGAATTCGAACGGTCATGGGTGAGATCCAGTCCAGGATAGCCTCTCGGGCCTACACACCGGGTGCGAGAGTTCCTTCGGTCCGCGCAATGGCTCAGACAATGCAGTTTTCGGTTTCTACCGTCCTTGAGGCCTACGAGCGGTTAATGGCAGAGGGTGTACTTAGCTCGCGCCCTGGTTCGGGCTTTTACGTAGCCGGGCCGGTGGCGCCATTGGCACTCACCGAACTTGGCCCAAAACTTGATCTTGAGGTCGACCCGTTGTGGATCTCGCGCCAGTCTCTGGAAACCTCCAGCGATGCGCTGAAACCGGGATGCGGCTGGCTACCGCCCTCCTGGATGTTCGAAGCGGGCATGCGTAAAGCGCTTCGGGTCGTTGCCCGTTCAGACACGGCCAAACTGACTGAATACGCTTCTCCGCTTGGGCATCCGCCGCTCAGGCAGTTTTTGTCACGGCGGCTGGCTGGCATCGGGATCGAAGCCCCTCTTGAACAGATCATGCTCACCGAATCGGGCACGCACGCCATCGACCTGATTTGCCGTTTTCTGCTGGAACCGGGCGACACGGTGCTGGTGGACGACCCCTGCTATTTCAACTTTCACGCACTTCTGAAAGCGCACAGGGTAAACATCGTAGGCGTACCCTACACGGCAACGGGCCCAGACATCGAGGCGTTCGGCACTGCCCTGCTCGAGCACGCCCCCCGGTTGTACATCACCAATTCCGGCATCCACAACCCAACAGGGGCCACCCTCTCTCCGGTCACGGCGCACCGCCTGCTCAAGCTGGCCGACAACTCCAGCCTGGTGATCGTGGAGGACGATATCTTCGCCGACTTCGAACATACGCCCGCGCCACGCCTGTCTGCCTTCGATGGCCTCTCTCGCGTCATCCAGATCGGCAGCTTTTCCAAGACTATCTCCGCCTCTGTCCGCTGCGGCTATATCGCTGCGCGTGGTGAATGGATCGACAGCCTGGTCGACCTCAAGATTGCGACAACCTTCGGCGGTGGGCGCTTGGCCGCGGACATCATCCATCACGCTATTACCGATAGCGGGTACCGCAAACACATGGAAAGCGTTCGCCTCCGGTTGGCCGAGCAAATGGACGTAACAGTGGCCAGGCTTCAGGCCATTGGTATCAAACCCTGGATAACGCCCCAGGCAGGTATGTACGTGTGGTGCCAGCTCCCACAAGGCAAGGACGCAGCAACGCTGGCGAGAACCTGTTTGAATGACGGTGTAGTGCTTGCGCCCGGAAATGCTTTTAGCCAGTCCATGACGGCAGGCGACTTCCTTCGTTTCAACGTTGCTCAATCAGGTGACGCCAGAGTTTTCGACGTGTTGAAACGGGCCCTGGGTGCTTAGCCGCAAGGCCACAAAGCTGCCTCGGTCACCAGCGCAGCAGGCGTGGCCCGAGCAAGGTGCCCGCCAAAGCCGGCACCAGCATGCCCAGCACATACCAGAGCCCCCAAAACGGCGCCTCCATTTCCGGGCAATGCAGGCAATAGGCAAGGGTAGCCGTGGCACCTGCCAGCAGACCGCCCGCCGCGCCCGCCTGACGCAGGTGAATGGGTGCCAGGCCACGCAGCGCCCAGCCAATGGCAATCAGGGTGGGTACCGACAGCAAGGCGATGTTCAAGGCGCAGGTGCGCCAGGTGCGCCCCAGGATCAGCTCGGCACGGGCACCCTCTGGGGCACCGAGCAAGCTCGTCGCAGCCCCCAGCCAGACCAACAGCAGCGGTAAACCAAGCAGCCCCCATAGCGCGCCGCCTTTCACTCCAGGCCTGGCCAACCGCTGGGTCAGCCACAGCGTCAGCAGCGCCACGCTACCGGGCAAGGCAAGCTTGGCCCAGAACAGCGGGGTGTGCGCCACCAATGCCAGGTCGGCGCGCACACCGTACAAGGCCACAGTCATCAGTACCGCACCCAACGCACCGCCCAGCACCGCCAGCGCCAGGCGTCGGGCCAGCGCATGGCGTTGCACCGGCCCTTCGCCGGCGGCCAGCAGGGCTATCAGGTCATCGGTCTTCATCGTCGCCCTTGCCTCCCATCAGCTTGGCCAATGCCTTCAGGCCCCGGTGAATGCCCACTTTCACAGCCGAGCTGGACAGGCCGGTCATGCGCGCGGTTTCTTCCACCGAAAGCCCCTCCAGCTTGACATGGACGATGGGCAAGCGCTGGCGCTCTGGCAATTGCGCCAACAGCTTGGCCAGGTCCCGAGTGGCTTGAGCCGCCTCTTGCTCGCTGGCGGCAAACAGGTCGCTGTCATCCTCCAGCCCTTCGTGCAACGCATCGTGGCGGGCGTAACTGCGATAGTGGTCCGCCAGTTTATAGCGGGCAATGGCCTGCACCCAGGCGGTCAGCGGTTGCTGCGCCTGGTAGGTGTGGCGGGCGTTGTGCACGGCCAACAACACCTCTTGCAGCAGGTCTTCGACTTCGCAGGGGCGTTGAGCAAGGCGCCGTGACAAAAAACTGCGCACGTGCACGGCCAACGCCGCCAGGAACATCCGATAGGCCGCCGCATCGCCGGTCAGCCCTTGCAGCAGCAACGCCTGCAACTGGGCCTCGCGTGCGCCAAGTGCCTCCTGAGTAATAGTTCGTTGCATCGGCCACCCGGGTTACACCCACCGTGGAAGTTTTTGTCGCGTAAAACCTGCCGCCTTCATACGGTAGGCGACTGTCACGCGGCCGCACTTTTTTTTCAAGGTGCTGTAACCGGTTCGGCCCAGCGGGCGAACTACTCCATGAGCCGCCGGTACAACGCCGCGGCCCCATCTTCCGGAGACCGCATCATGAAAACCCTCGCCCTCGCCACCGCCGCCCTCGCCCTGGCTTCGCTGGCCGGTGCTGCGCTGGCCGCTGACCCGGCCAACACCACCAGCGCTGGCGCTGCCATGGAGAAATGCTACGGCGTCGCCATGGCCGGCAAGAACGACTGCAAGGCTGGTGCCGGCACCACCTGTGCGGGCAGTGCCAAGAAGGACTACGACGGCATGCACTGGAAAAACGTGCCCGCAGGCACCTGCACGTCCATCAAGACACCCAGCGGCATGGGCTCGCTGACCCCGATCAAGTCCTGAGCGCAGGCCGTCGACCATGAATAGCATCGCGCCTCTGGGCGCCGGGCTCGGGCTGAAGGCCGAGCACTACACCGACGCCCTGCCGTGCCAGGCCAGTGGGCTGTGGTTCGAAGTGCACCCGGAGAACTACATGGTCGGCGGCCCGCGCAGGGCTTGGCTGCAACGCTTCGCCGAGCGCCACCCGCTGGCGCTGCACGGTGTCGCGCTATCGCTGGCGGCGGACGCCGCACCGGATGCGGCACACCTGCAACGCCTGCGGGCGCTGGTCGATGAGGTGCAGCCGACGCTGGTGTCGGAGCACCTGGCCTGGTCGACCTGGCGCGGGCTGTACCACCCCGACCTGCTGCCCTTCCCCCGCAGCAACGAGGCCCTGGCCCGCATCAGCGACAACATCTCGCGCACCCAGGATGCCCTGGGGCGTTGCATCGCCCTGGAGAACCCCAGCCACTACCTGCGACTGGAGGGGCATGACTGGGATGAAATCGGCTTTCTCAACGAACTGGTGCGTCGCACTGGCTGCAGCCTGTTGCTGGATGTCAACAATGTATACGTCAGTGCCCACAACCTCGGGTTCAGCGCGGCAGCGTACCTTGAACGTTTTCCGGCTGCGGCCATCAGCGAAATACACCTGGCCGGCCACAGCCACGACTCCGAGGGCAGCCTGCTGATCGACTCCCATGACGCCGCCATCACCGCGCCAGTCTGGGCCTTGTATCAGCAGTTGATCGCCCGTATCGGCCCCCGCCCGACGTTGGTCGAGCGCGACGGCAACCTGCCTGCGTTCGATGAATTGCTGGCAGAGCGTGACACCGCCCAGGCGCTGCTCGATCAGGCAGGTACACGACCATGACACTTTCCCTTGGCCAGTTTCAGGACGCTTTCATCGACGCGCTGTATCACCGCCCTGCCCCCCAACTGGCCGCACTGGCGGGCCAAGCTGCATTCGCGGTGTACCGCAACAGCGTGCTGGCAGGTGCTGTCGAAGCCCTGCGCGGCAACTTCCCCAGCGTCGAAGTGCTGGTCGGCCAGGCCTGGATGCAGGAGGTCGCCGCGGCCTACGCACAACGAATGCCGCCAGACGACCCACGGCTGATCCACTATGGCGCGGCCTTCGCCGACTTTCTCGAACCGCTGCAGCGCCACTACGACATGCCTTACCTGGCCGATGTCGCCCGCCTGGATTTTGCCTGGTGCGAAGCATTTGCAGCGCCCCTGGAGCCCTGCCTTGTATTGACCGACCTGGCTGGGATGACCGCCGCAGACCTGGCAAACAGCTGCCTGGCACCACGAACCAGCGTGCGTTGGCGCTGGTTCGCACAGCACCCGGTTTTCACCCTGTGGCACTACAGCCGCGAGGGCCTGGCCTGGCCGCCAGAGCAGCCCTGGATCGCAGAGGGCGCGCTGTTGAGCGGCACGGCAGAAGGTGTCGCCAAACAAACACTGGAAGTCGGCGGCTGCGCCTTCCTGGATGCCTGCGCCCAAGGCCTGCCCCTGGAACAAGCCTCACAGGCCGCACTGTCGGCCCAGCCCGACCTGGACTTCACACAGCTACTCAGCCGCTTGCTGGCGGCACAGGTCTTTCGTCCCCTGTCATTCGCCTGAAGGAGGCGTCATGGACACCACTCACCTCTCCCACCCCGGCAATGGCCTGCGCCAGCGCTGGAACCACCTTGCCGACCGGGTGCAGACGCTGTTGAGCGACACCCTGCTGTGCCTGGTGGCGCGCGTTGCCATCGCCTCGATCTTCTTTCTCTCTGGCCGCACCAAAGTCGAGGGCTTGCTGACCATCACCCCCTCTACATACGACTTGTTCCAAGGCGAGTTCGCCCTGCCGCTGGTATCGCCCTGGCTGGCAGCCCACCTGGCCACCTACGCTGAACACCTGTTCCCGCTGCTGCTGGTGCTTGGCCTGTTCACACGGCTTTCGGCGTTCGCGCTGCTGGGTATGACCACAGTGATCGAGGTGTTCGTCTACCCCGATGCCTGGCCGACCCATTTGTCCTGGGCCGGCCTGTTGCTGCTGCTGATCGGGCGGGGAGCGGGTGCCCTGTCGCTCGATCGCCGACTGGGGCTGCGTTGAGGTGGCCCTCCCTGTCAGAGGGCCGGCACCTGCCGAGCATCTCTTCGCACGGCTTGAGGGGGTACACCAAACCCACGGATGAACACCTCGCGCATATGGCGACGGTCCCTGAAGCCAGCCTCCTTGGCCACCACATCCAGGCTGTGCCGACTCTGCTCGATCATCAGCCGGGCAGCCTCCAGGCGCAGGCTCTCGATGGCCTTGGCCGGTGACTGCCCGGTCTCGGCGGTGAACACACGGGTGAATTGGCGCGGGCTCAGGTGCACCACTTCGGCAAGCTCCTCCACGCTCAATGGGCGGCTTAGGTGTTTGCGTGCGTAGTCCAGCGCGCTCTGGATACGGTCCGACTTGGGCGCAAGCGACAACAGTTCGGAGTGCTGGGACTGCCCGCCGGAACGGCGTTGGTGCATGACCATCTTGTGCGCAACCGACCTGGCCATCTCGGCGCCCAGGTCCTTTTCCACCATGCCCAACGCCATGTCCAGGGCGGCGGTCATGCCGGCAGACGTCCATATGTTTCCATCGACGATGAAAATCCGGTCTTCCTCGACATCGATCTTGGGGTGCAATTCACGCAGCTTGGGCGCATAGGCCCAGTGGGTCGTTGCGCGTCGCCCATCCAGCACGCCTGCCTGCGCCAGCACGAAACAGCCGGTGCAAAGCCCTGCTGTGCGCCGCGCAGCATCGACGAAGCCCCGCACGCAGGCCAGTACCTCTGCACCGGGCGGCGTCCAGGGCGTCAACGTGCCAGTGACCATCCAGGTGTCCGCCAGGCCCGGGGCGGCCATGGGTAGCGTGTCGATATGCATCCCCAGCGAGGAGCGCACCATGCCGCCTTCGATGGAAAAATTCTCGATCCGGTAAACCGCGCTGCCCACGACGATGTTGGCGAGCTCGAACACGGTTTGCGTGGCCAGTGACATGATCTGGAAGCCTTCGGTGATCAAATAGCCGACCCGGTGCATGGTGGAAGCCCTCTGCGCAATGTCCTGAAACACTACCATATACGTCGTTTAAGACAAGCAGCGCCTTCTGCATCATGGCCACACATACCCAAACAACGGAGTATCACCATGACACAGGTATTCAAAGGCACCGCGCTCATCACAGGCGCCTCCACCGGCATCGGTTCGATTTACGCAGAGCGGCTGGCACGCCGCGGCTATGACCTGGTGCTGGTGGCACGCAACCGGGAGCGCCTGAACGCATTGGCCGGCCGGCTCACCAGCGAAACCCGACAGAACGTGGAAGTGCTCCCGGCAGACCTGGCCAATGCCGATGACCTGGCCAAGGTCGAACGCAAGTTGCGCGAAGACGCCAGCATCAGCGTGCTGATAAACAATGCCGGCATCGGCACCCATACCAGCCTGCTGGACAGCGATGTCGAGCGCATGGCCGAAATGATCACCCTCAACGTTACCGCCCTCACCCGCCTGACCTATGCGGCTGTACCTGGTTTTGTCGCTCGCGGGCAAGGTGCGGTCATCAACATCTCGTCCGTCGTCAGCCTGGCGCCAGAGCTGCTCAACGGCGTCTACGGCGGCAGCAAGGCCTATGTCACCGCCTTTACCCAAGCGTTGAACAAGGAACTGGCGGGCAAGGGTGTGAAGGTACAGGCGGTACTGCCTGGGGCCACCGCCACTGATTTCTGGCAAATCGGCGGCTTGCCGGTCGAAAACCTCGACCCCGCCATCGTGATGTCGGCCCAGGACCTGGTGGACGGCGCGCTGCAGGACTTCGACAACGGCGTGCTGATCTCCCTTCCATCACTGCACGACCTGCAAGCCTTCGACCAGTACGAAGCTGGCCGACAGGCCCTGTTCGGCTTGCTGTCCAGCAACCAGTTGGCGCCGCGTTACAGCGTTGAGTAAGGGCTGGCGTGGAGCGCTGGGACCTTGCCGCCAGCGCTTCATGCAACTTTCATTTCAAGAGAGAAAGTCTTGCGCTATTCAAGCTGTTTATCGACTCAATCAAAACGCATAGCCTGAACCCACTTTCCAATCCCCAATGAGGTAGCGCCAATGAAGGCCGTCGTTTACACCCAGCCTGGGTTGCCGATCCAGGACCCACAGTCGCTGTACGACACACAACTGCCCACACCGAAACCTGGCGCCCGAGACCTTCTGGTTGAAGTCAGGGCCATCGCCGTCAACCCGGTCGATACCAAGATCCGTGCAAGCCGTGGTGGAGAGCAACCACAGGTCCTCGGCTGGGATGCGGTCGGCGTTGTCCGCGAAGTCGGCCCAGAAGTAACGTTGTTCCGGCCCGGCGACGAAGTTTTCTATGCCGGCGCCATCGACCGCCCTGGCAGCTACAGCGAATTCCATGTGGTGGACGAGCGTATCGTCGGGCACAAGCCCCGCAGCCTGGACAACGCCAGTGCCGCTGCCCTGCCCCTGACCTCCATTACCGCCTGGGAGCTGCTGTTCGACCGCCTGGGCGTTGAAGAAAACGGCGGCCAGGGCCAGAGCCTTCTGGTGATCGGTGCCGCTGGCGGGGTTGGCTCGATCCTGGTGCAGCTCGCCAGCAAGCTCACCCAGCTGACCGTCATCGGCACCGCTTCAAGGCCTGAAACCCAAGCGTGGGTCAAAGCACTGGGGGCTCATCATGTCATCGACCACACCGAATCGATCCCCCTGCAACTGGAAACGCTCAAGCTTGACCCGGTCGACCATGTGATCAGCCTGACGCACACCGACACCTACCTCACCCAGCTGATCGAAGTGCTTCGCCCACAAGGCAAGCTGGCACTGATCGACGACCCGGCGCAACTGGATGTGGTGCCGCTCAAGCGCAAGTCGCTGTCCCTGCACTGGGAGCTGATGTTCACGCGCTCGCTGTACAAGACCGAGGACATGATCAAGCAGCATCAACTGCTCGAGCGCGTTTCGCAGCTGGTCGATGAGGGCGTGCTGAAGACGACCCTCGGCGAGCACTACGGCACGATCAGCGCCGAGCACCTCAAACGTGCCCACGCCATGATCGAGAGTGGAAAAGCACGTGGCAAGATCGTTCTGGAAGGCTTCTGATCGTGTGTTGACTCACCTTGCTTGAACCTGCCAGCCGGTTTGCCGCTGCGTACCCTGTGCTGATCGGCTGCGCCCTGCAAAAACGTTGGAGGCAATTGGGCAAAAATCGGTTTCCTTTCTAGTATGAAGGCGTTGCAGCATTGTTGTTGCGTGTCCCGACGCCTCTCGACAAGGAACCGAGAATGCCCATACCCGTCGTTGCCCGTCATTGCCTGCCCATGCTGCTGGCCCTGACCAGCCTTTGTGCCTATGCCGAACAGGAGATACCGGCCGAGGGCACACAGCCGATCCGTGTACTGCTCGCCGCCGAGCTGGAAACCACCCTGTCCAGCCAGATGAACGGCACGCTGGGCGAATTGAAAACCAGCTTCGGTGAACGGGTGGCCAAGGGCGCGACCCTGGCCCGCTTCAACTGCAGCGAAGCCCAGGCACGGGGCAAGGTGGCGGTGGCCGAACTGGCCATGGCCCGGCAGAACCTGGAGGCCAAGAAGCAGCTGCGCAAGCTGGATGCCGTGGGCGATATCGAAGTGGCCGCCGCCAACACCGAAGTGCAGAAAGCCGACGGGGCGCGGGCCATGGGCGAGGCACAGATGAGTTACTGCCAGGTACAAGCGCCGTTCTCCGGCCATGTCGCCAAGGTCTACGTCAAGCCTTACCAGACGGTCAGCGCTGGCACGCCACTGTTCGACCTGGTCAGTGATGGCGCCTTGAAAGTGCGCTTGAATGTGCCCTCCAGCCAACTGAAGACACTCAGCCCCGGCCAAGCGCTGCAAGTGCAGGTGCATGAAACCGGCAAGACCTACCCGGCGAAAGTCAGTGTGATCAACGCCAGGGTCGACGCGGTGGCTCAGACCGTAGAACTGGAAGCACGCTTCGACCAGCCGTTCCCTGAGTTGATGGCGGGCATGAGCGGCACGGCGCGGTTCGCGCCATGACCATGAACCAGCCATTGCCCCACCCCCAGCTGTTGCTGCAACTGGACGCCTTGCGCGACAAGGCCATGACCGCCGAGTCGTTGAATGCCCTTGCCTTCAGTATGGCCAACGACCTTTACCCGCTACTGCCGTTTCACCAAGCGCTGGTATTCAGGCAGGCCAAGGGGGCGCTCGAGCTGCTGTGCGTATCGGGCCTGGCGCGCCCCAGCGAAGACTCGCCCTACCTGGTCTGGCTCAAGCGCTCCAGCCGCTGGCTGGCTGAGCAGTTGACCGATCGAACACCTGCGTGGCTGACCCAGACCACGGCCACGCCCCCGCCAGACATTGCCGAAGGCTGGTCGGAATGGTGGCCGTCTGGCCTGCTCTGCGTGCCGCTGCATACGCAAGAAGGTGAACGCCTGGGCGTGCTGGTGCTGTTGCTCGAAGAAGCCCCGCCCGCTGCGCTGTACCAGCACCTGGACGGTCTGACCCGTACCTGGGCTTACTGCTGGAGCGCCCTGACCCGCCGCCAGCGCCTCGGCCGCTGGCGCCCGAGCCGCCGCCAGGTGCTGCTGGTCGCGCTGCTGTTCGGCGCCCTGCTGCTGGTGCCCGTGCGCCAGACTGCACTGGCGCCGGCGCAAATCGTTTCGCGCCAGGCGCAGATCGTCACTTCACCGATCGATGGGGTGATCAACCAGGTACAGGTACGCCCCAACCAACCGGTCGAGGCCGGTACACCCTTGTTCGCCCTGGACGAAACCACCCTGCGAAGCCGCGCCGATGTGCTCGGCAAAGAAGTTGCAGTGGCCGATGCCGAGCTTGTGGCCGCCAGCCAGCGCGCCTTCGACAACCCGCAAAGCAAGGGCGAACTGACCTTGCTGCAAGGCCGGGCCCAGCAGCGGCGCGCGGAGCTTGCCGCCGTACAGGCGCAGCTCAAGCGTACCCAGGTGCTGGCACCACGGGCCGGCGTGGCGGTATTCAGTGACCCCAACGACTGGCTCGGTAAACCTGTCTCGACCGGCGAACGGATCATGCAAGTCGCCGACCCTGCGCAACCGGCGATGCAGATTCAACTCGCCGTGGCCGATGCCATCGCCCTGGAGCCGGGTGCAGAAGTCACCCTGTTCCTCACCGCCTACCCGCTCAGCCCGCTCAAGGGCAAAGTCCTTGAAACCAGCTACCAGGCCAGGCCTGCCGACGATGGCGTGGTGGCCTACCGCCTGCTGGCCAGCATCGACGAGCATGCCGCGCATGCCCGCCTTGGCCTGCATGGCACGGCCAAGCTCTACGGCGACCGGGTGATACTCGGCTATTACCTGCTGCGCCGACCGTTGGCCAGCCTGCGGGCTTGGAGCGGCTGGTGATGCTCGATCCCGCCGACCTGCCATTGCCGCCGCTGCGCGAAGACCTGCGCCTGTGCGAAGCAGCCGACAACCGCGACGGCGAGCCTGCCTGGATGATCCACGACACGGTCATCAACCGCTTCTACCGCATCGGTTGGCTGGAATTCGAATGCCTGCTGCGCTGGGGCCAGTCGCCCCGCCAGATCAGCGCCCAAGTGTCACGCGACAGCGCACTGAACCCGGATGTGGAACAGGTGCTGGAGCTGCGTGCGTTTCTCGAACAACACCACTTGCTGCGCCCCGGCAGCGAGCAACTGGGCCGGCTGCAGGCGCAGAGCGAAGCGCGCACCTGGTCAAGCTGGCGCTGGTGGCTGCACCACTACCTGTTCTTTCGCGTCCCGCTGCTGCGCCCGCAAGTGGCGCTGCAGCATTTGGCCAAAGCCCTGGGCTGGCTGTTCCATCCACTGACCGGCCTGTCGGTGGTCGCGCTGAGCTTGCTGGGCATCATCCTGGTGATGCAACAGTGGGACAGCTTCACCCATGCGGTGGTGGAGTCGTTCTCCAGCGAAGGGCTGTTGAGCTTCGCCCTGGCGCTGATCGTCGCCAAGACCTTGCATGAGCTGGGCCATGCATTGGTGGCCACACGCCTGGGGTTGCGGGTCGGGCACATGGGCGTGGCCTTTCTCGTGCTGTGGCCCATGCTGTACACCGATACCGGCGAAAGCTGGAAGCTCAAACGTCCCCGCCAGCGACTGGCGATCGCCTCGGCAGGCATCGCCACCGAACTGTCCCTGGCGGGCCTTGCAACCTTGGGCTGGGCGCTATGTGACGACGGCCCGCTGCGCAATGCCCTGCTGTACCTGGCGACCACCAGCTGGGTGTTGTCACTGGCGCTCAACGCCAGCCCGTTCATGCGCTTCGACGGCTATTTCATCCTCAGCGACCTGCTCGACTTTCCCAACCTGCACGAACGCGCTTCCGCGTTGGCACGGGTTGCCCTACGGCGCAACCTGTTGGGGCTGCAGGAAGCGTGGCCAGAGCCGTTCCCTGTCGGGCAACGTCGGTTGCTGGTGGCATTCGCCTTCGCCACCTGGTTGTACCGCCTGGTGCTGTTTCTGGGTATCGCCGTGGCGGTGTACCTGTTCTTCTTCAAATTGCTGGGGATCGTTCTGTTCATGGTTGAAATCGCCTGGTTCATTGCCTTGCCGGTGAAGCGCGAGCTGAACCATTGGTGGCAGCAACGTACACGCATCCCGGGGCGGCGCAAGCAACTGTTCTACCTGGGCCTGGGGTTGGCCGTGCTGGCGCTGGCGATCCCTTGGCACAGCCAGGTGGATGCCGTAGGGGTGGCCCGCGCCGAGCATCAACTGCGGGTCTACACGCCCTACCCAGCGCGCCTGCAAACCCTGCGTGAACAGGGCCCGGTCAAGGCCGGCGAAGTGCTGGCAGTGCTCGACGAACCCGACCTGGACTCACGCCTGCGCAGCAGCGAAGCCACCGCCCGCAGTTATCAGGCACGCCTGTCCGGCCTGCTGGCCGACCCGGCCGGGCTGAGCGTGGACGCGGCCACCCAGCAACGCCTGAGTGTGCAAAACGAAGAGGCGCGTGCCGCACGCAACGAAATCGCCCGGCTTAACCTGCAAGCGCCGTTCGCAGGCACCTGGTTGGACCACGACCAGGACTTGCGCCCCGGCCAGTGGGTCAGTCGCCAGGAGCCCCTGGGCATCCTGATCGACCCCAGCCGTTGGCAGATCGATGCCTATGTGGCGCAGGACCAGGTTCACCACCTGGCCGTCGGCAACCCCGTGCTGTTCTATCCCGAGGGGCAGGCCAGCGCTTTGCGCGGCAAGGTCCTGGCCATCGGCAGCACGCGCGCCAGCCAGCTGGCCCACCGCATGCTGTCTTCGCACTTCGGCGGGCCGGTACCAACCGGCTCGCAACCGCTGGTGCCCAACAACGCCATGTTCCAAGTACTGATCGCACTGGACGAGCCTCCTGCAAGCCTGCACGAGATGCGTGGCAGGCTGAAGATCGAAGGGCAGCGGCGCAGCGTACTAGGGGAACTGGGCACCTGGCTGGCGTCGGTAGTGTTGCGCGAAAGCGGCTTCTGAACGACCGCACCGGCCATGCTTGCACCAGAATGGGAAGCGACTACGCTTGCTGAGATCCCGATTCTGGTGACGTTTCTGCGAGCAGGTATTCATCATGGACATGAAGAACAGAGCCGGTATCGGCGCTACCTTGCGCCCCCGGTCACAAACCCTGGCCCTCGAACAACGGATTCTGTTCGACGGTGCAGCCGCTGCCGCTGTCGACCAGCAGCACAGCGACCCCGGTCACGCCGAGGCCAAGGACACCAGCCACCCCGCCCCCACCGCCAGTGAAGCGCAAACCACCGCCGCACCCGCCGCCCAACCGCGCAACCTGGTGGTGATCGACGCCCGCGTGGAAAACCGCGACCAGCTCGTCGCCAACCTGCCGGCCGGCACCACCGCACTGGTCGTGGACGCAGGCCAGGACGCCATCGCGGCCATCAGCAATACCCTGGCGCAACTGGGCAAGGTCGATTCCATTCAGGTGTTCTCCCACGGCGCCGCTGGCCAGTTCACCCTGGGCAACCAGGTGTTCACCCAGCAATCCGTCGAGCAACTGGGCGAGCGCCTCAGCGCATGGCGCGGCGAACTCAATGCCGGGGCCGACATCCAGCTGTACGGCTGCGACGTCGGCGCCGGCAGCAGCGGCCAGGCGCTGGTTGACGAACTGGCGCGCTGGACCGGCGCCGATGTCGGCGCCTCGAACAATGCCACCGGCAGCCAATTGGCCGGTGGCGACTGGCGCCTGGAAGTGCGCAGTGGCGACGTGGACAAGACCATCGCCCTGGCCGCCTCCACGCTGACCAGCTTCCAGGGCCTGCTGGCCGATGCCAGCCCCACCGCAAGCCTTGGCAGCAGTGGCGCCGAAGTGCAGTTGGGCGAACAATTCACCTTTACCGTCAGCTTCACCAACCCCTCGACCCAGGAAGGCTACGCCCCTTATCTCGACCTGTTCATGCCCGCCACTGGCCGTGACGGCAACGATGGCGCCACATTCGTGTCCGCTACCTATCTGGGACAGGCGGTGAACAGCTTCGTGATCACCTTCGATGCCAACGGCAATGCCAGCCACCCGCTGGCCAAGGATGCCAGTGGCAATGCACTGGTAATCAATGCCGCCAGTGTCGGCATGAAGCCCGGTGACCAGATGGTGGTGCTGCAACTGCCTTACGCCAGCGTGACCAATGGCCAGCCCAGCATCGACATCCAGGTCACCGGGCTGTTGAGCAACCTGGCCGATACCAGTTACTCCGATGGCGCGCCCAACCTCACCATCAATGCCAGGGCCGGTTTCGAGTACGGCAACGACTCGCTGAACAACCCGGTTCAGGACCCAAGCCTGGTCGAAGCCTCGCTGCACAGCTTCATCATCACCCCCACCCTGCTCAAGGTCACGCAAACGGTCAACATGCCCGAAGGCGAAACCGTCACCGGCCCCAACTACACCCGCACCCAGACGGTCACCGTGACCCCGGCCCCCGGCCAGACCCTGACCAACGTCACCGTGACCCAGACGGTGCCCGATCAGGTCCATGTCAGCGCCATCACCCCAGGCCCCGGCGGCACACTGACGTCGGTCACCCTGCACGACGGCACGGTGCTGACCGACCCCGCGCTGATCGCAGCAGCGTTGGCCAACCCCAACGCCTTCGTGGCCAGCTATGCCATTCACTACGACAGCCTGAGCGCCGCCAGCGAAACCCAGGTCAGCTTCTATGTGCCGGAAATCGACGCCAATGGCCGCCCAGTGCTCGACCCGACTACCGGCAACCCGGTCACCATCAATTTCGGGACCGCCAGCGTCACAGGCGGCTGGAACCCGCTCGACCCGCGCGACCGCCCGCTGGACCCGGACGGCTACCCGTTCAGTGAAACCGGCAATGGCCAGGGCGTGACCTTCGTCGCCAAGTCGATCACCTTGCTCAAGCAAGTCGACCTGCAGAACGACGTCGGCAGCGTCGGCCTCACCCCCGGCGACACCCTGCGCTACACCATGGACGTGGCCATTTCCGACTTCTTCGCCTTCGGCGAAAACATCCTCGAGCAAGGCCAGTTCACCGTCACCGACCAGCTTGGCGACGGCTTGACGTTCAGCTCAGCCAACCCACCCACCCTGCTGCTGCAGGGCAACGGCACGTCGTTGAGCATCGCCCTGGTCTTTACCCAGACGGTGAACGCCGACGGCAGCACCACCTTGGTGTTCGACATTGCCGAATCCATTCGCCAGGCAATCGCCGGCCCCGGCGTGGCGGCCTTGTTCGGTGACCTCTACGACGATACCGAACAGAACGGCGCTACCGGCCTGCGCATCGTCTATGACGCTACTGTCGACACCACCTACACCACCGACCACCCGCCCCACGACCAACTCAACGAAGGCGACAGCGTGGGCAACAATGCCATCGTGGCCGCTACTGTGCTGCGCGATGCGTTGAACATCGGCGGCACCCAGACGGATGGTTCCAGCACCCTCAGCACCATCGAAACCTCCAACGTCGATATCGAGCTCACCCAGGTCAACGGCGGTAACCCGCCCGCCAACGGTGAGCTGCGCCCAGGCGATGTGGTGACCTTCACCATCAGCTACGACTTGCTGATAGCCGACTACGAGAATTTCAAGCTTACCGCCTACCTGCCGCTGCCATTGCTGGATGCCAGCGGCATCAGCTGGAGCTTCGGCACCGGTGTCGGGCAATGGAGCATCGGCAGCGGCAACACCATTCTGGACGTGCCGGACAGCGTCACCACCGGCCCCGGCAACTCCATCGTCTTCGACTTCGGCAACTACGCCTCCGGCGGCCTCAATGGCGGCACGGTGCAAGTGCGCTTCACCATGGTGGTCGGCGACCAGCCGTTCGCCGACCAGCGTGAACTCGACGTGCTGGCGCAATCGAGCCAGACCACCACGGTGGACAAAACCGTGCTCGTCTCCTCGGACGTGGCGGTGATCGAGTCGGTGGCCGAACCGGTGCTGGACATCAAGCACGGGGTTGTCTCCAGCAGCAACGGCACGGTCACCGGCACCACGGGCAGCTGGAACGCACCCGGCACCAGCGGCGTGCCGTTCGGCGGCAGCGTCACCAGCCTGGCGGCGGTGGACGGCAACGTCAGTGGCATCGACGGCGCCGACACCCTGCGCCTGGCCACCGCCCTCAAGAACACCGGTGGCGGCGGTGCCTACGATGTCAGCACCAGCATCACCCTGCCCACCGGGCTTGCCTTTGTCGGTGGCAGCCTGGCGGCGGCCAACCTGCAAATCTACCGTGGCGACGGCATCTTGCTGGTGGCCGGCACCGACTACAGCGTCAACGGCAGCACCATCACGTTCCTCGACGCCAATGGCCAGGCCACCCTCCTGGCTGGCCGTGCAGGCACCGCCAGCGACTTGTCCGGTGCCAACGTGGTGGTCATCACCTACGACGTCACTGTCAACGACGCGATCCTCGCCTCCAGCACCCTGCAAAGCAGCGCAGCGCTGACCAACTACGCCAGCGTCAATGGCGGCCAGGACTTCACCCCAACCGACCTGGTGGAAGTCGCCAACCAGCAGGTCGCCGCCCCTGGCATCAGCAAGACCTACCAGAACGGCAGCCTCAGCGACGATGATTCCAGTGCCGCGCACACCACCGGCAGCAACCTGGTGGTCGGCGAAAGCATGACCTACGACATCGTCATCACCTTGCCCGAAGGCGTGACCAGCAACCTGCGCCTCAACGACCTGATCCCGCCCGGCCTGCGCCTGGACCCACGCTTCAATGGCAACCTCGGCTACCAGCTGATTACCACGGTGGCCGGCAGCGCGGCGCTGACCGCAGACTTCAATGGCAGCGTCAGTATCAACCCGCTCACGCCGGACGGCAGTGACGGTGCCGACCTGCAACTGGTGTTCAGCAGTGCCGGTGCCAACGCCGACAACGTAACCGGCAACAACAGCTTCGTCATCCGCCTGGTACTGGTGGCCAGCAACGTGACTGGCAACCAGCAAGGCACCACGCTGAACAACGGGGCGCAACTGGTATACAGCGACCCCGACGGCGATACCCCCAATGGCGCCACGCCGGTAGAGCGCAACGTGGTCAGCGCACAGCAACCGAGCGTCTCCATCGTCGAGCCGACGCTGACGGTGACGCAACAGATCACCTCTACGCCGGTGTTCGGAGGTTACGAAGACGGCGACGTGGTCACCTTCGAGATCGTCATCACCAACACTTCGGGTACCAACGCCTTCGATATCAGCCTGCTCGACGGCCTGCCCACCGAACTCTCTGGCGTCAGCATTACCGGCATTACCTACAGCGGTGGTGCGACCAACAATGGCGGCGCGGACTTCATCATCCAGGGTGGCCAACTGATCAGCGTCAGCGGGGCCAATATCGACATCGCCAACGGCGGTCGCATCGTGCTGCAACTGACCGGCACCGTGAACGCCACGGCAGCCGGTGAAGCGGCCTTTGCCAACGCCGTGGAGGTGCGCTGGACCAGCCTTGACGGCAGCAGCAATGCGATCGACACCGTCAATGGCGAACGCAGTGGCGAAGATGGCCTGCTCAATGGCGGCAGCCTGAACGATTACCGACTGGCATCGTTGCTCACCTTCCAGGTCAGCAACGGCGTGCGCATCTCTCGGGTAGGCGGCGTCACCGACACGCCCCCCGCCACCAACAGCAGCGGCGTGACCGACACCAGCGGTGTTTCCGAGACTGTGGTGGTCGGTGAAATCGTGCGCTATCGCGTGGCTGTGCTGGTGCCCACCGGCGACAACCCTGACTACCAGATCCGCATCGAACTCGCCGCAGGCCTGGAGTTCATTCCCGCCAGCCTCAACAACATCCTCATCGCCTTCCTGTCCAACACCCCTACCGGGCTGACCACCGATGCCACCAACCTGATCAGCAGCGGCACCTTGAGCATGCCGGGCAACGAGCTCAGCGATGTGGCGCAAGGCATCAACCCAGATCTGTCCGGCGCCGTACCGACCGGGGTGTTCGACATCAACAATGGGCGGCTGGTCATTACCACCCATGCAGATGGCAGCCAGACCGTCACGTTCAGCCTGGGCAACCTGATCAACAACGAAATCAACGACCCCGATGTCGAAGGCGTGGTGCTGGAATTCAACGTGCGCGTCAGCAACGTGGCCAGCAACCAGGCCGGTGCCAACCTGGGCGTGTCGGCCCACGAACACGTCGGCCTCAACGGCGGCGTGGACAGGGGCAAGAGCGACACCCTGTTCGAGCGGGTGGTCGAGCCCAGCTTCGTCAACCTGGACAAATCGGTCATCGACGTCAGCCCAGGCAACGGCACCACCAACGCCACGGTTTCGGTAAGCTTCACCCAGAACGGTGACGTGCCCGCCTACAACACTCACCTGGCCGACCAGTTCCCCAACGGCAGCAACTACCTGGTACAAAGCATTCTGCTCAACGGCGCGGCGCTGGACCTGGCCAACCTGCCGGCAGGCGTCAGCTTCAGCGACGGTACGGGAATTTCACTGGGCTTCGATCGCCTGGCACCAGGCGACACCGTGCAGGTGATCTACACGGTCACCCTGCCCAACGTCACCATCGCCGACAATGCTGCCAGTTCTGCGGTACTGACCTGGACCAGCCTGCCCACCGACTTCGAGAACAACGGCTGGGGCGGCTCGCTGCCCGCCATCGCCGGTGGCGCCACCGGTGAGCGCAACGGCCAGGACGGCGCCAACGGCCTGAACAACTACGTGCTCAGCGAAGGGGCTGGCATGGGCGTGATCCAAGGCACGCTATGGGACGACACCCGCAGCGCCACCGACAGCGTCACCCCCGATGGCCCAGGCCTGGACGGCATCGACGTGACCCTGACCTGGGCCGGAGACGACGGCCAGTTCGGCACCGCTGACGATCGCACCTTCACCACCGTTACCGCCAATGGCGGTTTGTACCAGTTCGCCCTGTTGCCCTCGGGCAGCTACCTGGTGGCCGTGGCGCAAGACCATCAAGCAGCGGCGAACAACAACTTCCGGTTACGCATCGACAGCGATACCGGCACTGCGGCGAACGGGCTTGGCGGCATCAACCTGGCCTTGGGCGAAGGCTCGACTGGCACCGCCGATGCCGGCTACGTGCACCTGAACGAAGCCCCGGTCAACACCGTGGCCGACCAACAGGGGCTGGAAGACACGGTGCTGCACCTCACGGGGCTGGCCATCAGCGACGTGGACGTGAATGCTGGCAATGCCGACGGAGTCATGACCATTACCCTGTCGGTACTCCACGGGGTGCTCTGGCAAAGCGCCACCCCTCCGGCAGCCAATGCCACACCACCGGCCGGTGCCGGACGCAGCCTGGTACTGACTGGCACCCTGGCCGAGTTGAACGCACTGCTCGCGCAGCTTTATTACAAAGGCGACCAGGACTTCAACACGGCACGCACCGCCGAAACCCTGACCATGGTCACCAACGACCAGGGCAACTACGGCGACCACCCGCTCAACGGCGACGGTATTCCTGGGCAAAACCCGGTCGATGCCCTGACCGACACCGACGTGATGAACATCATCATCACCCCGGTCAACGACGCGCCCATCGCCAACGCCGACCTGGCGATCGCGGTGGAGGCCGGCGGTTTCAACAACGGCGACCCGGGCGTGAACCCGACCGGCAACGTGCTGCTCAATGACACCGACGTCGATATCCAGACCAACGGCGACGTGCTTACCGTCACCCGCATTGCCAACAACCTCACGCCAGGGGGTGTGGCGGTGGGCGACAATCTCGTCACAGTCTTGCAGGGCCTCTACGGCACCTTGGTCATGCGGCCCAATGGGGGCTTCCAGTACATCGTCGACAACGACAACCCCGCTGTGCAGGCGCTGCGCACCGCTGGCCAGTTCATCAGCGAGTTCTTCAGCTACGACATCGTCGACACCGGCGGCCTGGGCAGCAGCGCGGTGCTGCAGATCAACATCCACGGTGCCAACGACACGCCGATCGCCCACGGCGACGTCGCCACTGCCATCGAAGCCGGGGGCACCAACAACAGCACACCGGGCCAGGACGCAGTCGGCAACGTGCTGGACAACGACACTGACGTGGACTCCCCAGCGCTGGGCGAAACCAAGCATGTCACCACCCTACGTTTCGACGGCCCGGGCGGCGGGCGCATCATCCCCCTGCCCAGCGGTGGGTCGACCACCATGGTGGCCAATTTTGGCACCCTGACCCTCAACACCGACGGCAGTTACCGCTACGTGGTCGACAACAACAACGCTGCCGTCCAGGCGCTGTCCCCCGGCCAGACCTTGGTCGAACAGTTCAGCTACCAGATGGCCGATACTGATGGCCTCAGTTCCATCAGCGTGCTGGTTATCACCATCCAGGGTGCCAATGATGCGCCGGTGGCCGTGGACGACCATGGCACCGCCACTGCCGGTGCCAGCGATGGCAGCCCAGCACCGGTCAATGCCAGTGGCAACGTGATCACCGGCAACGGTGGCGTGGGCGCAGACACCGACGTCGACAACCTTGACCAGCCAACCGCCACCCAGCTCAAGGTCGACGGTGTGCGCAGTGGCCTGGAAAGCACCGGGGGTGCACTCACCCCGGTCGGCGCCGGCAGCCCCGCAGCCATAGACGGCAGCGTGGCCCGGCTGGCCGACAACAGCCTGATCAGCGGCAACTTCGGTCAGCTCATCCTCAACCAGGACGGCACCTACACCTTCATCGTCAACAGTGCCGACCCTGCCATACGTGCCTTGGCGGCCGGGCAAAGCCTCGACGTGATCTTTACCTACCAGATCCACGACAGCGGCGGGCTGACGGACCAGGCGCAGCTGGTGATCACCGTCACCGGGGTCAACGACCCACCCGTGGTCAACGCCGTCAGCATCGACGCCATCGAAGCCGGCGGCCTGAACAACGCCATCGCCGGCGTCGATCCCAGCGGCAACATCAGTGCTGCCTACAGCGACCCCGACGGCGATACCCTGAGCATCAGCGGCGTGCTCAGCCCAACGGGGGTGACAGGCATTCTCGGGCAACCACTGGCGGGCAACTACGGCAGCCTGGTCCTGGATAGCCAGGGCAACTACCGCTACGTGGTAGACAACGCCAACAGCGCCGTGCAGGCCCTGCGTACCGATGCCGACCGGCTCACCGAGGTATTCCAGTACAGCGTCAGCGATGGTAACGGCAAGACCGTCACCGCCACCTTTACCGTGGTCATTCACGGTCGCAATGACACGCCGATCGCCGCCAATGACAGCGCCATCGCCGTCGAAGCCGGTGGCGTGAACAACGGCACGCCAGGCCAGGCCGGCAGCGGCAATGCCCTGGGCAATGACCTTGATGTGGACGCCGGTGACAGCAAGACGCTGGATGGTGTTTACCTGGGCACCCTCGCCGCCGGCGGTACGTTCGTCCAGGTTGGCGCGGGCGCCACGCAGGTAGCCGGTAGCTACGGCACTTTGAGCATCGATGCCAACGGCAATTACGTCTACACCGTCAACGACAGCCTGGCGGCCGTACAGGCTCTCAAGGCCGGCGAAAGCCTGGTCGAAACCTTCAGCTACCGCATGCACGACACCGAAGGTGCCAGCTCCCAGGCACAAATCACCATCACCATCGAAGGGCGCTACGACACCCCCGTGGCCCATGATGACCTGGCGTACGCGGTGGCCACCGATGACGATGGCAATGGCGGGCGCAACCCCACCGGCAATGTGCTGAACAACGACACTGACGTGGATGCCAATGACAGCAAGACCGTCACCGCCGTGGGTGTGGGCGAGGAAAGCAGCAACCCGACGCTCGACCCGCTGACCGGCAGCGCCACCGTCACCACCAACTATGGCACCCTGACCCTCAATGCCGACGGCAGTTACCGCTTCGTGGTCAACTCCAGCGACCCGGACATCATCGCACTCGGCCCGTTGGGCTTCCTCATCCAGCGCTACACCTACCAGGTCACCGACGGCGGCGGCCTGAGCGACACCGCGACCCTCTTCGTGCTCATCCGCGGTGAAAACCAGCCACCGGTGGCCAACCCTGACCAGGGCCTGGCCATCGAAGCCGGCGGCCTGGACAACGCCATCCCCGGCAGCAACCCGTCCGGCAACGTGATGGACAACGACAGCGACCCCGACACCATCAACATCATCGTGCCGGAAACCCTCGAAGTGCTGGCGTTCTGGAGCGGCGACGGGCCATTGCCAGGCAGCCCCACCGCAGTCGGGCAAACGTTGCGCGGCCAGTACGGCGACCTGACCCTGAACGCCGACGGCAGCTGGAGCTACGTGCTCGACAACAGCCTGGCAACGGTGCAGGCACTGCGTGTCAGCGGCCAAACCCTGGTGGACAACTTCACCTACCTGCTCACCGACCTCTGGGGCGGCACCGCCAACGGCCTGCTGAGCATTACCATCGACGGCCGCAACGACGTCCCGGTAGCCCACGATGACACCGCCATCGCCGTGGAAGCCGGCGGTGTGAACAATACCGGCGCGGGGGTAGACCCGCGCGGCAACGTGCTGGACAACGACACCGACGTGGACGGCGTGCAGTACGGTGAGAGCAAGACCGTGCTGCAGTACAGCGCCGAAAACGGCCAGACCGCCAGCGCCGGCCAACTGCTGCAAGGCCTGTATGGCACCCTGCTGATCAGTGCTGACGGCAGTTACCAATACCTGGTCGACAACACCAACCCCATCGTGCAGGCCATGCGCAGTGCGAACGAAACATTACGCGAAGTGTTCACCTACCGCATGCGCGATACCGCTGGCGCCACCTCCGAGGCACGTCTGAGCGTGACCGTCCAGGGGGCCAACGACAACCCGGTGGCCCGCGATGACAGCAACACTGCCAGTGACCAGGTACCAGCGCCGCACACCAGCGGTAATGTGCTGCCCAACGACAGCGACGTGGACGGCGGCGATAGCCTGACCGTCACGGGTATCCGCAGCGGCCAGGAAGGCGCCAGTGGCACTGCCGGTGTCATTGGCCAGCCCATCGCCGGCCGCTACGGCACCCTGGTGCTCAATGCCGACGGCAGCTACACCTACACCATCGACCTGAGCAACCGCGAGGTGCTGGCGGCGGCGGGCCTGGGGCAAGTGCTCCAGGACTATTTCACCTACACCGTCAGCGACCTGGCCGGTGCAACCGACCAGGCCCAGCTGACCATCACCCTGGATATTTCCACGCCTTACATTCCACCGGGGCCGTACCTGGACCGCGACAGCCAGGAAAGGTTGGGCGGCTTGCCGCTGCCGGAGGTTACGCCAGCGATCTACGTCACGCCGGTGGTGGAACAGATCAACCAGTCCCTGACCCTGTCGGCCTGGGGAGCCGATGGCAGCAACGTTCAATTGTTCGCCACACCCGAAATCGAAAGCCAGTCCCTCGGCGCCCAGCTTGGCCTGGTCAACGGCCAGTTCGTCGCCAAGGCAGTGGCCGCCAGCCGGTTGGCCAGCGAGGAGGACAAGGACTGGGTCGACGGCCGCCAGGGCGTCATCAGCCTGAGTGCCGATGGCCTGTTGCCAGACCCGTCACTGTGGGCACCTCTGCCTCGTGACATGGCGCCTGAACAACGCGCGCAGCCGGCGAACGGCTTCCGCGCACAATTGCGCGAAGCCGCGCAGCGTCGCGGTAGCAACGCACCATAACGCCGATGTCTCATCACGGATTGAACAAGGACAGCCTATGCCCGTATCGACATTGAAAAGCCTGAGCACCGTCACAGCCCTCGGCCTGCTGCTCGGCGCCTGCTCGGCCTTCGAGCCCAAGCCCTACAGTGAAGACGAAATGCGTCAGCGGGTCATCGAGGACCAGGCGCGCATGTACAAGGAACAGGAACCGGTCAACGGGCCGATTACCTTCTACGAAGCGTCGGCGCGGGCCCTGAAATACAACCTCGACTATCGCCTGAAACTGCTGGAGAGCGCCCTGGCCTCGGACCTGCGCGATGTTTCCAGCCACGAGATGCTGCCGCGCCTGGTCGCCTCCGCCGGCTACGCCGGGCGCAACAACGATTCCGGCGGCACCTCGATCGGCATCGAAGACCGCCAGGTCAGCTTGCGCCCGTCCACCTCCGAGGAGCGCTACCGCACGCTTTACAGCCTCGGCCTGTCATGGAGCCTGCTGGACTTCGGTGTTGCCTACTTCCGCACCCAGCAAAAGAACGACCAGATGCTGATGGCCGAGGAACGCCGGGAAAAGGTGGCGCAAAACGTCCTGCAGGACGTGCGCAACGCCTATTGGCGTGCCCTCGGTGCGCAACGCCTGCTGCCGGAAGTGGACGGCCTGCTGATGCGTACCCACCGTGCCCTGACCTCTGCCCGTGAAGCCGAGGGCCGTGGCCTGCTGCCGCGCCAGGACATCCTCGCCTACCAACGCGCCCTGCTCGACTCGGTGTACATGCTCACCGTGCGCCGCCAGGACCTGGAGTTCGCCCGCGCCGAACTGGCCGCGCTGATGTCGCTGCCGCCGAACACCCGCATGGTGCTGGCCGACACCAACGAGCAGCCGCTGCCACTGCTCAACGGCAACATGGAAAAACTCGAACGCCTGTCGTTGGAGCGCCGCCCGGAAATCATGGAAGAGTGGTACCGCAAGCGCGTGAGCATGAACGACCTGAAGATCGCCAAGGCCCAGTTGTGGCCCAACGTGAGCTTCAACTACGGCTACGAGTACGACTCCAACAAGTACCTGTACAACAGCGACTGGAACCAGACCGGCATCAATGTCTCGCTGAACCTGCTGCGCCTGCTGCAATACCCCGACATCACCGCTGCGGAAAAAAGCCAGGAAAAGACCGACGACATGCGCCGCACGGCGTTGTCCATGGCCATCCTCACCCAGGTCCGCGTGGGCCTGCTGCGCTACCAGCTGGCCCGCCAGGAAGTGGACTTCGCCGACGAAAGCCTGCGCGTCGATCAAAGCCTGCTGGACTACGCCCGTTCCTCGCGCAGCGCCGCATTGGGTAGCGAGCTGGAACTGATCCGCGCCGAAGGCCGCCTGCTGCTGTCACGCTACCAGCGCGAGGCGGCCTACTCCGATGCACAGGCCGCCTGGGGGCGGTTGTACAACTCGGTTGGCTTTGAAGTGATGCCCAAGGAAATCGAGCAGCATGATGTGAAGACCTTGGCGCGGGAGATCCAGCGAACGGTCGAGCAGCAGAGCCAGGAAAACCTGATATCCGCTGCAAAGTGACCGACCGGCGCAGGTTACCCTGCGCCAGTGGGTGACCCTCGCCTGAGCTTCAGCCAAGCTGCGCTTGCACCAAACATATGGATAAACGTATATTCGCTTTTCCATATGTCTGGTGCTGCCATGATCACTCCACCTGAAGTTTTCAAAAGCCTGTCAGACGAGACTCGCGCTCGTGCCACCCTGCTGATCGCCAGTCTGGGGGAGTTGTGCGTCTGCGAACTGATGTGCGCGCTGGACGACAGCCAACCCAAGATCAGTCGCCACCTGGCGCAACTGCGCAGCAACGGCATGTTGCTGGATCGCCGCCAGGGCCAGTGGGTGTATTACCGCCTGAATCCACAGTTGCCCGCCTGGGTACTTGAAATGTTGCAGGTCACCCTGCAGGCCAATTCGCAGTGGCTGGCAGACAATTCCCTTCGCCTGAAGAACATGGACGGGCGCCCCGTTCGTGATTCCGCCTGCTGCTGATCCTCACCAAGCGAGATGTTCATGCTGGTTGCCATTGCTGTCTTCGTCCTCACCCTCACCCTCGTCATCTGGCAGCCGAAGGGGCTTGGCGTCGGCTGGAGTGCCGCGCTGGGTGCCGTCATTGCCTTCCTGGCTGGCGCGGTTTCCCTGCACGATATCCCCACCGTGTGGGCCATTGTCTGGAACGCTACCGCCACCTTCATCGCCGTCATCATCATCAGCCTGCTGCTCGATGAAGCCGGCTTCTTCGAATGGGCCGCGCTGCACGTTGCGCGCTGGGCAAACGGCAGCGGCTATCGCCTGTTCGCCTTCAGCGTGTTGCTCGGCGCCGCCGTGTCGGCGCTGTTTGCCAACGATGGCGCGGCGCTGATTCTTACACCAATCGTCATGTCGATGCTGCTCGCATTGCGCTTCTCGCCTGCTGCGACACTGGCCTTTGTCATGGCTGCGGGCTTTATTGCCGACACGGCGAGCCTGCCGCTGGTGGTCTCCAACCTGGTCAACATCGTCTCGGCCGATTACTTCGGCCTGGGTTTCACCGAATATGCCTCGGTAATGGTGCCGGTGAATATCGCCAGCGTGGCAGCCACCCTGGTGGTGCTTTTTCTGTTTTTCCGCCGTGACATCCCAAGGCGGTATGCACTCGATGCGCTGAAGAAACCGAGCGAGGCGATTGTCGACCGCGCCACCTTCAAAGTCGGAATGTGGGTACTGGTGGCACTGCTTACAGGCCTGTTCGCCTTGGAGCCGCTGGGTATCCCGATCAGTGCGGTGGCCGCAGCCTGTGCCGCAGCTCTGTTCGCCGTCGCTGCTTACGGTCACCGTATTTCAACGCGTCGCGTGCTGCGAGAGGCCCCGTGGCAGGTGGTGATCTTCTCGCTCGGGATGTATCTGGTGGTGTATGGCCTGAAAAACGCCGGTCTCACCGACATGCTCACTCACCTGCTCGACCGGCTTGCGCAACAAGGCCTATGGAGTGCTGCCATCGGCACCGGCCTTGTTTCGGCGCTGCTGTCCTCGGTGATGAACAACATGCCCAGCGTTCTGGTCGGCGCCTTGTCGATCCAGGCCAGCGGCGCAGAGGGCCTGATACGTGAGGCGATGATCTACGCCAACGTCATCGGCTGCAACCTCGGTCCAAAAATCACCCCGATAGGCAGCCTCGCCACGCTGCTTTGGCTGCATGTGCTGGAGCGCAAAGGCATGCGCATCACCTGGGGTTACTACTTTGCTGTCGGCCTCCTGCTGACCCTGCCGGTTTTGCTGATCACCCTCTCGGCCCTGGCACTGCGCCTGAGCCTCTGACGTCCGCCATCAAACCGAGGAACCCTCCATGCGAGTCCTGTTCATGTGCACGGCCAACAGCTGCCGCAGCATCCTTTGCGAAGCGCTGTTCAACCACCTGGCGCCGCCCGGTTTCGAGGCAGTCAGCTCCGGCAGCTTTCCCAAGGGGCAGGTTTTACCCCGCAGCCTGACCACACTTCAGCACGCCAACATCTCGACCAAAGGCCTGACCAGCAAAGGCAACGATGCTTTCGAAGATAATCCGCCGGACATCGTCATCACCGTGTGCGACAAGGCTGCCGGCGAAGCCTGCCCGGTGTATTTCGGCCCTGCACTGAAGGCACACTGGGGGTTGGAAGACCCCTCCGATTTGAAGGGGGACGAGGCGTCGGTCGACGCGGCTTTCCGCGCCACTCTGGCCCGCATCGAGTACCGTTGCCAGGCCTTCTTCGCTCTGCCTTTCGGCACCCTCGACCGCGAGCAGCTCAAGCATGAGCTGGACCGCATCGGCACGCTCTGAGCAGGAGGAATACATGTCCGAGCAACTGCCTAACCTCGACCTCACGCTGTTCGACCTGCCGCCAGCGGCAGCCGGAACCTGCAAACACAAACCACGCATCCTGCTGCTGTACGGCTCGACCCGCGAGCGCTCTTTCAGTCGCTTGCTGGTGGAAGAAGCCGCGCGCCTGCTGGAGCACTTCGGTGCCGAAACCCGCACGTTCGACCCATCAGGCCTGCCGTTGCCTGATGATGCGCCTATGGAGCACCCCAAGGTGCAGGCACTGCGGGAACTGGTGCTGTGGTCGGAAGGCCAGGTGTGGTGTTCGCCGGAGCGTCATGGGGCGATGTCCGCCGTGTTCAAGGCGCAAATCGACTGGATCCCCCTGGCGCTGGGTGCGGTGCGCCCAACCCAAGGCAAGACCCTGGCCGTGATGCAGGTGTGTGGCGGTTCGCAGTCGTTCAACGTAGTCAACCAGCTACGCGTCCTGGGCCGTTGGATGCGCATGTTCGCCATCCCCAACCAGTCGTCGGTGCCCAAGGCCTATCTGGAATTCGATGACGCCGGGCGCATGAAACCTTCGCCGTATTACGATCGCGTGGTTGATGTGATGGAAGAACTGGTGAAGTTCACCCTACTGCTGCGCGACCGCCAGGCGTATCTGGTGGATCGTTATTCGGAGCGCAAGGAAAGCGCCGAGCAGCTATCTGCCCGCGTCAATCAGCGCTCAATCTGACGCGTTCCGTTCGCACCGGAGTGGCTATCCCACCCCGGTGCGCATGAGCACCGATTAGCGGTCTTTGTCCCACTGCGGTTTATCGGTTTGCGATTGCTGGCCGCCCATGCGGTCTTTATCCGTCACATTCTGCTTGTCGGTCCCGCGGTGTTCAGGGCTGCCTCCCTTGCTGCCAGTATCACTAGCGCGGTCCCCTTCCCTGTTCATCTTGTCGTCAGGTTTTTGTCCGGTTTGGCTACCGCCACCCGAGCCTTGACCAGCTTGTTGGCCAGCACCCGCGGTGTTGTTGCCCGCACCGGTGTTGGTATTGCCCTGATTGCCGCCCTTGTCTTGATTGTTAGCCATGATCGCTTACCTCAAGTCACACACAGAAAGGCCTGTGTGTTTGTACGACTGTGGGTTTGCTGGCGTGGGTGCATCTATTCCCGACGTTTCCGATGAGCGATACCAAATGCAGTGACTTGATACTGAGCCACGCTAAATACCGATGCGCCGCTGGATCGAATCCGGCGTCTACGGGTAGTGATGGGGATACCGTGCCATGTCGCTTTCCAGCTTGTCCGCGTCCGCTGCCCGCTTGCGCACCTCGGCGTAGAAAAGTTGGCATTGGTTCTGAAACCTTGTGAAATCTCGCTTGGCCGTGTCAACGGCTGCGCTCAGGTCACTCCCCTTCAGGCCTTCGACAAGTCGCTGTGACGAGGTATACGTTTGCCAGCAGGCTTCAACCTGCTGCAGGCCTTTTTCAAGGGCCTGAGTTTCGATGGTCGCCATTGGTGCACCCTCTTGGGACCGAATCTGGTCCGCCGGTGTGAATCGCCAGAGCGACGATAGCAGGATGAAAGCCCATTACGGCGGGCTTCGGCTGAAAGGGTAGTCTATTTCGGCGTAGCCGCGTGGATGTTCTGGCTTGAGCGAGCGCAAGCCAGACAAGCCATCGGGGCCGCTTTGCGGCCCCGGCAAAGGTGTCAGCGCAAATAGTCCTGGACCCACTTCACCCAACAATCGGCGCCCACCTTCACCAACGCATCGTTGAAATCATAATGAGGGTTGTGCACCGAGCAACCATGAAACTCGCCGGTGCCATTACCCAGCATGAAGTAGCAGCCAGGCCGTGCCTGCAGCATGTAGGCGAAGTCTTCGGTGCCCATGACCTTCTTCGGCATTTTGTCCAGCAACGCGCCTTCAACGAACAACGGCCGCAGGCTTTCACGCAACAACGCGCTTTCGTGATCGCTGTTGCACAATGCCGGCGCCAGTTGGGTGAATTGCACCTCGATCTCCACGCCAAAGCTTGCGGCGTGCCCCTTGGCCAGGGCGTCAATGCGGCTGTTGATCTTCTGCTGCGTCTCGGCCGTGTCGGTGCGCACACTCAGCAGCATGCAGGCCTCATCGGGGATGATGTTGTAAACGGTGCCAGCCTGGATCATGCCGATGCTGATGACCGCATACTCTTCCACGCTCAGGTTGCGCGACTTGATGGTCTGGATGCCACTGATCAGGCTGTTCAACGCCATCACCGGGTCTACCGACAGCTCCGGCATCGCACCATGCCCGCCTTTGCCGGTGATTCGAATGCTGACACGCTCGGACGAGGCCATGGTTGGGCCCGCCTGCACCACGCAAGTACCCACCGGCATGCCGGGCATGTTGTGCAGCGCATATACCGAGTCACACGGGAAGCGCTCGAACAGGCCGTCGTCGATCATCGCCTTGGCGCCGGCCAGCCCTTCTTCATCCGGCTGGAAGATCACGTTAAGCGTGCCGTTGAAGTTGCGCGTTGCCGCCAGCTGGGCAGCGGCTGCCAGCAGGATCGCGGTATGCCCATCATGGCCGCAGGCATGCATACGCCCAGGGATTTTGCTGGCATGCGCAAAGGGATTCTTTTCGCTCATGGGCAATGCGTCCATGTCTGCCCGCAGGCCCACACTGCGCGGGCTGTCGCCAACCTTGAGCGCCCCGACCACACCATGCCCGCCCACATTGCGATGCACTACATAGCCCAAGGCCTGCAGCTTGTCGGCCACCAGTGCCGCCGTATCGGGGGTGTCGCCACCAAGCTCCGGCGCGGCGTGGATCTGCCGGCGAAGCATGACGAACTCGTCCAGCGCTGCTGCCGAGTGCCGGGGTTGATTGCTGTGCAAAATACCCATATCACGCGCATCCTTTGTTTTCGGGGAAGTTTTTGAGGCAGGCCAGGCTGACGACACCGCCGGCCAGCAGGAAATAGGCAGGTGCCAACGGCGTGCCCAGCGCGGCAATCAGCCAGGTGGCCACCAACGGAGAAAAGCCGCCGAACAACGTCACCCCCAGGCTGTAGCTGACCGAAGTACCGAAGGAGCGACTGGCCTTCGGGAAGCCCTCCATGATCAGCGCAAAGAACGCACCGGCACCGATACAGGTCGGCAGGATCAGAATTGCCACACACATCATGGCCAGGCCCATGTGCTGCACATGCCCCAAGAGGTAGAACACCGGCAAGGTCAACACCACTGGCGCGGCAACCGTCCACACCAGCAGGCGCTTTCTGAGCTGGTACTTATCGGCGAACTTGCCCGCCAACGGGCAGATGACCGCCATGCAACCGCTACTGATACAGGCAATCGCCATCGCGCTGCCCGCCGGATAATGCAAGGCCGTGGTCAAGTAGGTAGGCATGTAGAACACGAACAGGTACATGCCAATGGTCGAACTGGCCATCAGGCCGATGCCCAGCGCGATGCGCTTGAGCAGGTCGCCGTCCAGCCTCTTCTCCCCTTCGCGCGCCGGCGCGGCCTCGTGGGTTTCCGGCAAACGCGTGCGAATGTACCAACCGACCGGCCCGATCAGCAGGCCGAAAATGAACGGTATCCGCCACCCCCAGCTTTCGAGCGCAGCGGGGTCGAGCAATTGGCTGAGGGCCAGGCCAAAGCCGGCCCCGACCAACGCGGCATAGCCTTGGCTGGCGGCCTGCCAGCTCACGCTCTGGCAGCGGTTGCCAACCGCACTGGACTCCATCAGGAACACCGACGCGGTACCGATCTCCCCACCCGCCGACATCCCCTGGATGAGCCGGCCGGTTACCAGCAGCAGCGTGGCGAAAATACCGATCTGCGAATACGTGGGGGCAAAGGCAATCAATGCGGTGCCCAGGGTCATCAGCCCGATGGTCAGGCTCAATGCCGCTTTGCGCCCATGCCGGTCGGCATAGCGACCGATGACCATCGCCCCGACCGGGCGCATCAGGAAACCGACGCCAAACGTGGCCAGCGACATCAACAACGAAGCCATCGCCGAGTC
The DNA here is from genome assembly GCF_013393325.1 of Pseudomonas hunanensis. Lineage (GTDB taxonomy): Bacteria > Pseudomonadota > Gammaproteobacteria > Pseudomonadales > Pseudomonadaceae > Aquipseudomonas > Aquipseudomonas putida_P. Next base: position 754,162 of record NZ_QJRC01000095.1, read on the forward strand.
GGAGGGGAAGAAATGCTTGCCGATCAATACAGCAAAGAAGCTGTAGATCGTGAAGTCGTACATTTCCAGCGCATTGCCCAACGAGCAGGCGATCAAGGTTTTGCGTGAAGACGATGCCTGCGCGGCAGAATGCGCGCCCTTGTGCAAGCTTGGCGATGCGGGTAGCGGTCTGGTCATTGTTATCTCCGTTGGCAAATCGCGGCGTGCAGCGAATATCAGCCAATCGGGCACTCAACACACTTGCAGTTTCGGCATGTGGCTAACCAATGGTTAATTGCCTGGCGCGGCCGTTGGCTAAATTGCCCTGAGCTGGCGCACAGTTCGCCCTCACTCCGCGCGCTGCCCCAACAAGGCTCACCGAGCAGCGACCTTGGGGCGGCCTTGCAGCCTGTTCCACGCCTGTCTAATGCGCGTGCTAGCGCCAATCCTCGCGCTGCGCCGGCCTTTGATTAACCAAACGGCATGACCTGGCTGAATAAGCAATCACGCTGCAACCTGTTGTTCACCGAGGCTACAGCCACCACATCACCGTGCTGGCCTGGAGTCGTGAATGAACACTCGCACTACGTCGTTGCTGTTGATGATCCAAGGGGCCTGCCTGGCCGCGCAGGCACAGGCAGAGGGCTTTCCGACGCTCGCTCGGATTGCGCCGGGTTTTGGGTATTACGGGGTGGATCAAGGTTTCGATGACAAACTCAAGGTCTACGGCACCGTGGATGCGTTCGCCAGCTATCACGATTCACAGCACCACTCGGGCTTCAAGCTGGCCGGTGGCGGTGCCTGGACCAACAAGCTCGGGCTGTATGCACGCAAGGGGCTGACCCCCGATACCGTCGTGGAACTTGACGTCGAGGAAGGCTTCAACGTCAATGGCAAGGCCCTGGAGGGCACCTGGGACACCCTCGGTACCCTGCGCCTGGCGACCGTTGCCCTGCGCTCGCGCACCTTGGGCAAACTCGAATTCGGCAAGACCTACAGCATGGGCACCCCCACCTACGCCGACCCGTTCCTGGCCACCTATGGCTCGCCCTACACCTACCTGGCGTTGCCCGCCGCCGGCAAGGGCGCCTTCTACCTGGACCTGCGCCCCAAGCACACCCTGGCCTACACAAGCCCTACCCTCAGCGGCTTCAGCCTCGGTACCGCACTGAGTTTCGGCTTCGACGATGCCGCCAGCCAAGGGCGCACCGTGCGCGGCGGCGGTGCCAGGTTGCAATACCGCAACAGCCGGGTGATGCTGCTGGCCTCGTACAACCTGTACTACAGCGACCCCTGGGATGACGGTGGCGTTTCTCGCCAGACCGCCAACTATTACAAAAGCCTGTCAGCGTTCTACGATTTCGGTCCGCTGGCCACCAGCTTGACCTGGCAGCGCCAGGACGTGGACCAGGCCGGCACGCCCAGCACCACGCTGTACACTTTCGGCGTGATGGCGCCAGTCGGCGAGCGGGATGTGCTGCGCCTGGCGGTGATGCAGCGCCAGGTCACCGCCCATGACAAGGACGCATGGGGGGCGATGGTCGGCTATGACCACTTCATCACCCCGCGCTGGGCCGTGTACGGGCGGCTCGGCATGATCGGCAACCAGCGCGCGTCATCGGTCACCTACGCAGGCACCCCGGTGGATCAGGTGGGTGACAACCCAAGCAACGTGTCGCTAGGCATGTACTACCACTTCTGACGCCACTGGACGGGTTTGCCTGAGCACCTGCCCGCGCAAGCTATGGAACAGCTCCTGGGCAGGCGCCGTGAGGCTGTGACGGTCAATGCAGACCAGGTTGATGGGGTAATCGGGAATCAGCTCTTGCACCGGCATGGCCACGTACTCGCAATCGACGCCGAAGGTGAACCCCTGGTCCACCGCCAGCTGGCTGATGGTCATCAACGATTCGGTGTTCTTCAGCAGCTTGAGCGCCATCATCACCGAGGTGCATTCGACGGTGTTCTGCGGTACCCGCAGGCCGTTGGCTTCGAACAGCTGATGGAACTGGGAAGCCTGGTCGGACAGCTCGTCCAGGCTGATCCAGTGGGCATACTGCAAGGTGCGCAGTGACTGGGTGAACTTTTGCTGGTTAGAGGCATGGCAGATCACCCTGCCCTTGATACTGCCCAGTGCCTCCCAATCCAGGCTAAGCCGGCTCAGGGGTTGCTGCGAGGTAATGGCAAAGTCCAGGCTACCGTCGCGCAAACGCTGCAGGATCTGGCTGGGGCGCAAGTCGGTGATGGTGATCTTTACCCGAGGGTACTTGCGCCTGAACGCCAGGATACTTTCGTCGACCCCATCCAGCATTGCCGTCAGCGATGTCACCCCGATCGACACCGCCCCCAGCGCCGCATCCTGAATGCTCGCCGCTTCGATCTGCAGGCGGCGGATGCTTTCCACCACGAGGTTGGCATGGCGGATGACACGCTTGCCTTCTTCGGTAAGCGCCATGCCTTTGTGAGAACGCTGCAACAGGATGAAGCCCACCTCCCGCTCCAGTTCCTTGATCGAACGGCTCAGCGCGGGCTGAGTAATGTGCATCAGCTTGGAAGCTTCAAGGATGCTGCCTGCGTTATGGATGGCGACCAGCGCCCTGAGTTGGTGAAGTTTCAACCGTCTTTACCTTGTTGTTAGCGGGCGGTTTGAAATGTTCCTTGGCGGCCCCGACAGCCTATGCCGGCAAGGCCTGAAGCGTGAAACTAGCGCAGCGCGGCCAGCATGCTGGCGGCATCACTGACTTCGAACTTGCCGGGGGCTTCCACCGCGATGTGCTTGACCACCAGGTCGTCGACCAACATGGCATAGCGCTGTGAACGACGCCCCATACCGCGCGCCGAAAGGTCCTGGATCAGGCCCAGCGCCTCGCTGAATTCGCCATTGCCATCGCCGATCATCTTGACCGCGTCACCCACCTGCAGGCTATTGCCCCAGGCATTCATGACAAAGGCATCGTTCACCGAGACACAGAGAATTTCGTCGATGCCAGCCGCGAACAGCGCAGGTGCTTCAGCGACATAACCGGGAACATGACGTTCAGAACAGGTCGGTGTGAACGCGCCCGGCAATGCGAAGATCAGTACCTTTTTCTGCTTGCAACGCTCGCGAATGGAAAAGGCATTCGGGCCGATCGCGCAGGCGCCTGCGTCAGTGTTGTATTGGTAAAGGGTAACGTCGGGCAGTTGATCGCCAATTTTGATCATCGCTGTTTCCTGATTAGGGTGATGGCCGAGCGGGATATGATGCCGCAGTGCGCCACGCCAGGTACACAGTGCTTGCGCCAACGCCCGCCAGTTAACCCGCTGCTCAGGGGAACAGTATCGCCTGAGCATGATCGATGGCAGGAACCGACACCTGACCGCGCTGCGCGACCAGCCATTCGCGCATGCGCTCGGTATCGAAGATCTGCCCCTCTTCCATCATGACCAGAATGAGCGCCTGGGACATTCGGTAACATCCGCATCGGGAACAACACCGCTCTTCCCACCCGTGGGCACACTCGACGGATTCCGCCTGCCCTGCGCAGATCAGACAACTCATGTAAGCCCCCTTTTGTTCTTCATCCATGGAGGGTGGTTGATAAGCCTGGATAATCGTATGGCTTGCGATTGGCATGAGATATTCATGCCAACTGTAAATCCCTCCAATGTGTGTGACAACTTCTGTGGCCCTATCACGCACAGCCGCCTGGCCCAAAAACCGCCTCATCAACCCTGCAAGCAGTGCCCTTGCTGGACAATTCGGTCCTCAGCCCTGACACCCAACAGGCCGAATCGTAGAACGCATCATGAACAGCACTAAAAAATCTGTGAAATATCTTCAATACCCTTCATGCAAGGGGGCTGCCTAAAATACGTCTTAATCAAGGACAACATTAAGACGCCTGAGTGAAGGCCCCGGGAAATGACCGAGTCGATCGACCTCAGGCAACAGGACAGCGCCCAAGATGAATATTGAACCTGAATTTACCGTCAAACGCATCGCCTTCGACGAACATTATCACCCTGCCGAAAACACCCGCATCACGACCAACTTCGCCAATTTGGCGCGGGGTGCGAACCGCCAGGAAAACCTGCGCAACACGTTGGCCATGATTGACAACCGTTTCAATGCACTGGCGCATTGGGATAACCCTGAAAGTAATCGATATCACGTCGAACTGGAAATCATATCGGTCGAAATGAACATTGAAGCCGAGCGGCACGGCCATGCACTGCCGTTGATCGAAATATTGAAAACCCATATTGTCGACCGCAAAACCAACACCCGCCTGGCGGGCATGGTAGGTAACAACTTTTCCTCGTACGTGCGTGACTACGACTTCAGCGTGCTGCTGCTCGAACACAACAAGCATCGACCAGCCTTCAGCACGCCTGACAACTTTGGCGAACTGCATGGCAACCTGTTCAAGTGCTTCGTCAACTCGCAAACCTACAAGGAGCACTTCAACAAACCACCGGTTATCTGCCTGAGCGTCTCGAGCAGCAAAACCTACCATCGGACCGAAAACCAGCACCCCGTGCTGGGTATCGAGTATCAGCAGGATGAATACTCCCTGACGGATGAGTACTTCAACAAGATGGGCTTGAAGGTGCGCTATTTCATGCCGCCGAACAGTGTCGCGCCGTTGGCGTTCTATTTTGCCGGTGACTTGCTGGCTGACTACACCAACCTTGAGTTGATCAGCACCATCAGCACCATGGACACCTTCCAGAAGATCTACCGACCCGAGATCTACAACGCCAACTCCGCTGCGGGCCATGCCTACCAGCCCAGCCTGAAGCACCAGGACTACTCGCTTACGCGCATTGTCTACGACCGGGAAGAGCGCGGTCGCCTGGCGATCGAGCAGGGCAAATTTGCCGAAGCGCAATTTGTCAAACCCTACCAGGCCACGCTGGAACAATGGTCCGCGCAATACGCCCGTTGATTAATTCAAAGTACAAGGTCACTGTTCATGAACACATTGCTCCCCACTTCCACTGCCGGCAGCCTGCCTAAACCCTCCTGGCTGGCCCAACCCGAAACCCTCTGGTCACCCTGGAAGTTGCAAGACGAACAACTGAGCGAAGGCAAGCAGGATGCCTTGCGCCTGGCGTTGCAAGAACAACAACACGCCGGTATCGACATCGTCAGTGATGGTGAGCAAACCCGTCAGCACTTTGTCACCACGTTTATCGAGCACCTCAGTGGTGTTGATTTCGAGCAACGTGAAACCGTTAGAATCCGTGACCGCTACGATGCGAGCGTTCCTACAGTGGTGGGTGCAGTCGCTCGGCAAAAACCGGTTTTTGTCGACGATGCCAAGTTCTTGCGCCAGCAAACCACACAGCCGATAAAGTGGGCGCTGCCCGGCCCCATGACCATGATCGATACGCTGTATGACAGCCATTATAAAAGCCGTGAGAAGCTGGCCTGGGAGTTCGCCAAGATTCTCAACCAGGAAGCCAGGGAACTGGAGGCCGCGGGCGTTGACATCATCCAGTTCGACGAACCCGCCTTCAATGTTTTCTTTGACGACGTGAATGAGTGGGGCGTGGCCGCATTGGAAAGGGCCATTGAAGGCCTGAAGTGCGAAACGGCCGTTCATATCTGCTATGGCTATGGCATCAAAGCCAATACCGACTGGAAAAAGACCTTGGGCGCCGAATGGCGGCAATATGAACAAGCCTTCCCCAAGCTGCAACAGTCCAGCATCGATATCATTTCGCTGGAGTGCCATAACTCGCATGTGCCGATGGACCTGATCGAGCTGATTCGCGGGAAGAAAGTCATGGTCGGTGCCATTGATGTGGCCACCCCTACCATTGAAACACCCGAGCAGGTCGCTGCCACCCTGCGCAAGGCACTGCAGTTCGTCGACGCCGACAAGCTCTACCCTTGCACCAACTGCGGCATGGCGCCGCTACCGCGCCAGGTTGCCAGCGGCAAGCTCAAAGCGTTGAGTGCAGGCGCGGCCATCGTCCGCCAGGAACTCGCTAACGCACGCTGAAGCAAACGCAGCCACAGGACCTACTATGTTGCTTACCGGTAAGGCTATCGAGCCATCGGCTTTTCGCCAGGCACTCGGGCACTACGCATCTGGCATCACGGTGATTTCATCGCACCATGACGGTGAGCCGATCGGCTTCACCTGCCAGTCGTTCTACAGCGTGTCGATGAGCCCGCCGCTGGTGTCATTCAGTGTGATGTCCAGTTCTGCCAGCTACCCAAGAATTCGCCAGGCTGGCCGCTTCATGGTCAATATCCTGTCGGGTGAACAGGCCGGCATTTCCAACCGGTTTGCACAGCGAGGCGCCGACAAGTGGCACGGCGTCCAATGGCAGGTGTCGCCGCTGGGTAACCCGATCATTGCCGGCTGCCTGCACTGGCTCGATTGCGAAATTCACGCCGAGCACACCGCCGGGGATCACCTGATCGTGATTGGCGAAGTAAAAGCGCTGAACCTGCAGGCAGGTGCTGCTGCGCAGCCGCTGCTGTATTTCAAGGGGCAATATTGCAACCTCGCCGCGCACCACGCGGCTTGAGCCTCAGCCCTACTCACGGAAACCCACTGAAAGGGATTGTCAGGACCACTCGATAATGAGGGAAACCCACCTCTAGCGAGTGGATCCGTAATTTACCCATGATCGATTTACGCCACCTGCGAACCCTCCACGCGCTGCGTGAAACCGACAGCCTGCACGAGGCCGCCGAGCGCCTGCACCTGACCCAATCAGCCCTGTCGCACCAGTTCCGCGATATGGAGGAGCGCATCGGCATGCCGTTGTTCGTGCGCAAATCCAGGCCGGTGCGCTTCACCAGTGCCGGGCTGAAGCTGCTGCAGTTGGCCGATCAGGTACTGCCGCAGATCCGCAGCACCGAACGGGACCTGGGCAAACTGGCCGGGGGCTCCGCCGGGCGCTTGCACATCGCCATCGAATGCCACAGCTGCTACCAGTGGCTGATGCCTTCGGTGGATGAGTTCCGTGGCGCCTGGCCAGAGGTAGAGCTGGACCTCGCTTCCGGTTTTTCCTTCGCGCCGCTGCCGGCCCTGGAGCGCGGGGACCTGGACCTGGTGGTAACCTCCGACCCGGTGACCCTGCCGGGTATCAGCTACGTGCCGTTGTTCGGCTACGAGGCGCTGCTGGCCATCGACAACCATCACGTCATGCGCCACAAGCCTTACCTTGAGCCCGCCGATATTGCCAGCCAGACACTGATCACCTACCCGATCGAACGCAGCCGCCTGGACATCTTCACCCGCTTCCTCGACCCCGCCGACGTCGAACCCGCACAGGTGCGCACCTCTGAACTGACCGTGATGATGATGCAACTGGTGGCCTCCGGGCGCGGCGTTTGCTGCCTGCCCAACTGGGCAGTGCATGAGTACAGCTCACGCGGCTATGTCACCGCCAAGCGCCTCGGCGAACACGGCTTGCAGGCAAACCTCTACGCAGCGCTGCGCAGCGACATGCTGGAAGTACCCTACGTGAGTGATTTTCTGCTCACGGCCAAGGACATCTCCTTCACCACGCTGGCGGGTGTCAGCGTGGCTTCAGGCCCGGTCCTCTGAAAGAAAGTTGGGCAGCCGTTTCATCCCCCGCTGCCCAACCCACGCTTACACAGCCTGCGCCTGTCGGTCCGCATGGTAGGACGAGCGCACCAATGGCCCGGAAGCTACATTCCTGAAACCCATCGCCAACGCTTGCTCGGCAAACCAGGCGAACGTGTCCGGGTGGACGAAGCGCTGCACCGGCAAATGACTGCGCGAAGGTTGCAGGTACTGCCCCAAGGTCAACATGTCGACCTGATGCTCGCGCAGGCGCTGCATCACTTCGAGCACCTCGGCATCGGTTTCGCCCAGGCCAAGCATAAGCCCTGACTTGGTCGGCACCGTGGGTACACGTTGCTTGAAGCGCTCCAGCAGGTCCAGCGACCACTCGAAGTCCGAGCCCGGACGTGCCGCCTTGTACAAGCGTGGCACGGTCTCGAGGTTGTGGTTGAACACATCCGGTGGTTGCTGCTCGGTGATCGCCAGCGCCACGTCCATGCGCCCACGGTAATCCGGCACCAGGGTTTCCAGTTGGATGCCCGGCGACAATGCGCGGATCTCGCGCAGGCAATCGACAAAGTGCTGGGCACCACCGTCACGCAGGTCGTCGCGGTCTACCGAGGTGATGACCACGTATTTCAAGCGCAGGTCAGCAATGGCGATGGCCAGGTTCTTCGGCTCGTCGACGTTGAGCGGCTTGGGCCGACCATGGCCGACATCGCAGAACGGACAACGCCGGGTGCAGATGTCGCCCATGATCATGAACGTCGCCGTACCGCCAGAAAAGCACTCGCCCAGGTTCGGGCAGGCGGCTTCCTCGCACACACTGTGCAACTTGTGCTTGCGCAGCAGGGCCTTGACCCGCGCCACCTCCGGTGTAGTGGGAATCGCCACGCGGATCCAGTCGGGTTTGCGGGGTACATCTTCGGTGGGGAGGATTTTCACCGGGATACGCGCCACTTTCTCGGCACCGCGCAGTTTCACCCCGGCCTGCAGCGGCTGGGGACGCGGTGGGCTGTGTTGCAGTTGTTCGGTTGACATGGCTGGCTCCTGGCCTGCGATTCAGGTGTTGGGCTCAGGCCGGATAAACCGGGAACAACTTGCACAGTTCGCCCACCTGCCCCGCCACATGGGCCTCGACATCGGCATCACCAAGGTGGTCGAGGATGTCGCAGATCCAGGTCGCCAGGGCCCGGCATTCCGCTTCCTTGAAACCACGGGTCGTTACCGCCGGGGTGCCAATGCGCAGGCCCGACGTCACGAACGGCGACTGTGGGTCATTAGGCACGGCGTTCTTGTTCACCGTGATGTGCGCCCGGCCCAGCGCGGCGTCGGCGTCCTTGCCGGTGATGCCCTGGCGGATCAGGCTAAGCAGGAACAGGTGGTTGTCGGTGCCCCCGGAAACCACGTCGAAGCCCCGCTGCATGAAGACTTGCGCCATGGCCTGTGCGTTGTTGACGACCTGGCGCTGGTAGTCCTTGAAACCAGGTTCCAGGGCCTCCTTGAAGCACACCGCCTTGGCTGCGATCACATGCATCAGCGGCCCACCCTGCCCGCCTGGGAACACCGCCGAATTGAGCTTTTTCTCAAGCTCCGGGTCCGCCTTGGCCAGAATCAAGCCACCCCGTGGCCCGCGCAGGGTCTTGTGGGTGGTGGTGGTGACCACATCGGCATAAGGCAGCGGATTGGGGTACAGGCCTGCCGCCACCAAGCCGGCGACGTGGGCCATGTCAACGAACAGGTAGGCCCCGACCTTGTCGGCGATCTGCCGGAAACGCGGGAAGTCGAGGGTTTTCGAATAGGCCGAGAAGCCTGCCACGATCATCTTCGGCTGGTGCTCGACGGCCAGGCGCTCAACCTCGTCGTAGTCGATCAAGCCGTTGGCATCGATGCCGTATTGCACAGCGTTGTACAGCTTGCCCGAAGCCGACACCTTGGCGCCGTGGGTCAAGTGGCCGCCGTGCGCCAGGCTCATGCCCAGCAGGGTATCCCCGGCCTGCAGCAAGGCCAGGTAGACCGCAGCGTTGGCCTGCGAGCCTGAGTGCGGCTGGACGTTGGCGTAACCCGCGCCGAACAGTTGCCTGGCACGCTCGATGGCCAGTTGCTCGACCACGTCGACATGCTCGCAGCCACCGTAATAGCGCTTGCCTGGGTAGCCTTCGGCGTACTTGTTGGTCAGTTCGGTACCTTGGGCCTGCATCACCTGCGGGCTGGTGTAGTTTTCCGAGGCGATCAGCTCGATGTGGTCTTCCTGGCGTTGCACTTCGCGGCGAATGGCCTCGGACAGCGCAGGGTCGAAGTCAGACAGGGTCAGGCTTTTATGGAACATGGGGGTGATTCCTTTTGGTTAGATCGGCAAGTTCAGGCGTCTTGATAACTCGACAGCGGCGGGCAGGCGCAGGCCAGGTTGCGGTCGCCGTAGACGTTGTCCACGCGCCCCACGGGCGGCCAGTATTTGCTTTCGCGCAGGTCGGCAAGCGGGTACACCGCCAGCTCCCGGCTATAGCGGTGCGGCCATTCGCCCGCCAGCTCGCTGGCGGTATGCGGGGCGTTCTTCAATGGGTTGTCGAGTGCGTCCAGCGTGCCGTTTTCCACCGCACGGATTTCTTCGCGGATGCAGATCATCGCGGCGCAGAAGCGGTCCAGCTCCTCTTTCGACTCGCTCTCGGTCGGTTCGACCATCAGCGTGCCGGCTACCGGAAACGACATGGTCGGGGCATGGAAACCAAAATCGATCAGCCGTTTGGCTACGTCCTCGACGCCAATGCCGCTGCTGTCCTTGAGCGGGCGCAGGTCGAGGATGCATTCGTGGGCCACCAGGCCGTTGTCGCCGGTGTACAGCACCGGGTAATGCTCCTCCAGGCGCCGGGCAATGTAATTGGCACTCAGGATCGCCAGCTGCGAGGCACGCTTGAGCCCTGCCCCGCCCATCATGCGGATGTACATCCAGGTGATCGGCAGGATACTGGCGCTGCCATACGGCGCCGCACTGACCGCGCCCTGCTGCTTCTGCAAATGGCCATGCCCCGGCAGGAACGGTGCCAGATGCGCCTTGACCCCGATCGGACCAACCCCAGGGCCACCGCCCCCATGGGGAATACAAAAGGTCTTGTGCAGGTTCAGGTGCGACACGTCGCCACCGAATTTGCCCGGTGCACACAGGCCAACCATGGCATTCATGTTGGCGCCATCCAGGTAAACCTGGCCGCCGTGTGCATGAATGATGTCGCAGATGCGCGTGATGCCGTCTTCGAACACGCCGTGGGTCGAGGGATAGGTAATCATCAAGGCCGCCAGCGTGTCTGTGTGCTGCTCGGCCTTGCGCTGCAGGTCGTCGATATCGACGTTGCCACGCGCGTCGCAGTTGACCACCACCACCCGCATGCCGGCCATCTGCGCCGTGGCCGGGTTGGTGCCATGGGCTGACGATGGAATCAGGCACACATCGCGCCCCGCCTGGCCACGGCTGGCGTGGTAGGCGCGAATGGCCAGCAGGCCAGCGTACTCGCCCTGGGACCCTGCGTTGGGTTGCAGCGACATGGCGTCATAACCGGTGGCCGCACACAGCATGGCTTCGAGCTCATCGGTCAACTGGCGGTAGCCCAGCGCTTGCTCGGCCGGGGCGAACGGGTGCTGGGCGGCGAACTCGGGCCAGGTGATCGGGATCATCTCGCTGGCCGCATTGAGCTTCATGGTGCACGACCCCAAGGCAATCATGCTGCGGTCCAGGGCCAGGTCTTTGTCACCCAGGCGCCGCAGGTAGCGCATCAGCTCGGTTTCCGAGTGGTAACGGTTGAACACCGGGTGTTGCAGGAATGGCGTAGCGCGCAGCAACGCCAGCGGCAGGCAGTCGGTGCCGTCGGCCGCCAGGGCGGCGTAATCCGGCAGCGTTTGCCCGGCCACCGCAAACACCTGCCACAGCGCCTCGACGCTGTCTTGCTCACAGGTTTCATCCAGTGAAAGGCCGACCCGCACCGAGTCGATCGGACGCAGGTTCAGTCTTGCGCTTTTAGCCGCGGCAAGCACATCGGCCACTGGCCCTGCAGTCACCACGGTAAAGGTGTCGAAGAAATGCGCCTGCTCCACACGATGCCCAAGCTGACGCAGCCCCTGCACCAGGATCGTGGTCAGGCGATGCACACGCCGGGCGATCTGGCTCAAGCCCTGAGGGCCGTGATACACCGCATACATGCTGGCGATGTTGGCCAGCAGTACCTGCGCGGTGCAGATGTTGCTGGTGGCCTTCTCGCGGCGGATGTGTTGCTCGCGGGTTTGCATGGCCAGGCGCAATGCCGGCTTGCCGAAGCGGTCGATGGATACCCCGACCAGCCGGCCAGGCATGTCGCGCTTGAACGCGTCACGGGTTGCAAAATAGGCCGCATGCGGGCCGCCGAAACCCAGCGGCACACCGAAGCGCTGGGCGCTGCCGATGACCACGTCGGCACCCAGCGCTCCCGGCGGGGTCAGCAACGTCAGTGCCAGCAGGTCTGCGCACACCGAAACCAGTGCGCCATCGGCATGGGCGCGCTGGATCAAGGCACGATGATCGACAATTTCGCCGGTACTGGCCGGGTACTGCAGCAGCAGGCCGAAATAGCCGTCGAGCGGCTGGCCATCCAGGGCCGCCTCGTCACCGATGACCACGTCGATCCCCAGTGGCTGGGCACGGGTACGCAACACATCGAGGGTTTGCGGGTGGCAATGACGGGAAGCAAAAAACGCCGGCGCCTTGTTTTTTGCCAGGCGCTTGCAGAAGGTCATGGCCTCGGCGGCAGCCGTGGCTTCATCGAGCAATGAGGCGTTGGCGATTTCCATCCCGCTCAGGTCGCTGACCAGGGTCTGAAAGTTCAGCAGCGCTTCCAGGCGCCCTTGGGAGATTTCTGGCTGATAGGGCGTATACGCGGTGTACCAGGCCGGGTTTTCCAGCAGGTTGCGCAAGATCGGTGTCGGGGTATGGCAGGGGTAATAACCCTGGCCGATATGGTTGCGGTACAGCTGGTTGTTGGCAGCAACGGCCTTGAGCGCGGCCAAGGCCTCTGCTTCGCCCAGCCCTGGGGTCAGCACGAGCACATTGCTGCCCTTGATGCTGGCAGGGATGACGCTGTCGATCAGCGCGTCGAGCGATTCATGGCCGGTCAGCGCCAACATGGCCGCGATATCGTCTTCGCGCGGGCCAATGTGGCGGGCGACGAACTCATTATCGGTGCCCAGCGGGATGCGCGGTTTGTTCATGGCTGCCACCCCGGCTCAGGCGTTTTCGGCCAGGAAACGGTCATAGCCGTCCTGGTCCATCAGGCTATCGAGGTCGCCAGGGTTGCTGGCCTGGATGCGGAAGAACCAGCCGTCCTGCATTGGCGAGGCGTTGACCAGCTCTGGGTCGTCGGCCAGCGCCTGGTTGACGGCCACCACGGTGCCGGTCAAAGGCATGGTGATGTTGCTGGCGGCCTTCACCGACTCGAGCACCGCGACTTCATTGCCCTCGCCATACGCACCCGGCTCCGGCAGCTGTACGTACACCACGTCCCCCAAGGCCGCCTGGGCATAACTGGTAATACCGACGGTCAACTCGCCAGTCGCCTCCAGGCGCAGCCATTCGTGTTCGGGGGTAAAACGCAGAGTGCTCATGGATTGTCCTCTCTTGTTATTGGGTAGGCCCCTTCGCGGGGCTGCCGGATACCAGAGCAAGAGCAATGCCAATCAGTATTTATTTATATTTATCAGGTGCTTATAAACGTATCGTAGTGTTTTCGCCCCCCTGCAGCGGAGCGTATTCGCTCCACTGCCTGAGCCCTCTGCCTGCTTCTTTTGGGGCCGCCCATTGAATGCGCGCCTCACAGACAAACGGAGCGCTATCGCTCCAGCGGAGCGCATTCGCACCGAGCCGGTTACAAAGCCCGGCTGGCGATCCCGTACTTGCGCAGGCGCTGGCCGATGGCAGTGTGAGACGTCTGCAGACGCACGGCCAACTGCCGAGTCGAGGGGTAGCTCTCGTACAACTTTTCAAGCAAGGACTTTTCAAAGGCCTGAACGGCGGCTTCCAGGCTGATGATTTCGGCCCCGTCAGCCTGCTGACTGCTCAACGCGGTACCGGCCAGCTCCAGGTCATCGCAGTCGATCACCTCGCCTTCGCTGATCGCCGCGGCGCGGAAAATCACGTTCTGCAACTGGCGCACGTTACCTGACCAGCGATTGCCCAGCAGCAGCGGATGGGTCGCCAACGCCAGACGGCATGGCCCACGCTGTATCTGCGCACAGGCCTGGCGCAGAAAGTGTTCGGCCAGCAGCAGGATGTCCTTGCCCCGCTCACGCAGCGGCGGCACCTTCAGGTTGAGCACGTTCAGCCGGTAGTACAGGTCTTCGCGAAAACTGCCCTCCATCACCATGCTCTCCAGATTGCGGTGGGTGGCACAGACCACGCGCACATTCACCCGCACTTCGTTGCCGCCCCCTACCCGGCGAAAACTGCCGTCATTGAGAAAGCGCAACAGCTTGGCCTGCAAGTACGGCGACATCTCGCCCACTTCATCGAGAAACACCGTTCCGCCGTCGGCCAGTTCCAGCAGGCCTGGCTTGCCGCCACGTTGGGCGCCGGTGAAGGCACCAGCGGCATAGCCGAACAGTTCGCTTTCAGCCAGGCTTTCGGGCAGTGCCGCGCAGTTCAGCGCCAGGAAAGACGTGTCGCGCCGGGCGCTGAGCGCATGGCAAGCGCGGGCCACCAGCTCCTTGCCGGTGCCGGTCTCGCCCTGGATCAGCAAGGGTGCCTCCAGGCTCGCCACTTTGTGCAAACGTGCCTTGAGCGCCTGCAGCACCGCCGACTCCCCCAACAACGCGCCCAGCCCGTCTGCGTTGTCATGCAGCAACGAGGCCAGGCGCTCGCCGATGCGACTCGCCGGGTACAGGGTCAGCAGGCCACCGACCAGGCCATCGGCCCCGCCGCTGATGGGCGTAGCCTCCAACAGCAACGGTTGGTCCTGAAAGCTCACCTCGCACATCGGCAGGCGAAAGCCCTTGTCGATCAGGGTGCGGGCCAGGTTCGGCTCGGCAAACAATCTGTTCAACGGCTCCCCCGCCGGCTCGCGGCCCACCAGGCTGACCAGCGTCGGGTTGGCCAACAGCACATGGCCAGCGGGGTCCACAGCCAGCACCGGGTCACTCATGGCCGCCAGCAAGGCTTCCAGCTGCAGGCGCCGGCGGTGGCCAGGCAGGAAGTCGACCAGCGACACCTCCTGTACACCGTCCACACCCAACAGGGCTGCATACAGCTCATCCAGCACGGCCGGAGACAAAGTTGGGGCATCGATGTAGACGTTGGGCGGAATCATTTCCACCGCGTCCAGGTTGAGGTTGCGCGCCCCAAGCAGCGACAGGATTTCCTGAGTGATACCGACACGGTCGACGAAAGTGACGTGGATTCTCATCAAAGCTCCTTATCCAAAGCCCTGCCTGGCAGAAAGACAACAGGGGGACAGCGCAATGGCGCCGTCCCCCTTGGGCAAAACGTGAATGTGCCGATCAATCGGCGTCGAACGACAACTGCGCGGTCTCCTGTTTCTTCTGCCGAATGGAGCGGTACGCCAGCCCCAGCACGGCAAACCACACCGGTACCAGGTACAAGGCCATGCGGGTATCGGCTTCCAGGGCCAGCAACGCCAGGATGAAGGCGAAGAACGCCAGGCACACCCGGCACATGAAGGTGCCGCCCGGCATCTTGTACTTCGACGCTTGGTGCAACGGGTCACGCTGCTTGCGGTACGCCAGGTACGACAGCAGGATGATCGACCAGACGAACATGAACAGCAGCGCCGACACCGTGGTGATGAGCGTGAAGGCATCGAGCATGTTCGGCACCAGGTAGATGACCAATGCCCCACCAGTCAGGCACACGCAGGAGAAGATCAGGCCATTGGAAGGCACGGCACGGCTGGACAGTGCACTGACCTTGCCGGGCGCATCACCATCCACCGCCAGGCCATAGAGCATGCGGCTGGTGGAGAACACCCCGCTGTTGGCCGAGGACATGGCCGAGGTCAGCACCACGAAGTTGATGATGCCCGCAGCGGCGGGCAGGCCGGCCAGCACGAACAGTTCGACGAAGGGGCTCTTGTTGGCCACCACTTCGCGCCAGGGGGTCACGGCCATGATGGCGATGAGCGCCAGCACGTAGAAAACGATGATACGCACCGGAATCGAATTGATCGCCCGCGGCAGGTTGCGCTCCGGGTTCTTGGTTTCGGCCGCAGTGGTGCCAACCAGCTCGATGCCGACGAAGGCAAACACGGCGATCTGGAAGCCAGCGAAGAAGCCCATGGCGCCATGGGGGAACATCCCCCCGTCGTTCCACAGGTTGGCCAGCGCGGCCGCATGCCCGGCCGGCGACTGGTACGCTGCCGCCACCATATAGAAGCCTGTGCAGACCAGGGCGCAAATAGCCACGATCTTGATCATGGCAAACCAAAACTCCATTTCCCCGAACATCTTCACCGTCATCAGGTTCAGCGTGAGCAACAGGCCAACGCACGCCAGCGCCGGTATCCACAACGGCATGTCCGGGAACCAGAATTGGGTATAGGCAGAGATCGCAATCACGTCGGCAATACCGGTGACGATCCAGCAGAACCAGTAAGTCCAGCCCGTAAAGAAGCCTGCCCACGGCCCTAACAGGTCGGCGGAAAAATCGATGAACGACTTGTAATTCAAGTTGGACAGCAACAGCTCGCCCATTGCCCGCATGACGAAGAACAGCATGAAGCCGATGATCATGTAGACAAAGATGATGGAAGGCCCGGCAAGGCTGATGGTCTTGCCAGAGCCCATGAACAGGCCGGTGCCGATGGCACCGCCGATGGCGATCAGCTGGATATGGCGGTTGGACAGGTTGCGCTTGAGTTCGTGAGTATCGCCCTCAGGCGGGCAGTGACCGTGCGGCAAGTTATTCATTGTCATGTACCTTGCTAGTTTAATTGTTTTTATAACGTCACAAGTTCAACGCTCGAGACCGGATGAACAACTTTCAACGCCGATCGAGTGCAAGGTCGGGAGCAAGGTCTGTGCCAAGTGCAAATAGCGCTAGTTAGAGGGGGTTTATTGAGAGCACGGGTACTTCCTGTAAAGAAGTCACTCCATATATTCGTATCAATCAGGCGGTTTAACTGCCGGAGGCATCGGCAGCACTGCACTTGCCCGCCACGTATCGAAATCATTCCAATGGAGCGTATTCACTCCACAATCATCGACTGGCCTCTGTGGAAGCGGCCTTGGCCGCTCCCACGTTGACCCCATCAAGCGGATATTTAACGGATAGGCATCTCCCGCACGGGCTTGCGGCTACGCTGCTCCTCCTCCCAGCCCCCCACCAGGCCCACCGGTACATCGACCGGCGCCAGCGGCTGACGCCCGCGCACCAGGTCGGCTGCGCGCTCGGCCAGCATGATGGTCGGCGCGTTGAGGTTGCCGTTGGGCTCGCTCGGGAACACCGACGAGTCGATCACCCGCAGCCCCTGCAATCCACGCACGCGCAGCATTGAATCGACCACCGCCATCTCATCCTCACCCATACGACACGAGCCGCACGGGTGCATGGTGCTTTCCATGTTCGCGCGCACGAAGGCGTCGATTTCTTCGTCGGTCTGCACCTGCGGCCCGGGCGCCAGCTCCTCGCCACGGTAGCGGTCCATGGCCGGCTGGGCGATGATCTCGCGGGTCAGCCGTACGCACCGACGGAAACCTTCGCGGTCCTCTTCGCTCTCCAGGTAGTTGAAGCGGATTTGCGGATGCTGGTACGGGTCGGCCGACAACGCCCGCACATGGCCTCGGCTCTTGGGCTTGTTGGGCCCGGTCAGCACCATGAAACCATGGCCTTTGAACGGTTTGTCGCCGTCGTAGCGCATGGCCGCCGGCAGGAAGTGGAACTGGATGTCCGGCCAGCGCAAGCCCTTGGACGAGCGGATGAAACCGCCGGCTTCGAAGTGGTTGCTGGCCCCCAGCCCGTCCTTGAACAGCAGCCAGCGCAAGCCGATCATGGCCTTGCCCAGCAGGTTCATCTTGCCGTTGAGGGTCACCGGTTGCTTGCACGCATACTGGATGTAGATTTCCGAGTGGTCCTGCAGGTTCTCGCCCACCCCCGGCAGGTCGTGGCGCACCTCAATGCCGGCGCTTTTCAGCACCGCCGCTGGGCCGATGCCAGAGCGCTGCAGTAAATGCGGTGAGCCGATCGGGCCGGACGCCACCAGCACTTCCCGGTTGCACATGACCTTGTGCGTCTGCCCGCCATGGTCATATTCCACGCCCACCGCCCGCTTGCCATCGAGCAGGATGCGCCGGGTCATGGCATGGGTGATCACGGTCAGGTTCGGCCGGGTCATCGCCGGGCGCAGGTAGGCATTGGCGGTGGACCAGCGCACACCGTCCTTCACCGTCATGTGCATGGCACCAAAGCCTTCCTGCATGTAACCGTTGCAGTCATCGGTCTTGATGTAGCCGGCTTCGGCGCCCGCCTCGACCCAGGCACCATACAGCGGGTTCTGCATATTGTTGCCGTTGTTGGTCGACAGCGGCCCGGCGCCGCCCCGGTAGTCGTCGCCACCGAACTTGTACTGCTCGGCACGTTTGAAGTACGGCAGGCAGTTGCGGTAGCTCCAGTTCTTCGCGCCGAGGCTTTCCCACTCATCGAAATCACAGGCATGGCCGCGGATGTAGACCAGGCCATTGATCGACGACGAGCCGCCCAGCACCTTGCCCCGAGGGCAATGCAGGCGCCGGTTGTCCAGATGCGGCTCGGCCACGGTCTCGTAGTGCCAGTTGTATTTCTTGGTGTTCATCGGCAAGGAGAACGCACTGGGCATCTGGATCAGCACGCTGCGGTCGCTGCCACCGAACTCCAGTACCAGCACCGAGGTACCGGCGTCTTCGCTGAGGCGGTTGGCCAACACGCAGCCGGCAGAGCCCGCACCGATGATGATGTAGTCGTATCGCTTGGTCATTGTTCTAGTCCTGTGCGCGAAGGCCGACGGCCTCGATGTTGCGTTCGTTACGCTTTGGGTAGCCGCCCCAACCCAGGCGCGCGGCCAGCAGTCGGGTCAAGCCGTAATGCACCAGCCCGGCCAGCAGGCAGGACGGTAGCGAGGCCGTGGCGAAGGTGAAGAAGTCGGTATGGGCCAGGGTCTGCGGGTTGAACACCACCACATAGATCGCAAAGCCCGCCACCAGCGCCACCAGCGCAATGGGGTTGAAGCCTTTGCAGTAGCGCAGGGGTGACACGCTTGGTTCGGCGTAGAGCTGGCGCAGGTTCAACCGCTGCTTGCGAAGGAAGAAGTAATCGGCGATGCCAATGCCGGCCAGGGCGCTGTTGAGTGCGGAGGTCCACACCAAAAAGATGAAGAAGCCATCGTAGATACCCGGCACCAGCACCACGATCACCACCGGGATGATGCAGAACAGCGTGATCAATACCCCCCAGCCCATGCTGCGCAGCCGTTCCCCGGCCAGCTGACGCAGGCCGATCACCGCCGTGTAGAGGATGTTGACCATGCCGGTCAGGTTGGCCAGCGCCAGGAAACTCAGGGCGATGATGCCAAAGCCCATGCCACCGGCCAGGCGCATCCAGGCGGTAGGGTCGCTGCTGCCCAGGGTGGTGGCGGCGAACAGGCTGACCGACTCGCCCAGTGAAGCGGCACCGAAGATGCCCACCAGGTTGGGCCAGAAGGCGGTACGCTGGTTGCTGCACAGGCGCGACAGGTTGCCGATGTAGGGCCACCAGGAAAAGCCCGCGGCAATGTTGATTTCCACCGCGACCATGAAGTTGACGTGCGGGTTCTCGAACGGTGGCTGCAAGGGCGGCATGGCCAGCAGCTGGTCAAGGCTGTAGCGGCGCGAAATGAAGTACATCAGCGCCAGCATGATCAGGATCAGGCTGGGCGCGATCACCGCACTCAGGCGGCGGATCATGTCTGGCCCGCGCATGGCGACCAGCGCTGCCAGCACAATGGCCAGCAACGCCCCGCCGGTCACCAGCCAACCGTCGCCGCTGGGTTGGGCCTGGTGCACCAGGGTCTGCAGGTTGTCCAGCGCCCGCCCGCACATCAGCCCCAGCACCGCCAGCCAACCCATGGTCAGCACCACCACCGAGAGGAAGTAGACCAGGCGGCTGCCATTGAGGCCGAACATGCTGCGCAGGAAGGTGAACTGCTCGACACCGTACTTGCCGCAGGGCAGGCAGGTGGACGAGGCTGCCAGGACCACGCCGATGATGTTGCCGATGATGATCGCCGCAATCCCTTGCAAGGGGCCGACGAACAGCGCCGTGGCACCGCCGATCAGGAACACCCAGGTAGCCACCGCCAGCGCCGAGTTGGCGTAGGCAAAGCCCCAAAAACCCCACACCCGCTCACTGGGCAGCAAGGGGGTGTCACCACGTTCCGCACCCAGGCGAAACTCCTGCTCACGGGAAGCACTCATGGGTGGCCTCCCAGGTAGTACGCGCCAGCGATCATCACCAGCACCAGCAAAGCGAGTGCGACCACATCTGCCGCCGTCAGGGCGCCCGGCCAATGCGCCCTCCTCTCCAGTTCCTCATAGGCGCACAGGCGCCTTTCCAGGTCTTGCGCACGCTCTACATCCACTTGGCTGTTCATCGGCATCACCTCTACAGGTTCTTGTTCTTGAAATTCGATGCTTGATTGAACCCACGTCGCTCGCCAAACCTCAGCGACGCAGGCCGGCCCTGAACCTCAGGGCAAGGTGATCCACACCGCCTTGGTCTCCAGCAGAAACTCCAGTTGTTCCGCGCCCAGGTCCTTGCCGTAGCCGGACTGTTTGTAGCCACCGAACGGCATGGCCGGGTCGAGGGTACTGTGGGCATTGACGTATACGGTGCCGGCGCGAAGCTGCGGGATCAGCCCATGCACCTTGCCCAGGTCGTTGGAGTAGATCGCCGCTGCCAGGCCAAACAGCGAGTCGTTGGCAAGCTGCAGTGCCTCCTCCTGGCTGTCGAACGGCTGAGTGACCAGCACAGGGCCGAAGATCTCCTCGCTGACGATGCGCATGTCATTGCGGCAATGGGCGAAGATCGTCGGCTGCACGTAGAAGCCGTGGCCGTCGAGCAGCTCGCCACCATAGTGCACCTGCGCGCCTTCGGCCTTACCCAGGGCGATATAGTCCAGCACGCGCCGCTGCTGTTGCTGCGACACCATCGGGCTGATGAAGCAATCGGGGTCAAGCCCTGGGGCAATCTTCAACGTCGCCGTGTAGCGTGCCAACGCGTCGAGAAATGCCGGATAGACACTGCGCTCTACATACGCACGGGTACCGGCATCACACACCTGCCCAGAGTTGAAGAACACCCCATTGGCCACGGCTTGCGCCGCCGCCTCGATGTCCGCGTCGGCAAACACGATCACCGGTGACTTGCCACCCAGTTCGAGGGTAAGGCGCTTCATCTGGTCCATCGCCGTCTTGCCCACCGCACACCCCACTGGGGTAGAGCCGGTAAAGCTCAGCTTGTCGATGCCTGGGTGGCTGGACATCGCCTGGCCGACCACGCTGCCGCGCCCGGTCACGATGTTCACCACGCCATCGGGAATACCTGCCGCCTGTACCAGCTCGGCAAAGCGCAGCGCCGACAGCGAGGTCAGCTCCGCCGGTTTGACCACCACGGTGCAGCCGGTGGCCAGCGCCGCGCCCAGTTTCCAGGCCATGGTCTGCAGGGGGAAGTTCCACGGCACGATGGCGCCGACCACACCCACTGCCTCCTTGCGGGTATACGCCAGGTAGTTGCCAGGCAGCGAAGGCTCGACCGTCCGGCCGTGGATCTTGCTGGCCCAGCCGGCGAAATAGCGCAGGGTATCGACCGTGCCCTGGATGTCGACTGCGCGCGCCTGCACCACCGACTTGCCCATGTCGATGGCTTCGATCTGCGCCAATTCGTCGCCGTGGGTTTCGATCAAGTCGGCCAGGCGATGAATCAGGCGCTCGCGCTCCAGCGGCTTCAGCTGGCGCCAGGCACCACCGTCGAACTGCGCGCGCGCGGCGCACACGGCACGGTCGAGGTCATCTGCGGTGCCCATGGGGATGCGTGTCAGTACCCCTTCGGTGGAGGGCTCGATGACCTCGGCGGTACCTCCGTCGCTGGCCTCCAGCCAGGCACCGCCGATGAACATGCGCTGCGGCTTGCTGAGAAAACGCTGGGTCGCCTCGGAAACGCCAAAGGCCTGCAAGTAGGCTTTAACCTTGTTGTCCACAGTACAGTCTCCGAGTCAGCGGGCGTTGGCGCGCGCGTGGAAGATGAAGCCGATGCTGTTCATCAGCAATTGTGCGGCCAGGATCGAGGTCATGCCGGTGGGGTCGTAGGCCGGGGCCACTTCGACCAGGTCCATGCCGACGATGCGGCCATGGCTGCGCCGGGCCAGGGCCTGGATGATCTCCAGCACTTCGTAGTACAAGAATCCGCCATGGCTCGGCGTGCCAGTGCCCGGGGCGATGGACGGGTCGAAGCCGTCGATGTCGATGGTGATGTAGTAGTTGCGGCCTTCAGGAATTTTCGCCAGCACGCCCTCGCAGCCCAACCGACGTACGTCACGCACCGAAAGAATCTGCGAACCGGCGTCACGCGCGGCGTCGTAGTCGTCGCGGTTGGATGAGGACACGTTGCGGATGCCCATTTGGGTCATGCCAACGATGTGCTCCAGCTCCGATGCGCGGCGCAGCGGGCTGCCGTGGCCGTAGCGCACGCCGTGGCGCTCGTCGACGAAATCCAGGTGGGCGTCGAAATGCACGATGTGGATCGGCCCATGGCCTTCGAACGCCTTGATCACCGGGGCATGCACCGAATGGTCACCGCCCAGCACCACCGGCATCGCCCCCGCCGCAAGAATCTGCCGCACGGCCGACTCGATGTTGGCGTTACTGCTGGCCATGTCGGTGTGCACGATGTCGGCGTCGCCCACATCGACCATGCGCACCTGGTCTTCGGTCAGGTAGGTGGCGTCATCTTCGAAGTCATAGGCACCGGCATGGCCGAAGGAAAACAAGGTCGATGCCTCACGAATGCCGCGCGGCCCAAAACGCGCACCCGAACGCCACTGGGTGCCCATGTCGTTGGGTGCCCCCAAAATCGCCACATCGGCGTCGATTGCCGCCCAGTCGGTGCATACCGGCGCCTTGGCGAACGTGCAATGGCCCACGAAGGGCAGGTTCAGGCGGCCAGACTCGTAACCGTGCTTTGCCATGTTCTGCTTTCTCCACGTGTTGTTCTATGTCAGGAGACGGGGCGACTGCTCGACCACCGTTGCAGCCACTATGGCAACCAGGTTGGCGGGGAAAAATGCGCAAGTGCAGATACATACATCGCCATAGCCCGAAGTATTGGCAGGCAGCGAGTCCAGAAAATGCCAGGCATTGCAGTGGCGAGGCGCTCATGTTTAGCTTGCGCAACAAGAACAATACATGGGCGCTCATATCAGCACTGGCGATGTGAGGCTCTGCCGGGAGGCTACGGTGATCCAGCTCCACGATGTCGACCTGAAGCTGCTCAGGGTATTCACCACTATCGTCCGGTGCGGCGGCTTTTCCGCAGCGCAAGCGGCGCTCAATGCCGGGCAGTCGACCATCAGCGAACAGATGTCGCACCTGGAAACCCGCCTGGGGGTCAGGCTTTGCCAGCGCGGGCGCAGTGGCTTTCGCCTGACCGAGCAAGGGGTGGCAATCCATGAGGCAACCCTGCGCCTGCTCAGTGCCGTGGAGAGCTTTTGCCTGGACGCCGACGTGCTCAAGCAGCACATCAGCGGCAAGCTCAACCTGGGCATCATCGACTCCACCCTGACCGACCCCGTCTCGCCACTGCCGCGCACCACCCAACGCTTCGTTTCACGTGGGCATGATGCCCACCTGCACATCTACATCGGTGCCCCGGCAGAACTTGAAGAGCGCGTGCTGGACGGCAGGCTGCACCTGGCCATCGGCCATTTCCCCATGCGCGTCGCCGGGCTGTCCTACCTGCCGCTTTATGACGAGGCGCTTGGCCTGTACTGCGGCAGGCGTCACCCGCTGTTTGCCAGCAATGCGGGCAACGGCCGACTGATGGAGGACGTGCGCCAAAGCCGTATCGTGGTGCGCGGCTACATGCAGCAGTACGACCTGGAGCAGTTGGGCATCACCAAGGCCGATGCGACGGTGGAGAACATCGAGGCAGCGGCGATCCTGATCATTTCCGGGGCCTATATCGGCTTTTTGCCCGTGCACTTTGCCGAGCAATGGGTCAAGACCGGCGAAATGCGCCGCCTGGGGGCCAACACGCTGGACCTCAGCTCGCCCTTCGATGTGGCTACCCGGCGCGGTGTGTCGCGCCCGCCTATCCTGCAGGCCTTTCTGGAGGATTTGGCTGCCTGTACCGTGAGGACGGCCTCTCATCTCGACGCCGTCTAGAAATGTCTTTGAGCAATGTCTTCAGCAAATACGTAGTCACTCTGAAATGCTCATCCTCCTGACGAACCGTGCAGCAGGTTTTGGACTGATCTTTTCGTTGTTGGAATTTACGCTGTCACCGGCGCGCAGCGCACCGAGATCATGCCGGAGGCAATATCGACTGCAATGTGGAAGGTGCCCGGTTCATGCTTGGCTGAATACCGTTCAGGCGTGGCATCTGAATTGAACATGAGCAGCTTGTAGCGTGCGGCAGCGCCGCCTTGACGTAACTTGCGCAGTGCGCTGGCCTTTTTGCCTTGGAAGAACGACGGCGCGACATTGAAGGCCTCGCCAATCAGCGTTTCGCTGGGGGAGGAGGCGCGAATGTCGAAGCCGTTCTTGTCTTCATTTCCAAACTCCACCGTGTATTCGGTGAACGGGAATGTTTTTTCTCTAAGCAGGCCAGCGATGCCATTGAGGATCACCAGGTCGGACATGATTCGGTTGGCAGCTTCAAAGAGGGTGACCTGCGGGTAGGGGCCGGCCCCCACCTTATCCCGCTTGATCGAAGTCAATAGCTGAACACCGTGCTTGCCTTGAATTGACGCCCCCAGGCAATCAAGGCTCTGTTCAAACTCACTCTTGATGGCGTGTATGTTTTCGGCGTTCAGCGTTCTTATTGGTTGACGCATGGGTGTCCCTGGCAAACGAAAAATTGGAAATAGCGCCAGCCTTGCGCAAACGCTACAAAGGTGACCGCCATTATTGTGCCACCGCTGTATTCGTCAGTGCCATCCATCAGGTGTCAGGTCCATGAGCCATTACCTCCGAAGCTTGCTCCCGAGCGCTCTGGCAAGTAATACCGCCCTCTTCGCAGGTGACACCGGACAGCCTGCTCGCTGCACGCCCCAACGCGGGTCAAAACCCATAAGCGGATTCAAAGTGCCCTTTTTTGATGCACGTCTTCTTCCAGCCAGGTGTTGCTTGTTTGGGGCCGAGGCGAACACCGCCGTGTACTGGCAACCTGAAGCAGCACCTATTTGCTGTTTTCGCGCCCGTTCCACTCTATTTCGGAACGCCACAGGCCTTTAGGCACCTTCATTGCAAAGGCAATTGTGCGCATGACGCATAGACGATCACTTGCAACCGAGGCTCACAGCACCCACCGACCCCAGCAAGGCAGCACCCTGTAGAACCCAGAAAAACAGCAATGAAGCTGCCGGCGACGGCGGCAAGGAGTGGGTATGTCCCGGGCTTTTTTCAATGAAATGTACGAAGCGAACGGCAGTTGCCGCCCGCATTACCAGGAGTTCGCCCGCTGGCTGGCCAACACCCCGCTGGAGCTGTTGGAGCAGCGCCGGCGCGAGGCCGATCTGCTGTTCCACCGCGCTGGCATCACCTTCACCTTGTACGGCGACAAACAGGACACCGAACGCCTGATCCCCTTCGATATCATCCCGCGCAGCATCCGCGCCAGCGAATGGCGCACGGTCGAGCGTGGCTGTATCCAGCGGGTGCAGGCGCTGAACCTGTTCCTGCAGGACATCTACCACGACCAGCGCATCCTCAAGGCCGGCATCATCCCGCCAGAGCAAGTACTGGCCAACGAGGGCTACCAGATCGCCATGCAGGGCCTGGACCTGCACCGTGGGCTGTATGCCCATATCGCCGGGGTCGACCTGGTGCGGGACGGCGATGGCAGCTACTTCGTGCTGGAAGACAACCTGCGCACCCCCAGCGGCGTCAGCTACATGCTCGAAGACCGCAAGATGATGATGCGCCTGTTCCCCGAACTGTTTGCCGCGCAGCGTATCGCGCCCATCGACCACTACCCCAACCTGCTGCTGGACACACTCAAGAGCGCCAGCCCACTGGACAACCCCACTGCCGTGCTGCTCACCCCTGGCCGGTTCAACAGCGCCTACTTCGAGCATGCCTTTCTGGCCCGGGAAATGGGTATCGAGCTGGTCGAAGGCGCTGACCTGTTCGTGCGTGACGAGCATGTCTACATGCGCACCACCGCCGGCCCACAACAAGTGGACGTGATCTACCGGCGCCTGGACGACGACTACCTCGACCCGCTGTCTTTCAACCCGGAATCGACACTGGGCGTACCGGGGCTGATCTCGGTGTACCGTGCCGGCAATGTGGTGCTGGCCAACGCAGTGGGCACGGGCGTGGCCGACGACAAGTCGATCTACCCGTATGTCGACGACATGATCCGCTTCTACCTGAGCGAAGAGCCGATCCTCAACAACGTGCCGACCTGGCAATGCCGCAAGCCGGCGGACCTGTCCCATGTGCTGGCCCACCTGCCCAAACTGGTGGTCAAGGAAACCCAAGGCTCCGGCGGCTATGGCATGTTGGTCGGGCCGGCGTCGACTGCAGCCCAGATCGAGGACTTTCGTGCGCGCATCAAAGCCCGCCCGCACGCCTATATCGCGCAACCCACCTTGTGCCTTTCAACCTGCCCGACCTTCGTCGACAGTGGCATCGCACCGCGCCACATCGACCTGCGCCCGTTCGTGCTATCGGGCAGTGAAACGCGCCTGGTGCCCGGCGGCCTGACCCGCGTGGCATTGCAGGAAGGCTCGCTGGTGGTCAACTCGTCGCAGGGCGGCGGTACCAAGGACACCTGGGTGGTGGAGGACTGAACCATGCTTTCGCGAACCGCTTCGGACCTGTACTGGATGTCCCGCTACCTGGAACGTGCAGAAAACCTCGCGCGCATGCTTGAGGTCAGCTATTCGCTGTCGCTGATGCCACAGGCTGGGCGCAGCGACGGCCATGCCGAGCTGGCGATGTCGCTGTTGGCCTCCGGCACACTGGACGACTACATCCGCCGGCACACCGAGCTCGACACCGAGCGCATGCTGCACTTCTTCGCCCTCGACGCGACCAACCCCAGCAGTATCTATTGCTGCCTGCAGGCCGCCAGGACCAATGCCCATGCGGTGCGCGGCCGGATCACCGCCGACATGTGGGAGAACATCAATGCCACCTGGATCGAAATGCGCAACATCGCCAGCAATGGCCTTGGCCGCTATGGCATCAGCCAGTTCTGCGACTGGGTCAAGGAGCGCTCGCACCTGTTCCGTGGCGCGACCTCCGGCACCATCATGCGCAACGACGCCTACAGTTTCATCCGCCTGGGGACCTTCCTGGAACGGGCGGACAACACCCTGCGCCTGCTCGATGCGCGTTACGAAATGTTCGGCGAAGCCTCCGAAGAGGTCAGCGATAGTTCCGCCCGCGGCTACTACCAATGGAGCGCCTTGCTGCGCGCGCTGACCTCGTATGAAGCCTTCAACGAGCTGTATCGCGCCGCGCCCAGTGCCCGGCCGGTGTCCGAGCTGCTGTTGTTGCGGGTTGATGTGCCGCGCTCGCTGCACGCCTGCATCGAGGAGCTGGACCTGATCCTGGCTGGCCTGCCGGGCAGCAGCGGGCGCGCCGCCCAGCGCATGGCCGCCGAACTCAATGCGCGCCTGCGCTACACCGCCATCGAGGAAGTCCTCGACGCAGGCTTGCACGCCTGGTTGACCGACTTCATCGGCCGCGTCAACCAACTGGGCCAGGCGGTCCATCACTCCTACCTGGAGGTTGTATGAAACTGTGCATTCGCCACGACACTACCTACAGCTACGCCAGCGACGTCAGCAACAGCATTCAGTTCCTGCGCCTGACGCCACGCAGCAGCGAACGCCAACGCATCGATGATTGGCAACTGGTCCTTCCCAGCAAGGTCAAGAGCCAGATCGACCCGTACGGCAACATCCTGCATGTGCTGACCCTGGACAAACCCCACGGGCACCTTGCACTGACTGCCAGTGGCCAGGTAGAGATCGACCCGGATTGCGAGCAGGAGGGCGAAAGCCAGTCGCCTCTGCCCTTCCTGCGTGACAGCCGACTGACTCAAGCCGATGACACACTCAAGGCCTTCGCCAACCGGCAGTGCGGCAAGCATCGCGACCGGGGGGCATTGACGGGGCTGATGCAAGGCCTGGCCGAGCACATGCCCTACAGCCCTGGGGCCACCTCGGTGGGCACCACAGCCATCGAAGCGTTCAGGGGTGGCGCTGGCGTGTGCCAGGACCACACCCATGCCTTCCTGGCCTGCGCACGCAGCCTGGGGGTGCCGGCACGCTACGTTTCCGGTTACCTGTGCACCGAGGACGAGCAGCATCTGGCCAGCCACGCCTGGGCCGAAGCGTGGATCAACGACGCCTGGTTCAGCTTCGACGTCACCAACCGCCTGACGCGCCCAGAACGTCACCTGAAGCTGGCAGTTGGCCTGGACTACCTCGATGCCTGCCCAGTCAGGGGGGTGCGCCGTGGCGGCGGCGTCGAATCGATGCAGGCCAGCGTCCACGTTCATCGCCAGTGACAGGTTGGCTGCAGGCAGGTCTTGTCGCGCGAGCGCGGCAAGGCCACTCCATACGCAACACAAGGGAAACCGCATGACTTACTGCGTCGCCATGCACCTGGAGGACGGGCTCGTCTTCATCAGCGACTCACGCACCAATGCCGGCATCGACCAGATCTCCACCTTTGCCAAGTTGTTCGTCTTCAGCGTGCCAGGCGAGCGGCTGATCGTGCTGCAGACCGCCGGCAACCTGGCGACCTCGCAGTCCGTGGTCAACCTGCTGCGCCAGCGTACCCTGGGCAGCGGCCAGCACCTGCTGAACGTTGCCACGCTTTTCGATGCCACGGTGCTGGTTGCCGACACCCTGCGCGAAGTGGTCAGCCGTGACCGCAGCAAACTCACCGCGGGCATCGACCTGAGCAGTTCATTCATTGTCGGCGGCCAGATAGCCGCCGGGCCCATGGCCATTTTCAATGTCTACGCGCAGGGCAATTTCTTTCAGGCCACGCCGGATACTCCGTTCCTGCAACTGGGTGAAAGCAAGTACGGCCGACCCATACTCGACCGCAACCTGGATTACCGCACGCCGCTCGATGAAGCGTTGCGCTGTGGCCTGATTTCGTTCGACTCCACCATCCGCAGCAACCTGTCGGTGGGCATGCCGCTGGACTTGCTGGTGTACCGCAAGAACAGCCTGGAGAGCATGACACGCAGGCGCATCAACAGCGACGATGCCTATTACCAGCAAATTCGCAGGCAATGGAGCGACGGGTTGAAGACACTCCTGGCTGAACTGCCGGCGCCGCCTTATGGCTGAATGAGGCGCCGTGGCCAGGTTTCATTGGGGAAGCGACGCAGGTTATCCTGCACCCTCCCCTTGTCACGAGATTGTCATGTCGTCCGTCGCCACTCCGGTGCAAACCCAACGCGCCGACCGAGACTCGCGCAACGCGGCCCAGGTGCTCAGCCTGTGCCTGCCCAGTGACGTACTGCTCTACCTGCTGCTGCCGATGTACGCAGCCGACTTCGGCGTGACCTTGGCCGAAGCTGGCGTGCTGCTGGCGGCCAACCGCCTGGTGCGCATCATCGGTTACGGCTGGGTCGTGCGCTTCTATGCCCGCCATGGTGACCGCGCGGCCTGCAGCCTTGCGGCCTTCGCCGCCGCCGTGTGCGCACTGGGCAATGCGATGCTGACCGGTTTCGCCGCGCTACTGTTGCTGCGCCTGGTCTGGGGCCTGTGCTTTGCCACGTTCAACCTGAGTACCCAAACCCTCGCTACCGCTGAGGTACAAGGGGCGGCACGCCGTGCGGGGCGCTCGCGAGCGACCCTTTCCATCGGGCCAATGCTGGCCTTGCCGCTGGGTGCACTGATGGCACAGGCCTACGGCCCGCGCAGTGTGTTCTTCGTGCTCTGCATCGGTGCTTTGTTCGGGCTGTGGCGTGCGCGCGCCCTGCCCGGCACCGGCCACGCGGTCGCCAGCCGCGGGGGCCGGCGCCTGCGCCTGCCCGACAGCATCGCTACCTGGTCCTTCATCGAAGGGGTGACCCTGGACGGCTTGTTCATCTTCGGCCTCTCGCTCTACGCACAAACCCACCTGGGGGAGTCCGGCGTGCTGGCAGCGGGCGTGCTGATGGCGGTGCGCTACCTGAGCGAAATGCTCTTCAGCCCCTTCGGCGGGCGCCTGGCCGACCGCTTCGGGCCGCTGCGCATGTTGGTAGCGCTGTCACTGGCCACGTCGCTGGCGCTGCTGCTGTTTGCCAGCCACTGGTTGTTCATCGGCGCCTTCTTCGTGCTGGTGCTACGCGCCCTGCAACTGCCGCTGGTGATGACACTGGTGGCCCTGCGCAACCCGCAACAACGCATCCAGGCGCTGGCCGGCAACGCCGTGTGGCGTGACATTGGCGCGGGGCTCGGGCCGATGCTGGCGGGTGTGCTGCTGCCGCAGGTGCCAGCGATCTGGGCCTACGCCGGGGCGGCACTGGCGATCGCGATGGCAGCCTTGAATTGCGCCTGGTCGGCGCGACAATAAGTGCTGACGCCATGCATGACATGGGCTCACCTATGGTGTGAGGAGTGATCGTTTGAGTCGATCAAATCGCTGAAATCTAATGGTTGCAAACCAACAAGAAGCTCGCACGGAAGCGATCAGCGATAGAGATAACTACACGATGACTCCAACGTTCTCATTAATCGTTCTGGGCACTGCAATACTGCTGATCGTGGTCATGATCAGCAAGCTCAAGGTCCACCCCTTCCTGGCACTGCTGGCCGCAAGCCTGGTGGTGGGCATTGGTACCGGCATGCCGCCGACGGCCATGGTTGCCGCGTTCGAAAAAGGCATGGGCAGCACGCTGGGCTTTCTTGCCGGCATCATCGGCCTGGGCAGTATCCTCGGCAAACTGCTGGAAGAGTCGGGTGGGGCCAGGCGCATCGCCACCACGCTGCTGAACCTGTTGGGTGAACGCAATGCTTCATGGGCCATGATGCTGGTGGGCTTCATCGCTGGCATCCCGGTGTTTTTCGAGGTCGGCTTCGTGCTGCTCATTCCGCTGATCTACGTGGTTGCCCGGCAAACCCGCATCAGCATGCTGTACCTCGGCGTCCCGCTGGCCACCTCGCTGATGGTGGTGCACTGCATTCTGCCGCCACACCCAGCTGCTACGGCGATTACCGGCATGCTCAATGCCGATATCGGCACGGTCATCCTCTATGGCCTGATCGTTGGCTTGCCCACTGCCATCATCGCCGGCC
Source organism: Pseudomonas hunanensis (assembly GCF_013393325.1). GTDB lineage: Bacteria > Pseudomonadota > Gammaproteobacteria > Pseudomonadales > Pseudomonadaceae > Aquipseudomonas > Aquipseudomonas putida_P. The sequence goes on from NZ_QJRC01000095.1 coordinate 785,186, forward strand.
CGGTCTGGGTACGCTTCGCCTGCAAGCGCGGCGCAACACAAGCGCAAGATACCTTCCTTTCGGCACGTACCGAGGCCCAGGTCGATGACCAGCCGCTGCCTGCTTTCGGCATTACCCTCGCCACCGTCCTGCTGCCGTTGCTGCTGATGGTCGGCAAAACCTTGGCCGTCATGGTGCTGGCAAAGGGCTCCACGCTGTACGAGTGGGTGGCCTTCGTTGGCAACCCACTGATCGCCCTGGCGCTGTCGGTTATGTTCGGCTACTGGGCACTGGGCCTGCGCCGCGGCCTGGACATGGCGCAGTTGCTCAACCTGACCCAGCGCTGCTTCCCGCCCCTGGCCGGTATTTTGCTGATTATCGGTGCCGGCGGCGCCTTCAACGACATGCTGGTCGGTAGCGGCATCGGCAAGGCGCTGGCTGACGTGCTCAACCAGACCCAGCTCAACCCGATCATCCTCGCCTGGCTGATCGCTGGGATCATGCACTTCGCGGTCGGTTCGGCCACGGTGGCAATGATCAGCGCGGCCGGCATGGTCATGCCGATCCTGGGCCAACACCCCGAATACAACCGGGAAATCCTGGTGATCGCCATCGGTGCAGGCGCCATCGGCTGGACACACATTACCGATTCGGCGTTCTGGGTGGTGAAGGAGTATCTGGGGCTGTCACTCAGCGATGCGTTGAAAAAATTCACTGCGGCGACAGTGCTGGCCTCGGTGATCGCCTTGTGCCTGACCCTGCTCCTTTCAAAAATTGTCTGATCTACTCTGCAAAGACTGCACAACAGGTGAAATCATGATTCACGGAAAAACCCTGGAAGCCTGGCAACAAAGCCACCCGATCATCGCCGACCTGGTCGCCCTGAAAGAAACAAGCTGGTTCAACCCGGGTATCGCCCAGGCATCCGAAGCCCTACGCGACGTGGGCCTCACGGCTGCAGACGTGCAGGCGGCGAGCGCACGGCTGCAGCGGTTTGCGCCGTACCTGGCAACAGTCTTCCCCGAAACAGCGCCAGCCGGTGGCATCATCGAGTCGCACATCGCCCCATTGCCGCTGCTTCGCCAACGGCTGATCGAGGAAGGCGCATTGCGCAACGCCGGCAGCCTGTGGCTCAAGGCAGACAGCGACTTGCCTGTTTCCGGCTCGATCAAGGCCCGGGGTGGTATTCATGAAGTACTCAAGCATGCCGAAGACCTGGCCCTGGCGGCCGGCCTGATCACGCCAACGGATGACTACACCCGGCTGGCAAGCGAGCAGGCGCGCGCCTTCTTCGGCCAGTACAAGATCGCCGTGGGCTCGACCGGTAACCTGGGTTTGTCGATTGGCATCATGAGCGCGAAGCTGGGCTTCCAGGTGAGCGTGCACATGTCGTCCGACGCCAGGCAGTGGAAAAAGGACAAGCTGCGTGCCAACGGCGTGACCGTGGTCGAGCACGCCTCCGACTACAGCGTTGCGGTCGAGCAAGGGCGCCAACAGGCGGCAGCCGACCCCAGCTGCTACTTCGTTGACGACGAGAACTCGCCTCAGCTGTTCCTGGGCTATGCCGTCGCCGCTGAACGGCTGGCCCTCCAGTTCGACCAGGCTGGCATCCAGGTGGACGCAGATCACCCGCTGTTCGTCTACCTGCCTTGCGGCGTAGGGGGCGGCCCTGGCGGCGTAGCGTTCGGGTTGAAGCTGGTATTCGGCGATGCGGTGCACTGTATCTTTGCCGAACCCACCCACTCCCCTTGCATGTTGCTGGGCGTGTACACCGGCCTGCACGATGAAACCAGCGTGCAGGACTTCGGCATCGACAACATCACCGCCGCCGACGGTCTGGCGGTCGGGCGGCCATCCGGGTTCGTCGGCAAAGCCATGCAGCGGCTGATCGATGGTTACTACACCGTGACCGACGAAGCACTGTACCGCTTGATGGTCATCGCCCATGAGCAGGACAAGGTCAAACTGGAACCTTCTGCCTTGGCCGGCGTACCCGGTATGCTACGGGTATTGCAGGCAGACGAGTACCTGGCTCGTCAAGGCTTCACCCCAACCCAGCTGCAGCAGGCAACCCACCTCGTCTGGGGAACCGGTGGCAGCATGGTGCCGGAAGATGAGTTCAACGCCTACCTGGCGAAAGGGCGCAGCGTGTAACCGCAATCAGTGAACTGCACAGGAAGGATTGAACCATGAAAAAGCCCAGCGGCGGCGCCGTGAAACTCAGTGGCTCGCACCTGGGCAGCCTGCATGTCTTTCTGGTGGCCGCACGGCACTTGAGCTTCTCTCGCGCGGCGGATGAGCTGTGCCTGACGGCCAGTGCCGTGAGCCATCGCATCAATCGACTGGAAGATGAACTGGCGCTCAAGCTGTTCCACCGCATGCCGCGCAAAGTCAGCCTCAGCGAAGACGGCGAGCGCCTGTTCGCGGTCATGCAGCGCACCATGGATGAGCTCAGCGAGGCCGTGCAGGCACGCGCGCACGCCGAAATCGCCGGCCAGCTGACGCTGTATGTACGCCCGTCAGTCGCACAGTGCTGGCTGGTGCCACGGCTGGCGCAGTTCACCACCCGTTACCCCGACATCCAGCTCGATATCAGGGTGGGCAACGAGAGCATCGATTACCGCACCCGCAAGATCGACCTGGTCCTCTGTTATTCGGATGGTCACCATCCGGGTTTGCAGAGCATCCATTTGATGAACGAGCGAATCGCCCCGGTGTGCTCCCCTCATTACGCTCAGACCCATGCATTGGCCAATGACCTGAACCGGCTGGATCAATGCACCACATTGCATGATGTAGCGGCCTGGGACAACGCTGCATTCGATGCCGAATGGCAGCTCTGGGCCAGCACCACAGGTGCGCGTATCAGCCTCCCGCGCCGGTTCCTCACCTTCGATCGCTCCGACCTTTGCACGCTCGCGGCACTGAACCACACAGGCATCGCGATCGGCCGGGAACAACTGGTCAGAACGCGCATTGCGCAAGGTGAACTGGTCCTGCCGTTCGGCGGTTTCGTCGACACCTCCAACTATGGCTATTACCTGGTCTACCCGCATCATGACCCGATGCCCAAACGCCTGCAGGTGTTGATCGACTGGCTCGTGGAATGCGCCCAGTCACCTGGCCCGAACCCATGACTTGCACGACGGCGCAAGCTTCAACCCTTTATCTTTATCGATGTATCCAAGCTTCGCGCCCGTGTTCGATTGCTTCTTTTCATTTGTTTGCGGTCGGCTGCGCTGGGGTGCGCAGCGCCGATGACGACACATTCTGACCATCGCCCCCCAGACCATGAGCACCCCACAGCATCAGGATGTTCATCATGGGTTCTCGACTGCACCCCTTCGCCTTCGACAGCCGTCGCACTGTCGATACCTGCACACTGTCCCTGAAGTGGAGTTTCCAGCTGCTCCTGGACCTTGGGGCGCATCGTACGTTCATCGGCCGCCACGGGCTGAATGACGATGACCTGGGTTATGAGCTGGGCATCGCAAAGTGGGTGGATGACGACCACTACAAACCTGCCCTTGCCTTGGCCGCGTTGCGCAAGAGCGCGCGCGCGTTCACCGCCGAGCATCCGCAAGTAGATTACCCGGATAACCTGGCGGCCAATCTCGAGGCTTTGGGGCAATTGCTGAGTTTTTCCGAAGCGGACCTGCAGGTACTCGGCTTCTGCGTGTTGTTGCACTGCGACCCAACGCTGAGCGATGCCACCGACCAGTTGGGCATGCTGGGGTTCAAACAAGCAGTGAAAGTGCTGTCTGTACTCCTCGGCTTGCCACTTGCGACCGTAGAAGCCTGCCTGGCACACAACAGCCCGTTGCTGCGCACCGGCCTGCTGGAAATCAGCACCAGCAACCGCGCCGCCATGGCGCTGAGCTCGATGTTGTCGGTGAGCAACCAGGAGCTGCCTGGCCGGTTGCGCTTCAACAAGGGTACCCCCCTGGAGCTGTTCGCCTACGCTTTTCGCTTGAGCCCTCCTGGCAGCTTGACGGCGGAACACTACAGCCATGTCAGCCAGCAGTTGCTGATCGCCGAGCGCTACCTGGGCAGCGTCCTGGCCAAACAGCGCCCAGGTGTGAACATCCTGCTGTACGGCCCTCCTGGCACTGGCAAAACCCAGCTGAGCAGGCTACTCGCCAATACCTTGGGCCGTGCGCTTTATGAAGTAGCCTGCACCGACAGCCACGGCGACCCGGTATCGGCAAAACAGCGCCTGTGTTCGCTGCGCGCGGCCAACAGTGTGTTGCAAACGCAATCCGCCCTGCTGGTACTGGACGAAATCGAAGACATCTTCCAGGCCGCCAGTGCAGACGCTGGCAAGCGCTCGCAAAAGGGTTGGATCAACCGCATGCTGGAAGAAAACACGCTGCCGTGCTTTTGGCTGAGCAACAGCATCGAAGACATCGACGCTGCGCATATTCGTCGCTTCGACCTGGTGATCGAGGTGCCGAACCCGCCCTTGGCGCAGCGCCAGCAGATGCTGCGCGAATGTGGCGCAGGCAAGCTGGGCAGTACCTTGGTAGAACACCTCAGCGCCCATGACCAGGTCACCCCTGCTGTGCTGGACCGGGCAGTGCGTGTGGGGCGAAGCGTGGCCCCGCGCGCCGGCAAGATGCTGGACAACACCATTCGTTGCGTCGTGAACGCGACCTTGAAGGCACAAGGTTTCGACAAGCTGCAAAGCAATGAGCATTCTCTGCCCGCTTTCTATTCCCCCGCCTGGATCAACACCGACCAGCCCCTCGACGGGCTGGTCGACGGGCTACGCGCTGACGCAGAGGCCCGGCTTTGTTTTTACGGCCCGCCAGGCACCGGCAAGACCGCGTTTGGCCACTGGTTGGCGCAACAGCTGGGCAAACCGCTGATGGTAAAGCGTGTCTCGGACCTGGTTTCGCCCTACGTGGGTACGACCGAGCAGAACCTGGCACAAGCGTTCGATCGTGCCCAGCAAGAACAGGCCGTTCTGCTGCTCGACGAAGTCGACAGCTTCCTGCAGGACCGCCGCAAGGCTCGCCAGAGCTGGGAGGTCACTGCGGTCAATGAAATGCTCACGCAAATGGAAAGCTACCGAGGGCTGTTCATCGCCTCGACCAACCTGATGAGCGATCTGGATGAAGCCTCTTTGCGCCGCTTCGACCTCAAAGTGCATTTCGGCTACCTGAAAACCGCCCAGGTTCAAGCGCTGTTCAGCGCACACCTCAAGGCGCTGGGGCTCAAAGACCCACAGCACGCTGCCGCCGCCCGTCTGCGCGGCGAAACCTGCCTGACCCCGGGTGACTTCGCCGCGGTTGCCCGACGCGGCCGATTCAAACCCTTTGCCAACGCCAATGAACTGGCCACGGCGTTGATTGCCGAATGCCGCCTGAAAACTACGGCGCAACAACGCCCCATCGGCTTCACCCAGTGGACGAATTAAAGGTTGCAGGTTTGGCGCCGATAGGCAGACTAGCCGCCATTGCTGGCCATAAGCCAGCCCTGCCACCACAAGGATGACTCTCTTGCCTTCAGCCAAGACCCATACCGCGCTGAGCCGCCAGTGGGAGCTGCTGCGCCAGCTGCCAAAACGCGCCCCCGGCAGCACGGTGACTGAACTGCTGGCCCGCCTGACGGATGCGGGCTACGTCATCAGCAGACGCAGCATCGAGCGCGATCTGCATGACCTTTCCCTGGTGTTTCCGTTGCAGCGCAACGAAGGGGGAACGCCATCGGGCTGGTACTGGAAGCCAGGTGTGAGTGTCGAGCTGCAAGGCATCACGTTGACCGAAGCCGTCAGCCTGGCGCTGGTCGAGGACGCCGTTCGCCCCTTGTTGCCAGGGAGCATGCTGAGTGTTCTGGAACCACGCTTCGAGCACGCACGGCAAAAGCTCAAGGGGTTGGGCGACGGCAACCCAGCAGCCCGCTGGCCAGACAAAGTGGCCAGCGTGCGGCCGGACTTCAACATGCAAGCGCCGCAGGTTCATGCAGAAACGCTTGAAGCCCTGCAGCACGCCTTGATCAGCGAACAGCAGATCCGCTGCCAGTACTATTCGGCGCACAATGACAAGCAAAGCGACTTGACACTCAACCCGCTGGCGATTGTGCAGCGCGGCTTGATCACTTACCTCATCGCCACGGCGGCGCCCTACACCGATGTCCGTCAATTCGCGGTGCACCGCTTCCGAGAGGTGACCGTACTCGACTCGCCGTGCCAGGGGCTGGAGTCGTTCGAATTGCACAGCTACCTCGCCACGGATGCCCTGCAATTTGGCAAACCCGAAAAGATCTGCCTGGAAGCTTGGGTGAGCGAACGCCAGGCACGCCTGATTCGCGAAACCCCACTGAGCACGGACATGACGCTCGAACCGTGGGAGCAAGGCTTCCGCCTTCAGGCAACGGTCAATAATACCTGGCAGCTGCACTGGTGGCTGTTGTCGCTCGGTGACGCGGTGGTGGTGCATGCGCCAGCACAATTGCGCCAACAGATCGGCGATACGCTGCGCCGCGCCGCCGCCGCGTACGCGCCTGAACAGTGCCTGGCCTGAGCACCTGGTGCCCGAAGCGGTACAGCCCGGTAAGCGAGTAGAGTCATGACTGCAATGAGTGATAGCCTATAGCCATAACTTACCTGATGGGCCCTGCCACGCGAATACGGCCTCCCAGCCAGCATTGCCCCAAGCCAAGGAAGCAAACGCAATGGACTACCAGTCGCTCAAGACTCGTCAGCGCATTGAACGCGACGCCCATCACCCCAACCTGGCGATTCGTATACACCGGGCCCTGAGCTGGCTACAGCGCGCCGAGCAGGCCGACGACGTCGATGGTCGTTTCGTTTTCCTGTGGATCGCCTTCAACGCCGCCTACGCCACGGATATCGACGAGCAGTATCGGTTGTCCGAACAAGAGGCATTCAAGGCCTTCCTGCACAAGCTCTGCGTGCTGGACAGTGAGCATGTCATCGAGAAACTGGTGTGGTCGGAGTTTTCTGGCAGCATCCGTGCATTGCTGGACAACCCCTATGTGTTCCAGAGCTTCTGGGAGTTCCAGAACGGCAAAATCAGCGAAGCCGAGTGGGAAGAACGCCTGCGCAACGGCAAACGCGCCGCCCACCACGCACTGGCGGAACGTGATACGGCCAAGGTTCTGGGGGTACTGTTCAACCGCATCTACACCTTGCGCAATCAACTGATGCACGGCGGTGCGACCTGGAACGGCAGCGTCAATCGCACACAGCTGCGCGACTGCACCAAACTGCTGGGCAAGCTGGTCCCTTTGATCATCCTGCTTATGCTCGACAACCCCGACACCCTCTGGGGCGACGCCTGCTACCCGGTGGTCAGCGACTGACCTCCTGACCCGGAGCCCTGACGTCCAGCCAACGCCACCATCGCGCCAATTGCCCGCCAGCCAGCGCACAAGCTGGCTGCGACACAAGCTGTCGCCCCCCGCTCACACAATGGAACAAACCTGCCCACAGGCCAACGTCACTGCTGCCCAAGTGGTGCGCTGGATACAAGGAGCGCCAAAGTGCCTGAAATGCTCATCACGTTCGGAATGCAACTCGACGGTCAGCGGGCTACACAGCCCGGCAATCGGCTAGGCGCCCTGACAGTCGGGCCACAAGGTTTGCTGGACATCCTCGAAGGCCAGCTGGGCCTGCTCGCCGTGCGGCCATGTGCAGCGCAGCGCGCAGCCGCGTACCGCGCCTGCCTGGCCCAGTGCGATAACGGGCAACGCTTCTATCACGCCAGCTTCAGCGCCGACGAACTGGGCGTGGCAGCCACGCTGCTGGCCTGGCGCGACGACTTGTACCTCCACGGCTGGGACGGACGCGCAAAAGCAGTTGCCAGCCAACGGATCAACGACCTTGCCGAAGTTGAAGCCGATGCTTGCGAGGTCGTGCCACCGTCCATCGGGCAACGACTGCAACAGGTTGCCGAAGCGTTGGCCGTTCGCCGCGCCTGCATTACCAACGTGTACCTCAGCGATGCATGGGAGGTGTACCCCCTGGCCTGGCAACGGGTGCTGCAACGGCTGCCTCACGCGCAGCTGCCTAACCCGTCGGGTGCTGCACCAGGTTTTCTCGGGCAGTTGCAGGCGGTATTGCGCGACAGTGTTGCAGGCGCGCCCGTCTCCCCCGTGCCCTGGCAGGATGACGGAAGCGTCCGGGTGGTCCAGGCGCAGACCCGAACGCTGGCCGCTACCTGGCTCAGCCGCACATTGCCCCAAGGCCGGCAGACGCTGCTGGTGGCCACTGCCGACGGCGCCTGCCTGGACAGCCACCTGGCAGGTGCGAACCAGGCCCGGCATGGCCTTTCTGGCAGCAGCATTCTGCGGCCGGCCTTGCAAGTCTTGCCGCTGACGATGGAATTGCTCTGGGCACCGCTGAATTACCCGGTGCTTCTGCAGTTCCTGACCCATCCGATCAACCCCGTTCGGCTGTTTGCCCGCCGCCAGCTGGCAGCCAAGATATCCAGCATGCCCGGCATTGTCGGGGCCGAATGGGACAGGCTGCTCGAACGCATCAGCGCGTACTACGGCCCTGACGCGCCAAGTGTTCGCACGTCTATCGAACATTGGCTCGAAGCACCCACGTTTTCCCCTGACACGGGTGCTCCGCTGAACGAAGTGCAGGTGCGCGTTCAGCGCTTGCAAGCGTTCTTTCAGCTGCGCCTGGGGCACCAGGACCCAGCACAGCGCCAGGCAGCGCAGGCCGGCCATGGCCAATGTCAGGCAGCGCTGCAGGCACTGGCCGCCCTCGAGCAGCAAGGTGTCGAGTTCCTGCGCCCACGGCAGTTGCAGCAGGTTATCGAGCAAGCGACTGCAAACGGCTCGGACAACCCGCTGCTGGCGGCACAGGCCGGCGCCTACCTGACCGTCACTCGCCCGGGTGCAGCCATCGAACCGGCCGACACCGTGACATGGTGGAACCTGGCCATGCCGGCGTTGCCGGCACGCTCCCCGTGGTCCAGAGCCGAAAGCCGCCAATGGGCAGACCTGGGTGTCGCCTTGCCCGACAGCACCGCGCAGCTGGCTCAGGCAGCCCAGGACTGGCTGCGTCCCGTCCTGGCAGCACGGCAGCAGTTGACACTGGTGCTGGCGCCGCCCCAGGAAGAGCCCCACCCGCTCTGGCAGTTGATCGAAACGGTCGTCAGCCAGCCGCACGTGCACGCATTGGAGGACCTCATGCTCGCGCCAGGGCCGTTGTGCCAGGCACAAACCCTGCACGCGCTGCCGCTACGCAAACGCTGGTGGAAGCTGCCTGCCGGCACCCCACTGGCTGCGCCAGAGAAGGCTTCGTATACAAGCCTTAACCTGTTGCTGTTCAACCCTTACCACTGGCTGCTGCAGTACGGTGCCAGGATCCAGGCCAGCAACAGCCCCAGCTTGAGCGACAGCTATCGACTGAATGGCGCGCTCGCACACCGCCTGGCCGAGCGCTTTTTCAACGTGCCGGACGCGCTGACGATGTCCACTGACGCGTTCGATACCTGGTTCGCCACGCACTTCGAGCAGGTGGTGCTCGAGGAAGGGGCGGTCCTGCTGATGCGCGGCCGTGGCGCCGATCTGGCAACACTGCGCCACCGCGTACGTCGCGCAATGATCCAGCTGCGCAGCCATTTCGCACGGGCCAATGTCGTGGCTGTCACCACTGAGCAGCCACTGGCCGGCACCTTCGTGGGCGGTGCGCTGGCAGGCTCGGCAGACCTGGTAGTGACCACCGCCAACGAGCTGCGTGCGGTCGTCGACATGAAGTGGGCCGGTGGCAAGAAGTACCCCGACCAACTTCAGGCCAACCGCCATCTGCAACTGGCGATCTATGCCGAACTGCTGCAGCAGCAGACCGGCTCGGTGCCATCCGTGGCGTATTTCATTCTGGAGCCTGCACGCTTGCTGACACCGGACGACCGCGTGTTCGCCGACGCGCAACAGGTGCCTGCCAACCCTCCAGGCAACACCCGCGAGCTGTGGCAGGCCTTCATCAAAGCCTGGAAATGGCGGCAAGGGCAGCTTGCAGATGGCCACTTCGAGCTGGCACTGGTAGGCATCGAGGAGGACGAGGCTTCCCAGCCACCGGCGCATGCACTGGCCATGGAATACCTCAAAGAAGCCTACAACGACTACCTGAGCTTGGCTGGATGGGAGCAATGAGCATGTCCGACAACCCGCGCATCACGTTCATCAGCGCTGGCGCTGGCAGCGGCAAGACCTATCGGCTCACGGAGCTTTTGTACCAGGAGCTGACCAGCCAACAGGTGCAGCCAGAGGGCATCATCGCCACCACGTTCACCCGCAAAGCCGCTGCCGAGCTGCGCGAGCGCGTGCGCAGCCACCTGCTCGACAAGGGGCAGGTCGGCCTGGCCAGCGCTATGGGCCAGGCACGCATCGGTACGGTAAACAGCCTGTGTGGCCAGTTGCTCGAGCACTTCGCCTTTGAAGCCGGCATGCCACCGCAACAGCGCGTGCTGGAAGAAGAGCAGGCGAAGGTGCTGCTCAACCAGGCCGTCGATAGCGTCCTTGACGGTACGCGCATGGAGGCGTTCCTTGCCATCAGTCGGCGCCTGGGGCTGGAGGTTACCCTCCAGCAGAGTGACCATCCCAGTGACAACTGGCAAGTCGCACTACGCCGACTGCTGGATCAACTGCGCAGCAATGACATTGACCTCGACCGCGCGCGCGGCTTCGCTGCGCGTAACGCCCAGGACCTGCTTGCGCACTTCCCCAGCGCAACCAGCAGCGATCTGGACCGTGAACTGCTGCGCACCATTCCAGATGTGCTTGCCCAGCTGCAAGCCGCCAACAGCAAAGTCAGGCTGACAGCGACGTACATAACGTTGCTCAAGGACTTCCAGCGTGAACTGCAACAAGGCAATGCCCGCTGGAGTGACTGGGCAAAGCTGGCGAAAACGGCACCGGAAGCCAAGCTGACGCCGTTGGTGGCCGGCGTGACCGAAAGGGTCCAGCGCTATGCCGAGCACCCGCGCCTGCACGCCGATCTGAGGGAATACCTGGACCAGATATTCAACCTCGCCATCGATGCCTTGCAACTGTACAGCCGTAACAAGATCGAGCTGGGCGTGCTGGACTTCGCCGACCAGGAACATGCGTTGCTCAGATTGCTGGACAACCCCGCGGTCATCGAGGTGCTGGAGCAAGAACTGGACCTGGTCATGGTTGACGAGTTCCAGGACACCAGCCCTATGCAGTTGGCGATTTTCCTGAAGCTTGCCCGCATCGCCAAGCGGGTTTACTGGGTAGGCGATATCAAACAGGCGATCTACGGTTTTCGTGGCAGCGACTGCGCCTTGATGCAAGCCATCCTTGGCGCTTTGCCTGGCATGGGCGGGGTCAAAGAGGTATTGCCCAAATCCTGGCGCTCGCGCCCTGAGCTTGTCGAGTTGACCAACGAAGTGTTCACCCAGGCGTTCAGCAACAGCCTGTCCGCCGACGAGGTCCGGCTCACGCCTACTCGACAGGACCCGCTTGGCGGGCCCGCCTTTGCCAACTGGATACTCGATGGCAGCAATGCCGAGCAGCAGACCTGTGCACTTGCCGAAGGGATAGGGCAACTGCTCGAAAGCCGCTACCAGGTGTTCGACAAGACCACCCAGCAGGCCCGTGACCTGCAGGCTGGCGATATCACCGTGCTTTGCTACTCCCACAGCAATGTGGCCAAGGTAGCGGCGGCCCTGGCCGCCGCAGGCCTGCCCTGCTCCACGGCCCAGCCCGGGCTGCTGGCAACGCCAGAAGCGACACTGGCGCTGGCCTGCTTGCGCCGGTTGAATGACCCGACGGATACCCTGGCCACCGCCCAGATCGTCTCCATGACCAGCGCCGAGGAACCAGAAAGCTGGGTTGCAGAGCGCTTGCACTATCTGCACGCCGGGCACCCGCAAGGCCAATGGCGAGAACAAACAGTCGATGCGCATGCAGCACATCCGCTGGTCGCCGAACTGGCACGGCTACGTGCCGACCTGCCATTGCTGACGCCGGTCGAGGCGCTGCAGCGCTTGATCGCCGAGTGCGACTTGGCCCGTTGCGTAACGGGCTGGTCGACCACGCCGGCACAGGCGCAGAAGCGCCTGGCCAACCTGGACGCGTTGCTTGAACTGGCGCAACGCTACCAAGACCTCTGTCGCAATGGGCTGGGGGCGGCATCGATTTCCGGGCTGGTGCTCTGGTTGGGGCAAACCGCCGGCGCGGGCAATGATGCGCTGGCAACCCCGGCCCTGGATGCGGTCCGGGTGATGACTCACCACGCCAGTAAGGGCCTGGAATGGCCCGTGGTCATCTTGATGGACCTGGCGCGGGACATTGGCGAGCGGCTGTGGTCGGTTTCGGCGCAGTCCGACAGTGCCCTGGACCCGAATGATCCATTGCGCGACCGCTTTATCCGTTACTGGCCGTGGCCACTGGGCAAGCAGAAAAACGTGCCGCTGGCGGACACCATCGGCAAAACCCCCGCTGCCAAGGCGTGCCGCGATGAGGCTGTCGAGGAAGCCAAGCGCCTGCTGTACGTGAGCATGACCCGCGCCCGTGATTTTCTGGTGATTGCTCGTTCCAGCAGGCGGTTGACTGGGCCGTGGCTAGATTGCGTCCAGGCTCCATGGCTGACGACCGAAGCAGGCACACATGAATTGCAGCTGAAAAGTGGAACAACCGTGCGCGTCGAGCATCGCACGCTTGGCGCCGGCAGTGCGCCAGTCATTGCAACAGCCACCACCAAACAGCTGCACTGGTTTGCGTCCCCCGACAGCGTTACACCTCGATTGCCACTTGGGGTGCAGCCTTCGGCCACCCAGGCCAGCGCGCTTGCTGGTGCACAGGAAACCTGCCGTATCGGTAGCCGCATCACCTTGCAAGGCAACCCGGACATGAGCGCAGTAGGCACTGCGATTCATGCCAGCCTTGGCCTGTCGTTCAGCGACCCGGAGCGCCCGATAAGCCAGGACGAGGTCAACCGATTGCTGCAGGGCCTGGACGTACTCGAACACGTCGATGCCCGCCAGGTACTGGCCCAGGTAACGGCCTTGCATGCCTGGATTGCAAGTCGCTGGCCCCACGCCGACGCGGTGGCTGAATACCCGGTACAACAGCTGCTGGATGCCGGCCAGGTACTGGATGGCCGCATTGACCTGCTGTTGGCCACCCCAGAGGGTTGGGTGTTGATCGACCACAAGTCCAACCCGGCACCCGAGGCGCAATGGCAGCGGCTGGCGGCAACGCACGCGGGGCAGTTGCAGGCCTACGCCAAGGCCGTGGAGGCCGCATCAGGCAAGCCGGTGACAGAGGCCTGGCTGTTCTTGCCCGTAGCTGCCGGTGCCGTTCGCGTGTTCTGAAAACCAGCCACTTGCAAGGTTTGCAGATAGACTCAGGCGGCCTGACTGAGCAGGCCGCCCCATTTACCAAGGAAAGAACATGACGTTGTACGAATCCATTGTCCTGGAAACCCGTAATGGCGCTCTGGGAGATACTTTCGAGCTTCAAGAGCTCACGTCCGAGCACCGCCGTGTAATGTGCCCGGACGGGCCAGCGCTGGTCGAAAAGTATCGGATCGGTTTCGAGTTTTTCATGAAAACAGCAATCGGCACCACCATCGCCAACTATGCCCGTGACGCTCACAGCGGCGCAGGCGGCTACAACGTCAACAAGGGCGCCGCCGCCAAATTCCTGCGCGTGGCGCACAGTACCTACAAGGTTCTCGCAGACGATCAATAGCCGTAACTGCAACCTCACGCCGGGGCTTTAGCGAATTACCCCAGCAACTGGCTCAACACCGCGCGCAACTTCCCCGGTTTTACCGGTTTGTTCAGCAGTGGTGCGCCAAGCTTGTGCAAGGCCCGCCGGCATTGATCGCTGCGGTCGGCGGTGATGATCACCGCCGGTATCGGCGCGGCAAAGTGCTCACGCAAGTGCCTGACCACCTCGCAGCCCACCACACCATGGTCCAGGTGGAAGTCCGCCAGGATCAGCTCTGGAGCGCGCTCTTGCAAGGCCTGCAAGGCGCCTTCCTGGTCGGTTGCAGTTACCACTTCACAGCCCCACTGCCCTAGCAGCGCGCCCATGCTTTCAAGGATGCTCACCTCATTGTCCAGCACCAACAGGCGGCGGCCCGGCAGCGGGTTGCCGACGCTTGGCAGCGGCACGGCCTGGTGAGTGGCCAGGGGCACCGCTTTACCAAGCGGCACTTCGATGCTGAACATCGAGCCACGCCCAGGCCACGAACGCACTTCGATCCGATAGCCGAGAATCTTGGCGATCCGTTCTACGATCGCCAACCCCAGGCCCACGCCCTTGCGATCCGCCGCGCGGCCAACGTCCAGCTGGTTGAATTCGAGAAAAATGGCCTGCAGCCGATCCTGCGCAATGCCCCGCCCGGAATCCCACACCTCCAGCCGTAAATGGCCGCTGCGGCGCCTCGCGCCGAGCAGGATCCGCCCCTGGTCGGTGTACCGGCACGCGTTGCTGAGGAAGTTGCGCAGGATACGTGTCAGCAACCGCAGGTCAGTGCAGATGGCATAGTCGGCTATGCGCGCATGCAGCTTCAGGCCTGCAGCATCGGCGACCGAGCTGAACTCCGAGACCAGCGGCGCGAACAGCTCATCCAAGCGGTACACGGCTACGTCCGGCTTGACCGCCGCCTGGTCGAGCCGAGAAATGTCCAGCAGGTCGGTCAGCAGGTCTTCGGCGCCTTCCAGGGCCTGGTGGGTGCGCTCCACCAACACATGCTCGGCCTCTGGCAACGGCCGCTCGCGCAAGGTGGAGATCAGCAGGCGCGCAGCGTTCAGCGGTTGCAGCAGGTCATGGCTGGCGGCGGCGAGGTATTTGTCCTTGCTGCGGTTGGCCGCCTCTGCGGCATCACGCGCCTCCAGTAATTCATCGGTACGCGCAGCAACCCGCTGCTCCAGTTCGTCATTGAGCTGTTGCAGGCGCTGCTGGGCCAGTTTGCGTTCGGTGATGTCGGCGACAAACCCCTCTACTATGCCCTCCTGGCCGGGCTTGAGCAGCAGGTTCATCAGCACATCGAGGTGGCTGCCGTCCTTGCGCCGCAAACGGGTTTCGTAGCCATGCAGGCTGTGCTCGCGGGCGAGGATAGCGGTAATGGCCTGCAACTCCTCGGTGCCGCCGTCAAACAGGTGTGCGGCCAAGTCAGTCAGGGAAAACAATACCGCTTGCGGGTCGTCGTAACCGAGCATGCGCGCCAGCGCCGGGTTGGCGGCACGCATGCCGTCCTGCAGGCTGGCCTGGAAAATCCCGTGCACGGCGTTTTCGAACAGCCACTTGTAGCGGTTGCGTTCGGCCTCCAGTTCGTCCAGACGGGCGGAAAGTTCCGGGTAGTGGCTTTTGCGCGCCGAGTGGTCGCCCAGCCCCAGCAGCCCGGCCAGCGCCCGTTGCTGCTCGTCAGAGGGCCTCGCCATAGACCACCTCAACATCACGCTGGCTCGACGCACGGGGGTTGGTGAGGATGCACGGGTCATCCATCGCATGTTGCGACAGGAACGGAATATCGGCAGTACGCACCCCATGCAGCCCCAGGGTTTCATGGAAGCCGATGGCGTGCTTCAGGGCAATCAGGTGCTCCACCAGGCGGCCGCAGATTTGCCGATGGTTGAGGCCACGGCAGTCGATGCCGAATACCTCGGCAATCACTTTGAAACGCTCGGGTGCCGAACTGTAGTTGAACGCCACCACGTGCTCCACCAGCACCGCGTTGCACAAGCCATGGGGCAAGTCGAGGAACCCGCCCAGGCTGTGCGACATGGCATGCACCGCGCCCAGAATCGCATTGGAGAACGCCAGCCCCGCCTGCATGCTGCCGAGCATGATCTTCTCGCGCAGGGCAATATCGGTGGGGTTTGCAATCATCTCCACCAGGTTGCCATTGATCAGGCGCATGGCCTCCAGCGCATGGGGATCGGTCAGCGGGCCGTGGCCGGTGGAGACGAAGGCCTCGATGGCATGCACCAGCGCATCGATGCCGGTGCAGGCCGACAGGAACGGGTCCATGCTCAGGGTGGTTTGCGGGTCGATCAGCGACACGTCCGGCACCACCGCCTTGCTGACGATGGAGAACTTCATGCGCTCCTGCTGGTTGGAAATGATCACGAACTGCGACACGTCCGCCGAGGTGCCGGCGGTGGTCGGGATCAGGATCAGTGGCGGGCTGGGCACGCGGATCATGTCCACGCCTTCGAACTCGAGGATGCTGCGCCCGTGGGCGACCACGATGCCGATGGCTTTGCCGCAATCCATCGGGCTACCGCCGCCAACGGCGACGATAACGTCACAGTGGTTCTGCCGGTAGATCTCGGCGCCGAGCATTACCTCTTCGACTCGAGGGTTGGGAGACACGTCGGTGTACAGGCAGTAGTCGATGCCCTGGGCCTGCAGGCTGGCCTCCACATCCGCCACCCAGCCGGCGGCGATCACGCCGGGGTCGCTGACCACCAGGACCTTGCGTGCACCGAAGGTCTTGGCGTAATTGGCGACATTGTGCCGGCAGCCGGCACCAAAGATGATTTCAGGCGATACGAACTTGCGAAGCGGGCTGAAACTCTGGCTCATCGGAAAGCCTGTTCTTATTGTTCTGGAAGGTAACCGCCAGCGTAAAGCATCCGGCCGCGAAAGCAACCAGACCAAAGCGGGGCCACGGTTCATTCGACCCAGGCCTTGGCGCGGGCCACCTCCAGGAACGCCAGCACGTCCTCTTCGAGCCCTGCTGCGCTGGGGAAGCGCCTTGCCAGGCGATCTATGATGGCAGCCACGCTACGCTGGCCGTCCAGCAGCTCCAGTACCCAACCGGCACTGGCGTTGAGCTCGATGATGCCTCCGGGGTACAGCAGCACATGGCAAGCCTGCAGCGGCTCCCAGTGCAGGCGGAAACCTTTGCCCAAAGCCAGTGTGTGCTCGCGATCGATCAGCTTCACAGGGGCATCGGCACTGAAGGCCCGGCCACCGATGCGGTGGCCGGGCAGGCATCAGCGATTGGCGAAATACATCGTCACTTCGAAGCCAATGCGCAAGTCGGTGTAAGCGGGTTTATTCCACATCGGGCAAGTCCTCTTCTTGTGCCGGAGAATTCCGGTAGAAGCATTAATGCACGGGGGCGGGCTGGGCCGAATGCTACTTTGGAACGAGCTTGCGGGGTGCGTTGGTAGGGGGCCTCTTCGCGGGCACGCCCGCTCCCACAGGCCTGCAGTTGTGCGGTCCCTGTGGGAGCGGGCGTGCCCGCCAAGCAAGCGGCGTGGTTTAGAAGAAGCCCAACGGGTTGATGTCGTAGCTCACCAGCAGGTTCTTGGTCTGCTGATAATGGTCGAGCATCATCTTGTGGGTCTCACGGCCAACACCCGACTTCTTGTAGCCACCAAACGCTGCATGCGCCGGATACAGGTGATAGCAGTTGGTCCATACCCGCCCGGCCTTGATCCCCCGGCCCATGCGGTAGGCGCGGTTGATGTCGCGGGTCCACAGGCCGGCGCCCAGGCCGAATTCGGTGTCGTTGGCGATCGCCAGCGCTTCAGCTTCGTCCTTGAAGGTGGTCACGCCCACCACCGGGCCGAAGATTTCTTCCTGGAACACGCGCATCGTGTTGTTGCCCTTCAACAGGGTCGGCTGGATGTAGTAACCGCTTGCCAGGTCGCCCTGCAGCCGCTCGGCACTGCCGCCAGTCAGCAGCTGCGCGCCCTCCTCCTTGGCAACCTGCAGGTACGAAAGGATCTTGTCGTACTGTTGCTCGGAAGCCTGGGCACCGACCATGGTCTCGGTATCCAGCGGGTTGCCACGTGTGATCTTGGCGATTTTCTTCATCACCTCGGCCATGAACGGCTCGTAGATCGATTCCTGGATCAGCGCCCGCGACGGGCAGGTGCATACCTCGCCCTGGTTGAAGAACGCCAGCACCAGGCCTTCGGCGGCCTTTTCGATGAACGCGGGCTCGGCCTGCATGATGTCTTCGAAGAAGATGTTCGGCGACTTGCCGCCCAGCTCGACGGTGGACGGGATGATGTTCTCGGCCGCGCACTTCATGATGTGCGAACCCACCGGGGTGGAGCCGGTGAAGGCGATCTTGGCAATGCGCTTGCTGGTAGCCAGGGCCTCGCCAGCCTCGCGGCCAAAGCCCTGGACGATGTTCAGCACACCGGCCGGTAACAAATCGGCGATCAGCTCGGCGAAAATGGTGATCGACAGGGGCGTTTGCTCAGCCGGCTTGAGCACCACGCAGTTGCCGGCGGCCAGCGCCGGGGCAAGCTTCCAGGCGGCCATCAGCAGCGGGAAGTTCCACGGGATGATCTGCCCGACCACGCCCAACGGCTCATGGATGTGATAGGCCACGGTGCCTTCGTTGATCTCGGCGGCACCACCTTCCTGGGCACGGATGCAACCGGCGAAGTAACGGAAGTGGTCCGCCGCCAGCGGCACGTCGGCATTCAAGGTTTCGCGCACGGCCTTGCCGTTGTCCCAGCTTTCGGTGACGGCCAGCACTTCCAGGTTCTGTTCGATGCGGTCGGCGATTTTCAGCAGCATCAGGGCGCGGTCTTGCACCGAGGTCTTGCCCCAGGCTTGAGCGGCGGTATGCGCGGCGTCCAGGGCGCGGTCGATGTCCTGGGCAGTGGAGCGCGGGAATTCGGCAATCGGCTGGCCATTGACCGGCGAACTGTTGGTGAAGTATTGGCCAGCCAGCGGCGGCACGAACTCGCCATTGATGAAGTTGCCGTAACGTGGTTTGAAGGACACGACGGCACCTGGAGTTCCGGGTTGTGCGTAGATCATGCTGAGCCTCTGCGGGTCGATGCCTGTCCCACGACAGGCGATGGACCGATGGTAAAAAGCCCCGCGTGCCGGGCGAATGCATCGTTGGCAGCGGGGCTCTCGTCATTTGGTAGTAGGGTTACAGCGTTATGGCTGAGCGCTTGCCGTTTGCTGCAACTGTTTGGGCAGTTTGAAGGTCCAGAGCATGCCGCCCTGGTTGAAGTCCTTGACCCGCTTGGCCACTTCGCCGCCCCACAGCGGCACCGCACCACCCCAGCCGGAAACCACCGAAACGTATTGTTCGCCGTCCATTTCCCAGGTCACGGGCGAGCCGAGCACGCCGGAGCCGGTCTGGAACTCCCAGACCTTGTCGCCAGTCTTGGCATTGAAGGCCTGCAGGAAGCCTTCCGGCGTGCCGGTGAACACCAGGTTGCCCTTGGTGGTCAGCACCCCGCCCCACAGCGGCGCGTAGTTCTTGTGGCGCCACACTTCCTTGCCGCTGATGGGGTCGATGGCGCGCAGCACGCCGATGTAGTCTTCGTTGAGCGGCTTGATGGTGAAGCCGGCGCCGAGGAACGCCGCGCCCTTCTTGTAGGCGATGCCTTCGTTCCAGATGTCCATGCCCCACTCGTTGGACGGCACGTAGAACAGCCCGGTGTCCTTGTTGTAGGCCATCGGCATCCAGTTCTTGGCACCGAGGAAGGCCGGGGCGACGAACACCGAGCTGCCCTTGGCCTCGCTACCCGGCGCGCCTGGGCGGCTGGCGTCGTTGTAGATAGGCCGGCCATCCTTGTCCAAACCGGTGGCCCAGGTGATCTTGTCGACGAAGGGGAAGCCGCGGATGAACTTGCCGTTGGTGCGGTCCAGCACGTAGAAGAAGCCGTTGCGGTCGGCCGTGGCGGCAGCCTTGACCTCCTTGCCGCCGTCCTTGTAGTTGAACGAAATCAGCTCATTGACGCCGTCGAAGTCCCAGCCATCATGGGGCGTGCTCTGGAAGTGCCATTTGATGGTGCCGTCGTCCGGGTTCAGCGCCAGGCGCGACGAAGAGTACAGGTTGTCGCCGGGGCGCAGGTGCGAGTTCCACGGCGCAGGGTTGCCAGTGCCGAACAGGATCAGGTTGGTTTCCGGGTCGTAGTACCCGCCCAGCCATGGCGCCGCACCGCCGGTCTTCCACAGGTCGCCAGGCCAGGTCTTGCCCGCCTCACCGCCAGAAATACCGTTTTCGATCGCCTTGCCATCCTTGTACACATAACCCATGTGCCCTTCCACGGTGGGGCGCATCCACAGCAGCTCGCCGTTTTCCGGGTTGTACGCCTGGATCTTGCCCACCACGCCGAACTCACCACCGGCAACGCCGGTGATCAGCTTGCCGTTGACGATCATCGGCGCGGCGCTGATGGAGTAGCCTTCCTTGTGGTCGGCCACTTTCTTGCTCCAGACCACCTTGCCGGTGTCCTTGTTCAAGGCCACCAGCTTGGCGTCGAGGGTGCCGAAGAACACCAGGTCGCCGTACAGCGCCACGCCACGGTTGATCACATCGCAGCACGGGCGGATGTCGTCCGGCAGACGTGCATCGTATTGCCACAGCTTCTTGCCGGTGCGGGCGTCCACGGCGAACACCCGCGAGTAGGAGCCGGTCAGGTACATCACCCCGTCCTTGATCAGCGGCTGGGCCTGCTGGCCGCGCTGCTTCTCACCGCCGAAGGAGAACGCCCAGACCGGTCGCAGTTCCTTGACGTTGTTGGCATTGAGCAGGTCCAGCGGGCTGTAGCGCTGGCCCTGCACGCCCAGGCCGTTGGTCACGATCTGCTGCGGGTTCTTCGGGTCCTGGAGGATTTCTTCATTGCTGACAGCGGCGTGAGCCGCGCCGGCAAGCAGCATGGCGCTGAGCACCAGGCTCACGGCGAACAAGGGGCGACGTGGGGATCGGGTCATGACGGCTACCTTTGGCTTTATTGTTGTGTCCGGGAAAATTTCCCGGTGTGCCGAGAATTCTTGGTTGCCTACCCGGTTACCAACAATTGGCCGCAGTGCGGAGATTTCTAGTTCCTTGGTATCGGCTTGGGATTTGCGTGGGGGCACAGATCGAGCGCCGTCCGCGCGGCGCATCGCGAGCTACGCTCGCTCCTACGTTTGTTTCGGGCCAATTATGCCTGTGGGGTTTGCGCGCGATCCCCTTGGCGCATGGCTCGATATCGCGTCATACAAACAAGGCGGTCGCGCGCGCCTGGCACAGGCTTTACTGGGCAAAAACAAACGTAGGAGCGAGCGTAGCTCGCGATGCGCCGCGCGGGCGGCGCTCGATCTCACAGGCGCAAAAAATGCCATGACGAACCCTAAAAAGCCTCACCGCCCCCATCCACCCGCCGCAGCTGCTGTCGCTCATAACGCGGATACAGATGGCTGACACTGCGAATCAGCTCATACCGCGTCAAGCTGATCCCGGCAAACCTCTCAGGGATGGGCCTGCGAATCATCTCTGCCATGTCATCGCCGCGCGCCGCGCCATCACGCATCAGGCCATCCAGCCAACCCAGGTAGTCACGCATCTGCGCGAACGGCTGCGCATCACTGGCCACCGGGCCGTGGCCGGGCACCAGTTGCTTCCAGGGCAACGCCTGCAAGGTGTCCAGGTCCTTGAGCCACACCTCCAACCCTGGGCTGTTGGGCGTGGTCAGGGCACGTTCGTAGAACACCAGGTCACCGGCAAACAACACGCCGGTGTTTTCATCGAGAATCGCCAGGTCGGCACCGGTATGCCCGCTCAGCGCCAGCAGCCGCAGGCGGTGCCCGCCCACTTCACGCACCCCCGGCTGCAGCACCTGGGTCGGCAACACCACCTCGGTACCGCGCATCCAGTCGCCAACCAGGCGGTACATGTTTTCGGCCATGGCGTCGCCTTGCTGGCGCAGCAGGTCGCGGGTGCCGGCCAAGGCGCCAATCGGCACATCTGCAAAGGCCTGGTTGCCCAGTACGTGATCAGGGTGATGATGGGTCAACAGCACTTCCAGCACCGGCTTTTCGGTGACGGTGGCAATCGCCTGACGCATCGCCTCGCCATAGCGTTTCGATGGCCCGCTGTCGATGACCACCACACCACTGTCGGTGACGATGAATGCGGTGTTGACCACATTGCCGCCATTGGCCTTGGCAAAATTGTCGGTGCTGCCTTCCAGCAACCAGGTGCCCTCGGCGATCTGCCGGGGAGTGAGCCGGTATTCCAGGTCGGCCTGGGCCGGCAGCCCCAGGCACAGTAGCAACAGCAGGGTCCAACGCATGACGGCGCCTCTGGTCTGGGGTGAAGTCGGGCAACTGCTCAGGGCACCGCTGCCTCGAACTGGTTGCCGCTGTTGTCCTGCAACAACAGCCGGGTTGGCCCGGTGCCGCGGATGTCAAAGCCCAGGTTGGGGTTTTCGCTGACCGCCGGGTACAGCTCGAGGCTCGCCAGGCGCTGGCCGTCGTCGCCTTGCAACTCGGCATGGTTGAGGAAGAACTCGGGAATGCCGCTGACCAGGCCGTTATCCATCGGGTGGGCCACCTGCAGGCGCAGGCGGCTGCTGTCGCCACGCGGGTAGCGCCCGCCCAGCACTTCACCGAGGTGCTCCTCCCAGCCGGGTTGGGTACGGACTACGCTGGGCGCGGTACACCCGCCACCTGCGGCATCAATCAGGGTCGAGCCGACATGCCACAGGCCATCGCGCGTCAGCACGGCGGCACGCAGCGGCGTGGCCTGCTCGATACGAATACGGATCGACAACCAGGGCAGCACGCGCTCGCCAGGCTGGAAGTCGACGATGCGCGGCAGCGGGTTGAGTTCGGCCCAGGCGATGATCCGCACCACCTCGCCTGTGAACGCCCGGGCGTCGATCTCCAGCGGCACCTGCCGCGCGTCCTCGGCAAAGGGCGGCGCCAGCAGTTTTACACGGTCATCGAACACGAACGCTGCCTGGCCCAGTATCTGCTTGTGGTAGAAGTCCCACATGACCGAGGGCACCGGGTCTATGTGGGTGCCCTGCGTCGCAGCCTGGGCCGCCAAGGGCATCCAGCAGGCCAGCAGGAACGTCGCTCGCCAGTTCATGGCCACTCCTATTGATACATCTCCGGGACCTCGTAACGCAGGCCGTAAGTGGCATACATCGCCTTGAGCCGGCCATCACGGATCATGCCCTCGAGGGCCTCCTCCACCGCATAGGCCAACTGCCGGTTGCTTTCGTGCACAGCCATGCCGATTTCCCAGGCTTGCTTGCCAAGGTTCGGGTAGGCGTTTTCCGCCAAGGCCAGTTGCGGGTCGGCGGCTTGGTGCAGCTGCCAGTCGACCTCGCCGCGCATCGCCATCACCGCGTCCACCTGGCCGGCCTGCATCGCGGCAAATGCCTGCTGCACGTTGGGGTAATGGTGGGTCTTGGCGCTGAGCATGCCGTTGAACACCGAGGTCAGGTAGAACGACGGCACGCTGTCGACCTCGACCCCGATCGGGTGCTGCTGGAACACTGCCACACTGGCCACCGAGGCCAGCCGGCGCTGGTCATAGGCCACCTGCCAGCGCTCTTGCTGATAGGGGCCGAACATCACCACCTGGGCGTTTTCCAGCTCGCCCAGTTCGTTGCGCTTCTGCGCGTAATCGTGATCGTATGGCACCCGCATCATCAGGTCGGCCAATTGCTGGTGGCGCAGCGGGCTGCCGCGCCAGATGTAGTCGCGCAGGTCATCGTCGAGCTTTTCTCCAGGCGGTGCCCAAATCAGTTGCAGGCGCACCCCCAAGGCCGTGGCGAGGGCCTGTGCCAGCTCCACATCGACGCCTCGCGGCTGGCCGTGGTCCTGGAAACTGTAGGGTGCGAAATCCTTGTACACCGCCACTTTCAACTCGCCGGCGGCGATGATCGCGTCGTAGTTGCGCACCTGCGCCTGGGCCACCGCGCAACACAGCAGCAGGCCACTCAACAGCACCGTCCACAGGCGCATGGCCGTCACTCCTCGACGTGCACGCTGTCCAGGTAGGTGCGCACCGCCCACAGCGCTTCCTGGCTCAGGTAATCGGCCATCTTAGGCATGTACACGCGGCCGTCGCGCACCGCACCGTGGCGCACCCGCTCAACGAACCACTCATCGCCGGCATCACCGGCATCGAGCATGCGCAGGTCCGGGGCGATACCGCCGGACTTGGCCTCCAGCCCATGGCAGGCCGCGCAGTTCTGGTTGTAGGCCGAGGCGCCGATTTCCACGGCCTTGTCGTGCTCGGGTGAGCTGCGGTAAGGGTTCACTGCCGCCCAACCGTCGCCGTCCAGGCTAACGCCAGCGTCCTTGATCGGGGTCAAGCCCTTGGTCTCCACGGCCTGGGGCACCACGTTGCCATGGGCCCAGGCCGTGCCGGTCAGCACAGCCCCGGCCAGCAACCCTGCAGCAAGCAACACATCGCGTTTTTTTGTCATTGTTATGCCCTCACCATTGCACGCAAAGCCTCAACCACAGAGGCCGTGCCGCCATCTTAGAAACAGCCCGCAGGCGGCCGAATGCTGCTTTGGTGGCCGGGCCTTACTCCCTTGGTAGTAGGGCTTGTGGCGAAGGGCCAATTGAGGTGCCGTGCGGGAACTCTTCCCGGCAAGGGCGGGAATTTTTCCGTATCCCGCAACCACCGCCCCACCCCACCCTGTGCAGGCCAAAACCTCCACTGGGAACTGCAACCATGACAATAAGATCGCTACCCGCCCTTTCCCCTCTGGCCTTGAGCGTGCGCGTCCTGCTGATGGCCGGTAGCCTGGCCCTGGGCACTGTGGCAACAGCGGCCACCCCCTCTGCTGCACCTGCCGGCAAGCACGTCACCTGGGAAGACATCGCCAATGACCACCTGACCACCCAGGACGTGCTGCAGTACGGCATGGGCACCAACGCCCAGCGCTGGAGCCCGCTGGCCCAGGTCAACGACCAGAACGTGTTCAAGCTCACGCCGGCCTGGTCCTACTCCTTCGGCGACGAGAAGCAGCGCGGCCAGGAGTCCCAGGCCATCGTCAGCGACGGCGTGGTCTACGTCACAGGCTCCTACTCACGGGTATTCGCCCTCGATGCCAAGACCGGCAAACGCCTGTGGACCTACAACCATCGCCTGCCCGACAACATTCGCCCGTGCTGCGACGTGGTCAACCGCGGGGCAGCGATCTACGGCGACAAGATTTACTTCGGCACCCTGGACGCGCGGGTCATCGCCCTGGACAAAAACACCGGCAAAGTGGTGTGGAACAAGAAGTTCGGCGACCACAGCGCCGGCTACACCATGACCGGCGCACCGGTGCTGATCAAGGACAAGACCAGCGGCAAGGTCCTGCTGATCCACGGCAGTTCCGGCGATGAATTCGGCGTGGTCGGCCAGCTGTTCGCGCGCGACCCAGACACCGGCGAAGAGGTGTGGATGCGGCCTTTCGTCGAAGGCCACATGGGCCGCCTGAACGGCAAGGACAGCACCCCGACCGGCGATGTCAAGGCGCCGTCCTGGCCAGACGACCCCACCACCGAAACCGGCAAGGTCGAGGCCTGGAGCCACGGCGGCGGCGCCCCTTGGCAAAGCGCCAGCTTCGACCCCGAGACCAACACCATCATCGTTGGCGCGGGTAACCCCGGCCCGTGGAATACCTGGGCGCGCACGTCGAAGGACGGCAACCCGCATGACTTCGACAGCCTGTACACCTCCGGCCAGGTCGGCGTCGACCCGAGCACCGGCGAGGTCAAATGGTTCTACCAGCACACCCCCAACGATGCCTGGGACTTCTCCGGCAACAACGAGCTGGTGCTGTTCGACTACAAAGACAAGGACGGCAAAGTGGTCAAGGCCACCGCCCACGCCGACCGCAACGGCTTCTTCTACGTGGTAGACCGCAACAACGGCAAGCTGCAGAACGCCTTCCCCTTCGTCGACAACATCACCTGGGCCAGCCACATCGACCTGAAGACCGGGCGCCCGGTGGAAAACCCCGGCCAACGCCCGGCCAAGCCGTTGCCGGGTGAAACCAAGGGCAAGCCGGTGGAAGTCTCGCCACCGTTCCTTGGCGGCAAAAACTGGAACCCCATGGCCTACAGCCAAGACACTGGCCTGTTCTACATCCCCGGCAACCAGTGGAAAGAGGAATACTGGACCGAGGAAGTGAACTACAAGAAAGGCTCGGCCTACCTGGGCATGGGCTTCCGTATCAAGCGCATGTACGACGACCACGTCGGCACCTTGCGCGCCATGGACCCGACTACCGGCAAGCTGGTGTGGGAACACAAGGAGCACCTGCCGCTGTGGGCAGGCGTGCTGGCCACCAAGGGCAACCTGGTATTCACCGGCACGGGTGACGGTTTCTTCAAGGCGTTCGACGCCAAGACGGGCAAGGAGCTGTGGAAGTTCCAGACCGGCAGCGGCATCGTTTCGCCGCCCATCACCTGGGAGCAGGATGGCGAGCAGTACATCGGCGTGACCGTGGGCTATGGCGGCGCGGTGCCGCTGTGGGGCGGCGACATGGCCGAGCTGACCAAACCCGTGGCGCAGGGCGGCTCGTTCTGGGTGTTCAAGATCCCTAGCTGGGACACCAAGACTGCACAGCGTTGACCTGCAGCGGGGAGCGGGCCTGTGCCCCTCCCCGCATCAGCCCTTCTTCTGCATAGAGCCTTTCGCCATGAACTACTTACCCTTTGCCTTGCTGTTGGTGCTGTCCCCTGCCATGGCCGAGAATGCCGACGATGCTGGCAACGATGCCCCTTTGACCATCAACGGCTGCGTGATTGCCGAAGCCAGCCAGTGCCCGGGGGCCAACCTGCGCGGCGCCAACCTGGCCAACCAGGACCTGCGCAAGATGAACCTGGCCGGCGCCGACCTGCGCGATGCCGACCTGCGCCATGCCCAGTTGGACCTGGCCAACCTGGAAAGGGCCCGCCTGCAAGGCGCCAACCTGACCCGCGCCAGCCTGCAACAGAGCAACCTGCGCTTGGCCGACCTGAGCAATAGCAGGCTGGTGGCCATTCAGGGCTGGGGGCTGTTCGCCCAAGGGGCACAGTTTGCCAAGGCCGACCTCAGTGCGGCCTACCTGCAGTTCGCCAGGCTGTCCGGGGCGAAGCTGCAGCAGGCCAACTTGCAGGCGGCGGACCTGGAGATGGCCTGGTTGAGCAAGGCTGATCTGCAAGGGGCCAACCTGGGCGATGCCAACCTGCAGGAAGCAAAATTTGGCCAGAGCAACCTGGCCCGCGCCGATTTGCGCGGGGCGCGGCAGCATTACGGGAATTTTCAGGAGGCCAACATGGAAGGGTGCAAAGGGTGCCCTGAGACTTGGGACAAGTGAGCGCAGGGTTCGACGTGGGATGTGTGGCGCCTGGGAGACCGAGCGCCACCCGCGCGGCGCATCGCGAGCTACGCTCGCTCCTACGTTTGTTTTTGGCCAGTAACGCCTGTGGCAGGCGCACGCGACCGCCTTTTTTGTACGACGCGATATCGAGCCATGCGCCAAGGCGTTCGCGCGCAAATCCCACAGGAATAATTGGCCCGAAACAAACGTAGGAGCGAGCGTAGCTCGCGATGCGCCGCGCGGGCGGCGCTCGATCTCCCAGGCGCCACATCTGTCATGTCGGCCATCACCCCGCCACCCGTACCACCCCAAGGTCGATCCCCAGGTGCACCAGCTCGGCATGGGAGCTGACCTGCAACTTGCTCTTGAGCAAGGTCAGGTGGTTGGACACGGTCTTGGCACTGATACACAACTGCTCGGCAATCACCCGCATCGGCGTCCCCTTGGCCAGCATCGTGAAAATCTCCAGCTCGCGCTGGGTCATGCGCTGCAACCGTGGATCACTGGCGCTCTGCTGTGACGTGCACGCCAACTGGGTGGCCAGAGGCTGCTCGATGTAGGCATGCCCGGCCATCACCCGCTGCACCGCCTCGATCAACACCTCGGGCGCCGAGTTCTTCGTCAGGTAGCCCGAGGCCCCCGCGTCCAGCGCCTGACGCACCAGCGGCAGCTCGTCGTGCATGCTGAAAAACAGTACCCGCAGTTGCGGCAGGCGCTGGCGCAGGCGGCGGGTGGTTTCCAGGCCACTGATACCGGGCAGGCCAAAGTCCATGATCACCAGGTTGGGGACTTGCTCCTGCACCCGGGCCAGCGCCTCTTCACCACTGGCAGCCTCACGCACCTGCATCAACGGCAGCACCGCCCGCAGCAGGCTGGCGTAGCCCTGGCGGACCACGGCATGGTCATCGACCAACACGATATTCATCACACCTCCTTGGGAATGTTCAGGGCCAGCGCCCAGCCGCCACCCGGGCGGCTGAAAATACGCAGCTCCCCGCCCAGGCTACGGGCGCGCTCGGCCATCGAGTGCAAACCTAGCCCTGGGCGCTGGGGCGGGCGTGCGCCGCAGCCATTGTCGCGAATGAACAGGCGCAAACCCTTGGCACTGCGCTGCAGACGTACCCGCACCTGGCTGGCGCCGGCATGCCGGGCGACGTTGGTCAGCGCCTCCTGCAGCAAGCGGTACAAGTGCGTTCTGCTCGGCCCAGGCAGCGCCGGCAAGTGCTCGCCAACCCGTAGCCGGCATTCGATGCCCTGGCTGGCCTGCCACTGGCTCACCAACAGGCCGAAAGCCTCGGCCAGCGGCATGTAGTGCAGCGCCACGGGGTACAGGTTGTGCACCAGCGCGCGAAAACCCTGCTGCAAGCGCTCGCAATTGAATTCGAGGGCGTGCGCCGTCTGCGTCACCACCGCAGGCTGATCGGCCACCATGCGCAACAGGCAGAGCTGAGCACGCATGCCGGCCAGGTACTGCCCCAGGTCATCGTGCAGGGTCTGCGCCAGCTGGGTACGCTCTTGTTCCTGCACCGCCAACAGGGCTTGGGTCAGGTGGGCATTGTCAGCCTGGGCCTGCTCCAGCGTGGCAGCCATGCGGTTGAAGTGTTCCGCCAACTGGCGCGCTTCCGGCAGGCCGGCTTCGCGCAGGCGTGCTGTCAATTGCCCGCCTGAAACCTGGCGCAAGGCACCCAGCAATTCCTCCAGCAGGCCCATGGCCCGCCGCACCGCCCAGCGGATGGTCAACAGGCTCAACAACAGGGCCAGGCCGCACAGGCTCAGCAGTTGCTGCAGCGAATCCCAGACTTCGTCGATTTCATCCCGCGCATCCACGGCTATCAACACTCGGCGCCCGTCACTCAGCGCCAGCAGCCGACTGCTGTGATCGCGCTCGCCGAACAGCTGACGCCCCAGCCAGGCATCGACACCGCCTTGGTGTGGAAGCTGTGCAGCTTCACCCGGCGCCAGCCAGTGCACCCGCACATGGCGCAAGCGCTCGGTCAGGCCGGGTTGCAGGCTCGCCGGGTCACGCTCGGCAGTGTCGCCAAGGTACGCCACCACGGCTTCGGCAGACTGCAACTCACGCTCGACGTCCGCCACCGCCTGGTGCAACAGCACCCCGGCGCACGCCAGCGTCACCAGGGCAAAGCAGAAGGTGACCCAAAGGTTGATACGCCACAGGGCAGACAGGTTGATGAGGCGCATGGGCGGTTCTCCTCGGGGCGCTGCGGCCCATCGTAAAACCGTGGCCTGCGCGGTGAATTACTACCTTGGTACCGGCCGAGCGCTACTTTCTGCATATTTCCCCCTCCCGGCGGGGTTCCTATGCTGGCGCCATCTGCCGTGGAGTGTGTTATGCGCCAGCCTGCCCAACTTGCCTTGACCTGCCTGCTGGCCCTGGCCGCGACGTTGTCGGCGCCCTTGGTGTGCGCTGCAGAACCGTTGCAGGTGCGCATCGGCTACCTGGGCTATCGCCCCGACCCCGGCCCACTGCTGTCCAACATCATCCCCGAGCCTGCCGACGCCGGCCTGCAAGGGGCGGAACTGGCGATTGTCGACAGCAACAGCACCGGGCGCTTCCTGAAACAGCACTTCCAGCTGACCAGCGCCACGGTCGACAGCCCCGAGGCCCTGCTGCAGGCCGCCAACGCCCAACATGACCAAGGCCTGCGCCTGTTCGTGGTGAACGCCCCAGCAGCCAGCCTGCGCGCGCTGTCCGCCGCCCTGCCCGACAGCCTGTTGTTCAATGCCGGCAGCCCTGACGACAGCCTGCGCAGCAGCCAGTGCCTGGGCAATGTGCTGCACAGCCTGCCGGGCCGGGCCATGCTGGCCGATGCCCTGGTGCAGTTCCTGGTGCTGCGCAAGTGGCAGCGGGCGCTGCTGGTGGTCGGCCAGACCGAGGACGACAAAGCCTACGCCGACGCCCTGCGCCGCGCACTGAAGCGTTTTGGTGCGCAACTGGTCGCGGAAAAAACCTGGACCTTCGACAACGACCAGCGCCGCAGCGCCCAGGCCGACATGCCGTTGTTCACCCAAACCGCCGAATACGACGTGGTGCTGGTGGCTGACGAACGCGGCGACTTCGGCGAATACCTGCCCTACCAGACCTGGTACCCGCGCCCGGTGGCCGGCACCCAGGGCCTGACCCCCACGGGCTGGCACAAGACCGTGGAAACCTTCGGTGCGGCCCAGCTGCAAAAGCGCTTCGAGGCCCAGGCCGGGCGCTGGATGAACGACCGCGACTTCGCCGCCTGGATGGCTGTGCGCAGCGTCGCCAGCGCGGCCAGCAAGCTGCGCCAGGCCGAACCACGCGCGCTGCAGCAACTGCTGCTCAGCGAGCAGTTGCCGTTGGACGGCTTCAAGGGCCGCAAGCTCAGTTACCGCCCATGGAACGGTGAACTGCGCCAGCCGATTGCGCTGGTGCAGCCGCGGGCCCTGGTCAGCACCTCGCCGCAGGAGGGCTTCCTGCATCCCTTCAATGAAATGGACAGCCTGGGCTACGACAAGCCCGAAGTGACGTGCAGCTACCCCTGACCCAACAACCACAACAATAAGGAATTCGCCATGCGCCGCCCCTTCTTCCACCGGGCCCTGCTCTACCCCAGCCTGCTGTCGGGCGCCCTGGCGCTGGCCTGCGGGCACGCCACGGCGGCCACCGCCTGGGTCTCCAACGAAAAGGACAACAGCCTCAGCCTGATCGACATGCAAACACTGCAAGTCACCGAAACCCTGCCGGTGGGCCAGCGCCCGCGCGGCCTGCTGCTGTCCCACGACAACAAGCTGCTGTACATCTGCGCCAGCGATTCGGACCGGGTGCAAGTGATGGACGTGGCCACCCGCAAGATCATCAAGGAGCTGCCCTCCGGCAAGGACCCCGAGCAGTTCGCCCTGCACCCCAATGACCGCTGGCTGTATGTGTCCAACGAAGACGATGCGCTGGTGACGGTGATCGACACCGTGACCGACAAGGTGCTCGGGCAGATCGACGTCGGCATCGAACCTGAAGGCATGGCGGTCAGCCCCGACGGCAAATGGGCGGTCAACACCAGCGAAACCACCAACATGCTGCACTGGATCGACACCAGCACCCAGACCCTGGCCGACAGCACCTTGGTCGATCAACGCCCGCGCTTCGTCGAGTTCGACAAGGACGGCTCGAAACTGTGGGCCTCGGCGGAAATCGGCGGCACGGTGACCATCCTCGACGTGGCCACGCGCCAGGTGCTGAAAACCCTGAACTTCCAGATCAAGGGCGTGCACCCGGACAAGGTCCAGCCGGTGGGCATCAAGCTCAGCGCCGATGGCAAGTACGCCTTCGTCGCCCTGGGCCCGGCCAATCATGTGGCGGTGATCGATGCCAAGACCTACGAGGTACTCGACTACCTGCTGGTCGGGCGGCGAGTCTGGCAGTTGGCCTTTACTCCGGACCAAAGCCAGTTGCTGGCCACCAACGGTGTCAGCGGCGACGTTTCGGTCATCGATGTGAAGAACCTCAAGGTGCTCAAGTCGGTTAAGGTCGGGCGCTACCCCTGGGGTGTGGTGGTGACACCATGAACGCCCTCGATGTAAGTGACGTGAGCTTTGCCTATGGCGCGCGCGAGGCACTCCGGCAGGTCGGTTTCAGCCTGGCGCCCGGGCGTTTTGCCGCGTTGCTGGGCCCCAATGGTGCCGGCAAATCGACCTTGATCGCCCTGCTTACCCGGCTGTACGACCTGCAGCACGGCGACATCCGCGTGTGCGGCTGCTCGCTGCGCAACGCTGCACGCCCGGCATTGCGCCAGTTGGGCGTGGTGTTTCAACAAAGCACCCTGGACCTGGACCTGAGCGTTGAACAAAACCTGCGCTACCACGCCGCGTTGCATGGCCTGTCGCGGCGCCAGAGCGACCAGCGCGTCGAAGCCGAACTGGCCCGCCAAGGCCTTGGCGAGCGCCGGCGCGATCGAGTGCGCGAGCTGAACATCGGCCATCGCCGCCGGGTGGAAATTGCCCGCGCGCTGCTGCATGAACCACGCCTGCTACTGCTCGACGAGGCCAGTGTGGGCCTCGACCCGGCCAGCCGCCTGGCGCTCAACCAGCACCTGCGTCGGCTGTGCCGCGAGCAGCAACTGAGTGTGTTGTGGGCCACCCACCTGCTGGACGAAGTGCAGCCCAGCGATGACCTGTTGATACTGCATCAGGGGCGCCTGGTGGCCAGTGGCACGGCCGATGCGCTGAGCCTGGAGCACGGCGGCGACCTCGACAACGCCTTTGCCCGCCTGACCAGCACCCCTTCAGGAGCCGACGCCCAATGAACGCCTACTGGCAATGTTTCAACGGCATCATGCTGCGCGAATGGCTGCGCTTCGTGTTGCAGCGCACGCGCCTGCTCAGCGCCCTGGTGCGCCCACTGCTGTGGTTGCTGGTGTTCGCAGCCGGCTTTCGCGCGGCGCTGGGCATTGCCATCATCGAGCCTTACGACACCTACATCCCCTACGAGGTGTACATCATTCCGGGCCTGGCCGGCATGATTCTGTTGTTCAACGGCATGCAGGGCTCACTGTCGATGGTGTATGACCGCGAGATGGGCAGCATGCGCGTATTGCTGACCAGCCCGTTACCCCGGCCGTTTCTGCTGGCCAGCAAGCTGTTGGCGACCTCGTTGATATCCCTGCTGCAAGTCTATGCCTTCCTCGCCATCGCCTGGCTGTACGGCGTGCAGCCACCGGCTGCGGGCTTGCTGCTGGCGTTGCCGGCCTTGTTGCTGGTGGCCTTCATGCTCAGCGCCCTGGGGCTGTTGCTGTCGAACGCGATTCGCCAACTGGAGAACTTTGCCGGGGTGATGAATTTCGTGATTTTCCCGCTGTTTTTCCTGTCTTCAGCGTTGTATCCGCTGTGGAAGATGCGCGAGGCCAGCCAGTGGCTGTATTGGCTGTGCGCTGTGAACCCGTTCAGCCATGCCGTGGAGCTGGTGCGGTATGCGCTCTATGAGCGCCTGAACCTGCTGGCACTGGTGGTGTGCCTTGGGTTGACCGCATTGTTCACGCTGCTGGCGATACTCACCTTCAACCCCCAGCATGCGGCGCTGCGCAAGCCCCGCTGATCAACCAGGCCTGTGAGTGCGCCTTTCTTGTGGCGGCGGCCACCTACTACTTTAGTACTGCCTTTGCTGTCTGATCGTCGCATTCACAACGCACCACCACTGGCATGTAATGGGCCTATAACAAAAAGGATAAAACCATGCCACGTGCCCCGCGCCCCCTGCTGGCTGCCCTTACGCTGTGTCTGTCACTGGGTATCGCCCACGCCGACACCGCGCCGTTGTTTACCGCCGAGGGCTATCGCGCCACCCTTTACCGCAGCCCGACCCCGCAACAGGTCGAAGGCGGCCAGGTCATCGACACCGCCACGCTGCAGCACCTGCTGGGCCAAACCCCCAGGCCGGTGCTGATCGACGTCTATCGCCGCCAATGGCTGCAAGGGCGCTTCATCGAAGACGAGCCGCACGCCAACCTCCCCGGCAGCCTATGGCTGGCCAACACCGGCGACGGCGAACTGACCCAGGCCTGGCAGGACTACTTCGTGCGTAACCTGCACAAAGCCAGCGCCGGTCACCCGGAGCAACCACTGGTGTTTTACTGCCGCTCCGATTGCTGGTTAAGCTGGAACGCGGTAAAACGCGCGAAAGCCCTGGGCTATAACAACCTGTATTGGTACCGCGACGGCGTGGATGCCTGGCAGCAAGCCAACCTGCCATTGCAGCCGGCGCAACCAGTGCCCTTCCCCTGAATTGCCTGCCTGCGCATGCGTGCCCCGCTCCATCCAATAAAAACAAGGTGAAAAGGCCATGTACAAAATTTTGATTGCCGACGATCACCCCCTGTTTCGCGAAGCCATCCACAACGTCATCAGCGATGGTTTCCAGGGCAGTGAAGTCATGGAAACCGCCGACCTGGACAGCGCCTTGGCACTGACTCAGGCACACGACGACCTCGACCTGATCCTGCTCGACCTGAACATGCCCGGCATGCATGGCCTCAACGGCCTGATCACCCTGCGCAACGAGGCACCGACCACGCCGGTGGTGATCGTTTCGGCCGAGCAGGAAAAGCAAATCGTGCTGCAGGCCATTACCTACGGCGCCGTGGGTTTCATCACCAAGTCCTCGCCACGCTCACAGATGATCGAAGCGATCGAGCAAATCCTCAATGGCAATGTGTACCTGCCGCCCGACATCATCCGCGCCCAGAAAAGCAGCACCAGCCGGCGCCACAACGACGCCCCGAGCTTCCCGCCGGAAATGCTCCAGGCCCTGACCCGCAAGCAGCTGCTGGTGCTCGAGCGCATGACCAAAGGCGAATCGAACAAACAGATTGCCTACACCCTGGATATCGCCGAAACCACGGTCAAGGCCCACGTTTCGGCGATATTGCGCAAACTCAATGTGCACAACCGGGTGCAGGCGATCCTGAGTGCCGGCGATATCGATTTCGCCGATTACCTACGGCGTTGACCTGCACCGGCCAGCAAATGGCTCATCGCTGTCTTGAGCTTCATCGGCCGCACCGGCTTGTGCATCAGGGTGTGGCCTAGCTCACGGATCTGTTGCTTGAGGTCGTTGCTGTAGTTGGCGGTGATCATCAGTGCCGGTAGAGGCTGGGCGCGGCGGGCATTGATCCGCGCCACCGCATCGACACCATTGCAATCGTTGTCCAGGTGGTAGTCGGCAATCAACAGGTCGGCCTCGGCGTGGTAGTTGTCCACCTGGCGCGCCAGGTCTTCCTCCGACAACGCGGTGACCACCTGGCAACCCCAACCCTCCAGCAAGGTGCGCATGCCGGCGCAAATCGCCGCATCGTTATCCAGCACCCACACCCGTGCACCACGCAGGCGCTCGAGCATCGGCTCGCACATCGCCTGGCTCGGTTGGGCCTTGGGTGCCGTGGCGCTCAGCGGCACTTCGACCGCGAACACAGAACCTTTCCCAAGCCACGAACGCACGCGGATCCGGTGGCCGAGGATGCCGGCGATCTTCTCCACGATCGCCAGGCCCAGGCCCAGCCCGCGGTCCTGGTCCGGGCGTTGCACATCACCGCGCTTGAATTCCAGGAACATGTCTTCCAGGTGCTCCTCGGCAATGCCGATGCCACTGTCCCATACCTCGATCCGCAGGCCACCACGCAGGCGCCGACACCCCAGCACCACACGCCCGCTGCGGGTATAACGGATGGCATTGCTGAGCAGGTTGCGCAGAATGCGCGCCAGCAACTGGATGTCGCTGCGCACCACGGCAGAACAGCCCACGAAGTGCAGCGCCAGCCCTTCGCTGCGCGCCACCTGGGCGTATTCGGCGGCTAGGTTGTCCATCAACTCGCTGAGGGCGAACGGGGCGACATCGGCTTTGATCACGCCGGCATCGAGCTTGGATATATCCACCAGGGTGCCGAGCAGGTTCTCCACATCCTGCAGCGAATTGCTGACATTGCGCACCAGGTGGCCAGCGTTCTGCGGCTCACGGCGTTCGAGCAGCGCACTGGTGAACAACCGCGCCGCGTTCAGCGGTTGCAGCAGGTCATGGCTGACCGCGGCCAAAAACTTGGTTTTCGACAGGTTGGCCTGTTCAGCTTCGCGCTTGGCCTCGCGCAGACGCGATTCTGCCTGGCTGCGCTCTTCGATTTCGCGCAGCAACTGGTCGTTGAGGCTGGTCAGCTCGGCGGTGCGTTCGCGCACCCGTTGCTCAAGGTGCTGATAGGCCTGGTGCAGCGCCTGGGCGGTGTTGCGGCGTTCGGTGATGTCGCGGATCAGCACGAAAATACCCACCACTTCGCCGCTGGCCAGGCGGTTAGGCACGTAGGAGCGCAGCATGTAGCGCTCCTGGCCGTTGATATTGGTTTCGGCAAACTCGAAGGTTACGCTCTCCCCCGCCAGCGCACGTGCCACATAGGCTTCCAGGCGCTGGTAATGCTGCTCGCTGTGGGCCTCACGCAGGCTCTGGCCAAGCATCACCCCGTGCGGCCAGCAATACCATTCTTCGTAAACCTTGTTGGTGAACTCATAGACCAGATCAGCGTTCAGGTAAGCGATCAGTGCCGGGACGTTGTCGGTGATCAGGCGAATCTGGTGCTGGTGGGCAGTCTCAGCACGCTGCCGGGCCTCGCTGAGCAAGCGGTTGACGGCCTTGAGTTCCGCCATGGCCTGGTTCAGCGCATCGGTGCGTTCACGCACCTGCTCGGCCAGCACCACCGAATGCTGGAAAGCGGCGTAAGGGTCGTTGCCACGGGTTACCCCGGACTCGATGCGTTCGATCAGCGCGCCGTTGATGCGCTGCAGCTTGTGGTTCTGATGCTGCAGCCGGGTAACCTCGGCCTGCAGTTCAGCGACCGACAGGCGGCCGGTTGCGGGCAATGGCGACCCCGGTAAAGGTCTGGTTGATGTGCATGCCATTGAACTGTTCTCCGTAGGTGTTGAAGCCAATCACCCGTTGCTCGCGCAGGAACGCACCGACTGGCTCCAGGCCGTGCCGGGCCTCCAGTTCCAGGCGCCGCAGGAAGCAATCACAACCGATGGTCAGCAGCAACGGGCCGAGCCGCTGGTGCAAACCGTCGAATAGCTGGTGCAGGTTCGGCAACAACGGGCCTGGGGTCATGGCCGTCAGCACGATGCCGTTCTCCACCGCGCAGTAGAAGCTCAGGCTCAGGTCCGGGTGCACCTGCTGAATCGCCCGCACGTAGTACTGATCGTGAATGCGTACCGCCAGCGGGTGGGCGGCGAACACCCGGTGATCAAGCGCGGCCACCGGCACGCCGATATGGCGGGCGTACTCCTCGGCAGCGGGCTCGGCATTCAGTTCGAAAACCCGGCGCTGAGCACTGTCGGCCCCGGTGACCACCAGTTTTTCCTGGCGCGGCAGAATGTGGTGCGTGGTGAACACTTCAAAGTCCAGCCAGGTGTTGACCAGCACCACCACCGCTGCGCCGTTGTGGAATGCTCCGGCGTAGTACACATGGGTGCGGTTCAGGTAGTTGTCATCACCGGCCGATCCACCGAAGTGCGGGATTTCCCCCAGTGCTGCGCTAAGGGCCGCGAGCACCATCTCCTCGCGGCTGGACAATCCATCGAGCAGGGTCAGGGCAAAGCTGTGGCCCTTGATGGGCGCCAGGGTATTGCTGCGGCAGGTGCCGACCAGGCGCTCGACCATCTGCTGCGCATCGATCAGGCTGAAGCGCTCCATTTCATCGATCAACTCGGTGGCGATGGAAAAGTGCCGGTGATCGAAGCCCACCGCCGTCACGCAATTACGGCCGTAGCCTTGCGGGGTGATTTCGCCAGCGCTGGTGCAACCGACCAGTCGAATACCGCCAAAATCCTGCTCCAACGCTTCGCCCAAGGCCTGCAAGTCGTATTCGGCGGAACAGAAGAACAACACGAAACCCAAGTGCGGGTGCAGCAACTGCCGCGCCAGGTCCTGAGCTGCCAGCCGTGCGTCGGTTGCCTGAGACATGGCGCTGACCACACCGTCGTTTTGGGCCTGCTGCATCGTGGTCTCCGGCGCGGGGTGGCTGAGGGATCAGTGTACGAAGGTGGGTACGGGGGACGAATGCTACTTGGGTAGCGGGTGGGCGGTTCCATGGGAGTACTGTTGTCTGCCTGTCATTGCAGGGGCCGCTTCGCGGCCCCCACCACTCACCAGGTCAGCACCGCGCCCACCGCAAAGGTATCGGTGTCTTCGTTCTGGGCACTGGTGTCATGCCCGTCAATGGAGAACTGGTTGTACTCGGCCACCAGTTTGAGGTTGTCGTTGATGTCGTGGAACAACGCCACGCCGCGGGTTTCGTAGTCTGCCCCGCTGCCCACCGCGCCATTGCCATCGTCCTTGGTCTTGCCATAGGACAGCGCCACGCGGTTCTTGCCGAACTTGTACGAGCCCTGCAGCAGGTAGCCGTCACTGTCGACATTGCGCAACACCGGTTC
Source organism: Pseudomonas hunanensis (assembly GCF_013393325.1). Lineage (GTDB taxonomy): Bacteria > Pseudomonadota > Gammaproteobacteria > Pseudomonadales > Pseudomonadaceae > Aquipseudomonas > Aquipseudomonas putida_P. The sequence continues at coordinate 823,144 of NZ_QJRC01000095.1, forward strand.
GCCAGCATTGTTGGTGAAGAATGGGTTGATGCCCTTGGCCTGGAACCCAGAACCGGTCAGCGACCAGCCGCCCATTTTCGCCTGCACCCCGTACCCCACCCCTTTGGAGGTGATCGTCTCTACTGTCGAGTCCGTGTTGTCAGAGGTCTGGTAACTGCCGTTGACCCAGCTGTAGATCTGCGCGCCACCCAGGTCGAACTGGTAGGTGATCTCGCTCTCGGTGCGGGGGTTTTCCTGGTAGGCCTTGCCGGTGGGGCTGCTGTCGTTGGTGTCCACCGGGTCCATGATGCCCACCGCCACCCGCAGGCCGTCCATCACCGGGGTGCGGTAGGTGATCTGCGAGGTGGGGAACGGGTACGGGTAGCCGCTGCCGATGTTGCCGAACGAAACCCCGCCGCCATCCACCAGCCCCAGCGTGTCGCTGACCTGGCCATAACCGGCCAGCAGTTCGTCGAGCAGGATGTTGGAACGGGCGAACAGCCCGAAGTCCTTGCCGATCAGCACCTCGCCCCATTCGGGGTTGGCCACCGTGCCGTAGAACTGACGCACGTCGATGGCGGTGTCGGTGCCGTTGGTTTCACTGTCGTTGATGGTTACCCAGAACGAGGCACGCGCACCGAGCTTGAGGTCATCCACCTGCTTGCCCATGTTGAAACCCAGGTAGTTGGGCAAGAAACCCATTTTCACCCGCGATTGGCGGCGGTCGAACTGTTCGCCCTCACGGTCGACCTTGCTGTTGACGTAGAAGGCGTTGATATAGCCATCGGTGGAAAACGTCGTCTGGTCCTTGTCGTACAGCATGATCTCGGCCTCGGCGACACCGCTCAGGCCCAGGGCAGAAACACTGGCAATGGCGGCGGCGAGGAAACGAGGCGGCAGGTGCTTATTGTTGTTGTGCATGGCGCGCTCCAAACGGGGACTGGATGTCGGAGGCGATTATCAGAAGTGGGCAAATTGCCAGATACGCTGCTTTGGCGCGATTGGGTGGGTGCTTTGGAGCGGCGGGTATGGCGTGATGATTCGGACCCAGTACCTGCCTGGGCCGGGGCGCAAGACTTAGGGTGTACACATCAGTAGCAGGCGGGTATCAATACGCCTGAACGAACTGGGGGCCGCCTTGCGGCCCCCTTATCGCGTTACTTCAGGAAGCCAGCGCCTGCGAGCGTTGGCGCACGGGCATCTCATAACGGTGCGGTTGTTGCCAGGCCAGCCGCGCCTGCACATCGGCCGCCGCGTCTATCACCTTCTGCGCCCAGTTTTCATCCTTCGGGCACACCACCACCACGCGAAAACCGTGGTCGACGCCCTCCAGCCGCACACCTTCGGAATCATCGACATGCAGGTCGATGTCGAACGCCGATGGCAGCTTGGACGGCGAATTTTCCAGGCCTTTCTGCGCCAGGATGTGCTGGTGCCGGTCACTGTTGACCACGCCATCGACATGGATGCCGTACAGCATCAGCCAGCGGCGGATGTAAGCCGGGGTGCGCCCCGACGAGGTGTAGATCCAGATGCTGCAGCCTTGGCGGCGCAGGTCGCGAATCAGCGAACGGGTGCCGCTGCGCAGGGGCTCGCCGAGCCAGCGGTGGACGAAGGTTGGCAGCTTGCTGTCTTCGGCGGCGGCGTGCTCGGGCAGGCAGGCGAGCGTGTCGTCGATATCGAACGAAATGCGCACCTGGCCACGCTTGAGCTTGCGTTCGATAGCTTGGCGCCCGCGTGCGAACATGGATGACCGTTGCATCAGCGGCGCCCCTCACAGGCGGGCACGGGTGTGCCGCTCAGGAAGAACTTGCCGGGCTCAGGCGCCTTCGCTTCAAGGAAAGCGGCGTACTTTTTCTTGATCTTGGGGAGTTCGTACAAAGCCTTGACACCGTGTTTAGCGGAGTTGCGTATGACCGAGGACGGGTTGAAGTAACCCTCGGCGTTATCCAGCGACAGCACGAATGGCGGCAGCCCGGCACGCATCAGCAAGTAGCTGACGATGAGCGAACCGGTGCGGTTGTTGCCTTCGATGAACAGCTGCGGTTTGCTGAGGATACGTACATACACACCGGCTGCCCGCTTCCAGATCGAATCGCTGCGGTACGAGCAGTACCAGTTGTACAAATCCTTGATGCCACCTTCCACGTTGTTGAAAAAGTGCGCCTCGGTTGCGGCAAGGTGCGGGGCGAACTCCAGGCGGCGGGCCGGGTCGCTGCCGCACAGCACGGTGGCATTGATTTCCAGCATCAGGTTCAGCTGTTGCAGGTCGAAAAGGTCGATACCGCGAGCGACATAGTCGTCAATCAGGGCATAGCCTTCAAGCACATTCAGCAGCACCTCGTCGGTGAACGGGTCGCGCGGTTCGGTGAAATGCTGGCTGAGTTCTGCAAAGCGGCCCTGCACCTCGCGCAGTGCGCGCTCTACCGCTGACAGATCAAGACGACGCATCGCTCGCATTGGAAATCCTGGGTAACACTTTAACGGAAGGTAACGCGGCCAGGTGTTGCAACCTCCCTGGCTGCGACACCCGGCCACCTTGGGCATGCATGGCTCAGCTGAATTTGCCGCTGATGTAGTCGCTGGTCAGTTGTTCGCGCGGGTTCTGGAAAATCTGCGCGGTAGGGCCCATCTCGACCAGGTAGCCGGTGCGCGTGCCCTGGGAGATATCGACCGAGAAGAACGCCGTGGTGTCGGCCACACGAATCGCCTGCTGCATGTTGTGGGTCACCAGCGCGATGGTGTAGTCCTTCTTCAGCTCGACCATCAGCTCTTCCACCCGGCGGGTAGCGATCGGGTCGAGCGCCGAGCACGGCTCGTCCAGCAACAGCACTTCTGGCTCGGTGGCAATGGCACGGGCAATGCACAGGCGCTGTTGCTGGCCACCGGACAGCGACAGGCCGCTGACCTTGAGCTTGTCCTTCACCTCGTCCCACAGCGCGGCGCCTTGCAAGGCGTGCTTCACGCGATCACCCAAGTCGCCTTTGTAGCGGTTCAGGCGCAGGCCGAAGGCGACGTTGTCGAAGATGCTCATCGAGAACGGGTTGGGCTGCTGGAACACCATGCCGATGTAGCGGCGTACCACCACCGGGTCAACGCCCTTGCCATAAACGTCCTGGCCCAGGAAGTGCACATGGCCTTCGAAGCGGAAGCCCTTCACCAGGTCGTTCATGCGGTTCAGGCTACGCAGCACGGTACTCTTGCCGCAGCCCGACGGCCCGATGAAGCCGGTGATCTCGTTCTTGCGGATCGGTACATGGCTGTCACGCACGGCCATGAAATTGCCGTAGAAAATCTTGTCCAGCTTGCAGTCCATGACGATCGGGGTAGCTTCACTGACCATGGGAGCGGCTCTTTGCGCAGTGGATACGTTCAAGTTGGATGCTCCCTTTCTCAATACTTGGGCTTGCCGAAGACTCGGCTCAGAATGTTGATGACCAGCACGATCATTACCAGCACCAGCGAGGCCGCCCAGGCGAGCTCGAGCTGGTTGTCGAACGGCATGCCGGAGAAGTTGTAAATCAGCACGGCGAGCGAGGCCGTAGGGTTCATGACCGCCAGGCTACCGTCGTGGTAGATCCAGTAGTTACTGAACAGTGCGGTGAACAGCAGTGGCGCGGTTTCACCAGCGGCGCGGGCCACGGCCAGCATCACGCCGGTGAGGATGGCCGGCAGGCCGGTGGGCAAAACAATCTTCCAGATCACCTGGGCGCGGGTGCAGCCCATGCCGTAGGCAGCGTCCTTCATGATCTTGGGCACCATCTTCATCGACTCTTCGGCGGTCAGCACCACGATCGGCAGCATCAGCACCGCCAGGGCCACACCGCCTGCCGGTGCCGAGTAGGTACCGGTGGTCATCACCACCAGGGCGTAGGCAAACACGCCGGCCAGGATCGACGGCAGGCCGGTAAGCATCTTGGCGGCAAAGCGCGCGGCGTTGGCCAGCTTGCTGTCCGGGCCTAGCTCGGCCAGGAACACCGCGGCCAGGATACCGACCGGTACCGCGATGGCGGCGGCAATACCGACCATGACGAACGTGCCGGCCATGGCGTTGCCAAAACCGCCACCCATCTCGAAGCCGGTGGGCGGCAACTCGGTGAACACTTCCAGGTTAAGGCGTGCACCACCACGAGTGATCAGCATGTACAGCACGGAAATCAGCGGCACGCTGGCCACCAGCGCCGCCAGCCAGGCCAGGGTGGTCAATACCAGGCTGCGCAGGGCACGGCCTTCCAGCTTGCGCTGCAGGCTGGGCAACGCGGCCACAGGGGTCGTCAAGTCAGTCATTGTTTGTTACCCCGCTGGGCGTAGAGCATGATCATCGAGCCGAGCACGTTCACCAGCAGCGTGATGAACATCAGCACCAGTGCCGCGTACATCAGCACTTCGACCTCGTTGGGGCCGGCCTCCGGGAAGTTCAGCGCCAACAGCGCCGCCAGGGTATTGGCCGGGGCGAACAAGGAAAGGGAAATGGTGTTGGCGTTGCCGACCAGCATGGCCAGCGCCATGGTTTCACCCAGCGCACGGCCCAGGCCCAGCACCAGCGATCCGAAGATGCCGGTAGCGGCCGATGGCACCATCACCTTGAGGATGGCTTCCCAATGGGTAGTCCCCATGCCATAGGCAGCCTGCTTGGTTTTCATCGGCACGCTGGTCAGCGCATCCTGGGAAACCGCAGCGATGGTCGGCAGGATCATGATCGCCAGTACCAGCGCCGCTGGCAGCAGGCCGGGGCCACTGAGGGAGGTACCGAAAAACGGGATCCAGCCCAGCTCGCTGTTCAACCAGGCGGTCAGCGGGCGAATTGCCGGGATGACCACATAGATGCCCCACAGGCCATAGACCACGCTGGGGATGGCGGCGAGCAGCTCGACGATGGTGCGAAACACCGCGGCGAGCTTGGCCGGAAGAAAATCCTGGGTAAGGAAAATGGCCATGCTGACGCCGAAGAAACCGGCGATCAACAGGGCGATCAAGGCGCTGTAAAGCGTACCCCAGATCGCTGGCAGAATACCGTACTTGCCTTGGTTGACGTCCCAGACGCTGCCAAACAGCACGTCAAAGCCGTGCTTTTCGATGCCAGGCAGTGCCTTGCGGCCCACTTCGTAGACCAGCGCGAAGACCAGCGCCAGCACCAGCACCACACCAATGCGCGCAAGCGCACGGAAGGTGCGATCGACCAGGAAGTCTTTCGCAGACGGTGGCTGGCACGCGGAGTCTGGGTTATCCGGTATGGCAAAGGGTGTGTTCATTGGCGAGTTCCGGGACAAGGGACAAACACCCCCGGCATGGCGTCATGCCAATACCGGGAGCGCCTGGGTATTACTGGATGTTGGCGGACGCTTTACGCACCTGGTCGACGACCGACGCAGGCAGCGGGATGTAACCCATCGAGTCGGCGATGGTCTGGCCTTTGGTCAGGCTGTACTCGACCATTTCACGCATGGCCTTGGCCTTTTCCGGGTTGCCGTTGTCCTTGCGGAAGATCATCCAGGTGTAGGAAGTGATCGGGTAGGACTTGGCACCGTCCGGGTCCGGCAGCCAAGCCACCAGGTTTTCCGGCATGTTCACCGCAGCCAGTGCTTCGGCACCGCTCTCGGCATTCGGCACGACGTATTGGCCAGCCTTGTTCTGCAGCACGGCGAAGTCGACCTTGGCCAGCTTGGCGAAGCCGTACTCGATGTAGCCGATGGCACCTGGGGTCTGGCGGACGGTGGCGGTTACGCCATCGTTTTTCGGCGACTTGATGAACTTGTCGGTGGCCGGCCAGTTGACGGTGTTGCCTTCACCCAACCCTTGCTTGAAGTCAGCGTTGATGGCCGACAGGTGCTTGGTGAAGACCGCAGTGGTACCGCTGGAGTCGGCACGCACGACCACGGTAATCGGGGTGGCAGGCAGTTTCAGCTCAGGGTTGGCCGCGGCGATTTGCGGGTCGTTCCACTGGGTGATCTTGCCGAGGAAAATGTTGGAGTACACATCGCGCGGCAGCTTCAGCCCTTTCGGGTTGCCCGGCAGGTTGTAAGCCAGGACGATTTCACCGGCGGTCATTGGCAGCAACTGCACGCCTTCGCCAACCTTGGCAATGTCTGCTTCGCTCATGGCCGAGTCGCTGGCGGCGAAGTCGACGGTTTTGTTCAGGAAGTCCTGAACACCCGCCCCGCTCCCTTTGGACTGGTAGTCAACGGTGACGCCAGCGGTGTTCTTGCTGAAGTCCTTGAACCAGGTCAGGTAGATCGGTGCAGGGAAGCTGGCGCCGGAACCAGTCAGGCGGACGTTTTCTGCAGCAAAGGCTGCCGAAGTGGCGCAAAGGGAAACCGCAACGGCGAGTGCAGCAGACTTCATCAGGCGTTTCATCAAAAAGTGCTCCGTGTGATGGCCGGCACACTTTGCATCAGCTGTGTTACAGCTTTGTGACTGTTGAATGGCATCCGCGTGTTAGAGCGCTTTACCTGTGCCATGACGGCAACTTGATGTCATGCCTTGGTAACCGAAGCGGACTATCACTTGGCCATTTCCGCTAACGAGAGCCTTTGCCATGACCGCCACAGAACACGCCTTGATGCGGCGCATCCACCGCGAACTGCTTGACCACAGCGATGAAGAACTGGAGCTGGAACTGGCCGAAGACGGCCATGACCTGAATGCGCTGTTTGATGAACATGTCGAGGATGGCAGCGAAAAAGCCGCACGCAGGACTTACTTTCGCGAGCTGTTCCGCCTGCAAGGGGAATTGGTAAAGCTGCAAAGCTGGGTGGTCAAGACCGGCCACAAGGTGGTAATCCTGTTCGAGGGCCGTGACGCGGCTGGCAAAGGTGGCGTGATCAAGCGCATCACCCAGCGCCTCAACCCCCGTGTCTGTCGGGTGGCCGCCCTGCCCGCCCCCAATGATCGGGAACGCACGCAATGGTACTTCCAGCGTTATGTTCCGCATTTGCCGGCGGCAGGCGAAATCGTGCTGTTCGACCGCAGCTGGTACAACCGTGCCGGCGTGGAAAAGGTCATGGGCTTTTGCAACGACGACCAGTACGAGGAGTTTTTCCGCACGGTACCGGAGTTCGAACGCATGCTCGCCCGCTCAGGCATCCAGCTGATCAAGTACTGGTTTTCCATTTCCGACCAGGAACAACACCTGCGCTTTCTCAGCCGCCTGCACGACCCGCTCAAGCAATGGAAGCTCAGCCCCATGGACCTGGAGTCACGCCGGCGCTGGGAGGCCTACACCAAGGCCAAGGAAATCATGCTCGAACGCACCCACATCGCCGAGGCACCCTGGTGGGTGGTACAGGCCGACGACAAGAAAAAAGCCCGGCTCAACTGCATCCACCACCTGCTGGGGCAAATGCCTTATGAAGAAGTGGAGGTGCCGATGATCGAGCTGCCGCAACGGGTCAGGAAGGAGGACTACATTCGCAACCCGACGCCGATGGATATCATCGTGCCGCAGATTTACTGACGCCTGTCAGCCCAACGCATTGGGGCCGCCTGGCGGCCCTTGGTTTTCTGCATGTATCAATGTTGCACTGGGCTCAACCAATTCCCGCAATATCCGCCTCGTCGGCATCCCGACAACGGTTGCGGCATGCACATTGAAACTCAGCTTCGGCGCGTGTCGGGTAGTGCAGGCTCAGACGCAGCTTTTCTTGCGTGTCATACAAGTCATAGCCCGCCGCCAATGTGGCGGGAAAGCCAAGGTTGCGTGGATAGATTTCTTTCTTGAGCGGCACCGCTGGAACCACCACAAAGCGCGTCTGCATGATCATCCCTCTCCCGGCAGTACCTAAGTATTAGTAGCAATGCGGGAAAGCATCAAGTTGACTCATGCAAACTTTGCTCTTTCGCCAGAATCAGTGAAGCAAACCCTTCAGTACCTTCAGCACGATGATTGCGCACAAGCCCAACAGGCAGACCACCCCGACGCCATAGAACAGCGTTCGCCAGGGCTGCACCCCCGCCAGATAGGCCCAAGTGTGCAGGGCCCTGGCGCAGGTGAACACGATGCTTAACCAGGCACCGAGCGCCGCCGGTGTGTCGAGGGCGATGGCCAAGCCACCAAGGGCGAAGAAGGACGGGATATTTTCCAGGTCATTGGCCCATGCCTTGGCTGCACGCAACACCTGCGGGCGTTCCGTGGCCTGTGCGGCGCGTTTGAATACAGCGGCGTCCTCCGGGTTGGTGAAGGCCACGAAACGCAAGCGGTGATAGCCCTGATAACAGGAAACCAAGAACATCTTGAGAAACAGCACGACCACGCACAACGCGTACACCTGCAAGGCACCGCTCATGGCTGTCGCCCTCCGGCAACGCCTCGTATCACCAGGTACAACAACGGCCCCAGCGAAACGAAGACAACGGTCAGCAGCAGGTAAGGCAGCACCGCGACACCGGCACTGCCCCGTAGTCGGTTGTCTTTGACCATCCACAGGCAAGCCAGCCCCGCCATGAGGTACAGGTCGATGACTACCTGGGCAGTGTCCGGCCGGGACAACAGCGCCAGCCCGAACGCCAGCAGTGATTGCTCGGCAATCAGCATCGTCCAGCCGGTATACAGCGAAAACAGCACCAGCACTGCCAGCGCGCAGATACGCAAGCCCATATCGTTCTCCTTGGTAGGGTTTGCGGGCACAGTAGTGGTAGGGTTGTTGGCGCTCAATGACCAGTGAGGTCATGTACATTGCACTCAAGGACGATCAGGCCACGCATGAATCAGCACCTGTTCCATCGCAATAGCCCTGCCCCACATACTTCGGCAGGCCAGCATCTACGCCACCTGCGTCGGCAGGCCAGCCTCAGCCAGCTGGACCTGGCGCTGCTGGCGGGGCTGTCGCAGCGCCATCTGAGCTGCGTGGAGACCGGCCGCGCCAGGGCCAGCCCGAGCACCTTGCATGCGCTGCTTTCGGCCCTTGGCGCGCCGTTGGAGCTGTGCAATGAAGTGTTCGTCGCTGCCGGCTACGCGCCCCGCTACGCGGCCTCGCCACTCGATGCGCCCGAGTTGGCGCTGGTGCATGCCGCCATTGAACACATCCTGCAGGTCAACAACCCCGCACCTGCGATCGTCATCGACAGCAACTGGGACGTCATCGCCGCCAATACCAGTACCGGGCTCTTGTTGGCGATGGCCGGCGTTACAGCACAGCCGGCCACAGGCCTCAACCTGCTGCAGACACTGCTCTGCCCCGGCGGCCTGGGCGATCATCTGGCCAATGCGCAAGAAATTCGCAGCGCTGCCTGGCAACGTGCGTCCAGGGAGGCGGCAGGCAACCCGGCGCTGGCAGAGCGCTTGGGCAAACTGCCGATTCCGGGCAGCCCGCTCGAAACGGCTGCCACACCAGTGCTGCTGACGCGTGTGCATAGCCCCTATGGCGAGCTGAGGTTCCTGTCCACGTTCACCACCTTCGGCATGCCGCTGGATATCACGGTGGAATCACTGCGCATCGAACACCTGATCCCCGCCGACCCACAGACCCGGCAGAGGATGCAGGCGGCGTTCGAGCAATGGTCGGCCGTTACAGCGTGAACGACAGCATCTGGCCAAGGAACCTGGCGCTTATCCGATACCCGGTTCCATCCAGGTCAAAGGGCTGGCACATGGCCCCCGTGGTCACCACATCACCTGCCTTCAAGGTCTCGCCGCGTTCGGCGGCATGTGCATAAAGGTGGGCCAGTGACACCAGCGGGTCGGTCGCCGCTTCGCCCGACAGGCCACGCGCCCGCAATTCACCGTCTACGTGCACCTCGGTGGTTTCGGCCAGGTCGGCCAACAGCGGTACAGCGATGCCTGCGCCCAGGCTGCTGCCGACCACCAGCGCCTCGAAGCCTACGTTGTCTGCCACAAAGCTCGGCCAGCCGACCGCCTTGCGGTCGACAAAGCGCGAGCGCACCACTTCGAAGGTGACGCAGGTAGCGCGGATGTCCTCACTGACCGGGGCCCGCCCAGCTTGTGGCGGGATATCACGGTCAAGCACGAAGGCGATCTCGCACTCGATGGTCACCGGTGTAATGGCCGGCAGTTGGATGTGTGCGCCATCCGCATGACAACGCCCCGCCTCCAGCTGGCCAATCAATGGCCGCGACAAGTTGGCTGCTCGCATGGCTGCGGGGCTGCCGACGCCCAGCTTCCAACCTGCGCGCTGGCCAGCGGCAGCGGCAAACAACTGGTCCTGGCTGTCATAACCTTGCTTCAACGTCTCAGGCTTGAGGCTGGCGGGCAGTTCCGTCAGCAGGTCACCACTGCGCCAGTGCTGCATTAACAGGGCTGCGGTGCGTTGGTGTACGAAGAGCGAACTGTTCATCAAAACCTCATGGAAATGGGCGATGGCGGGCAACAGATGCTAGGGCCTGAAATTGATGAGGGTAAATATATTGTCATGATGCCTGGCATAACAAGCCGTTATGAATCGGCATGACGATCACTGATCCGTTGAAACCGGCTGCTTCAGCAACAGTACATAAGCCATCGCCGCCACTGCCGCCACCGCTGCACTGATCAGGAATGCCGAAGCGAACGACCCGGTCTGCTGGATGCTGAACCCGGTCACGATCGGTGCCACCGAGCCCGCCAGGTAGCCGCCGAAGTTCTGGATCGAGCCAAACGAGGCCACACGCTGGCTGTCGACCACGGTGTTGGCAATCATCCAGGCGGTGGAGCTGGCCATGTTCACACTGAACAACGCGCAGCACAGCAATGCCACGCTGAGCATGAAACCGCTACCGAACGACAACGGAACGGTAAATGCCGCCGCCGCGAACAACGCCGTCACCACGACCCGCTTGCGGCTACCCAGCACGCTGGCGCCGTTTTTTACCAGGCGGTCGCAGATGCGTCCCGCGACAATGGTGCCCAGCGCACCGAACACATAGGCCAGCGAAACCACCCAGGCCGTCTGGTACAGGCTCAAGCCATGCTCACGTTCGAAGTAGCCCGGCAACCAGGTCAGGTGCAGCCACAGCATGTAGATCACCCCCATGAAGCCCAACACCGCGCCCCAGGTGCTCTTGTGGCGGAACAACTCGGCCCACGCCGCCAACTGCGTCCGCACGCTCGGCCTGGCGCTCGCCACAGGCTGTTTATGCACCTGAGTCGCCAGCAGCCGCTCACGCTCTTCGGCGGGCAGTTCGGCCAGGTAACGCGCCTTGCTTTTGTAGAAGGCGAACCAGCAGGCGGCGACCAGAATGCCAAACACCCCGGTGACGATGAACATGCCGCGCCAGCCCCAGGTGACCATCAGCAACGTGAGCAACGGCGGCGCCAGGCACGGCCCAATGCAGGTCGATGACAGTACGATGCCGGTCGGCGTCCCCCGCTTTTCGGCCTCGAACCATTCTGCCAGCGCCTTGGCCGCCGACGGGAACATCGGCGCTTCGCCAATCCCCAGCACCACCCGCAGCCCGATAAACGCCGAGAAACTGTTGATCAGGCCGGAAGCCGTCTGCGCCACCGACCAGCCCAACAAGGCCGCCCCCAGCGAGATCTTGCTGCCCAGGCGATCGATGATCATGCCCAGGGGCAGTTGCGAAAAGGCATACGCCAGGGAAAACGCCGACAGCAGAATGCCCATCTGTGACGGCGTGATACCCATGTCGCGCTGGATCGACGTGTTGGCGATCGACAGCGCACTGCGGTCGACATAGTTGATGATGCCAATCACCAGCAACAGGCTGACGGTGATGACCTGGTACTTTCTGAAGGGGTTCGCGCTGGCGACCGCTTCCGGCGAACCTGCAAGCTCGGCTTGCGCGTATTTGCTATTCATGGGCGTTCACTTTTGTTGTTATTGGAAGAACCGCGAGTAACGGCTTACATGGACGCTGCAAGCAACCCCTGGTAGTCCTCGGCAGACGCTTCGCGCGGGTTGGTGCGGTGGCTGTGGTCGGCCAGCGCGCCCTGGATGATGCGCGGGAACAGGTCCTCGCTGACGCCCAGCTCGCGCAGCCCGGTCGGCAGGCCCAGCGTGCGGGTCATGTTGCGGATGGCCTCTTCGATCTGGCTGTCGTCCGCCAACCCCATCGCCTGGGCGATGCGTTGCATCTTGTGCTCGTCAAGTACCGTTTCGGCCTGGCGGTTGAAGGTGATGACGGCAGGCAGGAAGATCGCATTGAGGGTACCGTGATGCAGGCGCGGGTTGATCCCGCCCAGCGCATGGCTAAGGCTGTGCACGCAGCCCAGGCCCTTCTGGAAAGCCAACGCACCTTGCAGCGAGGCACTCATCATGTTGATGCGCCCGTCCAGGTTGCCCGGTTCGCGGGTGGCGCTCTCGATGAAGCGCCAGGCGCGCCACAGGCCGTCAAGGGCAATACCGTCGGCAGGCGGGTTGAATACAGGGGCCATGAAGGTTTCCAGGCAGTGGGCAATCGCATCCATGCCAGTGGCAGCCGTGAGCTGTGCCGGCAGGCCAAGGGTCAACGCCGGGTCACAGATGGCAGCCTTGGGCACCACATGGGGCGAGATCACCCCCACCTTGCGCCCGTCATCCAGAATCAGGATGGCGCCCCGCCCTACCTCGCTGCCCGTGCCGGCGGTGGTCGGTACCGCAATCACCGGCGCGGTTGCCGGGGTGATGCGGGCCAGGCCGCCCTCGATCACCGCAAAGCTTTTCAAGGGGCCATCGTGTCGGGCACACACCGCCACCCCTTTGGCCAGGTCGATCGCCGAACCGCCGCCAATGGCGATGATGCCGTCACAGCCGCACTCCTTGAACATGGCCACGGCTTCACGCACGGCATTCTCGTTGGGGTTGGGTGGCGTACCGTCATAGATCGGCAGTTGCGCGGTGCTGTCGCCGAAGGTGTTCAACGCCGTATCGACAATACCGGCAGCGCGCACGCCTCGGTCGGTCACGATCAAAGGCCTGGTTATACCAATGCGCTCGCACTCGGCAGGCAAGCGGGCGATGGCGCCGATTTCGAATTGAATCTGGGTGACGTAGTTGATCAGGGACATAAGGCTTGGCAGGCTCCTGGCTTTATTGTTCTGGGCGTCTCAACCGCAAGGGAAGCGACGCTGTGCAGCGCCAGTATAGGAATGCACGGCTGGCCATGGTATTGAGAACAATCCATATCGGTATAACCAGGACGCATACCCGATGACCCCCTCGCTCAATTCGATCATGTCCCGCCTGCACGCCCGCCACCTGCGCTTGTTGATCGAGCTGGACGAGCACCGCTCGCTGCTCGGTGCAGCAGGCAGCGTCGGGCTTACCCAGCCTGGTGCCAGCAAGGCATTGCAGGAAATCGAAACCACCTTCGGCACCGTGCTGTTCAACCGCACCAACCGCGGGCTGGAGCCTACGGCCGCGGGGCACTGCGCCATCCGCTACGCCCGCGTGGTACAGACTGATATCGCCAACCTGCGGCATGACCTGGATGCCATCCTGCGTGGGGTTGGCGGCCGGCTGGCGGTGGGGGCGATCATGGGCGCCGTGCCGTTGCTGATGAAAGCCGTGTCTCAGCTGGCCGGCATCCAGCCGCAGATGTCGTTCGAAATCATCGAGGACACCAGCCAGTCATTGCTGGCGCAGATCGAGAGCGGCCGCCTGGACATCGCCCTGTGCCGCACCAGCGTCAGCAACACGCCACAGTTGTTCGCCAGCACCTTTGTCCAGGATGAGACGCTGGCGGTCATCGCCAACATCGACCACCCGTTAAAGCATGCGGCAAGCCTGAGCCTTGACGAGCTGGCCGAGAGCCGCTGGATCGTGTACCGGGCCAACATGCCGATGCGCGTGCAACTGGAGCGCGAGTTCCACGATGCCGGGCTGCGCTTCCCGCTGCACCTGGTTGAAACCACCTCGATCCTGGCAACCTTGTCGTTGTTGCAAAACCGCCCTGACTTCGTCGCACTGGTCTCGATCGACGTGGCCCGGCAATGTGCGATGAATCAACAGGTCAGCATTCTGCCCCTGAGCATGGGCTCGGTCAGCGACCCCTACGAGCTGGTTACCCGTAAAGGCAGCCAGGCGACACCGGCCATGGACAAGCTCAGTGAACTGCTGCTGTTGCAGGGCCGACAGTGCAACAACAGTTAGTTGGGTTTTCAGGCAGATACCCCTCGAAACACTAAGCTAAAAGCCTGATTTCATTGGTTTTAAAGGTTGGCACAGCAGCTGCAACGTGAAGGTATCCGCCTACACGACGAGTTGCTCATGCCTGCCCCTACCGTATCCGCCAACTACGAAATCCGCACGCCAGCGGCGCACATCATTCGCGATGACGCCGAGGCGCTTGCCATCGCCCATCAAGTCGCCGAACTGCTGCGCGAGGGCGCAGCCGAACGCGACCGCAACCGCGAAGTACCGGCCGACATCGTCGACGCCTTTTCCAACAGCGGGCTATGGGGCATCACCGTGCCGCGGGCCTACGGTGGCGCCGAAGTATCGTTCGCCACGCTTGCCCGCGTGATCGCCATCGTCTCCGCTGCCGACCCATCCCTTGGGCAAATTCCGCAAAACCACTATTGCCTGCTCGAAGACATACGCCTGCAAGGCACGCCAGAGCAGCAACGCTACTTCTACGACCTGGTATTGCAAGGGCACCGATTTGCCAACGCCCTGTCGGAAACCGGCGGCAAAACCGTCCAGGACATTCGCACACGCCTGGTCGCCGAGGGCGATGGCTACCGCATCGACGGGCGCAAAGGCTACTGCACCGGCTCGCTGTACGCCCATTGGCTCGGCGTGCTGGCCCTGGACGAGCAGGACCGTGCCCAACTGGCCTTCGTGCAACGAGGCAGCGCCGGCCTGGTGATCGTCGATGACTGGAGCAGCATGGGCCAGCGCACCACGTCCAGCGGCACGGTGCTGCTCGACGGCCTGCGGGTGCCGGCATTCAACCTGTTCCCCAGCTACCGCTCCTACGAAAGCCCGACCCTCGCCGGCCCCTTTGCTCAGTTGACCACAGCGGCCATCGACGCCGGCATCGGCCGCGCAGCGCTGGACGACACCCTCGCGTTCGTGCGTGAGCATGCCCGGCCGTGGATCGATGCCCAGGTCGACAAGGCCAGCGAAGACCCATTGACCATCATCCAGGTCGGCTCGCTGGAGATTCGTCAGGAAGCCGCCGAAGCCCTGCTCGAACGTGCAGGCCAGGCCCTGGATGCGGCCAAACCCGCCCCTGATGAAAACAACGTGGCCCTGGCTTCGATTGCAGTGGCCAAGGCCAAGGTACTGACCACCGAGGCCGCCATCGAAGCCAGTAACCGCCTGTTCGAACTGGGCGGCACGCGCTCGTCGCTGACCCGGCACAATCTCGACCGCCACTGGCGCAACGCCCGCGTGCACACCCTGCACGACCCGGTGCGCTGGAAGTACCACCTGGTCGGTAACTGGGCACTGAACGGCGTCAAGCCGCCTCGCCATGACTGGAACTGAGGCCACGCCAATGAATGACCTGCTGACCAACGTCGACTGGGCGGAAATCGCCCAGGCCTGCCTGGAAACGCTCAGCATGCTGGGCGCCGCACTGGGCTTTACCGTGCTCTTCGGCCTGCCCCTTGGCGTACTGCTGTACCTGACCGGGCAGCGCCAGTTACTGGCGCACGGCCCGCTGTACCGAAGCCTGTCGGTGGTGGTCAACGTGCTGCGCTCGCTGCCGTTCATCATCCTGCTGATCGTGCTGATTCCGCTGACCACCCTGCTGACCGGCACGTCGCTGGGCGTGAAGGGCACCATTCCGCCGCTGGTGGTCGGCTGCACGCCATTCTTCGCTCGCCTGGTAGAAACCGCGCTGCGCGAAGTGGACCGTGGCCTGGTTGAAGCCAGCCAGGCCATGGGCGGCAGCATCGCGCAGATCATCCGCTACACCTTGCTGCCCGAAGCGCGCACCGGGCTGATCGCGGCGGTCACCGTCACCGCCATCGTGCTGGTCGACTACACCGCCATGGCCGGGGTGATCGGCGGCGGCGGCCTGGGCGACCTGGCGATCCGCTTCGGTTACCAACGCTTCCAGACCGATGTGATGGTGGTCACCGTGCTGCTGCTGATCCTGCTGGTGCAGGTGCTGCAGATGAGCGGTGACCGCCTGGTAAGACACTTCACCCGCCGCTGAACCCCGACTCTTCTCAGGTACTGACCATGAAAAAGACCCTCACCGCCCTCGCCGCTTTCCTCGCCTTCAGTGCCCAGGCCGCCGAACACCTGGTGGTTGGCGCCACGCCGGTACCGCATGCGGAAATCCTCGAGTTCGTCAAACCGGCCCTGGCCAAGCAAGGGGTCGACCTGGACATCAAAGTGTTCAACGACTTCATCCAGCCCAACCTGCAACTGGCGCAGAAGAACCTGGACGCCAACTACTACCAGTACCGGCCATTCCTCAACGACTTCAACAAGACCCGGCACACCGACCTGGTGCCGGTGGTAGGCGTGCACATCGAGCCATTCGGCGCCTATTCGGCCAAGTACAAAACCCTTGCCGAGCTGCCCGATGGCGCCAGCGTCGCCATTCCCAACGACCCGGTGAACACTGGCCGTGCCCTGGTACTGCTGGCCGA
Source organism: Pseudomonas hunanensis (assembly GCF_013393325.1). GTDB lineage: Bacteria > Pseudomonadota > Gammaproteobacteria > Pseudomonadales > Pseudomonadaceae > Aquipseudomonas > Aquipseudomonas putida_P. The sequence continues at coordinate 839,603 of NZ_QJRC01000095.1, forward strand.
GGCCGGGCTGCTCACGCTGAAAGACCCGGCCAACCCGCAGTCCACTCAGCGCGACATTACCGACAACCCCCACCACCTGAAGATCCGCGAACTGGAAGGCGCCATGCTGGCCCGCTCGGTGAAACAGGTCGACCTGGCCTTCGTTTTCGCCAACTACGCACTGGAGGCCGGCATCGATACCAACAGCGCGCTGATCGTTGAAAAAGGCAAGGACCTGTACGTGGAATACCTGGTCGCCCGCCCCGACAACCTGCAGGACCCGGGTATCCAGAAGCTGGCCAAGGCACTCAATTCCCCTGAAGTGCGCAACTTCATCCTGACCCGCTACAAAGGCCAGATCGCCCCTGGTTTCTGACCCCTGACGCCCTCTGGTGACGGAGGGCATGGAACCCGAACATGAGCCGTTACCAGCAGCAAATCCAGCCAACCGACGCGCACCTGTGCCTGCGCGGCATCCACAAACGCTATGGCGCCGTCAGCGCGCTCGACGCCATCGACCTGCAAGTGCGCCGGGGCGAGGTGTTCGGCATCATCGGCCGCAGCGGCGCGGGCAAGTCCTCGCTGCTTCGCCTGCTCAACCGCCTGGAAGCACCCAGCGCCGGCCAGGTACTGATCGACGGCCAGGACATCGCCGGGCTGCAAGGCAAGCCCTTGCACGCGCTGCGGCGCAAGGTGGCGATGATCTTCCAGCACTTCAACCTGCTGGCCAATAGCACGGTCGCCCAGAACATCGAGCTGCCAATGCGCATGGCCGGGGTGCCGCAAGCACAGCGCAGCGCCCGGGTGGCGGAGCTGTTGCGCCTGGTCGGCCTGGCCGGCCGTGGCGGCGCCTACCCCGCGCAACTGTCCGGCGGCCAGAAGCAGCGCGTCGGCATTGCTCGGGCGCTGGTGCTGGAGCCGCAGATTCTGCTGTGCGACGAAGCGACGTCGGCGCTGGACCCGGAAAGCACCCAGGCGATCCTCGACCTGCTGCGCAGCATCAACCAGCGGCTGGGCCTGACCATCGTCCTGATCACCCACGAAATGCAGGTAATCCGTGATCTGTGCGACCGTGTAGCCGTACTGGAACAAGGCCGCATCGTCGAAACGGGCGCGGTGTGGGAAGTGTTCGGCAACCCGCAGCACGCCGTCAGCCGCACGTTGCTCGGCGAGGCCGCGCCTGCAGCACAGGCCATTGCTGCCGACAAACGCTACCTCGACCTGCACTACACCGGCGGCAAAGGGCTGAAGCCCGATCTGGCGGCCATCGGTGCCGCGCTGGGCGATGGGGTGAGCCTGTTCTCGGGCACGATCGCCCCTATCCAGGGGCGGTTCCTTGGGCAACTGCGCCTGGCCATCGCCAGCGCGACACCAGACGACGAGCTGTTGCGCCAGGCCAGGTTGCTGGCAGACCGCGCCGACTGGGCCTGATCAGCGCAGCGCCTGGTCGAGGTCGCGCTGTAGCGAGCCGACCTCTTCCAGGCCCACGTGCAGGCGCACCAATGCACCACGCACCGGGGTTGCGAAGCTGCGCTCACCCAGCTCGGCCAGGGTCACCAGGCTCTCGTAGCCACCCCAGGAGGCACCGATGCCGAACAGGCGCAGGCGATCGATGAACGCTTCTGCCCGGCCCAGGCTGGCGTCGGCCAGTTCGAGGCTGAGCAGGCCATTGCTGCCCTTGAAGTCGCGGCGCCACAGGGCATGCCCCGGGTGCTCCGGCAACGCCGGGTGATACACCCGCGCCACATCCTCGCGTGCTTGGAGCCACTGGGCGATCTCCAGGCCCTGGCGCGCGTGCACGGCCATGCGGCTGGCCAGGCTGCGCGCCCCACGCAGCACCAACCAAGCATCGTCCGGGCTGACCGTGCAGCCGCAGGTATCGCTGCTGCGCGACAACGCGGCGAAGGCCTCTTGGGTGGTGCACACGCTGCCCATCATCACGTCGCTGTGCCCGCCCACGTACTTGGTCAGGGCCATCACCGAGATGTCTGCGCCCAATGCCAACGGCTGGTACAAGTAACCCGAACCCCAGGTGTTGTCGACCGCCAGCAGGATCCCGCGCGGCTTGCACAACGCAGCCATGGCCGGCAGGTCATTGAGCTCGTACAGCAACGAACTCGGGCTCTCGCTGTAGACCATGCGGGTGTTCGGGCGCAACGCGGCCTCCAGGCCGTGGCCATCGGCGGCGAAATAGCTGACTTGCACACCGAACGGCTGCAGCAGCTCGCGCGCCAGGCGCCGCACCGGGCCATACACCCCATCGCTGAGCAGCACATGGTCGCCGGGGCGCAAGTAGGCGAGAAAGGTCTGAGTGATGGCTTGCAGCCCGGTAACGAACAACTTGCAGCGGTAGCCGCCTTCCAGTTCGCTGACCAGGTCTTCGAGGGCAAAGGCCGTGGGGTTGCCACGGGCACCGTAGCTGAGCACCCGTTGCTGGTCCCGATGGCTGCGCGCTTCACGCTGTTCGGCGACGCTGTCGAACAGCACGGTGCTCAGGCGGCTGACCGGTGGGTTGACGCCGTGGGCCCCTTGGCCCGATTCGCCACGCCCGGCATGCACCAGCCGTGTAGCGACCGGATCGCTGTGCGTCAGGGGGGTGAAGCTGGCAACCTCGGCGGCGCTCATCTGTGCGATCAGCCCGGTCTCCCAGGCCAGGTAGCGGCGTGCCGCCTCCTTGTTGCCGGCGTGTCGGTCATGGACGAAGAACAGGAAATCGATGCAGGCGGCGTCTGGCAACGAGGTGTCGTCCGCGGCCTGCGGCCACTCGGCCAGCAACGCCTGGGGGAACAGGCGCGCAGCGCGACGTTGTGTATCTGGCAGTTCGCTGGCAGCCAACTCGGCGACGCGAGGGTCGTCGGCAATGAACACCAGGCGCCCAGACTGCTCACGCACCTGCTCGGCCAGCCCTGGGCGGATCGCCCACTGCGCGCCGCGCACGTGGCGCTGGCGGTAGGCCGTGCTCGGGCGCAGGTCCAGCAGCAAGGCGCCCTCCAGTTCTGCAGCGCTGGCTTCGGCCAAGGTTACCGCCAGCGGCGGCTGTGCCGGCAATGCCAAGCCACTGCCCAGGCCGCCTTCGAGGACGTACGCATCATGCCCCATCTGCCGCAGCCAGCTGGCCACCACCGGGGCACGCACGCCGTCGCCATCGAACAGCACCACGCGCGCCTTGCGCACGCCAATGTACAAGTCGGTGCCCTGCACCAGTTGCCCGCCTGGGCAATGCTGCGCGCCGGGCAGGCTGCCAGCGGTGAACTCCTCCGGGGTGCGCACATCGCACAGGAACAGCGTGCGTTGTGCATCCTGCTGCCAGGCCTGTACCTGCGCCGCTGCCACCCACTGCACCCCGGCCTTGTGCGCCAACCCCGTGGCGCGTGCCCGTTGCCGCCCCAGTGCCTGGCCGCTATGCGGCGGATACCCGCGTTGCCCCCCGTGCTCCAGTGGCAGGTCGACCAGGTACCAGCCCTGGGTGCCGTTCTCCAGGGCATAGACCGGGTTGTCGATGCCGAGGTTGATCAGGGTTTGCGCGCCGATGATGCTGCGGGTACGCCCTGCGCAGTTGATCACCACCGGTGTTTGGGGGTCATGCACCAGGTCCTCCAGGCGGTAGCCCAGTTCACCGTTGGGGCAGCAGGTGGCGCCGGGGATGTTCATCTTGGCGAACTCGTCCAGTGGCCGGCCATCGAGCAGTACCAGCGGCTTGCCCTGGCGTTGCCATTCGGCCAGCTCCTGGGCGCTGATGCGTGGGGTGTGGCAGGCATGTTCGACCAGTTCGCCAAAGGCCTTGGAGGGCAGGTGCACACCGGCGAACAATTCAAAGCCAGCGGCCTGCCAGCCCTGGCTACCGCCTTCGAGCCAATGCACGGCCTTGTAGCCCAGCGCCTGCAGGCGCTGCACGCCGCGCTGCACCAGTTCGCCGCCGGTTGCGTCGTAGACCACCAGACGCACCAGCGGGTTGGGCGCCAGGCGCGGGGCCTCGATTTCCAGCCGGCTGTACGGCAGGTTCACGGCGTAGAACAGGTGAGCTTCGCCGTACTGGCCGTGCTCGCGCAGGTCGAACAGGGCGATTTCGTGGCCGTCGAACAGCCAGTCATGCAGTAGCGCGGGGGTGATGCTGGGAGTCATGGGACGCAGTCCGTGGTCGTTTGCAGGGTTGAGCTCAGGCAATACGGATCAAAGGCCGTATGCCGCGATCGAAGGCGCCATCTGGGATTTGTTGTAGTTCACCACGCTGCCGTCGTCCTTGACCCCGTAACGGTTCTCCAGCGACTCCAGCGGCCGACCATAAAGGTGGAAGTGCAAGGTCGGCTGATCTCCCTCCACACGAATGCCATGCAGGTCTTCACCCAGGAACGCCACGGAGGTCCCTGGCTGCACCACGATCTCCTGCTCCAGCGCCAGGCGTGCACGGGCCGGGTCGCTGCCGTCATCTTCGCGGCGATACACCCGGTTCAGCTCCTGCCCCTCGACGGCGACGATGACTGCCCATGTCTCATGGTTGTGTGGCAGGGTCGCCTTGCCCGGCAGCAGCGAGTTGACGTACAGGGTCGGCGACTCGCCATCATCGTTCAGGCGGTAGCGGAACTGGGTCTCGCCGGTGGTCGCGTCCGGTGCCGGGAAGCGCTCGAAATTGAACAGTTCGCGGCGCTCGGCAAGGCCTTCGAGCAAGTGGACGATCTGCTGCAGGGCAGCGCGGTCGACACCACGCTCATGGATAGCGCGCACTTGCGCCAGAAACGGCTGGATCACGGATTCACGGGACATTATCGGTTTCTCTTCTTGGCTAGCGGAGGTCACACGCTGAGGCTGTAGCGCCCCAGGTTGCTGAAAACATCGGGCGCCGGGCGGCTCGGGCGTTGGCCGCCCTCACCTAGCGCATGCTGCAGAAAGGCACGGGTACGCTCGTGTTGCGGGGCGCGGAACAGTTGTTCGGCGCTGCCATGCTCGACGATCCGGCCATGCTCGGTGAAATACACCTGGTCGCTGATCTCTTCGGCAAAGCGCATTTCATGGGTGACCAGCACGCAGGTCATGCCTTCCTCGGTCAGCTCACGGATCACCGCCAGCACTTCGCCAACCATCTCTGGGTCCAGCGCCGAGGTCACTTCATCGAACAGGATCAACCTGGGCCGCATCGCCAAGGCACGGGCAATGGCAACACGCTGCTGCTGGCCACCCGACAGCTCACCTGGGAAGGCTGCTGCCTTGTGGCCCAGGCGCACCTTGTCGAGCAGCGCCAGGGCCTGCTCGCGGGCCTCGGCGCGGTTGCGCCCAAGCACCTTGGTCGGGGCGATCAGCAAATTGTCCAGCACACTCAAATGGGGAAACAGGTTGTATTGCTGGAAGACAAAGCCCACCTGTTTGCGCAGGGCAATCAGCTCCGCCTCGCCGCGCAAACGCTCGACCTGGGTACCACCAATGCAGATGCTGCCACGCTGCGGCCGCAGCAGGCCGGTCATGCAGCGAAGGATGGTCGACTTCCCCGAGCCGGACGGGCCGATGATCGACACCGCCTGGCCCGCCTGCACATCAAGGTCGATGCCACGCAACACCGGGTTGTCGGCAAAAGCCAGGTGCACGTCGCGCAACTGGATCAAGGGTTCAGAAGGCATAGCGGCGCTCCAGGCGTTGGGTCAGGCGGGCAATGGGGTAGCAGTAGGCGAAGAACAACGCCAGCACGCTGAAGTACACCAGCACGGTGAAGCCGCTGCGGTTGACGGTGTTGGCGGCAATCTGCGCGCTGTCGATCAGGTCGTGCACCCCCACCAGCGAAGCCAGCGCGGTGCCCATGGTCACTACCGCGTACAAGTTCATCCAGGGCGGCAACATGCGCCGCAGGCACTGCGGCAGAATGATCGAACGGAAGATCTGCACGCGGCTGAAGGCCAGCGAACGCGCAGCCTCCCACTGGGTAGCCGGGATAGAAGCCACCGCACCACGGAAAATCTCGGCAACGTTGGCACTGGCAGGCAGGGCCAGGCCGATCGTGACCTTGAGCCAGTCGGGAAAGGCCAGCCAGGTGCCGGCCACCTGGATTTCGAACGGGAACACATACGAGGTGAAGTAGATCAGCACCAGCCACGGCGCGTTACGGAACACCTGCACCCACAGCCGTGCGACACCGCGCAGTGGCGCCAAGGGCGACAGCGACAGAACGCCTATCAGCAAGCCCAGCAATGTGCCCAGGCCAATGGCGCCAACGCTGATCTGGATGTTCTGCAACAGGCCCGCCCCCAGGGTCGGTGACCAATGCCACAGTGTGGCGAGGTTCTCAATGGCCATAACCCGGCATCCTCAGGCGCGCTTCCACGGCGCGACCGGCACAATTGACAGCGAAGCTGAGCAGGCCGTAGAACGCCAGGATCAGAATCATCAGTTCGATGACATTGTCGCCCTGGGTCCAGATCATGATCGAGGCATAGGTAATATCGTTGACAGCGATCGCCGACGCCACGGCGGTCATCTTCACCAGGTCGATAAGGTTGTTGACCAGCGCCGGCAAGGCAAAGCGCACGGCCAGCGGCAGCTGTACCTGCAGCAGTTGCTGGCGGCGGCTGAAGGCCAGCGAGCTGGCCGCCTCCAGGGTCACTGCCGGCACCGCCTCGATGCCGGCGCGCAAGGCCTCGGCGTGAAACGCCCCTTTGTGCAGGGATATCACCAGCACCACCCAGGCAAAGGGCGTCATCGGGTTGGCGTTGCCCAGGCTCTGGTTGATCAGCATGTTCAGCACCAGGAACGCGCAGTACAACTGCACCAGCGTCGGCGTATTACGAGTGACCTCGATAAAGGCCCGCGCCGGCCAGGCCAACCAGCGACGTGCGGACGTAAGCGCCGCCGCCAGCAAGACGCCAACCACAAGGCTGCCGACCACGCTGAACAGGCACAGGTAGACCGTGGTCAACGCGCCCTCGAGCAGTTTGCCGCTGGCGTAGGTGTCGAACAGAAAGCCGTAATTCAGGCCAAGCCGGGCGAGCTGCCCGACCAGCCCGTGCAGAACCTCGCTCATCAGGCGCCTTCGCCCTGCAACTTGGCACGCAGTTCCACCAACGCCGGCGAGGCCGGGGTGATGTGGTTGGCCTGCTCACGCTCGATCAGCCAGCCGCTGCGGTGCCACTGCTTGACGAACGGGTCTAGGCGCTGCTGGGTGTCGGTCTCACCCAGGCGCGTCCAGATCACCGATGGCGCCGGGTTGAGTTCGGGGGCCAGGGCGCGGTAGCCGCTCCACTCGCCACCTTTGGCCAGCAGCGGGTTGATCAGCGTGGCATCGTGCACGGCAGCCACGCAGTTGTTGCCACGCAGGGCCAGCAGCGATTCGGCCGAGGTCTTGAAGGCTTTGATGTCGGCACCCAGCTCCACCAGCGCCTGGGTGTAGCTGCTGCCCTGCGAAGTGCACACCGGCTGGCCCTTGAGCCCGGCCCAGGTGTTGATCGGGCTGTCCTTGGCCAGCGCCGCGGTACCGCCCACGCGGTAGAACGGCGTGGGCACGTGGCCCAGCAACTTGTCGCGCTCGGGGGTCCATTCCATGTTGGCGATCAGCAGGTCGACCTTGCCCTGCTGCAGGAACTGCACACGGTTGGCCGGCTGCACCGCAATGAGGTCGACCGCCACGCCCAGCTGGCGCGCCAGGTCACGCGCAAGGTCGACGCTGAAACCGACCGGTTCGCGGGTGGCTGGGTCGATGGCCCCGAACGGGCCACCGGACAACACCACGCCCACGGCCAGCTTGTGGCGTTGCTGGACCTTGTCCAGGGTGGCATCGGCCTGGGCCAGGCCGCTGGCGGCCAGCGTGGTGGTGGCCAGCAACGATGCGAGCAGCCCGCGACGGGCAATGGTGGACAGCGACATGATGGGGGTTCCTCGTCCCGGCAGCCGGAACACCCGGCCAATGAGCGCGCATGCTAGAAAGTTGCAGGGATGAGGGGAAATTCAAATATCGCCTATCGTTATAACACTGAATGAACGGAAAATTTTCAAAATGGGTATAAGCCCCGAAAAATAGGGGTCACACAGATAGCCTCTTGATCAAGCACCCAACAATAGATAAATATTCATTATCTTTAGCCGTGCATCATTAATGTAAAAGCACTGTGCGCCCCTCTCCCCCAACGCTGCCTGGCCCACTTCATGAGCACCCTCGACCTCGACCTGCTTCGTACGTTCGTCGCCATCGCCGACCATTCAAGCTTCGCCGAAGCCGGCCGCAACCTGGGCCGCACCCAGGCCTCGGTCACCCAACACATGCAACGCCTGGAACAACAGGTAGGTGTACCGCTATTGCGCAAGCAAGGCCGCCACAAGTCGCTGACCGACGCTGGCCGTCAGTTGCTGCGCCACGCCCGGCAAATGCTCGCGCTCAATGACGAGGCGCTCGCCGGCCTGCGGCTGGATGGCCCCAGCGGCGTGCTGCGGATCGGCTCGCCCCACGACATCGCCGACACCATCCTGCCGCCACTGCTCAGCCACATCGCCCGCTCGGCGCCCAACCTGCGCCTGGAAATCGACGTTGGCCGCAGCCCGTTCCTGATGGAAGACTTGCAGCGCGGCAAGGTCGACATGGTCATTTCAACCCGCACCGCACCGGGCCTGGAAGGCTTTGCGCTGCGTACCTCGCCGGTGTGGTGGATATGCGCGGCGCAGTATCAGCACCTGCCCAGCGAGCCGTTGCCGCTGGTGCTGGTGGACGAGCCCAGCCTGTACCGCAAACTGGCCCTGGAGGCCCTGGAACGGGCCGGTATCGCCTGGCGCCAGGCGTACCTGGCGTCCAACTTGATCGGCGTCAAGGCAGCGGTGCGCGCCGGCCTGGGCATTACTGCGCGCAGCCAGGAGATGGTCGGCCCCGACATGCGTGTGCTCGGCCAAAGCGACGGCCTGCCGGCGCTACCCGATGTCACCTACCACTTGTGGGTGCGGGCCAACACCGTCAACCCGCTGGTGCGCCAGGCCTACGCGATGGTGCGCGCCAGCGCGGGGCTGTGATGGCTGGCACCCGCGCAGCTACACCGGTAGCTCGGTGGTCAGCTTGATCTTTTCCATCGGTACTTCGGTTTTCACGTTCTGCACCACGCTCAGGCTGGTCAGGTGCTTGATCTGAAAGCGCCGATAGGCTTCCAGGTCAGCCGCCACCACCCGCAACAACAAGTCGCAGTCGCCCGCCATCACATGGCACTCCACCACTTCGGGCAATTGGCGCACGGCCTCGACAAACTCATCGGTGGTGTCCTGGTCCTGACGCTTCAGCCATACGCGCACGAACAGGGTCAGGCCCAGCGCGACCTTGGCCGGGTCCAGCAATGCCACATAACGCTCGATGACCCCAGCCTCCTCCAGCAGCCGCACCCGTCGCAGGCACGGCGAAGCAGACAACCCCACCTGTTTGGCCAGTTCCTGATTCTGCAACCTGCCGTCGCGCTGCAGCGCGCGCAGGATGCGGCGGTCGATGGCATCGAGCTTGATTGGCATTGAACGTTCTCTTTTTTTAAGTATTCGGTAGCAGATGCCAAATGCTCTGCGCATCAGTGCAACTACGCAAGCCAATTCCAGCGATTCATTGGAATAATTTTCCTCCACTGGAGGTGACCATGAATACCCTTGAACCTGTACTGAACGATCCCCCTGCCACCACACCGCAAAGCGAATTGCGCCGGGGCGCCGTTGCCGCCCTGCCGGTGCTGCTGGGCTTCATCCCCTTCGCCCTGGTACTGGGCGCGCAAGCTTCCCAGCACCAGCTGGCAGCCGGCGAAGTGGCGTTGATGACCGGCCTCAACTTCGGTGGCGGCTCGGAGTTCGCCGCCATCGAGCTGTGGACCTCACCGCCGGCAATCCTGGTGATTGTCGCCATGACCTTGCTGGTCAACAGCCGCCACCTGCTGATGGGCGCGACACTGGCGCCGTACCTGCGCCACCTGCCATTACCCAAGGCACTGGGGGCGCTGTTCTTCATGTGTGACGAGAGCTGGGCCATGGGCCTGGCCGATGCGCGCCAGCGCGGTGGCTTCAGCCTGCGCTATTTCATGGGCGTGTCGCTGAGCCTGTGGGCCACCTGGGTCACGTTCACCAGCCTGGGCGCGCAGGCCGGGCCGCTGCTCGGCGACCTTCGCAGCTATGGCTTCGACATGGCCTTCGCGGCAGTCTTCCTGGTACTTCTCAAAGGCATGTGGAAAGGCGTACATGCCGCCGTGCCATGGCTGTTCAGCCTGCTCACCGCAGCGCTGTTCTACCTGCTGATCCCCGGTGGTTGGTACGTGCTTGCGGGTACCGTGGCTGGCCTGGTGAGCGCTTACCTGTGGGCCAAGCCATGATGGACGTTTCGACGCTGGTCACCATCCTGGGCATGGCCGTGGCCACCTACCTGACCCGTGCGCTGGGCTTTTTGCTGCTGCGCAAGCGCACCCTGGGGCCACAGCTGACCCAGGTGCTGAACGCCGCGCCCGGCTGCGTGTTGATTGCCGTGATCGCTCCCAAGTTCGTTTCCGGGCAGCCGGCCGACCTGATTGCGCTGGGGCTCACGGTGTACGCAGCCACACGGTTTTCGCTCTTGCCGGTGGTGGTGTTCGCCATTGTCGTGACCGGGGTGCTGCGGATGCTGTTGCTGGCATGATCCGCCGCTGCACCTACACTCCATTGACCCAAATCAAGCCCTCGCGCCGGGTTCGCGCGACGATGGCTGCACGCAAGGAATGACTCAAGCACCGCCAGGCGCACATTGTTCAAGGTTTGCCTTCGACCACTGTGCGCGGCCTTGGAAAAGGAGCCCCACATGAGCCCGCTGAAACACATACTGGTCGCCACCGACCTGTCCCCCCATGCCCGCAACGCAGCAGAGCGCGCTGCCTACCTGAGCAACACGCAGCAGGCCGCACTGGACCTGCTGTACGTTGCCAACCCGGCCCCCTTCGAGCGCCTCAAGCAACTGGTGGCGCCTGATGACGACCTGTTGAAACGGGTACTGGACAGCGCCGGCGAAAAAACCCGCGCACTGGCCGCCATGTTGTTCCAGCGCTACGACATTTCTGCGGGTGTGCAGGTTGCCAGTGGTTCGGTGATCACGGAAATCACCCGGGTAGTGCAGGACAAACACAGCAACCTGCTGGTGTGCGGAGCCAAGGGCCAGAGCGTGGCGCGGCGCCTGCTGCTGGGCTCGACCGTGCAAAAAATGCTCAACCACATGCCCTGCCCGTTGTTGGTCGTCAAGCCGGCACCTCGTGACGCCTACCGCACCGTGCTGGTTCCCGTCGATTTTTCACCTGTTTCGCTGCGCGCGATCCAACTGGCCAAGGCCATTGCCCCGCAGGCCGAGATCATCCTGCTGCATGCGTACGAAGCCCCGTTCGAAGGCAGCGTGCGCTTCGCCCATATCGACCAGGACACCCTCACCCGCTACCGCAATGTCATCCGCCAGGATGCAGTGGCACAGTTGGCCGCATTGAGCGAAGCTGCCGGCGTAGCCGATGCCCGGCAGATCGTGGTGCACGGTGACCCTGGCTGGCGCATTGCCGAGCAGGAACAGGAGCTGGAATGCGACCTGATCGTGGTCGGCAAGCAGGGTACGAGCGCGCTGGAGGAGCTGTTGGTGGGTAGCGTCACCAAGCATGTACTGGACGAATCGCAGTGTGATGTGCTGGTAACGCCTTAGCTCGCCGTATTTGCGCTGACGGAGTAGTGCGCAACGATCTTGCCAGCACAGGCTTGAACACGCTGTGCTGGCCTGATCTGTTGCGTCAGCCTTCACCTTCGAATGATTGAAATTGCAACTTCCAACTGTCGTTGATTTTGATCCAGCTCTCGACGAAATTTATCTGCTTGCTCCCTTGCGGCGTGACAATGAATGCCACACCACTGACAGCTGCAAGGTTACCCAGCTCTCGCACTTCGACATTCGACTCCGTTCGTTTGTGCTGGGAAAAAGCTGACGCGTCCTGGCCACGGAGCACAGAAAGTTTATGTAACTGGTTTTTCTTGTACATGAACTTTATGCCGTTCGTCGAGAAGAACCAGTCCGCTTCCAAGTAATCCAACTGCTCGATATTCAGTGTATAAAAAGCGTTGTACCACTCTTTGCGCATCAACGACAAATTTGATGAGATCTTCACAGTATCCTCTTCAGGTCCATTTCTTCCTGAACCCGCTCGCTCCATGCCGCATAGGTTTTTATCGCTTGCTCAACGCCACTGTTGTAAAACGCCGGACCGCAGACCTCTTCGATGAAATCGAGGAAAAACTCAACCTCAAACTGCCCCAACTGCAACTCAAAGGTATCGGCACAATACGCCTTCAACTTGCCAATCATGAGCGCTCGCGCTTCCGGTGAAAGTGAAATTTCAGGCATCTCGGGTCCTTATATCAGGCAGGTTGAATTTTATATCTCTTCCCTGCATACAGTCTTCGACAACCGCCGCCTCCCACTCATCAATGTCAATATTCGCAAGGCAGGCGTAAAGCACCCCACTCAACCTGGCATTGCCAATAGCATCACTGCCGTGGGCAATGGGTTCGCGCAGTTCCGCCGACGCCTCCAGGCGCTCCAGGACCATCCTGATCAGGTCAATCTTACGGGGCCGTACAACAGGGAAGGAAATGTGCATCGAACGCTCAGTTTCAGTGAACACATTATGCCAATAACCGGCAGGTACATAGATGGCCTGGCCTGGCGTCAAGGTATGGCACAGCATGGGCTCGCCGGCGGGAGGCGTTTGGTCGAAACTCTTGTCATTCAACAGTGGATAGGGACGTGTGGGCGCATAGACTTCCCACCGTTTCACACCTTCGATCTGCACTGCAATTACATCGTGGTTGTCGAAGTGCGCACCAAAACTTGGCGTTGAACTCCAGGCACAATAAAGATTTGCCCCGGACCGGCAACGCAGGTGTGTAGACAAGTAGCTTGCCGCTTGTTGAGCGCGCTCAAAAAATGCCTGGCAGCGATCAATGATCAATGTGCTACCGGTTTGCAAACGCTTCAGAAGGTTGTAACGGTTGATATGCGGCGAGGTCTCACCTGTCACCGTCAGGGTATAGGTTACAAACCCCTTGAAGCCACGCTCGGAGGGGATGCCATCGTTCGCCAGGCGTATTCTGGGGTAATCGAGAATATCCTTCTCAAGCAGGTTGTTGATTTCACCCCAGCCCACCAGCTGGTGGCCCGTGACCGACTCGAATACGAAGGGTTTCTTCTGAAAGGCCGAGCGAATGAAGAAGTCCATTTCAGGTAACGCAAAATCCATGCGGTCCATTAATATTCCCTATATCAGTTTTTCAGCATCTGTGGTGCGGGTGCCTTGCGTCAAGCCGAATCTCGGCGCGCAGTCAAAATGCCTCATGAAATGGCTGTCATGGGTCACAATCAGTACGCGGGAGATCAAGGCCTTTTGTTCAACCAGGCGTTGCAAGCCTGTGACCGACGCCGGGTCAAGGTGGGTGGTGGGCTCGTCCATGACGAGCAACGCGGGCTTCTTCAACAAAGCCAGGATAATGCCAAGCTTCTGTCGCTCGCCCGCTGACAAGTTCTGCCCTTGCTCACCCACCTCATACGCCAGCGGCTTGTCGAATGACAGGGTACTTGCCAGTACGGCGTATGCGTCCAGGTCTACGGGGCCCAGAAAGGTCTCAAGGTTCTCGGCAACCGTACCACCGATAAAGACCATGGTTTGGCTGGTCATGGCGATCCAGTCGGGTGTCAAACCATAACGCTCAGGCTGCCGGGTGACGCCATTGAAACGAATGCACCCGCTGTCAGGGCGGTCAACCCCGGCGATAAGGCGCGCAAGCGTCGTTTTCCCCGTGCCGTTGGTACCCGTCACGAAAGTGGGCAGGCCTGCTTTGCAAGGCACGTTCGCGCTGACGCCTTGCAGGATGGGCCTGCCGCCTTTGCTCTTGCAAAGTTGGTGCAGGGAAATGTCGATACTTGCAGGGTCGGCGGGCTGATCGTGATGCACCGCGGCGGCGTGCATTGCCATACGGCCAAGCGATTCCTCAAGTACGACGAAATCGATGCGCGCCTTGTTAAGTGTGCGCCACAGCACACCGATACGGTTCAAGGGCAGAAATACTTGAAAAAGAAACGTGGCCAGCATGATCAGGCTGCCCATCGTGGCGTAGCCCTGGTTGAATCTGAATGCGGCCCCCGCCAATACCATTGCACTCCCGGTAAATGATACGAGGGTGGTGACAATGCCGAACCTGAAGAATACCTGGCGAACACGCTGCTGCGCTGAGAGGTAGCGGTCTACGGCCACCCCATGCCTATGCTTCAACCTGCCACCTGCATTGAACAGTTTTTCGCAGAGCCCTGCCGCGATCACACTGTGGAGCACGCCATTCAAATACTTTTGCGTGATTGCAACTCGCTTGATCAACGGAAAGCGTGCACTGGTCATCTTGATGACCACCGCCATATAGGTGGCAACCACTAGAGTGAAACTGCCTGCAATCACGCCATCAAAATAGAAGCTGACACAGCCAATGACGAACACGGTTTGAAATAAGATGGGCAACGCCTCACCCCAGATAACCCTGATATAAGCACTGACCGATGACATGGCGGCTTCATAGGTAGCCACCATCTCGCTCCTGTTGAGCTGTTCCAGTTGTTCAAGGTAGATGCGGCCAAGCTTGTCGAGGTACGCCGCCCTGAGCAGCGACTCAACCCTGATGCAGTAGCCGTGTGACAACCACTCCACGAGGGCAAAGCTGCAGGGCATCGCCAGGCGAATGGCCAGGAAGCCCGCGCAGAATGCAACCAGGCCGGCAAGGCTCGCGACTGATTCAGGATGATCGATTGCAAAGCGCATCATCAAACCGAATGACACGAACAGCAGCGAGGCGAGCAATGTCAGGCCAGCGATCCCCACCTGCCTGGCAATACCGGTTTTAAGTGTACGTTTTTCGATTTCGGTCACGGTAGCACTCGTTGTCGTCGATCGCCCACCCAAGGGCGGGCGACCCGTCAATCAATGGTTACGATTGGAATTGCACATGCAACCGGCGCCACAGCCCTTGCCGGAGCAACCGCACACATTGTTGAGCACGACATTGCGATCCAGTATGTACTTGAGAATTTGCTCCTTCGGAAGTTTCAGCATCTCTGCGTTCACCCGCCCTTGCTCGTCGGTTTGCAGGTCGTCCAGCATCAGCGGCTTACGTCGAGCATTGAGGCTTTCGATGCTAAACTTCTGCGCATACTCGCCGTACCACTTGATGACCGTATCGTCGCCCAGCACTTGCTGGGTTTTGCGCAACTGGAAAGCAAAATCCTGTTGTTTCTGCGTTGCAAAGGTCATGTTGTGCTTGGCCAGGTGCTTTATTTCCTCTTTCAGCATGTTCCGCGAGAACGGAAAATGATGAAGAAACCCACCCATGTATTCATTGCAAAACGCATAATAGTGGTCGGTGAACTGAAGAAAGGTATGCCACATTTCATCAATCACTTGAAACTGATAGTAAATGGACACACTGAAACACTCTCGCTGGCACTGCGCAGCCAGCAACAGGAATTTCTTGGTTTCCTCGAAGAGCTCTTCTGCCTCCTCGCGCGTGACATCCCACTCCTTGCAAAACTTCAGTACAACGTCTTCATTTTTATACTGCGATACCGCCTGCGCGTCTGCAACGCGCAGGGGTGTGACGATGGCATCGCTGGTAATTCGTTGCTGTAGCATAAAATATCCTTTTCATGCATTGATATCGCCCTTGCAGTTACCGGGCTTGGTCGTGGGGCGTGCCTGTATTGAAACTTTTCAGCCACCCGCTTCACGCCAGATTTGAACTTAACACTTGCCACTTGCACCCCCGAACTGCGACAGGCTGTCGCACCCTGAAAGCCAAGCCCAGGGCTGCCGTCCGCCATGCCAGGCGCCACTGCCATGCTGCGGTAGATTGTCGCAGCCGCATCACCCCCTTGACCCCTCTAGTGCGCCCGGGACGGGCAACCACCGGCGAAAACTGTCCGGGCCTTTACCACTGAGTGGGCTCCAGGAAAACTCCCAGGGCGGAGGGGGCAAGCAGTTCGTCTGCTCCACTGTGAAGGGGGTTGGCCGCATGCCCGGCTTCCATTCCACCACCACATCCGCCATTGGCTGCCACGCCAGGACCAGGCCACGCGCCTGAGACATGTCGGCAGCTATCCATAAGGCAGCCGCCGCGACCATGAATGCCTCGATGTGCGTCTCGGTTACCTGTGCCTTGTAGGGTGAGCCCAGCAGCCAACGGCAGACGCTGATGTAATAGCTCCAATCCAAGGCCGGGTGATGTCGATAAGCCCAGGTCATGAAGCAGCGGAACAGTTCCAGACCTTCCGGCGGGTCTAGCTTGAGCAAGCCTGGGCACACGTCGAACAACGTGTGCCAGTACGGCAGTAGTCGCGCGTCCAGCTTGACGAACGTACGGGCGTTGCAGGGGTAATCGGGAAACGGCAAGCGAGACTCACTCAAGCGTGCAGCGCGAGCCGGGGGGCAAAAGCGTGAAGTGGCCAAAGGGCGAGACATCATGTGCTCCATGCATCAGATAGCCTTGAACAGGCCCCGCCTTGATTCCTGGCGGGTAGTGTGCGTTTCGGGACCGTTCTGACAGGTAGATAGGGGGGAGCACGCGGATAAGGCGAAAGCCAGCGATGCCGAGGCGCATGGCTGGCGCAGGTCAGTACCGTCATGAGAGGGTTGATCCTTGACCGACGTTGCAGATAGCAGCGCCTGCTGCGGGCATGCGCAGCCAGGCATCGTGCTCGATACGCAGGCGCGAGCCCGCATCAGCGCCTAGGCGCCGGCAACGTCAAAAAGGAGAAGCTCGGGGGTTGGCCGTGGGCCAGCAATAGCGTGGAGGCGCCTGGCTGCGCACCTCGCTGCAAAACCGCCTTGGGTTCGCACAGCTGAGCAACCAGGCGACCCCCAGGAGGAACACCAAGGTAAGGAAGTTCGCCGTACACGTTGGACAGGCGAACAGGTTGCTCCAGTCCGCCGTGGACGATGTGCCGTGTTGCTGGGCCTGTGAGGTGGAGATGTCATTGGCCAGGCTGCAGAAGCCGCCACCGATGCCATTGAGCGCCAAGCCCAATGCCTGCCCGTGACCCAGGCCACAGCAAAGCACGTTGAACAGGACACTGAAATACAATGCCCAGGCAATGAGGGGCCGATTACCGGTGCAGCGATCCATGGCCGGCAACTCTAGCATCCAGGCCCGCGAGTGAGAAAGACAGCATCGCACCACTTCAATGGCTACGTGCGTAAAGGACCGGGAAAAAGCAGGTCAATCGCTATATACTTTTATATACACCGATACCCGTAAAGCCAGATGAAGCCGTGATGTGCCTGCAAATCGAAATGCTGAACGAGTCCGACAACGGCGCTGACGCTCTGCTCGGCGCAACCAATCACACCGTGGGAAATGCCGGCATTCGGCGCAGGAATCAGAAGCTGATTCTGCAGGCTGCCAGCGAAGCGTTTGCCACGACCGGCTTCACCGCCACTCATTCGCATGATATTGCCGAACGTGCCGGGGTACCTAAAGCCAACCTCTACTACTACTTTCAATCCAAAGAGAACCTGTACGTGCAGGTGCTGATGAGCTTCGTTGAACCGCTGGTGAGGGCCTCGGCAGCGCTGCGCAAAAGCGACGACCCGATAGTAGGCCTGCGGGCCTATATCAAAGCCCGCATCCGCATCATTCGCGAGCACCCGTTCAGCGCCGCCGTGTTCAGCCAGGAGTTGCTCTCAGGGGGCAAGCATCTGCCAGAGGCATGCAAGAACCTGCTGCACGAGGAAGCCCAGCGCAACGTCGCCTGCCTGCGCAACTGGATCGACCATGGCCGGCTGGCGCCCTGTGATCCTGAGCACCTGATGATCTTCATCTGGTCGTCGACACGGACCTACACCAATCTGGCCTGGCAAATGTCGCAGCTCAGAGGCGTAGCCGAACCTGACAAGGCTGACTTTGACCGCGCCACCCGAACGGTCACCCAAATGGTGTTGGGCGGTATCGTCCCGGCATGACCGGCAACCTGGCAGCAAGCAGGTGCTGCCGTGATGCCAGGTAGAGGCCTGGTCTTGCGCCGACGATGCCGCATCCATAGCAAGGAGAACTGACGTGTCCACGACCGCGATTGCCTGCCAGGATGCTGCCGCTGGGCACCATCGGCCTTTAACTGCGTCATGCGTTGGAAGAGCCCCAAAGCACCTGCAAATCGTGCCCCACGCGATTTCCTCTGGACCAGAAGTGGCTGCGCAGCCTGGTACTGGACGCCGCCCGGAACATTGGTTTGCCGCGCTGAGTGATTTCAGTCGCGCGAAACATTCAAAGCGGCACAGACAACCCGACCTTGACCTTGTCCAGAACGATCAACGTGCGGTAAGTCAGGATGTCTTCGTTATCGGCAAAATGCAGCCTCACCAGCTTTTCGAAATGCGCCACGTCACGGGCAAGCATGACGATGATGAACGACACCCCGCCGTTGACGAAGTAACACTGCTGTATCTCTGCCACATTGGCGAAATAACGCTTGGCGCGGTCCATCACCTGCGAGCGATCGTCCCGCAAGCGTGATTCGACGATGGCCGTGATCATCTGGCCAACACACTCCGGGGCAATGACTGCGGTGTTGGCAGTGACCACTCCGCTCGCCTCCATCTGTGCAATACGCCGCTGTACAGCCGGTGTGGACAGGCCGATTTCCTCGGCAATGGCGCGCTGCGAGGTTTTGTTGTCTTGCTGCAGCAGCCGCAGAATCGCGTGATCGAAGCCGTCCAGCGGACGGTTGGCGCAGTCACTCATTTTCGGGTTCCAAAGAAAGCAGTTCACTCGTCAGAGGCCCATTTTCACAGTAATTGCTTCGCAGGCCGAGCACTAAAATGTCGCCTCGACCGATGCTGGAGCCACGCGTGGACGCAAAAACTGCTGGAACCTTCGCCCCTGTCGGCGCAGCCATCGCCGCGCTGGTCTCGGTGCAAACCGGTGCTGCCTTGGCCAAAACCTTGTTTCCATTGATCGGCCCCGAAGGCGTTGTCGCCCTGCGGCTGGGCTTGTCCGCCGTCATCTTGCTGGCGGTGCTGCGCCCTTGGCGCATCTGGGGCCAGGCCAACATGCTTCATTTGTTGGGTTATGGCGTAATGATGGGGCTGATGAATATTCTGATTTACCGGGCATTCCTCTATATCCCGGTGGGCATCGCGGTGTCCATCGAGGTCATCGGCCCACTGGGCGCGGCCTTGCTGTCTTCCCGGCGGCGGATCGACCTGCTGTGGATTGCCCTGTCGGTCGCCGGGCTTACCTTGCTGCCATGGGGCACGGGCAGTCAGGGCCTCGACCCGCGCGGGGTGATGTACGCGCTCGCGGCTGCATTGGCCTGGGGGCTGTATGTGATGCTTGGCAGCAAAGTGGCGGTTCACGGCAAACAGGCAGTCGGCACCGGGATGTTGTTTGCCGCGCTGCTGGGCGTACCACTTGGTGTCAACCACGCCGGTGCCGAGTTGCTGGCGCCATGGGTGCTTATGGTCGGGTTGGGCGTAGCGCTGCTTTCCAGCACGGTGCCTTTCCTGCTCGACATGTATGCCATGCGGCACTTGCCGCCCAGTATTTTTGGCGTGCTGCTCAGCGCTTCGCCCGCTGCGGGGGCGATAGCAGGCTGGTTGATCCTCGGTGAAGTGCTGGCACTGACCCAGTGGCTGGGCATAACAGCCATTGCCTTGGCCTGCGCAGGGGCGGCACTGGTGGGGCGTGGTCGCTGAGCGCGGGCGCTCTACGCAAGGCCTTTCATCGATGGCGCTGATGATTACTATCGAGCGGCCTGCCTGTCGGCCTGACCAGGCCGTCTCTATAATCGCCTGCAAATCCCCCCGCTCCTGCGCCTGCTACAGGCGACATCCCTCATGGAACCGAACCCCATGCCAAGCAACCGCCAGGCCTCTCGTGGCCTTCCCGAACATAATCAACAGAGTGTCACGCAGCAGTGGCTGGCCATCCTCTCGGTCGCCGTGGGCGCCTTCGCCCTGGTCACCAGTGAGTTCCTCCCGGTGGGGGTACTCAACGATGTCGCCAGCGACCTTGGCATCAGTGCCGGCCTTGCCGGCCTGATGGTGACCCTGCCCGGTATCATGGCCGCGCTGGCCGCGCCTTTGATCTCGGTGGGTGTGGGGGCGCTGGACCGGCGCTACCTGCTGATCGGCCTGACACTGATCATGATCATCGCCAACGCCATCGTGGCCTACGCCGGTGACTTCAACCTGCTGTTGGTCGGCCGCGTGCTGCTGGGTGTCAGTATCGGCGGCTTCTGGGCGACCGCCATCGCCCTCAGCGGGCGGCTGGCACCTGACGGCATGGGCGTAGCCAAGGCCAACTCCATCATCATGGCGGGGGTAACCCTGGCGACGGTAGTGGGCGTACCCGTGGGCACCTGGCTGAGTGGCCTGATGGGCTGGCGCATGACCTTCCTGGTCACCGCCCTGGTCGGCGTACCCGTGCTGCTGGCGCAGGTATTGCTGTTGCCACGGCTGATGCCGGAAAAGGCCATTCGCATCAGCGACCTGCCAGCGCTGTTCGTCAACCCGCAAGCACGGGTCGGCTTGATCGCTGTTTTGCTGATCGGCCTGGCGCACTTTGCGGCGTACACCTATGTTGCACCGTTCTTCAAACAGAATGCCGGCTTCGACGGGCCGACCATCGGCTCGTTGCTATTGCTGTACGGCGTGGCCGGTTTCATGGGCAACATCTTCGCCGGCTTTGCCGCCAACCGCAGCGTGCGACATACCCTGATGCTGGTCGCGCTCATGATCGCAGTCAGTACCGCCCTGTTCCCGCACTTCGCCACCAGCATGACGGGCGCCGCGATGCTGATCGCACTGTGGGGCTTTGCTTTCGGTGCGTTCCCGGCCTGCGCCAATATCTGGATGTTCGTGGTGGCGCCCAAGGATGTCGAACGCGGCATGCCGCTGTTCGTGGCCATGTTCCAGGTGATCATTGCCGTGGGCTCGTTCTTCGGCGGGCAAGTGGTCGACCATATGGGCACCGCAGTGCTGTTGAGCCTGGCCACGGCGCTGGTGGGCTGTGGCTTCGTCACCGTGCTGGTGCTGGGACGCAACGTCAGCAATAGCCTGGCGACGCAGCCAGGCTGAGCTGCTGCACAGGGTTCAGAACCACTGCCCGAAGCGGCGGATATAGAGGGCCTTCATGGCCTGGGCGACCACGCAATAGCCCAGCAGGATGGCAACCAGCCAAGGGAAGTACGCCCACGGCAGTGGCACCAGGCCAACCATCGCCCCCACCGGCGAGAACGGGATATAGACACCCAACGCCATCACCAGCCCCGTTGCCAGCACCACTGGCAGCGCGGCGGTGCTCTGGAAGAACGGCACCTTGCGCGTGCGCAGCATATGCACCACCAAGGTCTGTGATAGCAACCCCTCGATGAACCAGCCGGACTGGAACAGTGCCTGCATCTCGACGCTGTTGGCCGCGAACACGTACCACATCAGGGCAAAGGTGGTGATGTCGAAGATCGACGACGTAGGGCCGATCCACAGCATGAAGCGGCCAATGTTGCGCGCATCCCATTTGCGTGGCTTGCTGAGAAATTCCTTGTCCATGCGGTCCCAAGGCAGCGACAGCTGGGAGAAGTCGTACATCAGGTTCTGCAGCAGCAGGTGAATCGCCAGCATCGGCAGGAATGGGATGAACGCGCTGGCCACCAGCACCGAGAACACGTTGCCGAAGTTGGAGCTGGCAGTCATGCACAGGTACTTCATGATGTTGCCGAAGGTCTCGCGGCCTTTGAGCACACCCTCTTCAAGCACCATCAGGCTTTTTTCCAGCAGAATGATATCGGCCGATTCCTTGGCGATGTCGGTGCCGCTGTCTACCGAGATACCGACGTCGGCATCGCGCAGGGCCGCAGCATCGTTGATGCCGTCGCCAAGAAAACCCACCGTGTGACCATTGGCCTGCAGGGCCTTGAGCACGCGTGATTTCTGCAGCGGGGTGAGCTTGGCGAAGACCGTGCGTTCTTCGACCTGCAGCGTGAGGGTGGTGTCGTCCATGCGCGCGATGTCCTGGCCGAGCAATGGCAGGCCTGGCTCCAGGCCAACTTCACGGCAGACCTTGCACGTCACCACCGGGTTGTCGCCGGTCAGCACTTTGACCCGCACGCCCATGTCCCGCAGAGCGGCAATGGCCGGGCCGGCAGTTTCCTTGGGCGGGTCGAGGAAGGTCAGGAAGCCCTGGATCACCAGATCGCGCTCATCGTCAGCGTGATACTGCGCCTTGCCTTCGGCCGCCGGGATCTGGCGGGTGGCGACCACCAGTACGCGAAAGCCGTCCTGGTTGAAGGCGTCGGCACTGGCCAGCAGCTGTTGGCGGCGGCGCGGATCGAGGTTAACGACACCGTCGCCTTCCTGCACATGGGTGGCGATGGCGAGCATTTCCTCGACCGCCCCTTTGCTTACCAGCAGGTGGTCGCCCAGGGCATCCTTCACCACCACGGACAGGCGACGGCGGATGAAGTCGAACGGCAGCTCGTCGACCTTTGCATAGGCGTAGGGGGCCTGGAACTGGCGGTCCTGCCCTGCGAAATGCAGCACAGCTTGGTCCATCAGGTTGCGAATGCCGCTTTGGTGATGGCTGTTGAGCCAGGCCAGCTCGAGGATGTGCCTGTCGCGCTGGCCGTCAAAGCGCACGTGGTGTTCGAGGATGATACGGTCCTGGGTAAGCGTGCCGGTCTTGTCGGTGCACAGCACGTCCATGGAACCCAGGTTCTGGATGGCGTTCAGGCGCTTGACCACCACTTTGCGCCGGGCCATGGCCACGGCGCCCTTGGCCAGGTTGGCGCTGACGATCATCGGCAGCATTTCCGGGGTCAGGCCCACGGCCACGGCAAGTGCGAAGAGGAAAGCATCGCCCCAGTCGCCCTTGACCACACCGTTGAGCATGAACACCACCGGGACCATCACCAGCATGAAACGGATCAGCAGGCTGCTGACGCTGTTCACCCCACGGTCGAAAGCGGTCTGGCTGCGCGAGCCGGCAATGGCCTTGGCCAGCGAGCCGAAATAGGTGCGTCGGCCAGTGGCGACCACCACTGCGCGGGCGCGGCCACTGACCACGTTGGTGCCCATGAAGCAGATGTTCGCCAGCTCGAGCAGGTTGTCCTGGCTACCGCTGCCCCCGGTAGCGGACTTCTGCGCGACATGGCCAAGGGTGTCGTACTTCTCGACCGGCAGCGCTTCACCAGTGAGCACCGCCTGGCTGATGAACAGGTCACGTGATTCGAGCAGGCGAATGTCAGCGGGGATCATGTCGCCTGCGCAAAGCTGCACGATATCGCCGGCCACCAGTTCGTCCATGGGCACTTCGCGCAGACGCGGGGCCTGCCCGACCTGCTCGCGGCGCAGCACGGTGGCAGTGGTGCGCACCATGGCCTTGAGCGCATCGGCGGCCTTGGTCGAGCGGTACTCCTGCCAGAAGCGCAGCACGCTGCTGAGGCTGACCATGGTCATGATGATGATGACCTTGGTCAGGTCGGCATCATCCGTTTGGCCTGCGCGAAGCGGCAGCCAGTAGTCGGTGACGAAGCTGATCCCGGCCAGGGTCAGCAGTACATAGATGAACGGGTTGTGCAGGGCCCTGAGCAATTGCACCAGGGCATGCGGTTGCGGGTCGTGGGCGACCTGGTTGGCCCCGTCGCGCTCCAGGCGCTTGGCGGCTTCGTGCTCGGTCAGGCCCTGCTCGCAGGCATCGAGGTTGGCGAGGGTGACAGCCAGGCCATTGCGCGCTTCACGGGCGGCACGCGTGGACAAGCGGGTTTCGCGTTCGGTCTTGGCCGATGAGGTGTCGCGGTGTTTGACAGTCATGTTGCTGTGCTCCTGCCGCTGCGGCGGCACGACACACAGACGTTTCACTCAGGCGGTGAACGAAGGCATGTCGGGTCGCAGATGAATACGGGTTCTTTCCGACAGAAATCTGTCCGCTGCCGAGGGTCGGAAGTTGTTTCGGCAGCGAACTTTCTACTCGCGCAATCCATGGTTTTATTCCTTTGTCATAAACAACAGGCCATACGCCCCCGCAAACTTTTCATTTAAAAAGTTCGAGCACAACGATACCGTTTGATATCTTTTATTCAGTGAGAAGTTTTGGGGGTTCCGGCGTGCTAACGCGCCAGCGCCCCGCATCTACTTGGGGGGTTCTGGCAGTCATCAGGGTACCCGTGCAGGCGGCGCGGCCAGGCACAGGCCTGCTGCGCCGCAAAGCAGGCGAGCAGGCGATATGAAACGAATGAAGTGAGGTTCATGAGCTTGCCTCCAACCGGCGGACACCGGCGGCGGCAAGCTACGGCGGAGCATCAGGCTCTGGCGCGGCTTGCCCGACCGAGGCGTCGGGACCGGTGTTCCGGTTCAAGTGCCTGACCTGGCCGTACGGCGGTGGTCAGGCAGCGACTAGATACTGTGTCCATTGAATTCTTCAGTGATTGAAAGTAAGGCCCTTGTCCAGGGCCGGTCGAACTTTATTCAAGCGTAGTATCGAAGTCAACCAGCAAGCAGAACTTTAAATAAGTTTCACCTTGTTTTAATGTTACTTGCTGGCGTGGCCACCATCACTCAAACCTTGAACCGCCCCACCAACGCCGTCATCTCCCCCACCAGGCCCGCTAGCGCCTTGCTCGCTTCGCTGGTCTGCTGCGCTCCCGCCGCTGAATGGTGAGACAGCTCGCGGATATTGAGCAGGTTGCGGTCTACCTCCCGCGCCACTTGGGCCTGCTCTTCGGCCGCACTGGCAATGACCAGGTTGCGCTCGTTGATTTCGCCGATCGCACTGTAAATGCCCTCCAGCACCTGCCCCGAGGCCAGGGTCACCTCCAGTGTCGATTGCGCCCGGTTGGTGCTGGCCTGCATCGAAGCCACCGCCGCCTCGGTGCCGGCTTGCACGCGGGCGATCATCTGCTCGATTTCCTGGGTCGATTGTTGCGTGCGGTAGGCCAGCGTGCGCACCTCGTCTGCCACCACCGCAAAGCCGCGCCCGGCCTCACCGGCGCGGGCGGCTTCGATGGCAGCATTGAGCGCCAGCAGGTTGGTTTGCTCGGACACCGAGCGAATCACTTCCAGTACCTTGCCGATATCCCGCACCTGCCCGACCAACTGTTCCAGATGCGCACTGCTGGTCTGGATCTCGCGGGTCATGGCTTCGGTGCCGTCGATGTTGTCACCGACTTGCCGGCGACTTTGCGCAGCCAGCTGGTTGGACTCGCTGGTGGTTTGCGAGGTGGTGATGGCGTTGCGCGCAACCTCCTCCACGGCCGTGGTCATTTCGGTCACGGCGGTAGCGGCCTGCTCCAGCTCCTGCCCCTGCTGGCGCAGGTTGTTGGCGCTTTGCTCGGTGACCGCATTCAACGCCGTGGCGGCGGCATCCAACTGCTGGGCACAGTGATTGATCTGCCCAAGGGTGTCGCGTTGGCTCTGCTGCATGCGCTGCAGCTCATGGAACAGCTGGCCGATCTCGTTGTTGCCCTGCCCTTGCACCGGTACGCTCAGGTCGCCACCGGCAATGCGCTGGAAATGCCGACCGGCTTCACGCAGCGGGAGCAGCACACGCTGGGCAATGAAAGCCCAGCACAGTGCCGCCAGCAGCAAAGTCACACCCAGCAGGCACAGGCTCAGAAACTGCGCACGGGCCAGACGCCGGTCGGACTCCTGCATGATCTGCTGACCACGTTCGCTCAGTGCGCCCACCAACTGTTGGCGTAGCGCTTGCAGCCGGCCCATGGCATTGCCGGCATCGCTGTTGACCTTGAAGTACTGCTCCAGCGAACGCTGACGGGTCGCCTCTCGCTGCCCGGCAACCGCCTTGGCGTATTCGGCAAAGGTAGCCTGCAGCTCGAGTGCCAACGTGCGAAGGGCTGGCTCACGGGCGTTTTCGACAAACGCGCCGACCAGCGCCTGGCTCTTGTCGTTCAGCTCCACCGACAATGCCATGCGCTTGCCAGCACTCTCGTCATGGCCACCCAACTGCTCGATGAAGCCCGAGGACACATTGGCGCTGGAACGAATCGCCATCAACAACGCATTGTTCAACCGGTCCGACTGGTGCGCCGTCTGGTCCAGCTCGGTGATCTGCTGGTCGCTGCCCACTGCTGCCCACCAGGCACTGACGGTGGAAAACAGCAGGGTCAGGCTGAACAGCGACAACACCCAGAACATTCCGGTGCGGATCTTCAGGTTGGCAAGCATGCGGGCAGTACTCCTTGTTGGCACCACTTCTGGTCGATGATTCGACGGTGGGTGTGCTGCTATCGGAGTAGCTGGCGCAGGCTTGAGGCACCGGGATGCGGTTATGGGCGGTAACCGAACAGATTGCGCCGAGGCCAGCCTCAGCGACCGAGAAAGTCGACCACCGCCTCAGTGAAGGCCTGGGGTTGATCCAGCATGACGAAGTGGAAGCTGCCATCGATTCGCTTGAAGCTGATGCCCTGCGTGCCGGCATAGGCATTGGTGAAGGTTGCATCGACGCTGGAGGCAGGTACGCCATACATAGGGTCATAGGCGTATACGACCTCTATCGGCGCCTGGATAGCGCCAAGCTCCGGGCGCAGGTCGGTGGTCATCAGTTCATGGGTGGCATCGGCTACGGCCTTGCGGTCCGAGTGCAGCGCCGCCGCAATGAGTGCAGGCCGTGCCGCTGCGGTCTTGACCAACCGGTCGATGGCCGTGCGCTGCATCGCTTCGGCCTGCGCTGCAGGGGCCGCCAACATCGCATCGCGGAATGCGGCAGCCTGCGGTGCGGCCGTTTCGGCGGTTGCCCTGGGGTCGATCAGCAACGTGTAGAACGGCAGCGCATCGACGACCATCAGCCGGCCTACCTGCTCAGGATGGCGTGCACCCAGCATCAGCGCGACCTCACCGCCCAGTGAATGGCCAATGATGGCCGGCGTCTCAAGGTGCTGGCGGCGGATGTAGTCGGCTACCGCCTCGGCCACCGGAGCGGCCACGCGCCCGTCCACAGCGGGCACGGTTGGCGAGCCGGCAAAACCTGCGACCTGCACCAGGTGCAAGCGGTGCTGCTGGCGCAGCGTGCTGGCGAGCCCCGCCCATACCTTACGCGATGAGGCCAGCCCCGGGATCAGGATAACGTCCGGCCCAGCGCCTTCGACCTGCACTGAAATACGTTCGCTTAGCGCGGTCTCTGGCTGGCCGGGCGCGGCCAATGCCGAAGACAGCGACAGGCTGGCCCCGATTGCCGCCAGCAGGGTACGTACACGCATGTCAGCCACTCCTTTGACTTCGACTGAGAAAAGCCCACCACTATAAGACGCGCGGCAAGCCATGGGAAAACTATCGTTTGCAACCCGGTGTGCTGCACCGTTAAAGTCGGGGGCCTGGGCGCTGGCTGCGCCTGCGGTCCGCGCGAAGGGGTTGCCCGAGCCATGCGTCAACACATTCCCATACCAGCTCCCGGCTTGTCGGCGGACCGAGCCCCAAAGGAGTTGGCATGCCCGCCATCAATGCATCCCGTCAGCACGGTCTGCTCGACCTGCCCGCCTTGCGCAAACGCGCCAAGCGCTTGCTGAACGCCCTGAACAATCACCAGGCCGAAGACGCCCGCGAGCAATTGCGTACGCTCGGCCTGCCCGGCCCCGACTACCGGCTTGCCGATACCCAATGGCTGGTGGCCCGCGAGGCCGGCTTTGCCAGCTGGCCAAAGCTCAAGGTACATGCCGACGCCGTGGCCTTTGCCGCACGCCACCCCGGTTTTGCCGCCGATGACGAAGCCACCGTGCAGCACTGGCGCTGCGGCAACGACATCGCCCACAGCCTGCGCACCGCCGGGTTTGCCGGTGCATTCCAGATGTTCGACGACCCCATGGTCATGGGCCCGGTACCGGCGTTGCCCGAGGAACGGTACTGGCGGGTGCGTGGAGACTACGTGCAGCAGGCGTTCAACCTGCGGGCGGAGGACGTTGAACAGCGCCAGGCCGCACAGCGAGCGGCGCTGGCCGGCCTGAGCACAGACAGCAAGCTGGTACTGTGGTGCGAGGCCGACGCTTACGACCAGCTGTTCCTGATTCGCGTGCTCGCCAGCCTCCCCGGCCTGCCACGCCGGCTGGAACTGATCGAAGCTGACCAAGTGCCCGGTGTCGAGCGCTTCATCGGCATCGGGCAACTGGCGCCTGACCTGCTGGCCTGGCTGTGGCCACAACGACGTGCACTGGGTGAAGATGCCCTGGCCCTGGCACGCCAGGCATGGGCGGCTTATACCGCGCCGGCGCCACAGGCCTGGGCGGCGCTCGCCGGCCAGCAGCACACGGCTTTGCCTTTGCTGGGCCGGGCACTGGCGCGCCAGCTACAGGAGCTACCGGGAGCGAATGATGGTTTGAGCCTTACCGAACGCCTGTTGTTAGGCGTGCTGGCCTCTCGTGGCGAGCTACCGGCTGGCCGCGTGTTTGGCCAGTTGATGATGCAGGACGATCCGCTGCCTTACCTGGGTGACCTGATGTTCCATGTGCTGCTGCAACCGTTGATCCATGCGCCACAGCCGCTGCTGCTGGAGGGCCCTGGAGAAGCCTGGGCACAACGGCCATTGCGGCTGACCGCGCTTGCCGAGCAAGTGCTTGCAGGAAAAGCGCACTGGCTTGATCACAACCCCGCGCAGCGCTGGGTTGGCGGGGTACTGATCAATGCGGCAGACAGGCCTTGGGTAGTCAGCGAGCAGGGCGAAGTCTGGCAGCGCATCTAGACCGGTGGAAGCGGCCTCGTGTCGCGTCTACACGAACCGCGCCTTGCCAATCGCTTTCGCTGCGTCCGCCAGGCGTTGGGTAGCCAACCAGATCTCACCCACATCCAGCGAAGCAAACCCCAGGCGCAACGCATTTTCGGCATGACCAAACGGCGAAAACTGCCGCCCACTGCGCACCACCAGGTCCAGCTCCAGCGCGTTGTCGACCAGCTGATCCACGTTGATCGCATCGGCGAACTTCACCCACAGCGCCAACCCACCTTCGGGTTCCTGTACGGTGATCTGTTCGCCGAACGCGCCATGCAAACACGCCAGCAAGGTTTCGCGGCGCCGACGGTACTCGCGGTTGACCCGGCGCAAGTGTTTCTTCAGTTCGCCATCATTGATCAAGTCCGCCAGCATCCGCTGCATCACCGCATCGCCCTGCCCCAGGGTAAGCGTGGCCCTGCGCTCCAGCACGGCTGTTACCTCCACCGGTGCGACGATGTAGCTGCAACGGAACGTGCTGCCCAGGGGTTTGGACAGTGTGCCGATGTAAATCACATGGCGCTGCTGGCGGTCGCTGGCCAAAGGCAGGTAAGGCCGCCCAGAAAAGTGGTATTCGTAGTCGTAGTCTTCCTCGACCACGCAGAAGTCATGCTGTCGCGCCAGCTCCAGCAACTGCTGCCGGCGCCCGGCGGGCAGGCTGACCGTGGTCGGGAACTGGTGATGGGGCGTTATGTACATCATTCGCACCTTGTGCTGCCGGCACAGGGCATCGATCTGATCGACACGGCAACCCTCATGGTCCAGGTCCACGGTTACCAGCCGGGCACCCAGCTGACGGAAAATCTCCCACGCCGGGGGATAGCTCAGGCGCTCGACCAGCACAACGTCACCTGGTTTGAGCAACACGCTGGTTACTAGCGACAGCGACATCTGCACCCCCTGGGTCAGGCAGATATGCTCGGCGCCAACGTTCAGGCTGCGATTGTGCCGCAGCATGTCGGCCAGGGCGGCGCGCAGGTAAAGGCTGCTGCAATCGCTGCCGTGGCGCACGCTGTTGCTGGTGAAGCTGCTGCGCAAGGCATTGCGGTAATAGCGGTGCAAAACAGCCTGCGGCAGCAGCCGGTGATCACAGGCGCCGTTGTCGAAAAACAAGGCCCCTGGCCGCCCCTGCTGCGCCGCAGCCTGCTCGTTCGCCTTGAAGTAGGCAACGGCGGGTTCCACGGGCAGCGCCAGGGCAAACGGCCTGGCGGCACTCGGCGCGACCAGTGTGCCAGGCGCCAACTGCTGGCTGACGAAGGTACCCCGACGCTGCACGCTTTGCAGCCAGCCTTTGGTTTCGGCTTCCTCGTAGGCCAGGATCACTGTCTTGCGGTTGACGTTCAGCAACTGCGCCATCTCCCGCGTGCCCGGCAACGGCGTGCCAGGGCGCAGGCGGCCCTCGCTGATCGCGGCCACCAGCCCCTCGACGATCTGCCGGTACGAAGCCTGCGCCCCATCGAGCTTGAGCAGTGGCTGCCATTTACGAAGCTGGACCATATGAATTATCCAAAACTGGAGGTTCTGCTGGTCCTGGACTATAGCAACAATCGAACCTCCAATTGCCCCGAGGTGTTCATGCAAAGCCGCCACGTCATCGAATTGTCGCCCTCGGGCAAAACCTTCGACGCCAGCCACGAACTGCTGCTCGATGCCATGCTCGCCAGCGGGCTGCCGGTACCTTTCTCGTGCCGCCGCGGCGCCTGCGGCTCGTGCAAGGTCAAGGTGGTGTCGGGGCAGTATCAGGACAAGCAGCGGGATGCGGATACACCGGCCCCCTCCTATCCCTTGGCTGCAGACGAAATGCTGTTGTGCCAGAGCCATGCCTGCAGCGACATGCGCCTGGAAATTCCGGGCTGGTCGCTGGACACCCCAACCCTGGAAACTCACGCTCAGGTTGTTGGCCAGCGCGCGCTGAGCACCGATATCGTCGAACTGGTGCTGCAACCTGCTCAGCCGCTGGACGTCCGGGCCGGCCAGTACGTGCGGTTTCGGCTGGACAACGGCGACAGCCGCTGTTTCTCCATTGCCAACCTGCCTGCCCAGCAGCAAGGGCAGTTGGTGTTTCACATCCGCAAGGTCAGCGGTGGCCTGTTCACCGAAGGTCTGCTGCCCACCCTGCAAGCAGGTGCTTCGGTAAAGCTCGAAGGCCCGCTGGGCGCCTGTACTTGGCAGCACGATGAGCAACGCCCGCTGGTGCTGTTGGCCACCGGCACAGGCTACGCCGGCATCAAGCCCTTGTTGCTGACTGCCCTGGCTCGCGACGCCGAGGTGGCCCTGTACTGGGGTGGCTCATCGACGGCCGATTTCTACGACCACGCGTTTCTCGACCAGGCCAGTGGGGCGCACCCACACTTTCGCTGGTACCCGGTACTCGCGGGCCAGGCACGCATCCAGCAGGTCGCGCTCGGCCAGCCCCACCACTGGGAAGAAACCCAGGTCTATGCCTGCGGCAATCCCGCGATGATCAGCCAGGCGCGCGAACAATGCGTTGCGGCGGGCGTGCTACCCCATCGCTTTGTCGCCGAGGCCTTTGTCGCCAGCGGCGCGGCGGCCACCCAGGCCTCAGCAGCCAGCACGCTGCACCCTGAGCTGGAAAAGGTCGGCCCACGCTACTCGCTGGACGGCATGCTCGCGGCCCGCGAGCAGTCGGTAAGGTCCGTGGCCGCTATTGCCAGCCAACTGCAAGTCGGCATGACCACCGCCCAGGCGCTGGAGATGGCCGCGCAAACCCTGCAGGCAATGGGCGCGTCGCACACCTGGCACCCCACCTACATCCGTTTTGGCGACGATACCGTACGCACACCCCGGCAAGGCATTGATCTGCAGCGCGTATTACGTAGCACAGACATTGTCGTGGTCGACGTGGGCCCGGTGTGGGATGGCTATGAGGGCGACTATGGCGACACCTTCGTGTTTGGCCAGCACCCACTGCACCACGCCTGCGTGAAGGCACTGCATGAAGTGTTCGACGAAACCCGCCAGGCCTGGGGGCGTGGGCTGACCGGTCGCGAGCTTTATGACTTCGCAGAGCGCAGTGCCCAGGCCAAAGGCTGGCAGCTGGAGCGCAACCTGGCCGGGCACCGCATCGCCGACTTCCCGCATGTGTTGTATGGCCAGGACAAGCTGGCCGAGGTGGGAATCGTGCCCAGCGAAGTGGTGTGGGTATTGGAGATTCAGTTGTGCCACCCTACCGAGCCGGTCGGGGCATTCTTTGAAGATATCCTGATTGGCGACGCCAGGTCGGCCGTGGCTACGGCTGCTTGATACCACCGTCAGCAAGCAAGGTGCGCGTCAATCAGGCGCGCGACCACTTCGGCAGGCTATGAGCGGCATCGCCGAACACCTCAAGGCAGGCGTACGAGGTGCTGCCTGAGACGCGCGAAATGTAGTGCCCAGGCATGCAAAAAAACTTGATTCAAGCGATGATGAGGCAAAACGCCACCACCCATAAGGACATACCCCGTGGACGCCTCGTCAACCATTCGCAGCATGCTGGCCAACAACCGCATCGTGGTGCCTGCCTATCAACGCGCCTATGCCTGGGATACGCCAGTTGAAGGTTCGACCCGCGCCAGCCAGACACAGGTGTTTCTTTCCGACCTGGAAGCCTACCGCAACAGCCACTCCCGCAGCCCTTATTACTTCGGCCATTTCCTGTTCGAACAGACGCAGGGAGAGTATCGGGTCATCGACGGCCAGCAGCGCCTGACCACGATCACGCTGTTTTTGGCGGCACTGTTCGCGTGCTTGCAAGCCAAACGCGCCCTGACCGAAGATGAGCAGGACTGCTACAAGGACATGATCAGACGGGACAGTCAGATCCGCTTGAAGACGGTCGAATACGACAACCAGATCTTTGTCGATTATGTAATCAACCAATCCAGAACTGTCGCTCCTGCTTCGCTCACCACATCTGCCCAGCGACTCATCAATGGGTTCGACTTCTTCAAAAAGAAGCTGGGGGCTCAGCCTGAAGCGTACCTGACGGACATGCTGCGGATAGTGTCCCAGGCTTCGTGCAGTACGCACCCGGTGCGGGACGAGGCAGAAGCCATTCAGATGTTCATCTTCCAGAACAACCGCGGCAAGCGCCCGTCCAACCTTGAGGTGGTGAAGGCGCAGTTCATGTATGCCATCCACCTTCATGGCGAAGATCAGCAAGCGAAAGACAGCCTGATCGAAGAGGTCCAGCAGCGCTTCGAGACCATCTACAAGTCGATCTCAGCCATTGAATACCGCATCAATGAAGACGACGTGCTG
The DNA here is from genome assembly GCF_013393325.1 of Pseudomonas hunanensis. Classification (GTDB taxonomy): domain Bacteria; phylum Pseudomonadota; class Gammaproteobacteria; order Pseudomonadales; family Pseudomonadaceae; genus Aquipseudomonas; species Aquipseudomonas putida_P. The sequence continues at coordinate 872,561 of NZ_QJRC01000095.1, forward strand.
CAGTACACCTTGCGCGTCCACTTCAATACCCTGTGGGAGAGTGGCGCGCTGGAGCGGATTGAAAAAATGCTCGCAGCTGAGGCGCCTCTTGAGTTTGTGCGAGACTTCACCTGCTCGCTGGCCATCAGTTTCGAGCATTTGTCAGAGTTCTTCGGCGATGACGAGCGAAGCAGCTTTCCGATCCACTCACTGGTGAGCTTGGGCGGGATCGCGATTGCATTGCCCTTTATTCTCAAGGCCTATCGTTTTGGCCTTCCCCTGCCGGACAGGAACGCGCTGTGCGTCGCTTTTGAAAGCTTGATCATCCGTCATCGCCTGATTGGTACCCGTGCGGATATCACGTCACGCATCAATGATGTCTACGAGGCCTTTACCAGCGACGCGCCGACGATAGCCCCTATCCTCGCGCGCATCGAGTACCTCAAGACCGTAACCAGCGGCTGGTGGGCTTTTTGGAACAATGAAAGGCTGGCAGAGGCTTTAGAATGGAATATCCGGCATTCCATCGCCAGGCATTTGCTCTGGAAGTATGAAGTCCACCTGGAAGGACAAGGCCAGCGCGGTTACGCGCCACGGCGCAGCAACGACACCGAGCGTCCAGAGCTGGAGCATATCGCGCCCAGCACCGAGCCCGCCGCTCGCCCACATGGTTACGGTACCTACGACGAAACGTTCAAGGGCGAATATCTGAACTGCCTCGGCAATTACTTGCTGCTGTCCAAACCCCACAACTGTGCAGTGGGGAACATCCCATTCAGCGAAAAGCTGGCGACCTATAAGCACACCTTCCAGCAGCGGGAAATCGCTACGTTCGTCAGCGCCGGCGGCCTGTGGGACCGAGATGCAATCCAGGTTCGGCACGATAAAATCGTCGCCGCACTGATGGCTGAGCTTTAAGTAACCGATAGACACCACATGGAATTGAAAAATGCTTCAATGGCCCGCCCACTCAAAGATCACTTGCTTTAATGCAAAAAATGAAGTCATCGCCGACTCTGCTCGCAGCAGGCTGGATTTGGCAGACTCGCTGATGTTGCACCACGACCACAAGAAGCCATTAACTTGTCACATTGAGGTTCTCACCAGGTCGGCCGACTGGACCACCTGGAACTCAGTCAATGTGAAAAGGATTGAAGACCATATCGTCTACGACCTTGAATTTGACGGTTACCAGGTAAAAATCGAACGCGTCAGCAAGCCCAGCAGAACGTTGTGCAGCAAACCCTTCCGGTGGCAGCTCGAAATAAGCGTTGAAGAAGACAACGCGCTTGCGCTGGATAAAAAGCCTATCGGCACGCGTTTCAAGGTGGCTCGAAGCGATGCCTCGGTCAAAACCATTCAAACCACTATCGAGAAGGTGTTCGGTTTACCCCATGGCTCCGTTTGTTTACTGACGCCCGATGGCCAAAACGCCAATTTGCGCACCTCCATAAAAAACCTGAGGAGCAAATGGAAACAGAGCTAACGCTTACCCCCTGTCGGCGCCCTTGCCGCGGGCTAGCGTAAGCAAGGGCGCAGGTAGAAACGAATGCTGATGCGGCGTGGAGGCTTCTTGTTTGATCCGCCTCCAACCCTTCCCAAGCCACCAACATACCCATCAGCCCATTTGCTGCCACAAGATCAACAACCCCGGCACCCACGCCGTAAAGATCGCGCACGCCAGGGTCATTACCGCCACTAGCCGCTGGATTTTCCTGGCCAATGCCAGCAGCAGGAAAAAGCTGAACCACAGCACCGTCCAGGCCGCCCAGTTCAGCACATCCCACACCTTCATCAACCCTTCGGCACCGGGGATGGAGCTGACCGTCACCACCAGCGCCGTCACGCTGACGAACAGACAGAACCAGCCCAGCCCACGGCCATCGACTTGCAGCAGTTGGTTCGCGGCCACCCATAGGTAGGTAAAAGCGAACAAGAGGGTCAAGGCACCTGCCTTGATACCTTCGGCCGAACCCACCACGAAGATCAGGTAGACCGCCACCAACAGGCTGAGCGAACCGACGAACAGATTGATCACTGCCACTTCGCGGTCAGTGATACGCCCCATCAGCCAGATGCTGTTGATGAACAACACCGCCCCCACATACAGCAGAACCAGTCCGTACAACATGGCAACCTCTTCTCATTCAAATTGTTTTAGGGTTTTTCTTGCCATTTCCAATATCGACAACCGTTGTTTCATTGCCTCTTTCGACAAGTAGGCATGGGCTTCAGGCTCCTGCCAGCCCTGGGCGGCCATCAGCAGGACCTTGGCCTTGTTGATGTCGGCCTGATGTTCCAAGCGCTCCTGCAACTGGGCGTTCTTCTGCAGCAAGCGGGCTTGGGCTTCGCTGTTGCTTCTGGCGCACACCAGCGCCGGTAGCACCTTGTGGTTGTCCAGCGGCAGCACCATCACGCCGTGACACCCCAATTCCAGAATTTGCGAGAGAATGGTCGGGCTTTCGTACTCCACCAACGCAATAGCGGTAAGGCGTACCCCACCCTGAGCCAGCAACTTGCCCAGCTCGGCGTGGTGGCGGCCTTCGAACACCCCGCAAAACACCAGGTCGGTGTGGGTGTCGAACGCCTTGGGCGGTGGCCAGCACTGTTTCACCGAGCAGCCGATGCGCATCAACTGCAACACCAGGGCATCGGTGATTTCACTGGGCGGGCAAACAATGCCCACATGCAGCTCACGCAGCGTGTTGAGGATATTCGACGTGCTCATGAGGGACCGCCTCCTGCCATGCTCGCGGTCCAGTCATCCAGGTTATGCACCACCACGTAGGGGTCGGGGCGTATGGCCGTAGGCGATTGCCATTTGATGCAGATCTGCCCATCTCCATCGATCTCGCCAATGCGCGCGAACAGGTGCGAATGGTTGTTCTGTTGCTCCACCCGCACGCTGCCCTGGGGGCTGTCCATGCCGACGTGGTACAGGTGATTGCGAATCACCTCGACCTCCAGGCTGTCGGTGGCATTCACCGCCTGGCACAGCATACGCATTTGGCTATAGGCCGCCTCAGCCCAGGCAGTGATGCAGACTTCTGCCGGGAAGAACGCACGGCACTGGCTGACGAACGCCTTGCTTTGCGGCGTCTCGACGCTGGTAAAGTACGGTGCGACGACGATATTGCCACGGGCCACCTCGGCGCCCATTTCGGCAATTTCTGCCTCACTGGTGGTCAAGCTGGCGATCGGCGGCCGGGGGGCATTGCCGTAACGCTGGGCCAATGCCTGATAGAAACTGGCCGTACCCGTACCGACCACGGTCGAAAACACTACATCCGGAGCAGAGCGCACAACCCGCTCCACCACCTGCGCCAGGTCATCAGCCGAGGGGTACAGAGGCATATAGGCCTCTTCCACCACCTCGCCGCCATGCTGTTTGTACAGGTGCCGCATGACATGGTTGCTTTCTCGCGGATAGATGTAGTCAGAGCCGACGAAGGCGACCCTGGCGCCGTAATGCCGTGTCAGGTACGCCGCCAGCGGCGCGCTGTTCTGGTTGGGCGCCGGCCCACCGTAGATGATGTTGGGCGAGTACTCGAAGCCCTCGTAGGGCGTGGGGTAGAACAGCAAACCGTCGGCACGCTCGATGACGGGCATCACGGCTTTGCGGGTATGCGACATGTAGCAGCCGAGCATCAGGCGCACACCGTGGTTACGCACATATTCATCACACAAGTTGCGATAACGGTCCGGGTCGCCCCCGGGGTCGCCAACCAGGGTCAATACCGGCTGGCCGAGCACCCCCCCTTCGCGGTTGACCTGGTCTGCCGCCAGCAGCGCGCCATATCGCTGCGAGCGTTCGATGGCTGCAGTAACGCCGGTTTCGGCGAACAGCAAGCCCACTTTCAATTGCCTGTCTTGTCTACTCATCACACCGTCCTGTGACAACCTTCATGTAGCCAGCGAAAAACGGATGCGCCCGCCTTCAAGGTGGCCGGCCACCGTGATGCAGGCCACCTCGGCCCGGCACGGGATGCGGTTACCGAGCAGGTACTCGGCCAGTGGCACCTCCAGCTCATGGCGGATAAAGCGCTTGAGCGCGCGGGCGCCGAACTCCCCATCATGGCCTTCGCTGGCCAGCTTGCCGACCACCGCCGCATCAAGCTGCAGGCGACAGTGATGCTTGGCCAGCCGTCGGTTCAGGCGCGACACCTCCAGTTCGACGATGCGCTCACTCACGTCCTGCTCGATGGCGTTGAACACCACGGTACTGTCGATGCGGTTGACGAACTCGGCGGAAAAGCGCTTTACCAGGCGCCGCCGCACCAGGCCCAGCAAACGCTCTCGGTGCCCTGCCGGCTGGCCCAGCAGGCGCCGCAGCGACGCCAACGGCCCCTGCCGGTGCTGGCGTATTTCGTCTGCTGCCAGGTTGCTGGTCATGATCACCAAGGTGTTGCGGAAATTGAAGCTCTTCTCCCCGGATGCCAAGCGCAGCAGGCCATTGTCGAACACATTGAGCAGCGCCTGGGACACCTCCTTACTGGCCTTTTCCAGCTCATCGAACAGCACGATTCCTGGGCGCCCCTGGCTGCCATCCAGCAGCGCCTGGTCGAACAGCGTGCGGCCTTCCTTGGCGCCAGCATAGCCCGGCGGCGCACCGGTCAAGGCGGCGGCGTAATGCTCCTGGGCCAAGGTGTTCATGTCGACCCGGCAGAAGGCATCGGCATCACCGTGCAGGGCGCGGGCCAGGGCACGCACGATCTCGGTCTTGCCAACCCCGGTCGGGCCGAGGAACAACGCCGTGAACAGGGGCCGGCGTGGGTCGAGAATATCCGCCCGTACCACCGTGAGCACATCCTCGATGGCCTGCAAGGCTTCGTCCTGGCCAAGGACTTCGTTGCGTAGTACCTGCATGACGGCGGCGACATCGAAGCGAAATCGCGACTGCAGGGTGTCTTCGCTGCGCAGGTGGGTTTCGACAATTGCCCGGGTGTGGCAGTTTTCGGCATTCAGTACAGCGCTGGAGGACGCGTCGCGACGCGTCTGCTCCAGCAGGTCGTTCAAGAACGGCATGGGCTTCCCCTCGCTGGTGAAACCGCGTGCCCGCAGGCACGCTGGACAATCTGGGGCTGCTGCGCAGCCCCAATGGCCTGGGCTGACAGGCACTGGTCAGCGGGCTTGCTGTTCCTTGGCGTCGTAGGGAAGGCTGCCGACCGGGCACTGCGCCACCCCCGAGGTACGCCGGGTCAGGGCCTCGACATTTTCGCGAGCCTTCTCGGCATCTAGCACCCAGGTGCGGTAGAACTCGAACGGGCATTCGGCAATGCCGCGGTCGCCATCGCCAGACAGGTGCATGCCGCTGTAGCCACGGTGCAGGATCTTGTACAGATGGTTTTGCGACTGGTCGTTCTGCCGTGCATCGCGAATCTGCGAAATCGACAGCTGGGCATACTGAATGCCCATTTCCTCTTCACCGCATTCGCCGAGCGTACGGCCATCGAAACCGATGATCGCCGAATGGCCGAAGTAGGAATACACGCCATCGAAGCCGGCGGCGTTGGCCACTGCCACATAGCAGTTGTTGGCCCAAGCCATGGCCTTGGCCATCAATACCTGCTGGTCCTTGGCCGGGTACATGTAACCTTGGCAGCGCACGATCAGCTCGGCGCCTTTCATGGCGCAGTCGCGCCAGATTTCCGGGTAGTTGCCGTCATCGCAGATGATCATGCTGATCTTCAGGCCTTTGGGGCCATCGGCAACATATGTCTGGCCGCCCGGGTACCAGCCTTCGATCGGGCACCAGGGGATGATCTTGCGGTACTTCTGCACGATCTCGCCGTTGTTGTCGATCAGCACCAAGGTGTTGTAAGGGGACTTGCGCGGGTGCTCTTCATGGCGCTCGCCGGTCAGCGAAAACACGCCCCAGACATTGGCCTTGCGGCAAGCCTGGGCGAACACTTCGGTTTCCACGCCGGGCACGGCCACGGCGGTTTCCATCATTTCCGCCGAGTCGTACATGATGCCCTGCAGGCTGTATTCTGGGAAAATCACCAGGTCCATGCCCGGCAGCCCCTGCTTCATGCCGACAATGATGTCGGCGATCTTCCTGGCGTTTTCGAGCACTTCATCGCGGGTATGCAGGCGCGGCATCTTGTAATTGACCACGGCGACGCCGACGGTGTCGTTGCTGCTGGAAATATCACCATGACGCATGTTGAACACCTCTTGTTGTTATTTTTCAGGGACGACAAAAAGCCCTCTCCGCATGCGGAGAGAGCTCATTTGCTCTTTGGGGTTCGGGGTGGAGGCAGCGGCATCGCCATTGATGCGCGGCTCCTGACAACCAACGGTATATGCCGGGTGTGGCGGCTTGTCAACCCACCATCCGCCGTCGCTGCTTCAGGCGCCGAGTGAGCCTAACACGCTGTGGAGCTTGTCCCGGGTGGCTTGCGCGCACGCCTGCATCGGCTCACGCAACTCGTCTGTAATCAGGTTTTGCATCCGCAACGCCGCCTTCACCACAGCCGGGTTAGGTTCGGCAAAGGCGACCTTGATCCACGGCAGCAACTGGTAGAACGTGCCACGCGCAGCCGCCCAATCGCCGCTGTCGACCTGCTGCAGCATGCGCACATACAGGTCGGCGCGCACATGTGCCGACGCTGAAATGGCCCCGGCACCGCCCAGGCACAGGTTGTTGAAGATCTGCAGGTCTTCACCGGCCAGCACCTGGGCGTGGCCGTCCTCGATCAGGGCCATGGTGGTCTCGCTGTCGCCGCTGCAGTCCTTCACGGCCGCAATGCGCGGGTGGCGCACGATGCGGCGCAGGGTTTCACGCTCGATGCGCACGCCGGTGCGATAAGGAATGTCGTACACGATCACTGGCACGCGGGCGGCATCGGCCACGGTGGCGAAGAAGGCTTCGATGCCGGCCTGCGATGGGCGAATGTAGCAAGGTGCGGGGACCAGCAGCCCGCCAATGTCGCGCTGTTGGATTTCAGCCTGCAAGCCCAGCAGTTCGCGCAGGTTGTAACCCGACAGGCCCATCACCACCCTACCCGGCTCAACCCAGGCCAACACGGCATCCAGCACGGCCAGTTGCTCAGCCTTGGACAACGCCGCCGCCTCCCCCGTGGTACCGCACACCACAAAACCGGCCACGCCGTCTTCGAGCAGCTTCTTCACCAACCGCTCCAGGCCAGGGAAATCGATTTCGTTGTCGCGCATTGGCGTGACGAGGGCGATCCAGATACCACGGAAATTCGACATGCAAAAACTCCTGATGTTGACCGAAAGTCAGCGTCAGAGGATGAAGAGTCGAAGTGGTCTGGCAGGGATACCTGGCGCCTTCTGTCTCGTCAGCCCACCTGACGAGACAGCGCGCCTCGGTCAGATGAGCGGCTGTTTCTTGGATTTCTTGGCAACGGCAACGGCAACGCACGCGCCTGCCTGGGCGATGAAGCCCGAAGCGGAAATGGCGTGGTTGGATATGGACATGCTGGCAAGCCGGTTGCGTAGATATGGCTGGATAATGGTGGTGCGTCGGGGCTGCTGTCAACCCTGGCCATGTCGATGCAGTCAACGCCACTCGCTGTAGGGTTCCAGCGGCGTTACCGGCAATGCCAGGTTGCCGCGCCATGGCTCGAACAGGTAGCGCAGGTAGAGCATGCCATGGCTAGGCGCGTAGTCATCGCTGTGCTGCCAGTCGAAGCCGCCGCCCAGCACCCACTGATCACTCAGGCGCCGTTCGAACAGGCCACGCACGCGATAGCCCAAGCCGCTGCTGTCGCTGGCTTCAGTCATGGCATCGATGTTGGAGTCAACGCCATGCTGCGCCAGCACCTTGCGATTGACGTGCGCGTGCGGATACAAGCGACTGCTGTCACTGTGGGCCTGGGACCAGCTGACGGAACCTTCCAGCAGCACCGACCAATCGTAGTTGCGCCAGGCATAACTGACCGGCACGCCCACCGAGCTGTAGCGCTGCGGGCTGTAGTAACCACCCTGCCCCAGGCTGTAGCCGCTCAGGTCCTTGTCGTGGCGCCAGTGCATCAGCGTCAGGCCAACACGCACACGCTCGTCGGCCTTTTCCACCACGCGGTGGTAATAGCCCGCCATGGCCCGAGTACGCTGGTTGTCAGCCACGTTCTCGCCGTACAGCCAATGGTGCCCCAGGCTGGCCCACACCCCGTTGTCGCCGCCTTGGTCCCAGCTTAGGCCCAGCGTGGCACCGTTGGCGGTGACCCCGCCCCAGCGCACGCCCGTCGGGCGGTCGCGTGCCCCGGCGAACGACAGCAGGGAATTGCTCATCGGCCGGCGCGAGGCGGTCAGCGACCAGCCAACCTGGCCCAGGTCACCGTTGACCGTTGCGCCGCCCAGCCAATTGTTGATGGCATAGCCTTGGGTGGTGCCCAGGTCGAACGCCCAGCGGCTGCCCTGCCAACCCAACGCCAGCACGCTGCCGTTCGCTGTCTGCGAACCGCCCGTACACGCCGGCAGCGTTTTGCCGTCAGCGGTCTGGCCAACGAACTGGCAGCTGCCGAAGTCGGGGGTGTAGCGCCCCTCATCGTTCTGCTCAAACGCGCCTGCATCCATGCCGATGCGCTCTACCCGCGCAAAGGCAGTGCCGTCCTGCCAAGGGGTATCGACATGCAACAAGGTCGAATGCTTACTCAGTTCGGAAGTGCCAGGCGTACCGTCGTCCTCGCGCCAGCCGTAATCGTGCATCAGCGTCACGTGGGTATTGCGCTGGCGATACAGGGCATCCACGTCACTGCGCAGGCTGCGCGCCAGCCAGTCGTCACCCTCCTGCTCGCGGCTGGCTAGCGTCAATGCACGGTCATCCCGTGGTGCTAGCGCAGCGCGGTCCAACATCTGTGCATCAGCCATGGCTGCCGCATAGAGGTCCAGCGCCCGTTGCGGGTCCTCCTGCACTACCAGGCGGGCGGCGTCGCGCCGTAACAACGGATCGGGGCGCGTCTGCTGCGCTGCGACCCGGTCGAGCTGCCTGGCCGCCTGCTGGTGTTCGCCCAAGGCAACCCAGACCGCCGCCAGGCGTCGCTGGGCATTACTGTCATCGGCAGCCAATTGTGGCACCTGCACGCCCAGCATGTGCCGAGCCTGCGCCAGATTACCCTCGGCCACTGCGCTTTCCATCACCCCAAGGCGCGCATCGGCTCGGCCAGGTTGCACGGCAAGTACACGCTGGTAATAGCCCCGTGCTTTACCAGGCTCACCAAGCGCGGCGGCCCAGTCGGCCAACAGCATCAGGTCATCCGGGCTGGCTTCGCCACGCGCCAGGCTGGCTTCAAGCAAGGCTGTCGCATCGGCGTTGCGGCCTTGCGCCTGCAACTGCTGCGCCGAGGCCAGGGTCATGCGCCGCTGGATACGCTGCTCAAGCGCGTGCATGTCCGGGGTCCAGGCCGGCTGCGGTATCGCTCCCAGGCTGTCCAGGGCCAAGGCATCACGGTCGCTGGACTCCAGGAACAGACCGTGGGCATAGCGGGTTGCCGGGTCATGTGGCTGGTGCTGCACCACCCTGGCGAAGGCTGCGTCGGCCTCGGCGGTGCGCCCCTGATGACGCAGGCTATTGGCCAACTGGTAGACCAGCCAAGGCTCATCAGGGGCCAAAGACGCGGCCTGGTTCAGCACCTGGCTGGCCGTCGACCAGTCTTCGCGCTGCAAGGCTTCATCCCCTTGCTGGCGTAAGCGCGCCAGCGCCAGGCTGCGGCGCAGGCTGGCGAACTGCGTTTGCTGACGTGCTGGCAGGCTGTCCAGGAAGGCCTGCGCCTTGTCTGGCGATTGCGCCTGGTAAACGCGCATCAAGCCACGCACGGCAATGCCGTTATCCGGCGCCATACGCCGGACCTGCAGAAACTGCCGTTCGGCAGCAACTGTATTGCCCTCGGCCATTAACACATCGGCCAGGCCCAACAAGGCGAACTCATCGTTTGGACGCTGCTGGCGTGCCTGCTGATAGCGTGAGCGCGCTGTTGGCAGGTCGTTTGCAGCAAGCGCACGGTCCCCGCTCTGGATTACCGCCCAGTATCGGCTTGCCGACGTCATATCGCTCCACTTGCTGATCTTGTAGCTGTCCTGTTCCTTGTCAGTCGCAACCCGAAAAGATGCATTGGCTTGGTCGTATCGCTTTTGCGACATCAGCGCATAACCCAACGCCCCATGTAGGCTGGCATCGTCTGGGTACTGGCGCAGCGCCCGGCGCAGCTGTGCTTCGGCTTCGGCATGACGTCCCTTGTCGAGCAGCGCCTTGCCCCGTTGACCAGCCTGCCAGGCCGGGTCGGCCAACAGTTTGCGCTGCTGTTGCAGATTCTCGCTGGCCTGCGCCAACAGTGGCGAAGCGGGGTAGCGCTGGACAAAGGCTTGCCAGGCCACCGCGCTGCTGGCACTCACCGCTTGCCCCGCCAAGTAATCGAACTCGCGCTGGGCCGCAGCATCCCGTGCACCAGGGTCGCGTGACAGCTGATCGAGCAAGGCCAAAGCCTCGCGATCGCGCTTTTCGGCGAACAGCCAACCGGCCAGGGTCTGGCGCAGCCCGGCACTGCCTGGGTACTGCTGATCCAACCGCTGCAACTGGCGAATCGCCCCAGGGCGCTGGCCCGGCAGATTGCCGCGCACGCGCCAGTAGTCCAGGGCCAACTCCAGGCTGGGTGGCTCGCCAGCAAACAGCTGCTCGTACACCGCCAGTGCCTCTTCATAGCGGCCGGTCACCGCCAACAGGCGCGCCTGCTGCAAGCGCCGCGCAGACTCAGGGTGTTGCAGCTCAAGCAGACGACTGGCTTGGCGTGCTTGCAGGCTACCAGGTGCCACGGCACTGATCCGGGCGCCCAATTGCTCGGCAGCGCTGCTGTTCTTTTCGCGCAGTGCCAGGCTCAAGGCTGCCAGCAATACATCCGGATTGCGCGGTTCCAGCAACTGCAGCCGGCCCAGTGCATCACGGACCAGGTCGTCACGGTGCAGCGCTTCGCCGCGACGTACCTGGTCCAGCAGCCATTGGCGCTGCTCATCGGCATCCTTGGGTTGCGCCGCTGCCTGGCAGGTGACTGTCGCCAGCATCAGCACGCCGATCATTCGTTGCATGGCGCGCTCCAGGCCGGCAACAAGCGGCCGTGCGGGTCAAAACGATAACGGGCCTCATCCCAGCCTTGGCCGAACAGCACCAGCACCTGGCTGTAATACGCCTTGGCCTCGACCGGCTGATCGCGCAAACGCTGACGCTGGGCCGCCAAGCCGGCCACGTGCGCCGGCGAGGCTGCCAGCAATGGCAGCAATGCCGCAGAAAAGCCGGCCGGCCCCTGGCCGCTGGCTTCGCCGCTGCGTGCGTCCGCGCGCTCGGGGGGGAGCCCCTGGCGCTGGGTCAATGCCGCCATCGGCGCGTAATGGGCGACCAATTCGTTGCGTTGCACCGCATCCTTGGCCAACATGCCGACCCACAGGTACACACGAATGGCGTCGTAATCACCGGCACTGCCATGCTGCGGGTCTGCCGCTGGCTTGCCGGCCGGTGTCCACAGCAGCCAGTCCGGGGCGAAGCCCTTTGGCGACGAAGCCAACCACAAACGCCGCGTATTGGCCGCCAGCTCTCCCCACAAGGGGTCCACCTCGCTGAAGCGGTCGAACAGCTGCAGCGGCAGGTAGCTGGGGTTCAGGCGGGTACCCTGGGCGTCCTCGAAGCCGTAGTCACCTGGCAGCAGCATCACCCCAAGGCCTGGGAGCTTGCGCACGGTCTGCGCCGCGATACGCCACAGCAGGCGCTGGCCCAGTTGCGTGTATGCGGGCTGCTGCCACAAGCGCCCTGCTTCCAGCAGGCTGTAGGCGATCCACAGGTCGGCATCGCTGGCGTTGTTGGCGTCCAGCACCTGCCATTGCTGCTGCTCGTTACGCCCCCACAGCCAGGCCGGCAGGTGCCTGGCCAGGTCACCTTCGGCGAGGTTGTTGCCGGTCCAGCGCAGCAACTGGGCGAAGGCGTCGCGGTCATTGCCCACCAAGGCGAAGAACAACCCATAACTCTGCCCTTCCGACGTGGTGATCAAGCGCGCGTCACTCGGGTCGATCACCCGGCCGTCCGCACTCACCAGCTCGGCCTTGAAACGTTCCCAGGCAGGCCATGAGCACGCCGCCTCGGCATTGGCGAAAACGGGCAGGCCCAGGGCGACCAACCCTACCAGCATCTGGCGCATCATCACCCCGCCTCACCCAAGCGGCGCTTGCCGGCCCAGCGCAATGCTCGCCACAGCAAGAAAGCGAACAGCACCACGCACACCGCCGCGATCGCCGCCAACAACACCGGGTGCTCGGACAAGTGGAACCACAGCAGCAGCCACCACGGCAGCGCACCGACAAAATAGTGCTCGCCCACAAACTGGCTGCTCAGGCCACTGCTGCGCACCAGCGTTACCGAGCCTGCCACCGCATCGAGCTTGCCCACATCGCCAAGCACATCGCGCAGCAACGCGTAATCGCCGTCGCTGTTGGCCAACAAGGCGACCACGCTGCGCTGTTGGTGAAATGGCGATTTCAGGCCGGTGATGGCGGCAATCGGCGCCTGCGCACTGACTGCCACGCGGCTGCTCGCAGCCACCGGCTCGGTATCGAAGCGCTGGCCGCCAGGTAACCTTGCGCTGCGCCCCTGCAGCAGCCAGTCACGCTGAGCGCTGAGCAGCAGGCCAAGGTTGGGCGCATCGCTCAAAGCCTCGGGCAGGTTGCCGATCAGCAACAAGTCGGCGTCTGCCGTTGCGGCGTGTTTCCAGTCATCGATCAGTTGCAGGCCAAGCGCCGGATAACCGATCTGCCCGGCTAGCCCGCCAACCGTGTCGAGCAACGTACCAACCTGCATCGCCGTGGGTTTGGCCGGCATGATGACCAGGGTCTCGGAAAGGTCGGCCATGCGGCTGAACGGGAAGCCGCTGCGGGCGAAGGCACGCAGGTCGGGCATGGCGATGTAATGGTGATAACCGGACAGGTCGATGGTCGAGTTGTCGTCGATCGCTGCGCGCACGTCTACCGGCAGCGAGGTCTGGCAGCGGTCACGCTGAGCACTGCCCAGGGTACTGGCAAAGCTGAAATCGAAGCGGATGCGGTTGCGGTCGCCAATCTTCAGCGCCGGTACCAGCGACTTCTCGGTCACTGCCGTGTTGTCAGCGGACAGCACGGCCAGGCGCATTTGCTCGAGCGTACCGCCGCGCCGGTCATTGCCCACCAGCGGCATGCTGGTGATGTACTGGTCGTTGACGCTGATGCTCAGGCGCGATTCATCGGTCACCGCCGGCGCCGTGTAGCGATACAGGGTGCGTAGCGCAATGCCCTGGTTACGCCACACGAACAAGTCGGGTGGCAGGTTGAGCTCCAGTGTCACAGGTCGCGGTTGCAGGCCGCTGACTTGCAGTTGCTCAGGGTAATCCAGCAGCTCGGCAAAACGTACCGGCCGATCAGTGCGCGTCCAGTTCGGCGCATCGTAGGGCTGGCGCGGTTGCAAGGCAGTCATCTGCTCCACCTTCACCCGCGCGCCACGGAACAGGTTGTTGCCAACCGCCAGCGCCGAGGCCGCCTTGACCAGGTCGTCGTCGTTACGGCCCAGCACCAATAGCACTTTGCTGAAGCGGTCGTCGGGGTGGTCGATCATCTGCAGCACCGGGCCATCGACCAGCGGGAACTGCTGCAGGTCGGCGAGCAGCGCCGGGCGGCGGTCGTTGCTGGCAAACACGATGCTCGGTGCAGGCTTGTCGCCACGGGCAGGCAATTGGTTGTACAGCACCGGAAAGCTGGCCTTGCGCCAACCGGCCTGGCTGCCGAAATAGGACGCCAGGATGGCCGCCGCACGCTGCTCGCCCAGGCTCGGCACGCCGCTGAACACCACCGGCAACTCCACCTTGCCGGTATCGCGCGCGTCGAAAAATGGCAACGGGAAATACGCCAGGTCGTTTTCCAGCACCAGGGCTTGCTCGTGCAACTGCACCTGGCTCTTGCGGTTCAGGTTCAGCCACAGGCCGCTGTGCGCTGGGTCTTCGCAAATATCGGTGTAGTGCCCGACGAACTCCAGGCGTACTCGGTTGAAGTCGCTGAGCAGCTTCGGGTCCAGCGGCAACTGGCGGCGCACGCGTTGCCCCAGCTGGTCCTTCTCCACCGGCACCACGCCCATCAATTCGTCATTGAGGTAAACACGCAGGTGCGACAGGTTCGGCAGCAGCGCCGGCGAAGGCGTGTAGTCCAGTTGCAAGCTGGCCTCGGTGGCCAGGCGGTCGCGACGCAAGCCGAACTCGATATGCTCGCTGTTGCGTACACCCAGCAGCAGGCTGTCGGATGCATGCCCAAGCTGCTCGAAGGTTTTCGCAACCGGCCAGTTCGGTACCGTGGGTGTAGGTATTGCGGGCTCGACAAGCGGGGCTTGGGAGGTAGCAGCGGCGCTCTGCGACAAGGCGGCGAGCAGCGCCATCGCCAGGCCCCAGGCACGCGCGGGATAACCAGTCATCATGCGTCTCGATCAACAGGGTTCATGGAAGGGATTGCCCGCGGTGTGCGGGGCCAATAGCTGGCCAACCACAGCGCCAGCGTACGCAGTGGGCGCAAGCGCGCCCTCAGCCAGGGTGGCATGTGCTCGAACAGGCGCAGGTAACCGACACCGCCCAGCTTCAGTACATCGATCAGGCTGCGCAGCGGGCGCTCCACCTCATGCTGCTCGCTCCAGCCAAGCCAGGCATCGGCACGGGCAAAGGTGCAGTGGACCAGATCGATGCGCTGTTGCTGGTCAAGTGCATGGAACACCAGGCCCACGTGTTGCCCGACGGTACGGGTGACACACGCCTGGAAGGCGAACTCACGCTGGCCGCGATTGAGCAGCAGACGTACCTGTTCCCCCGGTTTCAGCTCTAGGTCTTGCTGCACCTGCAGGCCGACACCGCCATCGGAGTAATCGACCAGGGTGCAGGGGTAGGCATGACCGCTGGCCAGTACCAGCCCCGCCGGCAAGCGCATCTGCACGCGGTGGGCACGGCGCACCTGGCGCACTTCGGCGGCCACGGCAACGGCGGCGCCAATGATCAGCAGGTTGTAGATCACCCACAGCGAGCTGACGATCACCGTGCCGATTTCTGCCGTGGGGCCGGTGAACAGGCGCCACACGGCAAAGCCCAGGCCAACCACGTTGAGCGCCGCCAACCACAGGTAAGGCTGGGCGATACGCCAGTCGAACTGCGCCTGCTCCATCAGGCCGCCTTTGGCGGTGACGTTGAACTTGCCCTTTTTCGGCGCGAACAGCGCCACCGTGGTCGGGCGGGCGATGTACCAGGCCAGCACGGTCTCATACACCTCGCCCCAGAAGGTTTGCCGGTACTTGCCCTGCATGCGCGAGTTGGTCAGGCTGGCGTGGATCATGTGCGGCAGCACGTACAGCAGAATCATCAACGCCGGTGCGTAGATGATGTAGGCATGCAGCAACAGGAACGCCAGCGGCGCGGTCAGGAATATCAGCCGTGGCAAGCCGGCCAGGAAGTGCAGCATGGCGTTGGCATAGCACACCCGCTGGAACAGGCTGAGCCCACGCCCGAACAACGGGTTGTCGGTGCGGAAGATCTGCACCATGCCACGGGCCCAGCGAATGCGTTGGCCAATGTGCGCCGACAGGCTTTCGGTGGCCAGGCCCGCGGCCTGCGGAATGCTCAGGTAAGCCGACGACCACCCCTGGCGGTGCATGCGCAGGGCGGTGTGGGCGTCTTCGGTCACGGTCTCGACGGCAAAACCGCCGATGCTTTCCAATGCGGTGCGGCGCAGCACGGCACACGAGCCGCAGAAAAACGCCGCGTTCCACATGTCGTTGCCATCCTGAATCAAGCCGTAGAACAGTTCTCCTTCATTGGGGCGACGGCGGAACGAGCCGAGGTTGCGCTCGAACGGGTCGGGCGAGAAGAAATGGTGCGGTGTCTGCACCAGCGCCAACTTCGGGTCTTTGAGGAACCAGCCCACGGTCATTTGCAGGAAGGAGCGCACCGGCACGTGGTCGCAGTCGAAGATGGCGATCAGCTCGCTGTCGGTCACACCCAGCGCATGGTTGAGGTTGCCGGCCTTGGCGTGCTTGCTGTCGGGCCGCACGATGTAGCCCACCCCGGCTTCGTCGGCAAAAGCACGAAACGCATCACGGCGGCCGTCATCGAGGATGTAGATGCGCAGGCACTCGCGCGGCCAGTCCAGGCCCAGCGCGGCCAGTACCGTGGTGCGCACCACCGACAGGTCTTCGTTGTAGGTAGGAATCAACAAATCGACAGTCGGCCAGTGCTGCGGGTTGGCCGGCAGGTTGGCCGGTTTGCGCTGCAACGGCCAGCTGGTCTGGATGTAACCCAGGATCAATACGAACCACGAATAGGTTTCGGCCGCCAACAGAATCACCCCGAACACCAGGTCGGTGGTGTCGTTCCAGTTCAGGGTCGAGGTGTAGCGCCACCACAGGTAGCGGCACGAGATAATGGTCGACAGCACGATCAGCATCAGGGTCGGGAAGCGCCCCGGCATGTGTCGCACCAGCATGGCAATGCCCAGCAACAGGCAGATGAACATCAGTTGCGCCAGGTAGCCGAACGGTTCAGTCACGCACAGCAGGGCCAGGCTTGCGGCGCACACCGTCAACACGCTGTAGAACACCCGCCTGGCGAGCACGCTAAGGCCGCGCAGGCGTGCCGAGGCTTCGTGCCTGAAAGCACTGGCGCGGTAGCGCGCGGGCACCCGATGCAGTGCATCGATCAGCAGCCCTCGGTAATGGCGCCCAACCTGGCCAACACCCCGCAGTCGCAAGCGCACTGCGCCCCATGCTCGGCGGCCAGGCCCTGTTGTGCGTGCCACCGGTTGACGGCGCACCAGCAACCACAGGCTCTGGATCAGCAGCCGTAGCGGGTCACCCAGGCTCGGGCGCTTGCCTGAAAGCTGCGGGTACAGGCGTTGGCGTTCGGCCAGCAATGCCTGCCAGGCGGGTGACTCCAGGCGCAGGAACAGAAAGGCCAGCCACACGCCCAAGGTAAACAGCCAGGCAACCGGTAGCCGCGCACCACGGGCGGTGAACCACGTATAGGCCGACAGAGGAGTCAAGGTCACGGCCCGCGCCTCGTCAGGCAGCGTACCGCCAGGCTTTGTACGTCCCGGCAGGCCAGGCTCTGCGGGGCGTAATGGCCAAGCGGCGCCTTGCACGCCAGGGCTTCGAGGAAGGCTTCGTCGCGGTGGACCACCTGGATCGGCAAGCGCTCACCGAACAGGTCGCGCCACACCATCAACAGGTCGCTCTGCAAGCGGCTGGCCGGGTCGTAGCGATTGACCAGCAGCATGTCGTAGTGCTCGACCGGTCGGCGCCCAAGCAGCAGGTGGCTGGCCATTTCGGCCTCAGCCACCAGTACTCGCACATCGGTCTCGATGCCGTTGCCAGCGCTGTCGGCCAACGGTTGCGGCAGGTCGAACAACACCCAATCGAACTGCTCAGCCAGTTCGGCCTGGCGAGCACGCCATGCCAGCGCGTCAGGCACAAGGTACCGCGAACTGCCAGGCAGGTTGCCGAACGGCAACAGGCACAGGCCATCGAGCACCTCATACACAGCATCGCTGGCCGGCCGCCCTTCCCGCTCGGCCAGCGCCCAGCCCTCGGACGTATCCAGCGGCAGGTTGAAGTGCAGGCCGAGCAAATTGCTTGGGCACAGGTCAATCAGCAGCACCCGCTCACCCATACCCTGCAGCGCATAGCCCAGCGCAGCCAACAAGGCGCTGCGCCCCAGGCCTCCGCGCACCCCGTGCAGGGCCAGGCTGGTCATGACGAAACGCCCTCGCGCTGCCTGACAGCCGCGTACAACCCGCCCTGGCTGCTGGCCCGACAGCTTTCACCCAGCAACGGCCAGCGCTGCAGGGCTTGCTGAACGCCCACCAGCATCGAGATGTCCTGGTAGTTCAGCTCGGGCATGTCCAGGTGCTGGCGCAGTTGGGCGATGTCGTCGCTGCGGTCGGACGGGTCTGCCTTGCCAGTGATCATGGGCGCTCCTTGGGGATGGGCTGCCAGTCAGGCTGGCCTTGCAGGCGCATGTAGGCGCGCCCCTGGTAATTCAGCACCTGCGCGCCGGCGGTTTCGGCAACCTGTTCGGTGGTTGGCAGGTCGGTCAGCAGGCCGGGCACATCCAGCACGTGCTGCTGGCCCAGGCCCGCGTACACACGGGAGATCAGCTCGGACAACGCCAGGTAACTGGTGGCTGCCGTGACCCGCAGCGGCTCGCTGCGGGCAGGTTGGCCCATGCCGATGAACTTCAGCCCGACTGGCACATGGGTAATCGACGGCGTGGGGATTTCGCGCATGCCCGACAGCTGCATGCGGTCGCCATGCAACGCAGCGCCATGCTCTGGAACAATGGCCACCACTACCCGGCGGCCACTGCGCTCCAATTCGTCGAGGAAGGTGCCAAGCTCGCCGAACAGGCGATTGGCGCGGGTGGCGTAGTCGGCCACGCGGGTACCGCCGTCGGCGGTGACGATACGGTTGCCGTCATGCAGGCTGATGCTGTTGTAGAACAGCGACACATGCTCATTCGCAGTGCTTTTGCGTTGCCCCCACCAACGGCGCAATACCTCCAGGTCGCTGGCGATCGGCGAGCCGTCGAAGCCCACCAGTGCCCTTGGGAAGTCGGTATTGCGCATGCCCGGTTGTGGCATGTGCTGCTGGGTAATGTCACCGATGAAGTTGTCGAACCGGCCACTGTGGTTGAGCAAAGTGTTGCTATGGAAACCCAGCCGGGCCAGGTTCTGGAACAACAGGCACTGCTCTGGGGCAGGCTGGTACAGGCCTGCATGCGACGACTGCCCACAGCTGGCACGCAGCACGCGGATGGCGGCTGGGCCGCTATAGGAAGTCGCCGAGTTGAACTGGTCGAAGACCACGTCCATGCGCGACAGCAGCGAGTTGTCGCGCAGCCCCACGGCGGACAGGTCATCCCAGGCCAGCGAACAGATGTTGATCACCAGCAGGTCGAACGGCTGTTCATCGGCATTCACGGCAGGAAACGCCGTTACCCGCTCGCGCTCGCTGGCGAAGAAGCGCTCAAGCCAGCTGTCGAGCGTGGCATTGTCAGCGGCTGCGGTGGTGGGCAGCGGTTCGGCCGGGGTGCTCGCCACCACGCCGGGCACCTGGCCCACCCCCAGCGATGGCAAGCCGCCAGCTGCCAACCACGCCAGCCCCAGCAGGCTCAGGGTGCTCAGGCGCAGCCAATGGCGCAGGTACAGGTAACCCACCAGCAACAGCGTCAGCGCGCCCAACAGGTTCCAGTTGACGAAGCGGCCCAGCAGTTCAAGCAGGTAGTCCCACGAAAAATCCAGCACCCCCGGCTGCGCCAACAGGCGGCTGAAGGGTGGTAGCCAAGTGTCCTGGTAGAACAGCGCGATTGCGATGGGTACCGCCAGCAGTTGCCGGGCAATACGCAGCCACTTGCCCGGCAACGGGATCAGCAGAAACGCAGCGAACAGCAGGTTTGGCAATGCCTGGAAGTCGAGCATGCCAAGGGCGACCAACAAAAATTTGGCAAAAAAATAGAGGTTCCACCCTCCCAGTCCAGGCCAGCGGGCCAGTACCGGGAGGGTGACGGTGGTATTAGTCATTCTGGGGGTCCTGGCGTACAGCGCGGTGGCGTACGCCCAGCGGTTTCAGGTAACGGGGGGAAAGGCGACGGCGCAACCAAGTGCGCAGGGCCGCGCACAGGCGCACCATCAACAAGGCCAGGCCCAATGTGACCAGGGCTGTAATGCCGACCACCTGCAGCAGTTGCACGAAGTTCATGCGCGCCCCCGCTTGGCCAGAGCGACCTTGCGCGGCGCCAGTACCGGCCACGCCTGTGCCGGCCGCTGCGCCACCGGATCGGCCCGGGGTGGCTGCGGCAAGCTGCTGTCGAGAAACGCCGGGGCGGCCAGGCTGTCGAGGTCGGCAAGCACCTCCTGGCTAATGAACAGCTCTTTCCACGACAGTTGGAAGATGTGATCCAGCGCTTGTTCGACGCCTTCGCAGCGGCAGGCGAACAGGAACAGGAACAGCACCTCGCCAACCACGCACGCAATGTCGCCATCACGGCGGAACACCGTGCGCGAGCAAGCCTGCAGTGGGGTCAGCCCAGGCGCCGGGCGCAGCACCAGTAACTGGTGGACGATTTCACCGTTACGCACACCCTGCCACATGGTTTGCACGGCTTCGGCGAATGCCCGGGGTGCCACCAGCCCGCAGATGGCCTGCGGCCGCAGGCGGGCCAGCAAGGCATCGAAGTCACTTGGCAGGTGCCGGCGCCAGACATAGCCCTGAATGCTTTCGACCATGGTCAAAAAGCGCGACAAGCTGGCGCCGAACGGCACGATCTGGGTGGCGCCGCAGGCCAGCAGCAGTTGTTCGTCCTGGTAACGCAGGGTGGGTGCCATTTCGCGCACCACCAACTTCAAGGCATTGCCACGCCGCTGGCGCAGGCGGTGCAGCTGGCGCGCCAGGTGGTCCCGGCGCTGCCCACCATCGATGGCGAAGATTACCGTGGCAGAGACCGCACGGCTGGCCTTGGCGCTCAGTTCATCAAGGCTTTCGCAGACCTGCCAGTGCTCGGAGAACGCGGGTGCGCCTTCCAGTACTGGGCGCTGGGCCAGGTACAGCAGCTCATCGCCACCGGTGTCGGCTGGCACCTGCGGCGCTCCGGTAACGGCAAAACCCGCATTACGGCGCTCCAGTTGCAGTTCACACGCACCAGCCTTGCCGAGCGGGTTGCTCCAGAAATGCTGCAGGTAGCGCACCCCACCTTTGCCACGGTACACCTGGGCCAACCCGTCCACGCTTTGATTGACTGCACGCAGGCGCTCGACCAGGGCGGTACCCTGCCCGCCACTGATGACCAGCAGCAGCGCTGCCTCGGCCACCAAAGCGGGGCGCAGGGCATTGCACCAGTGCTCGACTTCGGTGCCCGCCCAGGCATCGGCCGGTGCCAGCAGCACCAGCACACGCCCAGGGGCATCGAGACGGGAAAGATCATGCAACAGGTAGCGGATGGCACGCGGGTTGGCTTCATACAGCGCCAGCTCGGCCGGGCCACATGCGGCGTCGAGCGCACCCAGCACGTCATCCATGGCTTGCGTTTCGGCAATCAGGGCTGCCCTGGTATGAGCGGGCATGCCTTCGACCACCTGGCGGCATAGCAAAGTGGCGTCTTCGGTGGCGTCACAGGCTAACCAATACAATCCTTGCTGATGAAGCTGGCTACTCTCGGCGCTCAGGCCGGAAATCGCCAACAACGGCATTGCATACGTCAAAACACTGGCTCTGCTAAGTAAATCGAAAGGGCTTGAAAGGAGAATGTGACATGCCCGCTGATGAAGCCTCATGAGCTACGTCAATAAAACGACAAAAACATCACGAAAGATAAAAGCGCGTCAATCCTACAGCACCAAGGCAATTTGCAATCAGACGAAAATGTAATCAATTGCAAAGTTTTGTTAACAGACGCCCCGCAGGCGCCCTGCACAGCGCTTGATGTGATGCACTTTGCCTGCATCGGTGCTGGCTGCTGAAGGCGAATCCCGCGCTGTGCTGTATGGTTACCGGTTAAGTAAAAATCGATATTCCGGAGACAAGCATGCTTGGTATCTTTGAGCGCAGGCTCGACCCCTTCCCGCCCGACGAGGTGCCACCGCCGCCAATGGGGCTGGTGCGCTTCATGTGGGCCTGCACCCGCGGCGCCCGTGGCTACATCCTGGCGCTGGCACTGCTCAGTGCCGGGGTATCGATCTATGAAGCCTGGCTGTTCGCCTTCCTCGGCCAGGTGGTCGACCTGCTTTCGGCGTGGCAGGCCGGCGGCACCGTCGGCCCCGACGAAAGCCGCGTACTCTGGGGCATCGGCATCGTCCTGCTGGTTAGCGTCGGGCTGGTGGCGCTGCGCACCATGGTTCAACACCAGGTGCTGGCAATCAACTTGCCGCTGCGGCTGCGTTGGGACTTCCACCGCTTGATGCTGCGCCAGAGCTTGTCGTTCTTCTCTGACGAGTTTTCCGGCCGGGTCACCACCAAGGTGATGCAGACAGCACTGGCAGTGCGCGATGTGCTGTTCACACTCATCGAAATCCTCCCTGGGATTGGCGTGTACTTCATCGCGATCATTGCCCTGGCCGGCGGTTTCGCCCTGAAACTCATGTTGCCATTCATCGCCTGGGTCGTGCTGTTCGGTTTGGCGATGCTGTATTTCGTACCGCGCCTGGGCAAAGTCGGGCAGGAGCAGGCCAACGCCAGGTCGTCGATGACCGGGCGGGTGTCCGACGCCTATACCAACATCACCACGGTGAAGCTGTTCTCCCACTCCAACCGCGAAGCGCACTTTGCCCGTGCGGCCATGGAAGATTTCAAGCAGACCGGCTTTCGTCAGATGCGCCTGGTCAGCCAGTTCGAAATCGTCAACCAGGCGCTGGTGGTGGGTTTGATCATGGGCGCCGGGGGCTATGCACTGTGGCTGTGGCACCAGGGCCAGGTCGGCACCGGGGCGGTGGCGGCAATTACCGCCATGGCCTTGCGTATCAACGGCATGTCGCACTGGATCATGTGGGAGATCACCTCGCTGTTCGAAAACATCGGCACCGTGCAGGACGGAATGGCCACCCTCACCCGCGGCCCCAAGGTGCAGGATGCGCCAGATGCTACCGAGCTGGTCACCACCGGTGGCGCGGTGAGCTTCGACAAGGTCAGTTTCAACTACAACGGCGAGCGCCAGGTGCTCAACGACCTCAGCCTTAACATTCGCCCAGGCGAAAAAGTCGGGCTGGTGGGTCGCTCCGGTGCGGGCAAGTCCACCTTGATCAACCTGTTGCTGCGCTTCTACGACGTGGACAAGGGGGAAATCCGCATCGACGGGCAGAACGTGGCCAAGGTCACGCAAGACAGCCTGCGCAATGCTATCGGCATGGTGACCCAGGACACCTCGCTGTTGCACCGAACGATTCGCGACAACATCGCCTATGGCCGCCCCGATGCAACCGAGGCGCAGATCCGCGCCGCTGCAGCCAACGCCCAAGCCGATGGATTCATCGGCCAGCTCAGCGACCGCCAGGGCAACAGCGGTTACGACACACTGGTGGGGGAGCGCGGCATCAAACTGTCAGGTGGCCAGCGCCAGCGCATCGCCATTGCCCGGGTCATGCTGAAGAACGCACCGATCCTGCTGCTGGACGAAGCCACCAGCGCGCTGGACTCCGAAGTGGAAGTGGCCATTCAGGAGAGCCTGGATGAAATGATGCAAGGCAAGACCGTGATCGCCATTGCCCACCGTTTATCGACGATCGCCGCCATGGACCGGCTGATCGTGATGGATGAAGGGCACATCATCGAGCAAGGCACCCACACCGAACTGCTGGCGAAGAATGGCACCTATGCGCGGTTGTGGCAGCACCAGAGCGGTGGCTTCCTGGGGGAAGACCAGGGTGTTGCAGAGGCTGTGGAGTAGGCCTGCTATTGGTTGGGGCCGCAGGGCGGCCCCAACTGTTGTTCTGGCGATGCGGCAATGCCTTGGCACTAACCAAACACATGAGAAGGCCGGCGCAACACCGGATCAAACGGGTTGATACGCTCGCCAATCGCCGCTGCCTCGCGCTTGAGCAATGCCACCACGGTCGGCATGCGGTTGGGCCCCAGGCGGTCGCTGATGGTCGCCACGCTCAGGGCCGCGACCGCATGGCCATTACGGTCAAGGATCGGCACCGCCAAACCGGCCATGCCGTCGAGCACGCCGGTATTGCGCCCGGCATAGCCCAGGCTGCGCACGTTGTCGATCTCGGCACGCAGCAGCACTTCGTCGTAATGATGAAAGTCCTTCAAGCGCGGCAAGTTGTAGCGGATCACCTCGTCACGCTCCTCCTCGGGCAGGAAGGCCAGGATCGCCAGGCTGCCCTGCCCCACGCCCAAGGCCACGCGGCCACCGATATCACCGGTGAAGGTACGGATCGGGTACGGCCCTTCGCTGCGGTCCAGGCACACCGCGTCGAACCCTGAACGTGCCAGCAAAAACAGCGAATCACCCAATGAAGCCGAAAGCCTCAGCAGGCTCGGGCGTACCACATCGCGTAGGTTGCCAGCCTGCCCGGCCTTGGCCGCGAGGGCGAAGAAATCCAGGCTCAGGCGGTAGCGCTTGCTGGTCGCACACTGGTCCACCATGCCCTCTTCGATCAGGCTGCGCAGCAAACGGTGGGTGGTGGGCTGCGCCAGGCCAACCCGCTGTGCTAGCTGGCTAACCTTCTCACCCTCGCCAGCGCAATCACCCAGCGCACGCAACACGGCGAACAAACGGGACACCGCAGTGACGCCGACTTCCTTGCCTTGTTCATTTCGTTTATCGGAATCCATTTTTCACTTAACCCTAAGAAATTCCAATGAGTGGAATAATTTCAAAATAGCTGTCACTCAGTGAAATTACCCTTTGTCGCCATCCTAATCATTGCCCTACTCTCCGGTCCATAGGGCGATATCACAACATCGGCCGCCGCCACAGAAGCGAGCGCCAACGTCCGTAAAAGCTTTGCTTTTCGCCGCTGGCGCTCTGCCCACCCTGAAACTGCCGGTTGACCCCGGTTCCGTTTGCGATGGAGCACAGCCATGACCTTTCTGTTGATCGACAAACTCTGCAAGCGCTATGGCGC
The DNA here is from genome assembly GCF_013393325.1 of Pseudomonas hunanensis. Classification (GTDB taxonomy): domain Bacteria; phylum Pseudomonadota; class Gammaproteobacteria; order Pseudomonadales; family Pseudomonadaceae; genus Aquipseudomonas; species Aquipseudomonas putida_P. Next base: position 897,155 of record NZ_QJRC01000095.1, read on the forward strand.
CACGGAGGCAGTGGCCAGCTCGTCACTGTCCATCGAAAAAGGCGAGTTCGTCTCCCTGCTCGGCCCTTCCGGCTGTGGCAAGACCACCACCCTGCAGATGATCGCCGGCTTCGTCGAAGTCACCAGCGGGCGCATCGTGCTCGATGGCCGTGACATCACCCATGCCAAACCGGCCAGCCGCGGCCTGGGGGTGGTGTTTCAGAGCTACGCGCTGTTCCCGCACATGACCGTGCGCGACAACGTCGCCTTTGGCCTGCGCATGCGCAAGGTGGCCAATGCCGACATCGCCCGCCGCGTCGACCAGGCCCTGGCGCTGGTACGCCTGGACAAACATGCCGAACGCTACCCACGGGAACTGTCCGGCGGCCAGCGTCAGCGTGTAGCCCTGGCCCGCGCGCTGGTGATCGAACCGCCGGTGCTGCTGCTGGACGAGCCGCTGTCCAACCTGGACGCGCACCTGCGTGAAGAAATGCAGTTCGAGATTTGTCGCATTCAGCACGAGGTAGGCATCACCACCTTGATGGTCACCCACGACCAGGCCGAAGCCTTGTCGATCAGTGATCGGGTGGTGGTGATGGAAGCCGGGCGTATCACCCAGGTCGATGACCCTTACCGGCTTTACGAACACCCAGGCACGCCGTTCATTTCCGACTTCGTCGGCAAGGCCAACCGCCTGCGAGGCGTAACCGGCCCCGGCGGGCAACCGCAGGCTGCGGCCCAAGGCCCGCTGACCCTCAGCCTGCGCCCGGAAAAGATCAACCTTGGCGCCGCCGGCAGCGGCAAGCTGGCGGGCCGCATCAGCTGCCGCTACTTCCTCGGCAGCCAGTGGCTGTACCGCGTCGACACGGCCTTGGGCAACCTGGCCGTGGTTCGTGCCAACGATGGCAACGCACCGCTGGAGGAAGGCACGCACGTTGGCCTGGACTGGAACGATGCCCTGCTGCGGGTACTGAACGCGGCTGAGGTGGCGGCATGAGTACCGCAAAACTGCGCAGCAACGCCTGGGGCTACGGCCTGAGCAGCCCCGCCCTGCTGTTGTTCCTGGCGCTGCTGGTGATGCCGCTGGGGCTGACCGTGCTGCTGTCGTTCAACGCGTTCGACTACACCACGGGTATCCAGGCCGGCCAGTACACGCTCAGCCATTACTTGAGCCTGGTGACCGACACCTATTACTACGAGATCTTCTTCCGCACCTTCTGGATCAGTGCCCTGGTCACCTTGCTGTGTGTGCTGATCGGTATCCCCGAGGCCATGGTACTCAGCCGCATGGGTGCGCCGTGGCGCTCGATCTTCCTGATCCTGGTGCTGACTCCGCTGCTGATTTCGGTGGTGGTGCGGGCATTCGGCTGGAGCCTGCTGCTGGGTGCCGATGGCCTGGTCAACCAAGGCATCACGGCCCTCGGCGGGCAGCCGGTGAAGCTGCTGTACACACCGTTTGCGGTGATCATCGGCCTGGTCCACGTGATGCTGCCATTCATGATCATCCCGGTGTGGACCTCGCTGCAAAAGCTCGACCCGGCCGCCGAGCAGGCCGCGCTGTCGCTGGGCGCCAGCCAGTGGACGGTGTTCCGCCGCATCGTGCTGCCACAGATCATGCCCGGTGTGCTGTCGGGCACGCTGATCGTGTTCGGCCTGGCTGCCAGTTCGTTCGCCATCCCCGGCCTGCTGGGCGGGCGCCGACTGAAGATGGTCGCCACCATGATCTACGACCAGTACCTGGCCGAACTGAACTGGCCGATGGGGGCCACCATCGCGGTCGCCCTGTTGCTGATCAACCTGCTGGTGATGCTCAGCTGGAACCGGCTGGTCGAACGCCGCTACAAACGCGCACTTGGAGTTTGAACCGATGACCCGTAACGGCCCGTTGGCCCTGTCTTTTCACGCCCTGGTGATGCTGTTCATGCTCGCCCCGCTGGTGGTGGTGTGCCTGGTGGCATTTACCCCGGAAAACACCCTGAGCCTGCCCACCGCTGGCTTCTCGCTGCGCTGGTTCAGCGCCGTGTTCGAGCGCGCCGACTTCCTTGACGCGTTCTACAACAGCCTGAAACTCGCCGCCCTGGCGGCCTCGTTGGCCACCCTGATCGCCGTGCCGGCGGGCCTGGCGCTGACCCGCTACAGCTTCCCTGGCCAAGGTTTTGTCAACGGCCTGCTGCTGTCGCCGATCATCATCCCGCACCTGGTGCTGGGCGTAGCGCTGCTGCGGCTGTTCGCCCTACTGGGGGTCAATGGCAGCTTTGCCTGGCTGGTGTTCGCCCACGTGGTGGTGATCACGCCCTACGTGCTGCGCCTGGTACTGGCTGCGGCCATCGGCATCGACCGCAGCGCCGAGCAGGCCGCACAAAGCCTGGGCGCCGGCCGCATCACGCTGTTCTGCAAAGTGACACTGCCGATGATCCTGCCGGGCGTGGCCGGTGGCTGGCTGCTGGCGTTCATCAACAGTTTCGACGAAGTGACCCTGTCGATCTTCGTCACCTCGCCCGCCACCCAAACGCTGCCTGTACGCATGTACGTATACGCCACCGAGTCGATCGACCCGATGATGGCCGCCGTTTCGGCCCTGGTGATCGCCGTCACCGCCCTGACCATGATCGCCCTGGACCGGGTATACGGCCTGGACCGCGTGCTGGTGGGCAAGCAATGACAAGGAATGCCCTTATGCCCCTGTTCAAGCGCGTGGCCGAACACGACCGCGAGCCTGTGCCCTTCCTGCTCGACGGCCAGCCGGCCCAGGGCATGCACGGCGACACCCTGCTGACGGCCATCCTGACCCATTCGGAGCACCTGCGCGGTAGTGACTTCAGCGCCGAGCCACGCGCCGGGTTCTGCCTGATGGGCGCCTGCCAGGACTGCTGGGTACGCCTGCAGGACGGCCGCCGGGTGCGCGCCTGCTCGACGTTCCTTGAGCCAGGCCACTGCGTGAGCCGTGATCCGGGGCGCCGACCATGAGTGCAATCGTCATCATCGGTGCCGGCCCTGCCGGTATCCGCGCCGCGCAAACCTTGGTGGCCCACGGCGTACACCCAGTGCTGCTGGACGAAGCCAGCCGTGGCGGTGGGCAGATCTATCGCCAGCAGCCGGCCAACTTTCTCCGCCCGGCCAAAGCCTTGTATGGCTTCGAGGCCGGTAAGGCGCAGGCCCTGCACAACACACTTGAGCAGTTGCACGGGCAGATCGACTACCGTCCGGAAACCCTGGTGTGGAACGCCGAGCAGCAGGTGCTGGACACCTTGCAGCAGGGCCAGTTGGCCGACCGGCTGGCCTTCGACCGAGTGATCGTCGCCACTGGCGCCACCGACCGCGTGTTGCCGATCCCCGGCTGGACCTTGCCCGGGGTGTACACCCTGGGCGCCGCACAGATTGCCCTGAAGTTCCAGGGCTGCGCCATCGGTGAGCGGGTGGTGCTGGCGGGCAGCGGGCCGCTGCTGTACCTGGTGGCCTACCAGTACGCCAAGGCCGGCGCCACGGTCAGTGCCGTGCTCGATACATCGCCGTTCAGTGCCCAGGTACGCGCCCTGCCACGCCTGCTGCTGCAGCCAGGCACCTTCGCCAAGGGCCTGTACTACCGCGCCTGGCTGGCCGCCAAGGGCGTGCCGGTGCATCAGGGTGTGACGCTGCTGGGTATCGACGGCGAGCACCGTGCCAGCGGTGTGCGCTGGGCACGAAATGGCCAGCAGCACAGCCTGCCCTGCGACGCCGTGGCGTTCGCCCACGCCCTGCGCAGTGAAACCCAGTTGGCCGACCTGCTCGGCTGCCAGTTTGCCTGGAATACCCTCAACCGCGCCTGGCTACCGGTACGTGATGCCCAAGGCCGCGCCAGCAGCCCAGGCGTGTACCTGGCCGGCGACGGCGCCGGCATCCTCGGTGCCGACGGCGCGGAAATGACCGGGGAACTGGCCGCCCTGACACTGCTGGCCGACCTGGGCAAGCCTGGCAACCCGCAACGCCAGCAGCAGCTGGAAAAGCGCCTGGCCACCCTGCAACGCTTTCGCCAAGGCCTGGAACAAGCCTTCCCATTCCCGCAGCAGTGGGCCCGGCAAGCGCCGGACCTGCTCACGGTTTGCCGCTGCGAGCAGATCAGCGCTGGCGAAATCCGCACCGCCGTGCGCGCCGGGCACTGGGAAATAAACCGGGTGAAGGCCATGTGCCGGGTCGGCATGGGCCGTTGCCAGGGCCGCGTGTGCGGCGCAGCCGCCGCCGAACTGATCGCCTGCGAAAGCGGTCGCCCCATTGACCAGGTCGGCCGCCTGCGCGGCCAGGCCCCGATCAAGCCCCTGCCCTTCGGCCTGGAGATCAAGCCATGACGCTGATCGAAGTGGATGCCATCATCGTCGGCGGCGGCATCGTCGGCAGCAGCGCCGCCTTGACCCTGGCCCGCAGTGGCCAGCAGGTGGCGCTGCTGGAGCGCGACTTCTGTGGCTCGCATTCCAGCGGCGTGAACTACGGCGGTGTACGCCGCCAGGGCCGCTCGTTGGCGCAACTGCCGTTGTCGATGCGTGCCCACGCCATTTGGGGGCAACTGCGCGAGTGGATCGGCATCGATGGCGAATACGCCCGCAGCGGCCACCTGAAGCTGGCACGCAGCGAAACCGACTTCGACGCCTTGAAAGCCTATGCCCGGCGGACCCAGGCCTTTGACCTACGCCTGCAATTGCTGGAGCGCCGCGAACTGCGCCAGCGCTTCCCCTGGGTGGGCGATATCGCCGTTGGCGCCTCGTACTGCCCCGAGGATGGCCACGCCAACCCTCGCCTGGTGTCACCCGCGTTCGCCCAGGCCGCCCGGCACAGCGGCGCCCAGGTACATGAGCAGTGCAAGGTGCTGGAAGTGGACCACGACGGCCAGCGCTTCACTGTGCGCACCAGCTCAGGCCAGTGCTTCAAGGCGCCCTGGCTGCTGAACTGCGCTGGCGCCTGGTCGGCGCAGTTGGCCGAGCAATACGGCGAGCCGGTGCCGCTGAGCGCAGCCCACCCGGCCATGCTGGTCACCGAGCCGCTCCCCCTGTTCATGACCGCCAGCACCGGGGTCGAAGGCGGTGGCATCTACGCCCGTCAGGTGGCACGCGGCAACTGCGTGCTGGGCGGTGGCCGTGGCTTCGCCCTGACCGCGACCACCGCGCGCCCTGGGCAAGCCGCCGTACTCGATATCCTGCGCAACGCCACCGAGCTGTACCCGGCATTGGCCGGCGCCCAGGCCATTCGCACCTGGAGCGGTACCGAGGGCTACCTGCCCGATGACGAACCGGTGCTCGGCCCGAGCCTGCTGCAACCTGGCCTGCTGCATGGCTTCGGCTTTGCCGGCGCCGGCTTCCAGATTGGCCCGGCAGCTGGCGAGGCCCTGGCGCAATGCGTACTCCATGGCGCGCCGGCAATCAGCCTGGCAGCCTTTTCCATCGACCGTTTTCAGCCCAACCACCACTACAAGGAAAACCTGTCATGACGCACAAGCAACGTTTGCTCGCCCTGTTCTGCACCGTGCCCGGCCTGTTCGCCTGCCTGCCCGCCATGGCTCAACCCACGCTGTACCTAGGCATGAACGGCGGCACCATGGAGCGGCTGTTCAGCGACAATATCCTGCCCCAGTTCGAGAAGGCCAACGGGGTGAAAGTGGTGATCGTCCCCGGTACTTCGGCCGACATCCTGGCCAAGGTCCAGGCCACCCCGAACAAGCCGTCGATCCATGTGATGGTGCTGGATGACGGCATCATGTACCGCGCCATCGGCATGGGCCTGTGCAGCACGCTCAAGCCCAACCCGACGCTGGCCCAACTGCCGGAAAAGGCCCTGATCAAGGACAAGGCCGCCGCCGTCAGCCTGGGCGTAACCGGGCTTGCCTACAACAGCCGCCTGTTCAAGGCCAAGGGCTGGGCAGCGCCCACTTCGTGGAACGACCTGGCCGACCCGCGCTTCAAGGACAAGGTGGTGTTCCAGTCGATGGCCTCGTCCACCTTTGGCCTGCACGGTTTCCTGATGTACAACCGCTTGCACGGCGGCAGCGATACCGACGTCAACCCAGGCTTCACTGCGTGGAAGAAAAACGTTGGCCCGAACGTGCTGGAGTACATCCCCAACTCGGCCAAGCTGTCGGAAATGGTGCAAACCGACGAAGCCGCGTTGTTCCCGCTCACCCCTACCCAGGTGACCGCGCTGAAGCTCAAGGGCATCCCGGTGGAGTATGCCGCACCGAAAGAAGGCGCCGTGGTGCTCAACCAGGCCGAGTGCGTCACCGCCAACAACGACCAGCCCGAGCTTGCACAAAAGCTTGCCGAGTTCCTGCTCAGCCCCGAGGCGCAAGCACCGGCGCTGGAGCTGGGTGACCAGATCCCGTCCAACCCCAACACCCCGACCAGCGACAAGACCCGTGGCCAGGTCGAAGCCATGCAAACCTACCTGCAAACGGCGGTGACCATCGACTGGGACCAGGTCAACACCCAACGCCCGGAATGGAACGCCCGCTGGAATCGCCAGATCGAGCGATAGGCCGAGGCCCCCTGACCCGCTGCCGGCCCCCCAGGTGCCGGCCAGCGGGCGCAACACCCGTTTGAGCCACCAATAACCGCAAAGTCGCTCTGCCCTGCAAAGGCGCGGATAGGGCTTCTGCACGCCCGAAAAACGGCTCAGGCACCCCTTGCATCACGCTGCCACTTAACTAGAACAAGCAATCGGAGCATGAAATGAGCATCAACCCACTCGGTGTCACCGCCCTTTTGCTGGCATCCGCCAGCCCCTTGTTGCAGGCCAGCGAGCAATCCGAATCGGCAGGCTTCATCGAAGGCAGCAAGCTGTCGATCAAGGCACGCAACATGTACATGCAGCGTGATAACCGCGCCAGCGGCGCCCGGCAGAACTACGGCGAGGAATGGGCCCAGGGTTTCATCGGCACCTTTCAGTCCGGCTTCACTCAAGGCACGCTGGGTTTCGGTATCGACCTGATCGGCCAGTACGCCTTCAAGCTCGACACCGGCGATGGCCGCACCGGTGGCGGCACTGGTCTGCTAGAGCAAGACAGCCACGGCGCCAAGCAGGACATCGGCAAGGCCGGTGCGGCGCTGAAAGTGCGTGCGTCCAACACCGTACTCAAATACGGCACACAAGTGATGGCGGTGCCGGTGCTGGCCACCTCCGACAGCCGCCTGCTGCCAGAGACCGTCGACGGTTTCTCGCTCACCAGCAAGGAAATCCGCAACCTGCAGTTGGATGCGGGCCACTTCACCGGCCTGACCAACCGCAACCAGTCGTCCCGCGACAGCGGGCGCATGACCGCAGTCGACTACATTGGTGGGGTCTACAGCTTCAATGAGCGGCTTTCCAGCAGCCTGTACTACGCCAAGACTGCCGAGCACTTTCGCAAGTACTACGTGAACACCCGCTACCTGTTGCCGCTGGGCGCCAGCCAGTCACTGAAGCTGGATTTCAACGCCTACGACACGCAAAGCATCGGTCAGGCCCGCAGTGGCGACCTGGACAACCGCATCTGGAGCCTGGGCGGCACCTGGACGCTGGGCGCGCATGCCTTCACCCTCGCCTACCAGAAGGTGTCCGGCACCGGCGACTACGTGTACGGGCCGGATGGCAACGCCGTGTACAACTTCGCCAACTCGGTGCAGTACTCGGACTTCGACTACGAGAACGAGAAATCCTGGCAGGCCCGCTATGACCTTAACCTGGCCGCTTACGGGGCACCGGGGCTGAGCTTCATGACCCGCTACGTGAAAGGCACCGACTTCAAGAACGGCAGTGGCGGCGACCTGGATGGCAAGGCCTGGGAACGCGATGTCGAGTTGCGTTACGTGGTACAGGCTGGCGTGGCCAAGGATCTGTCGTTTCGCGTGCGCCAGGCCAGCTACCGCAGCTCGGACCGCGGCGGGCAGATCGATGAAGTACGGGTAATCACCGAGTATCCGCTCAACCTGTTCTGACCACCTGACAGGGCCCTGTAGGCGCAGGTTCACCCGCACCTACAGGGGCACCGGGGTTACTTGAGCTTGCGCCCCAGCGCCAGGAAGAACAGTTCGGACTGCAAGCGCTCGCCTTCGACCTGCTCCGCCACCTTCCGCGCCATGCCCGGGTCGGCCGGTTTCAGCTTCAGGCCGGTCGAGCGCGCCAGCACTTCCGCCTCACACGCCCGCTCCAGGTAATACAGGTCGTCATAGGCATGATCGATGCGCTCGGCACACACCACCACTCCGTGGTTGCCAAGGAACACGATGTCTGCCCCATTCATGGCCTGGGCAATACGCTCACCTTCGCGATGGTCTAGGGCAAAGCCGTTGTATTGGTCGTCGATTACCAGGCGGTCGTGAAAACGCATGGCATTCTGCGACAGCGTGGTGTCCAGGGCCCGCGCCTCGGTCAGGCTTAGCGCAGTGGCGTGCGGCATGTGCGTGTGCAGTACGCAGGTTTTGCGCGCCACACGGTGGATCGCGGCATGGATGAACATCGCCGTCGGTTCGATTTCATGACGCCCCGCAAGGCGCTTGCCGAAGTCATCGACCATGACGATGTCGTCAGCCTGCACTTCTTCCCACATCAGGCCGCGCGGGTTGAGCAGAAACAGGTCGGGCCGGCCCGGCAAAGTCACGCTGAAGTGGTTGCACACGCCTTCTGCAAGGCCATGGTGGGCGGCGGCGCGCAGGGCCAGCGCCAGTTGCTCGCGCAACCGCACGACTTCAGGCTGGTTGTACAGGTCTTGCTCCAGGCTTTGAACGGCTTGCATAGGTCGTTTCTCCTTATTGGCTGCTGCCGAAACGGTTAGGCACGAGCACGAACAGCACCGCGCCGAGGAACGCACAACCCGCCACCACGTACAGCGAAAGGTCGGTGCTATGGGTCAAGTCCACGGTCCAGCCCACCAGGAACGGGCTGAAAAAGCCGGCCAGGTTGCCGATCGAGTTGATCAGCGCCACACCGGCGGCGGCATTGGCCCCCAACAGCGCAGTGGGTACGGTCCAGAAGATCGGGAAGGAGGCCATCACCCCGCAGGTGGCCAAGGTCAGCCCGAGCATGGCCAGCACGCCACTGTGGGCGAAGTGCGCAGCGATGATCAGGCCAACCATGCCAATGAACAGTGGAATCGCCAGGTGCCATTTGCGCTCGTTGCGCAGGTCGGCCGAACGCCCGATGTAGATCATCACGCCGCTGGCGACCAGGTAAGGAATGGCCGTCAGCAGGCCGACCGACTGCAAGTCGTCGAAGCCGGCGTTGCGGATGATGGTCGGCATCCAGAAACCCAGGGCGTACTCGCCCATTTCGATCAGGAAGTACACCAGGCTGAAATACCAGATCACCGGTGAGAACAGAAAGCTGCTCAGCGACCTGCGCTGCGCGCTGGACGGCCGACGCATGGCATCCCTGGTCAGTTCGTCCCCCACCAAGCGCTTTTCTGCCGCGCTAAGGAAGTTCGCGTCCTGGTAACTGTCTGGCAGGCAGCGTTTGACCAACAGACCGACCACGACAGTGGGCAGGCCATACAACAGAAACAGCCATTGCCAGCTCGCCACGCCCATGGGTGCATGCCGCATGGCTGACATGATCCAGCCCGACAGCGGCCCTCCAATGATCCCCGATAGCGGAATAGCAGCCATGAACAAGGCAATGACCCGCCCGCGCCGCTCGCTGGGGAACCAGCGCGTGAAGTAGAAGATGATGCCCGGAAAGAACCCGGCTTCAGCCACACCAATCAGAAAACGCAGGGCATAGAAGGTGCTGGCCTGCTCGATGAACATCATCAGCGAAGTCAGACACCCCCAGGCCACCATGATAAAACCGATCCAGCGCCGCGCACCGACACGCTCCAGCATCATGTTGCTGGGCACGGCGAACACCAGGTAGCCCAGGAAGAAAATACCCGCGCCCAGACCGTAGGCGGTTTCGGAGATATGCAGGTCAGCCAGCATGTCCAGCTTGGCGAAGCTGACGTTGATCCTGGCGAAGTAGGCCAGCACATAGCAAACGAACAGAAACGGAATCAGCCGCAGTGACATCTTGCGGTAAATCGCATCGAGTTGATGGGCCGGCGCACGCTCTGCCCCATCAAGGATCGCCTCTTTCATGTTTTCACCTTGTATGCACGTTTGTTCTAGTTGTAGGCATTGATGAATAGGTACTGCTGTCGTTGTTGTTATGTCTCGCTGGCCAGGCCTGGCTCGGTGAAACGCTAGGCCGAACATTGCTGATTGTCAACAATCAACAACTAACGGTAGTAATTTCAGCAGGTTGGCTGCTGCGTGCCAAAGGTTTCTGCTCAACCCGTGCGCGCGTGCGAGCGGCCGGGTGTACAGCCAACGGCGGCGAATGCTATATGTGGGCGTATCGCCACCAGGACCTGTGTCTATGAAATCCATCCAGCTTCGGCCGGTTTCGAAGCTTTCTGCAGAACAACAAGCCACCGAAAGCCTTCGTGAATCGATCTTGTCGGGGCATCTGAAGCCCGGTGAGCGCATTACCGAAACGGCACTTGCCGATCAGTTGGGCATCGCCCGCGGCACCTTGCGCACCGGCCTGAACCGGTTGGCGACAGAGGGGATCGTGGTGCAGACGCCGTATGTGGGCTGGCAAGTGGCTGAGCTGACAGCCGACGACATCTGGGAAATCTGGACGCTGCGTGGCAGCCTGGAACGGCTGGCCGCCACACTGGTGGCCAAGCAAGGCGATGCGCAGGTGCTGCAGGCGATCGAAGCGGCGTTTCTGGCGCTGCAGAAGGCCTGTGCCAAAGGGACACGCAAGGCCATCAACCAATGCGACTTCACCCTGCACCAGGCCATTATCGAAGGTACCGGCCACCAGCGTCTGATCCGCCAGTACGCACTGGTACAGCAGCAAGTGCGCTGGGTCATCAACACCACCAACCTGCTGATGCATACCAGCCCCGAGACCATCCTGGAGCAGCATCAGGCCTTTGTGCAGGCGATCCTCAAGGGCGAGAGCGAGACTGCCGGCGAACTGGCCTGGCAGCACAATGCCTACGATGGCGAACGGCTGGTGCAGTGGGTGCAGGGGAACGCCTGATGGGTGGGTTAGCCCTGTAAAAAGCCGATGAAACGCCCCCGCCGGGCCATTTCAATCCAGCACGGGTCGAAGCAGCGCCTGCGCCTCGTACAGTGCCGGTAAGTAGCGCAGCCGTACCTCATCCACGCTAAGCCGTGATGCATGGGTCGTGATGGTCAGCGTCGCCTTCAACTGACCGGCCCGGTCCAGCAACGGCACACCCAGTACCCGCATGCCGATTTCATATTCCTGATCAACGATGCAGAAACCCTGCGCCTTCACCCGCTGCAACGCAGCCTCCAGCTGTGCCCGGTCAGTCTGCGTGTAAGGCGTCAACGCACGCAGCGGGTTACGCACGAAGTACTCATCCCGGTCCGCCTCATCCAGCCAGGCCAGCCAAACCCGCCCACCGGCCGTGCAATGCATCGGCACCCGAGAGCCCGGCCTGATCGACAACGACGCCACATGGCTGTAGCGGCTGCGCACCAGGTGGATGATCTCGTCACCATCGCGGGTACCCACCGATACATGCTCCTGCGTCTGCCGCGCTACCTGCTCCACAATCGGCCGCAGCATGCGCGGCAGTTGCGCCGAGTCGACATACGCCTGGCCAAGGCGCAAGGCCTTGGGCGTCAACCAGTACTCACGGCTGTCCGTTTCGGCAAAGCCTTCATGTACCAAGGTCAGCAGAAAGCGCCGTGCAGCGCTGGGCGTAAGGCCGGACAGCCTGGCCGCCTGGGGCACGCTCAGGCGTGGCTGCTCGGCACTGAACAGTTGCATCAGCGCCAGGCCTTTCTGCAAGCCCGCGATCAGGTCACGGGGGTGAATAGCGGGTGTGCTCATGCATTCGGCTCGCAAGCAGGGGACAAAAACAGCCGATTACTGCGATAACCGGCTCATGGTTGCGATTATCGCACTAAACACCCGATGAGCGCATTGTTGCCCACGCCCCTCTGGCCCACCCTTGCCGCCATAACAACGCCAATAAGGAGGTCAGCATGATTCGTGGTTCCACTGAACTGGTCGCCATCGTCGGTTCGCCCATCGCCCAGGTGAAGTCCCCGGAAAACTTCAACACTTGGTTCACCCACAACAATTGCAACCTCGCCATGCTGCCCATCGACCTGCATGAGGCAGCGTTGGACAGCTTTGCCGGCACCCTGCGCGGCTGGCAGAACCTGCGCGGCTGTGTGGTCACCGTGCCGTACAAGCAGGCCCTGGCCAACCGCCTGGACGGCCTGAGCGAACGCGCAGCGGCCCTGGGCTCGGTCAATGTGATACGTCGCGAGCGCGACGGGCGCCTGCTGGGCGACAACGTGGACGGCGCAGGCTTCCTGGGCGCTGCGCGCAAGCATGGTTTCGAGCCAGCGGGCAAGCGGGCCTTGGTGATCGGTTGCGGCGGTGTTGGCAGTGCCATCGCCTATGCACTGGGCGAGGCAGGTATTGCCAGCATCACCCTCAGCGACCCCAGCACAGCGCGCATGGGTGCGGTGTGCGAATTGCTCGGCAGCGCCTTCCCCGGGCTTACGATCAGCACGCAGTTCAGTGGGCTGGAAGATTTCGACCTGGTGGCCAACGCCTCGCCTGTCGGCATGGGCAACAGTGCGGAACTTCCACTGTCCGCCGCCCTAGTGGCCACTCTACAGCCCGACACCCTGGTCGCCGACGTGGTCACTTCGCCCGAGATCACCCCGTTGCTGAACCGCGCACGCCAAGTAGGCTGCGCGATCCAGACCGGCCCGGAAATGGCCTTCGCCCAACTCGGCCACCTTGGCGCCTTCATGGGCGTAACGCCGCTGGAGATCTGAAACCATGGCGACCACTGACGAGACGCAACACCGCTTCGACCTGGTGGTACTGGGCAGCGGCGCCGGTGGCTTTGCCGCTGCCGCCACGGCGGCCCGCCGTGGGCTGAAGGTACTGGTGGTGGAAAAGGCCGAGCACTTTGGCGGTACCTCGGCGATATCTGGCGGTGCGGTGTGGCTATACGGCACCGATCAAGCCCGCGCCGCCGGAGCCAAGGACTCCCCCGAGGCCATGCGCACCTACCTTAAGCAGGTCATTGGCGATGGCTATGACGCCACCTTGGGCGATGCCTTCATCGAGCATGGCCACCAGGCGCTGCGCTGGCTGGAGCAGAACACCGAGTTGCGCTATGCCCTGCGCCCACACTCGCCCGACTACTACCCCGATGCCCCCGGTGCCACTCAGTTCGGTCGCGCGCTGGAAATGGTCGAGTACGATGGCAAGCACCTCGGCGCACGCTTCAAGGACCTGCAGATGCCCCCGCCCGGGATGCTGCTGTTCGGCGGCATGATGGTCAACCGCGTGGATATCCAGCATTTCCTGAGCATTCGCCGCTCGCCCAGGTCGCTGTGGCACTGCCTGAAACTGATGGCGCGTTACGCGCGGGACCGCCTGCAGCACCCGCGTGGCACGCGGCTTACCACCGGCAATGCATTGATCGCCCGCCTCGCCACCAGCGCTTTTGCCAACGGCACGCAGCTTTGGTTGCGCAGCGAAGCCGTGGAGTTGATCGTCGAGCGCGGCGTAGTCACTGGCGTAGTTGTACAGCGCGAGGGCCGTCGTGTGCGGGTATCTGCTCGTGGGGGCGTGGTGAGCGCAATGGGCGGGTTCGCTGCTGGCGCACTGGCCGCCAACTACAGACCGCCCCAAGAGGCGCCGCACCTGACCATGTCACCGCCGGCCAACGACGGTGCCGCCCTGCGCCTTTGCCAGGCCGTGGCAGCAGCCGAGGGCGAGGGCCTGGCGGCCAACTTCTTCTGGGCGCCGGTTTCCGAACTGCGCCACGCCGGGGGTGAGCGTGAACGCTTCCCGCACCTGGTCACCGACCGCGCCAAACCTGGCGTGATTGCGGTCGACCCGGCCGGGCGGCGCTTCGTCAACGAATCCGACTCCTACCACCATTTTGTGCAGACCATGTTCGCCAACGGCATTGCCAGTTGCTGGCTGGTCTGCGATGCCGAAGCGATGAATCGCTACGGGCTGGGTCTGGCGCGGCCAAAGCCGGTGAACAACCAGGCGTTGATCGACGCCGGCTACTTGTACCGGGCCGCAACACCACAAGCCCTGGCCCAGGCCATTGGCGTCGACCCACAGGTGTTTGCGCAAACCCTCGAGCAGTTCAATGCCGATGCCCGCAATGGCATCGACCGCGAGTTCGGCAAAGGCAGCAACCGCTACAACCGCTACATGGGCGACCCGCAACACACGCCCAACCCCTGCCTGGCGCCATTGAGCAGTGGGCCGTTCTACGCCATCCGCATCCACACCGGCGACCTCGGCTCTGCCCGCGGCCTGGTGACCAACGCCGATGCCAACGTGTTGAACCGTAGCGGCCAGCCCATCACCGGGCTGTATGCGGTCGGCAACGACATGAACTCATTGATGAAGGGGACCTACCCCGGCCCCGGCATCACCTTGGGCCCTGCCCTCACCTTCGGCTGGCTCGCTGCCAACCACATCACCGCGCGCCTGCAGGCGCCGACTGCCCACACGGAGACCCCAGCATGTACTACGAACTGAGAACCTACACCCTCGACCCACTGAAAATGGCCGACTGGCTGGCCCTGTACCAAAGCCATGCGCTGGAAGTGCAAAGCGAACACCTGGGCAACCTGGTCGGTTTTTTCACCAGTGAGTTCGGCGACGTCAACCAGGTGGTGCACATCTGGGGCTACGCCAGCCTCGACGAGCGCATGGCTCGCCGCGCAGCCATGGCGGCAGACCCGCGCTGGGCGGAGTTCTCGCGGCGCAACCGCGAGCTGGGTGCGGTACAGCGCCTGCAATCGCGGCTGCTGCGGCCGACCGGCTTCTCACCGCTGCAATAAACCGCACGCCACCTCTTCCCATGCCTGAGTGGACCCCTTCCATGCAACCCCTCGACTGTGACGTACTCGTCATCGGCGCCGGCGCCTCTGGCCTGGCTGCCGCCGTAACCGCCGCACATCACGGCCTGCAAGTGATCGTGGCGGAAAAAGCCAGCCAGCTGGGCGGCACCAGCGCCTGGTCGGGGGGCTGGTTGTGGATACCACGCAACCCGCTGGCCATCGCCGAGGGCATCCTTGAAAACGACGATGCCCCGGAGCGTTACTTACGAGCGCAAACCCACACCCGCGCGCTGGACCCACGCCAACGCGCGTTCCTGCGCCATGGCCCGGAGATGGTGGCGTTCTTCCAGCAACACACTGCCGTGCAGTTCCAGTGCGGTAGCCGTATGCCCGACATGCGTGAAGGCGATGGCAGTGCACGCGGCGGGCGCTCGCTGTGTGCGCTGCCCTATGACGGTCGCCTGCTCGGGCCTTGGCTGCACAAGCTGCGCCCGCCGCTGGATATCGTCAGCCTGGCCGGCATGGGCGTTGCCGGGGGCGCCGACATGGCCGCCTTCTTCAACGCCACCCGCTCGCCCAAGGCGGCGCTGCATGTGGGCAAACGCCTGTTGCGTCATGGGCGCGACCTGCTGCTGCACCGTCGCGGGCTGCAATTGGTCAACGGCAACGCGCTGGTGGCGCGCCTGCTGCGCAGCGCCCTCGACCTCGGCGTGACCTTGCTGACCGACAAACCCGCCAGCCGCTTGCTGGGCGAAGGGCGGGTCAGCGGCGCACTGTTCGCCGATGGCCAGGTCATCCATGCCCGCCGTGGTGTGGTGTTGGCCTGCGGCGGCTTCCCGCATGACCGCCAGCGCATCGCGCAGCTGATGCCGCACGCGCCTGGCGGTGACCAGCATTACTCTGCAGCGCCCAGGGAAAACAGCGGAGACGGTTTGCGCCTGGGCGAACAGGCCGGTGGCCTGGTACCCACCACTGCGGTCCATAGTGGCGCGTGGGCACCTGTGTCGCGGGTGCCGCGACGCGATGGCGGTTTCGGTCATTTCCCGCACTTGATCGACCGCGCCAAGCCCGGGTTCATTGCCGTGCGCCGCGATGGCCGGCGCTTCGTCAACGAAGCCGATTGCTACCACGATTTCATGAACGCGCTGTTCGCCGCCACGCCGCAAGGCGAGCGGCCAGAGGCCTGGCTGATCTGTGACCACACTGCGCAACGGCGCTATGGCATTGGGTGGGCCAAACCGTTTCCCTTCCCTACCCGCTTCTATCAGCGCAGTGGCTATTTGCACAACGGCGCTACCCTGGCGCAATTGGCGCAGCGCTGTGGGATCGACGCTGCGCAGTTGCAGCGCACGGTAGAAGGCTTCAACCAATATGCAGCCCAAGGTAGAGACCCTGCTTTCCAGCGAGGAGTATCGGCATACAACCAGGCCCAGGGCGAACCGCAGCAAGTGCCCAACCCATCGTTGCGCCCGCTGCTGAAGGGGCCGTTTTACGCGGTAAAACTGCTGCCAGGCAGCCTTGGCACCTTCGCCGGCCTGGGCACAGACGCCTCGGCCCGCGTGCTGGGCCACGCGGGGCAGCCGATACCCGGGCTGTTTGCAGTGGGTAACGACATGCACAGCGTGATGGGTGGGCACTACCCGAGCGGCGGTATTACCCTTGGGCCGGGGATGACCTTTGGGTATCTGGCCGGGAGAGCATTGAGTGGCTTGAGCTCAATATGACCACAGCGAGGCCTGATTTTCGAAACGGCTACTCATAGGGTTACTCCATCTGAGCAACCTTGAGTGGCTGTTGCAACAACCCTCGCGGTAAACGGAAGCCCTTGAACGGCTGCTGGGTAATGGGATTGAAGGCCTTTTCAGCATTCAACCGATAGCGCATCACACCGTCACCCGTCCTGAAGCTCAGGTCCACGCTGGTTGCCGTGCGCCCATTCAGCGAACCGCGGCTGAGCAAACGGAACATCGACCATGGGCCACGGTACTCAAGGCTGCTGCTATTGCCGCTCTGCCTGAGTAGGGTCAGGTTGCTGCGCACCTGCTGCCCCAAGGTATTTGGCCAGACGATACCGGTGATCTGGCGTGGCCCATGGGTATAGGAGATCAACTGGCCATCCAGGTCCAGCAGGCTGGTACGTTGGTTCGCGCTGAGACCCAACGGCTCGATGCTGAATTGCACACTCAGCTTTCCACGCTGATCGAAGAACGTTTCACGAATGCGATCCGCCAACTCGAGCTGCTCGATCACATCCTCACGGATCAAGGATTGCCCGTACTGGCTAGAATGCAAGGCCTCGAGGTTTTCCTTCAGGAAGACCTTGAGATAGCGTTCATTAAACTGCTGCAGGCGCCCCTTCGGCCCGAAGAACGCCTCGAAGTCATCCAGCGCAGCATCGGGCGCCCTCACCACAAAGGGGTAGCGGTTTGCCAGGCGTTGCTGGAAGAAACTGTACACTTCAGCATCCCAGCGTCGCTCCAGTTCGCGCAATGCTTCAACATTCAGCACTTGGGCAGTCTGATCGGCAAGCTTTCTAACCTGGTGGTTGATTGGCTCCGGCAAGCCTGTGGCAATACGTTGCAGGGTGCCGATCGGGTCCTGCCCTGTCATCGAAAAGCGTTGATGCACGGCTTGCAGTGCGGCCTTGCCACGATCCGGGCTGTCCTGAACGGCCTTGGCGTAGTTCAGCACGGCCGCTATCGCACCAAGGGTTTCATCGTAGTAGGTCGGTTTTTCTCCTGTTGCCTGCAACATGGCGCCCAACCCTGCAAACGCCCGCGGAATGGCCAAGGTTTGCTGTTGATCAGGCTTGGCTGTTGGTGGTCGCAGCTTGGTCACTTCGCTCGGTGTTTCAACCACCGCAGGTGAAGCAAGCGAAGTGTTATCTCTGACTGTTTCCAGCAGCCGCTGCAAAGGGGCTGCGGGGCCGGTCAATTGCTCCAGAATCGTGACACCATGATCCAGATCACGGAAGTCAGCCACGGTGAATGCATTCAAGGCGCGACGCCAACTGTCGATGTAATCGGCGCTGTAGAGGTTGTGCAACCTTTCGGTAAGCGCATGCCTGTCAATGTCCGAATAGTCGAGTTGGCTGCGCTCCCCCAATGCCCACTGATCGACCATCGCCATCTCAGCGAATCGCTCGCTGCGCGGCGCAAAGTACTCTCTGAAACCTTTGGCAGTCAGCATAGGGGCCAGCGTTACATCCTCCCCCTGGGCACCGGAAGATGTCTGGTAAACAACGTCGAATGCGGGGCCCACCTGGTGACGCAGGTCCAGGCTGGTGTGCAGTTGCTCGTGCGCCTGTTGCTTCAGTCCCGTGTAAACCCGCAGTGGCAGAGGTAGCTCACGCAACGCCTGCTGTACTTCGTTGACGCGCTGCCGGTATTGCGGCAAATCGGCATCGGCATAAGCCAAGGCGTACTTCAGATGCTGCATGAGGTCACGCTGCAACTGCCCTTGGCCAGGGAAAGCCTGTTGCCACTGACGTGCCATCCAGTCTTCGACCCATTCAGGCCTGCGGCTATGGCGCTCTTCGATCATACGGTAAACCCTAAGCGCAGCCATTTGTCGTTCGCTACCCGGTGTTGCTGCGTTCATGACGTCAATCACGCCGCCGGCCAATGCAGGCAAAAAGCGCTTGGACAACAAGCTCAGGTACGCCTCGTCAACCAGAGGACCGATGTTGCGCCCCTCATACAGGCCAAAGTCGGCAACACCCGGCCACGCCGTGCGATAGTCACCGAATACCGCCACCGCATCGCGGATCCGATCCAGAGGCTCCAACAAGTTGCGCCCGGTCGGATCAAGACGCTGATCCACTTCGCGCTGGCTGTATTCCTGGCTCTTGGCAAGCACGCTGGTAGCCTTGGAACTATTGATATCGAAGTAGCGTTGCCAGCTGCCGATGGCGACACTGAACGCCAGGATGCCTACGCCCGAGCCAACCCACAGCAACTGCCGCTTGCTGCGCGTCACCCGGATGTTGTCGCCTGCCAGACCGGCCTCTTGATAGATAACTCGCCTGAAGGCTTGCTGGATGAAATAAGCCAACGCCTTGCCCTGAGCCTTGCCTTCAAGCAGCGGAAGTTTAGTCTTGTACGGCTGTGCTGCTTCGCGAACGAACACATTGCGGATGTCGCCTTGCTGCACCACTGACGACCAGTACACACCTCGTACCAGCGCAGGCGTGGTGAAACGGTCACTCGCCAACGTTTCACGCAGAAAGGTCAGCAGTATCGGACGCAAACCGATCAGCTGTGCATGCAGTGAGAACAGCTGCCCGCGCGGTGCTGTCTTGCCCAGCACATCCAGCCGATCAAAGACCTGTTCATTCAACTTGGCGAGCAGCCGACCGTATTGCTGGTCGTACTCTTCCAGCCAGGCGTCGAACGTATCGACCGCATCCAACTTGAAAGTGAACCCCAACAGGCTTTCACGCTTGGCGGCCGAAAGTTTGCTGTATAACTGATCGAAGCCATCCAGCAGATCGAATTTGGTCAGCACCACGTATAGTGGCAAGCGCGATCCCAGCTGACTGCTCACTTCGTAAAGGCGTGTGCGTAAGCCATGGGCCAGGGCGGCGCGTTGCTCTGGCTTGCCATGCAGCAGTGCCGGTAGATCGACAACCAGCAGCAAACCATTGAGCGCCCGCCGGCTTCTGTTGCGCAGCAGCCAACCCAATAGATGCTCCCACAACCTGGCCTGGGTGCCAGGCGGCGCGGAGGGATCGGTGGCCGCCGAGCCCGCTGGTGGATTCTGGCTGATAAAAATACCGGGCGGGTCAATGATTACAGCATCGTCGCTGACCCACCAGCCCACCGGATAGGCCAATGCTTCAGCCTGTCGGCCTCGTGCCTGAGCCTGGTCGATGCGCGTCAAGGTAAAGCGTTGATCGCTGCGGTCGACGAAGCTGGTTTTACCGGACTGTTCGTCACCCAACACCAGGTACCAGGGCAGCCGGTACAACGCACGTCGCCCACCCGCATTGTCAAGGTACCGGTCAAGCCCTTGGCTCAGCGCCATCTCTTGCGCCTGCACAAAATGTAGCGCCCGGTCTTGTTCGGCGGCCACTACCTCCCGACGTTCCGCTTGCAGGCGACGATAGCGTATGCGCAGTACTACAAGACAGCCTAGAAGTAGCATCAGCAGGAAAACAAGGCTTGCCAAGCTGCGATGCAGCACACTCGCCAGTGGCTTTTGTTCATACCACGACCATTGCGGTCCGAGCCACCAGATGGCGACCAGCATCAGTGCGGTGCCCAACCCGAGCAACAGCGGCAGCGCCAAGCCCGCGCGCGTTACCCACTGCAGCCCCCAGCGTTTGAATGGGTTCCATATTTGATTCATCGAGGCTCCTGTTCCTTGTTTTGATCAGCCAGCGCAGGGGATCCCGCGTACTGCTGAAGGCGCTGGAAAACCGCCGGTTCCCACAGATTGGCAGTGGTTTTCTGCATCGTTCTGGCAACGCTGGCGCACAAGTCCTGGGCCAGCCAGGACACGCCCCGCGCGGCCAGTAAATCGGCAGCGATCACTGTGGTGTGGCAGCGCTCACGGGGAGCTCGGAAGTCCGCTTGCAGCGCTTGTAGCCTTAGCAGCACCGCTTCTACGCCAGCGGTTTCCAGCTGACTGATCAGTTCCTCGCGCAGGCCGCCAAACTCTTGTGGGGTTGATCCTTGGGCAGAAGGCCCTTGCGTGCCCTTGAGCCAGGCCAGGCTTTGGTCGTCGACAAACACCATGCCGTCGCTGAAGCACAGTTGCTGCAGCGCGGGCATGCGCTGCACAAAACGAGCAGTGGCGCTACGGATGGCTTCGGCCACTTCACCCATCGCCAGCCGCAAGGCGACCGTCGCAGCTAGAAAGCTGCCACGAACCCAGAACGGGCACGCCGTCACGCTCTTTTCAATGCGCTGAAGTAATGCGGGGTCGATCGCTGTGCTGGCAATCGCTTCTTCATAGACCCGCGTGATATCCAGCGGAACCGACATCAATTCCGTGCGGTTGCCCTGAGTGGCTTGAGGGGCCGCCTGAATGTGCCCCCACAATCCGAAACGCCGTAGCTGGTACCCGGTAGGGTCGTAAGGGTCCTGCTGGTTGATGAGCTCGGCCATAGCCAGCACTGCCCGTCGTGTCTCACGCTCATTACCCATCGTCACGCGCGGCATTGGCGCTGCGATGACATCGGTCAGTGGCGCCGGCTTTACGCTTGCAGCCGGCGCCTCGGGCGCGGCAGCCTCGCCGACGCCATTGGCAAGTTCCGTGTGCTTGCGTAGCAGGCGCTCAAGTTCGCCCAGAGCGGCTCCCTCCAGCTGAACCGCATCCTGTTGTTGCAGGCGTTTCAACGCAGCCTGCGCTGCCGCCGCATGAGTCGGTGTGTAGGTAAAGCGATCAAGACGCGGTAGCGCCTCGGCCAAGCGATTGATCATCAGACCAACCAGCTTGCGCTTGACCAGAAAACCCTTTGGCCCTGGCTTGGGGTGAGCGTGCTCCCAGTAACACTCGATCATGCCGGCCAGCAACGCCAAGGTGAAACCCCAGCGCTCCCAACATCCGCCACGCAGCCATGCAGCACTCAGGTGTGCGACGATTCGCAAGTGCTTGCATTGCTGGCTCAGGTACTGACGCGACGCCTCTTCGATGTAAGCCCAGTCGATGGAGGCGTCCTGTAGCCCACCCAGCTTGACCATCTCCTGGTCGATAGCCTGGTAGGTTTCGTCCTCGACATCGAACAAACCAGCCGGGACGGCCGGATCAATCGGCGCTAGCAAGCGAGTGATCTCGCGCTCCGATACTTGCGCTACCACCGGCATAAGCTTCGCGCCTGGCTGATCAATGGGTCGAGGCCTTGTGCATCGAAGGTCAGCCCGTCGACCTCGTCGTGATCACTGACAACCTCGATGCGCTGGGCTCCAATGAGCCTTCTGATCTGCTCGATCGCAGGCAGGCCGCGCCCCGCATCGAGCACTTGACCATTCTCCATCACCTGCCACTGCGTTTCTGTGGTGGACCACCCCTCCCCCACCAGCCGCACCTTGACCCAACTCGGCTCGATGGGGCGTCTGGCAATCAGTTGCAACCTGGAGATGGCCTGAATGCAACTGATCGCCAGGTAGGCAGGTTCGTTACCCGAGGCTATGGCGGGTGCTGAGATCACAAGTTCTGGTGCGCCTGTAACGTCCTGGACTCGCCTTTCGATGCGAAACGTCAGGTCATCCCGTGGCCGTGCGGCTTCATTTGCCATCACGCGCAGCACTGTAGGGGCCTGCTGCTCTGGTGCAGACCACTGCCGATGTGTCTTGTACGCCGGGGTGCCGGCAGCCTGATCGAAACAGGCCAGTCGCTCGACATTGGACACAATCCGAGAACAGTCCCGTGTGGGGCCTGCCAGTACCGGCTGCAGAAAAAACAACAACGAGAGACCGGCGCCATATGCACAAGGGTTAATCATCCTGAGTTCATTCTCCAAAAGTATAAACGCCCTACATGACCGCACGAACTTTCCTACAAACTCATTTAAATGCACATATACACACATCCAGCTCCAGCAAAACCCGCAGAAGCCTAATACATCGCGAAGAATGCATACAAACAAATATTTACTTACACATTTGCACTCGACCAAACAACAACTTCCCATGCATGGTTTTTATACGCAACGAGAAACTAAACCACCCCAAATAACAGACGCAAGAAACTTCCTACAGAACTCAAACCAAATTAAACACACCTTTGTTTAAACATCCTACAAACCAAAAAGGAGTTAGGTATTGATGTCTAGAAGCACGGGATCTGTCGCACCAAAAGAGCGCGTCAATATCAAGTATGTCCCCGCCACGAGCGATATGCAGGCTGAGGTGGAGTTACCTCACAAAATGCTGGTTCTGGGAGACTTCGGCCTGAATGACAACCGTGCGCTTGAGGACCGTCAGGCCATGCGCATCGATAAACACACATTCAACAGCGTGTTGAGCGACGCCAACGTGAGCCTGGACGTGTCTGTGCCGTCCATGCTCGGCACAACCCCGGACGCCGACCTGGGGGTTCACCTGCAATTCAAGTCCATCAACGATTTCGGGCCGGACCAAATCGCACGCCAGGTACCCGAGCTGAACAAGCTGCTGGAACTGCGTGAAGCGCTGGTCGCCCTGAAGGGCCCATTGGGCAACGTCCCCGTTTTTCGCAAGCAATTGCAGCACCTGCTGAACAACGAGCAGGCACGTAAACAGCTTGCCCAAGAACTGAACCTGGTACTTGAAGCACCAGAAAATGACTGAGACAACGGAGCGTCCTCATGCCTAAGCCTAGCAATACCAACATCAGCGAAGACACAACGACCGGCACGATAAGCAATGCCACCTTGCTCGACCAGATCATGGCAGAAACCAAACTAATACCCGCGCATGAGGGCTATCAGGTTGCCCGGCATGGCGTATCTGCCTTCATCGCCGAAATCCTCAAAAGCAATGACCCGGATCAGTTGATCAACAAGCACCGGGTCGACCAGATGATTGCAGAGGTTGACCGGGTACTCGGCAAACAGATGGATGCCATTCTGCATCATCCAGAGTTCCAGCAGCTTGAATCTTCATGGCGCGGCCTGAAAATCCTGGTAGACCGCACCGACTTCAGGGAGAACATCAAGCTCGAAGTGCTGCATGCGAACAAAGAAGACCTGCTCGATGACTTCGAAAATGCTGCAGACATTACCTGCAGCGGCATTTACAAACATGTTTATACCGCAGGTTACGGTCAATTCGGGGGCGAGCCGATTGCGGCCATGGTTGGTAACTACAGCTTCGGCCCCTCTTCGCCGGATATCAAACTGCTGAGTTACATGGCCTCCGTAGGCGCCATGTCTCACGCACCTTTCCTGGCCGCGCCTTCTCCTGAGTTCTTCAACTTGAGCAGCTTCGAAGAACTGCCCAATCTCAAGGAAATAAAAGATCTCTTCGCCGGCCCTCGGCACGCCAAATGGCGCGTATTCCGTGAAAGCGAAGACGCCCGTCATGTCGCTTTGACCGGGCCGCGTTTCATGCTCCGCTCCGCCTACCACCCGCAGGAAAAACCGATCGAGAGCTTCAATTATCACGAAAACATCGCCGGGCAGCATGACAACTACCTGTGGGGCAACTCCACCTTCCTGCTGGCCAGTTGCATCAATGACAGCTTCGCCCGCTACCGCTGGTGTCCGAACATCATCGGTCCGCAATCGGGCGGCGCCGTCGAAGACCTGCCAGTCCATCTGTACGAGTCCTTGGGCCAGTTGCAGGCCAAGATTCCTACCGAGGTTCTGATCTCCGACCGCAAAGAATTCGAACTGGCCGAAGAGGGTTTCATCGCCCTGACCATGCGCAAAGACAGCGACAACGCCGCGTTCTTTTCGGCCAACTCGGTGCAGAAACCCAAGAACTTCCCGAAAACCCCCGAGGGGCTACAGGCACAGACCAATTACAAACTGGGTACCCAGTTGCCCTACCTGTTCATCGTCAACCGGCTGGCTCACTACATCAAGGTGCTACAGCGCGAACAGATTGGTAGTTGGAAAGAGCGCCGCGACCTTGAGTCCGAGCTTAACAAGTGGATCAAGCAGTACGTCGCGGACCAGGAGAACCCGTCTGCCGATGTTCGCAGTCGCCGGCCGCTTCGTGCCGCCAAGGTCGAGGTATCGGATGTTGCCGGTGACCCAGGCTGGTACCAGGTTTCGCTCGCTGTTCGCCCACACTTCAAGTACATGGGCGCGAATTTCGAAATTTCCCTGGTCGGGCGGCTCGATACGCAATGAGTGGGCTTTTTGATCGCTTGAAGCTGGATCAGTGCATCAGCCGGAAGGCCTCCCGGCGGGAGAGCGCTTCCCACAAATTCGCCGCCATCAAGCGCCACCTAGAAACGCTGCTCAATGCCCGCCAGGGGTGCTCTCAGAGCAGCCCTGAGCTAGGCCTGCGCGACTTCAACGGGCATGACGCAAACAACGGCGACTTGCTCGTACAGGTGAGCGCGGATATCCGCCGCACGCTCCAGCGATTCGAGCCACGCATACAAGTGCGCACGCTAAAAGCAGTGCCTGATGCCCATACCCCGCTAGAGCTGCATTTCAAGCTGGACTGTCTGGTACGGGTCAACAACCACACTGAGCAGCTGCAACTTGAGCTGCTGGTCAACGGGCACAACCGCTACACCCGAGTGAGGTGACCGATGTCACTGAAAGACAGTTTCAGCGAAGAACTGCGTTACCTGCACGAACTCGGGAACGACTTCGCCAAAGACAACCCACAACTCGCCCGGTTGCTTGGCAACGGTGCCAGCGACCCCGATGTCGAACGCCTGATGGAAGCCTTCGCATTCCTGACCGCCAAGCTTCGGCTCAAGCTGGAAGACGACCTGCCAGAGCTGACCCATCCCATGCTGCAGTTGCTGTGGCCGAATTATCTGCGCCCCCTCCCCAGCGCAACGATCATCCAGTTCAGCCCGATCAAGCAATCCCTCAGCCAGTCACAACGCATCCCAAAGGGGTCGAGGCTGTTCTCGAAACCGGTAGACGGCGTGGCCTGTGAGTTTCGCACCTGCACAGCGGTCAACGTTCATCCATTCGAGATCGACACGGTGGCCGCAACCCAGACACTTGACAGTTCTGTGGTCAGTATCGGCCTTCAAATACTGGTCGAGCGGCCGTTGAACAGTTTGGGCTGTACCAGCATCGACTTTTACCTCTCCGGCGATACCCGCACGGCACGCACGCTTTACCTGTGGATTTCTCAATACCTCAAGCATGTCAGCGTGGCCATCGATGGCGAGGCACGTCGTCTGCCGGCAAACAGCATTACGTTCCCAGGGTTCAGCCCCGATGACGCCATGCTGCCTTACCCACAAAACGTCTTTGATGGTTACCGGATCCTGCAGGAGTACTTCGCTTTCCCCCAGCGCTTCCACTTCTTCAGTGTGACTGGGCTGGAGAAAATCTGGCCAGCTCATGACAGCGCGCGCATATGCCTAGAGTTTCACTTCACGCGCCAGCTACCCGACTCGTTGCGTGTCGGCAGAGCAGATTTCAACCTGTTCTGCGCACCTGCGGTGAACCTGTTCCAGCACAGCGCCGAACCTATCGATCTGTCCGGCGAGGACGCCTTGGTTCCACTGAAGCCCAAGGGCACAGAGCCGCACGGATACGAAATCTTCAGTGTCGACCAGGTCATTAGCACCCGAACGACAACAGACGGAAAAATCGGTGAACACCTACGTACCTTCCGTCCCTTCGAGTCGTTTGCCCATGAAATCGAGCATATTCAGGGGCGCACGGCGCTGTACTACCGCTACCAGCTGGAAGAGTGCCTGCACGGCGATGGCGTCATGCATCGAATCGCCTTCGTCCGTGCCGACGCCAATAGCTACATAGGCGAGCTGGAAACCGCGTCCATCGACCTGACCTGCACTAATCGGGACCTACCGCTGGCGCTGGGCATCGATGACATCAACGTCCTGACCGAACTCACGCCCCCGCTGGCCACCTACACCAACCTCTGTAAACCCACCCGTCCCTGCCGCCCGGTGCTGGACGGCCAGTTGCAATGGGCATTGATTTCAAACATGTCGCTCAACTACCTCTCCCTGCTCTCGGTAGAGCCGCTTAAAGCAGTGATCCGAGCCTATGACTTCATGGCCCTACACGACATCCAGCAGGCCCGCACCACCCGTAAACGCCTGGAAGGTATGCGCGATATTCATACACAACCCATGGATTGGCTAATAAAGGGACAACCTATTCGTGGTCTGCACACCCGGCTGAAACTGGACCAGACCGCCTTCCTTTGCGAAGGCGACTTGTACTTGTTCAGTTGTGTGCTCGCCCACTTCTTCGCCCTGTACGCCAGCATCAACTCCTTCCACCAGTTGGAAGTGATCAACACCACCAATAATGAGCACTACACATGGCCAATACAGACCGGCAAGCAACCGCTGATCTAGCCGACAAGCTGCTCTCGGAAGCGCACCAGTACAACTTCTTTCAGTTGCTGGAACGGCTGCATGGCTTGCATGGCGATGATCTGGAACCCCGTTGGCCGGATGAAGCAACCCGGCTGCGTGTGCGCCTGGCCTGCGACCCCCGGCTGACCTTCCCCGTTTCGGACGTGTACAACGCCCAGCGGATGCACACTGAGGAGGAGCGCTACCGAGTCGTTGCCACGTTCATGGGTTTGCACGGTACTGATTCACCGCTGCCCACCTATTACCTGGAACAAGTGGCCTATGAACATGCACAGGGCATTGGTGTGCGACCGGCCTTCTTCGACTTTTTCAACCACTACCTGCTCAGCCTGTTACACCGGATCTGGCGCAAGTACCGCTACTACATCCGTTTCCAGCCAGGTGCCAGTGACGGGTTTTCGCAATACGTGTTTGCCCTGCTGGGGCTTAATGACAAACAGCTGCGAGGGGACACGGCACTCCCGTGGAGCCGGCTGCTCAGCTTTGCTGGCGTTATCGCCAGCCGCAGCCGTGCGCCGGGCACCGTGGCCGGCATCATAGGACACTGCTTCGACCTCAAACACGTACAGATTCGCGAGTTCGAGACGCGTTCGGTACCCACAGCGGCCAGACAGCTTGTAAGCCTGGGCCGCTCTAACGGCCAGCTGGGCAGCACGTTCATGGTCGGCAGCCGCACCCGCACCCGCAGCAGCAAGTTCACCATCGTGATCAGCGAACTCGACCAAGCGCAGATGCGGGACTTGCTGCCCAGCGGCATCAACTTCGGCCGTTTGCGTGCACTGATCGGCTTTCTGCTGCGTGACGGGCTGGCCTACGACCTGGAACTGCGCCTGAAGCAGAACGCATTGTCGCCTTTCTGCCTGCACCGCAGCCAGGGCGCCTACCTGGGCTGGACCAGCTTCTTCGATGACCAGCATGGCCAGCTCAGCCCTGTCGTGCAGTTCAGGGGGCGTTCTTGAGCACTTTGACCTTGAGCATCATCAACCTCGGCCAACTGCGGCATGACATGACAGCGCGGCATCGGTTCGATTGCAAAGGCGGGACCATCGGAAGCAGGCGGGCTAACTGGTGGCTCAATGACCGTGATCAGGCCGTGGCGCCTATCCACTGCGAAATCCGCTGGATTGAAGGCAGCTTCTGCGTGATCGATCACTGCCACCGCACCTATATGAATGACAGCTCCGTCTGCCTGGGATCACTCCCTCCCAGGCGCCTGATGGAAGGGGACCAACTTCGCATTGGTGCTTATCGACTACAGGTGCAGTACGCCCAGGATCCAGCATGCACGCATGCCCTGGAGGACCTGTTCAACCCAGATCGCAGGGTACTCGACCGCTTGGTAGCCGAAGCCCCTATCAGCCCATGGCAGGCCAAACCTACTCCCAGCCAACCTGTCGCCGAGATCTGCTCGGTCTTTGGGACTGACATGGGAAATGATCCCCTGGCGGCGCTGGAGGCAGCGGCCTGCGTAGCAACATCGCCAGAAAACCCACTGCAACGCCTGATTGCAGGAGAACGTCCATGACGAGTCATCCATTGCTGTTCGCGCCTCTGCTGATTGCGCTGGTGGGGTTGGCCGGCTGCACGTCTCTAAGCAGAGTGAGTCAAGTGGTCATGGACCCTTCTCTACCCATCGGGCCGCCCAAGGACCACCCAACCCAGCTCGCGTTCAGCATCAATGCCAGCCCTACCCTCAACGGTAACCCGAACAGCCTTGACGTAGCGGTCGAACAGGATACCGCCTTGGAGCCCAGCCCTTACGCAGTGACCCTGAGTGCTGATGACCCCTACGCGTTGACCGAAAAAATCGGGACTTTGTTCGAGTACCTGCAAGCACAATTCCCGGCCATATCGCCCGTCGAGATGGATGAGGAAAACGACAGTCCCCAGGCTCGCTCCCCTCTGGAAGAAAGCGCCCCCGGCAGCTATGACGACCCAACGGTGGTGCTGACCTTACCGCGCAGCGCAGCCGCGGCCTCGGAGCAGGTCGCCACGCCCATGGCCATCAAGATCCTGCAACTGCGCGACGATTCGTTGCTGCGCAACACCGTCTACCAATTGCTGGACCAGGACCCGGCCGCAGCCCTGCGCAGTACCTACATCCGTGCTGATGACTATTTGCTGAGCCCTGGCCAGTTCAAATACATCCCGTTCGAAGCTATCCACGCCGAAACCCGTTTCGTGGCGGTGATTGGCGACTACCGAGGCCACGAGAACGCCAGCTGGCGGCAAGTGCTGCGTATTCCGCCGCGTGGCCACCAGATCGTGCTGTCGGTATTGGTCAACGACACGCACATCGTACTCAAGGAAGAAGACTGATGGCGCCTCCACTCCCATTGCCCTTCCCGCCTACTCTCGCTGACAAGGAGCGCCCATGAGTTCACGCAACCCCGTCCTTTGGCCCGAAGGCCTGTTCGTAAAACCACAGCATTTCCAACAGGCGGCCAGGGCCAGTGAAGCAGCCCTGCACCAGCGCCTCGCCAGCCTCAATGCAGCGTTCTATGGCTTCAGCGAAATACAGTTGAACGACGAGTACCTGAGCCTTGGCAAGATAGCCATCACTCGGGCGCGAGGCGTCATGCCGGACGGCACGGTATTCGACATTCCCGCCGACCTGCCACCACCACCGCCACTGGAAATCGGTGACGACACTTGCAAGGACAGCGAGGTGTATCTGTGCCTGCCGCTGCGAACCGATGGGGGGCGCGAAGTGAGCTGGCCCGACAATGCTGCTAACTTCCGCTATACCGCCCAGGCACAGGAAATCAAGGATACCCACACCGCCGATGGCGACCTGGTAAACGTAGACCTTGCCGTGCCCAACCTGCAGCTCAAGCGCAAGGCCCAGGACAGTAGCGCCTACACTCGCCTGGCACTGGCACGCATCCTGGAACGGCGCCCCGATGGCAGCCTGCAGCTGGACGAAGCGTTCTACCCTACCAGCGTGTCAGTGCGGGCGATACCGGCACTGCAGCGGTTCCTGGACGAAATCACCAACACACTGCGCGAGCGCGCGCGGGGACTTGCCACACGCATTGGCGCATCGGGCCAATCCGGTATCGCCGATATCCGCGACTTCAACCTGCTGCAGGCCATGAACCGTTGGTGGCCATGCTTTCAGCACCTGGCCAGGCAAGCGCAAACGCACCCCGAGCAGCTGTACCTGAGCATGAGCCAGGCCTGTGGCGAATTCGTCACTTTCACCGACGAAAACAGACTGCCGCAGGAGTACCCGGCGTATCACCACACTGCACTGCACACCTCTTTCAAACCGCTGGAAAACACCTTGCGCCGATCCCTGAGCACGGTCCTGCGGCCACGCGCCGTGTCGCTACCGTTGGAGGGCGAAGCATTCGGCGTGATGACAACCACGCTAGAGGACCGTCGCCTAATCGACGAAGCCGACTTCATCCTCGCCGTGCGCGCCGACCTGCCGCCACAGGCTTTGCGCCAGATGTTCATCCAGAAAGCCAAGATTACTTCACTTGAGTCATTGATCGACCTGGTGCCGCTACAACTGCCGGGCATCCCTTTGCGACCACTGCCGGTGGCCCCGCGTGACCTGCCCTTCCATGCAGGTTTCAGCTACTTCGAGTTGGACCGGCGTGACCCGACCTGGGCATGCATGGCCAAGGCAAATGGCTTCGGTATCCACATCGCGGGCGAGTTCCCAGGACTTGAGCTGCAGTTCTGGGCGATCAGGAGTGAGTGAAATGGGAGGACAGAACAACACGCCAACCGGTGAAAAAAGCACTGAAGGCAGCCAGCTCACGTCAGCACTCAAACAGCCAATGGCAGACGCCCAGGTCAAACCACCCCATGCGCAAGCGCCCATGGAGAAACCTGAGCCTGAACCGATCACTGAAGGCTACCCCGCCGATCCGGAGTTTCAACTGCGAGGTGGTTTTGCCAACCTGATGCTGGATGCCGCATCGCCGTTGTTCGGCCTGGTTATCCGCCTGCGTACGCTTGATGAATTGCCAAACATCAAAGAAGTGCATCAACAAGTTCGCAACCAGATCGACAACATTCAGGAAGAAATACGCCAGCACGGTTACGAGCCTGCTCAGTTATTGGCGTATTCCTATGGACTGTGCCTGTTCATAGACGAGGCCGTCATGGAACGGCCCTGGGGTAAGAGCAGCTGCTGGAGCCAGGAGCCGCTGCTGAGCATCTTCCACGACGAAACCTGGGGTGGGGAAAAAATCTTCACCGTGATTTCCCGTCTGATGCAGGAGCCCAAGCGTTATCAGGACGTACTGGAGTTCATGTACTACGCCCTGTGCCTTGGGCTCAGGGGCAAGTACGCCCTCGCGCCCAAGGGCGAAGAAACACTCAACGCACTGATTCACCAACTGCACGGGATCATTCGCGAACTACGCGGCCCCACGCCAGAAGAAGTCTGCGACCCCTACACCAACGTGGCCCCACGAAATTTCCGCATGGACCGGCAGTGGCCCTGGTGGAGCCCCCTGGTGATTTCGGCCATCGCAATGGCTGTGGCCTACGGCATCTACAGCTATCGCCTGCACCTGATTACCACCGAGGTAGTGGAGTCGCTCAACGGCATCTTGCAGCAGTAGGTCGCACGCGTAATTAACGATTTAGCGAGGCTTCTGCCTTGTTGACAAGCCCATCGCTTCTGATGGCCACGCCACCTGTGGTGCGCGTGTCAATTCACATGGACGCAGGAGAAACTGCCATGCCAACCCCCGCTTACATCAAGATCGAAGGCAAGACCCAAGGCAACATCACCGCAGGCGCATTCACCTCCGACTCAGTCGGCAATGTATTCGTCGAAGGCCACGAAGACGAGATTCTGGTGCAGGAGATCAAGCACCAGGTGACCGTTCCCACCGATCCGCAAAGTGGCCAGCCTGCTGGCCAAAGGGTGCACAAGCCCTTCATTTTCACCAGCTCACTAAACAAAGCCACACCATTGATGTACCAGGCGCTGGCCAGCGGCGAAATGCTGCCAGTCGTTGAAGTGAACTGGTACCGCACCTCGGTGGAGGGGAAGCAAGAGCATTTCTTCACCACCAAGCTGGAGGGCGCCACCATCGTGGACATCAATACCACCTTGCCGCATGCCCAAGACCAGACAAACGCTAACTATACGCAGTTGATCGAAGTGGCAATGTCATACCGCAAGATTTCCTGGGCCCACGTGACGGCGGGTACGGAAGGCTCCGACGACTGGCGCAAACCGATCGCCTGATCTAACGAAAAGCCTGGGCAGCCATGATCTGCCTGGGCACTTCGAAGTCTTAAACGGCGAACAAGGACTGCATATGCCCAGCCGATCTAGTTTGCGATACAGCTTCCAGCCCCAGGTGGGAAACGCTGAATTCGAAGTGGTGTCGTTCAAGCTCAAGGAGGAGCTCAGCCAACCGTTCACATTAACCCTGGAGCTGATCAGCTTCGAGCACGATGTCGACTTTGGCCACTTGCTCGACAAACCCGCGCTGTTCACCATCTGGGACGGTGCCCACCCCGTACGTTACGTACACGGCCTGATCAGCAGCTTCAGCCAGGGCGAGAGTGGTTTCTCCCGCACTTACTACCATGCCTTGGTCGAACCCCAATTGGCCCGTGCCAGGCTTCGCTCGAACTGGCGCATCTTCCAGCACAAGACCGTTCCGCAAATTCTCGAGCTCATGCTCAAGCGCCAAGGCATCGTCCAGTTCGACATGCGCACTAGCATGGACCATCAGGTACGCGAGTTCTGCGTACAGGCCGGCGAGACCGACCTCGACTTCATCGCCCGCCTGGCAGCAGAGGAAGGCATCGTCTACCGCTTCGAGCACAACGATGAACGCCATGGATTGATCATCACCGACAGGCTGCAATCACTTGGCCTGATCAGTCATGGTGCCATCAAGCGCGAGGACAACGACGAAGGCTTCGACGAAGACGACGCGCCCTTGGCCCCCGACACCGTGCTGTACCTTTCCAGCAGCGGCGGTGACCAGCCTAAATCCTGCCTGCGGCGCCTGCGCTACAGCGAACAGGTGCGTACCGCACGACAAGTCCAGCGCGACTACACCTTCACCCACCCGGCCTATCGCCAGGAGCACAGGGCGTCCGGCCGTTACCTGGAGCACCAGTCCAAGGATTACGAGTGCTTCGACTACCCGGGCCGTTACAAACGCGATGCCGTTGGTAAACCGTTCACCGAAAATCGCATCACTGCCTTACGACACGATGCGCGCGTTGCCGAGGTCGAGGGTGACGATGTACGCCTGCAACCGGGTCTGAGCTTCAACCTGACCGGTCACCCACGGGAAAACCTGAATGTGCATTGGCGGGTAAGCGCGGTCAGCCACGAAGGCAGCCAGTTCACCAGCCTGCAGGAAGAGGCGTTCGGCGCTGAGCAAAGCACACGTTACGAACAAAAAGCTGTGCTGGTTCCGGGCCGAATCGAGTGGCGCCCTGCGCCCTTGTCCAAGCCACGGGTTGACGGCCCGCACATGGCAACCGTGGTTGGACCACAGGGCGAGGAGATCTACTGCGACCAATGGGGCCGGGTCAAAGTCAGCTTCCCCTGGGACCGTGAAAGTGAAAACAATGAATTCAGCTCCTGTTGGGTGCGCGTGTCGCAGGGCTGGGCCGGTGGGAGTTGGGGCACCATGGCCATCCCGCGCATAGGTCAGGACGTGATCATCCACTACGTCAACGGCGACCCCGATCAGCCGATGATCACCGGCCGCACCTACTGCGGTAACCAACTGCCTCCGTATGACCTGCCTCAGCACAAGACCCGTATGACCATCAAGAGCCAGACCCACAAGGGCGATGGCTTCAATGAGCTGCGCTTCGAGGATGAACTGGGCCAGGAGGAAGTGTTCATCCATGCCCAGAAAGACCACAACATCGTGGTCAAGCATGACGAAAGTACCCAGGTCGGCAATGACCGCACGGAACAGGTCAATAACGACGAGTCGATTTTGATTGGCCATGACCGTACTGAAACGGTTGGCAATGACGAACACGTCACCATTGGCCAAGACGCCGCGCTCGATATAGGGCGCAACCAAACCATCAAGATAGCCAATGACCGTGTTGAAACCATCGGCAATCACCGCCACGACCACATCGCCGCCAATCACCACATCACTATTGGAGGCAACCTCAAGCAGCAGATCGAAGGGCTCGCCGAGCTGGAAGCCCGAGGAGCAATCCACAGGCGTACCCGCCGCTATGAGCTTCGTACGGCAGAAGCAGTGATCATCCAGGGCCCCGGGGGCTCTATCCAGATCGATGAGACCGGCATCACCCTGAACAGCCCGACAATACGCATCAACGGCCAAATCCTCAAATCGCCCGATGGGGCAACCAACCCCTTTTCAATCAGCAGCGCGCCAGTCACTGGCAAACCTCTGGAACGTCAGTGTGGGCGTCGCCCCGATGGCGTCTGTCCCTTGCCCGACTGCCGTTGCATCGGGGGGGCAGGTCGATGAACACCGCACCCTCGGACACGCTTCCAAGCACGTACTTCGGCAACAACGCACGTTTCCTACTGCTAATGACTAACGTGCTCGAGTACTGGGCCTACCGGCCAATATCCCAAATACTCCCGAATGGTGAGCTGATCCCGGCCTATGCCCCTTGGGTAATTGATCTTGTCCATGCAGTCAGCCCAAACACCCAGTATGCGTGGCTGTGGAGGCGCAGTGCCCTGGACGAGCGCTATGACTTTGGGCCATTGCTGGTAGACGTGTCAGACGCGCCAGAACTGCTTACCCATGCAATCTCGACCTGGATGCCCATTGGTGGTGCCATCGCGCTGGATGCCGATGTTGGCCTTGCCGAGCTGGCGGACCACTTCACCAGCCTCGTACAGATCTCGCTACCGGATCAGGGGCTGGCCACTTTCCAGTTCAAACCGGACCACCTCGCGGCGTGGCTGGATGCATTGGATGACGACCATCGAGCTACGTGGCTCGGGCCTGTCACTTCGCTGGCCTGGCGAGTCAACTGGGGGCCAGCTCACGAGTGGAAAACGCTACAGCGCAGCCCGACGCTTGCGCGCCCCTTCAGCCAAGCCCCACTTCCCCTTCGCAAACTTGAACTTGAGCGGTTTCAAGCAGGCATGCACGAACACTTCGTGCTCACGCTGGCACACGAAGTGTTGGCCCTGCCACAGCACGCCACCCGCACCTTGCCCGACATCAGGCAATGGATTGAATGCCTGCTGCCGCAATTCAAAGCCCTCAACTTTCGCGAAGAGGAAGTCGTTGGCCAGTTCATCAGGTTGATTGCCAGGCACATGTGGCTCATGACCGATGACCAGGCCGGGAAGGTCTACACCAACCTCGAGGAGTCACCTCAGGGTCGCCTCCGCGAACTGCGCGCACTGATCGAAAGCAAGGAACACATCCATGAATGACTCCAACGCCAGCAGCGCCACTTCCGGCCCTGCCTGCAGTGCACGCATCCCCATCCTCCCAGTGCGCTATGCCATCGTGCCGCGTACCGGCGGCACCCCCGCCTGCCGCTATGCCGATGCAGGCTTCAACCTCGAACAAGGCTTCGCTCCGCTGCAGCACTCGGCCTACACCCTCCGCGCCCTGCGTCAGGGCTATGTCTATGTGTTCATGAAAGGCCCCCTGGGCGAAAAGCTGGTCATCCATGAGTACGTTGGCGCAGGCCTGTACAAGGAACTGCGCTATCAAGGGCTGGAGGGCTACCATCTGCGTGAACGCTACCTCTCCAGCCGCACCCTGGGCTGGGTGTGGGCCGATACCTGCCCCGATACCGCCAAGGAAGTCTGGATCGGCTACAGCCCACACCTGTGGACCAACGCCATGACCGCCCGCATCACCGGCTCGCCTGCCCTGCGCAAACGGCACATGCGCCAGTTGGACATGGCCGAACTGGTGAGCGGCAACCAAGCGCCGTCCACCCAGCCCCATGTGCTGCCGGTCAGCGCCCTGCAAACCTGGGTCGAAGACTTCAAACCGCCCCACCGGCGCATGCCGCTGACCTGGAGCAGCGACCCGATCAGCGAAATCCTGCCCATCGGCAACCTCGTCGCCATGGCGCGGCACTACCCCTACACCCAGCCGAAAGTGCCGGTGGTGGTCGCGCTTGCCGACGCCGAAGGCATGGCCCTGGACCTGAGCCTGTCGGTCTCGGCCTACCAGCATCAGCTGCGCGACCTGATGCCCGCCGAGCAACTGGAGCACACCAAACCCGCACAACCGCCCGAGCAGGAGCGCGTGCCGGCGTGCTACCGGTTGGATGCCGAACAACTGAGCGTGCAAAGCCGCGA
>NZ_QJRC01000096.1 GCF_013393325.1 Pseudomonas hunanensis
GAAGACATCGCCGCCGAGCAGACTGATGCACTGCCGATCCCGCGCAGCCTGCACCGCCGCCCGCTGGCCGAGCACGTGGCCATCGAAGCAGCCGTCGAGAAACTGCTGAACGCCCGTAACCCGATCCTGGTGATCGGCGCAGGCGCCAACCGCAAGATGACCGCCAAGGTCCTCAAGCAACTGATCGACAAAACCGGTATCCCGTTCATCACCACCCAGATGGGTAAGGGTGTGGTCGACGAGCGCCACCCGCGCTTCCTGGGCAACGCTGCGCTGTCGTCGGGTGACTTCGTTCACCGCGCCGTCGAAGCGGCCGACCTGATCATCAACATCGGCCACGACGTGATCGAGAAGCCGCCATTCTTCATGGTCCGTGGCGGCACCGAGGTCATTCACATCAACTTCCGCTCCGCTGAAGTCGATGCCGTGTACTTCCCGCAGGTTGAAGTGATCGGCGACATTGCCAACGCCGTGTGGCAGATCAGCGAAGCGCTGAACGACACGTCGCACTGGGACTTCACCCGCCTGATGGCCATTCGTGAAGCCAACGAAGCACAGATCGCCGAAGGTGCCGACGATAACCGCTTCCCGGTCTACCCGCAGCGCCTGGTGGCCGACATCCGTCGTGTACTGCCGTCCGAAGGCATCGTTGCCCTGGACAACGGCATCTACAAGATCTGGTTCGCCCGTAACTACAAGGCGCACAAGCCCAACACCGTGCTGCTGGACAACGCCCTGGCGACCATGGGCGCCGGCTTGCCATCGGCGATGGCCGCGCACCTGGTGCACCCGGACCGCCCGGTGATTTCGGTGTGCGGTGACGGTGGCTTCATGATGAACAGCCAGGAGCTGGAAACTGCGGTACGTCTGGGCATGCACATCACCGTGGTGATCCTGCGTGACGACGGCTATGGCATGATCCGCTGGAAGCAGGCCAACATGGGCTTCACCGATTTCGGCCTGGACTACGGCAACCCGGACTTCGTCAAATACGCCGAAGCCTATGGTGCCAATGGCCACCGCGTGGAAAGCGCCGAAGGCCTGCTGCCGCTGCTGGAACACTGCATCAAGACCCCAGGCGTGCACGTGATCGACTGCCCGGTCGACTACAGCGAGAACGACCGCATCCTCAACAGCGAGTTGCGTGAGCGCGCGCTGGCGGTATAACGTCCAACGCAAGCCAACACCCACAGGCCTTTCTCGATTCTGTGGGTGTTGGTGACACATAACCAACACTCCGCACATCTCAACTCGATCATGCTCAGGCTTCTCAATTCATGGAGCGCCCGAGAACATGACCATCGGTTCGACCCACAACTATCCTGCTGATCTGGCCCTTGAGCCATCCTTGCCCTTGCAGCCGTGGGCCGCACGGTTTCCGAATCCACCAGACCTCTGCTTCGATTACCGACGTCTGGTTGAACAACCGGGAGGCGTTGCAAGTGCCGCCCAACCGGAACATCGGATCTGCATTGTCGGTGCTGGTGTCACAGGGTTAACTGCTGCTCGGGAATTGCTACGCTGTGGTTTCACCCGCATCACCTTGATAGAGCAGTCGCAGCGTGTGGGCGGTCGCCACCTGACTGTGGTGAACAAAGGCGGTAATCACAAGCAGCCTTCAACGCCATTCGAGATGGGGGCCATGCGTATACCTTTGTTCAGCAGGACAGGCGAACCGCCTAAAGATGGACGCTCGCTTATGGCTATTACGCCAAGCTGTTCGAGCTACGGCTTTCCGAATTTCCAAACCCTGGGACACCCTGGGTGAATGCAACGGGTATCTATCTTCGGAATGGACAACTAGAAGGAGAGGGGAAGCCAGCGCTGCTGATTTGGCGAAATCCAGAAGGGAATACCCCTCCACCTACAGCCACACTGCAAAAGGTCTATGAAAAATGGTACCGCTTCGCCGGGCAGTTTGCCGAGCGCATCGCTGTGGTATATGGCACGCAATGCTGGGCGTCGATATGGCAGAGTGTTGTCGAGCGCTATCACCTGATGTCATTCAGGGATTTGGTACATTTGCCGATGCTGACAGCGTGGGACCCCGCCAACCCTGGTGATTTCGGTGGGTTGGGCATGAGCCGTGAAGAGTCGGCCATTTTCTATTCCATCGGCATTGGTGATGGGAGCTGGGGAGCGTTCTATGACGTCTGCTGCCTTTACCCACTACGTACAGCAATTTTGGGTTTCAGCAGCCATTTGCAGCTGGTGCATGGCCGTGTCGATAAGGAAGGTGTGCCATATGCTGCACCGTATCTGGAGGCCAGCACTGTGCCTGATAGCAGAGGGCTGATGTTCAACGGGCCGGCTTATATTGGGCACTCCCGCAGTCGATTATGGACGCATGGAACCACGCTCATTGGGAAACCAGCTGCAAGGTCTATGCGCCACTGAAGAAGCACTATCTGGACCGCAACTCGGCGCTACCGCAGATTCTCGTCACCGACAGCTTTGTCCACGACGTCTATGCCTACCGATACAACGACCATTACGCCGATGACTGCATGAAGCCATATCGCCCTATATCGATACCCGAAACATTTGCATACAGCGCTGGATGACGGACAAAAATGCGCTCGGCTGCGCGAAGCTGTATCGAGCAGGTACCTACTATGACGCGGTCGGGCTGATGAAATACAACCGCGATTTCAGCCCGCTCAGGGCTGTATCTGGCTGGAGAGTCTTTCTCTGTTGACGCCGGCTGGACCGAGCCGTGTTTGCGTACCGCGCTGGATGCAGTCATCAACCTCTGCCATCGAACTTCAGCGGCGTTCAATGGTGGCTCACCCTTGAGGACTACCCCCATTATCAAGTTGGGAAATAGCGGCGTCCGAGCGTTTCTGTGAGACTTTTCCTATTGCAATTATTCGCTTGTCTGTCGACCCAATAGGACTCACCCGACTGTCCCCGCCAAGCCGAACCCCGCTCTACTGGCGACCTTCCAAAACAACCACAAGAAGGAAGCCGCCATGTCTGAACACAGCACCCCCGTCAGCCCTGTCCGTATTGCCGTCATCCAGTACGACCCTCAGGTCGGGGTCGAACACAGCGACGGCAATTTGAGCAAAGGCTTGGCACTGGCTCGACGCGCGGCGCGTGAAGGCGCCAATCTGATCGTGCTGCCCGAGCTGGCCAACACCGGCTATACCTTCCACTCCCGTGCCGAGGCCTACGCCCATGCCGAGACGTTGCAGGAGGGCCGCAGCCTGAAAGCTTGGGCAGCGTTCGCCAGAGAGCACCGGGTGTATCTGGCAGCGGGTTTCACCGAGCGTGATGGACTGAAGCTATACGACAGTGCCGCACTGTTCGGCCCCAACGGCCTGCTAGGGCATTACCGCAAGGCTCACCTATGGAACCAGGAGAAGCTTTGGTTCACCCCGGGCAACCTCGGGTTCCCTGTGTTCGAGACAGCTATCGGTCGTATAGGCCTGTTGATCTGCTGGGATATCTGGTTCCCTGAAGTGCCGCGGCTTATGGCCGCACAAGGCGCCGACATCATTTGCAGTTTGAACAATTGGGTGTGGACTCCACCCCCCCTGTTCGACGAAGCAGGTCGTTGCATGGCCTCGTACCTGACCATGACCGCCGCGCACGTAAACAATGTCTACATTGCCGCCGCCAACCGTATCGGCAATGAACTGGGAGGGCGCTTTCTCGGTTGTTCATTGATCGCCGGTACCAATGGTTGGCCTATCGGGGAGGTTGCCAGTGCGCAGGAGGAGGCCATTCTGTATGCCGACGTCGACCTTAGCAGCGCGCGTTCAGCACCGATCTGGAACAGCCTCAACGACCTGCAGCGTGACCGCCGCACCGACCTCTATGATGCGTCGCTTGGCTATCGCTTGCATACGCCTATGCCACGCTAAGGGGGCGCGTATGAAGGCATTACGTTTGTCCAGTCGGCAGCGCTCCCCTGTATTGCTCTTCATTTGCTTGTTGATGCTGCTGGTAGCCAGCCTAGCGCTGGGCCAATGGCCGGACTACGCGCAACTGGCGGCGACACTCGATCAGCCGCTAAGCCGCTTGCGCTGGATAGTGGGTGATATCAGCGAAGTGGCATTCTACAAACATGAACTGCCTGCTCTGGGCTTGTTGCTAGGGGCTTGCCTGGCGCATTGGGCCCATGTTCGCGGGTATCGATGGCAAGGTTTTGCCATCTGCTATGGCAGCGGGCTGTGGCCCCGGCTGCACCGGCATACGGTTCAATGCTGGTGATGCACATTGTGGCAGGGCAGGCCCTGGCGTCCCTGGTTGGTGTCGTCATCTGGCGTAGCCAGTGGCAAGCCCGTGGGTGGTACCCTACCTACATTCCGATTGTCTCGATCGTTCCGGCCGCGGTGCTGACGCATGGCGGCAGCTGGGAAGTCGTGGTGACCAGTGCTGTGCTGGGGGCGCTGGTGGCTCCGCCGCTGGCGGTGGCGATCACGCGCCGGTTGCCGGCCTATGTGCATGGCTACATTGGCAACGTGATGTCGATGGCCATCAGCACGCTGGGAATTGTGCCGTTGATCGGGTTACTTGTGGGAGGAGACGCATGATTGAGCATTCAAGCCTGCCCAGGCTGTCGATCGCCAGCTTAGGGGGCACTGTCAGTATGCAGGCCGGGGCTGCTGGGTGTGGCGTGGCCCCAGCCCTGGATTGTGAGCAGCAACTGTTGCAAGTCCCACAGTTGCGCGAAATGGCGCAGTTGAACGTTGCTTCATTATCCCTGCTCCCCAGTGCATCGCTGGGCTTCGTGGCGTTGTTGGATGTGCTGGTCTGGGCCCGCAGCGAGGTAGAGCGCGGTGCCCAGGCCGTGATCCTGACCCAAGGCACCGACAGCCTTGAGGAAACGGCCTATTTCCTTGATCTGCTCTGGCCATTCGATGCACCGTTGGTGATGACCGGTGCCATGCGCTCGGCCAGCCAGGCGGGCAACGATGGCCCGGCCAACCTGCTGGCTGCGGCACAGGTTGCATTGGCACAAGGCAGCCGAGGGCGTGGTGTACTTGTGGTGATGAATGATCAGGTCCATTGCGCGGCAAGGGTTCGCAAGATGGCCAGCCTGGCGATGGCGGCTTTCGAGTCACCAGGCTTCGGCCCTTCGGCGGAAGTTGTAGAGGGTGTTGTGGTCTATCGCCATCCGCCAGGTCGTCGGGCTGTGCTGCCGTTACCGTGTCGCACCGACCAGCGCGTTGCCCTTCTGGAGGCTTGTCTGGATGTGGACACAGCGCTGCTGCAGGCTGTGGCTCCATTGGGCTATGAAGGGCTGGTCATTGCTGGTTTCGGTGCTGGGCACGTTTCCGGTACTTGGTCCGATGTGCTGGAGCATCTGGCGCCCACCTTGCCGGTCATTGTAGCCACCCGCACAGGTAGAGGCCCTACAGCCCGGACAACATACGGGTTTGCAGGCTCCGAGATCGACCTGCAGCGCAAAGGCGTGCAAATGGCCGGGCACCTCTGCCCGCGCAAGTGCCGCATCTTGCTTTGGCTGCTGATTGGCACCGAACGGCAGCATGAGTTGCAGGGCTGGTTGGCCATCTGAGGAATCTGCCCGCGCAGTGGTGCTCGCGGGCAGCCCTTGCGCCGTTGCTGTGCTAGGGTGCACACACTTTTGCTTCCCAGGATTTTCACCCCATGCTCCCCGTACTCAGCGAAAAAGAACTCGACCGCCTCGAAGACCTGCTGATCACCTATGGCAACGACTACTCGGTACTCAACCTGGCCGAGCTCAATGGTTTCTTCACCGCGCTGGCCAGTTCACCGGTAACCGTGACCCCAGAACATTGGTTGCCAGCCGCTGCCGGTGGCAAGGTGCCAAAGTTCAAGAAGCCGGCACATGAAGAGGCTTATGTGGCGTTGATGCTGCGCTATGCCAGCCAAGTGGCGGAAGAGCTGAGCGATGATGTCGACCAGTTCGAGCCGCTGTTCGAAGAAAGGGAAGACGAGCAGGGCACTGTGATCGTGATGGAGGAATGGTGCTTCGGCTACATGCGCGGTACCCAGATTGCCGGTTGGGGCGAGTTGCCGCAGGAGCAGGACCAACTGCTCAAGGCGATTTCGCTGCATGGGTTGGAGGACAATTTCGAACTGCTGGACCAGATGAGCGAAGCGGATATCCAGGCCTGCGTACCGCAGGTTGTCGAGGCTTCGCGCGGGTTGTTCCGCTATTTCAAGAAACTGAACTGACCACCTGCACGTTCTGGAAACCATTATTCCGCTGCGCGAAATTATGGTTTCCCCTGCGCACTGATTCTGCTGCCAGCCGATCCAGTGCAGCATGTGCTCCATCAGCCCATCCCGGTGCTGACCAGGAGCCAAGCCCATGTCGAACCCGATCAAGCTCTACAACTTCCCCAAGTCTGGCCACGCCCATCGCATCGAGCTGATGCTCTCGCTGCTGAACCTGCCCACAGAGCTGGTGTTCGTCGACCTGGCCAAAGGTGCACACAAGCAGCCGGACTTCCTTGCCCTCAACCCGTTTGGCCAGGTC
Source organism: Pseudomonas hunanensis (assembly GCF_013393325.1). Lineage (GTDB taxonomy): Bacteria > Pseudomonadota > Gammaproteobacteria > Pseudomonadales > Pseudomonadaceae > Aquipseudomonas > Aquipseudomonas putida_P. The sequence continues at coordinate 6,476 of NZ_QJRC01000096.1, forward strand.
CCGGTCATCGATGACAACGGTACGGTGATCGCCGATTCCAATGCCATCCTCGTCTACTTGGCGAAAAAGTATGACAACGGCACTTGGTTGCCCGAAGAGCCTGCTGCCGCTGCCCGTGTGCAACGTTGGCTGTCAGTCGCTGCCGGTCCGCTGGCCTTCGGCCCGGCTGCGGCCCGCCTGGTGACGGTGTTCGGGGCTTCGTTCAATACCGACGAAGTGATTGGCCGTGCCCACACCCTGCTCAAGGTGATCGATACAGAGCTAGCCAGGACGCCATTCCTGGCGGGCAGCACGCCCACCATCGCCGACATTGCCAATTACTCGTACATCGCCCACGCGCCCGAAGGCAACGTGTCGCTGGAGCCCTATGCCAACGTGCGCAGCTGGCTGGCACGGATCGAGTCACTGCCAGGCTTCGTGCCCATGCCACGCACAGTGATCGGGCTGCAGACCAGCGCCTGACACCCCGCCATCGGGAGGAACGCCGCCATGCAACAGACCCCGGACCATCGCCCCTCGCCCTGGCATGCGGGCGAGAAGACCCTGCAGGAAAAGGTCGGTGTAGCAGAGCGCATGGAGGCGTTCGGGCAAAAGGTCATTCGTGACTACATGCCCGACCAGCACCGTACTTTCTATCATCAGTTACCTTTCATGATCGCCGCCAGCGTGGATACCCTGGGTCGGCCGTGGGCCACCCTGCTGGAGGGGCCAGAAGGGTTTGTCAGCTCGCCCGACCCTCGCCTGCTGACCATCGATACCACGTTGCCAGCGGACGACCCCGCCACCCCTGGGCTGGCAGCAGGAGAGGCGGTCGGCCTGTTGGGTATCGAGTTGCACACCCGTCGGCGCAATCGCATCAATGGGCAAATCCATCAGGCTGCACAAGGGCAACTGCAGGTGGCCGTGGAGCAGTCGTTCGGCAACTGCCCGCAGTACATTCAGTTGCGTGATTACACCCGTGTCGACCAACCCCCCCAGGGGCGCGTTGACGCCCCTGAACTGGATGCCACGACTGCCAGCATGATCGAGGGCGCCGATACCTTCTTCGTCGCCAGCTATGTCGAGCACGGCAATGGCCAGCGCTCGGTGGATGTCTCCCATCGGGGTGGTCGGCCAGGGTTCATCAAGGTCGAAGGCAGCCTTCTGACCATTCCCGACTACGCTGGCAACCTGCACTTCAACACCTTGGGCAATTTGCTGGTCAACCCGCAGGCAGGCTTGCTGTTCATCGATTTCAATAACGGTAATGTTCTGCAGGTATGCGGGCGTGCCGAGGTGCTGCTGGACAGCCCTGCCATCCAGGCTTTTGAAGGTGCCGAGCGGTTATGGACGCTGCAGGTCGAGCAGGTGGTGTGGCGCCCGGCTGCGGTCTCACTGCGCTGGGCCTTCAAGGCGTACGCACCGACCAGCCTGATGACGGGTACCTGGGCCGAGGCCGACGCGCGCCTGGAGCAACGCCGGCAACAGCGCCAATGGCAAGCCTGGCGTGTGCTGCGGGTGGAGCAGGAAAGCCGTGATATCCGCTCGTTCTACCTTGAGCCACCGGCCGGTAGCCATGTGGCCTTCGCGCCAGGCCAGCATCTTCCTGTGCAAGTGCAGCGTAATGGCGAGGCTGCGCTGATCCGCACCTACAGCCTGTCCAGTGCACCCGCTGATGGCTACCTGCGCATCAGCGTCAAGGCCCAGGGCCCGGCCTCGCGCTACTTGCACGAGCGCATCGTGGCGGGTGATGTGTTGAACGTGCGCCCACCGATGGGCAGCTTTACGCTCGACCAGCAAAGCACACGGCCGCTGGTGCTGATTGGTGCAGGTGTGGGTATTACGCCCTTGCTGGCCATGCTGCGTGAGCAGGTGAGCACGGGGCAGGCCCGGCGAATTCATTTGTTTCATGGCGCGCGCAGCCTGGCCGAATTGCCGTTTCAGCAGGAGCTGGCGAGTTTGCAGCAGCAGGCCGCTGGGTTGTTGCGCGTGCACCGTGCCCTCAGCCAACCGGAAGGGCATGCGCGGGTCGGTCGCGATTTCGAGTTTATCGGGCGATTGGGCATCGAGCAGGTCAAGGCGACGCTGGCGCTGGACGACTATGACTTCTACCTGTGCGGCCCAGGCAGCTTTACCCAGGCATTGTATGAAGGGCTGCGCGGGGTGCATGTGCCGGATGCGCGGATTCACGCCGAGGCCTTTGGCCCGTCGACGCTGCGCCGGCACACGGATGACGGGCGGCCCACCGTGCAACAGCCACCCGCTGCCAACGAGCCGGTGCCGGTGTATTTTGCGGCTTCGGCGAAGGAGGCACGCTGGACGCCCGGTAGCGGTACGTTATTGGAGTTGGCCGAGGCGCGTGGGTTGGCGCCAGAGTTCAGTTGCCGGGGCGGCTCGTGCGGCACCTGCAAGACCAAGCTCGTCAGTGGCCAGGTGCATTACCCGAACCTACCGGCAGAGCTGCCGGAGGCGGGTTCGGTACTGATCTGTTGTGCGGTGCCGGCACATCAGGAAGAGGGCGCACAGGCCCTGGTGCTGGAAATCTGATATGCCTGTCCTGCAAGCATAAAACGCCCGGATATCCGATAATCTCCACCCCCTCCGATGCCAGGAGCTCGCATGGACCAGATCCACCTGATGAAGGTGTTCGTTGCCGTCGGCGAACTGGAAAGCTTCGCCGCCGCTGCTCGCCGCCTGGACATCTCGCCAGCCGCCGTCACCCGCGCCGTCAGCGCTCTGGAAGACCAGCTGGGGGTCAAGCTGCTGCTGCGTACCACCCGCAGCGTGCGCCTGACCGAGGCCGGCGGGCGCTATCTGGAAGACACGCGGCATATCCTTGCCAGCATTCACGAAGCCAACGAGGCGGCTGCCGGTATCAACGCCACCCCCAAGGGCGACCTGGCAGTGACCGCGCCGATCCTGTTCGGCAAGAAGTTCGTCATGCCGTGCATCGTCCGCTACTTGCAGCAGTACCCGGAAGTCGATGTTTCCGCCTACTTCCTCGACCGTGTTGTGAACATGGTCGAGGAGGGCATGGACGTGGCCGTGCGCATCGGTCCTTTGCCCGACTCCGGGTTGAAGGCGTTGCGGGTGGGCAGGGTGCGTCGCATGTTGTGTGCCTCGCCCGACTACCTGGCGCGTCATGGCGTACCGGAGCACCCGTCGGACCTGGCAGGGCATGCGGTGATCGGCACCACCAACCTTTCGCCACGGGCCGGTTGGCGCTTTGGGGTCACCGATGAGCCGACGCTGGTACGCATGAAGCCGCGGCTGACGGTAACCAGCAATGATGGGGCAATCGCAGCGGCCAGCGGCGGGCTGGGGATTGCCCGGCTGCTGTCGTACCAAGTGGCAGAAGAGCTGGCCAGCGGGCAACTGCAGGTGATCCTGGCCGAGTACGAGGAGGCGCCCTGGCCCATTCATGTGCTACACCGCGAAAGCAAGTACGGCTCGGCCAAGGTCAGGGCCTTTATCGACATGCTGGCGCAGGCCCTGCGAGCCCAGCAGCTCGATTGAGGTCGTACAACATAGCTACAAACTGCTATAAATAATAAGTGTTGTACGACGACCTATGACGTGGCAATCTTCCGCCTGAAACAATTTGTCGCAAATAGCCCCCGTCGGCCTTTGCGCCAATCACCCGCAACTCTAAAAACAAAAATTCAGGTGAACCATGAAGATGAAAGGCATCCGTTGGTGGATGGTCAGCCTTGTCACGGCCGGGCTCGTCGTCAACTACCTCGCCCGCAATACCCTCTCGGTGGCTGCCCCCACCTTGATGACCGACCTTTCCATCAGTACCGAGCAATACGCCAAGATCGTCGCCGCCTGGCAGGTGTGCTACGCCCTCATGCAGCCGGTGGCCGGCTGGTTCATCGACTTCATCGGCACCAAGCTGGGCTTTGCCGTGTTCGCCATGGCCTGGTCTGTGGCCTGTGCCGGCGCGGCCCTGGCTACAGGCTGGCAGAGCATGGCATTCATGCGCGGGCTGCTGGGCATGACCGAGGCCGCGGGCTTGCCGGCCGGGGTCAAGGCTACTACCGAGTGGTTCCCGGCCAAGGAGCGTTCGGTGGCGATCGGTTGGTTCAATATCGGCTCGTCGCTTGGCGCCTTGCTGGCGCCGCCACTGGTGGTGTGGGCGATCCTGCACAGTGGCTGGCAACTGGCGTTCGTCATTGTTGGCGCGTCAGGCATTGTCTGGACGTTGCTGTGGATGCTGCTGTACAAGCACCCGCGTGACCAGAAGCGCCTGAGTGATGAGGAACGGGACTACATCCTTGCCGGGCAGGAAGCGCACTTCAAACAGGACACCCGCGAGAAGGGCGCGTGGAAGCGCATCTTCAAGACCCGCAACTTCTACGCCATCGCATCGGCGCGAATTCTTTCCGAGCCCGCCTGGCAAACCTTCAATGCCTGGATCCCGCTGTACCTGATGACCGAGCGGCACATGAACATCAAGGAAGTGGCGATGTTCGCCTGGCTGCCGTTCCTGGCGGCCGATATCGGCTGTGTGCTGGGCGGTTACCTAAGCCCGTTGTTCCACCGCTACTTCAAGGTGTCGCTGTTCACCTCGCGCAAGATGGTGCTGGTGTTCGGTGCCAGTTGCATGATCGGCCCGGCCTGCATCGGCCTGGTGGAAAGCCCGTACACCGCGATCCTGTTGCTGTGCATTGGCGGCTTTGCCCACCAGACGCTGTCGGGGGCGCTGTACTCGATCACTTCGGATTCGTTCAGCAAGGACCAGGTGGCCACGGCGACCGGCATGGGTGGCATGTGCGGCTATCTGGGGGCGGCGGTGTTCACCCTGGTGTTCGGCGTGCTGGTCACGCAGATTGGCTACAGCCCGTTGTTCGTGGTGCTGGCAGCGTTCGATATCGTGGCGGCGGTGCTGGTGTGGAAGGTGGCGCGCGAAGTGAGTGGCGAGTCTTCTGTCAGGAAGATGGCAAGCTCGACCGAGGCACTGGCATAAGGCTTGAGATTTTGGGGCCGCTTTGCAGCCCCAATTCCAGGCAGCTCCCTTACAGCGCCTGATACTGCATCCTGAACCCAAGGTTCATCGCTTCCCCACGCTGCAGCAACCGCAACCCCGGCCGCCCTGGCAAGTGATGCGCATTGACCGGGTGGCTTACCGGCTCAAAGCAGAAAAAGCCTTGCCCTTGCGGGCAGAACAGCAAGAAGTGCTCAGCCCCGCTGGCACTGCACGTCAGTCGATGACCCGCGCTTGGCTGTTCAATCACACACTCCCCCGGCCAACCACTGAAGGCATGATCGACGACGCTCTCAGGCAAAAGCCCCATGGCATTGAAACGCCACGGTTCAGGCACTTCGGCCTGATACGACGGCAACCGCCCATCCTCGGCCAGCCACACCTTGCGCGCCGCCGCGTACAGCTTGGTATCGGGATAGCGCGGAAAGTAAGGGTGCAAACCCAGCCCATACCAGGTCGCCAGCGCTTCCAGGTGCACCACATGCAGGTCCAGGTTCAGGCAGCCCTCATGCAAGTGCACATCCAGCGTGGCTTGGTAGGCAAACGGCACGGCACTGTCCAGCCTCAGCCGCGCACGTCGTTCGCTGTGGTGCTCTACCTGCCAGGCCTGCTGCCAGGCACTTCCATGAATCGGGTATGGATCATGCTCGGTGTTCGGTGCCAGTGCCTGCCAGCCCTCGGGCTGGGCAAAGCCACCCTCGGCAATGCGGTTGGACCACGGTGCCAGCGGGTAACAGGCCAGCCGCCTCGGGGTGCCACTGGCCAGCGCAGCCGTGTCGGAATGGCGCAGCAACGGCTGGCCGGTTGCCTTCACTTCCCAGTTCACCAGGCTGGCGCCCAGCTCCGGTGCCAGGCTCAGACGGGTCAGGCGGTCCTGCAGGTGCAGCTCGGTCACAGCCATGCAAGGCTCCTTTCTGGATGATCGATCAATGGGGCCGACGGTAGGTGAGCAGCACGATGCCGCACACCACCACGGCGCCCCCGAGCAGTTGCAGGGGGCTTAGGTGCTGATCGAGCAAGGCCCAGCCCAGCAGCAAGGTGGCGATGGGTTCAACGTTCATGACTGGCGCGTTCTGCGCCATGTTCAGGCGAGGTACACAAACGAACAGCAAGGTGAAGGCCAGGCCGTATAACACCACCAGGCTGGCCAGGGCCGCCCAGCCGCTGCTGCTGCCTGGTAGTGACAGGCCGGACGGCATCACCCCGCTTGCGCCTGCAATCAGCATGCTGGAGAACACGATCAGCAAGGTCAGCAGGCTGCGCACGGGGCCCCGCACGCTGGCCAATTTGTGGTCGGTGATCCACAAGGCGCAGGCAAAGGCACAGGCGGCGCCAAAGGCCAGGCTGATGCCCGTTGCCCAGTGCGGGTTGGCCGCGCCACTGTCGGCCAGGCGTGCCGGCACATCCAGTGCCAGTACCAGACCGCACAGGATCAGGCCCATGAACAGCACCGTGCGGCCGGTGGGGCGTGCGCCACCCAGTGCCCAAGTGAGCAGTGCCAGCAGTATCGGAAAGGTGTTGCCCACCAGCAGCGCCAGGGCGACCGGGATGCGCGCTACCGCCGAATACAGGCACAGGCTCTGGGTGGCGATCAGCAGGCCGAGCAGCAGTTGCCAGTGCCGGGTACCGGCAGGCAGGCCCAGCGCCTGGCGTTGCCACACCAGCAGGCCGGCCAGCACCAGCAAGGTAATACCTGAGCGGCAGAGGATCGCCAGCAACACGCCGGTGCCGTCATCGAAGGCGATGCGTGCGGCAATGTGGTTGCCGGCGAATGAGCAGGCCAGCAAAGCCAGCAGGGCAATGGCCAGCTTGCGTGGGAACAAGGGGGAAACAGAGGAGGGGACAGCCATGTGCAGGATCCGTTTGCAGATAGAGCCAAAGGGGCCGCAACGCGGCCCCGATTCTATTTACAGCACCACGCTAGGCAGCCACAGCGAAATGGCCGGAATGTAGGTCACCGCCATCAGCACCAAGAACAGCGCCAGGTAGAACGGCAGCAGCGCCTTCACCGTCGACTCGATGCTCACCTTGCCGATGGCCGAACCGACGAACAGCACGGCGCCCACCGGTGGGGTGATCAGCCCGATTCCCAGGTTCACCAGCATGATCATGCCGAAGTGCACCGGGTCCACGCCGATACCGGTGATTACCGGCAACAGGATCGGCGTAAGGATCAGGATCAGCGGCGCCATGTCCATCACCGTGCCCAGCAGCAACAGCATGAAGTTGATGCACATCAGGATCACATAGCGGTTGTCCGACAGGGTCAGAAACGCCGTGGTGATTTTCGACGGGATCTGCATCAGCGTCATCACGTAACCAAAGCTGGCGGCAAAGCCGATCAGAATCATCACGATCGAGATGGTGCGCACCGTGCGATGCATCAGCTTGGGCAGGTCGCGCCACTTGTAGTCGCGGTAGACGAACATGGTCACGAAGAACGACCACACCACCGCCACTGCCGCCGACTCGGTAGCGGTGAACACGCCCGACAAAATGCCGCCAAGGATAATGACCATGGCCATCAGGCCCCACAGCGCTTCACCGGCGATTTTCAGCGCCTGGCGCATCGGGATCACTTCGCCCTTGGGGTAGTTGCGCTTCTTGGCGAAGATCAGGCACAGGCCCATCATCACCGCACTCAGCAGCAAACCGGGCATGACTCCCGCCATGAACAGCGAGGCAATCGACACCGTGCCGCCCGCCGCCAGCGAATACAGCACCGAGTTGTGGCTGGGCGGGGTCAGCAGCGCCTGTACCGAGCCGCTGACGGTCACGGCAGTGGAGAATTCGCGCGGGTAACCCTTGCGCTCCATCTCTGGGATCAGCACCGAGCCCACCGAGGCGGTGTCGGCCACCGACGAGCCGGAAATCGCGCCGAAGAAGGTCGAGGCCATGATATTGACCAGCGACAGCCCGCCGCGCACGAAGCCCACCAGCACTCCGGCAAATGCCACCAGCCGCCGTGACATACCGCCTTCGGCCATGATCGCGCCGGCCAGCACGAAGAACGGAATCGCCAGCAGCGAGAACTTGTTAACCCCACTGGCCACCTGAATCATCATTGCCTGCAGCGGGATATCGATCCACCAGGCGCCAATCAGCGCCGACAGGCCCAGGGCATAGGCCACCGGCATGCCCAGCAGAATGAGCATGATGAAACTGCCCAACAGAATGAACGCATCCATTTACGCCGCTCCTTCGCTTTCTTCTACGTGGTCGAAGCGCACCACCTTGCGGTGGCTCTGATCGCCCAAGAGGAGTTTTTCCAGTACGAACACCAGGGTCAGCACACCACCGAGCGGAATCGGCGCATAGGTCATGCCAACCCGCACCCCAGGCAATGACGCCAGAGACTGGTTCCAGGTAGTGATGCACAGCTTGGTGCCGTAGTAAGTCATGAACACGCACACCAGAATCATCAGCACTTGCACCAGCAGCGCAACCAACTGGCGCTGCAGTGGTGGCAGGCGGTCTGTAATCATCGCCACCGCCATGTGCGCCCCAGCCCGGTAGCTGGCTGCGGCGCCGACGAAGGTGAACACCACCATCAGCAAGATGGCCACTGGCTCCGGCCAGCTTGAGCCAGTGCCGAGCACGTAGCGGGCGAAAATGCCCCAAGGGATGATCAGCGACATGGCCAGGATCGACAGGCCGGCGATCCAGATGCAGCCGCGGTACAGCGTGTCGTTCGCACGCAGAAAAAGGTTCTTCATGGGCATCACCAAAGCGGCAGGGCGGCGGGCGCCGCACTGCCGAGGTCGTTTGGGTAGGGGGCGCTGTTACTGGACGGCGTCGATGCGCTTCATCAGGTCGGCGTACTGCGCGCCGTATTTTTCGCGTACCGAGGCAGTGGCGTCGTAGAATGGCTTCTTGTCCACGGTGATGAACTCGACACCGGCGGCCTTGAGCTTCTCTTCGCTGGCGGCGGACTTGGCATCCCACAGTGCGCGTTCTTCCATCTGCGCTTCACGCGCGACCTTCTTCACAAGTGCTTGCTGCTCGGGGCTGAGTTTGTTCCAGGTGGTTTTGGACATTACCACCGGCTCCGGCAGAATCAGGTGCCCGGTCAAGGTGTAGTACTTGGCGCTCTGGTAGTGGTTGTGCTCGAGCAGCGTGGGCGGGTTGTTCTCGGCACCATCGATCACGCCGGTCTGCAGGGCGCTGAAAATTTCCCCGGTGTCCATGGCGATACCGTTGCCGCCCATGGCGTTCATCATGTCGATGAACAGCGGGTTGCCCTGTACGCGAATCTTCATGCCCTTGAGGTCTTCCAGGCTGCGTACCGGTTTTTTCGTGTAGATGCTGCGCGAGCCGCCATCCATCCAGGCCAGGGCCACCAGGTTGAAATCGGAGTTGGTGATCTTGTCGAGGATCTCCTGGCCGATCTCGCCGTCGATGATCTTGCGCATGTGCTCATGGTCGCGGAACACGAACGGCATGTTGAACACGTTTACATCCGGCACCACCGGGCCGACGATCCCCAGGCTGACGCGGGTCATCTGCACGGCGCCGATCTGCGCCTGTTCGATCACTTCCTTCTCCGAGCCCAGCACGCCGCCGGCGAACATCTTGAAGGTGATGTCGCCGTTGCTGGCTTCTTCCAGCTTTTTACCCATGTTTTGCTCGGCGACCACGGTCGGGTAACCGGCCGGGTGAATTTCGGCGAACTTGATGTCCAGTGCCGAGGCGGGTGTGGCGACGCTGAAGGCGAAGGGGAGTACGGCAAGGAGCAGCTTGCGTTTGAACGTCATGATGAAACTCCGTGGTTTTTATTATCTGGTTTCGTGTGTGCAAGTGTGGGGGCGGCAAGGGGCGTCAGCCCCGGTAGGCAGGTTCTTCCAGGCCCTTGGTGCCAGGGTTGAGGGCAAATACCCCGCCGGCCAGGGGCTGGTCGCTGAGGTCTGTGCCCGCAGGGCGGATCGAAGTGACGTACAGGGTGTCCAGGCTGGCGCCGCCAAAGGCGCACATCGCCGGCTTTTTCACCGGCACGCTGAGTGAGCGGTCGAGGCGCCCGTCGGGGGTAAAGCGGTGGATCTGCCCGGCATCGTTGCCGCAGATCCAGTAGCAGCCATCCTGGTCGATGGCGGCGCCATCGGGGCGGCCGGGGTAGCCGCGCATATCGACGAACAGCCGCTTGTTGTGCGGTGTGCCGCTGTCGATGTCATAGTCGAAAGCCCAGACCTTTTGCACGCTGGGGTGCGAGTCGGACAGGTACATGCGCGTGCCGTCGGGGCTGAAGGCCAGCCCGTTGGGCACGATCATGCTGTCTTGCTGCAGGTGCAGGTGGCCTTCGCTGTCATGCCGGTACAGCGCGCCGACATGGGCGCCTTGCTGCATGTCCAGCAGCATGGTCCCGGCCCACAAGCGGCCCTGGCGGTCGCAGCGGCCATCGTTGAAGCGCATGCCGGCCTGGGCATGCTGGACGCTGTTGAGCAAACGGCTGTCCAGGCTGCCGTCGGCTTTGGCCTGGATCTGGAAGATGCCGCTTTCCATGCCTGCTACCCAGCCCTGAGCGCTGCGGGCGATGCAGGCCAGCATCTCGTCGCCCTGCCAGACCTGGTGCTTGCCATCGGCCGCCTGCCAGCAGTGCAGCTGGCGGGCGGGAATGTCGACCCAGTACAGAGCCTGTTCGCTGACGTGCCACACGGGGCTTTCCCCAGTGCCGTTGCGGGCGTCGACAATCAGTTCGCAATTCATGGCCGTGCCTCCTGGCGCGTGTGGGTTCAGTTGAATGGGCCGGCCACGGCGAAGGCGCCGCCCTGGTAGACCATGCTCGGGTCATCGGCGGCGGGCGCCGGCTGGGCTTCAACGGCGGCGCGGAAGGCTTCGGAGCTGTCCTTGGGCACATAGCCAAGGTGCTCGGCATGGCGGTTGTCCCACCACACGGTGCGGTTGTCGGAGGCGCCGTAGACGATGGTGTGGCCAACGTCGGGCGTGAACAACCCACGCTCGATCAGTTGCACCAGGTCGTCGTAGCTCAGCCAGGTGCAGAGCATGCGCGGGTTCTGAGGTTGCGGGAACGACGAGCCGATGCGAATGCTGACGGTCTCGATGCCGTAGCGGTCGAAATAGAAGCTGGCCACATCCTCGCCGTAGCACTTGGACAACCCGTAGTAGCTGTCGGGGCGGCGCGGGGAGTGGGCGTCGATGCGCTCATCCTGGCGGTAGAAGCCGATGGTGTGGTTCGAGCTGGCGAAGATGATGCGCTTCACCCCATGCTTGCGTGCTGCCTCGTAGACATGAAACACACCGCAGATGTTGGGGCCGAGGATGTCTTCGAAGGAATGCTCGGTGGACACGCCGCCGAAGTGAATGATGGCGTCCACGCCTTCGACCAGGGCGTGGACCGCAGCCTTGTCGGCCAGGTCGCAGGTGATCACTTCTTCGTGCGGCCCGGCAGCAGGTGCCATAGGGCTGATATCGGAAAGGCGCAGGACCTCGGCGTAGCCTTGCAGGCGTTCGCGAAGGACCTTGCCCAGGCCGCCTGCGGCTCCGGTGAGCAGCAGGCGATTGAGGGGAGTAGGGGTCATGGCCGGCTCTTGTTGTTAATTGTTGTAGGTTGTCGTATGACTTAGCTGATTATTGGCGGTGGGTTCGGTTGTTGTCAATGACAACTCAGTGACTGATTAGCGTTATGTGCGGTACTTGTAGGAGCGGCCTTGTGTCGCGAAAGGGCCGCAAAGCGGCCCCGGCAATTTTGCGGTGAGGCCAAGACCCTGGGGCGCTTCGCACCCCGATCGCGACACAAGGCCGCTCCTACAAGGGCCCGTGTTGAGCGGGTTACAGCAACGACAACGGGTAGTTGAAGATCAACCGGTTCTCATCAAACTCGTTGTTGCTGTAATCCCGCCGAATCGACGAGTTGCGCCACTTCACACTCAAGTCCTTGAACGCCCCGCTCTGGATCACATACGCAAGCTCCGTCTCGCGCACCCACTCCTTGCCATCAGTGACCGACCCGGTATGCACATCGCGCCCGCTGATATAGCGGTTCATCAAGGTCAACCCCGGCACCCCGACCGTCACGAAGTTGAAGTCATGGCGCACCTGCCACGAGCGTTCGTTGGCATTGTCGAAGCTGGAGTTGTAACTGTCGTTGGCCAGGGTCCCGCCGCTGGTGCCGTTGACCCGCATCCAGGTATCGCCATCAACTTTCTGCAGCCCCACCCAGAACGTGCTGCCGCCGTACTTGGCCGAGAACATCCCCGAGTAGGTCTTGTTGTCCAACTGCCCGGCGCGCTCGGAGCCATCCTCATCGCCCTGGAAGTAGCCCAGGTTGGCGCCCAGGGTCCAGTCACCCACTGGCTGGTTATGGCTCACTTGCAGATACTGCTGCTGATACACGTCCTTCAGTACCGCATTCCACAACCCCACCAGCGTGCGGTCCTGGTTGAATTTATACTCGCCACCGACGAAGTTGAAGCGGTCTGACACCCCGCCGCCGTAGCTCATGTCTTCCATGCTGGCGTCGTTACGCGGGCTGTTGCCGCGGAACTGGCCGCCATACAACGTCAACCCGGCGATCTCGTTGGAGGTGACTTGCCCGCCACGGAACGTCTGCGGCAGCGAGCGCCCGTCGTCCGAACGCAAAATCGGTAGCACCGGCATCCACTCGCCGATTTTCAGTTCGGTCTTGGAGATCCGTGCCTTGCCTGCGACTGCCAGGCGCCCGTAGTCGTCTGCTGGCTTGCCATCGTCGTGGCGCGGGAGCAACGCTGTACCATAAGTGCCGCCGCCGCCATCGAGCTTTACCGACCATAGCCCCAGCACATCCACCCCGAACCCGATCGGCCCTTGGGTGAATCCCGACCGCGCATCGAGGATGAAGCTTTGCGTCCATTCCTCGGCCTTGCTTTGCGGGTTGCTGGGGTTGGTGAAGTTACGGTTGATGTAGAAGTTACGCAGCCCGAGCGTAGCCTTGCTGTCTTCGACAAATCCAGCAGCCAGGCTGGTGCCCGGCAGGCCAGCGATGACACCGGCGCCCAACAGGGCGAAAGGCAGGGTATGGCAGACTCTCATTATTGTTGTGCTCCCGAAGGGTATGGCAGCCCGTCCACCGGGCACGCGCGAGCGGCCTGCGGTAGGGGCGGGTAGGTAACGGGCCGGTCAGGGCCAGGGGTGAAAGCGCGGAAACGGGCCGCTAGGTACTGATGGGCGTACGCCAGCCAGTTGGGGGTAGAGGGATGTGCAACAGACGTGGATGCAGCGGGATGGGTGTCGACATGGGATCGTCCACTGATTGTTGTTTTTGTTATGTGTTGTCGTACAACTGTGGGCGATTATTAGCAAGGCCGAGGTAGGCTGTCAACGTGTAATGGCCTATTGATTATAGGCCCGGCACTCGAATAATGAGGTGTAGCGGCTCTATCATGCCTTCTACAAAGACATACGATGACTTCGCTTAAGCTCCAAGGCTTGCACAGTCCCTGAAGGGGCAGCCTGAGTGATGATGCAGGACAGTTGCTGCGAAGGGCTCAGCGTCATCTCACTGAATCGCCCCTGGTTTCGTAGACACCTCCAAGCCTCATAATGAGGCCCAAATAGGAGGTGTCATGAGTCGTCAGCGTTACCCCGAAGAATTCAAAATCGAAGCGGTCAAGCAAGTGACCGAGAAAGGCAAGACTGTCGCCGATGTTGCCCAGCGCCTGGGCATGTCTGTTCACAGCCTCTACGCCTGGATCAAGCTCTACAGCAAACCCCAAGAGCAGCGTCAGCAAGACGATGAGCAGCAAGCCGAACTGCGCAAGCTTCGCGCAGAACTCAAGCGCGTGACTGAAGAGCGAGACATCTTAAAAAAGGCCGCCGCGTACTTTGCCAAGGAGTGCAACTGAAGTACGCCTTCATCAAGAAGCACTCGACGGATCACCCGGTGCGGCGCCTATGCCAAACCCTAAAGGTGCATCCCAGCGGCTACTACGCCTGGCTGACCGAGCCTCAATCTGCCCGAGCAAAAGAAGATCATCGTCTGCTTGGCTTGATCAAACATGCTTGGCTCGAAAGCGGAGGTGTGTACGGCTACCGCAAAATTCATGATGACCTGCGTGAGCTGGGAGAGACATGCGGGCGCAATCGAGTCGGACGCTTGATGCAGGCAGAGGGGTTGCGTTCGCAAACGGGCTATCGGCGGCGTCCAGGGTTTTACGGTGGAAAGCCAACAGTGGCCTCTCCCAACCATCTCGCGCGGCAGTTCAAAGTCAGTGAGCCGAATAAGGTCTGGGTAACCGATATCACTTACATCCGCACCTATGAAGGATGGCTGTACCTAGCGGTAGTCCTGGATCTGTTTTCCCGCCAAGTGATTGGCTGGTCAATGAAGCCCCGCATGTGCAGCGACCTGGCGCTTGACGCGATGTTGATGGCCGTGTGGCGCCGCAAACCACGGCAGCAAGTGATGATCCATTCAGACCAAGGCAGTCAATTCAGTAGCTCAGACTGGCAAAGCTTCTTGAAGGCCAACAATATAATCAGCAGCATGAGTCGGCGGGGAAATTGCCACGACAATGCCGTAGCCGAAAGCTTTTTCCAGCTTTTGAAGCGGGAGCGAATCCGACGAAAAATCTACGCAACACGTGACGAAGCCCGAAGTGATATTTTCGATTACATTGAAATGTTTTATAACCCAAGGCGCAGACACAGCAGTGCTATGCAGCTGTCGCCAGTAGAGTATGAGAAACGCTATTTTCTGAGCTTGGAGAGTGTCTAGGAAACCAGGGGCGATTCA
>NZ_QJRC01000097.1 GCF_013393325.1 Pseudomonas hunanensis
CATCTTTAATGCAGCTATTGCCGGGGCCGCTTTGCGGCCCTTTCGCGACACAAGGCCGCTCCTACAGGGAATCGGTGCAACCTTGACTACCAGCGCCCCGCCGCATCCTGGTCACTCTGCTTCCCTTCCACCCACCGCGGCCCTTCCTCGGTATTCTCCTTCTTCCAGAACGGCGCCCGGGTCTTCAGGTAGTCCATGATGAAGTTGCAGGCATCGAACGCCGCCTGCCGATGGGCACTGGCCACACCGACGAACACGATCGGCTCGCCCGGCTCCAGCGCACCGATACGGTGCAGCACCTCCACCTTCAGCAGCGGCCAGCGCTGCTCGGCCTCGACCACGATCTTGGCCAGCGCCTTTTCGGTCATGCCGGGATAGTGTTCGAGGAACATCCCCGCCACTTCGCGGCCATCGTTGAAATCCCGCACATAGCCGACAAAACCGACCACCGCACCCACGCCGACGTTGGCCGCATGCATGGCATTGACCTCGGCCCCCGGGTCGAACGCGCCTTGCTGCACTCGCACTGCCATGTTCAGCCTCCGGTCACCGGCGGGAAGAATGCCACTTCATCACCCTCTTCCAGTGGCTCATCCAGCTTGCACAGCTCTTCGTTGCGCGCGCACATCAGGTTCTGCTCGGCCAGCACTTCGTACTGCCCGCCCTTGGCCACCAACGCCTGGCGCACATCGTCGAGCACCTTGAACGCCCCCTCCACACGTTCGGCATCCACGCCCAACAGCTCGCGGTAACGGGCGAAGTACATCACCTTGATCTTCATTACGCCTGCACCTTGTAGTGACCGCTCTTGCCGCCGAGCTTTTCCAGCAGGCGCACTTGCTCGATGACCATGCCCTTGTCCACCGCCTTGCACATGTCATAGATCGTCAGCGCCGCCACACTGGCTGCGGTCAGCGCTTCCATCTCCACACCGGTCTGCCCGGCCAGCTTGCAACGGGCGACGATACGCACAGCGTCCTGGCCCTCGGCACTGAGTTCGACCTTGACGCTGGTCAGCATCAATGGGTGGCACAGCGGGATCAGGTCGCTGGTCTTCTTCGCCGCCTGGATCCCGGCAATGCGCGCCACGGCGAACACGTCGCCTTTGGGGTGTTCACCGTCGACGATCATCTGCAACGTCTGCGGCAACATGCGCACCCGCGCCTCGGCGGTGGCCTCGCGCTCGGTCACGGCCTTTTCAGTGACGTCGACCATGTTGGCCCGCCCCTGGGAATCAAGATGTGTCAGCACTGCTCTGCTCCTGTGAAGGGAACAGCCAGTGTAAACCCGTGGGTCAGGTTTGAGCAGAGGGTTTGACCGCGAAGAGGCCGGGCGGCGAACCGCCCGGCGGCAAGGGTTACAGATGCGACTCGGCGTACTCGGCCAGCACCGAGCGTGGCACGCCCTGCAGGGTGATGTGCACGCCGTGGGGGAAGTCCTTGAAACGCTCGGTCAGGTAGGTCAGGCCCGAGCTGGTCGCGGACAGGTAGGGGGTGTCGATCTGCGCCAGGTTGCCCAGGCAGACCACCTTGGAACCGGAGCCGGCACGGGTAATGATGGTTTTCATCTGGTGCGGCGTCAGGTTCTGGCACTCGTCGATCAGGATCAGGCTTTGCTGGAAGCTGCGGCCACGGATGTAGTTCAGCGACTTGAACTGCAACGGCACGCGTTCGAGGATGTACTCGACGCTGCCATGGGTACTTTCGTCATCCATGTGCAAGGCTTCGAGGTTGTCGGTGATGGCGCCCAGCCACGGCTCCATTTTCTCCGCTTCGGTACCCGGCAGGAAGCCGATCTCCTGGTCCAGCCCCTGCACGCTGCGGGTGGCGATGATGCGCCGGTAGCGCTTGCTGACCATGGTCTGCTCGATGGCCGCAGCCAGGGCCAGGATGGTCTTGCCGGAGCCTGCGGCGCCGGTCAGGTTGACCAGGTGGATGTCCGGGTCGAGCAAGGCGAACAGCGCCAGGCTTTGGTGGATGTCGCGTGGTTTCAGGCCCCAGGCTTCCTGGTGCAGCAGCGGTTCCTGGTGCAAGTCGAGCAGCAGCAGTTCGTCGTTGCGGATGCCCTTGATCCAGCCGACGAAGCCCTGCTCATCGATGATGAACTCGTTGATATGCACGGCTGGCAAGTTGTCGATCATCTGCACCCGATGCCAGGTACGGCCACGCTCCTGGCGGGTATCGACCTTGCTGACGCGGTCCCAGAACGAGCCGGTGACCGAGTGGTAACCCTTGGACAGCAAGGACACGTCATCGACCAACTGGTCGGTGCTGTAGTCCTCGGCCGCAATGCCACAGGCGCGCGCCTTCAGGCGCATGTTGATGTCTTTGGTGACCAGCACCACGTCCAAGTCGGTGCGCCGGCTGCGTACGTCGAGCAGGGTGTTGATGATGATGTTGTCGTTGAGGTTTTCCGGCAGCAACTTGCTGGGCTCGTTGCGCGGGCTCATCAGGATCGACAGGAAGCCCTTGGGCCCGCTTTTGTTGCGCTGGATCGGCACGCCCTGCTCGACATCGCTGGGCGAAGCGTCACCAAGGGTCTGGTCGATCAGGCGGATGGCCTGCCGGCATTCGGCGGCGATGGTCTGTTTACCGGTCTTGAGCTTGTCGAGTTCCTCCAGCACCGTCATCGGAATGGCGACATGGTGCTCCTCGAAGTTCAGTAACGCGTTGGGGTCGTGAATCAGGACGTTGGTATCGAGCACATAGAGGATTGGCTTGCTGGAGGAAGGGTTGCGTCCTTGGTCATCCATACTCGGTCACCTTATGTCGAAGCCATACGGCGCGGTCTGTTGCGCCGCAAAGTGACTGCCGCTGTTCCCGTATCCGCGTTGTTACGGGCGGGAAGCGAACCTGGCAAGGTGGGCCTGGATGACGCCACCTGTGCTGCAGGAATCGGCTGTCTGGTTTCTTCATACCGCAAAAACCATGACCAAAAAAAGCATTTTTACGTGTTTTTGAACTTTATTTTTCTGATTGACGAAGCCCTCTTGGCGGCAGGGCCAGAGGGGTCTACGCTCAGAAGTCATACCCTCTATTCGCTATATCCATATTCTCGGCAACTCTCCCAGCCAATCCCGCTCTGGGCGGTATTGCGCAGCACCCATTCCACCGCCGGCTGCGCCTTGGGCAGGCTGTCATGGAACTGGATCACGCCCTTGCGCCACAGCAGCATCAGGGTCAGTACACGCTGCGCCGACGCCTCTGCGCTCAGTGCGCCGTCATCCTGGGCATCGATATCCCATAACGATACCCGCAGCTGTTGGCTGGCCATGAACGCCTCGCCGTCGGCCCGGCGCTGGCCATAAGGCGGGCGGAACAGCGGCACATACTGTTCCGGCAAGTCGGCCTGCACCCGCGCCTGGCTGCGCCGCAGCGAATCCTGCCAGTCGGTCCACTGCGCATGGGAGCGGTACTCCCAACCCTGGATGCCCACGCACTGGCCGCCATAGAGCCGGCGCAAGGCGTTCGCAGCCCCGCCATCCCGGCGTTGCTGCAGACGGTTGCCGAGCACGAAGAACGTGCCTTCGAGCTTCTGCCGGCGCAAGTAATCGGTGAGTAAATCGGTACTGCCACTCTCAGGCCCGGGCCCGCCGACGAAGGTCAGCAGGAACATACGGTCGTTCAATTCGTCGCCATTGCGCTCGCGCGAAGACAACCGCTCGATTTCGCTACTGGTCTGCGGCAACAACGCCGCCTTGCGCAGCTGCTCGTCCAGATAGCGCACATGAAACTGATGGCTTGGCTCGACCCAACCGGTATAGAACGTGCCGACATCAGCAGCGAACGTGGCTGCCTGCGTGCGCAACTCCGCCATCGACGTAACCGGGTAGCAGAACGACGCGTCCTGCTCGCAACTGCGCTGCGCCTGTTGATAACCTGCCCACAACCGCTGCCACATACGTGCCCGCACCTGGCGCACCTTCTGCAGGTTGATCTGCCGCAGCCCCAGCCTCGCCGCCAGCGCCGAGTCATCCAGCAACTCGCTTTCGTGCAGCACCTGGGCGAACGAAAGGATTTCCGCCCGCGAGGCCACGTCGAACAGCGCCGGGCTGTTCAGTTGCTCGGGCCACAGGCTGCGGTCCAGGCTGACCTGGGGTGAAGGGGCGGCTTGCACGGCCAGGCTCAGCAGAGCGGCCAGCAAGGCAAAGGCAGTGCGCACGGTCGAAGGCTCCGCAACGGCAAAACGCGAACTATAGCGCCTGCATCGGCCATGGTCTGTGACTATCGTCGCCATAGTTTGGACTTGCACCGCCCAGCCCGTAGAATCCTCGGCCAACGATGCCAGGAGCCGACCCGATGCTGACGGTGATTTCCCCCGCCAAGACCCTCGACTACGACACCCCGCCAGTAACCGAGCGTTTCACCCTGCCCCAGTACCTGGATGACTCCCAGGCGCTGATCCAGCAGCTGCGCGAACTGTCGCCAGCGCAGATCAGCGAACTGATGCACCTGTCCGACAAGCTCGCGGGCCTGAATGCCGCTCGTTTCGGCAGCTGGACCCCAGACTTCACCCCCGCCAATGCCAAACAGGCGCTGCTGGCGTTCAAGGGTGACGTGTACACCGGCCTCGACGCCGAAAGCCTGGCTGAAGACGACTTCAGTTACGCACAAGACCACCTGCGCATGCTTTCTGGCCTGTACGGCCTGCTGCGCCCGCTGGACCTGATGCAGCCCTACCGCCTGGAAATGGGCACCAAGCTGGCCAACGCACGCGGCAAGGACCTGTACGCCTTCTGGGGCACACGCATCAGCGAATGGCTGAACGAGGCCCTGGCCGAACAGGGTGATGACGTGCTGCTGAACCTGGCCAGCAATGAGTACTTCAGCGCGGTGAAACGCAGCGCGCTGAAGGCCCGGGTGATCAATGTCGATTTCAAGGACCTGAAGAACGGCCAGTACAAGATCATCAGCTTCTACGCCAAGAAAGCCCGCGGCATGATGAGCCGCTTCGTCATCCAGCAGCGCATCAGCGACCCAGAGCAGCTCAAGCAGTTCGATGTGCAGGGCTATTACTACAGTGCCGAGCAGTCCAAGCCGGACCATCTGGTGTTCCTGCGCGATCACCCTGCCGATTAAGCCTGCAAAGCCCTCTTCGCGGGCGTGTCCGCGAAGGGGCCATCAGCCAAGCCCCATCCCCTCCGCCCTGCAACAGGGCACGATGCAAATCGCCATCACGCCATAAATCAGGCGCCAACAAATCGACACGCCTACCTTTATCGCCAAACGCCATAAGACCGTTCATACCTTTTTTGACGAATTTTGAAAAATATTTTCCGATACTGGCATAAAAACATCTCGTAACAGTTACACCCTTGATACACGGGGGTGAAACACCCGCGTGCTATCAAATTGAAACTGCCTACAACTGAATAAATATTTAGAAATCTTTCATCCGAGCGAAACCGGCTCAGGAACTTCTGCTAGGAGCAATCGCTCATAGTGCCGTAACGATTTTCCTGCCTGTGGGCTGTGAGAGATGACTTACAGATGACAATGGCAGGTATCCACTACCGTGCCCTTACAACTTCGACAGGTACTACGGGAACACCCCAAGACCGTGTCCATGCTGGAGATACGCGCCCCTTAAAAATCGTCCTAGTGGTTGATTTCAAAGGATTTATCCACTTGAAAAAACAAGCACAGCAACGCGCCAAGTAGCGCATTGCAATAAAGACGGCTGCATTTCAGGGCACGTTTTTTAATTGATGGCTTTTTACTGCCAACTTTGAGCGCATAACTTTTTGCGCTCCGGATTTATTTTGCCTGCGCTCGGCGAAGTGTGCATTCGCCATGGATCCGTGCGCCCGAAAACTGTTGTTAATCAACCCAGCCCGGCACTCTGCGGAGGCGCCGGCGTGATAAACACATGAGGTGATAGCGATGCGTATCAGCATCTTTGGTTTGGGTTATGTGGGTGCAGTCTGTGCAGGCTGCCTGACGGCGCGTGGCCATGAAGTGATCGGTGTGGACGTGTCCAGCACCAAGATCGACCTGATCAACCAGGGCAAGTCGCCCATCGTCGAACCTGGCCTGGAAGCACTGCTGCAACAGGGCATCGCCAATGGCCGCCTGCGTGGCACCACCGACTTCGCCGAAGCCATCCGTGCCAGCGATGTGTCGATGATCTGCGTGGGTACGCCCAGCAAGAAAAACGGCGACCTGGGCCTTGAGTACATCGAATCGGTGTGCCGTGAAATCGGCTACGTGCTGCGTGACACCACCCGCCGTCACACCATCGTGGTGCGCAGCACCGTGCTGCCGGGCACCGTCAAGAATGTGGTCATCCCGATCCTCGAAGACTGCTCGGGCAAAAAGGCCGGCGTCGACTTCGGTGTCGCGGTCAACCCGGAATTCCTGCGTGAAAGCACCGCCATCAAGGACTACGACCAGCCACCGATGACGGTTATCGGCGAACTGGACAGCGCCAGCGGCGACATCCTCCAGGCCCTGTACGAAGAGCTTGACGCCCCGGTCATCCGCAAGCCGATCGAGGTGGCCGAGATGATCAAGTACACCTGCAACGTGTGGCACGCCACCAAGGTCACCTTCGCCAACGAAATCGGCAACATTGCCAAGGCGGTAGGCGTTGATGGCCGTGAAGTGATGGACGTGGTCTGCCAGGACACGGTGCTGAACCTGTCCCAGTACTACATGCGCCCAGGTTTCGCCTTCGGCGGCTCGTGCCTGCCCAAGGACGTGCGTGCCCTCACCTACCGTGCTGCCAGTCTCGATGTGCGCGCACCGCTGCTCGACTCGCTGATGCGCAGCAACGAATCGCAGGTGCAGAACGCTTTCGAGCTGATCGAAGCCCACGACAAGCGCAAGGTCGCCCTGCTGGGCCTGAGCTTCAAAGCCGGCACCGACGACCTGCGCGAAAGCCCACTGGTCGAGCTGGCCGAGCGCCTGATCGGCAAGGGCTACCAGTTGGACATCTACGACGAGAACGTCCAGTACGCCCGCGTCCACGGCGCCAACAAGGACTACATCGAATCGAAGATCCCGCATGTGTCGTCGCTGCTCAATGCCAACTTCCAGCAGGTGATCGACAACGCCGACATCATCGTCCTCGGCAACCGTGACGAGCAGTTCCGCGCGCTGGCCCAGCAAGCGCCAGCTGGCAAGCAAGTAATCGACTTGGTCGGTTTCATGAGCAAACCAACCTGCACCACCAGCCGTACCGAAGGCATCTGCTGGTAAGTGCCTGACCGGGCAGCGCAAGCCCTCCCCACTTGCGCTGCCCACCCTCCCCCGAATTCTCGACGGATGCTGAACATGCAAAGGCTCCAGACCGTGCTGTTGCAGTGCGCCGGGTGGCTGCTCTACATGAGCCTGCTCATGCTGATCGCCCTGGCCCTGCCAGCCGATATCTTCGACTCGCAATCGAAGCACTTCATCTTCCTGGTCGGCGCAGTCGGCATCTGGCGCTATTCCATGGGCGCCACCCATTTCATCCGCGGCATGATCTTCCTCTACGGCGTGTACCCGTACCTGCGCCGCAAGGTGCAGAAAATGGGCACTGCTGCCGACCCGTCGCACGTTTACCTGATGGTGACCAGCTTCCGCATCGAAGCGCTGACCACCGCCCAGGTGTACAGCTCGGTGATCCGCGAGGCGATCAACTGCGGCTTCCCCACCACCGTGGTCTGCTCACTGGTGGAAATGTCCGATGAGCTGCTGGTGAAAAGCCTGTGGGCCAAATACAACCCACCAGCCCATGTGAAGCTGGACATCGTGCGCATCGCCGGCACCGGCAAGCGCGATGGCCTGGCCTACGGCTTCCGCGCCATCTCACGCATGCTGCCGGACGAGAACGCCGTGGTGGCGGTGATCGACGGGGACACCGTGCTGGCCGATGGCGTGGTACGCAAGACCGTACCGTGGTTCAAGCTGTTCCCCAACGTCGGTGGCCTGACCACCAACGAATTCTGCGAGGTGCGCGGCGGCTACATCATGAGCGAGTGGCACAAGCTGCGCTTCGCCCAGCGCCACATCAACATGTGCTCGATGGCACTGAGCAAGCGCGTGCTGACCATGACCGGCCGCATGTCGATGTTCCGCGCCAGCGTGGTGACCAACCCCGAATTCATCGCCGATGTTGAAAGCGACTCGCTGATGCACTGGCGCCTGGGCCGCTTCAAGTTCCTCACCGGTGACGACAAGTCCAGCTGGTTCAGCCTGATGCGCCTGGGCTACGACACGTTCTACGTGCCGGACGCGGCCATCAACACGGTCGAGCACCCGCCGGAAAAAAGCTTCTTCAAAGCCAGCCGCAAGCTGATGTACCGCTGGTACGGCAACAACCTGCGGCAGAACTCCCGCGCACTGGGCCTGGGCCTGGGCCGCCTGGGGTTGTTCACCAGCATCGTGCTGTTCGACCAGCGCGTGTCGATGTGGACCAGCCTGCTGGGCCTGACCGTGGCGGTGATCGCCAGCCTCAAGTTCGGCCTGGCCTTCCTGCTGGTGTACCTGCTGTGGATCGGCATTACCCGCCTGATCCTCACCATCATGCTGCTGTGCTCCGGCCACAACGTAGGCCCGGCCTACCCGCTGATTCTCTATTACAACCAGATCATCGGCGCGCTGATGAAGATCTACGTGTTCTTCCGCCTCGACAAACAGTCGTGGACGCGTCAGCCCACCGCTCTCAAGCGTGACCTCGCCAGCTTTCAACAATGGTTCAACACCTGGTCCTCGCGGACCATGACCTTCTCGGCTGCCAGCATCTTCGTTGCTGTGCTGTTCATGGTCGTGTGAGCCCAACCCGGATCGGATCTAACAGGAACAAACCACCATGAATACCGCCGTGAACGTCAATGTCGTGCATGAGTCCGAAGCCCAGCGCCAACACGCCCGGGTACGCATTCCCGCCAAGCTGCGCTTCCTGGACGCCCAGCGCCAGACCCACGAAGTGAAGGTCGACGACCTTTCCGCCGGTGGCCTGAGCTTCCACACCAAGCAGCAGCTGACGGTAGGCGATGTACTGCGCGGGCGCCTGCAGTTCGTGGTCGACAACCTGGGCCTGTCGATCGACATCGAGTTCCAGGTGCGCTCGTACAACCCGGACAATGGCCGTACCGGCGCGCAGTTCCAGAACCTTGAACCACGCGACATCGCCACGCTGCGGCACATCATCACCAGCCACCTGTCCGGTGAGCTGATCAGCATCGGCGACGTGCTCAGCACCCTGCAGCGCGACAACTTCACCAAGGCGCGCAAGCAGAAGGACGGTGGTTCGGGCCTGAGCGCCTTCGGCCGGCTCAAGGCCGTTACCGTCACCCTCGGCGTGTTCGTGGTCGGCGTTGCAGCTTTTGGCTTCGTCGCCAAGTCGCTGTACGGCATGTACTTCGTCAGCCATGCCGAAGCGGGTGTGGTCGCGGTACCGACCACCACCGTCACCATGCCGCGCGACGGCACTGTGAGCAGCCTGGTCGAAAGTGGCGGGCAGATCGCCAAGGGCGCGCCACTGGCCAGCTTCACCACCAGCATGCTGGACATGCTCAAGGGCAACCTTGAAGACGCACAGCTGGAGCCGGCGAAGATCGAAGAACTGTTCGGCAAGCAGCTGTCCGGCACCCTCACCAGCCCCTGCGATTGCGTGGTCGCCCGCCAGTTGGTGGACGATGGCCAGTACGCAGCCAAAGGCCAGGCGATCTTCCAGCTGATCCCGCGCACCACCACGCCGATGGTCGAGGCCCGCTTCAGCTACCGCCAGTTCGACGAGGTCAAGCCGGGTACCCGGGTCAACTTCCAGGTCGCCGGCGAAGACGAAGTGCGCACCGGCCAGATCGTCAGCAGCACCAGCCTCAACAGCGAAGACCTGTCCTCCGACATCCGCGTGCAGATCAAGCCTGACACTGGAATGCCCGCCGAACTGGCCGGCCGCCCGGCTTCGGTCAACAGCGACCGTGGCCCGTCTATGAACTGGCTGATCGACAAAGCAGTGGCCCGTGGGCTGTAAGAGGAACTTGCGATGACTAGCATGCCGCCGTTGCGAGGGCTTTGCCCTCGATCGCGACACAAGGCCGCTCCTACAGGGTCCGAGTCGTTCTCCCATCTGTCGCCTGGCACTCAACCTGTAGGAGCGGCCTTGCGTCGCGATCGAGCGCGCAGCGCTCGCCCATTCGCATGGTGCACACTCGCCCTGGCCATTACCCTGGCCGGCTGTGCCGGCCTGCCTGACCAGCGCCTGGCCAACGAAGCCATGAAGCGCGGCGACACGGCTTTGGCCGAGCGCAACTACAAGGCCCTGGCCGACCTGGGCTACAGCGAAGCACAAGTAGGCCTGGCAGACATCAAGGTGGCCACCCGCGACCCATCGCAAATCAAGGAAGCCGAGGCCACCTACCGCGCAGCGGCGGCCACTTCGCCCCGTGCCCAGGCGCGCCTTGGCCGCCTGCTGGTGGCCAAGCCCGACAGCACCCAGGCCGAACGCGAAGAAGCCGAAACCCTGCTCAAGCAGGCTGCGAAGCAGGGCGAAAGCAATACCCTGATTCCGCTGGCAATGCTCTACCTCAGCTACCCGCAGAGCTTCCCCAAGGTCAATGCGCAGCAGCAGATCGACCAATGGCGCGCCGCCGGTAACCCGGAAGCGGGCCTGGCCCAAGTGCTGCTGTACCGCACCCAGGGCACCTACGACCAGCACCTGGGCGACGTGGAGAAAATCTGCAAGGCCGCCCTGAACAGCACCGACATCTGCTACGTCGAACTGGCCACCGTGTACCAGAAGCGTGGCCAGGCCGACCAGCAAGCCGCCCTGCTCGCCCAGTTGAAGTCCGCCTACGCCCGTGGCGCGGTGCCGGCCACTCGAGTCGACAGCGTTGCCCGGGTGCTGGCCGACCGCAGCCTTGGCCAGACCGACGAGAAAACCGCCAAGGACCTGCTTGAGCAGGTGGCCCCCGCCAACCCGGCATCCTGGGTCAGCCTGGCGCAACTGCTGTACGACTTCCCCGAACTGGGCGATACCGACCAGCTAATGGCTTACATCGACAAGGGCCGCGAGGCCGAACAACCACGCGCCGAACTGTTGCTGGGCCGCCTGTACTACGAAGGCAAAACCCTGCCAGCCGACGCGAAAAAAGCCGAGCAGCACCTGCAAGCCGCCGCCGACGCTGGCGAAATCAGCGCCCATTACTACCTGGGCCAGCTGTACCGCCGTGGCTACCTGGGCAATGTCGAGCCGCAGAAGGCCGTCGATCACCTGCTGGCCGCCGCCCGTGGCGGGCAGAACAGCGCCGACTATGCCCTGGCCCAGCTGTTCAGCGAAGGCCACGGCATCCGCCCGCAACCGGGCAACGCCTGGGTGTTCGCCCAGCTGTCGCAGGCCAACCCGACGCCGCAATCGAGCGAACTGCTGCAGCAACTCGACCAGCAACTCACGCCTGACCAGCGCAGCCAGGCCCAGCAACTGTTGGGCCAGGAAAAGCGCGCACGCGGCAGCATGGCGCAGGGCGCGAACAGCACCCTGGCCCTCGAAGCCCTGCAAGACGACGAAAAAGAAGTAGACGGTGAGGACTCGCTATGACGCTCAATCCCTTCGTGAAAGCCGGCATCGGCCTGAGCTTCGCCCTGCTGTGGTCCTGCCCGACCCTGGCGGAAATGACCGCTGAAAAGAATTTTGGCCTGGACGTGAAAATCACCGGCCAGTCGGAAGACGACCGCGACCTGGGCACCCGCCCTGGCGGAGACGTCAACGGCCTGGGCCTGGACCTGCGCCCTTGGGTGTACGGCGAGCGCGGTAACTGGAGTGCCTATGCCATGGGCCAGGCCGTCGCCGCCACCGACACCATCGAAACCGACACCCTGCGCCAGAACGACGACGGCACCAGCACCGAAACCGGCGACGATAGCCGCCAGCCGGACAAAAGCTACCTGGCCATGCGCGAGTTCTGGGTCGGCTACAGCGGCCTCACCGCCTACCCCGGCGAGCAACTGCGCTTCGGCCGCCAGCGCCTGCGCAGCGACGATGGCATGTGGCGCGACACCAACATCGAAGCATTGAACTGGACCTTCGACACCACCCTGCTCAAGGCCGACCTGGGCGTGGCCCAGCGCTTCAGCGAGTACCGCACTGACCTCACCGAACTGGCCCCGGAAGACAAGGACCGCACCCACATCTACGGCAACGTCGCCACGCAGTGGACGCCTGGCCATTGGGTTGGCGTGCGGGCACACCATACGCACGACAGCGGCAGCCTGAAAAACCCCGGCGAAACCGTCGACGCGCTGGACAAGACCCGCACTGGCGACTTGACCTGGCTGGGCCTGGAAGCCAACAGCGACGCCTACAACTGGCGCAACGACCACACCGTCAACTACTGGGGTAGCGTCACCTGGCTGACCGGTGACCGCGACACCCTCAGCAGCCAGGCCGTCGGCAACGATCAGGTTGCCACCGGCAAGCAGAGCGGCGACGTCAATGCCTGGGCCACCGACCTTGGCATTCGCCTGCGCCTGGACCCGCAATGGCAGGTCGGTGCGGCCTACGCCCGTGGCAGCGGCGGTGGTGGCGACGACGGCTCGAACAACTTCGAGCAGACCGGCCTTGAGAGCAACCGCTCCAACTTCACCGGCACCCGCTCGCGCGTGCACCGCTTCGGCGAAGCTTTCCGTGGCGAGCTGGGCAACTTGCAGGCAGCCACCCTGTTCGCCTCCTGGCAGCTGCGCGACGACTACGACGCTAGCCTGATCTACCACAAATTCTGGCGGGTCGACGGTAACCAGAACATCGGCTCCAGCGGCATCAACGCGGTGGTCAACGACAACGGCGTGAACCGCCCGTTGGTCGACGGCGAAAAAGACCTTGGCCAGGAAATGGACGTGGTCGTGACCAAGTACTTCAAGCAAGGCCTACTGCCGGCATCGATGAGCCAGGCCATCGACGAGCCGTCCGCTCTGGTGCGCCTGCGTGCCGGTGTATTCAAGCCGGGCGATGCCTACGGCAAGGAAGCGGACTCGTACATGCACCGCGCCTTCGTCGATGTGATCTGGCGCTTCTGAGGCCGGTAGGGGACTGACCGTTATGAACCTTCACCCGCACTTACGTCACAGCCTGTTGGCCAGCGCCTTGCTGCTGGCCAGCGGCCTGGCCGCTGCCGCAGAACCCCAGGTGATCGCCAAGGAGCTGCAGCAGGCCAAGACCTACACAGTGGCCAGCGCACCGATCGAACCGCTGCAGATGGACCCGCCAAAGCTGCCCGACTTGACCGGTTTCACCGCCGAGGCGGTGCAGAAGAAGATCGACCGTAGCCACAAAGGCAAGGTCAGCCTGCGCCGCATGTTCCAGGAGGACACCCTCAAGGAGTTCGTCGGCGGCGACAACAAGGCAGCCGAGTGGGTGCAGCGCCAGCACGGCATTCCGCAGGCGATCTTCGTCGATGACGGCCATGTCGACCTGGTCGAGCTGAGCAAGAAGGTGCCCAAACAGTACCTCAGCGAAGTCGAGCCCGGTGTGTACCTGGCGCGCCTGCCGATCGTGGTCGGGCAAAAGGGCATCCTCGAGATCGACGGCAAGGTCAAGCAGCTGCGCCTGTCCCAGGAGGGCGGTTCGTTCCTGGTCAACGACGGCAAGCTGTTCGTCACCGACACCCAGGTGACCGGCTGGCGGGAAAAGGACAATGGCCCGGCCACCTTCCGCTCGCCCAAGGAATTCCGCCCGTTCCTGCTGTCGTGGGGCGGCACCGAGACCTACATCATCAACACCAGGATGGCCAGCTTCGGCTACGCCAAGTCCAAGTCGTATGGCGTGAGCATTTCGCAGTACACGCCGAACATGGCCAAGCGCATGGGCCGCCCGGAACCCACCGGCTGGATCATCGGCTCGGAATTCAGCGACATGTGGTACGGCTTCTATTGCTACGAAACCCAGGATTTCGTGGTCAAGGACAGCACCTACCGCGACAACATCGTCTACGGCATCGACCCGCACGACCGCTCGCACCGCCTGATCATCGCCGGCAACACGGTGTACGGCACCAAGAAGAAGCACGGCATCATCGTTTCGCGTGAGGTCAACGACAGCTGGATCATCAACAACAAGAGCTACGACAACAAGCTCTCGGGCGTAGTGATCGACCGTAACAGCGTCAACAACTTGGTGGCCTACAACGAGATTTACCGCAACCACACCGACGGCATCACCCTGTACGAAAGTGGCGACAACCTGATCTGGGGCAACAAGCTGATCAACAACCGCCGCCACGGCATCCGCGTGCGCAACAGCGTGAACATTCGTCTGTACGAAAACGTCGCCATGGCCAACGGCCTGGTCGGCGTGTACGGCCACATCAAGGACCTGTCCGACACCGACCGCGATATTGCCCTCGACCCGTTCGACACCAAGGTGTCGCTGATCGTGGTGGGTGGCGAGCTGGCGGCCAATGGCTCCGGCCCGCTGTCGATCGACTCGCCGCTGTCGGTCGAACTGTACAAGGTGTCCATGCTCGCCCCACGCAAGGCCAGCGGCATCAGCCTCAATGGCGTGCTGGGCGAGCGCCAGGACGAAATCCTCGACCTGCTGGTACGCCAGCAGAAGGCTGTGCTGATCGACCCGGTCGAACGCCAGACCGAAATGATCGATTAAGGAAGCCCAGACCATGACTCCACACCTGATGAAACTGCTGGGCCTGTCCGCCGCCCTTCTGGCGATCAGCCAGGGCGTGCGCGCCGAAGACGTCAAGGCCCCGACCTTCAGCGCCGAGCCCTGCTGCCAGCTGTGCCCCGAAGCGCACGATGCCAGCCGCTACACCACCCGCTACCAGCAGAACTTCACCACGCTGGTGCAGGCCAAGGGTGACTGGCTGTTCCGTACCCGCGAAGACCTGCGCACCGAGTTCACCACCACCCCGGCCGGCTACAAGCGCCTGCAACAAGTGCACGACGCGTTCAAGAAGCGTGGCGTGGAACTGGTGGTGGTGTACCAGCCGACCCGTGGCCTGGTGAACCGCAACATGCTCAACCCGGCCGAGAAAGCCGCCTTCGACTACCCAAAGGCCCTGGGCAACTACCAGGCCATGCTCAAGCGCTTCGCCAGCATGGGCTACAACGTGCCCGACCTGTCGCCGCTGACCAACGAGCAACTGGCCGCCGCCGACCAGGGCAAGGACTTCTACTTCCGTGGCGACCAGCACTGGACGCCCTATGGCGCCGAGCGCGCGGCAAAAATCGTGGCCGACACCGTGCACAAGATGCCGGCCTTCGAAGGCATACCGCGCAAGGAATTCGAGACCAAGAAGTCCGGGCGCATGGGCAAGACCGGCACCCTGCATAACGTAGCCGGCCAGCTGTGCGGCACCAGCTACGCGGTGCAGTACATGGACCAGTTCGCCACCGAGCCGAAAGGTTCGAGCGGCGGCGACGACCTGTTCGGTGACGGCGGCAACGCGCAGATCACCCTGGTCGGCACCAGCCACAGTGGCAAGAACTACAACTTCTCGGGCTTCCTCGAGCAATACATCGGCGCCGACGTGCTCAACGTCGCCTTCCCTGGCGGTGGCCTGGAGGGCTCGATGATCCAGTACCTGGGCAGCGAGGAATTCCAGAAGCACCCGCCGAAGATCCTGGTGTGGGAGTTCTCCCCGCTGTACCGCCTGGACCAGGAAACCATCTGGCGGCAAATCCTTGGCCTGCTCGATGACGGCTGCGACGACCGCCCTGCCCTGATGAGCGCCAGCACCACCCTCAAGCCCGGCAAGAACGAGCTGATGGTCAACGGCAAGGGCGGCGTGATCAAAGACTTGATCAACCGCAACCTGCAGATGGACGTGAAGTTCGAAGACCCGTCGGTGAAGGTGTTGCAAGCCACCCTCTGGTACCTCAACGGCCGCCACGAGGACATCAAGCTGGAAAAACCGGAAACCTCCGACACCGACGGCCGCTTCGTCTTCCAAATGCGTGAAGACGAAGACTGGGCCAGCCAGGGCCTGCTGGCGTTCGAGGTACAGGGGCCGGAAAGCGGCACCCAGAAGGTCGAGGCCAAGCTCTGCAAACGCAACAACTTCGCCGTGCCTGCGCAGACCGCGCAGGCCGGCCAGTGAGGCGATCCATGACCCTATTGAAGCGAATTTCCAGCCCCGCCCTGCTCGCTTTGGCCCTGTTTGGCGGTGCCGCGCACGCTGCGCTGGTACCCCCGCAGGGTTACTACGAGGGGATCGAAAAGCTCAAGACCGGCGACGGCAATTTCCGCTGCGAAGCGGCGCCCAAGCCGTACACCGGCGCGTTGCAGTTTCGCAGCAAATACGAAGGCTCTGACAAGGCGCGGGCAACGCTCAATGTTGCCTCGGAAAAGGCCTTCCGCAAGTCGACCGAAGACATCACCACGCTTGAGAAAGGCGTGAGCAAGATGGTTGGCCAGTACATGCGCGATGGCCGCCCGGCGCAGCTCGATTGCACCTTGGCCTGGCTGGGCACTTGGGCGCGCGCCGACGCATTGCTGTCCACCGACTACAACCACACCGGCAAGTCGATGCGCAAATGGGCACTGGGCAGCATGAGCGGCTCGTGGCTGCGCCTGAAGTTCTCCCACTCGCAGCCGCTGGCCGCGCACCAGGCTGAAGCCGAAGTCATCGAAAAATGGTTCGCCCGCCTGGCTGAACAGACCGTGCGCGACTGGAGCGACCTGCCGCTGGAGAAGATCAACAACCACAGCTACTGGGCGGCCTGGTCGGTCATGGCGACCGCTGTCGCCACCGACCGTCGCGACCTGTTCGACTGGGCCGTGAAGGAATACAAGGTGGGCGCCAACCAGGTGGATGACCAGGGCTTTCTGCCCAACGAAATCAAGCGCAAGCAGCGCGCACTGGCCTACCACAACTATGCCCTGCCGCCACTGGCGATGATTGCCAGCTTTGCCCAGGCCAATGGCGTGGACCTGCGCAAAGAGAACAACTTCGCCCTGCAGCGTCTGGGTGAAGGCGTACTGGCCGGTGCCCGCGACCCGAGCCAGTTCAAGGCCCGCACCGGCGAGAAGCAGGACATGAAGGACCTCAAGGTCGACAGCAAGTATGCCTGGCTCGAACCCTGGTGCGAACTGTACCACTGCGTCGGCGACACCCTGCAGCGCAAGCACGGCATGCAGCCGTTCAACAGCTTCCGGCTGGGCGGCGACCTGACCCGGGTCTACGACCCGAACGCAGAGAGCAAGAAATAGATGTCGCCTGGGTTAGGGCCGCTTTGCGGCCCATCAGGAATGAAGTGACAACGGTTTCCTCCAGCTTTTTGCTGGGGGGTTTGGGGGGCGCTTTGCCCTGGATGCTGTGAACAAATTAGGAGAACCGGGATGGTCTTCTCGTCCAACGTGTTCCTGTTCCTGTTCTTGCCGATCTTCCTCGGCCTGTACTACCTGAGCGGGCAACGTTATCGCAACCTGCTGCTGCTGATCGCCAGCTACATCTTCTATGCCTGGTGGCGGGTGGACTTCCTGGCCCTGTTCGCCGGGGTCACCCTGTGGAATTACTGGATCGGCCTCAAAGTGGGTGCCGCCGGTGTGCGCACCAAGCCCGCCCAGCGCTGGCTGCTGCTTGGCGTGGGTGTCGACCTGGCGATTCTCGGCTACTTCAAGTACGCCAACTTCGGCGTCGAAAGCCTCAACGCGATCATGGCCTCGTTCGGCCTTGAGCCGTTCATCCTCACCCACGTGCTGCTGCCGATCGGTATCTCGTTCTACATCTTCGAGTCGATCAGCTACATCATCGACGTCTACCGTGGCGACACCCCGGCTACTCGCAACCTGATCGACTTCGCCGCGTTCGTGGCCATCTTCCCGCACCTGATCGCAGGCCCCGTGCTGCGCTTCAAGGACCTGGTCGAGCAATTCAACAACCGCACCCACACCCTGGACAAGTTTTCCGAAGGCTGCACCCGCTTCATGCAGGGCTTCATCAAGAAAGTGTTCATCGCCGACACCCTGGCCGTGGTCGCCGACCACTGCTTCGCCCTGCAAAACCCGACCACGGGCGATGCCTGGCTGGGCGCGCTGGCGTACACCGCACAGCTGTACTTCGACTTCAGCGGCTACAGCGACATGGCCATCGGTCTGGGCCTGATGATGGGCTTCCGCTTCATGGAGAACTTCAAGCAGCCATACATCAGCCAATCGATCACCGAGTTCTGGCGGCGCTGGCACA
The DNA here is from genome assembly GCF_013393325.1 of Pseudomonas hunanensis. Classification (GTDB taxonomy): domain Bacteria; phylum Pseudomonadota; class Gammaproteobacteria; order Pseudomonadales; family Pseudomonadaceae; genus Aquipseudomonas; species Aquipseudomonas putida_P. The sequence continues at coordinate 18,122 of NZ_QJRC01000097.1, forward strand.
TCAGCCTGTCGACCTGGCTGCGCGACTACCTGTACATCACCCTGGGCGGTAACCGCAAAGGCACCTTCAACACCTACCGCAACCTGTTCCTGACCATGCTGCTGGGCGGCCTGTGGCACGGTGCCAACTTCACTTACATCATCTGGGGCGCCTGGCACGGCATGTGGCTGGCCATCGAACGCGCGCTGGGCATCGACACCAACCCGCAGCGCTTCAACCCGGTCAAATGGGCCTTCACCTTCCTGCTGGTGGTGGTCGGCTGGGTGATCTTCCGCGCCGAGAACCTGCACGTGGCCGGCCGCATGTACGGCGCCATGTTCAGCTTCGGCGACTGGCAGCTGTCGGAACTCAACAGTGCCCAGCTGACCGGCCTGCAGGTGGCGACCCTGGTCATCGCCTACCTCACCCTGGCGTTCTTCGGCCTACGCGACTTCTACCGCAATGCCAAACCGACGCCCAAGGCAACCCCGGTGCAGGTGAACAGCGATGGCTCGATCGGCCTGGACTGGACCCGGGTGATGACCCGCGCCCTGATTCTGCTGCTGTTCGTCGCCTCGATCCTCAAGCTTTCGGCGCAGAGCTACTCGCCGTTCCTGTACTTCCAGTTCTGAGGCCGATGACATGAACCGCACATTACGCATCACTTATTCCCTGTCGTTCCTTGGCTTGCTGGTGGGCATGGGCGTGTGGTCCACCGGTGGCCTGCAAAGCTTTCAGCGCACCGAGCAGATGACACTGCTCAACGGCAAGCTGGCCAAGGCCGCCGAGACCCACTACGACGACGAGTTCCCGATCAAGCGCCTGGGCACGAACCTTTGGGCGGCCATGGACTTCAAGCTGTTCAACGAGGGCCGCCCCGGTGTGGTGCTGGGCCGCGACCAGTGGTTGTTCAGCGACGAAGAGTTCAAGCCCACCGCCGGTGCCGAACAACTGATGCAGGAAAACCTGGCGCTGATCCGTGGCGTGCGCGACACCTTGCAGCAGCACGGTAGCCAGCTGGTGCTGGCGATCATCCCGGCCAAGGCGCGCCTCTATTCGGAATACCTGGGCAAAGAGCAACCGGCCAGCCTGCACGATGACCTGTACAACCAGTTCCACGCCCAGGTACGCCAGGCCAACGTGTTCGCCCCAGACCTGCAAGCGGCCATGGAACAAGCCAAAGCCCGCGGCCAGGTATTCCTGCGCACCGACACCCACTGGACACCAATGGGCGCCGAAGTCGCCGCCCAGACGCTGGCCGAGGCGGTAAGCCGGCAGAACCTGCTCAACGGTGACCCGCAAACCTTCGTCACCGAAGCTGGCAGCACCGCGCCCTACAAAGGCGACCTGACCAACTTCCTGCCACTGGACCCTTTGTTCAGCAACCTGTTGCCGGCCCCGGACAACCTGCAGCAGCGCACCACCCGCCCGGTCGATGCCGAGGGTGACGCGGGGGACGCACTGTTCGCCGATAAGCAGATTCCGGTTGCGCTGGTGGGTACCAGCTACAGCGCCAACCCGCACTGGAACTTCCTTGGTGCCCTGCAGCAGGCCCTGAACAGCGACGTCGCCAACTACGCAGAAGACGGCCATGGCCCGCTGCTGCCAATGCTCAAGTACCTGCAAAGCGATGCCTTTAAAAACGCCGCACCGCAAGTGGTGGTGTGGGAATTCCCCGAGCGTTATCTGCCCATGAAAAACGACCTCAGCAGTTTCGATCCGCAGTGGATCGCGCAGCTGAAGAACACCCGTAAAACCGAAGAAAACCTGGCCTTGTCGTCCAACCAGACGCGCCACTGATCGATAGAGAGGAAACGCACATGACTACCAAGACTTCCATTGCCAAAGCCCTCACCCTCGCGGCCGGCCTGTCCCTTGCTTCCATGCAGGCCTTCGCCGGCGCGGATGCCGCGCTGTATGGCCCGAGCGCGCCGAAAGGCTCGACCTTCGTGCGCCTGTACAACGCGGCCAGCGCACCGGCCGCCGCCTCGGTCGGCAACACCCAGATCAAGCAGGTTGGCGCCCAGGCCAGCAGCGACTTCAGCTTCCTGCCAGGCGGCGACTACACAGCCCAGGTCGGCGGCAAGAGCGTGCCGGTCAAGCTGGCCTCGGACAAGTACTACACCCTGGTCAACAGCAGCAGCGGCAACCCGCAGTTGATCGAAGAACCACCGTTCAAGAACAAGCAGAAAGCCCTGGTGCGCGTGCAGAACCTGAGCGACCAGCAGCTGACCCTGAAAACCGCCGACGGCAAGACCGAAGTGGTCAAGCCGGTGGCCGCAAACGGCCGGGGGGAACGCGAAATCAACCCGGTCAAGGTCAACCTGGCGCTGTACCAAGGTGACAAGAAAGTGGGTGACGTGAAACCCGTCGCCCTGGAGCGCGGCGAAGCCGCCGTGCTGTATGTAACGGGTTCCGGCAACGCCTTGTCGCCGGTGTGGGTAACTCGCCCCGTGGCTAGCAACTGATCCCCCTGCCTTTAACGACTATTGGAGAAACATGATGATCCCGGTAATTCTTTCTGGTGGTAGCGGTTCGCGTCTGTGGCCTCTGTCGCGCAAGCAGTTCCCAAAACAGTTCCTGGCCCTGACCGGCGAACACACCCTGTTCCAGCAAACCATCGAGCGCCTGGCGTTCGAAGGCATGGACACACCGATCGTGGTCTGCAACAAGGACCACAAGTTCATCGTCCAGGAACAGCTGGCTGCGCTGAAGCTGGAAACCCAAGGCATCCTGATGGAGCCGTTCGGCCGTAACACCGCGCCGGCCGTGGCCATGGCCGCCATGAAACTGGTCAACGAAGGCCGCGACGAGCTGATGCTGGTGCTGCCAGCCGACCACGTGATCGACGACCAGAAGGCCCTGCAGCGCGCCCTGGCCCTGGCCACCATCGCCGCCGAGCGTGGCGAGATGGTGCTGTTCGGCGTGCCGGCGACCAAGCCGGAAACCGGCTACGGCTACATCCGCTCCAGCCAGGATGCCCTGCTGCCCGAAGGCGTGGCACGCGTGGCCCAGTTTGTCGAGAAACCCGATGAGAAACGCGCCGCCGAGTTCGTCCAGGCCGGTGGCTACTTCTGGAACAGCGGCATGTTCCTGTTCCGCGCCAGCCGCTTCCTCGAAGAGCTGAAAAAGCACGACGGCGACATCTACGACACCTGCGTGCTGGCGCTGGAGCGCAGCGAGGAAGACGGCGATGTGCTGAGCATCGACGAAGCCACCTTCGCCTGCTGCCCGGACAACTCCATCGACTACGCGGTGATGGAAAAAACCCAGCGCGCCTGCGTAGTGCCGATGTCGGCCGGCTGGAGCGACGTGGGCTGCTGGTCATCGCTGTGGGAAGTGCACGAGAAGGACGACAACGGCAACGTCACCAAGGGCGACGTGGTGGTGCAGGACAGCCGCAATTGCATGATCCACGGCAACGGCAAGCTGGTGTCGGTGATCGGCCTGGAAAACATCGTGGTGGTCGAAACCAAGGACGCCATGATGATTGCCCACAAGGACAAGGTCCAGGGCGTCAAGCAGATGGTCAAGACCCTGGACGAGCAGGGCCGCACTGAAACCCAGAACCACCTGGAAGTGTATCGCCCGTGGGGCTCGTACGACTCGGTGGACATGGGTGGCCGCTTCCAGGTCAAGCACATCACCGTCAAGCCGGGTGCCAGCCTGTCGCTGCAGATGCACCACCACCGCGCCGAGCACTGGATCGTGGTGTCCGGCACCGCCGAGGTCACCTGCGACGAGAACGTGTTCCTGCTGACCGAAAACCAGTCGACCTACATCCCGATCGCATCGGTGCACCGCCTGCGCAACCCAGGCAAGATCCCGCTGGAGATCATCGAAGTGCAGTCCGGCAGTTATTTGGGCGAGGATGACATCGAGCGCTTCGAGGATGTGTATGGCCGGACATCGACGCCGGTGGAGCGAGGTGTTTCGGTCAAGACGATTGCGCAGTAAGTAAACCCCTGGGGCCGCTTTGCGGCCCTTTCTCGACACGAGGGCGAAGCCCTCGCGCTTTTGAGCCCTCCCCCATTTCAGGCTACGATGGTCAGACCCCGCGCAACCAAGGTCTTCAAGCCCAATGATCATCGGTGCCTTCCTCATCCTCACCTGGCTGGTGCTGCTGTTGCGCTACCCGGCCAAGGCCTTGCCGATTTCGCTGGCCGCCGTTTGCGGCCTGGGCCTGGTAGCCCTGTTCGTTGCCTGGCAGGAAAACCGCGAAGCCTCGCAATTGGCCCGCCTGGACCTGCGCCTGAGCTACGCTCCCGAGCAGTGCCCTGCCGACCGCGCCCTGCAGGTACGCATGAAAAACGGCAACAAGGCCCCGCTCACCGAGCTTCGTTGGCGGGTAGCGGCGTATGCGCCGGGCGATACCGTGAACCTGGCCGAGAATACCTACAACGCCCCGCGTTACCGTGGACCGGGTGAGTTGCAGCCGGGAGCCGAGTGGAAAGATTGCCTGCCGGTGCCGCCGCTGCGCTCCGGGTACCGGCCACAGACCCTGGAATTTCGTGCCGAGCACCTGCAAGGTACATTCGCCAATTAATCGAAGGCCTCTCCCATGCCCACTGTCCTGATCACAGGTTGTTCCAGCGGCATCGGCCGCGCCTTGGCCGACGCTTTTCGCGATGCCGGCCACCACGTCTGGGCCACTGCCCGCAAGCCTGAAGATGTCGAGCAACTGAGCGCCGCCGGCTACACCGCCCGGCAGTTGGATGTGAACGACGGCGAGGCGCTGGCCCGCTTGGCCGACGAACTGGAAAGCCTCGACATCCTGATCAACAACGCCGGCTACGGCGCCATGGGCCCGTTGCTCGATGGCGGCGTGGATGCCCTGCGCCAGCAGTTCGAAACCAACGTCTTCGCCGTAGTCGGCGTTACCCGTGCGCTGTTCCCGCTGCTACGCCGCTCACGGGGCCTGGTGGTGAACATCGGCAGCGTCTCCGGCGTGCTGGTCACGCCATTCGCCGGTGCCTACTGCGCCTCGAAAGCCGCCGTGCATGCGCTGAGCGATGCCTTGCGCCTGGAGCTGGCACCGTTCGGTGTGCAGGTGATGGAAGTGCAGCCGGGGGCGATTGCCACGCAGTTCGCCAGCCATGCCCAGCGCCAGGCCGAGCAGGTGCTGGCGGCGGATTCACCGTGGTGGCCGCTGCGCGAGCATGTGCAGGCACGGGCGCGGGCTTCGCAGGACAGGCCGACTTCGGCGGCGGTGTTTGCCCGGGGGGTGTTGGCGGCAGTCGGCAAGTCGCCGGTACCGGGGGTGGTGCGGTTGGGCAATGGCAGTACGGCGTTGCCGTTAATGGCCCGGTTGCTGCCAAGACGGTTGCTAGACTGGGCATTACGCAAGCGCTTTGGCCTGCTACGCCCCCTCTGAGTTTTCGGGTGCCCTGGGGCTGCTTTGCAGCCCATCGCGACACAAGGCCGCTCCTACAGGCAGTCGCGGTCTCCTGTAGGAGCGGCCTTGTGTCGCGATGGGCCGCACAGCGGCCCCGCTTTCTAGGCTTTGTTCGCTGGCTGCTCATCAAACGCCTGCCAGCCACCGCCCAAAGCCTTGTACAAACCCACCAAGGCCTGCGACACCGCTGCCGAGCTGTCGATCCACTGCTCCTCGCTGGCCAGCAATGCCCCTTGCACTGTCAGCACATTGAGAAAGTCCACTGCCCCTTCCACATACTGGCGCTGGGCGGTTTCCAGGGCGATGCGGTTCTGCCGCACGGCCTCGGCCAAATGGTCACGGCGTAACTGGCTGGCGTTGTACAGGCGCAGCACATCGTCAATTTCATGCCAGGCCCCCAGCACCACCTTGCGGTAGTTCAGCGCGGCCTCCTGCTGCTGCGCCTCGCGCAGTTCCAGGGTGCCCTTGAGCCGGCCACCCTCGAAGATCGGCAGCGACAGCTGCGGCCCGAAAGCAAACCGACGCGAATCCCAGCCACCGAAATCAGACAGCTGCATGGCCTGGAAACCGACACTGCCCGACAGCCGGATGCTCGGGTAGAAATCTGCCTTGGCCACACCGATGCTGGCGGTGGCGGCATGCAGGCGGGCCTCGGCCTGGCGGATGTCCGGGCGGCGCTCGGCCAGTTCGGACGGCAAGCCAATGGCAAACTTCTGCTGCGGCGCGGGCAGCTCACCGCCCTGCAGCAATTCGGCCTGCAAACTGCGTGGCGGTTCGGCAGCGAGCAGGCTGAGGGCGTTGATCAGGTCATCACGGCGGGCTTCCAGGCTGGGCAGTCGCGACTCGATCGACGCGACCTGAGCGCTGGCCTGGGCCACATCCAGGCGCGTGGCAACGCCTTCGGCCTGGCGGTCTTCGGACAGCTTCAGGCTGTGCCGGGCAACCTTGAGGTTGTCCTGCGTCACATCCAGGGTGTGCTGCACCGCGCGCAGCTGGATGTAGTTGCCGGCGGTTTCCGACAGCAGGGCAAGCAGCACCCCACGGCGGTCGTTCTCAGCCACTTCGACGCTGGCATCGGCAGCCTCGACCTGGCGTCGTACGCGGCCCCAAAGGTCCAACTCCCAACCTGCCACCAGGTCGCCTTGCCAGAGGTTGTACGCCGCTTTACCCGCTTTGCCGGACGGGTCGCTGAGGCCTTCGGCGCTGTTACGCGCGCGGCTGTAGCCGGCGTTGGCGTCCACCGACGGCATTTCGTCGGCGGCCACGGTGCTGCGCAGGGCACGGCTTTGCAGCAACCGTGCGCTGGCCATCTGCAGGTCGAGGTTGCGTTCGGCGACGCGCTGGATCAAGGCGCTGAGCTGGGCATCGTGAAAGGATTCCCACCAGCGCAACTCCAGCGGTTCGGCCTGCGGCTGGCTGGCCGCTGCCTCACCCTGCAGCGGCGCCCACTGTTGCGGTGCCTGGCTGTCGGGGCGCAGAAAGTCCGGGCCCATGGTGCAGCCGGCCATCAGTACGGCCAGCAATAAAGGGCTCAAGCGAAATGCCGATTTCATCGTGCACTTACCTCTTTGCCGTCCAACTTGTCACCACGGGTGTCGATGGTCGCTTCCACCGACATGCCCACACGTAGACGGCTGAGCAGCGGCTGCCCATCATCGAAGACGATTTTCACCGGGATGCGCTGCACCACCTTGGTGAAGTTGCCGGTGGCGTTGTCCGGTTTCACGGCAGCGAAGGTGACGCCGGTGGCAGGAGCGATACTTTCTACATGGCCGTGCAGCTTTTCGCCGGAGAAGGTATCGACGCTGATGCTCACCGGCTGGCCCGGTTGCACGTGGGTCAGCTGGGTTTCCTGGAAATTGCCGACCACATAGGCCTGTTGCAACGGCACCACCGACAGCAGGCGGGCGCCTGGGTTGACGTAGGCGCCGACGCGCAGGGCGCGCTCGCCGACCATACCGTCCACCGGTGCAGTGATGCGGGTGTAGGACAGGTCGAGCTGAGCCTTTTCCAGCCCCGCTTCGGCACGTTTGAGCTGGCCATCGGCGCTGGCCACCTGAGCGGTGAGAATGTCCACTTGCTTGCGCGCCGCCACCAGCGCCGCCTGGGCATTGGCCAGGCGAGCACGGGCCTGGTCGACACCGCTGCGCGCCTGTTGGGCGTTCTGCACGGTACCGGCGCCCTGCTCGGCCAGGCGGCTGTAGCGGTTGACTTCATGGTCGGCGAACGCCGCTTCGGCCTGGGCCGCTTTGACAGCAGCCTCGGCCTGGGCAATCAGCGCCGCCTGGCGCTCCAGGGTGGCACGGGCATCGGCGCTTTGCGCCTGGGCTACCAGCAACTGCGCCTGCGCGGCATCCAGCGCGGCCTGGTAGTCACGGGCATCGATGGTCGCCAGCAACTGGCCTGCGGTGACGTGCTGGTTGTCTTCCACCAGCACGTCCTTGATGAAACCGGCGACTTTGGGCGCGACCACGGTGTAGTCGGCGATCACATAGGCGTCATTGGTGCTCTGGCGGTGGTCACTGCCCAACATCCAGGGGCCGACGATGCCAGCCAGGACGGCCACGGCCAGCACCGAGCCGATGAACAGGGTTTTGCGGTTGTTGGTCATTTCAGCGGTTCTCGAATTCATCCAGGGTTCAGGCCACCGCACGCGGCGGATAGACCCGGGTAGGCACGAAAGGAATCAGGCAGATCAAGGCCACGGCAATGCAGGCCATGACGAGGTACAGGTCGGCCGAGGTCAGGACCAACGCCTGGTCGTGGATGCGCTTGGCCAGGCCTGCAGCGCTGTCGTCGACCAGCGGGGCGTTGCCCAGGCTGTCCACCAGGTGGTTGGAATGGAAGTGCCGGCGCAGGGTGCCAAGGGCGTCCAGCAGGCCACCGGCGATCACGGCGGCCAAGCCCTTCACGGTGTTGAACCAGCTGGAGGCGAACGGGCCTTCCTGCGGGGTCATGCCATTGGTGGACAGCATCAGCAACGGCAGCACGGCCATCGGCTGGCCGAACACCTGCAGCAGGTAGAACGGGTAGAAGTCGCCACGGATCCATTCGCTGGTCAGCAGGCTGCTGCCGACACAGGACACCGCCAGCATCGCCAGGCCGATACCCAGCACCCAGCGGCAGTCCACTGCACGGATGTTGCACAGTGCCGCCGTCAGCGGCAGGGCGATCAGTTGAGGCATGGCCACCAGCATCATCAGCGGGCTGGTCTGTGCCGGGCGGTAGCCTTGGATCTGCGCCAGGTAGGCCGAAGGAATGCTGCCCACGCCCGAGAGCACGATCAGCACACCGGCCAGTGTCACCAGCGCGAAACTCAGGTTGCGCCGCTGCAACATGCGCAACTGGAAGAACGGCAGCGGTTCGGACCACTCGTTGAACATGAACAGCACCAGCAACACCAGGCCACCGCCCAGCAGCCAGCAGATCAGCGGCGAATCGAACCAGCCCCAGCGGTCGCCCAGCGACAGGCCCAGTACGATGCAACTGATGGCGGGGAGGCCGAGCAGCACGCCACGCCAGTCGAACTGCTTGAAACGTTCCAGGCGCAGCGGGTCCTGCGGCAGGCCCCAGCCGACGCAGACGATGGCCAGCAGCGAGGGCAGAATGATCTGCCAGAACGCCCATTGCCAACCGACATACTCGGTCCACAGCCCCGCCAACGGCGTGCCAAGGTTGGGGCCGAAGGTGGCAGTCAGGGCATAGCAGGCCAGGCCGTAGACCTTGATGCCCGGTGGCAGGAAGCGCAGGGCCACACTCATCAGCATCGGTGGCAAGGCCCCCGAAGCAAAGCCCTGCAGCACGCGCAGCAGCATCAGGCTGTGCAGGTTGGGGGCGAACGGTTGCAGCAAGCCGAGCACGGCGAACAGGCCGATGGCGCTCATGGTGAAGCGCCGCAGCGAGAAGGTGGTGGCCAGCCACGGCGCAAAGGCCATGGCCGAGACCGAGGCGGCGCTGTACACCGCCAGCAGCCAGGCACCTTCGTCAGCACCGATGCCCATGGCACCGCGGATATCGGCGAGGGAAATCTTGGTAACCGACTCGTTGAGGCCTGCGCACAGCACGGCCAGCAACACACCGAACAGCCCCACTACCACCTGCAGGCCAAACGCCGTCTGCGCAGGCGCGGCCGGCGCGGGGGCGGCGGCCAGCGCCGCAGGGGGCGCGGTCAGGGAACTCATGGGAATACATCTCCAGCAACAATTTCAGGGCTGGAGCAAGTTTAAGAAGGTCGAATGCTGACGAAAACTGACTTGTTGGCAGTTTTATATTGCGTCAGACGCAATCAATGGCGACATCACGGGTCAATGCGCCCACACGCTTTCAACGTCTGGCGCAGCCAACGGTGTGCGGGGTCGTTGTCGAAACGCGGGTGCCACGCCTGCTTCACATTGACTTTCTCCAACGGCACCGGGATTTCGAACGAGCGCAATGGCAGCTTCAGCCGCTGCACACTGTTGAGGATGTTGGCGGGTATCGGCAGGATCAAGTCCGAATCCGGCAGCGAGAACATCGCCGAGTGAAAGCTGGTGGTGATCAGGGCCACCCGCCGCTCTACCTTGTGGTTGGCCAACGCCACATCGATCGGCCCATTGGCCCGGCCGCGCCGCGATACGCTGATCTGCGGGTAGGCGGCAAAACGCTCTGGGGTGATCGGGGCGTCGAAAATCGGGTGCCCCACACGCGCCAGGCCCACGAAGTAGGTGCTGAACAGGCTCTGCACCTTGATTTCCGGGCCAAGTTCAACGGCCGAGCTGATGATCAAATCGATATGCCCGTTGCGCAGCACCGCATCATCGTCACCGCTGCCCTCCGGGACGAACCGCAACACGGTACGCGGCGCCTGGGCCAGCATCATGCTCAGCAATTGGGCGCCGTACAGGGCGATGAACAGGTCATTGGTGCGTATGTTGAAGGCACGGTCCAGGTTCACCAGGTCTACATCGTCGCGGCTACGGAACACCTGCCCGGCTTGCTCTACCAACCCATGCACCTGCTCGCGCAGGGCCAGCGCCCGCGGCGTGGGCACCAGGCCACGACCGGCACGCACCAGGATCGGGTCACCCATGGCTTCGCGAATGCGCCCCAGTGTCCGGCTCATGGCCGCCGGGCTCAGGTTCATTCGCTGAGCTGCGCCGACCACGCTGCCCTCGTCGAGCAGGACATCGAGGGCGACGAGCAGGTTCATGTCCGGGAGTTGCATGGCCGTTTTCCGTTACAGCTGTGGGAATGGCGATGGTAACAGGTTGCTCGATTGCACCAGACGCAATGCGCTCGTGCGTTGTGGGGCATTTATTCACTGACCGTGTTCGGCCTTAAATAGAGCATTGGCAGGATCGGCCCTTTCGCGGGCGTGCCCGCGAAAGGGCCGATCCTGCAGATACACCCGCCAGCCATTGCCAAGGATCCTACATGCCCAGCTCCGTCCTGATCGCCATCGACGCCTCCCCGGCTTCCAGTGCCCTGCTGGCCCTCGCCCGCCGCTACTGCCGCCCTGGCGAGCACGAATTGCACGTGCTGCTGGCCATCGATTCCACCTTCGCCGTGCATGAGCAACCAGCGCCCTATACCACCGAAGAGCTGGAGGAATACCCCGCCGCCTGCGAGGAACAGCAGCATGCCGACCACGCCGTGACCGAGGCCGTGCGCGAACTGCAGCAAGCCGGCTTTGCCAGCCGGGGTTGCATGGTGGCTGGGCAGCCGGTCGATGTGATCGTGATTAAGGCGCACGAACTCAATTGCGAGCTGATCATCATGGGCCACCGTCACCTGTCGCGGCTGGGACGGTTGCTCGACCCTTCCATCAGCGCGAAGGTGATTGACCAGGTGAAGGTGCCGGTGTTGGTGGGGGCGGCGGGGTAGAAATCACAGAAGATTGGACGCTTGGCTCTGAGCTTCATTTGGGCATGCAGGTGCTCGCCATGATTTTTACAGCGCCTTTGAGATCGAGCGCCGCGCGGGCGGCGCTCGATGTTCCTGACTACAAATCTCTCAAGGCGAACTCGGCTTCACCACCACCGTACACGTCGTCCCCGCCGCCAGCAAAAACCCTTCCGGCACTTCATCGATGTGAATACGCACCGGCACCCGCTGCGCCAGCCGCACCCAGTTGAACGTAGGGTTCACATCGGCAATCAGCTCGCGGCTTTGCGGGTTGTCGCGGTCGTAGATGCCACGGGCGATGCTCTCCACATGCCCCTTGATGCGCTCGCCGCTCATCATCTGCAGCTCGGCCTGGTCACCCACCTTCACGTGCGGCAGCTTGGTCTCTTCGAAGAAGCCGTACACCCAGAACGAGTTCTCATCGACCACCGCCATCACCGCCTCACCGGTACGCGCATAGTCGCCCTTGTGGATGTTCAGGTTGGTCACATAGCCATCCACCGTGGCCACGATATGCGTGCGCTTGAGGTTCAGTTCGGCTGCGGCCAGTTCAGCAAGGGCTTGCTGGTAATCGGCTTGGGCAGCGTTGGCAATGTTGCTGGCATCGTCGCGGTTTTCCTTGGAGATCACCAGGTTGTCCATGTCGGCCCGGCGCTTGGCGTTGACCTTGCGCATTTCCCAGGTGGCCTTGCGCGAGGCGACCAGCGCCTTGGCCTGGTCGACCGCCAACTGGTAGTGCTCGGGGTCGATCTGGATCAGCAGGTCGCCCTTCTTCACCCGCTGGTTGTCCTTGACCGGTACGTCCACCACGTAGCCGGGCACGTCGGCGGCGACGTTGATGATGTCGGCACGCACGCGGCCGTCGCGGGTCCATGGGGTGGTCATGTAGTGCAACCACAACTGGCGACCGATGGCCACGGCAGCGACCAGCACCAGCAGGGTGGCGATCAGGCTGAAGAACTTTTTCATCGAAGGTTTCTCACCAGTAGACAGTAAGCGCCATGGCGCCGAACAGGCAGACGAACAGGCTCAGGCGCAGCAGCGCCGGGTGCCAGAAGAAACGGTAGCCATCATGGCTGGCGATGAACCGGTCCAGGCCCCAGGCCAGGCCCAGGGCGAACAGGAACATCAAGGTCATGGTGGGCATGTACACGCCATGGAAGGCGATTTCACGGGGCATGGTGCAATCCTTTCGCCGGTGCCAGTGGCGACTGTGGGTCCAGCAGGGAAGAACGGATGAAGTGCAGGTAGCTTTGCGCACGGCGCAGCACCGAGGTGTCGAAGTGCCGGGCGAACGGCTCGTCGGTGGCCTGCACGCGGGCGATGGCATGGTCCACGGCCACCAATGCACGCTCGTGGTTGCTGGCGCTTGGCTGCAGGAACAACCGCGCCAGGGCACGGCCCATGACGCGAATCGCCTGGCGCCACGGCTGCGACTCTGCGTAGGCCGGGTGCACCGGCGCACGGGCCTGCTCCTTGCGCAACTCGATCACGGCGTGGCCGATTTCCAGCACGGTGAACATCCAGCCCATCAACTGGCTCTGCACCTGCGGCTTGCCCGCCGCCAGGCCATAGGCCTGGTGCAACAGGTCGCGGGTGCGGCTTTCGAACGCCGTGCCGATGCCGCGCAGGCGACCACTGATGGCGAACAGCACCTGCTCGCGCAGCTCTTGTTCCAGGCGGCTCCACAACCAGCGGCTGTTGGGCGGCAGGATGATCGCCCCGGCGGCGGCACAGACGAACATGCCGATCACCATGCCGATGTAGTCGTTGATGAAGGTGTAGGGGTCATACACGGTGAGGTTGTTCGGCACCGAGCCAATCGCAAAAAACACCAGCAAGCCGATGCCGTAGCCGGCATAGGCCGGGCGCGACGACAGAAACGCGCCCAACACGAACACGGGTGCCAGCACCATGCACAGCAGCGGGAAACCGTCGATCCAGGGGAACACGAAGAACGTTTCGAAGAACCCGACAAAAGCACCGATGGCCGTGCCGCAGGCCATCTGGAACGACATGCGCTTGGGGTTCGGCGACGCCGCCGAAAGGCCCACGGTGACGGTGGCGATCAGGGTCATCATGGCGCCGCTGGGCCAGTCACTGAGTAGCCAGTAGCTACCCAGCAGCAACAGCACCGCCGAGGCACGCACACCGGCGGCCAGCGACACCAGCCAGCTGGTCTGCGCCACGTAGGGCTCGTCCCACTGCTCGCGCTGGTGCGTGTGCGCGGCCAGCGAGGCATGGGTTTCGGCGTAGCTGAACATCTCGTCGACGAAGCGATACAGCAGTTCGAACGCGGTGTGAAAGTCGAGCAAGTCGGATTCACTGGGGTCGGTCGCCAGGTATTCGGCCCGCAAGCCGCGCACCTGGGCCTGCAGGCCTTCCTTGTAGGCGGCCAGCTCCAGGGTCAGGCGCAGTGCATCGGCGTCGGTCAACGCCCGCCCCACGTAGGGCTGCAGCAGCTCCACCAAGGTATTCAGGCCCGGCTCGATGGCACTGACAATCTGTAGCGGGCCACGGGCACGCAGCCGCTCCAGCAAGCGGTGCAGGGCGTTGAAGCGCGTGGTGATGGCCATGAACTCACTGTTCATCCGCACCAGCCGACCACTGCGCCGGCGCATGTGCGGGTCTTCGAAGGCGGTGACGTTGCGCAAGCTTTCAAGGCCTACGGCCTCTGCCACGAAACGCACGTTGCTGCTCTCGAAACGGTCCTTTTGGCTATCGCCACGCAGGGCCTCGACCACCACACCGGCGAACACGCCAAAGCGCTGGTACAGGGCGTTACGCATCGCGGCGCTGGCCGACTGCGGCAGGATTGCGGCACTGACGAAGGTCGACACCAGAATCCCCAAGGCAATCTCCAGCACCCGCCATACGGCTGCCATGAACGCCTGGTCAGGGTGCTGCAGTACCGGCAGGCCGATCATCGCGGCGGTGTAACCGGCCAGCACGAAGCCATAGGCGCGGAAGGTGCGGTAGCGCATGGCACCGGCCGAGCACAGGCCCACCCACAGCGCCAGGCTGGGCAGGAACAGCTCGGTGTTCTGCGGGAAGATGGCGATCAGTGCCACCATCATCGCCGAGCCGGCCAGGGTGCCGAGCACCCGGTAGAAGCTTTTGGCGAACACATGCCCGCTTTGCGGCTGCATGACGATGAACACGGTGATCATGGCCGTGCGTGGTTGCGGCAGCTCAAGGCGCATGGCCAGCCACAACGTGATGAACGCGGCGGCCAGCACCTTGAAGATGTACACCCAGGTCACGCCGTCGGTGCGTGCCCAGGCAAAGAAGCCCCGGCGCCATTCCAGGCTTTGCAGCCAGCGCACGGGCAAACTGGAAGTGCTCATTCGGCGTTATCCGGCTTCTTGTCGAAAATGGCCAGGGTAGCCGGGGTTTTCGGCGCAGCCTGGCGTTCCTCCTTCGGCACATCCTGGCCGGCCTGCAGGCCGCCGCCCAGGGCGGTGACCAGCTCGGCATGGGCGACCAGGCGGGCGGCCTGCACCTGTTGCTGCACCTGCTGCTGGCGGAACAGCAATGTCTGCGCATTGAGCACGTTCAGGTAGTCGGTAAGGCCGCGCTGGAAGGCGACCATGGCGATGTCGTAGGTTTTCTGAGCTGCGGCGACGGACTCGGCCGCGAAGTGCGACTGCTCTTTCATCGACTCGCGGCGGATCAACTGGTCGGAAATGTTCTTCAGCGCACCAATCACGGTCTGGTTGTAGCGCGCCACCGCTACGTCGTACCCCGCCGAGGCCACGCCCAGCTCCGAACGCAGGCGGCCACCGTCGAAGATCGGCAAGCTGATCGCCGGGCCGACGTTGTAGTTGAACTTGCGCCCGGTCAGGAACTCCAGCGGGCCACCACCGGTAGCCATGAAGCCCAGGCTGCCGACCAGGTCGACGTTGGGGAAGAAGCCGGCATGGGCAACATCGATGCCACGCGCTTGAGCGGCCACCTGCCAGCGGCTGGCGACCACATCGGGGCGCTGGCCGACCAGTTCGGCAGGCAGGTTCGAGGGCAGCTTCAGCGGCGCGGCCAGGGCCAGGGTCGGGCGCTGCAACTGTGCGCCCTCCCCCGGGCCTTTGCCAGCCAACGCCGCCAGCTGGTTGCGGGTCAGGGCAATTTCTTCGTCGAGGCTGTCGAGCTGGCGGTGGGTTTCCGGCAGCGGCGCTTCGGCCTGGCTGACCTCGAAGTGAGTGCCGATGCCGGCATCCAGACGACGCTTGGCCAGCGCCAGGATCTGCTCCTGCTGCTCCAGTTCGGCCTTGACGATATCGCGCTGGGCAAAGTGCAGGCTCAGTTGGATGTAGGCGCGCACCACGTTGTTCTGCAGCTCCAGTTGCGCCTGGCGGGCTTCGGCCACGCTCATGTGCGCCTGGTCCACGGCCTGCTCACTGGCGTTGCGCTCGCGCCCCCACAGGTCGAGGGCGTAGCTGAAGCCAATGGCAGCGTTGTTGTCCCAGGTGTTGGCGCCCGACAGCGCGCCAGGGCCGTAGAACTGGTCTTCAGGCCAGTTGTGGCGCTTGAGCGTGGCCTGGCCGTTGGCCTGGAGCTTTTCCGCCGACTCGACCACGCCAGCCATGGCCTTGGCTTCGCGCACCCGCGCCGCGGCCATGGCCAGGCTTGGGCTGCCGGCCACGGCCAGGGCAATCCAGCGGTCCAGCTGCGGGTCGCCATAGGCGTGCCACCACTGCTGGTCAGGCCAATGGGCGTCGGTCGCGGCTTCGCGTATGGCCGCGTCGGTGGTCAAGGTATTGGCTTGCAGCGTCTTGCTTTGCGGGGCGATGCCCCAGGTTCCGATACAGCCACTCAAGGTGAGGGCAAGGGCACAGGCACTGAACGCATTGAGCGTTCTGATGATGCGACGCGGCACAGCTGCGATTTCCCGAGGAAGAGGTGAAGGGGCCGGGCAATTCTAGGGGGCGACAGCACTGGCGATAAGCGCAGATTCCTGCGAATCTTTGTTACCAAAACAGCGATAATCCGCCTTTGGTCGAAGGTAACTTTTCAGCTTTTTTGCGTTACTTCGTGACACAATTTTGTCCTCTACATCGAGAGTGACCCATGGACACCCTGCAAAACATGCGTGCTTTCAGTTGCGTAGCCCAGCTTGGCAGCTTTACCGCTGCTGCCGCGCAACTGGATACGACCACCGCGAACGTGTCGCGGGCGGTCTCCAACCTGGAAGCCCATCTGCAAACAAGGCTGCTCAACCGTACCACCCGCCGCATTGCGCTGACCGAGGCCGGCAAGCGTTACCTGATGCGTTGCGAACAGATTCTTACCTATGTGGAAGAAGCCGAAGCCGAAGCCAGCGATGCCCACGCCCGCCCGGCCGGGCAGTTGAAGGTGCACTCGATGACCGGGGTGGGCCAGCACTTTGTGGTCGATGCCATCGCCCGCTACCGCGAGTCGCACCCGGACGTCACCTTCGACCTGACCATGGCCAACCGCGTGCCCGACCTGCTCGACGAGGGTTATGACGTGTCCATCGTGCTGGCCACCGAACTGCCCGATTCGGGGTTCGTGTCACAGCGCCTTGGCATCACCTACAGCATCGTCTGCGCCTCGCCCGGCTACATCGCCCGCCACGGCACTGCGCACAAGCCCGCCGACCTGCTCAAGCATGCCTGCCTGCGCATGGTCAGCCCGGTGATCCCGCTGGAAAAGTGGCTGTTCGACGGACCGGAAGGCCAGGAGATGGTCAACATCACCAGCTCGCCGTTCATGGTCAACACCGCTGATGCCATGAAGACCGCGATCCGCAGCGGCATGGGCGTAGGCGTGCTGCCGATCTATTCGGCCATCGACGGCCTGCGTGACGGTAGCCTGGTGCGAGTGTTGCCCGAGTACCGCCTGCAGGAACTGAACCTGTACGCCATCTACCCATCGCGGCAGTACCTGGATGCCAAGATCAAGACCTGGGTCGAGTACCTGCGCAACTCGCTGCCAGAGATTCTCGCGGCCCATGAGGCGGACCTGAAAACCCATCAAGTGCTCATCGCCAACTAAAAAGCTGCTGCATGGCGGGGGTGGACAATGGTAGGTTGCTAACCAATGTCCACCCCCGCCTTGCAGAGAAGTTGCCCGATGAAAAAGACTGTCCTGGCCTTCAGCCGTATCACCCCGGCCATGGCCGAGCGCCTGCAGCAAGACTTCAACGTGATTCTGCCCAACCCCAAGCTCGGCGACATCAACGCCCAGTTCAACGAAGCCCTGCCCGAGGCCCACGGCCTGATCGGCGTTGGCCGCAAGCTGGGCCGTGCACAGCTTGAAGGCGCGGCCAAGCTGGAGGTGGTGTCCAGTGTTTCGGTCGGCTATGACAACTACGACTTGGACTACTTCAACGAACGCGGCATCGCCCTGACCAACACCCCCGACGTGCTCACCGAAAGCACCGCCGACCTGGGCTTCTCGCTGATCATGGGCTGTGCCCGCCGCACCGCCGAACTGGATGCCTGGACCAAGGCCGGCAACTGGCAGGCCACCGTAGGCCCGGCCCATTTCGGCAGCGATGTGCATGGCAAGACGCTGGGTATCGTCGGCATGGGCAACATCGGCGCTGCCATTGCCCGCCGTGGCCGGTTCGGTTTCAACATGTCGGTCATCTACGCTGGCAACAGCCGCAAGACCGCGCTTGAGCAAGAACTTGGGGCGCAGTTGCGCAGCCTGGAGCAGTTGCTGGCCGAAGCGGACTTCGTGGTCATTGTGGTGCCGTTGTCCGACGCCACCCGCAAGCTGATTGGCGCCCGCGAGCTGAAACTGATGAAGCCGAGTGCCTTCCTGATCAACATCGCTCGCGGGCCGGTGGTGGATGAAGCGGCGCTGATCGAAGCCCTGCAGAACGGTACCCTTCGTGGGGCTGGTCTGGATGTGTACGAGAAGGAGCCGCTGAGCGATTCGCCGCTGTTCAAGCTGCCCAATGCGCTGACCTTGCCGCACATTGGTTCGGCCACTGCCGAAACCCGTGAGGCCATGGCCAATCGGGCGATGGACAACCTGCGCGCGGCGCTGCTGGGCGAGCGGCCGCGGGACCTGGTGAACCCGCAGGTGTGGAAGGGCTGATAGCGCTCTATTGCCTGCACCGGCCCTTTCGCGGGTAAACCCGCTCCCACAGGTCCAGAACGCTGTGGGAGCGGGTTTACCCGCGAAAGGGCCGGTGCAGGCAACGCATGTCCTATTTGGCCACCACAACACCGCCAGCCACCCGGACCCGAGGCTTGCGAAACACCAGCACATTCCCCGCCATCACCGCCACCAGCCCCAACAAGGCCGGTGCCGTCCACTGATACCCCTCGGCCACCGCCGACACATTCAACGCCACCAACGGAAACAGCACCGTGCAGTAGGCCGCGCGCTCTGGCCCCATGCGGCCGACCAGGGTCAGGTAGGCGGTGAAACCGATCACCGAACCCGGAATTACCAGGTACATCAGCGAACCGATGTAGCGGGTGTTCCACTCCATGTTGAAAGGAATGCCGCTGACCAGGCAATAAACCATCAGCATGGCCGCCCCGTAGACCATGCCCCAGGCATTGGTGGTCATGGGCTTGAGCCCGGCCTTCTGCTGCATGCTCGACAGCATGTTGCCCGCCGAGAAGCACAGCGTGCCGAGCAGCGCCAGGCCAAGGCCGTACAGGGTTTCACGGCTGGCCGCATGATGGGACAGCTCGGGCCAGAACAGAAGCCCCAGCCCAAGCAGGCCCAGGGCACCACCGCCCAGTACATTGGCGGCGATTTTCTGGCCGAAGAAGACCCGCGCATTAAGTGCGTTCCACAGGGTTGCAGTGGAGAACACCACGGCGATCAGACCACTGGCGATCCACTGGCTGGCAGTGAGAAAGCACATGAAATTGACGCAGAACAGGCAAAAGCCCTGTGCCAGGCAGATCAGGTGGCCACGGCGGTTCATCGGTTGCAAGCGCCGGGTGAGCAATAGGATGGCGAACAGGATCAGGCCGGCCAGGGCGAAGCGATAGACGATCGAGACCGGGATGGCGACCACGCCCAGCTGGAGCTTCAAGGCGATCCAGGTAGTGCCCCAGATCAGGACGGTGAGCAGGTAGAGTGACAGGTTCATGGCGGCAGTTCCTTGGGCCTTTCAGGATCGGTGCCCGGCGCTTCGCGGGTAAACCCGCTCCCACAGGGATCACCAGTGTTAGATAGATGGGCCTTTACCGGCTTGCACAAACTTGCGCTTTTCTTGCGCCAGTAGATGTCACGCTGTGCAGGGCGCAGTAGGATGACTGGCAAGAGGAACCCGCCATGACGCCACTCACCCAGTTGCAAGTGTTCAACGCCATGCATGCCTCGCCCCACGCCCGGCTGGAGCTGAGCGCGCACCTGGGCGACGGGCTGGCGGCGGCGTTGTGGAGCAACCGTGACGATGCTCGTGATTACCAGGCACCGACCCATCACACCCTGTCGTGCTACATCGCCGACGGCACCGGCACCTTCCGCCGCCAACGCCCGGCCGACAAGGGCGCACCCGGCAAGCTGTGCGTGATGCCGGCCGGGCAGGAATCGAACTGGGTGGTCAATGGCGCGATCCGGCTGTCACACCTGTATGTCAGCGAGGCGCAGTTCGCCCTGGGCTGCGTGCGCCTGCTCGACCGTGAGCCACGGGAGCTGCAACTGCAGGAGGCGACCTTTCTGGACGATCCACAGCAGGCGGCACGCTTTCGCCAACTGATCCAGCTGGACTGGGACGAGCCCGGCGAACGCCTGCTGGCCAGCAGCCTGGCACACGAAATCGTCGACCATGCGCTGCTCAGCCAGGTCGGGCTGCGCCAAGGCCTGCGCCTGAAAGGTGGGCTGGCGCCGAACCTGCGCCGGCAGTTGGTCGAGTACATCGAAGCGCACCTGGACCAGCCGATTACCCTGGGTGAACTGGCCTTGCGCTGCAACTTGTCCGAATACCACTTCGCGCGCATGTTCCGCGCCAGTTTCGGGTTACCGCCGCATCAGTATTTGCTAGCCAGGCGGCTGCAACGGGCTTGTGAGCTGTTGCGACTGGGGGAAATGCCGCTGGGCGAAATTGCCCTGTTGTGCGGGTTTGCCAGCGCCAGCCATTTCAGTAACCGCTTCCGGCAGGCCCTTGGCGCAACGCCTGGGGAATATCGCTCGGCCATTCGCGGCTAAAGCCGCTCCCACAGAGTAACGCGATCCCTGTAGGAGCGGCTTTAGCCGCGAAGAGGCCGGCACAGGCTGTACTTAAAACTCAAAGGTACTCGACAAACTCACCTGCCGCGCATCTCCAATCGCCACAAAGTACTGGTTCACCGCCGAGCTGTAGTAAACCTTGTCGAACAGGTTCTTCACGTTGAGCTGCAGGCGCACGTTGTGTTCATCGAGCTTGGTCTCGTAGCTGGCGAATGCATCCGCCACGGTGTAGGACGGCAGGTCGAAGGTGTTGGTCGAGTTACCCGACCGCTCGCCCACGTAGCGCGCACCCGCACCTACCCTCAGCTTGTCGCCACCGAACAGGCTGCCGAAGTCGTACACAGCCGACAACGAACCACTGTGCTTGGCTACGTTCTGCAGGCGGTTGCCTTGCAGGTCCGGGTCCTTGGTAACCTTGGCATCCGTGTAGGCATAGCTGCCAATCAAGCTCCAGCGATCAGTCAGCTGGCCGGTCAGGTCAAGTTCCACGCCTCGTGAATTGACTTCACCCGCGTTGCTGTAGACCGTCTCGCTGGTGCTGGCGTCGAAGTTCGAAACCAGGACGTTGCGTTTGGTGATATCGAACAGCGCCAGGGTGCCTGTGATGCGGCCCGGCATATCGAGCTTGGCCCCCAGCTCCCACGACTTGCCCTCTTCCGGGGCTACCGACGAGTCGAGCACGATATTGCCGGTCAGTGGCGCAATGGTGGAGTTTGGCTTGAACGATTCGCTGTAGCTGCCATAGAACGACAGCTGGTCGTCGACCTTGTAGACAATGCCGGCGTGAGGCACCCAGGCCTGGCCACTGATGTCGGTATTGACGTGGAACGGGCGGCCGCGACCGGCGTACTGGTCGTACTGCTGGAAGCGCGCGCCGGCCACCAGGATCCAGTGCTCGTCCAGGTGCAAGGCGTCCTGCACGAACAGCGCATCGGTGCGCAGCTTGTCGGTCTGGTCGCTGTCACTGGCGCGCACCGTGCTGCCTTCCACTTCCTGACCGTAGACTGGGTCCACATAGCTGAACGTGGACTTGGCCGTCTGGCGAATCAGATCACCCCGGAAAATCTTGCGGTCTTCGTGGTCGATGCCGAACAGCAAGTCGTGCTGCATGCCGGCCACTTCCACGTTGCCTGCCAGGCTGACGGTCGCGAACTGGTCACGGCTCATGGCGTTGTGGGTGCCGTCGATGCTGCGTGTCAGCGTGCCTTTTGCTTCGTTGACGGCCGTCACCCGCACCTGGCTGGCATCGTAGGTTTCACGGTTGAAGCTGTAGCCGAAGTGCAGCTTCCAGTCATCGGCCAACTGATGGTCGACTTCCAGGCGATACAAGTCGGAGCGCCCTTCCATGTCGTTGAAGGGCTCGTCCAGACGACGCGTGGCGGGGATGTTCAGCGGGTGGCCGTTGTTGCCGAACGCGGTACCCCGATCGAACGGGTAGAGAAACTCGCGGTGCTCGTAAGCCACCACCACCTGGGTATCTTCGCCCAGCCAGGCCAGCGACGGCGCCACCAGCGATTCGCGGTGCACGCCGTAGTTACGCCAGTAGTCTTCGTCCTCGTGGTCGACGACCAAGCGGTAGGCGAAGTTGCTGTCGCCCAGCGCGCCAGTGCTGTCGAGCCCGCCGCCACTGCCGTTCTTGCCACTGCCGTAGGTCGAGCCACGCACGGTCAGGGCGTTGTACTGCTGCAGTTGCGGGCGCTTGCTGACCACGTTGATCACCCCACCCGGGTCCTGAATGCCGTACAGCAGCGAAGCCGGGCCCTTGAGCACTTCGACCCGCTCGGTGCTGGCGTTGAGGCTGCGGCCCTGCACGATGGGCATGCCATCGCGCATGATCGAGCCATCGCGGTTGTCGCCGAAACCACGCTTCATCACCGTGTCGGACGTGCCACCGAAGTTATTGCCCTGGGTAATGCCGCTGACATTGGCCAGGGCGTCATCGAGGTTACGCGGCGCCTGATCACGGATGACCTGCGCCGGTACCACGTTGATCGCCTGGGGGATGTCCTGGTTAGGGCCCTGCCCGCGCATGATCGAGGCGCTAGCCGGGGGCTGATAGCTGTAGTCATCCAGTTGCGAGGTCACCGTTGTGGCCTGCAGGTTGAGGGCACCGGAGGTGTCGGCAGCTTCGAGGGTGAAGGTGCGTGCATCGACGCGGCGCCAGGCCAGCCCGGAAGTACCCAGCAGCTGTTGCAGGGCCTGTTCGGCGCTGTACCGGCCATTTAGCGCAGGCGCCTGCACGCCTGGTAGCTCAAGGGTGTAGACCACGCTCCGGCCGGTGGTACGACTGAAAGCGTTGAGTGCCTGGGCCAAGGGCTGGGCTGGCTGGGCGAAGGCGTAGGCCTGCTGTTGCTCGGCGGCGCAGGCCAGGGGGGCGACAGCGATGGCAGGCAGCGTAGCAAGGCCTAGCCAGAGAGGGACGCAACGCGGGGAGAACTTCATGGACGCTGACCTGTGAGAGGGATATTACTGCGAATGAATCGCACTTCCACTCATTACACGGATGCCACGTCCTGTTACCTCACCCGCTATCTGAAAAATATTTTCCTGTGCCGACCGCTTCGCCGACAACTACCGAATCAGGGTCAAACGCCCCAACACCGTCTGCCGCGAAAAGCCCATCACATTGCCCAACGAATCCAGCGCCAGCAACGGCTCGGCCACCGGGAAACTGCCGCTGACCTTGCGCTGCCCCAGTTCGCCATCCAGCAGCAGGATGCGCCCTGGGTAATAGCGCCCAAGGTCCTCGAGCACCTGCGCCAGCGGCACCTGGTAGTAGTTCAGCCAGCCTTCCCGCCAGGCCAGGCGGTTATCACTGTCCACCGCCAACGTGTCGCCCGCGCGCCCTGCGCGATAGGCCACCTGCTGGTTGGCAGTCAGTTCACGCACCAACGCGCCCGGAACAGGGCTAACCCCCACGCGCCCACTGCGCACCGTGACCAGCGCTCCCTCACCCTGCTCGCGCACCTCGAACTGGGTACCGAGGACTCGCACCTCGCCACCGGCAGCTTCGACCATGAACGGCTCGCCGGTATGGGTCACCTGGAAGAACGCTGCGCCATGCAGCAGCCGCACACGGCGCTCGCCCTGGTTGAAATCGACCGCAATGGCGCTACCTGCATCAAGCGTGACCTGCGACTGGTCAGCCAAGGTCACCTGGCGCACCTGCCCGTTACTGCTGTAGTCCGCTTGCAGGTCCTGCAACCAGTAACCCGGGTGCCAACCACCTGCAATACCTAGGGCCAGTACCATGCAGGCTGCCATCGCCAGTGCTGCCACCCGCCGCCACCGGCCACGGGGCGCTGGCCTGGCCATGGCATCGAGGTAGCGGTGCAGGGCTTGCTGTTCTTCGTCGGCCAACCGCTGCGCCGGGGCGGCACTTTTCTGCCACAGCGCCTGCGCCTGTCGGTAGGCTGCACGGTGCCCTGGGTCGGCCAGCAACCAGCGCTTGAACGCCGCCCCTTCGGCTTGTGCGGGCTGCTCGTTGATGCGGCTGAGCCATTGCAGGGCGGCCTGGGATTGCGCCTCGGTGATGGGGGGCATGCTGCTCATCGACGGGCGCTCCCTGGCCGGCGTGGGGTGGGCGCGGGTTCGGCAATACTCGCCTTGCACGCTTCAAGGGCGCGCATCATATGCTTTTCCACAGCACTCTGGGACAGTTGCATGGCTTTGGCGATCTCGCCGTACTTGCAGCCGTGAATGCGGTTGAGCAAAAAGATCTGCCGGGTGCGCTCGGGCAAGGCACGCAAGGCGGCTTCGATTCGCTGCAAGTCGTGGTCGATCTCCACGGCCTGCTCCGGGGCATGGCCCATGGCCGCTTCATCTACCTGCAGAGCAACTTCGGCCACGCGTTCGCGGCTACCCTCGCTGCGCAAGTGGTCGATGGCCAGGTTACCGGCGCACCGCAGCAAGTAGGTGTCCAGCGCTTCGACCTTGACCTCGGGGCGGCGCCAGAAGCGTAGAAAAAGCTCCTGGACCAGGTCCGAAGCGGTAGCCCGGCAGCCGACCCTGCGGCTGACCAGCGCCTCCATGCGCGCGCGCTGGGCCTGGAACACCTGGACGAAACGAGCACGCGCGCCTGCGCTGTCGGCGTCAGGCTCTATGCTATCGCTCTGCTCGCTCACAGCGTCACACGGCAAACACGGCAAGCAACGGGCCCAGCACCCCACTGGCGGCGGCCAGGCCCAACAGCAGGCGCGGCTGGTATGGCAGGCCAAACACCCACAGCGTCACCCCGGCCATCGTCACCGCCGTCCACTCCACCAGGCCATGAGCCCAGCCACGCAGGTGCACGCTGAGCGCCAACGACAGCATCAGCAGCAGCCAACCCACGACACGCAACAGGCGCAGCTGCCCTGGGCGCGGCTTGCGCCCAAGCAGGTCGCTAAAGTGCTTTTCCATGGCAAGGCAGAGGGCGACGAAGCCTGCGAATGCGATCAGTGCGTTACCCAGCATCAGCTCGCCTCCGCCGTTTCAGTGCTCGTTTTTTTTGCCGCACGCGCGGCGCGCTTGGCTACGGGCTTGGGGCTGCGCAGCATCTTGCTGGCCAGCCAGGCCAGGAACAGGCCAGTGCCCAGCGCAGTCAGGTCGAAGCCGGCCATGGCCCAGTCACCTTCCGGCAGTGAATGGTTCAAACCCCGATCGGTCGTCAGGCCATTGAGCAGCGGCAACAAGGTAAAGGCCAGCGCGCCCAACGCCAGTTGCTCGCCCCAGGCCCTGCGCCCACTGCGCAAAACGGCGTGCACCAGCGACAGCCCCCAGGCGATGAAGAATGCATTGACCTCCCAGTCCGACCTGCCTTCGACACCCATGGGCATCAGCCGGTTGGCCCAGAAGAAGCCCGCCACCGCCAGTAACAGGCCGCTCATGCTGGCAATATTGAGCACTTCGACCAGGCGTAGCTCGCCTGGCATGTGTGCGCTTTTGGCGTGCTTGAGCTGGCGCTTGCCCAACCACATCACCAGCCCGGTGCCGATCACCGCAGTACCGGCCACGCCAAAGAAGAAGTACAACCAGCGCAGCCAGGGCCCGGCGAAGTTACCCATGTGCAACCCGGCGAAACTGAACGCGGTCATCATTGCCCCGCTCTCCGGCTTGCCCTGGCTCAGCAGCGCACCACTGGCGCCATCGAAAGTCCAGTTGGCGCTGCGCCGATAAGCCACGTGGTCGGCGGCCGATTGCGTAAAGGTGACGCGGGCATTGCTGTCGCCTGGGTTCTGCACCTGGATGTTGCCAATGCGCGCCCCCGGCTGCAGTGCCTGCACCTTGGCGTACAAACTCGGCAGCGCTACCAGAGGTGTAGCCACTTGGGCAGCCTTGGGCGCATCGTTACGGCCGAACAGGTCATTGAAGTATTTGTCGGTGTCATTGCCGTAACTGGCCATGATGCCTGCCGGCATCACCATGTACATGAACAGCACCAGGCTGCTGTAGCTGATCATCAGGTGAAACGGCAGCACCAATACGCCAATAGCATTGTGCCCATCCAGCCAGGAGCGCTGGCCCTTGCCAGGGCGGAAGGTGAAGAACTCCTTGAAGATCTTCTTGTGGGTGATGATGCCGGTGACCAGCCCCAACAGCATGATGAAAGCGCAGAATGTCGACAGCCAACGGCCAAACGGATGAGGCATCTGCAGCTGGAAATGGAAGCGGTAGAAGAACTCACCACCGCGGCTGTCGCGTGCCTCCACCGGCTGGCCGGTCTGGGTATCGAGGGTTTTGCTGACAAAGCCACGCGGCCCGCCATTGGGGTCGCGGTAGCCCACGCTCAGGGCCGCTTCACGCGCATTGGGCATACGGATGAACCAGGTACCCGAATGCCCGGCATTGTCCTGCAGGTAGCGTTGCGCCACCCCCAGGCTGTTGACCGGGTCCAGGGCGTGGCTGCGCACTTCGGGCTGCGACCAGTGAGTGATTTCTTCCTTGAAATACGACAGCGTGCCGGTGAGGAAGATGGCGAACAACAGCCAGCCGAAGATCAAGCCGGTCCAGGTGTGCAGCCAGGCCATGGCCTGGCGGAAGCCTTCTTTCATGGGTTCTGCATCCAGTAGGCAACGCCGCTGATCATGCCCAGCAACAGGCTTGGCGCCAGCACGCCCAACCACGCACGCCAAGCGCTGCGGCAGGCAAAGCACCAGATGAACGCCAGCAGGTAGAAGACGAACGACAGCAGCAGGCCGGTGAGCGTGGCATCCACCTTTGGCATTGGTGCCAGCAAGGCAATGCAGACGCTCGCCAGGGACGCCAGCAAGTAGCCGCCCAGCAGTGCGGCGAGGCTGCGAGAGGTCACGGCCAGGCGATAGCTGAGCGGGAGGCCGGCGGTTTTGCGCGTCATGGCGAAGGTCCGGGCGTTTTCGGGGTTGCAATAATAATGATTTCAATTCTCATAAGCAAAGCCCCAAGACGAGTGACGATTGCCGAGTAGCGCGACCGCCCATATAATGCGAACAATTCTTACTACCAGTTGCGCGATCGAGCGCCGGAGTATCACGGTGCCCAGCGCGCTCTCTTCCACGGTCGAAGGCCTTTACCACGCCCATCACAACTGGCTCACCAGCTGGTTGCGCCGCCGCCTGGGCTGCCCGCAGAGTGCCGCCGACCTGGCCCAGGACACCTACCTGCGCCTGCTGCAGGCCCGCGAAACACCGCAACTGATCGAACCTCGCGCATTTCTCGCCACCGTGGCCAAGCGTGTGTTGTGCAACCACTTCCGCCGCCAGGAGCTGGAGCGCGCCTACTTGCAGGCCCTGGCCCAAATACCGGAAGAAGTGGCACCCAGTGAGGAGCAGAAGGCGATCATCTTCGAGACCCTGCTGGAACTCGACCGCCTGCTGGACGGCCTGCCTCCATTGGTCAAACGTGCCTTCCTGTTGGCCCAGGTCGACGGCCTTGGCCAAGGCGAAATCGCCCGTGAGCTGGGTATTTCCCTGGCCACGGTAAAACGCTACCTGAGCAAGGCAGCCATGCGCTGTTACTTTGCCCTGTGAACGCCTCGTTCTCTGCGCAGGTTGCGGAGCAGGCCGTGCACTGGCTGATCGAATCTCAGGGCGATGACTTCGGCCAGGTACAGCAACTGGCGCTTGAGCATTGGCTCCAGGCCAACCAGGAGCACCAGCGAGCCTGGGCCCATATCCAGCAGGTCAACCAGCGGCTGCGCGGTGTGTCGTCGCCCGTGGTGCATGCAACGCTGCAAGCCCCGCCTTCGCCGGCCAGGCGCCGGGCACTCAAGGCGTTGCTGTTGGTCGGTGTGGCGAGTGCCACCGGGCTTGGCCTGCAACAGCACGATCCGCTGCCTGGATTGATGGCCGACTACCGTAGCCCGCTCGGCCAGCGTCGGCGCATGCAGCTGGTTGATGGCAGCGTGCTGCAACTCAATACCCGCAGTGCCGCAGACGCGCGCTTCGACAGCCAGCAGCGACAGCTGCGTCTGTTCGAAGGTGAACTGGCGTTGCAAGTGGCCAGCGATGCACGGCCATTGCTGTTGCGCACCGCTGAAGGGGCGCTGCGCCTGGACAGCGGGCGCTTCAACGTGCGCCAGTTCGACGGTTACAGCCTGGTATCGGTATTCGAGGGGGCTGCCAGCGCGGCTGGGCAGCCACTGCGGGCCGGGCAACAGGCCCGCTTCACCGGCGCCTGGCGATCGGTGACGCCGCTCGACCCTAATGTCGGGGCCTGGGTAGACGGCATGCTGGTGGCGTCGCAGATGCGCCTGGCGGACTTTCTTGCCGAACTTGGGCGCTATCGCCATGGGCAGTTGGGGTGTAGCGAACAGGTTGCCGACTTGCGTATTTCTGGATCGTATCCGCTGGATGACAGTGAACGCATCCTGCAGATGCTGGAGGTGGCGCTACCGGTGCGGGTGCGACGGTTCACCCGGTACTGGGTGACGGTCGAGCCGAAGATCGGGTAGAGCCGTACGTACATTTTTTCAATCAAGTGAGCCATTTTTCCAACCTCGCGTGACAGACATGGCAGAACCCCTCTTTCAGGACCCGACCCATGCCGTTGCGCCACAGCCCGTTCGTCCACGCCCTGCTGTTCACCACCACCCTCGGCCTGGCCACGCCTGCCGCCTATGCCGAAACCCGCAGCTACCATATCGCCGCCGGCTCGCTTGAAGACGCCCTCAACCAGTTTGGCCGCGAAAGCGGGGCGCTGATCTCGTTCGGCTCGCAACTGACCCAAGGCATCCACACTCAAGGCCTGGACGGCCAGTACGACGTGCGACAGGGCCTCGATGCACTGCTGCGCGGCAGCGGCCTGCAGGTGCGGCAGGAAACCGACAACGCCTTCAGCCTGCAGCCCATCGATACCCCCGCTGCGGGTGCGCCGGTCGAGCTCGGTGCTTCCACCGTGGTCGGCGACTGGCTGGCCGAGGCCCGGCAGGACAATGTGTTCGAGCACCCCGGTGCCCGCGACGTAGTGCGTCGCGAGGAATTCGAGCGCAACGGCGCCACCACCGCCCGCGAAGTGCTCAACCGTATCCCCGGTGTCAACGCCCCCGACAACAACGGCACCGGTAGCCACGACCTGGCGCTGAACTTCGGCATCCGTGGCCTCAACCCACGCCTGGCATCGCGCTCCACCGTGCTGATGGACGGCATCCCGGTGCCCTTCGCCCCGTACGGCCAGCCGCAGCTGTCGCTGGCACCACTGAGCATGGGCAACATGGACGCCGTGGATGTGGTGCGCGGTGGCGGCGCGGTGCGCTACGGCCCGCAGAACGTTGGCGGCATCGTCAACTTCGTCACTCGGGCGATCCCTGAACAGGCCACGCTCAAGGCCGCCATGCAGAACCAGATCAGCCCGTCTTCCAGCCACGATGGCTTCAAGAACAGCGCCAACCTGCTGGTCGGCGGCACCAATGCCAACGGCCTGGGCGGCGCCCTGCTGTACTCTGGCACCCGTGGCGGTGACTGGCGCGAACACAGCGACACGCAAATCGACGACCTGATCCTCAAGGGCAAGCTGCAACTGGACGAAGCCAACAGCCTGCACGCCATGGCCCAGTACTACGAGGGTGAAGCCGACATGCCCGGCGGCCTGAGCACTGCCGATTTCGCTGCCGACCCGTACCAGTCGACGCGCCTGAAGGACAAGTTCTGGGGCCGCCGCACCCTGTTCAACTTCGGCTACGACTACAAGCAGGACGACCGCCAGTTCAGCGTCAACAGCTTCTTCACCAAGACCCTACGCAGCGGTTACCTGGACCAGGGCAGCTTCGTCTCGCTGTCGCCACGCGAGTACTGGGTACGCGGCATCGAAACCCGCTTCTCGCAGGGCCTGGCCCTTGGCGACAGCTGGCACGAGCTGGGCATCGGCTACCGTTACGTCAACGAAGCCGGCCACGAACTGCGCTTCCGCGAGCCGGTCAATGGCAGCCTGCCGACCACCGCCAGCCGCAATGACCGCGACACCCGTGGCAGCACCGAAGCCCACGCCATCTACCTGGATGACCGCATCGACATCGGCCGCTGGACCATCACCCCCGGTGTGCGCTACGAGATGATCGACTCCGAGCAAAGCAACAAGCTCAACGGCCAGCGCTACCAAGGCAGCTACAACACCGCGCTGCCGGCGCTGAACGTGATGTACCACCTGACCGACAGCTGGAACTTGTACGCCAACACCGAGGGCTCGTTCGGCAGCGTGCAGTACAGCCAGATGCCCAACCGGGTCAGCAGCGGCGAAGTGAAACCGGAAAAGGCGCGAACCTGGGAAGTGGGTACCCGTTATGACAATGGTGACCTGCAGGCCGAGATTGGCGCGTTCCTGATCAACTTCGACAACCAGTACGAAAGCAACCAGACCAACGACTCGGTGATCGCCCGCGGCGAAACTCGCCACCAGGGCATCGAGACCAGCGTGCGCTACGCGCTCGACGGCCTGAGCCCCGCCCTGGCCGGTTTCGATGTGCATGCCAGCTATGCGTTCGTCGACGCCACTATCCGCGAGGACGGGCCGAACAAAGGCAACCAAGTGCCGTTCTCGTCACGCCACAAGGGCAACCTGGGCGTGGGCTACACCGATGGCCCTTGGCAGCTGAACCTGGACGGCAGCTTCCAGAGCAGCCAGTACGCAGACAACGCCAACACCAGCACCGAAAGCGCCGACGGCAGCACCGGGCGCATTCCGGGCTACATGCTGGTCAGCACCCGCGCCGGGTACGACTTTGGCCCGCAGCTGTCGAACCTGAAAGTGGCGGTTGGGGTGAAGAATCTGTTCAACCGCGAGTACTACACGCGCTCTTACGATGACAACAACAAAGGGAAGTACGTGGGTGAGCCGCGTACCTTGTATGTGCAGACGTCGGTGGAATTCTGATCGACTGCAAATGGGGGGCCGCTTTGCCGCCCCATTTGCAACAAGACATTTATTTTCAAAAAGGGCTTGAATTCGTTTCGTGGTTGCCTGACCTTAGAGTCAAGAGGCGCAGAAATTCCAAGGGTCTCAAGGGCCTAGGCGCGCCTCCATGCGAGCAAGCTGAATAAGGATTGAATCATGCAAATCCAGGTCAACAGCAGCAACCATTTCGAAGGCAACGCCCGGCTTGATCAGTGGGTCCGCAGCACACTGCAGAACTCGCTGGAACGTTACGAAGAAGACCTCACCCGTATCGAGGTTCACCTGCGCGACGAGAACGGCGCCAAGCCCGGACCGCATGACAAACGCTGCCAGATGGAGGCTCGCCCCAAAGGCCACCAACCGATTTCGGTGACCCACACCGCCACTTCGCTGGACCAGGCAGTGGACGGTGCAGCCACCAAGCTCAGCCACGCGCTGGAACACTTCTACGGCAAGCTGCGCAGCAAGCGCGGCGCCCTGGAACTGAGTGACCCAGACGCCTGATTGGCAATGCAAAACGCCCGGCCTAGAGCCGGGCGTTTTTATTTGCAGCGATCAACGGCACTGAACCAACCCGCCGTTTTGCCAGTCAACTTCTGCACTCATTCGCTGCAGAAGCCTGAACATGAACAACCCATTCGAACTCATCAGTGCCGCATTTGCCCCCGAATACCGGGTCAACCTGAGCATCGAAAACCTCGATGGCAGCATCATGCTGACCCTGTCCGACGACGCAGGCGTGGTCGCCAAGCGCCTCATCACCCAGGCCCAGCGCAACGACCCGGTGCGCCTGCAGCGGGTAATCGACAGCATCCGCCTGGGCCTGGCCATCGAACTCAGCCAGAACCCCATGCAGGTGCTGGCCGCATTGACCCGCGATGCCCGCCACCACCCACGCCATGTCGTGGCCAACTGAGGGCTACTTGCCCTCCTCCACTTCCTTGCCGTTGGCATCCAGCACCTTGGTCGAGGGGTAGCGGTACGAGGCGTAGCGCACCACCAGAATCGAGAAGGCCAGCAACAAGATGCCGCCGCACAGGTACAACAGCCCTTCGTCCGGCGCCTTGTGGTGCGAGACATCGCCGATCAGCAGACGGGTCAGCGCGGTAATCGCCACGTACAACAGGAAGCGGATCGGCATGTGGTTGGTCTTGAAGTAGATACCGACCATCGCCCCCAGCTCCAGGTAGATGAACAGCAGCAGGATGTCATCGACACTGACCCCACCCTTGCCAAGCATGTCCAGGAAGGTCACCACTGCCGCATAGGCGGTAATCGCGCCAATGCCGAACAGCGCCAGGTAATGGAAGGCCTCGACGCACAGGTTGCCCAGCGAGTCCGCCGAGCCGTGCAGGCCCTTGCGCAGCTTTTCTGCCCACTTGATGTTCACGATGTTCCATTCCCCGATACGTCTTTAAGGATGATGCGTCACCGATGTGACGCTTGTGCCATGCAGTTAAAGGGCCAGGCCCTTGGCTTGGAAGGCGACCGATTGCCGCAAGGCACCTGTGTACTAGGCTTTTGCCGTGAGAATCTGGTTGCGTGGTGATGGCAAATGCCATTACTGTATATAGATACAGTAACCAGCAACACAACCAGCAAAAAGGCATAGAGGTGATGAATGGCCGTCGAAGTGGTGTACCGCAGCAGCCGCGACCCGGAGCGCTTGTTCATGGATAAGGCCGAAGCAGACCGTCACGACAAGATGCTCGAACTGGCCGAGCGCCTGGCCGAAGTGCTGCACAAGGCAGTGCCGTCGCTGAGCGAGCAACAGGTCGAGGAAGCCGGTATCTACATGGCCAAGAACCGCGATGTGTTCGCTCGGGCCTTCAAAAGCCAGCCGGATGCCCTGGCCGAGTTGCTAGAGGGTGGCGCTGCCGAGTGATAGCGACGTTGCTGCTTCGCGGGTAAACCCGCGAAGAGGCCAGTAGAGCCAACATCAACAGTCAGCCGTAGAGCAACCGCTCCGCCAACATCTGCGCCACCCGCGCCGGCGAACGTTTTTCCGCCTGCGCATGGCCAAACACTTCGGTCAGCCGTGACGGTATCCGCGCCAGGTGCGCGGTGATGGTGCCCAGGTCCTCGCCACGATGGGTCAGCGCCACGTAGATCAGCCCACCGGCATTGATAACGTAGTCAGGCGCATACAGTATCCCCCGCGACTCCAGCTGGTCTGCCACCTGCAAGGTGGTCAGCTGGTTGTTGGCCGCCCCCGCCACTGCCGCGCAACGCAGTTGCATCACGCTCTGCCCGTTCAGCACCGGCCCCACACCGCAGGGGGCGAAGATGTCGCAAGGGGTACTGATCAGTGCATCGTTGGTCACAGGCTTGGCATCGAACTGTTCCATCGCCAGCCGCACCCGCCCGGGGTCCAGGTCGCTGACCAGCAGTTCCGCGCCCACCGCATGCAGTTGCTCGGCCAGTGCATAACCGACATTACCCAACCCCTGCACCGCCACCCGCAGGCCCCTGAGGTCATCGCTGCCCAGGCGGAACGAGGTCGTGGCGCGGATGCCAGCGAACACCCCCATCGCCGCATGCGGCGAAGGGTCGCCCGAGGCAGTGGTGCTGGTCACATGGGGAGTACTCTGGGCGATGCAGTCCATGTCCAGGGTCGAGGTGCCGCTGTCCACGGCGATGATGAAGCGCCCATGCAAGGTATCGATGAAGCGGCCAAAGGCCTCGAACAGCGCGGCACGGTTTTCCACGTGCGGGTTGCGCATGATCACCGCCTTGCCGCCACCTAGCGGCAAGCCGGCCAATGCCGCCTTGTAGCTCATACCTTGGGCCAGGCGAATGGCGTCGGTCATGGCACTTTCGTCATCGGCGTAAGGCAGGTAGCGGCAACCGCCCATGGCCGGGCCCAGGTGCTCACTGTGGATCGCCACCACCGCCTTAAGGCCCGTAGGTGGGTCGTTGAACAAATGCAGTGACTGGGTCCGGGTACTTTGCATCAGTGCGAACATCGACAGGCTCCCCCACGAGGTGCTCCTTCCAGTATAGGCACGGCCCCGGCATTGACGCCGCCGCCGGACCACTGGACGAAACCACGCGTCACAGCTAATACTCAAACGTGTGTGGAGATGCCCCATGAAGCCACGTCAAGCCTGCCTGGCCTGCCTGGAACGCGAGCCTGTCGCCCTGCTGGAAGCCGCATTGTGGATTGCCGCCGAGCACGATCGTAGTGTCGAGCCCGCGGCCAGCCTTGCCACCCTGAACGAGCTGCAGCGCGAGATAAGCGCCAACCTGCCGATGCTGCCAGTGTGCGAACTGGCCCAGCCACTGCTGCGCCAACTGATTGCGCTGGGCTTTCAGCAGGATGAATACCACCCGTTACGCCCGCATGCGGCGATGATGGACAAAGTACTGCAGCGCCGCCGCGGCCAACCGCTGACCCTGGCCATTCTTTCCCTGGAGCTGGCCCGGCGCTTGTCCATACCGCTGGAGGGCGTGGGCTTTCCTGGCCATTTCCTGCTGCGCGTGCCGGGTGCCGACCACCTGCTCGACCCCTGTGGCGGTCGGCGCTTGTACCCGAGTGACTGCCGCGAACTGCTGGCGCGCCAGTTTGGCCCGCATGTGGCGCTGACGGCAGAGCACATGCGCAGCGCTACGCCGCTGCAGATGCTGCAACGCCTGTCGCGCAACCTGCGTCAACTGCACATCAGCAACGATGACCACCTGGCCGCGTTGATCGACGCCGAGCGGGTCATGCAGTTGGGCCCGGTGCAAGTCAGCGATTACGTGACCCGCGCTTCGCTCTACCAACAACTGGATTGCCCGCAGGCCGAGCGCTTCGACCTGGAGCATGCGTTGCTGCTGACGGAAGACCCGGTCCAGCGCCTGAAGCTGTCCGAGCGAATCGGCAAGCTTCCGGCGGCGAACCGTTCACTTCACTGAGCCGGGCTGTCCGGCTGCTGGGCGGGGTGGGCCTTGGCGAACGCCGGGTGCGCGGCCGCCAGTGCGGCAACCCGCAGGATGCGCGGGAAGCTGTCGAGGTCGATGTTGAAGCGCTCGGCCGCATACAACTGCGGGATCAGGTACACATCCGCCAACCCAGGCGTATCGCCAAAGCAGAAGCCGTGATCGCCAATCAGTCGCTCCACTGCTGCCAGCCCCTGGCTTATCCAGTGACCGATCCACTGATTGACCTGCCCTTCGTCCTGACCCGCCTGGCGCAGCCGGTTGAGCACGCTGACGTTGTGCAACGGGTGAATGTCGCAGCCGATGATTGCCGCCACACCACGCACCTTTGCCCTTTCCACGGCCGTGGTCGGTAGCAACGCAGGTTGTGGATAAACCTCTTCCAGGTACTCGATGATGGCTGGCGACTGCACCAGCAACTCACCGCCGTCAGTGCGCAAGGCTGGCACGCGGCCCTGCGGGTTGACGGCGGTATAGTCCGCACCGCGCTGCTCCCCCTGCAGCAGGTTGACTGGCAGGGACTGGTAAGCCAGCCCCTTCAATGCCAAGGCAATGCGCACCCGGTAGGACGAGGTGGAACGGTAATAGGTGTACAGCTCCATGCCCCTGCCTCCTTAGTTGGCCGCGATGACCGTGCCACGGCATTCGCCGAAGCCGATGCTGGCTACGCCGTCACGCGTGCAGCGGGCACGCAGGATAATTTCGTCGCCGTCTTCGAGGAACTTGCGCACCTCGCCGCTGGCCAGCTCAATCGGCAGCTTGCCGCCTTCGGTGATCTCCAGCAGGCTGCCGAACGAACCCGGCGTAGCACCCGACAGCGTGCCCGAACCGAACAGGTCGCCCGGCTGCAGCTGGCAGCCGTTGACGCTGTGGTGCGCCACCAACTGCGCCACGGTCCAGTACATGCTGCGGGTGTTGCTCAGGGTCAGGCGGTGCGGGGCAACACCTTGCTCGCGCATGCGCTCGGTCAGCAGCAACACTTCGAGTTCAATATCGAATGCACCGGCGGCCTGGTCACGCTTGTCCAGCAGGTACGACAGCGGCTGCGGGTCGCCTTCCGGGCGTGCAGGCTGGGCGCAGCGGAACGGCTCCAGCGCTTCGGCGGTAACCACCCAGGGCGATATGCTGGTGATGAAACTCTTGGACAGGAACGGCCCCAATGGCTGGTATTCCCATGCCTGGATATCGCGCGCCGACCAGTCGTTGAGCAGGCACAGGCCCGCTACGTGTTCGGCGG
The DNA here is from genome assembly GCF_013393325.1 of Pseudomonas hunanensis. Lineage (GTDB taxonomy): Bacteria > Pseudomonadota > Gammaproteobacteria > Pseudomonadales > Pseudomonadaceae > Aquipseudomonas > Aquipseudomonas putida_P. The sequence goes on from NZ_QJRC01000097.1 coordinate 54,043, forward strand.
CATCGCCAACCGGGATCGCCTGGCCCATGTCATTGCCCTGGCCAATCCAGATGCCCAGTTCCAGTTCGTAGTCCAGGCGTGCGCATGGGCCGAAACTTGGCTCGGTGTGCCCAGCCGGGAGGGTCTGGCCTTTTGGCCGGCGTACATCGGTGCCGGACGGGCGAATGGTCGAGGCACGGCCGTGATAACCGATCGGCACATATTTGTAGTTGGGCAGCAGCGGGTTGTCGGGGCGGAAAAGCTTGCCCACGTTCTTGGCGTGCTCGATGCCTACGTAGAAGTCGGTGTAGTCCCCGACCTGCGCTGGCACATGCAGTTGGCAGTCGCTGGCTGGATACAGTGCCGGCTGCAGAGCAGCCTGGTGCTCGCTGTGCTCGCCAAGCAGCACCTGCAGACGCTCGCGCAGGGCGACACGGGCGCTGCGGCCCAATGCGAAGTAAGCGTTCAGTGCCCCACCCCGAGTAGCCTCGACGGCGGCCTTGGCTTCCCCCGCGAACAGGCCGGCGGCCAACACCGCTTCCAGGTCGAGGATCGCGTCGCCGATGGCCACGCCACAGCGCCGGGCTTCACCCGGCCGGCTGAAGATGCCCAATGGCAGGTTCTGCAGCGGGAAGTCGCTGTGCCCGTTGGCGTGCTCGACCCAGCTACGGGCATTGGCAGTGTGGTTCATCGGTTATCTCCGGTTCGGGTTGAAGGTGCTTGGCAAGGTTGCCCAGCAACTATCGTAGTCGGCCTGCAATTGCGGGCATTCAAGGGCTTGCAGGCTCGGGCGCAGCACCTGGCTGGTCTCGAACATGAAGGCCATGGTGTTGTCGATCTTGTGCGGCGCCAGGTCGGCGGCAATGGCTTTTTCGCAGGTTTCGGCGTCGGGGCCGTGGGCGCTCATCACGCCGTGCAGCGAGGCACCGCCAGGCAGGAAGCCCTCGGCCTTGGCGTCGTAGGCACCATTGATCAAGCCCATGAACTCGTTCATCAGGTTGCGGTGGAACCATGGCGGGCGGAAGGTGTTCTCGGCCACCATCCAGCGTGGCGGGAAGATCACGAAGTCCATGTTGGCCAGGCCATGCACGCTGGTCGGCGAGGTCAGCACGGTAAAGATCGAAGGGTCCGGGTGGTCGAAACTGACCGTGCCGATGGTATTGAAGCGGCGCAGGTCGTATTTGTACGGCACGTTGCTGCCGTGCCAGGCCACCACGTCCAGCGGCGAGTGCTGCAGCTCGCAAGCCCAGTGTTCGCCCAGGAATTTCTGCACCAGTTGCACCGGCGCTTCGGCCTCTTCGTAGTGCGCCACCGGGGTGAGGAAATCGCGTGGGTTGGCCAGGCCATTGCTGCCGATCGGGCCCAGGTCTGGAATACGCAGCAGCGCGCCGTGGTTTTCGGCGATGTAGCCACGGGCCTGGCCGTCGAGCAGTTCCACACGAAACTTCATGCCACGCGGGATCACCGCAATTTCAAGCGGCTCGACTTCCATTACGCCCAGTTCAGTGGCAATGCGCAGGCGGCCCTGTTCCGGTACCAGCAAAAGTTCACCGTCGGCGTTGAAGAACACCCGCTCCATGGAACGGTTGGCGCGGTAGATGTAGATGCTCACGCCAGCCGGTTTTTCCGCTGCGGCGTTGGCCACCATGGGCAACCAGCCCTCGATGAAATCGGTCGGTTCGGCGGGAATCGGCTGTGGGCTCCAACGCAGGCGGTTGGGGTTGATGCCCCCCAGCGGCCCGCTCAGCGGCTGACGCGCCAGGCGCTCGAAACGAGGGTGCAAGGCAGACGGGCGAATGCGATACAGCCAGGTGCGACGCAGCTCGCTGCGGGCCATGGTGAACGCCGTGCCCGAGAGCAGCTCGGCATACAGCCCATAGGGTGCCTTCTGTGGCGAGTTCTGCCCGACCGGCAAGGCCCCTGGCAGCGCTTCGCTGGCAAACTCGTTGCCGAAGCCGCTGAGGTAGTGAAGGTCGGGTGAGGTGTCGCGATTCATCGATGCCTCCGGGCTCTGGCCGAGCCGTTGCGGGCAGCTGGCTGCTGGCCCGATGTGGGGTGGCAGCGCGTCTGCATTGTTTTTATCGTAATCAGATTACGAATAACGTAATTTGCTCCACGCATGGCGTCAAGCTATAAAGGCCCGACTTGAAGAATCCAGAAGAAGATGTCCATGACCAAAGCCAGCTCCCCCGCCGACAACGGCAAGCAGAAAGTCCGCTCGGCGGAGGTCGGCACCGACATCCTCAAGGCCCTTGCCGAGTTGTCCCCGTCCACCTCGCTGTCACGCCTGGCGGAACATGTGCAAATGCCGGCAAGCAAAGTGCACCGTTACCTGCAAGCGCTGATCGCCAGCGGCTTTGCCGAACAGGATGCCGCCACCAACCATTACGGCCTGGGACGCGAGGCATTGCGGGTGGGGCTGGCGGCGCTGGGCAGCATCGATGTGCTGAAAACTGCCGCACTGCCGCTGTCGCAACTGCGCGACGAACTTAACGAGAGCTGCTTCATTGCCGTGTGGGGCAACCAGGGCGCGACCGTGGTCAGCATTGAACCGGCGGTGCGTGCAGTTACCGTGGTGACGCAGATGGGCTCGGTGCTGCCGCTGCTCACCTCCTCCACCGGCCTGGTGTTCGCCGCCTACCTGCCCGAGCGCGAAACCGTCGAGTTGCGTGACCGCGAACTGGCCGCCCTGCAGCACCACGCCGATGATTACCAGCCGGTGCTGGCAGGCATTCGCGAACGTGGCCTGCACCATGTGCACGGCCTGCTGATGCCGGGCGTGGATGCCCTGTCGGCGCCGGTGTTCAATGCCATGGGGCAGGTGGCGGCGGTGATGACCGTGGTCGGGCCGACATCGATCTTCCACGCCGACGAACATGGCCCAGCGGCGCAACGGCTACTGGCGGCAGCGCGGGAAACCAGCTGGCGCATGGGCTATTCGCCCGCTACCTGAGCGCTAGCGGCACTATTGCCCGATACGTAAAGGTGAATGTCATAAGCAGCTATTTTTCCCAGCGGATCAAGCGCTTATTCTTAACTCACTGGCCGGCATGAAGGGCTCTCCCCCCCGCCTTTCAGGCCTGCGAGGTTCACCGACGTAGATTTTGAAGCTCCTTGATCTAACGTCTCGATTGGCCGCTGCGGCTTGCAGCGGCCTTTTTTATTTGAGCGGATAAATCTTCAGCCCAGCGGGTATTTCTGCAGGTTCGCCATCATCTGCTGCAATGCCTGCAAACTGTCCTGAGGATGCACCGCCCCGTCAAAGTCGCCGATTTGCGCCCAGTGCTCCGCCACCTGCTCCGGGGTAAACCCCTCGCGCGGATCAAAACCCACTCCCAGGCTGCGCTCCCAACGCACCTTGCCCACCCAGCCGCCGCCCACCTCGAACAGCTCCCCCGTGCCCTGGCACTGCTCGCTGCCCAGGTAAACCACCAGTGGGCTGACCAGCTCGGGCTTGAGCCGCTCGAATACCTGGGGTGGGATCAGCCCCTCGGTCATGCGGGTACCGCCCGTGGGAGCAATGGCGTTGACCAGGATGCCGTGCTTGCGCCCTTCGATGGCCAGCGTGCGGGTCAACCCGTACAGGCCCAGCTTGGCCATGCCGTAATTGGCCTGCCCAAAGTTGCCGTAGATACCCGAGGTGGAAGCCGTGAAGATCACCCGCCCCCAGTTTTGCTCGCGCAAGTGTGGCCAGGCGGCGCGGGTGACTTTGAAGGCCCCTTCGACATGCACCTGGTACACCTGCTCCCAATCGCTGTCGTCCATCTTGTGAAAGGTCTTGTCGCGCAGGATGCCAGCGTTGTTCACCAGCACATCGACCCGGCCGAACGTGTCCAGCGCCTGCTCGACGATACGTGCACCGTGGCTGACCGAGTCATGGTTGGCGATGGCGCTGCCACCGGCGGCGCGGATCTCCTCCACCACCCGGTCGGCGGCCGAGGCGCTGGCACCTTCCCCGTGGGTAGAACCGCCAAGGTCGTTGACCACCACCCTGGCACCCCGCGCGGCGAACAGCAGCGCGTGGGCGCGGCCCAGGCCGCCACCGGCGCCGGTGACGATCACCACGCGATCTTGCAAATGGACGGGCTCGCTCATGCTCATGGCTCCAGGCAGGTTCAGGTCAGCCGAGTGTCCGCCGCCAGCGGCAGGCGGACAATCAAGCTCACACAGGCTGAATGCCTGGCAATAACGCAGGGCGATGAGGCCCCGTCAGGACCACGCCACTTTCGGCTGGTAGTAGCTGGACGGTTGTTCGCGAAAGGCCAGGTAGTGGCGCAGCACCTGCATCGGCGCTTCGGTATGGGGGTAATGGCCAATGCCGTGCAGCTGCACGGTGTCCGGCTCCGGCACCAGTTGCCGGTAACGCTCGAGCATGTGCCCGCCGGACAGCGGGTCGACCACGCCATTGATGAAGCGCAGTGGTACGCCTTTGCGCTGCATCGCCCCGACCCAGCGTTCACGGTGCAACCTGCGCTCGGGCATGTAGCCCACCAACTTGTGCAGGATGCGTGTACCCCGGTTGGTAGCGATCAGGCTCCAGAAGTCATCCAGCGCGCTCTCACTGGGGTGAGTGCAGGGGCCATAGACCTGGGTCACATTGCGCACCAGGTCGTCACGCCCGAACGAACGCCCCACCAGCCAGCCAAAGCGGCTGAGCAGCAGCTTCTGGATCAGCAGCATGCGGCAGCTTTCGGGGAACAGCCCGCTGTTGAGGAACACGCAACTAGCGATGTCGGCGCGCTGCTCATGATGGCGCGCCAACAATTCCTGGGCCACGCTGCCGCCATAGTCATGGGCCAGCAGATGCACCGGCTGCTTGACCTGCAGGTGGGCAAGCAAGGCCTGCTGCAGGTCCGCTTGCTCCATCAGGCTGTAGGCATGATCAACCGGTTTGGCCGAATCGCCAAAACCGAGCATGTCGCACGCGATCACCCGGAAACGTTGGGTCAAAGGCCCCCACAGGTAGTGCCAATCCCAGCTGGCAGTGGGAAAACCGTGTAACAGAAGCAGGGGCTCTCCTTGCCCTGCGGTCCAGTAGCGGATGCTCTGGCCCCGGAAGATGAAACTCTGTCCCCGGGTACGCCAGACGCACAATGGAATTTCGGCCATAGGCATCAGAGCGGTCCCGGAGAAGTGGTGTTGACGGAATAGGGCAAGGCTGCGGTCATTGCATGTCACCTCGGCACATACATGTGCTCTCTATGTCGAGGCAGAGTCTAGCCAGCAGCCCGTTGGCTGGAACTTGCGTTGCCAGCCAGCTTGATGACTGAGCGAGTCAGTGGCACGAACGGTCAGAGCAGCATGGCCAGCAGCGGCGCTGCGAACAGGTTGAGCAGCCCAGTCAGGACCATGACCAGGCCGGCCACCGAGCCTTCTTCGCGGCCCACCTCCTGCGCCCGGCTGACCCCGGCGCCATGCGCGCCAACACCAAACAGCGCACCCCGTGCCAGCGGTGTACGCAGCGGCAACCAGCGCAGCAGCACGCCGCCGAACATGGCGCCGAGCACGCCAGTGAACATCACGAACACCGCCGTCAGTTCCGGCACGCCACCCAGGTCGTGGGCCAGCGGCATGGCGAAGGGCGTGGTGATCGAACGCGGCACCAGCGACAGGCTGGTTGCGCTGTCCAGCGCCAGCAGGTGCGCCAAGCCCCAGGAGCTGGCAATCGAGGCACAGCTACCAGCCACCATGCCCACCATCAGGGCTGGCCAATGGCGCGCCAGCATGGCCCGCTGCTGCCAGATCGGCACCGCGAAAGCCACGGTCACTGGGCCGAGCACGCTCATCAACCAGTGGGTGTTGCGGGCATACTCGGCATAGGCTGTATGCAGCGGCACGGCCACCGCCAGCAGCAAAACCGGCACCAGGATCAATGGCGACAGCAGGTAGCGCTTGCTGCGCCGGTACAGCCAGCGGCTACCCAGGTAGGCCAGCAAAGTCAGCGCCAGCCAGAACAGCGGCATGGGTTCAAGGCTCATGGCGTAACCTCCAACGGCACACCAGTTCCACGGTCAATGCCGTCACCACCATCACCATCAACGTGCTCACAGCGATTACCAGCAAGATGCGCCAGCCCTCTTCACGGATCAGCGAGCCGTAGTCCAGCAGGCTCATCAGCGCCGGGATGAAGAACAGCAGCATCTCGGCCATCAGCCAGCCGGCGCCCAATTGCAACATGGCCGGCTTGAGCACACCCGAAGCGAACAGTATCAACAGCAGGGCCAGGCCCATCACGCCGCCGGGAATCGGCCAGCCCAACCAATTGGCGAGCTGGCCGCCGAGCAGGAACAGGGCACAGAGGATCGCCAACTCGATGAGCAGGCGCAGGGCTTTTTTCAATAAGGCGGGTTTCATGGCGGGTTTCCTCGACAGGCCCTCATTTTAAGATTCGACTGCCTAGGCCAGAAGCGAATTGTTAGACTGATCGCCATTCCATAATGGAATCCAAGCATGGAATTCAAACAACTGCGCAGCTTTATCGAAGTGGTCCACCGGGGCGGTTTTACCCAGGCCGCACAGACGCTGCACATCAGCCAGTCGGCGGTGAGCAAGCAGGTAGCCCAGCTGGAGCAAGATGTGGGCCAGCCGCTGCTGGAGCGTCAGGCCTCGCAACTGCACCTGACCGCTGCCGGGCGCATCGTGCTGGAGCGTGGCGAAGCCCTGCTGCGTCAGCGTCAGGCGTTGCTCAACGAACTGGACGATCTCAGCCTGATGGAGCGTGGCGAACTGCGCCTGGGTTTACCGATGCTAGGTAGCGACGCCTTGTTCGCCGGCCTGTTCGCCGAGTACCGACGGCGCCACCCGAACATCGCCATCCAACTGCTCGAAGGCGGTAGCCGCAGCGTCGAACAGGCTGTCAGAAGCGGCGAGCTGGAACTGGGCGGCAGCTTGACGCCCAGTGACGAGGCATTCGACTACCAGCCGTTCTGCAACGAACCCCTGGACGCCTTGCTGCCGGCTGGGCATGCCTTGGCGGGCTTGGCCGGAGTGGACCTGGGGCAACTGGCCGATACGCCGTTCTTGCTGTACCAGCGCAGCTTCGTGCTTAACGATCGGCTGTTGAAGGCGTGTCAGCAGCAGGGCTTTACCCCGAAAGAAGGCGGGCGCAGTGGCCAGGCAGATTTTTTGGCGGCGCTGGTGGCGGCGGGCCAGGGTGTGGTGTTGCTGCCCCGGGTGGTAGCAAAAGCGCTGGAGCGCCCCGGGGTGGTGCGTGTGCCGCTGCGTTCGCCGGAAGACCTGCGGTGGGATATCGCGTTCATCTGGCGACGCGGGGCCTATCTGTCACGGGCGGCTCAGGCGTGGCTGGCCTTGTTGCGCGAGCTCAACGCCTGACACTGCCCCTGTAGGAGCGGCTCTACCTTGGGACTCAGGCTTTGAAGGCACTCGCCAACTCAGCCAACCACGGCTCGGCATCTGCCTCCGGGGTCACTGTCTCGCTCGCATCCAGGCGCAGCATCGGCTGCACTTCGCGCACGCCCAGCTCGGCAAACAGCTCGCGCATCTGCTCGCCACCACCACAGTAGGTGTCACCATAGCTGGAATCGCCCAGCGCAATCACTGCGCCCGGCAGGCCGCGCCAGGCCGCAGGCAGGGTGTCACGAATGGCGCTGTACAGCGGCATGAGGTTGTCCGGCAGCTCGCCCATGCCGGTGGTCGAGGTCACGGCCAGCAAGGCGTCGGGGGCAAAGCCTTGAAGATCCTGAAGGGTGGCGCGGGCCGCATGCCAGGCCTCCAGCCCCGCTGCCTTGAGCAGCGATTCAGCGTGACGTGCGACTTCTTCGGCGGTGCCGTAGACCGATCCGGAAATAATGACGACTTTCATCGGGAAGAGGATTCCGAAACTGAGTGAAAACGTAGGATACTAGCATCCAGCGATGGCAAAAGGCCGCCTCTACCAAAGTCGCCGCCTTCAGCCCTGCTTCGCCCCTTCTTGCTCAATGGCCCGAACATGATCAACGCGCAATTGCTGCAATCGATGGTCGATGCGTCCAATGACGGGATCGTGGTCGCCGAACAGGAGGGCGACGACACTATCCTGATCTACGTGAACGCCGCCTTCGAACGCCTGACTGGCTACAGCCGCGACGAAGTCCTCTATCAGGATTGCCGCTTTCTGCAGGCCGACGACCGTGACCAGCTTGGCCGCGCGCGCATCCGCAAGGCCCTGGCCGAAGGCCGCCCGTGCCGCGAAGTGCTGCGTAACTACCGCAAGGATGGCAGCGCCTTCTGGAACGAACTGTCGATCACGCCGGTGAGAAGCGACGCCGACCAGCGCACCTACTTCATCGGCATCCAGAAAGACGTCAGCCGCCAGGTCGAACTGGAACGGGAACTGGCCGAAAGGTGCGCTCGTCCGAAAACCGACGAACGCGCCTGAACCAAGTACGCCACGCACGGTCAACCCCGTTGAAGAAATCGCCACCACCGAGTTCGATCATGCAAGCAGACGTGCTCCTCACCCAGGACGAGCTGGACTTCATACAGAACATGCAACACTCGCCGCAATTGAACCTGGCCGACTCCATGTCGAGCCTGCTGGTCAATGGCGACCGCCGCATCCAGAACTTGCTTACCCAGCTGGTGGCCAACGAGCAAGTGACCTTGCAGGCCCAGTTCAATAACCAGCAGATCAGTTTCCCGCTGCAACTGGTCGAGGACGAGTTTCACGCCCTGCACTTGCAACTGGGCTCACCGGAAATCTACGAAGACGGCCCCATGCTGCGCCCTTGGCGCCTGTCGATGGACCAGCCGAGCGCACTGCTTGATGCCCATGACCAGACCAGCGGCCTGTGGGTGCGTGATATTTCCTTCAAAGGTGTGTTGCTGGAAATCCGTGATCTGCCAGCGGCACCCGCCCGCTTCGAGCTTCGCTTCGCCCCAGGCGGCATCAGCCCGATCGAACTGCATGGCGTATTGGGCCGGCGCATCGGTCCAAACCTGGCGGCCTACGACCTCAGCCAAAGCCCGGCCGAAGAAATCGAACGGTTGCGGGACTACATCCTCCAGGCCCATCGCCAGGCCCATCCCGAGCTGCACACTCAGGTATCGAGCTGACCGGCCAGGAACTGCCGCAAACGCTGGCGCATCACACTACCTTGCGCCCCCAGGCAAGCGACAAGGCTGCCAGCCAAGCTCTCCTGTGCCACTTCTGCCGCTTCGCCGGCCAGCAACAAAGGGCATTCCAGCATCGCCGCCAGGCGCGTAACGTGCCGGGTAGTTTCTGCTGTCGGTGCCTGATGAGAAAACAGCACCAGAGCGTCCGGCTTCAGACGTTCGCAGACCAACGCCAGTTCTCGCAGCGGCTGCCCGCTCGCCAGTAGGGTCACACCTGTTTCCTCGCTGCTCAGGAGCAGGCTGGTTACCAGCAACTCAAGTTCATGACACTGCCCCGGCAACGGCGCCAACAACACGTTACGGCTGCGCGGCACATGGGCAAGCTGCAGACGGGCGAACACCCGACCGCGCAGGAACTGGTCAAGGAACAGCCATTCACTGGTCTGCCCGTAGCCGCCTTGCCGCACGGCCATGTCGTGCCACACAGGCATGAACACTTCGGCGAAAACCTGATCCAGGGTGCTGGCGGCAAATACCATCTCGTAAAGGCGATCCAGGCCTGCCAGATCGAAGCTCTGCACCGCTAGACGAATCTGGTGCTGCCAACGCTGCCAGGCATCTGTCGCGCCACCCGCCTGCCCGGCAAGGGCATGGCCTCGCGCGAGAATACTACCCACCTTGCTGACCGACACACCGCGCTCCAGCCAGCCAAGGATACGGCGGACCTCGTCGATGTCGGCCTGTGAGTACAGGCGGTGGCCACTGTCGGTGCGAATTGGCTGGATCAGGCCATAGCGGCGCTCCCAGGCACGCAGGGTCACGGCGTTGACGCCAGTCAGGCGGGAAACTTCACGAATCGGAAACAGCTCCTGCTGCTCGAAGCTGGCATCGATAACCGGACTACGTCCCTGTTCGTTCATCTGCACGGTGTACCCTGGGTGCGGAAGTTGAACACATAGTCTACTACGACAGCACCCGCCGCAGGGTGCAGCCATTTGCCGGCTGACATTTGCCGATGATCGCAACTGCGCGATAATCCGCGCCCGATTCTTGCATGCACGCCTGCGTCGCCCACCACCCCGGGCCACGCAGCCAAAGGGGCCAGCTACCCGCCAGCCCCGTTGCCAGGAGATACACGATGTCTACCCCACCCGTCACCTTGATGGTGTCGCGCCGCGCCGCCCATGGCCGCTACCAGGACCTGCTGGCCTGGCTGCACGAAGGCGAGCAGCTGGCCACCGACTTCCCCGGTTACCTCGGCTCGGGCATCCTCGCCCCGCCACGCGATGGCGACGAATTCCAGATCATCTTCCGTTTCAGCGACGAGCCCACCTTGCATGCCTGGGAACATTCCGCTTCGCGGCGGGCTTGGCTGCAGCGCGGCAACGGCCTGTTCGAGCGCCCCAAAGAGGCGCGCGTAAGCGGCATCGATGACTGGTTTGGCACCAACATGGTGCAAAAACCACCGCGCTGGAAGCAGGCCGTGGCCATCTGGCTGGCGTTCTTCCCGGTATCGCTGGCATTCAACCTTCTGTTCGGCCACTGGTTGTCGGCACTCGACCTGATACCCCGCGTACTGCTCAGCACTTTGGCCCTGACGCCGCTGATGGTGTACCTGTTCATCCCGTTGTCCACCCGCTTGCTAGCCAGTTGGCTGCTGGCCTCCCCGGCCACCACTGGCGCCTTGCGCAGCCGCTGAGGCCAGGCCATACAACAGGGAAACAGTTCGGGTATGCTGGGTGGCAACCAAAGGACAGACAAGTTGACCGCCCCGAACATGAACAGCCCCATTCTCGTTACCGGAGCCAGCCAGCGCGTCGGGCTGGCCCTGGCCCTTGAACTGGCACAGGCCGGCCATACGGTGGTCAGTGCCAGCCGCAGCATCCAGCCACAGGCGGCCCACCCGAACATCGTGCAGTTCCAGGCCGACCTGTGCCAGCCAGCCGACCGCCAGGCCCTGATCGACCACCTGCACACCCATTACGACGGCTTGCGCGCCATCATCCATAACGCCTCGCTGTGGCTCGACGATGGCCTCGACAACCTCGACACCATGTTCCGCCTGCACGTCGAAGCGCCCTACCACCTCAACCTGGCCCTGGGCGACCTGCTGGCCAAGGTGGAAAAGGCCGACATCATCCACATCTGCGACGAAACCTCTTCGCGCGGCAGTAAAAGCCACATCGGCTACGCCGCCACCAAGGCCGCGCTGCAGAACATGGTGCTGTCATTTGCCGAAAAATATGCGCCCAAGGTGCACGTGAACGGTATCCTGCCCGGGCTGCTGATCCTCAAGGAAGGGGGTGACGAAGCCTACCGCCAGCAAACCCTGAAAAAGGCCCTGCTGGAATTCGAACCCGGCGCCGGCCCGCTGATCGAGACAGTCAAGTACCTGCTCGCCAGCCAGTACAGCACCGGCAGCCAGGTGGTCATCAACGGTGGCCGCCACCTGAAGAACCGCATGACTTGAGAGACACCCATGACGCCACAACAACAGCTCGAACTTGAGGCCGCCGCGTTCCGCCGCCTGGTCGAACACCTGCAAAAGCGCACCGATGTACAGAACATCGACCTGATGAACCTGTCCGGTTTCTGCCGCAACTGCCTGTCCAAGTGGTACAAGGCCGCGGCTGACGAGCGCCAGCTCGACCTGAGCCTGGATGATGCCCGCGAAGCGGTGTACGGCATGCCCTACGCCGAGTGGAAAGCCCAACACCAGAAAGAAGCCAGCGCCGAACAACAAGCGGCGTTCGAAAAAGGAAAACCTCGTGACTGATCTGAACACCCTGCGCGCCAGCCTGGCCAGCGGCCAACATGTCTTTGCCGATACCCTGGCGTTCATTGCCGACAACTACAGCTACCAGCCTCAGGCGTTCAACAATGGCGGCGTGGAGAATGCGGCCGGGCAAAACGAAGGTTCGTGCAAAACCCTGGGCCTGGCTTTGCTGGAAGGGCTGAGCGACCAGGAAGCGCTGCTGGCCTTTGGCGAGCACTACCGTGACGTGGTGGCCACGCCCGAGGGCAACGACCATGGCAATATCCGCGCGCTGATCAAGCAGGGTCTGGCGGGCGTGAAATTTGCCGGGCAGCCCCTGTCGCGCAAGGCTTGAGATAGCCCGGGCCACTCCCACAAGGGGCGCATACCTCCTGTGGGAGCGGCCTTGTGTCGCGATGGGCTGCAAAGCAGCCCCAAAATATCGATCCCACCCTCAATCCATGATGGTTCCAGGCCCCCCTTCTTTCAGCTCTCCCTGCTGCAGCCACTGCAAGGCCACCGGCCACAAGCTTTCGCGAAACCGGTCATGGAAAAACGCGAAATGGCCAATTTCGTCGACCGAGATATCCACAGGCGCGATACGCAGGTGCCGGGCACCCTGTAGATAACCCAACAATCGCTCGGTCGCCGCCACGGTGCCAAACGGGTCGTCAGTGAGGCTGATGGCCAGCGTCGCCGCCCGCACCTGAACGAACGGAAGCGTCGCCAGCGCCCGAGCGCTGGGGCGATGCTCGTAACGTGGGGTACGTGTGGTCCAGTCGTGCACCACGCCGGATGGCGTGTCTTCAAGCCAACCCAGGCGCTTGCCGGGGAAGTAGCCGAATAACCGCGTCAGTAGCGGCATTACCACATGCCATTTGCCGAGCAACTGCCAGCGCTGGTCGACAGCGTAGTCGCGCCAATAGGCAAACTGCGCGCCCACCATCACTACCCGGCGTACCTGGCCTGCCGACGCGGCCAGCCCTACTGCGCAGCCGCCGAAACTGTGCCCCACCACGTCCACTGGCTGACCGGGGAAATGCTCTGCCGCATGCGCCAGCATCGCTTCGAAATCCAGCCTGCCCCAATCGCTCCACGAGGCCTGGAAGCCGCGCAATGAAGCTGGGCGGGACTCGCCGATGCCACGGTAATCGTAGGTCAGCACATCGCAGCCATGGGCAAACAGGTAGTCGGCAAAGCGGGAGTAATAGCGGCAGCGTACCGAAGTGGCAGCGTTGATGATCACCAGCGGACGCTGGGGGTCAGGGCGAGCGTGGCGCCAGCAGAAGCCGCCGAGGCTGTAACCGTCGGCTGTGGCCTGGCGAAAGGGGGCGGCGGGTTGGGTGAGGCTACTCATGGCGCATTCCCTGTTGTTGTGCGCCAAAGCTAGCAAAGATTTTATAGCCTGTACCGGCCTCTTCGCGGGTTTACCCGCAAAAGGGCCGGTGCAGGTTAACTACGGTTACAGCTCGATGCAGTCGAACTTGACATCGGTGGCCACGTCTTCGTCGTAGTTGACGTCAGCGCGCTCGAAACCGAACAGGTTGAGGAACTGCTTCTTGTAACCGGCGTAGTCGGTCAGCTCGAACAGGTTCTCGGTGGTCACTTGTGGCCACAGGGCCTTGCAGGCGGTCTGAACGTCGTCGCGCAGTTCCCAGTCGTCCAGGCGCAGACGGCCCTTCTCGTCAACGTCGGCCGGCGCACCGTCGGCACGGTACATACGGTCGCGGTACATGCGGTCGAGCTGGTTCTGAGTACCTTCGTGAATGCCTTTCTCCTGCATGATCTTGAAGACCATCGACAGGTACAGCGGCATCACCGGGATGGCCGAGCTGGCCTGGGTCACCACCGACTTGAGCACGGCCACGTTGGCGCCGCCTTTCACTTCATCGGCCAGTTTCTGGTCCAGACGCAGGGCGGTTTCGTCCAGGTCCTGCTTGGCCTGGCCCAGGGCACCGTGCCAGTAGATCGGCCAGGTGATATCGCTGCCGATGTAGCTGAAGGCCACGGTGCGAGCGCCTTCGGCCAGCACGTTGGCGCCTGCCAGGGCATCGATCCACAGCTGCCAGTCCTGGCCACCCATGACGGTGACGGTGTCGGCGATTTCCTGCTCGGTGGCCGGCTCGATGCTGGCCTCGATGATGGTGTCCTTGTTGGTGTCGATGGCGGTCGACTTGTACGGCTCGCCGATCGGCTTGAGTGCCGAGCGAATCACTTCACCGGTCTGCGGCAGCTTGCGCACGGGCGATGCCAGCGAGTAGATGACCAGGTCGACCTTGCCACCCATTTCGTTCTTGATCAGTTCGATGACCTTGGCACGGGCTTCGTCAGAGAAGGCGTCACCGTTGATCGACTTGCTGTACAGGCCTTCGGCCTTGGCAAACTTGTCGAAGGCTGCAGAGTTGTACCAGCCAGCGGTGCCGGCCTTGGTCTCAGTGCCAGGCTTTTCGAAGAACACACCCAGGGTGTCGGCCTTGAAGCCGAACGCCGCGGTGATGCGAGCTGCCAGGCCGTAGCCGCTGGAAGCGCCAATGACCAGGACCTTCTTCGGGCCATCCTCGCGCACGCCCAGCTTGCGGGTGGCTTCGATCTGGTCACGGACGTTGAGCTCGCAGCCCTTCGGGTGAGTCGTGGTGCAGATGAAACCGCGAACCTTAGGATGAATGATGGCCAATGTCTGTACCTCGTCAGGTTTATGCCGGGGAAGCGCCGCTTGGGGCGATTCCGATTGATCAGAGGGTGAGACTACCCCCGCAGGTTATCCGACACATATTACGGGGTGATCATGGGGATGCAAAACCGAGGTTCTTGCGTGCCGACATCAATCCAAGGCCAACGCGGCTCTCAACCAGTCCAGAAACTGCCGGGCCAGCGGATCCTCCTGACTCTCCCGATGCACCAGGCAAGCCCACGCAGGCCCCCGCACCCGCTGCGCCGACAACGCCTGCAAACGCCCCTCTTGCACGGCCCGACGCGCCAGCAACTGGCTGACCAACGCCACCCCCAACCCCTCGCTCGCCGCATCCAGCAACAGCCCCGGGTCGGAAAAATTCAGCCCCTTGCCCTGCTGCCCAACATCCTCGCCGCCCTCCAGTTGCCAATGGCTCCAGTCCATCTCCCGTTCGCCGTGCAAGGTCGTACGCGCGGTTGCAGTCGCCAGGGAAGGATGGCAAGCCGGGTACAGCTGGTCCTGATGCAGCACGCTGAAGCTGCACTCAGCCTGGGCACTGAGATCATCGCGGATAGCCAGGTCGATGGTCTCGGTGGCCATGTCCGGCACCTCGAAACTGGTAAACAACCACAAGTCGACCTGCGGACAGCGCTGGTGAAAGTCCGCCAGCCGCGGCAGCAGCCAGTGCCTGGCAAAAGCCGGGCTGGTGTTCACCACCAGCTGATTGGGCTTGCGGTACTGGTCTAGCCGGCGAATGCCTACGGCCAGGTGCTGCAACAGCGATTGCGTGGTGCTGAGCAGGTCGTGCCCGGCGTCGGTCAGGCTCACGCTACGGCCACTGCGATGAAACAGCGGCTGCTCCAGGTAGGTTTCCAGGCTGCGAATTTGTTGGCTGATGGCCGACTGGGTCAGGTTCAACGCCTCGGCGGCCTTGTGGAAGCTGCCTAGCCGCGCAGCGGCCTCGAAGCCGCGCAGGGCATTAAGGGGTGGCCAGTGTTTGAGCATGATTGATAAGACCCGCTAATCAGATATGCGCTAAATCTATCGTTTGTCGCCAGCCAAGCCTAGCCATAGCATGGACACCAACACCCGCGACGGCGGGCTTCGTTGATAAAAATCCTTAATAGATCGGAGTTCACTATGCACCTGTCCCTCGACAGCGGCTGGCGTATGCCTGCCGAATGGGCCCGCCACGCGGCAACCTGGATGGTCTGGCCACACAACCAGGCCGTATGGGAAAGCGGCTGGCACGTGCGCCTGGCCGATGTACAACAGGACTACGCCCGTGTCGCAGCGGCCATCGCCCGTTTCGAACCGGTAAAGATGGTGGTCGACCCCTCCGCCATGGCCAGCGCCCGCGCCTTGTGCGGCGCCAATATCGAGCTGATCGAACTGGCCGTGGACGACAGCTGGTGCCGTGACAGCGGCCCAAGCTTCGTCTGCCACCCACAGCATGGCCTGGCCGGCCTGAGCTGGCGTTTCAATGCCTGGGGCGGCAAGTCGCACCACAGCCTGGACCGCAGCCTTGGCCGGCGCATGCTCGACCAGCTGGGCCTGGACGGTTTCAGCACGTCCCTGTGCAACGAAGGTGGGGCGATCCATGTGGATGGCGAAGGCACACTGATCACCACCGAATCTGTGCTGCTCAACCCTAACCGTAACCCAGGCATCAGCAAGGCTGAATTCGAGGCCTGTTTCGCCCGCTACCTGGGCATCAGCAAGACCATCTGGCTGCCGGGTGACCCGCAGTACGTCACCGGTGACATGACCGACGGCCACGTCGATGGCGTATGCGCCTTCGCCCGCCCAGGCGTGCTGCTGGTCGACGCCACCCATGAGCAACACTCGGTGTACGCCGAGGTGGTGCGGGAAAACCGCCGCGCCCTGGAACTGGCCACCGACGCCCAAGGCCGCCATTTCGAACTGCTCGACCTGTACGAGGCCAGCGCCGCCGTCGATCAGAATGCCGAGGTGTTCTGCGCGTCCTACACCAACTTCTACATCGCCAACGGCGCGATCATCATGCCGGCCTATGGCATCGCTGCCGACCAGGAGGCCGCTGCGCAGCTGGGCCACGCCTTCCCAGGCCGGGAGATCGTGCCGGTGCGCATTGACCACATCGCCTACGGCGGTGGCGGCATTCATTGCATCACCCAGCAGCAGCCCGAGGTGCAGCCATGAGCCAGTTGCGTATCGCCACCACGCAGATGCCGTGCAGTTGGAACCTGCCCGACAACCTCGACCGCGCCGAGCAACTGGTACGCCAGGCCGCTGCCAAGGGCGCCCAGGTGATCCTGCTGCAGGAGTTGTTCGCTACCCCGTACTTCTGCATCGAGCAGGATCACCAGCACCAGGCCCTTGCCCAGCCCTACCCCGACAGCCCGATCCTGCAGCGCTTCGCCGCGCTGGCCGGCGAGCTGGGCGTGGTGCTGCCGCTGAGCTGGTACGAGCGCGCCGGCAATGCCTTCTTCAATTCGCTGACCGTGGCCGACGCCGATGGCCGCCTGCTCGGTGTGTACCGCAAGACCCACATCCCCAACGCCATCGGCTACCAGGAGAAGGAATACTTCAGCCCTGGCGACACCGGCTTCAAGGTCTGGGATACCGCCTTCGGGCGCTTGGGCATCGGTATCTGCTGGGATCAGTGGTTCCCCGAAACCGCTCGCTGCCTGGCCCTGATGGGCGCCGAGGTGCTGCTGTTCCCCACCGCCATCGGCTCCGAGCCGGGCTGCGCCGAACTGGACTCTCGCGACCATTGGCAGGTCGCCATGCGCGGCCATGCCGCCGCCAACCTGCTGCCGGTGGTGGCAGCCAACCGCGTGGGCGAGGAAGTTGCCGCCAGCGATGCAGCGCTAGCCATGCGCTTCTATGGCTCATCGTTCATCTGCGACCACAAGGGCGCCATGCTCGCCGAAGCCGACCGCGACAGCAGCGGCATCTGGCTGCATGACCTGGACCTGGCCGGCATGCGCGAAGACCGCCTGAGTTGGGGCATCTTCCGTGATCGCCGCCCGGAAATGTACGCAACGCTGCTGACCCTGGACGGTACACACCCACACAGCCTGAGGGCCTGAGCATGAAACACCACGTTCTAGCCGCATTGGCACTGGCCGCCTGCGCTGGCCAGGCACTGGCCGAACAGCCGGTGCTGCGCCTGTACAACTGGGCCGACTATTTTGCCGAGGACACCCTCAAGCAGTTCACGGCCGAAACCGGTATTCAGGTGATCTACGACGTGATGGACGGCAGTGAAGTGCTCGAAGCCAAGCTGATGTCCGGGCGCAGTGGTTACGACCTGGTGTTCCCCGGCGATACCGTTGCAGAGCGTTTGATGCGCGCTGGCAGCCTGCAGCCACTGGACCACAGCCGCCTGGAGGCGCTCGACGATATCGAGCCCGGCCTGCGCAAGCTGCATGCCCAATACCCCAAGGCCAGCCAGGCCACGGTGCCCTACACCTGGGGCACCATCGGCCTGACGGTGAACGCCGACAAGGTTCGCCAGCGCATGCCTGGTGCACCGCTGGACAACCTCGACTTGCTGTTCAAGCCGGAGCTGGCGGCCAAGTTCGCTGACTGTGGTATCTCGGTCATCGACTCGCCCGATGAAGTGCTGGCCGTGGTACTCAACTACCTGGGCCGCGAACCACGCAGTGCCAAGCGTGAGGACCTGGCCGCCGCCAGCGAACTGCTCAAGGCGATACGCCCGTATGTGCGCAAGTTCCAGTCCCAGCCGGTGACCGAATTGGTCAACGAGAACTTGTGCCTGTCACTGGGCTACAGCGGCGATGTGATCCAGGCCCAGCGTACCGCCGAGTCCGCTGGCAAGCACCTCGACTTCCAGTACCGCGTACCGCGCCAAGGCACCACGGTGTGGATGGACACCATGGCCATTCCGGCCGATGCCAGGCACCCGGAATACGCCTATCGTTTCATCAACTTCGTCATGCGCCCGGCGAACATGGCTGCCATCAGCAACTTTACCGGCTACCCCACGGCCAGCGCCAAAGCGCGCCAGGCGGTGGACCCACGCATGCGCGACAACCCCGATATCTATCTCGACGAAGCCACCTATGCCCGGCTGATTCCGGGCCGGGATATTCCACAGGCCGACATGCGGGCACGCATGCGTGTGTGGACGCGCTTCAAGACTGCACAGGACTGAACCATGCCAAGCCGTAGAACCTTCCTGCAACTGTCGTTGGCCGCCGGCCTCGGCGCTGGCCTTGGCCTGCCCCTGGGGCTGGCCCGTGCCGAAGAACCGGGGCGCTGGTTCATGCCTGACGAGGGCGAATTGCAACAGCGCGCCTTCATCGCCTTTGGCGCCCAGGATGCGATCTGGGAGGACTTCACCGCCGACGTGCAAGCCGCACTCGGTCGCATTAGCCAAGCCATCGCGCGTTATCAGCCGGTGACCGTGTTCTGCCGCGCCAGCGAGCGCCAGCTGGCCGAGCAGCACTGTGGCCACCACAACACACATTTTGTCGAATGCCAACTGGATGACATCTGGATGCGCGACATCGGTGCCAATTTCGTCGTCGACGATGACGGCGCCCTGGCGGCGGTGGACTTCAACTTCAATGGCTGGGGCAACAAGCAGCGCCACCGTAACGATGCCCAGCTGGCCAAACGCGTTGCCACCCTGGCCAACGCGCGCTACCAGCGCAGTGAGCTGGTGGGTGAAGGGGGCGCCATCGAGGTGGACGGGCACGGCACCGGCATCATGACCGAGAGCAGTTGGGTCAATGCCAACCGCAACCCGGACTGGAGCAAAGCCGAGGTCGAGGCCGAGCTGAAGGCGCGGCTGGGCCTGAGCAAGATAATCTGGCTGCCGGGCATCGCCGGGAAAGACATCACTGATGGGCATGTGGATTTCTACGCCCGCTTCGTGCGGCCGGGTGTGGTGATTGCCAACCTGGACAACGACCCGGACTCCTATGACCACGCCGTGACGCGTAAACACCTGGAAATCCTGAAGCAGGCCACCGATGCCGAAGGACGTAAACTGCAGGTTCACGTGGTGTCACCGCCGCTGCGCGGGCGGCGTAACAAGTTCAGCAAAGGTAATGACGACTTTGCAGCGGGGTACATCAATTACTTCGTGATCAACGGCGCGATCATCGCACCGCAGTTCGGTGATGCGCAGGCGGATGAGAAGGCCCGAGCACTGCTGGCGGCGTTGTATCCAGGGCGGGATATCGTGCAACTGGACATCGATGCCATCGCGGCTGGAGGTGGGGGGATTCACTGTGTGACCCATCAGTGCCCGGCCGTTTGAATGAGGTTGCCTGGCCTGGCCTCAATCACGACGCCGCCGGCGCCCGGTGATCATCGACAACGGCAAGTTTTCGCGCAGCAGCACGCTTTCGTAGATGGCCGCCAGCACATGCACACACACCAGCGCCAGCACCGCATTGGCCAACCAACCGTGCAGGTCGGTCGGCCAATCGGCGCCCCACAGTGCATCCACTTCCTGCGACGCCCAACCAGTCAGGCCCAGGCCAGCGATACCCGCCAGCATCAACAGCATCACCAAGGCGCCAATCGGCGAGTGCCCCAGACGATGGCAAGGCTCCCCACGCAGCACCTTGCGCGCGTGCCCGGCCAGGCGTGCCGGGGTTGGCCAGAAGTCGGCCCAGCGCGCACTGGCTGGCCCGACAAAGCCCCAGACCACGCGCACCACGACGCACGCCAGTGCGTAGTAGCCCAGCCACTGGTGCCAGTCATCGCCCTCTTCGTTGAAAAAGTAGTTGGCGAAGAACACCGCTGCGATCGACAGGTGGCACAGCCGCAGGAGGGGATCCCACAGCCGCACCATGCCGTCGCTGTTCAATCGTGGTACTCGGACTTGACCGCTTTGCCGGTCACCGGGTCATGATAAATCTCGACCTTGCGACCGTCCTTGTCGAACCCATAGATCTCGTAGCAATTGCCCTTGGTAACCTTGAACTTGTTGATCTTGTAGCCCTGCTCCTTGAGCTGGGCCTGGAACTTTCCCTGGTCTTGCCAGGTGCTTTTATCCGCGGTGGTGCATTGGGTGGCGGCGAATGCTGTGCTGCTGCCGATCAGGAGGGTCAGTGCGATCAGGATGCGCATGGGTATGGGCTCCATTGGGTTGAGTGAAACAGCACGAAATTCAGCTTAGTTGGGGAGGACGCCAAGTGCCCATTGATTTGTTTTTCATATCAATCCGAAAGAAAAACAAACTTAACAAATAAGCCAAACCCGCCGATGCTGGTGGCACTACGCCTATTGCCCGGAGAACAACAACATGAACGACGTGGCTATCGTCGCCGCAACCCGTACCGCCATTGGCAGCTTCCAGGGCGCCCTGGCCTCCGTGCCTGCGGTCGACCTCGGCGCCGCCGTGATCAAGCGGCTGCTGGAGCAGACCGGGCTGGACCCGGCGCAAGTCGACGAAGTCATCCTCGGCCAGGTGCTCACCGCCGGCGCCGGGCAGAACCCGGCGCGCCAGGCTGCGATCAAGGCCGGCCTGCCCTTCAGCGTACCGGCCCTGACCCTGAACAAGGTCTGCGGCTCGGGCCTCAAGGCCCTGCACCTGGCCGCCCAGGCCATCCGTTGCGGCGACGCCGAGGTGGTGATTGCCGGTGGCCAGGAGAACATGAGCCTTGCTCCCTACGTGATGCCCTCGGCCCGTACTGGCCTGCGCATGGGCCATGGCCAACTGATCGACAGCATGATCACCGATGGCCTGTGGGATGCGTTCAATGACTACCACATGGGCATCACTGCCGAGAACCTGGTGGACACGTACAGCCTCACCCGCGAACAGCAGGATGCCTTTGCCGCCGAATCGCAGCGCAAGGCGGTGGCGGCGATCGAGGCCGGCCGCTTCGACGCGGAAATCACCCCCATCCTGCTGCCACAGAAAAAGGGCGAGCCCAAGGTCTTCGCCCGTGACGAGCAGCCACGCCCGGACACCACCGCCGAGTCCCTGGGCAAACTGCGCCCGGCCTTCAAGAAGGACGGCAGCGTCACTGCGGGCAATGCCTCCAGCCTGAATGACGGCGCCGCCGCCGTGTTGTTGATGAGCGCGGCCAAGGCCAAAGCCCTGGGCCTGCCAGTGCTGGCGAAGGTCGCCGCCTATGCCAGTGCCGGGGTAGACCCGGCGATCATGGGTATCGGCCCGGTTTCGGCGACCCAGCGTTGCCTGGACAAAGCCGGTTGGCAGTTGGCCGAACTGGACCTGATCGAAGCCAACGAAGCCTTTGCCGCACAGGCGCTGGCCGTGGGCAAGGCGCTGGAGTGGGATGCCGCGCGGGTCAACGTGAATGGCGGAGCGATTGCCCTGGGCCACCCGATTGGTGCTTCCGGGTGCCGCGTGCTGGTGACCTTGCTGCACGAGATGATCAAGCGCGATGCCAAGAAAGGCCTGGCGACCTTGTGCATTGGCGGTGGGCAAGGTGTGGCACTGGCGATCGAGCGCTGATCTCAGATTGAGTAGAACAGGCTAGGCCCTTTCGCGGGGTTACCCGCGAAGAGGCCGGGCCTGCTTGAACACCACTCTCAGGCTTCAGAACCGCTCATCGGCAATCGCCGGCAAGGTCAGCTCCCGCACATAACTGGCCGCCGAAAGCTCCAGCAGCGTGCGCACCATCAGCACCACATCGTGCAGCGGTATCAGCCCCCCTTCCCCACGCGCGGCAGCCTCTTCCACCGGCACATCCAGGCCGTCTTCGGTATTGAGGTACCCAAGGTTCAGGCACGTCACCCCAAGGCCTTGCCCTCGATAGCCTTCACGCAATGCTTCGGCGATGCCGCGCAGGCCGAACTTGGAGGCAGCGAAGGTCACTTCCGGGCGACCGCTTTGGGGCAGGCCGGAAGTGGAACCGGTCAGGATGATCCGTGGTTTTTCGCTTTCGAGCAGCAGCGGCAGCAGCCGTTTGACCAGCAGGATGGTGGCGGTGATGTTGCAGTCGACCATGCGCTGCAGCGCGGCGTCACAGTCATCAAGGAAGCTGTAGTGGTCTTCGAACGCTTCGGCCTCCCACAGGCCGAGGTTATAGATCAGCGTATCCACGCCACCCTCAGCCAGCGCTCGGGCTATCGACTCTACTGCAGCGGCAGGCTGGCCTAGATCGGCCTCGATCCACTGGGCGTCAATACCCTTGCCGACATTCACTGCCGCGGGTTTGCTGCGCGACACCCCAATCAACGTATCGCCGGGTTTGCCCAACCCTTCCATGAAAGCCTTGCCCAGGCCTTTACTGGCGCCGACTACCAGAACACGCATCGCATCACTCCCTGTCGATTTGATCGGAGTCGGCATTCTAGGGGGTTTTAAGCGCCCGTGGCGATGATCAAGCCGCAGCTCGGTTTTCGTCCAGCGCAGCTGCCAGCACGGCCACTTCCTGGCACTTCTGCACGGCCACTTCCACCGGGCTGCGCGACAACGAGCAGGCCGGCGCCAGCCATAGCCGCTCCCCCAGACGCTCATGGGCATCGTGCAGCAGGCCCAGGGTTTCTCCCAAGTCGCAAGCAGCTGCAGTGCGGCCGTCGACCAGGCCCAGCGACAACACCTTGTAGGTCGGTAGGCGGTCCAGAAGGGTCTGGTACTGCTCGGGTGCCTGTACCAGGTCGACATGCAGGCCATCGACAGGCAGGTTCACGGCCAGGCCGAGGTTGCCGTCAAGGCCACCGTAGTAGGTGGCAATCAGCTTTTTCAGCGGCGCGCGCTGAAGAATGTTGTAGACGCGCTCGTAAGCGTTTTTCCAGTCCTGCGGCAGGTCTTCGGCGAGAATCGGTTCATCGATCTGCACCCACTCCACGCCCATTGCAGCCAGGCGGTTGAGGTACTGATCGTACAGCGGCAGCAGGCGCTCGAGCAGTTCCAGCGTTTCGATGCTGCCGTTGTTTTCGCCCTGCCACAGATAAGTCAACGGGCCGATCACCACTGGCTTGACCGCATGGCCCAAGGCCTTGGCTTGTGCCACTTCATCAAAAAGCTGCGCCCAGCTCAGGTCGAACGGTTGATCATGCCAGGCAAAGTCACCCACTGGCAGCAATTGGATGCCGGCATCACGCTGAGCCTGCCAGTGACGGGCACGCGCCTCGCGGTCACCGCTGATGTGTGGAAAGCCCAGGTTGTGTGCCAGTGCCATGTTTTGTCCCTTAACCTGCATAAATGAATGAGAGGGATTTTCCGGCGGATAAACGCTTGAGACAAACTCATTAAATTTGAGATGAACCCAAGATTTCTTCATGATCATGCTGATGTCTCATTCAGAGCATCACCCTGCGCATTCGGACATGACCCCGCCCGCCTTCTGCCGCACCATGCCACCCTGACCACACCGGGTGCCCAGCCACATGAGCCTGCTGAAAACCGCGCTGCGCGAAAAGAACTTCGTCTGCGTCATGGAATTCGTCCCCAAGCCTTCGGCTGAACGCTTCGCCGCCATGGAAGCGATCTTGGCCCGTGCGCACCTGTGCGGCTGGCCGATGACCGTGGCCATCGGCGATCGCGTCGGCAGCCCGCTGGACATGTCGCCGCTGGACGCCCTCGCCTCGTTCGCCAACCCTGTGCCTGCCCTGCCGCATTTTTCCGGCAAGGATCGCGAACGCCATCACCTGCTCGCGCAACTGCAGCGTATGGACGCCGCAGGCCTCGATCAGCTGTTGCTGCTTACCGGCGACCGCCTGCCCGGCCATGAACCAGGCCTGCGCCCGGTGCGCTACCTGGAATCGGTCGCCGCCCTGCAGATTGCCCGCCAAGCCTGTCCGCACTGGCTGCTGGGCGCGGCACTGAACCCGTTCAAGTACCACGAGGAAGAAGGCGGCGCCCAGTATTTCAAGGCCGAGAAAAAGCTGGCGGCTGGGGCTGACTTCTTCACCCTGCAACTGGGCTTTGATGCCGCCAAGCACCAGGAAGCCATGCTTTGGATGCGCCGCCAGCCCACGCCCAAGCCCATGCTGGCCTGCCTCATGAGCCTCACCCACGGGCGCGCGACGATGCTCGACCATGTGGCCGGCGTCACCGTCACCCCGTCCATGCGCGACATGCTCGAAGCGGAGACCGCGCTGTCCAAGGTATTTGCCCAGGCGCGCAGTGTTGACCGCCTGGCCTTGCAGATCATCGGTGTAAAGCTGATGGGCTACGCCGGTGTGCACCTCTCAGGGGTGCACGAACTCAAGCAGTTGCTGGCCCTGGAAGCCCGTATCGAGCACTGGCAAACCCGGGTTCACACGCTGGAGCAATGGGCGCCCGCCTGGCAGGCCAGCTGGCAGATGCCCGGCCTGCCGGCAGTGATCTTCCATCCGCCGCAGGCGAGCTGGCGCCAGGGCGAGTCACAGGTCGATGCCGCGTTCAAGGAGAAAGCGCGCTATCACCTGATGCATGGCATGCATTCACTGCTGTTCAGCCGCCGTAACGGCCTGAGCAAGGCATTTGGCTGGGCGGTGCGCCAGCCTCTGTGGGCTACGCGCCTTGGCGCACTGGTGCTGCACAAGGTGGAGCGTGCTGTGAAACGGCCACTGGTGGGTTGCGATACCTGTGGCCACTGCCGCCTCGAAGATACCTTGTACGTCTGCCCAGAAACCTGCCCCAAAGGCCTGGCCAACGGCCCCTGCGGTGGAACCGCCCTGAACCGCTGCGAGTTCGGTGACCGCGAGTGCATCCACAGCGTCAAGTACCGCACCGCCAAAGCCGTGCGGCAAACTGCCGTGCTGACCGAGCGGCTGATCCCGTGCATCGAGGTCGAAACCCGCCACCGCAGCTCCTGGCCGCAGTGGTTCGCAGCGCAGACGCCGCGGCGGCTCAGCCCGCAGCCAGCGCCTCGAAGCCAGCCCGAATCGTAGCTTCGGGTAATTCATCGGCGATGAACACCATCACACTCTCGCGCGTTTCGCCAGCGCCCCACTCGGCGTCCCAATCGAAGCCATAGAGCTTGAGCACACCTTGGAATACCAGCTTGCGCTCTTCGCCGGCAATGTTCAGCACGCCCTTGTAGCGCAACAGTTGTGTGCCGTGGGTTTCCAGCAGTTCGTTCATGAAGCCGCTGAGGCGATCGATATCCAACGCAGTGTCCGTGCGCAGCACCATCGTGGAGATACGGTCCGGCGTGGCGGGTTTGAGCACCGGGCGCAGTGTCAGTTTCAAGTTCGCACCCAGGTCAGGGTTGAGGTTGAAACCTCGCACATCCAGTAGTTCAGCCAGGTCGATGCATCCGTGTTCAACCACCCGGATCGCGGCCCGACCATTGATGCGGGCCAGGCGCTCGCGCAGCGCGTCTACCGCAGCCGGCTCGACCAAGTCTGTCTTGCTCAGCAGCAAGCGATCGGCAAAGCCGACCTGGGCCTGAGCGATGGTCTGGGTCAGGTGCAGTTCGGCATGCGCGGCATCGACCAGGGTGATGATGCCGTCGAGGATGTAGCGCTCACGCAGTTCCTCGTCGATGAAGAAGGTTTGCGCTACCGGCGCCGGGTCGGCCAGGCCGGTACATTCGATCACCAGGCGGTCGAAGGCGATTTCCCCGGCATCCAGGCGCTCGAGCAGCAGGTACAGGGCGCGAGTCAGGTCGCCATGGATGCTGCAACACACACAACCGTTGGCCAGGGTCATCACCTGCACCGGCTGGTCGCCCAGCAATTGGCTGTCAATGCCGGCCTCACTGAATTCGTTTTCGATCACCGCGAGCTTCAGGCCGTGCTCGGCCTTGAGCATGTGCTTGAGCAAGGTGGTCTTGCCGGCACCGAGGAAGCCCGTGAGGACGGTTACGGGAATAGGCGTCTGCACGCAGAAAGTCTCCTGAATCTGAAAATGACTGTGGGAGCCGGTTACCCAGGCTCCCACAGGTTCACACGTGTCGCAGGCTCAACAGCACTTGGGCCCGGACTTGCCGCCGTAACGCGCTTCTTGCCGTTCGCGGAAGAACGCTTCGTAGCTCATCACCGGCTTGTCCGGGTGCGTCTTCTGCATGTGCTCGACATAGTTGTCGTAGTCGGGCATGCCGACCATCAGGCGGGCTGCCTGCCCCAGGTATTTTCCCAGTCGACCCAAGTCGTTGAACATAACTGCAGTCCTCTCGATTACGCGTCAGGCAACGCCTGGAACGGGGTTTCCTTGTCGGTGCGCTCCTTGCGGCCCAGGGCGGCGTAGCCGACCTTGATGGCGAAGAACAGGATGCTGAAGACCACCAGCAGGAACAGAATCGTCAGGCCCGCGTTGGTGTAGGCGTTGAAGATCACGTGCTGCATCTGCCCGATGTCCTTGGCCGGGGCCAGCACTTGGCCTGCGTCCAGCGCGGTGCTGTACTTCTTGGCCAGGGCCAGGAAGCCAACCGCCGGGTTCGGGTCGAACAGCTTGATCAGGCCAGCAGCAGTGGTGCAGATCAGCAGCCAGACGGCCGGCAGCAGGGTGACCCAGATGTAGCGCTGACGCTTCATCTTGATCAGCACCACGGTACCGAGCATCAAGGCGATACCGGCCAGCATCTGGTTGGAGATGCCAAACAGCGGCCACAGGGTGTTGATGCCGCCCAGCGGGTCGATCACGCCCTGGTAAAGCAGGTAGCCCCAGAGTGCCACGCAGCCAGCGGTGGCGAGCAGGTTGGCACCCCACGATTCAGTGCGTTTGAGTGCTGGCACGAAGCTGCCCAGCAGGTCCTGCAGCATGAAGCGCCCGGCTCGGGTACCGGCGTCCACTGCGGTGAGGATGAACAGCGCCTCGAACAGGATCGCGAAGTGGTACCAGAAGGCCATGGTGTTTTCACCTGGCAACACCTGGTGCAGGATCTGCGCGATACCGACCGCCAGGGTAGGCGCACCACCAGCACGGGCCAGGATGGTGTGCTCGCCGATGTCACGGGCGACGGCTTCAAGCTGCTCGGGTGTAATCAGGAAGCCCCAGCTGCTGACTGTCTGCGCCACCGACGCTACGTCTGCACCGACCACGGCAGCCGGGCTGTTCATGGCGAAGTACACGCCAGGCTCGATCACCGAAGCGGCGACCATGGCCATGATGGCGACGAACGATTCCATCAGCATGCCACCGTAGCCGATGTAGCGGGCGTTGGTTTCGTTATCCAGCAGCTTGGGGGTGGTCCCCGAGGAAATCAGCGCGTGGAAGCCGGACACCGCACCACAGGCAATGGTGATGAACAGGAACGGGAACAGGGTGCCCTTCCACACAGGGCCCGTGCCGTCGGTGAACTGGGTCAGCGCCGGCATTTTCAGCTCGGGGGCAATGATCAGGATACCGATGGCCAGGCCCACGATGGTGCCGATCTTGAGGAAGGTCGACAGGTAGTCACGTGGTGCCAGCACCAGCCAGACCGGCAGCACGGCGGCGACAAAGCCGTAGCCCACCAGCATCCAGGTGATCTGCACCCCGGTGAAGGTGAACGCCGGGCCCCATACCGGGTCCGCAGCGATCACGCCGCCCAGCCAGATAGACGCCAGCAGCAGCACCACGCCAACCACCGAGATCTCGCCAATGCGGCCCGGGCGGATGTAGCGCATGTAGATGCCCATGAACATCGCGATCGGGATGGTCGCCATCACCGTGAACATGCCCCACGGGCTTTCGGCGAGGGCCTTGACCACGATCAACGCCAACACCGCGAGGATGATGATCATGATCAGGAAGCAGCCGAACAGGGCGATGGTCCCCGGAATGCGGCCCATCTCCTCGCGCACCATGTCGCCCAGCGAGCGACCATTGCGGCGGGTAGACATGAACAGGACCATGAAGTCCTGCACCGCACCGGCCAGCACCACGCCGGCAATCAGCCACAACGTGCCGGGCAAGTAGCCCATTTGCGCGGCAAGTACCGGGCCGACCAAGGGGCCTGCGCCCGCGATGGCGGCGAAGTGGTGACCGAAAAGAATGTGTTTGTTGGTCGGAACGTAGTCCAGACCGTCGTTGTTGAGCACCGCCGGGGTGGCACGGCGAGGGTCGAGTTGCATCACCTTGGTGGCGATGAACAAGCTGTAGTAACGGTAGGCAACCAGGTAAATGGCCACCGCCGCGACCACGATCCACAAGGCGTTGATTGCCTCGCCGCGACGCAGGGCAACCACACCCAGCGCGCAGGCCCCTATGACTGCCAGCGCCAACCACGGAATGTGGCGTAGCAGGCTATTATTGTTGTTCATGGTTAGCTTCCAGCTGGTGGATTGGAAAGACCGCCCACCGAGTCTAGGGCGAGTCATCGCGCATTGCCACACTTGCTTTGGTCTAGAGCCTCTGCGGCCAGATTGCGGTACCTGATGCACATAACATTCTAACTATAGTCAGGATGTCACCTTAGGACCTACCCAAGGATCCATGCCATGAGCGATCACGACGAACGCCGCCGTTTCCAGCGTATCCAGTTCGACGCCCCGACCAGGCTTTGCCAGGGCGAACGTTGCTGGGAGGTGAAACTGCTCGACCTGTCCCTCAAAGGCCTGCTGGTCGAAAGCCCGAAAACCTGGGATCCCGACCTGAGCCAGGATTTCGAAGCCTACATCGTGCTCAACGACGAAGTGACCGAGGTGCAAATGCAGGTCGAACTGCGCCACGAAGAACCGAGCCGGCTGGGCTTCATCTGCCTGTACATCGACATCGATTCGATGAGCCATTTGCACCGTCTTGTGGAATTGAACGTGGCCGACAGCACCGAAATGATGCGCGAGCTGCGCGAACTCATCGAATAATGAAATCTCTTAGCTAGCTAATATCATTCCCACCGAGTGTTTCCTGTCTACCCAGACAGCTTTAAGCCTGGGTAGCAGAACTTTGTACACAGCTTTCCAATACAGCTTCTGACAAGTTGGTACGCCTTCTGCATTGGGATTTAGCACCCCATGCGGTCGTATCTGTGCGCGCTCCGATCAAAATATTGTATACAATTCTTGTGGCAATCATTTGAGGTAAGTGTCTACAGTAGCGGCACAACAATAAACAGAGAGCCTGCTCCATGACTACGTCCCCTAGCACGTCTCCCGCCAAGCGCCCCGAGGATGAAAACCTCGGCCTTGGTGCCAACCTGGCTTATGGTCTGCAGCATGTGTTGACCATGTACGGGGGGATCGTCGCGGTACCCCTGATCCTGGGGCAGGCCGCGGGCCTGAACGGTGCCGAAATCGGCATGCTGATCGCCGCCTCGCTGTTTGCCGGTGGCCTGGCCACCCTATTGCAAACCCTTGGCCTGCCGTTCTTCGGCTGCCAGTTGCCGCTGGTGCAGGGCGTGTCGTTCGCCGGTGTGGCGACCATGGGTGCGATCCTCAGCAGCGAGGGCGGCGGTGGCCTGCCTGGCGTGCTTGGCGCGGTCATGGCGGCGTCGCTGATCGGCTTCCTGATCACCCCGGTGTTCTCGCGCATCACCAAGTTCTTCCCTCCCCTGGTGACCGGCATCGTCATCACCACCATCGGCCTGACCCTGATGCCAGTGGCCGCACGCTGGGTGATGGGTGGCAACAGCGCCTCGCCAGAGTTCGGCAGCGTGGCCAACATCGGCTTGGCCGGGTTGACCTTCGCCATCGTGCTGCTGCTGAGCAAGCTGGGCAGCGCGACCATTTCGCGCCTGTCGATCCTGCTGGCCATGGTGATCGGCACACTGATCGCCTGGTCGCTGGGCATGGCCGACTTCAGCAAGGTCACCGAAGGCCCGATGCTGGCCTTCCCCACGCCGTTCCACTTCGGCATGCCGGAGTTTCACATCGCCGCGATCCTGTCGATGTGCATCGTGATCATGGTAACCCTGGTGGAAACTTCGGCCGACATCCTCGCCGTGGGTGAAATCATCGACACCAAGGTTGACTCCAAGCGCCTGGGCAACGGCCTGCGTGCCGACATGGCATCGAGCATCCTGGCGCCGATCTTCGGCTCGTTCACCCAGAGCGCGTTCGCCCAGAACGTCGGCCTGGTGGCCGTGACCGGGGTCAAGAGCCGCTACGTGGTGGCCACCGGTGGTGTGATTCTGGTGGTACTCGGCCTGCTGCCGATCATGGGCCGGGTGATTGCCGCCGTGCCTACCCCGGTACTGGGTGGCGCTGGTATCGTGCTGTTCGGCACCGTGGCGGCCAGCGGTATCCGCACTTTGTCCAAGGTCAGCTACAAGAATAACGTCAACCTGATCATCGTCGCGGCCTCGCTGGGCTTCGGCATGATCCCGATTGCCGCGCCGACCTTCTACCACCACTTCCCGAACTGGTTCGAGACCATCTTCCACTCGGGCATCAGCTCGGCGGCGATCATGGCCATCTTGCTGAACCTGATCTTCAACCACTTCACCACCGGCAACTCGG
Organism: Pseudomonas hunanensis; assembly: GCF_013393325.1. Lineage (GTDB taxonomy): Bacteria > Pseudomonadota > Gammaproteobacteria > Pseudomonadales > Pseudomonadaceae > Aquipseudomonas > Aquipseudomonas putida_P. The sequence goes on from NZ_QJRC01000097.1 coordinate 84,750, forward strand.
AAAACCAGTCGGTGTTCGCTGCGGCGTACGAGCGCACCATCCAGTATTCGGACATTTCCGCGCTGCGTGATGGCGACTACTTCAAGGACGGCAAGCTGTTCGATGCCGAGGGTAACGAAGTGCCGATGCTGGAGCTGGACGAGCATGGCAATGAAACGGTCAGGCGCGCAGCGGTTGCCGAGCATTGACTGCTGACTGAGCGGTGAGGTGGAGGGGGCCGATGCGCATCATCGGCCCCTTTTTCGTTTGCCTGTTCTGGCCTATCGCCGTCGATAGGGCCAGAACAGGCTACAAGTTACTCGAACAATGCATCCAGGGCTTGCTCCAGCCGGGTCACGGCAATCACCTGCAACCCCGCCGGTGGCTCTTTCGGCGCATTGCCCTTGGGCACGATGGCCCGCTTGAAGCCGTGCTTGGCCGCTTCCTTCAAGCGCTCCTGGCCACTGGGCACCGGCCGCACCTCACCCGACAGGCCGATCTCGCCAAACACCAGCAGACCATGGGCCAGCGGCCGATTGCGCAGGCTGGACATGACCGCCGCCAGCAGCGCCAGGTCCGAAGCCGTTTCCAGCACCTTCACCCCACCCACCACGTTGAGGAACACGTCCTGGTCATGGGTAGGAATACCGCCATGACGGTGCAGCACCGCCAGCAACATGGCCAGGCGGTTCTGGTCCAGGCCCAGGGTTACCCGCCGCGGATTGGCCAGATGGCTATCGTCGACCAGCGCCTGCACTTCAACCAGCATTGGCCGGGTGCCCTCCCAGGTAGCCATCACCACGCTGCCTGGCACTTCTTCCTGGGTACGGTTGAGGAAGATCGCCGACGGGTTGGACACTTCTTTAAGGCCACGGTCGGTCATGCCGAACACGCCCAGCTCGTTGACCGCGCCAAAACGGTTCTTCACCGCCCGTAACAAGCGCAGACGGCCATCGGACTCGCCTTCGAAATACAGCACGGTATCGACCATGTGCTCCAGTACCCGCGGGCCGGCCAGCGAGCCTTCCTTGGTCACGTGGCCGACCAGGAAGATCGCCGTGCCGCTCTGCTTGGCGTAACGCACCAGCAACGCCGTGCTTTCGCGCACCTGGGCCACACCGCCGGGGGCCGATTGCAGCTGCTCGGTGAAAATCGTCTGGATCGAGTCGATCACCATCACCCTGGGTTTCTCGACGCGTGCCGTAGCGATGATGGTCTCGATGCAGGTTTCGGTCATTACCTTGAGCTGGTCCTGGGGCAGGCCCAGCCGCCGTGAGCGCATGGCAACCTGTTGCTGCGACTCCTCACCGGTGACATACAGCGCCGGCATGCCGACGGCGATGTTGCATAACGTTTGCAACAAAATGGTCGACTTGCCGATACCGGGGTCACCACCAATCAGCACCACAGAGCCATCCACCAGGCCACCGCCCAGTACGCGGTCCAGTTCAGTACTGCTGGTGGTGAAGCGCGGGATTTCTTCGACGCTGACTTCGGCCAAGGTCTTGATCTGTGCCTGCTGCCCGGTCCAACCCGCGCGGCCGCTGCTGGGCGCAGCGGCGCCGCCGCTTTCGATCATGGTTTCGACCAGCGTGTTCCAGGCCCCGCATTCGCCGCACTGGCCGGCCCATTTGGGGAAGGTCGCGCCGCACTCGGTGCAGCCATACAAGCGCTTGGCCTTGGCCATGGGTGGGGTCTCCTAGAAAAAATCGCCATGATAGCCGAGCAGGACGTGTCTCGAACGCTTCGGGATGCGACAAAACTATTCGTTCTAACTGCAGTCAGTAGCCCTGAACACAACGCATGAAGCGTTTTAGTGGCTTACACTGCGTTAACCTTACCTTTTGTTACAAGGAACCAAACATGGGCATGCTCAACGAGTTCAAGGCTTTCGCGGTCAAAGGCAATGTCGTCGACATGGCGGTCGGTATCATCATCGGCGCGGCCTTCGGCAAGATCGTCTCGTCCTTCGTCGGCGACGTGATCATGCCACCACTGGGCCTGCTGATCGGTGGTGTGGACTTCAGCGACCTGGCCATTACCCTGAAGGCTGCCGAAGGTGACGTACCAGCGGTGGTGCTGGCGTATGGCAAGTTCATCCAGACCGTGATCGACTTTGTGATCGTGGCCTTTGCCATCTTCATGGGGGTGAAGGCGATCAACAGGCTCAAGCGTGAGGAAGCCGTGGCGCCGACTACGCCGCCGGTGCCTTCGGCTGAAGAGACACTGCTGACCGAGATTCGCGACTTGCTCAAGACGCAGAATCAGAATCGCTTGCCGTGAGGTAGCAGGGGGCTGCCTTGCAGCCCCCTGGCCTTACCAGTAGTTTTCGACCGCTACCTGCCCTGGCCGCTTGCTCAGGCTCAGTTGCAGGTCACGCGCTTTCAGCACTTTACGGGTTTCGTCGATCATTTCCGGGTTACCGCACAGCATCACCCGTGAATGCTCTGGCGACAGCGCCAGCCCCGCCGCCTTCTCCAGTTCACCATTCTCGATCAACGTGGTAATGCGCTGGTTCAACGCCCCTGGGTGTTGTTCACGGGTCACCACCGGAATGAACTGCAACTTGCCCGCATGCTCCGCCAGGTACTCGCGTTGCTCCAGCCCGGCGATTTCATCTACGTAGGCCAGCTCTTTGGCTTCGCGCACCGAGTACACCAGCTTGATGTTGTCGAAACGCTCCCAAGCCTCGAAGTCCTGCAGGATCGACATGAACGGCGCAATGCCCGTGCCCGTGGCCAGCAGCCACAGGTCGCGACCACCGACGAAACGGTCGAGGGTGAGGAAACCGAAAGCCTGACGGTCGATCAGCAAGGTATCGCCCGCACCCAGCCGGCTAAGCTCGCTGGTGAACTCGCCACCGGGTACCACGATGGAGAAAAAGTCCAGATGCTCATCATGGGGCGCGCTGACCATTGAATAGGCGCGCCACACCACGCTGCCATCGGCCTTGGTCACGCCAAGGCGGGCGAACTGACCGGAACGAAAGCGGAACCCCGCATCGCGCGTAACCCGCAGGCTGAAGAGGTTCGGCGTCAGCGGCTGAACATCGAGCAGGGTCTGGCGGGTGAACTTTTCGGCGCTAGCGGTCATATCGGGCTCCAGGGTAGGCGTGTGCACAGTGTCGCTTAAAGTGGCCTGGATAAAAACCACCGCTTTGTAGGGCCTCACCAGGGGTGATCGTGCCGAACTCGCAGAAAATCCTAAGTGCTATAACAAAAAAATCCCAACACCCAGGTAGGACTTTCCTACAATCATCGGGTACCCAAATGGATTGGATCCTACGCCCCGAGGAATGTCTCGATGCTTCACTGGAAACCCGAGCATCTTCATGCGTTCGTCAGCGAGCGCAACCCGCAGAAGCTGTTCGACATCGCTGTCCATCTGGCCCAAGAGCTGGGCATAGATTACCTTGGGCTCAATATCCGCATCCAGATCGCCACGCAGACACCAAGGCTGTACCTCTACAGCAACTACCCAAGTGAGTGGATCGAGCGCTATCAGCGCGACGACTTCTACAAGCAGGACCCAGCAGCGCACATGAGTCACAGTTCGACCACGCCCGTACTGTGGACTGACGACCTGTACCGAGAAGCCCCTCAATTTCGCGAAGCGGCCTGTCAGCACGGCTTGCGTCACGGCTGGACGCAATCACTGCACGACCTGCAGCACAACGAAAGCCAGATCAGCGTGGCCAGGCCTGCCGAAAAGATCGACATCGTCGAGCTTTATGACAAGGCCGGCAGCGTCCAGTGGCTGTGCCATACCCTGCATGCCGTGCTTGGCGAACACCACCTGAACGCACTGTGCCCACCTCAACCAAGAATGAGCGAGCGTGAACTGGAAGTGCTGAAATGGTCGGCTGCCGGCAAGACCGCTGCCGACGTAGCCTGCATCCTGTCGCTTTCGCAAAGCACGGTGAACTTCCACATCCGCAGCGTGATCACCAAGACCAACGCTGCCAACAAGGCTGGCGCCATCGCCATCGCCGCCCTGCGTGGCTGGATCTGACCTTCACACCTGCGACCTTGGGCAAAGCCCTGTAGAATCGCCCGGCAAAGCCCGGAGCGAACCGCAACGGGCAGTTTCGTACCCGAGCCAGACGCCATGCCCCTGTTGACCACCCCCTACGCCGAACTCGACCTGATCCGCCAGCCGGAGCAGGCCAACGACCCGCTGCAGGCTTTCGACGCCGCCGACGAGTACCTGCTTGCGCAGTTGCACGAACAGGCCCCTGACGCCAACTGCCGGGTGCTGGTGCTCAATGACAGCTTCGGCGCCCTGGCCGTCAGCCTGGCGGGCCGCCTGCAGGTGGTCAGCAGCGGTGACTCACATCTGGGGCACCTTGGCCTGGAAAAGAACCTGACGCGCAACGGTTTGACGTTCGATAGCGTGCCGTTCGTACCGGCCAGCGAGCACTGGCAAGGCCTCTTCGACCGAGTGCTGGTACGCGTGCCCAAGACCCTGGCCCTGCTTGAAGAACAACTGATCCGCCTGCAGGGCCACCTGGCGCCTGGCGCGCAGGTGATTGCCGGGGCCATGATCAAGCACCTGCCACGGGCGGCCGGTGACCTGATGGAGAAGTACATCGGCCCTGTGCAGGCTTCGCTGGCACAGAAAAAGGCCCGCTTGCTGACCGCAACGGTGGCCGAACGCCCGCTCGCCCGCTCACCCTACCCTAGCCGCTACCACCTCGACGCGCCGGTGCTGGAGTTGGTCAACCACGCCAACGTGTTTTGCCGTGAGGGCTTGGATATCGGCACAAGGGCGTTCCTGCCCCACTTGCCCCGCGACCTGGGCAACGCGCGGGTAGCGGACCTGGGCTGCGGCAACGGCGTGCTGGCGATTGCCAGCGCCCTGGGCAACCCGGACGCTGAGTACACCTTGGTCGATGAGTCGTACATGGCCGTGCAATCAGCGCAGGAGAACTGGCGAGCTGCACTGGGCGAACGTGCCGCCAATTTCGTCGCGGCCGATGGGTTGGCCGGGGTAGAGAAACAATCGCTGGACGTGGTGCTGTGCAACCCGCCGTTCCACCAGCAACAGGTGGTGGGGGACTTCCTTGCCTGGCGCATGTTCCAGCAGGCGCGAGAAGCGCTGGTGGTGGGTGGGGCGCTGTACATCGTGGGCAACCGCCACCTGGGCTATCACAGCAAGCTGGCGCGGTTGTTCCGAGGGGTTGAGCAGGTGGCGGCTACGCCCAAGTTCGTCATTCTGAAAGCCCGCAAATAAGAGCCCGCGCCGCCCCTGTGGGAGCCGGCTTGCCCGCGAACACCGGCGAAGCCGGTGCCATCTATCGCGATGCCTGCTTCGCGGGCACGCCCGCTCCCACAGGCGCCCCCGCTGCTCTCAATGGGTGGTCAATCCCGCAGCCCCCATGAACAGCCGCATCACCCATGCCGCCACGCCCAGCGCGGCAACACTCATCGCCCAAATCAGCAGTAGCCAACCCAGCCGCTGCCACAGCGGTTTCTTGTCTTCCAAGCCATGTTTGCCCGTCATCATGCGGCCCTCCTAGTGATAACCGTCTTCGTGGGTCACCTTGCCGCGGAACACGTAGTAGCTCCAGAAGGTGTACATCAGGATGAACGGCAGGATGAACAGGGTGCCCACCAGCATGAAACCTTGGCTTTGCGGGGGCGCTGCGGCCTCCCAGATCGAGATCGACGGCGGGATGATGTTCGGCCACAGGCTGATGCCCAGGCCACTGTAACCCAGGAAGATCAACACCAGGGTGAGCAGGAACGGCGTGTAGTGTGCATTGCGCGCTACCGCCTTCAGCAGCCCGTAGAAGGTCACCAGCACCAGCAGCGGCACCGGCATGAACCAGAGCAGGTTTGGCATGCTGAACCAGCGGTCGGCGATTTGCGGGTAGGCGATGGGGGTCCACAGGCTGACGATACCGATCACCGCCAGCAGCACCAGCGCCAGCGGCCGGGCCATGTCGTGCATCTTCTGTTGCAGCGGCCCTTCGGTCTTCATGATCAGCCAGGTGCACCCCAACAACGTGTAGGCAACGATCAGCCCCAAACCACAGAACAGACTGAACGGGGTAAGCCAGTCGAGTGTGCCACCGGCGAAATGGCGGTCGACCACTTTGAAGCCTTCGAGGAAGGCACCCAACGCCACACCCTGGAAGAAGGTGGCGACCAACGACCCCCAGATGAATGCCTTGTCCCAGATATGCCGCTTGTCGGCCTTGGCCTTGAAGCGAAACTCGAAGGCCACGCCACGGAAGATCAAACCGATCAACATCAGGATAAGCGGCAGGTACAAGGCCTCGAGAACGACCGCGTAAGCCATCGGGAAAGCCCCGAACAGCCCCGCCCCGCCCAGGATCAACCAGGTTTCGTTGCCGTCCCACACTGGCGCGACAGTGTTCATCATCACATCACGGTCCTGCTCGCCCTTGACGAAGGGGAACAGCATGCCGATGCCCAGGTCGAAACCGTCCATCACCACGTACATCATGACGCCGAAAATGATGATCACGGCCCAGATCAGCGGAAGGTCGATACCCATGGCTCAGTTCCCCTTGTTCAGGCTGGCAGAGGTGGCCTCTCGGCCATCATCGGCGGCGGACAACGGCCGCGCCGGCGTGCGTTTCTGGCCAGGGCCACCCGGTGTGTGCTCGTCACCTTCCCCGGTCTGCGGCCCTTTGCGCACCAGGCGCATCATGTAGCCAAGGCCGGTGCCGAACAGGGCGAAATACACCACCACGAAGGCCACCAGGGTGAAACCAAGCTGGGCGTAACTGTGGTTGGACACGCCGTCAGCCGTGCGCATCAGGCCATACACCACCCAAGGTTGGCGGCCGATTTCGGTGGTAAACCAGCCGGCCAGTAGCGCGACCAGCCCAGACGGGCCCATCCACAGGGCCACATGCAGGAACGGGCGCGAGCTGTACAGCGTGCCGCGCTTGCGCAACCACAGGCTCCACAGGCCGACGAAGATCATCAGGAAGCCGAGCCCGACCATGATCCGGAACGACCAGAACACGATGGTCGAGTTAGGCCGATCCTCGGGCGGGAACTCCTTCATCGCCGGCACCTGCTTGTCCAGGCTATGGGTCAGGATCAGGCTGCCCAGCGCGGGAATCTCGACCTTGAAGCGGGTAGTCTCGGCCTTCATGTCGGGGATGCCGAACAGAATCAGCGGGGTCGGCTCGCCGGGTACGTTCTCCCAGTGGCCTTCGATCGCGGCAATTTTCACCGGTTGATGCTTGAGCGTGTTGAGGCCATGGAAGTCGCCAATCACCGCCTGGATCGGGGCGACGATAAGCGCCATCCACATGGCCATCGACAGCATCTTGCGCACGGCCGGGTTGTCACGCCCGCGCAGCAGGTGCCAAGCCGCCGAAGCACCGACGAAGAACGCGGTGGAAACGAACGCGGCTGTGGCCATGTGCATCAAGCGGTAGGGGAACGAGGGGTTGAACACCACTGCAAACCAGTCCACCGGCACCACCCGGCCATCGATGATCTCGTGGCCTTGTGGGGTTTGCATCCAGCTGTTGGAGGCAAGGATCCAGAACGTCGAAACCAGTGTGCCGAGCGCCACCATCACCGTGGAGAAGAAGTGCAGGCCACGGCCGACGCGGTTCCAGCCAAACAGCATGACACCCAGGAAGCCCGCCTCGAGGAAGAACGCAGTGAGAACTTCGTAGGTGAGCAGCGGGCCGGTGACGGCGCCGGCAAAGTCGGAGAAGCGGCTCCAGTTGGTGCCGAACTGGTAGGCCATGACCAGGCCAGAGACCACGCCCATGCCAAAGTTGACGGCGAATATCTTCGACCAGAAATGATAGAGATCACGGTAGACCTGATTGTGGGTCCTCAGCCAGAGGCCTTCGAGGACTGCCAGGTAGCTCGCCAAGCCAATGGTGATGGCCGGGAACAGGATGTGGAACGACACGGTAAAGGCAAACTGCATTCGGGCGAGCTCTAAGGCCTCTATTCCGAACATGGTGCTTCCTCTTCAGATAATCCGGCGTCCGGGCTTGTGGCCCCAGTCGCCCACTGCCCCCACTGGGTCGAGTACGGCGCGTTGGAATTGTTCTGTTCGATCGCAGGGATTTCGGCCCAAGGGCCCGATCGTTACATCTGGAACGATTGATCCAGATCAACGACTGCTAGGAAGCATAGTCCCGAATGGCCTGACGGGCCGTGTGGTTGATTGCCGCGTGACCGGTTGCCCCACCCTCTTTCATAAACCGTGGAAAAGTGCCGACCTGGGCAAACAGTAACCGTTTGTTACAAACAGATGATACGCTGCGCACCCCTCTACTGCGCCGAGGCCCCTGGTTTCCGATGTCCGATTCCGCACCGCAGTTGTTGCGTCACCACCGCCCTTTCCTGGCCTTCTGGCTGGCCCGCGTGTTCACCGCCAGCGGCTTCCAGATGCTCACCGTGGCCATTGGCTGGCACCTCTACCAGTTGACCGGCAATGTGCTGGACCTGGGCCTGGTCGGTCTGGTCGAATTCGCCCCACGGGTGTTGTTCATGTTGCACACCGGGCATGTCGCCGACCGCTATGACCGGCGCAAGGTCGCTGCCTTGTGCCAGAGCCTGCAGGGGCTGATTGCCCTGGCGCTGGCGGTGGGCAGCGCGACCGACAACGTCACCCGCGAACTGATCTTTGCCCTGGCCTTCCTGCTCGGAGCCACGCGCTCGTTCGAAATGCCGGCAACCCAGGCCTTGTTGCCCAATGTGGTGCCACCTGGGCTGTTCCCGCGGGCGGTGGCGGCTTCGGCGTCGGCCACCCAGTCGGCCACCATCGTGGCGCCGGCTGTGGGCGGTTTCCTGTATGCGTTCGGCAGCATCTGGGTGTACGGCCCGACCGTTGCCCTGTACGCCATTGCCTGTGTGCTGACCCTGAGCCTGCAGGCACGCGGCCAAGTCGCCCAACGTGGGCGCGCCAGCATCGAATCGCTGCTGGCCGGCATCCGCTTCATCCGCAGCCGGCCCGATATCCTCGGCGCCATCTCGCTGGACCTGTTTGCAGTGTTGCTGGGCGGGGCCACCGCGCTACTGCCGGTGTTCGCCAAGGACATCCTGCTGACCGGCCCGATGGGCCTTGGCCTGCTACGTTCGGCACCCGCGGTGGGGGCGTTGCTGATGTCGCTGTGGCTGGCACGCTTCCCGTTCGAGCGCAAAGTCGGGCGGACCATGTTCACCGCCGTTGGCGTGTTCGGCGTGGCGACCATCGCCTTCGGCCTGTCGACCTCGTTCTGGTTCTCGCTGGCGGTGCTGGTGGTGCTGGGCGCGGCGGACATGATCAGCATGGTCATTCGCAGCTCGTTCGTGCAACTGGAGACACCGGATGAAATGCGCGGGCGGGTGAGTGCAGTGAACGGCTTGTTCATCGGTGCCTCGAACCAGCTCGGTGAGTTCGAATCGGGGGTGACGGCGCACTGGTTTGGCACAGTGCCGGCGGTGGTGATGGGCGGGGTGGGCACCTTGGTGGTGACCGGGGTATGGATAAAGCTGTTCCCGACCCTGGCCAAGCGCGATCAACTGCACAGCAAGCCCACCAACTGAACGCCGTGGCCCGATCGCAGGCCGCTCAGAGCATCAAGGTCATGCAACGTTCATGGCCGCTGCGGGCCGTGTAGCCATCGCCACTGTCCATCCAGCCGGTGGCGCGGTACAAACCCAACGCCGCATGGTTGTCGCGGTCCACTGACAATTGCAGGCATTCGACATCCGGCCACATCGCGCGCACCACTGCCGGCAAGGCCTGCATGCACCCACGGCCCAAGCCACGCCCCTGCAAGCGTTTGTCGACCTGCAAGGCCGTTATCATCGCCGCACCAGGCTTGGCCCAGGCGGGTAGAAATGCCCCGCACTGAAGCAACAGCAACCCCTGCGGCACGCTGTCGAGCACAATCACCAGTGCACGCCGTTGATCGCTTTTGCAGTTGAGCAGCAGATACAACGCACTGGCCACATCACCGGCATGGCGTTGCTGCGCTGGGTGCAGCTGGATATCGAGCAATTGGGCGCGCTGGGCCTGGTTCAGGTCACGGTAGTCAATCAACTGCACAGCGCTGCTCCCACGAGGCCGCATGCCGCGCGGCGCAGAATCGGCAGTATATCGCGACATTGATTACCGCTCACCGAGCATGCTGGTATGATGCGCGGCTTTTTTCCTCCCCACACAAAACCACGGCAACCGGTACGGTCTGTGCTTTGCTGATGGGGTCGATACATTCATGGCGCCGGGGGCGCCTTGGGGAGCGGGCATGCTGGAAAGGCTGTTTCAACTAAAAGCACACAACACCAACGTGCGCACCGAGATTCTTGCGGGCGTTACCACCTTCCTGGCCATGGCCTACATCCTGTTCGTCAACCCGAGCATCCTCGGCGAGACCGGCATGGACAAAGGGGCGATCTTCGTCGCCACCTGTCTGGCTGCAGCCATCGGTTCCACCACCATGGGCCTGATCGCCAACTACCCGATTGCCCTGGCACCGGGCATGGGCCTGAACGCGTTCTTCACCTACACCGTGGTGCTGCACATGGGCCACACCTGGCAGGTGGCGCTGGGGGCGGTGTTCCTGTCGGCGGTGATGTTCTTCCTGCTGTCGATCTTCCGCATCCGCGAATGGATCGTGAACAGTATCCCGTTGCCGCTGCGTTCGGCGATTGCCGCCGGTATCGGCCTGTTCCTCGCGCTGATCGCCCTGCATAACGCTGGCATCGTCGTCGATAACCCGGCCACTTTGGTGGGCCTGGGCGACCTCAAGCAACCTGCACCGATCCTCGCCACCCTGGGTTTCTTCCTGATCGTCGGCCTGGAGTCGCTGAAAGTGCGCGGCGCCGTGTTGATCGGCATCCTGGCGGTGACCATCGCCTCGATCGTGATGGGCGTGACGCCGTTCGGTGGCATCGTCTCCATGCCGCCGTCGCTGGCCCCAACCTTCTTGCAGCTGGACATCGCTGGCGCGCTGGACGTCGGCCTGGTCAGCGTGATTTTCGCCTTCCTGTTCGTCGACCTGTTCGACAACTCCGGCACCTTGATCGGCGTGGCCAAGCGCGCCGGGCTGATGGGCAAGGACGGCCACATGCCGAAGATGGGCCGCGCCCTGATCGCCGACAGCACCGCCGCCATGGCCGGTTCGCTGCTGGGCACCTCGACCACCACCAGCTACATCGAATCCGCTGCGGGCGTGAGTGCCGGTGGCCGCACCGGCCTGACCGCCATCGTGGTGGCCGTGCTGTTCCTGCTGGCGTTGTTCTTCGCCCCGCTGGCCGGTAGCGTACCGGCATTCGCCACCGCCCCGGCCCTGCTGTTCGTCGCAGTGCTGATGGCCTCTGGCCTGGCGGAAATAAACTGGGACGATGTCACCGAAGCCGCACCGGTGGTGGTGACCGCCCTGGCCATGCCGCTGACCTACTCGATCGCCAACGGCATTGCCTTCGGCTTCATCTCCTGGACCGCCGTCAAGCTGATTTCCGGCCGCCACCGCGACCTGAACCCGGCCCTGGTGATCCTTTCCATCCTGTTCGTCATCAAGCTGGGCTGGTTCAACGCATGAGTGCTGCTTTCGACCCCTCCTCCTACGCCACCCAGCTGGACGCCAAGGTGGCCCGGCTGCGCGAGCTGCTGGCGCCGTTCGGCGCGCCGGAGCCGGCCGTTTTCGACTCGCCGCGCGAGCACTACCGCCTGCGCGCCGAATTCCGCCTGTGGCGCGAGGATGGCCAGCGCCACTACGCCATGTTTGCCCAGGGCGATAAGCACAAGGCGATCTTGATCGACGATTTCCCCATTGCCAGCCAGCGCATCAATGCCCTGATGCCGCGCCTGAAGGCGGCTTGGCAGGCCAGCGAGGAACTGGGCAACCGCCTGTTCCAGGTGGAGTTCCTCACCACCCTGGCTGGCGATGCGATGATCACGATGTGCTACCACCGCCCGCTGGACGAGGCATGGGAAGTGGAAGCGCGGCAACTGGCTGAAGCGCTGGGCGTAAGCGTCATTGGCCGCTCCAAGGGCAAGCGCCTGGTGATCGGCCGCGACTACGCGATTGAAGAACTCGACGTGGCCGGCCGTGTGTTCAGCTACCGCCAACCAGAAGGCGCGTTCACCCAACCCAACGGTGCGGTGAACCAGAAGATGCTCAGTTGGGCCTTCGAGGCCATCGGTGAGCGTGAGGACGACCTGCTGGAGCTGTACTGCGGCAACGGCAACTTCACCCTGCCGCTGGCTACCCGTGTGCGCCAGGTGCTGGCCACCGAAATCAGCAAGACATCGGTCAATGCCGCGTTGAGCAACCTCGACGAGAACGCTGTGGATAACGTGCGGCTGGTGCGGTTGTCGGCAGAGGAGCTGACCCAGGCGCTGAATGAGGTGCGACCCTTCCGTCGACTGGAAGGCATCGACCTGAAAAGTTATGAGTTCGGTACCGTGTTCGTCGACCCGCCGCGGGCGGGGATGGACCCGGATACCTGCGAGCTGACCCGGCGCTTCGAGCGGATCCTGTACATCTCGTGCAACCCGGAAACGCTGGCGGCAAACATTGCCCAGTTGCAGGACACGCACCGTATCGAGCGGTGTGCGTTGTTTGACCAGTTCCCCTATACCCACCATATGGAGAGCGGGGTTCTACTGGTCAGGCGCTGACCGTCGCACCTTTGGGGCCGCTTTGCGGCCCCAAAGGTTTGAATCAGAAGTCGAAGAAGACTGTCTCCCCTTCCCCCTGAATACGGATATCAAAGCGATATGCCGTCTTCCCATCCACTTCGCAACGCTTGGCAATCAAGGTTTCACGCCGCTGTGGCTGTTCGATCAGGTTGAGCACCGGGCATTTGGCATTGGCCTGGGCCTCATCATCGAAATACAGGCGCGTGTGCAGGTGAATGTTGATGCCACGGGCAAACAGGCTGATGTTGATGTGCGGCGCCATTGGCACGCCAGCAGCGTTGTTCACCACACCCGGCTTGACCGTGTGCAGCGTCCACTCACCGGCATCGAAGGTGGTAGCGGTGCGGCCAAAGCTGTTGAAGGCGTTTTCCAGGTTGTAGGCATCCTGGTACTCGCCGTTGGCATCTGCCTGCCACACTTCCAGGAACGAATCGCGCACCAGGTGGCCGTTACCGTCGTACACCTGGCCGATCAGCAGAATGTGCTCGCCCGGCGCGTCAGGCTTGGCCAGGCGGTTCCAGATTTCCTGGTCGCGGGTCGGGTTGCCGGCCGCTTCCAGGGCCAGGCCGATGTGCACGTAGGGGCCGGCAGTCTGCGAAGGGGTTTCCGGCAGCAGTTCGATTGGCATGGCGGGTTCCTCAGCAGTTTTCGAAGTGGGTCTTGCGCTGGCCACGCAGCACGATGTCGAAGCGATAGGCCAGGCAGTCCATCGGGTTGGCGTTGCTCATGTCGAGTTTGGCGATCAACTGCTGCACAGCTTCAGGGTTTGCGATCGACTTGACGATCGGGCACATCGGGATCAGCGGGTCACCCTCGAAATACAACTGGGTAATCAGCTTGGTGGCGATCGACGGGCCGCTGATGGCGAAGTGGATGTGCGCCGGGCGCCAGTCGTTGGGGCCATTGCGCCATGGGTACGGGCCCGGCTTGATGGTACGGAAGCTGTAGTAGCCGTCACGGTCGGTCAGGCAGCGGCCAACGCCACCGAAGTTCGGGTCCAGCGGCGCCAGGTAACGGTCGTTCTTGTGGCGATAGCGGCCGCCGGCGTTGGCTTGCCACATCTCTACCAGGGTGTTCGGTACAGGCTTGCCGTACTGATCGACGACACGGCCGGCGACGATGATGCGTTCACCGATCGGCAAGCCACCGTTGTTGAAGTTCAGCAGCAGGTCATGGTCGTGGGTACCGAAGCCCAAGTGGGAAAAGTCCGGACCAGTGGTTTCGCTGATCGACTGCGGAATGCTGACCAGTGCCTGGCGCGGCGAGCGGGCGATGGACGTTTTGTAGTCAGGCGTAAGGGCTTTGGGGTGCCAGTTGCGATCACGGATCACGAAGCGGCTGTTGTCCTGTGCGGGCATGCCGGTTTCCTCTCTTGGAATTATCTGAACGCCTGGGCGTGGCAGGCGGACTTACAGTTTCCGACAGGTCGCGCACGATGAATATTGAAATCAACCACACGAAACATAACCAAATGGTTATACATAAACACTTTGCCCTGACACTTGCCGCTGTCGTGAACTAATCTTTGTCTTCTTGTTTCACGCTCGGGAGAGCACTCATGGAATGGCGAAAAGGCCGACGCAGCGACAACGTGGTCGATGCCCGAGGCGAGGGTGGCGGTGGCGGCGGCATGCGTTTCGGCGGCGGCAAAGGGCTGGGGCTCGGGGCGATTCTGCTGATCGTCGGTATCGGCTGGCTTACCGGGCAGGACCCCTTGCAGATTCTTGGCCAGCTCACCGGCCAGATGGAACAGCAGCAGCAACAAACGGCGCCCAGTGGTGCGGGCGGCAAGGCGCCGCCGGCCAACGACCAGCAGGCCGAGTTCGTCGCCTCGGTACTGGGCGATACCGAAGACACCTGGAAGGCCCTGTTCGCCGAGGCCGGCAAACAATACCGCGACCCCAAGCTGGTGCTGTTCAGCGGCCAGGTCAACTCGGCGTGTGGCTTTGCCTCCGCAGCGGTCGGGCCGTTCTATTGCCCGGCGGACCAGCGGGTGTACCTGGACATGTCGTTCTTCCGCGAAATGGAAACCCGCTTCGCTGCGGCCGGCGACTTTGCCCAGGCCTATGTGATCGCCCACGAAATCGGCCACCACGTGCAGACACTGCTGGGCGTTTCGGCCAAGGTCGATGCCGCACGTCGCAGTGGCCAGCGGATGGAGGGCGACAACGGCTTGCTGGTGCGCCAGGAGTTGCAGGCCGACTGCCTGGCCGGTGTTTGGGCCTACCAGGCCCAAAAGCGCCTGAATTGGCTGGAGCCAGGTGACGTCGAGGAAGCGCTGAATGCGGCCAATGCCATTGGCGATGACCGCCTGCAACAGCAGGGCCGTGGGCGTGTGGTGCCGGACTCCTTCACCCATGGCACTTCGGCGCAGCGGGTGCGCTGGTTCAAGACCGGGTTTGCCGAGGGTGAAGTGAACAGCTGCGATACCTTCAGTGCACGTAACCTCTGACACGGATTGGGGCCGTTTGGCGGCCCCAATCATCCAGTTACAAATCTGCTGAAAAAGCGTTTCAGCTTCCCCCATCATTGCCGATAACTCCTGCACGAGTCAGCGGGCATCCAGAACAACAACGCCTGGCGATCGAAGATCAAAAGAGCGAAATCAACTTCTGGAGAGCGTGCATGAACAGCTGGTTCGCCAACATCAGCGTCAACCTCAAACTCGGCCTGGGCTTCGGCCTTGTGCTGGTCCTCACTGGCCTGCTGGCCCTCACCGGCTGGACCAGCCTGGGCAGCCTGATCGACCGCAGCAACTGGATGGGCGATATCGGCCAGTTGAACAAGGATCTCACTGACCTGCGCATTGCGCGCCTGCAGTACATGATCGCCAACGGCGACGATACTGCCGCCGCCAACACCCAGGCCAAGCTGGACGCCTTCAGCAAGCAGCAAGCCTACCTGGCCACCACGTTCAAAAGCCCGGAAAACATCAAGCTGCTGGGTGAGCTGGGCGACACCATCAGCGCCTACAAGCTTTCGTTGAACAAGATGCGCCAGGGCTACGACGCCACCCGCAGCGCACGCGTTACCATGGACAGCTCGGCCACCCGTGCCGACCAGGCCATGGACGCCCTCAGCCAGGAAGTGATGGCACGCCCCGAGGCCGACAGCGTGCGCCTGGCCCAGTACCAACTGATCAGCAAGGCCCGCCAGCAACTGCTGCAGGTACGCATCGATGTGCGCGGCTACATCGCCGACAACAGCAGCGCCAACGAGCAGGCCGCCCTGCGCCAGCTGGATGCAGCGCTGGCCGACATCGACAACCTCAAGCGCCAGCTGCCCGCCGAAGACGCCCGCCTGCAACAGTTCGAAAGCTCGGTACTGGCTTACCGTGACGCCGTGCGCCAGTTCCGCGACGCGGTCGCCAACATCACCACCTCACGTGCCGAAATGACTGTGCAGGGCGCCGATATCGTCAAGCGAAGCGATGCGCTGTACCAGATCCAGCTGCAGCGCCGTGACATCGAGAGCACCCAGGCCCGCAGCCTGCAGGCCATCGCCACGTTGCTGGCGCTGCTGGTCGGTGTGCTGGCAGCGGTGCTGATCACCCGCCAGATCACTCGCCCGTTGCACGACACCCTGGTGGCCGTGGAGAAGATCGCCAGCGGCGACCTTACCCAGCACATGCGCGTCACCCGCCGCGACGAACTGGGCGTACTGCAGCAAGGCATCGCGCGAATGGGCACTACCTTGCGCGAAC
Source organism: Pseudomonas hunanensis (assembly GCF_013393325.1). Taxonomy (GTDB): domain Bacteria; phylum Pseudomonadota; class Gammaproteobacteria; order Pseudomonadales; family Pseudomonadaceae; genus Aquipseudomonas; species Aquipseudomonas putida_P. The sequence continues at coordinate 101,071 of NZ_QJRC01000097.1, forward strand.
TTATCGGTGGCATCCGCGATGGCGTCACCCAAATCGCCAGCGCCGCCGAAGAGCTGTCGGCAGTGACCGAACAGACCAGCGCCGGCGCCAACAGCCAAAAGGTCGAGACCGACCAGGTAGCCACCGCCATGCACGAAATGGCCGCCACCGTTCAGGAAGTGGCGCGCAATGCCGAGCAGGCCTCGCATGCCGCAACCGGTGCCGATGACGAAGCCCGCGCCGGTGACCGCGTGGTGGGCGAGGCGATTGGCCAGATCGAGCGCCTGGCCGAAGACATGCACCGCTCCACCGAGGCCATGACCCTGTTGCAGCAGGAAAGCCAGAAGATCGGTAGCGTGATGGACGTGATCAAGTCAGTGGCCGAACAGACCAACCTGCTGGCACTCAACGCGGCGATCGAGGCGGCGCGCGCCGGCGAGGCCGGGCGTGGCTTTGCCGTGGTCGCCGACGAAGTGCGCGGCCTGGCCCAGCGCACGCAGAAGTCCACCGAAGAGATCGAAGAGCTGATTGCCAGCCTGCAGCAGGGTACCCAGCAAGTGGCCAGCGCCATGCAGGGCAGCCGTACCTTGACCGACAGCAGCGTCGAGCTGGCGCGCAAGGCTGGGGCTTCGCTGGAGAGCATCACCAGCACGGTGTCGAGCATTCAGTCGATGAACCAGCAGATTGCCGCGGCGGCAGAGCAGCAGAGTGCGGTGGCTGAAGAGATCAGCCGCAGCATTCTGAATGTACGTGATGTGTCGGAGCAGACGGCGGCGGCCAGTGACGAGACGGCGTCGGCGAGCGTTGAGCTGGCGCGGTTGGGTGGGCAGTTGCAGACACTGGTCAGCCAGTTCCGCGTCTGACTTGAAGCCCCTGGGGCCGCTTAGCGGCCCATCGCGACGCAAGGCCGCTCCTACAGGAAATCGCGTTCCCCTGTAGGAGCGGCCTTGTGTCGCGAAAGGAGGGCGAAGCCCTCCCAGCGCCCGAACAGGCTTACTTGACGATCATCCCCACCCCACGCCCACGCGGATCGGAAGCGGTCTCAAGCTTGGCCCCATCTACCCGAATCGCCTGGATATCACCCATCTCCCAACCCTGATCCTCCAGCACATAGCCCATCTTCTTCAGCTCATCAGCCACCGGCCCGGTCAGGGGCGCATAGGCATCGAAGTAGATGGTGTCCTTGGGCAGCAACTGATGGTGCACCCGCTGCGCCGCCACCGCCTTGTCCAACGGCATGCCGTAGTCGTACAGGTTGTTCATCACCTGGAAGATCGAGGTGAAGATCCGTGAACCACCCGGGGTACCGATCACCAGCTCGACCTTGCCATCGCGGGTCATCAGGCTAGGGCTCATCGATGAAAGCATGCGCTTGCCCGGTTCGATGGCGTTGGCATCACCGCCGACCACACCAAAGGCGTTAGCCGCACCCGGTTTGGCGCTGAAATCATCCATCTCGTCGTTCAGCAGGAAGCCCGCGCCCTTCACCACCACGCCACTGCCGTAGTCGAGGTTGAGGGTGTAGGTATTGCTGACCGCATTGCCTTGCTTGTCGACGATCGAGAAATGCGTGGTCTGGTGCGGCTCCAGCCCTGGCTTGACCTTGTCGGTGTCGGAAATGGCCTTCGGGTTGACCTGCGCGGCGCGCTTGGCCAGGTAATCCTTGGCCACCAGCTGGTCCACCGGCACCTTGGTAAAGGCCGGGTCGCCAAGGTAGTCGGCACGGTCGGCGAACACCCGCTTTTCGATCTCTGCCAACAGGTGGATGTACTGCGCCGAGTTGTGCGCCACCCCTTTGAAGTCCGCCGCGCGGTCTTCCTTGATGCCCAGCAACTGGGCCAGTGCCACGCCACCGGAGCTCGGCGGTGGGGCGGTGTACACCACATTGCCGCGCCAGCTTACGGCCATCGGCTCACGCCACACGGCCTTGTAGTCCTTCAAGTCTTCTTTGGTGATCAGGCCTTTGTCGGCCTGCATCTGCGCCACCAGCAGGTCGGCGGTCTTGCCCTGGTAGAACTCGCTCACGCCCTTGTCGGCGATGCGCTCCAGGGTCTGGGCCATTTCCGGCTGTTTGAACAGCTCGCCAACCTTCATGTTGCCGAAGTAGTCGTTGAAGTTGGTCGCTGTCTTGAACATGCCCTGGGCATCGTTGCGGTACTGGTACTGTTTTTCCGCCACCTTGAAGCCGTTTTTCGCATAGCCGATGGCCGGGGTCAGCAACTCGCTCCAGGGCAGCTTGCCAAACTTCTGGTGCGCCTCCCACAAGCCCATCACCGTACCGGGTACACCAGCGGCGCGTACACCAACCAGGCTCAGGTTCTCGATGACCTCGCCCTTGTCGTCCAGGTACATGTTGCGCGTGGCGGCCTTGGGCGCGACTTCGCGGTAGTCGAGGAAGTAGGGCTTGCCGTCGATGAACAGGGTCATGAAGCCGCCACCACCGATGTTGCCGGCCTCGGGGTAGGTCACCGCCAGGGTGAAGGCGGTTGCCACTGCCGCGTCCACCGCGTTGCCGCCCTTTTTCAGAATGTCGGCGGCTACCTGTGCACCATATTGATCAGGTGCGGCCACCGCGCCGCCCTCCAGGTTGGCGGCGTAAACCGAGGAACAGCTCAGAATCGCGGCTGCGAGAACCAGGCACTGGAACGGGACAATACGCATGACACTTCCTTGGTGTTGTTTTTGTTGAGCAGTCAGTAAGGCCGAAGCGCTTCGACTGTGCAATCAACCGTAGGAAGTTTCGCCGCCTGTGGGCAGGATTTGTCGCGTTCAGGCAACTCAGCAGGCGTACATCGCCAATTTGCGCTGGATGAAGTCCAGGAAGCACTGGATACGCAGCGCCAGCTGGGTGTTGCGGTAGTAGACCGCGTGGATCGGCTGACGGTAGCCATTATTGGCTTCGCCCAGCAGCACTTGGAGGCGCCCGGTGCGGATGTCTTCGTGGGTCATGAAATGCGACAGGCTGACGATGCCCTCCCCGGCTAGCGCCAGCTGGCGCAGGGTCTCGCCACTGGAGGCGAGCAATGCCGGGCGGATGCTGAAGCGGTCGCCCTGGGCGTGGCGCAGTGGCCAATGGTTGAGCGATTCGGGCTGGCTGAAGCCGAGCAGGCAGTGGTTGGCCAAATCCTCGACGCGCTGCGGTGTGCCGTGCTGCTCCAGGTAGGCAGGGCTGGCCAGTACCTGCACGGGGCTGCAACCCAGGTTGCGCGCATGCAGGCTGGAGTCGGCCAGCTCACCGATGCGGATCGCCACGTCGGTGCTCTGCTCCAGCAGGTCGATGATCAAGTCGTCGGTGTTCAGCTCCAGCTCGATGCCCGGGTACTGGCGGCGGAACTCGCCGATCCACGGCAGGATGGCATGCAGCATGAACGGCGCAGCGGCGTTGATGCGCAGCCGCCCGGAGGGGGTCTGGCGGTTCATCGAGAGGCGCTCTTCCATCTCGTCCATCTGCTCCAGGATCAGCCGCGAACGCTCGAGGAAGAAACGGCCCTCCTCGGTCAGGTCCATGCGCCGGGTGGTGCGGTTGACCAGCGTGGTCCCCAGCTTGCCTTCCAGCCGCGACAGGGTGCGGCTGACGGCGGAGGGGGTCTGGCCCATCTGGTCGGCGGCGGCGGAGATCGAGCCGCAGTCGATGACGGCGACGAATACCTGGAGTTCTTCGGATCGGGTTATCACACGATTGGCCTTGGCAGGGGTATGCGGTGATTGATAGCGGGTCATCGGAGTCTGTGCAAGGGGCCGCTGCGCGGCCCCAACCTCCCATTACTGTGCCTTGCCGAATACCTTGTCCAGATGGGCTTCATACGCTGCCAAGGCAGCCGGCACATCCGGCCGCTTCATCACATCCACCGCCAGGAAGGTCGGCAGGCCGCTCATGCCAAGGAACTGGTTGGCCTTGTGGAACGGGAAGTAAACGGCATCAACACCCTTGCCTTCGAAGAAATCGCTCGGGTCATCGAACGCCTGCTGCGGCGCGTTCCAGGTCAACGACAGCATGTACTGCTTGCCGTGCACCAGGCCGCCGCTGCCGTACTTTTGCGAGTGGTCCGAACGGGTGCGGCCATCATTGGCGTAGAGGCTGCCGTGGCCTGCCGTGAAGACTTCGTCGATGTACTTCTTAACCGTCCACGGCGCCCCCATCCACCAACCGGGCATCTGGTAGACGATCACATCAGCCCAGAGGAATTTCTCCACCTCTGCCTGCACATCGTAACCACCGTCAATGAATGTCTGCTGCACGTCGAACCCGGCGCGGTCCAGATGAGCGAGGGCCGCTTCGTGCAAGGTTGCGTTGAGACGGCCATCAGAGTGAGCGAACTGTTTACCACCATTGAGCAGAAGGATCTTTTTCATGCTGGCCTCCACGGCCGAATCAAAATTCAGGCCGGCAGATTAGAGGCTCACGGGTGTGGGATACAGCAGTGACGGGGCAAAATACAATTGATCAGAAGTCACGAATTGGCAATGAATTATTGCCGTAGAATCAGCTCACCAACCATCATCGAGTAGCGCCCCATGAGTGAGCAGTTCGCCTTCATCCTCAAAGCCAAGACCCGCCCGGAAATGGCTGATGCGTTCGAAACCCTGTTCCGCCCCTACGTCGAGCCAAGCCGCCAGGAGCCAGGCTGCATCGAGTACCACATGCTGCGCGACAAGGAAGACCCGAGCCTGTTCGTGTTCTTCGAAGTGTGGGCCGACCAGGCTGCACTGGACGTGCATTCGGCCCTGCCGCACATGACAGCGTTCTTCGAAAAACGCATGGAATACCTGGAGCGCGATTTCGATATCCAGCGGGTCGACATGCTCAGCGCATCATCTGCTAACCGTTAATCAGCAGATGGCCGCCGAGTACGGCCAGGCCGATGAAGAAGCAACGCTTGAACAGCAGCGCACTGATGCGCTGACGCAGCCACTGCCCGGCCAGCATGCCAAGCAGGGCCGGCGCCAGCATCAGCAGCGATGCCCCCAGCGCCTGGCCACCCAGGGCATCCTGCCCGGCCAGGCCAACGGCCAAGGCCAGGGTCGAGACCGTGAATGATAGGCCCAAGGCCTGGATCATCTGCTCTCGGCTCAGACCCAGGCTCTGCAGGTAGGGCACAGCGGGCATCACGAACACCCCAGTCGCCGCCGTGACCACGCCAGTGACCAGGCCGCAAAGCGGCCCCAGCCAACGCTCGTGCCCCGCAGCCACATGAAAGCCCAGGCCGACCAACCCGTACAACGCATAGACCAACAAGGCGGCTCCCAACGCGTGGGCAGCCCACGGGCCGCTGTTGATTCCCAGCCAAGCGCTGCCCAGCCATGTACCGACAAAGATCATCACCAGCATCGGCCCCAGCCGCACCAGCAGCGCCCGCAGGTGCCCACCGCTGGCCAACTGCCAAAGATTGGTGAGGGTCGAGGGCACGATCAGCAATGCGGCAGCCTGCGCCGGTGACATGGCCAGGCCCAGCAAGCCCATGGCAATGGTCGGCAGGCCCAGGCCGATCACCCCCTTCACTGCACCAGCCAGCAGGAAAGTCAGTACCACCAGCAGCGAGAGTGCTGGGCCAATGTTCTGGTAGAAAGCGAGCAAGGTAGTCATGGGGCCGATGATGGCGTGCAGCGAACGAGGTGAAAATCTGCCATATACTCAGCCAGCCTCTTGCCAAGACAGAGCCACATGCACTTCGACCTGATCGACCTCAAGCTGTTCCAGCACACCCTGGAGTGCGGCAACATCACCGCCGGCGCCAGCCGCAGCCATCTTTCACTGGCAGCGGCCAGTGCGCGCATCCGCGCCATGGAAGCCTCGCTGGGTATTCCTTTGCTTGAGCGTAACCGTCGTGGCGTACAACCGACGCCGGCCGGCCAGGCGTTGTTGCAGCATGCGCGGCTGATAACCCAGCAAGTCGAGCGCTTGCAGTTCGACCTAAGCCAGTATGCGCAGGGGCAGCAAGGCCAGGTGCGCCTGCTGTGCAACACCGCTGCGCTTACCGAGTACCTGCCCGAACTGCTGGCCAGCTTCCTGGCGGAAAACCCCGGTGTCAGCGTGGACGTGCAAGAGCTGCCGAGCTTGCGCATCGTGCAGTCGATTACCCAGGGCATCGCCGACCTGGGCATCGTTTCCACCGCTGCCCCCAGCGAGCATCTGCAAACCCGGCCGTTTCGCGACGACCCGCTGGTGCTGGTGACACCGCTGGGCCACCCGCTGGCCCATGCAGCCGCGCCCAGCTTCATTGATAGCCTGAGCCATGGCTATGTCGGCCTTGGGGCTGGCAGTGCGTTGGCGCTGTACCTGGAAGAGCAGGCGCTGCGCGAGGGGCGGCGCATGCGGATTCGGGTGCGGGCAGAAGGGTTTGACGGGGTGATTCGCATGGTGGCGGGCGGTGCAGGTGTCGGGGTGGTGCCGCTGGCAGCAGTGCAGCGCTGGCAAGGGATGTTGCCGTTGCATTGGGTAGCGCTTGAGGAGCCATGGGCCAACCGCAAGTTGCTGGTATGCGCGCGGGATTTTGCTGCGCTACCGGGCTATGCCGCTGGGCTGGTCACCACACTCTGCGGCTGAGGCAAGCAACAAGTGCAGGTAGTGCCGGCCAGCATCACCGACCTGCATGTGTGGCGCGTGGGCAAAGACCAGTACGCCTGCATTCTCGGCTTGGCCAGCCAAGGCGCTCTCAGCGCCGACAGCGTGCGCCAGGCTTTGGGCGTGCACGAAGAACTGGCACACATCACCGTCGAGGTAAACCGCCTGCCATAGCGCGGGCAGGCAGCTGGACGTCGAGCCCAGGCAACTGCGGCTCGGCCGATGGGCCTATGGTGACCCGTCATTCAGCCAGTCACCAGGAGTTGTGCCATGTCCGATTTCATCACCGTCCTGCGCGAAACCTGCCCGACGCCGGTCGTGGACGCCACCAAGTGGAAGCGCATCGGCGGCGATCCGCACACCGTCAACCTCAATGCCTACCTGTCTGCCGACGGCAGCAAGATCATGGGTACCTGGATCTGCACCCCAGGCAAGTTCGAGGTCAACTACGAGAAGTGGGAGTTCTGCCACTTCCTCGATGGCTACTGCATCATCACCCCGGAAGGCGAAGAGCCGAAACACCTGAAAGCGGGTGATGTGTTCGTGATCGAACCTGGGATGAAAGGTACCTGGGAAGTGGTCGAGACCGTGCGCAAGTATTTCGTCTTTGCCTGATCAGAAATTTCCACCCGATATAGGCCCTGTGGAAAACGCTAAATTTCCCACAGGGCCAGAAACACTCTTGAACAATTTGTTTGAACAAGGCAACAAAAGAGCGTGAATTAATCAAAGCATTGAACCACAGTTACATGGCCTTACACATCCCCGCCCATTTCTGTAGTCCTTTTCTGAATCTAATCCCTACCTCTCAATGCGTATTGCCCTCGCACTCACTCAGTCCTAGTCTGCACTGACCGCCCCGATTTGTGGGTAGCATTGTCCAATCAAAAGTTGCCAGGGAGAGGTAGACATGGCTTTCGATGCATATATTCAGATTGACCGCATTCCAGGCGAAGCACTGGACGAAAAATACAGTCAATGGATTGAAGTACTTAGCTATGACTTTGGGGTCAGTCAAAGTACATCCGCCACTGCAAGCTCGGCTGGTGGTGCCACATCCGGCCGAACCTCCGTCACCAACTTCACATTCACCAAATACCTCGACAGTGCCAGCTGCAAGCTGATGGAGGCCAGTTGTACAGGGCAGCATCTCAAAGCGGTGAAGCTGGCACTCTGTCGCGCCGGCGGTGACAAGCTCAAGTATTACGAAATCATTCTGGAAGAAGTCATCATTGCCGAGTACTCGCAGAGCGTCGACACCGGTGTACCGCTTGAAGTAGTACAGCTCAACTACGGTCGAATCAATACCACCTACACCCAGCAACGGCGCATCGATGGCGGCGGTGGCGGCAACATCGCCGGCGGCTGGGACCGTATCGGCAATAAAAAATACGCGTGAGGCTCAAGTCATGTCCGAAGCCCGCGCGTTTCTCAACCTCAAGCTGCAAAACTATCATCGGCTAAAATCCGACCTCGCACTGAGCGGCCATGCGCTGGAAAAATTTGATGTTCTAAATTCGCACATTGCCAATACGGTGGTGCGTAGCGGTGAGCTTATCATCATTGGCGACCCCACCACGGCTTCCTGCACCAGCCAGGAAGCCTGGATGATGAGGCAGGCTGCCATTGTGCACATGGGGCTGATGCGCAACGGCCAAGGTGTGGATAACTTCTTTCTGGATAATTTCGAGACTTTGAAAAGCCTGATCGCGCATGCGTCCATGGGCGCTGGAATGGTCAGTGACGGATGGAGCAGGCACCTGAAGGCTATCGAGGTCACCTTGATGGATATCGAGAAGCTACACCAACAGCACCTCGGGTCAGGGGTCATGGCGGCTCGCGATCAGTTCTTTGCAAAGCGTGCCGCCTTGTTCATGAGGCTGGATGAGCAGTTGAACAAGCTGGCTGCTTACGGTTCCGGGCTAAGGAACAATGGTTCGATCAAGAGGAGGCTGGGGATATCCACAAAGAGTTATTTGCACACAGGCGAGATTGCTGGATATGCCAACAAAGTCTCAGGCGTAGCAACGACTGCTAATTTGATCAAGAATGGAACGTATGTAGGGATTGCGTTAGACGTTGCTGCTACGGGGCTGGAGATACATAAAGCCTGCGTACTCGGGCGCGAGGAAGAATGCAGAAAGGCGCATTATGTCGAGGCAAGCTCATTAACCTTGGGGTTAGTAGGTACGGCTGCTGGGGCCGCCAGTGGCAAATATCTTCTTGGTGCTGTTTGCAGCGTGGTGTTTGGCGTAGCCTCAGGGGGAACTGGAGCACTCGCTTGCGCGATATTTGGCGGTACCATAGGAGGAATCGCAGGCGGAAAACTGGGGAGTGAGACAGGAGCAAAAGTTGGGGAAATTCTATATGAAACAGTAACAAAATGACAATTGTGCACTTTATTTTTTTAGCATGCATCTTGACTGTAACAATCTTAATATTTTTGAACTTTGCAATAATGGTATATGTCGCCCATCGCAAAATCGATTACATCGAAAGCCTTTTGTTAAACTGCGCTTCAATAAGCGGCGAAAAAAAACTATGGCTACATGCCGGACTACTTGGAAAGGTGCTTCGCCTTTCCAACATTTCATTCATGCTGCTCACTCCAAAAATTTTCGCGCGCAAAAACCTAATAGACATAAAGGAAATAAACAATCTACCTTCGGAAATCAAGACCCCCCTCATCATCATCGGCGCTGTGCAATTAATATTAACCATTGCATTTTTTGGATTATGCATTCTCACACATTACTTACCCCCCTTGTCCAAATAATGCTCAAAAAACATCGCAGTACCGGGTCCCTTCCCTCTGGTGCGCAGTTACAGAGGAAAGGCCGCCCGGCCCGCGATGAAGTCCTCGCTTGTCAATCCTTCTTGCGATACCCCTCGACGATGGCCGAGAAATCCTTGCCCCCTTCGCCGCGCAGGCTCATGGCCTGATACAGCTGCTGGGCCACAGCCCCGAGGATCACCGGCTGGTGAGCCTGGCGTGCCGCTTCGGTAGCCAGCCCCAGGTCCTTGAGCATCAGTTCGGCGCCAAAGCCACCGGTGTAGCCACGCGATGCCGGCGCGGTTTCAATGATACCCGGCCACGGGTTGTAGGTGTCCGAGCTCCAGCAACGCCCGGTCGAGCTGTTGATGATGCCGGCCAGCACCTTGGTGTCGATACCCAACGCGTTGCCCAGGGCCATGGCCTCGGACACGCCGATCATCGAAATACCCAGCAGCAGGTTGTTGCAGATCTTGGCAATCTGCCCGGTGCCGACTTCCCCGCAGTGCACGATGTTGCGGCCCATCTGCTCGAGTACCGGCTTGAGGCTGGCGAACAGCTCGGCACTGGCGCCGACCATGAAGGTCAGGGTGCCAGCCGCCGCGCCGCCAGTACCACCGGACACCGGCGCGTCACCCATGTCCACACCTTTGCCCGCTGCGGCCTTGGACACATCACGGGCGGTCTGCGGGTCGATGGTGCTGCAGTCAACGGTCGGCGTGCCGGGACGAATACCGGCCAACACGCCGTCCTCGTTCAAGTACACGCTGCGCACGTGGGCTGCGGCCGGCAGCATGGTGATCACCAGTTCGCTGTTGGCTGCCGCGTCCTTGGGCGACGGGCTGATCTGCCCGCCCAGTTCTGCCAACTCGGCCAGCACGGCCTTGTTCAGGTCGAACAGGTTCAGCTGGTGCCCGGCTTTGATCAGGTTGCGGGCCATGGGCGCGCCCATGTTGCCCAGGCCGATGAATGCGATACGCATGACTTCTCCTTAGCGCAGGCTGATGGTGGTGTTCACACCGTCGTTGACGCTGTCGTCATCGAACCAGCGGGCAGTGACGGTCTTGGTCTGAGTGTAGAACTGCACCACTTGCTTGCCGTACGGGCCGAGGTCGCCGAGCTTGGAGCCACGTGAGCCGGTAAAGCTGAAGAACGGTACCGGTACCGGAATCGGGATGTTGATGCCGACCTGGCCGATATCGATTTCGCTCTGGAACTTGCGTGCTGCCGCGCCGCTTTGAGTAAACAGGCCGGTGCCGTTGCCGAACGGGTTGGCGTTGACCAGGGCGATGGCCTCGTCGAGGGTATCGACTTCCAGGGTCACCAGCACCGGGCCGAAGATTTCCTGGGTATACACCTGCATATCGGTCTTCACGCCCGAGAACAGGGTCGGGCCAACGAAGTTACCTTGCTCGTAACCCGGCACCTTGACGTCGCGGCCGTCCAGCTCAAGTTTGGCGCCTTCCTTGATACCGCTTTCGATCAGGCCCAGGACGCGCTCCTTGGCGCGCTTGGAAACCACCGGGCCAACGTCGGTGCCTGGCTCACAGCCGGCATTGACCTTGAGCTTGCTGGCGGCTGCCTTGATATCTGGCAGCCATTCGCGGGCCTTGCCCACCAGCACCGCCACCGAGGTGGCCATGCAGCGTTGGCCCGCCGCACCAAAGGCAGCACCTACCAAAGCATTGATGGTTTGCGTGCGGTTGGCATCGGGCAGCACCACCGCATGGTTCTTGGCGCCCATCATCGACTGCACGCGCTTGCCGTGTTGGCTACCGAGGTTGTAAACGTGGGTGCCGACTTCGGTTGAGCCGACGAAGGAAATCGCCTTGATGTCCTGATGGGTGCAAATGGCATCCACCACCTGCTTGCCGCCGTGCACCACGTTCAGCACACCGGCCGGCACACCGGCTTCCAGCGCCAGCTCCACCAGCAGCATGGTCGACAGCGGGTCTTGTTCGGAAGGTTTGAGCACGAAGGTGTTGCCGCAGACGATGGCCATGGGGAACATCCACAGCGGGATCATCGCCGGGAAGTTGAACGGGGTGATGCCGGCGCACACACCGATCGGCTGGCGCAGGGTGTAGGTGTCGACACCGCTTGCGACGTTTTCGGCAAATTCGCCCATCTGCAGGGTGCCGATGGAGGCGGCGTGCTCGACCACTTCCAGGCCGCGGAAAATATCGCCTTCAGCATCGGCCAGGGTTTTGCCTTGTTCGGCACTGAGCACCTGGGCAATGCGTTTGGTGTGTTCGCGGATCAGCGCCTGCAGCTTGAGCATGATGCGCATGCGCGCGCCGATCGGGGTGTCGCGCCAGGTCTGGAAGGCTCGGTGGGCCGCGGCCACGGCAGCGTCGACTTCCTCGACGGTGGCGAACGGTACGCGCGCCAGCACTTCCTGGCTGGCCGGGTTGACGATGTCGCGCCATTCGGTGGTTTTGGACTCGACCCACTGGCCGTCAATCAGCAGCTTCACCTGCTCGACCTTGGTGCTGTTAGGGGATTGCGGTGCGTTCATCTGCGTTCTCCTTGGAATTATTGTCGGGACGAGATCGCCAGCGCCGGGCAAACGCGAGGTGGCGTCCTGAGGCTTGTTTCGAGTATAGATGTGCAAACATCCAACAAGAACGCACAAAAAAACCGGATCATCATGCAAAAAGACCTCACATCCCTGAGCGCGCTCAACTGGGACGATTTGAAGTTCTTCCTTGAAGTGGCCCGCACCCGCAAGGCCAGCAGTGCCGCCAAACGGCTGAGTGTGGATTACACCACCGTGTCGCGGCGCATCAGCTCGCTGGAGGGCGCGCTGGGTACCTTGCTGTTCGAAAAGTCGCGGACCAACGGCTTTGTGTTGACCGCCGAGGGCCAGCGCTTGCTGGGTTATGCCGAATCGATCGAGAGCACGCTGCACATGGCCTGCGAGCAGGTGTCCGGGTCGGGTGTGGCGTTGTCGGGGCATGTGCGCATGGGCTGCACCGAGGGCTTTGGCAGCTTCTTCATCACCCCGCAGCTCAGCCATTTCGTCGATGCCTACCCGGCGATTTCGGTGGACATCCTGCCGCTGCCGCACTTCATCAGCCTGTCCAAACGCGAGGCGGACATCGTCATCGCGCTGGAGCGGCCGGAGCATGGGCCTTATGTGTGCTGCAAACTGTGCGACTACCGCTTGCGGCTGTATGCGACCCAAGACTACCTGGACAACCACGCGCCGATCCGCCAGGTGGCGGACTTGGCCAAACATCCGTTCATCAGTTACGTGGATGACCTGGCGTTCAGCTCCGAGCTGCTGTACCTGGCCAACCTCATCCCCAGCGCCAGCGCGCATTTGCGCAGCACCAGCGTGATCGCGCAGTACACCGCAGCGTTGCAGGGGCGAGGGTTGGCGATCTTGCCGTGCTTCCTCGCCGCGCAGGACCCTCGGCTGGTGACGGTGTTACCGGAGGAGATCGAGGTGACGCGCCAGTTCTGGATGTACTGCCGGGAGGACTTGAGAAAGTTGAAGCGGATTACCCTGTTGTGGGATTACATCCGAGGTGTGACGGAGACGAATGCGCCGTTGCTGATGGGTGACACACGCCAGATGCGCTTTGCTCAGGAATGATGGGGTTGCTGTGCAACCCCAAACCCTCCCGTCAGTAAGACGCCACCACGATAGACACGCGCCGGTTCTCGGTGCGCCCGGCACTGGTGCGGTTGTCCGCCACCGGCTGGGTACTGCCCAGGCCACGGCTCTGGATGTTCTGCGGCTGCATGCCGACCCCGACCAGCGCCTTGGTCACGCTCTGGGCGCGGCGTTCGGACAATTGCTGGTTATACGCCGCCTTGCCCGAGGCGTCGGCGTGCCCGTCCACCCGCACGCCCTGGATGCCAACGCTGAGCAGTGCCTTGCCAATGCGCTCGACAATCGCCTGGCTCTGGCCGTTGAGGCTGTCCAGGTCACTGCCGAACAGCACCTTGCCAGACAAGTCGTACGCCCAGCCTTCGTCGGTCGGGGTAAAGCCCTCGCGCTTGAGCACGGCAATCTGTTCGGGGGTAAGGCCCTTGGGAGGGGCGGTCTGGCAGCCAGTCAGTGCCAGCACGGCGAGCAACAAGGCCCACAGCGGGAAACGTAAAGCCTGTATCACGGGTTCAGCTCCTGTTCTTGATTTCGTTGGCGGACCGTTCCGTCTGCGCCACTTGCCAATGGCCACGGCGTTTACGCTTGGCCTGGTACATCGCCGCATCGGCGGCATTGAGAAGACTGGCGGGGTCAGCGCCGTCATCCGGGTAATAGGCAATACCGACACTCAGTGAGGTGGCGATACTGCGGCCACTGTCCAGCTGCACCGGCAGCTTCATGCTGGCAACGATCTTCTCGGCGATGTGTTCGGCGTCCTTGCGCGACTGCAAAGGTGTCAGCAGCACGGCGAACTCATCACCGCCCAGGCGCGCCACCAGGTCGTGTTCGCGCAACTGGGCGCGTACGCGGTCGGCCACGCTGATCAGAACCTCGTCGCCTACGGCATGGCCGAGGGTGTCGTTGATTTGCTTGAAGTGATCGCTGTCGAGGAACAGCAAGGCCAAGTGGTCCTGCTGCCGTGCAGCATTGCGCACGCTGCGGCTCAGGCGCCCCTCGAAGAAGGCCCGGTTGGGCAGGCCAGTCAGGCTATCGTGGCTGGCCTGGTGGGCCAGGCTCTGGTTTTCACTCTGCAGGTGGCTGTGCCACACCTCCAGTTCGTCCAGCAGGGCATTGAAGTCGTTACCCAGCTCGTTGAGCTCGGCAATCGGCGCTTCCGGCACACGCCGGTCGAAGCTGCGCTCGCGGCGGGCGGCGTGGGCGACACTGGCCAGGCCACGCAGCGGGCGGGTGATATCGCTGAGCAGGCGCCGCGACAGGTACTGGGCAGCCAAGGCGCTGAGGATGGTGCAGAACAGGATGCCGGCCAGACCGCTGAGCAGGAACAGCAACAGGCTACGGCCCTGGCCGACCAGTTCGATATGCCCGACCTGTTGTTGCTGGTGCAGGATCGGCAGGTTGACCGGCTCATCCAGCAACGCGGTGGCAACCTGCACTTCCAGTTGCGCGAGCATGTCGGTGTCGCCGCGTTGCCAGTGCGCCAACAGCTCGCCTTCGTCGTTGAAGACCTTGGCCTCGGCCACTTCCTCGGTACTGGCGATCAGCGCCAGCGATTCATTGGCGGCGGCGCTGTCATCGAACACCACCGCTGCCTCTACGGTGTAATTGATCGAGCGGGCAATCAGCTGCAGGTTTTGGTTGGCGTAGACACGCAGGGCGAGCACGCCCAGCAGGGTCAAGGAAATACCCGCCAGGCCCACGGCAAGCAAGGCGACGCTGAGGTGGCCACGGCCCAGCACCGAGCGCAGGGTGGGGCGCACGCTACGCTTGCGGGTCGGTTTCATGGCTGCACCGCCCGGCGCCGCGACAATTGCAACACACTGGGATGAATACGCACGCCAGAGCGCGCCACTGAGTCGAGGTTGACATCAAAGGCCACCTGCTGGTCGCTGACCCGCAGGCAGAACAGGCTGCCGACCGTGCAGGGGTCATCCGCCTCGCTGATGCTCAACACCGGATGGCCGCTGACACGCTGGAACAGCTGGTCGCGCTGGCCCTGGTCGAGCTTGCCGATATAGATGGCATCGCAGGCCTGGGCGACCTGGGTATCTTCTGCCAACAGGCGCCGCACCTGCAGGGGGCGACCGGATTCCTGGACATGGCCTTTGATCAGGTCATCGGCGTATTCGGTCGGACCGACCAGGCACAAGCGCAAGGGTGAGGGTTCTATAGGCCAGCGGGCGTAGCTGAAGATACCCAATACGACCTGGGTGACTGCCTGGGCGCGTTGTTGAGCCCGAGCGGCGGTTGTGGCGGAGTCTGCCTGGGCAGGGCCTGTGTAAAGGAACAGGGCGGCCAGCAATAGCGAAAGCGCACAGCTTGTCACTCGCCTTGCGGCCACGTGCATGTGGGGAGTCTCTTAAAATCCTTTCTCGAATTGGCGCAACGATAGCACAAGGCCGCTCCTACAAGGGACCGCGTTCGGTATCAGACTTGTTCCAGCATCAACCCTGAAATACGCCGCACCTTGCGCGCCACCGCTTCTTCAAAAATGCCCTGCCGAGGCTCGACCAGGCTGAAGCAGTGCTTGGCGCGGGTGATGCCGGTGTACACCAGTTCCTTGGTCAGCACCGGGTTGAGCGCATCCGGTAGCACCAGCGCCGTGTGGCTGAACTCCGAGCCCTGGGACTTGTGCACGGTCATGGCGAACACCGTTTCCACTTCGTTGAGCCGGCTGGGCAGGACGAAACGCACGCCGCCACTGCCATCGTTACGCGGGAAGGCCACGCGCAGCAGCGGCTCACCGCGCTCATCCGGCAAGTGCAGGGCGATGCCGATGTCACCGTTCATCAGGCCCAGGCCGTAATCGTTGCGGGTCACCAGTACCGGGCGCCCTTCGTACCAGTGCTGCTGGCTGTCGATCAAGCCAGCATTGTGCAGCACCCGCGCCACCCGCTCGTTCAGGCCTTCGACGCCCCAGGCGCCACGACGCACTGCGCACAGCAACTGGAAGTCCTCGAAGCTGTGCAGCACCTTGCCGGCCCATTGCTCCCACGCGGGGTCGTCAGCAGCGGTTTCGAGTGCTGGCCGATAGCGGCCAAGGGTACGCAGGTAGCTGCGGTAGCCTTGCGGGCCGTCGCTGCCGCGGTTGAGGCCATCGAGCAACAGGCGGTCGAAAGCACGGTCCTGCTCGTGCTTGAGTGCCAGGCTGTGCACGTCGGCGGGTGGCGTGGCCAGCAAGTTGCGCGCCGCATGGGAGTCCTGCCGGTTGACCAGCCGGGCCAGTTGGCCAATGCCGCTGCCCTCACCGAAGCGTCGCGAAAAACGCAGCATCACCACTTGCTGGGCCAGTGGATTGCGCTGTTCGTCGCCAGCCTTGAGGCCACTGCCGGCCAGTGACTCGCCACTGATCTGTTCCAGCCATGCTGCGGTCGCCGGCGAGTAATAGCCCTCTTCGGCATCCCGGCACAAGTCGCCCAGCACCGCGCCGGCTTCCACCGACGCCAACTGGTCCTTGTCGCCCAGTAGCACCAGGCGTGCCCGAGGCGGCAAGGCATCGAGCAGGTTGGCCATCATTTCCAGGTCGATCATCGATGCTTCGTCGACCACCAGCACATCCAATGGTAACGGGTTGCCAGCATGGTGGCGGAAGTGCCGGGAGCCCGGGCGGCTACCGAGCAGACGATGCACGGTGCTGACTTCTGTGGGAATGTGCCCACGCACTTCGGCGCGGACCTGCAGGCGCTCGACCTGCTGGCCAATGGATTCGGTGAGGCGCGCAGCGGCCTTGCCGGTCGGCGCGGCCAAGCGGATGCGCAGCGGCCTGCCCTGCTCCACTGCCGGCCCTTGCAGCAAGGCCAGCAGGCGCACCACAGTGGTGGTCTTGCCCGTGCCGGGGCCACCCGTGATGATGCTGAAACCGGCACGGGTGGCCAGCGCGCAAGCGAGCTTCTGCCAGTCTACCTGGCCAGCTGGCGCACCACCGTCGAACAGCTGAGCCAGGCGACCGGTCAGGTCGGTCAGCGGCGCTTCGGCCTGGGTCAGGCGCTGGCGCAGGGTATGGTCGATACGCCGTTCATAGCTCCAGTAGCGACGCAGGTACAGACGCTGGCCGCTGAGCACCAGTGGCCGCGCTTGCTGGCCTGGGCTATCGCCCTCGGCCACCAGCGCGCTGGCAGCGATGCGCTGGCGCCAGGCATTCAAATCGAGGTTAGCCAGCAGTTGCGAGGGAAGCAGCAAGGGGCCTGTCAGCGCATCGCCTTCCGGCGGCAACGACAGGGCGAAATCAGGCTCGGCCAAGGTCTGTTGCAGGTCGAGGCAGACATGCCCGTGCCCCAGTTGATGACTGGCCAGCGCCGCCGCCAGCAATAACAAGGGATCACTGCCGGGAGCGCGCTCTTCCAGGAA
Organism: Pseudomonas hunanensis; assembly: GCF_013393325.1. Classification (GTDB taxonomy): domain Bacteria; phylum Pseudomonadota; class Gammaproteobacteria; order Pseudomonadales; family Pseudomonadaceae; genus Aquipseudomonas; species Aquipseudomonas putida_P. The sequence goes on from NZ_QJRC01000097.1 coordinate 118,348, forward strand.
CGACACGAATGCGCGGTCCAGCGCGCGCAGCCAGCCCCGTTCTACCCAGCGGTCGAGCAGTTGCAGCAGGTCACCGCTGTCATGCTGTGGTGCCAGCGCCAGCAGGTGCTCAGCGTGCAACGGCGTGGGCAACAGGTCGACAAGGCTTCGGCTCATTTCACGGCTCCGGCAAACAGGTCCTGCTGTACGGGTGGGTGCTCGCCACGGAACAGCGCATCGAGGCTTTCGATCAGCTCACGCGGTGGCTTGGCGTGATACACGCCATGGCCGCTGCTGCTGGCACCACGCAGGAAGATGAACAGGGCACCGCCAACATGGCGGTCGTAATCGTAGTCCGGCAGGCGGGCACGCAACTGCCGGTGCAGGGCCAGCAGGTACAGCACGTACTGCAGGTCGTAGCGGTGCTCGATAATGGCCTTTTCCATGGTTTGGGTGTCGTAGGCCTGGATGTCCGGGCCCAGCCAGTTGGACTTGTAGTCGGTGACGTAGTAACGCCCGTCCAGCTCGAAGGCCAGGTCGATGAACCCTTTGAACATGCCGTTGAGCACGGTCGGCTGCGCCGCCGGGCGCGCCAGGCCGGGGTGGGTGTGGCGTGCGACAAGGCGGTCGAGTTGTTCAGCATCGACCTGGTGGCTGGCGAACCAGAACTCCATTTCGATCTGGTAATGATGCAACTGGCCCAGCATTACGCTTTGGTCGCTGCCTGGCAGCGGTAACGCCTCGCCCAGCAAGCGTTGCATCCACTGGCTCAGGGTGGGGATCCAGCCGGTCCAGTCGCGACGGTTGCAGCGCTGGCCAACGGTGCGCTCAATCAGCTGTGGGTTGCCGCTGACCTGGCTAAAGCCTTCACGACCCGCCCATTCCAGCAAGCCATGCAAGAAGGTGCCAGGGTTTGGCCCCCGCGGGAAACAGTGGATATCGCCGCTGTCGGCCGGGACCTCGCGCAACACCTGGGCATCGACCGCCTCGTCATCCAGCAGTTGCTGGGCCTGTGAGCTGTCGGCACCGAGGGTCTGGTCGCCTACGCGCAGGGCGCTGTAAGAAGCGATCCACCAGTGCTCGGCGGCCGCGCGGCGGGGCTTGCGTGCGGGCAGCAGCTCACGCTCGGCGTGCGGCACGCGATACGCCTGCTCATTGGCCTGCGGCAGGCCCGGGCAGGTAATGTGCGGGCATGTAGACGCCAACGCCTGCAACCAGTCCGTCAGCTGCTGCGAGCCTGTCAGGGCAAGGCCGCCACCCAGCAGGTAACCCAATGCCGATCGGTGCAGCTGCGAACTCTTCTGGTTGCCACGCTTGAGGTCGGCGACCCCCAACCAGCACGCATGCTGGGCGCGGGTCAGGGCCACATAGAGCAGGCGCAGGTCTTCGGCCAGGCGCTCGTCGTCAGCGCGCTCGATCTGTTCCTGATCCGGGGTGAGGGTGAGGTGGGCGTTACCTTCGCTGTCATGCCAGGCCAGCGGCAGGCGGCTGCCGTCCACCGGCTTGCTGGTGCAGATGAACGGCAGGTAAACCAAGGGATACTCCAGGCCCTTGGACTTGTGGATGGTCACGACTTTGACCAACTGTTCGTCGCTTTCCAGGCGCAGGATCTGCTCTTCACCGGCCTGCCCGGAATTGGCGAGGTGCTCGGCCAGGTGGCGGATCAATGCCTGTTCGCCGTCCAGCTCACCAGCAGCCTGCTGCAGCAATTCGGCCAGGTGCAGCAGGTTGGTCAGTACCCGCTCGCCATCGCTGCGGCGGATCAGCGTGCGCGGCAGCTGGAAGTCATGCAGCAGGTGCCGCAGCATGGGCAACACGCCCTGGCGTTGCCAGGTATCGCGATAATGGCGAAAACGCATGACCCAGCCTTCCCAGACCCGCTCGTCCTGGTTCAGCTGGTCCAGCGCGGCCAATGACAGGCCCAGTGTAAGGCTGGCCAGTGCGGCCTTGAGCAGGCGCTCGGAGTCGGGCTCGGCGCAGGCCTTGAGCCAGGCCAGCAGGTCGTGGGCTTCCTGGGCGGCGAACACCGAGTCCTTGTCGGACAGGTACACACTGCGTACATCGCGCGCGGCCAGCTCGGCGCGGACCACCTGCGCTTCGTGGCCATCACGCACCAGGATGGCGATGTCCGAGGGCAGGCAGGGACGCAACTCGCCTTCGGCATTCTGGAAGCCTGCCGTGCCTTGCTGGCCACCATTGAGCAGCGCGACGATATGGCTGGCGCAGCTGGCTGCCAGCTGCTGGCGGTAGACACTGCTGGAAACCGGCTCTTCGCTTTCCAGTTGCCAGCACTGCAGGGCTGCACTGGTTTCGCCGTCAATCAGCAACTGTTCGCCACGGCCCTTCGCGCGCACCTCGATGAACGGCAGCGGGTTGTCATCCGCCGCGCGGAACAGGAATGCTCCCCGCCCCGTTTCACGCACTTCGGCCTGCAGGAACACCTGGTTGACCGCCGCGACCATGGCCTTGCTGGACCGGTAGTTGGTGTCCAGGCTGTGCAGGCGGTCGCGGGTGGCGCGCCGTGCAGCGAGGTAGGTGTAGATGTCGGCACCACGGAAGGCGTAGATCGCCTGCTTGGGGTCTCCGATCATGAACAGGCCAGTGTCTGCGCGGTTTTCGCTGATCTGATAGATGCGCTCGAAAATGCCGTACTGAACCGGGTCGGTATCCTGGAATTCGTCGATCAGCGCTACCGGGAACTGCTCGCGGATCAAACCGGCCAAGCGCTCGCCGGCCTCGCTGGCCAAGGCGTGCTGCAGGCGCACGAGCATGTCGTCGAAGCCCATTTCCGCGCGCCGGCGCTTCTCTACTTCGAAACGTGCCGATACCCAGCTGGCAGCATGCTCAAGCAAGGGCGCATCCGGGCTGTCCAAGGCCTGCAATTGTTGCTGCAAGCTCTGCATGGCGTTGAGGCCGGGGTGCTCAGGCGGTTCACCCTTCCAGGCCTCGGCCATGCCCGCCGGGGTCAGGCGGGTAAAACCCGTGCCCAAGTCGAGGTCAACCAGCTGTTCATCACCCGCCCAGGCACAGAGCTTGTCGAACCAGGGCTCGAAGTAACGGGCCTGCATCTTGCGGCCGTCGACCTGCTTGGCGGCCAGCGCATCGCGGCAGATTTGCCGCAGTTGCTCGGCCCACTGCGCCCATGGCGCCTTGAGCCGGGCCAGCTGCTCGCCACGTTGCTGCAGCGATGCCTGGATCAATGCTGCCGGCTCTGGCCCATCCTGCTGAGCACGCACGCGGCCAAACAGTGGGCGAATGCGCGGCAGCAAAGCGTCGGGGCTGCCCCAGTTGCCGCGTACCCAGGCCAGTGCATCGCCTTGCATGCCGTAGCAAAAACGCCGCCAGTAATCGCGCATGACCTGGCCCAGCAACTCGCTGTGGTCGGTTTCCAGGGTCTGGGTGAACAGGCTGCCGCTGTCGAAGGCATGCTCGCGCAGCATGCGCTGACACCAGCCATGGATGGTCGATACCGCAGCTTCGTCCATCCACTGCACGGCGATTTCCAAGCGGCCGGCACAACGCGGCCAGGCTTCTTGCGGGTAATCGTCACGCAATTGGTGCAACAGCGGGTCGGCGCCTACCAGTTCGCCACGGAAGAACCGTGCAGCCTCAGCCAGGCGGGCGCGGATACGTTCGCGCAGCTCTTTGGTGGCAGCGTCGGTGAAGGTCACCACGAGTATCTGCGGTGGCAGCAACTCGCGGTCGAAGCCTTGTTCTCCACCGTGGCCAAGGATCAGGCGCAGGTACAGCGCCGAAATGGTGAAGGTCTTGCCCGTGCCGGCGCTGGCCTCGATCAGCTGGCTGCCGTGCAGGGGGAAACTCAGTGCCAGGGGACGGTCCTGGGTCATGCGCCTTTCTCCGGGTTGCCCAGGGTCTGCCAAGGGGCGGTGAACAACGGGCGGTACAAGGTTTCGCACCAGCCTTCAAAGGTTTCGTCAGCCGTCAGTGCAGCAAAGTCGCGGAACTGGCGGGCCAGAGCGATGCTCTCACTTCGCTCGCCAAAGCTGGTGCGCTCGTCGCCTTCATAGGCACGGGCTGCGGCGGCCAAAGCCTTGTCGGCGTCGTCCTGGGCCAGCCAGGCGAACGCGGTCTTGGCCGCGACGGGCAGCGGCGCATTCATCGCCGCCTGACGGGCCACCAGCAGGTCGCCCAACAGCTGAGCAGCCTGTGCTTGCGGTAGCGGTGCAAGTAACAGGGTCAGGTCGCTGGCTACCAGTGCACTGTTGTAGGGATAGCCGGCCGCACAGGCGGCCAGGTGCGTAACCCAAGGTGCGATCAGACGATGCCACTTGAGGTTGTTGCGCCCGGCGCTGATTGTGTTGGGTACCGTGGTGATGCTGAGCAGGCTCTGGTCCTGAGCCTGGAACACCCGGCCCAACCAGCCTTCGAGACGGTGCTGAGCGTGCTCGAAATGCACCGGCAAAGCGCCCTCGACCAGCTGAGGCCAGCGTTGCAGCAGCTGTTGGTGACGTTGCAACAAATCGGGTAGCGGTTCGATCAACTCGCTTTGCAGCGATTCTCCGAAACCGGCCAGCGGCAGCAAACCGCAGGCCTGTAGGCGCCGGGCCTGGGCACGCAAGGCCTGTTCGGCATTGTCCGGCTCGGCCAAGGCTGCGCCAAGCAGGCTTTCACTGGCGCCATAGCGTTGCAGCGTATCGAGGACGAAGGGTTCTTCGTCCGGGGTTGGTGCTTCCAGCGCTTCAAAGTACACCTTCAAGCGCTGGCTGAAAAAGTGCCGTACCGGATGGCGCAGAAAGTCATTCAGTTGGGTCAGGCTCAGGGCTTCATCACCTAGGTATGGCGGCAGGCCGGGCTCGCCCTGTTCATCTGTCTCGCCATGCTGGTGCAGCAGTTGCCATTCATGGGCAAAGCTGAACAACGGGCTGCCTTTCTGGAAGTAGCGTGCGCTGAACGGCTGCAAGGGATGCTCCTGAGTCAGAGCGTGCAGCAGTTGCTCGCCCGGTTCGGCTGGCTGCCCCTGCTGCATGCCGGCCAGATGCCATCCCGTGGCGATGTGATCGCGCAACTGGCCGATCAGTACCGAGGCCGGGCGTTCGCTATTGTCACGGATACTGCGCCCGACCCAACTGACATACAGCTGGTCGCGTGCCGACAACAGCGCCTCCAGCAGCAGGTAACGGTCGTCTTCGCGGCGAGAGCGGTCACCGGGGCGGTAGTCGCTGGCCATCAAGTCGAAGTCCAGCGGTTGCTGGGCGCGCGGGTAGTCGCCATCGTTCATGCCCAGCAGGCAAACCACCCGGAACGGGATGGCGCGCATGGGCATCAGGGTGCAGAAGTTCACCGAGCCGGCTAAGAAGCGCTGTGACAGCTTGCCCTGATCGAGGCCCGACAGCCAGGCTTCACGCACCACGGTCAGCGGCAACGGGTCTTGCAGGCCAACGGTCTCGCACACTTCAAGCCAGCTATCGCGCAGATCTTGCAGTTGCATCAGCAGGTACTCGTCACGCTCGCCCTCGGCCAGGAAAAACACCTGTAGCAAAGCATGCAGGCGCTCGCCCCACTGCGTGACGGTGGCGGGCTCGGACAAGGCCTGACAGGCGACTTCGAGCGCATCGAGCAGCGCGACCAGTGGGCCGATCAATGCAGCGTCCAGGCCACCGATTTCATCGTAGGGTTCAATGCCGTCACAGGCCACGCCCACACCCACTGCATAGCCCAGCAGCATACGCCGCAGGCCGAAGCGCCAACTGTTCTGTTCGAGCCCGGCGGGCAAACCAAGACTGGCCCGCTGCTCGGCGTTGAGGCCCCAGCGGATGCCGGCCCCCTCGATCCAGCGGTGTAGCGTGGGCAGGTCGTTTTCGCGAATGCCAAAGCGAGCGCGCACTGCCGGCACGTCCAGCAGGTCGAGCACTTCGCTGACCGCGAAACGGCTGTCTGGCAGTTTGAGCAAGTGCTCAAGAGCGATCAGCAAAGGTTCGCGGCCGCGCTGGCCCTGGTCGGTCAGGGTGAACGGAATGTAGCGCGGGTCGTTGCGCTGCAACTGGCCAAAGACAGCGCGGATGTGCGGCGCGTAAGTGTCGATGGCCGGTAGCATGACGATCACGTCACGCGGGCGCAAAGTTGCGTCGGCGCTGAAGCGGGCCAACAGTTGGTCGTGGAGGATTTCCACTTCACGTTGCGGGCTATGGGCGATGTGGAAGCGGATCGAGCGATCCTTTGCAGTGTCCACGGGCGGCCACAGCTCACGGGTTTCGGTGAGCGGGCGCAACTCCAGGATGTCGTCCTGCAGTTGATTGAGCAGCGTGGTGGGCGAACCGTCGCTGAACAGGTCGATGCGGCCATCGCTGAACACGCCCTGGTAGCTGCCCGGGTCGTCGTAGCTGTCGAGCAGGTTGATGTAGTCGCGGCCTTGTTTGCCCCAGGCGGCCAGCAACGGATGGGCATGCTGGTGCAACGACTGGTCATCCAGTTGCAGGGGCATGCCCTGCTTGCGTTGCTGGCGTTTGTACTGGTGGCGTAACAGGTCCTTGTCGGCAACGATGTCGGCCCAGTGGTGGCGGCATGGGTTATGAACGCACAACAGCACCTGGCTGAAACGCGCCAGACCGGCCAGTGCTTCCAGGGCCTGGGCGGGTAGTGAGGAGATGCCAAACACGATCACCCGCGGTGGCAGCCCTGCAGGTGCCTGCTCCAGGCTGTTGATCCGCTCGATGAAGCGTTGGTGAACCCCGGCACGGCTCTGCGCCATACCCTGCTCGCCAACATCTTCCAGTAATGCTCGCCACAACTCGGCTTGCCAACGGTTGCCCGGCGGCAGCGCTTTGCGCTCGCCACGGGCGGTGTTGAGGACATGCTCGCCTGCGGCCCAGTCCTTGAGCCAGTCGGCGCGGTAGACCTGGTACTGGTCGAATAGGTCCGCTAGCCGTTCGGCTAGCTGGTAGCGCTTGCGCAGGTCGCTGTCGTCGGTAAGGAAGCGCCGCAGCGGCTCGAAATGGGGGCGTTCGATCAGGGCGGGTAACAGGCGCATCAGGCGCCAAGTGAGTGGGGCCTTGTCGAGCAGGGAAACTTCCGGAATTTCGTCACGGCCCAGCACGCTGCGGTATAGCTGCCACATGAAGCTACCGGGTAGTTGCACATCGATTGCGGCGGCGATGCCACAGCCGCCCAGGTCATCTTCCAGCGGGTCTTCGGCCAGGGCCAACTTGAGCCATTGGGCGATGCCATTGCTTTGCACCAAGGCTATTTCGTTTTCCAGCGGCGCCAGGGGATAGCGACGCATCCAGCTCACTACCAGGCTGCGCAGGTCGTCGAGGCGGTTGCCGTGGACGATCATGAAGCCGGGGTGGAGAGTGGTAGTAGCCATAGTGCATTCCCTGGGAGCGGTTGATTCCGGTGCAAAACCATATCACGAGGCATGCCTTGGACCATGGCATGCGTGGAGACAAATCTTTTTCTGGCCCCAAAGACAAAACCCCTACCTGCATGCGCAGATAGGGGTTTTGCGAAATAAATCTTGACGATGACCTACTCTCACATGGGGAAACCCCACACTACCATCGGCGATGCATCGTTTCACTGCTGAGTTCGGGATGGGATCAGGTGGTTCCAATGCTCTATGGTCGTCAAGAAATTCTGTAGCCAGAATGTCCAGATGGACAGCCCAGCGAATTCGGATATGTGATTGTGTGGTTCGTTGCGAACTTTCGGTTCGTATCATCTTCACCACCGCAATTTGGCTGACGCGCAAATTGCTTGGGTGTTATATGGTCAAGCCTCACGGGCAATTAGTATTGGTTAGCTCAACGCCTCACAGCGCTTACACACCCAACCTATCAACGTCGTAGTCTTCGACGGCCCTTTAGGGGATTCAAGATCCCAGTGAGATCTCATCTTGAGGCAAGTTTCCCGCTTAGATGCTTTCAGCGGTTATCTCTTCCGAACATAGCTACCCGGCAATGCCACTGGCGTGACAACCGGAACACCAGAGGTTCGTCCACTCCGGTCCTCTCGTACTAGGAGCAGCCCCTCTCAAATCTCAAACGTCCACGGCAGATAGGGACCGAACTGTCTCACGACGTTCTAAACCCAGCTCGCGTACCACTTTAAATGGCGAACAGCCATACCCTTGGGACCGGCTTCAGCCCCAGGATGTGATGAGCCGACATCGAGGTGCCAAACACCGCCGTCGATATGAACTCTTGGGCGGTATCAGCCTGTTATCCCCGGAGTACCTTTTATCCGTTGAGCGATGGCCCTTCCATACAGAACCACCGGATCACTAAGACCTACTTTCGTACCTGCTCGACGTGTGTGTCTCGCAGTCAAGCGCGCTTTTGCCTTTATACTCTACGACCGATTTCCGACCGGTCTGAGCGCACCTTCGTACTCCTCCGTTACTCTTTGGGAGGAGACCGCCCCAGTCAAACTACCCACCATACACTGTCCTCGATCCGGATAACGGACCTGAGTTAGAACCTCAAAGTTGCCAGGGTGGTATTTCAAGGATGGCTCCATGAGAACTGGCGTCCCCACTTCAAAGCCTCCCACCTATCCTACACAAGCAAATTCAAAGTCCAGTGCAAAGCTATAGTAAAGGTTCACGGGGTCTTTCCGTCTAGCCGCGGATACACTGCATCTTCACAGCGATTTCAATTTCACTGAGTCTCGGGTGGAGACAGCGCCGCCATCGTTACGCCATTCGTGCAGGTCGGAACTTACCCGACAAGGAATTTCGCTACCTTAGGACCGTTATAGTTACGGCCGCCGTTTACCGGGGCTTCGATCAAGAGCTTCGCTTGCGCTAACCCCATCAATTAACCTTCCGGCACCGGGCAGGCGTCACACCCTATACGTCCACTTTCGTGTTTGCAGAGTGCTGTGTTTTTAATAAACAGTCGCAGCGGCCTGGTATCTTCGACCGGCATGGGCTTACGGAGCAAGTCCTTAACCCTCGCCGGCGCACCTTCTCCCGAAGTTACGGTGCCATTTTGCCTAGTTCCTTCACCCGAGTTCTCTCAAGCGCCTTGGTATTCTCTACCTAACCACCTGTGTCGGTTTGGGGTACGGTTCCCAGTTATCTGAAGCTTAGGAGCTTTTCTTGGAAGCATGGTATCAACCACTTCGTCGCCTAAAGGCAACTCGTCATCAGCTCTCGGCCTTGAAATCCCGGATTTGCCTAAGATTCCAGCCTACCACCTTAAACCTGGACAACCAACGCCAGGCTGGCCTAACCTTCTCCGTCCCTCCATCGCAATAACTGGAAGTACAGGAATATTAACCTGTTTTCCATCGACTACGCTTTTCAGCCTCGCCTTAGGGACCGACTAACCCTGCGTCGATTAACGTTGCGCAGGAAACCTTGGTCTTTCGGCGTGCGAGTTTTTCACTCGCATTGTCGTTACTCATGTCAGCATTCGCACTTCTGATACCTCCAGCAAGCTTCTCAACTCACCTTCACAGGCTTACAGAACGCTCCTCTACCGCATCACCAAAAGGTGATACCCGTAGCTTCGGTGCATGGTTTGAGCCCCGTTACATCTTCCGCGCAGGCCGACTCGACTAGTGAGCTATTACGCTTTCTTTAAAGGGTGGCTGCTTCTAAGCCAACCTCCTAGCTGTCTAAGCCTTCCCACATCGTTTCCCACTTAACCATGACTTTGGGACCTTAGCTGACGGTCTGGGTTGTTTCCCTTTTCACGACGGACGTTAGCACCCGCCGTGTGTCTCCCATGCTCGGCACTTGTAGGTATTCGGAGTTTGCATCGGTTTGGTAAGTCGGGATGACCCCCTAGCCGAAACAGTGCTCTACCCCCTACAGTGATACATGAGGCGCTACCTAAATAGCTTTCGAGGAGAACCAGCTATCTCCGAGCTTGATTAGCCTTTCACTCCGATCCACAGGTCATCCGCTAACTTTTCAACGGTAGTCGGTTCGGTCCTCCAGTCAGTGTTACCTAACCTTCAACCTGCCCATGGATAGATCGCCCGGTTTCGGGTCTATACCCAGCGACTAAACGCCCTATTAAGACTCGCTTTCGCTACGCCTCCCCTATTCGGTTAAGCTCGCCACTGAATATAAGTCGCTGACCCATTATACAAAAGGTACGCAGTCACCTAACAAAGTAGGCTCCCACTGCTTGTACGCATACGGTTTCAGGTTCTATTTCACTCCCCTCTCCGGGGTTCTTTTCGCCTTTCCCTCACGGTACTGGTTCACTATCGGTCAGTCAGTAGTATTTAGCCTTGGAGGATGGTCCCCCCATATTCAGACAAAGTTTCTCGTGCTCCGTCCTACTCGATTTCATTGATAAGAGATTTTCGTGTACGGGGCTATCACCCACTATGGCCGCACTTTCCAGAGCGTTCCACTAATCTCAAACCAACTTAAGGGCTGGTCCCCGTTCGCTCGCCACTACTAAGGGAATCTCGGTTGATTTCTTTTCCTCAGGGTACTTAGATGTTTCAGTTCCCCTGGTTCGCCTCTTGCACCTATGTATTCAGTACAAGATAACCAGCTTATGCTGGCTGGGTTCCCCCATTCAGAGATCTCTGGATCACAGTCTGTTTGCCGACTCCCCAAAGCTTATCGCAGGCTACCACGTCTTTCATCGCCTCTGACTGCCAAGGCATCCACCGTATGCGCTTCTTCACTTGACCATATAACCCCAAGCAATCTGGTTATACTGTGAAGACGACATTCGCCGAAAATTCGCACGTCGCTCTTTCGAGCAGAACTCACAAATTTTACCTTAGCCTGATTAACCAGCAGTGAAACTGGCCATCAGTCTATTTCTATCACATATCCGAATTTTTAAAGAACGATCTGACAAAAGTCAGAAATCAACATTC
>NZ_QJRC01000098.1:0-458703 GCF_013393325.1 Pseudomonas hunanensis
ACAGGGACCGCGCAGGCTTAGAAGGGCAAGGTCAACTTCAACCAGTAGGCATCGCCTTGGGCGCGGTTGCGCACTTCGGTTTCCTTCGACCACTTGGCCGTCACGAACCAGCCATCCTTGCCGCTGTACTTGATCGACGGCCCGATGGCAAAGCTGCGGCCTTTGTTGTCTTCGATGCGCTCGCCATCCAGGTTGTCGTCAGTCGTCTGCCGGTAGTAGTACCCCCCTACCCCCAGCACCCAACCATTCCCAAGCCCCCACCCCACGGCATAATCCACATGAAATTCCTGCCCCGAGCGGTAATCGGTGGCTGGGTTGCGCCGGTTGAAGTCGTACATCACCTTGGCATCCAGGTTGAGCCCCGCCGGGTCGACATAGCTCATCGCATACACCGGCTCGAACACCCAGTAGTTGCGCCCTGGGTTGGCCAGGTCGTTTTTGTCGTAGCGGCCGGTGGGGGCAATCATGTCGAAGGCCAGGATGCTGTGGAACTTGTCGCTGTGGTGAAAGCCCAGTGCCGGGCCGAAGATCACGTCACCCAGGCCACTGTTGTGCTGTGACTGGCCATTGAGCGAGACCTTGACGTCCACCAGCGGCACGATGGCATGCAGCGCCAGGCTACCGCCCAGCAGGGTGTAGTCACTCACCCAGATCAGCCGGGGGACGATGGCGTTGGCCCGCACGCGAAAGTCCACCGGCAGTTTGCGCCCGTCGTTGCCACGCAGGTTGTCTGCTTCATAGTGGTTGACGAAAAGCTGGCCATAGAAGCCCGGTGGCGGCATGGCGCCGGACATGTAGTTCTCGGCCCCCAGTGGATACGAGGTGCCACCCCCTTCGGTGGCATGGGTCAAGTTGGCGGCGCCGAACAACGAGGCACACACGGCAAGGCGAAGCAGGTTCGCTAGGGTCGGGTTCATCGGGTCAACCTTTGTTGTTGTTATCGGTCGGGTGCACGCCGGCCCCCCGCGTTCGGGGCGCCGGGCTTGAAGGTGTTCAGATACGTTTGAACAGGGCCGAACGCTGGCCTTCGGCAGCACCATCGGCAGCGCTGTAGAAGCGCTCCATGAAGATGTCGCGTTCGAACAGGCGGCCTTGCATCAGGCAGGTGATGGCCGCATCGATCATGGGTGGCGGGCCGCACAGGTAGGCCTTGTGACCGTTGAAGCGGCCATCGAAATGCTGCCTGGCCGCGTCGTGCACATAGCCGCGCACACCTTGCCACTGCTCGTCCTCAGCAGCCTGGCTAAGAGCAGGCACGTAGCTGAAGTTGGCATGGCGCTCGGCCAGCGCCTCGAACAGCTCGCGGTTGTACAGTTCAGCTCGAGTACGGGCGCCCTGGAACAGTGTGATGCGCCGGGTATCGCCACGCGCCAGCAAGTCAAGAATCATCGACTGCGGGCTGGAAAGCCCCGAGCCGCCAGCGATGAAAATCAGGTCACCCGGCTGTGAGCCGCGCACGAAGAACTGCCCGTAAGGGCCCGACAGCGCCAGCGCATCGCCCACCTTGAGCTGCTGGTGGATGTACCCGGTGGCCACGCCGCCTTCTACCAGACGCACGTGCAGTTCCACCTCGTCGGCCTGCTGGGGCGGGTTGGCCAGGGAAAACGCACGGGAGCCTTCGATACCTGGCAGCTGCAAGTTCACGTACTGCCCGGCCTGGAAGGCCATCGGCCGGTCGAGCTTGAGGTGCACGCCGCGAATGGTCGGCGACAGTTCCACCAGCTGGGTGACCACCGCACGGTAGTCCTGCACCGGCAGGCCGGCGAAGTCCGGGTCGACATCGATGTCGGCCTCGATCACCAGGTCACTCTGCGGGATGGCGCAGCAGGCCAGCACCTTGCCCTCGTCGCGTTCCATGTCCATCAGGGCGAAGGACGATGCAGCGCCGAGGTCGACTTCGCCTTCCAGCACCTGGCATTTGCAGGTGGCACAAGTGCCGTGGCCACAGGCAAACGGCAGCCAGACACCCTGGCGCAGGGCGGCTTCCAGGATGGTCTGGCCCTCCTCCACTTCGATCTGCTCACCGGTAGGTTCGATGGTGACTTGATAGCTCATGGCGGCATTCCTCAGTTGTGGCTGCCGCCCAGGCCTTCGAGGCCGGGGGTGTGCAGGTGCAGCAGGCTTTTGTGGGCAACACCGTTGGCGGCCAGGCCACGGGCCAGGTCAGGCGTGAACGGCTGCTCGTCAAGGCGCCAGCGGGCGGCGGCAAAATCGACCTGTGCAGCATCCGGGTGCAGGGCAATGGCCGGCTTGACCACCTGCTCGATGAAAGCGGCAAAGGGCAGCGCCGGGTCTACCGGCAAGGTGAACGGTGCGCAGAACAGCAGGTGGTTTTCCCAGCACAGGTACACCAGCTGGGCGCCGTGGAAATTGGCCTGGCAGTCCAGGGGTTGGGCGGTGTAGCGGCCGATGGCGGTCACGGGCATGGCGTTGGTCCTCTTGTTCTTGTGAAAACCAGGGCGCAACAAGCGCGCCCTGGCAGATCGGCACTTCAGACAACCTTGCGTTCGGCACCCTGCAGCGCCTGCCAGCGCTGCTGTTCGGGCGAGCCCTGGTACTCGAAGTTGTCCTGGCCGGGGGTGATGTTGTAGTAGTCGCGCACCACCGACTCGACATCGCCGCCCCCGCAGTTGCCCTGCAGGATCTGGTGCACCGGCAACCAGGCCTGCACGTACTTGTCCGGCTCGAAGGCGAAGATGTCGCAGCAGCCATCGGAGCAGAAGTGGTAGCGCTCGCCCTCGTGCACCAGGCTACGGTGGCTCAATTGCGTCGGCGCATCCGGCTCGGTGAAGGCCAGCGGGATCTGGCAGATCTGGCACAGCATCGGCAGCGTCGGGTTGTAGAAGCGCTCACCGCGCGCCTGCAATTCGCGCCAATGCTCGTAGCGCGGGCGGTAGTAGCGGTCGAAGGTGTCCGGGTACTTGGCCGACAGCCAGTCCAGTTCTTCGTCGGTAGGGATCCAGGTGTGGAAGTTGGTGGCCTGGCTGTACTGGTAGAAGATCGACCAGGCCTGGTGGCTGATGTGCTCTTTGCCGATGGTGGTCTGCTCGACGTATTTCGGCGGGCGAATGCCATAGCGTTCCAGGTCCTTGAACAGCGCGCCACCGGCCTCCTCGAAATACACCTCCCAGGCTTCGGCCCAGGACATCACTTTGTTTGGCAGCATGTAGTCCATCATCATGCCGACCAAGGTCAGCAGCCGGTAGCCGCGCCAGAACCACTTGTCGATCCAGCGTTGCACGATAGGCACGTTGTCCTCGTGCTGCTCCAGCAGGAACTTGATCACCTCCAGGCCCAGGGTCATGTGCCGGGCTTCATCGGACTGCGCCGAGAAACCGAAGGTGACCGTGGCCATGTCGCCGTTGAATGCCGCACCCGACATGAATGGCACGAACAGCAGGTTGGTCAGCACGTACTCGAACGAGAACGAAATGGCGGTAAGGAACTCGAACGGGCCCGCCGTGCGGGCATCCTCGAAGAACGACTTGGGCACCGACAGGAACCACACCCGGTCGTGCATGTGGGCAAAGTCATGCAGGCCGTTGAAGTGCTTGTTGTAGTGGCTCATGGCGTGCACCTGGGTCTGCACGTGGCGCAGCTCGTCGATGGCCTGCATCTGGCAGGCCACCCGTGCGCCGGCACCGCCAAAGTGCCGGCCAACCCGGGCAAAGCCCTGATAGGCCTGGTACTCCAGGGGTGTGACACCACTCAGGAACAACTTCAGGGCGTTGACATAACGGGCGTCGGAAATGTTCTGGTGGCCGTTGTTCTGGGCAAAGGCATCGAAGATGGCGTACAGCTTCTTTTCTTTTTCGGCCTGGTACTTCCAGTAGGCGTCCATGGTCAGGCGGAACGGGTCTTCCCACTTGTCCCAGTCGGTGATCTTGATGCCTTCGAACCGCTCGTAGGGGTAGATGTCTTCCTTGCTCTGGTAGCTCGGCTCCCAGCCCAGGTCACGGGTCAGACAGCGGTACTTGTCTTTCTGGTTGAGGCGCTTGGCGGCCATGGTGGTCTCCCTTGTTCTTGTCGTTGTGCGGATCAGTTCCAGTGCAGGGCGAAGCAGTCTTCGTCTTCCTCGACGTTGCCGCCGAGGGTGATCACGTCGATCAGCATTTCCTGCACGTCCCATTCACGGCCAAGCTTGTCTTCCACCGTGGCGCGGTGAATTTCCAGGCGCCCTTCGGCCTGCACGCGGATCATCGCCGGCTGGTGCTGCACCTGGGCATGGGGGTTGTCCTGGGTGATGGCCTCGACGATGTAGCGGGCGCTGTCGTTGTCCTGGAAGGCGATATAAACGAGGGAAGTCATGCGGCATCTCCACTGAGGCCGAGTTTTTTCAGGCGTGCGCCGAAGGCACTGTCACAGGCATCCAGCGCGTCGCGGCCGGGGCCGGCCTCGGCCAGTGGCAGCAGCGCTTGCACGGCGCGGCCGCGCCATTGGCTGACCCAGCCCTCGATCAACTGACGGTTGTGCGGGCTTTCGGCAACCACGGTCTTGACCAGGGCATCGACCCAGCGCTGGCTCTCGGCGAACCACAGGCGCATGAACTCGGTGAGCATGCCCAGCTGCCCTGCCCCGGCGGCCACCAATTGCGCGTCGAAGTGCTCGAACAACAGCGGGTACAGCAGGCCATCGCTGACCAGGTTCTGCGCCAGGCTCAGCTCGAACCAATCGCGCAGCACCAGGCTGTCCTCCACGTAACGGCGCAGCCCTTGCCAGGCTGGCTCGTCCAGCCAGCGCTGCTTGGCTTCGGCCAGCAGTGCCAGGCCGTCGTCCTCCAGCAACAGCCCCATGCGCGACAGATATTGGGCAATGGCCAGGCGGTCCATGGCGTGGAACATGTGCATCTGGGTGACGCTGGTGCCGAACGCGTCGGCGGCAATGCCACTGTTGTTCATGTTGGCGCCCAGTTCGGCATGGCGCAGCGGTAGCAACAGGCGCGCGATCAGGGCGCGGGTTTCGGCAGGCAGGCTGGCCAGCAGTTCGCGTTTTTCGCAGAAGGCAAAACTGTGCTCGGCGTTTTCCTGCATGCGGGCCCGGGCCTGCACGTAGGTGCCGTAGTAATACTGGCGCGGGTCGCTGACGGCGTACCAGTCGGCCATTTGCACGGCAGTGCGGCTGGGGTCGTTGAGCAGCTTGTCGGGCTGCCACAGCGGGCGGTAGTGGAAGTTGCTGGCGGCTTCGATGTCGAAGCTGGCTTCCTGATAACGGCTGGCCGGCTTGTCACCGAAACGGCGGCGGGTGTGGCTGAAGGTCTGGCGGATCGGCTCGACCGTGGCCGTCTTGATCTCGATACTCATGCAAGGCGTCCTGTACTTGTTGTTGTGGGGATGCAATGCGCCGGCAAGCGGCGCTTCACTCGTCCGCGTCGCGGCTTTCGCCATAGCGCCACTTCTGCATGTCGGCATCGACGGCAGCGGCCATCGCGGCATCCATGTGGCGCACTCGGTTGCTGGCGCAGAAGCTGGCGAAGGCAGTGCGCGGCAGGACCAGTTCGACGAACAGGTCCGGGTAACCGATGGCGAAGTCGAACTCGACAAAGGCCGCATCCGGTTCGCTGCGTACGCGGACGTAGCGCGGCATCTGTTCGAAAGAAGGGGTGGCTGAGGTCATGCGCTGGTGCTCCGGCTGGACGTGCCAAGGGCTAGAGCAACGGCTGTGCCAGGCACTTTCAAATCAAATAAAAATTCATTCAACTCATTGTTTTTTATGAGTTTTAATTTCTACTGACGCTAACCGGACGTGGCCCTGCCCGCGCACAGAAGCCTGCCCGTTTGATCATTTGCTCAATCGGGCCAAGGCGGATGGAGCAAATGGCCAATGCGGCCAGCGATTGACTTTTGCGCGGCTTTCAGGCGGTTTAGAAAAGAGAGCGACCCGGGCCTTGCCTGCAACACCGAGGTCGTTTCGGCGTGACCGATAAACCCGCCCAGCCTGAGCGGGTGCACGCCAAATCCCCATACAACTACAAGCAAGGGGCGCAAGCGAATGATTACCCAGTACAGGGCGCCTGAACCTGCACCGGCGCTGAAAGACCTGACCGAGCGGGTACGGTTCGAAGGCACCGAAGGCAAGATCTGGCTGGACGAACAACGCATGCTGCTGGTGCAAGCTGCGACCATGGCCAGCATGCGTCGCGAGCTGATCGAAATGCTCGGCGAAGAACGGGCCAAAGGCTTCTTCCTACGCCTGGGCTACCAGTCAGGCCTGAAGGACGCCGAGCTTGCCCGCAAGCTGCGGCCCAACGGCAACCCGGTGGAAATGTTCTTCATCGGCCCGCAACTGCACTCGCTCAAAGGCATGGTCAAGGTGCGCCCGCAGCAACTGGAAATCGACCTGGACAACGGCCACTTCTACGCCGACATCGAGTGGCAGGATTCCTTCGAGGTGGAAAACTGCCAGTCAGAAGGCCTGCATTCCGAGCAGCCGGTGTGCTGGATGCTGCTCGGCTACGCCATCAGCTACAGCTCGTTCTTCCTTGGCCGTCAGGTGCTGTACAAGGAAGTCAGCTGCCGTGGCTGCGGTGGTAGCGAGTGCCGCATCATCGGCAAGCCGGTGGAGCAATGGGACGATGCCGAGACCTTCCTGCGCTACTTCCAGAGCGACCCGGTAATCGACGAGCTGCAATCGCTGCAGGTGCAGGTAGCCAACCTGCGCCAGCGCCTGCAATACGAGTCAGGGCAGTTCTACGGCATTGGCCAGTCGGCGGTTTACCGGCGCTGCTGCGCGCTCACCGACAAGGTCGCCCCAGGCAAGGCCTCGGTATTGCTGCTGGGTGAAACCGGGGTGGGCAAGGAAGTGATCGCCCGCAGCCTGCACCTGCGCAGTGAGCGTGCCGGCGCGGCATTCGTCGCGCTGAACTGCGCGACCATCCCGCCAGACCTGATCGAAGCCGAGCTGTTCGGCGTCGAGAAAGGCGCCTACACCGGCGCCCAGCAGGCTCGCATGGGGCGCTTCGAGCGGGCCAACGGCGGCACGCTGTTCCTGGACGAGATCGTCGAGTTAACCCCGCGAGCCCAGGCCAGCCTGCTGCGCGTGCTGCAGGAGGGCGAACTGGAGCGGGTGGGCGACAGCCGTACGCGGCCGGTGGACGTGCGGGTGATCGCTGCCACCCACGAGAACCTCGAACAAGCGGTCAAGGACGGGCGTTTCCGTGCCGACCTGTTCTACCGGCTTAACGTGTTCCCCGTGCACATTCCGGCGCTGCGTGAGCGCCGCGAAGACATCCCGCTGCTGATCGAGCACTTTCTCGGCCGCCTGCACCAAAGCTACGGCAAGAAAACCCGTGGCCTGAGCGACCGAGCGCTGCAGGTGTGCTTGCAATACGACTGGCCAGGCAACATCCGCGAGCTGGAAAACCTGATGGAGCGCGGCGTGATCATCACCGACGAGAACCAGAGCATCGGCCTGGACGCGCTGTTCCCGCATGAGCCGCCGGCTATCGACAGCATCGGCCTGGGTAGCGATGGCCGGCTGGTAGCGGCCAGTGACCAGGCTGCGCCTGGCTGGGTGGCGCAGATTCTCGACAGCGGTACTGGCCTGGATGCCGTCGAAGACGCGCTGATGCAGGAAGCCATGCAGCGCTGCGGGCAGAATGTTTCTGAAGCCGCGCGCCTGCTCGGCGTAACCCGCCCTGCCCTTGCCTATCGGCTGAAGAAAGCCCCCGACAAGCCTTGAGCATTTGCGCAATGACACTGGCGCAGGTTGATCAAATGATCGAGCCTGCGCCCGCTTTCACCCCCGCCTGAACAACAAAACTGCCTGATTTCAGCGTGTTACCAACCTGGCATTGCATTTGCTCAAGCCTTTGCACCGCAATAACAACAACGACCGGTGAGGCAACCATGACTGTAGCGATATCCCATTCCCCCGACGTGCAGGCCTTTTTCGCCAAGGCAGCAGGCATAGGCAACGACCAGGGCAACACACGCCTGAAGCAGGTCGTGCTGCGCATCCTGCAGGACAGCGCCAGGCTGATCGAAGACCTGGCGATCAGCGACGACGAATTCTGGCTAGCGGTGGACTACCTCAATCGCCTAGGCGGGCGCAACGAAGCGGGCCTGCTGATGGCGGGGCTTGGCCTGGAGCACTTCCTCGACCTGCTCAGCGATGCCCGCGATCGCCAGGCCGGCTATGCCGGCGGTACACCGCGCACCATCGAAGGCCCGTTGTACGTGGCTGGCGCGCCGCTGTGCGAAGGCGAAGCTCGGCTGGACGATGGCCACGACCTGGGCCAGCCAATGCTGCTCGAAGGCCAGGTGCTGGACGTGCACGGCAAACCGCTGGCCGGGGCCATCGTCGATGTGTGGCACGCCAATACCCAGGGGCTGTACTCCTACTTCGACACCAGCCAGGCCGAGTACAACCTGCGCCGGCGTATCCGCACGGATGCCCAGGGCCGCTATCGCGCCCGCAGCATCGTACCCAGCGGCTATGGCTGCCCGGCCGACGGACCGACCCAAGCCTGCCTGGACCAGTTGGGCCGCCATGGCCAGCGGCCCGCGCATATCCACTTTTTCATCAGCGCACCGGGGTATCGGCACCTGACCACACAGATCAACCTGGCGGGGGACGAATATTTGTGGGATGACTTTGCCCATGCCACCCGTGACGGGCTGGTGGGTGAGGTTGAACAGCTTGCGGACGGAGTGGCGCGGGTGGTGTTCGATTTTTGCCTGCAGGCGGCGGCCAGCGCCGATGATGAACAGCGCAGCCAGCGGCCTCGGGCTTTGCAAACAAGTACCGATTGATTTAGCAGGGGCAGTCCACTCTGTGGGAGCGGGTTTACCCGCGAACACCGGCACAGCCGGTGCCAGGCACCGCGTTGGATTCTTCGCGGGTAAACCCGCTCCCACAGGGCACTAGGACTGGCTGCGAAATCAGTGTCGTGCCAACCCGGCTATCGCAAGGCAGCCTCCAATCATTGGCGCCATCGGCCACCCTGCACTAGCGTTGTGCTACCAGCCAGCCCCAACGTTCATGCGGAGCCTTCACCCATCATGCCGGACCTGCGCCCGAACCCGACGCTGCGCCTGGAGTACCGTGCCGAGCAGCCGATTCATCAGGCTTTTCTCAAGCAAGCCAGCCGCTGCCCGGATGCCACTGCCATCATTGCCCAGCACACCACCTGCAGCTACACCCAACTGGAGCAGATCAGTCAGGGCATTGCCGCATTTTTGGTAGACAACGCTGCCAGCGGCGCCGATCGTGTGGTCATCGTCGCCAGCCGAAGCGCTGCGCTGGTGTACGCCATGCTCGGCTGCCTGCGCGCCGGCCTGGCCTTCACCGTGGCCGACGCCGCCTACCCCGCCGTGCGCATCAAGCAAATCGTCAGCACCCTGAAGCCTGCCGTGGTCCTGCGCTGCGGCGAGGCAACCGTGGACGCCGGCCAGTTCATTGTCGCTGCGGTGCCAGAAGCCCCCACTGCAGCACAGCAAGCCTTCCCTCGCCAACCTGTCGCGCTGCCCGCTGTCAGCCCCGAGCAACCGGCCTACATCACCTTCACCTCGGGCAGCACCGGCGAGCCCAAGGGCATCGTCACCCACCACGCGCCGTTGGTGCACTTCATCGACTGGCATGTGCAACAGCATGGCTTCACCCAAGCTGACACCTTCTCGCTGCTTTCCGGCCTGGGTCATGACCCGGTGTACCGCGACGTGTTCACGCCACTGTCGATCGGCGCGACCCTCGCCTGCCCGGCCCAGTCGACCTTGACCGACCCCTCACGGCTGGCCAGCTGGATTCACCAGCACGGCGTGAGCGTGATCCACCTCACCCCACCACTGGGCAAACTGATCGAAACCGGCGCACACATGAATAGCCAGGTGCTCGGCCAACTGCACTACCTGTTCTGGGGCGGTGATGCGCTCAGCCCGGCGCAGTACCAGCAGGTGCGCGCCATCGCACCGAATGCCGTCAATGTGAACTTCTACGGCACCACCGAAACCCCGCAAGCCATGGCTTTCCATACCCTCGAACCGGAGGCGGTCGATGCCCGCGTACCCTTGGGCAAAGGCATTGCCGATGCGCAGTTGCTGGTGGTCAACCCGGCCAACCAGTTGGTCAGCGAAGGTGAAACCGGCGAAATCCTGATCCGCAGCCCGTACCTGTCGCTGGGCTACTGGAACGACCCGGCATTGACCGAGGCCAAGTTCATCGCCAACCCGTTCACCGGCAGTGCAAGCGACCGCTGTTATCGCACCGGTGACCTGGGCACCTACCTGGCCGATGGCAGCGCCAGTTTTCTGGGGCGCGGTGACAGCCAGGTGAAAATCCGCGGCCATCGCATCGAGCTGGCGGAAATCGAGAACGCCATCACCCGTCAACCACACATCGGGCAATGCGTGCTGGTGGCCAACCAGGATGGCGGGGCGACCCGCCTGGTTGCCTATTGCGTCGCACAGCAGGCTACCCGGGCTGACGAGCTGCGCCAGGCGCTCGCCGGCCAGTTGCCGGACTATATGGTGCCGGCGCTGTTCGTGTTCCTGGATGCCCTGCCGCTCACGCCCAACGGCAAGGTCGACAAACGCGCCCTGCCTGCCCCCTTCGACGACAGTGCCAACCAAGTGTTGTCCCCTCTGGCCGAAAAGCTCAGCACGGCCTGGGCACGCATTCTCCAGGTGCCGCGCCTGGACGCCAGGTTGAGCTTTGTCGAGCTGGGTGGCGACTCGATATCTTTCGTGCAGGCCTCGCGGGTGTTGGAAGCGCTGATCGGCCACCTGCCAGAGCGCTGGGAAACCCTGCCAGTGTGCCAACTGGCCGAGCTGAGTGCGCCGCCCAAGGGCGCGTGGCGGGTGATGGAAATGCCGGTGTTCGTGCGCATGCTCGCCATCATCCTGATTGTGGTTGGCCACCTGAGCGAATTCGACCACTGGCTGATCGTCGGTGAAACCTCGGTATTGTTCCTGGTTTCCGGCATCAGCCTGGCACGCTTTCAGCTCAAGGCCATCGAAGCACGTGGTGATGCACGCACGCTGCTCAGGTCGTTGGCAGCCATCGTGGTGCCGACGCTGTTGTACACAGCACTGATCCAGCTGGTGTTCGACCGGTTGCACTGGCAATCGCTGCTGCTGGTGTCCAACTGGTTCCCGGCCAGCGAGGTCAGCCTGTTCAACTACTGGTACATCGAAGTGCTGGTGCAGATGATCGTGATCATTGGCCTGCTGCTGTCGATCAGGCGCGTGCGCCGGGTCGTCGTGGCCGACCCGTTCCGCTGCCTGATCATCGCGGCCTGTGCGCTGGTGGCGCTGGATGTGCTCATCAACCAGTTCGTATTCGACGCCAGTGCCCTGCTCCACCGGGTACCGCAGCACTTCCTGGCGGTGATGGTGCTGGGCATGGCCGTGCACCACGCCGACACCACCGCACGTAAATGGGTGGCCAGCGCAGTAGCCGTGCTGGTGGTCGGCGAGCTGGACCTGATGGCGGTGGCCGGTGTTGGCTGGGAAGCGTTCACGCGCTATGTCGACATCGCCCTGCCGGCGATGCTGGCGCTGATCTGGTTTCGCTCGGTGCCGGTCCCGGCCCTGGTTGCCCGGGCAGGCGCCGTGATCGCCTCTTCAACCTTGTTTATCTACCTGACGCATTTCCAGTTCCAGTCCGTGGCGGACCATGTGTCCAGGCACCCGCTGTTCGAGGTGGCCCTGGCACTCGCTGGTGGGGTGCTGGTGGCCTATTGCTGGAATACCCTGATACGTCTGCTGTTTACCCGCAGAAACAAGCACAACCCGGCACGCGGAGCAGACCCTGCCGAGCGCGCCACCTCAGCCTGAGCTGACTTGCCGGCACAGGAGCAGTGATTGCAAAGCCTGAAACACTCCGCCTAAAATGCGAACCATTAACATTTGCAAGCATTTTCAGGCGGCATGGATGAGCACCCCGGACGCAGCGTTCACTTCTCAAGTCAGCCAGCTATACCGGGCCCAGAGCAAATGGCTGCATAACTGGCTTAAACCGCGAGTCAACTGCAGCCACCTGGCCGCAGACCTCGTTCAGGATGTGTTCGTGCGCGTCATGTCTGCCGCCGACGCTGCGGTAAAACTCGAAGCCGTGCGCGAACCCAAAGGTTACCTGGCAACCATCGCACGCCGTCTGATGATCGACCACCTGCGCCGCGTGCACCTGGAACGGGCCTGGCTGCAGGTGCTCGCCGAGCAACCCGAAGCACTGGATATCTCCCCCGAGCAACGCCTGGCCCTGCTGCAAACCCTGTTCGAACTCGACGCCATGCTGGCCTCGCTCGGGCCCAAGGTGCGCGAGGCATTTCTGCTTTCGCAGATCGATGGCATGCCCTACAAGCAAATCGCCGCGCAGCTGGGCATTTCCGAAGTCAGTGTGCGCCGTTACGTTGCCAAAGCGGCCGAGCACTGCATGATCTACAGCCTTGGCCTAGGCCTGTGAGCGTGCACCTGGATGCCGAGCAGCGGGCTTCGTTGCGCCAGGCTGCGCACTGGTTCAGCCAGCTCAACAGCGGTGACGTGCAGGCCAGTGACTATTCAGCCTGGCAGCTGTGGCTGAATGCGACACCCGTCAATAGCTGGGCCTGGCAGCAGGCCGAGCGGCTGCAAACGCGCATGGCAGCAAGCGAAAACCCCGCTTCGGCACGCGTGCTGGCGCTGGCGGCACACGGCCGGCACGCCAGCCGGCGGCGGGTGGTCAAGGCCGGCTTGGTGCTTCTGGGCGGCGGTGCTCTGAGCCTGGGTGGCTACCGGGAGGTGAAGCAGTCTGCGTGGCTGGCAGACGTGCGTACCGGCGTAGGCGAACAGCGTTCGCTACTGCTGAACAATGGCACTGCGGTGGTCCTCAACACTGCCTCGGCAACGGATGTAGGTGACCTGCGCGAAGCGCCGTGGCTGCGCCTGCGCCAAGGTGAGTTGATGGTAACGGTGCCGGCACGCCAGACCTGTAAAGTCGTTACCCGTAACGGCACCATCGAGGCCGGCGAAAGCCGCTTTGCCGTGCGGCTGTTCGAAGACAGCAGCAGCCTTGAGGTGTTCGCCCAGCAGGCACAGGTGAAGCTGGCTTCGGGCCAAACCCTTCAGCTAGCGAGCGGCCAGCGTTGCCAGTTCAACGAACAGGGCTTCTCCTCGGTGGAAGCTGTCGCGCTGGCAGCTGATGCCTGGGGCCAGGGTTTGCTGATTGCCAACGATCAGCGCCTGGACACGTTCATCGCCAACCTTTCACGCTACCGCCCGGGCTGGCTGCGCTGCGCGCAGTCGGTGGCAGGCCTACGCATCAGCGGCACCTACAAGCTGAGTGATACCGACCAGATTCTGCGGGCACTGGCCACGTCCCTGCCGGTGCAGGTGCAAGCGCGCACACGCTACTGGGTAACGGTCACGGCGGTGTAAATAAACTCGCCCTACCTGATCACTTTGCTGCGGCTTATCCGACTCATAGGTAACCCGACACTTACCTACATGAGAAACGCAAACATGACCCGCCGCTTCAACCCCAGGCCTTTCACTGCGCCAGGCCTGCGCACCTGCCTGATGCTGGCTGCCCTGCTCGGTGGGCCCGGCGCCGCCTGTGCCAGCCAAGCCCATGATTACCACCTGCCGCAGGGTGACTTAGGCGAAACACTGACTCAGTTCGCTGCGCAGTCCGGCATCGTGCTGTCGTTCGACACGCACGTGACGCGCGGTAAACGTTCGCCGGCACTCGACGGGCGCTATGGCGTAGAGCAGGCCTTGCGAATGCTGCTGGGCGGTACCGGGTTGCAAGCCATACAGGAAAGTGACGGGCGCTATTCGCTGCTGTTGAACACCGGCGAGGGCGATGTGGTGGAGTTGGCACCCAGCCGCGTCGATGCCCTGGGGCTGGGTAACGTCACCGAGGGTACCGGTGCGTACACCACCGGTGGTTCTACCACTGCAACCAAGCTGCCACTGACCCTGCGTGAGACACCGCAGTCGGTCAGCGTGATCACTCGCCAGGTCATGGACGACCACGGCTCGCAAGACATCGGCGACGTGCTGCGCAACACGCCCGGGGTGTCAGTCCAGGCTTATGACAGCGAACGCATGGAGTACTCCGCACGCGGCTTTGCCATCACCAATTACCAGTACGATGGCATCAACACCATCTATGACGGGGTCTACGACGAGGGCGTAACCCATGTCGACATGGCCGCCTATGACCGTATCGAAGTCATCAAGGGCGCGACCGGCCTGATGACCGGCTCTGGCGACCCATCTGCCACGGTCAACCTGGTGCGCAAGAAGCCCACTCACGACTTCAAGGCGTCGATCACCGCCAGCGCCGGCTCCTGGGACAACTACCGCACCGAAGGTGACATTTCCGGTTCGCTCAACGACAGCGGTAGCGTGCGCGGCCGCCTGGTAGGTGCCTACCAGGACCGCAAGTCGTACCTGGACCACTACAAGCAGAAAAAGGACGTCTACTACGGCATTGTCGAAGCCGACCTGACACCCGACACGCTGCTGACATTCGGCATCGACAACCAGGCCACTACCCCGCGCGGGTCGTCCTGGACCGGCAACCCGACGTACTTCTCCGACGGCAGCCGCACCGGCTTTTCGCGCGCACACAACCCGGCAGCCGACTGGAGCCGTCGCGACTTCCAGTCCACCACCTACTTCAGCTCGCTGGAGCAGGCCCTGGTCAATGACTGGAAGGTCAAATTCAGCCTCAACCACATGATCAGCGATCACGACACACGCCTGGCTTCTGCCAGCGGCGGCAACCCGGACCCGGTCACCGGCGAAGGGATGTTCCTGTATTGGGGGCGCTGGGAAGGCCACCGCGTGCAAAACACCGCAGACTTGAATGTATCCGGGCCGTTCACCCTGTTCGGCCGCGAGCATGACCTGGTGGCAGGCTTCATGACCTCGCATTCGCGGCAGACCGGTGATACCTACGACGGCAGCGCATTCGAGAGGGTGCCCGGTTCCATCTTCGACTGGAACGGCAAACTGCCCGAGCAGCACTTCCCGAAAAACGGCGACTACACCACCACGCAAAGCCAGAACGGCGCCTATGTGGCCACCCGCCTGCGGCCGACCGACAAGCTTTCGGTCATCCTTGGCACCCGCGTCAGCACCTTCAAGTACAACGATGATGAAGACTATTACCCAACGTCTTCGCTGAGCGACACCCACGCGAGCTACAAGGAACACGGTGTGGTCACCCCCTACGCGGGCGTGGTCTACGACCTGGACGACACCTACTCGGCCTATGCCAGCTACACCTCCATTTACCAGCCGCAAGTGTACAAGGACATCAACGGCGCGACCTTGGCACCGGTGGAAGGCGATGGTTACGAAGCAGGTTTCAAGGCCGCCTGGTTCGATGGCCGGCTGAACGGCACCCTGGCGTTCTTCCGCATCGAGCAAGACAACGTCGCCTCCAACGTCGGCACCAACCCGGTAACCAATGAAGGCATCTACAAAGCTATCGACGGTGCAACCACCAAAGGTGTCGAACTGGAACTGGCCGGCGAACTGGCGCCCGGCTGGAACATCACCGCCGGCTATACCTATGCCCGTACCCGCGATGCCGACGACCAGCGGATATTCGGCTTCCCGTTGGCAACCACCAAGCCTGAACACGTAGTGCGGCTGTTCAATACCTACCGCCTGCCTGGTGTACTCGATCCGGTGACCGTAGGCGGCGGGCTGAGGTGGCAAAGCGGTTTCTATGGCAACATCTACAGCCCGGTCGCCAATGACTACACCCGCATCAAGCAAGGCGGCTACACCCTGGTCGACTTGATGGCCCGCTACCAGTACAACGAGCACCTGAGTTTTACGGTCAACGCCAACAACGTGTTCGACAAGGTCTACCTGACCGGGCTGGGCAACTTCGATACGACCTACTATGGCGAACCACGCAACCTGATGGTCACCACCCGCTGGGATTTCTGACCGGTCTGCGACTCAGCGCCCAGCCCGCCGGGCATCTACCAGTCCTGACACATTGGCTGCGGCCCCGGCAGGCTGGGGAATAGCGGTAGCACCTCTTGCGCCAGCTCCTGGAGGATGTCTGCCACAGGCCGTTGCGCCTTGTGAATGCCCAGCGCGGCATGGTTGACCCCTGCCGCCTGCCACTCGCCTAGCAAGTCGATCAGCCCCTGACGCCCGGTTTTCAACACGTAGCCGCCCTGCACGGGTGTGCGTGGAAAATGCGGGTCATCGACCAGGTCAATCCACTCGTTGGTCATGTGCGGGCGGAAGCCGCCGCCAGGGATTGCGGCACGCCAGGCGCGGACCTTCTCGGCCAGGCGCGTGCGCCCCATGGCATCGTGGGTGGCGTCCGGGTAGCTCAGCCAGCCGTCGGCATATTCGCCCAGCCACTCCAGGCTTTGTTGCGAACGGCCGGTAACCACCAACGGAATACGCCCACTCAGCGGCCTGGGCAACAGCTGGGCATCGCGCACCAACCCCAGAGGCGAGTCGATCGACGTGTGCCCCGCCAGCAATCGGCGCACATAGTCCACCGCCAGGGCAAAACGCTCGCCGCGCGCTTCATGGGCCAGGCCATAAGCGGGGAACTCAACGGCGCGGTCACCCGAGGCAATACCCAGCACCAGCCGCCCGCCCGACAGGCAGTCCAGTGTCGCCGCTGCTTTTGCCAGGTCGATGGGGTGACGCAAGGTGAAAATGGCACTACCGGTGGCCAGTGCTACGCGTTGGGTCTGAGCGGCCAGGAAGGCCAGGTAGGCGAATGGGTCGAACACCTGCCCAGCATCACCGAACGATGGGTCGAACAATGGCACGTCGCGCACCCACACGGCAGCGAAGCCCAGCCGGTCAATGGCCCGCACCTGTTCAGCCTGGCCCAGCAATACACGCATGTCGCCCTGGTAGGCGCGCAATGGCAGGAACACGCCCAGCGTCAGCCGCTGGGGGGCGAACATACGGCAGTAACCGGGGTGGTTGGCAAACGCGTTGGCATCGGCGCCGCGAGTAACAGCCGACAACGTCGGATCGTAAACGGACATTCTATCAATCCCTCAGAAAAACTAATGTTTGGCAGTTGATCCGAGCGTTATCCTATTCATCACTGGTTGGAATAAGAAACGATATGTTCTGCCATATAACTTTAGATTTTCTAAACACAGGAGCAGCCCATGGGCGCCGTCTTGCCCTTGCTTGCCTTGCGCGCGTTCACCGAAACAGCACGTCTTGGCACCTTGAAAGCCGCCGCCGAGCATATGGGGGTGACGCCGGGCGCGATTAGCCAGCAGATACGCCTGCTCGAGGAGCGCCTGGGCGTCACGCTGCTGGTACGCACCCGACAGGGCGTGCAACTGACCGACGCCGGCACCACGCTGTATCCGGGCTTGTCACGCGGCTTCGGGCAGATCGAAAGCGCCTTGGCCGAACTGCAAACCGTGGCCCGCACGCCCACCCTGACCGTCAGCACCGTGCCTGCCTTCGCCGCGACCTGGCTGGTACCGCGCCTGGGCGATTTCAATGCCCGCCACCCGGACATCGAGGTGCGGGTAGAGGCGTCAGCGAAGCTGGTGGACTTGCAACGCGACCGCGTCGATGTGGCGCTGCGTCATGGCCTGGGGCATTACCCTGGGCTGCAGAGCATCGCCCTGATGGCACCTGTGCTGTTGCCGGTGGCAAGCCCTGCGCTGCTGGCCAGCGGGCCAGCGATCGAAGCCCCCGCGGACTGCCTGTATTATCCGTTGCTGCAAGATGGCGAACGTGCCGACTGGCCCTTGTGGCTGCAGGCGCATGGTTGCACCGTGGATGGCCGCTGCAGCCGCGGCCCGAGCTTCGATGAAGACCTGCTGCTGTTGCGTGCGGCGCTGGCTGGGCAAGGTATTGCGCTGGTGCAGGACCACCACGCGCAAGAAGACCTGCGCAGCGGCAGGCTGGTGGTAGCGGTGGACAGGCCATGGCCGGCGCGGTTCGCCTACTATGCCGTGGCCCACCAGCAAGCACTGAAACGCCCGCAGGTGCGGGCGTTCATAGACTGGGTCACAGACCAGGCACTGGGCAAATGGTGAGGGCGAATTGCACCTCTTCCATTTACCCCGCCTGCACGATGATCTGGCTCTGCAGGTCGCGAATCATCGCCTCCAGGGCCGGTTTCATGGCCGTGAAGTCTTCTGGCGTGCAAACCACATCCGGTCGGCTGAACTTGAAATGCCGCTCCACCACCACCGCATTGCCATCCTGGGTGTAACGCGCGCTGTAGTCGACATTGCCATCGTGCACCTTCACAGGCTTGGGGATCGCCAGCACGTTGACCTGGGCCGGGAACTCGAAGCGCGACGTTTCCACCGTGTCGTTGGAAATGCACACAAAGCTCTGGCTGCGGTCCTTTTCCAGGGTGAAGCTGTACACATTCTGCGAGATACCGCCCGCCAGGCTGGTCAGGGTCGCCACGCCCACCGGCCCTGGCAGGTTGACCAGGTTTTCCGTGCGCCCGTCGACAGTGCTGACAAAATCGCCATTGCCCACGGGCGGCGCGACCTTGAACGAACCACTGCCGCGCTGGCCGTAGGCAGCCAGCACTTTTTCCACCAGCATGTCGCGGTCTGCCGGTTTCATCAGTTGCAAGCCAAAGCGGCTCATCTCGCTGGCCCAGCCCTTCACCGTGGAAACGTTGGTGAAGTCGGCGGCACCATCGGCCTTGACCTTGAACAGCAAATCACTGGAAACCTGGTTCAGCTGCATGGCCGGGGTTTTGCCGAACTCGCCGGTGGCCGTCAGCAGCACGCGCTTGTTCAGCACGGTCAACGGCAGGTAACCCGCCGCGATCGACGGGTCGGTCGAGTCCAGGTACAAGTCCAGGCTCGGCACATAGGTGATCACATGGTTCAGTACACCCAAGGTCGGCACTTTGGGGAACACATAGGCGTTGCCCTGGTTCACCAGCGCCGGTGTGCTCCTGATACCTGCCGCGCTCAGCAGCGCCTCCAGCAGCGCAACATGGTCCTTGCAGTCGCCGTAGCGGTTGTCCAGCACGGTTTGCGCGGCATGCGGCACCACCCCGCCAGCACCGACATACACCGCCACATAGCGGATATTCTGGCGCACCCAATCACTGAGGGTCAGGGCCTTTTCCCGGGCTGTGGGCACACCGGCGGTCAGGCGCTTCGCCAGCTCGCTGATCTGAGGGGTGACCTCGACCGTGGCCCTGGTCTGATAGGCCTGGGCGAAGTCCTTGAACCCTAAGAACGTCGACACTGCCAGGTAGTGGCCGTAATCCAGGTACGACACCGCCCCCGTCTCGATCCGCGCCCGCGCCCCCGGTACATAGTCCCAGCGATACACTGTACGGCCATCACTCGTGGCAGGCGGCGACGCCTTGAAACCACGGGCATCGGCCTGCAGCGGCATGCCCTGGGGCATCTCGTAGGTCAGCGAAAACTGCCCGACCGGGTAGAACTGCGGCACGGTGATGTCTTCGAACTGCCCAGGGAACAATGGCGTAGAGCGGTTACGTTGATAACGCAGCACCAGCCGGTCACCCACCGCAACCTCGGGGAAGATGACCACCTTGTTGACCGAGTCCTGGAACATCGGTGCCTGGGCAGACGCCTGCTCTTGCTGCTCCTTGATGTGCGCGGCATCCACCTGCACTTTGCGCCCGTCGGGCTTTTGCGTATAGGCCTCGACCACTTCCAGCGTTTCCAGTGACCGGTTGTAGCTCAACGGGTGCTGGGCATTGGTCTTGATGGCGCGGTCTTCGTTGATCAGCATGACGCTGTCGACATCCAGACGGAAGCTGCCGTCTTTCTGTACCACGAACGTCTGCGCGATCTTCTCCAGGGTGACGGAACGGTCGGTGCCGTCGGTGAAGGCGTGGGCATGGCTACACCAGGCCAGGGTTACAGGCAGCAGAACAGCTGCCAGACGGAGCATTTTCAGCATGGAGATCCTTCTCGATCAGCGGTTTACAATCGACAATGATACGCATTGTCACCGCATGATGGCAAAGTGACTGCATGCACTACCCTTGCATGGCCAGTTCGGCCAGTACTTCGGATGAGGTGGTGACCTGCCGAAAATGGTGCTTCCACAGGTCGATACCGAGCTTGCCCGAGCGGTCCAGCGAAGACCCTACCGTCATGTCTGTCACCAGCGTTGGCATCAACCCTGCGTCGAACAGGGCGAAGCCTGCGGCCAGCACACAGGTTTCGGTCTGCAACCCACACACCAGCACCCGTTCCACACCCAATTGCCGAATGTACTCAATCGCCTCGGCACGTTGCCCGTAGCCATGCTTGACGAATACCTGGTCGGCCTCGACCAGGCTTTCGTCCTCGGCGGCCGGGTGCCAGCCGAGCTGGCGCTCGAACGGCGTGACCTGTTCATCATGCAACTCGACCGAGGCAATGGTGGGGATGTTGGCCGACAAACGCCGCAGGCCATCGACCAGCCACTCGGGTGGGCTGAAGGTGGATTGGACATCGACGATGAGCAAAACCTGGCGCATAGCGTACTCCGGCCATAGGCAAATGGCGCGGAGTATAACGCGTGGCGCCGGGGCTTGATCACCAGTCGTAGGTCATCTCTACCGACGCTACCCGCTCCTGCCCGTAGTAGCAGCCAAATGCGTAGTTGCAGTCCGATACGTACTCGCGGTCGAAGATGTTCTGCACATTCACGCTGGCCTGCAGGCCACGCAGGCTTGGGTCGAGTTTGCCCAGGTCGTAGCTGACGGTAGCGTCATACACGGCATAAGCCGGCACATCGAAGGTATTGGCCGAGTTGCCCGGCTTGCGGCCGGTGTAACGGGCACCGGCGCCAAAGGTCAGGCCATTGAGCATGGCCTGGGTGAAGTGATAGTCCACCCACAGCGAGGCAGACACCGGGGCCTGCGACTCGTTGCGGTTGCCCTGGTCGCCATAGGTACTCTTGGTATAGAACGAGTCGATGTAGGTGGCAGCGGCCAGGACATCAACGTTCTCGATGCTGGATTTGAGCTCCAGCTCCACCCCACGCGAACGCACCTCGCCATTTTGCGACTCGTACTGCGGGTACTCGGTATCGCCGGTCAGCACGTTTTTCTGCTTCACCTGAAACACCGAGGCCGTGAACAAGGTGCCCTCGAACGGCTGATACTTCAGCCCCACTTCGTATTGCTCGCCCTCAGTGGGCTCGAACGCCTTGCCGCCACGCTCTGGGGCCGCCGTGCCCAAGGTTGGCAAGAACGACTGGGAATAGCTGACATAGGGTGCCAGGCCAAACTCGGTGACATAGGTGAGGCCGATGCGCCCGGTGAACTTGCTGTCACGCTGGGAAGCAATGCTGTGCGCCAACAAGTCTTTGTTGTCGATTTCGGCCCAGTCCTGGCGCCCGCCTACGGTCAGGATCCAGTTGTCCAGCTTGATCTGGTCCTGCAGGTAAACCCCGGTCTGGCGCACGGTATTG
Organism: Pseudomonas hunanensis; assembly: GCF_013393325.1. Taxonomy (GTDB): domain Bacteria; phylum Pseudomonadota; class Gammaproteobacteria; order Pseudomonadales; family Pseudomonadaceae; genus Aquipseudomonas; species Aquipseudomonas putida_P. Next base: position 21,357 of record NZ_QJRC01000098.1, read on the forward strand.
TCCCAACGGGTATCCAGTACCGGGGTGATGCTGCTGGTGTCGAAGTTGTTCTTGCCATAGAGATCGACGGGCAGCACGTTGTAGGCGTTATAGCCATCGTACTTGCGCGTGAAGTGACGGTAGTCCACGCCTGCCAGCGCGGTGTGCTGCAAGGCCCCTGTATTGAACTTGTATTCCAGGTTGTTATCGACGGTGTACGAAATATTGTGCTGGCGCCAGTCGAGCTTCACCCGGTTGGCGCGGGTGTAGTCCACCCCATCGCCCTCTGTCACGAAACTGCGCAGGTAAAAGCCTTTGTAGCGGTCACGGACATCGGTGTAGCGCGCGGTAGAGCGAAATGCCAGCTCGTCACTGAAACGGTGGTTGAAGTCGTAGCCGAAAATGTACTGGTTGCGTTTGTAATCGTTGTAATGCGAGTCGCCCGAGAAGAAGTCCCGGTCGATATGCTGGCCTGTCGGGCCACGCTTGAGCGAACCGATCATCGGCAGCGTCTGGTAGTCGGGCAAGCCATCGTCACGCTGAACCTGAGCGAGCAACGTCAGCGAGGTGTCTTCATTCGGCGCCCAGGTTAGGCTGGGTGCCAGTAGCAAGCGCTCGCTGTGGGCATGGGCGACCATTTCGTTGCCTTTGTCGGCAACGCCGACCAGGCGATAGGTGAAGACCTTCTGCTCGTCCAGCGGGCCGCTGGTATCGAAGGCACCGTTGACCCGGTTGTAGCTACCGGCGCCCAGCTTTACCTGGCTACGTTGCTCGCGGGTCGGGCGCTTGGAGACCATGTTGATCAGCCCGCCCGGCTGGTTTTGCCCGTACAGCACCGACGATGGGCCTTTGAGCACCTCGATACGCTCCAGCGTGTAGGGGTCGATCTGGGGGGCACCGCCCAGGCTGCCGGCGTACGGCAAGTAGGCGCCGTCCAGATACAACGGGGTCGGGGCAAAGCCACGGCTGGTGATTTCGTCGGCAATGCTGTTGCGGTCGGTGAAGCCGCCGGTGGCCAGGCCCGGGGTATAGCGCAGCGCCTGGGTCAGGTTGCGCGCCCCTTGCGCCTGCACCTGGTCGGCGGTGATCACGTTGATGGCCTGGGGGATTTCCAGAATCGGCGTGTCGGTCTTGGTGCCGGTCGCGCTGCGGCTGGCGACGTAGCCGCTTACCGGCCCATAGGCGGACTCAACGGCCGTGCCGGTAACGCTGGTGGTATCGAGCTGCAAGGTGGAATCATCACCCACCATGGGCAGCAGCGAGTAGCTGCCACTGCCCTGCTTCAGCACCTGCAATCGGCTGCCGGCCAGCAACTGGCGCAGGCCCGCATCGGCGCTGTAACGGCCGTGCAGCCCAGGCGAATGCAGCGCCTGCACCGATGACGGCTCGAACGACAGCGTCACAGCGGCGGCCGAGGCAAATTGCGTGAGTGCCGTGCCAAGCGTGCCAGCGGGTATGTCGAAGCGCATTTCAGCCTGGGTCTGGGCAACGGCAGGTTGAGCGATCATCGCCGTTGCCAGCGGGGTCGCCAACGCCACGCTGAACAGCGCGCGATGCACGGCCCGCGCCAGGCTGGCTTTGGTCGGGTTGATCGGGAGAGTACGGTTGCATTCGTTGACAGCGAGCATGCGGTTTCCTTTCGCCCTGCGGCAGTTTTTTCAGTGCGCTTGGTGCGCGTCTACCTACAAGTCGAACGAGAACGAAAATCGATAACCCCTCTGACAAAAAAACAAGGACAGGTTTCAGGCCGCCTCGACACGCGTCCAGTAGCGGCTGAAGCGACGAATACGCACAGGTAACGTGGTGGTGAGGTTTTCCAGGACACTGTCGATGTCGCTCAAATGAAACGCCCCGGACAACCGCAAATCACTGACGGCCGCATCACAGCCCAGGTACCCAGGGCGATACCGCTGCAGCTCGCTGACAACATCGGCAAGGCGCCAGTCATCCACGACCAACATTTCACGGGCCCAGGCGTCTGCCATGGCCGCAGCCGGTGTCAGGGCACCGATCTCTTCCAGGCGAAATGCCAATTGCTGGCCTGCGCCTACCCGCACCACCGCCGCGCCACGTGCGCTGCGAACTTCCACGGCATGTTCCAGCACGCAAACCCGGCTGGTCTCGCTGTCGCAGCGCACCGTAAAGCGTGTTCCTAGCGCGCGGACACTGCCCTGCCTGGTGTGCACGATGAACGGGCGAGACAATGCATCCGGCACGGTTTGCACCAGGATTTCACCCTTGAGCAATTCAAGTGCGCGAATGTCGGCGGTATAGCGAACGTTGACAGCCGTGTCGGTGTTCAACTGCAGTTGGCTGCCGTCGTCCAGTTGCAATGAACGGCGCTTGCCAACGCCAGTGCTCAAGTCAGCCATCAAGCTGGCAACGCCACCTTCGCGCAATGCCAGCCCACCTGCCGCGCCCGCCATCAGCAGCACCGACAGTACTTTGAGCACCTCACGCCGTTTGGCCCTGGCACTGTTCAACATGGGCCGCGCGATACCCGGCGCAACCTGCTGCAGCGTGCCCTGCAAACGCCCCAGGCGCTCCCAGGCCTGCTGGTGCCGCGGGTCACTCAGCAGCCAGCGCCGATGTGCCGCTCGCGTGGCCTCGTCAGCCTCGCAGCGCAGCTCGACGTACCAGCGTGCGGCAGCCTCCAGCGTGTTGCGATCCAAGGGGTCTGCACCTGTCACCGGTCACGCCTCAGCCAGCAGCAGGCAATGAGTCAGCGCCCGCACTGCATGCTTTTTGACGGTGGTAAGCGACACATTCAGGCGCCTTGCGATTTCCACATAGCTCAAGCCATCGAGCTGGGCCATCAGGAAGATTTCGCGAGTGCGTGTGCCCAGGCCGTCGAGCAGGCGATCGATCTCCATCAAGGTCTCGATGATCAGCAGGCGCGCCTCGGGCGAAACCTCTACCAGCTCGGGCCGTGTCGCCAGGGTTTCCAGGTAAGCCTGCTCCAGTGCCCGTCGCCGGAACATGTCAATCATCAGGCTGCGGGCCACGCTGCTCAAATAGGCCCGTGGCTGTCGCAGCTCAGCGGCCTTGCGCAGGGTCAGCACCCGGATGAAAGTGTCCTGGGCCAGGTCGGCGGCATGCTCCACACAACCGAGCTTGCCGCGCAGCCACCCGCACAGCCAGGAATGATGGTCCTCGTAAAGTGTGTGCACGGCTTTTTGCAGGGAAGGGTCAGCGCAGGGCATGGGTTGAACCGATCAGAACGTCTTTAATAATGACTCTCATTTAACCCGAGTCTTGCAGGGCTTAGCAATCGTATCTCGCCATCAGATAGTGTTGCCGTGTTCATCAGCCCTGGCCTACCATTGCGAAAAATTCTCATATGAGACCTTGTCGCATAGCGTAAGGATGCCCCGATGTCGCGTCTCGACCCCGCTTACAGCCAGCAGATTCACACCTATTACACCAACCACCACGGCTGGATACGCGGCTGGCTGCACAAGCGCCTGGGCAATGCCAGTGATGCCGCCGACCTGGCCCATGACGTGTTCGTGCGCCTGCTGAGCAAGCCGCAGCAATTCCAGACCGAGCAGCACGCGCGCGCCTACCTGAGCACCGTCACCCGCCATCTGTGCATCGATTTCTGGCGCCGTCAGCACCTGCAGCAGGCTTGGCTGGAGGCCTTGGCCGCCCTGCCCGAACCCTTGGCACCCAGCGAGGAAGAGCGTGCACTGGTGTTCGAGGCACTCGAGCAGGTGCAGCGAATGCTCGCGCGATTGCCGGACAAGGTCTGCCAGGCCTTTCTGCTGGCCCACGTACAGGGCCTGGGCTACCGGGAAATCGCCAGGCAGCTGCAGGTTTCCGAACGCAGCGTGACCAAGTACATGGCCCAGGCGATGTACCAGTGCCTGCTGCTGGAACTGGACCTGCCATGAACGCCAGCGAGCGCCCGGACCACGCCACCTTGCAGGCAGCCGCCAACTGGTATGCGCAGTTGCTTGCCGCCCCGCAAGACCTGCAATTGCAGTTGCGCTGGCAGAAATGGCTCGGGACTGCACACGCCAACCAGGTGGCATGGGACCATGTGCAACGCATCAGTCAGCGTTTCTCACCGCTGAAACTACAGGCCGACGCCTCACTGCAGGCACTGGGCAGCGTGCGCCGCACCGACCTCGACCGCCGTCGCGCGGTTGGACTGCTCGGTTTGCTGTGCGGCGGCAGCCTGCTGGCCTTGGCCGGCTGGCGCCTACCTGCCGCCAGGCGACAGCTGCAGGCACTCAGCGCCGACCAGCGCACCGGCACCGGCGAAGTGCGCAGCCTGCGCCTGCCGGACGGCGGCCAACTGTGGCTGAACAGTGCCACCGCATTGAACATCGACTACCGCGCCAACCTGCGCCGCCTGGAGCTGCTGGCCGGTGAAGCACTGGTAGAAACCGCCCATGACAGCCGGCCATTCGTGATCGACACCCGTCACGGCCGCCTGCAAGCGTTGGGCACCCGCTTCAGCGTCTGGCAACGCGACCAGGCCGCACGCCTGAGCGTGTTCGACGGTGCCGTGCGCCTTCACCCCGCAGATGGCGCAGGCAGCCTGGTGGTTGCGGCAGGATGGCAAGCGGATTTCGACCGCCATGGCGCACAACCGCCCCGTGCGGTGGACGAGTCGCGCCAGGCCTGGCGCGATGGCCGTCTGTTGGCCAACGACATCAGCCTTAGCGAGTTCAGCGAACAACTGCGTGCCTACCTGCCCGGTCATCTCGGTGTTGCTCCACAAGTGCAGGCGCTGCGGGTGATGGGCAACTTCCCAGCCAATGACCCGGAACGCACCCTGGCCATGCTCGAAAGCGCCCTGCCGATCAAGGTGCGCAAGACCTTGCCTTGGTGGTACAGCATCGAGCCACGCTGAACCCACCGTTTTTTTGCGCAGGGGTGTTCCGGTTTTACCCGGCTCGTTCGGATTAGCAGATGAACACCCAGCTTCATCTGCCCCCACAAGGAACACCCATGCCCCTGCTCCCGTTTACCTTGCGCCCTCTGCTGCTGGCTCTGCCGTTGCTGATCGCCACCCCGGTGATGGCCGACGACAGCCCGCGCCGCTACGACCTGCCATCCGGCCCGCTGGCCCAGCAGCTCAACCGCCTGGCCAGTGCGGCCGGTATCTACATTGTCGGCGATGGCGTGCTCAGCCAAGGCAAGGCCAGCGCCCCGCTGCAAGGCGAATTCACCCCCGAACAGGCCCTGGAACGCATGTTGCTGGGCAGTGGCCTGATCGCCGTGCCCAGCGGCGAACGCCAGTATCGGCTGCAACCTGCGGCACAAGGTGCGGGCCTGCAACTGGCACCCACCAGCGTCGATGCCTATCGCGACAGCGCCTACGGTGCCGTGAACGGCTACCTGGCCACCCGCGCCAGCAGCGCCAGCAAGACCGACAGCGCGCTGCTGGAAACCCCCGCCTCGGTGTCGGTGGTGACCCGTGACCGGATCAAGGCCCAAGGTGCACAGACCGTTACCGAAGCCTTGAGCTACACCGCTGGCGTGCACGCCAACGTCGCTGGCAACAACCCCACCGACAACACCTTGATGGTGCGTGGTTTCCAGCAGATCAACAGCGATGCCTACACCGACGGCCTGCGCAACAACAACATTGGCTATTACGCGCCGGAGCCGTTTGGCCTGGAGCGCATCGAGGTACTCAAAGGGCCGGCGTCGGTTATCTACGGCCAGGGCGAGCCTGGCGGCATGATCAACCTGGTCTCGAAAAAACCATTGTTTGCAGCCCACCGTGAAGTCGGTCTGTCGCTCGGCAATCACGACCGCCAGCAACTGAGCCTGGATGTCGGCGACCTGCTCGACAGCCAGGGCACCCTGGCCTACCGCCTGGTGATGCTCGGCCGTGATGCCGACAACGAGATCGACGGTATCAAGGACGACCGCCAGTACGTCGCGCCCAGCCTGACCTGGGCACCGAATGAAGACACCAGCCTGACCCTGCTGGCGTCGTACCAGAAAAACACCAACCTGTTCACCTCGAACATGGCCTACTCCCTGTTCGACGGCTCCAACCCCAACGGCCGCGTACCCCGCCACCGCTCGCTGAACGAGCCGGGCTTCGACCGCGAGCAGTCAGAGATGAACAACCTGGGCTATGAGCTGAGCCATCGCATCAACGACACCTTCAGCTTCCGCCAGAACTTACGCTACAGCCACATGCACGGCTATCAGGATCAACTGTTTCGCAACAGCGGTGTGATCAATGGCAACACCCTGGCCCGCTATTACGAGCTGCGCGATTACAACAGCGACAACTACACCCTGGACAACCAACTGCTGGCCAATTTCAACACCGGCCCATTGCGCCAGGACCTGTTGCTGGGTGCCGACTACCTGCGCGGCCACCGCAGCCAGGACGTGCAGCACGGCGACGCGCCATCGATCAACATCTACAACCCGGTGCGCGGTGTAACGATCGACACTTCCCGCTACACCTCACTGCTGTCCACCGCCCGCGACGACCGTCAGGTCGGGCTGTACCTGCAGGATCAATTGCACCTCGACAACTGGGTCGCCACCCTTGGCGTGCGTCACGACTGGGCGCGCCAGGACAGCACCAATCGCATCAATGGCAGCCACCAGGTGATCACCGACGAGGCCACCACTGCCCGCGCGTCGTTCGGCTACAGCTTCGACATGGGCCTGTTCCCCTACGTGAGCTACAGCGAGTCGTTCAAACTGGCCAGTGGCAACAGTTTCGACGGTTCCCCGTTCGAACCGGAAACAGCCAAGCAATACGAAGTGGGCATCAAGTACCAACCGCCAGGCAGCGAAAACTACATCACCGTGGCAGCCTTCGACCTGCGCCGGCAGAACGTGGCCACGACCGATGTCGAGCACCCGGGCTTCAGCGTGCAGCAGGGTGAAGTGACCTCGCGCGGGGTGGAGCTGGAAGGCGTAGCCAAACCGCTGCCGGGGCTGAACCTGATCACCGCGTATACCTACAACGATGTCGAGGTAACCAAGGACAACCCGAACGCGCTGGGCGTCAGCAACAAGGGAAATGCACCGGTGCGGGTCCCACGTCATCTGGCCTCGCTGTGGGTCGACTACACCCTGCAGGGCGGGCCATTGGCCGGGCTTAGCGGCGGCCTTGGCGTGCGCTACACCGGCGCCACCTCTGGCGATGCGCAGAACACTTTCGAAGTGCCTGGCTACACCTTGGTCGATGCCATGCTGTCTTACGACTTCGGCAAGGCCAACAACGGCCTGCAGGGCTTGTCGGCGCAGCTCAATGTGAAAAACCTGACCGACAAGTACTACGTGGCCGGCTGCTTCGCCACCGTAGCCTGCCTGTTGGGAACGGGGCGCACCGTAACCGCCGACCTGACCTATCGCTGGTAGCTGGGTACGCCGCCGAACTTGCGGGAGCGGGCTTGCCCGCGATAAGTGCGCGGCAGCCCCAACACAGGCACCTCATGCCTTCGACAGTTCGCCAATCTTTTCCAGCCGCGCCCGCACAATGTTACGGCTGATGTTCAGCAAGCGCCCCGTCTGCAACTGGTTGCCGTGACAGTATCGATACGCCGCCCTGAACACTGTCTCCTCGATATGCTCATACAGGTTCGGCACATTCTGCTCGAACAACGCCAGCAACGCACTTTCCAGGTCAGGTGGTGCCGCGCTGGCTGTCGGCAAGTAGGCATGTGCAACCGGCGCCGCTACCTGTGGCCGCATATCGACCAGGTGCAGGTCCGCCGGTGCCACCACCTGATACCGGCACACCAGCAACGCATGGTGAATGGCGTTTTCCAGCTCGCGGATGTTGCCCGGCCAGCTATGCGCCAGCAATTTGCGTTCGGCATCCGGGCTCAACGAGGCACGCTCGTAACCCAGGCGTCGGCAATGCTCCTCGATGAAGAATTCCGCGAGCGGCAGGATGTCCCCCGGTCGCTCTCGCAGCGGCGGCAAGCGAATCGTGGCGACATGCAGGCGGTAGAACAGGTCTTCACGAAAATGCCCCGCCACCACTGCATCAGCCAGGTTCACGTTGGTCGCTGCCACCAGCCGCACGTTGATCGGGATCGGCGTGCGTGAGCCCAGGCGCACCACTTCACGCTCCTGCAGCACCCGCAACAACTTCACCTGCATGTTCAGCGGCAAGTCGCCAATTTCATCGAGGAACAGCGTGCCGCCGTTGGCTGCTTCGAACCAGCCGGCCTTGTTGCTGGTGGCGCCGGTGAACGCGCCTTTTTCGTGGCCGAACAGCTCGCTTTCCACCAGGGTTTCGGCAAAGGCACCGCAGTTAACCGCCACGAATGGCTCACGCCCGCGGCGGCTTAGGTGGTGGATGTGACGGGCGACCAGCTCTTTGCCGGTGCCGGTTTCGCCGATGATCAGGGTGTTGGCCTCGCTGGGCGCCAGGCGCTCGATGCGGCTGAGCAGCTCCTGGGAGCGCGGGTCCTTGAACACGAGCACGGTGGCACGTACCGACTTGGTCAGCTCGCGGGCATTGGGGTGGGTGATCAGCGACATAGGGGCATTCCTGGCAGTTGACGCGCAGGCCAATAGTGCATGAAACAAATTAGATCAAAAAATTATTAATTAATATTTATATATTCGAATTGGAAATATTCGATTTTTCAGCAGCCCATTGCTGCCACAGCAGCAACCCGCCAGCACTCGCCTGCCCGCCGGCCAGCAGGCCCGGCCCGCCGCACGCAGCCTAACCCTGGCTGAAAGCCCCACCACGCATGGTCTGCAGCCAATTTTCGAAGGGCTGGCATGCATTTCGCTCCTGGCCTGTAGAACCTTTGCCTGGAGCTGCACATGAACAATCCCTGGCGTCATGCCCTTGCTCTGTTGGGCGGCCTGTTCCTCAGCCTGGCTGCGCTGGCAGCCGAGCCACCGGCGGCGGTGCGCATTGCCATCGTCGCCTTCACCCAGGGCGGGGCGCCGGTGTTCGGCGGCATCCCCGGCCGGGTGATCGAGGAAGGCTGGCTGGAACAGCAACTGGCCGCCCGCGGCGTGAAACTGCAATGGACCGCCCTGCCCCATGCCGGCGCCGGGCCACAGATCAACGAAGGCTTCAGCAACGACAGCCTGGACTTTGCCGTGCGTGGCGACCTGCCTTCGGTCATCGCCGGGGCTGGCCAGGTGCCGGGCAAGCTGGTGGTGCCGGGCGGTAGCGGCAACAACATCTACCTGGTGGTGCCGAGCAATTCCACTGTGCGCAGCATCCAGGACCTCAAGGGCAAACGCCTGGCCCTGCACCGTGGTCGCCCGTGGGAGTTCGCCTTCAGCAACTTCCTCGAAAGCCAAGGCCTGAAACTGAGTGATTTCAAGATCGCCAACCTCAACCCGCAAGTGGGCGCCGCTGCGGTTTCCGCCGGCAAGGTCGATGCCGCCGTGTTGCTCAACGAAGCCTATGCCCTGGAAGACAAAGGCGTGGCGCGCATTCTCTGGTCGACCAAGCAAGGCGCCAATGATTGGCGGCTGGTCTCGGACCTGTGGGGCACCGACCGCTTCGTGCAGCAGCACGCCGACCTGACGCAACTGGTGGCCACCGCCTGGGTGCGCGCGGCCTGGTGGATTTCCCAGGAACAGAACCGCGACGCCTACTACGCGCTGTCATCGCGCGCGGGGGTCAGTGAAAGCGTGCTACGCCGTGACGACCAGGACGACCCCGTGGCCTGGCAAGCGCGCTGGGCGCCAAAAAGCGATGCGCAGCTTAAAACCCATTACGACGCCCTGGGCCAGTACGCACTGGCCAACCGGCTGATTCGCACGCCCTACGACATTACCAGCGACCTGGCCACGGGCTTTACCCGCCAGGCCTTGATCGACTTGCAAATGACCCATTACTGGCCGTCCCTCGACGCCCAGATCAGCCAACAACCTTGAGAGCCTTTCCCATGAAACTGCCTGCTTCGCTCGTCTTCGGCCTCAGCGCCCTGGCCCTGTCCATCGGCGCCATGGCCGCCGAAACCTACGCGCCAAAACCTGACCCGCAACAGGGCGATGGCCGCGTGTCGGCCTTCTACACCTGGACCAAGGCCATCCCCGCCACGCCCGGCAAACTGCTGCGCAGCGAACCGCTCGAGCAGGCGCTGAGCCTGCCCAATGCGGCCAGCGCACAACGCATCCTGTACACCTCGCTGGACGGTATCGACGGCAAGACGCCAATCGTGGTTTCTGGTGCGCTGTTCATCCCCAAAGGCAAGGCACCCGCGGGCGGTTGGCCGGTCGCCAGCTGGGGCCATGGCACCGTCGGCGTGGCGGATATCTGCGCGCCGTCCTGGGCCGGGCGCAGCTACCGCGACGTGCAATACCTCAACCGCTGGCTGGATGAAGGCTATGCCATCGTCGCCACCGACTACCAGGGCCTGGGTGTACCGGGCGGCCACCCACTGCTGAACAACCGCATGGCCGCTTACGGCATTCTCGATGCGGCCAAGGCCGTGGTCGCCGGCGTACCGGGGCTGGCCGACAAGGTGTTGATCATTGGCCAGTCGCAAGGGGGGGCCGGGGCCTTTGCCGCCGGGGCCTATGCGGCAACCTATGCGCCCAAGCTGGGCGTCAAGGGCAGTATCGGCACAGGGGTGATCTACACCGTGGGTTCGAAAAATGTCGGCGAACAGGACCAGAACAAGGTCGACCCGGCCCTGGCCTACGGCTTCTACACGCTGCTTGCCGCGCAGCAGTATGACCCGAGCATCGACCCGCGCGACTTCTACACCGACAAGGCCCTGCCACTGTTCGAGCAGGCGCGCACCAGTTGCCTGTCAGCACTGGTCAGCGACGTGGTCGGCACCGGCCTGACCCCGGCCAATGCCAAGAAGGACTACCAGGGCGACAAGCTCAAGCCCTGGCTGGCGCAGGTGTCGTACCCGACCTTGAAGCTGGCCCAGCCGATCTTCATCGGCACCGGCGCCGAGGACAAGACCCCCGCCGCCGCCACCCAGGTAGCGCTGATGCAGGACGCCTGCAAGGCAGGCTCGGTGGTGCAGGGCCACCTGTACAAAGGCCTGGGCCACAGTGAAACGGTAAATGCCTCGTTGAAGGACTCCATCCCCTTCGCCCGCCAGGTCATCAGCGGCCAACCGGTCACCCCTAATTGCAGCCCAAGCGTCCAGTAAGGAGGCCAGCCCATGAGCATCGAATTCTTCACCCGCCTGCCCCTGCATGGCGAAACCCAGTTCCTTCCCGGCGACCCGCGCAACCGCGGCGACTGGCATGCGGGCGGGCCCAGCACCGGTGCGGTGTCGGGGTTTGCCGTGGGTGATCACTTCACCTACATCGACTACCTCGGCCAAATCGCCCGCGCCGCTGAAATAAACGGTTTTGGCGGCGCGCTGATGGTCAATGCCCCCACCGGCGAAGAGCCGTGGACGGTGTGCTCGCTGCTGGCCCGTGAAACCCGCACGCTGAAATTCGTCACCGCCTTCCAGCCCTATCACTACACCCCATGGGTGGCCGTGCAGCAGGCCGCGACCTACCAACGCGCCACTGGCAATCGCCTGGTTTGGAACATCATCAATGGCGGTTCGGATGCCATCCAGCGCCAGGTCGGTGACTTCGAAGACCATGACCAGCGCTACGCCCGCGCCACCGAGTTCATGGACGTGGTGCGCGGCTATTGGCACAACGAGCAGTTCCACTACCAAGGCACCTACTACCGCGCCGAGGGCGGTGGCCTGCGCGGCCCGCTGAAAAAAGCCGAGCTGCCGCTGATCTGCACGGCAGGTTCGTCGGTGGCAGCGCGCGAATTCGCGGCCAAGCACGCCGACTTCTACCTGATGCGCGCCGAGCACCCGGACGAGATTGCCGCGCTGATCGCCGATATCCGCGCCCGCGCGCTGAAGTGGGGCCGCACCGATATTCGCTTTGGCCTGTCCATCGACGTGATCGCTCGCGATACCGAAGAGGCGGCACTGGCCGAGGCCAAGCGCTTCTTCGACGAAGGCGTGGCCAAGGGCACGGTCAAGGCTCGCGCTGCCCATGCGGGCCTGCGCACGGCACGCAAACTGAGCTATGAGCACGACTACAACGACAAGGACGAGCAACAGGCCTTCGACGACTTCTTCATCCACCCCAATGTGTGGACCGGCTTCGGCTACATCGGCATCCCGCCCGGCTGCGCGCTGGTAGGCAGCTACGCCAACGTAGTGGCGCGCATCCGCGAGTACCACGGCATAGGCATCGATCTTTTCTTCCTGGCCGGCTACCCGCACCTGGAAGAAGCCTACCGCATCGGCGAGCACATCCTGCCGCACTTTCGTGACCAGCGCGCAGCCCTTGCCCGCCCTGTAGCCGAACCCGTGCAACTGCACGCCAGCAACGGAGCCTGACGCCATGGCCAGGGACGGTTACCCACTGAGCCGGCGCAGTTTCCTTGGCCACGCCGGCGTGCTGGCCGGCGGGTTGCTGGCCGGCTGCGGCCCCGCCGACGGCCCAACCTATGCCGTGGCCGACCAGCCACGCCATGGCGGGCGCCTGCGCCTGGGCATCATCGACGGCAACCAGAGCGGCAACCTCGACGCCCACAAGCCCATCGGCAGCGGCATCGTGCGTGGCTTTGCCCTGTACAGCAAGCTGTGGGAATGGGACGAGCAGATGCAGCCGCGCCTGGCCCTGGCCGAGTTCGCCGAGCCCAATGCCGATGCCAGCAGCTGGACCTTGCGCCTGAAGCCGGGGCTGGAGTTCCACCACGGCAAGACCATCGACGCCGACGACCTGATCTTCTCCATCCGCCGCCTCACCGACCCGCAGCTGGCCTCGCCCTACGCGGCGCTGCTGCACTGGGTGGACCGCGACAACCTGGTCAAGCTGGACGACCGTACCGTGCGCCTGGGCTTTCGCGAAGGGCGCAGCTACCTGCCGCTGCCGGAGACCTGGGTCAACTTCGGCGGCATCGTGCCGGTGGACTACCACCCAGTCACCAACCCGGTCGGCGCCGGGCCTTACAAACTGAAAAGCTTCACCCCAGGTCAGCGCTCACTGTTCACCCGCTTCGACAACTACTACAAACCCGGCAAGCCTTATGCCGATGAACTGGAGATCATCGACTTCAAGGACCAAACCGGCCGCCTGGCGGCATTGCGGGCCGGGCAGATCGACATGGCCAACGTCATGTCCACCGAACACCTGCAGGTGCTGCAAGCCGACCCACGGCTGCGCCTGCTGAAGTCGGTGAGCGGCAACTGGCTGTCGTTCGACATGAACACCGCCAAGGCGCCGTTCGACGACCCGCGCGTGCGCGAGGCATTCCGCCTGCTGGCCGACCGTGACGAGCTGGTGCGCCGTGCGCTCAATGGCCAAGGCCGGGTGGCCAACGACCTGTATGCACCGTTCGACCCCACCTTCGACCACAGCATCGGCCCACGCCCTCATGACCCGCAGCGCGCAGCCCAGTTGCTGCGCGAAGCCGGCCATGAACAGTTGCAGGTGGAGTTGGTGACCACGCCAGGGCCGGGGCTGGCTTCGGCCCTGGTGCTGGCCGAGCAGGCCCGGCGTATCGGTGTGACCCTCAATGTGCGCCAGGTCGACCTGGCCACCTTCCAAGGGCCGCAGCGCGATGACTGGACCTTGAGTACCGGTGGCAGCATCGGTGCGCCGTTCCTGGCCAGCGCGATTCACACCGATGCGCCATTCGCCGTGGCCAACAAGACCCACTTCAACGACCCCGAATTCAGTCAGGCCTTTCTCGCCGCCATGGCCCAGCCAGACCTGGAGAAGCGCAAGAACCTGGTGCACCAGGCGCAACGCATTCAATACGAACGCGGCGGCATGTTGATCTGGGGCTTTGCCGACCTGCTCGACAGTGTCAGCACCCGCGTGGGTGGCGCGCAGGCAGAGCAGTCGCTGTTCAGTACCTGGCGGTTCGAGAGCCTGTGGCTGAAAACCTGACCCTGTTACTACGCGGTCTGCCTTTTGTAAGAGCGGCCTTGTGTCGCGATAGGGCCGCAAGGCGGCCCCAGGATTTCAGCGTCGATACATAGATTGCCGGGGCCGCTTTGCGGCCCTATCGCGACACAAGGCCGCTCCTACAGGGACCGCGTGTACCCAATACCAACCGCAGGCGCGGCTGCGCCCTCGTTTCTCCCACATTCCTACTCTTGAACGAGGCCCAGCCAATGCCCCGCGTTACCTTGCTGCACCCAAAATTCCAGCCTAGCGCCCTGGCGCTGGCCATCCTGGCCACCAGCACACCCATGGCCTTCGCCGAAGACACCCAACTGCAAACCGTCACCGTGCAGGCCGAACAAACCGACGACGACGCCCTGCCCACCCGTCCGCCCGCTTCGATCTATGGCGGCCTGGAAGCCAAGGTGCTGGACACCCCGCGCTCAGTCACCCAGATCAACGCCGAACAACTGGCCAACGACCCGATCCGCAGCTCCGACGACCTGGTCAAATACGCCCCCGGCATCACCCGCGGCGGTGGCCAGAACGCCGGTATCGCCCCGCAGATGCGCGGGCAGAACACCGAGGTGTTCCAGGACGGCCAGCGCGCCTACGGTGTACGTCACCCGGCCAATTTCAACGCCTACGAAGGCGCCGACATCGTCGCCGGCCCATCGTCGGTCACCTACGGCTCGGTCAGCGGCAGTGGCGGCTACGTCAATTACCTGAGCAAGAAGCCCGATTTCAACCGCTTTCGTACCAAGCTCAGCGGTGAGATCGGCAGCTGGATCCCCGATGGCGAGTCCCGCGATGCCACCAAGTTCAGCATCGACAACACCGGCCCGCTGAGCGACAACCTGGCCTACCGGGTAAGCATTACCCGCCAGCGTCAGGAAGACTTCTACGACAACGTCGAGAACAACTTCGACGCTTTCTACGGCGCCCTCGCCTGGCGCAATGACAACCTGCGGGTGGACTGGAACGCCGCCTACGACGACTACTACGACTACAACATCACCCACGGCTGGAACCGCGCCAGCCAGGGCCTGGTCGACCACGGCAAGTACTACGCCGGCCGCGCCACGCCGATCATTCAGAATGGCAATACCTTGTGGTCGCCGGTGCTGTCCTCTGGCGCCGCCGATGCCCAAGTCCTCGGTTGGGTACAACGCCAGCGCAATGCCCAGGGCCAGTACGCGGTGGTCAACGGCAGTTTCCAGGGCGCCTCGCCCAACACCCAGGCCAACCCCGGCAGCCTGCGTGGTTGGGTCTACGACCCCTCGCTTGCAGGTAACGGCCTGACTTCGCTGTCATCGCAGACCGGCCAGCGCGCGCAAGACGAAAACCGCTCGCGGCGCTTCACCACGCAACTGCGCGTCGAAGGCGACCTGACCTCGTCGATCACCCTGGCCAACAGCACCTTCTACCAACACTCCACCGACACCACCGACGCCGTGGGCGCGTTCCAGGTGCAGGGCAAGGACGACATCTTCGACAACCGCTTCGAGTTCCGCGCGCGCGGCCAGTGGCAGTTGGGCGACCTGACCCTGATCGACGACAGCAACACCGGGCTGATCTATCGGCGCGAGCGCAACGAGTCAATCGCCGCCAACAACAGCTTCGGCAGTACCATCAACGCGTATGACCTGACCCTCGACCCGACCTTGAAGAACCCCGGCGACCTGCTCGGCCTGAGCGGCCGCAACCCAGCTGGCGGCAACGCTGCCTGGATCGGCCAACCCGGTGTGCCGCAATTCTCCAGCTATTACGGCTGGCTCAACCTGCCCGCCATGTACCCGGCAGGGCACGGCCTGTATGCCGAATCGGTAGCGCCGTACACCGCAGACAGCACCTGGACCACCAAGACCCTGTTCAGCCAGCACAACCTGCGCCTGGGCGAGCGTGTAGGCCTGAACGTCGGCGCCAGCCGCAGCTGGATAGACGCACGCATCGAAAACCCATTCGTGCTGCCCGGCGGCAACCCGCGCAAGGACGCGAACAACTACCGGTTGTTTTCGGTGCAGGTCAGCCCCTACTTCAAACCCACGGACAACAGCACACTGTATTACACCTTCGATCGCTCGCTGGCGGTGAACACCGGCTTCTTCACCAACGGCCTGGGCTGGGGCAGTGGCAGCGGGGCCAACCAGCTCAACCCGCTGGCCTTCGAGAGCCTGAGCGTGTTGCATGAGGTGGGCTTGAAGGTGGAGGCAGTGCCCGACCAGCTGTTCCTGACCCTGGCGGCCTACCGGCAAGCCCGCGACCAGTCGCCGGACAGCAACAACAACATTGCCCGGCTGATCGTCAAAGGCTGGGAAGCAACCCTGCGCTACCAGGACCAGCACCTGCGCGGCGGCCTCAACCTCAGCCGCATCAGTGCCTACAACGAGTTCACCAGCCAAGCGGGGTTTGCCTCGGCGGGGTTCATCCCCGACAACGGCACCGTATTCGGCGACAACAACAGCCTCAACCAGCGCCCGTCCGGCAAGTTCGATGCCGTGCAGATCCCCGAATACAACGCCGGCGGCTATGTCGACTACCGCTTCGATTCGGGGTTTGGCGTCGAGCTTTCCGGCTGGTGGACCAGCAGTTGGTACCTGAACCTGAGCAAGACGGTGAAAGTGCCGGACGAATACAACCTCGACCTTGCCGTGTACTACCGCCAGCCCCAGTGGGGCGTAACGGTGCGCATGCTCAACGTCACCGACGAGCTGAATTTCGTCAGTGGCCTGGCAGGTTCCACCAACACTTTCCTGCAACCGATGCCGGGCCGCACGCTGCTGGCCCAGGTCGATTACCAGTTCTGATCACCCTCAACCTGAAAGGCCTCAGCCATGTCCATTGAATTCGTCGGCATGATCTTCCCCCGCCAGTGGTCCGAGACCCGTGGCGTGCGCACAGCGGACTTCGACCTGCCGTTCATTCGTCACCACGCCCGCGCCCATGAGCATGCCGGGTTCGACCGGGTGCTGATCGCCAGCGGCCCAGGCAGCGCCGACAGCCTGCAGATTGCCGCCTATGCGGCCGCGCACACCGAACGCCTGGGTTTCATGATCGCCCACCGCCCGGCCCTGACAGCGCCAACGGTGGCCGCACGGGCATTCGCCACCCTCGACCATACCACCGGCGGCGGGCGCATCCGCCTGCACGCAATTACCGGTATTACCGCCGAGCCGCAAGAAGGTGACACCCTGCTGGACAAGACCGAGCGCTACCGGCGTGCCGACGAGTACCTCGAGATTGTCCGCCGCACCTGGACCGCCGAGGAACCGTTCGACTTCGAGGGCCGCTACTTCAACATCAAAGGTGCTTTTTCACCGGTCAAACCGTTGCAGCAGCCGCATATCCCGATTTCCTTCGGTGGCTCGTCCGATATCGCCTACCAGATCGCCGTCAAGCATGCGGATTTGTATGCCCTGTGGGGTGAGCCGCTGAGCGGTGTTGCCGAGCAGATCGGCAAACTCAAGGCGGCCGCGGCCGCCGCAGGCGTAGCCGCACCCAGGGTTAGTCTGTCGGTGCGGCTGATTTTGGCTGCCACCGAAGAACAGGCCTGGCAGCGCGCCGAACAGATCCTCGCGCAGATCAAAGCCAACCCGCAGTTTGCGGCAGACAGCCCGTGGCAGAAGCGCATCAAAGGCACCGGTTCCGAGCGCCTGCTCGCTGCCGCCGCCCGCGCCGACCGGCATGATCGGGCGTTGTGGATGCCGACGGCGACCGCAGTGGGTGCCTATGGCGATACCACTGCGCTGGTGGGCACGCCGGAAACGGTGGCCCAGGCGTTGCTCGATTATGTCGACCTAGGGGTGACCACTTTTCTCAACCGCGGTTATGACCCGCTGTATGACACGGTGGATTACGGGCGCTGGGTGATTCCGGCGGTGCGCGAGGAAGTGCGGCGGCGGCAGGCGCGGTTTGTGGGGTGAGGATGGGGTGTATGGGTTGGGGTTGCGTGTTGGCTTCTGGGTTCATGGCTTGGGGTATGCAGCACCTGTGAGATCGAGCGCCGCCCGCGCGGCGCTCGATCTCACAGGCACCAAACACCCCAAGCCATGAACCTAGAAGCCAACACGCAACCGAGGCGAATGCTCCACCAGCGTCCGGGTATACGCATCAACCGGCCTCCCAAGCACCTGCTCGGCACTCCCCTGCTCCACCACCCGCCCCTGTCGCAACACCAGCACCCGGTCGGCAATCGCCCGCACCACCCCAAGGTCATGTGTGACGAACAACAAGGTCAGCCCCTCCCCCTGCAAACGCTGTAGCAAGGCCAGAATCGACGCCTGCACCGACACATCCAGCGCCGAGGTAATCTCGTCACAAACCAGCAGCCTTGGCTCGCAGATCAACGCTCGGGCAATCGCCACACGTTGCCGTTCACCACCAGACAAGCTATGCGGGTACAAATCCGCCACCCGAGCCGGCAACGACACCCGTTCCAACACCGCCTCGACCCGACGCCGCGCCTCACCACCACGCACACCGAAAAAGTGCGCCAACGGCGCGCTGAGCGTTTGCCCGACCGTCTGCCTTGGGTTCAAGGCCCGATAAGGATTCTGGAACACATACTGAATCTGGTGACGCAAACGGGCATCACGCTCGCGTGCGGCAAACGCCAAAGGCTCGCCGGCGTAACGCATTTGCCCCTGAACGTTCTCGCCCAGCCCGGCAATGGCCCTGGCCAGGCTGGTCTTGCCCGAACCCGATTCGCCCACCAGCGCCAGGCACTCCCCTTGCCCCACACGCAATGAAACATCGAACAGCACCTGGCGATCGTAAGCGACATCCAGCTCCCGAACCTCTAGCAACACGGCTTCGTTCGGCACCGATTCAACCTCGACAGCCGCCCCCGCAAGGGGCAGCGGTTCTTGGTGCGGCACCAGGCAGGCGACCTGATGCTTGCCGTCGAGCGTCAGCAACGACGGTTCGATCACCGAACACTCGGCACGATGCCGGTCGCAGCGCGGCGCAAACGCACAGCCATGCGGGCGCTGCCCGGGTGCCGGCGCATGCCCGGCAATCGCCTGCAGCGGCTGACGCCGGGCAACGTCGGGGATAGCCGCGAGCAAGGCACGGGTGTAAGGGTGCGCAGGGTTGCAGAACAGCGCCTCGCGCCCGGCCACCTCCACCAGCCTCCCGGCGTACATCACCATGACCCGGTCCACCAGCTCACGCACCACGGCCAGGTCGTGGGTGACGTAAAGCGCCGCCACACCGTGTTCACGGCACAGGCGCTTGAGGGTCTGCAACACATGGGCCTGGGTGGTGACGTCCAGTGCGGTAGTAGGCTCGTCGAGCACGATCAACCGGGGCCGCAGGACGAACGCCAGCGCCAGCATCACCCGCTGTTGCTGCCCGCCAGACAGTTGGTGCGGGAAGCGCCGCAGGAAGGCGTCGTCATCGGGCAGGCCCACCTCCACCAGGGTTTCTCCGATGCGCTGACGCACAGCGTCGCGCGACAGCTTGGGCTGGTGCGCCAGCAGCGTTTCACGCAGCAAGGCCCCCAGGCGCAACGCCGGGTTCAGCGCCGTGGCTGGGTCCTGGGCCACGTAGCCGACCAGCCCGCCACGGGCCAGGCGCAAGGCTTCGCCTTCGAGTGCCAGCACCGACTGCCCTGCCACCACCACCTGCCCGCCAACAATGCGCGCGCCCTGCCGGGCATGCTGCAACAATGCCGTGGCCAAGGTGGTCTTGCCTGAGCCGGACTCGCCGACCAGGCCGACAATCTCCCCTGCCGCCAGGCTGAAGGAAACCTCGGCCAACACCTCGACCTGCCCAGCCAGTTCCACCCGCAGCTCGCTGACTTGCAACACGTCGCTGTCGACCTTCAAAGGCGCATTCATGACTGTTTCTCCCCGACCCGTGCGCTGACCCGGCCAATGCCCTCGGCGAGGATATTGGTGCCATAGGCAAACACGCCGATCAGTAACGCCGGAGCCAGCACGGCCCACGGCTGCACCAGCAAGCCGGCCTGGTTTTCATTGATCATCAGCCCCCAGTCGGCAGCAGGCGGTGCCACCCCGTAGCCCAGAAAACTCAAGCCCGACAGCATGCCCACCGCCCAGGTCAGCATGTTGCCGAAGTGCACCAGCAGGGGCGTAAGAATATTCGGCAGGATTTCCAGAAAGAGGATGCGCCAACGCGGGTAACCCATCATCTGCGCAGCCTCGACAAACTCCTGCCCGGCTACCGCCACCGCGCTGCCGCGCGCCAGGCGGATGACGCCTGGGGTGAAGGCAATGGCTACGGTCAACACGATCAGCCACGGCGCCCTGCCGAGCATGGACACGATCAGCAGCACCAGGATCAGGTCGGGAAACGCCAGCGACACATCCGCCGCCCAACTGATCGCCTGGTCCAGGCGCCGGCGCGAGAACCCGGCCAGCAAGCCCAGGCTGCCACCGACCAGCAATGCCAAGGTGGCTGCGGCAACCGACATCCACAGTACCGATAACCCGCCACTGAGCAGCCTCGATAACAGGTCATGGCCAAGAAAATCATGCCCCAGCGGCGCTCCGGCGGCCGGCGGGCCGTACACCGGCCCCACCATCGCCGTGGGAGCATGCGGCGCCAGCCAGGGGCCGAACGCGGCCAACAGCGCCACCAACAAGGTGATCACGGCGCCACGCCGTACCTGCGGGTCGGCCAGCCAACGGGATTCAGTCATGGGTCGCCTCCTGGGCAGGGGTGCTGCGCGCGCGTCGCCACCACGGGCGGATACCGCGGCGGATACGGCGGATCATCCGCACCCGGCGCGCGGTACGCAGCTTGGGGGTAAGCAATACGGTCAACAGATCGGCCAGCAGGTTGATCAGCACCACCGCCAGGGTGATGACCAGCACCACGCCCTGGATCATCGGCAGGTCGCGCATCTGGATCGCTGCGTTCAACGCCGTACCTATACCTGGGTAACTGAAGATCACCTCTGCCAGCAGGGCGCCGCCGACCAGCGTGCGCAGGGTCAGCGCCACGCCCTGGATCGCCGGGGTCAGGGCATTGGGCAACGTGTGCCGCCAGACGATGCGCCGCTCGGGGATGCCGCGCAG
This sequence comes from Pseudomonas hunanensis, assembly GCF_013393325.1. Taxonomy (GTDB): domain Bacteria; phylum Pseudomonadota; class Gammaproteobacteria; order Pseudomonadales; family Pseudomonadaceae; genus Aquipseudomonas; species Aquipseudomonas putida_P. The sequence goes on from NZ_QJRC01000098.1 coordinate 42,230, forward strand.
ACGGGCGGCGATCACGTACTCGGACTCCAGCGCCTCGATCATCGAGGCACGCACCATGCGCGTCAGGTACGGCAGTGCCGACAAGCTCAGGGCCACTACCGGCAGCACCAACGATTGCCATTGCCGCCACAACGGCAACTGCGGGTCAAGGATCGACACCGCCGGCAGCCAGCCCATGCCCGGCATGGAAAACACCAGCACCAGGCCGATGGCCAGCAAAAAGCCCGGCGTGGCCTTGAGCAGAATCAACGCCGACAACCCCCAGCGGTCCAGCCGGCTATCGCGGCGCAGGGCCAGGCTCACGCCCAGCAGCAGCGCCATCGGCACCACCAGCGCCAGCACCCCGGCCAACAAGGCCAGGGTATGGCCCAACCGGCCAAACAGCAGCTGCGCCACGGGTACCTGGGAGTCCAGCGAAATGCCCAGATCGCCGCCCAATGCGGCGCCCAGCCAGCGCAGGTACTGCACCAGGATCGGCTGGTCGAGGCCCAGTTGGCGTTGCAGGGTGAGGATACTGTCCAGCGGCGCATCCGGGCCAAGAATCACCCGCGCCGGGTCCGAGGGCAGCGCCTGGGTGGCGACGAACACCACCAGGGTGATCACCCACGCGGTGAGCAGGCCATAGCCCAGTCGGCCGATGAACCAGGCCAGCCATGCCGGTGTGCGGGGCGTGTGTCGTGTATCAGGCATTGGGGTTCAACCAGAGCTCGTCAAAACGCCAGGAGGCGAAGGTGGTCTGTTCCGGGGTGAGCCCGCCCACCTTGGCCGACGCGGCATCGAGCACGTCGGAAAAGCCCCAGACCAGCAACCCACCACGTTCGTGCTGGATGGTTTGGGCTTCATGCACCAAGGCCTTGCGCAATGCCAAGTCAGGCTGGGCAAGGGCTTGCTGGAACAGGTCGGTAAAGCGCGGGTCGTGGAAATTGCTGCGGTTGTAGATGGCCTGCGGTGCATCGTTGTGCAACGCCGAGGCGAGAAAGCCGCGCGCCGGAGTCGAGCCCGGCGACAGCTGCCATTGCTCACGCTGCGGGCCATTGAAGACGGACCCATCCACCTGATTGACCTTCACCTGCACCCCGGCTTTCAAAGCCTGCTGAGCGAACACCAGCGCGGCGTTGACACCGGCCCCCGGCGTGGTTGTCAGTTCGACACGCAAATCGCTCTGCCCGGCCTGACGCAGCAGCGAACGGGCCTGGTCCAGGTCGTAGGGGCGCTGGGCGATGGCATGGTTGAAGGTGGGGTCATGGGGCGAATACAGGTCATTGGCCACCCGCCCAAAACCATTCAGGCCACGCGCCACCAACTCCTGGCGGTCGGCCAGCAGGCGGAACGCCTGGCGCACCCGCACATCCTGAAACGGCGCCTTGGCCATGTTCAGGTTGAAGCCGGTGAACGAGGTGGTCGGCGAGGCATACAGCCGCAGCCGTGGGTCGGCCTTGAGCAACGCACTGTGCTCGGCCTGTACACCACTGGCCACGTCGATCTGCCCGGCACGCAGCGCTGCGGCCCGCGAGACCTGGTCCTTGAATTCGATGATTTCCAGCTCATCCGCATAGGGACGGTTGGGCTTGTAGTAGTTTTCGAAGCGGGTGTAGAGCGAGCGTTGGCCGGGGATGAAGCTTTTCAGCCGGTACGGGCCGGCACCGACCGGGTTGGTCACCGGGTGGTAGTCAGTGGGCACGATGCCGCCGAAGCTGATCAAGGTTTCGTCCAGGGGGTAGAAGCTTTGCCCCTGCTTGAAGCGAATTTCGAGGGTGCGCGCGTCCAGCTTGCGCAAGGCCTGCCGATCGATGGCGCCGACCAGCCCGGCAAATGGCGAGGCCAGTTGCGGGTCGGTCAGGCGCAGGATCGAGAACAGCATGTCATCGGCGGTGATACTTTTGCCGTGGTGAAATTCCAGCCCAGGCTTCAGCCGGATGGTCCAGGCACTGGCATCGGCGTTCGGCTCGGCGAACTCGGCCAGTGCCAGGCGCGTGCTGACATCGGCATTCCATTCCCAGCACTTGGCGTACAACGCCCAGCCGCGGATGATGCCGCCACCCACCGGTTTGTGCGCATCGAGGTTACCGGCCTGGTCACCGTCGATAATGCCCACCCGCAGTCGCCCGCCACGCACCGGCGTGCCCGTCGGCACCGCGCTGGCGGTTGCTGGCGCGCCGCTGTCGCAGCCGCTGAGCAACCCGCCGCCAAGCAGCAGGCTGCCGCCAACGGCCAGGCTGTTGCCGAGAAACACCCGGCGCGAAAACAGCTCGCTCATCACCCTCTCCTTACGCCGTTTGTGCCACGGGCGGCTTGCCGGCCGCAGCCAGGCGCGGCACCTCGAAGCCATGGTCCAGGTCCAGCAGCGGGAACAGCAGGTCAGCCACCCGGTGCGCTTCATCGATCAGCGGGAAACCCGAGAGGATGAATGCCGACGTGCCCTGGGCCTCGTACTCACGAATGCGCTCGGCGACCTGCTCGGCGCTGCCAACCAGGTAGGTGCCGGCAGCCGGGCCGAGGATGTTGAAGCCAAACAGGCTGGGGCCTAGCCAGACATTGGGGTAGATCTCCAGTTCGCGGGCCGTGGGCAGGCGCCCGGCGCGGATGCTGTCGAGGTTGCGCTGAATGCGCGGGTCGTCGCTGACGTAGCTGTCGAAGGTTTGCCCCGGCGGCAGCTGGCGCTCGATGGCAGCACGCGCGGTGGCCAGCGAGGTGCGCTGCAACAGGCGCTCGGCGTGGGCCCAGGCTTCTTCTTCGGTCTCGCGCACGATCACCTGCAGGCGGGTGCCGTAGGTCAGCTCACGGCCGATCTTCGCCGCCTCGGCCGCCACCCGGCGAAACTTGTCGCCGAGCTTTTGCGGGGTGTCGGCGAAGCTCAGGTAGACATCGAGCAGTTGCACCGAATGGGCCACGCCCGGCACCGACGTACCAGCGCCCCACAGCGGGATGCCAGGCGTTTGCTTCGGTGGGTGCCAGCCGCCCAGCGGGTGATGGGCGGCAGCTGGCGAACGGGGTGAAAGCTTGACGTAACGGCCGTCGTAACCCGCGGTGTCTCCGGCGTAGAAACGTTGGAAGGCGCGCCAATACTCCAGACTGAAGTCGTAGCGCTCATCGTGCGGATAATGCACGCCCAAGGTGGCCAGGCCAGCGTCGTTGCCGTTGACCACGTTGAACAGCAGACGGCCGTTGGAAAACTGGTCGAAGGTGAGTGCCCATTTGGCCAACACTGCTGGCGACAGCTCGCCGGGGTGCTGGGCGACCAGGAAGCGCAGGCGATGGGTGGCGTCGATCAGCGCTGCCGACACAGCCAGGCTTTCGTTGGGGCTGGAGCCGAGCAGCGAGCCATAGTAGCCCAGGCGGTCAGCGGCGATGGCCAACTGCTTGAGGTGCTCGAAATCGGTGTGCCAGCGGCCTTCGGGCTCCCAGGGATAGGGGCCGTCGGGGGTGGTGAGGTACCAGAGGATCTTTACTGCCATGGGGTGAGTCCTTGTTTCAGGTAAGAGCGGCCTTGTGTCGCGACAGGGGCGCGCAGCGCCCCCAGCGATCTGCTCAGCTACGTCGATCGATGCCAGGCACCAAGCCCAGCTCGGTAGCGCGCTCATACAACCCGCTCATCTTCCACTGCTGGGTCAGCACCCCCGGCCCATAAGGCCGCGACCCACCCAAGGCGTCCGCCAACAGCTGAATCTGCGCGCCCTCCTCCAGCAACAGGATGAACTCCGCCGTGGCCCGCAACCCCTGCTTGCCCCACACCGTGGCGCCGCCGTTGGCTTCCAGGATCGCCAGGTTGAACGGGTTCTCGACGATCTTGTCGAGAATGAAGTCCACCTCGGCCTGGCGCCGGTCGATGTACACCGGCAGCTCGCGGGCCAGTTGGTAGCGCTGCACCGGCACATAGTGGAACGGCAAGGTACGGTGGGTCTGGGCCCAGGCGCCGAGGTACGGGCTGTGCACGTGTGACACGGTGGTGATGTCGGCGTGGGTCTGGAACAGCTTGGTGTAACGGCCCAGGCCACCTTTGCCCTTGCCGACGATGACGTTGCCGGAAAAGTCGGTCACCGTGGCCTGCAGTGGCTTGTGGTGGTTCCACGGGCCGCCGTAGTTGACCGCTACCAGCAGTTCTTCACCGGGCACCCGCTCGATAAAGCCGACCGTGCCATTGGCTGTGATGGTGTTGGTTTCGCGAAAGACGCTGAAGGCCGCTTGCGCTTCGGCCACCACCTGGTCGATGAAGGTTTGCAGTTCGGCAGTGATGGGGCGTTCGTTGATCAGTACGGTCATGTTCAATCTCCGGTCAGGTCAGGCGCGGCGCTGGGCCAGCAGTTCATGGGCAGCTTGCAGGGGCCGCGGGTCGACCCAGTCGGCGATGGCGAAGTCGGCTTCGAGGAAGCCGTGCAGGTAGAGGAAATCTTTTTGTGTGCCAAGGAAGGCCAGGCGCTGCTCGGACAGGTCTGGCGCCAGGGTGGTGTGGAAATCGCCACGGTAGGCGTCAGCCACGCCTTGGCTGCCAGCGCGGGTTTCTTCTTCGAGGATGCGATTGAGCGCGGCACGGTTGCCGGCTGCCCATTCGGCAGCACGCAAGGTCTGAGCAAGGAAGCGCACCACCAGGTCAAAATGGTTGTCGAGCAGGCGCTGGTGCACGGTGATCGGGCGCGGTGTGCCGTTGTTGATGCGGTGGCGTGAGTCGGGCAGCAGGTCGAGGTCGACGCCGACCACCAGGCCCAACCGGCGTGCCGCATCAGCCGCTGCCGCGCCCTTCACGTACACCGCATCGACGTCACCGCGCGCCAGGTACTCCAGCCCCGACCACAGCCGTTGCAGGCCCAACTGCGGGGTGGCGGCGTCGGCCTGGTCAAGCAGAGCCACTTCCACCAACTGCACGTCATCCAGGTGCAGGCCAGCCGAAGCCAGGGCGCCTTTGTAGCCGTGCAGGCTCATGGCCCGAGCGATGCTGCCGGGGCGGCTGTCGCCCCAGGCCGGCAGGGCCAGGCGTTTGCCGCGCAGGTCGGCGGCGCTGCGAATACCGGAGTCTGGGCGGACCAGAATGGTTTGCCATTCCTCGATCCAGGTCAGGCCGATCAGCCGGCTGGGCGAGCCTGCAGCGCGCGCCGCCAACGCCGGTACGTTGCCGCCTTCGCGCAGCAGCCCAGGCAGCTGGTGATCGTAATGGTGATGGCCCAGCTGGCGGGCCTCCTGCAAGGTCGAGACCGGCAGGCCGTCGGGGGCGAACTCTTGTTCCAGCCAGCCGAGCTTGTAGGCGATGCCAGAGGCGGTAGGCACGGGGCAGCGGGTGAACCAGATGCGCTCCAGGGCGGACGGGTCGTCCGCCAGGCGTTTTGCGGTGGGGGTTGCGAGGGTCATGGGGAGGCTCCTTGGGCGTCGTGCAAGCACCATTGCAGTGTGCGTGCCAACCGCTAGAAGCCTTGATTTACGCGGGGCTGGCTGTTGTGACAGGGCGCATGGTGCTGGATTGGGAGCAAGATTGCGGGTGGGGTGCTGCCAGATCAGCAAGGCGGCTGCTGCTGGGGCAGCAAAAAGTTGTAGAGACCGCGCAGGATGGGGCTTGAAGAGGGGGTGGCAAAGATATTGCTCAAGGGCTTGGGACCGCGCCAAGGCGCACTGGCCCCTTCAGACCTACCCGAGACCTCTTCATGAGCGCCATAGAACCCTCCCCCGCCCGCCGCCTCACCAGCGAAGCTCAAGCCATCGAAGCCGCCCGCCAGGTTGCTGCACAAATCGCCGAGCTGGCCGCCGACCCGCGCAACAACGGCCAGCTCCCCCACCGCCAAGCCGAGCTGTTATCCAGCAGCGGCCTGACCGCCATCGCCGTGCCGGCCGAATTCGGCGGCCTGGGTGCCTCGGTGCAGACCGTGGTCGAAACCGTGCGCCTGGTTTCCACCGCCGACGGCGGCGTCGGCCAACTGCTGCAGATTCACAACGTGATGCTGCGTGGCATCTTCACCGGCTACCCGGATGAAGTACGCGACCGGCTGATTGCCGACGTGCTGGCTGGCAAGCGCTTCGGCAATGCCCTGGCCGAAATCGGCGGCAAGAACAAGTTCGCCCTCAAGACCCGCGTCGAGCGCCGCGCCGACGGCCAGTGGGTACTCAACGGCAGCAAGTTCTACTCCACCGGCTCCTACCTGGCCGAGTGGATCTCGCTGACTGCCGCCAGCGAAGACGGCGGCGTCGGTGTGCTGCTGCACCGCGACACCCCCGGCTTGACCCTGGTCGATGACTGGCAGGCCTTCGGGCAGCAAAACTCGGTGAGCGGCACGGTGAAGTTCGACGATATCGTGCTCGACGAACGCTACCTGACCCGCCGCAGCGGGCCGATGAAACGCACCGGTCTGACCTTCCCGCAGATCCTCCACGCGGCCATCGACACCGGCATCGCCGCAGGCGCATTGCAGGCGGCGGTCGAGTACCTGCGCGAACATGCCCGCGCCTGGGTGGAAAGCGGCGTCGAGCGCGCCAGTGACGAGCCGCATGTGATTCGCCAGGTCGGCGAGTATGCCGTGGCGCTACGCGGCGCCGAGTCGGTGCTGCGCGAAGCGGCGCGGGTGTTCGACGAACACGAGCGCGATCCGCAGAACAAGGCGTTGCAGGATGAGCTGATCTTGTCGGTGGCTACCGCCCGTGCGCATTCCGATGCGGCGTCGCTGAAAATTTCCAGCGACCTGTTCTCGCTGCTGGGGGCCAGCGCTTCGCTCAGCAAGTGGAACCTCGACCGCTTCTGGCGCAATGCCCGGGTGCACACCACCCACGACCCGATCCGCTGGCGCCTGCACAACGTCGGCAACTACTACCTGAACGGGGCGGATCCCGGGGAGTACACGGCTGTGCTCAATGCCAAGGAGAACCAGGGCGCTACACGCCGCTGAAATGGGGTTTGGGCGGGGGGCGCTTTGCGCCCCTATCGCGACACAAGGCCGCTCCTACAAGGGGCGGCGTCGCATTCTGATCGAGCATTTACATGAACCACCCTCTTCTTCGGGCCTTGGCCATCTATCGCGAAATGCCTTGGCGCTTCGCCCTGGTCACAGCCTTGTACATTGCCGGCAACCTCGGCTTGGCCTGGCAACAGTGGCTGATCGGCCACGCGGTCGACGATGTCAGCAGCGGCCGCGCCGTACAGCGCCTGGCCGATGGCAGCCTGGACGCCAGCATAGCCTGGCACTGGCTGTGGCTGCTGCTGGCCATTGCCCTGGGGCGCGGCCTGTTGCAATACGCCGCCGCCGTGTTGTCACTGGTACTCAGCCAGGCCCTGCTCACGCGCCTGCGTGAGCGCATCCTCAGCCAGGTGCAGTACCTGCACCTGGGCTACCACTGGCGCCACGGCATGGGTGAACTGGTTACCCGCACCACCCGCGATGCCGACAAGGTGCGCGACGCGCTGATCACCTTCTGGCGGCAGATCATCGAAACGCCGCTGGTGGTGATCGCTGCCGTTGGCCTGTTGAGCTGGTACGACCCGCTGTTGGGCCTGGTGCCCTTGTTGCTGACCGGTGCCGGGCTGTGGCTGTTCGTGGTACAGACCGACCGCCTGGTCACCCTCGACCGTGCCGTGGGCGCCGCCTACGACCAGGTCAGCCAGGACCTGGCCGAAGGCATTGGTGGGGTGCGGGTAATCAAGGCCTTCGGCCTGGAAAAGCAGCGCATCGCCCGTTTTGCCAGCCAGGTCGAGGTGTTCACCGGCCATGCTCGCACCGCCCTCGCCTACGCCAGCTCGCGCATTCCGCTGCCGCAGGCGGTGGTGGCGCTGGGGCATGTGTGGATCCTGGTCTATGGTGCCCAGCGCGTGGCAGCCGGCACGCTGGGCATCGGCGAGCTGGTCACCTCGCTGCTGGTGGCGACCACGCTGGTGTTCCGTATCGAAGGCATTGGCCGGGTGATGCAGACGTTTGCCGATGCCCGCGCCAGCGCCGAACGCATCTGGCAGTTGCTGGACGAGCGCCCGGCCATCATTGGCGGCCATGCCGCCCTGCCCGCCGGGCCGTTGGGGCTGAAGCTCAACCAGGTACACGTCAATGCTGCAGAAGCGGGCCGGCACATCCTGCACGACTGCTCGCTGACCCTGCGACCCGGCGAAGTGGTGGCGCTGGTCGGCGCCACCGGCACCGGCAAAAGCCTGCTGGCCAGCCTGCTGCCACGCCTGGCCGATGTGCAAAGCGGTAGCGTGCAGGTCGGTAGTGACAGTACCGGTTGGCATGACCTGCGCGACCTCGACCTGGCCGACCTGCGCCACCGCGTGCAGGTACTGCCGCAGGAGAGCTTTCTGTTCTCTGACAGCCTGGCCGCCAACTTGCGCATGGCCGCACCGCAGGCCAGCGACGCGCAGTTGCGTGAAGCCTTGCGCCTGGCCGCCGCCGAGGATGTGCTGGAGCGCCTGCCACACGGCCTGGACACCCCGCTGGGCGACCGTGGCGTGACCCTGTCCGGCGGCCAGCGCCAACGCCTGTGCCTGGCCCGCGCGCTGCTTGGGGCACCCGATATCCTCTGCCTGGACGACGCCACCAGCGCCTTGGATGCACTGGGCGAACGCCAGGTACTGCACAACATCCGCCGCCTGCACAGCACAAGTGGCCAAGGCCCGACCTTGCTGCTGATCACCAGCCGCCTGTCCACCCTGCTGCTGGCCGACCGCGTGCTGATGCTGGAAAACGGCCGCATCGGTGCCTCCGGTAGCCATGCCGAACTGAGCACGCACAACGCCCATTACCGCGACCTGCTGGGGATCGACCATGACTGATGTGCAGCACACCCCTGCCAGCGATATCGACACCGAGCAACGCCTGGCCCGGCAGGCGCTGGACCGTGGCATGTTCCACCGCCTGCTGCCGCTGCTACGGCCTGTTCGCGGGCAGATCCTGGCAGTGATCGGCATCGAACTGCTGCTGGTGTTCACCGTGTTCCTGCGCCCGTGGTTCGTGCGCGAACTGCTGGACAATGGCCTGGTGCCCAGCGCCGACCACTGGCTGCTGGATGAGCGCCTGGTGCTGTGGCTGGGCCTGGGGCTGGCGGCGAGCTGGCTGGGGCGTTTTCTGCTGGCCGGGGTGTCGCAGTTCGTTGCCGGACGCGCTGCCATCGGCGTGCTGAACGCGCTGCGGGTGAAGGTGTTTGCCCATGTGCAGGCGCTGTCGGTGAGCTATTTCGACCAGACCCGCGCCGGGCGCATCATTTCCCGCGCCGACCGTGACGTGGATGCGCTGGAGCCGCTGCTGGTGCAAGGCCCGCCGGAGCTGCTGGGTGCCTTGCTGCGCTGCGGCCTGGCGGCGGTGATGCTGTGGCGCATCGAGCCCAGTTTCTTCTACAGCCTGGCCGCCACAGTGCCGCTGCTGGCCGTGGCCACCTGGCGTTTCAAGCGCGTGTCGCAACGCAACTGGGCCAAGGTGGCCGAACAACGCAGCCGCTTCACCGCGCACCTGGTAGAAAGCGTCAGCGGGGTGCGGCTGATCCAGCAGTGCGGGCAAGAGCAGCGCAACCAGGCGCGTTACCGGCGCCTGCTGGAGGACTTCAACCAAGCGCTGATTCGCGGCAGCCTGCGCGCCGGCTGGTTCGCCCCGTTCACCGCATTGCTGAGCACCACCGGCATGGCGGTACTGCTGCTGGTCGGCGCCCATGGCCTGGCCGAGGGCAAGGTGAGTGTGGGCCAGGTGGCCGAAAGCCTGTTCTACGTGTTCCTGTTCCTTGGGCCATTGCAGGAGCTGTCGGACCTGTTCGAGCGCTATGCCACCGGCAGTGCCTCGGCCCAGCGCATCTTCCTGCTGCTCGACACCCGCCCGCAGGTGCTCGACCCTCCGGTACCGCAGGCGCTGGCCCGTGCGCGCGGCCAGGTGGACTTCGACAGCGTCGGTTTTGCTTACGCACCCAACAGTCCCCGGCCTGTGATCGATGGGCTCGACCTGCATATCCGCGCCGGTGAGGTGCTGGCCATCGTCGGCCCCTCCGGGCATGGCAAGAGCACGCTGGTGCAGCTGCTGACGCGCTTCTACGAAGTGCAGCAAGGCGCCATCAGGCTCGATGGCATCGACCTGCGCGCACTGGCCCAGCACGATCTGCGGCGCAACGTGGGCGTGGTGTTGCAGGACAACGTGCTGTTCAGTGGCAGCATCCTCGACAACCTGCGCCTGGCCGCGCCCGACGCCGACGACGCGCAGTTGGTGGCCGCCGCCCGCGAGCTGGGTGCCGACGAAGTGCTGGAACGCCTGCCGCAGCGCTACCACACCGAAGTCGGCCCACTGGGCGCGCACCTGAGCCATGGCCAGCGGCAGTTGGTGTGCCTGGTGCGGGCGTACTTGGCCGACCCGGCGGTGCTGGTGCTCGACGAAGCCACCTCGGCGGTGGACGTGCACACCGAGCGGCGTATCCAGCGCGCCCTGCGCCGACTGTGCCAAGGGCGTACCGCAATCATCATCGCCCATCGCCTGGCGACCATCCGCGATGCCGACCGGATTGCCGTGGTGAAGCATGGGCGGGTGGTGGAGCAAGGGGCGCATGCCGATCTGATCGGGCGTAGCGGTGCTTATGCAGCGCTGTACGAAGCCTATCTGCGCAGCGCCGGGGAGGTTGCAACCGAAGCTGCGCATTAACGCTATCCCTGTAGGAGCGGCCTTGTGTCGCGATGGGCCGCAAAGCGGCCCCGGCAATCTTCGCGGCAAAGCTGGAGATCTGGGGCCGCTGCGCGCCCCATCGCGACACAAGGCCGCTCCTACAGGTTGATTTGCACTCGTGCTGCTACCCCAGCATCCATTGCTGGCGCACTGCTGCCACAGCAACACCCCTCTCCCCGCTAGCGCCTCAACCCCCCGCCCCACAGGCCATGCGCCACGCATGGCACAGCCGTTGCACCACCCTCTCCATCCGTACACTCTCCCCCTTCAGGAGCCCCCATGACCACCGAATTCTTCTGGCGCCTGCCCTTGGGCACCGACGGCCCGCAGTTGTCCACCGACCGCCACAACCGCGGCAACCCCCGGCACCGCGCCGGCAACATCGCCCCCGGTCGCCTGCCCGATGGCCAGGCCGACGGCTTTACCTACATCGACTACATCGCCCAGGTGGCCAAGGCCGCCGAGCTGGCCGGCTTCGAGGGTGCGCTGCTGCCCACCGGCCCGGAGCCGTGGATTGCCGCCGCCGCGCTGGCCCGCGAAACCCGCCGTATCCGCTTTTTGATCGCCTTTCAGGCCACCTGGACCCTGCCCGCCTATGCCGCCCAGCAGGCGGCCATTCTGCAAAACCTCAGCGGAGGGCGGCTGGACTGGAACATCATCACCGGTGGCAACCCGGCCAGCCAACGCGCCAATGGCGACTTCCTCGAACACGACCTGCGCTACAAGCGCACGGGCGAATTTCTCGACGTGATCCAAGGCCTGTGGACGCAAGACTCGTTCTCCTACGATGGCGACATCTACCGCCTGGAAAACGGCAGCCTGCCGCCAGGCCTGCAACACGAACGCAAACCAGGCGTGTACTTCTCCGGCTTTTCCGATGCCGCGTTGAACGTGGCCGCGCGCCATGCCGACGTGTACCTGAACTGGGCTGAACCGATCGACAAGCTCAAGCCGCATATCGATCGGGTACGCGAGCTGGCCGACAAACAGGGTCGCACGGTGCGCTTCGGCCTGCGCGTCGACCTGTTCGCCCGCGAAACCGAAGAGCAGGCCTGGCGCGAGCTGCGCCAGCAGTTCGAGCGCCTGGAAGGCAAGGCCAGCAGCACGGCGAAAAACTTCATCACCGGCTCCGACTCGGTCGGCGGCGCGCGCCAGGCCGCGTATCACCAGGGCTTGCAGGGCTTCGACGAACTAATCCTGGCACGCAACCTGTGGGCCGGCTTCGCCAAGGCCAAGCCTGGCCCAACCGTGGGCCTGGTGGGCAGCCACCAGAACATCGCCGAGCGCCTGGCCGAATACCGCGATGCCGGTTTCAGCACCTTCATCCTCGCCGCCAACCCGCACCTGGAAGAAGCCCTGCGCATCGGCCAGGAAGTGCTGCCGCTGGTGCAACAGGCCACCCCTACCCTTTTGCAGGCCAGCGCCTGACCCCGACCGGAGCCCGAACATGAGCCAACCCCTCGATACCTTGTGGTACACCCGTTGTCCGGTGCCCACGGGCCTTGGCATTGCCGTGCAGCAAGGCTGGCTGCAGGAGGACCTGGCCAGCCTTGGCACCCAGGTGCAGTCGCTGCGCGAAGCCGAGCAGCAGGCCGTGCGTGAATCGCACTTTGACCACAGCCTGCTGAACTCGGTACGTCATGGCGGCAGCATCCCGGCCATCTGGGCCCGCGCCCAGGGCCGCGATACCCGCGTGATCGGCCTGTCGTGGGCCGATGAGGCGCAGTTGATCCTGACCCGACCAGACAGCGGCATCCACACCGTCAAAGACCTCAAGGGCAGGCGCTTCGGCCTGCCCGACTGGGCTGCGGCGCAAATCGACTTCACCCGTGCCCAGGTCCTGCGCGGCCTGGAAAACGCCTTGAAACTCGAAGGGCTGCAAGTGGGCGATGTAGCGTTGGTCAACTACCGCTACGACGGCACCTTCAGCGACCGACCAGTGCGCAACGTGGCCGGCACTCCGGTATCCAGCACCCAGAGCGAAGGCCGTAACCTGGAACTGGCCGGCCTGCTGCGCGGCGAGGTGGACGCGATCTTCCTCAAAGGTGCCAGCGCCGTGCAACTGGCCCACGCCTTTGCCCTGCGCACGGTGATCGACACCGGCAGCCACCCCGACCCGCTGATCCGCAGCAACAATGGCACACCGCGCACCCTGGCGGTGGACAGCCACCTGCTGGCGCAGCACCCGCAGGTGGTGCACACGCTTCTTGGCTCGGTGCTGCGCGCCGAGCGCTGGGCCCATCAGCACCCGGATGAAACCCGCCGCTACCTGGCGCGGGAAACCAACAGCAGCGAGTACTGGGTGCAAGTGGCCTACGGCACTGACGCCCACCTGCGCCTGAGCACCCGCCTGGACGATCAGGCCATTACCGCCTTGCAGGACTTTGTCGAGTTCCTCGAACGCTGGCGCTTCATCCCGGCGCGCTTCGAGGTGCGCGACTGGATCGCCCAGCAACCACTGGACCAGCTGCTGGCCCCCACCTCCATGGAAAGGAAACCCGTTACCCCATGACCAAGCCCCTGGAAACCCTCTGGTACACCCACAGCCCGGTGCCCACCGGCCTCGGCATTGCCGTGCAGTCGGGGCGCCTGGCTGAGGCCTTTGCGCCGTTCGGCACCAACATCCAGTCGCTGCGCGAATCCAGCGAACGCGAGGTGCGCGAGGCCCATTACGACCACCACCTGCAGAACTCGGTGCGCCACGGCGGCAACATCCCGGCGATCTGGGCCTATGCCAGCGGCGTCGATACCCGCGTGCTGGGGCTGTCGTGGAGTGATGAGGTGCAGCTGATCCTCACCACCGAAGAAAGCGGCGTACGCAGCATCCGCGACCTGAAAAACCGTCGCTTCGGCATACCCAAGTGGGCCAACGTGCAGATCGATTTCACCCGTGCCCAGGCCCTGCGCGGGCTGGAAAACGCCCTGAAGCTCGAAGGCCTGGCCGTGGCCGATGTCGAATTGGTCGACTACCCCTACGGTGGCACCTACAGCGACGACGCCAAGCAGCACCTGTATGGCGCCGAAGTGAGCCTTGACACCAGCCGCTTCAGCCGCCGCAACAACGAGCTGATCGGCCTGCTACGGGGCGATATCGACGCCATCTTCCTCAAGGGCGCGCATGCCGTGCACCTGGCCCATGAGTTTGGGCTGCGCGTGGTGGTGGATACCGGCAGCCACCCCGACCCGCTGATCCGCAGCAACAACGGCACCCCGCGTACACTGACCGTGGACCGGCACTTGCTGGAGAACCACTTCGATGCCAGCCGCACGCTGGTCGACACGGTGCTGCGCACCGAGCAATGGGCCTGGGCCAACCCGGAGGAGACCCGGCGCTTTCTGGCGCGTGAGCTGAACACCAGCGAGTACTGGGTGGCGGCGGCCTATGGCGACGATGCGCATCGGCGCTTGCGCACAACGCTGGACAGCCGCTCGATCGGGGCGTTGCAGGACTTTACCGAGTTTCTGTTCAGGTGGGGGTTCATACCCCGGCGCTTCGATGTGCGGGAGTGGATTGATTTTCGCGTGCTGGAGAGTGTGATCGGTTCGACGTCGCGGTTGGCAGTTTGAGATTTTGGGGCCGCTAAGCGGCCCCGACAATCTGAGCCCCACCACTGCTGCCCCAGCAGCACTCGCCCAGCACCCCACTGCTGCCCAATCTGCAACACAGCCCAATAATTCAAAACAAAATCTTTATTTTTCAATAACTTAACAACATGGCACAGTCCCTGCTCTAGCTCTCCCCAACAACGCTTTACATACGGGGAGATTCACCATGCACCAACGTCATCCACTGGCCCGCCAGATCAGCCTCGCGCTGCTGTTGGCCGGCACCGGCAGCCAAGCTATCGCCGCCGACGAAAACAATAAAAACGAACCAGCCCTGGAAACTGTCACCGTCACCGCCCAGCATCGCGAACAGACCTTGCAGGAAGTCCCGGTCGCCGTATCGGCCATCAAAGGCACCAGCATCACTGCCGACGGTGTGCGCTCGATGGGCGACATCACCACCTTCGTGCCCAACGCCTCGGCCAAGAACCCCGACGGCGACGGCCGCCCGCGCTGGTACATCCGTGGCCTGGGCACCGGCGACACCGGTGCGGCAACGGTCTACCCAGTGGGCATCTACGCCGATGACGTGTACCTCAACGCCCCCATCGCCGGTGGCGGGCCGTTGTTCGACCTGGAACGCATCGAGATCCTGCGTGGGCCGCAAGGCACCCTGTATGGCAAGAACACCACTGCCGGTGCAGTGAACGTGATCTCGAAAAAGCCGACGTTCGACACCGATGGCTATGGCACGGTCGGCTTTGGCAGCAAGAGCGAGCGCATCGTCACCGGTGCCATTGGTGGTGCGCTGGTGGATGAAAAACTGGCCGGGCGAGTAGCGCTGTATTCCGAAGAACGCGACGGTTTCCAGAACAACGACTTCGACGGCAACACTTATGGCGACGTGAACAAAAAGGCCATCCGCCTGCAGTTCCTGGCCCAGCTCAACCCCGACCTGGACGCCCTGCTCAAGCTGCACAGCCGCCAGTTCAAAGGCGACGGCAGCAATGGTTCGCTGCCGGTGGGCCGCTACTACAACGTCGGTTACGAACGCCCGCAGGGTCGCGACATTTCGCTGAACGTCAACGAAGACTACCGCCTGGACCACGACGGCGCCTCGCTGACCTTCAACTGGTACCTGGGCGACTACACGCTGACCTCGATCAGCGCCTACGACTACATCCGCAACCGCTCCACCAGCGATGCCGACTACACCCCCTACGAGGTCAACGGCGCGGCCATCACCGACAACAGCTACCGCCAGTGGTCGCAGGAGCTGCGCCTGGCCTCGCCGGAAGACCGCCCACTGCACTGGTTGGTGGGCGCCCACTACTTCCATGAAGACCTGGACAGTTCTGCCCAGCGCATCGTCACCCCCGGCCCCACGCCCAACGGTACCGGCTCGAACCAGGTGGGCACTACCGCGTTCCGCGACCTGGGCTACGATCACCGCACCGACAGCTACGCGCTGTTCGGCAACTTGACCTATGACTTCACCGATGACTTCAGCGTGACCGGCGGCCTGCGCTGGACCCAGGAGAAAAAGGACATCGACCTGGACCTGGTGCAGTTGACCCGCGCCACGGCCAACGGCCCGCTGATTCCACTGGGCGGCGTAGGCACCAACGGCAACCGTCAGGAAGACAAGACCTGGGAAGCCTGGACCTACGACCTGACCCCCGAGTACCGCATCAACGACAACCTGCGGGTGTTCTTCCGCTACGCCCACGGCTTCCGTTCGGGTGGCTTCAACACCGGGCTGTCGACCAGCCTGGCGCAATTGACCACGGTCGACCCGGAAGAACTGGATGCCTACGAACTGGGGCTGAAGTCGGAGTGGTTCGACCGTCGCCTGACCGTCAACGCCAACCTCTTCTACTACGACTACTCCGACATCCAGGTGAACCTGCTGACAGTGAACAGCGGCGTACTCACCACCGCATTGACCAACGGCGCCAAAGGCAAGGTCAAGGGCGCGGAGCTGGAGGTCGAGGGCCAGCCGACCGAGCGCCTGCACCTGCGCGCGGCGGTTTCGTTCCTGGACACCGAGTACACCGATTTCAAGAACACCAACCCCACCACCGGCGCGGTAACCGGCGACTACAGCGGCAACAGCTTCGTGCGCTCGCCACGCAACGTGGTGTCGCTGGGTGCCGACTACACCATCCCGCTGGAGGTCGGCGGCAAGCTGGTGGCCGGTGGCGACGTGAGTTTCCGCGACAAAGAGTATTTCCTGGCCGACCGCCAGAGCAGCGCCGACGAAACCCTCAGCCAGCCCCACTACACCCTGGCCAACGCGCGGCTGAGCTGGTTCAGCCATGACGACAAGCTGAGCGTGACGGGCTTCGTCAACAACCTCACCGACCGCCGCTACCAGGTGCATGGCCGGCCCAACGGCACTGCCGGGCAGTACGTGATCACCTACGGCGACCCACGCACCGTCGGGCTCAGCGTTACCAGCCGCTTCTGATTGAAAACCATTGGGCTGCTGCCACAAGGAGCCCGCGCTCCCTCTGTAGGAGCGGCCTCGCGTCGCGATGGGCTGCGCAGCAGCCCCAAGGCATCACGCCGTATAGAAGGATTACCCATGCCCCACCACACCCCCCTGGCCAGCGCCATCGCCCTGGCCATCGCCGGCCTCGCCATGCCCGCATTCGCCGCCGAACCCAACGACCGCCTCGACACCGTGGTCGTGGTCGGCACCCATCGCAGCGACGTCACCGCCCTGCAAAGCGCCGCGCCAGTCGATGTGCTGAGCGGTGAAAAACTTCAGGAAACCGGCGCCAGCGACCTGTCCGCAGCGCTTACCGCGCTGTCACCCTCGTTCAGTTTCCCGCAGTCGCCCCAAGGCGCCTTTGCTGGTTCCATTGCCCAAGGCGCCTCGCTGCGCGGCCTGGCCTCGGACCAGGTACTGGTACTGGTCAACGGCAAGCGCCGCCATACCAGCGCCAACGTCACCCGCCAGGGCCTGGTCAACGCCCGTGGTGCGGCAGCAGTGGACCTCAGCCTGATCCCGCTGTCGGCCATCGAACGGGTGGAAATCCTGCGCGACGGCGCCGCTGCGCAATACGGTTCGGACGCCATCGCCGGGGTGATCAACATCGTGCTCAAGGAGCGCGACGAAGGCGGCAACGCCGGCTACCGCTTCGGTGGCTACAAGAAAGGCGACGGTCTGCAGCGCAAACTCAGCGGCTGGAAGGGCTTTGCCCTGCCCAACGACGGTTTCCTGACCCTGGCATTCGACGCGGGCAGCCAGGACCCGGCCAGCGACACCCGCGACGACAACCGCCTGTTCTACCCAGGCTCCACCAGCATCGACACCCCGCGCGAGCAGAACAACCGCTACCGCAACTGGCGCTGGGGCTCGGGCAATGTCTCGGACCAGTACAACTTTACCGCCAACGCTGAAATGGGTTTGAGCGAAGGCTTGAGTGCCTATGGCTTCGCCACCTATGCGCACAAGAACACCGACGCCGAGAACTTCTTCGACCCGCCGACCACGTTGCGCAACAACTACGGCAGCGTAGCCCTGGCGCGCTACCCGGACGGCCGCCTGCCAGTCACCCGCTACGGCCTGGAAGACTTTGCCGTCACCGGCGGCCTGCGTTTTGAAAACGAAACCCTGGGCAACTTCGACCTGGCGCTGAACTACGGCGACAACCGCGTCGACTCCACCGACCACGACGCCATCAACCCCAGCTGGGGCACCGCCAGCCCGTCGACCATCTACACCGGCCGCCGCGAAGCCGACCAGACCAACCTGACCCTGGACTGGACCCGCGACTTCGCCAACGCCTGGCTGTTCAAGCCGCTGACCGTGTCCGCCGGGCTGGCCTGGCGCCAGGAAAACTACGACCTCAGCGAGGGCGACGCCGCCGGCTGGTCCAATGGGCCATTGTTCAACACGATCGACCCTGTCACCGGCCGGCGTATCCCCGGCTACTACTCGGGCATCACCCAGGTCGATGCGGTGTCGCTGGACCGCCGGGTGATCGGCGCCTACTTCGATGTCGAAGCCCAGGTCACCGAGAAATTCCAGGCCGGTGTGGCGGTGCGCAGCGAGCACTATTCGGACTTTGGCGACACCACCAACGGCAAGTTGTCGCTGCGCTACGACTTCACCCCGCAGATTGCCGCGCGGGCCAGCGCCAGCACCGGCTACCGCGCGCCTTCACTGGTGCAAAGCGGGCTGTCGTCGTTCAGCGTGCAGGTGGTGGAACAACCGCCGGGCAGCGGCAACTGGGTCGAGGTGCAGCAACGCACCCTGCGCGCCGACAGCCCCGAGGCCGCCTTGCTTGGCGGCAAGGCGCTGAAGCCGGAAGAGTCGACCAACTTCTCCGTGGGCCTGGTCTGGCGGCCACTGCCAAACGCGTCGGTCACACTCGATGCCTACCGCATCGACATCGACAACCGCATTACCTTGTCCGACCAGTTGCCGGCTTCGGTGGTCGGCCCGATCTTCGCCGGTACGCCCTACGCAAACATCCAGAGCGCGGCGTTCTACAGCAACATCGCCGACACCCGCACCGATGGCTTCGAGCTGGCCGGCCACTACCAACTGGACCTGACCGGCTGGGGCCGGTTGGACTTAAACGGCGGCTACGCGCGCAACAATACCCGCATCACCGGCCTGGACGACGTGGGCGGCATCCCCGGCAACCAGATCATCGGCCGCAACACCCAGGGCCTGATCGAGGACGGTACGCCCAAGGACAAGCTGACCCTCAGCGCCAACTGGCTGTATGACGGTTGGAGCGTCACCGTGGCCCAGCGCCGCTATGGCGAGTGGAAAAACCGCAACGCTGCCAACCCGACGCTGGACCAGACCTTCAGCCCGCAGTGGGTGACCGACCTTGACGTGTCATACCGTTTCGACCTGGGCCTGACCTTGTCGGCGGGTGCGATCAACCTGTTCGACAGCCACCCGGACAAGCTCAAGGGCGCACAGCTGTATGGCGTACCGAAATACTCCATCACCAGCCCGGAGGGGGCGCAGGGGGCGTTCTACTACACCAGTGTGAGTTACGATTTCTGATCTGATACCGCGCTGGCTTCTTCGCCGGCAAGCCCGCGAAGAAGCCAGCACCGATACTGCTGAATGACTGCTGCTCAAGCAGCATATCGCTGCTGCTCAAGCACCACACTCGACCTTCAGCCTCGCAATCCGGGGCTTTCTCCGCCTGGCACAGCTCTTGCGATACCCCGGTATCCTCTGTTTATCCAAGGCCAGCCATGCGCGTGCTCTCGTCCCTTTCCTGGTTCATCTCACCCCTGGCCCTGCTCACCCTCTGGGCGGCGGTGGCCAACGCCGGGCTGTTTCCGGCCAACCTGCTGATCCCGCCACTGGAGGTATGGCACAGCCTCACCGACCTGCTGGCCACCGGCGAGCTTCAGGAACACCTGGCCGGCAGCCTGTCGCGGCTGGCCCTGGGCTTTACCGGTGGTGCCCTGGCAGGCCTTGCCTTTGGCGCGGCGCTGGCCCTGTCGAAAACCGTGGAGGCCTACTGCGCCCCACTGTTCCATACCTTGCGCCAGGTGCCCAGCATCGCGCTGATCCCGATGTTCGTGCTGCTGTTCGGCGTCGACGAAACCTTCAAGGTGGTCATCGTCGCCAAGACTGCGTTCTTCCCTGTGGCACTGGCCACCTGCGAAGGCATCCGCGCGATCCCGCGCAGTCATTTCGAAGTGGCAGCGGTGTACCGCTTGCGCTGGCCCACGCTGGTAGGTCGGATTGCCCTGCCCGCTGCTGTGCCGGCCATCGTCACCGGTATTCGCGTGGCCCTGACCCGCGCCTGGGTGGTGCTGGTGGCCTGCGAACTGCTGGCGGCCGACAGCGGCCTGGGGCAGATGATCGAGATGGGCCGGCAGATGCTACGCATCGATGTGGTGATGGTCGGCGTGGTACTGACCGGGCTGATCGGCTTTGCCCTGGATTTCACCTTGCGCCGTGTGGAACGGCGCCTTTCTGCCTGGCAAAACCGCTGAGGAGGATGAGATGAAACTGCAGAACATACGTGGCCTGGTGTTACCGCTGTTGCTGCTCGGTGCATGGGAATATGCCTCGCGCCAGGGGGCGGCTGGTGCCTATGCCTTCGTGCCACTGGCCCAAGTGGGCACGGCACTGACCGAGCTGCTGGGCAGCGGTGAATTGCTGGTCAACCTGTGGGCGAGCCTGCTGCGCACCTGCAGCGGCCTGGCCATCGGCATTGTCGGCGGTGTCGGCCTGGGGGCACTGATGGCCCTGTCCGCACCGGCCAACCGCCTGATCGCGCCGCTGTTCCATGCCCTGCGCCAGGTACCGATGCTGGGCTGGATCCCGCTGATTGCCTTGTGGCTCGGTAATGGAGAAGGCGCCAAGCTGTTGATCGTCAGCCTGGCGGCGTTGTACCCCATGGTGCTGAACACCTTCGAAAGCCTGCGCCAGGTCACTGCCCAGCACCGTGAAGCCGCGCAGGTACTGATGCTCAGCCGTTGGCAGCAACTGTGGTTGATCCTGCTGCCGGCGGCTCTGCCTGGCATTGCCGCCGGGGTGCTGCAGGCCTTGGCCTTCGCCTGGGTAACTTCGGTGGGCAGCGAACTGTTCCTGTCCGCTGGCGCCGGCCTTGGCAGCCTGATGATGAATGCCGAAGCCACCGCACGCATGGAGATCATCGTGGTCTGCGTGCTGTGCATCGGCCTGAGTGGCTACCTGATGTCCTGGCTGTGCACCCTGCTCACCCGCCGCCTGCTGCGCTGGCGCACCAACCATTGAAAGGCCCAACCATGAACGCCATCGCCCACGCTTTACCCACCACCGCCAGCACTGGCGCGCTGACCATTCGCGGCCTGAACAAGGCGTACCCGCTCAAAGGCAAGCCGGTACCGGTGCTCGAAGGCATCGACCTGGCCATTCGCCCTGGCGAATTCGTCAGCATCCTCGGCGCCAGTGGCTGTGGCAAATCCACCCTGCTGCGGCTGATTGTCGGGCTCGATCAGGACTACCAGGGGCAGATCCTGCTGGACCAGCAACCCGTGCGCGGGCCAGGCCTGGAGCGCGGCATCGTGTTCCAGGACCACCGCCTGTTCCCTTGGATGACCCTGCAGCAAAACATTGCCCTGGCCTTGAAAAACCATGCGCTACCGGCGCTGGAGAAGAACCGCCTGGTGGCCGAGCACATCGACCTGGTGGGCCTGAGTGGTTACGAGCAGGCCTACCCGCACCAGTTGTCCGGCGGCATGGCCCAACGCGCGGCGATTGCCCGTGCCTTGGTGAACAAGCCCAAGGTGCTGTTGCTGGACGAACCGCTTGGCGCCCTGGATGCACTGACCCGAGTGCGCTTGCAACAGGAGTTGCAGCGCATTTGGGTACAGGAGCGCTGCACGGTGATCATGGTGACCCACGACATCGAAGAAGCGTTGTACCTGGGCGACCGGGTGATCGTCATGGATGCACACCCAGGGCGCATTCGCGAGGACCTGCGTATCGACCTGCCGCACCCGCGCCAGCGCGATAGCCAGGTGTTGCAGGGGTACAAGCAGCGGTTGCTGGGAGAACTGGTGGGGCAATGAGCCGGGGGCCGCTGTGCGGCCCCCGGCATTTGACACCAACAGCTTTGCCTTCAGGCCCTCAACCCGCCAGGATGAAGTCCGCAGCAGTCACCGTGGTCGCATCCGCCACCCCCACCAGGCGGATGGAGTCGGCAGCGCCGATGCTGACCAGCGTATCGGCACCCACATCGGCGATGGTAACGCTGGCGGCAAAGGTAGCCGCGGTGATGTTGAGGGCGGTGATGTCCAGCCGATCCTGGCCACCCGCCGCAATGGCATCGAAGTTGATGATCAGGTCGTTGCCGAAGCCGGCCGCGAACTGGAACACGTCGTTGCCGTCGGTTGCCATCATGGTGTCGTTGCCGGCACCACCCACCACCGTATCGTTACCGCCCGCACCGTTGAGGAAGTCGTTACCGGCCCCCCCGATCAAGGTGTCGGTGCCGACATCACCGAACAGCGTGTCGTTGCCATCGCCGCCCTGCAACGAGTCGTTGCCATTGCCACCGTCCAGGCTGTCATCGCCAGCACCACCCAGCAACGTGTCGTTGCCCGCATCCCCCAGCAGCGTGTCATTGCCATCGCCACCATCGAGGCTGTCATCACCACCACCACCGTTCAGGCGGTCGGCACCCAGGCCGCCGAACAGCTGATCGTTGCCGGCGTCGCCGTTGAGGGTGTCGTTGCCAGCGTTGCCGTTGAGGATGTCGTTGCCACCGTCGCCGGCGAGCGTGTCATTGCCCGCCGCGCCGTTGATGATGTTGGCCAGGCCGTTACCAGTGCCGCTGAAGTTACCCACCCCGGTGTAGGTGAGGTTCTCGACGTTGGCGGCCATGGTGTAGCTGGCCAACGTGGTACGCACCAGGTCAGTCCCTGCCCCAGTGGCTTCGACCACGACGTCGCCGGCATCATCCACCACATAGGTGTCGTTGCCCACGCCACCCACCAGGCGGTCGGCACCCGCACCGCCGTTGAGCAGGTCGTTGCCGGCGCCACCGGTGATGGTGTTTGCCAGCGCGTTCCCGGTACCGGTGAAGGCACTGCTGCCGGTGTAGGTCAGGTTTTCGACGTTGGCGCCCAAGGTGTAGCTGGCCAGGCTGGTCTGAACCAGGTCGGTACCACCGTTCAGTGCTTCGGTTACCGTGTCACCGACGTTATCGACCACGAAGGTATCGTTACCGGCACCGCCGTTCATCACATCCGCACCCAGCCCGCCGTTGAGGATGTCGTTGCCATCTTCACCGTTGAGCAGGTCGGCGTCGTCCCCCCCGTTGAGGGTGTCATTGCCGACACCCCCGAACAGCTGGTCGGCACCGGCCAGGCCATTGAGGATGTCATTGCCGCCCAGGCCCGAAATCACGTCGTTGCCCGCACCACCGGTCAGGGTGTTGGCAGCGTTGGTACCCGTCAGCACCACGCCTGGCGGCACGGTCACTGCTGCGGTGGCCGCCGAGGTCAGCGACTCCAGGGTGCCAAAGCCATCGGTGTAACGCACGATCACCCGCAACTGCTGGTTTCCCTGGGCGAAGCCCGGCGTAAAGGTGGCCGCAGTGGCGCCGGCAATGTTGGCGAAGGTGCCGCCCGTGCCTTGCTGCCACTGGAAGCTGAAGGCACCTAAACCATCGAGGTCGGCGATACCGCCCGTGAGCGCGGTAAGTGTCTGGCCCTGGTCTGGCGTGGTGTCGCTGATCAGCACGGCACCGGTCGGTGCATCGTTGACGTTGGCCACCGGGTCGAGGATGTCGGAGGCGACACTTTCGTGCACGCCGAAGTCATCCACGTAGCTGACCACCACCCGCATGTTCTGCCCCACTTGCGCCTGGGTCAGGACAAAGGTGCTGCTGATGGCACCGGCAATGTTGACCCAGCCCACACCCCGGTTGGCCTGCCACTGGAAGGTGAACTGTGGGTTGCTCAGGCCATCGGCATCGACGATGGTCGCCGGGTTGGCGGTGAGCGTCTGGTTCTGCACCAGCAGCCCGGTCACGGCTGGCCCGGCGCTTGGCGCGCTGTTGGGCGACGAATCGACGATTTCCAGTGTGCCCTTGGCGTCCTGGTACCCCGCACGTACACGGATGCTCAGGCCCGCCACATCGTCCGTGACCCGGTAGGTCGTGCCAATGGCCCGCGAAACTTCGCCAGCGGCAACAAAGGTGATGTCTTCATACACCCCCGAGCCTGGCAGGTTCTCGACTTGCCAGTAATACGCCACAGGGCCGTTGACTGCGCCGTTCAGGTTGGCCGCGCTCACGTTGTCGGCATCATGCACCGCCAGCGGTGTTACCCGCAGCAGTTGGCCAGTGACCGGTGTGTCGTCACGCACCCCGGTAGCATCGTCAAGAATCACCAGGTGCCCCGTCGGGCCGGCGTTCACGGCGGTACCCACGCCGGAGGCCTGCGAGCGGTCAGAGAACTGCAGCCGCTCGATACCGGTCAGGTGGTCGACACCATCGCGCCCGGCCACCAGGTCGGTGACGATCACCGCGTTGCCATCGACCACCACGCTGTAATCGGTGGCAACCCCCGAAAACACCGCCGTGTCATAGTTGTCGGTGCCGTTGAGGATCTCCCGTACGATCACTAGCTGGCCGGGATTGTAGGTGCCATTGAGCATGAACGGCACCATCGGTTCCATGCTGTCGAAGCTGGCGATTTCAGGGCCCGTGCCATCGTGATTGGCGCGTACGCTGATGCGTACGTTCAGCCATTTGTCGCCGTCGAGGATGTCATCGCCGCCACGGCCTTCGATCAGGTCGCTGCCGCTGCCACCGAGGATGATGTTGCCGCCATCGTAGAATGTCGCACCCGCCGCCAGCAGGCTGGACAGGCCGTTGATCAGGCTGATGTTGGTCAGCACGCTGCCCGTGGCGCCATTGGTCGGCAAGCTGGCGGCATCTTCGTTGTCACCGCGCAGGAAGTCGCCATGGGCCGAACCCGACAGGCCCTCCATGATGTCGAAGCGCACCAGCGCCGAAGCGCCCGAACCCGGTACTGGCGGCACATCGAAGAAGCGGTCGCTGTAGTCGATGGTCACGCCCTGGGCCAGGCCCTTGAAGGTGGCCCAGTCGTAGCCCGAGCCGCCGATATAGCGGTCGCCGAAGCCCAAACTGCCGACCATGATGTCATCGCCGCCTTCACCGTTGAACTTGTCGTTCTCGTTACCGCCGATGAACACGTCGTTGCCGATGATCGGGTCGTTGCCCAACGGGTCGAAGTTATCGCCAGGCGCACCGTCCGAGGTGCCCTTCTCGATCCAGTCGTCGCCTTCGTTACCCATGTCCTGCTCGTTGGCCTTGCTGCCCAGGATAAAGTCGTTGCCCTGGCCGCCGATGGCTTCGGAGGCGTCTTCACCGGTGACGATGAAGTCGTTGCCGAAACCGCCGATGATCAGGTTGACGCCATTGCCGCCGTGCAGCACATCGTTGCCGTCGCCGCCCTGGATGTTGTCGTCACCGCCCATGTCGCTGATGATGTCGTCGCCGGCACCACCGCGCAGCTGGTCGTTGCCGTCACCGCCCTCGATGCGGTCGTTGCCGGCATCGCCCCAGACCGTGTCGTCACCCTCGCTGGACACCAGGATGTCGTCACCGTTGGTGCCGCCCAGCACGATGTGCTCGGCACCGGCATAGCGGATGTAGTTGCTGTCCGGGCCAGCCGTCAGCGGGCTGTCGCGGAACACCACCTGTTCGCCGTTTTCGCCCAGCGGGTCGGCATGACCAAGGCCGTCGTTGTATTGCTTGCTCTGGTCCAGCTCCAGGTACAAGCCTGGGTCGGAGAACACCAGGCCCGGCAGGTGGGTGGCCGAGGTGTTGGCCATGATCAGCTTGGCGAACGAGTTGCTTTCCAGCTCGGCGTTCATCGACAGGCCAGAGGTGCGCTCCAGGTAGTAGAAGCGGTCACCGTCCTGCAGTTTCTCCATCTGGTTTTCGAACACGAAGTTGAAGGTGCTGCCGAGCATGCCACCGAACGGGGTCTTCTCTTCGGCCAGGCCGCCGATCCACAGGTCGATGGCATCGACACCGGTGATGGTGACGGCCTTCAGGTCGTCGGCAGTACCCAGCACACCGTCCTTGCCGGGCAGCGTCACATTGGCCCAGGCGCCACTGCTGTTGAGGAAGTCCAGGCGGTCGGCCGGCGCACCCTCGCCGCCGAACACCAGGGCCATGGCCGCAGCGCGTTTTTCCAGCAATGTGGTGGCCCCGGTGATGCTGCTGTGGGTGCCATAGGCCGCGATGAAGTTGATCAGCGACTCAGGGTGCTTCAGGTGCTGCACCAGGTCGACCCAGCTGGTGTACGGCTTGAGCTGGGTATCACCGGTTTGCCCGTAGACATCACGGCGCACGGCGTTCAGCGAAGGGATGCCAACGTCGCGACCACGGGCGATGTTGATCGCTGGCAGGTCCAACGGCAGGCCGAGCAGGTTGTTGCGCAGCGCTTCGGTGACGAACTCGTCGATCTCGTTACCGCCCTGGCGGGTGACGCCACGCACGATGGCGCTGGTGGCGTCCTCGGGGGTAACGCCACTGGCGGCATACGCCAGCGGGTTGAGGAACGCGGCGATCAGGCCCAGTTGCTGGTCGGGGTTGGCGCTGGCCGGGTCCTTGATGACGTTGAAGTCGATGTCGAAGCGGTCGACAGTCTCGGTCAGCATGGAGTGGCCGAAACGGTACACGGTGTGGGCGAACTCGGCCACGATCGACGCGTCGAGGTCGACGTCGTACACCT
Organism: Pseudomonas hunanensis; assembly: GCF_013393325.1. Classification (GTDB taxonomy): domain Bacteria; phylum Pseudomonadota; class Gammaproteobacteria; order Pseudomonadales; family Pseudomonadaceae; genus Aquipseudomonas; species Aquipseudomonas putida_P. The sequence continues at coordinate 68,620 of NZ_QJRC01000098.1, forward strand.
GGGTCGGGGCAAAGAACAGGTCGACCCGTGGCTGCACGGTACGGGCGAACTCCTCGAACACCAGATGCTGGTATTGCATCTCGGTACCGAACTTGGCCGCCTGGAACAACCGCTCGCCGTTCCATACCAGTGCGTCGATCTCGGCCGGGGTGACCGGCAATGCGGTGACCGGGTTGAGCAGCCATTCGTTGAGGAACGCCAGATCGTGCGAGTCGAGCACGGTGTCCATGGTCTGCGCCACCAGCCGGTTGTGCTCGGCGTGGAAGATCGCATGCACGGCAGTCAGGCCGATGTTCTCGTTGACCCGACCGTCGCCGGCGATGTAGTGCGCATCCAGCAGTTCGTTGTCGTAGGCCAGGTTGGCACCGGTCTGCGGGTTGACCGGCACGGCGTTGCCAACGGCGTTGTCGGCGTCCGGCGCCAATACCCCACCACTGAACACCGGCACAGCATTGTGGGCAATGTCGGCGAGGAACTGGTGCCCGGTACGCACGGCGTTGGTGAGGCTGATCGGCGCCAACGGGTTGCCTTCGACCTGCTGGTCATCGGCCGTGCCGGCAATGCCGTCGACGCCCTTCATCACCACCATCGGGTAGCCGTTCGGCCCCTTGATGAAGTTGCCGTAGGCGTCGGTGGCCAGCAGCGGCACGTTGTCGACGTCGGCATCGGTCAGGTTGATGCCGAGCAGGTCGCGGGCCTGGGCCTTGACCACCTTCCAGGTCGCCATGCCGCCGATTTCGGTATCGTCGGCGGTGCCGAACTTGCCATCGGCGCCCAGGTCGCGGTTGGTGATCAGCCGGCCAGTGGCAACGGGGCCGTCGTCGGTCATCACATAGGCACGCAGGAACACCTGGTGCGAAGGGTGCGAGCTGTAGGTCTGGTTCTGGTCAACGAACGGCGTAGTGGTGTTGGTGTGCTCGTGGATATCGTCGGCGTTGCCGAGGATGCCATCCGGCCCTGGCAGGTTGGTGGCACGGGTCACCACCATGAAGTTGGTGAAACCACCCTCCACGTACAGCGGGTCATCCGGTTGCAGCGGGATGTAGATGGTACCCGAGCCGCCCTTGGTGACCAGGTCCAGGCCATGGTCGAAGAACTGCCCGAAGAACGTCATCCAGGCGTTGAACGGCGCGGACAGGCCGGCATCGGCAGCGGTGTTCTCGAACAGGTACACATCGTGGTCGTCCGTGGTGCCGAACTGGCCATCCATACCTGGGCTGGCGACGATGCGTACGCCATCCTTGAGCACGTCGTCGTTGCCAGGCGCGCCGAAGTTGAGCACGCCATCGGCACCTGGGTCATAGGCGGTGGCATAAGCTGCCGGGTTATTGGAGGTCTGGTCGACAATCAGGTTGCTGATGGTGCGCGGCTGCGAGTCGAACACCGGGCCGCTGGTCTGCTGGTACGACGAGCCGGGAATGGCCGGCGAGCCAGGGCCGAAGAAGCCGGCCGGGGCGCCTTCCGCGGGGTTGAACACCGGGTCGGTCAAGCGCGGGAAGACATTGTCGGCGGCACCGAACTGGGTGTTGTTGTGGCCATTGAGGTTCATCAGGTTGTTGTTCGAGCCATCGACCGCCCGCAGGCCCAGGGGCGCGCGGATGTTGGGGATCAACGAGAGGATGTCCTGCCCGGCGGCATCGGCCTCGGCGATCTTGATCTGGGCCAGGATGAAGTTGAGGTCGGAGCGCACCATGTGCAACCCCTCCCCCCCTGCCGTGGCGTCCACCACCGGGGTGGCCGGCGTCGGCACCACGGGCGCACCGGGCTGCACAACGGCCGTTGGCGCAGAGAACAGCACTTCGGTGGTGCCATGGGCGTCCTGGTAGATCGCCTTGACCCGCAGGCTCAGCCCGGCCAGGTCTGGCGATACCTTGAACGAGGTGCCATCGGCGCTCTGGAATGCCAAGTCGCCGGCCGGCAGCAGGATGATGTCCTGGAACACACCGCTACCGGGATCCGCCTCGAACTGCCAGTAGTACGACACCGAGCGGTCGGCCAGCGTACCCAGCGGGTTGCCTGCGCTGATGTTGTCGGCGTCACGCACACCGGCCACGCTCACCGTAAGCAGATCACCTACCGTAATGGCGGCACCGTTGCCATCGGTGATGGTCGGGCTGCCCGTGGGTTGTGCGTTCACGCCTGTCACCAGCACGCGCTGGCTGTCGGCGAACTGCAGGCGTTCGATATGCAGCAGTGTATCGACGCCATCGCGGCCCGCCACGGTGTCGGTCACCGTCCACACATCATCGGCAACATCGGCCGTGCCTTTGGTGTTCTGGCTCACTACATATTCGCTTTGCACCCCCGAGAAAATGGCAGTGTCAAAGGCCGCGCCGCCCGTCGAGGTGCCAGGCAAAATTTCACGCACAGCCTTCAGCTGGCCTGGGTTGTAGGTGCGATCGAGCATGAACGGGATCATGTCGACCATGCTGTCGAAGCTGGCGATTTCGGGGCCGGTGTGGTTGACGTCACCCGGTGCGTACACGGCAATGCGCACGTTCAGCCATTTGTCACCGTCGATCAGGTCATCGCCGCCTCGGCCTTCAATCAGGTCGCTGCCATTGCCACCGAGCATGATGTTACCGGTGGCAAAGCCCGTGGTAGGCAAGCCCGCATCGGCCAGGAACTGCTGCAGGCCACGAATCAGCGCCACATTGGTCAGGGCGCTACCGGTGGCGCCACCATGGTTGAGGATGGTCACGGCATCGACATCATCGCCCTTGAGCACGTCGGCGTAGTTGGAACCGGACACCCCTTCGACCTCGGCAAAGCGGTCGAGGATACTGGCCGGCGAAGCACCGACCGGGTTGAACACGCCGGCGTTCTGGTTCGGTGCATTGCCATGGGGCTGGGCCAATGCGGCCAGGCTCAGGTCCACGGTGACACCGACCTTGTCGTTCTTGTTGGTAATCCAGTCGAAGCCGGACATGCCGTCCATCTTGTCCTGGGCATCGCTGCCGACGAAGATATCGTCGCCGCCCTCACCGATCATTTCGTCGAAGCCACCGCCACCGACGAAAATGTCGTTGCCGACCACTTCGTCACCCAGCAGCGGTGCAAAGTTGTCGCCGGGCGCACCGTCCTGGGTGCCCTTCTCGATCCAGTCGTCACCCTCGTTGCCGGTCGGTGGCAGGTTGGTCTTGGCGCCGAGGATGAAGTCGTCGCCCTGGCCGCCGAAGGTGGTGGAAATGTCTTCGGTGGTGATGATGAAATCCTGGCCGTCACCGCCCAGGATCAGGTTGCCGGCTGCCAGCATGCTGCCGGCGACGATCACGTCGTTACCGGCGTTGCCCTCAAGACGGTTGTCGCCGAACGAGTCGGTGATGATGTCGTCGCCGGCACCGCCCAACACCGCATCGTTGCCCGCACCGCCTTCAAGCACGTCGTCACCGGCATCGCCATAGACGGTATCGTCGCCGTCGCCAGAGATGATGATGTCGTTGCCGGAGGTGCCACCCAGTACCACGTGATCTTCGCCGGTGTAATGCAGATAGTTGCTGTCTGGCCCGACGGTGTCGGGGTTGTCGCGAATCACCAGCGGTACGATTTCCACGCCGTTGATCTCGATGCCGCCAGTCGGGTCGGCCTTGCCGTCGGCGCCCAGCCCGGTGAACTGGTTGGCCTGGTTGACTTCGAGGGTGAAGGTCGGCGTGAGGAACACGGTATTGGACAGGTGAGTCACGTCGGAGTTGAGCATGATCAGCTTGGCAAAGGAGTTGTTTTCCAGTTCCGTCCCGAAGTTCATGCCCGCCGTGCGCGACAGGTAGTAGAAGCGGTCGCCGTTCTGCAGCGCTTCCAGCTGGGTCTCGAAGACGAAGTTGAAGCTGGAACCCAGCATGCCGCCAAAGGGCATTTTTTTCTCGGCCAGGCCGCCGACCCAGAAGTCGATGGCATCGACCCCGCTGACCGTCACCCCGGCAATATCGTCAGCCGTGCCGGCGATGCCGTCTTTGCCGGCCAGCGTCACGTTGGCCCAGGCACCGGTGCTGTTGAGGAAGTCCAGGCGGTCGGCCGGCGCACCCGCGCCGCCAAGCACCAGCGCCACCGCGGCAGCCCGCTTGGCCGCTTCGGTGGTGGCCCCGGTGATGCTGCTGTGGGTACCGTAGGCGGCGATGAAGTTGATCAGCGAGGCCGGGTGCTTGAGGTGGTCGGCAAAGTCGGCCCAACTGATGTAGGCCTTGAGCTGGCTGTCACCGGTAGCGCCATAGAACTCGCGGCGCGCCTCGTTCAGGCTGGGGATGCCGGTGTCGCGGCCACGGGCGATGTTCAGCGCCGGCAGGTCGAGCGGCAAGCCGAGCAGGTTGTTGCGCAGGGCTTCGGTGACGAACTCGTCGATTTCGTTGCCCAGCTGGCGGGTAACGCCACGAATGATCGCGCCTGCCGCTTCGTCGGCGGTGGCACCGCTGCCGGCGAATGCCAATGGGTTGAGGAACGCGGCGATCAGGCCCAGTTGCTGGTCAGGGTTGGCTGGGTCGCCGGAGACTGGGTTGAACGATGGGTCGAAGCGGTCGACAGTTTCGGTGAGCATCGAGTGGCCGAAGCGGTACACCACATGCGCGAATTCGGCGAGGATGGCCGGGTTGATCGAGGTGTCGTAGCCATTGGGGGCGAGGAACTCGTCGATCTGCGGCTGGATGGTGCGAGCGAACTCTTCGAACACCAGGTGCTGATACTGCATTTCGGTGCCGAACTTGGCGGCCTGGAACAGCCGCTCGCCGTCCCACACCAGGGCGGCGATGCCGGCGGGCGTGGTGGGGATGGCGGTGACGTCATCGATCAGCCATTCGTTGAGGAACGCCAGGTCGCCTGCGGCCAACAGGGTGTCCTTGGTCTGCTGCACCAGGCGGTTGTGCTCGGAGTGGAACACGTGGTGCACGGCGGTCAGGCCGATGTTTTCGTTGACCCGGCCGTCGCCTGCGATGTAGTGGGCGTCGAGCAGTTCGTTGTCGTAGGTCAGGTTGTTGCCGCCTGGGCCCACTGGCTGCACGTTGCCGACGGCGCTGTCGGCGTCGGCTTGCAGTACCCCGCCAACCTTCACCGGCTCGGCATTGTGGGCGATATCGTCGAGGAAGCCATGCCCGGTACTCACGGCATTGGCCAAGCTGATGGGCGCGGCGCGGTTGCCTTCGACCAGCGTCGTGACGTCGTCGGCGGTACCGGCGATGCCATCGGCGCCGTTGTTCACGCGCATGACCACCTGCGGCATGCCGTTGGGCCCACGCAGGAAGTTGCCGTAGGCATCGGTGGCCAGCAGCGGCACGCTGTGCACATCGGCGTCGGTGAGGTTGATGCCCAGCAGGTCGCGCGCCTGGGCCTTGACCACCGCCCAGGTGGCCATGCCGCCATTTTCGCTGTTGCCGTCGTCGGCAGTGCCGAATTTGCCGTCCGCGCCAAGGTCGCGGTTGGTGATCAGCCGGCCGGTTGCCACCGGGTCACCTGCGGCGTCGAGCATGTACTCACGCAGGAACACCTGGTGCGAGGGGTGCGAGCTGTAGGTCTGGCTTTGGTCGACGAAAGGCGAGGTGGTGTTGGGCTGGCCATCATCGGCGGTGCCCACCACGCCATCGGCGCCGGCGGTGCGTACGGCGCGTGACAACACCATGAAGTTGGTCGGGCTGCTGGCGTTGTACAGCGGGTCGTCCAGGCGCAGCGGGATGAACACGATGTCGGTACTGCTCTTGGTGACCAGGTCCAGGCCATGGTCGAAAAACTGGCCGAAGAAGGTCATCCAGGCATTGAAACCGGCAGTCAGGCCCACGTCCGGCGACACGTTGGGGATGAAGAACACCGGTTTGTCGTCGGCGGTGCCGAACACCCCGTCGATGCCGGGGCTCATTACCGGGGCGGCGCCCCCGTTGGCCTCGACTGCAGCCGGGTTGTTCGCCGTCTGGTCGACGATCAGGTTGCTGATGGTACGGGGCTGCGAATCGACGACATTGCCGGTGCCTACATAGTTGGCACGGTAGGAGGCATCGAGCAGACGCAGGAATGAGTTGTCGGCGGCACCGAACTCGCTTTGTCCGGCCACCAGGTTGTTGTAGCTGCCGTCGACGGTGCGCAGGCCAAATGGCACCTGGCTGTTGGGCAGCAGGTCGATCAGGCTGGCGCCATCTGCGTGGGCTTCGGCGATGAAGATTTGTTTGAGAATGAATTCCAGGTCCGACTTGCTGAAATTGGCCATTGCAATTGCCCTCGATCTTTCGGGAGAAATCACAGGGCAACAGGGTCCATCCCGCGCCCAGTCAGTGTTGACGTGCGCAGTATCTGGTCATGGGTTCTGGGGACAGGTGGGCGGTGCAGTACGGGCGCCACTGGCCTCATCGCCGGCAAGCCGGCCCCCGCTGACACAGCGGAGGCCTTGTTAATTGTGCGAAACAGCGGTGTAACGCACATGTATCGGCCCCAGCTCGCACAGGGCCCGAATACATCAGACTAAAGTCGTAGGCGAAAAGCTTGTCAATATCCCGTCAAAAATATCGCTCACCGATGATAATGCGATGCAACTAACTGTTTTCACGGCACTTATGAAAAGTTCAAAGTATTTATAGAGCAAAAAGATATTACCGAATGTTTCGTTGCAACCTACGCTCCAGCATGTGGGAGCAACGCAGCGATTTGGACTATTCGCCCTGAGAGCGACCCGTCTGCGCGCCGACCAAGAAGCCACAACTACCGTTGTACGGGGGCCGCAAGGGCTTCCCGCTTAGCGATAAAGGGAGGCCCCCGATGCCTAAGCCACCGCGCACCCGCTCCGAGCTGGCCGACGTGTTGTTTCGCTTGCGTCGCAGCTTTTACGCCCTGGCCGCCTTCAGCGGCGTGATCAACGTCATGATGTTGACGCCAGCCATTTACATGCTGCAGGTGTACGACCGCGCCCTGGTGAGCCGCAATGTCACGACCTTGGCCATGCTTACCCTGCTGGTGGTAGGGCTGTTCCTGCTGATGTCGGCGCTGGAGATGGTCCGCACCCGGGTGCTGATCCGGGTCGGTAACTGCCTGGACATGAACCTCAACCGGCGCCTTTTCAGCGCCGCCTTCGAGCGCAACCTGAACCGCGCCGGCGGGAACCCGGCCCAGGCACTGCAGGACTTGGCGCAGGTGCGCCAATTTCTTACTGGCAACGGCCTGTTCGCCTTCTTCGACGCGCCCTGGACGCCGATCTACCTACTGGTCTGTTACCTGATCCACCCGTGGCTTGGGCTGGTGACGACAATCGGCTCGCTGATTCTGGTCGGCCTGGCCTACCTCACGGAAAAAGCCACGCAAAAGCCCTTGGCCGAAGCCAACCAGGCGGCCATGTCGTCGGCCAGCTACGCCAACAACAACTTGCGCAACGCTGAAGTGATCGAGGCCATGGGCATGCTGCCGGCAATCGGCAAGCGCTGGTACCAGGGCCACTTGCGCATCCTGCAGATGCAGACCCTGGCCTCCGACCGCGCGGCACTGATCAGCAGCACCGGGCGCTTCGTGCGTATCACCTTGCAGTCACTGATTCTTGGCACCGGCGCACTGCTGGCGATCGAGGGCAAGATCACCCCCGGCATGATGATCGCCTGCTCGATCCTGACCGGCCGCGCATTGGGCCCGGTGGAGCAGGTGATCGCGTCCTGGAAGCAACTGCTGGGCTGCCGCCTGGCCTGGGGCCGGCTCAACGACCTGCTGCAGGACTACCCGCAACGGCCACCGAGCATGTCCCTGCAGCGCCCGATGGGCATGCTGGCCGTGGAAAATGTGATCGCTGGCGCCCCCGGCAGCAGCACCAGCATTGTGCGCGGGGTGAGCTTCAGCCTGGCCCCGGGCGACAGCCTGGGCATCATTGGCCCCTCGGCCTCGGGCAAATCCACCCTTGCCCGCCTGCTGGTGGGGGTGTGGCCGACCCAGGCCGGCAAGGTGCGCCTGGACGGTGCCGACATCTTCAACTGGAACAAGGCCGAACTGGGCCCGTGGCTGGGCTACCTGCCACAGGACGTGGAGCTGTTCGAAGGCACCATCGCCGAAAACATCGCACGCTTTGCCGAGGTGGACAGCGACGCGGTGATCCGTGCTGCCCGCAGCAGTGGCGTGCATGACATGATCCTGCGTTTCCCGCAGGGCTACGACACCCGCCTGGCCGCCGACGGCAGCCCGCTGTCCGGTGGCCAGAAGCAACGCATCGCCCTGGCCCGCGCATTGTACGGCGAGCCTAACCTGGTAGTGCTGGACGAGCCAAACGCCAACCTTGATGACGTCGGCGAAAAGGCCCTGGTCGATGCCCTGGCCGAACTCAAGACGCGCGGGGCCACGGTGGTCCTCATCTCCCACCGGCCTAACGTGCTGTGCGCGGTGGACCAGATACTGATGCTGCGCGACGGTGGAGTGCACATGCTCGGCAGCCGCGACGAAGTATTCGCAGCCTTGCGCAAGGCTGCGGTGATTCCGGCGACCGCGGCCGCCCCGCTGGCTTCGGTAAAAGTACGGGAGTAACCGATCATGCAGATCATTCAGCACGCCGAATTGATCCCCGCCGAAGCCAACAACCTGATCGACCTGGATGCAGGCCGTCCGGCACGCTGGGGCGTATGGATGGTCATTGCCGGCTTTGGCGGCTTTCTGCTGTGGTCTTGCCTGGCGCCACTGGATGCCGGGGTGGTCGCCACCGGCACGGTCAAGGTCACCAGCAACCGCAAGGCGGTACAACACCTGAGCGGCGGCACGGTCGAGGCGATCCTGGTGCGCGAAGGCGATGTGGTGAAAAAAGGCCAGGAAGTGGTGCGCCTCGATGCCCTGCGCGCGGTGGCCGAACAAGGCGCGCTCAGCGCCCAGTACATCGTCAGCAAAACCGTGGAAAACCGCCTGGAAGCCGAACGCGACGGCCGCGACAGCGTCACGTTCGACCCCGCCCTGCTCGAACACTATGGCAGTGACCCACGCTTGCTGGCAGCCATGGACCTGCAGCAGCGGCTGCTCGACACCCGCCGCGCCGGGCTCGCCGGTGAACTGAGCATCCTCGAAGAAAACCTCACGGCCTCGGCGGTGCAACTCAAGGGCCTGCAGCAGGTATACGGCGCCCGCGCCTCGCAGATCGGCTTCCTCAACCAGGAACTGCAAGGCACCCGCGTACTCGCCGCCGAAGGCTATGTGCCGCGCAACCGCCTGCTGGAGCTGGAGCGCAGCAATGCCGACCTGGCCGCAGGCCAGGCCGAAAACCTCAACAACATTGCCCGGGCGCGTAGCCAGGCCACCGAAATCAAGCTGCGCATGCTGCAACGCCAGCACGACTACCTGAAGGAAGTGGAATCGCAACTGACCGACACCGCCAAGGAAAACACCACCCTGGCCGACCGGTTGCGCGCGCTGGACTATGAAGTGACCCACACGGTGATCCGCTCGCCCATCGACGGCATGGTCCAGGGCCTGAGCATCGCCACGGTCGGCGGCATTATCCAGCCAGGTGCCAAGATCATGGAAGTGGTGCCGCTCGACCAGCCGCTGCAGGTCGATGCGATGATCCCGGTACAGGCCATCGACAAGATGGTGCCAGGCCTGGCCGTAGACATCGCCTTCCCGGCCTTCAACCATGCTCAGACGCCGAACATTCCGGGGCGGGTGAAGACCATTTCCGCCGACCGCCTGCTCGACGAAGAAAGCAAGCAGCCGTTCTACCTGGCCCAGGTGGAAGTGACGCCAACCGGCATGGGGCTGCTGGGCAGCAACCATATTCGCCCCGGCATGCCCGCCACCGTCACCATCAAGACCGGCGAACGCAACCTGCTCAGCTACCTGCTCAAACCCATGCTCGAACGCGTAGACGCCGCGTTCAAGGAGCAATGACATGAAACGCCCATGCCTGCTGTTGTGCCTGTTGGGGGTGGCCGTTCAGGCCAGTGCCATGGACCTGAAGGAAGCCTGGGACCTGTTGCAATACCAGGGCCCGATCTACCGCGCCGCGGTGCATGAGAAACAAGCCGGCGGCGAGAACCGCGCCATCGGTGAGGCGGGCCTGCTGCCGCAGATCAACGCAGCGGCCTACTTCAACAGGGTCAATGGCAGCCAGCGCCAGAATGGCCAGGACAACGACCTGGACTACGACTCCAAAGGCGCCAACGTGCGCCTGCGCCAGCCTCTGTTCAACAAGCAGAAGATGGCCGAGTACCGCCAGGGTCAGCAACGGGCCGACTATAGCGTGGCGGTGTTCGATGCCAAGAGCCAGGACGCCGCCGTGCGCCTGGCCGACGCCTACTTCGATGTGCTGCTGGCCAGCGAAACCATCACCCTGGCCAAGGCCAAGTTGAACGCCTTCGAAGAGCAACTGGCCTCGGCAAAGCGGCGCAAGGAGCTGGGGGCCGGCACCATCACCGATGTCGACGAATCGGTGGCCCGCCGTGACCTCGCCGAAGCCGACCTGATCGAGGCCCAGGACAACCTGATCAACGCCCGGCGCAAGCTGGAGGAATACATTGGCGAAACCCCGCAGTCGCTGACCACTTTGCAGCCAGGCTTCGCCACGCCGCCGCTGATGCCGGGCAACCTGCAGGACTGGCTGGTGAAAGCCCAGGCCGACAGCCCGCTGATTCATGCGCGCCGGCACAACTACGAGCTGGCCGAAGAAGAAGTCAACCGCGCCCGCGCCGGGCACTACCCCACCCTGGATTTCGTGGCGGGCTATACCGCTGGCAGCAGCCAGTCGATATCCGAGTTGAACCAGCGCAACCACTACAGCTCGATCGGGCTGGAGCTGAACATTCCGCTGTACAGCGGCGGCAGTACGAGCGCCCTGACCCGTCAGGCCAGCGCCAACAGTTCCAAAGCCCTGGACGAACTCGACGCAACGCGCCAGGAGGTGATTTCCGACACCACCCGCGAGTACCGTGGCGTGCAGAGTGGCGCCTTGCGCGTTCATGCGCTGGAAAAGGCCGTGGCCTCCAACGAACGCTCGCTGACTTCGACCCGCAAGGGCTTCAAGGAAGGCGGCACCAGCACCAATTCGGACGTGCTCAACGCCGAGGAACTGCTGTATGACGCCCGCCATGATCTGTTCGAGGCCAAGTTGAACTACCTGATGTCACGGTTGCGCCTGGCCTCCTCGGTGGGCAGCCTCGGGGATGACGATATCGAACAGGTCAACAGCTACCTGGGGCCGGAACTCATGGTGAGCAACTGACGCTGACTTCCCATAGCTGCGACGCATTTCTTCGCGCTATGATCGGTCACCCTTGCCGCGGACGTCCTGAACCATGCCCGTAGACCTGCAAGCCTTGTACCCCAGGCTGATCCACCTGATGCTGGATACGGTGTTCGTGGTCGACAGGGACAACCAGATCGTCTTCGTCAGCGATGCCTGCGAAGTGTTGCTGGGCTACAAAGCCTGCGAACTGGTTGGCACACCGATCACCGACTACATGCACCCTGACGACCTTGCAGCCACGCGCGCCTCTATTGTGCGGGTGATGAACGGCCAGGCGCACTACGACTTCCGCAACCGCTATGTACGCAAGGACGGCGGCGTCGTGCACATCCTGTGGGCAGCCAGCTGGTCCGAAGAGGCTCAAGCGCGTATCGGTGTGGCGCGGGATGTGACCGCCTTGCGCCAGGCCGAAGATGAACTGCGCTTCCTCGCCCATCACGACCCGCTGACCCGGCTGGCCAACCGGGCCATGTTCAATGAACGCCTGGACACCGCCCTTGCCACGGCACGGCGACACGATCACACGCTGGCGTTGCTGTTTCTGGACATCAACGACTTCAAGGAAATCAACGATGTGCACAGGCATGCCGTGGGTGACCGGGTGCTGTGCACGCTTGCACGGCGGCTGGAAGGTTGCGTAAGTGCAACCGATACGGTGGCGCGCATGGGCGGTGACGAGTTCACCGTGCTGTTGACCGACTGCCCATCGCCAGAGGCCATCGCCGAGCAGGTAGCCCGTATTCTCGCAGCCATGGCCGAGCCACTCGGCATGGAGTTGTCCGGCATCGACGCGCCCTCCTGCAGCATCGGCGTGGCGTGCTTCCCTGAAGATGGCCACGATGCCGACATGCTGCTGCGCCATGCCGACGGGGATATGTACCGGGTCAAGCGAAAAAACACAGCGACCGGGTAACGATACCCCCTGCGCTTTGGCACCGGGCCTGCATCAGAAGTCTACCGTGGCCGACAACTGCAACGCCCTCGGGTAACCCGGCGATATCGCGCCGTACGAAGCTACGCCCGACCAATACTCGCGGTCGAACACGTTCTGCACCGTTGCCCGGAATGTTGTAGGGCGGCCATCGATCCGGGTGGCATAGCGCGCCCCGACGTCGAACCGTGTCCAGGCATCGAGTGCCTGGGTATTGGCCTGGTCGATGTACTGGCTGTCGGTATAGATAGCACCACCGGTCAGCGTCACGCCCTCAGCCCAAGGTGTATCCCACTCCGCCCACAGGTTGGCCTGCACGTCCGGCACGCCGACCGCTTCGTTACCCTTGTTGGCGGGGGTTGCCGTATCCGTCAGCTTGCCGTCCAGCACCGTCACGCCGCCCAGCAACCGGGTGCCCGGTGCAACCTCACCGAACATGCTCAGCTCGATACCGCGGTTACGTTGCTGGGCCTCGACCGAGAAGCGGCGGTCGGCGCCAAGCTCACCGCTAGGTTTTTCTATCTGGAACACCGAAACTGTGGTCATGAACGTGTTGTGTTCGTACTTCACACCCAGCTCATGCTGCTTGGTCTTGTAGGGTGCAAAGGCATCACCGCCATTGGTTGCCGTGTCCGGTGCGATATCGCCTTTGCTCAAGCCTTCGACATAGTTGTAGTACAGCGCGACGTTTTCCCACGGCTTGACCACCACGCCTACGACGGGGGTAATTGCACTGTCGTTGTAGCGCGTGGTGAACACCCCCGCTGTGTAGTTGCGTGACTCGATTTCCTGCCGGCGCACCCCCAGCGTCAATTGCACGCGGTCGTCGAGTACCGACAAGGTGTCTGTCAGGGCAACGCCGGTCAGCTCGGACTCAGACACCCGGCTCACCTTCGGCGCAGCGATGTATTGCTTGGGCACATCCACCGGGTGATAGATGTTCGAAACGATCTCCTTGCCGAAGTTGATGCCGCGTGACAGCTCATCCTGGTAGCGGGTAGCCATGGCCGTTACCGTATGATTGACCGCTCCGGTTTCAAACAGCGCACGCAGCCCCACATCGGCGGTGGAACGATCGACGTTGAACTTGTAGTAACCGGGGGTGTTGCTGGTGTCGCCCGCCGCATTGAGAATTTTCGGTACTTGGTCGGACATCCGCGCCACATCTGCCCTGCCGCCACCGGCATGTGCAAACACCGTCAGTGAGTCACTGATGTCATATTCTCCACCCAGCAACGCTGATTGTTCGCGGGTATTCGACCAGCCCCAGTCCTGCGGCAGGTTGGTTCGACCACTGGCGGCAGAGGGCACACCGAAGCCAGGCGCTACGGTGAAGGGCCGCGAGGCGGCATCCCAACGCTCTTTCTGGCTGATGAAGTCTAGGTTCAGGCGCAAGCGCTCACCTTGATAGTCCAGGGCGATGGCGCCAATGTCCAAGGCACGCTGCTGGTCATCGATAGCCGTGTCGCCCTGGGCGAGGCTGCCGTTGAAACGCACGCCCCATTGCCGCTGGTCCCCGAAACGGCGGCTGATGTCGAGGTGGCCACCCACCTGGGTGTCAGAGCTGTAGCTGGCGGTGACACGCGTCAAATCCTCGGCGAGCGCGCGTTTGGGCACGATGTTGATCACGCCGCCAACGCCGCTGTTCGGGGAAATACCGTACATCAAAGCCCCCGGCCCCTTGAGCACTTCTACCCGCTCGGCATATTCGGTGAACACGCGGTAATTGGGTGCAACCCCGTACACACCATCGAACGCCAGTTCGCCCAGGTTGCCTTCACCCACCGGGAACCCGCGAATGAAGAACGAATCGACGATGCCACCCGCTTGCCCGGTAGAACGCACAGAAGGGTCACGCTCCAGGGCATCGGCCACGGTAACCGTCTGCAGGTCGGCGAGGGTTTTTGCGGTGTAGCTGGTAACGCTGAAAGGCGTATCCATCACGTCCTTGTTGCCAAGCATGCCTAGCCGCCCACCCCGCGCAACCTGCCCCCCGGCGTAGGCTTCAGGCAAGGTTTCGTGGCGTATGCCATTGGCTTCGATGGTGGTAGCGGCCAGCGTGAGGCTATCACCACTGCTTGGCTGGCGGATCAATTGATAGCTGCCGTTACTCAGCTCCACCAGCTCAAGGCCGCTGCCGGCAAGCAACTGGGCGATACCATCCCGCGCCGAATAGGCGCCGCTAAGCCCGGGGCTGTGCAGGCCATCGGTCAATGCCGGTTCAAACGAAAGCGCAACGCCGCAAGCCAGCGCGAAACTGGACAAGACCCGCCCTAGCGGGCCCGGGGCAATCTGGTAAGTGCGGATGGCCACCGCGTCCAGGGGCTGCGCGACGGCTGGCAGCAACTGGCCAACCCCTGCCACCAGAACTGCGCCAAAAAGGGAGCCGCGCACAGCAACAGCTAAAGCACGCTTACGGAATGGACGACTTGCAACAGGCATGAAAGGCGGGTCCTTCTGGCTGGGAATGGAAGTGTTCATTCCTGTTGCCAGCCGAGATTGAAAAAAGTATCACCCGGGTAGCCGTTTTTTTTGCTGTACCTTGCATTTCAGGGCTGCGCGGGAGAAAGCAGGGTCCAGTAGCCATTCATGTGCGCGGAGACCTGCAAGGCATAGGTCGACTCCAGCATGCTCAGGCTGCGCCTGGTATCGCTGACCGGAAAGGCCCCCGAAATGCGCAGGCCGGCAATGCGGGGGTCGCAGCGAATGAAGCCCCGTTGGTAGCGCGCCAGCTCGGCCACAAATTCGTCCAGCCGCATGCTGTCTGCCAGCAGCATGCCTTGGGTCCAGGCCGTTGCAGTGAGGTCGACCGGCATGGGCCGGCCGACCCTGTGCGCATTGAAATCGACCCGCTCGCCGGCCTGGACAACGGCGCCTGCATTGGCGCCTCCACCGGCGGGTTCGATGCGAACGGCCCCTTCGACAACGGCCAGCCAGGTGCGCCCATCCCGCTCTCGCACACTGAAGCGAGTACCCAAGGCTTGCATGCGCCCTTCCCGTGTTCCCACCCGTAGGGGCCGCGCCGGGACCACGATGTCGGGCGCAGTCTGCACCAGGATTTCACCGCGGCGCAGTTGAATGAAACGCTCGTTGCCATCGAAGCGGATGTCGATTGCAGAGTCGGTATTGAGGTAGACCTGCGTACCATCGGCCAGGGTGAGCTGGCGGCATTCGCCTACGCTCGAGCGATAGTCGGCGGCCCAACCTTGTTGGTCGGCCAGCCTCCAGCTGGCCCAACCTGCCGGAAGCACGGCCAGCAGCAACGCCACCCGGCTGATCATCGCCCGACGGCCGGGGTCGGCCGGGCGGTCGAGTGCCGACATCGACAGCGCCGGCGGTAGACCTTCCAGCTTGCCCATCAGCCGTTCGGCACGCTGCCAGGCCTGCGCACGCGCCGGGCTGCTGCTGCGCCAGGCCAACCAGTCGGCCCGTTGCGCCTCGGTGACATCACCGGCACTCAGGGTCATCAACCACTCGGCCGCTTCTTCAAGCACTTCGGTATCCGCCGGGCCGGCACGCTGGACATCGACCATCTAGTCGACCAGCCTCAAGCACTGGAGAAACGCCTGTTTCATGTAACGCTTGATGGTGATGAGCGATACCCCCAGCTGTTCGGCAATGGCTGCGTACTTCATGCCGCCCAGCTGGGATAGCAGAAACGCGCGCCTGACCAACGGCGGCAAGGTGTCGAGCATGGCATCTATCTCGTGCAGGGTTTCCAGAATCAGCAAGCGGGCCTCGGGCGAAGGCACCTCGGGTTCCGGCAAGTGTTCAAGGGCCTTGAGGTAGGCACGCTCCAGCGATTTGCGCTGGCACCAGTTGGCAAGGATGCCGCCTGCGACACAGCTCAAGTAGGCGCGTGGCTCGTCAAACACCACGGTCTTCGAGGCCAGAATGCGCGCGAAGGTATCCTGCACCAGGTCGGCTGCATCCACCGCGTTGCCCAGGCGCCTGCGCAATCTGGCATGCAGCCAGCCTTGGTGGCCGTTGTAGAGTGCTTCTACATTGCGCAGGTGATTGTCGGAGCCAGGTAGCACGTCGCTCATGGGGGCGATTCTGTTTGCGCAAGTGAGAATTGTTTTCAATATTAAGGTAGCGTTTCAACACAACGCAAGTTCAACTACCGGGACACCACCATGTCTGACCCTGAAAGCACCCTGCTCGACAGTTGGCAGCACAACGCCCAGGCCTGGATCGATGCCGTGCGCAGCGGCGCCATCGAGAGCCGCCGGCAAGTCACTGACCAGGCCATTCTGCTGGCCATCCTCGGCCGTCAGCCCGAACGGGTACTTGACCTGGGCTGTGGCGAGGGCTGGCTGCTGCGCGCGCTGGACGACCGTGGAATCGAGGCTGTGGGCGTCGATGGTGACAGGGCTCTGGTGGATGCCGCACGTGCTGTGGGCGCCGCCGAGGTGCACCTGGCCAGCTACGCACAATTGGCCGAGGGCCAGGTTTACGTGGGCAAGGGCTATGACCTCGTTTGTGCCAACTTTGCGCTGCTGCACCAGGACATCATCCCGCTGCTGGCGGCAATGAATGACCTGCTTGTGCCGGGCGGCGCACTGGTGATCCAGACGTTGCACCCATGGAGCGTGGCCGGTGGGGATTATCAGGATGGCTGGCGGGAAGAATCATTTGCCGGTTTTGCGGGGGATTGGCAACCGATGCCGTGGTACTTCCGTACCCTGGCCAGCTGGCTGAATGCGCTGGACATGGCAGGGTTGAGGCTAGTCAGCCTGCAGGAGCCACAGCACCCGCAGAGTGCGGTTCCGCAGTCGTTGTTGCTGGTGGCTGAGCGCCGCTGATGCATACACGGTCGGTGTAGGAGCGGCCTTGTGTCGCGATGGGCCGCTAAGCGGCCCCAGGTTCTGTGTCGCGGCATCAATTTTTGGGGCCGCTTTGCGGCCCATCGCGACACAAGGCCGCTCCTACACGTTGGGGTCAGAGGACCGGCTTGCGCGCCGCGCCGCTACGGGCCTTGGCCATGGCCGCCAGGCGCACCGCGACGTTGGCCGCGCCGTAACCGGCATAGCCCCCCTTGCGCTGGATGATTTCGAAGAAGAAGCGCTCTTCGAACGGTTCGGTGTACACGTGGAACAGCTCGCCGCCCTGGGCGTCGCGGTCATACAGCACGTTGTAGTACGCCAGCTCGCTGAGGAACTCGTCGTCGAAATCGAAGCGCGCCGCGAGGTCGTCGTAGTAGTTGAGCGGGATTTCCAGCAGCGGAACCCCGGCCAGCTTGGCCCGTGCCACCTCACGGAAGATGTCATCACAATCGAAGGCGATGTGGTGTACACCCGACCCCCGGTAGCTGGACAGCGCATGGGCAATAGCCGTGTTGCGGTTTTCCGAGATGTTCAGCGGCAGGCGCAGGGTGCCGCACTGGCTGCGCAGGGCGCGGCTCTTGACCAGGCCATACGGGTCGGGCAGCACCACTTCATCGTCGGCGGCAAAGTCGAACAGGCTCTTGTAGAACAGCACCCAGCTGTCCAGCGACTCGGCCGGCAGGGCCAGCGCCATATGGTCGATGCGGCGCAGGCCGCCAGTGGCAGTGGCGCTCTTGTCCAGGCTGAAATCGGTGTCGTACAAGGTGTGGCCAGCAGTGCCCTGCTCCACCAGGTACAGCAGGCTGCCGTCCGGTGCACGTACCGCGGGTACTTCGCACTCGTTGGGGCCGACCAGGCCACGGAACGGCTGGCCACGGAAGGCGGTGGCGCGTTTCAAGGCGGCTTGCGGATCCTTGACCCGCAACGCGGTGGCGCACAGCGACGGGCCGTGGGCCTCGAAGAAGTTGTGGCCGAAGGAATAGGGTTCGGCGTTCAGGACAATGTTGATATCGCCCTGGCGCAACAGTTGAACGTCCTTGCTGCGGTGCTTGCCGGCTTCGGCAAAGCCCAGGCGCTTTAGCCAGCTGCTCAGGCGCGCGCCGACGGCTTCGTCGACCGCGAACTCGAGGAACTCCACCCCATCATAGGCACTGGCCGCCGGCGGGGTGAACAGCACGCCAGGTTCGATCGGCGTGTGTTCCTGCTCCAAGCGCAAGCGGGTCTGTTCTTCGAGGTACAGCAGTGAACGCAAACCGTCGGCGGCATTCTGCCGGGTCGGCGCGGCGCGGAAGCCGTCGTTGAAAATTTCCAGCGACAGCGGCCCACGGTACCCCGTGGCAAGGATCGGCGCGAGGAAGCCGGCCATATCCATTTCGCCCTGCCCTGGGAAGCAGCGGAAATGGCGGCTCCACTCCAGCACATCCATGGCCAGGATCGGCGCGTCGGCCATTTGCACGAAGAAGATCTTGTCGCCTGGGATGTCGCGGATCGCGCTTGGGTCGCCCTTCAGCGACAAGGTGTGGAAGCTGTCAAGGATCACCCCGAGGGCCGGGTGGTCAGCCTGGCGCACCAGGTTCCAAACTTGCTGATAGGTGTTGACGTGGCGGCCCCACGCCAGGGCTTCGTAACCAATGCGCAGGCCGCGCTTGCCGGCATGCTCGGCCAACAGGCGCAAGTCGTCGACCAGCAGTTGCTCATCACCCAGGGCATCGGCCTGGACGTTGCTGCACACCAGCACCAAGTCGGTACCCAGCTCCTGCATCAGGTCGAACTTGCGCTCGGCGCGGTCGAGGTTTTTCTGCAGGCGGTCGCGGCGGCAACCTTCAAAATCACGAAACGGCTGGAACAAGGTGATGGCAATGCCCAGGTCGGCACACATCTGACGCACCTGGCGCGGGCTGCCAGCGTAATAGAGCAAGTCGTTTTCGAAGATCTCGACGCCGTCAAAACCGGCGGCGGCGATGGCTTCGAGCTTTTCCGGCAGGGTGCCGCTCAAGGACACGGTAGCGATCGAACGCTGCATGGCGGGAGTTCCTTGTTGTTAGAAAATTACGGTGCCGGTCAGGTAGAAACCACGGGCACAGTTTATGGCACGATCGATTATTCGCAGGTAAAGTCCTCGCTTCAATTCATTTGTACGGAATGGTTAGTTTTGCGTTCGATTATCGCACAAAACCCGTTTTGGCGAATTGCTAGACCGCTGGCCCGTGGTCAACATGAACCACAGACGCAGGCACACCGACCGTTGCCTCCTGCCTTGGCATAACCTCTGGCGGAACCTGCGCAAACAACAATAACAACGGAGACAACGATGGCTCACTCCAGCTCGCAAGCAAAGAAAGCGACCGCCAGTGGATGGATAGGCTCGGCACTCGAGTACTACGACTTTTTCATCTATGCCCAGGCCGCTGCGCTGATTTTCCCGCAGATCTTCTTCCCCAATACCGACCCGAAAATGGCCATCATCGCCTCGTTGGCCACGTACGGCGTGGGCTACCTGGCGCGCCCGGTCGGCGCCTTCGTGTTGGGCCACTGGGGTGATACCCGCGGCCGCAAGAACGTCCTGCTGCTGTGCATGTTCCTGATGGGCCTGTCGACCATGGCCGTAGGCCTGCTGCCTACCTACCACGACATCGGTTACCTCGCACCGGCCTTGCTGGTGGTACTGCGCCTGATCCAGGGCTTTGCCGTGGCCGGGGAAATCTCCGGGGCCAGTTCCATGATCATGGAGCACGCGCCATTCGGCCGAAGAGGTTATTACGCCAGCTTCACCCTGCAGGGCGTGCAAGCGGGCCAAGTACTGGCGGCGGCGGTGTTCCTGCCACTGGCTTACTTCATGCCTAGCGAAGCCTTCACCGAATGGGGCTGGCGCATTCCGTTCCTGATGAGCGCCATCGTGCTGATTGCCGGCTTCATCATCCGTAAGGAAGTGCACGAAACCCCGGCGTTCGTGAAAGAAGAGAAACAGGACAAGGTTGCCAAGTCGCCAATCAGCGAAGCTTTCCGCCACAGCTGGAAGCACATGGTGCTGGTGATGTTCATGGCGCTGATGAACGTGATCCCGGTCGTGGCCACCATCTTCGGTGCCGCCTACGCGGTGCAGCCGGCGTATGGCATCGGTTTCGACAAGAGCGTGTACCTGTGGATCCCGGTAGTGGGCAACATCGTCGCGGTGCTGGTGATCCCGTTCGTGGGTAACTTGTCGGACAAGATCGGCCGTCGCCCGACCATGATCGCCGGCTGCCTGGGCTCTGGTCTGCTGGCCTTCGTCTACCTGTATGCAATCAGCATCCAGAACGTGCCAATGGCGTTCGCCGCCTCGATCGTGATGTGGGGCATGGTGTATCAGGGTTACAACGCGGTGTTCCCAAGCTTCTACCCAGAACTGTTCCACACCCGCTACCGCGTTTCGGCCATGGCCATCGCGCAGAACATCGGCACCATGCTGACTGCCATGCTGCCGGCGCTGTTCGCACTGGTTGCCCCGCCTGGCTCGGACAATATCCCGCTGGTAGTCGGTAGCCTGGCGTTCTTCATCACCTGCGTGTGCGCCTTGGCGGCCTACATTGCCCCGGAAACCCACCGCCTGGCGATGGAAGACCTGGGTAACCCAGCGGCCAAGCCGATGGAGAAGGAAGCGTATGAAGCTAGCCGTAAAGGCAGCTTTCAGGCAGTGAGCCACTGATAGACCGCCGGGGCCGCATTGCGGCCCCGGCATTGTCAGCCTTCAACCACTTCCTGCAAGCGCGTCCAGAGCCGCTCGACATCCCCCCGCTCAGTCGGCAACGCACCAACCGACACCCGCACCATCCACCGCCCATCCAGCGTCGCCGGCGTCACA
Source organism: Pseudomonas hunanensis (assembly GCF_013393325.1). GTDB lineage: Bacteria > Pseudomonadota > Gammaproteobacteria > Pseudomonadales > Pseudomonadaceae > Aquipseudomonas > Aquipseudomonas putida_P. The sequence continues at coordinate 89,382 of NZ_QJRC01000098.1, forward strand.
TACGCATCCCCAGACGCATTCAACCGCTCGGCCCAACCCTTGGTATGCGCATCCAGCGCTTCCCCTTCCAGCCCCGCCGGCCGATGGCGAATGCACAAGGTCTGCAATTGCACCGGCGCCAGCACTTCCCACTCTGCTGTAGCCCCCACTTGCCCTGCCAACCACTGGGCATTGTCCAGGTCACGCCGCAGCCGCGCCTGCAACGCGTCAACGCCCTCGCTGCGCAGCATGAACCACAGCTTCAATGCGCGGAACCGACGGCCCAACGGGATCCCCCAGTCACGCAGGTTCTTCACCTCGCCGTCCACCGCCGACTGCAGGTAGCTGGGGTTGGTGCTCATGACCCGGATCAGGTGCTGCGGGTCACGGACGTAATAGATCGAGCAATCGAAGGCCACACCCAGCCACTTGTGGGCATTGACCACCACCGAGTCGGCCAACTCGATGCCGTCCCACATCCAGCGGCACTCGGGCAGAATCATCGCCGAACCTGCCATGGCCGAGTCTACATGCAGCCACAGGCCATGGGCCTGGGCAATTTCGCCGATCGGGCGCAACGGGTCGAGGGCAGTGGTCGTCGTGGTGCCGGTGGTGGCAACTACGGCGCATGGCTGGTTACCGGCGGCCAGGTCTTGCTCGATCGCCGCCTGCAACGCCTCGGGGCGCAGCGCGTAACGCTCGTCAGTGGGGATAAGCCGGATGTTGTCGCGGCCAAAACCGGCCAGCAGCGCGGCCTTGTCCACCGAGCTGTGGGCATGGGCGCTGACATACACGATCAAAGGCTTGGCTTCAGCCTGCAGGCCACCGCGTACCAAGGCGTAATCGGTGGCGCGTTCACGGGCGCTGATAAGCGCTACCAGCGTGCTGGTCGAAGCGGTGTCCTGGATGACCCCGCTCCATTGTCCAGACAAGCCAAGCAGTTGGCGCAGCCAGTCGAGGGTGGTTTCTTCCAGTTCGCTCAGGGCCGGGCTGGATTGCCATGACAGGCCCAGCACACCCAGGCCGGTGCTGAGGAAGTCCCCCAGTACCGAGGACAGGGTGCCGTTGGAGGGAAAGTAACCGTAGAAATCCGGGTGCTGCCAATGAGACAGGCCAGGCATCACCAGCTGGTTGACGTCGTCGAGGATGGCCTCGAAGGGTTCGCCTTGCTGGGGCGCGGCTGCGGGCAAAGCGGCCTTGAGGTAGCCAGGTTCGACCTGGGCCATGACCGGGCGTTCGCCGACGGTTTGGCGATAGTCGGCGATCAGGTCGATCAGTTGGTGGCCGTATTGGCGGAATTGTTCGGGGGTCACGTGGGGGCTCCTTTGGGTGATCCACTGCCACCCAGTCTAGGCACCCGTGCCCAACCGAATAACCCCACGTTGTGCATACCTGCTATGGCGAACCCGCATGCCCGCCTTGCACGCCGAACTGCGACTGGCGCCACAGCTCGAACACGCGGTTGCGGAACCAGCGGTGCTCGGCCGAAGCCTGCAGCCTTTGGTGCCACACCACCCAGTAGCGCTGGCTGTGGTCGATGAAACCAAGCGGCCGCCAGGCCAGGTCATGCAAACGGCATAACTGCCGGGCGATGTGCTCGGGAACCGTGGCCACGGCCTGGCTGTTGGCAATGACTTTCACGGTGGCGGAAAAGAACGGCACTTCCAGGCTGACCCGTCGCTGCAACCCCTGTGCACGCAGGTAGCGGTCGATGAAGCTGTCCTTGTCGCCACCGCCGGAAATGCGCACATGCTTGTGCGCCAGGTAGTCGGCCTGGCTGAGTGCAGCATGCGCTGCCAGCGGGTGGTCGTGGCGCATCAGGCACACGGCGCGGTCTTCACCCAGCAAGCGCCCATGCAGGTTGGGTGGCGACTCGTCGAACAAGGTGGTAGCCAGGTCGATTTCGCCACTGGCCAGCAAGGCATACTGGCCAGCCTGCCAAGTGCGGTACTCCAGCGATACGCCTGGTGCTTCACGCTCCAGCGCCGCCACCAGCAACGGCAGCATGTGTTCGGCTACATAGTCAGAGGCCGCCAGGCAGAAGCGCCGCTCGCAGCGTGCCGGGTCGAACACTGCGGGCTGGCGCAGAGCGTGAAGTTCTTCGAGGACCTGGCGCAGCGGTTCAACCAGCGCTTCGGCGTGTTCGCTGAGTACGTAGCCGCGGCCTTGGCGCACCAGTAACGGGTCGTCGAAGGCTTCGCGCAGGTGGGCTAGCTGCCGGCTCAGGGCCGACTGGCTGACACCCAGGCGGTCGGCAGCGTGGCTGAGGTTTTTCAGCTGCAGCAGGTGGTCGAGGGTACGCAGGTGGGCGAGGCTTAGGGAGGCGAAGGTGGGGTTCATCGAGGGTTCGGCTCCAGACCGCAGGCGAGGGCTTTGCCCTCGTTTCGCGACACAAGGCCGCCCCCACAGGGGAATGCATAACCTGTGTGGGAGCGGCCTTGTGTCGCGATGGGCCGTAAAGCGGCCCGTTACGCAGATCAGTCAGTCAGACCAACGTACACGTTCTGCACGTCATCGTTCTCGTCGATCGCCTCGAGGAACGCTTCAACCTCAGCCAGCGCTTCAGCACTCAGGCTGGCTGCGCTTACCGGGTTTTTCGGGGTGTAGCCGATTTTTGCCGAGGTGACGGTGAAGCCCTGTTCCGGCAGCGCCTTCTGCACTGCGTCCAGGTCGGTGGTGTCGGTGATGAACAGGGTCGAGCCCTCTTCTTCACCTTCCTCGAAGTCCTGGGCACCGGCTTCGATGGCGGCCATTTCCGGATCAGCGTCAGCGCTTGCAGGGGTGGCTTCGATCAGGCCTACATGGTTGAAGTCCCACGCTACCGAACCGCTGGCGCCCAGTTGGCCCTTGCGGAACAGCACACGGATTTGCGCGACGGTACGGTTGATGTTGTCGGTCAGGCACTCGACGATCAGCGGTACCTGATGCGGTGCGAAGCCTTCATAGCTCACCGCATGGTACTGCACGGCATCGCCGTCCAGGCCAGCACCCTTGCGAATTGCCCGGTCCAGGGTCTCGCGGGTCATCGAAGCCTTCTTGGCTTGCACGATGGCCAGGCGCAGGCGCGGGTTCATGTCGGGATCGGCACCCGACTTGGCAGCGATCTGGATTTCCTTGGACAGCTTGCCCATGATCTTGCCTTTGGCATTGGCTGCTGTTTCTCTATGTTTGGCTTTCCACTGTGCGCCCATGTCGACTCTCTTGTTTCAGCGACCGGTTCAGGAAGCGACCGGCCAAAAGTGGGTGCATTTTATACGCCCTCAGGCATGGGATCGACAAGAAATCTCATCAGCCTTTATCGGCCTTGCCCGCCGCCGCCGCAAACCGCGCCAACCGCACATCCAACCGGCGCGGGCGCAAACCGCGATCTTCGGCGTGCTCCTTGCGGCGAATGGCATTGCGCACCAGCAGTGAGCCCAGGTAGCGGATCGGCTCGGGCGGGAACAGGCCCAGCGGCCCTTTGACCAGTGGCGAACGGGTCCACGGGTTGTCCAGCCCCAGCGCCAGCGACGAAAGAATCTGCCCGCCCATATGGCACGGGCCAACGCCGCTGCCGGAGTAACCAAAGCCGTAGAACACGTTGCCCTGCCCGTCCAAGCGACCAAAGAACGGCAAACCGGTCACCGAGCGGTCCGACGGCCCGTTCCAGCTGGCCGCCAGTGGCACCTCGGCCAAGGCCGGGAAAAACCCGCCAAGGCTTTCGCGCAGCAAGGGGCGGTACGGCGACGGCTGGTCGAACACCGGCAACATGCGCCCGCCGTAGGCGAACGTGTTGCCGCCCTTGCCGAGCATCAGCCGGCCATCGGCGGTGTTGTGGTAGTAGTGCACGAAAATACGCGAGTCGAGCACGCTGATACCGCTGTCCAGGCCGATCTGGCTCAACAGCTCGGGGCACGGTTCGGTAATCACCATGTCGCTGGAGACAATCGCCACGCTGCGCTCGAACTGCGGGAAGGCCCGCGCCATCCAGGCATTGAGGCCCAACACCACGCGGTCGGCGCGCAGCGTGCCATGGGCCGTGCGCACCTGCACCGGGGCGCCATGCTCCAGGCCAGTCATGGCGGTACCCTCAAAGATACGCACGCCACGCTGCAAGGCCACCCGGCGCAAGCCACGCACCAGCTTGCCCGGCTGCACGGTGGCGGCGGCCGGCGAGAACCAGCCTTCCAGATGCCGCGCAGAACCTGCCAGGCGCTGCACCTGCTCCAGCGGCAGGCGGCGGAACGAGTTGATACCCTTTTGTTCCAGCGCGGCGATGACGGCATCGGTGGCACCCACCTGGGCTGCATTGGTGGCCGTGTACAGCGTGCCGTCCAGGCGGTAGTCGCAGTCGATGCCATTGGCTGCGCAGAACGCACCAATGTCGCCGATGCTGCGCTCCGACTCACGCACCAGGCGTACCGCCTCGGCCACCCCGAACAAGCGTTCGAGGGTGAAGTACTTGGCCGACCAGGACAAGGCGCAACCACCATTGCGGCCACTGGCACCGGCGCCGCAGATGTCGGCCTCGATCAACACGATATCCAGGGCCGGCACCGCCTCCTTGAGCATCAGTGCCGTCCATAGCCCGGTGTAGCCGCCGCCCACGATGCACACATCGCAACGGGCATCGCCTTGCAGTGGCGGGCACACCGCCTCCTGCGTCGATTCCAGGGCCTGTTGCAGCCAGAAGGGTCTCATTCGCTCGCTTTCCTTTAGGTACGCAGTGGCTTGATTGCCATGCTGGTGTTCGGTGCCACGTCATTGCTTTGCGCGCTGGTGGCTGGGCGGCTGTTCCAATGCGGCAGCAACACCAGCGCGGAGAACAGTGCACAGCCGGCGAACACGATGAACACCGTGACGCCGTCGAAGTAACCCGGCAGCAGCCCGCCCAACACCGCCCCCACCGAACCGCAGCCATTGACGAAGCCGGCCGCGGTGGCGCCGGCCTTGGCGGTGCCGAAGTCGATGGCCGCCGCGCCGCTGATCATCGAGTCCGGCCCGTACAGGGTCAGGCCCATGACAAACAGCAAAGCCACCACCAGGATCACACTGCCGGTGTGCATGGCCGCCATGAACGCCGCCAGGGTCACGGTCAGCAGCACCAGGCTGATCACGCAGGCCGGCATGCGCCGGGCGCCGAACAGTTTGTCGGAGGCCAGGCCGATCATGATCGGGCCAAGCAGCCCGGCCAGCTCGAAGGCGGTCGGGATGATTGCCGCGCCCACCTTGCCCACCGAGGGCATCTGCTCGAAGACGATCACCGGGCCCCACAGCAGGATGGCGTAGCGCGCAGGCTTGAGCAGGAAGTACGCCAGGCCCAGGGTCAACACCGTGCGGTTGCGCATGATCTCCCTCAGTGGCGCCCACACACTGCACAGGTTGTCGGCGGGGGCCATGCTCTGCGGCTCGGGCTCCACCGCCGGCAGGCCGACGTCTTCAGGTTTGTTGCGCTGCAAGAAGAAGAACAGCACCGCCACCAGCGCCACCACGGCTGCGCTGGAGAAGAACGCCGCATGCCAGGTGCCGACCAGGGTATAGGCCCACCAGCCGGCGAATGGCGAGGCCACCAGGCCGCCGAAGGCATAGCAGGAACTCCACAGCCCCAGCACCCGTCCGCGCTGCGAGGCCGGGAAGAAGCTGCCGATGTTCTTGCATAACCCTGCCCAACCGGTGGACTGCGCCAGGCCCTGCACCAGCATGCAGGTGGCGAAGATCGGGAAGGTGGCGTAACTGCCCATCACCACCGCCGCCGCCGCAGAAATCAGCAACCCACCGAGTACCACCACGCGTGGGCCGAAGCGGTCAGCAAGCATGCCCCAGGTGAACTGGCCTACGGCATAGGCGGCCAGGTAGATGGCGTCGAGGTTGGCCATGGCGGCCTTGTCGAGCATGAAGCTTGGGTCTTCGGCGATGCCCAGCTTGGCCACCGAGAAGGCTTTGCGGGTGAAGTAGAAGGCGGCGTAGGCCAGCCAGGTGATAGCGAAAATCTGGATGCGCCAGCGTTTGAACGCGGCTAGGGATTGATTCATGTGAGTCTGACCTCTTGCTCAAGTGTGCCGGCAGAATGTGAAGAAACGCCTGTCTTGTTCTTGTGTTACGCACAGCGATGACAAAGCTGTCATCGGGTCAGATGGCACCGTGTGGGCACCATGGCCCTGGCGGCATTCGTGGTGCCAGCGTCGGGCTGACATGCATGGAAACAGTTGCGCTAAGATAAATAAAATCGATTTATCGTATTACACACATAAGCCCAGCTTGTTACTGAGGTCGTCATGTCGGTTTCCCACGCACAACTCAAGGCTTTCCACGCGGTGGCAGTACACGGCAGCTTTACCCGTGCAGCGGAAAAGCTGTTTCTTACCCAGCCTGCGGTGTCGGACCAGGTGCGCAAACTGGAGGAGCGCTTCGGCGTTTTGCTGTTCCACCGCAACAAGCGCTCGGTACAGCTCACCGACCTGGGCGAGCGCCTGCTGGGCATCAGCCAGCGCCTGTTCGCCTGCGAGGCCGAAGCCCATGACCTGCTGCAGGACTCGCGCGCGCTGCACACCGGCAGCCTGGTGCTGGCGGTGGATGCGCCGGTGCACGTGCTGCCGCAGATCGCCCGGTTCTGCCAGCGTTACCCAGGTATTCAGGTGAAAATCGAGACCGGCAATACTGACGAATCGCTGGCCCGGTTGTTCAGCTACCAGGCCGACCTGGCCTTGCTGGGCCGGGATGTCGACGATGAGCGCCTGCATTGCCTACCGCTGCGCCGCGACCCGATGGTGGCGTTTGTTTCGCACAACCACCCATGGGCCAGCCGTGGGTCGATCAGCCTGGCTGACCTCGATGACATGCCACTTGTGCTGCGTGAGCCTGGTTCAGTGACGCGCCAGACACTGGAGGAAGAGATGCAACGGGCGGGGCTGCGGATTCGTCCGGCGATCCAGGTGGAGGGCCGGGAAGCGGCGCGTGAGGCGGTGGTGGTGGGGATTGGCGTGGGGGTGGTGTCGGCGGCGGAATTTGGCGCTGATGCGCGAGTGTGTGCGTTGCCAATTGTGGATTGTCAGCGGCATTTGACCGAGACGTTGGTGTGCTTGAGCGAGCAGCGCACACGACGCGTGGTGGCGACCTTCTTGCAGATGGTTGAAGAAGAGGCCAGTGCAGGCAACCCGACTATGCTGGGATAACCTCAGCCCACAAACCCACGCCCATGCTCTACCGCCTGGCCGCCGACACCCTGGTGCTGCTACACCTGGCCTTCATCCTGCTGGTGCTGTTCGGCGGTTTGCTGGTGCTCAGGTGGCGCCCTGCCCTGCTCATCCACCTGCCGGCCCTGGCCTGGGGCCTGGCGGTGGAATGCCTGCACCTGGGCTGCCCGCTCACCAGCTGGGAAAACCGCATGCGCAGTGCCGCCGGTGACGCAGGCTACCAAGGGGGTTTCGTCGAGCACTACATCTGGCCGCTGATCTACCCCACCGGGCTGACCCCGCACGTGCAGCTGCTGTTGGGCAGCATCGTGCTGCTGCTCAACCTGTGCATCTACAGCTACGTGGCCTGGCGCTGGCGCCACCCTAGCGGGTAGCGATCACGAACAACCGCGGGAACGGCAACAGCACCTTGCCATCGGTGGCCGGCGGGTAGTCGCGCTGCAGGGCTTGCAGGTACATCTGCAGGAAGTCGACCTGCTCCTGCTCATCAAGCCTGGCCAGGTAAGGCCGCAATGCCGATCCCTTGAACCATTCCACCACCGCCTCGGCGCCGCCGGCCAACGGATGGTGATAGGTGGTACGCCACACGTCCACCCGCGCGCACAGCGGGCTCAGCAGGTCGTAGTAGAACGCCGCGCTGTGCCGTGGCGGCAGTTGGAAATCAGCGAACTTGGCCGCCCAGGGGCCTTGGCTGGCGATTTCGCGCAACTGCCGGTGGGCCGGTTCGTCGAGATTATCTGGCGTCTGCACGGCCAGGCTGGCGCCTTCGCTCAATTGGCGCACCAGGTGCGGATACAGCGAGGCGTGGTCGGGCAGCCATTGCAGCGAGGCATTGGCCAGGATCAGGTCCTGCGGCTCGGGGGCCGTCCAGCCGGCAATGTCGGCGATGACCGTGCGTACCCGCGGGATGCACAGCCGCTTGCGCTCGCGAGCCTTGTCGATCATGTCTGGGTCGCTGTCCAGCGCTGTCACCTGAGCGTCGGGGTAACGCTGCAGCAGCACTTCGGTGGAGTTGCCAGGGCCGCAGCCCAGGTCGGTGGCGTGGCGCACCGGGCGTGACGGGATGGCGGCAAGCAGGTCGCGTACGGCGCGGGTGCGTTCGTCTTCGAACAGGGAATACTGGGTGGCGGACCAGGCCATGTGAAGCTCCTTGGGGCGGACAATGTGTTCAGCATATGCCATCTGTCGCCTGTGGCCACCCTCTAACGGTCCACACACTGCACCATCGCTCGCGGCATCTCGGCATTCCATTGCCGGGACGCAAGCGGTTCAACACCTAAGCGCTGGCAGACACCGGGCGTGGTGTACGCACGCCCCAAAGCCAATAGCCCAGGGATAGCAGGATCAACCAGCCTACCCCGACGTACATGGCCGTGCGGCTGGCTGGGAACCAACCAAGAACGCCAAAAATGAAGACCATGAAAGCAATCGCGCAAGCGGGCCCTACTGGCCACAGTGGCACTCGATAATCCAGTGCAGCAACCTCCTCCTTGCTCATGCCACGCCGCATGGCCACTTGCGACAGCAGAATCATCAACCAGACCCAGACAATGGAGAAGGTGACGACTGCGGCAAGCACCAGGAACAAGCCTTCTGGCACCAAGTAGTTCAATACCACGCCCAGTAGCAGTGCGACACCCATGACAGCAACCGTCATCCACGGCACGCCGAAACGCGACAGTGAGGCGAAGCCGGCAGGCGCCTGGCCGTTTTGCGCCATGCCGTACATCATGCGCCCGGCACTGAAAATGTCGCTATTGATCGCTGAAACAGCAGCGGAAATGACCACGATGTTCAACACGGTGGCCGCGGAACTGATGCCCAGGCCACTGAAGATCTGTACGAACGGGCTGCCGTGGCTGCCAATACCGGTCCAAGGGTAAATGGACATAAGTACCAACAGGGTGAGGATATAGAACAAGAGGATGCGCAACGGCACTGAATTGATCGCCTTTGGCAGCACGCGCTTTGGGTCCCTTGCTTCGCCTGCCGTGATGCCGATCATTTCGACCCCGCCAAAGGCGAACATGACGACAGTGAAGGAAGCAATCATCCCACCGATGCCATTGGGGAAGAACCCGCCGTGGCTCCACAGGTTCGAGATACCGGCAACCGTGCCCGCATCGTCATTCAACTGGATGCCCAGCAGCAGTACAGCCCCGCCTGCCACAATCATGGCAACGATAGCGGTCACCTTCAGCAACGACAGCCAAAACTCCATTTCGCCGAACACTTTCACGCTACACAGGTTCAGCGCCCCGATAAAGAAGACGATCCCGAGCACCCAGATCCAGGCGGGTGTTTCAGGGAACCACAGCCCCATGTAGACACCAAACGCGGTCACATCCGCCAGGCACACCACCAACATCGAGAACGCGTAGCTCCAACCCGTCAGAAAACCAAAGTAACGACCTAGATACTGGCTGGCATAGTGTCCGAACGAGCCAGATACCGGGTTATGAACCGCCATTTCGCCGAGGGCGCGCATCATCATGTAAATGGCTGCACCGCCTATGAGGTAGGCAAGTAAAACAGAAGGGCCTGCCAGTTTTATTGCCGATGCCGAACCGTAGAAAAGCCCGGTGCCAATAGCGGAGCCTAACGCCATGAAACGAATATGTCGGGTAGACAGACCCCGCTTCAGCTGGTGTGAAGATTGAGCGTTCATAGATACCTTCTTGATTTTATTATCAGGTCCGCACAACGCACAGGTTGGGCGGTTTTATCAGGCACGCAGTATTTCAATCATCAAGCCCGTGGCCACAGCACCGGGAACAGTTCATGGTTCATCTTGGCGCCGCTGGCCAGTTGCGTTTCCAGCCCGGGAAACTGTGGCGACGTTTTCCACTGGCGCGGTGCATGAGTAATGTCGTCACCCAGGAAACGCACCGAGAAGGCACGACGCCGACGATTGCCCCCGACACCTCCAGAGGCATGCAAGGTCAGCATGTGGAAGAACACGGCATCGCCTGGGGAGAGTTCCCAGCCGAGAATGTTCCAGGCACTGCGATCGGCCTCGATGTCCGGCAAGTCAGCCAGGCTGCCTTCCGGGAACCATTGCGCCTGGCTGTCGAGAAAGCTGCGCGGCATCAGCCACGGCCCCAGGTGCGAGCCCCCCACGAATTCGAGGGTGGACTCCCTCGCAACAGGGTCGATTGGCATCCACATGCTGCAGTTCTGGCGCCCATCGATGTTGTAATAGGGCTGGTCCTGATGCCAGGGCGTCCGCTGGCGCGTATTAGGCTCCTTGACCAGCAGGTGATCGTGATAAAGCCGGGCTGTCTCGCTGTTCATGAGTTGGGCTGCAACACCCCCTACCCGGCTCTCGAAGATGAACTGACGATAGGCGGTGATATCGCCCCAATTACAGAAGTCTTCAAAGAACCAACCGGGGTCATCAGGACGACTCGCCACCTTGGCGCGCTCGCTTGGGGTTTTCAAGTTCTGTTCAATGCCGGATTCGAGCAGTGCAACTTCTTCCGGCGTAAACAAGTTACGCACGCAAACAGCACCGTCACGCTGAAAAGCCTCGATGGTTTCATCGCTCAGTTGGAATTCTGCGTATTGATTCATAAAGCACCCTTTAGTCTTTTTATTGGGGCAGGCGCACGCAAGTTTTCAAGAGAAATAAGCAAGGTGCACAGCGAGTATTGCTTTTTGGCACCAATAGGAAAAGAATATATTTCCTAATTTTGAGTATAGGAAAAAATGATAGGGTTCTCTTTCAGGCAGCTCGAGTACTTCGTGGCCGTGGCCGAACATGGCAGCATCAGCGCTGCAGCGAGAGCCCGGCACGTTTCACAGCCCTCGGTGTCGGTTGCCATTGCTCAGCTTGAAGAGGCGCTGAATGAGCGGCTGTTCCGGCGCCAGGTCAGCCGTGGGCTGGAGCTGACCTCAGCGGGCACGCGCTTGCTCGCCCAGGCACGCGATATCATTGGCATGGCCATCGCCATGAATCAAAAAGCGGATACGGTGCAAGGCTCACTTCGCGGCAACTTGTCGCTTATCTGCTTTCAAGACTTGGGCCCTTATTACGCGCCCAGGCTGCTGTCGAGCTTTCGCAAGCAGTATCCCGAAGTCGAGGTAACACTGTTCGAGACCGACCTGGCAGGCGTGCACCGCCATCTGAGCGCCGGTAAAGCCGAGCTTGCGCTTACCTATGACATAGGCCTCGATCCCTCGCTGCCGCGTCAGGTGTTGGCCGAATTGAAACCCTACGCGCTCATCGCCACTGACCATCGGCTCGCCCACCTGGCCGCGATACCGCTGCATGAACTGGCGCAAGAGTGTTTGATTCTTGAGGATATCGCGCAAACCCGCGAGTATTTCCTTTCACTGTTTTGGGCGCATAACCTGCAACCGCGTACACAGCAATATACCCAGACCTTCGAGATGCAACGTGGCCTGGTCGCCCATGGCTATGGGGTTGCGCTTTCATGCACCCGGCCTGCTGGGGATCACTGTTATGACGGCACACCGCTGTTGTGCCGGCCATTGCTGGAAGCCGTATCACCGCAAAAAGTGGTGCTGGCTCAATCAGGCATGATGCACCCCTCGCCGGTAGCGGAGGCGTTCAAAAGTTGGGTCGCTCGGGAAATAGCAGTCGGGGCCCCTGCGGGACCGAGTTCACCCTAAAGTTAGTTAAGCTATTGGGGCCGACTTAAACGCGTGATCCTAGATTCAGGTCCATCGCCTGGGACATCAACATAGAACCTTCTCGCAAAGGCTCTGGTAAGCCGCTGTCACAAAATCCGCTTTTTCTGTACAAGCTCATCGCCGGGGAGTCTGCGATCGTCACACCTAACCTGACAGTTTGCGCCCCGCGACTTTCAGCCCAAGCAATAGCTTCTGCTAGCAGAGACCGGCCGACTCCGACCCCTCGCACGGCAGGTTCCACCCACATCTGAAAAATCTCGACGACTCCTGACGCCGCTTCTGAAGCTTTACACCACACCAAACCACAAGGCTCAGCGTGCTGAAAAGCCAAAAACGCCTGTGCGTATTTCGAAGCTGCGACCGCCGAGATACGGGCCGCCCAATCGTCATCACTTCTGGTCACTTCAGAAGCGTAGGTACTTGCGAAGGCAGCGGGTGAGTCTTGCAGAGCCCTCAAGCGCATATCCCGATATAACGGCCAATCACGTGCAGCTATAGGGCGAACGAACACATTGCTAATTCCCACGTCTCTGCTCCTTTACCGGTCACGGCAAGCCGTGAAGCCAAAACTGCTTCATCGCAGAACGACTGCAAATGGAAATCAGCTTTGATCGGGTAGCATGTACTCAAACTTGTATGAGTGATGCCCGTCGGTGATCGTGATCACCATGCTACCTGTTAGCCCAGAAAGCGCGTCAGTGCCTGAGTCAGGTACGACGGTGATGGACTGAACGGGCGCCCCACGGTTCATGGTCGAACTGTGTTGAAGTACGAAACTACCGCTGCGACCGTGCAAGGTTCCCTGTACAGTTTCCATGGCAACGTAACCGGCAGAACCTGGAACGCTGCTGCGAAAGGACAACATCTCACCTTGACTGGTGGCGTCCAGGTCACCCTTGAACTGCTTGTCCAAAGACAACCGACCGAGGCCAGAATCCTCAGCGGCACGGCTCAAGGGTTGCGGATTCAGCGTGATGTCGAATGACCCTACGGCGGTCTGTTGCATTGCAAATTCCTTTTTGACCCGGCTCCGTGCCGGTGCCTTGTAATACTCCATCCAAGCTCCAATTGCCATCATTCAGCCCTGTGTACGGCTGGATCTCATTATCCAAGCAACCATCAATTACCGTGGACAGGTCCAACGATGCGTGACCGAAACGACACTCGCCCAGCTGGGCGAGCGGGATGCGCTGCTCGGTGAAGTTCTCGAGGCATTCCAAATTGGGGTATTCGGATTTCTGTGTGTAATCGGAGCCTATCCCTAAAGTAGTATTTCGAGTGGGAAGGCGCAGCAAGGCAAATCCACCCTATTGCGCAGGTGCTACGGAAACATTTGATTGGCATTTCGGGGTGGCGGCGGGGTTAGATGAATTCGCCCCTGAACAAAACGCTGAAGCCCAAAGCTGAAACGGCAAAAGTGTTATAAACCAATTTGCGGCGCTGCATCAGGCTCTTGTCAACCTGAGCTCACTCTCAAGGATGTGCTATGAACTACAACGAATTCACCAGTTACCTCGCAGACCGAATTGTGGCGATTCGCACCCGCGAGCTCGTACCTGGTACTCAAAGGCGGCGCGGGCGGTACTACGATGCAGCCTATGCCTCGGTGTTGGAGTGCCGGGCATTTTTCGACCGACTTTCTCTTGATGAAGGCCCTCATAACGACTACAACCCCACAAGCAAGGCCTCGGTCGAGGCCTATCGTGTGGCGTTGTACGCAGAATTGGCCGAAGAACTGGGTAATCGGGTGGCGGATGCTTGCGTGCAGGGCGACGTATCTTTCCTGGATTCTGTGCTCAGGTACCCGGTGCCTTACGGGGAGGGGGTGTCAGACCAGAGGTTTGCCCGAGTGGCTGCGGAGTATTTTTCCAATATTGTTTTTGAGCGCACCTGTGTCGGGTGTCGTGCAAAGTACAAGGTAGCGCTGAAGGCCCAGACCTACCGGATGGTTTCAAATCATCACCCGGAAACCTGCGCTGCCGTGCGAGTAGCTCCCGTACAAGCAGCTAAGCCAGAGGTCAAGGTGGCGGAAAAGAAGGGAACAGACCCTATCAAACGCTTGTTCGTCGATCTGAATCGACCTGTGATACCCGAAGAGATGCTCAAGCCAACACAAAAGCCCGCTTATAATTCCCCTGCGTATCGGGCCAATGCCAAAGCTGCCTTGCGCTTGTACGCAGAGTTTCTCAAGTTCTATGAGAACAACCCGTTCACGGAGAGTGATCCAGAGGAAAACCAGCGCCAAATGGAGCGCATGTATAACGTCGCTGTGCGCACGATATTCAACTTCGATCCAAACGCAAACAAGCAACAATGATCACGACATGAAAATAGTCACCGCGTCGGTGCGCAGTAATCGCGAGTTCGGCCAACCAGGCCGGTGGCAGTTCTTTTTGCCTGGGCATCTGATGGGCAGGCGTGGCAGAAACTACTGAACAGCAGGTGCCTGCCGCTTCCAATCCTTGGCCGCAGCGGCTACGTAACCCATCATCGATAGGGGCACTTTGAATACCGGATAGGCAAGCGTCTGCATCCTGATCATAGTGTCCAGCATCAGCGTGCCGCTGCCCTGCTCGCCAGCAGTGCCAGTCCAGGCCTGGTAAGTGGGGTGAGACGTCAGGCTGGTACTGATGAAAGTCCTGCCCAGCGCCAGTACCAACAGCACCACGGCTACAGTGGCACATGCCTTGAACAAAGGGCTCCTGAAGCGCCAACCACTCTTCAACTGCACACCCAGCAACGCGCTCTTGGCGATATGCACCAGCGCCCCTAGCAACGACAAGGTCAGGGCGAACACCGGGGCAATCATGGCCTCGTAAGCCTCTTTTCCGTCGTCTGCCTGCGAACCTCCATCACGGTAGCCGTCGAGTTGATGGGTGTAATTGCGCAGGCCATCGTGTGTACGCCCGGCAAGCGCTCGATGGTAGAAACGCTGCTCGAACTGTTCGCGGGTAATTTCCGCCATCGGCAAATTGCCAATGTTGTCAGGGTACTCAAGCCCCTCGCGCCACAGCGCAAACCCCAGAAAGGAGCACATCCGTACTCCTACGCTGTAACCCCTCTCCCCTCTATCCACTGCCACGATATGGCGACCAAGTATGCTAAGCCCTGCCTACATGGGCGTGGTGGTCAAGCATTGAAAAAGGCCCCTCAGCAAGCAAAAATGGTAATAAGCCATCGCATTGATGCAGCCGCAAATAACAGGGGAAAATGGAATGACGTTGAAAGTTGCCATCGCGCTCAGCTGCCTCCTTGGCGTCTCGAGCACTGCTTTCGCCCGGCTGGATTTTCAGTATCAGGAGCTACCGCAGGATAGATCTAGCAGGGAATATGGCGCTCAAATTAAAGCCCTTGAGAAAGTGATGGAGGGTTACAAGTGGGCCGCTGACAATGGGGCTGGCTTCATTATTACTTCAATCCCGAACCCCATACCGAATGTCACCAGTGATCGAGCCGTCAACGGCTTGTACTTCGGAATGCAGCGATTTATTTATGACAAAGAGCAAGTTCGAGCTGCTCCATATGAGCTTTACGCGCGACAAAGCGGGCGCGTCGGGTACGTGGAGCTCTGGGACGATGAAAGCGCCGGGTCAATGCACGTGAAAATCATTGACGACAATACTCTTGAAGTTTTCAACGACGCAAAGGAGAGCGACGAAAAGGATCGCCTTATATACAAAAAAGTAGCGCGCTTTGAAAAGAACCCTCGAGAAGACAGGCTCGAAAGCGCAGAAGAGTCCGGCGTATTCCGCTAACGTCCCACTTTATTCGAGGCTACGCCTGTAGCCCCATCATTTCGAGCTCGGCGCAAACTATGTGCTGGCAGAACCTTCCTTTCATTTAAACATCTCCTCCTCCTTCAAAGTCAGCCGCTTTAGCGGCAAGGACGAAGTCATACTGAAGAAAAGTATCCGCTAGAGGTTCAGAGCGCTACCAGCGACACCTTCATCGCTATGAGCAAAGGCATCACGACCTTGCGGCGTTCATGGTCGAAGCCGGAAAGAAATACCCGGTTCGCTTCCATCAAGGTTCACGACCTGAAGCATACATTCGGACGTAGACTGAAAGCAGCAGCTGTGAGTTTGGAAGACCGGAAGTCGCTACTTGGCCACAAGAGCGGAAGCGTGACCCGTCATTACTCCGGAGCGGAGATTGGTCAGAAGATTGATGCAGCAAACAAGGTATTGGCCACCGACTCGCGCGGGCCGGCGCTGACAATTCTGAAGAGCAGAATCGGATGAGGAAAAAGGCGAAGTCACTTGAAAAGTTACTATGCCCAAAAATGAAAAAGCCACCCGTGGGTGGCTAAGTCATTGGGATTATTTGGTCGGGACGGAGTGATTCGAACACTCGACCCCTTGCACCCCATGCAAGTGCGCTACCGGGCTGCGCTACGCCCCGACTCTATTCTCGATACTGCTGAGAACGATGAAGAATCTACCCTAACCTCCTGATAAATGAAAGCTTTTTCTCAAAGAATTTTCACTTACCAGCAAACAAGCTCATTTCTTCAACACTACCAACACATCCTCCAACTCAACAATCATCTGACGAATCAGTTGCTTGTATTGGCTGGATTCATCCTTAGCCTCATCACTGGAGAGCCTCAACCGGGCCCCGCCAATGGTGAACCCTTGGTCATAAAGCAGCGCACGAATCTGGCGGATCATCAGCACATCCTGGCGCTGGTAATACCGCCGGTTGCCCCGCCGCTTCACAGGGTTAAGCTGGTCGAACTCCTGCTCCCAATACCGCAGCACGTGCGGCTTAACCGCACAAAGCTCACTCACTTCACCAATGGTGAAGTAGCGCTTGCCCGGTATGGGGGGCAGTTCGTCGTTATGGCTTGGTTCCAGCATAGGCCTCAACCCGGGCCTTCAACTTCTGCCCTGGACGAAAGGTGACGACGCGCCGTGCAGTGATCGGGATCTCTTCCCCTGTCTTGGGGTTGCGGCCCGGCCGCTGGCGTTTGTCGCGAAGGTCGAAGTTGCCGAAACCGGACAGCTTCACCTGCTCGTTCTCTTCAAGTGCGTGCCGAATTTCTTCGAAAAACAGCTCGACCAATTCCTTGGCCTCACGCTTGTTAAGCCCCAGCTCCTCGTACAGCCTTTCGGCCATCTCAGCTTTCGTCAGAGCACCCATGCCGTTATTTCCTTAACGTGGTGTTCAACCTTTGTTCGAGCGAGGTGAGGATGTTTTGCAGGGTAGTGTTCACCTCATCGTCGTTAAGAGTGCGCGATGGATGCTGCCAGGTCAAGCCGACGGCAAGGCTTTTTCTATCAGGATCAATGCCTTTACCTTGGTAGACATCAAACAGCCTGAGGTCTGTGAGCCATTCGCCTGCATTGTCACGAATTAATTCAAGCACCGCGCTAGAAGCTACATCACGCCCTGCGATCAAGGCCAGGTCGCGACGGGTTTCCGGGAACTTGGACAGCTCGCTGAACTTCGGCAGGCGGCCTTCGACCACGTCGCCCAGCACCAGCTCGAACAGGAATACCGGGCGGTCCAGGTCCAGGGCCTTGGCCAGCTCTGGGTGGATGGCGCCGAGGTAGCCGACCAGTTTGCCGTCACGCTCGATGGCGGCGGTCTGGCCTGGGTGCAGGGCTGGGTGCTTGCCGGCGCTGAAGGTGAAGTCGCTCAGGGCGCCGGAGTAGCCCAGCAGGGCTTCCACGTCGGCTTTGACGTCGAAGAAGTCGACGCCGTCGCGGCCGTTGGCCCAGCCTTCTGGCAGGCGGCTGCCAGTGATTACGCCGGCAATCATCGGCTGCTGCTGCAGGTCACCGAGCTGGCCGACAAAGCGCAGGCCGCTTTCGAACAAGCGCACGCGGTCTTGCTGGCGGTTCAGGTTGTGCTGCAGCGCCTTGACCAGGCCCGGCCACAGGGACGCGCGCATGGCGGCCATGTCGCTGGAGATGGGGTTGGCCAACAGCAGCGGCTCTACGCCCGGGCTGAACAGTTCGAACAGTTTCGGGTCGATGAAGCTGTAGGTGATGGCTTCCTGGTAGCCGCGGGCAACCAGCAGACGACGCAGGGTCGGCAGGTCACCGCGAGTCTCTGGCTTGCCCTGGGGGGCCAGGCGGGCTTGCGGGTAGCGAACCGGCAGGTTGTTGTAGCCGTACAGGCGGGCCAGTTCTTCGATCAGGTCGACTTCCAGGCTGATGTCGAAGCGATGGCTCGGGACGTTGACGGTCCACTGCCCTTCCCCGTTGCGAGTGGTGGTCAGTTCCAGGGCGTTGAGCAGTTGCTCGACCTGGGCTGGGTCCATTTCCATGCCGAGCATCTGGGTGATGCGTTCGGCGCGCAGGGTGACAGGGGCCACTTGCGGCAGGTGCTGTTCGCTGACGGCTTCGACGATCGGGCCGGCTTCGCCACCAACGATGTCCAGCAGCAGCTGAGTGGCGCGCTCCATGGCTTCGCGGGCCAGCTGCGAGTCGACGCCGCGTTCATAGCGGTGTGAGGCATCGGTGTGCAGGCCGTAGGAGCGGGCTTTACCGGCGACGGAAATCGGCTCGAAGAACGCGCTTTCCAGGAACAGGTCGCGGGTTTTTTCGGTATTCACACCGCTGTGCTCGCCACCCATGACGCCGGCGATGGCCAGGGCGCGGGTGTGGTCGGCGATCACCAGGGTATCGGCACGCAGGGCCACTTCCTGGCCGTCGAGCAGGACGAGCTTTTCGCCCTCTTCAGCCATGCGCACGCGAATGCCGCCGTTGATTTCCGCCAGGTCGAAGGCGTGCATCGGCTGGCCAAGTTCAAGCATCACGTAGTTGGTGATGTCGACGGCGGCGTCGATGCTGCGCACGTCGCTGCGGCGCAGGCGCTCGACCATCCACAGTGGGGTTGGCTTGCTGAGGTCGACGTTACGGATAACGCGGCCCAGGTAGCGTGGGCAGGCAGCCGGGGCACTGACTTCGACCGGGCGCACTTCGTCGTGGGCCGCCGCTACGGCTGGCACGACCGGACGAGTGACCGGGGTGTCGTACAGGGCGCTGACGTCGCGGGCCAGGCCTGCGATGGACAGGCAGTCGCCACGGTTGGGGGTCAGGCCGATTTCGATGCTGGCATCGTCCAGGCTCAGGTACTTGCGAATGTCTTCGCCAACCGGGGCGTCAGCCGCCAATTCCAGCAGGCCATCGTTCTCTTCGCTGATTTCCAGCTCGGCAGCCGAGCACAGCATGCCGAAAGACTCGACGCCGCGCAGCTTGGCCTTTTTGATCTTGAAGTCGCCAGACAGCTCGGCGCCGATCATGGCGAACGGGATCTTGATGCCTGGGCGGGCGTTAGGCGCGCCGCACACGACCTGGAAAGTTTCCTGGCCGTTGGTCACCTGACACACGCGCAGCTTGTCGGCGTCCGGGTGTTGTTCGGTGGCGAGGATTTCGCCCACGACGATGCCGCTGAACTGGCCGGCAGCGGGGGTAACGCTGTCGACTTCGAGGCCGGCCATGGACAGGCGGGCGACCAGTTCGTCACGGGAGACTTGCGGGTTTACCCAACCGCGCAGCCACTGTTCACTGAATTTCATGCTGTTCTCCTGAAAGTTGCGTCGGGCATTGACCTAGCGGAATTGCGCGAGGAAGCGCAGGTCGTTGTCGAAGAACAGACGCAAATCGTTGACGCCATAGCGCAGCATGGCCAGGCGCTCGGCGCCCATGCCGAAGGCGAAGCCCTGGAACTCTTCAGGGTCGATGCCGGACATGCGCAGCACGTTCGGGTGCACCATGCCGCAGCCCATCACTTCGAGCCAGCCGGTTTGCTTGCACACGCGGCAACCATTGCCGGAACACATCACGCACTGGATGTCGACTTCAGCGGACGGCTCGGTGAAGGGGAAGAACGATGGGCGGAAACGTACCGCCAGTTCTTTTTCGAAGAACACGCGCAGGAATTCTTCGATGGTGCCCTTGAGGTCGGCGAAGTTGATGTCGCGATCGATCAGCAGGCCTTCGACCTGGTGGAACATCGGCGAGTGGGTGATATCCGAGTCGCAGCGGTATACGCGGCCAGGGCAAACAATGCGGATTGGCGGCTGAGTGGACTCCATGGTCCGCACCTGCACCGGCGAGGTGTGGGTACGCAGCAGCATGTTGGCATTGAAGTAGAAGGTGTCGTGCATCGCCCGGGCCGGGTGGTGGCCAGGGATGTTGAGCGCTTCGAAGTTATGGTAGTCGTCTTCGACCTCTGGGCCTTCGGCGATGCCGTAGCCGATGTGGGTGAAGAACTGCTCGATGCGCTCGAGTGTACGGGTGATCGGGTGCAGGCCACCGGTGGCCTGGCCGCGACCTGGCAGGGTAACGTCAATGCACTCGGCAGCCAGGCGAGCGCTGAGCTCGGCTTCTTCAAAGGCGGCCTTGCGGGCATTGAGCACAACGGTAACGCGCTCTTTGGCGTCGTTGATCAGCGCGCCAACTTTCGGCCGCTCTTCGGCTGGCAGGTTGCCCAGGGTCTTCATCACCTGGGTCAGCTCGCCCTTCTTGCCGAGATAATTAACCCGGATCTGTTCCAGGGCGTTGATGTCTTCAGCGCGTTCCACGGCCTCTAGGGCTTGGGAGACCAGCGCATCCAGGTTTTCCATGTACAGACTCCAGATACGAAAATAGGGGAAGAGCTTTGAAGGCTCTTCCCCTATCGATGACGTTCAATGCCCGACAGCGCTAGCGCCGCCGGGTGATTGTCGCGGGTACTTAAGCCAGAACGGCTTTAGCTTTCTCGACAATCGCAGCAAACGCCGCTTTTTCGTTCACTGCCAGATCAGCCAGAACCTTACGGTCGATTTCGATCGAAGCCTTTTTCAGGCCAGCAATCAGACGGCTGTAGGACAGACCGTTGGTGCGGGCACCGGCGTTGATACGAGCGATCCACAGTGCGCGGAACTGACGCTTCTTCTGGCGACGGTCGCGGTAGGCGTATTGGCCTGCCTTGATGACCGCTTGCTTGGCTACACGGAATACGCGCGAACGTGCACCGTAGTAACCTTTAGCCAGTTTCAGAATTTTTTTGTGACGCTTACGAGCGATAACGCCGCGCTTAACACGAGCCATGAGTAACTTCCTCTATCTTAACCAGAATTAACGAACGCGCAGCATGCGCTCGACTTTTGCTACGTCGGACGGGTGCAGCAAGCTGGCACCGCGCAGTTGACGCTTACGCTTGGTCGACATTTTGGTCAGGATGTGGCTCTTGAAAGCGTGCTTGTGCTTGAAGCCCGAAGCTGTCTTCAGGAAGCGCTTCGCAGCACCGCTTTTGGTTTTCATTTTTGGCATGTTGGAACTCCGCATTCGATAAAATTACACATAATCATCAGGCCTGCCGTGCCCGGGAGATTACTTCTTTTTCTTGGGGGCGATGACCATCATAAGCTGGCGTCCTTCCATCTTAGGATGCTGCTCAACGGTGCCGTATTCGGCGAGGTCGGCTTCGACCCGCTTCAACAGCTCCATGCCCAGCTCCTGGTGGGCCATCTCACGACCACGGAATCTCAGAGAGATCTTGGCCTTGTCCCCATCGGTAAGGAAACGTACCAGGTTGCGTAGTTTTACCTGGTAATCCCCATCCTCCGTCCCTGGACGAAACTTGATTTCTTTGATCTGGATCTGCTTCTGGTTTTTCTTGGCTTCGTTAGCCTGCTTCTTCTTCTCGAAGAGGTGCTTGCCGTAGTCCATGACCTTGCAGACCGGTGGTACCGCGTCTGCAGAAATTTCTACCAGATCCAGCTTCGCTTCATCAGCGATACGCAGCGCTTCATCAATCGAGACGATGCCAACCTGCTCGCCGTCTGCGCCAATTAACCGAACCTCGCGGGCCGAGATATTCTCGTTGATCGGGGCCTTCGGTACAGCACGCTTATCGTTTCTCATTTCACGCTTAATAGTCATTACTCCGATTCTTGGCGACCACGCCGGGAAACCGCTTGTGTCAGCAACTCAGCGAATTGGGCGACGGGCATGGAGCCCAGGTCTGCGCCTTCGCGAGTACGCACAGCGACGGTTTGCGTTTCGACTTCGCGGTCCCCTATAACCAAAAGGTACGGGACCTTGAGCAAAGTATGCTCGCGGATTTTAAAGCCGATCTTCTCATTTCTCAAGTCCGACTTGGCACGGAAACCGCTACCGTTCAGAGATTTCTCTACCTCGAGGGCGAAATCGGCCTGCTTGTCGGTGATATTCATGATCACCGCCTGGGTCGGGGCCAGCCACGCCGGGAACACGCCAGCGTAGTGTTCGATCAGCATGCCGATGAAGCGTTCGAACGAACCGAGAATGGCGCGGTGCAGCATGACCGGGCGAACACGGCTGTTATCTTCGGCGATATAGCTGGCATCCAGGCGTTCTGGCAGGTTCGGGTCGTACTGCAGGGTACCGCACTGCCAGTTACGGCCGAGGCAGTCGCGCAGGGTGAACTCGATTTTCGGGCCGTAGAAGGCGCCCTCGCCTGGCTGGTATTCCCACTCAAGGCCCGATTCGTTCAGGGCGTCGGCCAGCGCCGTTTCGGCACGGTCCCACAACTCTTCAGAACCTACACGCTTGGCCGGACGGGTGGACAGCTTCATGGCGATGTCGCTGAAGCCGAAGTCCTTGTACACGTCCAGGGTCAGCTTGATGAAGTCGGCAGCTTCTTTCTTCACCTGCTCTTCGGTGCAGAAGATGTGCGCGTCGTCCTGTACGAAGCCACGCACGCGCATGATGCCGTGCAGGGCGCCAGACGGCTCGTTACGGTGGCAGGCACCGAACTCGGCCAGGCGCAGCGGCAGGTCACGGTAGCTTTTCAGGCCCTGGTTGAACACCTGCACGTGGCACGGGCAGTTCATCGGTTTTACCGCGTAGTCACGGCTTTCCGACGACGTGGTGAACATGTTCTCGGCGTAGTTGGACCAGTGGCCGGAGCGCTCCCAGAGGATACGGTCGACAACTTGCGGGGTCTTGATTTCCTGGTAGCCGTTTTCACGCTGCACGCCACGCATGTACTGCTCGAGTACCTGGTAGACGGTCCAGCCGTTGGCGTGCCAGAACACCATGCCTGGGGCCTCTTCCTGCAGGTGGAACAGGTCGAGCTGCTTGCCGATCTTGCGGTGGTCGCGCTTTTCGGCTTCTTCGATGCGCTGGATGTAAGCGGCCAACTGCTTCTTGTCAGCCCAGGCGGTGCCATACACACGCTGCAGCTGCTCGTTCTTGGCATCGCCGCGCCAGTACGCGCCGGACAGCTTGGTCAGCTTGAATGCCTTGAGGAAGCGAGTGTTCGGCACGTGCGGGCCACGGCACATGTCGACGTATTCTTCGTGGTAGTACAGGCCCATGGCCTGCTCATCCGGCATGTCTTCGACCAGGCGCAGCTTGTAGTCTTCGCCACGGGCCTTGAACACATCGATCACTTCGGCACGCGGGGTCATCTTCTTGACCACGTCGTAGTCTTTCTCGATCAGCTCCATCATGCGCTTTTCGATAGCGGCCATGTCTTCAGGGGTGAAGGGGCGCTCGTAGGCGATGTCGTAATAGAAGCCTTCGTCGATCACCGGGCCGATCACCATCTTGGCGGTCGGGTACAGCTGCTTCACGGCGTGGCCAACCAAGTGGGCGCACGAGTGACGGATGATCTCCAGTCCCTCTTCATCTTTAGGGGTAATGATTTGCAGGGTGGCGTCGTTGCTGATCAGGTCGCAAGCATCGACCAGTTTGCCGTCGACCTTGCCGGCCACGGTGGCCTTGGCAAGGCCCGCGCCGATGGAAGCGGCTACGTCGGCTACGGATACGGCGTGATCAAACGAACGTTGACTGCCATCGGGAAGAGTAATAACGGGCATGGCGCCTCCTCTCCTAGTGGTGACCCCTACCAAAGGTCACGTGGGTTGGGATGAGCCAGTACAAGATCCGACCTGCCTTTCTTTAAGGAAAGCCTGCCTCACAGTGGCAGAAGCCTTTCGACTTGTCAGGGACGAACCAGAGTGACTGGAAAGAAAAAAGATAGCTGTAGCCGGCAACAACGCGACCACAAGCCGAGCATGCTAGCACGCGGGTTGCACCCCAGGCAGAAATATTTGGAAATTGCACCGCAGCGGTGAACTATCAGGAAAAAATGCCTATCAGACCTTGGGAAGCAACCTACTCTTGATGAGACCTTAACCCAAGGAGTAACTGGTTATGCGAGTTCCGTCTCTTCTGGCCCTGGCGGCCGCTGGCGCCCTGCTGCTGCCCGTGGCTGCGAACGCCGGCAACTTCCCACCTGGGAAGGAGGCCGGCTACATGACCCAGTGCACGCAGGTGGCCAGCGGCCAGGGTGTTGACGCTGCCACTGCGAAAAAGCACTGCGACTGTGGCGCGCAAGCCATCAAAAAGAATTTTACCGATGCCGAGATTGCCGACCTGGACAGCCAGGATGGCGTGGACGCCAAGCTGATGCAGAAGGCCCAGACGGTCGTTCAGCAGGCTTGTAAACCGAAAAGCTGAAACCTTAAAGCCAAGGTTGGCGAGCGATTCTTTGCCTTGAATCAACATCCGATGAAGGTAAAAGGCGCTACATCCGCAGAATTAGACTATGATGTCATCTGTGCCAGACAGCTCAGGCGTCTATGGCACTTCGAAAAATTTCAAGTTTCTGGAGATTCATCCCATGTCCAATCGCCAAACCGGCACCGTCAAATGGTTCAATGATGAGAAAGGCTTCGGCTTCATCACCCCACAAGGCGGCGGCGACGACCTGTTCGTTCACTTCAAGGCCATCGAATCCGACGGCTTCAAGAGCCTGAAAGAAGGCCAAACTGTTTCCTTCGTCGCCGAGCGCGGTCAGAAGGGCATGCAGGCTGCACAGGTTCGTCCGGAGTAATTCGGAAGCTGTAAAAAAACCCGCCCTTATGGCGGGTTTTTTTATGGGCGTTTGCATGGGCTGAGTGAAATGGCCTATGCGGGCACGCCATGTTTCGGGGGCCTGATGGCCCCTCAGCCCTGCATCAACCGCAGTTGACGCGGGTCACGTTGCCCTGCTCGTCCACATTCAGGTTCAAGCGCTCGGAGCGGTACTCCAGGGTAACCACGTCGTGCGGTTTGAGAATACGCGCCATTTGCGAGCCGCTGGCCTTGCGCGCCTGCTCCAACAATTCGGCGCTGGCCGGCTTGCCAATGGCAAAGTCAGCGCCGCTGGCTTCGCAACGGCCGTCGTTGCCTGCTGGCGTGGCCGGCGCAGCACCACCACCAGCGTTGTCACCAGTGCTGCAACCAGCCAGGACAGCAGCCACCGCCAGGGTTGCCAGGTAAGCACGGGTACGGAACATGAAGCCTCCTAAATCGGTCTGGGAACTGCCTGATCCGACAGCTCCACTCATCATTTGTTGCAAAACCGGCCAAGTCTGCCTGAACTGCAGCAGCGAGGCGAAAAGCAATCGTGACCGGATTTTGCACAACCCACTGCGTTTGCCATATGCTTAGCTCGCACGATCACTGGCGCAAAGCCATGATTTGCTGCAAGAAGTGGAGCGCATCCCGCCTCCATCGAACACCAGGGTCAGGTGTTCCCCTTCGTTCCGGGCCCCAAGCGAGAGCTTTTCATGAGCACCCACAGCATCGATGCCGATATCAAGGTCAAATGGGCCGAGGGCCAGAGCGCGTACAGCCCCGGCACACCGGAGGAGCTGCTGTTGATTGGCATCGACCTGCTGGTGCGCGATCGCGGCGCTGAAGCCGCGCGCAGCTTCATCGAGCAAGTGCTTGAGCGTTACGCGCCGCACCCGGTTATTCCAATCGTGCCAACCGGGCGCTGAGCAGATCGAACAGCCCCTGGGCATCGCCCTGCTCCACCCACAGCACATTCGCCGGCTGCTTGAGCACGCCGTACCAGTCGGCAATCGTCTGGCCAAACGTTGGGCCTTCGCGGCTGTCGACGCTCATGTGAATGCGCCGGCCACTGAAAAGCTCGGGCTTTAACAGGTAGGCGATGACGCTGGCGTCGTGCACCGGGCCGCCGGGCATGCCGTACAGGTCCATGTCGTGGGTGATGTAGGCATTGAGGATATCTACCACGCGTTTGCTGGCCTGGTTATTCACGGCGGCCAGTTGCTTCAGGCGGGCGTCGCTGGTCAGCAGCTTGTGGGTGACATCCAGCGGCAAGTAGGTCAGTTGCACGCCGCTGGCCAACACCACTTCGGCGGCGTGTGGGTCGGCGTAAAGGTTGAACTCCGCCGCCGGGGTGATGTTGCCGCCGTTGAAATGGGCACCGCCCATGACGACCACCTCTTTGATGCCCTTGACGATGTCTGGGCGCTGAATCAACGCCAGGGCCAGGTTGGTCTGCGGGCCGAGCATGGCCACGGTGATGCTGTGGGGTGTGGCCGCGCCGAGGGTGTCGATCAGGTACTGCACGGCATTGCCCTGGGCCTGGGGCTTTTTCGGCTCGTGCACCGGTACGCCAGTGAGGCCTTCTTCGCCGTGTACGTCGGCAGCATAGATAGGTGTGCGCACCAACGGGCGACCGGCACCGGCGTAGACGGGGATATCTTCGCGCCCCGCCCATTCGCGAGCCAGGCGCGCGTTGCGCGAGGTTTTTTCCAGACGCACGTTGCCAGCCACTGTAGTGATGGCGCGGATGTTGAGTTCGTCGGGTGAGGCCATGGCCAGAAACAGCGCGACCACATCATCGGCGCCAGGGTCAGTGTCGATGATCAGGTCGATAGGGGCGGCCTGAAGGGTGGAAGCAGTGGCCATGAAGGCGATTCCTTGTAGCAGGGGTTTGAGCATGGGTGGCACTCCTGTTGCCTGGGTGGCGGTTTCCGGGGCCGCTTTGCCCCCCCGCCCTTAGAAGGTGACGCCGGATATGAGGGCGATGTTGCTGTAGGGCTGGCATTCACCTGTGCGCACCACTGCACGGGCACTGCGCGAAAGCACTTTGAAATTCTCATGGCTCAGCCATTCGCGCTTGCCCAGCTTGCCCTTCAGTCGCTCGATTTCGACCAGCGCTGGTGGCACGACTTTCTGCATTTCTTCAGCCAGCACGTGCCGCTCTACCTGCAATTCGCTCAGCACTGCCCGCAACACGCTGGCGAAATCCGGCAACCCTGGGGTAACGGCCAGGTCGATCATCTCCACGCCCGGCGGCACCGGTAGCCCGGCATCACCGATCACTAGAATGTCACCATGCCCCATGCCGGCAATAACCCGCGACAGGGCAACGTTCAGCAATGGGGTTTTCTTCATGGTGTCAGCTCCGCCAGGTAAGGAATCGACGGCTGGGCACCGGCACGGGTGACCGACAATGCGGCGGCACGCTGGCCAAACACAATAGCCTCGCCCTCCTCCAGCCCCCGCACCAGCCCGGCCGCAAAGCCACCGACAAAGGTATCGCCGGCAGCGGTGGTATCCAACGGTTGCACCACCGACGCCGGATAGTGCTGGTGGCCTTGAGCAGTAATCCGCAAGGCCCCTTGCGCACCCAGGGTGATGATCACTTTCCCCGCCCCCAGTTGCAGCAGCCGCTCGCCAGCGCGCCGGGCGCTTTCCTGGTCGGTCACCGCCATGCCGGTCAACGCTTCGGCCTCGCTTTCGTTAGGGGTGAGGTAATCGATATGCGCAAACCAGTCCGCCGGCAAGGGACCGGTAGCAGGTGCTGGGTTCAGGATTACCTGCTTACCCAGCTCATGCCCTCTGGCCAGGGTCCAGGCCACGGTTTCGGCCGGCACTTCCAGTTGGCAAATGATCACTTCAGCCGCCTGCAACAGCGCATCGAAACGCTGCACCGACCGTGGCGTAAGCAGGCCGTTGGCGCCGGGAATGATAACGATACAGTTCTGGCTGGCGGCATCCACGGTGATCAGTGCGACACCACTGGAAACCCCTGGGCACGTGCTTACGCCCTGGCAGTCGATACCCTCGACGTACAATGCCCGGTGCAGTTGCCGACCATAATCGTCGTCCCCCACATTGCCGATCATCGCCACGCTACCGCCCAACCGTGCCACTGCCACGGCCTGATTAGCGCCCTTGCCGCCCGGCACGGTGAAAAAGCTTTCGCCGGGGAGTGTTTCGCCGGCCCTGGGCAGGCGCTGCGCGCGGGCCACCAGGTCCATATTGAGGCTGCCGACCACCACAACCTTGGCATTCATGACATTTCCTTAGCGTTAGCGGTAATCATTGAACAGGTCCGGGCGTGGCCCGGTGGACTCACGCAAGACGATGCGCGGGGCAATGATGCGTTGCTCTGCCGCGCCTTGCCGGGGTGTACCGATACGCGTCAGCAACAGTGAAGCGGCACTTTCGCCCAGCTCGCGAATCGACTGGCCCACCGTGGTCAACGGCGGGTAGACGTAGCGGCTGAGCTCGATGTCGTCGAAGCCGATCACCGACAGTTCGCCGGGTACGCTGATATTGCGTTCGGCTGCAGCGCGCAGCACGCCGAAACCAATCATGTCATTGCCGGCAAAAATTGCCGTGGGCCGCTTGCCCTCCAGCACCTGCGTTGCCGCCGCATGGCCACCTGGGCTGGTGAAGTCGCAGTGCAGCACACGGTTGCCCAGCAGGGGCGCACCGGCTTCGATCATGGCGCGGCGAAAGCCGCACAGGCGCAGCTGAGTAACCCCGGTTTCGGCAGGGCCGCCGATGTAGGCGATGTCGCGATGGCCAAGCTCCAGCAGGTGCTGGGTGGCCAGGTACGCGCCATGCTCGTGGTCGATACGCACCAGGTCGGCATCGACGCCCTCCAGCTCACGGTCGACGATGACCATGGGCGTGCGTACACAGGCCAGGCTTTGCAGCAGGTCGCTGTCCTGGCCCACCGAGGCTACCACCAGGCCGTCGATGCGTTTTTCCAGCAGCACGCGCAGGTAACTGCGCTGCTTCTGCGGGTTGTCGTCGGAGTTGCACAGGATCACACAATAGCCGTTGCGTTCGCAGGCGTCTTCGATACCCCGCGCCAGCTCGGCGAAGTACGGGTTGACGCTGTTGGGCACCAGCAGGCCGATGGTGGCCGTGCTACGCGCCTTGAGTGAGCGGGCCACCGCACTGGGCACATAATCCAGTTCGATAATGGCGGCTTCCACTTTCAACCGCACCTGTTCGCTGACGGGTCGGGTCTTGTTCAGTACATGGGACACGGTGGTGTAAGAAATACCCGCCAGCGCCGCGACATCTTTGATGGTTGCCATGTTGTCAGTTCCGCCGGGCTGCACGCCGGCTACGGTAAGTGTCGAGCACCACGGCGATGACGATCACCGCCCCGGTGATGATGCGTTTGGTTGGTTCGCTGGCGCCGATCTGCGCCAGCCCGGCGGCCAGTACGGAAATGATCAGTACGCCAAAGAAGGTGCTGATAACCGAGCCACGCCCGCCCATCAGGCTGGTGCCGCCGATCACTACAGCGGCAATCACCTGCAGTTCCAGGCCGGAGCCAGCATTGGGGTCGGCGGCTTCCAGCCGCGAGATCTGGAACAGCGCGGCCAGGCCGGCGAGCAGGCCCATCAAGGCGAACACCAACACTTTGTAGGGCCGCGGGTCGATACCGGCGAGGCGTACGGCTTCTTCGTTGGTGCCAATGCCAATCAGGTAGCGGCCGAATACCGTACGGGTCAGCACCAGCTGGGCCAACACGATTACCAGCAAGGCAATGATGAACGCTGGCGAAATACCAAAGGCGACCGGGTTGGAGAACCAGGCATAGGCATCGCCAATATAGGCGGTGCGCGAGTCGGTGAACTGGTAGGCCAGACCACGGGCCATTTCCAGCACGCCGAGCGAAACAATGAATGACGGGATGCGCCAGGCCACGGTTACGCACCCGGTAATGCTACCGGCCAGCGCGGCCACGGCCATGCCCAGCATCGCCGAGGGCAGCACGCCCCAGCCCCAGCCGAGAATCGCCACGCTCACCGCGGAGGCAGCCAGCGCCAGCACCGAGCCCACCGACAGGTCGATACCGCCGATGATCAGCACGAAGGTCATGCCCACCGCCAGTACCATCAGGTCCGGGATCTGGTTGGCCAAGGTGCTGAAGGTGCTGTAAGACCAAAAGTGGCTGCTGAGGAATGAGAACAACACGATCATCGCCAGCAAGGCGCCAGCCAAGCCCAAGTAAGTGGCCAAGCCAAAGTACGTGCCACTGCGGCGCACGGGAGCGGCGCCTTGGCTGTCTAGCGGGGTGGTTTTCATGCATTCTTCCTGGGTGCTGCATCGTGCAGCAGTGCGTCACGTTTCTGATATCCGGCAAAGGCGGCGGCCAACAGCTGATCCTGAGTCCAATGCTCACGCTCGAAGGTGTCGATCAGGCGGCCGGCGGACAGCACAGCGATGCGGTCGCAAATCAGCATCAGCTCGCGCAGGTCGCTGGACACCACCACCAGGGCCTTGCCCTGGCGCGCCAGTTCGGCCAGCAGGCCATAGATGTCGAACTTGGCGCCCACATCGATGCCACGGGTAGGTTCGTCGAACAGCAGCACCTGGCAATCGCGCTCCAGCCAGCGGCCGATCACCACCTTCTGCTGGTTGCCGCCAGACAGCTCGCCCACTACCTGCTGCGCGCCGGCACTGCGAATGCGCATGGCCTGGATCTGGCGTTCGGCCAGGGCTTGCTCTGCCTGGCCATCGAGCACGCCGGCCCGCGATACCGCGCCCAGGTTACCCAGGGCGATGTTGGCGCTGATCGACTGCGTCAGCAGCAGGCCCTCGCCTTTGCGGTCTTCGGTAATCAGCGCGATACCCGCCCGCACGGCGGCCTTGGGCGAGTCGATGGTTACCGCTTGAAGTGGCTGGCCGAGCGCGATGCTGCCACTGTCGGCACGGTCGGCACCGTAGATCAGCCTCAGCAGCTCGGTGCGGCCGGCGCCGATCAGGCCGGACATGCCAAAGATTTCCCCTGCCCTGACCTCGAACGACACCTCGCGCACCTTGTCAGCACGGCTTAGCTTGTCGACCTTAAGCAAGGGGGCACCGATCTGCCGGCGGCCCAGGTCGATATGCTCGCCCAGTTCGCGGCCGACCATCAGGTTGACCAGCTCGGCACTGGTGTAGCGCTGTATCGGCTCATCACACACCAGTTTGCCATCGCGCAGCACAGCGATGCGCTGGGCCACGCGCTGCAACTCTTCCAGGCGGTGCGAGATATAGACGATGGCCACGCCACGCTGGCGCAAGCGCTCGATCTGGGTGAACAGCAACTCCACCTCGCGCGCAGTGAGCATGGCAGTGGGCTCGTCGAAGATCAGCACATGGCAGTCACCGATCAGGTTGCGGGCGATTTCGACCATCTGCTGATGCCCGATACCCAACTCGCCCACCGGGGTATCCGGGTCGATGGCATCGAGCCCGACCTGGGCCATGGCGGCCGTGGCCAATTGGCGCAGGCGCTTGTGGCTGATCCAGCCAAAGCGGCTGGGCAGGTTGTCGAGGAACAGGTTTTCCGCCACGGTCAGTGTCGGCAGCAGGTTCAACTCCTGCATGACCATGCGTACACCGAGGCGCTCGGCCTCGCTGCGGCTGGCGGGCGCGTAGGCCTGGCCGCGATAGGTCATGAGCCCGGTGGTGGGCACCTCCAGGCCACTGATGAGCTTGGACAGGGTACTTTTGCCCGCACCGTTTTCGCCGGTCAGGGCCAGCACTTCGCCGGCGCGCAGGCTGAGGCTGACGTCGCCTAGCACGGGCTGGGCGTAAGTCTTGCCCAACCCACGGGCGGCGAGTACCACTTCGTTGGCCAATGCAGGCATGGCCGTTCTCCTGGCAGCGTCAGGGCTTCTTGGTGATGAGTTTGACCGGGGTCTGGATGACGTTGTCGTCATCCACATCAGGCTTCTCGCCCTTGACCATTTTCAACGCCGCCTGGATGCCGTACACCGCCTGCTGGCTGGCGGCCTGGTCGAGGGTGGCGAGTACGCGACCATCACCAAGCATCGGTTTGATGGCGTTGATGTTGTCGTAGCCCACCACTTGCACCTGGCCGGTCTTACCGGCAGCACGCACGGCCGATACCGCACCCAGGGCCATGCTGTCGTTGCCAGCCAGCAGGGCTTTCAGTTCGGGGTATTCGTTGAGCATGGACGCCGCGACAGCGTTGCCTTTGTCGATTTCCCAGTTGCCACTTTGCACCGAGACGATCTTCATCTGTGCGGCCTCCATGGCGTCCTTGAAGCCGGCGGTGCGTTGCTGGGCGTTGGTGGTGGTCGGCACGCCTTCGATGATGCCCACCTGGTCGCCGGCCTTGAGCTTCTGGCTGGCCAGGTAGTCGCCGACCAGGCGCGCGCCCTTGCGGTTGTCGGGGCCAACGAAGGGTACGCTGATGCCTTTGCTCTTGAGCAGATCAGGGTCCAGACGGTTGTCGATGTTGATCACTACAACGCCCTGGTCCATGGCCTTCTTCACCGCCGACACCAGTGCCTTGGAATCGGCCGGGGCAATCACCAGCGCCTTGGCGCCGGAATTGACCATTTGCTCGACGATGCGGATCTGTTCGCCGGTGTCGGTTTCGTTCTTGATGCCATTGGCGACCAGGTCGAATTCATTGGCGTGGGCTTTCTGGTAGTCCTTGGCGCCGTCTTCCATGGTGCGGAAGAATTCATTGGCCAGCGACTTCATGACCAGGGCGACCTTGGGTTTGTCTTCGGCGTGGGCGGCCGACAATGGCAGGGCGAGAGAAAGCGAGGAAACGACAGCGAGGGCCAGCAGACGACCGGGGAACGGCAGTTTCATGGACGATGACTCCGAATCTTGTGTTTTTTATCGGATAGCAAACGTTTGCGGTACCTAACTATGGAAACAGGACCGGGGTTTGTCAAATCCGTTTGGCTGTCGGAGGCCAGAGCACTGCTTCGGCTGATTATCCAGATTTCTCCGAAAAACCGAACACCTTTTCCTATGTTTTTCGGGATTCCGAATGCAATACGCCCCCTGGCAACGCGCAAGGCCGCACCTACGCTCATTTACACAAGCTGGTATGAAACATGCCTTGTCCAGGTGCGACAAAAAAATCATCTCACTAGGAAGAGAGAACAATAACGATGAATGCCGCACTGAAAACCTTCGCCCCCAGCGCACTCGCGCTGCTGCTGATCCTGCCAGCCACCGCCTCTGCCAAAGAAGCCGAAACCCAGCAGAAGCTGGCCAACGTGGTCATCCTCGCCACCGGCGGCACCATTGCCGGCGCCGGTGCCAGCGCCGCCAACAGCGCTACCTACCAGGCTGCCAAGCTGGGCGTCGACAAGCTCATCGCCGGCGTGCCGGAGCTTGCAGACATCGCCAACGTGCGCGGTGAGCAAGTGATGCAGATCGCGTCTGAAAGCATCAGCAACGACGACCTGCTAAAGCTGGGCAAACGCGTCGCCGAGCTGGCCGAAAGCAAGGACGTCGACGGAATCGTCATCACCCACGGCACCGACACCCTGGAAGAAACCGCCTATTTCCTCAATCTGGTGGAAAAGACCGACAAGCCAATCGTGGTGGTCGGTTCGATGCGTCCAGGTACCGCCATGTCCGCTGACGGCATGCTCAACCTGTATAACGCCGTGGCCGTGGCCAGCGACAAGCAGTCGCGTGGCAAGGGCGTGCTGGTGACCATGAACGATGAGATCCAGTCCGGGCGTGACGTGAGCAAGTCGGTCAACATTAAAACCGAAGCGTTCAAGAGCGCCTGGGGCCCCATGGGCATGGTAGTGGAAGGCAAGTCCTACTGGTTCCGCCTGCCGGCCAAGCGCCATACGGTCAATTCCGAGTTCGATATCAAGCAGATCAGCAGCCTGCCCCAGGTGGACATTGCCTATGGCTATGGCAACGTCACCGACACTGCCTACAAGGCACTGGCGCAAAACGGTGCCAAGGCGCTGATTCATGCCGGCACCGGCAACGGTTCGGTATCGTCGCGGGTGGTGCCGGCGCTGCAAGAGCTGCGCAAGAACGGCGTGCAGATCATCCGTTCGTCTCACGTCAACCAGGGTGGCTTCGTGCTGCGCAACGCCGAACAGCCGGACGACAAGAACGACTGGGTGGTGGCCCACGACCTGAACCCGCAAAAGGCGCGAATTCTGGCGATGGTAGCGATGACCAAGACCCAGGACAGCAAGGAACTGCAGCGAATCTTCTGGGAGTATTGAGTGCTCCTCTCAGGGCCGGTGCGCCGGCCCTGAGGCTCTTGCCGCCCTTCCCTCTGCGGTGCCTGGCACCGCCTCTGAGCCACGCATGACCAGCCCCGGCGGCGGCGCTCTTCGCGGGCATGCCCGCTCCCACAGCGACGACTGTCATCCTGTACAACCGGTGCCATCCACTACAGGATCTCAGGGCGCAATGCGCTTCAGGTCATTCAACAAGCCCATCAGTTGCTGCAACTTCTCTTCACCAAACTGCGCCTGAATCTTCTGGTAGTTGGCCTCCATCCCTTCCTTCATCGAGGCAAAGCACGCCTCCCCGCCTTCGGTCAGGCTGACGAACACCCGCCGCTGGTCCTGCGCTGCCTTCTGCCGCCGCACCAGCCCATCGCGCTCCAGCCGCCCCAGCACCCCGGTCATGCTCGGCTTGAGGATGCAGGCCAGTTCTGCCAGCTGGTAATTCTCCAGCTCGCCATGCTGCTTGAGGATGCGGATGACCCGCCATTGCTGCTCGGTCAGGTCATGCGCGTTCAACAGCGGCCTGAAAAATGCCATTGCGGCTTCTCGGGCCTGCAAAAGGCTTAGGGTGAGCGAAGGTTGGGTCTTGGTCATGGTCGAGCCTGTGGTTTTTCTCAGTTCACAAATTTAAGGGCATGCACGATGGAAAGTGCAATCTGTTCCACGGAAAACCCATTCAAGCCCAGCGCGCGGGCTGCGACCATCCGGTACAAACAACAACACATACCGGGTGCGCCGCCATGGCCCTGTCACTGCAAGTGTGCCTGCCGCTGGCGATACTCCCCAGGCGTGAGTTTGGCGTAGCGGTTGAAGAAGCGGCTGAAATAGGCCGGGTCCTTGAAGCCCAGCTGGTAACAGATTTCGTTGGCCGTGCTACCGGAAAACAACAGCAAGCGCTTGGCCTCCTGCATCAGCCGCTCCAGTACCAGGCGCTTGGATGGCAAGTCGGCGATACGCCGGCACACATCGTTCAGCCGCGCCTCGGTCACGCCAACCTGCTGCGCGTAGCGGGCCAGCGGCCAGTGCTCGAGGTAATGCGCTTCGATCAGTGCATTGAAACGGTGGAAGATCTTCAAGTCCTCATGCCGCGCCGGGGTCGATTCCAGCGAGTTGGGGCACAGCCGCAGCAGGCTGACCATGATCAAGCGGGTCAGCGACTGCAGCGCCGCCTCGCGCCCCGGTTGCTGCGTGGCGAACTCGTCGCTCAGCGCTTCCAGCCAGCCTTGCAGGCGGTGGGCCTCGGCCTTGTATTCGGCCGGCAGGTTGCCCAGCGCCACGCAGGCCGGCTGCACCTGCATGCCCGCCGGCAGCAGGCTGGCATCGGCTTCGATCAATTGCCAGACCAGTTGCTGGCGCACAGTCAGCACATGCCCGTCGCTGTCGGCTTCGGTAACGAACGCGTGTGCCACCGTGGGCGGCGTGAGGAAGAACATCGGCCCGGCCTCGATGTACTGCTGGTCGTCCAGATACACCCGCACCGTGCCCGATTTCACGTAATGCACCTGGAAGAACCGGTCATGCCGGTGCACTGGCATGTTGCGCCCGAAAAAGCCCGCCAGGTTGCCCAGCCGGTCGTAATGCACCTCGCTGTCGCTGTAGCGCTGGTCATAGACCTGGCCGATGTTGATGTTCGGTATCGGATGCCGGTCGCTCATGGCTGCTTGCTCGCAAATCGCTTGACCCTGTTGACGATGGCCCATGGTGCACCGCCTTGTCGGCACGCGCCACTGGCCACCTCTTGACCATCGTTAACATATTAACTATAACATTAACACATTAACAAAATTCGCAGGACGGCCATCGCCCTGCACTGCCAGGAGAAGAGCATGAGCCATGCCCTGCATGACGTTGCCAACGGCACCCTGTTCGGCGTCGCGCTGAACTACCGGGGTTTGCTGCAGCAGCACCAAGCGGCGTTCGTCGAAGCACCGTACAAGCAACTGCCAGTCAAGCCAGTGCTGTTCGTCAAAACCCCGAACACGCGCAACCAGCATGAAGGCCAAGTGCTGTTCCCGGCCAACGTACAGCGCCTGCAACCTGGCCCGGCGCTGGGTGTGGTGATTGGCAAGGACGCCAGCCGCGTCAGTGTGGAGGACGCCCTGGAGCATGTGGCGGGCTACACCATCGTCAACGAAACCAGCCTGCCCGAAGACAGCTACTACCGCCCGGCCGTCAAGGCCAAGTGCCGTGATGGCTTCTGCCCGATCGGCCCAGCGCTGGTGCCGGCCAGCCAGGTAGCCAACCCCGATGCCCTAGGCCTGCGCCTGTATGTGAATGGCGAACTGCGCCAGCACAACAACACCGCCAACTGCGTGCGCACGGTGGCCCAGCTGATTGCCGAAATCAGCGAGTTCATGACCCTGCACGCTGGCGACATCCTGATCACCGGCACCCCCGAGGGCCGCGTCGATGTACAGCCAGGCGACCGCGTCGATATCGAGATCGACGGCCTGGGCAAGCTGACCAACCACATCGTCGCCGAGTGAGGAATTACCTGTGAAACACGCCCGTATCCAGTTCGACGGCCAGGCCCATGATGTCACGGTCGAAGGCGACCACCTGCGCCTTGCCGATGGCCGCCTGGTCCATCAAGACCAGGTCACCTGGCTGCCGCCCGCCACTGGCAGCATGTTCGCCCTGGGCCTGAACTACGCCGATCACGCCAAGGAACTGGCCTTCGCGCCGCCCACCGAACCTCTGGCCTTCATCAAGTCGCCCGGCACCTACACCGGCCACGGCCAGGTCACCTGGCGCCCGGACAACGTCGAGTACATGCACTACGAGTGCGAGTTGGTCGCGGTCATTGGCAAAGCGGCGAAAAACGTCAAGCGTGAGGACGCCCTGGCCTACGTTGCCGGCTACACCGTGTGCAACGACTACGCCATCCGCGACTACCTGGAAAACTACTACCGCCCCAACCTGCGGGTGAAAAACCGCGACGCCACCACCCCGGTCGGCCCGTGGATCGTCGATGCGGCCGATGTGCCAGACGTCAGCAACCTGAAGCTGCGCACCTGGATCAACGGTGAGCTGAAGCAGGAAGGCACCACGGCGGACATGATCTTCGACATCCCGCACCTTATCGAATACTTCTCCAGCTTCATGACCCTGCAGCCAGGCGACATGATCGCCACCGGCACGCCAGAAGGCCTGGCCGACGTGGTGCCGGGCGATGAAGTGGTAGTGGAAGTGGAAGGCGTCGGCCGCCTGGTCAACCGCATCGTCAGCGAAGCTGACTTCTTCAAGAGCAACAAGGCATGAGCAGCATGATCAAGCACTGGATCAACGGCCGTGAGGTCGAGAGCAAAGACACCTTCGTCAACTACAACCCGGCCACCGGCGATGCCATTTGTGAAGTCGCCAGCGGTGGCGCCGAAGAAGTGGCGCAAGCCGTGGCCGCGGCCAAGGAAGCCTTCCCCAAGTGGGCCAACACCCCGGCCAAGGAACGTGCCCGCCTGATGCGCAAGCTGGGTGAGCTGATCGACCAGAACGTGCCGAAACTGGCCGAGCTGGAAACCCTCGACACCGGCCTGCCGATCCACCAGACCAAGAACGTGCTGATCCCGCGTGCCTCGCACAACTTCGATTTTTTCGCCGAAGTGTGCACACGCATGGATGGCCACACCTACCCGGTCGACGACCAGATGCTCAACTACACCCTGTACCAGCCGGTGGGTGTATGCGGCCTGGTCAGCCCCTGGAACGTGCCGTTCATGACCGCCACCTGGAAGACCGCGCCGTGCCTGGCGCTGGGCAACACCGCCGTGCTGAAGATGAGCGAACTGTCGCCACTGACCGCCAACGAACTGGGCCGCCTGGCTGTCGAAGCCGGCATCCCCAACGGCGTGCTCAACGTGATCCAGGGCTATGGCGCCACCGCTGGCGACGCCCTGGTACGTCACCCGGATGTACGCGCTATTTCCTTCACCGGCGGCACCGCCACCGGCAAGAAGATCATGCAGACCGCTGGCCTGAAAAAGTACTCGATGGAACTGGGCGGAAAATCGCCGGTGCTGATCTTCGAAGATGCCGACCTTGAGCGTGCGCTGGACGCCGCGTTGTTCACCATCTTCTCGCTGAACGGCGAACGCTGCACCGCCGGCAGCCGCATTTTCATCCAGGAAAGCGTGTACCCGCAGTTCGTCGCCGAGTTCGCGGCGCGCGCCAAGCGCCTGATCGTCGGTGACCCGACCGACCCGAAAACCCAGGTCGGTTCGATGATCACCCAGCAGCACTACGACAAGGTCACCGGCTACATCCGCATCGGCATGGAAGAAGGCGCACGCCTGGTCGCCGGTGGCCTGGAACGCCCGGCCAACCTGCCGGCGCATTTGGCCAAAGGGCAGTTCATCCAGCCCACCGTGTTCGCCGATGTGAACAACAAGATGCGCATTGCCCAGGAAGAAATCTTCGGCCCGGTGGTGTGCCTGATCCCGTTCAAGGACGAAGCAGAAGCGCTGCAACTGGCCAACGACACCGAGTACGGCCTGGCGTCGTACATCTGGACCCAGGACATCGGCAAGGCCCACCGCCTGGCCCGTGGCATCGAGGCCGGCATGGTGTTCATCAACAGCCAGAACGTACGCGACCTGCGCCAGCCATTCGGTGGCGTGAAAGGTTCCGGTACCGGGCGTGAAGGCGGGCAGTACAGCTTCGAGGTCTTTGCAGAGATCAAGAACGTGTGTATTTCCATGGGTAGCCACCACATTCCGCGCTGGGGCGTGTGAGCAAACCGTAGATGGCCGCTCCCACAAGTACCGCGTCAGCCGCCGAAAACAACAACATTCTGTAACCGGAGCTTTCCATGGGCAAACTCGCTCTCACTGCCAAGATTACCCATGTACCGTCCATGTACATGTCCGAACTGCCAGGCCCGCGCCAGGGCTTTCGCCAGGCAGCCATCGACGGGCATCACGAAATCAGCCGCCGCTGCCGCGAGCTGGGCGTGGACACCATCGTCGTGTTCGATACCCACTGGCTGGTCAACGCCAACTACCACGTGTTGTGCGGGCCGCATTTCGAGGGTGTGTACACCAGCAACGAACTGCCGCACTTCATCAGCAACATGCCTTACGCCTTCCCCGGTAACCCCGAGCTGGGCAAGCTGCTGGCAGAGGAATGCAACCGTTTCAATGTCGAGACCATGGCCCACCACGCCACCACCCTCGCCCCGGAGTACGGCACCCTGGTGCCGATGCGCTACATGAACCAGGACCAGCACTTCAAGGTGGTTTCGGTCTCGGCACTGTGCACCTCGCACTACCTGGCCGACAGCGCCCGCCTGGGCTGGGCCATGCGCAAGGCAGTAGAAGACCACTACGACGGCACCGTGGCATTCCTGGCCAGCGGTTCGCTGTCGCACCGCTTCGCGCAGAACGGCCAGGCGCCGGACTTCGCCACCAAGGTGTGGAGCCCGTTCCTGGAAACCCTTGATCATCGCGTGGTGCAAATGTGGCAAGACGGCGAGTGGGAAGCCTTCTGCGGCATGCTCCCTGAATACGCCGCCAAAGGCCACGGTGAAGGGTTCATGCACGACACGGCGATGCTGCTCGGTGCGCTGGGCTGGTCCGACTACGACGGCAAGGCCGAGGTGGTCACGCCCTACTTCGGCTCTTCCGGCACCGGCCAGATCAACGCGATCTTCCCGGTTACCCCACAGGATGGCAGCGCCATCCCTGTAGCCCAGGCCGCCAACCCGGCAGCCGTGGTGTCCACCAGCCGCCTGTAATTCACCTGCTTGCGCCTGGCCGTCCCGGCGGATGGCGGGCGCGGCTCGCCGAGGATACCCTTCATGCCACACCTGGTTCTGCTCTACACCCCCGACCTGGAAACCGATGCCGACATCCCCGGCCTATGCCGCGCCTTGGCCGACACCATGCTCGAACAGCGCGATGGTGAAGGCAAAGCTGTGTTCCCCACCGGCGGCACCCGCGTGCTGGCCTACCCCGCCGCCCATAGTGCAGTGGCAGATGGCAAGGGCGAATACGGTTTCCTGTACGCCAACCTGCGCATGGCCACCGGCCGCAGCACCGAGGTGCACAAGGCGGTGGGCGACAGCCTGCTGGCGGTGTTGAAAGCCCGCCTGGACCCACTGCTGCAACAGCGCCCAATCGGCATCACCGTACAGATCGACCACAGCACCGCCCAAGTCTACGACGCCAAGCACAGCACCTTGCACCCATTGTTCAACCGCTAGCGCGCCGGCTCGAAAGCCCCTTCCCCGCCTCATTGAAGAACAAGTACAAAAACATGAGCACACTCGAACACGCCTCGCCACGCGAGGCACACACTGAAAGGGTCGACAGTACCCACCGGGCAGTCACCTGGCGGCTGATGCCGCTGCTGCTGGTGTGCTACCTGTTCGCCCACCTGGACCGCATCAACATCGGCTTCGCCAAGATGCAGATGAGCCAGGACCTGCATTTGTCCGACACCGTCTACGGCCTGGGCGCCGGGCTGTTCTTCATCGCCTATGCGCTGTTTGGCGTACCCAGCAACCTCATGCTCGACCGGGTCGGCCCACGCCGCTGGATCGCCTGCCTGATGGTGGTGTGGGGGTTGTTGTCGACCAGCATGCTGCTGATCGAAAGCAGCAGCGCGTTCTACCTGCTGCGCTTCGCCCTGGGCGCGGCGGAGGCCGGGTTCTTCCCAGGTATCCTGGTCTACCTCAACCGCTGGTACCCGGCCGGGCGGCGCGCCCAGGTGACGGCGCTGTTCGCCATTGCCGTGCCATTGGCCGGAGTCGTCGGCGGGCCGGTGTCCGGGGCCATCCTGGCCTTCATGCACGACACCGCAGGGCTGCGTGGCTGGCAGTGGATGTTCCTGCTCGAAGGCGCACCTGTGGTGCTGCTGGGCCTGGTGGTGCTGGCCGTGCTGCCGGAGCATTTCGAAAAGGTGAGCTGGCTGGACGATCAGCAGAAAGCCACGCTGCGCGCGCAATTCGGTGAGGAAGAACAGCGCAAGCCGGTGACCTCGTTCAGCGCCATTTTCGCCAGCCGTGCACTGTGGCTGCTGGTGGCGGTGTATTGCGCGGTGATGCTGGCGGTCAACACCCTGGCGTTCTGGATGCCCAGCCTGATCCACAGTGCCGGGGTGGCCAGCGACGCCAGTGTCGGCCTGCTCAGCGCTGTGCCGTACGTGGCCGGCTGCGTGTTCATGCTGGCCTGCGGCCGCTCCAGCGACCGCCTGCGCGAACGCCGCTGGCACCTGTGCGTCCCCCTGCTGATGGCCGCCACCGGCATCGCCATCGCAGCCCTTGCCCCCGAGCAGGCGTGGCCGGTAATGGCCGGCCTGGTGCTGGCCGGCATGGGCGCCAGCGCTGCGCTGCCGATGTTCTGGCAACTGCCGCCGGCCTTCCTCAACGCCCGCACCCAGGCCGCCGGCATTGCTCTGATCAGCTCGCTGGGCAGCATCGCCTCGTTCTTCACGCCCTACTTCATCGGCTGGGTGCGCGACACCACCCACAGCGCCAGCCTGGCCCTGTATGTGCTCGCCATCTTCATCGCCCTGGGTGGCCTGCTGGTGCTGCGCACCCGAGCTGCCATCGTCAACCCTTGAATCAAGAGACTGTCCCCATGCTAGACAACGCTTTCATCCAGCAAGCCGCCGAACGCCTCGACCAGGCCGAACGCTCCCGCGAGCAAGTGCGCCAGTTCTCGCTGGAGCAGCCCGCAATCAGCGTCGAAGACGCCTATGCCATCCAGCGCGCCTGGGTGGCGAAAAAGATCGCCGCCGGGCGCAAGCTGGTGGGCCACAAGATCGGCCTGACCTCGCGTGCCATGCAGGTGTCGTCGAACATCACCGAGCCCGACTATGGCGCATTGCTCGACGACATGCTGTTCGATGAAGGCAGCGACATCCCCTTCGAACGCTTCATCGTGCCGCGCGTTGAAGTGGAGTTGGCGTTCATCCTCGGCAAGCCGCTGAAAGGCCCCAACG
Source organism: Pseudomonas hunanensis (assembly GCF_013393325.1). Classification (GTDB taxonomy): domain Bacteria; phylum Pseudomonadota; class Gammaproteobacteria; order Pseudomonadales; family Pseudomonadaceae; genus Aquipseudomonas; species Aquipseudomonas putida_P. Next base: position 131,184 of record NZ_QJRC01000098.1, read on the forward strand.
TCACTGTTTTCGATGTGCTGGAAGCCACCGAATGGGTGATCCCGGCGCTGGAAATCATCGATGCGCGCATCCAGCAGGTGGACCCGCAAACCCAGGCCACCCGCAAGGTGTTCGACACCATTTCCGACAACGCCGCCAATGCCGGCGTGGTGATGGGCGGACGGGCCGTGCGCCCCACCGAGATCGACCTGCGCAAAGTGCCGGCAGTGCTCTACCGCAACGGCGTGATCGAGGAGTCCGGTGTCAGCGCCGCGGTGCTCAACCACCCGGCCAAAGGCGTTGCCTGGCTGGCCAACAAGCTGGCCCCGTACGACGTCACCTTGCAGCCCGGCCAGATCATCCTCGGTGGTTCGTTCACCCGCCCGGTGGCCGCACGCCCAGGCGATACCTTCCACGTCGACTACGACATGCTCGGCGCCATCGCCTGCCGCTTCGTTTGAGGACCAGCCCATGGACATGCCCATCAACCACTTCAAGCAACGCCTGTGCAGCGGCGAGCCGCAGGTCGGCCTGTGGCTCGGCCTGGCCGATGCCTACTGCGCAGAGCTGGCCGCCAATGCCGGTTTCGACTGGCTGCTGATCGACGGCGAACACGCCCCCAACGACCTGCGCGGCATGCTCGCGCAGTTGCAGGCGGTGGCCTCCTACCCCAGCCAGGCGGTAATCCGCCCGGTAATCGGTGATACCGCGCTGATCAAGCAGGTGCTGGACATCGGCGCTCAGACCTTGCTGGTGCCGATGGTGGAAAGCGCTGAACAGGCGCAGCAACTGGTCAAGGCCATGCATTACCCGCCCAACGGCATTCGTGGCGTGGGCAGCGCACTGGCACGGGCATCGCGCTGGAACACCATCCCCGGCTACCTGGACCACGCCGATGAACAGATGTGCCTGCTGGTGCAGATCGAAAACAAGGAAGGCCTGGCCAACCTGGACGAGATCGTTGCGGTGGAAGGTGTGGATGGCGTGTTCATCGGGCCTGCGGACTTGAGCGCAGCCATGGGCCATCGGGGCAACCCTGGGCATCCAGAGGTGCAGGCAGCGATCGAGGATGCCATCGTACGCATCGGCAAGGCGGGCAAGGCTGCAGGTATTCTCAGCGCGGATGAGAAACTGGCGCGACGTTATATCGAGCTGGGTGCGGCATTTGTGGCCGTCGGTGTGGATACCACGGTGCTGATGCGCGGGCTGCGCGAGCTGGCAGGGAAGTTCAAAGATACGCCGATGGTTGGCAGTGCCGGGGGGAGTGTCTACTGAGGTATCTGTGTGGATGGCACCGGCCTCTCCGGTGCCATCCACAGCGAGATCAGATGTTGATAAGTGCCTTGAGCACTGTCTTGAAAGTCTCCAGCTGCTCTTCACTGAACTGCCCGAACACCTTGTCCTGCTGTTCCCGGGCAATGGTCCACAATGCCTCGGTCTCGTCCACGCCCTTCACCGACAACCGCACACGTCCGTCATCATCGGCAATCAACCCTTTGCGCTTGAGGTTGGCCACCGCTTCCTCGATCTCCCGCGCCGGCATCGCCACTTCCCGTTGCAGGTCGTTCAGGCTCAGCCCCGCATCGTTCTCCAGCACCATCAGCATGCGCGCCTCGCTGGTACGCAGGCCGGTGCACAACTGGCGTGGCTGGTAGTCGGCCTGGTAGGCGCGCAATGCCTGGGTCATCAGGTAATACAGGTTGTGTTGCAGGCGGCCCTGGAAGTGGCTGCTGGGTGCCTGCCCTTCTGCACGCTGGGTCATGCGGGTATGTGGCAGCACCATGGAATAGGCGCCCTGGTGGTACAGCAGCGGCGAGCGGCCGAAATCATCGAACGCCACCACCCTGCCTATCAGGATCCAGTGATCGCCACCGTCCAGTTGCTGGTACTTTTCACACTCGAAGCGTGCCGCGCAATCGACGAACAATGGCACGCCGCCAACGCCCGTCTCGTAGTCGATACCGGCAAAGCGGTCCTCTTTGGGCCGGGCGAAGTTGTTGGACAGGTCGATCTGGTCCGCAGCCAGAACGTTCACGGCAAAATGCGAGGCCTCTTCGAACACTTCATGGCTGGTCGAACGTTTGTCGATGCTCCACAGGATCAGCGCCGGGTCCAGCGACACCGAGTTGAAACTGTTGGCGGTGACGCCCACCTTGCGGCCACTGGGGCCGGCTGCGGTCACCACGGTAACGCCGGTGGCGAAGTTGCCCAGTGCGCGGCGGAAGGCACGCGCGTCGAAGGTTTCATTGGACATGCAAGACTCCCGGGCAGGCCTGGCAGCCCGCCCTGATTGTTGTTGTGCTTGTGAGGGATGGTTGAAACGGAAAGCGACTCAGACCATGGTCGGGTCGGGCTCCAGGCCCATCAACTCGCGGCCGAGGATCTGCGCGCAAACGTCGTAGTCGGTGTAGGCATGGGCGCCGGTCATGTGCGAATCGCGGAACAGGCGTTGCAGTTCGTTGCTCTCGAACCAGGCGCCACCACCGGCCGCTTCCATCAGGCGGTCCACGGCCTGGATGCACAGTTTCACTGCATAGCCCTGGTTGGTGCGCCAGAATGCCAGCGTGCCACGCGAGGGGTATTCATGGCGGGCGCTGTGCTCGGCAATTTCGTCCCAGCTTTTTTCCAGCAGTGCCCGGGCGGCGGCCACCTGATGGGTCGATTCGGCCAGGCGCATCAGCGCCGGGGTAGCAGCGCCCACGGCAGCACCGGTGTAGGCACGCACGCGGTTGCGGGTTTTCTCGCGGAACACCTCCAGCATGCGCTCGGCAACGCCGAGGCTCACGGTGGAAAAACCGCTGGCGAAGTACGGGCGGTATGGGGCGAAGAAGATCTTGCTGTCCGGGTACAGGCCAAAGCCCGCCGACTTGCCCTCCATCATGTCCTTGGCTTTCTGGATACGGTGCTCAGGCACGAACGCGTCACGCACGATCAAGGTCTTGCTGCCACTGCCGCGCATGCCCACGGCATACCAGTCATCACGGATTTCATAATCGCTGCGCGGCAGGATGGCGAAGCAGTAATCCTGAGTGCCTTCGGCATTGTTGCGGCGAAAACCTACGATCGCCCACTCGGCGTGGTCGCAACCAGAACTCCAGCCCATCTCGCCGCTGAACGACACGCCACCCTCGACCTCTTCGGTACGGCCAAATGGCGCGATACTGCTGCTGGCAGTGGCATCCGGGTCGCTGCCCCACACCTCCTGCTGCAGCTTGGGCGAGAACATCGCCATCTGATGGCTGTGGGTGCACAGCAAGCTCATGGCCCAGGCGGTGCTGGCGCAGGCGCCCGCCAGCTGGGCGATGCACTCGGCGAATTGCGGCAGGGTGATTTCCATGCCGCCGTAGTGTTTGGGCAAGAAAGCGCGGTGCATGCCGATGCTTTTCAGCAGGGTGATGTTCTCTGCCGGCACGCTGCGGTCCTGTTCTGCACGCATGGCATTGGCGGCGATGGTCGGCAGGATGGATCTCAGGTCTTCCAGCAGGGGGTTTGGCTTTTTCATGAACGGTCTCTTTCTTATTGGATTCGAAGACGCGTTCAGTATGTGAGCCGCGATTGGGCGGCGGAATGCACGTTACGAGGGGAACATTGCACTTTTCATGGCGTGCAGAAATTGCCCAGCCACAAGCATTGACCCGTGCATTTGCGATCACCACAATCCCACCCATATGACGCGCGCGGCCTGCCGCGCCCCTGACGGAGCGATGCTGTTGAAAGACCTTTCCCCTTCTGCGGTGCGTGTGTGCGATGCCGCCGTCGGCCACTTCGCCGAGTATGGCTACGATGCCTCTTCGCTGAACGAAATCGCCCAGCTGGCCGGCATGCGCAAGGCTTCACTGTATGCACACTTCGCCAACAAGGATGCTTTGTTCGTGGAGGTGTTCCAGCGTGCGCTGGTGCAGGAAACGACGTTTGTCGAACAGGGTTTTGCGCAGGAAGATCGCGACGGCCTGGCGCCCGGGCACTGGCTGGCCTTGCACCTGGCCGAGCGTTATCGCGGCTCCGCTGCGCTGCGCTTCGTGTTGCGCACGGCCTTCCTGCCCCCGGCGGGCATCAAGCCGGTTGTCACTTGCGGCTTCGAAAAGTACCTTGACGGCATACGCGAAGGGTTCTGCAAGGCCCTGCAAGCTCGGAACAACTGGGCTGATGAGCAGCAAAGCCGCCTTGCGCTGTACGCCGATGCCTACCTGGGCATCATCGACAGCCTGTATGTAGAGCTGATGTACGCAGGCCCCGCCGCCTATGAGCGGCGCGCGACAGCCTTGCTGAAAGTGCTCGAAGACTCGCTGTCACTCAACCGCTGACGGCTGGTGCGTCAGGGTTTGATCCGCTTCATTTCATCCAGCAACTGCATCAGTTGCTGCAGCTTGTCCTCGCCAAACTGGGCGAGGATCTTGTCGTAGTTGCGCGCCATTTCCTCACTCATCGCCACAAATGCCTGCTGCCCCGCGTCGGTCAGGTTGATGAACACCCGGCGCTGGTCTTCTGCCGACTTGCGCCGCGCCACGATCCCATCGCGCTCCAGGCGCTTGAGCACACCACTCATGCTGGGTTTGAGAATGCACGCCAGCTCAGCCAACTGATGGCTTTCCAGCTCGCCTTGCTGGCGCAAGATACGGATTACCCGCCATTGCTGCTCGGTCAGGTCATGGGCATTCAACGCTGGGCGGAAAAACGCCATGGTGGCTTCGCGCGCCTGCAACAGGGTCAGGGTCAGGGAGGGTCTTGGTGTGGTCATGCGGGCTCGTGGGGCTGGGAATAGCAAACCGGCGAGTATGCCAGTGCACAATCATTAATACATTAATAGAATGTTTTCTACCCATTGCCAAGAAGCAGCGCCAGCCGCCGATTGCGTGTGGCAGGCTGGTTACACTTGCTGGCAGGCAAGCGCAAGACAGCTGATGATCGGCAGGCGCTCAATGGCCTCATGTGCCAGCGCCCGGCAAACGGCCCTATCACAATTCCAATTCAGCAGGCTGCGTCATGATCACCCTCGAGAGCCCCACGTATTACTCGGCGACCAAGAAGTACAACCTGAATTTCCCCACCCTGGAAAATGACATCGAAGCCGATGTCGTGGTGATCGGCGGTGGCTTCTCCGGTATCAACACCGCGCTGGAGCTGGCAGAACAGGGTGTGGCCAATGTGGTCGTGCTCGAAGCCCGCTACCTGGGCTACGGCGGTACCGGGCGCAACGGTGGGCAGATCATGGCAGGTATCGGCCACGACCTGGAAAACATCCGCAGCAGCGTGGGTGACCAGGGCGTGAAGGAAATGTTCGAGATCAGCGAGCTGGGCGCAGGCATCATCAAGGAACGCATCGCCCGCTACGCCATCGACGCCGACTTTTGCCACGGCTATGGCTACATGGGCTTCAACCACCGCCAGGAACAAACCCTGCGCAAGTGGGAAAAGGCATTCAAGGCAATCAACACCCGCGACGATATCCGCTTTCTCGGCGGCAGTGAGGTGCACCAGATCATCGGCAGCACCGCCTACAGCAGCGCCCTGCTGCATATGGGCGGTGGCCATGTGCATTCACTGAACCTGCTGCTGGGCGAAGCACAGGCGCTGGTCAGCCATGGCGCGCGCATCTTCGAACACAGCCCGGCCCTGGAAGTGACCTACGGCGAACGCATCAAGGTACGCACCGGCCGCGGTTCGGTACGCGCCAGCAAGCTGCTGTGGGCGTGCGACAGCTTCCTCAACAAGCTGGAGCCGGAGCTGCACGCACGCACCATCAACACCTATGCCTTCCAGATGATGACCGAGCCGTTGCCGGATGAACTGATCGAGCGCATCAGCCCGATACGCGGTGCCTACAGCGATATCCGCCCGGTGATCGACTACTACCGGGTCACGCGTGAGAACCGCCTGCTGTTCGGGGCCGCCACCCCCTTCGTCGAGCACGTTCCGCTGGACCTGAAGGCCTGGAACCGCGCGCTGATGCTGAAGATTTTTCCCTACCTGAAAAACGTGCGCATCGACCTGGCCTGGGGCGGACCAATGGCCACCAGTGCCAACCTGTTTCCGCAAATCGGCACCCTCGGCAACCGGCCCAATGCCTTCTACGTGCAGGGTTACTCCGGCTTTGGCGTCACCCCCAGCCACATCATCTGCAAGATCCTCGCCGAGGGCATGCTCGAAGGCTCCAGGCGCTATGACCTGGTCAGTTCGGTCAAGCATGCGCGCATCCTCGGCAAGGACTACCTGCGCCCGCTGCTGCTCACCGCCGGCAAGACCGTGCACCAGCTGTCTGGCTACTTCAACGGCCGCCGCTGAACCTGTTCGACTCAACCCTGGAGAACTGCCATGACCCTTACCGCCGCCAAGCAAGGCGTACAATTATCCGAACTCGATGCCTGGGGCAGCGTTGCCGATTTGGGCTCGGAAATACTCGAAGGCGACGTGAAAGCCTTTGGCAAGATGACCTACGGCGCGCCTGAAGACGCGGTCAGCAGTGCTTATTTCGGCACTACGCGCGGCAAGTTCCGCATGGTCTACCCGTTCGACGAACAGGCCGTGATCGTGACCGGCGAAATCCAGCTGACCGATGAATCCACCGGCCAGGTCACCCGCTACAAGCCCGGTGATGCCTGGTTCGTGACCAAGGGCACCCCGGTGCTTTGGGAAGTGTTGAGCGATTCATTCGTCAAGCATTACCTGGCGGTGGCCTGAGCCCGGTAGTCCTTGGGCGAGCGTTCGAACTGTTTCTTGAACGAACGGCTGAAATGCGCCGAGTCGGTAAACCCCCACTTGTAGGCGATCGAGGTGATCGACTCGCCCTTGAAGAACGGGTTGGCCAGATCATCGGCGCTGCGCATCAGGCGCGCCCGCTGAATGTAGCGGCACACGCTGTCCCCCTCCTCCTCGAACAGCCGATACAGGTGGCGCACCGAGATGTTAAGGCGCCCGGCAAGGTTGGCTGGGGTCAGCCCAGGCTGTGACAGCGACTCGTCGATCACCTGTTGCACATAGCCGCGCAGGTTGGCACCGCTCAATGCCCCAAGGTTGCCCGGCGCCTCGCCATTACGCTCGAAGCCCGGCTCCAGCAAGGCGATGAAGGCGGTCTGCAGCGCATCACCCTGGGCACCATCACCGCTGACGTTGCCGTCCTTGCACAGCTGGTCCATCAACACATGCAGCATGCGCCCGCAGGCGTTGCTCGACGATATCTTGCCGAACATCGGGCCGCTGCCCTGCACGTACTTGCGCACCTGCTCGCGCGACAGCGCCAGCGAGACATGCTCGATCAGGCCGCTAGGGGTGATTTCACAACGCCCGACCGAATCCATCAGCAGCAGCTCACCCGGCGCCAGGCTAACCTGCAGGCCACCCTGAGATACAGTGGAGTGACCCGCACGCTGGCTGACCAGAAAGCAATGCTGGTCATCGTCGAGCGTGGGGTTTTCGCCCAGCCGACGGATGTTGCCGGCATTGGTGCGCAGGTTGGCCAGCGGCAAGCCAGCGCGGGAAAAGGTGGAGACCTCGCCGATGAACAGCGAGTGATTGGACGCAAGCTCCGTCTCGAAACGGCCACAGATCTGTTGCATGGCCGTGGTCCAGCGTTCCAGCCCCTGACGGTTGGATTGTTGAGTATGCATGGCTGCCCTCGACGCAGGATTTGTTGTTATGCGCACATTGTTAACATGTTATCAATGCACGCACAACTGTCATCATTTGTCGTTAGACACAGCAAGGCATGTGCCAAGCTGCGTCAGAGGCTGGGGAGCAAACGGCTGAACTGAGCCAGGCTGGCCATCAGGTGCGCCCGCTGTTGCGGGCTGATAGGGATGTAGCGACGAAACGCCGGCATACGGTTGACCACTTCGCTGCCGCCCATGTGCTCCAGCGTCAGCAGCCATTGACCGTCGCGACAGGCCAGGCTCAGGCGCTTGAAATCCAGCGGCATCAGCGCCGCCACCAGCGCGGTCTGCTGCAGCAAGCGGTCGCGCAACTGAGCGAAGCGCGCCCGATCACCCTTGCGGTACACGCAGGCAAGGCCGGTACGGCGCAGCGCACCGGTATGGCGCAGCTCCAGGCTGACCTCGCCTTGTTGCGGGGCAGGCAACTGCAGCTGGAACTCACAGGTGACGATGTGCATCAGCAGGTGGGCCTCGACGCGTTCGTGCACCTTGGCCTGCCAGCCCTGAGCCGGGTCGTGGAGCACCCCCGCAACTGCAAGGTCCTGCTGCCCCAGGTTGCGCGCCAGGCACATCAGCGTCGCCCCTGGGCGGTAACCTGAAGGCGCCCGAGGCGCCAGCAGGTGCTCACGCAAACTTCTGATCATGCTGCAGGTGCTCCACGGCGTGGCCAGGTTCGGCGGCGAATTCTTTCTCAAGCACATCCTCGACCCGCGCCGGCTTGAACGGGTTGACCTTCTGCACGCACAGCGTCCAGAACAACGCGTAGGCCGCCGTAGCACCGAGCATGATGGCGAACGGCACGTAGACATCGGCGGGGTTCATGCCTGGCGGCGTGATGAACGCCATGCCGATCAGGATGCCGCTGCTCGAGAGGATCTGCGGCAGCGGGAACAGCGGCGAGCGGTAGGCACGCGGCAGGTCCGGGCGACGGATGCGCAAAATCACCACCGATAGCGTCACCAGCAGGTAGGCGGTGCTCCAGGCGCACACGGCGGCCAGCACCAGGTGCAGGATGTTGTCCGGGTTGCCACCCAGGTACCAGGCATGCAGGCAAGGGATCAACGCCACCACCAGAATGCACAGCAGCGGCGTCTTGAAGCGCGGGTGCAGGTAGGTGAACACCTTGGGCAACGCGCCGTCGACCGCCATGCCATAGAGAATGCGCGGTACGCCGGCCATCAGTGTGTTGATGGTCGCCGCACCGGCGAACAGGAATCCGATACCAAGCCACACCGGGCCGATGTCGCCCATCACCTGCTCGGCGAAGCGCGGGATGGCCATGGGCGTGTCCAGCAGGTGCACGCCACTGGCGGCATCCAGCACCACGTTTTCCACCTGGCGCTTCATCGCCGCACCGTAGATGAACATGCAACTGGCAACGCCGAACAGGCCCAGCGCCATGGCCCGTGGCAGCACCCAGGCCGAGCGTCGCAGCTCGGGCGCCAGCGGCGTGACGAACTCGCAGCCGACGAACATGAACATGGCCATGCCGACCAACGACAGGATGGTCATCAGGTCGGTGCCCACCAGCGACACGCCGAACGGGCCGTCCAGCTCCACCGCAGGTGCTGCGATCAGGCCCAGCACGCCGAACACCATCAAGGTGGTCCACATGCCGAAGGTCAGCACCACTTCGGCGCGGCTGAACGCGCTGACGCCAAAGGCATTGAGCACCGCGAACGCCACCACGAAACACACCCCCAGCAACCACGAACCACCGGCTGACTCTGCCAGGGTGTTGAGGTGCTCGAAGTTCACCAGCGCCATCACCCCCGACAGGATGGTTTCGGCGGTACCGGCGAACACATGCACGATCAGGTAGGCCGACAGTGTGCCGGTGATGGCGAAGAAGCGGCCCATGCCGCAGTTGATGTAGTCGTACACCGAGCCCGTGGTCGGCAGGATCGACGCGGCCTCGGCAAAGGTGGTGGATTGCGCCAGCATCATCAGTGCGGCAATGACCATGGCCACAGCGAAGGCGCTGCCGCCGATGCCAAAGCCCATGGTTGCGGTGAGGATCACCGGGCTGGCCATGATCAGCCCGACGGTGCTGGCCAGTGCGGTGGGGAAACCGACCGTGCCGCGGTTGAGGTGCTCGGTGAGCTTGTTATTGAGTGACATCGTTATGCCCCGGCTTGTTTTTGTGGCGTTGAACGAGTGATTACTGTGCGCTGCAGGTGGCATGCCGTCTTGCCGATGGCTGCCGCCGGGCTTGTTGCTGCCTGCCAGCAATCAGCTCCAGAGCCTGGCGATGCCCCTGTAGGAGCGGCCTTGTGTCGCGATCGGGCCGCAAAGCGGCCCCGGCGATATTGGCTGTGATGCAAAAAACGGGGGCTGCTGCGCAGCCCGATCGCGACACAAGGCCGCTCCTACAAGGGATCGCGCAAGGCTGACTCATCGCTTGGCAGCCACAGTCATGCCCCTGTCACGCAGGCACAAGAACCGCTCTGCCCCGCTCACTAAGCTGCAAGCTTTGGCCACCTGCCCCGGAGTTTGCATGAGCGACATCACCCTCCTACCTGCCGTCACGGCCTTCCTGGCCCGCGAGCATGGCGTGTTCATCCACGGCCAGCACCTCGCCAGCCAGTCGTCGTCGACAATCGCCGTGGTCAACCCAGCCAACGGCCAGACCATCGCCCACATCGCCGACGCCAACCAGGCCGATGTCGACCATGCCGTCAGCTCCTCGCGCCAAGGCTTTGCCACCTGGTCGCACACCAGCCCCGCCGCCCGCGCGGCGGTGCTGTTCAAGCTGGCCGACCTGCTGGAAGCCCACCGCGAAGAGCTGGCGCAGCTGGAAACTGTGCAGTCCGGCAAACTGATTGGTATCTCCCGCGCCTTCGAAGTAGAGCAGGCCGCGCACTTCCTGCGCTACTACGCCGGCTGGGCCACCAAGATCACCGGCCAGACCATCACCCCGTCGCTGCCCTCGTTCGCCGGTGAGCGCTACAGTGCCTTCACCCTGCGCGAGCCGATCGGCGTGGTGGTGGGCATCGTGCCGTGGAACTTCGCCACCATGATCGCCATCTGGAAGCTGGCCTCGGCCCTGACCACCGGCTGCAGCATCATCCTCAAGCCGAGTGAATTTACCCCACTGACGCTGCTGCGCATCGCCGAACTGGCCACACAAGCCGGCCTGCCGGCCGGGGCGCTGAACGTGCTGACCGGTGGCGGCCTGGTGGGCAAGGCACTGATCGAGCACGCCGGTACCGACAAAGTTTCATTCACCGGCTCGGTCCCAACCGGCATCGCCGTCGGCCAGGCTGCCATGGGTGCCAAGCTGACCCGGGCGACACTGGAACTGGGTGGCAAGAATGCGGTGGCCTTCCTGCCCGACGTGGCAACCGACAAGGCCGTGGACGGCATCATCGAAGCCGGCTTCCTGCACTCGGGGCAAATCTGCGCGGCTGGCGAACGCTTCTACGTGCACCGTTCGCGCATCGACCCGTTGCTGGACGCGCTGTCCCAGCGCCTGGGCCAACTGAAGATCGGCTCGCCGCTGGACGAATCCACTCAGTTCGGCCCGGTGGCCAACAAGCCACACCAGCAGAAGCTGGCGGAACTGTTCGCCACTGCGCGCGCCGAAGGTAGCCAAATCATCCATGGCGGCAAGCTGGGCGACGGCCCCGGTTGCTTTGTCGAACCGACGGTAATCCTCGCCAGGTCGGCCAACGACACCCTGCTCAACCAGGAAACCTTTGGCCCGGTGGCGACCTTCCTGCCGTATGACGACGAAGACGAGCTGCTGCAGTTGATGAACGCCTCGCCCTACGGCCTCAGTGCCAGCCTGTGGACCAACGACCTGGGCAAGGCCATGCGCATGATCCCGCAAATCCAGGCCGGCACCCTGTGGGTGAACATGCACACACTACTCGACCCGGCTGTGCCGTTTGGTGGCATCAAGGCATCCGGCGTTGGCCGCGAGTTCGGCTCGGCGTTCATCGATGACTTCACCGAACTCAAGTCGGTGATGATTCGCTACTGACCACACCCCTTGGCCAAGGCGTGCAAACGCCTTGGCAGCCACGAACAAGACCCCGCCCTACCGCACACGCCCTAATAGGCCATCGCCGCCAACCGCGATGGCCCCTCGCCAGACCGAGGGTGCCCGCGAACAACAAGGGCCGCCTTGCAGGCGGCCGAGAAAAACGAGGGATGTGCAAATGGTCAAACCACAGACGCTGTCCAGCCTGGCACTGGCAACCTTGCTGGCCAGCCAGGCCGCGCCGGCCGTTGAGCTGTACGCCGACGAGGACAGCCACCTGAACGCCGACATGCTGGCGGTATGGGGCATGTTCAATAGCCGCAAGAACTACGACGGCACCACGGGCGGCTCGACCTGGCGCGAAGGCTTCATCAAGTATGGCCTCAGCGGTGACCAGGGCCTGGCCGGCAACGGCACGCTGTATGGCAGCCTGAACTGGGTAAGCTCGGCCACCTGGGGCGACGGCGATGCGGCCGGCAATACCGATGGTTCGGAACGCACCACCAAGATCGAGGACGCCTTCCTGGGTTGGCGCTCAGGCGATCTGTTCCCGGTACTGGGCAAGGATGGCGTGGACCTTTCCGCAGGCCGCCAGACCATTCGCCTGGGCAGTGGTTTCCTGATCAACGACGACGGCCCGAACCTCGGTAATGGCGTGGCCGACGGCGCCCTCGATCGGGGTGGCGCCTACTATCTGGCCGCCCGCCATGCCTTCGACCGCACCGCCATGCTGCGCCTGGGCGGCAGCGATGGCCTGCATGGCAGCCTGCTGTGGCTGAAATCCGACAACCGCGCCCAGGCCGAAACCGAACTGGCCGCTGGCACGCTGGACTACACCCACGCCCTGGGCACTTTGGGGCTGACCTGGATTCACGGCATCGACGTCGCCGACCAGTGGGCCAGCGAGTTCCAGAAAGCCCGCGAAGGCATGGACGTGTACAGCGTGCGCGGCGAAGGCAGCGCCGGCATCGACAATGCCAGCTTTGCCTTTGAATACGCTTGGCAGGACAAGACCGACGGCCCCGAGCAAGCCTGGTACCTGCAGGCCGGCTACACCTTCGCCGACCTGCCCTGGGCACCGTCGATCACCTACCGCTACACCCGCTACTCAGCCGGCTGGGACTCGCTGTTCAGCGGTTTGTCCTCCGGTTATGGCACCTGGTTCCAGGGCGAAGTCGCCGCCAACTACGCCGGCCCGTTCAACAGCAATACCGGCATCCACCATGTGGGCGTGAAGGCGACGCCGTTGGAAAACCTCACGGTTGGCGCGCTGTACTTCGATTTCGACACCGTACGCACCCGCGATAGCCTCAACCTCGATGCCAGGGAGCTGGACCTGTATGTGGAATGGGCAGTCAACGACCACCTGATCATCAGCCCGCTGGTGGGCCTGTACCAGCCACGCAAGGATGAAAGCAACGGTGGCAATCAGGTCGGCGGCAACGGCACCAACGTGTACAGCCAGCTGACCGTGGCCGTGCCGTTCTAAAGCAACCACTAAAGGCTTTCGGAATACCCGTGGGGCGGGCATGCCCGCGAAGAAGGCGACTCGGTGTATGGCACCGGCTTTGCCGGTGTTCGCGGGCATGCCCGCTCCCACAGGGATGGGTGACTGACCTCCAGAAGCGTTTGACCTTCTCTGATTGGGCAAATAAGATTCGCCAACCTACCGATCGGTAGGCAAAAAAACAGACAGAGAAGACCATGCACGCAGATCCCTCTCCCCCAATACGTTTCAGCTTCGCCCTGGGCCTCGGCCTGATTGGCGCACTCGGCCCTTCCGCCGTCGACATGTACCTGTCGAGCCTGCCGGAAATCGCCAGCCACTATCAGGCCAGTTTCACGCGTGTGCAGCTGACGCTGACCTTCTTCCTGCTGGCCATGGGCGCCGGCCAGCTGATCTTCGGCCCCATCGTCGACGCCTATGGCCGGCGCAAACCGCTGCTGGCCGGCCTGCTGCTGTTCATCCTCTGCTCACTCGGCGCAGCCGCGGCCCCCAGCCTCGACACCCTGATCATGCTGCGCTTCTTCCAGGGGCTGGGCAGCGCGCTGACCCTGGTCGTGATCATGAGCATGGTGCGTGATGTGAGCCAGGGCGTTGCCGCGACCAAACTGTTCGCCCTGCTGATGACCATCGAAGGTGTGGCACCGATCCTGGCACCGGCCCTGGGCGGCGTGATCGACGCGCATTTCGGCTGGCGCGCGGTGATGTTGGTACTCGCCGGCATGGGGCTGGCGGTGCTGCTCAACAGCCTGCTGAACCTGCCGGAAACCCTGCCCCCGGGCAAACGCGAACCGCTGCGCCTGGGCCACGCCTGCCGTACCTACCTGGCCATTCTGGCCGACCGCCGCTTCCTGCGCCCGACCCTGGCAGTGGCCGCGGTGTTCTTCTTCCTGTTCGCCTACATCGGCGGTGCCACCCTGGTGTACCAGGCCCACTACGGCCTGAGCGCCCAGGCCTTCGGCCTGCTGTTCGGCGCTACCGGGGTATCGATCCTGTTTGGCGCCATGGCCGCCAGCCGCCTGATCAGCCGCCTGGGCTTGAATACCCTGACCCGCCTGGGCGTGCTATGCATGGCTGGCGGCGCCTGCATCAGCCTGCTCGGTGCGCTGACCGGCCTGGGGCTGCCGGGTGTGGCTGGCGGCATGGTGGTGGCGCTGTTCGGCCTGGGCATAGCCGAATCGACGCTGATGTCGCTGGTCATGGCCTCGCAAGACAAGGCGCTGGGCTCCACCGCAGCGCTGCTGGGCGCTATTCAGCTGTCTGCATCTGCCGGCGCAGCCCCGTTGGCCGCCGTGGTGCTCGACCACGGCCCGACCGCCTGGGCCGCGCTGCTGGCCCTGTGCACCTTGGTGGTGTGCCTGCTGACCGCTCTCAGCCTGCGCGATACCCCCGCCAGCTTCTCGCTCGCTGGCCATTGAAGCCCTGGCACTGACGGTCAACTCGGCTGGCAGGCAGGCACAAGACGACCTACCAGTCGTTAGCGAAACTGGCTGCCTCGATACCAACAATAAATCCGATGGCAGCCAGCCCTGCGAGACCCGCTATGACCCTCGATACCAGAATTGACTTCATCTACCTGTCCGAGCAGGACATGATCCGCGCCGGCGTCACCGACATGCCCGCCTGTGTCGACACCATGGAAGAGATGTTCGGCTTGCTGTACCAGGGCGACTACCGCATGGCCGGCCCGAACAGCGACTCGCACGGTGCGATGATCACCTTCCCCGAGCACTCGCCCTTCCCCAATATGCCCAAGCCCACCGCCGACCGGCGCATGATGGCGATGCCAGCCTACCTCGGCGGCAACTTCCAGACCGCCGGCGCCAAGTGGTACGGCTCGAACATCGCCAACCGCGAGAAAGGCCTGCCCCGCTCGATCCTGATGTTCACCCTCAACGATGCCGACACTGGCGCGCCACTGGCGCACATGTCGGCCAACCTGCTGTCGGCCTACCGTACCGGCGCCATCCCAGGCGTAGGTGCCCGCCACCTGGCGCGCAAGGACGCCAAGGTCATCGGCCTGGCCGGCCCGGGGGTGATGGGCAAAACCACGGTCGCCGCGTTCATGGCTGTCTGCCCACTGATCGACACCATCAAGATCAAGGGCCGCGGCCAGAAAAACCTGGATGCCTTCGTCGCCTGGGTCAAAGCCAGCTTCCCGCAAATCGTCAACGTGCAGGTGGTTGAAACCCTGGAAGAGGTGGTACGCGGCTCCGACCTGGTCACCTACTGCAGCTCGGGCGAAGTGGGCGACCCCAGCCAGTACCCCCTGGTGCGTCGCGAATGGGTCAAGCCTGGCGCATTCCTGGCGATGCCAGCCCCGTGCAGCATCGATGCCGGCATGGAGCAGGACGACGTCCGCAAGGTGGTCGACAACACCGGCCTTTACGAGGCCTGGTTCGAAGAACTGCCCAAGCCTGCGCATAACCACGTGCCGCTGGTAGGCGTGCGTTTCATGGACATGATTCACGAAGGCAAGCTGGCCGCCGAGCAGGTGGAAGACATCGGCAAGATCATCAGCGGCGACGCACCAGGGCGTCTGCATGACGACGAAATCATCCTGATGTCGGTAGGCGGCATGCCTGTCGAGGATGTGGCCTGGGGCACCGTGGTGTACCGCAAGGCGCTGGAGCAAGGCATCGGCGTGAAGCTCAACCTTTGGGAAACCCCCGTTCTCAGCTGATTCACCCATTACCGGACAACGAGGCAAAACCCATGACACAGATCACCAAACTGAAAACCGGCTCCAAATTCGAAGACATGGCCAGCTACTCCCGCCTGGTGGCGGTGGACAACTGGATTCACGTTTCCAACACCGCCGGGCGCAACCCGCAGACCCAGCTGATCCCGGAGGACGTGATCGAACAGACCCACCAGGTGTTCGCCAATATCGAAACCGCCTTGGCCGCGGTCGATGCCAGCCTGGCCGACGTCATCAATTCGCGGGTATTCATTCAGGACCCGGCCGATGTGCCGCAGGTCATGGACGTGATCGGCCAGAAGTTCCGCGGCATCGACCCGGCCACCACGGTCACCTGCCCGCCGTTGGGCTCCACCGTGTACAAGGTTGAGCTGGAAGTCACTGCCTACCGCGGTGCGGGGCAAGCGCAAGTGACCCTGATCCGCCTTGGCCAGTAAAACCGCTGGCTGCCGCTGAGCACTCCTCTGCCCGAACCACAATGAGTAAAGCCATGTCTCCCACGATCGCCCCCGTGCAAACCAGCACCCGCCACCCCGCCGCCACGACTGTGGTAATCATCGGTGGCGGCATCATCGGCCTGACTGCCGCACTGACGCTCGCCGAGCGCAACATACCGGTGGTGGTGCTGGAAAAGGGGCGCATCGCTGGCGAGCAGTCGTCGCGCAACCTGGGCTGGGTGCGCAAGACCAACCGTCACGCCCACGACATCCCCCTGGCACTGGCGGCCGACCGGCTGTGGGCCGAGATGCCAGCGCGCGTAGGCAGCGACGTTGGCTATCGCCAGGCGGGCATCATGTTCATCGGCCGCAACGACACGCAGATGGGCATGCATGAAGGCTGGCTTAAAAGTGTCGAGGCGCTGGGCCTGGATTCGCGCCTGCTGAGCGCGCGTGAAATCGCCCAGAAAGTGCCGGGTGGTCGGGCGGATTGGGCAGGCGGCATCTTCACACCCTCCGATGCCCGCGCAGAACCGACGCTGGCCGCCAGCGCCATCGCCGGTGCGGCCATTGCCAAAGGCGCGGTGGTGGTGGAGAACTGCGCGGTGCGTACGCTGGTCACCGCAACCGGCCGTATCAGCGGGGTGGTCACCGAGCAAGGCGAAATCCGCTGCGACCAGGTATTGCTGGCCGGTGGCCTATGGTCGCGCAAGTTCCTCGGCAACCTGGGCATCAACCTGCCGACCTTGCCGCTGACCTGTTCCGTGCTGCGCACCGAGCCAATGGACGGGCCTACCGATATCGCCGTCGGCGCACCGGACTTTTCGTTTCGCAAGCACAAGGACGGCGGTTACATCATCACCCAGCGCGGCGCACTGGATGCTTTCCTCACCCTCGACCACCTGCTGCTGGGCAAGCGTTACCTGCCCCAGCTGCGTGCGCAGCGGGACTTTTTGCGCATCAGCTTTGGCAAATACTTCTTCAAGGACCTGGCCCTGGCCCGGCGTTGGAAAGCCACGGATGTGACCCCTTTCGAGCGCGTAAGGGTACAAGACCCACACGCCAACCCAGCACTCAACGACGAGGCCATGCGCAACCTCAAAGCGGCCTGGCCGGTATTCGAACAGGCACGCATCGCCAGCGCCTGGGCTGGCACGATTGACGTCACCCCCGACTCCAACCCGGTAATCGGCCCGGTGGCCAGCATCCCAGGCCTGACCCTGGCCACCGGTTTTTCCGGGCATGGCTTCGGCACCTCGCCCGCTGCCGGCCAGTTGGCGGCGGACCTGGTATCCCAGGCCACACCACTGATTGACCCGAGCCCATACCGCTTCGAGCGCTTTGCCTGATCTAACAGGCCAGGGGCCATTGCTGTCAGCGAGCCGACTGCCTCAAGGGTTGGTCGGCATCGCAAACGCCGCCCCGTTGAGCGATGCCTGAGATGCCCGCAAAGCTACCTGAACTGATACGCCAACCCCGCCCCCGCATACCACGATCGCCCAGGCGCTGCCTCGTAATAACGCCCGTTGCTGTCGCCAACGATCACCGACCCCACATACTGCCGGTCGAACAGGTTGTCCAAACGCACCAGTTGATGGAACGTCCAGGGCCCAACGTGCTGTTCGAAACGCGTCCGCCAGTTGAATACGGCATACGCAGGTGCCGGTTTGGCGTTGTTGCTGTCGTCCACATACACCTTGCTGCGGTATTGCCCTTCTACCCCCATGCTGACCGACGGAACGGGTTTCCACACCAGCTCGCCATACAGGTTGTCGAGCGGCACACCCGGCAGCCGGTTGCCACGTTCGATGGCCGAACTGACATCTTCGGCATAGCGCGCATCGGTGCGGGTGTACACCACCGTGGTCTGCCATTGCTCGCCCAGGTCACTCTGCAGGCTCGCCTCGAAACCGCGTCTTGTCGTGCGCCCTGCATTGCGATAACTGGTGCGGCCAGCCGTAGCGTTGGCAACGACGATTTCGTCATCGGTTTGAATTTCATACACCGCCGCATTCAAGCGCGTGCGTTCGCCCAGGCGATACTTCACACCCACTTCATACTGCATGCTGGTGGCAGGTTTGAGCCCGAAGTTGAAACGTTCGACCTCGCCCGGCGCATAGGCCATTTCGGCCTGCGTGGGGGTTTCGAAACCTTTACCAACGCTTGCGTAGCCGCGCAGGTCGGGGGTGAACGCATACATCACCGACAGCGACGGGGTGGCCTGCTGGTACGTCTTCGAACCACTCGAATCACCGTTGGCCAGGTAATGGTCATCGACGCGCATTTTCATGGTGCTGTAGCGCAGCCCCAGTTCGCTGGTCCAGTTGCCGATTTCCCAGTGCGCCTGCAGGTAGGGGTCCAGGCTGGTGGCCGTGTCCTGCTCGTCGCGGCGCAGTTCGCCCTTGACGCCCAACTGGTCGCCGTTGAAGTTCTGGTAGCCGCGGCGGTCATCCGTGCTCTGGTCGTAATCGGCGCCGACGGTGAACGTGAGGTTACCGGGCACCTCGACAACCGGCTGGATCCAGCGCAGGGTGCCGCCGTGGAATTCGCGGTCGAAGTCAACGACTCCGCCACCACGCTGCACGTTTGAAGGTGCTTTTTCTGATATGGACAGGTACTGCACAACACTGCGTCGCCCCGCGTACAGGTTGAACTGCAATGTGGCATCACCGAAATAGCGCTCGTAGTTCATGCCCAGCTGTTGATGATCGATGCTTTTACGCGTGTTGTATTTCTCTGCCTCGACCGCGGTAGAACGAGGGTCGTGCTTGTAGGCATCCCACTTCTGCCCCAGCGGGTCCTGCGTGTCGTTCTGCTCCAGGCTGCTGTAGATCAGCGCCATGCGCGAGTCGTCGTCGGGCTTGAAATTGACCTTGGCGAACGTCTGGTCGCGGCGTGCGGCACTGTGGTCGCGGTAACCATCGGTGTCCATGCGCGAGGCATCCAGCACGAAACCGGCGTTGTCGTTACCGCCCTCGGCGGACAGGTGATTCTTGTTGAAGCCGTCACTGCCGAAACTGGTTTCAGCGCCAACGCGGGCCGGGCCCTGCCCGTCGCGGGTGAACATCTGGATCACGCCACCGGCGTTGCTGCCATACAACGTCGCAGCCGGGCCACGCAGCACCTCGATGCGCTCGGCCACGTCCAGGTTCAGCGTGGCTGCCTGCCCTTGCCCGTCGGGGGTACTGGCAGGAATACCATCGCTCAGCAACTTGATACCGCGCACACCGAACGCTGAACGGGCACCGTAGCCCCGTGAGGAAATCTGCAGGTCCTGGGCATAGTTCTGCCGGTTCTGCACCACCAGGCCGGGCACCTTGCTCAGCACTTCCGACAGGTTGACGCCAAGCTGGCCATCAGTGCCGTGGGACAGGTCAACGGTATCGACCGAAAACGGCAGGTCAAAGCTACTGGTGGGCGCGTAGGCGCCGGTAACCACCAGCGGATCCATGACGACAACATCGGGCGAATGGGCCCTGGCAACGCTATTGGCGCTCATGCCACCTGCAAACAGCAGGGCCAGGCTTGTAGATGAGGGAACACGAAAAAGAAATCGATACATGCGCAGCTTCCGGAAATTGCCGGTATTACACCAGACCAGCAGCGCCAGCGCGAACGCCATGACGGGCTAACGCTGGATTTCCTCTGGCAAGCTGTTGCGATTTTACTTACAGTGAAATACTGTATGCACATACAGCAAAATAAGGAATTCCCTGTGTCCAGCACCGCCTCTGCCACCCCGAGCAGCTATGAACAGCTGGGTGTACGCATCCAGAAGATCATCAACAGCCCCACCGCCCAGCGCAGCCGTGCGGCGCTGATCTTCCGCCTGGAACAGGAAAGCCCGGATGACTGGGAGACGCTGCTCGAGGAAATCGCCGAGAACGACAACGTCACCCTCGCTCACCGGGACGATGGCGGCGTGCAGATTTTCTGGACCGTGCCGAAGGAAGACTGACCACGCATGAGAGTTTCGCTTTTCGCTGCAACCTGCCTGCTGCTGACCGCCCCCTTTGTTCAAGCCGACGCCCCGCGTACCTTCCAGGAGGCCAAGAAGGTCGCCTGGAAGCTGTATGCGCCGCAATCGACCGAGTTTTATTGCGGTTGCAAATACAAGGGCAACAAGGTCGACCTGGCGTCCTGTGGCTATGCCCCGCGCAAGAATGCCCTGCGCGCCTCGCGCATCGAATGGGAGCACATCGTACCGGCATGGCAGATCGGCCATCAGCGCCAGTGCTGGCAGGCCGGCGGGCGCAAGCAGTGCGCGCAGCATGACGACGTGTACAAGCGCGCCGAAGCTGACCTGCACAACCTGGTGCCCAGCATCGGCGAGGTCAACGGCGACCGCAGCAATTTCAGTTTCGGCTGGCTGCCCGAACAACGCGGGCAGTACGGCCGTTGCCTGACCCAGGTCGACTTCAAGGCCAAGAAGGTGATGCCGCGCCCTTCGATCCGCGGCATGATCGCGCGCACCTACTTCTACATGAGCCAGCAGTACAACCTGCGGTTGTCCAGCCAGGACCGCCAGCTGTTCGAGGCCTGGAACAAGACCTACCCGCCGCAAGCCTGGGAGCAGCAACGCAACCAGCGAGTGGCCTGCGTGATGGGGCGGGGCAACGCGTTTGTCGGGCCGGTCAACCTCAAGGCCTGTGGCTGAGCCTCACACCAGCGCCTGCAAGTAGGCGCTGGCTTCCCGATAGCGGGCCAGCCGCGCCAGGTCAGCGGGGCTTGGGCAGGGAATGCGTGAGAGGTCACTGTTGTCGGCCAGGTCGGCCAACTTGACGGTGCGCGCCAGCGGGTCATCGCCCAGGCGCACCACGAAGTCCTGGTAGGCCTCGCCCTCGCGGCGGCTTAGCGCCAGCAACGCGGCAAGGATTTTCAGCGCGAAGCCCTCGCGCGCCAGGTCGGACAGGGTCAGCGGGGTATCTTCGATCACATCGTGAAGCACCGCGACAATCCGTTGCTCGGGCGTGGCAACCCGCATCATCACGCGTAACGGGTGGAGGATATAAGCCGCCCCACCCTTGTCGTACTGCCCTTCATGCGCCCTGGCGGCCACGGCAATGGCCCGCTCCAGTGTAGACATGAGGCCCTCCCCGTCTGGCATCTCCCAACCCAAGCATAGCCAAACTTGTGTGAACAATGTCTAGTACAGGCCAGGCCGCCAACACTTCGGCATAGGCTTAGCGTGCTGCGCCGTGCTGAATGACCACCGAATCGGTACCCAGCTTGGCCATCACCTCGTCCCGGCGCGCCTGGGCCTCTTCGCGGGTCGGGAACGGCCCCATCAGCACCACCGGCTTGCCGTCGCGGTACTCCACCGAAGATGGGATGCCCTTCTCGATCAGCCGTGCGGTCATGTCGCTCAGCGCGCCCATGTTGGCGCCCTGCACCACTTCCACATCCCAACCCTGGGGCGCCGGCTGGTCGGCGAGCGCTTCGGCACGTCGCTGCAGGTCGGCACCGCCGCAAAGCTCGCGGATACGCAGGTTGTTGCCGGTGTCGTCGACGATGATGTCGTACTGGCCATCGCGCTTGATCGCCACATAGCTGCGATAGGCTTCGTATTGCCCGGCATCGTCCTTGCCGCGGACCTGGCCGCAAATGGTGCCCTGGGTGTCGATCCGTACGTTGCCGAACTTGGCAGTCTTGGGGTTGTGCAAGTGTTCGGCCACCTGCTTGTGCACGCCTTCGACCTCGTTCTCACAGCCCGCCAGGGCGAGCACTGCCATTACCACAGCCAGTTTGCGCACGCGTGTACCTCCAGATTCGAAGGGGCGGATTCTAGCATGGCGGGCCATACCCGAACCGCGACCAAACGTTACACGCTGCTTCGTGCGCAAATGAAAAAAGGGCGATCATTGCTGATCGCCCTTTTTCGATTTGGTAGGCACAATTGGACTCGAACCAACGACCCCCACCATGTCAAGGTGGTGCTCTAACCAACTGAGCTATGTGCCTGTCGTGTGGTGCGCATATTAGTGATCGAATGCGTACCTGTAAAGCTTTTTTTTGATAAAAATCAAAAACTTTCGGGGTTCGTGCACGAGGAGTCTATTTGCGACTCGGGCCGGTCGCGAGCCCAATGAAAAAAGGGGTGACCCTTGCGGATCACCCCTTCTTCGATTTGGTAGGCACAATTGGACTCGAACCAACGACCCCCACCATGTCAAGGTGGTGCTCTAACCAACTGAGCTATGTGCCTGTCGTGTGGTGCGCATTCTACGCATTCCAAAAACCCTGTCAACACTTTTTTTCGCGCTAAGCTACTGAATCTTAAACTCTTTATATAAGGACGGCCGACAAGCGCCCCGTAAAGGATTTTCACCAGACGACTAGCGGGTGTTTATTATTATTGATAGCATCGGTACATTCGTTAAAAATATAAAACACGAGGTTCCTGCAGCATGGCTAACACCCCCTACCCCCAGTCCTACTACGCCGCCTCGGCCAACCCGGTGCCGCCACGTCCGGCGCTGCAGGGTGAGGTGGAAACCGATGTATGCATCATCGGCGCCGGCTACACCGGCCTGTCCAGCGCCCTGTTCCTGCTCGAGAACGGCTTCAAGGTGAGCATCGTCGAAGCGGCCAAGGTCGGCTTCGGCGCGTCGGGCCGCAACGGCGGCCAGATCGTCAACAGCTATAGCCGCGACATCGACGTCATCGAACGCACCGTTGGCCCCAAGCAGGCGCAACTGCTGGGCCATATGGCCTTCGAAGGCGGCCGCATCATTCGTGAGCGCGTGGCCAAATACAACATCCAGTGCGACCTGAAAGACGGTGGCGTGTTCGCCGCCATCACCAGCAAGCAGATGGGCCACCTGGAGTCGCAAAAGCGCCTATGGGAACGTTTTGGCCACAATCAGCTGGAGCTGATGGACCAGAAGCGCATCCGCGAAGTGGTTGCCTGTGACAGTTACGTCGGCGGCATGCTCGACATGAGCGGCGGCCACATCCACCCATTGAACCTGGCCTTGGGCGAAGCGGCTGCAGTCGAGTCGCTGGGTGGCATCATCTATGAACAAACCCCGGCGGTACGCATCGAACGTGGTGCCAACCCGGTCGTTCACACCCCGCAGGGCAAAGTCCGCGCCAAGTTCATCATCGTTGCCGGCAACGCCTACCTGGGCAACCTGGTGCCAGAGCTGGCCGCCAAGTCCATGCCATGCGGCACCCAGGTGATCACCACCGAGCCGCTGGGCGAAGAACTGGCACGCACCCTGCTGCCGCAGGACTACTGCGTCGAGGACTGCAACTACCTGCTGGACTACTACCGCCTGACCAGCGACAAGCGCCTGATCTTCGGCGGTGGCGTGGTGTACGGCGCGCGTGACCCGGCCAACATCGAGGCGATCATCCGTCCGAAGATGCTCAAGGCCTTCCCGCAGCTGAAGAACGTGAAGATCGATTACGCCTGGACCGGCAACTTCCTGCTGACCCTGTCGCGCCTGCCACAGGTTGGCCGTATCGGCGACAACATCTATTACTCGCAGGGTTGCTCGGGCCACGGCGTGACCTACACCCACCTGGCGGGCAAGGTACTGGCCGAAGCCCTGCGCGGCCAGGCGGAGCGTTTCGACGCCTTCGCCGGCCTGCCGCACTACCCGTTCCCGGGTGGCCAGATGCTGCGCGTGCCGTTCAGCGCCATCGGTGCCTGGTACTACAGCCTGCGCGATCGTCTGGGCTTCTGATGTAAACAGGCCTGACCCTATCGCCGGCAAGCCTGCCCCCACAGGAACCGCACCATTTTCGAATGTGCAATTTCTGTGGGGCAGGCTTGTCGGCGATAGGGCCGGTTCAGGCCATATCATTTGTTCAGGCTATTCACCGCCTGTTTCGCTGCAACTTCCTGCCCCGCCTTGGCCAGCTCATCGGCAGCCATCAACCAGCGCTGGCGATCCACCTGGGCCGGCAATTGTCGCGGTGGCTGCACCAGCACCGCCCAGCTCCCCTGCTTCGCCCACGCCGAGGCAAACTCATCGAATGCCATCACCTGCCGCCGGTGCATGCCCGAGCGCAACAACACCCGCTGCTTGTAACGGTCATAACCGATCAGCACCGCATAACGCGGCTCACCCCACCAGGCCGAACCTTCCTCGTAACGCAGCAGCACTGGGTTGCCCGCCGCCACTTGGGTCAACAGCGCGTCCAGTTGTTTGTCCAGCGGGTACACCACCATGCCGTAGTCCCGCGCCACGCGGGGGATACCGGTATCCAGCGCTTCGGCGCCCTGGGGCAGGTTCAACGGTTTGTCCAGAAGCCCCGGTGTGATCGGAGCCCCCTGTTGCGACAGCACGGCCGCCAGTGCCATAGCCCCGCTGTGGTTGGCGTTGCCACGGTAGAACGGCACGCTGCTGATCTCCACTCGCTGAGGCAAGCCCTTGAGGTTGGCAGGCGGTGCGCTGGCACAACCGGCCAGGGTGGCAGCCATCAGACAGGCGGCCAGCAGCCGTCGGTAGGCGGTTTTGACGGAATGTTGCTCCATGGACACTCGCTTGTTCCAACGCCAGGCAGGCAGCGCCCGGCTCTGGCCACCGATCATAGGTCCGACAGCGGCGCGGGTATAGTCCGACAACGGCTTAGAGCGAATCGGCCCCAGAGATAGACCTTTGTTCGATGGAACGTCACAGGCGAAGGGCTAGACTAAAGCAGTGTCTGGAAGGCAAGCGCTGGCCAATCGAAGGCTTGCCGTAGAGATGGAGGCACAGATGAGCCTGACCATGGCAATTCTCATGCTGGTAGGCATGTGGCTAAGCGTTGCAGCCGCCATGCTGTGGGGTGTACTGCGCATTGTGCGGCGTCATGCACAACATCACCACCTGCCACCGCAGCCCCTGGCCAAGCCACAGCCAATAAGGCGGGCGCGGCGGCATGCCGGGGTGCACTGACCTCAAAATTTACTAAAGCCCATTCGCGGGCTTGCCGGCGAATGGGGCGCAATGCGCCCCGCTTTTATATCAACCTTCAGCTGCCTCACGCTTCAAACGCGCCCGACGCGCCAGGATGTTGAGGATCTCGATAGCCGTCGAGAACGCCATGGCGGCATACACATAACCCTTCGGTACATGAGCGCCAAACCCTTCGGCGATCAGCGTCATACCGATCATGATCAGGAAGCCCAGGGCCAGCATCACGACGGTCGGGTTGTCGTTGATGAAGTTGGCCAGCGGGTCGGCGGCCACCATCATTACGATCACCGCAGTGATCACGGCAATGATCATGATCGGCAGGTGCTCGGTCATACCCACGGCGGTGATGATGCTGTCGACCGAGAAAACGATGTCCAGCAGCAGGATCTGGAAGATTGCCGCAGCAAAGCCCAGGGTAACGGTCGAGCCAACCTTGGCTTCTTCCTTGGCACCGTGCGGGTCGACGCTTTCGTGAATCTCCTTGGTCGCCTTCCACAGCAGGAACAGGCCACCGGCAATCAGGATCACATCCTTCCACGAGAAGGCGTTGCCGAACACTTCGAACACCGGGTCGGTCAACTGGACGATCCAGGCCACCGTGCTGAGCAAGGCCAGGCGCATGACCAAGGCCATGCTGATACCGATACGCCGTGCCTTGGAGCGGTACTCCACCGGCAGCTTGTTGGTCAGGATCGAGATGAAGATCAGGTTGTCGATACCCAGTACAACTTCCATGGCCACCAGCGTAGCCAGGGCAACCCAGGCGGTAGGGCTAGCGGCGAGTTCCAGCAAATATTCCATTGTTCAGATCCTGCAGCGGCGGTTGGGGTCAAATGTCCTGGGTTTGTTCTTTTTTCTCGGCATCCTTGGGCTTCTGCCCTTCGCTGCCGATGGCATCGCTCAACGCCTGCTGGGCAGCCTTGTTGGTATCGTCGATGGCCTGCTTGGCCGACTGCGCGGCCTGGTCGAGCATCTGCTGGGCAGATTTCTCGGCCTGGTCGCAACCTGCCAGGGTGAACAGGGCCAAGGCCAGCACCAACGGGGTGCCGATGGATTTGAGTTGCAGCATGGTGTCCTCGCTTGAAAATTCCGGCGGCGCATGGCGCCTGATGCCGTGCATTCTAGAGACGCCGATAGTTCAGTAAAATTCGTATTTTCATGACGTATACTTCGGTTTTTACGAATCGGGACGACCAACGGTGCTCAATTATCGCCAGCTGCATTACTTCTGGGCCGTGGCCAAGACTGGCAGCATCACCCGTGCCAGCCAACAGCTGAACCTCACACCGCAAACCATCAGCGGGCAGATCACCCTGTTCGAGCAAACCTACGGCCTGGAACTGTTCCAGCGCGCCGGACGCCAGCTTGAGCTGACCGAAACCGGCCGCCAGGCGCTGGTGTACGCCGAGCAGATGTTCCAGATCGGCGGCGAGCTGGAAGCCCTGCTGCGGGCCGGCCCCCAAGAGCAGATCCTGTTCCGCGTTGGGGTAGCCGACGTGGTCCCCAAATCCATCGTCTACCGCTTGCTGGCACCGACCATGGAACTGGACGAGGTGCTGCGCATCAACTGCCGCGAAGACAAACTTGAACGGCTGCTGGCAGACCTGGCCATCCAGCGCCTGGACCTTGTGATTTCCGACAGCCCCATGCCCAGCCACCTGGACATCAAAGGTTACAGCCAGAAGCTCGGCGAATGCGGGCTGAGCTTTTTCGCCACCCCTGCACTGGCGCAACGGCTGGACGGCCCTTTTCCGGCCTGCTTGCAGGATGCGCCGCTGCTTGTTCCAGGCCAGGAAACCGTGGTGCGCAGCCGCCTGCTGCGGTGGCTGGGCGAACAGCAGGTGCAGCCTCGGATCGTGGGGGAGTTCGATGACAGTGCCTTGATGCAGGCGTTCGGGCAGTCGGGTAGCGGCATTTTCGTTGCCCCCAGCGTTATCGCCGAGGAGGTGTGCCGCCAGTATGGCGTGCAGTTGATCGGCCAGACCGAAGCCGTACACGAGTCGTTCTATGCCATTTCGGTGGAGCGCAAGGTCAAGCACCCAGGGATCGTGGCGATTACCGAGGGGGCGCGGCGGGAGTTGTTTCATTGGTGAGGCGCTCGGAGCAGCCCTACAAGCCGCTATGGTAAAGTCCGCCCTTTCCAGATTCCGAGATACCGCTGCACATGACCCCCCTCCTCCGTTTCCTCAACCGCACCAGCCTGGTCACGCAGATCGTCATCGGTTTGCTCGCCGGCATCGCCCTTGCCCTGCTGGCACCTGCCATCGCCCGCGACCTGGCTTTCCTCGGCAAGGTATTCGTCAGCGCCCTGAAAGCGGTTGCGCCCGTGCTGGTGTTCATCCTGGTCATGGCTTCGATCGCCAACCATCGTCACGGCCAGGAAACCCACATTCGCCCGATCCTCTGGTTGTACCTGCTGGGCACCTTTGCCGCAGCGGTGGTGGCCGTGGTCGCCAGCATGCTGTTCCCGTCGCACCTGGTGCTGAGCACGGGCGAGGCCACGCTGAGCGCACCAGGCGGCATTACCGAGGTGATGCAGAACCTGGTGCTGAGCGCGGTCGACAACCCGGTCAATGCCCTGCTCAACGCCAACTTCATCGGCATACTCACCTGGGCCATCGGCCTGGGCGTGGCCCTGCGTCATGCCGGCGAAACCACCCGTACCGTAGTAGACGACCTGTCCAATGGCGTGACCTTGATCGTGCGCATGGTCATCCGTTTCGCCCCGCTGGGCATCTTTGGGCTGGTCAGCTCCACGCTGGCCCAGTCAGGCCTGAACGCGCTGCTCGGCTACCTGCACCTGCTGGCGGTACTGATCGGCTGCATGCTGTTCGTGGCGCTGGTGATGAACCCACTCATCGTGTTCTGGAAGATCCGCCGCAACCCTTACCCACTGACGCTGCTGTGCCTGCGCGAAAGCGGCATTACCGCATTCTTCACCCGCAGCTCGGCCGCCAACATTCCGGTCAACCTGGCATTGTCGGAACGCCTTGGCCTGCATGAAGACACCTATTCGGTGTCGATCCCGCTGGGCGCGACCATCAACATGGCCGGTGCGGCGATCACCATTACCGTACTGACGCTGGCCGCCGTGCATACCTTGGGCATCCCGGTGGACCTGCCAACTGCCGTGCTGCTCAGCGTGGTGGCGGCGGTGTGCGCCTGCGGTGCCTCGGGCGTGGCTGGGGGCTCGCTGCTACTGATTCCACTGGCATGCAGCCTGTTTGGCATCCCCAGCGAAATTGCCATGCAGGTGGTGGCGGTAGGCTTCATTATCGGCGTGCTGCAGGATTCGGCCGAAACGGCGCTGAATTCTTCGACCGATGTGCTGTTCACTGCGGCGGCCTGCCTGGCCGAAGAGCGGCGCAACCCTTGAGATTGCCTGGGCCGCTGTGCGGCCCCAATTGCCTTACACGTTGGCATTACCTACCCTAGTGGCCTTTCCTCAGCAACGAGACAGGGCCATGTCAGAACACGAAACCGCAGGTGAAGGCCGCTTCAACAGCATCGAGATCCGCGTTCTCGGCTCGCTGATCGAAAAGCAGGCCACCAGCCCGGAAAGCTACCCGCTGACCCTCAATGCCCTGGTCCTGGCCTGCAACCAGAAGACCAGCCGCGAACCTGTGATGAACCTCACCCAAGGCCAGGTTGGCCAAGCCCTGCGTGCGCTTGAAGGGCAGGACCTGACCCGCTTGCAGATGGGCAGCCGTGCCGACCGCTGGGAACAGCGGGTAGACAAGGCACTGGAGCTGGTGCCCGCACAGCTGGTACTGATGGGCCTGATGTTCCTGCGCGGCCCGCAAACGCTCAACGAACTGCTGACCCGCAGCAACCGCCTGCACGACTTCGACGACACCGAGCAGATTCAGCATCAGCTGGAGCGCCTGATCTCGCGGGACCTGGCCTTGCACCTGCCGCGTCAGGCCGGCCAGCGTGAGGACCGCTACACCCACGCCTTGGGCGACCCGGCGGAAATCGAGGCGATCCTCGCTGCACGCCAGCAGGAAGGTGGCGCACGCAGCAGTGGCGCCAGTGTGTCGGAAGAACGCATCGAAGCCCTCGAAGCACGCATTGCAGCGCTGGAAGCACGGCTGGCCGAGCTGGAAGGCTGAGCCTTCACGGCTCGGGGTCGGGGAAGTTGCGGCAGCTCTTGCGCTCGGCCAGCTCCCGGTCACTGGGGCGCTGGTCGACGAACACGGTGCGCCCGTCGGCGTAGATTTCCAGGTAGCCCCAGTGCAGGTCCTGCTCTTTCTGCCCGGGCTTGGGGGGGACTAGCCACCAGGGTTCGCGGCTGATCAGGGTCATGTTCAAGCTCCTGAGGGTGTCTGCACTAATCATAGACACCCTCAGTTTCTGCTTTGCTTGTGCCGGCCCTTTCGCGGCTAAAGCCGCTCCCACAGGGACCGCACAGCATTCAAAATCTGTGCAGTACCTGTGGGAGCGGCTTTAGCCGCGAATGGGCCGGTACAGGCTTACGCCGGCGCCGAAGTGCGAATCAGGTGGTCGAAGGCCGCCAGCGAAGCCTTGGCCCCCTCACCCACCGCAATCACGATCTGCTTGTACGGCACGGTCGTCACGTCACCCGCTGCAAACACACCCGGGATACTGGTCTGGCCCTTGGCGTCGACGATGATCTCGCCACGCGGCGACAGCTCGACGGTGCCTTTGAGCCAGTCGGTGTTGGGCAACAGTCCGATCTGCACGAAGATACCTTCCAGCGCCACGTCATGCTGTTCATCGGTGGTGCGGTCCTTGTAGCGCAAGCCAGTCACTTTCTCGCCATTGCCCAGCACCTCGGTGGTGAGCGCGCTGGTAATGACTTTCACGTTCGGCAAACTGTGCAACTTGCGCTGCAAAACCGCGTCGGCACGCAGTTGGCTGTCGAACTCGATCAGCGTCACCTGGGCGACGATACCGGCCAGGTCGATGGCCGCCTCCACGCCCGAGTTGCCGCCGCCGATCACCGCTACGCGCTTGCCCTTGAACAGGGGGCCATCACAGTGCGGGCAGTAGGCCACGCCACGGCCACGGTATTCCTGCTCACCTGGCACGTTCATTTCGCGCCAGCGGGCGCCGGTGGCCAAGATCACGGTCTTGGCTTTAAGCGAGGCGCCGCCTGCCAGGCGTACTTCGTGCAAGCCACCCTCGCTGGCCGGAATCAACGCTTCGCCGCGCTGCAGGTTCATGATGTCGACGTCGTACTGCTTGACGTGCTCTTCCAGCGCCGTGGCCAGCTTAGGCCCTTCGGTTTCCTGCACCGAGATGAAGTTCTCGATGGCCAGGGTGTCGAGCACCTGGCCGCCGAAGCGCTCGGCTGCAACGCCAGTGCGGATGCCTTTACGCGCAGCATAGATGGCAGCAGCGGCGCCAGCGGGGCCACCGCCGACCACCAGCACGTCGAAGGCGTCCTTGGCGTTGATCTTCTCGGCCTGGCGGGCGCCGGCGCTGGTGTCGATCTTGCCAAGGATTTCTTCCAGGCCCATGCGGCCCTGGCCAAACACTTCACCGTTCAGGTAGATGCTCGGCACCGCCATGATCTTGCGCGCTTCCACTTCTTCCTGGAACAGCGCACCGTCGATGGCCACATGGCGCACGTTGGGGTTGAGCACCGCCATCAGGTTCAACGCCTGGACCACGTCCGGGCAGTTCTGGCACGACAGCGAGAAGTAGGTTTCGAAGGTGAATTCGCCTTCCAGGGCCTGGATCTGCTCGATCACTTCAGCACTGGCCTTGGATGGGTGGCCGCCGACTTGCAGCAGCGCCAGCACCAGCGAGGTGAACTCGTGGCCCATGGGGATGCCGGCGAAGCGCAGGCTGATGCTGTCACCCGGGCGGTTCAGCGAGAACGACGGGCGACGGGCATCGGTACCGTCCGCGCTGAATGTAATGAGGTTCGACAGGCCGGCAATTTCCACCAGCAAGTCATGCAATTCGCGGGACTTCGCGCCGTCGTCGAGGGAGGCAACGATCTCGATCGGCTGGGTGACCCGCTCCAGGTAGGTTTTCAGTTGCGATTTAAGCGTGGCGTCCAACATACGGGCGATTCCTTTTTCAAAACTCGGATACAAAAACGCCCAGGCGAGGTCGCCCGGGCGTTTGACGGGGCGGTAACAACTTCAGCTTTGGCGGCTGACTACCGCCCGCGACTGGCTCACAGTCTTAGATCTTGCCGACCAGGTCCAGGGACGGCGCCAGGGTGGCTTCGCCTTCTTTCCACTTGGCCGGGCACACTTCGCCTGGGTGAGCGGCAACGTACTGGGCAGCCTTCACTTTACGCAGCAGTTCGGCAGCATCGCGGCCTACACCACCGTCGTTCAGTTCGACGATTTTGATCTGGCCTTCCGGGTTGATCACGAAGGTACCGCGATCGGCCAGGCCGGCTTCTTCGATCAGCACGTCGAAGTTGCGCGAGATGACGTGAGTCGGGTCACCGATCAGCGGGTATTCGATCTTGCCGATGGTGTCCGAAGTGTCGTGCCAGGCTTTGTGGGTGAAGTGGGTGTCGGTGGACACGCCGTAGATTTCCACGCCCAGCTTCTGGAACTCTGCGTAGTTGTCGGCAAGGTCACCCAGCTCGGTCGGGCAAACGAAGGTGAAGTCGGCCGGGTAGAAGAACACGACAGACCACTTGCCTTTCAGGTCGGCTTCGCTGACCTGAACGAACTCGCCTTTGTGGTAGGCGGTGGCGTTGAACGGTTTGACCTGGCTGTTGATGATTGGCATGAGAGACGCTCCTTCATGGGGTTGGAATCAGTTGATGGATAGAATCCTAACTAATCATCCCGCTGAAGGCTCATTGGCAAAGCTCATGCTTGCGATTGGTTTTGGCTATAACCGGGGTTAATTAATAGAAGGGAATGGGCTGAGCAAAGGATTGCGGACCGGCGCGCCGTGACACGGATCGGCACACCCCTGCAGGAGCAGCCTTGTGCTGCTCCTGCAGGCTACGCGTTATCAGCGGGTGACCGTACGCATGGTCACGAACTCTTCGGCCGCCGTCGGGTGCACGCCGATGGTTTCGTCGAACTGCTGCTTGGTCGCACCGGCTTTCAGCGCAATACCCAGGCCCTGGATGATTTCACCGGCATCAGGGCCAACCATGTGACACCCCAGCACCTTGTCGGTCTCGGCATCGACCACCAGCTTCATCAGGGTCTTTTCCTGAATGTCGGTCAGGGTCAGCTTCATGGCGCGGAAGCGGCTTTCGAACACCTGCACCTTGTGCCCGGCCGCCAGCGCCTGCTCCTCGGTCAAGCCTACGGTGCCGATCGGCGGCTGGCTGAACACCGCAGTAGGGATGTTCTGGTAGTCCACCGGGCGGTATTGCTCTGGTTTGAACAGGCGCCGCGCCACGGCCATGCCTTCGGCCAGGGCCACTGGCGTCAACTGCACACGCCCGATGACGTCGCCAATGGCAAGGATTGACGGCGCGGTGGTCTGGAACTGCTCATCAACCCGAATGTAGCCGCGCGCATCCAGTTCGACGCCGGTGTTTTCCAGGCCCAGGTTGTCCAGCATCGGGCGCCGGCCAGTGGCATAGAATACGCAATCGGCAACCAGCTCTCGGCCATCCTTGAGGGTGGCCTTGAGGCTGCCATCTTCAAGTTTGTCGATACGCTGAATGTCGGCATTGAACTGCAGGTCGAGGCCGCGCTTTTCCAACTCTTCCTTCAAGTGGGTGCGCACCGAGCCATCGAAGCCGCGCAGGAACAAGTCACCACGGTACAGCAGCGTGGTGTTAGCCCCCAGGCCCTGGAAGATGCCAGCGAACTCGACGGCGATGTAGCCACCGCCCACCACCAGCACCCGGCGAGGCAGGTCTTTGAGGTAGAAGGCTTCATTGGAGGTGATGGCCAGTTCCTTGCCGGGGATATCCGGCACCTGTGGCCAGCCACCGGTAGCGATGAGGATGTGTTCGGCGCTGTAGCGCTGACCGTCCACTTCCACTTCATTGGCACCGGTCAGGCGTGCGTGGCCCTGCAGCAGGGTCACCCCGCTGTTGACCAGCAGGTTGCGGTAGATGCCATTGAGGCGTTCGATTTCCCGGTTCTTGTTGGCAATCAGGGTGCCCCAGTCGAAATGCCCTTCTTCCAAGGTCCAGCCGAAACCTGCGGCCTGCTCCAGTTCGTCGGCAACGTGCGCGCCATACACCAGCAGCTTTTTCGGAACACAGCCGACATTGACACAGGTACCGCCCAGGTAGCGGCTTTCAGCCACTGCCACTTTTGCGCCGAAGCCCGCGGCAAAGCGCGCCGCGCGCACGCCGCCGGACCCGGCGCCAATCACGAACAGATCAAAATCGTAGGCCATGTATTCAGTCTCCTAGGCAGGCGCCCAGCATAACGCCGTTGGCCGCCACAAACAAAAAAGCCACCCTGAAGGGTGGCTTTCCAATACCAACAGGGCTTATCAGTAAGCCTTGCCAGCCTTGTAGAAGTTCTCGAAGCAGAAGTTGGTCGCCTCGATGTAGCCTTCGGCACCACCGCAGTCGAAACGCTTGCCCTTGAACTTGTAGGCGATCACGTTACCTTCGGCCGCTTGCTTCATCAGCGCGTCGGTGATCTGGATCTCGCCACCCTTGCCCGGTTCGGTCTGCTCAATCTTCTCGAAAATGTCCGGGGTCAGGATGTAACGGCCGATGATGGCCAGGTTCGAAGGGGCATCTTCAGGCTTCGGTTTCTCGACCATGGAGTCGACACGGAAGATGCCGTCCTTGATCTCTTCACCGGCGATGACGCCGTACTTGTTGGTTTCCTGCGGATCGACTTCCTGGATGGCAACGATCGAGCAACGGTACTTCTTGTAAAGCGCAACCATCTGCGCCAGCACGCCGTCACCTTCAAGGTTGACGCACAGGTCATCCGCCAGCACCACGGCGAACGGCTCGTCACCGATCAACGGGCGGCCGGTGAGGATAGCGTGGCCCAGGCCTTTCATTTCGGTCTGGCGGGTGTAGGAGAACGAGCACTCGTCGAGCAGACGACGGATGCCAACCAGGTATTTTTCCTTGTCGGTGCCCTTGATCTGGTTTTCCAGCTCGTAGCTGATGTCGAAGTGGTCTTCCAGGGCGCGCTTGCCGCGACCGGTCACGATGGAGATCTCGTTCAGACCAGCATCCAATGCTTCTTCAACGCCATACTGGATCAGTGGCTTGTTGACCACCGGCAGCATTTCCTTGGGCATGGCTTTGGTAGCAGGCAGGAAGCGAGTGCCGTAGCCGGCTGCCGGGAACAAGCATTTCTTGATCATAAACGTCCTTACAAAAGGCTAGGCCTGTGGAATTCGGCGCAGTCTAATCAGGCGGCAGTCACCTTACAATGCCCCCCGATAGCGACCGATGCCATCATAGAGATATCCCAGTGTAGATAGTTCCGGGGGATCGTGAATATTACGGTCATTCATGACAGGCGGATGACAGCAAAATAATGGTGCCTATACCGCCTCTTCACGGGTTCACCCGCGAAGAGGCAGTGCCCCATCAACTTCCAGTGCCCTGCCCCACCAGCACCCCATCAACCTTCTGCCCATACAGGTTCACGCCATCATTGGCATGAAACTTCACCCGCGTTTTCTCGATGGAACCCTCTACCAGGCGAGGGTCCTGTGGCCGTTCATGGCGGTTGATCCACGCCGCCACGTCCCAGGCTTGCTGGTCGCTGAGGCTGCCGGGCTTGCCCAGCGGCATGTTGTACTTGATGAACGACGCCGCCGTGTTGATGCGGTGCATGCCGGCGCCCCAGTTGTAGGAGTCCTTGCCCCACAGCGGCGGCATCACATACTCGCCCGCAACCTGCTGCCCTTCACCGTTGTCACCATGGCAAATGGCGCACTGCTCACGGTAAACCTGCTGGCCACGCTTGAAGTCATAACCACCCTGTGGCTGCGCCACCTCGGGGTATCCGCGCCCGGCGAGTTCCACGCCGGTCGGCGCCTTGGTCGACAGCCAGTAGGCGTACACCGCCAGCGCCGTCATTTGCGGGCTGTCGGCGGCCGGCGGCTTGCCGTTCATGCTGAACTGGAAGCAGCCCTGGATACGCTCGGCGTAGGTATTCACCTTGTCGTTCTTCTTGCGGTAAGCCGGGTACATCGGGTACGCGCCCCACATCGGTGCTGAATGCGCCAGCCGCCCTTGGTCGAGGTGGCAGTTGCTGCAGTTCATGCCATTGCCCACGGCCTCGGGCATCAGCCGGCGGGTGTCGACGAACAACGCATGGCCTTCGCGCACCATCTTGCCAAAGGCATTGTCGGGCAAATCGCTTTCATCGGGGGGTACGAACTGCGGCGCAGCCTGCACGCCGGGCACTTTCAACTGCGACTGGTCTTCCATGGCAATCGGCGCGGCCTGGGCACTGCCCACGGCCAGCAGCAACATGGCTGGAATCAACGGCTTCATGGCGTGACCTCCTGGCTGGCGGGGCGGGCGAAGAACTCGGCAACAGCCTTGATCTCGTCATCGGTCATGGCCTTGGCCACACCGACCATCAGTTGGTTGGGGTCATTGCTGCGGCTGCCGTCACGCCAGGCATTGAGCTGCGCTATCAGGTAACTGGCGGGCTGGCCGGCCAAGGGCGGGAAGTGTTCACCGACCCCGCCGCCACCCGGCCCATGGCATTGCACGCAGCCGGGAATCTGGCGGCTCCAGTCGCCGTACAGGGCCATGCGGGTGGTAGGGTCATCGGCAATTTGCTGGCGGCGCAGGTCGCCAGTGGGGGCTGCCGGCAGGCCGGCCAGGTAGCTGCTGACTGCCTCGATTTCATCTTCGCTCAGGGCTTTGGCCAGCGGCTCCATCACCGGCTGCTTGCGGCTGCCGTTGCGCCAGTCATGCAACTGTTTGCTGAGGTAACCGGCTGGAAGCCCAGCCAAGCGTGGGAAGCCGGCAGCGGCAATGCCCTTGCCGTCCGGGCCATGGCAACCGAGGCAGGCCATGGCGGCGGGGTTGGCCCCGCCCTGGGAGAAGACCTTCTGGCCATCGACGGCATGCGCCTTGGGCAAGGCCAGGATCAGCAGGCTGCCGATCACGACGCGTCTCAACGGTGTCATCACGAAGCTCCTTTTCTTTTGTTATATGTTTAGGCTCAAAACATATAAGTAAAGCAAGGAACAGCCGTTGCCTCAGATCAACTTCCGGAGATGCATTGGGTTGCAGCAGTGCGCACATCACCCAGGCGCAGCGGGAAATTGTTCAGCCGCTCATGCAGTTTGATGCTGCTACCGCTGCCGCGCTTGTCGATATCCACCAGCGCCGCCGGGCCTGCCCCCGAGGTGAGCTTCTGCGGCACGATCAGCCGCAGGCCGTCACCACGCTGCTCTTCAGTCAGCGGGCCACGCGTATCGGCCAGCTTCTGCTTGACGCAATCGGCATAGGCGCGCGGGCTCTTGCCAGAGATCACATCCAGCGTTTCACGCGATTGCTCCAGCTCGGTAACGCTCACGCAGCCACCGAGCGTCACCGTCAACGCCGCCACCATCCACTTCATTTGCAGCACCTCTGCCATCAAGAATTCGCTTCGACCACTGCCAGGCGGTTTTGCTCCCTGCTTTGGCAGAATTATCTGCGCCTGGCGAACAGCGCGGCAGTGTAACGGTACATCGTGGTATCTTTTGCCTTTGCAGATCCAAACCTTGCGGAGCATCACATGAAATTCGTACACCAGCGCGAGCACCTCAACGAGGACGACATCGTCGTCATCGAGTGCTCTCAGCGCTGCAATATCCGCCTGATGAACGACGCCAACTTCCGCAGCTTCAAGAACGGCGGCCGTCATACTTACCACGGCGGCCATTTCGAGAAGTTCCCGGCGAAGATCACCGTGCCCAGCACCGGCTTCTGGAACATCACCATCGATACCGTGACCACACGCCCGATCTCGGTCACTCGCAAGCCAACCCTGACCCACAAGATCAAGATCATCCGTCGTTCGTCGTCGAAACTCAGATAAGGCCACCATGACCCAGACCATCAAGTACGTCATCAAATACAAGCTCGACGGCCAGCGTCGTTGGGACTTCGCGCTGATGCCCGATGCCTCGCAGGAACAAGCCCTTGAGGCCCTGCGCAAGATCCACGGTGAAGACGCCGAGAAAATCAGCGACATCCAGGTCAGCAAAGCCCTGTAAAAACCGCCACAAGCCCCCGCCGCGCCGCTCGCCCCACGCAAGGAGAATCGCATGAGCCACTGGCCCGACCGCCGTATCCTCGACCTGCTGGGCATCGAGTTGCCCATTCTGCAGGCGCCCATGGCGGGGGCGACCGGCTCACCCATGGCCATTGCCGTGGGCCTGGCAGGTGGGCTGGGCGCCCTGCCCTGCGCCATGCTCAGCGGCGAGCAAGTGCGTGCCGAAATCGCCGCGTTCCGCGCTGGCTGCCCGGGGCGCCCGCTTAACCTGAACTTCTTTTGCCACCAGCCGCCAGCGCCCGATGCCGAGCACGATGCGCGCTGGAAGCAGGCCCTTGAACCTTATTACAACGAAGTGGGTGCCGATTTCGCGGCGCCCACGCCGGTGTCCAACCGTGCGCCTTTCGACGAGCAAAGCTGCCAGCTGGTCGAAGCCTTGCGCCCGGAGGTGGTGAGCTTCCACTTCGGCCTACCCCAGGCCGAACTGCTGCAGCGGGTAAAAGCCAGCGGTGCCAAGGTGCTCTCCAGTGCCACTACGGTGGAAGAGGCCATCTGGCTGGAACACAACGGTTGCGACGCGATCATCGCCATGGGGTATGAAGCCGGTGGCCATCGCGGCATGTTCCTGAGTGACGACATCACCAGCCAGATCGGTACGTTCGCCCTGGTACCCCAGATTGCCGATGCGGTCGGCGTCCCGGTGATTGCCGCGGGTGGCATCGGCGACCACCGTGGGCTGGTGGCGGCGCTGGCCCTGGGTGCCTCGGCAGTGCAGATCGGCACGGCTTACCTGTTTTGCCCCGAGGCCAAGGTTTCGCCAGCGCATCGCCGGGCGCTGGACAGCGCGTCTGCCAGCGACACGGCGCTGACCAACCTGTTCACCGGCCGCCCCGCGCGGGGTATCAACAACCGCATCATGCGCGAGCTGGGGCCGATGAGCGCGCTGGCGCCACGCTTCCCGCTGGCGGGTGGGGCATTGATGCCTTTGCGGGCGATCACCGATCCGCTGGGCAATAGTGACTTCAGCAATCTGTGGTCGGGGCAGGCGTTGCGGCTGGGACGGCACATGCCGGCAGGTGAGC
Organism: Pseudomonas hunanensis; assembly: GCF_013393325.1. Classification (GTDB taxonomy): domain Bacteria; phylum Pseudomonadota; class Gammaproteobacteria; order Pseudomonadales; family Pseudomonadaceae; genus Aquipseudomonas; species Aquipseudomonas putida_P. The sequence goes on from NZ_QJRC01000098.1 coordinate 169,543, forward strand.
TGACCCAGGAAGTTGCCGAAAAGGCACTGGCCGTGGTTGGGCACCAGGCTATTTGAATGGCAGGTCTGGCCTCTTCCCGGCAAATGGCTTATCGCTATATAGTTCAGCACATAACGATAACCCCAAGGAGCTGTCTTCATGCGTATCCGCCCGTCCCACCTGGCCTTCACTGCCCTGGCCAGCCTGTTCGCCTTCAACACTGCCTGGGCCGACGAAGTCCAGGTCGCGGTCGCAGCCAACTTCACAGCCCCCATCCAGGCCATCGCCAAAGACTTCGAGAAAGACACCGGCCACAAACTGGTCGCTGCCTACGGTGCCACCGGGCAGTTCTACGCCCAGATCAAGAACGGCGCACCCTTCGAAGTGTTCCTCGCCGCCGACGACAGCACCCCGAAGAAGCTTGAAGAAGAGAAGGAAATCGTCCCCGGCTCGCGCTTTACCTACGCCATCGGCACCTTGGCCCTGTGGTCTGCGAAGGAAGGCTACGTGGATGCCAAGGGTGAAGTGTTGAAAAAGAACGCATACAAACACCTGTCCATCGCCAACCCGAAAGCGGCACCTTACGGCCTGGCCGCCACTCAGGTACTGGACAAGCTGAAGCTCACCGAAGCCACCAAAGGCAAGATTGTCGAAGGCCAGAACATCACCCAGGCCTTCCAGTTTGTTTCCACCGGCAACGCCGAGCTGGGCTTCGTCGCCCTGTCGCAGATCTACAAGGACGGCAAGGTGACCAATGGCTCGGCCTGGATCGTGCCGTCCAACCTGCACGACCCGATCCGCCAGGACGCCGTCATCCTCAACAAAGGCAAGGACAATGCGGCCGCCAAAGCACTGGTCGAATATCTCAAAGGCCCGAAAGCCGCAGCGGTGATCAAGTCCTACGGTTATGAACTCTGATGCCACTGGATGCCAGTGACTTAGGTGCCATCTGGCTGACCGTGAAACTGGCCAGCCTGACCACCCTGATCCTGCTGGTTATCGGCACTCCCATCGCCTGGTGGCTGGCGCGCACGCGCTCATGGCTGCGCGGGCCGGTGGGGGCGGTGGTGGCATTGCCCCTGGTGCTGCCACCAACGGTGATCGGTTTCTACCTGCTGATCGCCCTCGGCCCACACGGCTGGCTCGGCCAGGCTACCCAGGCGCTGGGCCTGGGTACCGTGGTGTTCAGCTTCACGGGCCTGGTGATCGGCTCGACGGTGTATTCCATGCCGTTCGTGGTGCAGCCGCTGCAAAATGCCTTTGGCGCGATCGGCCAGCGGCCGCTGGAAGTCGCCGCCACACTGCGCGCCAGCCCATGGGACACCTTCTTTCATGTGGTACTGCCGCTGGCCCGCCCCGGCTTCGTCACTGCCAGCATCCTCGGCTTCGCCCATACCGTGGGCGAGTTTGGCGTGGTGCTGATGATCGGTGGCAACATCCCCGACAAGACCCGCGTGGTCTCGGTGCAAATCTTCGATCACGTCGAAGCCATGGAGTATTCGCAAGCCCACTGGCTGGCCGGTGCCATGCTGGTGTTCTCTTTCCTGGTGCTGCTCCTGCTGTACGCCGGACGCCGCGGCAAAGCTGGCTGGAGCTGAAATGACCGCATCGATTGTGGCGCGCCTGAAACTGGCGCGCGACGACTTTACCCTGGACGTCGACCTGCACCTGCCTGGGCGCGGTATCAGCGCGCTGTTTGGCCACTCCGGCTCTGGCAAGACCAGCTGCCTGCGCTGTCTGGCGGGGTTGGAACGCGCTGCTAGCGCGTACATCGAAGTCAACGGCGAGGTCTGGGAAGACAGCACCCGTGGCTACTTCCAGCCCCCCCACTTGCGCCCGGTGGGCTATGTGTTCCAGGAGGCCAGCCTGTTTGCGCACCTGTCGGTGCGCGGCAACCTGGAGTTCGGCTGGCGCCGGGTAGCCGCCGCTGAGCGCAAGGTCAGCCTCGACCAGGCGTGCCAGCTGCTAGGTATCGGGCACTTGTTGGAACGCCGCCCGGCAACCCTGTCGGGCGGCGAGGCGCAGCGCGTGGGTATTGCTCGCGCCCTGCTCAGCAGCCCAAGGCTGCTGTTGATGGACGAGCCGCTGGCGGCCCTCGACGGGCCGCGCAAGCGCGAGATCCTGCCGTACCTGGAGCGCCTGCACGACGAACTGGACATCCCCCTGGTGTATGTCAGCCATGCCCAGGATGAAGTAGCGCGACTGGCCGACCACCTGGTGTTGCTGGAGCAAGGCCAGGCAGTCGCCAGCGGCCCGATTGGCCAAACCCTGGCGCGCCTCGACCTCTCGCTGGCCCAGGGCGAGGATGCCGGCGTGGTGTTCGAAGGCATGGTCGTGGGGCATGACCCGCACTACGACCTGCTCGACTTGCGCCTGCCCGGCAGCAGCGGGCCGCTGCTGCGCATTGCTCACCCGGCGCAGGTGATGGGCAGCACGCTGCGGGTCAAGGTACAGGCCCGGGACGTCAGCCTGGCGCTGGCGGCCGACAGCACATCGAGCATCCTCAACCGCCTGCCAGTATGTGTGCGCGAGAGCCGCCCGGCGGCCAACCCGGCGCATGTACTGGTCAGCCTGGATGCCGGTGGCAATGCCTTGCTTGCACGTATCACCCGCTTCTCGGCAGACCAGCTCGGCTTGCACACAGGCCAGGTACTGTTCGCCCAGATCAAGTCGGTGGCCCTTTTGGGCTGAGCATCCTTCGCACGGCTGTTGTCCACTGATCAGTGACTTGATCGAGGCCAGCCCCTGATGCTCGACTGCCCCCTGCCACGCACCCTGCACTACGTTGACGACAGCCAGCCAGGCATGACCCGGCGACGCTGGCGCGACCGTTTCATCTACCTGGATGCCGACGGCCAGCGGGTGCGCGACAGCGACACCTTGGCGCGCATCGCCGCGCTGGTGATTCCCCCGGCCTACACCGATGTATGGATCTGCGCCGACCCGCAGGGCCACCTGCAGGCCACCGGTCGCGATGCCCGTGGCCGCAAGCAGTACCGCTATCACGCGCAGTGGCGCGAACTGCGTGACCAACACAAGTATGGGCGCATGCTGGCCTTTGCCCAGGCACTACCAAAGCTGCGCGCGCAACTGGAAGCCCACCTGGCGCGGCCAGGGCTGGACCGGGAAAAGGTCATGGCATTGGTGGTGAGCCTGCTGGACCACACCCTGATCCGCATTGGTAACCAGCGTTACCTGCGCGACAACCAGTCTTATGGCCTGACGACCCTGCGTAACCGCCATGTGCAGGTCAAAGGCAGCACCATTCGCTTTCAATTTCGCGGCAAGCGTGGCGTCGAACACAACGTCACCCTCAACGACCGACGCCTGGCCAGCCTGCTCAAACGCTGCATGGAGCTGCCTGGCCAGACACTGTTTCAATACCTGGACGAAGACGGCCAGCGCCACAGCGTAGGCTCCAGCGAGGTCAACCAATTCCTGCAGCAGTTGACCGGCGCAGACTTCACCGCCAAGGACTACCGCACCTGGGCCGGCAGCAGCCTGGCGTTGGACCTGCTCAAACCCCTGGCCTGGGAACCGGAGAGTGAAGCCAAACGCCAGGTCGCCGCGATAGTCCGCCAGGTCGCCACGCGCCTGGGCAATACGCCGGCAGTGTGCAGACGCTGCTACATCCATCCGGCAGTGCTGGAGCACTATGCCCAGGGACGTCTGGCCCAATTGCCCAAGAGCCGCGTGCGCAAAGGCCTGGACCCCGAGGAAGTGGCCTTGCTGCTGTTTCTTCAGGTACTCGAGGAACAGGACGGCGATTAAGAGTGTCTATTCAGCCCATGATGCGAAGAAATTTCCCATTAGCCGCCAAGCCCCCTATTCTTGCCATCGAGCACCTTGGCCGACAAACCGTTGACGGTTTGCATCGGCACCTGCAACTGAAGACACGCAACAGAATTTGTCTGTCGGGGAATTACTATCCGCCGAAAGCGTCTTTAATGAGAAGGAAGAGGGACAAGCTCCCGCCGTTGCGGCAACTAGCCCTGCGGACTTTTACATCACCAAGGAGAACTACATGCTGATACTCACCCGTAAGGTTGGCGAAAGCATCGTCATCAACGATGACATCAAAGTCACCATTCTGGGCGTCAAAGGGATGCAGGTGAGGATCGGTATCGATGCACCTAAAGATGTCCAGGTCCATCGCGAAGAAATCTTCAAGCGCATCCAGGCCGGCAGCCCAGCCCCGGAGAAGCACGACGACTCGCACTGAGCCCAAACTCTTCGAGGGGTGCATGGAAGCGCTCGACCGCCAGCCTCAGGTGCCCAGCAACTGACGCACTTTGGCGATCATCTCATCCATGTCGAATGGTTTGTCGAATATGGCGGCGAACAGGGCCGGGCATCCTTGGCTGGCCTGCGCGCCGCTCATGAGAATGACCGGCAACTCGCTTAACGCCGGGTCCTCGCGCATCGCACGCACCAGCTCCTCACCATTGAGCAGCGGCATCATGTAATCGGTGATGACCAGTTGCACGCGCTTTTCCTTCAGCGCCTCCAGCGCCTTGCAGCCATTACTGGCCTTTTCCACCAGGTAACCTTCGTCCTCCAGGGCAAAGCCGAGGATATCGGCGATCAGGTACTCGTCATCGACGATCAGGATCGTGTTCATCGGCCCGTCCGTCACCCACTCCCCTGCGGCGTCGGCGTTCCCGAGAGCACACCACAGGCGCCTTCGAACGCCTTGCGCAAGGTAATGCCCTGCGGCCCGATCAGCAGTTCGTGCAAGGCAGGGTCATGGTGGCTGTCACGCACCTTGAGGATCGACAGCATGCGCCGCAGTTGCGAGTCCAGCTCGACAAAGCGCAACAGCATCAGGTTGTCGACGATGCTCGACAGATCCGGCGCGGGGGCGCTGATTTCCGAGCCGAAGATGTCGCGCATTTCCCAGGTGAGCATCACGCTGACATCGCGCGCGCGCAGCTCACCGGCCAGCGCGCGGAAAAACGCATTGAGCCGCGTCGGGTCGATGGCCAGGCGGCTGAATGCGCCAAGGCTGTCGATCAGCACCCTCTTGCTGCCCTGCGCTGCAACACGCTCGAGCAGCCGCGCGCCGACCTGGTCCAGCAAGCCCTCGGTGGTTGGCTGCCAGCACAGCTGCAAGCTACCGCCCTGCTCCATCGCGGCAAAATCGTAACCCAGCGACGCTGCCTTGCTACGCAGGCGTTCAGGCGTTTCGTAGAAACCAAAATGCAACCCTGGCGCCTGCGGGGTGCTGGCCCCTAGAAAGGCCAGGCCCAATGACGTCTTGCCAATACCCGAAGGCCCGATCAACAGGCTAACCGAGCCCGTGGCCAGGCCGCCGCCGAGCATTTCATCGAAGGTTGGCACACCGCTGCTGATGCGCGCCAATGTGCCGCTGCCCAGCTGGCTGGGGTGGCTGAACAACGCTTCCAGGCGTGGGTAGACGTGCATGCCTGCTTCATCGATAAGGCATTCGTGACGCCCCGAAAGTGCCGCACTGCCGCGCGTCTTGCGCAGCTGCACATGGCGCACGGCGCGGCTGCCCACCAGCTGCTCACCCAGCTCGATCACGCCATCGACCATGGTGTGCTCCGGGCTGCCCTCGTCCAGCCGGGCACTGGTCAGCAGCAGTACCGTGCAGCCGGCGAAGGCCGCATGGCCCTGCAATTCAGAGACGAACTTTTTGGTGTCCAGCGCCGTTTCCGCACGCACCCGGGCATTGAGCACGCCGTCGACGATCAGCAGGCTGGCCTGTTGCCGAGCGATTTCCTGGCGCAGCAGCCGCACCACGGCGTCCAGCCCATCCTGCTCAAGGGTGTCGAAAGCGCTGACGAATTGGATCTGGTCGCCGACCAACGCCGGGTCGAAGAAGTCCAGGGTGGACAGGTACTGAAACAAGCGCTCATGCGACTCACTCAACAAGGTGGCCACCAGCACCCGACCACCGCCACGCACATGGCCGCAGGCAAGCTGGTTGGCGAGGATGGTCTTGCCCGCTCCTGGCGGCCCCTGGATGATGTAGGACGCACCGGCCACCAGGCCGCCCTTGAGCAACGCGTCGAGCCCATCGATCCCCGTTACCAGCCGCCTAAGTGCCTGTGCCATGTTGTCTACCTGTCGAGTGGGCTATCCGTCTGCTCCTGATACATTGGCAAGTACAGTTGCATGCAAGTTCCCCGGCCAGGCTCGCTGTCGACACAAATGGCGCCGCCACTCTGCCGGGCGAAGCCATACACCTGGCTAAGCCCCAGGCCCGTGCCCTTGCCAAACGGCTTGGTGGTGAAAAATGGCTCGAAGATACGTGGCAATACCTCGGCGGGTATGCCTTCACCGCTGTCTTCCACCTTGAAACGCACAAAGTTGCCATGCAACGCTTCAACCTCGCCGGCCAGCTCGACCACATCGACCGTCAGGCCGATCCGGCCCTGACCGGCGATGGCATCACGGGCATTGAACAACAAGTTGAGCAAGACCATTTGCAGTTGCCCGGCATCCACCTCGATCAACGGCAGGTCCGGTTGCAGCAGCACGTTCAGCTCGATCGAGCTGGGTAGTGCATGCTCAAGCAAACCACGGGTAGCGGTCACCAGGTCTGCCGGGGCAACACTGGCCACATCAAGCTTGCGGTGGCGGGCAAAGCTGAGCAGTTGCTGGGTCAGCTCAGTGCCGCGTTGGCCGGCATCGAGGATGTGCTGCAGCATGCGCTGGGCGCGTAGCGGGTCCTGAGTGGCCAGCGCCAGACGGGCCGAGCTGATGATGATGGTGAGCATGTTGTTGAAGTCGTGCGCCAGGCCACCGGTCAACTGGCCGAGGGCTTCAAGCTTCTGCGCCTGGAACAGCTGGGCGCGCACCGCGTCCAGCTGCAACGCCGACTCTCGGCGATCGGTTATGTCGCGGGTCACCTTGGCCAGGCCGACGATCTGGCCATTGTCATCGCGGATCACATCCAGCGCAGCCAACGCCCAGAACTGCGTACCGTCCTTGCGCACCCGCCAGCCTTCGTCCTGCGCCACGCCCTGCTCCAGCGCCTGGCGCAGCAGGCGCTCGGGGCGGCCATCAGCACAATCCTGCGGGGTGAAAAACAACGAGAAATGCTTGCCGATCACTTCATCGGCACGGTAGCCCTTGATTCGTTGCGCGCCGGCATTCCACGACACCACATGGCCGGAGGGGTCGAGCATGTAGATGGCGTAGTCCACCACCGACTGAACCAACTGTTCATAGCGGTGGGCAGGCATGACGGGGTGGTCGAGGCAATCAGCTGAAACCATGCAAACTCCACTGGCACAGCAGGGGGACAGAATGAGCGTAGCCCAGCGCACCCATCAACGAGCAGCCGTGCGACGACAGGCGGTCAGCGTTCCGTTTCGACCAGCACCGGGCTGATGCGCCGCGGCATGGCCACTCTCAACAGCCACAGGCCGACCAGCATGATCAAGCCACCGCAGGCCAGAGCCAGAAGACGCTGCTGCTGAGTATGTTCCGCATCGAAGCCCAGCATTAACAAATAACCGCCCAGGCTGAGCAGGCTGATGTAAAGAAACGCACCCAGCACGACCACCAGGGCGAACAAGAGTCGCCAGAATAACCGTGGACGCACGATACGCTCGCCAGCTTGGCGCTGAGTCATCGCTGAACACTCTTGGATCCAATAAAGAGGCAACAGTGGCGTAATGACAGCAAGGTGTCAATTGCCCATTCGATCGCCCCTTCTTTCTGATGATCTTAGGTGCTGCAGTTGACTCAACTATAACGATGGGTTATAAAGCGCGCTTGATTGCGAAGCCCTTCTGCCTGGAAGCGAGCTGGTCGTTGCGACCCCTTCAAGCGTGCGAGTGTGGTGGAATTGGTATACACAGCAGACTTAAAATCTGTCGGCGTGAGCCTTGCGGGTTCGAGTCCCGCCACTCGCACCAAATTTCGTTGAAAAGGCGCCCTTGCGGCGCCTTTTTGCTGCCTGCCAGCAATGTGTTACGCAGCTGCTAGAGTGGAGCTAGTACCCTCTACTGGAACGCCGCCATGCGCTACTCCCTGTTCGATGGTCAACGTGACATCATCATCCTCATCGCCCGCATACTGCTGATGATCCTGTTCGTCTTGTCAGGCTGGGCCAAGCTGACCGGCTTCGATGGCACGGTCGGCTACATGACCTCGCTGGGCGCCCCTGCCCCGATGCTGGCGGCAGCGATTGCCGTCATCATGGAGTTCGTCGTCGCCATCCTGCTGATCCTCGGCTTCTACACGCGGCCGCTGGCGTTTCTGTTCGCGCTGTTCGTGCTGGGCACGGCGCTGCTCGGCCACCCGTTCTGGAACATGGTCGACCCCGAACGCAGCGCCAACATGACTCAGTTTCTGAAGAACATGGCCATCATGGGCGGCTTGCTGCTGCTGGCGGTCAGCGGCCCAGGGCGCTTCTCGGTGGACGGTCGCTGAATCAGTCGTCGTCGCAATCGTCGAACCAAGCTGGGTGATCGCGCTCTTCGTCATCGAGGTCATCCAGCGTTTCCTCGTCTTCCTCCACCTCATCCTCGGCGCCCTGGGCATCTGCCTCGTGCTCCACATCGTCGTAGAGAAATTCGTGGTCGAGCAGGTGATCGTGCTCGGGTTCGTGCAGGTCGTCTTCGTCGTGCATGCTGGCTCCAAGGGTTATGGCACGCCTATATAGGCTGATCAGGATGTCGGGTCAATGCGTTGTCGCTTAATCCTGGGTTAACCGGCCAGGCGCAGCCTGCAGGCTCTCCCTTCAAACGTCTTTGCCCGCCTGTCATGGCGGGCTTTTTATGGTGAAGAAAACTTCGGCCCAGAGGATGACAGCCTCATGACCTGACCTTCACGAAATGTCGACATCCGCATGGGCACACTGATCCTGCTCCGTACGTTCTTGCAGCCCGCCGCATCATTGCCGCGGGCTTTTCTTTTTTTTGACGAAGGGCTTGCGCCCCCTCCCCGCTACTGCAGTTTGCTCAAGGCAACTGCCCATCCCATGACCTGAAGCAGTTTTGCCCGGCCAGGCAAGGTCTATGCTGTTCCAGCGATAACCCAAGCTCACATCGGATAGACACGGAGGCTCTTATGAAAGCTGCTGTTGTTGCACCAGGCCGTCGCGTGGACGTGGTAGAGAAAACCCTGCGCCCCCTCCAGCACGGCGAAGCGCTGCTGAAGATGCAATGCTGCGGTGTGTGCCACACCGACCTGCACGTGAAAAATGGCGACTTCGGTGACAAGACCGGTGTAGTACTGGGCCACGAAGGCATTGGCGTAGTCCAGGAAGTTGGCCCCGGCGTCACCTCGCTCAAGCCAGGCGACCGCGCCAGCGTTGCCTGGTTCTATCAAGGTTGCGGGCATTGCGAGTACTGCAATAGCGGCAACGAAACCCTGTGCCGCGAAGTGAAGAACTCCGGCTATACCGTGGACGGCGGCATGGCCGAGGCGTGCATCGTCCAAGCCGACTATTCGGTCAAAGTACCCGACGGCCTCGACTCCGCTGCCGCCAGCAGCATTACCTGCGCCGGCGTCACAACCTACAAGGCGGTGAAAATCTCCAACATCCGCCCCGGGCAATGGATCGCCATCTACGGCCTCGGCGGCCTGGGCAACCTGGCCCTGCAATATGCCAAGAACGTATTCAACGCCAAAGTGATCGCCATCGACGTCAACGAAGAGCAACTGCGCTTCGCCAGCGAGATGGGCGCGGACCTGGTCGTCAACCCACTCAACGAAGACGCCGCGAAGGTTATCCAGGCCAAGACCGGTGGCGCCCACGCTGCCGTGGTTACCGCCGTGGCCAAAGGCGCCTTCAACTCGGCCGTCGATGCCTTGCGCGCTGGCGGGCGACTGGTTGCCGTCGGGCTGCCGTCGGAATCCATGGACCTGAACATTCCCCGCCTGGTGCTGGATGGGATCGAAGTGGTGGGCTCGCTGGTAGGTACACGCCAGGACCTGCAGGAGGCGTTCCAGTTTGCCGCTGAAGGCAAAGTGGTACCCAAGGTGACCCTGCGGCCGATCGAAGATATCAACCAGATCTTTGACGAGATGCTGGAGGGCAAGATCAAAGGCCGCATGGTGATCCAGTTCGAAGGCTGATAGCCTGAAGGCAGATCATTTCGAACAGACACAAGGCCCGTAGGTGATCATCTACGGGCTTTTTGCCTTCTCAGTAGTCAAGGAACAGACCATGAGTTTCGATTGGCATGCCGGGCCGATTACTCGCGCCACGCCGCTGGACAAGCATTACCGAAATACGCAGAAGGTACGTCAGTTTCTGCTCACCGAGTGCGGGGCGGCATTCAAGTTCGACCGTGCCTTCATGGCCTGGATAAAGAGTGGCACGCCGTTAACCATGGGTGACGTGGCGGACGAATGGCTGCGAATGCATCGGTGAGCGCCAGCTTCGGGCTTCAGCAGGCAGCGGTGCGCTGCCCCACTATCGGAATCGGCAGCCGCTTCTTTCAGTATCTTGTCCAACGATTCAACCATGCTGGAATAATCCATTCCCTGACTCCGTCGTTGGTGAGTTACGATCAACGATAGCTTGCAAACGTTTCAGAAATGCTGGCGGAAATGCCTCGGTACAAAAGCAAGCTCATCTCTGGTGCTGACCAATAATCGTGGCACGAGGTTCAAAGAAAACCGCTTAGCTTTTCAAGGGATGCACATGACGATTCGCAGCCTCGCCAAAAATCTCCCACCTGACCCAGGCAATCCAGGCTGGGTGCTTGGATGGGGCGTGCTACGCGACCGGCATCCATGGCATTTTGTCGACGTGTTTGCCGATCAGCACACTGCCGAGGTTGAAGCAGAGCGACACGGTGCTGGCTACGTGGTCGAGTATGGGTCACACCGGCTTGGGTCGAATGAATTCATCTGCGGGGCAAGCCTACCTGAGGGCTAGCCGGTCAACCTGTTACAGGTCAGGGCCAAACTCCATCTAAAGAAAAACCTGCCGAAGCAGGCTTATCGAAGATTCATCGCTTGCTCAACTGCCGGGCCTGGCCCAAGCCTCTTTGAACCCACTCAAAGAAACCTCTCCATCGGTTTGACCTATGCGCATTCGCGCTTTGCCGCCCGACAACAGCGCTTTTTCGAAGCACAAAGAAAAACCCCGCAGACGTTAATCTGCGGGGCTTTCGAATGGTGGAGGCCGAGGTCGGAATCGAACCGGCGTAGACGGATTTGCAATCCGGAGCATAACCACTTTGCTACTCGGCCTCAAAGGTCGGATCTAGCTGCTTGCGCCTTGCTATCTCCTTGAAACGCTGAACCTTTTTCAAGGTTTGCTGCGTTTCGATGGGCGCCATTATGTCTTCATTCCTTTAACCTTGCAACCCCCTGAACGAAAAAAAATTTCAACGGGTTCAAGGTGTTAGCGCAGGCGGCCGAGTTTACTCCACAAGCCCACCAGCGTGTTCTCCACGGTGCCGCTGGCGGCCATGCCAATTCGCTCCTGCAAGCTCTTGCGCTCGGCATAATGCAGGTGGAACAGGTTGGCGTTGCGCGCACGCTCGCTCAGGTACTCGTCGCTGGTCTGCAATTCGTCTACCAGCTTGCGGTTGAGTGCCGCCACGCCCAGCCAGACTTCGCCGGTGGCCACTTCGTCGATGTGCAACTGCGGTCGATAGCGGGCGACGAAGTCCTTGAACAGCTGGTGAGTGATATCCAGGTCTTCCTGGAACTTCTCCCGGCCCTTCTCGGTGTTTTCACCAAACACGGTCAAGGTGCGCTTGTACTCGCCAGCGGTCAGCACCTCAAAGTCGATGTCGTGCTTCTTCAGCAGGCGGTTGACGTTGGGCAGTTGCGCCACCACGCCGATCGAACCGAGCACGGCGAATGGCGCGCTGACGATCTTCTCGCCGATGCAGGCCATCATGTAACCGCCGCTGGCGGCCACCTTGTCGATGCACACGGTCAGCGGTATGCCCGCCTGACGAATACGCGCCAGCTGCGATGCAGCCAGGCCGTAGCTATGCACCAGGCCGCCGCCGCTTTCCAGGCGTAGCACCACTTCGTCCCGCGGGGTGGCGAGGGTCAACAGCGCGGTGATTTCGTTGCGCAGGCTTTCAGTGGCCGAGGCCTTGATGTCGCCATCGAAGTCCAACACGAAAACCCGGCCCTTGTCCTCGGCCTTGCCCTTCTTCTGCTGTTTTTCCGCCTTGGCCTGTTGCTTGCGCAGGGCCTTGAGCTGGGCCTTGTCGAGCAGCCCGGACTCCAGCCGCTCGCGCAAATCCTTGTAGAACTCGTTCAGGCGGGTGACCTGCAATTGCCCACCTGGTTTGCGCCGCCCTTTGCCACGCAGCCCGGCGATGGCCGACAGCACCACGAGGATGGCGATGACCAGGGTGGCGGTTTTAGCGAGAAAGCTTGCGTATTCGGCAAGAAACTCCACGTTGACTCCTTGAATGCCTGCGCCAATGCGGCGCGTAACTGTTGCAAGCATACCGTTGCGTCTGTAGTGCTGCCAGCCGGTGTAAACGCTGGCAACATCTTTCAAACAACCTTTTCAAACGCTTGTATGTTTTTTCGTTGACAGCCTGAGTGCCGCATCCTAACCTCGCAGCAACCTCCAACAGGCCGGAACCTTTCGTGGGCAACCTCTACCTGATCCGACATGGCCAAGCCTCCTTCGGTGCCGATGACTACGACGTCCTCTCGCCCGTGGGCGTGCGCCAAAGCCAGGCCCTGGGTGAACACCTGGCCCAGTTGGGTATACGGCTGGATCGCTGCGTAGCAGGCGACCTGCGCCGCCAACAGGATACCGCCCGCCTGGCGCTGCAGGCACTGCACGCCAATGGTTGCCCAGTGCCGGCTGTTGAGACCGACGCCGCATTCAATGAGTTCGATGCCGACGGCGTGATCCGTGCCCTGTTGCCCGCACTGTTGCCGGACGAGCCTAATGCCTTGCAGGTGCTGCGCAATGCCGCGCAGCACCGCAGCGAGTTCCAGCGCCTGTTCGCGCTGATGGTCCAGCGCTGGCACGATGGCGAACATGTCGACGATGGCCTGGAAACCTGGCAGGCGTTCACCGCCCGCGTTCAAGGTGGCCTGCAACGCGTACTGGATGCCGCCGGCAGCGGCGACAATATCGCCATCTTCACCTCGGGCGGTACCATTGCCGCCCTGCTCCACCTGGTTACCCGTATCACCCCCAGTCAGGCGTTCACGCTGAACTGGCAGATCATCAACACGTCGCTCAGCCAGTTGAAGTTTCGCGGCCGCGACGTGGCACTGGCTTCCTTCAACAGCCAGGCCCATGTGCAGCTGTTGAAGGCGCCGGAGCTTGTCACTTACCGATAAGCCCGGCTTGTTGTGTCCCTGCGGGGACGTGTAAATCACTCTATAAGGAATGCGCCATGACCTCCGTAGCTGATGCCGTTAAGAAGATGCAAGAGAAGTTCAACCCAGCCGCTGCCGCCGGCCTGGACCTGGTGTTCGGCTTCGACATCACCGACGAAGGCAAGAAATACGCGCTGATCGTCAAAGACGGCACCTGCGACCTGCAGGAAGGCGAAAACCCGGATGCCAACTGCACCCTGGTGATGGACAGCGAAACCCTGAAAGGTATCGTCAGCGGCGAAACCGACGGCATGCAGGCCTTCATGGGCGGCAAGCTGCGCGTTGAAGGCGACATGATGTTGTCGATGAAGCTCAGCGAGCTGTTCCCGTCCTGAAGGCTGGGCAAACCGGATGATCGAAAAACCGAAGCCTGACCGGCTTCGGTTTTTTTTTGCCCTGCATTCGATGCAGTGATCCACCAGCAACACCCTCATCTATATGGCAACTGGCATGCTTGTTCCAGCCTCGGCAGGCCATTAGATTAGCCAATAGTCCTTGCGATCGAAAATAAGGAAAACGCATGACGCTCACCGACCAGTCCACCCAGGTACGCCCCGGCGAAGAACTCGACGCGGCCGTCATCGCCCCTTATCTGAAGGCCAACATCCCTGGCCTGGACGGCTTGCCGAGCATCAGCCAGTTCCCTGGCGGCGCCTCCAACCTTACCTACCTTGTCAGCTACCCAGGCCGCGACTTCGTGCTGCGACGACCACCGTTCGGCCAGAAAGCCAAGTCGGCGCACGACATGGGGCGCGAGTTCCGTATCCTCAACCAACTGAACAGCGGCTTCCCCTACTGCCCCAAGGCCTATGTGCACTGCACCGACAGCAGCCTGATCGGCGGCGAGTTCTATGTGATGGAGCGGGTCAAGGGCATCATCCTGCGCTCGGACATCCCGGCCGAACTGAACCTCGACCCCAGCCGTACCGAAGCCCTGTGCAAAAGCTTCATCGACCGCCTGGTCGAGCTGCACCAGGTGGACTACAACGCCTGCGGCCTGGCAGACCTCGGTAAACCGGAAGGCTATGTGCAGCGTCAGATCGAGGGCTGGACCAGCCGCTATGAAAAGGCCCTGACCCCGGATGCGCCGCGCTGGGAAAAGGTCACCGCCTGGCTACAGGAAAAAATGCCCGCCGATCACCCGCGCCCCGGCATCGTGCACAACGACTACCGTTTCGACAACGTGATCCTCGACGCCGACAACCCCATGCGCATCATCGGCGTGCTGGACTGGGAAATGGCCACCCTGGGCGACCCGCTGATGGACCTGGGCAACAGCCTGGCCTATTGGATCGAAGCCGACGACCCAGCGCCTGTGCAGCTGATGCGTCGCCAGCCAAGCAACGCGCCGGGCATGCTCAGCCGCCGCCAGTTCGTCGACTACTACGCCGAGCGCGCCGGTATCCGCCTGGACAACTTCGATTACTACTATTGCTATGGCCTGTTCCGCCTGGCGGGCATCGTCCAGCAAATCTACTACCGCTTTTACCACGGCCAGACCCAGGACAAACGTTTCGCCCAGTTCATCCACATGAACCGCTTGCTGGAGCAAATGTCCCTGCAGGTCATCGCCAAGTCCAGCCTCTGAGCACCGCCACGACGACGGATAACAAGGAAAACAGCATGTCCAAGACCCACCTGTTCGACCTCGACGGCAAGATTGCTTTTGTTTCCGGCGCCAGCCGAGGCATCGGCGAGGCCATCGCCCACTTGCTGGCGCAGCAAGGGGCCCACGTGATCGTTTCCAGTCGCAAGCTCGACGGTTGCCAACAGGTGGCCGACGCCATCATCGCCGCCGGCGGCAAGGCCACGGCAGTGGCCTGCCACATTGGTGAACTGGAGCAGATCCAGCAGGTGTTCGCCGGCATTCGCGAACAGTTCGGGCGCCTGGACGTGCTGGTCAACAACGCCGCCACCAACCCGCAGTTCTGTAACGTGCTGGACACCGACCCAGGAGCGTTCCAGAAGACCGTGGACGTGAACATCCGTGGTTACTTCTTCATGTCGGTGGAGGCCGGCAAGCTGATGCGCGAGAACGGCGGCGGCAGCATCATCAACGTGGCGTCGATCAACGGGGTTTCGCCTGGGCTTTTCCAGGGTATCTATTCGGTGACCAAGGCGGCAGTCATCAACATGACCAAGGTGTTCGCCAAAGAATGCGCGCCGTTCGGCATTCGCTGCAACGCCCTGCTGCCTGGCCTGACCGATACCAAGTTCGCTTCGGCACTGGTGAAGAACGACGCCATCCTCAATGCCGCCTTGCAGCAGATCCCGCTCAAGCGCGTGGCCGACCCCAAGGAAATGGCCGGCGCAGTGCTGTACTTGGCCAGCGATGCCTCCAGCTACACCACCGGTACCGCGCTCAATGTCGACGGTGGCTTCCTGTCCTGATCAAGCCTTTACCGCCACCAGGGTGTAGCTCAGGGGCAGGCGTGCGGGCTGCTCGCGCAGGCGATACTCACCGTCGTCGCCCTTGACCATCTGCCCTGGCAGCGCCTCCCAGGGGATGCTCTGGTGCTCGACCAACGCAGTCAGCTGCAGGCCGTGGGCCAGCAAGGCAGTGATCACCTCACCCAAGCCGTGGTTCCATTCGTGGGTTTCGGTGTGGGCCAGGCGTTGCTCGGTTTCGACGTAGGTCTGGTCGTTGTGCCACACCGTCGGCGCTTCGTGCTCGAAGTACGAGTATTCCAGCTGCAGTCGGTCCTGGTGGTCTTCGTTGACAGCCATCAACATTGGGTGCCCATCGCGCAAGAACAGCCGCCCGCCCGGTTTGAGCAGGGCTGCGACGGTGCGTGCCCATGGCTCGATGCGGGGCAGCCAGCAGAGCGCGCCAATGCCGGTATAGACCAGGTCGAAAGTACCTGCCGGCAGTACCTGGTCGGCGGCATAGACGTCGGATTCGACATAGTCGATGGGCACCGCGCAACGCCCGGCCAATGCCCGCGCCTCGGCCAGCGAAGCCGCGGAGTAATCCAGGCCGCAAACCTTGGCACCAAGGCGCGCCAGCGAGAGCGTGTCGGTGCCGATGTGGCACTGCAAGTGGACAGCGTCGAGCCCCTCGATATCGCCGAGCAATGGCAGGTCGAAGCGCACGGTTTCAGACAGGTGCCCAGGTTGCTGGACCAGGCGTTCGACTTCGTAGTCCTTCGACGCGGCGTGCAGCGGGGCACGTTCGTCCCAGCTGACGCGGTTGAGTTGCAGTGAACGGTCCATGGTGTCTTCCTTGAGTGGTAGCGGCTCATGCTAGCCGTCACCTGCACCTCCAGGACACCACTGCCTTGCTAAAAATTGTAAAAGCCGTTCTCGCAGAATCGGTTCAAGCCGTTACAAACAGGTCGCCGCAGCCGCCCGCCGCTGCAATGCCACCCCGTCGTTCTTCTGCGCGTAGTAATCCACCCTCGCCCCACCCGCCTGCGGGTAAACGTCCACGAACGCCTCGGCCTCACGGGTATACACAGTGAACCCACCCTGCTTGCGCGGCTCCAGGTAGCCACTGGCGTCGTCACCGAACACCTTCTCTTCCTGCCAGCTGAACTGGATGCACTGGGCAACCAACTCTGGCGCCTTGTGCGAGTCGAGCTGCGCCGTCGGCTTGCCGCCGCGTGCCGTCTCCATGGTCGCAGAAGCACAACCGACCAGCATCAGCGCCGCGGCCATCGGCAGAATCGCACGCATGTTCCATCCTCAAGGTAAAAAAGAAGGCGACTCTAGCACTGCCGGGTAGCGCGCGTGAACGGTTGCGTACAGTCAACTCGCCTCGACCAATGCCGCCATGTGCACCGTGTTGCGCCCGGCGGCCTTGGCCTGGTACAGCGCCGCATCGGCCTGGGCCAGCAAGCTGGCAGTACTGTCCCCTGGGCACGGCACGCCGCACCACAGGCCTACGCTGAAACGCAGTTCGATCTGGTCACCGGCAAAACGCGCCGGGCTGCGCGCAATGGCCTCGCGCAGCCCTTGCAGGGCGGCCATTGCACCGGTGCGGTCGGTGCCGGGCAACAGCAACAGAAACTCTTCGCCGCCGTAACGGCCAAGGCTGTCACCCTGGCGCAGGCGCTGCTGCAACTGGCGCACGCAGTGGCATAACACCTCATCGCCAGCCAGATGCCCATACAGGTCATTGATGCGTTTGAAATGGTCAATGTCGATCATCGCCACCGCCAGACTGCCCTGCTGATCGCGTGCACGGTCCAGTTCGACGCCGAAGCGTTCGAGGATCGCCCGGCGATTGTAGGTACCGGTCAGCACATCACGCAGAGCGAGGTGCTGCAGGCGCGATTCGCTACGCTCCTTGGCCAGGAGCACCAAGCCGATCGAGTACATCATCACCGTGGCGGTGCCGATGGCCACAGAAATGCTCTGTTTGAGGTTGCTGGTGTCATAGCGCATTTCCACCGCCGTGCCATTGGCCACCGCCACCACACGCATACCCAAGCCCACCAGGCTGATCAACGCGCCAATCTCCAGCAACAGATGGGCCCTGCCCGGCCGCTCGGCATAACGCCACGCCCAATACAAGATCATCGCGCACTGCAGCATCAGCACCAGGGTCGCCAGCAGCATGCGCGGTTCCAGCGTATCGAGCAGCAGCATCAGCCCCACCAGCATGCAGGCCGGTATGACGAAGATGACACGCCAGGGCACTACCTGCTCACGCACCCGGAACAAGCTGGCCGTGTAGAACGCCAGGGCCAGCGACAGCAGGCTGTTGCCCACGCCATAGCTGAGCCACAAAGGGGCTTGGGCATAGACGGTGTAGCAGACATAAGCCAAGGCATGCACCAGCAGCCCGCAGCCAGTCAGCATCAGGTTGTCGCGGCGGTTGCTGCGCCCGACCAGCAGCAAGCAGAAGGCCAGGATGGTTGCCACCAGGGCAACGGCGGCGAACAACGTGGGGGTGTGGGCGATCATCGTGATTCACCGTGTGGCAGGTTGCCGTCTTGACTGCGGCTTACCCCACAGTTTAGAGGGGCATTGGCCGCTCGGCCATGACCGAACGGGACAGAACAGCAACCCGCAAGCACGCCGCTCATCGCTGTCAGCACAATTTTTTAACCGCCCGGGAAACCAAATGGAGCGATCCCAGTCTCAGGAGGTGTCCCGTAAACCTATGCGGATCAAGGACCTATATCGTGAGCACCCGTCTTGCAAGCCTTTCGCTGGTTGCCGTTGTCCTGCTGACCGCAGGTTGCCACAGCCATCGCTACCACGACGATGACGATGGCTGGCGTGACCGCGACCGTGACCATCGCCACCACCATCGGCATGACCGCGACGATGACGATGATGACAATCGGCAATACCGCGGTGACCGCTACTACCGCTGAAGCGTCTTTTCAGCCCTGACCCGCCGCCCGTTGCGCGGCAACTTATCCTGATGATTCCTTTGAGGTTCGTATCATGCGTCTGACTCTGCCTTCCCTTGCCCTCGGCCTGCTGCTGTGCCAGGGCGCTTTCGCCGGTGACGGTACTGCCGCCATTGGCGGCGGCCTGGGTGGTGTCCTGGGCAACGTTGTTGGTCAACAGCTTGGCGGCAAGACTGGCGCGGCCATTGGCGCCGGCGTTGGCGGCGCGGCCGGCAGTGCTGTCGGTGCACGCAAGGGCAACCGCACCGAAGCTGCCATTGGCGGTGGCCTGGGTTCGGCTGGCGGCTCGCTGCTGGGCGGTGCAGTAGGCGGCAAGACCGGTTCGACCGTAGGTGCCGGCCTGGGCGGCGCCGCCGGTGGTGCCCTTGGCAACCATCTGGGCGACGAAAACCGCGGCAGCAAGAAGCACCACCGCCACCGTCACTGATTACGTGAATGAAGGGCCGCATAGCGGCCCTTTTGGTTGCAGCACATCAACACCTCCTTCACGACACGCTGGCACACTGGCTGCTACTGTCTATCGTGCCTCCGTGTGAAGGAACACCCCCTCCCCATGAACCAAGAGCTACTCTGGGTCCTCGGCCTGCTGGCCATCGTCATTTTCCTCTTCGTCATCAACCGCCCACGCATGGACGTGGTCGCGCTGCTGGTGATTCTTGCCCTGCCGCTGCTTGGCATCCTCACCGTGGAACAGGCCTTGGCCGGTTTCAGCGACCCCAACGTGGTGCTGATCGCTGCCCTGTTCGTGATCGGTGAAGGCCTGGTGCGCACCGGCATTGCCTACCGCATCGGCGAATGGATGAGCGAGCGGGCCGGTAACAGCGAAGCGCGCCTGTTGGTGCTGCTGATGGTGGCCGTGGCCGGGCTCGGGTCGATGATGAGTTCTACCGGTGTGGTAGCCATTTTCATCCCGGTGGTGCTGAGCATCGCCGCGCGCCTGCAGATTTCGCCCAGCCGCCTGATGATGCCACTGGCCTTTGCCGGCCTCATAAGCGGCATGCTCAGCCTGGTCGCCACACCGCCTAACGTGGTGGTACACAGCGAGCTGGTACGCAATGGCCAAGCAGGCTTCAGCTTCTTCAGCTTTACCCCGTTCGGCCTGGTGGTACTGGTGCTGGGCATTGGCTACATGCTGCTGACCCGGCACTGGCTCAACGGCGAGGTACGCAAGGACGGCCGGGTGGAAAGCCGCCGCACCCTGCTGGACCTGGTGCTGGACTACAAGCTCAACGGCCGTGAACGGCGCCTGCGCATCCGCCCCCATTCCCCCCTGATAGGGCACACCCTTGGCGAACTGGAGCTGCGCACCCGGCACGGCGCCAACGTGATTGGTATCGAACGCCAGCACAAGTTCACCACGCGGGTGATCGCTGCCGACTCCAGTACCGTGCTGCATCAGGGCGACGTGCTGCTGCTCGACCTGTTCGCCAACCGCGACGACCTGCGCAGCCTATGCCAGGCCATGCAACTGGAGCCGCTGCACTTCAAGGCTGCCTACTTCATCGACCAGTCCCAAGAGCTTGGCATGGCCGAGGTCTCGCTACCGCCGGGCTCGCAGCTGATCGGCAAGAGCATCCTCGAACTGGCGTTTCGCACCCGCTATGACCTCAACGTGGTCGGCCTGCGCCGCGAGCAGGCGGCCATCGAAGAGCAACTGGTGGAGGAAAAGCTGCGCCTGGGCGACACCTTGCTGGTGGTCGGCCCGTGGAAGGCTGTACGCCAGTTGCAAAGCAAGCCCAAAGACTTCCTGGTACTGAGCCTGCCCGCCGAAATCGACCTGGTCGCCCCCGCCCGCACCCGTGCGCCGCAGGCGTTGCTGAGCCTGGCGGTGATGGTCGGGCTGATGGTCAGCGGCGCGGTGCCCAATGTCATCGCCGCGCTGATCGGCTGCCTGTTGATGGGCGCGGGCCGTTGCATCGACATGAACAGCGCCTACCGGGCTATCCACTGGCAAAGCCTGGTGCTGATCGTCGGCATGCTGCCCTTTGCCCAGGCGCTACAGAAAACCGGCGGTATCGACCTGGCAGTGGGCGGGCTTGTCAGCGTACTGGGCGGTGCCGGCCCCAGCGCCATTCTTGCCTGCCTGTTCGCCGTCACGGCGGTGATCGGGTTGTTTATTTCCAACACCGCCACCGCAGTGCTGATGGCACCGGTGGCCGTCAGCACTGCAGCGCAGCTGGGCATGTCGCCCTACCCATTCGCGATGACCGTGGCATTGGCCGCGTCGGCGGCATTCATGACGCCTATTTCATCGCCGGTCAACACGCTGGTGCTGGGTCCGGGGCAATACCGCTTCGCCGACTTCGTCAAAATCGGCGTGCCGTTCACCATACTGGTAATGCTGGTAACCATCGTGATGGTGCCGTGGTTCTTCGGGCTTTGAGGATAGCGGCAGGGGGTGGCGGCAATTTGCCATTATCTCGACCGATCGCGGCAGATTGACATCAACTACCCTGACGAAACACACTGCGGGTTATTGCCCCAGGTGCTTCAAGGCGTTGTCCTGGATTTCGTTTCCGCTTGCCGGTCGAGTTCATGGTTTTTCCAGCCCAATCGCGCTTGATGCCTTATGTCTTTCTGCTTTGCCTGACCTTTGCCCTTACCCTGGGCGGCATCCTGGCACGCCCGATCGAATCGCTGTCGCTGTTCTGGCCGGTGAATGCGGTACTGGCCGGCGTACTGCTGCGCTACCCCCGCCAAGCCACGTTTACCGGCTTCAGCCTGGTGTGGCTGGCCATGGTCGGCGCCGACTTGCTGTGCGGCAGTGCCTGGGTGCCGGCCCTGTGGTTCAACTTGTGCAATCTTGGCGTGGTGGTCACCCTCTGGCAGTTGCTTTCTCGCTTGCCACGGCTGCATCGGCGCATGCGCACCCCACACGGCGTGCTCAGCGTGTTCGCCGCCTGCGCCGCCGCCGCCATGGTGGCAGCCAGCATGGCAGCGGTAATGGCTGCCCCCTGGTTCGAACAGTCGTTGCGTGCCACCTGGCTCGCCTGGTTCAGCGAACAATTCTCGACCAGCGTGCTGGTGCTGCCGGTAATGCTTACAGCGCCCTCGCTGCGTGCCCTGGTGCGTGGCGGTGCACAGCCCATCCGTCTGGCACCGTTGCTGGTGCTGTTGGCCTCGCTGGCGTTCAGCATCGCGTTTGGCGGGCCTGGGGCCATCGCCTTCCCGATTGCCGCGTTGCTGTGGTGTGCCTGGACCTATTCACCGTTCCTGGTTTCACTACTGACGCTCACGGCCGGGAGCACACTGATCGTAGCGGTGGCACAAAACCTCATGCACTTCAGCGTGCCGCAGAGCGAACCGGGGGTCACCACGCTGATGTCGGCTCGCCTTGGCATCGCCATGCTGGTGCTAGGGCCGCTGGTGGTGGCCTGCGTCAGCCAGGCCAACCGCAGCCTCATGGCCCGCCTGGCGCGCCAGGCCACCATCGATCACCTCACCGGCGTGCTCACCCGCAGCGCTTTCACCCGTCGTGCCAACGCGCTGCTCGACAGCCGCCAGCAGCACGCCCAGGCGCTCCCGCTGACCCTGATGATGCTGGACATCGACCATTTCAAGTCGGTCAACGATGCTCATGGCCATGCGGTCGGTGACCAGGTGCTGCGCCAGTTCGCCGGCACCCTGCAGGATCAGTTGCACAACGACGAACTGTTCGCGCGCCTGGGCGGTGAGGAATTCGCGGTCATCATCCCCGGCCTTGCGCCAGAGCGGGCCAAGTTCACCGCCGAACGCCTGCGCCGCGCCGTGCAGGACCTGCATGTAATGCAGGCCGACCAACGCTTGCAGATTACCGTGAGTATCGGCCTGGCTGGCTGCGATGCCGACATGCCAGCCCCTAGCCTGGACGAACTGCTGGCGAGTGCCGATCAGGCGCTGTACCGGGCCAAGGCCCACGGCCGCAACCGCGTCGAACAGGCCGAAGCACAGCGCCAGGTGGTCTGAACTAGCCGGCCAGCAAGTCCCACGACAGCTTGGCGATCAGCACACACAACAGCAGCAGGAACAGCCCGCGGACAAAGCCGGCACCCTTGCGTACGGCCAGCCAGGTACCGGTCAGCGCACCAAGGATGTTGCACACCGCCATCGGCAAGGCGATGGCATACAGCACGTTGCCCGTCGGTACGAAGAACACCAGCGCCGCCAGGTTGGTGGCAATGTTCACCACCTTGGCCGACGCCGAAGCGTGCAGGAAGTCCAGGGCAAAGAAGCGGATGAACAGGAAGATCAGGAAGCTACCGGTACCCGGGCCGAACAGGCCATCGTAAAAGCCGATCGCACCGCCGATCAGCACCGCCAGGCACTGCTCCTTGCGGCCGATCCGCGCAGGCCTGTGCAGGGTGCCGAAGTCCTTCTTGCAGAAGGTGTAGATGGCCATCAGCACGATCAGCACCAGCACAGCCGGGCGCATCACGCTGGATGGCACCAGCGACACCGTGGCAGCTCCGACGAACGACATGACAAAGGCGCTGAGTGCCGCCGGCACGATCAACCCCCAGTCCAGCGTCACCTTGCGGATGAACGAACGCGCCGCGAAGGCCGTGCCACATACCGACGCCAGCTTGTTGCTGCCGAGCAATGCCGCCGGTTGCGCGGTGGGCAGCACGTTGAACAACGCAGGGATCTGGATCAGCCCACCGCCACCCACGGCGGCATCGATCAGCCCAGCGGCGAAGGCGAACACGCAAAGCACAGCAATATCCATCATGACGCGGTTCCAGGCAGTGAAGACGCCTGCAAGGCTAATCAAAGTGGTGCCGTTGTGTTGAAATGCCATATTGCAATAACTGCAACAAGGAGCAGGCAATGGCATTGGACATGTTGCGAGAAATCCAAGCGTTCGTCAGCGTGGCGCACAAACGCAGCTTCGTAGCCGCCGCCCGTGCACTGGGGCGCTCACCCAGTGCAGTTACGCGCGCGGTGCAAACCCTGGAAGACAATGCTGGCAGCAAGCTGCTCAACCGCAACGCCAACGCCGTGACCCTGACCGAAGCCGGCGAGCGCCTGTTGCCACACGCCGAACGCTTGCTGGATGTGCAACGCGATGCTGCCGATGAACTGGCCGCGCTAAGCGGCAGCGCCCAGGGCTGGATCCGCTTTGCCGTGCCACAACTGCTGGGGGAACATGTGCTGCCGCAGGTGCTTGCCGAGTTTTCCCGCTGTCACCCTCAAGTGACCCTGGACGTACAGTGCAGCGACGAAGCCCTCGACCCGCTGCAGGGCAAATTCGATTTCGTGGTGCGCGGTGCCTTCCCGCAATCGAGCGAACTGATCGGTTATCCGCTGTGGCCCTACCAGCGCCATTTGTATGCCAGCCCGGCGTACCTGGCCCTGGCCGGCACACCGCAGCATCCAGAGGACCTGGAGGGGCATACGCTGATCCTGCATACCGCGCCACGTATCCTCAAGGCCTGGCACTTCTGTCGCGACGGCCAGATCACCAGCCTGCGCCCCAGGCCCAGGCTGCGCCTGGGCTCGGGTCATGCGGTGTACCACAGCACCCTGGCCGGCGCCGGTATCGCTCGCCTGGCCGCCTGGGTCGGTGAGGCGCAGGTCAACGTCGGGCGCCTGGTGCGGGTGTGCCCGCATTACCGCCTGACGTCGAGCAGCGGCCAGGACCCACAGATGCATGCCGTGTACCCTGCTGGCGAGCTGCCGGCGCGGGTGCGTGACTTGCTGGCAGCCCTGCGCCGTGCAGGCATGGGCTGTTGAAACAGAGCCAAAAACGGCTGTTCAATTTCTGCTCAATTTAACAGAGCCCGCCGTGGGCCTGGCCTGCAGCACTTTATCCACAGACCTACCCACGTTTTTTGTGGACAGATTTCCCCGCACAAAGAAAGACTTATCGCTCAAGCAGCAATGCCGAATTGGCCAGCTTGACCAGCTCGATCCATTCCTGCGTGCTAACTACTCCGGCCTGCTCCAACGCCTCGGCATAGCGCAGAGCCTGGTCATAGCCCTGCTCATCAAGCGCGCCCTCGGCGAGAAAACGGCTACGCCACTCCAGCATGGCTGAAGTGCCTTTCTTGCATTCCATTAATGTATCGACTCCAAGGCAAAAAGACCGCCGAATGAGCGGCGGCGGGAGACTACACGAGCCTTTTGCACTTGAGAATGACTTGCACCTACCGCTGGTCCAGCCGTGCAACAAGAGGGGGAGTGGCCATTTGCCTAAAGATTGGGCCCGCCGTAAGAAGTAGACGGGCCGCGCAGGAGGAAAGCAGTTGAACTCAGCTTGGCGGAATGGTGCCAAGAATACCAATCAGAATGGTCAGTAGCAGAAAACCACCCAGGAACAGCGCCAGCTTGCCCATTGGAACCTCTACAGTTGTGATGCGGGGATGGGCATATTGTCGGGCCTGGGCTGATACGGTTACAGATTCAGGTTTGTGGAAAAAAAGCAGATCAGATGGAAACCCTCTGAAGCTTTTCTGCAGGCAGCCAGCCCAACTCGCCATTACCCTGGCGTCGGCACCAGACCCAGCCATTGAGCGGACGCACCATCTGCACCCGCTGCCCTGGGTCGACATCCAGCTCGTGCGCTGAATAATGGTCCAGCGCCCTACCCTGGCACACGCTGAGCCGCTCGATCAGCTGCGCCGGCACCCAGCCTGGCGCTTGGCCTGCGCAGGTGCACAGGTACCAGTCCTGCCAGCCTGGCTCGCCTTCGTAGCGCGGGCCGATGTCCAGCAAGGTGCCCTTGGCAAAGCGAATAGGCTGGGGGTACTCGCTGCGGTGGGGTTCGATGACTACGTAATGCATGGGCCTCTCCTTGGCCGGAAAACCATCGATCGTAGCAGAGGCGGAACATCCCGCCGCTGCACGGTACTTGTATCGTTATGTGTACAAATTGAGACCTGATACACAAGAACGTTTCCTGCAGGCTACTCGGACATATCGGCGATACAGGCGTCATCTTTACTGGCCCCATCACCTCGCACCGCTGGCTTTGCCAAGGAGACGCCCGATGCCCGCCCATCACTCGACCACCACCCCGCCACGCCGTTCCCGCCATACCCTGCTTGCCTGCGCCCTGTTGCCGCTTGGGCTGATGGCCGTGAACCTCGCCACCGCTGCACCCGCGCAGCCCGAGGCAGCAGTGGTGGCAGACAACTTCGGCCCGCTGAAACACATAAACGCTGGCGTGCTCGACGTGTCCTACGTGGAGCAAGGTCCAGCCGATGGCCCGGTAGTGATCCTGCTGCATGGCTGGCCCTATGACATTCACAGCTTTGAGCAAGTTGCACCTGACCTGGCGGCAAAAGGGTACCGAGTGTTGGTGCCCTACGTGCGCGGCTACGGCCAGACCCGCTTCCTGTCTGCGCAAACGCCACGCAATGCCCAGCCCACGGCGCTGGCCAGCGATGTCATTGCGTTCATGGATGCGCTGCATGTCCGGCGCGCTGTACTCGCCGGCTTCGACTGGGGTGCACGCACCGCCGATATCGTCGCGGCGCTGTGGCCCGAGCGGGTCAAAGCACTGGTGTCAGTCAGTGGCTACCTGATCAGCAGCCAGGAGGCCGCCAAAGCCCCGCTGCCACCCAGCGCCGAGCTGCAGTGGTGGTACCAGTACTACTTCGCGACCCCACGCGGCCAGGCTGGCTATGAACAGAATCGGCATGCGTTCGCCAAACTGATCTGGCAAACCGCCTCGCCCAGCTGGGCCTTCGACGATGCCACCTTCGAGCGCAGCGCCAAGGCCCTGGACAACCCCGACCACGTGGCGATTACCGTGCACAACTATCGTTGGCGGCTGGGGCTGGCCCAGGGCGAAACACGCTATGACCCCCTGGAAGCCAAGCTGGCCAGCTTCCCCAGCATCACGGTACCGACCATTACCTTGGAAGGCGACGCCAACGGCGCCCCGCACCCACCGGCCGAAGCGTATGCGCAGCGCTTTACCGGCAAGTACGAATATCGGCTGATCAGCGGTGGCATCGGCCACAACCTGCCGCAGGAAGCACCACAGGCGTTTGCCAAGGCGGTGGTCGATGCGGACCACATGTAGCCTGCGGACGGCAATTGCTACGTAAGGTTTCAAAGGCACGACAGACTCTGGGCTTGGCCAGGTTGAACGATCTATCCGTCGAAAGGCGATTGAGCCCAGCAAACACTGCACGTTGAGCGTGATTATGAAGACATGAGTTGAAACGCAGGCTGTAGGATCTTTTACCTGGCAGTGTAGGAAGTAATGTAGCAGCGGAATTTGCCTGTATGAAACATCAGTTTCTTCAGCAAATTCGAGCTGCTACGGTCCATTTTTCCTACAACAGCACGGACGCCTACAGCATGAGAAAAGCATGGACCCGTTCAACGCCTCGGCCCTGAAGCTACAGAAAAACTTGCTTAACCTGCGTGGTGAGCGCGATCGCCTGAGAAGTGAGGGCAAGGACAAGGAAGCAGACCTGCTCGCTGGGCCGATCGAGCGGCTGGAGGCTGCGGTTGCACAGTTACCGGCTTCATTGAAGCCCGTAACCTTGCAGTGATCGTCACCGCTCCTGCAAAGCAGGCCGCAGACGCGCAGCGCGGCCTTGTGTCGCGAAAGGCCGCGCTGCACTGGCAATCGACTTCAGAACAGCTTGACCGTGTAACTGAGGATCAAGCGGTTCTCATCGATATCGGTGCGGTAATTGGAGCGCGCCATCACATTGCGCACGCGTATCCCCAGCCCAGCCAGCGGCCCGCTTTGCACCACATAGGCCAGGTCCAGATCGCGCTCGCGGTCACGCCCCTCGAAGCCCAGCCCGGTGTCCACGTCCCGCCCCTTCACATAGCGCAGGGTCGACGTCAGGCCCGGCATGCCTAAAGCGACAAAATTGTAGTCATGCCTCACCTGCCACGAGCGTTCACCCGGCGCCGAGAACTCATAGGTCGGCAGCGTATTGCCCATCGGGTTGGTGTTGGCACCCACCTGGATGAAACCATCATCGCCGCCGATCTGCTGGTAACCCAGGTAAAAGGTATGCCCACCGGTCTTGGCCGAGAACAGGCTGAACAACGCATGGTTGTCATAATCGCCGGCAATCTTGCGCCCGTCCTCGCGGGCATCGAAATAGCCGGCATTGACCCCAAGCGTCCAGTCCCCCAGCGGCTCGGCGTGCTTGAAGCTGTAGAAGCGCTGCTGGTAGATATCCTCCAACTGCGCCTGCCACACCCCCACGCTGGTGCGGTTGTCGTTGAAGGCATAGTCGGCGCCCACGTAGTTGAAGCGGTCGCTGGTAAAGCGCGCCAGCCGCGCCGGGTTGATCGGGTCGTTGACCAGTGCGTACATCTTCTGGCTGTTGGACGAGTCGCGCAGGCTGGTGGAGCGGAACTGGCCAGCATTCAGGGTCAACCCCGCTATCTCGCGCGATTCCAGCATCGCGCCCTGATAGGTCGGCGGCAGCAGGCGCAAGTCGCTGAACAACAGCACAGGCAGGTTGGGCATCAACTCGCCCACCTTCAGCTCGGTTTGCGACACCTTGAACTTGATCGCCGCCCCCAAACGGCTGTATTCGTCCGCCGACTTGCCGCTGTCCAGGCTGGGCAGCAAACCGGACTTGGCATGCGCCGGGCTGCTGTCGAGCTTGAAGCCAAGCAGGCCAGTAACATCCACACCGACGCCAACGGTGCCCTGGGTGTAACCGGAGCTGGCATTGAGGATAAAGCCCTGTGCCCATTCCTGAGTACGCGACTGGGTGCTCGCGCCCTTGATATCGGCATAATCGCGGCTGAAAAAGTAATTGCGCGCTTGCAGTGTGGCGCGGGCACCTTCGATGAAACCGGCCTCTTCTGCCGAAGCCTCGGCACACAACGCTGCGGCAATACAACCGCCGGCAAGACGCGCAGACGAAGAAAAACGCGGTGCAGTGAAACCTTGCATGGGGCTACTCCTGGATTCGGGCAACAGCAACCCGGCGCGGTGGCCTGATAAGGCCACCGACGTGCGGGTTGCATCGAGAGAGGGCGGGCAGGCGGGCACCCGGCCCGCCTGCCCTGCCGTTGCGTGAAGCGCTGGGCCGCTAGCGGTTGACCAGCTTCGCCGGCAAGGCGATGACCAGGAAGCAGCTGAGGATCAGGCAGCCGGCAAACACCCACAGGGCAGCGTGCGAGGTACCGGTGAGGTCGGTGACCACGCCCATCAGTGAGTTGCTCACCAGGCCGGCGATGTTGGCCACCGAGCAGGCCAGGGCAAAGCCAGTGGCGGCAGCAGTGCCTTTGAGGAAGGTCGCCGGCAGGCTGAAGAACACCGGCACCGCGCCAATGATCGCTGCCGAGGCAATGGCGAACAACACCACGGTCATCACCAGGTTGTGGCTGAACATGGTGCTGCTGGCCATGGCGATTGCACCGATGATGAACGGCACGATGATGTGCCAGCGGCGTTCGCGATGGCGGTCGGAGCTGGCCCCGATCATCAGCATGCCGGCCAGTGCAGCCAGGCTCGGAATGGCTGTGAGCAGGCCGATATGGAAAGTGTCGCTGACGCCCGCATCACGGATGAAGGTCGGCATCCAGAAGCCCATGGCATAGGCACTGAGCAGGATCGAAAAGTCGATACCCCCGAGCATCCACACCTTCAGGTTGAAGAAGCCATCGCGGAAGCTGTGCTTGCTGTCCTTGCCCTCGGCATCATCAGCCGCCAGGTCCGCCGCCAATTGTGCCTTGTCGTCAACCGACAGCCACTTGGCCTGCTGGAAATGGTTAGGCAATGCCCAGAACGTGAGGATGCCAAGCAAAACGCTGGGGATCGCCTCCAGCAGGAACAGCCACTGCCAGCCGTGCAAACCGTGAACCTGGTCGAAATGCCCCATGATCCAGCCAGAAATCGGCCCGCCGATCACGCTCGACAAGGGCAGCCCGATCATGAACAGGGCAATGATGCGCCCGCGCCGGTAGGTGGGGTACCACATGGTCAGGTAGAACAGCACGCCGGGCAGGAAGCCGGCCTCGGCCGCACCCAGCAGGAAACGCAGGATATAGAACTGGGTGGTGCTGGTGACGAACATGGTGCAGGCCGACAGCAGGCCCCAGGTGATCATGATGCGGGCGATCCACAGCTTGGCGCCAACGCGCTGCAGGATCAGGTTGCTCGGCACCTCGAAGATGATGTAGCCGACGAAGAACAGCCCGGCACCCAGGCCATAGGCCGCTGTGCTGAACTGCAAGTCTTCGAGCATCTGCAGCTTGGCGAAGCCGACGTTGATGCGGTCCAGATAAGCTGCGAGGTAGCAGAAGCACAGGAAGGGGATGAGCCTCCAGGTGATCTTGCTATACAGCGCTTTCGTGCCATGGTCGATGTCACTGTGGACCGTGGTTGCATTCGCAATTGGCATTTCCTGTCTCCTGGCGGGCGACTTTGTGGTTGTTTTAAGGCCAGCAGTTTTCGACGCGCCGGGCACCCCGCGCACTATACGCGGCGTGCCTGGGCAACGCCTGAATACCCCGAGTGCTCCTGCGGGGCGACCGCCCGGACAGCAGGCGGTCATGGACGGGCTTCCCGCACCGTTCCTTGATTGTTATTGGCTCAGGGCTGCCCGGCGTTCAGCCGGCCAGTTGCCTGAGTTGCTGCATGGCATCCTGCCGGGTGACGACATCGCCGTACTTGCTGTCGATGTCGAACAGGTTGGCTTCGTGCGGGTCGTTGTGGCGGTCGCCGACACACTCGCGCACCACGATGGTTCGAAACCCGTGCTGCATGGCATCCACCGCACTGGCGCGGATACAGCCACTGGTCGAGCAGCCCGCCAGCACCACGGTATCCACCCCTTGCGCATGCAGCAGCGGGGCCAGGCTGGTGGCAAAGAAGGCACTGGCGTACTGCTTGCTCAGCACCACCTCCCCTGCCTGTGGCGCGACGGCCTGGCAGAAGGCGGCCAACGGGTTGCCTTCGACCATGTCCTTCATCACCGGTGCCTTGCGCACCCACACGCCGCCGTCAGCGAAATGCGGCGGCTGGTAGCGAATGTTGGTGTGCACCACCAAAGTGCCGCAGTCGCGGGCCAGCGCCAGCAGGCCGGCGGCCTGCTCGACCGCCGCAACCACGCCCGGCGCGTACAGCGGTGCGCCAGGGGTGGTATAGCCCTGCATGAAGTCGATCATCAACAGGGCCGGCTTGCGGCCAAAACCAATGCGTTGGCCCCACACCCCTTGGTAGTTGTCACGGGCGCTTTGTGCGTCGCTCATGTCCGTCTCCGATTTCAGTAGGCACCCGACAGCAGGGCACCGGCACCCGGCACGACCGGTTCCAGGTCGAGCGCCTTGAGCATGGCGTAAGTGGTGGCGATGGCGGCAGTGACCACCGGCTTGCCGGTTTGCGCCTCGACCTTGGCCACCGCCGGCAGCGATTGCATCTGCACGCAGGCCGACAACACCACCACATCGACGCCCTCAAGGTCCATGCCGGCGACGATGCCCGGCAGGTTGGCCGGGTCGTGGCGGGCCACGGCGAGGTTGTCGGGGATTTCCAGCGCGCGCCAGTCCTGCACCTCGAAGCCTTCCTCGCGGATGTAGTTCACCACCAGCTCGGTCAGCGGCTTCATGTACGGTGCGACGATGGCGATGCGCTTGGCCTTCATCACATGCAAGGCTTCGACCAACGCCCCGGCACTGGTGATGACCGGTGCCAGTGCGTCGTTATCGGCAGTGGCCTGCTGCAGGCGCTTTTCCGATTGGCGGTGATAGCCCAGGCCCATGGCCATGATCGCCACCAGGCAGGCGTAGCCCAGCACATCGACCTTGGCGTCGGACAGCTCGACGGCGCAGCGGTCGGACTCGGCGTCCATGGCGGCCAGCTCCTCCTTCTTCACCTGCTTCATGCGCATGCGGCTGGAATGGAAGGTGAAGCGTTCGGGGCGGATCGCCTGGCGCGCGTGGAGCATCGCCGGGATTTCGGTTTCCATGGTGGTGTTCGAGCTCGGCACGATCTGGCCGATGCGGTATAGCTTGGTCATGTCTCGTGCTCCGTCAGACAAGGGGTTGGTCGAGGAAATCGCCAAAGGCGGCAAAAAAACCTTCAAGGTCATCCCAAGGGATCATGTGGCCAGCGTTGTCTACCGTTACCACCTGGGTATCCGGCTTGAGCTCGCGGATTTCGGCAATGTCGCGTGGCTCGATCACCCCGCCGCGCCCGGCCACCATCAGCAGCGCCGGCTGGCGCACGGTGGGCAGGTCCTGGTGGATGTCCACCTCATGGAAATCGTCGAAGGCGCGCACGATCGCCGGCTCGTAGCAGGTGTGCAGCCATTCGGCACGCAGCGCCAGTTGCTCGTCGCTCCAGGTAGCGCAGAAGGCACGCATGTCATCGCCGCTCATGCCAACCGTGGCCTGGCGGATCGAATCGACATACCACGGCAGCTTGCTCGGGTAGGCGCGGCGGCCCGGCCCGGACACCGGTGGGTCGACCAGTACCAGCCGCTGCAGCCCCGGTGCGCCTCGGGCTGCCGCGCGAATGGCGAAGCGCGCGCCCATCGAGTGCCCGACCAGGTGGTAGCTGTCCAGGCCCAGCGCTGCGGCAAAGGCCGGGATGTCGGCGGCACAAGCGTCAGTGCCGTAATCCAGTTCCGGGCCGCTTGAAGACAAGCCGCGCCCACGCACATCCAGCACATAGGTGTCGAAGTGCTGCCCAAGGCGCTCGGCGACGAAGCCCCAGGTGATCGCCGGGCTGGTAATGCCCGGCACCAGGATCAGCGCATGGCCCTTGCCGCCATAGCGCAGGTAATGCTGGCGGATGCCATTGGCGCTGACGTTGCCGCCGGCGACGAAGGTGCTCATGCCGCCTCCCCGCTTTTCAGCTGCTGCCCGTACAGGTCGTAGCCATAGACCCAAGCCGGGTCTTCCTGGGTGTAGAGCCAGGTGTTGGCGTTCGAAACCGACTGCACCTGCGATGCCCGTTCCTTGCGGTTGGCCTCGTACAACGCGAACGCGGTGCGGTGGTCGGACAGCCCCGTCTCCTGCAGGCAGCGGGTCAACATGGCCGCGTCCTCGATGGCCATGCACGCGCCCTGGGCCATGTGCGGCTTCATCGGGTGGCAGGCGTCGCCCAGCAGCACCAGGCGCCCACGGCTCCATAAAGGCAACGGGTTGCGGTTGCGCAGCGGCCACTTGGTGATCGATTCGGTGGCGTCGATCAGTTTCTGTACGGTGGGGTGGTAGCCTTCGAAGGCGGCGCGCATTTCTTCCTGGCTGCTGTCGACGAACGCGCCCTGGAAGTCCCAGGCTTCGTGCGGCACACCAGTGACGAAGTAGTACTCGTCGCGCTTGCCGGTGGTGTAGTAGACCATCATGTGGCGGTCCTCGGACCACCATTTGACGCAAGGCTCGAACACATCGGCATGCTGCGCCAGGTTCACCCCGCGGATCAGCGCGCGGTGCGCCACCCAGCCGCTGTAGTTCGGCGCTTCGGCACCCAGCAGCTCTTCACGGATCTTCGAGTGGATGCCGTCGGCACCGATGACGATGTCGGCCACGGTGTGGGTGCCGTCGGCGAAGTCCAGGCGGACCTGGTCGCCTTCGTCGACGATCTTTTCCAGGCGCTTGCCAAAGTGCACGGTGCCCGGCTTGATCGCCTCGATCTGCAACGCGTGCAAGTCGCCACGGTGGATGGTGATGTAGGCGGCGCCGTACTCGCGGCGAGCAAACTCGCCCAACGGGATGCGCGACAGGTAATCGCCGCTGTGGCCATCGCGGCTGAACCAGAAGTCCGGGTGCGAGCCCATCAGTTCCAGTTTCTGCTCCAGCCCCATGCGGCGGAAGATCTTCATCACGTTAGGGCCGATATGAATGCCCGCCCCCAGGCGGGTGAACTCTGGCGCCTGCTCGAACACCTCGACATCGAACCCGGCCTGCTGCAGCAACGTGGCGGCGGCTGCCCCACCCAGACCTGCACCGACGATTGCGATTTTCTGCCTACCCCGCATGGGTATCTCTCCTCTTGTTCTGATGTGTGGCCAGCGGTTCGACCGCCTGACGATTTAGAGCGTATACGCTGTAAATGATTTTTGGAAAGAGGTTCTTGAAAATATTTTTCAAACACCTGACCGAAACGATAAATGGCAGATTGTTACCGCAAACGTTGAGCCAATGTGTGAATAGGTAACGTTTTAGAGAGCACTTGCGCTTGCCGGCGGGATGCGCTTTCATCTGCAAAAGTAGGGTGTACACACTATTACTTTGCACCGAGATGAAGCGCCAGGCACCGCCCCGGTGCATCCCCGTCAACGCCACCAGGAGAACCCCGATGCCGGTGAGCAATGCACAACTGACCCAGATGTTCGAGCACGTACTGAAGCTGTCCCGCGTGGACGAGACGCAAAGCGTGGCCATACTCAAGAGCCACTACTCCGACCCGCGCACGGTCAACGCCGCAATGGAGGCCGCGCAGCGCCTGAAGGCCAAGGTGTATGCGGTAGAGCTGCCGGCGTTCAACCACCCGACCGCCATGGGCAACGACATGACCGCCTACTGCGGCGACACCGCGCTCACCGGCAACCTGGCGGCGCAGCGGGCGCTGGAGGCAGCTGACCTGGTGGTCGACACCATGATGCTGCTGCACTCGCCTGAGCAGGAGCAGATCCTCAAGACCGGCACGCGCATCCTGCTGGCCGTGGAGCCGCCAGAAGTGCTGGCGCGCATGCTGCCGAGCGAAGACGACAAACGTCGGGTACTGGCCGCCGAAACCCTGCTGAAACAGGCGCGCAGCCTGCATGTACGGTCCAAGGCCGGCAGCGATTTCCACGCCCCGCTTGGCCAGTACCCGGCCGTGACCGAGTACGGTTATGCCGACGAGCCGGGGCGCTGGGACCACTGGCCCAGCGGCTTTTTGTTCACCTGGCCGAACGAGGACAGCGCCGAGGGCACGCTGGTGCTGGACGTGGGCGACATCATCCTGCCGTTCAAGAACTACTGCCGCGAGCGCATTACCCTGGAGATCGAAAAAGGCTTCATCACCGGCATCCATGGCGGTTTCGAGGCCGAGTACCTGCGCGACTACATGAAGTACTTCAATGACCCCGAGGTGTACGGCATCTCGCACATCGGCTGGGGCCTGCAGCCGCGCGCGCAGTGGACAGCCATGGGCCTGCACGACCGCAACGACGGCATGTGCATGGATGCCCGTGCGTTCTACGGCAACTTCCTGTTCTCCACCGGCCCCAACACCGAGGTCGGCGGCAAACGCAAGACCCCGTGCCACCTGGACATCCCACTGCGCAACTGCGACATCTACCTGGATGACAAGGCCGTGGTGTTGGCGGGCGATGTAGTCGCACCAGAGGAGTCGCGCGCGCGATAGGGGTTATACTGGCCGGGCGCTCCGCTATTGGCGGCCGGCCAGCACCTTTCCACCAGCCCAAGCCATCCTATGCCGAACAAAACCACACCCAGCAGCGCCCCGCTCGACACCACCCCCTACGACGTCACTGAACAGGTCGGCCACCTGCTGCGCAAGGCCTATCAGCGGCACACGGCGATTTTCCAGCAGCAGGCCTGCGACCCGCAGCTTACCTCGATTCAGTTCGTCACCCTGTGCGCCCTGCGCGACCACGGCCCCAGCTCCCAGGCCGAGTTGATCAAAGCCACCGCTGTGGACCAGGCCACCATCCGCGGCATCGTCGAGCGCCTCAAGGCACGCGAACTGGTGCAGCTTTCGCCCGACCCGGGCGACCGGCGCAAGGTCATCGTCGAACTCACCGCCAGCGGTGCGGCATTGCTCGATGCAATGATCCCCTGCGCCCGGCAGATCAGCGAACTGAGCATGGGCAGCCTCAATGCCGGTGAGCGCGTGGCCATTTTGTACCTGCTGCGCAAGATGATCGACAGCGACGACAGCGCGGGCTGACCGGTTGTGCAAGCGGCCTTTCGCGACACAAGGCCGCTTGCACAGGCCTCCCTGCACCCCGAAACAAGGCTGCACCCTCCCTCTGAATTCATCCCTGGCCTGCTTCTTGCTCACTCATTTCATGTAGTGAGTACTTACCGAAACTCACGCACCATTTGAGTCCTTTGGTAGCGCAAGCAACCTCCAGAGATGAGCCAACAATGCAAACAACCATCTCCCTGCGGATCAACGGCCAGCCGGTCGACGTCAGCGCCATGCCCGACACCCCGCTGCTGCTGATCCTGCGCAACGACCTGTGCCTGAATGGCCCCAAGTACGGCTGCGGCCTGGGCGAATGCGGGGCGTGCACGGTGATCATCGACGGCGTGGCCGCACGCTCGTGCGTCATCCCCCTGGCCGGCGCTGCAGGCCGCGACATCACCACCCTCGAAGGGCTGGGCAACAAGGCTGCGCCACACCCCGTGCAACAGGCGTTCATCGACGAACAGGCGGCCCAGTGTGGCTACTGCATGAACGGCATGATCATGACCGCCAAGGCCCTGCTCGACCGCATTCCCGACCCCACCGACGAACAGATTCGCAACGAGCTGTCCGGCAACCTGTGCCGCTGCGGTACCCACGTCGAAATCCTGCGCGCCGTGCGCCGCGCCGCCGAGACCCGGAGAAAAGCATGAACCACTCTCAACAGGTGCCCAGCCGCGACCAGTTGCTGGCCAAGACCGGCGTACTGCTGATCGTCGACCACATCACCCCGCCCTCGGGCCCCGTGGCCAAGGGCGTGACACCTGTGGTCAAGGAGCGCGAGCTGGCGTTGTTCATCGCCGTCAGCGACGACGGCATGGTCTACGCCTTCAACGGCCACGTCGACCTGGGCACCGGCATCCGCACCTCGCTGGCGCAGATCGTCGCCGAAGAGCTTGACCTGCGTATGGACCAGGTGCACATGGTGCTGGGCGACACCGAGCGGGCACCGAACCAGGGCGCGACCATCGCCAGCGCCACCCTGCAGATTTCCGCCGTGCCCCTGCGCAAGGCCGCCGCGACGGCGCGGCGCCATCTGCTGCAACAGGCCGCGCAACGGTTTGGCTGCGCGCCCGAAGCGCTGCGCATTGAAGACGGCGTAGTTATCGGCAGCAACGGCGGCACGCTGAGCTTTGCCGAACTGGTGCAGGGTGAAAATCATCAATTGTTTATTGCCGACGATGCCCCGCTCAAAGCCATCGAGGACTACCGCCTGGTCGGGCGCAGCGCGGCACGGGTAGATATCCCCGGCAAGGCCACCGGCGAGCTGACCTATGTGCACGACATGCGGCTGCCCGGCATGCTTCACGGCCGGGTGATCCGCCCGCCCTACGCCGGCCACGACAGCGGCGACTTCGTCGGCAACAGCCTGCTGGCGGTGGATGAGTCCTCCATCGCCC
This sequence comes from Pseudomonas hunanensis, assembly GCF_013393325.1. Lineage (GTDB taxonomy): Bacteria > Pseudomonadota > Gammaproteobacteria > Pseudomonadales > Pseudomonadaceae > Aquipseudomonas > Aquipseudomonas putida_P. The sequence continues at coordinate 206,424 of NZ_QJRC01000098.1, forward strand.
ACATACCTGGCGTGGTGGCCGTGGTGGTCATCCGCGATTTCGTCGGCGTGGTGGCCGAGCGCGAAGAGCAAGCGATCCGTGCAGCCCATGAGCTGAAAATCAGCTGGAAGCCATTCACAGGCAAGCTGCCTGACCTAAGCGATATCGCCCAGGCCATCCGCGATAACCCACGCGTGCAGCGCACGGTGCTGGACCAGGGCGATGTGGACGGTGGCCTCGCCAACGCCAGCCAGCGCCTGAGCCGCAGCTACCTGTGGCCCTACCAGTTGCATGCCTCGATCGGCCCGTCGTGCGCGCTGGCCGACTTCACCGAGGGGCCGATCCGCGTGTGGTCCGGCACGCAAAACCCGCACCTGCTGCGCGCCGACCTGGCCTGGTTGCTGGCGTGCGACGAAGCGCGCATCGAGATCATCCGCATGGAGGCCGCCGGCTGCTATGGCCGCAATTGCGCCGATGACGTGTGTGCCGATGCGGTGCTGCTGTCGCGTGCGGTGCAGCGCCCAGTGCGAGTGCAGCTGACCCGTGAACAGGAACACGTTTGGGAGCCCAAGGGCACCGCGCAACTGATGGAGATCGACGGCGGCCTTAACGCCGACGGCAGCGTGGCCGCCTACGACTTCCAGACCAGCTACCCGTCCAATGGCGCACCTACCCTGGCCCTGTTGCTGACCGGCGCCGTGGAGCCGGTGCCGGCACTGTTCGAAATGGGCGACCGCACCTCGATCCCGCCTTATGACTACGAACACATGCGCGTCACCATCAACGACATGACGCCACTGGTGCGCGCTTCGTGGATGCGCGGAGTGTCGGCCATGCCCAACAGCTTCGCCCACGAATCGTACATCGACGAGTTGGCCTTCGCCGCAGCCGTCGACCCGGTCGAATACCGCCTCAAGCACTTGTCCGATCCGCGCGCCATCGACCTGGTCAAGGCCACCGCCGAACGTGCTCAATGGCAGCCACATACCCAGCCCAGGCAGGCGCAGGCCGACGGTGACGTACTGCGCGGCAGAGGTTTTGCCTATGCCCGCTACATCCACAGCAAGTTCCCCGGCTTCGGCGCAGCCTGGGCGGCATGGGTGGCGGATGTCGCGGTAGACCGGCGCACCGGTGAAGTCGCCGTCACCCGTGTAGTGATCGGTCACGATGCCGGGATGATGGTCAACCCCGAGGGCGTGCGTCACCAGATCCACGGCAACGTCATCCAGTCCACCAGCCGGGTGCTCAAGGAGCAGGTCAGCTTCGAGGAGTCGACGGTGGCAAGCAAGGAATGGGGTGGCTACCCGATCCTGACCTTCCCCGAGTTGCCAGCTATCGACGTGATGATGCTACCCCGCCAGCACGAGCCGCCAATGGGCAGTGGCGAGTCGGCCTCGGTACCCAGCGCGGCGGCCATCGCCAATGCCATTTTCGACGCCACCGGCATTCGTTTTCGCGAACTGCCGATCACGGCCGAACGGGTGCGTGCCGCCCTCGGCGGTGAAGGCCAGGGGCCTGATGCGCCCGCGCCAGCGCAGCCGACGACCAAACGCTCCAAATGGTGGTTCGGCTCGCTCGCCGGGGTGTTCGGTGCCGCCTTGGGCATGCTTGCCACCGCCCTGCCCTGGCGTGCCGAAATCGCCCCGGTAACCCCGCCTGGCGCCGGCAGCTGGAGCGCCGCGATGCTCGAACGCGGGCGCCAGGTGGCAGCGGCCGGCGACTGCGCCGTGTGCCATACGGTCAGCGGCGGCAAGGTGAATACCGGTGGGCTGGCAATGGACACGCCCTTCGGTACGCTGTACAGCACCAACATCACCCCCGACCCGGAAACCGGCATCGGCCGCTGGTCATTCGCCGCCTTCGAGCGGGCCATGCGCGAGGGTATCAGCCGCGATGGCCGGCACCTGTACCCGGCCTTTCCCTACACCTCGTTTCGCAACATCAACGACGCCGACATGCAAGCGCTGTACGCCTACCTGATGTCGCAAACGCCGGTACGCCAGGCAGCGCCGGCCAACCAGATGCGCTTCCCGTTCAACCAGCGGCCACTGATGGCCGGCTGGAACGCGCTGTTTCTGCAACGCGGTGAATACCAGCCCGACCCGCAACGCAGCGAACAGTGGAACCGTGGTGCCTACCTGGTCGACGGCTTGGGGCACTGCACGGCCTGCCACTCGCCGCGCAACCTGATGGGTGCCGAAAAAGCCGGCAGCAGCTACCTCGCCGGCGGCATGGTCGATGGCTGGGAAGCCCCGGCCCTGAACGCCCTGGGCAAGTCAGCGACGCCGTGGAGCGAAGATGAACTGTTCAGCTACCTGAGCACCGGCTTTTCGGAAAAGCACGGCGTGGCGGCCGGCCCCATGGGGCCGGTGGTCAGCGAACTGGCCACCCTGCCCAAAAGCGATGTGCGGGCCATTGCCCATTACCTCAGCTCACTCGATGGTGAGCCACAGGCACAGGTGGCCAAGGCCGCGCCTCAGGCGGACACGCAAGTGTCGTTGAGCAACGGCGAGCGGGTTTTCAAAGGCGCATGCATGGCCTGCCACAGCGATGGGTTGGGGCCAAAACTGTTTGGTGTCAGCCCGTCGATGGCGGTCAACAGCAACGTCCACAGCGACCTGCCGGACAACCTGCTGCGCGTGGTGCTGCACGGCATTGCGACCCCGGCAACCCCCGACCTGGGCTACATGCCCGGCTTCAAGGACAGCCTGTCGGACCGTCAGGTAGCCGACCTGGCGGCCTACCTGCGCCAGCGTTTTGCCGCCGACAAGCCCGCCTGGCAAGGGCTGGCGGCCAAGGCCGCGCAAATACGCGCCAACCCCGGCAGCCACTGAGGTTCAGCGGCGCAGGCCACGCAAGGCAAGGTCGCTGATAAAGGCAAGCCAGTCGGCCTTGGCCTGCTTGTCGGCCAGGTCCACGGCCAGGAACGAGCTGAGAGTATGGCGGTTGGAGTTATAGAAGTAGCACAGCGAGGCAATCATCAGGTAGGCGTGGGTGATGTCGATGTCGTCCCGGAACAGGCCCTTGGCCTGGCCGGCCTCGATGATCGGCCGCAGCACGCCGACCGCCTCGCCGGACAGCGCCCTGAGGTTTTGCGACTTGCGCGCGTGCTGGCCCTGGTGAAGGTTTTCGGTGGCAAGGATGGTGACGAACTCGGGGTGGCGCACGTAGTAGTCCCAAATGAACGCCACCAGCTCGCGCAGGGCTTGTTCCGGGTCGGCGAGGTCCAGGCGCAGCTTGGCTTCGGCCTGGTTGAAGCTGGCGTAGATGTGCTCCAGCACGCTGATGAACAGCTTTTCCTTGCTGCCGAAGTAGTAATAGATCATCCGGTCGTTGGACTTGGCCAGCGTGGAGATCTGCTCGATGCGCCCACCGGTGAAGCCTTCCTTGCTGAAGACCTTCACGGCAGCCTTGAGAATGTTGTCCCGGGTGCGGTCGGCCTGCTGGGCGCGAACACCGGTTTTGCGAGTTTGCATGTCGGTCCCTGTGGGGCTGGCCAGATACCCAACACTGCCACAGACGTTGGGCCATTGCGCGGCTTTTTCGGCTGGGCTGACACGATACGAGCGAGGTAGCGGAACATGCAGCATCTCGACCTGCAGGTGATCGACAAAGCCCTGCAATGGGCCCGTGCCGGCGATACGGTGTGGCTGTGCACGGTGCTGTCCACCTATGGCTCGGCCCCCCGCTCGCCCGGCGCGATGCTGGCCTGCCGCAGCGCGCATGAGTGGGTCGGTTCTTTGTCCGGCGGCTGCGTGGAAGAGGAGTTCCTCGCCAGCCTGGCGCACGGTGCATTCACCCAGCCGGCACAGGTAATGCGCTATGGCGACGGGCACGAGCAGAGCCGGCGCTTGCGCCTGCCCTGCGGCGGCGTGCTGGTGGTGCTGGTAGAGCGGCGGCAGGCGGATGGCGCGTGGCTGGAGCATCTGCAGGCCCTTCGCGGGGCGCTGCTGGGCCAGCAACGGGTGACGCGCAAGGTCTGTCTGCCGGCGGGTAGTGTCAGCCTACATGGTGACAATAGCGTTGCCGTGCGCATGGACGACGACGCCGTGCACATCGGTATCGGCCCCGCTTTGCGGCTGGTGCTGGCCGGGCTGTCGCCGGTCGCCGAGGCCTGTGCCGATATCGCTCGCACGCTGGGCTGCGAGGTCATTGCCTGCGACCCGCGCGAGGAGATGGCGAGTGTCGAGATAGAAGGCGTACAGATGCACCGGGTACTGCCTTCGCTGTTCATCGCGGCGGGTGGTTGCCATGCCGCTACGGCCGTGGTGGCGTTGACTCACGATCCGAAAATCGATGACCTGGCCTTGATGGAGGCGGTGCATACGCCGGCGTTCTACATCGGCGCCATGGGCTCGGCAGCCACATCAGCCCGCCGCGCCGAGCGGTTGCAGCGGATTGGCGGCTTGACGAACGAACAGATCGAACGGCTGCACATGCCTATCGGGCTGGACCTGGGCAGCAAGTCGCCAGCGGAGATTGCGCTGGCGGTGATGGCGGATGTGCTGCGGGTATACCGGGGCAAGGCGCGAAATGCGTTGTAACGCCTGGCACCACGGCCCCCTGCCATTCAGGCAGCCTGCACCTGCAACCCCAACAATTGACGGGCGCGTTTCAGGTCATCCTGCAGATCATGGTTCCACAACCAATCGAACCGCTCGCCCAGCACCTTGCCGAGCAACTGCGAATCGTCCAGCACGGCAGGGTCACGGAACTCATACAGCTCACCCGCTTCCCATGAGGTGCGCTGCACCCGGCAAGCACGCGGTCGCCGTACCGCGTCATACGCCTCGAGCACTGTCTGCACAGGGCTGCCGAGCACATTCGGGTCGGCCAGCAACCGTGCCAGCAACCAGGCATCCTCCAACCCCTGGCCGGCCCCCGCGCCCTGATGCGGCAGCATGGCGTGAGCAGCATCACCAATCAGCCCCACTCGACCATGGGTATACCCCGGCAGTTCAGCAAGATCATGCAGTGCCCACAGGGAAGGTGTGGCGATGCACTCCAGCAGTACCTGCACCGCATCACCCCAGCCCTCGAACGCTTTGAGCATTTCGGCCTGGCTTGCCTGACGCACCCAAGGCGCATCGCTTGGCCAGGCTGGATTCGGCTGGCTGCGGTCCGACACGAACGCCACCACATTGATCAACCGCCCCTGTTTGACCGGGAAGGTCAGGATATGGCCGTCGAGCCCCAGGTACATCTGCGGCACATCGACCAGATGCTCACCCACGCCGCGCGCCCAACAGGCTTCACGTAACTGCGCGCTGTCGATCAGCCCACGGTAGGCGCATGTGCCACTGAAACGCGGCGCCACCCGCGCAACACCCAGGCCGTCGAGCACGTGGTCACGGATGGATGACTTGATGCCGTCGGCACCAATCAACACGTCGCAGTGATGCTCCGTGCCATCGGTAAAGCACACCCGCACACGCTCCCCCACCTGCTCGACCTGCTGCGCACGCTTGCCGAACTGGGCGATGCCCGGCGGTAACTGGCTGGCCAGCGCATCGAGAAAATCAGCCCGGTGTACCGACGACTGCCCAACCCCTTCTGCCACACTGCTGCCCAGGTATTGCGCGTCACGCCCATCACGCCATTCGAACCACACATCTTGCCAAGGTGCCGGCGTGCTGTCGGCGATCCTGGCATAGGGCTCGGCAATGCCCAATCCGGCAATGGCACGCACCGCATTGGCACCAAAAGAGACGCCTGCGCCTACTTCACCAAAGGCCGCAGCCGATTCGAACAGTTGGACGTTCAAGTGCGCATGGCGGCAAAGATCGAGCGCAAGTGCGACACCTGCGATACCACCGCCAACAATGGAAACTTCAAGTGCAGTAGCCTGTTGCATTGCAAGGTACCTCGGGGCTGATTGTTATTGGAGTGAGCCGATCATTACTGCTGGCAGACCATTGATAAATATCGCCAAACCCATAAACGCCATCACCTACCTGAATATTCCTCAGCCGGTAACTCGCTGAACGTCCCGGCTTCGCGTTGCCACAACCTGACGCCGGATAAACAGCAGAATGGCGACGGCGCCAATGGCGCCCGGTATGGCAAACGCCAGGAAACTGCTTTGATAAGGCAGGTTCGCGCTGTGCAGCACCCCGCCCAGTACCGGCCCGACGATTGCCCCCAGCCGCCCTATACCCATTGCCCACCCAAGTCCGGTGGAACGGATGTGTGGCGGGTAGTACTGCACCGCGCAGGCATTGGCCAAAATCTGCGTGCCAATGGTAGAAGCGCCAGCCACGGCGATGAGCAGGTACAGCACCGCCACGGGCGCCTTTAGCGCAAGCAGGCTGAGCGACAGCGCACCGCAGGCGAAGAAGCACAGCAACACGTTGGCGATACCCACACGGTCACCCAGCCAGCCACCCGCAATCGCCCCAACGATCGCACCCGAGTTGAGCACCAGTAAAAATGCCAGGCTTGAGTTCAGCCCATAGCCCGCACTGCTCATCAACTTTGGCAGCCACGAACTCAATGCATAAACCATCAACAGGCAACAGAAGAATGCCGCCCACAACGTCAGCGTGTTTACCACCCGCCCTTCACTGAAAATCTCCCGAATCGACACTTTCCCAGCCCGCGTAGCGACCAAGCTGAGTTGGTCATCGTGCTCCGGCAAATAGTCTGATGTGGCCTGGGCCAGCAAAACCTTGGCGCGTTCGGCCTGACCGCTGCGCAACAGAAAGTCCATGGACTCGGGCAATTGATGGATCAGCAACGGCAGCAGCAACAGCGGTATCACAGCCACATAGAACACCGCCTGCCAGCCCCACTGGGGAATGAACAGCATGCCCAGCCCAGCCGACAGCATGCCGCCCAGCGAATAGCCACTGAACATGATCGCCACCAAGGTGCTGCGCATCTTGCCGGGTGCGTACTCGTTCATCAGCGCAACCACATTGGGCATGACACCGCCGATCCCCAGCCCGGCAACAAAGCGGCACAGCGCGAAGGTTTCGGGTGAAGTGGCCAGCCCATTCAAGGCCGTGACGCCACTGAACAGCAAGACACAGGTCATGATGGTTTTGCGCCGCCCGATCCGGTCCGACAGCGAACCGAAGAACAGCGCCCCCGCCATCATCCCGACCAGCGCGCAACTGCCCAGTGCCCCCGCCTGTACCGCGCTCAGGCCCCATTCGGCCATCAGCGATGGCAGTACCACGCCATAGATGACCAAGTCATAGCCGTCGAAGATGATGATCAGCGCGCACCAGAACAGTAAACGCGCGTGAAAGGCATTGAACCGGGCCCGTTCCAGCAGGGCCGCTGCATTGATATTTCGCATGGCATCGCTCTTGTAGTTGTTATGGATGGGGCATGCCCCCAAATTGGCTAGCGCGATCCATCATGACCAAGGCGCGACACGGCTGATATGCAGCCACTCGAATAGTGGCTATTTCGGGTATGAATACTGTTTATGCATACCCATTGAGTCTCGTTTCCGGTAGCGTTGCATTCGGACGCAGATAAACCCTGAAAACAATACCCATCGCGTCTCGACCAATACCTGAGAGGTATCATGGATTTACGCGATCTAGACCTGAACCTGCTTCTGGTTTTCAACCAGCTACTGATCGACCGCAAAGTTTCGACCGCCGCCGAAAACCTGAGCCTGACCCAACCGGCGATGAGCAATGCCCTGAAGCGCCTGCGCACTGTGCTGCAGGACGAGTTGTTCGTGCGCACCTACCAGGGCATGGAGCCCACTCCTTACGCCCTGCAGTTGGCGGAGCCGATTACCACAGCCATCCAAACGCTACGCGACGCATTCAGCCGGCAGGACACTTTCGACCCGGCCACCAGCAATCGCCGCTTCACCATGGCTATGACCGACATTGGCGAGATCTACTTCATGCCCAAGCTGATGGACGCGTTTGCCGCACTGGCGCCCGGCTGCACCATCAGCACATTGCGCAACTCGGCTGACACCCTGGCCGAAGGGCTGCAGAACGGCACTATTGAGCTGGCGGTTGGCCTGTTACCGCATCTGCAGGCGGGGTTCTTTCAACGGCGGCTGTTTCACCATCGCTATGTGTGCCTGTGCCGTAAAGGGCACCCCGCTACGCAGCAGCCCCTGACCGTGGAGAGCTTCATGAGCTTCGAGCATGTGAATGTAGTGGCGGCCAATACCGGGCATGGCGAGGTCGACACGTATTACGCGCGGGCTGGGGTGGTGCGCAACATTCGCCTGGAAGTGCCGCACTTCGTGGCGGTGGGGCACATCCTGCAGCACAGTGATTTGTTGGCAACGGTGCCAGAGCGGTTTGCCGCCAGTTGCGAGGCACCGTTCGGGTTGAGCGTTATGCCACCCCCGGTGGCATTGCCGAACATCGAAATCAACCTGTTCTGGCATGGGCGGTACAACAAGGACCCGGCCAACCGCTGGCTTCGACAATTGATGTTCGACTTGTTCTCGGATGCATGATCTTGCGCCAATCGTCATGCACCTTGGGGCTGCGGCGCAGCCTCAACCGCGAACGCTCAGTAAACAGCCTTTCTACGCACACCTCTAACCCCGGCCCCCAGGCAGGTAACCGCAAAAGCAATCACCAACGCCCCCGTCCCCAGCAAGAAGATCAGTTGTTGATTGGACCCTTCCACCAACAAGGCAATCAGCGCAGGCGTCACGGCCGCCGCGCCCATCAAGGTAATGCTGACCAGCGGCGTAAGCTTGCCGGTCGGGTCGTTGGTGGTAATCAGCGCCATGTAGTACGACAACGACAGCACCCAGCCAAAGTTGATCAGTAACAGCGCCACGAACAACTGCATCGGTGTGCGGGTATGGCCGGTGAGCATGGCAATGGAAATGAACACTGCCACCAAGCCTACGGCAATCATCAACTGCCGGTTTACCCGCGCGCCCAGCAAACTCGGCAGCCCTGCCCCAGGCAGGCCACCAATGGCAGACAGGCCGAATGCCCAGCCAATGTCGACACCTTCGATACCCTGGTCTCGCGCGAGCTGGTCGATGAAGCCCCACACGCAATAGATGGCGATCTGCATGAACAGCATGCCCACCAGTGCAGTGCGTCCCGTACGCGCCGAACCACCCTGGGCGGGCGAACCTTCGTCATTTGCCAACGAAACTGCCGGGCGACGCGGCAGCACCAGGCTGGCGCCGCAGATCAACAGGTACCACAGGCCAAACGCGCACAAGGCGGTTACCGTTCCACTCTGCGCAGCAAGCAATGGCAGCGCTGCGGAAAACAGCGAGTACTCCGGCGTTTGCAGTAACAGCATCAGGCCGAACGAACGGTCCTGATTGGGCAGGCGGCCCAACGTGGACACCGCATAGGCATACACCAGCCCCGCGCAGGTGCCGGCCGCCAGGCGCACGCCCAGCAACATCGCGTTGCTGCTGGTAAAAGCCGTGGCGATGCTAAGCGCCACGCACAGCCCACCTACGAACAGACACAAGCCGCGCCCGCCGTGGCGCTTCATCAACAGTGGGCACAGCAAGGTGCCCAGGGTCATGCCAATCATCTCGACCGACACCACCCAACCTTGCTGGTCGAGTGACAGGCTGAGCTGTTCGGTGACCAACCCCATGAAGATGGGTTGCACACCACAAACAATGAAGGAGGTACAGGCAATGAAAATCAGCGCGGCACGCAGCAGCTTGGAATCATGGGTCATGGGGACTCCGACACGGCATTTGTTTTTATTGTGTGTGGCGACCGGCCCTGAAAGGCGCCGTAGCTGGCGGCGGGCGGGTCCCGTGGGCAATCCTGGGCCGAGAGCGAAGGCTTGGAAAGTTAATTATCGAAATCGACTTCAGTGGGCTTTTTAATGCAGGCTGACGCGCCCTGCCTGCATCCAGAAATGCACTGCATAGGATCCTGATAATTAATTGGAGACATACCCGCATCCGCCCTACCGTGGTACGTCACCCAAGCCTCAGTAAAAAAGGCCCGCTCATGAACGACCGTGAGTTCATCAATGCCATCGACGCCGATGGCCTGCCCCTGCACATCGCCGTAAGCAACGGCCGCATCAGCCACATCGGCCCGCAACGCGCCAGCACAGCCGCCCGCGAGACCATCGACCTTGAAGGCCTGCTGGCGCTCCCCGGCTTCGTCGACGGCCACATCCACTTGGACAAAAGCTTCGTCGGCGACCGCTGGCGCCCACACCAACCCGTCGCCAGCCTGCGTGAGCGCCTGGCCGTGGAAAAACGCGAACTTGCCAGCGCCCCACCGATCCTCGAGCGCGCCGACGCGCTGATGCGCCAGGCCGCCTCTTACGGCACCGTGGCCATGCGCTGCCATGTGGACGTGGACGCCACCACCGGCCTGACCAACTTGCGCGCCATGCTCGAAGCCCGGGACACCTGGAAAGACCTGATAGACATCGAACTTGTGGCCTTCCCCCAGGCCGGTGTGGTGACCTGCCCCGGCACTGCCGACGTGATGGAAGCGGCTATACGCGAAGGTTTGCAGGTCGTCGGCGGTATCGACCCAACCACCCTGGATGGCGACGCCGAAGCGCAGCTGGACATCGTGTTCGGCATTGCCGACCGGCACGGCGTGAAGGTCGATATCCACCTGCATGAACCCGGCGACATCTGCATCGCCCAGCTTGAACGCATCACCGCGCGCACCACCGCCTTGGGCATGCAAGGCTTGGTGGCAGTCAGCCACGCCTATGGCCTGGGCGATGTATCCGACGCGGTGGTCGACCGCACGGCCGAGCTGCTGGCCGGCGCCGGCGTATCGATCATGACCAACGCACCCGGCGAACACGCCTTCCCGCCTGTGCTACGCCTGCGTGCAGGCGGTGTGCGGGTGTTCACCGGTAACGACAATATCCAGGATGCCTGGTGGCCGTATGGCAATGGCGACATGCTGCAACGGGCGATGCTGATCAGCTATCGCTCGGGCTTCAACACCGACGAAGAATTGCGGGTTGCGTTGGAAATGGCCACTGAGGCCAGCGCCGGAGTGATGGGCAAACAAGACTACGGTTTGAAGGTCGGCAACGAGGCCAGTTTCGTGCTGTTCAAGGCGCCGAATGCGGCGGCGGCGGTGGCGGCAGCCCTCCATGAACGCGTGATCGTGCGCCACGGCGCATTCTGGGGCGGGCCCGCGCAATTGCGGTTGAAGGCTACGCAGTTTGCCAACGAGCTGCGCCGTTGAGGTCAGCGCTGGCTTGCCGGTGATGGGCTGCCTGGCAGCCCTCATCGCCCCAGCTGGTTTCCAGCCCCGTGCTTACTCTGCCTCAGCCCGCAAAATCCCAATCAGAATCTCAGCCAGCTCCATCACCATCGGGTCCGCCGTAGGCCGATGGAAAATTGCCGCCTCAAACACTTTGATCGGCTTGAACCCCTCTTGCGCCCCCAAAACTCGATGCCTGGCCGTCACCACGCGCGAAGGCAACAGACTCACCCCCAGGCCATTGGCCACCGCCTCCTGAATCCCTGCCAGGCTCGAACTGGTAAAGGCAATCCGCCAACTGCGCCCCATCGCCTCGACCGCACCGATCATGTCATCCCGGTACAGCCCCCGCGGCGGAAAGGTCACCAGCGGAATCGGATCCTGGGCAAAACACGGGTACTGCGCACTGTCGATCCACTCGATGCACTCCGGCTGGCAGGCATTGGCCTCCCGGCTATGCCGCCGCTGCTTGATCAGCACCAGGTCCAGTTCGCCACGGTCGTAGGTGCTCATCAAATCCCGGCTCAGGCCACCGGTGATCTCCAGCTTCACTGTCGGGTTACGCCGATTGAACGCTGCCAACGCCTGCATCGTCTTGCCCGCGACAAAATCGTCCGGCAGGCCGATACGCACGGTAACCGTCACCCCGCCTGACATGGCTTCGGTCAACTGGCTGCTCACTGCCAGCAGGTGCCGTGCGAAACCCAGCAATGTTTCCCCGGCATCGGTCGGGTGCACCTCGCGGTTGCTGCGGTCGAGCAACTGGTGGCCGACCATTTCCTCCAACCGGCGCACCTTCTGGCTGACCGTGGATTGGGTGGAGTGCAGGCGTGCGGCGGCGGCAGTGAAACTGCCGCAGTCGGCCACCATGACCACGGTGCGGAGCATGTCCAGGTCGTAGATGGCTCGGTTGGGGTTGGTGGATTCTGGCATTGGGCGGGTTCAGCTTTCTGAATGGGGCTGGGTACATGATGCCTGAACCTGGGGTGCATGACGCATTGCCTGCGTGCGGGGCATGCTTTGTACGCGCGCATGAACGGGGTATCAGGGAATGAGGGTTTTCTCGAAGTAAACCCGCTTGAAACCGTCCTCTGTACGTTTCCCCACCGCTACGTAGCCGAGCTTGGGGTAAATCGACAAGTTCTCGGTCATCATCTCGTTGGTGTAGAGATGGACGGTGCTTATCCCCCATTGCCGGGCGGCATTTTCGCAGAAGCCGATCAGCGCCTTTCCTACACCACGCCCGGCTGCACGGGGCAGGACCGCCACGTTTTCCAGCAGCAAATGCCCTTCTTCGGCATAGAAGACAATGAAGCCTTGAAAGGTCGCCTGGTCATCCGTCGCTACGTAGACCACCCCTTGCGCGATCTGCCTGGCGAAATTTGCGGTCATCGGGGCTGGCTTGCGTCCGATGAGTGGCACATAGCGAGCATAGGCCTGCTCGGCGCACTTTCTGATCTCGGGCTCATCGGTTGCTACGGCCAGCCGGATCATGGGCTCTCCTTTGGTTGATGGGGTTCTGATGCCCACTGCAGCTGCTCGCACATCGCACAATAGTTCGATAATCGCACAAATTCAGCCAAACCCCCTCTACTGTTGCCCTATCTTGCGGCACGCTATACCGAAAGTCAGCAAACACTTTCAAGCGCTGACAGGCCCCATCGCTTCACGCGCTCCGGCCAGCCCGACAACCACAACTCCAGGAACAACCAGGAGCTCGCCTTGATCAATAAAACGTACGAGTCCATCGCCAGCGCGGTGGAAGGAATCACCGACGGTTCGACCATCATGGTCGGTGGCTTCGGCACTGCCGGCATGCCGTCCGAGCTGATCGATGGCCTGATCGCAACCGGTGCCCGCGACCTGACCATCATCAGCAACAACGCCGGCAACGGCGAGATCGGCCTGGCCGCCTTGCTCATGGCAGGCAGCGTGCGCAAGGTGGTCTGCTCGTTTCCGCGCCAATCCGACTCCTACGTGTTCGACGAACTGTACCGGGCCGGCAAGATCGAATTGGAAGTGGTGCCGCAAGGCAACCTGGCCGAGCGTATCCGCGCAGCCGGTTCGGGCATCGGTGCGTTCTTCTCGCCGACCGGCTACGGCACCCTGCTGGCCGAAGGCAAGGAAACCCGTGAAATCGACGGCCGCATGTACGTGCTGGAAATGCCATTGCACGCCGACTTCGCACTGATCAAGGCGCACAAGGGTGACCGTTGGGGCAACCTGACCTACCGCAAAGCCGCGCGCAACTTCGGGCCGATCATGGCCATGGCCGCCAAGACTGCCATCGCCCAGGTCGACCAGGTTGTCGAACTCGGTGAACTGGACCCAGAACACATCATCACTCCGGGTATCTTCGTCCAGCGCGTGGTCGCCGTCACCGGCGCTGCCGCTTCTTCGATTGCCAAAGCTGTCTGAGGCCTGCCATGACCATCACCAAAAAGCTCTCCCGCACCGAGATGGCCCAACGCGTGGCCGCAGACATTCAAGAAGGCGCGTACGTAAACCTGGGCATTGGCGCACCGACCCTGGTGGCCAACTACCTGGGCGACAAGGAAGTCTTCCTGCACAGCGAGAACGGCCTGCTGGGCATGGGCCCAAGCCCAGCGCCGGGCGAGGAAGACGATGACCTGATCAACGCCGGCAAGCAGCACGTCACCCTGCTGACCGGCGGTGCATTCTTCCACCATGCCGACTCGTTCTCGATGATGCGTGGCGGCCACCTGGACATCGCCGTACTGGGCGCCTTCCAGGTGTCGGTCAAGGGCGACCTGGCCAACTGGCACACCGGTGCCGAAGGTTCGATCCCCGCCGTGGGCGGTGCGATGGACCTGGCCACCGGCGCCCGCCAGGTGTTCGTGATGATGGACCACCTGACCAAGACCGGCGAAAGCAAGCTGGTGCCCGCGTGCACCTACCCGCTGACCGGTATTGGTTGCGTCAGCCGCATTTACACCGACCTGGCCGTGCTGGAAGTAACGCCTGAAGGCCTGAAAGTGGTCGAGATTTGCGCGGACATCGACTTTGACGAGCTGCAGAAGCTGAGTGGTGTGCCGCTGATCAAGTGATGTTTTGATCGACGCAGACCTGTGTAGGAGCGGCCTTGTGTCGCGAAAGGGCTGCGAAGCAGCCCCGGCAATTGTTGATGTAACGCTGAAATCCGGGGGGCTGCCTTGCAGCCCCCAAGACACCAGCAACACCCACTATCCCACCACCCCAGCCCGCAATCGCAGCAGGCTAGGCCTTGGGCTGCGCATTGGCCAAGGCGGTGATGGATGATGCCGAGCTGCGCATGTGCGCTGCGCTCAAAATTAGGCGTTGTTGCGCGGGGCACGTTGAAAACGGGTAACTGCGATTTGAACAACACCGGCCACTAGGCAAAGCACACCTATTTTCCAACCCCCTTCCAGGCCGAAGTGCTCCGCTATCTTCCCGGCGATGATCACGCTTACGAAAATGGCGGCGGGCAGGATCAGCTTGTTCATTTCGGCCTCCAGGTGCGAACGGCATAGATCGTGAGGGGCACAGCCTACGCAGCGCCGGCGTGCGAGAGATCTCTGGGCGCAAAGTCGAACCGCCCCACTCCACAGGCCCGTTCTTACAGGCCCCAAAAACGCAAAAAGCCCTGAATAATCAGGGCTTTGAATATGGCGGAAGCGTAGAGATTCGAACTCTAGGATAGTTGCCCATCGACGGTTTTCAAGACCGTTGCCTTAAACCACTCGGCCACGCTTCCAGCTCGTTTTGCGGCCGCCATCATACCGTAATGAAACACGCTGTCAAACTCTCAGTGTCGCGGGTTGCAGGAGCTCTGATAGACTCCTAGCATCTGAACGTTCGAAACCACAGGTTTACCAAGGAGTGTCGCCATGCGCGAACAGGATTACGCCGTACACCACGGCCAGCAGGTCGAGCAGCAGGAGATCAGCAAGGTCCTGCGCAACACGTACAGCCTGCTGGCGCTTACCCTCGCCTTCAGCGGTGTCATGGCTTTCGTTGCCCAGCAGATGCGTGTCGGCTACCCGAACGTGTTCGTGGTGCTGATCGGCTTCTACGGGCTGTTCTTCCTTACCAATAAACTGCGTGATTCCGCCTGGGGCCTGGTGTCCACCTTCGCCCTCACCGGCTTCATGGGCTTCATTCTCGGCCCAATCCTCAACCGTTACCTGGGCATGGCCGGTGGCGCTGAAGTGGTCAGCTCGGCATTCGCCATGACTGCGCTGGTATTTGGTGGCCTGTCGGCCTATGTGCTGATTACCCGCAAGGACATGAGCTTCCTCAGCGGCTTCATCACTGCTGGCTTCTTTGTTCTGCTGGGCGCTGTCGTGGCCAGCTTCTTCTTCCAGATCAGCGGCCTGCAGCTGGCGATCAGCGCTGGTTTCGTGCTGTTCTCGTCGGTGTGCATCCTGTTCCAGACCAGCGCGATCATTCATGGTGGCGAGCGCAACTACATCATGGCGACCATCAGCTTGTATGTTTCGATCTACAACCTGTTCGTCAGCCTGCTGCAGCTGTTTGGCATCATGGGTCGTGATGACTGATTGACTGGTGTAAGAGAAAGCCCGCCTCGGCGGGCTTTTTTGCACCCAGTGAATTGACTTAAAAGTCAGCTTATTGGATGCATACCCGCCGATCATGCCGCTATCGTGCTTTTCTCTACCGTAATCTTCCGTCACCCCGTAGAATGCGCTCCTTTTTTCTTCCGGGGCAGCTTTCAGCAATGAGCTCACACGAACACAGCCCAGGCGCAGCGGCGCCTGCCAATGAACTGGTGCTTGGCCTTGAGGACAAGCCACGGCTGTTGATCGGCCTGCTGGCAGCCCTGCAGCACCTGCTGGCGATCATTGTGCCGATCGTTACCCCTGGCCTGCTGATCTGCCAGGCGCTGGGCGTTTCGGCGCGTGATACCAACCTGATCGTTTCCATGTCGCTGGTGATCTCCGGTATTGCCACCTTCGTCCAGTGCAAACGCTTCGGCCCATTTGGCGCCGGGCTGCTGATCGTTCAGGGCACCAGCTTCAATTTCGTAGGCCCGCTGATTGCCGGCGGCGCGCTGATGGTCAAGCAAGGCACGCCCGTTGAAGGGGTGATGGCGGCCATTTTTGGTGTGGTGATTGCGGGCTCGTTCGTCGAGATGGGGGTGTCGCGCATTCTGCCCTTCGTCAAACGCCTGATCACCCCGCTGGTGACGGGCATCGTCGTGCTGATGATCGGCCTGACCTTGATCAAGGTAGGCCTGATAAGCATGGGTGGCGGCTTTGGTGCCATGGCCAACGGCACCTTCGCCAATGGCGAAAACCTGCTGCTGTCGGGCGTGGTGCTGGCGATTATCGTGATCCTTAACCGCATTCCCGTGGTGTGGATTCGCAGTTGTGCCATCGTCATCGCCCTGGCGGTCGGCTACGCGCTGGCCGGCTACATGGGCCGCCTGGACTTCACCGGCATGCACGAGGCCGCGCTGTTCCAGGTGCCGACGCCGCTGCACTTCGGCCTGGGCTTTTCCTGGGCGCTGTTCATTCCGATGCTGGTGATTTACCTGGTCACTTCGCTGGAAGCCATTGGTGACGTGACCGCCACCAGCAAGGTGTCGCGCCAGCCGGTCGAAGGGCCGGTATGGATGCAGCGGATCAAGGGCGGTGTACTGGTCAACGGCGCCAACTCGCTGCTGGCCGGCTTGTTCAACACCTTCCCTAGTTCGATCTTTGCCCAGAACAACGGGGTAATTCAGCTGACCGGGATTGCCAGCCGCCATATCGGTATGTGGATTGCCGTGATGCTGGTGCTGCTGGGGCTGTTCCCCAGCGTTGCCGGGGTGATCCAGGCGGTGCCAGAGCCGGTGCTGGGTGGCGCGGCCATGGTGATGTTCGGGGCAGTTGCGGCTTCGGGCATCAACATTCTGGCCAGCACCCGGCTGGATCGTCGCGCGCTGCTGATCATTGCCGTGTCGTTGGCACTGGGCCTGGGTGTGGCGCAGGTGCCGGAGTTCCTGGCGCACATGCCGGCGGCGATTCGCAATGTGCTGGAGTCGGGTGTGGCCACCGGGGGGATCTGTGCCCTGGTGCTGAACTGGTTCTTGCCGGAAAGCAAGGAACAGGCGTAAGTCTGGTGTCTACCTGTTAGGGCCATGGGGGGCTGCCATGCAGCCCATCGCGACACAAGGCCGCTCCTGCAAGGGATCGCACAGGCCTGGGGAATCAATAGAAGCCCGAGCCGCTTGCACAAGCGGGCGCGGGCTTTTTTGCTTTATCATGGCAGCATTCCTTTGCATGAGTTATCCATGAAATTCGCTATCGCGGTGTTCTCCCCGGCCCATGCGCCCTCCTCGCGGCGTGCCTTGCGCTATGCCGAGGCAGTGCTGGCCGGCGGGCATGAGATTGCCCGGCTGTTCTTCTATCAGGACGGGGTGCACAGTGCCTCGGCCAACGTGGTCGCCCCCCAGGACGAACTGGACGTGGCTGGCCAGTGGCGTACCTTTATCGAGACCCACCAGTTGGACGCCGTGGTGTGCATCGCCGCTGCCCTGCGCCGTGGCGTGCTCGATGAAGCCGAAGCCAACCGTTACCAGCGCCCGGCCGTGAACCTGCCCAAACCTTGGGAACTGTCGGGGCTTGGCCAACTGCATGAAGCGGCGCAGGTTGCTGACCGCCTTGTCTGCTTCGGAGGCGATTGAAATGGCTAAATCCATGTTGATCATCAGCCGCCAGGCCCCGTGGAACGGCCCATCGGCCCGTGAGGCACTGGACATCGCCCTGGCCGGCGGGGCATTCGACCTGCCGCTGGGCATGCTGTTTCTGGACGACGGCGTGTTCCAGCTCGCTCCCGGCCAGCAACCCACCGAGGTGCAACAGAAGAACCTGGCCGCTAACCTGCAAGCGCTGCCGATGTTCGGTGTAGAGGAACTGTTCGCTTGCAGCCACAGCCTCACCCGCCGCGGCCTGGCAGCCGATACCCTGGCACTGCCGGTGCAAGTGCTCGATGACGCGGCCTTGTCCGCGCTGATCGCCCGTTTCGACCAGGTGATAACACTTTGATGACGACCCTGCATGTAATTGCCCACTCCCCGTTTGGCGACGAGCGCCTGGCCAGCTGCCTGCGCCTGCTCGGAGCCGACGACGCGCTGCTACTGTGCGGCGATGCGGTGTATGCCCTGCGCTGCGGCAGCGAGCCGCACCGCCAGCTGCAAGGTGCCGGCCTAGCCACACGCCTGTTCGCCCTGAACGAAGACCTGCAAGCCCGCGCCATCGACAACGAACTGGCCAAAGCCGTGGACTACGCCGGGTTCGTCGAACTGTCGCTTCACTACGACAAGGTCAATAGCTGGCTATGAGTACGCTCACCGTTGGCGATCAAGCGATCGCCCTGGACAAGGACGGCTTCCTGGTCGACCTGCAAGACTGGTCCCACGCTGCTGCCGAGGCCTTGGCCGAACGCGAAGGCATCCTGCTGACGGCGGACCACTGGGAGATCCTCGAACTGTTGCGCCAGTTCTACCAGGAATTCCAGCTGTCCCCGGCCACGCGCCCGCTGATCAAGTACACGGCGCTGAAACTGGGCCCGGACAAGGGCAACAGCCCGCACCTGAACCGCCTGTTCAACGGCACCCCCGCCAAACTCGCCGCCAAGCTGGCGGGCCTGCCCAAGCCGACCAACTGCATATGACCGACCCTCGTCCGCTCACCCTGGAAACTCCCGCCGAACACCCGTTCGCCGAATTCGTGCGCATTCTCGGCAAAGGCAAGCGCGGTGCGCGCGGCCTGACCCGCGAAGAAGCCCGTGCTGCCATGACCCTGCTGCTGGAAGGCAAGGTCGAAGACACTCAGCTGGGCGCCTTCCTCATGCTGCTGCGGCACAAGGAAGAAAGCGCCGAAGAACTGGCCGGCTTCACCGAGGCCCTGCGCTCCCACCTGCAGGCACCGCGCATCGCCGTGGACCTGGACTGGCCCACTTACGCCGGCAAGAAGCGCCACCTGCCCTGGTACCTGTTGGCTGCCAAGTGCCTGGCCAACAATGGCGTGCGCATCCTGATGCACGGCGGTGGCGCGCACACCGCCGGGCGCATGTACAGCGAACAGTTGCTCGAACGGTTGCAGATCCCGCTGTGCCGCGATTGGGATGCAGTCGGCAACGCACTGGACCAGCATCAGTTGGCGTTCTTCCCGCTGCACGATTGGGCGCCGCAATTGCAGCGCATGATCGACCTGCGCAACACCTTGGGCCTGCGCTCACCGATCCACTCGCTGGCCCGGGTGCTCAACCCGCTGGGTGCGCGCTGTGGCCTGCAAAGCATCTTCCATCCCGGCTATCAGGCCGTGCACCGCGAGGCTAGCCGGCTGCTGGGCGATCATGCCGTGGTGATCAAGGGCGACGGTGGCGAGATCGAGGTCAACCCTGATGTCATCAGCCACCTCTACGGCACCACGGCGGGCGAAGCGTGGGACGAAGAGTGGCCAGCGCTGAGCGAGCGCCGACATGTCAAACCGCCCAGCCTGCAGGCCGAACAGTTGCTGGCGTTCTGGCGTGGCGAGGTTGAAGACAGCTATGGCGAGAAGGCCGTCATCGCCACCATGGCCCTGGCATTGCGGGGCTTAGGGCGGGACCGCGAACAAGCGTTTGCGACAGCTCAAGGCTATTGGAACACGCGAAACCGATCGATTTAACCGATCGTATCACCCCGATCTTTGCGCTATTTGTTCGAACGATTTGGCCTAGACTGGGCTCCAACGACAAATCACTTTGTACCGAGGAGCTCACTCATGGGCCTTTTGATCGACGGCCGCTGGCATGACCAGTGGTATGAAAACGGCAAGGACGGTACGTTCAAACGCGAAAACGCCCAACGCCGCAATCAACTCCCCGCCCCCGAAGCCGGCCGTTACCACCTGTACGTCTCGCTGGCCTGCCCATGGGCTCATCGCACCCTGATCTTGCGCGCCCTCAAAGGCCTTGAGCCATTGATCGATGTGTCGGTGGTCAGTTGGCTGATGCAAGACCATGGCTGGACCTTCGACCAGCAGCAAGGCTCCAGCGGCGACCACCTTGGCGCCCTGCAGTATCTGCACCAGCGCTATACCCAGGATGACCCGCATTACACCGGCCGGGTGACCGTGCCTGTCCTGTGGGACAAGAAAGAGCAGCGCATCGTCAACAACGAATCGTCGGAGATCATCCGTATCTTCAACAGCGCGTTCAACGAGCTGACTGGCAACACCCTGGATTTGTACCCCGAACCACTGCGACCGGTCATCGAGGCGCTGAACGAGCGCATTTATCCGGCGGTGAACAACGGCGTTTACCGGGCAGGCTTTGCCACCACGCAAGACGCCTACGAAGCGGCGTTTGATGATGTGTTCAACGAACTGGATTACCTGGAAGACTTGCTAAGCCGCAATCGCTACCTGGCGGGTGAGTACCTGACTGAGGCCGATGTACGCCTGTTCACCACGCTTGTGCGCTTCGACGCTGTGTACCACGGGCACTTCAAGTGCAACCTGCGGCGCCTGAGCGACTACCACAACCTGTCGAACTGGCTGCGCGAGCTGTACCAGTGGCCAGGGGTAGCGGCCACTGTGGATATGGAGCATATACAGAAGCACTACTACATGAGCCACAAGACCATCAACCCGAACGGGATAGTGCCTAAAGGGCCTTTGCAAGACTTTGGCGCGCCGCATGATCGGGAGCGGTTGGCAGGCAAGGGGATTTGGCAGGCTTGAGAAAGCCGGGGCTGCTTTGCAGCCCCACCATTGTCAGCTGTTCTGCGAACCTTCGAACCAGGCCAGCTTTTCACGCAACTGCACCACTTCCCCGACAATCACCAGGGTTGGCGCATGCACTTCATGCTGGGCCACCAGGCCCGGCAGGTCTGCCAGGGTACCGGTGAACACCCGCTGGTTTCGCGTCGTCCCCTGCTGAACCAAAGCAGCCGGTGTGCTGGCCGCTCGCCCATGGCGAATCAACTCGGCGCAAATGGTCGGCAAACCCACCAACCCCATGTAGAACACCAAGGTCTGCGCTGGCGCCACCAGGTCATTCCACGGCAAGTTGCTGGTGCCATCCTTCAGGTGCCCGGTGACGAAACGCACCGACTGGGCATAGTCGCGGTGAGTCAGCGGAATGCCGCCATAAGCGGAACAGCCACTGGCCGCCGTGATGCCCGGCACCACCTGGAACGGGATGCCATGCTCGGCCAGTTCCTCGATCTCTTCGCCTCCCCGGCCGAAGATGAACGGGTCGCCACCCTTCAGGCGCAGCACCCGCTTGCCCTGCTGGGCCAGATCGACCAGCAGGCGGTTGATCTGATCCTGCGGCACGGCATGCTCAGCGCGGCGCTTGCCCACGTAGATGCGCTCGGCATCCCGCCGGCACATCTCGATAATAGCTGGCGCCACCAGGCGGTCGTACAGCACCACATCGGCCTGCTGCATCAGGCGCAAGGCTCGGAAAGTCAGCAAGTCCGGATCGCCCGGGCCAGCACCTACCAAGTACACCTCACCGCCCTGCTGCACCGGCGCGCCTTCTACCATCGCCTGCAACAGGCGCTCGGCTTCAGCGCCCTGCCCGGCCAGCTGGCGCTCGGCGATCGGCCCCTGGAACACGGTTTCCCAGAAGCCGCGGCGCTGGTTGACGTCTGGGTACAAGGATTTGACCTTGTGCCGGAAACGCGCCGCCAGCCCGGCCAGCTCGCCGTAGGCCGAAGGGATCCACGCCTCCAGCTTGGCGCGAATCAAGCGCGCCAGCACTGGGGCATCACCACCGCTGGAAACCGCAATCACCAGCGGCGAGCGGTCGACGATCGCTGGGAAGATCACCGTGCACAGGGCCGGCGCATCCACCACGTTGACCGGCAGGCTGAGGGCCTGCGCATCGGCCGACACCTGGGCATTGAGCCCAGGGTCGTCGGTAGCCGCGATCACCAGCCGGCAACCGACAAGGTCGGCTGCCTGATAGCCACGCACCAGCACCTCACCGCCACCTTCCCGGGCCAACGCGGCCAACTGGCCGTCGACGTCCGGCGCCACCACGCGCAGCACACCGCCGGCATCGGCCAGCAGGCGCGCCTTGCGCAAGGCGATCTCACCGCCGCCGACGACCAGCACGCGGCCGCCCTGCAGCTTGTGGAACAGCGGCAGGTAATTCATTTAGCGGATGACCTCGACGCCGCCCATGTACGGCTTCAGCACTTCCGGCACCAGGATCGAGCCGTCGGCCTGCTGGTAGTTTTCCAATACGGCAACCAAAGTACGGCCTACGGCCAGGCCAGAGCCGTTGAGGGTGTGCACCAGTTCTGGCTTGCCGGTTTCCGGGTTACGCCAGCGGGCCTGCATGCGGCGCGCCTGGAAGTCGCCGCAGTTGGAGCACGAGCTGATTTCGCGGTACTTGTCCTGGCTCGGCACCCACACTTCCAGGTCGTAGGTTTTCACTGCACCAAAGCCCATATCGCCGGTGCACAGGGCCAGCACGCGGTACGGCAGCTCCAGCAACTGCAGCACGCGCTCAGCGTTGGCAGTCAGGCCTTCCAAGGCTTCCATCGATTTGGCCGGCTCTACCACCTGGACCATCTCGACCTTGTCGAACTGGTGCTGGCGGATCATGCCGCGGGTGTCGCGGCCGGAAGCACCGGCTTCGCTGCGGAAGCATGGGGTGTGGGCAACCAGTTTCAGCGGCAGTTGCTTGGCGTCGAGGATTTCACCCGCTACCAGGTTGGTCAGCGACACTTCGGCGGTCGGGATCAGGTAGAAGTCAGCCTCGCCTTCGCGGGTGATCTTGAACAGGTCTTCCTCGAACTTGGGCAGCTGGCCGGTGCCCTGTAGGGCCGGAGCCTGCACCAGGTAAGGGGTGTAGTGTTCCTCGTAGCCGTGCTCGCCGGTGTGCAGGTTGATCATGAATTGCGCCAGGGCGCGGTGCAGGCGGGCGATCGGGCCACGCAGCACAGCGAAACGGGCGCCGGACAGCTTGGCAGCCGCTTCGAAGTCCAGGCCACCGCTGACTTCACCAAGGGCGACGTGGTCCTTGATTTCGAAGTCGAACGCCTTCGGCGTGCCCCAACGGCGCACTTCGACGTTGTCGTCTTCGCTGGCACCGACCGGTACGCTCGCGTCCGGCAGGTTGGGGATGGTCAGCAGAATGCCGTCCAGCTCGGCCTGGATACCGTCCAGCTCAAGCTTGCCGGCGGCCAGTTCATTGGCCATGCGCTCGACGTCGGCCATCAGCGGCGCGATGTCTTCGCCCTTGGCCTTGGCCTGACCGATGGACTTGGAGCGGGCGTTACGCTCGGCCTGCAGTTGCTCGGTGCGGGTCTGCACCGCCTTGCGGCGTTCTTCCAGTGATTCGATGCGCGCGACATCCAGGCTGAAGCCACGGGAGGCCAGGCGATCCGCCACTTCCTGAAGTTGGCCGCGTAACAGTTTGGAATCGAGCATATCGTTCTCTCGTTATATGTAAGTGTTGGTTCAGAATCGGGTCAGGGACAGGCCAGCCCAGGTTGCAAGCAGCCCACCCACCACGCTGATACTGGTATAGCCCAAGGCAAGGGGCACTTGCCCGCTTTCCATCAGGCGCACGGTATCGAGCGAGAAAGAGGAAAAGGTTGTCAGGCCACCGAGGAAGCCGACAATCAAGCCAGCGCGCAATTCGATCGGCGCCAGCGGCTTGTGCAAGAACAAGCCATAGAGCAGGCCGATCAGCAGGCAGCCAACCAGGTTGACCGCCAGCGTACCGGCATAGAAGTGCCGTGGCCAGTGGGCCGCGACCCAATTGGCGGTAGCGAAGCGCAACAAAGTGCCAGCAACACCGCCCGCGCTGACCGCGGCAATGAGTGCGATCATGGTTTTCTCCGCTGACGGGGGCTGTTTCGGTCCAGGTCGGCCAAGTGGCGCAGTTTCTCGCCAATTTTCAGTTCCAGGCCACGGGGCACTGGCTGGTAGTACTGGCGTGGCTCCAGCTCATCGGGGAAGTAATCCTCACCGGCGGCGTAGGCGTCGGGTTCATCGTGGGCGTAGCGGTACTCGTCACCATAGCCCAGTTGCTTCATCAGCTTGGTCGGGGCATTGCGCAGGTGCAGCGGCACTTCCAGCGACCCATGTTCGGCGGCTTCTCGCAGCGCCGTCTTGAAGCCCATGTACACCGCGTTGCTCTTGGGCGCACAGGCCAGGTAGGTGATGGCCTGGGCCACCGCCAGCTCACCCTCGGGGCTGCCAAGGCGCTCCTGCACGTCCCAGGCTGCCAGGCACAGGCTGAGCGCGCGCGGGTCGGCATTACCGATGTCCTCGCTGGCCATACGCACCACGCGGCGGGCGATGTACAGCGGGTCGCAGCCGCCGTCGAGCATGCGGGCGAACCAATACAAAGCACCATCGGGGTTGGAGCCGCGCACCGACTTGTGCAACGCGGAAATCTGGTCGTAGAACGCCTCGCCGCCCTTGTCGAAACGGCGACGGCTGTCACCCAGCAGGCTCTGCAGCATCTCGACGTCGATCTCGCTGCCATCTTCGGCCAGGTCCGAAGCGTTCTCGAGGAAATTGAGCATGCGCCGGCCATCACCGTCGGCGGCGGCCATCAGCATCTTGAAAGCTTCGTCACCCACCCGCAGGTTGCGCTTGCCCAGGCCACGCTCTTCGGTCAGCGCACGGTTGACCAACTTGCGCAGGGCCGCCTCGTCCAGGCTCTTGAGCACGTAGACCCGCGCCCGCGACAACAACGCGTTGTTCAGCTCGAACGACGGGTTTTCGGTGGTGGCGCCGATGAACAGCAGTGTGCCGTCTTCCACATAGGGTAGAAAGGCGTCCTGCTGCGACTTGTTGAAACGGTGCACTTCGTCAACGAACAAGATGGTGCGGCGGCCATATTGACCAGCCTGCTGCTTGGCCACCTCCACCGCCTGGCGAATCTCTTTCACCCCAGCCAGCACCGCCGACACCGTTTCGAAGTGCGCATCGCAGAACTGCGCGAGCAGCCGCGCCAGGGTGGTTTTGCCCACCCCAGGTGGCCCCCAGAAAATCATCGAGTGCAGCGCACCCTGCTCCAGCGCCTCGCGCAGCGGTTTACCGCGCGCCAGCAGGTGCTCCTGGCCAACGTATTCATCCAGGTTGGACGGGCGCAGGCGGGCGGCCAGGGGCTGGGCGACGGGTTCGCTTCGAAACAGGTCCATGACGGGCTCTGGTTACTCCTTGATCACGTCGGCGCCTTTGGGGATGTCGAACGTGAACTTGCTGTCCGGCACCGCCTGGTTGGCCTTGACGCCATTGAACAGGATGTTGGTGCGCTGACCAACACTGTCGATCAATTGCATGTCATTGATCAGGCCCTTGCGGAACGAGACGCGCAGCGAATCGAACAGCGTGTCCTTGGTCTTGGGCTTGAGGGTGAAGTCCATTACTTCGCCCTGCTCCTTCGAGGCGATATCGAAGCTCTGGCTGATCTTCGACGCGTCACCGGACAGCAGCAGAGCCGGGGTCTGGTTCAGACGCACGTCGAGCTTCTTGATGGTGGCCTGCTCCAGGTCCGGGTCCCACAGGGTGACGTTCTTGCCATCCGACACCACCACCTGCTCCTGCGGCGCATCGGTGTGCCAGTAGAACAGGCCTGGGCGCTTGACCGTCATCTTGCCCGAGGTTTCCTGCAGGCTGGTGCCATCGGCGCCCAGGGTCAGCTGGGAAAAGTTGGCCTCGATGGTCTGCGACTTCTCCAGCAGCTGGGTCAAGCGTTGTACATCTTGCTCACCGGCATAAGCCGTAACAGTGCCCAGAGCCAGGGCAGAAACCAACAGCATGCGAATCGCGCGCATGGGAATCCTCATTGAGCGTTGAAAAGGCCGGGCACCACCGTTGGCGCCCGACAGGGTGTTCATCAGTCGCGCGGGCCACCTGGGGCAATCACTTCCCGCGAGCCGTTACTGTTCATCGGGGTGACGACGCCAGCCATCTCCATCGACTCGATCATGCGCGCAGCACGGTTGTAGCCGATCTTCAACTTGCGTTGCACTGCAGAAATGGAAGCACGACGGCTCTCAAGCACGAATTGCACCGCTTCATCATACAGTGCATCGGTTTCGGCATCGTCACCATCGCCACCACCGCCGCCGCCATCGAAGCCGCTGCCGGCCTCTTCGACGCCGTTGAGGATGTCGTCGTTGTAGTCCGGGGCGCCGCGCAGCTTCCACGCTTCGACCGTGCGGTGCACTTCGTCGTCGGAAACGAACGCACCGTGCACGCGGATTGGCAGGCTGGTGCCCGGCGGCATGTACAGCATGTCGCCGTGGCCCAGCAACTGCTCGGCGCCGCCTTGGTCGATGATGGTGCGCGAGTCGATCTTGCTCGACACCTGGAACGCCATACGGGTCGGGATGTTGGCCTTGATCAGGCCGGTGATCACGTCCACCGACGGGCGCTGCGTGGCGAGGATCAGGTGGATACCGGCTGCCCGCGCCTTCTGCGCGATACGGGCAATCAGCTCTTCGACCTTCTTGCCGACGATCATCATCATGTCGGCGAACTCGTCCACCACCACCACGATGGTCGGCAGGGTTTTCAGTGTAGGCGGCTCGTCGTCCATGCTCTCGCGGCGATACAGCGGATCATGGATGACTTCACCGGCTTCCTGGGCGTCCTTGATCTTGCGGTTGAAGCCGGCCAGGTTACGCACGCCCATGGCCGCCATCAGCTTGTAGCGCCGTTCCATCTCGGCCACGCTCCAGCGCAAGGCGTTGGCGGCGTCCTTCATATCGGTGACCACCGGGCACAGAAGGTGCGGGATGCCTTCGTAGATGGACAGTTCGAGCATTTTCGGGTCGATCATGATCAGCCGCGCGTCTTCCGGGCTGGATTTGAACAGGATCGACAGAATCATCGCGTTGACACCCACCGACTTACCAGAACCCGTAGTACCGGCCACCAGCAGGTGCGGCATCTTCGCCAGGTCGGTGATCACCGGCTTGCCGCCGATGTCGTGGCCCAAGGCCAGGGTGACCGGCGATTTCTGCTCGTCGAACTGCGGCGTGGCCAGCACTTCGGAGAAGCGCACCATCTGGCGGTTTTCGTTGGGGATCTCGATACCGACGGTGGTCTTGCCAGGGATGACCTCGACCACCCGCACGCTGGTCACGGCCAGCGAACGCGCCAGGTCCTTGGCCAGGTTGGCGATGCGGCTGACCTTCACACCGGCGGCCGGTTGGATTTCGTAGCGGGTAATCACCGGGCCCGGGTGGATCGAGTCCACCGCCACTTCCACACCGAATTCCTTGAGCTTGATTTCCAGCAGTTGACCGACACCGGCCAGAGACTCCGGCGAGTACTCGATCTTCTTCTGCTCGGCCGGGTCGAGAATGGAAATCGACGGCAAGGTGCCTTCCACGGCGCTGTCGACGAACAGCGGCGCCTGCTTCTCCTTCATCACCCGCTTGCTCGGTTCCGGCGCCTTGTCGGCTGCCGGAGGTACGATCATCGGGGTTGCAGGCTGCGCACGGGGCACCACCGCGTCACGCGGCACGACCGGCTCACGGGCGAGGGTTGGCTCGCGCGGCGGGGCGGCAGGCTCGCGGCCAAGGGTTGGCTCACGGGGTTCAACCACCGGGGCGGGCGACGCTTCACGCTTGAAGATACGTTCACGCAGCGCCGGTTTGGCCGGTTCCCGCTTCTCGGTGGCCATGGGTGCAGCCCTGACCACTGGCTCATCCTCGCGCAGCTGTGCCTCGAGGCGCTTGCGCTCGTTGCGCGCTTCCCACCAGCGATTGGCCGCCCCTTGCACCAGTTCGAACAGGTCGAGGGTGATCTTGCCGGTCAGGTCCATCACCTTGAACCACGACAGATCGGTGAACACGGTCAGGCCGAACAGGAACAGGGCAATGAACATCAGCGTGCTGCCCTGCACGTTCAGCAGGTTGCGCGCCAGGTCGCCGAGGCTTTCGCCCAGTGCACCACCGGCGGAGAACGGCAGGCTCGCCGGCGGGTGGAAGTGGATATGCGCCAGCGCCGCCCCCGACAGCACCAGGAACACCAGGCCGATCAGCCGCCAGGAGAACAACCAGCCGCTCCAATCCCACGGCTGGTGGCGCTCACGGAATATCTGCCAGGTCTTGACCGCCAGCAGCAGCGGGAAGATATAGGCGAAGTAGCCCAGCACCATGAACAGGATGTCGGCGAAGTAGGCACCGGCACGCCCGGCAGCATTCTGCACCTGGTCGACGTTGCTGGTGTGGCTGAAGCCTGGGTCCGAGGTGTCGTAGGTCAGCAGCGCCATCCACAGGTACAGGCACAGGGCGCCGACAGCGATCAACGCACCTTCCTTGAGGCGATAATGCAGCTGCTGCCGCCACAGAGGCACAGGCAAGGGAGCTGGGGTTGCGGTGGATTTCTTCAAAACGCGTCTATTCCTGCGCGTGGTGCGCGTCCAATAGTGATCGGCCGCTGCGCGACCAATGAACCACTACTTTTAACATTACTGCCCGCCAGCCGCCATGACGGCACGCCGTATGGGTGTTTGAGCGGGGGCGAATCATATAGCTGCAATTTGAGCACGCATTTTCTTTTGTGACAAAGGCTTATGCTGTGTTTTTGCACAGGTGTGACAGCAAATGTAGCGGATGGTGCCTGCGGCTTGATGAATGTGTCTTAAATTGCCTGTTTTCATCGCCCGCGAAGAAGCCAAAGAGATTGACCCTGCATTTCACCCGCGCCATGCTGCCCTCTCCCCTCCCCCACCGCACGATAGACCATGCTTACCTGGCTGACTCGCGACTCGCTGACCTTCCCACCCCTGGAAAAGGCCCTGCATGACCCCAACGGCCTGCTGGCCGCTGGCGGTGACCTGAGCCCCGAGCGCCTGGTACAAGCGTATCGCCATGGCTGCTTCCCGTGGTACCAGGACGGCCAGCCGATCCTGTGGTGGTCACCCGACCCACGTACAGTGCTGCTCCCCGACCAGTTGCACGTGTCGCGCTCGCTGGCCAAGCTGATGCGCCAAGGCCGCTACCAGGTCAGCTTCGACACCGACTTTCCGGCCGTGATCGCCGCCTGCGCTGCGCCACGCGACTACGCCGACGGCACCTGGATTACCGACACCATGCGCAACGCCTATTGCGAGCTGCACCGCCGCGGCATCGCCCATTCGGTGGAGGTACGCCAGGACGGTAAGCTGGTCGGCGGCCTGTACGGCCTGGCCATGGGCCAGCTGTTCTTTGGCGAATCGATGTTCAGCCGCGCCGACAACGCCTCCAAGGTCGGCTTCGTCACCCTGGTCAACCACCTGCGCGATGCGGGCTTTGCGCTTATCGACTGCCAGATGCCCACCAACCACCTGCACAGCCTGGGTGCCCATGCCATCAGCCGCGCCGAGTTCGCCGATTACCTGGCACGCCACCTCGACCAGCCCAACAGCGCTACATGGGTTGCCTAGGCGAGTTGCCGTAGCTGGCTTACACTTAAATCAAAGTCTCACCGAGGGGGTTGATCATGACAGAGCTGGCGCGGTTGAAGTTCTATGCCACTCAACCCCACTCCTGCAGCTACCTGCCAGACGAGCAGGCGACCACGCTGTTCCTCGACCCCAGCCAGCCGATGGACGTGAATGTGTACGCCGACTTGTCGGAAATGGGCTTTCGCCGCAGCGGCGACCACCTGTACCGCCCGCATTGCCAGAACTGCAACGCCTGCGTGCCGGCGCGCATCCCGGCGGCGCGCTTCATCCCCAACCGCCAGCAGCGGCGCATCCTCAAACGCAACGCCGACCTGACCGTGACGGCAGCTCGCCCGGCGTTCAAGGAAGAGTACTTCGAGCTCTACCGGCGCTACATCGAAACGCGCCACGCCGACGGTGACATGTACCCACCCAGCCGCGACCAGTTCTCCACTTTTCTGGTACGTGACCTGCCGTTCTGCTGGTTCTACGAGTTCCGCCTCGAAGGCCACCTGATGGCGGTGGCCGTGTGCGACCTGCTGCCCAATGGCCTGTCAGCGGTGTACACCTTCTACGAGCCGGACGAGGAACGCCGCAGCCTTGGCCGCTTCGCCATCCTCTGGCAGATCACCGAAGCCCTGCGCCAGGACCTGGAAGCGGTGTACCTGGGTTACTGGATCAAGAACTGCAAGAAAATGAACTACAAGACGCAGTATCGGCCTATCGAGCTGCTGATAAACCAGCGTTGGGTCACCCTCAACTGAAAGACATTGGCTTGACACGCAGTTTTCCGGCATAATCCACGCCACTTTTTTGCCCGGTGCGGTTATGCGTCGGGCCAACACTGGATCCGAGGGCTCTACTGCATGTCGAAAGAAGACAGCTTCGAAATGGAAGGTACTGTCGTCGACACCCTGCCCAACACCATGTTCCGCGTGGAGTTGGAAAACGGGCACGTCGTA
This sequence comes from Pseudomonas hunanensis, assembly GCF_013393325.1. Lineage (GTDB taxonomy): Bacteria > Pseudomonadota > Gammaproteobacteria > Pseudomonadales > Pseudomonadaceae > Aquipseudomonas > Aquipseudomonas putida_P. The sequence continues at coordinate 236,923 of NZ_QJRC01000098.1, forward strand.
ACCGCGCACATCTCCGGAAAGATGCGCAAGAACTACATCCGTATTCTCACTGGCGACAAGGTCCGCGTCGAGCTGACGCCTTATGACCTGAGCAAAGGCCGCATCACCTACCGTGCGCGCTAAGCTCCAGCCATGAAAAAGCCCGGCCATGTGCCGGGCTTTTTTGTGCCTGCCAGATTACAAGGGGGCTGCTTTGCAGCCCCCCCTGCATCACGCGACCTCAGCCGTGGTCTCGAAGTCGAACACCAGTTCGCCATCGCGCAGGTCGACGTGCACCACGCCGCCATGCTCGGCCAGCTCGCCGAACAAGATCTCCTCGGCCAGCGGCCGCTTGATCTTGTCCTGGATCAGCCGCGCCATCGGCCGCGCACCCATCTGCGCGTCGTACCCCGAAACCGCCAGCCAGCCGCGCGCATCATCGCTGACTTCCAGCAGCACACGCTTGTCTTCCAGCTGCGCCTGCAGTTCGATAAGGAACTTGTCGACGATGCTTTTGATCGTCTCTGTGCTCAGGCGGCCAAACTGGATGATGGTATCCAGGCGGTTGCGGAACTCTGGCGTGAAGCTCTTGCGGATCACTTCCATGGCATCGGACGCGTGGTCCTGATGAGTGAAGCCGATCGACGCCCGCGCCGCGGTTTCGGCACCGGCGTTGGTGGTCATGATCAGGATCACGTTACGGAAGTCGGCCTTGCGCCCGTTGTTGTCGGTCAGGGTACCGTGGTCCATCACCTGCAACAGCAGGTTGAAGACTTCCGGGTGAGCCTTCTCGATTTCGTCGAGCAGCAACACGCAGTGCGGTTGCTTGGTAATCGCCTCGGTCAGCAAACCACCCTGGTCGAAACCAACATAACCAGGCGGCGCACCGATAAGGCGCGACACGGTGTGGCGTTCCATGTACTCGGACATGTCGAAGCGCACCAGTTCCACGCCCAGCGCTTTGGCCAGCTGCCGCGCCGCTTCGGTCTTGCCGACACCAGTGGGGCCAGCGAACAGGAACGAACCAACCGGCTTGTCTGGCGACTTGAGGCCGGCACGAGACAGCTTGATCGCGGTAGACAGCGAGTCGATTGCCTGGTCCTGGCCGAACACGGTCAGTTTCAGGTCGCGCTCAAGGTTACGCAGCAGCTCCTTGTCGGAACTGCTGACATGCTTCGGCGGAATCCGCGCGATCTTGGCGACGATATCCTCGACTTGCGGCACATCGATGCGCTTGACGCGGTTGGCCTCCGGTTGCAGACGCTGGTAGGCGCCGGCTTCGTCGATTACGTCGATGGCCTTGTCCGGCATGTGCCGGTCATTGATGTAGCGCGAGGCCAGTTCAGCGGCGGCGCGCAGGGCTTCGTCACTGTACTCGATGTTGTGGTGGCTTTCGAAACGCCCCTTCAGGCCGCGCAGAATGCCCACGGTGTCTTCGACCGATGGCTCGCTGACGTCCACCTTCTGGAAGCGCCGTGCCAGCGCACGGTCCTTCTCGAAGATGCCGCGAAACTCCTGGAAGGTGGTCGAGCCGATACAACGGATTTCACCCGACGACAGCAGCGGCTTGAGCAGGTTGGAGGCATCCATCACCCCACCCGACGCTGCACCGGCACCGATGATGGTGTGGATTTCGTCGATGAACAGGATGGCCTGCGGGCGCTTGCGCAGCTCACCGAGCAGCGCCTTGAAACGCTTCTCGAAGTCGCCACGGTATTTGGTACCGGCCAGCAGCGCGCCCAGGTCGAGGGAATACACCACGCTCTGCGCCAGCAGGTCGGGCACCTGGCCGTCGACGATGCGCTTGGCCAGGCCTTCGGCGATGGCCGTCTTGCCCACGCCTGCCTCACCCACCAGCAGCGGGTTGTTCTTGCGCCGACGGGCAAGGATTTGCGCCACCCGCTCCACTTCCTGCTCGCGGCCGACCAGTGGGTCGATGCGGCCGGCACGCGCCAGCTCGTTCAGGTTGCTGGCATAGGCGTCCAGTGGGTTGCTCGAAGAGGAGGTTTCACCGCCCTCTTCGTCCTGCATTTCCTGGTCGCTTTCAGACTGCGAACCATGCCCTGGCACCTTGGAGATACCATGGGCGATGTAGTTGACCACGTCGATACGGGCCACGCTCTGCTGCTTGAGCAGAAACACGGCCTGGCTTTCCTGTTCGCTGAAGATCGCCACCAGCACATTGGCGCCAGTCACTTCGCGCTTGCCGGAGCTTTGCACGTGGAACACGGCACGCTGCAGCACACGCTGGAAGCCCAGGGTCGGCTGGGTTTCCCGGTCTTCGTCGTTGACAGGAATCAGCGGCGTTGTGGAGTCGATGAACTCTTGCAGGTCATGCTTGAGTTTGTCGAGATTGGCGCCACAGGCGCGCAGAACGGTCGCAGCAGCCTCATTGTCAAGGAGTGCCAGCAGCAGATGTTCGACAGTCATGAACTCATGACGCTTCGAACGGGCCTCCTTGAAGGCCAGATTGAGGGTGACTTCGAGCTCGCGGTTTAACATAGCTTCACCTCATACCCAAGTGGTCGGCGATTAACCGTCCTTCTCGATTTCACAGAGTAGCGGATGCTGGCTTTCCCTGGCGTATTGGTTGACCTGCATAGCCTTTGTTTCGGCGATGTCACGGGTAAACAATCCGCACACTGCCCGCCCTTCTGTATGGACGGTCAGCATGATCTTGGTCGCCAGCTCGCGGTTCAGACTGAAGAACGTCTCGAGCACTTCGACGACGAAATCCATTGGCGTGTAGTCATCGTTGAACAAAACCACCTTGTACATCGGTGGCGCCTGCAGGATCGGCTTGGCTTCCTGAACTGCAAGACCCGAGCCGTCGTCCTCATTCGATTGCGGGCGATCCTGATTGAATGTTAGTCGAATCTCACTAGGTGCATGCATGGAAAGAATTTCATCATGAGCGTCAGGTTAAGGTTGTGGGTTGACCGCACAGGCCACCGCCAGCGCAGGCGCCGCGTGACCTTGACTATCGGCAAAACGGTGTTACAACCAATAAGAACCCACCGTGGTCGATAAAGATCCGCGCAGTCAACCAGATTTTTCGCAAGGTTCGTATGCGGATGACGTGGATGATACTCCAGTGATGGAGTCCTTTGCAGAGGGACATAGGGATGGCAAGCGGTAAAGTCAAGTGGTTCAACAATGCCAAGGGCTATGGATTCATCAATGAGGACGGCGGAACCGAAGATCTGTTCGCACACTATTCGGCGATCCAGATGGACGGTTACAAGACGCTGAAAGCCGGACAAGCTGTGACGTTCAACATCATCCAGGGCCCGAAAGGCCTGCATGCGGTTGAAATCAAGGGCATCAACGTCAGCGCTTCAACGGGAGTACCGAACTCGCCCACGACCGCTAATGCGTGAACCCTGCTTTACTGCCGGTATACGAAAAAACCGGCCGCTTCTTTACAGGAAGCGGCCGGTTTTGTATTGCCTTACATGTGCTTGATCATTTCATCGCCAAAACCTGAGCTGCTCACCAGCCGGGCCCCCTCCATCAGCCGCTCGAAATCGTAGGTCACGGTCTTGGCCGCAATCGCGCCGTTGGTGCCCTTGATGATCAGGTCGGCGGCCTCGGTCCAGCCCATGTGGCGCAGCATCATTTCTGCCGAGAGTATCACCGAGCCCGGGTTGACCTTGTCCTGCCCGGCATACTTGGGCGCGGTGCCGTGGGTGGCCTCGAACATGGCCACGGTGTCGGACAGGTTGGCGCCCGGCGCAATGCCGATACCACCCACCTCCGCCGCCAGGGCGTCGGACAGGTAGTCACCGTTGAGGTTGAGCGTGGCAATCACGTCGTACTCGGCCGGGCGCAGCAAAATCTGCTGCAGCATGGCGTCGGCAATGGCGTCCTTGACGATGACCTCGCGGCCACTCTTGGGGCTCTTGAACTTCATCCACGGGCCGCCATCGAGCAGTTCGGCGCCGAACTCGTCCCGCGCCACCTCGTAGCCCCAGTCCTTGAAGGCCCCTTCGGTGAACTTCATGATGTTGCCCTTGTGCACCAGGGTCAGCGACTCGCGGTCATTGTCCACCACGTATTGCAGGGCCTTGCGCACCAGGCGCTTGGTGCCCTCGCGGGATACCGGCTTGACGCCGATGCCGCAGTCCTGGTCGAAACGGATCTTGGTGACGCCCATTTCCTCTTTAAGGAACTTGATCACCTTGTTCGCCTCGGGCGAGCCGGCCTTCCACTCGATGCCCGCGTAAATGTCCTCGGAGTTCTCGCGGAAGATCACCATGTCGACGTCGCCCGGCTTTTTCACCGGGCTCGGCACACCCTGGAACCACAGCACCGGGCGCAGGCACACGTACAGGTCGAGCTGCTGGCGCAGCGCCACGTTGAGCGAGCGGATGCCGCCACCGACCGGGGTGGTAAGCGGGCCCTTGATCGACACCACGTAATCTCGCACGGCATCGAGGGTTTCCTGCGGCAGCCAGGTGTCCTGGTCGTATACCTGGGTGGCTTTTTCGCCGGCGTACACCTCCATCCAGGCAATCTTGCGCTTGCCGCCATAGGCCTTCTGCACGGCGGCGTCGACCACCTTGATCATCACGGGCGAGACATCGATGCCGATCCCGTCGCCCTCGATGTACGGAATGATCGGATTGTCAGGCACGTTGAGCGAATGGTCTGCATTGACGGTGATCTTGGCGCCGTCGGTCGGAACCTTGATTTTCTGGTATCCCATGCTTGCACTACTCCGCTGTCGGGTGTGGTTTGGACATCATGCGATGCAATGAGCCTAAACCACATCTGCCGACCTGCAAGGCGTGCGACAACCCGCCACATTGCCGCTTAGTCTTTGGTCTTATAAATGGGCCGATATCACTTGGCCTTGCTGATTAGCCCGAATGGTTTGGTATACTCCGCCGCGACCGAAGGGTCATCGGGGCGAATCCCAGGAAAATGCGGACCGCCCTAGGCCATGAATGGCCACTAAGCCTGGGTTGTTACCGCAGCCCAGCACTTGACGCTCGACTGATGCATCCACCATCACCGCTCGCAGCCTCTCGACTTTCCGCTCATGGCGCTGCCAGGGCGATGCGCCTACCCTGCGCACCACGAGACTCGAGCACGCTCAGCACACAGAGAGTTAACCCGCATGCCCACCCGTTCCAAGATCATCTATACCTTCACCGACGAAGCCCCCGCCCTCGCCACCTACTCGCTGCTGCCGATCGTCGAAGCTTTCACAGCTTGCGCTGACATCGCCGTCGAAACTCGCGACATCTCCCTGGCTGGCCGTATCCTTGCCGCCTTCCCGGAGCAACTGGGCGCAGAGAAGCGAGTAGGCGATCACCTGGCGGAACTGGGCCAGCTGGCTACCACCCCTGAAGCCAACATCATCAAGCTGCCGAACATCAGCGCCTCGGTACCGCAGCTCAAAGCCGCGATCAAGGAACTGCAAGGCAAGGGCTTCAACATCCCTGACTACGCCGACGAGCCGGCCACCGCGGACGAGAAAGAGTCCCGCGCCCGCTACGACCGCATCAAGGGTTCCGCCGTGAACCCGGTGCTGCGCGAAGGCAACTCCGACCGCCGCGCGCCGCTGTCGGTCAAGAACTACGCCCGCAAGCACCCGCACAAGATGGGCGCTTGGGCCGCCGACTCCAAGTCGCACGTTGCCCACATGACCCAAGGCGATTTCTACGGCAGCGAGAAGGCCGCACTGATCGAAGGTGACGACAGCCTGCGCATCGAGCTGGTCGGCAACGATGGCAGCACCACCGTGCTGAAAGAAAAGACCGCCGTCAAAGCCGCCGAAATCATCGACTGCGCCACCATGAGCCGCAAGGCCCTGAAAGCCTTCATCGCCGAGCAGATCGCCGATGCCAAGGCTTCTGGCGTGCTGCTGTCGGTTCACCTGAAAGCCACCATGATGAAGGTCTCCGACCCAATCATGTTCGGCGTCATCGTCGAAGAGTTCTACAACGACGTGCTGGCCAAGCACGCCGCAGCACTGGCCGAAGTGGGCTTCAACGCCAACAACGGTATCGGTGACCTGTACGCCCGCATCAAGGACCTGCCAGCTGACAAGCAGGCCGAGATCGAAGCCGACATCCAGGCCCTGTACGCCGACCGCCCAGCCCTGGCCATGGTCAACTCCGACAAAGGCATCACCAACCTGCACGTGCCGAGCGACGTTATCGTCGACGCCTCGATGCCAGCCATGATCCGTGACTCGGGCAAGATGTGGAACACCGCTGGCGAACTGCAAGACGCCAAGGCCGTGATCCCGGACCGCTGCTACGCCGGCATCTACCAGGCCACCATCGAAGACTGCAAGAAACACGGCGCCTTCGACCCGACCACCATGGGCAGCGTGCCGAACGTTGGCCTGATGGCGCAAAAGGCCGAAGAGTACGGCTCCCACGACAAGACCTTCCAGATCAAGGCCGACGGCGTCGTGCGCGTGGTCGATGGCAAGGGCAACGTCGTGCTGGAACAGAACGTCGAAGCCGGTGACATCTTCCGCATGTGCCAGACCAAAGACGCTCCGATCCAGGATTGGGTCAAGCTGGCCGTCAACCGCGCCCGCCTGAGCGACACCCCGGCGGTGTTCTGGCTGGACCCGGCTCGCGCCCACGACGGTGTGATGATCGAGAAGGTACAGAAGTACCTGAAAGATCACGACACCACTGGCCTGGACATCCGCGTACTGGCCCCGGTCGACGCCATCAAGTTCTCCCTGGCCCGCATCCGCGAAGGCAAGGACACCATCTCGGTGACCGGCAACGTGCTGCGCGACTACCTGACCGACCTGTTCCCGATCATGGAACTGGGCACCAGCGCCAAGATGCTGTCGATCGTGCCGCTGATGAACGGCGGTGGCCTGTTCGAAACCGGCGCCGGCGGTTCGGCGCCCAAGCACGTACAGCAGCTGGTTGAAGAGAACTTCCTGCGTTGGGACTCGCTGGGTGAATTCCTGGCCCTGGCCGCTTCCCTGGAGCACCTGGGCAACACCTACGACAACCCGCGCGCCAAGGTTCTGGCCAACACCCTGGACCAGGCTACCGGCAAGTTCCTCGACACCAACAAGTCGCCGTCGCGCAAGGTCGGTGGTATCGACAACCGCGGCAGCCACTTCTACCTGACCCTGTACTGGGCTGAAGCCCTGGCCGCTCAGGCTGACGACGCTGCCCTGCAGGCACGCTTCGCACCGCTGGCAAAAACCCTGGCCGAGAACGAAGCGACCATCGTCGCCGAGCTCAATGCCGTTCAGGGCAAGCCAGCCGACATCGGTGGTTACTACGCCCCGGATGCCGAGCTGACCGCCAAGGTGATGCGCCCAAGCCAGACCCTGAACAGCGCCATTGCCGCCCTGTAAGGTTCGCTTGAAGTAACAGCAAAAACCCCGGCCACGCACCGGGGTTTTTGCTTTCTTAAAGTGCGTACACGGCTCCCTGTAGGAGCGGCCTTGTGTCGCGAAAGGGCTGCGAAGCGGCCCCAGATTTTCGGCTTCGCAGCGGATATCGTCGGGGCCGCTTTGCGGCCCATCGCGACACAAGGCCGCTCCTACAGGACCCGCGCCAACCCTAGGAAATACTCATGTCCTGGCAACCCCACATCACCGTCGCGACCATCGTCGAACACGAAGGCAAGTTCCTTTTCGTCGAGGAGTTCAAAGCCAACCAGCACGTCTTCAACCAACCCGCCGGCCACCTCGAACCCTTTGAGACCCTGCCCCAGGCCGCCCTGCGCGAAACCCTGGAAGAAACTGCCTGGGAAGTCGAGCTCACCGGCGTTGTCGGCATCTACCTGTACACCGCCCCCAGCAACGGCGTGACCTACCAGCGCATCTGCTTCGCCGCCCGCCCTGTGCGCCACCACGAAGACCTCGCCCTGGACAGTGACATCGTCCGCGCCGTATGGCTGACCCGCGACGAGCTGCTGGCCGACCCCGCCCGCTGGCGCAGCGAGCTGGTGCCGCGCTGCCTCGACGACTATTTGAACGGCCCGCTGCATAGCCTCCAGCTGCTGCGCGACTGACGCGGCGCCACGGGTTTGATAGAATCGGCGTTTTTCCCCCTTGATCTACACCGGTACCCATGACCAGCCCAGCACTCAAAGACCCCGCCAAGACCCGCGTCATCGTCGGCATGTCCGGCGGCGTGGACTCTTCCGTCTCCGCCCTTCTGCTCATCGAGCAGGGCTACCAGGTGGAAGGGCTGTTCATGAAGAACTGGGAAGAAGACGACGGCACCGAATACTGCACCGCCCGTGAAGACCTGGCCGACGCCCAGGCCGTGTGCGACCGCATCGGCATCAAGCTGCACACCGCCAACTTCGCCGCCGAATACTGGGACAACGTGTTCGAGCACTTCCTTGAAGAATACAAGGCCGGCCGCACGCCCAACCCGGACATCCTCTGCAACCGTGAAATCAAGTTCAAGGCGTTTCTCGACTACGCCCTGTCGCTGGGTGCCGACCTGATCGCCACCGGCCACTACGTGCGCCGCCGCGACACTGGCGACCTCACCGAACTGCTCAAGGGCCTGGACCCGAACAAGGACCAGAGCTACTTCCTGCACGCCGTTGGCGGCAAGGAAATTGCCCGCACCCTATTCCCGGTCGGCGAGCTGGAAAAACCCGAAGTGCGCGCCATCGCCGAACAACACGGCCTGGCCACCGCCAAGAAAAAGGACTCCACCGGCATCTGCTTCATTGGCGAGCGTCGTTTCAGCGATTTCCTCAAGCAGTACCTGCCAGCTCAGCCGGGTGACATCGAAACCACCGAAGGTGAAGTGATCGGCCGCCACCACGGCCTGATGTACCACACCATCGGCCAGCGGCAGGGCCTGGGCATTGGCGGCCTGAAGGATGCCGGTGACGAGCCGTGGTACGTGTTGCACAAGGACCTGACCCGCAATGTGCTGGTGGTTGGCCAAGGCAACGAACACCCATGGCTGTTCTCCCGCGCCCTGCTGGCTTCGGAGATTTTCTGGGTGAACCCGATCGACCTCAGCAGCCCGCGCCAGCTCACCGCCAAGGTGCGTTACCGCCAGAGCGACCAGCAGTGCACCCTCGAACTGACCGAAACCGGCTACCGCGCCGTGTTCGACGAGCCACAGCGCGCCGTCACCCCAGGCCAGTCGGTGGTGTTCTACGACGGCGAAGTGTGCCTGGGCGGTGGTGTAATCGAAGCCGCCGAGCCGTGGAGCCCGCGCGCATGAGCAACCTGCAGGAGCAATTGATTGCCCTGGGCGGCGTATTTCAGGCCGCTGTGCTGGTCGACCGCATTGCCCGCACCGGCCAGGCCAGCGAGGCCAATATCGGCTGCATGCTGGGCAGCCTGCTGGTACGTGACCCCAAGGACACCCTGGAGGTGTTCGGCGGTGACGACCTGAACCTGCGCGACGGCTACCGCGCGCTGGTCGGCGCCCTGGAGCGTGACCCCAGCAGCCTGCAGCGCGAGCCACTGCGCTACGCCCTGTCGATGCTGGGCCTGGAGCGCCAACTGAACAAACGTGGCGACCTGCTTGACACCATCGGCAATCGCCTGCCGCAAATCCAGTCGCAGGCCGAGCATTTCGGCCTGGTTCACGAAAACGTCATCGCTTCCAGCGGAGCCTTGTACCAGGACACGCTTAGCACCTTGCGCCAGCGCATCCAGGTGCACGGCGACATGCGTTTCCTGCAGCAGGCCAGCAACGCGTCGAAGATTCGCGCCCTGCTGCTGGCCGGCATCCGTGCCGCGCGCCTGTGGCGCCAGCTGGGTGGACACCGCTGGCAGTTGGTGTTCAGCCGTCGCAAGTTGCTGAACGAACTGTACGATATGATGCGCACACCGTCCTGAAGAAAAACGCCGGACTTGTAGGAGCGGCCTTGCGTCGCGAAAGGGCTGCGCGGCAGCCCCAGAATCGCCGCCCCAGCATAGGTTGCCGGGGCCGCTGCGCGACCCTTTCGCGACGCAAGGCCGCTCCTACAGGCATTTTTCATGTATGATATGCGCCCTTCCAAAAGCCTGACTGTCCGAGAACACCCCATGCAGCTTTCTTCGCTCACTGCGGTTTCCCCTGTAGACGGCCGTTATGCCGGCAAAACCCAGGCCTTGCGCCCCATCTTCAGCGAATTCGGCCTGATCCGTTTCCGCGCCCTGGTCGAAGTGCGCTGGCTGCAGCGCCTGGCCGCCCACCCGCAGATCGGCGAAGTGCCGGCGTTCTCCGCCGAAGCCACCGCCCTGCTGGACAACCTGGCCAGCGATTTCAAGCTGGAACACGCCGAGCGCGTGAAGGAAATCGAGCGCACCACCAACCACGACGTCAAGGCGATCGAATACCTCCTCAAGGAGCAGGCCGCCAAGCTGCCTGAGCTGGCCAAAGTCAGCGAATTCATCCACTTCGCCTGCACCAGCGAGGACATCAACAACCTGTCCCACGCCCTGATGCTGCGCGCCGGCCGTGACGACGTGCTGCTGCCGCTGATGCGCCAGATCGCCGACGCCATCCGCGCCCTGGCCCACGCCCACGCCGATGTGCCGATGCTGTCGCGCACCCACGGCCAGCCGGCTTCGCCGACCACCCTGGGCAAAGAGCTGGCCAACGTCGTGTACCGCCTGGAGCGCCAGATCGCCCAGGTTGCCGCCGTGCCGCTGCTGGGCAAGATCAACGGCGCCGTGGGCAACTACAACGCCCACCTGTCCGCCTACTCGCAAATCGACTGGGAAGAAAACGCCCGCGCCTTCATCGAAGACGAGCTGGGCCTGCAGTTCAACCCGTACACCACCCAGATCGAGCCGCACGACTACATCGCCGAGTTGTTCGACGCCATTGCCCGCTTCAACACCATCCTGATCGACTTCGACCGTGACGTGTGGGGCTACATCTCGCTGGGCTACTTCAAGCAGAAGACCGTTGCCGGCGAAATCGGCTCGTCGACCATGCCGCACAAGGTCAACCCGATCGACTTCGAAAACTCCGAAGGCAACCTGGGTATCGCCAACGCGCTGTTCCAGCACCTGGCCAGCAAGCTGCCGATCTCGCGCTGGCAGCGTGACCTGACCGACTCCACCGTGCTGCGCAACCTGGGCGTGGGCTTTGCCCACAGCGTCATCGCCTATGAAGCCAGCCTGAAGGGCATCGGCAAGCTGGAAGTCAACGAAGCCCGCATCGCCGCCGACCTGGACGCCTGCTGGGAAGTGTTGGCCGAGCCGATCCAGACCGTGATGCGCCGCTTCAACATCGAAAACCCCTACGAGAAGCTCAAAGAGCTGACCCGTGGCAAGGGCATCACCCCTGAAGCGCTGCTGACCTTCATCGACGGCCTGGACATGCCAGCCGACGCCAAGGCCGAGCTCAAGCTGCTGACCCCCGCTACCTACATCGGTAACGCGGCAGCCCAGGCCAAACGCATCTAAGCTGACCGTCGCGTACAACGCCCGGCCTGGCCGGGCGTTTTTATTCCCGGACGAAAATTACGTTTTTTCAATAGGTTGAACATGAATCCTGATACTCCACTGCAGCTGCTCGGCGGCATCTCGGCCCGCGAATTCATGCGCGACTACTGGCAGAAGAAGCCGCTGCTGGTGCGCCAGGCCTTCCCGGACTTCATCAGCCCCATCGACCCCGACGAACTGGCCGGCCTGGCCCTTGAAGACGAAGTCGAGTCGCGCATCGTGCTGGAGCACGGCGCCCACCCATGGGAACTGCGTCGCGGCCCGTTCAACGAAGACACCTTCGCCGAGCTGCCGGAAAAGGACTGGACCCTGCTGGTACAGGCCGTGGACCAGTTCGTCCCGGAAGTGGCCGAGCTACTGGAAAACTTCCGCTTCCTGCCCAGCTGGCGCATTGATGACGTGATGATCAGCTTCGCCGCCCCCGGTGGCAGCGTCGGCCCGCACTTCGACAACTACGACGTGTTCCTGCTGCAGGGCCACGGCCAGCGCAACTGGAAGATCGGCCAGATGTGCAGCAGCGACAGCCCGCTGCTGGAGCACGCCGACCTGCGTATCCTGGCCGAGTTCGAGCAGAGCGAAGAGTGGACCCTGGAACCCGGCGACATGCTCTACCTGCCACCGCGCCTGGCCCACTACGGCGTGGCCGTGGACGACTGCCTGACCTACTCGGTAGGCTTCCGCGCACCTAGCGCCGCCGAAGTGCTGACCCACTTCACCGACTTCCTGGGCCAGTTCCTGCCCGACGAAGAGCGCTACAGCGACGCTGACGCCCAGCCAGCCAGCGACCCGCACCAGATCCAGCACGACGCGCTCGACCGCCTCAAGGCGCTGCTCGACAAGCACATGGGCGACAAGGACCTGTTGCTGACCTGGTTCGGCCAATTCATGACCGAGCCGCGCTACCCGGAGCAGATCGTCGGCGAAGAGCTGAGCGAGGAAGAGCTGATCGACGCCCTTGAACAAGGCGCCATCCTGATCCGCAACCCGAGCGCACGCCTGGCCTGGTCGGAATTCGAAGACGACCTGTTGCTGTTCGCCAGCGGCCGCAGCTGCCCACTGCCGGGCAAATTGCGCGAGCTGCTGAAGCTGGTATGCGCGGCCGACGCCCTGCACATCGACAACCTGGCAGACTGGCTGCAAGACGAAGATGGCCTTATGCTGGTACAGCAGTTGGTCAAACAGGGAAGTCTGGGATTCGCCAATGAATAAGATCAGCGTTCGCCTCGCCGACTGGCAGAAAGACAACGCCGACATTCGCCGTATCCGGGAAGCGGTGTTCATTGCCGAGCAGCACGTGCCACCAGAGCTGGAGTGGGACTCGGATGACCCGACCGCAGCGCACTTCCTGGCCCAGGAAGGCGACTACCCGATCGGTACTGCCCGCCTGCTGCCTGACGGCACCATTGGCCGGGTATCGGTGCTGAAGGACTGGCGCGGGCTGAAGGTGGGTGACGCGCTGATGAATGCGGTTATCGACGAAGCGCAGAACCGCGACCTGAAGCAGCAGATGCTCAGCGCCCAGGTACACGCCACACCGTTCTACGAGCGGTTGGGCTTTCGCGTAGTCAGCGAAGAGTTTCTCGAAGCCGGCATCCCGCATGTGGACATGGTGCGCGACTCGCGCGTCTGATTCATGACGTGTACCGGCCTCTTCGCGGGCAAGCCTGCGAAGAGGCCGGTACACGTCATGTATATCCTTGCTGACAAAAAACCTGTACATCCATCCAGATAAAACTTGCCTCCGCGCCCCTGCTTGCGCATCCTAGGGCCTATCAGCCCCGATAAAGCGTCCCCGGCCATGCGCCTGTTCCTCTGCGAAAAACCCTCCCAGGCAAAAGACATCGCCAAAGTGCTCGGCGCCAACCGCAAAGGCGACGGCTGCTGGCAAGGCACCGACGTCTGCGTCACCTGGTGCATCGGCCACCTGCTGGAAACCGCCCCGCCCGACAGCTATGACGAACGCTACAAGCGCTGGAACCTGGCCGACCTGCCGATCATTCCCGACAAGTGGAAGATGCTGGTCAAGCCCAAGACTGCCAGCCAGTTCAAGGCGGTCAAGCGCCTGCTCGGCGAAGCACGGGAGCTGGTGATCGCCACCGACGCCGACCGCGAAGGCGAAATGATCGCCCGCGAGCTGGTCGAGCATTGCCGCTACCGTGGCCCGGTGCAGCGCCTGTGGCTGTCGGCGCTGGATGACGCCTCCATCCGCAAGGCCTTGGCGCGCCTGCTGCCGGGCCATGAAACGTTCAACCTGTACCATTCGGCGCTAGGTCGCTCGCGCGCCGACTGGCTGATCGGCATGAACATGAGCCGGCTGTTCACCCTGCTGGGCCGCCAATCCGGCTACCAGGGCGTGCTGCCGGTGGGCCGGGTACAAACACCTACCTTGCGCCTGGTGGTCGACCGCGACCGCAGCATCGCCGATTTCGTGCCGGTGCCGTTCTGGGCCATCGAGGTGCAACTGGAACACGCCGCTCAGCGCTTCAATGCCCAATGGCGCGCCCCCGAAGACGCCTGCGACGACCAGGGTCGCTGCCTGAAGCAGGACCTGGCACAACAGGCCGCCACCGACATCGGCAATGCCGCCACTGCCCGGGCCGTCAAGGTAGCCACCGAGCGCGTCCGCGAAGCCGCGCCGCTGCCCTTCGACCTCGGCACCCTGCAGGAGCTGTGCTCGAAAAAATTCGGCCTGGGCGCCCAGGAAACCCTCGACATTGCCCAGGCCCTGTACGAAACCCACAAACTGATCACCTACCCGCGCAGCGATTGCGGCTACTTGCCGCAAAGCCAGCATGCCGAGGCACCCGCGATCCTCGCTGCACTGCAGCGAGCCGATGCCAGCCTCACGCCGCTGCAACCCTACCTCGAGCCGCAACGCCGCTCACGGGCCTGGAACGACGCCAAGGTCAGCGCCCACCACGGCATAATCCCCACTGCCGCCGCCAGTGACCCGTCGCGCCTGCCGGCCAAGCACAAGGCGGTGTATACCCTGATCCGCGCCCGTTACCTGGCGCAGTTCCTGCCCAACCATGAGTACGATCGTACCCAGGCCGACTTCGACTGCGCTGGCCATGCCCTGCGCGCGGTGGGCAAGCAAATTGTCGAACCGGGTTGGCGCCGTGCCCTGCCCGAAGCGCTGACGCCAACCAAGGGTCGCGAAGCCCCACCGGCCCAGGTGCTGCCAGCGCTGTGCGAAGGCCAGGACTGCACAGTGCATGGCCTGCAGCTGAAAGACCTGTGGACCCAGCCGCCCAAGCCGTTCACCGAAGGCGACCTGATCAAGGCGATGAAGAACGTGGCCAAGCTGGTGGACGATCCACGACTGAAACAGAAGCTCAAGGAAACCACCGGCATCGGCACCGAGGCCACCCGCGCCAGTATTATCCAGGGCCTGCTCGACCGTGGTTACCTGGTGAAGAACGGCAAGGCATTGGCGGCCACGCCAGCAGCCTTCAGCCTGATCGACGCCGTGCCGCGCGCCATTGCCGACCCAGGCACCACGGCAATCTGGGAGCAGGCGCTGGACATGGTGCAAAGCGGCGAGATGACCCTGGAAGAGTTCGTCGCCAGGCAATCAACGTGGATGGGCAAGCTGGTCGAGCGGTGCAGTGGCATGCGCATGACAATCAGCGGGCCGGCGGCCGGGGCGGCTCCCCCCTGGAAAAAGAAGCGTCGCGGTGGCGGAAAAAGCAAAGCGGCTGGAAGCAAGGCTACCGCCAGCAAGCCGCGGCAGCCTCGGAAAAAGGCTTCAACCTGACCGTCACATTGGCACCATGAAATTTACATGCTAAGTTTTCATGAAAATAACCACAATAAATTTCATGGAAGCCCGACATGTTCAAACAGTCCGCTCAGCACGTCGCCAGCTACTACGCCCAGACCTACCCCGCCAACATCCCATTACGCCCTACCCTGCAAGGCACCCACGACACCGACGTACTCATCATCGGCGCCGGCTTCAGCGGCCTGCACACTGCCCTGCGCCTGACTCAGGCCGGCAAGCGCGTCACATTGCTGGAAGCCAGCCGGGTTGCCTGGGCTGCCTCCGGGCGCAACGGGGGCCAGGCGCTGTTGGGTTGGTCGTGCGACATGCCGCCGCTGGAAAAAGCCCTGGGCATCGAACGTACCCAACGGTTGTGGGCCAGCATGTGCTGGGCCGCCGACGAAATGCGCGAACTGCCCCAGCGCCACGGCTTCGATATCGACTACCGGCTGGGCAGCCTGTGGACTGCTGTCATGCCGCGCCGAGTGAAAATACTTGAAGAAGCCCTGCACGAGGCCGAACACAAGTGGGGCTACGACGCCCTGCGCCTGATCGGCCGTGACGAGCTGCCGCAATGGGTCGACAGCCCGCGCTACCAGGCCGCGCTGTACGACGCCAAAGGTGCACACCTCAACCCGCTGAAACTGGCGCAAGGCCTGGCCAGCACCCTCGAGGCTGCTGGCGGGCGCATCTACGAGCAAAGCCAGGTGCTCAGTTACCACCAGGCTGGCGACGGCTTTGTCGCCCGTACCGACCACGGCGAAGTACGCGCCCAGGTGTTGGTGCTGGCCTGCAACGCCTACATCGACCGCCTCGATCGTGGTCTGTCGAGGCGCCTGTTGCCCGTTGGCTCCTACCAGGTAGCTACCGCGCCGCTGGACGCCGACTTGGCCCGTTCGCTGCTGCCGCGCAACAGCTGCGTGATCGACAACCAGTTCGTGCCCGACTACTTCCGCCTCACCCCAGACCACCGGCTGCTGTTCGGCGGTGGCTGCACTTATCTGGGGGGCATTCCCAAGGACGTCGCCAGCGCCACCCGCCCCTACCTGGAGCGGGTGTTCCCGCAACTGGCCGGGGTAGCCATCGACTATGCCTGGGGCGGCCATATCGACTGCAGCATCCAGCGCACCCCGGACGTCGGCCGCGAAGGCCAGCGCTACTGGCTGCAGGGCTTCTCCGGCCACGGCGTGCTGCCGACCCTGGCTGCAGCACGGGCCGTGAGCGACGCCATCCTCGGTGACGACGACCTGCTGACGCTGTACCAAGGGATCGACAACGGCCGGTTCCCCGGCGGCGATCTGCTGGCAGCACCACTGGAAGCTGCCGCCAAGGCCTGGTACAGAATGCGCGATCGCGTCTGAAGACGGCCGGGCGCTTGCTACGCTGAAATCTCTCCTATTCTCAATAGCTCCCTTAGGTGCCTGCACACAGGAGACCCGACCGTGAGCTATGTGACCACGAAGGATGGCGTACAGATTTTCTACAAGGACTGGGGCCCGCGCGATGCCCCGGTCATCCACTTCCACCATGGCTGGCCGCTCAGTGCCGATGACTGGGACGCGCAAATGCTGTTCTTCCTCGCCCAAGGTTACCGCGTGGTCGCCCACGACCGGCGTGGCCATGGCCGCTCCAGCCAGGTATGGGACGGGCACGACATGGACCACTACGCCGACGATGTGGCCGCCGTGGTCGCCCACCTGGGCACTCAGGGCGCTGTGCATGTCGGCCACTCGACCGGGGGTGGCGAGGTGGTGCGTTACATAGCCCGACACCCGGAAGACAAGGTGGCCAAAGCCGTGCTGATCGCTGCCGTACCGCCACTGATGGTGCAAACGCCCGGCAACCCAGGCGGCCTGCCCAAGGCGGTGTTCGACGGTTTCCAGGCCCAGGTGGCCAGTAACCGGGCGCAGTTCTACCGGGATGTTCCAGCCGGGCCGTTCTACGGCTACAACCGCCCCGGTGTCGAAGCCAGCGAAGGTATCATCGGCAACTGGTGGCGCCAGGGCATGATCGGTAGCGCCAAGGCCCATTACGACGGCATCGTGGCATTTTCCCAGACCGACTTCACGGAGGACCTGAAGGGTATCGAGCAGCCTGTGCTGGTGATGCATGGCGACGATGACCAGATCGTGCCGTATGAAAACGCCGGGGTGCTGTCGGCCAAGTTACTGCCCAATGGCACGCTGAAAATCTACAAGGGCTACCCGCATGGCATGCCGACTACCCATGCCGATGTGATCAACGCGGACTTGCTGGCGTTCATCCGTAGCTGATGCACCCAGCCTGTACCGGCCGTTTCGCGGGCGTGCCCGCGAAACGGCCGGTACAGACAACACACTTATCTCTATATGCACCTGGCAAATCTACCAGTTGCACACCTACCCAATTTATTCGAGGGTAATCTCATTCAATCACCTCTCCCGCTAGAGGGCCCTGACCGTGCCAACAACAATTCATCAACAACTCTATACGGCTTACGGATATTGCAACACAGCCCTCGGCACTGCGTCCTTCCTGGGTTTCACAGGCCAACGTCAAGACACCGCTACAAATTGCTATCCTCTTGGCAATGGCTACCGTAATTACAGTCCTGCACTCAAGCGATTTTACTCACCTGACAGTGCAAGCCCCTTCGGGATAGGTGGAGTTAACGCCTACGCCTATTGCACCGGAGACCCAGTAAACCATCAAGATCCTTCAGGCCATGGACTGCTTTCCGCCTTGACATCACGTTTCAGGGGCAAAACAGTAATGCAACGTCGTGACAAGGCACTTGCAGCCATTGAAAAAAATCCAGCACTAAAAACATACCAAAACATCGCGGAATCAAGCGTAACAAAGGCAGAGCTAAAAAATATCTCAGACCTTGGCAAAGCCTTGGATAAATTTAATATCGCCATAGCGAATGGCGACGTCTCCATTGATGGTAACAGCATCAAATACAGCTCGATACTTGATCCCTTCGAACAATTAAGTTTTGATCAGCTTGAGCTCAAGATGCTGGAAAAAGAAATAATGCTGGACAGTCTCTTGTCAGCTTACCCTGCTCAGCAGTCCACATCTGGCACACCCTCTGCCGTGCGCTCACTGGCCAGCCCAACCTCAGCTAACAAATCCGCCAGAACAAGCTAGGTACAGGGTATGCGAAACCCACACTGACAATAACAGTCTAGAGGCTTTAACATAGCCGCTGAAGCACAGCTTTCTCGTGCTGCCTGCCCACTGCCTGAAGCCTCCCATGCCCTTCGAACTCACCGTAGAACCCCTAACTCTGCTGATACTGGCCCTGGTCGCCTTCGTCGCCGGTTTCATCGATGCTATCGCCGGTGGCGGCGGCCTGCTCACCACCCCGGCCCTGCTCACCGCCGGCATGCCGCCGCACCTGGTACTGGGCACCAACAAGCTCAGCTCCACCTTCGGCTCGGCTACCGCCGGTTTCACCTACTACAAGCGCAAACTCTTCCACCCGGCGCAGTGGCGCCCTGCCTTGTTCGCCACCTTGATCGGGGCACTGCTCGGCGCGGTCATCGCCCACTACATGCCCGCCGAATGGCTGAACAAGATGCTGCCGGTCATCGTCTTCGCCTGTGGCATCTACCTGCTGTTCGGTGGCACGCCCAAGGCGCCGCTGGATGCCGATGCCCCCATCAAGAAGAAGTGGCAAGTGCCGCAAGGCTTCACCCTGGGCTTTTACGACGGCGTGGCCGGCCCGGGTACCGGGGCGTTCTGGACGGTCAGCACCCTGCTGCTGTACCCCATCGACCTGGTCCGCGCCAGCGGCGTGGCGCGCAGCATGAACTTCGTCAGCAACATCGCGGCGCTGACGGTGTTCATCATTTCCGGGCAGGTGGACTACATCGTCGGCCTGTGCATGGGCCTGTCGGTGATGGTCGGCGCCTTCTTCGGCGCACGCACGGCGATCAGCGGCGGCAGCAAATTCATCCGCCCTGTGTTCATCACCGTGGTACTGGCGTTGACCGTTCGCCTAGCGTGGCAGCACTGGTTCGGGCAGGCCTAAGCGGCGCGCCACGTAGAGGTCGATCAGATACCGGGCAATGGAGCGCCCGGCCGGCAGCGGCGGCAGGTCGTGGACGCTGAACCACTGGGCGTCCTCGATCTCGTCCGGTTGCATGACGATATCGCCACCAGCGTACTCAGCATGGAAGCCGAGCATCATCGAATGCGGGAACGGCCAGCATTGGCTGCCGACGTACTGAATATTCTGCACCTCAACCGCCACTTCTTCTCGCACTTCACGCACCAGGCAGTCCTCGGCCGATTCACCCGGCTCTGCAAAACCTGCCAAGGTGCTGTACACCCCGGTGACGAAGCGTGGCGAACGCGCCAGCAGGATTTCATCGCCACGGGTCACCAAAACGATCATGCTCGGCGAGATGCGCGGGTAGCTGCGCAGGTCGCAGGGCTGGCAATACATTGCCCGCTCCCAGCGAATTTGCGTCATGGCCTGGCCGCAGCTGCCGCAGAAGCGGTGCTCGCGGGCCCAGGTGCCGATTTGCGCGGCGTAGCCCAGCACCTTGTAGGTGTCGAAGTCGCCTTCGAGCATGAAGGCGCGAAGGCCGCGCCAGCTGCAGCCGGGTACATCGATGGCGCTGCGCAGTTCCAGCAGGAACACCGGCTGGCCGTCAAAATGGCCGATGCCGTGCTCGCACAGCACATCGAGGTCCTGGCGCTTGAGCCAGTCGCGGGGGAACAGCGCGCCGTTGGCGTCCACCAGAAACCCGTCCGGGCTGCGGGCCACGGCCAGCCCCCCGGTGATTTGCGGGTCGAGTACTGCGGTAGTCCAGCGTGCTGACATGTCGGGGGGTTCCTTTACTGCGCGTCCCCCGGCCCGATCAGTCGGCGAACGTCGGTTTTTGTTTGCTCATGTGCGCCGCCACGGCCACGCGCAAGTCTTCGGATTGCAGCATCGCGGCGTTCCAGGTGGCGATGTAGTCCAGGCCATCGTCGATGCGATGGTCACGCATGTAGCTGAGCATTTCCTTGGTGCCGGCCACGGCGATTGGCGATTTTGCGGCAATTTCGCGGGCGATGGCAAAGACACCGTCCATCAGTGCGGCCTGATCATCATAGACCCGGTTGACCAGGCCTATGCGCAGCGCCTCGTCGGCCGCCACATTGCGCCCGGTGAAGGCCAGCTCACGCATCATGCCGTCGCCGATGATACGTGGCAAACGTTGCAGTGTACCGACATCGGCCGCCATACCCATGTCGATTTCCTTGATCGAAAACTGCGCATCAACGCTGCAGTAACGCATGTCGCAGGCCGAGACAAGGTCGATAGCGCCGCCGATGCAATAGCCCTGCACGGCGGCCAGTACTGGCTTGCGGCACTTGTCCACGGCAGTGAACGAGGCCTGCAGGCGCTGGATGGTCTTACGCAGGAAACGCGCATTGCGGCCCACGTCCTTGCCCATCTGCCCGGCCAGGGACGCCAGCATCATCAGGTCGATACCGGCAGAGAAGTGCTTGCCGGCACCGCTGACTACCACGGCCCGCACGGCATCGGTGTCGTCGATCCACTGGAAGATTTCGACGATCTCTTCCCAGAAGGCCGCGTTCATCGCGTTGACCTTTTCCGGGCGGTTGATCTGAACGTGGGCGATGTTGTCGGTCAGTTCGACCTTGAATGCACTGTACTCGGTCACGGGCGGCACTCCTGCGGGTGAAAGGTTCATGGCCCGGATGTTAACCCAGCCCGATGACCGCACTTGTGCCAAAAGCGGGACTGCGCGACTTGCCTAAGTCGTGCTGATACGGCACCGTGCGCCATCGCCGAATTATAAGGATACATATTCATGTCACGCTCCCTGACCGGCGCCCTCGCCCATGGCTTTCTGGGCCAGTCGCCGCTTTGGTACAAGGCGATTATCTGCCTGTTCCTGGTGCTCAACCCGCTGCTGCTGGTAACCGTAGGCCCGGTTGCGGCCGGCTGGGCACTGGTGCTCGAGTTCATCTTCACCTTGGGCATGGCGCTGAAGTGCTACCCGTTGATGCCCGGCGGCCTGTTGCTGGTCGAAGCCCTGCTGCTGCAAATGACCACACCACAGGCGTTGTACGAGGAACTGCAACACAACTTCCCGGTGATTCTGCTGCTCATGTTCATGGTGGCCGGCATTCACTTCATGAAGGAGCTGCTGCTGTTCCTGTTCTCGCGCATCCTGCTTGGGGTGCGCTCGAAGGCAATCCTGTCGCTGCTATTCTGCGTGCTGTCGGCGTTTCTTTCGGCGTTTCTCGATGCGCTGACCGTGACGGCGGTAATCATCAGCGCCGCCGTCGGCTTCTATGCGGTGTACCACCGCGTCGCGTCCGGGGCCAATCCGCGTGAAGACAGTGCACTGGACAGCGACCAGCAGGTCGCCCAGCTGCACCGCGAAGACCTCGACCAGTTCCGCGCCTTCCTGCGCAGCCTGCTGATGCATGGCGCGGTGGGCACCGCCCTGGGCGGGGTTTGCACGTTGGTGGGCGAGCCGCAGAACCTGCTGATCGGCCACGAAATGGGTTGGCACTTCGCCGATTTCTTCTTCAAGGTGGC
The DNA here is from genome assembly GCF_013393325.1 of Pseudomonas hunanensis. Classification (GTDB taxonomy): domain Bacteria; phylum Pseudomonadota; class Gammaproteobacteria; order Pseudomonadales; family Pseudomonadaceae; genus Aquipseudomonas; species Aquipseudomonas putida_P. The sequence continues at coordinate 258,634 of NZ_QJRC01000098.1, forward strand.
CCCCGTGTCGCTGCCGGTGCTGGGTGCCGGCCTGCTGACCTGCGTGCTGCTGGAAAAGCTGCGCCTGTTCGGCTATGGCACGTTGATGCCCGAGCCGGTACGCCAGGTGCTGGCCGCCTATGCGGCCGAAGACGACGCCGCGCGCACTCAGGCGCAACGCATCGCACTGTGGGTGCAAGGGATCGCTGCGCTGATCCTGATCATCTGCCTGGGGCTGCATGTGGCCGAGGTCGGCCTGATTGGCCTGATGGTGATCGTGCTGATCACGGCCTTTACCGGTATCACCGACGAACACCGCCTGGGCCGTGCCTTCCAGGACGCCATGCCGTTCACCTCGCTGCTAGTGGTGTTTTTCGCCGTGGTCGCGGTAATTCACCAGCAGCAACTGTTCAGCCCCTTGATCAGCTGGGTGCTGACACTGCCGACCGAGCAGCAACCGGGCATGCTGTACCTGGCCAACGGTTTGCTGTCGGCGATAAGCGACAACGTGTTCGTCGCCACTATCTATATCACCGAAGTGAAACAGGCATTTCTCAATGGCGGCATGAGCCGCGAGCATTTCGAAACGCTGGCGGTGGCGATCAACACCGGCACCAACCTGCCCAGCGTGGCGACGCCTAACGGGCAGGCGGCGTTTCTGTTTCTGCTGACCTCGGCGATTGCGCCGTTGATCCGGCTGTCGTATGGCCGGATGGTGTGGATGGCGTTGCCCTATACCGTAGTGATGGGTGGGCTGGGATGGTGGGCAGTGACCTACTGGCTGTGAGTTTGTAACGGCCCTTTCGCGGGTGAGCCCGTGAAAGGGGCCGGCACAGGTCAACCCTGTCGATTTTGCCTTTTGCCATTCGACTACCCATGAAGGCCGCCACCCCCAGGCTGCCAACCGGAGAGTCCCCATGCGCAAACTCATCGTAGCCGCCTTCATCAGCCTCGACGGCGTCATGCAAGCCCCCGGTGGCCCGCAAGAGGACACCAGCGGCGGTTTCAGTTACGGCGGCTGGATCGTGCCCTACGCCGAAGAAGTCTTCGGCCAGGCCATGCAGGCATTGTTCAGCCAGCCCTTCGAGTTGCTGCTCGGCCGGCGCACGTATGACATCTTTGCTGGCTACTGGCCAAAAATAAAAGACGACTCGCAAGACTTCTCCATCGCCAACCTGTTCAACAGCGTACCCAAGCACGTAGCCACCCACACCCCTGCTACCCTCGAGTGGCACAACAGCCACCCGCTTGGCGGGGACGTAGCCGCAGCGGTAAGCGCACTTAAACAGCAAGACGGCGCCAACCTGCTGACCCAGGGCAGCGCCGACCTTGTGCAGCAACTGCTGGCGGCCGACCTGGTCGATGAACTGCAATTGTTGATCCACCCCTTGCTGCTAGGCCACGGTAAACGCCTGTTCGGCAATGATGCGGCAGCGGCGGCTTTCACCCTGCAGCACTGGGTGGTCTCACCCAAGGGCGTGGTCATCGCCCGCTACGTGCGCGCAGGTCAAGTGCAGACCGGCTCATTCGAATAAAGGTAAACGCGTACAACTTTTGCCCCGCGCCCGCATCGAAACACAGGTAAGCCCCCATCCGCCTCAAGGAGGTTCACCATGGCGCTACGTACCACGCTGCTGCTTTCCTGCATGACCCTGGCCCTGCTCGGCTGCGCTGGCAACGATCACCCGGCACCGCCGCGCACCCAGCAGGTGGACCTGCAACGCTATCAGGGCACCTGGTACGAACTGGCACGGCTGCCCATGTTTTTCCAGCGCAACTGCGTGCAGTCCGAGGCGCACTATGGCCTGCGTACCGATGGCCGCATCGACGTGACCAACCGCTGCAAGGAAAAGGACGGCCAATGGAATGAAGCCAAGGGCATCGCCGAGGCCCAGCAACCGGGCAGCACCGACAAGCTGTGGGTACGCTTCGACAACTGGTTCAGCCGCCTGGCACCGGGCCTGACCAAGGGCGAGTACTGGGTGCTGTACCACGACAAGGACTACCGCGTGGCGCTGGTCGGGCACCCCAACCGTGAGTACCTGTGGTTGCTTTCGCGCACGCCGGCGGTCACCGACCAACAGCGCGAGCAACTGTTGACGATCGCTCGCGAGCAAGGCTATGACACCAGCAAGCTCATCTGGCGCCAGGGCGACTAGCAGGCCGTCGACGGCAGGCGGCAATCGGGCTATGGTGTGCGCCCTTTATCGCCTCGAAGGAACGAGCCCGTGACGCCCCAACCGCTGCCAACACCGCGCATCCGCTTTCTTGCCCTGTGCGTGTTCCACCATCAGGGCAAGATCCTCGTCAACGTGTTCGACGACCCGTCCAGTGGGCAGACCCTGTGCCGCCCGCTGGGTGGCGGTATCGAGTTCGGTGAGCTGGGCCGCGACGCCATCGCCCGGGAAATCACCGAGGAGCTGGGTCAGCCGATCAGCGCGGTAAAACTGCTCGGCACCCTGGAAAGCCTGTTCACCTATGCCGACAAGCCAGGGCATGAGATCGTGCAGGTGTATGACGCGCGCTTCGATGATGCCAGCCTGTACCAGCAAGACTGGCTTGACGGCCAGGAGTCCGACAGCAGCCCGTTCCGTGCGCGCTGGTGCGACAGCGCCGACTTCGCACGCATTGGCCCGCTGGTGCCACAAGGGCTGCAGGCCCTGCTGCGCGACCTGTCGCTGTTGAGCTGAAAAAGGGAACCTGAACCATGGACCTGCTGTTCCTCGGCACCTCCGCCGGGGTGCCGACCAAGGCACGCAATGTCAGCGCCACGGCCGTGATCGAAACCAACGGCAGCCACTGGTACCTGGTCGATTGCGGCGAAGGCACCCAGCACCGGCTGTTGCATACGCCACTGTCGATCCGCGACCTGCGTGCAATCTTCATCACCCACGTGCATGGCGACCATTGCTTTGGCCTGCCCGGCCTGCTGGCCAGCGCTGGCATGAGCGGGCGCACCCAGCCGCTGGAGCTGATTCTGCCCGTCGCGCTGCACGACTGGGTACGCCAGGGCCTGGTGGCCAGCGACACGTTCCTGCCATTCGAACTGCGCTTGTTGGCCGTGGAGGAACTGGCCGAATGGCGCAACGAGGCCCTGCAGGTGACCACCGTGCAACTGTCGCACCGGGTGCCCAGCGTGGGCTTCGTGTTCACTGAACTCAACCCCGAACCCCGCCTGGACACCCAGCGGCTGCAAGCCGAAGGTATCCCCCGTGGCCCGCTGTGGGGCGAACTGGCCAAAGGCCTGACGGTGCAGCACGACGGGCAGTTGCTGGACGGTCACGACTACCTGCGCCCGTCACGCCCGCCACGGCGGGTGATCGTGTGCGGGGACAACGACAACCCCGAGCTGCTGGCCGACGTCGCCAAGGGTGCGGACGTACTGGTGCATGAGGCCACGTTCACCCAGGCGGTGGTCGAACGCACCGGGGTCACGTTCGGCCACAGCACCGCCGCTGCAGTGGCGCGCTTTGCCGAGGGCGCTGGTGTGCGCAACCTGGTACTGACGCATTTCAGCGCCCGTTACCAAAGCGACCCAAGGCGTAGCCCCAACATCGACAACGTGCGCGACGAGGCCCTCGCCCATTACAGCGGGCAGCTGACCCTGGCGCAGGACCTGCAGCGCTATCACCTTGGCCGTGATGGCTGTCTTGAGCCGGTCGGATGATTTAGCATGGCCGGTTTTTTCCAAAAGGACTTGGCCATGCAACGCATCGTGATACTGGGCAACGCCGGCAGTGGTAAATCCACCCTGGCCCGGCAGATTGGCGCACGGTTGGGGGCGCCCGTGGTGCACCTCGACACGCTGTTCTGGGAGGCCGGTTGGGTGGAGGCAGATGCCAAGACGTTCCGCGCCCGCGTGCGCGAAGCGGTTGCCGGGGAAACCTGGGTATGTGAGGGCAACTATGCTCGCCGCACATTCGACCTGCGCTTGCCCCGGGCCGACCTGGTCATCTGGCTGGATACGCCACAGCTGACGTGCCTGAAAAGGGTGATCCTGCGCAGTGTGCTGAACAAGCCACGCCCGGACCTGCCTGCTGGTTGCAGCGAGCGGCTGGACCGGGCGTTTCTGGAGTTTCTCAAGTTTGTGTGGACATTCGATCGGGGCTATCGGCCTGGGATCGAGGCGATGCGCCAGGCTGTCGGGCCGCAGGTGCCGGTGGTGCATGTGCAAGGTAGGCGACAGATTGAGGCGCTGCTGGCAGACCTCAGACAGCCTGTATCAACAGCGCGCGCCCAGTAGAGACGTTCGCCCGAGGTGCTATGCCGCCAACCGCCCGCTGGCAATCGCCTCCGACGCCGCCAGCATCGCCCGCAGCAACACCGCACATCCCGCTGCCAGGTCACCAGGCGTGGCGTTCTCGATCTCGTTATGGCTGATGCCGTTTTCGCACGGCACGAAGATCATCCCCGCCGGCCCCAGCTCGGCCAGGAAGATCGCGTCATGCCCCGCACCGCTGACGATGTCCATGAGCGGCAGGCCCAAGGCCTTGGCCGATTCGCGCACGGCATCGACGCAGCCTTTGTCAAAGTACAGCGCCGGGAAGTCGGCCGTGGGCACCAGCTCATGGCTCAGGCCATGCTTGGCGCAGGTCGCTTCGATCACCGCGCGTACCTCGGCAATCATCGCATTCAGCTGCTCGCCTTCGAGGTGACGGAAGTCCAGCGTCATGCGCACTTCGCCCGGGATCACGTTACGCGACCCTGGGTACGCCTGCAGACAACCTACCGTGCCACAGGCATGCGGTTGGTGGCCAAGGCCGGTGCGGTTGACCGCCTCCACCACGGCGGCAGCGCCTACCAGGGCGTCCTTGCGCAGGTGCATGGGCGTTGGGCCGGCGTGGGCTTCGACGCCGCGCAGGGTCAGGTCGAACCACTTCTGGCCCAGGGCGCCAAGGACCACGCCGATGGTCTTGGCCTGATCCTCCAGAATCGGCCCCTGCTCGATATGCGCTTCGAAATACGCCCCCACCGGATGGCCCAGTACCGCACGCGGGCCAGCGTAGCCGATGGCGTTCAACGCTTCGCCAACGCTGACACCCTGGGCATCGCGCTTGGCCAGGGTGTCCGCAAGGGTGAACTTGCCGGCGAACACGCCTGAACCCATCATGCAGGGCGCAAAACGTGAACCCTCCTCGTTGGTCCACACCACCACTTCCAGCGGTGCTTCGGTTTCCACGCCCAGGTCGTTGAGGGTGCGGATCACCTCCAGCCCGGCCATCACCCCGAAGCAGCCATCGAACTTGCCGCCGGTGGGTTGGGTGTCGATATGGCTGCCGGTCATCACCGGTGGCAGCTTGGGGTTACGCCCAGGGCGGCGGGCGAAGATGTTGCCGACCGCGTCGATACTGACCGTGCAACCAGCGGCCTCGCTCCACTGCACGAACAGGTCTCGAGCCTGGCGGTCGAGGTCGGTCAAGGCCAGGCGGCAGACGCCGCCCTTGGCGGTGGCACCGAGGCGCGCCAGGTCCATCAGCGATTGCCACAGCCGGTTGCTGTCGACGTGCTGGGCGGTGGTCTTCAGGATCTCTTTGACGGGGGTCACGGGTATCTCCTTCAGGCTTTTTTTGTTGTTGGTGCGGGCCTCTTCGCGGGCAAGCCCGCTCCCACTGGGTTGCGTGCCGCCAGGCCGGCGAAGACGTAGTACAGCGCCCCACCCAGCAGCGAGCCGGTAAACCAGCCGTAGTCGTAGAACCAGCTGAAACTGCTGTTGCCAATTGCCAACACCGTCAGCCCCACCGGCAAGGCGAAGGCGGCAAACCCGGCCCAGTTCCACGCCGGGTACACGTCGTCGCGGTACAGCCCAGCCAGGTCCAGCTGCTGCCGGCGGATCAGGAAGTAGTCCACCACCATGATCCCGGCAATCGGCCCCAGCAGGCTGGAATAGCCCAGCAGCCAGTTGGAATACACGCTCTCAAGGCTCAGGTCGGAGACGATCAACCCCAGCTTCTTCAGCAGCTCATGGCCCATCAAGGCCAGGCCGATGAAGCCAGTCAGCCATACCGCGCGGCTGCGCCCGATCAGCCGAGGGGCGATGTTCTGGAAGTCGTTGGTCGGCGACACGATGTTCGCCGCCGTGTTCGTCGACAGCGTGGCGATCACGATCAGCGCCATGGCCAGGGCCACCCAGAACGGGCTGTGGATCTTGCCGATCAGGCTGACCGGGTCGGACACCGTTTCGCCCACCAGCGACGCCGAGGCGGCGGTCAGCACCACACCTAGCGAAGCGAACAGGAACATGGTCAGCGGCAAGCCGAAGATCTGCCCAAGAATCTGGTCCTTCTGGCTGCGGGCGTAGCGGCTGAAATCGGGAATGTTCAGCGACAACGTGGCCCAGAAGCCGACCATGGCGGTAAGCCCGGCGCAGAAGTAGCTGACCACGCTCGCCCCTTCGGGGCGCTTGGGCGGCTGCGCCAGCAGTTCGGTCATCGACATGTGCGGCAAGGCCCAGAACAGCAGGCCGACGCCCACCGCCACCAGCAGCGGTGCCGAGAGGGTTTCCAGCCACTTGATCGACTCGGCGCCGCGCAGTACCACCCACAGGTTCAGGCACCAGAAAATCATGAAGCCAATCACCTCACCGGTGCCCTCCAGGGCCTTCCAGCCGTCGAACACCGAGCCGAGGAACAGGTGAATGGCCAGCCCGCCGAACAGGGTCTGGATACCGAACCAACCACAGGCGACTACCGCGCGAATCAGGCACGGTACGTTGGAGCCCAGGATGCCGAACGACGAGCGCAGCAACACCGGGAACGGTATGCCGTACTTGGTACCGGGGAAGGCGTTGAGGGTAAGCGGTATCAGCACGATCACGTTGGCCAGCAGGATTGCCAGCAACGCTTCGCCGACACTGAGGCCAAAGTAGGCGGTGAGCACGCCGCCCAAGGTGTAGGTGGGTACGCAGATGGACATGCCTACCCACAGGGCGGTGATGTGCCATTTGTTCCAGGTGCGCTGATGCACCTTGGTCGGTGCGATGTCGTGGTTGTAGCGCGGGCTGTCGAGGACATCGCTACCCTCGGACAGCTCGAACAGGCCATTTTGCTCGACCACTTCCGATCTGCTCTGTTGCATGGGGCCTTCTCCAGATTTTCTTGTAGTTGTTTGCTCATCGGGCTAATTCGATGGCCGGAGTACACACGCGCATTGGTGCTTAGAAATCTTGACCAGAATTCCATCTTGTCAAGTAAGTCAAAAACCTCTGAAAGCCCCGCAGTCAGCAGGTCATTAAAAAATAAATGTTAAATATCAAATAGTTAAAGACCACAAATTTAATGGGAAAATTTTCTTGCTGATTTCCAGATCAGCATCTAGCCTCGAATCTTGTCAGGACTGACAGGATTAACCGCCCTGCCTGCCTGCACCCAAGACAATTCCAAGAACCGGCCAAGACCGGTCAGCCTGCGAGGAAAACGGCATGTCCCTGTTGATCCGTGGCGCCACCGTGGTTACCCACGAAGAGAGTTACCCCGCCGATGTCCTGTGTGCCGATGGCCTGATTCGCGCCATCGGGCAAAACCTCGAACCGCCCACCGACTGCGAGATTCTCGATGGCAGCGGCCAGTACCTGATGCCCGGCGGCATCGACCCGCACACCCATATGCAGTTGCCGTTCATGGGCACCGTGGCCAGCGAGGACTTCTTCAGCGGCACCGCTGCGGGCCTGGCCGGCGGCACCACATCGATCATCGACTTCGTCATCCCCAACCCGCAGCAATCCTTGCTTGAGGCCTTCCACACCTGGCGCGGCTGGGCGCAGAAAAGCGCCAGCGACTACGGCTTCCACGTCGCCATCACCTGGTGGAGCGAGCAGGTGGCCGAAGAGATGGGCGAGCTGGTGACCCAGCATGGGGTGAACAGCTTCAAGCATTTCATGGCCTACAAGAATGCGATCATGGCCGCCGACGACACCCTGGTGGCCAGCTTCGAGCGCTGCCTGCAACTGGGCGCGGTGCCCACCGTGCATGCCGAGAACGGCGAGCTGGTGTACCACCTGCAGAAAAAGCTGCTGGCCCAGGGCCTGACCGGGCCAGAGGCACATCCCCTTTCGCGCCCTTCGCAAGTGGAAGGTGAAGCGGCCAGCCGCGCCATCCGCATTGCCGAAACGATTGGTACACCGCTGTATGTGGTGCATATTTCCAGCCGTGAAGCGCTGGATGAAATCACCTATGCGCGCGCCAAGGGCCAGCCGGTTTACGGCGAAGTCTTGCCTGGCCACCTGCTACTGGACGACAGCGTTTACCGTGACCCGGACTGGGCCACCGCCGCCGGTTATGTGATGAGCCCGCCGTTCCGCCCACGCGAACATCAGGAGGCGCTGTGGCGCGGCCTGCAATCGGGCAACCTGCACACCACCGCCACCGACCACTGCTGTTTCTGCGCCGAGCAGAAAGCCATGGGGCGCGACGACTTCAGCCGCATCCCCAACGGCACCGCCGGTATCGAAGACCGCATGGCGGTGCTGTGGGATGCAGGGGTCAACAGCGGGCGCCTGTCGATGCACGAGTTCGTCGCACTCACCTCCACCAACACGGCGAAAATCTTCAACCTGTTCCCGCGCAAGGGCGCCATCCGCGTGGGTGCCGATGCCGACCTGGTGCTGTGGGACCCAGAGGGCACCCGCACCATCTCCGCCCAAACCCACCACCAGCGGGTGGACTTCAACATCTTCGAAGGCCGCACCGTGCGCGGCATCCCCAGCCACACCATCAGCCAGGGCAAGGTGCTCTGGGCCGACGGCGACCTGCGCGCCGAAGCCGGCGCAGGGCGGTATGTGGAACGACCGGCGTATCCGTCGGTGTATGAGGTGCTGGGGCGCAGGGCCGAACAGCAGCGGCCGACGCCCGTTCAGCGCTAAGCCATTGGGGCTGCTGCGCAGCGGCCCCAAAACCCATCGCATTACCTGTCGCCTGCCCCATAAAAAATAGAGAGGCTACACCCGTGATCGACGCCCTGAACCATTTGCCGCGCCCCCGGGCCGGCGCCGACCAGTTGGCCGAGCGCTTCAGCGACCTGGCCCCACCCCTCACCGCCCGCCAGGCCGCCGTCGAAAGTGCACGCTGCCTGTACTGCTACGACGCCCCCTGCGTCAACGCGTGCCCCAGCGACATCGACATCCCCTCGTTCATCCACCGCATCAGCGACGAAAACCTGCAAGGCGCCGCCGAGCGCATTCTTTCGGCCAACATCCTCGGCGGCAGCTGCGCCCGCGTGTGCCCCACCGAAATCCTTTGCCAGCAAGCCTGCGTGCGCAACAACGCCCAGGAATGCGCACCGGTGCTGATCGGCCAGTTGCAGCGCTACGCGCTGGACAACGCCCAATTCAGCGAACACCCGTTCAAGCGCTCGCCCGCCACTGGCAAGCGCATTGCCGTGGTTGGCGCCGGCCCTGCCGGGCTGTCCTGCGCCCACCGGCTGGCGATGCACGGGCATGACGTGGTGGTGTTCGAGGCCAGCGACAAGGCCGGCGGCCTCAACGAGTACGGCATCGCCCGCTACAAGCTGGTGGATGACTACGCCCAGCGCGAAGTGGAGTTCCTGCTGGGCATTGGCGGTATTGAAGTTCGCCATGGCCAGCGCCTGGGCGGCAACCTCAGCCTGGGCGAACTGCGCGACCAGTACGACGCAGTGTTCCTGGGCCTTGGCCTGAATGCCGTGCGCCAGCTGGGGCTGCCCGATGAAGAAGCCCCCGGCGTGCTCGCCGCCACCGAATACATCCGCGAGTTGCGCCAGGCCGATGACCTGAGCCAGCTGCCATTGGCCGACCGCTGCCTGGTGATCGGTGCCGGCAACACCGCCATCGACATGGCCGTGCAAATGAGCCGCCTGGGTGCCCGCGACGTCAACCTGGTGTACCGCCGTGGCCACGCCGACATGGGTGCCACCGGCCACGAGCAGGACATCGCCAAGGCCAACCAGGTGCGCCTGCACACCTGGGCCCGCCCTGATGCTGTGCTGCTCGATGACGCCGGCAAGGTGCGCGGCATGCGCTTTGCCCGCACCGAACTGGCGGACGGCCGCCTGCGCGACACCGGCGAAACCTTCGAGTTGGCCGCCGACGCCATCTTCAAAGCTATCGGCCAGCGCTTCGACGAGGCCAGCCTTGGCGACCCGGTGGCCGCACAACTGGCCCGCGACGGCGAACGTATCCGCGTTGATGAAACGATGCAAACCAGCCTGCCGGGCGTGTACGCCGGCGGCGACTGCACCGCGCTGGGCCAGGACCTCACCGTCCAGGCGGTGCAACACGGCAAGCTGGCCGCCGAAGCCATCCATGCCCAACTCATGCTCAACGTGGAGGCAGCGTAAATGGCCGACTTGTCTATCGTATTCGCCGGCATCAAGGCACCCAACCCGTTCTGGCTGGCCTCCGCACCGCCAACCGACAAGGCCTACAACGTGGTCCGCGCCTTCGAGGCCGGCTGGGGCGGCGTGGTCTGGAAAACACTGGGGGAAGACCCGGCGGCGGTCAACGTGTCGTCGCGCTATTCGGCGCACTACGGCGCCAACCGCATGGTGCAAGGCATCAACAACATCGAGCTGATCACCGACCGCTCGCTGGACATCAACCTGCGCGAAATCACCCAGGTGAAGAAGGACTGGCCCGACCGGGCGTTGATCGTCTCGCTGATGGTGCCCTGCGTGGAGGAGTCGTGGAAATTCATCCTGCCGCTGGTGGAAGCCACCGGGGCTGATGGCATCGAGCTGAACTTCGGCTGCCCGCACGGCATGCCGGAGCGCGGCATGGGCGCGGCGGTAGGCCAAGTGCCGGAATACGTGGAAATGGTCACCCGCTGGTGCAAAACCTACTGCGCGTTGCCCGTGATCGTGAAGCTCACGCCGAACATCACCGACATCCGCCAGTCGGCCCGCGCCGCCCACCGTGGTGGGGCCGATGCGGTGTCGTTGATCAACACCATCAACTCCATTACCAGCGTCGACCTGGACCGCATGGTGGCCCACCCCATCGTCGGTGACCAGAGCACCCATGGCGGTTACTGCGGCTCGGCCGTGAAGCCGATTGCCCTGAACATGGTGGCAGAAATCGCCCGCGACCCAGACACCCGTGGCTTGCCGATTTGTGGCATCGGCGGTATCGGCAACTGGCGTGATGCAGCGGAATTCATGGCCTTGGGCAGTGGCGCCGTGCAGGTCTGCACGGCGGCGATGCTGCATGGTTTCCGTATTGTCGAGGACATGAAGGACGGCCTGGCACGCTGGATGGACCAGCATGGGCACGCCAATATCGAGGCGTTCCGTGGCCAGGCGGTAGGGCACACCACCGACTGGAAGTACCTGGACATCAACTACAAGTCGGTGGCGCATATCGACCAGGAGGCCTGTATCGGCTGTGGGCGCTGCCACATTGCGTGTGAGGATACCTCGCACCAGGCGATTGCCAGCACGCTCAAGGCTGACGGTACCCATGCGTACAACGTGATCGAAGAGGAATGCGTGGGCTGCAACCTGTGCCAAATCACCTGCCCGGTTGAAAACTGCATCGAGATGGAGGCGCAGGATACCGGCAAGCCATACCTGAACTGGACGCAGGACCCACGCAACCCCTACCGCGAGGCCAGTTGAAGCAAGCTGCTACCGCACCGACTACCCCCGTGTAGGAGCGGCCTTGTGTTGCGAAAGGGCCGCAGAGCGGCCCCAGCAATCTTCGCAACGATGCAGAAATCCGGGGGCCGCTTAGCGGCCCTTTCGCGACACAAGGCCGCCCCCACAAAGGACCGAGCCAGCCCGCAACAGCGGTTCACGGCTGTAGCCCAATCCCCCGCAAGATCACGCTGGTCACCGTCTGAACCGCACTCTCGAACGCCATGTCCGACAGCACCTCGCCGCCGTTGAGCAACTGCACCTGGTAGCCAAAGTCGGCATAGTGCTGGGTAGAGGCCCAGATCATGTACAACAGCGCCGACGGCTCCACCGGCAGGATGCGCCCCTCCTCCACCCAGCGGCGGATCTTGGCTTCTTTCAACTTGGCCCAAGGCACAAGGCTGTCATCCAGGTTCACCCCCAGCACCGGCGCCCCGTGCAGCATCTCTTCGGCCCAGATCTTCGAGCCCAGCGGCCGCGAACGCGAATGGCCCATCTTCGCCCGGATGTAGCTGGTCAGCACCACGCGTGGGTCGTCGAAGTTCTCGAAGCACAGTGCATCCTGCTTCCACACATCCAGCAGGTCCTGCAAAACCGCGCGGAAAAGCTCGTCCTTGGTGCTGAAGTAATAATGCAGGTTGGAGCGCGGCAGCTCCGCCTGCTCGGCGATATCGCCCATGGAGGTGGCGCCGTAGCCCTTCTCAGCGAACACCTTCTCCGCCGCCTGCAGGATTTTCTCGATGTTGCGTCGGCGAATTTCGATCTTGTGGTTGGCCATCAGGCTTGGGCCGTCCACACGGCCAGTTCGTAACCGTCCGGGTCGATGAAATGAAAACGCCGCCCGCCAGGGAAGGCAAAGGTCGCCCGGCTGATTTTCGCCCCGGCCGCTTCGACCCGTTGCTGCGTGGCGTCAAGGTCATCGGCGTACAAAATCACCAACGGCCCGCCCGGGCGCACCGGCTCACCCGTGGTGAAACCACCCGTAAGGCGGCCGTCGCTGAACTCGGTGTATGTTGGCCCGTAGTCGGCGAAGACCCAGCCGAACACGCTGCCATAGAAAGCCTTGCTGCGTGCGATGTCGCTGACATTGAACTCGATGTTGTCGATCTGCCGATCCGTACCGCGAATGCCCATGTGTGCTCCGTGCCGAAGGGGTTTGGCCTAGTCTACTCCGGTCGTTTCACACTTTTACATCAGGCGGCCTGAAACAACCGGGTAATCACAGGTTGCTGTCGGTGACGCGCCTGCCAGATATCGTAATCAGCCTGAATGGCCAACCACAGGCGGGCGGTGCTGATACCCGCCATCTCCAGGCGTATCGCCAGGTCCGGAGAAATCGCCGCGCGGCCGTGCAATACCCGCGACAGTGCTTCGCGAGAGAACCCAAGATGCGACGCGAACGCCTTCACCGTCAGACCTAACGCGGGCAGAACATCTTCACGCAGGGTTTCACCGGGATGTGGCGGATTATGCAAAGGCATGATCAGTTTTCCTTTTCAGTGGTAATCAAGGTAATCGACCAGTTCGACATCCGAACCCACGAAGCGAAAAGTCAGCCTCCAGTTACCGGAAACACTGACTGACCAGAAATCCGATAACGCTCCTTTGAGCGGATGCAACTGCCAGCCTGGTACGTTCAAATCCTGCGCAGCCATGGCGCGGTCAAGGAACTGGAGTTGCCGTTTTAAACGCCTTGCGTGAGGGGCCTGAATCCCTCGGGTGTTACCCGTTTCATGAAAAACTCGCAGTCCCTTGTGCCGAAAACTGATGATCATGGGTAGCTCGCCGCGTCCATTTGGGAGACGAACCAAGTGTGACCCCATGCATCACACGAAGCAAAGTATCATATGTGACGCAATGCGTCACACACTGTTTGCCAATGGTAACGACGCTATCCACAACGTGCCCTGTCTCGCACCGGACACTGTGCGCGGTGCAGGTTCAGGGCGGTGTTGATGATGCCAATATGGCTAAACGCCTGGGGGAAGTTGCCGAGCATGCGCTGGCCCGCCGGGTCGTACTGTTCGGCCAGTAGGCCGAGGTCGTTGCACAGGCCGGTCAGGCGTTCGTACAAGGCCTGCGCTTCTTGCTGGCGCCCCAGCAACACGTAAACATCGGCCAGCCAGAACGAACACACCAGGAAGGTGCCCTCACCCGGGGTCAAGCCGTCGCTGCAGCTGTCGCTGTCGTAGCGCAGCAGCAGGCCGTTTTTCAATAGCCGCTGTTCTATCTGTGCCAGCGTGCGCAGAAAGCGTGGGTCATCTGCTGGCAGGAAGCCGGTCAGGGCAATCTGCAACAGGCTGGCGTCCATTTCGCTTGAACCATAAGCCTGGACAAAGTATTTGCCGCTGGCGTCCAGGCCGTTCTCGCACACTTCGCGGTGAATCTCGTCAGCCACCTGGCGGTAATGCTGCCCGCGCTCGCGGCCCTCTTCAGTGGTGTCGGCCAGCCCCGCAGCACGGTCGAAGGCGACCCAGGCCATCACCTTGGAATGCACAAACTGCTGCCGGCCGCCACGCACCTCCCAGATGCCTTCGTCCGGCTCACGCCAGATGCGCTCGACGTAGGGCAGAATCAATCGGGAGATGGCGGCGCTGCGTGGGTGACGCGGCAAGCCGCCTTTGATCGCCTGGCTCATGGCATCGGCCAGTTCGCCATAGATGTCCAATTGCATCTGCTGCGAGGCAGCATTGCCGACTCGCACGGGTTGCGAATGTTCGTAACCGGCCAGCCACGGCAAGGTGTACTCCTGCAGGTCGCGCTCACCGGCCAGGCCGTACATGATCTGCATCTGCTCGGGGTTGCCGGCTACCGAGCGCAGCAGCCACTCACGCCAGGCCTGGGCCTCGTCGAAGTAGCCGAGGTTCATGAAGGCCAGCAGGGTCATGGTGGCGTCGCGCAGCCAGCAGAAACGGTAGTCCCAGTTGCGCTCCCCGCCCACACGCTCGGGCAACGAAGTGGTGACGGCGGCGACGATGCCGCCGGTGGGGGCGTAGGTCATGGCCTTGAGGGTGAGCAGCGAGCGGCGCACCAGCGCAGTGTATGGGCCTACCTCTGGGCAACGGGCGGCGAAAGCCTGCCATTGGTCGACAGTTTGGGCCAAGGCCTGTTCGACATCGCAGTTGGGCTGTACCGACAAGTGCGAGGGTTGGTGGCGCAGACTGAAGACGTGGCGCTGGCCCGGGCCGACGCGAAAGCGGGCAACCGTATGGTGGTCGCGGGCATGCGGGGGCACGGTGCTGCACAGGATCAGCCGGTCCGGGCCTGCCACGGCGCTGAGGGTCAGTGGGTCGAGCCGCTCGACCCAAGGCACGCTGCGACCGTAGTCGAAGCGCATGACCAGGTCCATTTCGAAGTTGGTTTCGCCAGACAGGCCTTCGACGATGCGCACCACCGAATTGACCTCACCCAGGGGCATGAAATCGAGCACGCGGGCCCGGCCAGTGGCCGTCACCCAGGTGGTTTCCAGTACCAAGGTATCGTCCAGGTATTGGCGGCTGCTGTGTTCGATCGGGTCGCAAGGAGATAGGCGCCAGCGGCCATTTTCTTCGTTGCCCAACAGGGCAGCGAATACCGCTGGAGCGTCGAAGCGCGGCAGGCACAGCCAGTCGAGCGAGCCATCGCGGCTGACCAGGGCGGCGCTGCGGCAGTTGCCCAGCAGGGCGTAGTCTTCGATGTGGGCGGGCATTAAGTCTCCTTGGTGTGATCGCCTGTGGCGGCCCTTTCGCGGCTAAAGCCGCTCCCACAGGTATCGCATCGGCCCTAAGGGAAGTGGTATCCCTGTGGGAGCGGCTTTAGCCGCGAAAGGGCCGGCACAGAATTTACAAAAGTCTTACCCCAACCGGTGCCACTCGCGCTTGTCCCGCGCCAGCAATTCATTGCCCGCTTCGGGCCCATCTTCGCCGGCCGGGTAGCCATGCACATCGCCGCCCTGGGCCCAGGCATCGAGAAACGGCTGCACCGCTCGCCAGCCGTTTTCGATATTGTCGGCCCGCTGGAACAGGGTCTGGTCACCGGTCAGGCAGTCGTAGATCAGCGTCTCGTAGCCGGTCGCCGGGGTCATCTTGAAGAAGTCCTTGTAGGCAAAGCCCAGCTCGACATTCTCCATCACCAGCTCCGGCCCGGGCCGCTTTGCCTGCAGGTCGAACCACATGCCTTCGTTGGGCTGGATCTGGATTTTCAGGTAGTTGGGCTTGGGCCGCTCCAGCTCCGACTCGCGAAACTGCGCATACGGCGCGGGCTTGAAGCAAATGGCGATCTCGGTGTCGCGCACGCTCATGCGCTTGCCGGTGCGCAGGTAGAACGGCACGCCGGCCCAGCGCCAATTGTCGATCATCACCTTCAGCGCCACGTAGGTTTCGGTCTGGCTCTCAGGCGCGACGTTGGCCTCCTGGCGGTAACCGGGCAGTTGCTTGCGCCCCTGCTTGCCGGCACTGTACTGGCCACGCACGGAGTTCTTCAGGGCCATTTTTGCCGACCATGGGCGGATGGCACCGACCACTTTGGCCTTTTCACCGCGTACCGCATCGGCGCCGAACGCGGCCGGCGGCTCCATGGCCACCATCGCCAGCAACTGGAACAGGTGATTGGGTACCATGTCACGCAAGGCGCCGGTGCTGTCATAGAACGCACCACGGGTCTCGACGCCGACGGTTTCTGCTGCGGTGATCTGCACATGGTCGATGTAGTGGTTGTTCCAGAACGATTCGAACAGGCCGTTGGAGAAGCGGCTGACCAGAATGTTCTGCACCGTTTCTTTGCCCAGATAATGGTCGATGCGGTAGATCTGCCGCTCGCCCATCACCTTCAGCAGGCAAGCGTTGAGCGCCTCGGCGCTGGCCAGGTCGGTGCCGAAGGGCTTTTCCACCACCACTCGGCGAAAGCCGCCGGCAGACTCGTCAAGCAAGCCGGCCTGCCCGAGGCGCTGCGCCACTTCGGGGAAGAAGCGCGGCGACGTGGCCAGGTAGAAGATGGCGTTGCCGTGGCTGGTCTTTTCGATGCGCTTGGCAATGGCTTGGTAAGTCGCCGGGTCGAGGAAGTCGCCTGTCTGGTAATCCAGGCGCTTGGCCAAGCGGGCCCAGAGCTTATCGTCGAGGCACTGGTCGCCGCCCTCGCGGCCTTTGTCACGCTCGCGCATGAACGCCTGCAGCCGCTCAGCGAAATCCGCGGCGCTGGCCGCGTTGTGGTCGACGCCGACGATGCGCAGGTTACGGTCCAGCAGGCCGTCGCGGCTGAGGTTATACAGCGCCGGCATCAGCAGGCGCTTGACCAGGTCGCCATTGGCGCCGAACAGGAACAGGGTACAAGGGGGTGCAGCGGGAATGGTCTGTTTGGTCATTCGGCTTTCTTCTCGACGTGGCCACCGAAGCCCAGGCGCATGGCCGAGAGAATCTTGTCACCATAAGTACCCTGCTGCTGGCGCGAGCGGAAGCGCGCGAACAATGCGCTGGACAACACCGGCACCGGCACCGCCTGCTCGACCGCAGCGTCGATGGTCCAGCGGCCTTCGCCACTGTCGGACACCGAGCCACTGAACTGCGACAGCTGCGGGTCGGCCACCAGCGCATCGGCGGTAAGGTCGAGCAGCCACGAGGTCACCACGCTGCCGCGCCGCCACACTTCGGCGATTTCGGCCACGTTCAGGTCAAAGCGCTGGTCTTCCGGCAGCTCGTCGCCGCCTTTGCTGCGCAGCAGGTCGAAGCCTTCGGCATAAGCCTGCATCAAGCCGTACTCGATACCGTTGTGCACCATTTTCACGTAGTGCCCGGCGCCAGGTGGGCCGGCGTGGATATAGCCGTGTTCGGCCCGCTGGTGCTCGCCGCTGCGGCCATGGGTACGGGGGATGTCACCCACGCCTGGCGCCAGCGCCTTGAACAGGGGCTCCAGGCGCTCGAACACGTCCTTTTCGCCACCGATCATCATGCAGTAGCCACGGTCCAGGCCCCATACGCCGCCGGAGGTACCGACGTCCAGGTAATGCAGGCCGCGCTTGGCCAGTTCTGCGGCGCGGCGCATGTCGTCCTTGTAGAAGGTGTTGCCGCCGTCGATGATCGCATCGCCCGGCTCCAGCAGCTCGGCCAATTGGGCGATGGTTTGCTCGGTGGGCTCGCCGGCCGGCAGCATCACCCATACGGCACGCGGCGCTTTCAGCTTTTGTACCAGTGCACCGAGGTCGTGCGCGCCCTGGGCGCCCTCGCCCTCCAGCCCAGTGATGGCTTCACGGTTGCGGTCGTGTACCACGGTGCGATGGCCGGCGCGCATCAGGCGCCTTGCGATGTTGCCGCCCATGCGGCCCAGCCCGACGATTCCCAGTTGCATGAGCCGATGCTCCCCTTTCGAAATGGATGACAATACAGTCCAGCTGTTCAGATTAGTCCAGCATGCCGCCCGAGGGTTCAGCGACGAACGGCAAGACCACGATAAACAAAAAAGTTCCCAAGGCCTGCGAAAGAATTCAAAATGCGCCCCGCGTGAAGCGTCTACGCTTTGACTTGTCACCAGCCAAAACCGCGAGGTGTGCTCATGGGTACCTTGATGCCTGCAACCCCACCCCAGACACTCTATGTCTCCGTGCGCCGTGATGAGCTGCGTAAACTGAAGGACGAACGTGACCAACTGCGCCAACAGGTCGCCCAGCTGAACCTGCTGCTGGCGCAACAACGTGATGGCGATAAAGCTGTCAGCCTCTGATCTTCCCTTCCTCCAGTGGGGGCTGTAAGGCTCCCACCTGCTGATCTCCCCGACGTAGCTTTTTAATCCTCCACCAAGCACCAACTTGGTGCACGGCCCCCTGCTGGCCACAAATTGGCGCACCCGCCAAACACCCCCGACAAACCTTTTCACATCCAGTCACATACGCCAACGTTTGCGTCTATTCCGCACATAACAATAGTGACCAGCGGGTCACCTTTTTAGCACTTTCTCTCCTACACTCGGTTTTCGGCCCGCCATTTGCTCATCAGGAAGAGTGACCAAAATAAGTCGAACTTTCAGGAAAGCCGGCGGGTCATGAACAAAGAAGGCCAGACGCATTGGGCTACTCCCAATCCTCAGCCTACAACCCCAACCAGTCCAATCGCCTTCGGCCGGAGCGCCGATCGCGCTGTGCCTGCGCGCACGACCCTGGGGCAAGGAACGCACTACGCAGATTCAAAATTAGAGAGAACCAACACGAAACATCGCCACGGGTGCCAGCACCCGGCCAAGCATAGGGACGGAGAGAAGTATGATCAGTGCCGCTGTCGAGCCTCACGTAGATTCATTCAACCCGGACAACCGCGAGCCGCTCACCCCGGATTTCGCCACGACAGGCAAGGCACCCGGCGCCCAGCGCCAACACAACCCGAACATGCGCAAGATTCTGTTCGTGACCTCGGAAATCGCCGACCTGGTGAAAACCGGCGGCCTGGGCGACGTGTCCGCCGCGCTGCCCCGTGCCCTGGCGCACCTGCACGATGTACGGGTGCTCATCCCCGGCTACCGCCAGGTCATGGAAAGCGACAACCCGATCCATATCGTGGGTGAACTGGGCGGCCACGCGGCCCTGCCGCCGTGCAAGATCGGGCGCATGGACATGGCCGACGGCCTGGTCATCTACGTGCTGATCTGCCCCGAACTGTATCAACGCGACGGCACACCCTATGGTGCCAACAACGGCCGAGACTGGCCTGACAACCACATTCGCTTCGCTCGCCTGGGCCTGGCTGCCGCCGAAATCGCCGCTGGCGAAGGCAAGATCCACTGGACGCCGGAAGTGGTGCACGCGCATGACTGGCCCGCCGGCCTGGCCCCGGCCTACATGCACTGGCGCGGGCTGAGCACGCCCACCCTGTTCACCATCCACAACCTGGCCTACCAGGGAGTATATAGCCGCGGCTGCAGCCCGGAGCTGGCGATCCCCGACCACGCCATGCAGCAGGAAGGCATGGAGTTCTACGGCAAGTTGTCGTTCCTCAAGGCTGGGCTGGCCTACTCCAGCCACATCACCACGGTCAGCGCCACCTATGCGCGGGAAATCACCACCCCGGAATTCGGCTGCGGCCTGGACGGCTTCCTCGCCAGCAAGGCCCAGCAAGGCCTGCTAGGTGGCATCCCCAACGGTATCGACGAAAGCTGGGACTCGGCCACCGACAAGCACCTGCAGCACAACTTCAGCATCAACGATTGGGAAGGCAAGGCGCGCAACACCCATGAAGTGCGCGAGCTGTTCGGCCTGGAAGACTCCGAAGGCCCGCTGTTCGCCGTGGTCTCGCGGCTGGTCTATCAGAAGGGCCTGGACCTGACCCTGGGCGTGGCCGACTACATCGTCGAACAAGGTGGGCAGATCGCGATCATCGGCCGTGGCGAGCCGGAAGAAGAACAAGCCATGCGCGAACTGGCGCTGCGCCACCCAGGGCGTATCGGTGTGCGCATCGGTTTCAATGAAACCGATGCTCGACGGATGTTCGCGGGCAGCGACTTCCTGCTTATGCCGTCGCGCTACGAGCCTTGCGGCCTCAGCCAGATGTACGCGCAACGCTTCGGCTCACTGCCGGTGGCGCGCAATACAGGCGGCCTGGCCGACACCATCGAGTGCGGCGTCACGGGCTTCTTGTTCAACGAATCGACCGTCGAGAGCTACCGCCAGGCACTGAGCCGCGCCTTCTATGTATACGGCAAGAAGGACCTGCTCAACGCCATGCGCTGCCTTTCGATGACCCAGCCATTCAACTGGTGCCAGGCGGTGGAGCCCTACGCCCGCCTGTACGAGGACCTGGTCAAGCAGGCACAACTGAGCCACTACTGAGCGGGGGCTGGAAGATGCACAGGCATGGCGCACACTTGTTGGACGCCACGTCGGCGCGCTTCGCCCTCTGGGCACCCGATGCGCGCAGCGTGAGCGTTGAACTGGAACAGCAACCGGCCATCGAGCTGCTGCCCGGCGACGATGGCTGGTACACCGGCGTGGCCCCATGCCAGGCCGGTGACCGTTACCACTACCGAATCGACGGTGAATTGCTGGTGGCCGACCCGGCCTCACGCTACCAGCCCGACGGCGTACAAGGGCCGAGCCAGGTGGTGAATGTGGCCGGTTACGCCTGGCAACACCCGTGGCAAGGCCGGCCTTGGCATGAAGCGGTGATCCAGGAGGTGCATGTTGGCCTGCTCGATGGCTACGCCGGGGTAGCTCGGCAACTGCCGCGCCTGGCCGAACTCGGCATCAGCGCGATCGAACTGATGCCGCTGGGGCAGTTCCCCGGCGAACGCAACTGGGGCTACGACGGCGTGCTGCCCTACGCGCCGCAGAACACCTACGGCAGCCCCGAACAGCTGTGCGCACTGGTCGACCAGGCCCACGGCGAAGGGCTGATGGTATTGGTGGACGTGGTGTACAACCACTTCGGCCCCGACGGCAATTACCTGCACCAGTACGCCAGCCCGTTCTTCCGCGAAGACCGGCAGACGCCATGGGGCGCGGCCATCGACTTCCGCCGCCCGCAGGTACGCGAGTACTTCATCCAGAATGCCCTGATGTGGCTGTGCGACTACCGCTGCGACGGCCTGCGCCTGGACGCCGTGCACGCCATCGACCAGCCGGACTTCCTCGTCGAACTGGCGCAGCGCGTACGCGCTGCAGTGGAACCTGGCCGCCAGGTGTGGCTGGTGCTGGAAAACGAGCACAACCAAGCCGGCCTGCTGGAACAAGGCTTCGACGCCCAATGGAACGACGACGGCCACAATGCCCTGCACGTGCTGCTGACCGGCGAAACCGAGGGTTACTACGCCGACTACCAGCAACGCCCCATCGACCAGTTGGCGCGCTGCCTTGGCGAAGGGTTCGTGTTCCAGGGCGAACCCAACCGGCATGGCACGCCACGCGGCGAACCCAGCGCGCATCTGCCGCCCAGTGCCTTTGTGTTGTTCCTGCAAAACCACGACCAGATCGGCAACCGCGCGCTCGGTGAACGCCTGACCCGCCTGTGCTCGCCACCGGCCCTGCGTGCGGCCACCGGCCTGCTGTTGCTGGCACCGATGATTCCGCTGCTGTTCATGGGCGATGACGACGGCAGCTGCCGGCCATTTCTGTTTTTCACCGATTTCCATGATGCGCTGGCCGATGCCGTGCGCGAAGGCCGCCGAGGTGAATTCGCCCACTTCACCGCGTTTGCCGACCCCGATCAGCGTGAGCATATTCCCGACCCCAACGCCGAGCAGACCTTCGAGTCTTCGCGCCCGCAAAACAAGGAGGTGATCGCCGGCTGGCACGGCCTGTACCAGCAGCTACTCGACCTGCGCCGCCGCCACGTCATCCCGCACTTGCCCGGCAGCCGTGCACTGGGCGCCGAGGTGCACGGCGACAAGGCGCTGACCGCACGCTGGCGGCTAGGCAATGGCAACACATTGCGCATCGACCTGAACCTGGCCGACACCGCGCAAGCCGTCGAGCTGCCCGCGCCACCCGCTCGGCTGTTCGACAGCAGCGACACCCGGCACCCGGATACCCACCTGGCTGCGTACAGCTGTGTGGTCAGCCTGCTTCCCCCTGCCCAGGAGCGCCTATGAGCGAAACCGCCCTGCACCGTCTGGCGACCCTCGTCGGGCTCAGCCGCGACTGGATCGACGCCAATGCCCGGCCTCAGCGTGTCAGCGACGAAGTGCTGCGCAATATCCTCGCAGGCCTTGGCCACCCAGCCAGCGATGACACGGCCATTGCCGCCAGCCTGCGTGCGGTGGAAGCCGCCGAGGACAGTGAGCACCTGCCGCCCTTGCTGACCGCCGAGCAGGGCCAACCGCTGGCGCTGGCGCGCTACTTCAGCGCCGCCAGTGTCGCCCACTGCACCCTGGAAGACCAGGCCTCGCTTACCCTGAGCCTTGACCAGCAGGCGCGTCTGCCCGGTGATCTGCCGATTGGCTACCATCAGGTAGAAATCGACAGCCGCCGCTTCACTGTGGCCATTGCCCCGCCACGCTGCCACAGCCTGGAGGACGATGTGCAACAACCACCACCACGCTGCTGGGGCCTGGCGGTGCAGCTGTACAGCCTGCGTCGCCCCGGCGATGGTGGCTACGGCGACTGCCTGGCACTGGAGCAGTTGGCACGCTCGGCAGCCGAGCGCGGCGCCGATGCCTTGGCCATCAGCCCGATCCACGCCTTGTCGGCCATCGACCAGGAACACTACAGCCCCTACTCGCCGTCCAGTCGCCTGCTGCTCAACACCCTGTACGCCAGCCCCGCGTCCTTGCTGGGTGAACGGGAGGTGCGCATGGCCATCGAGGCCTGCGGCCTGGAACAGCAACTGGAGGAGCTGGAGCAACGCCCATTGGTCGACTGGCCACGCGCCGCCAGCGCCCGCCTGCGCCTGCTAGAAGCGCTGTACCAGGGCTTCAGCCAAGGCAACCACCCGCTACGCAGCGATTTCGACAGCTTCCGCGCAGCCGGTGGCCAGGCGCTGGAACACCACTGTCGCTTCGAGGTGCTCCAGGCCCAGGCAGTCGAGCATGGCCTGGGCGCCGACTGGCGCAACTGGCCCAAGGCCTGGCACGACCCGTACCACCCGGAAGTGGAAGCCTTTGCCAGCGCCTACCCGGCCAAGGTCGAGTTCCATGCCTTTTGCCAGTGGCTGACCGAACGCGGCCTGCAGCGTGCCCACGAGGCAGCCCGTGGCAACGGCATGGCCGTGGGCCTGATCGCCGACCTGGCGGTGGGCGCCGACGGCGCCGGCAGCCAGGCTTGGAGCCGCCAGGATGAACTGCTGGCCGGCCTGAAAGTGGGGGCGCCGCCCGACATCCTCAACCGCGCCGGGCAGGACTGGGGTATCTGCGCCTTCTCGCCCGAGGGCCTCAAGCGCAACGGCTACCGCGCCTTCATCGAGATGCTGCGGGCCAACCTCGCCCACGCTGGCGGCCTGCGCATCGACCATGTGATGGGCCTGCGCCGGCTGTGGCTGATCCCGCAGGGGGCAAAGCCCAGCGAAGGCGCCTACCTCAATTACCCGCTGGACGACCTGTTGCGCCTGTTGGCGCTGGAATCGGTGCGCCACCAGGCGATCATTCTTGGCGAAGACCTGGGCACCGTACCCGATGGCCTGCGCGAGACACTGGCCGAAAAAGCCGTGCTGGGCATGCGCGTGCTGCCCTTCGAGCAGACCCAGCCCGGCCAGTTCAAGCCGATTCTCGACTGGCCGGACAACGCCCTGGCCACCACGGGCACCCATGACCTCGCGCCATTGGCCGGCTGGCTGGAAAACCGCGACATCGACTGGAGCCAGCGCTTGCAACTGATCGACGCCGCTACCGAGCTGCACTGGCGCCACGACCGCCAGAAAGAACACGACGGCCTGCGCCGCACCCTGGAGGCCAACTATGGCGAGCTGAAGGACAATGACGCGGTAATCGACGCCGCCATCCGCTACGTTGGCCATACCCGCGCACCGCTGGTGCTGGTGCCGCTGGAAGACTTGCTGGGTTGCGACGAGCAGCCCAACCTGCCGGGGACCACCAGCGGCCACCCCAATTGGAGGCGGCGCTTCGCCCAGCCAGTGCGCGAACTGCTCGACGACGAGCATGCCGCTCGCCGCCTGGAGCTGCTGGCCCAGGCCCGCGAACAAGCCTGGGAGCGTGACCGATGAAGCCACTGACCGCGACCCTGCGCCTGCAATTTCACAGTGACTTCACCCTTGATCACGCCGTGCCGCTGGTACCGTACTTCGCTCAATTGGGCATAAGCCACCTGTATGCCTCGCCTATCCTCAAGGCCCGCGCGGGCTCGCGCCATGGCTACGACGTGGTCGACCCTACCTGCGTGAACCCGGAGCTTGGCGGCGAGGCGGCACTGCAGCGACTGGTCGCCGCCCTGCGCCAGCATGGCATGGGGCTGATCCTTGACACTGTGTCCAACCATATGGCCGTGGGCGGTGCCGACAACCCTTGGTGGCAAAGCCTGTTGGCCTGGGGCCGGCGCAGCCCGTATGCGGAGTTCTTCGACATCCAGTGGCACTCCAGCGACCCGCTGCTGGCCGGGCAACTGCTGTTGCCGTTTCTCGGCAGCGACTATGGCGTGGCGCTGAAGAACGGCGACATACCGCTTGAATTCGACAAGCAGCAAGGCACGCTGCAAATCGCCCATTACGATCACCGCTTCCCAATCTGCCCGGTCGACTATGGCTGGATTCTCGCCCTCAGCCCAGAGCCGGCACTCAAGGCCCTGGCCGAGCACTTCACGGCATTGGCCGAATCGACCACCCCACTGGCCGATGCCCTTGCGCTGCACACCGAACTGGCACGCTTGGTGCGCGAAGGTGCCGACTTGGAATCAGCGCTAGTGGCATTCGACAGCCGCGCCGAAAATGGTTTCAAGCGCCTGCACCTGCTGCTGGAGCGCCAGACCTACCGCCTGGCCAGCTGGCGCACCGCCGCCGACGACATCAACTGGCGGCGCTTCTTCGACATCAACGAGCTCGGAGGTCTGAGGGTGGAGCGCGCAGTGGTGTTCGAGGCCACCCACGCCAAGCTGTTCGAACTGATCGAACGCGGCCTGGTGGACGGCCTGCGCATCGACCATATCGACGGCCTTGCCGACCCGCGCGGCTATTGCCGCAAACTACGCCGACGGGTCGATGGCCTGCTGGCACAGCGGCCGCTGAGTGCAGCACTGGAGCACTTCCCGATCTACGTGGAGAAGATTCTTGGCGCTGACGAGCACCTGCACCGCGACTGGCTCACCGACGGCACCACCGGCTACGAGTTCATGAACCAGGTGTCGCTGCTGCAACACGATCCGGCCGGCGAAGCGCCGCTGAGCGAGCTGTGGGCCAACCTCAGCGAGCGCCCGGACTTCCCCGAAGAAGTGCGCCAGGCTCGTCACCTGGTACTCAACGCCAGCCTGGCCGGTGACTGCGAATCGGTGGCCCTGGCCCTGCTGCAAGTGGCACGCAACGACCTGATGACCCGCGACCTGACCCTGGGCGCGATTCGCCGGGCCTTGCAGGCGCTGGTGGCGCATTACCCTGTCTACCGTACCTACTTCAACGCCTGCGGGCGCCCGGCTGAAGACGAAAGGTTTTTCCAGCAGGCGCTGGTCAACGCCCGGCAAGACCTTGGCGAAGCCGACTGGCCACTGCTGGAACAACTTGAACGATGGCTGGGCGGGCAAGCCTGGCGTCACCTGCCACCGGGCCGCGCCCGCAAGCAGCTGCGCCATGCCTGCGTGCGCTTCCAGCAACTGACCGCGCCCAGCGCCGCCAAAGCCGTGGAAGACACCGCCTTCTACCGCAACGCGCGGCTGCTGTCGCGCAATGACGTGGGCTTCGAGGCCGAGCATTTCAGCGCAGCACCTGCGCACTTCCACAACGAAGCCCAGCGGCGCCTGCGCGACTTCCCCGACAACCTGCTGGCCACCGCCACCCACGACCACAAGCGCGGTGAAGACACCCGAGCGCGCTTGGCCGTACTCAGCGAGCGCGGGCCGTGGCTGGCCAGTCGGGTGGAGCATTGGCGTGAATTGGCTGCCCCCTTGCGCACACTACTGGACGACGGCCCAGCACCCAGCCCTGGCGACGAGCTGATGCTCTTGCAGACCTTGCTCGGCAGCTGGCCGCTAGCGCTCGACCTGCAGGACACGGGCGGCCTACGCACATACGCCGAGCGCATTCGCCAATGGCAGCAGAAGGCCCTGCGCGAAGCCAAGTTGCGCAGCAGCTGGAATGCACCGAACGAAGCCTATGAAAGCGCCTGCACCCGCTATGTCGATGGCCTGCTGCTGGACAGCGAGAACCAGCAACTGCGCAAGTCCGTGGCCGATGCCGCACAACTGCTGGCCTGCCCAGGCGCCCTCAACGGCCTGGTCCAAACCCTGCTGCGCATGACAACCCCAGGCGTGCCCGACCTGTACCAGGGCAATGAATACTGGGACTTCAGCCTGGTCGACCCGGATAACCGCCGCGCCGTGGACTACGCTTGCAGGCGTCGTACCCTCGACGACGCCACAGCGCCCGCCGAGTTGCTGACGCACTGGCGCGATGGCCGCATCAAGCAGGCCTTGATCGCCAAAGTGCTGGACTGCCGCCAGGCACACGCCGACTTGTTCCGCCGTGGTGCCTACCTGCCACTGAGCGTGCAGGGCCGGCACGCAGACAACGTGATTGCGTTTGCCCGCCTGGGAGAGGGCGAGCGGGCCGTCATCGTCGCGCCACGCCTGGCCAGTAGCCTGCTCGGTGGCGCCACAACCCCGTTGATCCCGGCACAGAACTGGGACGACACCCGGCTGGTATTGCCGTTTGCCTTGTCAACTGCCAACTCGACGGGACTTTTCCCCTGTGCGGCGGTCAGCTCTTCCAAGGAGCTGATGTTGAGCGCCGTGCTGGCGGAGTTTCCGGTCAACCTGTTGATACAACAATCTTGAGCATCAGGAGCGTCATGATGAGTGTCGATGAAAAGCGTATTCGCGAATTTGCCTACCAGATATGGGAGTCCGAAGGTAAACCCGCCGGCCAGGAAGACCGCCACTGGGATATGGCACGCAAGTTGGCCGAGGCTGAAGCCTTGGCACCCAAGGCGGCGCCACGCAAACGGGCACCGGCCAAGCCCAAGCCACCTGCCGAACCCAAGGTGGCCGCGCTGCCAGGGGTTAAACCGGCTGCGGCGAAAAAGCCCAGGGCGGTGAAAAAGCCTTCTGCTGGTTAAGCCTGTACTGGCCTCTTCGCGGGTAAACCCGCTCCCACAGGTACTGCACGGCTTTCAGCACCGGTGATGAACCTGTGGGAGCGGGTTTACCCGCGAAGAGGCCGGGGCAGGACTGCACAATCCCCTCCACCACGGCCATACGAGGACCGCCATGAGCCCCCGCACCCCAAAGAAAACCCGCTCGGTCGCACCGTCGCGCATCCGCGAAGGCATGCCCTTTCCCCTCGGTGCCACCTGGGATGGCCTTGGGGTTAACTTCGCCCTGTTCTCGGCCAACGCCACCAAAGTCGAGCTGTGCCTGTTCGATTCCACCGGCGAACAGGAAATCGAGCGCATCGAGCTGCCCGAATACACCGACGAGATCTACCACGGCTACCTGCCCGACGCTCACCCTGGCCTGGTCTATGGCTACCGGGTATACGGCCCGTACGAGCCGGAAAACGGCCACCGCTTCAACCCCAACAAACTGCTGATCGACCCCTATGCCAAGCAACTGGTCGGCAGCCTGAAATGGTCCGAAGCGCTGTTTGGCTACACCATCGGCCACCCCGATGGCGACCTGTCGTTCGACGAGCGCGACAGTGCGCCCTTCGTCCCCAAGTGCAAGGTGATCGACCCGGCCTTCACCTGGGGCCGCGACCAACGCGTGCTGATCCCCTGGGAACGCACGATCATCTACGAGGCGCACACCCGTGGCATCAGCATGCGCCACCCGGCGGTACCGGAAGCGCTGCGCGGCACTTTTGCCGGCCTGGCCAATGACGAACTGCTCAAGCACATCAAGGACCTGGGCGTCTCCAGCATCGAGCTGTTGCCGATTCACGCCTTCGTCAACGACCAACACCTGCTGGACAAAGGCCTGAACAACTACTGGGGCTACAACAGCATCGCCTTTTTCGCCCCGCACCCGCGCTACCTGGCCAGCGGCAAGATTGCCGAGTTCAAGGAAATGGTCGCCCACCTGCACGACGCCGGGCTCGAGGTGATCCTGGACGTGGTCTACAACCACACCGCCGAAGGCAACGAGCGCGGCCCGACCCTGTCGATGCGCGGTATCGACAACGCCTCGTACTACCGCCTGATGCCGGACGACAAGCGCTACTACATCAACGATTCCGGCACCGGCAACACCCTGGACCTGAGCCACCCCTGCGTGCTGCAGCTGGTCACCGATTCGCTGCGTTACTGGGCGGGTGAAATGCACGTTGACGGCTTCCGCTTCGACCTGGCGACCATCCTTGGCCGCTACCACGACGGCTACAGCGAGCGTCATGGCTTCCTCGTCGCCTGCCGCCAGGACCCGATGCTGAGCCAGGTCAAGCTGATTGCCGAGCCCTGGGACTGCGGCCCCGGCGGCTATCAGGTGGGTAATTTTGCCCCTGGCTGGGCGGAATGGAACGACCGCTTCCGCGACACCGCACGCGCCTTCTGGAAAGGCGATGAAGGCCAGCTCGCCGATTTTGCCGCACGCTTGACCGCCTCGGGCGACATGTTCAACAACCGTGGGCGGCGGCCGTATTCCTCGGTCAACTTCATCACCGCCCACGATGGTTTCACCCTGCGCGACCTGGTGTCGTACAACCACAAGCACAACGAAGACAACGACGAGAACAACCAGGACGGCACCGACAACAACCTGTCGTGGAACTGCGGCGTCGAAGGACCGACCGACGACCCGGGGATCAATGCCCTGCGCATGCGCCAAATGCGCAACTATTTCGCTACCCTGCTGCTGGCCCAGGGCACGCCGATGATCGTCGCCGGTGACGAATTCAGCCGCACCCAGCACGGCAACAACAACGCCTACTGCCAGGACAGCGAGATCGGTTGGGTGAACTGGGACCTGGATCAGCAAGGCGAAGAGCTGCTGGCCTTCGTCAAGCGCCTGACCCGTCTGCGCCTGGCCTACCCGGTGCTGCGCCGCTCACGTTTCCTGGTGGGCGATTACAATGAGGCGATCGGGGTCAAGGATGTGACTTGGCTGGCGCCGGATGGTAGCGAGATGACTGTGGAGCAGTGGGAAGACCCGCACGGGCGCTGCCTGGGCATGCTGATCGATGGCCGCGCACAGGTCAGCGGCATCGCCCGGCCGGGCGCCGAGGCCACGGTGCTGCTGATCGTCAATGCCCACCATGACATCGTGCCTTTCAAGTTGCCGTCCGTGCCTGAAGGCGAGTACTGGAGCTGCCTGGTGGATACCGACCGGCCAGAGTTACGCAAAGGGCAGCATTTGCAGTTCGACAGCACGTTCGAGGTCAAGGGGCGGTCGATGCTGCTGATGGTGCTGCAGCGCGACGAGGAGTGAACCTGAGTAACTGGCGCATGTCCGTTATCTGTAGAAGCGGCCTTGTGTAAACCCATTGTTCGAGGAGTTACCGTGGACCCCGAAGCCGGCAGTGAAGGTTTCGCCAGCATCAACCAGGCCCCGGCCGTAAAACGCCTGCGGGTGCTGACGGTGAATACCCACAAGGGCTTCACCGCCTTCAACCGGCGCTTCATCCTGCCGGAACTGCGCGAGGCGGTGCGCAGCACCCAGGCCGATATCGTCTTCCTCCAGGAAGTGCTCGGTAGCCACGACCGCCACGCCGCCCGTTACCCCGGCTGGCCACAGACTTCGCAGTACGAATTCCTGGCGGACAGCATGTGGAGCGACTTCGCCTATGGCCGCAACGCGGTTTACCCCGACGGCCATCACGGCAATGCACTGCTGTCCAAATACCCGATCATCGAGCACCGCAACCTTGATGTGTCAATCACCGGGCCAGAGCGCCGTGGCCTGTTGCACTGCGTGCTGGATGTACCGGGGCAAGGCCAGGTACACGCGATCTGCGTGCACCTGTCGTTGCTGGAAAGCCACCGGCAAAAACAGCTGCAACTGCTGCGCAAATTGCTGGACGCGTTACCCGCCGATGCCCCGGTGATCATCGCCGGCGACTTCAACGACTGGAAAACCCACGGCAACCGCACGCTCGGCCTGCAACGCGACTTGCACGAGGCATTCGAGCGCCACCATGGGCACCTCGCCCGCACCTACCCTGCCCGCCTGCCGCTGCTGCGCCTGGACCGCATCTACCTGCGTAACGCCGAAAGCCATGGGCCGCGGATTTTGGGGCACAAACCTTGGTCGCACCTGTCAGATCACCTGCCGTTGGCGGTTGAAGTGCGCCTCTAGCAATCATTCTTCATAGCCAGGGCACGGCAAATAGCGAACCCCGCTATACCCTACTGTTTTGCTCAACAAAACAAGGGGTTGAGCATTACCACACAACATCAACACTTCCTTCACGCTTTCTTGACGCAAGCGGCCACCTCTCCTTAGCTGAACATTACCAAGTAGTAAAGATCTCGCGCCGGGCCTCTAGCTCGCGCCTTCGTGCGCGTTTGCGAAAGCCGGCGTGCTGGTTTGGGTCGCCCACTGTTTTTGCCGTACAGCTCGTGACAACAGGCCAGGTCCTTGGGCTGTACCCCACAAAAACAAAGGAGATCCGCCATGAAAAGCACCTCGAACCCCTTGCGCTTCGACAGCATTTTCTACGCGGTTTCCACGTCGCTGCTTCTGGCAACCCCGGTGGAAACTTTCGCGTACGAACTGCAGGATGACCCTATTTCGCCCGGCTTTCTGCAGCAGACAGCAGTGCCTCAGCTGTCGCTCGACCCGATCAGCGCCAGTGGCTTGAGCATCGGCACCCTGAACGCGTTCTCCCAAGCCATGACTGCACGTCACGGGCAGGCGGCACCGGACCTGGTCGCCAGCCAGTGGGCGCAGTTCTTCCCAACCACCTCGCGCAGTGTTTCACAGCCCCCAGACCAACTGGAGGCACCCAGCCAGCAACTGACAATCGGCCCGGACCTGTTCGTGCGTGAAACTGCAGCGGGCAATGTGCACCGCGCAGGGATTTTCGTGGGGCACAACAACCTGCAAAGCAGCTTCAACGGCATGCGCCCGCTGTTGGGCGACAAGCAGCGCAATGCCGTGAACCTGAGTGGGGAAAGCCTGGGTGTTTACTGGAGCATGACCCATGAACAGGGTTGGCACCTGGACGCCGTGGCCATGGGCTCGCGCATCGATGTGCTGGGCCGTGGTGAAAGCGGCCAACGACTGGACGACAGCGGCCACGCGATGACCTTCTCGGTGGAGGGCGGTTACCCGATCCGCCTGGGCGGCAACTGGGTGATCGAACCTCAGGCACAGTTGATAAATCAACAGTTCTTCCCTGGCAACCAGGTGCAGGAAGAGACCTTGCAGGCATTTGACAGCCAGCCAACCTGGAGCGGCCGTGTGGGTGCCAAATTGTCCGGTCGCTACGAAGTGCGTGGCATGCCCATCGAGCCCTATGTACGGACCAACGTGTGGTATGACTTCAGCAATGCCGATGAAGTGAAGCTGGACCAGGTCGACAAAATCTCCAGCTCGCGCTATTCGACCACGGTGGAACTGGGCTTGGGGCTGGTGGCACGGGTAACACCTTCAGTGGCCTTGTTCGTGAGTGCCGACTACAGCAGCGATGTGGATGACAATGATTTGAATGGGTTGATTGGCAGCCTTGGGGTGCGGATGCGGTGGTAGGCCTGTGCCATTGCTGGGGCCGCTGCGCGGCCCATCGCGACACAAGGCCGCTCCTACAGGGATCGCGTCAGCCTGTAGGAGCGGCCTTGTGTCGCGATGGGCTGCGCAGCAGCCCCAACAATCTCAGGCCGGTTTCAGTATCAGAACCCCAAGCGGCGGCAGGTTCAGCGCCAGCGACAATGGCTGCCCATGGCTGGGCAATGCCTCACTGGCCACTGCCCCCAGGTTGCCCACGTTGGACCCGGCATACAGCCCGGCATCGCTGTTCAGCAGCTCTTGCCAACGCTCGCCAAGCGGCACGCCAATACGGTAGCCCTCGCGCGGCACCGGGGTGAAGTTGGCCACCACCAGCACCGGCTCACCGCTGCTGCTCCAGCGCAGCCAGGCGTAGACGCTGTTTTGCGCGTCGTCACCGATCAGCCACTGGAAGCCCTGCGGCTGGCAGTCCTGCTCGTGCAGCGCCGGCACGTCGCGGTACAGGCGATTGAGGTCACCCACCAAGCGCTGCACGCCCTGGTGCTCGGGGTACTGCAGCAGGTACCAGTCCAGTTCGCTGTCGTGGTTCCACTCACGCCACTGGCCGAACTCGCACCCCATGAACAGCAGCTTCTTGCCCGGGTGCGCCCACATGAAGGTGAGGTAGGCGCGCAAGTTGGCGAACTTCTGCCAGCGGTCGCCGGGCATCTTGTCGATCAGCGAGTGCTTGCCGTGCACCACTTCGTCATGGGAGATGGGCAGGATGAAGTGCTCGGAATAGGCATAGATCAGCCCGAAGCTCATCTCGTTGTGGTGGAAAGTGCGGTGCACCGGGTCGTTCTGGATGTAATGCAGGGTGTCGTGCATCCAACCCATGTTCCACTTGTAGGCAAAGCCCAGGCCGCCCTGCTGGGTCGGCTGGCTGACGCCGGGCCAGGCGGTGGACTCCTCGGCGATGATCAGTGCCCCAGGGGCCTCGTGGGCAGCCACGCCGTTGAGGTGGCGGATGAAGTCGATGGCTTCCAGGTTCTCGCGCCCGCCATGGCGGTTGGGCACCCATTCACCGGCCTTGCGCGAATAGTCGCGGTACAACATCGAAGCCACTGCATCGACGCGCAGGCCGTCGATGTGAAAGTGCTTCAGCCAGTGCAACGCAGAAGCCATCATGAAACCACGCACCTCGTTACGGCCGAGGTTGTAGATGAGCGTGTTCCAGTCCTGGTGGTAGCCCTCCAGGGGGTTATCGTATTCGTACAGCGCAGTGCCATCGAACCGCGCCAGGCCGTGTTCGTCGGTGGGGAAATGCGCCGGCACCCAGTCCAGCAGCACACCAATGCCACCCTGGTGGCAGGCATCGATGAAGGCTGCGAAGTCCTCCGGGCTGCCGTAGCGCGAGGTGGGCGCGAACATCGACAGTGGCTGATAACCCCAGGAACCGCCGAAGGGGTGCTCCATGATCGGCAACAGCTCGATGTGGGTAAAGCCCAGTTCCTGCACATAGGGCACCAGCCGCTCGGCCAGTTCGCGCCAGTTGTAATAGCGCCCGACTTCACCCGCCTCGTCCAGCTCGCAGCGCCATGACCCTGGGTGCAGTTCGTAGATCGACAGTGGCGCGTTGTAGGCATGGCGCTGCGCGCGTTGCGCCATCCAGTCGTGGTCTTGCCAAGCGTGGCCAAGCTCACCGGCCACCTTGGACGCGGTGCTCGGCGGCAGTTCCGTGGCACGGGCCAGCGGGTCGGCTTTCAGCGGCAGTATGCCGTCCTTGCCGAGCACTTCGAACTTGTAGGTTTCACCCACACCCAAGCGCGGAATGAACAGCTCCCACACCCCGGCGCTGTGGCGCAGGCGCATGGGGTGGCGACGCCCATCCCAGTTGTTGAAGTCACCCACCACCGACACCCGCCGAGCGTTCGGCGCCCACACCGAGAAGCACACGCCGTCGATACCATCGACCTGGGTAGGCTGGGCGCCAAAGCGCCCGGACAAGTCTCGATGATTGCCTTCGGCGAACAGGTGAAGGTCCATGTCACCCAATTGTGGGCCAAAGCTGTAGGGGTCTTCGGTAATCTGATCGCCACCGGCCCAACCGATCTGCAACTGGTAGGGTTGTGCCTCATCAAGGTGCGCGCTGAACAACCCGGGCAAGCTGCCCTGCACCATTTCGGCAAGCACGCGCCCATCGTGGCGAGCCAGGATGCGCACATTCAGGGCACTGGGCAGGAAGGCGCGGACCACCTGGCCGCCTGCGCCGTCGCCATGGGGGCCGAGTACCGCAAA
The DNA here is from genome assembly GCF_013393325.1 of Pseudomonas hunanensis. Lineage (GTDB taxonomy): Bacteria > Pseudomonadota > Gammaproteobacteria > Pseudomonadales > Pseudomonadaceae > Aquipseudomonas > Aquipseudomonas putida_P. The sequence goes on from NZ_QJRC01000098.1 coordinate 292,694, forward strand.
TGGATCGGCGTGTTCGGCGCGGGCCAGGGCATCGAGGTCCCGTTGCCGAAGGCCACCGTTTTCACGCAATGTAACGTTCATTCTGACTCTCCCCAGGTACTGATCAATCCATGCAGGCCATGCAAAGGCACGGCCAGCCAACTCGGACGGTTCTCGGCTTCGTAGGTAATCTCGTAGGCGGCTTTTTCCAGGCAGAACAGCTCCAGAGCCGCGCGCTCGCCCTCGGCCCGCTGCCAGGCGTGGGGCATGGCGGCGGTGGCCAGGCCATAGGCTTCGACAAAGGCATGCCGCGACTGGTGCAGGTACTGCCGGGCAACCCGTTGCCGGGCCTGCCGCGCCGGGTCTGAAAGGTCCACCGCAGACGCGCTGCGCAAGATCATCGCAGCAGCATAGTCGAAGGATCGCAGCACGCCGCTGACATCCTTGTACGGGCTGTGTTTTGCCCGACGCTCTTCCAGCGGCCGGGCCGGCTCGCCTTCGAAATCGATCAGGTAGGCATCGCCTTGCACCACCAGCACCTGGCCCAGGTGCAGGTCGCCATGCACCCGCATCAACAGGCCGCCCTGGGCCTGGTCGGTCAGATTGTCGATGTGCTGGGCCAGGCCGTCGCGCTGCTGCTGCAGGTCATCGACCAGGGCCTGGCTATCGCGGTCGAGCGTGTCGCGGTGTTGGGCCAGCAGGTCGAGAGCGTGGGTCAGCTCGGCGCTGATCTGCGTGCTCCAACGCTGGCTGTCCTGCGCATTGCTGGGACGTGGCTGGAAGGCCGGGTCTTCGGTTGGCGCGGCCAGCAACAGGTGCATCTCGCCCAGGCGCTGGCCAAGCAAGGCAGCGAAGCCACTGAGCTCGGCCAGTGCGTCGGTGTGCGCCTCGGGGTCGCTGGTGGTGGGCTCCATCTGGTCGCGAATGGCCCGTTCAAGGGTGTTCTGGGTCCAGCCCCAGGCATCGCCCTGGTTGTTCAGGTAACCCTGGGCAATCATCAGCAGGTGCGGTGCCTGCTGCTCATCCACTCGGCTGACCCAGGCCAGCAGCGGCGAGATGTTGGCAAAGCCGGCGGCGGTCAGGTAGGCACTCATTTCCAGCTCTGGATGAACACCTGGGTTGACCCGGCGGATCAGCTTGAGCACCACCCGGTCGCCGATCACTACCGAACTGTTGGACTGTTCGGCGCTGAGGTAGCGCACTTCACTTTCCTCGTCGAGCGCCAGGCCGGCCAATTGCGCCGTGCATTCGAAGCGCAATTCACCCTCAGCGTTGTCGCATGGCAGGCGCAGGCCATCTTGGCAGGCAAGCATCACGGCGCGGATGAACGGCTCCAGCACGAAGGCATCTGTGATCAAGCCAACCTGGTGGGCGCGGCGCACCCGCGACAAGGCCAACTGCTGCGGCAGCGCGGTAGTGATCTGCTCCTCGCGCAGCAGGCCGAACGGCAGTTGGTAGCGGGTGGCCGTGCCGTCGCTGCGCACTTCGATTTCACTGAGCAGCACCGGTGTGGTGGCAGTGCCAAAACGCACGCCGTAACACAGGCGCACGGCGTCGATCGGCCCTTCCTTGCCGGCGAACCAACGCCGCTTGGGCAGGTATTGCGGCAGGATGGTGGCTTGCAGGGTATCGCTTGAAGGTGCTTCCAGTAGTTCTTCCATGCGCTTGCGCAGTACCAGCGTGGTCAATTCAGGTAACCCCTCGGTGGGCTGGATATGCCAGCTGGGCATGCGGTCACGGCTGGCCAGCAGGAACCAGTAGAAGGCATAGGGTGGCAAGGTCAGCAGGAACGGCAACTGGCCAATGGGCGGGAAGGCGCTGCCGCCGAGCATCTCCACCGGTACTTTGTCGGCGAAGTGTGACAATTCCAGTTCTGCGGCCTGGGCAGCGCGCGACACGTTGGCCACGCACAGAATGACCTCGGTGTTGCCGTCGACATCGGTGTACTCGCGGACGTAGGCGAGAATGCGCCGGTTGCTGGGCGTGAGCGTGCGCAGGCTGCCGCGGCCAAAGGCCTTCTGCTGCTTGCGCACCGCCAGCATGCGCCGGGTCCAGTTCAGCAGTGAATGCGGGTCGTGGCTTTGCGCTTCGACATTGACGGTCTGGTAGCCGTACAGCGGGTCCATGATCGGCGGCAGCACCAGGCGCTGCGGGTCGGCGCGGGAGAACCCGCCGTTGCGGTCCGGCGACCACTGCATGGGCGTACGCACGCCATCGCGATCACCCAGGTAGATGTTGTCGCCCATGCCCAGTTCGTCGCCGTAATACAGGGTTGGCGTGCCGGGCATCGACAGCAGCAGGCTGGTGAGCAGCTCGATGCGTCGACGGTCACGCTGCAGCAGCGGCGCCAGGCGCCGGCGGATACCCAGGTTGATGCGCGCGCGGCGGTCTTCGGCGTAGTAGTTCCACAGGTAGTCGCGCTCGCGGTCGGTGACCATTTCCAGGGTCAGCTCATCGTGGTTGCGCAGGAAAATCGCCCATTGGCAGTTGGCGGGAATTTCCGGGGTCTGGCGCAGGATGTCGGTGATCGGGAAGCGGTCTTCCATGGCCAGGGCCATGTACATGCGTGGCATCAACGGAAAGTGGAAGGCCATGTGACATTCGTCGCCCTCGCCTTCACCGAAGTATGGACGCGTGTCTTCCGGCCACTGGTTGGCTTCGGCCAGCAGCATGCGGTCGGGGTAGTTGGCGTCGATTTCGGCGCGGATCGCCTTGAGCACGTCGTGGGTTTCGGCGAGGTTCTCGTTGTTGGTGCCGTCGCGTTCGATCAGGTACGGGATGGCGTCCAGGCGCAGGCCGTCGACACCCAGGTCGAGCCAGAAGCGCATCACGCCGATCACCGCCTTGAGTACTTGCGGGTTGTCGAAGTTGAGGTCTGGCTGGTGCGCGTAGAAGCGGTGCCAGAAGTACTGGCCGGCGACCGGGTCCCATGTCCAGTTGGACTTTTCGGTGTCGAGGAAGATGATGCGCGTGCCGTCGTATTTCTGGTCGTCGTCCGACCACACGTAGAAATCGCGCGCCTTGCTGCCGCGTTTGGCATGGCGGGCACGCTGAAACCACGGGTGCTGGTCGCTGGTGTGGTTGATGACCAGCTCGGTGATCACCCGCAAGCCGCGCTTATGTGCCTCGGCGATGAAACGCCGGGCATCGCCCAGGCTGCCATAGTCGGGGTGCACGGCTTTGTAATCGGCGATGTCGTAGCCGTCATCGCGCCGAGGCGAGGGGTAGAACGGCAGCAGCCACAGGGTGTTGACGCCCAGCTCGGCGATGTAGTCGAGTTTGCTGATCAGGCCGGCGAAGTCGCCGATACCATCATTGTTCGAATCGAAGAACGACTTGATATGCAACTGGTAGATGACGGCGTCCTTGTACCACAGCGGGTCGTCGATGAAGGCTGCCGTGCGGGCACGCTTGGCCATGTGCGACTCCTTGCATTTTCCAGGTTGAGCGGGCACGCCCGCTCCCACTTTCACCTAGCCTTTTCGATACGCCAGATTCCGAATGGCTGGTGCCAAGGCTCGATGCGCATGAACTGGGTCTTGCCGTACCACGACCACCGATGGCCGTTCATCAGGTCTTCGCCATGGGTTTCGGCGTTGTCATCCAAACCAAGCTCCCACAGCGGCAGCTCGAAGTGCGCTTCCTGGGCGTTGTGCGGGTCGAGGCTGATCGCCACCAGGATGTAGTTGTCGCGCTCGGCCGTGCGCTTGGCGAAGTACAGGATGTTGTCGTTCCAGCAGTTGAAAAACGCCACGCCCAGATGCGTTTGCAAAGCACGGTTCTGCCGGCGGATGCGGTTGAGCTGGGCGATCTCGGCAATGATGTTGCCGGGCTGGGTGAAATCACGCGGGCGAATTTCGTACTTCTCCGAATCCAGGTACTCCTCCTTGCCAGGCAGCGGCGTGCCTTCGCACAGCTCGAAACCCGAGTACATACCCCATAGGCCCGAGCCCATGGTCGCCAGCGCCGCGCGAATGAGGAAGCCGGCGCGTCCAGAGGTGTGCAGGAAGTACGGGTTGATGTCCGGTGTGTTGACGAAGAAGTTGGGGCGATAGCACTGGCTCCACGGCGGCTGGTTGAGCTGCTCGTAGAATTCACGCAGCTCCTGCTTGGTGTTGCGCCAGGTGAAGTAGGTATAGCTTTGCGCGTAGCCGACCTTGCCCAGGCGCGCCATCATCGCCGGCCGGGTAAACGCTTCGGCGAGGAAGATGACGTCGGGGTGCTGGCTACGCACATCGGCGATCAGCCATTGCCAGAACGGCAGTGGCTTGGTGTGCGGGTTGTCGACGCGAAAGGTTTTGACCCCCTCCTCGACCCAGCCGATGATCACATCGCGCAGGGCCAGCCACAAACTCGGCACCGCGTCGGGGGCATAGAAGTCGACGTTGACGATGTCCTGGTACTTCTTCGGCGGGTTTTCGGCATAGCGGATGGTGCCGTCGGGGCGCCAGCTGAACCAGCCCGGATGCTCCTTGAGCCAGGGGTGGTCCTGCGAACACTGGATGGCGAAGTCGAGGGCGATTTCCAGGCCGTGCTCCGCCGCAGCGGCGACCAACCGGCGAAAATCTTCGCGACTGCCCAGTTGCGGGTGGATCGCATCGTGGCCGCCTTCGGCGCTGCCGATCGCGTAAGGGCTGCCGGGGTCGCCAGGCTCGGCATGCAGGGCATTGTTGCGGCCCTTGCGGTGCTGCATGCCGATGGGGTGGATGGGCGGGAAGTACAACACGTCGAAGCCCATGTCGCGAATCATCGGCAGGCGTTCGTGCACGTCGTTGAAGGTGCCGTGGCGCTGCGGGTCGTCGGTGATCGAACGCGGGAACAGTTCGTACCAGCTGGCAAATTGCGCCGCCGGGCGGTCGACATCGACCGGAAATTCACGGCTGCGGGCCAGGTAACTGCGGTGTTCGGCTTCGCTCATCAGGCGGGCGGTGGTTGGGTCGAGAAACAACGCCACCTGGTCGTCGGGACCGAGTGTAGCCAGGCGCTGCTGCACGGCCTCAAGTTCCTCGTGCAGGGCGCCGCTGCACAGTTCGAGGCCTTTGCTCAGCAGCAAACGGCCCTCTTCCAGCTCCAGTTTCACCTCGACGCCGGCGTGGTATTTTTTCTCCAGGTCGTGGCAATAAGTGGCAAACGGGTCGATCCAGGCCTCGATACTGAACAGGTGCGGGCCAAGTTCGGTGGGGATGAACTCGGCCAGCCACAGGTCGTTGCCCGGCGAGTGCATGGGCACGCAATGCCAGCGGCGGCTGTTGGCCTGGCGCCAGTTGAGCATCACCGCCAGGCGGTCGTGGCCATCGCAATAGACCTTGCTGCCGACGACCACCGGCTGGCCACTGATGGCCTTGGCGGCGAAGGTGCCGGCTTCGAGCACCGGTTGGGTGTCTTCGATCACGATGCGTGGCGCGAGCAACGCCTGGGATAGGCTGATGGCCTGGTCCGGGTGATCGTTCGCCGTGGGCACGTTTTCAAAGGGCTCGTTACGTGACATCGACCTTGCTCCCTCAGGCTGGTGGCGGTAAGGGTTCAGAGCCAGGCACAAGCGCGGGGTTCAAAAAAATTGAGCGAACGGCAACTGCCAGCGGTCAGAGCCTGCAGCACCTCTTCATTCACCCACGCGAGGTCAGGCCATGAACATTCCCATTCCACCGGAAACCCCCGATCCCAACATCGACGACCCGAGCTTGCCGCCGCCCGTGCCAGAAGAAGAACCGGACGAGCTGCCGATCAAGCCGACCATGCCACCGACGGTGGGCGACCCGCCGAGCCAGGAGCCACCGGTGAAGGCTTAAGGGTAGACCAGGATTGTGTACTGGCAGGACCGGCCTCTTCGCGGGTAAACCCGCTTCCACAGGGATTGCGCCAACCTTGCAAGTGGCGCCGTACTGTGGGAGCGGGTTTACCCGCGAAAGGGCCGGTTGACCCAACCCATCAACCCGCAGATACCGCCGAGATTTCCGCCACACTAATCTCCCGCATGCGGAACTTCTGCACCTTGCCGGTCACCGTCATCGGGTATTCCTCAACAAAACGAATATGCCGAGGCACCTTGAAGTGGGCGATGCGTGCCTTGCACCAACCCTGCAGTTCCTCGACCGTGGCGCTATGCCCTGGGTGCAGCTTGATCCAGGCCACGATTTCTTCACCATAGCGGCTGCACGGAATGCCGATCACCTGCGCATCGGCCACCGCCGGGTGGGTATAGAAGAACTCTTCCAGCTCACGCGGGTAAATGTTCTCACCGCCACGAATGATCATGTCCTTGTTGCGCCCGACGATGCGCACGTGCCCATGTTCATCCATCACCGCCAGGTCGCCCGAATGCATCCAGCCCGCCGGGTCGATGGCGTCCGCCGTGGCCTGGGGGTTGTCCCAGTAGCCGAGCATCACGCTGTAGCCACGGGTGCACAGTTCACCGATCTCACCGCGCGGGACGATGCAGCCGTCGGCGTCCACCAGCTTGTTTTCCAGCTGCGGCTGGGTGCGGCCGACGGTGGTCACGCGCAGTTCCAGGTCGTCGTCCGGGCCGGTCTGCAGCGACACCGGGCTGGTTTCGGTCATGCCGTAGGCAATCTGCACTTCGGCCATGTGCATCTGGTCGATGACCCGGCGCATCACCTCGATCGGGCAGGTGGCACCGGCCATGATGCCACTGCGCAGGGTCGACAGGTCCATCTGCGCACGCGACGGGTGGTCGAGCATGGCGATGAACATGGTCGGCACGCCATAGAGGATGCTGGCGCGCTCCTCGGCCACGGCGCGCAGGGTAAGCTCGGCGTCGAAGGCGTCGTTGGGGTAGATCATGGTGCTGCCGTGTGTGATGCAACCGAGGTTGGCCATGACCATGCCGAAGCAGTGGTACAGCGGCACCGGGATCACCATACGGTCGCGCTCGGTCAGCCCCAGGCTTTCGCCGACCATGAAACCGTTGTTGAGGATGTTGTAGTGACTGAGGGTGGCACCCTTGGGCGCGCCGGTGGTGCCGGAGGTGTACTGGATGTTCACCGGCTGGTCGAACTGCAGGCTTTGCTGGCGAGCGCTGCAGGCCTCTGGCGAGGTCTGCCCTGCCCACTCGGGCAATGCGTGCCAGGGCAGGAAGCCGGCAGGCGGGTTGGCGGCCAGGCTGATCACACCGCGCAACGCTGGCAGGCGCTCACTGGCCAGTTCACCTGGCTTGGCGCTGGCCAATTCAGGCACCAGTTCCTGAACCATGGCATGGTAATCAGACGTCTTGAAGGCATCGGCACACACCAGCCAGCGACAGCTGGACTGGCGCAACACGTATTCCAACTCGCCCACGCGATAGGCAGGGTTGATGTTGACCAGGATGGCCCCGACCTTGGCGCTGGCCAGTTGCAAAATGCACCATTGCGCGCAGTTGGGCGACCAGATACCGACACGCTCGCCGGTGTTCACGCCCAGGGCCATGAGCGCGCGTGCATGGTTTTCGACCTGTGCGGCCAACTGCCGCCAGCTGTAGCGCAGGCCTTGATGGCGCGACACCAGCGCCTCGCTGTCGGCACAGCGGGCCACGGTGGCATCGAAGGCCTGGCCGATGGTCTGGGTCAGCAAGGCTTGGTCCTGGCGACCGCGGGTATAACTCGGTTGACTCATGGGTGTCCCTTCTTGTGGTTGTTCTGGGCACGGCTGAAGCAAGCGGGAATACTCTGGCGCAGATTTACGTTTACGTAAAGGTGATGAGTGGATTGACAGTGATCGCACGCAGGTTTACGTTAACGTAAAGGTGATGAACGACACCGGGTCTCGCAGGGCCGGCGGATTGCCCTGACGCTACGGTGTAACCCCATTTCAAGAACAAGAAGGTGCCCCAGCATGCATTACCCCTCCCTGAACTTCGCCCTGGGCGAGACCATCGACATGCTCCGCGACCAGGTGCGTACCTTCGTCGCCGCCGAACTGGCCCCGCGCGCCGCTCAAATCGACCACGACAACCTGTTCCCCGCCGACATGTGGCGCAAGTTCGGTGACATGGGCCTGCTGGGGATCACCGTCCCGGAAGAATACGGTGGCGCTGGCCTGGGCTACCTGGCCCATGTGGTCTCGATGGAAGAAATCAGCCGTGGCTCGGCCTCGGTGGCACTGTCCTATGGCGCCCACTCCAACCTGTGCGTCAACCAGATCAACCGCAACGGTACCCACGAGCAGAAGCTCAAGTACTTGCCCAAGCTGATCAGCGGCGAGCACATCGGCGCCTTGGCCATGAGCGAGCCCAATGCCGGCTCCGATGTGGTGTCGATGAAACTGCGTGCGGAAAAGCGCGGCGACCACTACGTGCTCAACGGCAGCAAGACCTGGATCACCAACGGCCCCGACGCCAACACCTACGTGATCTACGCCAAGACCGACCTGGACAAGGGCGCGCACGGCATCACCGCCTTCATCGTCGAGCGTGACTGGAAAGGCTTCAGCCGCAGCAACAAGTTCGACAAGCTTGGCATGCGTGGCTCCAACACCTGCGAGCTGTTCTTCGACGACGTGCAAGTGCCGGCAGAAAACATCCTGGGCCAACTCAATGGCGGCGTGCGCGTGCTGATGAGTGGCCTGGACTACGAGCGTGTGGTGCTGTCCGGCGGCCCGACCGGCATCATGCAAAGCTGCATGGACCTGGTGGTGCCCTACATCCATGACCGCAAGCAGTTCGGCCAGAGCATCGGCGAGTTCCAGCTGATCCAGGGCAAGATCGCCGACATGTACACCCAGCTCAATGCCAGCCGCGCCTACCTGTATGCCGTGGCCCAGGCTTGCGACCGTGGCGAGACCACCCGCAAGGACGCTGCCGGCGTCATCCTGTACACCGCCGAACGCGCCACGCAAATGGCCCTGGAGGCGATCCAGATTCTCGGTGGCAACGGCTATATCAACGAATTCCCGGCTGGCCGCCTGCTGCGCGACGCCAAGCTGTACGAAATCGGCGCTGGCACCAGCGAAATTCGCCGGATGCTGATCGGCCGCGAACTGTTCAACGAAACCCGCTGAGCATACAGGGACGGGCGCACATGGCTACCTTGCACACCCAGATCAACCCACGTTCGGCGGAATTCGCCGGCAACAGTGCGGCGATGCTCGAACAGGTCCAGGCCCTGCGCGGCCTGCTCGCCCAGGTCGCCCAGGGCGGCGGCCCCAAGGCCCAGGAACGGCATACCTCGCGCGGTAAACTGCTGCCGCGCGAGCGTATCGACCGCCTGCTGGACCCTGGCTCGCCATTCCTCGAGATCGGCCAGCTGGCCGCCCATGAGGTGTACGGCGAAGACGTGCCGGCTGCGGGCGTGATTGCCGGCATCGGCCGCGTCGAAGGCGTGGAATGCATGATCGTGGCCAATGACGCCACGGTAAAGGGCGGTTCCTACTACCCACTGACGGTGAAGAAGCACCTGCGCGCGCAAACCATCGCGCTGCAAAACCGCCTGCCGTGCATCTACCTGGTGGACTCGGGCGGCGCCAACCTGCCACGCCAGGACGAAGTGTTCCCCGACCGCGAGCATTTCGGGCGGATTTTCTTCAACCAGGCCAACATGAGCGCGCAAGGTATTCCACAGATTGCCGTGGTGATGGGGTCGTGCACCGCTGGCGGCGCCTACGTACCGGCCATGGCCGACGAAGCGATCATGGTGCGCCAGCAGGCGACCATCTTCCTGGCTGGCCCGCCCTTGGTGAAAGCCGCAACCGGTGAAGTGGTCAGCGCCGAAGACCTGGGTGGCGCCGATGTGCATTGCCGTACCAGCGGCGTGGCCGACCATTATGCCGACAATGACGAGCACGCTCTGGCCATTGCCCGGCGCAGCGTGGCCAACCTCAACTGGCACAAGCTGGGCAAGCTGCAACGCCTGGCACCGGTGGCGCCGCTGTATGCCGCCGATGAACTGTATGGCGTGGTGCCAGCGGATGCCAAGCAACCGTTCGACGTGCGCGAAGTGATTGCGCGGCTGGTCGATGGCTCGGTTTTCGATGAGTTCAAGGCCCTGTTCGGCACTACGCTGGTGTGCGGCTTCGCCCACCTGCACGGTTACCCGGTAGCGATCCTGGCCAACAACGGCATTCTGTTCGCCGAAGCGGCGCAAAAGGGTGCGCACTTCATCGAGCTGGCCTGCCAGCGCGGTATCCCACTGCTGTTCCTGCAGAACATCACCGGCTTCATGGTCGGCAAAAAGTACGAAGAAGGCGGCATCGCCAAGCACGGCGCCAAGCTGGTTACCGCCGTGGCGTGTGCCCAGGTGCCGAAATTCACGGTAATCATCGGTGGCAGCTTCGGCGCCGGCAACTACGGCATGTGCGGCCGCGCCTACGACCCGCGCTTCCTGTGGATGTGGCCCAACGCACGGATCGGCGTGATGGGCGCCGAACAAGCCGCCGGGGTTCTGGCCCAGGTCAAGCGCGAGCAAAGCGAACGCAGCGGCCAGCCGTTCAGCGCCGAGGATGAAGCCAGGCTCAAGCAGCCGATCCTCGACCAGTACGAGCATCAAGGCCACCCCTACTACTCCAGCGCCCGCCTGTGGGACGACGGTGTCATCGACCCGGCACAGACCCGCGACGTGCTCGGCCTGGCGTTGTCTGCCGCGCTGAACGCGCCGATCGAACAGAGCCGCTTCGGCATTTTCCGGATGTGACCCATGAGCGACTTCAGCACCCTCGAAGTGACCCGCGACCCGCGCGGTTTCGCCACCCTGTGGCTGAGCCGCGAGGACAAGAACAACGCCTTCAACGCGCAGATGATCCGCGAGCTGATCGTGGCCATCGACCAGTTGGCCGAAGACGCCAGCCTGCGCTTCGTGCTGCTGCGCGGCCGCGGCCGGCACTTCAGCGCCGGCGCCGACCTGGCCTGGATGCAGCAATCGGCGCAGCTGGACTTCAATACCAACCTGGATGATGCCCACGAACTGGGCGAGCTGATGTACGCCCTGCACCGCCTCAAGGCCCCTACCCTGGCGGTGGTGCAAGGTGCAGCCTTTGGCGGCGCGCTGGGTTTGATCAGTTGCTGTGACATGGCCATCGGCGCCGAAGACGCCCAGCTGTGCCTGTCGGAAGTACGCATCGGCCTGGCCCCGGCAGTGATCAGCCCGTTCGTGGTCAAGGCCATTGGCGAGCGTGCCGCGCGCCGCTATGCGCTCACCGCAGAGCGCTTCAGCGGCGTGCGCGCCCGCGAGCTGGGCCTGCTGGCCGAGGTGTATCCAGCCAGCGAGCTGGACGCCCACGTCGAAGCCTGGGTGAACAACCTGCTGCAGAACAGCCCACAAGCGTTGCGCGCCACCAAGGACCTGCTGCGCGAAGTGGACGATGGCGAACTCAGCCCGGCCCTGCGCCGTTACTGCGAAAACACCATCGCCCGTATCCGCGTCAGCGCCGAAGGCCAGGAGGGCCTGCGCGCCTTCCTGGAAAAACGCCGCCCCGCCTGGCAAACCGATGACAAGAAGGAGCCGCGCCCATGAGCCGCCCCGTTTTGACCACCCTGCTGGTCGCCAACCGCGGCGAAATCGCCTGCCGGGTGATGCGCACCGCCAAGGCCATGGGCCTGACCACCGTGGCCGTGCACAGCGCCACCGACCGTGACGCCCGGCACAGCCGCGAAGCCGACATCCGCGTCGACCTCGGCGGCACCAAGGCTGCCGAAAGCTACCTGCAGGTCGACAAACTGCTGGCCGCGGCCAAGGCCAGCGGCGCCCAGGCCATCCACCCAGGTTATGGCTTCCTGTCCGAGAACGCAGGTTTTGCCCGGGCCATCGAACAAGCCGGGCTGATTTTCCTCGGCCCACCGGCCAGCGCCATCGACGCCATGGGCAGCAAATCGGCGGCCAAGGCGTTGATGGAGGCTGCCGGCGTACCGCTGGTGCCGGGCTACCACGGTGAAGCCCAGGACCTGGACACCTTCCGCGCCGCCGCCGAACGCATCGGCTACCCAGTGCTGCTCAAGGCCAGCGCCGGTGGCGGTGGCAAGGGCATGAAGGTGGTCGAGGAAGAAAGCCAGCTGGCCGACGCCCTGGCCTCGGCCCAGCGTGAGGCGCAATCGTCGTTCGGCGACTCGCGCATGCTGGTGGAAAAATACGTGCTCAAACCGCGCCACGTAGAGATCCAGGTGTTCGCCGACCAACACGGCAACTGCCTGTACCTCAACGAGCGTGACTGCTCGATCCAGCGCCGCCACCAGAAAGTGGTCGAAGAAGCTCCCGCCCCCGGCCTCTCGCCAGAACTGCGCCGTGCCATGGGCGAAGCCGCAGTGCGCGCGGCACAAGCCATCGGCTATGTGGGCGCCGGCACCGTGGAGTTTCTGCTCGACGCCCGTGGCGAGTTCTTCTTCATGGAGATGAACACGCGCCTGCAGGTGGAGCACCCGGTCACCGAAGCCATTACCGGCCTGGACCTGGTGGCCTGGCAAATTCGCGTGGCCTGCGGCGAAGCCCTGCCGATCACCCAGGAGCAGGTGCCGCTGATCGGCCATGCCATCGAGGTGCGCCTGTATGCCGAGGACCCGGCCAACGAATTCCTGCCCGCAACCGGCAAGCTGATGTTGTATCGGGAGTCGGCGCCAGGCGAGGGCCGGCGGGTGGACAGCGGGGTCAGCGAAGGCGATGTGGTGTCGCCGTTCTACGACCCGATGCTGGGCAAGCTGATCGCCTGGGGCGAAGACCGCGAGCAGGCGCGCCTGCGCTTGCTGGCCATGCTCGACGAGTTCGCCATTGGCGGGCTGAAGACCAACATCGCCTTCCTGCGCCGCATCCTGGCCCACCCGGCGTTTGCGGCGGCGGAGCTGGATACCGGCTTCATTCCGCGCCACCAGGCGGTTTTGCTGCCGGCACCACAGGCAATGCCAGCAGGTTTCTGGGAGGCGGCGGCCGAGGCATGGCTGCAAGGCCAGGCCGGCCATCACCGCGATGACGACTGCCATTCGCCGTGGGGTGAGTGCAACGGCCTGCGCTTGGGCCTGCCAGCGCGTAGCAGCCTGCATCTGGTGAGCGGCGGGCAGGATCAGGCGGTTGCCTTGGAACGCAGTGCTGCGTCTACCTGGCAGCTAACGGGCGAACAACTGCTGCATGACCAGGACGGCGTACGTCGTCAGCACCTGGCCATCCGCCGGGGTGGCACGCTGTATCTGCAGTGGGATGGCGAGATGCATGCCATCGAAGCCTTCGACCCGATCGCGCAGGCGGAAGCCAGCCACAGTCATCAGGGCGGGCTGGGTGCGCCCATGAACGGCAGCATCGTGCGGGTGCTGGTGGAACCGGGACAGGTGGTGGAAGCAGGCACCGCGCTGGTGGTGCTGGAGGCCATGAAAATGGAGCACAGCATTCGTGCGCCGCATTCAGGCACAGTGAAGGCATTGTTCTGCCAAGAAGGCGATATGGTCAGCGAAGGGACGGTGCTGGTCGAACTGGTGGAATAAGGGTACGGGGGCCGCTTTGCGGCCCCGGCATTCTAGAAGGCGCCATGCACCCGCACGACCACACCGATAAACTCGCATCCCTCTTCACACAGGATTGTCGGATAGCGCGTATTCAGCGGCTTGAGCATCTTGTCGCCACCCTCTTCGACCAACTGCCGCAACACAGCAGGCCGCCCCGGCTGGCGCGCAATCACCAGCCTGCCGGGCTCTACCGGCAGGCCAGTATCCACCAATACGCGCATGCCCTCAGGAACACTCTTGCCGCTGGCTGCATTCATCGAGTCGTTTTCAACCAACAGCCAGAACGCATTACCTGCTGGCATGTAATCGGTCTGCTCGTTGGACTTGGCCGTTTCAGGCAAAGGCCCCTGCAAGTCGGACCAAGCCAACACCGGGAAGCGAAAGCTTGCATAAAGCAGCGCTTCGCCCGACACCGGCTGCTCGACTGCATAACGCCCAGGGGCTTCGCGCACGATGTTGCGCTCTACCACCATGACTTGTGCTTCCAAAAACACCAGGCCGAGTTTCTCGAGCTTTTCGTTGATGGTTTCCACCGTCGGCCGCCGCGTGCCGCGCAGCCAATGCCCCACGCCGCCCTGAGTCATGCCCAGGCGTTCAGCCAGCTTGAGCTGGCTGAGGTTATGTTCGCGCTTGTAGCGCTTGAGAAATGCGTTCCAGTTTTCCATGAGCGGCAACAATACGGACTGTATTACCCACAGCAATACACAATCTGAATTATTTATCTGGTATCTAACAGTACAGATTGACCTATCCTGTATTTCCAGTGTGTTTGAAGGGAAATCAGAAGGTATCGCGATGAAACCACCGAAAAACGACGAAACAGATCTCGACAGCGAAGCGGCCCGCCGCGCTCTCGATTACTACCTCAACCCGAACCCGCCACGGCCCAGCCTGGACAACAAGATCTGGACGCTGCACGAAGGCGTAACCAACGACCAGGCCCAGCAGCATGCCATCGCCCTGCTGCGTTGCGCCGCTGCAACCGCCCAGGAAACCGCAAGCCACCAGCACGGTAGCCAGCGCGAGCTGACCTTCGCCCTGATGCACATGATGGACATGGCGCGGGCACTGCTGGAGCACAAAGGCGCCGGAGAACCGGTTTTCAAGTAATGAAGAAGGGAGAAAACGTGATGGCCTGGAACGGCAAATGCCCCGATTGCCGGGACAAGGAAGCGCATCGGTAAAACTTTTTTACCGAATTAGCGAAAATTCATTTGACTGGCAAATGATAACGATTATTATTGCACTCAGCTGATCGCGAGATCTGCTGGATAACCTGGAGCTTAGGTCGCTCTCAGATTATCTCCTCATCAGGCTAATCACGGTTTTTGACCCGGCTTTTTGCCGGGTCTTTTTTTTGGCTCTTCAGGCTAATGAAGATCGTGATGGCGCGCATGATAGCAAAGGTGTTTCAGGGCGTGAACGCTCATTACAAAACTTTGCGGAATCAGCACTTGAGAATCAATCTCGTTTCGCCTACGCTGATCACGCATCAGGGAAGATGCCCCCACCCCTCCCCTTTATAGAGCAAGGAGCTGTCCATGACCCGTCTGCTGCTGCCCCTTGAACACCCAACCGCTGCCGCCGAACACAATGCCGACGATGCCCTTCTACATGCCCTGAAACGGCTGCCACGGCGCGTGCAGCAGGTGTTTCTGCTCAACCGCCTTGACCAGCTGGACTTTGCCACGATCGCTACCCGCCTTGATCTACCACTGGCAAGCATTGAACGGAACATGGACCAAGCGCTGCAGGTGGGCCGCTCGCGCCGGGATGTACTAGCGAGTGTTGCCGGGCAATGGTATGTGCGCTTGCAGAGCCCACAGGTGACAGCGTGCGAGCGGATCGACTTCCGCCGCTGGCTGGATGCGGACCCGGCTAACTTGCAAGCGTTTCATGAGACAGAGCTACGCTGGCGCAGCCTGCTGGCACCGGCACGACAACTGGGCCACGACGGCTGGTATCGGCAAGGCCGGGCTGCGCTGTCGCTGGGTGGTTGCTCGATTGCGGTGGGGCTTGGCGTTACAGCCCTGGTACTGTTCGGCTTCTGGGCCTGATCCTCGCTTCAGCCGCCCAAACACTGCTCGCATACGCCCAGCAGGCTACTGTACATTGTCAAGGAGCGGCCGCAACCGCTTGCAATTGGGTTGAAACCGGCGCGTAAGACAGCTGCCGATCACGCCCCTGTTTCGCGCCCCCTCCCGGAAACCGCCCCTCCATGCCTGTCAGCGAAAACGCATCGATCATCTGGGTCGTAGCCGCCCTCGCCACTTGCGGCGTCATCCTGCGCCCCTGGCGTATTCCGGAGTACGCCTGGGCCATGGGCGGCGCACTGCTGCTGACCGCTCTTGGCCTGATCACGCCGCACAGCGCGCTGGCTGCGGTGGCCGAAGGCAGCGACGTCTACCTGTTCCTGATCGGCATGATGGTGCTGGCCGAGCTTGCTCGCCAGGAAGGCCTGTTCGACTGGCTGGCCCACTATGCCGTCCAGCACGCGCGAGGATCGGGGCAACGGCTGTTCGACCTGGTGTTCCTGGTGGGGACGCTGGTCACTGTTTTTTTGTCCAACGATGCCACGGCGGTGGTGCTGACCCCAGCAGTCTACGCGGCGTGCAAGGCCGCCAAGGCCGAGCCTTTGCCGTACCTGTTCATCTGCGCCTTCATCGCCAACGCCGCCAGCTTCGTGCTGCCCATCTCGAACCCGGCCAACCTCGTGGTATTTGGCAGCCAGATGCCGCCGCTACTGGACTGGTTAAGACAGTTCAGCCTGCCATCACTGGCGGCAATTGCCCTGACCTACGTGGCCCTGCGCCTGTCTCAGCGCCGACAGATCCGCCAGCCGCTGGCCTTGAACGTTCAAACCCTGTCACTGAGCGCGGGCGCACGGTTGTGCGCAGTGGGTATCGCCTTCACCGCGGTCTTGCTGCTGGGCGCCTCGGCGCTGGACCAGGCGCTGGGGCTGCCGACATTCTGCGCGGGGGTAGCGACCACCGCCCTGATCCACCTGCGCCAGCGGCGCAGCCCGACGCCAGTGTTGCGCCATGTCGCGTGGGGCGTGCTGCCACTTGTAGCAGGCTTGTTCGTGCTGGTCGAAGCGGTCGCCCAAACCGGCCTGGTGGTGCGTCTTGCCCATGCGCTGGCGGCGCTCGCCGAGGGCTCGCTGAACACAGCCAGTTGGGTAGCGGGCACAGGGGTTGCTATTGCCAGCAACCTGATGAACAACCTGCCGACCGGGCTGATTGCCGGGGCCATGGGGTCGGTCGTCGAGTTGCCGCAGCAAACTACCGCGGCTTTGCTGATCGGCGTGGACCTGGGCCCGAATCTGTCGATTACCGGATCGCTGGCCACGCTGCTATGGTTGGTCGCGATCCGCCGTGAAGGAGAGCACGTGGGGGCCTGGCACTTCTTACGCCTGGGGCTATTGGTAATGCCCCCTGCCCTGGCTGCCGCGCTGCTGGCGTTGTGGGTGTAACCCAGCGCACGCCTGGGGCTCTGAAGCGGCGCTTGATCTAACCAGCGCTGAAATTGCCGGGTAAGCAGCCGCCAACCCAGCCATAGGTAAAAAATCCCCAAAAAAAAGAGGCCATTAAGGCCTCTTCTTTTTGATCCCAGCGACGCACTGAGGATCGAATTTGGAGCGGGAAACGAGACTCGAACTCGCGACCCCGACCTTGGCAAGGTCGTGCTCTACCAACTGAGCTATTCCCGCGTCGTGATGGGAGCCATTCTAGCGATTTCTAAAACAGCGTCAACCCCTTGATTCAAAAAAGTTTTATTTTTGTTCCGAGCCTTCGCGCAGGTGCGGCCAGGCAGCCAGCAGGTAATGCACCATAGACCACAGCGTCAGCCCCGCCGCCACCAGCAGCAGGCCGTAGCCCAGGATCACCCAGAAGGTCACTGCCGGCGGGTTGGCCAACAGAATCACCAGGGCGAGCATCTGCGCCGCCGTCTTCCACTTGCCAAGGTTGGACACCGCCACATGTGCCCGTGCACCCAGCTCGGCCATCCACTCGCGCAGTGCCGACACCACGATTTCGCGACCGATGATCACTGCCGCAGGCAGGGTCAGCCAGAAGTTGGCGTGGGTTTGCACCAGCAGCACCAAGGCCACCGCCACCATCAGCTTGTCGGCCACAGGGTCCAGGAAGGCACCGAACGGCGTGCTCTGCTGCAGGCGACGCGCCAGGTAGCCGTCCAGCCAGTCGGTGGCGGCGGCGACGGCGAACACACTGCTGGCGGCCATGTAGCTCCAGTGATAAGGCACATAGAACAGCAGAATGAAGATCGGGATGAGCAGGACGCGTAGAACGGTGAGCAGGTTTGGAATATTCATCGGTACGACTGGCTGCAAGTTGAGCCCGGCATTCTACTCGCTATGCAGGCTGGCATAAATTGATTCGGCAAGCTTTTTACTGATGCCGGGCGCTTTGGCTATTTCATCGATACTGGCGCGGTTGAGCTCTTGCAGGCCGCCGAAATGTTTCAGCAGGTCGCGGCGACGCTTCGGCCCTACCCCGGCTACATCTTCAAGGCTGGACACCCGACGGGCCTTGCCACGGCGGGCGCGGTGGCCGGTGATGGCAAAACGGTGGGCTTCGTCGCGGATCTGCTGGATCAGGTGCAACGCCGAGGAATCGCCTTTGAGGGTGAATTCGTGGTGCACGTCGTTCAGGTACAGGGTTTCGAAACCCGCCTTGCGCGTTACGCCCTTGGCCACACCGAGCAGGGTCAGGTCGGTAAAGCCCAGCTCCTGCATCACGTCGCGGGCCATGTTCAGCTGGCCTTTGCCGCCGTCCACCAGCAGCACATCAGGCAGTTTGCCCTCGCCGTCCTTGATACGCCCGTAGCGACGGGTCAGGGCCTGGTGCATGGCGGCATAGTCGTCACCCGCCGTGACGCCTTCGATATTGAAGCGCCGGTAATCGGATTTCAGCGGGCCTTCGGGGCCGAACACCACGCAGCTGGCCACGGTGGCTTCGCCACTGGAGTGGCTGATGTCGTAGCATTCCAGGCGTTGCGGCACTTCGTCCAGGCCCAGCACTTCGGCCAGGGCTTCGAAACGTGCGGCCATGTGCTGACGGTTGGCCAGGCGGGCATTCAGCGCCTGCTCGGCATTGGTCACCGCCAGCTGCTGCCAGCGGGCGCGGGTGCCACGCACCCGGTGGCTGATGGTCAGCTCGCGGCCACGCAGTGTGTGCAGTGCCTCGGTAATGGCGTCGAAGTCTTCGTGAACAACGTTGACGATCAACTCGCCTGGCAATTCGCGCTCTGCGTTGCCCAGGTAGTACTGGGAAAGGAAGGCGGCCATGACCTCGGCCACTTCCTCTTCGATGCCCACCTGCGGGAAGAAGTTCTTGCTACCCAGCACTCGTCCGCCACGCACGCTGATCAAGTGCACACAGGCACCACCTGGGTTGACGAAGGCCGCGATCACGTCGACATCGCCGTTGCCGCCTTCGATGTACTGCTGGTCCTGCACGCGGCGCAGCAGCGCGATCTGGTCACGAAGTTCGGCGGCTTTTTCGAAATTGAGGGCCATGGCGGCCTTTTCCATTTCGGCATTCAATTCGTTGCCCAGTTGCTGGCTACGGCCCTCCAGGAACATCACCGAATGGCGCACGTCCTCGGCGTATTCCTCAGCGCTCACCAGGTCGGTACAAGGCCCTTTGCAGCGCTTTATCTGGTACTGCAGGCATGGCCGGGTGCGGTTGGCGTAGTAGCTGTCTTCGCACTGGCGCACGGAAAAGGCCTTTTGCAGCAGGCTGAGGCTTTCGCGGATCGCCCCGGCGCTGGGGTAAGGGCCGAAGTAGCGGCCCTTGGCTTTTTTCGCCCCACGGTGAATGCCCAATCGTGGGAACTCACCGTCGGACAGGAACACGTAGGGGTAGGATTTATCGTCGCGCAGCAGAATGTTGTAGGGCGGCCGCCATTCCTTGATCAGGTTCTGCTCCAGCAGCAACGCCTCGGTTTCGTTGGCGGTGATGGTGGTTTCGACCTGGGCGATACGCGCGACCAAGGCGGCAGTCTTGGGCGCCAGGCCGGTCTTGCGAAAATAGCTGGCCAGACGCTTTTTCAGGTTCTTGGCCTTGCCCACGTAAAGCAGCCGGGCCTCGCCGTCGAACATCCGGTAAACGCCTGGGCGACCACTGCAGGTCGCCAGGAATGCGCTGGCATCAAAATCTTGGGACATGGGGGGTTACAGGCTTGCGTCAACCATACCGTGGCGAACGGCCAGCAAGGTCAGTTCGACGTCGCTGGTGACCGAGAGTTTTTCAAAGATCCGATAACGGTAAGTATTGACGGTCTTGGGCGAGAGGCACAATTTGTCAGAGATGATCTGCACCTTTTGGCAGCCGACGATCATCAGGGCAATCTGGATTTCCCGTTCGGACAATGTGTCGAACGGCGAGCCCTGTGGCTGGAACGGTTTCAGCGCCAGCTGCTGGGCAATCTGCGGGCTGATGTAACGCTGGCCGGCAAAAGCCAAGCGAATGGCCTGAACCATTTCATCGAGGCCTGCGCCCTTGGTCAGGTAGCCAGCAGCGCCGGCCTGCAGCAAACGTGTGGGGAACGGATCTTCCTCGCACACCGTCACCGCCACCACCTTGATGTCCGGGTGGCTGCGCAGCAGCTTGCGGGTGGCTTCCAGCCCGCCGATGCCTGGCATTTTCACGTCCATCAGCACCACGTCCGGCTTCAGCTCTCTGGCCAGCTTGAGTGCCGACTCGCCTGAATCCCCCTCACCCACCACCTGCAAGCCATCGATGTCGGCCAGCATGCGGGTAATACCGGTTCGTACCAGATCGTGATCATCGACCACTAAGACCCTAATCAAGCACACACCTCGTAAACAGGGCGATTGGATCCCGCCACCTTAACAAAATTTTTCCCGGTGGGCCTAGCGCATTACTTCCTTCAGAAAAGCCTGACGTTCAACGGTAAGCGGCCTCACTGTTTGCCTAGGCTTGGCGTTGTCGGCCAACCGCCCCAACAGATGCCAGAGCGCCGCCTGATCGTCCAGCGATAATTGTCGAAAAGCCCCCAGCAAACCCGACTCGTCGGTGCTCAAGCCTTGCAGCGGTGCAGGGGTACGCAGGCCGCTGAGCACGTACAGCGCGTCCACACCCCTGGCCGCCAGTGCCGCCAGGTAGTCGACCCGCGGCGTGCGCTCACCGCTTTCGTACTTACCCTGGGCATTGGGCTCGACCCCGCCGATATCGCCAAATACGCGCTGGGTCATGCCCAGCCGTTCACGCTCTTCCCGCAGCCGTGGACCGATTCCATTCATAGGGCTTCTCCTCTTCCCTGATCGCCGTCATGCACGGCCTACCCACCTGCAGGCAGCCGTAAACGTGTGGATCCACTATGCCCCTGCTCTGCAGTCGCGACAAGCCATCATTTAGCTATTGGCCGATTACCCGCTGCATACGTACGAAGCAATCGTCCGCCCCCATTTCGACGAAGCCGTGGCGCTGGTACAGCAAGCGGGCCGGGTTGCTGCGAAACACCATCAGCCGCAGTAGCGCAAGGCGCCGTTGCCTGGCCCACAGCGCCAGCTGTTCCAACACCCAGCCACCGACCCCACGCCCACGGTGCTCGGGCAACAGGTGCAACTCGCGGATGAACAGCGCCTGTCGGTCCTGGCTGAGGCTGCAAAAACCCAGCAGGGTGCTACCTTCGGTCACCAGCCACTGTTCACGCCAGCCCCAGGCTTCGTCGAAGGCCTCTTCGATCCACAGCAGGTCGTATTCGCGGTAGTACGGCAACATGGCCCGGCGAGTGAGGTCACGGGCGAAGGTGCAGTGGGTGTCGTCGGCGGGGGTTAACTGTAAGGGCATCGCTTATCGCTCATCGGGCATAACAGACTGGCGAACTACCAGGCCCACGCCGGTCCAGTTCGTCTTCCAGCCATTCGGCCAGCACTCGGGCATTGTTGTGCTCAGTGTCCTTGCCGGCAAAAAGCAATGTCAGCGTACCCTTGCCAGCCATGTCCAGTAGCGGATACCAGTGCTCGGGGTGGGCCGCCAGCTGTTGCTGGTAGCGCTGGGTAAAACCGGCAAAATCGATCTCACCCTGATGAAATGCCTTGCGCAACTCTGCCGAGGGTGCCACCTCGCGCAACCACTCCCCGTGCAGGTCTTCCTTGCGTTTGTTGCGCGGCCACAGGCGGTCGACCAGCACGCGCTGGCCATCTTCATCCGAGACCGCATCGTAGACACGCTTGCAGCGAATCATGGGTTGCTCCTGCCATTACCGTCCGTCTTGAGCCTAGATAATTCATTGATCGAGGTCACGGCCGACTCGCCAATTGTTTCTATGCTCAAGGCCTTTGGCAACTTCGCCCACGCCAACCGGAGCCCTCATGGCAACCCCGTCAGTGGCCAGCCAGCCGCAACTGGCCCAACGCGATTCCCGCCCGCAGCTCGTCCACAAGCCCGGGCGTGCCACCTTGGTGCTGTTCTTCGGCCTGTTGCTGGCAGGCATCGCCTACACCGCTTGGAGCCTCAAGCAGGATGTAACCGCCAGCGGCACGGTTATCACCACGGTCACACCCTTCCTGCTCCTGGGCCTGGCGCTGGTGATTGCCTTGGGCTTCGAGTTCGTCAACGGCTTCCACGACACCGCCAACGCGGTAGCCACGGTGATATACACCCATTCGTTGCCGGCACCGATAGCGGTGGTATGGTCCGGGCTGTGCAACTTCCTGGGGGTGCTGCTTTCCAGCGGCGCGGTGGCGTTCGGCATCATCGCCCTGCTGCCGGTAGAACTGATTTTGCAGGTTGGCTCGTCAGCCGGCTTCGCCATGGTCTTCGCCCTGCTACTGGCGGCGATCATCTGGAACCTTGGCACCTGGTGGTTGGGCCTGCCGGCGTCGTCCTCGCACACCCTAATCGGCTCGATCATCGGCGTGGGCGTGGCCAATGCACTGATGCATGGGCGCGACGGCACCAGCGGGGTGGACTGGGCCCAGGCCAGCAAGGTGGGGTATGCCTTGCTGTTTTCGCCGCTGATCGGTTTTGCCTGCGCTGCCCTCCTGCTGTTGGCCCTGCGCGCGCTGGTCAAACGCAAAGAGCTGTACCAGGCGCCAGAAGGCCGCACCCCTCCGCCTTGGTGGATCCGCGGGGTGCTGATCCTGACCTGCACCGGGGTATCGTTCGCCCACGGCTCCAACGACGGCCAGAAAGGCATGGGCCTGATCATGCTGATTCTGGTGGGCACCCTGCCGATGGCTTACGCGCTGAACAAGACCATGCCCAATGAGCAGGCCCTGCAGTTTTCTGCCGTCGCCGAAGTAACCCGCCAGGCCTTGCTGCGCAGCGACCCGCATGCGGCCCCGGCCGACCCACGCCAGGTACTCACCCTGTTCATTGCCGAACCCAAGGCCAGCCCGCAACTGGTCCCGGCATTGGCCGCACTCACCGGGATGATCGGCGAACAGGTCAAAGGCTACGGTTCGCTCAAGCGCGTCCCCGCCGAAGCCATGGCCAACGTGCGCAACGACATGTACCTGACCAGTGAAGCCATCCGCCTCATGGAGAAAAACCGGCTGGTGGCATTCGATGCCGACACCCGCAACCATGTGCAGCTGTTCAAGACCCAGTTGGACGACGCCACTCGCTACATCCCGCTGTGGGTGAAGGTGGCCGTGGCCATCGCGCTGGGGCTGGGGACCATGGTGGGCTGGCGGCGCATTGTGGTCACGGTTGGCGAGAAGATCGGCAAGACCCACCTCAGCTATGCCCAAGGGGCTTCGGCCGAAGTGGTGGCTATGTGCACCATTGGCGCAGCGGACATGTTCGGGCTGCCGGTTTCGACCACCCATGTGCTGAGTTCGGGGGTAGCCGGGACCATGGTTGCCAATGGCTCGGGGCTTCAGAAGCGCACGCTGATCAATCTGCTGATGGCCTGGGTGCTGACCCTGCCAGCGGCAATGCTGTTGGCAGGGAGCCTGTACTGGCTGCTGAACCAGATCTTCTAGTCAGCGGGGTGATCAGGCGGGGATTTTCAGGCCGCGCTGCACCGCCGGCCGCTCGAGGAACGCGGCCAGCACCCGCTGCACGTCCTTGAACTGATCAAAACCGACCAACTCCCGGGCGTTGTAACGTTCCACCAGGTTACGCACCCACGGGAAAATGGCGATGTCGGCGATGCTGTATTCGTCAACCATCCACTCCCGCCCTTTCAAGTGCCGATCCAGCACACCCAGCAGGCGCTTGGACTCGTTGACATAGCGGTCACGCGGGCGCTTGTCTTCATATTCCTTGCCAGCAAAGAAGTGAAAGAAACCGACCTGGCCAAACATCGGCCCGATGCCGCCCATCTGGAACATCAGCCACTGCAGGGTCTGGTAACGCTGGGCCGGGTCCTGGCTGAGCAACTGGCCGCTCTTCTCTGCCAGGTACTGCAGAATCGCCCCCGACTCGAACAGCGGCAGCGGCTGGCCGCCCGGCCCGTTGGGGTCGAGGATGGCGGGGATCTTGTTGTTGGCACTGAGTGAGATGAACTCGGCACTCAACTGGTCATCGTTGTCGAAGCTGACCTTGTGCGGCTCATAGGCCAGGCCGATTTCCTCGAGCATGATCGACACCTTGACGCCATTGGGCGTCGGCAGCGAGTACAGCTGCAGGCGTTCAGGGTGTTTGGCGGGCCACTTGCGGGTAATGGGGAAAGCACTGAGATCGGTCATGATCAACCTTGCCTGGGGGATGAACCTGTCACTCTAGAGACATCCCCGGCCGGTGACCATCACCGACCACTCATCAGCGCGGGCAACTCAGGCCTGGCCATGGGCCTTGAGCTTGAGTTTTTCGGTATCCACACGCACGAACACCGAGTCGGCACTCACGGTCAGCACGTCGCCAGCCCAAACTTCGCAGATAACCCGGCTCTTGCGACCCACTTCGCCCTCCACACGCGCCTTGAGCAGCAACTCGACACCCATCGGCGTAGGTTTCAGGTAGGTCAGGTTAAGTGTGCCGGTAACGCAGTCTATACGTGGCAGGCTGCCGGGCTCGCGGCCTTCGTTGCGGTAGTGGTAGGCCATGGCTGTCCAGTTGGAGTGGCAGTCGACCAGCATCGCCAGCAGGCCACCGTAAACCAGGCCGGGCCAGCCAATGAAGGTGCTGTCGGGCGAGTGCCGGCACAACAGGTGAACGCCGTCGGCGTCCCAGTGACTTTGCAGGTGCAGGCCGCTTGGGTGGGAACAGCCGCAGCCGTAGCAGGTACCCTCCGGCGCCGCGAGGGCCTGAAGGGAAAGGGGTTGGTCGTTCATACGCTTCCTGTGCTTATTGATATGGGGGCGCGCAACGCCCCCATTAAAACAGAAACATCAGGCCGTCTGGGCAACCACATTGGCACGCCGCTGGGTCAGCGAAACCAGCAGGATGAACGCAGTAACCCCCGCAGTCATCAGCGTTTCATAGCGGTAGGCATCGCTGAACAGCATGTAGCCCAGCACCATGACGATGGTGCCGATCACCAGCCAGGTCAGCCACGGGAACAGCCACATCTTCAGCTCGAGCGGGCGCCCTTCACGTTCGGCACGGGCACGCATGCGCAGCTGCGATACGGCAATCACCAGGTACACCAGCAGGGCGATGGCCCCCGTGGTGGACAACAGGAAGCCGAACACCTTGCCAGGGAACACATAGTTGACCAGGCAGCCGGCAAAGCCTGCCAGGGTAGAGAAGATCACCGCCACTGTCGGCACGCCGGAACCGGAAATGCGCTTGGTCACGCTCAGCGCCTGACCACGAGCACCCAGCGAGTAGAGCATGCGCGACGCGGTGTACAGCCCCGAGTTCATGCAACTGGTCACCGCCACCAGTACCACCAGATCGACCAGCAGCTTGGCGCCCGGCACGTTCAGCACTTCCAGCACGCGCTGGAACGAGCCGACTGCTTTGAGCGCTGGGTCGTTCCAGGCCACCAGGGACACCACCAGGAAGATCGACGCCAGGTAGAAGATGGCGATGCGATACACCACCAAGTTGGTGGCGCGGCGGATCTTGTCTTTCGGGTTGGCGGTTTCGTCAGCGGCGATGGTGACAATTTCGGCACCGAAGAACGAGAAGATGGTGATCAGTACGCCCCCCAACACCGTCCCGAAGCCATTGGGCATGAAACCACCGTTGTCCCACAGCCGGCTGACTCCAGAGACTTCAGCCAGCGGCCAGAAGCCGAACACCGCCAAGGTGCACACCCCGATGAAGCCGATGATCGCTACCACCTTGACCAGCGCGAACCAGTACTCGAAGGCACCGAAGTTCTTCACGCTGACCAGGTTGGTACCCGACAGCACCAGCATGATCAGGAAGGCGAACAGCCAGGACGGCACGCCAGGGAAGTAGGCGTGCAGGATGTCAGCGCCGGCAATGGCTTCCACCGGAATGATCAGTACCCAGAACCACCAGTACAACCAGCCGATGGTAAAGCCCGCCCAAGGGCCGATGGCCTCCGAGGCATAGGTGGAGAACGAGCCGCTGTTGGGGTTGGCGATGGCCATTTCGCCGAGCATGCGCATCACCAGCAGGACCAGCAAGCCGGTCATGGCGTAGGAAATGAGGATGGCCGGGCCGGCGGTGGCGATGGCGTTGGAAGAACCGATGAACAGGCCGGCGCCGATGATGCCGGCGATGGAGATCATGGACACCTGACGGGAGGTCAGGCCGTGTTGCAGGGAACGCTGTTTCTTGTTGTCTTGCGAAGCCATGAAGAACCCTCGAATGGGTCGGCCGCAGCAAAGCGGCTGAAGGTCGGAGCAGAATTCTTATAAATTTCTGATTGTCGTTGTTGTTGTTTTGCAGATGCCGGAAGCGGGTACTGACCTCCTCTTCGCATGACCGGTTGTAATCGTTGATCCAGGTCAGTATTAATCTATAGGCCGGGGTCAACAAACGACCTTTTCGAACCACATGATTCCGTTTTGGAATGAACTTCATCCTTTTTTGCTCGGTATTTGCCCGTCATGTCCAAACGCCTGATGCCTTCGACCACCGCCCTTCAGTGCTTCGAAGCGGCCGCCCGCCACCTCAGTTTCACCCGTGCGGCCCAGGAACTGCACCTGACCCAGAGCGCTGTCAGCAAGCAGGTGGCGCAGCTTGAGGCCATGCTTTCGCACTCGCTGTTTCAGCGCATTCGACGGCGCCTGCACCTGACCCCGGCCGGCGCGCTGTACCTCACCGAAGTGAACAAGATCCTCACCCAGATCGACATCTCCAGCCGCTACATCCTCAGCTACGGCGACGAAACCGAAGTGCTGCGCATCGCCACCCAACCCACCTTCGGCGCGCGCTGGCTGGTGCCCAAGCTCAAGGGTTTTGGCGACCGCTATCCACGCATTCACCTGGATGTACGCAATGAGTTGGAACCGTTCGACCTGGTACAGGCCAAGGCCGACATCGCCTTTTTCTTCGGTCAGGGCACCTGGCCTGGTGCAACCTGCATCGAGCTGTTCAGCGAAGAAGTGGTGCCCGTCTGCAGCCCACAGCTGCTGGCCAACCACCGATTCGACAGCGCCCAGGCGCTGACCGAGCACCGCCTGCTGCAGTGCGTGTCGCGGCCGGAAGCCTGGCATGAGTGGTTTCTGGGGCTGGGGCTGCACAGCCAGAACAGCTACCACGGGCCGCGCTTCGACACGTTCTACCTGTGCATCCGGGCGGCCATTGCCGGCTGCGGCATTGCCCTGATTCCACGCTACCTGGTGGCCGAAGAACTGAGCGAGGGCAAGCTGGTGGTGGCTTGGGACCACCCGGTGGCGAGCAATGGGAGGCACTTCATTGCCCATGCCGAGCATGCGGCCGAAGTGCCGAAGGTCAGGGCTTTTGTGCAGTGGATTCGCGAACGGGTGGCTGAGGGGGACTGATTCAACCGATACCGGCCAGATCACGAATCCAGGGAATGACCGCAATCGAATAATTCGTTTGCGAAATACCCCCCCGACACGCTTGGATAATAAGAAACTCGAACAAAGGTCCCGCGTGCCCATGAACCAGGAAAGTATCAGCCAATCCATCGCCATCGTTCACCCGATCACACTTTCCCATGGCCGCAATGCCGAAGTCTGGGACACCGACGGCAAACGCTATATCGACTTTGTCGGCGGTATCGGTGTACTCAACCTGGGCCACTGCAACCCGGCCGTGGTCGAGGCCATCCAGGCCCAGGCCACCCGCCTGACCCACTACGCCTTCAACGCGGCACCTCACGGCCCGTACCTGGCGTTGATGGAGCAGCTGAGCCAGTTCGTGCCCGTCAGCTACCCACTGGCCGGCATGCTCACCAACAGCGGCGCGGAAGCAGCGGAAAACGCCCTGAAAGTGGCCCGCGGCGCTACCGGCAAGCGCGCCATCATCGCCTTCGACGGTGGCTTCCATGGGCGCACCCTGGCCACCTTGAACCTCAACGGCAAAGTCGCCCCTTACAAGCAACGGGTCGGAGAACTGCCCGGGCCGGTGTACCACCTGCCCTACCCCAGCGCCGACACCGGGGTGACCTGCGAACAGGCACTCAAGGCCATGGACCGCCTGTTCAGCGTCGAGCTGGCCGTGGAAGACGTGGCAGCGTTCATCTTCGAACCGGTACAAGGCGAAGGCGGCTTCCTCGCCCTGGACCCGGTCTTTGCACAAGCCTTGCGCCGCTTCTGCGACGAACACGGTATCCTGATCATCATCGACGAGATTCAATCCGGCTTCGGCCGCACCGGCCAGCGCTTCGCCTTCCCACGGCTGGGCATCGAACCTGACCTGCTGCTGTTGGCCAAGAGCATTGCCGGTGGCATGCCGCTGGGCGCAGTGGTCGGGCGCAAGGAATTGATGGCAGCGCTGCCCAAAGGCGGCCTGGGCGGCACCTATTCGGGCAACCCGATTGCCTGTGCGGCGGCGTTGGCCAGCCTGGCGCAGATGACCGACGAGAACATCGCCACCTGGGGTGAGCGCCAGGAGCAGGCCATCGTCAGCCGCCACCAGCGCTGGAAGGCTTCGGGCCTGAGCCCCTACATCGGCCGCCTGACGGGCGTGGGCGCCATGCGCGGCATCGAATTCGTCAATGCCGACGGCAGCCCGGCGCCAGCGCAACTGGCCAAGGTAATGGAGTTGGCACGGGCCAAGGGCTTGCTGCTGATGCCTAGCGGCAAGGCGCGGCACATCATCCGCCTGCTGGCCCCGCTTACCATCGAGGCCGAGGTGCTCGAGGAAGGGCTGGATATCCTCGAGCAGTGCCTGATGGAACTGAACTGAGGCTTACAGGCCCAGTTCTTCGGGGGTAAGCATGTCGGACTCGAAGGCGATCCAGCCGCCTTCGAGTTCGGCGTGGCCGTTGACGATCGGGCCGTAGTAGGTCAGGCCGTTCTCCAGGGTCACGCAGATGTGCGTGGCCGGCTTCTCAGGGGCCGCGAGCGTACCGACGAAATGCACCTTCTTCAAGGTTTCGGTCACCGCTTCCAGGCCAACGCGCATCTTGGGGTTTTCCGATGCCTCGGTATCTCCGCCGCGGTCTTCGGCGCTGATGGTCACGGTGGCGGTGTACGGGTACTTGGTGCTCAAGCGGGGTTACCTCTGTGGGTGAGTCTGCGTATGGGCGCGTAGAGTATGGGAGTCTGAGGATGAATGCGAGAGCGGTGCCAACCCTCGCCTCTACCGCTCAAAAACCCACAAGCCAAGGACGCATTCCCTACAGGCACTATTGATAGCCCCTACAGCAATGAATGCGAGCGCCATTTAACGTGGCCACTCGCTTTCAATGCTGGATTTATTTCAATGCACAAACTACTGATTCTTAGCGCTTTTACTACACTGGCCTATGCTGGTGGCGCACTCGCTGACTCTTGCCCTAACGCATCTGACATCACCCAAAAACCCATGGGCCAAGGGTTCGCCTACACGGCACCGGGTGGCTGGAGTGGGGACAACCCAGTTGCAGATGAGGGCGACATCAAATCGT
Source organism: Pseudomonas hunanensis (assembly GCF_013393325.1). GTDB lineage: Bacteria > Pseudomonadota > Gammaproteobacteria > Pseudomonadales > Pseudomonadaceae > Aquipseudomonas > Aquipseudomonas putida_P. The sequence goes on from NZ_QJRC01000098.1 coordinate 322,023, forward strand.
TCAAGTTCACCGCGGTCAAACTCAATACCGAGGTTGCCTTGTGCGACTTCGAGGGCAGTGGCCCGATGGCCGGTGTGCGCCTGGCACTGCGCGAAGCAAAGACGCCGGACCAAGGCGACTGGAAAGACGGGTTCTGTAAATCAGGCAGCAACAACCCTCAGGACTGCACGTTCAAGTAATGGCAGTTGGCGCTTGTAGCGCCACCCGCTGAGGCATTTGCGGCAGGCACAATGCGTAGCCAGCAATGACACTGACTGCTATTGTGCCTGCCGCATTACCTACGAGGACCTCACGTGAGCGCCGAAGAACCCCTGATCGCCGACCTGTTCGATGTCGACAAACGCCTGTCCCTCAAGCCTGTCGTGGACTTCAACAGTTACCTGCGCAACGCCTTCGGCGAAGGCCCGTGCCGCTGCCACCGCTGCCTTGAAGGTGCCGACCCAAGCACCTACAGCCACGCGCACGACTTCACCTTCGAGGGCCGCCAGTGGCACCGCCGCTTCGCCAGCACCGCCGGCAGCGACGTCGGCCAGGTGTTGAAAAAAGCATGGCTGTCCTACACCAAAGCCGACCTCAACCTGATCGGCGTGCTGGACCTGACCACCCTCAAGACCTTTACCGAAGACGCCCTGCACGCGCGCCTGCTGGCCTTGCTGCCGGCCAGCGGCCTGGCCCGTGAAGTGGATGGCCAATGGATGCTGCAAGCCCAGGCCGACTGACGGCCCGGCGGCACGGCAGGATTCCACCGGTCTGCTAACGTGGTGGAATCCGCCCATTCGCAGGTAGTCCGCCATGGCCCGCACAACGCCCATCGAGCTGTACCGCAATATCGGCATCGTCGCCCACGTGGACGCCGGCAAGACCACGACCACCGAGCGGATCCTGTTCTACACCGGGGTCAACCACAAGATGGGCGAGGTGCACGATGGCGCCGCGACCATGGACTGGATGGCCCAGGAGCAGGAGCGCGGCATTACCATCACCTCGGCGGCGACCACGGCCTTCTGGCAAGGCTCGACCAAGCAATTCCCCGACAAGTACCGCTTCAACATCATCGATACCCCCGGCCACGTCGACTTCACCATCGAGGTGGAGCGCTCGTTGCGCGTGCTCGATGGTGCGGTGGTGGTCTTCAGCGGTGCTGACGGGGTAGAGCCGCAGTCCGAGACAGTCTGGCGCCAGGCCAACAAATACCATGTGCCACGCCTGGCCTACATCAACAAGATGGACCGCCAGGGCGCCGACTTCCTGCGCGTGGTCAAACAGATCGACAAGCGCCTGGGGCACCACCCGGTGCCGATACAGCTCGCCATCGGCAGTGAAGAGAACTTCATTGGCCAGATCGACCTGGTGAAGATGAAGGCCATCTACTGGAACGATGACGACCATGGCACGAGTTATCGCGAAGAAGAGATCCCCGACGAGCTCAAGGCACTGGCCGACGAATGGCGCGCGCACATGCTCGAAGCGGCGGCCGAGGCCAATGACGAGCTGACCATGAAGTTTCTCGACGGCGAGGAACTTAGCATCGACGAGGTCAAGGCTGCCCTGCGCCAGCGTACTATCGCCAACGAAATCGTGCCGACCATCCTTGGTTCATCGTTCAAGAACAAGGGTGTGCCGCTGATGCTCGATGCCGTCATCGACTACCTGCCCGCCCCGTCCGAAATCCCGGCGATCAAAGGCACCGACCCGGATGACGAAGCAAAACACCTGGAGCGCCACGCCGACGACAAGGAACCATTTTCGGCATTGGCCTTCAAGATTGCCACCGACCCCTTTGTTGGCACCCTCACCTTCGCCCGCGTGTACTCCGGTGTGCTCAGTTCAGGCAACGCGGTACTCAACTCGGTCAAAGGCAAGAAGGAACGCATCGGCCGCATGGTACAGATGCACGCCAACCAGCGCGCCGAAATCAAGGACGTGTGCGCCGGCGACATCGCCGCACTGATCGGCATGAAGGATGTGACTACCGGCGACACCCTGTGCGACATCGACAAACCGATCATCCTGGAACGCATGGATTTCCCCGACCCCGTGATTTCCGTGGCCGTGGAACCGAAGACCAAGGCCGATCAGGAAAAAATGGGTATCGCCCTGGGCAAGCTGGCCCAGGAGGACCCATCGTTTCGCGTACGTACGGATGAAGAAACCGGTCAGACCATCATCTCCGGCATGGGCGAATTGCACCTGGACATCATCGTCGACCGCATGCGCCGCGAGTTCAATGTCGAAGCCAATATCGGCAAGCCGCAGGTGGCCTACCGCGAAAAAATCCGCAACACCTGCGAGATCGAGGGGCGCTTCGTCCGCCAGTCCGGCGGGCGCGGCCAATATGGCCACTGCTGGATCCGCTTTGCGCCTGGCGATGAGGGCAAGGAGGGCCTGGAATTCGTCAACGAGATTGTCGGCGGCGTAGTGCCGCGCGAGTACATCCCGGCAATCCAGAAAGGCATCGAAGAACAAATGAAAAACGGCGTACTTGCCGGTTACCCGCTGATCAACCTCAAGGCCGCGGTGTTCGACGGTTCCTATCACGACGTCGACTCCAACGAAATGGCCTACAAGATCGCCGCGTCGATGGCCACCAAGCAGCTGTCGCAGAAAGGCGGCGCGGTGCTGCTGGAGCCGGTGATGAAGGTCGAGGTGGTTACGCCCGAAGAGTATCAGGGGGACATCATGGGCGACCTGAGCCGCCGCCGAGGCATGATCCAGGACGGCGACGAGACGCCTGCAGGCAAGGTGATTCGCGCCGAAGTACCACTGGGGGAGATGTTCGGCTATGCCACCTCAATGCGCTCGATGACCCAAGGGCGCGCAAGCTACACGATGGAGTTCACCAAATACGCCGAGGCACCGGCAAACATTGTCGAGACGATCATCAGCAAGAGCCAGGGCAAAACCAAAACCTAACCCTCCGATGGCGCTCCAGTCCTCCAGTTTTCGCGAAACCCCTGGAGGGCTGGCCACCCAACCCTGCAAGCCTCAGTGCTGCTCGCCTGCCCGCTTCAACAGCTTCTTGCACCGCTCCGACAAATGCACCACCCGCAGTTGCTTGCCCGCTTTGGCATAGCGCTCACGCAGTGTTTTCAACGCCGCGATTGCCGAGTAGTCGACAAAGCTCAAATGCTGGCAGTCAAGCGTGACCTTGCCTGGGTCGTTGGCCGGGTCGAACTGGTTGAGGAACGGTGTGGTCGAGGCAAAGAACAGCGTGCCATGCACCTGGTAATGCTTGCCCCCTTCGCCATCCTCATGGCTGTCGGCATACAGCTCTCGCGCATGCTGCCAGGCAAAGTTCACCGCCGCGATGATGATACCGAACAGCACTGCCGTGGCCAGGTCGGTGAATACCGTGACCACGGTCACCGCAATGATCGCCAGCACATCGTTCACCGGCACCTTGTGGAGCACCCGCAGCGACGCCCAGGCGAAGGTCTGCTGAGCCACCACGAACATCACCCCCACCAGCGCCGCCAGCGGAATACGCTCGATCAGCGGCGACAGGAACAACACGAACAGCAAGATCATCACCCCGGCCACTACGCCCGACAACCGGCCACGGCCATTGGAGCTGAGGTTGATCACCGTCTGCCCGATCATCGCGCAGCCACCCATGCCACCGCACAGGCCCGAGACCATGTTGGCGGCACCCAATGCCACACACTCGCGGTCCGGAAAGCCACGGCTCTCGGTGATTTCATCGGTCAGGTTGAGGGTGAGCAGGGTTTCCAGCAGGCCGACCATGGCCATCAACACCGCGTAGGGGGCAATGACCTTCAGGGTGTGCAGATTCCAGGGCACATCCGGCAGCGCCAACCCTGGCAGGCCGCCGGCGATATGCGCCATGTCGCCCAGGGTACGGGTGGGCAGGCCCAACAGGTACACCAGCAGGCCGACACCGAGAATCGCCACCAGCGCCGGCGGCACCGCACGCGTCAGCCTGGGTAGCAGGTAGACCACCACCATGGTCAGTGCCACCAAACCGATCATCAAGTACAGCGGCGCGCCACTGAGCCAGTGATCGCCGTCCTTGAAATGCTCGAGCTGGGCCATGGCAATGACGATTGCCAGGCCGTTGACGAAGCCCAGCATGACAGGGTAAGGCACCAGGCGCACCAGCTTGCCCAGCCTCAACAGACCGAACAGGATCATCACCACGCCACCCAGCAGCACCGTGGCCAACAGGTATTGCACACCGTGCTGCACCACCAACGCGACGATCACCACCGCCATCGAGCCAGCGGCGCCGGAGATCATTCCGGGTCGACCGCCGAACAGCGCAGTCAGGGTACAGATGATGAACGCGCCATACAGGCCCATCAGCGGGTTGAGGTGGGCCACCAGGGCAAAAGCGATGCATTCGGGCACAAGGGCGAACGCGGTGGTCAGGCCGGCGAGCAGGTCGGCGCGTAGTCGGGCGGGCTTCATGGACATCCTGTGGTGCGGTCCGGGCGGACGTTACAAAAACGAGGGGCGCGATGTTACGGAATTTGTCTGACAGCGGCCACCGCTCTCGGCTTTGCAGCGTCAGGCACCCATGCTCGCCTGGCGCGCTGGGCAAACGTAGACAAAAGACAACTTGTGATCTGGAACCGGCACAACCCAGGCAAATTTGCCATCATGATCATTCCACCTGCGGAGATCATGGACATGCCGCTACGCCCCCTTTTCGCTTCCCTGCTGCTCGTTGCCAGCTACGCCGCCCAGGCCGCCACCGAGGTGGTGCCGCTGCAGCACCGCGCCAGCGCCGAACTGCTACCTGCCGCACAGGCATTCATCGGCAAGGACGGTACGGTCAGCGCCTTCGAGAACAAACTGATCGTCAACGCCAGCCCCGAGCGCATCGACGACCTGCGCGCCCTGCTGCAACAGCTGGACACCGCCCCCAAGCGCCTGCTGATCAGCGTCGACAACAACGACAGCAACTTCCAGGATAACCGTGGCAATGCACGCGTCATCCACTACGGCACCAGCAACCGCGACGGCGGCATGCAGCAAGTGCAAGCCAGCGAAGGCCAGCCAGCGCTGATCCAGGTTGGCCAGAGCATCCCGATCACCAGCACCAGCACCGACGGCTACGGGCGCATCCAGAGCAACACCGAATACCGCAACGTGACCCAAGGTTTCTACGTCACACCAAGCCTGAGCGGCGATACGGTTCGTCTGCAAATAAGCACCAATAACGACCGCATCAGCCAGGAACGTGCAGATGTAGTGAAAGTTCAAAGTACCGACACGACAGTCACCGGCAGGCTGGGTGAATGGATCACCCTGGCAGGCTACAACCAGCAGAGCCAAGCCGACCGGAGTACGTCAAGCCGTAGTTACAGCACCCAGCGCGGGGAAAACATGACATTACGTGTCAAAGTCGACCTTCTCGACGGATCCCAGGCAATTCAAGGCCTCGACCAAAGGCCTTGAAACTGACTGCCAAGTCGCATTAGACCAAAGATGTAGTAAGTAGAAAAAACCACTACAAAACATTTGACAGGGTCTTTTTCCCAAGGGCATGATGGCCTCGCTCCCGCTAATCAGGGGCCCTGGCAAGGGCCTTCGAGGCGTGCTCCTCCCCACCCCTGGAGGCGTCTCGTGTCTATACGGCCCACAAGGCGGTTCGACGGGATTGCGACTGCAACGAAGAAGTTGTCCCGAGGGACGGAAGCGCATCACCGCAGTACTGGCAATCGCGTAGCACCGCAGCAAGGCAACCACGAGCCGACCTGCCGGAGCACACCTTCGCCTGGCCTGCCCACCCTTCCCCTTCGAGCCTTCGCGTTCGCCGCCGCACTCCTGCGAACAGGACAGCCGCCAAGCGCCCTGATCTGCACCCGAGCATCAGCACAATTAACCCAAGATCGATGCGACGAGGTTTATTTCCATGGCACTGACACGCGAACAGCAAATTGCAGCCCTCGAGAAAGACTGGGCCGAGAACCCGCGCTGGAAAGGCGTGACCCGTACCTACACCGCCGCTGATGTCGTTCGCCTGCGTGGCTCCCTGCAGCCAGAGCACACCCTGGCCCGTCAGGGTGCAGAAAAACTGTGGAAGCTGGTCACCCAAGGTGCCCACCCATCCTTCCGCCCAGAAAAAGATTTCGTCAACTGCATGGGCGCCCTGACCGGTGGCCAGGCAGTGCAGCAGGTCAAGGCCGGCATCCAGGCCATCTACCTGTCCGGCTGGCAGGTTGCCGCCGACAACAACTCGGCCGAGTCGATGTACCCTGACCAGTCGTTGTACCCGGTCGACTCGGTACCGACCGTGGTCAAGCGCATCAACAACTCGTTCCGCCGCGCCGACCAGATCCAGTGGAAAGCCGGCAAGAACCCAGGCGACGAAGGCTACATCGACTACTTCGCACCAATCGTGGCCGACGCTGAAGCCGGTTTCGGCGGCGTACTGAACGCCTACGAGCTGATGAAGAACATGATCGAAGCAGGCGCCGCCGGCGTGCACTTCGAAGACCAGCTGGCCTCGGTGAAAAAATGCGGCCACATGGGCGGCAAGGTACTGGTACCCACCCAGGAAGCCGTACAGAAGCTGGTGGCCGCGCGCCTGGCAGCTGACGTGTCGGGCGTACCGACCATCATCCTGGCCCGCACCGACGCCAACGCCGCCGACCTGCTGACCAGCGACTGCGACCCGTACGACCAGCCGTTCGTGATTGGCGAGCGTACCCGTGAAGGCTTCTACAAGGTACGCGCCGGCCTCGACCAGGCAATTTCCCGCGGCCTGGCCTACGCGCCGTACGCCGACCTGATCTGGTGTGAAACCGCCAAGCCGGACCTGGACGAAGCCCGTCGCTTCGCCGAAGCGATCAAGAAGGAGTACCCGGACCAGATCCTGTCGTACAACTGCTCGCCGTCCTTCAACTGGAAGAAGAACCTGGACGATGCCACCATCGCCAAATTCCAGCGCGAGCTGTCGGCCATGGGCTACAAACACCAGTTCATCACCCTGGCTGGCATCCACAACATGTGGCACGGCATGTTCAACCTGGCGCACGACTACGCCCGCAACGACATGACCGCCTACGTGAAACTGCAAGAGCAGGAGTTCGCTGACGCCAGCAAAGGCTACACCTTCGTGGCGCACCAGCAGGAAGTGGGAACCGGCTACTTCGATGACATGACCACCGTGATTCAGGGTGGTGCTTCGTCGGTGACTGCACTGACCGGCTCGACCGAGGAAGAGCAGTTCCACTGATAGTGGCTTGCTGCTGAACAAAGGCCCAGGGCTCTCGCGAGCCTTGGGCCTTTCTTTTTGCCGATACCAGTCCGACCAGAAATACACGGAACCTGTAGGAGCGGCCTTGTGTCGCGAAAGGGCTGCGCAGCAGCCCCAGGGTTTCGGCGCAGATGCACAAATTGCTGGGGCTGCTACGCAGCCCTTTCGCGACACAAGGCCGCTCCTACAGGGGTGATCGTGCAGGCCTGCGGTATGTCAGTGCTTCATGCCCAGCTCTGCGTCATCCATCAGCGCCTTGGCCATTGCACTCAGGTAGTGAGCAGCCCAGATCATCATGGGCTTTTCCTCCATCAGGCCAGTGATGATCAGCTCACGGACATAGCCCATCAACTCCGACGACTGCTCACGGGCATCGCGGCAGGGAATGCCGGGTTCGATTCGGAACAGTGGGTGGGTGCCATTTTCGCCTTGATAGAAAGTGGTCTTGCCGACGGTGAGCTGGGTGTCTTCTGTTGTCATTGTTCAAACCCCTGAAAATTCTCTAATGCCTGGGCCGGCCCTTTCGCGGGCACGCCCGCTCCCACAGGTACTGTGCAAGTCTTGAAGCCTGTGGTGATCCTGTGGGAGCGGGCGTGCCCGCGAAGGGGCCGGCCCTCACAACACATTAAGCAGCCTTAGTGCGAAGTCCTGGGCTCTACGGGCATTTGCACCTGAACCAAGGCCGACTCCAGCAAAGCCCGCAGCGCCTCCAGTTCATGCATGGAGGTCATCATCAGGATCGAAGCCGGTGATCTGGGCTGAAGCAGCAACGCCTGATGCACCACGGTGGCCGCGCATAGTGCGTAGTCGGTAGCCTGGATCAGGGTGTCTTCGAGGGAATGGGGGTTGTGGGGTGGGTCGGGGACAATTTTCAGCATGACTCGCTCCTTTCTTTCCTGTTTGGCCGCCATCCGCCCGCTGTCAAACGGTTGGGTGGCAGCTATGCGCGGGTTGACAGACCGGTGGAAAGAAAGAAAGACCGGCGCACGCGAACGTGCCCACACGCACAGCCGCCATTGAGGCAAAGCGAGTGCACCTTCTTTCAATTCCAGCCTGTCAAAGCCGTGTCGTTGATGTGCAACGACAGGCCGAGACTAGAGCGCTGCCAGAGGGGCCGCAATGGAAAAAAGGCGGCAAGAGTATGTTTGGGAAATGACCTACAGGGAAGGGGTTAAATCCGACATTTCAGGTGTTCTGCGCCCGATAGCATCAGGGCGGCGAGGCGCCCGCCTTGATTGTTGCGGCGCTGCTCAAATCGAGCGCCGCCCGCGCGGCGCTCGTTCTCACAGGCGCTGCATTCCTTTCGCCAAGCCCATGGCAGCGCTAACACAATCCAAGGCATCTCCAGCAAATCCCAGGATCAGGTCTATGCTTGAGGCAGCACAGTAGCAAGGACCGCCCATGCCTCGTCCAAGCCACCTGATGATTCTCGCCCTGGCCGCCGCTGCCCTCTATCTATATGCACTGGCCAGTAACAATACCCTGCTCGCCCTGCTGGCCAAGCCCGTTCCCGTCCTGGCGCTTATCGCCTGGCTGCGCGGCGCCCCCGCCACACCGTATGGCAAGTGGATATCGATAGGCCTGGGTTTCTCGGTCATCGGCGACATACTGCTGGCTGTCCCCGCTGACCTGTTCGTGTTCGGCCTGGCCGCCTTCCTCTGTGCCCACCTGGCCTACCTGCGCGCCTATTGCGGCGTTACCCTGCGCCCTGCCCTGCCCGCACTGATAGCCAGCGCCATCACCGGCATCGTGCTGCTCGGCGTACTTGCCAGCCACGGCCTCGGCCCACTGCTGATCCCGGTCGCACTGTATGCCCTGGCCATCAGCGCCATGCTCTGGCGCGCCTTGGCATGTGGTGGAATGGCCGCGCTGGGGGCCTGCCTGTTCGTGCTCTCCGACAGCCTGATCGGCATCGACCGCTTCGTCAGCCCGTTCGCCGCCGCGCCCTACCTGATCATCCTCACCTACTGGCTCGGTCAGTGGGCGATTGCTTCATCAGCCAGTCATCGCTCAAACGATAAAGTATTGACCCAGAGCGGTGCGCACGACGCCAGCAGCTGCTAGAACAGGAGGCTTTCGCATTTGCAAGTAGAGGGAACTGCCAGATGAACTTTACAAGGCACAGTACAGCCAAATTAAAAGGCATCAGGCCAAATGATATTAATTATCATTCCGAAACTTGTAATTCGTTACCAGTCGCAAGAAACATAATTAACAAAAGCGCACGCAATGCCCGAATATCAAGGCTTTCAGCCAGTTACACGCGTGTTTTGTTCTTAATCCTACGAATAAATTTGCGACAGAAATTTTACTTGCACCGGGTTTACCCATAAAATCAGCGCGATTGATTCAGCTGCGACATTTGGTCACTGCACCTGCGACACCACGTCGCCGCTTTACTTATTTCAGACTGCAGAGCTGGGTCTCTGTATAAGGATCTCTAGCATGTCCGATTCGGCAGGACTCATCGCCCACAACTGGGGCTTTGCCATCTTCCTCCTGGGTGTCGTCGGCCTGTGTGCCTTCATGCTCGGCCTGTCCAGCCTGCTCGGTAGCAAGGCCTGGGGCCGCGCCAAGAACGAACCCTTCGAATCCGGCATGCTGCCCGTCGGCAGCGCCCGCCTGCGCCTGTCCGCCAAATTCTATCTGGTCGCGATGCTGTTCGTGATCTTCGATATCGAAGCCCTCTTTCTCTTTGCATGGTCTGTGTCCGTCCGCGAAAGCGGCTGGACCGGGTTCGTCGAAGCTCTCGTTTTCATAGCAATTCTGTTGGCAGGTCTTGTCTACCTATGGCGCGTCGGTGCTCTTGATTGGGCTCCCGAAGGTCGCCGCAAGCGGCAAGCGAAGCTGAAACAATGAGGCTTTGGCAATGCAATACAATCTCACCAGAATCGATCCGGATGCGCCTAACGAGCAGTACCCGGTAGGTGAACGGGAAACCGTCACCGACCAACTGCTGGAGGACCAGGTCCACAAGAACATCTACATGGGGAAACTCGAAGATGTGCTGCGTGGCGCGGTCAACTGGGGTCGCAAGAACTCCCTCTGGCCGTACAACTTCGGCCTGTCCTGCTGCTACGTGGAAATGACCACGGCCTTCACGGCACCCCACGACATCGCCCGCTTCGGCGCCGAAGTCATCCGGGCCTCGCCGCGTCAGGCCGACTTCATGGTCATCGCCGGTACCTGCTTCGTCAAAATGGCGCCGATCATTCAGCGCCTGTATGAGCAGATGCTCGAGCCGAAGTGGGTCATCTCCATGGGTTCGTGCGCCAACTCCGGCGGCATGTACGACATCTACTCGGTCGTTCAGGGGGTCGACAAGTTCCTCCCCGTGGACGTCTATGTGCCTGGCTGCCCGCCACGCCCTGAGGCTTTCCTGCAAGGCTTGATGCTGTTGCAGGAGTCGATCGGCCAAGAACGACGCCCGCTTTCCTGGGTTGTTGGTGATCAAGGTATTTACCGTGCCGAGATGCCAGCCCAGAAAGACCTGCGTCGTGAGCAGCGCATTGCAGTAACCAACCTGCGCAGCCCCGACGAAGTCTGATCCAGCGACCTGCCGCCCGCTCCCGAGGGAGCCGGCGGCCTGGCTTCATTCTTAACGTTGACCCAAAGCGACCGAGACCATGACAGCGGACAACGCTATTTTCATTCCGCCCTACAAGGCTGACGACCAAGATGTGGTCGTCGAACTGAACAACCGTTTTGGCGCCGAAGCATTCGTCGCCCAGGAAACCCGCACCGGCATGCCCGTGCTGTGGGTCAAACGCGCCCAGCTCAAAGAGGTGCTCAGCTTCCTGCGCGGTGTCGCCAAGCCTTACAGCATGCTGTACGACCTGCACGGCGTGGACGAACGCCTGCGCACCCAGCGCCGTGGCCTGCCGGCCGCCGACTTCAGCGTGTTCTACCACCTGTTGTCGGTCGAGCGTAACAGCGACGTGATGATCAAGGTGTCGCTCAGCGAAGGCGACCTGAACCTGCCGACCGTGACCGGTATCTGGCCAAACGCCAACTGGTACGAGCGCGAAGTGTGGGACATGTTCGGCATCGACTTTGCCGGCCACCCGCACCTCAGCCGCATCATGATGCCGCCGACCTGGGAAGGTCACCCGCTGCGCAAGGACTACCCTGCCCGCGCCACCGAGTTCGACCCCTACAGCCTGACCCTGGCCAAGCAGCAGCTTGAAGAGGAATCGGCGCGTTTCAACCCGGAAGCCTGGGGCATGAAGCGTCAGGGCGCCAACGAGGACTACATGTTCCTCAACCTCGGCCCCAACCACCCCTCGGCGCACGGTGCGTTCCGTATCGTCCTGCAGCTGGACGGTGAAGAGATCGTCGACTGCGTACCGGACATCGGCTACCACCACCGTGGCGCCGAGAAAATGGCCGAGCGCCAGTCCTGGCACAGTTTCATCCCCTACACCGACCGCATCGACTACCTCGGCGGGGTGATGAACAACCTGCCGTACGTACTGGCAGTGGAAAAACTCGCCGGCATCAAAGTGCCGCAAAAAGTCGACGTGATTCGCATCATGCTCGCCGAGTTCTTCCGCATCACCAGCCACCTGCTGTTCCTGGGTACCTATATCCAGGACGTGGGCGCCATGACCCCGGTATTCTTCACCTTCACCGACCGCCAGCGCGCCTACACCGTGATCGAAGCGATCACCGGTTTCCGCCTGCACCCGGCCTGGTACCGCATCGGTGGCGTCGCCCACGACCTGCCACGCGGCTGGGACAAGCTGGTCAAGGACTTCGTCGAATGGCTGCCCAAGCGCCTCGACGAATACACCAAGGCTGCCCTGCAGAACAGCATCCTCAAGGGCCGTACCATTGGCGTTGCCGCGTACAACACCAAAGAAGCGCTGGAATGGGGCACCACCGGTGCCGGCCTGCGCTCCACCGGTTGCGACTTCGACCTGCGTAAAGCCCGCCCGTACTCCGGCTACGAGAACTTCGAGTTCGAAGTACCGCTGGCCCACAACGGCGATGCCTACGATCGCTGCATGGTCCGTGTCGAGGAGATGCGCCAGAGTATCCGCATCATCGACCAGTGCCTGCGCAACATGCCGGAAGGCCCGTACAAGGCGGATCACCCGCTGACCACGCCGCCGCCGAAAGAGCGCACTCTGCAGCACATCGAAACCTTGATCACGCACTTCCTGCAAGTCTCGTGGGGCCCAGTCATGCCGGCCAACGAGTCGTTCCAGATGATCGAGGCGACCAAGGGCATCAACAGTTACTACCTGACGAGCGATGGCGGCACCATGAGCTACCGCACCCGGATCCGTACCCCGAGCTACCCGCACCTGCAGCAGATCCCTTCGGTGATCAAAGGCAGCATGGTCGCCGACCTCATTGCGTACCTGGGCAGTATCGACTTCGTTATGGCTGACGTGGACCGCTAAGCATGAACAGCACGCTTATCCAGACAGACCGTTTCGCCCTGAGCGAAACAGAGCGCTCGGCCATCGAGCACGAGATGCATCACTACGAGGACCCGCGCGCGGCGTCCATCGAAGCCCTGAAGATCGTCCAGAAAGAACGTGGCTGGGTGCCGGACGGCGCCATCCACGCCATCGGCGAAGTGCTGGGCATCCCGGCCAGCGACGTCGAGGGCGTGGCCACCTTCTACAGCCAGATCTTCCGCCAGCCGGTCGGCCGCCACATCATCCGTGTGTGCGACAGCATGGTCTGCTACATCGGCGGCCACGAGTCGGTCGTCAGCCAGATCCAGAGCGAGCTGGGCATCGGCCTCGGCCAGACTACCGCCGACGGCCGCTTCACCCTGCTGCCAGTGTGCTGCCTGGGCAACTGCGACAAGGCCCCGGCGCTGATGATCGACGATGACACCTTTGGCGACGTGCAGCCCGCTGGCGTCACCAAACTGCTGGAGGGTTACGTATGACCATCACTTCCTTCGGCCCGGCCAACCGCATCGCGCGTTCGGCCGAAACTCATCCGCTGACCTGGCGCCTGCGTGACGATGGCGAGCCAGTATGGCTGGCCGAGTACGAATCGAAAAACGGCTACGCCGCAGCCCGCAAGGCGCTGGCGCAGATGTCGCAGGACGATATCGTGCAAGCGGTCAAGGACTCCGGCCTCAAGGGCCGTGGTGGCGCAGGCTTCCCCACGGGTGTGAAGTGGGGCCTGATGCCCAAAGACGAATCCATGAACATCCGCTACCTGCTGTGCAACGCGGACGAAATGGAGCCCAACACCTGGAAGGACCGCATGCTGATGGAGCAACAGCCCCATCTGCTGGTCGAGGGCATGCTGATCAGCGCCCGCGCCCTGAAGGCCTACCGTGGCTACATCTTCCTGCGTGGCGAATACACCACCGCAGCGAAAAACCTCAACCGTGCCATCGATGAAGCCAAGGCCGCAGGCCTCTTGGGCAAGAACATCCTGGGCTCTGGTTTCGATTTCGAGCTGTTCGTGCACACCGGTGCCGGCCGCTACATCTGCGGTGAAGAAACCGCGCTGATCAACTCGCTGGAAGGCCGCCGCGCCAACCCGCGTTCCAAGCCGCCCTTCCCTGCCGCCGTGGGCGTATGGGGCAAGCCGACGTGCGTGAACAACGTCGAAACCCTGTGCAACGTGCCGGCCATCGTCGCCAATGGCAACGACTGGTACAAGTCGCTGGCCCGTGAAGGCAGCGAAGACCACGGTACCAAGCTGATGGGCTTCTCCGGCAAGGTGAAGAACCCAGGCCTGTGGGAATTGCCATTCGGCGTCACCGCTCGCGAGTTGTTCGAAGACTACGCCGGCGGCATGCGCGACGGCTTCAAGCTCAAGTGCTGGCAGCCAGGCGGCGCCGGTACTGGCTTCCTGCTGCCCGAGCACCTCGACGCACAAATGTACGCCGGCGGCATCGCCAAGGTCGGCACCCGTATGGGTACTGGCTTGGCCATGGCGGTGGACGACAGCATCAACATGGTTTCGCTGCTGCGCAACATGGAAGAGTTCTTCGCCCGTGAGTCGTGCGGCTGGTGCACACCCTGCCGTGACGGCCTGCCGTGGAGCGTGAAGATGCTGCGTGCGCTGGAGAAAGGTCAGGGCCGCGCCGAAGACATCGAGACACTGCTGGGGCTGGTCAACTTCCTCGGCCCTGGCCGTACCTTCTGTGCTCACGCACCAGGTGCCGTCGAGCCGCTGGGCAGTGCCATCAAATACTTCCGGTCCGAGTTCGAAGCCGGTGTCGCGCCAGCCTCCGCTGGTGACACCCTGCGCCCTAACCTGGCCAAGCCGATCGTGGTCGGCGCATAACAAGATGATTAGGCGGGTGGTCCGTGCCACTCGCCAGCTTGCCGGCAGGCCCGATTCATTCGCGGCGTGTCGCAAGCTCACCGATTTCCATTAGCCACGCCCGCTCACGCGGGCCAACGAAGAACTTTGAACAATGGCCACTATCCACGTAGACGGCAAAGCGCTCGAAGTCAACGGTGCAGACAACCTGTTACAGGCATGTCTGTCGCTAGGCCTCGACATCCCTTATTTCTGCTGGCACCCGGCGCTCGGTAGCGTTGGCGCCTGCCGGCAGTGCGCGGTCAAGCAGTACACCGACGAGAACGACACCCGTGGTCGTATCGTCATGTCCTGCATGACCCCTGCTTCCGACGGCACCTGGATCTCCATCGAAGACGAAGAATCCAAGGCGTTTCGCGCCAGCGTCGTCGAATGGCTGATGACCAACCACCCGCACGACTGCCCAGTGTGCGAGGAAGGCGGTCACTGCCACCTGCAGGACATGACGGTAATGACCGGCCACAACGAGCGCCGCTACCGTTTCACCAAGCGTACCCACCAGAACCAGGACCTCGGCCCGTTCATCGCCCATGAGATGAACCGCTGCATCGCCTGCTACCGCTGCGTGCGCTACTACAAGGACTACGCCGGTGGCACCGACCTGGGCGTATACGGCGCCCACGACAACGTGTACTTCGGCCGCGTCGAAGACGGCGTGCTGGAAAGCGAATTCTCCGGCAACCTGACCGAGGTCTGCCCAACCGGCGTGTTCACCGACAAGACCCACTCCGAGCGCTACAACCGCAAGTGGGACATGCAGTTCGCCCCAAGCATCTGCCATGGCTGCTCCAGCGGCTGCAACATCAGCCCGGGTGAACGCTACGGCGAGCTGCGCCGTATCGAAAACCGCTTCAACGGCTCGGTCAACCAGTACTTCCTGTGCGACCGTGGCCGCTTCGGCTACGGCTATGTCAACCGCAAGGACCGCCCACGCCAGCCACACCTGGCCGATGGCACCAAGCTGGGCCTGGACGCCGCCCTGGACAAAGCCGCCGACCTGCTGCGCGGCCGCACCATCGTTGGTATCGGCTCGCCACGCGCCAGCCTCGAAAGCAACTACGGCCTGCGTGAGCTGGTCGGCGCCGAGTACTTCTACTCCGGCATGGAAGCTGGCGAACTGGCACGCGTACGCCTGGCCCTGAACGTGCTGAACAACAGCCCGCTGCCAGTGCCGACCCTGCGCGACATCGAAGATCACGACGCGGTGTTCGTGCTCGGTGAAGACCTGACCCAGACCGCTGCCCGCGTTGCCCTGGCCGTGCGCCAGGCCACCAAAGGCAAGGCCGAGGCCATGGCCGAAGCCATGAAGGTCCAGCCTTGGCTCGACGCTGCGGTCAAGAACATCGGCCAGCACGCACTGTACCCGCTGTTCATCGCCTCCCTGGCTGAAACCAAGCTCGACGACGTCGCCGAAGAGTGCGTACACGCAGCCCCGGCCGACCTCGCCCGCATCGGTTTCGCCGTGGCCCACGCCATCGACCCGAGCGCACCGGCAGTCGCCGGCCTGGACGACGAAGCCAAGGCCCTGGCCCAGCGCATCGCCGACGCCCTGGTGGCCGCCAAGCGCCCACTGGTGGTTGCCGGTACTTCCCTGGCCGACCCGGCGCTGATCGAAGCCGCCGCCAACATCGCCAAGGCCCTGAAGCTGCGCGAGAAAAACGGCTCGCTGAGCCTGGTGGTGCCTGAGGCCAACAGCATCGGCCTGGCCATGCTTGGTGGCGAGTCCGTCGATGCTGCCCTGGATGCGGTCATCAGCGGCAAGGCCGACGCCATCGTCGTGCTGGAAAACGACCTGTACGCCCGCGTACCGGCCGCCAAGGTTGACGCAGCCCTGGCTGCGGCCAAGGTGGTGATCGTTGCCGACCACTCGAAAACCCCGACTGTCGACCGCGCCCACCTGGTGCTGCCGGCCGCCTCGTTCGCCGAAGGCGACGGCACCCTGGTCAGCCAGGAAGGCCGTGCCCAGCGCTTCTTCCAGGTGTTCGACCCGCAGTACCTGGACAGCAGCATCCAGATCCACGAAGGCTGGCGCTGGATGCACGCCCTGCGTGCCACCCTGCTGAACAAGCCGGTCGACTGGACCCAGCTGGACCACGTTACCAGCGCCTGCGCCGAAGCCGCCCCGCAACTGGCCGGCATCGTCAACGCCGCACCAAGCGCCGCATTCCGCATCAAGGGCATGAAACTGGCCCGTGAGCCGCTGCGCTACTCCGGTCGTACCGCCATGCGCGCCAACATCAGCGTGCACGAGCCACGTACCCCGCAAGACAAGGACACCGCGTTCGCCTTCTCCATGGAAGGCTACTCGGGCTCGGCCGAACCGCGCCAGCAGGTGCCGTTCGCCTGGTCGCCGGGCTGGAACTCGCCGCAAGCCTGGAACAAGTTCCAGGACGAAGTCGGTGGCCACCTGCGCGCCGGTGACCCAGGTGTGCGCCTGATCGAATCGCAAGGCGACCGTCTGAACTGGTTCAACGCCATTCCGGGTGCTTTCAACCCGGCCCGTGGCACCTGGACTGCCGTGCCGTTCTTCCACCTGTTCGGCAGCGAAGAAAGCTCGTCGCGCGCCGCCCCGGTGCAACAGCGCATCCCGGCTGCCTACGTGGCCCTGGCCAAGTCCGAAGCCGACCGCCTGGGTGTCAACGACGGCGCGATGCTGAGCCTGAACGTGGCCGGTGTGGCCCTGCGCCTGCCGCTGCGTATCAATGAAGAGCTGGGCGCTGGCCTGGTCGCGTTGCCGAAAGGCCTGGCCGGCATCCCGCCTGCCATCTTCGGTGCATCCGTCGAAG
Source organism: Pseudomonas hunanensis (assembly GCF_013393325.1). Taxonomy (GTDB): domain Bacteria; phylum Pseudomonadota; class Gammaproteobacteria; order Pseudomonadales; family Pseudomonadaceae; genus Aquipseudomonas; species Aquipseudomonas putida_P. The sequence continues at coordinate 339,342 of NZ_QJRC01000098.1, forward strand.
GCCTGCAGGAGGCAGCACAATGAGCTGGTTCACCCCCGAAGTGATCGATGTGATCATCCAGGTCGTCAAGGCTATCGTGGTGCTGCTGGCCGTGGTGGTCTGCGGCGCCCTGCTCAGCTTCGTCGAGCGCCGCCTGCTGGGCTGGTGGCAGGACCGCTACGGTCCGAACCGTGTCGGCCCGTTCGGCATGTTCCAGATCGCCGCCGACATGCTGAAGATGTTCTTCAAGGAAGACTGGAACCCGCCCTTCGTCGACAAGATGATCTTCACCCTGGCGCCGGTCGTGGCCATGAGCGCCCTGCTGATCGGCTTCTCGATCATCCCGATCACACCGGGCTGGGGCGTTGCCGACCTGAACATCGGCCTGCTGTTCTTCTTCGCCATGGCCGGCCTGTCGGTCTACGCGGTGCTGTTCGCTGGCTGGTCGTCGAACAACAAGTACGCCCTGCTGGGCAGCTTGCGTGCTTCGGCACAGACCGTGTCGTACGAAGTGTTCCTGGGCCTGGCGCTGATGGGCGTGGTGGTACAGGTAGGCTCCTTCAACATGCGCGACATCGTCGAGTACCAGGCGCAGAACCTGTGGTTCATCATTCCGCAGTTCTTCGGCTTCTGCACCTTCTTCATCGCTGGCGTCGCCGTGACTCACCGTCACCCGTTCGACCAGCCGGAAGCAGAACAGGAACTGGCCGACGGCTACCACATCGAGTATGCCGGCATGAAATGGGGCATGTTCTTCGTCGGTGAGTACATCGGCATCATCCTCATCTCGGCGCTGCTGGTAACCCTGTTCTTCGGTGGCTGGCACGGCCCGTTCGGCATTCTGCCGCAAGTGCCGTTCCTGTGGTTCGCCTTGAAGACCGCGTTCTTCATCATGCTGTTCATCCTGCTGCGCGCCTCGATCCCGCGCCCGCGCTATGACCAGGTGATGGACTTCAGCTGGAAGTTCTGCCTGCCGCTGACCCTGATCAATTTGCTGGTGACCGCTGCGATCGTGCTCTACAACACGCCAGCCGTCGCGGCCCAGTGAGGATTTGACCCATGTTCAAGTATATCGGCGACATCGTTAAGGGCACCGGCACACAGCTGCGCAGCCTGGCCATGGTGTTCTCCCACGGGTTTCGCAAGCGCGACACCCTGCAGTACCCCGAAGAGCCCGTGTACCTGCCGCCGCGCTACCGCGGCCGCATCGTCCTTACCCGCGACCCCGATGGCGAGGAGCGCTGCGTAGCGTGCAACCTCTGCGCGGTGGCCTGCCCGGTTGGCTGCATTTCGCTGCAGAAGGCCGAGACCGAGGACGGCCGCTGGTACCCGGAGTTCTTCCGCATCAACTTCTCGCGTTGCATTTTCTGCGGCCTGTGTGAAGAAGCGTGCCCGACCACCGCGATCCAGCTGACCCCGGATTTCGAAATGGCCGAGTTCAAGCGTCAGGACCTGGTGTACGAGAAAGAAGATCTGCTGATCTCCGGCCCCGGCAAGAACCCTGACTACAACTTCTACCGTGTTGCGGGTATGGCGATCGCTGGCAAGCCGAAGGGCTCTGCACAGAACGAAGCCGAGCCGATCAACGTGAAGAGCTTGCTCCCATAAGGACAGAAAGATGGAATTCGCTTTCTACTTCGCATCCGGGATCGCCGTGGTCTCCACCCTTCGGGTGGTTACCGGCACCAACCCCGTGCACGCCTTGCTTTACCTGATCATTTCGCTGATTTCCGTGGCCATGATCTTCTTCTCCCTGGGTGCGCCGTTCGCCGGCGCCCTGGAAGTGATCGCCTACGCCGGCGCCATCATGGTGCTGTTCGTGTTCGTCGTGATGATGCTCAACCTCGGGCCGGCTTCGGTCGCCCAGGAACGCGGCTGGCTCAAGCCCGGTATCTGGGCAGGGCCGGTAATCCTGGGCGCCCTGCTGCTGGCAGAGTTGCTGTACGTGCTGTTCGTCACCCCGAGCGGCGCTGGCATCAGTGGCACCACCGTGGGCCCGAAAGAAGTGGGCATCAGCCTGTTCGGCCCGTACCTGCTGGTGGTCGAACTGGCTTCGATGCTGCTGCTGGCTGCAGCCGTCACCGCCTTCCACCTGGGCCGCAACGAGGCGAAGGAGTAAATCATGGGTGCTATCCCTCTCGAGCATGGTCTGGCGGTCGCCGGTATCCTGTTCTGCTTAGGTCTGGTTGGCCTGATGGTCCGCCGCAACATCCTCTTCGTGCTCATGAGCCTGGAAGTCATGATGAACGCCTCTGCCCTGGCGTTCGTCGTCGCCGGTGCCCGTTGGGTCCAGCCCGACGGCCAGGTGATGTTCATTCTGGTGATCAGCCTGGCAGCCGCCGAGGCCAGTATTGGCCTGGCCATCCTGCTGCAGCTGTATCGCCGCTTCCACACTCTCGACATCGATGCTGCCAGTGAGATGCGCGGATGAACCTTCTCTTCCTGACTTTCGTCTTCCCCCTCGTCGGCTTCCTGCTGCTGTCGTTCTCGCGCGGGCGGTTCTCGGAGAACCTGTCCGCCCTGATCGGCGTCGGCTCGGTAGGCCTGTCGGCCGCGACCGCCGCCTACGTCATCTGGCAATTCAACGTTGCCCCGCCTGAAGGCGGCGCCTACAGCCAGTTGCTGTGGCAATGGATGTCGGTGGACGGCTTCGCGCCGAACTTCACCCTGTACCTGGACGGCCTGTCGGTCACCATGCTCGGCGTGGTGACCGGTGTCGGCTTCCTGATCCACCTGTTCGCGTCCTGGTACATGCGCGGCGAAGCGGGCTACTCGCGCTTCTTCTCGTACACCAACCTGTTCATCGCCAGCATGCTGTTCCTGATCCTTGGCGATAACCTGCTGTTCATTTACTTCGGCTGGGAAGGCGTGGGCCTGTGCTCGTACTTGTTGATCGGTTTCTACTACAGCAACCGCAACAACGGTAACGCAGCACTCAAGGCATTCATCGTCACCCGCATCGGCGACGTGTTCATGGCCATCGGCCTGTTCATCCTGTTCGCCCAGCTGGGTACCCTGAACGTGCAGGAACTGCTGGTGCTAGCACCACAGAAGTTCCAGGCTGGCGACACCTGGATGGTGCTGGCAACGCTGATGCTGCTGGGTGGTGCGGTGGGTAAATCGGCCCAGCTGCCACTGCAGACCTGGCTGGCCGACGCGATGGCGGGCCCGACCCCGGTTTCGGCACTGATCCACGCCGCGACCATGGTGACCGCGGGCGTGTACCTGATCGCCCGTACCAACGGCCTGTTCCTGCTGGCACCGGACATCCTGCACCTGGTAGGTGTGGTCGGTGGTGTGACCCTGGTGCTGGCCGGCTTCGCCGCGTTGGTGCAAACCGACATCAAGCGTATCCTCGCCTACTCGACCATGAGCCAGATCGGCTACATGTTCCTGGCCCTGGGCGTAGGTGCCTGGGACGCGGCGATCTTCCACCTGATGACCCACGCCTTCTTCAAGGCCCTGCTGTTCCTAGCCTCCGGTGCGGTGATCGTTGCCTGCCACCACGAGCAGAACATCTTCAAGATGGGCGGCCTGTGGAAGAAACTGCCACTGGCCTACGCCAGCTTCGTGGTCGGTGGCGCAGCCCTGGCTGCCCTGCCGATCGTGACCGTGGGCTTCTACTCCAAGGACGAGATCCTCTGGGAAGCCTTCGCCAGCGGCAACACCGGCCTGCTGTACGCCGGCCTGGTGGGCGCGTTCATGACCTCGCTGTACACCTTCCGCCTGATCTTCATCGCCTTCCACGGCGAAGCCAAGACCGAAGCCCACGCCGGCCACGGCATCAGCCACTGGCTGCCACTGGGCGTGCTGATCGTGCTGTCGACCGCCGTTGGCGCCTGGATTCACCCGCCGCTGGCAGGCGTGCTGCCTGAAAGCGCCGGCCACGCCGGTGGCGAAGCCAAGCATGCGCTGGAGATCACCTCCGGTGCCATCGCCATCGCCGGTATCCTGCTGTCGGCCCTGCTGTTCCTGGGCAAGCGCACCTTTGTCAGCGCAGTTGCCAACAGCGGCATCGGTCGTGTCCTGTCGGCCTGGTGGTTCGCCGCCTGGGGCTTCGACTGGATCTACGACAAGCTTTTCGTCAAACCGTACCTGCTGATCAGCCACATCCTGCGCAAGGACCCGGTTGACCGCACCATCGGCCTGATTCCTCGGATGGCGCGTGGCGGCCACGTCGCCATGAGCAAGACCGAGACTGGCCAACTGCGCTGGTACACCGCCTCTATCGCCGTGGGTGCCGTGCTGGTGCTCGGTGCCGTGGTAGTGGCTGCGGTATGACTCTGAATCTTGCGACTTTGCCAAAGGAAACCAACCCGTCATGATTTTGCCTTGGCTGATCCTGATCCCCTTCATCGGCGGCTTCCTGTGCTGGCTGGGTGAGCGCTTCGGCGCCACCCTGCCGCGCTGGATCGCGCTGCTGACCATGTCCCTGCTGCTTGGCATCGGCCTGTGGCTGTGGGGCACCGGCGACTACACCCTGGCCCCTGCTCCGGGCGCCGAACCTGCCTGGGCACTCGAATACAAAGTCGAGTGGATCAAGCGCTTCGGTATCAGCATCCACTTGGCCCTCGACGGCCTGTCGCTGCTGATGATCCTGCTCACCGGCCTGCTCGGTGTGCTGTCGGTACTGTGTTCCTGGAAAGAGATCCAGCGCCACGTCGGCTTCTTCCACCTCAACCTGATGTGGATCCTCGGCGGCGTGGTCGGTGTGTTCCTGGCCCTGGACCTGTTCCTGTTCTTCTTCTTCTGGGAAATGATGCTGGTGCCGATGTACTTCCTCATCGCGCTCTGGGGTCACAGCTCGGCAGACGGCAAGAAAACCCGGATCTACGCGGCGACCAAGTTCTTCATCTTCACCCAGGCCAGCGGCCTGATCATGCTGGTGGCGATCCTGGGCCTGGTGCTGGTCAACTACAACACCACCGGCGTGCTCACGTTCAACTACAGCGACCTGCTGAAGGCCGAGCTGCCAGCCGGCGTCGAGTACGTGCTGATGCTGGGCTTCTTCATTGCCTTCGCGGTGAAGCTGCCGGTCGTGCCGTTCCACTCCTGGCTGCCTGATGCTCACGCCCAGGCACCGACCGCAGGTTCCGTGGACCTGGCGGGTATCTTGCTGAAGACTGCGGCCTACGGCCTGCTGCGCTTCGCCCTGCCGCTGTTCCCGAATGCCTCGGCCGAGTTTGCGCCCATCGCCATGACCCTGGGCCTGATCGGTATCTTCTACGGTGCTTTCCTGGCCTTCGCACAAACCGACATCAAGCGCCTGATCGCGTTCTCCAGCGTCTCGCACATGGGCTTCGTGCTGATCGGCATCTACTCCGGCAGCCAGCAGGCCCTGCAAGGCGCGGTGATCCAGATGCTGGCTCACGGCCTGTCGGCTGCCGCGCTGTTCATCCTGTCCGGCCAGCTGTACGAGCGCCTGCACACCCGTGACATGCGTCAAATGGGCGGCCTGTGGCACCGCATCGCTTACCTGCCGGCTATCAGCCTGTTCTTCGCCGCCGCATCGCTGGGCCTGCCTGGCACCGGTAACTTCGTCGGCGAGTTCCTGATCCTGATCGGCAGCTTCGTGCATGTACCGTGGATCACCGTGATTGCCACCACAGGTTTGGTGTTCGGTTCGGTGTACTCGCTGATCATGATCCACCGCGCCTACTTCGGCCCGGCCAAGAGCGATACCGTGCTGGCCGGCATGGACGGTCGCGAACTGATCATGGTCCTGGGTCTGGCGGTATTGCTGATCCTGCTGGGCGTGTATCCGCAGCCGTTCCTCGACACCTCTGCCGCCACCATGAGTGGTGTGCAGCAGTGGCTCGGTTCCGCTTTCACTCAACTCGCTTCGGCCCGGTAAGAGCGCTATGGAATTCACCACTCAACACTTCATCGCATTGGCGCCGATGCTGATCACCACCATCACCACGGTGGTGGTGATGCTGGCGATCGCCTGGAAGCGCAACCACTCGCAGACCTTCCTGCTGTCCACCGTGGGCCTGAACCTGGCCCTGCTGTCGATCCTGCCGGCGCTGAAGGTTGCGCCGCTGGCGGTCACCCCGCTGATCACCATCGACAAGTTCGCCTGCTTGTACATGGCGATCATCCTGGTCGCCACGCTGGCCTGCGTCACCCTCGCTCACGCCTACCTCGGCGAAGGCTCCAAAGGTTTCCCGGGCAACCGTGAAGAACTGTACCTGCTGCTGCTGATGTCGGCCCTCGGTGGCCTGGTGCTGGTCAGCGCCAACCACCTGGCCGGCCTGTTCATTGGCCTGGAGCTGCTGTCGGTACCGGTCTATGGCTTGGTGGCCTATGCGTTCTTCAACAAACGCTCGCTGGAAGCCGGCATCAAGTACATGGTGCTGTCGGCCGCAGGCTCGGCGTTCCTGCTGTTCGGCATGGCCCTGCTGTACGCCGACGCCGGCAGCCTCAGCTTCGACCAGATCGGCAAGGCCCTGGCTACCACCAGCATGCCAAGCCTGGTGGCCCAGCTGGGCCTGGGCATGATGCTGGTCGGCCTGGCCTTCAAGCTGTCGCTGGTACCGTTCCACCTGTGGACCCCGGACGTATACGAAGGCGCCCCGGCACCTGTCGCCGCGTTCCTGGCAACCGCCAGCAAGGTGGCAGTATTCGCCGTGGTCGTGCGCCTGTTCATGCTCTCCCCTGCTGCCAGCAGCGGCGTGTTGAGCACCGTGCTGGCGGTGATCGCCGTGGCCTCGATCCTGATTGGTAACCTGCTGGCGCTGACCCAGAGCAACCTCAAGCGTCTGCTGGGTTACTCGTCCATCGCCCACTTCGGTTACCTGGTCATCGCGCTGGTCGCCAGCAAGGGCCTGGCCCTGGAAGCCATGGGCGTGTACCTGGTCACCTACGTGATCACCAGCCTGGGCGCCTTCGGTGTCATCACCCTGATGTCCTCGCCCTACGGCGGCCGTGACGCCGATGCACTGTACGAGTACCGCGGCCTGTTCTGGCGCCGTCCGTACCTGACCGCGGTACTGACCGTGATGATGCTGTCGCTGGCGGGCATCCCGCTGACCGCTGGTTTCATCGGCAAGTTCTACATCATCGCCACCGGCGTCGAGTCGCACCTGTGGTGGCTGGTCGGTGCGCTGGTGATCGGTAGCGCCATCGGCGTTTACTACTACCTGCGTGTCATGGTGACCCTGTACCTGGTCGAGCCAAACCTGCGTCGCCACGACGCCCCACTGAAGTGGGAACAGCGCACCGGCGGCGTCATGCTGCTGGCCATCGCCATTCTTGCTTTCGTGCTGGGCGTATACCCGCAGCCACTGCTGGAACTGGTTCAGCAAGCGGGCCTGCAACTGATCGGCTGATCGCCCCGGCAGCCTCGGTAAAACAAAACACCCCGCCTAGGCGGGGTGTTTTTTTATCTGCACGTTCTACTGCCTGCACCCAAGAGTGCCTAATCAATCGGGCTGCCCTGGCCCGCGCCCGGCAGGGCGGCTTTGCGCAAATCACCATTGGCCGAAGGCAGGTACACTTCCGGGTTGGGCATACCGCTAGGGGAGAGTTCATGGGTCATTTCGAATTCGGCGCGCACTGACCAGCCACACGCTTCGGTGGTGCATTGCAAATAAGCAATTCGCAGGAAAATATGGCGCCCTTCACTTGTACGTATGCGCATCCGGCTGTGGCAGTGCGGGCAAACCAATTTGTAAGTACTCACGGCAAGTACCTACTAGCATTGCTCAGGCCAACCTTTCTGTCAGAATTGACTGCAACTGCTAGTGTATTCTTTAACTCGATGTGTCTCATTTCAGGAATGCTCCTTAAAACGCAGGGCTGTATTCATAACGAGTAGTTTAAGCCCATGGAATATTAATAAACCAGTCATGGATATTTGTTATGAGTACTCACGTACTTGCTGCGGTGCTCACGCGCCTTAAGCTTCTCACTGGCGCCCAGACAGATGCCGAGCTGTCACGCGCGCTGTCCATCAGCCCACAGACACTGAGCAGTTGGAAGGTTCGCGACAGCGTCCCATACTCACTTTGCATAGAAATTGCCCGGCAGCATGCGTGTTCACTGGACTGGCTATTGCTAGGCCAGGCCGAGCACAACACCGCCGGCCCGGATGACGCAGGCTGGGAGTGCGACATGCTTGAACGGCTGCGCACGTTATCGCCCTGCGATCGTCAAGCCATCTTGTTGTTCGTCAAGGACAAGCAGCGTATCCAGCAACTGGAACAGCAACTGAATGCGCTTGGTGCAGTGGCCAATGGTTAACTCCGACGACGCCAACGCTGCAGCAGTTCTCGCGGGTCCAGCGTATCCACCAGGACCATGACTTTGAGGCTGATGGGAATCACCACCACTGCCGCGACGAATCCAGCCATCCCCCGGGTCAGCAAAGGCACCAATGACGAAACCAGCGGTTCGAACAAGTGGCCCACACCCACGGTCACGAAGACCAGCAACAGTTTCTTGCCCAGTTTCAGGCGCTTGGTCATGTTGGTGATCAAGCGGTCGCGCGCGGCACTCACCAGCAAAGCCCCCAGTAGCGCGGCGAACAGTACATAGCCATCCACACCCAGCAACGCCACCATTGCCGCGGGCAATTGGTCGAAAACAGATTGCTCAGGCATGGGCAAGCCCTCGGCGCGACACTGGCAGGTAGGCTGTAGAACCTAGGCTATGCATGACAGCAGCCTCGACAAAACGGATGTAGCACACCCGTAACGCGCGCCCATGCTCGTGCCCGGCCACATCCTCGAGGCGCTTGTAACCCCGGTCTCGTAATACTGCCCGCCAACGGGCGAATTCACGTGCTGCGTCGATGGCGGCGCAGCGCGCGGCAAGTTCCAGCACAGCTTCACTGACAGACCGCTGCAATTGCAGGCGCTCACGCAACCTGTCCAGGTCTACCCGTGGCCAGAAAGGGTCATGGCAATCGGCAAAGCGCGGTAACCGCAGATCGTTGGTCATGCGTCCCCCTCATTGCTCGGCCAGCAAGCCGTAGCGAATGGCTTTGATCACCGCTACCACGCGGGTAGGCACATCGAATTTGCGCAGGATGTTGGACACGTGGAAGTTCACCGTCGACTCCTTGCAGTCAAGAATCCGGCCGATCTCCCACGAACTCTTGCCGTAGGCACACCACAACAGGACCTGCCGTTCACGAGGCGTCAGACGCACCGGGGCGTCCGCCGGGGGTTGCTGCGAGTATCGAGCGTTGTCAGTCATGTATGAACTCCACAGGTGATTGAACAAGGCATCGCTGCCGATCTGCAGTCACCTTACGAAGCGCAGGCCATCCGCTTCCACTTGCGTGGCTTGTAAAGAACTTTCGTACAAAACCGTCTGACGATGGTTACAAAAGATTTGCTTACTTCCTCGTGCTCCAAGCCGCATTTCGCTCGTCTCAACGCCGTTGTCCATTCGCCTTTCGCCTGGAGTCGTACAATGCGTGCCGATTTACCCCTCTCGCCCTGCCTCGGTCTGCTGGCTGCCTTGGCCGCCAGCCAGCCCGCCCTGGGGGCGTCTTCGGTCGAATTGGGCCAGGTCCTGATCACCGACGAGGAGCAGAACGAGCTGACGGCAGCCAGCGAGCGCCTGCGTGAAATACCGGGGGCCAGCAACCTGGTGGACATGCAGCGCGTGGGGCAAGGCCGAGTGGCCAGCAACCAGGACGTGCTGGCCTACCAGCCTGGCGTGTTCGCCCAATCGGCAGGCAACGACGGCATCAAGCTGTCGATCCGCGGCTCGGGCATCAACCGTGCGCCGGGTGCGCACGGCTCTGGGGTGTACACAATGTTCGACGGCCTGCCGCTGACCGGCCCGGGCGGCACCCCTTACGAGCTGTTCGAGCCGCTATGGCTCAGCCGAGCCGAGGTGTTGCGCGGCGCCAATGGCTTCGACCAAGGCTCCCTGGCCTTGGGTGGCGCGATCAACTATGTCACGCACACTGGCTACGACGCCGCACCGCTGCAAGTACGCTATGAGGTTGGCAGCCGTGGTTACCAGCACCGGCACATCAGCTCGGGCCAAGTGCTGGGCAACCTCGACTACTACGTGGCCCTGACCGATTCGGAATACGACGGCTACCAGACGCACAGCAGCGGCAGCGCCAAGGGTGTTGCCGCCAATGTCGGTTACCGCTTCAACCCGAATCTGGAAACCCGCTTCTACCTGCGTTACCGGGAAACCGAAAACGAACTGGCCGGACGCCTGACCAAAGACCAGATCAAGCACCACCCGCGCGCGGCCAACCCGGCCTATCTGGCCCGCGACGACAGCCGCCCGCAGCCAGGCAGCACCTGGGTGGGCAACAAGACCACCTTCTACCTCGACGACGATGCGCGCCTGGAAGCCGGCCTGGTATATCACGATTACCCGATGGACCTGCGTGAAGGCCCGATGCGCCTGAAGGTCGCCTACACCGATGTCAGCGGCACGCTGAACTATTTCCGTCGCGACACGCTGCTTGGCCACGAAAGCAAGACCACCATTGGCTGGCGCACCACCAAGCACCTGCCCAACAGCGGCGCCTCACAATTTACCCGCATTGGCGATGTGTTCGGCGAGCGCACCCGCGACTTCACCTACCAGGGCTCGGACACCGTACTGCATCTCGGCAACGACCTGGAGCTGGCCCCCAACCTGTGGCTGACCACCGGCCTGGCAATGATTTACACCCGCCGGGAAAGTGACGTGACCTACCCCGCCGAAGGCGGCAAGGTGAGCATGCATGACTGGGACTATGCACCACGCCTGGGGCTGCGCTACGACATTCGCCCGGACCTGCAGGTGTACGGTAACCTGAGCCGCTCGGTAGAACCGCCGCACCCGTGGTCACTGATCTGGAGCGCCCCCAGCACAGGCGACAAGCAGATCCAGCCGATCGAAATGCAGAACCAGACCGCCACCACCCTGGAGCTGGGTGCCCGTGGCGATTCGGCGGTTGGCCGCTGGGACCTGGCCTGGTACTACTCGCAGGTGCGCCACGAATTGCTGGCCGTTGAGGTAGTGCCGAACTTCACCTCAGAATTCAACGCCAGTGACACCGTGCACCAAGGCGTCGAAGCCGGCCTTGACAGCACCCTGTGGGAACGCGCCGGTACCGGCAAACTGAGCCTGCGCCAGGCCTACACGTTCAGCGATTTCCACTACCGTGATGACGACACGTTCGGTGATAACCGCCTGCCTGGCATCCCTATGCACTACTACCAGGCCGAGCTGCGCTATGACTGGCCGAGCGGCTTCTACGCCGGGCTCAACACGCAGATGGCGTCGAAGGTGCAAGTGGACTATGCCAATAGCTACCACGCCGACGAATATGCCTTGCTCGGCGCGCGGCTGGGCTGGGACTCACCTAAGCAGGACTGGCAAACCTGGCTGGATTTGCGCAACCTGACCAACAAGCGCTATGCGGCCACGGTGACGCCGGCCTACAACGACGCCGGCAAGGACAACGCCCGCTCGACGCCGGGCGAAGGGTTTGGCGTATACGCCGGGGTTTCCTATAGCTTCCGCTAGAACTCACCGCGCACGCTTTATGTAGGAGCAGCCTCTTCGCAGCACAAGGCTGCTCCTGCAAAGCACCTACCCAACGACTGCGGATCAGACCGCCCTGTTCAACTTCACCCACGAAGCGAACTTGTCGACAAACGCCTGCAAGAATGGCCGGGTCTTGTCGTTGAGCTTGCCCGAATCCTCGAACAGGCTCGCCGCACCGCCGATATAAGCCTCTGGCATCTGCATGCAAGGCATATCGAGAAACACCAGCGACTGACGCACGGCATGGTTGGCGCCAAAGCCACCAATAGCCCCCGGCGACACACTCACCACCGCTGTCGGCTTGCCACTCCAGGCGCTTTGCCCATAGGGGCGCGAGCCCACATCGATGGCGTTTTTCAGGCAGCCCGGCACCGAGCGGTTGTATTCCGGCGTGACGAACAGCACCGCATCGCTGCGGCGGATCTCCTCGCGAAAACGCTTCCAGGCCTCTGGCGGCGCATCGGCCTCGACATCTTCGTTGTACAACGGCAAATCACCAATCTCGACGATTTTCAGGGCAAGGCTGGACGGCGCCAGCTCTGAAAGTGCGCGGGCGACCTTGCGGTTGTAGGACTCCTTGCGCAAGCTACCAACGACGACTGCTACCGAATACACCTGGCTCATGGCAATTCCAACCTTTGCGGGGTAAAGAGACGTTGTAGTTATAGATGACCGTTCCTCGGCACTTTGGTTTTTTTTCCGCAGGGCGAAAACTTCCGAGGCTGTTTCACGGTCTATGCCTTTAGACATTTCCTACGTAATTCAGAGGTTTCCACCCAAATGGCAGCAGTAATGGTCGGCCAATTCCACGCCCGTGACGCCGAAGGCCGCATCTACCCCGTGCACGAGTTCCAGGAGTCCACCCTGCAACTCGACGGCAGCACGCTGGGCGCCCCCATCACCACCTACCGCCTTGCCATCGGCGACAAGGTCAACCACTTGGGCGAAAACCGTTTCGAACTGGCGCGCTCCGGCGTCGAGATCACTCGCATTCCATGATGCAATCCACGGTGTAGCGGCCATTTTCGTTCTGCAGGCCGTGAACATCCGCGAAAAACCCCGGAAAGCCTTGGTTGAAGGCTCGGGCGAAGGCCAAGTAGTCAAGTATCGAGCGGGTCGCCTCGGTGAACCGCTCTCCCGGCATGATCAACGGAATACCGGGCGGGTACGGCACCAGCATCACCGCGGCCACACGGCCCAGCAAAGCTTCGATCGGCACCGCTTCCACCTCGCCACGTACCATCTGGTCATAAGCCCGAGCGGGGCTCACGGCCACCTCCGGCAAACGCGTGAACACCCGCTTCAGCTGCTTGGCCGTGGCATTGGCTCGGTAGCAGTCATGCAACTGTTCACACAGGTCGCGCAGGCCCATGCCCCGGTAGCGTGAGGCATCGGCAGCCCCCACACTCGGCAGGCAACTGCTCAGCGGTGTATTGCCGTCATAGTGGCGCTTGAACTCCAGCAGTTCGGTGAGCAAGGTGCTCCACTTGCCCTTGGTGATGCCCATGGAAAACAGCACCAGGAAGCTGTACAAGCCGGTTTTTTCCACCACCAGCCCGCGCTCCCAGAGAAACTTGCTGACCACCGCCGCCGGGATGCCATGCTCACCCAGCACACCGCCCGCACTCAGCCCCGGCATTACCAGGGTCACCTTCAGAGGGTCGAGCAACACGTAGCCGTCCGCCACCTCACCAAAGCCATGCCACTGCGCCCCCGGCTGCAGCAGCCAGTCCTGCGCGGCCAAGGGCTGGATGCCTTCAGTGCTGGGCGGCTGCCAAATACTGAACCACCAGTCATCCGCAGCAATGTGCTCGCGCAGGTTGGCCAGGGCACGACGAAAACTCAGCGCCTCATCGAACATTTCTTGCAACAGCGAATGCCCGGCCTGCCCTTCCATCATGGTCGAGGCCACGTCCAGCGAGGCAAGGATGCTGTACTGCGGCGAAGTCGAGATATGCATCATGAACGCTTCGTTGAAGCGGTCCCGGTCCAGCTGCCGCCTGGCCCCGTCCTGCACATGGATCATCGAGGCCTGGCTGAACGCCGCCAGCAGCTTGTGGGTGGAATGGGTGCTGAACACCAACGGGCTGTCGGCTGCACAGGCAGTGCCCATGGCATAGCGCCCGGTGAAGAAGCCGTGAAACGCCGCATAAGCGAACCAGGCCTCGTCGAAGTGCAGTACTTCCACGCTGGCACCCAGGGCCTGCTTGATCATCCCGGCGTGGTAGCACAGCCCGTCATAGGTGGAGTTGGTCACTACCGCCAGCTTGATACGTTGCCCACGGCCATGGGCAAGGGGGTTGGCCTGGATCTTCGCCTCGATTGCCTCGGGGCTGAACTCGCTGAGCGGGATCGGGCCGATGATGCCCAGCTCGTTGCGCTCTGGGCACAGGTACAGCGGAATGGCGCCGGTCATGATGATCGCGTGCACCACTGACTTATGGCAGTTGCGGTCCACCAACACCAGGTCGTCGCGACCGACCATGGCGTGCCAGACAATCTTGTTGGCTGTGGAGGTGCCATTGATGACGAAGAAGGTGTGGTCGGCACCGAAGTTGCGCGCCGCCCTGGCCTCGGCTTCGGCCAAGGGGCCTGTGTGGTCGAGCAGCGAGCCCAGCTCCGGCACTGAAACAGACAGGTCCGAGCGCAGGGTGTTTTCCCCGAAGAACTGGTGGAAGGCCTGGCCTACCGGGCTTTTATGATAGGCCACGCCACCGCCATGGCCCGGGGTATGCCAGGAATAGTTGGACTGCGCGGTATGCTGCACCAGGGCCTTGAAGAACGGTGGCAGCAGACCGTCAAGGTAGGTGTGTGCGGCACGCGCCACCTGGCGGGCGAGAAACGGCACGGTGTCTTCGAACAGGTAAAGGATGCCACGCAGCTGGTTGAGCTCGCTCATGGCTTCGGCAGGGGCGTTTTCCAGGGTCACCTGCTCGCCCAAGGCGAAGATCGGCAAGTCGGGCGCGCGCATGCGCGCCAGGCGGATCAGCTCGGCCATGTTCTGCAGCAGGTGGGTGTTTTCGCCAACTCCTTCGGCGGCAATCAGCATGCAGGCCAGGCCGTGGTGAGTGGCGGCAACCAGGCGCGCTTCGGCGTGGTCGGCGGCGGCCAGAATGGCGAAACCGTCCTGGCGCAGTTCCTCGGCGATGCCCCGCACGCGCTCCCCGGCGACACTGTCAGCCTTGATAGCACGGTGGACGATGAGGATCGGGAACTTGAGGTCCTTGTACATCAGGTGGCTACCTCCGAAGGACATGGCGTCCTTCTCAGGGTAGTAGAACCTGTGTTGTCAGTGCCCGCGAACAGACCGGGGCAGCCGAACGATCAGCCCGCTGGCGTCTCGGTCAAGGCCTGCCACATCGAAGGCCCACCCGCCGACTTGGCGATGGCCGCCAGGCGCTCGGCATGTGCCTCCAGTTCCTCGGCACTGGCCATGATCACCCGCCCCGGCGTACGCCCGGTAATACGGCGGATCTCGCTGCCGCCAGCCTCACTCCCTTCACCCTCGGCGTCTGCGCCATGCCCAGCCAACGACAGGCTGGTCTGGCCACCGGTCATGGCCAGGTAAACGTCTGCCAGCAGTTCCGAGTCGAGCAGCGCACCGTGCAGTTCACGGCCGGAGTTGTCGATGTCGTAGCGTTTGCACAGCGCATCCAGGCTGTTGCGCTGCCCCGGATGGCGCGAACGTGCCAGCAGCAGGGTATCGAGGATGGTGCAGTGCTGCGAAACGTCGGCGCGGTCCTGCTGGCCAATCAAGGCAAATTCGTTGTTGATGAAGCCAACGTCGAACGCCGCGTTGTGGATGACCAGCGTGGCGCCCTGGATGAATTCGAAGAACTCCTCGGCGACATCGCCAAAGCGTGGCTTGCCGACCAGGAAGGCATCGGTGATACCGTGGACGTTGATCGCGCCCTCGTCACTCTCGCGGTCTGGCTGCAGGTAGACGTGGAAGTGCCGCCCGGTCAGACGCCGGCCGATGACCTCGACACAGCCGATCTCGATGATCCGGTGGCCTTCGCCAACTGGCATACCCGTGGTTTCGGTATCGAGAATGACGAACCGTTTATCTTGCTGCTGCTCCACGCGGGGCGCTCCAACTTGCATCAGTTACAAAGGCCGCGATTGTACCCCAGCTCAACGCTGGGCGCGTACCTCATCGACCCCACGGTTGGCCAGCTGGTCGGCGCGCTCGTTGCCGGGGTGGCCGATGTGGCCGCGCACCCACTTCCAGGTCACCTTGTGGCGGTTGACCTGCTCATCAAGCTGCTGCCACAGGTCGGCGTTCTTCACCGGTTCCTTGGCCGCCGTCTTCCAGCCGCGCTTCTTCCAGTTCACCATCCACTCGTTGATGCCTTTCATCACGTACTGCGAGTCGGTGGTCAGCACCACCTCGCATTCGCGCTTCAGCGACATCAGGCCCTGAATCGCGGCCATCAGCTCCATGCGGTTGTTGGTGGTCTCACGTTCGCCGCCCCACAGTTCCTTCTCGACGCCCTTGTAGATCATCAGGACGCCCCAGCCACCAGGGCCTGGGTTGCCCTTGCAGGCACCATCAGTAAACATCTCGACGCTATCGCTCATGTACCACTCTTGAATTCAGTGCTTGTCAGTTTCGGGGTTGGCCGCCGTGCGGTTGACCTTGGCCAGTGGCAGCGGCAGCAATTTGCCCATCGGCTCGCGGCGCTCTGGGCGCAGTGGCCGCAACCCTACCACCATCTTGCGCGCCACCAGCAGGTACACCCCGCCACCGGAGCCCTGCCAACTGCCGGCCAGCCGTTCCCAGCCCTCCAGGCGTTGCTGCCAGGCCGGTGAAGCAAGCGGCGGACGATAGCACCCGAAGCGGCGTTTCTCCAGCGCGAAGCCCAGCAGGTTGAGCCAGTCGCCCACCCGCGACGGCGAGATGCAGCGCGCCTTGCGCAGCGCGCCATGGCTGAAGAAATGGCGCATGCCCCAGCTGCTCCACGGGTTGATGCCGACAATCAGCAGGTGCCCGCCCGGGCGCACGGCACTGGCGGCCTCGCGCAGCAGGCCATGGGGTGACAGGCAGAAATCCAGGCCATGCTGCAGCACGACCACGTCGGCAGCATGCTCGCTCAGCGGCCAGGCCTGCTCCTCGCAGACGATCTCCACCCCAGGCAGCGGCGCGCCGAGGCGCACATTGCGCTGCACCTGGGGCGCGCTCGGTGGCGGCTCGGCGCAAGGCCCGTAGTGCACCAGGTAACCGCCGAAGAAGCGCCCAAGCTCTTCTTTCAGCAGTTTTTCTTCCTC
This sequence comes from Pseudomonas hunanensis, assembly GCF_013393325.1. Lineage (GTDB taxonomy): Bacteria > Pseudomonadota > Gammaproteobacteria > Pseudomonadales > Pseudomonadaceae > Aquipseudomonas > Aquipseudomonas putida_P. The sequence continues at coordinate 356,103 of NZ_QJRC01000098.1, forward strand.
CTTGAGCATCAGCTGGCCGAGTGGCCCATTGAACCACTCACGGGCCAGGCTGATCAGCTCGACCCAGTCCGGGTCGGCCTGGGCAAAGGCTTGGTCGGTCATTGCGCTCTCCCTCGAAGGTTCTCCCACCGCGCCATCGCGGCTAAGATGCCCTCATGTGCCACGCTAGGCGAATCGGATCCGCACCATGATACAGATCGATGCTCTCCCCGCTTTCTCCGACAACTACATCTGGTTGTTACAGGATACTGCCAAACGCCGTTGTGCGGTGGTCGATCCGGGTGATGCCGCCCCGGTGGAACGCTGGCTGGCCGCCAACCCGGAGTGGGTGCTGAGCGACATCCTCGTCACCCACCACCACAACGACCACGTCGGCGGTGTGGAACGGCTGAAGCAACTGAGCGGCGCGCGAGTATGCGGCCCCGCCAACGAGCGTATTCCCGGCCGCGACCTGGCCCTGGACGAAGGCGACAAGGTCGACGTGCTGGGCGTGACCTTCCAGGTTCTGGCGGTGCCCGGCCACACCCTGGGGCACATTGCCTTCTTCAGCGACGGGCCGCCAACCCCCGTTCTGTTCAGTGGCGACACACTGTTCGCCGCCGGTTGCGGGCGCATGTTCGAGGGTACACCCGAACAGATGCAGCCCGCCCTCGCCCGCCTGGCGGCACTGCCAGAGCAGACCGAAGTGTATTGCGCCCACGAATATACCCTCAGCAACCTGCGCTTCGCCAAGGCGGTAGAGCCGACCAATACGCACGTTCAGCAACGCTTCGAGGACGTTACCCGTTTACGCGCCGAAAATCGCATCAGCTTGCCATCAACGATTGGCCTGGAGCGTCTGACCAACCCCTTCTTACGTACCTCTGAAACATTAGTTAAACAAAAAGCAGACGAATGGAAGGGACATTCAAACACCTCGCATGTCGCTGTTTTTGCTGCCTTGAGGTCTTGGAAGGACACCTTCTGATAACCGCAAGATATATCGCAAGTGATGGTCAAAGGTTGACCAGGCCCGGAGCGGTTTCTAGAATCGCCGAAATTTTTCGCCCGGATACCTGTGTCAGCCGATGTCTTCCCGTAGCCGCAGAACCTCTCATTCCGTCGCCCTGACGCGCCTGGCCCAAATCAGTGCGCTGGCCCTGGCCGCCACCTTGGTGGGCTGCCAGAGCACCCGTCAGCTCGACGAATCCGAAAGCGTTCGCGCGCACAACTACCAGGCGCGGATCAAGCACAAACCTTCACCGCTGCTGGCCAAGCCGGCCGAGCAGGCACCACAGGATGTCTGGGAGCGCATGCGCCAGGGCTTTGCCCTGCAGGACAGCATCGACGTCAACCCGCGCATCGAACAACAGCGCCTGTGGTTCGCCAGCAACCCGACCTTCATCGAAAGCGCTGGCGAGCGTGGCAGCCTCTACCTGCATTACATCGTCGAGCGTCTTGAAGAACGCGACATGCCGCTGGAGCTGGCCCTGCTCCCCGCCATTGAAAGCGCCTACAACCCGATGGCCTACTCACGCGCCAGTGCTGCCGGCATGTGGCAGTTCATGCCAGCCACAGGCCGTCACTTCAACCTGCGCCAGACCAACTTCTACGATGGCCGCCGCGACATCACCGCGTCGACCAACGCTGCGCTGGATTACCTGACCCGCCTGCACGACATGTTCAATGGTGACTGGCTGCTGGCCCTGGCCGCCTACAACGCCGGAGAAGGCACGGTCAGCCGCGCCATGGAACGCAACGAACGGCTCGGGCTGCCAACCGACTACTGGAACCTGCCGCTGCCACAGGAAACCCGCGACTACGTACCCAAGTTGCTGGCCCTGTCGCAGGTGGTGCTCACGCCTGAGGCCTACGGCGTGAACCTGAACCCGATCGCCAACGAGCCCTATTTCGAAGCGGTGGCCATCAACGACCGCCTCGACCTGTCGCGGGTGGCGGCATTTGCCAACATCGACGAAGACGAGTTGATCCAACTCAACCCGGCCTTCAAGAAACGCATGACCGTGGACGGCCCGCAGCAGTTGCTGGTACCGACCGCCAAGGCGCAATTGCTGAGCGACAGCCTGTCCAACCTCAAGCCAGAACAGCTGGTCAGCCTGCAACCGAACAAGGCCGTGTTCGCCCGCGCCGTGGCCGAAGCCAAGGCACCGGTGGCCGCGCGCAGCTACCGGGTCAAACGCGGCGACAACCTGGGCGCCATCGCCAAGGCCAACCGTGTTTCGGTCAATGACATCAAACGCTGGAACCGTCTGTCCGGCAACAACCTGCGTGCCGGCCAGGTGCTGGCACTTCGAGGTGGCAGCGGACCGAGCGCCGCCGGCAACCGGGTAGCGGCCTCCGGCAAGCGCTCCACCCAGTACAAGGTACGCAAGGGCGACTCGCTGTACCTGGTGGCCAAGCGCTTCAACGTGGAAATGCAGCACCTCAAACGCTGGAACCCACGCAGCGGCCACGCCCTCAAGCCGGGCCAAACCCTGACCGTCTACCTCTCGCATTGAGATAACGCTCAGGGCCATTGCGCGGCCCTGTGGGGCGGCCTTGTTTCGCGACAGGGCTGCGAAGCAGCCCCGGCAATGCAAGCTGCGAAGCTGAGACCCTGGGGCCGCTAAGCGCCCCTTTCGCGACACAAGGCCGCTCCCACAGGTACCACGCCGCTCACGCCGACCTGTACCACCAACCCCTCCCTCAAAACCTCTCTTTTTCCAACCCCACCAAGCTGTTACTGTACCCGATCAAAGCCCAACGCCTCTGGATCGGATGCCGACTTGATACGTCCCCTCCTGCTATCACTCAGCCTGGCCTTGAGCTTTCCCGCAGCCGCGATGGTGAGCGAAAGCCACGGATACGCGCAGTTCGGCACGCTCAAGTACCCAGCCACCTTCACCCACTTCGACTGGGTCAACCCGCAAGCGCCCAAGGGCGGCATCTTGCGGGCCATGGCTTTTGGCACCTTCGATACCCTCAACCCCTACACCTTCAAGGGGTCGAGCCCTATAACCACGCCCAATTTCCAGCAGTACGGCATCAGCGAGCTTAACGAGCCGCTGATGGTCGGCACGGGCCTGTACGACCCGTCCGGTGACGAGCCCACCTCCAGTTATGGCCTGATCGCCCGCTCGGTGGAGTACAGCGAGGACCGCAGCTGGGTGGTGTTCAACCTGCGCCCGGAAGCCCGCTGGCATGACGGCCAACCGATAACCTCGGCCGACGTGGCCTTCTCCTACCGCACGCTGCTCAAGGACGGCCACCCGATCTACCGCACCAACCTGCAGGAAGTACAACGGGTGGACATCCTGGGCCCGCTGCGCATCCGCTTCGTGTTCAAACGCGCCGGCAACCCGCTGCTGATCCTGCGCCTGGGCGAAATGCCGGTGCTGCCCAAGCACTATTGGCAAAAGCGCGACTTCAAGGCCACCACCTTCGAGCCCCCCCTGGGCAGCGGCCCCTACCGCATCACCCAGGTACAACCCGGGCGCCGGCTGGTGTTCGAACGGGTGAAGAACTACTGGGGCAAGGACCTGGCGGTCAACCGTGGCAAGTACAATTTCAAGCGGGTGGAATACGAGTTCTACCGCGACGCCACCGTGGCCTTCGAAGCGTTCAAGGCTGGTGAATTCGACATCTACATCGAGCACCAGGCAAAAAACTGGGCCAACGGTTACAACTTCCCGGCCGTGCGCCGTGGCGAGGTGATCAAAGCACAAATCCCGCACAGCATCCCCACGCAAACCCAGGGCCTGTTCATGAACAGCCGCCGGGTCACATTCAGCGACCCGCGGGTACGCCAGGCGTTGGGGCTGATGCTCGACTTCGAATGGACCAACCGCGCACTGTTCAGCAGCGCCTACCGCCGCTCAACCAGCTACTACCCCAATAGCGAATTCGCCGCCAGCGGCCTGCCCACCGGCAAAGAGTGGCTGCTGCTGGCGCCATTCCGGGACCAGTTGCCCGCCAAACTGTTCAGCGAACCCTACAAGGTCAGCCACACCGATGGCCGTGGCATCAGCCGCCAGACCCTACGCCAGGCCCTGGGCCTGCTCGCCGAGGCCGGCTGGAAGCTGAACGGCCAGCGCCTGGTCGACAGCAAAGGCCAGCAACTGCGCATGGAGCTGCTGCTGGTAAACCCCAACCTTGAACGCATCCTGCAACCTTATGTCGAAAATCTGTCCAGCATCGGCATCGATGCGCGCTTGCGCACCGTGGACCGTGCCCAGTACAAACAACGCCTGGACCAGTTCGATTTCGACATGATTCTGATGACCCTGAACCAAACCCTGAGCCCCGGCCTCGAACAATGGCTGTACTTCCATTCCAGCCAGGCCGCGACCAAGGGCAGCAAGAACTATGCTGGGGTCAAGGACCCGGTGGTCGACCACCTGCTCGACACCTTGCTCGCCGCCCGCACCCGCGATGACCAGGTCGCCGCCGCCCGTGCCCTGGACCGCGTGCTCTCATGGCAGTACTACATGATCCCCAACTGGTACCTCGACAATCACCGCCTGGCCTACCGCAACCGGTTCGCCTTCGTCACCACGCCGCCCTACACCCTTGGGCTGAACAGCTGGTGGATCAAGACTTCGGAGAAAGCCCAATGACGCCAACGCACCGTCTGCGCCGGCTGGCAGGTAGCCTGTTGCTCGCCTGCCTGAGCCTTCCCGCCCTGGCCGCACCGCAACACGCGCTTACCTTGTACGATGAGCCACCCAAGTACCCCGCCAACTTCAAGCACTTCGACTACGTCAACCCGGACGCGCCCAAGGGCGGCACCTTCCGCCAGTCCAGCTTCGGCGGCTTCGACAGCCTCAACCCGTTCATCAACAAAGGCGTGGCAGCCGAGAACATCGGTAGCATCTACGACACCCTGATGCGCCAGAGCCAGGATGAGCCGTTCACCGAGTACGGCCTGGTCGCCGGCAAGATCGAAAAGGCCCCGGACAACAGCTGGGTGCGCTTCTACCTGCGCCCCGAAGCACGCTTCCATGACGGCCACCCGATGCGCGCCGACGACGTGGTGTTCACCTTCAACGCCCTAATCAAAGACGGCGCACCACTGTACCGGCAGTACTACGCCGACGTTGCCGAAGTGGTCGCCGAGGACCCGCTGAAGGTGCTGTTCAAGTTCAAGCACACCAACAACCGCGAGCTGCCGTTGATTCTCGGCCAGTTGCCAGTACTGCCCAAACACTGGTACGAAAACCGCGAGTTCAACCGCGGCAACCTGGAGATCCCGCTGGGTAGCGGCCCGTACAAGGTCGCCGAGGTCAAAGCCGGGCGCTCGGTGCGCTACGAGCGGGTCAAGGACTACTGGGCCAAAGACCTGCCGATCAACCGTGGCTTCTATAATTTCGATGTCATGACCTTTGACTCCTACCGGGACACCACTGTCGCCCTGGAAGCACTCAAGGCCGGCGCGTTCGACTATGCCCTGGAAGTCAGCGCCAAGAACTGGGCCACCGCCTACAACGTGCCCGCCGTGCGCGACGGCCGTCTGATCAAGGAAGAACTGCCCAACGGCAACCCCACCGGCATGCAGGGTTTCATCTTCAATATCCGCCGCCCGGTGTTCCAGGATGTGCGGGTGCGCCAGGCACTGAGCCTGCTGCTGGACTACGAATGGACCAACAAGCAGCTGTTCAACGGCGCCTACACCCGCACCGGCAGCTACTTCGACAATTCGGAAATGGCCGCCCACGGCCTACCCAGCCCCAGCGAGTTGAAAATCCTCGAACCATTGCGCGGCAAAGTGCCCGAGCAGGTATTTACCGAGGCCTTCCACAACCCGGTCAGCGACGGCAGCGGGATGATCCGCGAGCAGCAGCGCCAGGCCTACAAGCTGCTACAGGAAGCCGGCTGGAAAATCGTCGACGACAAGATGGTCGACGCCCAAGGCAAGCCGGTAAGCATCGAGTTTCTATTGGCGCAGACCGAGTTCGAGCGCATCCTGCTGCCGTTCAAGCGCAACCTCGCCGACCTCGGTATCGAGCTGAACATCCGCCGGGTCGATGTTTCGCAATACATTACCCGCCTGCGATCTCGGGACTACGACATGATCGTCGGCGGCTACCCGCAGTCCAACTCGCCGGGCAATGAACAACGCGAGTTCTGGTCAAGTGCCGCCGCCGACAACCCCGGAAGCCGCAACTTCATCGGCCTGCGCGACCCGGCCATCGACCAGTTGGTGGAAGAGCTGATCAACGCCGACTCGCGCCAGAGCCTGGTCGACCACTGCCGCGCCCTCGACCGTGTGTTGCTGTGGGGCTACTACGTGATACCCAACTGGCATATCAAAACCTGGCGCGTGGCCTACTGGAACCACATCGGCCATCCGAAAGTGTCGCCCAAGTACGACATCGGCATCGATACCTGGTGGATCAAGCCCGGGGTAACCCCGGCGGTCAGCGAAGCCCCTGCGGACGAGGCCAACTAAGATGCTGGCCTACATCCTGCGCCGCCTGCTGCTGATCATCCCGACCCTATTCGGCATCCTCATCATCAACTTCATCATCGTTCAGGCCGCCCCCGGCGGCCCGGTCGAGCAGATGATCGCCAAGCTCGAAGGCTTCGAAGGCGCGACCAGCCGCATCGCCGGTGGCGGCGCCGAGGTTTCCGTTGCCGGTTCCAACTACCGCGGTGCACAGGGCCTGGACCCGGCGCTGATCGCTGAAATCGAGCGCATGTACGGCTTCGACAAGTCGCCGCCCGAGCGCCTGTGGATCATGATCAAGAACTACGCCCAGCTCGACTTTGGCGACAGCTTCTTCCGCGATGCCAAGGTCATCGACCTGATCATGGAGAAGATGCCAGTGTCGATCTCGCTAGGGCTGTGGAGCACGCTGATCATGTACCTGGTGTCGATCCCGCTGGGCATCGCCAAGGCGGTGCGCCATGGCAGCCACTTCGACGTGTGGACCAGTTCGGCGATCATCGTCGGCTACGCCATCCCGGCGTTCCTGTTCGCCATCCTGCTGATCGTGCTGTTCGCCGGCGGCAGCTACTTCGACTGGTTCCCGCTGCGTGGCCTCACCTCCAACAATTTCGATGAGCTGAGTACCACCGGTAAAGTACTGGATTACTTCTGGCACCTGGTGTTGCCGATCACCGCGCTGGTCATTGGCAACTTCGCCACCATGACCCTGCTGACCAAGAACAGCTTCCTCGACGAAATCAACAAACAATACGTGGTCACCGCCAAGGCCAAGGGCCTAAGCCGGTCACGGGTGCTGTACGGCCACGTGTTCCGCAACGCCATGCTGTTGGTGATCGCCGGTTTCCCCTCGGCGTTCATCGGCATCTTCTTCACCGGCTCCTTGCTGATCGAGGTGATCTTCAGCCTTGACGGCCTGGGCCTGATGAGTTTCGAGGCGGCCATCAACCGCGACTACCCGGTGGTCTTCGGCACCCTGTTCATCTTCACCCTGCTGGGGCTGGTGGTGAAACTGATCGGCGACCTGACCTACACCCTGGTCGATCCACGCATCGACTTCGCCAGCCGGGAGCACTGACATGGCCTTGTCCCCCCTCAACCGCCGGCGCTTCGAGCGCTTCAAGGCCAACCGCCGTGGCTGGTGGTCGCTGTGGCTGTTCCTGGTCCTGTTCGGCTTGAGCCTGGGCGCCGAGCTGATCGCCAACGACAAACCAGTTGCCGTGCGCTACGACGGCGAATGGTATTTCCCGGCATTCAAGCGCTACCCGGAAACCACCTTCGGCGGCGAATTCCCGCTGGAAGCCAACTACAAGAGCCCCTACATCCGCGAGCTGTTGGCCAAGAAAGACAGCTTCGTGCTGTGGGCGCCCATCCCGTTCAGCTACCAAAGCATCAACTACGACCTGCGCGTACCTGCCCCGGCGCCGCCCTCGGCGGACAACTGGCTGGGCACCGACGACCAGGGCCGCGACGTGCTGGCACGGGTGATCTACGGCTTCCGCATTTCGGTACTGTTCGCCCTCACCCTGACCGTGGCCAGCTCCATCGTCGGCGTCATCGCCGGCGCCTTGCAAGGCTTCTATGGCGGCTGGGTCGACCTGGCCGGGCAGCGCTTCCTGGAAGTCTGGTCGGGCCTGCCGGTGCTGTACCTGCTGATCATCCTGGCCAGCTTCGTGCAACCAAACTTCTGGTGGCTGCTGGGCATCATGCTGCTGTTTTCGTGGATGAGCCTGGTGGACGTGGTACGCGCCGAGTTCCTGCGCGGGCGCAACCTGGAATACGTACGCGCCGCCCGCGCGCTAGGCATGCGCAACGGCGCGATCATGTACCGGCACATCCTGCCCAATGCCATGATCTCGACCATGACCTTCATGCCGTTCATTCTCACCGGCGCCATCGGCACCCTCACCGCCCTGGATTTCCTCGGCTTCGGCCTGCCCGCGGGCTCGCCCTCGCTGGGCGAGCTGGTGGCCCAGGGCAAATCCAACCTGCAGGCCCCATGGTTGGGCATCAGCGCCTTTGCCGTGCTGGCGTTGATGCTGAGCCTACTGGTGTTCATTGGTGAATCCGCCCGCGATGCCTTCGACCCGAGGAAGTGACATGAGTGAACAGAACCTGATCGAAGTGCGCGATCTGGCGGTGGAGTTCGTCACCGGCGACCAGGTCAACCGGGTGGTGGACGGCATCAGCTTCGACATCCGCAAGGGCGAGACACTGGCCCTGGTGGGCGAGAGTGGCTCGGGCAAATCGGTCACCGCGCACTCGATCCTGCGCCTGCTGCCCTACCCGCTGGCCCGTCACCCCAGCGGCAGCATCCGCTACGAGGGCAAGGACCTGCTGCAGCAAAACGAGAAGACCCTGCAGCGCATTCGCGGCAACCGCATTGCGATGATCTTCCAAGAGCCGATGACCTCGCTGAACCCGCTGCATTGCATCGAGAAGCAGATCAACGAAATCCTCCTGCTGCACAAGGGCCTGACCGGCAAGGAAGCGACTGCCCGCACCCTGGAGCTGCTGGAGCTGGTCGGCATCCCCGAGCCGCGCAAGCGCCTCAAGGCCCTGCCCCACGAACTGTCTGGCGGGCAGCGCCAGCGGGTGATGATTGCCATGGCGTTGGCCAACGAGCCGGAGCTGCTGATTGCCGACGAACCGACCACGGCGCTGGATGTGACCGTGCAGTTGAAGATTCTCGACCTGCTCAAGGAACTGCAGGCACGCCTGGGCATGGCTCTGCTACTGATCAGCCATGACCTGAACCTGGTACGCCGCATCGCCCACCGCGTGTGCGTGATGCAGCGCGGGCAGATCGTGGAACAGGCTGAATGCGCCACACTGTTCAGCGCCCCGCAGCACCACTACACGCAGATGCTGATCAATGCCGAGCCCAGCGGGCTGCCAGCGCACAACCCGGTCGGGGCGCCGCTGCTGGAGGTGGATGACCTCAAGGTATGGTTCCCGATCAAAAAGGGCTTTTTGCGGCGTACGGTCGACCATGTGAAGGCGGTGGACGGGGTCAACTTCAGCTTGCCGCAGGGGCAGACACTGGGCATTGTCGGCGAGTCCGGGTCGGGCAAGTCCACGTTGGGCCTGGCGATCTTGCGGCTGATTTCCAGCCAGGGCGGCATTCGCTTCCATGGGCAGAACCTCGAAGGGCTGAACCAGAAAGCCGTGCGCCCGCTGCGGCGTGAGATGCAGGTGGTGTTCCAGGACCCATTCGGCAGCCTTAGCCCGCGCATGTGCGTGGCGGACATTGTCGGTGAAGGGCTGCGCATTCACGGTATTGGCAACGCGCAGGAACAGGAAACGGCGATTATTGCGGCGCTGGAGGAAGTGGGGCTAGACCCAAGGACTCGGCATCGCTACCCGCATGAGTTTTCCGGTGGGCAGCGCCAGCGTATTGCCATTGCCCGGGCGCTGGTGTTGAAGCCGGCGCTGATTCTGCTGGATGAGCCTACCTCCGCGCTGGACCGCACGGTGCAGCGGCAGGTGGTGGAGCTACTACGCAATCTGCAGCAGAAGTACAACCTGACGTACCTGTTCATCAGCCATGACCTGGCGGTGGTGAAGGCGCTGAGCCACCAGTTGATGGTGATCAAACATGGGCATGTTGTTGAACAAGGTGATGCGCAGGCGATATTCCATGCGCCGCAACATCCGTATACGCGGCAGCTGCTGGAAGCGGCGTTCCTGGAGGTTGAGGCTTCGTAGCAATGAATACCTCACCTTCACTTCGCAGCACCCCCATCGGCCCCCTGCTAAAGCACTGGCGCCTGTTGAACCGGGTCAAACAGCTGCACGCCGCGCAGATGTTCGGGGTGTGCCAGTCGACCATTTCTCGCTGGGAGTCAGGCGCGCAGGACGCCGAGCCCGAGCAACGGGCGCGTATCGAAGCCTTGCTCAAAGCCAAGCTCAGCAGCGCCGCGGATCACGCGTTGGCGCGCCTTGTGTCGGGCAGCTCGCAACCGGTGCACTTGGTGTGCGACCTTACCCACCGCCTGCTGGCCTGCTCGCCTTCCCGCGAAGCTGAGTTCAGTGTGCCCATCAGTGATTTGCTGGGTGTCTCGCTGTGGCCATTCGCGACAGAGGAAATCGCCAGCCAGGAACAGCGCTTGGCAGGCATCGGCTGGCACGACAACCAGGCCTCGCCGGCGCTGGAGTTCACCACCGGCACGAACGGTTCTTCGCTGGTGCCCATCCAGCACAGCCTGTGCCGTTGGACCCGGTTCACCCTGTCGGATGGCTCAACTGCCAGGCTGGTCGAAACCCTCGCGCATATTTAATGCGTGGACGCAGGCCTGCGGTGAGCCGAAGATTCACCTCTGTATCAGCAAGAGGTCACCCGCCGTGCCAAACCACAATCTTGATGGAAAACTCGACTTCCTGCGCCAAGCCGAAAAGCTCAAGAGCGTGACACGCAGCGCCCACACCTCGACAGGCCGGCGTGAAAGCACCGCCGAGCACAGTTGGCGGCTGGCGTTGCTGGCGCTGGTGTTCGAACAAGAACTGGGTGATGTCGATATCTGCAAGGTGCTCAAGCTATGCCTGGTCCATGACCTTGGGGAAGCGCTGAGTGGTGATGTACCTGCGCCGCAAGCGCATGCGGTTCCAGACAAAGGGACGAATGAGCGGCAGGACCTGGTTGCCATGACCTCAATGCTGGAACCCTCGATGCAGGACAGCATCGTTGGCTTGTTCGATGAGTACGAAGCGGCCAGTACGCCAGAGGCCAAAGTGGTCAAGGCCTTGGACAAAATCGAGACCCTGCTGCAACACACCCAAGGCGATAACCCGCCCGGTTTCGACTATGCGTTCAATCTTGAGTATGGCCGACGCTATACCGATGCCATACCGTTCCTGGCCTCGCTGAGGCGAGTAATCGATGAGGAAACACGCAAACGCCTGAATAGCTGACGTGTTGGCGGGGCCGGACTTAAGGCGCGTCACTGGCTGAGCCCCAATTGTCAGAAATTCTGAAAACAATCGTCTTCCATCGTCAGCCGAATCGGGCATAAATTCTCCACCGTCAACCCCCAGCAGCAACGGTAGAGCCTAATGTCCAGCCCACAGCACCCGCCCGCCTCCCCTGCCCTGGCCACGCTGATCCAGCGTTCTGGCCTGCCCAGCCCTTCGCTCAGCGAAACCCAGGCACACGCCGTGCTACAGAAGCACTATGGCATTGCCGGCAACCTGACCGCGCTAGGCAGCCAGCAAGACCTGAATTTCCGCGTGACCACGCCACAAGGCGGCTTTGTACTCAAGGCTTGCCATGGCAGCTACGCGCAACTGGAGCTGGAGGCGCAGCACGCCGCCCTGGCCTTCCTGCGCAATCAGGGCTTGCCGGTGCCGGCCGTACGCCCAGCCCTCGATGACCAGGGGTTGCTGACACTGGACTTGGACGGGCAACCACTGCGCATACGCCTGCTCGAGTACATCGAAGGTCAGCCGCTGACCCGCCTCAAGCACATGGCGCCACGTCTGATGGCTGAACTGGGCGGGCTTTGCGCGAAGCTGGACAAGGCCTTGGTCGACTTCGACCACCCCGGCCTTGCACGCACACTGCAATGGGACCCGCACCATGCCCAGGCGCTGATCCAGCACCTGTTGCCCGTGCTGCAGAATACCGAGCAACGCGCCCGCATCGAACAGGCTACCCAGCTGGCAGCCGAGCATCTGGCGCCCCTGGTCAATCAACTGCCAAGCCAGGCCGTGCACCTGGACATCACCGACGACAACACCGTGTGGGCCCGCGATGGCGAACGCCAGTGGCAGTTGCAAGGGGTGATCGACTTCGGCGACCTGCTGCACACCTGGCGCATCGCCGACCTGTCGGTGACTTGCGCGGCGCTGCTGCACCACGCCGAAGGCGACCCGCTGCGGATCCTGCCGGCAATCAGTGCCTACCAGGCGCTCAACCCACTGACCGAAGCCGAAGTACGTGCCCTCTGGCCACTGGTGCTCAATCGCGCCGCAGTGCTGGTGCTGAGCAGCGCGCAACAACTTGCCGTGGACCCGGGCAACCAATACACCCGCGACAACGTCGCCCATGAATGGGAAATCTTCGACACCGCCACCGCTGTGCCTTTCGCGCTGATGGAAGCCGCTATCCTGCAGGCTGCGGGCCTGCAACCCAAGGCGCCGGACTTGAGCGGTTGCGCCCCCTTGCTCCCCGAACTGGCCGGGCAGGCTGTAACACGGGTAGACCTGGGGGTGCTCAGCACATATTGCGAGGCCGGAAACTGGGAGCAACCCGGTTTCGACCAGCACCTGCTGACGTTGCAGGCCGCTCCGGCCTGCAGCCTGCACGGGCAATATCGCCTTTCGCAAACCCATATTGATCGCCCTGAAGAGCCCGCCACCTGCGCCCTCGGCGTTGAGCTGCACGTGGCCAACGGCTCCCAGGTGCAGGCGCCGGAAACCGGCATCTGGCAGCGCCATGGCGACGGCCGTGGCTGCCTGCGCACCACGCACTGGGCTTTGTGGCTGCAGGGCCTGGAGGACGCTCCGGCAGACGGCCAGGCCGTAGAAAAAGGCCAGTCCCTGGGCCGCAGTTGTGGCTTCCTCAGCGTGCAATTGTGCCTGGACAACGGCGTCCAGCCGTCGTTCTTCGCCACACCGTCCCAAGCTGCTGCCTGGCTGGCCCTGTGCCCGTCGCCAGCCGCGCTGCTAGGCTTCGATTGCGATGCCGATCCGCTGCCCGACCCACAAGCACTATTGGCCCGCCGCGATGCCAGCTTCGCCCGCTCGCAGAAGCACTACTACGCGCAACCTCCACACATCGAGCGCGGCTGGCGCAACTACTTGATCGACATGCAGGGCCGCTCGTACCTGGACATGCTCAACAATGTCGCGGTACTGGGCCACGGCCATCCGCGCATGGCCGCCGAGTCGGCGCGGCAGTGGTCGCTGCTGAACACCAACTCACGCTTCCACTACGCGGCGATCACCGAATTCTCCGAACGCCTGCTGGACCTGGCCCCCGACGGTTTCGACAGGGTCTTCATGGTCAACAGCGGCACCGAAGCCAACGACCTGGCGATTCGCCTGGCCTGGGCCTACAGCGGCGGGCGTGACCTGCTCAGCGTACTGGAGGCCTACCACGGCTGGTCGGTGGCCACCGATGCCATTTCCACCTCCATCGCCGACAACCCGCAAGCCCTGGAAACCCGCCCGGACTGGGTACACCCGGTCGAGGCGCCGAACACGTTCCGGGGGCGTTTCCGCGGTGCCGACAGCGCCGCCGACTACCTGCAGGACGTCGACGCCAAGCTGGCTGCCCTGGACGCCCGAGGCCGCCAGTTGGCGGGTATCATCTGCGAACCGGTGTACGGCAATGCCGGCGGCATCTCGTTGCCCGCAGGCTACCTGCGCGACGCCTATGCCAAGGTCCGCGCCCGAGGTGGCGTGTGCATCGCCGACGAAGTGCAGGTGGGCTATGGCCGCCTGGGCGAGTACTTCTGGGGGTTCGAAGAACAAGGCGTGGTGCCCGACATCATTACCATGGCCAAGGGCATGGGCAACGGCCAGCCGCTGGGCGTGGTCATCACCCGCCGTGAAATCGCCGAGGCGCTGGAGGCCGAGGGTTACTTCTTCTCCTCGGCCGGTGGCAGCCCGGTCAGCTGCCGCATCGGCATGGCGGTACTGGACGTGATGCAGGAGGAAGGCCTGTGGGACAACGCCCGCGACACCGGGCGCTACTTCAAGGCCCGTCTGCAGGCCCTGGTCGACAAGTACCCGCTGGCCGGCGCGGCACATGGCTCGGGTTTTTACCTGGGACTGGAGCTGGTGCGCGACCGCGCAACCCTGGAACCGGCCACCGAAGAAACCATGACGCTGTGCAATCGGCTGCGTGACCTTGGCATCTTCATGCAACCGACCGGCGACTACCTGAACATTCTCAAGATCAAGCCACCGATGTGCACCAGCCGAGCGAGTGTGGACTACTTTGTCGACTGCATCGACAGGGTGCTGGGCGAAGGGCTGTAAGTATCAAGGCGTGGACCGAATCGCCGCGGCCCACGCCTGCAACGCCTCAGTTGCTGCAATGGCAATCTGCTCATCAGTACGCCCACTGAACTGCCGCTCGATCGCATCGGCGGCAATCAGCCCGGCAATGGCAGGCTTGCCCACGGCATCGGTCAGGTCAAGCCATTCGCCCCAGCTGGCAGGTACGTCGTACCAGCGCAGGTAGCCGGAGGGTGAGCATGGCCACCAGCGCTCTTCGAACTGCAAAATCACCTTTTCCAGCATGCCCATCCCCAGATGAGCCAGCGCTTGTCGCTGAGTTACAGGTAGCGCGGGAATGAAATGCAACGCTTTCAATACCCCTACAGGGACTGTGCAAATGCAGAAATCGCATACCTCATCGTTCACCTTGACGCGCGCGCTCGACCAGTCTATCTGCGTGACCGGCGTGTTCAGACGGATATCCAGATCCTTCGCCAGCAAGTCGACAAGCTCGCTGTAACCACCTGGCAGCATCCAATCGCCATGCCCGACACCCTCCTCGTCCAGGGCACTGACCGACAGTTGCTCCACGGGCAAACATGCTTCCAGTACAAGGTTGGCGTCGATGGCGAACTGAGCGGCGCGCGCGTGCACAGGGTCGAGTGTGGCCATGTAGCGATTGATCGCCTCAGACAAAGGCAGTCGCCGGTCAAGCTGCTGGGTCAAGGCGTCCCAGGCCGCGTCGACATCCGGCAACTCTCCACCGCTTGCTGCTGCAAGCGGGAAACTGAAGTCGGTCTCGACACAAGCCAACCCATGTTGCTGCGCAACGGCGGCCAATGGATTCTCGGCGAAATGCTGAAGCCATGCCGCACCTTCATCCGCTTTCACGCCGCCCAACTCGACCGTGTGCGTGCGCCCACCTGTTCGCCCACGTGCCTCCAGCACCGTGCAATCGATACTCCACGCCCGCAAGCGTTGCGCGGCGGCCAGGCCTGCACAGCCCGCACCAATCACGATCACCTTGCGCGCGCCGGCCCTCAAGGCTGCCTCGGCGGCACGCAGCCCATCATCCCAAGCGCCATGTGTCATCGCCGGCGCAGTGGCGTTACAGGCTTCTCCGGCAATGACCAAGCGCTCGTTCAGCACTTGGCCCAAGGCACTCCGATGCTGCGGCGTCCCCCCAGGCAACAGCGCACTGTAGGCACCGAGGCTGAACGGGTCTGTACTCCAGTGAGTGACATGCCAAGCGGTTGGTCTGTGCACGCGCTTCTCCATGAGGGGACTGTCCTGAATGTGCATTAATGTTCATAATTTCTAGCAATAAAAGATGATCATCATCAGGTTTACTGACAATGGCCTTTAGCAGCGACTCCCTGGCAATATTCCTCGCGGTGCTGGATGCCGGCTCGTTCTCCGCCGCCGCCCGCAAACTGGGCCGTGTACCTTCGGCCGTGAGCATGGCGATCGCCCAGCTGGAAGCGGAGCTGGACCTGCCGTTGTTCGACCGCGCCACACGCAAAGCCTTACCCACCAGTGCCGCCCTGGCGCTGGAACCCCAAGCCAGGCAGGTGATCTGCCAACTCAACCTGCTCGACGCCCAAGCCCTGCAATTGCACAAGGGCCTGGAAAAACGCCTGACCATCGCCATGGCGCCCGAGTTGCAGACCGGCCGCTGGAGCCAGCCGCTGGAAGTCCTCGCCCAGGAATTCCCCAGCCTGGAAATCGAAGTGCGCTCCGCCACCCAGACCGAAGCCATTCGCCTGCTGCATGACGGCAGTGTGCAGTTGGCGCTGGTGTTCGAACGGCCCGGCATCGACGAGCGCGAGTCATTCCTCGAAGCCGGCAGCCAATTGCTGGTGGCCGTCGCCTCACCGCGCCATCCTGCCGGGCAAAACAGCGGTACGCCTCTGCCTGAAGAGGCCTTCGCCGAACAACGGCAGATCATCGTGGCCTCGGGCAAGGCCACCGGGTCAGACCCGCGCATGGTGCTGTCGCGGCGCATCTGGCTGACCGACAGCTACCTGGCCACGCTGGACCTGGTGCAATCAGGGCTGGGCTGGGCCTACCTGCCGCAGCCACTGGTTGAACCGCTGATCGCTTCGGGCGCACTGGCCGAGGTACGCTTTGACAACATGGCCAGCCGCCTGCGCTTGTGGGTGGACATCATCTGGATAAAGTCGCGGCCGTTGGGCCTGGGCGCCAGGCGTTACCTGGACGTCATGCGCCAATGCTTTGAAACAGAATCCCCAAGGTCCTGAGCCATACCCAACTACGCTTCGAGCAAACCAAAGGTTACCCAGTAAGGACACTGACATGACCATCACTCGACGCGACTTCCTCAATGGCGTAGCCCTCACCATCGGTGCCGGGCTCACCCCATTGCAAATACTCCAGGCCGCGCCTTCCAGCCGCTACTACCCGCCCGCCCTCACCGGGCTGCGCGGCAGCCACCCCGGTGCATTCGAAGTTGCGCACCAGATGGGCTGGGAAAAGAAAGTATTCGACACCAGCAGCCTGAAGATTGAGGAGCAGTACGATCTGGTGGTGGTCGGCGCGGGCATCAGCGGCTTGTCCGCAGCCTGGTTCTATCGGCAGCAGCACCCAACCGCGCGCGTGCTGATCATCGAGAACCACGACGACTTCGGCGGCCATGCCAAGCGCAACGAATTCCAGGCGGGAAGCCAGATGATCCTTGGCTACGGCGGCAGCGAAGCCTTCCAGTCGCCCAAGCACCTTTACAGCGCTACGGTGAACGGCCTGCTCAAACGACTGAACGTGGACGTGGACCGCTTCCAGACCGCCTTCGACCGCAACTTTTACCCCAGCCTCGGCTTGTCTCGTGGCGTATTCTTCGACAAGGCCGGCTTCGGCGAAGCGAAGCTGGTCAGTGGCGATCCGACGCCCATGGTCGCCGACGACATTGCCCCGGACAAACTCAACGCGCGCAGCTGGCGTGCGTTCATTGGCGACTTCCCACTGCCCGAGGCCGACCGCCAGGCATTGATCGATCTGCACGAAGCACCCAGAGACTACCTGGCGGGCAAAACCCTGGAACAGAAAGAGGCCTATCTGGCCAAGACCAGCTATCAGGACTTCCTGCGCAAAGACGTCGGCCTGAGCGAAGCGGCAGCGCGCTACTTCCTCAGCCGCACCAACGACTTTTCCGCGCTGAGCATCGATGCCGTGGCCGCCGCCGACGCCTATGGCGTGGGCTTCCCCGGCTTTGCCGCCATGGGCCTTGCGCCGGTCAGCGAAGCGCTGAAAGCAGAAATGGAAGAGCCCTACATCTATCACTTCCCCGACGGCAACGCCTCGCTGGCACGGCTACTGGTGCGTAGCCTGATCCCCGCTGTAGCACCCGGCAACGACATGAACGACATTGTCCTGGCGCCCTTCGATTACGCCAGGCTGGACGTGGCACAAAGCCCGGTACGCCTGCGCCTGAACAGCACCGCGGTCAGCGTCGGCAACCGCAACGGTGGCGTCGACATCGGCTACAGCCGGGCCGGCCAGCTGCACCGTGTACACGGCAAGCACTGCATACTGGCCTGCTACAACATGATGATCCCCTACCTGCTGCGCGACCTCACCGCCGAGCAGGCCCACGCCTTGGCGCAGAACGTGAAGTTCCCGCTGGTGTACACCAAAGTGGTGATTCGCAATTGGCACAGCTTTATGAAATTGGGTGTGCACGAAATCTACGCACCGAACCAGCCCTACAGCCGCGTCAAGCTGGATTATCCGGTGGACATCGGCGGCTACAGCCATCCACGCGACCCCGACCAGCCCATAGGCCTGCACATGGTCTACGTACCGACCACGCCCAACGCGGGCATGGATGCTCGCAGCCAGGCCCGCGTCGGCCGCAGCAAGTTGTACGCCATGAACTTCGAGCAGATGGAGGCCATGGTGCGAGACCAGCTACAGGCCATGCTAGGGCCGGCCGGCTTTGACTATCACAAGGATGTTCAGGCCATTACCATCAACCGTTGGCCACACGGTTACTCGTACTTCGCCAACAGCCTGTTCGATGACGAAGAAGAGAGTGAAAAGCTGATGAACCTCGCCCGCCAGAAGGTCGGCAATGTGGCCATAGCCAACTCTGATGCGGCCTGGGAGGCCTATGCGCATGCGGCTATTGATGAAGCGTCGCGTGCGGTGAACGAGTTGTTCGCGTAGCGCCTGCCAGGGGTTGCCTCGTGCTAAAGCGAAATATCCTACAACTCGTTAGGAAGCCGACGCTCCTTGGCCCTGGAGTCGAGAACAGCGCCCTGAATTGGCACTGTCCGCATAATTTCGGTTTATGCGGTCGGCGCCACCAACCTGTACCCCACTCCCGCTTCGGTGATGATAAACCTTGGCGCCGTGGGGTCATCCCCCAGCTTCTGCCGTAAATGCCCTACGACGATCCGCAAGTAATGAGTGTCCTCCACATGCGTCGGCCCCCAGATATCCTTGAGCAGTTGCTGCTGGGTGATCACCCGCCCAGGGTGCCCGGCCAACAGCGCCAGCAAGGCATACTCCTTGCGCGTCAACGCCACTTCCACACCGTCAATAGTCACCCGGCGAAAGGCGAAGTCCACGGTCAGCGGCCCAAAGCTCGCCGCCACCTCCGAGCCGCCGGCCTGTGGCACCTGGCGCAGCAAGGCCCGTACCCGCGCGAGAAACTCCTGGATGCCGAACGGCTTGGTCACATAGTCATTGGCGCCGCCGTCCAGCGCATCCACCTTTTGCACTTCACTGGCACGCACCGACAACACCATCACCGGCACCGCGCTCCACTCGCGCAGCTCACGCAGCACCTGCTGGCCGTCCATGTCCGGCAGCCCAAGGTCGAGCACCACCAGGTCCGGCTTGCCCAAAGCTGCCTGGGCCAGCCCTTCCTCGCCGGTAGCAGCTTCGAGCACTTTGTAGCCTTGCGAAGCCAGGCTGATGCGCAGGAACTTGCGGATCTGCGGTTCATCGTCGATGACCAACAGCGTGGCGGACTGGCTCATGGGGTTTCGCTTTCGGCTTCAGGTTGAGGAGGTAGCGGCAAGCATAGAGTGATGCCGGTGCCCTGGCCATCGATGCCTTCGCCCACCAGAATCTGCCCGCCATGCGCGCCGATCATGCCCTGACAGATCGCCAGGCCCAGCCCGGTGCCCTGCCCGCCTCGGTCGCCCCGAGCAGCGGTGTAGAACATGTCGAAGATCTTCTCGCGGTCGGCGACGGGAATGCCGGGGCCCTGATCGCGGACGGTAAAGCGCAACTGGTCATCCTGCACGGCCACCTGCAGCTCAAGGCGACCCTGGGTCGGGGAGAAGCGTGCGGCGTTTTCCAGCACGTTGACCAGCGCCTGTTCGATCAGCGCCGCATGTACGAACAGCAACGGCAGCTCGGCCGGTACGTCGGTGTGCACCCGCAGCGGTGCCAGCACCACGCGCAGGCGGTTAAGCGCGCTACCGACGATGTCCGCCGGGGCTACCCAGTCGCGGGCCAGCTTGAGGCCACCGTGGCCCAGGCGGGTCATGTCCAGTAGGTTCTGGATGTAGCGGTCAAGGCGTTCGGCCTCGTTACGGGTGCCTTCCAACAGCTCGCGGCGGTCTTCAGCCGGGATCGCCTCGCCCAACGCCAGCAGGCTGTCGATGCTGCCACGCATGGCCGTCAACGGTGTACGCAAGTCATGGGATACCGAGGCCAGCAAGGCGCTGCGCAGTTGCTCGGTTTCGCCGTGCAGGCGCGCGGCTTCCAGTTGTTCGGCCAGGCGAGCGCGGGCCAGGGCCTGGGCCAGTGGCTGGCCAAGGGCGGTGAGCAGGCGCCGGCGTGGGTCGCTGAGCGGCTGCCCGTTGCGCGGGCGCACGCCCAGCAGCGCCAGAGGTTGTTCGTCCACCGCCAGCGGCCACCACCACCAGCGGCCATTGGGCAAGGTGTCGCTGCCATGGCCAGCGGCCTGGCCGTGCTGCCAGGCCCAATCGGCGGCAGCCCGTTCGGTGTCACTGACGGCGTGGGCTTCGCCGCTGGCCACTTCCAGCTGGCCTTCGGCATTGCGCTCAAGTAGGCACACCTGCATGTCCTGCCAGCCGTCCAGGTGTTGGCCGGCGGCATTGAACACGGCTTGGCGATCGGTGGCCACCGTCAGCCGACGCGACAGGTCGAGCAACTGGCTGGTCTGCGCCTGGGTCTCGCGCAGTGCCTGCAACTGGCGGCGCTGGCGCGCGGCCAGGTTGCCGGTGAGTGCGGCCATCAGCAGGAAGAACACCAGGGTCAGCACATCTTCTTCGCGCTGGATGCTGAACGAGAAGTTGGGCGGGATGAACAGAAAATCGTAAGTCAGGAACGACAGCGCGGCGCAGGCCAACGCAGGCCCCAGGCTGCTGCGCACCGCCACCAGCAACACTGCCGCCAGGAACACCAGTGAAATGTTGGGCAGCGCCAGTACGCTCGACACTGCCCAGGCCAGGCCCGCCGCCATCACGGTGGCCAGCAGCGCCAGCAGGTAATGGCGCCACACCCATACCCGCCGCACCGCCGAACGCGGCGCTGGCGGCTGCACGTCGCGGTCCAGCACGTTGATTTCCAGGCCATGGCTTTCACGCAGCAGCCGCGCCGCCACACCGGCCCCGAACAGCCGCCGACGCAGGCGGTCGCGGGACTGCCCGACCAGCACCAGACTGGCCCGCCGCTCGGCAGCATGCTGGATCAACGTGCGCGCCACTTCGCCTGCACGCAGCAGCACCACCTCCCCACCCAGACGTTCGGCCAGTTGCTGCGCGGCCTGCAAACGATGCCGCGCGGTTTCGTCACGCAGGCGGCCGTTGTCCACATGCACCAGGCTCCAGGGCAGGTGGCGGCGCTGAGCCACACGGCTGGCATGACGCACCAGGCGTTCGGCCTGGTCATCGCCGTCCACGCCTACCAGCAACCGCCCGCGCAAGGCCGGGGCTTCCTGGCCGCGCTGGCGATAGCCGTGGGCCAGGTCAGCGTCGACCTGAGCAGCGGCGGTCTGCATGGCCAGTTCGCGCAGGGCGGTGAGGTTGGTTTGCGAGAAGTACGCGTCGATGGCCGCACGCGCTTGCTCGGGCACATACACCTTGCCTTCGCGCAGGCGTTCGAGCAGCTCGCGCGGGGGCAGGTCGATCAGCACCAACTCGAAGGCTTCCTGCAGCACCCAGTCCGGCAGCGTTTCGCGCACTTGCACGCCCGTAATGTCGCGCACCTTGTCGTTGAGGCTTTCCAGGTGCTGGACGTTGACCGTGGTGTACACGTCGATACCGGCGGCCAGCAACTCCTGCACGTCCTGCCAGCGCTTGGCGTGGCGGCTGCCGGGGGCGTTGGTGTGGGCCAGTTCGTCGACCAGGGCCAAGGCCGGTGAGGCTTGGAGCAGGCCGTCGAGGTCCATTTCCTCAAGGGTGACGCCACGGTACTGGCTGCGCAGCAAGGGCTGTTGCTGAAGGCCGGCAAGCAGCGCTTCGGTTTCGGCGCGGCCGTGGGTTTCGACAACGCCAGCCAGCACTTGCACGCCCTGACGCTGCTGGGCGTGTGCGGCCTGGAGCATGGCGAACGTCTTGCCGACACCGGGGGCGGCGCCAAGGAACACCTTCAGCCGGCCCCGGCCGGTTCGCGCAAGGTTAGCCAACAGCGCGTCTGCGCGGGCGGAATCACTCATGTTTCATCCTTCAGGATTTGCCACAGTCGACCAAAACCGGGCCGCAAAGCGGCCCAATTATCAGTGGCTCAGTTGCTCGATCTTCTGGTTCAACGCCAGCACATTGACCACCGGCGGGCCGATCAATGGGTGGAGGGTGGCCTCTTCCTGCAAGGCTTGCAAGCGCTCCACCGGCAGCTGCCGTGCCGCCGCCACACGCGGGATCTGGTAGGCCACAGCCTCCGGCGGCAGGTGCGGATCAAGGCCGCTGCCCGAGGTGGTGAGCAGCGCCTGCGGCACGGGCACCTGCTGTGCCTGGAACAACGTAGCCGCATCGCCCTTCACCCGCTCAGCCAGCGCCGGGTTGCTTGGCGACAAGTTGCTGGCGCTGCTGGCGACGGTAGCGTAAGCACCTGCCGAAGGCCGCGAATGGAACCAGCCATCGCCCTGGAAATCCTGGGCGATCAGTGCCGACCCCCGCACCTGGCCATGCTCATCGCGCACCAGGCTACCGTTGGCCTGGTTCGGGAAGGCGACCTGGGCAACACCCGTCACCGCCAGCGGATACAGCACGCCAGTCAGCAACGTCATCAACAAAGCCAAGCTCAACGCCGGGCGAACATAAGCATTCATGGCGGCCTCCTCAGACCAGGTTCAGTGCATTGAGCAGCAGGTCGATCAGCTTGATGCCGGCAAACGGCACCACGATGCCGCCCAGCCCGTAGACCAGCAGGTTGCGCCGCAGCAGGTGCGCCGCACTGGCGGCCTGCACCCGCACACCTCGCAGCGCCAGTGGAATCAGCACGATGATGATCAGTGCGTTGAACACGATGGCCGACAAGATCGCGCTCTGCGGGCTGGCCAGGTGCATCAGGTTGAGCACGCCCAGCTGTGGGTAAATGGCAGCGAACAGCGCCGGTAGGATGGCGAAGTACTTGGCCACGTCGTTGGCAATGGAGAACGTGGTCAACGCACCACGGGTGACCAGCAACTCCTTGCCAACCTGCACCACGTCCAGCAGCTTGGTCGGGTCGCTGTCCAGGTCGACCATGTTCGCCGCCTCACGCGCGGCCTGGGTGCCATCGTTCATGGCCATGCCGACATCAGCCTGGGCCAGTGCCGGGGCGTCGTTGGCGCCGTCACCGCACATGGCCACCAGGCGGCCGTCATTCTGCTCCTGGCGAATGCGCGCCAGCTTCTTCTCGGGCGTGGCCTCGGCCAACACATCATCCACCCCCGCTTCGGCGGCGATGGCTGCGGCGGTCAGCGGGTTGTCGCCGGTCACCATCACCGTGCGAATGCCCAGCTTGCGCAGCTCGGCGAAGCGCTCGCGGATACCAGGCTTGACCACGTCCTTGAGGTGAATGACACCCAGCAGGCGTTTATCGATGCACACCAGCAATGGCGTACCGCCGCTTTGGGCGATGCGCTCCACTTCGCGGGCCAACGCCGGGGGCATTTCCAGGCGTTGCATGCCAACGAATGCCAGCACCGCATCGACGGCGCCCTTGCGGTAGCGATGCTGCTGGAAGTCGATGCCCGACAGGCGGGTCTCGGCACTGAAGGCCACGGCTTCGAACTGCCCGGCAGGCGGTTCGACAAAGTCATGCAACTGGCGCAGGTATTCGACAATCGACTTGCCTTCGGCAGTGTCGTCGGCCAGCGAGGCCAGCAAAGCGCCCTCCCCCAGCTCGCGGGCGGTAATGCCCGGTGCAGCATGCAATGCGCTGCAGCGGCGGTTGCCGAAGGTGATGGTGCCGGTCTTGTCGAGCATCAGCGTGTGCACGTCACCGGCCGCCTCGACCGCGCGGCCCGAGCGGGCGATGACGTTCAGCCGCACCAGCCGGTCCATGCCGGCGATGCCGATGGCCGATAGCAGGCCGCCGATGGTGGTGGGGATCAGCGTCACCAGCAGCGCGGCCAGGAAGATCAGCGGCAGGCTGCCACCCACGAAGTGAGCGAACGGCTGCAAGGTCACCACCACGATCAGGAAGATCAGGGTCAGGCCGATCAGCAGGATGTCGAGGGCGATTTCGTTCGGGGTCTTCTGCCGCTTGGCGCCTTCGACCAGGGCGATCATGCGGTCCAGGGTCGACTCGCCCGGGTTGCTGGTGATGCGAATCAGCAGCCAGTCGGAGACCAGCCGCGTATTGCCGGTCACCGCCGAGCGGTCGCCGCCGGATTCGCGGATCACGGGCGCGGACTCGCCGGTAATGGCGGCCTCGTTCACGGCCGCGATGCCTTCAAGCACTTCGCCGTCACCGGGGATCATCTCGCCGGCTACCACACGTACCACGTCGTCCTTGCGCAGCGCGCTGGCAGCGACCGTCTCAAAGCTGCCATCACGCTGGCGTCGCTGAGCGGTCAGGCCTTGGCTGCCAGCCTTGAGGCTGTCAGCGCGGGCCTTGCCCCGGCCTTCGGCGAGGGCTTCGGCGAAGTTGGCGAACAGCACGGTAAACCACAACCACAGGGCGATCTGCACGGCAACGCCAGTACTCACGCCACCACCGGGGGCGAAGCACAGCACGGTGGTCAGCACCGCAGTCAGGGCCACCACCAGCATCACCGGCGAACGTTTTAGCTGGCGCGGGTCGAGCTTGACGAATGCCTGCACCAGCGCCGGGCGCCATAGCGCGGCGAAGCGGGTCTGGTCCTTGGCACTGTGCCGGGTGTTCACTTCAGGAATGGGCATGTTCATGATCGGTCCTCAAAAACCCAGGCTCAGGTGTTCGGCGATTGGCCCAAGGGCCAGGGTCGGCAGGAAGGTCAGGCCACCGACCAGCAGGATGGTCACCAGCAGCAGGCCGGTGAACAGCGGGCCGTGGGTGGGGAAGCTGTTCTGCCCCTGCGGCGCGCTTTTTTTCGCCGCCAGGCTGCCGGCCAAAGCCAGGATTGGCAGGATGTAGCCAAAGCGGCCGATGAGCATGGCCAGGCCGATCATCAGGTTGTGGTACACCGTGTTGGCAGCAAAGCCGGCGAAGGCCGAGCCGTTGTTGGCGGTGCCCGAGGTGTAGGCATACAGCAGCTGGCTGAAGCCATGCGCGCCTGGGTTGCTGACCGCCTCCGCAGGGCCAGGCAGGCTGGCGGCGATGGCGCCGAGCACCAGCACGCCGACCGGCATCACCAGCAGGGTTGCCACCAGCAACTGCACCTCACGGGCCTGCAGCTTCTTGCCCAGGTACTCCGGGGTACGGCCAATCATCAGCCCGGCCAGAAACACTGCAATCAGCACAAACAGCAGCATGCCGTACAACCCGGCGCCAACACCGCCGAAAATCACCTCGCCAACCATCATGTTGACCATGGCCACCATTCCGGTCAGCGGGTTGAGGCTGTCATGCATGGCGTTGACCGAGCCGTTGGAGGCAGCGGTGGTGGTTACCGTCCACAACACCGAACCGGTGGTGCCGAAGCGGCTTTCCTTACCCTCCATGGGTGCTGCCTGCTGCACCTGGGCGCTTTCCAGCGCCGGGTTGGGTTGGTGCTCGGACCACAGCGCCGTGCCGCCGCCGATCAGAAACAGCGCCAGCATGCAGGCGAGGATGGCACGGCTTTGGCGCAGGTCCTTCACGTAATGGCCGAAGGTGAACACCAAGGCCACCGGAATGAGGATGATCGACGCCACTTCGAACAGGTTGCTCCAGGCCGTGGGGTTCTCGAAGGGGTGCGCCGAGTTGACACCGAAGAAGCCGCCACCATTGGTGCCCAGTTGCTTGATGGCGATCTGGCTGGCGGCAGGGCCCAACGGAATGGTCTGGTCAGCACCTTGCAAGGTCAGCGCGTGGGCGTAATCGGCAAAGGTCTGTGGCACACCCTGCCATACCAGCAACAGCGCCAACAACAGGCACAGCGGCAGCAAGCCGTACAGGGTAGCGCGGGTCATGTCGACCCAGAAATTGCCCAGCGTCGTTGCGCTGCGCCGGGCAATACCACGACACAAGGCAACCAGCACGGCTAGGCCGGTGGCGGCACTGACGAAGTTCTGCACGGTCAGGCCAAGCATCTGGCTCAAGTAGCTGACCGACGCCTCACCGCTGTAGGCTTGCCAGTTGGTGTTGGTGACGAAGCTGACTGCGGTGTTGAACGCCAGCGACCATTCCTGGCCAGGCAGGTGCTGCGGGTTCAATGGCAGGTAGCCCTGCAACAGCAGCATGGCGAACAACAGCAGGAAGCCGGCCAGGTTGAACACCAGCAGGGCCAGGGTGTACTGCCGCCAGTTCTGCTCCTGGCTGGCGTTCACACCCGCCAGCCGATAATAGACCTGTTCGACCGGGCCCAGCAGCGGCGAAAGCCAGGTACGCTGGCCTTCCATGACCTTGAAGTAGAACCGCCCGAGCCAAGGTGCCGGTAGCAGCACGATGGCGAAGAATGCCAGGAGCAAGGCGAAATCGTAACTGTGCATGGCCGCTCCCTAGCTGCGATCGGCGCGCAGCAGCGCCACCAGCAGGTAAAACGCCAATGCCACCGCCAGCAGCAGTGACAGCCCGTCGAGCATGTTCATGTGTCGTTCTCCCCGTATGCGGCTTGGGCCGCTTTGGGGAAATTGTCCGTGGGAGGGGTGTAAAGGGGCGAGATCGAGGGGTAAGGGTGGGTATAAAGAATGCGTAAAGATCAGCTTCTTTGGGCTACCTGTACCGGCCTCTTCGCGGGGTTATCCACGAAGGGGCCGGTACAAGCTTACTGCTGGGGTGGCTGCTGTGCGGCGTTACGGCTCCAGTCCAGCAGCAGGCTGTAACCGACCGCCAGCAAGGTCGGCCCGATGAACAAGCCAATGAAGCCAAAGGCAAGCAAGCCACCGAACACGCCCAGCAACACGATCACCAGCGGCAGGTTGCCGCCACGGCTGATCAGGTAGGGCTTGAGCACGTTGTCCACGCCGCTGATGACGAAGGTACCCCAGATACCCAGGAACACTGCCATGCCGTACTCGCCCTTCCACACCAGCCAACCGGTGGCCGGGATCCAGGCCAGTGGCGGGCCCATGGGGATCAGGCTGAGCATGAAGGTCACCAGGCCCAGCACGATCGCCCCGGGCACCCCGGCGATCAGGAAGCCGATGAGCGCCAGCAGGCCCTGTGCGGCCGCCGTGCCGATCACCCCGTTGACCACCCGCTGCACGGTGCCGGCAACCAGTTGCAGGTAATACTCGGCACGCTCGCCCATCAGCCGGTGCAGCAAGCGCAATACGAAGGCCGCCAGGCGTGGCCCGTCGCGGTAGAAGAAGAACACGAACACCAGGCTCAGGGTCAGTTCCAGCACACCGCTGCCGATCTGTGCGCTGCGCGCCAGCAACCAGTTGCCCACCTGCCCGAAGTATGGCTTGGCCGAAGCGAGCAAGGCCGCGCCCTGTTGGTCGAGCGATTGCCACCAGTTGACCAGGCGCTCACCGACGAACGGAATGCCTCCCAGCCAGGCCGGCGCTTCGGGCAAGCCGTCGACCTGCACGTCACGTACAAACGCCGTGGCATCGCGAATATGATCGGCCAGGTTGAACCCTAGCCACACCAACGGCAGTGCCACGATCAGGATCCAGGCCGTGGTCAGCAGGCTGGCCGCCAGCGTCTCACGTCCGCCCAGCAAGCGCGTCAGCAGGCGCATCAACGGCCAACTGGCAAAGGCCAGGATGGCCCCCCACAGCAACGCCGAAATGAAGGGCGCCATCACCCAAAGGCCGGCACCCAGCAACGCCAGCAGCAGAATCTGGACCAGCAGGCGATCATTGTTAACCATGGTGGCGCTCGTTCAACGGATCAGTTCAAGGTGCAGGCCGTCTGTAGGCGCACTGCCGACTTCAAGACGGCCATTGCGCACCCCGGCCTTGATCAGCGCCTCGCGCCAGGCTTCGGCCTGGGCGCCGCTGAGGCTGGCGCGCAAGGTGCTGTCGAGGTTCAGGCTGCGGGCCAGCAGGTTCACCCAGGTGTCTTGCGGCGCAGCAAGGTCAGGGTAGTCGAGCTTGCCGGTGTCGCGCATTTCGCGCAGCACCGTGGCGGCGGTGGGCAGCAGCTCGCCCAGCGGGCTGCCGGCGACGAACTCTTCCACATGCAGGTAGGCACGGCGGTTGCCACGGGTAACGCTGTACAGCGCAACCAGGGTGTCGGCCTCGTCCGCGGAGCGGCGTAGCAGGATGAACGCCTGCTGCTCGTCGCCACCGTTGAGGCGGGCATTGGCGAACACGTCGTTGGCCCACAGGCTAGCCTCACCGCAATCGCGCCCCTGGCACCAGAACAATGGGTAGCCACCGTCGCGCTGCAGTTCTTCGCGGGCACTGGTGAAGGCTTCGCGGGCAGTACGCTCGACGGGCAACTCGTAGGTCACCGAGCTGACTTGGCCACGGCTCTCGACCTTGTCGTCGACCCGCAGGCGACCACTGATCTTGCGTAGCGGGCCCATCGGGTAGACGCGCTCCTGCTCCACGGCCGGACGCTGGTCGACAACCTTGGCGTCCTGCGGTACCGGCAAGCCGCCGGCCCACAATAGGGGGCTGGCGAACGCCAGGCAGGCGGTGATGGCGTTACGGATGGCAACAGGCGCGCTCATTGGCGAACCAGGCGGCGCTTAGCGCCGGAAAGAAGCTCCAGGATGTCTGGCAGTTGCATGGTTGTCTCCCTGTTCAACCCGCCAAGCCTCGACACTTGTCCGGTGCAAGTCAAGCAAAGCCAAAGAAGCGATTGATACAGTCTGCGACAAGGGCCGCGCCCTGCTCATCGTTCAGGTGCAGGTGATGGCCGCCGGGCAGCGTCACCTGCTCAAAGGGTAGCTGCTCCAGTAGCGCCGTGTGGCGCGCCAGCATGCCGTCGGCAGCCACCAGCAACTGCGCCGGGCAGCTCACCCGACGCACATGGGCCATGGCCTGTGCTTCACTCAGGCGCACCGGTGATGGCAGTGTCAGGCGGCTGTCGCTACGCCAGCTGTAGCCACCGGGCACCGGCATAAGGCCACGCTGGGCCAGCAGCTCGGCCGCCTCACGGCTGACCGCGACCATGCCTTTCATCCGGGCATGCACACCATCCTCCAGTGTCGCGTACACCGACTTGCGCTTGCCATCCAGCCGCAACTGGGCCTGCAGTGCCATCCCCAAGCGCTCGCCTGCATCCTGCTCGGCGCCGGTCGGGGGGATGACACCGTCGATCAACGCCAGGTGGCTGACCCGGTCGGGCAAGGCACCGGCCAGTTGTACCGAAATGATTGCGCCAAGCGAATGGCCCAGCAGGGCGAAACGCTGCCAACCCAACTGCTCGGCAACGCGCAGCACATCATGGGCATAGTCGGCCAGGGCGTAACCGGCGCCAAGCGGGCGGTGCTCCGAGTAACCGTGCCCGGCCAGGTCCAGGGCGACGATGCGCAGCCCTTTCAGTCGCGGCGCCAGGCGGGCGAAGCTATTGGCGTTGTCCAACCAGCCATGCAAGGCAATCACTGGCAGCCCGTCTTCAGGGCCGAACAAGTGCGCAGCCAGTTCGATATGGCCCAGGCTCAGGCGGATTTCCTCGACCTGCGCGCTCATGCCTGGCTCCAGCGGTCGAACAGCCCCTTGATCAGGCTGGCGGTGTCGGCCGGGCGCTCCAGCGGGAACATGTGCCCACCCGGTACGCTGTGGTATTCACCTTTGAGCATGCCGCGCACTGCCAGGGTATGGTGGCGGCGAATGACATTGCTACGGTCGCCACGCACCATGGCCAGCGGCACCTGCAACTGCCGTGCGGGGGCCGGGCTGGTATGAGGGATGCTGCGGTAGATGCTGATTTCCGTAGCCGGGTCGAAGCGCAACTGCAGGCCCTGCTCCACGGCCTGCAGGCCGTGCTCTACATAAGCGTCGAGGCAGTCGGGATCAAAATGGCGGAACAGTGACTTGCCGGCGAAATAGTCCCGGGCGCTGTCACGGTCCTTGAAGGTTTCGCGGCGCCCCAAGGTGCGCCCGGCGGGGGTGATTCGGTCGATGAAGCCCAAGCGCTTGGCCGTGCGCAGCAGCCACTGGTCGGCACGGGTGAGCACGGGGGAATCGAGCATCACCACCCCACGGTAGTACTCGGGGCAGCGCAAGGCGGCGTGCAGGTGCAGCACCCCACCCAGCGAATGGCCGACGCCCCAGATGGGCTGATCCTGTTGCGCCAGGTGATGCAACAGCTCATCGACCAGGCTTTGCCAGTTTTCGTCCACCGGAAAACGCGGATCATGCGCGTGCTGGGCCAGGTGCTGCACCTGATAGTCCGGCGCCAGCGCTGCGAACAGCTTGCCGTAGGTGGCCGAGGGGAAACCATTGGCATGGGCGAAGAAGATCTGCTGCGACATGGCGCCAGGTCCGCACGGGAGTGATGGCCTATTGTCGGCATCCCGGTGCGGTTCGGCAATGTCCGTAAAGGTCATCGGCGAGGGCTATCAGGTCATGCCGAGCGGTCGAAGCTGCTCAGCGAACGGCGCAGGCAGGCTTGCATGTAGGCCAGTTGGCTCTCCAGCGCTTCGCGGGCCAGGCGCTGGTCGTGATAGTCCAGTTGCAGCCGGCGCAAGGCCAGGCAACTGGTTTGCAACAGGTGGGAGACACGTATGCAGGCGTCCTGCAGGGCGCGCAGGTCCAGCTCGCTTTGCTGCCTGACAGCAGGTTCCAGTTCGAGGTTGCCGTTTACCGTGTGCATCAGGTGGTAAAGCTTGGCGTCGGCCGATTCGCGCAGCAGGCTGTATTGCGCGAAATCCAGCGAAGTACCCTGATCAACCTGGTCTATGGTGGGTTGCAGGTCCAGGGAGCTCAATAGCTCCCGCATCACACCGCTCATTCGCTGCTCCCTGCCTGATTGACTTTGAGCAACGCTAGCAAGAGGCCATAAAGCGCGGCAACTGGCAAAAATACCAGTTGCCTTCTTGATGGCCAGGGCCACCGTGCAACACCAAGCTCAACCCGGTGAGCTGATCACCCGAAGCGTCATGAGCCCTGCCAGTGGCCAATCCCCTTCCAGCTCCGCCAGGCTGGCAGTGCTCATGGCTGCCGGCTGCTGCTTGTGACCATGCTCCAGCACTCCGACCAAGGTGCCCACCAACGGCTGGTGGCTGACCAGCAGTACATGCTCAAGCCCCAGGCGTTCGAGCTCGCCGATGACCTGCTGCACATCACTCTCGGGCGTCAGCCAAGGCACGGTGCGCACCGGCTCGGCGAAGCCCAGGGTGTCATGCACCAGCACCGCCGTCTGCTGTGCGCGCACGTAAGGGCTGGCGATGATGGCCTGCAACGGTTGCCCCAGCAGGCGAGCGGCGCTGTGCAGCACCTGCTCGCGGCCATGGGCGGTCAGCCGGCGCTCGGCATCGGTATTGGCCCGTGGCTCCGCTTCCCCGTGGCGCAGCACCCACAGTTTCACAGCTTGGGTTCCTCGTCACGCACCGGGTGTGGGGCCGGGGCCACGGCATGGGCGGCTTCACCTTCCGGCGCACGCGGGGCCGGCCAGTCCGCGAACGGCCAGGGCTTCTGGTCGCTGTGGAAGCTGCCAAAACGGCCGATTTGCGCCAGGTACTGGCTCAAGCTATCGCCGAAGTTCATCAGGCTGGCACTGGGCGCGCCGTACACCAGACGGTAGATCAGCTGGACCAGCACCAGGCCACCCAGCAGCAGTTCGGCCAGTTGCCAGACCACCAGGAACACCAGCATCCACAGGACCCGCAGGATGATCGACTCGCGCTGGGCGCGTTCGGGCGTATCGTTCATGTGTTGCTCCTTGCTTGTGTCAGAGCCACCAAGGGCTCAGTTGAAACCGCTGATGGAAATGAAGTCGACATCGGTTTTGGGCTCGGCACGCATCAGGTGCTCGATCACTTGGTTCAAGGTGCGCCCTTCGAACAGAATGGCATGCAGGCCAGCCACCAGCGGCATGTACACCTGCACTTCCTGAGCCTTGGCCTTGAGCACCTTGAGCGTGTTGACCCCTTCGGCCACTTCGCCCAGGCGGTTGACCGCCTCTTCCAGGCTGTGCCCCTCGCCCAGCGCGTAGCCAACCTGATAGTTGCGGCTCTTGGGCGAGGAGCAGGTGACGATCAGGTCACCGACACCGGCCAGGCCGAGGAAGGTCATGGGGTTGGCACCTTGGCTGACAGCAAAGCGCGTCATTTCAGCCAAGGCCCGGGTAATCAGCATGCTCTTGGTGTTCTCGCCCATCCCCAAGGCCACGGCCATGCCGGCAATGATCGCGTAGACGTTCTTCAGCGCCCCGCCCAGTTCGACGCCAAAACGGTCGGCACTGGCGTAGACGCGGAAGGTACGCCCGTGCAGCACGGCCTGCACCTGCTGGCACAGCTTTTCGTCTTCACTGGCCACCACTGTGGCAGTCAGTGCGTGTTCGGCGATCTCGCGCGCCAGGTTGGGCCCCGACAACACGCCAATACGCGCCTGGGGGGCGATTTCTTCAAGTATCTGGCTCATCAGTTTGAAGCTTTGCGCTTCGATGCCTTTGGTCAGGCTGACCAGGCCCTTGCCGCGCAGCAACTCGGCATGCGGTGCCAGCACGCTGCGCAACGCGCTCGATGGCAGGGCCACGAAGACCAACTCGCTGGCCTGCAGGGTAGCGAGCAGGTCGTTGACCGGTTCGACGCCATCGTGCAGGCGGATGCCCTTGAGGTAGCGCGGATTCTCGCGATTGACGCGCATGGCCTCGGCCTGCGCCGGGTCGCGCATCCATTGGCGCACTGGCACACCGTTTTCCGCCAGCAGGTTCGCCACGGCGGTGCCGAAGCTGCCGCCTCCCAGAACTGCAACAGGTTGCTGTTCAGTCATATCCAATCCGTTAAAGCCAAAAGTTAAGTGGCGACCCCGCCATTATACGGCTCGCCTGC
Source organism: Pseudomonas hunanensis (assembly GCF_013393325.1). Lineage (GTDB taxonomy): Bacteria > Pseudomonadota > Gammaproteobacteria > Pseudomonadales > Pseudomonadaceae > Aquipseudomonas > Aquipseudomonas putida_P. The sequence continues at coordinate 388,907 of NZ_QJRC01000098.1, forward strand.
TACAGAACCAGTACAGGTAAACCAGATCACTGGCAAATACGCCAAGGTCAGTTACCATGCCTGTTTCAACTCTGATACAAGGCTGCTCCGTGTTCCCTGGCACGCCCCCGTACCCGCGCCTGCTCATACTGACTGCCCTGCTCGGTGGCCCAGCCGTGGCCGACGACCTGTTCATCGACACGTCCGACCTGCCACAGGTTCTGACCGCCACACGCCTGAAACAATCCCCGGCGGCGGTCCCGGGCAGCATGACGGTCCTCGACAGCGAGCTGATCCGCGCCAGCGGTGCCCGTGACATCCCTGAGCTGCTGCGCCTGGTACCCGGCATGATGATCGGCTACGGTGCCGGCAACCAGCCCACGGTCAACTACCACGGCAGCAACGTCAACGACGCACGCCGCATGCAGGTTTTGATCGATGGCCGCTCGGTGTACCGCGCAGGCCTGGCCACGGTGGACTGGAGCGACATTCCCCTGGCCATGGAGGATATCGAGCGCATCGAGGTGTTCCGCGGCCCAAACACCGTCAGCTACGGCGCCAACGCCCTGATGGCGGTGGTGAACATCCTCACCCGCAACCCCGCCGACAGCCATGGCACGCGGCTGAAGGTGACCCGCGGCCAGGATGGCATCAACGATTTCTACGCCAGCCACGGCTTTGGCTGGGACGGCGGTGACATGCGCCTGTCGGTGTCGGGCCAGCAAGACGACGGCTTCGATGAAAACCAGTTCGGCCAGGACTACCGCGACAGCCGCCGCCTGACCCGCTTCAACCTCAGTGCCAGCCACAACCTGGCGGTTGACCAGACCCTGGAATGGCAACTGGCGGCAAAGGAAGGTAGCAACCAGCGGCCTTATACCTATCAGCCGGTGTTCGCCAAGTACGAGGCAGGCAACAACGCAGACGTCAATGCCAAGGACTATGCCGGCTCGTTGCGCTGGACCAAGGATTTCAGCTCCGAGCACAGCCTCTATATTCAGGGTTCGGCGCAGCATTTCGATCGCCAGCAGGTATGGCGCGCCTGTGATGCCCTAGAATCGTTCAGCGCCGAACTGACCCAGCTCTGGCAAATGAACCCCGACTTTGCCGAAAAAGTAGCGCGCGGTGTCGCCCTAGGCGACCTGCCAACGACCAGCGACCCAGTGTTGAGTGCCCTCTCGAACAAAGTGCAGGAGCAATGGAAGGCCGGCGGCAACCAGCCGGTCTGCGGCGATGTCGACCAGAGCACCCGCGAAACCCGCTACGACCTGGAGATCCAGGATACCCTGAGCCTGACCGACAGCCTTCGCCTGCTCAGTGGCATGAACTACCGCTATGACCGTGCCGACTCGCAGACCTACTTCAACGGCAGCCTCGACGACCAGACCTGGCGCCTGTTTGGCCAGCTGGAGTGGCGCGCCGACGAGCACTGGATCCTTCAGGGCGGGGCCATGTTCGAAGACTCGCGCCTGTCTGGCAGCTCGCTGACGCCACGCGTCGCGGTCAACTACCTGATCACCCCACGCCATGGCCTGCGTGCGGTGTATTCCGAGGCAGTGCGCTCGCCCGACATGTTCGAGAACAACGTCAACTGGAGCTACACGGTCAAGAACCTCAGCACCAACGCGTTCGGCCAGCAGCACGGTGAATACTTCGTCAAGACCCGTGGCCCCGGCGACCTCGACCAGGAACGCATGCGCTCGCGCGAGCTGGGCTACAACGGCTTTTTCAGCGACATTGGCTTGAACATGGATGTGAAGCTGTTCTACGACGAGATCACCGGCATGATCAGTGAACCGCTGAAGAACAACCAGTACATCGCCAGCAACGCCAACAAGGCCCGGTTCAGCGGCAGCGAGGCACAATTGGATTGGCGCCCGACCCTGCGCGACCGCCTGCGCCTGACCTACGCCTACGTCGATGCCTGGGCCAGCAACCCCGACGACCGCCGCCTCAGCGCCCACAACAGCGGCTCGGCCGGGTGGATGCGCGAATGGGGTGCCGGCTGGTCGAGTGCACTGTTCTACTACGGCGACGATGCTCTCAACCAGTACCGCTATGAACGCCTGGACCTACGCCTGGCCAAGCGCTTTCGAGTGCATGGCAGCAACCTGGAGCTGGCAGCGCTGTGGCAGCAGCGCCTGGACGACGAGCCAACCACGGCAGTCCAGAACCGCTTCGACAGCCGCCACCGCCTGAGCGTCAGCGCGGAGCTGGAGTTCTGATGGCCCTGTTGCTGCGCCTATTGCTGCTGTGCCTGTGGCCGCTGGGGCCACTGTCGGCCAGTGAAATCCTGCTGGTGGGGGCTGAGGACCAGCCCGGTATCCGCAGTTTCGTCGCCGCGCTGGAAAGCCGTCGGCCCCACGATCATGTGCATTTCCAGACCACAGCCGACCTGCCGCGCCCGAGCAAGCTCAAAGCCGACCAGCGTTTGATCCTGCTCGACAGCTCCGCACTGGAGTGGCGGCTGGGCGAAACCGCCGGCCCACCGGCCCTGGCCATGCGGGTCAGCCGGGTACAGGCTGAACAGCGCCTGGGAAAGTCGCGCCCCGCGTTTCTCACCTTGCTGTGGAGTGACGCGCCGTTGGGCCGGCAATTGCGCCTGACGCGCTACCTGCTGCCGCAGGCCCAGCGCATTGGGGTGTTGTACGGTGAGCACAGCAGTTTTCTGCTCGACGAGTTGCGCCATGCCGCACGCCCCCTGGGCCTGGAGATCATCGCCCAGGACTGGTCCGACCCGCGTGACAGCCGGCCGCTGCAGCATCTGCTGGGTAGCAGCGATGTGCTGCTGGGCCTGGACGACCCCAACCTGTACAACTCCAAGACCGCGAAGAACCTGCTGCTGAGCAGCTATGGTCGACAGATGGCCCTGATCGGGCCGAACGCCGGTTTTGTTCGCGCCGGCGCCCTGGCCAGCACCTACAGCGATCAGGACGACTGGCTGGCGGAGCTCGACCAGTTGCTCGATCAGCCGCCTGCGCGCTGGCCGCGCAGCCTGTACCCGACACGCTATGGCGTCAGTGGCAACCAGCAGGTGGCCCGCGCCCTGGGCCTTGAACCGATCGATCCGAACGCCGCCGCCAAGGCCCTGGCCGCAGGAGACCCCACCCCATGACCAAGCGCTTGAGCTGGGACATTCATACCCGCACCCAGATCATCAGCCTCGGCCCTGCCCTGCTGCTGACCTTGCTGTTGATCAGCTTCTTTACCTTCGTGCGTATCCAGGACCTGCGCCAGGAACTCAACCACACCGGGCAACTGATCGCCAACCAGTTGGCACCGGCGTCGGAGTACGGGGTGATTTCGGGCAACAACGAAGTACTTGAAGGGCTGATGCGCGCCACCCTCAGCATCCCGCATGTGCGTTTTCTGGAGGTGCAGGACAGCCGCAACCACATCCTCGTGTACGTGGAGCAGTCCGACGAAAGCGCCAACCGCGCACAACAGGTAGAAGTGTTCCAGGCGCCCATCCGCCTGCAACAGATCCGGCTGGACAACGATTTCCTGCAACAGGGCAAGGCCACCACCCCGGCCATTGGTGACGACTACCTGGGCCGGGTGATAGTCGGCATGTCCGATGATGCCTTCAGCCAGCGGCAACAGGAAATCGTGATCAAGGCCGGGATCCTTGCACTGTTCGCCCTGCTGTTCACCTTTTTGCTGGCTCGCCGCCTGGCCCTGAGCCTGGCCAAGCCGATCAGCGACATGGGGCATGCGGTCAAGGCCATTCAGCAGGGCGAGTACAACACCCCCTTGCCGGTGGTGGACGACAGCGAACTGGGCCACCTGGCGCGTCACATCAACAACCTGGCCAGCGCCCTGGAACAGGCCAGCGATGAACAGAAGCAGGCCATTGCCGAATTGATCCAGGCTCGCGAGGAGGCTGAACAGGCCAACCGCGCGAAATCGGACTTCCTGGCCATGATGAGCCATGAACTGCGCACACCGATGAATGGCGTGCTAGGCATGCTGCAGTTGCTGGAAACCACACCGCTGAGCAGCGAGCAGGCCGATTACACGGCAGTGGCCAGCGAGTCCACCGGGCATTTGCTGAAGGTCATCAACGACATCCTCGACTTTTCGCGTATCGAGCGCGCCGCGCTGCAACTGGAGCACATCGACTTCAATCTCGGCGAGTTGATCACCAGCAGTGTCCAGTCGTTCCAGCACAGCGCCCAGCAGCGCGGCCTGGGCCTGCACCTGGAACTGCCGGCCGGCTTCGAGCAACTGCAGGTGAACGGCGACCCCACGCGCATCCGCCAAATCCTGCTGAACCTGATAGGCAACGCCCTGAAATTCACAGAACGCGGGCAGGTACAGGTCGAAGCACGTTGGCAGGTACTCGATCGGCAACTGATCTGGCTGACCTGCAGCGTGCGCGACACCGGCATCGGCATCGACAGCGACCGCCTGGAAATGATGTTCATCGCTTTCCAGCAGGCCGACAGCTCGATTTCCCGCCGTTATGGCGGCACCGGGCTGGGGCTTTCGATCGCCCGCACCTTGGCTGAGCGCATGGGCGGCAAGCTGCGCGGTGAAAGCCGTGAGGGCCTGGGGTCGACTTTCACCCTGGAAATGCCACTGGCCCTCGCCACCCCTGCCCCCGTCCCACTGAAGCCGCCCACCACTGCGCCAACGATAGTGCCCGACAATGATCAGGTACTGCTGGTAGAGGACAACCCGGTCAACCAAAGCGTCATCGAGGCCATGCTGCGCAGCCTGGGGCTTGCGGTATGCACGGCCGAGGATGGCCTTGAGGCGGTCGACCTGGTTGGCCAGCAGCGCTTCGCCGCCGTGCTGATGGATTGCCGCCTGCCACACCTGGACGGCTATGAAGCCACCCGGCGCATCCGCCAGTTGCCCAACGGCGCCGGGCTACCGATCATCGCCCTGACCGCCAACGCCTTGCAGGGCGACCGCGAGCGTTGCATGGCGGCTGGCATGGACGACTACCTGAGCAAACCCTTGCGCCGCACCGAACTGCAGCGGGTGCTGCAGCGCTGGTTACCCGGTCGGACAACCGCGACTGGCGATAAATGCTAAAGTGCGGCAGTCTTAAACACTGGACAGGACCTTCATCGGACCTGAAAATAGACGTTTCAGTGCACACCTGTACTTCTTTCGGCAGGTGCGCTGTGACTTTCACCACAACGCAATAGTCTACCTGTAGGCTGCCGTCTCGAAGCCATTGGTTTTCGGGCCGGCCGGGAAGATTCATCCCCTGCCACAGGGGGTTATTGAGGAGCTCGCATGACCAAACAACACGCCTTTACTCGGGAAGACCTGCTGCGCTGCAGTCGCGGTGAGCTGTTCGGCCCAGGTAATGCGCAACTGCCCGCGCCGAACATGCTGATGGTCGATCGCATCACCCATATCAGCGAAGAAGGCGGCAAGTACGGCAAAGGTGAATTGGTCGCCGAGCTGGATATCACCCCGGACCTGTGGTTCTTCGCCTGCCATTTCGAAGGCGATCCGGTCATGCCGGGCTGCCTGGGCCTTGACGCCATGTGGCAGCTGGTCGGCTTCTTCCTGGGCTGGCAGGGTCTGCCAGGCCGTGGCCGCGCGCTGGGTTCGGGCGAAGTGAAGTTCTTTGGCCAGGTATTGCCTAGCGCCAAGAAAGTCACCTACAACATTCACATCAAGCGCGTCCTGAAGGGCAAGCTGAACATGGCCATCGCCGATGGCTCGGTCAGCGTCGACGGCCGCGAGATCTACACTGCCGAAGGCCTGCGGGTCGGCGTGTTCACCTCCACTGACAATTTCTAAGGGTTATTCGCATGCGCCGCGTCGTTATCACTGGTCTGGGCATCGTATCGTGCCTGGGCAATGACAAAGAGACCGTCACCGAAAACCTGCGTAACAGCCGTCCGGGTATCCGTTTCAACCCGGAATACAAGGAAATGGGGCTGCGCAGCCAGGTTTCCGGGTCCATCGACCTCAACCTCGAAGAACTGATCGACCGCAAGGTCTACCGCTTCGTCGGCCACGCCGCGGCCTACGCCTATCTGGCGATGCAGGACGCGATCAAGGACGCTGGCCTGACCGAAGAGCAGGTTTCCAACCCGCGTACTGGCCTGGTGGCTGGCTCCGGCGGCGCCTCGACCCTGAACCAGATGGAAGCGCTGGACACCCTGCGCGAGAAAGGCGTCAAGCGCGTCGGCCCGTACCGCGTTACCCGCACCATGGGCAGCACCGTTTCGGCGTGCCTGGCCACTCCGTTCAAGATCAAGGGCCTGAACTACTCGATCTCGTCGGCCTGCGCCACTTCGGCACACTGCATCGGCACCGCCCTGGAGCAGATCCAGTGGGGCAAGCAAGACATCGTCTTCGCCGGTGGTGGTGAAGAAGAGCACTGGAGCCAGTCGTTCCTGTTCGATGCCATGGGCGCCCTGTCGACCAAACGCAACGAAACCCCGGAACTGGCTTCGCGCGCCTATGACGCCGACCGTGATGGCTTCGTCATCGCAGGTGGCGGCGGCATGGTGGTGGTCGAGGAGCTGGAACACGCCCTGGCCCGTGGCGCCAAGATCTACGCCGAAATCGTTGGCTACGGTGCAACTTCCGACGGCTATGACATGGTTGCCCCGAGCGGCGAAGGTGCCATCCGCTGCATGCAGCAGGCGCTGGCTACCGTCGACACCCCGATCGACTACCTGAACACCCACGGTACTTCGACTCCGGTCGGTGACGTGGCCGAGATCAAAGGTGTTCGCGCCGTGTTCGGCGACAAGGCACCGAAGATCAGCTCGACCAAGAGCCTGTCGGGCCACTCGCTGGGCGCCGCCGGTGTGCACGAGGCGATCTACTGCCTGCTGATGATGGAAAACAACTTCATCGCCGGCTCCGCCAACATCGATGAGCTGGACCCAGAGGTCGCCGACCTGCCAATCCTGCGTAACACCGAAGAAAACGCCAAGATCGACACGGTCATGAGCAACAGCTTCGGCTTCGGCGGCACAAACGCCACCCTGGTGCTCAAGCGCTGGGAAGGCAAGTAAGACGCTGCTGCGGTAAATGAAAACGCCCCGACTGGTTCGGGGCGTTTTTATTTTTAACCTGTCGCACTCATTTCTGCCTGGGCAGTACAGCCAGAAAGTTATCGCGGGCCACTTTGTTGGCCACCTCTATCGGCAAGGCATCCAGAAACGGCTTGAACCCGTGCATCTGCTCACCCAGGCTGCCAAACCGCCCCACCACATCCGACCCCAGCATGAACCGCTCTGGATAGCGCTCGACCAGCGCCAGCCATTCCTTGCGCGGCACGCCTTTGTCATCCAGCAGATAAGGCTGCAGCACACTCCACGACAGGTCGACATACAAGTTCGGGTAGTCCTCCAGCAATCGCGTGAGCACCGGCAACAGAAAACCCATCTGCGTCTGGTGCCGGTGTATCTCCATGCTGCTGCCCGCATGCGCCCAGATGAACCGTGTATGCGGGTGATTGCGCAGCGGCTCTTCAATCTCCGCCAGGTACAGCGGGTTGCGCTCGCGCTTGGAGGTGATGTTGGAATGCAGGAGCACCGGCAGGTCACGCTCGGCCGCCAGATGGTAGATACGCGTCATGGCCTCGTTGTTGGCGCGCGGTGTGTCGCCACTGGTCAGCGCGGTCAGGTCATCGTGGCGGGTGAACACCTCGCCAATGCCCTGCCATAACCCCGGGTTCATTTCGAGCATGCGCTCGATGTGGCTGACAGCGTTCTTGTCCACCGGGTTGAAGCCGGTCAAAAACGGATGAAAGCGTTTTCGTTGCTCAATCGGCAACTGCTCCAGGGCCGCTGCCACATAGGTGTCGGTGGCGCTGTACCAATAGGCATCGGCGTCGTCACCGGCGTAATAGCGTGGGCGCTTGGGTTCGTCTTCGTGCCATTTCTTGGCCACTGGAATGCCGGAAATCATCGACTGCTCGATGCCTGCGGCGTCCATGGCCTTGAGCAACGCCGGCATGCCTTCGCTTTCCTGAAAGAAGTCGACGTAGTGCAGGTGGGCGTCGCTGTAGCGGTAGTCGCGCGCGTGTGCCGCCTGGCAAAGCGAGGCAGACAACATTACGCAGGCCAGCGCTCTGGCAATCATGGGCTGCTTCCTTCTACAAATACGAAAACAGTAGACCGGCCGGCAAACGAGACGGTTCAGCCGAAGCGGGCAAACCGCTATGCTGGGTGCACACTCACCTCGCCTGGAACACACCCCATGAGCAGCCCCCTGATCATCCGCCCGCGCGCCGAATCGGTCGAGGGCCAGCCGATCCTGCGCCCGCTGCCTTCGGCCCAGTGCCGCAGCGTCGGCCCGTTCGTGTTCTTCGACCATATGCTCGAAACCGACTATGCCGCCGGGCATGGCATGGACATCCGCCAACACCCGCATATCGGCTTGTCGACCCTGACCTACCTGTTTGAAGGGGCGATCCTGCACAAGGACAGCCTCGGCTCGGCACAGCGTGTGCTGCCGGGTGATGTCAGCTGGATGACCGCAGGCAGCGGCGTGGCCCACGTCGAGCGCACCCCAGAAGATGCCCTGGCCCATGGCTCGCGCCTGCATGGGCTGCAGGTATGGCTGGCATCGCCGCGCGAGCATGAGCAAGGCCCGGCAAGCTACAGCCATCACCCGGCCGCGAGCCTGCCCGTCAGTGACAGCCTGGGGGTGCGCATCTGCATGATTGCAGGCAGCGGGTTCTGCCTGGAGTCACCGGTGCCGGTGCTCTCCCCTACCCTTTATGCCCATGTACGGATGCAGCCGGCAACCACCTTGCCGATACCCACCGAGCATGCGCAGCGAGCACTGTACCTGCTGGATGGCGAGTTGCAGATGAACGACGCGGACGTGGAGCCGTGCAGCCTGGTGGTACTGCCAGAGGGCGAAGACGTGACACTGTACGCGGAGGGTGAGTGCCAGCTGGTGCTGATTGGCGGGGAGCCGCTGGATGGTCCACGGCGGATGAACTGGAACTTCGTGGCCAGTGACCCGGAGCTGATCGAGCAGGCCAGGGCACGCTGGGCGGCGAGGGATTGGCCAGTGGTGCCCGGGGAAACCTCCAGGATCGAGCTGCCACGGTAATGTTGGGGGCCGCGTTACGGCCCCCTGCGATCTCAACGCTGGAACACTTCCGTCAGCAGGTTATGCATCGACCGGAACGCCCGCTCCGAGGTACGGCGGTCGTACTGCATCTTACCCGGCACATTGGCATTCGGGTCGGTGAACGAGTGCACTGCCCCGCCATAGCTCAGCAACTGCCAGTCCACCTTGGCGGCGTTCATCTCGTCCTCGAACGCCGGCAGCTGCTCTTTCGGCACCAATGGGTCGGCAGCGCCATGCAGCACCAGCACCGAGCCCTTGATGCGCTTGGCATCCTCCGGGTTCGGCGTGTCCAGGGTGCCGTGGAACGACACCGCCGCACGCAGGTCGGCGCCGGTACGCGCCAGCTCCAGCGCACAGCAGCCACCGAAGCAAAAGCCGAAGGTTGCGACCTTGCCCGGCTCCAGTAGCGCCTTCGACTGCCCCAGCAACTGCGCCAGGGCTTCCTGCATGCGCTTGCGCAGCTCGCTGCGATCATTCTTCAACGGCATCATCGCCGCACCCGCCTCGTCGGCGTTGGACGGGCGCACCGATTGACCGTACAGGTCGGCAATCAACACCACGTAGCCCTTCTCGGCCACTTCCTTGGCGATACGCTCCGCGCCTTCACCAATGCCCATCCAGTTCGGCGCCATCACCAGGCCGGGCTTCGGCAGCGCACCTGGCTCATAGACCAGGCGGCTTTCATAGGTTTTGCCGGACAGGTGATAAACCAACGATTCGACGATTACCTTGCTCATCAAGCACTCCTTAGCTCACCATGAAAAAAGCCCGCCGAAGCGGGCTTTCCTGTGCATCAACTCAAGCAGACAGCTCGACCAGCAGCTTGTTCAGGCGACGAACGTACGCCGCCGGGTCCTTCAGGCTGTCACCGGCCGCCAGGGCCGCCTGATCGAACAGGATGTGCGACAGCTCGGCGAAGCGGTCTTCGCTCTGCTCGTTGTCCAACTTCTCGATCAGCGGGTGGCTCGGGTTGAACTCGAAGATCGGCTTGGACTCCGGCACCTTCTGCCCGCTGGCTTCCAGAATCTGACGCATCTGCAGGCCCAGGTCCTGCTCGCCAATGGCCAGGATTGCCGGCGAGTCGGTCAGGCGGTGCGACACGCGCACTTCGGCCACGCTGTCACCCAGCGCGCCTTTCAGGCGCTCGACCAGGCCTTCCTTGTCCTTGGCGACTTCTTCCTGGGCTTTCTTGTCTTCTTCCGAATCCAGCTTGCCCAGGTCCAGGTCGCCACGGGCGATGTCAACGAAGGCCTTGCCGTCGAATTCATTGAGGTAGCTCATCAGCCACTCGTCGATACGGTCGGTCAGCAGCAGCACTTCGATGCCTTTCTTGCGGAAGACTTCCAGGTGCGGGCTGTTCTTGACCTGCGCGTACGACTCGCCGGTGAGGTAGTAGATCTTGTCCTGGCCTTCCTTCGCACGGGCCAGGTAGTCGGCCAGGGCGACGCTCTGCTCGCCGCTGTCGTCCTGGGTGGAAGCGAAGCGCAGCAGGCCGGCGATTTTCTCCTTGTTGGCGAAGTCTTCGGCCGGGCCTTCTTTCAACACTTGGCCGAAGTTCTTCCAGAAGCCCTTGTACTGCTCGGGTTCGTTCTTCGCCAGTTTCTCCAGCATGTCCAGCACGCGCTTGGTGAGCGCGGTCTTCATCGAATCGATGATCGGGTCTTTCTGCAGGATTTCACGCGACACGTTCAGCGACAGGTCGTTGGAATCGACCACACCCTTGATGAAGCGCAGGTACAGCGGCAGGAACGACTCGGCCTGGTCCATGATGAACACACGCTGCACGTACAGCTTCAGGCCGCGCGGTGCTTCGCGCTGGTACAGGTCGAACGGCGCACGGGCCGGCACGTACAGCAGCGAGTTGTATTCGAGCTTGCCTTCGACCTTGTTGTGGCTCCAAGCCAGCGGGTTTTCGAAGTCATGGCCGATGTGCTTGTAGAACTCCTGGTACTCCTCGTCCTTCACCTCGGTGCGCGAACGGGTCCACAGGGCGCTGGCGCGGTTGACGGTTTCCCACTCTTCGGCCGGCTGTTCTTCACCTTCAGCGCCAGCCTGCTCTTTGGGCAACTGGATCGGCAGAGCGATGTGGTCGGAGTATTTCTTGACCACGTTGCGCAGGCGCCAGCCATCAGCGAATTCCAGTTCGTCCTTCTTCAGGTGCAGGACGATGCGGGTGCCGCGCTGTGGCTTGTCGATGGTGGCGACTTCGAACTCGCCCTCGCCTTTCGACGACCAGTGCACACCCTCGGCCGCTGGCTGGCCAGCACGGCGACTGTACACGTCAACCTTGTCGGCAACGATGAACGCGGAGTAGAAGCCCACGCCGAACTGACCGATCAGGTGCGAGTCCTTCTTCTGGTCACCGGTGAGGTTCTTCATGAAGTCGGCGGTGCCGGACTTGGCGATGGTACCCAGGTGGGCGATGACGTCTTCGCGGCTCATGCCGATGCCGTTGTCCTCGAGGGTCACGGTACCGGCGTCCTTGTCGAAGCTCAGGCGAATTTTCAGGTCGGCGTCGCCTTCGAGCAGCTCTGGCTTGGCCAGGGCTTCGAAACGCAGCTTGTCAGCGGCGTCGGAGGCGTTGGAAATCAGCTCCCGCAGGAAGATTTCCTTGTTGGAGTACAACGAGTGAATCATGAGGTGCAGCAGCTGCTTCACCTCAGTCTGGAAGCCCAACGTTTCCTTTTGTGTTTCCACAGTCATGGTCTTCGAAACTCCGATCTGATGACAGTTGGCGCCTGGCGGCCAGTTCGGCCAGCGTTAACGGCGGATGTCATTCAGATGGGGGCTGCCCAGATGATTTCAAGGGCTTTTCCGGTTCGATCTTGAAATGCGCACGGGCTGTGGCAATCGGCGTCTGCTTGTCGCCTTGCCAGGCGGTAATGGCCACGTTGGTCACTCGGCGGCCCTGGCGCCACAGTTGGCACTGGGCGTAAGTGTCACGAAAATGCCCGGCGCGCAGGTAGTCGATGGAAAAGTCGATGATCTTTGGAATGCTGGCGCTCTCGCTGTAGATCAGCAGGTACAGCGCTGCCGACAACTCCATGAAGCCGGCGATCACGCCGCCATGGATGGCCGGCAATAACGGGTTGCCGATGTTGTCCGCACTGGCGGGCAGGCGGAACAACAAGTCATCGCCCTGGCGTTCACATTCGATGCCGATCAGCCCGGCATAGGGAATCAGCGCCAGCAATGGCCTGTAGTCGCCCACCGCATGGGCAGCGTTCAGTTGCTGACGAACCGCATGCGGAATCATGCCTCGCCCTCCTTCAGGCTGTTGCCGAAACGGATGCCACCCTTGATCTCCTGGCCCAGGCGCATGAACGTACCCACCACCTGGCAGATTGGCTGTGCGGGGTCATCCTGATAGGCGGTGCCACGGGTGAAGATCACGTCACGGGTAACCCGATAGCATTGTGCATGGCCGTAGATGTCCTTGCCGGCCTCGGCCGGGTGCATGTAGTCGATGCGCAGGTCCAGCGTCGGGCACACTTCGAAGCGCGGCAGCACGCACAGCGTGGCCATGCCGCAGGTGGTGTCCATCAGTGTGGTCAGCGCACCGCCATGCACGGCGCCGGTTTGCGGGTTGCCGACAATGGCCGGTGACCAGGGCAGGATCAGGGTCATGCCATCGCCATCGGCTTGCGCCACGCGCATCTGCAACAGCTGACAATGTTTCAATGCCGAAAGAAAACGCTCGGCCATGGCCATCAAGGTTGAATCACTCATTGGCGCTTCCCACTGGCTGCGCTGCAGCGGCATAAATTCGTTAAAAAGTCTATATAGAACACGGCGTTATATATCTGTAACCTTCGCGGAACTTATTCCGCGTAGTTGCACTCGAAGGAACAAGTCACTTATTCCACCAAGGAGAAACACCCCCATGCGTAAACCTTTTGCTTTTGCTCTGATGCTGGCTGCTGCCATGGGCCTGGCCGCTTGCGATAAAGCGAGCGAAGACAAAGCCCAGGACGCACAGCAACACGCCGAGCAAGCCCAGGAAAAAGCGGGCGAAGCTCAGGATAAAATGAACGAAGCCGCTAAGGAAAACGCCGAAGCCGCCAAAGATCAGGCCGAAGCCGAGCAGAAGGCTGCCGAAGAAGCCGCTCCGGCTACTCCGGCTCCAGAAGCCGCGCCAGCCACCCCGGCACCAGAAGCTACTCCAGCCGAACCTGCCAAGCAGTAATTGGCTAAAACAAAAAAACCCGACTTTGTCGGGTTTTTTTGTATCTACAACATTTGGATTAATCGTTTCAGTTGCTGGCAGCCGTACTTTCTTTGACCGGCTCGTTGGTGACACTTTCGGTAGGTGTGAACACCATCACATCCAGCACATCCGAATGGAACTCTCGCCGGTACAGAATAAGCACTACCCCGACACTCATGGCCATGAACAGCCATGGGCTGATGAACCAACTCAACATCGCCATGCCGAAGTAATACGAACGCAAACCCAGGTTGAATTGGTTAGCTGCCAACGACAATACCCGAGCCGCCCGTGAAGCGAATGCCTTGCGCTCCAGCTCATTGACCAGCCGCTCGCCGATCATCGGTGCCGAACCCACCAGTACGGCGGCGAAGTTGTATTGGCGCATGCACCAGCTGAAGGTGAAGAAGGCGTAGACAAACACCGTGGCCAGGCACAGCAACTTGATCTCCGACATGCCTTGAGAGGTCTGCTGCACCAGCGGCAAGTCGGCCAGCAACGACAGCGCCCGGTCGGACGCCCCAAGCACGGTAAGGATACCGGCGAGAATGATCAGGGTACTGGACGCAAAGAACGAGGCGTTGCGCTCGAGGTTACCGATTACGCTGGCATCGGCAATGCGGTTGTCGCGCAGCAGCATGCGGCGCATCCAGTCTTCACGGTACAGGTGCAGCACGCTGGCCAGGCATGCGGTGTCACGGCCCTTCCAGATGGCATAGCGGGTATAACCTCCCCAGCATAGGGCGAACCAAGCCACGGCCAGCAGGTTGTTGAGGTTGCTTTGGATGAAGTTCATGCAGGGTTCCCGAGAGGGCCAGGTGCCTAGAGAATAGGGACCGGGTTTCGACGCTGGCAAGCGGCAAAAGGCACACACCGTCCTGAATTTTCCTCTGATCATGCCGGCAAACAAAAAGCCCCGCATCCTTGCGGATACGGGGCTTTTCTGCCTAGGCCCTTGGCGAGCACCTTTCGGCTTGTGGCCGGTGCCGCCCTCAGGCTTCGACTTAACAGGTCAGGCCAGCGCCTCGCGCGGCTTGCCGAGCATGCGGTCGCAAGCCACGGCGCCAACCAGGGTCACCACGGAAGGCACAAGCCAGGCCAGGCCCTGGTCGCTCAGCGGCAGATGCGCCATGAAGTCCGGCAGCACATGGGCAATGCTGCTGCCCTTGATTGCGTCAACCATGCCGAACACCAGCGACACCAGCATCACCGGCGCCAGGATGCGGGTCGGCGAGTTCCACAGGTCCTTCACGAAGCTCAGGCCAACCACCACGATGCAAGGCGGGTAAATGGCGGTAAGCACCGGGATCGAGAACATGATCAGCTTGGTCAGGCCAAGGTTGGAGATCAGCAACGAGAAGCCGGCCAGGATCACCACCAATGCACGGTACGACAGCGGCAGGATCTGGCTGAAATACTCGGCGCAGGCACAGGTCAGGCCAACCGCGGTCACCAGACAGGCCAGTGCGATCAATACGGCCAGGAAGCCGCTGCCCAGCGAGCCGAAGGTGTGCTGCACGTAAGCATGCAGAACCGCAGCACCGTTGGTGGCATCAGCCGCGATGTCATGGCTGCCGGCACCCAGACGGAACAAGCTGACATACACCAGCGCCAGGCCAACACCTGCGATCAGGCCGGCGATGATGGCGTAGCGGGTGATCAACTTCGGCGACTCGACACCGCGCGAGCGGATGGCGTTGACGATGACGATACCGAACACCAAGGCACCCAGGGTGTCCATGGTCAGGTAGCCATCGGAGAAGCCCTTGGAGAACGCAGCCGCAGCATAGGCAGGCTGTGCCTCACCAATGGTCCCGGCCGGCAGCGCGAAGGCAGCGATGCCCAGCACGGCCAGAGCGATGATCTTCAACGGCGCCAGGAAGCGGCCCA
This sequence comes from Pseudomonas hunanensis, assembly GCF_013393325.1. GTDB lineage: Bacteria > Pseudomonadota > Gammaproteobacteria > Pseudomonadales > Pseudomonadaceae > Aquipseudomonas > Aquipseudomonas putida_P. The sequence goes on from NZ_QJRC01000098.1 coordinate 404,055, forward strand.
CGGTGTCGAGCAACTTGCCAGGGTACATGGACACGGCCAGTACCACGGCGAAGTACACCAGGCTGTAGATGAACAGCGCCAGCGGGCTTTCACCGGTCAGCGGTGCAACACCCACTTCGAACGACACGGTCGCGGTGCGCGGGGTGGCGAACAGCGGACCGACCGACAGGTAGCACACGGCTGCCAGCAGGCCGCCGAAGAACTTGCCGATCGGGCTGCTCAGGGCATCCATGCCGCCACCGACCTTGGCCAGCGCGACCACGGTGATGACTGGCAGGCCCACGGCAGTGACCAGGAAGCCCAGGGCTGCCATCCACACGTGCGGACCAGACTGCAGACCGACGATAGGCGGGAAGATGATATTGCCTGCGCCAACGAAAAGCGCAAACGTCATAAAGCCAAGCGCCAGGATATCCTGGCCTTTGAGAACTTTCATTTAAGGTAGTACCACACTGCTGAAATCGGGATTCGAGAGGGGATTTCCCTTTGGATGAGGGGAAATGCTGCCCGGCTTGATAGGCCAGACCCGTTTAGCGTGTCGTTCCCTTTTGGGGTACGGGCACAGAGTGAACGCGTAATGTAACTGTTTTGTCAGTTAAACGCACTGGCACAGTGCTGCTTGTCCGATGTGCGTACATGTTTGTCGTCTGTGCGACCGAAGACAGTAAGAATTATCCTCCACTTAAAAACTTCGTCTGTACGAAAATTCCTATCAAACTCATCAAGTTTCCTCGCCGCCCGTGATGCCCCCAGAAACGACAAAGGCCACCCGAAGGTGGCCTCTGTGCGCGTGGGGGGTGTAGCAGTATTACTTCTTGGCTTCCCAGCCAGTCAGCTCGGCCAGGGCCTTGCCGATGTCAGCCAGGGAACGCACGGTCTTCACACCAGCGTCCTGCAGGGCGGCGAACTTCTCGTCCGCAGTGCCCTTGCCGCCGGAGATGATGGCGCCAGCGTGGCCCATGCGCTTGCCCGCAGGTGCGGTAACACCAGCGATGTAGGAAACGACTGGCTTGGTCACGTGGGCCTTGATGTAGGCCGCAGCTTCTTCTTCAGCCGAACCGCCGATCTCACCGATCATGACGATCGCTTCGGTCTTCGGGTCTTCCTGGAACAGCTTCAGGATGTCGATGAAGTTGGAGCCCGGGATCGGGTCACCGCCGATGCCGACGCAGGTCGACTGGCCGAAGCCGGCGTCGGTGGTCTGCTTCACAGCTTCGTAGGTCAGGGTGCCGGAACGCGAAACGATACCGACCTTGCCTGGCAGGTGGATGTGGCCTGGCATGATGCCGATCTTGCACTCGCCCGGGGTGATGACACCTGGGCAGTTAGGGCCGATCAGGGTCACGCCCAGCTCGTCGCACTTGACCTTGGCATCCAGCATGTCCAGGGTAGGAATGCCTTCGGTGATGCAGACGATCAGCTTGATGCCGCCGAAGGCAGCTTCCAGGATCGAGTCTTTGCAGAACGGAGCCGGTACGTAGATGACCGAAGCGTCAGCGCCGGTAGCTTCCACGGCTTCCTTGACGGTGTTGAACACCGGCAGGCCCAGGTGGGTGGTGCCACCCTTGCCTGGGGTTACGCCGCCGACCATCTTGGTGCCGTAGGCGATGGCCTGTTCGGAGTGGAAAGTACCTTGCGAGCCGGTGAAGCCCTGGCAGATGACTTTGGTGTCTTTATTGATCAGGACGCTCATTACTTGCCCTCCGCAGCTTTGACAACTTGTTGAGCAGCGTCGGTCAGGCTGGTTGCCGCAATGATGTTCAAACCGCTTTCTGCCAGTACTTTAGCGCCCAGTTCGGCGTTGTTGCCTTCGAGGCGAACCACAACCGGAACTTTAACGCCGACTTCTTTCACTGCACCGATGATGCCTTCGGCAATCATGTCGCAGCGAACGATGCCGCCGAAGATGTTGACCAGAACGGCCGCGACATTGCTGTCGGACAGAATGATCTTGAACGCTTCGGTAACGCGCTCTTTGGTAGCACCACCGCCAACGTCGAGGAAGTTGGCCGGCTTGCCGCCGTGCAGGTTGACGATGTCCATGGTACCCATGGCCAGGCCAGCACCGTTGACCATGCAGCCGATGTTGCCTTCCAGGGCCACGTAGTTCAGCTCGAAGCTGGCAGCGTGGGCTTCACGAGGGTCGTCCTGAGACGGGTCGTGGAAGGTTTTCAGCTTAGGCTGACGGTACATGGCGTTTGCGTCGATGTTGATCTTCGCATCCAGGCAGTGCAGGTCGCCGTCGGCCTTGATGACCAGCGGGTTGACTTCCAGCAGGGCCAGGTCATGTTCTTTGAACAGCTTGGCCAGGCCTACGAAAATCTTGGCGAACTGTGCAACTTGCTTGCCTTCCAGACCCAGCTGGAATGCCAGTTCACGACCCTGGAACGGCTGAGCGCCGACCAGCGGATCGATAGTAGCCTTGATGATCTTCTCAGGAGTTTCGTGAGCGACTTTCTCGATGTCCACGCCACCTTCGGTGGAGGCCATGAACACGATACGGCGGCTCGAGCGATCGACTACAGCGCCCAGGTACAGCTCTTTGGCGATGTCAGTGCAGGATTCGACCAGGATCTTGGTCACTGGCTGACCGTTGGCATCGGTCTGGTAGGTTACCAGGCGCTTGCCCAACCATTGCGCAGCGAACGCCTTGGCGTCTTCCTTGCTGCGAACCAGCTTGACGCCGCCCGCTTTGCCGCGACCACCCGCGTGAACCTGAGCTTTTACAACCCACTCGGAACCGCCGATCTTGTCGCAAGCTTCTGCTGCAGCTTCAGGGGTATCGACTGCGAAACCCTTGGAAACTGGCAGGCCGTATTCAGCGAACAGCTGCTTACCCTGATACTCGTGAAGATTCATGCTTTTTACCGTCTTCGTTAGGTACTGCGCTTCGGCGCTGCGCCATTACTGGCGCCGCACCACCTGTGACCGTTGACCCCGGGTTTTCCCATGTGATCCGGTCCGGCGGACGTTCCGCGGTGAGTCATGCACGCAAGACTCACGACGGGCTGCCCGCCGTGGTTTCTTATAATTAACGCTTCTTACGGTTGGCCACGTGAATGGCGCCGCCATTCACTGCCAGCGCTGCTTCATGCAACGCTTCGGACAGGGTCGGATGGCTGAAGACCATCATGCCCAGATCCTCGGCACTGGTGCCGAATTCCATTGCGATTGCGCCCTGCTGCACCAGTTCGGCAGCCGATGGGCCAATCACGTGTACACCCAGGACGCGGTCGGTCTTGGCATCGGCGATGACCTTGACGAAACCACCGGTGTCGTTGGCAGCCATCGCACGGCCGCTGGCCGCGAACGGGAAGGTGCCCACGTTAACCTCAACGCCCTCGGCCTTCAAGGCCTGTTCGGTCTTGCCGACCCATGCGATTTCCGGGTGGGTGTAGATAACCGACGGGATCAGGTCGTAGTTCATCTGGGCCTTGTGGCCTTTGATGCGCTCGACCACCATGATGCCCTCTTCCGACGCCTTGTGGGCCAGCATCATGCCGCGTACCACGTCACCGATGGCGAACACGCCCGGAACGCTGGTGGCACAGTGATCGTCGACGAAGATGTAGCCACGCTCGTCGATGGTCACGCCGCTGTCGGCAGCCAGCAGATCGGTGGTCACCGGGCGACGGCCGACCGCGACGATCAGCTTGTCGAAGGTGATCTTCTGCTCGCCTTCGGCGTTGGTGTAGGTGACTTCGACTTCGTTGCCGTTGACTTTCGAGCCGGTGACGCGAGCGCCCAGCTTGATGTCCAGGCCTTGCTTGGTCAGGGTCTTCTGGGCTTCTTTCGACACAGCGGTGTCGGCAGCCATCAGGAAGGTGTCCAGGGCTTCCAGGACAGTGACTTCAGCACCCAGACGAGCCCATACCGAACCCAGCTCCAGGCCGATCACGCCAGCACCGATAACGCCCAGGCGCTTCGGTACGGTCTGGAATTCCAGGGCGCCGGTGGAGTCGACGATGACGTTCTGGTCGACCGGGGCCGGTGGAATGTCGATCGGGCGCGAGCCGGAAGCCAGGATCACGTTCTCGGCTTCGATGACTTCGGTGGTGCCGTCAGCCTTGGTGACTTCGACTTTTTTGCCAGCCAGCAGCTTGCCGTGGCCCTGGATCGAAGTAACGCCGTTGGCCTTGAACAGGGTGGCAACGCCACCGGTCAGGTTCTTGACGATGCCAGCCTTGCGGCCAACCATCGCGGCGACGTCCATCTTCACTTCGCCAGTGGAGATACCGTGGACGTTGAAGCTCTCTTTGGCTTCCTTGTATTTCCAGGAGCTGTCCAGCAGCGCCTTGGAAGGAATGCAACCTACGTTCAGGCAGGTGCCGCCCAGGGCCAGCTTGCCCTCGGCGTCGGTGTACTTCTCGATACAGGCAGTCTTCAGACCAAGTTGGGCAGCCTTGATGGCAGCCACATAGCCGCCAGGACCTGCACCAATCACCACTACGTCGAATTTCTGGGTCATAAAAGATTCCTTATCAGCTACAAGCTACAAGCCGCGAACCGCGCGGCATGGCTTCTTGCGAAGCCAAGGCCGGCACGGTACGCAGCCAGAGGGTTAGATGTCCAGCAGCAGGCGAGACGGATCTTCCAGCAGGTTCTTGATGGTGACCAGGAAGGTTACCGCTTCCTTACCATCGATCAGGCGGTGATCGTAGGACAGTGCCAGGTACATCATCGGGCGAATCACGACCTGACCATTGACGGCCATCGGGCGCTGGATGATGTTGTGCATGCCGAGGATCGCGGCCTGCGGCGGGTTGACGATCGGGGTCGACATCATCGAACCGAAGGTACCGCCGTTGGTGATGGTGAAGGTACCGCCGGTCATTTCTTCGATCGACAGTTTGCCGTCACGGGCTTTCTTGCCGAAGGTGGCAATGCCGTTTTCGATTTCAGCCAGGCTCATCGACTCGGCGTTGCGCAGTACCGGGACCACCAGGCCACGGTCGCTGGAAACCGCAACACCCACGTCAGCGAAGCCGTGGTAGACAATGTCGTTACCGTCGATCGAGGCGTTGACAGCCGGGAAGCGCTTCAGGGCTTCGGTGGCGGCCTTGACGAAGAACGACATGAAGCCCAGGCGTACGCCGTTATGGGTCTTCTCGAACAGGTCCTTGTACTTCGAACGCAGGGCCATGACTTCGGTCATGTCGACTTCGTTGAAGGTGGTCAGCATGGCCATGTTCGACTGGGCTTCGACCAGACGCTCGGCGATCTTGGCACGCAGGCGAGTCATCGGCACGCGCTTCTCGGTGCGGTCGCCAGCGGCGACGACAACCGGTGCAGCAGCGGCAGCAGGCTTGGCAGCCGGTGCAGCGGCAGGGGCCGACTTCTTGTTGGCAACGGCAGCCACCACGTCTTCCTTGGTGACGCGACCGCCTTTGCCAGTACCGGCAACGGTAGCCAGGTCGATGCCGTTTTCTTCAGCCAGCTTGCGCGCGGCCGGGGCAGCAACCGGGTCATCTTCGCCAGCATCAGCGGCAGCAGCGGCCGGAGCAGCAGCAGGCGCGGCAGCTGCGGCTGGAGCGGCGGCAGCACCGCCTTCAACGATCGAACCCAGCACTTCGTCGGACAGGACGGTGTCGCCCTCGCCCTTGACGATGTCGCCCAGCACGCCATCGGCGGTAGCCAGAACTTCCAGGACAACCTTGTCGGTCTCGATGTCGACGATCAGCTCGTCACGCTTGACGGCTTCGCCCGGCTTCTTGTGCCAGGTGGCAACGGTGCCATCGGCAACCGATTCCGGGAAGGTTGGGGCTTTGATCTCGATAGCCATTATCAGTGTTTCCTTAAATTCGGTTTCAGGTGCGCGAAGGCGTTAGACAGTGAAGGCGTCTTGCAGCAGTTTTTCCTGCTGTTCGGCGTGCTTCGAAGCGTAACCACAGGCTGGCGCGGCAGAAGCGTCGCGACCGGCGTACTCCAGGACCAATGCCTTGTTGTGGCGGCCCAGGATACGGCGCATGTGATGCTGACTGCTGTACCAGGCGCCCTGGTTCATCGGCTCTTCCTGGCACCATACGGCGTGCTTGAGGTTGCTGTATTGCGCCAGGATTTCGACCAGGTCGTCCTCCGGGAACGGGTACAGCTGCTCGAGACGCAGGATGGCGATGTCTTCACGGCCTTCGGCACGGCGTTTTTCCAGCAGGTCGTAGTAGACCTTGCCGCTGCACAGCACCAGGCGCTCGACCTTGGCCGGATCGATTGCGTCGATTTCCGGGATCACGGTCTGGAACGAGCCTTCTGCCAGGTCTTCCAGCGTCGAGATGGCCAGTTTGTGGCGCAGCAGCGACTTCGGCGTCAGGACCACCAGCGGCTTGCGCAGCGGACGGATGACCTGGCGACGCAGCAGGTGGTAGATCTGTGCTGGGGTGGTCGGTACGCAGACCTGGATGTTGTGCTCGGCGCACAGCTGCAGGTAACGCTCCAGACGCGCGGAGGAGTGCTCCGGGCCCTGCCCTTCATAACCGTGTGGCAGCAGCATGGTCAGACCGCACAGGCGGCCCCACTTGTGCTCACCGCTGGTGATGAACTGGTCGATCACCACTTGTGCACCGTTGGCGAAGTCGCCGAACTGGGCTTCCCAGATCACCAACGCGTTCGGCGTGGTGGTGGAATAGCCGTATTCGAACGCCAGTACCGCTTCCTCGGACAGGAACGAATCGTACAGGTCGAAACGCGGCTGGCCTGGGAACAGGTTCTGCAGCGGAATGTAGGTGCTGGCGTCCTTCTGGTTGTGCAGCACCGCGTGACGGTGCGAGAAGGTGCCACGGCCGATGTCCTGGCCGGTCATGCGGATCGGGTGACCTTCGAACTGCAGGGTGGCGTAGGCCATGGTCTCTGCATAACCCCAGTTGATCGGCAAGCCACCGGCCTGCATCTTCTGACGGTCTTCGTAGATCTTCGATACCTGACGCTGGACCACGAAACCTTCTGGCAGCTCGAGCAGCTTGGCCGACAGGTCCTGCAGGGTCTTGAGGTCGAAGCGGGTGTCGTGACGCGCGGTCCAGGCATGGCCCAGGTAAGGACGCCAGTCGACGAACAGCTCGCGGTTCGGTTCCTTGACCAGGCTCTTCACTACATGCAGGCCATTGTCCAGGGCGTTGCGGTACTCGTCGATCTTGGCCTGAGCACGCTCGGCATCGATGCGACCGGCCTGGATCAGCGCTTCTGCATACAGCTCGCGAGTGGTGCGCTGCTTGCTGATCTGCTGGTACATCAGCGGCTGGGTGCCGTTCGGCTCGTCAGCCTCGTTGTGGCCGCGACGACGGTAGCAGACCAGGTCGATGACCACGTCACGCTTGAACTGCATGCGGTAGTCGATGGCCAGCTGGGTGACGAACAGCACCGCTTCCGGGTCATCGCCGTTCACGTGCAGGATCGGCGCCTGGATCATCTTGGCAACGTCGGTGGCGTACTCGGTGGAGCGCGCGTCCAGCGGGTTGCTGATGGTGAAGCCAACCTGGTTGTTGATCACGATGTGCACGGTACCGCCGGTCTTGAAACCGCGGGTCTGCGACATCTGGAAGGTTTCCATGACCACGCCCTGGCCGGCGAATGCTGCGTCGCCGTGGATCGAGATCGGCAGCACCTTGTCGCCAACGGTGTCGTTGCGGCGATCCTGACGGGCGCGCACCGAACCTTCGACCACAGGCGAAACGATTTCCAGGTGGGACGGGTTGAACGCCATGGCCAGGTGAACTTCGCCACCGGTGGTCATCACGTTCGAGGAGAAGCCCTGGTGATACTTCACGTCACCGGAGCCCAGCTCGTTCATCTTCTTGCCTTCGAACTCGTCGAACAGCTCGCGCGGGTTCTTGCCGAAGGTGTTCACCAGGACGTTCAGGCGGCCACGGTGAGCCATGCCGATCACGACTTCCTTGGTCCCGTAGGAGCCGGAACGCTGGATCATTTCATCCAGCATCGGGATCAGGCTCTCGCCACCTTCAAGGCCGAAGCGCTTGGTGCCCGGGTACTTGGTGCCCAGGTATTTTTCCAGGCCCTCACCGGCGGTCACGCGCTCGAGCAGGTGGGCCTGCACGTCAGCGGAAAACTCCGGACGGCCGCGCACGCTTTCCAGGCGCTGCTGGAACCAGCTGCGCTGCTCGGAATCGACGATGTGGGTGAATTCGGCGCCAATGGTGCGACAATATGTCTTCTGGAGTGCATCGAAGATGTCGCGTAGGCTCGCCTCCTCTTTGCCGATGAACAGGTCGCCGGCACGGAAGGTCGTATCAAGATCGGCATTGGTCAAGCCGTAGTGATTGATCGACAGGTCTACGGGCGCAGGGCGCTGCCACAACCCCAACGGGTCGAGCTTGGCAGCCTGATGGCCGCGCATACGATAGGCCTGGATCAGTCGCAGAACTTCAACCTGCTTCTTCTCGTGTTCACTGCTCACGCTCCCGGCGGAAACCGGTTGGGCGCGGCGCTGGTTCTTTGCCAGCAGTACGAAATGGTCGCGGATTGTCGAGTGCGATACATCGGTAGCGGTGCTGCCGTCGGCTGGCAACTTCTGGAAGTAAGTGCGCCACTCTTCTGGCACAGCGTTAGGGTCGTGCAGGTAGAGTTCGTAGAGCTCTTCCACATATGCAGCGTTACCACCTGAAAGGTGGGCGCTATCCCACATGCGCTGCATCACGCTTTCTTGCATGCTTGGTCACCCTCGATTAGGGGACTGATCGGCGAGAGCCACAGCAAACCTGGAAAAGTCCGAAAACAGCGACTGAACCACGCCACTTGGATCCTGCTGATTTTCCGGGTACCAGCCCGGAAAGCCCCTGCTGGTCTCATATCTTCATAGGTAATGAACGCGGGCTTTGTGGGCCCTTGTTCGGGTTTTACCTCAGTGCGGGCTCACCACCCGCACCTCGGCTTACTGCAGGTACAACACTTTGTATCAGGTGCCGCTTTGCAGCAGCATGTTACGTACGTGACCGATTGCCTTGGTCGGGTTCAGACCTTTCGGGCAAACGTTTACGCAGTTCATGATCCCGCGGCAGCGGAATACGCTGAACGGGTCATCCAGGGACGCCAGGCGCTCCTGAGTCTTGGTATCGCGGCTGTCGGCCAGGAAACGGTAGGCCTGCAGCAGTGCAGCCGGGCCCAGGAACTTGTCCGGGTTCCACCAGAACGACGGGCAGGAAGTCGAGCAGCACGCGCACAGGATGCACTCGTACAGGCCGTCCAGCTTGTCACGATCTTCCGGCGACTGCAGGCGCTCGATGGCCGGTGCCGGGGTATCGTTCTGCAGGAATGGCTTCACCTTCTCGTACTGCTTGTAGAAGATGCTCATATCGACCACCAGGTCACGAATGACCGGCAGGCCTGGCAGCGGGCGCAGAACCAGCTTGCCGCCCTTCACCACCGCCGACAGCGGGGTGATGCAGGCCAGGCCGTTCTTGCCGTTCATGTTCATGCCATCGGAACCGCAAACGCCTTCACGGCAGGAGCGACGGTACGAGAAACCTTCGTCCTTTTCCTTGATCAGTGCCAATACGTCCAGCACCATCAGGTCCTTGCCGCCGGTATCGACGTCGAACGACTCCATTTTTGGCGCCGAGTCGGTGTCCGGGTTGTAACGATAAACTTCGACTTTCAACATAGCAGCCACCCTTAGTAAGTCCGGACTTTTGGTTCGAAGGCTGGAACAGTCTTCGGCGCAAAGTTGACGCCGCGCTTGGCAACGCGCTTCTCACCCGGGTAGTACAGGGTGTGGCACAGCCAGTTTTCGTCGTCACGGTCTTCGAAGTCTTCACGGGCGTGAGCGCCGCGGGACTCTTTACGGGCTTCGGCCGCGATGGCGGTAGCTTCGGCAACTTCCAGCAGGTTCTGCAGCTCCAGCGCTTCGATACGCGCGGTGTTGAAGGCCTGGGACTTGTCATTGATCTTGACGTTGGCGATACGGTCACGCAGACCCGCCAGCTGCTCGATACCCTTCTGCATGTATTCGCCAGTACGGAATACACCGAAGTAGTTCTGCATGCAGCTTTGCAGCTCGCGCTTCAGGCTGGCAACGTCTTCGCCAGTGGTGCGCTCGTTGAGCTTGTTCAGGCGGTTGAGGGCAACATCGATGTCGGTGTCGCTGGCGTCCAGATGCTCGATGCCGTCGCTCAGCGCCTTCTCCAGGTGCAGGCCGGCAGCACGGCCGAACACCACCAGGTCGAGCAGCGAGTTGCCGCCCAGACGGTTGGCACCGTGAACCGATACGCACGCCACTTCACCAACAGCGAACAGGCCAGGGATGATGTGATCCTTGCCTTCTTCGTCCATGGTGATGGCCTGGCCATGAATGTTGGTGGCAACGCCGCCCATCATGTAGTGGCAGGTTGGAACGACCGGAACCGGCGCGACGACAGGGTCGACGTGAGCGAAGGTTTTGGACAGTTCGCAGATACCTGGCAGGCGGCTGTGCAGCACTTCCTCGCCCAGGTGGTCCAGCTTCAGCAGTACGTGGTCCTTGTTCGGGCCCACGCCGTTGCCGGCGATGATTTCCTTGACCATGGAACGGGCAACCACGTCGCGGCCGGCCAGGTCTTTCGCGTTCGGCGCGTAACGCTCCATGAAGCGCTCGCCGTGGGCGTTGATCAGGTAGCCACCTTCACCGCGGCAACCCTCGGTGACCAGAACACCGGCGCCGGCGATGCCGGTTGGGTGGAACTGCCACATTTCGATGTCCTGCACCGGTACGCCTGCACGCAGGGCCATGCCGATACCGTCACCGGTGTTGATCAGGGCGTTGGTGGTGGAGGCGTAGATACGGCCCGCACCGCCAGTGGCCAGAACGGTGGCCTTGGACTTGATGTACATGGTTTCGCCGGTTTCGATGCAGATCGCGATCACACCGACGAAGGCGCCTTCCTGGTTTTTCACCAGGTCAACGGCATAGTACTCATTGAGGAACGTGGTACCGGCTTTCAGGTTGCCCTGGTACAGGGTGTGCAGCAGCGCGTGACCGGTACGGTCGGAAGCGGCACAGGTACGAGCAGCCTGGCCACCCTTACCGTAATCCTTGGACTGGCCACCGAACGGACGCTGGTAGATACGGCCGGTTTCGGTACGCGAGAACGGCAAGCCCATGTGGTCCAGCTCGAAGACCGCGGCCGGGCCTTCTTGACACATGTATTCGATAGCGTCCTGGTCACCGATGTAGTCGGAACCCTTGACGGTATCGTACATGTGCCAGCGCCAGTCGTCGTTCGGGTCGGCCGAAGCGATGGCGCAGGTGATGCCGCCCTGGGCGGATACAGTGTGCGAACGGGTCGGGAAGACCTTGGTGACTACGGCAGTCTTGTGGCCGCCTTGAGCCAGTTGCAGCGCTGCGCGCATGCCGGCGCCGCCGCCACCGATGATGATGGCGTCGAAGGAAATGGTTGGAATGCTAGCCATGGATCAGATACCCCAGAGAATCTGCACACCCCAGACGAAGTAAGCGAACATCGCAACGCCGCATACCGCCTGGAACAGGAAACGAATCGCAGTTGCCGACTTGCCGAACGACATAGGCGTCAGGTAGTCGGTTGCAATGGTCCACATGCCGACCCAGGCGTGAGCGCCCAGGGCAACGAGGGCCAGCAGACTGAAGATCCGCATCGCGTTGTTGGAGAACAGACCATGCCACTGGGTGTAGTCGATGCCTGGGTGGGCGACCACGTAGCCGATCAGGAAGAGGAAGTAAGCCGCGAGAACGACCGCAGAAACGCGCTGCGCCATCCAGTCATAGAGGCCCGAACGCGACAGGTTCGTGACATTGGTTACCATACCCAAACTCCCACCAGAACGATCAGCACCACGGAGATGACGATCACGATTTTCGAGCCCAGCTTGCCGCCTTCCAGCGTCTCACCGATGCCCATGTCCATGATCAGGTGACGAACACCTGCCACGAGGTGATAAAGCAGGGCGGACAGCAGGCCCCAGGTCACGAACTTGGCCAGCGGGCTGGTCAGACACGCCTTCACCTCGCCGAAGCCTTCCTCGGAACCCAGCGACTTGCCCAGTGCATAAAGCATGATGGCAAGGCCGATGAACAGGATGACGCCGGAGATACGGTGCAGGATGGACGTGTACGCAGTGACGGGGAGCTTGATGGTCCTTAGGTCTAGGTTTACAGGTCGTTGGCTTTTCACGGCTTTTTTCACACTGAAGAGCCCCTAGCGAATCAGGGCAAAGTTGTTGGTAAGTGTACTGGTCAGGTACCCACCACCCAGGGAACGGCGACCCCCAGCAGTTCGGGCTTGCAAGCCCCTGGCGGTCGGGTGCCGAGTATAGACAGTTAGGCTGCTTATGACAACGTGACGGGGTAGCCCAAATAGCGCATTGCCTTTAGCCAACAAAAGGCGTAAATGGGCGAGAATTTCGGGAAAAATCAGGCTTGAATGCCTGATTCAACAAGCCTTTAGGCAAATTGACATCTGAATTTATCCCTCTATAGTGGTGCGGGCCCTGCGTGGGGGGTCTGTCTGATGATTTCAAGCATTAATAGGAGGCCACATGGCTGACAAAAAAGCGCAGTTGGTCATCGAGGGCGCTGCCCCCGTCGAGCTGCCCATTTTAACCGGCACCGTTGGTCCTGATGTAATCGACGTCCGCGGGTTAGGGGCCACTGGTCACTTCACCTTCGACCCTGGTTTCATGGCGACCGCCTCGTGCGAGTCGAAGATCACCTACATTGACGGCGACAAAGGGATCCTGCTGCACCGCGGCTACCCGATCGAGCAACTCGCCGAACAGTCCGACTACCTCGAAACCTGCTACCTGTTGCTCAACGGCGAACTGCCGAATGCCGAGCAGAAGGCCCAGTTCGTCAGCACCGTCAAGAACCACACCATGGTTCACGAGCAGCTGAAGTCCTTCTTCAACGGCTTCCGTCGCGACGCTCACCCGATGGCGGTGATGTGCGGCGTGGTCGGCGCCCTGTCGGCGTTCTATCACGACTCCCTGGACATCAATAACCCGCAGCACCGCGAAATCTCCGCAGTGCGCCTGGTCGCCAAGATGCCGACCCTGGCCGCGATGGTTTACAAGTACTCCATGGGCCAGCCGATGATGTACCCGCGCAACGACCTGTCGTACGCGGAAAACTTCCTGCACATGATGTTCAACACCCCGTGCGAGATCAAACCGATCAGCCCGGTGCTGGCCAAGGCAATGGACCGGATCTTCATCCTCCACGCCGACCACGAGCAGAACGCCTCTACCTCCACCGTCCGCCTGGCCGGCTCGTCGGGCGCCAACCCGTTCGCCTGTATCGCCGCCGGCATTGCCGCACTGTGGGGCCCGGCCCACGGCGGTGCGAACGAAGCCGTACTGACCATGCTCGATGAAATCGGCGATGTCTCGAACATCGACAAGTTCATCGCCAAGGCCAAGGACAAGAACGACCCATTCAAGCTGATGGGCTTCGGTCACCGCGTGTACAAAAACCGCGACCCGCGCGCCACCGTGATGAAGCAGACCTGCGACGAAGTCCTGCGCGAGCTGGGCATCAAGAACGACCCGCAGCTGGAACTGGCCATGCGCCTGGAAGAGATCGCCCTGACCGATCCTTACTTCATCGAGCGCTCGCTGTACCCGAACGTCGACTTCTACTCGGGGATCATCCTCAAGGCAATCGGCATTCCGACCAGCATGTTCACCGTGATCTTCGCCCTGGCACGTACCGTGGGCTGGATCTCGCACTGGAAAGAAATGCTCTCCAGCCCGTACAAGATCGGCCGCCCGCGCCAGCTGTACACCGGCGAGCAGAAACGCGACATCGTTGCACTGAAGGACCGCAAGTAAGCTTAATGGCTGAACGCAAAAAGGCTGCCCTCGGGCAGCCTTTTTTGTTGCATTGTGGGAGCGCCGCGTTAGGCCTCAGTTCTTCTCAGCCCGCTCACGCAACCCTTTCAGGGTATTGAATGGCGCGTCGACCACGAACTTATTGGCCACCATCGCCGGCACACTACCACCGGGCTCGGTGTGCACCTGGTAGGTCACTTCCGTGCTGTCACCCTTGGGCACCAGCTTCCAGAAGCCCTCGACCTTCGCCACCCGCACGAAGCCCTTCTCTTCCGGGACATAGGTCGGCTCTTCGACCAGGTTACGGGTCAGGCTGCCATCAGCGCCCTTGACCGTGGTGACATGCAGCACGGAATCGCGCGGCGTCACTGGCCACGGCGTATTGAACTGGGTGTAGGTCCAGCTTTGATCGCCTTCATGCTTGAGCAGTTTCTGCGACTTGCACTCATGAATCCACGCGCAGGCACCGACCACGTCTTCCTGCAACGCCTGCACCTTGGCCAAAGGCGCCTTGATCAGGGTAACCCCCTGATAAGCCTTGTACTTGGAGCCGACCACTTCACTGAGGGAAACCTTGATCCCCTCCTCGTCCTTGGCCACTTGCCAATTCTCGGCCCAGGCCGCAGGTGACAGCAGAACACCCACACCACACAGCAGTGCAATACGCTTGAACGATCTCATCATGTTTATCCTTGTTGTCGAAGATCCAGCCTGTCACGCCGCCGTCATCTGCTCCCACCAACCAAGAATCCTGATTGCCTCGTCGCGATCGCTACCACACACCTCGACATCCGCCTTGAAACCACCACACACCGCCGGCCGCTCAGGCATGCCAAACAGGTCGCAGAGGTTAGCCTCAGTCAGGTGCAGGCAGCGCTCACCGGCCGGCTTGCCATTGGGCATGCGCGGCATCGCAGAAGTGATGGACGGGGCGATACAGCAGGCACCACAGCCCTCACGGCAATTCATGGCTATTCACCAAAATCAGGACTCCCTGGGACAAAACGGGACGAACGTCCCTGGATAGTAACCGCTCAAACAGGCGTTTGAAATTGCTGGCACGATGAAATCTGCCGTGACCCAGCAGTCAGTTCCACCTATTGGCGATACTCGAAATCGATGGCCGCACCTTCTACATCATGGCGGCTGTCATTGCGCAGTTGCAGTTGCATTTCGTTGTTGATCAGCCGGCCATTGAGCTGGAACGGGCTGTCGCTGGTTTCGGGCTTTTCAGTGAACATGGGCGGCAGCAAAGGTTTGCGTCGCTGGATGGGCGAAGGCGTACCCACATTCGGCTCAAGGCTGTTGACCATGTCGACTGGCAAGCTAAGGTCCAGCTTTGCCTTGGGCAGTGGCTTGCCAACCGCTTTGCTGACCGGCTTGTGTGCAGGCTTGGCCTTTTTGGTATCGGCGCGTTTTGCCGCCTGCTTCTGCGCAGGCTTGGCTGCCGCTTTTTTTGGCACCTGCTTGCCTTGGGCCGCCTGCGCCTGACTTGCCGGCTGCGCAGACAAGGCTGGGCTGCCCAGGTAGCAGAGCGGTGCAAGGCACAAGATCAGAGCAAAATGGCGTAAAGCATTCATGGCAAATGGACAGGCTGGCAGGAAAGGTGCGTATGCTCCCTGTTCCAAAGACGACTGGCAAGCCTTACAAAAGTGTGAGCGCAGGCTCCCTGCACAACTGCTGCGCCAGCAAACCAAGCGTAATCACAGCGCGCTCGGCCTCTTTGTTCCACGGAATGCCGCAATTGAGGCGGATACAGTGGTTGAACTGTTCTGTGTTACTGAATATTAACCCCGGCGCAATGCTGATACCTTGCTCCAGCGCGCGCACATGCAGCTCCTGGGTATTGACCCGCCCCGGCAGGCTCACCCAGAGAATGAAGCCACCCGTCGGCCGGGTCATCTGGGTGCCCTCAGGGAAGTGCTGTTGCACCGCCAACTGATAGGCACTGAGGTTCTTGCGATACTCCTGGCGTATGTAGCGCAGGTGCCGGTCGTAACCGCCATTTTCCAGGTAGGCTGCCACCCCCATCTGCGTCACGCTGCACGCCGAGTGCGTGGTGAAGGTCTGCAGGCGCTGAATCTCGTCCTGATAACGCCCAGCGATCATCCAACCCACGCGCACACCGGGGGACAAGGTTTTGGAGAAGCTCGAACAGTAGATCACGCGGTCCAGTCGGTCGAACGCCTTCAGCGCCTTGGTCTTGCCCTGCTCGAACATCAGCTCGCCATAGATATCGTCTTCGATGATCTGGATATCGAAGTCCGAGGCCAGGCGCAGCAATTGCTTTTGCCGTTCTTCCGGGACCGTGCCGCCCAGCGGATTACTCAGGCGCGCCGTCAGTACCAGGGCCTTGATCGACCACTGATTGGCCGCCAGTTGCAATGCCTCGAGGCTGATGCCAGTGGACGGATCGCTGGGGATTTCGATCACTTTCAGGCCCAGCAGGTCAGCCAACTGCAGCAAGCCGTAATAGGTAGGCGATTCGGCGGCGATCAGGTCTCCCGGGCGGGTCAGCACCCGCAGCGACATCTGCAGGGCATCGACACACCCATGGGTCACGATCACTTCACGCGGGTCAACCAGCACGCCGGCATCGCGCATGCGAATGGCGATCTGCCGGCGCAGCGGCTCGAAACCAGGGCTGAACATGTAGCTGAAGGCGCGAGGGCTATGGAAGCGCGTCACCTTGGCAATTTGCTGATGCAGGGCGCGCACGGGCAAGTAGTCGACATGCGGTACGGCGGCGCCGAACGGGAACACACCATCGCGGCGCGCCTCGGTCAGCACCTGCTGAATGATGCTGGCGCGCGTGACCAGGCCGGGGCGCTCCACCCGGGCAATGTCCGGGGTTTGCGCGGTCAAGGCCGGGGTCTGATGCACATAGTAGCCAGACTGCGGTCGCGCGCGGATAAGCCCCTGATCCTCGAGGTTGGCATAGGCCTGCAGCACCGTGGCATGGCTGACATTGAGCTGGGCGCTCATCTTGCGCACGGAGGGCACCCGCTCGCCTGGCTGGTAGACACCGCGACGGATGTCATCGGCCAGTTGCTGGGCGATACGCTGGTACAGCAGCAGGTTGGTCATGGCGACAGGCTCGTTGTTCTTGTACGGGGCACTGACGGTAGAGGATACCGTAACAGTTGCAAAGTGTACTGGGACAGATTGCAACATAGTCGACAATACAACAGCGTGATAGCTAGCGAAACGATCAGGCCGACAAAAAGCGGGGCCGCAATGCGACCCCTTTTTGGCAAGACTCAGCGCGCTGGCGCGAGCTTGCCCTTGTCGTCAGAAAACACGATCTCGACTCGGCGGTTCTGCGCCCTGCCCCGCTCCGAAGCATTGGCCTCGATCGGGTACTGGTCGCCATAGCCCTCCACCTGCAGGCGCTTCTCGTCGATGCCCAGGTCCACCAGCATGTCGGCCACCGATTGCGCCCGGTCGCGCGACAGCTTCAGGTTGTCCTCGGCAAGGCCAGTGCTGTCGGTATAGCCCTCGATACGCACCACGCGGCGCGGGTTGAGTTGCAGGAACTGCACCAGCTTGAGCACAGTTCGGCTGGCTGAGTTCTTCAGGTCGGCACTGCCGGTATCGAACAGCACGTCACCCAGGGTCATCACCAAGCCACGGTCGGTCTGTTCCGACGCCAACGCGGCAATCTGCGACTCGACCCACTTGCCCTGCTGCTGCACGCTGGCCAGCTTGGCCTCGCGCAAAGCCAGCTGCAGGCGCTGGCGCTCCAGGTCGAGCTTGGCCTGGCGCTCCTGGTTCAACGCCAGCTTGGCGTGCTCGCTGGCAATTTCGCTGTAGCGCTGGCTGAGATAAGCGTAATGGCGCACATCGGAACCGGTGCCGATGTAGCTGGACAAGCGCTCGGCGCGCGCCAGCGACTCGCCGGCACGGATCACGTCGCGCGGCGCACTGCGCAGCACATCGGAATCATCCTTGACCTTCTGGAAGGCAGCGCCGGCCTCATCCAGCGCGGCACTACTGCGCTGACTGGCGCAACCCTGCAAACCTGCCGCCAGCACCAGCATCGCCAGCGCAGCCAAAGGCGTACGACGCATCATGGCTGCACCTCCAGTTGCTTGCGCAGGCGCTTGACCCGCGACTGCAGCAGTTGCAGTTGCTCTTCGCTCTTCTGGTTCAGCACCTGGGCTTCGGCCAGGCGCGCATCCAGCTCGGCCTGCTCGGCGCGCATGCGCGCATCGCGGTAGTCTTCTGTAAGCATGTTGGCCTTGGCACGGGCCAGCTTGTCTTCAGCCAGTTTCAGCGTTTCGACCTGCTCGGTGGCGCCAACGGCTTTGGCCTGTTCCAGTGCCTGTTCGGAAATGCGCATCTGCTCGTCAGGGGCCGGATCATTGGCGCAGCCAGCCAGGCCGAGCACGGCCAGGGCAAGGATTAGTGGTTGGGTTCTCACGCAATCTTCCTAGTGTTTGGGGGCGTCCGCCGGTACCTGCAACTGCGCTTTCCAGCGCTCGACATTACGTTGCAGCACAGCCTCGGACGCACCGGAGATCGGCAATTCTGTCAGTTTTTTTGCCAATTGCCCACGCAACCAGCTGTCATTGCACGCCGAGTTGTGCGAGATCGCCAGGTAAAGCCCGGGCCGATCCACCGGCAGACCGCGGGCGATCAGGTCATTGTTCATACCCAGACTCTGGACCATGGCCATGCCCGAATAACGGCCAGCCAGCACATAATCCACCTGGCCGAGTACCAGTTTCTGAAACGCCTGGGTCAGGTTCTGTGCCGGCACCAGCTTGAGTTGGGCCTTGGCGAATGCCGTGAAGGCGGGGGTCAGGCGCGCACGCTCGGACAAACTGCCCTGATACCTGGCCAGGTCGGCAGGGCCATCGAAGGTCAGCTGCGCGTCATGACGGGTCCACACCAGGTACTCATTGAGTTGCAAAGGTGGATGGATGTAGTCCAGCGCAGTCAGTTGCTCCACCTGCATGGGGGTGTCGAGCAGCAGGTCCATGCGCCCGCTGCGCACCTCTTCCAGCGCCTGCTCACGGCGACCGGCATTCAACACCTCGACCTTCACGCCGAGTTCGCCAGCCACCTGGCGTAGCAGGTCGACGTTGGCACCTATCAAGTGTTTCGGGTCTTTCGGGTCTTGCCACGAATAGGGTGGCGCATCGGGGCTGCCGGTTGCCACCAGGCGCTCGCACTTGCCTGCAGCCATGGCCAGTGGCGACACCAACACCGCCAAGCATGCCAGCACCCTGCCCGTTCCGCGCAACGTCATCCCTCACTCCTTCAACCCATAAAAAAACCCGACCCTCAAAGCGAGGGCCGGGTTCTTTATAAGTGAAGCAGGCGGATCAGACCAGCTTTTCCAGCTCTGGAACCGCTTCGAACAGGTCGGCAACCAGGCCGTAGTCAGCCACCTGGAAGATCGGCGCTTCTTCGTCCTTGTTGATCGCAACGATCACTTTGGAGTCCTTCATGCCGGCCAGGTGCTGGATCGCACCCGAGATACCGACAGCGATGTACAACTGAGGCGCAACGATCTTGCCGGTCTGGCCGACCTGCATGTCGTTTGGTACGAAGCCTGCGTCGACCGCGGCGCGCGAGGCACCGACAGCAGCGCCGAGCTTGTCGGCCAGGCTGTACAGGTGCTTGAAGTTGTCACCGTTGCCCATGCCACGGCCGCCGGAAACGACGATTTTGGCAGCGGTCAGCTCTGGGCGGTCGGACTTGGCCAGCTCTTCACCCACGAAGGCCGAAATGCCAGCGTTGTGCGCAGCGCCAACAGCCTCGACGGCAGCCGAACCACCTTCGGCGGCCACGGGGTCGAAGCCGGTGGTACGCACGGTGATGACCTTGATGGCCGCGCTCGATTGCACGGTGGCAATGGCGTTACCGGCATAGATCGGGCGCTTGAAGGTGTCAGCGGACTCGACCGAGATGATCTCGGAAATCTGGTCCACGTCCAGCAGCGCGGCAACGCGTGGCAGGATGTTCTTGCCGTTGGTGGTAGCCGGGGCCAGCACGTGGCTGTAGCCCTTGGCCAGCTCGACGATCAGCGGCGCGACGTTCTCTGGCAGCACGTGGGCGTAGGCTGCGTTGTCGGCAACCAGCACCTTGGCCACGCCAGCGATCTTGGCAGCAGATTCGGCAACGCCACCGACGTTCTGGCCAGCAACCAGCACGTGCACATCACCACCGATCTTGGCGGCTGCGGCAACAGTGTTCAGGGTGGACGGGGCTACGGCACCGTTCTCGTATTCAGCGACAACCAGGATAGTCATTTAGATTACCTTCGCTTCGTTCTTCAGCTTCTCGACCAGTTCGGCCACCGATTTAACCTTGATGCCAGCGCTGCGAGCAGCCGGGGCTTCAACCTTCACGGTTTTGTTGGTGGAGGCGAGGGATACGCCCAGCGCGTCTGGAGTAACGGTTTCCAGCGGCTTTTTCTTGGCCTTCATGATGTTCGGCAGCGACGCGTAGCGTGGCTCGTTCAGGCGCAGGTCGGTGGTGACGATCGCTGGCAGGTTCAGCGCAACGGTCTGCAGGCCGCCATCGATTTCACGGGTGACGTTCAGCTTGTCGCCAGCCAGTTCGACCTTGGAGGCGAAGGTACCCTGAGCGTAGCCGGTCAGCGCGGCCAGCATCTGGCCGGTCTGGTTGTTGTCGCTGTCGATGGCCTGTTTGCCAAGGATCACCAGCTGCGGCTGCTCTTTGTCGACAACGGCTTTCAGGGCCTTGGCCACGGCCAGGGAGTTCAGCTCATCAGCGGCCTCGACCAGGATGGCACGGTCGGCACCCAGGGCCAGGGCGGTACGCAGTTGCTCCTGGGCAGTGGTCGGGCCGACGGAAACGACGACGATCTCGGTCGCAACGCCTTTTTCCTTCAGGCGCACGGCTTCTTCCACGGCGATTTCGCAGAAGGGGTTCATGGACATCTTGACGTTAGCAAGGTCGACGCCGGAGTTGTCCGCTTTGACGCGAACCTTGACGTTGTAGTCGACCACTCGTTTGACAGCTACAAGAACCTTCATGGATTCCTCGTTACTCTCCGGTGAATAGATAGTCGCCTGGGGCTGAGCCCGGCGATGCGCGTGGGTACAAGGGCACCTCTAAAGACGTGTCGGGAGGCAGTAACTTCACCGTGACCGAACAGTCTTGTTCGGACCATTGCGACAAATACTCACGGGTCATTTTCTGTCGTGGCGTGTAAACTCCACTACAAACCGGCCTAAGCCCGCAAAACCCTGCTCCACACCTGGTCTTTAGAGGTGTACCTGCGCCCGGCTGCAAGCCTACGGCGAACGTAAAACCGCTCGTATCTTGACCGCAACACCCAATCCGGTCAATACGGCAAATCGGTCACCCTCCAGCCGCGTACCTGTGATTTTACTGGCCTGCGGCAAATTCAAACAAACGTTTGTATTGGACCCGCCAAGTGGTGTAGATATAATGCGCGGCCAAGACAAAACGGTGTAGTCCGTCATTTGCGCAGCTACAGTTTCGCTCCCGTGATGAGCCACTGCGCGCAAGCACCCATAAGACCAAGCAACAGCACGAGCCTTGATGAGTAGGAGAGAACCAGTGGAACGCGAATACATGGAATTCGACGTGGTCATCGTCGGCGCCGGCCCGGCAGGCCTGTCCGCCGCCTGCCGCCTGAAGCAGAAGGCCGCCGAAGCCGGTAGCGAGATCAGCGTCTGCGTGGTGGAAAAAGGCTCTGAAGTCGGCGCCCACATCCTCTCCGGCGCGGTGTTCGAACCGCGCGCCCTGAACGAACTGTTCCCCGACTGGAAGGAACTCGGCGCGCCACTGAACACCGAGGTCAAGCGCGACGACATCTATGTGCTCAAGGATGCCGGCAGCGCGACCAAAGTGCCCGACCTGTTCGTGCCCAAGACCATGCACAACCATGGCAACTACATCATCTCGCTGGGTAACCTGTGCCGCTGGCTGGCCCAGCAGGCCGAGAACCTGGGCGTCGAAGTCTACCCAGGCTTCGCCGCCCAGGAAGCACTGTTCGATGAAAACGGCGTGGTGCGCGGTATCGTCACCGGTGACATGGGTGTGGACCGTGAAGGCCACCCGAAAGACGGTATGTATACCCCGGGAATGGAGCTGCGTGGCAAATACACCCTGTTTGCCGAAGGTTGCCGTGGCCATATCGGCAAGCAACTGATCAAGCGCTTCAACCTGGACAACGAGTCCGATGTGCAGCACTACGGCATCGGCCTGAAGGAAATCTGGGAAATCGACCCGGCCAAGCACGAACAGGGCCTGGTGGTGCACACCGCCGGCTGGCCGCTGGATGTGGTGGCCAAGGACAACACCGGTGGCTCGTTCCTCTATCACCTGGAGAACAACCAGGTGGTAGTCGGTTTGATCGTCGACCTGTCCTACGCCAACCCGTACCTGTCGCCATTCGACGAATTCCAGCGCCTGAAGCACCACCCGGTGATCAGCCAGTACCTCGAAGGTGGCAAGCGCATCAGCTACGGTGCTCGCGCCCTGGCCAAGGGCGGCATCAACTCGCTGCCGAAAATGGTCTTCAACGGTGGCGCGCTTATCGGTTGCGACCTAGGCACCATGAACGTGGCCAAGATCAAAGGCAGCCACACCGCGATGAAGTCCGGCATGCTTGCCGCCGAAGCGGTAGCAGACGCCCTGATTGCCGGCAGCGAAGGCGGTGACCAGTTGAACAGCTACGTCAGTGCCTTCAAGGCCAGCTGGCTGTACGAAGAACTGTTCGCCAGTCGCAACTTCGGCCCGGCTATGCACAAGTTCGGCCCGCTTCTGGGGGCCGCGTTCAACTATGTCGACCAAAACTGGTTCGGCGGCAAGCTGCCGTTCACCCTGCACGACACCAAGCCGGACTACGCCTGCCTCAAGCTGGCCGCCGACTCGAAAAAAATCGACTACCCGAAACCGGACGGCAAGCTCAGCTTCGACAAACTCAGCTCGGTATTCCTTTCCAGCACCAACCACGAAGAGGAACAACCCTGCCACCTGAAGCTGACCGACCCAAGCATTCCGATCGCCAGCAACCTGCCGCTGTACGACGAGCCGGCCCAGCGCTACTGCCCGGCGGGCGTGTACGAAGTGGTCACCCAGGAAGACGGCAACAAGCGCTTCCAGATCAATGCGCAGAACTGCGTGCACTGCAAGACCTGCGACATCAAGGACCCGGCCCAGAACATCACTTGGGTCACCCCTGAAGGCGCTGGCGGGCCGAACTACCCGAACATGTAAGGGCTCTGCCCTTGCGCTGACAAATAGCCCCCGGTTCTCTCGAGCCGGGTTTTTTTTGTTGTGAAAATGCGTCTGGGCTGCGAAGTGCTCGCCGTGACAGGTTCTGCGCCTATCAGATCGAACGCCGAGCGGGCGGAGCTCGGTTCATGCCCTGCTACACACTCCGAGATATGCGCCTGCTCATTTGTCACCACACATGATCGGCATCGGCTCCGCCGCAAACGCCAGCGGCTCCCGGCGCCCGAAATACAATGCGGTCAGCAACCCTACCGCGCCCATTACCAGACAAAACCCGGCACACACCCACGGACTCCACGGCATCAATGCAATCAGTGCCAGCGGGGTGGTGCTGGCCCACAGTGCATAGGCCACGTTGTAGGTGAAGGAAATGCCCGACACGCGGATCTCAGCCGGGAACAGCCCGACCATCACCGATGGCACCACCCCTACCACCCCGCAACTCAACCCCGCCAGCGCATAGGCCAGCCAGGTCATGCCCCACTGCCCCACCAGGCTGGCGTACAGCGCGCCGATACCCAGCGGCAACAGCAGGCTGTAGAGCATCAGCGCACGCCAGGCGCCCACACGGTCGACCAGCAGCCCAGCCAGCACGCAGCCGATGTTGAGGAAGACGATGCCCACACTGCTCAAGGCAAAGGTGTGCCCGGCACTCATGCCGAAACGCTGCTGCATCACCGTCGGCGTGATCACTACCAGCACCACAACCGCCGAGGTCAGCACACAGGTCAGCAGCGCGGCCGGGATCAACGCCTGGCGGTGCTCGCTCAGCACCCGCCGCAGCGGGAACTTCACCGGCTGCTCCTGACGCGCGCGCAGGGCAAGGAACACCGGCGTTTCGCTGAGCCAGCGGCGCAGCCATACGCCGATCACGCCAAATACCCCACCCAGCAGGAACGGGTAACGCCAGGCGTAATCGAGGATTTCCTGCGGGGTGAACAGCTGCGCCAGCAGGGTCGCGGTCAGTGCCCCCAACAGGTAGCCGAAGGTCAGCCCGGCCTGCAGGAAGCCAAGGGCATAGCCGCGCCGCCCGGCGGGTGCATGCTCGGCGACGAAGGTCCAGGCACTCGGCACCTCGCCCCCCACCGCCGCGCCCTGCAGAATACGCAGGGCCAGCAGGATCAGCGGCGCGGCATAACCGATGTCGGCGTAGGTGGGCATCACCCCGATCAGCAGGCACGGCAGGGCCATCATCAGGATACTCAGGCTGAAGACCCGCTTGCGCCCCAGATGATCGGCAAAGTGTGCCATCAGGATGCCGCCCAGCGGCCGCGCCAGGTAGCCGGTGACGAAGATGCCAAAGCTTTGCAACAGCCGCAGCCATTCGGGCATCTCGGGCGGGAAAAACAGCTGGCTGAGGGTCAGCGCGAAGAACACGAAAATGATGAAGTCGTAGATTTCCAGCGCGCCGCCCAGCGCCGCCAGGCCCAGGGTCCGATGGTCGCCGCGGCTGAACCGGGGCGGGCGAGCGGTATCGATGGCAGTCATGGCAGGTTCCGCAAATCGGCAAAGGGCAAGAGCATAACAAATAGCCGCCCTGTTGCCCCGACCGCGATGCCGCTAGCGGTTGAACACCGTCTGCGCGAAGTTGGCCCTCGGCCGTGGCCGCAGGGTGTTTGCCTGCAGGGTGCCCGGTAGCGGCAACTTGCCGACCAGCAGCGGTGCGTCGATGATCGCCATGAACGACTCCAGCGCCTCGTTATCGGGCACCTGTGGCAGGCTCAGGCTCACAGCCTGGCGCTCGGTCTGCGGCACCGCAGGCACTTTCAACTGGCTGGAGTGGTAAAGCAGGGCGTGCTGGATCTGAGTGCTGACGCGGCAGAAACGTGCCAGGTCAACCCCGACATGGCTGGCCAACTCGATGTTGCCCAGCAGCAGGTGAAAGGGCTGCAAGGCGCACTGCACCAGCCGCTGCAGCTCCTCGAAGCTGTCCACGGGGGCGATTCGGTAGTAGCCCAGGCCATTGAGCAGCCGCTCCAGCTGCAAGCGCTGACAGGGGTGCGCGTCGGCGATGAGAATGCGCAGGGTCTTGTTTGCCATGATCGGACCTGGGCAGTGGGGTAATGGGTGCATTCCATGACCAAACTGCGCCAATTACGGCTACTGACAGGGCCACGCCCGGCAGCGGTCTTAACTGAATAGAAGTCGGGAAAGCCGCATAAATCAAGTGATTGACTGACGGAATTTTCATTTTCCTTTAACCCGGCAATCACGATTCCCACTCTCGCATGCGCAGCCGGCAGTGCTTCATGGCATTGACGATGTGCTTTTCCACCAGGCTACGGGATATGCCCAAGTGCTCGGCAATCTGCTGGTGCGACAGGCCTTCGAGCTTGCGCAGCAGAAAGCAGTCGCGGCAGATCTTGCTCAGTTCATCCAGCGCGCGCTGCATCAGCGCCAGGCGCTGGTCCAGCTGCATGTCGTGGGCCGGCGCCGGGCTGTGCCAACGTTCGTCGCTGTCCAGCACCTCCAGCGGCTCGGCCTGGCGCACCAGGTGGCGCCGGTGGCGGTCGACCACCAGGTTGAGCGCGGTGCGGTAGAGAAAGGCGCGTGGGTGCTCGATGCGCTCGGCGTCAGTGCGCTCCAGCACCCGCAGGTAAGCATCGTGTGCCACGTCCTCGGCGGCCTGGCGACTGCCCAGGCGCGCGGAGAGGAAACCCACCAGTTCGCGATAGTAATGTTCCACGACGTTACCTGAGAGGTCCTGCCAGCTTTTGCCAGAAAGCCCTTTCAGGCAGCAACGCGGGACCGAGTGATGTCAACGTGCGATCTTACAAATTATAATTATTCTCAGCAACAAGGGCTGCAAGACGCACGTTCACTCACCCTCGCTAAATCCCCCTCTAGCGCTTTCGTCTATCTGGCACCCGGTATGCGCCTGACCCTGGCTACGCATACCCACACCCCTTGGCTGGATGTCTGCATGAGACCTTTAACCAACACCCGTCGCCGTGTGCTGCTCACTGGCCTGGGCCTGCTCGGCCTCGGCAGCCTGCTGGCCTGGAAGGCGCTGCCCTATGGCGCGCAGCCGCTGAGCACCGTCGCCGTAACCCGCGCCGACATCGAAAGCAGCGTGACCGCGCTGGGCACCTTGCAACCGCGACGTTACGTGGACGTTGGCGCCCAGGCCTCCGGGCAGATCCACAAGCTGCACGTTGAAGTCGGCGACAGTGTGCGCAAAGGCCAGTTGCTGGTCGAGATCGACCCTTCCACCCAGCAGGCGCGGCTGGATGCCGGGCGCTTCTCGATCGACAACCTCAAGGCCCAGCTGGCCGAACAACGCGCGCAGTACCTGTTGGCCCAGCAGCAGCTCAAGCGCCAGCGCGACCTGGCCGCCGCCGGCGCCACCCGAGACGAAGACGTGCAAACCGCCGCCGCGCAGTTGAAAGTCACCCAGGCGCGCATCGACATGTTCCTGGCGCAGATCCGCCAGGCCCAGGCCAGCCTGCGCAGCGACGAAGCCGAGTTAGGCTACACGCGCATCTACGCGCCCATGGACGGCACGGTGGTGGCAGTGGATGCCCGCGAGGGGCAAACCCTCAACGCCCAGCAGCAAACCCCATTGATCCTGCGTATCGCCAAGCTTTCGCCAATGACCGTGTGGGCCCAGGTGTCAGAGGCCGACATCGGCAAGGTCAAACCGGGCATGACCGCCTATTTCACCACCCTGGCCGGCGGCAAACGCCGCTGGACCAGCACCGTGCGGCAAGTGCTGCCAATCCCGCCCAAGCCCCTGGAGCAGGCCAGCCAGGGCGGCGGCAGCCCGGCCAGCGTCAGCAATGGCAGCGCCGGCAGCCAGGTGGTGCAGTACAGTGTGCTGCTGGATGTCGATAACCCGGACGGCGCGCTGATGGCCGAGATGACCACGCAAGTGTTCTTCGTTGCAGGCACCGCCAGCCAGGTGCTGACCGTGCCGCTGGCCGCGCTGGATGACGGCGACGGCCTGCGCCTGGCGCGTGTGCTGACCGGCGACGGCAAGGTGGAACAGCGCCAGGTGCGCACCGGGCTCAGCGACCGTTTGCGGGTACAGGTGCTGGACGGCCTGAGCGAAGGCGAGCGCCTGGTCATCGGCGCCCCCGCCGTGAGTGGAGGCTGAATGAGCACGCCTCTGATCGAGCTGATCGACATCCGCAAGTCCTACGGCGGTGTCGATACCCCCAAGGTCGACATCCTGCATGGCATCAGCCTCAGCATCCACCCCGGCGAGTTCGTCGCAATTGTCGGCGCCTCCGGCTCGGGCAAGTCGACCTTGATGAACATTCTCGGCTGCCTCGACCGCCCCAGCGCCGGCAGCTACCGTTTCGCCGGCAAGGACGTGGCCGAGCTGGACAGCGACGAACTGGCCTGGTTACGCCGCGAAGCGTTTGGCTTCGTGTTCCAGGGTTATCACTTGATCCCGTCGGGCTCGGCCCAGGAAAACGTCGAAATGCCTGCCATCTATGCCGGCATCGACGCCCGCGAGCGCCACGCCCGCGCCAGCGCCCTGCTCGGCCGCCTGGGCCTGGCCAGCCGCACCGGCAACCGCCCGCACCAATTGTCCGGCGGCCAGCAGCAACGGGTGTCGATTGCCCGTGCGCTGATGAACGGCGGCCATATCATCCTCGCCGACGAACCCACCGGCGCACTGGACAGCCACAGCGGCACCGAGGTGATGGCCTTGCTCGACGAGCTGGCCAGCCAGGGCCACGTGATCATCCTGATTACCCATGACCGTGAAGTGGCGGCGCGGGCGCAGCGGGTGATCGAAATTCGCGACGGTTTGATCATCAGTGACTCGGCCAGCGAACAGCCTGCGATCGACAGCGGCCAAGGCCTGCAAGCCGAGCAGTTGCGCCAGCGCCTGGACCGCGGCGCCACCTTGCGCGGGGCGTGGAAAGGCGAATTGCTCGAAGCCCTGCAGGCCGCCTGGCGGGTGATGTGGGTCAACCGCTTCCGCACTGCCCTGACCCTGCTGGGTATCGTCATCGGCGTGGCCTCGGTGGTGGTGATGCTGGCCGTGGGCGAAGGCAGCAAGCGCCAGGTCATGGCGCAGATGGCCGCCTTCGGCTCGAACATCCTCTACCTCAATGGCAAGCCGGCAACGCTGGGTGAGCCCGCCGGCACCATCACGCTCGACGATGTAGCGGCCATCGGCCAACTGCCGCAGGTCAAGCATGTAATGCCAGTGATCGGCGACAAACTGATGGTGCGCCATGGCAACAACAGCCAGAAGTTCTATGTGGGCGGCAACAACACCTATTTCCCGGAGATCTTCAACTGGCCGGCGGTGCAAGGCAGCTTCTACAGCGAAGCCGACGAGGCCAATGCGGCTGCCGTGGCGGTGATCGGCCAAAAAGTCCGAGAGAAAATGCTCGACCCTGGCCGCGATCCGCTGGGGCAGTACATTCTGATCGGCAATGTGCCGTTCCAGGTGATCGGTATCCTCGCAGGCAAAGGCGCAAGCTCCGGCGACCAGGACAGCGACGGGCGCATCGCCGTGCCCTACTCGGCGGCCGCGATCCGCCTGTTCGGCCAGCGAGACCCGGACTACATCGCCGTCGCCGCCCTCGACTCCACCCGGGTCAACCAGGCCGAAGCCGCCATCGACCAACTGCTGCGCCAACGCCACAACGGCCGCCAGGACTTCGAGCTGACCAACGACGCCGCATTGATCCAGGCCGAAGCGCGCACGCAGAACAGCCTGTCGCTGATGCTGGGCGCGATCGCCGCCATCTCGCTGCTGGTAGGCGGCATCGGTGTGATGAACATCATGCTGATGACCGTACGCGAGCGTACACGCGAAATCGGCATCCGCATGGCCACCGGCGCGCGCCAGCGCGACATCCTGCGCCAGTTCCTCAGCGAGGCGGTGATGCTGTCGATGGTCGGCGGCCTGGCCGGCATCGTTCTGGCCCTGGCCATCGGCGGAGGCCTGATGCTGGCCGACGTAGCAATCGCCTTTGCCCTGCCCGCCATGCTTGGCGCGTTCGCCTGCGCCGTTGTCACCGGCATCGTGTTCGGCTTCATGCCAGCACGCAAGGCCGCCCGCCTCGACCCGGTCAAAGCCCTTACCAGCGAATAACCCATGACATTGCCTAGCCGCATCAGCCTGTTGACGTTGTGCCTGCCCTTGTGTGCAACCCTCGCCGCCTGCAGCACGCCACCCACCCCCTCCAGCGGCATCGTCGCACCACTCGCCTGGCAAGGTGACGCCCCAGCGCCGTCGGCACATCTACCGACGGTACAGTGGTGGCACGCCTTTGCCAGCCGTGAACTGGACCGCCTGGTACAGCATGCCCTGGACAACGCCCACGACCTGGCCGGCGCCACCGCTCGGGTGCGCCAGGCCCAGGCCCGCGCGGTCATGGCCGGCGCCCCCTTGCTGCCAGAAGTGCAGTTGGGCCTGAACGGCAGCCGCCAGCGCCTGTTGCATGGCGACGGCAATGACCAGCTTGATGTCAGCCGCAGCGAGCGCACCAGCACTTCGTTCGACGCCCAGCTCAGCGCCAGCTACGAAATCGACTTCTGGGGCGGCCTACGCGCAACCCGCGACAATGCCCTGCGTAGCCTCGACGCCAGCCGCTTCGACCGCCAGACCGTGGAGCTGACGCTGGTCAGCGCGGTCGCCGACAGCTACCTGCAGGGCCTGGCCCTGCAGGAGCAGTTGCGTATCGCCCGCCTCAACCTGCGCAACGCCCAGGACGTGCTGGGCCTGGTCGAGGCACGCCAGCGCAGCGGCTCCGCCACGCGCCTGGAACTGGCCCAGCAGCGCAGCCTGGTGGCCACCCAGCAACGCCAGCTGCCGTTGCTGGAACAGCAGTGGCAAGACAGCCGCGTCACCCTGGCAACCCTGCTTGGCGACCCGGTGCAGTCACTGCCCAACAGCCAGGAAGCGATCGATGCCCTGCAATGGCCAGCCATTGGTAGTGGTGTACCCAGCGAACTGCTCACCCGACGCCCAGACATTGCCGCCGCAGAAGCGCGGTTGGCGGCCGCCAGTGCCAATGTGCAGGTCGCCCGCGCCGCCATGCTGCCCAAGCTGACCTTGGGGGCCAACCTGGGTGCTGGCTCCAATACCTTTGCCCACTTGTTGGACAGCTCCTACTACACCCTCACCAGTGGCCTGGTCGCGCCAATCTTCAACAACGGCCGGCTACGCGCAGCGCGTGAACTGGCCGAGGCTGAACAGGCTGAGTTGCTGGAGACCTATCGCAGCAGCATCCTGGCGGGTTTTGCCGATGTCGAAAAAGCGCTCAATGCAATCCAGGGCGTGGACCGTCAGCGGCAATGGCAGGACGAGGAAGTGCAGCAGGCGCGGTTGGCGTTCGACCTGGCACAGCAGCGCTATGGTGCGGGTGCCGAAACCTTGTTGAGCGTACTGGAGACCCAACGCACGTTGTATGTGGCCCAGGACCAGCAGGCGCGACTGCGTTTGGCCCGGCTGCAGGGCAGTGTGGCGTTGTACAAAGCGTTAGGGGGAGGCTGGCAACTCGAACGTTAGGCCGGGTCGCCTTCTGGGGCTGCTGCGCAGTCCAATCTGTGGGAGCGGCCTTGCGTCGCGATTGGGGCGCAACGCGCCCCCAGTCAGCCCGAACGCTTTGCCACCTTGAGGTTACGCGCATACCACGGCCGCTGCGGCACCTTGGGCCGCAGCTTGTCGAACAGGTCTTCATCGCTGTAGATGATGCGCAGCGCCAGCTTCATGGTCTCCGGGTCCATCTCCACGCTACGCCCAGGCCGCAGCCCCGGCACCGTCGAGCAGCCATGGGTGTCCGGCCCCAGCCAAGGGTCCGCCACCTCGACCCAGCGCCCCGGCGCAAACCACGGCACGCCGTTGACTTCAAGGCGCCGCACCTCACCCGGGTGCAACCGCTCATGGGCACGGAACCAGTCCTCGATGCGGTCATCGATCCAGCCGTGAAAATGCCAGAACACCGGGTTCACATGGGAAGAAAACGGGTCCCCGAGGAAGTCGTTGTCCGCCATGAACCAGCGTTCGGCAAAATCGTCCGGCGTGCGCGCCGTCGGCACCGGCATGCCGTTGGAAGGGTCGCGCGGCACCGACGCCCAGCGCATGTGCAACCAGTCGTGCAGGCCCAGCTCAACCTCCGAGCCGAACTGGCCCAAGGTCAGGGTGCTCAGGTACTGGGGGTCGGTGTAGCGCGATTCCCAGACCTGGAAGTTACCGTGAAAGGTGTCCGGGGTCTTGATGTCGCGCACCCACTGGGTGTACTCCTCGTCGCCACTGGCCAGCCAGGTGGGTGGCAGGGCGTTGCCGTCGTGGTTGTCGAAGTACCGGGCAAACCCTGCGCGGTCACGCTCCAGCTCCGGTTGCGGCAATGGGAAGCGCGACCAGGAAGGCAGGTCTTGCAGGGCACGGGCGCTGCCAAGCATGTGCCGGTGCATGAAGAAGAAGTCCTCGCCCGAGCCGTTGCGGTCCTTGTGCCGGCCGCGTGCATCACGCTCGCGGTCACGCGGCCCCGGCTGCCAGCCCAGGCCACGCAAGGCACCTTGCTTGCTCTTGTCCAGCTTGTGCCATTTGTCCCGCGAGGAGTGCCACAACTGATGGAACAGGCGATGCTCCGGGGCAATCAGCCTGGCCAGCAGTTGCGGGTTCAACGGGGTACGTTCGCGCGCTTCGGGGAAGGTGCGCTTCAGGGCCAGGAAGTGGTTGTCCTCAACCGGCAAGGTCAGCGCACGGTCCATGCGCGCGATGCGCCCGTTGAGGGTGGCCGGCCCGGCATTGCCGAAGCGGCCCCAGACTTCATCAAGCACGATATCGCACTCATAGTGCGCCTGGGTTGAAAACAGCCGCCAGCGCAAGGTGCCCGGTTTGTCCGCCAGCAGGTCGCCGACCACCCGGTAGCGCGGCTCCTCGGCCCCGCGCAGGCGTTCGGGGGTGTCCAGGTAACCGCGCAGCGCACGACCACTAGCGGCTACATCCAGAAACAACTCCAGTTCGCCTGCCGGCAGGCCATCCAGCCCCGCATCCTTGCCCTGCAGGGTCCAGCGCCAGATACCGCGCAAGCTGTCGCCCAACTGCTGCAAAGGGGTATCGGCCAGCTCGACCACGGCCTCGCCAGGGGTTTCCGGGAACGCCTCGGCTTCCTCCCGCTGGCGCTGCACATACAGTGCCCCCAGCGCACCCGGCACCACCACACCCGTCAATGCCACGCCGGCGATGAAACCGCGTCGGGAAATCGTCATTGCATACCTGTGCATTCATTGCGGCCATGGAGCACGGCCCGTCCAAGGCTAGAACGTTGCACGGTCGGCGAAATTTAGCGGCGCGCGGCTGCTGGCACTGGCTAAATTTTTGCCTGGCGAGCTCGTTCACTGCAGGTAGCGGCGGCCTCTGTGCCCATCCCTCGACGGTGAACCAACTGAGACCAAGATGACGACTCCACGCTGGAAGAAAGCCCTGTTTATCAGCCTGGCCGCGGCGCTTGTCGCCGGCGCCGGGCTTGCCGCCTGGCACTATTTCGCCACCCCAGCCGGCTATTCTCGCGAGGTGACCCGCCAGGCCAACGACCTGCAGGAACGCATCCTCTCGTTCGACAGCCATATCACCCTGCCGCTGACCTTCGGCACCGAAGGCAGCGAGGCCGACCAGGATGGCGATGGCCGCTTCGACCTGGCCAAGGCCGCACGCGGGCGCTTGTCTGGCGCTGCCCTGACCATCTTTGCCTGGCCTGAATCCTGGACCGGCAATGATGGCCCGCACCGCCCTACTCCAGGCTTCGTCGAGGCCGCCCGGCACACCCAGGAAGTGCGCTACAACGCCATTGCCGCGATGGTCCGCGACTTTCCGCAGCAGGTCGGTATTGCCTATACCTCGCAAGACATGCGGCGCCTGCACGGCGAAGGCAAGTTTGCGGTGTTTCTCAGCATGCTCAACGCCTATGCACTGGGTGACGACATCGACCAGCTCGACCGCTGGGCCGCGCGCGGCGTGCGCATGTTCGGCTTCAGCTACGTGGGCAACAACAGCTGGGCCGACTCCTCGCGCCCGCTGCCGTTCTTCAATGACACCGTCGATGCGCTGGAAGGCTTGTCACAGACCGGCAAGCGCGCCGTGCAACGGCTGAATGACCTGGGCGTGATCATCGACGTGTCACAGATGTCGAGCAAGGCGCTGGCCCAGGTGGCCGCCCTCAGCCGCGCGCCGCTGGTAGCCTCGCACTCGGCGCCACGGGCCATGGTCGACATTAACCGCAACCTCTCCGACAAAGAGCTGCAGTTGATCAAGGACAGCGGCGGGGTGATCCAGTTGGTGGCCTTCTCCACCTACCTCAAGCCGCTGAGCAGCAAGACCCAGGACAAACTCAACACCCTGCGCGCCCGCTACGACCTTCCGCCGCTGGCCAACCTCAACTACGCGTTGATGCCCGGTGACCCGGTGATCGCCGGTTGGCCCGAGCAGAAAGTCGGGCAGTACGCCAACGAACTGTACGGCATTCTCGACGAAGAACCACCCGCAACGCTCAAGGACTATGGCGATGCCATCGACTACACCGTGCGCAAGGTTGGCATCGACCATGTCGGCCTCAGTTCGGACTTCAACGAAGGTGGCGGCATCGATGGCTGGCAGAACGCGAGTGAAGCACGCAACGTCACCGCCGAGCTGATCAGCCGCGGCTACTCCGAAGCCGATATTGCCAAGCTCTGGGGCGGCAACTTCCTGCGCGTGTGGGAGCAGGTACAGCGCGCCGCGCAGCCTGTTGCCACTTCGTCTCCCTGACATTTTCGAGCACCGTGATGAACGACCGTCGAACCTTCCTCAAGCAGGCTGGCCTGCTGGCAGCCGCACTGCCACTGACCGGCCCCGGCCCGTTGCTGCCCGCCGCCCACGCGACACCTGCCAAACCCGTTTCGGCCGATGACTGGTCCGCGTTTCGCGGGCTTTTCGAGCTGGACCCGGCCTACGCCCACTTCGCCAACTTCCTGATCACCTCGCACCCAAGGCCCGTGCGCGAAGCGATCGAGGCCCTGCGCGCCCAGTTCGACCGCCAGCCGGCACGCATGGTGGACTGGGACAGCCAGTCGGAATGGAAGCACGAAGCCGCCGTGCGTGAATGGGCAGCGCGCTATCTTGAAGTCACCCCAAGGCAAATCGCCCTGACCGGCAGCACCACCGAGGGCCTGGGGCTGATCTATGGCGGGCTGAAGATTGCGCCAGGGCAGGAAATTCTCACCACCGTGCACGAGCATTCGGCGGCGCGCCATACCATGGGTTTTCGCACCACGCGCGACGGCACCCCAGTGCGACGCCTGCGCCTGTTCGAAGACCCCGCCAAGGTCAGTACCGACCAGGTACTGACCACGATCTCAGCCGCGATCGGGCCGAAAACCCGGGTATTGGGCATGACCTGGGTGCATTCGGGCAGCGGCGTGAAGCTGCCTGTGGGCGAGATCGGCAAGCTGGTGCGCGAGGTCAATCGCCAGCGCGACGAGAACGACCAGATTATTTATGTGATCGATGGCGTGCACGGTTTTGGTGTCGAAGACGTGCGCTTTGCCGACTTCAACTGCGACTACTTCATTGCCGGCACTCACAAATGGATGTTCGGGCCGCGAGGGACCGGGATCATCTGCGCGGCATCCACCGAACTGAAACAGCTGACGCCGACCATCGCCAGTTTCTCGGAAAATGAAGATTTCGCCACGATAATGACTCCAGGCGGCTACCACGCGTTCGAGCACCGCTGGGCACTGGGCAAGGCGTTCGAGCTGCACCTGCAGTTGGGCAAGGCGGCTGTGCAGGCGCGTATCCATGGGCTCAATGATTTCCTCAAGCAGCGCCTGGAGGCACTGCCGGGGATCGAGCTGGTGACACCGCGCAGCGCCCTCTACTCGGCGGGGTTCAGCTTTTTCCGGGTCAAGGGGCAGGATGCCGACGAGGTGGCCAAGCACCTTAACAGCCAGCGCATTGTGGTGGATGCGGTATCGCGGGATGCGGGACCAGTGGTGCGCACGGCGCCTGGGTTGCTGAACACCGAGGGCGAGATCGAACGGTTGGTGGAGGCATTGAAGAAGCGCGTTCGCGGGTGAGGCCCTGGGGGCCGCTTTGCGGCCCCCGGTAATCTCAAGTCAGAACTGGCCGCCAACCTGCTGCAACCACTCGCCGACATCCCGGTAAATCCCATCCACCTGCCCCACAATCCCCGACATGCGCAAAAAGTCATGGGTCAACCCCTCAACCCGCGCAAAGGTCACCGCCGTGCCCCCTGCCAGCAACCAGTCACGATACGCGATGCCTTCATCATGCAACGGGTCGTACTCGGCCACGAACAGGTAAGCCGGTGCCAGCGGTGTACGCAGCGTCGACAGCAACGGCGATACCCGCCAGTCCAGCCGCTGCTCAGGCTGCGGCGCATAGTGCTGGTAGAACCACTCCAGCGTGGGCGTCTCCAGCAGATAGCCCTCGGCATGCTCGCGGTGCGAAGCCCGTTGGCAGGAAATATCGGTCACCGGGTAGAACAGCAGCTGCCCTAGCGGCTTGAACGCCAGTGCTTCGGGTTGCTCGACCGCCGTGATGGCCAGCACTGCCGCCAGGCTGGCGCCCACGCTGTCCCCCGCCAACACCACCCGGCGGTTATCCAGGCCCAGCGTCGCTGCCTGTTCGGCCAGCCAGTTGGCGACATCCAGCACGTCGTGCAAGGCCACCGGAAACTGCTGTTCCGGTGCCAGCCGGTAATCCGCCGCCAGCACCGCAAATTCGCCCAAGGCCGCCAGGCGGCGGCAAACCGAATCGTGCGAGTCGAGGCTGCCAACCACATAGCCGCCCCCGTGCAGGTAGAAAATCACCGGCTGCAAGGCAGCGCTGGCCTCGCCTTGGCGATACAAGCGCGCACCCAGGCGGGCGCCATCGCGCGCGGTAACCTGCAGTTCGCTGACCGTGACATTGCCCGGCGGGCTCGGGTCGAGCACCTGCGAGCTGCCGGCGAACTCGGCGCGGGCCTGGGCCACGTCCATCGCGTGCATGGGCAGGCTCCTGCCCGTCAGCCGGCCAAACTCGACCAATTCCAGAAATGCCGCCAGATCAGGGTGCAGTGCCATGAGGGTTCCTTGGGTGAACAATGTGACTCGAACATCCCTACGGGACGTAGCAGCGCACCGAAAAATTACCCGCCACACGGCTAAATCGTTGGTGCAGGCGCTCGTTACTCCTGCACAACGAAAGACCGCCAGAGGCACACCGTGGACCTTCAGAGCATCCTCAGCAAACTGTTCGCCAACGCCCATGCCGTCGGCATAGAAGGCGTATTCCAGTTCGTTTTTGGCCAGGACCAGGCCTTCTGGTCGGAGGTGCGCGACAGCAGCCGCACAGGCGCCGGCCGGCACAACGCCCCGGATGTCACCATCGAGGTGGCCGAGCGCGACTTCCTGGGCATCATGGGCGGCACCGCCAACGTCGAGGAACTGTTCGCCAGCGCACGCCTGAAGATCACCGGCAACATGGGCCTGGCCACCCTGCTGCCGCAGATCATCAGTAACGCGCGCCGTGGCGCCACAGCGGCCAAAGTGTCGATGAACCAGCGTTACCCGACCCCGGCCCGCCTCAGCGAGCGGGTGTCGGCCGCGCAGCCAGTACAGCGCGAGGTGGCACGCATTGCCCGCAACGACATGCCACTGTCACGTTTCCAGAGCGAGTACCTGGTGCATGGCACACCGGTGGTCATCAGCGATGCCCTGCAGGACTGGCCACTGTTCACCATGGGCCGCCAGGCATCGCTGGAGCATTTCGCCGAACTGCAGGGCATCACCCGGCACGGTGACTACGTGAAGAAAACCTTCTCCACCGACCGTGACTTCCGCTCTACGTCCATGGCCGAATTCATCGCCTCGCTGGACACCCCGGCCAAACCCGGTGAAACCCCAGCCTACATGGGCAACAACATCGTGCCGGAGAAGCTGCTGACGCTGATCCGCCACCCGCAGTACTTCAGCCGCGACAAATTCATCGCACCGCGCATCTGGATCGGCCCCAAGGGCACCCTGACGCCCCTGCACCGTGACGATGCCGACAACCTGTTCGCCCAGGTCTGGGGGCAGAAGTCGTTCATCCTTGCCGCGCCGCATCACCGCCCTGCCCTGGGCACCTGGTCGACCAGCCCCAAGGGCGGTCTCGATGGCTGTGATTTCAACCCCGACGCACCGGATTACCAGCGCTTCCCGGCGGCGCGCGACGTGCCGTTCCTACGCGTGGTGCTGCAGGCTGGCGACCTGCTGTTCCTGCCCGAGGGCTGGTTCCACCAGGTGGAGTCGGTGTCCACGTCGCTGTCGGTGAACTTCTGGGTGAACTCCGGGCGCGGCTGGTAACTGCAGCGTCGGGGTTAATTTGCGGCGCCAGCGGCTCGTCCCTAGAGGAAACCGCTTGCAAAAGGACCCCCGCATGTCCAGCTCCGCCAGCATCACCCAAGCGCTGCAACAAGGCCTGCGCCGCCTGATCAAAGGCCGCGCACCGGCCACCGGCGCCTACCGTATCTTCGACCTGGTGCTTGCCCGGCGTATCCACCTCAGCCCGTCGCTGACCCGCCTGGTGTTCACCGGCCCGGATGTCGCCCAGATGCTCACCCTGGCGCCGGACCAGCGCGTAAAGCTGCTGTTTCCCGCCCCCGACGGCTCATTGCCCAACCTGAGCAACGAGCTGCACTGGAAGGCCGCGCACAGCGCCTTGCCACCCGCCCAACGTCCACCGATGCGCACCTATACCATCCGCGCCCTGCGTTGCGAGGCACTGGAGGTGGATGTCGACTTCGTTCTGCATGGCGTCAACGGCCCCGCCTCGGCCTGGGCCACCCACGCGCAAGTGGGTGACGGCTTGCAGATGGTGGCGCCCAACCTGGCCTACGCAGGCGACCCCGGTGGCTACGAATGGAATCCGCCGCAAGGTGTACGCAATGTGCTGCTAGTCGGTGATGAAACGGCGTTGCCAGCGATTGCCGGCATTCTTGAGCAGTTGGCCGACAACCAGCCCGACCTGGCGGTGCAGGCGTTCATCGAGGTACCGCTGGAGGCGGATTGCCTGGACCTGCGCCATGGCAACGCCACCGAGCTGCACTGGCTGCCGCGTGAGGTGTTGCAGTGCGAACACGGCCAGGCCATGCAGCATGCCGTGCGTGAGCTGGCCAGCCTGCCGCAGGGGCATGCTGCACCGCGAGCGAAGCTGGAAGAAGTGGATATCGATACGCGCATTCTGTGGGAACAGGCAAGCAGCACCCGCAGTGTGTTCCATGCCTGGGTAGCGGGTGAATCGGCGACGGTGATGGATATTCGCCGGTACCTGATCAAAACGCGCGGGCTGCAGCGGGAGTGCCTGACCTTGATGGGGTATTGGCGGGCCGGGCGGACCTTCGATTGAAGTGAAAATGCCGGGGCCGCTGCGCAGCCCCGGCGCCTGGTCACACCGATGCGATCAGCGCCTGGGCAAAGCGCTGCGCCACGTCGTCGACCTGCTCGTCGCTGATGATCAACGGCGGCAGGAAGCGCACCACCGCGCCATGGCGCCCACCCAGCTCCAGGATCAACCCTCGCTTCAGGCATTCACGCTGTACCTTCGCCGCCAGCTCGCGGTTGGCCACTGGGTGACCCAAGGCATCCAGCTTGCCCTGCGGGTCCACCAGCTCTACCCCGAGCATCAACCCGCGCCCGCGCACATCACCCAACTGCGGATACTCCCGCTGCAGCTGCAACAGGTGCTGACGCAAGCGCAGCCCCATGGCCTCGGCATGCTCGGCCAAGCGGTGCTCGACCAGGTAGTTGATCACCGCAGAACCCGCTGCCATGGCCATCTGGTTGCCACGGAAGGTGCCGGCATGCGCACCTGGCTTCCAGGTGTCCAGCCAGTCGCGGTACACCACCACCGCCAGCGGCAGGCTGCCGCCAATGGCCTTGGACAAGGTGACCACGTCCGGCACGATGCCGGCATGCTCGAAGGCGAACATACGCCCGGTACGGGCGAAGCCGCTCTGGATTTCATCAATGATCAGCGCTACGCCGGCCTGCTCGGTAATCCGGCGCACCCCCTTTAGCCACTCGATATCCGCTGGAATAACCCCGCCCTCGCCCTGTACCACCTCAAGGATCACCGCCGCCGGCAGAGGCACGCCGCTTTCCGGGTCGAGCAGCAGGTTTTCCAGGTAATGCAGGTTGGCCTTGACCCCGGCTTCGCCTCCCAGGCCGAACGGGCAGCGGTAGTCGTAGGGGTAAGGCATGAACTGCACGCCGTTACCGAGCAAGGCGCCCAGCGGCTGTTTCGGCCCGTGGCTGCCCATCAGCGCCAGCGCCCCTTGGCTCATGCCATGGTAGGCGCCATGGAACGCCAGCACCGTGCTGCGGCCAGTGGCCGTGCGCACCAGCTTGAGCGCCGCCTCCACCGCATCGGTGCCGGTCGGGCCGCAGAATTGCACCTTGGCCTCTCGGCGCAGCGCCTCGGGCAGGATGGCGAACAGGTCCTGGACAAAACGGTCCTTGACCGGCGTGGTCAGGTCCAGGGTGTGCAGGGGTAGCTCATCGGCCAGTACCCGCTGGATCGCCTCGACCACCACCGGGTGGTTATGGCCCAGCGCCAGCGTGCCGGCGCCGGCCAGGCAGTCGATGAACTGGCGGCCTTCGACATCTTCCACATAAATACCGCGGGCACGCTTGAGCGCCAGCGGAATGCGCCGCGGATAGCTGCGGGCATTGGATTCCTGTTGCTGCTGGCGTTGCAGCAAGGGCGAATCGGTGAATTCGTACAAGGACTGCGGCACGCTGGCCGGCGGAACCTGGGCAAGGCTGGAAGCGGTGGACATAGGTGAATCCTCGCAAGCAAGCGAATGAGCGGTTATCGCTTGGGAAACGCTTGAGTGCTGGGAGGATTTAGCGGTTGTTACTGAATTTTACTCTGCCTGTGCCGGCCCTTTCGCGGGGTAAACCCGCTCCCACAGGGATCCCACTCCCCTTGAACCTGTGCAACACCTGTGGGAGCGGGTTTACCCCGCGAAAGGGCCGGTACAGGCACTGGAGATCAATGCACCGAACGCGCCGGTACTTGCAACAGTACCCGCAACCCATCGCTACGGCTGTCGAACCGCAGGCTACCGGCACAACGCTGCACGATCGCCTGCACGATCGCCAGCCCCAACCCACAGCCACCACTCTGCCCATTGCGCCAGAAGCGCTCGGTCAGGTGCTCCAGATCCGCCTCGGCAATCCCCGGCCCATGGTCGCGTACCATGAAGCCCACCTGGCCGTCAGCCATCTGAACGTCCAGCTCCACCGCCGCTTCGCCGCCATGGCGCAGGGCGTTGTCCAGCAGGTTGCGCAGCGCTGCCACGGCCAAGGGTGCCGGCATGCCCAGGTAGATTTGCGTCGCTTCTTCCGGCAAGTGCAGCACGATGCGTCGGTTGTCGCCGCCACCGGCATCCTGCACAGCCTGCCGCGCCACCTGTTCGGCGCTGCACTGCACGCCATCCTCGAACGACAGGCTGCCTTCCACGCGCGCCAGCATCAGCAACTGCTCCAGCGTGCGATGCATGCGGTCGGTGCCCTGCTCGGCATGCTCCAGCGCCTGTTCGCGTACGGCACCGTCGGTCATGCGGGCCACCTGCAGATGGGTCTTGATCGCGGTCAGCGGGCTGCGCAGCTCATGCGCGGCATCGTCGGTCAGGCGCCGCTCGCGCTCGATGGTCTGGGCAATACGCAGGAACAACTGGTTCTGGGTTTCCAACAATGGCTGCAACTCGCTGGGCATGCCCGCCACCTGCAGCGGCTCGACACTGTCCGCGCGCCTTCGGCGCAACGCATCGCGCATGCGGTTGAGCGGCTCCAGGCCCTTGCCCAGGCCAATCCACAGCAGCCCCAGGCTGCCGAGCAGGGCCATCAGCACCGGCGCCGAAGCGGCCAGCAGAATCGACTGGTTCAGTGCTTCGCGTTCCATGTGCCGGTCGGCGGTAGTGATGCGCACATCGCCATGGTTGTAGGTGAAGGTGCGCCACAGCGCATCGTCGATGGTCTGGTCACGGAAACCACTGCGCTCGTCGTCCATGGCGCCATCGTGCTTGTGATTGCTGGCGAGGATCTCGCCGCGCAGCGAGCTGACCTGGCAAGCCATGCCGTCCGGTACGCTGAACTGGTCGGCGGAAAAGTGCGCCTCCCCGCCCTTGGCGGTGAGCGGCTGCGGCAGCTGGTCGATCAGCCCGGCGACCATGCGCGCCGAGGCCACCAGGCGCTGGTCGAGGGAAAACATCATTTGCTGGCGCAAGTCCCGCAGCATCCACGCGGCGGCCAGCACCCAGATGATCACGAAGGCACTGCCGAGGATCAGGCTCAGGCGTACCCGCAGGCTCATGATGCAGCCTCGTGCGGTGCCTGCGCCGGGCCCAGGCGGTAGCCCAGGCCGCGCACGGTCTCGACGATGCCGTTACCCAGCTTGCGTCGCAGGTGGTGGATATGCACGTTCAGGGCATTGCTTTCGACTTCGTCGC
Organism: Pseudomonas hunanensis; assembly: GCF_013393325.1. Taxonomy (GTDB): domain Bacteria; phylum Pseudomonadota; class Gammaproteobacteria; order Pseudomonadales; family Pseudomonadaceae; genus Aquipseudomonas; species Aquipseudomonas putida_P. The sequence continues at coordinate 445,532 of NZ_QJRC01000098.1, forward strand.
TGAACCCGTACACGCAGTCTTTGAGCTGCTCGCTGGACAGCACCCGCCCGGGGTTCTGCAGCAGTGCCTGGAGCAACGCCTGCTCGCGGCGGGACAGGTCGACCGGCTGCCCGGCCAGGGTCGCCTCGCAGCTGCTGGGGTCGTAACGCAGCGGGCCGTGTTCGATCACGTTCACCGCCCGCCCGGCCACCCGCCGCAGCAGGGTGTGCAGGCGAGCAGCCAGCTCGCGCAGGTCGAACGGCTTGAGCAGGTAGTCGTCGGCGCCGGCCTGCAGGCCGTCCACCCGGTCGGTGACGGCATCGCGGGCGGTGAGCACCAGCACTGGCAGCGTTTCGCCCTTCTCGCGTAGGCGGCGCAGCAGCTTCAGGCCGTCTTCATCGGGCAGGCCAAGGTCGAGGATCATCACGTCGAACTGCGCGGCCTGCAGCATCGCGCGCGCATCGGCGGCATTGCCCACCCGGTCCACGGTCAGCCCCTGGGCGGTAAGGCCGGCGCAGATACCGGCGGCGATCAGGTCGTCGTCCTCGCAGAGCAGAACGTGCATGGTGGGGCTCCCGCAGTGGTGTGGCTGGCATTGCACTATAGGGCGATTAAGGGGGGATTATGGACTGATGCGGAGTGCATGGGGATGGGCACCCGATTCGCGAATAATCACTGAACGCTGAACTTCGCCTAACACGCAGGCATATGCGTCGAATTTTCCTACAGCCAACACAGAAACCTCCGATGCGAATCCATGATGGTATTTCCCCCTGCACACGCTGTCAGGGAGACACCGCATGTATCTGGATTACCTCGTGCCTTCCTGGCATGAGATCGAGTCAAGCATCACCCATCAAATGGGCTATCAGGGAGGCGCCCATTTTCGTACTTACCTCAATCAGGAAGTGCCCTCGCTAGCACTCAACCTGCGCCGTGTGGACAGCGTCCGGCGGGCCTTTTACCAGGCCGAAACGATGGCAGGTAATTTGCTGTACCAGCGCTTCGCCGACCTTGATGTAAAAAACATCCTCGCCGACCTGCTCGGCATCGCCACGCAAATGGCGATGATCGTCGCCGGCAGCGCCGTCACCGGGGGCATGCTCGGTGCCGGTATCGGCGCCTTTGCCGGAGGAGCCGGAGCCATTCCCGGAGGTGTCGCCGGCACTGCCATTGGCTTCAAGGTAAGCGGTTGGATCCTCGGCACGCTGGGCATCGCCTCACTCGCCGAGTTCTTCGTCGAAGGCCTGCCACGCATCGGCGATTACTACCTGCGCGGTATCGGCATCGCCTGGGATGGCACGCGCGGCGAAGAAGGCTTGAATGCTTTCAGTCAAGACAGCCCATTTGCCATCAGCCAGGCGGCGCATTACATAGCCATCGGCCATGTGGAAATCGTGATGCTGCTGTTGGGGGCAATGGTTTCCTATCTAACACGCGGACGCGGTGACGCAGGTACGCTTGCCCAGCAAATGGCCGCCAGCCCGAAAGGCGCGCGGATCGGGCAATGGATGCTCAAGCATGAAGAGGCATTGAAGCAACGGCCGGACCTGCAAGTGCCGGAGCGGCGCAAAGGAGCAGCGAAAGAGCCGCAACCCATGCAGCCGAATCGGCCGGAGGGAAAAGACAAAGAGCCCCCGACGGGGAAGCCCGGTAGCATGCCGCTGCATACGGTGGCATGTTTCAAGGCAGACAAATTGCCGGCCTCCAAGCATGCCGAGTTTGAACGGCAGTTGAAGGGACAGCAGGATGGGTTGAATCGGCTGACGGTCGAGGAGTTTTTGGAGAACGTTGCCAATCCGGTAAAACGAGACCCACGTGTCGCTAAAGTCGCTAGGCTCAAGCTTCAACGTGAGCTACAAGAACGATTACAGCGAGAGCTATCTCAACATATGTCTCCACTGGAAGCAGAAAAACTTGCCTTCAACCAAGCAAAAGAAACGATGGCATCTATAGCTGCACTACATAATCCAGACCTCGTTGCCGGAGGAAAAGACATCATTTCAGGCTTCGGAGACAAGCAAGTAAACTCAACCATTGGCCCTCAATGGAAAGGCAAGGTTACCGCACTGACATCCGCAGCAAAGCAAGTTCCACTCACAGAAATAAACTCAACCAAAATGAATGTAAAGCTTCATAAATGCTAATTAAACGAGATGAACATGGACGAAATATTTTCCAGATTCCTTGAGAAAAATGGCCCCATCACCAAACGCCAGGAGCCCCCCCCGTCAAGCATTCAACGCTTTACAGGAAAACTACCAGAGCGTTTACTTGATTACTGGATAGAACACGGCTGGTGCGCGTGCGGTAACGGTCTATTCTGGCTTGTGAATCCTCAAGAGTACGAAGGGGTAGTTGCCTCATGGATAGAAGGCACAGACCTAGAAAAACAGGATACCTATCACTTGATAGGTCGTAGCGCTTTCGGTGACCTTTACTTATTCGGTGAAAAGACCGGATTCTCGCTAACCATCGATGCCGCAGTATCCAAATACTCTTTCGCAAGCCATGCATCCGCCCTCAACGACATGGACAAAGAGGTCCAAAACTTCTTCCTTTCAATTGAAAAAACCTACAACGATTTTGATGGCTTATTTACAGCAGCAAAGAAAAAACTAGGCATCCTCGACTGCGATGAAATGTATGGTTTCGTCCCCGCTTTAGCATTCGGCGGCCCCTGCGACCTTGATCACCTTGAGAAAGTCAAAGCTGTCGAGCACTTGCTATTGCTCTCTCAGATTTGCCCACTCGAACCCTACAGCTTCTCCGACTTCTAACCCCACCTAAAAGGACTTAAACAATGGACGCCATTTACAGCCTCTTCCTCGAAACCTTCGGCGAAACCATCGGCCACCAACCCGTACCGTCCTCGGTCTTCGACCATTACCAGAACAAACTCCCAGGCCAACTCCTCGACTATTGGAAGGCGCATGGCTGGTGCGGCTACGGGGGTGGTCTTTTCTGGCTGGTCGACCCGCACAAGTACGAAGCGGTGGTGGATGCCTGGCTGGCCGGCACCCCTTTCGAAGCCCACGACACCTACCACCTCATCGCCCGCAGCGCCTTTGGGGAGTTGTACCTGTGGGGTGAGAGAACCGGCGCCATCCTGACCCTTGCGGCCTATCATTCTCGCTTCTTCCTGAGCGCACCCAGCTCAAGCAGCGAAGAACGCGACAGTAAGATCCAAAGCCTCCTGGTGTGGGCCATGACTGAAAACATCGACCTGGGCCTGTTCGACGAAGCCCGGGAAGCACTCGGCGAACTGACGGTTGACGAGATGTACGCCTTCGTCCCCGCCCTTGTATTGGGGGGGCCTGCCAAACTGAGCCGCCTGCAGCGGCTCGACAGCGAAGTGCATTTGATCCTGCTCTCGCAAATGGCCGACCTCGAACCCTATGAACGCGACGAAGAGGAAGATGAATAGACACAACCCACGCGCTCAGCGATGAAGCGCTTCAGGCTGATCCACATCCTGCAAGATCCCGGCGTCCTGCACTTCAACCCTAATGCAACTCGCCAGGTGCGCCTTCACCACCGAACGCGCGCCCTCATCCCCCATCAGGCCTGAAAGCGCCGGCCAGAAATCGCGGCCAAACAGTACCGGGTGCCCCGGTTGCCCACCATGAAGTGGCAGTACAATGTTCGAGGCTTCGGCCGCAGCAGCGAGCCGGGCAAGGGTCTGCGGGGCTAGCCAAGGCATGTCCCCCAATAGTATCGCCACCGCCTGCGCCTGGCTGTCGACCAGCGAAGCGGCGCCGGCCGCCAGGCTATGGCCCATACCCAGCGTGTAGTCCGAGCTAGCAATGACCCGACAGTTCGCCGGCAGGCCCAGATCCTCACCCCGCTCACCCTCCCGCAACACCACCCGCACATCATCGAACACCGCGCAGGCCCGCTCGACGCTGTGCACCAGCAAACTGCGACCATCGGCCATCAGCGTACGGCGCTTGTCAGCACCGAAGCGCACACTGCGCCCTGCCGCCAGCACCAACGCCACCACGCTCACAGCGCAGCCCGCCCGATGCCGTTGCGCAGGCGCAGGATATCGGCCAGTACCGCCAGGGCGATTTCAGCCGGGGTCTTGCTGCCCAGGTTCAGGCCAATCGGCGCATGAATGCGCGCCAGCTCATCGGAGCACAGGCCACCAATGCGCTGCAAGCGTTCACGACGCTTGTCGGAGGTGGCCTTGGAGCCCATCACGCCGATGTAGAACGCTTCGGTACGCACCGCTTCAAGCATGGCCAGGTCATCGATTTTCGGATCATGGGTCAATGCAACCACCGCCGTGTCGGCATGGCAACCGCCGTTGGCGATAAATTCAGACGGCAGTTCACGGCGCACCTCGATGCCGTCCAGCACCACGCCGTCGAGCACTTCGTCGCGTGGGTCGCACAGGATGACCTCAAACCCCATCCCTTTACCGAATTCGGCGCAAAAATGCGCGACGCTGGAGTAGCCGGCCAGCAGCAGGCGCTGGGCGGCCCCCACGCGCAGGCGCACGCGGTCGCGTTCACGCCCGACACGCGGGCCCTGGCTGTGGTCGTCGGCCAACTGACGCAAGCCCTCGGGCAGGCGTACTTCGCGCAGCACCCGGCGCTGGCCCTGCAGTGCGCTTTCCAGCTCACGCAGGTGCGCCTGCACCTCGCACTCGGCCGGCAGGTTCTCCACCAAAACCTCAAGCACGCCACCACACGGCAAGCGAATGCTCGAACGCGAGTCGCTGCCGTCGCCGTAACGCACGATGGCCACCGGCTCCGGGAATTCACCCAGGGCTACACGTTCCAGGAAGTCGTCTTCGACGCAGCCACCGGACAACGACCCCAGCCACTGGCCGCTGGCATTCACCGCCAGCAGCGAGCCCGGCGCGCGGGGCGCCGAACCATAGGTGGCGAGCACCGTGCATAACCACACCCGCTGGCCGTTGCACGACCACTGCAAGGCCTGCCGGATCACCTGAAGATCGAGATGCTGCACGCGTTACTCCGCCTTCAGCTCGGCGAGCTGCTGTACGTTCAGGTCACCGGGCAATCCACCCCAGGCCTGGCGCAGGTAGTTGACCATGTCCGTCACCTGTTGGTCATCGAGCTTGCCGGCAAAGCCCGGCATCGGCTGCATGTGCTCGAAGCCGGTGAACTGCTGTTCACGAATACCTTCGAGAATGACTTTGACCAGATTGCGCGAATCGCCCTGGCGCAGCACGGTATTGCCACGCATGGCCACGGCGATATGCGGTTTGCCCTCACCATCGACCCCATGGCAGCCGGCGCAGACGTTGAGGTACTGCTGGTGGCCGCGCTTGGCGCTGTCGCTCATCTGCTCCAGGGCAACGGCCTGGATGGCCTTGGCCGGCGGTGGCTGGTCGCCCAGCAGGTAGGTGGCCATGGCCGCCAGGTCGGCGTCTTCCAGGTGCTGGGTGCTGTGGTGCACCACCGGGAACATTTCGTTGAACATGCTGCCTTGAGCACTGATACCGTGCTTGAGGAAGGTAGTCAGGTCCGGCTGGGTCCAGCCGCGCTCGGCCAGGTCCTGGGCCAGCAGGCTCGGCGCCAGGTAGCCACCCAGCAGGCCGCCGGTCAGGCGCTGGTCCTGCTGCAGCGCGCCGATGGGGTTGCGCGGGGTATGGCATTCGCCGCAATGGCCCATGACCTCGACCATGTACTGGCCACGCTGCCAGGCCGGGCTTTTGCCCTCGGTTGGCTGCAACTGCACACTCTTGCCATACAACATGTTCCAGCCGCTCAGCCCCATCCGCACATTGAACGGGAAGCGCAGCGCGGTCTGCGGGGCCGGGCGGTTGATCGGCGGGATGGTCATCAGGTAGGCGAGGATGGCGTCCGAATCTTCACGCTTGATCAGGTGATACGAGGTGTACGGCATTGCCGGGTACAGGTTGGCGCCGTCCTTGCGCTTGCCCTCGGTGACTGCGGCGAAGAACTCGTCGGCGCTGTAGCTGCCAATGCCGTACTGTTTGTCCGGGGTGATGTTGCTCCCATAAATGGTGCCGAACGGCGAATGAATCGGCAGGCCGCCGGCAAACGGTGCGCCGCCTTCGGCAGTGTGGCAAGCCATGCAGTCGGCCGCGCGGGCCAGGTATTCACCGCGTTTGACCTGCGCCTCGTCGGCGGCCAGGGCAAACGAGCTGACGGCCAGAGCCAAGCCCAGCGCCAATGCGCTACGTACGAAGCCCATGCTCATCCCTCCTTGACCAGGCCGAGGTCATTGAGCACCTTGCGGGTGGCGTCGTAATAACGCACATAGCCGGTGCAGCGGCAAATGTGGTGACCGAGGCTGGCCTCGATGCGGTCTTCCACCTCGCTCTTCTTCAGTGGCTGACGCTGGGCGGTTTCCACCAGCACAGTGGCGGCATTGACGAAGCCCGGTGCGCAGTAGCTGCACTGGAAGGCGAACAGGTCGACGAACTTCTGCTGGATCGGGTTCAGCGTGAGGTTGCCATTCTGGTCCGGCTTGGCGTGGCCTTCGATGGTGCGCACTTTCTTGCCCTCGAAATAATGGGCACCGGTGATGCAAGTGCGTACTTCCTCGCTGGTGCCGTCGGGGTTGTCGACGATCACCACGCAGGCGTGGCAGATGCCCTGGCCACAGCCCAGGCGCGAACCGGTGAGGTTCTGGTGTTCGTGCAGGTAGTCGATCATCGCCAGGTCAGCGGGGACCTCGACCGGGCCGACCGGTTGACCGTTGAGGGTCAGTTGCAGTGGACGGTTAGCCATTGAGGGCCTCCTTGATACGGGCTGGGGTAATGGGGAGATCGCGCACGCGCTTGCCGATGGCATGCGCGACGGCATTGCCGATGGCACCGACCACCGGGATCATCACCACCTCGGCGATGCCCTTGGACGGGTCGGTCGGTGACAGCGGCGGGAGGATTTCGCTGGTCTGCTTCCACACCGCCACGTCGCGCGCATGCGGCAGGCGGTAGCGGTTGAAGTTCCAGTCGCCCTCCCCGGGCCCGCCTTCGTACAATGGCATTTCTTCAGTCAGCGCGTGGCCGATGCCCATGGCAATACCGCCTTCGAGCTGGCCCTTGACCAGCTCCGGCACCAGCACCCGGCCGCACTCGATCCAGCTGTGGTGGTTGAGCACCTGTACTTCATGGGTGCCCTTGTTGACCTTGACCTCGACGATGGTCGCCACCGGGCTGTAGTAGGTGACCATGGCGTTGTTCAGCTGGGTGTCGGGATAGGCGGCGTTCTGCCGATCGAGCAGGTGGTAGCCGTGGCTGCTCATCTGCGCCTTCTTGGCATTCACCGCGCCGTCACCGTATTTCACCGCCACCGCGTCGAGCGGGAAGCGCTCGCGCACGCCGTCGATGACGAAGTCGGCCTCGGCCCAGCTCCAGCGGTTGAAGCCGTGCACGCTCACGCCTGTGACCAGGCCCATGTCATGGGCCTTCTGCGCCAGCTGGGCGAACGGGATCGGCGCCAGGCCGTTGCCGGTCAGCTCACCGTTGACCCACACCGCGTTCTCGCGGCGCACCACCAGCGGGTTGGCCTGGCCGCCATGTGGGCCCTGGCTCCAGATGGCCATGGCCGCCGGCCACAGGCCATGGTTGAACAGCACGCGCGCCGCTTCGCGGGTGGCATGGCTGAAGTAGAAGGCCGAGTTGGTCGCCGACGAGGGCGACGCCAGCTTGCCGACCCAGCGCGGGTTGCGCAGCGCAGCATCCTGCTCGGCCTGGCTGATCAGGTACGGGTTACCGCTGGTGCTCAGTTGCAGCTCTGGCCATTCGGTGACCGCCGTCCTGACCTCGTCCGCCGAGCGGCCCATGAAGTCGCTGACCACCAGGGCCTGGGAGGTGGACATGCCGGTGCCCAGTTCGGTGCCGATGTGGCGCAGGCTGATGCGCCCGTCGCGGCTGAATTCGATGCTGGCCATCGGTGCTTCGGAGCCGGTGCCGAAGTCTTTCTGGCAGATCGCAAAGCCTACGCCGTACCAGTGGTCCTGGTCCTGCGCGTCCAACTGCTGCTTGCGCGTGTCGCGATTGCGCCACCATTCATGCACAGCGGCTTTATCGAGAATCTCGTACAGGCGCAATGCACCCGCCGGGACCGCGCCCTGGGTGTTCTTCATACCCGACTTCAGCGCGTTGGCGCGGCGCAGGTCAATGGCATCGACGCCCAGGCGGCCGGCAATTTCGTCGACCATCATCTCAGTCGCCGCCATGCTCTGCAGGGTGCCGTAGCCGCGCATGGAGCCAGCTTCGACACCACGGGAATGGTAGGCGGTAACCGACAGATCGTTCTGCGGCATGTAATAGATCGACTGCGCTGCAGTGGCACCCACCGCCGCCACCGACGGGCTGTAGTTGATGCGCCCGCCGCCATCGCAGCTCATGTCGGCGCGGAAGATCTTGAAGCTGTTGTCCTTCTTGTCCACGGCCAACTGGTAGCGGATATCGAAGGCATGGCGCTTGATGCCGCTCTGGAACTGCTCATAACGGTCGTTGGCCAGGCGGATCGGCACGCCGGCGCCGTACAACGCGGCCACAGCGGCGTAGAAGACGAAGATGTTGTTGTCTTTCGAGCCGTAACCCACGGTGTAGCCAGGGTGCATATTCAGCGTGTTGAGGGCGAAGCGCGACGGTTTGATCATGTGCACGCATTCCTGCGCTACTTCGAACGGGCACTGGGTGGCAACCACGAAATGCAGCGTGCCTGTGGCCGGGTCGTACCAGCCATTGCCGTTGTCCGGTTCCAGTGCGGCAGGTTCGATGGACGGCGTCTTGTAGCGCTCGTCGAACACCAGCCAGTCCTCGGGCGGGTTGTCCAGTTGCTCGGCCATGCGCTTGGCGTAGAACAGCCCCTGCTCGGTCAGGTCGCCGTGCTGGTTGGGCTCTTTGGACCACACCGGTTTGCGGTTGAGGATGGTGGGGAACAACATCGAATTCTTCAGGCTGGAGAATTCATCGTCGTCGAACGGCGTGGCGCCACCCACCCGCACGAAGCGGAAGCTGCCGTAAGGGTCACGCTGATACAGCGGTGCCTGGGCACCGTAACGTATCGCCTGCTCATTGAACTGCAGCTTGCGCTTGGCCTGGCGGAAGCGCTCGAAGTCGTGCCAGATCAGGATCGCCACCGGGTGACCGATGAACATCGGCACCTTGCCGGGCGGCAGCAACGGGTCGGGCGAATGGGCTTCAGGCCAGGCGATGCCATCCTTTTCCAGGTCGGCGGCAGTGACAACCCGGTCCGGCTGCAACTCGGCACCGAGCAGGCTCAGATCATGGCCGGCATAGATACGGTCGGCCTTGGTTGCCTTGAGCAACAGCGCATGCCCCTGCTGGGCGGGCCAGCCGGGCATGTCCTTGGCACGGATGTCACGGGCGAACACTTTGTCGCCACAGACCTTGGACAAGGCATCGTTGCGGAAACGCGCCTTGCCGTCATGGTTCATCCACTTCTGCGGCGAAGTGGTGACGCGTTCCTCCATCAGTGCGGCAAATGCCTGGCTGCCAAGTGGCGCCATGGTCACGCCGACACCAGCGATCAGGCCGCCTTGCAAAAAGGCGCGCCGGGAAATATCACGGTTGGACATGCTTGATCCTCTGGGCAGCAGGGGGTCTGCCCATCTTTTTGATTCTTGTGCGGGGGACTCGGAAGGGTGAGAACCTTGTCACGCGGGTCAGAAAAAATTGACCTGTGCGTCAACTTTACAACAAGAATATGGGCATAAGCAAAGTCAAGCCGACAATATGTCGCGGTGTGTCCAAACTGACGCACGGATCTGTAGGACCGCCGTTGTAGGACCGGGTTAACCTTGGGTTAATCGACCCCAGCCAGCATGGCCCCATTCCTAGATCTGCCAAGGCGAAGACATGCGCGTCCTCCTGCTCTTCCTGACACTACTGCTGGCCGGCCCGTTGCAGGCCAACCCGTTCGAGGTAAAACCAGACTTCCTGCCGGTCAACCAGGCCTTCGTGCTCAGCCACGACCGCCAGGCCGACGGCCAGATGCGCCTGTACTTCCAGATCAAGCCGGGCTACTACCTGTACCAGAAGCGCCTGAAGTTCGACGGCCTGCCTGCCGAGCAGCACCCGCCGCTGCCACCGGCGCTCAACCACCATGACGAGTTTTTCGGTGACAGCGCGGTGTACCGCGACCAGCTCGAACTGCTGCTGCCGGCCAATGCCCAGGGGCAATTGCGCCTAGGGTGGCAAGGCTGCGCCGACGCTGGCCTGTGCTACCCACCGCAAACCACGCTGATCGACCTGGGCGGCAGTGTGACACCCGCTGCCGAGCAAGCCAGCGACCAAGCCTTGGCCAGCGGCCTGCAACAAGGCCACCTGGCCTGGAGCCTGCTGGCGTTCTTCGGCCTTGGCCTGCTGCTGGCCTTTACCCCCTGCTCGCTGCCGATGCTGCCGATCCTCGCCGGGCTGGTGCTGGGCAATGGCGCCAGCGCCCGGCGTGGCTGGCTGCTGGCCGGGGTCTATGTGTTGAGCATGGCCCTGGTATACGCCGCACTGGGTGTGGTCGCCGCGCTGCTAGGTGCCAGCCTGCAGGCTTGGCTGCAACAACCCTGGCTGCTGGGCAGCCTGGCTGGTCTGTTCGTGCTGCTGGCGCTGCCGATGTTCGGCGCCTTCGAATTGCAATTGCCCGCCGCCCTACGTGACCGCCTTGACCGTGCCGGGCAAGGTACCCGTGGCGGCAACCTGTACGGCGCAGCGCTGCTCGGGGCGCTTTCCGGCCTGCTGCTTGGCCCATGCATGACCGCGCCATTGGCCGGCGCGCTGCTGTACATCGCCCAGAGTGGCGATGTGCTGCAAGGGGCGCTGGTGTTGTTCAGCCTCGGCCTGGGCATGGGCGTGCCGCTGCTGTTGCTGGTCACTTTGGGCAACCGTTACCTGCCGCGCCCAGGGGCCTGGATGGACCGGGTCAAGGGCGTATTTGGCTTCGTGTTCCTGGCCATGGCGCTGTACACCGTGCGCAGTCTGCTGCCTGCCACCCTGTTGCTGGCATTGAGCGGTGCCTGGTTGATCGCCATGGCCTGGGCCGCCTGGCCGGCCCTGCAGCGGCTGCCAGCGATGCGCGCGGTACCTGTGCTGGGCGCCCTGTGGGGCGGCCTGTTGCTGGTAGGCGCGGCAGCCGGTGGCGACGACCTCTGGCAGCCGCTGCGCCCGTTCGCTGGCGGTGGTGCTGCACCGGTCGCCATCCAACAGGCCGAAGACAGCTTCGTCACCGTCAGCCGCCCCGAAGACCTGCAACGTGAACTGGATGCGGCCAAGGCCCGTGGCCAGTGGGTGATGCTCGACTACTATGCCGACTGGTGCGTGTCGTGCAAGGTCATGGAAAAGCAGGTGTTCGCCCGCAGCGACGTGCAAGCCGGCCTGGCCGGTGTGCACCTGTTGCGCCTGGACGTGACCGCCGACACGCCGGCCAGCAAAGCCCTGCTGCAGCGCTACCAGGTACCCGGCCCGCCAAGCATCATCTGGATTGGCCCGGAAGGCGAAGAACGCCGTGCGCGGCGCATCACCGGTGAAGTGGACGCCGCCGCGTTCCAGCAACACTGGACCCAGACCAGGAGCCAAGGCTGATGCTGACCGTAACACTTGGGCCACTGACCATGGCCCTCAACCACCTGCTGATGCTCACCGCCCTGGGGATTGCCTGCGTGGTCGGCTGGTGGGTCGCCAGGCGTGGCGGCGAGAGCCCGGAATCGGCACTGTTCAATCTGTTCCTGATCGGCCTGCTGTGTGCCCGCGCCGGGTTCGTGCTGGCTTACTGGCCGATGTACCAGGACGACCTGCTGCAAATCATCGACATCCGTGATGGTGGTTTCCTGTTCTGGTCGGGCTTGGCCGGCATCGTCCTCGGCGCCCTGTGGCAGGGCTGGCGACACCCTGGCCTGCGCCGCCCGCTGGGCTGGGCACTGTTCAGCGGTGCGCTGTTCTGGGCCCTGGCCAGCCTTGGCGGGCACCTGTACAGCAAGGGCACCGAGCTGCCCGAACTGAGCCTGCGCAACGCCGGCGGCCAACCCGTCGCGTTGCACAGCTACCGTGGCAAACCGCTGGTGATCAACATCTGGGCCACCTGGTGCCCGCCCTGCCGACGCGAAATGCCGGTGCTGCAACAGGCGCAAAGCGACTACCCGCATGTGACCTTCCTGTTCGTCAACCAGGGCGAGACCCCGGAAAACGTCAGCACCTTCCTCGCCACCACCGGCCTGAGCCTGACCCACGTGCTGTTCGACGGCACCGGCCTGCTGGCCCAGCGGGTCGGCTCCATGGCCCTGCCCACCACACTGTTCTACGACGCCGACGGGCGGCTGGTCGGCAGCCACCTGGGCGAGCTGTCCCGGGCCAGCCTGCGCCACGCCCTGGAACCTTTCGACCGGGCCATTGCGCCCGCCCCTGCCGCACAAGGAAACTGACATGCGATTGACTGCACTGCTGCCCCTGTCCCTGGCCCTGCTGGCCGCCCCTGCCCTGCAGGCCGAAGAACTGCCCAAAGCGGTTCAGCAACTGCAAGCCAAGGGTGCCGTGATCAAAGGCAGCTTCGATGCGCCAAACGGCCTGCGCGGCTACGCCGCCGAATACCAGAACAACGCCCTGGCCCTGTACCTCACCCCCGACGGCAAGCATGTGCTGGTTGGCAGCCTGTTCGACGAACAGGGTAAGGACCTTAGCGCCGAGCCGCTGGAGAAGCTGGTGTATGCGCCGATGAGCAAGGCAATCTGGGCCAAGATGGAAAAGACCGCCTGGATCGCCGACGGCAAGGCCGACGCGCCGCGCAAGGTGTATCTGTTCAGTGACCCGAACTGCCCGTACTGCAACATGTTCTGGGAGCAGGCACGGCCGTGGGTGGAATCGGGCAAGGTGCAGTTGCGCCATATCATGGTCGGTATCATCCGCGAGGACAGCCCAGGGAAGTCGGCGGCGCTGCTGGCCGCGAAAGACCCGGCCAAGGCCCTGCAGGAACACGAGAAGGCCGGCAAGGCCAGCACCCTGAAACCACTGGAGAAAGTGCCGGAGGCGGTGCAGCAGAAGCTGGCGGCCAACATGGCGTTGATGGAAGAGATGGGGTTGCAGGCGACCCCGGCAATTTTCTATAAAGACGAGCAAGGCAACCTGCAGAGTCAGCAAGGGGCACCGCGGCCGGAGATGCTTGGGAAGATACTCGGCAAACGCTGAGCCCCCATGACCTGAGGGCAAACGCAGATCCTGTAGGAGCGGCCTT
>NZ_QJRC01000098.1:458712-504305 GCF_013393325.1 Pseudomonas hunanensis
AGGGGCGCGAAGCGGCCCCACATTTTCAGCTTCGCCGCGATTATCGCCGGGGCCGCTTCGCGGCCCTTTCGCGACACAAGGCCGCTCCTACAGGGACAGCGCCGGCCTTGGGCACAGCGCAATACCTGGGGCGTTTACAACCCCTCCAGCTCGGCCATCAGGTCACTCAACCGGTCGACCTTGTCGTCATCCAGCGCACTGCCCTGCAGCCACTGCACATACACCCTGGCTACTCCATCGTGCTGCAATCGAACATCGCCCGCAGCGGCACATAGCACTGATCGCTCTCTGCAAGCGAAGAGCGTTCCTCTTCGCCAACTGCCAATGCTCGTTCACTCGACCACAACGAGCAAAGCCGATCAATCTCTCCAAAATCAGTCACACGGCGATTAGCGACCCCATATCCATGTCGCTGAAACAGCAGCTCTACACATTTAGAAACACTGATTCTACGCCACCCGCTGCTAAACAATGCCTCATCGCCTACCCCTATTGAACCACCCTCAAGAACAGCTTCAGAAAACTCGCATACTTGCTACAGCAATTTCGCATGACAAAAGCCGAAACCTCCTACATTAATAAAGGCAAAAGTAAACATAACCGACCAATACTAACTACATGTAAGACGCATCTGAAGAGCAGTCCTACAACAATAGCTTCCAACCAAACCACCCCAACCCACCAAATACACCCACCTACTCTGAAGCGCAATTGACATAGATCAATCGAACGCCTAAACCTCTTCATGCCGCACTCTTTCGGGTAACAACAAAAACAAGGAGACACTATGGAAAATCAATATGGCATTAGCCTTTTGGCATTAGCCTCCGAAAACAATTGCGATATGGAAGCTGAATTCTTCGGAGGATCTGGTAGCGCCGGTGGTTGTGGTGGCAGCGGCGATTGTGGAGGCGGTGGAGGCTGCAAGGGTGGCAGCGGCGGCTCCGGCGGCTGTGGTGGAAACAATGGCATAAACAACGACCCGGCAACCCTGTAACTATAAGCGGGCTTCTGCGACGACTACTGCAGGCGCCCGCAACCTTTCAGGTATTTTATGAAAACACTCAGAATCTACAACTACGAAATACTCAACTTTGACACTGAACCGATGGTCTTCTCATCCAAAGGCTTCACGAAGATCACCGAACCAAAAATAATAGAAGCCTTACAATTAATTGAAAAAAATCAATCCAAATATATCCACCCTCATGCACTGGGCCACATACTAAAAAAGGCAAAACTCCAACCTGCCAGCGCGATAAAATTCTTAAAAAGCCTGTCAATAATCGGAGAGCTCACTGATCCACCTAGCTTTCAGCGCACCATCATCTACCACGATCTAGAAATTCCAGGCGAGACAACCAAGTACCTTGAAAAAAAGTACAACAACAAATTAGAAATAAGGAATATCGCTGACTACACACATCCCAACAACGACGAGCCTACGCTCTTCGTATTCGCTTGCGCAAAACTGAGCCCGCACTTGCTAAAGTCCACCTATAAAAAACTACTAGCAACAAACCCCAACTATGGCGCCACTGTTGGCTTCATCAGCGGCGTTCATTTCCATTTAACGGAAATTCATATCCCCTCAATTGGAAACCCGTGCGCTTTTTGCACACTTGACCGTATCGCGCACTACGAAAGCCTGAGAACAAGTCAGCACCACTGGAGCAAAATTTGGTCTTTCTGCCGTAGCAACAACCTCGACCTACCAAAAATAGAAATAGACGAACTCCAAAAGTCTTTAATTTTAGGCACCATTATTTCATTCACAAACAAACTCACTCAAGCGCCAAAATCAAAAACCACTCAAGATCAAGTTCTATTATCCAGAACAATCAACCTGGAAACCGGAAATACTACAGAAGACGCCAGCGTCCACTGGCCACTGTGCCAATGCATAGGATTTGAACAATGAATATAAGCCATGACGAATACTTGAAGTTTATATGCCCTGATGTCATGGATGAGACTTTGGCATTCCACGCCAAAGGCAACTACATAATCCACGAAGCGACACAACACCTAAGCACCCTTCACCACATACCATCAAAGGACCTTACAAAGCTTACCGGGAACGAATTACGCCTCAACACCATTACAGCACCCAGCAAAACCAAAGAACTGACTCTTAGGCCTCTAGCAAATTCACATTCACTACGGAGAAATAATTCATGTGATCAATTTAAAGATCGCCCACTTCATTTCAAAACGGTCCAAGCACTGCTTTCACCCCTCTTGACCAAAAGCTCCACTGCCTACAACAGAGGTTATCCAAGCGGCGGAGCGCTTTATCCAATAGAAGTATTTTGCATCAACCTCAACAACAAGATCGAGCAATGGCCAACTGAAACTAACGCCCTACACTTACTTCCATCCTCAAGATCACTGGAAGCTCATACCCCATCAATTAACATCAGAAAATTGACTGAAGCAATTATCCCAAAAAACGTCGACATCGGCCGACCGTCACTAGCACTTATATATTTGATCTACTTACCCAAAGCACTGTTCAAGTATCGATACAGAGGCTATCGCTTGAGTCTAATGGAGGCAGGCTCGATGTATATGATTACTGACTTGCGCTGCAAAGAACTCCACCTAAATAGCAGACCATGGTCAGGGTACACCGACCATCAAGTAACCAAAAATTTGAATCTCAACCCGACTCTTTTCCTACCCACATGCATCCAACTAATAGGTTAGACCCATAAATATTTTTAACGAGATACACTACCCGGAATTTTCGGACTTTTTTCTACTTAGGCCTAGCGCAGTCACTCACCTACCCAGCAGCGTAGAATGTGGCACCCGTTGGCGCACCTACGGTTCAAGCAGCGGCTGGTCATCAGATATAACCGACAGCGCATTAGGCGAACATTTTGAACGTAAACATTTTTACTTAGACATCCCTGTCCATGACACAAACAAACTAGACATCGGACTGACAACCAAAGAGCACAAAGAATTCATCCAAGCGTTTTCTCAAACCTTAATACCTAATAAAAGCTCGTCTTTGCAGTCGCATCACTTTGACCGTACAACGGCATACAGAATCACTGATTTTACAAGCTGCAAGATCCCAACCGTATGCCTTTCCATTTCAGAGTGCCGAAATTTTACTGACAATAGCATCTACCCAATCAGAGACACATGTGGATGCAGCGCACAAATGACGATCAACAATGCAGTGCTCGGAGCACTCAAGGAAACACTGGAACGGCAGTTTCTACTTAGATACTGGCTTACAAAAACCTGCACAGCGGAAATAAAACTCAATGATGCCTACCCCATACTAGCTGGAAGCACCAGCTTGCCACTCCTCCAAGAGCTAAAAAAATCTGGCGAACTGTGCATCCTCAATCTAACCGACGAACGCTTTCCAGGAAGCTGCCTACTCTTATGTTATGGCAATCAAGACACCACCGCCAAAGTGAAATTTTGCGCTGGCATGGCTTACGCCGCCACCTCAAGGATTGCTTTAGAGAAAGCAATAGTCGAATTATGGCAGACATTTCGCTTTATGCAGGCAATCGATAATGACCATGAAATAGAAAACCCACTTCAAGACCCTTATCTCAAACACTTCCTAAATTGCAACAGCTACGATACTTTCCAAGATACATCCAGAGATTTGACATCAACCCAGCACAACCAGAAACGTACACCATCGAAAGAGCTAACCCTACAGAATCTATTAACAACCATAAGAGAACTAGAATTCAATGGATATCTCCACTTATCGTCCACCCCCTACAAACAGTCAAACCTTTACTTCTGCAAATATTTTTCACCCAATTTATTCCTCCACATGAATAACGCAAGCCACCTCAACATCAAAAATACTTACTCCGAACACTTCCTCAATAAAATCATAAGCCGTCAGCTCTCCAGAATGGTCCCGTTCCCATGAATCTCTATTTAAGCCACCTCCTACTCAGCGCAAAAAAAATCACACGCATTATCAGGATCTTGATCACTGAGCACTTGAGAGAACCCACATCACTTCTATGGTCAGCACTTGCACCCTGTCTACTCTTCATCATTACAACCCCAAAGCACACAACCTTAACCTACACTGCGTCAACTGCGTGGTTCTACTCATACATTTCAGCAAGTGTTGCCTTTTTTGGATTTAGTTTTTACTTGATCGGCAGGCGAGAAAGCGGCTTCACTCGCTCTTTCATATATCAACGCGGCGCAATAAAAATATTCCTGATTTCACACACACTCAGCTACTTAGTGCTGAGCACACTCTACGCCTTGCTTTTTTACCTATTGACCAAGCCGCTACGAGGGCACTACTTACTCCCTGAGCTTTTGTATCTGCTGGCATGCTTTTACACAAGTTATCTTATGTTCACCTGTATCGGCCTAGGGATCGCTGCACTGCCCATCAAGTTCAGCACTGCCAGCACGCTTTTTTCGCTCATGTCCTTTCTCATGCTGGTCTCTGGGTACACAGCTACCCTACAGGGCTACGACACGTCTCACCCGCTAACGCTGATCAACCCGCTCTATCTGAGTGTTCAGGTATTCCATGGCGAATTTTCACTTCCCAGCAGTTTCTTGACGGCTCTTTCAGCCTTTGCGGCCTGCACATACCTGACAGGACGACATTTTAGAACCCAACCCATATGGAGCCGCTACTAATGGATATACTAAAAATAACCGACCTTTGTTTCGGGTACAGCGGAACCACGCTGATGGACAATATCGGACTCAACATCAAACAAGGCGAAATGATCGGCATACTGGGCAAGAATGGCGCAGGAAAAACGACGCTATTCGACCTCATCTGCAACGTAAAGAAACCAATCCGGGGCGTCGTCACCAACTCATCCAAGCATCAGGCTTATTTAACCCAAATTCTTACCCCACCCCCTTTACTGCGCATGAATGAAGCGAGCAAACTTATCACCAGCCTAGCCCCCAATGACGCCCCCGATCACTTAGAAATACTTTCAAAACTGGCTCAATGGTCTCCTTCCCTGTCCAAACGATATGCAGAAATCGCTAATAAAAAAGCGTCCAACTGCAGTTATGGCGAGATTCGCAGCTACTTCACGCTGACCCTACTGCTTTTGAACAGTGACTTGATCATTCTTGACGAGCCCACAGCTGGGGTGGACCCTGAGTTCCGGCATTACATATGGCTAGGCATACACAACGCATGCCGGGAGGGCGCGTGCGTGTTGATTGCTTCACATTACACAGAGGAAATCACAAAAAATTGCCATCGCTTTTACATGCTCGCCAATAAACGACTGGAAGCGTTTGATAGTGGTGAACAGTTCATGGCTTGCCACGGCGCCGAATCGTTAGATGAGGCCTTTATCAACGCCGCGATCTAGGTACCGTGGCCACTAAAAAGGGGCGCCAAGCGCCCCTGCCGGTCAAAGGCCTTCCAACTCGGCCATCAGATCACTCAGCCGGTCGACCTTGTCGTCATCCAGCGCACTGCCCTGCAGGCCCTGCACGTACTCGGCCAGTTCCTCCACAGTGCTGCACTCGAACATCGCCCGCAACGGTACGTTCAACTGCAATTGCTTCTGCACCCGCGAGGCAATCTGCGTGGCCAGCAACGAATGCCCGCCCAGCTCGAAGAAGTTGTCGTGCACCCCCACCCGCTCGGCCTTGAGCACATCGGCCCAGATACCCGCCAAGACCTCTTCCAGCTCATTGCGCGGCGCCTGGTAGGCCTGGCTGTGCTGGCCGCCAATGTCGATGGCGGGCAGCGCCTTGCGGTCCAGCTTGCCGTTGGCGTTGTGCGGCAGGCTGTCGAACCAGCCCCAGTGCAGCGGTACCATGTACTCCGGCAACTCGGCACGCAGGCGTTGCTTCACCTGTTCCAGCAACGCGGCGTCGGCAGCGATGCCCTGATGGGCCACCAGGTAACCGACCAGATGCTTGCCATTGACGCCCTCCTGCACGCCCACCGCAGCATCGCGGATTTCCGCCCGTTCGTGCAGGCGGGCTTCGATCTCGCCCAGCTCGATGCGGTAGCCGCGTATCTTCACCTGATGGTCGATGCGCCCGACGTACTCCAGCACACCGTCCGGGCGCTGCCGCGCCAGGTCACCGGTGCGGTACAGGCGCTCGCCCGGTGCACCGTATGGGTGAGGGATAAACGCCAACGCAGTACGCAGCGGGTCGCCGACATAGCCACGGCCAACGCCCGTGCCAGCCACACACAGTTCGCCCACCGCACCCAGCGGCACCAGCGCCTGATCTTCACCAAACAGGTACAGGCGGTTGTTGTCGGTCGGCGTGCCGATGGGCAAGTAACTGCCTTGGGTCGACGCGGCATCGACGCGGAAGAACGCCACGTCATCGGAGCATTCTGCCGGGCCGTAGGCGTTGACCAGGCCGATCTGCGGGTAGCGCTGCAGCCACTGCGCGGCCAGCTCCGGGGGCATCGCCTCGCCTGTCGGCAGCATCCAACGCAGGCCGTCCAGCGCCTGGTGGTCGCTGGCCAACATGCCCTGGATCAGCGACGGTACGCTTTCCAGCACGGTGATGCCGGTGGCTTGCACATGCGCCAGCAGGCCCCGCGGATCATGGGCGATGGCATTCGGCACAATCTCTACTGTGGCCCCGAACAACGGCGCGGCCAGGAACTGCCACACCGAAATATCGAAGCTCTGCGAGGCAGTCTGGGCGATCACGTCCTGATCGCTCAATGCCAGGTACGGCACCTTGCTCAGCTGGTTGTTGAGCATGCCACGCTGCTCGACCATCACCCCTTTCGGCAGGCCGGTGGAGCCTGAGGTGTAGATCACATAGGCAAGGTTGTCCGGGCCACTGTGGATGCCTGGGTTGTGGCTGGCAACCTGGCTGGCCTGGATGTCTTCCCACACCAGCAGCTGTGGCCTTGGCGCAACGTTCAGCTCAGCCAGCAACTGCCGGCCTTGCTCGGCACAGGCCGCGCTGCATACCAGCACCGGGGTACGGCTGAGCTGGATGATGCTTTGCAGGCGCGCGGCAGGCAGGCCCGGGTCCAGCGGCAAGTAGCCGGCACCGGCCTTGAAGCTGCCGACTATCATGCCCAGCAGCGGCAACCCGCGCTCGGCCAGCAGTGCCACCGGCTGGTCCACCTTCACACCGGCCCAGATCAAGGCATGGCCCAGGCGGTTAGCCGCCAGGTTCAGCCCGGCGTAGTCGTAGGACGCCTCCAGGCAGCGGGCCACGGTACGTTCCGGGTGCGCAGCCACTTGCGCTTCGAACTGTGCGATGTAGCTCTGTTCCAGCGGATAAGCCCGCTCGGTGCGGTTGCAGTCTTCCAGCAGGAAGCGCTGCTCGTCTGCCCCCAGCATCGGCAGCTCGCTCACCTCGCCCTCGAAGCCTTGTACCAGCGCCAACAGCATGCGCTTGAACTCGGCCAGCAGGCGCTCGACGGTCGGGTAGTCGAAGTAGCGCTGGTCGAACGACAGGTGCAGGCCCAGGTCGTCGCCGGGGTAGCACACCGCCGTCAGCGGGAAGTTGGTATGGGTACGGCCCGAGTCGGAACTGGCATTCAGGTGCTGGGCGTGGTCGAGCACGGCGGTTTCAACCGGCGCGTTCTCGAATACGAACAGGCTGTCGAACAGCGGCTGGCCCTTGGGCAGCTCGCTGCAATCCTGGATCGCCACCAGCGGCAGGTATTCGTACTCGCGCAGTTCCATGTTGCTTTGCAGCAGGCCTTGCAGCCACTGGCGCACGCTGCGGCGCTCACCGGCTACCGGCAACTGCACGCGCAGGGCAACGCTGTTGATGAACAGCCCGACGGTGCGCTGCATCTGCGGCATGCTCACCGGGCGCCCGGCCACGGTTACGCCAAAGGCCACGTCGCGGTCACCGCTGTAACGCGCCAGCACCAGGGCCCAGGCCGCCTGGGCGAAGGTGTTGACGGTCAGCTGGTGAGCCTGGGCCAGTTCACGCAGGCGCACGCCATCGCTCACCTCCAGGCGGGTGTAGCAATCGCCGACCACCATGCCGCTACCCGCGTGGTCATGGCGCAGCGGGCGGTCACTTGGGATAGCCGTGGCGCGCTCGAAGCCGGCCAGGTTGGCCTGCCACCAGGCGCGTGCGTCGTCCAGGCCCTGGCGTTGCAGCCAGCCGATGTAGTCGCGGTAGCGCGGCGGCACCGGCAGTTGGGCCTGACGGCCTTCGCCAAGGGCCTGGTACACCTCGAAGAAGTCGTTCATCAGCAGCGAGCGGCACCAGGCATCGATCAGGATGTGGTGGTTGCTCATCATGAACCAATAGCGCTCGTCGGCCACGCGCACCAGGCGCAGGTGGAACGGTGCTTCGCTGAGCAGGGCAAAACCGGCCTCGCGCTCTTGCTTGTGCAGGGCCTGCAGGCGCTGCTCCTGGGCGTCGTCTGCAAGGCCGCGCCAGTCCTGGTAGTCCACCGCCAGGTTGCCCGGTTTGTGGATGATCTGCAGCATCGCCTCGCCGCTGTTCCAGCTGAACGAAGCGCGCAATGCTTCATGGCGCGCCACCACGGCCTGCCAGGCCTGGGCGAAACGCTCAGGGTCCAGGGCGCTGTTGATGCGGTAGCGGTCCTGCATGTAGTAAAGGCCGGTGCCCGGCTCCAGCAGGGTGTGCAGAAGCATGCCTTCCTGCATCGGCGTCAGCGGGTAGACGTCCTCGATCTGCGCAGCCGGTACCGGCAGGGCGTCGATCTGCGCCTGCGTCAGATGCGCCAACGGGAAGTCGGAGGGGGTGAAACTGCCGTTGCCATCGGCCAGGCAATGCGCGACCAGCGTCAGCAACTCCTGACGATAGGCCTCGGCCAGCCGGGCAATGGTTTGCTGGTCATAGCGCTCGGCGCTGTAGGTCCAGCGCAGTTGCAGGGCGCCGCCATACACCTGGCCATCGACGCTCAGCCAGTTGGGCAGCGGTGCGTCGAGGTCGTGGGCCAGGCCTGCTGGGGCCTCCAGTGGCTGGAACAGCGCGGTGCTGTCGAACTGCTGGTCGAACTGACCCAGGTAGTTGAAGGTGATACGCGCCTGCGGCAAGGCCGCCATCTGCTCGCGCCCGGCCGCATCGGCCAGGTAGCGCAGTACACCGTAGCCAAGCCCCTTGTGCGGCACCTGGCGCAGTTGCTCCTTGATGCGTTTGATCGAGCCGGCCCGCGCCGCGTCGTCCTCGCCTGGCAACGGGCGCAGGCTCAGTGGATAGGCGTTGGTGAACCAGCCGACACTGCGGGTCAGGTCCATGTCCTCGAACAACCCGTCACGACCGTGGCCTTCGAGCTGCACCAGCACTTCTTCCTCGCCACTCCAGCGGCACAAGGCACGCGCCAGCGCAGTGAGCAGCAGGTCATTGACCTGGGTGTGGTAGGCCGCCGGGGCCTGTTGCAGCAGTTGCCGGGTTTGCTCCACATCCAGGCCGATGGCCAGGGTATGGGCGTGGCGGTGCAAGTTGCCACCCTGCGGGTGATCGCACGGTAGTTCGCGGCGCACGCCACCCAGCTGGCCTTGCCACCAGCCCAGTTCGTCGCGCAGCGAATCGCTGCCGGCGTAACTGGCCAGGCGTGTGGCCCAATCGCCCATGGCGTGGGTCTTGGTCGGCAGTGGCTGGCCACGGTACAGCGCCTGCAAGTCTTCCAGCAACACCCGCCAGGACACGCCATCGACCACCAGGTGATGGATCGCCAGCAACAGGCGCTGGCTGCCCTGCCCGTCACGCACCAGCAAGCCACGCAGCAGCGGGCCTTGTTGCAGGTCGAGGCTGCGCTGAAGGTCGGTGTACAGCGCCTGGCAGTCTGCGAAATCGGCGACGGTGGCGCTCCACAGCAGCTGCTCGGCAGCAGGCTGCGCGTACTGAGCCTGCCAGCCGCCCTGGGCCTGGCTGAAACGCAGGCGCAGGCTGTCATGGTGCTGCACCAGCGCAGCCATCGCTTGTGCCAGTACGGCTTCGTCCAGCGGTTGGCGTGCCTCCAGCAGTACCGCCTGGTTCCAGTGCTGTGGCTGTGGCACTTCGCTGTCGAAGAACCAGTGCTGAATCGGCGTCAGGCCGGTCTGGCCCTGGCGCTGGCCCTGATCGATGCTGCTGGGGGCTTCGCTGTGCTGAACCACGGCCGCCAGGGTCTGGATGGTCTGGTGCTGGAACAGGTCGCGCGGGGTGAATTGCAAGCCGGCCTGACGGGCCCGGCTGACCACCTGAATCGAAAGGATCGAATCACCGCCCAGTTCGAAGAAATTGTCCTGCACGCCAACCTGGGCAACGTTGAGTACATCGCGCCAGATCTGCGCCAGTTGCGCTTCCACCTCGTTGCCTGGGGCCTGGTACTGCTGGCGCGCCTGCTCCAGGTCCGGCAGCGGCAGCGCACGGCGGTCGAGCTTGCCGTTGCCCATCAGTGGCAGGCTGTCGAGCAGCACCAGGTGCGCAGGCACCATGTAGTCCGGCAGGTGCTGGCGGGCATCGGCTTTCACGGCTTCGCGCAGCAGGTTCTGCGCCTCGCTACCGGCGCTGGCCTGCTTGCTCACCAGATAGCCCACCAGCTGTTTGCCACCCGGCAAGTCCAGGGCCAGTACCACGGCCTCGTCGACATCCAAGTGCGCCTGCAGCCGGCTCTCGATTTCGCCCAGCTCGATACGGAAGCCGCGAATTTTCACCTGCTGGTCGGCACGCCCAACGTACTCGACCAGGCCATCAATGCCCAGCCGCACCAGGTCGCCCGTGCGATACAAGCGGCCCCCTGCGGTGCTGAACGGGTCGGCGACAAAGCGCTCGGCACTAAGGCCAGGGCGGTCGTGATAGCCCTGAGCCAGCCCGGCACCACCGACATACAGCTCGCCAATACCACCTTGCGGCAACAAAGCCAGGTCCTCGTCGAGGATGTAGGCCGTGCGGCTTCCGATGACGCGGCCGATCGGCACGCTGCCAAGGTCCGCTGGCAACGCCTCTGGCGCCAGGCAGGCCAACGGCATGACCACGGTTTCGGTCGGGCCGTAGGCGTTGAAGAACTGCTGCGGGGCAAAGGCCTGGCGAATACGTTGCAGGTGCTCGCCGGTCAGTGCTTCGCCACCGGTAATCACCAGGCGCACCGGCAGTTGTTCGCCCTGCCCGCCCAGGTACTGCGCCAGCTGGCTGCCGTAGCTGGGGGTAAAGCCCAGGATGCTCACCTGTTGCTCACGCACCAGCTGGCAGATGTCTTCGGCACCCCACTGCCCCTGGGCACGCAGCACCACGCGGGCACCACACAGCAGCGGCACCCACAGGCGCTCGCTGGCGGCGTCGAAGTTGATCGAATAAAAATGCAGCTCGCAATCATCGCTGCGCATGCCGAATGCGGCGATCACCGCCTGGCAGTGCATGGCGAATTCGCCGTGGCTGACCACCACGCCCTTGGGCTTGCCGGTGGAGCCGGAGGTGTAGATCAGGTAAGCCTGGTGCTGCGGCAGGTTGAGGTTGTCCAGCGGCGCATCGCTGTAGGCCGACAGGCTGGCAGCATCGTCTTCCAGGCTCCAGCGGGCGACGCCTTGCGGCAACTCACCCAAGGTTTTCAACAGCTCACGCTGGCTGATCAGCAAACCAATGCGGCTGTCTTCGATCATGTAGCGCAGGCGGTCGAGCGGGTACTCGGGGTCGAGCGGCACGTAAGCGCCGCCGGCCTTGAGAATGGCCAGGAGGCCGACGACCATTTCCAGCGAACGCTCCAGCGCCAGCCCTACACGCACCTGCGGGCCGACGCCGCGCTCGCGCAGGGCGCGGGCCAGGCGGTTGGCCTGCTGATCGAGTTCGGCATAGGTCATGTGCTGGCCAGCGAAAGTCAAGGCACCGGCCTGTGGCGTGCGCGCCGCCTGGGCGGCGAACAGGCCATGCAGGGTCTGATCGAGCTCGAAATCGTGCTCGCCCTGCAACTGGCCGACCAGCACCTGCTGCTCGGCGCTGCTCAGCATCGGCAGCTCGCACAGGCGCTGTTGCGGGTTGTCGAGCAGGCCAACCAACAGTTGCTGCCAGTGCTCGGCCATACGCGCAATGCGCGGCTCGTCGAACAGGTCACGGCTGTAGGTCAGGCAGCAGCCCAGGCGGCCGTCGAGGTCGGTCACCTCCAGGTACAGGTCGAACTTGGTGGCACTGGCATCGTTGACCAGGTAGTCGACCTGCATGCCGGCCAGCGTGCGGCTTTGCTGGAAGGCCCAGCGCTGCACGTTGCACATCACCTGGAACAGCGGGTTGTAGGCGCTGCTGCGCGGCGGCTGCAGGGCCTCGACCAACTGGTCGAACGGCAGGTCCTGGTGCGACTGGCCTTCGATGGCGGCCTGGCGCATCTGCTCCAGCAGCTCGCTGGCGGTCATCTGCCCGTCCAGCTCGCAGCGCAGCACCTGAGTGTTGAGGAAGGCGCCGATCAGGCCTTCGCTTTCCGGGCGGATGCGGTTGGCCACCGGTGCGCCGATGCGCAGGTCACGCTGGCCGCTGTAGCGGTGCAGCAAGGCGGCCAGGGTGGCGGTCATGGTCATGAACAGGGTCAGGCCGCGCTGGCTGTTGAAGGCATGCACACGGGCGACCAACGCCGGGTCGAGCTCAAAGCGATACAACTCGCCACGGTGGCTCTGCACGGCCGGGCGCGGGCGGTCAGCGGGCAACGCCAGCACCGGGTGCTCGTCGCCCAGGCGATCCTTCCAGTAGGCCAGTTGGCGGGCGCCCTCGCCGCTCTCCAGCCAATGCCGTTGCCAGACGCTGTAGTCCAGGTATTGCACAGGCAACGGCGCCAGTGGCGACTCACGGTCATCGACGAAGGCCTCGTACAGCTCGCCCAGCTCGCGGGCGAAGATGTCCATGGCCCAGCCTTCGGTGACGATGTGGTGCAGGGTCAGCACGAAGTAATGCTCGCGTTCCTCGGCTTTTACCAGGCAGGCGCGCAGCAGCGGACCGCGCTCCAGGTCGAACGGCTGGTGCGCCTGATCGTCGGCCAGTTGTTGCAAGCGTTGCTGGCGGGCATCGGCTGACAAGGCGCTGAAGTCTTGCCAGTCGAGGTGCAGGCCACTGTCTTCGGCCACGCATTGGTACGGCACACCATCGATGCTGGGGAAGGTGGTGCGCAGGGTTTCGTGGCGCACGATCAACGCCTGCAGCGCCCGCTCGAAGGCGTCCACATGCAGCGTGCCGCGCAAGCGAGCCATGCCGCCTACGTTATAGGCCGGGCTGTCCGGCTCCATTTGCCAGAGGAACCACATGCGCTGCTGCGAGTACGACAGCGGTACCGCCTGGCGGCGGTCGACACGGGCGATGTCGCCTTGCAGGTTGCGTTCACCGGCGGCGCGAATGCGCGCGATCTCGGCACAGAAGGTGCCCAGCTCGCTGGCGTCGAACAGGGCCTTGAGCGGCAGTTCGACATCGCAGGCCTGGCGCGTGCGCGAAACGATCTGGGTGGCCAGCAACGAGTGGCCGCCGAGGGCGAAGAAGTCGTCCTGCAGGCCGATGCGCGGCACATTCAGCACCTCGCACCAAATGGCCGCGACCTGTTGCTGCAGCTCGGTTTGTGGCTCGACGTGTTCGCGCTGCTGCCAGACCGGGGCCGGCAGTGCCTTGCGCTCGACCTTGCCGCTGGGGCCCAACGGCATCTGCGCCAGCGCGATGAGTTGCGCCGGCACCATGTAGGCTGGCAGTTGCTCAGCCAGCACGACCAGCAAGTCGGCAGGCTGGGCGCTGCCACTGTAATAACCGACCAGTTGCGCGCCAATAGCGTCCTTGTGAATCAGCACCAGCGCCTGTTCGACTCCCGCTTGCGCCAGCAGGCAGGCCTGAACCTCTTCGGGCTCCACACGGAAGCCACGCACCTTTACCTGCTGGTCAAGGCGACCGAGGTATTCCAGCGCCTCTAGCTGCACCTGCCAGCGGGCGCGGTCGCCGCTGCGGTACAGCCGCTGACCATTGCCGTCGGCCTGGGGCACGAAGCGCTCGGCGGTAAGGCCCGGGCGCCCCAGGTAGCCGCGGGCCAGGCCCGCACCACCGAGGTACAACTCGCCCGGCACGCCAGGCGCTGTCAGTTCAAGCTCATCGTCCAGCACACGGCACAGCACGTTGCCCAGCGGGCGGCCAATCGGCGAGCGCTCGCCATCCGCCGCCTGGCAGTGCCAATGGGTGACGTTGATGGCGGTTTCGGTCGGGCCGTAGCGGTTGTGCAACTGCACCTGCGGCAGCACTTGCAGCACGCGGTCACGCAACGCAGCGGACAATGCTTCGCCACCGGAGAACAACCGCCGCAGGCTGCTGCAGGCACCCGCCTGCGGCTCTTGGACAAACACCTGCAACAGCGGCGGCACGAAGTGCAGCGTGGTCACGCCATGGGCCTTAACCAGCGCGGCAATGCGCTGCGGGTCGCGGTGTTCGCCGGGGCCGGCAAGTACCAGCTTGCAGCCGGTTACCAGCGGCCAGAAGCACTCCCACACCGACACGTCGAAGCTGATTGGCGCCTTCTGCATCAGCACGTCGCTGTCGTTCAGCGCGTAGGTAGCCTGCATCCACTGCAAGCGCTCGGCCAGCGCCGCGTGGGTATTACCCACGCCCTTGGGCTGGCCAGTGGAGCCGGAGGTGTAGATCACGTAGGCCAGGTTGTCGCCGTGCAGGTGCAGGCCGGGGGCCTGGCTGGGCCAGCTGTCCAGGTGCAACTGGTCGAGGGCAATGGCGCTGACACCGGCGACCTGCGGCAGCTTGCCCAGCAGGCTGCTGTGGCTCAGCAACAGGCCGGCGTTGCAGTCGGCCAGCATGTAGGCCAGGCGTTCGGCCGGGTAATCGACATCCAGCGGCACGTAGGCGCCGCCAGCCTTGAGAATGGCCAGCAGGCCGACCAGCAACTGCGGCGAGCGCTCGATGGCAATCGCCACGCAGGTGTCGGGGCCGACGCCTTTGTCACGCAGGTAGTGGGCCAGCCGGTTGGCTTGCTGGTGCAGCTCGGCGTAGTCCAGGCTGCCGCCTTCCCACACCAGGGCGGTGCGCTGCGGGGTCAGGCGTGCCTGTTCATTGAGTTGCTCGACCAGCAGGTGCTGCGGTGCGGCGGCAGCAGCCTGGCCCCAACCCAGCAGCTGTGCACGGGCTGGCTCATCGAGCAACTGCACCTCGCCCAACGCCCGTTGCGGTGCACTGCACACTTGCTCCAGCAGCGCCAGCAGGTGCTGGGCCAGGCGCTTGACGGTACTCGCTTCGAACAGCTCGGCGGCATAGTCGAAGGCCAGGCTCAAGCGGCCCTGGTGGTCTTCTTCACTGTGCAGCTGCAAGTCGAACTTGGCTTCGCGGCTATGCCACGGCAGCTCTTCGGCCAGCAGCCCCGGCAGGCGGCGCAGCGCTGACAGGTCGCGTTGCTGGTGGTTGAACATGACCTGGAACAGGCCCTGTTCACGCGCCTCGGGCAGGGCTTCGACCAGCTGTTCGAACGGCAGGTCCTGGTTAGCCTGGGCTTGCAAAGTGGCCTGGCGTACCTGGGCCAGCAACTGGGTGAACGACTGGCGACCCTCGAACTGTGTGCGCAGCACCTGGGTGTTGATGAAGAAGCCGACCATGCCTTGGGTTTCCAGGCGCGGGCGATTGGCGTTGGGCACCCCGACGCGAATATCGGCCTGGCCGCTGTAGCGCTGCAGCAGCGCCTGCCAACCGGCCAGCAGGACCATGAACAGGCTGGCTTGCTGCTCACGGGCCAAACCCTTGAGCGCGTCGCCGAGCTTGGCGGGCACCTTGAGGTTGAAGCGCGCAGCGCTGTGCTGGCTGGCGCGGGGGTGGTCGGTGCACAGGTCGAGCACCGGTAGTTCATCACCCAGTTGGGCCTTCCAGTATTGCAATTGCCGTTCGGCTTCACCGTCGGCCAGCCATTGGCGCTGCCAGGTGCCATAGTCGGCGTAACCCAGTGTCAGCGGCGCCAGGTTGGCCTCCAGGCCTTGGCAGCGAGCGGCGTACAGCTTGGCGAATTCGTCGAGCAGGATGTTCAGCGACCAGCCGTCGGCAACGATGTGGTGCAGGGTCACCCACAGCTGATGGTCTTCGTCGCCCAGGCGTACCAGGGTTACTCGCAGCAGTGGCCCCTGGGTCAGGTCGAACGGCTGACGGGCCTCGGCTTCTCGCTGCGCTACGACCTGTTCGGCCGAGTGCCCTTCAAGATCCAGGCGCTGCAGGCTGAACGGCTGCTGCGGCCTGATGCGCTGAAGCGCCTGACCGTTTTCCTCACTGAACACGGTACGCAGCGATTCGTGGCGCGCCACCAGTGCCTCGAAGGCCGCTTCCAGCGCCACTACGTCCAGCTCGCCACGCAGATGCAGGCCGGCCGGGATGTTGTAGGCCGCCGATTGTGGTTCCAGCTGCCACATCAGCCACAAGCGGTTTTGCGCCAGCGACTGGGGCAACGCCTGGGCACGCGCCAAGGTGGCGATGGCTGCGGGGTGGGCACCGCCTTCGACGATGATTGCGCCGACGGCTTTGCTGTAGTCGGCCAGTACCGGCGCCTCGAACAAAACCCGCAGGTTCAGGTTGATACCCAGCTCATCGGCCAGGCGCGCAGTGGCCTGGGTAGCGGCAATGGAGTTGCCACCCAGCAGCAGGAAGTGATCATCTGCTGCCACCGCCTCTACCTTGAGGATGTCACGCCACACCGCAGCGATGCGTGCTTGCAGTTCATCACCGGCAGCTTCACTGGCAATGGCTTCGCTCGCTTCAGGGAAACGGGCATAGCAGTCCAGGCTGCCATCGTCCATGCGCAGGCGGCAGGCCGAGCGCTGCAACTTGCCGCTGGAGGTCTTCGGCAGCGCACCGGGGTTCAGCAGCAGGACCACGGCCGGGGCCTGGCGGCAGGCGTCAGCGATGACCTGGCGCAGGGTCTTGATCAGGTCCTGGGGCTTGATTGCCTTTTGCACATTGCGGCTGATCTCCACCGCCACGCCGATGCCCTCCTCGCCCTGGTGCTCGACAGCGAACACGGCCACGCGGCCTTTGCGCAGCACTTCGACTTCGCGCTCGAGGGTTTTTTCCAGGTCCTGTGGGTACAGGTTCTGCCCACGCACGATCAGCATGTCTTTCAGGCGCCCAGTCACGAACACCTCGCCCTCACGCATGAAGCCCAGGTCGCCGGTACGCAGCCAGGTCTGGCCGTCCATTTCGACGAACGTACGGGCGCTGGCCTCAGGGTTGCGCCAGTAGCCCAGGGCAATGCTCGGGCCACCGGCCCAGACTTCGCCAACCTGGTTGTCGCCCAGCACCTGCAACTGCTGCGGCTCGACGATGCGTACGGAGTGCCCTGGCTGCGGGTAGCCGCAGCTCATCAGTACGCTGCCTGTGCCCGGCTCGGCGCGGTTGACAGCGAAGGCGTCGGCATCCAGCTCCAGTGCTGCAATGCCCTGGCCACGGCGGCTGCCACTGACGAACAGGGTGGCTTCGGCCAGGCCATAGCTGGCGAAGAAGCTCTGCGGGTCGAAGCCGCAGGCCTGGAACTTGTCGGCGAAGGTCGCCAGGCTGTCCTGGCGGATCGGCTCGGAGCCGGAATAGGCCACGCGCCAGCGGCTCAGGTCGAGCCCGCTGAGCGAGGCCTCGCTGACCCGCTCGCTGCACAGGCGGTAGGCGAAATCCGGGCCGCCGCTAATGGTGCCGCCATACTCGCTGATGGCTTGCAACCAACGCAGCGGACGGGCCAGGAAGTAACCTGGCGACATCAGCACGCAGGGCACACCACTGAAAATTGGCTGCAACAGGCCGCCAATCAGGCCCATGTCGTGGTACAGCGGCAACCAGCTGACGATCACATCGTCGGGGTTGAGGTCGATGCCGAAGCCACAACGGATCAGCTGCTCGTTGGCCACCAGGTTGCCATGGCTGACCTGCACGCCCTTGGGCAACGCGGTGGAGCCGGAGGTGTACTGCAGGAAGGCAATGTCATCCCCCTTCAGCGCGGGCGCCTGCCAGCTCGCGGCCAGCACCGGGTCCAGGCCGTCCACAGCCAGCAGCTCGGGCGCGTTGTCTGCTGCCAGTGCCTCCAGGCCTTGCAGGCTGTCATGCAAGGCCGCCACGGTCAGCAGCAGGCGCGGTTCGGCGTCGTCGATGATCGACAACAGGCGCTCCTGATGGTGCTGGCGTGCCGATTCCGGCGGGTAGGCCGGTACCGCGATGACGCCCGCATACAGGCAGCCAAAGAACGCCGCCACGTAGTCCGGGCCACTGGGGAACAGCAGCACTGCACGGTCGCCGAAACCGGCACGGGCCTGCAAGGCGGCGGCGATGGTGCGCGCACGCTGGTCGAGGTCCCGGTAGCTGAGCACGGCCTGCTCGCCGGGGGCGTCGGCCAGAAAGCGCAGGGCAATCTTGTCCGGGGTTTGCGCGGCGCGTTGCGCCAGGGCCTGGACCAGCGAGAGCGGGAGTTCGAAGGCGTCCGTCATGGGGTGTTCCTGCCAGTGTCTGTTGGGGCGTGCCGGCTGCTCCGCGAACGTGGGCGGGCAGCGAATGGCGACCGAGGATGTACACAGGGGAACGGATGGGCGGGGGCAGAAATTAGCGAGGATTGTGCGGTGGCAGAAGGGGCCGGGGTGAACGATTTCACACGGCGGCCTTAGAATTGAAAGATACAGATACTAATTACGTTTCGTATTTGACAATCATTATCATTCTGAATAGTTTGTCGCACGTCGTAGGAAGCTTCCTACTTTTGGGTGCTTCCTTTCCCCTCTGTGACAAGGTGATTTCCATGGCGGAACAACTATCCACAAGTAAGTGCGATTCACCATTACTGCAGGCCTTCGTCGACAACCGCAGCATCCTGGTCAAGATCGCCGCACGCATCACCGGCTGCCGCTCGCGTGCCGAAGATGTGGTGCAGGACGCCTTCTTTCGGCTCAGCGCCGCCCCGCAGATCACATCGTCTTTCAAGGCGCAGCTGAGCTACTTGTTCCAGATCGTGCGCAACCTGGCCATTGACCATTACCGCAAGCAGGCGATGGAGCTGAAGTACTCCGGCACCGAGGAGGAAGGCCTGAATGTGGTCATCCAGAACGCCTCGCCCGAAGCAACCCACATCAACCTTGCCGCGCTGGACGACATTGCCGAGGCGCTGAACGAACTGCCGCAGCGTACCCGCTATGCGTTCGAGATGTATCGCCTGCATGGCGTGCCGCAGAAAGACATTGCCAAGGAGCTGGGCGTGTCGCCGACACTGGTCAACTTCATGATCCGCGATGCGCTGGTGCACTGCCGCAAGACCGCCAATCGGCAGGCCTGATCAAACAGGGTTTTCTTCTTCGCGGGCATGCCCGCGAAGAGTCCATCTCGGTATCAAGCTAGCTTGCAACGATCGAAAAACCGCTCCCGCCCCAGAATCATCAGCGCCGCCCGCTTGTGCGGGAAGTCGAACGCCTTGTCGCAATGGAAGCACTGGTCGTGCATGTAGCCGATCATCTTGCCGTTGTCTGCGCGCGGCTCGGCTACCACCCGCTGGGTGCGCGGGTCATCCAGGAACAGGTAGTGCACCAGCGCCGATAGCCAGCTGGCCACCTTGTGCGGCCCTCGATGGCTCTCTTCCCCCACCAGCATATGGATACCACGGTCGTAGTCATCGACCGGGTAAAACGGTGCAATGCGGTCTTCCTTTGCCCAGTACGCCTCGAAGTAGGCAAACGGCTCATCATCGAAGCAGCCAATCAGCGTCAGGGTATGCGGGTCGGCTTCGAGCTTGCTCAGGTACTCATGATGTTGTGCAAGGGTGCCACCCTCCTGCCAGAACGCCTCCACACGCGGGTTGTTCTGCCAGCGGTTGAAGCGTTCCAGGTCGTGTTCGATCTCCAGCGTGCGCAGCGACACCCAGCTACCCAGGCGTGCATCGAAGCGCCGGTATACCTCGCCACGGGGCTTAGGTGCGCGGCGCGGGTGGCGCTTGCCATTGCTGATCTGCATCTGCTGCGGGTACACCGCCGCCACCGACTCACCCAGCCAAGGCTGTGGCAACTGCCAGAACAGCGCCCGCTCGCACAGGTACTGGCCGGGCTGCTCAGCCAGCAACAACAAGCCACTGGCCAGCGCCTGGGGCTGCACCTCGGGCAAATGCCAGACCAGGCGCTGGCAGGCCGTGTCGCGGGACAGCAACCAATAGCAGGCCGCCCACAAGGCTTGATACGGGCGCTCGGGGCACAGCCGATCAAGGTGGACGTGCAGGGTGGCACCCGCCTCGAGGTGCACTTGGATCAGCGGGCGGCCTTCAAGGGTGAGG
Source organism: Pseudomonas hunanensis (assembly GCF_013393325.1). Taxonomy (GTDB): domain Bacteria; phylum Pseudomonadota; class Gammaproteobacteria; order Pseudomonadales; family Pseudomonadaceae; genus Aquipseudomonas; species Aquipseudomonas putida_P. The sequence goes on from NZ_QJRC01000098.1 coordinate 478,880, forward strand.
CTCAGCCAGCGGTCACCCTCCTCGGCACTGAGACTGCGCCAACGTGGCGGTGACTGGGGCTGCGAAGCGGCATCGAACGGCATGGGCTTGACTCACGAAAATGAAGAAAAGGCTCACTGCTGAGAACGTTGCCGCGTTGCGTGAATTTAGTCGCTGGGGGCCGTGACCGTGATGCGGTAGGGCTCGAAGATCCGCGCCAGTTCACCGCTGTTACGCAGGTCACGCAGCAGGCCGGCGAACGATTGCTCGCCAATAGGCGCTCCCGGGCGCAGCAAGGCGTAGTGGTGATAAACCTGGTCAATGCGTTGCGAAGGCACCAACTGCGCCTTGCTCGCTGGGTTGCGCGCGAGGAAATCGCTGAGGTAGGAGCGCGTGACCAGGGCGATATCGGCGCGGCCCGCCTGCACCATCAGCAGGTTGCTGTCGTGGGAATAGGTCAGGGTCGCGTTGTACGTCTTGCGCAGGTAGTCCGGGTCGGGGTTGAAGCTGGCGAAGGCGTAGTGGTAGCCATTGAACAGTGCCAGGCGTTTGCCGCGCAGGTCATCGAAGTAATGCGGGTCGCTGCCATTGGCCTGGCGGGCGACGAACACTTCGGCGTCCTCCAGGCCCATGTCCACGGTTTGGTGGGCAATCTGCTCCCAGCCCCATTGCGGGTTTTCGAAAATCGCCATGTCGGTGCGGCCTTGCTGGAAGTCACCAAACCGCCGCTGGATGGACGTGGGCACCAGGACAAAGTGATAACCCTGCTGCAAGCGGTTGAGCGCGTCGACCAGCTGTGGCAGCAGGCCGGTGTCGGCCCCCTGTTCGGGGCGCACCGTGTAGGGCGGGAAATGCGCCGCGCCAATCTTCACCTCGACAGCATCGGCAGCCCATGCTGGTGCCGCCAACCCGAACACGGCCAGCTGGATCAGGGTGGACAAGGCCTTTAGGCCGGGCGCTGGAGTCAAGACGGACACTCATCACGGTTCATGCCTGGGTCCGCTTAAGCTAGGCGTTTTCCGGGTGCGGCACAACTGCTGGCGCCCGCTCTTTGTGCCAAAGCAGGCGGCAAAATGCCATAGGGTGCCGGATGCCTTGAGTTTGGCTACGCTCTAGCAGGATCTGCAAGGGAGCCTGGTATGGGCCATTGGTTGGTGATCGACCTGGAAGCCACCACCGATGAAGGTGGTTGGCCGGTCACAGAGATGGAAATCATTGAAATCGGTGCAAGCCTGGTCACCCGCGAAGGCCGCGAGGTCGACCATTTTCAGCGTTTCGTCAGGCCACGGCGGCGGCCGCAACTGACCCCTTTCTGCCGTGAGCTGACCCACATCAGCCAGGCAGACGTGGACAGTGCCGCGCCGTTTCGCGAGGTATGGGCAAACGTCGAGCGATGGCTCGGACACCACCGTGGGCAGCTTCAGGCCTGGGTCAGCTGGGGCGACTACGACCGCCAGCAGTTGCACCAGGAATGGCAACAGCATGGGCTCGACAGCCTGCTGCGCACATTGCCGCACATCAACCTCAAGCAACGCTTTGCCAAGGCCCGCCACTTGCAGCGCCCAACCGGCTTGAACGGCGCCCTGCAACTGGCCGGCATGCACTTTTGCGGGCAGCAGCACCGGGCCCTGGAAGATGCGCGCAACACGGCGCGGCTACTACCGTTGACCCTACCCGCCAACAGCCCCTGAAAGCAGATGACGAGGCCTGTGGGCTTGGGCATACTGGCCAGCCCTTTTTCATCCCCCTCTTCAGGAGTCGCCCATGTTCCAGGTCAACGAGTACTTCAACGGCACCGTCAAGTCGATCGCATTCGCGGGCGAAGAAGGCCCCGCCACTGTCGGCGTCATGGCACCGGGCGAATACGAGTTCGGCACTGCCAAGCGCGAGATCATGCACGTGGTATCGGGCGCGCTGACCGTGAAACTGCCGGGTAGCGACAACTGGGAAACCTTCAACGCGGGCGACAAGTTCAATGTTGCCGCCGACAGCAAGTTCCAGCTGAAGGTGAAAGTCGATACCGCCTACCTGTGCGAGTACCGCGACTAACTGTTCGCTATTGGCACGCTCGTTGTAGGAGCGGCCTTGTGTCGCGATAGGGCCGCACAGCGGCCCCGGCAATTTACGCTGCGAAGCTGAAAACCTGGGGCCGCTTCGCAGCCCTTTCGCGACACAAGGCCGCTCCTGCACGTCATATGCCTGCCAAGAAACTGGCCACTCGCTGCGCCGCCGCCTGCAAATGCTGCTCATGGCTGAACCCCGAGACCTTCAACGGCTTCAGGTCATGGTCCCCCGCCACTAGCCAGCTCACCTCGATCGCCGGCGACAACGCATACCCCGCCACCGCCTCGCGGTTACCCAGCGCATCCCGCTCGCCCTGCACGATCAAGGTCGGGGTCTTCAACGCAGCCAAATGCTCCACCCGTGGCTTTTCGGGTTTACCCACCGCGTAGAACGGATAGCCCAGGCACACCAGCGCGTCCGTGCCCAACTCGTCGGCCAACAGGCTCGCCATGCGCCCACCCATGGACTTGCCGCCCACGGCCAGCTTGCCCGCGACCAAAGGTCGCACCTGCCGGTACACCTCGCGCCAGCATTCCAGCAACACCTTCTGTGGGTTGGGCGGCCGCTTGCCGCCGGTAACCCTGCGCTCGGCCATGTACGGGAACTCGAAGCGCACTACCGCAACCCCAAGTGCCGCAAGCCTTTGCGCCATGTCGTCCATGAACCCGCTGTCCATCGGCGCGCCCGCGCCATGGGCCAGGATCAGGCAGCCCTTGTAGCCGTCTTTACCCTGAACGCGCGGAGGATCGCAGCGCAAGCCTGGGACATTTGCGACCTTCGCCCATTGATCCCCGTCAATACCGGCACTTTGCCCATTAATCATGCTTGCCTCGCTGTAAAGCCTGCCAAATAACCGTGGATGGGAACCCATACATGAACACAACCAGCAGTACCGCCTATAACTACAAGGTGGTCCGCCAATTCGCCATCATGACGGTGGTGTGGGGAATCGTCGGGATGGGGCTCGGCGTCTTCATCGCCGCCCAGCTCGCCTGGCCTTCCCTCAACTTCGACCTCCCCTGGACCAGCTTCGGCCGCCTGCGCCCCCTGCATACCAATGCGGTGATCTTCGCGTTCGGCGGCTGTGCGCTGTTTGCCACCTCCTATTATTCGGTGCAACGCACCTGCCAGACCACCCTGTTCGCACCGGGCTTGGCCGCGTTCACCTTCTGGGGCTGGCAACTGGTGATTGTGCTAGCGGCCATCAGCCTGCCGCTGGGCTACACCAGCTCCAAGGAATACGCCGAACTGGAATGGCCGATCGATATCCTGATCACCATCGTCTGGGTGGGCTACGCCATCGTGTTCTTCGGCACGCTGATGAAGCGCAACACCAAGCACATCTACGTAGGTAACTGGTTCTTCGGCGCCTTCATCCTCACCGTGGCGCTGCTGCACATCGTCAACAACCTGGAACTGCCCGTCAGCCTGACCAAGTCGTACTCGGTCTACGCCGGCGCCACCGACGCCATGGTGCAGTGGTGGTACGGCCACAATGCGGTGGGCTTCTTCCTGACCGCAGGCTTCCTGGGGATGATGTACTACTACGTGCCCAAACAGGCCGAACGCCCGGTGTATTCCTATCGCCTGTCGATCGTGCACTTCTGGGCACTGATCACCCTGTACATCTGGGCAGGCCCGCACCACCTGCACTACACCGCCCTGCCCGACTGGGCACAGTCGCTGGGCATGGTGATGTCGCTGATCCTGCTGGCACCGAGCTGGGGCGGCATGATCAACGGCATGATGACCCTGTCGGGCGCCTGGCACAAACTGCGCAGCGACCCGATCCTGCGCTTCCTGGTGGTTTCGCTGGCGTTCTACGGCATGTCCACCTTCGAAGGCCCGATGATGGCCATCAAGACGGTCAACGCCCTGTCCCATTACACCGACTGGACCATCGGCCACGTGCACGCTGGCGCCCTCGGCTGGGTCGCCATGATCTCGATCGGTGCGCTGTACCACACCATCCCGAAAGTGTTTGGCAAAGAGCGCATGTACAGCCTCGGCCTGATCAACGCGCACTTCTGGCTGGCCACCATCGGCACCGTGCTGTACATCGCCTCGATGTGGGTCAACGGCATCGCCCAGGGCCTGATGTGGCGCGCGGTCAACAGCGACGGCACGCTCACCTACTCGTTCGTGGAAACCCTGGTAGCCAGCCACCCAGGCTTCGTCGTGCGCTTCGTCGGCGGTGCGATCTTCCTCAGCGGCATGTTCCTGATGGCCTGGAACACCTGGCGCACCGTGCGTTCGCCAGCGCTTGACGTCGCCCCTGCGAACGCCCAGTTGGCTTGAGGAGAAACGCCTGATGAAACATGAAGTCATCGAGAAAAACGTCGGCCTGATGGCCCTGCTGATGGTGTTCGCCGTCAGTATCGGCGGCCTGACCCAGATCGTCCCGCTGTTCTTCCAGGACGTCACCAACAAGCCGGTGGAAGGCATGAAGCCCTACACCGCACTGCAGCTGGAAGGCCGCGACATCTACATCCGCGAAGGCTGCGTGGGCTGCCACTCGCAGATGATCCGCCCGTTCCGCGCCGAAACCGAGCGCTACGGCCACTACTCGGTGGCTGGCGAGAGCGTGTGGGACCACCCGTTCCTGTGGGGCTCCAAGCGCACCGGGCCGGACCTGGCCCGGGTCGGCGGCCGCTACTCGGACGATTGGCACCGTGCGCACCTGTACAACCCGCGCAACGTAGTGCCGGAGTCGAAGATGCCGTCGTACCCGTGGCTGGTCGCCCAGCAGGTCGACAACAGCCACACCGACGTCAAGATGCGCACCTTGCGCACCCTGGGCGTGCCGTACACCGACGCCGACATTGCCGGCGCCCGTGACGCAGTCAAGGGCAAGACCGAGATGGACGCGCTGGTCGCCTACCTGCAGGTGCTCGGCACCGCGATCAAGAACAAGAGGTGAGTGCGATGCATATGGACATCGGCATGATCCGCGGCCTGGGTACCCTGGTGGTGATGATCGCCTTCATCGGCCTCTCCCTGTGGGTGTTCAACCGCCGCCGCGACCGTGATTTCGCCGAAGCGCGCCTGCTGCCCTTCGTCGACGACCACCTGCCCCCTGCCGGACAGGAACCTGCTGCAAAAAGGAGTAACGGGCAATGACCACCTTCTGGAGTACGTACATCAGCGTACTGACCATCGGTAGCCTGATTGGCCTGACCTGGCTGCTGCTCGCCACCCGCAAGGGCGAGAGCAAAAACACCACCGACCAAACCATGGGCCACAGCTTCGACGGTATCGAGGAGTACGACAACCCGCTGCCCAAGTGGTGGTTCTGGTTGTTCGTCGGCACCTTGGTGTTCTCGGTCGGTTACCTGATCCTCTACCCCGGCCTGGGCAACTGGAAAGGCATCCTGCCTGGCTATGAAAATGGCTGGACCGGCGTCAACGAATGGCAAAAGGAAATGGACAAGGCTGATGCCAAGTTCGGCCCCATCTTCGCCAAGTACGCCGCCATGCCCGTGGAAGAAGTGGCCAAGGACCCGCAGGCGCTGAAAATGGGCAGCCGCCTGTTTGCCTCCAACTGCTCGGTGTGCCACGGCTCGGACGCCAAGGGTGCCTACGGCTTCCCCAACCTCACCGACAAGGACTGGCGCTGGGGCGGCGAGCCGGAAACCATCAAGGCTTCGATCATGAACGGCCGCCACGGCGTGATGCCGGCCTGGGCTGAAGTAATCGGCGAGCAGGGCGTGGCCGATGTGGCCGCGTTCGTGCTGACCAACCTGGATGGCCGCACCCTGCCAGAAGGGATCAAGGCCGACGCGGCCAAGGGCAAGGAAATCTTTGCCAGCAACTGCGTGGCCTGCCACGGGCCGGAAGGCAAGGGCACCCCAGCCATGGGCGCACCCGACCTGACCCACCCGCAGGCGTTCATCTACGGCTCGAGCTTTGCCCAGCTGCAGCAGACCGTTCGTTATGGTCGCCAAGGGCAGATGCCGGCGCAGGCCGAGATCCAGGGCAACGACAAGGTGCACCTGCTGGCGGCGTATGTGTATAGCCTGTCGCAGGATGATGCTGCTGAAACCGTGACTGCCAAGTAATACCCTGGGGCCGCTTTGCGGCCCCTTTCCGCTCCACCCCCTCCCTTGCACCCCCTCCGAACACAACTAAGCTTGTTGCCTCAGTGGGCTTCGCGCCGAAAGGACCGAAGCAGACGCGGCGCATAGCCTGTCGCCGTCCCGATAAAAAGCTTGACCGATCGATCAGAAAAAGGTGAAAAACGGTACACATTACAAATATTTATTTGTGTACAATCGTCCGGACCCGATCGCTGCGGGACATCAGTGAACGGGCTCGGACACGGGTCGGCGTACCAAAGTTGCGTTGCGGTAACCTTGCTGGTTATCAATACTGGCGCCGATTTTTCGACCAACAAGAACATCAAAACCGTGGAACCTTAGAATGAGCACAGCAATCAGTCCGACTGCTTATAACTATAAGGTCGTCCGCCAGTTCGCCATCATGACGGTGGTCTGGGGGATCCTTGGCATGGGCCTCGGCGTCTTCATCGCCTCGCAGCTGGTATGGCCGCAACTGAACCTGGACCTGCCCTGGACCAGCTTCGGCCGCCTGCGCCCGCTGCACACCAACCTGGTGATCTTCGCCTTCGGGGGCTGTGCGCTGTTCGGCACCAGCTACTACGTGGTGCAGCGCACCTGCCAGACCCGGCTGATCTCCGACAGCATGGCCGCCTTCACCTTCTGGGGTTGGCAGGCAGTGATCGTCGGCGCGCTGATCACCCTGCCGATGGGCTACACCACCACCAAGGAATACGCCGAGCTCGAATGGCCGCTGGCGATCCTGCTGGCCATCGTCTGGGTAACCTACGGGTTGGTGTTCTTCGGCACCATCGTCAAGCGCAAGACCAAGCACATCTACGTCGGCAACTGGTTCTACGGCGCCTTCATCGTGGTCACCGCGATGCTGCACATCGTCAACCACATCTCGCTGCCGGTGAGCCTGTTCAAGTCGTACTCGGCCTACGCCGGCGCCACCGACGCAATGATCCAGTGGTGGTACGGCCACAACGCCGTGGGCTTCTTCCTCACCACTGGCTTCCTGGGGATGATGTACTACTTCGTGCCCAAGCAGGCCGAGCGGCCGATCTACTCGTATCGCCTGTCGATCGTGCACTTCTGGGCACTGATCACCCTGTACATCTGGGCAGGCCCTCACCACCTGCACTACACCGCCCTGCCTGACTGGGCGCAGTCGCTGGGCATGGTGATGTCGATCATCCTGCTGGCGCCAAGCTGGGGTGGCATGATCAACGGCATGATGACCCTGTCCGGTGCCTGGCACAAACTGCGCACCGACCCGATCCTGCGCTTCCTGGTGGTTTCGCTGGCGTTCTACGGCATGTCCACCTTCGAAGGCCCGATGATGGCCATCAAGACCGTGAACTCGCTGTCGCACTACACCGACTGGACCATCGGCCACGTCCACGCCGGCGCCCTCGGCTGGGTGGCAATGATCTCGATCGGCGCCGTGTACCACATGATCCCGAAACTCTACGGCCGCGAGCAGATGCACAGCGTCGGCTTGATCAACGCGCACTTCTGGCTGGCCACCATCGGCACCGTGCTGTACATCGCCTCGATGTGGGTCAACGGCATTACCCAAGGCCTGATGTGGCGCGCCATCAACGATGACGGCACCCTCACCTACTCCTTCGTCGAAGCCCTGCAGGCCAGCCACCCTGGCTATATCGTCCGCGCCCTGGGCGGTGCGTTCTTCGCCAGCGGCATGCTGCTGATGGCCTACAACGTGTTCCGTACCGTACGTGCCGCCAACCCGGCACAGGCTGAGGAAGCCGCCAAGATCGTCGTTGTGGGAGCGCACTGATGAAGCATGAAGCCGTCGAGAAGAACATAGGCCTGCTGGCCTTCTTCATGGTCATCGCCGTGAGCGTCGGTGGCCTGACCCAGATCGTCCCGCTGTTTTTCCAGGACGTCACCAACAAGCCGGTCGAGGGCATGAAGCCACGCACTGCGTTGGAGCTGGAAGGCCGCGATATCTACATCCGCGAAGGCTGCGTGGGCTGCCACTCGCAGATGATCCGCCCGTTCCGCGCCGAAACCGAGCGCTACGGCCACTACTCGGTGGCTGGCGAGAGCGTGTGGGACCACCCGTTCCTGTGGGGCTCCAAGCGTACCGGGCCGGACCTGGCCCGTGTCGGTGGCCGCTACTCCGATGACTGGCACCGTGCGCACCTGTACAACCCGCGCAACGTGGTACCGGAATCGAAGATGCCGTCCTACCCGTGGCTGGTCGAGAACAAGCTCGACGGCAAGGACACCGCGAAAAAGATGGAAGTGCTGCGCACACTCGGCACCCCGTACACCGACGCCGACATTGCCGGCGCGCGTGACGCGGTCAAGGGCAAGACCGAAATGGACGCCATCGTCGCGTACCTGCAGGGTCTTGGCACCATCATCAAGAGCAAACGGTGACGCTGATGGATATCGGGATGATTCGCGGCCTGGGCACCGTCGTGGTGATGGTGGCCTTCGTGGGCCTGGCGCTGTGGGTATTCAACCCACGGCGTAAAAAGGACTTCGACGAAGCGACCCAACTGCCCTTCGCGGATGACCCCGAGGCCTGCCGCCACGTCGAGCAAGAGCACGCAAAAGCTTCTGGGAGCAAACAACAATGACAACCTTCTGGAGTCTGTACGTTACCGTCCTGACCCTGGGCACCATCTTCTCGTTGACCTGGCTGCTGCTGTCGACCCGCAAGGGCCAGCGCGAAGAGGTTACCGACGAAACCGTCGGGCATGCCTTCGATGGCATCGAGGAGTACGACAACCCGCTACCCAAATGGTGGTTCTGGCTGTTCGTCGGCACCATCGTCTTCGCCCTCGGCTATCTGGTGCTGTACCCAGGCCTGGGCAACTGGAAAGGCATTCTGCCGGGTTACTCGTACCTGGATAACGACAAGCAGACCGAGTTTTCCAATGGCCAGCCAGGCTGGACCGGCGTGCACGAGTGGGAAAAGGAAATGGCCAAGGCCGACGCCCGTTTCGGGCCGATCTTCGCCAAGTTCGCCGCCATGCCCATCGAGGACGTGGCCAAGGACCCGCAGGCCCTGAAAATGGGCGCGCGCTTGTTCGCCTCGAACTGCTCGGTGTGCCACGGTTCCGACGCCAAGGGTGCCTTCGGCTTCCCCAACCTGACCGATAACGACTGGCGCTGGGGTGGCGAGCCAGACACCATCAAAACCACCATCATGGGCGGCCGCCATGGCGTGATGCCAGCCTGGGCCGAGGTGATCGGCGACCAGGGTGTGGCTGACGTGGCGGCGTTCGTGGTCAGCAAGCTGGATGGGCGCACGCTGCCGGAAGGCGCCAAGGCCGATGCCGAGAACGGGCAAAAGATCTTCGCCGCCAACTGCGTGGCCTGCCACGGGCCGGAAGGCAAAGGTACGCCCGCCATGGGCGCGCCGAACCTGACCCACCCGCAAGCGTTCATCTACGGTTCGAGCTTTGCACAGCTGCAGCAGACCATTCGTTATGGTCGCCAAGGGCAGATGCCGGCCCAGGAGCAACTGCAGGGTAATGACAAGGTGCACTTGCTGGCGGCTTATGTTTACAGCCTGTCGCACCAGGCCGAACCGGCCAAGGCTGAGTAAGCAGGCTCGGCCTCTTCGCGGCTGAAGCCGCGAAGAGGCCGGTACAGCCACGCATTTCTTGCAGGCTGATGACCTGGATCAATTGACACCCGCCATAACACGATTCATACCACGAACCCAACGCGACTAAAGGTCGCAGTGCGGCCCCATACTGCCAACAGCGGCGTATCATGGACCGCAGAGCGCTAGCAGATTGCGCGAGACTGCGGCCGGCACGCACTGGCCGCGGCATTTCTCCACTGCCGTGGGACTTGATGATGAGCAAGCAAATTCCGGTACATGATGTAACCCCGCCTGCCAACAAAGGGAAGGATTCCGTCGACCTTTACGCCTCCCGCGAAAAAATCTACACCCGCGCCTTTACCGGTTTGTTCCGTCGCCTGCGCATGGTCGGCGGTGCTGCACTGTTTCTGCTGTACTTCGGCACCGTGTGGCTGAACTGGAGCGGCCACCAGGCCGTGTGGTGGAACCTGCCCGAACGCAAGTTCTACATCTTCGGCGCCACTATCTGGCCGCAGGACTTCATCCTGCTGTCAGGCATCCTGATCGTCGCCGCCTTCGGCCTGTTCTTCGTCACCGTGTACGCAGGCCGCGTCTGGTGCGGCTACACCTGCCCGCAAAGCGTGTGGACGTGGATTTTCATGTGGTGCGAAAAGGTCACCGAGGGCGACCGCAACCAGCGCATGAAGCTCGACAAAGCCCCCATGAGCGGCAACAAGTTCCTGCGCAAGTTCGCCAAGCACAGCCTTTGGCTGCTGATCGGTTTCGTCACCGGCATGACCTTCGTCGGCTACTTCTCGCCCATCCGTGAACTGGTGATCGAGTTCTTCACTGGCCAGGCCGATGGCTGGGCGTATTTCTGGGTCGGTTTCTTCACCCTTGCCACCTACGGCAATGCCGGCTGGCTACGCGAGCAGGTGTGCGTGTACATGTGCCCCTACGCACGCTTCCAGAGCGTGATGTTCGACAAGGACACGCTGATCGTGTCCTACGACCCGCGCCGTGGTGAAACCCGTGGGCCGCGTAAAAAAGACGCCGACTACAAGGCCCAAGGCCTGGGCGACTGCATCGATTGCACCATGTGCGTACAAGTCTGCCCCACCGGCATCGACATCCGTGATGGCCTGCAGATCGAGTGCATCGGCTGCGCCGCGTGCATCGACGCCTGCGACAGCATCATGGAGAAGATGAATTACCCCAAAGGGCTGATCAGCTATACCACCGAACACAACTTGTCCGGGCAGAAGACTCACATGTTGCGCCCGCGCCTGATTGGTTATGCCGTGGTGCTGCTGGTGATGATCATCGGCCTGGCCACCGCCTTCGCCACCCGTTCGCTGGTTGGTTTCGACGTCAGCAAAGACCGCGTACTGTACCGCGAAAACGCCCAGGGCCGGATCGAGAACGTGTACAGCCTGAAGGTGATGAACAAGGACCAGCGCGACCACGTCTACGTACTGGACGCTGCCGGCCTGCCGGACCTCAAGCTCGAAGGCCAGCGCGAAATCCGCGTGGCCGCTGGTGATATCGTCAGCCTGCCGGTGCAGCTGTCGATCGCCCCCGAGAAGCTGCCCTCGACCACCAACGAAATCACCTTCATCCTCAAGAGCGCCGACGACAGCGACGCCCAGGTTGAAGCCAAGAGCCGCTTCATCGGCCCACAGATCCGCTAAGAGAGATAACGCACAATGCCTGCCGCCACCGCCGCCAGCCCCTGGTACAAGCACCTCTGGCCCTGGATCATCATCGGCATCCTCACCACCTCGGTGTGCCTGAGCCTGACCATGGTCAGCATCGCCGTACGCAATCCGGACAACCTGGTGAACGACAACTACTACGAGGCCGGCAAGGGCATCAACCGTTCACTGGACCGCGAGCTGCTTGCGCAGCAACTGGGACTGAAGGCCAGCGTGCACCTGGACGAGCTGACTGGCGAAGTGGACCTGCGCCTGAGCGGCAACAGTGGCCCGCAAAGCCTGGAGTTGAACCTGATTTCGCCCACCCAGCCGGAGAAAGACCGCAAGGTGCTGCTGAGCCGGGTCGAAGCGGGGCGCTATGTAGGGCAACTGGAAGACAAGGTCGACGGGCGCCGCTTCGTCGAGCTGCTGGGGAGTGAAGGTGGCCAGGTGTGGCGCTTGTTCGAAGAGGAAAAAGTCGAACACGGGGTTACATTGCAACTGGGTGATGAAGCCATCCAAGGCGCCGAGCACCTGTAGGAGCGGCCTTGCCGAAGCGTCGGACCGGTCCGAAAGGGCTGCGCAGCAGCCCCGGCAATCTATGCGACGAAGCTGAAATCGTGGGGCCGCTTCGCGACCCTTTCGCGACACAAGGCCGCTCCTACAGGGGAGCGCGTCAACCGCGCCGATATGTGTAAGGCAATGATGCAATGACCCAGCCCACCCCCTGCTACCACTGCGCCCTGCCCGTCCCGGCCGGCAGCCGCTTTACCGCCGTGGTGCTCGGCGAGCCCCGGGCGTTCTGCTGCCCCGGCTGCCAGGCGGTGGCTGAGTCGATCGTCGCCGGCGGCCTGGAGCACTACTACCAGCACCGCAGTGACAACAGCGCCAACCCCGAGGCCCTGCCCAGGCAGTTGCAGGACGAACTGGCCCTGTACGACCGTAGCGACGTGCAGCAAACCTTCGTCCGTCACCAGGGCGAGCTGGCCGAAACCACCCTACTGATCGAGGGGATCAGCTGTGCTGCCTGTGGCTGGCTGATCGAAAAGCACCTGCGCAACCTGCCCGGCGTCGCCGAGGCGCGCCTGAACCTGTCCAACCACCGTCTGCTGCTGAGCTGGGACGACAAGCAACTGCCGCTCTCGCGCCTGCTCGCCGAGTTGCGCCAGATCGGTTACGCCGCCCACCCCTACCAGCCCGACAAGGCCGCCGAACAGTTGGCCCAAGAGAACCGCAGCGCCCTGCGCCGCCTGGGCGTGGCCGGGCTTTTGTGGTTCCAGGCGATGATGGCAACCATGGCCACCTGGCCGGAATTCAACATCGACCTGTCGCCCGAGCTGCACACCATCCTGCGCTGGGTGGCACTGTTCCTGACCATCCCCATCGTGTTCTACAGCTGCGCACCGTTCTTCAAGGGCGCAGCGCGCGACCTGCGCACCCGTCACCTGACCATGGACGTTTCGGTGTCACTGGCCATTGGCCTGGCGTTCGGTGCCGGCATCTGGACGGCCATCACCGGCAGCGGCGAGCTGTATTTCGACACGGTGGGCATGTTCGCCCTGTTCCTGCTCACTGGCCGCTACTTGGAGCGACGTGCCCGCGAACGCACGGCTGCGGCCACCGCGCAGCTGGTCAACCTGCTGCCAGCCTCGTGCCTGCGCCTGGACGCCATCGGCCGCAGCGAGCGCATCCTGCTCAGCGAGCTGCACTGCGGTGACACCGTGCAAGTGCTGCCTGGGGCGGTAATCCCCGCCGACGGGCGCATCGTCGAAGGCCGCTCGAGCGTCGACGAATCATTGCTGACTGGCGAATACCTGCCGCAACCGCGCCGGGTTGGCGAACGGGTCACCGGTGGCACGCTGAATGTCGAAAGCACCCTCAACGTGGAAGTCGAAGCCCTCGGCCACGATTCACGGTTGTCTGCCATCGTGCGCCTGCTGGAACGCGCCCAGACCGAAAAACCGCGCCTGGCGGAAATCGCCGACCGCGCCTCGCAGTGGTTCCTGTTGTTCTCGCTGCTGGCCGCCGTGGCCATCGGGCTGTGGTGGTGGCATCTGGACCCGACACGGGCATTCTGGATCGTGCTGGCGATGCTGGTGGCGACCTGCCCTTGTGCGCTGTCCCTGGCCACGCCAACCGCGCTTACCGCAGCCACCGGCACCTTGCACAAGCTCGGCCTGCTGGTAACCCGTGGCCATGTGCTGGAGGGCCTGAACCAGATCGACACAGTCATTTTCGACAAGACCGGCACGCTGACCGAAGGCCGCCTGACCCTGCGCAGCATCCGCCCGCTCGGCAGCCAGGCAGCCGACCGCTGCCTGGCCCTCGCCGCAGCGCTGGAAAACCGCTCCGAACACCCCATCGCCCGTGCCTTCGGCCGCACCACCACACCCGCCGAGGACGTGCAGACAATGCCCGGCCTGGGCCTGGAGGGGCTGGTGGACGGCCAGCGCTTGCGCATTGGCCAAGCCACCTTCGTCTGCGCCCTGAGCGGCGCGGAAATCCCCGCCGTGCCGGAGCCACGCGGCCAGTGGCTGCTGCTGGGCGACCGCCAGGGGCCGCTGGCCTGGTTCGGCCTGGACGACCGCCTGCGCGACGATGCCCCGGCCCTGCTCGCAGCCTGCAAGGCACGTGGCTGGCGAACCCTGCTGTTGTCGGGCGACAGCTCGCCGATGGTTGCCGAAGTGGCCGCGCAACTGGGCATCGACCAGGCCATTGGCGGGCTGCTTCCAGACGACAAGCTGGACCGGCTGAAGGCACTGCAGGCACAAGGGTGCAAGGTGCTGATGCTCGGTGACGGCGTCAACGATGTGCCGGTGCTGGCCGCCGCCGACATCAGCATCGCCATGGGCAGCGCCACCGACCTTGCCAAGACCAGCGCCGATGCCGTGCTGCTGTCCAACCGCCTGCAGGCGCTGGTGCAGGCCTTCGACCTGGCCCGCCGCACCCGCCGCAACATCCTCGAGAACCTGCTGTGGGCGACCCTGTATAATGGCCTGATGTTGCCGTTTGCCGCGCTCGGCTGGATCACCCCGGTATGGGCCGCCATCGGCATGTCGGTCAGTTCGCTGATCGTGGTGCTCAACGCCCTGCGCCTGACCCGCATGCCATTGGCGTCGGGCTCATTGCCCCACGAAGCCCCCTTGCCCGGGAGGAAGTCGCCATGCCCGCCCTCTATGTCATGATCCCCGCAGCCCTGCTGCTGGTCGGCGTGGCCGTGTACATCTTCTTCTGGGCGGTGGACAGCGGCCAGTACGACGACCTTGAAAGCCCCGCCCACAGCATCTTGTTCGACGACCAGGACCCTCGCCACCAAGCAGCGGTGAAACCTGACGACACCCCAGCCGACGCCGACAAGGAACCACCACCCCGTGCCTGACCTGCTTCCCCTGCTGGGCTCGGCGCTGGTCCTTGGCCTGCTGGGCGGCGGCCACTGCCTGGGTATGTGCGGCGGCCTGATGGGGGCGCTGACCCTGGCCATACCGCCCGAACAACGAGGCAAGCGCCTGCGCCTGCTGCTGGCCTACAACCTCGGGCGTGTGCTCAGTTATACCAGCGCCGGCCTGTTGCTGGGCCTGGCCGGATGGGCCGTGGCCAGCAGCCCGGCAGCTCTGGGGCTGCGGGTGGTGGCGGCGCTGTTGTTGATTGCCATGGGCCTGTACCTGGCCGGCTGGTGGAGCGGCCTGACCCGCATCGAAGCCCTGGGGCGCGGGCTGTGGCGGCATATCCAGCCGGTGGCGTCGCGCTTGCTGCCGGTTTCCAGCGTGCCCCGGGCGTTGCTGCTGGGCGCCCTGTGGGGCTGGCTGCCGTGCGGGTTGGTGTACAGCACACTGCTATGGGCGGCCAGCCAGGGTAATGCCAGCTATAGCGCGGCGTTGATGCTGGCGTTCGGGGTGGGCACCTGGCCGGTGTTGCTGGCAACGGGGCTGGCGGCGGAACGGGTAAACGCGTTGTTGAGGCGGCGCAGCGTGCGGGTGGCTGGCGGGCTGCTGGTGATGCTATTTGGCATCTGGACCCTGCCCGGGCCGCACCAACACTGGCTGATGGGGCATTGACGGGCACCGCTGCGCAGCCCCAATGCCCTTGATACAAATCAACACCGATTACTACTGACGGCCATAGACTCCGGTGCACTGCTGCTCTTTCCGGGGACCGCCCTCATGCTCGACGACCTTCGTTGGGATACCGACCTGATCCGCCGCTACGATCTGGCCGGGCCACGCTACACCTCCTACCCGACCGCCATGCAACTGCACAGCGAAGTGGGCTCGTTCGACCTGCTCCACGCCCTGCGCGAGAGCCGTCGGGCCGTGCGTCCGCTGTCGCTGTACGTGCACGTGCCGTTCTGCGCCAACATCTGCTACTACTGCGCCTGCAACAAGGTCATCACCAAGGACCGTGCCCGTGCCGCGCCGTACCTGCAGCGCCTGGAGCAGGAGATCCAGTTGATCGCTTGCCACCTGGGGCCCAAGCAGCGTGTTGAGCAGTTGCATTTCGGCGGCGGCACGCCGACCTTCCTCAGCCACGTGGAACTGCGCCAGCTGATGGCAACCTTGCGCCAACACTTCCACTTGCTGGACGACGACTCCGGCGACTATGGCATCGAGATCGACCCGCGGGAGGCCGATTGGTCGACCATGGGCCTGCTCCGCGAGCTGGGCTTCAACCGCGTCAGCCTGGGCGTGCAGGACCTCGACCCGGCCGTGCAGCGCGCAGTCAACCGCCTGCAGAGCCTGGAACAGACCCGTACACTGATCGAGGCTGCGCGCACCCTGCAGTTCCGTTCGGTCAACCTGGACCTGATCTACGGCCTGCCCAAGCAAACCCTGGAAGGTTTTGCGCGCACCGTCGAAGAAGTGATCCGCCTGCAGCCCGACCGCCTGTCGGTGTTCAACTACGCCCACCTGCCCGAGCGTTTCATGCCCCAGCGGCGCATCGACAACAACGATCTGCCCAGCCCGGCTGCCAAGCTGGAGATGCTGCACGCCACCATCGACCAGTTGACCGCCGCTGGCTATCGCTACATCGGCATGGATCACTTCGCCCTGCCGGATGACGAACTGGCCATCGCCCAGGAAGAAGGCACCCTGCAGCGCAACTTCCAGGGCTACACCACTCACGGGCACTGCGACCTGATCGGCCTGGGCGTGTCGGCGATCAGCCAGATCGGCGAGCTGTACTGCCAGAACAGCAGCGACCTCAACACCTATCAGGACAGCCTGTCCAACGCCCAGCTGGCCACCCAGCGTGGCTTGCTGTGCAACCACGACGACCGCATTCGCCGGGCGGTGATCCAACAACTGATCTGCCATTTCGAGCTGGATTTCGAACCGATCGAACAAGCCTTCACTATCGATTTTCGCGGCTACTTCAACGACCTCTGGCCTGAGCTGCTGACCTTGCAGCGCGATGGCCTGATCAGCCTGGACAGCCAGGGCATTCGCATCCTGCCGCCTGGCCGCCTGCTGGCGCGCTCGGTATGCATGGTGTTCGATGCCTATCTGGCGATGCAAAACCGCCAACGTTTCTCGCGGGTGATCTGAAAACCGAGGCGTTCGACCGCATGGACAACTGCCCTTGCCAGGCACACTATGGGCGTACAAGGACTCCCGGCAGGCGACCTGTCGGGGTTTCGCCAGCGCGCACCATCATCGCGCACACTGGCCTACACCCTGCGTCGTGGGTTACCCTTACGACTTATGTGTGCTTTCCCACAAGGATCGATTCAAATGTCCGAGCCAGTCAAACTGCGCCCACACAACCAGGCCCATTGCAAGGATTGCAGCCTGGCCCCCCTGTGCCTGCCTCTTTCCCTGAACCTGGAAGACATGGACGCACTGGATGAAATCGTCAAACGCGGCCGCCCACTGAAGAAAGGCGAGTTCCTGTTCCGCCAGGGTGACAATTTCGGCTCGGTCTACGCAGTACGTTCCGGCGCCCTGAAAACCTTCAGCCTCAGCGACAGCGGCGAAGAGCAGATCACCGGCTTCCACCTGCCCAGCGAACTGGTCGGCCTGTCGGGCATGGACACCGAGGCCTACCCGGTATCGGCCCAGGCCCAGGAAACAACCTCGGTGTGCGAAATCCCGTTCGAGCGGCTTGACGAGCTTTCGGTGCAACTGCCACAGCTACGTCGCCAGCTGATGCGGGTGATGAGCCGGGAAATCCGCGACGACCAGCAGATGATGCTGTTGCTGTCGAAAAAAACCGCCGACGAGCGTATCGCCACCTTCCTGGTCAACCTGTCGGCACGCTTCCGCGCCCGTGGCTATTCGGCCAATCAGTTCCGCCTGAGCATGTCGCGCAACGAAATCGGCAACTACCTGGGCCTGGCGGTAGAAACCGTGTCGCGGGTGTTCACCCGCTTCCAGCAAAACGGCCTGCTGCGCGCCGAAGGCAAGGAAGTGCATATCCTCGACCCGATCCAGCTGTGCGCGCTGGCCGGCGGTGCAATCGAGGCCTGATGTGGGCGTTTAGCGGGTATACTTGGGCATTCGTTTTCCCAGGATACCCGCAACAATGCACAGCGACGCCTTCGACCTCAAAGCCCTGATCCGCCCGGTAGTGGACTTCCCCAAACCGGGTGTGATCTTCCGCGACATCACCCCGCTGTTCCAATCGCCACGCGGGCTTCGCTATGTGGCCGACCAGTTCATCGAGCGCTATGTCGAGGCTGAGTTCAGCCACATTGGTGCCATGGACGCGCGTGGTTTCCTGATCGGTTCGATCATCGCCCACCAGTTGAACAAGCCCCTGATCCTGTTCCGCAAGCAGGGCAAGCTGCCGGCTGACGTGCTGAGCGAGGGTTACCAGACCGAATATGGCGAAGCCTTCCTGGAAGTGCATGCCGACAGCCTGTGCGAAGGCGATTCGGTGCTGATCTTCGATGACCTGATTGCGACTGGCGGCACACTGCTGGCAGCAGCCAACCTGGTGCGCCGTACTGGGGCGCAGGTGTTCGAGGCGGCGGCGATCATTGACTTGCCGGAGCTGGACGGGTCGCGTCGGCTGCAGGCGGCGGGTGTGCCGACCTTCTGCCTGACCGAGTTTTCGCTCAGCGAGTATTAAGCATTCAGGGGCAACGCTGAACCTGTGGGAGCGGGTTTACCCGCGAAGAACCCAACGCGGTATATGGCACCGGCTGCGCCGGTGTTCGCGGGTAAACCCGCTCCCACAGGGCCCCAGTAATTCTGAATCAGAGCGAAATAGGCCGGCGCCCTGCAATGGCATGGGCCAAGGTCCCGCCATCCACCAGCTCAAGCTCGCCGCCCAGCGGCACACCATGGGCAATCCGCGTTGCCGCCAACCCCTTCTCGCTCAACAACTGCGCAATGTAATGCGCCGTCGCCTCGCCCTCCACCGTCGGGTTGGTCGCCAGGATCACCTCGGTAAAGGTGCCCTGCTCCTCGATGCGGGCCATCAGTTGCGGAATGCCGATCGCCTCCGGCCCCAAGCCGTCCAGCGGCGACAGGTGGCCCTTGAGTACGAAGTAACGGCCACGGTAGCCCGTCTGTTCCACCGCATACACATCGGTCGGCCCCTCGACCACGCACAACTGGGTATCGTCACGGCGCGTGTCGGCGCATTGCGGGCACAGCTCCTGCTCGGTCAGGGTGCGGCACTGGCGGCAATGGCCTACCCCCTCCATGGCCTGGGTCAGCGCCTGGGCCAGGCGCAGGCCGCCGCTGCGGTCTCGCTCGAGCAACTGCAAGGCCATGCGCTGGGCGGTTTTCTGGCCGACACCTGGGAGGATGCGCAAACCATCGATCAGTTGGCGAATGAGGGGGCTGAAGCTCATGGGAAAGGCCTGACAATTCAATAAGAGGCGGTTTATACCCAGCGGGGGGCAGTGACGTCAAATCAGTAGACCGCGCCAGGGCTGAAACCGCTGCAAAAAAAACCGCCACTGGTGTCAGTGGCGGTTTTGGGTATCGCAATGCCCTTAGAACGGCATCTTGAAGCCTGGCGGCAGTTGCATGCCGGCGGTCATGCCGCCCATCTTCTCCTGGCTGCTTTGCTCGACCTTGCGCACGGCGTCGTTCAACGCAGCGGCAATCAGGTCTTCCAGCACTTCCTTGTCGTCTTCATCAGTCGACATCAGGCTCTGGTCGATGCTGACGCGCTTGACGTCGTGACGACCGGTCATCACCACGCTCACCAGACCGCCACCGGACTGGCCGGTGACTTCGGCGTTGGCCAGCTCTTCCTGCATCTTCTGCATCTTTTCCTGCATCTGCTGGGCCTGCTTCATCAGGCCGGCCATGCCACCTTTCATCATGGGGTATACCTCGATTGGGTCATGTGATGCGGCCTGGCATCGGGCCGGCCGCATGGTTATCCGTTACTGGCCCTGATCGACCAGGGCTTCTACAGGCTCAATAGTATCCTGCCGTACCTTGGCGCCGAACAACTTGATCATCTGCTGGATCAACGGATCCTGCTCGATCGAAGTGACCGCGTCCTGCTGGCGCTCGGCACGCTTGCGCGCTGCGGCCTGGGCCGGGGTTTCCTGCTCGGGCAGGATCAGCTCGATGCGCAGGTTAAGCGTACGCCCCAGGTGCTGGTTAAGCGCCTCGTTCAAGCGCCGCTGCTGGGTTGCATTGAACAGCGCGCCCTGGCCCGGGTCCAGGTGCAGCAGCCAATCGTCACCCTCGGCGGTAATCAGCGTACAGTTTGCCGCGATGTTGCCTGTCATACCGGACACAGGCAACTGTGGGAATAATTCCAGCCATTGCAGGGCCAGGCCCGTGGCCGGCTTGGCTGCTGGCAGCGGTTGAGCTACAGGCTTGGGCGCTTCTTCCTGAACGTGCTCGGCCAGTTCGTCCAGGTAGCTGAAACCGACTGGGTCGCTTTCGCCGCCGTAGTAGTCTTCATCCAGCGGCGGCTCATCGTCGCGATCCATGCCCACGGCAGCATAGGCAGACGGATCGAAAGGCGGCTCGTCAAGTACCGGGGCAGCCTTCGGGGGCGCCGCCGGGGCAACCGGTTCAGGCACAGGTGCAGGTGCAGCCGCTACCGGAGCAGGTGCGGCTGCCGGTTCTTCCCATGGCAGGTCGACCACCTCGGCAACAGGCTCGGGCACGGAAATGGCCTCGATCTCGGCCTTCAGCTCAACGTCTGGCTCGACCTCCGGCTCATGGTCGGCTGTCGCCGGTGCAGGCACTTCCACCTGCGTCGCGGCTACCGCAGGCTCAGGCGGCACGAACGCGACAGGCGGTGTGGGCTCGGCCGGCGCCAAGGCTGCCACCGGCGCTGCGGGATCAGCTGTGGCCTGGCTGATCCCCACTGGCTTTAGCACCGGTTTCGGTGCGTCGTCCGTATCGGCCGGGCGGAACGCCAGCATACGCAGCAGGACCATTTCGAACCCACCACGCGGGTCCGGCGCCAACGGCAGATCGCGGCGGCCGATCAGGCCCATCTGGTAATAGAATTGCACGTCTTCGGCCGGCAGCGCCGAAGCCAGCGCCAGTACACGCTCACGATCGCCCTGGCCGTTGTCCACCGCTTCCGGCAGCGCCTGGGCGATGGCCACACGGTGCAGCACATTGAGCATTTCGGCCAGCACGCCCGACCAGTCCGGCCCCTGCTCGGCCAGGTTGCGCACGGCCTCCAGCAACGCCCTGGCGTCACCTTCAAGCAGCGCCTGCAGCACACCATAGACCTGGCCATGGTCGAGGCTGCCCAACATGGCGCGTACATCGGCAGCCAGCACCTTGCCTTCGCCAAAGGCGATGGCCTGATCGGTCAAGCTCATGGCGTCACGCATTGAGCCATCAGCCGCACGGCCCAGCAGCCACAGGGCATCCGGCTCGAACGGTACGTTTTCGGCGGACAGCACGTGGCTCAGGTGCTCGACCACCCGCTCCGGGCTCATGTTCTTCAACGAGAACTGCAGGCAGCGCGACAGGATGGTGGCCGGCAGCTTCTGCGGGTCGGTGGTGGCAAGGATGAACTTGACGTAGGGCGGCGGCTCTTCCAGCGTTTTGAGCAAGGCGTTGAACGAGTGGGTCGAGAGCATGTGCACTTCGTCGATCAAGTAGACCTTGAAGCGCCCACGGCTGGGGGCGTACTGCACGTTATCGAGCAGTTCACGGGTGTCCTCGACCTTGGTGCGGCTGGCGGCGTCGATCTCGATCAGGTCGACAAAACGGCCTTCGTCGATCTCCCTGCACACCGAACAGGTGCCGCACGGGGTGGAGGTAATGCCGGTTTCGCAGTTCAGGCACTTGGCGATGATACGGGCGATGGTGGTCTTGCCCACGCCCCGGGTACCGGTAAACAGGTAGGCGTGGTGCAGGCGCTGGTTGTCCAAGGCATTGATCAAGGCCTTCAGCACATGGGCCTGGCCGACCATTTCGCGGAACGAGCGCGGACGCCATTTACGTGCAAGAACCTGATAACTCATCGAAAAACCATCGTAGCCTGATAGAGCGGAAGATCGCTAATGCTAGCGGAGCGGGGGCAAAATTGCACCCTGCGCGAGTCGTCTAAGCTTGGAAGCAGGCGCGTTGTTCAAGGAGGATACGCCTTTGCCAATATTGCTGGCCCTTCTGCTGCTCTGGTCTGCCCACTGCCTGGCTGAACAGCCGGTGCTGCGCTTCTCTGTCGCGGAGAGCTGGAGCATGCCGCTGGTGCGCATCGAAGCTGACCAGCCCGTGGAAGGCCTGGTGTACGACCTGATAGAGGCGCTGGCCAAGGAAGTGGGCGTACGCCCCCAATACCACGTGATGGCTCGCCTGCGCCTGCAGGAGGCCATGAACAGCGGTGATATCGATGTGCGCTGCTATGTCAGCACCCAGTGGTTCAATGATCGCCCAGGGGATTTTGTCTGGAGCATCCCGCTGATTCACCAGCGCGACCTGCTGGTGGGGCGCGTTGGCGATAGCTCCCCGATGCCCGCGGAGCAATTGCCTGCCCAGGCTATCGGCACGGTGCTGGGTTACACCTACTCGACCTTGCAACCTCTGCTGGATCAAGGCCGACTGCACCGCGAAGACAGCCGCAGCCAGTTGCTGGTGCTGCAGAAGCTGCAGGCTGGGCGCTATCGGCATGCGGTGAGCAACCAACTGTCGTTGCAGTGGTTCAACCAGGGTTTGCCAGCCGACCAACGATTGCAGGGATTGGCGGTGCTGGAAGAGCAGGACCTCGGGTGCATGGTGCGCAATGATCCCGCAGTGCCGACACAAGGGTTGTTGCGGGCGTTGGTAAGGATGAAGCAGTCGGGGGAGATCGAGCGGATTTTGCAGCGCTATGGCGGGATGGGGCCTTGGGATGCTCCGGCGCCCCACCCTTGATCTCGGTTGTGCTGACAGGTGTGAAGGCGCAGGCGATACTGGCCCGGGAAGATGTAGGAGCGAGCTTGCAAGGTGGCTCCGACCAAATTGATCACACTCACACCAAAGCCAGCAAACCCGCACTCAAGAACAACCCCACTCCAAACACAAAATGCGTAGCCAAGCTCTTCAAGCAGTTGCGCGCAGGCGTCGGCGTTCTGGACGCGAAGAAACCCGCCCCCATCACCGGCTGCATGAAGCACAGCGGCGCCACGACGGTGCCTACGCCAACAACTACCGCAGGGAGCAAAGTAGGCGCCAGCAACCAGCTCTCACCTACGATCACAACCAGCAGCATCGCGAACAGCACGCCGATCGCATAATGAATCACCCACCCCCACACCAGCTCATTGCGCACCGGCTCTGCTTTGGCAATCGCCTGGTGCGACACACGGCCGTCAAGCAGATGCCCCGCCCAACGCCCGACCATGGCGAAGTTCAATGTGGCGACACCCAGCCGCCTCAGCAGCAACCCCCACAGGTCCATCACGATGGTGGCACCGATGCCAATCGGCAAGGCAGCTAGAAACATCGCAGTAAACGTCATTGAACAAGCCCTCGAAGATTGACGGTCATCACCATGCCGCGCAGCATAGAAGTTGAAGTCAACTTCAAGTCAAGGGCCAAAAATGGACATTGCCGACGTCGCCAAACGCACAGGCGTACCTGCATCGACACTGCGTTACTACGAGAAGAAAGGTTTGCTCAAGTCCCTGGCCGGGCGCGGCCAGCGGCGGCAGTTTGCTGCCGACGTGGCAGACAGGCTGGCACTGATCGCCCTAGGGCAAGCGGCGGGATTTTCGCTGGATGAAGTAGGCGCCATGCTGGTGGACTTGCAGGTGGACCGGCAGATGCTGCTGGCCAAGGCAGACGAAATTGATGCGCGGATCAGGCGGCTGCAGGCCATGAGCAAAGGATTGCGGCATGCCGCGCAGTGCCCGGAGGAAGATCATCTTGCATGCCCGAAATTTCAGCGGCTGATGAAACTGTCGGCTACGGGAGCATTGGGAATGAAGCAGGGAAGAACGAAGGCGTTCGCGGCAAATTGAGGTTTTTCACCCCCAGAAATGGAGGCGGCCCCACCAGCCACACCCCGGCACTCGATGTTCCCGCTATGGCTGCTCCCTTCCGGGCCTGAATAAATGTCATGGGGGAGTGTTCAGCAATCGGTGCAAGCCTTATAGGGCGAGGGTTTCAGGTCAACGGGGTAGCAGATTCTGTATCCGTGTGAGCTCTCAGCATGCACGCTCAAAGCTCGGGGTGTGACCAGAAATGTTCCACTCAATTGGTCCACTTTACTGGTCCACTCTGGTGCTCCCACATGGCCTACATCATCCGCCGCCAGTCCGTCTACTACCTCAACCTTCGACTACCAAAGCACCTGTTCCCCAACCGTCACACCCTTCGCGTTTCCCTGCGAGTGCGTGAGCGTCAGATAGCTCTATTCCTAGCAACCTCACTTGTCCAGAAGGTGTATAGCCACTTGAGTGAGCACTGAATCGCCCCTGGTTTCGTAGACACCTCCAAGCCTCATAATGAGGCCCAAATAGGAGGTGTCATGAGTCGTCAGCGTTACCCCGAAGAATTCAAAATCGAAGCGGTCAAGCAAGTGACCGAGAAAGGCAAGACTGTCGCCGATGTTGCCCAGCGCCTGGGCATGTCTGTTCACAGCCTCTACGCCTGGATCAAGCTCTACAGCAAACCCCAAGAGCAGCGTCAGCAAGACGATGAGCAGCAAGCCGAACTGCGCAAGCTTCGCGCAGAACTCAAGCGCGTGACTGAAGAGCGAGACATCTTAAAAAAGGCCGCCGCGTACTTTGCCAAGGAGTGCAACTGAAGTACGCCTTCATCAAGAAGCACTCGACGGATCACCCGGTGCGGCGCCTATGCCAAACCCTAAAGGTGCATCCCAGCGGCTACTACGCCTGGCTGACCGAGCCTCAATCTGCCCGAGCAAAAGAAGATCATCGTCTGCTTGGCTTGATCAAACATGCTTGGCTCGAAAGCGGAGGTGTGTACGGCTACCGCAAAATTCATGATGACCTGCGTGAGCTGGGAGAGACATGCGGGCGCAATCGAGTCGGACGCTTGATGCAGGCAGAGGGGTTGCGTTCGCAAACGGGCTATCGGCGGCGTCCAGGGTTTTACGGTGGAAAGCCAACAGTGGCCTCTCCCAACCATCTCGCGCGGCAGTTCAAAGTCAGTGAGCCGAATAAGGTCTGGGTAACCGATATCACTTACATCCGCACCTATGAAGGATGGCTGTACCTAGCGGTAGTCCTGGATCTGTTTTCCCGCCAAGTGATTGGCTGGTCAATGAAGCCCCGCATGTGCAGCGACCTGGCGCTTGACGCGATGTTGATGGCCGTGTGGCGCCGCAAACCACGGCAGCAAGTGATGATCCATTCAGACCAAGGCAGTCAATTCAGTAGCTCAGACTGGCAAAGCTTCTTGAAGGCCAACAATATAATCAGCAGCATGAGTCGGCGGGGAAATTGCCACGACAATGCCGTAGCCGAAAGCTTTTTCCAGCTTTTGAAGCGGGAGCGAATCCGACGAAAAATCTACGCAACACGTGACGAAGCCCGAAGTGATATTTTCGATTACATTGAAATGTTTTATAACCCAAGGCGCAGACACAGCAGTGCTATGCAGCTGTCGCCAGTAGAGTATGAGAAACGCTATTTTCTGAGCTTGGAGAGTGTCTAGGAAACCAGGGGCGATTCA
>NZ_QJRC01000099.1 GCF_013393325.1 Pseudomonas hunanensis
CGCCGCATTTCGATCACCTTCGGTGGCATCAACCTTGAAGACATCAAGGCCCCTGAGTGCTTCGAAATCGAGCGCACCTTGATCGAGCAGTGCGACATCCCGGTGTTCCACGATGACCAGCACGGTACCGCCATCGTTACCGCGGCCGGCATGATCAACGCCCTGGAAATCGCCGGCAAGAAGCTGGAGGACGCCAAGATCGTCTGCCTGGGGGCTGGCGCTGCAGCCATCTCTTGCATGAAGCTGCTTATAAGCATGGGCGCGGGCGCTAGCAATATCCTCATGGTCGACCGCAGCGGCGTGATCCACGCTGGCCGTGACGACCTGAACCAGTACAAGGCGCAGTTCGCCCACGCTACCGACAAGCGCACCCTGGCTGACGCCCTTGACGGTGCCGACGTGTTCGTAGGCCTGTCCGGCCCGAACCTGCTGAGCCCGGAAGGCCTGAAGTCGATGGCGGCCAACCCGATCGTGTTCGCCTGCTCGAACCCGGACCCGGAAATCTCGCCAGAGCTGGCGCACGCCACTCGCAGCGACGTGATCATGGCTACCGGTCGTTCCGACTACCCGAACCAGGTCAACAACGTACTGGGCTTCCCGTTCATCTTCCGTGGTGCCCTGGACGTTCGCGCCAAGCGCATCAACGAAGAAATGAAGATCGCCGCTGCTATCGCCCTGAAAGACCTGGCCAAGCTGCCAGTGCCTAAGGAAGTGTGCGAAGCCTACGATGTCGAAGGCCTGGAGTTCGGTCGTGAGTACATCATTCCGAAGCCGCTGGACGCTCGTCTGATCAGCGCCGTATCCGATGCGGTGGCACGTGCTGCGATCGAGTCGGGTGTCGCAACGCTCCCGTACCCAACGCACTATCCGCTCTCGTCTGTCTCTGAGGTGTTCGGCGGCAATTAAGCCCCGCCATTCGAGTTGATCCAATGAAAGCGCCTGCGCTATCGCAGACGCTTTATGCCATGCAGACGGATAAGTGCTTAAGAGGGTGTAAGAGGTCGATAGTTAACATAAGCGTTGACGCGTGTGTGGCATCGCGTGTCCAACCTCGGAGCTACCGCGCCCTCTTCATCCGCTGCCCAATCAGGGCTTACTACCTGAAGGCATAGAATGACCGCTTCACGCCCTGAGGAGGTCAGTCACCCTAAATCGAGGGTTTTGAGAAGCGTCTGCCGCTTCGCTCGGGCCTGCGCAGCGTGTTTACAGGCGAACGTCTGGGACTCTTGGTAAACTAGGACATCCTTTTTCTTGAGGCGGAGCTGGACGGTATAGCTGACCGTTCCATCGGCCTTTTCCCTTGCTCTGATCGTTGCCATGGTTTTCGGTGGTACAAGCGTGGCTAGCGGTGGTACGCCGTACCACTGCCACACCAAAAACGCCTCAAAAACCCGAAAAATGGCACAAGTATGCGTAGACCAGAATGGCCCTAGAATTAGCTTCAAACCAACAAACCACGCGCCCTGAGCCGTCACGCCGCTTCAGCGTTGCACCTATGATGGATCGGATCGATTAAACGAAGCGATCCAGTATTTCCGGGGAAATCGGCACGCCGAAGTTTTGCTGTAGCAAAATTTAAGCAAGAAAAGCAAAATCACCACATTGTTGGTCATCTTTATGCATGCGAGTTAGGGCCACTCCGGACCGGCATTGGGGGTTTCTCCATTTCGACAGCCGTCTCTGCCCTCATTCAGGCATCGCCTGTAGAATCCGAAAAATCACCCACTCCTTACCTGGGAATAGCCCTATGAAAGGGATTACATGACTAAAAAAGCACTGGCTTATCGTCCAGACATCGACGGTTTACGCGCAATCGCTGTGATCCTGGTCTTGCTTTTTCACTTCGATCTCGGTGTGCCTGGAGGCTTCGTCGGCGTCGACGTCTTCTTCGTCATTTCCGGATATCTAATCACCGAGGTCATCAAGGCGGCATGCGCTACCGGCAGGTTCTCCTTTGCCGACTTCTATGCCCGTCGTCTGATTCGACTGCACCCAGCCCTTGTCACCACGGTGGCGCTGTGCCTTGGCGCTGGCTACTTGCTTATGGACCCAGCATCGTTTGCATCGCTGGCGTCCTCTGCCGAGTATGCGGTCTTCGCCTCTTCGAATGTATTCTTCTGGCTGAACTCTGGCTACTTCGACGCATCTGCTCATACACAGCCGCTTCTGCATACCTGGTCGCTGGCGGCTGAATGGCAGTTCTATCTGGCGTGGCCGCTTGTGGTATGGGCTTCGCTAAAGGTTTCGGATCGGTTCCTGGCGGCCTTCCTGATCGTTCTCACCATTGCTTCTCTGGTCGCCTCGCAGTACATGCTGACCGTGGATGCCACAGCAGCCTACTTCCTGATGCCGTTCCGAGTTTTCGAGCTGGCCGCCGGCGCCTTGATGGTATACGCCACCAAGGCCAGGGTCGGTGAGGCAATCGAATCGGCGCTGCTCGCCTTGGGCCTTGCGCTCATCTTGGCTTCGGCATTCCTGCTGGACTCCGCTTCGCCCTTCCCGGGTCTGGCTGCTCTTCCACCCTGCATCGGTGCTGTGCTCTGCATTTATTCAGGTCGCTCGAAGCTCGGTGGCATACTGCGCACCAAGCCAATGGTCTGGGTTGGCGTAATTTCCTATTCGGTGTACCTGGTCCATTGGCCAATCGTGGTTTTCTATAAGTACTTCGTGTTCCGTGAAATCACCATCGCGGAAAGCGTCGGCATATTCATCTTCTCTATCCTCGCGGGATGGACTATGTATGCCCTGATTGAATCGCGGTTTATGCCAGGCAAGGTTAAGACAAATACCATTCGCTATCTGGCATCTGCGGCAATGACAGCAGCAGTGTTCGCCCTCTCCTGGCAGATCGTTATCAATGGCGGGTTCAGTCAGCGCATCAACGAAACTTATGCCGCCGCCATCAGTAACCCGGCAGAGTTCAGAACGAAAAATTATGGTGGATATGGGTTTAATTCCGATGGGCTAATTGGCAAAAAGGAAGGACTTGATGCATATCTGGTGGGTGATAGTTTCTCGTTACAGTATGCATCCGGCTTGAATAATGCGCTTGCCCTGGACGGCATAGCGCTCATGAGCCTGACCACTAATGGATGCTTCATCTCCAGCAGTTATACCAGGTTGCAGGACAATCAGCCGCGAACCGACTGCATTACACGCTATGAGATGTCCATGAAGCTGATGGCCAATGACAGCAAGCCTCTGATCTTCGCGCTCCACTGGACTGGATACCGTGAGATCATGGCCAAGACATCGGGCGAGAAGGTATACCTGAAGGACGACAAGGCATTCGCCAAGTTCCTCGCAGAGAACCTACATACGCTACGCAAGGATACCGGCGAACGCTCGCTGATCATCGTGGGAAGCCAGCCATTCCTGTCTGCAAACAAATCAGTTGCCGAATGCCTGCTTCGGCCTGAGTTCATTCATCAGCCATGCAATGACTCGATGCAATACAAGGTCAGCCAAGCGGAGGCGTTCAAGACGAACGAGGCGCTTAAAAAGGCTGTATCGGGAATGGAGAACACATACTTTGTAGACCCATCCGTAACGCTGTGCCCTGATGGCGTTTGCGGGCCGACACTTGAGGGAAGGTTAATCTATTCGGACAACACCCATCTTTCAATCGATGGATCAGCGGTAGCCGGAAGACAGATCGCCAAGTTGCTTGAGTCGATAATAAAGGAGTAAGTCAAATGGCCTGAAACAGGCCATTTTTATTGCTAAGTGTTAAATGGAGTGAACAGGACCCGCAGCGAGACATACCCTGTTTGAGTGCTAGTGCCGGCGTTCCGCACGATCTCGCCTGTTACCGATGTCGCTGTCTCTCCTGTGATCCTGAAGATAAAGTCGGTACTGGCCTGGGAGTTCTCGCGTCCTCCATACGCGGAGAACTGGTACTGCTTGGCACCGTTCGAGAAACACGCCGGGATGGTATAGCTCGAAAAATCAAAGGTGACAGATGTGGTGCTCGGGTTGGCAACCCCAGCAGGTGTGGAAAGCCTGGTAACAATCTCCAGTACATCCGTGCTCCTGATGATCGCCTTGTTTGCCGTGGTGTTATCGATGTAGCGAACCGGGCTATTGACGAAACGGTTACCAGACAGGGCCAAGCGAGGCACAGAGGTTGGTGTGCTCGCGGTGTTGACGACAAACCGAGTTGCGCCGCCCTCAATCACGTTATCCTTAATGATGAAGTTCCCCCCAGCAGAAGTCGTATTACCAAGCTGTATCGCCCCGTTCACTGAGGATACAAAAGTGTTACGAGAAATCTCAATGTTTGGTTGGTTGAAGCCAGGGCTCGCAATGCTGTCAGTTGGGGATACGCAGATATTCTGACTCAGCCCCGAACTGAACCTACAGCCACTAATACGGGCATCAGAGTTATTATTAACGACAATACAAAACTGTCCGTTACCACCATTAAAGGACTCAAGGTTGAACTCGCAATTCTCGATAACTATCCCTTTGGCAGACAGCAGCGCCTTGACTGGTGAGAACCCTGTTGCATTGTTCATCGCCCCGAACACCAAGAACTTGTCGCCTTTAACCGAATTCCTGAACGCCTCCTGACCGAAGTTATAGAAAACAGACACGCCAGATGACACCTGCTCAACCGTATTAAGAGTATGTACGTTGCCACTGCACAAATAATCAGTTGTATACGTCGCAAGGGAAACAGAACGAGTCGAGGGATTGACAAACTTATTATTACTAATAGTTCCTCGCCTAGCGGCAAAAGTCATCACACCATGGCTGATATTCTCGAAATAGCAATTGGTTACGCTAATGTTTTCATGACCGAAATTCCCGGTCCCTGGCGGTAGCGTATAACCGGCCTTGAGTAACCCTGTGCTTGGATCGGTTGGGGACAGATCCACGTTTACGCTCGTCGAATAGCAGAATATCCGGACACCATAGTTTGCGTGACCAGCCTCAGTACGAGAAGAGTAGAATCGGCAGCGATCAACCAGGCAGTCGCGAGACGCGGCACCAAAATCAATTGCGCTGAAGTCAAGATCTGTGAATGAGCAATCACGTACAACACAGCGACGGGAGGTATTGAACTGGAATGGAGTAGCATCGGCCCAGCGATCAATGCCAGGTGTGCCGGACCCGAATGGATTGCCAGACCTGAAGCTAATGCCGAATACATTGACGTTTTCTACCGTGACGGCGAACGACGTAAATCGACCGGTGCCATCTACCGAGCCATCACCAAATACGATCATTGGCAGTGGGCCGCTGTAGTTGACGATCTCGGCCCCGTACCCCACAAGAGTCGTGTTTTTCAGGTTGGGAAAACTGCCGACCTTGGTGCGGCAAGGGAACGAGTAGCCAGCAGGGAAAACCAGCACTCCCCCACCTTCGTTCGTAAAAAGCGTCAATGCCGCAGCAATTGCCGGAGCCCAATCCCATGTGGATGGGTCGAACGTGCTGGGCTTGTTGGTTACATAGGATTCAAATTCGAAGATGTTATACGGCTGAGCATCCAACGCCTCTCGCACTGTGTCGATCGAAGATGATAAGCGGGTGCGCTTATAACCAATCAGAAACGCGCCCGCGCTGGAGTCGGTGGTACTCGACATATCCTGCACAGTGCGAGGAACGCCATTTGGGCCGATGTAGATGACGTTCGATGCCAGGTTTATTGGCCCCTGGCCCGATCCGATCACCGATCCGACATACTGCTGCGCCCAGATCTTTGTGGCCGCGTCCTGATCGTCAGAGGGATCCGCCAAATTCTTGATCTGACGCCCCTCGGCGTCGTAGTAGTTCTTCCCAACCGGACGTAACAAAGCTCTTCTCGTCCAGGCGAAGCCTTGCTGAATCAGCATCGTCAACCGGTCGAACACGTTTTCCTGGGTTTCGGCCAGATAACGACCTTGGTTACGCAAGTCGGTGGGCTGTACCGCATCCATCACACGGGATGCAGTCAAAACCGCGCCGAGGTGCGCCAGGTCGTTGCCGACTGTTTGCGGCTGTATGCCGTCGTTTTCCATGCGGTTCATGGCGTACTCGACCAGGCGCTGGCTGGTAATGTCGCAGTCGTTAACCTCGCCCAAGGTCGATTCCTTGATGGCGGTGAGCGTGGCCCGCTTGGTCTTGCCCAGCGGCTGCAGCTTTTCGTACTCGAGCAGGTAGCGTTCGATCATGTGCTTGATCGTGACGCCCTTCCGGTTGGCCTTCTCGATCGCACCTGGCTCATACAGTTCGGCCTCTCGCTTCCTGATCCAGGCCTGCGCCGTCGCCTTGCGGTCGAACGTCTGGCTTTCCTGATAAACTGCCTTCCCTTCCTTCATGATGCGGATCTGGGCGGTAAAGCCAGACGACCCGTCCTTGCGCTTGCGCTGCGTGATGGTTCCCATGATTTGCTACACGGCTGTTTGGAGTTGCTACATTGTAGCAACCGCAGTAGCAAAACCAGCAAGAACTGGAATAAAGCGGCAACAACCAGAGATTGAGAAATGCCCCAGAAACAAGCAGGAAACCCCGGAACCTCAGGCGATACGGTAGTTAGGCGGTTTTCTGTCGCGCCGATGATGGATTGGGCCTAGTTTACTTCTCGCCCGCTAATTCCAAGGGCTACAACCCAACCGTACAGCTGGTGTACCAATTTTGTACCATCTCGATCTGATACCGCCTCTTCGTTAGTCTCCCAACGCGTTTCGAATTCCTACGTTTCGCCCATGGGATCCGAAGCTTGCTCGCCGCCTCGTGTCAGCTTCAAGTATCATCCTATCACCTCCACCTATTCGGCAGGACGCACCCATGATCACTGAGCTGTCGCTCGAAAACTGGAAAAGTTACGAGAAAGCGACTCTGTTCATCGACCCCCTCTCTGTCCTCGTTGGGACAAACGCTAGCGGAAAATCTAATGCCCTTGACGCTCTCCTTCTACTAAACCGATCAGCTCACGGGATAATGCTCACCGCAGCGCTACAAGGCGACGGCGCGCAAATGGCACTCCGTGGTGGTATCGAATGGGCTGCCAGGCGCCCAGGCTCCACATTCGCACTTTCAGTAGTATGCAAAGCAGACGAACTCACTGATTATGAGTATCGACTAGAAGGTAGCGTAAGAGATAATCGCTGCGAAGTCTTTGCGGAGCAACTTACGCGCATAAAATATCGCCCGGGGAAGGACGGAATAAGAAAATCTACAGCTGGCACAATCAAATTATTCCGCACCGATGTTTGCCCAGAAGATTCCCCAACGATTGTGGCTAGGCTTTATAACGAGAAGCAAGGATCCCCTCGGCAATTGAGTCGAGCTAACACAGTTCTATTCCAGCTCGTTGGACAAAAACTTAGGCAAGAGATAAACGACGGGGTGACCACCGTGATCTCTTCGCTAAGAGAAATATTCATCTTGGACCCTATCCCGTCTCACATGAGGGGATACTCACCATTATCCGAACGACTTGAGTCGGACGCGAAAAATATCGCTGGCGTTTTGGCCGCTCTTCCTCACGAAAAGCAGCTTGAAATTGAAGATGTTCTGACGCGTTATGCGCGCAAGCTTCCAGAGCGGGATATTCGTCGTGTATATGCTGAAACAGTCGGCAGATTTAACTCGGACGCAATGCTCTACTGTGAGGAGCTTTGGCGTGAACAGGATGAAGCTCCAGTAGTTGACGCTCGAGGAATGTCTGATGGAACCTTGAGGTTCCTCGCCATTCTAACCGCCCTTCTAACACGACCGAAATCCAGCCTACTTGTTATCGAGGAAGTAGACAACGGGCTGCACCCTTCTAGGGCTCGCCTGCTTCTTGATATGCTGAGAGAAGTTGGTACTCAGCGTAGCGTAGATATTCTCGTAACAACTCACAATCCAGCGCTGCTCGACGCCATGGGCAATGAGATGCTTCCTTTTATTACGGTAGCCAATCGGGACCCAAATTCTGGGAATAGTGTTTTAACGCTGCTCGAAGATATCGCCCAACTCCCTAAACTCTTAGCTCAAGGGCCAATCGGGCGACTTTCAAGCCAAGGGTTAATTGAAGAAAGCTTAACTACCGAACAGTCTGCCCAAGCAGGAGGAAGTGCAGAATGAGTCGGCGCGTGCTTATTATTGACACATCCGTACTGTGCTGCTGGCTCCGAGTACCAGGAAAAGCTGAAGCTGGCCCTATAGACGACAGATGGGACTTCGACAGAATTAACAATTTGCTCAACGCAGAAATTGCAAAAAACAGCACTCTTGTTCTTCCTTTAGCCACTCTTATTGAAACAGGCAACCACATATCTCAGGCTGGAGGCAATAGATATGAATGCGCAACCGCTTTAGCCAAGCACCTCCGCGAAGCCGCGAACTCTACATCCCCATGGGCAGCATTTACTGATCAAAGCGAGCTCTGGAATCCGAGCAGTCTGAATGCCCTTGCCGACTATTGGCCGCAGCTAGCAGCGCAGAAATTATCAATTGGCGACACCACCATTAAAGATGTGGCAGATTTTTATGCCAAAGGCGGTTTTTCAGTTGAAATACTTACAGGCGATCGAGGGCTAAAGGCGCATGAACCAGCACAACCATTGCTCACCCCTCGTCGCAGAAGGGGCAAATAGGATTTAGCCCTTCCCTGCAACACGCGCTCATTATTATTACTAAGGCTACACCCCTCGCAAGGGCCTGCTCATGAACTCAAAAAGCAAGTTAGAGATTCAAACTGAAAAAATCAAAAAAATTATAATCAGCAAATCAAACAATCCTGAATACATACGAGGCATCGAAAACCTCACGCCTGACCAAATCCGGGACTGGCACTCAATTAATTATGGCTTCGAAGGAATTTCCGAACTCGACTCGATAGTAATTCGTGGCGACATATTGATTGAGAGAGCAATTCGCTCCCTTGCAGGCGCCATTGCAAAAAATCCAATTCCATCGGACATGACCGCCGCTGGAATAAAGAGATTCATTGACCTTATGGAGCCACTTGACCAAGACTACATCAAGGCGATGAAGATCCTTAACAAAGCACGTAATACAATCGCCCACGAGGTCCATGAGGACTATGTTCCTCGCATACACGAAATTTTAAAGATTGTAGGCCTCACGCCTTCTGAAAATCTTGCCTTCGACCTTCAAGCATGCATCATAGTAATTATTGCGACTATATCCAATCGCCGCGAGCACCTGCTTTCAAAAAAATAAGCCACACTGCCAGAAACTATCCCGTACCGGTGCAGGCGCATGGATGACGAAGCCCCGACCGTAGCTGATACCCTTGAGCTGCTACCAGGTCACCATCAGAGCAGCTCTACGGGAGGTCCCGCGATGGATGAACCATCGCTGCTCTGTCTCCATACGATAACGTCATGGCAGGGTCAGCGAGCCTTAGGCATAGGCGATCTCAACCGGGACAGAGCACCAGCGACTTTGCATGTTCCACACGGCTAGCGGCGGCTCACTGGCCCCACTTGGTCAGAGGGAGGATGGGTACTTCGTAGTCCTACTGCATAGCCTCAAACTCATCCGTGAAGGATGCGAGTGACTTCTATACTCAATCTGAGCGATCATCCGGAATGACGCTTACGCGGGGACGAAGATGGACGAAAGAATTTTGCAGCTAATCGGTGATGCTCAGTTCGAGCGCCAACTATACGAAGCCGCGATGGCCAATCTTGAAGACCGCAGGAACAAGCTGCGCTTTCATAATTTCGCCTTCGCTATGCGCGAGCTGGTAGGCCACACGCTAAAGCGCCTAGCTCCTGATGCTGAAGTACAAAAATGCATCTGGTGGCAGCAAAAGGCAGCAGATGTCGTCCCACAAGTAACTCGGATCGAACGATGTATATATGCAACGCAGGGGGGACTTTCCAACCATTACATGCGGACAAAGCTTCGACTAGACTTCGCTCAAGAGTTCGCTGAACTTCGCAATGCGGTAGTCCGTTTGAACGGATACGTCCACATCACACCGGAAGTTTTCCAATTGGAAGACGTCGATATTGAGCGCCTGGCAGCGGAAACAATCGAAGCCGTGGCCGGGCTGATGGGCTGCATCCAGGAAGGCAGAAGCGCTGTTGGGGATCGATTATCAAGAGCGATCAGCGATACAACAGTCCAACAGATTGTAGGTGACAGTTTGGATGCCGTAGATGAGCTAGCTACGCATTATTCTCTCGAAGAAATTTATGTCGACTCACATGAGGTTACCAGTATCACCTCTGATGCCATACACATCAGAGTTAGCGGTAGCCTAGGAGTGACACTACAGTGGGGATCTAACTCCGATCTTAGAAGGGGTGATGGAGTCGAGCTAGATGAATCTTTTGATTTCACCTGCGAACTAACTTGTGAAGCGGCAAATCCAGATCCTGAGGCATTAGATTTCGTCCAAGACTCTCTGATGGTAGACACCGCCGAGTGGCACGACAATGAGGATGAATGGATTCACCTCGCGGCGGACAGTTCCCTAGACGATGGGTCCCTTGACGAAGCTGACATTCGGTCAGATTTCTAAATTCAGTAACCAATATGGACTCATTATGGAATTGAAATGCGCGTGGTGGAATTGCAAGTTAAGCCCCCCAAAGAATGGCGCAACTCGATATCCTATCTCGGATAATTTCTTCAGTATAATTCGTGCCATCCTTCAGAAAGGAGTAGACGTTCTTGGTCTATGCGAGATAGATCGTAACAACATCCAAGAATTGCAACAAACATTGAAGCAAGGTGGCTTCAGCAATTACACCGTCTTAGACCTGTATTCCTCTGGCAGATCCATCAATGACTTTTGTCTTATCTTCAACTCAGCACAACTATCGCTATCCAGCGAAGCTATAGATGCTAATATTCACGACCCTCACACTGATCAATGGTTGAAAGCCGGGATATTTATTGGGTTAACCCCTGCCCTAGGCGAAGAAATCTTTTTTGGGCTATCTCATTGGCAGAGCCGCGGTACTTATCCATACGGAAGCACTGAAAGGCTTCGACTCGGCGACGCGTTACGCACTAAAGCAATGGCAATTTTTGACGAGCATCCAAGCAGCCCAATTGTACTTTTGGGGGACTTCAATGACGAACCGTTTGATATTTCTATTGTCAGAGGTATTGGCGCTAGCCGGGACCTAAATTTTGTCAAAAAATTTAGTAAATATTTTTTCAACCCCTTTTGGTCCCGCTTATCACCACAACCCGAAGGTCCAGCCGGAACCTTCGTGCACCCTCGCATCACCGGGAGTGATGGAGCCATCTTTGACCAGATAATATTTTCATCTCATTTCGTAAGAGACTGGAAATTCAAAGAATATGCCACCATCATATCAGACATTGACCTCATTGAAGTTAGCACCCAGTGGAAAGATATTTCAGACCACTATCCAATATTAAGCCACGTCGAAAGGTTATAATTATGAGCTTCCTAGAATCCATCAAAGCCGGCGTAGAAAAAGCCAACGAAGCTGAAAATAATATCACACAGGTAAACAACCTTCTTAGCAACATAAGCAACGAACTACAAACATTTGCTCGCAAACCTATTCATCTGAACAAAACCATCTCCACGGCTGCCAACATAAAGAAAGCTGCCCGAGCCTTTGACGATCCAGGGACCCCTAGAGAGTTCATGGACTCCGACCAACTTTCGTTGATCATTGACAAGCAAGCCCACCCAGTCGCTAAATGGCGACAAAGCACAGGGGGCTTTCCTTGCATCATAACAATTGACGGCTCTGAATTTATTTGTGACGACATAGACGAACTTGCTTCTGCTATGAAAGTACTTCTTTCCAGCATAAATTTCGGCAAGATCCTAACCAATCTAATGGGCGGCTGATTATCCAGATACGACCTCGCCCCACACCCTAACTAAGTTTTTCTCGAACATTGATCAAAAGCGCACAAGCCACATGCAAATGCTTACTCTGGAAGAGAACAGATAAAAATATACAATGAAGAATTCCAATTAAGCACAAAGCTACTACCGGGCATGAACAGTCCACAACTGGTCAACCCGCGTAGTAAAAGACTGGCTCATCATTTCACGGCGCATTCCCCAATCGGGGGTGCGGGGGACGCTGGCCGAACGCATCGTTCCCCGGCCGTACTTCCCATTTATCTCGTCCAGCACCGACATCAGTCGGTCGCATGCCACCGGCTGCGTGACCGCGAACATGTCATTGGTGAACTCGCCCGGCTGCCGTAGATCCATCAACAGCACCTCGGCTTTGCTGTATCGATACCCTGGCCGGTAGATCTGCTCCACCGCCTCGGTGGCCGCCCTGGTGAGCAGCAGCGTATCGTTGGTGGGGTACGGCAGCTCCACCAGCACGCCCTTGGCGTACTTGGCTTCGTCCGGGTTGAACATGCCCGTGCGGATGCTTACTCGCATACGCTTGCACACAGATCCCTGCGCCCGGAGTTTCTCGGCCGCTCGGCCGGCATAGCTGGCCACCGCCTGTTTGATCGGCGCCAATTCAGTCAGGCGCTTGCCAAACATACGGCTGCAGCAAATCTCTTGCTTAGGCGGGGCAGCCTCCTCGAGCTCAAGGCACGGTGTGCCGGCGAGCTCCCTGGCAGTCTTCTCAACGACCACGCTGAATTTCTGGCGCAGAGTCCATGGGTCCGTCTTGGCCAAGTCCATCGCGGTGCGAATTCCCATAGCCTCAAGGTGCGCCGTCATCCGTCGACCGATACCCCATACTTCCTTGACCTCGGTGTTGCGCAACACCCAGTCCCGCTTGAACGGGTCGGAGATATCGACCACACCTCCGGTCTGCGCCTGCAGGCGCTTCGCGGTATGGTTGGCCAGCTTTGCCAGTGTCTTGGTAGGGGCAATACCTACCCCTACCGGGATGCCGGTGCACTTGAGCACCTTGGCCCGCACCTGGCGGCCGAACTCGGTGAGACTGCCCTGAACCCCAGTCAGATCGGCAAAGCACTCATCGATCGAATACACCTCTGCGGCTGGCACCATCGACTCAATCAGCGACATGACGCGCTCGCTCATGTCGCCGTAAAGCGCATAGTTTGATGAGAAGGCCACAATGCCCTGCCGCTGCAACGTGTCTTTGCACTCGAAATAAGGCTCGCCCATTTTGACGAACGGCTTCGCGTCGTACGACCTGGCGATCACGCAGCCGTCGTTGTTGCTCAGCACCACGATGGGTGTCTTGGCCAGATCCGGCCGGAACACACGCTCACAGCTCGCATAGAACGAGTTGCAGTCGATCAGCGCAAACACCTGGTCACTGCGCATGGTCACGCACGCTGTAGCGGACCACGCCCCAGATCACTAGGTCGTCACCTTCCATGACATACCTCGGTGGATAGGCTGGATTCTCAGACTGCAGGATCACCACACCGTTACGCCGGTATAGCCGCTTACACACCGGCTCCGTGTTGATGGCCGCTATCACGATGTCACCGTGCTCGGCATCACGACTACGGTCTACGATCAACAAATCCCCGGAATAAATACCGGCGCCCTGCATGCTGTCGCCCTCGACCTGCACCAGGTACATATGCGGCGCCCGAAGGTCAAATAGCTCATCCAGGGAAATGTGCCGCTCGAGGTGATCCGCCGCCGGTGAAGGGAAGCCTGCAGGCACGCGGAACGAATACACCGGCAACTGCGTGGGGCCACCAATTGGCGTTCCCAGGAATGTGATGGACATGATGGACGAACTCGGAAAACTGTATAAACATACAGTTAACTGATAGATCGCGCTCCGGTCAATGTCTGAGCGAGAGGATCCCGATAAACGTTAGGGGTGGGTATGTGCGGAAGGTACTCGATCTACGAGGCAATGGATGTTTACCTCAGGCAGCTGGCACTCGATCTGGTGGTGATCAATGGCTATGACCATGAGCGGATCAACCGCTATAACGTCGCGCCATCAACACGGGTCGAGCTGATCCGGCAAAACGCTGCAGGGCTGCGGGTGGATCGAGTCAAATGGGGATGGGCGCCCTTTTGGGCGAAGGGGAAGCGTCCCGACCCGATTAATGCGAGGGCCGAG
This sequence comes from Pseudomonas hunanensis, assembly GCF_013393325.1. Lineage (GTDB taxonomy): Bacteria > Pseudomonadota > Gammaproteobacteria > Pseudomonadales > Pseudomonadaceae > Aquipseudomonas > Aquipseudomonas putida_P. The sequence goes on from NZ_QJRC01000099.1 coordinate 13,971, forward strand.
ACAATGATGACGGGGAAATTCTTCAAGGCGCTATGGCCAGTAGGCCGCGCTCTCGCACCGGCTAACGGCTGGTTCGAGTGGATACCCGACCCAGCCGATCCGAAGCGGAAACAGCCCTATTACATAACGGCTGCAGACGATGAGCCGCTGTTCTTCGCAGCACTGGCTGAAGTGCATGAAGGGATCGAGCCCGACGACCGCGACGGGTTTGTGATTATCACCGCCGCAGCCGACCAAGGCATGGTCGATATCCATGACCGCAAGCCACTTGTCCTAAGGCCCGAGCTGGCCAGGGAATGGATAGATCCAGCCACGACAGCAGCGCGTGCCGAAGAGATCGCACGGCTGGACTGCCGACCAGCCGACGACTTCAAGTGGCATCCAGTGAGCAAGCTGGTTGGCAATGTGCGCAATCAGGGAGCAGAGCTCATCGCGCCTGTGCAGGTATCAGAACAGTTGCCCTAGAGGGGCTGGGTCCCAATTCATGATAACCAGTTCTCCCGTCACATCGGCTTTGCCCTGACGCTGGTTCGTATTGCTGTAGCGGATATCCAGACACTCGAAGTGGAAGCCTTCAAATGCACGCCGAATGTCTGGATGGTCGTTGATGCTGACCATCACCCTGCCCTTGCAGCGCCGCATGAATTCCGCCATGCACTCGTACTCCTCGAAGGGGAAATCCACGCCGTAGCCGGCGGTCTGCCAATAAGGCGGATCCATGTAAAAGAACGTGTGTGCTCGATCATAGCGCTCGGCGCAGGCGAGCCAGGATAGGTTCTCGACGTAGGTGCCGGCGAGTCGCTGCCACGCGGCGGATAGGTTCTCCTCGATACGCAACAGATTGATGGCCGGCCCGGTGGTAGCGGTACCGAACGTCTGCCCGGTGACTTTGCCACCGAAAGCGTGCTGCTGCAGGTAGAAGAACCGGGCAGCACGTTGGATGTCCGTCAGCGTTTCCGGACGGGTCATCTTCTGCCACTCGAAGATCTGCCGGGAACTGAGCGCCCACTTGAACTGGCGCACGAACTCCTCCAGGTGGTTCTGCACAACACGGTAAAGGGTGACCAGGTCACCATTGAGATCATTCAGCACCTCCACCGGGGCGGGCTGGGGACGCATGAAGTACAACGCGGCTCCGCCGGCGAAGACTTCGACATAGCATTCATGAGGGGGGAAAAGAGGGATCAAGCGGTCGGCCAGGCGGCGTTTGCCACCCATCCAGGGGATGATTGGAGAGGTCATAGGTATGCAAGTCTTTACTGTATAGATAAACAGGTGTTAGGCTCGCCGCGCTTTGTGCACAAGGCAGAGGCCACGGCTGGACTTGCAGGAAGGGTCTGCGGGTTCGGCGGGCCGGGCTGGATGTTGGCGCATCCACCCGGCTCGCCTCTTTTCACTTGGTGACTTCGCGGACGTAGGCCTGGCAGGCCTGCAGCGCAATCAGTCCACGGTCGCCTTCATCGGTGATGGCGACAATTCGTTGAGCATGCGTTCGGTCAAGTTGGGCGCGTATGGCGCCATGTACCACGCCTCCGGTGCTGGTGGCTTCTCGCATCCCACTGTCACAACCCTGGGCGGCAAGGGCTCCGGTGTCGACAAGGACTGACAACCGCAGATCAGCAGTAGCAAGCCGGTCACGCAGACGAGCATGAGCTTGTTGAGCATCGTTCATTTCCTTCCAGTGCGCGTTGTTCTGATCCTGCAGGCGAGCCTCCAGCACGCGGCGCGCATCCTGCTGCTCTGCCAGTTGGTTGAGCGCAGCCGCAGCGGCCTCCTCGCGTTCCCGGCCGTGCAGGCGATCGTTCTCCGCCAGCTGTTTGCGGTGGTCGTCAGCCTGCTCGGCGAGCTGTCTTCCATAGGCGTTCGCCTGCCATACCCAGGCTGCCCGGGCGCCGATGGCACAAGCGAGCGCCAAGGCCGCCACGGCGATCAGCCGACTACCCCAGGCGTTCACTGCAGCACCTCAAGGGCTCGCTTGTAGATGGCCATGCGATCATCCAGCCCGTTTGTACCGCCGTTGATCCGCTTCGTGATGGCCAGCATGTCGCCCTTGTCGGCCAGGCTGTTCAGTCCCTCCTTCTGCCAAAACCAGCCGGCCGACATCGATGCATAGACTGGATGCTCGAGCAGCTCCGGTGTATTGAGTAGACGGCTGTCGCCGAACAGGGCCTCACTGCAGGCTTCGTAGTTGAACCGGCCTGTTACCTGGATGAGGCCACGCCCTCGGAAAAGCTGGCCATCACCATCTGCGTCAGGCGTATTGCCCAGACGCTGGGCCAGACGCCCGGTGTCGTACTTCGACAGGTACCTGTCATTGCCGAGCTCACGCACGTACTGCAGCTGGCCCGACTCATGCCCTATCTGGGCAAGGAAGGCAGCCATACGCAGGCGTGTGATGATGGCGAACTTACCCATGGTGGCGTTGAGGCCGGGAACAAAAACGCCGGCTTTCGGGCCGGCGTTCGGGTAGATCTTTTGTAGCTGTTGTACTGAGATAGCCATTCATTTCTCCAATTGCTGCCGCGTGCGGCGTTGGGATTACAGCTGCTCAACCCTGAGCGGCTTGTTGTCGTCTTTCCTCTTTTTGCCCGAGGCCTTGGCCTTGCCCTTCTTGCCGCCGTTGCACTCCACGGTGGTAGTCCAGCCGCTGGCGGTGAATACCTGCTCGACGCTGTCCACCAGGTACTCGCCATCCAGACCGACCTTGAAGCCCTGGGCGTTGATCGTGCGTTCGGCAAACAGGTCAGTACGCCCGGCCATTTCCAGGCGCACTCCGGCAGTGCTGCGGTTGAACGCCGCCAGGCGCGCCTTGGCGGCCTGCTCGGCGGCGGTCTTGTCGGGATAGATATGGCGGTCGGTATGCACCGGAGGCAGGCCGTTGGGGGCCTCGTCGTTGTCCAGCTGGACCACCTGCAAGGCGCCGGTTTTCTTGTCCTGGTGCTGGGTACGCACAGCCTTTTGCGCGCCGCGATCCCCGAGGCGGAACTGGTAACGCTCGACGTCTGTTTTGTTGAGGGTTACGACCTGTAGGGCCTTGCCGCTGATGCTTTTTCCGCCCTGCCGGGGCATGACCAGCAGCTTGCCCTCGGCCACTTTGGCGGTACTGTCGTACTGCTTGGCCAGCCGCGTGACAAAGTTAAAGTCCGACTCGTTGCGCTGGTCGACGCGCTCGATCTTGGTGCTCACCGGGCACACCGGCTCCCAGCCGTTGCGCTTGGCCACCTCGGTGACGATCTGTGACAGCGGCACGTTTTCCCAGCTGCCGCTGCGCACGGTCTTGCCGCTGCCGCGCATGTCGCTGGCCTTGCCGCGAATGGTCATGGTGTCCGGCGGACCGGACAACTGCACCTCGTCGACGGTAAAGGCACCCATGCGCTTGAGGGGCTGGCCCTCATAGCCCAGCAGCACCTCCACCCGGCCGCCGCGCCCAGGAAGCGCAACAGCCTGATCGCGGTCGTCAATGCGCAGCTCGAACTCGTCCGACTCCATGCCGGGCTTGTCCGATACCCGCAGCAGCAACAGGCGGTCATTGATCAGCGCGGTAATGTCCTTGCCATCCGCGACGATACGGTACGTCGGTTTCATGCTTGCTCCAGAGATGAAAAAACCCGCACAGGGCGGGGCTCGTTAAGCGTAACGCGGGGTTATCGGTCGAACAGCTGCAGCAGCTCCACCGCCGGCGCCGACAGGTCGGGCAACTGGATCAGCAGGCCAGCGCGGTACGGCTGCACCTCCCTGGCCAAGTCCGGGTTGGCCTCCAGCACCGCCTCGACGGTGCCATTGAGGTGCCCGTAATGGTACTGGCAGATCACATCCAACAAATCCCCGCTAGACGTTCTGCAGATCGTTGCCATAGCTCACAAACTCCAGGGTGAACCCTTGTTTCCGGGGGATGCCACCTGCCAGCAGGTGGCCCTGTTCTTCCTCCACGCTCACCAGGCACCAGTCGCCCAGTACCTCGCCGTAGCCCGTGACCAGCTTCAGCGCCTGCAGGTTGCGGCCGATGCTGCGCAGCACGGTCAGCTGCTTAATGCCGCCCTTGTGGTGCGGGAAGATAGCGCCCTTGAGCGTTATTTTTTCCTCACCCAGGCCAACGGCCTGCTGCGCCACACTGCGGCGCAAGCGTTCCTGGCCGGCCCAACGGAACGACGCCTGCCGGCGCAGCTCGTCAAAGGGCGCGGTGTCCAGGTTGAAGTAATACGGCTGCTTTTTCGGGTCATGCGGCTGGATGATGAGCAGGTGGGGGAACGGCGCGACCGCCTCGGGCAGCGGCGTGGACGAACCCAGCAGCCCGCCCGTGGGCAGGATGTTGGCCAGTGACGGGCTCACCAGCCCCGCCACCCGCCCGGCCTCGGCCGTGACCTTGGCCGCCATCGTCTTGAACGTGCCGAGGCGTTCCTGCACCTGGGCGGCGCCGGTGACGGCTCGGCTATACATCGACGCCACTTGCCCCACCTGGGACTGTGCCACGTTGATACTGCGCACGATCCGGCCCAGCTTGGCCCCGGCCTCACCGCCCACGAACGGAATGTTTTCCAGCTCCGACGCGGCGCCGGTGATGCTGCCAATGGCGCCATTGAGCGGGGACAGCATGCCGTCCACGCCCTTGCGCCCCGCCTCCCCAGCTGCAACCAGCCCGGATAGGGATGATTCCAGCTGCTCCATGTAGGGCATAACCCCTCCTTAAACGTGTGGTTGGTCGTACAGCTGCACCGATGCCATGCGGGCCTGCACTTCACGCGTCCATTCATCGAACTTACGACGCAATGGCGCTTCAATCTCGCGCACCACCTGATCGGGTTCCTTGACTTCACCATGCACCGTGATGGGCATATGCGGCGCGAAGGTAAACGTCATATCCACCTTCGGCGGCGGCGGCTTGACCGTGACCGCCTTGGCCGGCTTTTCCGGCTCGGGCAATAGGGGTGCCGGCGGTTTCGCCTTGGCCACCATGTCGCGCACCACATCGCCCAGCCCGTCCGGCCGGGGTGCCGGCTGGGGGGCTGCTTGAGCGGGTACGCTCTGGGCGACCTTGGGTGCCGGTACGACCAGCACCAGGGGCATCACCGTCGCCGCCTGGGCCATCGGCGCACGCGCCGCCGGCATGACCACTGGCTTGACCAGCAGCGGCGCAGGGGCCGGCATGCTGGGCTTGGGCTGGTTGCGCACGGCATCACCCAGGGCAGGCGCTGCCGGTGCTGGCAGTGGCGCGGCGACCGGCTCGCGGCGGTCGACCACCACAGGCGCGGTCGGCGTTGCCTCGGGCGCGGTAACCCGTACTGCAGGCGCTGCTGCAGGTGGTACCACCACCGGCGCGGCCGCCGGCGGAACAGGCTTGGACTGGGCACGCACGGCATCGCCCAGGGCGGGCGCCGCCGGTGCTGGCAGTGGCGCGGCGACCGGCTCTCGGCGGTCGACCACCACAGGTGCAGTCGGCGCTGCCTTGGGCGCGGTAACCCGTACTGCAGGCGCCGCTGCAGGTGGTACCACCACCGGCGCGGCCGCCGGCGGAACAGGCTTGGACTCGGCACGCACGGCATCGCCTAGGGCGGGCGCCGCCGGCGCCGGCAATGGCGCGGCGACCGACTCCCGGTTGTCGACCACCAGAGGCGCGGTCGGCGTTGCCTCGGGCGCGGTCACCCGTACTGCAGGCGCTGCTGCAGGCGGTACCACCACCGGCGCGGCAGCTGGCGGAACAGGCTTGGCCTGGGCACGCACGACATCGCCCAAGGTCGGCGCCGCCGGTGCCGGCGATGGCGCGACGACCGGATCCCGGCTGCCAACCACCACAGGCGCGGCCGGCGTTGCCTTGGGCGCTGTCACGTGTGCTACAGGAGCTGCTGCAGGCGGCACCACAACCGGTGCGGTCGCCGGCGGAAGAGGCTTAACCTGATCACGCTCCGCAGCATCCGCCCCGGGGGCAACCTCCCTGTCCTCCCTTTCGCCTTGCTCATCACCAAACCAACGCTTGCCGAGCCAGCCGCCGAACGACTCGCCACCCATGCCGCCCAACACAGCACCAACAGCGCCGCCAACAGCCGTCCCGATAACGGGTACCACCGAACCGATGGCAGCGCCTGCAGCTGCTCCTGCAAGTGTGCCTGCCAGGCTACCAGCGGCTCCACCGTAGCCTTCGGCCTTTTCGTCCTTAGTCGTTGCGTTGAGTGCCACATCGATCGCCGCGGCGCCCGCATCCACGACATTGCCGCCGGGTAAACGCCTTGCGAGGCGTGCAACTCCTCGAACCGAGCGAGCGACTTTTCCCAGCTCGTTGCTTTCAGCCAACACGGTCGCGGCCACCGGCAGCCTCGATGATTTAGCGGCAGGTACCGGAGGCGGGTCGGCCTTTACAGCCGGCCGAGCTGGCTCGCCTTTCTTCGCTCGACGGCGTTCGCGACGACGACTTCTGCGACTCCCCCTGGCAGGCGCGGCAGGGCCGCTATTGGCGACAGCGCCACCGATCTTGCCGAAGGCATCGGCATTAACCACAAACACGCGCTGCGGGTCGTTACCGCCCACTACTGGATCATTGGCCGGTTCGGCACCTGTCGAGCGAGATGCAAACACCTTACCCAATACACCCAGACCAGCGTCGACCACCTTGCTGCCAGTTTTAGGCAAGTCTGTGATCGCATTGTCTTGATGAGCGGCACGCCCCAGCCGGCGGCCGCGCGCGATATTGAGCACACCCCGCCCGATCTTGAACGCACTGGACGCTGTCTTGAACGCCAGAATGGCGGCCACAATGCCGCCAATACCCATCACAACCGCCGGGAACCCGTCCGACAGCCTGGTGATGCCTTGAGCTACTGCAGTAAGCCCTTTGGCCGCCATGTCAGTGGCCGGGCGGATGGCATCGCCAATGCTGCGCATTGCATCGTCAGCCGCCTGTACCGTCTCTGCCCATTGCTGGGCCGAGGTTTCGCGGCGCTCGGCCAAGTTCTTGTCGAGGATGCCGCCGACCTTCTGCGCGTTGGCAGAGTTGGCCTTCAGCTCGTCATACAGTCCCCGATTTTGCCCGTAGGCGGTCAGCGCCGCCTTGACCTGCATGTCGGCAAAGATATCGCCGGTACGCAGTGTCTTCTCCAAGGCGTCCAGTGCTGCCCTAGCCTTCTCCGGGTCGACCTCCTTGTCGATCTGCGCCTTGGCCGCCTCGATCTTCTTGGCCTTGTCCGGGTCGGTCTTTTCAACGTACTTCATGGCCAGGGCCATGGACGCCTCAATGACGTTCATACCCTTCTGCAGGCCGGTATTCAGCGAAGCCTGATAATCAATACCGGCGTCTTTGTAGGCCTTAACCACCTCGCCGGAACCGATTTTCTCCATCCAGTTCTTGAGGTTGTTGGCAGCCTCGTCAGAACTGCCGGCAGTCTTCATCTGCACCTGCAGCATGGAGCCCAGCGATGTCACCGCGTCCAGCCCGGTGATCCCGTTTTTCTCCATGTTGGCCAGCAACTGCGGAAACCATCGGGCCATGTCGCTGGCCTCGAAGCTGCCCGCCTGGCCCTGGTAGGCGATGGCCTCCAGCGCCTGCTGCATGACTTTCGGGTCGCTGATCTTGGCGTTTTGCTCCAGCGCCTGAATCATGGACGCCGTATCAACACCCGACGCGCCTTGACCGATGGCAAACTTTGCTGCCACCGGGGCATAGGCCAGCGCCTTGTCCAGCTCCATGCCGGCGCCGACCAGCTGGTTGACCAGGTCGGCAACGCCGTTACGGGCCATGCCGGTATCGGCCGCCGTGTCGATCACCGTCCGGGTTAGCTGCTGCTCCTGGGGCTTGTTGGCAATGTCAGCCTTGATCGCAATGTCGCGGATGATCGCCTGGTAATTCGCGCTGATCATCGTCGGCGCAGCGACAGCGGCCGTGGCGGCCACTGCCTTCCCTACGTTCGACTTGAGCGATTCCTTGCCCGCTTGCAACTGCTGGTGGCCCTTCATCTGCAGACCGGCGGCACGAGCTTCGCGGCCAAGGCGCTCATACTCACGCTTAAGGCGCCCGACTTCGACGCCCTGGTTGCGCAGCGCCTCAAGGTTGCCGTTCAGCTTGCGCAACAGCTTGTCGGCGCCGGCGGCCCCACTGTCGTGGGCGCGCTTCCACTCCTCCCGAAGCTTGATGGTTTCGCCAATCGTGCTTTTCAGCACCTTGGCCCTGTTGCCCTTGGCCTCCAACCTCTGGATGCCGTTTTCAACCGTTTTGAATGCGGCGCCTACCGATGAGGCGACCGTGCCGCCGATCACCAGCGCTAACGCTAGTTTGTTCGCCACCGGAGCCCCCTATGCAAAGCTCAATCTGTAAGCCACCAGACCACGTCGGCATAGGACATGGTCATGATTTCCTCGGCCGAGAAATTCAGCTCGGCCGCCAGTCGCTTGGCGGCGGCCCTCATGCTTTCGGGATTACAGTTCGTCCTCTCGCACCAGAAAGGTGTAACCGGTCGAGATACGGTTGTAATCCTTGTAGGTCAGGCCCTCCAGGTCCTTGATACTGACCTCGGCCAGGGAGGCGAACAGGTTCAATTCGCGTTGCTCGTCGTCGCCATCCGAGGTTTGGCTGGACATGCGCATATCGCGCACGGTCGGCGCGCGCAGGGTGATCGTGTCCACCTTGATACCATTCATCTCGGTTGGCTTGGTCAGGGTGACGATGACATTTTCAGCGGTCAGCTTGAGGTACTTCGGTGCTGGCTTGCTCATGACTCGGTGTCCTTGAATCGGAAAGGAATACGGAAGGGTTGCAGGGGATTACAGGCCGAGGTCGCGGCGCTGGCTGGCCAACTGGTCGACACCGTTGATGACGCGCTTCATTGCCACTGGATCGATCTCATAGATGACCTCACCACCGACCTCGAGCTTGTAATAGGTCAACGCCACGGAGTGCTTGAACTCAGCCTTGTCGCCCGGCTTCCAGTCCCCCATATCCAGCTCTTTCAGGGTGCCGCGCTGAGTGACGATCACCGCTTTGGTCTCGCCCCGCTGGCCCTTGAACGAACCTCGGAACGTCCCGTTGAACGCGTTGCCGTCAGCCAGGCCGAAGAATTTCAGGGACTCTTTGCGCACGCCAGTGGTGGTGAAGTTGGACTCCATCTTGTCCATGCCCACATCCATCTCAATCGGCATATCCATGCCACCGGGCCGGTGCTCCTCCATTTTCAGCGTGAGCTTGGGCAGGGTCAGGCTGGGAACATCGCCTTGGAAGCTGACGCCATCCACGAACAGGTTCATGTTGGCCAGAGTTTCGGGAATCATTGCCATGGGATGCGCTCCTTACGCGACTTGGTCGAGGACTTCGGTCAGCCATTGATTGGTGACTTCGATACGGAAATTCGGGTTTTCGGCCGGCGGAACGTCGGTGAAACGGATGTTCCAGTACACCTTGCCCTGCTCCAGCTGGCTCGCCGTGTTGAGCACCGGGTCGGCGTAGACCTCGAAGTTGATGATGGCGCCCTGGGCTTTCAGGTCGCGCATGAATGCCTGCAAGCCTTCGGTTACGTCGCGGATATAGGTCGAGGTAATGCCCCGGTCCACCGCCCACTTGTGGCCGTACAGGATCGCGTCCATGACCATGTCCATGGTTCGCACGCGGGTGACGAACGCCCACTTCGGATCGCTCGACAGCGTGCGGTTACCCCACAGGCGGAATCCGTCATCACGAATGATGGTCGCGATATTGGCGTTGTTGAGCAGGTTGGCCCGGCACGTCTCGTCGCCGTCCAGATACTCGATGGCGCGGGTGGTGCCGGTGATGCCGACGAACTCTTTGTTCGATGGCGAGGACCAGAAGCCATACTCACTGTCGGTCCAGGCGAACACGCCTGCAGCCCACGCCGAGGCCGGCGCGTCGATGGTCGCGTTGGTAGCGGTGTCCCACACCTGCACGCCCGGATCGACCATGTAAATGCGCTTGGAGCCGAACGACTTGGCGTAGGCGGTCGCCGCTTCGTCAGTAGTGTTGGGGCCGTCGATGATCGCCACTGCGCGCAGCTTGGCCGCAATGGAGTCCATGGCGGTGGCCACCGCCAGGGTCGCGCTGTGCTTGGGCGCGACGATCAGGCGCGGTTGGGCATTGAAACGGCTCTTGCCGTCCAGCAGCGCCTGCAGGCCGGTACGCTTGCCGCTGGCCTGTACCCCGCCAATGATCGCGGAAGTCTGCGCGGCCGCGTCGGCAACCTTGGTCACCCCCGAAGCAACGATAACGGCCTTGGAACGCGCATAGATCGCCCGGCAGGCCTTGGTGATGGCAGCGTCGGCACCGAACGCGGCGACGGCCTCGCGCTCGTTGGTAATCAGTAACAGGTCGCCGACCTTGGCCGAGACGTTCGCGCCCTCGGTAAAGGTGTCGACCAGGCCGATGATCGAGGAAGACGGCAGCGCGACGTTGCGCGCGCCAGTGTCGACGTTCGTTACGGTAACGCCGTGAAAAAATCCAGCCATGGGATAGCTCCAAAAGAATGGGCCGCACGCGGCGGCCCAACAGAAACGAAAACGCCCCGAAAACGGGGCGCTCAAGGGAATGCGGCGAGGGGTCAGACGGCGCCCGGCACGCTCGCACGGATGGCGTTGATCGCCTCGTCGGCGTAGGTTTCAGCCTGCGCATGGGTAGTCGCCTTGAGCACCTCGACACTGCCTTTGAGGCGGGCTGCACGGATTGCGCATACAGCCGTGTGCCACGCCTGCGCCTCCTGCAGGATCGACTCGGCCGCGTCCATGGGCTCGACGCCCTGGGCATCGACCACGGCCTGTACGGTCAATGGCACCTCACCGTCGTAACCCGCCAGCTTGAAGGCCTTCGCCTCGCTCTCGGCCAGCTGGTTCTCGATGGCGCGCAGCGGATCGCCCAGCACCGCTGCCAGCGCCTGGTCGGCCGCCTTCTCGATCTGCTGCTGGGCCACCAGCAGCGCCGCGCCAATGGGAAGCGCCTCGAAGTCGAAGCCGTTGTAGTTGGTCTCGCCGTAAACGACGTTCAAAAAGGTTTTTTGCATGATCGACTCACAGGCTCGACAGGTTGGTGATGATGTGGCCCAAATCCTTGGACAGAGTGCCCGCTGCGATACCCACGAACAGCGAGCCATTGAGGGCCGAAGGCACCGCCGTACCGGTCATCGACAACGCAATAAGTGCCGAGCCCGGCCCGATCAGCCTGCCCCGGAAAGTGCCGCGCAGCTCCAGTGTGCAGTTGTACATGCGCACCTGCATAAGGATCGGGGCCGACGAGCCGCTGGCAAAAGCGAGCGCGTAATAGGCACTCAGATCACCGGCGCTCGAGGCCGGGAGACTGACCGTCACGTTAAGCAACTGCAGGGTCGAGCCGTTCGACATCCAGAACGACCCCATGCGAGTCAGCTGGTCGCTGCCCTCCGGCAGAAACTCATTGCAAATCAGCTTTCGCCCCGACCCAGCCACACCTGCAACGATCAACTGACGACCTGCAGTGGTGACGCTCTTATCGAGTACATAGTCCCTGGCCAGCCACGCCGTAACCCGCCCGCCGTCAGGGGTTGCATCGACCGCCCGCTGCAGGGTCTTGAACGGGCTGGCCTCGGTGCCGACCGCGTTGTCGTCGCCCAGCTGCGAGTCCACCCAGTAGGCACGAACAATCGACGGTGCTGCCGCTACCGCTGCCGACACGGCAGCGTCAATCGCAGCCTTTTTGCCGCCGAAATAGTCGATCAGCTTGTTGTTTGCCGCGACCAGCGCAGCGATTTCAGTTTCAAGGCTCATGGTTATGATCCGTACAAGTGTTGGACAACGGTATATTGAAGGGCCATCAGGCCGGTGGCATTGGCTACCGTCGCGCTCAGCAAGCTGTCGCGCGTTTCGGTGGCGGTTTTCTCAGCAGCAGCCATACGGGCCAGCAGACCGCTGATTTGCTCCTCAGATATCGCCTGCAGGCGCTCCTGGGCAACCAGGCGGTCGTTCTGCTGCAGGGTGCGCAGCTGCTCGGCAATGAGCGCCGTGGCCTGCACGGCCAAGGGTTCGGCCAGCGTCAGGTTGAGGCCGGCGGCCGTGCTGGTGATGGTCACGCTGTCCGCTGGCAGCGCCGCCAGTGACAGGTCGTAGGCCAGCAACAGGTCGATGTTGGCGGCCTTGTAGGCCAGCGCTTCGGTCAGGTGCGACCAGACCGCCAGCAGGGTGCCGTCCTTAAGGAAAATGCCGACCTCGCGCACCCAGTACGCTGTCGCGCCATCGGCGACAGCGGTCAGGTGCAACAGCGTGCTACTCAGCTTCTCGCCGCTGGAAATCGGGAAGCGCGCCACCTCGTTGCGCAGGGTCTTCTGCTCGGCGCTCGGGGTGTAGGCCTGGCTGCCCAAGGCGATATGGCTAATCTCAGCCGAGAGGCCGGTTTTCGTTGCCGTCAGGATCGCCGCCAGGCCGGCCTTGGTGATGACAGGTTGCAAGCCTGTACTCATAGAACAGCCTCCATGTAGCCCCGCACGACCGTGCGCACATGCGCGGAGTTGGCCACCAACGGGGCACCTTCTGCTTGAATGGGTACGCCCTGCGCCTCGGCAAATCGCCGGGATACGCTGGACGCGTTGAGCGCATTGGCAAACAGCACCGTCTGCGCCATGGGGTCGAAGGGCACCGCCTGGGCATCCATGGAGCGGTGCTGCACGGCCCGCGCCTGAAAGGCGTTGCCGAGCACCAGGCCGCCATCGAAGCGCGCTCCCAGCCGAAACTCGTAATGGCTGCGCTCGTTCTTCGCCGCGTCGACCAGGGCACGCAAACGCGCGCCCAGCTCGGGCGAGATAATCGAACCCTCGCCCTCCCGGTTGTCATTGGCCCAGGCCGTGACCTGGAATGTGTACGGGGCGGCATTCGGTATCTGGTGCCACTCCTTAAACTCCGCATTGACCCGCACCGCCTTGAGCACCCGCCGGATTGCGCCGACGGTACCCTTGGTCTTGTGAACAGGGATCGCCTCGCTGCTCAGCGCGCGGCGCTGGTCATCGGTGTAAGCGGCCTCCCAGCCGTCGACCTTGAGCGCCCAGCCCAGCCAGGGCAGGAAGTTGGGCGGGCAGCGTGCCGAGTCGGCCACACCCCGGATAATGTCCGGGTCAACGCCGAACTCGCCGGCGCGCTCCAGCGCGCGCTCCAGCAGCGTGGCGTTGTGCGGTAACAGGCTCATGTGACCACCTTGGTGGTCAAGGCAATGGACGTGGCGCGCGGATAATGCCGCTTGTCACACACCACCCCTTCCACCGGCTTGACCAGGTCGACACGGCTGATTCCCGTTACGTGTAACGCTGCGTAGGCAGCCGATACGGGCAGCTGCCCCTCCAGCCGACGCGCGGCCGCAATGGCCTTGTCCAGGCTGGCCCTGGCTGCAGCAAGGACAACGTCAGGGTCTGGCCCGTCCTCGACCCACAGCACCGCCTCCACCTGGAAGTCGCTAGGGATGCCGCCCTGCACGCGCGGCCGATCCGTCACCGGGCGCACATCCTCGGCCGACAGCGCTTTGAGGACGGTGGCCACCAGTTGCGCCTCAGGCACGGTGCTTGCCGGTCGGGCCAGTACCGCCAGCGACACATCGCCAGGTAGCGGATTGGCCAAGCCGGCGTCGTAGTCACAGACCACGACAATGGCCCCGGCCGGCAGCTGCGCCTTAACCGCAGCTGGCACCGCCACCCCGGAAAACCGGGGCGAATCGACCGAAACGTGCACCAGCTCGGCCGATGAACTCAGCGCGTGATACTCGTATGCCCCGCTGCTGCCGGCAACAGACAGCGCCTCTAGCGACAGGCGCGTGCGGTAGCGCAGCGCCTCGTCGTCTTCCATCACTGCTTCCACCGGCGGCACCGCGTCGGGATCAGCCGCGCGAATCGTCAAGCGCTGCACACCGTAGTCGGCCGCGCGGTTGTCCAGGTCGGCGCGCTTGGCGTAGGCCAGCAAGCTAGCCTTGGCCGCCGCGTTGACACGGGCACGCATGACTAGCTCACGGTAGGCCATGACCTCCATCAGCTTGACCACCGGGTCGGACTCGAGCAGCGCCGTCCACTGGTCGTCCATATGGGCGCGGAAGATGCCAAGCACCTCCTGATACAGCGTCTCAAACTCTAGGGTTTCCACCACATCGGGCGGGGGCAGTAAAGACAGGTCAATCATGCGCTCACCTCCACAACGGCCGAGCTACCCAGGTACTGGCCCGTCAACAACAGGCCGATCTGGCCATTGAGCACCGAAACGACCTTGACCCGCTCCAGCTGCAGGCGCGGCTCCCAGCGGCCCAGGGCGCGGGCGACCTCGGCCTGCACAGCGCTTTTCCATCCCTCGTTAACCGGCAGGTCGACAAAGCGGCGCAGGTTGCAGCCGTATTCCGGCCGCATGCGACGGCTGCCCAGAGGCGTGGTCAGGATGTCCTCAATCGACTGTTTCAGATGATCGAGGCCGGTGGATTGCTGGCCGGTCCTGCGGTCCAGGCCAATCATGCTTAGCCGTCCAGCTGCTGCAGGTCGGCATGGTCACGCAGGAACGCCAGCGCCTCGGCGTCGTCGGCCTGGACGGTCACGCGGCCAGCCTTCACCTTGAACTCGCGCAGGTCGTCACCGGCCTGCAGGAACAGCGAGCGCGAGGTGAAAGCGCGGTCGGTGAAGGTCACGCCGGCCGGCTCGGCGCCGTTGGCACCAGGTACAACTGCGGATTCGTCCGCATCCGTTGCCGCGTCAGTCGCGGCGAGTTTCTTGACTGCCATAAGTGATGCTCCAGAAAAGACAAAGCCCGCGAATGCGGGCTGTCAGTGCTTGTGATTCGCCGTGTTGCCGGCGGTGTCGATGATTTTCCCGAGGCCGAGGATGTCGCCCGTTACGCGTAGCGGCCCGACAATCTCCACGCTGCCTTCCAGGGTGATGACTGGCGCCTTGGCCTTGATCGCGGCCGACTCGGCATTGATCGCGGTGCCGGTGATAACCGCCTTGCTGCTGCCGACCTCGATGTTGACCGTGCCACTGGGCAGCTTGATGGTGTAGCTATTGGCCGCCCAGTCGTAGACCAGGGAGCCGCCATCGTCGAACCGCCACACCTCGACATGATCGCGATTGTCCGGCGGCGGGCCGGCGTTGCCGTACAATCCTGTAACGAACGTCCCTTGTGCGGGCTCGCCGCTCGGGCTTACTAGCACGCCTTGCTCGCCCAGGCTCGGCGCTCGCCAGTGGCGGGCCTTGCCGGCGGCTTGGGCATGCCAGCGAACCCAGGCACTGGTCCAGGCGCCGCCGTCGGTTACCCGCACCCTGGCGGCGGTGAGGTCGACCGCTACGACATAACAGGGGACCACCAAGCCGGCCAGCATGCGATCCATTTGCGCTGCCGCGTAACTCATGCCAGCGCCTCCGGTTCTCGATACTGGTCCTCGTTGCCGGGGCCACTGTCAGGGTCGAAGGCGAACTTCACTGGGCCAGGCTCTCGGGGCCATGGCCACTCTTCTTCGCCCAGGTAGATGATCTGCGTCCATTCGACGACCCAAACCGCGAAGCTATCCAGCTCAGGACGGCTCCAGTCCCTCTCCGCCCGCACAAACTCAGCAAACTCAACCAGAAGGCCCCAGGACTGCATGCGCAAAAGCACCGCCAACTGCGCCGCAACGAATGCTGCGACATGCAAGCAGTTGGGCTCCTCCTGCCCGACGATGACCCGCGCCTCGAAACGAGCCTCGACTGCGACCTCGCCGGTGCCTGGGTCCTTGTCGGCGTCCCCAAACCCAACCAGCTCAAGCACCACCGCTGGTGGGGTGACCACTTGGATACCCTCCGGCATGGTCCCGACATAGGCCAGGCCGGGGATCGCCTTCTTGATGTGTTCCTCAATAGCGGTGTACACCGCACCGAGCGGAATCGGCCCGTCATCCATTGCCTGTCCTCCGTAGGTATTTCTGCAGCTCGAAGTTCAGCTCCTGCTCCATCACCACCAGCAGCCGTTCATGCGCTCGATTGGTCCAGGCCTCAAAATGCGGCCGGACCTCCTCCAGCGAGATCTTGGCCTTGGCCAAGGGGAAGCGACTGTCGTTCTCGGCAACCCACCCCGTCCGGCGCCCTCCCCGACCTGAAACCTCACTGTCCGGGTAGTCCTTCGCATCGAAGTGCTTGCTGGCCGTGCGGATCCAGATATCCGGGCTACCGCCATATACCCGCTTGAAGAACGCCCCCTGATAGCGGCGACCAGCAACCGACACGCCCGAGCGGGACTGCCGGGGCCGGCCTGCTCGGCTGGCTTCAATGGGGTTGATGCCAAACCACAGCCGCCCCTGGCCATTGCTGGACACTGGGAAAGCCTTGAGGCGCTGCCTCACCGCAGCGATGGCGATCCGCTCCTGCCGGCCCACATCGCGAGCTATATGCGTGCGCAGCCAGCGAAGCACCTTGCTCACGGCCCTTCGCTGCGCCGCCGCCACCGCCTTGGGTACCAGCTTCGCGAAGTCCTTGAAGCCCTTCACGTCCTGCGGGTTGGCCTGCAACGAGATCAACCCGCTGCTGGCCGACTGCTTGTGGTAACTGCCAACACTCATAACGACTTCCTCAGAATGAGCGTCACCAAGCCGTCGCCACCCGGCTCGATGCTGGTGATGAGGTAATTGCCGCCGCCATCCTCCGGGGGCACGCCGAAGAAGACCTTGTGCTTCACTTCGATGCCGATGTTGTCCTGTACGCGGATGACCAGATGAGGCTCACGCAAAGCGGTTCTTATCTGGCCGACCTTGGGCTGCAGCCAAGGGGCTGAGAACATACCCAGCACCTCACGCCCCTCGATCAGCACCGTATCGCCCAGGATCTCGAACACCGTGGCGTCGACGTCGGTTATCAGGTCCCGGAAAGCCATGGTCAGAGCTTCAAGCGGAGAATGGCGCGAGGACGGGTCACCAGGTGCAGCGGGTTCGACTGGGCCTCACCGGCCACACCTTTCTTGAACGGCATCATTTCCAACTGGCTGTAGTACGGCAGGCCCTCGGTGTTGACCGTGTCCATGTAGTCAGCCGGCGCGAAGCGAGTGATGCAAAGGCCGGGTACACCTTCTGGAACCAGACGCGCCTCGTCGTCCGCGACAAAGGCGATTCCGCCAACCTTGCCCCGGTAGCGCTCCCAAGTGATGCCGCCGAATTCGAAGGTTTCGCGACCGTCAGCCCGCAACGCCGCAGCGTACTGGGTGCCCTCGTAGGTTTTCGCAACGCTCTTGTGTCCGATCAGCGCTCGCCAGAAGTTCTTACCGCAGAAGGCCCGGGCGCCACTGGTGGTAGCGGCGCCCAAGGCTTCCTCCTGGGCATCCAGCGCATCCACGCATTTCACCCGGACATTGGTGTCCGGGTTGGTCAGCTCCATCGGGATCTCGATGGGATCAAGATCGAAGCGGGCATAGATATTGAGCAACACTGTCTTGCCGTCCGCATCCAGCACGTGGCCGTTGAGCGCGCCCATGCGATGGAATTCATGCGTGGCATCCAGTTGCCGCCGGGCCTTCGCCAGACGCTTGTTGACCACGTCCTGGACCGCCTGCAGCTCAGTTTGCTCACCGAAGGCGCGGATGCCCTGGATCTCGTCCGCCTTGATGGCGAAGCGCTCGGGCAGGTGAACGGTATTGAATGGCAGCAGGATTCGCTTGCTACCGTTGACCACCAGCCCTGAAGTACCCCGCTCGCCCGCTGGCACCAAGGCCAGAGTGTCGCCGTCCTTCTCGACCTGGACGGTCACCGTGGTCACGCCCTCTTCCTCGAACAGTCCCAGTTCAGCCAGGCGCCCTGGCACGAATGGCTGCTCGTTGATCGCCGCAGTGAGCGCGGGAACCGAGAAAGCGTTGTCTTCAAAGATATCGATGTCAGCCATGAAGGCCCTCCAGAAATGCAAAACCCCGCACTTGGCGGGGCTGAAAATGGGTTGGCTCGCTATCAGCGAACGATGATGAATTGCGCCGCCAGGGCTTTCTCGGCATCAAGGTCGAGGCCCGTCAGCAGCCCCTCGCTCACCTCGGCCAAACGCACTACCGCACGCCCGCGCCGGGCTACGTCCGATTCACCAACGGACGCAAACAAGATGCACTTGGCCGTCTCGCTGCCGTCAGCGGCCTCTGGGTTGTACGGAGCGAATTGGCCGGAGGCAGTGAGCTGCCCAAGAAGCTGGCCGGCTACCAAGGCAGCACCAGGCGCCAGCTCAATGACTTCGCGGGAGATCTTTCCTGCGCCCTCGGACAGCAGGAATTCACCGGCATGCACCGGTTCCACATAGGTTTTGCTCATGCTTAGGCTCCTTTGCCGGTGCGTTGTTGAGCGGCCTGCCGTCGCGCAGACCAAATGTTGCTGGGGTTTGGAAGCTTCGCCTGGACTGTCTCAGGCTCATCGGCAGCTGGTGGAAGGGTGTTGTCGATCTCGAAGCCCTTGCCCGAGCCGACCAGCTTGTCGAACAGCCGCGCCCGAACCACGGTCGCGTCCAGGCCAGCGCCGACATATTCGACCGCCATCTCGGGCAAGCGCGCCGCTACGCAGAGCTCTCGCACGGCTTTGGCACGAGTCAACGCTGCCTGGACCGTGGCTTCGTCGGCCAGCTTGGTCGATGCGATCAGCGGTTCGACCAGGTTGCTGATGCCCGCTTTCGCACAAGCCTGGGTGATCATCAATGCCAACGCCGTTGAGTTAGCCGTGCTGGGAGCTGGGGGCTCATCGACCGGAGCGGGCTCGCTCGGGGATTCTGGATCGGCCTGGCTGGCCTGGAGCTGATCCAACAACGCCTGCGGGGTATTTCGGTACCGCGCCAGAGTGGCCCCCTGCCCCAAGCAAGCCTGGACCTTGATGCCGTTGCCGATCTCGTCGGCCAGTCCCAGGTCCAGTGCCTCCTGGGCGGTGAGCCAGGTTTCCGCATCGACCAGACGCCGCAGTTCAGCGTCATCGACATTCGGCGCCTTAGCCTTGTAAGCAGCGATCATGGCCTCGAGCGCCTGGTCGAGAACATCCGCCACGCGCCGAAGGTCCTCGGCATCGCCGCCTACCCAGGTGTAGGGGTTGTGGATCATCAGCATGGCATTCGATGCCATCACCACGCGGTGCGCACCACATACCGCCACGCTGCCAGCACTGGCCGCCAGGGCATCGACCCGGCCGGTGCAGCGCTCACCCAGCCGGCTCAGTGCATTGTGAATCGCGAGGCCTTCGAACAGATCACCCCCGTTGGTATTGAAGGCCACCACCACTTCCGAAACGCCATCGTCCACCGCCTTGAGGTCTTGAATGAACTGGTTCGCGGTGATGCCCCATGCGCCAATCTCGCCGTAGACATAGACTTCGATCACCTTGGCCCCGGCCTCGCCCTCGGCGGCTGCAGCGATCTTGTACCAGTGCCCATCCTCGACCTGCGGCATGGGCTTGGCCTTGTTGAAGATGCGGAACGGCATCAACGGTTTCATGTTTTCCCCTTCTCATCGGGCTCATCCGGCTCATCCTTGATGGCCGACAAGCTGCTGTAGTTGAGGCCCAGGTCCTTGGCCCGGGCGATATCTGCGGCGTTCTCTTCGTCCACGATTTCCGCGTCTGTGCCTGAGCGAAGGCACATCTCGGTGCGCGAGGCGAAACCCGCCCCCACCTCGAGCATCCGCGACTGAACGTCTTGAACGGGATGGATGTAGGCCCAGCCCTGTGGCACCCACCGCGTGCGCAGGTATTCGCGCCGCCGCAACACGTAGTCGTCCAGTTCCAACGCCCCGGCCAGCACAGCCATGTCCATCCATGCGGCTCGCACAGGACGACACAACTGGTGGACGTACACTTGGAACTGCAACTGCTCCAGCCGGCGTCGAAACTCAGTGAGCACCACGCGAATCGCTCGATCGTTCACATCGCGCATGTCACCGGTCATCAGCTCGTAAGGCAGACCTGCGCCGGCTGCTGCAGCCATCAGCTGCTGCCGCATGAAGTCGGGGTAGTTGTTGCCCCCATCGGGCGGATCGGAGAACTCCACCTGTTCCCCCGGCCCGAGTTCCTGCATGGTGCCGGGCTCCAACGCCACCATCGGCGTGAACGCGTCACGGTCATGGACAACCGGTGCGCCGGTCAGCATGTCCATCGGCGGATGCCCTGGCCCTTCCGGGGCGGGCTTACGAACGAAGCCCGCGAACAGGTTCGCCACTTCCTGGCGAAACAGCACCGCGTCGTCGTAGTTATCCAGGCTGCGCAGACGCTTCAGGATCGGCGCGAGCCGAGGCACACCGCGCAACTGGCCGGGCTCCAAGGGCTCGAAGATGTGCAACATCTGCTCGGCCGGGACGCGCACCAGCGGGTTGTAGCCGGCATTGAGCGAGGCCTTGTCGCTTGGGTGATTGCGGTAGCACCAGTAAGCAACGCGTCGTCCAATGCTGTTGAACTCGATCCCGGCGCGGATGACGTTGCCGGACCGCGTCACTTCGAACTTGTCGTGCGGGACGAATTCAGGTGCAAGGCACTGCACCTGCAACGGGACCGCCAGTCCATCCTCCAGCCGGCGTGGCCGCAAGCGGACGAAACACTCACCGGATTGCTCGACCGTCCGTGCTACCAGCGCCTGCTGACCGTAGAAGTCGGTGCGCTCATCCGCATCCGATTCGTCCACCCAATCCTCCCATAGCACCTGCATCGCCTTGCGCAGCGCCTTGTCGAGCAAGCGCGGTTGAGGCGTGATGCCGGTACCGATCAGGTTGCTGACCCGTTTGTCGATGATGTTGCCCGCATACGGGTCGTTGCGCACCGCTGCCCGCGAGCGCGAACGCAGGTTGCGCAGGGCGGGCATGATCAGGCTGTTTGGCCCCGTATCAGGGGCATCCCAATTAGAGGAACGCCGCCCTTCGGCGGCGCCCTCGTAGCTGGCCTTGATGCGCTCCGGTACCAACAGGCCAGAGCGCGTGGAGATATAGCGGCCGCTCACAACCCCTTACCTCCGTGGTAGAGCCGAACCACGCGAGAACGTCGGCCAGTTGCCTGGGCCAGCTCGGTGCGGATTAGATCTCGGGCTTTGATCAGTTCGTCCACGGTCCGATACTCGACGGTGCGGTCGCTGTAGCGAACGATGCGTTCGCCACGGGCAATCGCACCTTCGACAGCCGCGAGGTGTGCCTGGGTGTATGCCATGTCAGCGTCTCTTCAGATAGCCGCTGCTCGAGCTGCGGCGTTGCATTGGTTGAGGTGCCGGGCGGGGCGCCGTTGGCGCGGCCGTAGGAGCGGGCCGGGCTGATGGCTGAGCCGATGATTGCGACTCGCCTTCGGTATCGGCTTCGTCGTCCTCTTGCTCAGTAGCCGGCGGTTTCGCAGGTGTCGGCTCCTCGAACAGGTTCGCCTGGGCCAAGGCTTGGCGCAGCTTCTCCCAATCCTGCTCGCCGTAACGATGCAGGCCGAGGTAGTACGCCATGGCCAGGTTGTACACCTGAAGGTCCAGCGCTTCGTTGCGGTCGGCCTTGCCCTTGACCCATTCGATTCGCTTGTACCCTTTCACGTAGCGGGCAATCTTGCGTTCGGCCACGCACTGCTGGAAGAACTCGTCCGGCAGGTCCTTGGCGAAGTGCACAGCACCAGGCCCCGACTCGAAGCTGTAACGGTTGTAAATCCAGTCCTTGGCCGTGTCGGTACCGACCATCCACAACTCGGCGCCGTTGCGCTCGGTCTGCCCTCGCCAAGTGACATCCACAAGGGAGGGTCGCTGAGCGATGACGGGGCGCCCAGGCTTGCTTGCGCCTTTCAACGCAAAGACGTTGCGCCAACGGCGCACGCGGCAGAACTGATACACCTCATGGGTGTGATGACCGCCGGAGTCGATACCCGTAGCCAGGATGCCCAGGGCGACGCCGCAAGGATGGCGGTATCGCACCTTCAATAGGTCATCCAGAAGCTCCCAGGTACGCTGATCTGCGGGATCACCAGGGATGACCTTGAAGTCAACGATCCAGCGCTCCATCCCAGCGCCCCAGCCGATGATCATCACCTCCAAACGGTTGGCCTGCACGTCGACGGAACAGGTCAGTACCAGCACGCCAACGGTCACGGTCCCGAGCACATAGTTCTCCTGCAACGCTCGGGCCTGCAGGACTTCGGCCTTGGTCTGCTCTACCGCGCTATCCCACACCTTTGCTAAACGGGTGTTATAGAACACCTGCATGGGCTCGAGGTCACCTCGGTCTTGGGCGCGCTTGGCCTTCTCGAATTGCTTGGCCAGGTCAGCCCATGAGGTCCAACCGAGCGGGGCGTACAGCGCGTTGAGGTGGAAACCCACAGTTTCGCCATCGCCCTGGGCGTGCGAGCGCCATTCCCCCTGGGCAAGCATCTCACCCTTGTGGTGCTCCTCGATCAGCACATCGCAGTCGGGTGAGGAGCATTTGTAGTGGACGGTCTGGAAATCAGCGGAGTACAGCAGACGCTCCCACTCTAGCACCTGCATGTGACCGCAGGTTGGACAGGGCACGTAGTAATAACGCTGGTCGCTGGTCTCGAACAGATCGGCGATGCGTGAGGCACCCTTGATAGTCGGCGAGCTGGAGAAGTAGAACTTGGCATTGCGTCCAAAGGTACTGCCCCGCGTCTCGGCAAGATCGACGGGGTCACCCTCCTCATCGACGTCCACGTCCCAGCGGTCAATCTCATCGCCGTAGATGTATCGCGCAGCAAGCTCGGCCAGGTTGGAGGCCGAACCAGCGGTGGTCGCATACAGCGTACCGCCCTCGAACTCTTTGGTATCCATGGTGTTGCGAGCATCTCGCGACCGGGAGGCAGCCACACGCGCTTTCAGTTCAGGAGTGGCGGCAATGGTCTTCCCGATCCGCGCCGACACCCGCTTGGCCAAGGCCAGACTGGGCAGCAACGTCAGGATGTTGGACGGAGCCATGTGGATCAGCGCCCCGATCCAGTTCAGGGCGATCTGCGTTTTCATCAGCTGCGAGGCGACCATGGTAATGACGCGCTTGCAGGGGTGCGCTGGCGACAGGCAGCGCATGGGTTCACGTGCATACGGCGTCCGTGCTGTGCGGTATTTGCCGGGCTCGGCTGCACCGGTATCACGCGGGATCCGCATGTACTCGTCAGCCCATTCGTCAACCCACAATTCAGGGTCGGGCGTTAGCCCCCGGCCATACGCTTCGCGGTACACCTTCGCACCGTCCGCGTATCCGGTGGGCATAGGTTCAGCTCTGTGTCATGGCTTGGTTGAGATCGGCGCCGCTCATCTTGGCCGCGTCTTCGAAGACTTGGCGGAAGGCGCCCGTCAGGCGTTTTTCGATTTCCCAGGAATCGCTCATGCCCGCCAGCTCGGCAGCGAGCTGCGGAGCAAGACCGAACATCAGGTCTCGGAGCGTACGGCCAGCTGCGAAAGCGGCGTCTTCCACCGCCTTGCGCTCAACCAGGTTGCCCTGAACTTTGTTGAACTCCGCCTCGGCTAGCTGGGCAAGGTAGAACTCGCGATGCGCCCTTGCTTTCTGGAAGTCCAGGCCCTTGCCTGGCTGCTGGACCAGTGGCTGCACCGCAGGTGTGTCGCCGCCTGGTTGTAGGTGGCTGCGCACATCCCGCTCCACCCGGTTTTCTTCATGCCGGGCCGCGACGGCTGCCTTGCTGGGATCGGCTGACTCGGCCAGTAGCGCCTCAGTGGCCACAACATCGACCTTGCCGTCGTCCGCGAGTACCAAGCGTTCCTGACTGGCCAGTTTGGAAACGTAGGATTTCGACCATCCGCGTCGGGCGGCGAACTCCGATTTGGTCAGGTAGATCATGCTCAAAAGTCCAGTTTACCCAATAGATTCAAGGGGTTAACCAGTTCACCGCAGTTCACTAAGCTGGTGAACCTCCCGCTAACGAAGAGCCGCGGGTTTCCCGTCCCGTACCCCGGCCATACCGCCAGGGTCCCCTGCCCCGCCGGGGCTGCCGGCCGGGTCACTGCCCCGGCTCGCCGGCCTGGGGCGGCGCCTGCTCCAGCCCCAGACGCTTCGCGGCCCAGCGCATATAGAGGTTGATAGCGACATCGGCGCCAGCCATCGCAGCCAAGCAACCAACCGCTGCTGCCGCCCATACCGAAACACCAAGTGCGTACAGCAGCATGTTGGTCGAAAGACCGCAGGTCACGCAGGCACCAGAGCGCAACGCCAACCGGCGAATCAGCCCCCAACCGCGAGCACCCGCCATGTCCGCCCGCCACATTTCTCCCGAAACACCGCCGACCAGGGACAGCACGATCACCATCCAGATCGGCAGTTCGGCTAACGTTTGTTGCTCGCTGTTCATGTAAGCCTCATTGGCAAAGCACGGCGCCGGAAAAAGAAAACCCCGCCAGATGGCAGGGTTCTCGATGCACCGACAGGTCGGAGCGGCTGCACAGCACAGTGCTTGTGGGGGAAGCGCCTAAGCGCACTTTTGATATCGTGGCGCCTTTTTACATGCCACCGGAAAAACCGAAAAGGGCCTATTTTCGGTTAGTCGCCATGTGGTGGCTATGTCGCATCAATGTTGCACGCAAGTCGCATAGTGACCCGACGAACGGTCTGCTGGCGGACGCGACCTGCGCGGGCGGCCAGGATGGCAAACACCTGCAGGTGAAGGGCCTTGACCCAGTTCCGGTAGGTCCGGTCTGCGTCCTCAGCCAGCCCAACCTCGCGCATCTGTTCGCGCACCGTTGCTCCATGCAGGTAGCGCAGTTGGGCCAGCTTGGCCAGCGTAGCCCCGCGCGGATCACGCCGCTCCAGTTGGACTACTGCCGCGTCAACCTCTGCTGCCGCGTGATCAAGGCCTGCACCGCCGACCAGAATTCGCGAACCGGACGAGCCGCCGCGCGGTGCAGCTCCCTTCCATTCCATGATGCTGCCCATTTGACTGCCCAAGCTGGCATCCAGCCCAAGCTGCCCACGCCGCTCTCCCCAATGCTTCATCAGCTCGGCAACCAGGCGCAGGCGTTCGGACTGGTCGATAAGTGCCGCCATATCGATGCGGTGCAGCGCGCGATCCACCTGCCCCTGTAGGCGCAATCCTTGGTCCTTCGTCATCGCCAGCCCTCCCCGACCAGTACCCAACACGCATTTGGCAAACCCAACACAAACCCAACACACTCAGAACCCAATGAATTCAATGGATTGGAAGTAACTGTGTTGAGTGTGTTGGGTGTGTTGGGTTTTTCAGGGTTCGCATAGAGATTTCTTCCCCCTTCGATTTCAGCGATTAAAAAAAGTCCCGCGCGCGCGCGTGCGCTCAAACCCAACACACCCAACACACATACCCCCAAAGCCACAGATTCCGGGGCCTGAATGTGTGTTGGCTTACCAAAACCAACCCAACACAAACCCAACACACCCAACACACTTAATGGCAGAGTCATGCAGCAAGCCTCTTGATGTGGTCCCAACTGTCCACGCTCCAGCCCGCCAGCTTTGCTCGGGCACGCCACTCGACAACGGTCTTGCCCAGCTCGGCCGACTTCATGGATGGGGGCAGGGAAGGATCACCCTCGCTGGGCACAAAGAACGCCGCAAATCGGCGAGAACTGCCATCAGTCCAGGGGATAGGGCGTGTCTTCTCCACCTTCGCGCTTAACATCAGCGAGAACTTCGTGTGGCTCATGGAGTTCTCTTTGTTGTGGGAGCACCACTCAAGGAACATGGCGTACACATCGGAAGTCAGGCAGCAGCCCCATAGACCGTGCCCCAATTCGCCGTTTCGCCAGAGGTAGAAGAAGGTCTGCCAAGCAGTGCGACTCAGCTCAACAAGCCTCTGGCGGGCTTCAGTTTTTGGCGGGCGCGTGCGCTGGTTGAAATCCCCAAGGTCGACATCGAGCAGCCACCCGTACAAGGCTGCCACCCCATCGTTGGCCAACTCTCGGGCGATAGCCTTCTGCCTTTCGGCGGGTAGGGTCTCCATTGGCCACATCACTAGCATCCGGCGGTCGTCTTCACTGATCGGCCACGGCATGATCTCGTTGCTCAAGAACGCCGAGTTCATGTGGTTGGATTCTTCCCAGCCGTTGATGAACTTTGATTCCATGCGCACCGTCTTGCCGGTGATCATGTGCTTGATCTTGCCTACCTGGTTGTAGCGCTGGTCACGGCTCACAACCTCTTCAAACACGGCCCAAAGCTTGCCGCTTTGCCAGGCGTTGAAGTTGCCCTCCAACTGCGCCTGACCAACAGTGGCACCGTAACGCCCGTACAGCTCGCCCATGACGTCCGCGAACAGCAGGCTCTTACCCGAGCCCTCCATGGTTGAGTGGAACAGAATCGCGGTGTCCATCTTTGCACCCATGTGCTGCAGCGGGTAGGCCAGCCACTTGACCAGCCAATCCAACGCTTCGGCGTCATTGTTGCAAAGGAATGAGATCAGCCACCGCAGGTTCTCGCACGCTGCATCGTCACGGACCGGCTCAAGCGGCAAGCCCTCAAAAGTGTTGATGTAGATCGCCGGGTCCTTGGTCATCGTTGGGTCGAACACGATGTGATCGACGTCCACCACCCGCCGCTCCGGGCTGTTCAGCCAGAGCTGATAGGCATC
Source organism: Pseudomonas hunanensis (assembly GCF_013393325.1). GTDB lineage: Bacteria > Pseudomonadota > Gammaproteobacteria > Pseudomonadales > Pseudomonadaceae > Aquipseudomonas > Aquipseudomonas putida_P. The sequence continues at coordinate 40,420 of NZ_QJRC01000099.1, forward strand.
CCCCAAGGCCATCTTGACGCTGCCCTCGGGCAACCGACGCTTCTTCTCGCGATCCCAGGCCTCTTTTGTCCCATCGATGTAGATGTACCGGTCGAGCGGTTCAAGCTTCAGCGCTCCACCCTTCTTGCTGGACATCTTCCGGGCCTGCTCAAGCTCTTGCACCTGCTCGGAGGCGATGAGCTTCTTGTCGGTCCGCTCCATCCACGCTTTCGAGAGTGGCTTGCCGACCAAGGCCTCGAAGCCTGTCCGCTTCATCGACCGTCCCTTGTCCAAGTCCCATACGTTCGTGGAACCTTCGACCAGGGCAAATCGGCGCATCGCAGCATCAATATCCAGGGCATCTCCCCCCACCCCCCCGGTGGCCGAGGAGTCGGCCGGGCTGATGGCCTCGACGTCCGATGGGGTGCGGGGAAGATGCTCGACATTGCTATCGACGACCGGAGGCAGCTCGGCCGGCTCGACCACCGATGGGGCACGGGGAAGTTCGCCCAATGGCGGCGGTGCCGGTGGACGGGACTTCGCGTCAATACCCAGGATCCGAGCTGCCGCCCTAGTCGCAGCCCTCTGGTCGCCGTCGTGCATCAGGATGCAGAACACATCGAACGCATCGTTCTTGTGTCCGTTCGCTAGCGGGTCCGAGGTGTGATGCGAGTAGAGCTTGCCCTCCGTGATTGTCACACCGGGCAGGCCTGAGCTGCTGTGCGGGCTCAACCACTTCCCATCGATGCGCTTGTAACCGTGCGCCTCAATCATCGTTGCGATGTCATGGATGCGATTGAATTCAGGGATAACCTCGGGGAGCCGATCACCAGATCGTGCTGCAGCTGTTGATGGCTTGGCCATGGGACGAGCTGCAGGCGCAGGCGTTGCCGCCTTCGGTTTCCACGGGCAAACGCCCTCCCCCTTCGGCTTGAACTCATCCCAATCCTGCCAGATGGCCAACAAGTCGGCAGGCAGCTCTGGCAAGCCTTCAGATGCCGGAGGGGTACGCCATATGTAAGGTTTGCGAGTGCCTGGGTGAATGGAAGGTGGCAATACGTCCTGCACCAGGCCACCTCGCAACTCGAAGACCGTCACTTTCTTGAAAGGCTCAGCCGCCATGCGGAAGGCGGCCTCGCGGTCTGCATCACCCTCGTCCATGGCAGCCTTCACTTGCGCCATGAGCCCTTTGTAGATGGTGCCATCCGGGTCGTTTTTGTTTGGCCAAACCAGGGCATGGCGACTCAGCTCCACCCCCTCAGGGACGCGGAACATCACGCGGAATCGTTCAGGGTTGCCCACGGAGGTAGGGTATGCGTCAGCGAGTGCATCGACATCGAGTCCAAGCGTCTGCTGCAGCACCTGTCGGGTCAGCTCGACATCATCAACATCGAGCGAGCAGACACCACTCGGCCCGAGCACAACACCGAGGTTGTGATTCGGGCTCGTGGTCCAGAACGCTTCCGCCTTCGAGGCATTCGTGAAATAGCCACCAGGCTTGTTCCATCCGGCCCCCTTCGGCCCCTTTTCACCCGGTTCGATAGGAACCAGAGCCAGACCGAAGGTTTCAATGTAACGCCGCGCCCAATCAGCTGTGGTAGGAGTTGGGCGGTCGCTCATCTCCGGCGCTCCCGCAACTCTTGGCAATCGATGCAGGTTTCGCAACCGGAGACTGACAATTGACGGGCCAGCGGGATGGGCTCATCGCAGTCTTCGCAGATTTGCGCGCTTGGCTTGACCGGGAGCCGCGCAAGACGCTGCAGCGACAACTGGAGGAAATACTCAGCGCGGTCATTGGCAAAATCGACGGCATCAGCCATGGCTTGCGTCCTCCATGGCTTCGCGCGCGCCCGCCATGATGGCAAGAACTTGGCGGATAACTTCCATGCCACGCTGCTCCAGATTCAACACCTCCGACAAGGTCCAAACGTTGTCCGAGGCCCCATCATGCAGGCTACCCACGAACTGACCGGACTCGGCCAGAAGCTTCGCAACCGCCTGCAAGGCATCGTTGGTAGCAGGCACAGGCTTGGGGCGATACCAGACCGCACCGGCAGGACGAACCAGTGCATCGAGCAGCCGCGGATCAGCGGTCCACTGCACGATCTCTTCCAGTTCGTCGGGGGTTGGCCAGCGGCGGTCGTCGGCATGGTGCAACTTCTTCTGCAGGGCATCCACCTCGAGCCCCATGTCAAAGGCCAGCCTGGTGATACCGCCGTGATAATCACGACCCGCGCGATAGAGCGCTTGTCGCAAAGTGAGAACCGGACCTGCGCCCGGCAAAAGATCAATCCTGCTCATAACCGTAAATCCTCGGTTTACGGCCTAGTCATAGGATCATGTAAGACCTATCCTACGACCACGACCTGTGTGCTGTGCCTTGCGTGCTGTGCGGGCATGGCATTTGGTAATAGTCGTCCGGCTGAACTTGTGAGAGAGGCCACCGGCCGACGAGAGTGATGGTGCTTCGTACTGTCATAGCTGGGCTGGGAGGTGAGAGTCCTGGCTCAGCGTTCTAACCCCTTTCCTTGCCTTAAGTATCCCCAGTCAATGTCCGGTCGCAGCGACTCACAAGTAACCTCCCCTCCCGTTTCTCGATCCAAATTGACAGCCAACCCCGCACCTGCACGGCGGTTTCCATAAGCCACTTGCTTCAGTTGGCCGACCGATGTTCCGCAGTGCCGTGCGAGGGCGTCGACCCCTTCCTTGTCTATCGTTTTCAAATATTCGCTAAGCGTCATAGACACCTCCAATGCCCAGCAGATTAGCAATTGCTAATTATGAAGGCAATAGCAACTCGTAATTTACTGTTTGCTAACGGAAAGCAATCATCTGCAGATGGACATTAACGAAAGGCGCATCGCCTCCCTCCGTACGATCATGGGGAACCTGAGCCAGAAGGAATTCGCCGAGGCTCACGACCTAGACGCGTCGTACCTGTCGCAACTGCTCAACGGCCACCGCAAGCTGGGGGAAAAGGCTGCGCTTAATCTCGAGCTCAAGATTGGGCTTGTAGCAGGGACGCTGACATCTCCTCCAATGGAGGAACCCTCCATCGCAGCCCCAACCAACGTGGTTCGCCTGCCCACCAGGGCAGCAAAGGACAAGAACTACGTTCTGATTCCGCATCTCGATGTCGCGGCTTCTATGGGGCATGGCAAGGCAGCCCCGGAAATGCACATTGAAGTCATCCGCGACATGACGGTTCACCTAGACTGGCTCAGGATGCAGGGCCTTAGTTTTTCCAACATCGATAACCTGGCGATCATCACTGGCGATGGCGACAGCATGTCTGGCACATTCGCTGACGGCGATGCCCTGCTTGTGGATCGCGGGATCACCGAGGTGAAGACAGACGCAATTTATGTCTTCACCCTCGACGGCGATCTCTACATCAAACGCCTGCAGCGTCTGACTGGAGGCCAGCTCCGAATGATCTCCGATAATCCTGTCTACCCGCCGATTACCATCGACGAGTCGATGATCGAGCGGATGCATATCCAGGCCCGTGTCCTACTGGCCTGGAACGCGAAAAAGCTCTAACGCCTCCTCGGGTTGTGTCCTACCGGCCATCCGCCGGGGCGCGACCACGCCCATACAATTTAGCATATGCTATTGAACAATTATTTAGCTTTTGCTAATTTCAGCTTCGTGCCCCTCTCTCACATCAAGGACACGAAGAATGAAATCAGCACAGCACAACGGATCAGTGGCAATCCTGATCCATCCAACCGCCTGCAGCAGCGTGGCGAAAATACAGGCATTCCAGCGCAGCACCGGCTTGCAGCTGGTCGTCACGCTCGAAGGTAAAGCCCATGCTGTACCTGCCAATGGGGGTGCTGCATGAGCGAATTCAGGATCTCCCTTCGCCAGATCATGCTGCTGCAACGCACCTTGGATAACGGCGGCACTGCGACCTGCAAATTGCAGCGCCCTGAAGCCTCGGTCGATGCACAGATCGAGATCGAAAATGACAGCACCCATCACAGCATCAAGGTGACCCTTGGTCCGCTTTGCAGCAGTCTGAAACTTCCGCGCGCCCTCTCCACCAAGTGCCAGTCCTTAAGAGATTTTGTGCAGGACATCGCGAATGGCCGAGCTGACTCCGCAGCCCAGACGGAAGAAGCGCTTGCTCTCATGGAGGCGCAAGTCAGCGTTGAAGAGGTCCTGCAGACAGGTCAGACAGCCTACGTTATCGCCACCGTCAACCGACAGCTTCCCCTTGGCGCTGTCGTGACTGACGACCAGGGCAATGTCTGCGCTGCAGTTACGGGAGCCAGTAAAGAGCAGCTCGCAGCAGCAGTCCGCGCGAAGCTTCGGCCCAGCCCTGACAGTATCGGGAAATGCGCATGAGTACGCTGGAACAGCTCCGCAGCGAGTGGACCACCCCCTGCCCAACGCTCACTGCTGTCAGAGAGCGATATTTCCCCCACATCGGGTCAGACAGGCGGTTCAAAGAGCTGATCAACAAAGGCCGTATTGACCTTCAGCTGAGCAAGATCGACAGCTCGAAGAAAGCCCAGCACGTGATCTACCTGCACAACCTTGCCGCATATCTCGACCGGCAGGCCGAACGCTCGACCCAATCTGCTTGACCAGGCGGCCCCGGCCATCAGGGGCTTATAGCCCCCGCCGACTCTCACACCAACGGCGGAGGGCTACTTTTGGAGCACAGCACATGCAACCGCATCAACAAGTTCTTTCCTTGGGCATCATCTTCCTAGTCACCCTGGCCATCCTGCCTTTCCTGTTCGCGAAAGCTCGGCATCGTGCCTTCAACAGGGGCTTGGAAATCGGGAAACAGCGTCTGCAAGCCGATCTGAAATTGCAGATACAAAGCCTGCAAGTGGACCTGGACGAAGCCCGAGTTCAAGCCGAGGCGAGCCAGCGCAAGCACCACATGGCTGTAGCACATCTCAAAGGCAACGTCCGCGAGCTCGAAGCCAGGATCATGTCGTATACCGGACTGGCAGTGACCAGGGCGGATTACGAGCTGCTCATCAGCGCCTTGGAAACCCTGAGCCTCACCGAGCGGACGTTAACCGCAATGAAGGCAACTCAGCAGGCATCACGCGCCAGGCTACAAGCCGTTGGACTGGACGGTCTGGCTAAACGCATTCACACCCAACTGCGCGAAACCCCTGCCAGTGCCGCAAGCGCGGAGGTGGCAGCATGACGAACCAAAACCCACGCAGCTGCCTTGTTCACGGCCCATCTGGCTGCGGGAAGACAACCTATGCCCAGGCCATCGCCAAAGCTCTCGGCCTGCGCGACGTGCTCGATAACTGGGCACCAGGTAAGCCAGCGCCCCTGCTCAACACGCTGCTACTGAGCTGTGAGTGCGACCCTAACTGGCACTTTAAAGGCCGTGCAATGACCTTCGACCAGGCGATGCAGATCGCACGCCAGCAGGGGACAGTCGTATGAGCAACGACCAGATTCTTGCCCCCTGCCCGTTCTGCGGCAGCCCTGCGAATCGGTTCACGATAGAAGACGACCGCGACCCGAACCACGGCGGCGATGTGATCGCCTGCAGCAGGTGCGACGCCTGCACTCGTGTCGTGTTTGGTGAGAAGGCAGGCCTCGCCGACCTGTGGAATAGCCGAGCAGCCAGCCTCGTCGCTTGGCTCGGCCAGGCCGGACTGTATCGCACGCGGCTTGATGCCGTGCGCAACTTCGAGCAGTCCGTCACGCCGGTTTCCCCCGACGAATTGTTCGAGTTGGCCAGCAAGCAGGTGCTCAGCCAGCTCAATGAGGGCCGCCGACATGCCTAACCCGACACGCACCTGGAAGCTGATCAGCCTTGCGCTCGCCGTGGCGCTGATCGTCGCACTGGCCGAGTTGCACCGCAGCAGCACTGCCAGCCACCCAGCGACAGGCACGTTAGCGACCGCAAACAACGCCACGAACCTTGAGCGTCTGGCCTTGAGCCCCAACGCTCGCCGAGTCCATGAGAGGTATTCGCTGTGATCACCACACGGACCTACATCCCGACTACCCGGACGCCGAAGGGCATGCAACCCCTGCTGCGCCCCGCCATGTCGTTCATCTGCGACATCTGCGGCAAGGCTCGCGTAAAGGGCAATCATGACCAGTGCTCCAAGGCCCGCCAGGCAGCTGGCTTCATCATCATGCGAGGTCGCAAGTAATGAGCATCGATCCACGAGACCTGTTCGTTAGCCTCAACCCCCTCGGCCTGTCCCAGCGCGAGCTGGAAAAGGACAGCTCCGGCTTCGCCGACGACCGCACCCACAACGACTATCTGGTGTTCCTGGCTGGCTACAAAGCAGGCACGGTGGATGGTGAAAAACGCGAGTGCCAGCGCCACCACCCGATAAACGCCGAGGGCTGCAAGCCCGAGAGCCTCAATCCGCATCCCGGCATGCCCTGCGCCGGCGCGGCGGGTAAACACAACCTAAACCAAGTGGAGGGCTGCAAGCCCGACCTCAACATTACTCTTTCACAGGGTGGACGCGGGACCGACCTCGTGGCCCGGGAGGTCCTGACCGAGCGGGTTCGTCAGATCATGGTTGAGGGCTATACAGCGGAACAAGATGACCAGTACACAACAGGACAGCTTGCAGACGCTGCCAGCGCCTACGCCACCTGGGCCCACTTTGGGAGCCTACCGTATGCCGAACGTACGGATGCCCCTGCACTTTGGCCATGGGCTGCAGAAATGTGGAAGCCCAAATCTCAGCGGCAAATGCTCATCAAAGCGGGAGCATTGATCCTGGCTGAATTGGAGCGCCTTGATCGACAGCAGGCCCAGGAGGTGGCGCATGGCTAACCAAACTCCCCCACGCATCCGCCCACCAATGGCCTCGCACAGCCTCGACCTGCCCGCCATCTGCGATGTCTGCGGCAAAGGTAGGTCGACCAGACGACACTCGAAATGCAGTCGGATCCGCCAACTGCGCGAGGGCGATAAATGGGCAGCCTACATGGCCAACGTGGCAGCAAAGCGAGCACTGGGGAGACGCGCATGAACACCGCTTTCGTGCTGATGGCGCAATACAACGGAAAAGCCATCATTTCCATTGAACAGCTATGCGCCGACTACTTCACGCACCTCACACCCGACATGTTCCAGCGCAAAGTACTAGCTGGCCAGATCCAGCTCCCTATAACCAGGCTTGAAGGCAGCCAGAAAAGCGCCAGGGGCGTTCACATCGCGGATCTCGCGTCTTACCTTGACCAACAACGAGACGCTGCGCGCAAAGAATGCGCGCAGCTGAACAGATCCTATAGAGACCGTTAACTTTCAACCCGGGCGCCGAGCTTAACCGGCGCCTGGATAATTTGATCCAACCACTTCCAGCCTTCGTACCGATCCCCTCGCCCACGCAAATGGGTATAGCGCCGCATCGAGTTCCAGTCACGATGCCCCGAAACACTTGAAACTCTCGGTATATCCCAGTCCATTTCAAACAACCGACTCACCCCTTCGTGACGTAAGTCATGAAAGTGCAGATCCTCAATACCGGTCATCTTGCACGCCTTAGACCATGCCGTACCAATGGAGTCAGTGTTATATGGAAATATCTCGGGGCACTCACGCGGCATGCTTTGCACGATAATCCAAGCCTCATCCGGTAAGTAGCACCACACGTCATTGCCGATCTTCTGACCGGGGTTTTTCATGTCGCGCACTTTCACAGCTTGCCTGTGCTCGTCCAGGTCTTCCCAAAGGATGCGGGCGATCTCGTCCATTCGGCGCGTTGAGAAGATAGCGAACGCCATGACCTTGGGCATGTGAATCACGCTGGGGCGCCGCTGCAGCATCTCAAAGAAATGCTTCAGCACCTTATCCAGTTCATCCAAGGTTGGCCGTCGATCTCGCTCCCGACTTTTCATGTTGTAGCCGTACTTCTTGAGCACCAGGCGCGCATCAGTCATTGCTAGCGGATTGATCTCGTAGCCCCAAGCTGCCCTGGCCAGCGACAACACCGAGCCCAAGTGCGCCAGATCATTGCCGGCCGTCTGCGGCTTGACCTCCCCGCCTTCTGGACTCATGCGCCAGAGGGCATAGTCCACCAGCACCTGCTGGCTGATGTCGGAGTCGACCTTTTCCCCCAGGTAGCTGTTCTTGATGGCGTTCAGCGTGCGTCGCTTCGTCTCGCCCAACGGCCGGGCTTTCTCTGCCTCCACCAGGTAACGGTCGATCATCTGCTTGACCGTATGCCCTTCCCGGGTGGCTCGCTCGATAGCACCAGGTTCAGCTAGCTCGGTTTCCCGTCGCTTCGCCCAGGCCACCGCAGCCTGTTTGCGGGCGAACGTTTGACTCTCTTGGTAGACTGTCACCTTGTCGCGATTAATCCGGATCTGGACGAGGTAGCTGGTGCTGCCATCGGCCTTTTTACGCGTTCTGATCGTTGCCATCTGAGATTGGTACACGTCGTCTGTCGATTGGTACATTGTACCAAGCGCTTGGTAAAAACGCCCCAAAACCCCCGAAAATTGGTACAAAACACGTTGAACGAAATGACCGCAAAATCAGGCTCCAAGCCAGTAACCACGCGCCCTGAGCCGTCACGCCGCTTCAGCGTTGCTCCCATGATGGACTGGACAGACCGCCACTGCCGGTTCTTCCTGCGCCTGCTCTCCAAGCAAACCCTGCTCTACACCGAAATGGTCACCACCGGCGCCCTGTTGCACAACGATGCCCAGCGCTTCCTGCGTCACGATGCCTCCGAGCACCCGCTGGCCCTGCAACTGGGCGGCAGTGTGCCGGCCGACCTGGCCGCTTGCGCGCGCCTGGCCGAAGACGCTGGCTACGACGAGGTCAACCTGAACGTCGGCTGCCCGAGCGACCGGGTGCAGAACAACATGATCGGCGCCTGCCTGATGGCTCACCCTGCGTTGGTGGCCGACTGCGTGAAAGCCATGCGTGATGCGGTGTCGACCCCGGTGACGGTGAAGCACCGCATTGGCATCAATGGCCGCGACAGCTACGCCGAGCTGTGCGATTTTGTCGGCCAGGTGCGCGAGGCCGGCTGCCGGAGCTTCACCGTGCATGCGCGTATCGCAATTCTGGAGGGGCTGTCGCCGAAGGAAAACCGCGAAATTCCACCCCTGCGCTATGACGTGGCCGCGCAGTTGAAGGCGGACTTCCCGGACCTGGAGATCGTGCTCAACGGCGGGATCAAGACCCTGGACGAATGCCAGAAGCACCTTGAAACCTTCGATGGCGTAATGCTGGGGCGTGAGGCGTATCACAACCCTTATCTGCTGGCCGAAGTGGACCAGCAGCTGTTTGCCAGCGATGCGCCGGTGGTCAGCCGTAGCGAGGCGTTGGCGCAGTTGCGGCCTTATATCGTGGCGCACATGAAAAGCGGTGGCGCGATGCACCACGTTACCCGGCATATTCTGGGGCTGGCCCAAGGGTTCAAAGGCGCGCGGCGTTTCCGCCAACTGCTGTCGGCGGACATCCACAAGGCGGCAGAGCCGCTGGCGGTGTTTGATCAGGCGGTGGAGTTGTTGCAGGGGCGGTGACCCCGAGGATGAGGGAACCTCAGGCTTGCTTGCGACTCGAAACTTCACCCTTCGTACAGCCCTTCGCGGGCAAGCCCGCTCCCGCAGCTGGCCCGCAGGGCTCCGAGGCCCTTGAGCGGCTGTCGGGGCTCGGGTAATGTCGAGTAAATGCACAGGACAGAGCACGCCCATGACCTCCAAGCTGGAACAACTCAAGCAGTTCACCACCGTGGTCGCCGACACCGGGGACCTGGACGCCATCACCCGCCTGAAGCCGGTCGATGCCACCACCAACCCGTCCTTGCTGCTCAAGGCCGCTGCCATCCCAGGCTACGCCGACCTGCTCAAGCAAGTGAAGGCCGACGCCAAGGGTGATGTCGACCTGGCCTGCGACAAGTTTGCCGTGGCCGTGGGCTCAGGCATTCTCAAGGTCATCCCAGGGCGTATCTCCACCGAGGTTGATGCACGCCTGTCGTTCGATGAGCCGGCCCTGCTGAACAAGGCGCGCCAGTTGATCGCCCTGTACGAGGCGGCCGGTGTGCCAAAAGACCGAGTGCTGATCAAGCTGGCCTCCACCTGGGAAGGCATTCGCGCCGCCGAGAAGCTGGAGAAGGAAGGCATCCAGACCAACCTCACCCTGCTGTTCTCCTTCGCCCAGGCCCAGGCCTGCGCCGATGCCGGGGTGTTTCTGATTTCGCCGTTCGTGGGCCGTATCTACGACTGGTACAAGAAAAGCACCGGCAAGGATTACGTCGGCGCCGAGGACCCGGGCGTGCAGTCGGTCACGCGTATCTACAACTACTACAAGGCCAATGGCTACAACACCGTGGTCATGGGCGCCAGCTTCCGTAATATCGGCCAAATCGAGCAACTGGCCGGCTGTGACCGCCTGACCATCAGCCCGGAGCTGCTGCAGCAGCTTAGCGATGACCAGGGCGAACTGCCGCAGGTGCTGAAGCCAGGCAATGCCGGTGAAGCCAAGCAGCCGTTGAACGAAAGCCAGTTCCGCTGGGCAATGAATGAAGATGCCATGGGCACCGAGAAGCTGGCCGAGGGTATTCGCCAGTTTGCGCGGGACCAGGAGAAGCTGGAGAAGTTGATGGCTGAAAAGGCCTGATACAGTTCTGGTTTGCCCGACGGGCGGGAAGTGTTCAGCATTTTCCGCCCGTTTTGTTTTGCCTGGCCTTAGTTGTGTATAGCCACCCGAGCTGTCGATGACCTCCTCTACCTCCTTGCCCCTCGTACTCGCCGGCCCGGTACTGCGCCGCCTGGAACCGCAGCGCCTGGCCATTTGGCTGGTCGCTACCCAACCGCTGCAACCCGAATTCATCTGCCCGACCAGCGAAGCCCAGGTCGATTGCCAAGTGGTCGTGGCCGGCCAGCATGCATTCATTCATCTGCTGGACATCCACTTCGCCCGCCCCCTGCCCTGCAACCAACTGCTGGACTACGACCTGATCATCAACGGCCAGGGCATCGCGGGCTGGGCACCGCACCTGCTCTACCCCGGCACCCAGCGTCCAAACCTGGTACTGCGCGAGCGCCTCGACCACTTGCTGCACGGTTCCTGCCGCAAGCCGCATCACCCCGCGGCCGACGGCCTGCTTTGCGCCGACCGCCTGCTACAGGGCTGCGCAAGGCCCGAAGACCGCCCCGCCGTGCTGCTGATGAGCGGCGACCAGGTGTATGCCGACGATGTCGCCGGCCCCATGCTGCGCGCTATCCATAGCCTGATCACGTGCCTGGGCCTGTTCGAAGAGCAGCTGGAGGGCGCAGTGGTGGCCGACAGCCAGGCGCTTTACCAGCACCCGGCCAGCTACTACCACCGCGCCGACCTGCTACCGGCGCAAGCACTGAACGACACCCTGCGCGAACGCTTTTTTGGCGGCAAGCGCAAGCCGATCTTCTCGTCCAGCAACGCCGACAACCATCTGGTGACCTTCGCCGAAGTCATGGCCATGTACCTGCTGGTATGGTCGCCAGTACCCTGGCAGCTGGTGAACATGGGCATGCCCAGCGGGCTCAGCGACGAGCATCAAGCCCGTTACCAACAGGAGCTGCCGCTGGTCCAGGGATTTGCCGACAACCTCGGCCAGGTGGCGCGGGTGATGGCGCACCTGCCCTGCCTGATGATCTTTGACGACCATGACATCACCGACGACTGGAACCTCTCGGCGCAATGGGAAGAAACCGCCTACGGCCACCCGTTCTCGCGAAGAATCATCGGCAATGCCCTGCTCGGCTACCTGCTCTGCCAGGCCTGGGGTAACAACCCGGACGGGTGCAACCCGCTGATCGAGCAATGCCAGGCATTGACCCGCCAGAACCAGGATGAGCTGATCGGCGAGCTGCTGCGCTTTCAGGGCTGGCAGTACAGCCTGCCCACAGAGCCACCACTGCTGGTGCTGGACACCCGCACCCGTCGCTGGCGTAGCGAGAGCAACCTGGCAAAGCCATCCGGCCTGCTCGATTGGGAGGCGCTGAGCGAACTGCAGCAAGCGCTGCTTGACCACCCGTCAGCAATCATCGTGTCGCCTGCGCCAATTTTCGGTGTAAAGCTGATAGAAACGGTGCAGAAGGTGTTCAGCTGGCTGGGCTACCCGCTGCTGGTGGATGCCGAAAACTGGATGGCCCACCGCGGTGCGGCGCAGGTCATCCTGAACATCTTCCGCCACTCGCGCACACCGGGGCACTACGTGGTGCTGTCTGGAGATGTGCATTACTCGTTCGTCTATGAAGTACTGATCCGCCATCGCCATCGCAGCCCGCATTTGTGGCAGGTGACCAGCAGCGGGATCAAGAACGAGTTCCCCCGGCGCTTGCTGGACGTGCTCGATCGGCTCAACCGCTGGCTGTATGCGCCACGCTCGCCGCTCAACTGGTTTACCAAGCGTCGCGAGATGGAAGTGGTGCCGCGTACGCCCAGCCACAGCAAGGCTGGGGAGCGGTTATGGAACGGCGCAGGGTTGGGGCAAGTGTTCTTCGATGAACAGGGGCGGCCTGCGCGGGTGTTTCAGCTGGATGCAGGCGGGGGAAAGGCGACCGAGTTTGTCGGCCGAGAGTAGTCCAGAGAAGGCCCTAAAGCCTGTACCGGCCCTTTTGTGCGTATACCCGCTAAAGGGCTAGGACAGGCTACAGATCAGCTGCGCTCCAGCGCATTGACCAGGTCATGGAAGGCTTCACGGTTGGAGTCGTTCAGGCCCATGAGAATCTTGTGCGCCTCCAGCACCTTGGAACGCACCACATCTTCGTTCTGGTCCTGCGACGGCAGGTCAGTCAGGCATTCGGGGCACGGTATCGGTCGATCGACGATGTTGAACACCTGATCGAAGCCCATTGACTGCAGCAGCCGGGAAATGTCCGGGTTGGTGGTGACCACGGTCGGCAGCAGGCCCACTTTTTGCCGCGACAGAATCGACAGCTTGGCCAGCAGGCCCAGGGTGGTGCTGTCGATACTTTCGGTTTCGGTCAGGTCGATGACAATCGCCGAGAAGTTCAGCGCGGTGAAAATCTTCTCGATCGTCGCATCCAGCGCCGAACACAGGGTCAGGCGCACTTCACCGACGAATTTCAGTACGAAGGTACCGCTCTGCTCGGCGAACTGGATTCTACCGGTACTCATTGAAGGTTCCTGCTCAACACCAATAGGGCGATATCATCCGGCATCTCCCCAAGCGTAGCCAATCCAAATCGTTGACGCAGCCCATCCAGGCTGCCACCTGCTGCCTTGACGATTTCCGGCAAGGCGGCTTCTTTATCTTTGAGCGTATCACCCGGCAAAAGGTCCAGAATGCCATCGGACATCAGGCTGAGGCTGAACTGCGGGGGCAGCTCCACGACCAAGTCCTGGTAGGTGGCCTCATCGAACAGCCCCACCGGCAGGCCACGGCCTTCCAGGTAGCGAGTGTGCTCGGGGGTATGCAGCACGGGCAGCGGCAAGTGGCCGCCGACGGCGTAGGTCAACAGACCAGACTCTTCGTCGATCACCCCACCGACCATGGTTACGTGCTTGCCCAGCTTGCTATTGATCAGGCCGCGGTTGATGTGACTGAGCACTTCCGACGGCTTGAACTCGCGCATCTTGCTGCGCCTGAGCTCGAACATGAGCCGCGTGGTCATGAATTTCAACAGCACGGTGACAAAGGCCGACGACGCGCCGTGCCCGGAAACATCGGCGAGGTAGAAGGCGATGCGCCGCTCGTCCACGCGGAAGTAGTCGACAAAATCACCCGACAGGTACAGCGACGGAATGATTTGGTGCTCGAACGCAAATTCACCGGCCACCCAAGGGCTTTCCGGCAACATGTTCATCTGCACCTGGCGACCGGCGGTCTGGTCTTCCTGCAGCAGGTGCAGGCTAGCCTCCAGTTCACGGTTGGCCGCTTCGAGCTTGTCGCGGTAGCGCTGGTTTTCCAGCACCAGGCGCGAGCGGTCGAGGGCACGGCGCACCGAATGTTCGAGCACGGCCAAGTCTTCCAGCGGCTTGATCAGGTAGTCGGCGGCGCCCAGGCGCAACGCTTCCACCGCATCGCTCATGACGCCGGCACCGGACACCACGATCACCGGCAACTGCGGCGCCCGCTCGCTGACCTGGCGGATCAGTTCGAGGCCGCCCATCTGCGGCATGCGCAGATCGCAGATCACGAGGTCGGGCTGGTGTTCTTCGAAGACCTGAAGCCCCTGCTGGCCATTGCCGGCCTGGAGGACGCTGAAGCCACTGTCTTCAAGGTAGGCGGCGAGGCTCGCACGGACCACGTCGTCGTCATCGATGATCAGCAGCGTTGCACTGGTTTTCTGCATGTGGGCGAACGGCGCCGATTTGGGTTGGTGCAGCGGTGTCGGCAAGGCAGACGGCCAGCTACGGGAATTCTTTATAGTCACACTCTACTTGAGTTGTAGGACAAGAACACTTGCCCGGCAACTGTCAGAGGTACCTTGTAAGGCGCAGACGGTACTCCCATCCGCCAGGGGTTTCAAGCATGCAAGGGTCGACCTTGTCGCTCTTTACAGGGCAAATCACCGGGAGTTATAAGAAAGTCGACCAGCGCAACCCGATGGGAAGGATGCAGCATGCCCCACACGCCCTCCAGCCACAGCGAGAAACGCGACTTCATTCGCATGCGTATCGATACCGAAGTCAGCCTTGTGCACGAAGGCCTGGTAATTGCGGCGGTGTGCCTGGACCTGTCCAGCGGCGGCATGCAGGTACAGGCGCCGCAGCGCTTTGCGGTGGGGGATCGGATCGAGGTACGGATCGACTCCGACCACCCGGCGCTCAAGGGGCTGCATGCCAGCACCGAAGTGGTATGGATTGCCGACCAGCCGGGCGGGCAACAAAAGTTCGGGTTGCGGATTCTGGCCATGCATTGAACCTGGAGCCGCACAGCGGCCCCAAGCTCACCGATTAGAAGTCGTCTTCGACCTCGCCATCCTTGACCTTGAACTCGCGGTTCTGCAGGTAAGCATTGCGAATGAAGATGTACTTGTCACCCTGAATCAGCTTCTCGGCCGAGAGCAGGCTGGCGCGGGTGTCGATCACGTCCAGGGCGAAGATCGAGTTGCGCGTCGGCACGTGGTCGATGTAGCGGTAGGGTTCGGTGTAGGTGTCCGGGTACTTGGCCACACCGTCACGCACGGTGCTTGGGCCCAGCAGCGGAATGACCACGTACGGGCCGCTTGGCACGCCCCAGTAGCCCAGTGTCTGGCCGAAGTCTTCGTCGCTGCGCTGCAGGCCCATCTTGGTACCCACATCGAAGAAGCCACCCAGGCCAAAGGTGGTGTTGACGATCAACCGCGCAGTATCCACGCCCGCCGCGTGGGGCTTGAGCTGCAGCAGGTTGTTGGCCAGGTTGGTCACGTCGCCCAGGTTGCGGAAGATGTTGTGAATGCCATCTTCAAGAAACTGCGGGGTGACAGCCTGGTAGCCCTTGGCCAATGGCTTGAGGGCATAAGTGTCGACCGTATCGTTGAAGCGAAAGATCGGGCGGTTGACCGCTTCCCAGGGATCTTCCTCGGTGGCGGCCTGGGTAGCTGCCACGGGCGCCAGCAGCATGCTGGCGCAGACACAGGCCTGGGTGACTCGTTCGATCACACTGGCACCGATCCTACGCATAGATGTTTCTCCATCGAATTTCTCGGCCGCAAGCGCGACAGGCGCGCTGCTATCAAGGCGGCAGTATAGAGGCTTGCGGGCTGATAAACAGCTTTACACATTTTTGCTCAATATTTTGTGAACAACTGTTGCGCAATGACCGATGTCACAGTGCGGTAACAATCAGCGCATAGCCTGCGGACTATTTGGGGGAAGTTGCCATGGACGCTGCACCCGCCTTCACTGCTGTGCTGTTCGGCTTGCGCGGCTGCCTGGTGCAGGCCACCAATGGCGCACCCTCGCCCGCCCCCGGCGCTCTGGCCACCCTCGCCAGCCTGCGCCAGCGCCAGGTGCCCTGCATCTGGCTGGATGACCTCAACAGCACGCAAAGCAAGCGCCTGGCCCATGTGTTGCCCGCCTGGCTGCCAGGGCATTCGGTCAACGGCGTGCGCTGGCCGGCGCCAAACGCCTGCTGGCAGGCGCTGATGACCCTGGACAGCGAACGCCTGGACGGCTGCGTGCTGGTGAGTGGTGACCCGCGCTTGCTGCAGTCAGGCTTGAACGCGGGGCTATGGACGGTTGGCCTGGCAGCCTGCAGCCCGTTCTGTGACCGAGGCTCCGAGCAATGGCAAGGCATGACCCCAAAGGAACAGGACCAGGCCCGCGGCAAGGCCACGCTGGAGCTGTTCAGCCTGGGCGTGCATTCGGTTATCGACCACCTGGAAGCGCTGGACACCTGCCTGCAGGACATCGCCCAGCGCCGGCGCAAGGGTGAAAAACCCTGATACAGCACCTTTGACGCGGATCATGCAAATCGGCGACAGGTGGATTACGCTGAAGACAGGCCAGAACCTTTGCCGCTTCGCTGAGGTCCATGGCTTGCCAAGCCCTTGATGGAGAAATGCCAATGCCTGCCCGCGAATTGCAAGAGCGCCTGAACAGCTTGCGCGAGCAACTGGACCGCAACGTACCGCTTTCGGAAGACGAACTGGCCGCGTTGCACGAAGAAGCGCGCCAGATCGAGGCGCAACTGAAACTCGAAGAAGCCACGCCCGACAATAACCTGGTGGACGGGGTGAACCTGGCGATCGAGCGCTTCGAGGCCGACCACCCTGACCTCACCGCTACCTTGCGCAGCATCGCCAACTCACTGCACAGCATGGGTATCTGAAGTAGCGGGGCCGCAAAGCGGCCCCCGCATTCCTTGAACTTACTGCCGAACCAAACGCTTGTTATCCGGATTGATTACCCCGGTACTGCGGTACGGGTTGATGTCCAGCCCACCGCGGCGCACATAGCGCGCATACACCGTCAAATGCTCTGGCTGCAGCAGGTTCTTCAAGTCCAGGTAAATTCGCTCCACGCATTGTTCGTGGAAGTCGGCATGCTGGCGGAAGCTGACCAGGTAAGTCAGTAGGCTGGCGTGGTCCAGCGCCCTGCCCTTGTACTCGACCACCACGCTGCCCCAGTCCGGCTGGCCAGTGACCGGGCAATTGGACTTGAGCAGGTGGCTGTGCAGGGTTTCTTCCACCACCTGCGCCGGGTTGCAGCGCAGCAGCTCTGGCTGCGGCTGCTCGTAGTTGCTGATGGCCACGTCCAACGCATCGATGCACTGCCCCGGCAACGCTACCACCCCCTGGGCTTCAACTTCGGCCAAGGTGCGCACCTTCACGCCCACAGGCTTGCCGGCAGCGGCGGACAGGTCTTTCTCCAGGCATGCCTGCAACTCGCCCAGCGAGGCGAACACTGTCTGGTTCAGTGAGTTGAGGTACAGCTTGAACGACTTGGACTCGATGATGTTCGGCGAATCGGCCGGGATGGCGAACTCGCCGATCGCCACCACAGGCTTGCCCGAAGGCAGCAGCCAGCTCAGCTCGAAACAGTTCCAGTAATCCACGCCCTGCCAGGGCAAGGTCTGTGCAGTGACGCCCAGCTCGGCCCACTTGGCAGTACGCGGGATCGGGAACAGCTGCTCCGGGGAGTAGGTGGCGATGTATTCGCTGGATTTGCCCAGCGGGGAGTGTTCGGCAGCGGGATGCATGGAAACTGACCTACAGGTTCGAAATTGCCCTTAGTCTACCGGTTTTGCACCCCGCCTTGCAGGGCCAGTCACTCGATGGTCAATGCCCCGACCATGCCGGCCTGGTAATGCCCCGGCACGTTGCAGGCAAACTCGATGGGTGCCGACTTACGGAAGGTCCAGGTCAGCTCGGCGCGCTGGCCGGGCATTA
The DNA here is from genome assembly GCF_013393325.1 of Pseudomonas hunanensis. Lineage (GTDB taxonomy): Bacteria > Pseudomonadota > Gammaproteobacteria > Pseudomonadales > Pseudomonadaceae > Aquipseudomonas > Aquipseudomonas putida_P. Next base: position 58,195 of record NZ_QJRC01000099.1, read on the forward strand.
CCAGCACGGTGTTGCCACCACCGTGGCCATGGCCACCGCCGTGACCCATCATTTGCCCGTGGTTCGCCATCTGACCGTGGTCCATGCCTTCGTGGTTCATGGCCTCGGTGAACATCTTGCCTTGCATGGCGACCATTTCCTTCTGGTGTTCGGCATGCATGGCCTTGTCGCCCAGGTTGAACTCGTGTGGCAGCTCGCCCTCGTTGACCAGCACGAAACGCACGGTCTCGCCGGCTTTTACCTGCAGGCTCTTGGGCTCGAAAGCAATGTCCTTGAGCACCACGTTGACCGTGCGGGTGGCCTTGGCCGCTGCAGCCGGCTCGCCAAAGGCGAAGGTTTGCGCCTCGCCGGCAAAGGTCGGCAGGCTGGCCAGGGCAAGGGTGGCGGCAATGAACAGGCGCTTCATGATGACTCCGGGAATACACAACGAGAGAGTGCCACCTTAGTCAGGGGCGACTGGCAGCTACCTGACGGGAAGATTACAACTTTGTCAGCTTGGGCGAGCCGGCGCATCGTCACGTATCATTTCAGCCACCGCATCGCCCGCTCCCACAGGGTAGGCACAAACCTTCAGATTATGGACAGTGCATGAAACTGCTGATCGTCGAAGACCAGGCCCGCACCGGCCAGTACCTGAGCCAGGGCCTGAGCGAGGCCGGCTTTGCCACCGAGTTGGCCACCGATGGCGAGACCGGGCAGTTCCTCGCCCTGACCGGCGACCACGACCTGCTGATCCTCGACGTGATGCTGCCCGGGCGCGACGGCTGGCAAATCCTTCAGGCCGTGCGCCAGGCTGGCCTGGATACACCCGTGCTGTTCCTGACCGCCCGCGACGCCGTCGAGGACCGCGTGCATGGCTTGGAGCTGGGCGCCGATGATTACCTGGTCAAGCCGTTCGCCTTTTCCGAACTGCTGGCCCGGGTACGCAGCCTGCTGCGCCGGGGCGCCAGCCCAAGCCAGGACACCACCCTGAGCCTGGCCGACCTGCGCCTGGACCTGATCCGCCGCCGCGCCGAACGCGCAGGCACCCGTATCGACCTGACCGCCAAGGAGTTCTGCCTGCTCGAACTGCTGCTGCGCCGCCAGGGTGAGGTGTTGCCAAAATCGCTGATCGCCTCGCAGGTGTGGGACATGAACTTCGACAGCGATACCAATGTGATCGAAGTGGCAATCCGCCGCCTGCGCCTGAAAATCGACGACCCGCACCCCAACAAGCTGATTCACACAGTGCGCGGCATGGGCTACGTACTCGAAGAACGCACTGAATGATGCGCCGGGTATCCCTGGGCAGCCGGCTGGCGCTGCTGTTCGCCGCCTGCACCGCCACCGTATCGCTGGGCGCCGGCCTGCTCTTCAGCCGGGCCAGCGAGCAGCACTTCGTCGAACTCGACCAACAACTGCTGGACTCGCGCCTGTCGCTGTTCCGTACACAACTGGCCGGCGTCAGCACGCCGGATGAGCTGCAGGCGCGCCTGCCCGCGCTGCGCGACGAATTGAGCCACCAGGCCGACCTGGCCCTGCGCATCAGCGGCAGCGACGGCGCCACGTGGTTCGAAAGCCGCAGCGGGCTACCGCAGGCACCGCTGCCCGCCGGGCTGGCCACCTTGCACGCGCAAGGCACCGACTACCGCAGCCTGGCTGTACACCTGGCGCAGGGCGCCGCGCAGTCGCCGCAACTGACCCTGTACCTCGACATCACCCACCACCAGCATTTTCTGCAGGGCATGCAGCGGCTGATCTGGCTGACTGTCGGCCTATCGGCGCTGGCCACTGCGCTGCTCGGCGCCTGGGCCGCCCGCAGCGGCCTGCGCCCACTGCGGCAGATGGGCCAAGTGGCCGCCAGCGTGTCAGCCCGTTCGCTCACCACCCGCCTGCCGCTGGCGCAGATGCCCGAAGAGCTGGCCGAGTTGGCCGGCAGCATGAACGCGATGCTGCAGCGCCTGGACGATGCCTTCCAACGCCTGTCAGCGTTTTCAGCTGACATCGCCCACGAACTGCGTACACCGCTTTCCAACCTGCTGACCCACACCCAGGTCACCCTCACCCGCCCACGTAGCCTCGAGGAATACCGCGAAGCGCTGCATGGCAACCTGGAAGAGCTGCAATGGATGGCGCAGATGATCAACGACATGCTGTTCCTGGCCAAGGCCGACCACGGCCTGCTGGTACCGGGGCAAGCGCCTTTGGTGCTGCATGACGAAGTGGATGCACTGCTGGAGTACTACGCGCCACTGGCCGAGGACAGCGGCGTACGGATGCTGCGCGAAGGCGAGGCGATGCTGCAGGGCGACCGGCATATGCTGCGCCGGGCGTTGTCCAACCTGCTGGACAATGCCTTGCGCTTTACCCCGGCGGGAGGGCAGATAAGGGTGACGCTGGAACCGGGAGCGAAAATCAGTGTGGCCAATACCGGGCAGGCTATCGAGCCGACTGCGTTACCGCGACTGTTCGACCGCTTCTACCGAGTGGACCCGGCGCGGCGGGAAGGCAGCAGTGAGCATGCGGGGTTGGGCTTGGCGATTACCCGGTCGATCGTGCAGGCCCATGGCGGGTGCATTCGGGCAGAGTGCGGGGATGGGTGGACGCGGTTTGTGATCGACTTCACTGAAGGCCGGTGAAATTGGGGCTGCTTTGCAGCCCCATAATTTCAGGCAAGCATCAAACCGCCAGACCGATCGCCGGCTGCACCTGCGACGCCCGGTAAGCCGGGTAAATGGTCGCCAGGAAGCTCATCACCAGGCCAGCCGTGCAAATCATGGCCACATCACCCCATTGCAATTGCGACGGCAAGCTGCTGACGAAGTACACATCCGAGGTAAAGATGTGCTGCCCGCTCACCCGCTCCAGCCAACCAACGATTTGACTGACATTGAACGCCGCAATCACGCCCAGCACGCCGCCGATCAGCGTCCCGACAACACCAATCAGGCTGCCCTGAACCATGAACGTGCCCATGATCTGCGCTGGCGTGGCGCCCAAGGTACGCAGGATGGCAATGTCCGGCCCCTTGTCGTTCACCACCATCACCAGGGTGGCGATGATATTGAACGCCGCCACCGCGATGATCATCATCAGCAGCAGGCCGATCATGGTCTTCTCCATTTTCATGGCGCTGAACAGGCTGCCCTGGGTGTGCGACCAGTCATCGGCGCGGTAGGCGTCGCCGAGCCCTGCAGCAATTGCCTTGGACACCTGCGGCGCGGCATACAGGTCATGCAGCTTCAGGCGCACGCCCTGCACCTGGCCCGGCGCCCAGCGTTGCATCTCGGCAGCATCAGCCACATGGATATAGGCTTGCGAGCCATCCAGCTCGGCGCCCACCTTGAAGATCCCGACCACGGTCAGGCGCTGCATGCGCGGGGTAATGCCACCCGGCTCCTTGCTGATTTCCGGCACGATCAAGGTCAGTTTGTCGCCAGTGTTCAGACGAAAACGCCGCGCCGTCAGCTCGCCGATGACCACACCGAACTCACCTGGCTGCAGGTCTTGCAAGCGGCCCTGCACGATGTGCTGGCCAACGATCGAGACCTTGCCCTCCTCGGCCGGGTCGATACCACCCACCTGAATCGGCTGCATCGCACCTTTGTACGACAGCATGCCTTCCATCTCGGTAATCGGCGCCACCGCCATCACCGCCGGGTTCTGCATGGCAGCGTCGGCCACCTTGTGCCAATCGTCCAATGGCTGCACGCCGAGGATGGCGGCATGCGGCACCAACCCGAGAATGCGCGAGCTCATTTCGCGCTGGAAGCCGTTCATCACCGACAGCACCACGATCATCGCCAGCACGCCCAGCGACAGGCCGATCATCGACGTCATCGAGATGAACGAGATGAAGTGGTTGCGACGCTTGGCTCGGGTGTAGCGCGCGCCGATAAAAATGGGCAAGGGTCTGAACATGTACGAAATCACCCAATGAAAACAGGAAAACGGGGCGGCACCAGCCACCCCGAGCAGTCGATCAGATCGCCACCAGATGGCCGTCGTCGAGCTTCAATACACGGTCCATCTGCCGCGCCAGGTTGAGGTCATGGGTAACCACCAGGAATGCCGTGCGCGAGGCGCTGGACAGCTCCTGCATCAGTTCCTGAATGCCCTGAGCGGTATGGTGGTCGAGGTTGCCGGTCGGCTCGTCGAGCATCACCAGGCCAGGGCGGTTGACCAGCGCTCGGGCAATCGCCACGCGCTGGCGCTCGCCACCGGACAGCTCGGCCGGTTTGTGGTTCAAACGGTGGCCCAGGCCTACGCGCTTGAGCAGCGCCTCGGCACGCTCACGGGCCTCGGGGATGGGCGTGCGGCCGATCAGCAGCGGCATGCACACGTTCTCGATGGCGGTGAACTCTGGCAGCAGGTGGTGAAACTGATAGACAAAGCCCAACTCACGGTTGCGCAGCAGGCCACGGGCACGCTCGCCTAGCGCGGACAGCTCTTCGCCCGCCAGCCACACGCTGCCTTGGGTCGGCCGGTCGAGGCCACCCAGCAGGTTGAGCAAGGTGCTCTTGCCAGAGCCCGAGCTGCCGACGATGGCGATACGCTCACCGGCGTGCAGCTCCAGGTTGAGGCCGGACAGCACCTGCACCGACTCCGGGCCCTCGTCGTAGGACTTGCCCAGGTTGCGGCAACTCAGAACGGCTTTATCACTCATGCGCGACTCACTCATAACGTAGCGCCTCTGCAGGCTGGGTGCGGGCCGCACGCCAGGCCGGGTACAGGGTGGCGAAGAAACTCAGGACCAGCGCCGCACCGCAGACCATGTACACGTCCTGGGCCTGGATCTGCGACGGCAGGTAATCGATGAAGTACACGTCGGCGTTGAGGAACTTGTGCCCGATCAGTTTCTCGATGCCGGCGATCGCCGCGCTCACGTTCAGCGCGGCGACGATCCCGACCACGGCGCCGATCAGGGTACCGATCACCCCGATCACCGTGCCCTGGACCATGAAGATGAGCATGATCTGCCCAGGCGTGGCGCCCAGGGTGCGCAGGATGGCGATATCGCCACGCTTGTCGTTGACCACCATCACCAGGGTGGAAATGATGTTGAACGCCGCCACAGCCACGATCAGCAGCAACAACAGGCCGATCATGGCCTTTTCCATGCGGATCGCCTGGTACAGGTTGCCGTGGGTACGGGTCCAGTCACGGCTGTAGAACTCCTGGTCGCCCAGCTGCTGGGCAATGCTCCAGGCGACGCGCGGCGCCTGGAACAGGTCGTCGAACTTCAGGCGCAGGCCCTGTACCTGGTCGGGCTTCCAGCGGTGCAGGCGGGACAGGTCGCTGATGTTGGTCAAGCCCAGGTAGCCGTCGATTTCGCCCGCGCCAACATGGAAGGTACCCACCACGGTGAAGCGCTTCATGCGCGGGAACATGCCGGCGGGAGTCACGCTGACTTCCGGGGCGACGAAGGTGAGCTTGTCGCCGATGGCCACACCCAGCTTGGCCGCGGCCTTGTCGCCGATCATGATGCCCCACTCGCCCGGCGCCAGCTGGTCCAGGCGGCCTTGCAAGACGAAGTTGTCGATGATTGACACCTCGCGCTCGCGAGCCGGGTCGATGCCGTTGAGCAGCACCTTCTGCACCTTGCCATCATGGGTCAGCAAGCCCTGCATCTGGGTGAACGGCGCAACCGCCACCACCTGCGGATTCTGCTTTACTTGTTGGGCAAGGGCCGGCCAGTCGGCAATGGGCTGGCCGCTCTCCAGCGTGGCATGGGGGATCATGCCCAACACGCGGGTGCGCATCTCGTGGTCGAAACCGTTCATCACCGACAGCACCACGATCATCACCACCACGCCCAGGGCGAGGCCGATCATCGAGGTCAGGGAAATGAACGAGACGAAGTGATTACGGCGTTTGGCACGGGTATAACGCGTACCGATGAATGCGAAAAGAGGTCTGAACATGTCGGGGCTTGTTCGGATGAAAGGGAACGTCCTTGTGGCGAGGCGCCTACGGCGGCTTTACACTCGGACCACCGCCGCTACCTTGGGTTCGCCATGACGACATTAGACGAAGAAGATCGCCGCGAATACTACCGCATCGAAGATCGGATCGCACTTCAAATAAGCCCCCTCAGCGCGGCCGAAGCCCTTGACCCAGATGTGTTGCAAGATGATTCCCCGCTGTTCAACCTGCTCAGCGAGCTGCACCTGTCCGACTTCGAGTCGCAGCACCTGTTGCGCCAGCTGAGCGACAAGGACCGCACCCTTGCCGCCTTCCTGCGGGCGCAGAACAAGCGCCTCGACCTGCTCAGCGCGGTGGTTGCGCAAACCCTGCTGGGTGAAGTCGGCCAGCCGTTGCCGGTGGTCATTTCCGAAGGCGGCATCGAGTTCACCCAGGCCACGCAGATTGCCCCCGGCACTCGGGTCAAAGTGAAAATGGTGCTGATGCCACGCGCCCATGGCCTGCTGCTGCGCGGCAAGGTCACCCATTGCGACCCGCGCCCGGAGGGCGGCTTCGAGGTCGGCACCGAATTCATCGACATGACCGACGCCCAACGGCAATTGCTGGCCCGTTATATCCTGCAGCGCCAGCAACAGCAGCGGCGCCAGCAACTGGGGCAGAACGACCCTGCCTCCTGAGCCCATTTCTCTCTGATTTGAAGGAACGAACGTGACCCTGATCTACGGCCATCGCGGCGCCAAGGGCGAAGCGCCCGAGAATACCCTGAAGAGCTTTCAGCAATGCCTGGCCCATGGCGTGACCCGCTGCGAGCTGGACCTGCACCTGTCAGCCGACAACGAGCTAATGGTCATCCACGACGCCACCCTCAAGCGCACCACTGGGCGGCGCGGCAAAGTGGTCGAACACCCGGCCGCCGACCTGATCAAGATCGATGCCCGCAAAGGCGGCCCGGGCCATGTGCAACCCTGCCCGATTCCGAAACTGGAAGAACTGTTCGAAAAATGCCCGTTCGATCACTGGCAGCTGGAAGTAAAAAGTGCCTCGCGTACCCGTGCCGCCACCACCGTGCTGGCGATTCGCGAACTGGCCCAGGCGTATGGCCTGCTGGACAAGGTCACCATCACCTCCAGCTCACGTGAAGTACTGGGCGCTGCCCTGGAACTGGTGCCGGACGTGAAGCGCGGGCTGGTGGCCGAATACGCCTGGCTCGACCCCCTGAAGGTGGCACAGAACTATGGCTGCGAGCTGCTGGCATTGAACTGGACACTGTGCACCCCCGAGCGCCTGCTCAAAGCACAGGGCCAGGGTTTGCACGTGTCGGTATGGACAGTCAACGAGCCGGCACTGATGCGCCGGCTTGCTGACTTTGGTGTGGACAGCCTGATTACAGACTTTCCCGGTTTGGCCAAGACCACCCTCGGGTAGGGTTGAAATCGGTCTCTCCGACCGGCTCAGGCCACCGGTCGGAGCCGCTCAAAAAAGCCGGTTCAGGCCGTCGTAGGCTGCTACCCGATAGGCTTCGGCCATGGTCGGGTAGTTGAAGGTGGTGTTGACGAAGTACTTCAGGTTGTTGTGCTCACCCGGCTGGTTCATGATCGCCTGGCCGATGTGGACAATTTCCGAGGCCTGGTAGCCGAAGCAGTGCACGCCGAGGATTTCCAGGGTTTCGCGGTGGAACAGGATCTTCAGCATGCCCTGCGGTTCGCCGGCAATCTGCGCACGCGCCATGCCTTTGAAGAACGCCTTGCCCACTTCGTATGGCACCTTGGCCTGGGTCAGCTCTTGCTCGTTCTTGCCGATCGAGCTGATTTCCGGAATGGTATAGATACCGGTCGGCACGTCGTTGACGAAGCGCCAGCTGCCATTGTCGACGATGCTGCCAGCGGCCGAGCGGCCCTGGTCATGGGCGGCACTGGCCAGGCTAGGCCAGCCAATCACGTCACCGGCACCGTAGATGTTCGGCACGGTGGTGCGGTAGGCCTCGTCGACCTCGATCTGGCCGCGGCTGTTGACCTTGATGCCGATGTTTTCCAGGCCCAGCTTGTCGGTGTTGCCGGTACGGCCGTTGCACCACAGCAAGGCGTCGGCCTTGATCTTCTTGCCCGACTTCAGGTGCAGGATCACCCCGTTGTCCAGGCCTTCGACGCGCTCATACTCTTCGTTGTGGCGCACGGTGATGTTGTTGTTGCTGAAGTGGTAGCTCAGCGCCTGGGAGATTTCCGAATCGAGGAAGCTCAGCAGCTGGCCACGGTTGTCGACCAATTCCACCAATACACCCAGGCCACTGAAGATCGATGCGTATTCGCAACCGATCACACCGGCACCGTAGACGATCAACTTGCGTGGGGTGTGGCTGAGGCTGAGGATGGTGTCGCTGTCGTAAACGCGCGGGTGGTGGAAGTCGATGTCGGCCGGGCGGTAGGGGCGCGAGCCGGTGGCAATGATGATGTGCTTGGCGTTGAGCTTCTCGACCACGCCGTTCGGGCACACCACTTCCACGGTTTGCTCGTCGGCGAAGCTGCCGGTGCCGAAGAACACGTCGACGCGGTTACGGGCGTAGTAGCCGGTGCGCGATGCAACTTGCTTGGAAATCACCTTTTCGGCGCTTTTCAGCACGTCCGGGAACGAGAACCAGCGCGGCTCGCCGATGGCACGGAACATCGGGTTGGTGTTGAACTGCATGATCTGCCGCACCGAGTGACGCAGTGCCTTGGACGGGATGGTACCCAGGTGCGTGCAGTTGCCACCGACCTGGCGACGGTCATCGACCATTGCCACCTTGCGCCCTGCTTTGGCGGCGTTCATTGCCGCGCCTTCACCGGCCGGGCCGGAACCCAGCACCACTACGTCGTAGTTGTAGACAGCCATGCGTACTCCTTCAGAACTGGCCCGCAAGCCACGGTCGCTCGCGGGGCGCGATCATGCCGCCGGGGCGTCATGAGAAAATTCGGGTGCAGTCTAATCAAGCGTGAACGCCGCGCACATTAACCCTTGGTCGCGTCGTAGGCCAATTTCGCCCGCACTACATATGGTTCACCCATTCCCTGGCGGCAATCATCCCTTCTTGTGCTTTCGCTCGCCTTTCACCGCCCGTTCGAACGCGGGCGTAGCTCGGGAGACGAAGCCACCCTCGGCTCGAGTCACCAATACCGCGGCCAAGCCATGCGCCACGGCAAAATCCCAGCCACGCTCAGGGCCAAGGATCAACAGCAGCGTCGAATAACCGTCGGCCTGCAGCGCCGAGGCGTGCAACACCGTGACGGCCGCCAGGTCATGTTCGACCGGGCGCCCCAGGCGGGCATCGAAGGTGTGCGAATAGCGCCGGCCATTCTGCTCGAAATAGTGCCGATAGTCACCCGAGGTCGATACTGAAAGGCCATTGACCGGGATGATCTGGCGGGCGATCTGGCGGTCTTCGCGGGGCAGCTCCAGGGCAATGCGCCAGGGGCTGCCATCGGGCTTGCGGCCGACCGCCTTCAATTCGCCGGTAGCCTCGGCGACGAAGCTGGCCACGCCCATGGCCTGAAGGCGTGCGGCGATCAGGTCGACAGCGTGGCCGGCGGCGATGCTGTTGAAGTCGAGCTGTACCGGGGCATCCTTGCACAGAGACTGGCCTTTGACGTGCAGGTGCTGGTAACCCACGCGCAGGCGTACCTGGGCCAGGGTTTGCGGGTCGGGCACCTGCTCGTGGCGGGCCTGGGGGCCAAAGCCCCACAGGTCGAGCAGCGGCTCGACGGTGAGGTCGAAGGCGCCTTCGCTCTGCTCGGCCAGCTGTTGGCCAAGGGCTACCAGTTCGAGCATGTCGGGCGGCAGGGCCAGGCACTGATTGGCCGGTAACTGGTTGAAAAGGCTGACGACGGAGTCACCGCGATAGGTCGAATAGTGCTGGTCGATGTCGCTCAGGATGGCTTCGACCGCTGCCTGCACCTGGGCCGGCGCCGGGCCGCCGGGCTCGCGGACGTACTGGATGCTGTAGCTGCTGCCCATGGTCGGGCCGCCCAGGCGCTCCAGGGTGGGGCCTTGGTTGCAGGCGGTGAGCAGCAGGAAGATGAACAGTAAGGCTGTGCGCAAAAATTCGGTTCCTGGGTGCTTGGCTTGAGTTTTGTGGTGTGGCACATATCGAGCGCCGCGCGGGCGGCGCTCGATCTCACAGGCGCCACACAACTTACTCCAGGCAAAAAAAACGGGAACCCGAAGGTTCCCGTTTTTTTATTGCCTTACAAGCGAATCAGCGTGGAAACGCTGGCGGGTTCACACCGGCCATGTCTTCCATCACACGAACCACCTGGCAGCTGTAACCGAATTCGTTGTCGTACCACACGTACAGGACAACGCGGTTGTCGTTGGCGATGGTCGCCTCTGCGTCAACCACACCGGCGTGGCGCGAGCCCACGAAGTCGGTCGAAACCACTTCCTGCGAGGCCACGTAGTCGATCTGCTTGTGCAGTTCCGAGTGCATGGCGGTCTGGCGCAGGTACTCGTTGATCTCGTCGCGAGTCGTGGCCTTTTCCAGGTTCAGGTTCAGGATGGCCATCGAAACGTTCGGCGTCGGTACGCGAATGGCATTGCCGGTCAGCTTGCCCTTCAGCACTGGCAGAGCCTTGGCAGCAGCGGTGGCGGCGCCGGTTTCGGTGATGACCATGTTCAGCGGCGCGGCACGGCCACGGCGGCTGCCCTTGTGGAAGTTGTCGATCAGGTTCTGGTCGTTGGTGAACGAGTGAACGGTTTCGACGTGGCCGTTAACGATACCGTACTGGTCGTTGATGGCCTTGAGCACCGGCACGATGGCGTTGGTGGTGCACGAAGCAGCCGAGATGATCTTGTCATCGGCAGCGATGTCACCGTGGTTGATGCCATGCACGATGTTCTTCAGCGCGCCCTTGCCAGGTGCGGTGAGGATCACGCGGGCAGCGCCCGGGCAGGCCAGGTGCTGGCCCAGGCCGTCGGCATCACGCCATACGCCGGTGTTGTCGACGATCAGCGCGTTGTCGATGCCGTACTGGGTGTAGTCGACTTCGCTCGGGCTCTTGGCGTAGATAACCTGGATCAGGTTGCCGTTGGCGGTGATGGTGTTGTTGGCTTCATCGATGGTGATGGTGCCATCGAACGGGCCGTGCACCGAGTCACGGCGCAGCAGGCTGGCACGCTTGACCAGGTCGTTCTCGGCGCCTTTGCGCACGACGATGGCACGCAGGCGCAGGCCGTCGCCGCCACCGGTCTTCTCGATCAGGATGCGCGCCAGCAGGCGGCCGATGCGGCCGAAGCCGTACAGCACGACGTCGGTGCCTTTGCGCGCCGAAGCGTTCTGCTGGCCAACCACGTCGGCCAGCTCTTCACGGACGAACTGCTCGGCAGTGCGGCCATTGCCTTCCTGCTTGAACTTGTTGGCCAGCTTGCCCAGGTCGACCGAAGCGGCGCCCAGTTTCAGCTCGCTCATGGCTTTGAGCAGGGGGAATGTCTCGTGGACGGACAGTTCGGTTTCGTCGGTTTGACGATGACGCGCAAAGCGGTGCGCCTTGAGGATCGAGATAACCGAACGGTTGATCAGGCTACGGCCATAAATCGAGCTCACCACGTTGTTGTTGCGGTAGAGCTGACCGATAAGCGGGATCATCGCTTCAGCCAGAGCTTCACGATCAATCCACTCACCAAGACACTGGTCGGGCTTCTGAGTCACGGGAACCTTCCACATGTAGGGACAGAAAAAAGGGGCTACATTATGACGCCCCAACGCAGAACCGGCAATGAGCGCCTGTCGCAGTGACGCAAGCCAGCGTTCACGCCCTTTCGAGCCTGACAGCCGGCACCGTCACCGGTACAATCGGTCTCTTTGCCGCAACGCTTGGAGTGCAATCTCCCGTGTCAGTTCTGCGCCTTCCGCACATGTCGGCCACGGCCGGCAAACAAACCTGGGGCAACCTGCCCGGTGCCGCCCTCAGCCTTGCCATCGCCGAGGCCGCCACCAGCGCTGGCCGCTTCACCCTGCTGCTGACAGCCGACAGCCAGGCCGCCGACCGTCTGGAGCAGGAGCTGCGCTTCTTCGCCCCGGACCTGCCGGTGCTGCCGTTCCCCGATTGGGAAACCCTGCCCTACGACCTGTTCTCGCCGCACCAGGACATCATTTCCCAGCGCATCGCCAGCCTGTACCGCCTGCCGGAACTGAGCCACGGCATCCTCGTGGTGCCGATCACCACCGCCCTGCACCGCCTGGCACCCACGCGCTTCCTGCTGGGCAGCAGCCTGGTGCTGGATGTGGGCCAGACCATCGATGTGGAACAAATGCGCACGCGCCTGGAGGCCAGCGGCTATCGCTGCGTCGACACCGTCTACGAGCATGGCGAGTTCGCCGTGCGCGGCGCGCTGATCGATCTGTTCCCGATGGGCAGCAAGCTGCCCTACCGCATCGACCTGTTCGATGACGAGATCGAGACGCTGCGCACCTTCGACCCCGAGACCCAACGCTCGATCGACAAGGTGGATTCGGTGCGCCTACTGCCGGCGCGTGAATTCCCGATGCAGAAAGAGGAAGTGACCCGCTTCAAGGCACGCTTTCGCGAGCGCTTCGATGTCGATTTCCGCCGCAGCGCGATCTTCCAGGACCTGGCCAGCGGCATTATTCCCGCTGGCATCGAGTACTACCTGCCGCTGTTCTTCGAAGAAACTTCGACCCTGTTCGACTACCTGCCGGCCGACACCCAGGTGTTCTCGCTGCCTGGCGTGGAACAGGCCGCCGAACACTTCTGGAACGACGTGCGTGGGCGCTATGAAGACCGCCGTGGCGACCTCAGCCGGCCGCTGCTGCCACCGGCCGAACTGTTCCTGCCGGTGGAGGACTGCTTCGCCCAGCTCAAACAATGGCCTCGGGTGGTGGTCAGCAGCGAAGACCTCGACCCAGGTGTGGGTCGCGAACGCTTTCCGGCACGCGCGCTACCCAACCTGGCCATCGAAGCCAAGGCCAACCAGCCGCTGGCCGAGCTGGCCAACTTCCTCGACCAGTTCCCCGGCCGCGTGCTGTTCACCGCCGAATCGGCGGGGCGCCGTGAAGTGCTGCTGGAGCTGCTCGAGCGGCTGAAGCTGCGCCCGCATACCGTCGACGGCTGGGACGACTTCGTTACCGGCAGCGAGCGCCTGGCAATCACCATCGCGCCGCTGGACGACGGCCTGCTGCTGGACGACCCAGGCCTGGCCCTGGTCGCCGAAAGCCCGCTGTTCGGCCAGCGGGTGATGCAACGCCGGCGCCGTGACAAACGCGGCGAAACCGCCAACGATGCAGTCATCAAGAACCTCACCGAGCTGCGCGAAGGCGCACCGGTGGTGCACATCGACCATGGCGTTGGTCGCTACCTGGGCCTGGCCACGCTGGAAATCGACGGCCAGGCCGCCGAATTTCTCACCCTGGAATACGCCGAGAACGCCAAGCTGTACGTGCCAGTGGCCAACCTGCACCTGATCGCCCGCTACACCGGCAGCGACGATGCGTTGGCACCGCTGCACCGGCTGGGCTCGGAGGCCTGGCAGAAAGCCAAGCGAAAAGCCGCCGAACAGGTGCGCGACGTGGCCGCCGAGCTGCTCGACATCTATGCCCGTCGCGCCGCACGCAAGGGCTATGCATTTGCCGACCCGTCAGCCGACTACGCCACCTTCAGCGCTGGCTTCCCGTTCGAGGAAACCCCGGACCAACAGGCCGCCATCGAAGCCGTGCGTGCCGACATGCTGGCGCCCAAGCCGATGGACCGCCTGGTCTGCGGCGATGTGGGCTTCGGCAAGACCGAAGTGGCCATGCGCGCGGCATTCATCGCCGTGCACAGCGGCCGCCAGGTGGCCGTACTGGTGCCCACCACCCTTTTGGCCCAGCAGCACTACAACAGCTTCCGCGACCGCTTCGCCGACTGGCCGGTGACGGTGGAGGTGATGAGCCGCTTCAAGTCGGCCAAGGAAGTGGCCGCCGCTGCCGCCGACCTTGCCGAAGGCAAGATCGACATTCTCATCGGCACCCACAAGCTGCTGCAGGACGATGTGCGCTTCAAGGACCTGGGCCTGGCCATCATCGACGAAGAACACCGCTTTGGCGTGCGCCAGAAGGAACAGCTCAAGGCCCTGCGCAGCGAGGTCGACATTCTCACCCTGACCGCCACGCCGATTCCGCGCACGCTGAACATGGCTGTGGCGGGCATGCGCGACCTGTCCATCATCGCCACGCCGCCGGCGCGCCGCCTGTCCGTGCGCACCTTCGTCATGGAGCAGAACAAGAGCACGGTGAAGGAAGCGCTGCTGCGTGAGCTGCTGCGCGGCGGCCAGGTTTACTACCTGCACAACGATGTGAAAACCATCGAAAAATGCGCCGCCGACCTCGCCGAGCTGGTGCCCGAGGCTCGCATCGGCATTGGCCATGGGCAAATGCGCGAACGCGAGCTGGAACAGGTGATGAGCGACTTCTACCACAAGCGCTTCAACGTGCTGGTAGCCTCGACCATCATCGAAACCGGCATCGACGTGCCCAGCGCCAACACCATCGTCATCGAACGTGCCGACAAGTTCGGCCTGGCCCAGTTGCACCAGCTGCGCGGCCGAGTTGGCCGTAGCCACCACCAGGCCTACGCCTACCTGCTCACGCCGACCCGGCAGAAGGTCAGTGCCGACGCCGAAAAGCGCCTGGAAGCCATCGCCAACACCCAGGACCTGGGCGCGGGCTTTGTGCTGGCCACCAACGACCTGGAAATCCGCGGTGCCGGCGAGCTGCTGGGCGAAGGCCAGAGCGGGCAGATCCAGGCCGTGGGCTTCACCCTGTACATGGAAATGCTCGAGCGCGCGGTCAAGGCAATCCGTAAAGGCACCCAGCCAAACCTTGAACAACCACTGGGCGGCGGCCCGGAGATCAACCTGCGCCTGCCGGCGCTGATCCCCGAGGACTACCTGCCCGACGTGCATGCGCGGCTGATCCTGTACAAACGCATCGCCTCGGCTGCCGACGAGGAAGGCCTCAAGGACCTGCAGGTCGAGATGATCGACCGCTTCGGCTTGCTGCCCGAGCCAACCAAGAACCTGATGCGCCTGACTTCGCTCAAGCTGCACGCGGAAAAGCTCGGCATCAAGAAAGTCGATGCCGGCCCCAACGGCGGCAAGCTCGAGTTCGAAGCCGAAACCCCGGTCGACCCGCTGACCCTGATCAAGCTGATCCAGGGCCAGCCCAAACGATACAAGTTCGAAGGTGCTACCCAGTTCCGTTTCCTGGTGCCGATGGAACGCCCCGACGAACGTTTCAATACCCTGGAGGCGCTGTTCGAGCGCCTGACCCCACAGCCTGCCTAAGGAAGACCCATGCGTGCCATCCGTTGCCTGACCCTGCTGCTGGCGCTGTTCGCCCCAGCTGCCTTCGCCGAAGGCCTGTATCAGGTAGAAATGATTCTGGTGCGGCAGAACAGCGTGCCCGCCTTCACCAGCCCGTTCGCCCCCGAAGACTGGAGCGCCGGCGCCCCGCGCTTGGCAAAAGACGCCGAACGCCGCCTGGCGCTGGAAGACGAAGCCACCCGCCTGGAAGCCACCGCCGACTACACCGTGCTGCTGCACAAGGCCTGGCAACAGCAAGTAGGCAGCGAGCCCAGCCGCATCGCGCTGGGCGAAGGCGCCGAGCGGTTCGGCCACTTCCCTATCGAGGGCAACCTCAGCGTCGCTGAAGGCCGCTTCATCGCGGTCGAGGCCAACTTCTGGGTCAACCAGCTGGACAGCAACGGCAACGTGCTGCAAAGCGAGCAGTTCAAGCAGAGCAACAGCAACGTCAAGGGCGGCCAGCTGACCTTCCTCGACGGTGGGCACCTGGCGGTGCTGCTGAAGGTGACACCGCCGGGCACGCCGAAAATGCCGGTGATGGACCCGGAGATGATGGAGCAGTGATGTGAGCGATGGCGATGCGCAGCAACTGCTGAGGGCCTATCCGGGGTGGGTCGACTTCATCGAAGCCGGCACGATGGCACGAGGCCGCAGCTATGCTGCGCAAGCGCGAGCACGCATCCTGTCGCTGCACGGCGCAACGATCGAAGCCATCTGCAAGGGCTCCACAGGCGAGACCTACCAGCAGAACATCCGGCTGGTCGTTAACTACGGGGACCTGCGGGTATTTGGGCGCTGCAGCTGCCCAGTTGGGCTCAACTGCAAACACTGCGTCGCGGCGCTGCTGCAATTGCAGGACGGCCTCGACGCCGCAGGCCCCCATGAACAATCCGCCCTGTCGCTGCCACCGGACCTCAACCTGTGGGTGCAAACCCTTGAGTCCCCCTCCCAACCTGCATCGCCTCAAGGGCCAGCACGCAAAGGCCCGGCAATCTATTACCGCATTCACGTGGATCACGGCGTCTGGCGACTCGAGCCGATCAAGGGCAACCGACAGGCAGACGACACCTTGAAGATCGGTCGCATCACATCGATGCCCGAAATGCTCTACTACACACCTCGCTACGTCACAGAAGACGATGCGCGGCTTTTGCGCCTGATTGATTCGCGCAGCGAAACCACTACGCCCATGGCGCAACTGGAAGGCAAGCAGGGCGGGGAGCTCTACAGCTATGCCCTGGCCACCGGTCGCCTGCTATTTGAGGACGACTTGGCGCCACTGTCCCCTGGGCCGGAGCTGCATGCCGAGTTTCGCTGGGTCAGGCTGGACAATGGCAGCTACCGTGGCGCCTGGTACCACGATGATCACCAGCAGTTGCGGGCAGTGCCCATCGAGCCCATGCACTATGTCGACCGACAGCGGCATTTGACCGGCAAACTGCGCCACGACCTCGACCCCTTCATTGCCAGCCAGCTTGCGCGCGCGCCCATCGTGCCGGAGCATCTGGTCATCCCCTTGAGTCACCGATTGAACGCCTTGAACCGTCACGTCCCCACGCCCACTGCGGTGAGCACCGAACATATCGAAGACATCACGCCAAACGGGCGACTGACGCTGGGCAGCCTCGAATTCAGCGCCTACATGCCCAAGACCGGCCGTATGCAGCGACAACTGCAACACCGTGCCGCGCTGGCATTCGACTACGACGACCTGCGTACCAGCGGTAACGACGAAAAGCCGCTGACCCGCCTGGTCGGCAACACCAGCCAGCGCATCCGCCGCCAGCCGCAAGCCGAACAGGCCCTGCGCAAGGTGTTACGCGACCTGGGCTTCAAGGCCGCCACCCGGCAGAGCAAGGCGCTGCCCG
Source organism: Pseudomonas hunanensis (assembly GCF_013393325.1). Taxonomy (GTDB): domain Bacteria; phylum Pseudomonadota; class Gammaproteobacteria; order Pseudomonadales; family Pseudomonadaceae; genus Aquipseudomonas; species Aquipseudomonas putida_P. Next base: position 75,294 of record NZ_QJRC01000099.1, read on the forward strand.
ACAGCGCCGGCGAAATGTTCCAACTGCCCGACGACGAGGCCTGGCTGCGTTTCGCCCGCGAAGGCCTGCCGCGCTTGCGCCATGCCGGTTGGAACATAGACGTCCAGCGCGACTTCGCCTTCAACCTGCAGGAGGTGGACGACTGGTATGCGAGCATCGACGAGGCGCCCGGCCATGAATGGTTCGACCTGGAGCTTGGCATTGTGGTCGATGGCCAGCGTCACAGCCTGCTGCCGATCGTGTTGCAACTGCTACGCAGCAGCCCAGAGCTGCTGCGCCCCAGCGAACTGGCCCGGCGCAGTGACGACGAGCACCTGCTGATCGACCTCAACCGTGGTCGCCTGGACAGCCCGGCCCTGCGCGTCGCCCTCCCGTATGGCCGCGTCAAAGCGGTCATGGCCACCCTGGGCGAGCTCTACCTGCACGAACACACAACCGGCCCGTCCCTGCGCATGGAACGTGCCGACGCCGCGCGCCTGAACGAAATCGAAGGCCTGCCCCTGCAATGGGAAGGCGGCGAGCACGTTCGCGACCTGGGCCGGCGCCTGCGCGATGCCCGTGATTTGCAGGTTGAACCACCGACAGGGCTGCAGGCCAGCATGCGCCCCTACCAGCAACAAGGCCTGAACTGGTTGCAGGCCCTTCGCGAGATGGGCACCGGTGGCATCCTGGGCGACGACATGGGCCTGGGCAAGACCCTGCAGGCCTTGGCCCACTTGCTGCTGGAGAAAGAATCCGGGCGCTTGAGTACACCGGCACTGGCGGTCATGCCCACCAGCCTGATACCCAACTGGCTCGACGAAGCCCAGCGCTTCGCCCCCGATCTGCGCGTACTGGCACTGCATGGGCCGGGGCGCAGCAAGCATTTTGCCACGCTGCATGAGTACGATCTGGTCCTGACCACCTACGCCCTGATGCCACGCGACCTCGAACACCTGCGCACACAGGCCTGGCACGTCCTGGTACTGGACGAGGCGCAGAACATCAAGAGCAGCACCAGCAAGGCCGCCCTCGCCGTCTGCGAGCTGCAGGCCGGCCAGCGCCTGTGCCTGACCGGTACGCCGATGGAAAACAACCTGGGCGAGCTGTGGTCGATCTTCCACTTCTTGATGCCCGGCTGGCTGGGCGACCTCAAACGCTTCAACCAGGACTACCGCACGCCGATCGAGCGCCACGGCGACAGCGAGCGCATGGCCCACCTGGCCAGCCGCATCCGCCCGTTCCTGCTGCGCCGCACCAAGGAACAGGTGGCCACCGAGCTACCGGCCAAGACCGAGATGGTGCACTGGGTCGAACTCAGCGACGCCCAGCGCGATACCTACGAGGCCGTGCGCGTGGCCATGGACCAGAAGGTCCGCGACGAAATTGCCCGCAATGGCGCCGCACGCAGCCAGATCGTCATCCTCGACGCGCTGCTCAAGCTGCGCCAGGTATGCTGCGACCTGCGCCTGGTCAAGGGCGTGGAAAGCAAAGGCAACCAGGCCGACAAGGGCAAGCTGGGTGCACTGCTGGAAATGCTCGAAGAGCTGCTCAGCGAAGGCCGCCGCGTGCTGTTGTTCTCGCAGTTCACCTCGATGCTGGCGCTGATCGAACAGGAGCTGGAAAAGCGCAAGATCCGCTACAGCTTGCTGACCGGCGACACGCGCGACCGTCGCACACCCGTGCGGCAGTTTCAGCAGGGTGACAGCGAAGTGTTCCTGATCAGCCTCAAGGCGGGGGGCGTGGGCTTGAACCTGACAGCTGCGGACACCGTGATCCACTTCGACCCCTGGTGGAACCCGGCCAGCGAAAACCAGGCCACCGACCGCGCCTACCGCATTGGCCAGGACAAGCCGGTGTTCGTGTTCAAGCTGATTACCCGGGGGACGGTGGAAGAGAAGATTCAGCTGTTGCAGCAGGAAAAGGCGGCGCTGGCGGCCAGCTTGCTGGACGGCGGCCAAGCCGGGCAGTGGCGGCTTGGCGACGAAGAAATCGAGGCACTGTTTGCGCCGCTGCCTGGAAAGCGCGGGCGTTGAGGCCGCACCTTCTGCTACCTGTACCGGCCTCTTCGCGAGCGCGCCCGCGAAGAGGCCAGCGCGATCAATCGACCAGCTGAGCGTCCTTCAACGCACCCAATGCCTCCAGCCAGCGCGGCTGCTGACGGTAATCGGTCCGCGCAAACCCTTGCCCGCGCATACGCGCAATCCGCGGCGACGGCTTGACCTTCATGCGCTGTGCCGCACTCAGCGCCAGCTCTGCCGCCGCCCGGTCATTGCATACCAGGCCCATGTCACAGCCGGCGCTTAACGCCGCCTCGATACGACTGGCCGCGTCCCCCACCACATGCGCACCGGCCATCGACAGATCATCGCTGAAAATCACCCCGTCAAAGCCCAGCTCACCACGCAGGATGTCCTGCAGCCAACGCCGCGAGAAGCCAGCTGGCTGGTTATCGACCTGCGGGTAGATGACATGCGCCGGCATCACTGCCGCCAACTGCCCGCTCAGGCGGGTGAACGGCACCAGGTCGGCCTGGCGCAGTTGCTCCAGGCTGCGCTCATCGGTAGGAATCGCCACATGCGAGTCCGCCTCGGCCCAGCCGTGCCCAGGGAAGTGCTTGCCACAGGCCGCCATGCCGGCCGCATTCATACCACGAATGAACGCCCCGGCCAGTTGCGTGGCACGCAGCGGGTCACCCTCGAAAGCTCGGCTGCCAACCACGGCACTACGCTGGTGATCCAGGTCGAGCACAGGGGCAAAACTGAGGTCCAGGCCAACCGCCAATACCTCGGTCGCCATCAGCCAGCCACACTGCTCTGCCAGGTAATCGGCATTGTCATTGTCGGCCAGCGCGCGCATGGCTGGCAGCCGCACAAAGCCCTGGCGCAGGCGCTGTACGCGGCCACCTTCCTGGTCCACCGCCAGGATCAGCTCGGGGCGAATAGCGCGGATCGACGCGCACAACTCGCGCACCTGACGCGGGCTGTCGATGTTGCGGGCAAAAATGATCAGGCCAGCCACTTCGGGCTGACGCAACAGGTGACGGTCTTCGGCGGTCAGCCATTTACCGGCGATATCCACCATCAGGGAGCCTTGCAGGCTGACGGTCATGGGTAATCCTTCATTGAAAACTTCAGAGACGCCCACTGGGGGCAGGCGGCTTGCTCGATACGTACCGGGCAATGGGCCGGCACCCGCTCGAACAGGCTTAGCAAGTCGGTGTTGCGCAGGCGTATGCAGCCATGGGACAACGCTATGCCCATGGGTTCCGTGTCAGGGGTGCCGTGCAGGTAGATATAGCGGCGAAACGTATCGACCGCGCCCAGGCGGTTGACACCGGGTTCGCAGCCGCTGAGCCAGAGGATGCGAGTGAGGATCCAGTCGCGATCTGGATTTTTCGCATGCAACTCCGGCGACCACACCTCTCCAGCCCAGCGCCGCCCGACCAATACCGCATTCAGCGGCAGCCCCGCGCCAATCTTCGCCCGCACCTGATGCATGCCACGCGGCGTGCAGCCTGAACCATTGCGCTCACCGGCACCGTTGCGCGCCGTGGAAACCGGCACACGCACGCGCAGCTGGCCACGGGCAAAACCGTACAGGCATTGATCAGCAAGGGAGATGTGCAGCAGATCGAGATCGGGCATGAGCGCTAGCTTAGCCGAAGCGCCCTGCCTCGCCCAGCCTTCAGGCCTTGGCTGTGGCGCTACTGATCTTGGTGCGCGGGCGCAACTGCGCAGTGGCCATGGCATCGTCGGTGACACCGCTGTCGGCGCGCATGCCTGCGGCCAGGAACGGCACCATCAGGCGCATCACCTGCTCGATCGAGGTGTTGATGCCAAAGTCGGTCTCGGCAATCGCCCGCAGGGCCTTGATACCAGACATGCTGAAGGCCGCAGCACCAAGCATGAAGTGGACGCGCCAGAACAGCTCCAGTGGCGGAATGCGTGGCGCAGCCTCGTTGACCAGCAGCATGTAGCGGCGGAACACCTTGCCGTACATGTCTTCCAGATAACGCCGCAGGTGGCCCTGGCTCTGGCTGAACGCCAGGCCCAGCAGGCGCATGAAGATCGACAGGTCGTTGTTGCTGCGCGGCTGCACGGCCAACGCCTGCTCTACCAGCATTTCCAGCAGTTCTTCGAGGGTCGGCTTGTGCTCCGGCTTGGCCTGGCGCCGCTCCAGCTCACGCTCGAGGCTGGTGCAGAACGGGCCGAGGAAGCGCGAGAACACCGCCTGAATCAGTGCCTTCTTGGAGCCGAAGTGATAGTTGACGGCCGCCAGGTTGACCCCGGCCTTGCTGGTAATCAGCCGCAACGAGGTTTCGGCGAACCCCCTTTCCGCGAACAGCTGCTCGGCAGCATCGAGAATGCGTTCAACGGTTTCCGATTGGGCCATGACTACTCCGACTACTCCGCCAGACAAACAAGTGTTTGAAACATACGTTTCAGCCCTGCTTCTGTCAAGGCTCGGTGACCGGGCGGTCGCCATTTAAAAGTGCCAGACGCCCGGCTGCAAGCGCCACCTGTACTGTTTATTGCGCCTTTTGGCTTGCAGCGCATCCAGTACTGTATATAATCCCAGTCACTGTACAAAAAGACAGAGCGCTCACCATGTTGAAACTGACGCCACGCCAAGCCGAAATTCTCGCGTTCATCAAGCGCTGCCTGGAAGACAACGGCTTCCCGCCGACCCGCGCCGAAATCGCTCAGGAGCTGGGTTTCAAATCGCCCAACGCCGCCGAGGAGCACCTCAAGGCCCTCGCCCGCAAGGGCGCGATCGAAATGACGCCAGGCGCCTCGCGCGGCATCCGCATTCCTGGCCTGGAAACCAAAGCCGAAGAAAGCGGCCTGCCGATCATCGGCCGGGTTGCTGCTGGCGCGCCGATTCTTGCCGAACAGCACATCGAGCAATCCTGCAACATCAACCCTGCCTTCTTCCACCCCCAGGCCGACTATTTGCTGCGCGTACACGGCATGAGCATGAAGGACGTCGGCATCTTCGATGGCGACCTGCTGGCGGTACACACCTGCCGCGAAGCGCGTAACGGCCAAATCGTGGTAGCGCGCATCGGCGACGAAGTCACCGTCAAGCGCTTCAAGCGCGAAGGCAGCAAGGTCTGGCTGCTTGCCGAAAACCCCGAATTCGCCCCCATCGAAGTCGACCTGAAAGAACAGGAGCTGGTGATCGAGGGCTTGAGCGTCGGCGTCATTCGCCGCTGATCCAGGAGGCGTCATGCAGCAGTTCATTCACGCACCCGAGCAAGCCCAGTTGCCCCTGTTCGAAGCATTCCTCGCCCAACCCGTGCTACCTGGCCTGAAAGCCAGTGAACTGGCACGCAAGAGCAGCCAGCCGGACCTCTTCAGCGAATTGTCGCTACGCGGTGCCCCAGAGCACTGCCAAAGCCTGCTGGCACCCGTCCTGCGCGAGCTGAGCGAAGAAGATGAGGCCCGCTGGCTGACCCTGATCGCTCCGCCATCGAGCCTGACACAGGCCTGGTTACGCGATGCTGGGCTCAACCGTGAACGTATTCTGCTGCTGCAACCCCGCAGCAATCAAAGCCCACTGCAACTGGCCTGCGAAGCTTTGCGCCTTGGCCTCAGTCACACCGTGGTCAGCTGGCTGGGCAACGTCAACGCCACCTCACGCCAGCAACTTCTGCGCGCAGCCAGCACCGGAAACGCACAAAGCCTGAACATCCGCCTCGGCTGATGTCCAGGCTTTGCCTGGTAATTCAAAAAGCTTGATACGCCGCTGCACCCTCAGTGCAGCACGCGCGGCCCTTCATCACGCTCGAGCTCGCCATCCATCAGGCGACCGGCCATCTGCACGCCCACACTGAGCATGGCCTTGGCCACTTCCACATGCTGCCCCTGCAGGAACACCTTGGCGTCTTCCGAGAAATCCAGGGTTACCAGAGAGCCCTCATCCTCGGCGCGACGCAGTTCGATGCGGCCATCAGGCAACTCGACAATTTCCAGAAAAGACGTAGACATAGATGGCAGTTCTCCGCGAAAGGCCGTTATTGTACCAGCCGCTGCGACTATCAGCACTCACTCAACGCGTCGCGGAAACGTCTCACCAAGCCCTTGAGGTTGTTGCGCCAGCTTTCCAGCTCGGCACGCGACAGCGCTGCAGGCTCAGGTTCAGGTTCAGGTTCATCGAGATTGACCGCTTGAATCAGGGGTTGGGTAACGTCGGTTTTCGGCGCTTTCCTGGCGACCGGTGGTCGGAACAAATCGGCATAAGCACGGAGCATTTGCGCCAGCCACGTTTCACGCTGGCGAGCCAATTCCAGCAACTCTGCCACTTCCGGAATGGCGATGCCGCTCAGGGCGTCGTCAGCCAAGGCTTGCTCGACCCCTGCAACCACCGGCAAGCGGTAGAAGCCACCAATTTCATGGCACAGCCCCAGCAGCGCACCATACAGATGGAACAGCGCCGACTCGCGCTCGGCCTGGACCAGGCCCTGGGCATTCATGGCCTGGCTTTGTTCGGCCTTGGCCATTGATTCCAGGGCGAGACCGGCAAAAAACAGTTTCTGATTGGTGCGGGTATAGAGTTCCTGGGCCATTTCAGTGTGCTCCCATGAGGCTGCAAGGCGGATAGCTGCATCATAAATGATTGGGGCCGCGAAGAGCGGCCCCAATTACAACGCCAAACGATCAGCGCTTGTCTTCAACCTTCCACGCATTACCGTCGTAGAACGCCTTCCAGCCGGTCGGCTTGCCATCGACCTCGGACTGCACGTACTGCTCCTTGGTCTTGCGGCTGTAGCGAATTACCGCCGGGCGGCCATCTGGGTCTTTCTGCGGCGCATCGCACAGGAAGTGGTACTTCGGGTCGATCTCATGCTTGTGCGGCACGATCTCGAGCACCAGCGGCGCGCGGGTTTCGCGGTTTTTAGGGAACTGGCTGGCAGCCAGGAACAACCCCGAAGCACCGTCGCGCAGCACATAGGTGTCGTCGACCTTCTCGCACTTGAGCTCCGGCATGTCCACCTTGTCCATCTTCGGTGGTGCCGCCTCGCCACTCTTGAGCAGCTTACGGGTGTTCTTGCATGCCGGGTTGGTGCAGCCGAAGAACTTGCCGAAACGACCGGTCTTCAATTGCATCTCGCTGCCGCACTTGTCGCACTCCAGGCTAGGCCCTTCGTAACCCTTGATGCGGTAGCTGCCCTCTTCGATCTCATAGCCAACGCAATCGGGGTTGTTACCGCAGATGTGCAGCTTGTGCTTCTCATCCAGCAGGTAAGCGTCCATCGCCGTGGCGCAGATCGGGCAACGGTGCTTGCCCAGCAGCACGCGCGACTCCGATTCGCCCTCGTCATCAGCGGCAATTTCGTCGCCCGGCACCAGGTTGACGGTGGCCTTGCAGCGCTCTTTTGGCGGCAAGGTGTAACCCGAGCAACCCAGGAACACACCGGTGGACGCGGTGCGGATCATCATTGGCCGGCCACATTCCTTGCACGGAATGTTGGTCATGGTCGGCTGGTTGGCGCGCATGCCGTCTTCGCTGGACTCGGCAGTCTGCAGCTTCTTGCTGAAGTCGCCGTAGAACTCGTCGAGCACGTTCTTCCAGTCACGCTCGCCCTGGGCCACGTCGTCGAGGTTCTCTTCCATGTCGGCGGTAAAGCCATAGTCCATCAGGTTGGAGAAGCTCTCCGACAGGCGCTCGGTAACGATATCGCCCATCTTCTCGGAGTAGAAGCGGCGGTTGTGCAGGGTCACATAGCCACGGTCCTGAATGGTGGAAATGATCGCCGCGTAGGTCGATGGGCGGCCGATGCCGCGCTTTTCCATTTCCTTGACCAGGCTGGCTTCGGTGAAGCGCGCCGGTGGCTTGGTGAAGTGCTGGCTCGGGTCGATCTGGATCAGCTTTAGCGCTTCACCCTGAACCATTTCTGGCAGCACGTCGTCTTCGCCCGGCTTGCTCTGCTGTGGCAGCACACGGGTGTAACCGTCGAACTTGAGGATACGACCCTTGGCACGCAGCTCGAAATCACCGGCAGCCACGGTAACGCTGGTGGACAGGTACTGCGCAGGCGGCATCTGGCATGCCAGGAACTGGCGCCAGATCAGCTCGTACAGGCGCTCGGCGTCACGCTCCATGCCACTGAGCTTGGTCGGGTGGGTATTCACGTCAGAAGGACGAATCGCTTCGTGCGCCTCCTGGGCGCCTTCCTTGCTGCCGTATACCAGCGGCGCTTCCGGCAGGTACTGCTTGCCGAATTCACGCTCGATGTAGCTGCGCGCCATGTCCAGGGCATCAGCCGACAGGTTGGTCGAGTCGGTACGCATGTAAGTGATGTAGCCGGCTTCGTACAAGCGCTGGGCCATCATCATGGTTTTCTTTACCCCAAAGCCCAGGCGGTTACTGGCTGCCTGCTGCAGGGTCGAAGTAATGAACGGCGCCGACGGTTTGCTGCTGGTCGGGCGATCTTCACGCTTGACCACGCTGTAGCTGGAAGCCTTCAGCTTCTCTAGCGCAGCCATGGCCTGGGCTTCGTTCAGCGGCTTGAAGGCCTCGCCCTTCTCGCGCGCCACCTCAAAACGCACCTTGGCGTTCTTCGCGGTGCCGAGGTCGGCGTGGATCTCCCAGTACTCTTCCGGGATGAACGCGCGGATTTCACGCTCGCGCTCCACCACCAGCTTGACCGCTACCGACTGCACACGGCCAGCGGACAGGCCACGGGCAATCTTGGCCCACAGCAGTGGCGAGACCATGTAACCGACCACGCGGTCAAGGAAGCGCCGCGCCTGCTGGGCGTTGACCCGGTCGATGTCCAGCTCGCCCGGCTGCGAGAAGGCCTCCTGAATGGCCTTCTTGGTAATTTCGTTGAACACCACGCGCTTGTAGCGGGTGTCGTCGCCGCCGATGGCCTCGCGCAGGTGCCAGGCAATGGCTTCCCCCTCACGATCCAAGTCGGTTGCGAGATAGATGGTGTCGGCATCCTTGGCCAGGCGGCGCAGTTCTTCGATCACCTTTTCCTTGCCAGGCAGGATTTCGTACTTCGCCTTCCAGCCATGGTCGGGGTCGACACCCATGCGCGCTACCAGCTGGCGACGAGCTTTTTCTTTCGGCGAAAGGGCCGGAGCCTCACCCGCGGCCTTGCCACGCTTGGCGGCCGGCTCTTTGCTCGCGCTGGCCGAACCGCTGGTGGGGAGGTCTCGGATATGGCCGATACTCGACTTCACCACGTACTGGTTGCCCAGGTACTTGTTGATGGTCTTGGCCTTGGCCGGGGATTCCACAATGACCAGCGATTTGCCCATGGATCGGAGTATTCCTGAATCTGAAGATGAAAAACACGTCAGGTGCCAGACGCGGCACCGCTATATATAGTGGCAAAAGTGTGAGGTCAAGCTCGGACGATCACTCGTGCGACTTGCCCAGCAACCCAGGCAGCCCTTCTTCGGCCTTGACCAAAGCAAAGCGTGGCACCTGCTCGCCGTCAACCTCGACGCACTCCTGGAACATCGAAAGGGGGCGCACCCAGAAGCTGTAATCACCATACAGGCATTGGTAGAACACCATCCACTCTTCGCTTTCGGAGTGCCGCGCAACACTGAAGACACGGTACTCAGGCCCTTTGTAATGCCGGTATACGCCTGGTTGTATCTGCATGTTGCACACCCTCTTGAAAAAACCTGAAAAAAACAAAACCGGGGCACATGGCCCCGGCTGCTGTCCTGCTACGCGATCAGACGCGTTCGAAGACAGTGGTGATACCTTGCCCCAGGCCGACGCACATGGTCGCCACCCCCAGCGTACCGCCATTTTGCTTCATGACGTTGAGCAGGGTGCCGGAAATCCGCGCCCCGGAGCAACCGAACGGGTGGCCCAAGGCAATCGCGCCGCCGTGCAGGTTAACCTTCTCATCCATCTTGTCGAGCACTTTCAAGTCTTTCAGCACTGGCAGGGCCTGTGCAGCGAAGGCTTCGTTGAGCTCGATGAAGTCGATGTCGGCCATGGTCAGGCCGGCACGCTTGAGGGCTTTCTGGGTCGAAGGCACCGGGCCGTAGCCCATGATAGCCGGATCGACACCGGCCACCGCCATCGAACGGATCACTGCCAATGGCTGGATCCCCAGGTCCATGGCACGCTGGCCGGACATGACGATCATGCACGATGCGCCATCAGTGATCTGCGACGAGGTACCGGCCGTGACAGTCCCCCCTTTCGGGTTGAATGCCGGCTTGAGCGACGCCAGGCCTTCGAGGGTGGTTTCCGGGCGAATGGTTTCGTCGAAATCGAACACCTTCAGGAAGCCGTTCTCGTCATAGCCCTGCATCGGGATGATCTCGTCCTTGAACTTGCCTTCGACCGTGGCCTTGTGGGCCAACTGGTGCGAACGCACGCCGAACAGGTCCTGCTGCTCACGGGTGATGCCATGCATCTTGCCGAGCATTTCTGCAGTCAGGCCCATCATCCCGGAAGCCTTGGCGGCATGCAAGGACAGGTGCGGGTTGGGATCGACGCCGTGCATCATGCTGACGTGCCCCATGTGCTCCACGCCACCGACCACGAACACATCACCGTTACCGGTCATGATCGCCTGGGCGGCAGTGTGCAGCGCGCTCATCGACGAACCGCAAAGACGGCTGACGGTCTGGGCCGCAGAGGTGTGCGGGATCTGGGTCATCAGCGACGCCATGCGGGCGATGTTCCAGCCCTGTTCCAGGGTCTGGTTGACGCAGCCCCAGATCACGTCCTCGACTTCTTTCGGGTCAACCTTGCCGTTGCGTTCCAGCAACTTGCTGATCAGGTGCGCCGACATGTCTTCGGCGCGGGTATTACGGTGCATGCCACCCTTGGAGCGGCCCATTGGCGTGCGACCGAAGTCGACAATCACCACGTCTCTTGGATTCAGGCTCATATCAAATCTCTCGCTCTAGCTCGTTGACCGCTCAGTTGAAGAAGCGCTGGCCGTTCTTGGCCATTTCACGCAGCTTGGCGGTCGGGTGGTACAGCGGCCCCAGATCGGCATACTGATCGGCCAGGGCGACGAATTCGGCAACACCGATCGAGTCGATGTAACGCAGCGCACCACCGCGGAAGGGAGGGAAACCAATGCCGTAGACCAGGCCCATATCGGCTTCGGCAGCGGTTTCGACGATGCCGTCCTCCAGGCAGCGCACGGTCTCCAGGCACAGCGGGACCATCATCCAGTTGATGATGTCTTCGTCGGTGACTTCACGCTGCTCGAACACGATCGGCTTGAGCACATCGAGCACGGTGGCGTCGAAGACCTTCTTCGGCTTGCCGCGCTTGTCGGTTTCGTAGGCGTAGAAGCCTTTACCATTCTTCTGGCCCAGGCGGTTGGCCTCGTACAGCGCATCGACGGCCGAGCGGCGCTCGTCCTTCATGCGGTCCGGGAAACCTTCGGCCATTACGTCGCGACCATGGTGGCCGGTGTCGATACCGACCACGTCCATCAGGTAGGCCGGGCCCATCGGCCAGCCGAACTTTTCCATTACCTTGTCGATGCGCACGAAGTCGACACCGGCACTGACCAGCTTGGCGAAGCCGCCGAAGTAAGGGAACAGCACGCGGTTGACCAAAAAGCCCGGGCAGTCGTTGACCACGATCGGGTTCTTGCCCATTTTCTTGGCGTAGGCCACGGTGGTGGCAACCGCCACTTCACTGGACTTCTCGCCACGAATCACTTCCACCAGCGGCATCATGTGCACCGGGTTGAAGAAGTGCATGCCGACGAAGTTTTCCGGGCGCTTGAGCGCCTTGGCCAGCAGGTTGATGGAAATGGTCGAAGTGTTGGAGGCGAGGATCGCATCGCCCTTCACCTGGCCTTCCACTTCCGCCAGTACCGCTTGCTTGACCTTCGGGTTCTCGACCACGGCCTCGACGACGATGTCGACATTGGCGAAATCGCCATAGGACAGGGTCGGGCGAATGGCGTTGAGTGCCTCGGCCATCTTGGCCGGGGTCAGGCGGCCCTTCTCGACGCGGTTGCCGAGCAGCTTGGAGGCCTCGTTCAGGCCCAGCTGGATGGCTTCCTCGCGGATGTCCTTCATCAGGATCGGGGTGCCCTTGACCGCCGACTGGTAGGCAATGCCGCCACCCATGATGCCGGCGCCGAGCACGGCGGCCTGCTTCACGTCATGGGCGATTTCGTCATGCGCCTTGGCCTTGCGCTTGAGCTCCTGGTCGTTGAGGAACAGGCCGATCAGGCTCTCGGCGACCGAAGTCTTGGCCAGCTTGGCAAAGCCTGCGGCTTCGACTTCCAGCGCTTTGTCGCGACCGAAGTTGGCGGCTTTTTGAATGGACTTGATGGCTTCGACCGGGGCTGGGTAGTTCGGCCCGGCCTGGCCGGCGACAAAGCCCTTGGCGGTCTCGAAGGCCATCATCTGCTCGATGGCGTTGAGCTTGAGTTTCTCCAGCTTTGGCTGGCGCTTGGCCTTGTAATCCAGCTCGCCACTGATGGCGCGCTTGATCAGGTCGAGAGCACCGGCCAGCAGCAGCTCAGGGGCGACCACGGCGTCAACGGCACCCACTTTCAGGGCGTCCTCGGCACGGTTTTCCTTGCCGGCGGCGATCCACTCGATGGCGTTGTCCGAGCCGATCAGGCGTGGCAGACGCACGGTGCCGCCGAAGCCAGGGTAGATACCCAGCTTGACTTCTGGCAGGCCGATCTTGGCGCTGTTGGACATGACCCGGTAGTCGGCTGCCAGGCACATTTCCAGGCCGCCGCCCAGGGCGATGCCGTTGATGGCGGCAACGGTGGGCACTTCGAGGTCTTCGAAGGCGTTGAAGATGCGGTTGGCTTCCAGGTTGCCGGCGACCAGTTCGGCCTCGGGCAGCTTGAAGTTGTCGACGAACTCGGTGATGTCGGCGCCGACGATGAACACGTCCTTGCCACTGCTGACGATCACGCCCTTGACCGAGGCGTCGGCCTGGATGGCTTCGACGGCCTGGCGCAGCTCGTTCAGGGTCAGGCGGTTGAACTTGTTGACGGACTCACCCTTGAGGTCGAACTTGAGCTCGACGATGCCACTTTCAAGAGCCTTAACCGTGATGGCTTTACCTTCGTAAATCATCAACTGATCTCCACGATATGGAAGCTGAACTGTACACGCCGATCGCTGCAGCAAAAGCAGGCCTAGCTGCCCTGCTCCAGGCACACCCGTCAGCGCGCTAGTCGGAAGTATGGCTTGGCGTCATGACATACAAACGCTCAATTCATACGCCCGTTTGATTTGGGTGTGCACACATTCTCCGAAAAGATCGGCGTTGTCAAATGCTCACGAGCACGGGGAAAACGCGACTTTCCAGTCATTTTGTATCGGATGGGTACAAAACATGATGACAGTGATCGCCGAGCATTCATGTCAGCGATTGACCACACGCGCTGGCAGTGTGCTGCAACTTTCGGCTTGCGTGGCAAGCGCGGGCGGCTACACTGGCACTTGCTTGAATGAATACCCGGCCTGCCTGGCCTTTTCTGCGCAGCAGAACGCAAAGCGGCGACTTGGCACCCCACCCCTTCAGGGTTCTGCCAAGCCGCCGCTTTGTCGTTTGAGAACAGGTTTATCGCGCGTGACGCCTACCCTGCGGGAGCAAGGCGGGACTCAGGCCAGGGTTTCGAGGGCGTAGGCAACATCCTGCAATACAGCCGTATCGCCCCGCTCGGTCCAGTACAAGGCAATCATCCGCGCATCGGCCTCGACCTTGTAGACGCTCACCGGCAGGCGCGCCAACGCCTCCATGAAGCGCGGGTCTTCGCAGGGTTCGCGCCACTGGTTCCACCACACCCCCGGGCTGACCTGCCAGAAGCTAAAGCTGTCCTCATGCCCACGGCGCCTGGCCCGGTGGTACTGCGGGCAAGGGCTTGGCGGCTCCTTTTCCAGCCAGTGCGGCCACTGCTGCGGCGCCAGTTGCATGGCCAGGCCCATGCGCCGCGCCTCCAGGCGCAGCTTCATCTGCTCGCTCTGCTTGCGCGAGCTGCGCAGCCAGGAAAGCGGGCTGAGAATCAGCGCAAGGATTGACACCACCAGCAATACCGTCATATCAGTACATCCCATAAAGCGTTGCAAATGAGCTGGTTAGCCATTTTTCACGGTAGACCCGCCCGAAAGCGACCATACTTCTTCTATCGCGATTGTCAGGAGTACCGCTCATGTCCTACGAACATCTTCTGGTTGCCGTCGACCTGACCGAAGAATGCGACCCGGTGATCAAGCGCGCCATGGCGCTGGCCGCGCCTTCGAACGCCAAGGTTTCGCTGGTGCACATCGTCGAGCCGATGGCCATGGCATTTGGCGGTGACGTGCCGATGGACCTGTCGCAACTGCAACAGCAGCAGTTCGACCAGGCCAAAGAGCGCATGGACCGCCTGTTCAATAAATACCCGGACATCAAGCGCGGCGACTCCCACTTGACCTACGGCCAACCGCGCCAGGAAATCCACCAGCTGGCCAAGGACCAGAACTGCGACCTGATCGTGGTCGGCAGCCATGGCCGTCATGGTCTGGCGCTGCTGCTGGGCTCCACGGCCAATGACGTGCTGCATGGCGCGCCGTGTGATGTGCTGGCGGTACGCCTGCTGAAGAAAGAATGACTTAACCAGATCTGGCCTCTTCGCGGGCTTGCCCGCAAGGAGGCCAGATCTGGCTGACGCCGATCAGCCTTCCAGCTCAGCCCAGCGCTCTACCAACGCATCCAGCTCACCTTGCAGCCTCTCGATGCTGGCCAGCACTGCCGAGGTTTCCGCGATCGGCCGCTGGTAGAAGCCCGCCGCATTCACTTCTTCCTGAGCCTCAGCCATGCGCTGTTCAACTTCGTCGATCTGCCCTGGCAGCATCTCCAGCTCACGCTGCAACTTGTAGCTGAGTTTCTTTTTCGAAGCCTCTTCCACCACCGGTGCCGCAACGGGCGCGGGCTTGGCCTCGACCTTCTCCACAACCGCGCTGTTGAGTGCGGACTTGCCACCCTTGCTCTCGGTCACGCCCAGCAGTTTCGGCGAGCCGCCCTGACGAATCCAGTCCTCGTAACCCCCCACATACTCACGCACCTTGCCCTCGCCTTCGAACACCAGGGTGCTGGTGACGACGTTGTCGAGGAAGGCCCGGTCGTGGCTGACCATCAGCACGGTGCCCTTGTAGTTGGACAGCACCTCTTCGAGCAGCTCGAGGGTTTCCACATCCAGGTCGTTGGTCGGTTCGTCGAGTACCAGCAGGTTGGCCGGCTTGCTGAACAGCTTGGCCAGCAGCAGCCGCGCACGCTCACCACCCGACAGCGCCTTGACCGGCGTGCGCGCACGCTGGGGGCTGAACAGGAAATCGCCAAGGTAGCTCAGCACGTGGCGGTTCTGACCATCGATCTCGATGAAATCGCGGCCTTCGGCCAGGTTGTCGATCACGGTCTTTTCCAGATCGAGCTGGTGGCGCATCTGGTCGAAATAGGCCACCTCAAGCTTGGTACCGCGCTCCACTTTGCCCGCGGTGGGCTCAAGGTCGCCCAGCATCATCTTGAGCAACGTGGTCTTGCCGGTACCATTCGCGCCCAGTAGACCGATACGATCCTGGCGTTGCAGGACCATGGAGAAATCCTTGACCAGCAGGGGACCGTCCTTGTGATGGAAGCTGACATTTTCCAGCACCATCACCTGCTTGCCGGATTTGTCCGCTGCTTCGATCTGGATGTTGGCCTTGCCCTGGCGCTCACGGCGCTCGCCACGCTCCACACGCAACGCCTTCAGTGCACGCACGCGGCCTTCGTTACGGGTACGCCGGGCCTTGATACCCTGGCGAATCCACACTTCTTCCTGGGCCAGGCGCTTGTCGAACAGCGCGTTGGCGGTTTCTTCGGCGGCCAATGCGGCCTCCTTGTGCACCAGGAAGCTGGCGTAGTCGCCGTTCCAGTCGATCAGGCCGCCGCGATCCAGCTCAAGGATACGGGTGGCCAGGTTCTGCAGGAAGGAACGGTCGTGGGTAATGAACAGCACCGCGCCGTTGAAGCCGCGCAGGGCCTCTTCAAGCCAGGCGATGGCGCCGATATCCAGGTGGTTGGTTGGCTCATCGAGCAGCAGCAGGTCGGGCTCGGACACCAGAGCCTGAGCCAGCAGCACACGGCGGCGCCAGCCACCGGACAACTCGGCCAGGGTCTTGTCGGCCGGCAGCTGCAAGCGGCTCAGGGTGCTTTCCACCACCTGCTGCAGGCGCCAGCCGTCACGGGCTTCCAGCTCGTGCTGAACGTGCATGAGTTTTTCCAGGTCTTCGTCGCCCTGGATGTTCATGCTCAGGTGATGGAACTGCGCCAGCAACTCGCCCACACCGTCCAGGCCAGCGGCAACCACGTCGAACACCGTGCGCTCGTCGGCCACCGGCAGCTCCTGAGGCAGCTCGCCGATCTTCAGGCCAGGGGCACGCCAGATTTCACCGTCATCGCCCTTCTGCTCGCCCTTGACCAGGCGCAGCATGCTCGACTTGCCGGTGCCGTTGCGGCCGATGATGCACACCCGCTCGCCACGAGCGATCTGCCAGGACACTTTGTCCAGCAGCGGCATGGCGCCGAATGCGAGGGACACATCGCTGAATTTGAGCAGGGTCATGTTGGTCTCCATAAATCGGGCGCGCATTCTACCTGACTTGGGCCTCGACGGCACCCGCCAGCCCCACCGGCGAGCGACAGGTGACATCTGGTCGTACTTAATATCCCGATACAAGCACAGTGCTTTCACCCGCCGCCGGCAAACGGCTAAGCTAAGGCAATAGCTTTCAACAGTGCTGGCTCCGCCGTCACTTCCCCATGGTTCAACTGCCCGGACGTATCATGCGCAGCCGCCTGTTACATATTGCATCCTGCCTGCTGCTTACCGCCGCCACCTGCGCGGCGCAGGCCACCGACCTGACCCTGCAACGCCAGTATTATGACGAGGCCAAGCGTGCGCTGGCCAAAGGCGACAAAGGCCCATACCTGCGCTATGCCCAGGCCCTGAGCGACTACCCGCTGACGCCCTACCTGGCCTACGACGAGCTCACCGCCCGCCTGAAAAGCGCCAGCAACCAGGAGATCGAAGGTTTTCTCGCCAAGCATGGCGACCTGCCCCAGGCCAACTGGATGAAGCTGCGTTGGTTGCGCTGGCTGGCCGAGCGCGGCGAGTGGGACACCTTCGTCAAGTACTACGACCCCAAGCTCAACTTCACCGAACTGGACTGCCTCAACGGCCAGTACCAGCTCAGCCACGGCCTGCGCGCCGAAGGCTACGCCACCGCCGATAAGCTGTGGAACGTCGGCAAGTCGCAACCCGCTGCCTGCGACACACTGTTCGGCATGTGGGCAGCCGAAGGCCAGCTGACCGAGGCCAAGCGCTGGGAACGCACCAAACTGGCGGCCCAGGCACGCAACTATGGCCTGGCTAACAACCTGGTCAAAACCCTGACTACCCTCGGCCCGCAGGGGAGCCTGCTGGTCGACGTGGCGCAGAAGCCCGAGCTGCTCAACCAGCCGTCACGCTTCACCCCGGTCAACGAAGCGATGTCCGACGTGGTCAGCCTCGGCCTTCGTCGCCTGGCCCGGCAGGACCCGGAGCGAGCCATGGCGCTACTCGACGACTACGCCCAGCGCATGCACTTCTCCCGCGACGAAAAGGTGGCCATCGCCCGCGAAATCGGCCTGACCCTGGCGCGTCGTTACGACCCGCGCGCGCTCGACCTCATGACCCGCTACGACCCCGAGCTGCGCGACAACACCGTCAGCGAATGGCGCCTGCGCCTGCTGCTGCGCCTGGGCCGCTGGGAAGACGCCTACGAGTTGACCAAACGCCTGCCCCAGGACCTGGCCAGCAGCAGCCGCTGGAAGTACTGGCAGGCTCGCAGCCTGGAGCTGGCACAGCCAAACAACCCGCAGATTCCACTGCTGTACAAGACCGTGGCGCGTGAACGCGACTTCTATGGTTTCCTGGCCGCCGACCGGGCACAGACGCCTTACCAACTGAACAACAAGCCGCTGCCGCTGAGCCCGCAACTGGTCAAAAAGGTGCGCAATACGCCCGGCATTCAACGCGCACTGGAATTCCACGCCCGTGGCCAGATCGTCGAAGGCCGCCGCGAGTGGTACCACGTCAGCCGTCACTTCACCCGCGACGAAATGGTTGCCCAGGCACGCCTGGGCTATGAGCTGCGCTGGTATTTCCCGGCTATCCGTACTATCAGTCAGGCGCAGTACTGGGACGACCTGGACATCCGCTTCCCGATGGCCCACCGCGACACCCTGGTACGCGAGGCCAAAGTTCGCGGCCTGCATTCGAGCTGGGTATTCGCCATCACCCGCCAGGAAAGCGCCTTCATGGAAGACGCACGCTCACCGGTGGGCGCCAGCGGCCTGATGCAACTGATGCCGGCCACCGCCAAAGAGACCGCGCGCAAGTTCAGCATCCCGCTGGCATCACCCGCGCAAGTGCTGAACCCAGACAAGAACATCCAGCTGGGTGCGGCCTACCTGAGCCAGGTCCACAGCCAATTCAACGGCAATCGAGTGCTGGCTTCGGCGGCCTACAACGCCGGCCCCGGGCGCGTGCGTCAGTGGCTCAAAGGCGCCAAGCACCTGAGTTTCGATGTATGGGTGGAGTCGATCCCGTTCGACGAAACACGCCAGTATGTGCAGAACGTGCTGTCGTATTCGGTGATCTACGGGCAGAAGCTGAATTCGCCACAGCCGCTGGTGGATTGGCATGAGCGGTATTTCGACGACATGTAAGGGTTGCTGAGCCTGTACAGCCCTTGCAGGAGCGGCCTGGTGTCGCGCCTACAAGGGCCAGTGCTGGCGCTGGAAACACGGCTATTCCAGAACCTCTACCTGCATCCCTACCTCCAACCGCCCACTGCCATCCACCGCCAGGTTTTGCCCGAACAGCACATCCCCCTCCTTCTCGCGAAAGGTTTTGAGCGTCGCCATCGGCTCACGGTCGGCACTGCGCTCCCCGGTAGCCGGATCGATGGTGGTGAAAATGCACCGCACACTGGGCTTGAGCACGCGAAATTCCAGGCTGCCTATACGAATTCGCTTCCAACCATCCTCGGCAAACGGCGCTGCCCCCTGCACCACCAGGTTGGGGCGAAAGCGCAGCATCTCCATGGGCCGGCCGATGCGCCGGTTGAGCTCGTCCAGCGAGCCCTGACCAATCAACAGCAACGGGAAGCCATCCGGAAACGCCGCCCGATCACTGTTGAAGCCATAACCATTGGGCAGGTAACGCGCACGCGGCTCCGGGCAATGCACCAGGCGTACGGCTTTACCCAGCAACTCGCTCAGCCAGGCCGCCGCGGCATCGCCGGCGTCCGGCACACGCAGGGTATCGCGCCAGATGGTCACGCCGCGCAGGGCGTCATCCGCAGGCGGCACAGGCACCTGCAACAGATCCTGCCCAGGGGCCTGTAGCAGCAACTGACCGCTGTCGTCTTCGCGCGCGTCGATCTGGCCAAGTTGTGGCCAGGCACGCTGGGTCAGGAAGCGTCCGTTTTCCTCCTCGACCACCATCCAGCGGCGGTCGCCTTGCACGCCCAACAACCCCACGGCTGCGGTCTGCAGGCTTTGCGCCCGCCCCGACTTCACCGGGTATCGATACAACTCACTTAGAAACATCCCTGCTGCCTCGCGTCATGCCAAAAGCCAAGCTTATACTTGGCCGGCTCAACGTTCACGCAGTGGCGCTATCCAGCAACAGGCGTTGCTTGACCACGTCGACCAAGCGATCAGGCTGGAACTTGGAAAGGAAGTTGTCGCAGCCCACCTTCTTCACCATGGATTCGTTGAAGCTGCCCGACAGCGAGGTATGCAGCACCACATAAAGGGGCCGCAGGCGCGCATCGCTGCGGATCTCGGTGGTTAGCCGGTAGCCATCCATTTCCGGCATTTCGGCATCGGTAAACACCATCAGCAGCTTCTCGCACACGTCCTCGCCAGCATCCGCCCAGCCCTTGAGCATGCGCAGCGCCTTCAGACCATCACTGGCCACGTGCAGCTTCATGCCCAACTGGGACAAGGTATCGCGCAACTGCGCCAGGGCCACACTGGAGTCATCCACCAGCAACACCTCGCGGCCACGGGCCCGGGCCAGCACCGGGTCGGCGAGTTTATCGCCAGAGACCCGAGCGTTGTATGGCACGATTTCAGCCAGCACCTTCTCCACGTCGATCACTTCGACCAGTTTTTCGTCGACCTTGGTGATGGCGGTCAGGTAATGCTGGCGACCGGCACTGGTCGGCGGCGGCATGATCGACTCCCAGTTCATGTTGACGATGCGGTCGACACCGCCCACCAGGAAAGCCTGCACCGAGCGGTTGTATTCGGTGACGATGATCGTGCTGTCCGGCCCCGGTTGCAGCGGGCGCATGCCAATCGCCTGGGACAGGTCGATCACCGGCAGGGTTTGCCCGCGCAGGTTCACCACACCGCAGACGAAGGCATGGCGCTGGGGCATCAGTGTGAGCTTGGGCAGTTGCAGCACTTCCTGCACCTTGAACACGTTGATCGCGAACAACTGGCGACCGGCCAGGCGAAACATCAGAATTTCCAGGCGGTTCTCACCCACCAATTGCGTGCGTTGGTCTACCGTGTCGAGAATGCCAGCCATTGGAAAGCCCCCAGGCTCAAGTCGAAAAAAGTGAAATCATCTACCCTGTATCGGCGGCTCCACACACACCTTGACCCCTGCGGGAAAATGCTGCGAGGGCAATTGATATCACCATGCCATCATGCTTTACTGCGGGCATCCAGCGCAAATCAAGGCTTCGGCAAAAGTTCCCCACCCTAGCCTCGCATCAGGGAAACCCTTAGCAGCAATCGGGTGCAACCTGATGTTCGCGATATCCTTTAGCCATTAATGTGACGCCATTCTCATTGCATGAATGGAGTCAGGCTTTTGCTAGCTATCGTTTTGGCGTGCCCGCCCCCCGCGCCTCATCCACGCGCGGGGACCTGATGATGGACACTGCCTTATCGTTCGATGACGCCCTGCAGGGCTTCCTGCTGGATGCCCAAGTGCTGCTGACCCAGGCCCAGGAGTGCCTGCAGCATCTGGAGCTGATCGACAATGACCTGGACGCCTGTCGCTGCCTGGAAAACGCCCTCGACAGCCTCGCCCGACAGGCCACACGCCTGGGCCTGCGTGAAGTCGCCCACTACACCACTGCCCTGCAACAGTTGCTCGCCCCGGCCTGCCACGGTGCTTGCTTGCAACGTGCCGCCTTACCTGCGATAGGGGCCTGCCTGACCCTGCTGGCCTGGCAGCTGGAGCTGGTAGATACCCGGACCGGGCGGTTGAACCTGGACATCGGCGAGCAGCTGGTGCTACTGGGCGAGTTGGCCAAGGTCGTGCAACAGCCCTTTGCGCCAGCCTGCGCATTTTGCAATGAGCAAGGCAGCGAGTGCATTCACCCGCACAGCCACATGGCAGCCGGCACGCACCCCAGCCGCTCTACCACCACGTATTGACTTTGCATGAAGTGCAACTAAGGCTGCTTGTTCAAGTACCACCATGGTCGAACTTGAAAAGTGCTTCAAGTTTTTCAGTGTCACGTTGAAACTTGACCGCGCTAGTTGCAGCACAAGTGCACAGTGAGTGACTAAAGGGTGGCACTTTGCTACCCGAAACTGCCCGACCAGCAGGCGTTTCAAAGCGTTACCCAGCCGCGACCGATGCAATGCGAAGTGGTAATATGCGCCCCCACAAACGCTTGCTACCGGAAGCAAGGTTGCAAGATCACGTGTTTAAAAAAATATCGAAAGTACTGCGCCAAAGCCTCTGACCAGCATTGTGCAAGGCCTCCATCAGCAAGACTTCAGTGGCTTCCCTATCTATGTTCCCACGCTTGAAGACTTCTCTGCGTTGCTGCCCCCGCGCTGCCCTGCTGCGTTGGACGACGGTCGGGCTGTGCGTGGCCTCGCTGCTTGCCAACCTGGCGCTGTACCTGACCCATCAGGCAATCCCGCCCAGCCTGCTGATGCTGCAGCTGGTCGCCACGCTGGGCGCCGCTGTGCAACTGGGCCTGGGCGCCAGGTCGATCAGCCTGCGTCCGGCCGAGCTGGCCGAGCGCATGCTCAAGGTGCAGGAAGATGAGCGTCAGCACCTGGGCCGGGAACTGCACGACGACATCGGCCAACTGCTCACCGCCGCCAAGCTGCAATTGCAGTGGTTGCAGCGGCGCATGCCCGACGAGTTGCAGAACCACTGCGACGCCCTGCGCAGCACGCTGGATGACACCTTGGGCAACGTCCGGGATGTATCTGCCCTGCTCAACCCGCGGCAGTTGGCCAGCCTGGGCCTGGAAGCCAGCCTGCGTGCGCACCTGGTACGTACCTTGGCCAGCAGCGGGGTGCACTGGAGCCTGGCGTGCAACCAGCGACTGGGCGGCATCGACGAGACGGTAGCCATGGCAGTGTTCCGTATCACCCAGGAGGCGGTGACCAACATGCTGCGTCACGCCCAGGCGCACAACCTGGTCATTCGCCTGCAGCGCACTCCAGAGGGGCTTACTTTGTCGATCCACGACGATGGCTGTGGTTTCGTACCCGCCCGCCACCCGGCCGAGGCCGGCCAGCGCGGCCTGGCCGGCATGCAGGAGCGGGTAACCGCGCTGCAGGGCAGGCTCGACATTACCAGCCAACTTGGCCTGGGCACGCAGATCGAGGCGATGTTCCCGTGGCCTCCGCGCACCCAGCAGCGCGCCAGGAGTACGCCCGCCCATGACCTGTAGGCTGCTGCTGGTAGACGACCACTCATTGATCCGCGCCGGGGTACGTGCGCTGGTCTGCGATATCCCCGGCTATGATGTGATCGGCGAAGCCGACGATGGCAGCCAGTTGCTCGAACAGGTTCTCACACTGGCCCCAGACATCGTCTTGCTGGACATCTCGATGCGCTCGACCAGCGGCCTGGACGCTCTCACCCAGCTGCGGGCCAGCGGCAGCACGTGCAAGGTGCTGATCCTGTCGATGCACACCGACCCGGACCTGATCATGCGGGCCCTGGAAAGCGGCGCCCACGGCTATCTGCTCAAGGACACCAGCGCCACCGAGCTGGAACAGGCCCTGAGCGCCGTGCGCAACGGCGAGCGTTACCTTAGCCCGGCCATTGCCCACACCGTCATCAACCAGGCGCTGCGCCACACCAAGCAAGGCAAGCAAAGCGCTGGTGAGCGGCACAACCTGACGGCACGGCAACTGGAGATCCTGCGCCTGATCGTGCGCGGCAAGTCCACCCGGGAAATTGCTACAGGCCTGGGCCTGTCGATCAAGACCATTGAAACCCACCGTTCGCAAATCATGAAGCGCCTGCAAATTCACGACGTAGCGGGCCTGGTGCTGTTCGCCGTGCGCGAGAAAATCATCAGCCTGGACGACTGAGCAATGGCGACTCGGCCGGCAGGTGCAGGCGCAACGCCGCAGGCCTGGCCTGAAAGCGCAGGTTGGCAGCCTGCAAGGGCTCGCCATCAAGGTTGATGTCCAGCCCTTGCGCGCTCTTGATCTCGACCCACGGCAACCTGGCCCGAATGAACAGGCCGTCACCGGCCAACAAGTCACGTAGCGCCCCTACCACTTCCTGTGGCGCAGGCAGGATGGCGATATCAAGCAGACCGTCGTTGATGATGGCCTCAGGGCATAGCACCTGCCCGCCCCCCGCCTGACGGCCATTGCCGATACCCAGCGCCAATAAGTCCCCTTGCCAGTGGAAGTCCGGGCCCTGCAACTCCACCGAAGCCGCCTGCAGCTCACTGAAGCGCGACAACCCGGTGAACAGGTAGGCGGCAGCGCCCAACACCTTCTTGAGGTCTTCCGAGGTATTGGCGGTGACCTGGCTGCCAAAGCCGCCAGTGGCCATGTTGAGGAACAGCTGGTCACCAGCCTGCCCCAGGTCTATGGGTTGTGGCGCGACATTCAACAAAGCCAGCGCCGAGGCTGGCAACTGGGGGATGCCAGCGGCCTTGGCAAAATCGTTGGCCGTACCCAATGGCAACAAGGCCAGGCTGGCGCTGGTGGCGGCCAACCCCATGGCCTCGGCCACATCGCGTAATGTGCCATCACCTCCACCGGCGACGATATGGCTGTAACCCGCAGCCAGTGCTTCAGCGACCAACCGCTGGGCGTCGCCCGCCTCCCAAGTGACTCGTACATCCAGCACCCAGCCACTATCGCGCAGCTCGCGCACGGCGCTGCGGACCTCTTCGTTCATCGCCTGCTTGCCGTGCAGCACCAGCATTGCCTTGCGCCCTTGCATGTGCGCGTCTCCGTAAAATGGGCCAACCCAGATCTCGACCACTGGCACGCCCGGATCGTTGCATACCCTGGCAAAGAATCGTGCAGGCCGGTCATTTTTCCCACGCCTGGGAATGCCCGGCTATGCTCAGCAGATACACCTTTTGCCATGGACGCGCCCGGCAGTGGCTCCCCCACTGCTGCCAATGGGCGCGTTTTGCTATCTGCAACCTTTCACGAGGATTCCGGGTAATGCGCATTCTCTGGACACTGCCTTACTTGCCCTGGCCGACCACCAGCGGCTGCAAGACCCGGCAATACCACTTGCTGCGCGCACTGGCTCAACGCGGCCACCGGATCACCCTGCTGGTGCAGTCGAAAATCCCCCTCAGCGATGGCGCTCGTGATGCCCTGGAACCACTGCTCGAACGCCTGATCGTTTTGCCCCGCCGCCCGCTGCACAGCCCGCTGAACCTGCTGGCTTCACCCATCATCGACTACCCCATGCGAGCCATCATCAATGGCCTTTCCTCTTGCCTGCGGCACCGCTTCGAGCAGTTGCTGGACGAGCCCTGGGACGTCATCCAGATCGAGCACAGCTACAGCTTCCAGCCGTTTGAAAAAGCCCTGCAGGCCCGAGGGCTGCCCTACATGCTCAGCGAGCACACCTTGGAGTCGGTAATGGGCGGCGCTTGCCACGACCGCCTGCCGCTGTGGCTACGCCCGCTCAACGCCTTCGACCGCTGGCGCTATCGGCGCTGGGAACATCGCGTACTGCGCCAGCCCACCGAGCTGGTGGCGGTCAGCACCCACGATGCCGAACTGATTGGCCAGATCAGCGGGCGCCCAGTGAACGTGGTGGTCAATGGTGTAGATTGTGATTTTTACCAGCAGGTACAACCTGCGCTGCACAGCCAACGCCTGTTGTTCGTCGGCAACTTCGAATATGGCGCCAACCTGGAGGCCATCGAATGGGCGCTGGAAGACATCATGCCGCAGGTATGGATGAGCAACCCAGCGGTACGCCTGGCAATTGCCGGGCATGCAATGCCCGCCAACTGGAAATTGCACTGGAACGACCCGCGCATCGAGTGGTTGGGCTACCGACCCGACCTGCGTGAACTGCAGCGGCGCTCCGCGCTGTTTTTCGCGCCACTGCGCTATGCCGGTGGCTCGAAGGTGAAAATCCTCGAAGCGATGGCCGCCGGCCTGCCAGTAATCACCACCGGCAAGGGCGTTTCAGGCCTGAGCGCGAACAATGGCGAGCATTACCTGGGCAGCGACGACGGTGACCAACTGGCGCTGCTGATCACCCAGCTGCTCAACCAGCCCTGGCGCATGAGCCAGTTGAGCACGGCCGGGCGCCAGTTCGCCCGCCAGCGCCACGACTGGAGCGTGGCCGCCCAGCAACTGGAGAATGTGCACATGCGCCTGACCCAGGTGGCCCCGGCCGAGGCCGCGCCGCTGGCCAATGCCTGGCTGGGTCGCTCAGCCAAGTAACTCGCTGAAGGGGATGAACGGCACGCTGTCACCGCGCTTTGGCGTGCTGCCCTCACGCACCTCTACCAAGCCCTCGGCCCAGGCCGCGCTACGCAGCACACCCGAGCTCTGGTTCTTGTAGATGCGCACCTGGCCCTGCTCGATGCGCGCACGCAGGTATTCGCGGCGCGTCCCAGGCTTGGGCCAGTCAAAGCCCGCTGGCATATCGAAGCGCAATGGCGTGACGTCGGCCACACCCTGGCGGCGCAGCAGGTAGGGCCGGGTCAGCAGGCCAAAGGTGACCAGCGTCGAGGCCGGGTTACCTGGCAGGCCGATCACCGGCACGCCCTGGAAGTGGCCAAACGTCAGCGGCTTGCCCGGCTTGATCGCCAGCTTCCACAGCGCCAGCTCGCCAGCTTCGCGCAGGGCAGCACCAAGGTAGTCGGCCTCGCCCACCGAGACACCGCCGGTGGACAGGATCAGGTCTACGCCCCCCAGCTCGGCCAGGCAGGTGCGGGTACGGGCCAGGTCATCTGGCAGGATGCCGGCGTCGACCACTTCGCAGCCCAGTCGCTGCAGCCAGCTGACCAGCAACCTGCGGTTGCTGTTGTAGATTTGCCCAGGCCCCAGCGGTAGGCCGGGCTCGACCAGTTCGTCGCCGGTAGACAGCACCGCCACTTTCACCTTGCGCACTAGATCCAGGCGGCCATACCCCAGGGTCGCCGCCAGGCCCAGCTCGATCGGCCCGAGGCGGGTACCGGCGCTCATTACCTGTTCGCCCTTGCGGGTTTCCTGGCCCTGAGGGCGTATGTTCTGTTCGGTTTGCAACGCTTCGAGAAAACGCACCCGGCCATCTTCGAGCACTTCGGTGTTTTCCTGCATCTCGACGCAGTCGGCCCCTTCCGGCACCGGTGCACCGGTGAAGATCCGCGCGCAGGTGCCCGGTTGCAGCGGCTGTGGCGCATGGCCGGCGAAAATACGCTGGCTGACCGGCAGCGGCTGGCCCTGCCAGTCGGCTTTACGCAAGGCATAACCGTCCATGGCGCTATTCGGCCAGGGCGGCAGGTCGAGCGACGCCACCAGGTCGGTGGCCAACACACGGCCTTCGGCTTCGGCCAGCGGCAAGTTCTCGGTGTCGCGGATCGGTGCCGCCTCGGCCAATGCCAGCAGCTGCTCCAGGGCCTGTTCCACCGGCATCAGCGGCCGGGCCTGGCTGAGCTTAGCCACGGCTGTCACAGACCGCTGCCTGCTTCAGATGCGCCACGAAGTTGCACGGGCGATGACGGGCATCGAGCTGCTCGGCAAGGATGCCATCCCAGCCGGTGCGCACCGCATTGGTCGAGCCCGGCAGGCAGCACACCAGGGTGCCGTTGGCCAGCCCGGCCAACGCACGCGACTGCACGGTGGAGGTGCCAATGTCGGCCACGGAGATCTGCCGGAACAGCTCGCCAAAGCCGTCCACCTGCTTGTCCAACAGGCAGGCCACCGCCTCGGGGGTGCTGTCGCGGCCGGTAAAACCGGTCCCCCCGGTAATCAACACCACTTGCACGCTGTCGTCGGCGATCCAGGTGGCGACCTGGGCGCGGATCTTGTACAGGTCGTCCTTGAGCAGCACGCGCTCGGCCAGGCGATGGCCGGCGGCGCTCAGGCGGTCGACGAACATTTGCCCAGAGCTGTCGGTTTCGAAGGTACGGGTGTCGCTGACCGTGAGCACGGCGATGTTCAACGCCACGAAGGGGGTATCTGCCTTGGCTTTCATGGGGATCCGTCACAACAAGATGAGATGGCCGCAGTTATATCACAGCGCACCTTTTCCGGCGTTGCGCCCATCGCCCTTGCCCTGGGTCAAGGGGACGAAATCGTCGCTATGCTGCACTGGGAGTGAACTTGCACTAACGTCCTGCGTCATAAATGTCATCTAGCACCATCGCACTTGGAGAAACACGATGATCAAACGGACCCTCCCCGCCTTCCTGCTCGCCCTGGGCCTGGGCGCCCTCGCCGGCTGTGCATCGCCGACTGTCATTACCCTTAACGATGGTCGCGAAATCCAGGCCACCGACACGCCGAAGTTCGACGAAGACTCCGGTTTCTACGAATTCGAGCAGCTGGACGGCAAGCGCACGCGCCTGAACAAGGACCAGATCCGCACCGTCAAAGAGCTCTGATCAAGCCACCGTTTTGGCAATGGCCCTTTAAACAACAAGGGCTTGCTGGCGAAAACGGGATGCAGTAGGATTTTGTTCATCGGAGTGTAGCGCAGCCAGGTAGCGCGTCTCGTTCGGGACGAGAAGGCCGCAGGTTCGAATCCTGTCTCTCCGACCAGGTTCTGCTAAAAAAGCCCGCCTTGCGCGGGCTTTTTGTTGTGCGCGAGAACGACGTCAGTGCGCGGCTTGGGCTTCAGCTTCTACGGGCATGTGCAACAACTGCAAGCGCTCGCTGCTCCACGCGCGGGTCTGGTTGGTCAGCGCCAGGTCGTTGTTCAGCTTCTGGCCGTAGCTCGGCACGATTTCCTTGAGCCTGGCCTGCCAGGCAGGCGACTGGATGCGGTCCTTGAAGGTCTTTTCCAGCACGGTCAGCATGATCGGCGCGGCGGTCGAGGCGCCAGGCGAAGCGCCCAACAGCGCGGCGATACTGCCGTCCTGCGCCGCCACCACTTCGGTACCGAACTGCAACACACCACCCAGTACCGGGTCCTTCTTGATCACCTGCACCCGCTGGCCAGCCTGCAGCAGCTTCCAGTCTTCGTTCTTGGCGTTGGGGAAGTACTCGCGCAGCGCGTTCATGCGGTCATCGAAGCTGAGCATCAATTGCCCCATCAGGTAGGTGCTGAGGTCGATGTTGTCGATACCGGCATTGAGCATGGGCAACACGTTGTGGCTGTTCAGCGAGGCGAACATGTCCAGCAGCGAACCGTGCTTGAGGTACTTGGTGGAGAACGTGGCGAACGGGCCGAACAACAGCACCTGTTTGCCATCGATCATCCGCGTGTCCAGGTGCGGCACCGACATGGGTGGAGCGCCAACCGAAGCCTTGCCGTACAGTTTGGCCTGGTGACGCGCGACCAGGTCAGGGTTATCGGTCATCAGGAACTGGCCCCCCACCGGGAAGCCCGCATAGCCTTCGGCCTCGGGGATGCCCGACTTCTGCAACAACTTCAGTGCGCCGCCACCGGCTCCAATGAAGACGAAGCGGGCATTGACAGCCTTCTCCTTGCCGCCGTTGGCCAGGTCGGCCACGACTACATGCCAGGTGCCATCGTCGTTACGTACGATGTCACGCACTTCATGACGCACATTCAGCGACACGTTGGGGTTGCGAGTCATTGCAGCGAACAGCTGGCGGGTGATTTCGCCGAAGTTCACGTCGGTGCCGATGGCCATGCGCGTGGCGGCGATCTTCTGCCCCGGGTCACGGCCTTCCATGACCAGCGGCGCCCATTGGCGAATCTGCTCGTGGTCCTCGGAGATTTCCATGCCGCGGAATAGCGAGCTGTGTTGCAGGGCATCGACGCGCTTGTGCAAGAAGGCAATGTTCTCGTCTCCCCAGACGAAACTCATGTGCGGCACATTGTTGATGAACGATCTTGGGTTGTTCAGCACGCCCTGCTCGACCTGGTAGGCCCAGAACTGCTTGGACACCTCGAACTGCTCGTTCACCCCCACGGCCTTGCTGATGTCGATGCTGCCATCCTTGCCGACGCTGGTGTAGTTCAGCTCGCAGAATGCAGAGTGACCGGTGCCGGCGTTGTTCCAGGCGTTGGAGCTTTCCTCGGCGACCTGGTCCATGCGCTCGTAGACGTCGACCTTCCAGGACGGTTCCAGCTCGGTGAGGTAAGTGCCCAGGCTGGCACTCATGATGCCGCCACCGATCAACAGCACGTCGACGGTTTTCTCAGGCTCGGCAGGTTTGGAACAGCCGATGACGCCCAGGCAGAGGAACGTCAGCAGAAATTTCTTCATTGATGTTATCCAGTTGTTGTGTGCACGCGCGCCGCCTGGAGCAGGGAATGTGCCAACTGGGGTTGGGCTAACAAATATGGGGTAAAACGAAGGGCCGCATGGCGGCAACCCGCCACAGGGCAATGGTTTTAGCGGTCTGGTGGCGGATTTCCCCCAGGGGCCGTGTGACGGCCCCTTTTCAAGGTCAGGCGCTCAGGCGCGAGGTGACTTCGCCCAGTTGCCCCGACAAACCATGCAGGCGATGCCCCGCCTGCTCGGTATGCTGCACCGCTTCCTGGTTGGCCGTGGCAATGCGGGTAATCTCGATCAGGTTGCGCGAGATATCGTCGGCTACGCTGGTCTGCTCTTCAGCTGCCGTGGCGATCTGCCGGTTCATATCGCGTATCGCCTCCACAGCCTGGGTGATACGTTGCAGCATCTGCCCGGCCTGCTCGACCTGTTCAGCCCCTTCCTGGCTTCGCTGCTGGCCGCTTTCGATGGCCTTCACCGCCTCCACCGCCCCAGACTGTACCGCTTCGATGATCTGGTTGATTTCGGCAATCGACGCCGCCGTGCGCTGGGCCAGGCTGCGCACCTCATCGGCGACCACCGCAAAGCCGCGCCCGGCTTCACCAGCACGGGCCGCCTCGATGGCCGCGTTGAGCGCCAGCAGGTTGGTTTGCTCGGCAATGCCACGAATCACTTCCAGCACTTTGCCAATGCGCGTGCTGTCATGCTCCAGATCGCGGATCACCGACGCCGTGCCAGCGATTTCACGGTTGACCACACCGATGATGTCGATGGTCTGCTGCATCACCTGCTCGCCCGCCTGGGCGCTGTGGTCGGCGTCATCCGCTGCACGGGCTGCCTCGGCGGCGTGGCGAGCCACCTCCTGTGCGGTGGCGGACATCTCGTGCATGGCCGTCGCCACCTGGTCGGTACGCTGGAACTGGTCATGAGTACCGCGAGCCATGTCGCCGGCAATACTGCGCAACTGGCCACTGGCGCCTTCCAGCTCCTGCGCGTTGTCCTGCAACCGGCCAACCGTGTCGGCCAGGAAATCGCGCAGGGTGTTGGCCGCCCGCGCCAGCCGCCCCAGTTCGTCCTCACGGCGGCTGTCGACCCGGGCGGCAAAGCGGCCTTGGCTGAGTTGCGCAACATACTCGATCAACTGGCGGATCGGCTCGATCAGGCTGCGATTGACCAACCACAGGCTAAGCAGCCCCACCATCACCGCAGAAGCCAGCATCACCAGCAGGCCCAGCCATACCGTGCGCTCGGCGCTGGCGCTGATGCTCGTCGCACGCTGGCGGGCATCGGCACGCAGTTGCTCGACCAGTTGGCTCATCTGCTCACTGGCGGCGCGATCCACGCCCTTCACCGCCTGGTCGCCTGCTACCGGGTCGCCACCTGCGGCAAGGAAGGCCTGCCGCCCCTGCGCATAGGCCTGGCCCAGCTGGCGGTGGCTGTCGCGCAATTGCTGTAGTGGCTCCTTGAGCCTGGCGTCGCTGCTGTCGATTAGTTGCCCGAGCAATTGTTGCACCTGCTGCTCGCGGGCCTGGAACTGCTGCCAGTACTTGTCCATCTCTGCCGGTTGGCGCCCGCGCAGCAGCACGTTCTTCCATTCCTGCACCTGGATCTTGAACTGCAGGTTGGCTTCGTCAATCAATTGCGAGGCCCGCAGCGGCCCGTCCACCAACTCGGCGTAACCACGCACGCTGGACGACAGAAACTGGAAACACACCAGGGCGATCAGCAGCATCGCCACCACGCTGCCGCCGAGCAGCGAGAGAATTTGCACTCTGAGGGATTTACGCAACATCGAGGGTCTCGGAACCAGAGGGGTAGGCTGAGGCCGCTGTACAGCCCCATTACTGGCAGGCCAAAAAAAGGCTGCCATCAAGCAATGGCAGCCAGGTCAAGCACTTACGCAACAGTTGAGGCAGATACTCTCAGGCAATTACTACAAAAATATTACAAAGCCGCGACAAGCTAACCGGTGGTGAACTGCAGCGCTGCCAGCCGCGCATACAGCGGGCTTTCCTCGATCAACTGACGGTGAGTGCCCACCGCCACTACCCGACCCTTGTCGATGACCGCGATGCGCTCGGCATGCTGCACCGTGGCCAGACGATGGGCGATCACCAGCGTGGTGCGCCCAGCCATCAGGCTGGGCAGCGCTTGCTGGATCAAGTGTTCGCTTTGCGCGTCAAGGGCACTGGTGGCTTCGTCCAGCAACAGGATCGGCGCATCGACCAGCAATGCCCGGGCAATCGCCAGGCGCTGACGCTGCCCGCCGGAAAGCCCTATGCCGCCTTCCCCTAGCGGTGTCTGGTAGCCCTGCGGCAGTTGTTGGATAAACGCGTCAGCGTGGGCACCGCGAGCTGCGGCTTCGACTTCAGCCAAGGTTGCCTCGGGCCGGCCATAACGGATGTTGGCCTCTACCGTGCCACGGAACAGCGACGGGTTTTGCGCCACCAGGGCGAACTGCCGGCGCAGTTGGTCAGGATCGAATTCGGTAAGCGCCTGGCCATCGAGCAGAATGCGCCCTTGTTGGGGGTCGTAGAAGCGCAGCAACAAATCGAACAGGGTCGACTTGCCTGCCCCCGAGGGGCCGACCAGCGCTACGGTCTGCCCGGGCTCGATGGCCAGGCTCAGGCCATCCACTGCCGCCACCGTGGGCCGTGACGGGTAGGCGAACACCACCTGCTGCAGCTCGATACGCCCGCTGGCCCGCTGCTGTGGTTGCCCCTGTACCACGGCGGGCGGCAGGATCGCACTGTGCGCCGCCAACAGTTCGGCAATGCGCTCGGCCGCACCTGCGGCGCGCTGCAGCTCGCCAATCACTTCGCTGAGCGTACCGAAAGCGCTGCCGACGATCAGGCTGTAGAACACGAATGCAGCCAGTTCGCCTGCGGAAATACGCCCGGCGATCACATCCATGCCCCCGACCCACAGCATCACACCCACCGCCCCCAGCACCAGCACGATCACCAAGGTGATCAGCCAGGCACGCTGAGCAATTCGCTTGCGGGCCACAGTAAACGCCGCTTCGACTGTGCCGGCGAACAGTTCGCGGTCGTGCGCCTGGTGGTTGTAGGCCTGTACGGTCTTGATCTGCCCAAGCGTCTCGGCCACGTAGCTGCCTACATCGGCGACCCGGTCCTGGCTTTGCCGTGACAGGCTGCGCACCCGACGGCCGAACAGCAGAATCGGTGCCAGCACCAGCGGCAGGGCCACCACCACGATGCTGGTGAGCTTGGGGTTGGTGATGAACAGCAACACCACGCCGCCAATGACCATCAGCGCGTTGCGCAGGAACATCGACAGCGATGAACCGATGACCGATTGCAGCAGGGTGGTGTCCGCTGTCAGCCGTGACTGGATCTCGGAGCTGCGGTTGTCTTCGAAAAAACCTGGGTGCAGACCGATCAGGTGGTCGAACACGGCACGACGGATATCGGCCACGCAGCGCTCACCAATCCACGACACCAGGTAGAAACGGCTGAAGGTGCCCACTGCCAGGGCCAGCACCAGCACCAGGAATAGCCCGATGGTCTGGTTGAGCTGGTGCGCGGAGCGCGTCATGAAGCCCTGGTCCACCAGCAAGCGGATGCCCTGGCCCATGGACAACGTAATGGCGGCGGTAACCACCAAGGCCAGCAGCACTTGCCGACGATAGGGGCGAACGAACTGCCAGGCCAGGCGCAAGGCGCGGCGTTGACGTGGGGAAACCGATTCGGGCATGGCGACGACCACAATGCTGGGGAAACCGCAGACTACCATTCATCCCGAGCGGGGGAATGGCTTCAGGGTGCTATAACGCATTGGTCTAAGCAGATGATGGAGCTTTCACAGGGTTTCTGTTGGACTGTTGCTGCCGTGACACAGAAGCTGTCACAGGCCAGTCACGGCACAAGGCTACCCTGAGCTCGAACCTGAAGAGGAGACAGTGCATGAGCTTGCAGCATGGCAGTGACAACCAGAAGCCCCAGACCACTCAGCAATCACAGGTATGCGGTTCGATCATCGACGCCAAGGGACGTGAAGTGCCCATCACCGAGCAGATGATCCAGCAGGCCTGCAAGGCCCTGGAAGAAAGCCGGGTCGAGCGCGTACGCAAAGGTTGATCGGCGAATTTTTTGCAACCCGGCGCTTGCGCCGGGTTTTTATTGCTCGGCAAGGTCGCTTAGACCAACGCCCCACCCAAGGCACTGACCAACTGCGCCAACTGCGGCGACTCCCCGCGCAAGCGCACTGCCAGCCCCTCGATTTCGCGCCGTGGCGGATAGTGCTTGCGCAACTGGTCGAACGCTGCTCGCTGTAACTGCGGGTCATCGCTCAGGCTACGACGGAAATCGGCATCGTCGCGGCGCGGGTCGTACACGGCGCGGCACAGGGTGGCCAGCGCCCAGGCCGGGTCGGTACTGGCATCCAGTTCGACCTGCGCCAGTGCTGGCCGGGGCAACAGGTCGGCCAGTTGCACCTGCTCGTCTACTCCCAGGAAGCGGCAAAGCGCCTGGTAGATCTGTGCCGTGCCACGTTGGCGACCATCGAGGCTGTAGCCGGCAATGTGTGGCGAAGCCAGGGTGCACAGGTCGGCCAACTGCAAGTCGACCTGCGGTTCACCTTCCCACACATCCAGCACCGCATGCACGTCTTCGCGGTCCAGCAGCAGCTCGCGCAGGGCGATGTTGTCCACCACCGGGCCACGGCTGGCATTGACCAACCAGGCCCCAGGGCGCAACTGTGCCAGCTGCGCCGGCCCCAGCAGGTGCCAGGTGGGGTGTTCGCCGCCGCGCTGCAATGGGGTGTGCAGGCTGATCACATCACACTGCTGCACAATGGTTTCGAGGCTGACGTAGTCTCCACCCTCGGCGGCTTGGCGCAACGGGTCGCAGACCAGCACCTTCCAGCCCAACCCGTGCAGTACCCGCACCAGGCGCCCCCCCACCTCTCCCGCGCCCACAACGCCGTAGACGCGTTCGGCCAGCGCTACGCCATCCAGCTCGGCCAGGGTCAGCAAACTGCCCAGCACGTAATCGACCACGCCGCGGGCATTGCAGCCCGGCGCGCTGCTCCAGGAGATACCGGCTTGGGCAAAGTAGTCCAGGTCCAGGTGATCGGTGCCGATGGTGCACGTGCCGACAAAGCGTACACGGCTGCCTTCGAGCAGTTGGCGGTCGACTTTGGTCACCGAGCGCACCAGCAGGATATCGGCGTCCTTGACGCTGGCGGCATCGAGGCTTCGGCCGGGGTAGCGGCGAATTTCACCGAAACCCTGGAAGAAGGCATCGAGCAGCGGGATGTTCTCGTCGGCAACTATCAGCATGGCGCTCTCCTGTCTGGGGAACGCAGTGTAGGCGGTACGCCGGGCTTGATCCAGAGCGATTCAGTCGGCTTTTTTGCGGATCCAGTACAGGAACGTGCCGGCGTCTTCTTGCTGCTGTAGCAGCTCATGGCCGAGGAAGTTGCAGAACTTGGGAATGTCGCGGCGTGTCGACGGGTCGGTGGCGATGACCTTGAGCAGGCCGCCGGCGGCCAGGTTACGCACGTGCTGGTGCAGCATCATCACAGGTTCCGGGCAGTTCAGGCCGGTGGCATCGAGGACGGCGTCGGGGGTGAAATCGGTCATGGGGGGCTCCGAAAATGATCGTTATTGTCGCGCATAGCGCGACGCGGTCCAAGCACCGCTTACGAATCGCGCTACGCGCCCGCTCTCCCTCGCCTCGCTCTTGATCTTGATCTTGATCTTGATCTTGATCTTGATCTTGATCTTGATCTTGATCTTGATCTTGATCTTGATCTTGATCTTCGCGACTTCAGGAGGCCGAACGCAGGCCTTGCGGAGGGAGGTGACGGGCATGGATGCCCGTCAAGCGCTGGGCCCCAGGATGGGGCCTGCAGCGCGGTCCTCCCGGGAGCAAGGCCGGAGTGAGGGAACCCCGGAGCGCAGCGTAGGGGCCGGATGATGGGAGCGCAGCGTTTTTTGGTTACTTTTTGTCGCGTTTGACAAAAAGTGACTCGCCGTAAGGGCGAAAAGGTGAGTCAGTGTCGCCATCGCAAACG
>NZ_QJRC01000100.1 GCF_013393325.1 Pseudomonas hunanensis
CGTAGGCTTCGCACACTTCCTTAGGCACTGGCAGCTTGGCCAGGTCTTTCAGGGCGATAGCAGCGGCGATCTTCATTTCTTCGTTGATGCGCTTGGCGCGAACGTCCAGGGCACCACGGAAGATGAACGGGAAGCCCAGTACGTTGTTGACCTGGTTCGGGTAGTCGGAACGACCGGTAGCCATGATCACGTCGCTGCGAGTGGCGTGCGCCAGCTCTGGCGAGATTTCCGGGTCCGGGTTCGAGCAGGCGAACACGATCGGGTTGGCCGCCATCGACTTCAGGCCTTCCGGGCTCAGCAGGTTCGGGCCGGACAGGCCTACGAACACGTCGGCACCGTCAAGGGCGTCAGCCAGGGTGCGCTTGTCGGTAGCGTGGGCGAACTGCGCCTTGTACTGGTTCAGGTCGTCACGGCCAGCGTGGATCACGCCGCTGCGGTCGACCATGAGGATATTGCTAGCGCCCGCGCCCATGCTTATAAGCAGCTTCATGCAAGAGATGGCTGCAGCGCCAG
Organism: Pseudomonas hunanensis; assembly: GCF_013393325.1. Lineage (GTDB taxonomy): Bacteria > Pseudomonadota > Gammaproteobacteria > Pseudomonadales > Pseudomonadaceae > Aquipseudomonas > Aquipseudomonas putida_P. The sequence goes on from NZ_QJRC01000100.1 coordinate 514, forward strand.
CCCCCAGGCAGACGATCTTGGCGTCCTCCAGCTTCTTGCCGGCGATTTCCAGGGCGTTGATCATGCCGGCCGCGGTAACGATGGCGGTACCGTGCTGGTCATCGTGGAACACCGGGATGTCGCACTGCTCGATCAAGGTGCGCTCGATTTCGAAGCACTCAGGGGCCTTGATGTCTTCAAGGTTGATGCCACCGAAGGTGATCGAAATGCGGCGAACGGTGTCGATGAACGCTTGTGGGCTTTCCGATTCGACCTCGATGTCGAACACGTCGATACCGGCGAATCGCTTGAACAGAACACCCTTGCCTTCCATCACCGGCTTGGAGGCCAGCGGGCCGAGATCACCCAGTCCAAGGATGGCGGTGCCATCGGATATCACCGCGACCAGATTGCCCTTGCCGGTGTACCTGTAGGCCAACTCAGCATCACGAGCAATTTCACGTACTGGCTCTGCAACACCTGGGCTGTAGGCCAAAGATAGGTCCCGGGCGGTGGCGGTAGGCTTCGAAAGCTCTACGCTGAGTTTTCCTGGTCGTGGCTGGGCGTGGTATTCGAGAGCGTCGTTTTTGAGACTCATTGCAGCATCCTAAAAGGGTCTGGCCCCGAGCATTCGGCTGCGCAGACTTGTTTTATTTTTATCAGGAGTTGCCGCGCAAGGACGCTACAGGTGTGCGTGGCACCCGTGTCACCCTCACGCGGCAAACGAGGTGCTTAGAAGATTCGGTCGCTTTTCGCGTAGTGTTCAACTACGTCGATCAACGCTTGGTGAACAACGCTGTGGTCTTGGGTGACCAAGGCCGTGTCCAGCTGGTTCATATACTCCAGCAGCTGGCGGTGGTTTCGTCTGGCGAAGTCAGCCTCTAGCGCTTGGTCTTCATAGATGAGCACGTATGTGCGGCAGAACCCGGCAATCAAGAACGCTGCACAGGATTGGAATGGCTCATTTTGGATGATGGCTTCGCAATGAGCGTTGGCGTGTTTGAACGAGTCGGTACCTGGGAGAGCGGCGGCGAATCGTTGCACCATTTCTGAAAAGTTCATGCTTACCTAAACCTCTTGTTGCTGCACTAAGCACGGTCAGCGCGGGGAGTGAAAGAAAGCCGCTGGCCACGTACCGAACCGTCTACCGCTGTCCCGTCCCACACACGCTCGCCATTTACAAAAGTGGCGACGATGCTCGAAGAAAATGCGGTGTCATCGAAAGGCGTCCAGCCGCACTTGGAAAGCACCTGATCATTGGTTACGTAGTGCGGACGCTGAGGGTCAACAAGAACCAGGTCCGCAGCGTAGCCTTCACGAAGGTAGCCGCGGCGGCTTACGCGGAACAGCTCAGCCGGCGCATGGCTCACGACTTCAACCAGTCGTTCGAGCGTCAGCGCTCCTTGGAATACACGCTCCAGAGCGGTTTGAAGTGCATATTGGACAAGCGGAATACCTGATGGCGCTTGGCTGTAGTTGCCTTGCTTCTCTTCAAGCAGGTGCGGCGCGTGGTCAGTCGCCAATACGTCGAGGCGGCCTTCAGCTAGCGCCCTCACGATGGCATCCCGGTCACGGGCAGTCTTGATGGCCGGGTTGCACTTGATCAAGAAACCGAGACGGTCATAGTCGTGCTCGGTGAAGTGCAGGAAATGCACACAGGTCTCAGCGGTAATGCGCTTGCTTGCGATTGGCCCTGGTTCAAACAGCTCAAGCTCTTCTGCGGTGGAGATGTGCAGCACGTGGAGCCGAGTACCGTGCTTGCGCGCCAACTCAATGGCCAGCCGAGTAGATTTGATGCATGCCTCGCGTGAACGAATCAGCGGGTGCTCTCGGGCTGGAATGTCGTCGCCGAAGCGCGCTTTGGCTTTTTCCAGTTCCGCGTTGATCATCGGGGTATCTTCACAGTGCGTGATGATCGGCACCGGGGACACACGGAAGATCTCGTTCAACACGTCTGGGTTGTCGACCAGCATGTTACCGGTCGAGGCGCCCATGAATACCTTCAGGCCGGGTGTGCTGGCCGGGTCGATGTCACGAATTGCGTCCAGGTTGTCGTTGCTTGCCCCCATGTAGAAGGCGTAGTTGACAACACTCGAGCCAGCCGCAATATCGTACTTCGCTTCCAAGGTTGCACGATCCAGCGCGGCTGGCTTGGTGTTCGGCATTTCCATGAAGCTGGTGATACCACCCGCTGCACAGGCGCGAGACTCACTGGCGATGTTAGCCTTGTGGGTCAAGCCAGGCTCCCGGAAGTGCACTTGATCATCAATCATTCCCGGTAACAACCACAGCCCAGTAGCGTCGATCAGTTCCTCTCCGGGCAGCTGTTCTAGGGCTTCGCCGATGGTATCGATGCGACCATTTCGCACTCGAAGATCACCGACCCAACGAAGTCCTTCATTGACCAGGGTTGCATTACGGATCAGCCAAGCGTTATCTCGAACGGTCATGGTTTCAGCTCCAATGTTGAGTGATACAGCACCTCTGTCGCTGCCAGGAAGTCGTCCAACCCCATCGCCTCGTGAGGGTTGTGGGACCCATGCTGGTTTCGGATGAAGATCATTGCGCTAGGGATGCCGACGTTTGCGAAAACCGCTGCGTCGTGGCCAGCACCACTAGGCGTGAGAACGCCTTTCCAACCCTTATCACGGGCTTGTCGAACGAAAACGTCCGTCCAGGGACCATGCATGGCGGCGGGGGCGGTATCGATCCGGTTGTCAAACTCGAATCGAACTTGGCGAGACGTCTCGATTGATTTGGCCTCGACCAGCGCAGCCGAGTAAAACGCCTTGAGCGTGTCATGATGCAGGCTGCGCATTTCGAGGCTGAAGCTGACTTCGCCTGGGATACGCGAGACAGCGTGGTGGGCAGCATTTGTACCCAGGGTACCAACGGTAACCACCAGGTCGCGCTCCGCCGCGACGTATTCACTCCACAGCTCGTCAATTCGAGCAACGAGCTCACTCACGGCAAATACGGCGTCGTGGCGGTCTTCGCGCGCGACGGCCCCCGAGTGGCCGTCTTCACCTAGGCAACGGACTTGGTTATGGCGGAAATTTCCGCGAATGCCGGGAACGATGCCCAGAGCTTGCCCCATACGTTCCAACGACTCGGCTTGCTCAATGTGGATTTCAAGGTAGCCGGCAAATTGCGAGCGATCGATAAGCCACTCTTGGCGCCGAATTGCCTCAAGGTCTGCGCCCACCGCCTCCATGGCTTCAGCAAGCGTGCGCTTGCTAAAGCGGTTGGTAAGGCAAAGGTCCTGATCAGTCAGCCCACCAAACAGCGCTCGTGATCCGATGTACGACTTGCCGTACCAGGCGCTTTCCTCGCCTCGCAAGCCGATTACACGAATGGGTCGCGCCGTCTCTACTTTTTCCTGGTCCATTCGGCACAGGCAAAGCAGACCCGCCACAACGCCGGCCAGCCCATCGTAATTACCACCTTGCGGGACGGAATCAAGGTGCGAGCCATACCACAAAGCAGGCTCACCATTGTCGCTCTTGCGTTTGAAGATCACGTTGCCAGCGCGGTCAGGCCCCACATCAAGACCATGCGTCAAAGCGAAATCGCTCAGGTAAGCGATGGTGTCGTTTTCGCCCGGGCCGTAGCTTTCACGAGTGATGCCTTCGTGGGGATCACGAGACAGTGATGCGACATCGTTGAACAGCTTTTCGGCCTGCTCACGCCATTGGGCAGTCATGGCAGGGCTCCGAAGGGTTCTGCAGGCGAGTCATCCAGAGCCCCGATCAGCGAACTAATAGAAGAAACACCTTTACGCTCACAGAAGGCCGCCAACTCACCCACCATCGTGTTCATGGTCTTGGGGTGAAGGAAGGTGGCCGTACCCACCTGAACAGCCGATGCGCCGGCATAGATGAACTCCAGAGCATCATCGGCCGTGGAAATACCACCGCAACCAATGATTGGGATTTCCAGAGCCTGGGCGCACTGATAGGTCAGACGCACCATCAGCGGTCGAATAGCGGCACCTGAGATACCACCCATGAAATTCCCGAGCCTTGCACGACCACGCTCGATGTCGATGGAGAGCCCGAGCAGCGTGTTACCGACCACTACGGCATCAGCACCGGAGTCTTGCGCAGCCAGGGCAACCGGTACGACTTCACCAGCATTAGGGGTCAGTTTGACCCACAGGGGGAGGGAGGTGGCCTGCCGCATCAGTGCGACAACATTACGTGTACTTTCGGCCTGCATGCCAAACGACTGGCCGTGGGCTTCCAGGTTGGGGCAGGAAATGTTGGCTTCGATACCCGCCACACCCGGCACGTCACTCAGCCGGGCAGCCAGCTCGGCGAAGCCTTGAGCCGTTGGCGCCGAGATGCTCACGATCAGCGGTGAATCGAAATTCCGGTAGAAGGGAACGACCTTGTCGATGAACAGATCTGCACCCTTACTTGGGATACCGATCGCGTTCATCATCCCGTCCGCCAGCTCACAAACGCGTGGCATCGGGTTTCCGGTTCGCTTATCCGAAGTGATGGTCTTGGTGACCAAGGCGCCAAGTTGGTTGAAATCCAGCAGGTGGATCAGCTCCTCTGCGAAGGTACCCGAGGCTGGCATTACCGGGTTTTTCAGGCGCAGTCCGCCCACTTGTACGCTGAGATCGATCATCACACCACCTCCGCCAGGTCAAATACAGGGCCTTCAAGGCATACCCGCTTACCCACCCTGAGCCCGTCGACTTCGAATACTTCGACGCAGCACTGGCACATCCCTAGGCCACACACCATTTGCTGCTCAAGTGCCACTTGGCCTACCAGGCCAAGCTCTGCGCTGAGCTTTTTCAGCAGACGGGTCAGCCGCTTCGAGCCGCAGGTAAAGAGCGCGCTGGTCTTTTCACGAGCGATGATTTGTCTGAGCAGGTGCTCCAGTTGGTCTGGTGCACTGCTGCCGTCTTCGTCCAGGACTACCTGTACGTCGGCGCCGAGCGAGGCGAATCGCTCACGCGAAAGCAGGCTTTTTTCGCTGCGGGCACTCAGCACGGCGGTCAGTCGGATACCCAGCTGATGCGCAGCTTCCGCCAGTGGTGCGAGCGTTGCCAAGCCGACACCGCGAGCCACGATGATCATGTGATCCCAGGAAGAGTCCAGGTCAAATCCCTTACCCAGTGGGCCCAGAATCTCCAACGTTTGCGCTTCGCGGAGTGTTTCCAGGCCGTAGGTGCCTTTGCCGGTCACCTTGTACAAGAATTCGACCTGACCCTTGCTGGGGTCTGCCTTGTAGGTGCTCATTGGCCGGCGGAAGTACGGTTTGTTGTCGCCTTCGTTTGGGCACAGCAGGTTGAAGAACTGCCCCGGCAGCGACTGGCATGCAGCACCGTCGGCTTGAAGCACTAGGCGCTTGTACTCATCGTTGACCCATTCGTTGGAGATGACGACCGCCAACGTGTCGTTAGGGGGGGTGATGGCAGTGGCCTGGCAGCAACCGGAAATCACGTTCATTGTGGGTGGCCTCGCATTTGTCTAATTTTTTATACAGCATGGTCAATAGAAATTGCCGCCTCAGTGTTGAGGCGGCGGGTAACTCGGTGTTTCAGGGATTGCGTGAGTTGAATCTACCGCAGTCGATTTATTCTGTCTAATTTTTGATACGAATCAGGCGAGGCAGGCTGATAGCCGGCTTCGATGATTAAGCCGGCTGAGCCTTTTTCAGCTGTTCACTCTGACAGGCAGGAAGCAGAAAGACCGTAGCGGCCATCGCCACGACGTAAAGCGACGAGAGCAACATGATCGCGGCAGTGAAGGAGTAATGAAGTGCTACCGCCCCCACAACTAATGGACCGAACCCGCCCGCAGCACGGCCAATGTTGAACAGCACGTTCTGGGCCGTGGCGCGTATCTGCGCCGGGTAGAGATCAGAGATCAACGCCCCATAACCGCCGATCATACCGTTCACAAAAATCCCCATGATCGCGCCGGCGAACAGCATGACGGTCGGGTTATCAAGGTTGGCATAAGCAATGACCATGATCGCTGCGCCTGCTTGGTAGAGCAGGAACATCTTCTTGCGGCCAAAGCGATCCGCCAGTTGGCCGAACAGCCAAATCCCGAATGCCATGCCCAGCACAGTGACTGCAGTCCAAGTACCAGATGCCATGAGCGAAAAGCCGAATTTCTTGGACAAGTAGCTGGGCATCCAGATCATCAGGCCGTAGTACCCAAAGTTCTGCACAGAAGTCAGGACCATCACCCCAACACTGGCCTTGGTGGTCTGCCGGTCTTTGAAAAGGTCAGTGAATCGCCGAGCAAACGGAACAGGATCAGCTGCAGCCTTCACGAACTCAGCCGGCTCACTCATCGTGTGACGGACAATCAAAGAAACGAAAGCAGGCAGCAAGCCGACCAGGAACATGCCACGCCAGCCGATGTAAGGCAGAAGCAATGGTGTGAGAAGAGCCGCCGCAAGAACACCGGCTTGCCATCCCATGCCCACATAAGAGGAGGCTCGGTTGCGCCGGTGTGCCGGCCAGGTCTCGGCGATCAGCGCCATGCCGATACCGAACTCACCACCCAAACCGAAACCGGCGAGGGTCCTGTAGATCAACAGATCCCAATAGCCCTGAGCGATTGCGCAGAGCCCCGTGAAGATGGAGAAGGTCAGGATGCACAGGGTCAGCATTCGAACCCGGCCATAGCGATCGCTCAATTGGCCAAATATCAGCCCGCCTGCCACAGCTCCCAATAACGTCCAAGTCACCAGCGAGCCGGCCTCCGATGATGTCAGCGCAAGGCCGATCGTAATCGCAGGCAGCATAAACCCGAGAATCAGTAAGTCGAAGCCGTCCATTGCATAACCCGTCACACTGGCTATCAAAGCCTTGCGCGGTGACGCATCCTTTTTTTGAACCATGTCGGACGAAGCCATCATGCTTTACCTCTTGTTTTTGTATAGTTTTTTAGACGACCTGACAGAGGGACTCGCCAGACCCGCCACCTGCTGGCACCTCAAGGGCTGACCACAGGTTACTGCTAGCGCCGGCTTTTGTCTAAATATTTAGATTTCACGAAGAGCCCGAAACAGCGAATGCACTAAAGGTGCCATTCGAGGTTGATGGAAAGTGCATCGACATCAATCCCATCGCCCGTGCGGTTGCCGAATTTGTTCCGCCAATACTCGTATCCGGGCCCAACCCAGAACACGTTCTTCTTGGCCCCGACGAGCTGACCTGCGTCGACCATCAAGGAGGTACGCATCAGTTGCTCATCTGCGGTGGGGTTGTTGCGGTAGTCATCACCCTTTTCAGTGTTGTAGCTGTAGAAGCCCTGGAATTTCATCGGCACACTGCCAACCGTGAACGGGACACCCCATGTCAGGTTCAGTTGGTAGAAGGGGTCGAACAGCATCGATGAGTGGTTCCCGGGTAGGTCACAGCTGTCTAGGCCGCAGTGGTTCCATTCCCGTGCGTAATACAGGCTCAGGTCGAGAAAACCCGCCGGCAGCGCAAATTTGAGGGTTGGACCGATCACCACCATTCGCTTGCGTGACTGGAATGCGTTGTTCTTTGTATTCCAGTCAAAACCCAGGGTCAGCGCGACATCCTTGACCGGGCCGAAGGCCAGGGGCTTATCGAAAATCCGGCCGTACTGCAGTTGATTGCGATAAGTCAGGTAGATTTCGGTGGCGCCACTGTCGCTGTCCTTTTTGGGGTCATTGTGATCTGACTTGAACACATCAAGGTTCGCAAATTGCTGGCCTAGCGCGTAGGTGCTGACATGGGTGAGCTGGACGATGTGCTTAGCCACGTCTTTCTTTTTGCCTGGGTCGGAGAAATGACTGCTGTAGCGATATCCAATGAAGGTATCGCTGAACGCTGGGGGTTGAGCTGCCATGACAGCTGGGGTCAAAAAAAGGGCGAGTACGGGCGCGCCGATTCTGGTCTTCATTACCGAAGCTCCAATCAGAGTGTTGTTATTACGCGTTGGGCAGGAAAAAACTGCCTAGCTGTCAGGTCCTAGGACCAAAGCCAAGCAAGCAGGCAAGGAAGTGCTACAAAACGGTGCGGAGTGTGTGCTGAGATACCCAGCCGCGGGTCGGCGCGAGGGGAGTTGAGTAGACATGAGCCGGCCTTTTTTTGTATTTTTTAGACGAACAACTTCACCTGTCTAAATATTGATACACTTGCAGCATGACTTCGTCAAGCCGATCTGGTCGGACACGCGACTCATCCAATAATGATAAGGATTCTCATTGAACCAGATTGATTACCAAGCAATCGGCGAACGTCTCAGGGCTTTTCGAATTGGCCGTCAGCTGAATGCCGATCAGGTTGCAGAAAAGCTCGGCATCTCGCGTGCTGCGGTTTATCGCCTCGAACTCGGCAAAATCGTAAAGCTCGAAACGCTGGAGCGGTTGGCGGAGCTGTTGAAGGTCTCGCTGACCAGCCTGCTGGGTTCAGACACGGAGTACTTCGACAATGCGCTGGGTTACTTCGAGCGCATGAGGCAGCTGGAAGCGAGGTCCAGCAGCATCATCTCCTACTTCGATCCGTTCTCTTATCTCCTGACAACGCCTGAGTACTCTGAGCTGTTCAAAACGATGCTCTACGAGGCCAGGCCTCGGGTTTTCAGCGGTGCTCAAGAAGCGATGGAAGACCAGATACTGAGTATCCTGGACGAGCGGAAATCCACCTTCTTCCGCCAAAAATTCGAGGTCAAGTCCATCGTCGGTCTGCGCCAGATCGAGCGCTATTTGCACATTGGCCTGGTAGGTCGTTTGGACTTACCGCCCAGTGTTCGTATGGAGCGGGCTTTGCTCGCCCGCCGAGAGATCGAAAACCTGATCAGCATCGTGGAATCGAACAGCGATCATCCGAACATCTATCTGATCGACGAAGCGCTCCCAAGCGCCACCTTCCAGATCTTCGAACAGAAAAACACAAGCTACGTAGCAGTCAGCCCCTACCGACTGGGCGAATTGCCCAATCTGCATGTAGGCATTGCTAGCGTGACGTCATCGGCCCAGGCGGTGGACATGTACAAAGCCATGTCTACCGACTTGTTGAGCCGAGCATATTCAGGCCGAGACGCTATGAGGAAGCTCCAGCAGCTGCTGGCAAAGTTGTAACTAGACGTGCGTCGCCCTGGCTTTCCTGGACACTTTTAAGCGACTGATTTTGGTCGTTAGCCAAGCTCGGCAAACGGCCACCTCAACGCCCAGAGGAAGTCAGTCGAGCTAAATCGAGGCTTCTGGGGCACGTATCTGATACCCGGCTCGGTTGCCCGGCGCCGGGTGGATTTGGGGAACGGGCATAGCCCACCAACTTGGCCCAAACATACGTCCGGGCCGGTGATGATTGGTGTTGACCGCTGCCCAAGGCCCCACTTACTTCAGCGGCACGTAGATATCCGTTTGCCACTGCTCCAGCGGCGTTTCCGGGTACACGCTCAGGTACTGGAAGAACAACGGATGGTCGCGCAATTCTTCATTGCTCGATGGCAGCCAGTCACGATAAAGCGGGTAGATGGTTTCGCCGATGTAGTCAGGCGAGCCGATATGCCGGATCACGGCGCAACGCCCGGCCGGGATGACCCGCTCATGCACGGCGAAATCGTTGGGCTGCACAGCCTCATCAATCTCACCGCAAACGGCAAAGCGAAAAGCGTCGGGCGGGGTGGTGTCGGGGTTGTCGTAGGGAATGCCGAACGTGCGGCTGCTGGCCACCGGCGACTGGCCGCTGTGCATGCGCCATTGGCGAAAACGCGCGACGCTTTCGCCGACCAGGCCGGGTGGCCCTCGGTGCTCGAGCGCGGCTACGCGGGTTTCGGCGAAATCCACGATACGGATCTGCATGGTGATACTCCTGGAAAGGTGTGGAACAACGAATACCGCACTCCAGGCCTGCCAGTTCGGCGCCTTGGCGAACACGCTGGGCGCCATGCCAAAGGCACGCTTGAACGCTCTGGAAAAGGCTTCGGGGCTTTCGAAACCGGCGCCGAATGCGGCTTCCAGGACGGGCATTGCGGGTGAGGCGACCAGCTGGTGCGCCGCGCGTCGAAGCCTCATCAGTTGCACATACCGCGAAACCGGAATGCCCATGTATGCCGTGAACTGCCGATGGAAGTGAAACGCCGAGAAGTTGGCGATGCGGCTCAGGGCATTCACCGACAGGTCGCCTTCAAGGTGGCTGTCGATGTAGGCAAGCACGGCTTGGAACCGCTTTGCGTAGGTAGGGTTGTGCTGTGAGTCAGTCAACGAACGGAATCTCCGGAAGGTGCGGTGAGCGCTAGCATCCGTTGTTCAGGCATCGAGGTGCCTAGCCGTGATTGCTCAATCGGGGATTGTCTTGACCATGCCGTGGATGACGCCAGTGTGGCCGGGTGTACCGCGCTACCGGCCAGTTAAGCAAGTTGGGCCGCAAAAGCGGCCCCTGTAACGCTAGCTGACAGGTGGGTCAATCCACCCGCACGAACTCGTTCTTGGCCATTTCACTGCCGCCGACGGCTTCCAGGCGCTTGCCGCCCTCCAGTACGCGCACATTGATCAGTGCAAGCCCGTCCTTGTTGCGCGCCGTGACCACATCATCCTTGCGCTCCCACTCTTCGACCTTGACCTTGCTGCCATTGGCGATGATGTAGTCCTTGGAGAACTCCCACTTTTGCTTGGGGCTTTTGAAACCCATCACCGTGGTGGTGGCTTCGTAAGTCCCTTCCAGGGCGTCGTTGCCGCAGCCGGCCAGTACAAAGAATGGCAGCGCTGCGAGTACCAGTTTGAATGTACGCATGTGATTTCCTTATCGGTTGGTTTTGATGGTGAGAGGCATCATGAAGGCGGAGTGCCTGTAGCAGGTCCATGGACATCCGCATGGGCGCTACGCCGCGGGATTATACAGACCGGGCCTGATCAGCAAAGTTGCATGCACCCGGGTGCTTGAAACCTTGACGAAGTTGTCTGGGCTGGTGGGGTAGAGCAGCCGTGTTTTTCAGGCAAGGCTGCAGGGTGAGTACCAGGGGGCCGCGGAATCGATGTGAACGTGTTTCTGCTTCTTGGGCAGGAACGGGGTATCAAGTGTGCCCAGGGCTATCGAAACCCAGTCGGCAAAATCACCTTGGGACCGTGACCAGAACAAGCTTGAGCCGCACGCGACGCAAAACTCGCGCACTACCGTCGGTGAAGAGGCGAAGGTCTTGATGTAGGTAGCACCGCGTAGTATTCGCAGCATATTGCGCGGCACGCTGCCGTACGAAGCGAATGCGGCGCCATGACCTTTACGGCATTGGCTGCAATGGCAATGGCTCACTGCCTTGGGTGGGGTGAGTAGCAGGTAACTGACCGCTGTGCATAGGCAGCTTCCTTGGTATACCTCTGTCATTGGTGCTTCCGTGCAGGAGGAAAACGCCAGCCTAAACGCCCAGGCTTGATCAGTCGACTGGCCATATCTGACGTCCATCGTGCAAAGGGTGCTTGACCCTGAAGTGGCTGTAACCCTCAGGCTGGTCGTTAGTTTGCCTCTACTAGGAATTCATCATGGACAACCGTATTCCTCCGCCCCTGGTTGCAACCCTGTTCGGTCTATTGGCGTGGTTCGCGGCTCGACACTTACCGGGAACCTTGGCGGTGACTGCCGAATGGCGCATTGGCCTGGCGCTCGTGGTATTGCTAGTAGGCGTAGCTGTTTGCCTGGCCGGCGTGCTTTCCTTCCGTCACGCACGCACCACGGTGAACCCGCTGAAGCCTGAAACAGCTTCGGCATTGGTCACCGGGGGCATCTACACATATACACGCAACCCCATGTACCTGGGCTTCGCCACAGCCCTGATAGCTTGGTCAATCTTTCTCGCCTGGCCGCCAGCACTGCTAAGCGTGCTGGGCTTCGTAATCTATATGAACCTCTTCCAGATCGGCCCGGAGGAACGGGCCCTTGCCAGTCGTTTCGGCAGAGCGTTCACGCAATACTGCAAACAGGTAAGGCGTTGGCTTTAGAAAACGAAACATCTGTCAGCCGAGGCGAGTCCTTGATGAGGTTGAGCCTTTTTCGTGCATCCGGTCAGTGCTGCGCGCTATCCACTGCGATGCCTTCGCCGGATACCTGGGTGTAGCGGGCACTGCGATCGGCAATGGCGTAATGAATCAACCCGCCCAAACCTGCCCCAAAGAACCACGAAAACTGCGACAGCGTATCGAACGCCGGCACCAGCGCCAGCACGATGGCGATCAGCGCAGCCGGGATGAACGCCGCTACAGCGCGCAGGTTGACCCCACGGTTGTAGTGATAGGCAGCCTCTGTACTTTCGCTGTACAGCTGCGGCAGGTTTACCCGGCTGCGGCGAACCAGGTAGTAGTCGGTGACGATGATTCCGTACAGTGGGCCGAGCAGGGCACCCAGGCCGCCGAGGAAATACACGATCACCGACGGGCTGTTATACAGGTGCCAAGGCAGGATCAGCACCGCGATGGCGGCGCTGAGCAAGCCGGCGCGGCGGAAGTTCAGCAGGTTCGGCGCGAGGTTGGCGAGCACGTAGGCCGGGGCGACGAAGTTGGCCATGATGTTCACCGCGACGGTGACGATCAGGAAGGCCAGGCAGGCCAGCACCAGGCCGGCGGTGTTGGGGATGGCGGCGACGATTTCGGTCGGTCCCTGCACCAGCTTGCCGTCGATGCTGAACTGCGCGCCGGCCAGTACCACGGCGATCAGCGCGAAGCCGAGCATGTTCACCGGCAGGCCCCAGAAGTTGCCCACGCTGATGGTGCGACGGTCTGGGCAGTTACGGGTAAAGTCGCAGAAGTTGAGAATCATGGTGCCGTACAGCGAGACCCACAGCGCGGCGGCGCCGAGCACTTTCAGCCACATAGTCGAACCGGTTGGCGCGTTGCCGCTGGACCATGAAATCGACAGGCCACTGCGCCAGTACATCCAGCCCGCCAGGCAGGCAAAGGCGACCAGAATGATCGGCCCGGTGATGGACTCGAAGCGGCGCACCATCTCCATGCCGTAGGCAAAAATCGCCACCTGCACGCACCATATGCCTAAGAAGGTGATCCAGCCCAGCGTCGACAGACCGAGGATCGAGTTCTGGTCGTAGGCTTTGAGGTCTGGAGCGATGGCGGTCAGCAGCACGCGCAGCACGACCGAGGCGAGGTAGGTTTGTATGCCGAACCAGGCGATAGCGATCACCGCGCGGATCAGTGCCGGGATCTGCGCACCATGAATGCCGAAGCTGATACGGCACATGACGGGGTAGGGCAGGCCGGTCTTCTGGCCCATGTAGCCCGACAGGTTCATCAGGCCGTAGATCACCAGCGCACCAAGCGCGAAGGCGGCGAGGATCTGCGCGCCGCTCATGCCCAGTGCGAACAGGCCGATGGCGAAGGAATAGTTGGCGATGTTATGCACATCGTTGGTCCACAGCGCGAACAGGCTGTAACGCCCCCAGGTGCGATTGGCCGCGCGGGTCGGGGCAAGGTCGGCACTGTACAGACGCGGGCTCAACGCCAGCTGATTGGGCTCGGCCGTATCGGCGGGGAGAACATCAAGCTGACCAACATCGGAACGTGAAATCGACGCCATCGGGACTCCATGATGGTTGTGTACTTTTATTATTGAATTTGTATACACACAAGATTCATACCAACCCACGCGTTCGGTTGAGGCCAGCCTTCTATAGCCTTCATTCGGCATTTTTGCGTGATACGCCTCGCCGAGAAGTGGGTATTTTGTGCACATTTTTTGTGCAAAGTTGTTACCGCACGCGCCAGGCGGGGATGCTTACCTGTTCACCAGGTTGAGCTGACGCGCTGAACGGGTGGCTTTCAAGGGAATGTTCGGACTAATCTGCCAGCAGGATTCTATGGGGGCTTTTCGATGTCGCATGTATCGCTCGGACTGGGTCTGTTACTTGCCGCTGCCTTGGTCGAAGCAGCCCCACTGCAGGTGCCCACCCCGGCCGCACTGAGGAGCCAGCTCGAAAGCCTCAAGCCTGGCCAGTTTCTCTGGTACCCGCAGGTTTCGCCGGTAGGGCCGGTGACCGTGGTGGTGAGCCTTACCGAGCAACGTGCCTACGTCTATCGCAATGGCATTGCCATTGGCGTCAGTACCGTGAGCAGCGGCAAGCCAGGCCGGGAAACCCCCACCGGGGTATTCAGCATTCTGCAGAAGAAGGTCGAGCACAAATCCAGCCTCTACAACAGCGCGCCGATGCCCTATATGGAGCGCCTGACGTGGGACGGCATTGCCTTGCACGCTGGCCATCTACCGGGCTACCCCGCTTCGCATGGTTGTGTCCGGTTGCCGATGGACTTTGCCAAGAAGCTGTACGAAGTCACCGGTTTCAGTTCGACGACTGTCATCGTTTCCGATACCAACAGTGCGCCGGTGGAGGTCTACCACCCCGGCGTGCTGGCGCCTACGGTCAGCGATGGCAAGGCCCAAGGCCCGCTGGTATTGAACAACCAACAGTTCTGGAACGACCCAGACCCGACGGCTGGGCCACTGTCGATCCTGATCAGCCGCGCCGACTTGCGGGCCTACGTGTTCCGCGGTGGCCAGTTGATCGGTTCGGCGCCGGCACTTTCGGCTGAAAGCGGCCAGCATCGCAGTGGCATGGCGGTGTATTCCCTGTTGCAAAAGCCATCCAGCTTGGCACTCGATGGCGGGCTACCCTTACGCTGGTCAGTGGTGGGCTTGAGCAACCCGGAGTATGGAAATACGCCTTATGAACAATTGGGGCAATTGAACATCAACCCGGAATTTCGCCGTCATCTACGAGCGGCAATGGACGTTGGCACGATGCTGGTGATCACCGACTGGGCGTCTACTCGGGATACCCGCAGCAATGGACAATTCACGGTGATCAGCACCGAGGGCAGTGAAGAATCTAAACCATTGGTCAAGAAATGATCGGCAATCTTCAGTAAATCAAGCAAAGTAGCGGTTTTTGGCTGCAAACAAGGCAGATAAGACACGTTTTCAACAGGGTACCCTATGTCGATGTTTGAACCTTTGCGCGGAGCCGTCCGGCTCTCGGTGGCCAGTATTGGCCTGTTTTTCTTGAGCGCCTGGCCTGCTGCCTACGCGCAATCTCTGCCTAGTGCTGCCGAGCTGCAGCAGTTGGCGCCGAACGCCAACCTGTCCACCTTGGCCCTGGCCCTTACTGCCTATTCATGCGCCAGTCACAACGACGCGAACAAGTTGCTGACGGTGATCGATTACTCCAAGGCCTCGCGTGACAAACGCCTGTGGGTGTTCGACCTGCGGGCCCGGAAACTGCTGTTCGAAGAGTGGGTCGCCCATGGCAAGAACAGCGGCGCCGATGTGCCGACCACGTTCTCCAACGCGCCGAACAGTTACCAGTCCTCCATCGGCCTGTATGAAACCGGCCAGACCTACAGCGGCAAGCATGGCCGCTCGCTGCGCCTGCAAGGGTTGGAGCCGGGGTTCAACGACAACAGCATGTCGCGGGCAATCGTGATGCATGCCGCCGCGTATGCCGACCCCAAGGTCGTGCCCGGCCTAGGGCGCCTGGGGCGCAGCCAGGGCTGCCCTGCCGTTCGGCCGGCCATTGCCGGCAAGCTGATCGAGACGTTGCAACGCGGTAGCTATGTGTTTGCCTATTACCCGCAGCAGAACTGGCTGAAAACATCACGTTTTCTCAACGCACAGAGCTGCCCGCTGGCAAATCAGTCGCTCGCCAGCAAGTAGAGGCAACGGTGGGTAGTTACTGATTACCCTTGGCCTGTTGCTCCAGGTGCACCTGCAACGTCGGATCGATTTGCAGTGCGCTGGCCAGTTCGTCCAGGTAGGCCCGCTCTGCGGGCTGCTGGTCATCCACCAGCATCACGCTAGCCAGGTACATTTCGGCAGCCATGGCGGGGTCTTGGGCAGACTGTGCCACCTCGGTTGCATCGAGTGGTTTGCTGACCTCCTCATCCAGCCATTGCTGCAGTTGCGGGTCGCTGGTGTGGCGTTTGATTTCGGCGTAGATCAACTGTTCTTCTTGCTCGTCGATGCGACCGTCAGCCTTGGCTGCCGCGATCAATGCGCGCAGTACCGCATGGCTATGGCCTTCGGCTTCGGCGCCCGACAGTTGATCGACCGTACGCATGGCCTGTTGCGGGGCGGCTGCCTGGCTGCGTTGCCAGCTTTGATAGGCCTGGAACGCCATCATGCCCAACGACGCCAGCGCGGCATAATTGGTGCCACCCGCAGAGCGGCCCTGGGTAGAGCCAAGCGCGCTGCCGCCACCCAAAAGCCCGCCCAGTAAACCACCAAGACCGCCAGCGCCACCCGTTGCACTGCCGCCGCCAAGCAGCCCTCCCAGCAAGCCGCCCAGGCCGTCTTGCGATGCCAGGCCGCCGTTCCCTTGTTGCGCTCGCGAGCCTTGTCCGGCGCGCAGCAGCTGTTCGAGTAGATCAGTCGTGTTCATGGCACCGCCCTCGGTCGGTAGTCGTTGCCCAGACAAGCAACGATAGCCCCCTCGAGGCGAACTGCCATGACCGTTTGGCAGACTTGGCCCAGAAGGGCCAAGGTCGGGTCAGGCACCCATATGGCAGGTGCTGCAGCCAGGGTACTGGCTCAGCCTCTCATCACTTCGTCCAATGCCTGCTCAAGGGTGCTGACCGTGCGCTCGATATTGTGCAGCTTTTCGAGCCCGAACAGGCCGATGCGGAAGGTCTGGAAGTCGGCTGGCTCGTCACATTGCAACGGAACGCCGGCGGCTATCTGCAGGCCGTGATCGGCAAATTTCTTGCCGCTCTTGATATCGGCATCATCGGTGTAGCTCACCACGACGCCCGGTGCCTGAAAGCCCGATGCAGCCACGCTCTTGATGCCTTTGCCAGTCAACAGGGCGCGCACCCGATCACCTAGCGCCTGTTGTTCCGCGCGGACCTTGTCGAAGCCGTAGGCTTGCATCTCGTTCACCACGTCGTTGAACCGTGCGAGCGAATCGCTGGGCATGGTCGCATGGTACGCATGCCCACCTTGCTCGTAGGCCTGCATGATCTGAAGCCACTTTTTCAGGTCGCAGGCAAAGCTGCTGCTCTGTGTGTGCTCGATGCGTTCGAGGGCCAACGCGCTGAACATCACCAAGGCGCAGCAAGGTGAGGCGCTCCAGCCTTTTTGCGGTGCGCTGATCAGCAGGTCGACCGCGCACTTGTGCATATCGACCCAAATCGTGCCGGAGGCGATGCAGTCCAGTACGAACAGGCCACCCACTGCATGCACGGCATCGCCGACGGCCCGCAGGTAATCGTCGGGCAGGATAATCCCTGATGAGGTTTCAACGTGGGGCGCGAAGACAATCTGAGGCTTGTGCGCCTCAATTGCCGCCAGCACTTGCTCCAGAGGCGGTGGCGCGTAGGCCGCCTGGCGCCCCGTGTCGACCGGTCGGGCTTTCAGCACCGTGGTGGCCGCTGGGATGTTGCCCGTATCGAGGATTTGGCTCCAGCGATAACTGAACCAGCCGTTGCGTATCACCAGGCATTGCTGGCCAGTGGCAAACTGGCGCGCAACTGCTTCCATGCCGAATGTACCGCTGCCCGGCACTACCGCAACAGCCTGGGCGCCATAGACCTGTTTCAGGGTCTTGGAAATGTTCTTCATCACGCCTTGAAATGCCTGAGACATGTGATTGAGCGAGCGGTCGGTGTACACCACCGAGTACTCGACCAGCCCCTCAGGATCAATACTGGAGTAGAGCGTTGACATGGGGTGACTCCTTGGCAGAGATGTCCGTGGTATCGACCCTGCCCTAAGCCCTGGCAAATGACAAGACGGGGCAGGGCGGTGTGCGGCTTCGGTCGACCTTATCAACAGCCTCACCGGTACCGGTGACCGCTAAACTTTGCTCTAACCGTAGATTAACTATTGCCTGTCTGTTGCTTCAGCCAGTGTTGCACGACGCCAAGCGACTCAGGCTGCTGCAGCTTGCGTGGCCACACCAGATAGAACGACTTGTCGAGCCTGAGCTGCTGAGCGAAGACTTGAATCAGCCTGCCGGCGACGATGTCATCACTGACGAACGCCAGGCTGGCCAACGCAATGCCCTGGCCACTGATGGCCGCATCAATGGCCAATGAGGTCTGATTGAACCGCAGGTTCTTGGCGGTCGGTTGCACGTGTTGCGGAAACACTGCAGCAAGGAACTGAGGCCAGAAGTTATGGGCATCGTGGAGCATGATGAAATCTTGCAGTTGCTCGAAGCTGGCGGGGACTTGGCTGCCCTCGAACAACGCAGGGCTGGCCACTGCGACGATGCGATCCGCCATCAACAGTTCGCTGTTCAGGCCTGCGCCGATTTCGGGCTTGCCATAGCGGACGGCGATATCCACGCCATCGGTGTTGAAGTGGGACAGTCGATCTGTAGCCAGCACACGTAAATCGATGTCCGGGTGGCTTTGCGCAAAACTGCCCAGCCTGGGAATAAGCCATTTGGAGGCAAAGGTCGGGGTAACGCTGACCGTAAGGTGCGCTGATTGTGGCCGCAGCAGGCGTGTCGCCTCATCGATCATGGCCAGGGCACTGCGGATGCTGCCGCTGTAACCCAGCCCTGCATCGGTCAGTGCCAGGCCCCGGGGCAGGCGCTCGAACAGGCGAAGGTTCAGGCTTGCCTCCAGCCCGCGTATCTGTTGTGCAACTGCCGCCTGGGTCACGCCCAATTCTTCGGCGGCCAGGCGGAAGTTAAGGTGGCGGGCGACCACTTCAAACACGCGTAGCGCATTAAGCGAGGGCAATTCAGGGAAACCGTTTGGCATGACGTTGGCAATGGCCGGGCTGGAAAAATTCATTGCCGAGGCTACTCCCTGAGCACCTTGAAAGAAACCCGCGCCAGCGCCTTCAATTCAAGCGCCTGAACCTCAAGCGCTCTTTTCGCGGCAGCGGTTTTTCATCGTGCAGCTTGACTCGTGAAATTTTTAGTGTAATTTTTCATGAAAAATAAACATAAAAATTTCACGGCAGTCCGAAACGATGAAGATGCACGAAGAGGTTGAAGCCCTCGCGATCCTTATTCACGACCTGCGCAAATTCAAGAACCTGACCTTGGGTGAACTGGCCGAGCGCATCAACCGCTCTGTCGGTTTTCTCTCCCAGGTCGAACGCGGTGTTTCACGCCCGACCGTGGCGGACCTCACCGCTATCAGCGAAGCGCTCGGCGTATCCACCGCGTACTTCTACAACCTGAGCAAGCCCCGCAGCATCGGCTGGGTCACGCGCCCCCATGAGCGGCGCACGCTGTACCTGGAGTCGGGCATTACCGACGTGCTGGCCTCGCCGACCATCGCCGGCGCGTTCGCCATGCTCGACAGCCATCTCGAGCCCGGCGCCACCAGTGGCGAGGACTACCTGAGCGATCGTTCCGAGCAGGGCTGTTTCGTGCTCGAAGGCGAGCTCACGGTATGGCTGGACCAGGGTGACGCCGTGACCCTGCACGCCAACGACTGCTTCCAGCTGCAACCCCACGCGCAATTCCGTTACGCCAACCTGACGGAAAAGACCACCCGTGTGCTCTGGGTCTTCAATTGAATTCGTTCACCTCACAAGGATAAGAAGATGAGTGTCATCTTTCCGGATCTGCTGGCTGAAGTGCGCTCGTTCCGAGCAGAACACCCGGCAATACGCTATGTCGACCTGATTGCACTGGATATCCCCGGGCATTTCTATGGCAAGCGCTACCCCATCGACATGCTGGAGAAAGTCGCAGCCGGTGCGCCTTTGAAGCTGCCGCAGAACTGCGTGCTGCTGGGCACCCAGGGTGGGCTCTACCCGATTGGTGACTACTGCTTCGCCGACGGCGACCCGGATGCCGCGCGGCGCCTGGTGCCGGGCACCCTCAAGCCGGTGCGCTGGGAAAAGGAAGTGATCGCCCAGATGCTCATCACCTCCGACGGCACTGCCAAGCCGATCGAGTTCGAACCCCGAGAGGTGCTGGCTCGCGTGCTTCAGCGCCTGGCCAAGCGTGGTATCCGCCCGGTGGTGGCGTTCGAACTGGAGTTCTACCTGTTCGACCGCAAGCTCGATAACGGCCTGCCGCAGTACCCGCGCGACACGGCGACCGGGGACGAAGACGACCAACCGAACATGCACATCGAGCGGCTGTCGCGCTTCTCGTCGGTGCTGCACGAGATGGTCGATGGCGCCAACGAGCAGGGCGTGCCGGCGAACGTGATCACCGCAGAGCTAGGCCCCGGCCAGTTCGAAATCAACTTCTCCCACAGCGACGATGCCCTGAGCGCGGCGGACTGGTCGGCGCTGTTCTGCCGCAGTACCCGGGGTATCGCGATGAAGCACGGCTACCGCGCCAGCTTCATGAGCAAGCCGTACCTGGACGCGCCAGGCAGCGGCATGCATGTGCATGTCAGCCTGTACGACGACGCCGGCAACAACATCCTGGCCGGTGCCGAGCAGCGCAAGCTGCGTCATGCGGTGGCAGGCTGCCTGGAGCTGCTGCCGCACTGCATGCCGATCTTTGCCCCCAACCACAATGCCTACCGCCGTTATGGCGCGATGGTCAACGCGGCGAGCAAGGCCAGCTGGGGTTTCGAAGACCGTGATGCGTGCATTCGCATCCCCGAGTCCGACCCGCGCAACCTGCGTATCGAGCACCGCCTCGCGGGCGCCGATGCCAACCCGTATCTGGTACTGGCGGCCATCCTGACCGGGATGGAGCATGGCCTGGACCGTGGCGTGGAACCCATTGCGCCGTTGAACGACAACCGCCAGAGCGGCATCGACTTCCCCAAGGATGCCCTCAGCGCCCTGGCCGCCATGCGTCACCACCCGGTGGTCAATGAAGGCCTGGGCAGTGAGTTCGTGATGGTCTATTGCGAAAACAAATACCAGGAGCAACTGGACTTCATGCGCCACATCGATGCCCGCGAATACCGCTGGTTCCTTTGACTGCTGCGGTCCGAACAGACGCTTTTTCAACGTTTGAATACCACGCGCAATACCGATTTGCCGGAGGAAGATATGCCACGTGTGCCCGTTATTGGCATTACCGCATGCACCAGCATGATTGAGCAGCATGCCACCCAGACCATCGCCGAGAAGTACGCACGCGCGGCCGCCAAAGCGGCGTGTGGGCTGCCCATCGTGATCCCCAGCCTCGGTGACTTGATGGACAGCGCCGATATTCTCGACGTGGTGGATGGGCTGATCTTCACCGGTTCGCCGTCCAACATCGAACCGTTTCACTACAACGGCCCGGCCAGTTCGGCAGGCACCCATCATGACCCTTTGCGTGATGCCACCACGTTGCCGCTGATGCGTGCGGCCATCGCCGCCGGTGTGCCGGTACTCGGTATTTGCCGTGGCTTTCAGGAAATGAACGTGGCGTTGGGCGGCACCCTGTACCAGAAGGTCCACGAGGCTGGGGTGTTCATGGATCACCGCGAAGGCAAGGGCGAGCCCATCGAAAAGCAGTATGGCCCGCGTCACACCATGCATGTGGAGCCCGGTGGCCTGCTCGACCGCATGGGCTTGCCGGCGATCTTCGACGTCAATTCCATCCACGGCCAGGGCATTGATGTACTGGCCCCGGGGCTACGGGTGGAAGCATTGGCACCTGATGGCCTGGTGGAAGCGATTTCGGTCGAGAACAGCAAGGGGTTTGCCCTGGCCGTGCAATGGCACCCGGAGTTCCAGGTCATGGACAACCCGCAGTACCTGGCCATCTTCCAGTCATTCGGCAAGGCCTGCCGGCAGCGCTCGGTGCTGCGCCAGAGGCTGTTGCTGTCCGCCTGAACAGCCACCTTGCCCACCTACGAAAATACCCGCGCAGCACCGCTGCGCAACTTGATGGAGTGAAGTCAATGAGTGAACAGAATTCGCAGACCCAGGCCTGGCAAGCGCTGAGCCGCGACCACCACCTGGCCCCGTTCAGCGATGTCAAACAACTGGCCGAGAAAGGCCCGCGCATTATCACCTCGGCCAAGGGCGTGTACCTCTGGGACAGTGAAGGTAACAAGATTCTCGATGGCATGGCGGGCCTGTGGTGCGTGGCGGTCGGCTATGGTCGCGACGAGCTGGCCGAGGTCGCCAGCCAGCAGATGAAGCAGCTGCCTTACTACAACCTGTTCTTCCAGACTGCCCACCCGCCTGCGCTGGAGCTGGCCAAGGCAATCGCCGATGTGGCGCCGCAAGGCATGAACCACGTGTTCTTCACAGGCTCCGGCTCCGAAGGCAACGACACCGTACTGCGCATGGTTCGCCATTACTGGGCGTTGAAGGGCAAGAAAAACAAGAACGTCATCATCGGCCGCATCAACGGTTACCACGGCTCTACCGTGGCGGGCGCGGCCCTGGGCGGCATGAGCGGTATGCACCAGCAGGGCGGGGTGATCCCGGATATCGTGCACATCCCGCAGCCCTACTGGTTCGGTGAAGGCGGCGACATGACCGAGGCCGACTTCGGCGTGTGGGCGGCCGAGCAGTTGGAGAAGAAGATCCTCGAAGTTGGCGTGGACAACGTTGCCGCCTTCATCGCCGAGCCGATCCAGGGCGCCGGCGGTGTGATCATCCCGCCGCAGACCTACTGGCCGAAAGTCAAGGAAATCCTGGCCAGGTACGACATCCTCTTCGTCGCCGACGAAGTCATTTGCGGTTTCGGCCGTACCGGTGAGTGGTTCGGTACTGACTACTACGACCTCAAGCCCGACCTGATGACCATCGCCAAGGGCCTGACTTCCGGTTACATCCCCATGGGCGGAGTGATCGTGCGTGACGAAGTGGCCAAGGTCATCAGCGAAGGCGGCGACTTCAACCACGGCTTCACCTATTCCGGCCACCCGGTAGCGGCTGCGGTGGGCCTGGAGAACCTGCGCATTCTGCGCGACGAGCAGATCATCCAGCAGGTGCACGATAAAACCGCACCTTATCTGCAGCAACGCCTGCGCGAACTGGCCGACCACCCGCTGGTAGGCGAAGTCCGCGGCTTGGGCATGCTCGGTGCGATCGAGCTGGTGAAGGACAAGGCCACCCGCGCCCGTTATGAAGGCAAAGGTGTCGGCATGATCTGCCGCCAACACTGCTTCGACAACGGCCTGATCATGCGCGCCGTGGGCGACACCATGATCATCGCGCCACCGCTGGTGATCAGTGTCGAAGAGATCGACGAGCTGGTGCAGAAGGCTCGCAAGTGCCTGGACCTGACGTACGAAGCTGTTCGGTAAGAAAGGGGCTGCTTCGCAGCCCATCGCCGGCAAGCCAGCTCCCACAGGGTTGAGACATGCATTGCAACTGTGGGCGCTGGCTTGGCTGACAGCCAGCGAACCCTGAAGCATTTTGCTTTGTGAGATGAATCATGTACTTTTCAGGGCATTCATCACCCATCCGAAAGTCGCGATTCAACTATGAAAGTGCACGAAGAAATCGAAGGCCTGGCAGTACTGATTCGCGACCTGCGCAAATTCAAAGGCCTGACATTGGGCGAGCTGGCCCAGCGCATCGGCCGTTCGGTAGGCTTTCTGTCCCAGGTCGAACGCGGCGTATCGCGCCCGACCGTGGCCGACCTCACTGCCATCAGCGAAGAGCTCGGTGTCTCGACCGCCTACTTCTACAAGCTGGACAAACCCCGCGAGCTCGACTGGGTCACCCGCCCTCACGAGCGCCGCACGCTGCATCTGGCCGGCGGCATCACCGATGTGCTGGCATCCCCCACGATAACGGGGGCGTTCTCCATGCTCGATAGCCATTTGCAGCCGGGGGCCAGCAGTGGCGAAGAGTACCTGGACGACAGCTCGGAGCAAGGCTGCTTCGTGCTCGAAGGCGAACTGACCGTCTGGCTGGACGGCGGTGAGCCGGTCACGCTGCGCGCCAGTGACAGTTTTCAGTTGCAACCCCATGCCAGTTTTCGTTACGCCAACCTCACCGACAAGCCCACGCGCGTGCTTTGGGTGTTCAGCTGAGGGGCTTGTGCGTCGCATCCGGCTGGCCGGGAAAGTTGGCCTGCAAGCAATATGCTGGCTGCATGGGGTATCCTTATGCCACGCAAACAACTTCGAAGCAGTGAATGAACGATGGGTTTTGAACAACTAGCTGAGCTACGTGACCGCCTGCGGGCGGAAAAAGGGCAGACCAAGGCCGATAGCCCGAAACCGCCCAAGCGCAAGTCGCCCGCGCAGGCGAAGCCGCGTGACCAGGACCCGGCGGTGGCAGCGATTTGGCCTCTGCAGAAGCATTTTCCCTTGGCTTTCCCGGTCAATCCTGCCCCCAAGGTGCCGCTCAAGGAGGGCATTTTCAAGGATGCCGAGCAACACTTGGAGCTGCTTGGGTTAACCCGTGAGCAGCTGAAACTGGGCATTTCTACGTGGTGCCGGGGTGCTCGATACTGGGCAAGCATGGTGGAAGATGCACCGCGTCTGGACCTGAACGGGCAGGCAGCTGGCGTTGTGACCGCCGCCCAGGCACTGCATGCGAAGCAGCAAGCCTCGCGGCAACGTAGCCAGGACCGCCGCAACCGGGCGAAGTCCAAAGCGCAGTCGCAGTCGCAGGCCTCCGCCGCCGACACCGCAGCAGTGCAGACTACCGACTGAATTAAGCCGCGCGTTGCCCTGTCGCCACGCTGGAGGGCAGCCCCTTGCGGGGGCTGCCGCCTGCGTTAGGTGTGTGGCAACTTACCTTCAGATCAAAAATCCTGGATTTACCCTGTTCCGGCCCGCCACGCACACTGCGTGTTCGGTCCAATCACTCAGGGTTTCTCATGGTTTTCGAGGGTGAACGCAATAGGGGCGTGTCAAAGCCCCTGTTCAGCGTGTTCTGTTTTGCCAGTTACTTGCTGTCGTTGTCTTATGGCTCGACCTTCCTGCTTGCATTGCTGGTGGCTACCCAAGGTGGCAACGAGCAGGATGCGGGCCATGTGATCTCAGCCGCCATGTTGAGTACGTTTGCTGCCGTGCTGGTTTCCGGGCACTTGTCAGATCGCCTCGGCGCTGCACTCTCGATTGCTTATTGCGGTCTGGCACTGGTGGCTGCGAACGTGGGGTTTGCCATGAGTGCCAGCCATACAAACCTGATGATGATGTTCGGCTTGCTGCTGGGCATAGGCTGGGGCGTTTTCTATACCCTGGGCCCGATCATCGTGGCAACGATCGTTCCCCCGGCACAGCGCTCGCGCTATTTTGCATTGCTCTCGGGCAGTATGATGAGCGGCATTGGCTCGGCGCCCTTGGTCGGGCGCCTGGCTAGCCAAATGGGTTTGCCGGTCACTGCCACCTTTTTTGTTGCAGCACTGGCTAGCCTGATCGGCGTAGTGCTGTTCTGGCGCATGGCCAATGCGTTCGTCCAATTACCCAATCGCTTTAGCGCGTCAGTGTCCAGACTGTCCTGGCAGGCAACGCAAAAAGTCCTGGGCTCAAGGGCTGTATTCCCGATCCTGATGGTAGGCCTGGGCGGTGCGATCTTTGGCGGGCTTTCAAGTTTTCAAACCAGCTATGCCCATGAAAAAGCCCTCGACTACTCGGTTTTCTTCATAGGTTTCATGAGTGCTGCCATTGCCGGGCGCATGTTTGTAGCGGGGGTGGTGGTAAGGCGCGATCCCTATCGGATGTCGTGTCTGCTGTCCGGGCTGATCGTAGTGGCGTTATTGATGTTCAAATACGTTGTTGCCGGGAACCTTGGGTACATCCTGGCAGCGGTCATTCTGGGCGTTGGCTATGGCCTGACCTATTCGGTGATCAACGGCCTCGCGGCGAACGAGGCACCAGAGGGCACAACCACGCAGTCTCTGCTGCTGTTCAGCCTTTCTTATTTTGTTGGTGTATTCGGGTTCCCGTTCCTTGCCGGCAAAATCATCATCGACAAAGGTTTGTCGATGATGCTGTTGATCCTGCTGGGGGTATCCGTGCTCAATTGGTCGATTACGCTCGGACGGCTGGTGTGGCGCAAGGGCAACTTGCACAACGCCATGGCGTAGACCTCACTCGATCAACTCAAGCCATGGCCAGCGCTCCCGGTAGCTGGCAGCTTTTGCCTTGAACAAGTCGGGGCGTGGATTCAGTTCGTTCATCCTCAAAAGGTTGTTCTGCAAGTCTTCCAGGCCATGGGTGCTGTACAACGAGCCCGTGAGCACATCGACGCCCAGGCAGGTCGAGCGGATCAGGTAGCGGTCAATGCCATCGGTAACCTTGTGCAATGCCGAGTAGGCGCCGCCGAATTTCGCTTGGTACCACAGGTGAACGCGGGCCTGATTGCGCACTTCGACGTTGACGCCCAGGTGCGCACACGCCTGCTGAACCTTGGTGATAACCCGGTCTTCTGCTTCCCAGGACAAGTCGGTGTCGAAATAGGCGATGTCGTAGTCCTTGATGCCCCACGCGACAGGCCGCCCGGCGCGTTGGTTCCAGAAGGTCTGGAACAGCGCGCCGGCCGTTAGCATGCAGTGAGGCATATCCAGCGTTGGCAAGATGGCCAGCAGTGCCCGGTTTATCGGGTTTTCCTGGATGGTCGCCAGAACCTGTTCATCAGTCAGTGAATACATGGGTGTCGTCCTTGAAGGCTGCTTGCCAAGGAGCGAGTTTACCCTGTGATAGTGGGCACATCCGCGAAGCATGCGATGCACGCAAGCAGCAGCTCCAGTGCTAGGCATCCACCCTCTGCCCCTTGTGCGCCTGGCGCCATTGTTTGGGGCTGACATCGAACCAGCGGCGAAACGCCCGCGAGAACGCGCTGATTTCCGAGTACCCCAGCAGCAATGCCAACTCGGAAATCGGCAGCGCCGACTGCTGCAGGTAATAGGTCGCCAACTCCTGGCGCACGGTGTCGACCAGGGTCGAAAAACTCAGCCCCTGCTCCTGCAGGCGGCGTTGCACGGTCCAGCTGGGCAGGCGCAATTGCTCGGCTACCTGCTCCAGGCTCGGGTAGCCGTCGCCCAACAGGGCGCGAACCTGGGTTTTCACATCATCGACAATGCCTGGGCGGTTGAGCGTGCCGGCCTGGCCGCGGAGCAGGTGCATGCTTTCGATGACGATGGCCAGCAAGCGTGGGTCGCGGCCGGGCATTGGCCGGTCGAGCACGCTGCGGCGAAACACCAGCGCATTGCGCTGCTGACCAAACAGCACCGGGGCGTCGAACACTTTGCAGTGCTCATGCCAGGCCTCGGGTTGCGGGTGCTCGAACAACACCTTTTCGGGTGCCCAGTTTTGCCCCAGCGCATGGCGCATCAGGTTGAAGAACATGCCCAGCGACAGTTCGGCGTCCTGCCGCTTGCGCAGGATGGCGCCGTATTGCACCTGGTAGTCCAGGCGGTAGAACTCGCCCATTTCCTCCAGCCGCAACAGGCTGCTCTGCTGGTGCACCGGGAAGGTGTTGACCACGTTGCGCAGGGCATCGCCCAAGGTGGCAGAGCACATGCCCACGTAGCCGAGCAGCCCGAGCGCGTCGGGCTTGAACTGCTGGCCGAAGCGCAGGCCGAAGTTGTCATTGCCGGTTTGCCGAGCCGCCTCCTCGAATACCTGGCAGTACTGGTTCAGGTCCAGGGTGAGGGTAGGGTGCTCCAGGCGCTCGCTGTCGATGCCGGCGCGCCCCAGGATGCGTTCGGCATCGCCACCTTGCTGGCCGATGAAGCCGACCAGGCCGGTCGCCGCCGAGGCCAGAATGCCTATCGAGTTGCCAGGCGGGGCACTCGCTGGTTGGCGCGAGCCTGTATGGATAACGTGCACGAAGCTTCCTCCTCGGTCGTTTACCGGCTGTTGCTGGGTAAATGAAGGAGCAATTTTCATTCCACGCCGGGCCAACGGCCGTACGCCAGCCTGTCGACCGCTCAAGGGCAACTCATTGCGGCGCTGCCGGGGCCCCTCATGGCGCAGGCTGCGCACCAGCACGGTGCGTAGCCTTTGGTTACAAAACTGTTTCGATCATGCCCGTGCGAGTGCGCCCACCGGCCGCTCCTGCAAGTAACGCTGGCACAGGCCCACGGTCTGCTCGACCCATTGCGGGCCCAGGCACTCCACTTGTGGCGTGCCGCGGTGGGTGCCGGTCCAGGCCAGCAGTTGCAGACGCCGCTGCATGATCAGCGTCGGCAGCATGGCGATGTCGCTGGCATCCAGGCTGGCCACGCTGCTGTAACCCGCCAGCCAGTTGTCGATCCACTGCGGCAGGTCGGGGTGGTGTTCGAAGAAGCTCAG
This sequence comes from Pseudomonas hunanensis, assembly GCF_013393325.1. GTDB lineage: Bacteria > Pseudomonadota > Gammaproteobacteria > Pseudomonadales > Pseudomonadaceae > Aquipseudomonas > Aquipseudomonas putida_P. Next base: position 28,570 of record NZ_QJRC01000100.1, read on the forward strand.
GGCCGCTGCCAGGTCGTGCAGGTACCAGCCCATGCCGCAGTCGTCGAAGTCGATGATGCGGGTGCGATCACCTTGCACCAGCAGGTTGGTCAGGCGTAGGTCAGCGTGGATAAGGCCAAAGCGTGATGGGTCTTCGCCATAGCCGGCCAGGCGCGCGCCGATCACCTGTACCGCTTCGCTGATCAAGGCGCTGCCCCGGGCATCCAGGTAGGGCGCTTCGCGCCAGCTGCCCCAGTGGCCGTGCTCACCCAGCATGCTTTGGTGGTTCCAGGTCAGCCGTTGAAAATTGTCGGGGCGTTGCCAACTGCGGGCGTGGCGATGCAGGTGGGCATTGATGGCGCCAAGCCGGCGGAACGAAGCATTCAACTGTTGCTGGTCGGGCTCGCCGCCCTCTATCCAATGAAACAGCACCACGTAACGATGGCCAAGGCCGGGCAGCTCGACCCTTTGAATCGCTTCGCCGTCCACCCCGGCGATGGGCACTGGTACCTCCAGGCCGGCCTGCTCCAGCGCGGCCAGCCAGGCCAGTTCACTGGCGATGTCGGCGTGTTGGTGATAGCCGGCGCGGTGCACACGCATCACATACCGTTGCCGCAAGCCCCGTACCCGATACGTGGCGTTCTCGGAGTGCACCAGCAACTCGATCTGGCCCTGGTAGGTATCGGCATAGCCAGCCAGCGCGTGCTGGGCGAAACGTTCAAGCACGGCAGGGCTGGTGTGAGATGGGTGATCGTTGGTCATCAGGCACGCTCCGTTGGCAGGGGTCTGGCTGCCAGCATGAGTCGAGCCCCGCGCCACTGGCTTGACCGCAAACCGCGAAATCTTGACCACACGCCACAAGCCGCCTGGGCCGCTTCGAGAATTTGATCCTGCAGCCCTCAACTTGTGCCCTGCGGTCAAGTCGCCACCTGCCGGCCGGCCCACCATCGGCCCCCATCACTGGCGTAAACAGCGGATCGAGGGCTAGAGCATGCTGACTTCACTACAAGGCAAAAGCGTATTGGTCACCGGCGGTACCAGCGGTATCGGCCTGGGCATCGCCGTCGGCTTCGCCCGCCAGGGCGCCAAGGTGGCGATCAGTGGCCGGCACCGGGACAAGGTTGAGGCTGTCGCCAGCCGCTTGCGTGATCAAGGCCTGGCCGTCATCGGCCTGGTGGCCGATGTGGGTGACCGCGCGCAGGTGCTGCGGATGATCGAAGAGGTGGCGCAGGCCCAGGGCGGGCTCGATGTACTGTGCGCCAATGCCGGGGTCTTCCCCTCTGCCGCACTGGCCGAGATGAGCGATACCGACTGGGACAAGGTGCTCGGCACCAATGCCAAAGGCACCTTCCTCTGCGTGCAGGCGGCGCTGCCGTATTTGCGCAGGGCCGAGTACGGCCGGGTGATCCTGACCTCGTCCATCACCGGGCCAGTCACCGGCTTTCCAGGCTGGGCGCACTACGGCGCGAGCAAGGCAGCGCAGCTGGGTTTCATGCGTACCGCAGCGATCGAGCTGGCCCGCGATGGCATCACCATCAATGCCGTGCTGCCAGGCAACATCGTTACCGAAGGCTTGCAGGGCATGGGTGAGGACTACCAGGCCAGCATGGCCGCGTCCATTCCGCTCAAGCGCCTCGGCCAGGTCGAGGACATTGCCAATGCCGCGTTGTTCTTTGCTTCCAGAGAGGCCGGCTACATCACTGGGCAAAGCCTGATCATCGATGGTGGGCAGATCCTGCCCGAGTCCCTGCAAGCACTGGCCTGACCCTTTTCCACCAAAACCATAAAAGCACGGAGTGGATCCTGATGAGCGAGACCTACAGCGGTGAACTGGAGCGCCGGCTTGACAGCCAGGCACAGCCCCATGAGGTGCAGCGCCTGCGCAAGAATGCAGTGGGCTTGATGGGTGTGCTGTTCATGACGGTTGCCACTGCGGCGCCGATCACCGCCATGCTTGGCAACGTGCCGATCGCCATCGGCAGCGGCAATGGTCAGTACGCGCCGGCGGGCTACCTGGTGGCCACGATCATCCTGGCGCTGTTCGCCATTGGCTATGCACAGATGGCCAAGTACATCACCGCCACAGGGGCGTTCTACGGCTTCATTTCCCATGGCTTGGGCCGGGTGGTGGGCATGGCCTCGGGGCTTGCCGTAACGCTGACCTACATCGTTTTCGAAGCGGCGTTGGTGGGCATTTTCGCCTTCTTCTGTGAAGACCTGCTGGCCAGTGTCGTCGGCCTGCATGTGCCATGGATCGTGTTTGCCCTGGCCATGCTATTGGCCAACGGCGTGCTCAGCTACTTCGACATCTCCCTCACTGCCAAGGTGCTGGGGCTGTGCCTGGTGCTGGAGATCCTGATGCTGGGGCTGATGGCCTTTGCCGTGCTGTTCCACGGCGGTGGGCCGCAGGGCATGGCGGTGGAGTCGATCAACCCGCTCAACGCCTTCCGGCCAGCCGAGGGGGTGATAGGTGCGAACGCTGGCATCGGCCTGTTCTTCGCCTTCTGGTCCTGGGTGGGTTTCGAGTCCTCGGCCATGTACGGCGAGGAATCGCGCAACCCGAAAAAGATCATCCCCTTGGCGACGCTGCTCGCGGTGATCGGCATCGGCGTGTTCTATGTGTTCGTCTCGTGGATGGCCATCGCCGGTTCCGGCCCTGCCGAAGCCATTCGCCTGGCGCAGGACCCGGCCAGTGCCGCCGAGGTGTTCTACGGGCCGACCCGCCTGTACCTGGGCGAGTGGGCCGTGAGCCTGTTCAAGCTGTTGGTGGTGACCGGCTCGTTTGCCTGCGGCATGGCCTTCCATAACTGTGCCGCGCGCTACCTCTATGCCCTGGGCCGGGAGAACCTGTTCGTGTTCCTAGGCCGCACCGTTGGCCGTACTCATGCCCGCCATGGCTCGCCGCATGTAGCCTCGACCGTGCAAAGCGTGATCGCCACGCTGATCGTGCTGGCGTTCCTGCTCACCGGTAAAGACCCGTATGCCGACTTGTATGCCTTGCTGGCAATCCTCGGCACCATGGGCATTCTGATCGTCCAGGCGCTGTGCGCCTTCGCCGTGATCTGCTACTTCCATGTCGGCACCCAACGCCGTGCCCAGGCCCATTGGTTCAAGACCTTCCTCGCGCCCCTGCTGGGCGGCATCGGCATGCTGTACGTGGTTTACCTGCTGTTCGCCAACCTCAGCTTCGCCGCTGGCAGCGCGGCCGAATCGCTGTTGTTCCGGCTGATCCCGTGGATCGTCGCCGCCAGCTTCGCGTTGGGTGGCTCGATCGCCTTGTACTTCCGTTACTTCGACCGCCGCAAGTACCACATCATCGGCAGCATCGTCATGGACGACGCCCGCCAGGACACCTGAGGAGACCGACCATGTTGAAAGTAAATGCCTTCCAGCCCGAGCAGGCTGCTGCCCTGGATGCCGCCGAGCGCCGCCTGATCGAGCGCCGCCAACGCCTGCTGGGGCCGGCCTACCAGCTGTTCTACGACAACCCGCTGCACCTGGTGCGCGGCGCGGGTACGTGGCTGTACGACACGGCAGGGCGGGCCTACCTCGACCTGTACAACAACGTCGCCTCGGTGGGCCATAGCCACCCTCGTGTGGTCGAAGCCCTGGCCGGGCAGGCGGCTGCGCTCAATACCCATACCCGCTACCTGCATGAAGGCGTACTCGATTATGCCGAGAAGCTGCTGGCGACCATGCCGGCGCAGTTGGGCAACGTGATGTTCACCTGCACCGGCAGTGAGGCCAATGACCTGGCCCTGCGCATTGCCCGGGACTACACCGGGGGCACAGGCGTGATCGTTACCCGCTATGCCTACCACGGTATGACGGCGGCCATCGCCGAGCTGTCGCCGTCGGTGGGCGACTACGTGCCGCTGGGCCGTGATATCCGCGTGGTCGACGCCCCGTTGCACCTGCCGCACGCCCCGCACCAGGTTGGCCAGCAGTTCGCCGCCCAGGTGCGTGCTGCGCTGGCCGACATGCAGCGTCATGGCATCCGCCCGGCTGCGTTGTTGGTCGACACGTTGTTCACCAGCGATGGCGTGTTCGCCGACCCTGCCGGCTTTCTTGTCGAAGCGGTGGAGGCGGTGCGCGCTGCGGGTGGCCTGTTCATCGCCGACGAGGTGCAGCCAGGTTTTGGCCGCACCGGCACGCACATGTGGGGCTTCCAGCGCCATGGCCTGGTGCCCGACCTGGTGACCATGGGCAAACCGATGGGCAATGGTCACCCGCTGGCAGGTTTGACGGTGCGCCCTGAAATCCTGGAGCGCTTCGGCCGCAACGCCAGTTACTTCAACACGTTTGGCGGCAACCCGGTGTCTGCGGCCGTGGGCCTGGCAGTGCTGCAAGTGATCGAGGACGAAGGCCTGCAGGAGAATGCCCGGCAGGTGGGGGGCCAACTGAAGGAGGGCCTGGAGGGCCTTGCACGCGAGCATGCCTGCCTTGGCCAGGTACGTGGCGCGGGGTTGTTCATTGGGGTGGATGTGGTAGCGCCGTCGGGCGCTGCCGATGGCGCCACGGCGCGGCGTATCGTCAACCTGCTACGGGAAGAAGGCATGCTGATCGGCGTGTCGGGGGCCGACAACAATGCCCTGAAGATCCGCCCGCAGTTGTGCTTCTCGGCGCAGAACGTCGAGCAGTTCCTCAGCGCCTTGCAGCGTGTGCTGCACCAGCTGTGACGGTGTGACCCCGGTTGTACGCGCGCCCCGCCAAGGTTTGCCTTGGCGGGGTTTGTTTTTTCAGCCTGGTCAGTGCCCGGTGGCAGCCTTGCGTCCCTGGGCGGCGTCATAGCAACCTGCCTGTTCGAACACCGCGCGCACTTCATCCAGCACGGCCGGGTCTTCGATGGTCGCAGGCATGGCCACTTCGGGGTTGGCGGCCAGGCTGCGCAGGGTCTTGCGCAGAATCTTGCCAGAGCGGGTCTTGGGCAGGCGCTTGAGGATGAACACCCGCCGTAGCGAAGCGACAGCGCCGACCGCATCGCGCACCCTGGCGACCAGTTCGCGTTCCAGCAGCGCCGGGTCGGGCTGCTGGCCGTGCTTGAGCACCACGAACCCCACCGGCACCTCGCCCTTGAGCTCCTCGGCCAGTGCCACCACCGCGCACTCGGCAACGGCCGGGTGCTCGCCCAGGGCTTCTTCCAGGCTACCGCTGGACAGCCGGTGCCCGGCCACGTTGATCACATCGTCCACCCGGCCCATGACGAACAGGTAGCCGTCTTCGTCCAAGTAGCCGCCGTCGCCGCTGCAATAGTAGCCGGGGAAGCTGCTCAGGTAGCTGTCGGCAAAGCGCTGCGGGTCGCCCCACAGGGTGGTCAGGGTGCCGGGCGGCAATGGCAGGCGCAGGGCGATGTTGCCCGGCTGGTTGCAGGGGACAGGCTGGCCTTCGTCGTCCAGAATGTCCAGCCGGTAGCCCGGCATCGGTACGCTGGCCGAGCCGGTCTTCATCGGCAAGTCATCCAGCCCGCGCGGGTTGCCGGCAATCGCCCAGCCGGTCTCGGTCTGCCACCAGTGGTCGACAACCGGGCAGGGCAGAAACCCCTGCAGCCATTGGCTGGTTGGCGGGTCCAGGCGCTCGCCGGCCACGTACACGGCCTTCAGGCAGGACAAGTCGCGACCGGCGGCCAGCTGTACCTGCGGGTCTTCGCGCTTGATGGCGCGGAAGGCAGTGGGGGCAGTGAAGAACACATTCACCTGGTGTTCGGCGATCACCCGCCAGAACGCCCCGGCGTCGGGCGTGCGCACCGGCTTGCCCTCGTACAGCAAGGTGGTGCAGCCACGGATCAGCGGGGCATAGACGATGTACGAATGGCCCACGACCCAGCCGATGTCCGAGGCGGCCCAGAACACCTCGCCGGGGTGTGCGTCGTACAGGGCCTGCATGCTGAAGTTGAGCGCCACGGCATGCCCGCCGTGGTCACGCACTACTCCTTTGGGTTTACCCGTGGTGCCCGAGGTATAGAGGATGTACAGCGGGTCAGTGGCATTCACTGGCACCGCAGGTACGGCTTCGGCTTGGGCCTGCAGTTGTTGCCAGTCGTGCTCGCGGGGGCCGTGCAACGGGGCCAGGGCCTGTTCGCGTTGCTCGATCACCAGGTGCGGGCTATGCCCGTTGGCCAGTTGCAGGGCCTGGTCGAGCAGCGGCTTGTAGGGCACCACCCGGTCGTACTCGATGCCGCAGCTGGCGCTGAGCAGCACCTTGGGCTGGGCATCGCGGATTCGCACCGCCAGCTCGGCGGCGGAGAAACCGCCAAACACCACCGAATGCACGGCACCCAACCGCGCACAGGCCAGCATGCCGACGAGCGCCTGGGGGATCATCGGCATGTAGATGATCACTCGGTCACCACGCCCCACCCCAAGGGCGCGCAGCATACCGGCGCACCGGGCCACGCGCGCTTGCAGCTGCTGGTAGCTGATGCGCTCCTGCACGCCTGTGGCGGGTGAGTCGTAAAGGATGGCGCAGCGCTCGCCTGCGCCATCCGCGACGTGGCGGTCCACGGCCAAGTGGCAGGTGTTCAGTTGGCCATCGGCGAACCAGCGGCCGCTGCCATCAGCCTGGGCAGTGAAGATCTGTTGCGGAAAGCGATGCCAGTCCAGTGCGGCGGCCTGTTCGCGCCAGAAACCTTCGGGGTCGTCGGCAGCGCGGGCATAGGCCTGCAGGTAGCTAGTCATGGGGTTCTCCTGGTTGCTGTTATTGTTTTGCCGGCCTTGCGGCCTGCTGTAATCCTCCCAGTCAGCGCGGAGAGTCGCTTGACCATCGGGCACAATTACTTGACCGCCGAGCGCTTGGCTGGCGCCTTCTGGCGTGCTGTTGCAGGGGCAACAGTGGTTTTACAGTCTGCTGTCTGCCATGCACTCGGACAGCAGGCGAACTTCGTGCAACTTGTTGATATTTTTGGGTTTGTCGATTGGCACGGTTGCTGCTCCTGTCTCCTCGAACCCCAAGGACTCTCAAGGAGCCTCCCCATGAGCCACGCCCCAATCAAGTTCGCCTACTGGGTCCCCAACGTCAGCGGTGGCCTGGTGGTCAGCACCATCGAGCAGCGCACCAGCTGGGACATCGACTACAACCGCAAGCTTGCGCAAATTGCTGAAAAGGCCGGCTTCGACTACGCCCTGTCGCAAATCCGTTTCACAGCCGGTTACGGCGCCGACAACCAGCATGAGTCGGTCACCATCAGCCACGCGCTGCTGGCTGCCACAGAAAAACTCAAGGTTATCGCCGCCATCCTTCCAGGCCCCTGGAACCCGGCGCTGGCGGCCAAGCAGCTGGCCAGCATCGACCACTTCACCCATGGCCGTATCGCCATCAACGTGGTCTCGGGCTGGTTCAAGGGCGAGTTCCATGCCATCGGTGAGCCTTGGCTGGACCACGACGAGCGCTATCGCCGTTCCGAAGAGTTCATCCGCGCGCTGAAGGGCATCTGGACCCACGACAACTTCACCTTCAACGGCGACTTCTATCGCTTTCGCAACTACAACCTCAAACCCAAGCCGCTGCAGCAGCCACACCCGGAGATTTTCCAGGGTGGTAGCTCGCGTGCTGCGCGGGACATGGCGGCGCGCGTGTCGGACTGGTACTTCACCAACGGCAACAGCGTCGAGGGGATCAAGGCCCAGGTCGACGATATCCGCGCCAAGGCGGCGGCCAACGGCCACTCGGTAAAGATCGGGGTCAATGCCTTCATCATCGCCCGCGACACCGAGGAACAGGCGCGCGCAGTGCTGCAGGAAATCATCGACAAGGCCAACCCCGAAGCGGTGCGGGCGTTCGGTCAGGAAGTGAAGCATGCGGGGTCGGCCAGCCCGGAGGGCGAGGGTAACTGGGCCAAGTCCAGCTTCGAGGACCTGGTGCAGTACAACGATGGTTTCAAGACCAACCTGATCGGCACGCCTCGGCAGATTGCCGAGCGAATCGTTGCTCTGAAGGCGGTGGGCGTCGACCTGATCCTTTCCGGGTTCCTGCATTTTCAGGAAGAAGTGGCGTATTTCGGTGAGCACGTGCTGCCATTGGTGCGCGAGCTGGAAGCCACGCACGGCGCGGAAAAAGCGGTGGCCTGAAGCCGGGGCAGGGCGGCCTTGGCACCCTGCCAGTATTGTCGGATTGTCGTGCAGGGGTTAGGTTTGCCGGCTCACTTCAAGGAAGACAACCCCATGAAACGGACCTTACCGCTGCTGTTCGCCTGCGCGATTTTCCCCCTGCAAGCCTGGTCGGCGCTTGAAGTCGGCCAGTTCACCCTGGGCATGCCCAAGCCCCAGGTCCTCGCCATTCTGCAGCAGCAGTTCGGTGAGGTAGAGCAATTCACCGGCTATCACTATCAGGTGCCTACCGAGTTTTTTCAGGGGGCCGGCCCGAAGGGAAATTACAACCTCGGCGGTATACCCGTCTCGAAAGTGAAGGCGTCCTTCAACGAGGCCGACCAGCTTCGCCAGGTGCAGGTGCAGTTGGACACCACCGACGAGGCGCGGGTCCAGCAGTTGCTGCCGATGACCAAGGACGCCAAGCGGGTGCCGCGTTCCGGTGGCCGGCTAGAAGCGTTTTCCGCAGACGGTGAGTTGGTTTACTGGGTGTCCAAAGACTGGGGCTGGACAGTGGTGACCATCGCCGACAAGGCCAGCTCGGCGAACAACATCAAGGCGCGGGCCAAGAGCGATGAGACCTTTGCCCAGCTCAATCGCAAGTTCGACAAGCTGATTGAAACGGCCAAGGCGGTGGAGGGGAAGGGCACGCCTTGAACTTTTGTGGGCATTGCTTTGTGTCGCGATGGGCTGCGTAGCAGCCCTCGTTGACCGTCAATACCGCTGCAGGTGCTCGGCGAACGTAGCCCCCTGATAGCGCTCACGGAACAACCCACGCTCCACCAGTCGCGGCACCACCTCATCCAGAAAACTGTACACCGAGCCAAACGAGCCTCCTGGCGCGGCGATAAAGCCATCCATTACCCCTGCCTCAGCCCAGTCGGCAATCTCGGCCACGGCATCATCGACCGTGCCGATCACCTGCCAGTGCGCCGCCGACAGCACTTCCGGGCGCATCAGCAGTTCTTCTGGCAATAGCGACTCGCGCTCGATCAGCCGGCGCAGCAGGCTTACATGGGTGCGGCTGGCACCGGGCAGCAACTGTAGCGGCGGCAGGTCGGCCGCTTGAATGCGCCGGTCGCTCGGCCAGTTGGTCAGGTCGATGCCGATCATCTTCTCGATAGCAGCAAACTTGCGCGGCTTGTCCACCTGGGCGTGGGTGTCCATGAACAGCTCGCGGGCCTGCTGACGGGTGGGCGCCAGGTACAGACTCAGGCCTGGCAGCAGGCGAATGTCATCGGCCTGGCGACCATGCTTTTGCGCACGGCGCGACAGATCGCGGCGCAGGTCGGCGGCGGCGGCCTGGTCGGGGGTAGGGGCAAACACGATGTCCGCGACGCGGGCGGCAAAGTCGCGGCCGCTGTCGGATGCACCCGCCTGGATCAGTGGAATGCGCGCCCCCTGTTCGGGCAAGTTCAGTGGGCCCTGCACCTGCAGGAAGTCACCTTGGTGGTTGATCGGCAGGACCTGCGCCGGGTCGGCATACATCCCGTTCTCGCGGTCGATGCGCAGGGCCTGCTGCGGGAAGCTGCGCCATAGCCGCTGGACCACTTCGGTGAACTCGGCGGCGCGGGCGTAGCGTTGTTCTGCGCAGGGCATGGCCGCCAGGCCGAAGTTTTCGTGGCCCTGCAAGGCTGTGACGATGTTCCAGCCAACCCGGCCCTGGCTCAGCCAGTTCAGCGACTGTAGCTGACGCGCGACCAGGTAGGGCGGGAAGAAAGTGGTCGAGACCGTGGACACCAGGCCAATATGGTGGGTCTCGCGGGTAAGCGCGGCCAGTAGCACGGTGGGGTCGAGGCTGGTAAAGCCCGAGCCACTTGCCAGGGCATCGGCGACTACGCAACTGACATCAGGGCGGAACACGAAGTCCAGGTGCGCGGCTTCCGAGCGGCGCGCGATGTCCATGGCGAAATCGCTGCCGAACAGGGTTTCGACGCGGCTGTCGACGCGCCGCCAGCCCTCGCCGCTGAGCCAGGTGGGGGCGAGCGACATGCCGATGTGCAGGCCTTTTTTCAATTTCATCAGGGTCTCCGGTTGCTGGCTGTTGCGGGTTGGGGCCGCGAAGCGGCCCGGTTGACATCAGAAGGCGCCTTTGACACCCACTCCCACGGTACGCGGCTCGGTCATGCTCGCTTCGATACCGCCTATCCCCCGGTTGGTTTGCATATAGGTAGGGGTGCGTTCGTCGAACACGTTTTTCACGTAGGTGTACACCTGCACCTGGTCGCTGAAGCGGTAGCTCATGCGCGCGTCGGCCACGGTGTAGCCGTCGATGGCATAGCTTTTGGTGTTGGCAACGTCCGAGTAGTAACCGTCGATGTGCCGCACCTGGGCATTGAGGTTGACGCGGTCAGTGATGTCCCAGCTCGGGCCGAAGCTGACGGTGTAACCGGGCGAACGGGCAAATTCGTTGCCGGCATAGCGGTTGTTGGCGTCGATGTCGTCGATGCGGGTTTGCAGGGCACCCGCGCTGGCCTTGAGGGTCAGGTTATCCAGCACGCGGTAGTCCGCCGACAGCTCGAAGCCATAGGCATGGGCCTTCTCGGCGTTGATGGTGTAGGACTGGGTCAGGCCCGAGGCCAGCACCACCGGGATGTTGTACTGGGCATCTTGCATGTCCATGTAGAACAGGTTGGCGTTCAGGTGCAGGCGGTCGTCCAGCAGGCTGGCGCGGGCGAACAGCTCGTAGTTCCACATGCGCTCATCGTCGAACGCCTCGAAGCGCTTGCTGCTTAGGTTGAGCGACACACCACCCGGGTTGTAGCCGCGGCTGACCATGCCGCCGACGGTCCATTGCGGGGTCAGGGCGTAGGCCAAAGACACCTTGGGTAGGAGCGCGGTGAAGGTCTTGTCGTAGTCCAGCCCATTGGCGGCGAACGGCGAAGTGCCGCTGCGCTGGATCTGGTCCTGCTGCAGGCGCAGGGCAGTGGTGAGCGTCCAGCGGTCATTGAGGCGGTAGCTGACCTCACCGAATACGCCCAGGTTGCGCTTGGTGTCGTCGAAGTCCGAGATGCCGCCGTAATACAGGATTTCGTCCGAGTCGGTGCGCGCCAGGTACAGGCCAGCCATACCGCTGAGGGTGTCCTGTTGCTCGCCGAAGGTGATGCGGCTTTCGTTGGAGAAGTTTTTCTGGCGAATGTCGGCATCTCCGCCGTTCGCCACGCCAATCACCCGATGCACGTTGGACAGCGAATACTGGGTCTGGTTGAACAGCTTCATGCCGTTGTCCAGTTCGTAATCCACGTCGACGATGTGCGTGTTGCTCTGTTGGTGCCAGCTGGGCATGGTGGCGCCGGTGTGGTCCAGCTTGTGGAACGGCCGCGAGGCTGCTTCCTGGGTGGGGCGATTGGAGTCGCCGTGGGCGAAGGTGTACTTCAGACCCAGGCCGGGCACCGCATCAGGCAGCCACAGCAGCTTGCCACGCAGGTTCAGGGCGCGGAAATCCTGGTCGGTGTTGTGGCTGGCAAACGAGGGGTTGGTGTAGTCGATGAAGGTGTCGCGCGCTGCATAGTCCAGTGCCAGGCGCCCGGCCAGGTTGTCGCTGAGTGGGCCGGAGACTGCCAGCGAAGAGCGCCGTGAGTGGTAGCTGCCGATCTCGGCCTGGTAGGCCGCCTCCGGGGTGAACGTCGGGTCCTTGGTCTTGACCACGATGGCGCCGGCAATGGCGTTGGCACCCTGGCTGGTGGTCTGCGGGCCGCGGTACACCTCGATGCTGTCCACGTCCCACACCGATGGCGCGCCAAAGTACATCTCGTTGTAGTTCAGGTAGTGCCCGTCAAGGTTGATGGTGGCGCGCGGCACAGTACCGCCCCAGAACACGTTGGCGCCGTTGTTCGGGCCCTGGGTGTCCTGGCCGCGAATGATCGGCGCGCCCACCGTGTCGGTGTAGATCACATTGGGGACGTCATTGAGCACTTCGTGTACCGAGGCATTGCCGGTCTTGAGGCTGTCGATTTCGCTGGCGCTTTTCACCGACACCGACGAAGCGGTGTTGCGCAGGTCACGTTCGACCTTTTCGCCGCTGACCAGCACGGGGGTGAGCACCAGCTGCGAGCTGCCGGCAGTGGTGGGCTGGTCGGCCAGGGCGTGGGGGGCTGCGAGCAGGGTAGACAGGGTCAGCACACCGAATCCATGGCTGAACGAGCGTTGCGCAGGGTACTTCAAGACAACCTCCAAATGAGAACGATCCTCGTTTGCGCTGCAAGGTATCACGGTGCCATTGCGTTCCGCAATAAAGAATATATTCCTCAGAGTGGTATGCTGATGCTTGGCCTAGCCGGCGTGCGCGCCAGGCCGGGGCCGCTGGCGGTATGATGGGCAGCCGCGCTTGCCGGCCACCCTAGTGATGCCTGGCGGAAAAACCAGAAATGAGGAGATAGCCCCGTTGAACACTTTGCAGTCCCCCGCCGACACGGAGCCGGAGCGCCCGGGCGAGAAGCGTTCCGGCACCATTCAGTCGGTGTCTATCGCTGCGCGGTTCCTGAATGTACTGGCCAATGCGGAGAATGAACTGAGCCTGGGTGAGGTGGCCCGGCGCACAGGCACCGGCGGTTCCACGGCGCACCGCTACCTGCAGAGCCTGGTCAAGGAGGGGCTGGCCAAGCAGGACCCGGCCAGTGCGCTGTATGACCTGGGCCCGGCCGCGCTCAGCATCGGTATCGGCGCCCTCAAGCGTGTGGATGCCGTGGAAATTGCCGCCCAGCACATGAAGGGGCTGGCCCAGCGGCATGCCGCCAGCGGCGGGGTGGCGATCTGGACCGACCGGGGCCCGACACTGGTGCGTTGGTACCGCAGCGCTTACTTCTCGATCAACCCCCTGGCTCTGGGCGATATCCTGCCGATCGACAACACGGCCTGCGGGCTGATTTTCCAGGCGTTCCTGCCCAAAGCTACCATCGAGGCGGCGCGCAAGCTGCAGCCGGCGCATTTTCGTGGCACCCCGCCCAGTGCCAAAGTGCTGGAGCAGATCCGCCAGCATTGCTGGGCCGAATTGACCAGCCACTTGCTGTCCAGCGTGACCGGGCAAGCGGCGCCGGTGTTCGATGCGCAGCAGGAGATTGTTTGTGTGATGACTACGGTGACCGACCTGGGGCAGTTGCGTACACCGGAGGATCGCCAGGCGTTGTTCCATGAGGCAGGGTTGGTCAACCAGGCGACCGGTGGGCGCATGCTGGGTGCGCCGGCGCCGGTGCTGCCGGCATGAGCGCAGGTCTTACTGTTCGTCGGGTTGAGGCTCGCGTCGCCCTCGTGGCACCAGCATAGGCGTCCCGCTCACCGGGTCGTCAATCACTAGCCCGGATAACCCAAAGACCTGCTGCACCAGCGCCTCGGTGAAGATCTGCGCCGGCGCCCCCTGGGCGACGATGGCGCCTTCACGCATGGCCACCAAGTGGCTGGCATAACGGCAGGCCTGGTTCAGGTCGTGTAGCACCGCCACGATAGTGCGCCCCTGTCGGTTCAGGTCGCGCAGCAACTCCAGCAATTCATACTGGTGGGCGATATCCAGGTAAGTGGTGGGCTCATCCAGCAGCAACAGTGGGGTGTCCTGCGCCAGCACCATGGCAATCCACACGCGCTGGCGCTGGCCGCCAGACAATGCCTGCACCGGGCGCTCGGCCAGCGCCTCGATGCCGGTCGCATGCATCGCGCGCTGTACCGCCTGTTCATCCTCGGGTGACCACTGTTGCCACAGACGCTGGTGCGGATAGCGGCCGCGCGCGACCAGTTCGGCTACGCGAATGCCGTCCGGTGCGCTGGCACTTTGCGGCAGCAGGGCCAGGCGCCGGGCCACGTCCTTGGCCGGGCGCTGCTGAATGTCCTGGCCATCGAGCAGCACCTGGCCGCAGCTGGGCACCAACAGCCGCGACAGTGCTGCCAGCAGGGTCGATTTACCGCAGGCGTTGGGGCCGATTATCACAGTGAAGGCACCGTCCTGGATGTCCAGCGACAGATCGTGCGACAGGGTTCTTTGGTCGCGGCGCAGGGTCAGCGCGCGGGCTTGCAGGCGAGGGCTCATGGCGGGTCCTTGGCAATCCGGTATTTTGCGGAACGTATTCTACATGATGGAATTATCTGTATGAGAAGTATTATCATGCGCAGCTGATTCCCTCTGAGCGAAGCCGAGCAATGAAGCGTTTTCGAATTTGTGCAGCACTGGCCGCCGTCGCCCTGGCGCTGGCTGGGGTGATCCCGAGTGCAATAGCCGCGCCCGCGCGAATCGTCTCTACCACACCGAGCGTGACCGGCATCCTGCTGGCCATGCAGGCCCCCTTGGTGGCCAGCGCCGCCGCCACGCCTAGCCGCCTGACCGATGACAAGGGCTTCTTCTCGCAATGGGCAGCTGTGGCCGACCAGCGTGATGTGCAGGTGCTGTACCGTAACCTGCAGTTCGACATCGAGGCCGTGGTGGCCAGCGCCCCCGACTTGCTGGTGGTGTCTGCCACCGGTGCCGACAGCGCCGCGCCGCACCTGGCCGAGCTGAAAGCCCAGGGCGTGCCGACGCTGGTGGTCAACTACTCCAACCAGTCCTGGCAGGACCTGGCTACCGAGCTTGGAGAAAAGACCGAACTGCAACAGCAGGCCAAGGCGGTGATCCAGCGGTTCGACGACTACACTCGCGAAACGGCAGCCCGCCTGACCCCCTCGCCAAGGCCGGTCGTCCTGATCGGCTACAACATCGGTGGCAGTTATTCCATCGGCCGCACATTCAGCCCGCAGGCAAGGCTGCTGACCGCACTCGGCTTTCAAGTGCGTGAACTGCCCGAGGCGATGGCGGGGCAGGTGATTCGCGCCACCGAATTCCAGTTCATTTCCCGCGAAAACCTGGTCGCCGCCATCGGTGATGCAGATGTGTTCCTGCTCAGCGCCGACGACAAAGATGCCCAAGCCTTCCTCCACGACCCAGTGCTGGCCAACCTGCGCGCGGTGCAGCACAAGCGCGTGTACCCGTTGGGGCCCAGTTCGTTCCGCATCGACTACTATTCCGGGCGGCAGATGCTCGACACCGTCGCCGGCTACTTCCACTGACCATGGCTGGCCCGACTTTGCGCCCTGCGCTGCTGGCAGGGCTATTGCTGCTGTTCATGGCGGCGCTGGCGAGCCTGCTGATTGGCTCGCATCCGATTACCGTCGGCGTGGTATTCGACGCCCTCTACCAGCCCGACCTGCTGAACGATGAGCACCTCATCGTGCGTGAGTTACGCGTGCCACGCACGTTGGTGGCGCTGCTGGCTGGCCTCGCGCTGGGGGCAGCGGGTACTTTGATGCAGGCACTGACACGCAACCCGCTGGCCGAACCGGGGCTGCTGGGCGTGAATGCCGGCGCCGCGCTCGCGGTCATCCTAGGCGTAGCATTGTTTGGTCTGACCCAGGTCAGCCAGTACATCCCGCTGGCCTTTTTCGGCGCTGGCATCGCCGGAGTTGTCGTGTTTCTGCTTGGCCAGGCCGGCGCTGCCGACAGCAGCCCGGTGCGCCTGGTACTGGCCGGGGCAGGGCTGAGCATGCTGCTGGCCTCGCTCACGGCCATCCTCGTGCTCAACACCCCACCTCAGGTCTATGACCATTTCCGCAATTGGGCGGCCGGCTCGTTGGCCGGCAGCAGTACGGCTGCGCTGCCATTGCCGGCCTTGGCGATCGCCTTGGGCCTGGCCCTGGCCGCCGCCTTGATGCCACAACTCAATGCCTTGGCGCTGGGCCGAGATCTGGGCCGGGCGTTGGGCGTGAATGTGCGCCTGACCTGGGCGCTGGCCTGCGTGGCGCTGATGTTGCTGGCCGGCAGTGCTACCGCCATTGCCGGGCCGATCGGTTTCGTCGGGTTGGTGGCGCCGCACCTGGCACGATCGCTGGTGGGGCCGGACTACCGGCGCATGCTGCCCTATGCCGCGCTGATCGCTGCGCTGTTGCTGCTGGGCGCCGACCTGCTGGGCCGCGTGCTGGCGGCACCCGCGGAGCTGGCCGCCGGGACCCTGGCGCTGTTGCTTGGTGGGCCGGCCTTTATCGTATTGATTGGCAGGTTTCGCCTATGTCAGCTGTGAATGGGTTGCGTGTGCTTCGATGCGGGCCCCTGAGCCTGCGTTTCAGTTTGCGGGCCGTGCTGGTCGGCAGTGCACTGTCGCTGTTGGTGATGGGCCTGGCGGTGTTGCTGCTGGGTACGGGTAGCCTGCCGATCCATGCAGGCCAGGTGTTGACCAGCCTGTTTGGGCAGGGTGACAACGAGATGGCCAGCCGCATTGTCATCCGCGTGCGTTTGCCGCGGGTACTCACGGCAATGCTGGTGGGCGCGGCGCTGGGCATGGCTGGGGCAATCTTCCAGTCGATCGCGCGCAATGCTCTGGGTTCGCCCGATGTCATTGGCTTTACCACAGGCGCTGCGAGTGGTGCCATCGTGCAAATCATCCTGTTCGATGCCGGCCCGTTGGCCACGGCGTTGGCCGCTGTTGCAGGCGGCATGCTTACCGCGTTGCTGGTGTTGCTGTTGGCGCGTCGCGGGCAGGGCGGCCAGGGTTACCGGCTGGTGCTGGTGGGTATAGGCATGGGCGCCACGCTGTCGGGCCTCAACCAGCTGCTGCTGGTCACCGGCGACCTCGACCAGGCACTGTTCGCCCAGCTGTGGCTGGCCGGTTCGCTCAACACTCGTACCTGGGCCCATGTGTTGCCTGCCACGCTGGGGTTGGCACTGATGGTACCGGTGGCCCTGCTGTACAAGCGTGAACTGGCTCTGATGGAAATGGGCGATGGCATGGCTGGCCAGTTGGGCGTGGCGGTGGAGCGTTCGCGGTTGCGCCTGGTGCTTGCAGCGGTAGGGCTTACTGCCATTGCCACTGCCGCAGCCGGGCCGATTGCTTTCATCGCCCTGGCTGGCCCGCAATTGGCGCGGCGGCTTACGCGTACTGCGGGGGTGCCATTGCTGTGTGCCGCCTTGATGGGCGCGGCGCTGCTGCTGGTGGCCGATTGGCTGAGCCAACGCCTGGCGGCCACGGCGCAGTTGCCGGTGGGGTTGGTGACCGGAGTATTGGGTGGTTGCTACCTGCTGTGGCTGATTACGGCTCAGCGTCAAGGGTCTGGAGCAGGGTGAAGCCTGGCTGGCCGGCCTCCTGACCACAGGTCGGTTTCAGGATGCGCCTGGTCGCTCGCACGCAACCCCTCGACGCCACAAGTGCCATGCTTGCAGGATGCCCAGGGACCAGCGCGCGCAGATGTGCGGCCGTGGGCAAGGAGGCCGCCAGTACCACGCAACCGTGACGTGGCCGGCGCGCCGCAGCAGAACACGCCGGACACCTGCCCTCACAATCATTCAGGCAGGGTCCGTGATGCCGAGGTCCGCTGTATGCCTGATGAATTGCTCCACCTGCCCGATATCCAGCGCATTCTGGCCCGCGACAAGGCCACCCCGGGGGCCCTGTTGCCGATCCTGCATGCCATCCAGCACGACATCGGTTACATCCCCGATGCGGCTGTCCCCGAAATCGCTCATGCCCTGAACCTTAGCCTGGCCGAGGTGCGCGGGGTGATCAGCTTCTACCACGATTTCCGCACCGCGCCGCCTGCCCGTCATACTCTGCGCCTGTGCCGCGCCGAGTCGTGCCAGAGCCGTGGCGCCGAGGCCCTGGCCGCGCAGCTGCGTGAACAGCTGGCACTGGACGATCATGGCACCAGCGCCGACGGCGCCATCAGCCTTCGGCCGGTGTATTGCCTGGGCGCCTGTGCCTGCTCGCCGGCGCTGGAGCTGGACGGCCAAGTGCACGCGCGCCTCACCCCCGAGCGCCTGCGCGCCCTGGTCAATGGTTGCCGGGAGGACGCTGCATGCTGACCCTGTACATTCCCTGCGATTCGGTCGCCCGCGCCGTGGGTGCCGATCAGGTCGTCGAGGCCTTGCAGCGCGAGGCCGAGCGCCGCCAGTTGCCTCTGGACATCCAACGCACCAGCTCACGCGGGTTGTACTGGCTGGAGCCGCTGATCGAGTGCGACAGTGCGCAAGGGCGCCAGGGCTTCGGCCCGGTTACCCCGCAGGACGTGCCGTCCCTGCTCGATGCCCTGGCCGGTGATCCTGGTGGCCACTCACTGGCACTGGGCGCGGTCGAAGAAATACCTTACCTCAAGACCCAGCAGCGCCTGTTGTTCGCCCGCGCCGGCATCACCCGCCCGTTGTCGCTGGATGACTACCGCGCCCACGGCGGTTTCGCAGGGCTGGAGGTAGCCGTGGCCCTGGACGGTGCCGACGTGGTCGCTGCGGTACTCGATTCCGGTCTGCGTGGCCGTGGTGGCGCGGCGTTCCCGGCCGGCATCAAGTGGCGCACCGTGCGTGACGCCGATGCCGGGCAAAAATACGTGGTGTGCAACGCTGACGAGGGTGACTCCGGCACCTTTGCCGACCGCATGCTGATGGAGGGCGACCCCTTCCTGCTGATCGAGGGCATGATCATTGCCGGCCTCGCCGTCGGGGCCGACAAGGGATACATCTATGTACGCTCGGAATATCCCGACGCTATCCGCTCGCTTGACCAGGCCTTCACCATTGCCCGTGATGCGGGGTACCTCGGCACTGACGTAGCCGGCAGTGGCCAGGCGTTCGACCTGGAAGTGCGAGTGGGCGCCGGCGCCTATATCTGCGGCGAAGAAACCGCGTTGCTCGAATCCATCGAAGGCAAGCGCGGCATCGTCCGCGCCAAGCCCCCACTGCCCGCGCTGCAAGGCCTGTTCGGCTTGCCGACGCTGGTGCACAACGTGCTTACCCTGGCTTCGGTGCCCATCATTCTGGCCAAGGGCGCGGCGTTCTATCGCGATTTCGGCATGGGCCGCTCGCTGGGCACCATGCCGTTCCAGCTGGCCGGTAACATCCGCCAGGGTGGCTTGGTGGAGCGTGCGTTCGGCCTGACCCTGCGCGAACTGGTGGACGGTTACGGCGGTGGCACGGCCAGTGGCCGGCCGCTGAAGGCCGCGCAGGTCGGGGGGCCGCTTGGTGCCTGGGTACCCCCCAGCCACTTCGACACGCCGCTGGACTATGAAGCCTTCGCCGCCATGGGCGCGATGCTCGGCCACGGCGGTGTAGTGGTGGCCGACGACACCCTGAACATGGCCAGCATGGCGCGTTTCGCCCTGCAGTTCTGCGCCGAGGAGTCCTGTGGCAAGTGCACCCCATGCCGCATCGGCTCGACGCGGGGCATGGAAGTGGTCGACCGGCTGATCGCCAGCAGCGACCTCGCTGAACGCCACGACCAGGCGCTGTTGCTGCGCGACCTGTGCGACACGATGCAGTACGGCTCGCTGTGCGCCATGGGGGGCATGACCGCTTACCCGGTGGCCAGTGCGCTCAAGTACTTCCCTGCCGATTTTGGGCTGACCACCACGGAGGCCGCGCAGTGATCAATTTCTTCGACCCCGCTTCTGATAAAAACAGCGACCTCGGCACCCCGGCCCGTGACAGCGACGTGCAGGTCAGCCTGAGCATTGACGGCCGCGCCATCAGTGTGCCCGCCGGCACCTCGGTGATGCGCGCCGCCGCGATGCTCGGCACCAGCATCCCCAAACTGTGCGCCACCGACAGCCTTGAAGCCTTCGGCTCGTGCCGCATGTGCATGGTGGAAATCGAAGGCATGCGCGGCTACCCGGCGTCCTGCACCACGCCGGTCAGCGAAGGCATGGTGGTACGTACCGAAACCCCGCGCCTGGCCGGCCTGCGCCGCAACGTGATGGAGCTGTACATTTCCGACCACCCGCTGGACTGTCTGACCTGCTCGGCCAACGGTAACTGCGAGCTGCAGACCGTGGCTGGCCAGGTGGGCCTGCGCGAGGTGCGCTATGGCTATGACGGCGCCAACCACCTGGCCGAGAAAAAGGACGTTTCCAACCCGTATTTCGACTACGAGCCGAGCAAGTGCATCGTTTGCAGCCGCTGCGTGCGCGCCTGCGAGGATATCCAGGGCACCTTTGCCCTGACCATTACCGGGCGTGGTTTTGAATCGCGGGTAGCGGCAGCGGGTGGTGATGACTTCCTCACTTCCGAGTGCGTGTCGTGCGGCGCCTGCGTGCAGGCCTGCCCGACTGCGACCCTGACGGAAAAGAGCCTGGTGCAACTTGGCCAGCCTGAGCGTTCGGTCATTACCACGTGCGCCTACTGCGGCGTTGGCTGTTCGTTCCGCGCCGAAATGAAGGGCGACCAGCTGGTGCGCATGGTCCCGGACAAGAACGGCGGCGCCAACCATGGCCACGCCTGCGTCAAAGGCCGCTTCGCCTGGGGTTATGCCACCCACCCGGACCGCATTACCAAGCCGATGATTCGCAAGCGCCTGGAAGACCCGTGGCAGGAAGTGAGCTGGGACGAGGCGGTGACCTATGCCGCCAGCGAGTTCCGCCGCATCCAGCTCAAGTACGGGCGCGACGCCATTGGCGGCATCACCTCCAGCCGCTGCACCAACGAAGAAGCCTACCTGGTGCAGAAATTGGTGCGCACGGCATTCGGCAACAACAACGTCGATACCTGCGCGCGGGTGTGCCATTCGCCCACTGGCTATGGCCTGAAGCAGACCCTGGGTGAATCGGCGGGCACGCAAAGCTTCGATTCGGTGATGCAGGCCGACGTGGTGCTGGTGATCGGCGCCAACCCCACCGATGCTCACCCGGTGTTTGGTTCGCAACTCAAGCGTCGCTTGCGCCAGGGGGCTCGGCTGATCGTGATCGACCCACGGCGTATCGACCTGGTCGACTCGCCGCACGCCCGTGCCGAGCTGCATCTGCAACTGCGCCCAGGCACCAACGTGGCCATGCTCAACGCCCTGGCCCACGTGATAGTCACCGAGGGCCTGCTGGCTCAACGCTTCATCGATGCCCGCTGCGAAACCGAAGACTTCGCCCGCTGGCGCGACTTCGTCAGCCTGGCAGACAACGCCCCCGAGGTGCTCGGCCCGGTCTGTGGTGTGCCTGCCGAGCAGATCCGCGCCGCTGCGCGGTTGTATGCCACCGGCGGCAACGCAGCCATCTATTACGGCTTGGGCGTGACCGAGCACAGCCAGGGTAGTACTGCGGTGATGGGCATCGCCAACCTGGCCATGGCCACCGGCAATATCGGCCGCGAGGGGGTAGGGGTGAACCCGTTGCGCGGGCAGAACAACGTGCAGGGTTCGTGCGACATGGGTTCGTTCCCCCACGAGCTGCCCGGCTACCGGCATATCTCCAACGAGGGCGTGCGCGCCGAGTTCGAACGAGCCTGGGGCGTGACCCTGCAGCCCGACCCTGGTCTGCGCATTCCCAACATGTTCGAGGCTGCGTTGGACGGCAGCTTCAAAGCGTTGTACTGCCAGGGTGAGGACATCGCCCAGAGCGACCCCAACACCCAGCACGTCACGGCAGCCTTGCACGCCATGGAGTGCGTGGTGGTGCAGGATATTTTCCTCAACGAAACCGCCAAGTTCGCCCATGTGTTCCTGCCGGGCAGTTCATTCCTTGAAAAGGACGGCACTTTCACCAATGCCGAGCGGCGCATTTCGCGGGTGCGCAAGGTCATGGAGCCGCTGGCCGGCAAGGCCGACTGGGAAGCCACCGTGGCCCTGGCCAACGCCCTGGGCTACCCGATGAACTACCGCCACCCGTCCGAGATCATGGACGAGATCGCTCGCCTGACGCCGACCTTCCGCCGGGTAAGCTACGCCGAGATCGACCGCCATGGCAGCCTGCAATGGCCATGCAACGATGCTGCACCCGATGGCACACCGACCATGCACATCGACCAGTTCGTGCGTGGCAAGGGCCGCTTCATGCTTACCGGCTACGTGCCCACCGACGAAAAGGTCAACAACCGCTATCCGCTGCTGCTGACCACCGGGCGCATCCTCAGCCAGTACAACGTCGGGGCTCAGACCCGGCGTACCGGCAACGTCGCCTGGCATGACGCCGACCGTTTGGAGATCCACCCGACCGACGCCGAAAGCCGTGGCATTCAGGACGGTGACTGGGTGGGAATCGGCAGCCGCGCCGGGCAGACCGTGCTGCGTGCCAAGGTCAGCGCACGGGTGGCGCCGGGCGTGGTGTACACCACGTTCCACTTCCCTGAATCGGGGGCGAACGTGATCACCACCGACAACTCCGACTGGGCCACCAACTGCCCCGAGTACAAGGTGACGGCTGTGGAAGTGGTGAAAGTGTTCCAGCCATCACAATGGCAAAAGCGCTACCAGGACTTCAGTGATGAACAGCGGCGGCTGCTGATAGAGCGCCGCACAGCGGAAAAAGCCGAGGTGCGCCGATGAGCAGTGACAACCTGGTCAAGATGGCCAACCAGATTGCCCATTACTTCGACAGTGAGCCAAACCGGGCGCTGGCGGTGCAGGGGGTGCGGCAGCATTTGCAAAGCTTCTGGACGCCGGCCATGCGCCGGCAACTGGCGGAGTGGATCGAGGCCAACGCAGGGGAGGGCCTGGACCCGAAGGTGCGCGAGGCGATGGCCTAGCGGGCCTGCGCGGTCCCTGTAGGAGCGGCCTTGTGTCGCGAAAGGGCCGCGAAGCGGCCCCAGATTTCAGCTTTGATGCATAAATTTCTGGGGCCGCCTTGCGGCCCTTTCGCGACACAAGGCCGCTCCTACAGGGACCGCGCCAATCGTGGCAATTGCGTCAGCCGCGGGCCAGTTCGGCCTGGTGGGCGATGGCTTCTTCGCTCTTGAGCACCAGCACATCGCCCTCCAGTTCATCCAGCACCACCTCCGAAGTATTGCCAATCAACGCCCCGGAAATCCCCGTGCGGCATACGGTGCCGATCACCGTCACCACCGCATCAAGCTTCTTCTCGGTAAACGGGATCAGCACATCCGCCGGCCCTTCAGCCAC
The DNA here is from genome assembly GCF_013393325.1 of Pseudomonas hunanensis. Taxonomy (GTDB): domain Bacteria; phylum Pseudomonadota; class Gammaproteobacteria; order Pseudomonadales; family Pseudomonadaceae; genus Aquipseudomonas; species Aquipseudomonas putida_P. Next base: position 51,443 of record NZ_QJRC01000100.1, read on the forward strand.
ATGCAGGCAGTCTTCGCTGATGCCGTATTCGGCCTGGAACGCCTTGCAGGCTTCGCGGTAGCGGTTTTCGATGGTCTCGCTCAACTGGTACGTCGGGTCCGAGGCCGACAGCATTGGCGACGGGTGGGCACTGATGACATGCAGTTCGCCCTTGGCCAGCCCGGCGATGGCATAGCCATGGTCGATGATGCTCGCATGCAGGCGGCGGTGGTCGTCGTCCTGGTTGCCCACGTCCACCGCAGCCAGAATCTTGCCCCCGGTCCACGGCCGTTCGCTCTTGACCATCAGCACCGCACACGGGCACTGGCGCAGCAGCTTCCAGTCACTGGGGGTGAGCAAGGCTTTTTTCAGCGGGTTGTCCGGGCGGTGTTCCTTGATCACCAACTCGCAGCCCTCGGCCTGCTGCACATAGATGATGGTGTCGTGCAGGTTGTCGCGCCAGGCCTCCTCGTGGGTGACGTTGTCGTACCCGTCATCGTGCAACTGGCTGCTCAGCAAGCTAAGCAGTGCGTGGTGGTCATGCTTCTTGTCGCACATCAGCAGGTGCAGGCGTGCGCCAGTGACGCCGGCAATCAGCTTGGCCCGGGTCAGCGCCCGGCTGTGGGCGTGCTCAGGGTCGAGGACGACGAGGATGCTGCGGACGGCTTGCATGGGCGTGAACTCCCTCAAAGGTGGCGACCAATGCCTGACTATAGTCGGCGCTTCCCCCGCTGGCGCTTGATATACGTCAAGCATAGTCACTGGCGCCACCCGCCGCCGTCGGTATAATCGCCGCCTCTGCCTGTTCCTGTGGTTGCACGTTTATGTCCCTGATCCCCGAAATCGACGCTTTTCTTGGTTGCCCGACGCCAGATGCCTGGATCGAAGCGGCGCTCGCCGACCAGGAAACCCTGCTGATCGACCACAAGAACTGCGAGTTCAAGGCCGCCAGCACGGCCTTGAGCCTGATGGCCAAATACAACACGCACCTTGATCTGATCAACATGATGTCGCGCCTGGCCCGCGAGGAGCTGGTGCACCATGAGCAGGTGCTGCGCCTGATGAAGCGCCGTGGTGTGCCGCTGCGCCCGGTGTCGGCGGGGCGCTATGCGTCGGGGCTGCGCCGCCTGGTACGTGCCCACGAGCCAGTGAAACTGGTGGATACGCTGGTGGTGGGGGCGTTCATCGAGGCGCGCAGCTGTGAGCGCTTCGCTGCGCTGGTGCCGCACCTGGATGAAGAACTGGGCCGCTTCTACCACGGTTTGTTGAAAAGTGAAGCGCGCCACTATGAGGGCTACCTGAAACTGGCGCACAACTACGGCGATGAGGCGGACATCGCCCGCCGTGTGGAACTGGTGCGCGCTGCGGAAATGGAACTGATCCAGTCACCGGACCAGGAGCTGCGCTTCCACAGCGGTATACCCCAGGCGCTGGCCGCCTGAGTCGCAACAGGCGGCCCTGGGTTCAGTCGCGCCGGCCCAGCAACAGGCCGATCACCAGGCCGAGGCCGGCGGAAATGGCCACGGTCTGCCAGGGGTGGCCGCCAATATAATCCTGAGTGGCGTCCACCACCGGTTGCGCCTTGTCCCGCACATTGCCTGCGGCCTGGCGCGCCTGTTTCAGTTTGAGGCTGACCTGCGCCCGCAGGGTTTCTGCTTCTTCGCCCACCAGGGCGGCACTGTCGTTCAGCAGTTTTTCCGATTCTTCGATCAGCGATTGCAGTTCGCTGAATACCTGGTCCTTGATCTGATCGCTGTCCGCCAGCGTGGCGTTTTTCCGGGCCATGAACTCGTCCTCGTCGATGGGGGGTGTGAACAATGGATACCGCCACGTCGGGAAAGTTGCGGCGGCTTTCCGATGTTGCGTTGCCTGGGTGTAAGATAGCGGCCATTTTCAAACCTGCAGGTACCTTCATGAGTTTCAATCTGGCCAACATGAGCTTCGAGGAACGGGCGCAGATCGAGGCAGAGAAGGCTCGGCTGTTCGAGATGTGGCAGAACAACCTGGGCAAGGCCAAGGGCGATGCGGCCCGGCTGATTGCCGAAAAGCCACGGCGCAAGGGCAAGTGGGCCGAGTGGGTACGCGCCGAACTGGACGCCATGACGCCGCCCGAGTACGCCAGCATGGTGCGCAGCGAAGTCAACAAGCTGATGGCCGCGGCCAGCGCCAACCGCTGAGCACACCCCACCGGGCGTTTACCAGTAAGCGCCCTTGGGCAGGTCCAGCTTGCCCTCGTCGGTAAAGCGCACGGTGCCCAGCGGCCCGCCGGCCAGCTTGCCGCGCAGCGTGTAGGGCAAACCCTGCAGCGACTCTACCTTGCCCAGCCCATAGGCCTGGCGCAGGAAGGAAAACGCCGTGATGCTGACGGGCACCACGATTACCGCTTCGTCATATCGGCCAATATGGCCCTGCTGGTCGCTGACCCCGGCCGCTAGCGGCTGGCCGTTGACTTCCAGGTTGATGGCGACACCGTTGTAATCGATCGGCGCCTCGTTGGGGTTCTGTACCCGCATTTTCACCGCCATGCGCAGCTCCAGCTCCTGGCCGGGCAGTGGCTCGATGCCGATCACGCTGATGTTGACCGGGTCGCGTGGCTGGAACAGGGCGCAGGCTCCTAGGCCATACGCCATCAGCAGGACGAGAAACAGGCGGATACAGTGGTGCAGGCGGGCAGTCATTGAGGGCGACCTTGCCAAAGTGAGCGAACGGTCAGTGTGGCAAATGCGCGTCGGCGTTGAAAGTATCCTCGCAGATGAAAGATACTGTTTCTCATTAACGCCCGATAACTCATCTTACTGGCAGTTTCCAAACCCATGCTGACGTCACCCGTGTCGGGCCTGCTGGCGACTTTCCAGGAGCACTACGACGACCTGTTGCAGTTCCTGACCCGGCGCATGAGCGACCGCCAGCGCGCCGCCGACGTGGCGCAGGAAACCTATCTGAAACTGGTGAACATCGACGAGCAGGCGGTGCCGGTGTTGCATGCGCGCAGTTTCATCTTTCGCGTGGCCGGCAACCTGGCAATCGATGCCTTGCGCCGCGAGAAGCGCATCGCCGCCAGCCACGACGACAGTGACGGCGCCTGTGAGGTGGCCTGCCCGGCACCGGCGCCCGAGGCGGCATTGCTGGCCCGCGAGCGCCTGCGGATTCTTGACCAGGCGCTGTTGCAACTGCCCGACAACGCCCGCCGGGCGCTGTTGCTCAACCGCGTCGAAGGCCTGACCCAGAAGCAGATCGCGCAACGCCTGGGCGTTTCCGAGAGCATGGTGGCGAAGTACATCGGCCAGGCGCTGCGCCATTGCCGCGGTTGGCTTAAGCAGGCGGGTGTGGCGGCGTCCGTGGTGGTGCTGGTCGCCGCCGTGGCGGGTTGGCGGCAGGCGCCGATGCTGCTGGCGGATTACCACACTGCTGTCGGCGAGCGGCAGATCATTACGTTGGCTGATGGTACGCGGGTGACGCTGAACAGCGCCAGTGCCATGAGCGTCGTTTTCAGTGAGCATGAGCGGCGTGTGGTGCTTGATGCCGGTGAAGCATTGTTCGAGACCGCTGCTGATTCACGGCCGTTTGTGGTCGATACCGCCGGTGAGCGGGTGCAGGGCACTGCCGCGACCTTCAGCGTGCGCCGCGATGGCCACGTGGTGTTGGCGCACGGTGAGGCCAAGGTAGGTCAACGCGAACTGGCGGTAGCGGCCGATGCCGGCATGCAAATGGCCTGGCAGCGCGGCAAGCTGATCTTCAACGGCAAGCCGCTGGGGCAGGTACTGGAGGAGCTTGAGCGATACCGCCATGGGCGCATTGTGCTGTCCGACAGCAAGCTGGCAGCGATGGAGGTGAGCGGGGTATTTGATCTGGATGAGCCTGAGGCCCTGTTGCGGACGCTGGAGCAGCGATATGGCCTGAAGGTTACCTACCTGCCGTGGTTGGCCGTGGTGTATTGATCGGCCTGCAGCGACCTCGTCGCAGTACAGAAATAAAAATATTTTTCATTTGGCACTGCAAGTTCGTGCAAGCCAGATCGTCGTAGTGGGACTGATCAGCAACCCATTCTCATTTACGACTTGTCAGGAAGCTCATACGTGCCTCTGATGCTCAAGCCCTTGCACCGCCGTCGCGGTTCTCTTCACCACGCCCTGATGTCCTGCAGTGCCCTGGCCATGCTGGTCGGTCCGCTGCATGTGTGGGCCGCGACGACCACCGAACAGACCCAGATGCAGGCTCGCCAGGTTCAGCTCGACGTGCCAGCCCAACCGTTGGGCCAGGCCCTGACCACTTTCGCCGACCAGGCTGGCCTGCACCTGTTGTTCACCACGGGTGATGTCGCAGATCAGGCCAGCCCGGCGTTGCAGGGCAGCTACAGTGTCGAGCAGGCCCTGCAGCAGCTGCTGGCCGGCAGCGGCATGAGTTGGCAGTTCAGCGATGCCCGTACGGTCACCCTGCGTAAAACCGAGGCCTCGCCGCAGGCGGTCAACCTCAAGCCGATCGAAGTCAGCGTGGCCTCGCGCACCAGCACCGCAATCAGCGAAATCCCCGGCACCGTCTGGGTGGTCGAGCAGCAGCAGTTGCGCGAGCAGATCGACAGCGGTGTCAGCCTGAAGGAAGCCATCGGCAAGCTGGTGCCGGGCCTCGACCTGGCGCCGGAAGGGCGCACCAACTACGGCCAGAACATGCGCGGGCGCAACGTGCTGGTGATGATCGACGGGGTCAGCCAGAACAGCTCGCGCGGCCTGTCGCGCCAGTTCGACAGCATTTCGCCGTTCAACGTCGAGCGCGTCGAAGTGTTGTCGGGTGCCAGCGCCATCTACGGCGGTGGCGCCACCGGCGGCATCATCAACATCGTGACCAAGAAGGGCGAGCCCGGCCCGGCGCGGTTCGAGACCCAGCTGGGCGCCAGCAGCGGCTTCAACAACAGCGACGACCTGGCCACTCGCTTCGCCCAGTCGATCAGCGGCGGCAACGAGCGGGTCAATGCCCGGCTGGGTATCTCCGGTGAGCAGAACGAAGCCTTTTACGATGGTGCAGGCGACCAGATCTTCATCGACAACACCCAGACCGACCTGCAGTACAACCGCACCATCGATGTGCTCGGTACCTTGGGCCTGCAGTTGAACGACCAGCAGAGCCTCGACCTGTTGGCCCAGTACTATGACTCGGGCAACCACGGCAGCACGGGTATCTACTTCCCCAACCTCAACTACAACGCGCCGTCAGACCTGGAAGACGCCGAGCTGCGCAGCGGTTATTCGTCGGACCTGGAGCCGCGTACCCGACGCTTGTTGCTGAACGCCAATTACCACCACAACGACGTGCTGGGCCAGGATTTCTACCTGCAAGCCTCGTACCGCAAGGAAGACGACAACTTCTACCCGTTCCCGTACTACAACCGTGCCACGCCCACCGGCTCGCGCGGGGTGTACTTTGCTGCCTCGCAGCAGAACTTCGAGGTCACCAGCCTCAAGGGGCTGTTCGCCAAGCAATGGGACACGCTGAAGCTGACCTACGGCGTCGACCTGGACCGCGAGCGCTTCAACGCCGAGCAGACCACCTTCAATGCCCTGACTTCGTCCGAGTCGGGCGGCCTGGAGATGGAAAAGGACAGCAAGGCGGCGCGTTACCCCAGCTATCGGGTCGATGGTGTGTCGGTGTATGCCCAGCTGGACTGGCACGCCACCGACAACCTGACGTTCTCGGGCGGCGCTCGTCGCCAGCAGATGGACGTGGATGTCAGCGACTTCAAGGGCGTACCGGGCGGCAGCAACGACTACCAGGTGAACCTGTTCAACGTCGGTGCCATCTACGATTTCAAGAACGGCCACCAGGTGTGGACCAACTACGGCGAAGGCTTCGACCTGCCGGACCCAGCCAAGTACTACGGCAAGCCGGGCCTGAACGTGGCCGACAACCCGCTGGCTGGCATCAAGAGCCGCCAGGTGGAGCTGGGCTGGCGCTATGCCGATCTGGACTGGGATGCCCAGGCAGCGCTGTACTACATCTGGTCGGACAAGATCATCAACGTCGATTCGCAAACGCTGACCATCAACGTGGAAGAGCAGAAGAGCCGCGACTTTGGCTTTGAAGGTGCGCTGACCCGGCACTACCAGGCCGGTTGGGAAACCGGCGGCACCTTGCACCTGACCCGCTCCGAAGAAGAGGCTGCAGACGGTGGCTGGATCAAGCGTGATGCCCGCTATGCTTCGCTGTCCAAGGCCACCGCGTTCGTCGGCTGGAAGGGCGATGGCCGCAGCGCGCGGTTGCAAGCCAACCATGCTTTCAGCCTGAAGGACGATGCCGACCATGAGATCGACGGCTACACCACCTTCGACTTGCTGGGCAGCCAGGACACCGGTTTCGGTACCTTCAGCGCCGGCATCCAGAACCTGCTGGACAAGCAGTACAGCACGGTCTGGGGGCAGCGTGCGACGCTGTTCTATTCACCAACCTACGGGCCAGCGTACCTGTATGACTACCAAGGGCGTGGGCGCACCTACACGCTGACCTGGAGCATGGCTTACTGAGTGTTGCAGCCTGAACTGGCCTCTGTGGGCGCGGGCCGGTTCAGGCAAATGCTGCCAGCAAGTCCTGCGCAAACGCCTGCTGTGCTTCACCAACACCCTGCGCCCGGTGCCGGGCCAGGGTAAACGGCACCACGAAATCCAGCCCCGGGTCCAGCGCCCACAACAACCCCTCGGCCTCCCAGTCCTGCGCGCAGTGGCATGGCAGGTAGCCGATATGCCGCCCCGACAGAATGAACGTCAGCACGCTCTCGATCTGCTCTGCCACCGCCATGCTGCGCTGGCTCTGGAACGGCTCACCGCCTTTGAGAAAACGGTACGGATGGCGCACCTGGTCCATGTCCAGCAGCCGCTCAAGCCCAACCCCCGACTCGCCGAACAGCACATGCCCTTTGCCGCAATACAGCCGTTGCCGCTCCTCGAACAATGGCTGGTAATCAAAGGCCGCCTGGTTGCCGGAAAAGTAGCTGATGGCACAGTCCAGCCGCTGCTCCAGCAACAACCGCTCAAGCTCCGCTGGCGGTGCACTGATCAGCTCCAATTGCACCGATTCCTCTCGCTTGCGAAACGCCGCAATGGCCGCCGCCAGCTTCAGGCTGACTGCCTTGTCCTGGTTTTCCGCCAGACCGATGCGCACGTTGCCCAGCAACCGCCCAGCAACGCCGTTGGCCTGCTGGCGGAACTGCTCGATGTTCAGCAGCAGGCCACGCGCCGCCTCCAATAACAATTCACCTTTGTCCGTCAGGCGAAAACCACCCTTGCCACGGCTGCACAGGCGGTAACCCAGGCGAGCCTCCAGCTGTGCCATGCGCTGGCTGATGGTGGGCTGGCTCAGGCCCAGCACGCCTTGCGCGGCGCTGAAGCCACCGGCCTGGACTACAGTGACGAACAGCCGCAGCAGGTGCAGATCGGGGTCGTGCAATTGTCCGAGCATTACATTGGTCCTGGTGAATGTCAGCTTTGCAAACTTGCCATTTCTGCAATGTAACCCGGCTGGCATGCTCGCGGCATCCACCCATTAGCCGAGGTGTCCGCCATGCGTCGATCGTTGTGCTTGTTGTCCCTGGTCCTGGCCTTGCCGTTACAGGCGCAAGAAAAGGTCGTGAACCTCTATAGCTGGGCCGACTACGTTGCCCCGCAAACCCTTCAGCGCTTCGAGCGAGAAACCGGCTACAAGGTGCGCTACGACACCTTCGACACCACTGAAGTGCTGGAAACCAAGCTGCTGACCGGTGGTAGCGGTTACGACGTGGTGGTGCCGTCAGCTACCGTGCTGGCCAGGGCGCTCAAGGCCAATGCCCTGCAACCGCTCGATCCCCAGGCCATGCCCGGCTACAGCAATCTCGACAAGGACCTGCTGGCCAAGCTCGCCGAGGCCGACCCCGGCAACCGCCATGCCGTGCCGTACACCTGGGGAACGCTGGGCCTTGGGGTGAATGTGGAGGCCGTGCGTCAGCGCCTGGGCGATGTGCCGCTCGACAGCCTCGACCTGCTGTTCAAGCCCGAGTACGCCAGCCGTCTGAAGGACTGCGGCATTGCCATGCCCGATTCGCCACAGGAAGTGATCGGGGTTGCCCTGAACTACCTGGGCAAAGACCCTTACAGCCAGAACAAGGATGACCTGGCTGCCGCGCAGAACCTGCTCAGCCAGTTGCAGCCGTCGATCAGCTATGTCGCCAATGGCCGGCAGATCAGCGACCTGGCCAATGGCAGCGTGTGCCTGGCGCTGACCTATAACGGTGATGCGGCAATGGCCGCCGACCAGGCCCGCCGTGCCGGCAAGCCGTTCGAGCTGATCTACCGCATCCCCCGCGAAGGCACGCTGGTGTGGCAGGACAACCTGGTCATTCCAAAAGACGCCCCGCACCCCGAGGCCGCGCGAGCGTTCATTGCCTTCATGCTCAAGCCCGAGTCGGTGGCGGCGCTGACCAACACGCTGTTCTTCGCCAATGCCAACCAAGCCGCCACACCACTGGTGGACGAAGCGGTGCGCAACGACCCGGACATCTACCCACCCGCCGAGGTACGCCAGCGCCTGTTCGCCGACCGCAGCATGGCCTTGGCCGATTTGCGCCAGCGTAACCGCCTTTGGACGGCTTTCCGCAGCCGCCAATGACACATGACAACCAAGGAGCCCGACCGTGGAGCAAGCCGCAAGCAACGACCAGGCGATGACCCGCGACAGCCTGTATGGCACTGCCGCCGAAAGTACCTACGCCGGTATTACCAGTTTCTCTCGCCGCCGCTACAGCCGCGATTTGCGGGGTGTGGATGTGGTGGTCAGCGGTGTGCCGTTCGATACTGCCACCAGCAACCGCCCCGGCGCGCGTTTCGGCCCACGGGCGATCCGCGCCGCTTCGGTGCAGCAGGCCTGGGCCCGGCACTGGCCGTGGGCGTTCGACCCCTTCGACCACCTGGCGGTAATCGACTTTGGCGACTGCCCCTTCGACAGCGGCACGCCGCAGTCGGTGCCGGACAGCATCGAGGCCCATGCAGAGCATATCCTGCAGGCGGGTTGCGCCATGCTCACCCTCGGTGGCGACCACTTCATCAGCTACCCGCTGCTAAAGGCTCACGCCCGCCGCCATGGCCCGCTGGCGCTGATTCACTTCGATGCCCACAGTGATACCTGGCCGGACGAGGAGGGCAAGCGCATCGACCACGGCACCATGTTCTGGCATGCCGCCCGCGAAGGCCTGGTGGACCCGGCTCACTCGGTGCAGATCGGCCTGCGCACCACCAATGACGACAGCCAGGGCTTTGCCATTCTCGACGCCCGACAGGTGCACCGCCAAGGCACCGAGGCGGTGATTGCAGCGATTCGTCAGCGGGTGGGCGAGCGCCCGGTGTACCTGACCTTCGACATCGACTGCCTCGACCCGGCCTATGCGCCTGGCACCGGTACGCCGGTGTGTGGCGGGCTGAGCACGGTGCAGGCGCTGGAGATCCTGGGTGGGCTGCGCGGTATCAACCTGGTGGGCATGGACCTGGTGGAAGTGGCGCCGGCTTATGACCATGCCGATATCACGGCGCTGGCGGGGGCGACGCTGGCGATGGAGATGCTGTGTCTGTATGCCGCCCGGCATAAAGTGGATAAGGGCCAGTAACTTGGAGCCGCGTTGCGGCCCATCGCGATGCTAGGCCGCTGCTAGAAGCGAGCGCGTGCCCCCTGTAGGAGCGTCCTTGCGTCGCGATGGGCTGCAATGCAGCCCCATGGGCGCATACTGAAACATCAGGAATCATCTCCATCCATATTCACACTTTTGCCGCGAACCCTTCGCGCCTTAGGCTATCAAACCGACCAGGCGCGGCATTTTCGTACAGGAGGTGAAGCATGACCCCGACATTGCCCATCCTGGCCCTCGGCCTGGCTTTGTGCCTGCCCGCGCACGCAGCCCTGCAGCAGCCTTTGCAGCTCGCCGCCGGCAACAACAACCCCTACAACAGCCCGATCCAGCGCGCCAACCCCAACAGCCGCCAGGGCAGCATGCCGGCCACGCCACCGGTGCGCGGCCCGTCCACCGACCCGTACCAGCGTCCCCCCACGCTGGACAACCGCGGCATCGGCAACGGCGACAACCTGCGCCGCCAGCAGCAAACCCCGAACCTGGAACCCACCCGGCCACCGCGCGACAATCCGCGTGCGCCATAAGCCCGATTGAAAGGAATCCTGCATGTTTCGAGCACCCTGGCTAGCCACCCTGACTGCCGCCGCGTTGCTGCCCTTGCTGGCGCAGGCAGCGGCGGAACAGCAGTTTCGCAGTGAAGAAGGCACCTTGACCGTCAGCACCGTTGCCGATGGCCTGCGCAACCCTTGGGCACTGGTGTTTCTGCCGGGCGGCAAGGACATGCTGGTGACCGAACGCACCGGCAACCTGCGGCTGGTCAATGCCGAGGGCAAAGTTGGCCCGCCGATCAGTGGCGTACCCAAGGTCTGGGCCGAAGGCCAGGGCGGCTTGCTGGACGTAGTGCTGTCGCCGGAGTTCGGCAAGGACCGCACCGTGTACCTGTCGTACGCCGAGGAGGGCAGTGATGGCAAGGCCGGTACCGCCGTGGGCCGTGGCCAGCTGTCTGAAGACCGTGCCCGGTTGGAGAACTTCACGGTGGTTTTCCGCCAGCAGCCCAAGCTGTCGGTGGGTAACCACTTCGGCTCGCGCCTGGTATTCGACCGCAACGGCTACCTGTTCATTGCCTTGGGCGAGAACAACCAGCGCCCCACTGCCCAAGACCTGGACAAGCTGCAAGGCAAGATCGTGCGCATCCTGCCGGACGGCGAAGTGCCCAAGGACAACCCCTTTGTCGGCAAGAGCAATGTGCGGCCGGAGATCTGGTCGTACGGCCACCGCAACCAGCAAGGCGCCGCGCTCAACCCTTGGACCGGCAAGCTGTGGACCCACGAGCACGGCCCGCGTGGCGGCGACGAAATCAACATACCCGAACCCGGCAAGAACTACGGCTGGCCGATTGCGACCCATGGCATCAACTACTCGCTGCTGCCGATCCCCGAGGCCAAGGGCAAGCACGTCGACGGCATGGTCGACCCGCACCATGTGTGGGAAAAGTCACCCGGTATCAGCGGCATGGCGTTCTACGACAGCCCGACGTTCAAGGCCTGGGACCACAACCTGTTCATTGGTGCGTTGGCCACTCAGGAACTCATCCGCTTGCAGCTGAAGGGGGACAAGGTGGTGCATGAGGAGCGTTTGCTGGGTGACTTGAAGGCGCGTATTCGCGATGTGCGGGTGGGGCCGGATGGGTACCTGTATGTACTGACCGATGACAAGGATGGGGCGCTGCTGAAGGTGGGCTTGGACGGCGACGCCTGACGCGCTCTCTTTGTGGGGGCGGTCAGTGCCAGCTCTGGAGTTTCATACACAACAGTTGCACCCACAATGTGTGCTCTGCACCCGCTGTGTAGAATGCGGCATGGCTACCGACCCCCAATCCTGCTACCAGCAAGCCCTGAACACCCAGGGCTTTGTCGCCGACCCCGCCCAGGCCCGCGCCGTCGAGGCCCTGCAAGCTTGCTTCCAGGCCGTCGAGCAAGGCCGCCCCACCCAGGGTATCTACCTCTGGGGGCCGGTGGGCCGGGGCAAGACCTGGCTGATGGATCAGTTCCACCGCTGTCTGCGCCTACCCAGCCGGCGCCAGCACTTCCACCACTTCATGGCCTGGGTCCATCAGCGCCTGTTTCAGCTTAACGGCACTGCCGACCCGCTTCTGGCCCTGGCTCGGGACTTGGCCGGGCAGATCCGTGTGCTGTGCTTCGATGAACTGTTCGTCAACGACATCGGTGATGCGATCATCCTCGGCCGCCTGTTTCAGGTTCTGTTCGACCAGGGTGTGGTGATTGTCGCCACTTCCAACCAGCCACCCGAGCAGCTCTACCGCGATGGCTTCAACCGCGAGCGGTTCCTGCCGGCTATTGCCGCCATCCAGCGGCACATGCAGGTACTGCCGGTGACGGGCGAGCAGGACCACCGTCTGCACCCCGGTGCAGAGCGGCAGCGCTACTGGGTAGCGGAGGCGGGGCAGGCCAGCCAGTTGGGCGGGGTGTTCTGCCAGCTTAGCCTGGAAGACAGCGGCACTGATCGGCCATTGGTGATCGGCTCCAGGCAGGTTCAAGTGGTGCGGCGCAGTGAGCAGGCTATCTGGTGCCGCTTCGCCGATCTGTGCGAACAACCTTTGGCGGCCATGGAGTTCATGGCCTTGTGCGATCAATTTCCCGCGATTTTGCTATCCGGCATACCGGCGCTGGGTGGTGAGCAGCGGGCGGGGCGTATTGCCCGCGGCACCGAGGATGGCGCGGCGCGGGTGGTGGCAGGCGACCGTGAACTGCCGGCACTGTCACCCAAGGATGACGCGGTACGCCGCTTCATTGCCCTGGTCGACGAATGCTACGACCGCCGTGTGGCCTTGTACCTGGAAGCACAGGTGCCGCTCGATGCCCTCTACACCCAAGGGTACTTGGCCTTTCCGTACCAACGAACCCTGAGCCGGCTTCGGGAGATGCAACTGCAACGCTTTGCCTGAAAAGGCGCCCAAGCATGCACCCGACTACGGGCTTACTTGTTCAGCCACTCGACCAAGGTACGGTTGAACCGCACCGGCTCCTCGATCTGCGGTGCATGCCCCATGCCTTCGAAGGTGATCAGTTCACCTTTGGGGATCAGCTTGGCCACCTGTGGCCCCAGCTCTGCATACTTGCCCAGCTTCGCCTTTACTTCCGGCGGCGCGATATCGCTGCCGATGGCCGTGGTGTCCTTGTCGCCTATCAGTAGCAAGGTCGGCATCTGCAGGTCGCTGAACTCGTGGTACACCGGCTGGGTGAAGATCATGTCGTAGATCAGCGCCGAATTCCACGCCACGGCTTCATGCCCCGGCCCTTTGTTCAGGCCCACCAGCATTTGTACCCAACGCTCGTATTCCGGCTTCCAGCGGCCGGCGTAGTAGGTCTTGCGCTCATATTCGCGCACCCCCTCGGCATCCAGCTTGAGCTCGCGGGCATACCACTGGTCCACGGTGCGGTAGGGCACGCCCAGGGCTTTCCAGTCTTCCAGGCCGATCGGGTTGACCATGGCAAGGCGTTCAACTTGCTGTGGGTACATCAGCGCGTAGCGGGTGGCGAGCATCCCGCCGGTGGAGTGGCCGAGCACGGTGGTTCGCTTCACGCCGAGCTGTTCGAGCAGGGCATGGGTATTGTCCGCCAGTTGCTGGAAGCTGTACTGGTAATGCGCCGGTTTGCTCGATGTACAGAAGCCGACCTGATCGGGGGCGATGACCCGGTAGCCGGCCTTGCTCAGGGCGTCGATGGTGGTTTCCCAGGTGGCGGCGCAAAAGTTCTTGCCGTGCATCAGCACCACGCTGTGGCCGTTGGCCTGGCCCTGGGCGGGCACGTCCATGTAGCCCATCTGCAGGGCCTGGCCCTGAGACTTGAAGTCGAAATGCTTGAGGGGGTGTGGGTAGTTGAACCCTTGCAGTTGTGGGCCGTAGGTGGGCGACTCGGCGGCGATGGCCGAACTGCCGGCCAGGCAGGCCAGAGCCAAGGCGGTTGCGCGCAGCATGTGGGCACTCCGTGTAGGGCCATGTAGGAATGGGCGACTTTAGCAGCCAGGCGCGGGCCGGAAACGTGAAAGGTGTTACCAGCCGTGAAACCAGCCCAGGGTAATCATGGCCAGTACCGCATAGCGGCCGGCCTTGGCCAGGGTCACCAGCAACAAAAAACGCCAGAACGGCTCACGCATGATCCCGGCGATCAGCGTCAGCGGGTCGCCGATCACCGGCATCCAGCTGAGCAGCAATGACCATTGCCCCCAGCGCTGGTAGCGCTGCTGCGCACGCTCCAACTGGGTAGCACTGAACGGGAACCAACGCTTGTCACGCAGGTGCTCAATGGCCCGCCCCAGCAGCCAGTTGACTACCGAACCCAACACATTGCCCAGGGTGGCGACCAGCAGCAGCGTCGCCCAGGCCTCGGGCTGGCGCAGCAACAGGCCGACCAGTACGGCCTCCGATTGCAGCGGTAGCAGGGTGGCGGCGCCAAAGGCGCTGAGGAACAGCGCCCACAGGCTGAGCATCAGTAGTTGGCTACAACGGTGTCCTGGCCCTCCTGGGTCACACCGATAACCTGGTAGGCATCCTTGTGGTCACCCATTTCCATGCCCGGCGAGCCCATGGGCATGCCCGGCACGGCCAGGCCCTTGAGGTCGCTGCGCTTGGTCAGCAGGCGTACCTGCTCGGCCGGTACGTGGCCTTCGACGAACTTGCCGTCGATCACCCCGGTATGGCACGACGCCAGCCGTGGCGCCACGCCCAGACGTTGCTTGACCGCGCTCATGTTCGGCTCGACGTGGTCGTTGACGGTGAAGCCGTTGTCCCGCAGGTGGCTGATCCAGGCCTTGCAGCAGCCGCAGTTGGGGTCGCGGTAGACGTCGATGGTCTCGGCGGCCTGGGCCAGGCCGGTGACGGCCAGCAGGCCCAGGGTCAGCAGGTGTTTGCGCAGCATGGTGAAGCACTCCTTTAGAAACGCAGGCGGATACCGGCGACCAGGCGGGTCTGGCCTTGGTCTTCGCCGTCTTCGCGGGCCTGGTCGGCACGCGTGCCGTGCAGGCGGTTGAAACTGACCCCGACGTAGGGGGCGAAGCCGCGCGTGATTTCGTAGCGCAGGCGCAGGCCCACTTCGCTGTCGGCCAGCCCCGCGCCTTGCTCGCGCCCGGCGTCATTGCGGCCGTAGAGGTTGGCTTCCAGGGTCGGTTCCAGTATCCAGCGGTTGGTCAGCAGCATAGCGTAAGCGGCTTCCAGGCGCAGCGCGGTCTGTTGCCGCTCGCCGGCATAAGCGGTGGCTTGCAGCTCCAGGCCGTACAATGGCGTGCCCTGGATACCGAAGGCGGCCCAAGCCTGGCCGCTGGCTGGCTTGAAGTCCTGGCGCACGCCGGCCACCAGCTCCCACCACGGGCTCACCGCATGGCCCCACAGTGCCTGCAGCTCGGCCTTGTGGGTCTTGCCCTGTTCGCGCTCGCCTTCACTGCGTAGCCACAGGCGGTCGATATCGCCGCCGACCCAGGCGGTGGCATTCCAGTTCAGGGCACTGCTGCTCTCGAAGTTCTGGTATTCGAGTTTGTCCACGACCACCGCCCAGTTCAGCGCCCTGTCATGCACCTGGTGCCCGGGCAAAGGTGGGAAGGCGGCGCGGCGGTCGGCGTCGGTGATGGCTGGCAGCGGCGTGCGAGGCTGGCTGGGGGTTGCCTGGCCATGGCCCATGCTTTCATGGTTCATGGTGCCGTGCTCCATGCTGGCGTGGTTCATGTGTGCCATGCCAGCGGCCATCGCCCGTTCGCTGGCGAGCAAGGTCAGCAGCGTCACGCCAGCCATGATGCTTTTGCGGGTGTCATTCATCGACGCGTACCTCGCGGAACATGCCGGTCTCCATGTGGTAGAGCAGGTGGCAGTGATAGGCCCAGCGGCCCAACGCATCGGCGGTCACCCGGTAGGAACGGCGGCTGCCGGGCGGGATGTCGAGGGTGTGCTTGCGCACCAGGAACTGGCCGTGCTCGTCTTCCAGGTCGCTCCACATGCCGTGCAAGTGGATGGGGTGGGTCATCATGGTGTCGTTGACCAGGGTGATGCGGACCCGCTCGCCGTAGGTCAGGCGCAACGGCTCGGCATCACTGAACTTGATGCCGTCGAACGACCAGGCGAAGCGCTCCATGTGGCCGGTCAGGTGCAGCTCGATGTCTCTTGATGGCGTGCGGCCGTCGGGGTCGGGGTAGGGGCTGCGCAGGTCGGCATAGGTGAGTACGCGGCGGCCATTGTTGCGCAGGCCGATACCAGGGTCGGTCAGGTTGGCGCGTGGGGCCATGGTCTGCATGTCCACGAGCGGGTTGTCGGTTTCGCTGGCCGGGTGTTGCTGCATGGCCGACATGGCGGCGTGGTCCATGCCGGCCATGTTGCTGTGGTCCATGTTGGCCATGCCACCGTGGCCCATGTCATCCATGCTCAAGACCGGGCGCGGGTCGGGTGCAGGCACTGGCGCCTGTAGCCCGGCGGCGCGAGCCAGGGTGCCGCGGGCGAAGCCGGTGCGGTCCATGCTCTGGGCGAACAGGGTGTAGGCAGGTTGGTCGCCCACGGTCACCAGCACGTCGTAGGTCTCGGCCACGGCAATGCGCAGTTCGTCCACGCTCACTGGCGTCACCGGCAAGCCGTCGGCGGCGATCACCGTCTGCTTGAGCCCAGGGATGCGGAAGTCGAAATAGGTCATGGCCGAAGCGTTGATCAGCCGTAGACGCACGGTCTCGCCCGGCTGGAACAGGCAGGTGAAGTTGCCCTCCGGCGGCTGGCCGTTGAGCAGGTAGGTGTAGGTGGCGGCGCTGATATCCGCCAGGTCGGTGGGGCTCATGCGCATGCGTGCCCAGGCCGTGCGCTCGGCGACGGTCGGGCTCCAGCCCTTATCGGCAACGTCGTCGATGAAGTCGCCGACGGTGCGCTTGTGGTAGTTGTACGCGTCGGACTGTTTCTTCAGCGTGGCCATCAATTGCTCCGGCGCCTGGTCGGACCAGTCGCTGAACAGCAGCACATGGTCGCGCTGGTAGCGATGCGCTTCGGGCTCGCGTGGTTCGATCACGATCGCCCCGTATACCCCGGCCTGTTCCTGCAGCCCCGAATGGCTGTGGTACCAGTAGGTGCCGCTTTGGCGCAGGGTGAACTGGTACCGGTAGTCGCCGCCGGGCTCGATGCCGGCGAAGCTCAGGCCAGGTACGCCGTCCATGTTGGCCGGCAGGATGATGCCGTGCCAATGGATCGAGGTGTCCTGTGCCAGGCGGTTGCGCACGCGCAGGGTCACGGTGTCGCCCTCGCGCCAGCGCAGCAGCGGGCCGGGCAGGCTGTTGTTGATGGTCAATGCGGTGCGCGGGCGGCCAGTGATGTTCACCGGCGTCTGGCCGATGAACAGCTCGAAGTGCTGGCCGGCCAGGTCACGGCCTTCGGCGGCCTGGGCCAGCGGGCGCCACAGCCCCAGGCCCGCCAGTGTGCTGGCGGCGCCCAGGCCTTTGACGAAGGTACGGCGGGAGGGGTTGCGCAACATGGCGTGGCCTCATGCGGGAGAGCCACGATGTTCGCTGCCGCCGCCTGTCAGGCAGCTGAGGTGCACATTACAGCGCTGTCAGCTTGCGGCCTCGTCGGCGCCGAGGTCGCGCATCAGCAGGCCGTAGTCGAGGGTTACCTGCTCCGGGATCGGCAGATACACCACATGACCATCGCCCGGCGCCACCTCGATGGCCTGCTGCTGGCGGTCGCACAGGCGGTGCAGGTCGAAGTGGTAATTGCCGCGCGGGGTCATCAACTCCAGGTGGTCGCCCACGGCGAAGCGGTTTTTCACCTTGACCTCGGCCAGGCCGTCGACGCGCACGCCGGTCAGCTCGCCAACGAACTGCTGACGCTCGGAAACGGAATTGCCGCGCTGGTAGTTTTGGTACTCGTCGTGCACGTGGCGGCGCAGGAAGCCTTCGGTGTAGCCGCGTTGTGCGAGCGATTCGAGGTTGCCCATCAGGGCGCGGTCGAATGGCCGCCCGGCCACCGCGTCGTCGATCGCCTGGCGATACGACTGCACTGCGCGGGCACAGTAGAAGTGCGATTTGGTGCGGCCCTCGATTTTCAACGAATGCACGCCCATCCCGGCCAGACGCTCGACGTGCTGGATGGCGCGCAGGTCCTTGGCATTCATGATGTAGGTGCCGTGTTCATCTTCGAACGCCGGCATTTCAGTGCCAGGGCGGTTGCTTTCCTGCAGCAGGAATACCTGCTCGGTAGGGGCGCCCAGGCCCAGGGTGGGCTGCACTTCGCGCACGATATCGCCGGTGGCGTTCTCGGTGGCGGGCGTGGCGTCGTACTTCCAGCGGCAGGCGTTGGTGCAGGTGCCCTGGTTGGCGTCACGCTTGTTGAGGTAGCCCGACAGCAGGCAGCGGCCGGAGTAGGCCATGCACAGGGCGCCGTGGACGAACACCTCCAGCTCCATGTCCGGCACCTGCTGGCGAATTTCTTCGATCTCTTCCAGCGACAGCTCCCGCGACAGGATCACCCGGCTCAGGCCCAGCTGCTGCCAGAATTGCACACTGGCCCAGTTGACTGTGTTGGCCTGCACCGACAGGTGTACCGGCATCTGCGGGAAGTGCTGGCGCACCAGCATGATCAGGCCGGGGTCGGACATGATCAGCGCGTCTGGCGCCATCTCGATCACGGGCGCCAGGTCCTTGAGGAATGTCTTGAGCTTGGCATTGTGCGGGGCGATGTTGACCACCACGTAGAAGCGCTTGCCCAGGGCGTGTGCCTCCTGGATGCCCAGCGCCAGGTTGGCGTGGTCGAATTCGTTGTTACGCACTCGCAAGCTGTAGCGCGGCTGGCCGGCGTAGACCGCGTCGGCGCCGTAGGCAAAGGCGTAGCGCATGGTCTTGAGGGTGCCGGCGGGGGCCAGCAATTCGGGCTTGGCGGTAGGGTTCATGTGCGCACCAGGGCAAAAGGCGCGGATGCTAGGGCCAGTGGCAAACACGCGTATTGATTTGCATCAAGGGAGTAACGGCACTTTTAGCCAGCCGGTGAGCACTAATATCCCAGAAGCCACGCGAGAACCTGCGATGAACGAAACCGCGCTACAGAACAAAGCCCTGGCCGTACTCCTGGCGCTGGTGACCATCGCCTTCTTCTGGATCCTGCTGCCGTATTACGGCGCCATCTTCTGGGCGGTGATCCTTGGCATCCTGTTCGCCCCGCTGCAGCGCCACCTGCTGATCCGTTTCGGGCGGCGGCGCAACCTGGCCGCCGCCGCGACCACACTGGTGTGCCTGCTGGTGGCGATCCTGCCGGTGATCATCACCAGTGCGCTGCTGGTACAAGAGGGCGCCACGCTGTACCAGCGCATCGAAAGCGGGCAACTGGACATCGCCGGATACGTCGAGCACGGCAAGGACATGCTCCCGACATTCGCCCAGCATGGCCTGGACAACATGGGCATGGGCAACCTCGACGGGTTGCGCGACAAGATCACCAAGTGGGCAACCCAGGGTAGCCAGGCACTGGCTAGCCAGGCGTTCAGTTTTGGCCAGGGCACATTCGAGTTCGTGATCAGTTTTGGCATCATGATGTACCTGCTGTTCTTCTTCCTGCGTGAAGGGCCCGAGGTGGCCCGTCGGGTGCGGCTGGCCGTGCCACTGCCTGAGCACCAGAAGCGTCGTTTGCAGCTGAAGTTCAACCGTGTGGTGCGGGCGACCGTGAAAGGCAACGTGCTGGTGGCCATTACCCAGGGCGCGCTGGGCGGTTTCATCTTCTGGGTGCTGGATATTCCGAGTGCATTGGTGTGGGCGGTGCTGATGGCGTTCTTGTCGCTGCTGCCGGCGGTAGGCGCTGGGATCGTCTGGGCGCCGGTGGCCGCGTATTTCCTGCTGACTGGGGCGATACTGCCTGGGGTGATCCTGACCGCGTTCGGTGTGCTGGTGATCGGCCTGGTGGACAACCTGCTGCGGCCGATCCTGGTGGGCAAGGACACACGCATGCCAGACTATCTGATCCTGGTGTCGACCCTGGGCGGGCTGGCGGTATTCGGCCTCAACGGCTTCGTGATCGGGCCATTGATCGCGGCGCTGTTCATGTCCAGCTGGGGGATCTTCGCGGCAACCAAACCCCAGGTGCAATTACCCCAGTAGGGGTTTACCGACGTGCCCAAGGTTGGGTTCAATGCCGTCCCTGGCGCCGTTATGGAAAACAGCCAAATCGACAAGCCCAACTTTACCTACCAGGCGGTCTACCGCTACTTGCTCGACAGGATCGAGGCCGCACCTGCCGATGTGGAGCAGCGTCTGCCGTCGCTGCGCCAGCTTGCGCGGCAATTGCATGTTTCGGTATCGAGTACCCAGTACGCCTATGCGCTGCTCGAAGACGAAGGGCGGGTGTATGCTCGGCCAAAGCAGGGCTACTTCAGCCGAGCCCGTCCCACCGCCATCTGTGTGCAGCATTCGGAAAACCTGCTCGACACTGTATTCGCCAGCGCCCGACAGCCGGGTATGTTGGCCTTGGGCAGCGATGCGCCGGCCATGTTGCTGTCGCTGCAGCAGCCGCTGCTGATGATCGAGCGCGAACTGGCGCGTCAATACCCGCATTCTTTGGCGCCGCTGTATCAGCCCTTCGGTGAGCCCGAGTTGCGCACGGTACTGGCCGACCGCTACACCCGCTCGGCACAGCAGTACTGGGGCGCCGATCACGTGTTCATCGGCGCGGACCTGCGCAGTGTGCTGGAAGTGTCCTTGCGCGCCCTGGGCCTCGAAGGCCAGCTGGCATTGGTGGAGTCGCCCTGCAACTGGGCAGTGCTGAGGCAATTGCAGGCTGCGCGCATGACCATCATCGAAGTGCCCTTGGGCGATGACGGGCGTTTCGACTTGCAGCAGGTTCACCGGCTGTTGCGCGATCAGCCGATACGCCTGGCCGTGCTGTCGTCGGCGGCCAACGTACCCCAGGGTGGTCTGATGCCTGCGTCGGACAAGCAGCTGGTCTGCCGCTGGCTTGCCGAGCACGCTGTGTGGCTGTTTGAAAACGATGGCTACGGCGAGTTGTGCTTCCACGCCGGAGCACCGCGCTACCGGGACTTCGCCGACCCTGACCGGCTGCTGGTGTTTTCGACCTTCGACAAACTGATCGGCGCAGAGGCGCCCTTTGGCTACCTGCTTTGTCGCAAGCAGACCGAACGCTTTCAGCAGCTGTTCCTGGAACGAGCCTTTCGCTTGTCGCCGATCCGCCAAAGGGCCATCGCCCGGCTTTTCACCTCGCGTCGGGTCGAGTTGCATGTGCAGCGTTTGCTGCCGAAGTTGCGCGAGCGTTTACAGCAGATGAGGCGGCTACTGGAAGCGCACGGCCAGGGCTGCCTGCGCATCGCCGAGTCGCAGGGCGGGGCCAGCCTGTGGCTGCAGGCGACCCGGCCGGTGGATATGCGCCGGGTCTTCGAGCGGTTGCTGGCGCAGCGTATCGTCATTGCACCCGGTGAAATTTTCAGCCAGTGCGGCCTTTGGCGCAGTCATCTGCGGCTGTGCTGCACGGTGGACTGGAGCAAGGATATCGCCCAGGCGCTGCAATGCCTGGTCAAGGCCATCGAGGATGAACTTCACACTCCGTAACAATGGTGCATGGCAGGGAAGGTGCCGTCGCGCACCTCATCAGCGTAGCGGGCACAGGCTTCACGGATTGCCAGGCCGAGGTCGGCATACTGCTTGACGAAGCGTGGCACGTGCGCGCCACCGAGCCCTAGCAGGTCTTCGGTGACCAGCACCTGGCCATCGCAGGCGGGGGAAGCGCCAATGCCGACAGTGGGTTTGTCGGTGGCCTGGGTGATGGCGCGGGCCACGGGTTCGGCTACGCCTTCCAGCAAAAGGCTGAAAGCGCCAGCGTGCAGGTTGGCTTGCGCGTCGGCCCGTAACGCTGCAGCGCTGTCTGGGCTCAACCCCTGGGCTTTGTAGCCGCCCATGGCATTGACGAACTGCGGCATCAGGCCGATGTGCGCCATGATCGGTATCCCTCTTGCGACCAGGAACTCGACGGTGCTGGCCAACGCCTGGTTCGCTTCCAGCTTGAGTGCGTCGCAGCCGGTGCTGGCCAATACTTGGGCACAATTGCGAAACGCCTGCTCGTGGGATTCCTGATAACTGCCGAACGGCATGTCGGCGATCACGCAGGCCAGGCGGGTGCTGTCGACCACGGCGCGGGTATGGGCGATGGTTTCGTCCAGGCGCATACCCAGTGTGGACGGGCGGCCATAGCCGACCATGGCGGTGGAGTCGCCGACCAGGATGAAGTCGACCAGCGGATCGATCAGCCGTGCGATCGAGCTTGAGTAAGCGGTGAGCGAAACGATCTTCTGTCGGCCTTTCATGGCCACCAGTTGCGGCACGGTGAGACGGCTGTTGCGGGTGTGTGTGCTCATCGGGGGTTGGGCATCTCAGAACAGGGATGGCCCATTTTTGGCAACTTGCGGCGGCAACTCAATGTACAGATTCAGGCTGAAAAGCAACCCAGATCAGTCGCGAGATGGTTGACTGAAAAGGGCCGCGAAGCGGCCCCATGGACGGGTCAGAAGGTTTGCGGCATCTCGCCTTTGGCCAGGCGCCGGTTGATGTCGGCAATCACTTCGGGCAGTTCATTGATGGTGTCGATCAGGTAGTGCGGGCGGGAACCGGCGAACAGCGCATGGATGCGTTGGCGCTCGCTTTCCAGTTTCTCGGCACTCAGTGCCCGGAAACCTTCCCAGGTCAGCCCCAGCGCGTTGCCCGAGCACACCAGCGCCACGGTCCACATGCCGGCACGGCGGCCTTCGAGAATGCCTGGCACGGTGTCGTCGACCTTCACGCAGGCCGCTACATCGTCGATGCCCAGCGCGATCACGTTGGCCAGGGCCTGGGCCGGCCACGGCCGGCCGTTCGGAGTTTCGTCGGTGGCCACCACGTGGTCCGCCACGTAGCCGTTCTGTGCTGCCAGTTCCACCACCTTGTCCATGACCACTTTCGGGTAGCCCGAGCATGAGCCGATCTTCAGCCCGTCCTGGCGCAGACCGGTCAAGGTCTCAAGGGCACCAGGGATCAGTGCCGAATGTACGGCGATCTTCTCGATTTGCAGCGGCATGAAGCGGTTGTAGATGGCCGTGACGTCATCGTCGGTCGGGGTACGGCCAAACACCTTGCGGTAGCGCTCGGCAATTTCCGGCACGTCGCACAGGGTGCGGATATGGTCCCATTTGCCCATGCCCATCGGGCCACGGGCTTCTTCGATGGACACCTGCACATCGAATTCGGCGAAGGCTTCGACGAAGATCTGGGTTGGAGCGAAGGAGCCGAAATCGACCACGGTGCCGGCCCAGTCGAGGATGGCGGCTTGCAGCTGGGTTGGGTTGCTGTAGTTCATGTGCGCTAATTCCTGAATTCGGGTGGGCAAAGGGTCAGATGTCCAGCACTTCCATTTCCCGCAGCACTTGGGCTACGGCATTCACGGCGGCCTGCATGCCGTCCGCCCCGACCACACCGATGCAGCCGACGCGGAAGGTTTCGACTTGGGTCAGCTTGCCTGGGTAGAGGATGAAACCCTTGGCCTTGACCCGCTCATAGAAGTCCTTGAACTGATAGCGGGCATCGTTCGGTGCGTGGAAGGTGACGATGATCGGCGCCTGGATCTCGGCCGGCAGGAAGCTGCGCAGGCCAATGGCAGCCATGCCGTCGAGCAGGGTCTTGCAGTTGTCGGCGTAGCGCTGGTGGCGAGCCGGCAGGCCACCTTCCTCGTTGTATTGCTGCAGCGCTTCATGCAGGGCCGCGACCACGTGGGTGGGCGGGGTGAAGCGCCACTGGCCGGTCTTGGCCATGTAGGCGTGCTGGTCGTGCAGGTCCATGGCCAGCGAGTGGGCATTGCCTTCGGCAGCGGCCAGAGCGGTTTTTTCGGCGAAGACGAAGCCCATGCCTGGGACGCCTTCCAAGCACTTGCCGGAAGCGGCGATCAGCGCCTCGAAGGGAATTTCGCGGGCGTCGATCGGCAGCGCGCCGAACGAACTCATGGCATCGATGATCAGGCGTTTTCCGTGGCGTTTGATCACCTGAGCGATTTCGGGCAACGGGTTGAGAATGCCGGTGCTGGTTTCGCAGTGGATCAGCGCAACGTGGGTCACGGCGGGGTCGGCGGCCAGCAGGCGGTCGACGTCGGCGGCGGTGGTCGGCTGGTCTTCGGCGGTTTCGAAGGTGCTGTAGGGACGGCCCAGCACTTTGCAGATCTTCGCCAGGCGCTGGCCATAGGCGCCATTGATCAGCACCAGCACCTTGCCATCGCGTGGCACCAGGGTGCCGATGGCCGCTTCCACGGCGAAGGTGCCGCTGCCTTGCAGCGGCACGCAGTGGTGGCTGGCGCTGCCGTCGATGATCGCCAGCAGTTGCTCGCACACACTGGCGGTCAGTTGATTGAAGTCGCGGTCCCAGGAGCCCCAGTCCACCAGCATGGCTTGGCGGGTGCGGATTGATGTGGTCAGGGGACCTGGGGTCAGCAGAATCGGGGCGTTGCTCATTCCGTTATTCCTCACAAGCGGTGGGCTGAAACTACGGGGCCTAGGTTGCAATTCACGCTGCCATCAATCAAATTGTTTGTTGTTATCTCAGCTATAAGTCAGGCCGATAATTATGAACCTGTTCCAGTTGCGCGCTTTCGATGCCGTGGCCCGTGAGGGCAGCTTTACCCGTGCTGCCGAGCGTCTGTTCATCAGCCAGCCGGCGGTGACCGGGCATGTGAAGGCACTGGAGGAGCATTACCAGATCACCTTGCTGCGGCGTACTGCACGGCGAGTGGAACTGACCGAAGAGGGTACCCGCCTGGCGGCCATTACCCGCGCCATGTTCGGTCTGGCTGAAGAAGCGCAAGCCATGCTCGAGGCCAACCGCCAGTTGCTGACCGGGCGCCTGGAGGTCGCCGCCGACGGTCCGCACCGGGTCATGCCCATGCTGGCGCAGTTGCGCGAACGCTACCCTGGCATCACCGTCAACTTGCGCCTGGGCAACGCACAGGAGACGCTGGCTGCGCTGTTGTCCGAACATGCCGATGTGGCGGTGCTGACCGAGATCGAACCGCGTAAGGGCCTGTATCTGCAGAACCTGTGTGAATCGCGACTATGCGCGCTGTTGCCAGCGGGGCATGCCTGGGCCGATGGCGAAGGTGACTTACCCCTGGCCGAGCTGCACCAGCAGATCATGGTGCTGCGCGAGCCCAGTTCGACTACCCGGCGCACCTTCGACAAGGCCTGCGGCACTGCCGGTGTGCAGCCACGTGTGCAGCTGGAGCTGGACAGCCGTGAGGCGGTTACCGAGGCAGTGGCATCGCAGCTTGGCATTGGTGTGGTGTCGTCCACGGAAGTGGCCAACGACCCCCGAGTGGTGGCGCGGCCGCTGGCCGGGCAGGGCCTGGTCAACCAGCACATGGTCGGCTGCCTTGAGCGGCGCCGTGAGTTACGCTTGATCCAGGCATTCCTGGGCCTGGCGGCCAGCCTCTGAGCCGGCCTAAGATGGCGACATCACCTGATGGACTGCTGATGAGCGAGAAAGACACCATTTCCATGCAACTGGTGCGCGAGGCCCTGTTGCAGACCTGCCCGGCAGGCGAGCCGGATGCTGCGTTGCTGGCGCGCGCCGGTATCGATGCCGGGCAGTTGCAAGCCCCGGATGCTCGCGTCAGTGCCGAGGCCTATGCCCGGCTCTGGCGCTTGCTGGCGCGGCGTTGCAATGACGAATTCTTCGCCATGGACCCGCGCGGCCTGCGCAGCGGCAGCCTGGCGTTCCTGTGCCGGGCGAGCATGGCACAGCCAACTTTGGGCGAGGGCCTGGAAACCGCGCTGGCGTTTCTTTCGCTGATGCTCGAAGACCTGCAGCCAAGCCTGGTGCGTCAGCAGGGCCTGGCGGAAATTGTCATCAATGAGCCGCGCGACCTGCCACGGCGTGCGTTCACCTATTTCACATTCTGGATGATCGTGCATGGAGTGGCCTGCTGGCTGGCCGGGCGACGCATTGCCATTCTGGCCATTGAGCTGCGCTGTGCCGAACCACCGTATTGTGACGATTACCGGGTGATGTTTTCCGAGAACCTACAGTTCGAGCGGCCACGCACTCGCATGATCATCAGTGCCGACTGCCTCGACGTGCCGCTGCGCCGCAGCTCTGAGGACCTGCAGCGCTTTCTGGCCGAGGCGCCCGGCAACATCCTGGTCAAGTACCGTGACCCGGCCAGCCTGGGGCGGCGTATCCGCGCCGACTTGCTGCAATTGGACCCGTCCTGCTGGCCGGATGCCGATGCCCTGGCACGACAATTGTGCCTGTCCCCGTCCACCTTGCGCCGTCGGCTGGCGGAGGAGGGGCAGAGTTACCAGGTGCTCAAGGACAGTGTCCGGCGTGAGCTGGCCATCGCCTGGTTAAGCCAGGTCGAAGCGCCCATGGGGGAAATTGCCGAGCGCCTTGGGTTTGCCGATGGCAGTTCGTTCTACAAGGCATTTCGCAAGTGGTTCGGTTGCAACCCTGGGCACTACCGTGCACTGATTCAGGCCCAAGGGGCGGCGGGTTGAAGGGTGGTGGTTCCCACTGCCGCTGACACTGGCGTGCAGGCAGGTTGTCGGTTTTTCCATCGTAAGGAGACCGACATGCCGCAGACTCAAGTCAATCCCAAAGAACAGAATGCCGATAGGGAGTTCATTGCCGAGCAACTGCCCGCTTGGCTGAGCAATGCCACGCCACGGCAACTCAATACACTGCGCAGCAAGGTGGCAGCGCACCATGCGAGCCAGCGCCGCGTGGCTGCCGTGACGCGGCAACTCCAGCCTTTGCACATGTTCGCCAAGCAGCAGCTCGAACAGGCCATGCAGGCCCGGATGGGGTTGACGCTCGACCTTGACCAGGCGACTTGGCGAGAAGAGCGCAGGCGCTTGAAAATCGTGCAAGGGACGGTGCGGGAGTTCACCTCTTACTTCGTCAGGGTACCTGCGCTGCAAAAAATGATGCAGAACTTCAAGGAGGCTGAATCGTTCTTCTCCGACACTGCGCTGGTGCAGGCCGCCCAACAGGGGGCTGGCGGCGAAGCGACTCTGAGCAGTGACATTGACGGCCTTGTCAGCCTGTGCCGGCAAACGGATGTAGGCGCAGCCTACCAGCGACATTTGGCGCAGGTGTTGACCAGTGACTTCGAGCGCGATCTGGTCGCGGACAAACGCTGCGAACTGGCGTTGGCGGTCGAGATAGCGGCCATGAAGCGCCAGCTGGGTGACGATGAATTGCGCCTGCTGCGCCAAGCGCTAGCGGGTACACCCATCACGCACCCCCGTAGCACGCGCGTAGTGGTCGGTGGCCTGAAGGTGCTGGGGTGCCGGGTGGATGGCGCGCTTGCATTTGAACTGCTCTTTTCGTGGGGTAAACCCAGCAGCCCGTTTCCGTCGCCGGAACAGACTGTTGGGGTATTGTTGTACCTGCCTGATGATGTTGAGCAGCCACTGCGTTACTTCGATGGGTGGCAGGCGGCCAATCAGGCATTGGTCGCGGCTTTTGCAAATGACGGTTACCGGCAGGGCATCGAGCGCCGTATCACCCTTGAAGACCGGGTGAAGTACATGACATTGCTCGGGACGCGTCTGCTCGATAGCAGCCCCGATCTGGATCCCGCCGTGGAACGAGGTTCGGCTGCGGGAATCAGTGACATGGCTGCCTGGCACGTGCGGCGAATCAAGAGCGACGCACGCTTTATGGCCGTACCCACGGCACAGGCCGATGCCGCCGCGGCTGCCCAGCGTCTGAAGGACCTTGAAAGCGCAGGCCTTGCGCTGCTCGGACTGGCGAGTTTTTTTGTGCCAGGAATAGGCGAACTCTTGCTGCTTGACTGGGGGCGGCAGCTGCTTGGCCACGTCTATGAGGGCGTCAAGGACTGGAGCCAAGGGCATCAGCACGAAGCCGTTGACCACCTGCTGCAACTGGCCAGCGACCTTGCCGCCACGGGGCTGGTGGCGGGAGGCGTCGCCCTTGCCCGCAGCCCGTTTTTCGATGTGTTGGAGCCGGTCACCACCGAAGCGGGCGGGCAACGTTTGTGGCGATGCGATCTGCAACCCTACCGCCAGGCCAAGCCCAGCGAGCCGCTGATCGAGCAGGATAACGGGTTGTACAGCGATGGTAGCGGCCACTGGTGGCGTGACGAGCAGGGTTATTACCGCGTGCGGCAGGACGCCAGGGGGAACTGGCGTCTTTTGCATCGGGACGGCCATGATACCTATGGGCCGGCCTTGCGAGGCAATGGCGAACGTGCTTGGCGCCTGACCTTCGAACGCCCATTGGAATGGCAGGGTGAGACGAAGCTGCTGAGCCGTCTATGGCCATCGGCAAGGGATTTGGGTAGCGAGCGTGTTACGCAGATTCTCAAGGTTGCCGATGTCGATGAGGCGCACCTGCGTGGCCTGTTGGTGGAGGGGCGACGTCTGCCAGTCTGCTTGCGCGATACGCTGGAACGATTTTCGGTGGATGCGCGAGCACAACGTTTCTTCCAGGCGATGACGCCGAACGAAAGCGATACTGAGCTCTGGCAGTGGTGTGTCGATAGGCTGCAATTGGCAGGCTTGCCACTGGATGAGCAGGTGGCTTCGCTCCACGCGCGTGAAGTTAGCCTGCGAGGGCCGCTGCTGGAGCACTTCTCCACCCAGTACCTCGGCGATGACGAGGCGCTGAGCCTGGTGAAAAGAGACTTTCCGACACTCCCTGATGCCTATGCGCTCGAGGTGCTGCAACAGGCCGATGAAACGATGCGCACACGCATGCGCACCGAAGCGCGGCTGCCACTGGCCTTGATGGAGCGAGCGCGTAGCCTGCTACAGGAAGCCCGTCTGGTCCGACTGCGCGAGGCGCTGCACCTGAGGGGCAGTTACCACGCCGATGCAGTTGAACTGCTGTTTGTGTTGCTACGACGACATGGCCTGACGCAGCTCCCGTTCAATCTGATACAGCGTGACCAGTCCGAGAACGGTCGAGTGCTGGCGATGCTGTTTCCCGAAACGCGGGGTCAGCGCAGCCTGGTACTGGTATGGCGAGAAGGCGCCTTCGATCTATACGACGAAAACGGGCTGCGCAGTGGGCTGGAAGCCGCCGAGCCACGAGGCATCTTCGAAGTGTTGGCCGCTTGCCTTCCTGAAGCCTATCGGCAGCGTCAGGGCTGGGTGGGTGATGATGTCCCGGCACGTATCCGGGCGTCGATGCAAGGCTGGGTGCCAGCGCAACGGCAGGCGTTGCTGCGTCTGCTTGGCTGGCGCGAAGCACGCCCGCTCGCGTCGTCCTTGCAGCGCCTTGCTGACGGCCGGGTCGGTTACCTGCTCAGTGGGCGGGCCACATCGTCAGTGCCGTCAGGGCAGGTCATGCGCCAGCGGATTCGCAGCCTTTACCCAGCTTTCGACGAGCAAGAGGTCGAGCGCTTCCTGCGGACGCTGATGCGCTCTGCTGGCTCGGCCTATTCGAGCCTGCTGCGCATGGAGCAGGAATATCAGCGCCTGGATGAGCATTTGCAAACCTGGACGGAGGCCGTCTCGGCCCGTGCGAGAAACACCCGGCAGGAGGTTGCCGATGCTTTCCGGCGTGTCTGGCGGCTTGAGGGTGAGGAGGTAGTCGATGGCAATGGTGAGACGGCCGGCTTGCGCCTGAGTATCGTCGCGTGGTCGGTGGGGGAGCTGCCAAGCATACCCGCCGGTACCGACTTCGCTCATGTGATCGACCTGCTGCTGGTGGGGTTGCGTCTGGAGGCGCTGCCGCCAGGTTTTCTACGCAGCTTCCCTGCCGTGCGGCGTCTGGACCTGAGCAACAATGCCTTGAGTGCGTTGCCTGAACATCTAACCCAGCTGCGTGGCTTACGGCACTTGCATCTGCGGCGCAACAGGATCCGTGTGGCGGCAAACCAGTCCAGTGCCTTGGCTGCTCTGCCTGATTTGCGAACGCTTGATCTGAGCGAGAATCCGTTGGGTGCAATCAGCCTTGATTTCAATCAGTTGTCCCGTCTACGTGATTTGCGGCTGTTTCGTTGCGGCTTGCGGCGGGTGCCGGCAGGGTTGGAGTGGTTGGGGATGCTGGAGCATGCCGATCTGCGCAACAACCAGCTCAACGACCTGCCAGAGGCCCTGCTCAATGCCCCGGAACCTCTGCGTCGAGTGATAGCTGTGCAAGGGAACGCGTTGTCGGCGCAGGTCACCGAGCGCTTGTATGCTCAACCTGCACACGTGGGCGTAAGCGGCAACAGGGTGGAGGTGAGGGAGGGTGAGGCTGGCTGGCTGGCTACCCTGGAGGGGGAGGATATTGAAAATCGACGCCGCCAATGGCAAGCACTGCAGCGTGAGCCGGGAAGCAATGCGTTCTTTCAACTGCTCGATGAGCTAACCAGGAGCTCGGACTACCGTCTGGTGCGCTCCGATCTAAGCCGACGTGTCTGGGCGATGGTCGAGGCGCTCAACCAGGACACACGCATGCGCGAGGAGCTGTTCGAACTGGCGGCCGATCCGCGTACTTGCGTAGACAGTGTTGCCAGTTGCTTCGGTCATTTGGAGGTGCGCCAACAGGTGCTCCAGGCCACTGACGGGGGTGATCCGTTGACCACACGTGATGCGCGGCTGCTGTTGGCCCGGCGCCTCTTCCGGCTCGACCGGGTGGAAGCGTTTGCGCGGCAGGACTTCCAGTCCCGATCGCAACTGGCGAATGCTGAAGACGTGGACGAGGTGGAAGTCAGCCTTGCCTATCGCGTCGGGCTCTCGGTGCGGCTCGATCTGATCGGGCAGCCACGGACCATGCAGTTTCGCGCGATTGCCGGGGTGAGCCGCAGTGACCTGGACAGGGTCTACCAAGCTGTGCAGGAGGCGGAAGCCAGCGACGAACTTGCGCTGTTCATCAGCCAACGTGACTTCTGGTTGCCAGTGCTGCGCGCGCAGCGGGCCGAAGATTTCGCGGCGTTGGAGGAGCAGTTCGACACGCAACTGCAGGCACTGGATGAGCGAAAGGAGACGCTTGGCAGTGCCGCGTACGTGCAACAAGCCAACCAGATAGGCAAGGACCGTGAAGTGGCGCTGAATGCATTGGCCCTGCGCTTGACTCGCGAAGCGCTGCTGGCGCGGCCGTGAATGTAACCGGGGGCGAATCACGGGCATGGCTGCATTTCCTTGTGCCTTGCCCAGAGCTGGTTGGCGAGCATGCCAGCCTCATTCTTCGCTCCCGGGATTGCCATGATTTCCAGCACCTCCAACCTTGAAACCAGCCATCAGAAAGCAACTGATGATTTCATTGCCGCCAGGCTACCTGACTGGTTGAAACGGGCCAGCCAGGCCCAGATCATCGCCCTGCGCACCAGCCTCAACACACATCAGGCCAGCCAGGCCCGTTTGCGTGGGCTCACGCAGACCCTGCAACCCCTGCAGGTGTTCGCCCAACAGCATCTGCAGGGTGTGCTGGTGAAGCCACTGCCAGTAGGCATGACCCTCGCAGGGCTGGAATGGCTGCAGGTTTCACCGCGCATCGGTACCTTCCCCGGTACGCTTCAGCAGACCTATCACTACTCGGCCACCCGCCGGGATGGTTTGCTGAGGCTGATGGGTAATTTCGGCCCTGACGAATCGTTTTTCCTGGGCACCGGGCTGGTTCTCCCGGGGCGAGATGACTTGCTGACCGGCACGCCCGAGCAATTGGTTGCAGCATGCCGCGCGCTGGATGTGGGCCGGCTTTACCAGGACGAACTGGCGCGGACGTTCAATGCCACCACCGAGGGCATCCTTGCCCAGGACAAACGCTCGGGCCTGGCATTGGCTGCGCAAGTCGCGATGCTCAAGGGTGACATCGACGAGCAGGTACAGCATGCCTTGCTGCAGGTGGTGGAGGGCGGTGGCCCCCATTCTGACACAGGCCTGCATGGTTACCCTGGCCTGCTGGAGGTGTTGGGCCAACGTGTGGCTGACGGGCTGTTCATTCGCCTGCGAGACCCTGTTGGCCAGGACCGAGGGGTGGTGCTCTACCTGCCCAGTGATCCCGTGCAGGCGCTGCGCCGTTTCGATTCCACAGAGGCCATGAACGCTGCAATGGCTGCAACGTTGCAAGAGAAGGGCTACCGTGACTACTTCACCCAGCTCATCAGCTTGCGACAGCGGGCGAGCTTCGCTGGTCTGCTGAGTGCGCGCCTCTCGGATCCACAGCCCGACCTGGCGTTGAGGGGCCCTACAGCCTTCGGGGACCTGTTCGCTGCGCTGGCTGCGCAACAGGTGCAGCGAGTCAAGGACGATGCTCGCCTGTTGCTGGTACCCACCGCGGACGCCGATGCTGCAGCGGCCCGTGCGCGTCGGGCTGCCTGGCGTGCCGCGGGCCTCGATCTGCTCAACCTGGCGGGGCTTTTCATCCCTGTCGTAGGGGCGATATTGCTTGGTCAGCTGGTGGTGCAGACGCTTGGCGAGGTTTTCGAGGGCGTCAGGGATTGGGCCCGTGGGCACCAGCACGAAGCCCTGGAGCATATGCTGGGTGTAGCTGAAACGGTGGCTGCGACGGCGTTGACCGTGGCGGGTGTGAGCGTTCTGCGCAGCGCCTTCGTCGATGGCCTGCAGCCTGTGAGCGTGGGCGGGCGGCGTGGCCTGTTGGGTTCCGATGATATTACGGCCTATGAGTCGACCCCAGGCACCATCGCCCTACGTGACGATGGACTCTACGGCGACGAGAGCAGGCGCTGGATGCGCAGGGGCCAGCGTTACTATGAGGTACAGCGCAGCGAGCCTGAAGCCCCTTACCGCTTGTGTCACCCCAGTGGCGAAAAGGCGTATGGGCCGGCCGTGCTGCACAACGGCGAGCGTAGTTGGCGCCTGATGCAGGACCAGCCGCAGCGCTGGAGCGACGTGGCCATGATGCTCGATACCCTGTGGCCGCAGCATCCTTCCATTGACGCACAGCGGGCTGCGCAAGTGCTGCGGGTAGCCGGTGTGGATGCCGAGGAGTTGCGGGGCGTGCTGGTGGAAAACCGACCGGCGCCTGTCAACTTGCGAGAGACCTTGCGGCGCTTCGAAGCCCATGCCCGTATCGAGGCGTTTTTCACTCGTCTGGCCAGCTACTCGCTTGTCACCCAAGACAGTGCATTGCTCGCCTGGTGTGAGGCTCGTGCTGGCAGCACCAACAGCGACGTCCTGCTGCGCCAGCAAGCTGCCCTGTGGGGGCCTCTTCTCGACCACCTGAGCAGTTCGCCAGCTGGCGATGACGCTCTGCTGACGTTGATAAGGCGGGACTTTGCCGGTTTGCCGGAAGCTTATGCGCAGTCGCTGGCGGCGCAGTTCAGCGAAGGCGAGCGGTTCCTGGCAATGTCAGGTGGGCGTGTGACGCTGAATTTAGCAAGCAAGGCCCGCGCGCTGCTGCGTCTGGCCAGATTGAACCGTGCACTCGAAGGGCTTTACCTGCCCGGCAGCTACTGCAACGAAACCGGCGAACTGGCTTTCGCGCTGCTTCAGAAGGAAGTGGAAAGCAGCAACGGTGTGTCTGCCAATGCCCTTGACCTGCAATTGCGTGAAAGTGCACCGGACGGGCATTTGCTCAAGGCCGTGGGCCCCGCTGGCGTCCCCCGGATGCGTCGGGTAGTGGTGCGCAAAGACGGGCGCTTCCATCTCTATGATGGCTTGGGCCGTGCGTTGCCGTTCGGCGCTGGTGATTCGGCAAACCTGTACGACATGCTTGCCGCGGCCTTGGCACCTGAGCACCGCACGGCGCTTGGCATGGCTGAAAACGATATGGGAACGCAGCTACGTCAGAGACTGCTGGCACGACTTCCCGCTACGCACCAGGAGGTTGTCGAACTGTTGCAATGGCCAACCCAGGTGCAGTGGTTCAACCCTGGGCGACGCTTGGCTGATGGCCGGGTTGGCTATCTGCTCAGTGGCCGTGGTACGGGCGACAGCCACTCACTGCCGGCACGTGTTCGTGAGCGCTTGCGCCAGCTTTATCCAGGGCTGGATGAGGCACAGCTGGATCATGAACAGGCACTGCTGATGAATAGGCAGCAATCCGCCTATGAGCGCATCGTAGAGCTTGAGGACGACCAAGATCAGTTGATCCGCCACCTCAACCGCTGGGTCAGCGCAGAGCTGAGCGAAAGGCGCCAGCGGCTTCGCCAGCGATCAGCCGACGCTATTCTGCGTGCCTGGCGCTTGCAGGGCGACTGTATTTACGACCATGCAGGCATGGTGACCGGCCAGCGCCTGTCGCTGAGTGGCGTGCAGCTCAGCAGTTTGCCGGAGTTACCGGCGGCCATCGATTTCCACCGTATTACCAGCCTGCGCCTGCAGGAGTCTGCGGTTGATACGGTGCCAGTGAGTTTCTTGTGCCCGTTTACCGCGCTGACCGAGTTGGACATGAGCCTCAACCAACTGCGCAACATTCCGCTCGGGATTGCTTATCTGCCGCAATTGCAGCGTTTGCGCCTGGCACATAACCAGATCCGCCTCAATGCCCAAGCAGTCGGTATTCTGCAGGCTCTGCCTGGCTTGTTGCATCTAGACTTGAGCTACAACCGTCTGGAAGACCTCGATCTACGCTTCAACCATCTCTCGGCCCTGACTCACCTGAACCTGCGCCACTGCCGGCTGGGGGCCTGGCCCAGCCGCATCGAACTGTGCGGCCTGCTGGTGCACTGTGATCTGCGCGACAACCAATTGCCGACGCCACCGGAAGCGGTGATTGCAATGCCCTATGCCTGGCGCCGGGGGCTTATCGTTGATCGCAACCCACTGAGGGGGGTTCAACTGCAACGCTTGTACGCGCTGGATCCCATTGAGGAGCATGGGCATCTGCCAGAGTCGATGGGCAAGGTCGACTTGCCTCATGCGCGCAGCCTGTGGCTGCAGCATATTGCCGAAAACGACCGCGCTGCGCGCGCAGTGCTATGGGACGGTCTGCTGGCCGAACCAGACAGTGCGGGTTTTTTTCGTATCCTGGCGTGGTTGGAGCATACCGCTGATTATGCTTCAGCAGTTGCCGGGGGCGGTCGGGAAGTACTTGTGCGTGATGTGTGGGCCATGCTGCAGGCGATGGACGTCAGCCCAGCGCTGCGGTTGCGCGTTTTTGAAGCGGCCAATCAACCGGTTTCCTGCTCGGACATGGTCAGCGATCGGTTCAGCCACATGAATGTACAGGTCTTGTTGGCCAAGGCTGAAGCGGACGCACAAGACCTGACGCAACGGGCGCAGCTCATGGCGTTCGGTCGGCAGCTGTACCGTCTTGACCAGGTGCAGCAGCAGGCCCGCCAGGCGATCCTGCGCCAGGGTGTCGAAGGTGAGCAGGTGGGGCGCTCGGCCTGGTCACTGGCATACCGTGTGCGCTTGCGCGAGCGTCTTGATTTGCCTGGTCAGCCATCGGCGATGCGTTACCCGAACGCTGTCGCGCTGAGCGATCAACACATCAACGATGTGGCTGCGGCTGTCCTCGCCAACGAGACGATCGAGGCGCGCACTCAAAGCCTGGTGAGTCAAGCGTTCTGGGAGACTTTTCTTGGTGAGCAGCACCGGAACTTGTTCGAGTCGCTCAGAACCGACTTTCTCCAGCGCAGGGCGAACCTGCGCGCTATCCAGCCACCGCTCTCGGCTGAGCAGCTTCGTTCGCAGGTCGCGGATCTGGAGGATCAGGAGCAACGCGATAGAGAACGATTGCAGGCAGGCCTGACCGAGTCCTACTTGCGTGGCGAGAGTCGGGGCGACGGCTGACCTGCAAGGCGGCCAAACCGGTCATCGAGATTGACAGCTTTGGCCATTGCCGCCGTGCTTGAGCGGCGCGAACATCGTCGGACCGATGGTTCAACTCCAAAAACAAGAAACCAGGAGTCCGACGATGCGTGATTACGCCGAGGCCGCTCGAGCGTTCGACCTTGCGCAGGCCGCTACTGCGGCACTGCATGGCAACCTCGAAGCCCTCAATGCCTGTGTCGAATGCTGCGACCGCCATGCCGGTGGCGGCAAGCTGGCGCTGATCCACGAAGACCGGGACGGCCACACTGCGCGGTACAGTTTCGAGCAACTCAAGGTGCAGGCTGCCCGTTTTGCCAATGTACTCAAGGCGCAAGGCGTGAGTGCCGGGGACCGGGTGGCGGGTCTGATGCCCCGTACACCTGAGTTGCTTGTCACCATCCTCGCCACCTGGCGCCTGGGGGCGGTGTATCAGCCGTTGTTCACTGCGTTCGGCCCCAAGGCCATCGAGCATCGCCTTGAGCAGTCGCACGCCCGTGTCGTCGTCACCGACAGCCAAAACCGTGCCAAGCTGGACGACGTGCATGCCTGCCCGACGATCATCACGGTCAAGGCTCGCGTTGGCGAGCTGGATTTCCAACAGTGCCTTGAGCGTGCGGCAGACGACTGTGAACCGGTCATGCGCGCGGGTAACGACCCGTTCTTGCTCATGTTCACTTCAGGCACGACTGGCCCGGCCAAGCCACTGGAAGTGCCTCTGCGTGCCATCGTCGCGTTTCAAGGCTACATGCGCGACGCCATCGACCTGCGCCCCGAAGACAACTTCTGGAACCTGGCCGACCCGGGGTGGGCCTATGGCCTGTACTACGCGGTCACCGGCCCGTTGTCGCTGGGCCATGCCACCACGTTCTACGATGGCCCGTTCAGCGTCGAAAGCTGCGCGCGAGTCATCGACAAGCTTGGCATCACCAACCTGGCAGGCTCGCCCACCGCGTACCGCCTGTTGATCGCCGCCGGCAGTGCTTTTTCGGCGCCCGTCAAAGGCCGCCTGCGGGTAGTCAGCAGTGCCGGTGAGCCGCTTAACCCGGAAGTGATCCGCTGGTTTGCCGACGAGCTTGGGGTCACCATCCACGACCATTACGGCCAGACCGAACTGGGCATGGTGCTGTGCAACCACCATGGCCTGCAGCACCCGGTGCATCTGGGCTCGGCCGGCTTCGCCATCCCCGGTCATCGCATTGTCGTGCTGGACGAGCAGGGTAGCGAACTACCTGCCGGCCAGCCGGGCATCCTTGCGGTCGATCGCGAGCAGTCGCCGCTGTGCTGGTTCGGTGGTTACCACGGCTTGCCGACCAAATCGTTCGTCGGCAAGTACTACCTCAGTGGCGACACCGTCGAGCTGAACCAGGATGGCAGCATCAGTTTCGTCGGCCGTAGCGACGATGTGATCACTACCTCCGGCTACCGGGTCGGCCCATTCGATGTGGAAAGTGCGTTGATCGAGCACCCGGCGGTGATCGAGGCGGCCGTGATCGGCAAACCGGACCCGGAGCGCACCGAGCTGATCAAGGCCTTCGTGGTCTTGGCCAGCGGCGTCGCCGGCAACGCCGAGCTGGAAGAAACCTTGCGCCAGCACGTGCGCCAGCGCCTATACGCGCATGCCTACCCCAGAGAAATCGAATTCGTCAGCGAGCTGCCCAAGACCCCGAGCGGCAAGCTGCAACGCTTCATCCTGCGTAATCAGGAAGTCGCCAAACAACACGCGCAACAGGCCACCCCTGCCAGCGCCTGAAAGGAACCGATCATGCACATAGCCAACAAACACTTCATCGTCAGCGGCGCCGCTTCCGGGCTGGGTGCCGCTACTGCTCAGATGCTGGTCGAGGCCGGCGCCAAGGTCATGCTGGTCGACCTCAATGCCCAGGCCGTCGAGGCCAAGGCTCGCGAGCTGGGCGACAACGCCCGCTTCGCGGTGGCCGACATCAGCGACGAGCAGGCTGCCCAGGCGGCGGTCGATGCAGCCGTCAACGCCTTTGGCAGCTTGCATGGGCTGGTCAATTGCGCCGGCATCGTCGGTGCCGAGAAGGTGTTGGGCAAGCAGGGCCCGCATGGCCTGGGCAGCTTCGCCAAGGTCATCAACGTCAACCTGATCGGCAGCTTCAACCTGCTGCGTCTGGCTGCTGCGGCCATGGCCGAAGGGGCTGCCGACGAGGGGAGCGAACGCGGGGTGATCATCAACACTGCGTCCATTGCCGCCTATGACGGGCAGATCGGCCAGGCCGCCTACGCGGCCTCCAAGGGCGCTATCGCCAGCCTGACCTTGCCGGCCGCCCGCGAACTGGCGCGCTTCGGTATCCGTGTGATGACCATCGCCCCAGGCATCTTCGAAACACCGATGATGGCCGGGATGACCGAGGACGTGCGTGCTTCGCTGGCTGCCGGCGTGCCGTTCCCGCCGCGTCTGGGTCGCCCCCAGGAATATGCCGCACTGGCCCGTCACATCATCGAGAACAGCATGCTCAACGGCGAGGTGATCCGCCTCGACGGTGCACTGCGCATGGCTGCCAAGTAAGGAGAACGAACATGACCCTCGCCAATGACCCGATCGTTATCGTCAGCGCCGTGCGCACGCCCATGGGTGGGCTGCAGGGCGACCTCAAAAGCCTGACAGCGCCGCAACTGGGCAGCGCGGCCATTCGCGGCGCCGTGGAGCGCGCCGGCATCGACGCCGCCAGTGTCGAGCAAGTGTTGTTCGGCTGCGTGCTGCCGGCCGGGCAAGGCCAGGCCCCGGCGCGCCAGGCCGCGCTGGGCGCCGGGCTGGACAAGCACACCACCTGCACCACCCTGAACAAGATGTGTGGCTCGGGCATGCAAGCCGCGATCATGGCCCATGACTTGCTGCTGGCCGGCACTGCAGACGTGGTGGTAGCGGGGGGCATGGAAAGCATGACCAATGCCCCGTACCTGCTGGACAAAGCCCGTGGTGGTTACCGCATGGGCCACGGCAAGATCATCGACCATATGTTCATGGACGGCCTGGAAGACGCCTACGACAAAGGCCGCCTGATGGGTACCTTCGCTGAAGACTGCGCTCAGGCCAACGCCTTCAGCCGCGAAGCCCAGGACCAGTTCGCCATCGCCTCGCTGACCCGTGCCCAGGACGCGATCAGCAGCGGCCGCTTTGCCGCCGAGATCGTGCCGGTGGAAGTCACCGAGGGCAAGGAAAAACGCGTGATCAAGGATGACGAGCAGCCGCCCAAGGCGCGCTTGGACAAGATCCCGCAGCTCAAGCCGGCGTTCCGTGAAGGTGGCACCGTGACGGCGGCCAACTCCAGTTCGATTTCCGACGGCGCTGCCGCGCTGGTGCTGATGCGCCGCTCCGAAGCTGACAAGCGCGGCCTCAAGCCCCTGGCAGTCATCCATGGCCATGCTGCCTTCGCCGACACCCCGGCGTTGTTCCCGACCGCGCCGATCGGGGCCATCGACAAACTGCTGAAACGCACCGGTTGGAACCTGGCAGAAGTCGACTTGTTCGAGATCAACGAGGCCTTTGCGGTGGTCACGCTGGCGGCCATGAAGCACCTCGACCTGCCCCACGAAAAGGTCAACATCCACGGCGGCGCCTGCGCACTCGGGCACCCGATTGGCGCTTCTGGCGCTCGCATCCTGGTAACCCTGTTGTCGGCCTTGCGCCAGAACAACCTGCGCCGAGGTGTGGCCGCCATCTGCATCGGCGGTGGCGAGGCCACGGCCATGGCTGTCGAATGCCTGTACTGAGGTGAACCATGCTGGTAACTGACGAGCAACAACAGATAGCCGATGCGGTACGTACCTTCGCCCAGGAGCGCCTGAGACCGTTCGCCGAACAATGGGACAAGGAACATCGGTTCCCGAAAGAGGCCATTGACGAAATGGCCGAGCTGGGCCTGTTCGGCATGCTGGTGCCGGAGCAGTGGGGCGGCAGCGACACCGGTTATGTGGCCTATGCCATGGCCCTGGAAGAGATCGCCGCCGGTGATGGGGCCTGCTCGACCATCATGAGCGTGCACAACTCGGTCGGTTGCGTGCCGATCCTGCGTTTCGGCACCGAGCAGCAGAAAGCACGGTTTCTCACCCCGCTGGCCAGCGGTGCGATGCTCGGCGCCTTTGCCCTGACCGAACCGCAGGCGGGCTCCGATGCCAGCAGCCTGAAGGCCCGTGCGCGTCTGGACGGTGACCACTATGTGCTCACTGGCAGCAAGCAGTTCATCACCTCCGGGCAGAACGCCGGGGTGGTGATCGTGTTTGCCGTGACCGACCCGGACGCCGGCAAGCGCGGGATCAGCGCCTTCATCGTGCCCACCGATTCGCCGGGCTACCAGGTGGCGCGGGTGGAGGACAAGCTCGGCCAGCATGCATCCGACACCTGCCAGATCGTCTTCGACAACGTGCGTGTGCCGGTGGTCAACCGCCTGGGTGCAGAAGGCGAGGGCTACAAGATAGCCTTGGCCAACCTTGAAGGTGGCCGCATCGGTATCGCCTCGCAGGCGGTTGGCATGGCCCGGGCCGCGTTCGAAGTGGCGCGCGACTACGCCAACGAGCGGCAAAGCTTCGGCAAGGC
This sequence comes from Pseudomonas hunanensis, assembly GCF_013393325.1. GTDB lineage: Bacteria > Pseudomonadota > Gammaproteobacteria > Pseudomonadales > Pseudomonadaceae > Aquipseudomonas > Aquipseudomonas putida_P. The sequence goes on from NZ_QJRC01000100.1 coordinate 91,272, forward strand.
GTTGATCGAGCACCAGGCTGTGGCCTTCCGCCTGGCCGACATGGCGACGAAAATCGCCGTTGCCCGGCAGATGGTGCTGCACGCCGCCGCGCTGCGTGACGCCGGGCGCCCGGCGTTGGTGGAGGCGTCGATGGCCAAGCTTTTTGCCTCGGAAATGGCCGAAAAGGTCTGCTCGGATGCCTTGCAGACCCTGGGCGGTTATGGCTATCTGAGCGACTTCCCGCTGGAGCGGATCTACCGTGACGTTCGGGTTTGCCAGATCTACGAAGGCACCAGCGACATTCAGCGCATGGTCATTGCGCGCAATCTTTGAAGGAGCAGACTGCATGGCATTCGAAACCATCCTGTTGGACATCCACGGCAAGGTCGGCCTGATCACCCTCAACCGCCCGCAAGCCCTCAATGCGCTGAACGCGCAGATTGTCGGCGAGATCAACCAGGCCCTTGACCAGCTCGAGCGTGACCCGAATATCGGTTGCGTGGTGCTGACAGGTTCGGCCAAGGCCTTTGCCGCTGGCGCCGACATCAAGGAAATGGCCGAACTGCAATACCCGCAGATCTACGTCGACGACCTGTTCAGCGATGCTGACCGCATTGCCAACCGGCGCAAGCCGATCATCGCTGCGGTCTCCGGCTTCGCGCTGGGCGGCGGCTGCGAGTTGGCGATGATGTGTGACTTTATCCTCGCCGCCGACAACGCCAAGTTCGGTCAACCGGAAATCAACCTTGGCGTGTTGCCGGGCATGGGCGGTACCCAGCGTCTGACCCGTGCCGTGGGTAAGGCCAAGGCCATGGAACTGTGCCTGACTGGCCGCCTGATGGGGGCTGAAGAGGCTGAGCGGGCTGGCTTGGTGGCGCGAATCGTGCCGCAGGCGGAGTTGCTGGAAGAGGCGCTTAAGGTGGCTGCGACCATTGCCAGCAAATCGATCCCGGTGAGCATGATGGTCAAGGAGAGCGTTAACCGAGCGTTTGAAGTTACCCTCAGCGAGGGCGTGCGCTTTGAACGCCGGGTCTTCCATGCGGCTTTCTCCACTGAAGACCAGAAAGAAGGCATGGCCGCCTTCATCGCCAAGCGCGAGGCGCAGTTCAAGGACCGTTGATGCCAGCTGGGAATTTGGGCTGGGCCTCCAGGTGCATGCCTTGAGAGGTCTGGTCGCTGTGAGATCGAGCGCCGGGCGGGTGGCGCTCGATCTCATGGGCGCTGAAAAGGTTGTGGCGAGCCTCCCAAGACCAGCCATCCCTGCACCGACCGGCGGATTGTAAGCACTGGAAGCAAATTCGCACCCATTTGCAGTTGCTCCACGCGACGTGGCGCCTTAGACTGCCGCCCCCTGTAAAAGAGTGCCGGTTGGCGCTTGAAGAATTCCGCTGCCGATGCCAAGGCGTCGGCGGCACATGAATCGCCCAAATGCACATTTTTTCATAGAGAAATCGATGACCAAGGAACAGTTGCTGGCCATGTCGGCCGATGACTACATGAACGCCGACCAGCTGGCCTTCTTCACTGAGCTGCTGCAGGCGATGAAAGTCGAAACCCATGAACGCATCGAGCTCAGCCGCACCACCATCGAAGGCCTTGACACCCCGTCGGACCCTGCCGACGTGGCTTCGGTCGAAGAAGAACGTAGCTGGCTGGTAAATGCCATCGACCGCGACCAACGCCTGCTGCCACAGCTGGAAATGGCCCTGGACCGCATTACCGACGAAAGCTTCGGCTGGTGCGATGACAGTGGTGAGCCAATCGGCCTGAAACGCCTGCTGATCAGCCCGACCACCAAGTACTGCATCGAAGCCCAGGAGCGCCACGAGCAGCTCGACCGCCACCAGCGCCAGGTATAACCCGCGCCAGGTGCAAAGCCCCACGGAGCGATCCCTGGGGCTTTTTGCGCTTGTCGTCGCCGCCGTTTTTGTTGCGCCATAAGAAACACTGCTGTACTGGCATGCGCTGTTTTCTCTTCGCAGGCAGGCGTATCATGGCCTTATCGTTAGGGTGCTAATTAAATTCCGGAGGGAATGATGAATAGCCGAGTCGATGTAGCCGTGATGATTGGTTCGGGTGTGCCGGCCACCCTGCAGGCACTGGGTAAGCGCATTTGCTGGGTGGTGCTGGTCAATGGCGAGCGCCGTGGCACCGCGTTTGCCACGCGTGAAGAAGCGCTGGAGTGCCAGGCTGCCTGGCAGCAGCAGCTGAAGAAGGGGTTGGCAGCCTGAAAATGTTTATTGCCTCTCGACGTGTTTCAGTGTTTTCGGGCATATTTGTCCTACAGTAATGCGCACATGGATGCCAGGGCTTGTTTTCTTGCAGGCTCACTCCCATGGTTGCGTTTTCTGGCGAGTGATCTCAGGCATCACACTTCCCTAACCGGGGATGAGCCAAAGGCCTTCGGTTGAAGGCGAATCTGGCAGACCAGAGTAAAGATTCCTGCACGCTGCATCGTCAGCGAGCACAGACATTTCGCATATCGCTTTATTACTCTTTTCGCCTATCGATAAGAAGTGGCCGTGCCTCCCCGAGCTTGGGAGAGGGCGGGTTGTAACCGGTTGAGGATTACTTCATTGGCAGTCAGCACACTTGATACTCATGCGTTGTTCGCCTTGGGCGACTTGCGCGGTAAATTGGCCCAACTGTTCCAGGGTCGCTTCATCTATGTCACCGAACAGAATCCCGAAGGCCTGTACATGGCCGAAATCGACACCGAAAGTGCACTGGTGGTCGATGACAAACAGCGCCTTGAGCTGAAAGTCGGCGACCACTTCCGCGCTGCCGTATTGCCCAGCCGCGAAGGCGGCAAGCTGGAAATGCGCTTTCGCGAAATAAAGTTGAATGTGTATGGCGTGGGCGATTACGCCTTCGTTTCGGTGCCGGAAGGCGATGGGATCGTGTTTCGGGAAGGGCATGGCGTGATGCTGGTGTTCGCCGCGCAGCAACAAGTGCAGGAAGGCCTGGGCAAGTTGCTCAAAGCGGTGACCGGCAAAGTTGCCAAGTGGCGCAAGGGTGAACTGACCACGTTCAAGGCCAGTGAATGACCGACGCTGACGACGGTCCTGCCTCGCGGTCCGAGTTTCATCGGCAGCACCAAGCACATGCCGTGGCCGAGGCCGAACGCATGCTGGCCAAGCGCGAGGAGCTGAAAGGCACCTGGTTGAACTGGGTGGCGGCTGAGCTCTATGGCCTCAGCCCGCCGCCATATGCCGCCATGGTTCGGCGCGAGTTGCAGCGCCTCAGCCAAGGCTGAGGCGGCAACCCTTCAGTTACCTCGGTCGCTGCCGCTGCTGACCTCTTCAGGAACCGGCTCTTTCGACATGCGCTTGCGGAACAGCGCCGCCCGCGCCAGCAGTAGCGTGGTGACCGGCACGGTGATCGACAGCAGTATCGGGATCAGCCAGGCATGCAGCACCGGGGCGTCCTTGAGCCACGAGAAATAGATGATCGAGGCCAGTGCCACGCACCAGGCGCCAATGGTCGAGGCCAGTGCGGGCGGGTGCATACGTTGGAAGTAGTCTTTCAGGCGCACCAGGCCTATCGCACCGATCAGGGCGAACAGGCTGCCGGTCAGCAGCAGCGCGGCGGTGACCAGTTCCAGCCAAAACGGCAGTACCAGGGTTTCAGTCATTCGATCACCTCACCGCGCAGCAGGAACTTGGCCAGGGCAAACGAGCCGACGAAGCCGAACAGCGCAATCAGCAGGGCACCCTCGAAATAGGTGTCACTGGCATAGCGGATACCCAGCACCAGCATGGTCAGCATGGCCAGGATGTACAGGTAGTCCAGCGCCAGCACACGGTCCTGGGCGGATGGGCCACGGAACAGCCGGATCAGCGCCAGGCCCATGGCCAGGGCGAAGATGAACAGGCTGGCGAGAACAGCATTGGCGAGCAGGCCTGTCATTGGAAAATCTCCATCAGCGGGCGTTCGTAGGTGTCCTTGAAGTGTTGGATGAAGGCCGCTTCATCCTCCAGGTCGAACACGTGCAGCAGCAAGACACTGCGGTCCAGCGCCAGTTCGGACCAGACGGTGCCCGGTACCACCGTGGTAATCATCGACAGCGCTGCCAGGCCGTGCGCGTCGCGCAGTGCCAGCGGTATGTGGACGAACGCGGAGCGTGGAGGCTGCTTGCCGGCACGCAGCACGCCACGAGCAACCAGCAGGTTGGAGATGATTACATCCAGGCCGACCCGGGCGATCAGCCTGGCGATGACCAGTGGCCGGCGTACGTGGGCATGCTGCGGACGCAGGGGCGCCATCAGCAGCGGCGCCAGCACGCCGAGTGCGGCGCCTAGCAGCAGGTTGCCAGGGCTTACCGAGAGGTTCAGCAACAGCCACAGGCCGAACAGCGAGACTGACAGCAGTGGGGCGGGGAACAGTCGGTTCATGGCTGCACCTGTACGTCGAGCGTGGTGGGGCCAGGAATCGGCCGGGCGGCCATCACGGCTTCGATATAGGCGTCCGGGGCCTGCAGGCTGGCAGCTGTGTCCTGGGTGTAGCGCAGCAACGGCTCGGCCTTGAGGCTGAGTATGATGCACAGGCCGAGCAGGATGACGATCGGCAGGCACTCATAGCGGCGCAGTACCGGCGAGGGCCGTTCTTCGGGTTTCCAGAAACGCTGGATGCCAACGCGGCCGAAGGCGATCAGCGAGGCCAAACCGGAGAGGATCAGCAAGGCCACGAGACCCCAGCCGGCCACACTCAGCGGCTGTTCGGCGGGCACGCCGAGGCCCAGTGGGTTGAATAGCGCGCTGATAAGGTTGAGCTTGGCGACAAAACCCGACAGCGGCGGCATGCCGATGATCAGCAGCGCACAAGCGATGAAGCTGAGGCCGAGGAAGGCCATGGTCCACGGGATGATCTGGCCGATCACCGCCTTCTGCTCATCGTCGAGGTTGATGCCTTTGGGCGGGTGCAGCGATTCCAGCGGTGGGGGCATGGCGTCTTCTTCTTCGTCCAGCGGTGCTTCATTGGCCGAGCGCGAACGCTCGACCAGTTCAGCGAGCAGGAACAGTGCGCACAGCGCGAGGGTCGAGTTGACCAGATAGAACAACGCCGCGCCGGTCAGCGCCGACTGGGCAAAGCCGACGGCGCCGAGCAGGGTGCCGGCCGAGACCAGTATGCTCAGGGCCGCCATGCGCTCCAGGCGCTGTGCGGCAAGGATCGATACTGCTGCCACCGCCAGAGTGACCAGGCCGCCGTACACCAGCCACTCGCCGCCGAAATGCGCCGAGGCTCCGGCCTGCCCGGAGAACAGCAGCGTCCACAGGCGCAGCACGGCGTACAGGCCGACTTTGGTCATGATGGCGAACAGCGCAGCCACCGGCGCACTGGCCGAGGCGTAGGCTGGCACCAGCCAGAAGTTCAGCGGCCAGATACCGGCCTTGACCAAGAAGGCCATGGCCAGGATTGCCGCGCCGGCATGCAGCAGGCCACGGTCGGCCTCCGGTACCAGTGGAATCTTCAGTGCCAGATCGGCCATGTTCAAGGTACCGGTCACGCCATACAGCATTGCTGCGCCGATCAGGAACAACGATGAGGCGAACAGGTTGATGGCGATGTAGTGCAGGCCGGCGCGCACCCGAGCGCGACCCGAGCCATGCAGCAGCAGGCCATAGGAGGCGGCCAGCAGCACTTCGAAGAACACGAACAGGTTGAACAGGTCGGCGGTGAGGAAGGCCCCGTACAGGCCCATCAGCTGGATCTGGAACAGCGCATGGAAGCTGGCCCCGGCGCCGTCCCAGCGGGCACGGGCAAACAGTAGCGCACTGAAACCGATGACCCCGGTCAGGGTCAGCAAGAGCGCAGACAAGTGGTCCACCACCAGCACGATGCCGAATGGCGCCGGCCAGTTACCCGGCAGGTACACGCCTATCGACTCTGCCTGGCCCTGGGTCCGCACCCACAGCAGCAGAGAGACCGCGATGACCAGGCCGGCGAAGGTTGACAGCAGGTTCAGCCTGGCCTTGATATGCCTGTGCTTTTCACCCAGCAGCAACATCACCGATGCAGTAATCAGCGGCAGCAGAATGGGGGCGACGATCAGTTGACTCATGCCACTCATTCGTCACGCTCCCGGCCATCCACGTGGTCGGTACCAGTCAGGCCACGCGAGGCCAGCAGCACCACCAGAAACAGCGCAGTCATGGCGAAACTGATGACGATGGCGGTTAACACCAGCGCCTGCGGCAGTGGGTCGGTGTAATGCAGCAGGTCCTGAGTGACGCCGTCCTTGATGATCGGCTCCTTGCCAATGAACAGGCTGCCCATGCTGAAAATGAACAGGTTGACCCCGTAAGACAGCAGGCACAGGCCCATGATTACCTGGTAGGTACGCGGGCGCAGGATCAGCCACACCCCCGAGGCGGCCAGCACGCCGATGGCGACTGCAATCACTTCTTCCATCAGGCGGCTCCTGCTTGGCTGGTTTTCGCCGGGTTGCCCGGGCGGTAGGCGCGCACCGACTGGTGCGCCAGGGCCGTGAGGATCAACAGCGTCGAGCCGACCACCACGGTGTACACGCCGACATCGAAGAACAGCGCGCTGGCCACGTGCACGTCACCGAGCAACGGCAGGTGCAGGTGGGCGGTATGAGTGGTGAGGAACGGATAGCCAAGCAACATGGCACCGACCCCAGTCAGGGTCGCGCACAGCAGCCCGGTGCCCATCCAGCGCAGCGGCCGCAGGCTCATCTGTGCTTCGACCCACTGGGTGCCGGCCACCATGTACTGCAGGATGAACGCCACCGACATCACCAGGCCGGCGACAAAGCCACCGCCCGGCTGGTTGTGCCCGCGCATGAACAAGTACATCGACACCAGCAGGGCGATTGGCAGCAGCAGGCGCACCAGTACCGCCGGCACCATCATGAAACCGAGTGCGGTGTCGGTGGCGTGCCGCGGGTTGATCAGGTCGGTGACCACGTCGGGCGCCAGCTGGCGCTGCTGCGCCGGCAGTTGCATGCTCTCCTTCGGTGGGCGGAAGCGCCGCAGCAGGGCGAACACGGTCAGCGCCACGGCCACCAGCACGGTAATTTCACCGAGGGTATCGAAGCCGCGGAAGTCGACCAGCATGACATTGACCACATTGGTACCACCGCCCTGAGGCAGCGCCCGGCTCAGGTAGAACGAGGAAATATCGTTGGGCGTCGGCCGGGTCAGCATCGCGTAGGACAGCACGGCCATGCCGCCCCCTACCAGCACCGCCAGCAGCAGGTCGCGCAGGCGGCGCATGCGCGCGCGCTCCAGGCTGCCGGGCAGCGGCGACACACCTTCGATCCGCCGCGGCAACCAGCGCAAGCCGAGCAAGATCAGCACAGTAGTCACCACTTCCACCACCAACTGGGTCAGGGCCAGATCGGGCGCGGAGAACCAGACGAAGGTGATGCAGGTCATCAAGCCGCAGACGCTGACCATGATCAGTGCTGCCAGACGGTGGTATTTGGCCTGGTAGGCGGCGCCGATGGCGCAGGCAATGGCGATCAGCCACAGGGCGACGAACACACCCGAGCCCGGAATCTTCGGCCGGTCGCCCCAGCTCAGGCCGCTGTAGAGCATGGGCGTGAGGCCAGCAAGAAACGCGGCGACGACCAGCATGAACAGCTGCGACTGCAGGCGACGGGTGGTGAACAGGCGCTCGATGCGACGTGCCAGCAGCATCAGGTGCACTTGGCCGTGCTCGAACAGGCGCTTGCCGTTGAAGCGCTCGATCAGCGGTGGGTAGGGGAAGCGGCCCAGGCGCAGCTGCTTGCGCAGCAGCAGGTACAGGACGATGCCGCCGCTCATGGCCACCAGGCTCATGATCAGCGGTGCGTTCCAGCCATGCCAGATGGCCAGGCTGTATTCCGGCAGTGTGCCGCCTACTACCGGCAGGGCCGCAGCGGCCAGCAGCGGGCCGACCGACTGAGCAGGGAAGATGCCCACTACCAGGCAGGTGAGCACCAGCAGCTCGACCGGCGCACGCATCCAGCGTGGCGGCTCGTGCGGGGTATGGGGCAGGTCCTGGGCTGGCGGCCCGAAGAACACATCGACCGTGAAGCGCAGGGCATAAGCCACGCTGAAGGTACCGGCCAGGGTGGCGATCACCGGCAACGTCGTTTCGACCCAGGCGGTGGAGCTGATGAATACGGTTTCGGCGAAGAACATTTCTTTCGACAGGAAGCCGTTCATCAACGGGACGCCGGCCATCGAGGCGCTGGCCACCATGGCCAGGGTGGCGGTGTATGGCACCAGGCGGATCAGGCCACTGAGGCGGCGGATGTCACGCGTACCGCTTTCGTGGTCGATGATACCGGCGGCCATGAACAGGGAGGCTTTGAAGGTGGCATGGTTGAGAATGTGGAACACGGCGGCAACGGCCGCCAGCGGGCTGTTCAGGCCTAGCAGCAGGGTAATGAGGCCCAGGTGGCTGATGGTCGAATAGGCCAGCAGGCCCTTGAGGTCGTTCTGGAACATGGCGGCGAAAGCGCCGAGCAGCAGAGTGAGGGCGCCGGCGCCGCCGACGATCCAGAACCACTCATCGCTGCCCGACAGTACCGGCCAGAAGCGCGCCAGCAGGAACACGCCCGCCTTGACCATGGTGGCGGAGTGCAGATAGGCCGATACCGGGGTGGGCGCTGCCATGGCGTGGGGCAGCCAGAAATGGAAGGGGAACTGTGCGCTCTTGCTCAGGGCGCCGATGAGGATCAGGGGCAGCAGCACCAGGTACAGCGCATGCTGGCGGATGGTGTCGCCGGCAGCCAGGACCTTGTCCAGGTCGTAGCTGCCGACCACATGGCCTAGCAGCAGGGCCCCTACCAACAGGCACAAACCGCCCGCGCCGGTGACCATCAGCGCCATGTAGGCGCCGCGGCGGGCGTCGGCGCGGTGGTGCCAGTAGCCGATGAGCAGGAAGGAGAACAGGCTGGTGAGTTCCCAGAAGAACACCAGCTGGATCAGGTTGCCGGAGATCACCAGGCCGAGCATGGCGCCCATGAAGGCCAGGAAGAAGGCGAAGAAACGCGGTACCGGGTCTTGCGGCGACATGTAGTAGCGGGCATACAGCGACACCAGCGTACCAATGCCCAGCACCAGCAACGAGAACAGCCAGGCAAAGCCGTCCATGCGCAGCACCAGGTTCAACCCCAGGCTGGGCAGCCACAGGAATTCTTCGCGAATTACGCCACCGTGGGCAATCTGAGGGTACAGAAGTGCTACCTGGACGGTACCGACCAGGGCTACGAGCCCGGCAAGGATGGACTCGGCGTTACGTGCGTTGTGCGGCAGCACGGCTGCCAGGCAACTGCCCACGAACGGCAGAAGCAGTAGCACTATCAAAGACATAGCGGCCTATTCTGGAGAAGTTTGCAAAGATCATACGTGCCGAGTGGATGATCACCAACACGCAAGCTGTCGCAGAATCCTACAAACAGGCTGTGACAAGCTGTTTTTTTATAACAGTTTTTTACAAAGCATAGTCGTAGTTGGCGGCTTTACAGCCCTGCCTGGCGCTCGCCGGAATTTTGCACGTCCTGTGCGGCATCGGCATCGGCTTCGCGCGGGCGGCGCACCTTGAGTTCGCTGACCACCACCGCGATCACGATCAGCAAGCCGCCAAGCAGCGCCACGCCCGGCAGGCGCTCGCCGGCTAGGCGCCCGACGATACCGGCCCACACCGGTTCACCGGCATAGATGAGGGTCGCGCGGGTGGGGGAGACCGACTTTTGCGCCCAGTTCATTGCCACCTGAATGACTGCGCTCATGGCGCCCAGGCCCACTGCGCTGGTCAGCAGCAGCCAGGAGAAGTCGGGGATGCGCTCCTGGGTCGGCACGATCATCAGGAACGCTAGCAGTGAAGCAGTCGCCAGCTGCACGACGGTGACCCGTCGCACATCGACCTGGCCTGCATAGCGGCTGATCAGGATGATTTCGCCTGCAATGGCCACCGCGCTGACCAAGGTGACCAGTTCGCCTTCGCTGAAGTGCAGGCTGCCGCCTTCGGGCCCGGCCAGCAGCATCAGGCCGATGAACGCCAGGCAAATGCCGATGCTGGGCATCAGGCCAGGCCGCCGGCCCAGCACCAGCCACTGCAGCAGCGGCACGAACGGCACGTAAAGTGCGGTGATGAACGCCGACTGGCTGCTGCTGATGGTTTGCAGGCCCATGGTCTGCAAGCCGTAGCCGAGCATGATCGACACACCGATCAGCATGCCGGCCTTCAGTTCGGTAAAGGTCAGCCCAGGCAGCGCTCGTGCCGACACCACGGCTACGAACAGCGCGGCTGCCGCAAAGCGCAGGCCGACGAAGAACATCGGGCCGCTGACGGTCATCACGTTGTGCACCAGCAGGAAGGTGCCGCCCCACAACATGGTGATGAACACCAGCACCAGTTCGGCCTTGCTCAGGCGAAAGGTAACGGTGGAGGTCGACTTGCTGCTGGGCTGGCTCATGGTCTTGCACACTCGGCGGGGGGCGGCGCACAATCGCCGCAAAAGTGGGCAGTATACTGCGCAATCTTGACCAGTGAGCAATATAGTGCACAAAGATTCTTTGCACCGGGCATCGGTGCTGCAACATGTCAGCCTCAATGTGCGCAGCCTGCGCAACGCTGCCGGAATGAGCCAGACGGCGCTTGCCGAGCGCTCCGGGGTCAGCCGCCGCATGCTGGTAGCGATCGAGGCGGGCGAGAAGAATGTCAGCTTGACCACCCTGGACTTGATCGCTGAAGCCTTGGGCGTGGCCTTCAGTACCCTGATCCAGGCGCCAGACCTGCGCGACCCCGGGCGCATCGAAGAGCTGGCCTGGGCTGGCGAACATCCGCAGAGCAGGGCGGTGTTGCTTGGCACCAGTGCGGCACGGCGCGAGGTGGAGCTGTGGGAGTGGACCCTCGCACCGGGCGAGTGCTATTCCAGCGAGGCTGATGCCGAAGGCTGGAGCGAGCAGATTTATGTGGCCGAAGGGCAATTGACGCTGATCATCGAAGATGTCGAGCATCGCTTGCAGGTGGGGCAGTTCCACGTGTTCCCCAGCAATTGCCGGTATGCCTACCGTAACGATGGCGCGGTGGCGGTGCGGTTTGTGCGCAATGTGGTGATTTGAGCTTGCAGCTTTAGGGGCTGCACAGTAGCCCCCAAAGCTCTCGAGCTGATCAATCTTTCAGCAGTTCTTCGGTCTTCACCACCTTGGCGTAGGCAAACGCCAACGCCGCCATCGCCGAATCATGCACCTGCGCCGCCGGCACCTGCTTGCCGTCGAACTCCAGTGGCAGGGTCGCGCAGGCATCGTGCGCCACGGTCACCGTATAGCCCAGATCTGCCGCGGCGCGGGTAGCGGCGTCGATGCACATGTGGCTCATGCTGCCGGCAATGGTCAGGGCCTCGACACCATGCCGGTCCAGCGTGTGCTCAAGCTCGGTGCCTAGGAAGGCATTGACCTTGTGCTTGAGCACCACCGGCTCGCCTTTTACCGGCGCGACCTTGGAGTGGATGGCCGCACCCTGCGAGCCTGGGGCGAAGAATGGCGCATCGGCGCTGTCGAACTCATGCCGCACGTGCACCACCAGGTCGCCACGCTGGCGCGCTGCTGCCAATAAGCGTGCAGCGTTGTCGGCCGCCTGGTCGGCGCCATCAAGTGTCCACTTGCCGCCCGGGAAGTAGTCGTTCTGGATGTCGATGATGATCAGTGCCTGCTTGCTCATGCTGCCTCCTGTGGCAGTAGTCGTGGATAGACGTTAGTTATAGGCTGTGTGCACTGACATGAGGATTGGCGCGAACGACACTATGCGGGCAAAAACTGACACCCCAGCCAGCCTGGACATCGGTCTGCTGCTGTACCCCGGCGTGCAGCGCGCCGCCGTGCATGGGCTGGCCGACCTGTTCCTGGTGGCCAACCGGGTTGCGGCCGAGCTGGGTGGCGTTGGGTTGCCGACTATTCGCGTCAGCTTCTGGCAGGCAGATGAATTGGGACGATTGCTGCCTGCCCCGGATAGCCCGGCTGATGCCGGGCTGGGCTTGCGCGTTTTGATCATTCCGCCGAGCCTGGAGTCGGCTCCGCAAGCCGAGCTGCTCGAACGTCACCGCGCGTTGCTGTGCCAACTGCACGTGCAGGGTACGGTGCTGGCGTCAGTATGTATCGGGGTGTTTTTCATTGCCGCCAGCGGCCTGCTGGACGGGCGCCCGGCCTGCACCCACTGGAACTATGTACAGGCGCTTGCACAGCGCTTCCCCAAGGTGCGGGTAGAGGCCCAGCAGCCGTTGCTGGATGACGGGGACATCGTGACCTCGGCCGGGCTCATGGCCTGGACCGACTTGGGCTTGCGCCTGCTGGAGCGCTTTCTGGGGGCTACGGTGGCACGGGAGACCGCCCGCTATCTGGCCGTCGATCCGGTCACGGCGACGCTGCCCGGGGCTGTATTCAGCCCGCGCCTGGATCACGGTGACGAGGCCGTGCTGAAAGTACAACACTGGTTGCAGGGCAATGGTGGGCAGGATGCCGACCTGGCCGCGATGGCTGCCTGCGCGGGGCTGGAGGCGCGGACCTTCTTGCGGCGATTTCGTGCTGCTACCGGGCTACGCCCGACCGAGTACTGCCAGCAGGTCAGGGTAGGGCGGGCGTGCCGTTTGCTGGAGTTTACCCGGCGCAACGTCGAACAGATCGCCTGGGGTGTGGGCTACCAGGATCCGGGCGCCTTTCGCAAGGTGTTCCAACGCGTCACCGGCTTTACCCCGAGCGACTATCGGCGGCGGTTTGCGGTGTCCGATCAGGGTATGTAGAAACCACTTGACCTTGACTTTGCTTGAGGTTTTACCCTGCTCGGCATCGCGCTGCATGCGTCCTTATCCAGGAGACCGTCGATGTCGGCAAACGCTCATGCCTTGTGGTTCACCCAGATGATCGAATATGAAGTGCCCAGCGTGTGCCAGCACGCACTGGCCCAGGCCCTGGTGGCGCGTAGCGAAGTGTTGGCCACGCGTTGCGAAGGCTTGCAGGGTGTGAGCATCCAGGCCAGTGACGATGGCAGCCGGGTGTTGCAGTACCTGCAATGGCAGTCACGCCAGGCCTGGGCGGAGGCGGCAGTGCACTTCGTCGAAGAATCGTTCCTTGACCTGCTGGGGCAGCATCAGGCCCGGGGCGTCAACTTCGCCGCCTACCAGGCCCTGCGCAGCCTGGTGCGCGGCACGGATGGCGGCCTGCATTGCCAGGTGGGCGAGCCTCATGCATACCAGGGTGCATAGTGCGGGTAGCGGTCCAGACGGGCACCGATGACCATTTCGCCGATCCATGCCGCCAGGATCGAGCTGTAGGCTTTCTGGCTTTCTTCGCTGGACAGTGCGTGGTCGGCGCCGTCGACAATGCGATGGGTGAGCGAGTGGGCGCTGATGAACGCGGAGCGGTAGCTCATCAGTGTACTGTGCGGTACGTAGTCGTCCTGCTCGGACTCCACCAGCAGTACATCCCCGCTGAATTCGGCGCAGGCGGCCAGCGCGCGGTTGTCCGCCGGGCCGAGCGGGCGTCGGCGGTAGTCGTTCAGGCGTTGACGGTCGAGCGTTTGCTTGGGGCTGCCCCATTCATCGTCCCAATACATGGCAGGTACCCGCAGGGCCAGCCATCTGACTGACCGTTCGCGGGTCAGCAGGGTGGCCAGGTAACCGCCATAGCTGCTGCCGATGATGGCGATGGCGCTGCTATCGACGGCCGGGTGACTGACCAGTCGATCGTAGGCCGCCAGCAAGTCCTGCAAGTTTTGCTCACGCGTGACCGTGAGGCGCTGGCTCTCGGTTTTTTCGTGGCCGCGCAGGTCGAACGTCATGCACACGCAACCCAGCCCGGTAATATGCCGGGCGCGGGCGAGGTCGCGTTGCTGGCTGCCGCCCCAGCCGTGGACGAAGAGAATACCTGGCATCTTGCTGCCCGGGCTGACCAGGGTGCCATTGATGCGATCATTTTCGACCTGCAGTTCAACGGTTTCACTCTGAATGGTCATGTTCGCGAATCCGCGCAAATTTGCTGAGTTGTCCGAGTTCACTGTCGTTTCCTTGGTAGAAGAGGGTGGCGTCAGTGGGCAGGTCGGGGGTGCCGAACACTTCATGGGTGGAGGCTCGCACCCGCTGTAATGCCGGGTCATCGGCAAAAGCCTGCAGGGCCAACAGCTCGGCGCTGCTGGCACCGCCCAGGCGCCAGGATTGTTCGAGTACGCCGCTGCGCAGGTGGCCCTGCGAATCGAGGCCGCGGGCGATGTCGTAGTTGCGCCGGGAGGCAATGAAACCAGGGAAGTGCTGCTCGGCAGCCTGCTCGTAGGTGATGGCCTGGTTGATGGCCAGTCGCAGGTGCTCTTCCATGGGGAGCTGGAGGAGTGCCTGGTAGTCGCCGCGTACCACCACCAGGTCGGAACCTCCGTACACCTCGGTGCCTTGATGGTCGCGGGTCAGTTGTTGAGTGCCGTGATAGCTGCAGGTCAGGCCGGCGACGCGCACCTGGCCGACGCTGAAGGTTTGCACGTCGCTCAAGTCCTCTTCGAGTACCAGCCCCCACCGTGCCAACTGCTGGTCGTCCATGGCGGCCAGCAGGGGCTCCAGCGCGTCTGCCAGGGTGATGACTTGCTGCCCGCGCCCTGCGCAGGCCAACACGGGCTTGACCCGCACGGGGCCGTCGAGCAGCAGTAGCTGTGCAGCAGTGCGCGCATCGGCTTTGCTGAATACGGTATAGCCGCGCAGCAAGGCGTCACTGGCCTGCCGGGCGAAGTCATCGGTCCAGCCCGGCGGAAAACTGGCCCCGGCCGGTAGCGGGTGAGAGATCGCCTTGGTTGCCATGTAGGGCTGGTCGACCAGCCCGCCAAACAGATCCTGCTCGCTGCGGATACCTCTAGCGGCCTGACGTCTGGCGTCGATCAGGGTTTCGGTGGGCAGGTAGTAGTAGCCATCGACGGCGGTTGCTGAGGGGGTGTGTTTCACGTGCGGGCAGCCCAGCAGGCCGGCCAGGCCATCGGCAAGCTTGAGGTGCACGGCATGCTCATGTTCGGGGGTGTGATCGCGGGTATCGAGCAGCACCACGCCGGCTTTCGGTTCGCTGGCACTGGGCATGGTCATTTGCCTGTGTGCAATGAATGTACTGTGTGTGAAGCCGGTGCCTTGGGGAAGTTCAGCAAAACTGGATCGGTGGTCCAGGCCCAGCTGTAGGAAGTGTCCTGTTTGTGCAGCGGCGATTGCAGGGCTCTGGCGGCTGTTCCATTATCGGTGTATTGGATCAATTCTGATGTAGCCGCAGGAGAGCGCATGAACGTCCAGACCACCCTTGAGCAAAGCGTGCCACAGCGACTGGCGCACGTGCGCGAGGCCATGGCGGCAGGGGGCATCGATGCCTTGCTGGTACCCTCGGCCGACCCTCACCTTTCCGAATACCTGCCCGGTCACTGGCAGGGGCGCCAGTGGCTGTCGGGGTTCCATGGCTCGGTCGGTACGCTGGTGGTCACCTCTGGGTTCGCCGGGCTGTGGGTCGATAGCCGCTACTGGGAGCAGGCGGATCACGAGCTGGCGGGCAGCGGCATCGAACTGATGAAACTGTTGCCAGGCAAGCCAGGGGCGCTGGAGTGGCTGGGTGATAACGTCAAGCCCAACGGTAGCGTCGCGGTAGATGGTGCGGTCATGGCTCTGGCTTCGGCGCGCCAGCTAGGTGAGCGGCTGAAGGCACGTGGGGCGCGGCTGGTGACCGACAAGGACCTGCTGGCCCAGGTCTGGGACGGGCGCCCGGCGCTCCCAGCCAACCCTGTGTACCAGCACTTGCCGCCACATGCCACGGTGAGCCGGGCGGAAAAGCTCGCGCAACTGCGCCAGGGCATCCAGGACAAGGGGGCCGACTGGCACTTTATCGCAACCCTCGATGACATTGCCTGGTTGTTCAACCTGCGCGGTAGCGATGTCTCCTACAACCCGGTTTTCCTGGCCTTTGCCCTGATCAACCCGCAGCAGGCCATTTTGTTCGTAGGCCAGGACAAGGTGGATGCGCACCTGCGCCAGGTGCTGGCGGTCGACGGCATCGAGGTGCGCGACTATAGCGAGGCAGGCAAGGCCCTGGCCGCTGTTGCGGCGGGTGGGCGGTTGCTGGTGGATCCTGCCCGTGTCACCTGCGGCCTGTTGGCCAACCTGGCGGCAGAGGTGGTGCTGGTCGAGGGGCTAAACCCCACCACGCTGAGCAAGTCCTGCAAAGGCGGCGATGACTTGGTGCATATCCGCCAGGTCATGGAGCAAGACGGCGCGGCCTTGTGCGAGTTCTTTGCCTGGTTCGAGGCGAACCTTGGGCGAGAGGTTGTCACTGAGCTTACAGTTGACGAGCAATTGAGTGCCGCACGTGCCCGGCGCCCGAATTTCGTGTCGCTGAGCTTCTCGACCATTGCCGCCTTCAATGGCAATGGCGCCATGCCGCATTACCGTGCCACCGAGCAGTCGCATGCGGTCATCGAAGGTGATGGCTTGCTGCTGATCGACTCGGGTGGGCAATACCTGGGCGGCACCACCGACATCACCCGCATGGTGCCAGTCGGTAACCCCAGCCATGCACAGAAGCAGGACTGCACGCGGGTACTGAAGGGCATGATTGCCCTGTCGCGTGCCACGTTCCCGCGGGGGGTACTGTCGCCGTTGCTCGACGCTATCGCCCGGGCGCCGATCTGGGCTGACCAGGTCGACTATGGCCATGGCACCGGGCACGGGGTGGGCTACTTCATGAACGTACACGAAGGGCCGCAAGTAATTGCCTATCAGGCAGTGGCTGCACCGCAGACGGCGATGCAAGCGGGCATGATCAGCTCGATCGAGCCGGGTACGTACCGGCCGGGGCAGTGGGGGGTACGTATCGAGAACCTGGTGGTCAACCGCGAAGCGGGCAGGAGTGCGTTCGGCGATTTCCTGTGCTTCGAGACCTTGACCCTGTGCCCGATCGATACCCGCTGTCTGCTGCCCGCGCTGCTGGTAAAGGAAGAGGTGGAGTGGCTGAACGGCTATCATGCCAATGTGCGTGAGCGCCTTGCGCCTCTACTCAAGGGTGATGCACTGGCCTGGCTGGAGGCACGTACTGCGCCGCTGTAAGGCAAATGAAAAAGGGCAGCTTACGAGCTGCCCTTTTCACTACTTGCACATGACGATCATGCTGCGGCTGGTGTACCCCGCCGGGTTGATGCCGAACAAGTAGTCACCGGCCTCTTCATCGCTATCGCCCGAGCGTGCAATGACCCGGTAACCCCGCGTGCTGCAGGAGCTTGCGGCCTTGCTATAGCAATTATCCCACGAGGAGGAAAGGCCGGAGCAATTGATATGCAGGCCCTTTTTGCCCCTTTTGACCTCGGTCTTGGCTGTGGCGGCACATCCAGCAATAGCCAAGATGGCCAGGATGAGAAAAATACGTTTCATTCCTGTCCTTAAATGCAGGGCAAATCAGTTGTCACGCCCTGTCGTTATCGCTTCGGTTCTTCCTGAAACTTCCCCAGCTTCCGTGTTCGGTCCAGTAGATAGCGTAAAGATGATGATTCTGTGACAGCTTAATCAGCGAGGCGGGCCGCTACAATCATTAATCCTGTCTCAAATGAAAATATTTCTCATATCAGTCTGCCGCGATGGCCGGTTTGGACGTGTTGCGCATGGACAGGGTGGTGCCGACCGATGCGGTAATGATCGCCAGGATCGCCAGCCACTGTGTAACCGTCAGCACCTCGCCGAGGAACAGCAGGCCGGACAATGCGCCAAATGCCGGTTCGATGCTCATCAGAGTCCCGAAGGTGCGCGCCGGGATGCGCGTGAGGGCAACCATTTCCAAGCTGTAGGGCAGGGCGGTGGACAGCACTGCAACGGCCAGGGCCATCGGGATCACGGCAGGTGTGAGCAGTGCGCTACCAGCGTGGGCGATACCAATGGGGGCGACGAACAGGGCGGCGACTACCACCCCCAAGGCCGCACTCTGGATGCCGTGCTCTGCTCCCGCACGTTGCCCGAACAGGATATATAGGGCCCAGCACACACCCGCGCCCAGTGCATAGGCAGCGCCCAGTGGGTCGAGTGTCTGGCCGCTTTGGCCTGCCGGCAGCAATAGCAGCAAGCCGGCGATGGCCAGGGCAATCCATAGGAAGTCGATCGGTCGGCGCGAGGAGAAAATCGCCACGGCCAGTGGGCCGGTGAACTCCAGGGCCACGGCAATACCGATAGGCAGCGTTTGCAAGGCCATATAGAAGAGGAAGTTCATGCCACCCAGCGCCATGCCGTAGATGACCACGTTACGCAACGTGTTGGCGGTCATGCGTACCCGCCACGGGCGCAGTATAAGGAGCATGATGATGCTGGCGAAGATCAGGCGCAGGGTGGTGGTGCCTTGGGCGCCAATGATGGGAAACATGCTTTTGGCCAGGGAGGCCCCGGACTGAATCGATGCCATGGCGATTAGCAGCAGGCCGATCGGGAAAAGGGTAGCGGCCAGGCTGCGGGGTTGGGTGTTCATTTAGATGCGGCGATCCTTGGGCGGGTGGGAGGTGAGCAATATAGTGCGCAATTGCAGGGGCGCGTGGTAGCCCTGAGGTGTTTGCAGCAGATATATTTCAAATCATTGAAATTAAAGGTTGACCTCCGTGAAGGCCGCCCTATAATGCGCACCACTCCAACGCGGTAGCGAAGTAAAGCTAGCCACCCTGTTGAGTCAAGTGTTTGAAGCTAAACGAGTTTCTCGCAAAAAACTTCAAAATAAACGCTTGACAGGCTCTGAGGAAAGCGTAGAATGCGCGCCTCGGTTGAGGCGAAAAGCTCTTAACCAAACGCTCTTTAACAAATTGAATCAAGCAATTCGTGTGGGTGCTTGTGAGTACGGACTGATAGTCAAAAAGATTATCAGCATCACAAGTGGCCATGCGAGAAATCACATAG
>NZ_QJRC01000101.1 GCF_013393325.1 Pseudomonas hunanensis
TGTTTCGGGCCAATTATGCCTGTGGGATTTGCGCGCGAACGCCTTGGCGCATGGCACGATATCGCGTGGTTCAAACAAGGCGGTCGCGCGCGCCTGTCACAGGCGATGTTTCGGGCCAATTATGCCTGTGGGATTTGCGCGCGAACGCCTTGGCGCATGGCGCGATATCGCGTCGTACAAACAAGGCGGTCGCGCGCGCCTGTCACAGGCGTTACTGGCCAAAAACAAACGTAGGAGCGAGCGCAGCTCGCGATGCGCCGCGCGGGCGGCGCTCGATCTCACAAGCGCCACAAACCTCAAGGCATACCTCGCTTCTTACATCCTGCAACGCTCTATCCCACAGCCCCCGCGCCATCCTCTGCCATACTCCGCCGTACACAGTTTGAAATAGTCGCCCGATTGAATCGGCACGGCAGGCCCCTTATATACCCCGCAGTAAGCGACAACTCATCCGTCAGGAGAACGTAACAACCATGATGCGCATTCTGTTGTTTGTAGCCACCAACCTTGCGGTGGTGCTGGTTGCAAGCATTACCCTGAGCCTGTTCGGTTTCAACGGGTTCATGGCCGCCAACGGGGTCGACCTGAACCTCAGCAGCCTGCTGGTGTTCTGCGCCGTGTTCGGCTTTGCCGGCTCCCTCGTCTCGCTGTTCATCTCCAAGTGGATGGCGAAGATGAGCACCGGCACCCAGATCATCAGCCAACCGCGCACCCGTCACGAACAGTGGCTGCTGCAAACGGTCGAAGAGCTGTCCCGTGAGGCGGGCATCAAAATGCCCGAAGTGGGTATTTTCCCGGCCTACGAGGCCAACGCCTTCGCCACCGGCTGGAACCGCAACGACGCGCTGGTAGCCGTGTCCCAGGGCCTGCTGGAGCGCTTCTCGCCCGATGAAGTGCGTGCGGTACTGGCCCACGAAATCGGCCACGTCGCCAACGGCGACATGGTCACCCTGGCGCTGGTGCAGGGTGTGGTGAACACCTTCGTGATGTTCTTTGCACGCATCATCGGCAACTTCGTCGACAAGGTCATCTTCAAGAACGAAGAGGGCCAGGGCATTGCCTACTATGTGGCGACCATCGTTGCCGAGCTGATCCTGGGCATCCTGGCCAGCATGATCGTGATGTGGTTCTCGCGCCGCCGCGAATACCGCGCCGACGAAGCCGGTGCGCAGCTGGCCGGCACCTCGGCCATGATCGGTGCCTTGCAGCGCCTGCGCGTGGAACAAGGCCTGCCCGTGCACATGCCCGACACCATGAAGGCCTTCGGCATCAATGGCGGCCTCAAGCACGGCCTGGCCGGGCTGCTGATGAGCCACCCGCCGCTGGAAGACCGTATCGAGGCCCTGCGCCGTCGCGGTTGATCCACCTGGCAATGCAAAAAGGGCGACTTCGGTCGCCCTTTTTGCATGCGCCGGTCAGCGCTTGACCCGGTACACCCGCTCCAACAGGCTGCAAGCCCCGGCCTGCAAAAACTTCGGGCTCTCCTGAATAAGCTCCACCACCTCCAGCTCATCCATCTGCCACCCCGCAAACCCCTGCAGCACTTCTTTATCCCCTACTGAAAACGGCGGGCCGCCCAGCAGCGACTGGTCATAATCCAGGGTCACCAGCAACCCCCTGCAGCCCGCAGGCAGCCACGCCGACAGCAACCGCATGTACGCCGCGCGCATCTGCGGCGGCAATGCGATTAGCGCCGCCCGATCATAAAGGCCCACGCAGTCGGCGATATCCTCCGCCTGCAGCGTAAAGAAATCGCCACACCACAGCTCGATTTCGCCACTGCGCCAAACCTCGAAAGCCCCATGCTGCAAAACGTCGGCATCAAGCCCATGTTCACGGAAGAAGCCCTCCACCGCCTGCCGAGACAGCTCCACACCAAGCACGCGGTACCCCTGCCCAGCCAACCAGGCCAGGTCCAGGCTCTTGCCGCACAGCGGCACCAGCACACGACTGGCCGGCGCCAGCTGCAACTGTGGCCAATACTTCTGCAGGTAGGGGTTCACCTGCGCCTGATGAAAGCCAATCTGGTTATCGGCCCACCGCTTTTGCCAGAACGCTGGCTCCATGATCACTCCCGATTTTTAGATGGTTTTCCGGTAAAACTTGGTTTGGATTTCGATGTTTATTTGATCGAAGATGATTGCATCTTAACCTTCAGGACCTTGCCATGCTGCCCAGCCTGTTCATTTCCCATGGTTCCCCCATGCTCGCGCTGCAACCCGGCGCCAGCGGGCCGGCGCTAGCCGGGTTGGCCAATGTGCTGCCACGGCCAAAAGCGGTCGTGGTGGTGTCGGCGCACTGGGAAAGCCGCGAGCTGCTGGTTACTGGCAGCGCACAACCAGAAACCTGGCATGACTTCTACGGCTTCCCACCGGCCTTGTATGCGGTGCAATACCCGGCGCCGGGCGAACCTGCCCTTGCCGGCCAGGTCAGTGAGTTGTTGAAAGCGGCGGGTCTACCCGCGCGGCTGGACGCGCAGCGGCCGTTCGACCACGGCGCCTGGGTACCGTTGTCACTGATGTACCCTGATGCGAGCATTCCAGTGGTGCAGGTTTCACTGCCCAGCCAGATGGGCCCGGCGTTGCAGGTCAAGGTGGGGCAGGCGTTGGCGGGTTTGCGCGACGAGGGCATTTTGCTGATGGGGTCGGGCAGTATCACCCATAACCTTGGGGAACTGGACTGGCATGCCGGGCCGGACGTGATCGAGCCCTGGGCGCTGGCATTCAGGGATTGGGTGGTGGACAGACTGCTGGAAGATGACCAGACATCTTTGCTGGATTACCGCAAGCAGGCGCCCTATGCGGTGCGCAACCATCCCAGTGATGAGCATTTCCTGCCGCTGTTCTTTGCCCTCGGGGCTGGGGGCAAGTTTGGGGTGGTACACCAAGGGTTTACCCTGGGGGCGCTGGGGATGGACATTTATCGGTTCGACTGAAGAGCGCAGGGCGCGCTTTGCGCCGTAAAATCCCACAGGCAAAAAAAATCCCCAGCCTAGGCCGGGGATTTTTCATTGCGCAAGGATCAATCCTCGCGGTAGCGACGCAGCTTCAGCTGCTTGCCAGCCACGCGGGTGTCCTTGAGCTTGGACAGCAGCTTCTCCAGGCCGTCTTCCGGCAGCTCGACCAGGCTGAAGCTGTCGCGTACCTGGATACGGCCAATGGCGTCACGCGCCAGGCCACCCTCGTTGAGGATCGCGCCCAACAGGTTCTTGGCAGCGATACCGTCACGGGCACCCAGGGCGGTACGGCAACGTACACGGCCTTCGGCCAGCGGCAGCGGCGCGCGGCGCTCGCGGTCACCACGGTCAGGGCGCTCGCCACGGTCAGGACGCTCGCTACGCTCGCCACGCGGGGCACCAACGCCCGGCACCAGCGGCTGCTCACGCTCTACCGCAGCCAGGTCCAGCGCCTGGCCATTGGTGGCTTTGCGCAGCAAGGCCGAAGCCAGGGCACGCGCACTGCAACCCAGGTCGCTGGTCAGGCGGTCGAACAGCTCGCCGTGGGTGGCTTCAGCTTCGGCCACCAGCGGCGCCAGGCTCGACGTCAGCTTCTTGATGCGGGCATCGAGCACGGCCTGAGCGTTCGGCAGGCGCGCTTCGGCAACCTTCTGCCCGGTTACACGCTCGATCACCTGCAGCATGCGGCGCTCACGCGGGGTGACCAGCAGCAGTGCGCGGCCATCGCGACCGGCACGGCCGGTACGGCCGATACGGTGAACGTAGGACTCCGGGTCGTACGGCATATCAACGTTGAACACGTGAGTGATGCGCGGTACGTCCAGACCACGGGCAGCGACGTCGGTAGCGACGACGATGTCCAAGCGGCCATCCTTGAGCGAGTCGATCACGCGCTCACGCTGGTTCTGGGCGATGTCGCCGTTCAGCGCGGCAGCCTTGTAGCCCTTGGCTTCCAGCGCGGCGGCCAGGTCCAGGGTGGCTTGCTTGGTGCGCACGAAGGCGATCAGTGCGTCGAACTCTTCCACTTCCAGCAGACGCAGCACAGCCGGGATCTTCTGGTCGGCGTGGACCATCAGGTGGGCCTGCTCGATCGCGGTAACGGTCTGGGTCTTGGTCTGGATCTTGACGTGCTTGGGTTCGCGCAGGTGACGCTCGGCGATCGAACGGATCGACGACGGCAGGGTAGCGGAGAACAGGACGGTCTGACGGGTAGCCGGGATTGCGTCGAAGATCACTTCGAGGTCATCCATGAAGCCCAGCTTCAGCATCTCGTCGGCTTCGTCCAGTACCAGGTACTGTACGGTCGACAGGACTTTTTCGTCACGACGCAGGTGGTCGCACAGACGGCCCGGGGTGGCCACGACGATTTGCGCGCCATTACGGATTGCGCGCAGCTGTGGGCCCATCGGGGCACCACCGTAGACGGCGACAACGTTAACGCCCGGCATCTGCTTGGCGTAGGTTTCGAAAGCGGTAGCAACTTGCAGCGCCAACTCACGGGTTGGCGCCAGGATCAGGGCTTGCGGTTCGCGCTTGCTCACATCGATCTTGTTGAGGATCGGCAGGGCGAAGGCAGCGGTTTTGCCGGTGCCAGTCTGCGCCTGGCCGATCATGTCGTGACCGGCGAGGATGATCGGGATCGATTGTTGCTGAATGGCGGACGGCTCTTCGTAGCCGGTAGCCACAACGGCAGCAACAATGTTCGGATTAAGATCGAGAGCGGCGAAGCCGCCGGTTTCCTGGGTCATGGGTCTGCCTCTAGGTGCATCCGCAAAGACCCATGCTCCAAAGCTGCACATGCCTTGAAAGACCGTCAGGTCACCCAGGCAGCTTTGGCGGCGGGGATTTGCGAAAACGATTGAAAAAGAAAACTTGGGAAGGTCCGCCTAGCGGACGTGCAGCCGAAGCTGGACTCGGAGGATTTGCACCACCTGATTTTGAGGTCCGCTAAAAGAC
Source organism: Pseudomonas hunanensis (assembly GCF_013393325.1). Classification (GTDB taxonomy): domain Bacteria; phylum Pseudomonadota; class Gammaproteobacteria; order Pseudomonadales; family Pseudomonadaceae; genus Aquipseudomonas; species Aquipseudomonas putida_P. Next base: position 4,913 of record NZ_QJRC01000101.1, read on the forward strand.
CGGCGCGTACTATACCCGAAATAGTGGGGGACGTGAGGAATTTTTTCAGGGTGCAGGGCCACTGTCGGGCCATCAATTACTCCTCGCTGAATCGATAATGCCCTGCCCCCTGACGCGGTCAGTGTAGGAGCGGCCTTGCGTCGCGATAGGGCCGCAAAGCGGCCCCTGCAATGTACGCGGCGAAGCTGAGATCCTGGGGGCGCTTCGCACCCCTTTCGCGACGCAAGGCCGCTCCTACACTGGCCGCGTCAGGCATTCAAGTAGCTGGCCGAATCTCGCGAATCAACCCCTCCAGGCTATAACCCAGTCGCGGCGCCAGCGCCTCGGCCCGGGCCCGCAACCCCTCCAGGTCCAGCGCCTGCTCCAGGTCCGCCGGCACCAGCAAGATCACGTTGCCCTCCTTCACCGGCAACTCCCAGTAGTGCCGGTGGTACAACCCACGCAGCAACGCCGCGCCCAGCGGCTTGCCGTCGTCGGTGGCCCACTGGTTGATCACCAGCCAACCGCCCGGGTTCAGCTGCTGCTGGCAGTTCTCCAGGAAATTCCACGCCAGGTGCCCCACCCCCGGCCCATGGTCGGTGTACAAGTCGACGAACAACAGGTCGGCTTTCTCCGCCGTGGGCAGCAACTCGATGGCATCACCGATGCGCACATACAAGCGAGGGTCGTCATCCAGCCCCATGTACTCCATGGCCAGGCGCGGCACATCTGCGCGCAACTCGATGGCCTCGATGTCGTCAAGCGGCAGAAACTTCATGCACGCCTGGGTCAGCGTGCCAGCACCCAGGCCGAGAAACAACGCGCTCTCCGGCTGCTCATGGCACAGCGCGCCCACCAGCATGGCACGGGTGTAGTCGTACTCCAGCCAGCTGGGGTCGGCCGTGAACACGCAGCTTTGCTCGATGGCATCGCCGAATTCCAGAAAGCGGTAGTCGTCCACTTCGTACACGCTGATGACGCCAAAGGCATCCTCCACCCGTGCCAGCAGCCGCTCTTGCCGTTCCGCCGTCATGCTCACCACCCACCCGCGCAAAAACGCGCATTGTCCGCCAACACCCTTGATGCAACAAGCGCAGCGCCAACTGTTACCATGGCCTGAAGCCTACAACCGACAAGACCGAGCCCGAGATGAACCAACCGTGGAGCCCTGACAGCTGGCGCGCCCTGCCGATCCAGCAGCAACCGACCTACCCCGATGCCACGCACCTGCTGAAGGTTGAACAGACCTTGGCCAGCTACCCGCCGCTGGTGTTCGCGGGCGAGGCACGCGAGCTGCGCAGGCAGTTTGCCGAGGTGACCGAAGGCCGTGCGTTCCTGCTGCAGGGTGGCGATTGCGCCGAGAGCTTCGCCGAGTTCTCGGCGGCGAAAATCCGCGACACCTTCAAGGTGCTGCTGCAAATGGCCATTGTCATGACCTTTGCCGCTGGCTGCCCGGTGGTCAAGGTGGGGCGTATGGCCGGGCAGTTTGCCAAACCGCGCTCATCGGGCGATGAAACCATCGGCGACATCACCCTACCCGCCTACCGAGGCGATATCGTCAATGGCATCGGCTTTGACGCCAAAAGCCGCATCCCCGACCCGGAGCGCCTGCTGCAGGCCTATCACCAGGCCACCGCCAGCCTCAACCTGCTGCGCGCTTTCGCCCAGGGCGGGTTTGCCGACCTGCACCAGGTGCACAAGTGGAACCTCGACTTCATCGCCAACTCGGCGCTGGCCGACAAGTACCACCAGCTGGCCAACCGCATCGATGAAACCCTGGCTTTCATGCGCGCCTGTGGCCTGGACAGTGCGTCGCAGCTGCGCGAAACCAGCTTCTTCACGGCCCACGAAGCATTGTTGCTGAACTATGAAGAAGCCTTCGTGCGTCAGGACAGCCTGACGGGTGACTACTACGACTGCTCGGCGCACATGTTGTGGATCGGCGACCGCACTCGCCAGCTCGACGGCGCCCATGTGGAATTTCTGCGCGGCGTGCACAACCCGATCGGGGTCAAGGTTGGCCCAAGCATGAACCCAGAAGAGCTGATCCGCCTGATCGACACGCTCAACCCAGCCAACGACCCTGGGCGCCTGAACCTGATCGTGCGCATGGGCGCGAACAAGGTCGGCGACCACCTGCCGGGGCTGATCCGCACTGTCGAGCGCGAGGGGCGCAAGGTGTTGTGGAGCTCGGACCCGATGCACGGCAACACCATCAAGGCCAGCAGCGGCTACAAGACCCGCGATTTTGCGCAAATTCTGGATGAGGTGAAGCAGTTCTTCCAGGTGCATCAGGCCGAGGGCAGCCATGCCGGCGGCATCCATATCGAGATGACCGGGCAGAACGTCACTGAATGCATCGGCGGTGCACGGCCGATCACCGAGGACGCGTTGTCTGATCGGTACCACACCCATTGCGACCCGCGGATGAATGCCGATCAGTCGCTGGAGTTGGCGTTTTTGATTGCCGAAACGCTCAAACAGGTGCGGCGCTAAGCGCCCGGCGCAGCTGGCTGCCCTCTATGCGCGGGCAGTTCAGTTGCACCCTCTCCAGACCCAACCAGTTGGCCAGTCGCAACAAATGGCCCGCCAGCGCGTCATACCTCTCCTCGTCTAGCCCAGGTGTTTCTGCATGCACGGCGTGCACTGCCAGTTGCCCTTGGGTGCGTTCGGCACGCAGGTCTACCCGCGCGACGATCCGTTCGCGGTACAGAAACGGCAGCACGTAGTAGCCATACACCCGTTTGTGCGCCGGGGTGTAGATTTCCAGGCGGTAGCGGAAGTCGAACAAGCGCTCGGTACGGTTGCGCTCCCAGACCAGCGAATCGAACGGCGACAGTAGCGCGCTGGCTTCGATGCGCCGGGGAATGCGCGGCATACCAGCGCAATAGCCGGGTTGCTTCCACCCCTGCACCGCGACCGCTTGCAAGCGACCGTCGGCCAGCAGCTCGGCCAGCGCCGCCTTGCCCTGCGCCGGCTCCAGGCGAAAGTAGTCGCGCAGGTCACGTTCAGTGCCAACACCCAGGGCAGCGGCGGCGTGAAGCATCAAGCCCTGATGCGCCTCGGCCTCGCGGGGTAGTGTCTGGTCGAGGATCGCCTTGGGCAAAACCTTTTCCGGTACATCGTAAAGCCGCTCAAAACCACGGCGGCCCGCCACAGTCACTTCGCCTGCGGCGAACAGCCACTCCAACGCGTGCTTTTCCTCGCTCCAGTCCCACCAGGGTCCGGCGCGTTCCTCGCGGGTGGACAGGCTGCCCGCGCCCAGTGCGCCCTGTTCACGAACAGCAGCCAGTACCCGGGCGATCACGTCCTGGCGCTCGCGGCCAAACTGCGCGAGCTGGCGGTAGATACCGCGACCATCGGCAGCATGGGCCATGCGCCAGCGCAGCAGCGGGTACAGGCTCAATGGCAGCAGCGAGGCTTCGTGCCCCCAGTATTCGAACAACTGGCGCTGGCGGCCCCGGCCCCAGGCAAGCTGGTCGAGGGTGGCAGGCGAATAGTCGCCCAGCCGGGAGAAAAGCGGCAGGTAGTGGGAGCGAACCAGAGCGTTGACCGAGTCGATCTGCAGCACGCCCAGGCGTTGCAGCATGCGCTTCACTGCGGGCAGGGTTGGCGGTGCTTCCGGGTGTTTGCCGAAGCCTTGGGCAGACAGTGCCAGGCGGCGGGCCTGGTTGATGGACAGCTTGAGGGACAAGCCTGGTCTCCTTGTATTGCCTGCTCTGGCCTCTTCGCGGGTAAACCCGCGAAGAGGCCGGTAAGCCCAACGACAAACTTAGCCTATTTACGCAGCGGATCATCCCAGAAATGCCGCTCGGCCTCTTGCTGGATATCCGCCCAGCTCAACCCCAGGTCATGCAAGGTTGCATCACTGAGGCGGGCCAGTTCCTGCCGCTGGCGGTACAGCTGCAGCCAGCGCGCCGGGCGCTGCAGGGCCGCATGCCACAGGTGGTTCAGGGAAAAGGCAGGTTGCTGGATGCTGCTGACATGACCTTTCATCGTGAAGCCCTCCGTGTTGGATGGCCTCAGTTTCACGCCGGGCTTAAGATCAATCCAACGAATGTTTCTGATGCGATGCATCTCGGAGATTGATGCAATGTCCCAGTACCAGAGCCTCGATGCGGACGTGCTGCGCACCTTCGTCGCCATCGCCGAGCAAGGCGGCTTCACCCGCGCCGGTGAGGTGGTCAACCGCACCCAGTCGGCGGTAAGCATGCAGATGAAACGCCTGGAAGAAGACATCCTGCAGCGCCAACTGTTCGAGCGCGATGGCCGCCAGGTAAGGCTGACCGCCGAAGGCCAGGTGCTACTGGGCTATGCCCGGCGCATCCTCAAGCTGCACGGCGAAGTGTTCAACACCTTGCGCATGCCGCACATGGTCGGGCTGGTGCGCATCGGCACACCAGACGACTACGCCATGCGTTTCCTGCCGACCATTCTTTCGAGCTTTGCCCAGGCCTACCCGCTGGTGCAGGTGGAGGTGCACTGCGACTCCTCCAAGCAGCTGATGCTGCGCCAGGACCTGGACCTGACCATCGTCACCCGCGAGCCGGGCAACGAGGTTGGCCAACTGCTGCGTCAGGAACGCCTGGTGTGGGCTGCCGCCGAAGGCTTTTGCCCACAGGAACAGCGGCCGATGCCGGTGGCGCTGTTCAACACCGACTGTTTCTGCCGGGCCTGGACCTGCAATGCCCTGGAAGCCCAGGGCATTGATTACCGCATTGCCTACACAAGCCCCAGCTTGGCGGCGATCTTTGCCATAGTCACGGCCGGCTTGGCCGTGACGGCGCAGTTGCAAAGCCTGATTGGCGGAAACATTCGCATACTGGGTGAACAGGATGGGCTACCGCAGCTGCCAGTGGCCAATGTAATGCTGGTGCGCGGTACTCAGCACCCTTCGCCTATTACCGATTGCATGGCGGACTACATCGTCGAAGGGTTCAAGTAATTTGGGGCTGCTGCGAATGGGCCGCAAAATCTCAAAGCTCAAACCCCAGCATCACCGCACACACAACCAGAAACACACAGAACATCGCCCGCAATACCTTCTCCGGCAGCGCATGGGCCAACTTCACCCCCCAACTGATACTGAGCAAGCCACCCACCGCCAACGGGATCCCCACTCCCCAGTCAACGCTGTGGTGCACGCCATAGGTCACCAAAGTCACCAAGGTACTCGGCGCGGCAAGTGCTAGCGACAGCCCTTGCGCCACCACCTGGGTGGTACCGAACACACTGGTCAGGATCGGCGTGGCCACTACCGCCCCGCCCACGCCGAACAAGCCGCCCATGGTGCCGGCAAAGCTGCCCAGCACGCCCAGCCATGGCCAGGCATAACGCAGTTCGGCACTCGGCGGCGACACCTTCATGAACATCCGCGCCACGTTCCACACCGCCAGCGCCACCAGAAAGCCGACAAAGCCCAGGCGCATGGAATGCGCATCCAGCCCAACCGCCCAGATCGACCCCAGCCACGCGAACAAGAAGCTGCACGCCGACAGCGGCACGGCATGGCGCAACTCGATGCGGTTGCGCTGGTGATAACGCCACAGCGCCAGCAGCACGTTCGGCACCACCATCACCAGCGCCGTCCCCTGTGCCAGCTGCTGGTCCAGGCCAAACAGCACGCCAAGTGCCGGAATCGCAATCAGCCCGCCACCAATGCCGAACAAGCCACCCATGGTGCCCAGGGCTGCACCCAGCACGATATACAACAACCACTCGATCATCAGGGCCTCGCCCGCCAGTGCCAATAATGCCAGCATGCTAACGACTGCGCGCTGGCAGGGAAACGCACAGCAGCGCACAATGGCTGTGCGCTTTTCGCAAAAGCAAGGCAGCCATGAGCCCCGATACCCTGACCGACCAACTGAGCCTGTTCCTCGATGTGCTGGAAACCGGCAGCTTTTCTGCCGCCGCTCGTCGCCACCCGCTGACGCCTTCTGCGGTAGCCCGGCGCATCGACAACCTTGAAAGTGCCGTCGGCAGCCGCCTGTTCACTCGTAGCACCCACGCCGTGAGGGCCACTCCTGCCGGCAATGCATTTGCCGAGCGGGCCAGGCGCATCATCGAGGAACTGCGCCTGGCCCGAGCCGAAGCGGTGTCGCTGAGCAACGCCCCCGAAGGGCTGATCCGCATTGACGCCCCCGCCGCGTTCGGCCGCCGCCACCTGGCCCCGGCGATTGCCGACTTCCTGGTGGCCTACCCAGGCCTGGACGTGCAACTGCGCCTGATCGACAGCTTCGTCGATCTGCATGGCAGCCACCTGGGCGAGGTCGACCTGGTACTGCGCGCCGGCCCCTTGGCCGACACCCGCCTGGTCGCCACGCCGCTGGCCTACATGGTGCGTATCGCCTGTGCCAGCCCCGCCTACCTGGCCAGCCGCGGCATACCCACCTGCCCCAGCGAACTGCCAGGGCATGACGGGCTGGACTGGGACGGCCTGGCGCCGCCGTTTGCCTGGCGCTTCAGCGTGGCCGGGCAAACCCGCCTGTACCGCCCCGCACGCATGCGCATGGCCGCCAACAACGCCGAAACCCTGTTGTTCGGCGCCCTCGCCGGCTTAGGCATAGCCCACCTGCCCACCTGGCTCATCAGCGAATACCTGCTGCGCGGCGAGTTGATCCCGTTGTTTTGCGAGGGCGGCCTGCCGGAAGCCGAGAGCAGTGGTATTTACGCGCTACGCCTGGAACACGAAACGAACTCTCGCAGCCGTTTGCTGCTCGAATTCCTCAAGAGCCGCTTCAGCCCGATTCCACCCTGGGACCTGGCTTTACGCAGTGAACTGCGCGAGTAATGCGCGCACTAATGATCAGCGTGCCAGAATTTCCCATTGATTACCTTGAAGGACCTGCATGAACGCCGACACCCACGCATCCTGTGACGAGCTGCTGCTGGACAACCAGGTCTGCTTCGCCCTGCACTCCACCTCGTTGCTGATGACCAAGGTCTACAAACCGCTGCTGCAGGCGCTGGGCCTGACCTACCCGCAATACCTGGCCATGCTCGTGTTGTGGGAGCGTGACGGCCTGACCGTGGGCGAAATCAGCCAGCATCTGCTGACCGACCCAGGGTCGCTGACCCCGCTGCTCAAGCGCCTGGAAAGCGAAGGCCTGTTGCAGCGCAATCGCAGCCGCGAGGATGAACGGGTGGTGATGGTGCATCTGACCGACAAGGGCCGCGCCCTGCAACAGCAGGCCAAACAGGTCCCGCAGTGCATCCTCAAGGCCAGCGGGCGCAGCCTGGAGCAATTGCAGCAACTGCAGGCGGACCTGCTGGACCTGCGTGAGAGCCTGCAGAAAAACCTCTGAGGACTATGCTGTGCTGTGGCCGTTCGGATGAGCGGTGACGATTTATCTTGCGCACTAACTAATTGCGCGCTAACTTAAATCCCACACCAACCCGCGCCCTCCTGCAAACGGGAGCGCACAGCACATTAGCGAGGCTCAAGATGCAAAAGGTCACTCCGCTGTACATCGCAGAAGCTACCTCCACCGGTGGGCGCGACGGCAAATCCAAGTCCAGCGACGGCAAGCTGGTCGTCAGCCTGAGCACCCCCAAGGAACTGGGCGGCGCTGGCGGTGACGGCACCAACCCTGAACAGATGTTCGCCGCCGGATATTCGGCATGCTTCATCGGCGCCCTGAAATTCGTGGCCGGGCAAGAGAAGAAAGCCCTGCCGGCAGATGCCTCGATCACCGCCAAGGTGGGTATCGGGCAGATCCCGGGCGGTTTCGGCCTGGACATCGACCTGCACATCAACCTGCCGGGCCTGGCCCAGGCGGATGCCGAAGGGCTGGTGGAGAAAGCGCACAAGGTCTGCCCGTACTCCAATGCCACCCGCGGTAATGTGGATGTACGCCTGCATGTGACGGTGTAAGGCCCAGGCATAAAAAAACCCGGCCAAGGCCGGGTTTTTTGCGTCTCGCAAGAAGAATTACTTCTTGGAACGGCCTTTGAAGCTGTTGTCGCGAGTGTCGATGTCGATCCACTCGTCGATCTGGATGAAGTCGGCAACCTGGATCTCGGTGCCGTTCTTCAGTTTGGCAGGCTTCATGACCTTGCCCGAGGTGTCGCCGCGAGCAGCGTTCTCGGTGTAGACAACCTGACGGCTGATGGTGGTCGGCAGTTCAACCGATACCAGGCGGCCTTCGAAGAACACGGCTTCGCAGATGTCTTCCATGCCTTCTTCGATGTACGGCAGAACGGCGTCGATGTCTTCGGCGTTCAGTTCGTACATGGTGTAGTCGGTGGTGTCCATGAAGGTGTACGAGTCACCGCTGATGAACGACAGGGTCGCTTCTTTGCGATCCAGGATCACGTCGTCCAGCTTGTCGTCCGCACCGTATACGGTTTCGGTCTTGTAGCCGGTCAGCAGGTTCTTCAGCTTGGTCTTCATGATCGCGCTGTTACGGCCCGACTTGGTGAACTCAGCTTTTTGAACCAGCCACGGGTCGTTGTCGATCCGCAGGACGGTACCGGGTTTCAGTTCTTTACCAGTTTTCATTACGAAGTATCCGAATCTGGATGGATTTATAAAAATCGAGGCCGCGTATCATAGCGAATTTCGGTAAAAGTGTACTAGCGCTGTGGCAAGGTCCGGCTGAGCGGCCTGTCTCACCACCCAACGCCGGGCATGTTGCTGCAGTTCTGGCCAATGCTGGCGGGCCGCCTGCCAGGCCTGGCCCATGTCGAAATCCATGTTCCAGGCGCGCCACAGGCCAAGCAAGGCGGCATCGGCATCGCCTGACAAGCCACGGCGATAATGCGCCAGAAACGCTTCGAGCTTTTCCCAATGGGCATTCTCGTCCTGCACATAGATGTGCCACAGCATCGGCTGCCCCGCCCACTGCGCACGCACGAACGAATCCTCACCGCGCACAGCGTTGAAGTCGCAACTCCACAACAGCCTGTCGAAGTCGTCCTGGCTGACGAAAGGCAGCACCTGTACGGTCAGCGCCCCACGCGTGCGCACATCGCCCACCTGCAGTTGCGCCTCGCCAAGCCACTGGCTGAGCCCTGCGACGATGCGCCCTTGCGGCACCAGCAGGTGACACGGTTGCGCACCTGTAGCCAGGGCATCGAGCCAGCTGGCCAACTGTGGGTTTTCGTAGGCGAACAGCGAGACCAGCAACGCCCCCGGCACAGGGTTTACGCCAAGCCCTTGCAGGAAGGTTTGGCGCGCATCGGCGGACTGCTGGAACGCGTCACGCCGCGCCAGCAGCGAGCCCTCGCGCAGCAAGCCACCGGTTCTTTCGGTAAACCCCGGGAAGAAAAACACCTTGCGCAGGCCGTTGGCCTGCGGTGAAGGCAAGCCATGGCAACCCTCCACCCAATCCTCGGCGCTAAGGTACTCAAGGTTCAGCCACAGCGGCGGCAGCGGGCGGGCACGCATGGCTTCGACATAAGCCGCCGGTAGCTGGCAGGCGAACGCGCCGATCACCACATCGGCCGGCACCACCGGCAACCACTGCGCCGGCCAGTGGCGTACATCCACACCGTGCTGCCACTGCTGCGCAGCGGTGGCATCGGCACCGGGGCACATGGGCGCGAAGGCGTTGAGGTCATCCACCCACAGGCGCACGGCCATGCCATGCTCGGCCACCAACTGCCGGGCCAGGCGCCAGGTCACGCCGATGTCGCCGTAGTTGTCGACGACGCTGCAGAAGATGTCCCAGGTGGCGTTCATGCGCCCCTCCCGTGCTGATGCAAAAACCGCGAATTCTGCGCATAAATTGTCGACGACAAAAGCACCTGCGCGGAAAAATGCCCATGCGCATGCGACAATGCACCCCGACCACCTTGCCAGGAGGCTGCCATGCCCCGCCACCGTGAACTGAAAATCACCCTCAAGCCGTTGCAGTTGATCCTGTGCGTTGGCTTGGGCCTGTGGCTGGGCGCCGTGGCCATTGCCGTGAGCCTGTGGCTGGCCCAGCAATGGTGGCCACAGCAGGTACAACCCCTGGCCCAGGCTGCAGCACCCAACGCGTACCGCCCCGCCGCACCACCTGCGCCGGCTGCGGCCCAGGATACCCAGGCCGAAATGTTCGAGCGCTACAAGGACATCCTGCACAAGCAGGAACTGCAACAGGCCGCCGACGCCGCCCAGGGCAACCCGCGCAACCTGAACAGCCCCAAGTGCCAGTTCTGGCTGCAGCAGAACCGTACCGCGCCCACCGACAAAAGCCAGGCCAACGTGCTGGAGTTCTGTTACTGACCATGAACAAGCCCCACCTGCTGGCGCTGATCGTCGCCACCCTCGAGCATGACCTGGATGTGCTGACCCGCGCAGCGCAAACCGCCTACGAGGCCGCCACCGCCGAAGAGAACATTGCCGAGAACAAGTACGACACCCTGGGCCTGGAGGCCTCGTACCTGGCCACCGGCCAGGCCCGCCGCAGCGGGGAAATCCGCCAGGCGCTGTTGATTTACCAGCAACTGCTACTGCGTGACTACGACCCGGCGCGCGGGGTGCAGGTGAGCAACCTGGTGACGCTGGAGGATGAGCTTGGTGGGCAACGCCGGCTATTGCTCGGGCCAGAAGCCGCTGGGTTGAAAATTGGCGAGGGGGATGGGCTGGTGACAGTCATTACCCCACGCTCGCCGTTGGGGCAGCAGTTGATGGGCAAGAAGATCGATGACGAGGTGAATCTGGGCCAGCAGTTATTGTTCATTGTTGATGTTGCCTGACCCGGCCCCTTCGCGCCTGGCCTAACGCGGTCATTGCAGGAGCGCATCAACCCAGGAAAAGTGCTGCAACGTCAAAGGGCCTGCAAAGCATCGAACCGCCCCGCCAACCCCTGCTCGGCAAACTGCTCCACGACAAAATCGATGAACGCCCGGGTCTTGCCCGGCATCAGCTTGTGCTCGGCGAAATACAGGCTGATATGCCCATCATCCACGTACCAGTCCGGCAACACCCGCCGCAGCCGGCCTGCCTGAAGGTAAGGCACGGCAAACGGCAAGCTCACCAGGGCAATACCCAGCCCCTGCTCGGCCACCGCGCAAGCCGCGTCCGAATCGCTCATGGTCATCGCCTGGCGCAATTGCAGTGGCTGCTGCGCCTGCCAGCGACTGGTCAGCGGCCATGAGCGCACCCGCCCGGTCTGCGGTGAACGAATCAGAATGCCCTCATGGCGGTGCAGCACCTGCGGGTCGTCGATTGGCGCGTGCTGCTGCAGATAGGCCGGTGCCGCCACCAGCACCCGGTGCGCCGGGGTCAGCTTGCGCGCCACCACGCCTGGCGGCAGTTCGAAACCACCGCCAATCGCGGCATCGAAGCCTTGGCCAATCAGGTCGACCTGGCGGTTGTCGAAATGCCAATCCGGGGTAATCGCCGGGTAGCGGCGCAAGAATTCGCTCAGCAACGGCAGCACGTACAAACGCCCGAACACCGTGCCCATGCTCACCCGCAGCAACCCGGCCGGCTGGCCTTCGGCGCTGGCCAGGTTGGCCACGGCGTACTGGATAGTGCGGAAGCTGTCGCTGACCTCGCCAAGAAAACGCTGCCCTGCTTCAGTCAAGGTCAGCTTGCGGGTACTACGCTGGAACAACCGCACACCCAGACGCGCTTCCAGTTGGGCAACATGCTTGCCCACAGCAGCCGGGGTAATGCTCAGGCGCCTGGCCGCCTCGGCAAAACTGCCGACTTCGGCACTGCGGATGAAGCATTCCAACGCGTTGAACGATTCCACGGCCATGATTAGCAACCCAAGGTTTACTCTGCTGATAGTGATTGCCATCTTATCAGCAGGTAATCAAGCGCCGATACTTTGCCCATCCAAGGCATTTCGGCCTGGCTTCCAGCAGGAGATCAGCATGTCCAAGCAACTTTCACTCGAAGGCAAAGTGGCCCTGGTTCAGGGCGGTTCCCGCGGTATTGGTGCGGCCATCGTACGGCGCCTGGCCCGCGAAGGCGCGTACGTGGCCTTCACCTATGTCAGCTCTGCCGGCCCGGCAGAAGAACTGGCCCGCGAAATCAGCGAAAACGGTGGCAAAGCCCTGGCCCTGCGGGCCGACAGCGCCGATGCAGCGGCCGTGCAACTGGCAGTGGATGACGCCGTGAAGGCCTTCGGCAGGCTGGATATCCTGGTCAACAACGCCGGCGTGCTGGCGGTGGCCCCGCTGGCCGAATTCGACCTGGCCGACTTCGACCGCATGCTGGCGGTGAACGTACGCAGTGTGTTCGTCGCCAGCCAGGCCGCCGCACGCTACATGGGCCAGGGTGGGCGCATCATCAACATTGGCAGCACCAATGCCGAGCGCATGCCGTTTGCCGGCGGTGCGCCGTACGCCATGAGCAAGTCTGCGCTGGTTGGCCTGACCCGCGGCATGGCGCGTGACCTCGGGCCGCAGGGCATTACCGTGAACAACGTACAACCGGGGCCAGTGGACACCGACATGAACCCGGCCAGTGGCGAGTTTGCCGAGAGCCTGATCCCGTTGATGGCGATCGGCCGGTATGGCGAGCCAGAGGAAATTGCCAGCTTCGTGGCTTACCTGGCGGGGCCTGAAGCCGGGTACATCACCGGGGCCAGCCTGACGGTGGACGGTGGGTTTGCAGCCTGATTGAAGGTTTGCCTGTTCCGGCGAGAACACCGGAACAGGTTCAACCATTCCCAGCACCCAGACGCTGTTCCATCACCTCCAGAAAAGCCCGAGCAGCAGGCGTCGGGCTGCAGGACCACACGGCATACAGGTGCCGCACCGGCGCATCCACCACCCGCGCCAGCGCCACACCTTCAAAGCCCTGGGCCACGCGCTCCGGCACCAAACCCACCGCCATGCCCCGCTGCACGAACTTCTCCACCAGGCGCACATGACCGATCTCGAACTGCACCCGACGCTGCAACCCCGCCGCCTGAAACGCCTCATCGGTCTGCCGTCGCGCTCCGGTGCCTTCAGGGAAGTCCACCAGCACTTCGCCCGCCAGGTCAGCCAGCGCCAGCTGCCCCCTGCCCGCCAGCCGATGCCGCAACGGCAACAACGCCACCAGTTCCTCCCTGGCCAGCAAACGGTGCTGCACGCCCTGCACTACCTCGCCCTGCCACAGGCCTATGAAGCCCACGTCCAGGCGCCGCTCGAGCACATCGGCGATCAGCAATTCACTCTTGGCCGTCAGCCAGCGTACATCCACGTCCGGGTAACGGTCGTGGAACACCGCCAACAGGTCGACCAGGTCCAGCGCGGTGAGCGAGCTGATTTCGCCAATCGCCAACCGCCCGCGTACCTGGCCGCAGGCCGCCGCCACGTCATCGGCAATGCGCCCAGCCGCTTCCACCGCCGGTCGGGCACTGAGCACAAAGGCCTCACCCGCCGGCGTCAGGCGCACCCGTCGCGAACTACGCTCGAACAGGCTCACGCCCAGCTGTGCCTCCAGCCGCGCCACCTGATGGCTGAGGGCCGACTGCACCACATGGCAACGCTCGGCCGCGCGGGTAAAACTGCCTGTGTCGGCCACGGCAAGGGCGTATTCGAGCTGCTTGAGGTTCATCGATCTATCTGCTTTCAAGATTGATAAGTTGAAAACTATACATTGGTGTCATGACACACACTTCCTGATAATCATCCCAACACTACCGCCCGCCACGAGAACCGCATGCACACCCCCACTCTCAGCCGCGCCCTGATCCTGCTGATGGCTACTGCCACCGGCCTGGCCGTGGCCAGCAACTACTACGCCCAACCGCTGCTGCACAGCATCGCCCAGCAGTTTGGCTTGAGCACCGCCAGCGCCGGCAGCATCGTGATTGCCGCGCAGCTCAGCTATGGCGCCGGCCTGTTGCTGCTGGCACCGCTGGGCGACCTGTTCGAGCAGCGCCGGCTGATCACCGTGATGACCGTTATTTCCACCCTGGGCCTGGTCATCAGCGCCTGTGCGCCAAGCCTGCCCTGGCTGATCCTTGGCACAGCGCTGACCGGGCTGTTCTCGGTGGTGGCGCAGATCCTCGTGCCGATGGCCGCGACCCTGAGCGAGCCGCATCAGCGAGGGCGCGCGGTCGGCACGCTGATGAGCGGCCTGCTGCTGGGCATTCTGCTGGCGCGTACCGCTGCCGGCTTCATGGCCGAGTTGGGCGGCTGGCGCAGCATCTACGTGCTGGCCGCCGTGCTGATGGCGATCACCGCCGTGGCGCTGTACCGCAGCCTGCCGCAACACCACAGCCATGCCGGGCTGAAGTACCCGGCGCTGATCGGCTCGGTGTTCCGCCTGTTTCTTGAAGAGCCGGTACTGCGCCTGCGCTCGTTGCTCGGCCTGCTGTCGTTCAGCCTGTTCGCGCTGTTCTGGACACCGCTGGCATTTTTGCTGGCTAAAGGCCCCTACCATTATTCGGATGCGGTTATCGGCCTGTTCGGCCTGGCCGGCGCAGCGGGTGCGTTGTCGGCCAATTGGGCCGGGCGCCTGGCCGACCGTGGCAAGGGCTCGCTGGGCACCACCGTCGGCCTGGTGGTGTTGCTGCTGGCGTGGCTGCCGCTGGGCTTCGCCGAGCAGTCGTTGCTGGCCTTGCTGCTGGGCGTGCTGATGCTCGACCTGGCGGTGCAACTGGTGCACGTGAGCAACCAGAATGCGGTGATCGCCCTGCGGCCCGAAGCGCGCACGCGGCTCAATGCCGGGTACATCACCTGCTACTTCATTGGCGGGGCACTGGGGTCGTTGCTGGGTACACAGTTGTTCCAGCGCCAAGGCTGGATGGGCATTGTGGTCGCAGGGTTGGTCATTGGCGGGCTGGCGTTGTTGGCGTGGGGGCTGGCCGAGCGCAAGCGCAAGAAAACCCTGCCACTGGCATGAAACGTTTCAATCAGCCATGGCGACAAAGCACCGCACGACCCTCCGTCGCATGGCCGTTGACTTGCCTGCCTGGGCAGCGCTCAGTAGGCGCTGGAAAATGCCCTTTCCCTGACAGGACGACTTTATGACAAGACTCACGGTGCAATCCGGCGATTTCTTGCAAGGTGAAGGCGAGTATCGCAACGGATCGCTCACACTCAAGACGCCGCGCAGCCCCTCCCCCGGCGAGCGGATTTCCCTGGCCCGCATCAGCGACTTGCGGCTGGCCAGCCTGGAACCGAGCCGCAGCCTGGGCAGCGCCTTGGGCTGGGGCGTGGCCGGCGCCCTGGTGGCAGGGCCAGTGGGGCTGCTGGCCGGGCTGTGGCTGGGTGGCAAGGAAGAGGAAGCGACCTTCCTGGCCACCTTCAAGGATGGGCGAAAGCTCTTGGCCATCACCGATGGCAAGACCTGGTCGAAAATCGATGACAACTGGCGGCAGCACAAGCGGCCGACCGGTACAGGTTGAATTTCGCGGGGCCCCGATCGTTCTCTGTTGAAGGCGGCTGTTAAGATGCCGCCTTTTTCATGGTCGGAGCCCCCGCATGCCCTCGCGTCACCCCCGCCTGCCCCTGAGCCTGCTCAGCCTGGGCCTGGCCCTGCAGTGCCAAAATGTGCTTGCCGAAGACAGCGTGGTGCTGGCCCCACTGCAGGTCTCCGACACCTACGCCAATGACGGCTACCAGGCACGCCAGGCCGCTGTGAGCGGCTTCCAGCCTGCGCCGTTGCTCGATACACCGGCCTCTGTCAGCGTGTTCAGCCAGCCACTGCTGGAAGACCGCCAGGTGCGCATGCTCAGCGAGGTGCTGCAAAGCGACGCCTCGGTCGGCGAAAGCTATGCGCCCATCGGCTACTACGAGAACTTCAATGTACGCGGCTTCGAACTGAATGCCGCCAGCAGCTATCGCATCAATGGCCAGACCATCGCTGGCGAGCAGAACGTGGCCCTGGAGAACAAGCAACAGGTGGAGCTGCTCAAGGGCCTGTCCGGGCTGCAGAGCGGCGTTTCAGAACCGGGCGGCCTGATCAACTATGTGACCAAGCGCGCCGAAGAGGTACGCAGCCTTACGGTGTCGACCAACGAACAAGGCGAACGCTACCTGGCCACCGACCTGGGCGGTTGGTTCGGCAGCGAAAAGCAGTTCGGCCTGCGCGCCAACCTGGCCCACGAAGATATCCGCTCCTACGTCGACCACGCCGACGGCAAGCGCGACTTCGCTTCGTTGGCATTCGACTGGCAGATCAACCCAGATGCCACCCTGCAGCTGGATGCCGAGTACCAGCACCGCGAACAACGCTCGGTGCCGGGTTACCAACTGCTCGGCGGCACGCAAGTGCCCCATGGCATCGACCCGGATGATCGCCTGGCCTACCAGCACTGGGCAAAGCCTGTGCAAAGCGACTCGCTGAACCTTGGCGGGCGCTTCGAGTACCGTTTCGACGAGGCCTGGACCGGCACCTTGAGCGCCTCGCGCAGCAGGGTGGTGATCGACGACTACAGCGCGTTTGCCTGGGGCTCGAGCGAAGGCGCGTTTTTCGGCAGTAATGGTGACTATGACATCTACGACTTCCGCAGCCCCGACGACACCCGCCGCACCGACGAGGCGCAGGCCATGCTCAACGGGCGGTTCGATGCGCTGGGTGTGGGGCATGAGTTGACCATGGGTGCCAGCGCGCAGCGGCGCACACTGGATCAGCGGCCCAGCTATATGGAATGGGTAGGCACAGGCAACATCCATATCGGTGCGCCCGCCTTTGACCCCTCCGACAATCCCATCAAGTCTAGCGAGCGCCGCCTCGATAGCCGCCAGTACGGCCTGTTCATCAGCGACCGGATCAGCTTCAACGAACAATGGCAGACCGTGCTGGGCGCCCGAGAAGTGCGCCTGGATGAAAAGACCTGGGACGAAAACGGCCTTGCCGGGCGCCACACCCGTCAATACGAGCTGCTGCCCAACGCCGCGATCATCTTCAAACCGCAGCCCAATACCACGGTATATGCCAGCTACGCCAAAGGCCTGTCAGCGGGCGGTACTGCCCCCTGGTTCGCCGAGAACACGTTCGAGATCCTTGCGCCGACAACCTCCCACCAGCTGGAACTGGGCCTCAAGCACGACTGGCAGGGCCTGAGTTTCAGTGCCGCGCTGTTCCAGATCCGCCAGGCTTACCAGTACGCGCGCCCTGACGGTGCCGGCCACTTCACTTACGTGCAGCAAGGCCAGCAAAAAAACACCGGCCTGGAACTGGGCGCCAGCGGCTGGGTGACCTCGAACTTGCAGCTGCAGGCCAGCGCAGCCGCCATTCGCGCACGGGTGCAGAACAGCGGTACCGAGGCTTATGAAGGGCACCAGGCGATCAACGTGCCAAAATTCCGAGCAGCGATGCACGCGGAATATTCGCTGCCGGTTCCGGGGCTGGCGCTGTTGGGCGGGGCGCGGTACAGCGCCAGCAAGTACGCGAGCCAGGCGGGGAATGTGGAGGTTGGCGGGTATACCGTGTTCGATCTCGGCAGCCGCTACCGTACCCGCATTGGTGGGTATGACACGGTGCTGCGATTGACCGTGGATAACGTGTTCGACAAGCGCTATTGGCGCGATGTGGGGGATTATCTGGGGGATAACTACCTGTTCCAGGGCGCGCCACGTACCGCCCGGCTTTCGGCTTCGGTCAGTTTCTAAGCTTTTGGGGCTGCTTTGCGGCCCACTCTGAAATTGACGCGATCCCTGTGGGAGCGGCCTTGTGTCGCGATGGGCTGCGCAGCAGCCCTAATGGCCCTGAAAACAAAAAGCCCCCGAGCTTTTCAGCGCGGGGGCTCTTCGTAGAATGTGGCGGTGAAGAAGGGATTTGAACCCTTGATACGATTTCTCGTATACACACTTTCCAGGCGTGCTCCTTCGACCACTCGGACACTTCACCGTTTCTCTTCAAGCCGTGCGGCCCGTCGAGGTGCGCTAATTTAGTGAAAGACATTCCCTTTGGCAAGCACTTTTTTCAAATTTTTCATGTATTTGCATTTGAGGCGCGGTGAACGCTGACCGACCAGTCAGCCTTGCTGCTTTACCTGGCCTCTGGCGCTGGGTAACGTCGTCGCCACGCCAACAAAAGGACTCTGCCATGAGCGAGCTGATTACCTACCACGCCGAAGACGGCATCGCCACCCTGACCCTGAACAACGGCAAGGTCAACGCCATCTCGCCGGACGTCATCACTGCCTTCAACGCAGCGCTGGACCGCGCCACCGAAGAGCGTGCGGTGGTGATCATCACCGGGCAGCCGGGCATTCTGTCAGGCGGTTACGACCTCAAGGTGATGACCAGCGGGCCGAAAGAGGCCATCGGCCTGGTCACTGCCGGCTCCACCCTGGCCCGCCGCTTGCTGTCGCACCCGTTCCCAGTCGTGGTCGCCTGCCCAGGCAATGCCGTGGCCAAAGGTGCCTTCCTGCTGCTGTCAGCCGACTACCGCATTGGCGTGGAAGGCCCCTACAAGGTGTGCCTGAACGAAGTGCAGATCGGCATGACCATGCACCATGCTGGCATTGAACTGGCTCGCGACCGCCTGCGCCGCTCGGCCTTCCACCGCTCGGTGATCAATGCCGAAGTGTTTGACCCACAGGGTGCGGTGGATGCCGGCTTCCTCGACAAGGTCGTGCCGGCCGAGCAGTTGCAGGACGCGGCGTTGGCCGCCGCGCGGGAACTGAAGAAGCTGAACATGCTGGCGCACAAGAACACCAAGCTGAAAGTGCGCAAAGGGCTGCTGGAGGCGCTGGACAAGGCAATCGAGCTGGACCAGCACCATATGGGCTGACCGCACCGGCCCCTTTCGCGGGTAAACCCGCGAAAGGGGCCTACGCCAAGGTTTGCCCCAGCCAGTGCACATCCGTACACTCCCCGGCGACTGTCTGGTGTGAGCCGTACCATGCTTTATTCATTGCGCATGCTTTTGCTGGCGCTGCATTTTCTTGCCGTTGGCGCCGTGGGCCTGCTCATTGGCCTGTGCCGCCCGTTCAACCCCGACAACAGCCGCCTGTTCGCCCACCTCTACAGCTTGCCGGCCACCTGGCTGATGCGCATCAAGGTCAAGGCTGAGGTCGGCCCGCTGTGGGACCAACCGCCCGGCTGTGTGATCGTTGCCAACCACCAGTCCAACTTCGACCTGTTCGTACTGGGCCAGGTGGTGCCGCAACGCACCGTGGCCATCGGCAAGAAAAGCCTGGGCTGGATCCCGCTGTTCGGCCAGCTGTTCTGGCTGGGCGGCAACGTGCTGATAGACCGCAAGAATGCCTACCAGGCACGCAAGGCCATGCAGAAAACCACCCGTGTACTGCAGAACGACACCTCGATCTGGATTTTCCCCGAAGGCACCCGCAATGCCGGTGAGCGTTTGCTGGCGTTCAAGAAAGGCGCGTTTCACATGGCCATCGAGGCCGGTGTGCCGATCGTGCCGGTATGCGTCAGCCGCTATGCCGGGCGCCTGAGCCTGAACAGCTGGCACCCACGCACGGTGATCGTGCGCTCGCTGCCACCGATTGCCACGGCGGGCATGACCCTGCAGGACCTGCCGCAACTGATCGAGCAGTGTCGGGGGCAGATGCAGCAGTGCATTGACCGCATGGAAAACGAGCTGGCCTGATCCGGGTTGCTCTTGAGCCGGGTACAGACCAAGCTGTACCCGTGTTCAACCGGAATAAGCGGACAACCATGGGGCGAGTCGTGGCATCGGCGGTGTACAGCGCCGGCAGAAAGGTCACCAACATCAGCATCGACGAAGGCAGCGAGTGGGCCCGCAAGCCGGGGCATTTCGTGTGGATCGGCCTGGAAGAGCCCAACGCCGAGGAACTGGCCAACTTGCAGTGCCAGTTCAACCTGCACGAACTGGCCATCGAAGATGCCCTGGAAAAGCACAGCCGGCCCAAGCTTGAAACCTTCGGCGACGCGCTGTTCATCGTCACCTATTCGCCAGTGCGCCACGAGGGCAAGCTGGAGTTCATCGAAACCCATATCTTCGCTGGCAACGGCTATATCATCACCTGCCGCAACGGCCACTCCAAATCCTACGCCATGGTTCGCCAGCGCTGCGAGGCGCGGCCATTGCTGCTGGAGCATGGCGAAGACTTCGTGCTGTATGCCCTGCTCGACTTCGTGACCGAGAACTACCAGCCGGTCAGCGAGGCCATTCATGGCGAGATCGAAGAGCTGGAGCAAAGCGTGCTGGGTGGTTCGCTGCAAGAGGATGACATCCGTCGCCTGCACAGCCTGCGCCGCGATATCCTGCGCCTGCGCCGCTACGTGGCACCGATGGTGGAAGTGAGCGAAGAACTGCAGCGGCTGAACTTCCCATTCATCGACAAGAACATGCGCCCGTACTTCCGTGATGTGCAGATCCATGTGACGCGGCAGATGGAGGACCTGGCCGGCATCCGCGACATCGCCAGCCAGACCATCGAGATCGGCATGCTGCTGGAGTCGTCACGGCAGAGCATCGTGCAGCGCAAGTTCGCAGCCTGGGCGGCGATCCTGGCGTTCCCCACGGCCATTGCCGGGGTTTACGGAATGAACTTCCAGAATATGCCGGAGCTGAGCTGGCACTATGGGTACTTTGCGGTGCTAGGGGTGATAGCGGCGGGGTGCACAGGGTTGTATGCCAGTTTCAAGAAGTCGGGCTGGCTTTGAAATTGTCGGGGCCGCGTCGCGGCCCCTTTGCCATCATGCAGCGGTATCTTTGCTCGCCGGCTGCTGGATAAAGCGCAGCATCCACTCCCCCACCAGGTCGCCATGGTGCTCGGTGGCCAGGCTGGCCACAGCCTTGTGGTACACCTCGTCACCCAGGTAGTCCTGGCGCGCATCGAGCAGCGCGCGGGAGTAGTCATGCACGAACTCCGGGTGGCCCTGGAAGCACAGCACCTGGTCGCGAATGTGGTACGCCGCGTTCGGGCAGAAATCGCTGGAGGCAATCACCGTCGCGCCTTCCGGCAGCTCGGTCACCTGGTCCTGGTGGCTGATCAGCAAGGTCAGCTCCGACACCTCCGGGTCCATCCACGGCGCATGCGCCGCCAGCGAGTAGCGATGGATGCCCACGCCCCAGCCTTTCTCGGCCCGCTCGGCCTTGCCACCCAGGGTCAAGGCCAGCAATTGATGGCCAAAACACACACCCAGCAGCTTCTCACCGCGCTCGTACAACTTGAGCAGGTAGGCCTTGAGGGTTTGGATCCACGGGTCGGTTCCGAACGAATCGGCTTTGCTGCCCGTCACAAGGTAGGCATCGAACACTTCGTTGTCGGCGGGGTAGTCGCCGTTCATCACGTTATACACACGGAATTCGGCGGCGATCGGCTGACGCGAGAAGAGCTGCTCGAACATCCTGCCGTAGCCCTGATACTGCGCGGTCAACTCCGGTCGCAGGACATCGGTTTCAAGGATGCAGACGCGTAACGACATAGGGGTAGTCCTGAACGACATGGGTGGGAATCTGCTGTAGAGACTGACGCGAAAGGCACGTACAAGCAAGTAGGCTGCACTGACGAACGGTCACATTTCGTCGGTGCGCCGCTGGCACTTGCGCCACCGTCTAGCCAGAGCATGCCAGCCAGCTGGCACATGGCCTCATAGCAAAACGAAATCATTGAATCTGGCCATTAGAACAAAGGGTTCTCAAACATGGATGACGCACACCCTACTGTTGGTTGTATATCCACGTTCAAGAGGCAAGCAGTTCAGGCGCCACACTACGCTACTGCGATCGACCCGAAACGCGACAAGGAAGCCAACGGGTATTCAGGAATAACAACAAGAAGGCGGTCCGCCATGTTCAGACAATCGAAACTTCGCCAAGCTGGGCTTATTCTCTTCGCCACGACTTTGCTGCTGATCCTGCCGAACCTCACACGTTTGTTCGGCTGAGTGCAGCGGTGGCGGCAATGGCCAGCGCACAGGTAACCTGCTGACCTCGATGGTCGGAGATTACCCATGCGCCACTGCCTTGCCCTGTTAGCGTTGCTCCTGAGCCTGCCACTGTCGGCGGCGCAACTGCACCTTGAACTGGGCGTCACTACGCGCCAGTGGAGCAGCGCCGAACTGCTTGACCACCCGCAAGCCCGGGATATCAGTATCGAGCAGGACGTTTCCTACAAACGCCCCATGCGCTACCGGGCAGTGCCGCTGGCCACACTGTTGGAGGGCGTGAACGCCAGCGATCACCTGCAGGCCGTGGCGCTGGATGGGTTTGCCGCCGAGATGCCCGCCGCACCACTGCTGCAGCAAGGGCCGGCACAGGCCTGGCTGGCCGTGGAAGACCCCGGCAAGCCGTGGCCGCCACTGGGCCAGGGCAAGCCAAGCGCGGGGCCGTTCTACCTGGTGTGGACTGCACCAGAGGCCAGCGGCATCCGGCCGGAACAGTGGCCGTTTCAGGTGTTCACTCTGCGCAAACTGGCCCCGGTGGAACAGCGTTTTCCCGCATTGCTGCCCGACCCGAAGCTGCCAGCCGACAACCCTGTGCGTCAGGGCTTTGCGTTGTTTCAGCAGAACTGCCTGGCATGCCACCGGCTGAACGGCGCGGGGGACGCGCAGGTGGGGCCGGATTTGAATGTGCCGCACAACCCGACCGAGTATTTTCAACCCGCCTATCTACGCAAGTTGATACGTGACCCGCAGAGCCTGCGACGGTGGCCGCAGGCGAAAATGCCTGGGTTTGCCGAAAGTGTTTTGAGCGAGCAGGAGTTGGATGCGCTGTTGGCCTATTTGGGGCATATGGCTGGGCGCAGGCCCTGAAGGCGGTGCGTGCTTCTTCGCAGGCAAGCCCGCGAAGAAGGCAACACAATACGTTCAGGCAATGGGCCGCTCTTGCTTGACGCCCCAACCTTCCACCTCTCCCCCATAAGGTGTCACCAGCTGCTCGAATGCCTCTTCGAAGTCACCGATCCCACCATGGGTGGCGTACATGACCTTGCTCAGTTCCAGGTGCCAGGCACCGTCACCCAGTTCCTTCACCTGGGCATTGAGCGATTCCCCGCGAAACTGCCCAGCCGCACGGCGGGCCCCTGTTTCATCCGGGAAAACGGCGTAGAACTCGATGGGGTGGACCTGGGTGAAGTCGAAACCGCCTGCTTTCATCTGGCGCAGGACGTTGCTGCTGATATCGTCGTTCTGGCTGCTCATGAATCGTCCTCCTGAATAAAGCAATGGATAGACTTTCCGTGCACTACGCACCTGCCGGCAGCGGCCGGGCAGTTCGAGCTGATGCAAGACGCGAATTGATGCAGTGCCCACCCACAGATCAGGCAAGCACCTTCCACCAGCGTAGTGCCTGCAAGAGCACCACGCAAACGTGTGGCTCAGAGCGCTTCGTGGATGCTGGTGATGGTCACGCCGCTATGCTCCTTGAGCCAGCGGGCGGTCGGGGAAATGGTGCGGTCCTGGAAGTCGTTGAGGTCCAGCTCGTCCATCACCGGAAACAGGTGCGAACGAATGGCCCGCGCGGCGTCCTCTTCGCTGGGACAGTGCTCGGCCCGCAGCGTCATGGTGGACGGTTCGCCTTTCTGATCGGCAAAGATGACTTCCCACTCTTTCATTGAACGAGCCCTCTCAATTCAAGAACACCAGTTGGGTGATGCCTGAATAAGTGACCTTGGGGCTGAAGGAATGTTCAGTCCGCTTTAGCCGCGAATGGGCCGCATAGCGGCCCGGTTTACGGCCTTACTTAGGTGTGCCGTGCACGACACCGGCGGTGTTATCCAGCAGGCTCTTGGTCGCGGTCTGGATATACGCTTCCAGCTTCTTGAGCATTTCCGGCTGGTCTGGGCTTTCGATCAACTCGGCCTTGAACTCGCTGCCCAGCTGGTAGCGGTACATGCGCGGGGACATGTCCTTGGACTCGATCAGGATGCGGTCGCCCTGCACCAGGCCGACGATCTGTTCGCTGCCCGACGGTTTGATCATGCCAACGCCCTGGTCGCCCTCAGGCAGGTTGAGCAGGTCACGGCCCCAGCACTGATGACGGGTCTGGCCGCCCAGGCGGCCCATGATGGTCGGCACAATGTCGACCTGGGTACCCACCGTGTGGTTGACCGCACCAAACTTCTCCTGAATGCCCGGGGCAATCAGCAGCAGCGGCACGTTGAACCGGCCAAGGTCCAGCTCGGTGACCTGCTGGTGGTTGCCAAAGCCATGGTCGCCGACGATGACGAACAGGGTGTCCTTGAAGTAAGGCTCTTTACGCGCCTTCTCGAAGAACTGGCCCAGCGCCCAGTCCGAATAGCGCATGGCGGTCAAGTGCTCGTCCAGGCGGCCCTGGCCAGTCACCTTCTCTACCGGCAGGTCTTTGGGCAGCGCATAGGGCGTGTGGTTGGACAGCGTCTGCAGCAGCGCGTAGATCGGCTTCTTGCCGTCGTGCTTGGCCAGCTCCTCGTTGCCGCGGTCGAACATGTCCTGGTCAGACACACCCCAGGTCGGGTCGGAGAACACCGGGTTCACGAAGTCGTTACGGCCGATGAAGGTGGTCATGCCCTGGTTACCGAAGAAACCGGACTGGTTGTCCCAGGCAAAGTCGCCGTTGTAGACGTACACGTCGTCGTAATCACGGGCGCTGAGCAAGGCCGGCAGGCCAGACAGCTTGTGGCCGCCTTCCGGGGTCTGCATCAGGTATTCGAAACCTGGCAGGTTGGGGAAGCAGGCCATGGTGGCGAACATGCCCTGGTGGGTATGGGTGCCATTGGAGAAGAAGCGGTCGAACAGCAGGCCCTCTTTGGCCAGCTTGTCGAAGTACGGGGTAATGTTGTTGGGGCTGCCCAGCGCGCCTACCGAGTGGCCGGCGAAGCTTTCCATCAGGATCACCACCACATTCTTGATCGGCAGGGTGCGCTCAGCCGGCGGCACGAAGTCGCGGCGGATGGCTGCCTCGTCGGCATCGACCAAGGTGTCGTTGGCGGTCAGCAGTTGCTCGCGCACGCTTTGCGTGGCCACGTTCTGCTCCAGCACCGGCTTCCAGATATTGGCGCGGTCCTCGCCGAAGCGGCTCTTGGCAGCGTCGATCAGGGTCAGGGTGCCGTTCAGGCCCAGCTGGTTGACGAAGTTGGAGTCGGTGGTGAAGGCATCCCCCCAGCGCATCGGTGGGCCCTGGCGCAGGGTGCCACGGGCAGCGACCACGGCCACCAGCAAAATCACCATGAACACCGCCACGCGCTTGTACCACGGCGCCACGCGCTGCAGGCCATCGCCACGGGTCGCGCGGTCGATACCTTTGAACAGCAGGCTCAGCAGCCAAGTGCCGAAGGCCCAGGCCAGCAGGTAGCGCACCACCGGGAAACCGTACCAGAGCATGCTCATGACGGTTTTCGGGTCTTCCTTGATGTACTGGAACACCAGGCCGTTCAGGCGCTGGTGGAACTCGCGGTAGAAGTCCATTTCCATCAGGCCGAGGAACATCACCACGCTCGAGGCGAGGGTCAGCCAGAAACGGAACACGCCGCGCCGCGCCATGGCCCAAGGGCTGAGGATGGCCAGCAGCAGCGGAATGCTGATGTACACCACCACCCGCAGGTCGAAGCGCAAGCCGTTGACGAAGCCTTCGGCGACGGTCGAATAAGGGGTCTCGCCGATCATGTCGCTGTTGTAGACCAGCAGCGCCAGGCGCACGAGGCTGAGCATCAGCATGATCACCAGGCCGCTGAGCAGCGTGTAGGCCAGGTGGGATTTCAGGGTCGGCGAAAGCGACGTTCGCGCGCCCTGTTGCTTCAAGGCGTCCGTGTTAGCCATGAATGGGAAGGTCCTAGGATTGCGGTTTGCGAAGAGGCGGTGGCGCTAGACCAACGCAGCATTGTGCGGGTGCGGATTCTGTTTAAACCAATGTGAAAATTTTGTCACGGCCCCATTACCGCTTATGTCTGTTTCACCGCACCCGCAGCGAGCAACTCACATGGCTCAGATCCGCACATTCCCCCGCGGCCCGGCAATCGCCCAGATCACCAGCCCTACCACCGGCAGCAGGGCAATGAGCAGTATCCACAACACCTTGATGCCCACCTCGCTGCCACTCTTGATCACATTGAGGATGGCCCAGATGTCCAGCGCCAGAATGATCAGCCCGACCAGGCTGTTGAATGTAGACCCCATGCCTAAACTCCTGTCCAGAGGCTTTGCTGCACAGCATAGTCAGCTATCGCGCCAATAGAAGGGAATCCTTGGCGATTGGCGCAGGTCCCTGAGTAGACTGCCAGTATTCATTGATTCGAGGTTCGCATGCCCCCCGCCCATAGCCAAAGCGCCGCTCCCTCCTCACTGCTGCACGCCTGGCGCCAGCAGGTTACCAGTACCCCTTGGCTCAGCGCCGGCCTGGGGCTGAGCCTGCTGGCCGTGTGCGTGCTGCTGGCCGCCAGCTTCTGGAACGCAGTGAACGGCGACCATGCCGACAACCTGCACCTGGCCGTACTGGGCGGGCTGTCCGGTTTTGGCGCCACCGCGCTGGGCGCGGTGCTGGCGGTGGTGCTGCGCGATGTCAGCGCGCGTACCCAGGACGTGATGCTGGGCTTTGCCGCCGGCATGATGCTGGCCGCCAGCTCGTTTTCGTTGATTCTGCCGGGCCTGGACGCTGCCCGCGAGATCACCGGCAACGGCCCGGCTGCGGCGTTTACCGTCGTGTTGGGCATGGGCCTGGGGGTGCTGCTGATGCTGGGCCTGGACCGTTTCACCCCACATGAACACGAAAGCACCGGCCCGTGCGGCCCCGAAGCCGAGCGCATCAGCCGAGTCTGGTTGTTCGTGCTGGCGATTACCCTGCATAACCTGCCTGAAGGCATGGCGATTGGCGTGAGCTTTGCCAACGGCGATATGAACATCGGCCTGCCGCTGACCAGCGCCATTGCCATCCAGGACATCCCCGAGGGGCTGGCCGTGGCGTTGGCCTTGCGTGCCACGGGCCTGTCGAACCTGAAGGCCGCGCTGGTGGCGATAGGGTCGGGGCTGATGGAGCCGCTGGGGGCGGTGATCGGGCTGGGGATCTCGACCGGCTTTGCCCTCGCCTACCCCATCAGCATGGGGCTGGCGGCGGGGGCCATGATCTTTGTGGTAAGCCACGAGGTGATTCCCGAAACCCACCGCAACGGGCACCAGACAGCAGCGACCCTGGGGTTGATGGGTGGGTTTGCGGTGATGATGTTCCTGGATACCGCATTAGGCTGAGGCTAAACACCGGCCTGTAGGAGCGGCCTTGCGTCGCGATGGGGCGCGAAGCGGCCCCAGCATTTTCAGCTTCGCCGCATAAAATGCCGGGGCCGCTTCGCGGCCCTTTCGCGACACAAGGCCGCTCCTACAAGGAACCGCGCCAGGCTTTAGATGTGTACGGCGACTTTCAGGGCTTCCAAGGCCGGCTCGACCTTGATGCCCAGCTCTGCTCCCAGCTCCAGCACCCGCGCCAGGTCGTTCTGCCCCACCATCACCATCTGCAGTTCGTCGTCCAGCAGTTGGCTGAAGTTCAGCAGCACATAACCACCGGCCTCCTTGTTCAGCGCGCCCATCTGCACCTGGATGCGATTGAGCGCGGTCAGTGGCTCGGTACGGGCCAGCTGCTTGGGCTTGAGGGTAAACGGCACGCTGTTGTCGAACGAATCGCTGATCTGCTGGAACAGGTCCTGATAGCTGTCGGCCTGGAACACCACGGTGTCCGGCAGGCTGCCCAGCACCACCCATTCGCCCAGCGGGATCGGGAAGCTGTCGTCGTAATTGATATCAGGGTTGGCGGCCAGGAAGGCGACAGGGTCGGCGTAGGCCTCGGCGGCCTCGGCGGCGATGCGCTCGATGTCTGCCTCGCGCATGCAGCCGGCGCCAATGAGGCTGATGAATTCGAGCAACTGAGTTTTCATGAAAGGGGGCCTGCGACGGGTGAAAAGTCGCCAAGGATAGCCGCAAATGCCCCCAGGCGGTTAGCCGGCCAGCGCTTGCAGGCGTGCGGCGGCGTCCACCGCGCCCATGGTCTGGGCCGCCATCAGCGCCGTGGCGCCGCGTGCATCCTGGCGCGCCGGGTCGGCGCCCTGGGCCAACAAGTAGTCGATGATTTCGCTGCGGTTGAACATGGCTGCCAACATCAGCGCGGTACGCCCATCCTGCGCGGCGGCATCCACTGGCACACCGTGCTCAAGCAACAGGCGAATCATCGCCAGATCCCCCTTGAACGCTGCACCGGCAATAGGCAGTTGGCCGTTGTCGTTGGCAATCAATGGGTCGGCACCTTGCGCCAGCAACACGCGCACCGCGTCATGCTGGCCATGGTAACTGGCCAGCATCAGCAGGGTGTCGCCCTTGTGGTTACGCAGGTTGGGCGGCAGGCCACTGGCAAGCAGGCGCCCGAGCATGTCGGCGTCGCCCTGACGGGCACGTTCGAACACCTGCTCGGCGAATGCAGCGGCTTCGTCATCGTTCATGGTGGCGGGTGCGGTTTGGCTGGACATCGGGAACCTCCTGGCATATTTGATTGCCCAAGTTTTCGTCAGGCATGCCATTGCGGTCAAAGGTTCAGATTCTATAGGGCCGATAGGCAAATCCCGACCCGTGCAAAATGCACTGTGCAAAATGCACGACCATGCAGCCTGCACGATGCCGCTTCCGTAAATAACCCGTAAGAGCCTGTATTTACTGGGCTTTTCGCTAATCAGCGTTCTGGCACGGTCACTGCAACCATCAACTCACGTCTGCCCTAC
This sequence comes from Pseudomonas hunanensis, assembly GCF_013393325.1. Classification (GTDB taxonomy): domain Bacteria; phylum Pseudomonadota; class Gammaproteobacteria; order Pseudomonadales; family Pseudomonadaceae; genus Aquipseudomonas; species Aquipseudomonas putida_P. Next base: position 33,391 of record NZ_QJRC01000101.1, read on the forward strand.
AACAGCCAGGAGTTGATATGGACCTCATCCAGCAAAAGTTCGTTTCGGTATTTTCGGCCTATCAGGTGAATACCCAAGCCCGCCCCGATGGCGGTGTGCTGCTTACCCTGCGCGCGGCGGATGGCAAGGTTACCCGCCGGGTGCTGACCTATGGGCAACTGCACAGTGCCGAACAGCTGTCCTGGGCGATCAGTGCCATCCGTCGCGACTTGGCCGAGCAGGCCAGTGAGTTGCCGGTGATTACCATGCTGCAGAGCCAACAGCGGTTTGCCTTGCCGACCTACCGTTGAATTTGAAACTGCCTGACATGGCCTCTTCGCGGGCTTGCCCGCAAAGAGGTCGGTAGGGCCACTACAGTTCGTCAATCCCCAAAAACGCCCGTGCAGCCACATCCCCGGTGAACCGCGCCTGCACGCCCTGCTCGCTGCCGTACAAGCGCAACGCCAGGCAAAACGGCGTGTCGCCCAGCTCAACCCAGCGGCGCGTCCCCGCCGGTATCACAAGCTGGTCACCTTTCTCGCACAGCACCGAATACACCCAGCCGCCCAACCGCAGGCCCACCTGCGCACGCCCTCCGACCACGGCAAACACCTCGTCGGCGTCATGCACATGCTCATCGCGCACATCGACCTGTACCGGGTCCTCACCGTCACGGTTCAACAGCACGAACGCCTTGCTGCCATGCCCCGTCATCAACTGGTCCAGGTATACACGGCAAGCGCCCAGCACCTCATCCTGGGCCGTACCGGGGCGCACCCGCAGGCCATGCTCGGCATGGGCAAAGCGCACTCCGTGCTCGGCCAATGTGGCAGCGATGTCATCGTGGTGAGTCAGCACCTTGTTCGGCAGTGCCGGGCTGTCGGGGTGGAAAACGCTGAGAATACTCATCAGGGGCGGGTCCTGGTCGATTGCGAACGAAGGGCAATGATAACGGCTGCGGCCAAGGCTGCGGCACTGGCCATACCAAAGGTGAAGGTGGGGCCCAACAGCTTCCAGCTGTAGCCTGAGTACAACGCCCCCAGCGCACCGCCGGTACCCGACAGCGCCGCGTACAGCGCCTGGCCCTGGCCCTGCTGACGGGCGCCGAAGCTGGCCTGCACAAAGGCAATGCTGGCGGCATGGAAGCAGCCGAAAGTGGCCGCATGCAGCAACTGGGCGAATATCAGCACGGCCGGCTCACCTGCCAGATTGCCCAGCAACAACCAGCGTATGGCCGCCAGCAGGAAGCTGGCCAGCAACACCCGCTGCACGCTGAAACGGGCGAACAGGCGGCTCATGACCATGAACATCAGCACCTCGGCCACTACCCCCAGCGCCCACAACAGGCCAATGGCACCGCGCGTGTAGCCCAGGTGCTCCAGGTGCAGGGTAAGGAACGTGTAATACGGCCCGTGGCTGAGCTGCATCAACGCCACGCAGGCGTAGAACGCCAGCACCCCCGGGGCACGCAACTGCTGCAGGAAGCCACCCGCGCCGCTGCGCTCGCCCTGCTCCAGCGGCTGGGCATTGGGTACCCACAGGCTGGCGGCGACGATGCCAGCCATGATCGTGACCAGCGCCACCGGGTAGATATCCAGGCTCAGCCATTCGAACAAGCGGCCCAGGCCAACTACCGTGAGAATGAAGCCAATCGAGCCCCACAGGCGCACCTGGCTGTAGCGCGACGTTTGCCCGTGCAGGTGGGCCAGGGTGATGACTTCGAACTGCGGCAGCACCGCATGCCAGAAGAACGCGTGCAGGGCCATCACCAGTGCCAGCCAGGCGTAGCTTTTGCCGAAGAAGATCAGGGCGAAGGTGGCCAGTGTCGACAACGCGCCCAACCGCACGATCAACAACCGCTGGCCGGTACGGTCGCCCAGCCAGCCCCACAGGTTGGGGGCGATGCAGCGCATCAGCATGGGGATGGCCACCAGCTCGCCGATGCGTGCCGGGGAAAAACCCAGGTGGTCGAAGTACAGCGCCAGGAAGGGGGCGGTGGAGCCTAGCAGGGCGAAGTAGAACAGGTAGAAGCTGGACAAGCGCCAGTAGGGGATGGGCTGCATGAGATAGCCTTGTGGCGACCTGCATCGGCCTCTTCGCGGCGGTTAGACGCCGCGAGGAGGCCGGCACGGGTGGATCAGAGCTGGCCCAGCACCGGGGTATTCACCTTCACATCGGCATTTTGCGCGCGGTGGCGCAGCAGGTGGTCCATCAGCGCGATGGCCATCATCGCCTCGGCGATCGGCGTGGCACGGATGCCCACGCACGGGTCGTGGCGGCCTTTGGTGATGACGTCCACCGGGTTGCCGTCGATATCGATCGAGCGGCCTGGGGTGGTGATGCTGGAAGTGGGTTTCAACGCCAGGTGGGCAACGATCGGCTGGCCCGAGGAGATGCCACCCAGGATGCCGCCAGCGTTGTTGCTGAGGAAGCCTTGCGGGGTCAGCTCGTCACGGTGTTCGGTGCCGCGCTGGGCAACGCTGGCGAAACCGGCGCCGATTTCCACACCTTTGACCGCGTTGATGCTCATCAGTGCATGGGCCAGTTCCGCGTCCAGGCGGTCGAAGATCGGCTCACCCAGGCCAGGCATGACACCTTCGGCGACCACGGTGATCTTGGCGCCCACCGAGTCCTGGTCACGGCGCAACTGGTCCATGTAGGCCTCAAGCTCTGGCACTTTGTCCGGGTCGGGGCTGAAGAAGGCGTTCTGCTCCACCGATTCCCAGGTTTTGAACGGGATTTCGATCGGGCCCAGCTGGCTCATGTAGCCGCGCACGGTGATGCCCTGGCTGGCCAGGTACTTCTTGGCGATAGCACCGGCCGCCACGCGCATGGCGGTTTCACGGGCCGAGCTGCGGCCACCGCCACGGTAGTCGCGAACGCCGTACTTGTGATGGTAGGTGTAGTCGGCGTGGGCCGGGCGGAACAGGTCCTTGATGGCCGAGTAGTCCTTGGACTTCTGGTCGGTGTTGCGGATCAGCAGGCCGATCGAGCAGCCGGTGGTGCGGCCTTCGAACACGCCGGAGAGGATTTCCACCTCGTCGGCTTCCTGGCGCTGGGTGGTGTGACGGCTGGTGCCGGGCTTGCGCCGGTCGAGGTCGTGCTGCAGGTCGGCGAGGGAAATTTCCAGGCCCGGTGGGCATCCATCGACAATGGCGACCAACGCCGGACCATGGCTCTCGCCAGCGGTGGTGACAGTGAACAGCTTGCCGTAGGTATTGCCGGACATGGACGCTCCGCGAGATCTGCCTGAAATGGACGAAAAGCAGGCAGTATACAGATGGATGGGTTGTCTGTGCTGGCCTTCGAACCTTCCCGCAAACATTGGGTCAAAGCACCATCTCCCCATGTAGTACCGCATGATGCCGCGCCTCGTCGCTTTCCTCTTCCTGCTGTGCACCGGCCTGGCCCAGGCCGCCGCACCCACCGTACTGCAACGCCCGATCGACCTGGACACCGGCCAAGGCGTGTTGCACGGCAGCCTGCTGCTGCCACAACAGGCCACGCCGCCGCCGGTGGTACTGATCATTGCCGGCTCCGGCCCCACCGACCGTGACGGCAACAACCCGGCCTCGGGCAGGGTCGACAACCTCAAGCGCCTGGCCCTGCTGTTGGCCAACGAGCACATCGCCAGCGTGCGCTACGACAAGCGCGGCGTGGCCGCCAGCCAGCCGGCCACACCTGACGAGCGTGACCTCAGCGTGGAGCGCTATGTAGCCGATGTGGTCGCCTGGAGCCACAAGCTCAAAGCCGACCCGCGCTTCGGCCCGCTGATCCTCATCGGCCACAGCGAAGGGGCACTGATCGCCAGCCTGGCCGCCGAACAGGCCGGTGCCAGCGCGGTGATCACCCTGGCCGGCAGCGGCCGGCCTATGGCCGACGTATTGCGCGAGCAACTGGCCCTGCGCCTGCCCCCGGCGCAACTGGCCGGTGGCAGCGCCCTGCTCGACCGCTTGCAGGCCGGGCAAACCAGCCTCGAAGTGCCGGCCCCCTTGCGCCAGGTGTTTCGCCCCAGCGTGCAGCCGTACCTGATCTCGCTGTTCCAGCAAAACCCGGCAGCCGCCTTTGCCCGCCTGCCCATGCCCGCGCTGATCGTGCAGGGGCGCAACGATGTGCAGGTGGACGTGGCAGACGCCCAACGGCTGAAGGCGGCCAAGCCGGACGCGCAGCTGGTGCTGATCGACGGCATGAACCACATGCTGCGCATCAGCCCCAAAAGCATGAGCCAGCAGCGCGACAGCTACCTCAACCCCGAACTGCCGCTGGCGCGCGAGCTGGGTGAGCGAATTGTGACGTTCATCCAGCATTTGCCTTCGGCGTGAGGCAATGGGGCTCAGGTCTCGGGCAAGCCTGCCGATACAGCAGGCATAGCCGAGGACAAGCCCTGATGACCATCGCCCCCGCCGCCGTAGAGCCGGCCGAAGCCCCCCAGGAAAGCCCCGCCCTGCCCTGGGCCGAGCTTGCCGCCGAACACTTCCAGCTGCTGCGCCTGGCCGCACTGCCCACCGACCGCAGCACCGGCGCCCGGCCGCTGCGCTTTGTGCAGTTCGGCTATGCCGAGCGCCATGACAAGGCGCACAGCCTGCTGCGCATGGAAATCCAACTGCCCGGCCAGAAGGTGCACAAAGAGCAGAACCGCCTGGACATCCGTGTCGACCATGCCGAGCGCCTGGTGCGCATTGGCAATGAGCATGGCCTGCAACTGGAACCCGTGAACCGTGGCATCGGCCGCTTCATGCTGGCCCAGGCGGCGCAGTGGCTGCAGCGCAAATGGTCGCACTACCAGGTAGTGGGCATGGCGTTGCCGAGCAAGGATGCGCTGAACGAAGACTCCCGCCTGCGCCGTGACAACTGCCTGCGCGGGGTAGGTATCGAGGTGGAATACGAGGACAGCCAGCACCTGAAGGGCCGTACCGTGGACATGACCGTCGGCCAGCTGAAGGCCGCCTGGAGCAACGAGCGCCTGCAGCGGGTTGACATTCTGGATGCTGCCAACCTGTTGCAGCAGGCGGACCAGCAGTTGCAGGAAAAAGAAGCGCAACTGCGCGAGCGCGATGAGCGGGTGGCCAAGTACCACCGCGAAGACAGCGGTTTGCGCTTCACCATTACCTGCCTGGTGGCGTTTGCGGTGTTTCAGGCAGGGTTGTTGATCTGGATTGCCACCCGCTGAGGCCGCTTCAGCCGGTGGGGATTGGGGCCGCTTTGCGGCCCATCGCGACACAAGGCCGCTCCTACAGGGGCAGCGTAACCTTGGGGGAAACGCGTCTGCCTGTAGGAGCGGCCTTGTGTCGCGATGGGCTGCAAAGCAGCCCCAAATGGGTCAGACCCGGGCCTTGAACAATTCCTGATGCTGGCGGCACTGCTCGGCAGTCAGCATGAATACCCCATGCCCACCGTGCTCGAACTCCAGCCAGGCAAAGTCCACCTCGGGGTACAACGCCTCGACATGCACCTGGCTGTTGCCCACTTCGACAATCAGCAAACCTTTGTCGGTCAGGTGGTCGGCCGCTTCGGCCAGCATCCGCCGTACCAGGTCCAGGCCGTCGTTGCCGCAGGCCAGGCCCAGCTCGGGCTCGTGGTGGTACTCGGCCGGCATGTCGTCGAAGTCTTCGGCATCGACATACGGCGGGTTGGACAGGATCAGGTCGAAACGCTGCCCCGGCAAACCGCCAAAGCCATCGCCCTGCACGGTATACACGCGGGTGTCCAGGCCATGGCGCTCGATATTCTGGTTGGCCACTTCAAGGGCCTGGAACGACAAGTCGGCCAGCACCACCTCGGCCTCGGGGAACACCTCCGCGGCGACGATGCCGATGCAGCCCGAGCCCGTGCACAGGTCGAGAATGCGTGCCGGCTCGCTGGCCAGCCACGGCTCGAAACGTTTTTCGATCAGCTCGCCAATCGGCGAACGCGGCACCAGCACCCGCTCGTCGACGATGAACGACATGCCGCAGAACCAGGCCTCGCCCAGCAGGTAGGCGGCCGGCACGCGTTCTTCGATACGGCGTTTGAGCAGGTGCTGCAGGCGTACCCGCTCGTCGTCCTCGAGCATGCAATCCAGGTAGCTGTCGGCCACCTCCCATGGCAGGTGCACCGCACCGAGCACCAGCAGGCGGGCCTCGTCCCAGGCGTTGTCGGCACCGTGGCCGAAGAACAGGTCGTGCTCGTGGAAGCGGCTCACCGCCCAGCGGATGTAGTCGCGCAACGTGCGCAGACGGGATGTGATCACGGGGTACTCCTATTTCAGACCGGACAAAAGTCTAACAGTCCCACCCGCACATTTGTTCGTTTGCCTTGCCCAAAGGCTAGCCACAGGCCAGTAACCATGCCGCTTGCGTTGTCAACCATTCCCATTGGCGTCAAGGCAGGGGACAATAGGTATACAAAAGCCCTTCCAAGGAGCCCTTGATGTCCGTTCCAACCACGATGTTCCGCCTCACTGGCCGCGACTACCCGCCGGCCAAGCTGAGCCACGCCAGCCTGATCATCATCGATGCGCAAAAGGAGTACCTCAGCGGTCCCCTGCAGCTGTCGGGCATGGACGAGGCCGTGGCCAACATCGCCAGGTTGCTCGACGCCGCGCGTAAAAGCGGCCGTCCGATCATCCATGTTCGCCACCTGGGCACTGTCGGTGGCCGCTTCGATCCACAGGGGCCGGCCGGCCAGTTCATTCCGGGGCTCGAGCCACTGGAAGGCGAAATCGTCATCGAAAAACGCATGCCCAACGCATTCAAGAACACCCAACTGCACGAAACGCTGCAGGCGCTGGGCCACCTGGACCTGATCGTCTGTGGTTTCATGAGCCACTCCAGCGTCAGCACTACCGTTCGCCGCGCCAAGGACTATGGTTACCGGTGCACCCTGGTGGAAGACGCCTCGGCCACCCGCGACCTGGCCTTCAAGGACGGGGTGATCCCGGCCGCACAGATTCACCAGTGCGAAATGGCCGTGATGGCCGACAACTTCGCTTGCGTGGCACCCACCGCCAGCCTGATCTGAACCACTGGCAAGACCGCCCGGCAGCCGGGCGGAACCCGATGGGCGGCAGCAGGTCGAATTCCGGATATCCACAGAGGAGAGCGGAATGAAGCTTAAAGGCAGTTTCGACGCCAAGCGCCTGCGCACGCGCGAGCCGCGTAACTGGGGCGCCCGCCTGGCGGCCGGCCTGTCGGCGCTGCTGGCGACCCTGGGCGTGCTGCTGGCCATGGCCGGCTTTGCCGGCCTGCTGGGCAACTACCCCGCCCTGCAGGAACTCAATGCCAACAAACCGCTGTCCAGCATCCTTACCGGGGCTGGGTTGCTGCTGCTATGGCTGGGCGTGCGCTTCTGGCGGCGCAGCCGTATCCGTTTGCGCCGCGGGCGGGAATTGAACCTGTCGCCGCACCTGATGAAAAAACACGACTGACAGCTACGCTGCGGTCGCGCCCCTTGTGGGAGCGGCCAATCAGACCCGACATGGCTGCACAGGGCCCCACAGTCGCGTAAACTACGCCGCCTACGTGGAGGCATCATGCAAGACGACGATTTTTCCCTGTTCAAGGCCGAAGTGCGTGGCGTAAAGCAAATCCGCCACGACCGCGCCGAAGTCGGCAAGCCCAAGGCCGACCGCCAGAAACTGGCTGGCCTGCGCCAGGCGGCGACCGTGCGCAGTGACAAGGCCCTGGTCATCGACGGCATGTCCGACCTGTTCGTCATCGACGTAGGCGCCGAAGACGAACTGATGTGGCGCCGCGACGGCGTGCAGGAAGGCCAGCTGCGCAAGCTCAAGCTGGGGCAGATCCCGTTCGAGGGCAGCCTCGACCTGCACGGCATGACCGTGGAAAAGGCCCGCGAAACCCTGTGGGACTTCATCGCCGAAGCCACCAAACTGGAAGTGCGCTGCGTGCGGGTGACCCACGGCAAGGCCGCACGCCTGGATGGCAAGCGCCCGATGATCAAGAGCCACGTCAACACCTGGCTGCGCCAGCACCCGCAGGTGCTCGGTTTTGCCTCCTGCAGCGCCCGCCATGGCGGCACTGGCGCGGTGTATGTGATGCTCAAGCGAACCATGCTCGAAGGCCGCGACGAGTAACGCCGCGCTTGCAGCGCCGCCCTCACCGCCGTACCCTTCGTTTTTGCGATTTTTTCCCACAGGTAGATCCATGTCCCTGGAACAGAACTACACCGAGATCCTCAGCCAGATTGGCGAGGACGTCTCCCGTGAGGGCCTGCTCGACACGCCCAAGCGGGCTGCAAAGGCGATGAAGTACCTTTGCCGCGGTTATGAGCAAACACTGGAAGAGGTCACCAACAACGCGCTGTTCAGCTCTGATAACAGCGAAATGGTGCTGGTCCGGGACATCGAGCTGTATTCGATGTGCGAACACCACATGCTGCCGTTCATCGGCAAGGCACACGTGGCCTACCTGCCCAAGGGCAAGGTCCTTGGCCTGTCGAAGGTGGCGCGCATCGTCGACATGTACGCCCGCCGCCTGCAGATCCAGGAAAACCTCAGCCGCCAGATCGCCGAAGCCGTGCAGCAGGTTACCGGTGCCGCCGGTGTGGCCGTCGTGGTCGAAGCCAAGCACATGTGCATGATGATGCGCGGTGTCGAGAAGCAGAATTCGACCATGATCACCTCGGTGATGCTGGGTGAATTCCGCGAAAACGCCGCCACCCGCAGCGAGTTCCTCAGCCTGATCAAGTGATTGGCTGCTGACCCCGAGCCGACCCCTGCGGGTCGGCTTTTGCATTTCAGGAGTTGCCCATGATCGTCAAAGCCCTGCGGGTTGGCCTCGGCCAGCTTATCGTCTTCGGTGACTGGATCAGCCGCCCGGCCAAGCGCAAGCGTGACGCCGCCGCCCAGGCCCGCGTCGAGCAAGCGGCCAAGGGCCTGGCGCTGTACCAGTTCCATGCCTGCCCGTTCTGCGTCAAGACCCGCCGTACCCTGCATCGCCTGAACGTGCCGGTGGCGCTGCGCGATGCCAAGAACGACCCGGCGCACCGCCAGGCCCTGCAGGAAGGTGGCGGCCGGGTGAAAGTGCCGTGCCTGCGCATTGAAGAAGCCGGCAAGGTGACCTGGATGTACGAGTCCAAGGCCATCATTGCCTACCTGGATGAGCGGTTTGCTTCGGTCTGACAGGTCGTAGCTTTCTTGTATCGGCCTCTTCGCGGGCAAACCCGCGAAGAGGCCGATACAAGCTGAAGATCATCCCACCATCGGCACATGCCGTGGGTGGCTGCTGACCCGCTCCAGCCAGGCCCTTACCGCCGGGTAATCGGCCAGGTCGAAACCGCCCTGCTGCGCCACATGGGTGTAGGCATACAACGCCACATCGGCAATCGAGTATTGCTCACCCACCAGGTACGGCGTCATCTGCAGCTGCCGCTCCATCACCTTCAGCGCCTTGTAGCCGCCCTTGTGCAGCTTGCGGTACTCCTCCAGGCGCTCGTTGGGCAGCCCCAGGTAAAACTGGATGAACCGCGCCACGGCGATGTACGGCTCATGGCTGTACTGCTCGAAGAACTGCCACTGCAACACCTGCGTGCGCAGGCGCGGCTCGCTGGGCAGGAACTCGCTGCCATCGGCCAGGAAGTTGAGAATGGCGTTGGACTCCCACAGGTAGCTGCCGTCCTCCAGCTCCAGTACCGGCACCTTGCCGTTGGGGTTCATCGCCAAAAACTCGGGCGTTTCGGTCTCGCCCTTGAGGATGTCCACCGGGTGCCATTCATACGGCCGACCCAGCAAGCTCAACATCAGCTTGACCTTGTAGCAGTTGCCCGACTGGTAGTCGCCATAGACCTTGTACATCGCCCCTCCACTGCCAAGCAGTTTTGCAATTGCGCCCAATAGTTGGTGACTGTACGGCTAAATGCAATGGCCGCTGTATGGCAAGGATCAACCTTGCGCGCTGTAGTCTGAAAAAACTGCTTACACCTTTACAAGGATTTTGTTCATGACCGATGCCACCTCCGCACGCCTGCGGCCCCTGGCAGACACCTCTCCGTCGGCTGTGGTTGCAGGCTTCATTGCCATGCTCACCGGCTACACCAGTTCGCTGGTACTGATGTTCCAGGCCGGCCAGGCGGCCGGGCTGACCACTGCGCAGATTTCGTCATGGATCTGGGCGCTGTCCATCGGCATGGCGGTGTGCAGCATCGGCCTATCGCTGCGCTATCGCACCCCCGTCACCGTGGCCTGGTCCACCCCGGGCGCTGCCTTGCTGATCACCAGCCTGGGCGGGGTCAGCTATGGCGAAGCCATTGGCGCCTATATCACCTGTGCCGTACTGGTCCTCATCTGTGGCCTGACCGGCAGCTTCGAGCGCCTGGTCAAACGCATTCCGGCCTCGCTGGCCTCGGCACTGCTGGCGGGCATCCTGTTCAAGATCGGCAGCGAAATCTTCGTCGCCGCCCAGCACCGCACGTTGCTGGTGCTGGGCATGTTCTTCAGCTACCTGCTGGTCAAGCGCCTGTCGCCACGCTACTGCGTACTGGCCGCGCTGTTGGTGGGCACGGCATTGTCCGGCGCGCTGGGCCTGCTGGACTTCAGCGGCTTCCACTTGGAAGTGGCCAAACCAGTATGGACCACACCCAGCTTCTCGCTGGCGGCAACCATCAGTATCGGCATTCCACTGTTCGTAGTGGCCATGACCTCGCAGAACATGCCCGGCGTGGCCGTGCTGCGTGCCGACGGCTACCAGGTGCCCGCCTCGCCGCTGATTTCGGCCACCGGCTTTGCCTCGCTGCTGCTGGCGCCATTCGGCTCGCATGGGGTCAACCTGGCGGCGATCAGCGCAGCGATCTGCACCGGGCCGCATGCCCATGAAGACCCGAGCAAACGCTACACCGCGGCGGTGTGGTGCGGGATTTTCTACGGCATTGCCGGGGTGTTCGGGGCGACCTTGGCGGCATTGTTTGCGGCATTGCCTAAGGAGCTGGTGCTGTCGATTGCCGCACTGGCGCTGTTTGGTTCGATCATGAACGGGCTGACCGTGGCCATGAGCGAGGCGCGCGAGCGTGAGGCGGCGGTGATTACCTTCATGGTCACGGCTTCGGGGTTGACCCTGTTCTCGATAGGCTCGGCGTTCTGGGGGATTGTGGCGGGGGTGCTGACCTTGATGATCCTGAATCCGCGCAGGGGATGACGGTAGAGAGGCGCTGGGGTTGAGATCGAGCGCCGCCCGCGCGGCGCTCGATCTCAAAACCCACAAAGCACTTTGAACCTGGCACCTGGCACCTGGCACCTGGCACCTAAAGCCTGAAATGCCCCACCATCCCTTTCAAATCAGCCCCCAACTGCGCCAGCTCCACACTCGACCGGGCATTGTCCCGCATCGCCAACGCCGCCTGATCCGCACTGCCGCGAATCTGCGTGACGCTACGGCTTATCTCCTCCGCCACCGAGCTCTGCTGCTCGGCCGCCGCGGCGATCTGCTGGTTCATCTGCTGAATCAATGACACCGCCGCGGCAATGCTGCCCAGCGCACTTTCCGTCTGCAGCGCATCGGCCACCGCCAGGCGCACCAGCTCGGCACTGCCACGGATCTGCGCCACCGATTGCTGGGCATTACCGCGCAGGCTGGCGACCAGTGTCTCGATCTGCTCGGTGGATTGCCGGGTACGCCGCGCCAACGCGCGCACCTCATCGGCCACCACGGCGAAACCACGCCCTTGCTCACCGGCGCGAGCTGCCTCGATGGCGGCATTGAGCGCCAACAGGTTGGTTTGCTCGGCCACGCTCTTGATCACTTCCAGCACGTCGCCGATGGTGTGAATTTCGGCACTGAGGCTGTCGATGCCAGCGCTGGCGGTTTCCGCCGCCGCCGCCAACTGCTCGATGCGCTGCATGCTCTGGCGCACCACCTGCTGGCCGGTGTCGACTTTCTCGTCCGCTGCCTGGGCCGCTTGCGCCGCCTCTTCGGCATTGCGTGCCACATCGTGCACGGTGGCGGTCATCTGCTGCATGGCGGTGGCGACCTGCTCGGTTTCTTCCTTCTGGCTGCCCACCTCGCGATTGGTCTGCTCGGTCACCGCCGACAACGCCTGGGCGTTGCCAGCCAATTGTTCGATGCCCTGCTGCAGGCCGCTGACAATACCCGAAAGCCCCGCCGCCATCTGCTGCATGGCCTGCATCAGTTGCCCCACCTCGTCCCGGCGCGGCGCCTGGGCGTCCAAGCCCAGCTCACCCGCAGCGATACGCTGGGCGCGGGCGATGACATGCTGGAGAGGGCCGACGACCGCACGGGTAATCATCCAGGCCGCCAATACACCGACGATCAAGGCCAGCACCGTGGCCAGGCCGATGGCAACGGCATTACGCTGCAGCTCGCCCTGCAGAGCCTGCTCCTGCCCCAGATAGGCCTGGTCGACTTGCCCGGTCACTTGCTCGGCACTGGTTTGCAACTGCGCCTTTAGCCCCTGCTCGCGGGCCAACTGGTCGGTGTATTCGTTGAGTTTTTCCGAGAAGCTGCCAATGTGCCCGGCCACTTCGCCAAGCACACTCTGGTAACCGGCATCGCCAACCGCACCCTGTAGTTGGCTGACCAGGCTGGCGGCCTCCACCGTCTGGGCAATTCGCTCCTGGCTCACGCCCTCTTCGCCCTTACGGCTTTTTTCCAGGCGCACCCGCGCTTCGTCCATGGCCTGCAGCATCAGCCGCGACACCTGTGCCACTTGCCCAGCTTGCTCAAGGAACTCGCCACCCTGCTGGCCCTGGGACTGCTTGAGCGTGTACACACCGTCATCGGCCAGGCCGGCCTGCAGCACATCGAGGTTGTTGGCCACGCTGGACACCGACCAGCTGGCCATGTCCAGGGCCAGCTCCTTGGCCTGCACCGCCTCGACAAAGGCCTCGAATGCCTGGCCATAGGCGGCAAGATCGGTTTGCGCCGCCGCCAGCGCCGGCAGGCCCCGGGCGCGCTCGGCCAGGCCCTGCAGGCCGCTGCGCAAGGCCTCGGCCTGCTGCATGTCGGAGCGCAGGGCAAACGCCTGCTCGTGCTGGCGCAAGCGCAACAGGTCGGTATTGAACTGGGCCAGCTGGCGCAAGCTGTCGAAACGCTGGCCGACGCTGTGCAACGCAGCGACGCCGATGGCTGCCACCGCCAGTGTCAACAGCAGCACCAGGGCAAAGCCCAGGCCGAGTTTGCGGGCCATGCCCAGGTTGGCCAGCACACCGTGCTTGCTCGCGCCCATCGCCGACTCCCCTTCTGCTTGCGAGGTTATCCGAAGGCCAAGGGTGGCAACGTTGCCAGCCTGTGAACAAGGGCCTGGCGTCAGAATAGTGTCAAATAGCTATGTGCGTGTCGTTATCAGCTTGGCCGAGGTCGCCCCTGCGTGCGGGAGGAGTGCCTGGCTCAGATCGCCGTAGCCCCACCATCGACCGTCAGGCAATGCCCGGTGGTAAACGCCGCACCGTCGCTACACAGGTACAGCACCGCGCTGGCGATTTCCTCAACCTTGCCAATGCGCCCCACCGGGTGCATGGCGGCGGCGAACTCGGCCTTGCGCGGGTCGGCCTCGTAGGCACGGCGGAACATGTCGGTGTCGATCACCGCCGGGCACACAGCGTTCACGCGGACGCCCTTCTTGGCGTACTCGATGGCCGCCGACTTGGTCAAACCGATCACCGCATGCTTGCTGGCGCTGTAGATGCTCATCTTCGGCGCCGCCCCCAGCCCCGCCACCGAAGCGGTGTTGACGATCACCCCACCGCCCTGGGCCAACAGCAAGGGCAGTTGGTACTTCATGCACAACCACACACCCTTCACGTTCACGCCCATGATGGCATCGAACTCCGCCTCGCTGCCTTCGGCCAGCCGGTGTTGCTCGATTTCGATCCCGGCATTGTTGTAGGCATAGTCCAGCCGACCATAGGCGGCTATCAGGCGCTCGTGCAACTGGCGCACCTCGCTGTCGCGGGTAACGTCGCAGGCAATGAACAGCGCCTCGCCGCCCACCGCGTGGATCAGCGCCACAGTGGCTTCGCCGCCGACCGGGTCAAGGTCGGCCACCACCACCTTCAGGCCCTCGCGGGCGAAAGCCAGGGCGGTTGCCCGGCCAATACCGGCGGCAGCGCCAGTCACCAGGGCTACCTGGCCAGAAAAGGTCATGCTCATCGCGTGCTCCTGTGGGGGGTTAGGTGGGGTTCAGAGCATAGCCAGCCACCGCTCGGCCGGGCAGCATCATCACACCAACGGTTGGGCTACCATGCCTGTCAGTGATGTTAACGACCTGCCTAAATCAACAAGGTAGATTGAACACCTCACTCCCTCCACTGCCCACAAGGACCCGCCATGACCCAGACCAACCGCCGCTTCCTGCTTGCCAAACGCCCGGTCGGCGCCGTGCGCCGTGACGACTTCAGCTTCGAGACCGTGCCCGTCGAACAACCCGGCGAAGGCCAGGTGCTGGTGCGTAACCTGTACCTGTCGCTGGACCCCGCCATGCGCGGCTGGATGAACGAAGGCAAGTCCTACATCCCGCCCGTGGCCCTGGGCCAGGTAATGCGTGCGCTGGGTGTGGGCGAAGTGGTCGCCTCCAACCACTCGGCATTCAAACCAGGCGACCACGTCAGCGGCGCGCTTGGGGTGCAGGACTATTTCACCGGCGAGCCCCAGGGCCTGCACAAGATCGACCCCAACCTGGCCCCCCTGCCCCGCTACCTGTCGGCGCTGGGCATGACCGGCATGACGGCCTACTTCGCCCTGCTGGATGTTGGCCAGCCCAAGGCCGGCGATACCGTGGTCATCTCCGGCGCGGCCGGTGCGGTGGGCAGCATTGTCGGGCAAATTGCCAAGGTCAAAGGGTGCCGCGTGGTCGGCATTGCCGGCGGCGCCGAGAAGTGCCGGTACCTGCTGGACGAGCTGGGCTTTGACGGGGTGATCGACTACAAAGCCGAAGACGTACTGGCTGGCCTGAAGCGCGAATGCCCCAAAGGCGTGGACGTGTACTTCGACAACGTCGGCGGCGAGATCCTCGATGCCGTGCTGACGCGCATCAACTTCAAGGCCCGCATCGTGATTTGCGGCGCGATCAGCCAGTACAACAACAAGGAAGCGGTGAAGGGGCCAGCCAACTACCTGGCGCTACTGGTGAACCGTGCGCGTATGGAAGGGTTTGTGGTGATGGACTACAGCAAGGACTACGGCAAGGCCGCGCTGGAGATTGCCGGGTGGCTGGCCAGTGGGCAGGTGAAGAGCAAGGAAGATGTGGTGGAGGGGTTGGAGACCTTCCCCGAGACGTTGCTGAAGCTGTTCAGTGGGGAGAACTTTGGCAAGTTGGTGCTGAAAGTCTAACCCTCAAAAGCCTGCGCCGCCCCTCCTTTAGAAGCGGCGCCCCATTGAAGTCGGGCCTCAGCCGGTGTTGTGGCACTTTCACCGCTTGCAGTTTCCCCCTTCCACCGTACATTCAGGCATCTACAAGAACCCATTGCGCAAGGTAGCGACAAGGTGGGCAACCAATGCAGCAACGCTTGAATGCCGGACTCGACCTTTGCAGGATCGCCGCCTGCTTCATGGTGATAATCCTTCACATCGCATCAGCCGGGGCACTGCAACTGGATGACAACTGGATGTCCTCCAACATCTACAACTCCTTGGTCAGGTCTTGCGTCCCCCTGTTCCTGATGCTGTCTGGCGCCCTGCTGTTGAACCGAACAGAGGGTGCAATCACGTTCTACCAGAAGCGCTTTGTGCGCATACTGCCGCCGCTGCTGTTCTGGTCGGTGTTCTATGCGCTGTGGCGCACGACCCTGGGCACCGGGCACGGCAGCTTGTGGCAAGCGGCAGTGGCCATGCTCCACGGCCCTGTCTACTACCACCTCTGGTACCTGTACGCGATCATCGGCATTTATTTGTTCATGCCCTACATGGCCAAGGTCTACCAGCATTGCGGGGCACAGGAGAAGCGAGTGTTCCTGGGCCTGTGGCTAGTGATCAGTTGCCTGCTGCCCACCGCCGCACAGTTCAACCCTACATTGGCCAACGTGGTCCATACCTATGAGCTGTTTACGTTCATGGGGTTTGCCGGCTATGCATTCTTGGGCGCCTATGTTTACGAACAAATTCGGCTGCACGGCCCGGGCAACGCCTGGGTAAACCTTGCCGGCTTCGCCACCAGCGGCGCCCTGACCGCCGCCGCCACGCATGCCGTGTCCATGCAGCACGGCGAGCCCAACCAGGTTTTCTATTCCTACGTATCTCCGTTGGTGGTGCTGGCCGCCATCTGCGCCTTTCGCCTGCTGCTTGCGCTGGGCGGGCACCTTGTACAGCACAGCAAGCTGCTGGCCGAGCTGTCGGGTTGTACGTTGGGGCTGTACTGCTTGCACGTGTTCATCATGAACAGGGCCAGCATCTTCTATGGCCCGCTGATCGAGGGGCATTCGCTGGCGTGGTTGATACCGTTGCTGGCAGTGGCTGTTTTCGTGCTGACTTTGGTACCGATCTACTTGCTCAGGCTGTTCAAGCCGGTGCGCGCAGTGATCTGATTCCAGCTACCGAAGATGGGTGAAATACCTGCACACACAGCCTGCAGAAACAAAAAAGCCAGCACGCTCGTGCTGGCCTTCTTCCACAATCGCAGGCTACTTACGCGCGAATCTCAGCCACCACTGCCGCCAGCGCTTGCGCTGGGTCGGCTGCCTGGCTGATCGGCCGGCCGATCACCAGGTAATCCGAACCCGCATCCAGTGCCTGGCGCGGAGTGAGGATACGGCGCTGGTCATCCTGCGCGCTACCCGCCGGGCGAATGCCCGGGGTCACCAGTTGCAGCGACGGGTGCGCCGCCTTCAGCGCGGGGGCCTCAAGCGCCGAGCACACCAAACCGTCCATGCCGGCCTTTTGCGCCAGTGCCGCCAGGCGCAGCACCTGCTCCTGCGGATCGACATCCAGGCCAATGCCAGCCAGGTCTTCGCGTTCCATGCTGGTCAGCACGGTCACGCCAATCAGCAACGGCTGCGGGCCGCTGCGCTTGGCCAGCTCTTCGCGGCAGGCAGCCATCATGCGCAGGCCACCGGAGCAATGCACGTTGACCATCCACACACCCATCTCGGCGGCGGCCTTTACCGCCATGGCGGTGGTGTTGGGGATGTCGTGGAACTTCAGGTCGAGGAACACTTCGAAGCCCTTGTCGCACAGGGTTTCGACAATGCCCGAAGCGCTGCTGGTAAACAGCTCCTTGCCAACCTTTACCCGGCACAGCGCAGGGTCAAGCTGGTCAGCCAGCTTCAGGGCGGCCTCACGGGTAGGGAAATCCAGGGCGACGATCAGGGGCGTCTGGCAGGCGGACATGGCAGGGTCTCTTGGCAAGTCGAAAACGGCGCGCATTGTAAACGAAGTGACGCAAGCTTTGGGGCCCGCGGGTCACGGAATTGGCCCGGCAGTGGCTGGCTTCTATAATTGAACCAATGGAACGGGCAAATGCTCAAAATTCGTACAAGCGCTGCCCACTAGCCGCTATAGGAGAACGACAATGCCCTGGTATGCCTGGCTGATCCTCATCATAGCCCTCGGCTCCATCGTCGGTGGGTTGATGATGCTGCGCGACACGGCAAAAAAATTGCCACTGACCGAAGACCAACTGCGCAAGGTGCATGAGCGCAATGCCGAGGCAGATGCCAAGGACGCGCAGGACCGTTAAAAGGGTTAAACAATGGGTTTGAGACGCCGTGGCTTCAGGCAACTTTTTGACGCTCGGCAAAACACTTAATTAACCTATTGTATTGTCTCGTTTTTTATTTTTATAAACGCCCCCCCCTTTTCCAAACAAAGCCGCACCCACAAGCGATTGCATCTCTCTTGTGGGCGCGGCCTCGCGCCGCGATGGGCTGCAAACCAGCCCCAAAAAAGCAATTAGCAGCCCCAAGCCAGCTGGCTGCCTGCCCGTCCCTTACTCCACCATCACCTTGTCACGATTCCGCTCCAGCAGGGCATTGCCTATCCCCTTGATCTCCAGCAGTTCATCCACCGAAGCAAACGGCCCATGGGCCTCGCGGTAGGCCACGATGGCTTCGGCCTTGGCCTTTCCTATCCCGTTCAACTCCTTCTGCAAAGTCAGCGCATCGGCCTTGTTCAGGTCCAGCCGAGGCGCTTGCTGGGCCTGCGCCTGAGCCACCACGGGTACCGCTTCGGGCGCCGACGGGGCGCTGGCCGGGGCTGCGCTAAGGGAGAACGACAGGCTGGCGAACAGTGGCAGCAGCAGGTACGACAGAACGTTGTTACGCATGGAAGAACACTCCTTGGGTTGGTCGATTTTCAGCAGCCGCTTTCCTTCGGCTGCGCAACTAACCCTAGCGGCCCTGCCATTTTGCGAACAACAACTAGGCCCGTTTAATCGTTACGGGATCAGACATTGAAAAAACCAACTTCGGCCATCCAAAAATGATGGCGTTACGCCATGTTTCAAGTTAACTTCATGAAAAAGAGGCAATGGCAAAACGCCGCCAGGTAAATTCCCGTTTAACCTCGGCTTCATTCAGACCAAACGCCGTTGCTTTTCCTACAAGCCTTGCCGGACAAGGCCCCCGCCCGTTCGTCGTATACGTTAGTGATATTGACTTTGTTGGCATGATGTCTGAATAACATCAAACAATCGTTTTTATTGATGACTTATACGCAAATAGGATCCAATCCATCGATAATCCATAGGAAAATTCCTCGGATCACGGAAAAATACGTGCCAGATGGGATGTCATAATGATGACGAAATGATAAATTTGCGGACTTAGGACAACCGCTTCGCTTGAAGGATCCGAGCAGAATGAATTTTTTTTCACCTCCCCCACTGACCTTGCCCGATTTCCATCGTGCGGCGTCAGCAGGCCACCCCCGGCCGACCTGAGCAACACCCCAGATCCTTGCCCGTAGCACCTGTTCCATCCGCCTTTACTCACACACAGAAGACCGTCGCCGTGTCCCTCAAGACCCTCATCGTATTTGGCACCCGCCCAGAAGCCATCAAAATGGCACCGCTGGCCCTCAACCTTGCCCAGGACGACCGTTTCGAGTCGCGCGTCTGCGTCACCGGCCAACACCGCCAGATGCTTGACCAGGTACTGGAGCTGTTCGAGATCAAGCCCGACTACGACTTGAACATCATGAAGCCCGGCCAGGACCTGACCGACGTGACCACTGCCATCCTGCAGGGTCTGAAACCTGTGCTGGCCGAGTTCAAGCCCGATGTGGTGCTGGTGCACGGCGACACCGCTACAACCCTGGCCACCAGCCTGGCCGCTTACTATCAGCAGATTCCGATCGCCCACGTGGAAGCGGGCCTGCGCACCGGCAACCTGTATTCGCCATGGCCGGAAGAAGGCAATCGCCGCCTGACCGGTGCCTTGGCCGCGCTGCATTTCGCGCCCACCTCCACCTCGCAGGACAACCTGCTGCGTGAAGGCACCGATGCCGCGACCATCTACACCACCGGCAACACAGTGATCGATGCACTGCTGGAAGTCGTTCGCAAGCTGGAAAGCCCAGCACTGAAAAACCAGTTCGAAGCCCAGTTCAGCTTCCTGAACCCAGAACGCCGCATGGTGCTGGTCACCGGCCACCGCCGCGAGAACTTCGGTGATGGCTTCGAACGCATCTGCCAGGCGCTGGTGCAAACCGCGCGTCAATTCCCTGACGTGGACATCGTCTACCCCGTGCACCTCAACCCGAACGTGCGCGAACCGGTGAACCGCCTGCTGGCCGACGTCAACAACATCCACCTGATCGAGCCGCTGGACTATCTGCCGTTCGTTTATCTGATGACCCGCTCGTACCTGATCCTCACCGACTCCGGCGGTATCCAGGAAGAAGCCCCAGCGCTGGGCAAGCCGGTACTGGTCATGCGTGACACCACCGAGCGCCCAGAAGCCGTGGCCGCCGGCACCGTCAAGCTGGTGGGGACCGACGTGGAATCGATTACCGAAAATCTGGCGAAACTGCTCACCGACGACGCGACCTATCGCGAGATGAGCATCGCCCACAACCCTTACGGCGATGGAAAAGCGTGCGCGCGAATCCTCGACGCACTCTCCGCATTCTCTAACTCCAAGGACGCAGCATGAGCTTCAACAAGATTTCCGTCGTAGGCCTGGGCTATATCGGCCTGCCAACCGCCGCCGTTTTCGCCGCCCGCAAGAAGCACGTTATCGGTATCGATGTTAACCAGCACGCAGTCGACACCATCAACCGTGGCGAAATCCACATCGTCGAGCCCGAGCTGGACATGGTGGTACACGCTGCCGTGACCGAAGGTTACCTGCGCGCCTCCACTGTTCCAGAAGCCGCCGACGCCTTCCTGATCGCCGTACCGACCCCGTTCATGGACGATCACCAGCCGGACCTGAGCTACATCGAGTCCGCCAGCAAGGCCATCGCGCCTGTGCTGAAAAAGGGTGACCTGGTGATCCTGGAGTCCACCTCCCCGGTCGGCGCCACCGAACAGATGGCCTTCTGGCTGGCCCAGGCCCGCCCAGACTTGAGCTTCCCGCAAACCCACGGTGAAGACTCCGACGTGCGCATCGCCCACTGCCCCGAGCGCGTACTGCCAGGCCACGTGCTGCGCGAGTTGGTAGAAAACGACCGCATCATCGGCGGTATGACCAAGAAATGCTCCGAAGCGGCTGTACGCCTGTACCGCACCTTCGTCGAAGGCGAATGCATCGTCACCAACGCCCGCACTGCCGAAATGTGCAAGCTGACCGAAAACAGCTTCCGTGACGTGAACATTGCCTTCGCCAACGAACTGTCGATCATCTGCGACAAGCTGAACATCGACGTGTGGGAGCTGATTCGCCTGGCCAACCACCACCCACGCGTAAACATTCTGCAGCCTGGCCCAGGTGTTGGCGGCCACTGCATCGCCGTGGACCCATGGTTCATCGTCAGCCAGACCCCTGAGCAGGCTCGCCTGATCCGCACCGCCCGCGTGGTCAACGACAGCAAGCCTGAGTGGGTGATCGACAAGGTCAAGATGGCCCTGGCCAACTTCCTGATCAAGAACCCGGGCAAGTCGGCCCATCAAGTGAAAATCGCCTGCTACGGCCTGGCCTTCAAGGCCGACATCGATGACCTGCGCGAAAGCCCAGCCCTGAGCATTGCCGAGCGCCTGGGCAACGAGCTGGAAGCCACACTGCAACTGGTCGAGCCGAACATCGAAGCCCTGCCGCAGCGCCTTTCGCGCCACGAGCACGTTGATTTCGTTTACGCCCAGGACAGTGCAGATATTCACGTTCTGCTGGTCAAGCATCGTGAGTTCAAAGAAACCTTCAACGTTCGTGACGCTGCATTCGTAATCGATGCTGCCGGCGTTACTCAAAACTGAAGTCTTTGCTCCGATGGAACATTTTGATCCCGCCCTCACGCTTTACCGGTTAACCCGGCGAGCCGTGGTGGCTGGTCAAAATGTTCAAGCATCTGTGTTTACGCAATGTGGCAGATCCCGTTCCTCATTGCGGATTGTTTCTGCCACATCGATGCAGGTGTCGCGATCATGAAAAAAATAGCCATGATCGTATGGAATGAGTTTCTGAATGATGCCCGTGTGCTCAAAGAGGCTCAGACCCTTCAAAAAGCAGGTTACCAGGTTCGGGTGTTCGCACTGCACAAACCTGGTGTTACCCAGCCATATGAAACCTTGGTTGACGGTATTCAAGTACTGCGCGTAAGACCTGACCTGCTCTCGATCTGGCCGGCAAGAAAGCAGCGCCCGCTGGAGACAGCTGCCAAGGCGGGTCCGCAACGAGAATCTCGCACTTCTGCACTCATGTTGTTGCTCCGCGCTTGCGCACGAGGCTGGGCGCATCTGAAGTTCTTCGCCTATGTCGTTAAGTATCGGCCTGACGCGGTACATGCTCACGATGTGAATACGCTGCCCACGGGTTGGCTAGCAGCCATTGCAAGCCGTTCAGCGCTGGTTTATGACGCCCATGAAATAAGCACCAGCCGAGAAGGCTACAAAGGCATCCGGCGGGTAGTTGGCGTTATCGAGAAGCATCTGATGCCCCGTGCAGCGGGAGTCATCACAACCACTGAAGCTCGCTCCAAGTTCTTCGCCAGAGCGTATGGTGTTCCACGCCCTACGATTCTTCAGAACCGACCACGTTACCTGTCGAGTTCCCGCACTAACCGAATTCGTGATGAATTGGGCCTGGAAAAGCAATGGCCCATCGTCCTCTATCAAGGTGGCCTACAGCAAGGCCGCGGCTTACACAAGCTTGTGCATGCTGCAGCCCTTGTTCCTAACGCCTACTTCGTCTTCGTCGGCGGCGGCCGCTTGACACAATCGCTGATCAACCTAAGCCAGTCGCTGGGTGTGAGTGATCGTGTGCATTTCATTCCAACTGTCAAATTGGCTGAGCTGCCTGAATACACTGCTTCCGCAGACATTGGTGTTCAGCCCATTGAAAACACTTGCTTCAACCACTTCACTACAGACTCAAACAAGCTGTTTGAGTATTTGATAGCCGGCCTTCCCATTGTCGCGACCAACTTACCTGAGATTAGAAAGGTTGTTGAGAAACATGAGGTCGGTTTGCTTCTGAACGGAAAGGATATCCAAGCACTCGCAACCGCAGTGAAAACCTTGGTTGATAACCCAGACATGCGAAAAGTCATGGCGGGCAACTCGGTTCGTGCGGCATTGGAACTTAACTGGGAAGAACAGGAAAATAAATTGGTTGAACTGTACAACCAGTTACTTCGTAGAAGCGTTGGGGTCCGCTCATGAGCCCTAGAATCCTGATTCTCAGTTTCTATTACACGCCTGACCTCTCCGCAGGAGCATTTCGTGCAGAAGCACTGGTGAAGTCGCTTCAATTTGAGCTAGGGAACAACGCACAGATTGATGTGATCACGACACGTCCTAATCGATATCATAATTATGTGAAAGACGCGCCAGAGCTTGAGCAAGCCGGCTCCATCAGCATTCGAAGAATAGGTCTGCCTTGCCATAAAAGCGGCATCATTGATCAAGCACTTGCCTTTATGGCATATGCAAGAGCAGTTTATGCAACGGTCAAAGGGGAGCGCTATGATTTAGTAATAGCGACCTCATCTAGATTAATGACCGCTTCTCTTGGAGCACTGATTGCCAAGCGAGTACGGGCGCGCTTGTACCTGGACATCCGCGATATTTTTGTTGATACGCTTCCCGAGCTGTTTCCTTATAGGCTTGGTAAGTTTGCGGCTACCATTTTTTCTCCCGTTGAGCGGTGGACCATCCGCCAGGCAAACCGCGTGAATCTTATTTCACCCGGTTTCCTCCCCTACTTTTCTAAGCGCTACCCTGACTTGGTATTTGCGCAGTACACAAACGGCGTTGACGAGCTTTTTCTCAGCATGAAGCCAACTCAACCTCGTATTACTGAAGATGATGAAAAAAAGCGATTACGCGTCGTATATGCAGGCAACCTTGGTATCGGACAGGGTTTGCATCTCATCATCCCTAAGCTGGCTAAGCGTCTCGAAAACAGAGTCGAATTTCACTTGATCGGAGCAGGCGGGGCATCTGAGCGTCTCTTCCGCGAATTACAGTTACATGGCGTTTCCAATGTCTTGATCAACCCACCCATGAAGCGAGACAAGTTGCTCAAAGCCTATGAGGCAGCCGATATTTTATTCCTCCACCTAAATGACCTAAAGGCATTCAGAAAGGTATTGCCATCTAAACTTTTTGAATATGCGGCAACAGGAAAGCCAATCTGGGCGGGGCTTTCAGGTTACGCACAACGCTTCGCCAGCCACAGAATAAATAATATAGCCATCTTCTCGCCAGGCAATATTGAAAGTGCAATCGAAGCGCTAGAACAGTTAGCACTTGAGCATGTATGCAGGAAAAAATTTGTAGCCGAATACTCAAGATCATACATTAAGCAACAGATGGCCCAAGACATATTCGAAACATTGCCAAAATAGAGCCTCGATGGCCGAACAGCAACTTGTCATTCAAATCACTCACCTTAAATGAAAGCACAAATCATGGACGAACACACAGCAAAGCATAAGCTTAAGAACCACCAGTAAGAAACTGACAAGAATACCAGTCAGAACGAATTTACCAATATTATCAGCTTTGTAGTTTCACGGGGATGAGCACATGAAAAAATGGGGGCGTCGATGGTTGAAAAAAATGGCGCAAAGCTTGGGCGTTTACGAGTCTCTGGTTAAGAACAGGAAAGTTGCTGTTCGCATCGGACTCGAAAAAAATGAGCCTCTTCCTACTGTTGAGGTGGTTAAGAGCACCCGCATCACTCTAACTGCATCCCCGCAGTGGAACAACGCCGCAGTTAAACCAGGCGATACTGTTTCTATTCGGATAGCCTCAACTTATGAGAACAGTTCCGACCTAAAAAGAAAGGCATTATTACTGGTTAAGCTATCTGACTTCGATGGAAATGAACTTACTGACGTCGGTGAGAAGATGGCTCGCTCGCAAAAACTGAAGTCACAGTATAAATATTTGCCTTGCACTCTTGGCAAACTCGTAACCTTGCATGAATTTAAAGTTCCTGAAAGCGGAGCCAATCTAGAAATTGGCTTTTGTACCTTCAATGCTGCAGCGAATGACGCTGTACACATTGATCAGGTCGAAATCATCTCCCGCAAACAGAAAGACGAATTAATACAACTCGTACCACCCTCCCCTGAGGTTCAGGCCATCAGCATCCTGGGATGGCCAGAGTATCCGGAAAATGGCAAGCCCTATGTAATGGGCGTAATGGATGAGTTCACCACTGGCTGTTTCGAGCAAGAAGTCAACCTCATTCAGCCAAGGCCGGATAACTGGTATGCGCTTGCAGAGAAATACAAGCCTGCCGCTTTCTTCATTGAAAGTGCTTGGAAAGGTAATCAAGGAAGTTGGCAATTCAGGGTAGCTGAATACTCTAACAAGCCAGGTCCCGAGGTCGCCCTCATGTCCCAGTATGCAAGGGAACGGGGTATCCCAATGCTCTTCTGGAACAAAGAAGACCCGGTGCACCACGACAAATTTATGTGCAGTGCCAGGCTGGCAGACCACATCTTTACCACTGACGAAAATACAAAAGAGTCTTATCGCAAAAAAACAGGAAACTCTAACGTTCACGCCCTTCCTTTCGCCGCGCAGCCTAAACTGCACAAGCCAGCCCCATTGGAAGGACGTATACAACGTGCCTGTTTTGCTGGCAGCTGGTATGGCAACCGTCATGCAAAACGCGGCCGTGCCATGCGTTGGTTGCTTCAAGCTGGCAACCGCCACGGCCTGGACATCTATGACCGCAACCATGGAACAGGTCTCTTCCAATTCCCAGAAGAGTATCACGCGGGTATCAAAGGTAGCCTTCCGTACAAAGACCTGTGCGCCGAGTACAGCCGTTATAGAGTGTTTCTTAACGTAAACTCTGTAACTGACTCACCGACTATGTTCTCACGCCGAGTTTTCGAGCTTATGGCCTGCGGAACTCCGGTAGTCAGCACATATGCAAAGGGTATCGAAGATCTATTTGAGTCTGATGCTGTGTGGATGGTAAGCAGCGAACAAGAAGCTGAGGAAGCAATTCACACACTGCTGACTGATGACAAAGAATGGCGCCGCCGTAGCCTGCTTGGTATCAGAGAGGTTTTCACAAATCATACTTATGCTCACCGCATCAACAAGATCTTCAATTGTGTTGGTCTACCTGAGGTAAGCAGCGTCAACCCTGACATTCTACTAGTTGCAAAAGCAAATGACGAACTTGACATCCATAGCTTGATCAAACTTTGCGACCAACAGATTTATCGCAAGTTCGAGATGATCATTGAATGCTATGGTGCATCTGACTTGATCAGTTTAGCGGTACCTAAAAGTGTCAAGCTGGTTCCAGCAGGTTACCTAACGAGCCCTGCTTTTGAAGTGAAAGCACTTGAGTACGACGCAATAGGCTGGCTCAACCCGTTTGCAGGCTACGGTCGCTATTACTTGCGTGACCTGGCAAATGCTATGACCTATCAGCCAGAAGCGAAAGGTTGGGCGAAAGCACTGAATGGCGACAAATTCGACTTCAACAAGAGCGCCCAACTGGATGGCGCTCTATGGGAGCCAAAAGAGTTTTTGAAAAGCTGGCGCTTCGTTAATCCAGATATGCTGATCTCTTCTCCGCAACTCTATTGCGCCGACAGCAAAGAGTACTATAAAGCGATGTGCAATCAGAAAGTGGCAGGACTTTAACATGGCCAATAACAAGCGGGTTCTCATCTGCGCTGCGCCCGACCTGAATTATATTGACGGGTCATCTATCTGGGCACAGACGATTACATTGGCGCTTGCTGGCACTCAATCAGCGGCTGTTGACTACATAGCAAAGAGCAAACCCGATCGGCAGGAGTTGTTCCAACCTTTGCACGATCACCCGCACGTTAACGTGATAGATGGCACTGAGAAGCGCTTCTGGAAAGGGCTACCAAAACGACGGCTTGACTTCGCACAGATGGTGGAGCTCGCCACTAAGCTGCACGATGAAAATAAGTACGATGTGTGTTTGATTCGTGGCTTTGAGATTGCGACTCGACTCCTTGATCACCCGAATCTGCTCAATCGTACCTGGGTTTACCTTACCGATATTCCACAGAGTGTCGAAGAGTACAACCAAGAGCAGCGAGACGTAATTAGAAAAATAGCGACCGGCTGCAGCAGGGTACTCTGCCAAACTCAAGGTTTTGCTGACCTTTGGAAAGCACTTTCGCCGGACTTGAGCAACGAGAAGATCTCGATTTATACGCCGGTCATCAATGACTTTGATACCCGGTCAACACCAATTTCACGACGCCCGAAAGCCGCGATCTATGCTGGCAAATTTAAAACCCAGTGGAAAACACTGGAGATGGCACAAAGCTGGCCAAAGGTGCATCGTAAAGTGGCGGGTAGCCGTCTTGTAGTCATTGGGGACAAAATCCACAACGACGCTAACCAGAAAGACTACAGCCTACGAATGAAAGACGCGCTTGAAAAAACACCTGCGCTTTCTTGGCTTGGTGCGAAGAGTCGTGAAGACGTTTTTAAAGAGATGCAAAAAGCTCGGGTCGGATTATCGTGGCGCTGTGAAAGCATGGATGATACCGTTGAGTATTCAACTAAAATCCTTGAGTATGGTGCTGCAGGTTGTGCGGCAATCCTGAATCGCAACCCACTTCATGAGAAACTTTTGGGTTCTGATTACCCGCTCTTTGCCAACACCCAAGCAGAGTTCGAATTGCAGCTTAAGATCGCATTAAAAAATGATCAGAAAGCACAGCTCGCTGCAAGCCGCCTTCAAAAACTGGCGTCTGCTCATACCTTTTCTGCACGTGTTGAAGTGGTTCGCGAGTGGCTTGCACTGCAGCCTGCACTTGCACCCGAACCGGATGCCTCATTGCCGGCCAAAGCTGCCGCAAAGACTGCGGCGTCAACAGCACCTGCCATCCGGCAACTGAGCCAAAAAATCAAAGTGTTGGTCGCTGGTCATGATCTGAAATTTTTCACATCTCTTCAGAAAATGCTGAAAGACACGGGCGATTTTGAGTTTCTTGTTGATAAGTGGCGCGGCCACGACGTGCACAATGAAAAGGCTAGTCGACACTTACTTGAGCAAGCAGACGTCATTTTCTGCGAGTGGTGCTTGGGTAACTTGAAATGGTTCTCCAAACATAAACTTCCTCACCAAAAACTGATTGCAAGATTCCATGCCCAGGAAGCTAAGCTGCCCTATTTGGCAGAGTCGAAATGGGAAAACATTGATCAGATAGTATTTGTCAGCGAGCACACCCGCCGGCTAGCCCTGACAGTATTCAATGGCTTCCCCATTGAGAAAACCAGTATTATCTACAACCTCCTTGACGACAATAAGTTCTCAAGCAAAAAGAAAACCGGTGACGCTCAATTCACACTAGGCATGATCGGCGTAGCACCGATGAGTAAACGCCTGGATAGAGCAATCGACCTGTTGGAAAATTTGCTGAAAGTTGATAAAAGGTATTGCTTGCGGATTAAGGGAAAGCACCCTCTTGACTACCCATGGCTGCTAAAGCGTAAAGAAGAGCTTTCCTTCTACAAAGGAATTTTCGAAAGAATCAATAGCCAAGACGAGCTTCGTCACAAGGTCATTTTCGACCCGCCTGGCGATGACGTTAACGACTGGATGTCAATGGTTGGTTACATACTGTCACCATCTGATGCTGAGTCGTTCCACATGGCTGTTGGTGAAGGGATCTTGACAGGGGCCACCCCCATTGTGTGGAACTGGGAAGGCGCAGATGAAATATGGCCGCCTAATTGCATAGTAAAGGATGCAGCAGAAGCAGCAGAACTTGTGCGCAAGCAACTTCCTGACTCAACCTTTAAGCCATTTGTTCTTGAAAAGTTTAGCTCTGCGAAGACCATCAACAACTGGCTGGATTTGTTTAGCAACTTTTTTGAAAATGAGAGGTCGAAAAAAGGCGAACAACAAATCTGAGAATAGCTAAGTTCGCCTTCAGCGATAACCATTACTACCTGAAGGCGATAAAGCGTTGAACTAATTATAGCGAAGCGGACACATGAACAAGCTTACTACAAGTGAATATAAATTTTTCCCCTGCAAAAACAGCAAGCAGGCGATAGTGTTCTTACCATCCGCTAACACTAAAAGTATTTACCCATATTTCCCAAGGATTTCTTGGCAAGCTGACCTGGCTAAAGTCGCAAACATCATTTATCTGACTGATCCATTTCAGCATTTAGAGCCCTATAAAACTCCTATGGCGAGCTGGTATGTATCGCCAGAAGGGCGGTCTTTGATTCCAGAGGTTGTGGCTGAGCTTAGAGTCTTCCTGACACACCATGGTATTGAAGAGGTACTTTTTTACGGTTCCTCTATGGGTGGCTACGCAGCTATTATTTTTTCGTCGCTTTTCCCTGGCTCCAAAGCCATTGCAGAATGCCCACAAATCTACATGGCTAAGCATCCTGGAAGCAAATATGTGAGCGAGCACATACTTTCCAAGGAAATTGCGGTCAATACTATTGAACCGTTGCACTACTTGCTGAGTTCTGAAGCAGCCGAAGTAACAGTCATCACTTCGCTGTATGACTCTCACTACCTCTCGCATATTGTACCCCTGTGCGAGCAGATCAATGCTTTGAAGGAACCGCTGAAACCAAAGATTGAGTTTATTAATTATAGCGAAAGCATAAATAAGCGCGGCCACATTGCGCTTTCCAAAGAAAACGCCATACCTTTAATCGTAAAAGCACTTACTCACAATAGGGAAGTTTGAAAAATGAAGAAAGCCATTACGTTTGCATTGCTTGCACTGGCACTGACTGGCTGCGGGGAAGATAAACCAACCGCAAATACAAACAGCGCAACCAGTATCAATCAGCAAGAAATTGCAGCGGAGCTGGCCAAAGGGAACATTAAAGTCTCCGACGGCACTGTTCTCAGTTTTCCTGACAGCACCATCACTTCCAAGATTACTCAAAACTCGCTTGGTAAGTTCCAGCGGTACAGCATCACTACCGCGCAGGATATCATGAAGATCGAAGGCGAAGTATTCGCTACTTTGGCCAAGGCCGGCTACACCAGATCGGTGAAAAAAGAAGAAGCTGGTCTGTATTCGGTACAGTATGCCAAGAAAGGTTACCCAGCAATGGGGGCCAATTACAACACGCTGAGCAACGGCATTAATAGCGAAGTAACTATGCACTGGAAAATCGAGTCAATTTAAAATTGGCTTCATGCCCATGCAGACGACCAGTCGCATGGGCAACCCCTAAACCTTCCGAATTATCCATACTAATGAAATCGACCATAGCTAATCTCTATTCGACCATGACTTGGTTACGATCAATAGGAAATAAGATAACCCAAATTGTACCTGGCTTCACTGCTGCAATCATCATCGCCACCCTTACTTCACAAGCATCGCTATTACTTGCTTACTTTCTACCTTTAAAAGTAATAATTCTTTTTGGCTCGACTGGAATCCCAAGCTATTTCCCCAGCCAATTACAGGCAGTAGACAAAAACCATTTAATAATTTCACTAACCTTAGCAACAGCTTTTTTTTACTTGCTTAACATGTTGTGCGAACAAGTAATTTCGCGCTGCGCTGATCTTGGAGGACGCAAGATCCTTCAACAAAGTAGAAAAATCACATTATTTATCAATCAAGATGAAATTGTTGCGCTAGCCTATCAACGCTACGCACGAAGTTTGGCAAGCACGATTTTTTTACTTTTCACATGCACAGCGCTAGGCTATGTCTACCCAAGACTTTTATCAGTTCTTGTGGGTTATTTTTTGATTGCGTTTTTCGCGATTTCATTGATCGAAAGCAAGTCAATCTCCAAATCAAACAAAGCCACCACATTAAACTCTAAACTCATCGGCACCATTAGCGCAATCGCATTTTTATCAGCATTTATATTCATAGTAATAGATTTTATGCTTGGTAGCGCACCGACCGCGATGATTGAAATTATCTCGCTAATTTTAGTGCGGCAGATTACCCAACGAGCTGCCTCTTTAACTTTGGACGTGAGCACGCTTAGCACACAACGTCTTCAAATTAATGCCTTGTTCTTCCATGGCCATCTTTTACTGGAAGGTACAAGCAAACATGAAGTAAATTTCTTAGCTTGCTTGGAAGAACCCCAGCGTACCCTCCTCCTCAGACAGGTCCTGACCGAGACACTGAAAAACCCAGTAAAGGAGCTTGAGTCTTCTTGGCATCAGACAGCCACTGGAGATATCGTTGCCTTTGAGGTAACGCTCCCAGACTTGGATGCGAGCCATACTTTTCTTGTCAAGATTTTTAATACTAACCGCCGAGATCAAGCTCTGCAGGAAGCTACACTCCTCACAGAGTGCAGTAATACTAACCTACCCGCTTTCGAAATTCTCGGCGTAAGCGTAGTTGATGATTTACAATGCCACGTCTTCAAATTCAACTCTCCCAAAAAAATCCCCTTCCGTGAGTTAAGAGCAAAATCACAGGAAGCCATGGCTTGCTTGTTAGAAGTCGAACCTCCACGAGAACTCGTAGCTCGTTATGAACGTTCGCGACCCTATATTTGGAAAAGAATAAATACCTCAGCGATCAACCGACTAAGGCTGGCTGCGACAACGGCAGAACAGCAAGAACAGTTAAACCAACTCTCCCGTGCTTTTGGATACATCCTCGGAGTCATCCAGACACTGCCACCGCAGATCATTAACCCCGAGCTAACCTCAGATACTATCTATGTAACTGAAGAAGACGAGTTGATACTAAGTCAGTGGGGGCGCTGGAGCATAGAACCCGTGGGCTTTGGCTGGGGCACAGGTCCGGCGGAACTGGCGACATTAGAAGCTGCATTGCAGGTAGCGGCCATTGCCCGCCCAAAACTAGCCGACCTAGATCTTCAGCACGTAAAACTATCAGCACTGATCAGTGCGTTTGAGCGAACTCTTCAACGTCAACAATTCATGCTAGCGCTAAATATGTTGCCCATGATTATCAGCCTTGTTGACACTGCAGAAGCAGCCACAACTTGAGAGCGAGACTGTCTGACTATAACGCCGCACGCAGTGCGGCGTCACTAAGATGATAAATCAGGCAGCACTTACTAGAGCTGACTCTCGCTGCTTTGCGCGCTCAAGCACTCTTTTCCCTATCGATATAAATGGCTTTTCGACGAAATAATGAATGACGGATGCCACAGCAATCGTAATAAATACCGCGAACAGGAACCTAGAAAAACCGGATGTACTTCCCCAAAGAAGCGGGCTGTGTTTTTGCAAAAGCTTCAAAATGAGATAATGCGAAATATACATCGAGTAAGAAATATCTCCAAGGTAGGAAGCGATCGAATTATATCCTATCTCTACCTTTGCCTTTTCGAGTACTATCACCCCAGAGACTAGGATGATCGCCCAGACACCATAACCCTGTGGACCGAAACCGGGATTGTAATTCGACGTAAACATAACCAGAAAAATAGCCAAACAGGCAAGAAAAAAGCCCATCCCAGCATGTTTTTGTATAATTATTCGCTTATCAAGATAAAAGTGGGCGAGCCCCATTCCCACTATAAATTCCAGCAAATATGACGACGAAATCATCCTTAGAACCCCAGCCCACTGGGAGGTCGACTCAATCATCAGCGGCGTATTTGCCGACAACTCCACCGAACCATTGAAAACCAAGTTAATAATAGTCACAGACAAAATCATCATTAACGATGCGATCAACGCCCTGTACTTATGACTCAACGAAAGTGCCAGACAAAACACAAGATAGAACAGTATTTCGTAAGTTAGTGTCCATGGCGGCCCCATCAAGTTGAAGCCAAATGTTGGAGGAGGTAGATTGTAGTCCCTATTAACTGGAATAACTGACTTGAGTAACTCAAATAGAGGCTGATTGGAATAGACCGTAAAGCAACCCACAAGCCAGCACAGTACTAAAGCTGGATAGATACGAAACACTCTACGCAACAAGAACGCTGATGGTGTATTAGATTTCGCATTCTGCGTTGCGATAACAATGATAAAACCACTAATCATGAAGAAAATATCTACCCCCGATGCACCAGCCTGGAGTAGATTTTTTCCAAGGTTTGGATCTGAATAAACATTATTAAGTATTCCACGAAAGTGGAACAGCACAACGATTAACGCTGCTATTCCTCGCAAATAATGAATTCCAAGTAGCACTTTTATCGTCCTTGGCTGATTGAACAAAGCAACGCTCAGCGCATTTTTGAATGCATAGCATGAGCAGAACATATATTACATCTACAGCAGTCAAAAACTCTAATATTGTTTCTCTAGCATCCGAGATACAAACCGAGATCATTGATTTTACAGAAATCGGCATGATTATGGCAATTCAACCTTCGGATTTCTGTTTAAGAATCAAGCTTCTGTTCGAGTCGAAGCTAAACATCGCTGAGCAGCATACAACGCCTTCCGGGCTCAGACCTGTCTGCTGCCATATCGAAGGCACGCTGCCTAAATACTGCCCCTTTGGCCTGCAAGGATATTGGGTATCTTCTCGTAAAGCTTGACCGAGCCAAGAGTACTCAGGTGACCGTTGTCTCGATAGATCGGAATACCATCCACTATCGTTTTACACGCTTTTATCGCACAAGTAATCAGATAGTTAATTACTTTTGCCCCTAGAGAGAGTTCTGCATATTTTATTAAATCTATAACATTCCTATGATTTTTCTCGAGCACCTGCCTAGCTAGCAAACACTTACCAGCCGCATTTACCATTCGGAGTTAGCAACTTCATTCTGGATACACATAAAAAATTGCTTTATCCAAAGGTAGAGGCGGCGCAATGATCACGATTTGTCTACCGAGAGACTTGAGCTTTTCGACCACAGCATACATATCCCTCTTTGCCCGCTCAGGAGATGACTTTGAAACATGCATCGCTCCCCGGCACAGCCAGATGCTCAAGAACTACGAATGCTACCGCAAGCCCCCGAATAACTTGGATATCAACCCTGATTGTAGACAATGCAAACCCGATCTTCTTTTTTGACAGCCACAAATTATATATCCAAACCGTGCAGGAACCAAGCTCACAAAAAGGTGGCTTGCAGTGAAATCTACAGCTGCGACAGACCTGTTCCAAGCTCCGATCAGGTAAGATACACCGGAGAAAGAGGGAGCCATCACGTTGCAATTGGTTTTCAAGCCACCGGCACGCAACGCGGCGTAATGAGAGCGCCGAACGGGCTCACAGCGGGTGCACGAAGAACCGAGCGCATCTGCTCGCAATCCGGGATTCTGTTGATCAGCATTTGTCTATAAACCCTTATTCAACACGGCCGAGGGTACTGCTGTATTCACACAGCCCCATTGTGGAGGCCACCTTCTACCTAACGATCGTCTGATAGTTAATATTGTGTATGGGTATTTTCCTCGTACTCAACTTCGCGAGATCTCCTCCCTCAGCTAGCACAGCCCCCTCTGAGCCCATCGTTTCAATCATGGTTCGCAGTAGCGTACAGAGCTTGACCAATGCGGCAAGTCACTCCACCATCGGCTTTTTTCGATAGTGTGGCGAGCGAATGGAAAACGGTACTCCAACGAGAAGATCGTTCTTGGCGGTTTTAGGGGCAAGCGCGGGAGCGGCGGCATGTGTGGTTTTGTCCCCCCAAGCAGCGGCACGAAAGCATGATTCTATTGAAATCGGCGGGCCAGGGCTCTCCTTCATCGTAGATAAAGAAGGTCGAGTTAACATTTCCTGGGCTGAGGATGGCGTTCGTCGGGGCTTTGTTTTTGGTAAGGCAGGAGCAAATAATCTTCCTAACTTCTATCAAACGACTTTGAATGGCGCCCCAATAGGGACGTACTCAACTGACTGGATACCACCCATCGTCTTTGAGGCGTTACAGGACGGAGACGGCAGAGCGGGCCTGGCTTTCACAGGTGGTAATCATTTAGTAGATGGCAAACAAAGTGCTGAGAACCTTTCATTCGAAATAGAAGCGGATGGCATCGTCGTCAAGCCAGGTACCGAAGGCCAAGCGCAGCGGATCACTTGCAGAGTCTTGAATAGACTTCAAGCGAGCAATACCGTATCAAAAAATAGGTACGCACTCCTTCAAAGCATTCAGGTTGATTTCGCTCCGGGTTGCGCCAATGTTCACGCAGAGGTATTAGCACTCGAGAACATCAGTATCTTTATCGACTACGGACCTCAAATGGTTGCAACGGGTGTAAATGAAACCGTATTTTATCTAGGCGGAAATAACACGTCACCCACAAAATTCAATGGAAAGCTTAACTCCGGCAACTACCTAGACTCCCCTACAGCATGGGCATCATTGTGCTCGAGTAATAAAGGACAGCTTGCCGCCTGGATAGATCGTACCTACGGTATCGCCGATGGCACAAGAATTCATGAAAGCTTCGGTATGATCATTGGCGGCGGACCCGGTTCAACCAAACAATACACAACAGCCATTCATCGCCTACTAAAGCGCGAAAAAGCCAACTACTACTCCCTTCTGGCAGGTGAGCGCTACCAATGGAGAGGTGGCTATAGTTGGTCATCTCAAACAGCCAAACCAGGGTTTGTTGCATCCATGAAATACCTGGATAACGGTCGCGTCCGCCGAGTCGATGCCCTGAGTGGCCTAAACTACATAAACCCCTGAACACTTAACCTAGAATCCCGCGCACCAGGCGGGATTCTATCAGCCCCAAGATGCATTTTTCACCCAAACTAAAAATACACTCAGACACTAGGCCCTCTAAGATGAGTGCTCAAGATCCACTCAATAAATCCGATCCTCCACCAACCGCTTCAAATACTGCCCATACCCATTCTTGGCCAACGGCTCAGCCAGCTTCAACAGCTGCTCCGCCCCAATCCACCCCTGCCGGTACGAAACCTCCTCCGGACAAGCCACCTTCAACCCCTGCCGCCGCTCAATCGTGGCGATGTACCCGCTAGCCTCCAGCAGCGAGTCATGCGTCCCGGTATCCAGCCAGGCATACCCGCGCCCCATGATCTCCACGGACAGCCGGTTCTGCTCCAGGTACACCCGGTTCAGGTCGGTAATCTCCAGCTCGCCTCGAGGAGAAGGCTTGATGCCCTTGGCGATTTCGACCACGTCCTTGTCGTAGAAGTACAAGCCGGTTACGGCATAGCTGGACTTCGGCTTGGCGGGCTTTTCTTCCAGGCTGATTGCCTTGCCCTTGTCATCGAACTCGACCACACCGTAACGCTCGGGGTCGTGCACGTGGTAGGCGAACACGCTGGCGCCTTCGCCGCGGTCCATGGCGTTGCGCAGCAACTGCTGGAAGTCATGGCCGTAATAGATGTTGTCGCCCAGCACCAGCGCCGACAAATCGTTGCCAATGAAGTCTTCACCAATCAGAAACGCTTGCGCCAGGCCGTCTGGCGAGGCTTGCACGGCGTAGCTGATGTTGATACCCCACTGGTGGCCGTCGCCCAGCAGTTGCTCGAAGCGAGGTGTGTCTTGTGGGGTGGAGATGATCAGGATGTCCTGAATGCCCGCCAGCATCAACGTGGTCAGCGGGTAGTAGATCATCGGTTTGTCGTACACCGGCAGCAGTTGCTTGGAAATTGCCAGGGTCGCAGGGTGCAGGCGGGTACCCGACCCGCCCGCCAGAATGATGCCTTTACGGTTCATGGTGGTCATTTCTCGTGTATTTCCGTGAGCATGCGGGCCACTCCCTGGCGCCAGTCTGGCAGGGTCAGGGCAAAAGCCTTCTGCAGTTTGTGGGTATCAAGACGTGAGTTGGACGGCCGCTTGGCAGGCGTCGGGTAGGCGTCGGTGGTCAATGGGTTGACCTGTTCGGCCTGGGCTTTCAACGCTACCCCTTGTGCCGCCGCCTGCTCGAGCACGAAGCGGGCGTAGCCGCACCAGGTGGTTTCGCCGGCGGCTGCCAGGTGGTACAGGCCGGCCAAGGCCGGGTTGCGGCGGGTGGCGGTGATGGCGTGGGCGGTGATGTCGGCGATCAGTTCGGCACCGGTCGGGGCGCCGTGCTGGTCGTCGATCACGCCCAGGCTATCGCGCTCTCCGGCCAGGCGCAGCATGGTCTTGGCAAAGTTGTTGCCGCGGGCGGCATACACCCAGCAGGTGCGGAAAATCAGGTGCTGGCAGCCGGCAGCCTGGATGGCTTGTTCGCCAGCCAGCTTGCTTTCGCCGTAGGTGTTCAGTGGGCCGACACTGTCATCTTCGCGCCAGGCCTGGGTGCCCTGCCCCGGGAACACGTAATCGGTGGAGTAATGCACCAGCAGTGCGCCACAGTCGGCGGCGGCGCGGGCCAGCACGCCAACGGCTTCGGCGTTTACCCTGAAGGCCTGCTCGCGGTCGCTTTCGGCCTTGTCGACGGCGGTATAGGCGGCGGCGTTGACGATGACATCTGGGGCGTAGGCGCGCACGGTTTCGGCCAGGCCTGGCAGGTTGGCCAGGTCGCCGCAGTGCGCCTGGCTGCGGCTGTTCAGCGCCAGCACCTGGCCCAGCGGGGCCAGGCTGCGTTGCAGCTCCCAACCTACCTGGCCGTCCTTGCCCAGTAGCAGAAGTTTCATGCCGAGCGCCCTGCGTAGTTCTTCTCTACCCAGTCGCGGTAGCTGCCGGACTGTACGTTCTGCACCCACTCCTGGTTGTCGAGGTACCAGGCCACGGTCTTGCGAATGCCGGTTTCGAAGGTTTCAGCGGGTTTCCAGCCCAGCTCGCGCTGCAGCTTGCGGGCATCGATGGCGTAGCGGCGGTCATGGCCGGGGCGGTCGGTCACGTAGGTAATCTGTTCGGCGTAGGGCTTGCCGTCGTCGCGTGGGCGCAGTTCGTCCAGCAGTGCGCATACGCGGTTGACGATTTCCAGGTTGGGCTTTTCGTTCCAGCCGCCAACGTTGTACACCTCACCGGTGGTACCGGCTTCCAGTACGCGGCGAATGGCGCTGCAGTGGTCTTTGACGTACAGCCAGTCGCGAATCTGCTGACCGTCGCCATACACCGGCAGTGGCTTGCCGGCCAGGGCGTTGACGATCATCAGCGGAATGAGTTTTTCCGGGAAGTGGTACGGGCCGTAGTTGTTCGAGCAGTTGGTGGTCAGTACCGGCAGGCCGTAGGTGTGGTGATACGAGCGCACCAGGTGGTCGCTGGCGGCCTTGCTGGCGGAATACGGGCTGTTTGGCTGGTACTGGTGGGTCTCGGTGAAGGCCGGTTCGTCGGCGGCCAGCGAGCCGTACACTTCGTCGGTGGATACATGCAGGAAGCGGAACGCCTGGCGTGCCTGGTCATTCAAGCCACCCCAATGGGCGCGGACGGCTTCCAGCAGGCGGAAGGTACCAACGATGTTGGTTTCGATGAAGTCTTCGGGGCCGTGGATAGAGCGGTCGACGTGGGACTCGGCAGCAAAGTTGACGATCGCGCGCGGCTGGTGCTCTTGCAGCAGGCGGGCTACCAGCTCGGAGTCGCCGATGTCGCCGTGCACGAAGATATGGCGCTTGTCACCCTGCAGGCTGCTCAGGGTTTGCAGGTTGCCTGCGTAGGTGAGTTTGTCGAGGTTGACCACAGGCTCATCGCTACCCGCCAGCCAGTCGAGCACGAAGTTCGCGCCAATGAAACCCGCACCACCAGTTACCAGAATAGTCATCGTTCAGTTCTTCCCAATTCCCGCTGTCAAACTTCACTGCGTTTGAAGTTCATATGGGCGTTGCTTTGCAGGCAACACCTGTTCTGTTTGTTTGTGCCGTGCTCAGGGCTCCAGACGCCGACGCTGGTACAGCCAATCGACAATTTCCCCGCCGGGCACATAGCCGCTCACGGTGTCGCGCAACAGCTGGCGCACGGTGGCGAAGTCATCGACCGAAGAGGCGGCCCGCAGCGCCTCCAGGCGCTGCTTCAGCACATCCCAGGGCAGGTAGTCTTCGTTGGCGCTCATGATCATGGGGTGGCGCGTGGCAATCACGTTGTCGCCGATCAGCAACTCTTCGTAAAGCTTCTCACCCGGGCGCAAGCCCGTGAAGTTGATGGCGATATCGCCCAGCGGGTTGCGCTCGGAGCGAATGCTGAAGCCGGACAGGTGAATCATTTTTTCCGCCAGTTCCACAATCTTTACCGGCTCGCCCATGTCCAGCACGAACACATCCCCACCCTGCCCCATGGAGCCAGCCTGAATCACCAGTTGCGCGGCCTCGGGAATGGTCATGAAGTAGCGGGTGATTTTTGGATGGGTCACGGTCAGCGGCCCGCCAGCCTTGATCTGCTTGTGGAAGAGCGGGATGACCGAGCCCGACGAGCCCAGTACGTTGCCGAAACGCACCATCGTGAAGCGGGTTTTGTTCACCTGCGACACGTTGCCGGTATCGCCCATCAACACGGGTGCCAGCTCGCGGCTAAGGGCCTGCAAAACCATTTCGGCCAGGCGCTTGGTGCTGCCCATCACATTGGTGGGGCGCACGGCCTTGTCGGTGGAAATCAACACGAAGTTGGCAACACCGGCCTGCAGCGCGGCCTGGGCGGTGTACAGGGTGCCGAACACGTTGTTCGACAGGCCTTCGGCAATGTTGTGCTCGACAATGGGCA
This sequence comes from Pseudomonas hunanensis, assembly GCF_013393325.1. Taxonomy (GTDB): domain Bacteria; phylum Pseudomonadota; class Gammaproteobacteria; order Pseudomonadales; family Pseudomonadaceae; genus Aquipseudomonas; species Aquipseudomonas putida_P. The sequence goes on from NZ_QJRC01000101.1 coordinate 72,370, forward strand.
CATGCTTGTAGGCGGCGGCGTGGTAGACAGTGTCTACCTGCCAGGCGCGCATCACGTCGAGCATCTTAGACTGGTCACGAACCGAGCCCAGTATCGGGATCAACTGCACGGCCAGGCCTCCTCGCAGGATACGCTGTTCCAGCTCTCCTGCGATGGTGTACAGGTTGAACTCGCTGTGCTCGAACAACAGTAGAATACGCGGCGTTTGCCCCAAGATCTGGCGGCACAGCTCGGCGCCGATCGAGCCCCCAGCACCAGTCACCATCACGGTCTGGTCAATGATGCAGTGCTGCAGCAAGTCACCTTGGGCCGGCACCGCGTCGCGGCCCAGCAGGTCGGCGATGTCCACTTCCTGGATGTCATCCACCTTGACCCGGCCACTGGCCAGGTCCATGAAACCAGGCACACTGCGTACGTGCAGCGGATAGCCTTCGAGCAGATTGAGGATTTCGCGACGGCGGCTGCGGCTAACCGAAGGCAGCGCCAGCAGGATTTCTTCAGCGCCGGTGTCGTCGATCATGCGTTGCAGATGGTCTGGTTGGTACACCTGAAGGCCGGCGATTACTCGATCAGTGATGCTGGCATCGTCGTCAATGAACGCTACCGGGCGCATGGCCTTGCCCATGCGCAGGGCAGCCACTAGTTGGTTACCGGCCGAACCGGCACCGTACACGGCGACTCGTGGCAGGCCGTCGTCGCGGTTGGCGAATGGCACGTGCTGCACGGCCGTAGCAAACCAGTCACCCAAGAAGTACTGGCGCATCGCCAAGCGCAGGCCGCCGACCATGATCAGGCTCAGCCACCAGTAGTTGAAGGTGATCGAGCGCGGCACCACGTTCTGGTGGTTGCCGGCCCAGTAGATGATGAAGCCCAGGATCAGCGCGGAAAGCGTGACGGCCTTGATGATCGCTATCAACGCGTCATTGCCGAAATAGCGCATCACTGCTCGGTAAAGCCCGAACCGAATGAACAACGGGATCGAAATGGCCGGCGCGATGACGAACAACCAAGTGTGGTCCAGGACGGGGTTGGCCAGATCATCGATGCCCAGACGCACAACAAACGCTAGCCAAAGCGCGAACCAGACCAAAATGACATCAGTCGCTACCTGGATCAGCCGTTTCTGGCGTCGAGGCAGTCCGAGCAGTCTTGAGCGCAGCTTATCCATAGAACCTCTGAAAGTTTTCCGAAGTGACATTACTACAACCTTCTTCCTATCACTTTAGCTAGTGTTCGAGTTCACCGGCGCGCCAGCGCACAGCCAGAAACACCAATGGCAGGTAGGCGATGACAACACCCCACACTCCGTCCAAGCCCAGCAACACCACGCACAATGCCACCGGCAGCAACCAGAACAGGTTAAGCGCAGCCGTGGCCAGGGTCACCGGTAGATGCTTGCCGTAGTGGCGGGTAGCAAACTGGTAGGCGTGGCTACGATGTGCCTCGTAAGCTTTTTCGCCACGCAGAAGGCGGCGGATGAGGGTGACGGTGGCGTCCACCACGAAGACCCCCAACAGGATCAGCCAGCACCAGAACAACTGTTGAGAGGTCCAGGCAGCCTGCAGCGACAGGCCCGCCAGTACGATGCCGAGGAAGCCGCTGCCAGCATCGCCCATGAAGATCTTTGCCGTGGGGAAGTTCCAGAACAAAAAACCCAGGGTGGCCGCAGCCAGCAACAAGGGCAATGGCACCAATTGCGGCGCATCGGCCAGGGTCGACAGCAGTACCATGCCCAAGCAAACAGAGACCGCTTCGACGCTGGCAATGCCGTCAATGCCGTCCATGAAGTTATACAGATTGAGCATCCACACGCAGTAAAAAGCCGCCAATATGCAACCAAACCACTGCAGCTCGAGATTGAAGCCGAACACTTGAAGCGGCGCCAGGCCGCCTAGCCAGTAAAGCATCCAGGCTGCAGCAGCGAAGTGGCTGCACAAACGCCAACGGGCAGCAATGTGGTAGTGGTCGTCCATGAAGCCGACCACTGCAACCAGCGTCCCTGCCCCGCCGATAGCAACCAGTACCGACAGCGGGACAGTATCTGCCAGGCCCAGCACCGGCAGGCATGCCAGAAAGCTAAGCACGATGGCCATACCGCCGCCCCGTGGGGTAGCCACCATATGGGAACTGCGTGAGTTGGGAACGTCAATCATGCTGGATGCCAACGCATAGCAACGCATGCCAGCCGTCATCAGTAGCGATAACACTAGTATCGCCGGGAAAAACCACAAAAACATCATTGCTTGTTATAGCCCTGATAGTGCCTGGCAACAGCCTGAAGCGCGTGCTCGATAGCTACCGGTGGACGCCAACCCAGCATGTCACGGGTTTTGTTGATATCGACCTGTAAAGAACCACACAAACGCTGCGACAAGCCGGCTTTACCCAATACAACTGCACCGGCGCTCAGCAAGCTTGCAGGTACCGGCAGCAAACGCGCGGGCTTGCCAAGCGCCTGGCCCATGCGACGCAACAATTGGGTAGTAGACAAATCCTCACCATCACTTACCAGGAAAACCTGGTTCGCCGCTGCCGGGTGATCGACGCAAGTGGCAATCAAATCGACGAGATTGTCCAAGGCCACAAGGCTTCTTCGATTATCAATGGCGCCAAATGGCAAAGGAATGCCGCGATCAAGCCAGCGCATCATGCTGAGAAAGTTCGCTTTTACACCTGGGCCATATACCAATACAGGGCGCACGATCACTACCTCAAGACCTGACTCGCGCGCCAGTGCCTGCAGCGCAGTCTCTGCCTCCAGCTTTGAGAGCCCGTAGGGGTCTTGCGGTTGTGGAAGGTCATCGGCGAAGTACAGCTTTGAGGGAAGTGTGCCTTCGCCATTTACCTTAATCGAACTGATGAACACAAACCGTTTAACCCCGGCAGCAACGGCCTGGCGAGCCAATGCCAGTGTCCCTTCCACATTGACCCGCCGAAAGGCAGCCAATGGGTCGCGCTCAGTATCGCTCATTACATGGACGCGCGCGGCAGCGTGCACAACAACATTGCACTCGCCAAGAAGGCCACCCCAGTCGTTATCGTGCTCGAACGACTCAAACGCAATACTGCGTACGGACGGCGGTAACGACGCACTCCCATTTCGCATAGCGGCAACCACCGGCACCCCGTCAGCCACTAGACGGCGCAGCACCCCTCCCCCTACGAAACCGCTGGCTCCAGTGAGAAAAACCTTGTAATTCATCGTCTTGATCTTCTCAATAAAGGCGGCACCAGCAGTCCTGCTCTTAGCTTATCCATAAACCCTCAGGTGTCTCTCCAAGACAAGATGATGTAGGCGATACTTCATGGCTGAGCAACAGGCCGCGCCGGCACACCGATCACAGTTGCGTTATCAGGTACGTCGCAAACCACGGCAGCACCTGCGCCAACCATCGCCCTGCAGCCAATTCTGAGCATCTGTCTAACCACGGCGCCAATGCCGATCCAGCTGCACTCACCCACTGCAACACCACCCGCCAGACGCGCCCCGGGGCTGATGTGCACATGATCACCAATACAGCAGTCATGATCGACGCTGCATCCCGTATTGATGATGGCGCCTTCGCCCACAATGGCGAACGCATTGACCACTGCACCAGCAAATACCACTGTACCGCTGCCAAGCGATGCATGGCGGCTAACCACTGCGCCCGGGTGCACCAATACAGGCACTGTCGCTCCGTGCTGTTTCAACGCTTGCAGCTTTTGGGCACGCACCACATTGTTACCGATGGCAACCATCACACCTTGGTAGTGATCCAGCCTCTCGTGCAGCTGAGCACTGCTTCCAACTACAGGCCAAGCGCCATTTCGTTGCAGGCCAGGCCAAGCGTCGTCAAAAAATTCGATTTTCTGCCAACCGCACAGCTCAGCCAAGTCAGCCACTACCTTGCCGTGGCCGCTTGCCCCAAGGATTGCCAAAGAAGTCATTTAGGCGAACCGGTGAATTTCGACATGGTAACCTGCCCTTCAGCCGAGATACCGTCACGCACCAAGACCTTTTTGACAGTCAACAGCAGTATTTTGAAATCAAGCACTATAGAGCGATTATCCACGTACCACACATCAAGCCTGAACTTATCTTCCCACGACAGCGCATTGCGGCCATTGATCTGCGCCCAGCCTGTCACTCCAGGGCGAACATCGTGACGGCGATACTGCTCTTGGTTGTACAGCGGCAGATACTCCATCAGCAAGGGTCTTGGCCCCACCAGGCTCATGTCACCCTTGAGCACATTCCACAACTCAGGGAGTTCATCCAAGCTCGAAGCGCGCAAGAAGCTGCCAAACGGCGTCATACGTTTGTCGTCAGGCAAAGGCACCCCGTGCGCATCCACCGCGTCAAGCATGGTCCGAAATTTAATCATTTCGAACGGTTTACCATTCATCCCCGGGCGAACTTGGCGAAACAGCACCGGCGCCCCCAATTTGCGCCGAATGCACAGCGCGAGTACGAGAATTACCGGGCTTAGAAGTACGAGACCGAACAACGATGCGAATATATCGACTGCGCGCTTGACCATAACCGTGTTGCACTCCCGCGCTATTAATCGAAACACTCTGCTGCATGCAAAGGGCTTCCTGATTTGTCTTTTTCCGAAAGCTCAGGCTGGCCGTCAATCGGCCACTCGATGCCGATATCCGGATCATTCCAGGCAAGGCACCGTTCGGATGCTGGAGAATAGTAATCGGTAGTCTTGTACAAGAAATCTGCGCGCTCGGACAGGACCACGAATCCATGAGCAAAGCCCTCTGGTATCCAGAGCTGATGTTTGTTCTGCTCAGTCAGCAAAGCGCCCACCCATCGGCCAAAAGTCGGCGACGAGCGTCGAAGGTCCACGGCGACATCGAAAACTTCACCGAACACTACCCGCACCAGTTTTCCTTGTGGTTGGCTCAGCTGGTAATGCAACCCACGCAGTACATGCCGAGCCGATTTCGAATGGTTGTCCTGGACAAAGCTGACTGCCCTGCCGACCGCTTGTTCGAATACCTTTTGATTGAAACTTTCGAGGAAAAAACCTCGTGCATCGCCAAAAACTTTTGGCTCAAACAGAATCACTTCCGGTATTGCCAGAGATGTAGCCTTCATCCAATCGCCCTATTTATTAAATCTTACTGCCGTACTGCAACTGCGTCGGCTTGCGAGCGCTGACTGCACACGTTGGCTGTCACACGCAGTCTCACACGGTCGCCTGCCCCATGACGTCCCGCAGCACCTCACACGTTCTGCGCATTTCAGAATCGGTGAGCGTTGGGTGCACAAGAAACATCAGGCTGGTTTCGCCAAGTTCTTGGGCGATCGCCAGGCGATGCTCCGGGCGCCAACCTGTGCCGTCGAAGGCTTTCTCCAAGTAGACCTCAGAACACGAACCGGAAAATGCCGGCACACCGCGCTGGGAAATTTCCTGCAAGATTCGGTCACGATCCCAGCCCGGTGCAAGCTTTTGCGGTTCGACAAAAACATAGCATTTGTAAGCAGCGTGCTCGCAATCTGCAGGCACGGCCGGCACCCTCAATCCTGGCAGTTCAGCAGCGCATGCCCAAATCTGGCAAGCGTTGTGCTGGCGGCTTGAATGCCATGCAGGCATGAGCCCCAACTGGATCGCACCGATAACGGCCTGCACTTCCATCATCCGCCAGTTGGTACCAAAACTCTCATGCAACCAGCGAAACCCCGGCGCGTGCTGACGCTCGTACACAGCATCCCAGCTTTTGCCGTGATCCTTGTACGCCCACATGGTTTTCCAAAGCTCGGAGTCATTGGTAGTAACCATTCCACCCTCACCGCCCGTGGACATGATCTTGTCCTGGCAGAAGGACCAAGCGCCTATATGGCCTATGGAACCCACTGAGCGGCCTTTATAACGTGCGCCGTGCGCCTGCGCGCAATCTTCGATCACCTTCAGGTCATGAGATGCGGCAAGCGCCATGATCGGGTCCATGTCACATGGCCAACCAGCCAGATGCACGCAGATCACCGCACGGGTACGAGGGCTCAGCACTTTGCTGATGGTGCCTGCCGTAATATTTTGCGAGTCACGATCCACATCCGCAAAAACAGGGGTCGCTCCGGCATTGACGATGCTGGAGACCGATGCCAGAAAGGTACGTGGGGTCACTACCACCTCATCACCCGGGCCGATACCCAAGGCATTGAGGGCCAAGTCGAGCGCTACAGTGCCATTAGTGACTGCAACAGCGTGCGCGCACTCCGCATATGCTGCAAAGGCTTGCTCGAATTTTCGCCCGATCTCCCCGGTCCAATAGTTGACGCGGTTGGATAACAGGACATCCCGCACCGCATCAGCTTCGAGTGCCGAGAATGAGGGCCAAGGCGAGAAAGGAGTATTCAACACAATATGCACCTGTTTACCGGACAGTAAAATGGCCATCCCACCTGGAGGTGGCTGACCAGCAGAATAAAGAAATACTTGATGCAGGCTTCAGTTCGCACGCAATCGTCCAGCTAGTGAATTGTGCGCAGGAGGCCTTGCTCAGCAGACGTTTATTGAGGCCACGATACCCATTTCAGCAAGCATGACTGCATTCACTGAGTGTACGTCATATCGCTGCGCAGCAATCTCCCTTGAGCGTCGCCCCATGCGCGATGCCAGCTCGGGCTCTACCACGAACCGCGTCATCGCCTCAACTAACTGATCAACGCTTTTCACCGGGACCAATATGCCGTTTTCTTCCGGCACCACCGTTTCGCGACAACCGGGTGCATCCGTGGTTATGATGGGGCGCCCCATGGCCATCGCCTCGAGCACCGTCCGCGGAGTACCTTCGCGATACGAAGGCAAGACGTAGATGCTGCAGTCCTCGATTGCAGGGCGGACGTCGCTCAATCGCCCTAAATACTGTACGGAACCTTCAGCGATCCAGCGATCCAGTTCATGCTGTGAAATGGCATCCGGGTTATCGTCGATCCAACCAACCAGCGCAAAGCTTGCTTGCGGATACAACTGACGCAGTTTCTGCGCAGCAGCGGCGTACTCACGTACACCTTTGTCACCCAACAGCCTGGCGATTAGCAGAAAGCGCGGCGTCTGCGGCAACGGGGCCACCGCGAACGACGCTACGTCCACGCCAGAGCCATTGACCACGCACGATGGCACGTACTCCGGCAGAAGACTCAACGACCGAAACAATGCTTCGTCATCCGGGTTCTGAAAGAACACTTTATGCGTACAGCGCAAAGCTACCGCGTAGAGGGACTGCACTACCCTGCGCACAATACCCCGCTTGCCTTCCTGCTCGGGCTGCTGAAACGCGTAGCCCAGCCCAGTGATCAACGCAAAGCGACGTGGAACCCTCGCAAACCAGCTCGCCATCGCTCCGTAGACCACTGGTTTGACGGTGTAGCCCATCGCATAGGATGGACGAATCTGGCGCATCAATCGCCACAGTTGCATCAGCGAGCGAAGGTCCGCCAAAGGGTTCAAGCCCACACGCTGCAGTCCGATGTCATGAACGATCACGCCTTTCGCCTCTAGCGCTGCTCGCACCTTGCTGTCGGCATCCAGGTCCGGTGCTGCCACATGCACTTGCAGGCCACTGGCCTGCAACGCTTCAAGTAGCGGCCCACGAAAATTCAACAGTGATTCTGGGTGACTCGCAATCAATAGGAACTTCTGCATTTTAATGCTCTGCATACCAAGCCTGGAACATGAGGACATTCCACAGGTGATGCTGCCAGTTACGGCGACCACTCAAGTGCTCGTTCCACATCTGAATAATCGGTTCGGGGTGGAAAATACCTTCTTGCCTCAAGCGAGAGGGATCAAGTTGCGCTGCAGCCCAATCGCGCAAGGGACCTCTCAGCCACGAATCGAGAGGCAGACCGAAGCCTTGTTTGGGCCGCTCAATCAGCTCGCGTGGCACATGCCGGTAAAGTACTTCGCGCAGCACTCGCTTGCCCTGACCTTCATGAATCTTGAACTCAAGTGGCAACGTCCACGCCAGCTCAACCACCCGTGGATCAAGCATCGGAACTCGGCTTTCAAGGCTCACCGCCATAGCGGCTCGATCGACTTTGACCAGGATGTCATCGGTCATGTACGTCTGAGCATCCATTGCCATCATCGTATGTGCAAAATGATCGGTGGCCGGCCACTGCGCGCTGGCACTAAGCAACGTTTCGGGTTCTGTAGCGCCGATGATCAGGTTGGAAGGGTCCTGCCAATGGCTGGTCAAGGTGCGGAAGAACTCGCGCTGATCCGCCAAACCGAGCAATCCCGCCAATTTGTGCGCTTTGTCGCCCGGGGTAGCAATATGTAGACGCGCAGGAATAGCGGGTTTGAGTACCCCGTAAACCTGGTCCCACCGTGCTGGCGACAACGAACGTAAAGCCAGCGAAGCGCCTTTACGAGCAATCGTTGGCAGCCGCGACAACCTGCTCCAGACCTTGTTACCCATCAGGTAGCGATTGTAACCACCAAACAGTTCGTCGCCGCCATCACCGCTCAAGGCTACCCTGACATGGGTACTGGCCAATTGGCTGACTAAAAAAGTCGGAATTTGCGAACTATCGCTGAACGGTTCGCAGTAGATGGAGGCAAGCCGCGGAATCACTGCCTGGGCATCACTTGGCGTTACATACAGTTCGGTATGATCAGTACCTAGATGACGCGCGACTTCCTTGGCATAACCGGCCTCGTTGTAGGCGGCTTCACCAAACCCGATTGTGAATGTACGCACCGGCTGGCGACTCTGCGCCTGCATCAGCGCGACGATCGTGCTGCTGTCTACTCCACCGCTCAGGAACGCCCCCAAAGGCACATCAGACAACATTTGCTCCCCAACCGTCGCTGACAACTGTCGCTCAAGCAGGTCGGTGGCTTCGTCAAACGAACCTTGGAACGGATTACTCAGGCCCTGTTCAACCACCTCGTTGAGCGACCAATACGCGGTGGGCTGGGCATGTCGAGCCGTGGCGGGCAGGCCAAGTGGAAACTTGACGCAGTAACCCGCACGCAGCTTATAGATGCCCTTGTAGATGCTATAGGGCGCGGGAATGCAGTTGTGCCGTAAAAGCAATGTCAACGCATCCCGGTCAATCTCCCTGGTCGCCGCCGGATGGTGTTTCAAGGCTTTCAGCTCGGAACCAAACAGCAGGCTGCTGCCCTGCCATCCGTAATACAACGGTTTTTCGCCAAAGCGGTCACGCGCCAGGCTCAGCGTTTGCTCCAGTCGGTCCCATAGCGCGATCGCAAACATGCCAACCGACTGCTGCAGAGTCTTCTCGAGTCCCCACGCAGCAATACCAGCTAGCAGCGTTTCAGTGTCAGAGTGACCTCGCCATGCAGGCGCACATCCCTGCGCTTCAAGCTTGGAACGTAGATCCAGGTGGTTATAGATTTCGCCGTTATACACCATGATGAAACGGGAGCAGGCGGATGCCATGGGCTGGTGGCCGGCTGGCGACAAATCGAGAATTGCCAGACGCCGATGCCCAAGAGCAAGGCCGACCGACTCGTCCATCCAGTGGCCGGCATCATCAGGCCCCCGATGGGTAATTTCAGTTGTCATTCGCCCAATGAGCGCCGATGCATCCAGCAATCCAGGGCTAAAAAATCCAGCAATTCCACACATTGACGCGCACCTTGTGAATTCAGCGTTGCAAGCTCATGAGACAGTCAGGCTTTTCAAGAGTTTTTCGAGAACCGGCGCCTGCGCCTGTAGCGAATACCTGGACTCGACTGCATGCCTGCCAGCCAAGCCTAGACGGGTACGCTCTTCCCGATCAGATAGCAACCTGGACAACGCGGCCAGCCACTCTGCTGACTCACTGGCAAGCAAACCACATTGATTGTCGGCTACGATCTCGACATTGACCCCAACCGGCGAAGCGACTACGGGCACACCTGAAGCCATGTACTGGATAAGCTTGTATCCACATTTGCCTTTTTCCCACGGGCCATCAATCAGCGGCATGATGCCGATGTCCATCAGCTCAATCAGACTAGCCTCACTATCCTCAGTCCATGGAAACGTTTCAACTTCTATACCGGGCAACTGAGCGACTATATTCGGCGTTGCCCCGACCAACATGAGCTTGGCACTGTATCGAGTACAGGCCTCCAGCAATGCCGCGTGAATGCTGACGACGTACTTCTGGGTAGAAGGCGAGCCGATCCACCCGATCACCAGTTGCTGCCCCTCATCTCGGCTGATTACTCTATAGCGATGATGGTCGACCACAGTCGGAATGATCGCAACGCACTTGGCTCCAGCGCGCCTTGCTCGATCCGCCAAATACTCATTGCCGGCTACGACGATCCTAGAGGCACGCATGACCTGGTCGATCTTACTACCCAGCAATCGACGCACCCAGGAGTTCGCAGAGAGGTCATAGTTATGAAACACGGCGTCGTCGTAATCGACTATATAGCGACTGCCCGCGGCACTTAGCCAGCGCTCGAACACCGCAGGAACGAACGGGAACAGTTCCTTTTCAATCCACACCGCATCGTATCTGCGTGCACGAAGTAACACGGCCATGCGCTTCAGATAATAACGCAACAGTTTCAAGGGCGAGCGCTTGGATGAGGCATAAAGATCGTTTAAGTAATCCTCGCCAAAGAAAGCGCTAACCTCCAATTCAAGCCCGCTGCTTTGCAGCGCAGGGAAGTACTGCAGGATCCTCAAGCGGCTGCTAGCGCCCATTCGCGTATATTTGCTGAGGATAAGAATTTTTTTCATGGCTTTGCCCGAATAATTATTCAAGCCATTCATCGCGTCTTACCCGTAGTGAACCAATCACCCAGCCAGGCGAGTAATAGACGATAGGCCTGAAGCGTCTCACCTACTCCCCTGCGCTTAAGCATCGCAAGGCCGATTCGCAAAAATGGTTCAGGCACAATTGTCGCCAATAGCACCAAGGTGCCGGACGCCCGCCCGAGGTGCTTGAACGCATAGAGAATCCGGCTTCTCAATGAGTAAAAAAGCCTGCGAGCCTTGACCTGATCCGATGTACCTCCACCTTTGTGGAAAGCCTTTACCTTGGTCAGAAACTCGATGCTATATCCTTCATCCTTGACCCGCTTCGACAAATCCAAGTCTTCAAGGTAAACAAAGAAGCGCTCATCAAAGCCGGCGAGCCTGTCAAAAAGTTCGCGGCGAATAAGGTAAAACGCGCCGATCACATGATCTACGGAACGATCAGTATCATGCGCCCACTCAGCCATGAAAAAACCCAGACGCGGCACAAAACGGTCCAGGCCCAGTGCATGTGCGAGAAAACTGCGTGTTGTCGGCAAACGGGTACAGCTGCGCGCGATGTGCCCGCTCTCTTCTTCCAGCTGCACCCCGCACACGCCGACAGACGCGTTGCGTGGGTCACGCATGAAAGACAACACGTAATCCAGAGTGCTTGGATACACCGCCGCGTCAGGGTTGAGGAACAGAACAAAAGGAGAGCGTCCTTGGGCCGCACCCAAATTGCAAGCCCGTGCAAAACCAAGATTAGCGCCTGTCCGCAAAACACTGATCCCATCCTGCTCCAAACCTAAATCAGAGCCATCGGTGGAGCCATTGTCGACGACGATCACCTGCAGCTGGGCCTTGGCAATGCTAGCCTGCAGCGAGTTGATACAGTCACGAATCTGCATGCCCGAGTTCCAGTTAACAATAACTACATCAATATCCATGTGCAAAGTCCCTGTTGAAGCGTTCTATCAATCGATAATTCAACAAAGCAACAGGCACGAACAAAACCCACATATAATCGAATTTAGCCAAATAGGGGTTGGTTGCCGTAGCCAACAAAAACGAAATCAGCCCGCAAAGATAATAGAACTCGAAGCTTTCACGCCCTTTGCGACGGACCTCCCGAGCCAGGAAAGCCATGAGGAAGAGCACCCCCGCTGCATAGATTGAAAAACCCAAAAGTCCATATTGAAAAATAAGCGATATATAAAAAAGCTCGTACGCCCACGGCATTTCTTCGGAGCGGATATAGCTGGCTACAGCGCCAGCCCCTGCCCCCCAGAACGGGTGAGCAAGAATCCCGTCCATTAATGATGCAAACTGAGTCGCGCGCTCCGAATTGCTTGCGTCACCACCAAAATCAAAAATTGACGAAACCCGCTCATAGATGTAGTCGGGCCAAAGTGAGTATACAAACACTGCAAGCGCTATGGTTCCTCCGGCGAACAGGCTGACTTTTAGTACCGCCAGCCCGCGCCCTTCGGGAGCACCCCAGGTTATACAATATGCAATGATTGGCCCTAGTACTGCCGTGACCAAAATGACACGTCGCCCGGAAAGCAGGACAACCAGCACCAGTCCGACAAATGTAACCAGCCCTACAAGGCTGAAGCGCTGGCAAATGACCCTGCACAGCATGAACGACAGCAGAAAAATAACACTGGAAACATTGGGCAGGGTGAACTTCAAATAGCCGACGCCATAATCGACGACAGCCTCATCAGCGTATAGAGCCCGCAACCCCGCCCCTAACGGGTTGCCGGGCAAGGCGATTTCACTTGCAACGAACCCCAAGTCGATAAGCCCGATCAACAACCCCGCAACAACCATCAAGCGATCCAGCCCATTACTGTCTCCCTGATAGAGCATCGCGAGAATCGTGAACAGTGCGGGGTATATCACCATCACAGTGAGCACACGTAGCGCGCCAGGGTTGCCTAGGTAAGTGCCGTAAACGGACCAGCCAAGCCCGATGAACGAGAACACCAATGCAACCCAAAACAAACGTGAGTCAACCTTTCCTACCACCCCACCGCCCAGCAGCAGGCAGCCAAGTGGTAGCAATAGCGCCACTGTCTTGAATGCAGTGAAGCTCGTAGGAAATACCAAGGACAGAAGCAGAATCAGGCCAGCCACTCGCTGGGCGAAGTCATTCAACTGCATTGACCAGATTCCTATTGCCTCTCGCACGCGACACGGCCCAACCCAGTAGCAGCGTGTCCAGCAGCATGCGTAGCAACCAGGCTATCGCAGCACCAACCACACCCAGATCCTGGATGAACCAGTACAGAGCACCCACGAACAACGGCAATTCAATCAAGTGGAAAATGGCTGTGATTCTGGAATGCCCCTGAGCGTGCAAAAAAGCATAAAACATGGCGCCAAGGCCGTTCAGGAATACGCCCGCACACAGAATACGCCCCACTGCCACCGACTCGGCTGTCACGTATTCGCCTACCCAGAGGTTGAGGACGACCGGCATCAGCAGCGCCATGGCACTCATGGTTACCAGCATCATCAGAGCCACCCGGATCGTCCAAGTACGGAACAACGCACACGCTTTATCCATGCCCTGCTGCATCAAGGCTGCAATCGCAGGAAACGCGACAGTGGTAACAGCTCCAACCAAAATCATCGCTTGCACGGTAATTTCGTAGGGGATCACGTAGGCCGTCACCGCAGCGGCAGATAAAAGGACGCCGACAAAAAAACGGTCTGCTTGCACCAGAAACGGGCTAACTACACTGCTGACCGTAACCCATCCGCCGAATTGCAACAGTCGGATAGCCTGCTCTTTTGCATATCGACCGGGCTGCTGCCCCTGTAGGCATCCTTTTGCGCTGTACCGGTAAATCAGCAGCGCAACCGCACGCGAAACTACCAAGGTCGACACCAACCACGGCAGTTCATGAGTGAACTGAGCTACAAGGTACGGCCCACCAAAGTTTGCTACCCCCAAACCTATTCGCAACAGGCTGATACCCTTGAAATTGAGGTACGCCTCATTCACGCCCCGGTACGTTGCGCTCACCGCCTGCATAGGCAGCGCAAAGGCCAGAAGCAGCAGGGACAACGTGATTTCTGTACCGGGAATACTCTGCCGTGGAATGAACTGCTGCACCCCCGCGGCCGAGCCCAGCGCGATTGCCACCAACCCTACGACGCCGACCACCGAAGTCAAGGTAACTGCCGTTGCGACAACATCTGCAATCACGGCGGCCTGCGGGCCGTCTCGCAGGGATGCGATCCGTTGGGTCAACGCACGACCTATTCCTAGGTCGAGTGCACCGGCGTACCCGATCAAACCCCAAGCGAGCGCAAGAAGACCAAAACGCTCAGTACCTACTATTGCAATCAAACCCGGAACTGTAAGTGCAGCGATAATGAGCGGCAGCCCCAGGCCAAGCAGATTCCAAACGATATTTTTGTAATGCACCGAATCCTCTCACACTGATGGCAGACCAAGCTGGGGCTGCCGCGCAGCACCAGCGGGCTCAAGCCAATGTAATCTCAAGCAGTCGCACAAGTTGTCTTTCAGGCCAGGAACTGAATGTACCAAGGCATAGCCTTGGAAATACCGCGGGTGACATCATAAGCGGGCGCGTAACCCAACAGCGACTGCGCCTTGGAAATGTCCGCTTGTGAATGCCTGACATCGCCGGGGCGAAATTCTCGATACACCGGGCCCTTGCTGTAGACAACACCGTTCTCCTGCAGGCCTTTACGCAATGCCTCGAACAACTGGTTCAGAGTGGTGCGACCACTGACCGCTACGTTGTAAATCTGGTTAACCGCCGCCGGGTCGGAACTGGTCGCAGCCAACAGATTCATCTGCACAACGTTTTCAATGAAGCAGAAATCACGACTGGTTTCGCCATCGCCATTGATAAACAGTTCATCACCACCAACCATGGAAGCGAGCCATTTGGGAATGACCGCCGCGTAGGCGCCTTGCGGATCCTGGCGACGACCGAACACATTGAAATAGCGCAAGCCGACGCTGTTGAACCCATAGGATTTGAAGAACACGTCAGCATACAGCTCGTTCACATACTTTGTTACCGCATACGGCGATAATGGCTTGCCGATTACGTCTTCAACTTTCGGCAAGGCGGGATGATCGCCATAAGTCGAACTGCTTGCCGCATAGGTGAAACTCTTTACCGCCGAATCACGTGCCGCAACCAGCATGTTCAGGAAGCCATCAATGTTAGTGGCATTCGTAGTGATAGGGTCGTTAAGCGAACGCGGCACCGATCCCAATGCCGCCTGATGCAAAACATAGTCCACATCGCGACAGGCCGTATGACAATCGCCCAGGTTGCGGATGTCACCCTCCAAGAAGCTGAAACGGCTCCACTGCTGAGCGCTGACGTTAGACTTTACCTCGTCCAGGTTACGCTGATGCCCCGTGGCGAAGTTATCCAACCCCACCACCGTCTGGTCGAGCAAAAGTAAGTGCTCGAGAAGGTTGGAGCCGATAAAACCTGCCACCCCGGTGATCAGCCATTTCTTAGGGGCTTGGGGAAGCGATTTTTGAAGAACTTCGTATGCCGTCATTTTTCATCCCAGCCTGCAATAATTGACAATTCTGACACCCCTACCAACTAAAGGCGTATATCGGAACTGGCAGCATCCAATAGATACTTCAAGTCGTAGAGAACGTGGTCAGGCTTGCCGTAAGCACGAATGGCTGTTTCGCCAAGCGCTTTGAACTCTTGATGAGCAACAGCTATTACGATGCCGTCATAAGTACCAGCGGCAGGTGTAGCTACCGGCGTTATGCCATACTCATGTTGTGATTCGGTGACATCAACCCAAGGATCAAACACATCGACAGCAATGCCGTACTCGCTCAATTCAGCAATCACGTCGACAATGCGTGTATTCCGCAGGTCGGGGCAATTTTCCTTGAACGTCAAGCCCATAACCAGCACACGTGCACCTTCGACTTGTAGACGGCGCTTGAGCATTGCCTTTACCAATTGCGAAGCGACGTAACGGCCCATGGAGTCATTCAAACGCCGGCCAGCGAGGATAATCTCTGGGTGATAACCAATGGCCTGCGCTTTGTGCGTGAGATAATACGGGTCCACACCGATACAGTGCCCACCAACAAGCCCAGGACGGAACGGCAAAAAGTTCCACTTGGTACCTGCCGCCTCAAGAACCGCTTCAGTATCGATACCCATTCGATTGAAAATAATTGCCAACTCGTTGATCAATGCGATATTCAAATCACGCTGAGTATTTTCAATAACCTTTGCAGCCTCAGCAATTTTTATGCTCGCTGCCTTGTGCGTGCCCGCCGTGATAATTTCTCGATAAAGCGAATCAACCACTTCAGCGACAACATCGTTGGAGCCCGAAGTGACTTTTTTTATCGTCGTGACACGATGCTGCTTATCTCCTGGATTGATACGTTCTGGGCTGTAGCCTGCGAAGAAGCCCTGATTAAAGGTGAGCCCGGAAACACGCTCAAGCACTGGAACGCAGACTTCTTCGGTCGCTCCCGGATAAACCGTTGATTCATAAATCACGATATCGCCGGCCTTTAGCACTCCACCGATGGTTTCCGAGGCTTTGACCAGCGGTGTCAGGTCAGGCTGCTTATATTTGTCGATGGGCGTTGGGACGGTAACAACGAACACATTGCACGCGCGCAGATCTTCAGTGTCTGCGGTGTAGCTCAACAGATGGGCACTCGCCAAATCTTCGGCACAGACCTCTTGAGTCGCATCGTGACCCGCTTTTAATGCATCGATACGCGCTTGATTGATGTCGAACCCAACCACGTCACGATGTTTGCCAAACTCGACTGCCAGTGGCAGCCCCACATACCCTAAACCAATAACTGCCAGTTTAATATTCATAAGGAATTTCATCTGTAGAGTTAAGCCCGGTTAATACGAGCGGGTGGGCCCGCCGCGCCGATCCGTAGCATACTGATAGTTGTGGCCAATGTTCCGCACTAGCCCAAGCGGCGTCTTAATTACTACCTGACACCAGCTGCGAACCTACGAACGACGAAAAATGCTCGGTAAAGGGCAATCAAAACACCCAGCAGCACGCCCAAGAACGCGCTCAGCACCACAATAATAGCCTTTTGCGGTTTGACTGGTTTATCAGGTGCATACAGCCCTCCGTCCTGTCGATAGACCTCGATGACGGACGGGTCTATCTCAAGTGTTTCGTAGAAAGCTATCGTTTCTTGATCGCGGCGCAGGTGATCTACAAAAGGGTCGTCAGAGGTCCGGGCCTTCAAGTTTTTGAGCTCCGCTTCAATTGCACGACTACCCCTCATGTATACCAGCGAGCCCTCCATATCCGCCGACAGCTCTGAATTACCATTACCGGAAATAATGGGCGGCTTTTCCAAGCCAATCGACTGTGCGACAATCAGCGCCTCGGACAACCGAGCAATACGGTCTTCACGTTCTTTACGTGCACCTTCTCTAGCAGAGCGAACTCGCTCTTTAAGATTGTTTGCCTTGACCAGCGCATCAGCCCGCACGTCGGCAATGACCTCTTTCTTGGCGCGATCACCGGCAAGTTGTACATACGCTACTATCCAGTCAGCCGCCTGCTGAGGATCCGTCGAACTGGCAACAATCTGGAAGCGCTCAGGAGAATCCTTAGTGGCGGCTGGAATTGACACGGCTTTACTGAATTTCGCATAAAGGTCATCTTGGGCACCACGCCGGTCAGCCTCGGGCAGAGATTTCAAATAGACCTCACGGTAAAAATCCCGACGCACTGCCTCCGACTGAACATAGCGCACATAGCTTTCATAGACAGCCTTGACAGACAGAATTGGCAACCCGCTATCGCCGCCTCTCCCATAGTTGAGTTGTGCGATGTCCTTTTGAGAAGGTGGCTGAACGAAAACCTTAGCTTCGTAGATCGGGGTAGCCAGCAATGCATAAGCGACGCCTATCAGCGTGACGACCACAGCTGTTAACGCCACCACCCACTTTTGCTTCCAGAGTTCCTCGATCAACTCAACTAAATCTACTACAGACTTGCCTTCTAGGCGCTCACGGTCATTGCGCATTTATTCTAAATTTTCCTTAGCTCACGCTGCTTTCGGACATCATCAAGGCACCGACCAGCTAGCCGAATGCCAAGATGCTTTACGCTGTCACGCTAGGTAGGGTTGACTCCACCAGCGGAGAGTAAGGTCAATTAACACCCTACTCAATGTTTTTTAGCGTAGCGCATGATGATAGCTGAAAAAATTTGAGCCAGAAAAAGCAGAAACGTTCCACCTGACGATGGCCTTTGATCAGTTATCCCTCCCCAGCAACGGTAATTTTCACCCTTAGCCCCCGCTCATCGAAGGCTTTACCCAGAGCCGTCGCTAGCGCACTCTTTGCCTTAGCCTCACCATGAACTAGCACTATCTGGGATGCAGGCACATGCGCCTTGAGCGCAAAACTCACAAGCCCCGCCTGATCCGCATGCCCTGCAAAACCGCCCAAGGTCAACACCTTGAGCCGTACCTCATACATCCGCCCATCCAGATCAACCTGCACAAACCTTTCCGCCCCTTCGCTAGCCTGTATCACCGCCCCCGGCGTACCCTTGGCCTGATAGCCCACAAACATCACCTCATGCCGCGGATCTGCCAGCATGGCCTTGAGGTAATTGACGATACGCCCACCCGAGCACATGCCATTGCCGGCAATCACAATCGCCGGGCGACCGGTACTCTTGAGGTAGTTGACCACCTGCTGGTGGCGAGCATGGGTATCCACGCTGATCAGCTGACTGAAGCCGAGCGGATCACGCCCTTCAGCAACACGCGCCCTGGCCTCGTCATTCCAGTATTCGTGCAGCTCCCGGTAAACGCTGGTGATGCGCTGAGCCAGAGGCGAGTCGAGGATGATGGGCAACTGGGACCAGTCGATCGGCTCACCATCAGGGGCTGGACCGGCTGTGCCCAGTAGTGCCTTGCGGTGCAGGATATCTTCCAGCTCAAACAGCACTTCTTGAGTGCGACCAAGACTGAATGCAGGGATCAGAATAGTGCCCTTGTCGGCGAGGGCGCGATCAATGGCATCTTCCAGCCGCCGCCTACGGTCGTCGACATGCGAATGCAGGCGGTCGCCATAGGTACTTTCCAGTACGAGCACATCAGCACGCTCTGGTGGCTGAACCGGACGCAGCAAGGGGTTACCACACGCACCCAGGTCGCCGGAGAACACATAACGGCTGTTGGATTGCCCATGCTGCATGTCGCACTCGACATAAGCCGAGCCCAACAGATGGCCTGCGCGCTGCAAGCGAATGCGGCAGCCAAGGCCGGGATGCTCAACCAACGTGTGCCACTGCTCGAACGGCAGCGGCACAATAAGGTCACGAATGAATTCGAGGTACCGGGCCACCTGAGCGGGCTCACTGCTGATACTCAGCTTGTAGGCATCCTCCAACACCAGCGGCAGCAGCCGCGCGGAAGGCTCGCTGCACACGATAGGACCGCGATAGCCGGCAGCCAGCAGCGCCGGGATACGGCCAACATGATCGAGATGAACGTGAGTGATAACCAGAGCCCGGATACCCTGAATGTCGAAGCCGAGCGCCGCGCTTTCCGCACCCGGCGCCGCTTCGCTTCCCTGCTCCAGGCCGCAGTCGATCAACAGGCTGGTTGACGGATCGACGTGCAACTGGTGGCAAGACCCGGTGACGCCGCGGGTACCACCGTGATGGGAAAGGCTGGGATATTCCATGCTGCGCACACTCGCCTGGGCCGAAAATGAAGTGCGCTATTACTCCATGTCAACCGATGTATGCATAGGTGAAACTTTCCTAAGCAGGTGTAGGAAATTTCCTTAATTTCCGCTTAGTGCCGCCTGTCGCGCAGAGGCCCTGATTTTGCGCTTGCTGCGCTGCACACCATAAGCCCCCAGCAATGGCCCTACCGCCAGACCAATGACCAAAGCTGCCAGTACCAGTACGGCAACCGGCATGGCCGGCGCGGCCCAACCGAACAGAACCAACGACACGGCCTGCTGGTTCTCCAGCACGAAAAACAGCACCACAGCCGCCAACAGCAGCACGAATACCGCCGCCAGGGCGCGCTTGAGGTTACGCATCAGATTCCTCCTTGGTTGATCAGGCTTCAGCCTCGTCTTCTTCATTGACCCGATCACGCAGCTCTTTGCCGGGCTTGAAGTGCGGCACGAATTTACCTTCGAGGCTGACCGACTGGCCGGTTTTTGGGTTGCGACCCACACGAGGTGCGCGATAGTGCAGCGAGAAGCTGCCAAAACCGCGAATTTCGATGCGATCGCCAGTGGCCAGGCATTGTGACATCTGCTCAAGCATGGTCTTGATGGCCAGCTCCACGTCCTTGGACGAGAGCAGCCCCTGATGGGTGACAATACGTTCGATCAGCTCCGACTTCGTCATATTTTTCCCTTCGTTATCAAGCAGCTAGATCATTGCTTAACCAGTTTGTAGCACGCCGGGAAGGTTTTGAACAGGGTGGTTCTTGACTTAATAAAAAAATTCAAGATTGAAGTTTTACAAGAATGGTCTAGTCGGCGGGGGCATGTAGGTGTCCGGCAATGGATTTGCGGTGGCGCGGCAATCGAGCGCCGCCCGCGCGGCGCATCGCGAGCTGCGCTCGCTCCTACGTTTGTTTCGGGCCAATTTTTCCTGATGGATTTGCGCGTGGACGCCTTGGTACATGGCGCGATATCGCGTCGTTTAAACAAGGCAGTCGCGCGCGCCTGTCACAATCGATACTGGCCCGAAACAAACGTAGGAGCGAGCGCAGCTCGCGATGCGCCGCGCGGGCGGCGCTCGATCTGCGCAACACCGCAAATCCCACGCCATCCATTTACACGCTGAAACCCTTGTTAGCGCCAGCCCCGTCCACCGCAACTACGCTGCCTTGGCACACACATACTCAAGGATGAACGCAATGCCCCTCCACGGCCATAGACTCCGCCATGCCCGATGCTCGGTGCCAGGCAGGCTTTACATGCTGACAACTGTAACCCACCTGCGTCAGCCCCTGTTCCACAACCTTCACCATGCCCGCTTGACAATCCACAACCTACGCCATGCAGATCAGCAGCAGCACTGCCGCTCGCTCGCCTGGGTACTGATGCCAGACCATTTGCACTGGTTGATCGAATTGAAAGACACGACGCTTAGTAAACTGATGCAACGCTTCAAGTGCCAATCCAGCAATGCATTGCGCCAAGCCGGGGTGAAGATGTTGCCGATATGGCAGGCCGGATATTACGACCGCGCATTGCGCCGAGACGAAGATATTCTCAAGGCTGCAAGGTATATCGTGGCAAACCCGATCAGGGCGGGGTTAGTTAGCAGAGCTGGTGATTACCCGCATTGGGATGCGGTGTGGCTTTGAGGGTATGGCGGTAGAGTGCCTGCGCCCGGGAGATCAAGCGCCGCGCGGGCGGCGCTCGATCTATCGAACACCACAAACCTCACGACGAACACGACTAAACCCAACCCAAAATCCACGCCAAAAAAAAGGGCGACCCGAGGGTCGCCCTTTTTACCGATCAAACAGAACTCAGTTCTGCTTGGCCATTGCTTCGCGCAGCAGCGCAGCCATGGTGGTGTCGGCAGCCGCTTCCGGAGCGTTTTTCAGGCTCTGGATGGCTTCACGCTCTTCAGCGTCGTCTTTCGATTTGATCGACAGGCTGATAACGCGGGACTTGCGGTCAACGCTGATGATCTTGGCTTCGATCTCTTCGCCTTCCTTCAGAACGTTACGCGCGTCTTCAACGCGGTCACGGCTGATTTCGGAAGCTTTCAGAGTAGCTTCGATGTCGTCGGCCAGGGTGACGATGGCGCCTTTGGCGTCAACTTCTTTCACGATGCCCTTGACGATAGCGCCCTTGTCATTGACAGCAACGAAGTTGGAGAACGGATCGTCTTCCAGCTGCTTGATGCCCAGGGAGATGCGCTCGCGCTCTGGGTCGACCGACAGGATGACGGTTTCCAGCTCGTCGCCCTTCTTGAAACGACGTACGGCTTCTTCGCCGGTTTCGTTCCAGGAGATGTCGGACAGGTGAACCAGACCGTCGATGCCGCCGTCCAGACCGATGAAGATACCGAAGTCGGTGATCGACTTGATGGTACCGGTGATCTTGTCACCCTTGTTGAACTGGCCGGAGAAGTCTTCCCATGGGTTGGACTTGCACTGCTTGATGCCCAGGGAGATACGACGACGCTCTTCGTCGATGTCCAGAACCATGACTTCCACTTCGTCGCCAACCTGAACGACTTTCGACGGGTGGATGTTCTTGTTGGTCCAGTCCATTTCGGAAACGTGTACCAGACCTTCAACGCCTTCTTCCAGCTCAGCGAAGCAGCCGTAGTCGGTCAGGTTGGTAACGCGAGCTTGTACGCGAGTACCTTCTGGGTAACGGGCAGTGATAGCTACCCACGGATCTTCGCCCATCTGCTTCAGACCCAGCGATACGCGGTTGCGCTCGCGGTCGAACTTCAGAACGCGTACGTCGACTTCGTCGCCAACGTTAACGATTTCCGATGGGTGCTTGATGCGCTTCCAAGCCATGTCGGTGATGTGCAGCAGGCCGTCGATACCGCCCAGGTCCACGAATGCGCCGTAGTCGGTGAGGTTCTTGACGATACCCTTGACTTGCTGGCCTTCCTGCAGGGTTTCCAGCAGGGCTTCGCGCTCGGCGCTGTTCTCGGCTTCCAGCACGCTGCGACGCGAAACAACAACGTTGTTGCGCTTCTGGTCCAGCTTGATGACCTTGAATTCCAGCTCTTTGCCTTCCAGGTGGGTGGTGTCGCGCACTGGGCGGACATCAACCAGGGAGCCCGGCAGGAACGCACGGATGCCGTTAACGTCGACAGTGAAGCCGCCTTTAACCTTACCGTTGATAACGCCCTTGACCACTTCTTCGGCGGCGAAAGCTGCTTCCAGAACAATCCAGCACTCGGCGCGCTTGGCTTTTTCACGGGACAGTTTGGTTTCGCCAAAGCCGTCTTCGACCGCGTCCAGCGCAACGTGCACTTCGTCACCGACCTTGATGGTCAGCTCGCCAGCTTCGTTGTAGAACTGCTCGAGCGGGATGACGCCCTCGGACTTCAGGCCAGCGTGTACGGTAACCCAGTCGCCGTCGATGTCGACAACGATACCGGTGATGATCGCACCCGGCTGAAGATTGAGGGTTTTCAGGCTTTCTTCAAAGAGTTCTGCAAAGCTTTCGCTCATTTTAATTCCTGTAGATTCGGGCGAAACAAACGCCCATAACCACATTCCAGACAATGTGGGTTCGTTTTAAGTAAAGGAAAGCCGGCAGGACGTTGACTGGTGCCCCTGCCTGCTTTCCTGGCTATCAGGCGAGATCGCGCTGGGCGATTTCACTTCTGATACGTTGCAACACCTGCTCGATGGACAACTCGGTAGAGTCCAACTGAATGGCATCGGCCGCTGGCTTCAGCGGGGCCACTGCACGTTGGGTGTCGCGCTCATCACGCGCACGAATCTCATCCAGCAGACTCGACAGACTAACATCTTCACCCTTGCCCTTCAACTGCAGGTAACGGCGACGTGCGCGCTCCTCCGCACTGGCGGTGAGGAAGACCTTCAATGGCGCGTCCGGGAACACCACGGTACCCATGTCGCGGCCGTCGGCGATAAGCCCCGGCACGTCGCGGAATTCACGCTGGCGCACCAACAGTGCATCACGCACGGCCGGCAGCGAGGCCACCATCGACGCACCCGCGCCGACGGTTTCGGTACGGATGACGTTGCTGACGTCCTCACCCTCGAGGATGATTTGTTGCAGCTTACCGGGCTCGGCGGCGATGAACTGCACATCCAGATGGGCGGCAAGCTTGGTCAGCAACTCTTCGTTGGTCAGGTCGACGCCGTGGTTGCTGGCATTGAATGCCAGCAACCGGTAAAGCGCGCCAGAATCCAGCAGCTTCCAGCCCAGCTCGCGGGCCAGCAGGCCGGCGACCGTGCCCTTGCCCGAGCCGCTCGGCCCGTCGATGGTGATGACCGGTGCCAGCGAATTCACGACTTGCCCTCTTCCGCCACGCGGATGCCCACTTCGGCGCACAGTGCCAGGAAGTTGGGGAACGAGGTGGCGACGTTGGCGCAGTCGTGGATGCGGATCGGCGCACTGGCGCGCAGCGAGGCCACGCTGAAGGCCATGGCGATGCGGTGGTCACCATGCCCGTGTACTTCGCCGCCGCCCAACTGGCCGCCGTCGATGATGATGCCGTCCGGGGTCGGCTCGCACTTGATTCCCAGCGTGATCAGGCCGTCAGCCATGACCTGGATGCGGTCGGACTCCTTCACCCGCAGCTCTTCGGCGCCACGTAGCACTGTGCGCCCTTCAGCGCATGCAGCCGCGACGAACAGCACCGGGAATTCGTCGATGGCCAGCGGCACCAACGCTTCTGGAATATCGATACCTTTGAGCTTGGCACCGCGCACACGCAGGTCGGCCACTGGCTCGCCGCCGACTTCACGCTGGTTTTCCAGGGTGATGTCGCCACCCATCAGGCGCAGAATGTCGATTACGCCGGTACGGGTCGGGTTGATGCCAACGTGCTCCAGCACCAACTCGGAGCCTTCGGCGATAGAAGCTGCCACCAGGAAGAACGCCGCCGAGGAAATGTCGGCCGGCACTTCGATGCGGGTAGCGGTCAGTTTGCCGCCGGACTGCAGCGAAGCGACCGGGCCGTTGCTTTCGACCGAATAGCCGAAACCACGCAGCATGCGCTCGGTGTGGTCACGGGTAGGCGCAGGCTCGGTGACAGTGGTCTTGCCTTCGGCGTACAGGCCAGCCAGCAGCAGGCAGGATTTTACCTGGGCGCTGGCCATCGGCAGCGTGTAGGTCAGCCCCTTGAGCTTGTGGCCACCACGGATGGTCAGCGGCGGGCGGCCTTCCGGGCCGGTCTCGACCACGGCACCCATTTCGCGCAGCGGGTTGGCCACACGGTTCATCGGGCGCTTGGACAGCGAGGCGTCGCCCGTCATGGTCACGTCGAACGACTGACCGGCCAACAGGCCCGACAGCAGGCGCATCGAAGTACCGGAGTTACCCACATACAGCGGGCCAGGCGGCGGCTTGAGGCCATGCAGGCCGACACCATGAATGGTCACTCGACCATGGTTGGGGCCTTCGATGACCACACCCATGTCACGGAATGCCTGCAGGGTCGCCAGCGCGTCTTCACCCTCGAGGAAGCCTTCGACCTCGGTAGTGCCTTCGGCCAGCGAGCCGAGCATGATCGAGCGGTGGGAAATCGACTTGTCGCCCGGTACGCGAATCCGCCCGTTCAGGCGGCCACCCGGTTGGGCCAGGAAAATCAGATCGTTGGCGTTCATAGCGTCCACATAGGCCCGGCGGGCCAGGATTTTACTGAAATGCTCGCGGGCAACCCGAGCGCGGGTGAATACACCCAGCAGTTGGTGCCCGTCCCCTTCAGCGATCGCGTCGCGCAAGGCGTCGAGATCGCTGCGATATGTATCAAGCGTGCGCAGGACAGCGTCGCGGTTGGCGAGGAAGATGTCGTGCCACATGGTCGGGTCGCTGCCGGCGATTCTTGTGAAATCGCGGAAGCCTCCCGCAGCGTACCGGAAGATCTCGAGGTTTTCATTGCGCTTGGCCAGCGAATCGACCAAGCCAAAGGCCAGCAGGTGCGGCAGATGACTGGTGGCGGCCAGCACTTCATCATGGCGCTCGACCGACATGTGCTCCACGTCGGCATCCAGCGCACGCCACAGGCGGTCGACCAAGGCCAGCGCCGCCGGGTCGGTTTCGACCAGCGGCGTGAGAATCACCTTGTGCCGACGGAACAGGGTGGCGTTTGAGGCCTCTACCCCGCTTTGCTCGGAGCCGGCGATGGGATGGCCTGGAACGAAGCGTGGCAGGCGCTGCCCGAAAACGGCGCGCGCCTCACGAACGACGTTGCCCTTGGCACTGCCGACGTCGGTGATGATCGCATCACCCAGGTCGAGCTGGGCCAAGCGGGCCAGGACTTTCTCCATGGCCAGGATTGGCACGGCCAGCTGGATGACATCGGCACCGACACAGGCAGCAGCCAGGTCTTCTTCGCAGCGGTCGACCACGCCCAGGGCCACGGCCTGCTTGCGCGAAGGGGCATCCAGGTCGACCCCGACCACTTCCCGGCACAGGCCGCTTTCACGCAGGCCCTTGGCGAACGAGCCACCGATCAGGCCAAGGCCGACCACGACCAAGCGGTTGATGATTGGTGCGGGTTTGGTTTTTGCTGCATTTACCACTGATGCGAACCCTGTTCTGAAATCTGGACAGCCTGTGAGACCGCAGGGGGCTGCTTTGCAGCCCATCGCGACACAAGGCCGCTCCTACAAGGGACTGCGTACTCCTGTAGGAGCGGCCTCGTGTCGCGAAGGGCCGCGCAGCGGCCCCGGCAACCTTGAATCAAAGCACCGCCTTTGGATAAGAGCCCAGCACTTTCAGCGCCACAGCTTCCTGGCTGATCTGCTCGAGCACCGCCTTGATCAGCGGGTCGCGGTGGTGGCCAACGAAGTCGATGAAGAACACGTAGGTCCACTTGCCGCTGCGCGACGGGCGGGTCTCGATACGGGTCAGGTCGATGCCGTTCTGGTGGAACGGCACCAGCAACTCGTGCAGGGCACCTGGCTTGTTGCTCATCGACACGATGATCGAGGTCTTGTCGTCACCGGTCGGTGGCACTTCCTGGCTACCGATCATCAAAAAGCGCGTGGAGTTGTCCGGGCGGTCTTCGATTTTCTCGGCCAGGCGGGTCAAACCGTACAGGTTGGCCGCCATGTCGCCGGCGATCGCCGCCGAGTTCCACTCGCCCTTGACCCGTTTGGCCGCTTCGGCGTTGCTCGACACGGCCACGCGCTCAACGTTCGGGTAATGCGCGTCCAGCCACTTGCGGCACTGGGCCAGCGACTGGGCGTGGGAGTAGATGCGGGTGATGCTGTCGGTCTTGGTGTTCTCGCCCACCAGCAGGTGGTGGTGGATACGCAGCTCGACTTCGCCGCAAATCACCATGTCGTGCTCGAGGAAGCTGTCCAGGGTGTGGCTGACCGCACCTTCGGTGGAGTTTTCCACCGGCACCACGCCGAAGTTGACGGCACCGGCCGCCACTTCACGGAACACTTCGTCGATGGCCGCCATTGGCCGGCTGACCACCGCGTGGCCGAAGTGTTTCATGGCCGCGGCTTGGGTGAACGTACCCTCGGGGCCGAGGTAGGCGACTTTCAGCGGCTCTTCCAGGGCCAGGCACGACGACATGATTTCGCGGAACAGCCGCGCCATCTCTTCGTTGCCCAGCGGGCCCTTGTTGCGCTCCATCACGCGCTTGAGCACCGCAGCCTCACGCTCGGGACGGTAGAACACCGGCTTCTCGCCTTCTTTCAGCGAGGCGGTCTTGACCCGGGCCACTTCTTCAGCGCAACGGGCGCGGTCGCTGATCAGCTCGAGGATTTTCTCGTCGAGGCTGTCGATGCGTACGCGCAGCGCCTTGAGCTCCTGTTCGGACATC
Source organism: Pseudomonas hunanensis (assembly GCF_013393325.1). GTDB lineage: Bacteria > Pseudomonadota > Gammaproteobacteria > Pseudomonadales > Pseudomonadaceae > Aquipseudomonas > Aquipseudomonas putida_P. The sequence continues at coordinate 99,613 of NZ_QJRC01000101.1, forward strand.
AGCCGTGCTCCTTCTCGAATTCAGCCATGTAGCCCACCAGCGCGTCCACCGCCTCCAGGCCCAGGGCGTTGTAGATGGAGGCACGCATGCCGCCAACCGAACGGTGGCCCTTGAGATTGAGCAGGCCACGGGCGTCGGCGCCGGCGAGGAAGGCCTTGTCCAGGCGCTCATCAGCCAGGCGGAACGGCACGTTCATCCACGAACGAGCATTGACGCTGATCGGGTTGGTGTAGAAATCGCTGTTGTCGATGAAGCCGTACAGACGCTCTTTCTTGGCGCGGTTGCGCTGCTCCATGGCGTCGACGCCACCCTGCTCTTTCAACCACTCGAAGACCAGGCCCGAGAGGTACCAGGAGTAGGTGGCCGGGGTGTTGTACATCGAACCGTTGTCGGCCGACACCTTGTAGTCGAGCATGGTCGGGCAGCTGCTGCGGGCGCGGCCCAGCAGGTCTTCACGGACGATCACCACCACCAGGCCGCTTGGGCCGATGTTCTTCTGCGCGCCGGCGTAGATCAGGCCGTACTGCGACACATCGATCGGACGCGAGAGGATGTCGGACGACATGTCGACGACCAGCGGCACGTCACCGGTTTCCGGCACCCAGTCAAACTGCAGGCCGCCAATGGTCTCGTTGGACGCATAGTGCACGTAGGCCGCGCTCTTGGTCAGGCTCCACTCGTTCTGACCTGGGATGGCCAGGTAATCGTATGGCTTGGCGCTGGCGGCGACATTGACGTTGCCAAAGCGGCGCGCTTCCTCGATGGCCTTTTTCGACCAGATACCGGTTTCGATGTAGTCGGCGGTACCGTTTTCCGGCAGCAGGTTCAGCGGGATTTCAGCGAACTGCTGGCTGGCACCACCCTGCAGGAACAACACCTTGTAGTTGGAGGGGACGGACAGCAGGTCACGCAGGTCCTGCTCGGCCTTTTCGGCGATGGCCACGTAATCGTCGCTGCGATGGCTCATTTCCATCACCGACAAGCCCTTGCCACGCCAGTCCAGCATCTCGGCCTGGGCGCGCTGCAGGACAGCGTCAGGAAGCGCGGCAGGGCCTGCGCAGAAGTTAAAGGCTCGTTTGCTCACATCCACTCTCGCTCTGCCAAATAGAACAAATTCGTTGTTGCCTGCTGCAATCAGTCAAACGGGGCGACCTTGGTCGCCCCGCTCGGGTTTACGCTTGCTTACTCTTGCGGGGCCTCTTCGGCGCCAGCAGCTTCTTCGTTGTCTGGCGCTTCAGCCTCGACACCCTCCTCGTCCGCCTCGACCACATCATCGAGTTCGTCCTCGGACGGCTCCTGGATACGCTCCAGGCCCACCAGCGTCTCATCAGCCGCCAGCTTGATCAGCGTAACGCCCTGGGTGTTACGGCTCAGGCTGGATACCTCGCCAACCCGGGTGCGCACCAGCGTACCCTGGTCGGAGATCAACATGATCTCCTCGCCTTCCTGCACCTGGATAGCACCGATCAGCAGACCGTTGCGCCCCTTGGTACCCATGGCGATCACACCCTGGCCACCACGGCCGCGACGCGGGAACTTGGACAGCGGGGTGCGCTTGCCGAAGCCACGCTCGGACGCGGTGAGGATCTGCGAGCCCGACTCGGGGATCAGCATGGAAATGATGCGCTGACCTTTACCCAGTTTCATGCCGCGCACACCACGCGCGTTACGGCCCATTTCACGCACTACGCTCTCAGCGAAGCGGATGACCTTGCCGGCGTCGGAGAACATCATGACTTCTTTGGCGCCGTCGGTGATGGCCGCTGCAATCAAGGTATCGCCTTCCTTCAGCTTCAAGGCGATCAGGCCGTTGGAGCGCGGACGGGCGAACTGCACCAGCGGGGTCTTCTTGACGGTGCCGGAGGCGGTAGCCATGAAGATGTACGCGCCGGTCGGCTCCGCCACCCACTCCGGAGTGTCGCCGTCTTCTTCGTCGACTTCCTCGGCCTCTACCAGCTCACCTTCGAGCACGGTGTCATCCGCTTCTTCCAGCTCTTCGTCGAGGTCGGCGTTCTGCTGCAGCGCTTCGAGGTCGATCTGCAGCATGGCGGTGATGCGCTCACCCTCCTCCAGCGGCAGCAGGTTGACCAGCGGGCGACCACGGGCAGCACGGGACGCTTCGGGGATTTCGTAGGTCTTCTTCCAGTACACCTTGCCCTTGCTGGAGAACAGCAACAGGGTGGCGTGGCTGTTGGCGACCAGCAGGTGCTCGATGTAGTCCTCGTCCTTCACGCCAGTCGCCGACTTGCCTTTGCCGCCACGGCGCTGGGCCTGGTAAGCGGACAATGGCTGGGTCTTGGCATAACCACCGTGAGAGATAGTGACCACGCGCTCTTCTTCCGGGATCATGTCGCCGTAGTTGAGGTCGTGGCTGGCATTGAGGATTTCGGTACGACGGGCATCGCCGTATTCGGCGCGAATGGCTTCCAGCTCTTCGCGGATCACTTCCATCAGGCGCTCGGCGCTGCTGAGGATGCGGATCAGTTCGCCGATCTGCTCGAGGATTTCCTGGTACTCGGCCAGCAGCTTCTCGTGCTCCAGGCCGGTCAGGCGGTGCAGGCGCAGGTCGAGAATGGCCTGAGCCTGCTCAGGCGACAGGAAGTACTTGCCATCATGCAGCCCGTACTGTTCCGGCAGGTCCTCTGGGCGGCAGGAGTCGGCGCCAGCGCGCTCGACCATGACCTGCACGGCGCTGGATTCCCACGGCGTGGAAACCAGGGCTTCCTTGGCTTCGGACGGGGTCGGCGAGGCCTTGATCAGGGCAATGACCGGGTCGATGTTGGACAGCGCGACCGCCTGGCCTTCAAGGATGTGGCCACGTTCACGGGCCTTGCGCAGCTCGAACACGGTACGGCGGGTCACCACTTCACGGCGGTGACGGACGAACGCTTCGAGCAGGTCCTTGAGGTTGAGCAGGCGCGGACGGCCATCGACCAATGCCACCACGTTGATGCCGAACACGCTCTGCAGCTGGGTTTGCTGATAGAGGTTGTTGAGCACCACCTCCGGCACCTCGCCGCGACGCAGCTCGATGACGATGCGCATGCCGTCCTTGTCGGACTCGTCGCGCAGCTCGGTAATGCCTTCGATCTTCTTCTCTTTGACCAGCTCGGCGATCTTTTCGATCAGGCGTGCCTTGTTCAGCTGGTACGGCAGCTCGGTGATGACGATCTGCTGGCGGCCGCCTACCTTGTCGATGTCTTCGATCTCGGAGCGGGCACGCATGTAGATGCGGCCCCGGCCGGTGCGATAGGCCTCGATGATGCCCTGGCGACCGTTGATGATGCCGGCAGTCGGGAAGTCTGGCCCAGGAATGAACTGCATCAGTTCATCAATGGTGACGTCCGGGTTGTCGATCAGCGCCAGGCAGCCGTCGATGACCTCGCCAAGGTTGTGCGGCGGAATGTTGGTCGCCATGCCCACGGCGATACCGCTGGAGCCGTTGACCAGCAGGTTGGGAATACGGGTCGGCATGACCGCCGGAATCTGCTCGGTGCCGTCGTAGTTGGGCACCCAGTCGACGGTTTCCTTGTGCAGGTCGGCCAGCAGCTCGTGGGCCAGCTTGGTCATGCGCACTTCGGTGTATCGCATGGCCGCGGCGTTGTCGCCGTCCACCGAACCGAAGTTGCCCTGACCGTCGACCAGCAGGTAGCGCAGCGAGAACGGCTGGGCCATACGCACGATGGTGTCGTAGACCGCGGTGTCGCCGTGCGGGTGGTACTTACCGATCACGTCACCGACCACACGGGCGGATTTCTTGTACGGCTTGTTCCAGTCGTTGCCCAGTTCGCTCATCGCATAGAGAACGCGACGATGCACGGGCTTCAAGCCGTCACGCGCATCGGGCAGCGCTCGCCCGACAATCACGCTCATCGCGTAGTCGAGGTAAGACTGTCTCAGTTCGTCTTCGATATTGACCGGGAGGATTTCTTTGGCCAGTTCGCCCATGAGAAGCCTGATTCCTTTTTCTGGTGAAACTTCGCAGCTCCATCAAGGGCCGAACGAAGCTCGCCGCCGCAGCGCATATGGGTGCGACGACTTACGACAAATCAATGAGTTGTGCCATGGATCTGCGCAATGAAGGCCGCCGTGATGGGCGGTCCTGGAAACTGCCGGATGTTATCACAAAGGCGGGGGCGGTGGGGAGATGTGGCAGGTGGTCTCAGGTGGGTTTGAATCTTGAATTTTCATTGCCTGTACCGGCCTTTTCGCGGCGGTACAGGCAATACAGGCATCAGTGCAACCGCTTGCGGCAAATCAGCTGGGCCAGCTTGGCAGTATCCGGGCGCTCGACGATGCCGCGCTCGGTCACGATCACATCGATCAGGTCGGCCGGGGTCACGTCGAATACCGGGTTGAACACCTCGACATCCGGCACCGCCGGGGCACCGCCAAAGTCCAGCCACTCGTCGGCGTCACGCTCCTCCAACGGGATATCCTCGCCCGTGGCCAGGTTCAGGTCGATGCTGGTGCTCGGCGCTACCACCATGAACCGCACACCATGATGCATGGCGCTGACCGCCAGCTGATAGGTGCCGATCTTGCTGGCCACGTCGCCGTTGGCGGCAATGCAGTCCGCCCCCACCACCACCCAGGTGATGCCTTTGGTCTTCATCAGGTGGGCCAGCGCCGAATCGGCGCACAGGGTCACCGGGATGCCTTCGTTGGCCAGCTCCCAGGCGGTCAGGCGCGAGCCTTGCAACCAGGGACGGGTCTCGCCGGCATAGACCCGCTCGACCATGCCCTCCAGGTAACCGGCGCGAATAACCCCCAGTGCGGTACCAAAGCCGCCGCTGGCCAGGGCGCCGGCGTTGCCGTAGGTGAGCAAGGCCTGGGCATTGCCCTGATGGCGACGGATCAGCTCGATACCTTGCTGGGACATGGTCAGGTTGGCTTCACGGTCGCTTTCATGGATAGCCACGGCTTCGGCTTCCAGCGCGGCGAGCACGTCTTCGTCCGCTCGCAGGCGCAGCAGGCGCTCGCGCATGCGGTTCAGCGCCCAGAACAGGTTGGCAGCAGTGGGGCGCGCTTCGGCCAGGGTGAGAAAGTCTTCTTCCAGGTCCATCTCCCAATCGCCACCCTGGGCCAGCCGCTCTTCAAGGGCCAGCACCAGGCCGTAGGCGGCGGCAATGCCGATGGCCGAAGCCCCGCGCACCACCATGTCGCGGATCGCCGCAGCCACCTGCGCAACATTGTCGCAGGCCAGCCAGCGCTCTTGCGACGGCAGCAGACGCTGGTCGAGCAGGTGCAAGGCGCCGCCCTGCCAGCGGATCGCGGTCACCTTCTCCGCCGCCAAAAGTCGCTCGCGCATCACCTCTCCCTGTCGTTCGGATATCAAAAGCCGGCGATTATAGCGACCCTTGGGGCTGAGCGCTCGGGTATACTCCGGCGCAATTTTGCGAAGTTTCAGAGGACTGTTCAATGAGCAACGTCGACCGCGCCGAAATCGCCAAGTTCGAAGCGCTGGCCCACCGCTGGTGGGACCGCGAAAGCGAGTTCAAGCCGCTGCACGAAATCAACCCGCTGCGCGTCAACTGGATCGACGAGCGGGCCAGCCTGGCCGGCAAGAAAGTGCTGGACGTAGGCTGCGGCGGTGGCATCCTCAGCGAAGCCATGGCCCTGCGCGGCGCCACGGTCACCGGTATCGACATGGGCGAGGCACCGCTGGCAGTGGCCCAACTGCATCAGCTGGAGTCGGGCGTGCAGGTGGAATACCGGCAGATCACCGCTGAAGCGCTGGCCGAGGAAATGCCTGAACAGTTCGACGTGGTCACCTGCCTTGAAATGCTCGAGCACGTGCCCGACCCGTCTTCGGTGATTCGCGCCTGCTACCGCATGGTCAAGCCTGGCGGCCAGGTGTTCTTCTCCACCATCAACCGCAACCCCAAGGCCTACCTGCTGGCCATCGTCGGCGCCGAATACATTCTGAAAATGCTGCCGCGCGGCACCCATGACTTCAAGAAGTTCATCCGCCCGTCCGAGCTGGGTGCCTGGAGCCGCGATGCCGGCCTGCAGGTAAAGGACATCATCGGCCTCACCTACAACCCGCTGACCAAGCACTACAAGCTCAACAGCGACGTCGACGTCAACTACATGATCCAGACCCTGCGCGAGGAATAAGCATGCGTTTGCGAGCAGTACTCTTCGACATGGACGGCACCTTGCTCGACACGGCGCCGGACTTCATCGCCATTTGCCAGGCCATGCTCGCCGAGCGCGGCCTGCCGGCCGTTGACGACAACCTGATCCGCGGCGTGATCTCTGGCGGCGCGCGCGCCATGGTTGCCGCCACGTTTGCCATGGACCCGGAAACCGAAGGCTTCGAGGCCCTGCGCCTGGAGTTCCTCGAGCGCTACCAACGCGACTGCGCGGTACACAGCAAACTGTTCGATGGCATGGCCGAGCTGCTGGCCGACATCGAAAAAGGCAACCTGCTGTGGGGCGTGGTCACCAACAAGCCGGTACGCTTCGCCGAGCCGATCATGCAGCAACTGGGCCTGGCCGAACGCTCGGCACTGCTGATCTGCCCGGACCACGTGAAAAACAGCAAACCCGACCCCGAACCGCTGATCCTGGCCTGCAAAACCTTGAACCTGGACCCGGCCAGCGTGCTGTTCGTCGGCGACGACCTGCGCGACATCGAGTCTGGCCGCGACGCTGGCACCCGCACGGCGGCGGTGCGCTACGGCTATATTCATCCAGAGGACAACCCGAACAACTGGGGCGCCGACGTGGTGGTGGACCACCCGCTGGATCTGCGCAAAGTGATCGACAGCGCGCTGTGCGGCTGCTGAACTAGAGACAGGGAATACACAATGTTCGACTACACCGCCCGCCCCGACCTGCTGCAAGGCCGGGTCATTCTGGTGACCGGCGCCGGCCGTGGCATTGGTGCTGCTGCTGCCAAGGCCTATGCCGCACTGGGTGCCACCGTGCTGCTGCTGGGCAAGACCGAGGCCAACCTGAACGAGGTCTACGACCAGATCGAAGCCGCCGGGCACCCACAGCCGGTGGTCATCCCGTTCAACCTGGAAACCGCCCTGCCCCACCAGTACGACGAGCTGGCGGTCATGATCGAAGACCAGTTCGGCCGCCTCGACGGCCTGCTGAACAATGCCTCGATCATCGGCCCGCGCACGCCGCTGGAGCAGCTGTCGGGCGACAACTTCATGCGTGTGATGCACATCAACGTCGATGCCACCTTCATGCTCACCAGCACCTTGCTGCCACTGCTGAAGCTGTCGGAAGACGCCTCGGTGGTGTTCACCAGCAGCAGCGTCGGGCGCAAGGGCCGGGCTTACTGGGGCGCCTACGGCGTGTCGAAGTTCGCCACCGAGGGCCTGATGCAGACCCTGGCCGACGAACTGGAAGGCGTGGCGCCGGTGCGCTCCAACAGCATCAACCCGGGCGCCACGCGTACGGCGATGCGGGCTCAAGCCTATCCCAGCGAGAACCCGCAGAACAACCCGCTGCCGGAAGAGATCATGCCGGTGTATCTGTACCTGATGGGGCCGGACAGCAAAGCAGTCAACGGGCAAGCGCTCAACGCCCAGTAAGGCTTGAGATTGCCGGGGCTGCTGTGCAGCCCATCGCGACGCAAGGCCGCTCCTACAAGGGTACGCGATCTCTTGTAGGAGCGGCCTTGCGTCGCGATGGGCTGCGCAGCGGCCCCAAGGCCCTAACCCGCCGCCAACGCCGGGCGCATACGCCCCTGCTGGCGCCCTTCCAGCTGCATGCACCGTTCCAGGAACAGGTACATGCAGTCGTAACTCTTGCAAATCGCCCTGCGCAACTCGGTACGCAGCCCCAGCGTCGGGTTCTCACCGGCCAAGGTACAGATGATCTCCAGCGCCTCCCACGGGTGCGCATCGTCATACTGGGCGTGCATCTTCAGCCACTTCATCGCCCGCTTGCGCTGGTCTTCCGGGAAGCCTTGCGCGTAAGTATCGGTCGAGCACACCACCGCCGACCACTCGCCGGTCGCGCCTTCGATGGCATAGTTGGTCGCCGCCATGGAAATGGCCAGGTTCTCGGTGGCACACACCCGCCAGCACCAGTCGTTCAGGCCGTTCAGCTCGGGAGGCACTTCCTGCGCCTGCAATTCGTGCAGGTGCACGCCGTGCGCCTGGCACCAGTTCACCCAGTAGTCGGCATGGTTCAACTCGACGCGAATGTTGCGCATCAGCCAACGCCGGGCCATGTCCTCGCCCTGGTGCCGGCCGTAGCGGGTCTTGGTCAGGTTATGCGCCATGTACAGCGAAAACTGCTCCACCACCGGCCAGCCACCGATCAAGTACTGGCGGATGGTCGATTGTTTCAGCTGGCCATCGCGCAGACGCGCATAGAACTCATGCTCCACCACCCGACGCTTGCTCTCGCGGCAGTCTTCAATCAGTTGCTGGGCCCATTGGGGGTAACTGGCAGGGTCCATCAAAGGCCCGATACGTACGAATGCATCAATCACTTTCAGCTCCTTGATCCTTGTGATTTCTAGCTAGCGAAACGTGCCAGGTGCCCGCTGCAACAGAGGCCGGGCGGCGATCCGTTGGCGCTGCAGACTGTCACAGGTGAACACCTGGGGGCGTTCGATCAGGTAGCCCTGGGCGTAATCCACGCCAATTTCCTGCAAGGCCTGCTCGATCAAGGGTGTTTCGACGAACTCGGCAATGGTGCGCTTACCCATCACATGGCCGATATGGTTGATGACCTCGACCATGGCCCGGTTGACCGGGTCGTCGAGCATGTCCTTGACGAAACTGCCGTCAATCTTCAGGTAATCCACAGGCAAATGCTTGAGATAGGCGAACGAGGACATGCCAGCGCAGAAATCATCGAGCGAAAAGCGGCAACCCAGCCCCTTCAACTCGTTGATGAAACGGATGGCGCTGCCCAGGTTGGCGATGGCACTGGTTTCGGTAATTTCAAAGCAGATCATTCGCGGCGGGATGGCGTACTCGACGAACAACCGCTGCAGGTATTCGAGAAACTTGTCGTCGCCGATGCTCGACCCCGACAGGTTGATCGCACAGATCGACAACGGCCCTTCGCGCCCTTCGTCCAGGCACTGGCGTATGACCAGAAACACATTGCGCACCACCCAACGGTCAAGCGCGGTCATCAGGCCGTAGCGTTCGGCCGCCGGGATAAAGCTGCTGGGCAGGATGGTACGGCCGCTTTCGTCGTGCAGGCGCAGCAGAATCTCGATGTGCCCCGGGCCTTCGAAGCTTTTCAGCGGGGCGATTTCCTGGGCATACAGGCAGAAGCGGTTTTCTTCCAAAGCCACATGCAAGCGCTGGATCCAGGCCATTTCGCCGAAGCGCATGGACAGTTCGCTGTCATCGGCATGGTACACCTGCACACGGTTGCGCCCCTTCTCCTTGGCCATGTAGCACGCCATGTCGGCAGCGCGCAGCGAAGCCTCCAGCGTGCCCGGGGCCTGGGCCATGTGCACCAGCCCGATGCTGACCGTGGTGACGAACGGCCGCCCTTTCCACACGAAGTGCAGGCTCTGCACCATCTGGCGCAATTGCTCGGCGATGCGCTCGGCCTGATCGGGCGGGCAGTTTTCCAGCAACACGCCAAATTCGTCGCCACCCAGCCGCGCCAAGGTATCGCCTTCGCGCAGGCCGGACTGCAGTACGGCGCAAATGTGCCGCAACAGCTCATCGCCAGCGGCATGGCCGCAAGTGTCGTTGACCAGCTTGAACTGGTCGAGGTCGAGGAACATCAGCGAGTGCCGCCCGGCCTGGCGCGCCAGGCCGTTGAGCGCCTGCTCCAGGCGGTATTCGAACTCGCGGCGGTTGGCCAGCCCAGTCAGCGCATCGTGGGTGGCCTGCCAGGACAGGTTGGCGATGTACTGCCGCTCCTGGGTCATGTCGTGCAGCACCAGTACGATACCGCTGACCTGGCCGTCACTGACGATAGGCGAACCGACCAGGTTGATTGACACGGTGCTGCCGTCCAGCCGCTGAATCAACCTAGCGTGTTCCGCGCCGCCCTTGAGACTGCCACTGAGCACCTGCTCGACCAGGCTGCGACCCTCCTCCTCGGCCTGTTCGTCAACCAGGCTGAACATTGCCGACAGCGGCAGGCCCAGCGCCTGGCTGGCTTGCCAGTGAGTCAATTGCTCGGCGGCCGGGTTCATGTAGCCGATACTGCCCTCCACATCGGTGGTGATCACCGCATCACCGATGGCTTGCAACGTGATCTGCGCCCGCTCTTTTTCTTCCTGCAGGGCGCTGGCAAATGCCTGGCGCTGAGCCAGCAGCTTGCTGGATCGGCGCCAGGCAATGGTAATTAGCACCATTGCCGTCAGCAGGTTGGTGATCAGCAGCACCCGCAGCAACATGCGCGAGCCTTCGCCCAAGGCATCGCTGAACGCTTTGGCCGCAGGCGTGACCCCTTCGTTGATGGTGACGATACGCGCCTTCCAGTCGCTGACCGTGCCGGCATCAACCGGGCCACTGCTCAAGCGCTGGCGCATCTCGCCAGCCAGCACATCCAGCTTGGCCAGGTAATCGTCGCCGACATCCCAGTAGTCGATGGCCGTCTGCATGTAGCTGACGTTGCGGAAATTGCGGTAGAACCAGATGATCCGCTCGACATCGTCAGGGTGGTTGCCCCCTTGCAGCACTGCCTGGCGCGCGGCCTCCAGATCAGGGTTGGGGCGGTCGAGCACCTCGCGCAACTGATGGTCGCCCTGAGGTACGGTAATGGCCTGGCGATAACGCTGGTAGGTGCTGTCGTCGCGTGTTTCAGCGTACAGATTGAGGTAGTAGATGGCGTCTTTCTGCGCCTTGGACCACAGGCTTTCGCCCGCGACATACGCGCGCACGGCCGAGAGCGTATAAAGGCTGAGGCTGCCCAACGCCACCTGGAGGACCACAACGGCGATGAAGGGCCAGGTGATACCGAGCAACTTTGGCGCTTCTAGAGTGCGATGTCCCTTCATGGAGTCCCTGTCACAGAGCAGATAAGGCGCAAATCAACCCAGACAAGCACAGCGTAGGCCATTTGCCATCGTTGTGGAGGGGATTTTTATGACAGGGAATCGGGGGATTTGTACATCCTGAAATTCAGCTCTGCTGCAGGTGCCCATACAGCTTGGCATACAACCCGCCTTCGGCAATCAGCTGCTGGTGGTCGCCATCTTCAGCCACATGCCCACTATCGAACACCAGTACTCGATCAGCCTGCTTCACCGCCGAAAGCCGGTGGGCGATGATCAGCGTGGTGCGGCCGCTGAGGAAGCGCGCCAGGGCCTGATGCAGGTTGTACTCGGTGGCGGCATCCAGGGCCGATGTGGCCTCGTCGAGGATAACCACCTTGGGCTCGGCCAGCACCATGCGGGCAATCGCCAGGCGCTGCCGCTGGCCGCCAGACAAGCGCACCCCAGAACGCCCCAGCACACTGTCCAGGCCCTGGGGCAAGGCAGCGATGGTGGCATCCAGTTGAGCAATGTGCAGCGCCTGCCAGCAGGCATCGTCACTGCAATCACGGCCCATGGTCAGGTTGGCACGCACGCTGTCGTTGAACAGTGACGGGTGCTGCAACACCACCGCGACGTTCTCGCGCAGGGTTTCAAGGCCGATTTCCTGCAAGCTGGCCCCGCCGAAGCGGATGGTTCCGGCCTGGGCGCTGTAAAGGCCCAACAGCAGTTGCACCAGGGTGCTCTTGCCGCCGCCGCTGGCACCGACAATCGCCACCTTCTCACCCGGGGCAATCGACAGGTCGAGATGCTCCAGCACCGGCTCGTCGGCATAGGCAAAGCGCAGGTCGCGCACTTCGATACCCACGGTCTGGCGACCGGCGAACGGGTCGCTGGCGGCGGGGTACTGCGGCTCGTCGTCACGCGCCAGCAGCTCGTTGAGGCGGCTCAGCGCACCACCGGCGGCGTAATAGGCATATTGCAGGTTGAGCAGTTGCTCCACCGGGCCGATCATGAACCACAGGTAGCTGAACACCGCCAGCATCTGGCCGATCGACAAGTCTGAAAACAACACGGTAAGCATCGCCGCGGCGCGGAAGATGTCGATGCCGAACTGGAACAGCAGGCCACTGGCACGGCCACTGGCGTCGCTTTTCCATTGAGAGTCCACGGCGTAGTCGCGCACCTCACGGGCACGCAAGCCCAACCGGCCAAGGAAATAGCCCTGGCGGTTGCCCGCGCGGATTTCCTGGATGGCATCGAGGGTTTCCGCCAGTGCCTGGGTAAAGCGCGCGGTGCTGTCGTTTTCGAGCTTTTTCAGGTGTTTTACCCGCTTGCCCAACTGCACGGTGAAGTAGATCACCAGCGGGTTGAACAGCAAGATCAGCAAGGCCAGTTGCCAGTGCATCCAGATCAGGATGGCTGCCGTGCCGGTCAGGGTCAGCATGGCCACCAGGAAGCGGCTGAGGGTTTCGCCGACGAACTTGTCGAGGGTGTCCAGGTCGGTGACCAGGTGGGTGGTCACCGTGCCGCTGCCCAGGCTTTCGTATTCCTTCAGCGAAATACGCTTGAGCCGCTCGATCAGGCGAATGCGCAGGCGGTAGACGATATCCTTGGCCAAGCCGGCGAACAGCTTGGCCTGAATCACGTTGAACGCCAGCGCAGCCAGGCGCAGGCACAGGGTGAGTGCCAGCATCAGGCCAATGTAGCCGGCGGCCACCTGCGAGCTGGACGGCAGCAGGTGGTTCATCCACTTCAACGCGGCATCACCATGGCCGAGCAGCACCTCATCCACCAGCAACGGCAGCAGCAGCGGAATGGGCACACTGCAGCATGCCGCCAGCACAGCGATGAGGTTGGCAGACCAGAGGTTTTTCTTGTGATGCAGGGCCAGGCGGCGGATTTCCGCCCAGCTCAGTCGATCGGCCGCACTGTATGGCTTGCCCGGCACCGGGTCGGGTGACCCAGGCACGTCAAGCACAGGCAGCCTGCTGCAGCCAACGGCCGAGCAAGGGTTGCAGGCGCTCCAGCGGCTGATAGCCGTTGGTCAGCAAGGCCAGTTGGCCGTTGCGCTCGGCCAACAGGGTCGGGAAGCCGGCGATACCCAGGTCCTGCGCCCAGGCGAAGTCGGCCGCTGTGGCAGCACGGGTGTCGGCACGGGCGAAGGTTTCGGCGAACACGGCACGGTCGAAGCCGGCCTGTTCAGCCAGCTCGACCAGCTGTGGCGCGGTGGTCACATCCATGCCTTGCTCGTAGAACGCACGCTGGATCAGCGCCAGCAGCGGCCAGACGCGCTCGGCGTCCAGCTCACGGGCTGTGACCAGGGCACGGCAGGCCGGCTCGGTGTCGTAGACGAAGCCGTCGGGCATGGCACCCTCGAAGCGGAACGGCTGGCCGGTAGCCTCAGCCACCGCCTGCCAGTGTTCGAGGATGTACTTGCGGGTGGAGCTGTCCAAGGCGCTGCCGCCGGTACGCAGCCCACCCGGCACCAGACGGGTGGCAACGCCTGCCTCACGCGCCTGGGCGATCAGGGCCGCGGCCACTGGCGCGAAACCCCAGCACCAGGAGCACATCGGGTCCATCACATAGATCAGGCGTGCAGACATGCATCAGGCCTCGGCTTTGTAGTTGTAACCGATCGGGTGCGGCAGGTTGCGGGCCTTGGCCAGCTCGATCTGCTTCTGCCGGTCGATGGCACTGCGCCGGGTCTTTTCGCTCAGGGTGTCCCAGCAATGCGGGCAGCTGACACCTGGCGAATAGTGCTCGGACGCACGCTCCTGTGCATTGATCGGGTGGCGGCAGGCGTGGCACTGGTCGTACTCGCCTTCGCTCAGGTCATGGCGCACCGTGACGCGGTTGTCGAAGACGAAGCAGTCGCCGTCCCACAGGCTTTCTTCCTGAGGCACTTCCTCGAAGTATTTCAGGATGCCGCCCTTAAGATGATAGACCGCATCAAAGCCTTCACCGAGCATGTAGCTGGAGGCTTTTTCACAGCGGATGCCACCGGTGCAGAACATGGCCACTTTCTTGTGCTTGCTCGGGTCGAAGTTGGCCTTGATGTACTCCGGGAATTCACGGAAGGTTTCGGTCTTCGGGTCGATGGCGCCCTTGAAAGTACCGATGGCCACTTCGTAGTCGTTACGGGTGTCGATCAGCAGCACTTCCGGGTCGCTGATCAAGGCGTTCCAGTCCTTGGGCTCGACATAGGTGCCGACTGCCTGGTTGGGGTCTACGCCCGGCACGCCGAGGGTGACGATTTCTTTCTTGAGCTTGACCTTGGTGCGGTAGAAGGGCTGTTCGTCGCAGTACGACTCTTTATGGTCGACATCGACCAGGCGCGGATCGTTGCGCAGCCAGGCCAGCAGGCCGTCGATGCCTTCGCGGGTGGCCGACACGGTGCCGTTGATGCCCTCGTGGGCCAGCAGCAGGGTGCCTTTGACGTTGTTGTCGAGCATGGCTTGCAGCAGCGGCTCGCGCAGCTCGATGTAGTCTTCCAGGGTGACGAACTTGTACAGCGCCGCGACGACGATGGCTTGGGACATGAAGCAGATTCTCCAGGTGGTTGCCCTCGTAAGGGGCGGACCGGATTGACAAATAAAAACGCGCCGACAAGCGGCGCGTTGCGAATTCTACCAGAACGACAAAAAGGTTTCAGTGCCCGCCGCCCGCACACACCGGCGAGGCCGGTGCAACGCCGACCTTGACCCACTCTTCGGCGGTGTAGGTGTGGATAGCCAGGGCGTGGATCTCACCCATCAGCTCACCCATGGTGGCATAGACCTTCTGGTGGCGCTTGACGCTGTTCAACCCGGCAAACTGCTCGCTGACGATCACTGCTTTGTAGTGGGTCTCCTGACCACGACTGTGCATGTGGCTTTCGTTGAGCACTTGCAGGTGTTGCGGCGCCAGCGTGGCCAACTGCTGTTCGATACGCTGTTGCATGGTCATTGCGGCGTACTCACTTCTTCGCCGGGGCGGCGGCCTTGCCTGCGTTCGGGTCCAGTTCCTTGGTCATGTCTTCCAGCAGCTTGTTCACCACCGGCACTGCTGGTTCCAGGCTCTGTTGGGTCAGCTGCGCCGACTGCTGGGTAACCTTGGGCATTTCACGCAGCACTTTCTTGCCCAGTGGCGATTCATAGAACTTGACCAGGTCCTTGAGCTCCTGCTCGGTGAAGGTCTGGGTGTACAGGTCGACCATCTTCGGCTTCAGCTTGTTCCAGCCGATGGCGTTGTCCAGTGCCGCGTTGGCCTTGGCCTGGTAGCTTTCCAGTACCGGCTGTTTGGCGGCCGGGGCCTTGGTCTGGGCGAAACGCTGGGCGAACATTTGCTGTACTTGCATGTACACCGGGGTGCCCAGCTTGTCGGCGTTGGCCAGGGTCAGGAATTTCTCGGCAGCAGCGTTGTGGCTGGCGGTGGCAGCGAGTACCTGGCCGCTGGCGCAAACCAGGGCAACGGCGGCACAAAGGACACGGAGACGGGTCATTGCATTTCCTTCAAAGAGACGGAGGCGGGTACCTCAGAGTAGAGCATTCTGCGCCGTGGTGGCGATGTGCTCAAGTGGCACGACGAGCGACGGAACCGCTCGGTCGAATCAGGGCCTAAACTGCGATTTCGAACTACACAGGAGTGAGTACAGAATGAGCCGTATCGAGACAGACAGCCTGGGCCCGGTCGAAGTTCCGGAGGACGCCTACTGGGGTGCGCAGACCCAGCGTTCGCTGATCAACTTCGCCATTGGCAAGGAACGCATGCCCCTCGCGGTGCTGCACGCCCTGGCACTGATCAAGAAGGCCGCGGCGCGCGTCAACGACCGCAATGGCGACTTGCCGGCCGACATCGCCCGGTTGATCGAACAGGCCGCCGATGAAGTGCTGGATGGCAAGCACGATGACCAGTTCCCGCTCGTCGTCTGGCAAACGGGCAGCGGCACCCAGAGCAACATGAACGTCAACGAGGTTATTGCCGGGCGCGCCAACGAGCTGGCCGGCAAAGGCCGTGGCGGCAAGGCGCCAGTACACCCCAACGACCACGTCAACCGCTCGCAAAGCTCCAACGACTGCTTCCCCACGGCCATGCACATTGCTGCTGCGCAGGCAGTGCATGAACAGCTGCTGCCAGCGATCGCCGAGTTGTCGTCAGGGCTGGCCGAGTTGTCGGCGCGCCACCACAAGCTGGTGAAAACCGGCCGCACGCACATGATGGACGCCACACCGATCACCTTCGGCCAGGAGGTTTCGGCCTTCGTCGCGCAACTCGACTACGCCCAGCGCGCCATCCGCGCCACCCTGCCGGCGGTGTGTGAACTGGCCCAGGGCGGTACCGCCGTGGGTACCGGGCTCAACGCCCCGCATGGTTTTGCCGAAGCCATCGCTGCCGAGTTGGCGGCGGAGTCCGGGCTGCCATTCGTCACCGCGCCCAACAAGTTTGCCGCCCTCGCTGGCCACGAACCGCTGACCAGCCTGGCCGGGGCCCTGAAGACCCTGGCTGTAGCCCTGATGAAAATCGCCAACGACCTGCGCCTGCTGGGCTCTGGCCCGCGCGCGGGGCTGGCCGAGGTGCGCCTGCCGGCCAACGAGCCGGGCAGTTCGATCATGCCGGGCAAGGTCAACCCGACCCAGTGCGAGGCACTGTCGATGCTGGCCTGCCAGGTGCTGGGCAATGACGCGGCGATTGGTTTTGCCGCCAGCCAGGGGCATTTGCAGTTGAACGTGTTCAAGCCGGTAATCATTCATAACCTGCTGCAATCGGTCGAATTGCTGGCCGATGGTTGCCGCAATTTCCAGCTGCATTGCGTGGCGGGTATCGAACCGGATGCCCAGCAGATGGCTGCGCACCTGGAACGCGGGTTGATGCTGGTGACCGCGCTCAACCCGCACATTG
Source organism: Pseudomonas hunanensis (assembly GCF_013393325.1). Lineage (GTDB taxonomy): Bacteria > Pseudomonadota > Gammaproteobacteria > Pseudomonadales > Pseudomonadaceae > Aquipseudomonas > Aquipseudomonas putida_P. The sequence continues at coordinate 116,420 of NZ_QJRC01000101.1, forward strand.
GCTATGACAAGGCAGCGGAAATTGCCAAGAAGGCTTACAGCGAAGGCAAGACCTTGAGGGAGGCGGCTTTGGAGTTGAAGTATCTGACCAATGAGCAGTTCGACCAGTGGGTGCGGCCAGAGAACATGCTGGCCCCAGGGGGGCATGGCTAACTCGGCCAGCCGCTCATTACCCGGGCATTGTGGGAGCGCGTAGGCTTAATGAACCTGGGCCAATCGCGCTTTGCGGGCCCGCCACCCGGCCACCAGCGATGGCCCCAGCGCCACCACCGCCGAGCCGAACACCACGGTTACCGCTCCCACATAGCCCAGGGCATTGATGTCCTCGGCATGTACGTACGCTGGCCAAATCACCGCCGCCAGCGCCACCGCGACAAAGGTCACCAGCGGCGTCAGCGCCAGGGTGGCACTCACTCGCGACGCCTCCCAGTGCGCCAGCGCTTCGGCAAACGCGCCATAGGCCACCAGGGTATTCAGGCAACAGGCCAGCAGCAGCCAACCTTGCACTGGGGTCAGTTGCAGCGCTTCCAGCGGGTGCACCCAAGGCGTGAGCAGCGCGGCGCAACTGAGGTAGATCACCATCATTACCTGTTGCGAATGCCATACGGTCAGCAATTGCTTCTGGCTCAGGGCGTAGAACACCCAGATGCTGGTGGCCAGCAGGATAGTCAGCACCCCGGTGGTGTAGGTGCCCAGCGACGTCAGCAGTTCTTCCAGGCGCTGGTTGAAAAACAGCCCAAAACCCGCCAGCAGAATCAGCAGGCCCACGCCCTGCCCCAGGCTGAAGCGCTCGCGGAACACGAATACGCTGGCCACCAGTAACAGCACCGGGCCGATTTGCACCACCAGTTGCGCGGTGCCGGGGCTGAGCAGCTTGAGACCGATCAGGTACAGCACGTAGTTACCCATCAAGCCAAGCACGGCCAGCACCACCAGGCCTTTGCCCTTGGGCGTAAGTTTGCGCACGGACGGCAAGCGCCGCTGAGCCGCCAGCCAGGCGAACAGCAGGCCGCCGGAGACCGACAAGCGATACCAGGTGACGGTGATCGGGTCGACCACTTGCAGCACCTGCTTGAGCTTGATCGGCAAGATACCCCAGAGCAGCGCCGTCAGAAGCGCCAGGAACAGCCCATAGCCCCAGCGGCCGGAAGTGGTGTGCATAAAATCCTCGATCAAACCCGTGGTGGGGGTGATTGGATTCTACGGACTTGGAGGGCCGTGGCGGGAAAGCGTGCCGAGAAAAGAATTCATCAGGTCATTCTTCGGCGGCATGGCTTGGTAAATGTGATGCCTGTTCTGGCCTCTTCGCGGGTAAACACGCGAAGAGGCCAGAACAGGCAACCAGGAACTTCGATTATTTCTTGTCCTTGGCAAACGCCGCTTCCAGCGCCTGGTTGATGGTGCGCAACACCTTCACCCGCGCCCAGCGCTTGTCATTGGCCTCCACCAGCGTCCACGGTGCAATCTCGCTGCTGGTGCGGTCGACCATGTCGCCCACTGCCTGGGTGTACTCGCCCCACTTGTCACGGTTGCGCCAGTCCTCCTCGGTGATCTTGTAGCGTTTGAATGGGATCTGCTCGCGCTCTTCGAAGCGCTCCAGCTGGGTTTGCTGGTCAATCGCCAGCCAGAACTTGACCACCACCACGCCGGCGTTCACCAACTGCTCTTCAAAGTCGTTGATCTCGCTGTACGCGCGCATCCAGTCGGCCGGGCTGCAAAAGCCTTCCACCCGCTCCACCAGCACCCGGCCATACCAGGAACGGTCGAAGATGGTGAACTTGCCACGCGCCGGTATATGCCGCCAGAACCGCCAAAGGTACGGCTGGGCGCGCTCTTCTTCGGTGGGTGCGGCAATCGGCACGATGCGGTACTGGCGCGGGTCCAACGCAGCCGCCACGCGGCGGATGGCACCGCCCTTGCCGGCGGCGTCGTTGCCTTCGAACACCGCCACCAGCGCGTGCCGGCGCATATGCTTGTCACGCAGCAGGCCTGCCAGGCGGGCCTGTTCGGTGACCAGCTGTTCCTGGTAGTCGGCCTTGTCCAGGCGCAAGGTCATGTCCAGGGCGCCAAGCAGGCTGCGGTCGTCGATGCTGCGGCCAAGCGGGGCCACGTTGCCCTGGTGCTTGCCCTTGGGGTTGTTGGCCAGGGCGGCTTGCAGGCTTTCCAGCAGGATGCGCCCCACCGCCAGGCTGCGATAATTCGGGTCGACCCCTTCGACGATATGCCACGGGGCATAGTCGCGGCTGGTGCGGCGCAGCACGCGCTCGCCAAAGCGCACGAACCGGTCGTAGGTTTCTGACTGCTGCCAGTCCAGCGGGCTGATCTTCCAGCTGTGCAGCGGGTCGTCCTTGAGCGATTTCAGCCGTGCCTTCATTTGCTTCTTGGACAGGTGGAACCAGAACTTGATGATCAGCGCACCTTCGTCACACAGCATCTGCTCCAGGCGCTCGGCGCCCATGATGGCCTGATCGAGCACGGCGTCCTTGAACACCCCATGCACCCGCCCCTGCAGCATCTGGCTGTACCAGTTGCCGAAGAACACGCCCATCCGCCCCTTCGGTGGCAAGGCCCGCCAGTAACGCCAGGCGGGTGGCCGGGCCAGTTCCTCGTCGGTCTGCTGGTCGAACGTGAGCACATCGATCATGCGCGGGTCCATCCACTCGTTGAGCAGTTTTACCGTCTCACCCTTGCCGGCGCCTTCGATGCCGTTGATCAGCACGATCACCGGGAAACGCGCCTGCTGCTTGAGTTCGTACTGGGCTTCGAGCAGGGCCTCGCGCAAAGCGGGCACCTCGGCGTCGTAAGCCTCCTTGTCGATGCTGTGGCCGATTTCGGCAGATTCGAACATGCACTGGCTCCTTCAATGGATAACCAAGACTAGCGGATTTCATTTCTGCCTGTACTGGCCTGTTCGAGAATGAACGCGCTCCCACAGCTGACCCGGATGACATAAAATCTCGCCATCCGCTGCAACCGAGCCAACCATGTCCACCCTCCTCCAGCACGCCCAGATCGACTGGGACGACCAGGGCCGCCCCCACTCGCGGCAATACGACGACGTCTATTTCGCGGTCAACGAAGGCATTGAAGAAACCAAGCACGTGTTCCTCGGCCAGACCCGCCTGGCCGAGCGCTTTGCCAACCTGGCGCCGCATACCTGCGGGGTGATCGGCGAAACCGGTTTTGGCACCGGGATGAATTTTTTCTGCGCCTGGCAGCTGTTCGACCAGCACGCTCACCGCGACGCGCGCCTGCACTTCGTCAGCGTCGAAAAGTACCCCCTTGGCCACGCTGACATGGCCCGCGCCGTAAGCCTGTGGCCTGAGCTAGCTGCCTATACCGAGCCGCTGCTGGAGCAATACGTGGCGGTACACCCAGGTTTTCAGCAGTTCACCTTCGCCAATGGCCGGGTCACCCTCACGCTGTTGATCGGCGATGTGCTGGAACAGCTGCCGCAACTCGATGCACAGATCGATGTGTGGTTCCTCGATGGCTTCGCCCCCGCCAAGAACCCCGACATGTGGACCCCAGAGCTGTTCGCGCAGCTGGCGCGGCTATCGCATCCGGGCACTGTGCTGGGCACGTTCACCACCACCGGGTGGGTACGCCGCAGCCTGGTCGAAGCTGGCTTCGCCATGAAGAAGGTGCCAGGCATCGGCAAGAAGTGGGAGGTGATGAGCGGCGCCTACGTCGGCCCCGTCCCCGGTCCCAAAGCCCCCTGGTACGCACGCCCAGCGGTTGCACAAGGGCCGCGCGAAGCGCTGGTGATCGGTGCCGGGCTCGCCGGCAGCACCACCGCTGCCAGCCTGGCCCGGCGTGGCTGGCAGGTCACTGTGCTGGAGCGCCACGAAGCCCCGGCCCAGGAAGCTTCGGGTAACCCGCAAGGGGTGCTGTACCTCAAGCTGTCTGCCCATGGCACCGCGCTGTCGCAGATGATTCTGTCCGGGTTCGGCTACACACGGCGCCAGCTCCAGCGCTTGCAACGTGGCCAGGACTGGGATGCCTGCGGCGTGCTGCAGTTGGCCTTCGACGCCAAGGAGGCCGAACGCCAGGGCAAACTGGCCGCCGCCTTCGACCACGACTTGCTGCACGCGCTGGAGCGCGCCGAGGCCGAAGCCATCGCCGGGGTGGCCTTGCCAGCCGGCGGGCTGTTCTACCCCGAAGGGGGTTGGGTGCACCCACCGGCGCTGTGCCAGCAGCAGTTGCAGCATCCAGGTATTCGCCTGCTGACCCACCAGGACGTCATCGAGCTGCGCAACATTGGTCAACACTGGCAAGCCTGGGCTGGCGATCGCCTGCTGGCCAGCGCACCGGTGGTGGTCCTGGCCGGCGCTGCCGATGTGCGCCGTTTCGAGCCTTGCGCGCAGTTGCCGCTCAAGCGCATCCGTGGGCAGATCACCCGCTTGCCGGCCACCGCCAGCAGCCGGGCGCTGCGTACCGTGGTGTGCGCGGAAGGCTATGTGGCACCACCGCGCGGGGATGAACATACCCTGGGCGCGAGTTTTGATTTCCACAGCGAAGACCTTGCGCCGACGGTGGCCGAACACCAGGGCAACCTGGCGCTGCTGGACGAGATTTCCGTCGACCTGGCGCAGCGGCTGGGCGTGGCTGAACTGGACGCTGAACAACTGCAGGGGCGTGCAGCGTTCCGTTGCACCAGCCCGGATTACCTGCCAATCGTCGGGCCGCTGGCCGACAGCCAGGCGTTTGCCGAGGCCTATGCGGTGCTGGGCCGGGATGCGCGGCAGGTGCCGGATGTGGCCTGCCCATGGCTGGGCGGGTTGTACGTGAACAGTGGGCATGGCTCGCGCGGGTTGATCACAGCGCCGTTGAGTGGCGAGCTGGTGGCGGCCTGGGTGTGCGGGGAACCGTTGCCGTTACCCCGCGCGGTGGCAGAAGCTTGTCATCCGAACCGGTTCGCCTTGCGTAGGTTGATTCGGGGCAAGTGATAGCTCTCGGGGCGTAGTGCGCCCCCAGGACTCAACGTCATATAACAGATTGTTCTAAAACTCTCGCAAAGCACACAGGTCAGTTCCTGAAGGTGCCCTAATCCGGGGCACCACCTCCCCAACGGAAAAACCGGTAAGGACTTATGTGCGGATTAGCAGGAGAGTTGCGTTTCACCCCTATCGACCAAGCCCCTCGCCCAGCCGACCTGGCTGCGGTAGAGCGCATCACCCATCACCTGGCGCCACGCGGCCCGGATGCGTGGGGCTTCCATAGCCAAGGCCCGATTGCCCTTGGCCACCGGCGCCTGAAAATCATGGACTTGTCCGATGGATCGGCGCAGCCGATGGTCGACAACACCCTGGGCCTGTCACTGGCTTTCAACGGTGCCATCTACAACTTCCCCGAACTGCGCCAGGAACTGCAAGACCTGGGCTACAGCTTCTGGTCCGACGGCGATACCGAGGTGCTGCTCAAGGGCTACCACGCCTGGGGCGCGGCACTGCTGCCCAAGCTCAACGGCATGTTTGCCCTGGCCATCTGGGAGCGCGATAACCAGCGCCTGTTCCTGGCCCGCGACCGCCTCGGCGTGAAGCCCTTGTACCTGTCGCGCAACGGCGAGCGCCTGCGCTTTGCCTCTACCCTGCCGGCGCTGCTCAAGGGCGGCGACATCGACCCGATGCTCGACCCGGTGGCGCTCAACCACTACCTGAACTTCCACGCCGTGGTGCCAGCACCGCGCACCCTGCTGGCCAACGTGCAAAAGCTGGAACCCGGCACCTGGATGCGCATTGACCGGCATGGCGAAGTAGAGCGCCAGACCTGGTGGCAACTGCAATACGGCGCCAACCCGGACGAGCGCGATCTCGACCTGGAAGGCTGGACCACCCGCGTGCTCGACGCCACCCGTGACGCCGTGGCCATTCGCCAACGGGCTGCCGTCGACGTGGGTGTGTTGCTGTCCGGCGGGGTCGACTCCAGCCTGCTGGTGGGCCTGTTGCGCGAAGTGGGCGTGGACGACCTGTCGACCTTCTCCATCGGCTTCGAGGACGCCGGCGGCGAGCGCGGCGACGAGTTCCAGTATTCCGACCTGATCGCCAAGCACTACGGCACCCGCCATCACCAACTGCGCATTGCCGAACACGAAATCATCGACCAGTTGCCGGCCGCGTTCCGCGCCATGAGCGAGCCGATGGTCAGCCACGACTGCATCGCCTTCTACCTGCTGTCGCGGGAAGTGGCCAAGCACTGCAAAGGCGTGCAGAGCGGCCAGGGCGCGGACGAACTGTTCGCCGGTTACCACTGGTACCCGCAGGTGGCCGGCGCCGAGGATGCCTTTGCTGCCTACCGCGACGCCTTCTTCGACCGCAGCCATGCCGAGTACCGCGATACCGTACAGGCCCCTTGGCTGTTGGAAACCGACGCCGCCGGTGACTTCGTGCGCGAGCACTTCGCCCGCCCCGGCGCACGGGACGCGGTGGACAAGGCGCTGCGCCTGGACAGCACGGTGATGCTGGTCGACGACCCGGTCAAACGGGTGGACAACATGACCATGGCCTGGGGCCTCGAAGCACGCACGCCATTCCTCGACTACCGCCTGGTGGAACTGTCGGCACGCATCCCGGCGCGCTTCAAGCTGCCCGACGGCGGCAAGCAGGTGCTCAAGCAGGCAGCACGGCGGGTGATCCCGCACGAGGTAATCGACCGCAAAAAGGGCTACTTCCCGGTGCCGGGCCTGAAACACCTGGAAGGCGCCACCCTGGGCTGGGTGCGTGAGCTGCTGACCGACCCCAGCCAAGACCGTGGACTGTTCAACCCGGCCATGCTCGACCGCCTGCTGAGCAACCCCCATGGCCAGCTGACGCCGCTGCGCGGCTCCAAGCTGTGGCAGCTGGCGGCGCTGAACCTGTGGCTGAGCGAACAAGGAATCTGACCGATGAAAGCCCATGAAATCGCTTACGGGCAGCGCCTGCTGCGCGGCCAGGCGCCGTCCTATGAGCGCCTGCAGGCGCGCCTGGCCGGCGACGGCAGCCAGCCCCACGACCAGCCGCGAGCCGTGCACTGCGGCTGGGGCCGGCTGCTGATCGGCCACACCTACCCCGACCCGGTTTCGCTGGCCGAGGACTTGCTCGACGAATGCCCCGGCGAGCGCGATATCGCCCTGTACGTGGCCGCGCCCCAGCAATTGCTGGCCCAGGCCCCACAGCAGTTGTTCCTGGACCCGTCCGACACCTTGCGCCTGTGGTTCACCGACTACCGCCCGGCGCAGCGGGTGTTCCGCGGCTTCCGCGTGCGCCGGGCGCAGAACCCCGCCGACTGGCAGGCGATCAACACCCTGTACCAGGCACGCAGCATGCTGCCGGTGGACGCCGAACTACTGACCCCTCGGCACCTGGGCGGCCCGGTGTACTGGCTGGCCGAAGACGAAGACAGCGGCGCTGTGATCGGCAGCGTCATGGGCCTGAACCACGCCAAGGCGTTCGATGACCCTGAGCATGGCAGCAGCCTGTGGTGCCTGGCCGTGGACCCGCACTGCACCCGCCCAGGCGTGGGTGAGGTGCTGGTGCGCCACCTGATCGAGCACTTCATGAGCCGGGGCCTGGCCTACCTCGACCTGTCGGTGCTGCACGACAACCGCCAGGCCAAGCGCCTGTACCAGAAGCTGGGCTTTCGCAACCTGCCCACCTTTGCGGTCAAGCGCAAAAATGGCATCAACGAGCAGTTGTTCCTCGGGCCCGGGCCGCAAGCCGACCTTAACCCCTATGCCCGCATCATCGTCGACGAGGCGTTGCGCCGGGGCATCGAAGTACAGGTGGATGACGCCGCTGGCGGCCTGTTCACCCTGAGCCTGGGTGGGCGGCGCATTCGCTGCCGTGAATCGCTCAGCGACCTGACCAGTGCCGTGACCATGACCCTGTGCCAAGACAAGCGCCTGACCCAGCACGCCCTGCACAACGCTGGGCTGCAGGTGCCGGCGCAGCAACTGGCGGGCAATGCCGACGACAACCTGGCGTTTCTCGACGAGCATGGCGCAGTCGTGGTCAAGCCGGTCGACGGTGAGCAAGGCCAGGGCGTGGCGGTGAACCTGACCTGCATCGACGACATCACCCGCGCCGTGGCGCACGCCCGCCAGTTCGACAGCCGCGTGTTGCTGGAAAGCTTCCATGCCGGCTTCGACCTGCGCATCGTGGTAATCGGCTACGAAGTGGTGGCCGCCGCCATCCGTCACCCGGCGCAGGTGCTGGGCGATGGCAAGCACAGTGTGCGCCAGTTGATCGAGGCCCAGAGCCGCCGGCGCCAGGCCGCCACCAGTGGCGAAAGCCGCATCCCGCTGGACGACGAAACCGAGCGCACCTTGCGCGCGGCGGGCTTGGGCTATGACGACGTGCTGCCTGCCGGCCAGCGTCTGGCCGTGCGGCGCACCGCCAATCTGCACACCGGCGGCACCCTGGAAGACGTCACCGAGCGCCTGCACCCGGTACTGGCCGACGCTGCTGTGCGCGCTGCTCGGGCGCTGGAAATTCCGGTGGTGGGGCTGGACTTCATGGTGCGTGACGCCGGGCAGCCGGAGTACGTGATCATCGAGGCCAACGAACGTGCCGGCCTGGCCAACCATGAACCGCAGCCAACGGCCGAGCGCTTTATCGACTTGCTGTTTCCGCATAGCCGACCTTTGGCCTGACAACTGCTCGGCGTTTTGTAGGAGCGGCCTTGTTTCGCGAAAGGGCCGCAAAGCGGCCCCAGCAATCTAAGCAGCGAAGCTGAAATCCTGGGGGCGCTTCGCACCCCTTTCGCGACACAAGGCCGCTCCTACAAAGACCGCGCCACAGCCTGGAATATCAACCCGACCGGAGGCCTGGACATGTCCGAACGACTCCCCGAACCCGATCTCGACTACCTCAAACGTGTGCTCCTGGAAATGCTCGCCATTCCCAGCCCCACCGGGTTCACCGATACCATCGTGCGCTACGTTGCCGAACGCCTGGACGAACTGGGCATCCCCTTCGAGCTGACCCGCCGTGGCACCATCCGCGCCACCCTCAAGGGCCGGCAAACTTCACCCGACCGGGCCGTGTCCGCCCACCTCGACACCATCGGCGCCAGTGTGCGCCAGCTGCAGGACAACGGCCGCCTGGCCCTGGCGCCAGTGGGTTGCTGGTCCAGCCGCTTCGCCGAAGGCAGTCGCGTCAGCGTGTTCACCGATACCGGGGTGTTCCGCGGCAGCGTTCTGCCGCTGATGGCCAGCGGGCATGCCTTCAACACCGCCATCGACCAGATGCCTATCAGCTGGGATCATGTGGAAGTACGCCTGGACGCCTACTGCGCCACCCGCGCCGACTGCGAGGCACTGGGCGTGAGCATCGGTGACTTCGTGGCCTTCGACCCTTTGCCCGAGTTCACCGAAAGCGGCCACATCAGCGCCCGCCATCTGGACGACAAGGCTGGCGTAGCCGCATTGCTGGCAGCATTGAAGGCCGTGGTGGAAAGCGGCCGGCAACCTTTGATCGATTGCCACCCGCTGTTCACCATCACCGAAGAAACCGGCTCAGGGGCAGCCGGTGCCCTGCCTTGGGACGTCAGCGAGTTCGTCGGCATCGACATCGCCCCGGTGGCGCCCGGGCAGGCGTCCAGCGAGCATGCCGTGAGCGTGGCCATGCAGGACTCGTCGGGGCCTTACGACTACCACCTGTCCCGGCACCTGCTGAAACTGGCCGGCGACCACGACTTGCCCGTGCGGCGTGACCTGTTCCGCTATTACTTCAGCGACGCCCATTCGGCCGTGACGGCGGGGCACGATATTCGCACTGCGCTGGTGGCGTTTGGCTGCGATGCCACCCATGGGTACGAGCGTACCCATATCGACAGCCTGGCAGCGCTGAGCCGGTTGTTGTCGGCGTACCTGTTGAGCCCACCGGTGTTCGCCAGCGATTCGCAACCGGCCAATGCGTCGCTTGAACGCTTCAGCCATCAGCTGGAGCATGATGCGCAGATGGAGAGCGATACGCGGGTGCCGACGGTGGATAGCCTGGTTGGCAATAAAGGCTGAAGGCCCTGGGGCTGTTATGCAGCCCCAAAACTCGAATGTTTCGCGTAGCATGGCCACACCTACTTCAGACACCACCCACCATGCTGATCCCCTACGAGCAACTGCAAGCCGAAACCCTGACCCGCCTGATCGAGGACTTCGTCACCCGCGACGGCACCGACAACGGCGACGACACCCCGCTGGAAACCCGTGTGCTGCGGGTGCGCCAGGCCCTGGCCAAAGGCCAGGCGTTCATCCTGTTCGACCCGGAAAGCCAGCAGTGCCAGTTGCTGGCCAAGCACGATGTGCCCCGTGAGCTGCTTGACTAGCAGCTCTTGCCTTGTTTGGCCTCCTGGATGCGCTTGTATACCTCGGCCCGATGCACCGGGACCTCGCGCGGCGCATCCACGCCAAAGCGCACCACCCCCTCACGGGTTTCCACCACCCTGATGCGAATATCATCGCCAATCACGATGGTCTCACCCACTTCGCGTCCTATTACCAGCATGGTCCGGTCCTCCACCGAAAGGGAAAACCGGAGCCTGCCGTGTCGGCATTCCCCTACTCAATAGTTCTGCAGTGAATCAGAAGAACCCTACTCCGCCAGGTAAAATCTCCTACAGATTATTCATCGCGCCTGGGCCTTGGTGCGCATTTTCACCGCCATTTCCGCCATCTCGTCATACAGCCGCTCGGGGGCCTGGCGCTTCAATTGCCAGGCTTGGCGCCCTGCTTCGTGGGGCAGTATCAGAAACTCACCCGCGGCGACCTGCTGATGGATGTAATCGGCAATGTCCGCCGCGCTGATCGGCGAGCCTTCCAACAGCTTGCCAACCTGCGCCTTCATCGCCGGGTTCGGCCCACGGAACGAGTCCAGCAGGTTGGTCTGGAAGAACGACGGGCACACCACATGCACGGCCACTTCCAGCTGGCGCAGCTCCACCAGCAGGCTCTCTGAGAGTGCCAGCACGCCGGCCTTGGCTACGTTGTAGTTGCTCATGCCCGGGCCCTGCATCAACGCGGCCATCGAGGCAACGTTGATGATGCGCCCCTTGCTGCGCTCCAGCAGCGGCAGGAACGCCTTGCAGCCCTTGACCACGCCCATCAGGTTGACCGCGATCTGCCAGTCCCAGTCCTCAAGAGACAGCTCGGCGAAGAACCCGCCCGAAGCGACCCCGGCGTTGTTGACGATCACGTCGATGCCGCCGAACTGCTCGGTGCAGGCCTGGGCCAGTGCGGTGAGCTGGCTGTAGTCGCGTACGTCGCAACGCTGGACAAACCCTTCGCCGCCGGCTTCGCGCACCCGCTCCAGGGTTTCGCGCAAGCCGCTTTCGTTGACATCGGCCAGCGCCAGGCGCCAGCCCTCGCGCGCCCAGCGCAGGGCGATCTCGCGACCGAGGCCGGACCCGGCGCCGGTGATCATGATGCGGTTTTGCATGGTGGCTGGCCTTGTTTCAAGTGGTTGTGCCACGAGTCTAATCAAGGCCGAGTGGGCAGGCAGGGTTCATCAGGGTAGTGAATGGGCGGGCATGACCATGCGGTCAGTCCCGGCCCAGCCGGCGACCGGGCCAGTGCAGGCAGCACACAGATGGAATCTTTCACAAGCGGCACCGGTCCGAACATACAAGAGGCCAGCAGTCCGAGGCCCTTGACCCTCAACCACGCAAGGATTCTGTCATGACCACGATTCTGATCATCATCCTGATCCTCCTGCTGATTGGTGGCTTACCGGTCTTCCCGCACTCGCGCAGTTGGGGTTATGGCCCGTCGGGCATCGTTGGTGTGGTGCTGGTGATTCTGCTGGTGTTGTTGTTGCTTGGCATGATTTGACGCCACACCTGGCGCAGGACCAAAACGACAACGCCCCGATTGACGGGGCGTTGTGTTCAAGCAAGAAGCGTTTTTTTAGTGGGACACCGCCCCACTGGCACCCAGGCCCGTCTGCGAACGCACGAACTGCGGGTAGAACAACGCACGCTCGTCATCAGCAGCCTTGGACTTGTCGGTGACCGAGAAGAACCAGATGCTGACGAAGGCAATGGCCATCGAGAACAGCGCCGGGTATTCGTACGGGTAGATTGGCTTCTCGTGGCCGAGGATCTGCACCCAGATGGTCGGGCCGAGGATCATCAGCGTCACCGCACTCACCAGGCCCAGCCAGCCGCCGATCATGGCGCCGCGGGTGGTCAGTTTCTTCCAGTACATCGAAAGCAACAGTACCGGGAAGTTGCAGCTGGCGGCGATGGAGAAGGCCAGGCCTACCATGAAGGCGATGTTCTGCTTCTCGAACAGGATGCCCAGGCCGATCGCCAGCACGCCCAGCGCGACGGTGGTGATCTTCGACACGCGGATCTCGTCCTTGTCGTTGGCCTTGCCCTTGCGCCAGACGCTGGCGTACAGGTCATGGGACACCGCCGAGGCACCGGCCAGGGTCAGGCCGGCAACCACCGCCAGGATGGTGGCGAAAGCCACCGCCGAGATGAAGCCGAGGAACACGCTGCCACCTACCGCATTGGCCAGGTGCACCGCTGCCATGTTGTTGCCACCCAACAGTGCGCCGGCGGCGTCTTTGAAGTCCGGGTTGGTGCTGACCAGCAGGATCGCGCCAAAGCCGATGATGAAGGTGAGGATGTAGAAGTAGCCGATGAAGCCGGTGGCGTACAGCACGCTCTTGCGCGCTTCCTTGGCATCGCTGACGGTGAAGAAGCGCATCAGGATATGCGGCAGGCCAGCGGTACCGAACATCAGAGCCAGGCCCAGCGAGAACGCCGAGATCGGGTCTTTGACCAGGCCGCCGGGGCTCATGATCGCCTCGCCCTTGGCATGCACCTTGATGGCTTCGGAGAACAGCGTGTTGAAGTCAAAGCCCACGTGCTTCATCACCATCAGCGCCATGAAGCTGGCACCGGACAGCAACAGCACAGCCTTGATGATCTGTACCCAGGTGGTGGCCAGCATGCCGCCGAACAGCACGTACAGGCACATCAGGATACCTACCAGGATGACCGCCACGTGGTAGTCCAGGCCGAACAGCAGCTCGATCAGCTTGCCGGCACCCACCATTTGCGCGATCAGGTAGAAGGCTACCACCACCAGCGAACCGGAGGCCGACAGGGTGCGGATTTCCTTCTGCCCGAGGCGGTACGAGGCCACGTCGGCAAAGGTGTACTTGCCTAGGTTGCGCAGGCGTTCGGCAATCAGGAAGAGGATGATTGGCCAGCCGACCAGGAAACCGATCGAGTAGATCAGGCCGTCGTAGCCAGAGGTGAACACCAACGCGGAAATACCCAGGAACGAGGCCGCCGACATGTAGTCGCCAGCAATCGCCAGGCCGTTCTGGAAGCCAGTGATCTTGCCGCCGGCCGCGTAGTAGTCCGCTGCCGACTTGTTGCGTTTGGAGGCCCAGTAAGTGATGCCGAGGGTAAAGGCTACGAAGGCCACGAACATGGCGATGGCGGAAACGTTCAGCGGTTGTTTCTGCACCTCGCCGGTCAGGGCATCGGCGGCCCACACGGCGGGTGCGAAGGCTCCGCAGGCCAGTACGGCCAGGGCTTTGGCGTGGCGAATCATTGTTGCGCCTCCTTCAGGATTTCCTTGTTCAGCTCATCGAATTCGCCGTTGGCGCGGCGTACGTAGATGGCGGTCAGGACGAATGCCGAAACGATCAGGCCGACGCCCAGGGGAATGCCCCAGGTAATCGACGACTCAGGGCTGAGCTTGGCGCCCAGTATGTGAGGACCGTAGGCGATCAGGAGGATGAAGGCGCAGTACAGGCCGAGCATGATCGCCGAGAGCACCCAGGCGAACCGTTCGCGTTTGGTAACCAGCTCCTTGAAACGGGGGCTGTTTTGTATCGAGAGGTAAATGCTGTCGTTCATTGTTTTTGTCCTAGCAGCACAGATAGGGGATGGAACCCACGCCCTTACTTTATGCGGCTGTTGAACGCCAACCAGACGACCTTAGTCTTAGATGCAACGGTGTTTTACCGATTGCGTAACAAAGTGGCGGCCCTTTCGCGGGTAAACCCGCTCCCACAGGGATCACACAGGCGTTGAAACCTGCGCAGTACCTGTGGGAGCGGGTTTACCCGCGAAGAAGCAAAATTGGCAGTAACGGGTTGTTACTTGCCAGTCCACTCCTTCACACGATCAGGGTGCTTGGCCACCCAATCCTTGGCCGCGGCTTCAGGCTTGGCACCTTCCTGAATCGCCAGCATCACCTCGCCAATCTCGTCCTTGGACTGCCAGTTGAACTTCTTCAGGAACTCCGCCACTTCCGGAGCCTTGGTCGCCAGTTCCTTGCTGCCGATGCTGTTCACGGTTTCCGCCGCGCCATACACACCTTTCGGGTCTTCGAGGAACTTCAGCTTCCACTTGGCGAACATCCAGTGCGGAACCCAACCGGTCACCGCAATCGACTGCTGCTTGGCGTAGGCACGGCCCAGTTCCGCAGTCATCGCGGCGCCCGAGCTGGCCTGCAGCTTGTAGCCGGTCAGGTCGTAGTCCTTGATCGCCTGGTCGGTTTTCAGCATCACACCGGAGCCTGCGTCAATGCCGACGATCTTCTGCTTGAAGCTGCTATCGGTCTTGAGGTCGGCGATGCTCACCGCCTTGACGTACTCGGGGACGATCAGGCCGATCTTGGCATCCTTGAAGTTCGGGCCGTAGTCGACCACGTTGTCCTTGTTCTTGGTCCAGTACTCGCCATGGGTCACCGGCAGCCAGGCCGACAACATGGCATCGAGTTTACCGGTTGCCACGCCCTGCCACATGATCCCCGTGGCCACGGCCTGCAACTTCACGTCGTAGCCGAGCTTTTGCTTGATCACTTCGGCGGCCACGTTGGTGGTCGCCACGCTGTCGGCCCAACCATCCACGTAACCTATGCTTACTTCTTTAGCCATTGCCTGTGCAGCGCTCATGGCCATTACCAGGGCGGTGCCCACACCCAGGAAACGTCGCATTTTTTTCAAAGTCGCCATCAAAGCATCCCCTCGTCAGGTCTTGGAGATTGCATCATCTTCCTGCAACACAGGTCGACCTGATCCAGCTGCGACCTGCACCCGCCCCATATGCGACAGCACTGTGCCATTAGCGCCATCGGCCTACGCCGGCCTGCGCGATCCTTGCATGCCAAAGCATTGGCGCCGGGCTACTATCTACCCTTTTGCGCCTGACGATGGACCGCCCGATGCCCAGTTCTGCCCGCCTGCTGTTGCCGTTGTACCTGCTTGCCTGCCTGTTGGCCCTGCTTGGGCTTGGAGGGCTCTGGTACGGGCTGGGTAAGCCGGTACACCTGGCCGATGCGGCCAGCCCGACGCACAAGCTGCAGTGCGCGTCGTACACGCCGTTCGACAAAGACCAGTCACCCTACGACCAGCCGTTACAGCTGCGCCCGGCGCGGATGGACGCCGACCTTGCTTTGCTGGCTGAGCGATTCCAGTGCATCCGCACCTATTCCATGAGCGGCCTTGAGGCAATCCCGGCGCTGGCACGCAAGCATGGCCTGAAGGTGATGTTGGGCGCCTGGGTCAACGCTCACCCGGCCGACACCGACAAGGAAATCGACCTGCTGATCGCCACCGCCAACGCCAACCCGGATGTGGTCAGCGCGGTGATCGTCGGCAACGAGACACTGCTGCGCAAAGAGGTGACCGGTGCACACCTGGCCAAGCTGATCGCCCGAGTGAAGCAACAGGTCAAAGTGCCGGTGACCTACGCCGATGTCTGGGATTTCTGGCTGCAGCACCCGCAGGTGGCACCGGCGGTGGACTTCCTGACCATCCACCTGCTGCCCTACTGGGAGGACGAACCGCGCGGCATCGACGATGCCTTGGCCCACGTTGCCGACGTGCGCCGGGTGTTCGGCACGCGCTTCGCGCCCAAGGACATCCTGATCGGCGAAACCGGCTGGCCCAGCGAAGGCCGCCAGCGCGAGACCGCTGTGCCCAGCCGGGCCAACGAGGCGCGCTTCATTCGCGGCTTCGTGGCCATGGCCGAAAGCAACGGCTGGCGCTACAACCTGATCGAAGCCTTCGACCAGCCGTGGAAGCGTGCCAACGAAGGTGCTGTAGGCGGTTACTGGGGGCTTTACGATGCCGACCGGCAGGACAAGGGCGTGCTCGAAGGGCCGGTGAGCAACCTGCATTACTGGCCACAGTGGTTGCTGGCGAGTGCGGTAATGATGTTGGTCATGTTGATGCTCGCCGGGCGCCCCGCGACTGTGCAGGCGGCAGTGTTGCTGCCATTGCTGGCGGCGTTTGGCGCGGTTTGCCTGGGGCTGTGGGGCGAGTTGATGCGCACCCATGCACGCTTTGTCGGGGAGTGGGTGTGGGCGGTGGCACTGGCCGGGCTGAACCTGCTGGTATTGGCCCATGCGCTGCTGGCCTTGGCGCAACGGGCCGGCTGGCGCGAACGTTTATTCGCCTGGCTGCAGGCGCGGGCCGGCTGGCTGTTGCTGGCGGCGGGTTTTGCCGCAGCGGTGAGCATGCTGGCGATGGTGTTCGACCCGCGCTACCGCAGCTTCCCCAGCGCTGCGCTGGCGTTGCCGGCGCTGGTGTATGTGCTGTGGCCGGTAAGGGCGCGGCGGGCGGAGGTGACGCTGCTGGCGTTCATCGTCGGCGCCGGGGTGGCGCCGCAGCTGTTCGTGGAAGGGCTGGAGAACCAGCAGGCCTTGATCTGGGCGGTAGTGAGTGTGCTGATGACAGCAGCGTTGTGGCGGAGCTTGCGAATGACTCGAAAAGCCTGAAAACACAGGTAACTGTAGGAGCGGCCTTGTGTCGCGATGGGCCGCAAAGCGGCCCCAGAATTCGAGAAGCAGCACAGATTGCCGGGGCCGCTGCGCGGCCCATCGCGACGCAAGGCCGCTCCTACACAGACCGCGTCGCCTTGGCTTTTCTTACAAGCCGCAGCCCCGCTAGCACCAGCGCAAACACGGCAATGCTGGCGGTGTACAACACCAGCGCAGGCACCGCGAACACCAATGCCACCACCGCCAGCCACCAGCCGGCGCGGCCGGAAACCACCTGTGCCAGCAGCGCCAACGCCAACCCACTCCAGGCCAACACCTGATGATGAATACCCAAGCCCAGCAGCGCGCGTACTTCACACTGCCAATACGCCGCAGGCGACGTGCACAGCCCTACCCACTGGCCATCCTCCATCAGCCCATAGCGCACGCCGTAACTGGCCGCGAGCCACAACCCCAGAAGCAGTACCAGCAGCGCAGCCGGCAGCGAACGAGACATCCAGTTCTCCAATAGCGGTAATCGAATTCATCCATGATCGCTTAAGCCCGGTTGTAAGGCAAAATCACAAACCTGCAGCTATGTTGCAGATAACCAGCACACCAAAGGCCACCGCGCCAGGCAACTTTGCCTGCGTTGATGTGGTCCTAGCCTGCACACTGCTCGACCTTGCGTTCTTTTGGGGGATTACATGCTTCGATCTTTGCGCCTCGCTGCCTTGCTCGGCAGCCTGCTTATGGCTGTGGCCGCTTCAGCGCGGGATATCGACGCCGCGAGCTACGGCTACCCCTTGACCAACCCGTTCGAAGCCACCATCGCCACCACGCCGCCGGACCAGCGCCCGACCCTGCCCAGCGACGACGAAATCAACCAGTCCGACTACAGCCTCAACCTGCGCCCGGAGCGCGAGTTCACCCTGCCCGACAACTTCTGGGCGGTGAAAAAGCTCAAGTACCGCCTGGCCCGCCAGGATCACGAGGCACCACTGATTTTCATCATTGCTGGCACCGGTGCGCCCTACAGCAGCAGCATCAACGAGTACCTGAAGAAGCTGTTCTACCAGGCTGGTTTCCACGTGGTGCAGCTGTCGTCACCCACCAGCTACGACTTCATGAGCGCCGCCTCGCGCTTTGCCACCCCCGGCGTCAGCCAGGAAGACGCCGAAGACATGTACCGGGTCATGCAGGCCGTGCGCGCCCAGCACCCACGCCTGCCAATCAGCGAGTTCTACCTCACCGGCTACAGCCTGGGCGCGCTCGACGCCGCCTTCGTCAGCCACCTGGACGAAACCCGCCGCAGCTTCAACTTCAAGCGCGTGCTGCTGCTGAACCCGCCGGTCAACCTGTACACCTCGATCAACAACCTGGACAAACTGGTGCAAACCCAGGTCAAGGGCATCGACCGCAGCACCACGTTCTATGAGCTGATGCTGCAAAAGCTCACTCGCTACTTCCAGGACAAGGGCTACATAGACCTGAACGACGCCCTGCTGTATGACTTCCAGCAGTCGCGCCAGCACCTGTCCAACGAGCAGATGGCCATGCTGATCGGCACCTCGTTCCGTTTCTCGGCGGCCGACATTGCCTTCACCTCCGACCTGATCAACCGCCGTGGCCTGATCATTCCGCCGAAGTTCCCGATCACCGAAGGCAGCAGCCTCACGCCGTTCTTCAAACGCGCCTTGCAGTGCGACTTCGACTGCTACATGACCGAGCAGGTGATCCCCATGTGGCGTGCGCGCACCGATGGCAACAGCATCCTGCAACTGGTGAACCAGGTCAGCCTGTATGCCCTGGAAGACTACCTGCGCAGCAGCGACAAGATCGCCGTGATGCACAACGCCGACGACGTCATCCTCGGCCCGGGCGACATCGGCTTTCTGCGCCAGGTGTTCGGTGACCGCCTGACCCTTTACCCCCACGGCGGCCACTGCGGCAACCTCAATTACCGCGTCAACAGTGACGCCATGCTGGAGTTCTTCCGTGGTTAACAAACTCCTCTTCGCCACTGCCCTGCTGGCCGCCGGCCCAGCCCTGGCCGCCGAAACCGCCCCTCGGGCCAGCGTGATCGAGGCCGACCCGCAAGTGACCGCCGCACCACTGGCGCCCGAAGCCGACGGTTTTCTCGACCCGCTGCGCGAACTGAAATTCAACCCGGGGCTGGACCAGCGCGAGTTCGAGCGCTCCACCCTGGAAGCGTTGAACGTCTACGACCCGCTGGAGTCGATCAACCGGCGCGTCTACCACTTCAACTACCGGCTGGACCAATGGGTACTGCTGCCGCTGGTGAGTGGTTACCAGTACGTCACCCCGCGCTTCGTGCGTACCGGGGTGAGCAACTTCTTCAACAACCTGGGCGATGTGCCGAACCTGTTCAACAGTGTGCTGCAGCTCAAGGTCAAGCGCTCGGCAGAGATCACTGCCCGGCTGATGTTCAATACCATCATTGGTGTGGGCGGGCTATGGGACCCGGCGACCAGCATGGGCCTACCACGCCAGAGCGAAGACTTTGGCCAGACCCTGGGCTTCTACGGTGTGCCAGACGGGCCCTACCTGATGCTGCCGGTGCTGGGGCCATCGAACCTGCGCGATACCACCGGGCTGGTGGTGGACTATGCGGGCGAGCAGGCCATCAACTACCTGAACGTGCCCGAAACCAGCACCGACCACCCGGAAATTTTTGCCCTGCAGGTGGTGGATAAGCGCTACACCACCAAGTTCCGCTATGGCCAGCTGAACTCGCCGTTCGAGTATGAAAAGGTGCGGTATGTGTATACCCAGGCGCGCAAGTTGCAGATAGCCGAGTAACCTGTGCCGGCCCATTCGCGGCGGTTCGCCGCCTCGATGAACCCGCGAATGGGCCGTAACTGACAACGTCAAATCCCCAGGAACTGACACAACTCCCGCTTCTTGGCCAAAGCATCCCGTCGCCCCAACTCGATCAGTTCACTGCAATAACTCGCCTCGAACAGCAGATAGCTCAACACCCCCGCCCCGCTGGTCCGCGTAGCCCCCGGCCCGCGCAGGAACAAGCGCAACGCCGCCGGCAGCTCACGCCGGTGCCGGGCGGCGATTTCGTCCAGCGGCTGGCTGGGCGCCACGACCAGCACCTCGACCGGCGCCAGCCCCAGGCGCCGGGCATCCAAGTGCGCTGGCAGCAAGCGGCTCAGGTGGTTGAGCCGCTGCAGCAACTCGATGTCGTCTTCCAGGCTGTCGATGAACGTGCTGTTGAGCATGTGCCCACCGATCTGCGCCAGGCTCGGCTGCTGGCCACTGAACACGCGCTGAGTGGGCAACGGCGGTGCCGGCCGCTGCGGGTTGCCGCTGACCCCGACCACCAGCACCCGGCTGGCGCCCAGGTGCAGGGCCGGGCTGATCGGCGCCGACTGGCGCACCGCACCGTCACCGTAATATTCGTCGCCCAATTGCACCGGCGCAAACAGCAGCGGAATGGCCGCGCTGGCCAGCAGGTGGTCGATGGTCAACGGCGTGGGCACGCCGATGCGGCGATGGCGCAGCCAGGCTTCGATGGTGCCGCGCCCTTGGTAGAAGGTGACCGCCTGGCCGGACTCGTAGCCGAAGGCGGTGACGGCCACGGCGCGCAACTGCTCGGCCGCCAGAGAATGGCCGATACCATCCATGTTCAAGTGTGCCTCCAGCAGGCTGCGCAGTGGGCTGCTGTCCAGCAGCGCCACCGGCGCCTGGCCGCCCAGGCCCAGCAGGCTATGGCCAACGAAACGGCTGGCTTGGCGAACGACTCCGGGCCAGTCACTGCGGATGACCAGATGGCTGCGAAAGTTCTGCCAGAAGGCAGTAAGCCGTTGCACGGCCTCGTTGAAATGAGTGGCGCCGCTGGCCAGGGTAACGGCGTTGATGGCACCGGCAGAGGTACCGACAATGACCGGGAACGGATTATGTGCGCCGGCAGGCAGCAACTCGGCAATGCCGGCAAGGACGCCAACCTGATAGGCGGCGCGGGCGCCGCCGCCAGAAAGGATAAGACCGGTTACCGGGGGTGGGGCCATGAAGTCCTTCCTGGATCAGCTATTTTTCAGCGCTTTTTCTTCTCATACAGCCGTGGTGCACCCTCGGGCCGTGACTTGAACCGGCGGTGCGCCCACAGGTACTGCTCCGGACACTCGCGCAACACACCCTCAACCCACTGGTTGATACGCAGGCAGTCGGCCTCTTCGCTTTCGCCTGGGAAATCCGCCAGTGGCGGGTGGATTACCAGACGATAGCCGCTGCCATCCTCCAGGCGCTTCTGGGTGAACGGAATAACCTGCGCCTTGCCCAGCCGGGCGAACTTGGTGGTGGCGGTTACCGTGGCTGCGGGGATGCCGAACAGCGGCACGAAAATGCTCTGTTTGGCGCCGTAGTCCTGGTCGGGTGCGTACCAGATCGCCCGGCCCGAACGCAGCAGCTTGAGCATGCCACGCACGTCTTCGCGCTCCACCGCCAGCGAGTCAAGGTTATGCCGCTCACGGCCGCTGCGCTGGATGAAATCGAACAACGCGTTGCCATGCTCGCGGTACATGCCGTCGATGGTGTGCTGCTGGCCCAGCAGCGCGGCGCCGATTTCCAGGGTGGTGAAGTGCACCGCCATGAGGATGGCGCCCTGCCCCGCCTGCTGGGCGGCCTGCAGATGCTCCAGCCCCTCGATATGGGCCAGGCGCGCGAGCCTGGCCTTGGGCCACCACCAGCTCATGGCCATTTCGAAGAAGGCGATGCCGGTAGAGGCGAAGTTGGCCTTGAGCAAACGCCGCCGTTCGTCGACCGACAGTTCCGGGAAGCACAGCTCCAGGTTGCGCGCGGCGATGCGCCGACGCTCACCGGCGAAGCGGTACATCACGGCACCCAGTGCCGCACCGATTTTCAACAGCACCCGGTACGGCAACTGGACCACCAGCCACAGCAGGCCCAGGCCCAGCCACAGGCCCCAGAACTTGGGGTGAAGGTAATAGGGACGAAAACGCGGGCGTTCCATTGAAGCATCCGGAAAGACAAAGGCCGCGCATTCTACAACGGATCAGCGCATGTTGCGGGCAACCGGTGTTCTCGTTATAAGTCAGGGCACTTTTTTCGCAACAAGCCGTCTATGCAGACCATGAGCCCAAACCACACACCCGACACCGCCTCCGTGTTCCAGCTCAAGGGCAGCATGCTCGCCATTACAGTACTGGAACTGGCGCGCAATGACCTTGAAGCCCTTGACCGCCAGTTGGCGGCCAAAGTCGCCCAGGCACCGAACTTCTTCAGCAACACGCCGCTGGTGCTGGCGCTGGACAAGCTGCCGGCCGACGAAGGGGCAATCGACCTGCCCGGCTTGATGCGCATCTGCCGCCACCATGGCCTGCGTACCCTGGCCATCCGCGCCAACCGGATCGAGGACATCGCCGCCGCCATCGCCATCGACCTGCCGGTGCTGCCACCGTCCGGCGCGCGCGAACGGCCGCTGGAGCCCGAGCCCGAGGTGGTCAAAAAGCCCGAACCCGCCCCGACGCCACCACCGGCCCCCGAACCCGAAGTGCGCCCGACCCGCATCATTACTTCGCCAGTGCGTGGCGGCCAGCAGATCTATGCTCAGGGTGGCGACCTGATCGTTACCGCCTCGGTCAGCCCGGGTGCGGAACTTCTGGCCGATGGCAACATCCATGTGTACGGCGCCATGCGTGGCCGCGCCCTGGCCGGCATCAAAGGCAATACCAAGGCGCGGATCTTCTGCCAGCAGATGACCGCCGAAATGGTTTCAATCGCCGGCCAGTACAAAGTCTGCGAAGACCTGCGCCGCGACCCGCTGTGGGGTACCGGCGTGCAAGTCAGCCTGTCTGGTGACGTGTTGAACATCACCCGTCTTTAACGGATACTTGCCAGCATTTTTAGAGCAACTTTTTTACCGTTGCCGTCATTTACGCTATTTCAGTTATTTGCAGGGACTTGTGTCCCGACTATTTTAGGGGTGAAACACCTTGGCCAAGATTCTCGTGGTTACTTCCGGCAAGGGGGGTGTGGGCAAGACCACCACCAGCGCCGCCATTGGTACCGGCCTCGCACTGCGCGGCCACAAGACCGTCATCGTCGACTTCGACGTGGGCCTGCGTAACCTCGACCTGATCATGGGCTGCGAACGCCGCGTGGTGTACGACTTCGTCAACGTGGTCAACGGCGAAGCCAACCTGCAGCAAGCCCTGATCAAGGACAAGCGCCTCGAGAACCTGTACGTGCTGGCCGCCAGCCAGACCCGTGACAAGGACGCGCTGACCCAGGAAGGCGTGGAAAAGGTATTGATGGAGCTGAAGGAAACCTTCGACTACGTCATCTGCGACTCGCCGGCCGGTATCGAGAAAGGCGCGCACCTGGCCATGTACTTCGCCGACGAAGCCATCGTGGTCACCAACCCCGAAGTGTCCTCGGTACGTGACTCTGACCGCATGCTGGGCATTCTGTCGAGCAAGTCGCGCCGCTCCGAGAACGGCGAAGAGCCAATCAAGGAACACCTGCTGATCACCCGCTACCACCCAGAGCGCGTGGAAAAGGGCGAAATGCTGAGCATCGCCGACGTCGAAGAAATCCTGGCGATCAAGCTCAAGGGCGTGATTCCCGAGTCCCAGGCAGTGCTGAAGGCCTCCAACCAGGGTATCCCGGTCATCCTCGACGACCAGAGCGATGCCGGCCAGGCCTATAGCGATACCGTCGACCGTCTGCTGGGCAAAGAAAAGCCCCTGCGGTTCATCGAAGTGCCGAAGCAAGGATTCTTCGCGCGACTGTTTGGAGGCAAGTAAACCATGAACCTTTTTGACTTCTTTCGTGGCAGACAGAAACAGACCAGCGCGTCGGTAGCGAAAGAGCGTCTACAGATCATCGTGGCGCACGAGCGCGGCCAACGCAGCGAGCCGGACTACCTGCCGGCGCTGCAGAAAGAACTGCTGGAGGTGATCCGCAAGTATGTGAACATCGGCAACGATGACGTGCATATCGAGCTGGAAAACCAGGGCAGCTGCTCGATTCTGGAGCTGAACATCACCCTGCCGGATCGCTGATCAGGCTAAAAGCTGGGGCTGCGTTGCAGCCTTTCGCGACACAAGGCCGCTCCCACAAGGGTTATGCACTCCCCTGTGGGAGCGGCCTTGTGTCGCGAAAGGGCCGCAAAGCGGCCCCAGCGTTTTCTGCTACTTTCGTGAGAACTGCAATGCCGCTGTCGAATGTCCAGATCCTCTTCGAAGACGCCGCCATCCTGGTGATCAACAAGCCGACCCTGCTGCTGTCGGTGCCCGGCCGCGCCGAGGACAACAAGGACTGCCTGATCACCCGCCTGCAGGAAAACGGCTACCCCGACGCACTGATCGTGCACCGTCTGGACTGGGAAACCTCCGGCATCATCCTGCTGGCCCGCGATGCCGACAGCCACCGCGAGCTGTCGCGCCAGTTCCACGACCGCGAAACCGAAAAAGCCTACACCGCCCTGTGCTGGGGCCAACCCGCGCTGGACAGCGGCAGTATCGACCTGCCGCTGCGCTACGACCCGCCAACCAAGCCACGGCATGTGGTGGACCACGAGCAGGGCAAGCATGCCCTGACGTTCTGGCGCATCGTCGAGCGCTGCGGCGACTACTGCCGTGTGGAGCTGACGCCGATTACCGGGCGTTCGCACCAGCTGCGCGTGCACATGCTGTCCATCGGCCACCCGCTGCTGGGTGACCGGCTGTATGCCAACCCCGAAGCGCTGGCGGCCCATGAACGGTTGTGCCTGCATGCGTCGATGCTGAGCTTTACCCACCCGGTCTCGGGGGAGCGGTTGAAGTTCGAGTGCCCTGCACCCTTCTGATTTTTGGCTGGCTGTTCCGGCCTCTTCGCGGGCTTGCCCGCGAAGAGGCAGACACAAATTGTCGACATTCTGCGCTAAACTCGCGCCACTGCTGTCTGGAGTGAGCTATGCGCGACGCACTGAATACTGGCCTTATCGACTTCCTCAAGGCCTCCCCCACGCCCTTCCACGCCACCGCCAGCCTGGCCCAGCGCCTCGAGGCTGCCGGCTACCAGCGCCTGGACGAACGCGACAGCTGGGCCACCGTGCCTGGCGGCCGTTATTACGTCACCCGTAACGACTCTTCGATCATCGCCATCAAGTTGGGCAAGCAGGCCCCACTGTTGAACGGCATCCGCATGGTCGGCGCCCACACCGACAGCCCGTGCCTGCGGGTCAAGCCACAGCCCGAACTGCAGCGCCAGGGCTTCCTGCAACTGGGCGTGGAAGTGTATGGCGGTGCCTTGCTGGCGCCGTGGTTCGACCGCGACCTGTCGCTGGCCGGACGCGTCACCTACCGCCGTGACGGCAAAGTCGAAAGCCAGCTGATCGACTTCAAGCTGCCGATCGCGATCATCCCCAACCTGGCCATTCACCTGAACCGCACCGCCAATGAAGGCTGGGCGATCAACCCACAGAACGAGCTGCCACCCATCCTGGCCCAGGTCGCTGGTGACGAACGTATCGACTTCCGCGCCCTGCTCACCGAGCAACTGGCCCGCGAGCACGAGCTGATCGCCGACGTGGTCCTGGACTACGAGCTGAGCTTCTACGACACCCAGGACGCCGCGCTGATTGGCCTGCACGGCGACTTCATCGCTGGCGCCCGCCTGGACAACCTGCTGTCGTGCTATGCCGGCCTGCAGGCCCTCTTGGCCGCTGACAGCGACGAAACCTGCGTGCTGGTGTGCAACGACCACGAAGAAGTCGGCAGTTGCTCGGCCTGCGGTGCCGACGGCCCGATGCTGGAGCAGACCCTGCAGCGCCTGCTGCCCGATGGCGACGCCTACGTGCGCACCGTCCAGCGCTCGCTGATGGTGTCGGCCGACAATGCCCATGGTGTGCACCCCAACTACGCCGACAAGCACGACGGTAACCACGGGCCCAAGCTCAATGCCGGCCCAGTGATCAAGGTGAACAACAACCAGCGTTACGCCACCAACAGCGAAACCGCCGGCTTCTTCCGCCACCTGTGCATGGCCGAGGAAGTACCGGTGCAAAGCTTCGTGGTGCGCAGCGACATGGGCTGCGGCTCGACCATCGGGCCGATTACCGCCAGCCACCTGGGCGTGCGCACGGTGGATATCGGTTTGCCCACCTTTGCCATGCATTCCATTCGCGAGCTGTGTGGCAGCCACGACCTGGCGCACCTGGTGAAGGTACTGACCGCCTTCTACCGTAGCCGCGAATTGCCTTGATGCAGGCAGGTGCAAGCAGGCCCGGGCCTGCTTACACCTGCTCAAGGTCAATCCCGCCTCGCTTGCCAAGCGCTATGCTTGTTACATGGCCCCACTGCATAAGGATTGCTGTCCATGTCCCCGTTCCTGTCCCTGTTCGTGCCGGTGTTCCTGTTCCTGCTGCTGCTGACCATCGGCTTCAGCATGCGCGAGCGCAATATCGGTGTGCTCATGATGTGGATCGGCACTTTGGGGATCTTCGGCCTCACCTGCTGGAAGATCCTCGAGAAACTGCCGACATAAACCTCTACACTCGGTCAATCGTTTGACCTGAGGTAGATTTGCCTGTGCCTGCCCTCCTGCGTTACCTGTTCCTGCTGCTTGTGCTGTTCATCACCCCGGTACAGGCGGCGGGCCTGCCCGGCCTGTTGGGCGGCAGTGCGCCCGCGCAACCGGAGGCCACCGAGCCGCTGGGCAAGTCGCTGGACGAGGTGATCAAAAACCTTGAAAACGATCAGCAACGGGCCAAGCTGCTGGCCGACCTGAAAAAGCTGCGCGACGCCACGAAGCAATCGCAACCCAGCGTCGAGCAAGGCGTGCTCGGCCTGATCGGCGGCGCTCTGCATGACTTTGAGAAACAGTTCAGCGGCGATGCCAGCCCGTTCCACCGCTGGGCCGCGGAAATCGAACAAGCCCAGGCCGAGCTGACCGAGCTGATGGTGCCGGTGCACCAGTGGCCTGCGATCCTGTTCGGCTTTGCTGCAGTGATTGCCGTGTGGAGCGTGCTGGCCTACGCCTTCAACTGGGTCGGTCACCGGGTACGCCTGCGCTTTGGCCTGAGTGAAGAACTGCCACAGCACCCGCGCACCTGGGACCTGGTGCGCTTCGCCCTGCGCAAGCTCGGCCCCTGGCTGGTGGCGCTGGTGTTCACCGTGTACCTGAGCTTCGTGCTGCCACCGTCGCTTGGCAAATCGCTGGCGATGGTGTTGGCCTACGCGCTGGTGGTCGGTACCTGCTTCTCGGCCATCTGTGTCATCGCCTTCTCGCTGCTGGACGGCCCACACCGCCACCGCGCCCTGCACATCCTGCGGCACAAGGCGTTCCGCCCACTGTGGCTGATCGGCAGTTTCGCCGCCTTTGGCGAGGCAATGAGCGACCCACGCATGCTGGTGGCCCTCGGTACCCACCTGGCCCACGCCCTGGCCACCCTGGCCAACGTGGTTGCAGCACTGTGCACCGGGCTGTTCATCCTGCGCTTTCGCCGCCCGATCGCCCACCTGATCCGCAACCAGCCATTGTCGCGGCGCCTGACCCGCCGCACCCTCAGCGACACCATCGAGATCCTCGGCAGCTTCTGGTTCATCCCGGCGCTGATCCTGGTGGCCATTTCGCTGTTCGCCACCTTCGTCTCCGCCGGTGACACCAGCACCGCCCTGCGCCAGTCGCTGATGTGCACGGTGCTGGTGGTGGTGTGCATGGTGCTCAACGGCCTGGTTCGCCGCCACGCCGCCAACCCCAAACGCGCCAACAAACGCCAGGCGGTGTACACAGAGCGCCTGCGCAACTTCGGCTATTTGCTGGTGCACCTGTTCATCTGGCTGGTGTTCATCGAACTGGGCCTGCGCGTGTGGGGCGTGTCGATGATCAGCTTCGCCGAAGGCGACGGCCACGACATCAGCCTGCGCCTGCTGGGCCTGGCGGGCACGCTGATCGTCGCCTGGCTGGTGTGGATCCTGGCCGACACCGCCGTACACCATGCCCTGGTGCGCTCGCGCCGGGGGCTGGCCAATGCCCGCGCGCAAACCATGATGCCGCTGATCCGCAACGTGATGTTCGTGATCATCTTCATCATTGCGGTGATCGTCGCCCTGGCCAACATGGGCATGAACGTCACACCGCTGCTGGCCGGTGCCGGTGTCATCGGCCTGGCCATCGGTTTTGGCGCGCAGTCGCTGGTGGCCGACCTGATCACCGGTCTGTTCATCATCATCGAAGACTCGCTGGCCATCGACGACTACGTGGATGTCGGCGGGCACCTGGGCACGGTGGAGGGGCTGACCATTCGTACCGTGCGCCTGCGCGATATCGACGGCATCGTGCATACCATCCCGTTCAGCGAAATCAAGAGCATCAAGAACTACTCGCGGGAGTTCGGCTACGCGATCTTCCGCGTGGCCATCCCGCACAGCATGAACATCGACCAGGCGATCACGCTGATTCGGGAAGTGGGGCAAAAATTGCGCAATGACCCGCTGATGCGCCGCAACATCTGGTCGCCGCTGGAGCTGCAGGGGGTGGAGAGCTTCGAGTCGGGTTCGGCAATCTTGCGGGCACGCTTCAAGACCGCACCGATCAAGCAATGGGAAGTGTCGCGGGCGTTCAACCTGGCGCTCAAGCGGCAGCTGGATGAGGCGGGGCTGGATCTGGCGACGCCGCGGCTGTCGGTGCAGGTGGTGACGGCCGGTGGAGGAACAGTCGCAGACTCCGGTTCCTCCAGTTAAGGCGTCCTAGCCAGCCAGGGCGCGGATGCGGATGGCATCATGCCGCCAGTACTCCAGGTCACAGTCGATCAGGTGCCCATGCTGGTCGCTGTTGACCCGAGTGATGTGCAACCCCGGGCTACCCACCGACACCTTCAACGCCCCCGCCGCCTCCACCGGCAACGCCGTCGGCAAAATTTCAAAGCACACCTGCCCATACTCGATGCCATACACTCGCCCATAAATCTCGGTCAGCGACTGCGCCAGATCCTGTTCGAGAATCTCCGGAAAATACCGGGGGTTGAGGTAGTGCTCGGCATACAGCACCGCCCGCCCGTCAATCCGCCGCAAGCGGCAGATAAGCACCACGCTGGACAACGCCGGCAACTGCAAGCGCGCGCAGATGGCCGCCGAAGCCGGCTGCAGCCGCGCCGACAGCAGTTCGGTACTGGCCACCCGACCCTGCTCGCGCACCATGGCATGGAAGTGACTGCGCTCGATCAGGTCGTAGGTCAACCGCTCGGGCGCGACAAACCAGCCGCGGCGCTCTTCGCGGTAGATCAAGCCCTGGGCCTCCAGCTGGGCTAGCGCCTCGCGCAGGGTGATACGCGTGGTGTCGAACACCTCGCTGAGCCGGCGCTCGGCCGGCAGCTTGCCGCCCGGCGCCAACAGGCCGTGCTCGATCTGCTCCTGCAGGGCATGGCAGATGGCTGTTACCGCTCGCGGTGGCATCGGCTGCATCAAGGGTTACCTATCTGGACTATTCCAGCCCCAGAACAGGGCATTGGGAGAATAGTGCAAGCCTAGGCAGGGCTGATGAACATCCTGTGACAAGGTTGCGCCCAGAGCACTGCCAGAATCGGGCCAGCCCAGCAAAACCGGGGCTGCGCCATGGTCTACGCTGTATTGCCAGGAGCCCTCGGCCACCTGCGCGGGCCCTTCCCTACATCAAACTGTCACGCAAGCGGCCTACCTTGGCTCAAGGTTTGCTGACCTAGACCAAAGGTTCCAGGCAACGGTTTCACTCATAACAACGATCGGTAAAAGGCACCCACCCAAGGAGCTACGGATGAAAAAGTTGTTCATGGCGTCACTGCTCGGCTCTGCCATCGCGTTCTGCACCTCGGCCATGGCCGCGGACCTCAAGGCCCTGGAAGATGCCGCCCGCAAGGAAGGCACGGTCAACAGCGTGGGCATGCCCGATGCCTGGGCCAACTGGAAAGGCACCTGGGAAGACCTGGCCAGCAAGTACGGCCTCAAGCACAGCGACACCGACATGAGTTCGGCGCAGGAGATCGCCAAGTTCGAAGCCGAGAAGGACAACGCCAGCGCCGACATCGGCGACGTGGGTGCCGCCTTCGGCCCGATCGCAGTGACCAAGGGCGTCAGCCAGCCCTACAAGCCAAGCACCTGGGACCAGGTGCCGGAGTGGGCCAAGGACAAGGACGGCCACTGGGCACTGGCCTATACCGGCACCATCGCCTTCATCATCAACAAAGACCTGGTCAAGGAAGGCGAACGCCCGACGTCCTGGCATGACCTGGAAAAAGGCAAGTACAAGGTCGCCATCGGCGACGTCGGCACCGCCGCCCAGGCCGCCAACGGCGTGCTGGCCGCGGCCATTGCCTACAAAGGCGACGAGAGCAACGTGGCGCCGGGCCTGCAGCTGTTCACCAAGCTGGCCCAGCAGAAGCGCCTGTCGCTGGCCAACCCGACTATCCAGACGTTGGAAAAGGGCGAAGTGGAAGTTGGCGTGGTGTGGGACTTCAACGGCCTGAGCTACCGTGAACAGATCGACCCCAAACGCTTTGAGGTGCTGATCCCGTCGGACGGTTCGGTGATTTCCGGCTATACCACGGTCATCAACAAGTATGCCAAGCACCCCAATGCGGCCAAGCTGACCCGCGAGTACATCTTCAGCGACGCCGGGCAGATCAACCTGGCCAAGGGGCATGCGCGGCCGATCCGTGCCGAGCACCTGAAGCTGCCAGCGGATGTGCAAGCCAAGTTGCTGCCTAACGAGCAGTACGGTGCTGCCCAGCCGATCAAGAACGCCGAAGCCTGGGAAGCCACCTCGAAGAAACTGCCGCAGATGTGGCAGGAGCAAGTGATCATCGAAATGGAGTAAGGCAGGACCATCCTGGGGCTGCTGCGCAGCCCATCGCGACGCAAGGCCGCTCCTACAGGGCCCGCGTCGCCCCAGAGGTTTTCGCTGTCCCTGGGGGAGCGGCCTTGTGTCGCGAATGGAGGGCGAAGCCCTCCCCGGTTCCTTTGCGGAGTATTGAATGAGCCACAACGTCATCCTGGTCCTGCTGGACGGCCTCAACTACCAGGTCGCTCACCACGCCATGGGCCACCTGCACGCTTACGTCGAGGCCGACCGCGCCGCGCTATACCGGGTGGAATGCGAGCTGCCGTCGCTGTCGCGGCCGCTGTACGAATGCATCCTCACCGGCGTGCCGCCGATCGACAGCGGCATCGTGCACAACAACATCAACCGCCTGTCCAACCAGCGCAGCGTGTTCCACTACGCCCGCGAGGCCAACCTGGGCACCGCAGCCGCGGCCTATCACTGGATGAGCGAACTGTACAACCGCTCGCCCTTCGACCCGCAGCGCGACCGCCACACCCATGCGCCCAAGCTGCCGATCCAGCACGGGCTGTTCTACTGGGACGACCGTTACCCCGACTCGCACCTGCTGGCCGACGGCGAGTACCTGCGCCGCCGTCACGCCCCCAACTTCCTGCTGGTGCACCCTATGAGCGTTGACGACATCGGCCACCGTCACGGCCTGGACAGCAGCCAGTACCGCAACGCTGCGCGCAGCGTGGATATTTTGCTGGCCGACTACCTGCCGGGTTGGCTCGAAGAGGGCTATCAGGTATTGGTTACCGCCGACCATGGCATGAACAACGACCGCTCGCACAACGGCCTGCTGGCCGAGGAGCGCGAAGTGCCGCTGTTCGTGTTTGGCGACGCCTTCAGCCTGGACCCGGCCGCCAAACCGCTGCAGACCGAGCTGTGCGGCACCATCTGCGAGCTGCTGGGCGCCGCGCACGACAAAACGGTTTGCCGGGAGTTGCTGAAGTGAATGGCGGCGCCCGTGGCCGCTACCTGGCCCTGCTCTGCCTGCTGCCGTTCGCCGTGTTCTTCGTCATCTTCCAGGTCGCCCCGCTGGCCTGGGTGGCGACCAACAGCCTGCAATCGGACGCCGGCTGGGGCATCGACAACTTCAGCAAGGTATTCGCCTCGAAGTTTTACCTGCAGGCATTGCAACGCAGCCTGGAAATCAGCTTCTGGTCGAGCCTGTTCGGCATCGTCATCGCCACCCTCGGCGCCTATTCACTGCGCCGGGTGGACTCGAAGCTGCGCGACTTCGTCAGTGCCTTCGCCAACATGACCAGCAACTTTGCCGGGGTGCCGCTGGCCTTCGCCTTCATCATCCTGCTGGGTTTCAACGGCGCACTGACCCTGCTGCTGAAGCAGGTCGGCCTGCTGGAAGACTTCAGCATCTATTCCAAGAGCGGGCTGATCCTGGTGTACACCTACTTCCAGATCCCGCTGGGCGTATTGCTGCTGTACCCCGCCTTCGACGCGCTGCGTGAAGACTGGCGCGAGTCGGCCGCACTGCTGGGCGCCAACCACTGGCAGTACTGGCGGCACATCGGCCTGCCGGTGCTGACCCCGGCACTGCTGGGCACGTTCGTCATCCTGCTGGCCAACGCCCTCGGTGCCTACGCCACCGTGTACGCACTGACCACGGGTAATTTCAACGTACTGCCGATCCGTATCGCCGGCCTGGTGGCCGGCGATATCAGCCTCGACCCGAACCTGGCCAGCGCCCTGGCCATGGTGCTGGTGGGGCTGATGACGCTGGTCACGGTGGTGCATCAATGGCTGCTGAAGAGGAGCTACCATGCGCGCTGACGCCCTTTCCGGCGGCTGGTACCATCGCGTGGTGGTGTACCTGCTGTTCCTGATCCTGCTGCTGCCATTGGCCGGCACCCTGCTCTACTCGCTGGCCACCAGTTGGTCGGCCAGCCTGCTGCCCAGTGGCCTGACCCTGAAATGGTATGCGGCATTGTGGAGCGAGCCGCGCTTTCTGGCAGCCTTCGGCCAGTCACTGCTGGTGTGCGTGGGCGCGCTGTTGCTGTCGGTGGTGCTGATATTGCCGCTGCTGTTCGTGGTGCACTACCACTTCCCCAAACTCGACGCACTGATGAACATCCTCATCCTGCTGCCCTTCGCGGTACCGCCGGTGGTGTCGTCGGTGGGGTTGCTGCAACTGTACGGCAGCGGGCCGATGGCCATGGTCGGCACACCGTGGATCCTGATCGGCTGCTACTTCACCATCGCGCTGCCGTTCATGTACCGAGCCATTACCAACAACCTGCAGGCCATCAACCTGCGCGACCTGATGGACGCCGCGCAGCTGCTCGGCGCCAGCACCTGGCAGGCAGCACTGCTGGTGGTGCTGCCCAACCTGCGCAAGGGCTTGATGGTGGCGTTGCTGCTGTCGTTCTCGTTCCTGTTCGGCGAATTCGTATTCGCCAACCTGCTGGTCGGCACCCGCTACGAGACCCTGCAGGTGTACCTGAACAACATGCGCAACAGCAGCGGCCACTTCAACAGCGCACTGGTGATCTCCTACTTCGCCTTCGTGCTGATACTGACCTGGGTCGCCAACCGCCTGAACAAGGACAAGACCTGACATGAGCTTCGTCAGCGTACAGAAACTGCAGAAGAGCTACGCCGGCAGCCCGGTATTCGAGAACATCGACTGCCACATCGAACGCGGCGAGTTCGTCACCTTGCTGGGCCCGTCCGGCTGCGGCAAATCCACCCTGCTGCGCTGCATCGCCGGGCTGACCCCGGTGGACAGCGGGCAGATCCTCCTCGACGGCCACGACATCGTGCCGCTAAGCCCGCAAAAACGTGGCATCGGCATGGTGTTCCAAAGCTACGCACTGTTCCCCAACATGACCGTGGAGCAGAACGTCGCCTTTGGCCTGCGCATGCAGAAAGTCAAAACCGACGAAAGCCAGCTGCGAGTGCGCGAGGCCCTGGAGCTGGTTGAGCTGGGCACATTCGCCGGGCGCTACCCGCACCAGTTGTCTGGCGGCCAGTGCCAACGCGTGGCCCTGGCCCGCTCGCTGGTCACCCGCCCGCGCCTGCTGCTGCTCGACGAGCCGCTGTCGGCACTGGATGCGCGTATCCGCAAGCACCTGCGCGAGCAGATTCGCGCCATCCAGCGCGAGCTGGGGCTGACCACCATCTTCGTCACCCACGACCAGGAAGAGGCGCTGACCCTGTCCGACCGCATCTTCCTGATGAACCAGGGCCGCATCGTCCAGAGTGGTGATGCCGAAACCCTGTACACAGCGCCTGTGGACCTGTTTGCCGCCGGCTTCATCGGCAACTACAACCTGCTCGACGCCGACAGCGCCAGCCGCCTGCTGCAGCGCCCGGTGGCCAGCCGCCTGGCGATCCGCCCGGAGTCGATCACCCTGGGCGTGAACGGCGAACTAGACGCAGAAGTGCGTAGCCACAGCCTGCTGGGCAACGTGATTCGCTACCGCGTAAAGGTGCGCGAAGTGGAGCTGGTGGTCGATGTACTCAACCGCTCGCCGGCAGACCTGCACGCGGACGGAAAACGGGTAAGCTTGTCGATCGACCCCACGGCGCTGCGGGAAGTGGCCTAAGGAGACTCAACACAATGGCACTGGCAATTTTCGATCTGGACGAAACCCTTATCCACGGCGACTGCGCGTCGCTGTGGAGCGAGCAGATGGCCCGGCTGGGCTGGGTCGACGGCAAGGATTTCCTGCGCCGCGACCATGAACTGATGGAAGCCTACGGCAAGGGCCACCTGCAGATGGAGGACTACATGGCCTTCAGCCTGGAGCCGATTGCCGGGCGTACCCTGGAAGAAGTCGAGCACCTGGTGGAGCCGTGGGTGGAAGACGTGATCGAACCGATCATCTATGGCGACGCCTGCCGCTGCATTGCCGAACACCGCAAGCGTGGCGATCGCATTCTGATCATTTCTGCTTCGGGGACGCACCTGGTCGGGCCGATTGCGGCGCGGCTGGGGGTGGACGAGTACCTGGCAATCGAGCTGGAAGCGGTGAACGGGGTGTATACCGGCAAGACCCACGGGGTGCTGACCTACCGCGAGGGCAAGATCACCCGGCTGCTGGAGTGGTTGGATCAGGAGCAGGAAAATCTGGAGGGGGCGAGTTTCTATTCCGACTCACGCAATGACCTGCCGTTGTTACTGAAGGTGGACCATCCGCATGTGGTGAACCCCGATGCGGTATTGCGTGAACATGCCCAGACCAATGGCTGGCCGATCCTGAGCTGGAGCTGAAAGTACTTCATTGCCTGTTCTGGCCTCTTCGCGGGTGAACCCGCTTCCACGAAAGGGTGCGATCCCGGTGGGAGCGGGGTACCCGCGAAGGGGCCAGGCCTGCTTACACCAGGCTCGCGTCGATCACCATCACCAGCTTTCCTGACACCTGATTGGTCTCAAGCTCGGCATACGCCGCCTGGGCAAACTCCACCGGGTAGGTATCGACCAGCTGCGGCGACAAGCGCCCTTCGGCAAACAGCGGCCACACCTGCTGCTGCAACTCACTCAGCAGTTCGGCCTTGAAGCCGTCATCACGGTTACGCAGCGTGGAGCCGGTAATCTCCAGGCGCTTGCCCAGCACCTGCGCCAGGTCCAGCTCGAACTTGCGCCCGCCCATCAGGCCGATGATCACCCAGCGCCCGTCACGGGCCAGCAGCTTCAGGTTGAGCTCACCGTAGCTGGCGCCCACCGGGTCGAGAATCACGTCGAACGGGCCAAAACCTTCCAGCGCGTCCAGGTTCTCGTTACGTACCACACCACCCGCGGCACCCAGCGCTTGGCAATAAGCCAGGCGGTCCTGCGAACCGACGCTGACCCACACCGGGCTGCCAAACGCCTTGCACAGCTGGATGGCGGCCGAGCCAACGCCACTGGCACCGGCGTGCACCAACACCTTCTCGCCAGCCTTCACAGCACCGAGCTGGAAGATGTTCAGCCAGGCGGTGGCATACACCTCCGGCAACGCCGCTGCTTCCTGCAGGCTCAGGCCTTCGGGCACCGGCAGTACGTGACGGGCATCGACCACCACTTCCTCGGCCATCGCGCCGCTGGCCAGCAGCGCGCAAACGCGGTCGCCCACCCGCCAATCGGCACCCGCACCTACCTCTTCAACCACCCCGGCACACTCCAGGCCCATGTACGGGCTGGCCCCTGGTGGTGGCGGGTACAAACCTTTCATCTGCAGCAGATCAGCGCGGTTCAGCCCCGCTGCGGCCACGCGAATGCGCACTTGGCCCGCGTCACAGGCCGGGCGTTCGGCCTCGACCCACTCCACATGTCCGTCAACGCCTTGCAATGCCTTCACAGTGCCTCCATAGTTGAATCATGACTGGGCCTGGGGAACGCACACCCCAGGCTTTTTGCAGTATTTGCCCGGTTCCATGGAACCGGCAACGGAAAAGACGGCCTACTATGCGTGATCAATTGCCTCCACGTCGAATCAGCATGAAGCATTTCCTCCCAAGCACCGCCCTCGCTGTCATGATCGGCCTGGGCAGCCTCACGCTCGGCGGCAATGCGGCGGCCGCCAACAAGTGGGACAGCCTGCAACCGGACCGCGACGAGATCGTCGCCAGCCTCAACGTGGTGGAATTGCTCAAGCGCCACCACTACAGCAAGCCCCCCCTGGACGATGCCCGCTCGGTCATCATCTACGACAGCTACATCAAGCTGCTGGACCCGGCGCGCAGCTACTTCACCGCTGCCGACATCGCCGAGTTCGACAAGTGGAAAACGCAATTCGACGATTTCCTCAAGAGCGGTAACCTGGACCCAGGCTTCACCATCTACAAACGCTACCTCGACCGCGTCAAGCAACGCCTGGACTTCGCCCTGGCCGAGCTGAACAAAGGCGTGGACAAGATCGACTTCACCACCAAGGAAACCTTGCTGATCGACCGCAAGGACGCACCGTGGATGAAGGACCAGGCCGAGCTCGACGACCTGTGGCGCAAGCGCGTGAAAGACGAAGTGCTGCGCCAGAAAATCGCCGGCAAGGAACCCAAGCAGATCCAGGAAACCCTGACCAAGCGCTACAAGAACCAGCTGGCGCGCCTGGACCAGACCCGTGCCGAGGATATCTTCCAGGCCTACATCAACACCTTCGCCCAGTCCTACGACCCGCACACCAACTACCTGTCGCCGGACAACGCCGAAAACTTCGACATCAACATGAGCCTGTCGCTCGAAGGCATCGGCGCGGTGCTGCAAAGCGACAACGACCAGGTCAAGATTGTGCGCCTGGTGCCGGCAGGCCCGGCCGCCAAGACCAAGCAAGTGGCCCCGGCCGACAAGATCATCGGCGTGGCCCAGGGCAACAAGGAAATGGTCGACGTGGTCGGCTGGCGCCTGGACGAAGTGGTCAAGCTGATCCGCGGCCCGAAAGGTTCGGTGGTGCGCCTGGAAATCATCCCGGCCAGCAACGCGCCTAGCGACCAGACCAGCAAGATCGTGTCGATCACCCGTGAAGCGGTGAAGCTTGAAGAACAGGCAGCGAAAAAGTCGGTGCTCAAGCTCAAGCAGGACGGGCGTGACTACAAGCTGGGCATCATCGAGATCCCGGCTTTCTACCTGGACTTCAAGGCCTACCGTGCAGGTGACCCGGAGTACAAGAGCACCACGCGTGACGTGAAAAAACTGCTCACCGAACTGCAGAAGGAAAAAGTCGACGGCGTGGTCATCGACCTGCGCAACAACGGCGGCGGCTCGTTGCAGGAAGCCACTGAGCTGACCAGCCTGTTCATCGAGAAAGGCCCGACCGTGCTGGTGCGCAACAGCGATGGCCGCGTCGACGTGCTGGAAGACGAAAACCCAGGTGCCTTCTACAAAGGCCCGCTGGCGCTGCTGGTGAACCGGCTGTCGGCCTCGGCTTCGGAGATCTTCGCCGGCGCCATGCAGGACTACCACCGCGCACTGATCATCGGTGGCCAGACCTTCGGCAAAGGCACCGTGCAGACCATCCAGCCACTCAACCATGGCGAACTGAAGCTGACCCTGGCCAAGTTCTACCGGGTTTCTGGGCAAAGCACCCAGCACCAAGGCGTGCTGCCGGACATCGACTACCCGTCGATCATCGACACCAAGGAAATCGGCGAGAGCGCGCTGCCCGAAGCCATGCCGTGGGACACCATTCGCCCGGCGATCAGGCCGGCGTCCGACCCGTTCAAGCCGTTCCTGGCCCAGCTCAAGGCGCAGCATGAAGCACGCAGTGACAAGGATGCCGAGTTCACCTACATCCGCGACCGGCTGGCCCTGACCCAGAAGCTGATGAATGAAAAAACCGTCAGCCTGAACGAACAGGAACGTCGTGCACGCCATGATGAAATCGAGGCCAAGCAACTGGCGCTGGAAAACGTCCGCCGCAAGGCCAAGGGTGAAGAGCCGCTGAAAGAGCTGAAGAAAGAGGATGAAGACGCGCTGCCGGCCGAAGATGAAAACACCAAGCCGGAAGACGACGCCTACCTGTCGGAAACCGGTCGCATCCTGATCGACTACCTCAGCGCCAGCACCAAGGTGGCCAAGAAGTAAGGCAACGCGGCAATGATGGCAAATTAATGTGACCTGTCATCAAACAGTCATCGCGCTGTCGTGAAATACGAGGGCCGGGCATGCAGATGCCCGGCCCTTTCATTTTCAGGATTACGTCATGACCGTTGCCGAACAGCTCGATGCCTTGAGTGCCATCCTGGCTCAACGCAGTATCCACAGCTTGTTCCAGCCGATCATGTGCCTGAGCGAGCAACGGGTGTTCGGCCATGAAGCGCTGACCCGTGGCCCTTCCAACAGCCCGCTGCACGCGCCGCTGAACCTGTTTACCATCGCCCGCCAGGCCGGCCGCCTGACCGAGCTGGAGGCCGCCTGCCGGGAGAGCGCCTGCCGACGCTTCAGTGAGCAGCAACTGCAGGGCAAGCTGTTTCTCAACATCTCGCCTGAATCGCTGCTGGAGCCACACTACCCCTCCGGCCTGACCCTTAAACTGCTCGAACAGGTCGGCCTGCCGCCCAGCCGGGTGGTGATCGAGCTGACCGAGCACACCCCCACCGACGACTTCCAGCTGCTGTCCAACGCCCTGCACCATTACCGCGACATGGGCTTTTCGATCGCCATCGACGACCTGGGGGCGGGCTATTCGAGCTTGCGCCTGTGGTCGGAGCTGCGCCCCGAATACGTGAAGATCGACCGGCATTTCATCGACGGTATCCACCGCGACCCGCTCAAACGCGAGTTCGTCGGCTCAATCTTGCAGATCGCCCGGGCGTCAAAGGCGCAGGTGATTGCCGAAGGCATCGAGCTGGCGGAGGAACTGGCGGTGCTGAGGGAGATGGGGGTAGACCTGGTGCAGGGTTACCTGCTGGGACGGCCGCAGGAGCTGGGGGTGCGGGAACTACCGGCGCTGACGAGCCTGCCGCCGGCCGAGCAACCGACAGTGCGCTTGAATGCCACGATCGGGCAATTGCTGGAGCTGCTTGGACGGCATCAGCACCTGAATGTACTGGAGGTGGTGGATGCGGACGGCAGGGCCTGCGGATTGATCCACAGGGATGCACTGCTTGTTACGGCCTCTTAACGGACCGATTCACCCGTGAAGAAGCCTGATCAGGCAGACTCGGGGTAGCTGTACTCGAACACCCGGACCACCTCGGAGGCATGCCAAGAAGCGGCCTCCATACCATCGACCGGCCCGGTAAACCGCCCCAGCCGCTCGACACACTCAAAAAAGCCAGTACGCGGCAAACGGCTGGCGCCTTGGCTGATCACCAGCGAACTGCGCAAGGGCTGCTCGGCACGGGCATCCAACACGGCCAGGTATTCCAGCGCGGCGGTCAGCGTCTGCATGGCCGGGCTGGGTAGTTGCAAGCGCTCGATCAACGCTCGGTACGTCAGCAGGTGACGTTGTCGACGGGCCAGGTCAAGCTCGCCCAGCAGGTTATCCCAGTGCTGACGGCTGATCCTGACCTGGCTCATGATGGCTCGCTCCAGCCAGCCACCCCAAGATGCCAGGCCAAGGCGCGGCGGATGGCAGCATCCGGTTGGCGCTCGCCCGATTCGATCATGGCCAGATACGCCGGGCTCACCCCGACATTGCGCGCCAGTTGCTCAGGGGCAATGCCCTTGGCCTGGCGAATCTGGGCGACTTCGCTGAAGGCCGGTAATGGCGCACTGGCCGCCCCCCCCTGCGCTTCACTGACAACCGCCTCGGCAGGTGCCTGCCCCGCAGCCTTGAGCAAGGCCTGGTATTGCTCCCAGGGAACGACTGCGTACTCGGGCTGACCGTCCCGGCTGATGACCTGAATACCCATTACAAACCCCTTTAAAAAGGATTACAGCATGTAATCCGTAGGCATAACCCTTATGCCAATTATATTACCAACTCTGGGGTCTGTGCAGTTGAGGTGCAGTGAAGGCTCAGGCCGCTCTTAGTGCGTATTGCGTTCCAGCCGCAGCGCCTGCGGGGTGGCGGGCAGGCGCTCGACCACGCGCAGCCGTTCGGGCGCCTGGCTATCGCGCCAGGCTTTGAAGCGCGCCAGCTCGTCGGACACGGTTTTCAGCACCCAGCCCAGCACCGCGATGTCATCAAGAAAACCCACCCCCAGCAGCCAGTCGGGGATGGCATCGATGGGGCTGACGAAATACAGCAGGCCAGCCACGATGGTGACCAGCGCCCCAGGGCTGATGGCGCGGTACTCGCCGCGCCACCAGGCCAGGCACAGCGACTGTAACAGCTTCACATCTTCACGCAGCTGGCCGAGGCGCGGGCCTTTGCGCGCCACCGCGAACAGCAAGGCCGGCAAGCGGCCGCGGCTGAGCAGGCGCTCGGCCAATGGCAGAAAGCGGGCGAAATTCCAGGGTGCGCTCATGGAGCCTCCGAGAAGAAAAGGTTATCCACATTTATTGTGGATAACCTTGTGAACAGGGCGATATTTCTGACCTCCGGTGCCTGCCAGGCAAGGGTCCCGGTCAGATCGGGCGTTTTTTACACAGTCGTTTCACACCGGGGCTGGCTAAGCCGCAAACGATTTGCGTCAGAAACGTCCTACATCTTTACGCTTCATCTCCTCGGACAGTATCAGCTGTTGCAGGTTCGTCCAATCGGCACAAACGAAAACGCCCCGTCAGTGCGGGGCGTTTGCGACTACCAGCCAATGTTACTTGGCAGGTGCTTCCGCAGGCGCTTCGGCCGGGGCCTCACCTTCAGGCTCGGCACCTTGCAGCTGGGCCGGGTCCTTGATGGCGATCAGTTCCAGGTCGAACACCAGTACCGAGTTGGCCGGGATCAACGGGCTCGGGCTTTGTGCGCCGTAGGCCAGTTCAGCCGGAATGAACAGCTTGTATTTCTCGCCAACGTGCATCAGCTGCAGGCCTTCGACCCAACCTGGGATCACGCCGCTGACCGGCAGGTCGATCGGGCTGCCACGCTCTACGGAGCTGTCGAATACCTTGCCATCGATCAGCTTGCCTTCGTAGTGGACAGTGACCACGTCTGTCGGCTTAGGCTGCGGGCCGTCGGCCTTCTTGACCACTTCGTACTGCAGGCCCGAAGCGGTGGTGACCACGCCTGGCTTCTTGGCGTTTTCTTCGAGGAACTTCTTGCCGGCGGAGGCGGCTTCTTCGCTGGCCTTGGCCAGGCGCTCTTCGGCGCGCTTCTGCAATGCGGTGAACGCTTCTACCAGCTCTTCATCCTTGATGCGCTGCTCTTTCTTGCTGACGGCGTCTTCGATGCCGAGGGCGACTGCTTTGGAATCAAGGTCTTCCATGCCTTCCTGAGCCAGGCTCTTGCCCATGTTCAGGCCGATACCGTAGGAGGCTTTCTGCGCCGGAGTCTTCAGCTCGGGGCTGCTGGCCTGTTGGTCACAGCCAGCCAGTACCAGGCCTACCAGGGCAACCGCAGCCGCCAAACGATGCTGTTTCATGCTATTTCCTTGTTCATGCGCCATAAGGGCAATCAGGGTAAAGCCGCGAGCTTAGCAGGCGGCCATGACCAATGGCTACCGGCATAGGAGCGGGTTTTAGTAAGGAAGTTCAGTTGTTAAACGCTTATTAATGCGAGCGTTTGCAGCCATTGGCCAGTATTGACCCGTTGTGCCGTTTTTGCGCGGTCCAACCAGGGATTTATTTCGCTGGATTCTGAAAAGCCTGCAATCAGGGATATTGACCCTCGCGATACTCCCCTGCCACCTCACGCAGTACCTCGCACACCCATTGCCCAGGCAAGCTTTGCGGCAGGGCGGCGTTACGGCAGATGCCGACCGAACCGCCCGGCTCGCGCACGCCCAGGTCGAGCTCGACCAACTCGCCACGGCGCAGGTCCAGCAAGACCGCGTCGCGGGGCGCCACCCACAGTCCATCACTGCCCAGCAGGTAACGCCGGCTCAGGGCCAGCGACAAGGTTTCCAGGCGCTGCGCCGGCATCTGGATACCGCATTGCACAAACAGGCTGTCGGCATGCTGGCGGATGGTGGTGCCCGCCGGGGGCAGCACCAACGGGTAACGCCCCACCTGGGCTCGCTCCACCGGCGCGCTGGCCAGCAGCGGGTGACCGGGGCGTACCACCAGGCTCATCGATTCGCTGTACAGGTGCTCGAACGACAGGCCCTGGATTTGCGGGCTGTCGGTCATGCGCCCGACCACAAGCTCCAGTTCGCCCAGGTGCAGTTGGCCGAGCAGCTGAGCACTGACCCCGGTGACCACACTGATCACCAGCGCGTCATGGCGCTGGTG
The DNA here is from genome assembly GCF_013393325.1 of Pseudomonas hunanensis. Taxonomy (GTDB): domain Bacteria; phylum Pseudomonadota; class Gammaproteobacteria; order Pseudomonadales; family Pseudomonadaceae; genus Aquipseudomonas; species Aquipseudomonas putida_P. Next base: position 158,667 of record NZ_QJRC01000101.1, read on the forward strand.
CAGGCGGCACAACACCTCGGGCATGAGCAGGCCCTCGACCGTGGACAGCACGCCTATACGCACCTGTGACGGCGCCCGCGCTTCGCCACGCAAACTGCTGACACCATCGCGCAGGGCCTGCACGCTGGGCCCGGCATAACGCATGAAGCGCGTCCCGGCGGGGGTCAGCTCGACACCCTGACGGCTGCGCGCGAACAAGCGCGCCTCCAACAGGTCCTCAAGTTCCTTGAGGGTTTTGGAAATGGCCGGCTGGCTGATCGCAAGCACGTCGGCAGCCCTGGCCAGGCTGCCCTGCCGGGCAATCTCCAGGAAGCACAGCAGGTGGCGGTATTTAATGCGGGTATCGAGGTTCATGCGGCAAGCTTAACGCATCGCCGCAAGCAGCAGCTGAACATCAGGCCACCGCCAACTCCACCGCCTCGCCATTGAATCGCACCGACCACACCCGAAGCTGTTGCCCGGCATCTTCCAGGCACTCGCCGCTCTGCAGGCTGAAATGCTGCTTGTACAACGGCGCCGCCACCACCAACTCACCCTGCACACTGCCTACCAACCCACGGCCAATGATGTTGGCGCCGGAACGCGGGTCGCGGTTGTCCACGGCATACAGCGGTTGGGTCTGCCCCGGCAGGTAGAACAGCGCCACCTGGGCGCCATCCAGCCACACGACCACCCCGGACTCGGCCACCAGGTCTTGCGCCTGGCACACCACCTGCCAGTTCGCTTGAGTTTTCACAGCAGCATTAGACAGGTTCATCAGACAGCCTCCTCGACAGTTGGGATCAGGTGCAGCGGTGCAGCCGGCCGGCGTTGTTCGCGTTCGCGCACGAAGTGCACGTCCGGGTCGGCACGCCGGTCATTGACGAAGGTGCGGAAGCGCTTGAGCTTCTCCGGGTCGTTGAGGGCGTTGGCCCATTCGCATTCGTACTGGTCGACCACATGCTGCATCTGCGCTTCCAGCTCGCTGGCCAAGCCCAGGCTGTCGTCGATGATCACCTGCTTCAGGTAGTCCAGCCCACCGTCCAGGTTCTCACGCCATACCGAGGTGCGTTGCAGCTTGTCGGCGGTACGGATGTAGAACATCAGCACGCGGTCTATCAGGCGTACCAGGGTTTCATCGTCCAGGTCGGTGGCGAACAGTTCGGCATGCCGTGGGCGCATGCCGCCGTTGCCGCACACGTACAGGTTCCAGCCCTTGTCGGTGGCGATTACACCAATGTCCTTGCTCTGCGCCTCGGCACATTCGCGGGTGCAGCCGGACACGGCGAACTTGAGCTTGTGCGGGCTGCGCAGGCCTTTGTAGCGGTCCTCCAGGCGCAGGGCCATGCCGACACTGTCCTGCACGCCGTAACGGCACCAGGTGCTGCCCACGCACGACTTCACCGTGCGGGTCGATTTGCCGTAGGCGTGGCCGGTTTCGAAGCCGGCTTCGATCAGCTCGCCCCAGATCAGCGGAAGTTCATGCAACTGGGCACCGAACAGGTCGATGCGCTGGCCGCCGGTGATTTTGGTGTACAAATCGTACTTCTTGGCCACCTGGCCAATGACGATGAGCTTGTCGGGGGTTATTTCCCCCCCCGGTATGCGCGGCACCACCGAGTAGGTGCCGTTTTTCTGCATGTTGGCCATGAAGGTGTCGTTGGTGTCCTGCAGCGGCACCAGCGCCGGGTCCATGATCGGCTGGTTCCAGCACGAGGCGAGAATATTGCCCACCGCCGGCTTGCAGATGTCACAGCCAACGTGGCCTTTGCCGTGGCGTTCGAGCAGTTCGCCGAAGGTGCGAATACCCTCAACCCGCACCAGCCCGTAGAGTTCCTGACGGGTGTAGGCGAAGTGCTCGCACAGGCTCTTGTCCACCGCCACGCCGCGGGCGGTCAATTCATGCTCGAACACCTGCTTGAGCAGGGCCGCGCAACCACCGCAACCACTGGCAGCCTTGGTGCAGCCCTTGACCGCCGCAAGATCGCTGCAACCGCTGTCGATGGCCGCGCACACCGCGCCCTTGCTGACGTTGTGGCAGGAGCAGATGGTCGCGCTGTCGGGCAATGCGTCAGCGCCCAAGGCCGGTGCGCCACCGCCTTGCGGCAAGATCAGTGCTGCCGGGTCGGCCGGCAAGGCAATGCCGTTCTGGGCGTATTGCAGCAGGGTGTCGTAATAGCTGTTGTCGCCCACCAGCACCGCGCCGAGCACATGCTTGCCGCTGGCGTCCACCACCAGCCGGCGGTAGGCGCTGTTGGCCTCGTCGATGAAGCGGTAGCTGCGCGCGCCAGGGGTGGCGCCATGGGCATCACCGATCGAGCCGACATCCACACCCAACAACTTGAGCTTGGTCGACATGTCGGCGCCGGTGAACGCGACCGCCGCCTCCCCCATCAGCAACGCCGCCAGGTTGCGGGCCATGCCGTAGCCTGGGGCAACCAGGCCGAAAACGCTGCCGTTCCACGAGGCGCACTCTCCAATGGCAAAGATGCGTGGGTCGCTGCTGCGGCAGTGATTGTCGATCACCACACCGCCGCGCGCGGCGATCTCCAGGCCGCAGGCTCTGCCCAAGGCATCCTGTGGGCGGATACCAGCGGAGAACACGACCAGGTCGGTTTCCAGGTGCTCGCCGCCGTCGAAGTTCATGCGATAGCGGTAGCTTTCACCGTCGTTGATCGACTGGGTGGCACGTGACAGGTGCACCCCCACGCCCAGCGCCTCGATCTGCGCTTTAAGCGCGGCACCGCCCTCACCGTCCAACTGCACCGGCATAAGCCGTGGAGCGAATTCAACGACGTGGGCTTCCAGGCCCAGCGACTTGAGGGCGTTGGCGGCTTCCAGGCCAAGCAGGCCGCCACCGACCACCACGCCACGACGCGCACCGGCTGCGGCAGCGCGAATGCCATCAAGGTCGTCCAGGGTGCGGTACACCAGCCGGGCATTGCCGCTGGAGCCTTCGATCGGCGGTACGAAGGGGTAGGAACCGGTGGCCAGCACCAGTTGCTCGTAGCCGTATCGGCCCTCGGCGGTGACCACCTCGCAGCGCTCGCGGTCGATCTCCAGCACAGCCTCACCCAGGTGCAGGTGCACGCCGTTGGCGTTGTAGAAATCGTGCTCGCACAGGGCCAGGGTTTCGGCACAACTGCCACCGAAGTATTCGGACAGGTGCACGCGGTCGTAAGCGCGTTGGCGCTCTTCGCCGAACACCCGCACCTCAAAGCGCTGCAGGGCGCCACGGCTGACCAGTTGTTCGACGCAATGGTGGCCGACCATGCCGTTGCCGACGATGACCAGTCGCTCTCGTTGCCCGCTGCTCACTGTTGCCTTCATAAGCCGATCCTCGATCAAAAAAAAACGCCTGGAGCCGAAGCTCCAGGCGCCTTTGCCTGTATTCATCACGGTAGGGGCCCGGGTTGATCGCCGTTGATCAGCGGGGCTTGTTGTATTGGAGATAAAGCAGGGACTGTGCCAATTGCTTTACCTGTGGCGGCCTCTTCGCGGGTGAACCCGCGCCCACAGGGATCTCCAAAGGTCGGCAGACTTGTACGGTACCTGTAGGAGCGGGTTCACCCGCGAAGAGGCCGGCACAGGTATGCACATTCACAGTGCACAACAGCCCATCCCGGTGCGCTCAGTACACATCGCGCCTATACCGCTTGGCCTTGTTCAATGTTTCGACATAGGCATCCGCATCCACTTTCCCGTGCACGGCAATGACTTCACGTAACGCCGCATCCACATCCTTGGCCATGCGCTGGGCATCCCCGCAGACATAAAAATACGCGCCTGCCTCCAGCCATTGCCATACCTGTGCTCCCTGCTCTCGCAGGCGTTGCTGTACATAGATCTTCTCGGCCTGGTCGCGGGAAAACGCTGTATCCAGCCGTAGATGACCACCTGCCTGCCAGGCCTGCAATTGTTCCCGGTAATAGAAGTCGGTTGCCGCGTACTGCTCGCCAAAGAACAGCCAGTTACCGCCTTTCGCCCCCCGCGCCTCCCGTTCTTCGAGGAAGGCGCGAAACGGCGCAATACCAGTGCCAGGGCCAACCATGATTACCGGCACATTGTCGTCCTCGGGCAGGCGAAAGTGCTTCGACACCTGCGGGAAAATTGCCACCTTGAGTGCCTGCGCACGGTCAGCAAGGAAGCTTGAACACACGCCTTTACGTTCGCCATAACGCACCGTGGAAACCGTCAGGTGCACCTGCTCCGGGTGCGCCAGCGGGCTGGAGCTGATCGAGTAGAGCCGCGGCTGCAACGGCTTGAGCAGCTCCAGCCAGTGGGCCAGTGGCAACTGCTGGGGGAAGGCGCGCAGCACATCGGTCAACTGCCGGCCCCACAACCAGTCCTGCAGCTCGGCCTTGCACGCGGGCTGCAGCAGGCGCTGCAGGTCGGGCGCATTGCCTGCAAATGCTTGCAGCTGTTGAGGGCTTACCTTGGCAATTTCCAGATGCGCCTGCAGGGCTTCGGCCAGTGGCATGGCAGGCTGGCCTTTCAACTCGACCATGGCCTGGCCATCAAGCTGCGTCAGTGCCAGCAGCTCGTCGACCAGGGCCGGGCAATTGCGCGGCCACACGCCCAAGGCGTCACCGGCGGCGTAGGTGAATCCGCTACCGCTCAGGTCGAAGACCAACTGGCGGGTTTCCTTGCTGGCACCGGGGCCATTGAGCAGGCGATTTTCCCGCAAGGTGGCAGCCCAGGGTTGTTGCTTGCTGTAGGCCGCCACGGGTGCGGGGTCGCTGGCCGGTAGTGGCGCCGTGGCACTGCCCAGCTCGGCTAGCAATGCCTCGAGCCAGCCCGCAAAGGCTTCGTCAAAATCCGGCTCGCAGTCCACCCGTTGCAGCAGGCGCCGCCCTCCCAGCTCGGCCAGGCGCAGGTCGAGCTTGCGGCCAAAGCCGCAGAACTGATCGTAACTGGAGTCGCCCAGGGCCAGCACGGCATAGGGCAGCTCGGCGCAATGGGCGCCCTCCTCGCCCTGCAGCGCCTGCCAGAATGCCGCCGCGCTGTCGGGTGCATCGCCATCGCCAAAGGTACTGGCAATCAACACCACACTGGCAGCGCCCCGCAACTGGCTTGGGCTGACCGCCTCCATGCAACTGAGTTGCACACTCAGGCCAGCACCGCGCAGGCGCTCGGCACAGCGTTCGGCCAGCAGCTCGCCGTTGCCGGTCTGCGAGGCCCACAGCACCTGATGCAGTGGCACTGTCAGCGCCGCTGGGGGCGCAGTGGCGGGCTGGGCGAACAGCCCGGCCAGCAAACCGTCGACGAACAGCCGCCGGTTGGCAGCCAGCGGCGCACTGGCCGGCAGGGCGGGCACGCCCTCGGCGCGGGCTTGGTCCAGGCCCAGCAGGAAACCTTGCAGGTAATGGCGCTCTTCTTCGGCCAGCACCGGGGTCGGCAGGGTGTCCAGGCCAAGCAGACGGGACAGGGTGGCGGTCGGCATGCGAGCAGGCTCCGAAGTGGCAGTGTTCAGGTCGAGGGCATCGATGCGCTCACTTGCGACCCGCTCCAGGGCCACGGCGCAATGTTTGAAGGCAGGCTGCAGTGACAACGGGTCGACCGCATCGCAGGTCACGGCATTGATTGCCAACTGCTCGCCGATCAGGTCGTTCCAGTGAAACGGCGCGAAGCAGTTGCCCGGCATGACCCGGTCGCTGATACGCGCCGGTAGCACGGCTTGACCACGCCGCGAGCGAATGGCCACCTGGTCCTTTTCTGCCACTCCCAACCGGGCAGCATCTTCGGGGTGGATTTCGACAAAGGGACCAGGCTCCAACTTGTTCAGCGCCGGCACCTTGCCGGTCTTGGTGAGGGTGTGCCATTGGTGCTGCACGCGGCCGGTATTCAGCACCATGGGGTAGTCGTCATTCGGCAACTCCGGCGCCGGCAGCCAAGGCCGAGCGAAGAAGCGCGCCTTGCCGCTGGCGGTCGGGAAGGCCAGGGCCGGCCGCTGCCCCTGGGCATCGAGCAACAGCGCCTGGCTGCTGCCGTCGTTGAGGTAGCGCAGTGGGCTTCGCGCCTGTTCACGGCCCGGCGCACAGGGCCACTGGCGCGGTTGCGTACGCAGTTCGGCATAGCCGATGCCGCGCAGATCGTAGCCGGTCAGCGGGTTGTGGAAGCGGCGAATTTCCTCGTACACCGCTTCGGCATCGGGGTAGTCGAATGCGTCGGCATAGCCCATGGCACAGGCCACACGGGCAATGATCTGCCAGTCGGGCAGGCTTTGCCCTGGCGGCTCGACAGCGCGCGGCATCAGCGTCAGGTTGCGTTCGCTATTGATCATCACACCCTCGCCTTCGGCCCACAGCGCGGCCGGCAGCAAGATGTCGGCGTAGCGGTTGGTTTCGGTGTCGAGGAATGCATCCTGGGTAATCACCAGTTCGGCCTCGCGCAGCCCGTCGATTACTTGCTGGCGGTTGGCGACACTGGCCACCGGGTTGCTGCAGATGATCCAGCAGGCTTTCACTTCTCCGGCCTTCATCTGCTCGAACAGCGCCACCGTGCCCTCACCGCCTTCGCTGCGCAGGCTGCCCGGCGCCAGCTGCCACTGCTGCTCGACAAAGGCGCGGTCCGTTGCCACCAACGCCGAGCGCTGGCCTGGCAAGCCAGGCCCCATGTAGCCCATCTCGCGGCCGCCCATGGCATTGGGCTGGCCGGTCAGCGAGAACGGGCCGCTACCGGGGCGGCAGATGGCGCCCGTGGCCAGGTGCAGGTTGCAGATGGCGTTGCTGTGCCAGGTGCCGTGGATGCTCTGGTTAAGGCCCATGGTCCAGCAGCTCATCCAGTTGCTGGCGCTGCCGATCCAATCGGCGGCCTGGATGATATCGGCCTCCGCCAGCCCGGTGATGGCGGCTACGCGCTCGGGGGTATAGTCGTCGAGGAAGGGTGGCAGTTCGTCCCAGCCTTCGGTGTGGCGGGCGATGAAGTCGGGGTTGGTGTGGCCGTTGCGCTGCAGCAAGTGCAAAAAGCCGTTGAGCAAGGCCATGTCGCTGCCTGGGCGTACTTGCAGGAACAGGTCAGCCTTGTCGGCGGTAGCGCTGCGCCGGGGGTCGACGACGATCAGCTTGGCCCCGGCCTTGACCCGGTCGAGCAAGCGCAGAAACAGAATGGGGTGGCAGTCGGCCATGTTGGCGCCGATCACCAGGAATACGTCGGCGTGCTCGAAGTCCTGGTAGCTGCCGGGTGGGCCATCGGCGCCCAGCGACAGCTTGTAGCCGCTGCCCGCGCTGGCCATGCACAGGCGCGAGTTGGACTCGATATGGCGGGTGCGGATAAAGCCTTTAGCCAGCTTGTTGGCCAAGTACTGGGCCTCCAGGGACATTTGCCCGGACACGTACAGCGCCACGGCGTCAGCGCCGTGCTGGTCGATGATGCCGCGCAGGCGCATGGCAGTGTCGGTGATGGCCTGGTCCATGTTGGTGCGCACCGGCGGCTGGCTACGTTGCTGGCGCACATAGGCGTCAGCCATGCGCCCGGCGGCGCTCAGCGGCAGGTGTGCGGTGAGGCCTTTGGTGCACAGGCGGCCGAAGTTGCTGGGGTGCTGCTTGTCGCCACTGATCTTGCCGACCTTGCCATCGGCAACGCTCATGACGATGCCGCAGCCAACGCCGCAGTAGGGGCAGACGCTGCGCACTTCGCTGTTGGCCATGGGCGGGCTCCTGTGGGGAACGCAAAAAGGCGCCGGCTGCTCCGGCTTGCGCAAGCAAGCGGGGCAACACGGCGCCTTTGTCGTGAGGTTGTGTGGGCTGTCGACGTTGACCGCCCTGGATGGGAGGTAAGTCAGCAATTAATGGGCCAGCCGCCTCACGCTCCCACAAAGGCCGTGCTGTGGCCTATCTTGCGCACCATGCGGTGGCAACTTCACAGCCCCAGGCGCTATGCTGGGGCACATTCCAGCATGAGCAACTGCCCTCCCCCTATGTCTCAGGTGATCATCAAGACCCCCGCCCAACTCGACCTGATGCGCCGCGCCGGCCAACTGCTGGCCCAGGTGTTCGCCGACCTCGACAGCTTCATCCGCCCCGGTGTCACCACCATGCAGATCAACGATCGCGCCGAGGCATTCATCGTCGATACACTCAAGGCGCGGCCAGCGAGCAAAGGCCAGTACGGCTTCCCCTACTCGCTCAATACTTCGGTGGACCATGTGGTGTGCCACGGCATACCCAAAGTCGATGAAGTGCTCAAGGAAGGCTCGATCATCAACGTCGACATCACCCTGGAACAGGGCGGCTACATTGCCGACTCTTCGAAGATGTATGGCATCGGAGCGATCAGCGATGAAGCCCGGCGGTTGGTCGACACCACCTACGACGCATTGTGGAAAGGCATCGAGCAGGTGCGCCCTGGGGCGACGCTGGGTGATATCGGCCATGCCGTGCAGGCCCATGCCGAGGCTGCGGGCTACAGCGTGGTACGCGAGTATTGCGGGCACGGCATTGGCCAGCAGATGCATGAGGGGCCCGAGGTGCTGCACATTGGCCAGCGCGGCATGGGCATGAAGCTGAAGCCGGGCATGGTGTTTACCATCGAGCCGATGATCAACCAGGGTAAGCGTGGCACGCGAGAAATGAAGGACGGCTGGACGGTGATTACCCGTGACCACAGCCTGTCGGCGCAATGGGAGCACACCGTGGCAGTGACCGAGCAAGGGTTCGAAGTGCTGACGCTGCGGGAGGAAGAGCGCTGAAGCTGAAACTGCAGGCACAAAAAAAGCGACCCTAAGGTCGCTTTTTTTGTTACTTCCGGGTGTTCAGTGGGCCCTGGAAGTGGAATATGGCGCAGCGGACGGGACTCGAACCCGCGACCCCCGGCGTGACAGGCCGGTATTCTAACCGACTGAACTACCGCTGCGCTATACATCGAGTGGTGGGTGATGACGGGATCGAACCGCCGACCCTCTGCTTGTAAGGCAGATGCTCTCCCGGCTGAGCTAATCACCCATGTCTCTCGGTGTGGCGCGCATTCTACGGGCGACTTTGCGCTCTGGCAAGCACTTATCGAAGTTTTTTCAAACTTGGATCAAACAGCAAAATACAGGCACAAAAAAAGCGACCCTAAGGTCGCATTCTTTGTTACTTCCGGGTGTTCAGTGGGCCCTGGAAGTTGAATATGGCGCAGCGGACGGGACTCGAACCCGCGACCCCCGGCGTGACAGGCCGGTATTCTAACCGACTGAACTACCGCTGCGCTATACATCGAGTGGTGGGTGATGACGGGATCGAACCGCCGACCCTCTGCTTGTAAGGCAGATGCTCTCCCGGCTGAGCTAATCACCCTTCGTCTCGGTGTGGCGCGCATTCTACGGACGGCCCCACACCCTGGCAAGCACTTTTTAAACTTTTTTCAAAAAAAACCTCATGCCTTTCAAAGACCTAGCGTTGGCGTGCGTTTCTTTCCCGCATTAGTCACTGCTGGCCCTGTGACAGGGCTGGCCTCAGAACAGCGCACGGAGAATAATGCCCGCCTTATGCATTAAGGAGAGATTGCCCCTCATGTGGTTCAAGAACCTGCTGACCTACCGCCTGACCCAGGAAGTTCCGTTCGAGCCTGAAGCGCTGGAAGCCGCCCTGGCCAGCAAGCCGGCCCGCCCTTGCGCCAGCCAGGAGCTGACCACCTACGGTTTCGTCGCGCCGTTCGGCAAAGGCGAAGACGCTCCCCTGGTGCATGTCAGCGGCGAGTACCTGCTGATTGCCGCACGCAAGGAAGAACGCATCCTGCCTAGCAGCGTGGTCAACGACGCGGTCAAGGAAAAGGTCGAAGAGATCGAGACCGAGCAAATGCGCAAGGTCTATAAAAAGGAACGCGACCAGATCAAGGACGAGATCATCCAGGCCTTCCTGCCGCGCGCGTTCATCCGCCGCTCGATGATCTTCGCCGCCATCGCCCCACGCCTGGGCGTGATTCTGGTCAACTCGGCCAGCGCCAAGCGTGCCGAAGACCTGTTGTCGACCCTGCGTGAAGTGATGGGCTCGCTGCCGGTGCGCCCTGCCACGGTAAAAATTGCGCCGGTTGCCACCATGACCGACTGGGTCAAGTCGCAGCAAGCCGCCGAAGGCTTCTATGTGCTGGACGAATGCGAGCTGCGCGACACTGCCGAAGACGGCGGTATCGTGCGCTGCAAGCGCCAGGACCTGACGGGCGAGGAAATCCAGCTGCACCTGAGCACTGGCAAGGTAGTGACCCAGCTGGCCCTGGCCTGGCAGGACAAGCTGTCGTTCATTCTCGACGACAAGATGGTCATCAAGCGCCTGAAATTCGAAGAGCTGCTGCAGGAGCAGGCCGAGCAGGACGGTGGCGATGAGGCAGCGCAGCAGTTCGATGCCAGCTTCCAGCTGATGATGATGACCTTTGCCGAGTTCCTGCCGGTGCTGTTCGAAGCGCTGGGTGGGGAAGAGATTCCGCAAGGGGTCTGATGTTCTCTTGAAGGACCGGTGCTGGCCTGGAAGTGATTTTTTGCCTGCACCGGCCTCTTCGCGGGTAAACCCGCGAAAGGGCCAATAAAATCCACACAGCTATAAAAAGAAAAGGAATTGCCCATGCGTGCCCTCGCCGCCTTAAGCCGCTTCGTCGGCAATACCTTCGCCCTGTGGGTGCTGGTTTTCGCCGTGCTGGCTTTCCTGCAACCGCAATGGTTCATCGCCCTCAAGGTGGCCATTGTGCCGCTGCTGGGGCTGGTGATGTTCGGCATGGGCCTTACCCTCAAGCTCGACGACTTCGCCGCCCTCGCCCGCCAGCCTTGGCGGGTGATGTTGGGCGTGGTCGCGCACTTCGTGATCATGCCCGGCATGGCCTGGCTGCTGTGCCAGCTGTTCCACCTGCCGCCGGAAATTGCCGTGGGCGTGATCCTGGTTGGTTGCTGCCCAAGCGGCACGGCATCGAACGTGATGGTCTGGCTGTCGCGTGGCGACCTGGCGCTGGCCGTGGCGATCGCTGCGGTCACCACCCTGCTGGCACCGCTACTGACCCCGGCGCTGATTTGGTTCCTGGCATCGGCCTGGTTGCCGGTGTCCTTCATGGACATGTTCTGGTCGATCCTGCAGCTTGTCATGCTGCCGATCGTGCTCGGCGTGCTGGCCCAGCGCTTGCTCGGTACCCGCGTGCAGGCGGCGGTGCAGGTGCTGCCACTGGTGTCGGTGGTGAGTATCGTGATGATCGTGTGTGCGGTGGTGGCGGCCAGCCAGGCGAAAATCGCCGAGTCGGGGTTGCTGATCATGGCGGTGGTGATGCTGCACAACAGCTTCGGCTATTTGCTGGGGTACCTGACCGGCAAGCTGTGCAAGCTGCCGCTGGCCCAGCGCAAGTCACTGGCACTGGAGGTGGGCATGCAGAACTCCGGGCTTGGCGCGGCACTGGCAGCAGCGCACTTCTCGCCACTGGCGGCGGTGCCGAGCGCCTTGTTCAGTGTTTGGCACAATATTTCCGGGGCGCTATTGTCCACCTGGTTCCGGCGGATGAATGAGCCGGCGGTGGAAACCGAAGCAGTGGAACCCGCCCGCACAGGCTTGCCCTGAAACCTTCAGGTGTGCACCATAGTGGCCACTGTGAGGACGACCTCACGACGCACCGCGTGACCATTCCGGGGACGGCCCCATCATTCAAACGATGGAGACACACTCATGTCCTGGATCATCCTGTTCTTTGCCGGCCTGTTCGAGGTCGGCTGGGCCGTCGGCCTGAAATACACCGACGGCTTCAGCAAGCCGATTCCCACCGTACTTACCGTCGGCGCCATGGTCATCAGCCTTGGCCTGCTGGGCCTGGCCATGAAGGAGCTGCCACTGGGCACCGCCTATGCCATCTGGACTGGCGTCGGTGCCGTGGGCACGGTGATCGCTGGCATCATCCTGTTCGGCGAATCGATGGCCCTGGTACGGCTGGTCAGCGTGGCACTGATCGTCTGCGGCCTGGTCGGCCTTAAAGTCAGCGCCAGCTAACCCCCTCCCCTAGCGCAGGTTACCGCGCAAACGGCTGACCTGCTCGCGCAACAACTCTGGCTGCGCCGCCTCCACTGGGATGGCGGCGCCTGCCACAATGGTCACCCGCGACCACAGGCGCTTGAAAAAGCCCTTGGCCGGGTCGCGGCTGAAGAAGCTGCCCCACAGCCCCTGCAAGGCCAGCGGAATCACCGGCACCGGCGTTTCTTCGAGGATGCGGTTGACGCCGCCCTTGAACACATCGATTTCGCCATCACCGGTCAACTTGCCTTCCGGGAAGATGCACACCAGCTCCCCCTCGGCCAGGTACTGGGCAATTCGCGCGAAGGCGCGCTCGTAGGTCGCCAGGTCTTCGTTACGTCCGGCTATCGGGATGGCGCCAGCGGTGCGGAACACGAAGTTGAGCACCGGCAGGTTGTAGATCTTGTAGTACATGACAAAGCGGATCGGCCGGCGGATAGCCCCACCCAGCAGCAGCGCATCGACGAATGAAACGTGGTTGCACACCAGCAACGCCGCGCCTTCGTCAGGGATGCGTTCAAGGTCGCGATGCTGCACGCGATACATCGAATGGCTGAGCAACCAGATCAGGAAGCGCATGGTGAACTCGGGCACGATCCTGAAGATGTAGGCGTTGACCGCGATGTTGAGCAGCGACACCACCAGGAAAAGCTGCGGGATGGTAAAGCCTGCCAAGCCCAGCAGGACGATGGTGAGCACCGCCGACACCACCATGAACAGGGCATTGAGGATGTTGTTGGCCGCGATCACCCGGGCGCGTTGGTCTTCGGCCGTACGCGCCTGGATCAGCGCATACAGCGGCACGATATAGAAGCCGCCGAACACGCCCAGGCCGACGATCGACAACAAGATCCACCAGGCCTGGCTCATGCCCAGCAGCGCCAGCCAGTCATGCGGCGCCGCGGCAGCCGGCACATCACCGGAATGCCACCACCACAACAGGCCGAACAGGGTCAGGCCGAACGAGCCGAACGGCACCAGGCCAATCTCCACCTTGCGCCCGCTAAGGCGCTCGCACAGCAATGAGCCCAGGGCGATACCCACCGAGAACAGCGTCAGCACCAGGGTCACCACCGTGCCGTCACCGTGCAGCCAGTCCTTGGCGTAGGCCGGGATCTGCGTAAGGTAGATGGCGCCGACGAACCAGAACCACGAGTTGCCGACGATCGAGCGCGACACCGCTGGCGGCTGGCCCAGGCCCATGCGCAGAATCGCCCAGGACTGCTTGAAGATGTTCCAGTCCAGTGTCATCTGCGGCGATGCGGCGGCAGCCCGGGGGATCCAGCGGCTGGCCAGGTAGCCGAGCACCGCCGTGCCGACCACGCCACCGGCCACCACCGAGGCGTAGCTGTCGGCCGACATCATCACCCCGGCGCCGATGGTGCCAGCGAGGATGGCGAGGAAGGTGCCGGTTTCCACCAGCCCATTGCCGCCAACCAACTCTTCCTCACGCAGGGCCTGCGGCAGGATTGAATACTTCACCGGGCCAAACAGCGCCGAATGGGTGCCCATGCCGAACAGCGCCACCAGCATCAACGCCAGGTGGTTGGTGATAAAGCCCAGCGCACCCACTGCCATGATCGCGATTTCGGCCAGTTTGATCGCGCGGATCAACGCGTCCTTGGCGAACTTTTCACCAAACTGCCCGCCCAGTGCCGAGAACAGGAAAAACGGCAGGATGAACAGCAAGGCGCACAGGTTGACCCAGATCGACCGGTCGCCGTCGCCCAGGCTGAGCTTGAACAGGATCGCCAGAATCAGCGACTGCTTGAACAGGTTGTCGTTGAAGGCACCCAGCGACTGGGTGATGAAAAACGGCAGGAAACGCCGCTTGCCGAGCAAGGTGAATTGCGAGGAGTGACTCATCGTCCATGGTCCTGAGGGCTTTTCAATTGGAGGCGCGCCGGGCACGCCAGGCCACAAATCTGCATGGGAAATGCGTTGACTGGCAAGCCGTGCCTTCAGAACAGGTACTGCATCACTCGAAACCGAACAACGCCTGCGCGGTATCCAGCAACAAGGCCCGGCGCAACTGCGCCGAACAGCCCAGGGCGTCGAACTGCTCGACAGCGGTGCCGAAACTCACTGCCGATTCATGCTGGGTATGCGGCCAGTCACTGCCCCACATCAACCGCTGCGCCCCGTAATGGGCTTCCAGCGCGCATAGCGTCTGACGGGCGAATGAAAGGTTTTCCTCGGGCGAACCTTCCAGCCGATAGATGCCAGACACCTTCACCCAGACCTTGCCCCGTCCGCCCAGGGTCAGCAGCTCGGCGAACCCCGGCTGGCCGAGGCCACGGCGGGCATCGGGCCGGCCAAAATGGTCGATCACGATGTCCAGCCCATAGGGTTCGAGGGCCCGCACCAACGCCGGTATGTCGGCCACTTGCCGATGCAGCTCCAGGTGCCAGCCCTGCTCGCCAATGCGCTCCAACATAGGCCGCCATTCGGCGCCGGTCAGGTCAGGCAAGGCCTGCCCCATGAGGTTCAAGCGCACACCCCTCACGCCCAACCTTGCCATTTCGTCCAGGCTCGCCCGTTCGACATTTCGCTCCAGCATCACCACCCCGCGCAATTGCCCCGGCACGGTCTGCAAGGCACTGAGCAGGTAACGATTGTCGGTACCGAGGAAGCTGGGCTGAACCAGCACGCCATGGCTGAAACCATGGGCCAGCAACTGGCCCAGGTAGTCGCCCAGCGGCGCATCGTAGCTGGGCGCGTAACGCCGCACGCTGGCCAGGTTCAACCCACGGCTGAATACGTGGGCGTGGCTGTCGATGGCAGTCAGGTGTAAAGCAGGAGCGTCGGGCATGGTTCTCATACAAACAAGGTCAGGTTACTTGGCAGCAGCACCGGCCATTTCCGGCGCGGGTGCAGATTCAAGGTTACGGCCACGGGTTTCCGGCAGGCACAGGGCAGCGATCACCGCCACGCCATAGGCAATGCCAGCATCGATGCCAATGGCACTGCCCAGCGACATCGACTCACTCATGTGGCCGACCAGGAACGGGAATACCGCCGACAGCACGCGGCCAAAGTTGTAGCAAAAGCCCACCCCGGCCCCGCGCACATCAGCTGGGTACAGTTCATTGAAGAACGCGCCCAGGCTGGCCGGGATGCCGGCAGCGAAGAAGCCCAGCGGGAAGCCGAGGAACAGCATCTGGGTATTGGTCAGCGGGAAGAACACATAGGCCTGCACGGTCAGCACGCAGCACAGCGCGAACAGCAGGATGTTCTTGCGGCGCCCAATGCGGTCGATCAGCAGGCCACTGACCACGCAGCCGCACCAGAAGGCCAGGATGATCACCGCCAGGTAACCGCCGGAGTTCAGCACTGAAAGGTTGCGTTCGGTTTTGAGGAAGGTCGGCAACCAGGTCATCACCGCGTGGTAGCCACCGTGAGCACCCAGGCCGAGCAAGCCGCCCAGCAGGGTCACGCGCAGCAGTTCCGGGCGGAAGATGCCAGCCATCGACTGCAGGAAGCTGGTGGGGATGGCGTTTTCTTTCTGCAGGCGCTGGAAGCTGTCCGGCTCGGGCACATTGCGGCGTACCCAGATGATCAGCAGTGACGGCAGCAGGCCGACGAAGAACATGACCCGCCAGGCGAATTCCTGCGGCACCAGCGAGTAGATCAACGTGAACAGCGCCACCGCCAGGCCCCAACCCACGGCCCAGGCGCTCTGCACCGTGCCCATGACCTTGCCACGATATTTCGGGTTGATGGTTTCGGCCATCAACACCGCGCCGGCCGCCCATTCGCCACCGATGCCGAAGCCTTGCATGGCCTTGACGAACAGCAGCGGGTAAAAGCCAGTGACGAATGCCGAGAGGAAGGTGAAGAAGGAGAACCAGAGAATCATCCATTGCAGGGTTCGCACACGGCCGTAACGGTCGGACAGCGTGCCGCCCAGCCAGCCACCGATTGCCGAGGTCACCAGGGTCAGGCCACTGATCAGGCCGGCATCGCCCTTGCTCAGGGAGAACGCAGCGATCAACGCAGGGATAGCCAGGCCGAACATCTGCACTTCCAGCGCATCGAGCGACCAGCCGCCGAAGCAGGCCCAGAACGTCTTGCGTTCCCGTGAAGTGATCTGGCGATACCAACTGAACATGATTGTTATCCTTTTAGTGTGTTGCGGGCAGGCGAAGCCACTGCGCCGTGGCAAAGCGGCGCAGACGGGTAACGGGGGTGAAGCGGCCGGCTTAGCGGATGTCGATGCGGTAGCGGAAGTGCTGCGCATGGCCGCGCGAGCGGCGCCATTCCAGCGGCTGGCCGGCGTAGTCACGGGCCAGGCGCTCGATCACCACCACCGGGCTGTCGACTGGTAGTTGCAATAGGCGGCCATGCACCGCGTCGACCGCTTCGGCAGTCAGGGTCTCTTCGGCGTAGGCGACTACCTGGCCGCACAGTTCTTCGTAGATCGGGTACAGCAGCGGGCCCTTGCTGTTCAACTCCACATCCAGCAATGGCTGGAAGGTCTGGCGCGGCAGCCAGATTTCCTCCGCCAGCACGGGCTGGGCGCCAAGCAGACGGGTACGAACGATGCGGATCACATCGGTTTCGAGCGCCAGGCCCAGGGCCTCAGCCACCGCCGATGGCGCCGCCAGCGGCTCGATGGACAGGATGCGGCTTTCTGGCACCACGCGCTCGCCATTGGCAGCCTCGAAGCGAAAGAAGCGAAACAGCGAAGACTGGAACTGTGGGCGGCGGATAAAAGTGCCGCGGCCCTGCTGGCGCTCCAGCACGCCTTCGGCCACCAGCACATCGACGGCCTTGCGCACGGTGCCGACCGACATATCGAATTCGGAAGCCAAGGCTGCTTCGGTCGGGATCGCTTCGCCGGGGCGCCAGCGGTTGTTGGCGATCTGCTCGACCATGTGGTCGCGCAGTTGTTGGTAGCGGGGCAGTCGAGCATCACCGGTCAATGGGTGCATGGGTCTCGCTCTCGTCTTGTTATATAAACATATATATGAATTTTTCGTGAGTATTCCCCGTGGCCTACGGGTTGTCAATCCTCCGCCTGTCGCCAGGCACCGCGCCTGGCTTATGCTTGTGCCTGGGAACACCAGAACAACAAGGACGTGGCAATGCTCGCCGCCATCAAACGCTACCCGCACACTGTACGCCTGCTGCTGCTCACCACCTTCAGCCTAACCGTTGCCCGCGCCCTCACCCTGCCCTACCTGGTGGTGTACCTGGCCGACAACTTTCAGCTGCCGATCAGCCAGATCGGCCTGCTGATCGGCGGCGCGCTGATCATTGCCTCGCTGCTGAGCCTGTATGGCGGCCATCTGGTCGACACCTTGCGCAACCACACGCTGGTCAGCGCCAGCACGCTGCTGTTCGCCCTGGCCTTCATCGGCGCGGTCGCCAGCCGTTCGGCGCTGTTGTTCTTCTTGTGCCTGGTGCTGATCAACCTGGCCCTGGCAGTGGTCGACATCGCCGCCAAGGCGGGCTTCTGCGCGTTGCTGCCGGTGGAGGAGCGGGCCGAGGTGTTCGCCATCAAGTACACCCTCAGCAACGTCGGCTACGCCGCCGGCCCGCTGTTGGGCGTGGCCATGCTGGAGCTGAACGACCATCTGCCGTTCATCGCCTCTGCCGTGCTTGGCCTGGTCATGTGCGTGGCTTACTGGCGCCTTGGCGACCGCAGCCTGCAGGCCAGCGCACCCGAAAAGCCTGCGGCCGGCTTCGGCCAGGTGGCGCTGGGGCTGGCGCGTGATCGCCGGCTGGTGTGCTTCACCCTGGGCGGGGTGCTCAGCGCGGTGGTGTTCGGCCAGTTCACCGCCTACCTGTCCCAGTACCTGGTGGTAACCAGCAGCCCGGCCGAAGCGGCGCGCCTGGTCGGCTACCTGGTGACCACCAACGCGGTGACGGTGATTGCCCTGCAGTACCTGATTGGTCGCCGCATCAGCCGCCAGCGCCTGATGCCCTGGCTGCTGGCCGGCATGGGCCTGTTCATTGTCGGGCTGCTGGGTTTCGCGCTGGCCGGCTCGGTACTGGCCTGGTGCCTGGCGATGCTGGTGTTCACCCTGGGCGAGATCATCGTGATCCCGGCCGAGTACATGTTCATCGACCTGATCGCACCGGAACACTTGCGCGGGGTGTATTACGGTGCGCAGAACCTGTCCAACCTGGGGGCGGCGCTGGGGCCGGTGATGGTGGGGTTCGCCCTGGTGCATCTGTGGCCGGGGGCGATCTTCTACCTGCTGGTGTTGTCGGTGATACTGGCGGGCGTGTTTTATGGGATGGGCACCCGAAAAGATTGATGTTTTGTTTCAGATCAATCACGCGCAAGCTCAGGCCTACAACCATCGTCTGCGCTGACGAAGCGGCACCTGCGTGCCAGACTGATTGATCGGGACCGCGTTACCTTTTTTGCTTCGGAGTCTTCATGTCGTTGTCCAGCGGGCTGATCGCCGTGGTCGCCCTGGCCTATATGGCCATCATGTTCGCCATCGCCTTCTATGGCGACCGCCGCAGCACGCCGTTGCCGCCGAAGCTGCGTGCCTGGGTGTACAGCCTGTCGCTGGCCGTGTACTGCACCAGCTGGACCTTCTTCGGCGCCGTCGGCCAGGCCGCCGAACAGCTCTGGGCGTTCCTGCCCATCTACCTGGGCCCGGTGCTGCTGCTGATCTTCGCGCCTTGGGTGCTGCAGAAGATGGTGCTGATCAGCAAACAGCAGAACATCACCTCGATCGCCGACTTCATCGCCGCGCGCTATGGCAAGTCGCAGACACTGGCGGTGGTGGTGGCGCTGATCTGCCTGATCGGCGTGCTGCCGTACATCGCCTTGCAGCTCAAGGGCATCGTGCTGGGCGTGAACCTGCTGATCGGCGCCAACGCTGATGCAACCGGTACCCGCGTGCAGGACACCGCGCTGGTGGTGTCGCTGGTGCTGGCACTGTTCGCCATCGTGTTCGGCACCCGCAGCCTGGACGTGACCGAGCACCACCGTGGCATGGTCCTGGCGATTGCCTTCGAATCGCTGATCAAGCTGCTGGCCTTCCTTGCCGTGGGTATCTTCGTGGTCTTCAACCTGTATGACGGTTTCGACGATCTGTTCAGCCAGGCTCGCCAGTCGATCCACCTGCAGAACTATTGGCAAGAGACCATCAACTGGCCGTCGATGGTGGTGCAAACCGCCGTGGCGATGATGGCGATCATCTGCCTGCCACGGCAGTTCCACGTGACCGTGGTGGAGAATATCGAACCCCAGGACATGCGCCTGGCGCGCTGGGTGTTCCCGATGTACCTGGCACTGGCCGCACTGTTCGTGGTGCCGATTGCCCTGGCCGGGCAGATGCTGCTGCCAGGCACGGTGATTTCCGACTCGTTCGTCATCAGCCTGCCACTGGCCGAGGCGCACCCAAGCCTGGCCCTGCTGGCGTTCATCGGCGGCGCCTCGGCGGCCACCGGCATGGTCATCGTCGAGGCCGTGGCGTTATCGACCATGGTGTCCAACGACATGCTGCTGCCCTGGCTGCTGCGGCGCAACAACGCCGAGCGGCCGTTCGAAGCGTTCCGCCACTGGATGCTTTCGGTACGCCGGGTGACCATCGTGGTGATCCTGCTGCTGGCCTATGTCAGCTATCGCCTGCTGGGCTCTACCGCCAGCCTGGCGACCATCGGCCAGATCGCCTTTGCCGCCGTGACCCAGCTCACCCCAGCCATGCTCGGCGCGCTGTACTGGAAGCAGGCCAACCGCCGTGGCGTGTTCGCCGGCCTGGCCGCTGGCATTTTCCTGTGGTTCTACACCTTGGTGCTGCCAATTGCCGCGCACAGCCTGGGCTGGTCGCTGCAGCTGTTCCCAGGGTTGGCGTGGCTGCACGGCAACCCGCTGAACCTGCCGATCAGCCCGCTGACCCAGGGCGTGGTGCTGTCACTGGCGGGCAACTTCACCCTGTTCGCCTGGGTGTCGGTGCTGTCGCGCACGCGGGTTTCCGAACACTGGCAGGCCGGCCGCTTCATCGGCCAGCAAACCAGCGCCCGGCCCAGCAGCAAGCCGCTGCTGGCGGTGCAGATCGACGACTTGCTGACCCTGGCCTCGCGCTTTGTCGGTGAGGAGCGCGCGCGGCAGAGCTTCATCCGTTTCGCCTACCGCCAGGGCAAGGGCTTCAACCCCAACCAGAACGCCGACGGTGACTGGATCGAGCACACCGAACGGTTGCTGGCCGGGGTGCTCGGCACCTCGTCGACCCGCGCTGTGGTCAAGGCCGCCATCGAAGGCCGCGACATGCAACTGGAAGACGTGGTGCGCATCGCCGACGAAGCCAGCGAGGTGCTGCAGTTCAACCGCGCCTTGCTGCAAGGCGCCATCGAGAACATCAACCAGGGCATCAGCGTGGTCGACCAGAACCTGCATCTGGTGGCCTGGAACCGTCGCTATCTGGAGCTGTTCAACTACCCCGACGGGCTGATCAGCGTCGGCCGGCCTATTGCCGACATCATCCGCTACAACGCCGAACGTGGCCTGTGCGGTCCGGGCGAGGCCCAGGTGCATGTGGCGCGTCGTCTGCACTGGATGCGCCAGGGCCGCGCGCACTCCTCCGAGCGGCTGTTCCCCAATGGCCGCGTGATCGAACTGATCGGCAACCCGATGCCCGGCGGCGGCTTTGTCATGAGTTTCACCGACATCACCCCGTTCCGCGAGGCCGAACAGGCCCTGCGCGATGCCAACGAAGGCCTTGAGCAACGGGTGGCGGAGCGCACCCACGAGCTGTCACAATTGAACCAGGCACTGTCCGAAGCCAAGAGCCAGGCCGAAGCGGTAAGCAAGTCCAAGACCCGCTTCCTGGCGGCGGTCAGCCATGACCTGATGCAGCCACTGAACGCCGCCAGGCTGTTCTCCGCCGCCTTGTCGCAGCAGGCCGAGGGCATGAATGAAGAAGCCCAGCAACTGGTGCAGCACATGGACAGCTCGCTGCGCTCGGCCGAAGAGCTGATCAGCGACCTGCTGGACATCTCGCGCCTGGAGAACGGCAAGATCACCCCGGATGCCAAACCATTCGCCCTCAACGAACTGTTCGACACCCTGGGCGCCGAATTCAAGTTGCTGGCGGCCGAGAAGGGCCTGGAGTTCCGCCTGCGCGGCAGCCGCCTGCGGGTGGACAGCGACATGAAACTGCTGCGCCGAGTGCTGCAGAACTTCCTCACCAATGCCCTGCGCTACGGCAAGAGCCCGATCCTGCTAGGCGCGCGCCGACAGGGCGAGCGCCTGTGGCTGGAAGTATGGGACCGTGGCCCGGGTATTGCCGACGACAAGCTGCAGGTGATCTTCCAGGAGTTCAAGCGCCTGGACAGCCACCAGACCCGCGCCGAGAAAGGCCTGGGCCTGGGCTTGGCGATCGCCGACGGCCTGTGCCGGGTGCTGGGGCACCCGCTGGAAGTGCGTTCATGGCCGGGCAAGGGCACAGTGTTTCGCGTCAGCGTGCCGATTGCCCGCCAAACCGCCCCGGCGCCAAGCGCCCCGGCGGAGCAACAAGGCGGCCAGCCACTGGCCGGGCTGCAAGTGCTGTGCGTGGACAACGAAGACAGCATCCTGATTGGCATGAACAGCCTGCTCAGCCGCTGGGGTTGCCAGGTATGGACCGCGCGCAACCAGGCCGAATGCGAAGCCCTGCTGGCCAAAGGCATGCGCCCGCACCTGGCGCTGGTGGACTACCACCTGGATGACGGTGAAACCGGCACCGGGTTGATGGGCTGGCTACGGGCGCGCCTGGGTGAACCGGTGCCCGGTGTGGTGATCAGTGCCGACGGCAGCAAGGAAACCATCGCCCTGGTGCATGCATCGGGCCTGGATTACCTGGCCAAGCCGGTGAAGCCAGCAGCCCTGCGCGCCATGCTCAATCGCCATCTGAGCCTGGTTCAGTAACCGCCTCGTCAGGCAGTGCCTCGTCGGACAGCGCCCGCTCCAGCAGGTCTGCCGGCAGGCTCTTGCTGGCCCGGGCGCCCAGCAACTTCAGCTGTTCGCTGCGGCTGACCAGGTTGCCACGCCCTTCGCACAGTTTATTGCGAGCGGCGGCATAGGCCTTGTCCACCTGCTGCAGGCGGTTGCCCAATTCGTCCAGGTCCTGGATGAACAGCACGAACTTGTCGTACAGCCAGCCGGCGCGCTCGGCGATCTCGCGGGCGTTCTGGCCCTGGCGCTCCTGCTTCCACAGGCTGTCGATCACGCGCAGGGTGGCAAGCAACGTGGTGGGGCTGACGATCACGATCTGCCGGTCGAAGGCTTCCTGGAACAAGTTCGGCTCGGCCTGCAGGGCTGCCGAGAAGGCCGCCTCGATGGGTACGAACAGCAGCACGAAATCCAGGCTGTGCAGGCCTTCGAGGCGGTTGTAGTCCTTGCTCGACAACCCTTTGACGTGGCTGCGCAGCGACTGCACGTGCTGTTTGAGCGCGGCCTCGTCATTGCCGGCAACGAACTGCTGGTACGCGGTAAGGCTGACCTTGGCGTCCACCACCACCTGCTTGTCGCCAGGCAGCATGATCAGCACATCGGGCTGGAAGCGCTCGCCATCGGCGCTCTTGAGGCTGACCTGGGTCTGGTATTCACGGCCTTTTTCCAGGCCAGCATGCTCCAGCACCCGCTCGAGGATCAGCTCGCCCCAGTTACCCTGGGTTTTCTGGCCCTTCAGGGCTTGCGTGAGGTTGGTGGCTTCGTCGGAGAGGCGCAGGTTGAGCTGTTGCAGTCGCTCCAGCTCCTTGCCCAGCGAGAAGCGCTCGCGGGCTTCTTGCTGGTAGCTTTCCTCCACGCGTTTCTCGAAGGATTGAATACGTTCCTTGAGCGGGTCGAGCAACTGCCCGAGGTGCTGCTGGCTGGTCTGGGCGAAGCGCTGCTCGCGCTCGTCGAATATCTTGGTGGCCATGTCGGCGAACTGGGCACGCAGCGTGTCACGGGCCTCCTGCAGGTCTTCCAGACGCTGCTGGTGGCTTTCCTGCTGCTCACGCAGTTCGGCCTCAAGGCGGGCGGTTTGCGCTTCCAGCCGGCGCAGTTCGGCTTCACGGTTGGCACGTTCAAGGTGCCAGGCGTGAGCTGCGTCACGGGCGTTGTCGCGGTCTATCTGCAGCAGCTCAAGCTCGCGGCCCTGGGCCGCCATCTGGGCCTGCTTGACGGTGTTCGCTTCGCTGAGGTCGCTGACTTCGTCGCGGCTGGCGTCCAATTGCGCCTGCAAGCCGGCCTGAGCCAGTTGGGCGGCGTTCAGACGCTCTTCGAGCAAAGCCTGCTCACCTTGCCACGCGCCCTGGCGGCGCTGCACCTGCATGACCCACCCCAGGCAGGGTAAAGCGCCTGCCACCAAGCCCAGCAGAATGCTGGCCAGATCCACTGTCATGCTTACCCCGAAAGATCCTGGACGATTGATGCGCAGCTTATCAGCCTGAGCACTGTGTTGCCTGTGCGGGCCTGTTCGGGGTCAGCACACCTCAGCCAGGAAACCACTGCCGCAACAGCCGCCGCGCTTCCTGCGACCCCTGCCCTGCCGCAAGCTCCAGCCAATAGCGCGCCTGCTCAGGCTCGTTATGCTGGCACTGCCGCGCGTACTCCAATTGCGCCCGCCGATCCCCTGCACGGGCGGCCTGGCGCAGCAGCTCATGGCCAATGCGCCGGTCGCGGGCGTTGCCACAATCGCGGCACAGCATCTGCCCCAAGCGGCTTTGCGCCACCACCACGCCCTGGCGCGCTGGCTGCTTCAACAGGCGCCCGGCCAGATGCTTGACCTGGGGCTTGTCGCCCAGGCGCGGGCTGTCGAGCAGCCACAAGGCCACTTTCAGGGAAAAGCGTTTGGCGGGAGGCGCAGGTGTCGATGCAGCGGGGCTGGCGAGGTGTTTACCGCGGAACTTCATGAGCAACAGGTTTGGCAACTCGAAAGGCGCGCCACTCTACTCTTTTTTTTTCACCCTGACCTGTCGATTTCTGGAGGATTGAAAAAAAATTTCAATGATCTTTTCTTGACGTTTTCAGGAGGGTGACCACCCGGTCTGTCGGGGCATGTCGATTGTCGGACAGTTCCTTCTATTGCTGGCACGCCCGTGCTAGAGCAAGCGCCCGGGACAATCCACAGTTCCTGTGGATAACTCGGTGGACAACCCTCTCCTATTCCCCGCAAACCCCCGTAAATTGGGGGCTTTGCTCAAACTGACGATTTTTTCACCAGCTAAAAATAGTGTTTTTTTTCATTGACTTAACCATGCAGTCAAGTCATTGGCGAGGTTCTCGAAGCCTGTTGCCAGGCTGTTACAGAGGATGCCCCGAATGTGAACAAGTGCACCATAACCCTCCAATTGAGTGCACGAAAAGGGCACATCGGCCCGCATACGGGCCATTTGCCCCCTCTTCACAGCAGCGAGAATTCGCGCCATACTGCGCGGCTCACCTGAACAAACGTAGTGCTTGCTATACCTGTGCACTTGCGGTAAGGTGCGCCTCGTTAGTACCAAGCTGAAAGTCAATTCTGGCCACAAGCGTCCTTGCAGAACCGCTCCCCCCAAGAGCGACCCTGCTGAAACCAGGACCGGCCCATTCAATGATTCTGTCGCCAGCCTTGCGCTGTTCAAGCACGAATCACATGACAGATTGATCAGGATCCCACCCCGACGGCCTAGAACCTTGGCCCCGGCGTGCTGCCTGCCTTCCGAAGTACCTACCAGTCAGCCCAAGCGCCCACATTTGATTGCGCCCCCTCTGGCTGCCCTGTTCCAGTCAGGTTCGTTCGTCCCTTAATAAAGGCGTCACTGGAACGTTTCTATCATGCACGGATCATATCCCCCGTGTTTAAAGCAGGAACCTCCAACAATATGCAAACTCATCATCAAATTCAGGCTGCCATTGGCACCCTCTCCCAGGCCTTCTCGCCGTTGAAGTGCCTTATCGTTGCCCCACGCAAGGGCAGCTTCAGCTTTACCCTGGTAGACGAACACGGCGTCGCCTGCCACACCGAGCGCCTGTACCCCGAACAGTACAGCCGCAATGAACCGCTGCAGGCGGTGATCGCCCGGACTCGCCAGTCGCTCACCGCGTGAGCGGCGAATACCGCGTCATTCAAGCGCTGAATCATCGAGTCGCAAGCCTGCCTGAACGTTCTTGGCGTAATTGCCTTAGGGCATATAGCGTGGAACGTCAGGCAGCAATCGATTTAAAAACAGCTCTTTACACCACGATTATCACACTACACTTCAACTCGAGCGGTGCTTGCCGCTTCCGGCGGGCCTGATCATTCACCAGCTGCCAAGCTCCAGCGCCCGTCCGGCCCTTACCTGCTCGAGGGCATCATGGGTATCGCGGCGAATGAATTGTGTCTGTATGTGATCCGACCCACCCTGGTCTACCTGAACCGTCACTGCGCCAGCGCCGAAGCCTTGTTGCTGGGCATCGCCGCCAGCCAGTCGGCACTCGGCTCAGCCTTGCATGACCGGCGCGGCCACGGCCTCTACCGTATTGGCGAACATCGTCACCAGGCGCTCTGGGACGATTATCTAGCCCGTGACCCCGACCTCGCCAGCCTGATCCGCGGCCTGGCCAGCCAACACGCCTTCCTGGGTGGCCCGCACTTGGAGCTCACCGTCAACCTGCGCTATTCCACTGCGATTGCCTGGATGCTCATCGAAGAGCAGGCCACCCCACTCCCTGCCGCTGACGACTTGCTTGCACTGGCGCGGATCTGGCGCCAAATTTTCAACCCACAAGGCCGCCTGCGCGACTTCACCCATGCCTGGCATGCCTGCATAGATCAGAAATTGCCACAGGCATCTTGAGACACGTCCTACAACTGAACCGGAAAAAAGGGAATTTTGGTCGGATTGTCCTACAAAACCGCTCTAACTCCTGCGATTGAGCCTATAGCGCGGCGCGTGATTTGTTGGTAGCTTTTCGCCCCGGAGATCCCAAGGAGTTTTCTAATAATGAAAAAAGTAATGCTCAAAACCTCCCTCGGCGTTGCCGTTGCTCTTGCATCCAGCCAACTGCTCGCCAGCGGCTTTGCGCTCAACGAACAGAGCATCAGCAGCATGGGGACAGGTTTCGCGGGACGTTCTTCTTCTGCCGATGATGCCAGCACCGTGTTTGGCAACCCTGCAGGCATGTCCCGCCTCAAACGCGAACAATTCACCGTGGGCGGCGCTGCCGTCATCGCCAAGTCCGATATCTCGGGCCCGGGCAGCAACCTCGGGGGGGAAACCGATGGTGACATGGTGCCTTTCGTTGGCGTACCCATGGGTTACTACGTCAAGCCAATCGATGACCACTGGAGCGTCGGCTTCGGTGTCTATGTACCCTTCGGCCTGGTAACCGACTACGGCAGCGATGATGCCGCACGTTACTGGGGCAAGAAGAGCCACGTCGAGGTAGTCACCTTCCAGCCGACCGTCAGCTACGCCTTCAACGACAAGGTATCTATCGGTTTCGGTCCTACCATCAACCGCATCAAGGGTGAGCTGGGCTCGAGCCTGATCAACCCGTTCACCCCAGGCCGCAACGACGGCGAAGTAAAGATCAAGGGTGACGATACCGCCGTTGGCTACAACATCGGCGTTCTGGTACAGGCCACCGACCGTACCCGCGTCGGCCTGACCTATCACTCGATGGTGGACTACAAGCTCGAGGGCAAGACCCGCGTCAGCACCCCGCTGATCGGGCCATTCAACGGCAACAAGTTCGACGCCAGCTTGAAGATCAAAACGCCTGAGTCCGTCGACCTCTCGGTTACCCATGAGCTGGACGACCAGTGGACCCTGTACGCAGGTAGCACCTGGACGCGCTGGAGCCGCCTGAAAGACATCACCGTGCAGAACGATGTCCCCGCACCGCTGGCAGGCTCGGCATTCCAGACCATTACCGAAGAACAGAACTGGCATGACACCTGGGCTCACGCTATTGGTGCATCGTACAAGGTCAACAAGGAGTGGGTGCTGCGCACCGGCTTCACCGTCGACCAATCGCCAACCAACAACCACGACCGCTCGCCACGCATCCCGACTGGCGACCGTAAAGTGTTCAGCGTGGGTGCTGGCTGGAGCCCGAGCGACGACATGACCATCGACGTTGCCTACTCCTACCTGTGGGAGGAGGACACCAAGGTCAACCAGGTCAGCGCGACCAAGGGCAGCTACCAGGCCAAGTACGAGAACAGCGCTCACGGTATCGGTGCATCCCTCACCTACCGCTTCTGATTCGTACGCGTCACATGAAAAACCGCCCTCGTGGCGGTTTTTTCATGCCTGCACCTGCCAGCGAGCCCCCAGACAGTCGCGCAGGTAGTCCATGAACACCCGCACTTTGGTGGTCATGGCAAAGCGGTCGGCCAGGCACAGGTAGATATCCATCGGCTCGGTCTGGGCATAGGCCTGGCCGCTGTCGCTGAATTCGAATAGCGGTACGAGCGCACCGGAGGCAAGATGAGGCCGGACAATGAACTCGGCCAGGCGGGCGATACCACCATCATGCAGTGCCATTTGGGTCAGGGCATCGATATCGTCACTGATCAATACGCTGCCGAACTCCGCGTCAAAACGCAGCCCGTCGCGCACGAAGCCCCAGCGCAGAAACCGCCCATCCACCGGGTAGCGAAACACCAGACACCGGTGAGTGAGCAATGACTCGGGCGTAGCGGGTACACCTGCGCTGTGCAGGTATCCGGGTGAGGCACAGCAAATGAACGGGATGCGGGCAATGTGCCGGGCCAGCAGTTGGTCTTCCAGTTGCGGGGCAATGCGCAGGCTTACGTCGATGTCTTCACGGGCATGGTTTACCCGGCGATCAGTCGTTATCAACTCTATCGAAAGTAGGGGATATCGGGCACTGAATGCGGGTATCAGCGGCGCCAGCACGTGTCGGCCAAAGGCGGACGTCGAGGCGATGCACAGCCGCCCCTGGGGCTCGCTGTCTGGGGTTGTAACCGCCTGTTCGGCCAAGGCCAGGTCACGGTCGATGTGCTTCACGCGCTCGTAATACTGGGTGCCTGCAGGCGTCAAGGCCATGCTGCGTGTGGTGCGGCTGAGCAGGCGTACCCGCAGGTGGCCTTCGAGTCGCGCCAGGTTCTGGCTGACGGCTGCCGGGCTAAGGCCGAGATTACGCGCACCAGCGGCGATGCTGCCAGCCTCGACCACCTTGATGAAACAGCGGATGGCGTTGAGCAGGTCCATGAAACGCTCTTTGATTCGTAAGAATTTCTTTATAAAGAACTCAATAGCGCGGGTCTACAGTTACGTGCCGGAGCATTGCTAACCTGCGCCTCCATTCAACTTTCAGGAGTTCGCATGAGCAACCTGTCCCAGTCGCGCAGCCGACGCAAATTGCACCCGGTCGCCACGCCCTATGTTTTCGCGTTCTACATGTCATCGATCATGGCGCTGTTGATGTGCTTCGTGATCACCGCGGCTAATGCCGGGGTGACACCGGAGTATCTGGGCAATGTGCTCAAGGCTTATCAGTTGGCGATGCCAGTGGCGTTTTTGTGTGTGCTGGTGGTCAGGCCGGTGGTGGTGCGATTGGTGGCGATAACGGTGCACGCACAGTAACCCACCCAACCACGGCCCGGCTCTTGATCTTGATCTTCGCGACTTCAGGAGGCCGAACGCAGGCCTTGCGGAGGGAGGTGACGGGCATGGATGCCCGTCAAGCGCTGGGCCGGATGAGGGGAGCGCAGCGTTTTTTGGTGGGCCTGCCCCGTGACAACAGACGCCAAGAAGCGATACCTACATCGCTATCTTGGAGGTTGTCATGTACCCAACCACCACGCACTTCAGCTACGGCTGTGAAGCGATGGCCTTTTCGATGGCTGCACGGAACGCAGGATCATCCGGTTTGGTCAGGCTGGAGAAGTTACCAATCACCTTCCCCTTACGATCGACAACATACTTGTAGAAATTCCACTTCGGCGCACTGCTCTGGCTGGCCAGCTCCGCAAACAGCGGTATCGCATCCTTGCCCCGCACAGCTTGCGTCTTGGTCATGGTGAAGGTAACGCCATAGTTGGCATAGCAAACCTTGGCGGTCTTTTCGCTATCGGCGTCTTCCTGCTTGAAGTCATTGGACGGCACGCCCAGCATTTCCAGGCCCTGCCCGTGATATTCCTTGTACGTCGCCTCAAGCCCCTCGAATTGCGGGGCAAAACCGCAATAGCTGGCGGTGTTCACCACCACCAGCGGCTTGCCGGCAAAGCGCTCGCACAGCTCGACCTGCCCCTTGCCGCGCAACTCTGGCAGGCTACCCTGCAACAATGCCGGGCAATCGGCAGCCCAGCTGGATGTGCTGGCAAGCAGGGCCAGCACCGGCACCGTCAACCAATGTGCACGCATGACTCGTTTCTCCCGCATGACAATCCTTGAGCTTGCAGGGTAGCGCCTAACAAACACTCATGCCCAGTTGCATCAGCGCCATCCCACCTTGATGCCAGCCCCACCACACCAGTGCCAGCAGCAGCAGGGCGGCGATGGCCAGCAGCCCACGGGCCAGGTAGCGGTTCATGCGGCCTGGGCCTGCAGGCGGGCGACCGGGCGTTCGCGCACCGGCCAGTTGAGGGCTGCGGCCAGCAGGCTGAGCAGGATGGAAATCTGCCAAACCAGGTCGTAGCTGCCGGTGCGGTCATACACCACCCCACCCAACCAGCCGCCCAAGAACGCACCCAACTGGTGGAACAAGAACACGATACCGCCGAGCATGGACAGGTTACGCACCCCGAATACCGTGGCCACGGTGCCATTGGTCAGCGGCACCGTGGACAGCCACAACAGGCCCATGGCGATGCCGAACAGGTAAGCACTGAACTCGCTTACCGGCGCCCAAAGGAATAGCACGATCACCACCGCTCGCAGCAGGTACAGCCCGGTCAGCAGGCGCGGCTTGGACATGCGCCCGCCCAACCAGCCAGCAGTGAAGGTTCCGACGATATTGAACAGGCCAACCAACGCCAGCACCGTGGTACCGGTGGTCGCAGCCAGGTGCTGATCAACCAGGTAGGCCGGCAGGTGCACCCCGATGAACACCACCTGGAAGCCGCAAACGAAGAAGCCCAGTGCCAGCAACCAGAACCCAGGATGGGAACATGCTTCGCGCAGCGCCTGGCCCAGGGTCTGCTCGGCACCATGGCTGGGCAACGGGCGGTCGCGCAGCAGGCCGACGAAGGGCACGATAAACGCCACCATCAGGCCCAGCACCAGCAAGGCTGCGGACCAACCCAGCCACTGGATCAGGCCGAGGGTGCCCGGCAGCATGGCGAACTGGCCAAACGAACCGGCGGCGCTGGCAATGCCCATGGCCATGCTGCGCTTCTCTGCCGGTACGGCACGCCCGACCACGCCGAGGATGACCGAAAACGATGTGCCAGACAGGCCGATGCCAATCAGCAAGCCGGCACTGAGCGACAATGACCAGGCGGAGTCGGCCATGCCCATGAACACCAAGCCGATGGCGTAGAGAATGCCACCGATGATCACCACCCGCGCTGCGCCCATACGGTCGGCCAAGGCACCGGCGAATGGTTGCGCCAGCCCCCAGACCAGGTTCTGCAAGGCAATGGCAAAAGCGAACACCTCCCGCCCCCAACCAAAATCGGCGCTCATCGGCGCCAGGAACAAACCAAAGCCGTGCCGCACACCCAGGGACAGCGCCAGGATCAAGGCCGCCCCCACCAATACCCACCCGCTGGTTCGCCACACCGAAGTCATTGTCGTTTTCTCCAGCACATCGCAAGGTTTTTGCGGGTATATACCCGCTTATAGTCGTATCAATTCACGCCAGTTGGTCCAGCAAACGCACCAGTTCATCCCGCGGCCCTTCGCCCAACCGCTCCACCAGCTTGATCTGGGCTTGTTCCCAGGCCGGATACGCAGCACGCAGCAGCTGCGTACCGGCCTCGGTCAACAGCACCACACGGTTACGCTGGTCGTCGCCATCAGCCAGGGCCACCAGCCCTTCCGCCTCCAGCACCCGCAGGTTGCGGCCTAGGGTACTGCGCTCCAGGCCCATGGCCTCGGCCAAGGTGGTGATACTGGGGCGGTCGAGCCGTTGCAGGTGTCTCAGCAAGGAAAACTGCGCAACATTGACCCCGAAGCCGGAGAGGGCCTCGTCGTAATGCCGGCTCACCCCACGGGCGGCACGACGCAGATGGGTACAGATGCATTCACTGGTCAGCATGGATACGTGTATATACCCGCACCTTAGATGTTGCAAGAAATTTCATTTCTGCGTAGGCCTGAAAGGCTTCAGAGGCCCAAGGCCAACCCCAGCACCACCGCCAATTCGAGTAACTCGAGCAGCGCGCCGGCAGTATCCCCAGTGGCCCCACCCAGCCGTCGGTACATCAGATGTCGCAGCCAGGCAAACACCGCCACCGCCAGCAGCACTACCCATCCGCCCAAGAGCAGGCAGAAAAGCGCACAACACAGCAACACCCACCCGGCAGCACGCCGGGGCAGATGTTCGGCCAGCGCCTGCCCCAACCCACCGGGGCGCACATACGGCGTGCAAAGGAACAACCCCAACATTGCCGTTCGCCCGATCAACGGCGCCAGCAGCAATTGCGCCCCGACACCCTGCTCGACCAGCACCCATAAGGCGCAAAACTTCAACAACAGCACCAGCACCAGGGTGACCACGGCAATCGGCCCGCTGCGCGGGTCCTTCATGATCTGCAGGGTGCGTTCACGGTCGCCGAAGCCACCCAACCAGGCGTCTGCGCTGTCCGCCAGGCCATCCAGGTGCAAGGCGCCACTGAGCAGCACCCACGCTGTCAGCAGCAACGCCGCATGCAGCGGCGCCGGTGTACCTTGCAGCAGATGGCTGGCCAACCACAACAGCAGCCCGAACAGCAGCCCGACCAGCGGGTAGTACAGCAGCGAACGCCCCACCTCACGCGCTGCCGGCATGCCCGGCAAGCTCACCGGCAGGCTGCTGAGAAACTGCAAGGCGATCAAGAAAGGCAGCATCTCAGCGGGCCTCGACCAACTGCCCGTCAACACCCGGCACCAGGCGCATCAACGCGCCATGCCCGACTTCGACCTGCAGCAATTGTTCCCTCGGCAAACCCCGGGCACGCGCCAGCAACAACCGCATTACCCCGCCATGGGTGACCAACAGCACGCGCTTGCCGGCATGTTGAAGGTGCAAACGCTCGACAGCTGCCAGCACCCGTTCGGCAAACGCCTCGACCGGCTCGCCGTTGGGCGGTGTGAAGGCGTAAGGGTCCGCCCAGAACCGCCCAAGCGCGTCGGCCTGGTGCTCCATGATCTGCGCGGCGCTACGCCCCTCCCAATCGCCGAAATGCAGCTCTTGCAGGGCAGGCTCACGCTGCACCGGCACGTTCAACCGCGCGCCCAGCTCATCGGCGAACCGCGCACAGCGCTGCAGCGGCGAGCTGACCAAAACCTGCCACGGGCCGGCCTCGGCCACGGCACTGCGCATTTGCGCCCACCCCTTGTCGGTCAGGGCATCGTCAAGGCTGCCGCGCAGGCCGCCCTGTTCCGTTTCACCATGGCGCAGCAGGTCGAGGATCATGCCGGGCGGTCCGCCACCGCGGCCTCGGCAAAGGTCGCCATTTGCCCATGCAGCGCACAGGCCAGGCGCAGCAGCGGCACCGCCAGGGCAGCACCACTGCCCTCGCCCAGGCGCAGGCCCAGGGCCAGCAACGGCTCGGCCTGCAGCGCAGCCAGCAAGGCCTTGTGCCCAGGCTCGGCACCCTGGTGGGCGAACAGCAGCCAGGCCCGGCACTGCGGGTTAAGATGCACTGCCACCAACGCGGCGACACTGCAGATGAAACCATCCACCAGCACCGCAACACCCGCCTGCGCGCAGCCGATGTAGGCGCCAGCCAACGCCGCTATCTCGAATCCGCCAACACAGCCCAGCGCCTGCAACGGGTCTTCAGCACGCAGGCCGTGCAGGCGCAGCGCCCGCTCGATGACCTCGGCCTTGTGCCGCACGCCGGCATTGTCCAGCCCAGTGCCTGGGCCGCTCAGCTGTGCCGCCGGGCAGCTCAGCAGGACGCTGGCCAGGGCTGCGGCGGCCGTGGTGTTGCCGATGCCCATCTCGCCACCGATGAACAGCTGAGCACCCTGTTCAGCGGCGCGCAGGGCGCTGTCGCGGCCGGCCTGCAAGGCTGCTTGCAACTGGTTCTCGGTCATCGCGGGCTGGCAGGCAAAGTTGGCGGTGCCGGCGCCCAGGCGCAGATGGCGCACACCGGGCAGCTCCAACTGCGCGTCGATGGTGCCCAGGTCGACCACTTCCAGGCTGGCTTGCAGTTGCCGCGCCAGTACACTGATCGCCGCACCGCCGCCGACGAAGTTACGCAGCATCTGCCCGGTCACCGCCTGCGGGTAGGCCGAGATGCCTTCTTCGACCACCCCGTGGTCGCCGGCAAAAATGGTAATTGCGACCTGATCCAGGATCGGCCGCTCACACCCTTGCAGGCCTGCCAACTGGATAGCCAAGCCCTCCAGCTGGCCGAGTGAGCCGGCAGGTTTGGTCAGTTGCTGCTGACGGGCGTGGGCCTGGTCCATGGCATCGTTGTCGAGGGGATGGCAGGCGTCACGCCACCAGGCTTGGGTCATAGTGCAGGTCCTTTGAGCATTAGGGGCAGGCCGGCCACCGTCAGCACCACGCGCTGACAGCGTTCGGCCACGGCTTGGTGCAGCCAGCCGGCCAGGTCGACATAGCGCCGGGTCAGCTCGCCCATGGGCACGACGCCCAGGCCGGTTTCGTTACTGACCAGGACAAGGGTGCCAGGCAACTGCTCCAGGCAGGCCAGCAGGGCATCACGCTCCTCGGCCAGGCGCTGGTCGTCTTCCAGCATCAGCAGGTTGGTCAACCACAGGGTCAGGCAATCCACCAGCAGGCATCGCCCTTCGGCCGCTTCGGCGCGCAGCACCGCGGCCAAGGCCAGGGGTTCTTCGATCAACCCCCAGTCATCGGGGCGACGTTGGCGATGCAGCAACACGCGTTCGTTCATTTCACCATCCAGCGGTTGGCTGGTGGCGATGTAGGTCACTGGCAGGCCACTGGCGCTGGCCAGCTGTTCGGCCAGCCGGCTCTTGCCGGACCGGGCGCCGCCGAGGATCAGGTTGCGCATGTCAGGCCACCCCGCACAGTTGGCGCAACAGCGCGGTGTCCAGGTGCTTTTCCACCAGGTCGGCCAGGCGCTCGATATCGCGTTCGCGCAACGCTTCGTAGTCGATCGCCTGCACATCCTCCAGCCCGGCCCAGCGCAGCAGCGCGGCACACGACTGGCTGCCTTCGAACAAACCGTGCAGGTAGGTGGCGAGGATCTGGCCATCCGCGCTGACAGCGCCATCACAGCGGCCATCGGCCAGTTGCACGGCAGGTCGCTCAAGGGCTGGACCCGAGGTGACCCCGGCATGAATTTCATAACCGGCAACCGCTGCAGCTTCAAGGTTCAGTGTGCCGGCAACGTTGCGCAGTTGCTTCTCGGCTTCAAGCACCGTGGCGTAGTCAAGCAAGCCGAGCCCCTGGCTTGAGCCGGTGGCCCCTTCCAGCCCCAGTGGGTCATGCACTTGGCGCCCGAGCATCTGCAAGCCACCGCAAATACCGATCAGCTTGCCACCATAGCGCAGGTGCCGCTCGATGGCCTTGTCCCAACCGCGCTCGCGCAGTTGTGCCAGGTCGCCACGCACACTTTTGGAGCCCGGCAGGATAATCAGGTCGGCAGCCGGAATCGGCTGGCCTGGGCCGATGAACTGCAGGTCTACCTGCGGGTGCAGGCGCAGCGGGTCGAAGTCGGTGTGGTTGCTGATGCGCGGCAGTACCGGCACGATCACCTTGAGTACACGCGCGAGCTTGGCGCCCTGGCGCACATCAATACCGTCTTCGGCTTCCAGATGCAGGTCGGTGACGTAGGGCAGTACGCCCAGTACCGGCTTGCCGGTGCGTTGCTCCAGCCAGTCCAGCCCCGGTTGCAGCAAGGCGATATCGCCACGGAAGCGGTTGATCACAAAACCTTTGACCCGCGCCTGCTCACTGGGCGACAGCAATTCCAGCGTGCCCACAAGATGGGCGAACACACCGCCACGGTTGATGTCGGCGACCAGGATCACCGGGCAGTCCACCGCTTCGGCAAAACCCATGTTGGCGATGTCGCCGGCACGCAAGTTGATTTCTGCCGGCGAGCCTGCGCCCTCGACCATGACCACCGGGTACGCGGCGCTCAGGCGCTGGTGCGATGCCAGCACTGCCTGCATGGCCGTGGCCTTGTAGTCGTGGTAGGCCACTGCATTCATGCTGGTGACTGCGCGGCCATGAATGATCACCTGGGCACCGGTATCGCTATTGGGCTTGAGCAATACAGGGTTCATGTCGGTATGGGGTGCCAGCCGGCAAGCCTGAGCTTGCACTGCTTGAGCACGGCCGATTTCACCGCCATCGGCGGTCACTGCGCTATTGAGCGCCATGTTCTGCGGCTTGAAGGGCACCACACCGACACCCTGGCGCAGCAGCCAGCGGCACAGCGCGGTCACCAGCGTGCTCTTGCCGGCATCGGAGGTGGTGCCTTGCACCATGAGAGTGGTCATGCCGTTTCCTTTTGATAAGCCGCCAGGGCCTGGGCCAGGCGCTGTTCGTCCGCCGCGCAAGCCGGCAGCCCCAGGCGCACCGCCGCTGGTTGTTCGAACAGGCGCACCAGAATGCCGCGACGGGCGAGAAAGTCGTGCAGTTGTGCCGCATGCTCGCTGCGCACGTACTGGAACAGGTCGCAGCCACCGCTGGGCACCAGGCCGGCACTGCACAATATTGCCGCAAGCCGCTGGCTGGCGGCAGCACAGCGCTCGGTCTGCTGGCGCTGGGCGGCTTGGTCAGCCAGGCTAGCCTGGGCCAGCACCCGGGTCGGGCCGTTGACGGTCCACGGGCCGAGCAACTCGGCCAGGCGTAGCAGCAGGCTGTGCTCAGCCACGACAAAGCCCAGGCGCACCCCGGCCAGGCCGAAGAACTTGCCGAACGAGCGCAGCACGATCAGGCCCGGCCGTTCGGCGCAATCCACCACGCTGTCTGCCGGGGTGTTGTCCATGAAGGCTTCGTCGACCAGCAGCCAGCCACCACGAGCAGCCAGGCGAGCATGCCAAGCCAGCAGGCGTTCGCGCGATACCCGGCGGCCGGTCGGGTTGTTGGGGTTGACCAACACCAGCACATCGAGGCTGTCGAGCGTCGCCTCGACCTGCGCTTCATCCAGCTCAAGCAGTTGGTGGCCCGCCCGTTGCCAGGCATACGGGTGCTCGGCATAGCACGGCGTCAGCACGCCTACCCGGCCCGCTGTGCGCAGCAGCGGCAAGGCCTGGATCGCGGCCTGCGAGCCGGCAACCGGCAGCAGCTGGCGGGCGCCGTAAAACGCGCGCGCGGCGTCTTCCAGGCCGTCCTCGG
Organism: Pseudomonas hunanensis; assembly: GCF_013393325.1. Lineage (GTDB taxonomy): Bacteria > Pseudomonadota > Gammaproteobacteria > Pseudomonadales > Pseudomonadaceae > Aquipseudomonas > Aquipseudomonas putida_P. The sequence continues at coordinate 194,955 of NZ_QJRC01000101.1, forward strand.
TCTCCGGCAGGCGGGCCCAGGCATCGACGGGAATCGACGGAATCGGGAACGGCCAGGGCGCAATGCCACTGGACAAGTCGAGCCACTGCTCACGGGCGATACCGTATTGCCGCACCGCGCGCAGCAGGCGACCACCGTGTTCAAGCATTGATATAAGCCCCCAGGCAGATCACCAGCAGCCACAGCCACACACCGCGCTGCACCAGGCCCCAGCCGCGTTCGATGGCGTCGGCATCGGCCATCGGCCCCTCGCCCAGGCGTGGGCGCTCATGCAGCTCGCCGTGGTACACCGCCGGGCCACCCAACTCCACGCCCAGCGCACCGGCACCGGCAGCCATCACCGGGCCGGCATTGGGGCTGTCCCACAGCGGGCCTTGCTTGCGCCAGCAGGCCAGGGCCAGGCGGGTCTTGCCCAGTAGCGCGTAGGTCAGCGCCACCAGCCTTGCGGGTACATAGTTGAGCACATCGTCGATGCGCGCCGCGCACCAGCCAAAACGTTCGAAGCGTTCATTGCGGTAGCCCCACATGGCATCCAGCGTATTGCTCAAGCGGTACAGCACCACACCCGGCGCACCCGCCACCACAAACCAGAACAACGCGGCGAACACCGCGTCGCTGCCGTTCTCCAGCACTGACTCGGTGGCTGCTCGAGCTACCGCCGGCTCGTCCAGTTCGCGGGTTTCGCGGCTGACCAGGTAACCGACCCGGCGCCTCGCCTCTTCCAGGTCGCCCTGACGCAAGGCGTTGGCCACCGGCAGTACATGCTCGCCCAGGCTGCGCAGCCCCACGGCGCAATACAGCGCCAGCACGTCCACCAGCCAGCCGATGTACGGCAGCCACGACAGCACCAGTGCCACCAACGTCAGCGGCACCACCGCCAGAAACCAAGCACTTACGCCGTGGCTGCGCCAGCCACGTCCGCCGGCATTCAGGCGACGCTCAAGGTTACTGGCCATATTGCCGAAGGCCACCAAAGGGTGGCGCCGCTGCGGTTCGCCCAGCAAGGCGTCCAGGGCAACCCCAGCCACGGTCAGCAAGGCCACGCTCATTGACGCTCTCCCCATTGGTTTTCGTAAAGCATTTCACTCAAGGGCCGCTCTTGGGCCCAGTTTTCCTGCACCAGCATGGGCACCGGGTAGAACTCGGTGACCGGCCCCAGGCACAACACCGCAACGGGCTTGGCCCCGGCCGGCATGCCCAGCAACGCTGCCAGCGCAAGCGGGTCGAACAGCGACACCCAGCCCATCCCCAGTCCTTCGCCACGCGCAGCCAGCCATAGGTTCTGGATGGCGCAGGCCAGCGAGGCCAGGTCCATTTCCGGCAGGGTACGGCGGCCGAAAATGTGCGGCTCGCGGTTGTCCATCAAGGCTGCCACCAGCAGCTCGGCACAGTCGTTGATGCCTTCTACCTTCAGTTTCATGAAGTCATCGGCTCGCTCGCCCAATGCCTCAGCCGTGCGTACACGCTCCGCTTCTACCAAGGCCTGGATGCGGCTGCGCAGGTCTCGCTGGGTAATCCGGATGAAACGCCACGGCTGCATGAGCCCGACACTGGGCGCCTGGTGCGCGGCGGCAAGCAAGCGGGCAAGCAACTCCGGCGCCACCTGGCCACCGGCAAAATGGCGCATGTCGCGGCGCTCACCGATGGCCCGGTAGATCGCGGCGCGTTCAGCGTCGCTGTATGCGTGTTCGCTCATGGTCGCAACAACGCCGCCGCCGCATCGCGGTTGGACGGGAAGTAGAAGTGCACGTAGGAAGCGGTCAACCGACCCAGGCGATACACCGCTTCGTTGCCCCGCCCGCCGTTGGGGCTCAGGCCACGAGCGATCGGTTCCAGCGCAGTGCTGGTCAGCGAGTGGTGATAGGTGTGCCCGCGCAAGGTACCCTCCGGCAGTTCCACCGCCTGCAGCGCCAGGGCCGCCAGGCGCTTCTGCATGGTCGCCTCACCCGGCAGCAGCCCCAGCAGCTCGGCACGTTCGCCTGCCACGTCAGTCAGGGCATCGAGCAGGTACAGCATGCCACCGCACTCGGCCAGCAACGGCTTGCCCTGCGCATGATGGGCGCGAATCGCTGCGCACATCGGTGCGTTTGCGGCCAATGCGTGGTGATGCAGTTCGGGGTAGCCGCCCGGCAGGTACAGGCTGTCTACCGGTGGCAGCTCGCGGTCGTGCAGCGGCGAGAAAAACGCCAGCTGAGCGCCAAGGTTGCGCAGCAGGTCGAGGTTGGCGCCATAGGTGAAGGCAAACGCCTCGTCCCGCGCCACGCCAATGCGTACACCTGCCAACGAGGTAGAGCAGGCCTGCGGTTCGGGCTCGGCAAAGGTTACCGGCGGCGGCAAAGCCGCGTCGCAACTGGCGCCCAGCGCCTCGGCAGCAGCATCCAGGCGGGCCTCCAGATCATTCAGCTCGCTGGCCTGCACCAGCCCCAGGTGGCGGCTAGGCAGCTCAATGCCACGCTCGCGGGACAAGCCGCCATACCAGCGCAACCCTTGGGTCAGGCTGCCTTCCAGCAGTTGCGCATGGCGCAGGCTGCCCACCCGGTTGGCCAGCACGCCGGCGAACGGCAGGTCGGCCTGATAGCGCGCCAGGCCCAGAGCCAGGGCGCCGAATGTCTGAGCCATGGCCGTGCCGTCGATCACCGCCAGCACCGGTACGCCGAAATGGCGGGCCAGGTCGGCGCTGGACGGGGTGCCGTCGAACAGCCCCATCACCCCTTCGATCAGGATCAGGTCGGCCTCGCCGGCAGCGTCCCACAACAGGCGACGGCTTTCATCTGCACCGATCATCCACAGGTCCAGCTGGTACACCGGCGCGCCACTGGCCCGCTCGAGAATCATCGGGTCCAGAAAATCGGGCCCGCACTTGAACACCCGCACCTTACGCCCGAGGTTACGGTGCAAGCGTGCCAGAGCAGCAGTGACAGTGGTCTTGCCCTGGCCAGAGGCTGGTGCCGCGATCAGCACGGCGGGGCAGTGGCGCGATCGACTCACAGCTCGACGCCCTTCTGTGCGCGGATACCGGCCTGGAAAGCGTGCTTGAGCATGCCCATCTCGGTCACGGTGTCGGCCAGTTCGATCATTTCATCCTTGGCCGCACGGCCAGTGACGATCACATGCTGCATCGGCGGGCGGGCCTGAATGTCGGACAGCACCTGGTCCAGGTCGAGATAGCCATGCTTGAGGGCGATGTTGAGCTCATCCAGTACCACGAACTGCACACTTGGGTCTTGCAGCAACTGGCGCGACACCGCCCAGGCGGCTTCAGCGGCAGCAATGTCGCGCTGGCGGTCCTGGGTTTCCCAGGTAAAGCCTTCGCCCATGACGTGGTAGCGCACTTGCTCGGGGAAGCGGCGGAAGAACAGTTCTTCGCCGGTGCTGTTGCGGCCTTTGATGAACTGCACCACACCGCACTGCATGCCATGGCCCAGGGCGCGTGCGAGCATGCCGAAGGCCGAGCTGCTCTTGCCTTTGCCGTTGCCGGTCAGCACCAGCAGCAGGCCGCATTCGTTGGGGGAATTGGCGATGCGTTCGTCGATGACCGCCTTCTTGCGCTGCATGCGCGCCAGGTGGCGTTCGTCGCGTTCGGTGGATTCGCTCATGGGGTTCTCCGCTGGCTGGCACCACGGCAACGCGCGGCGGCAGGTAATAGGCAGGCAAACGGAGAACGCGCAGGGGCCATGGCAGGGCGCCACGGTGCACCGCGCATCACCCTCCGTGATGCCGTTGGCAGTAACAGGCCGGTCTCCGGGCTTGTGAGTGGGCGTTAGGCCCTGGCCTGCGCGCCTTCCCGGATGCTGGCATCCAGTGGCCTTGCGCGGCCTTCTGCTCACTTACCGTTGCGGGGGCAGCGCCGGATTCGCGCCATGCAGGCGCCCACCGGCTTCCCAGTTTCACCCTGCCCAGTCGAAGCTGGCAGGGCACCTGAAACACGCGCGAAGGTTAGAGGGTTGCACCGGGAGCGTCAATCGAAGCGGGTGTTGCAGCTATTTATGCTCTTGATCTTTATCTTGATCTTCGCGACTTCAGGAGGCCGAACGCTGAAGTCGCAATCTGCGTCGCCTGGACTATCGCGCGCTTTGAAGCAAAAGCCGAAGCAAGAGCAAGACCAAGGGACGGAACCCTGCGCGCCCTCGCGCCCTCTCAATCCCATAGGCCTGCTTCAGAGGACGCTGCCCATGAACCGCCTGTTGCCTTGGTTAGTCGCCGCCAGCCTGGCAGGCTGCGGCGAAACGGCCCTGTTGAACGTAAGCGAGGGCAGCGGGCCAACACCCGAGTTGCCTGCCCCCGTCACGACATTGATCCCCACCGTGAACATCGCCCCCGCAGTCGGCTGGCCAAAGGGCGGCAAGCCCACCGCAGCACCAGGCACTCAGGTCACCGCTTTCGCCAGCGGCCTCGACCACCCACGCTGGCTCTACTTGCTGCCCAACGGCGATGTGCTGGTAGCCGAAACCAACGCGCCCCCAAAGCCCGAAGATGGCAAGGGCATTCGCGGCTGGGCCATGGGCAAGGCGATGAAGCGCGCCGGTGCGACCGCCCCCAGCGCCAACCGCATCACCCTGCTGCGCGATGCAGACCATGATGGCGTGGCAGAAATCCGCACCCCGTTCATCGAGGGGCTCAACTCCCCCTTCGGCATGACGCTGGTAGGCAAGAATCTATATGTTGCCGACACCGACAGGCTGCTGCGCTTTCACTATGAACCAGGCGCCATGCAGATCACCGAAAAGGGTCACCTGGTTACCGAGTTGCCCGGCGGGCCGCTGAACCATCACTGGACCAAGAACGTAATCGCTAGCCCCAACGGCCAAAAGCTTTATGTGACGGTTGGCTCGAACAGCAATGTGGGTGAAAACGGCCTGGACAAAGAACAGTCGCGTGCCGCGATCTGGGAAGTGGACCCGGCAAGCGGCAATCATCGGCTGTTCGCCACCGGCCTGCGCAACCCCAACGGAATGGCCTGGGAGCCTCGCAGCGGCGCCTTGTGGACGGCGGTCAACGAACGGGACGAAATCGGCAGCGATCTGGTGCCGGACTACATCACATCCGTCAAAGAAGGTGGTTTCTATGGCTGGCCCTACAGCTACTACGGGCAACACGTAGACGAGCGAGTGCAGCCACAGGCCCCGCAGAAGGTAGCCCAGGCACTGACACCGGATTATGCCGTCGGCCCGCACACCGCATCGCTAGGGCTGGCATTCTTAGAGCCTGGCGTACTGCCAGCACCCTTTGAACAAGGCGCACTGATAGCCCAGCATGGTTCGTGGAACCGCAAACCACACAGTGGCTACAAGGTGATATTCGTGCCATTCGACCACTCAGGCAAACCTGCAGGCCCCCCCATCGACCTGCTGACCGGGTTTTTGGATAGAGAGGACAATGCGATGGGGCGACCGGTGGGCGTGATCAATGATGGCCGCAGTGGTGTACTGGTGGCCGACGATGTCGGCAATGTAGTCTGGCGAGTAAGCATGACCGCCAGGGCCCGATTGAACCAGGGCACTGCTGCTCAAACCAGGCCAAACAGCAGTCCCGAATGACAAACCCGATATCAGGCCGGGAAAAAACGTTGCGCCAGCGCAGGCGTACGGAACTGCGCCCGATAAGCGGCCACATCGAACAGTAGCCCCGTACGCAAGTCATACACCGGGCCGGAAACAGGCTTTCCGGTTTGGGCCAACGTCACCTTGATAAAGCGATAATGCTCACCATACACCTGCTCCAGGCCCTCGATGCGCAAGTAGTTACCCGGTAGCATCAGTGATTCACCCTCCTGCCAGAAGATGGAAAACGCGCTGATCGGTGTTGCCCCCCTATATCGCCCAGCCACCAGCTCGAACACCACCGAACTGTCGTCGAACAGCCCAGGCAAACTGCCCGGCGCCCCGGCGAAGGGCAAGCAGGCGAACTCGGTAACCTTGTACGGGTTTTCGGTGAACGAAGTCAGGTCGGTATTGACCAGCACATCACCCACCCGCAAATGGCCGTTTCGATAGAACTCGCCACCGGTACCACGCGAGCGGTGCCCACCGCGATACAAGGTAACCTCGTTGCTCTTGGGTAGCCGCCCCAGGCTATCGGCCAGATCATTGATATAACTGTCTTCATCGCCGTACTGGTACCGTCCGGTGCGCATGACATCGTTCACGGTGGACTCGTTGCTGGTGTACCACTCGACCAGCGAATTGAAGTACTCATGGCCGTAGCGGTAGGAATAGCGAGGCAAGCCATCAACCTTGACGCAATCCAGCCCACGCTCGTCCAGGTCTGGTGCCCGCCCATTAGGCAGCTCGGCGACAGGCCACTTCTCCAGCAATGCTTTCTGGCGCTGTAGAGACTGCTCGGCCAGCCGCGTGCTCGACGCGTCATCAATGGCTGTGTAGGTATCCCAGAACGGCGAGGGAACACTTGGCATGCCTTCCACCGCCGGAGGGCTGCCGCCCAGCAACCGAGGAGGCCCCAGCAGCTCCCACTCACCCGCCGCGTTCAAGCGCACGGGCCTAAGCGGGACGAAGGCATAGGGATTGTTTACGGGCACCACTAACCAGACGGCCAGTTCATGACTGTATCGCACCCGGTAAGTGAGACCATTCAATGTAATCCAGCACTTGCCATCGTCAGTCATGCGAACACCACGCAGGCGTCCACTCGCGCCCAACTCACCACTCACCAGCGCGTTGGTCTCCTCGCCCTCCACTAAGCGTGTGGCACTGCTATCGGCCTGCCAGACCTCTAGCTCGACACCAACTTCATGGGGTGGTGCCTGGCGCAAAACACTCCCCAGACTTGGCTGTGTCGTTACATCCAACAAGTTGAAACTTGCGAACACGCTGTCGAGCACTGCAGAACGCAGTGCACTCATGCGCGATTGCGCGTCTGTCGCGTTAAGGGCTTCATCAATATCCAGGGCGACCTTCGCCACACCCGCCCCGAGCAACATCAGGGATATCGGCCACCCCAAAGGAACGAAGCCGCCGAAGACGCCGATGAATGCTGACAGATAACCGCTGAGCATTGCCTTGCGCAAACTTGTGTTATCACGCATCAGTTGCGCATTACGGCGCATCTCGTCGAGCGCCTGCTCTATGATGCAGGTGAAGAAGTTGCCATTGAGCGGACGCTCGAACAGCTTGAGCGCGATCAACGCCGCCTCATCCGAACGGCTGTCAGCGATGCCTTTTAGGTGCACCTTGATCAACTGCTGCCTGGCGGCATCGTGCCGGTTGCCATGCCCTTGCGCGATAAAGCTGTCCAATGCCTGCGGCGTTTGCCATCGCGTCACAAGCCAGCGGACCATTTCCAGCTCGGAATCGAATGCCCTGAGCGCCTCAGCGTGCCAAGGCAAGTACGCCAATACCCTTCCACCCTGTGCGTGGAAGGTGAACAGGCAGCCCCTGTCTCCCTCGCCAAACACGTAGCGAACGACCGTGAGCGGAGGCTCGTCATTGTCCTGACGCAACTTCTGCAGGGTGGGCAGCTCTACGCCCGAAAGCGTCTCGCTTACCATGGCGCACAGATGTCGCCAGTCCGACTGCGAGATCCGCTGGCAAGTCAGCGCAAGCCTTCCTTCACCCAGCAGGTTGACTTTGGCCAGTACTCGAAAACTCTTCTCGTGAGCCGCCCAAAAACGCTCGACCTCTCCGCGGTAGAGTGATGCGAAATCCAGTGCCCACAAGTCCTGCTGCACCGCGCTACCCAGCATGCGGACTTCATTACGCTCGTCGTAAAAAGCCGCGTGAGGCCCCTGCCAATAGAAGCCGCCGCGCAGGTCCAGCTCATCTACAGCATCCTGAAAGTAGTCATCGAACCGCTCTACTACCAGCTCGGTAAGCACCAGCGACTTCTGTGGCGGCCCTCTGTGCTGCCACCCCGTGAAACTGCGGCTGCTGGAACTCTCGGTATTGAACTGGTGCCACCAGACGAACCGCGGATCCACACGCTTGCCAGTGTGTTTGAACACAATCTGCTCTGCGTGCCTGCTCGCTAGCAGGTAGGGATCAGGGTAAGCGTGCAGCACTTCATCGACCAGCCGGATCAAGGGGATCACGGCATCAGCCAATTCAAGGCTATGACGGGTTTGTTCTTCGATCTTGCTCATGGCCCACTCCAGATGACACCCAAAGAAGGCATCATCGTCTTGCCATGGCATGAATCAGCGGTAGGTGTGCACTGCCACGAAGCGTGACGCGGTGGCCAGACCTGCAAGGTTGGACAAAACCTGCGCTGCAGGAACCGCGCTCAGCGGCTCCTGCAACGCCACACCCCAAGCGCTGTCAGGGGTTCTGTGCGAGGTGCCCTTGCGGGATCACACGCTTGGCCTGCAGGTAGGCTTTGGCCCAGTAGCTGTTGGACAGGTAGTCCAGGCGCACGGTACCGCCGGTGGAAGGGGCATGCACGAAGCGCCCTTCCCCAACATAAATGCCGGCATGGCTGACCTGCGAGCCACCACTGGTGGCGAAGAACACCAGATCACCGGACTGCAGCGACTTGGCGTCAACCGTCGGCGCGCGCATGACGATCATTTCTCGCGTGGAACGCGGCAGGCTGATGCCGGCAGCATCACGGTACACATATTTGATCAGGCCGCTGCAGTCGAAACCGGAATCCGGTGTATTGCCACCCCAACGATAAGGCGTACCCACCAGCCCAATGGCGCGAATCAACACGTCATCGGCAATCGGCGAAGGGTTGGGTTGGCTGTAGGTGACCTGCGGCTGTACCACAGGGGCCGGCGCAGGCGCACGGCTGGAGCAGGCAGCGAGTAATGCCGCCAGGGAGAGAAATGCGAAGCGCGCCATCTTTACCATGGCCAGAACATCCTGTCTGAGACCGCTGCGCCGCAGCCGAAAAGAGTTGAGAATTTAGATTAGACGCTTTCTGTAAATGCGCACGGCGGCGAGCTTTTTTCAAAGCATCGCCGCCGCGGCAGGGTACATCATTTTGCCATCAGTTGCGCGCGATGTTGGTCGGCGCCATGGCCAAGGCTCGCTTGGCTTCGATGAAGGTCTTGCTCCAGTAGCGATCACCGAGGCTGTCGATGCGCACACCGCCGCTGCGGCGGCTGCTGGAGTGGATGAACTGGTTGTCACCCAAGTAGATGCCAGCATGGCTTACGCGACCGCGGCCATTGGTGCTGAAGAACAGCAGGTCACCTGGCTTGAGCTTGTTGCGGGCCACTTTCGGGGCATCGACGTTGATCATTTCACGCGTGGAGCGCGGCAGGGTCATGCCCGCCTCTTCGCGGAACAGGTAGCCGATGAAGCCACTGCAGTCGAAGCCGGACTTTTCCGAGGTACCACCGAAGCGGTAGCGGGTGCCGATCAGCGACATGCCGCGCTCGAGAATGCTGTCAGCCAGCACTGGCAGCTGGTAAGGCTTGCTGCTGGAGAACGACTCCAGGTCATCTTCAGTGGCCAGCTCTTCCGGCTCGCCGAATACCGACGAGGACGAGGCTTTGGCCTTGATTGCCGATTGTGCGGCGATCGGGGTGTGATCCTGAGGCTCTGAATGAGACGCTGGGCCTTGGGCCGCGCAGCCAAAAAGCAGGGTCACGAGTGCGAGTGGCACGAGGGGTGCGAAGCGCTTCAGCATGGGCACGACCGTGTCTGTAATCCTTTAGAAGGGTGAAACTATGCCCTCTATCATGGCCATTTGCAAATTTTATCGAAAAAGATGTGACTTTTTTGTTTTGCCGCTCTGGCCCAGCGTTTTCAAGGGGTTACCAGCCCAGGGTTTCTTTCAGGAATGGGATGGTGAGCTTGCGTTGCGCCTGCAGCGAAGCCTGGTCGAGGCGTTCGAGCAGGTCGAACAGCGCACTCATGCTGCGCGCACCGCGGGTGAGGATGAAGTGACCGACTTCGTCGGTGAGGTGCAGACCACGGCGCGAAGCACGCAGTTGCAGGGCCCGCAGCTTGTCTTCGTCGGACAGGCCACGCATCTGGAATACCAGGGCCAGGGTCAGCCGCGACTTCAGGTCCGGCAGCTTCACCGGCAGTTCACGCGGTGATGCCGAGGCAGCCAGCAGCAAGCGCCGGCCACTGTCGCGCAGGCGGTTGAACAGGTGGAACATGGCTTCTTCCCAGTCAGCCTTGCCGGCGATCACATGCAGATCGTCGATGCACACCAGTTCGTATTGGGCCAGGTAGTCGAGCAAACCTACGCCACGATCGAGCAGTTGCGCCAGTGGCAGGTAGACAGCGGGTTCGCCCCGTTGCTGGAAGCGATGAGTGGCGGCCTGCAACAGGTGGGAACGGCCAACACCCTGCTTGCCCCACAGGTAGATAAGGCTCTCGGTCCAGCCGGCGTCGGCTTCGCATAGCCGCTCGACGTAACCCAATGCCGCAGCATTGGCGCCCGGATAGTAGTTGATGAAGGTGGCGTCATCGCGCAGGCGCACACCCAGGGGCAACTGGATCGGTGGTTTCATGCTCGCGGGCGGTCTACAGGACCGCAGGGGGCCTTTGGTGAACAATGTGCAAAGTCTATACCTGCAACGCGGGGCGCACAATCTCGGCTGCAGATAGCGCAAGCAAAATCAACAAGTTGCACTACTTTCAACCGTTGCAGAGGCTGCCATGTACCGGGCGGGCAGCACGGCAGCCCCACCGTTACAAGTCAGGATCGATATCTCCCGCGTACATGTCCGACTCCTTGTACAGGTCATGCATATGCCGCAGCAACACCATGATCACCGCCGCCACCGGCAAGGCCAGCAGCACCCCGGTAAAGCCGAACAGCTCACCACCGGCCAGGATGGCGAAGATAACGGCTACCGGGTGCAGGCCAATGCGGTCCCCCACCAGTAGCGGGGTCAGCACCATGCCCTCCAGCGCCTGCCCGACCATGAACACCGCAACGATGCCCAGCATCGGGTACAGGTCGCCGCCGAACTGGAACAGGCCAGCCACCAGCGCGGCACCAATGCCAATGATGAAGCCCATGTACGGCACGATGGCAGCAAGGCCGGCGAGCATGCCGATCAGTAGGCCCAGTTCGAGCCCCACCAGCATAAGCCCGGCCGAATAGATGATGCCCAGGGCCAGCATTACCATCAGTTGCCCGCGCACGAATGCCCCCAGCACTTCATGACACTCGCCCGCCAAGCCCATCACTTGCGGCTCACGCTGGCGCGGCAGCAGGCCGCGCAGCTTGCCCATCATCAGGTCCCAATCGCGCAGCAGATAGAAGCCCACTACCGGGATCAGCACCATATTGGCCAGCCAGGCCATCAACGCCAGGCTCGAAGCGGTCGCGTGGGACAACAACATGCCAACGATATCGGTGGTCTGGCCCATGTGCGCACCGATGGCGGCCTTGATCTTGTCGAACTTCCAGAAGCCATCGGCCAGGCCCAGACGGCTCTGCGCCCAAGGCAGCGCCACCTGTTCGAGCCAGTCGAGCATCTGCGGCGCCAACTCGTACAGACGCACCAACTGCTTGGCAAGCATCGGCACCAGCACCAGCAGCAAGGCCAGCAGCACCAGGGTGAACAGGCCGAACACCACCACCACGCCCCAAGTGCGCGACAGGCCCAGGCGTTCGAGGCGATCGACCAGAGGGTCGGCCAGGTAGGCCAGCAGAATGCCGACCAGGAACGGGGTAAGAATATTGTGCAGGCTATAAAGCAGCACAGCGATAAGCAGGGCGGCACCCAGCCAGATCCAGCGACGCATGTCGGTCACGGTGTGCTCCCCTTACCAGCGAAAACGCAGGCCGTCGAACGGCTTGGGCGCAGGCTGCGCGGGCGCGGGCTGCCCGGCGACGGCATCGGCATCGGCGGCTGGCGCTGGCGTAGCAGGCACTACCGGCGCCTGCTCTGCCGGCATTTCCTGCAGCTTGGCCAGGCCAAGCTGGGCGCGCAGCTGCTCACGATTGCCAGTCACCCCGTAGGTCAGGGTAGTGCCTTCGGCCATTTGCAAACGAGGGCCATACGGCTCCAGTACACGGGCCAGCTCGGCGTAGCGCTGCAGGTTCATGCCCTGCACTTGCACTTGCATTTGGCTGCTGGCGCCCGGCCGGGTGACGTAGCGCGGCGCCAGGCGGCTGCTTACCGCCAGCATCACCGCATCGGCAAGAGCTGCCTGGTCCGCGCCCTCGGCACTCCCCTGCTCACGCTGGTCGCCCAGCCACAGCTGCCACTTAGCCTGCCACTTGCCGTCGGCCTCCTGGGCATGTACCGCCAGCAATGCATCGGCGCCATAGCGTTCTGAGGCTTCGCGCAGCGGCGCCGGATCGCTGCCTTCGATCTGCTTGGCATTGGCGACCAGTTGCTCCTGCAGGTCGCCCAGCGGCAAGCGCAGCGGCAGGCCACGGTGCTGGGCGGCGCGACGCAGGGGCTGGGCAGTCGCCTGGCCATCACCGACCAGGTTGCTGCCTTCGACGCTGTCGTTCAGCCACCACCCCAGGATCGAGGGCCGGTTACTGCCCCACAGGGCCAGGCCAGCCTTGCGCAAAGCACGCTCGGTGCTGCCGGGGTCGAACTCGACCACCACCGACTCGGGCGGACCGGCTTCGCTGCCCACTTGATTGATGATTTGCTGTGGGTCCTTACGCAGCTCGGCCAATGCCGGGCTTTGTACGGCCTTTGGATCGCCGGTCAGGCGTAGCACCAGCGTGTCGAGGGCGTTGACGGTGGCTGCTGTACGGGCTTCGGCACCCTGCCCGGTCACCGGCTCGCGTACCTGATAAAGGCCTGAGACATTTTCAGCCACGGCTGTGGCCGAGATCAGCGCCAGGCAACCGGCTGCCAGAATATTGAACAAACGCATGGAGGATTCCTGTCCAGTCGAGCATGAAGCTCGCTACTTGCAGCTTATACACATGCAACCGCATCAACCACCCTCGGCCCTTTTTCAACAATTTACCGCCCTGCCCGTCGGCCTGAGGATGGCCGCTGCCCGGCAACCCTGATAAAATCGCGCGCCTTCACAGACCACTGACGTTTCAGGCAGCCGCCGCTTACCCGCCGGCCTTGGCCGTCATGGTCGTTTTTAAGAATCCCTCCCTCCTAAAGGCCTGGATCAATGAGCAAGCAACCCTCCCTGAGCTACAAGGACGCCGGTGTAGACATCGACGCCGGCGAAGCACTGGTCGAACGCATCAAGGGCGTGGCAAAACGCACCGCACGCCCTGAAGTCATGGGTGGCCTGGGTGGCTTCGGCGCCCTTTGCGAGATCCCGGCTGGCTACAAGCAGCCGGTGCTGGTCTCCGGCACCGACGGCGTCGGCACCAAGCTGCGCCTGGCATTGAACCTGAACAAGCACGACAGCATCGGCCAGGACCTGGTCGCCATGTGCGTCAACGACCTGGTGGTATGCGGCGCCGAGCCGCTGTTCTTCCTGGACTACTACGCCACTGGCAAGCTGAACGTTGACGTGGCTGCCACCGTGGTCACCGGCATTGGCGCCGGTTGCGAACTGGCCGGCTGCTCGCTGGTCGGTGGTGAAACCGCCGAAATGCCTGGCATGTACGAAGGCGAAGACTACGACCTGGCCGGTTTCTGCGTCGGCGTGGTGGAAAAGGCCGAAATCATCGATGGCTCCAAGGTTGCCACTGGCGACACGCTGATCGCTCTGCCGTCCTCGGGCCCGCACTCCAACGGCTACTCGCTGATCCGCAAGATCCTCGAAGTGTCGGCTACCGACATCGAAAACACCCAGCTGGACGGCAAGCCGCTGACCGACCTGCTGATGGCGCCGACCCGCATCTACGTCAAGCCGCTGCTGCAACTGATCAAGAACACTGGCGCAGTCAAGGCCATGGCCCACATCACCGGTGGCGGCCTGTTGGACAACATCCCGCGCGTGCTGCCGAAAAACGCCCAGGCCGTGGTTGACGTGGCCAGCTGGCAGCGCCCTGCGGTATTCGACTTCCTGCAGGAAAAAGGCAACGTCGACGAGCACGAAATGCACCGTGTGCTGAACTGCGGCGTGGGCATGGTCATCTGCGTCGCCCAGGACCAGGTCGAAGCGGCCCTGAACGAACTGCGCGCCGCCGGTGAACAGCCATGGGTGATCGGCCACATCGCCGAAGCCGCCGAAGGCGCCGCCCAGGTCGAGCTGCAGAACCTCAAGGCACACTGATGCCGAGCAAGACCTGCAATGTAGTGGTACTGCTGTCGGGCTCCGGCAGCAACCTGCAAGCCCTGATCGACAGCTGCCAAGGCCAGGACAGCCCGGTGCGCATCCGTGCGGTGGTTTCCAACCGCGCCGATGCCTACGGCCTGCAACGCGCCACGGCAGCGGGCATCGAAGGTGCCGTGCTTGACCACACCCAGTTCGACGGCCGTGAAGCTTTCGATGCCGCCTTGATGGCGCGCATCGACGGCTTTGCCCCGGACCTGGTGGTGCTGGCCGGCTTCATGCGCATCCTCAGCGGCGGCTTCGTGCGCCACTATCAGGGCCGCCTGCTCAACATCCACCCGTCGTTGCTGCCCAAGTACAAGGGCCTGCATACCCACCGCCGGGCGCTGGAAGCAGGCGACGCCGAGCATGGCTGCAGCGTACACTTCGTGACTGAGGAACTCGATGGCGGCCCACTGGTCGTACAGGCTGTGGTACCGGTGGCGTCTGACGACACCGTCGAAAGCCTGGCCCAACGGGTACACCGTCAGGAACACCTGATCTACCCGCTGGCGGTGCGCTGGTTCGCTGAAGGGCGCTTGCGTCTTGGCGAACAGGGCGCATTACTGGACGGCCAGCCACTGGCGGCCAGCGGTCACTTGATTCGATCCTAGGAGAATTTATGCGTCGCGCCCTGCTCTTGGCTCTCGCCGTGCTCGCCCTGCCCCTCCAGGCAGCTGATCTGAAGCCCTTCTCGGCCAGCTACACCGCCGACTGGAAGCAGCTGCCCATGAGCGGTACCGCCGAGCGCAGCCTGGTCAAAAATGCCAACGGTACCTGGGACCTTAATTTCAAGGCCTCCATGATGATCGCCAGCCTGACCGAGCAAAGCACCCTGCGCCTGGAAAACGACACCCTACTGCCGCAGAAGTATCACTTCGAGCGCGGCGGCCTGGGCAAGGCCAAGAAGGTCGACCTGAACTTCGACTGGAGCGCCAAGAAGGTCACCGGCAGCGACCGTGGCGATGCCGTGAGCCTGCCGCTGAACCGCGGCGTGCTGGACAAGTCGTCCTACCAGCTGGCCCTGCAGCATGACGTGGCCGCCGGCAAGAAGAGCATGACTTACCAGGTGGTTGACGGTGACGAGATCGACACCTACGACTTCCGCGTGCTGGGCACCGAAAAGGTCACAACCAAGACCGGCCAGGTCGATGCGGTCAAGGTCGAGCGTGTGCGTGATCCAAGCCAGAGCAAGCGCATCACCGAGCTGTGGTTCGCCAAGAACTGGGACTACCTGCTGGTGCAACTGCGCCAGGTAGAAACCGATGGCAAGGAATATGTGATCGTGCTGCAAGATGGCACGGTGGATGGCAAGTCGGTGAAGGGTAACTGAGCCAGCGCCGCCTGCTGTACCCGAAGCCCCGCCCAGTGCGGGGCTTTTTCATGCCCGGCCGAAAGCAACCCTTGTGGGAGCGCTCTGGCTTTCATGAAACTTGTTTCATGCCCGTTTTATTTACTTAGCCTGCTAACAAACTCTATAAAGAGGGTGTGCGACACACTGTCGCAGCCATCTGAAGAAGTGGAGTTTACCGATGACTGTCCAAGTAACCGAACGCGACGAATCGAAAATGTCCCACGAAGGCCTGGCCGCTGGCGTGCGGATCTGGGATGTGCACCAACAAGGCCAGCTGGTGGGCATGTTCCATAATGAGCATGAAGCACACCAATACCGTGTAGAGCTGGAAGACCTGGAAAACCAGCGCACCACGCAATGACCCAGTCTTCAAATGGAAAACCCCGCCAAGGCGGGGTTTTTCGTTTTTACCACATCAGATCATCAGGGATCTTGTAGGCCGCGTACGGGTCATCTTCGTCCGCTTCCTCGACATGGGTATTGAGCAACAGGATACGGCTTGGGTCGCGCTCCTGGATTTTCACCGCCGCCTCACGAGGAATGATCTCGTAACCGCCGGCATGGGCGACCACGGCAAGCGCGCCGTTGCTCAGCTTGGTTCGCATCAAGGCGTTGACCGCAATACGCTTGACCTTCTTGTCGTCGACGAAGTTGTAGTAGTCCTCAGTGTTCAGCTTGGGCAGGCGGGTGGCTTCGATCAGTTGCTTGACCTGCGCGGCACGGGCCTTCTGCTCGGCCTTTTCCTGCTGCTGGCGATTCAGCTCCTGGTCGCGCTTGACCTTTTCGGCCATGGCTTCCTTGGCTATGCGCTGCTGGCTGTCGTCGACTTCGACCTGGCCTTTGTGCTCCATGCGCTTCTGTTTCTTTTCAGCTTTGTTGGTCTGCGAGACCTGTTTCTGGTTGACCAGACCGGCTTTGAGCAATTGGTCGCGAAGGGAAAGGCTCATGAATGTTCACTCACTTATGCAACAGCTCAGCCGCAGCTGGGCAGGTTCTTTTCCTGACGTTTGGCCTCACCCCAAAGGGCGTCCAGCTCGTCAAGGTTACAATCTTCAATGGGGCGGCCACTGTCGCGCAATGCCTGTTCGATAAAACGGAAGCGTCGCTCGAACTTGCGATTGGCGCGGCGCAGGGCGTTTTCCGGGTCGTGCTTGAGGTGGCGAGCCAGGTTGACCGCGGCGAACAGCAAGTCACCCACTTCATCTTCCAGGGCATCGGCATCGCCATCAGCCATGGCCTGCAGCACCTCATCCAGCTCTTCACGGACTTTGTCCAGCACCGGCAATGCCGCCGGCCAATCGAAACCGACCGTGGCCGCGCGTTTTTGCAGTTTGGCTGCCCGCGACAGCGCCGGCAAGGCTGCCGGCACGTCGTCGAGCAGCGACAGCTGTTCGGGCTGGGCTTTTTCCGCGCGCTCTTCGGCCTTGATTTCTTCCCAACGCGACTTGACCTGGGCCTCGCTCAAGCTGGGGGTATCCACCGGCGCGTACAGCTCGCCAGTGGGGAATACATGCGGGTGGCGGCGGATGAGCTTGCGGGTGATGCTGTCGACCACGCCCTCGAACTCAAAACGCCCCTCCTCCCGGGCCAGCTGGCTGTAATAGACCACCTGGAACAGCAAGTCGCCCAGCTCACCTTGCAGGTGCTCGAAATCGCCTCGCTCGATGGTGTCAGCGACCTCGTAGGCTTCTTCGATGGTGTGCGGGACAATACTCGCGTAGTTCTGCTTCAGGTCCCATGGGCAGCCGTACTGCGGGTCGCGCAGACGGGCCATGAGGTGCAGCAGGTCTTCGAGGGTGTAGGTCATGTAAACAGGTCCTTCGGCGGTGGCTTCTTCGCGGGCGAACCCGCGAAGCAGGCGACGCAGTCTCAAGGGGTACGATTACGCCGCGTCTCGATGATGTTCGGCAGCTGCGAGATCCGCCCCAGCAGGCGACCCAGCGCGTCCAGGCCTGGAATCTCGATGGTCAGCGACATCAGCGCGGTGTTGTCTTCCTTGTTCGAGCGGGTGTTCACCGCCAATACGTTGATCTTTTCGTTCAACAGCACCTGCGACACGTCGCGCAGCAGGCCCGGGCGGTCGTAGGCACGGATGACGATGTCGACCGGGTAGGTCTGCACCGGGATCGGCCCCCAGCTCACCTGGATCATGCGCTCCGGCTCCTTGCCTGCCAGTTGCAGCACCGAGGCGCAGTCCTGGCGGTGAATGCTCACGCCACGGCCCTGGGTGATGTAGCCGACGATGGCATCGCCCGGCAGCGGCTGGCAGCAACCAGCCATCTGCGTCAGCAGGTTGCCGACACCCTGGATCTGGATGTCGCCACGCTTGCCGGTACGAGGCCCGGTTGGCTTGCGCGGCACCAGCTCGATCTGCTCGATGCGCTCGGGCTCCAGCAACTGCTGGGCGGCATTGACCAGGTGCGCCAGGCGCAGGTCGCCAGCACCGAGCGAGGCGAACATGTCCTCGGCGGTCTTGACGTTGGTCTTCTCGGCCAGGCGTTCGAAGTCCACTTGCGGCAGGCCCAGGCGGCTGAGCTCGCGCTCGAGCAAGGTCTTGCCGGCAGCGACGTTCTGGTCGCGCGCCTGCAGCTTGAACCAGTGGACGATCTTGGCCCGCGCTCGCGAGGTGGTGACGTAGCCCAGGTTGGAGTTCAACCAGTCACGGCTGGGGTTGCCATGCTTGCTGGTGATGATCTCCACCTGCTCGCCGGTTTGCAGGCTGTAGTTCAGCGGCACGATACGGCCGTTGATCTTCGCGCCCCGGCAGTTGTGGCCGATCTCGGTATGCACGCGGTAGGCGAAGTCCAGTGGCGTGGCGCCCTTGGGGAGATCGATGGCGTGGCCGTCGGGGGTGAACACATAGACCCGGTCGGGCTCGATGTCGACCCGCAACTGCTCGGCCAGGCCACCGATGTCGCCCAGCTCTTCATGCCATTCCAGCACCTGACGCAGCCAGGAGATCTTCTCTTCATAGTGGTTGGAGCTGGGCTTGACGTCGGTGCCCTTGTAGCGCCAGTGGGCGCACACCCCAAGCTCGGCTTCTTCGTGCATGCCGTGGGTACGGATCTGCACCTCCAGCACCTTGCCCTCGGGGCCGATTACCGCTGTGTGCAGCGAGCGGTAGCCGTTCTCCTTGGGGTTGGCGATGTAGTCGTCGAACTCCTTGGGAATGTGCCGCCACAAGGTATGCACGATACCCAACGCGGTGTAGCAGTCGCGAATTTCCGGCACCAGCACGCGTACTGCACGCACGTCGTAGATCTGGCTGAATTCCAGGCCTTTGCGCTGCATCTTGCGCCAGATCGAATAGATATGTTTCGCCCGGCCGCTGATGTCGGCGTTCACACCGGTGGCCAGCAGCTCGTTCTGCAGTTGGTTCATCACGTCGCTGATGAAGCGCTCGCGGTCCAACCGGCGCTCGTGCAACAGCTTGGCGATCTGCTTGTACTGGTCGGGTTCGAGGTAGCGGAAGGACAGGTCTTCCAGCTCCCACTTGATGTGGCCGATACCCAGGCGGTGCGCAAGCGGTGCATAGATGTCGAACACCTCACGCGCGACGCGCAGGCGTTTTTCGTCGTCGGCGGCCTTGACCGCACGGATTGCGCAGGTGCGTTCGGCCAGCTTGATCAATGCCACCCGCACGTCGTCGACCATGGCCACGAGCATCTTGCGCAGGTTCTCGACCTGCGCCTGCGAGCCCAGTACCAGCGACTGGCGTGGGCTGAGGCTGGCACTGATAGCGGCCATGCGCAGCACGCCGTCGATCAGCTTGGACACGACCGGGCCAAAACGCTGGCTGACTTCGGCCAGGGTAACTTTGCCCTCGCGCACCGAGCGGTAGATGACCGCTGCCACCAGGGAATCCTGGTCGAGCTTGAGATCGGCGAGAATTTCGGCGATTTCCAGGCCCGCCTGGAAGCTCGACGTACCGTCCGCCCAGGAATGCTTGGCCGGGTTGCCCTTTTTCTCTACTTCATGAGCAAACTCGCAGGCTTCTTTCAGCGCTGCGCGATCCAGTGCCGAATCGACGCTTACCACATGGTCCAACCATGCTTCGAGATTGATACTGCCGTCAGTGTTGACCGGCTGGTGCACTCTCACCTGTACCATCTTTGTTATACCTTTCCATACAGCGCACCACGCGGGTGCGCTGGCGATCACCGTGCGGCCGCCATTCCATGGCAACCGCACCAAGGGGCCAGTCAGCTAGCCCGCTTCGAATAACGCCATGGCCTCGACATGCGCCGTCTGAGGAAACATGTCGAGAATCCCGGCCCTTTTTAACCGGTACCCCTGACCGACCAGCACCTGGGCGTCTCGCGCCAGCGTGGCCGGGTTGCACGATACATAGACCAGCCTGCTGGCCTTGAGGCGGGCGATGCCTTGCACCACCTCGAAAGCACCGTCGCGCGGTGGATCCAAGAGTACCGCAGAAAAGCCCTCGGCGGCCCATCCGGTGCCTGCCAAAGGCTGCGATAAATCGGCCTGAAAAAACCGTGCGTTATGCACATTGTTGTTCCGGGCATTGGCTGCGGCCCGATCGACCATGGCCTGCACACCTTCCACTGCCACCACCTCGCGCGCCTGGCGGGCCAGCGGCAGGGCGAAGTTGCCCAGGCCACAGAACAGGTCCAGCACGCGCTCGTCGGCCTGTGGTGCGAGCCAGGCCAAGGCCTGCTCGATCATGGCCGTGTTGACCTGGGCATTCACTTGCACGAAGTCGCCAGGGCGCCAGGCCAGTTCCAGCTGCCAGGGCGCCAGGGCAAAGCCCAGTTGCGCGGCCGGGTCCACGGGTGCCGGCTCACCTTCGCCTTGCAACCACAGCTGGGCATTGGCCTGCTCGCAGAACGCCTGCAGCCTGGCCAGGTCCTCGGCCGGTAGCGGCGCCACGTGGCGCACCAGCACCGCCTCGGCAGTGCCGCTGAATAGCTCCACATGGCCTAGCGCCTGCGGTTTGTTCAACGAGCGCAGCACCGTCGGCAAGTGCCGCAGAATCGACTGCAAGGGCTGTACCAGCACAGCGCAATCATCGATGGCAATGATGTCCTGGCTGGCTTCGGCACGGAAGCCTACCTCCAGTTGACGCGCCTTGATGTCCCAGCGTACGGCCACGCGAGCCCGGCGCCGGTAGCCGAATTCTGGCCCGCTCAAGGGGGCGGCCCATTCCTCGGGCTGCACGCCAGCTACCCGCTGCAGTTGCTCAGCCAGGGTGCGCTGCTTGAGCGCCAGCTGCGCTTGGTGCGGCAGATGCTGCAGGTTGCAGCCACCACAGCGGTCGTAGTAGCGGCACGGCGCCTCACGGCGCTCGGGGCTTGCCTGCAGCAAACGCTCGAGGCGGGCCTCGACCACTTTGCCACGGGCATTGAGCACGCGCGCCTCCACGGCCTCGCCGGCCAGGGCGCCACTGACGAACCAGGTGCGCCCGTCGTGGAACGCGATGCCACGGCCGTCACCGGCCAGGCGCTCGATGTCCAGGCGTTGTTTCTTGCCTACGGGAATCTGGGCGCTGCGGTTGCCGCCGGTCGGCTGGAAGCGCAGGCCACTGTTGGTTTTTTTCTTGGACATTTAGCTCGGGTCAAACAGGCCGGTGGACAGGTAACGGTCGCCACGGTCGCAGATGATCGCGACCATCACGGCATTTTCCACTTCGCGGGACAGGCGCAGCATGGCAGCGACCGCACCACCGGAGGACACACCGCAGAAAATGCCCTCTTCACGGGCAAGGCGACGGGTGGTGTCTTCGGCTTCCTGCTGCGACATGTCGACCACACGGTCGACGCGGGTGGCGTCGAAGATCTTTGGCAGGTATTCCTCGGGCCAGCGGCGGATACCTGGAATGGCCGAGCCTTCCATCGGTTGCAGGCCGATGATCTGCACCGCCGGGTTTTGCTCCTTGAGGTACTGCGAGCAGCCCATGATGGTGCCGGTGGTGCCCATGGAGCTGACGAAATGGGTAATGCTGCCCTGGGTCTGCTGCCAGATCTCGGGCCCGGTGCTGTTGTAGTGGGCAATTGGGTTGTCGCCGTTGGCGAACTGATCGAGCACCAGGCCACGACCTTCGGCCTGCAGCTTCTCGGCCAGGTCGCGGGCGCCTTCCATGCCCTCCTCCTTGGTCACCAGGATCAGCTCGGCGCCATAGGCGGTCATGGCGGCCTTGCGCTCGGCAGTGGAGTTGTCGGGCATGATCAGGATCATCTTGTAGCCCTTGATCGCCGCCGCCATCGCCAGGGCGATGCCGGTGTTACCGGATGTGGCTTCGATCAGGGTGTCGCCAGGCTTGATCTGCCCACGCAGTTCGGCGCGGGTGATCATCGACAGCGCCGGGCGGTCCTTCACCGAGCCGGCAGGATTGTTACCTTCGAGCTTGAGCAGGAGGGTGTTGCTGGTTTCACCAGCAATGCGCTGCAGGCGAACCAGGGGCGTATTGCCGACGCAATCGGCGATGGTTGGGTACTGCAAGGTCATGGCGTATTTCACAATCCGGACGGCAGGGGCGCCTATCATACCGGCAAACCCTCCGTGGCCATATCACGCAATCTGTGGTGCATATAGCTACAAGCTATAAGCTATAAGCTATAAGCTGCGACCTGTGCCAGCCTTTTCGCGGGTAAACCCGCGCCCACAGGGATTGGGCTGCCTTCAGGTGAAATGTGGTACCCGCGAAGAGGCCGATACATGTGACGGCAAACGCATCCACAGCCGCAACCCATGCTTGCCATTCTGCGCCCACAAGGTCCCACCCTGGCGCTGGATGGCGCTGCGGGCAATGCTCAGCCCCAGGCCAAAACCACCATCCCCCGGTCGCGAGCCATCCAGCCGCGAGAACGGCGCGAAGATCCGCTCCAGGTCTTCTTCGGCCACCCCGCCGCCCTCATCCTCCAGCCACAACCACCAATAGCTACCCTCACGCTGCCCGCCCAACCGCACGACACCCTCGGCCGGTGAATGGCGGATGGCATTGCGCAGCATGTTCTCCAGCGCCTGGGCCAGGTGGTTGAGGTTGCCCTGCACCCAGCAGTCGGCCGGCACTTCGCAGCGCAAGCGGGCAGGCGACCAGCCGCTTTCATAGCAGGCATTCTCAGCCAGCAGCTCCCAAAGCGCGTGCACTTCGATCGGTTCCAGGTTCATCGGCGCACGTTCGGCGTCCTGCCAGGCCAACTGCAGGGTGCCCTCCACCAGCTGCTGCATGCAGTCCACCTCACGGGTCAGGCGCTCACGCAGGCGTTGCAGGTCGGTTTCGCCGTCGCAAGCGACCCGCAACCGGCTCAGCGGCGTGCGCATTTCGTGGGACAAGTCGCGCAGCAACTGCTGCTGCATGGCCACCGTGCCCTGTAGCCGCTCGGCCATCTGGTCGAAGGCACGGGCCAGCTCGCCCAGCTCGTCGTGCCGGGCGATGGTGCGCGAGTCCAGGCGTGCCGACAGCTGATCGGCGCGCCAGGCATTGGCCTGCTCGCGCAGCTGGTTCAGCGGCACGATCAACATCCGGTACAGGCCCACGCACAGCAACAAGGTGAACAGACCGGGGATGATGCCGTTGGTGACAATGCGCCACAGCAAGCGGTACTGGTCCGGGTTGAACCGCTGTGGCAGCTCGATCACCAGCATGCCCTGCTCCGGCGCCCCCGGGAAGGGTATGCGCACCCACGGCTGGTCGACGCTGCGCCGGCTCATCGGCCAGTCGACACCGCGCAGGCGGGTCAGCCGCTGCATGATCTGCGGGTTGAGGGTAGCGCTGTCGAGCGGCCGCAGGTTGATGTCGAGCACGCCCACCCAGCCCCGTTCACGCTGATGCATCGCCGCCACCCACTGGTCCAGCCCCGCCCGCCCACCGCTGCGCCAGGCCTGTTCAGCCTCGCCGGCGTAGCCCCGCAATGCCTGCCGGGCCGGCTCCGATAGGAAGGCATTCTGGGTTTCCATGTGCCGGCCCCAGGTGTAACTGAGGCCGATCATCAGCAGGCAGAAACCCACCAGCAAAATGGCGAGTTTCCAGAACAGCGAGTGGCGATCCAGCATGGCTCACTCCGCCTCGCTGGCGCTGAGCACATAACCCTTGCCCCACACGGTGCGTATCTGTCGTTCGTGGTAGCCGATACCCTTGAGCTTGCGACGGATCTGGCTGACGTGCATGTCCAGGCTGCGGTCATGCCGCGAATAGCCGCGCTGCAACACCTGCTGGTACAGAAACGGTTTGCTCAGGACCTCTTCGAGGTTGCGGTTAAGGATGTCCAACAACCGGAACTCGCTGGGGGTCAAGCCTGCCAGATGGCCATCCAGGCGCACATCGCATAGCCCCTCATCGAACTCCAGCTCACCGCAGCCAGCCTGCTCCAATGGAGCTTGATAGCGCCGCTCAAGGGCCACGCGGCGCAGAATCGCCTCGATGCGCACCTGCAACTCGGCCATGCTGAACGGCTTGGGCAGGTAATCGTCGGCCCCTCGCTGAAAGCCGCTGATACGGTCGGCCTCGGCCCCCAGCGCCGACATCAGGATCACCGGTGTGGCGCTACGCTTGCGCAATTGCGCCAGGGCATCCAGGCCATTGAGCCCCGGCAGCAGGATGTCCATGAGCACCACATCGAAGATTTGGCGACCCGCTGTTTCCAAACCCTCCAGGCCATTACGGCACCAGGTGACCTGAAAACCACCCCGTTGCAGCTCTTCGTGCAGATAGGCACCCAGGACCGGGTCGTCCTCGATGGCGAGGATATTGGAGTTGTGAATAGCTACAGGATTCATTGGCAACTGCCATGCATTCTCAATTGTGCAATTATTGAGCATCCACCGCCTGCCAGGCAACCGCCCTGCGACCAATGCCCCGGCAATGCTGCAAATCAGCTACTGAAAGAGGTGCAATGGTGCGGCAGGCGGAGTAACTTCGCGGCTTGACCGTCACCACCTGACGGCTACCAGGCACATCACAGGAGGCGAGTGTGCTCGATCGTTTGGGAATTCGCAGCCGGGTACTGCTGCTGGCACTGCTGCCGGCCGGCTTGATGGCCCTGGTGCTGGGCAGTTACTTCACCTGGCTGCAACAGAACGACCTGCGCACCCAGTTGCTGCAGCGCGGCAAGATGATCGCCGAACAACTGGCGCCACTGGCAGCACCTGCCATGGCCCGGCTTGCGCCTGCGCAACTGGAACGCATTGCCGCACAAACCCTGGAGCAGGCCGATGTGCGCGCCGTCGCCTTCCTGGCCCCGGACCGCACGCGCCTGGCCCACGCCGGCCCGAGCATGCTCAACCTGCCACCCAGCGGCGGGACCGGCACGCAACTGCTGCAGCGCAGTGGCAATGACGCCACCCGCTACCTGATGCCGGTGTTCGGCCACCACCGCGACCTGGCCACCGATGCCGTGCCGGCCGAAGCCGAGCGCCTGCTGGGCTGGGTAGAGATCGAGCTGTCGCACGACGGCACGCTGCTGCGCGGCTACCGCAACCTGTTCACCAGCCTGTTGCTGATCTTCGCCTGCCTGGTCCTCAGCGGCCTGCTGGCGCTGCGCATGAGCCGCACCATCAACGACCCCATCGAACACATCAAGCACGCGGTCAACCAGCTCAAGGACGGCCACCTCGAAGAACGCCTGCCGGCCATGGGCAGCCATGAGCTGGACGAGCTGGCTCGCGGTATCAACCGCATGGCCGAAACCCTGCAAAACGCCCACGAAGAACTGCAGCACAGCATCGATCAGGCCACCGAGGACGTGCGCCAGAACCTGGAAACCATCGAAATCCAGAACATCGAGCTTGATATGGCGCGCAAGGAAGCCCTTGAAGCCAGCCGTATCAAGTCAGAATTCCTGGCCAACATGAGCCACGAGATCCGTACCCCGCTCAACGGCATCCTCGGCTTCACCCACTTGCTGCAAAAAAGCGAGATGACGCCGCGCCAGCTGGATTACTTGAGCACCATCGAGAAGTCCGCCGACAACCTGCTGGGGATCATCAACGAGATCCTCGACTTCTCCAAGATCGAGGCCGGCAAGCTGGTGCTCGACAGCATTCCGTTCAACCTGCGCGACCTGATCCAGGACACCCTGACCATCCTTGCCCCGGCCGCCCACGCCAAGCAGTTGGAATTGCTCAGCCTGATCTACCGCGACACGCCGTCCTCGCTGATCGGCGACCCGTTGCGGCTCAAGCAGATCCTCACCAACCTGGTCAGCAACGCCATCAAGTTCACCCGCGAAGGCACGATCGTGGTGCGCGCCATGCTCGACGACGAGCACGAAGACCACGCGCAACTGCGCATCAGTGTGCAGGACACCGGCATCGGCCTGTCGCCGCAGGATGTGCGCACACTGTTCCAGGCCTTCAGCCAGGCCGACAACTCGCTGGCCCGGCAGCCGGGTGGCACTGGCCTGGGGCTGGTGATTTCCAAGCGCCTGATCGAGCAGATGGGCGGCGAAATCGGTGTCGACAGCACCCCGGGTGAAGGTTCGCAGTTCTGGATCAGCCTCAACCTGCCCAAGGCTCACGACGATGTCGAGGAGCTTCCGCTGCAGCCACTACTGGGCCGCCGCGCAGCCATTGTCGATGGCCACGAACTGGCGCGCCAGGCGCTGGAGCACCAGCTGGAAGACTGCGGCCTCAGCGTGAGCCTGTTCGCCTCCTACGACCAATTGCTGCATGGGGTGCAGGCCGCCAGCCAGGCCGGCCTGCCGTTCGAGTTCGCCGTGCTCGGGGCCAACCTGGGCAACTTGTCGCCCGAGCAACTGGGCCACTATCACCAGCAGCTTGAGCGTTACCATTGCCAATGCGTGGTGCTGTGCCCGACCACCGAGCAGGCGCTGTACCACCCGTACCTGCCCAACGGCCATGGCCAGTTGCTGTCCAAGCCCACCTGCACCCGCAAGCTGCGGCGCCTATTGCTGGAGCTGGTGCAGCCGCGTCGACCGCTGGCCGAGGTGAACAACGTCAACGGCCAGCGCCAGCCGAAAATACTCTGCGTCGACGACAATGCCGCCAACCTGCTGCTGGTGCAGACCCTGCTCGAAGACCTGGGTGCCGAGGTGCTGGCCGTCGACAATGGTTATGCTGCGGTACAGGCCGTGCAGGATGAGCCGTTCGACCTGGTGCTGATGGACGTGCAGATGCCTGGCATGGACGGCCGCGCCTGCACCGAACAGATCCGCCTGTGGGAAAACACCCAAAGCGGCAACCCGCTGCCGATCGTCGCCCTCACGGCCCATGCCATGGCCAACGAAAAGCGCGCGTTGCTGCACGGCGGCATGGATGACTACCTGACCAAACCGATCAGCGAACGGCAACTGGCCCAGGTGGTGATGAAATGGACCGGCCTGAGCCTCGGTGCACCGCACCAGGCGCAGGCCGAGCTGCCGGCCAACGGCGATGAACTGAAGGTGCTCGACCCGGAAGAGGGCCTGCGCCTGGCCGCTGGCAAGGCAGACCTGGCGGCCGACATGCTGAGCATGCTGCTGGCCTCGCTGGATGCCGACCGCGAAGCCATACGCGCTGCCCGCGAGGCCGATGACCGCGAAGGGCTGATCGAGCAGGTGCACCGCCTGAACGGCGCCTCGCGCTATTGCGGCGTGCCGCAGTTGCGGGCAGCGTGCCAGCGCAGCGAGACGTTGTTGAAGCAGGACAATCCGCAGGCGCAGCAGGCCCTGGATGAACTGGACAGTGCGATCGGCCGGCTGGCTGCGCAGGCGCGGCTGAGCGCCTGAGTGCCTGAGTGCCTGGCTTGATACAGCCCCCCAAGACATGCACCACAAAGGAAACCCCACCATGCGCGCCCTGTTTTTCAGCAGCCAGCACTACGACCAGGAAAGCTTCACCGAGGCTGCCAACGGCACGTCGCTGGAGCTGCATTTCCAGCCCGCCCGCCTGACCCTGGACACCGCCGCACTGGCCGATGGTTTTGAGGTGGTGTGCGCCTTCATCAATGACGAACTCGACGCCACGGTGCTGCAGCGCCTGGCCGCAGGTGGCACACGGCTGATCGCCCTGCGCTCGGCCGGCTACAACCACGTCGACCTGGCTGCCGCCCAGCGCCTGGGCCTGGCCGTGGTACGCGTGCCGGCCTACTCGCCACACGCCGTGGCCGAGCACGCCGTGGCGCTGATCCTGGCGCTCAACCGGCGCCTGCACAGAGCCTACAACCGTACCCGCGAAGGTGACTTCACCCTGCACGGGCTAACCGGCTTCGACCTGCACGGCAAAACCGTGGGCGTGGTCGGCACCGGCCAGATCGGCGCCGCCTTCGCCCGCATCATGGCCGGGTTCGGTTGCCAATTGCTGGCCTACGACCCCTACCCCAACCCAGAGCTGCTGGCCCTTGGCGCGCGTTACCTGCCCCTGCCCGAGCTGCTGCGCGAAGCCCGCATCATCAGCCTGCACTGCCCGCTGACCGAACACACCCGCCACCTGATCAATGCGCAAAGCCTGGCCCAGTTGCAGCCCGGCGCCATGCTGGTCAACACCGGTCGCGGCGCGCTGGTCGATACCCCTGCGCTGATTGACGCGCTGAAAAGCGGCCAGCTTGGCTACCTGGGCCTGGACGTCTACGAAGAAGAAGCCCAGCTGTTCTTCGAGGACCGCTCCGACCTGCCACTGCAGGACGATGTGCTGGCCCGCCTGCTGACCTTCCCCAACGTGATCATCACCGCCCACCAGGCCTTCCTCACCCGCGAGGCGCTGGATGCCATTGCCCAGACCACGCTGGACAACATCAACCGCTGGGCGGCAGGCAATCCACAGAATCTGGTAATGGGTTAGTGCTAGGATACGCGGCATTTCTGGAGGACCCATGGTCGAGCACGATTTCCGCTACACCCTTTTCAACCCGCAACACACCCTGATCGAGTGCCGGGCCTTGGTGCCGGGCCGCTACCAGGTCACTGGCAACGGCGGCTCGATGCACAAAGGCGACACCCTGCTGGTCACCCTGAAGGGCAGCAAGGACTTGTCCATGCGCCTGACCGTGGAGAGCGTACGCCACCTGATCAACCCACGCGGCCAATGGGTTGCCGTGGCTACTGGCCCGGTGTTCAACGAGCTGGAAATCCTCACCTGGCAGGTCGAGTGCGACAACTGCGACGCCGTGCTGGACTTCGAGTTCGCGGTAGACGCCAAACTGGGCAAGAAAGCCCGCCAGCCTGCCGCCAGCGCGCGCATTGCCGAGCTGGGCTGGGTCAGCCGTGGCGAAAAACACCTGTGCCCCCATTGCCAGGAGAGCGCCGCGTGAAAAACCTGCTGACCGGCGCGCTGATTGCCACCGGCCTGCTCGGCTGCGCCGCCGAACCGTCCAAGCTGCAGCAGGAGCGCAGCTATGTGTTGGAGTGGATTGGCGAACGACCACTGATGGACTACAGCCACCTGACCCTGACCCTGGCCAGCGACGGCCGTGCCTACGGCAACGGCGGCTGCAACCACTGGTTTGCACCGTACACGCTCGATGGCGAGCACCTGAGCTTCGGCAAGGTCGGCAAGACCCGCAAGCTGTGCGCACCGGCGCTGATGGAGCAAGAAAAGCGCTTCCTGCAGGCGCTGGAAACGGTAGAGCGTTGGGACGTATCGCCGGTGGAGCAGATGCGCTTCTGGCCGGCTGAGGGCAAGCCGCTGCGCTTCTGGCCTGAAGAAGGCTGATAATCAATGGGGCCGCTTTGCGGCCCCAACTGCATCAGGCGCCTTTCAGCGCCTTGATCTTGGCTTGCAGCCCTTCCAGCGTCTGCTCGCCCAGCAACTGCTCACGCACCTTGCCCTTGTCATCGATGATGTAGGTCACCGGCAGCGCCTCGCTGCGCGGCAGGTCATAGCGCTCGGCCGGGTCCTGGGCCAGCACGGTGAAACCGATACCCAGGGTTTCAGCGGCCTGCTTCAAGTCCTGCCCCTGCAAACCATCGAAGTTCACCCCCACCACCTTGATGCCATCAGCCGCCCACTGCTTGGCCGCTGCGTTCAGTTCCGGGATCTCGGTACGGCACGGCCCGCACCATTCAGCCCAGTAATTGAGCACCAGCCAGTGCCCTTCGATCTGTTCGGCCTTAACCGTATTACCGTGTTGGTCCACGCCATAATCGGCACCGCAACCACCGAGCAACAGGCTCGCGGTGATGGCCAGTACTGCTGCCAGACGCCTTGCCATGGGTCAATCCTTCTCGAGTTTTAAAGCAAATTGGTCAGTCGCTGCGGTTAGAATAGCCGCCACACCCAGCTGGATGCGACCCGACATGACTGACCTCACGCTCTATCATAACCCGCGCTGCTCGAAATCCCGCGGCGCGCTGGAACTGCTCGAAGCCCGCGGCCTGGCACCGACCATCGTGCGCTACCTCGAAACCCCGCCCGACGCAGCCACCCTCAAGGCCCTGCTCGGCAAGCTGGGCATCGCCCCACGCCAATTGCTGCGTACCGGCGAGGACGAATACAAAGCGCTCAACCTGGCCGACCCGGCACTGACCGACGCGCAACTGATCGAAGCCATGGCCCAGCACCCCAAGCTGATCGAACGGCCGATTCTGGTCGCCGGTGACAAGGCCGTGGTCGGTCGCCCACCGGAAAAAGTGCTGGAGATCCTGCCGTGAGCGTGCCCTACGTCCTGGTGCTGTATTACAGCCGCCATGGTTCCACCAGCGAAATGGCCCGGCACATCGCTCGCGGCATCGAGCTGGCCGGCATGGAGGCACGCTTGCGCACGGTGCCGGCGATTTCCACCGAATGCGAAGCGGTGGCCCCGGATATCCCAACCAGTGGCGCGCTGTACGCCACCCTCGACGACCTGCGCCATTGCGCCGGCCTGGTACTGGGCAGCCCGACCCGCTTCGGCAACATGGCGGCGCCGCTGAAGTACTTCCTGGATGGCACCAGCAGCCTGTGGCTGGGCGGTGAGCTGGTCGGCAAGCCAGCGGGCGTGTTCACCTCCACCGCCAGCCTGCACGGCGGCCAGGAAACCACCCTGCTGTCGATGATGCTGCCACTGATGCACCACGGCATGCTGGTAATGGGGCTGCCCTACAGCGAGTCGGCGCTGCTCGAAACCCGTGGCGGCGGCACCCCTTACGGCGCCAGCCACCACGCCGGTGCCGATGGCAAACGTGAACTCGACCAACACGAGATTGCCCTGTGCCGCGCCTTGGGCCAACGCCTGGCGACCACGGCCAAGGCCCTGGAGGCCGCGCGTGGCTAAAAAGCCCAAGGTGTTGCCGCCGCTGGAATGGCTGGCACCTCGCCTGCGCCTGACGCGGGCGTTGAGCCTGGCGTTCTTCTTCGGCCTGATCGCCCTGCTGGTGGTGAACAACCTGTGGTTCGCCAACCTGCATGGTGCGCGGGTCGAGGTGATCCTGGCGATCGAACTGGTGCCGTTGCTGTTGCTGCTGCCAGGCATGCTGACAGGCAGCGCCCGGGCACATGCCTGGACCTGCTTCGTGGTGAATATCTATTTCATCAAGGGCGTGCTGGCGGCATTCGACCCGGCGCGAGCGGTATTTGGCTGGGTTGAAGTGCTGGTGAGCCTGGGGCTGTTCATTGCCGGGCTGCTCTATGTGCGCTGGAAGTTCCAGCATGAGCGGCGCCTGGCGGGCGAAGGCAGTTAGACGCTTCGCGGGCTTGCCCGCGAAGAAACCAACACACCCGTCAATGGTTGACGGTATGCGCCAGCATCACCGACAACTGGCACAGCGGCCGACCGCTCTCTGCGTGCCACTGGTTGAATGCCTGCTGCACCAAGGCCAGGTCACGCTGGCTGGTCGGTTGCTTGTCTATCACCTTCTGCGCGATCAACGCCGCCGCCATGTCATCGGTAGGGATGAAGGTGTCCTTGCCAACCATGCGCAGAAAACGCGGCGCCGACAACCCGCCCAACTGGTTGCCATGCTTGGCCAGGTACTTCCACAAGCCGACGATATCGGTCACCGGCCAGTCGGCGATGAACGCGCCGAAACTGCCCTTTTCCTTGGCCACGTCGAGAATCATCTGCGCATTGCGCGGCACGCTCTTGAGCTTGCCCAGGTGGCGGATGATGCGCTCGTCATGCATCAGCCGCTCCAGGTGCTCGGCGCCCATCAGCACTACCTTTTCCGGGTCGAAGCCGAAGAACACCTGCTCGAACGCCGGCCACTTGGCATCTACCAGGCTGTGCTTGAGCCCGGCGCGGAACACGCGCAAAGCCAGGGTCGACAGGTAGCGGTCGTCACTGATGTCGCGCAATTGCGCCGGGGTGCGCGGCTGCGGCAGAAAGGCCTCCAAGGCCTGGGCCGAGCCAAAGCGGTTCAGGCAGTACTCTTGCAGCCACTGGTAATCGCGCATAGGCTCAGATGTTCAGCACATCGAGAAAACGCGGGGTGGCGTTTTCGTCGATCTTCAGGCTGGTGAAATCGAACAGGTTGCGGTCGGCCAGTTGCGATGGCGCCACGTTCTGCAGCGCCCGGAAGATACTCTCGGTACGGCCCGGGTGCTTGCGCTCCCACTCCACCAGCATGTCCTTGACCACCTGGCGCTGCAGGTTTTCCTGCGAGCCGCACAGGTTGCACGGGATGATCGGGAATTCCTTCATGTCCGAGTAAGCCTGGATGTCCTTCTCGCTGCAGTAGGCCAGCGGCCGGATCACCACGTTGCGGCCGTCGTCGGCGCGCAGCTTCGGCGGCATGCCCTTGAGCGCGCCGTTGAAGAACATGTTGAGGAAGAAGGTTTCGACGATGTCGTCGCGGTGGTGCCCCAACGCCATCTTGGTCGCGCCGATTTCGTCGGCGAAGGTGTACAGGGTGCCACGGCGCAGGCGCGAACACAGCGAGCAGGTGGTCTTGCCCTCGGGCACCAGCTCCTTGACTACCGAGTAGGTATCCTTCTCGACGATGTGGTACTCGACGCCCAGCTCCTTGAGGTAGGCCGGCAGCACATGCTCGGGGAAGCCCGGCTGCTTCTGGTCCATGTTCACCGCGACGATCTCGAACTTGATCGGCGCCACCTTCTGCAGGTGCAACAGAACGTCGAGCATGGTGTAGCTGTCCTTGCCGCCGGACAGGCAGACCATGACCTTGTCGCCATCCTCGATCATGTTGTAGTCGGTGATGGCTTCGCCGGCGAGACGACGCAGGCGTTTTTGCAGTTTGTTCTGGTTGACCGAGAGGGTGCCCATAGCGCTTGGATCCGCGAGGTGTGACAAAAGCCGGCTATTTTACGCACAAACGCGGCATCGCTGTAGGCATTCCGATAAAGACTTCAATGTAATCAACAGCACGCCTTACAGCGCAATTTGCTCTAAAAAGCACGGTTTGTGCCGGTAACCGCTTCCTATACTGCGACATAAGGCCACATTACCGCTTGCATCGGTGTTCGGGCCTCGGGCCGCTTGCGCTCCATCTGGGGGGCGTTTGGCAACATTGAGAGGAGTGATCGGCATGATTCATCACGTTGTGGGGCTGTTTACCCATCCCGATCAGGAATGGCGGGAAATTCGTGGCGAAGAAGAAACCATCAGCCACATGTACCTGACGCACACCCTGATCCTGGCGGCAATCCCTGCCATTTCAGCCTTTATTGGCACAACCCAGGTGGGCTGGGTGATCGGCGACCGGCCGGCAGTGATGCTGACCATGGAAAGCGCCATCTGGATGAGCATCATGTCGTACCTGGCCATGCTCGCCGGGGTGGCGGTAATGGGCGCGTTCATCCATTGGATGGCTCGCACCTACGACGCCAACCCTTCCATGGCTCAGTGCATCGCCTTTGCCACCTACACTGCCACCCCCTTGTTCATCGGTGGCCTCGCGGCACTGTACCCGCACCTGTGGCTGGGCATGCTGATCGGCACTGCCGCCATCTGCTACACGGTGTATTTGCTGTATGTCGGCTTGCCGACGTTCATGAACATACCGTCCGACGAAGGCTTCCTGTTCTCCAGCTCGGTGCTGGCGGTGGGCCTTGTGGTATTGGTGGCGATCATGGCCGCCACGGTGATTATCTGGGGACTGGGCGTGGGGCCCGTCTACACCAACTAGAACAGACTCAACCAACACTAGGGCATCAACCAGGGGCCGCCGCAAGGCGGCCTCTGGCTGTGCGCTGACCGGTGGCTCGGCAGGCCGCCGATGCTTGCGGCATAATGCCCGGTCAGGAGAACCGCCCCACCATGCCCGAGCTGCTCAAAGAACGCGTCGAAACCTGTTACCAGCAAGCCGAAACCTTTTTCAAACGTCCCTTCCCGCGCCCGGAAGTCAGCTTCAAGCTGCGCGGGCAGAAAGCCGGTGTCGCCCACCTGCACGAAAACCTGCTGCGCTTCAACCTGCAGCTCTACCGTGAAAACCAGGAAGACTTCCTGCGCCAGACCGTGGCCCATGAAGTGGCACATCTGGTAGCCCACCAACTGTTCGGCGACAGCATCCAGGCCCATGGCGAGGAGTGGCAGCTGATCATGCGCGGGGTGTACGAGCTACCACCCAACCGTTGCCACAACTATGAGGTGCAACGGCGCGCGACGACCCGCTACATCTACCGTTGCCCGTGCCCGCAGGGTGATTTCCCGTTTACCGCGCAGCGGCACAAGCTGGTGCGCCAGGGGCGGCGCTACCTGTGCAAGCGGTGCCGGGCGATTCTGGTGTACAGCGGCGAGACGCGCGTCGAATAGATTGTGTTTTGCCTGTACCCGCGAAAAGGCCAGTACAGACAATGCAAAGCTCACAGGTATAAAAAAGGCGACCCCAGGGTCGCCTTCTTGTACCAGCCTGCGCCTTACTTCTCGACGAAGGCTCGTTCGATCAGGTAATCACCCGGCTCGCGCATGCGGGCAGAGACTTTCAAGCCGAAGCTGTCCAGCACTTCGCTGGTCTCGTCGAGCATGCTCGGGCTGCCGCAGATCATCGCACGGTCGTCCTGCGGATTGATCGGTGGCAGGCCGATGTCGCTGAACAGCTTGCCGCTGCGCATCAGGTCGGTCAGGCGGCCCTGGTTTTCGAACGGCTCGCGGGTCACGGTCGGGTAGTAGATCAGCTTTTCGCGGACCGACTCACCGAAGAACTCGTTCTGCGGCAGGTGCTCGGTGATGAACTCGCGGTAGGCCACTTCGTTCACGTAGCGCACGCCGTGCACCAGGATGACTTTTTCGAAGCGCTCGTAGGTTTCCGGGTCCTGGATGACGCTCATGAACGGCGCCAGGCCAGTACCGGTGCTCAGCAGGTACAGGTGCTTGCCTGGGTTCAGGTCGTCGAGCACCAGGGTACCGGTAGGCTTCTTGCTGATGATGATCTCATCGCCTTCCTTCAAGTGCTGCAACTGCGAGGTCAGCGGGCCGTCCGGCACCTTGATGCTGAAGAATTCCAGGTGCTCTTCCCAGTTTGGCGAGGCGATGGAATAGGCACGCATGAGCGGGCGGCCGCTTTCCTGCTGCAGGCCGATCATCACGAACTGACCGTTCTCGAAGCGCAGCCCCGGGTCGCGGGTGCACTTGAAGCTGAACAGGGTGTCGTTCCAGTGGTGCACACTGAGGACACGTTCGTGGTTCATGTTGCTCATCGATGGGGCTCCTGAAGAAAAACGCGGCGCGCAAAACGCGCAGTTGCGCGATAGTTTAGGGGCAGCGACAATATCTGTTAACTGGATTATCAAGATATGTGTTATCGGTTATATCGATATGCGATTCACACTTCGTCAACTGCAAGTCTTCGTCGCCGTCGCTCAGCACCAAAGCGTCTCTCGGGCCGCTAGCCTGCTGTCGCTGTCGCAGTCGGCCGCCAGCACCTCCATCACCGAGCTGGAGCGGCAATCGAGCTGCCAACTGTTCGACCGTGCCGGCAAACGCCTAGCCCTCAATGCCCTGGGCCATCAACTGCTGCCACAAGCGGTGGCCCTGCTCGACCAGGCCAAGGAAATCGAAGACCTGCTCAACGGCAAGTCCGGTTTCGGTTCGCTGGCGGTCGGCGCCACGCTGACCATCGGCAACTACCTGGCCACCCTGCTGATTGGCAGCTTCATGCAGACCCACCCGGAAAGCCAGGTAAAGCTGCACGTACAGAACACTGTGCATATCGTGCAACAGGTAGCGCACTACGAAATTGATCTGGGTCTAATCGAAGGCGACTGCAACCACCCGGACCTGGAAGTGCAGCCGTGGGTCGAGGACGAACTGGTGGTGTTCTGCGCGCCGCAGCATCCGCTGGCCAAGCTGGGCCGAGCCGATATAGACAACCTTTCGCAAGAAGCGTGGATCCTGCGCGAGCAAGGCTCGGGCACACGCCTGACCTTCGACCAGGCCATGCGCCATCACCGCGCCAACCTCAATATCCGCCTGGAGTTGGAGCACACCGAAGCGATCAAGCGCGCAGTGGAGTCGGGCCTGGGTATCGGTTGCATTTCACGCCTGGCCCTGCGTGACGCCTTCCGCCGTGGCAGCCTGGTACCCGTGGAAACCCCGGAACTGGACCTGATGCGCCAGTTCTACTTCATCTGGCACAAACAGAAATACCAGACGTCGGCCATGCGTGAGTTTCTCGAGCTATGCCGCAACTTCACTGCGGGCTTTACCCGCAGTGACGAAATCGTGTTGCCGCCAATCGCTTAAAGCAGGATCACGCCCCACACCAGCGCCACCATGGTCAGTGCCACCAGTTGTGCGGCGCTGCCCATGTCCTTGGCATTTTTCGACAGTGGGTGGCGCTCCAGCGAAATGCGGTCGATGGCCGCCTCTACCGCCGAATTGAACAGCTCGACGATCAGCCCCAACAGGCACACCGCGATCATGATTGCCCGCTCGGCACGGCTGACCGGCAGCCAGAAGGCTATCGGGATCAGCAGCACGTTGAGCAGCACCAGCTGGCGGAATGCGGCCTCGCCCTTGAAGGCGGCGCGCAGGCCGTCCAGCGAGTAGCCGGCGGCGTTGAAGATGCGTTTGAGGCCGGTCTGGCCTTTGAATGGCGATGTCATGTGAGTCACTTCACAACAGAAAGGCCAGCAGACTAGACCGGCTTGGGTCAAAAAAGCGTGAAGCCACGCGCAGTCAGTTGCTGGCAACCGATTCAAGTTGTTGCAGCAGCAGCGCGGCCTGGGTCCGGGTACGCACGCCCAGCTTGCGGAAGATCGCGGTAACGTGGGCCTTGATGGTCGCTTCCGACACGCTCAGCTCATAGGCGATCTGCTTGTTCAGCAGGCCTTCGCAGACCATGGTCAGTACGCGGAACTGCTGCGGCGTGAGGCTGGCCAAGCCCTCGCTGGCGGCCTTGGCCTCGGCCGATACATCCACCTTCTCGAACGCCTGCGGCGGCCACCAGACCTCGCCATCGAGCACCTTGCGCACCGCATCCTGGATCACTTCCAGGGGGCTGGACTTGGGAATGAAACCACTGGCGCCAAACTCGCGGGACTTGACCACCACGGCGGCCTCTTCCTGCGCCGAAACCATTACCACGGGGATCTGCGGGTATTGCCCACGCAACAGCACCAGCCCGGAAAAACCGTAGGCACCCGGCATGTTCAAGTCCAGCAGCACCAGGTCCCAGTCGGCTTTTTCGCTCAGGCGGGTTTCCAGTTCGGCAATGCTCGCAACTTCGACCAGGCGTACATCCGGGCCCAGGCCAAGGGTAACGGCCTGGCGCAGGGCGCCACGGAACAATGGGTGGTCATCGGCAATCAGGATTTCGTAAGTGGCCATCGATCTAAGGATCCTGTTCTGTGCCAGGCGCTTGGGGGTAAAGGAGGCGCCCGGCGGGGAATCGGCGCCAAGGATGCCGAGCACGGTCAAGGGTGGTCAAGCCAATCGCCCTGCCGTCTCGCCCACCCTGGCTGCCAGCTCCGTCATTATGAACCAAAGCAGGGGTTGTGCCCCTTGGACTATAGGAAGGTATGCAAACGTTGGTGGGTGTCGTCCTGCTCGTCCAGCGGCAGGCGCCGCTTGCCGCTCAGGTAATGCAGGCTGAACACATCCAGGTACGCATCCAGCGCCTGGGAGGCCTGGCTGTCGCCAGCCAGGTCCAGGCACATGGCCGCCACTTCCGCCGTGCAGAAATGATCGTCGCGCTTGGAGCGACGCAAGCGGTAGCGCGACATCTGTTCGGCCTGCAAGCTCAACACCGGAAAACGGTCCAGGTACGGGCTTTTGCGGAACATCTTGCGTGCTTCGGTCCAGGTGGCATCCAACAGGATGAACAGCGGGCGCTTGCCCGGCTCGCGCACCACCTCGCTGACCACCCGCTCCTGAGCAACGAACTCGCCCGGGAAAACGATATAGGGCTGCCAGCGCGGGTCGTCGAGCAAGGCCAGCAGGCGCTCGTCAACCGAGGTGCGCAACCAGCCGAAGGCCGAGGTGTCTTCGATCAGGTCGGCAATCAGCCAGCCGGTATTGGTGGGCTTCAGCGGCTCGGTGTCATGCATCAGCAGGCATACGCCGGCGTCAGCCTGCACCCGGGGCTTCCAGGCACACAGGCAATGGGTAGCGATGACCCGGCAATCCGGGCAACGCTCTGCACGCGAGCCACGGGCGATGAAAGGCTTGTTGCTGCGGGCCAGGCGTTCGGCGCGCAGGCGCGCTACCGCATGGCTCATGCCGGCAGGCCTCTGGACAGGTTGGAAATGGGCACAAGGATGACTCGGAGAAAACAAGGGTGCCAGTCTACCAGAACAGGGGGCAATTGCTGTGCAGGCGGCAAGGTGGCCCTTATAATCGGGGTTTTACCGCGCCCGGTAGTCACCACCGCGCGATTTCACGGAACGCCGTCGACCCGCGCATGTCAAAGCGCCAGTCATCGAACCAGGAGAGATTCATGCTGCGCCTTATCGCCCCCGCCCTGAGCCTGTTGCTCGCCCTGCCTCTGGCAGCCCAGGCGGCTTCCAAGCAGGATTACGACCTGAACAAGATGCTGGAGAAGGTTGCCAAAGAGAGCAGCGTCGGCACCCCGCGTGCGATCAACGAGGACATCCTCGATCAGGGTTACACCGTTGAAGGCAAGGCGCTGGTCAACCACCTGAGCGTGCGCCAGAGCCACGCTGAACGCATGCAGGCCAACCCTGCACAGGTGCGTAGCCAACTGGGCGACAGCGTCTGCCGCAATAGCGGTTTTCGCAACCTGATGTCCAAGGGCGCGGTGATGGTCTACCGTTTCACGGTTTACAAGACCAACCAGCCGATCATGGACCAGGCCTTCGACAGTGCCAGTTGCGTTGCCGGCAACAAGAAGAAGTAAAGGCAGCCCTCCCAGCTATACCTTCTCGTCCTCGCGGGCACTCCAGTGCCCTTCGGCGGCGTCGGCGCGCATCTCGGCCAATAACGCCTGCAAATAGCGCGACTGACACTCCAGCCCCGCCAACCTGCGGCGGCACTCGGCCTCAAGGCTCAGGTGATGCACCTGGGCCGCGTTCTCCAGCTGCTGAAAGAGCTGCCGGTCCACCTCGATGATCAAGCGATGCATACCGCCACCTCCTGCATCGATACGTTTCGCCCTACCAGTTAACCAAACCCATGCGGCCGGTGGCCGCATGCCGACGGGCGGCGGTGGCAAACAGCCCGGCACAATCGGTCGCGAGGGTCTAGATTGAGGTCAGAGGTATTGGTGCAGAAGGAGACGTTGCATGCCTTACCAATCGAATGAACTGCTGTTCAGCCACTTCCGTGACAACAACATCGACTTGAACCACATCGACGCACAACTGCAACTGGTTGCACCCGACAGCCCCAACCTGCCGCTGTACCGCGACATGATGCTGACCATCCTGCGCATGGCCCACGACGACAGCGACCGCTGGAACGCCAAGATTACCCTGCAGGCCCTGCGCGAGCTGGACCACTCGTTCCGCACCCTGCAGCGCTACAAGGGCCGACGCAAGGTGACCGTGTTCGGTTCGGCGCGCACCCCGCTGGAACACCCCATGTACGCCCTGGCCCGCGAGCTGGGTGCCACCCTGGCACGCTCCGACTTGATGGTCATCACCGGCGCCGGCGGCGGTATCATGGCCGCCGCTCACGAGGGTGCCGGCAGTGCTCACAGCCTGGGCTTCAATATCACCCTGCCCTTCGAACAACACGCCAACCCCACAGTGGATGGCACCGACAAACTGCTGCCGTTCCATTTCTTCTTCATCCGCAAACTGTTCTTCGTCAAGGAAGCCGACGCTTTGGTATTGTGCCCCGGCGGCTTCGGCACCCTTGATGAAGCGCTGGAGGTCCTGACGCTGATCCAGACTGGCAAGAGCCCGCTGGTACCGGTGGTACTGCTGGACTCGCCAGGCGGTAGCTTCTGGCGCGACTGCCTGGACTTCATCAGCCGCCAATTGGAAGAAAACCGCTACATCCTGCCCAGCGACCTGAAGCTGGTGCGCCTGGTGCACAGTGCCGACGAGGCGGTGGAGGAAATCAACCAGTTCTACAGCAACTACCATTCCAGCCGCTGGCTCAAGAGCCAGTTCGTTATCCGCATGCATCACCCGCTCAGCGAGGCCGCGCTGTATGACATCCAAGAAGGCTTTGCCGACTTGCGCCTGAGTGGCAAGTATCACCAGCAAGCTGATAGCAGTGCCGAGCATGAAGTAGGCAATTTCAATCACCTGACCCGCCTGTCATTCGCCTTCAATGGCCGCGACCAGGGCAGGCTGCGCGAGTTGGTGGATTTCATCAACTTGCCCGAGAACTGGGCCAAGCCGCAACCCATGCATACCACGCAGCGGGCCAGGGAGGCGTTGAAGGTCAGTTCATAGGTGTTTGCTGCAGGGGGGCCGCAAAGCGGCCTCAGCCTTTCAGCAATGCTCAGTAATCGTCGAGATCACGCCCACTGAGCAGGCGGCCGATCATGTCCATGGGGAACCCACGGTAAGCCAAAAACCGGGTCTGCTGGGCACGGCTGCGCGGGTCTTGCGGGCGCTGCCCGGCAAACTTGCGCTGCCATACGTCATGCATACGCTCGCGCCAATCCACTTCGCTCTCGCGCAATGCCTGCTCGATATCAGCACGCGCCAAGCCACGCTGCCCCAGCTCCTCACGAATACGCGAAGGACCGTAGCCAGAGCCTGAACGATAGCGGATGAAGCTTTCGAGGTAACGGGCTTCACTCAGCAGCCCTTCTTCGGCGAGCCGGTCGAGCTCAGGCTCTATCAACTCGTCCGAAGCGCCGCGCTGACGCAACTTGCGCGTCAGCTCGACGCGACCGTGCTCACGTCGCGCGAGCAGGTCCATGGCTGTCCGCCGGATGGCGACGGGGGTGTCGAGTACGGCGGACATATTGGCTATCTACCGCGCAATCAATAACCGGCTTCGGCGTCAGCCACATCGTCGGCACTGGCATCAACGGCGGCAGCCTTGCCGGCTTCAGCGGCAGCACCGGCTTTCAACAGCTTTTCACGGATCTGCTTCTCGATCTCGGCACCAATAGCCGGGTTTTCTGCCAGATACTTGGCAGCGTTGGCTTTGCCTTGACCGATCTTGTTGCCCTGGTAGGCATACCAGGCACCGGATTTCTCGACCAGGCCCTGAGACACACCCAGGTCAATGATCTCGCCGTTACGGTAGATACCTTTGCCGTAAAGAATCTGGAACTCGGCTTGACGGAACGGAGGCGATACCTTGTTCTTGACGATCTTGACGCGGGTTTCGCTACCGACCACTTCGTCGCCTTCCTTGACCGCGCCGGTACGACGGATATCCAGACGCACCGAGGCGTAGAACTTCAGGGCGTTACCACCGGTGGTGGTTTCCGGGCTGCCGAACATCACGCCAATCTTCATACGGATCTGGTTGATGAAGATGACCAGGCAGTTAGCGTTCTTGATGTTACCGGTGATCTTGCGCAGCGCCTGGGACATCAGGCGAGCCTGCAGGCCGACGTGCATGTCACCCATCTCGCCTTCGATCTCGGCCTTCGGCACCAACGCGGCCACGGAGTCGACGATGATCACGTCAACGGCGTTGGAGCGCACCAGCATGTCGGTGATTTCCAGGGCCTGTTCGCCGGTGTCCGGCTGCGAAACCAGCAGGTCGTCGACGTTGACGCCCAGCTTGCCGGCGTACTCAGGGTCGAGGGCGTGTTCGGCGTCGACGAAGGCGCAGGTGGCACCGTTTTTCTGAGCTTCGGCGATGACCGATAGGGTCAGCGTGGTCTTGCCCGACGATTCCGGGCCGTAGATCTCGACGATACGGCCTTTTGGCAGGCCGCCGATGCCAAGGGCGATGTCCAGGCCCAGCGAGCCGGTGGAGATGGCCGGAATGCCTTGACGCTCCTGGTCACCCATGCGCATGACCGCGCCTTTACCGAATTGACGTTCGATCTGACCCAGGGCCGCAGCCAAGGCGCGCTTCTTGTTGTCGTCCATTGAAATCCTCACGTGTTCGACTTGGCCCTGACGGCCGGAATACCTGTATAAGTAGCCAGTATTATTCCACAGGCCGGCGCCCGCGCAAACCCCTGTCGTCGATTTACTCGGCACCAAGCTGTAACAAGCCGTCTAACGCGGCGATCACCGTCTGTCGGCGCACCGCTTCGCGGTCACCGTCAAACTGGCGGCGCTCGCTGAACACCCGGTTGCCATCGCCCCAGGCCAGCCACACGGTACCTACCGGTTTGGCTGGCGAGCCGCCGTCAGGCCCGGCCACCCCGCTCACCGCCACGGCAAAGCGCGCCCCGCTGGCAACCTGGGCCCCGCGGACCATGGCTTCGACGACTTCCTGGCTGACCGCGCCTACCTGGCCGAAGAACACCTCGGGCACACTCAACAGACGGGTTTTCTGGGCGTTGGAGTAGGTCACGTAGCCAACCTCGAACCAGGCCGAGCTGCCAGGTACGCGGGTAATGGCTTCGGCAATGCCACCGCCAGTGCAGGATTCGGCGGTGGTCACCTGCGCATTGAAACGGCGCAGGTGTTCACCCAGGCGGGTAGCAAGCGTGGTGATCGGGTCCATGTCGGGGCTCCTTGTAAACGGCCCTCTACCCTATCACCCCGCGTCGGGCCCTGGCTCAGGAAACCTACAGGCTGTCCCGGGCAATTTCGCTGAACGCACGCTCGTCGCGCCGACCGAGGCGCGGCAGCCCTTCAGGCCACTCCTCGCG
This sequence comes from Pseudomonas hunanensis, assembly GCF_013393325.1. Taxonomy (GTDB): domain Bacteria; phylum Pseudomonadota; class Gammaproteobacteria; order Pseudomonadales; family Pseudomonadaceae; genus Aquipseudomonas; species Aquipseudomonas putida_P. Next base: position 237,398 of record NZ_QJRC01000101.1, read on the forward strand.
CCAGTCGAAGCCGTCCAGCTTGCGCATGTCTTCGATTGCCGAACGCCACCAGATCACTTTGCACGCGCGCTGGTAGTCATCATTACTCATCACGCTGCCGTACAGCAGCTTGCGGCCGATGCCCCGCAGCTCGCGCGGCACCCGCTTCAGGCTCCACTTCACCGACAACCGCGCCAGCCACGAAGGCACAGGACGATACGCCGGCACCTTGAGGGCCAGGCTTGGCATCTGCGGATGGAAGCCCTCGCCGTGCTTGGCGAAGAAGATTTCCAGGATGGCATGCACGTACTGTTTCATCGCGAAGTAGTGGCTGATCACCCCACGCGCTTCGTTGACCTGCGCCCCGTGCAATTCGAAGGAAAAGGCGATCTGTTCGATGGTGTGCAGGTCACCGGTGTAGGGCGTCCAGGCATCGATGCGTGGGATGGCGCGCTCGGCAATGCCGACATTGCAGCGGGTGAAACCCATGACGCCGCTGTTGCAGAGCCGCAAATCATCGGCCGGCGCATTTCCAGCCTCGGCCAGCCCGGCGCTGAAGCGAAGGTAGTCACTGCTGCGCGACGCCTCGGCCCAGCTCGTCTCCACTTCATCGACCAGGAACTGGCCGGCATCGACCTGGCTGAACAGCTTCAACGGCGATTGCAGGAACACCGTATCGGTATCGATGAACACGGTCTTGTCCGCCCACTGCCCGGCCTGGGCAATGGCGCAGGCCTTGCGCCGGTGGGTGTAGCCGCCGTCGCCGGTCCAGGCCTGCAAGGTCTGCTCGTCCAGCGTGATCACTTCCACCGGCCAGCCAGCAAAAGCCTGTGGCTGATCGGTAAGTACACGGATCACTGGCAGCTCAGCCGGTTTGCAACGCGCCATGGCGGTGAGGATGCTGAGTTTGGCCTCCAGCTGATAGATCCGGCGCTCGCCATAAAGGAGGTAGATCAGCTGTTGCTTTACATAGGGGACTGGGCTGGACACATTCATCGTACGGGTCACGGCTAGAGGCGTTTGTCGAGGGCCGCGCATTCTAGAGGTTAACGCCGCACGGCTCCACCTTTGCCGCCAGGCTGCGCGAACATGCCCCAATGCCTGCGCCTGCATCTCGCTGAAAAAGCCTGTACCATTGCCGGTTTACCCTTGCCAACCAGATCACCCGCTGTAAGGCCCTGAATGTCAGATCTTTCCGCACACACACCGATGATGCAGCAGTACTGGAAGCTGAAAAACCAGCACCCAGACCAGCTGATGTTCTACCGCATGGGCGACTTCTACGAAATCTTCTACGAAGATGCGAAAAAAGCCGCGAAACTGCTGGATATCACCTTGACCGCCCGCGGTCAGTCGGCCGGCCAGTCCATTCCCATGTGCGGGATCCCGTTCCATTCGCTCGAAGGCTACCTGGCCAAGCTGGTCAAGCTGGGCGAATCGGTGGTGATCTGTGAGCAGATTGGCGACCCAGCCACCAGCAAGGGCCCGGTGGAGCGCCAGGTGGTGCGCATCATCACCCCTGGCACGGTCAGTGACGAGGCCCTGCTCGACGAGCGCCGCGACAACCTGATTGCCGCGCTGCTCGGCGACGAGCGCCTGTTCGGCCTGGCCGTACTGGACATCACCAGCGGCAACTTCAGCGTGCAGGAGATCAAGGGCTGGGAAAACCTGCTGGCCGAGCTCGAGCGGCTGAACCCGGTCGAGCTGTTGATCCCGGACGACTGGCCGCGCGATTTGCCTGCGGAGAAACGCCCTGGCGCCCGCCGCCGCGCACCGTGGGACTTCGACCGCGACTCGGCGCGCAAGGCCCTGTGCCAGCAATTCGCGACCAAAGACCTCAAAGGCTTCGGCTGCGACAAGCTGACCCTGGCCATCGGTGCCGCCGGCTGCCTGCTGACCTACGCCAAGGAAACCCAGCGCACCGCCCTGCCCCACCTGCGCAGCCTGCGCCACGAGCGCCTGGACGACACGGTCATCCTCGATGGCGCCAGCCGCCGCAACCTGGAGCTGGACATCAACCTGGCCGGTGGGCGCGACAACACCCTTCAGTCGGTGATCGACCGCTGCCAGACCGCCATGGCCAGCCGCCTGCTGAGCCGCTGGCTGAACCGCCCGCTGCGCGACCTCAAGGTACTGCAGGCACGCCAGGATTCGATCCGCTGCCTGCTCGACAGCTATCGCTTCGAGAAGCTGCAGCCGCAGTTGAAGGAAATTGGCGATATCGAGCGGATCCTCGCTCGCATCGGCCTGCGCAATGCCCGCCCGCGCGACCTGGCGCGCCTGCGTGATGCCTTGGGCGCATTGCCCGAGCTGCAGAACGCCATGACCGAGCTCGAGGCACCGCACCTTGCGCGCCTGGCAGCCATCACCGGCACCTACCCGGAACTGGCCAGCCTGCTGGAGCGGGCGATCATCGACAACCCGCCGGCGGTGATCCGCGACGGCGGCGTGCTCAAGGCCGGCTATGACAATGAGCTGGACGACCTGCTGGCGATCAGCGAAAACGCCGGCCAGTTCCTGATCGACCTGGAAGCCCGGGAAAAGGCTCGCACAGGCCTTGCCAACCTCAAGGTCGGCTACAACCGCGTGCACGGCTACTTCATCGAGCTGCCGACCAAGCAGGCCGAGCAGGCCCCAGGCGACTACATTCGCCGGCAGACGCTCAAGGGCGCCGAGCGCTTCATCACCCCGGAGCTGAAGGCATTCGAGGACAAGGCACTGTCGGCCAAGAGCCGCGCCCTGGCCCGCGAAAAAATGCTGTACGACGCCCTGCTGGAAACCCTCATCAGCCACCTGGCGCCGCTGCAGGACAGCGCCGCTGCCCTGGCCGAACTGGATGTACTCAGCAACCTGGCCGAACGTGCACTGAACCTTGACCTGAACTGCCCGCGCTTCGTCGACGAGCCGTGCCTGCGCATCGAGCAAGGCCGCCACCCGGTGGTGGAGCAGGTATTGACCACGCCGTTCGTGGCCAACGACCTGGGCCTGGACAACAGCACACGCATGCTGATCATCACTGGCCCGAACATGGGCGGTAAGTCCACCTACATGCGCCAGACCGCCTTGATCGTGCTGCTGGCACACATCGGCAGCTTCGTGCCAGCGGCCAGCTGCGAGCTGTCGCTGGTCGACCGCATCTTCACCCGCATCGGTTCCAGCGATGACCTGGCCGGCGGGCGCTCGACGTTCATGGTCGAGATGAGCGAAACCGCCAACATTCTGCATAACGCCACCGACCGCAGCCTGGTGCTGATGGACGAAGTCGGCCGCGGCACCAGCACCTTCGACGGCTTGTCGCTGGCCTGGGCCGCCGCCGAGCGCCTGGCCCAGCTGCGTGCCTACACGCTGTTTGCCACGCACTACTTCGAACTGACCGTGCTGCCGGAGAGCGAGCCGCTGGTGGCCAACGTGCACCTGAACGCCACCGAGCACAACGAACGCATCGTTTTCCTGCACCACGTGCTGCCTGGCCCTGCCAGCCAGAGTTACGGCCTGGCCGTGGCGCAACTGGCCGGCGTACCGACAGTGGTCATCCAGCGTGCCCGCGAACACCTGGGGCGCCTGGAAACCACCAGCCTGCCGCACGAGCAGCCCCCGGCCGCAAAAGCCAAGGATGCGCCGCAGGTACCGCACCAAAGCGACCTGTTCGCCAGCCTGCCACACCCGGCCATCGAGAAGCTGGGCAAGCTGCAGCTGGACGACATGACCCCGCGTCAAGCTATCGAAATGCTATATCAACTAAAGAACCTGTTATAACGGCGCCCACTACAAGCTGATAGAATCCGCCGCGGTTTGCTGGTGCTGCAGGTTATTAGCCTGGCCTGCAGCCACATACCTGTAAACCGCGCGGCCCTGAGAGGAAGGGCCGCCGCCGTCGCCTGAGGAGAGAATTAGAAATGACCTTCGTCGTCACCGACAACTGCATCAAATGCAAATACACCGACTGCGTGGAAGTCTGTCCGGTGGACTGCTTCTACGAAGGCCCGAACTTCCTGGTCATCCACCCGGACGAGTGCATCGACTGCGCCCTGTGCGAACCGGAGTGCCCAGCGCAAGCCATCTTCTCGGAAGACGAAATCCCTGCAGGGATGGAGAACTTCATCGAGCTGAACGCCGAACTGGCGGAAGTCTGGCCGAACATCACCGAGCGTAAGGATGCCTTGCCTGACGCCGAAGAGTGGGATGGCAAGACTGGCAAGATTGCCGACCTGGAGCGCTGATAACGCCCAGATGCGAAAAAGGCCCCTCGGGGCCTTTTTTGTTTTCTGCGGGCAAAAAAAAAGGGGCGGTTTGACCCGCCCACATTTTTTCCGTAGTCCCTGCTTGTCCCAAACATCATCCTGATGAAATCGCTTCTTGCGACGTCCTTGGCCTTCGTCCTGAAAGCCTGTGCATGTCCCTGTGCACAGTTCGAATACTAGCGGGTTGAGCCGGACGGGCAAGCGCGAACCCTCACAAGGTATTGCCGGGGACATATTCCCTCACAGCAAAATAAGCCATTGTTTTCAATGAGTTGGAAAAATACAGAGGCTGAAAACGACAATGATTTACTGAGACTTGCATAGATAGCTTACAAAACAAGTAAGAAAAGGCTTACATGGAATGTTACTGGGGTAGCGCAATACACATTGGATATCTGTTATGCCCAGGTTTTGAGGCAGCGTTGCAGCCCTGCAATCTCGGATGGGGATAACTCTTTTAGCCACACACAAAAACGCCCCGAGGTCATCGGGGCGCTTTGTGTTACGAGCCTTCGCTACTGGAACAACGACTCGCTGGACAAGCCGTTCTTCTCCAGGATCTCGCGCAAGCGCTTAAGCCCCTCTACCTGAATCTGCCGCACCCGCTCCCGGGTCAGGCCGATCTCCAGGCCAACATCTTCAAGGGTACTGCTCTCATGCCCGCGTAGGCCAAAGCGCCGCACCACCACTTCACGCTGCTTGTCGGTCAACTCACCCAGCCACTGATCGATGCTCTGCGACAGGTCATCATCCTGCAGCAGCTCGCACGGGTCGGTCGGGCGGTCGTCGGTCAAGGTGTCGAGCAGGGTCTTGTCCGAGTCCGGGCCAAGCGACACATCCACCGAAGACACCCGCTCGTTCAAGCCAAGCATGCGCTTGACCTCGGCGACCGGCTTCTCCAGCAACGTGGCGATTTCTTCTGGCGAGGGTTCGTGGTCGAGTTTCTGGGTCAGCTCGCGTGCAGCGCGCAGGTAGACGTTCAGTTCCTTGACCACATGGATCGGTAGGCGGATGGTGCGGGTCTGGTTCATGATCGCCCGTTCGATGGTCTGGCGAATCCACCAGGTCGCATAGGTCGAGAACCGGAAACCACGCTCTGGGTCGAACTTCTCGACCGCACGGATCAGCCCCAGGTTGCCCTCCTCGATCAGGTCGAGCAGCGACAGGCCACGGTTCACGTAACGACGGGCAATTTTTACAACCAGGCGCAGGTTGCTTTCGATCATGCGCTTGCGGCCGGCAGGATCGCCCTTTTGCGACAAGCGCGCAAAGTGCACTTCTTCTTCCGGCGACAGCAGCGGCGAGAAACCAATCTCGTTGAGATACAGCTGGGTGGCATCGAGCGCCCGGCTGTAATCGATGTACTTGTGTTGCTTGAGCGAAGAGCCCGACTTGGCCCTCGTCCGAACCGAAGATACAGCAGGTTCGTCTGACACCACATCCGTTTCCAAAACGATACCCGTCTCCATCAGGAGGACGTCATCGTCGATGTCAAACTCCGGCACTTCTTTACTGAGAGCCATTGTTATAGTCCTTTGCTGAGTTCGAACTCAGACTCGAGCGGCACCTTTATCCCTGGCAGCGCTTGAGCCTGTCCCCTCTACATCACAGGAACAGGCCGGGTACAACGATCAACGGCGTGGCAGGAACTGGAGCGGATCGACGGGTTTGCCCTGGCGGCGAATCTCAAAATGCAGCTTCACCCGATCTGTGCCCGTAGACCCCATTTCAGCAATCGACTGCCCTGCCTTGACCTGCTGCCCCTCCCGAACCAACAGCCTGCGGTTATGGCCGTAGGCACTGACGTAGGTATCGCTGTGTTTGATGATGATCAGCTCGCCGTAGCCCCTCAAACCACTCCCGGCGTAAACCACCGCACCATCAGACGCAGCAAAAACAGGCTGTCCCAAATCACCGGCGATATCAATGCCTTTATTCAAACTACCGTTTGAAGCAAATTTTCCAATCAACACGCCGTTGGCAGGCCAGGTCCAGCCGCCTACCGCGCGCTCCGCAGCCGGCACGGTGGCAACCACTGGCGCACTGGTGGAAGGGGCCGGAGTGGCTGGTTTGCTGGTGCTGGCCGGCGCCGTGGCGGGGCTGCCCACAGGCCGCCGCGTGACCGTGGTGCGGCTCGACGAGGAAGGGTTGGATACCACCGTGGTACTGCTGCTAGAACCGCTGCTGAAACGAATCGCTTGGCCCGGGCGGATGGTGTAAGGCGCCGGGATACCGTTGCGTGCGGCCAGCTCCTTGTAGTCCCAGCCATAACGGAAGGCGATGGAGAACAGGGTGTCGCCAGGCTTGACGATGTATTGCCCGGAAGTCACCGCCGGGCGCTTGGGCACGCTGTTGTTGCGGTCGACCACCCGCGCGCTGTTGCTGCTGGTGCTCGAGCAACCCACCAGTAGCGTGCCCATGGCCAATGCAATCACCAGAAGCTTGAAACCTGACCCGTCCTTGCGCTGCCGAATGACTGTGTGACCCACCCGCGCTCCCCTCATGGTGCCGAAAACGATATGAAGACAAGAAATGCAATATTGTTGCAATTATAACCAAGCCAGCCGGTATTGGCAGACTGGAGCAATAGGCTGTTGCAAAGCCCCGGTGTGCGCTGGCGCTTCGCCCCGCCAGATAGACAGGGCGAAGCGGCAAGAATTCGCTGCAGGCCCAAAAATACCGCGTGGTGCCTACCCAAACAGCCAATGCAAGCTGGGCTCAGGCCAACGGACCATTGAGCAGCGGCACGAAACGCACAGCCCCCAGCACGCGACGGGAGAACCCATGCTCCTCGCGCACGATCAGCATCAGTTGCTGCGCTTCGCCGGCCGGCCCCACCGGGATGACCATGCGGCCTCCAGGTGCCAGCTGGTCGAGCAATGCCTGCGGCACTTCCGGCGCCACGGCAGTGACGATGATGCCGTTGTACGGCGCCAATGCCGGCCATCCCTCGCAACCATCGCCCCAGCGGAACACCACGTTGCGCAGGTTCAGCTCCACCAGGCGTTCTTTGGCCCGATCCTGCAATACCTTGATGCGCTCCACCGAGAATACCCGCTCGACCAGCTGGGCCAGGATCGCCGTCTGGTAACCCGAGCCGGTGCCGATTTCCAGCACCTTGTCCAGCGGCCCGGCTTCGAGCAGCAGCTCGCTCATGTGGGCAACCATGAACGGTTGCGAGATGGTCTGGTTGTGGCCGATCGGCAACGCGGTGTCTTCATAGGCGCGATGTGCCAGCGCCTCGTCGACGAACAGGTGGCGCGGGGTACGACGGATCACGTCGAGCACCTTGGTATTCGACACACCCTCTTCGCACAGGCGCTGGATCAGCCGCTCCCGGGTACGCTGGGAGGTCATGCCGATACCACGCCGCAGCATATCGTCCTCGCGCATCAGAGCAGGCCCTCCAGCCAACCGTCGAGCTGCTCGAAGGCATCATTGAAGGTGCGATCGAGTTGCAGCGGGGTGATCGATACGTAGCCCTGCATGACCGCGTGGAAGTCGGTGCCCGGCCCCCCATCCTCGGCATCACCGGCCACGGCAATCCAGTAGCCTTCCTTGCCGCGCGGGTTGACCACCTTGGTCGGCGCCGCCGCCCGCGCCCGATGACCGAGGCGGGTGAGCTGGATGCCACGGATGTGCTCCAGCGGCAAGTTGGGGATATTGACGTTGAGTACGGTGCGGGGCGGCAGCGCCAGGCGCGACTGTGCCTCGACCAATCGACGGGCGATATAGGCAGCGGTCGGCAGGTTGTCCGGCTGGCGCGACAACAGCGAGAACGCCAGCGAGGTACCGCCGAGGAAACGGCCTTCCAACGCCGCAGCGACCGTACCCGAATACAGCACGTCGTCGCCCAGGTTGGCACCGAGGTTGATCCCCGACACGACCATGTCTGGCGCCTGTGGCAACAACCCATTGAGCCCCAGGTGCACACAGTCGGTTGGCGTGCCGTTGAGGCTGATGAAGCCGTTGGCCAGGGTCTGCGGGTGCAGTGGCCGGTCCAGCGTCAGCGAACTGCTGGCGCCGCTCTTGTCTTGATCCGGGGCGATCACCGCGCACTCGGCGTAATCCGCCAGCGCAGCGTGCAACGCGGCGATGCCGGGTGCGGTAACACCGTCGTCGTTCGAAATCAGAATACGCATGGGCTGTCCGTCTGCCCTGCCGACACCAGATCCACGACTTCACGCACCACCACGGTGGCGAAGCATCCGGCCGGCAGGACGAATTCCAGTTGCAGGATATCAGGCTCGGGATAATGCCACGTCAGGCCGCCAATAGGGAGCCGCAGAATTCGCCGTTCGTGATCCATGCCCGCCTGGGCCAACCACTGGCAAAGTGCCGGCTGCCGTGCGCCAACGGCGTTTTCCAGCAGGGCAGTGGCTGCGCCAGCAGGCGAGGCGCCCTCGCCCCACATAGGGCCAGTCGGGTGCAGATCGAGAATCGCCAGGCGCGGGTCGGCACATTCCGCCTCACCGGCCGGGAAAAAACTACGGCTGTCAGTGAACGCCAGCAGGTCGCCGACCTGGGCGCGAGCCCAGCTGCCGTCAGCGACACGCGCAGCCAGCAGTTGATTGAACAGGAAGCTGCGCCCAGCCGAAAGCAGCCGCGAACGCACGTTGCGCTGCTCAGGCAAAGCCTTGCGGGCAGCCCACTCGAGGGCGTCATGCACGTTGCCACCGCCGTGGCCGAAGCGCTGGGTGCCAAAATAGTTGGGCACACCGTTCTGCTTCAGCTGTTCCAGGCGCGTGTCCAGCGCCTGGTGATCGGCTGCCAGAGCCGTCAGGCGCAGGGTAAAACCGTTGGCCGAATGCGCGCCGCGCTGGAGCTTGCGCAGGTGGCGCACCTGCTTGAGCACACGCAGGCTGGCATCCTCGGCCCGCGACAGGTCCGGGTCGGCCTTGCCCGGCAGGTGCAGGCTGAACCACTGGCGGGTCAGCGCCTGGCGGTCCTTCAGGCCGGCATAGCTGATGCTGCGCACGGGCACGCCTGCGGCACGGGCCAGGCGGCGGGCGGCCTCTTCAGTGTTCAGGTCACGCTTCTCGACCCACAGCCACAGGTGCTCGCCCTGCCCCGACAGGGGGATATCCAGCACTTCGTCGACCTGGAAATCCTCGGCCACCGCCTTGAGTACGGCGGTGCCCAACGGTTCGCCCGATGCGCGCGGGCCCAGCAATTCCAGTTCGGTCATGCTGGCAGCAGCAGGGCGACCGAATGCACGGCAATCCCCTCCTCGCGGCCGGTGAAGCCCAGCTTTTCAGTCGTGGTGGCCTTGACGTTGACCTGGTCGAGCTCGACCTGCAGGTCTTCGGCGATCAGCTGGCGCATGGTCTCGATGTGCGGGGCCATCTTCGGCGCCTGCGCGACGATGGTGGCGTCGACATTGCCGACCTTCCAGCCCTTGGCCCTGACGATGCCGACCACATGGCGCAGCAGCGCTCGGCTGTCGGCCCCCTTGAACTGCGGGTCTGTGTCGGGGAAGTGCTTGCCGATGTCGCCCAGCGCCGCGGCGCCCAGCAAGGCATCGCTCAGGGCGTGCAGCAGCACGTCGCCGTCGGAATGGGCCAGCAGGCCGTATTTGTGGGGGATACGCACCCCGCCCAAGGTAATGAAATCACCGTCGCAGAAACGGTGCACATCGTAGCCATGGCCAATACGCATAGAAAAACGCCCTGAATGAGTCAGGGCGTGATTCTACCTGCTTTGCAGCGGGTTTGGCGGCTTTTGGCCCAGGGTGCTACACCCGCCCCAGTGCCACCGCATGATGGCGCAGGTGCTCCTCGATGAAGCTGGCAATGAAGTAGTAGCTATGGTCATAGCCCGGCTGCAGGCGCAGGGTCAGTGCATGGCCCCCTTTGCGTGCGGCCTGCTCCAGCGCTTCGGGCTTGAGCTGTTTTTCGAGAAAGTCGTCACGGTCGCCCTGGTCAACCAGCAACGGCGGGCACTCGCCGGCAGGGGTTTCGGCCAGCAACACGCTGGCATCCCACTCGCGCCAGCGCGCCCGATCTTCACCCAGGTAGCGGCTGAAAGCTTTCTCGCCCCACGGGCAATCCATCGGGTTGCTGATGGGGGAAAACGCCGACACCGAACGGTAGCGCCCTGGGTTGCGCAAGGCGCACACCAGCGCGCCATGCCCGCCCATGGAGTGGCCGCTGATGCTGCGCTCGCCCGACGCCGGGAAGTGCGCTTCGATCAGGGCTGGCAACTCCTGTACCACATAGTCATGCATGCGGTAATGCTGGGCCCAGGGCTGCTGGGTGGCGTTGAGGTAGAAGCCGGCCCCAAGGCCGAAGTCCCACGCGCCATCCGGGTCGCCCGGCACCTGCTCGCCACGCGGGCTGGTGTCGGGGGCGACGATGATCAGCCCAAGCTCGGCGGCCAGGCGCTGAGCGCCGGCCTTCTGCATGAAGTTCTCGTCGGTACAGGTGAGGCCACTGAGCCAGTACAGCACCGGCAGCTTCTCACCCTGTTCGGCCTGCGGCGGCAGGTACACGGCGAACACCATGTCGCAACCCAGCACCTTGGAGTGATGCCGGTAACGCTTGTGCCAGCCGCCGAAGCTCTTCTGGCAGGAGATGTTATCCAGGCTCATGGCGTACCTCAGAAGTGGATCACGCTACGGATGCTCTTACCTTCATGCATCAGGTCGAAGGCCTTGTTGATGTCTTCCAGGCCCATGGTGTGGGTGATGAAGGTGTCCAGCGGGATTTCGCCCTTCTCGGACATTTCCACGTAGCTTGGCAGCTCGCTGCGGCCTCGCACACCGCCGAACGCCGAACCGCGCCATACCCGGCCGGTAACCAGCTGGAACGGACGGGTGGCGATTTCCTGGCCGGCACCCGCCACACCAATGATCACCGACTCGCCCCAGCCCTTGTGGCAGCATTCCAGGGCCGCGCGCATCAGTTGCACGTTGCCGATGCACTCGAAGGAGAAGTCCACGCCACCGTCGGTGAGGTCGACAATCACTTCCTGGATCGGGCGGTCGTAGTCTTTCGGGTTGACGCAGTCGGTGGCACCCAGTTGACGGGCGATTTCGAACTTGGCCGGGTTGATGTCGATGGCGATGATACGCGAGGCCTTGGCCTTGACCGCACCGATCACCGCCGACAGGCCGATACCGCCGAGGCCGAAGATGGCCACGGTGTCACCCGGCTTGACCTTGGCGGTGTTGAGCACCGCGCCGATACCGGTGGTGACGCCACAGCCCAGCAGGCAGACCTTTTCCAGGGGGGCTTCCTTCTGGATTTTGGCTACGGAGATTTCCGGCAGCACGGTGTACTCGGAGAAGGTCGACGTGCCCATGTAGTGGAACAGCTGCTGGCCCTTGTACGAGAAACGCGTGGTGCCGTCCGGCATCAGGCCTTTGCCCTGGGTGGCACGAATGGCCTGACACAGGTTGGTCTTGCCCGAGAGGCAGAACTTGCACTTGCCGCATTCCGGGGTATACAGCGGGATCACGTGGTCACCCACGGCAACCGAGGTCACGCCCTCGCCTACCGCTTCGACGATCGCGCCGCCTTCGTGGCCGAGAATCGACGGGAAGATACCCTCCGGGTCCGCCCCGGACAGGGTGTAGGCGTCGGTATGGCAAACACCGCTGGCGACCACGCGCAGCAGCACTTCACCGGCCTTGGGCATGGCCACGTCGACTTCGACGATTTCCAGGGGTTTCTTGGCCTCGAAGGCTACGGCAGCACGGGACTTGATCATCAAAGGTCTCCAGACAGAGGGTCGATTCAGGCTTGCAGTGTAATTCAGCCGCTTTTGATGAATAATCCGGGCAAAGACAAAACATTATTGCCATACAGGGATAATCAATGAGCAGCCGCTGGGAAGGCATCGACGAATTCGTCGCCGTAGCCGAATCAGGCCAGTTCACCGCGGCCGCTGAACGGCTGGGAGTATCTTCGTCACATATCAGCCGGCAGATCGCTCGCCTGGAGGAGCGCCTGCAGACGCGCCTGCTGTACCGCAGCACCCGCCGGGTAACCCTGAGCGAGGCCGGGCAGACCTTTCTGCAGCATTGCCAGCGCCTGCAGGATGGCCGCGAGGAAGCCCTGCGCGCCATGGGCGACCTGGCCAGCGAGCCCAAGGGTTTGCTGCGCATGACCTGCGCGGTAGCCTATGGCGAGCGCTTCATCGTGCCACTGGTAACGCGGTTCATGGCGCTGTATCCGCAACTGCGGGTGGATGTGGAACTAAGCAACCATACCCTCGACCTGCTGCATGAAGGCATGGACCTGGCCATCCGCCTGGGCAGGCTGGCCGACTCTCGGCTGGTGGCCACCCGCCTGGCACCCAGGCGCATGTACCTGTGCGCCTCGCCGGCCTATCTCGAGCGCTATGGCCGACCACACAGCCTTTCGGAGCTGGCGCGGCACAATTGCCTGGTGGGCAGTTCGGATTTGTGGGCGCTGCAGCAGGATGGCCGTGAAATCAGCCAGCGGGTGCAGGGCAATTGGCGCTGCAACAGTGGGCAGGCGGTGCTGGATGCGGCGTTGCAAGGGATAGGGTTGTGCCAACTGCCGGATTATTACGTGCTGGAACACCTGAACAACGGTGCGCTGGTGTCACTGCTAGAGGCGCACCAGCCACCAAATACAGCGGTATGGGCGCTATATCCGCAGCAGCGGCACCTTTCGCCGAAGGTACGGCGGTTGGTGGATTACCTGAAGGAAGGGTTGGCGGGGTTGCCGGAATATCGTCTCGGCTGAAGGAGTGCGCTGCTTGTACTGGCCCTTTCGCGGGCATGCCCGCGAAGAAGCCAGCACTGGTCCAAAGCCTTAGCGACGCCCTGCCCAACGCTGGCGCAACCACTCCAGGTCTTCCGGCCGGGTCACCTTGATGTTGTCACTTCGCCCTTCAACCAGCCGCGGCGCTTGACCGGACCACTCGATGGCCGAAGCCTCATCGGTCACCACGACATCCGACACCAGGCACTCGGCCAACGCACGGTGCAACGCACCCAGGCGGAACATCTGCGGCGTATACGCCTGCCAGATGGTGCTGCGGTCCACGGTAGCGCTCACCCGGCCATTGCCATCGGCACGCTTGAGGGTATCGCGCGCCGGCACCGCCAGCAGGCCACCCACCGGGTCGTCTGCCAATTCCGACAACAGCTTGTCCAGGTCGCTGCGCGCCAGGTTTGGCCGCGCGGCATCGTGCACCAGTACCCAATCGCTGTCCGAGGCCCCTTGGGCATGCAGCACCAGCAAGGCGTTGAGCACCGAGTCAGCGCGCTCACGCCCACCTGCCGCGCGCTGGATGCGCGGGTCGCTGGCGTAGCGCAGGCCAGGCCAATACGGGTCGTCATCGGCAATGCTGACTACCACCCCTGCAAGCGCCGGGTGGCCAAGAAAACAATCGAGGCTGTGCTCGAGAAGGGTCTGCCCAGCCAGCTCCAGGTATTGCTTGGGGCGGTCGGCAGCCATGCGGGCACCAACGCCCGCAGCAGGAATCACGGCCCAGAAGGCCGGCAAGGTATTGATCATTTCTGTGGCAACTGGAAGAGGGTTTCGCCCTCTTTGACCATCCCCAATTCATGGCGAGCCCGTTCTTCAACGGTCTCCATGCCTTTTTTCAGCTCCAGCACTTCGGCATCGAGCACGCGGTTACGCTCAAGCAAGCGCTCGTTTTCGGCATGCTGGTCGGCAATCTGCTGCTTCAGCTCGGTCACTTGCGCCAGGCTGCCGTTACCCACCCACAGGCGGTACTGCAGGCCACCCAGCAGCAGGAGCAGAACGAGGAACACCCAATAGGGACTGCGCATCACGTTATCCAGGTTAAAAAGGCTGCCGCATACTTTTTTACGGGGCCTCGAATAGCACGAAGCCTGGCCGAGGCCAGGCTTCGTTGACAGAAACCCGTTGGAACGTAGTTAAGTTCAGTACGAACGTTCCTACCGCTCCGGCTGCTGTCTTTTTACCATCTCTTGCTTAGCCGCGAAACTCGGCACGACCACGGTAAACCGCTTTGGCGCCCAGTTGCTCTTCGATGCGCAGCAGCTGGTTGTACTTGGAAACGCGGTCGGAACGGCACAGCGAACCGGTCTTGATCTGACCCGCGGCAGTACCCACGGCCAGGTCGGCAATGGTCGAGTCTTCGGTTTCACCGGAACGGTGCGAGATCACTGCAGTGTAGCCAGCAGCCTTGGCCATCTGGATCGCTTCCAGGGTTTCGGTCAGCGAGCCGATCTGGTTGAACTTGATCAGGATCGAGTTACCGATGCCCTTCTCGATGCCTTCCTTGAGGATCTTGGTGTTGGTCACGAACAGGTCGTCACCGACCAGCTGGACTTTTTCACCGATCTTGTCGGTGAGGATTTTCCAGCCAGCCCAGTCGGACTCGTCCAGGCCGTCTTCGATCGAGATGATCGGGAAGCGCTCGGTCAGGCCTTTCAGGTACTCGGCGAAGCCTTCGGCGTCGAACGACTTGCCTTCGCCGGACAGGTTGTACTTGCCGTCTTCGTAGAACTCGGAAGCCGCGCAGTCCAGGGCCAGGGTCACGTCGGTGCCCAGCTTGTAGCCGGCTTTTTCGACCGCTTCGGCGATGGCGCCCAGGGCGTCTTCGTTGGAAGCCAGGTTAGGCGCGAAACCACCTTCATCACCTACGGCGGTGTTCAGGCCACGGGCCTTCAGCACGGCTTTGAGGTGGTGGAAGATTTCGGTACCCATGCGCAGGCCGTCGGAGAAGGTCTTGGCGCCAACCGGCTGAACCATGAACTCCTGGATGTCGACGTTGTTGTCGGCGTGCTCGCCACCGTTGATGATGTTCATCATCGGCACCGGCATCGAGTACTGGCCAGGAGTGCCGTTCAGGTTGGCGATGTGCGCGTACAGCGGCAGGTCCTGGTCCTGGGCGGCAGCTTTGGCGGCAGCCAGGGAAACAGCCAGGATGGCGTTGGCGCCCAGCTTGGCCTTGTTCTCGGTACCGTCCAGTTCGATCATGGCGCGGTCCAGGGCCTTCTGGTCGGAAGGGTCCTTGCCCAGCAGCAGCTCACGGATCGGGCCGTTGATGTTGGCGACGGCCTTCAGCACGCCCTTGCCCAGGTAACGGCTCTTGTCGCCATCACGCAGCTCCAGCGCTTCGCGCGAGCCGGTGGAAGCACCGGACGGCGCGCAAGCGCTGCCGATGATGCCGTTGTCGAGCAGTACATCGGCTTCCACGGTGGGGTTGCCACGCGAATCGAGAACTTCACGACCTTTGATGTCGACGATTTTTGCCATTGTTGTAAGCACTCCAGAATTTGACGAAAACAACTTAGCTTAGGAAATTCTTGCCGTTCACCGGGCGGACTTGCTTTGGGCAGGCCAGGTGAAGGGAGCCCCTGACCGACTGGTCAGGGGTGGATCGGGCGGTACTTTACCCGAGAAATGAGCTTTACGCGGTTTCTACCGTCGGAAAACTTTTCACCAGGTCGTCCAATTGCTTGAGCTGGGCCAGGAACGGCTCCAGTTTGTCCAGGCGCAGGGCGCATGGGCCATCGCACTTGGCGTTGTCCGGGTCGGGGTGGGCCTCGAGGAACAGCCCGGCCAGGCCCTGACTCATGCCGGCCTTGGCCAGGTCGGTGACCTGGGCACGGCGGCCACCCGCCGAATCGCTGCGGCCACCCGGCATTTGCAGGGCGTGGGTCACGTCGAAGAACACCGGGTACTCGAACTGCTTCATGATGCCGAAGCCGAGCATGTCCACCACCAGGTTGTTGTAGCCGAAGCTCGAACCACGCTCGCAGAGGATCAACTGGTCATTACCGGCCTCTTCGCACTTGGCCAGGATGTGTTTCATTTCCTGGGGGGCGAGGAACTGGGCCTTCTTGATGTTGATCACCGCGCCGGTCTTGGCCATGGCCACCACCAGGTCAGTCTGCCGCGACAGGAAAGCCGGCAACTGGATGATGTCGCACACCTTGGCGACGGGCTCGGCCTGGTAAGGCTCGTGTACGTCGGTAATCACCGGCACGTTGAAGGTGCGCTTGATCTCTTCGAAGATCTTCAGCCCTTCTTCCATGCCTGGGCCACGGTAGGACGTCACCGACGAACGGTTGGCCTTGTCGAAGCTGGCCTTGAACACATACGGGATACCGAGCTTTTCGGTAACCCGCACATACTCTTCGCAGACCTTCATTGCCAGGTCACGGGATTCCAGGACGTTCATGCCGCCGAACAGGACGAACGGCTTGTCGTTGGCGATCTCGATGTTACCGACGCGAATGATCTTCTGGGTCATTGATCAGGCCTTGTTCTTCTGAGCCAGAGCTGCCTTGACGAAACCACTGAACAGCGGGTGGCCGTCACGTGGGGTCGAAGTGAATTCCGGGTGGAACTGGCAAGCGACGAACCATGGGTGGTCCTTGGACTCGACCACTTCCACCAGCGCGCCGTCTTCGGAACGACCGGAAACCACCAGGCCTGCGTCGACCAGCTGCGGCAGCAGGTTGTTGTTCACTTCGTAGCGGTGACGGTGACGCTCGGTGATCACGTCCTTGCCGTAGCAGTCGTGCACCTTGGAACCGGCAGCCAGCTGGCAGTCCTGAGCACCCAGGCGCATGGTACCGCCCAGGTCGGAAGCCTCGTCGCGGGTCTCGACGGCACCGGTGGCATCGGCCCACTCGGTGATCAGGCCGACCACAGGGTGGCCGCTGTTACGGTCGAATTCGGTGGAGTTGGCGTCTTTCCAACCCATCACGTTACGGGCGAACTCAATCACCGCCACTTGCATGCCCAGGCAGATACCCAGGTACGGCACCTTGTTCTCACGGGCGTATTGCACCGCGGTAATCTTGCCTTCCACGCCGCGCAGGCCGAAACCGCCAGGCACCAGGATGGCATCGGCGCCTTCGAGCAGGCTGGTGCCCTGGTTCTCGATGTCTTCCGAGTCGATGTAGCGCAGGTTGACCTTGGTGCGGTTGGTGATGCCGGCGTGGCTCATTGCCTCGATCAGCGACTTGTACGCATCCAGCAGTTCCATGTACTTGCCGACCATGGCAATGGTCACTTCGTGCTCTGGGTTGAGCTTGGCATCGACCACTTTGTCCCACTCGGACAGGTCGGCGCCGTTGCACTGCAGGCCGAAGCGCTCGACGACGAAGTCGTCCAGGCCCTGTGCGTGCAGTACGCCCGGGATCTTGTAGATGGTGTCGACGTCTTCCAGCGAAATCACCGCACGCTCTTCAACGTTGGTGAACAGCGCGATCTTGCGACGCGACGAGGCATCGACCGGGTGGTCGGAGCGGCAGATCAGCACATCAGGCTGCAGGCCGATGGAGCGCAGCTCCTTGACCGAGTGCTGGGTCGGCTTGGTCTTGGTTTCGCCAGCGGTGGCGATGTACGGGACCAGGGTCAGGTGCATCAGCATGGCACGCTTGGAGCCCACTTCGACGCGCAGCTGGCGAATGGCCTCGAGGAACGGCTGCGACTCGATGTCACCCACGGTACCGCCGATTTCCACCAGGGCCACGTCGGCATCGCCGGCGCCCTTGATGATGCGACGCTTGATTTCGTCGGTGATGTGCGGGATGACCTGGATGGTCGCGCCCAGGTAATCACCACGGCGCTCCTTGCGCAGCACGTGCTCGTAGATACGGCCGGTGGTGAAGTTGTTGTTCTGGGTCATGGTGGTGCGGATGAACCGCTCGTAGTGGCCCAGGTCGAGGTCGGTCTCGGCGCCATCGTGGGTGACGAACACTTCACCATGCTGGAACGGGCTCATGGTGCCCGGATCGACGTTGATGTACGGATCCAGCTTGAGCATGGTGACCTTCAGGCCCCGCGCTTCCAGGATGGCCGCCAGGGAAGCCGAGGCAATGCCTTTCCCCAATGAAGAAACAACACCGCCCGTGACGAATATGTAGCGCGTCATGAAAAACCCTAGAAGTCTGCGTTAAGGCGGCCAGCGCCGCCGGAGAAAGCGAAGGAAGGCCGAAGCCCCCGATCACCTGCGTCAATCACAGTGCATCTCGAAAAACTGCCGCGTCTGTACAGACCAGGGGTATCCCCGGCATGGAGCTCGCTCGTCATTTCCAGAATCAGCCCAGCAAAAAACTGCTTGGTAATCGGCAACCCCTGTGTTTTCGCGGAACCCACAGAAGTTGTATCAAGAAGGGAGGGTAGTCTACCGGAATGTACCCTTCAGCTCAAACCTTGCGCGTTCGTCGGTAACTGCCAATGCAGCTGGCAATCCGCCTGCACCTGCCTGGGCAAGTTGGCCACTGCCAGCAGGCGTTCGCCCCGATACAGCAGCGGCAGGCGCGAACGCAGGAAATGCGGCACTTGCTGCTCGTTGAGCAGGCGCTTGAGGTCGCGCCGTCCACGGCCGGGGATCTCCAGCATTTCACCACCCAGGCGGTAGGCGATGCGCAACCCATCGAGCTGGCCTGCGCCAACAAGACGCACACTACCATTGCCCGGCAACAGCAACGGCTCGTCAGGATCAGCCCAGGCCAGCTGGCCGGTGGGTGTCTTCAGCCAATCGCCACTCAACCACCAGACGCGCCCTTGGCTACGCAGCAACCGCCCATCGGCAAGCGACCAGACTGGCTGGGCATCGGCGCCGGCATCGCGCAGGTCTGCCCAGCCAGCCCAATGCCGCGTGTCGGGCAAACGAGTGCGCTGGCTCAGCCAATATTGCAAGGCATTGCGTTGACGGGACGGCGAAAGCGTCGCCAGGGCAGCCAGGCCGAGCGATGGTAGCGCCGACCACGCGGCGGGTGCCCCCTCCTGCGCGCGCGCCAGGTCGGCCTGGGCCAGTTCGTCCAACAGGCCCAGGGCCTCACCCAAGTGCTCTGCAGCGCGGGCGAGGTTCTGACTGGCTTGTGGCCAACGTTGTTGCAAGCGCGGGAACACCTCGCCGCGCAGGTAGTTGCGGGCGAAATGTGTGTCAGTGTTCGACGGGTCTTCGATCCAGGCCAGCCGGTGGGCGCTGGCGTAGTCCTGCAACTGTTGCCGGGCACACCCCAGCAACGGCCTGGCCAGGCTGCCCTGCCCTAGCGTCCGCTGCCCCGGCATTGCCGCAAGGCCACGCAGACCGGCGCCGCGCAGCAGGCGGAACAGCAGGGTTTCAGCCTGGTCGTCGCGGTGCTGGCCGGTGAACAGGATGTCGCCAGGGCCGAGCGTTTGCTTGAAAGCGGCATAGCGGGCGTCGCGAGCGGCCTGTTCGACACTCGCGCCAGGGCTGACCTGGACGTGGATGACCTGGAGTTCGATGCCGAGATTGTCGCAGATGGCTTGGCAATGGGCAGGCCAGGCGTCAGCGGCGGTTTGCAGGCCGTGATGGACATGAATGGCGCGCAACGGGGGGGACGCGTGGTTGCGGGCGTAGTCAGCCAGCAGGTGCAGGAGGACGGTGGAGTCGAGGCCGCCGGAGTAGGCGATGTACCAGTTGGGGGCATTGAGCCAGGGGTTGAGGTTGATCATCTAGCCCTCGCTCGATTCAACAAAGCATTCGCGGGCACGCCCGCTCCCACAAGTATGCCGCTAGCCCCGAGGGTAGAGCATTACCTGTGCAAGCGGGCGTACCCGCGAACACCGGCGAAGCCGGTGCCCGTCATCTCGCTATCAGAGGCCGTAGCTCATCAGGCGCTCGTAACGGCGTGCCAGCAGCGCGTCGTTGTCGAACTTGCCGAGCATGTCCAGTTGCTGCACCAGGTCGGCACGGATGGCTTCCGACATCTTGGCCGGGTCACGGTGGGCGCCGCCCAGCGGCTCCTGGATGACCTTGTCGACAATGTTCAAGCTCTTCAGGCGCTCGGCAGTGATGCCCATTGCCTCGGCGGCGTCAGCGGCTTTGTCGGCAGTCTTCCACAGGATTGAAGCGCAGCCTTCCGGCGAGATCACCGAGTAGGTGGAGTACTGCAGCATGTTCAGTTGGTCGCACACGCCGATGGCCAGTGCACCGCCAGAACCACCCTCACCGATCACGGTGGCGATGATCGGGGTTTTCAGGCGCGCCATCACGCGCAGGTTCCAGGCGATTGCCTCGCTCTGGTTGCGCTCCTCGGCGTCGATGCCTGGGTATGCACCTGGGGTGTCGATGAAGGTCAGGATCGGCATTTTGAAGCGCTCGGCCATCTCCATCAGGCGGCAAGCCTTGCGGTAGCCTTCCGGGCGCGGCATGCCGAAGTTGCGACGCACCTTCTCGCGTACTTCGCGGCCCTTCTGATGACCAATGACCATGACTGGCTTGCCGTCCAGGCGGGCGGTACCGCCTACGATGGCAGCATCATCGGAGAAGTGGCGGTCACCGTGCAGCTCTTCGAACTCGGTGAAGATGTGCTCCAGGTAGTCCAGGGTATAAGGACGACGTGGGTGACGGGCCAGGCGGGCGATCTGCCAGCTGGTCAGGTTGCCGAAGATGCTTTCGGTCAGGGTGTTGCTCTTGTCTTGCAGACGGGCAATTTCATCGCTGATGTTCAGCGAGTTGTCGTTACCTACCAGGCGCAGGCCTTCGATCTTGGCTTGCAGGTCGGCAATCGGCTGTTCGAAATCGAGAAAATTCGGGTTCATAGTCATCCGTCTTGGGTCTACGGCCAGGCGGCCGGCCGGTTGATCCGTTTGGCGCCATACCTTAAGGGATCAGGCGCATTCAGGTCGAGATTAAATGTTTTGTCGGTTCAACGATATTGCAGGAAGACGTTCTCACGCCCGAACTGGTCACGCAGCGCCTGAATCAGCCCGTCGGCCGGGTCGATCGCCCACTGCTCGCCGAACTGCAGCATGGCCTTGGCGTCGCTGCCGGTGTACTCCAGGGTGATCGGGCAAGCACCGCGATGGCGGGTGATCAGCTCACCCAGCCACTTCAGCCGGTCGCCCTTCAGGGCATCGTGCGCCACTTTCAGGCGCAAGCTCTCGGCCAGCTTGGTGCGTGCGTCTTCCATGGTCATGACCTGCTTAACCCGCAGGCGCAGGCCGCCGGAGAAGTCGTCGTTGCTGACCTCGCCTTCGACCACCACCATGGCATCGGCCTGCAGCAAGGACTGTGCCGCGATGTAGGCATCTGCGAACAGGGAAGCCTCTATGCGCCCGGAGCGGTCATCCAGGGTAACGAAGCCCATCTTGTCGCCCTTTTTGTTCTTCATCACCCGCAAGGCGATGATCATGCCGGCGATGGTCTGGGTTTCGCGCGACGGCTTGAGGTCGATGATGCGCTGGCGGGCGAAGCGGCGGATCTCGGTCTCGTACTCGTCGATCGGGTGACCGGTCAGGTACAGGCCAAGGGTGTCTTTTTCGCCCTTCAAGCGCTCCTTGAGGGTCAGCTCGCGGACCTTGCGGTGGTTGGCATAGACGTCGACTTGCGCCTCGTCGAACATGCTGCCGAACAGATCGACGTGACCGCTGTCAGCGGTGTGGGCCGCTTGCTCGGCAGCCTTGATGGCCTCACCCAGCGCCGAGAGCAAGGTCGCACGGTTGATGTCGATGTTGGCCTGGTAGGCCTTTATCTCGTCATGGAAGTGCGGGCCCAGCCGGTCCAGCGCGCCGCTGCGCACCAGCGCATCGAGGGTACGCTTGTTCACCCGTTTGAGATCGATGCGGTCACAGAAGTCGAACAGGTCCTTGAACGGGCCGCCCTGGGCACGGGCCTCGACGATTGCTTCCACCGGGCCTTCGCCGACGCCCTTGATGGCACCCAGGCCGTAGACGATACGGCCGTCGTTGTTGACGGTGAACTTGAAGTCGGAGAAGTTCACATCTGGCGCGTCCAGACGCAACTTCATGCTGCGAACTTCTTCTACCAGCACCACCACCTTGTCGGTGTTGTGCATATCCGCCGACAGTACCGCAGCCATGAATGGCGCCGGGTAGTGGGTTTTCAGCCAGGCGGTCTGGTAGGACACCAGGCCATAGGCTGCGGAGTGAGATTTGTTGAAACCGTAACCGGCGAACTTTTCTACCAGGTCGAAGATGTTACCAGCCAGGTCCGCATCGATATTGTTGGCCACGCAACCTTCGATGAAACCACCGCGCTGCTTGGCCATTTCCTCGGGCTTTTTCTTACCCATCGCCCGGCGCAGCATGTCGGCGCCGCCCAGGGTATAGCCTGCCATCACCTGGGCGATCTGCATTACCTGTTCCTGGTACAGGATGATGCCGTAGGTGGGCGCCAGTACCGGCTTGAGGCCTTCGTACTGGTAGTCCGCATGTGGGTAGGCCAGCTCGGCGCGGCCGTGCTTGCGGTTGATGAAGTCGTCCACCATGCCCGATTGCAGCGGGCCGGGGCGGAACAGTGCCACCAGTGCGATGAGGTCTTCCAGGCAGTCGGGCTTGAGCTTCTTGATCAGCTCCTTCATGCCCCGCGATTCAAGCTGGAACACGGCCGTGGTTTCGGCCTTCTGCAACAGCTCGTAGGTCTTGCGGTCATCCAGCGGGATGAAGTCGATGTTCAAGTCGGGCAGGTTGTTCTTGGCCTGCTCGCGGTTGATGATCTCCATCGCCCACTTGATGATGGTCAGGGTACGCAGGCCGAGGAAGTCGAACTTCACCAGGCCGGCGGCCTCGACGTCATCCTTGTCGAACTGGGTGACCAGGCCACCGCCTTCTTCATCACAAGCGATCGGCGAAAAATCGGTAAGCTTGGTCGGCGCGATAACCACACCACCGGCGTGCTTGCCGGTACCCCGGGTCACACCTTCCAGCTTCAGGGCCATGTCCCAGATTTCGCGGCCGTCTTCGTCGCTTTTGAGGAAGTCGCGCAGGATTTCTTCCTGCTCGTAGGCCTTCTCCAGGGTCATGCCCACTTCGAACGGGATCATCTTCGACAGGCGATCGGCCAGGCCGTAGGACTTGCCCTGCACCCGCGCCACGTCACGCACCACCGCCTTGGCGGCCATGGTACCGAAGGTGATGATCTGGCTTACCGCGTTACGGCCGTAGGCCTCGGCCACGTAGTCGATGACCCGGTCGCGGCCGTCCATGCAGAAGTCGACGTCGAAGTCGGGCATGGAAACACGTTCAGGGTTCAGGAAGCGCTCGAACAGCAGGTCATAGGCCAGCGGGTCAAGGTCGGTGATCTTCAGTACGTAGGCCACCAGCGAGCCGGCACCCGACCCCCGCCCCGGGCCAACCGGCACGTCGTTGTTCTTGGCCCACTTGATGAAGTCCATGACGATCAGGAAGTAACCGGGGAAGCCCATCTGGATGATGATATCCAGCTCGAACTTCAGGCGGTCGAGGTAAACCTGGCGCTTCTCTTCGTAATTGGGCGTGGTGTCTTTCGGCCACAGCACCGCCAGGCGCTCTTCAAGGCCCTCGTAGGACACATGCCGCAGGTAATCGTCGATGCCCATGCCGTTGGGCGTCGGGAAGTCAGGCAGGAAGTATTTGCCCAACTGCACCTGGATGTTGCAGCGCTTGGCGATTTCGACCGTGTTGGCGATGGCGTCGGGCAGGTCGCTGAACAACTCGGCCATTTCCTCGGCCGACTTCAGGTACTGCTGGTCGCTGTAGCCACGCGGGCGGCGTGGGTCGTCGAGGGTCCAGCCTTCGCCGATGCATACACGGGTTTCGTGGGCGTCGAAGTCCGACTGCTTGATGAAACGCACGTCGTTGGTGGCCACCAGCGGCGCGCCAAGCTTGTCGGCCAGGGCTACTGCAGCGTGCACGTATTCCTCGTCGCGGGCGCGATTGGTGCGCTGTACTTCAACATAGAAGCGCTCGGGGAACATGCCCATCCAGTCTTGCAGCAGGGCTTGGGCTTCATCGTCTCGACCATTGAGCAAGGCCATGCCGATGTCGCCTTCCTTGCCCGCAGACAGGGCAATCAGGCCTTCGCTGGCGGAGGCGATCCATTCACGCTGGAGGATGACCAGGCCGTTTCGCTGGCCGTCGGTCCAGCCCCGCGAGATCAATTCGGTGAGATTGCGATAGCCCTGGGGGTTCATGGCCAGGAAGCAAATGCGCGACAGCGGGGCTTCCGGGTCGGCACCGGCCAGCCACAGGTCGGCACCGCAGATCGGTTTGATGCCGGCGCCCATGGCCGTTTTGTAGAACTTCACCAGCGAGCACATGTTGCTCTGGTCGGTGATCGCCACCGCTGGCATGTTCATCCCGGCCAGCGCCTTGGCCAGCGGTTTGATCCGCACCAGACCGTCGACCAGCGAGAATTCGGAGTGGACGCGCAGGTGAACGAAGGGAACCGACATGGAAGATCCTGTAGCAGTGCTTAACGACAAGGGCGGGATTGTAGCTTAAATGGGGAGGGGATTTGGGGCTGCGTCGCAGCCCTTCGCGGGCACCCCCGCTCCCACCGAGAGATTGCTGCCATTATCAGCGACGCCGCACCTGCGGCAGCGGGCAAGCCCGCGAAGCGGCCCTGGCAGGTCAGATCAGGGAATCGGTGACGCCTTCACGCGCTTCCCACGCCGCCCGCACCGGGGCAAACGAACGCCGATGAATGGGCGTAGGCCCCAGGCGCGCGAGCGCCTCAAGGTGCACGGGAGTCGGGTAACCCTTGTGCCCGCCGATGCCATACCCTGGGTAGATCAGTTCGAATGCACTCATTTCCCGATCACGGGTTACTTTGGCCAGGATCGATGCCGCCGCAATGGCCGGCACCTGGCTATCGCCCTTGACCACAGGCGACGCCGGCACGGCCAGCTTCGGGCAGCGGTTGCCATCGATCAAGGCCAGCTTGGGGGTAATGTGCAGGCCTTCCACCGCACGTTGCATGGCCAGCATGGTGGCTTGCAGGATATTCAGGCGGTCGATTTCCTCGACCTCGGCGCGGGCGATGCAGAAGCTCAGGGCCTTTTCGCAGATCTCGTCGAACAGCGCCTCGCGTTTGGCCTCAGTGAGTTTCTTCGAATCGTTCAGGCCAAGAATCGGTCGCGCAGGGTCGAGGATCACTGCCGCCGTAACCACTGCGCCGCACAGCGGGCCACGGCCCACTTCGTCAACGCCGGCAACCAGGTCTTCGACCAGGTTGAAGTCCAGTCCAATTTGCATGTCAGCGGTCCTTGAGCAGGGCCAGTACCGCCTCGACCGCCTGGTTGGAGGCGTCACGGCGCAGGGTGCGGTGAATTTCGTCGAAACGTTCGGTCTGTTGGCTACCATCGCGCACCAGCGGCGCAAGGGTGTTGGCCAACGCTTGGCTGGTGGCTTGGTCCTGCAGCAGCTCGGGCACCAGCTCGCGCTGGGCCAGCAGGTTCGGCAACGACACGTAGGGGCTTTTCACCAGGCGCTTGAGAATCCAGTAGGTCAACGGTGCCAGGCGGTACGCCACCACCATCGGCCGCTTGTACAGCAGCGCTTCGAGGGTCGCGGTGCCCGAAGCGATCAACACCGCGTCACAGGCCGCCAGGGCTTGGTGCGACTGGCCATCGAGCAAGGTCAGCGGCAGCTGGCGCCCTTCAAGCATGTGCTCGACCTGGGCACGCCGCGCAGCGTTGGCACAGGGCAGCACGAAGCGCACACCCGGCACCTGCTGACACAGGTGCTCGGCTGCATCGAGGAATAACGCGCCCAAGCGCCCTACTTCACCACCCCGGCTACCGGGCATCAGCGCCACTATCGGCCCTTCGCCCAGGCCCAGTGCGGCACGCGCGGCCGAGCGGTCAGCTTCAAGCGGGATGGTGTCGGCCAGCGGGTGGCCGACAAAGCGCACCGGTACACCTTGCTCTTCGTAGAAGCGCGCCTCAAACGGCAACAGCGTCAGCATCAGGTCGCAACCTTCGCGAATCTTCAGCACACGCTTCTGCCGCCAGGCCCACACTGATGGGCTGACGTAGTGCACGGTCTTGATGCCGGCCTGACGCAGTTTCAGTTCGATATTGAGGGTGAAGTCCGGGGCGTCGATACCGATGAAAACGTCGGGTTTTTCGTCGATCAACGTCTGGATCAATAGCTTGCGGCGCTTGAGCAGCTCGCGCAGGCGCCCCAGTACTTCGACCAGGCCCATGACGGCCAGGCGCTCCATGGGGAAATAGGATTGCAGGCCTTCGGCTTCCATCAAAGGGCCGCCAACGCCGATAAAACGTACATCAGGGTGACGTGCCTTGAGGGCACGCATCAAGCCTGAACCCAGAATATCGCCGCTGGCCTCACCGGCGACCAGCGCTACGCAAAGCTGGGCCATATCAGCGTGTAATACCGCGGGCGGAGCTCACGATCGACTGACGGAACAGCTCGACCTCAGGATGTTGCGCGGCCGGCTCGGCCAGTTCCTTGAGCGCGTCTTCGACGGTCAGGCCCTGACGGTAGACAATCTTGTAGCAACGACGCAGCACGTGGATCACCTCGTCGCTGAAACCACGGCGGCGCATGCCCTCGAAGTTCATGCTGCGGGCTTCGGCCGGGCTGCCGAACACGGTCACGAAAGCCGGAACGTCCTTGCCAATCGCCGTGCCCATGCCGGAAAACGCGTGGGCGCCAATGTGGCAGTACTGGTGAACCAGGGTGTAGCCGGACAGGATCGCCCAGTCACCCACATGCACATGACCGGCCAGCGCCGTGTTGTTGACCAGGATGCAGTGGTTGCCGATGACGCTGTCGTGGCCAATGTGGGCGTAGGCCATGATCAGGTTGTGGTCACCCACGGTGGTCTCCGCGCGGTCCTGAACAGTACCACGGTGGATGGTCACCCCTTCGCGGATCACATTGTGATCGCCAATCACCAGGCGCGTCGGCTCCCCCTTGTACTTGAGGTCCGGGGTGTCTTCACCGATCGAGGAAAACTGAAAGATACGGTTGTGCTTGCCAATGCGGGTCGGCCCCTTGAGCACAACATGCGGGCCGATAACGGTGCCCTCCCCGATTTCTACATCAGGGCCAACGATCGACCAAGGGCCGACCTCGACCCCATCGGCCAGCTTGGCCGACGGATCGATAATGGCCCGAGGATCAATCGAATTCATAGGGAGCGTTCCGCGCAGGTGATTTCTGCCGAGCAAACCGGTTTGCCATCGACCAGGGCGCGGCATTCGAACTTCCAGATCATGCTTTTGCGGCTGAGGAACTTGGCTTCCAGCACCAGCTGGTCACCCGGCAGTACCGGCTGACGGAAACGCAGTTTGTCGGAACCGACGAAATAGTACAGGGTGCCATCGGCCGGCTTGGCATCGAGCATCTTGAAACCAAGGATGCCGGCCGCCTGGGCCATGGCTTCGATGATCAGGACGCCCGGCATGATCGGGTGCGCCGGGAAGTGGCCATTGAAAAACGGCTCGTTGATGCTGACATTCTTGTAGGCACGAATGCTCTGGGCCTCGAAGTCCAGATCCGTCACACGATCCACCAGCAGGAACGGGTAGCGGTGAGGCAGGTATTCGCGAATCTCGTTGATGTCCATCATTTCGGGGGGGAAGCCTGTAATAAGAATAGGGAGCGCAGGTGCTGACCACACGCTCCTTTTGCAATCCAAAGAGGAGCCAGCTAGCGACTGTTCACTCTTGCTCAGGGAATGGTATCAGCCTTCTGATGTCGGCAGGCCACCTGAGGTCACGGTATCGACGCGTTTTTCCAGCTGCTGAAGACGTTTGGCCATGTCATCCAGCTGGCGGATACGCGCAGCGCTCTTGCGCCAGTCAGCCAGAGGCTGCATGGCTGTGCCGGATGAATAGGAACCGGGTTCGGTGATCGAACGGGTTACCATTGTCATCCCGGAAACAAATACGTTATCGCAAATATCGATGTGCCCCACCAGGCCCACGCCGCCGGCCAGCATGCAATGCTTGCCGATGCGTGTACTGCCGGAGATGCCTACGCAAGCGGCCATAGCCGTGTGGTCACCGATCTGCACGTTGTGGGCGATCTGGATCTGGTTGTCGAGCTTGACCCCGTCCCCGATCCGCGTGTCGGACAGCGCACCACGGTCAACGGCAGTATTGACGCCGATTTCCACGTCATCACCAATGGTGACGCCACCAATCTGGGCAATCTTGCGCCAGATGCCCTTCTCATTGGCAAAACCGAAGCCTTCGCCGCCGATCACAGCACCCGACTGGATGACCACACGCTTGCCGATGGTGACGTCGTGATACAACGTAACCCGCGGCGCCAGCCAGCCGCCCTCACCTACAACGCAACGCGCACCGACGAAGCAATGTGCGCCGATGCTGACATCAGCCTCGATACGTGCACCACTTTCGATGACCGCGAACGGCCCGATGCTGGCGCTGGCGTCTACCTGCGCGTCCTCAGCCACCACGGCGCTGGGATGGATTCCCGCCACAGCCTTGGGTTTAGGGTCGAACAGGTGGGAAATACGCGCATACGCCTGGTAGGGGTCGGCCACGATCAGGGCATTGCCAGCGAAACTCTCGGCATCCGCGGCCTTGAGCAATACCGCACCCGCCTGGCAGTTATCCAGGTACTTGCGGTACTGCGGGTTGGCGAGGAAGCTCAACTGACCGGGGCCAGCCTCTTGCAAGGTGGCCAGCCCGGTAATCTGCAGCGCCTCGGGCCCCTTGAGGGTGGCACCGAGGGCCTCGGCCAGTTGGCCTAGCGTCATGGTCACACTCATATCAACGGGCTTGGTTCATGCGCTCGATGACCTGGCGGGTGATGTCGTACTGAGGTTTGACATCGATGACCGCACCACGCTCGAGAACGAGGTCGAAACCGCCTTTCTTGATCACTTCCTCGACGGCGCCATCCAGCTTCGGCTTCAGCTGCTTGAGCATATCGCGGTCAGCGACGGCCTTGGCTTCGTTCAGCTCCTTGGACTGGAACTGGAAGTCGCGGGCCTTTTGCTTGAACTCGAGTTCCAGGCGCTCACGCTCCTGCTGCTGCATCTTGTCACCGCCCTTGATCAGGCGGTCCTGGATGCCCTTGGCGCTGCTTTCCAGGCTTTTCAGCTTGGTCAGTTGCGGGCCGAACTTCTTCTCGGCATCGACCGCGTACTTCTTGGCGGCATCCGACTCGAGCAGGGCCATCTGATAGTTCAGCACGGCTACCTTCATTTCGGCGAAAGCCGGGGTGGCGACCAGCGCCGCGGCCACTACGGCCAGTTGAGCCAATTTACGCACGATGCACTCCTGGATAAACCGTTGTCATTAAGCAGGGGCCGACCTTAGAAGGTCTGGCCCAGAGAGAATTGGAACACCTGGGTATCGGCATCGTCCGGCTTCTTGACCGGCATTGCCAGGCTGAAGCTCAGCGGGCCCAGTGCGGTAATCCAGGTGACACCCAGGCCGACCGAACTGGCCATGCCCGAGAAGCCGACCTTCTCGCAATCAGGTTTGTTGCCGCAATTGGTGTCGAACACGTTACCCACGTCCCAGAACACGGACGTGCGCAGCGAACGCTGATCCTTGACGAACGGCAGCGGGAACAGCAATTCGACGCCACCTTGAACCAGCACGTTGCCACCGAACGGCAGCGGATCCTGGTCCGGGTCACGGATGGTACCGGGTTTGCCGTTAGGATCATCCGCGCCACGGCTCGGGGTACTGCGCGGGCCCAGGCTGCTGTCCTTGAAGCCACGGACAGAGTTGAAGCCACCTGCGAAGTAGTTCTCGTAGAACGGCAGGCCCGATGTACTGCCATAACCATCACCATAGCCCAGTTCGGTGTGCAGGCGCAGGGTGTAGTCGTTGCTGATCGGCTGGAACAGCTGCCCACGGTAGTCGAGCTTGAAGAACGACAGGTCGCTGCCCGGAATGGTGGATTCCAGGGTCAGGCTTTGCGAGTGACCACGGGTGGCCAGCACGCCTTTGTTCAAGGTCGATTCGGACCAACCGATCGAAGCCTTGAAGTTCAGGAAGTTGTCGCCTTCCTGGTCGAGGAAATCGAAGATCTCGTCAACGGTGTACTTACCGGTCTTGATCTTGTCTTGCTGCACGCTCAGGCCGTAGGTCAGGCGCGAGGTTTCGCTGATCGGGTAGCCCAGGCTCACGCCGGCACCGTAGCTGTCCACCGCATAGCTGGCCACGTCGACGTCGAGGTCGTCGTAGTCGGTGCTGCGGTAGAAGGCGTTGTAGCCCAGGCTGACGCCATCGGCAGTGAAGTAGGGATCAACGAAGCCGAAGTTGTAGCGGGTCTGGTATTCCGAACGGGTCAGGCCGACGGATACTTTGTTACCGGTACCGAGGAAGTTGCTCTGGCTGATCGAACCACCGAGGATCAGGCCGGCGCTCTGGGCGAAACCGACGCTGGCGGTGATCGAGCCGGAGGCCTGCTCTTCGACGCTGTAGTTGACGTCGACCTGGTCGTCGGTGCCCGGCACCGGTGGGGTCTCGACGTTGACTTCCTTGAAGAAGCCCAGGCGCTCCAGACGGGTCTTGGACTGGTCGATCAGGTAGGTCGACGCCCACCCGCCTTCCATCTGGCGCATTTCGCGGCGCAGCACTTCGTCTTCGGTCTTGGTGTTGCCGCGGTAGTTGATGCGGTTGACGTAGGCACGCTTGCCCGGGTCGACCACGAACATGATGTCGACCGTGTGGTCCTGGTCGTTCGGCTGTGGCACGCCGTTGACGTTGGCGAAGGTGTAGCCTTCGTTACCCAGGCGGCGGGTGATCAGCTCGGAGGTGGTGGTCATCACCTTGCGCGAGAATACCTGGCCTGGCTGCACCAGCAGCAGCGACTTGACCTGGTCTTCCGGCACCTTGAGGTCACCGGACAGCTTCACGTCGCGAACGGTGTACTTCTCGCCTTCGTTGATGTTGACGGTGATGTAGACGTGCTTCTTGTCCGGCGTGATGGACACCTGGGTGGAGGCGATGTCCATGTTGATGTAGCCGCGGTCCAGGTAGTAGGAACGCAGGCGCTCCAGGTCACCGGAGAGTTTTTCACGGGCGTACTTGTCATCGTTCTTGAAGAACGACAGCCAGTTGGTGGTCTTCAGCTCGAACAGCTGCCCCAGGGTTTCATCATCGAACACGTTGTTGCCAACGATGTTGATGTGCTGGATGGCGGCGACGGTGCCTTCGTTGATCTTGATCTTCAGCGCCACACGGTTGCGCGGCTGCGGCACCACTTCGGCGTCGACCTCGGCCGAGTAGCGGCCCTGGGCCACGTACTGGCGTTGCAGCTCGTTACGCACACCTTCGAGGGTGGCACGCTGGAAGATTTCGCCCTCGGCCAGGCCCGATTGCTTCAGGCCCTTCATCAGGTCTTCGGTGCTGATCGCCTTGTTGCCTTCGATCTCGATGCTCGACACCGACGGGCGCTCGACCACGTTGATGATCAGCACATTGCCATCGCGGTTCAACTGGATGTCCTGGAAGAACCCGGTCTTGAACAGGGAACGGGTCGAGTCCACCAGGCGGCGGTCATCGGCCTGGTCGCCGACGTTCAGCGGCAGGGCACCGAACACACTGCCGGCGGAAACCCGCTGCAGGCCGTTGACGCG
>NZ_QJRC01000102.1 GCF_013393325.1 Pseudomonas hunanensis
TGGAAGATCGAGTGCGCAGTTTTGGGGCTGCTGTGCAGCCCTATCGCGACGCAAGGCCGCTCCTACAAAGGGAGATGGCGTCGCGTTACCGGGCAGCCTTGATCGCCGCCGCCAGCTTCTTCGCCGCATCGGCCGGATCGGCCTTGGGATCGTTGATGTAGTTGGTCACTACATCGAAGAACGCACCCTGCACGGCCAGCGTGGTGGCCATGTTGTGCGCCATGCTCGGCTGCAGGCCGCCATTCTTGGCATCGGCCAGGAAGTCACTGGCAGAGCGCTGCGCGCAAGCATCGAAGCCATACTTGGCCATGTCGGCCAGCATGTCGTTGCGCACCGGGATCGACCCTTTGTTGGTGCTGAAGACTTTCTGGAAGTCCTCACCCATCACCTTGCGGGCAATGTCCTGCTGGCCGGCAGAAGTGCCTGCGTTGTTCTGCTTGAACACCACCAGCGAATCGATGTTGTAGAGGAAGGCCTTGTCGGTACCCGGGAACGGCACGCACTGGTAGTCCTTGCCGGCGGTCTTCTTCGCCAAGGTCCATTCGCTCTTGGCCCAGTCGCCCATGATCTGCATGCCGGCCTTGCCGTTGATGACCTTGGCCGCCTCCAGGTTCCAGTCCTGGCCTTTGCCATCCGGGTCCATGTAGTTGGCGACCTTTTTCAGCTCGGCCAGCGCCTTGACCATGTCCGGGCCGGTCAGGGCCGCATTGTCGAGGTCGACCATGGCCTTTTTGTAACCCTGCGCGCCCATCACCGAGAGCACCACGCTTTCAAACACGGTGCTGTCCTGCCACGGTTGGCCGCCATGGGCGAGCGGGATGAAGCCAGCGGCCTTGAGCTTGTCGGCAGCGGCATAGAATTCATCGAGCGTGGCCGGCGCCTTGTCGATGCCGGCCTTCTTGAAGACTTCTGGGTTGATCCAGAGCCAGTTGGTACGGTGGATGTTTACCGGTACGGCAACATAGTCACCGTCATACTTCACGTTGTCAGCGACCTTCTTGTCGAGCAAGGTGTCCCACTGCTCTTGCTTGGCCACATCCTTGAGCACTTCGCCGTCGAGCAAACCGGTGGCCGCCCAGTCCTGGATATCTGGCCCTTTGATTTGTGCGACACCCGGCGGGTTGCCCGCTACGGCGCGGCTCTTGAGCACGGTCATGGCCGTGGCGCCGCCACCGCCGGCGACAGCGCCATCCTTCCACGTGAAGCCGTCTTTCTCGACCTGGGCCTTGAGCACATCGACGGCCGCCTTTTCACCACCGGAGGTCCACCAGTGCACCACCTCGACACTGCCTTTGGGTTCGGCAGCCTGGGCACTGAGCGGGAGTAAGGAAGCCAGGGAGATTGCGGCAGCGAGACGGAGCGTGGAATTCATCGAAACACCTTTCTTGTTGTTATGCCGTGCAAGTCGATCGCTTGCGTTGCATGGAGTCTAAACAGCACGCCCGCCGCGCCGGGTAACGAAGCGATGCATGAATGTCATCGTTTGGTTACATTGCCGGTACAGGTAACGCAGCGTTTCACTCCACGCCCCGTGGCAGGTACAACGTCACCCGCAACCCACCCTCTCGCAGATTCAGCAAACTCACCTCGCCCCCATGGCTGTGGGCGATATTGCGTGCAATCCCCAACCCCAGCCCATAGCCCTGCTGCTGCCCTGCCAGCCGGAAATGCGGCTCGAACACCTGCTCCAGTTGCTGCTGCGGTACGCCCGGCCCCTGGTCGTCCACCTGCAGCACAAAGCCCTCGGCACTGTCGATGATGCGCAGCCGCGCCCGCTCGCCATACTTGATGGCGTTGTCGATCAGGTTGCCGATGCAGCGTCGCAACGCCAGCGGCTTGCCTGGGTAAGGCGCCAGCGCCCGGCCGTCGACCGTGATACGGCCATCACGCAGATACGGCTCTGCCAGAATCTCCAGCACCTGATTGAGGTCGACCGGCTCTATGTTCTCGTGGATATCGGTGTCCTTAACGCACTGCAAGGCGCCTTTGACCAGCAGCTCCAGTTCGTCCAGGTCCTGGCTGAACTTGGCCTGCAGGCGCTCGTCCTCCAGCAGTTCGACACGCAGGCGCAGGCGGGTGATTGGCGTGCGCAAGTCATGGGAGATGGCGCTGAACAGCTGGCTGCGTTCGGTCAGGTAGCGGCTGATGCGCTCACGCATGCTGTTGAATGCCCGGCTAACCTCGACCACTTCGCTACCCCCGCCTTCCGCCACCGGCGCCACATCGGCGCCCAGCGACATCTCCCGTGCGGCCCGCGCCAGGCGCTTGAGCGGCCAGCTCTGCCAGTGCACCAGCAGGCCGATGAACAACAACAGCAAGGCCGTGGTGAGTACGATGAAACCGATCTGCTGCCGTGGCAGGCGCTCGGCCTCCAGGCTGGTATAGGGTTCAGGCAGCAGCGAAGCGATGTACAGCCACTCACCCTCGCCCAGGCGAATCTGCGTCACCAGCACCGGCGGGTTGAGCGGCTCCAGGGTCAACGAGTAATGCGCCCAAGAACGTGGCAGCTCGTCTAGCTTAAGGCCGCTGTTGAAGATACGCAGGTCGTCGGGGGCGACGAACTCCACGGAAATGTCCATCTGCGACCCTAGGCGCTCGTGCAGCACCTGCTGGAACACATCGATCACCGCCTGCTTGCGTGGGGTAATGGGCAATACCGGCATGTCCAGCGGCTTGGCGTTGAGCGACACGAAAAAGCGCGTGCCACCCATGCTGCGCAACTGGTCGAGCACCATCGGCCGATAGGCCACCGGCAGCGAGCGGAAGTAACTGACACTGGCGCTCATCGAGTGGGCCAGGCTGCTGGCACTGGCGCGCAGGCCCTGCAACTGGCTGGCCCGCAGTTGGGCAACCCAGATGATGCTCGACAGGCCCTGGGCCAGCAGCACAACCAACAAGGTCAGCAGCAGCATACGCCCCAGCAATGAGCGCGGCAGCAGGCGCCAGCGCCGCTCAGGGCGCACTGCAGACATGCGCCGCCAACAGGTAGCCACTGCCGCGTACCGTGCGGATCAGCCGGGGTGGCTTGTCGGTATCACGCAGGCGCTGGCGCAAGCGGCTGACCGCCATGTCGACGATGCGGTCCAGCGGCATCGGCTCGCGACCACGGGTGGCGTTGCCGATGGTGTCGCGGTCGAGAATCTGCTGCGGATGGTCGAGAAACAGCTTGAGCAGGGCAAAGTCGGCGCCAGAAAGAATCACCTCTTCACCGTCGTGATGGAACAGGCGGTGGCTGACCGTGTCCAGGCGCCAGTCATCGAAGGCCAGCACCGCACTGCCCGGCGCCGCCTGGCCGAATTCGGCGCGACGCAGCAGGGCCTTGATTCGCGCTTGCAGTTCACGGGGGCTGAACGGTTTGCCCAGGTAGTCGTCGGCGCCCAGTTCCAGGCCAATGACCCGGTCGGCCTCGTCGGAGCTGGCGGTGAGCATGATGATCGGCACGCGCGCCTGGCGCGGGTGCTGGCGTACCCAGCGGCACAGGCTGAAGCCGTCTTCGTCGGGCAGCATGACATCGAGGATGACCAGGTCGCAGGGCGTGCTTTCCAGCGCACGGCGAAAGCCTTTGCCGTCGGCTTCGGCATGCACCTGAAAGCCGGAGCGACTCAGGTAGGTTTGCAGCAGTTCGCGGATTTCCTGGTCGTCGTCGACCATCAGGATCGATTTGCCGGCAGTGCTCAAGGTGGTCCTTCCTCTTGTTGTTTGCAGATCTTTTGCCTGCTGTTGGGTGTTGCCTTCTGGGGCTGCTTTGCAGCCCATCGCGACACAAGGCCGCTCCTACACACTGCGCGATCCCTGTAGGAGCGGCCTTGCGTCGCGATGGGCCGCGCAGCGGCCCCCTTACGCCTAGCTATGATCCAAAGCCTGCTGCAAGGCCACCCCGGCCCCCAGCAAGCCGGAAAACTCGGCCGTCACCAGCCACACCGGCACGCCAGCAAAATAACCACTCATACAACCCTTGTCGGCAAAACTGGCGGCAAACCCGCTACGCAGGAACAACTCGGCAAAGCGCGGAATCACGCCGCCGACGATATAAACCCCACCTCGCGCGCCCAGCGTCAGCACATTGTTACCCGCCACGCGCCCAAGAAACCGGCAGAACTGCTCGACCACCGCCAGCGCTCGAGGCTCGCCGCCCAGTGCGGCATCGGTGACCTGCGCCGGGGTCTTGTGCCTGGGGGTGTCGCCGTCCAGTGCGCAGATCGCCTGGTACAACCGCACCAGGCCACCCCCACTGAGCACGGTCTCGGCGCTGACATGGCCGATCTGCCCATGGATGTGTTGGTGGATCGCCGCTTCGCGGGCATTGCCCACCGGCAGGTCAACATGCCCGCCTTCACCTGGCAGGGCTTGCCAGTGCTGCTCACCAAGGCGCAGCAGCGAGCCCACACCCAGGCCTGTCCCTGGCCCGATCACCAGCGCCGGCCGCGAAGGGTCGGCCTGGCCGGGGCACACTTCGCGGAACTCCCCTTCGCGCAGGCGAGTCATGCCCAGCGCCATGGCAGTGAAATCGTTGATCAGCAACAGCTGATCGACCTGCAAGGTCTTGCAGAAGGCGGTGCGGCTCAGACGCCAATGGTTGTTGGTGAAGCGGAATTCGTCGCCATCGACCGGCCCAGCTACCGCCAGGCATACCGCCGCCAATCCACCGCGGGCGATGCCCTGGCCTTCGAGGTAAGCCTCGATGGCCTGCTCCGGGCTGGTGTAGTCTGCAGTGGCGAAAACCTTCACATCATGCAGCTGGTTGTCACGCCACAACGCAAAACGGGCATTGGTGCCGCCGATGTCGCCAACCAGCAGGTCTTTCATTTGAGGTTCTCCAGGGCCGAAGTGAACGCACTCGCGCCCTGCTCTGCCGGGCTGAACGCCATGCGCATGAAGCCGAACAGCTCACGCCCGCAACCCAGGTCATTGCCCTGGGGCGCCGGCGGCAGATCGCGGCTGGCCAACTCTTCGGCCGAGACCATGACCCGCAAGGTACCTTCGACACCATCGACCCGCACGATATCACCATCGCGCACACGCGCCAGCGGGCCGCCGTCGTAAGCCTCGGGGCAAACGTGGATAGCCGCCGGGATCTTGCCCGAGGCACCCGACATACGCCCGTCTGTAACCAGCGCTACCTTGTAGCCACGGTCCTGCAGCACACCGAGGAATGGCGTTAGCTTGTGCAGCTCTGGCATGCCGTTGCAACGTGGCCCCTGGAAGCGCACCACGGCGACAAAGTCACGCTCAAGCTCACCGGCCTTGAACGCATCGGCCAGCGACTGCTGGTCCTGGAACACCCGCGCCGGGGCCTCGACCACCTGATGTTCGGCGGCGACGGCGGACACTTTCATCACGCCACGGCCCAGGTTGCCCTCCATCACCCGCAGGCCGCCTTCGGCGGAGAACGGCCGCGCCACCGGGCGCAGGATGCTCTCGTCCAGGCTCTGCTGCGGCCCTTCGCGCCACACCAGCTTGCCGTTGTCGAGGAACGGTTCCTGGGTGTAGCGACGCAAGCCGTGGCCGGCCACGGTATTGACATCCTCGTGCAGCAGCCCGGCGTCGAGCAGCTCGCGGATCAGGAAGGCCATGCCACCAGCCGCCTGGAAGTGGTTGATGTCGGCCTTGCCGTTGGGGTAGACGTGCGACAGGGTCGGCACCACTTCGGAAAGGTCGGCCATGTCCTGCCAGGTCAGCTGGATACCCGCAGCCTGGGCAATCGCTGGAATGTGCAGGGTGTGGTTGGTCGAGCCGCCGGTAGCGTGCAGGGCGACGATGGAGTTGACCAACGCTTTTTCGTCGACGATTTCACCCAGCGGCATGAAGCTGCCACTGGCCTTGGTCATGCGTGTCACCTGCTGCGCAGCCTCGGCGGTGAGTGCGTCGCGCAGCGCTGTGTACGGGTTGACGAACGAAGCGCCCGGCAGGTGCAGGCCCATTACCTCCATCACCAGTTGGTTGGTATTGGCGGTGCCGTAGAAGGTGCAGGTGCCTGGGCTGTGGTAGGAATTCATCTCCGACTCCAGCAGTTCCTCACGGCTGGCCTTGCCTTCGGCATAGCGCTGGCGCACGTCGGCCTTCTGCTTGTTGGAAATGCCGGACACCATTGGCCCACCCGGTACGAAAATGGTCGGCAAGTGGCCGAAACGCAGCGCGCCCATCATCAGGCCAGGAACGATCTTGTCGCATATGCCCAGCATCAGCGCGGCGTCGAACATGTTGTGCGACAGCGCGACAGCCGTGGACATGGCGATCACTTCGCGGCTGGCGATGGCCAGTTCCATGCCCGGCTCGCCCTGGGTCACACCGTCGCACATGGCCGGCACGCCACCGGCGAACTGGCCGACCGAGCCGACCTCACGCAGGGCCTGCTTGATTTGCTCGGGGAAATGCAGGTATGGCTGGTGGGCGGACAACATGTCGTTGTAGGCCGAGACGATAGCCACGTTGGCCGCGTTCATCAGGCGCAGCGTGTGCTTGTCTTCGCTGCCGCAACCGGCCACGCCGTGGGCGAAGTTGGCGCACTGCAGGCTGGCACGCATGGGGCCTTCACTGGCCGCGCCGCGAATCAGCTGCAGGTAACGTTCGCGGGTGGCACGGCTGCGTTCGACCAGCCGCTGGGTGACCTCAAGGATGCGCGGATGCATGTACTGGACTCCAGGCTAATTGTAAGGGCGGTTTACCGGGCATTTCCCCTCCAAACGATTGCGGCCTAGGCTCAAGGTGAGGAGCCCGCTGCATCGGTGGAGGCACGTCGCCCAACCACTCGTTGTATGTTTAAACAAAATACTGCCACTAAAAAGGCTTGTTTTCTATCGGCCAGTGAATAATCTTGTAATTCCAACAACAAAACCGTTTCAGTGAAGCTCCTTTGTGCCACAGGTTTCACTCGGACTGCCAGAGGTACTGCCATGACCCTTCGCATCGCCATCAATGGATTCGGCCGCATCGGGCGCAACGTCCTGCGCGCACTGTATACCCAAGGCTACCGCCAGGACCTGCAGGTCGTCGCCATCAACGACCTGGGCGACAGCGCCATGAATGCCCACCTGCTCAAGTACGACAGTGTGCACGGCACCTTCGACGCCAGTGTCGAGGCCGACCACGAGAGCCTGACGGTCAATGGTGACCGTATCGCGGTCAGTGCCATCCGCAACCCGGGCGAGCTGCCCTGGAAGGCCGAGGCGATCGACGTGGTGTTCGAGTGCACCGGGCTATTCACCGACCGCGCCAAGGCCGCTGCACACCTGGCCGCCGGGGCGGGCAAGGTGATTGTCTCGGCACCCGCCAAGGGTGCCGATGCCACCGTGGTGTACGGGGTCAACCACGACATCCTGCGGGCCTCGCACCAGGTCATTTCCAATGCCTCCTGCACCACCAACTGCCTGGCGCCGATCGCCCAGGTGCTGCACCGCGAGTTCGGCATCGAACAAGGCCTGATGACCACCATTCACGCCTACACCAATGACCAGGTGCTGACCGACATGTACCACAGCGACCCATATCGCGCGCGTTCGGCCACCCAGTCGATGATCCCGAGCAAGACTGGCGCCGCCGAGGCCGTCGGCCTGGTGCTGCCAGAGCTGGCGGGCAAGTTGACCGGCATGGCGGTGCGGGTACCGGTCATCAACGTGTCGCTGGTGGACCTCACCGTCAACCTCAAGCGCGAGACCACCGCCGAGCAGGTCAACCAGCTGTTCCTTGAAGCCAGCAAGCATTCCAAGGTATTGGGCTACAACGCCTTGCCATTGGTTTCCTGCGATTTCAACCACAACCCGCTGTCGTCCATTTTCGATGCCAACCATACCCGGGCCAATGGGCGCATGCTCAAGGTGCTGGCCTGGTATGACAACGAGTGGGGGTTCAGCAACCGGATGCTGGATAACTGCTTGGCGTTGTGCAGCGCCCGCTAAGATTTGACACACGCCCTGTAGGAGCGGCCTTGTGTCGCGATGGGCCGCAAAGCGGCCCCGACAATTGGTGCTGGA
Organism: Pseudomonas hunanensis; assembly: GCF_013393325.1. GTDB lineage: Bacteria > Pseudomonadota > Gammaproteobacteria > Pseudomonadales > Pseudomonadaceae > Aquipseudomonas > Aquipseudomonas putida_P. The sequence goes on from NZ_QJRC01000102.1 coordinate 7,971, forward strand.
GCCGAGATTTCGGGGCTGCTGCGCAGCCCATCGCGACACAAGGCCGCTCCTACAAGGGACCGCGCAGCGACGGAGCTCTCACAATCTTTACCTTTTCCTAACATTTCACCACTTGACCTACGACACAGATGATAAGCATTATCATTAACCTTTCGTCGGCCAGGTTTCCCCGTGAGTCAGTCCCGGTTCAACTCCGTCTTCCTCGTCCAGCGCCTTACCCTGCTGCGTACCCTGCAGCGCATGGTCGGCAACCCCAGCACGGCCGAAGACCTGCTGCAGGAAACCTACCTGCGGGTATCCCGCGCCCTGGGCGAGCGGCCCATCGAGCACATCGAGCCGTTCGTGTTCCAGACCGCGCGCAACCTGGCGCTGGACCACCTGCGCGCACGCCGGGTGCAGGCGCGCATGCTGGTCGACGATGTGCCCGACGAAGTGCTGCACAGCGTAGCCGCTCCCGCCACCAGCAGCGAGGATGCCGCCCATGCCGAGCAGTTGCTCAAGCACCTGAGCATCAGCCTCAATCAGCTAAGCGAGCGCCAGCAACGCATTTTCATCCTCAGCCGCCTGCATGGCGCCACCTACCTGGAAATTGCCGAACAACTGAGTGTTTCGCCCAGCACGGTACAAAAGGAATTGAAACTGATCATGGCGATCTGCATGGGTGTTGCCGAGCGCCTCAAGTGAGCTGAGCGCAGGCGAACGGCAACGCAAAGCCCTTGCCACACCCCGCCTTAGCCTTGATCATTCGCAAAAACCATTCAAGGATTCACCGTGACCGACAGCCCTGCCCCTCGCCCGTCACCTGCCGGGCCCAGTGCCCGTGCTCGTGCCATGGACGAGGCGCTGGACTGGCTGGTACGCCTGCAATGCGCAGATGCCGCAGACACCCAGGCCTTTGAAGCCTGGCTGAGCGCCGCGCCGGAGAACGCCGAGGCCTATGTCGAGGCAGAGGCATTGTGGAACGGTACGCCGTTGCACCAGGCGGCCACGCAGATGCACCAGCAGCAACGCCGCTCATGGCGTGGGCGCCTGCGCAGCCACTGGAAACCCCTGGCCACCGCCGCGGTGCTGCTGGTGGGGCTGTTCACCGTCGGTAACCTGCCCATGCGCCTGCAGGCGGATCACCTGACCGTGGTGGGCGAACGCCAGCGCCTGCAACTGGACGACGGCGCAAAAGTGCTGCTCAACACCAATTCGGCCTTTGCCAACGACCGCCGGGACGGCCGCCAGGTCGCCCGCCTGTTACAAGGCGAGGCGTACTTCCAGGTACCGGAGGGCGCGCTGTTGCCGCTGGAGGTGCAGGCAGGGCCTGTGCGCGCCCAGGTGCGCGACACCGATTTTGCCGTGCGCTACCTCGACGGCGAGGCCCAGGTGCGGGTGCAACGCGGCGATGTCGACCTGCAAGGCGCACGTGACCAGCGTATCCGCCTGAGTGCCGGCGACAGCATCAGCGTCGGCCCGCAAGGCTTTGGCCAGCGCCAGCGCCCCGACATGCAAAAGGACCTGGCCTGGATCGATGGCCGCCTGGTGTTCGAGAACTGCCCTTTGAGCCAGGTGCTGGCCGAAGTGCGGCGTTACTACCCAGGCTGGATCATCAACCGCAATGCACAGCTGGAAGACGTTGCCGTCACCGGAAACTACCGCCTCGACCAGCCGCTGGAAACCCTGCGCGCGCTGGCCCACATCACCTCGGCACAGCTGCATGAGTACCCGGCGCTGGTCATTCTGAACTGACCCTGAAATTATTTTTACGCGGTCGTGCTACCCCGCTCGTCTCGTTATAGCCAATGCAACTGATTCTTGTTTGAAAACGAGAACAGTCATCACCTATAACAGTCCGCGCGTCTGGGAGCGCTTCCGATGTCCACTGGTCCTACCCGCTCGTCCACCCTTCCCCGCCGTACAGGGCAACTGTCCCTATTGACCCTGGCCCTGCTCGCCAGCGGTGCCTGCAGCCTCCCGGCGCTGGCCGCCGAGCCGGCCCAGGCCAGCAGCCCGCGCATGGGCGACTATCGCTTCAGCATCGGCCAGCAGCCCCTGGTGTCGGCGATCAACGCCTTCAGCCAGGTCACCGGCTGGCAGGTCGGCTTCAGCGCCGAGCTGGCCGACGGCGTGGCCTCGCCTGGGGTACAGGGTTCGCTGCCGCCAGATGCCGCACTCAAGCGCCTGCTGCATGGAACGGGCCTGAGCTTTCGCAAGATCAGCAACGGCAACGTGGTTCTTGAGCGCCAGACCGTCGGTAACGTGATCGCTTTGCAGCAGGTGACCGTCAGCGCCACCCGTAGCGCCCAGGACGTCAGCCAGGTGCCGAGCACGGTCAGCGTGCAGACCCGCGAGCAACTGGACCGGCAAAACGTCAACAACATCCAGGACCTGGTGCGTTACGAGCCGGGTGTGTCGGTGGCAGGTACCGGCCAACGCAGCGGCCTGAACGGCTACAACATCCGAGGTATCGACGGCGAGCGGATCCTCACCCAGGTTGACGGCGTGTCGATCCCGGACAGCTTCTTCTATGGCCCCTATGCCCAGACCCAACGCAACTACGTCGACCCAGAAATCGTCAAGCGCGTGGAAATCCTCCGCGGCCCGGCCTCGGTGCTGTACGGCAGCAACGCCATCGGCGGCGCGGTCAGCTACTTCACCCTCGACCCGGACGACATCATCAAGCCTGGCAAAGACGTGGGTGCACGCCTGAAAACCGGTTACAGCTCGGCTGACGAAAGCTGGCTGACCTCCGCCACCGTCGCCGGCCGCGAGGGTGATTTCGATGGCCTGCTGCACCTGAGCCAGCGCAACGGCCACGAGACTGAAACCCACGGCAGCCACAGCGGTGCCGGCCTGTCGCGCACCGAAGCCAATCCAATGGATGTGCGCACCACCAACGTGCTGGCCAAGCTGGGCTGGAACTACGCCGATGACGCGCGCCTGGGCTTCACCTACGAACGCTACAAGGATGACCGCGACCAGAACATCCTCAGCGCGGTGGGCGGGCCGTTCATTCCGGGCTTTGGCGGCACGGGCTATTACAAGGCGCGCAATGGCAACGACACCATCACCCGCGAGCGCTTTGGCATCAACCATGAGTTCGGCCTGGATTCGCTGGTCGCCGACCACGTCAAGTGGAGCCTGAACTACCAGATCGCCAAGACCGACCAGCACACCGAAGAAGTCTACGCACCGCCTGGCCGCCAGGTGCTGCGTACCCGCGACACCACCTACAAGGACCGCCAGTGGGTGTTCGACGCCCAGCTGGACAAGGCCTTCAGCATCGGCGCCACCGACCATCTGCTGACCTATGGCACCACGATCAAGCACGAGAAAATCACCGGGTCCCGCAGCGGCACCGGCACCTGCCTGACCGTGGGCTCCGGTTGCTCCGCCGCTGGCGCCGAACGCCCGGCAGACGGCCAGGTTCTGGTCAGCGACTTCCCGGACCCGACCGTAAACACCTACAGCCTGTTCGTGCAGGATGAAATCCGCTGGAACAACTGGACCTTCATGCCCGGTGCGCGCTACGACTACACGCGCATGGAACCCAAGTTCACCGACGAATTCCTGCGCGGCCTGGAGTCCACCGGCACGGCACCCACCTCCCAGGACGACTCGGACAAGAAGTGGCACCGTGTGTCGCCCAAGCTCGGCGTGACCTACGCCTTCAACGACAACTACACCTGGTATGGCCAGTACGCCGAAGGCTTCCGCACCCCGACCGCCAAGGCCATGTACGGAAAATTCGTCAACCTTGAGGAAGGTTACCGCGTAGAAGGCAACCCCGGCCTGGAACCGGAAAAGAGCAAAAGCTACGAAACCGGCCTGCGTGGCAACTTCGACGCGGGTAACTTCGACGTGGCGGTGTTCTACAACAAGTACCGCGACTTCATCGACGAAGACGCCGTGCAAAGCGCCAACCTGGAACAGACCTTCCAGGCCAACAACATCAAGCACGCCACCATCAAGGGTGCCGAGGTCAAGGGCCGCCTGAACCTGGACCACTTCGGCGCACCGCAGGGCCTCTATACCCAGGGCTCGATTGCCTACACCTATGGTCGTAACGATGACACCGGTGAACCGCTGAACAGCGTCAACCCGCTGAAGGGCGTATTCGGCCTGGGTTACGAGCAGCAGAACTACGGCGGCCTGCTGAGCTGGACACTGGTCAAGCGCAAGACCCGTGTCGACGACTCCAGCTTCTACTCCCCCGACGGTTCGAGCTCGAAGTTCCGCACCCCGGGCTACGGCGTGCTGGACCTGACCGGCTTCTACAAGGTTACCGACGACGTGACCATCAACGCCGGCCTGTACAACCTCACCGACAAGAAATACTGGCAGTGGGATTCGGTACGCAGCTACGACGGCCAGGGTGAGGCAGCTGTGACCCAGCCAGCCAACATCGACCGCTTGACCATGCCAGGGCGCAACTTCGGTATCAATGTGGTTTGGGATATCTGATCCCTCACGCCTGTACCGGCCTCTTCGCGGGTAAACCCGCTCCCACAGGTATTGCGCAGGCCTTGGGCCCTGTGATGTTCCTGTGGGAGCGGGTTCACCCGCGAAGAGGCCGGTACAGGCAACACAAATACTGGCTTTTTTTACTGTCACTCCCCCGCTGTTTCGTCTTGTATCTAGACGCCCCTTTTTCCAAGGACTGCCCCATGACCGAACGCCCAGCCCTGCGCTCCCAGCGCCTGAACCAGATCACCCACGCCCCGCACGCCGAGCTGGATGCCCTGGTCAAATCCCACGCGCCCTTCGACAGCCGCGAAAGCTTCGCCCGTTTTGTCGTTGCCCAGTACCTGTTCCAATCCGAGCTGCAGGCGCTGTACAACGACCCACAACTGATCGCCATCGTCCCCGACCTGGCCGAGCGCTGCCGCGCAGACCAGGCCCGTCTCGACCTCGCTGACCTCGACACCGAAGTGCCGGCCGCCGTGCCAGGTGCCGTGGGCAACCCAAGCCTGGGCGAGGCAATGGGCTGGATCTTCGTCTCCGAAGGCTCCAAACTGGGCGCTGCGTTTCTGATCAAGCGTGCCGTGGCCCTGGAACTGTCCGACAGCTTCGGTGCCCGCCACTTGGGCGAGCCAGCCGGTGGCCGTGCCGAAGGCTGGAAGCAGTTCACCCGCATCCTTGATGGGCTGGAACTCTCGGCCGATGAGGAAGCCGCTGCCGAGCGCGGCGCGGTTGCCGCTTTCGAGCGTTTCACCGAGCTGCTCAAGCACGCCTATGCCGCGGATGCCGCGCTGGTTTGATACGCCGTAGCCGGCCACCCCTCCGGTGGCCGAACCGTTTTATGCAGTGAGAACATGACCCAACCAGCCCGCTCGAAACTCGCCCGCCTGTTGTATGGAATCCTGGCTTACGTGAGCCTCGGGGTGGGCCTGGTCGCCATCGTGATTCCCGGCTTGCCGACCACCGAGTTCATCCTGCTGGCCGCCTGGGCCGCCACGCGCAGCTCACCGCGCCTTTCGGCCTGGCTGGAGAACCACCGGTTGTTCGGGCCGATCCTGTACAACTGGCGCAACGGCAAGGTGATCCAGCGCCGGGCCAAGGTCAGCGCGACCCTCAGCATGCTGCTGTGCGCCGGGCTGATGCTGACCTTCCTTGAACACCACTGGCCAGTGTTCCTGGCTATCGCCGGCATGACTCTGGGCAACCTGTGGATCTGGTCGCGCCCGGAGCACGCCTGCCCCGCCCCATCACAAGCTCAGCAGCCCTGAATACAAGGCGTAGGCCGCCAGCGCAGCGCCCACCAGCACAGCGGCGAAAATCAGCTTTTCCCAGCTAGTGAACAGGGTCTGGCCTTGCTCATGCTTGGCCCTGGCGAACAGGATCACACCTGGGGCGTACAGCAGCGCCGACAGCAACAGGTACTTGAGCCCGCCCGCATACAGCAGCCACACGGCATACAGCAAGGCAACCAGCGCCACCAGCAAGTCCTTGCGCCGCAACCCCGGCTGCCCGGCATAGGTTTCTGCGCGCACCGCCAGCAGCACGGCATAGGCCGCCGACCACAGGTAGGGCACCAGGATCATCGACGAGGCCAGGTAGATGAGGCTGGTGTAGGTACCGGCCGAGAACAGCGTAATCAGCAGGAACCCCTGGATCATGCAGTTGGTCAGCCAAAGGGCGTTGGCTGGCACATGGTTGGCGTTTTCCTTGGCTAGAAAGCGCGGCATGGTCTTGTCCCGCGCCGTGGCAAACAGGATCTCGGCACACAGCAGCGCCCACGAAAGCAAGGCGCCGAGCAGCGAGACCGCCAAGCCAAGGCTGATCAGCAAGGCGCCCCAGGGGCCGACAATATGCTCCAGCACCGAGGCCAGCGAGGGGTTCTGCAGCCCGGCCAACTCCGGCTGGGTCATCACCCCCAGCGACAACACGTTGACCAGCACCAGCAGCGCCAGTACACCGAGAAAGCCGATGACCGTGGCCTTACCCACGTCAGAACGACGCTCGGCGCGCCCGGAATACACGCTGGCGCCCTCGATGCCGATGAATACGAACACGGTCACCAGCATCATGTTGCGCACCTGCTCCAGCACGCTGCCGAACTGCGGGTTGCTGAGGCCCCAGATATCCCGGGTGAAGATATCGGCGCGGAAGGCGAATGCCGCGATCACCACAAAGATCAACAGCGGCACCACCTTGGCTACCGTGGTCACCTGGTTGATGAACGCGGCTTCCTTGATGCCTCGCAGCACCAGGAAATGCACAGACCACAGCAACAGCGACGCGCAGCCGATGGCAATGGGCGTGTTGCCTTCGCCGAAAACGGGAAAGTAGAAGCCCAGGGTGCTGAACAGCAGTACGAAATAACCAACGTTACCCAGCCAGGCACTGATCCAGTAGCCCCAGGCCGAGGAAAAGCCCATGTACTCGCCGAAACCGGCCTTGGCATAGGCGTACACCCCTGAGTCCAGCTCGGGCTTGCGGTTGGCCAAGGTCTGGAACACGAAGGCCAGGGCCAGCATGCCAACCGCGGTGATCCCCCAGCCGATCAACACAGCCCCCACATCGGCGCGCGCGGCCATGTTCTGCGGCAGCGAGAAGATCCCGCCACCGATCATCGAGCCGACCACCAGCGCGATCAGCGCGCCCAGGCGCAGCTTCTGTCCCGGTTCGCTCATGAGCCTCCCTTTTTTCAAGCCCTGTCATGCATTTGTAACCGCTTTGCGGGCCATATAAATGTTGTTACTTATACTGTAGACGCGGGTTAAACCTATAGCACTAATAACTGCTTTGTCTATGCAGCCCTTCTCTCAAAATTAGCAGCAGTACGGCAACTAGAAAAGAAACTGATAAAACTCAAAATTCTTGTGAAAAATTTGCGAAAGCGGCAAAAGCGGCTAGTTTCAAGCTTCGCAGGCTGAACAGAGCGTTTGCTCTAGAAGGACATGGAGGTGCCAGCGCGCAAGGCCTGCAGCTTAAGCTGTCGGCACTCTCCAGGAGCACCCGTGAAGGAAATTTCCTACCTTCACATCGCCTTAAACTGACGCAAGTCAGGTTACGGCAAAGGCGTCGGATCTATTCTGTCGTCAACTTTCTCCTGGCAGGAGTTGTTAAATGTCTGATTCATCCGGAAAACTAAAGCTTGGTGCGTTAGTTGCACTTGTCGTCGGTTCGATGATTGGTGGCGGGATCTTCTCGCTGCCGCAAAACATGGCCGCCAGCGCTGGGGTTGGCGCGGTGTTGATCGGTTGGGGCATCACCGCGGTCGGCATGCTGACCCTGGCGTTCGTGTTCCAGACCTTGGCCAACCGCAAGCCTGATCTGGATGGCGGGGTATATGCCTACGCCAAGGCCGGTTTTGGCGACTACATGGGCTTCTCCTCAGCCTGGGGCTACTGGATCAGTGCCTGGCTGGGCAACGTCGGCTACTTCGTGCTGTTGTTCAGCACCTTGGGCTACTTCTTCCCAATCTTCGGTGAAGGCAACACGCCGGCCGCCATCATTGGCGCGTCGATCCTGTTGTGGGCCGTGCACTTCCTGGTATTGCGCGGTATCAAGGAGGCAGCGTTCATCAACCTGGTCACCACCGTGGCCAAAGTGGTGCCGCTGGTGCTGTTCGCCCTGATCTGCCTGTTCGCTTTCAGGCTCGATATCTTCACCGCCGACATCTGGGCCGTAGGCACACCAGAGCTTGGCAGCGTGATGAACCAAGTGCGCAACATGATGCTGGTCACCGTGTGGGTGTTCATCGGCATCGAGGGCGCGAGCATCTTCTCGTCCCGGGCGGAAAAACGCTCTGACGTGGGTAAGGCCACGGTCATCGGCTTCGTTACCGTGCTGCTGTTCCTGGTGCTGGTCAACGTGCTGTCGCTGGGCATCATGACCCAACCAGAGCTGGCCAAGCTGCAGAACCCGTCGATGGCCGCCGTGCTGGAACATGTGGTCGGCCACTGGGGCGCGGTGCTGATCAGCGTCGGCCTGATCATCTCGCTGCTGGGGGCCCTGCTGTCCTGGGTGCTGCTGTGCGCCGAGATCATGTTCGCCGCCGCCAAGGACCACACCATGCCGGAGTTCCTGCGCCGCGAGAACGCCAACCAGGTACCGGCCAACGCCCTGTGGCTGACCAACGCCATGGTGCAGATCTTCCTGGTGATCACGCTGTTCTCCAACAGCACCTACCTGTCGCTGATCTACCTCGCCACCTCGATGATCCTAGTGCCCTACCTGTGGTCGGCGGCCTACGCCTTCCTGCTGGCACTGCGCAGCGAAACCTACGAACAGGCCCTGGCCGAGCGCAAGAAAGACCTGATCATCGGCGGTATCGCCTTGTTGTACGCCGTCTGGCTGCTGTACGCCGGCGGTGTGAAATACCTGCTGCTCTCGGCCCTGCTCTACGCACCTGGCGCCATCCTGTTCGCCAAGGCCAAGCGTGAGGTAGGCCAACCTGTCTTCACCAACGTGGAAAAACTGATCTTCGCAGCCGTGGTCGTCGGCGCCCTGGTGGCAGCCTTTGGCCTGTACGACGGCTTCCTGACCCTTTGACCCACGTCTTCGTTCAATTGGAGGAATGAAACCATGTCCGCTGAAAAACAGAAGTACGGTGTCCACTCCGAAGCCGGCAAACTGCGCAAAGTGATGGTTTGCGCCCCGGGCTTGGCGCACAAGCGCCTGACGCCGAGCAACTGCGACGAACTGCTGTTCGACGATGTGATCTGGGTCGACCAGGCCAAGCGTGACCATTTCGACTTCGTCACCAAGATGCGCGAGCGTGGCGTGGATGTGCTGGAAATGCACAACCTGCTGACCGACATCGTGCAGAACAAAGAGGCCCTGAAGTGGATCCTCGACCGCAAGATCACCCCCGACACCGTCGGCGTGGGGCTGACCAACGAAGTGCGCAGCTGGCTCGAAGGCCTTGAGCCGCGTCACTTGGCCGAATTCCTGATCGGTGGTGTGGCGGGCCAGGACCTGCCACAGAGCGAAGGCGCCGATGTGGTCAAGATGTACAACGACTACCTGGGCCACTCCAGCTTCATCCTGCCGCCACTGCCCAATACCCAATTCACCCGCGACACCACCTGCTGGATCTACGGCGGCGTCACGCTGAACCCGATGTACTGGCCGGCGCGCCGCCAGGAAACCCTGCTGACCACCGCCATCTACAAGTTCCACAAGGAATTCACCGGCGCTGACTTCCAGGTGTGGTACGGCGACCCGGACAAGGACCACGGCAATGCCACCCTCGAAGGCGGTGACGTGATGCCGATCGGCAATGGCATCGTGCTCATCGGCATGGGCGAGCGCACCTCGCGCCAGGCCATTGGCCAACTGGCGCAGAACCTGTTCGCCAAGGGCGCCGTCAAGGAAGTGATCGTTGCCGGCCTGCCGAAGTCCCGCGCCGCCATGCACCTGGACACCGTGTTCAGCTTCTGCGACCGCGACCTGGTCACGGTCTTCCCGGAAGTGGTGAAAGAGATCGTGCCATTCATCATCCGCCCGGACGAAAGCAAGCCTTACGGCATGGATGTGCGCCGTATCAACAAGTCGTTCATCGAAGTGGTCGGCGAGCAGCTTGGCCTCAAGGGTGGCCTGCGCGTGGTCGAAACAGGCGGCAACAGCTTCGCCGCCGAGCGCGAACAGTGGGATGACGGCAACAACGTGGTGGCCATCGAGCCCGGCGTGGTCATCGGCTACGACCGCAACACCTACACCAACACCCTGCTGCGCAAGGCCGGCATCGAGGTCATCACCATCAGCGCCGGCGAACTGGGCCGGGGCCGGGGCGGCGGCCACTGCATGACCTGCCCGATTGTGCGCGACCCGATCGACTACTAACGACCATTACGCCCGGCCGCACCCACAAAGTGGCGGCCGGGACATCACCGGACTCAAGGAGAAACTGTCATGGCGTTCAACATTCACAACCGCAACCTGCTCAGCCTGGAACACCACACCACGCGCGAGTTGCGCTACCTGCTGGACCTGTCCCGCGACCTCAAGCGCGCCAAGTACACCGGCACCGAACAGCAGCACCTGAAGGGCAACAACATTGCCCTGATCTTCGAAAAAACCTCCACCCGTACCCGCTGCGCGTTCGAAGTGGCCGCCTATGACCAGGGCGCCAACGTTACCTATATCGACCCCAACTCTTCGCAGATCGGTCACAAGGAGAGCATGAAGGACACTGCCCGTGTGCTCGGGCGCATGTACGACGCCATCGAATACCGTGGCTTCAAGCAGGAAATCGTCGAGGAGCTGGCCAAGTTCGCCGGCGTACCGGTGTTCAACGGCCTGACCGACGAATATCACCCGACGCAGATGATCGCCGACGTGCTGACCATGCGCGAACACAGCGACAAGCCGCTACACGACATCAGCTACGCCTACCTGGGCGACGCCCGCAACAACATGGGCAACTCGCTGCTGTTGATTGGCGCCAAGCTTGGCATGGATGTGCGCATCGCCGCGCCCAAGGCGCTGTGGCCACACGACGACCTGGTCGAACGCTGCAAGAAGTACGCTGAAGAAAGCGGCGCGCGCATCACCCTCACCGAAGATCCGAAAGCCGCGGTCAAGGGTGTGGACTTCGTGCATACCGACGTGTGGGTATCGATGGGTGAGCCGATCGAGGCCTGGGGTGAGCGCATCAAGCAGCTCAAGCCTTATCAGGTGAATGCCGAACTGATGAAGTCCACCGGCAACCCACGGACCAAGTTCATGCACTGCCTGCCGGCGTTCCACAACTCCGAAACCAAGGTCGGCAAGCAGATCGCCGAACAGTACCCAGACCTGGCCAACGGTATCGAAGTGACCGACGACGTGTTCGAGTCACCCGCCTGCATCGCCTTCGAGCAGGCGGAAAACCGCATGCACACGATCAAGGCTATCCTGGTTTCGACCCTGGCTGACCTCTGACGGCGTACCTCGCCCTCCTTGTGGGGGGCGAGGTGTACCCCTCTTCTGCAAATGCAAAGGACATTCCCCATGCGTATCGTTGTTGCATTGGGCGGCAACGCCCTGCTGCGTCGCGGCGAGCCCATGACCGCTGACAACCAGCGCGCCAATATCCGCACCGCCACCGAACAGATCGCCAAGATTCACCCCGGTAACGAGCTGGTCATCGCCCACGGCAACGGCCCGCAAGTCGGCCTGCTGTCGCTGCAGGCCCTTTCCTACAAGCCGGACGAAGCCTACCCACTGGACGTGCTGGGTGCCGAAACCGAAGGCATGATCGGCTACATGATCGAACAGGAACTGGGCAACCTGCTGGCCTTCGAGGTGCCGTTCGCCACCTTGCTGACTCAGGTGGAAGTGGACGCCAACGACCCAGCGTTCAAGGACCCGACCAAGTTCATCGGCCCGGTCTACAGCAAGGAAGAAGCCGAGCGCCTGGCCAAGGAAAAGGGCTGGGTAGTCAAGGCCGACGGCGACAAGTACCGCCGCGTGGTGGCCAGCCCGAAACCCAAGCGCATCTTCGAAATTCGCCCGATCAAGTGGCTGCTGGAAAAGAGCAGTATCGTGATTTGCGCCGGCGGTGGCGGCATCCCCACCATGTACGATGAAAACCGCAAGCTCAAAGGCATCGAGGCGGTGATCGACAAAGACCTGTGCTCGGCGCTGCTGGCCGAACAATTGGAAGCCGACCTTCTGATAATCGCCACCGACGTCGATGCAGCCTACATTGACTGGGGCAAGCCAACGCAGAAAGCCATTGCCCAGGCCCACCCGGACGAACTCGAACGCTTGGGCTTCGCTGCCGGCTCCATGGGGCCGAAGGTTCAAGCAGCCAGTGATTTCGCCCGCAATACCGGCAAGGTCGCCGTGATCAGCTCGCTGGAAAACATCGAGGACATCGTCAAGGGCACCGCCGGCACTCGGGTTTCTACCGAGAAGCCTGGGATCAGCTACCGTTGAATGCAGTCGGCGGGCTCACGGGGCCCGCCATTTTCGACCTTCCAAAGGAGCTAACCATGGCCCAGTACCACCCCGGTCATGTACACATCGAGCGCACTGCGCTGAACAATGCCGACCACAGCTACGACCTGAACATCGAGTACGAGGCCGTGTCGGACCCCAGGGAAGGCAGAGGCATTCAATTCCACATGCATGGCAGCATCGAAGGCAAACCGGTGGAAGAAAAGTTCTTCCTCCCCAAGGACCAGGTACTGCCCAGTTTCCTCATGCTGCTGACCCGCAAGGCCCAGTCGTACCTGGCGCCGCCAAAGAAGTTCGAGACCCTGAGTTCGCCACACAAGCTCTATGACTATATGTTCGCGGACATCCGCGAAAAGCTCGATGTGAAATCGGGCGACCCGATCAAACCTGAACATCTCGAGTGATTTCAGCATTTTTCGGCTGCTTTGCAGCCCAAGGCCGCTCCCACAACTGAATGCGTAAACGTTGTGGGAGTGGCCTAGTGTCGCGATAGGGCCGCAAAGCGGCCCCGGCGATGTTAAGGCATACTACCGCCCTCCCCGGCCACCACCTTTCGCCTCCCCATGCGCATCCACGTCAGCTTCATCGACCGCGTCGGCATCACCCAGGAAGTCCTCGCCCTGCTCGGTGCCCGCAACCTCAACCTGGACGCCGTGGAGATGGTCCCGCCGAACGTCTACATCGACGCCCCCACCCTCAGCCCCGCCGTGCTCGAAGAACTGCATGACGCGCTGTTCGAAGTACACGGCGTGCAGTCGGTGGACGTGGTCGACATCCTCCCCGGCCAGCGTCGCCACCTGCAACTCGATGCCCTGCTAGCGGCCATGAGCGACCCGGTGCTGGCGGTGGACAGCGCAGGCCTGGTGTTGCTGGCCAACCCGGCGCTGATCGAACTGTGCGGCCGTGAATCCGCCGGGCGCTCGGTGGATGAACTGTTTGGCGACCCTGCACTGCTGCAGGCCCTGCTGGACAACAACTTCCACCTGCCCATGCGCGAAATGCAGTTGAACGGCCAGAGCCTGCTGCTGGACGCCATGCCGATCACCAACGCCGGTGGCCTGCTGACGCTGTACCCACCTTCGCGCATGGGCGAACGCCTGTCGGCCCTGCACCACGACCACGCCGAAGGCTTCGATGCCTTGCTTGGCGAGTCGCCGGTCATACGCACCCTGAAGGCCCGCGCCCTCCGCGTGGCAGCGCTTGATGCGCCACTGCTGGTACATGGTGAAACCGGCACGGGTAAAGAGCTGGTCGCCCGCGCCTGCCATGCCATCAGCAGCCGCCATGCGGCACCGTTCCTGGCACTGAATTGCGCCGCGCTGCCCGAGAGCCTGGCCGAGAGCGAGTTGTTCGGTTACGCCCCCGGCGCCTTCACCGGCGCGCAACGCGGTGGCAAGCCCGGGCTGATGGAGTTGGCCAATCAGGGCACGGTGTTCCTTGATGAAATTGGCGAAATGTCACCGTACCTGCAGGCCAAGCTGCTGCGCTTTCTCAGCGACGGCAGCTTCCGCCGGGTGGGCGGTGACCGCGAGGTGAAGGTGGATGTGCGCATCATCAGCGCCACCCACCGCGACCTGGAGCGCATGGTTGCCGAAGGTAGCTTCCGCGAAGACCTGTTCTACCGCCTGAACGTGCTCAACCTGCAGGTGCCGCCACTGCGCGACCGTGGCCAGGACATCCTGATGCTGGCGCACTTCTTCATGCAGCAGGCTTGCACGCAGATCCAGCGCCCAGCCTGCCGGCTGACTCCGGCCACCCATTCGGCACTGCTGGCCAACCCTTGGCCGGGCAATGTGCGTCAGTTGCAGAACGTGATTTTCCGCGCGGCGGCCATCTGCGAGAGCAACCTGGTGGACATCGGCGACCTGGACATTGCGGGGACCTCGGTGGCACGCGGGCAAGAGGGTGAAGTGGCCAGCCTGGAACAGGCCGTGGGAGATTTCGAACGCGAACTGTTGCAGCGCCTGTATGCCAGTTACCCATCGACGCGGCAACTGGCCGGGCGCTTGCAAACTTCGCATACCGCCATCGCCCAGCGCTTGCGCAAATATGGAATACCCGGCAAACCCTGATAGTTATCGTCAAAACTGGCGGATGGTTCAGACTTTTCCTAACCGCGCAGCCGCAATTGACGGGAGTGCTCGCCGTAGAATGGTGACGTTGTAATTTCGCTTGTCACCCTGAACGAAGAGTACCCTGATGATTGAACTCGATTTTTACGGGACACTTGTAGCCGCCTCTTTAGTATTGCTACTGGGGCGTAGTTTGGTCGCACGAATTGGTTTCCTGCGTACTTACAATATCCCGGAGCCTGTTGCAGGCGGCCTGGTCGTTGCCTTGTCACTCTTGGCCTTGCGCAGTTTCGATGTACACGTCCAGTTTGATACCTCGCTGCAAACGCCGTTGATGTTGGCATTCTTCGCCACCATCGGCTTGAGTGCAGACTTCGCCAGCCTGAAAAAGGGCGGGCGCGTGGTGGCGGTGTTTTTGCTGGTGGTCACAGGCTTGCTGCTGGTTCAGAACGCCATGGGCATCGGCCTGGCAACAGCATTGGGGCTCGATCCACTGATGGGCTTGCTGACCGGTTCGATCAGTTTGTCGGGGGGCCACGGTACAGGCGCTGCCTGGGGCGCAACCTTCACCGAGAGATTTGGCCTGGCTTCGGCATCCGAACTGGCAATGGCCTCTGCCACCTTCGGCCTGGTGCTGGGCGGTTTGATTGGTGGTCCCGTCGCCAGGATGTTGATCAAGCGCGTCAAGGCACCCGGTATCGAAGAAGAAGTTCCGCAGTTACCAAAGGGTTTCGAACACCCGCATAAAGAGCGCCTGATTACGCCATTTACATTTATCGAGACCCTCGCACTTATTGCCGTCAGCTTGCTGGCCGGCACACTACTTAATAGCGCATTGAAAGGCACAACATTTGAACTACCGACCTTCGTCTGCGTACTCTTCGTGGGGGTAGTGTTGCGCAACGGGCTTTCAGCAATCGGCTTTTACCGTGTATTCGAGCGGGAAGTGTCAGTAATGGGCAACGTGAGTTTGTCCCTGTTCCTGGCCATTGCCTTGATGTCGCTCAAATTGTGGGACCTGGCAGCCCTGGCCTTACCTTTCTTCATCTTGTTGGCCGTGCAGACACTGGTCATGGCGCTATTCGCGATCTTCGTGACCTTCAGGGTGATGGGGCGCAACTACGATGCGGCAGTCCTGGCCGCAGGGCACTGCGGCTTCGGCTTGGGTGCGACGCCGACGGCCATCGCCAACATGCAGGCGGTGACCCAGCGCTACGGCGCCTCCCAGATTGCCTTTCTGGTGGTACCGATGGTGGGCGCGTTCTTCATCGACATCATCAATGTCGTCGTGATCAAGTTGTACCTGGCATTGCTCCTCCTTATCGGAGGATGAACCCGGCTCTCAAGACTGTATCGATTTCAGTACGCCGGATTGAAATCGATACACAACCATTCAGATGCGTCTGCACAAGGGTTTGATCACAAAACCCTTTCTCTCCCCTCGCCAACTGTAGCGTTATCGTTCCACAAAAATGTCAAACGCATTGCAGAAACAATATAAGCATATGATTTATAACGATTTTTTGTGATTGGCCGCGATATTGCTTAGGGAATCGCAACCCAAGAGCGCGGAGCCACCGCGCCCAACGCCCTGCTTCCCGAGGATTCCCCATGAGCGAGTTGCGTTTCACTGAAGATCACGAATGGCTGCGCGTCGAAGCCGATGGCAGCGTCACCGTGGGCATCACCGCCTACGCCCAGAACGCCCTTGGCGATGTGGTTTTCGTGCAACTGCCCGAGTTGCAGCAGTACGAGAAAGGCAGCGAAGCGTCCACCGTTGAATCGGTAAAGGCCGCCAGCGGCGTGTACATGCCGCTGAGCGGCGAAGTGGTCGCGGTCAACGACCAGCTGGAAAACAGCCCAGAGCTGGTCAACGAAGACCCGATGGGCGAAGGCTGGTTCTTCCGCTTCAACCCGGCCGACATGAGCGAAGTCAGCGCACTGCTCGACCAGGATGCCTACGACCGCCTGATCAAAGCCAACGACGACGCCTGAGGAATTCCGCCATGACCATCAACCTCGGCACCGCCAACGAATTCATCGCCCGCCACATCGGCCCGCGCGCCGTTGACGAACAGGCCATGCTCGCCGCCCTGGGCTTCGACTCGCTGGACGCCATGACTGCCGCAGTCATCCCTGACAGCATCAAGGGCACCAGCGTGCTTGGCTCGCACGACGGCCAGAGCGAAGCCGACGCGCTCGCCGCGCTCAAGGCCATCGCCGGCAAGAACCAGCTGTTCAAAAGTTACATCGGCCAGGGCTACTACAACACCCACACTCCGGCGCCGATCCTGCGCAACCTACTGGAAAACCCAGCCTGGTACACCGCCTACACCCCGTACCAGCCAGAAATTTCCCAGGGCCGCCTGGAAGCGCTGCTGAACTTCCAGACCTTGATCAGCGACCTGACCGGCCTGCCGATCGCCAATGCCTCGCTGCTCGACGAAGCCACTGCCGCCGCAGAGGCCATGACCTTCTGCAAGCGCCTGTCGAAGAACAAGGCCAGCCACACCTTCTTCGCCTCCGTGCACTGCCACCCGCAAACCCTGGACGTGCTGCGCACCCGCGCCGAGCCGCTGGGTATCGAGGTCGTGGTCGGCGACGAGCGCGAACTGGGCGATGTCAGCGCCTTCTTCGGCGCCCTGCTGCAGTACCCAGCCAGCAACGGTGAAGTGTTCGACTACCGTGAAGTGGTACAGCGCTTCCACGCCGCCAACGCCTTGGTCGCCGTCGCTGCCGACCTGCTGGCGCTGACGCTGCTGACCCCTCCGGGCGAGTTCGACGCCGACGTGGCCATCGGCAGCGCCCAGCGTTTTGGCGTACCCCTGGGCTTCGGTGGCCCGCACGCGGCCTACTTCGCCACCCGCGACGCGTTCAAGCGCGACATGCCGGGCCGCCTGGTCGGCGTATCGATCGACCGCTTCGGCAAAACCGCCCTGCGCCTGGCCATGCAAACCCGCGAGCAGCACATCCGCCGCGAAAAGGCCACCAGCAACATCTGCACCGCACAGGTACTGCTGGCCAACATCGCCAGCATGTTTGCCGTGTACCACGGCCCGGCCGGCCTCAAGCGCATTGCCGAGCGTACCCATGCGCTGACCGCGATCCTGGCCGCCGGCCTGAAGGCCCTGGGCGTACCGGTAGTGGGCACCAGCGCCTTTGACACCCTGACCCTGGCCACCGGTACCGCCACCACCAGCTTGCATGACAAGGCACGCGCCCAGGGCATCAACCTGCGCCAGATCGACGCCGCCCACCTGGGCCTGTCGCTGGACGAAACCAGCAGCCAGGCTGACGTCGAGTCGCTGTGGCAGCTGTTCGCTGGTGACCAGGCACAACCTGACTTCGTCGCCCTGGCCGCCAGCACCGGTTCGCTGCTGCCCACCGCCCTGCTGCGCCAGTCGGCCATCCTCGAACACCCCGTGTTCAACCGCTACCACAGCGAAACCGAGTTGATGCGCTACCTGCGCCGCCTGGCCGACAAGGACCTGGCGCTGGACCGCAGCATGATCCCGCTGGGCTCGTGCACCATGAAGCTGAACGCCGCCAGCGAAATGATCCCGGTCACCTGGGCCGAGTTCGGCAACCTGCACCCGTTCGCCCCGGCCGAGCAGAGCCAAGGCTACCTGCAGATGACCACCGAACTGGAGGCCATGCTGTGTGCCGCCACCGGTTATGACGCAGTATCGCTGCAGCCCAACGCCGGCTCGCAGGGCGAATACGCAGGCCTGTTGGCCATCCGCGCCTATCACCGCAGCCGCGGCGAAAGCCACCGCGACATCTGCCTGATCCCATCGTCGGCCCACGGCACCAACCCGGCCACCGCACACATGGCGGGCATGCGCGTCGTAGTCACCGCTTGTGACGCCCGCGGCAACGTCGATGTCGAGGACCTGCGCGCCAAGGCCATCGAACACCGCGAGCGCCTGGCCGCGATCATGATCACCTACCCGTCGACCCACGGTGTGTTCGAGGAAGCGATCGGCGAAATCTGCGCAATCATTCACGACAACGGTGGCCAGGTGTATATCGACGGCGCCAACATGAACGCCATGGTCGGCCTGTGCGCCCCTGGCAAGTTCGGTGGCGACGTTTCCCACCTGAACCTGCACAAGACCTTCTGCATCCCGCACGGTGGCGGCGGCCCGGGCGTCGGCCCGATTGGCGTCAAGTCGCACCTGGCGCCGTTCCTGCCTGGTCACGCGAAACTGGAAAACACCGAAGGTGCGGTGTGCGCCGCACCGTTCGGCAGCGCCAGCATCCTGCCGATCACCTGGATGTACATCCGCATGATGGGCGGTGCCGGCCTCAAGCGTGCCTCGCAGATGGCGATCCTCAATGCCAACTACATCGCCCGCCGCCTGGAAGAGCACTATCCTGTTCTGTATACCGGCGGTAATGGCCTGGTGGCTCACGAGTGCATCCTCGACCTGCGCCCGCTGAAGGACACCAGCGGCATCAGCGTCGACGACGTGGCCAAGCGCCTGATCGACTTCGGCTTCCATGCCCCGACCATGTCCTTCCCGGTGGCAGGCACGCTGATGATCGAACCGACCGAAAGCGAGTCCAAGGAAGAACTCGACCGTTTCTGCAACGCGATGATCCAGATCCGCGAAGAAATTCGCGCGGTCGAGAACGGTAGCCTGGACAAGGACGACAACCCGCTGAAAAACGCCCCGCACACGGCGGCCGAGCTGGTTGGCGAATGGGCCCATGGCTACAGCCGCGAACAGGCGGTGTACCCGCTGCCGAGCCTGGTGGAAGGCAAATACTGGCCGCCAGTCGGCCGGGTCGACAACGTGTTCGGCGACCGTAACCTGGTATGCGCCTGCCCGTCGATCGAGAGCTATCAGGACGCCTGATAGCTTTCGGGCCCGTTCCCTGAGTTGAGGTGTGGGCCTCTGTGGGAGCGGGTTTACCCGCGAATGCGATGGTGGCTTTACCGCCGCATTCGCGGGTAAACCCGCTCCCACAGGGTTCACCGTCCGTCCTGAAACCCTGGCAGGAGGTCACCATGTCATTGAGTGTCTTCGACCTGTTCAAGATCGGCATCGGCCCCTCCAGTTCACACACAGTCGGCCCGATGCGTGCCGCTGCGCGCTTTGCCGAAGGGCTGCGCCGTGACGGCCTGCTTGCCAGCACCGCCAGCGTCAGGGCCGAGCTGTATGGCTCACTGGGCGCCACCGGCAAGGGCCATGGCAGTGACAAGGCCGTGCTGCTGGGCCTTGAAGGCGAACACCCAGACATTATCGACACCGACAGCATCCCGGCTCGGCTGCAGGCCATCCGCGACAGCGGCCGCATCAACCTGCTGGGCGAGCACAGCATTGCGTTCATCGAAAAGCAGCACCTTGCGATGATCCGCAAGCCGCTGGACTACCACCCCAATGGCATGATCTTCCGCGCGTTCGACGAGGCCGGCCTGCAAATCCGCAGCCGCGAGTACTACTCGGTGGGCGGCGGTTTCGTGGTGGATGAGGACGCCGCCGGCCATGACCGCATCGTCGAGGACAGCACCGTGCTGGCCTACCCCTTCAAGACGGCCAAGGAACTGCTAGGCCATTGCTCTGCAATGCAACTGTCAGTCAGCCAAGTGATGTTGGCCAACGAGGCCGCCTGGCGCCCAGAGGCAGAAACCCGCGCCGGGCTGCTGCGCATCTGGCAGGTGATGCAGGATTGCGTCGAAGCCGGTTGCCAGCACGAAGGTATCTTGCCAGGAGGGCTCAAGGTAAAACGCCGGGCACCAGCCCTGTACCGCCAACTGAGCCGCCACCCGGAGGCCAGCCTGCGTGACGCCCTGTCGGTGCTTGACTGGGTCAATCTCTACGCTTTGGCGGTGAACGAGGAAAACGCCTATGGCGGGCGTGTGGTTACCGCCCCCACCAACGGTGCGGCGGGCATCGTCCCGGCGGTACTGCACTACTACATGCGTTTCGTGCCGGGTGCCAGCGAGGACGGGGTGGTGCGCTTTCTGCTCACCGCTGCGGCCATCGGCATCCTGTACAAGGAAAACGCCTCCATCTCCGGCGCCGAAGTGGGCTGCCAGGGAGAAGTCGGTGTCGCCTGTTCGATGGCCGCCGGGGCGTTGTGCGAAGTGATGGGCGGCAGCGTGCAGCAGGTGGAGAACGCCGCCGAAATCGGCATGGAACACAACCTGGGCCTGACCTGCGACCCGATCGGAGGCCTCGTGCAGGTGCCCTGCATCGAACGCAATGCCATGGGTTCGGTGAAAGCCATCAACGCGGTGCGCATGGCCTTGCGCGGGGACGGCCAGCACTTCGTGTCCCTCGACAAGGTCATCCGCACCATGCGCCAGACTGGCGCCGACATGAAAAGCAAATACAAAGAGACCGCCCGAGGCGGCCTGGCCGTCAACATCATCGAATGTTGACCCGACAACAACAGCAAGGAGTCACCGATGTCCGAAACACTGCTCAAGACCCCACTGCATGCCCTGCACCTGGAATTGGGGGCGCGCATGGTGCCGTTCGCCGGCTACGACATGCCAGTGCAGTACCCGCTGGGCGTGCTCAAGGAACACCTGCACACCCGCGAGCAGGCCGGCCTGTTCGATGTCTCGCACATGGGCCAGATCATCCTGCGCGGCGCCGATGCCGCCAAGGCCTTGGAAAGCCTGGTGCCAGTGGACATCATCGACCTGCCGGTGGGCATGCAACGCTATGCCATGTTCACCAATGAACAAGGCGGTATCCTTGACGACCTGATGGTGGCCAACCTGGGCGACGACACCCTGTTCCTGGTGGTGAACGCCGCTTGCAAGGACCAGGACCTGGCCCACCTGCAAACGCACATCGGCGGCCGTTGCGAGGTGCAGCCATTGTTCGAGCAGCGTGCCCTGCTCGCCCTGCAAGGGCCGGCAGCGGTCAAGGTGCTTGAGCGCCTGGCCCCGGAAGTGGCCGGCATGACCTTCATGCAGTTCCGCCCGGTGAAACTGCTGGGTGAAGACTGCTTCGTCAGCCGCTCGGGCTACACCGGCGAAGACGGCTACGAGATTTCGGTACCGGTCCAAGGCGCCGAAGCTTTGGCCCGCCGCCTGCTGGCCGAGCCGGAAGTACAACCTATCGGCCTGGGCGCGCGCGACTCGCTGCGCCTGGAAGCCGGCCTGTGCCTGTATGGCCATGACATGAATACCGAGACCACTCCGATCGAAGCCAGTCTGCTGTGGGCGATTTCCAAAGTGCGCCGTGCCGAGGGTGCGCGTGCTGCAGGGTTCCCTGGCGCCGAGGCAATCTTCGCCCACCAGCGCGAGGGAGTGGCGCGCAAACGTGTCGGGCTGTTGCCACAAGAACGTACCCCAGTACGTGAAGGGGCGGACATTGTCGATGCAAACGATAAACCGGTAGGTAAAGTGTGCAGCGGTGGCTTTGGCCCGACACTCGGCGCCCCTGTTGCAATGGGTTATATCGAGAGTGAACATGCTGCACTCGACACCCCCCTGTTTGCCGTAGTACGCGGCAAGAAGGTTGCCTTGAAAGTCAGCAAAATGCCTTTCGTGGCACAACGTTACTACCGTGGTTGAAACGGTTCTGTGAAGGTTGCGGGCAGGTTCGACATATTCGTTTTCGAACCTTCCCAATAACTTTTGAACATGGCGCCAGGCCAGGCGCCACGCCGTTTCCGACAAAGCGGTCGGTTATCGGCAGACGGTCATTTTTCCATACGACCAAGGGCTTGTTTTTCGCTCGGGAGTTGGCGTAGAGTCACTGCACTGTGTTTGCATGGGTCGCAACAGTTCGTGACCTGGGCCAGTAGCCGAGATTTGCTACAACCCGTTCGACGTCTCTTACTTTCCTGCAACCCAGCCCAGTAATCTTTCGCTTACAAACAAGTGCGAAAGTAACTGTCATCAAAATTCAAGCTTCATAGGAAATAAGACAATGGCTGAGCGTCAGAACGGTACCGTCAAGTGGTTTAACGACGAGAAAGGTTACGGTTTCATCACCCCAGAAAGCGGTGCTGATCTGTTCGTGCACTTCCGTGCTATCGAAGGCAACGGTTTCAAAAGCCTGAAAGAAGGCCAGAAGGTTACCTTCGTAGCCGTCCAGGGCCAGAAAGGCCTGCAGGCTGACCAGGTTCAGGTCGTCGCATAAGCGAATACCAGACACCCAAAAGCCCCTGCCAAGTGCAGGGGCTTTTTTTTGCCCGTAGAATAGCGGCTTCGTCTTCTGGAGCCGTCCTGCATGTCCAAGCCTCTGCTCACACCCCAGGGTGATTTTCCGCCGGTCGGCCTGGGCCGGCGCCTGGCGGCGATGTTCTATGACTTTCTGCTGTGTACGGCACTGCTGATCGTAACCGCTGGTGCCTACAAGATGATCCAGATGTCGATTATCGGCGAGGCGCGTATGCGCGAGCTGACCGAGGCCGGCGCACTGGATGGCGACCCTCTGCTGTCAACGGTGTTGCTGTTCGCCCTGTTCGGCTTCTTTGCCAAGTTCTGGACCCACGGTGGGCAGACCCTGGGCATGCAGGTGTGGGGTGTGCGGGTGCAGAACGCCGATGGCTCGGCCATCAGCCTGTGGCAGGCGCTGTTGCGCTTTGTGGTATCGATCGCCTCATGGCTGTGCCTGGGGCTGGGTTTTTTCTGGGTGCTGATCGACAAGCGCAAGCGCGGTTGGCATGACATCTACTCGGAAAGCCAACTGGTGCGGGTGCCGAAGCAGAAGAAATGACCCAGAACGGGCCTACGAAAAAGCCGACCCTAGGGTCGGCTTTTTATGCAGCTCAGGCCATCAACCCGCTCGGCGCAACAACCACACACCCGCCAGCGCACAGATGCCTGCCGGGATCACCACCGCCAGCAGCGGCGGGAAGCCGAACACCTGGCTCGAAGGCCCCAGCAGGTCCTGGCCGATGCGGAACACGAAGCCCACCAGTACACCGGTGAACACGCGCTGGCCAAGCGTCACCGAACGCAGCGGGCCAAAGATGAACGAGATCGCCATCAGCACCAGTGCCGCCGTCACCATCGGCTGCAGCACCTTGGTCCAGAACGCCAGCCAATAACGGGCGTTGTTCAGGCCCTGGTCGGACAAGTAGTGGATGTAGTCCCACAGCCCGGTGATCGACAGCGACTCCGGCGCCAGAATCACGGTATTGAGCAGTTCTGGCGTGAGCGAAACGTCCCAGCGCTCCTGCGGCGCGTTGACCACTTCGGTGTGGTCGCCACGGAAGTAGGTGGTGCGCACGTCAGCCAGCAGCCAGTGGTCGTCCTGGTACTGCGCGCGGCGGGCGAAGCTCGAGGTGACGATCTTGCGCTCGTTGTCGAAGCGGTAGCGGGTTACACCCAGCAGCAGGCCGTTGGGCTGCACGGCGTTGATGTGCACGTATTCCTCGCCCTGGCGGTGCCACATGCCGCGTTTGGAGCTTTGCGCTTCACCGCCACCCTGGGCCAGGGAACGGTCGGCCTGGGCCTTGTTCTCGGTCACCGGTGCCACGTACTCGCCAATCAGCAGGCCAACCAGCATCAGCACCAGCATCGGCTTCATCACCGCCCAGACGATACGGCCGATGGAAACACCCGCCGCACGCATGATGGTCAGTTCGCTGCTGCTGGCCAGGCTACCCAGGCCGATCAGGCAGCCGATCAATGCCGCCATCGGCAGCATTTCGTACAGCCGCCGTGGTGCGGTAAGCAGGACGAAGTTGCCCGCTTCCATCACCGTGTAGGTGTCACTCAGGTCGCTCATCTCATCGATGAAGGCGAACAGCGAGGCCAGGCCGAGGATGATCCCCAGCACAGCCAGAATGGCCATCAGCACGCTCTGGCCGATGTAGCGGTCGAGCTTAGCCATGGGCCACCTCCGCACGGCGAGCGGCGCGTTTGAGGCGCAGAGGCTCCCAGTACATCAGACCAAGGCCGATCAGCAGGAACAGGCCGTGGACCCACCACATGCCCAGGGCGATCGGCAGTTTGCCCTTCTCGAGGGCGCCGCGTACGGAAATCAGCATTGTCAGGTAGGCCATGTACAGAAGAATTGCTGGCAACAGCTTGAGGAAGCGGCCTTGTCGCGGGTTGACCCGTGACAGCGGCACCGCCAGCAAGGTAACGACAAACACCAGGATCGGCAGCGATATCCGCCATTGCAGTTCGGCGCGCTCACGCAGGCCTTTCTTGCCAATCAGCTCGGAGGTAGGGATAGCTTCGCGCTCGGTTACCTCCTCGGCGACTTCCGGCTTGGGCAGCAGCACGCCGTAAGTGTCGTACTTGATAGCACGGTAGTCGGCCTGGCCTGGGTTGCCGTCGTAGCGGTAGCCGTTCTCCAGGACCAGGTAGCGGTTGCCGTCGGCCTGGATCTCCTGGTGGCCTTTCTCGGCGACCAGCACCGACGGGGCACGGTCCTTGGTCTTGTCCTGGTTGAAGCGCTTCTCGGAGATGAACACCCCAGCCAGGTTGATGCGGTCATCCGACAGTTGCTCGGTGTAGGTTACCCGCGAGCCATCACGCAATGTCTGGAAGCGGCCCGGCACCAGGGTGTCGAACTCGGTCAGGGCATCCTGCTGGCTGATGATCTGCTGCACCTGGGCTACGCCCAGCGGTGCCAGGCTCAGGCTCAGCCAGGCCACCAGCAGGGCGACCAGGGCAGCCGGCGCCATGGTCAGGCCCAGCAAGCGCTGCTGGCTCATGCCCGTGGCCGACAGTACGGTCATCTCGCTTTCCAGGTACAGGCGCCCGTAAGCCAGAAGAATGCCGAGGAACAGCCCCAGCGGCAGGATCAGCTGCAGGAAGCCCGGCAGGCGGAAGCCCATGATCAGGAACAGCACACCCGGATCGAGCACGCCTTGGGCAGCCTGGGCCAGGTACTTGATGAAGCGCCCGCTCATGATGATCACCAGCAGCACAGCGCTGACGGCGCTCAAGGTCACCAGGACCTCGCGGGACAGATAACGAAAGACGATCAAACCAGACACTCCTGGGTTGTCAGGGCGGACTGCCATGCAATGGCGCCAAACAATGACTTAGTACATCCAAGACCAATGCCGGTTCGCCAAAGGCGAACCTCCATGTAAAGTGCGCGCATTATCCTGTGATTGGCCGCCCCTGTCACTTGGCCGCGCATGAAGGTGCACAACGGGGTTGTCAGCACGCTTGCCGCAGGCTCAAACTGGCAGCTTTTCTGCTGGTGCGCGACGACGCGGCCAGGCCCGTCCAGAGCGCTGGAACGCACAGCGCCATACGTATCGATCATTCGGGGACCCTGACATGGAACTGGTTGTAAAAAGCGTAGCTGCTGCATCCGTAAAAACCGCCACGCTGGTCATTCCGGTAGGTGAAAATCGCAAGCTCGGCGCTGTTGCCAAGGCAGTCGACCAGGCCAGCGAAGGCGCCATCAGCGCCGTGCTCAAGCGCGGCGACCTGGCCGGCAAGCCGGGGCAGACCTTGCTGCTGCAGAACCTCGCGGGCCTGAAGGCCGAGCGCGTGCTGCTGGTTGGCAGTGGCAAGGAAGAAGCCCTGGGTGACCGCGCCTGGCGCAAACTGGTTGCCAGTGTCGCTGGCGTACTCAAGGGCCTGAACGGCGCTGATGCCGTACTGGCTCTGGACGATATCGCTGTCAGCAACCGCGACGCCCACTACGGCAAGTACCGCCTGCTGGCTGAAACCCTGCTCGACGGCGAGTATGTGTTCGATCGTTTCAAAAGCCAGAAGGCCGAGCCACGCGCCCTGAAAAAGGTCACCCTGCTGGCCGACAAGGCCGGCCAGGCCGAAGTCGAGCGCGCGGTCAAGCACGCCAGCGCCATCGCCACCGGCATGGCCTTCACCCGCGACCTCGGTAACCTGCCGCCCAACCTTTGCCACCCAAGCTTCCTGGCCGAACAGGCCAAGGACCTGGGCAAGGCGCACAAAGGCCTCAAGGTTGAAGTGCTGGACGAGAAAAAGATCAAGGACCTGGGCATGGGCGCTTTCTACGCCGTGGGCCAGGGCAGCGACCAGCCGCCACGCATGATCGTGCTCAATTATCAGGGCGGCAAGAAGGCCGACAAGCCGTTCGTGCTGGTCGGTAAAGGCATTACCTTCGATACCGGCGGCATCAGCCTCAAGCCAGGCGCCGGCATGGACGAAATGAAATACGACATGTGCGGCGCCGCCAGCGTGTTCGGCACCCTGCGTGCCGTGCTCGAGCTGCAACTGCCGATCAACCTGGTGTGCCTGCTGGCCTGCGCCGAGAACATGCCAAGTGGCGGCGCCACCCGCCCGGGTGACATCGTCACCACCATGAGCGGCCAGACCGTGGAAATTCTCAACACCGACGCCGAAGGCCGCCTGGTGCTGTGCGATACCCTGACCTACGCCGAACGCTTCAAGCCACAGGCGGTGATCGACATCGCCACCCTGACCGGCGCCTGCATCGTTGCCCTGGGCAGCCACACCTCCGGCCTGATGGGCAACAATGACGACCTGGTCGGCCAGTTGCTCGATGCCGGCAAGCGCGCCGACGACCGTGCCTGGCAGCTGCCGCTGTTCGACGAATACCAGGAGCAGTTGGACAGCCCGTTCGCCGACATGGGCAACATCGGCGGGCCGAAGGCCGGTACCATCACCGCTGGCTGCTTCCTGTCGCGCTTCGCCAAGGCCTACAACTGGGCGCACATGGACATCGCCGGCACCGCCTGGGTAAGCGGCGGCAAGGACAAGGGCGCCACTGGCCGCCCGGTCCCCCTGCTGACCCAGTACCTGCTGGACCGCGCTGGCGCCTGACGCCGTGAAGCCGGTGGTGCCCTGCGCCACCGGCCGGCGAGACCAACCATGAGCAAAGTCGACTTCTACATCTTGCCCACCGACTCGTTGTCGGCGCGGCTCGATTTCGCCTGCAAACTGTGCGAAAAAGCCTGGCGCCTCGGCCACCGTGTTTATCTGCACTGCCAGGATACTGAACAGCGCAGCGAGCTGGACCAGCGCTTATGGCGTTTCAAGGGCGAGGCGTTCGTGCCCCACGACCTGGCCGAAGTGCATGCCGATACTGACGTGGCCCTGGGCCTGGCTGACAACGCAGGCGAGCACCACGACCTGCTGATCAACCTGGGCGCCAGCGTGCCGGGTTTTGTCGGCCAGTTCGAGCGGGTAGCCGAAATCGTCGTCGAAGAGCCTGGTATCCGCCAATCAGCCCGTGAGCGATTCCGTTTCTACCGTGAACAGGGCTATGCTCTGCAAGACCACCGCTTACAGCGACTTTGACGACGATGGACAAGCCCTCCCCTTTGCCCGACTCCGCCCACCTGCTCGATGACCTTGAGTCGATCCGCCAGCTGCTTGGCGACGCCGACCTGCAACCGCCGCTGCTGACCGAGACGGTAGAGCAGATCCCGTTGCTGCTGGAAGAGCCTGCCGGCAAACCTGCCCCTGTTGCCGAACCGGTAGCTGTAGAACCCGAGGAAGACCCGCAGACCCGCCGCCAGGACACCCTGCTGCACCTGGAAAGCGAGCTGCGGGCGGCTGCGCAGTTGATCATGCAGGACGTGATCAACGACTTTACCCCGCACATCGAGAACGAGATCAAGCGCCGGCTGGATGCGCGGATCGAGCGGTTGATCAAGCGTTCGGAGTGACCTTCGCGACACAAGGCCGCTGCCACAGGAGGAAGGCGTTCATCTGTGGCAGCAGCCTTGTGTCGCGAAAGGGCTGCAAAGCAGCCCCCGGCCTGTCGCCTAAACCCTGTGCCTTCGTTATACTTTTCGGCTTTCCCGAATAAATGCACAGGGTCCCGCCGCGCATGGATAAGACCTACCAGCCGCACGCTATTGAAACTTCCTGGTACAACACCTGGGAGTCCGAGAACTATTTCGCCCCGCAAGGTGCAGGCGAGTCCTACACCATCATGATCCCGCCGCCGAACGTCACCGGCAGCCTGCACATGGGCCACGGGTTCAACAACGCGATCATGGACGCCCTGATCCGTTTCCGTCGCATGCAAGGCCGCGACACCCTGTGGCAGCCAGGCACCGACCACGCCGGTATCGCCACGCAGATGCTGGTCGAGCGCCAGCTCGAAGCCAAAGGCCAGAACCGTCATGACCTGGGCCGCGAAAAGTTCCTGGAAAAGGTCTGGGAGTGGAAGGATCAGTCCGGTGGCAACATCAGCCGCCAGATCCGTCGCCTGGGCTCGTCGGTAGACTGGAGCCGCGAGCGCTTCACCATGGACGACGGCCTCTCCGAAGCCGTTAAAGAAGCGTTCGTGCGCCTGCATGAAGACGGCCTTATCTACCGCGGCAAGCGCCTGGTCAACTGGGACACCAAGCTGCACACGGCCATCTCCGACCTCGAAGTGGAAAACCACGACGAGAAAGGCCACCTGTGGAACCTGCGCTACCCGCTGGCCGACGGCGCCAAGACCGCCGAAGGCCAGGATTACCTGGTCGTTGCCACCACGCGTCCAGAAACCCTGCTGGGTGACGCCGCCGTGGCCGTCAACCCGAACGACGAACGTTACCAGGCACTGATCGGCAAGTTCGTTGAACTGCCACTGGTCGGTCGCCGCATTCCGATCATCGCCGACGACTACTGCGACCCAGAATTCGGTACCGGTTGCGTGAAGATCACCCCGGCCCACGACTTCAACGACTACGAAGTCGGCAAGCGCCACAACCTGCCGCTGCTGAACATCTTCGACAAGAACGCCTTCGTGCTGGCCAGCGCCCAGGCCTTCAACCTCGACGGCAGCGTCAACGAGCAGGTCGACACCCGACTGCCGGCCCAGTACGCCAACCTCGACCGCTTTGTCGCGCGCAAGCAGATCGTCGCCGACCTGGACGCCCAGGGCCTGCTGGTCAGCATCGACGACCACGCGCTGAAAGTGCCGAAAGGCGACCGCTCCGGCACTGTCATCGAGCCGTGGCTGACCGACCAGTGGTACGTTTCCACCAAGCCGCTGGCAGAACCCGCCATCGCCGCCGTGGAAGATGGCCGCATCCAGTTCGTGCCCAAGCAGTACGAGAACATGTACTTCTCCTGGATGCGCGATATCCAGGACTGGTGCATCAGCCGCCAGCTGTGGTGGGGCCACCGCATTCCGGCGTGGTACGACGAGGCCGGCCAGGTCTATGTCGGCCGCGACGAGGCTGAAGTGCGCACCAAGCATAACCTGGGCGCCGACGTGGTCCTGCGCCAGGACGACGACGTGCTCGACACCTGGTTCAGCTCGGGCCTGTGGACCTTCTCCACCCTGGGCTGGCCGGAACAGACCGAATTCCTCAAGAAGTTCCACTCCACCGACGTGTTGGTGACTGGCTTCGACATCATCTTCTTCTGGGTTGCGCGCATGATCATGCTGACCATGCACCTGATCAAGAACGAAGACGGCACCCCGCAGGTACCGTTCAAGACCGTGTACGTGCACGGCCTGGTACGTGACGGCCAGGGCCAGAAGATGTCCAAGTCCAAAGGCAACGTCCTGGACCCGCTGGACATCGTCGACGGCATCACCCTCGATGCCCTGCTGGAAAAACGCACCAGCGGCATGATGCAGCCCAAGCTTGCCGAAAAAATCGCCAAGCAGACCAAGGCCGAGTTCCCTGAAGGTATCGCCAGCTACGGCACCGACGCCCTGCGCTTCACCTTCTGCTCGCTGGCCTCCACTGGCCGCGACATCAAGTTCGACATGGGCCGCGTCGAAGGCTACCGCAACTTCTGCAACAAGATCTGGAACGCTGCCCGCTACGTGCTGGACAAGGGCGAAGACTGCGGTCAGAACGGCGAAGCCTACGAACTGTCGCTGGCCGACCGCTGGATCATCTCGCAACTGCAGCGCACCGAAGCCGAAGTGACCCGCCAGCTGGAGCAGTTCCGCTTCGACCTGGCCAGCCAGGCGTTGTACGAGTTCATCTGGAACCAGTACTGCGACTGGTACCTGGAGCTGTCCAAGCCGGTACTGTGGGACGAAAACGCCCCGGTCGAGCGCGCCCGTGGCACCCGCCGCACCCTGGTGCGCGTGCTGGAAGTAGCGCTGCGCCTGGCGCACCCGTTCATGCCGTTCATCACCGAAGAAATCTGGCAGCGCATCGCGCCGCTGGCTGGCATCGATGGCAAGACCATCATGCTGCAGCCGTGGCCAGTGGCCAATGAAGCGCGCATCGACGCCGCTGCAGAAGGCGACATCGAGTGGCTGAAAGAGCTGATGGTCGGCCTGCGCAACATCCGCGCCGAGATGAACATCGGCCCCGGCAAGCCGCTGCCGCTGTTCCTGAAGAACGCCAACGCCGACGACCAGCGCCGCCTGCAGGAAAACGAAGCGCTGCTGAAGAAGCTGGCCAAGGTCGAGTCGTTCACCGTCCTCGGCGATGCCGACGAAGCGCCGCTGTCGGCCACCGCACTGGTGGGCGATCTGCAGGTGCTGGTGCCGATGGCAGGCCTGATCGACAAAGACGCCGAGTTGGCTCGCCTGAACAAGGAAATCCAGCGTCTGCAAGGTGAAGTCCAGCGCGTGGGCGGCAAGCTGTCCAACGCCGCCTTCGTCGACAAGGCGCCGCCTGCGGTGATCGAGAAGGAGCGCGCCAAGCTGGCCGAGTCCGAGCAGGCCCTGGCCAACTTCACCGAGCAACATGCGCGGATTGCAGCGCTGTAACAATCTGATAGACCGCAGGGGCCGCGTTGCGGCCCTTTCGCGACACAAGGCCGCTCCTACAGGGACGGCGCCGGTTTGAAGGGCGCCGCTATCCTGTAGGAGCGGCCTTGTGTCGCGAAAGGGCTGCAAAGCAGCCCCACGGCCTGCAACACCGGATCCGACCATGACAGAAAAACCCACCCTGCACCCGCGCAACCGCCACCAGGGCCGCTACGACTTCCCCAGCCTGATCAAGGCCCACCCTGACCTGGCCCGCTTCACCATCACCAACCCCCACGGCAAACCCAGCATCGACTTCGCCAACCCCGAAGCCGTGCGGGTGTTCAACCGCGCCCTGCTCAAGGCCCAATACGGCATCCAGCACTGGGACATCCCCGCCGACTACCTGTGCCCGCCCATTCCAGGTCGCGCCGACTACATCCACGTGGCCGCCGACCTGTTGGCCGACGACAATGCGGGTGAGGTCCCCAAGGGCGCCCAGGTACGTGCGCTGGACATTGGCGTAGGTGCCAATTGCATCTACCCGCTGTTGGGCCACAGTGACTACCGCTGGCGCTTCCTCGGCTCGGACATCGACCCGGTGGCACTGGCCTCGGCCAAGGCCATCGTCCAGGCCAATGGCCTGGGCAAGGCCATCATCCTGCGCCAGCAGGCCAACCGTGCACACATCCTCAGCGGCCTGCTGCAAGAGGGCGAACGCTTCGACCTGACCCTGTGCAACCCGCCCTTCCATGCCTCACGCGACGAAGCCACCCGCGGCAGCCAGCGCAAGTGGAAAAACCTGGGCAAGCAGGACCCCAAGCGCAAACTGCCCGTGCTCAACTTCGGAGGCCAGAACAATGAACTGTGGTGCGAAGGCGGCGAAATCCGCTTTGTCAGCCAACTGGTTGGCGAAAGCGTGCAATATGCCGAGCGGGTGCTGTGGTTCACCAGCCTGGTGTCCAAGGCCAGCAACCTGCCAGGTATCGAGGCGGCGCTGAAAAAGGCGGGCGCCAAGGCCGTGCGCATCATCGAGATGGGCCAAGGGCAGAAACAGAGCCGCATGGTCGCCTGGAGCTTCCATGACGCCGCTGCGCGCCTGGCCTGGCACGCACAGCGTAAATCACAGGCATGAAAAAACCGCGCCCGGGCAAGCCGGGCGCGGTTTCGTCAACGCTTCAACAATTACTTGTTGATGGCGTCGGTCAGCACTTTGGCTGGAACGAACTTGACGACTTTCTTGGCAGCGATTTCGATGGCAGCGCCAGTCGAAGGGTTGCGGCCGGTACGGGCAGGACGCTCGGAGACTTTCAGCTTGCCAATGCCTGGCAGAGTGATTTCAGCGCCGTTTTCCAGTTGGTCGGCAACGATCTGGCCCAGTTGCTCCAGAGCGTTCTTGGCGGTGGCTTTTGGCGCGGCGATCGATTCGGCGATGTCGGCAATCAGTTGGTCTTTGGTCAATGCCATGGTGGTGTTCCTTCCCTATCAAATTCGATGGTTATGCAGCGAACTACGACGTTATCGGGCCAGCCCCTTTTAGTGGAGGGCCGCGCCAATCGCGTATGTAGATACGTAAATCGGCGTTTGGTTCGACACGACGAAAGCACGCTGCCAGCAATGCGCCACACGAGGGGCGCAAGACCGCGCAAAACTACCACAGGAATGGATAAATATCCGCTGCACGCTTCGATTTAATGCAGGTTTTTCGGGGGTTTTAGCTTAATTCGTACAAAATTGAACAAAAAACGAACAACCGACATATCTGCCAACATACGGCCACTGCATCACCTTGCGTGTAGGGTAAACTTGGCGACTTTTGCAGCTCGCCGAGAATTCCATGCCAATTCGTCATTGCATCGTTCACCTGATCGACAAAAAGCCCGATGGCAGCCCCGCCGTGCTGCATGCTCGCGACTCTGAACTGGCGGCCTCCGATGCCATCGAAAACCTGCTGGCCGACCTCAATGACAGCTATAACGCCAAGCAAGGCAAGGCCTGGGGGTTTTTCCACGGCGAATCGGGGGCCTACCCGCTGAGCGGCTGGCTCAAACAGTACCTGGATGAGGAAAAGGACTTCACCGCCTTCAGCCGCGTCGCTGTCGAGCACCTGCAGAAGCTGATGGAAGAGTCCAACCTGTCCACCGGCGGGCACATCCTGTTTGCCCACTACCAGCAAGGCATGACCGAGTACCTGGCAATCGCCCTGCTGCACCACAGCGAAGGCGTGGCGGTGAACGCCGAGCTGGACGTCACCCCGTCACGTCACCTCGACCTTGGCCAGCTGCACCTGGCGGCGCGCATCAACCTGTCGGAGTGGAAGAACAACCAGAACTCCAAGCAGTACATTTCGTTCATCAAGGGCAAGAACGGCAAGAAGGTCTCGGATTACTTCCGCGATTTCATCGGCTGCCAGGAAGGCGTTGATGGCCCGGGCGAAACCCGCACCCTGCTCAAGGCCTTCAGCGACTTTGTCGAAAGCGAAGACCTGCCGGAAGAATCCGCCCGCGAAAAGACCCAGACCCTGGTCGAGTACGCCACCACCCAGACCAAGCTGGGCGAACCGGTGACGCTGGAGGAACTGTCCAGCCTGATCGACGAGGACCGGCCCAAAGCGTTCTACGACCATATCCGCAACAAGGACTACGGCCTGTCGCCGGAAATCCCCGCGGACAAACGCACACTGAACCAGTTCCGCCGCTTCACCGGGCGCGCCGAAGGCCTGTCGATCAGCTTCGAGGCGCACTTGCTGGGTGACAAGGTTGAATATGACGAAGCTGCGGGCACCCTGATCATCAAGGGGCTGCCGACGACGTTGGTCGATCAGCTGAAGCGCCGCAAGGACTGATTCCCCCAACGCCTTTGAAGGAGGCCACCAGTGCCTCCTTCGCCGACTTGCGCAGCCGCTTCACCAACCGTTCCTGGCGCAACGCTTCGCCTTTATCCGGCCACTGCTCCACATACACCAGCGCCTGGGCCGGGCTGGTCTTGAAGTAGCGGGCGCCCTGCCCCCTCTGATGTGCCACGAAGCGCCGCTGCGGATCATCGCTGATGCCGCAATATAACGAGCCATTGGCCGCCCGTACCAGGTAGACAAACCAGGGTTTACCAACCACAGGTTCGACGACTTCACTCACCTTGGGCCTGCTGGAAGGCGCGCAAACCCTTGAATGCCTGCAGGCGGACCTTGTTCTGCAACAGCGGCGACCAACCCAGCAACATGCCGGGCACCCCAAGCGCCTGCCGCGACCAGCGCCACAGGTCGAACGTGTCGTCATGCTGGCAGATCAGCCCATCGCGAATGACAAAGCGCGCCTGGATGTCATTGACCACGACGCGGCCGGTCTGGCTGAACAGGTAGGTTGCCACCCAGTGCGCAGCACCCGTGCGCTCATCAGCACGGACGCTGTCGAACGTCAGGGTGAAGTTTTTGGCGCGGCTGGTGAGCATCCGCCACATATCGCCCGCGTCCTTGCCGCGCAGGGTCCCGAACACCGGGTCGCTGAAAACGATATCGTCGCTGTAGCAGGCCAGCATGGCCTCGGCATCCAGGCGCTGGAAGGCCTGGTAGAAGCGGGTGATCAGGTCGCGGTTGGCGTCGCTCATGGGGGCTGGTCCGTCCTCGGGTCGAAAGCAGCACGATAATCCGCCCCGAAGGCTTATACCAGTGCCGGCACTCAGACCTTCTCGCTTGTCACCTGTACATGCAACGCCCGCCCGGCACCCAGCCCGAACACGATGGCGCCAGTACCCAGCACCGCGAAAATCCACCCCACTGCCGCCCAGCCCCCGGTCATGTCATGCACCAACCCCACCGCAAATGGCCCCATTGACGCCAGGGTGTAACCGACCCCCTGGGCCATGCTCGACAGGTTTGCCGCAACGTGCGCGTCCTTCGAGCGCAGCACGATCAAGGTCAGCGCCAGGGCAAAAGTACCGCCCTGCCCCAGACCAAGCACCACGGCCCAGCCCCACAGCCCGGAGATCGGTGCATACAGGCAACCGAACAACCCCGCCAGGGTGATCAACATGACCACCACGATAGCCAGCCGTTGGTCCTTGCCACGGGTGGCCAACCAAGGTGCTGTGAGCGAGCTGATCAACTGCACGATCACCGAGCCCGACAGCACCAGCCCCGCCTCGGTCGGGCTTAGGCCGCGGCCGATCAGGATCGACGGCAACCAGCCAAAGACGATGTAGGCCAACGACGACTGCAGCCCCATGTACAGGGTCACCTGCCAGGCCAGCGGGTCGCGCCACAGGCCACGCACGCGATAGGCAACCTTGTGCAGGCCATGCCCGTGCCGGGCCTGAGGCAGCCACACCAGCATGGCCAGCAAGGCCGGCAGCCCCCAGAAGCCCAGCCCCAGCGCCCAACTACCGTCGAAATGCTGGGCCAAGGGTACGGTGGCCCCCGCCGCCATGGCCGCGCCCAGGCACAAAGCCATGGTGTACACACCGGTCAGCGTGCCAGCGTGCTGCGGGAAATCGCGCTTGACGATACCCGGCAGCAACACGCCGATAATGCCGATGCTGGCACCCGCCATCAGGCTACCGAGAAACACCCCGGTGACGCCAAATGTGCTTCGCACCCCGATACCCAGCGCCAGGGTAACCAGAATGCCGACGATCACCCGCTCGCTGCCAAAGCGCCGTGCCAGCGCAGGCGCCAGCGGCGCGAACAGGCCCAGGCACAGCACCGGCAAGGTGGTCAGCAAGCCTGCCTGCGAGGCATTGAGCCCCAGGCCCTCGGAGACCTGGCCCAGCACCGGCGCCATGCTCGACAGCGCCGGGCGCAAGTTCAACGCCACCAGCACCAGGCCCAGCAACAAAAACCAGGGCCGCCTCAGCAGCACGGGCTGCTGCTGCACTTGCTCGTCGTCAGCTTCAGCGTCGATCAGCAGCTCATCGAGCTCGCGCTCCTTTGGCGGGGTATTGCGTGTGATTGATTCAGCCATGGCCTTCTCGGAGTCAGGATTCGATGAGGGTACGGCTCAGGCGCTTGGCCCGCTCCGCGTCGCGTTGCTCGATGGCGTCGAGGATCTGCCCATGCAGGTCGAACGTGGCCTGGCAGCGTGGCACGGTCGCCATGTTGCGCTGCAGCGCGGCAGCCACCACCCCGGAAAAGTAACGATACAGCTCGCTTAACGCCGGGTTGTGGGCGGCATCGACCAGCCGTTGGTGAAACACCAGATCACACGTCACATAGGCATCGACATCCCCGTGAAAGTGCCCGGCACTGCCTGCCAGGGCATCACGTAGCGCCTGCAGGTCGGCGTCGGTACGTCGCAAGGCCGCCAGGCCGATAGCCTCGGTTTCGAGGATATGGCGGGTTTCACGGGCCTGCTCGGGGGTGCAGCGCGACATTGCCTGCACCGCCTGCAGCGGGTCCTGGGCCGTGCGCAGGTAGCTGCCATCACCCTGGCGGATTTCTACCAGGCCACTGAAAGCCAGCACGCGCATGGCCTCACGGACGGTGTTACGGCTGATGCCCAGCTGCAGGGCCAGTTCCGGTTCGGTCGGCAGGCGCTGGCCGACCTGCCAGTCGCCCAAAACGATGCGTTCGCGCATACGTTCAACCGCCAGTTCCACCAAGGAACGCTTGGTCAATTCTGTACTCATGCCACTCAACCAATCATCCGATGAATTTGCGCAGCTTACTGGATAGCGGGCAACGCCGTAAACCACCTGTCATTTCTGCCAGTTGTGGGCATAGGCCTTTGTTGCAACGCTCACAACGTACTCTCAAGGTATACGTTGATGCGACGCGTGAACCTGTTGTTACTGCTGCTCCTGGCCCTGCTGCCGGGCTGCGAGCCGGCCCGGCATCCAAGCCAGCCCAAAGCCTTGTTCATTGGCCTTGGCGGCGTGCAATTGCAGCAGTACCTGCAACTGGGCGACGCCACCAACTTGGCGCAACGGCTTTACTACGGCAAGGCCTACGCCGGTGGCATCAATGGCACGGCCAGCGAACAACCGACCTTGAGCGGTCCCGGCTGGGTCACCTTGCTGACCGGCGTGTGGAGCAACAAACATGGCGTTGACTCAAACGCCGACTCACAGCGGGTAAACCCGGCCTTTCCCAGCCTGTTCAAGCGGTTACGCCAGGCTTTCCCCAACGCTTACCTTGCCAGCATCGTCAACTGGCCCCCCATCAACACGGCATTTCTGCTGGAAGACGCGCACGGCGCCGACGTGCGCGAAAGTGGTTTGACGGATGCACAGGTGACCGAACGTACGTTGCAGATCCTCGGCAATACACCTGCCGACTTCACCTTCATTCAACTGGACGAACCTGACCAAGTCGGCCACAACGAGGGTTACGGCCAGCGCTACCTGCAGGCATTGCGCAAGGTGGACATCGAGATCGGGCATTTACTGGACAAGGTGGACCAGCGGCGCCGCATGTTCCCGCAGGAAGACTGGCTGGTTATCGTCAGCACCGACCACGGCCGGGATTATTGGGGAAAAGGCCACGGCAGCGTTTCAGAGCAGGAGAAGAGCATCTTCATCGCCAGCAGCAAGCCGCTGAATCAGGAACTGACCGAACTGAGCATTCCCGCAGAAATGCCTGGCCCCAACAACCTGTATGGGCTACCTGCGCAAACCTCGGTAGCGCCCACGGTGTTGCGCCACATGGGCCTCAAGCTGCAGCCGGAGTGGCTACTGGACGGCACACCTTTGCTGGGCAACACCGGCGTACGCAAGGTGCGGGCCGATGAGAACACAGGGCGGCTGCGCTGGAACAGCAACGCCGATGGCTACCTGACGATCATCAAGAACGGGCAAGTGGTTGCCCAGGTAGCAGCCAGCGACGGGCAATGGACTGATCCGGAGGGCATGGGAAAGCAGAACGATTATGTGCTGGTGCTCGATGGTACACCGGCGGCGGTGCGCAACCGGCCGGCGGCCAAGGCGTTCGTCACCCCAGGCCGCCCCGCGAAGGCTGCGGATACAGTCAGCTCAACGCGTCCAGCAGCGCCTGGTTCATCTCCGGTGTACCGATGGTGATACGCAGGAACTGGGCGATGCGTGGCTGTTTGAAGTGGCGCACGATCACGCCCTGCTCGCGCAGCCGTGCCGCCAGCTCGCCGGCATCCTGCTGCGGGTGGCGGGCGAAGATGAAGTTGGCCGCTGATGGCAACACCTCGAAGCCCTTGGCCTGCAGCTCGCCAACCAGCACTTCGCGGCTTTCGATCACCTTGCGGCAGGTTTGCTCGAAGTACTCGCGATCCTCGAACGCCACCGCCGCGCCGACGATGGCCGCACGGTCCAACGGGTAGGAGTTGAAGCTGTTCTTGATTCGCTCCAGCGCCTCGATCAGGTCGGGGTGCCCAACCGCCAGGCCAACGCGCAAGCCTGCCAGCGAACGCGACTTCGACAGCGTCTGGGTCACCAACAGATTATCGTAGCGGTCCACCAGGCTGATGGCCGTTTCACCACCGAAATCAATGTAGGCCTCATCCACCACCACCACCGAATCACGGTTGGCCAGCAGCAATTGCTCCACCGCTTGCAGCGGCATCAAGCAGCCGGTCGGCGCGTTGGGGTTGGGGAAGATGATGCCTGCATTGGGCTTGTTGTAATCCTCGATGCGGATCTGGAACTGCTCGTCCAGCGCCACCTGTTCGAAGGCGATACCGTACAGGCCACAGTACACCGGGTAGAAGCTGTAGCTGATATCGGGGAACAGCAGCGGTGCATCGTGCTGGAACAGGCCGTGGAAGATGTGCGCCAGCACCTCGTCCGAGCCGTTGCCGACAAACACTTGCGCCGGTGTCACGCCGTAGTACTCGGCCACCGCTTGTTTGAGGCGATCACCGTTCGGGTCCGGGTACAAGCGCAGGTTGTCGTTCAACTCGCCGCGCATGGCCTCCAGCGCCTTGGGCGACGGGCCATAGGGGTTTTCGTTGGTGTTCAGCTTGACCAGGCGGGCCAGCTTGGGTTGCTCGCCCGGCACGTAAGGCACCAGGTCCTTGACGAAGGGGCTCCAGAATCGACTCATGCTCAGTTCCCCTTGTCTTGGGTCAGGATACGGTATTCGGCGCTACGGGCGTGGGCGGTCAGCGACTCGCCACGGGCCAGGACCGAGGCGGTGTGGCCCAATTCGGATGCACCCTGCTCGGAGCAGAAGATGATCGACGAACGCTTCTGGAAGTCATACACCCCCAGCGGCGACGAGAAGCGCGCGGTGCCGGAGGTGGGCAGCACGTGGTTGGGGCCGGCGCAGTAGTCGCCCAGCGCTTCGCTGGTGTGGCGGCCCATGAAGATCGCGCCAGCGTGGCGAATGTGCGGCAGCCAGGCCTGCGGGTCGGCCACCGACAGCTCCAGGTGCTCCGGGGCGATGCGGTTGGCCACATCCATGGCCTGCTGCATGTCACGCACCTGGATCAGCGCGCCACGGCCATTGATCGACTTCTCGATGATCTCGGCACGCTCCATGGTCGGCATCAGCTTGTCGATGCTGGCGGCAACGCGGTCGAGGAAGGCGGCATCCGGGCTAACCAGAATGGCCTGGGCGTCTTCGTCGTGTTCGGCCTGGGAGAACAGGTCCATGGCGATCCAGTCCGGGTCGGTCTGGCCGTCGCAGACCACGAGGATTTCTGACGGGCCGGCGATCATGTCGATGCCTACCTGGCCGAACACGTGGCGCTTGGCGGTGGCAACGTAGATGTTGCCAGGGCCGACGATCTTGTCGACCTGCGGCACGCTTTCGGTACCGTAGGCCAGCGCAGCGACAGCCTGAGCCCCCCCGACGGTGAACACACGGTCGACACCGGCGATGCACGCGGCGGCCAGCACCAGTTCGTTGACCTCACCACGCGGGGTCGGCACTACCATCACCACTTCGGCCACGCCGGCAACCTTGGCCGGGATGGCGTTCATCAGCACCGACGACGGGTACGACGCCTTGCCGCCTGGCACGTACAGGCCAGCACGGTCCAGTGGGGTGACTTTCTGGCCGAGCACGGTGCCGTCGGCTTCGGTGTACTGCCAGGAGTCCTGCTTCTGCCGTTCGTGGTACATGCGCACACGGTTGGCGGCCTTTTCCAGGGCTTCGCGCTGGATAGGGGTAATGCGGGTCAGCGCCAGTTCCAGGCGTTCGCGGTTGAGGATCAGGTCTTCAATCGACTTCGCATCGACACCATCGAAACGCTGGGTGAATTCCACCAGCGCGGCATCGCCACGCTCACGCACGGCCTTGATGATGTCGAGCACGCGCTGGTTGACCGCGTCATCAGACACACTTTCCCAGCTCAGCAGATGATCCAGATGTCGGGCGAAATCCGGATCAGCAGCGTTGAGACGGGCAATTGCAGTGGACACGGTCATGGCGAGGGCCTCGATTATTAGCGAATGCTCAGGCGCCCTAGGCTACCAGTCCATCCGCGCGGGCACCTGAGAAAAATGGCTATGACGCGGATAGACGGGCGCGACAGCGAAGGCCGCGCTCAGGAATCAACCGCGGTGTCGCGATTCGACCGCTTGGCGCAGCGTGTCGATCAAGTTCTGGATGCGGGCGTGCTGCATCTTCATGGAGGCTTTGTTGACCACCAGGCGCGAGCTGATCGTGGCGATCAGTTCCTGGGGCTCCAGGCCGTTGGCACGCAGGGTGTTGCCGGTGTCGACCACGTCGATGATCTTGTCGGCAAGGTTGATCAGCGGTGCCAGTTCCATCGAGCCATACAGCTTGATGATGTCGACCTGGCGGCCTTGTTCGGCGTAGTAGCGCTTGGCTACGTTGACGAACTTGGTGGCCACACGCAGGCGGCCCTTGGGCTCGGGTGCGCCGACCACGCCAGCGGTCATCAGCTT
Source organism: Pseudomonas hunanensis (assembly GCF_013393325.1). Classification (GTDB taxonomy): domain Bacteria; phylum Pseudomonadota; class Gammaproteobacteria; order Pseudomonadales; family Pseudomonadaceae; genus Aquipseudomonas; species Aquipseudomonas putida_P. The sequence goes on from NZ_QJRC01000102.1 coordinate 48,787, forward strand.
GCACTGGGCAATCTGCAGGTCCAGGGGCTCGTACAGGCCCTGGCCGCCGTACTCCATCAGCACGTCCTTGCCGGCCACACCCAGGTCGGCAGCACCATGCTCGACATAGGTCGGCACATCGGTGGCACGCACGATCAGCAGGCGCACGTCGTCCTGCGTGGTGGGGATGATCAGTTTGCGGCTCTTGTCCGGGTTCTCGGTCGGCACGATACCGGCCTCGGCCAGCAACGGCAGGGTATCGTCGAGAATACGGCCTTTGGAAAGCGCGATGGTCAACATTGGAACGTCGGTCCTTAAGCGGCTGCTGCCGGCCAGGTCATCGACCTGGCCGCATTCAATTCGAAAGGTGCGTCCTTGCACCAGCGGGCTGTTTAGCCCGGTACGCGGCGGATTTTTGCGCCGAGCATCTGCAGTTTCTCTTCGATACACTCGTAACCACGGTCGATGTGGTAGATGCGATCGATCAACGTATCGCCTTCGGCAACCAGCGCCGACAATACCAGGCTGGCGGAAGCTCGCAGGTCGGTGGCCATGACCGGCGCGCCTTTCAGCGCCTTGACGCCGGTGACGATGGCAGTGTTGCCTTCGACCTGGATCTGCGCGCCCATGCGGTGCATTTCGTAAACGTGCATGAAGCGGTTTTCGAAGATGGTCTCGATCACCGCGCCAGTGCCTTCGGCAATGGCGTTCAGCGAGATGAACTGCGCCTGCATGTCGGTCGGGAACGCCGGGTACGGGGCCGTACGCAGGTTGACGGCTTTGGGCCGCTTGCCATGCATGTCCAGCTCGATCCAGTCTTCACCAGTGTTGATGTCAGCGCCGGCTTCCTTGAGTTTTTCCAGTACGGCTTCAAGGATGGTCGGGTCGGTGTCCTTGACCTTGACGCGGCCACCGGTCACGGCGGCGGCGACCAGGTAGGTACCGGTTTCGATACGGTCTGGCATCACACGGTAGTTGGCCGAGTGCAGGCGCTCGACGCCATCGATGGTGATGGTATCGGTGCCAGCGCCCTGGACGTTGCCGCCCATGGCGTTGATGAAGTTGGCCAGGTCAACCACTTCAGGCTCGCGCGCGGCGTTCTGCAGCACGCTGCGGCCCTTGGCCAGGGCTGCGGCCATCATGATGTTCTCGGTACCGGTCACGCTCACGGTGTCGAAGAAGAAGTGCGCGCCACGCAGGCCACCTTCAGGTGCCTTGGCCTTGATGTAGCCGCCTTCTACTTCGATCTTCGCACCCATGGCCTCAAGGCCGCGGATGTGCAGGTCGACCGGGCGCGAACCAATGGCGCAGCCGCCAGGCAAGGCCACTTCGGCTTCGCCGAATCGGGCAACCATCGGGCCCAGCACCAGGATCGAGGCGCGCATGGTCTTGACCAGTTCGTAAGGCGCAACCAGGGTCTTGATGGTACGTGGGTCGATCTCCACCGACAGCTTTTCGTCGATCACAGGCTCGATGCCCATGCGCCCGAACAGCTCGATCATGGTGGTGATGTCGTGCAGGTGTGGCAGGTTGCCCACGGTGACCGGGCCATCGGCCAGCAGGGTCGCCGCCAGAATCGGCAGGGCTGCGTTTTTCGCGCCCGAAATGCGGATCTCGCCGTCAAGACGAGCGCCGCCAGTAATAATCAGTTTGTCCATTGGAATCTCGCCGCCAAGTTGGCTCAGGTGCGCTCAGCCCAGGCTGCGCTGCTGAAAAATTTCATGGTTACCGCATGGATGCTGCCATTGGCGATCCACGGATTCAGGTGAGCATAGATCGCCTGCTGGCGTTTGACCGGGCTCAGGCCAGCCAACTCGTCGCTGATCACGTTCAACTGGAAGTTGCAGCCTTCGCCTTCAACTTCGACCCGGGAACCCGGCAATTTCTCTTCAAGGAAGCTTTTAACTTCTACGGCCTGCATGCTCAACCTCAATCGGCGCCCGATGCGCACGGGTCGGCCATCATACAAAAAAGCCCCTCGCCTGCGAAGCCCAACGAAGGCTTCGCTGACCGAGGGGCCATCATCCGCGCCGGGCCATCAGGTTGCCAGCACTTCATCAAGGTCATAGACCCCGGCAATTTCCCGCATGTCGTCGGGCATGCCACGTACCTCGCACGCCTTGCCGGTGGCCTGCGCGTCGCGAATGTACGCAAGCAATAGCGACAAGCCGACACTCGACGACTTCTCGACAGCCGAGCAATCAAGCACCAGACGTGGCTCGCGAGAACCGTCGATCAGCGCCTTGCCCTGCTTGCGCAAGGCCGGGCCGCTGCGGTAGTCCAGCACACCCGCCAGGCGCAGTACGCCCGGCTCGGCCATGCTCACACCGGCCTCACTCATTGGACGGTCTTCTCTGGCGAGTTGTCGGCCGCCTGCTTGGCCTTGGCCACTTCGCCGGCCCAGCCATCGATGGTCTTGTCCAGGTCGTTGCCGTTGCGCTGCATGGCATCGGCGAACTGATCGCGGAACAGTTTGCCAATATTGATGCCATTGACGATCACGTTACGCACCTTCCACTCACCGCCGATGTTTTCCAGGGTGTACTGCACCGGGTACACGGCACCGTTGTTGCCGGTCACCTTCATGCCGACACTGGCGCGCTTGCCGTCATCGGCCTTGGCCGGATCGACAACGATACCCTGGTTGTTGTATTCGAGCAGGGCATTGCCATAGAACTGCATCAGGCTGCGCTTGAAGTTTTCCTGGAAGCGCTGCATCTGCTCCGGGGTAGCCTTGCGCGAGTACTTGACGGTCATGATGCTGCGGGAAATACCGTCTGCGTCCACCACCGGCCCAAGAATGCGGTTCAGCGATTCATAGAAGGCGTTGGGGTTGGACTTGTACTGCTCCTTGTTGGCCTTGAGGTCGCCGAGCAGTTCATTGGTGGTGCCCTGGACCACATCGTGCGGTGTCTGCGCAGCCATGGTCAGCAAGGGGAAGGCCGCCAGCAGGACCAGCAAGCCACGTCGCAGGATCGAAATCATGGAAACTCCTTAATTAGCCGGTTGCGCTTCTTTCGGTTCCTTGCCAACAGAGTTGAGCAGGAACTTGCCAATCAGATCTTCCAGCACCAGTGCCGACTGGGTGTCATGGATGGTCGCGCCCTCCTTGAGCACCTGGTCTTCACCGCCCACGCTGATGCCGATGTACTTCTCGCCAAGCAGACCTGCGGTCAGGATCGAGGCAGTGGAGTCGGTCGGCAGGTTGTCCACCGACTTGTCCAGTTGCAGCGTCACCCGACCGGTGTAGGAATCACGGTCCAGATCGATGGCGGTGACCTTGCCGATGGTCACACCGGCCATTGTCACTTTAGCTCTGACCGTCAAACCGGCGATATTGTCGAAGTAGGCATAAACTTTATAGGTATCGCTGCTCGGGCTGGCCGACAGCCCGCTGACTCGCAGGGCCAGCAGCAGCAGCGCCAGGATCCCGGCCAGGAGGAACAGGCCGACACCGATTTCCAGGGTGCGGTTTTGCATCAGAAATCTCCAAACATCAAGGCGGTCAGAATAAAGTCCAGACCCAGCACTGCCAACGAGGCATAGACCACGGTCTTGGTGGTGGCACGGCTGATCCCTTCTGAGGTGGGCTCACAGTCGTACCCCTGGAAAACGGCGATCCAGGTTGTGACGAAAGCGAACACCAGGCTCTTGACCAGCCCGTTGAGCACGTCGTCAGTGAATGAAACACTGTTCTGCATGTTGGCCCAGAACGAGCCCTCGTAGACGCCCAGCCAGTCCACCGCCACCCACGAGCCACCCCAGATACCGACCACGCTGAAGATCAGCGCCAGCAGCGGCAGCGAGATGAAACCGGCCCACAAACGTGGCGCAACGATGTACTTGAGCGGGTCGACGCCAATCATTTCCAGGCTCGACAACTGCTCGGTGGACTTCATGTTGCCGATTTCGGCGGTCAACGCGGAACCGGCACGGCCCGCGAACAGCAGCGCCGTCACCACCGGGCCAAGCTCACGCAGCAGGGTCAGGGCAACCATTTGCCCTACCGCCTGTTCCGAGCCGTATTTGGTCAGGATGCTGTAACCCTGCAGCGCCAGCACCATGCCGATGAATACCCCGGACACGACAACGATCGCCAGCGACAGCACACCCACCGAGTACAGCTGCTTGGTCAGCAGTTGGAAGCCGCCGCCAATGCCGCCGCGACCGACCAGCGCATGGAACAGGAACAGGCACGAACGCCCGAGCACGGCCAGCACGTCGATTGCCGAACGGCCCAGCAGACGGACACGTTCGAGTAAGGATTTTCTGCGCATCAACGCGCCCCCAGCAGGTCGGCGCGGTAGTCAGGCGCGGGAAAGTGGAAGGGTACCGGGCCGTCCGGGTCGCCTTTCATGAATTGGCGAATCCGTGGGTTGTCCGAGCCCATCAGCTCATCAGGCGTGCCCTGGCCCAGCACCTGACCATCACCTACCACGTAGATGTAATCGGCAATGCTGGCGGTTTCTGCCAGGTCATGGGAAACCACGATGCTGGTGATGCCCAGGGCGTCGTTGAGCAGGCGGATCAGGCGCACAAGTACCCCCATGGCGATCGGGTCCTGGCCGACGAACGGTTCGTCGTACATGAGGATCTGCGGGTCCAGGGCAATCGCCCGAGCCAGCGCCACTCGGCGCTTCATGCCACCGGACAGCTCGTCGGGCATCAGGTCGATGGCGCCGCGCAGGCCCACGGCCTGCAGCTTCATCAACACGATGTCACGGATCATTTCATCCGACAGCTGGGTATGCACGCGCAGCGGGAACGCGACGTTCTCGAACACGTCGAGGTCGGTGAACAGCGCGCCGCTCTGGAACAGCACACCCATCTGCTTGCGGGCGTCGAACAGGTCGCTGCGCGACAGCGTCGGCAGGTTCTGGCCGGCCACCCATACCTCACCGCTGGAAGGGCGCAGCTGCGCGCCCATCAGGCGGAGCAACGTGGTCTTGCCGCAACCCGATGGTCCCATGATGCCGGTGACCTTGCCGCGCGGGATGCGGATGTCGACGTTGCTGAAAATGCTGCGCGAACCGCGTTTGAAGGTAACCCCCTTCAACTCGACCGCGTAGGCGCTATCCACACTCATCTAGACTCCTTGCTAGTGCAGCCTCGTCCTAATGGACGCCGGCCTCCATCAGGAAGGCACACGCACCCCTGGCAGGCCGAATAGCGGCGAACTATAGCACCGCTGACAGCGCCGCCCCAAGGCCAGGCAAGCAGTCGTTCAGCCCCGAGACAGGCTTTGATGACATTCGCTACAGCAATCGAAGGGGTGAGGGTTTTCTTCATTGCGCGTATAATCGCGGCCTTTTCATCAGGCACTGCTTTTTCGACATGAGCCAATCCAGCGAGCTGATCCAATCCGCCCAACGCACCCTGCGCCTGGAACTCGAGGCCGTAGAGGCCCTGCTGGCGCGCATCGACGACAATTTCGTCAAGGCCTGCGAACTCATCCTGGCCAGCAAGGGCCGGGTTGTCGTGGTCGGCATGGGCAAGTCCGGGCACATCGGCAACAAGATCGCCGCAACCCTCGCCAGCACCGGCACCCCGGCGTTTTTCGTACATCCGGCCGAAGCCAGCCATGGCGACATGGGCATGATCACCCGCGATGATGTCATCCTTGCCCTGTCGAATTCCGGCAGCACTGCCGAAATCGTCACCCTGCTGCCGCTGATCAAACGCCTGGGCATCAAACTTATCAGCCTGACCGGCAACCCGGACTCGCCGCTGGCCCAGGCCGCCGAGGTCAACCTCGACGCCCGTGTCGAGCAAGAAGCCTGCCCGCTCAACCTGGCGCCCACCTCCTCCACCACGGCATCGCTGGTACTGGGTGACGCGCTGGCCATCGCCCTGCTCGAGGCCCGCGGCTTCACCGCCGAGGACTTCGCCTTCTCGCACCCAGGCGGTGCGCTGGGCCGCCGCCTGCTGCTGAAGGTCGAGAACGTCATGCACAGCGGCGATGAGCTGCCTCAGGTACCTCGCGGCACCCTGCTCAAGGATGCGCTGCTTGAAATGTCCCGCAAAGGTTTGGGCATGACCGTGATCGTCGAGCCCGATGGCAAGCTGGCCGGGATCTTCACCGACGGCGACCTGCGCCGCAGCCTGGACCGCAACATCGATGTGCACACCACCCTGATCGACCAGGTCATGACCGTTCATGGCAAAACCGCGCGGGCCGAAATGCTCGCCGCCGAAGCCCTGAAGATCATGGAAGACCACAAGATCGGCGCCCTGGTGGTGGTGGACCGCGAGGACCGCCCGACCGGCGCCCTGAACATGCACGACCTGCTGCGCGCCGGCGTAATGTAAAGGAGCGATGGAATGAACCAGGACCTCATGCAACGCGGCAAGAGCATCAAGCTCGCGGTATTCGACGTGGACGGCGTGCTCACCGACGGGCGCCTGTACTTCCTCGAGGACGGCAGCGAATTCAAGACCTTCAACACGCTCGATGGCCAGGGCATCAAGATGCTCATGGCCTCGGGGGTGACCACCGCCATCATCAGCGGGCGCAAGACCCCGGTGGTCGAGCGTCGCGCCAAGAACCTCGGTATCCCGCACCTGTATCAGGGGCGCGAGGATAAATTGGTGGTGCTTGACGGCCTGCTCGCCGAACTGGGCCTAAGCTATGATCAAGTGGCCTACCTGGGGGATGACCTGCCCGACCTGCCGGTGATTCGCCGGGTGGCACTGGGCATGGCTGTAGCCAACGCCGCACCGTTCGTACGCCAGCACGCTCATGGCGTGACCCAGGCACGCGGTGGCGAAGGCGCGGCCCGTGAATTCTGCGAACTGATCATGCAGGCCCAGGGCACCCTGGACGCTGCCAACGCCAACTACCTGTAAGGCTGCCCATGTTCAGCAAGAAAGCCCGAAACATTGTGCTGCTCGGGGCGATCGCCGCCCTGCTGGTAGCCATTGGCTACTGGAATGTCAGCCCGGAAAGCTTCCTCGACAAGCCGGTGGCCCAAGTCGACGAAAGCGCCATCGACTATTACGCGATCAACGCCCACAGCGTGCAGTTCCTGCCCGACGGCAAGCTGCAGTACGAAATGACCGCCGACAAGGTCGAGCACCTCAAGGCCAGCGAAATTACCCTGCTGACCACGCCGGACCTGCACATGTACCGCGGCACCGAATACCCGTGGCACGTGCAAAGCACCCGCGCCGAGGTCAACCCGGACGGTACCGAGGTCGAGCTGATCGACAAGGTACGGGTTGCCCGCACCGACGAAAAGCAGCGTGAAACCATCATTACCAGCTCACGCATGACCGTGTTCCCGCAGAAGCAATATGCGCAGACCGAGCAAGCCGTTAGAATCGACGGCGCCGGTGGCACAACTACGGGCAAAGGAATGAAAGCGTATTTGAAAGAAGGCAAGATGGACTTGCTCTCTAACGTAAGAGGACAGTATGAGGCTCGTTAAAACCCTCCCCCTTTTGCTCAGCCTGAGCGCAGCACTGGGAAGCGCGAGCGCCCTCGCCCTGCCGAATGACCGTGACCAGCCTATCCGCATCCAGGCCGATAACGCCCACCTGGATGACAAGCAAGGCGTGGCCACTTACACCGGCGACGTGATCATCACCCAGGGTTCGATGATGATCAAAGGCAACACCGTGACCATCACCCGTTCCGCCTCCGGCGATATCGACGTGGTGACCTCGGTGGGCAACCTGGCCTACTTCGAGCAGCAGCAGAGCGCCGCCAAGCCGGACAAGATGAAGGGCTGGGGCGTGACCATCCAGTACCAGTCGCAGAAGGACCTGGTGATCCTCACCGACCGCGCCAAGGTCGAGAACGAAGGCAACACCACCGAAGGCGAGAAGATCGTCTACAACACCCAGACCCAGGTGGCGACCGCCGGTCGCGGTGGCAACGTGACTACACCGCGTCAGCGTATCGACATGGTGATCCAGCCCAAGAAGAAGGCCGAGTAAATGGCAACCCTCAAAGCCCAGCACCTGGCCAAGAGCTACAAGGGCCGGCAGGTGGTACGTGATGTCAGCCTGTCGATCGACAGCGGCCAGATCGTCGGCCTGCTCGGCCCTAACGGCGCCGGCAAGACCACCTGCTTCTACATGATCGTCGGGCTGGTCCAGGCCGAACAGGGCCGGGTACTGATCGACAACCTCGATGTCAGCCATCAGCCCATGCATGGCCGTGCGCGCGCCGGTATCGGCTACCTGCCGCAGGAAGCTTCGATCTTCCGCAAGCTGTCGGTGGCCGACAACATCATGGCCATCCTCGAAACCCGCAAGGACCTGGACCGCGAAGGCCGCCGCAAGGAGCTGGAAAGCCTGCTGCAGGAGTTCCACATCAGCCACATCCGCGACAACCTCGGCATGAGCCTGTCCGGCGGTGAACGCCGCCGCGTCGAAATTGCCCGCGCCCTGGCGACCGCACCCAAGTTCATCCTGCTGGACGAACCGTTCGCAGGTGTCGACCCGATCTCGGTCGGCGACATCAAGCAGATCATCCACCACCTCAAGGCCAAAGGTATCGGTGTACTGATCACCGACCACAACGTGCGTGAGACCCTGGATATCTGCGAAACCGCCTACATCGTCAACGATGGCCGGTTGATTGCCGAAGGCGACGCCGAAACCATCCTTGCCAACGATCTGGTCAAAGAGGTTTACCTGGGCCACGAGTTCCGCCTCTGACCCGAGGCGCGCCTGGAGTACCGGCAAATAGCCCCAAAACTGCGGGTAAAGTTGTTACGGTACTCTAGGCAAACGCTACAATTTAAGGCATAAAACTTGCTTGATCTGGCGCCTCGGCGCCCTCGTGTAGTGGATGGCGCATGCGCGCCGGCGAACAAGGTATTAAGCCCCAGCCATGAAACCATCGCTCGTCCTAAAAATGGGCCAGCAACTGACGATGACACCGCAGTTGCAACAGGCCATCCGTCTGCTCCAGCTTTCCACCCTGGACCTCCAACAGGAAATCCAGGAAGCGCTGGAGTCGAACCCGATGCTCGAACGTCAGGAAGACGGCGACGACTTCGACAACAGCGACCCGATGGCGGACAACGCCGAAAACAAGCCGGCCGCCGAAGCCCAGGACAATAGCTTCCAGGAAAGCACTGTCAGTGCCGACAGCCTGGAGGACGGTGAGTGGAGCGAGCGCATCCCCAACGAGCTTCCGGTCGATACCGCCTGGGAAGACATCTACCAGACCAGCGCCAGCAGCCTGCCGAGCAACGATGACGACGAGTGGGACTTCACCACCCGCACATCGGCCGGCGAGAGCCTGCAAAGCCACCTGCTGTGGCAGCTGAACCTGGCGCCGATGTCCGATACCGACCGCCTGATCGCCGTAACCCTGATCGACAGCATCAACGGCCAGGGGTATCTGGAAGACACCCTCGAGGAAATCTGCGCAGGTTTCGACCCTGAGCTGGATATCGAGCTGGACGAAGTCGAAGCGGTACTGCACCGCATCCAGCAGTTCGAGCCAGCTGGCGTGGGCGCACGTAACCTGGGCGAATGCCTGCTGCTGCAACTGCGCCAGCTGCCCGCCAGCACCCCGTGGATGACCGAAGCCAAGCGCCTGGTCACCGATTTCATCGACCTGCTCGGCAGCCGCGACTACAGCCAGTTGATGCGGCGCATGAAAATCAAGGAAGACGAGCTGCGCCAGGTCATCGAGCTGGTGCAAAGCCTCAACCCGCGCCCCGGTTCGCAGATCGAATCCAGCGAGCCCGAGTACGTAGTGCCTGACGTCATCGTGCGCAAGGACAGCGAGCGCTGGCTGGTGGAGCTGAACCAGGAAGCCATCCCACGCCTGCGCGTCAACCCACAGTACGCGGGCTTCGTACGCCGTGCCGACACCAGCGCCGACAACACCTTCATGCGCAACCAGCTGCAAGAAGCGCGCTGGTTCATCAAGAGCCTGCAAAGCCGCAATGAAACACTGATGAAGGTTGCCACGCAGATCGTCGAGCACCAGCGCGGCTTCCTTGACCACGGCGATGAAGCAATGAAGCCGTTGGTGTTGCACGACATCGCCGAAGCGGTGGGCATGCACGAGTCGACCATTTCGCGGGTTACCACGCAAAAGTACATGCACACACCGCGTGGCATCTACGAACTGAAATACTTTTTCTCCAGCCACGTCAGCACCTCCGAAGGCGGAGAATGCTCGTCCACGGCGATCCGCGCGATCATCAAAAAACTGGTTGCAGCGGAAAATCAGAAAAAGCCATTGAGTGACAGCAAGATCGCTGGTTTACTGGAGGCACAAGGCATCCAGGTAGCCCGTCGCACCGTCGCCAAGTACCGCGAGTCCCTCGGCATCGCACCGTCGAGCGAGCGCAAGCGACTGATGTAGCCCCTGAGATGTGCCACAGCGTTTGTGGGGCAGGTGCAAGACCTGCTTCTTTATGCACGGGCAACAAAGGAGAAGCTGTATGCAAGTCAATATCAGTGGACAGCATGTAGAAGTCACCCAGCCACTTCGCGATTATGTGCTTGAAAAGCTCGCTCGCGTGGAAAGTCACTTCGACAAGATCACCAACGTGCAGGTCATCATGAAAGTCGAGAAGCTGCAGCAGAAGGTCGAAGCGACCCTGCAGATTCCCGGCGGCGAAGTGGTAGCCAACGCCGAACACGAAGATATGTATGCAGCGATCGACGCCTTGGCCGACAAGCTCGACCGCCAACTGAAAAAACACAAGGAAAAACAGCAAAGCCTGCTGCAAGGTGCAGCTGCCCGCTGATCCCCCTCATCCATGATCCGACTTGAAACCATCCTGACCCCCGGCCGTTCCCTTGTGAACGTGCCGGGCGGCAGCAAGAAGCGCGCCCTGGAAAAGGTCGCCACCGTCATCGCCGAACAAGTGCCAGAACTGGAGATGCAAGACGTCTTCGAAAAACTGGTCGCCCGGGAAAAACTCGGTTCTACCGGTTTCGGCAATGGCATCGCCATTCCGCACTGCCGGCTTGAAGGATGTTCCGCTCCTGTCAGCGCCCTGCTGCACCTTGAAGCACCTATCGATTACGACGCCATCGATGGCGCGCCGGTGGACCTGATGTTCGTCCTCCTGGTGCCCGAAGCCGCTACCGATGCGCATCTGGAACTGCTGCGTCAGATCGCCAGCATGCTCGATCGCAAGGAGGTCCGTGATCGCCTGCGTGCGGCCACCAGCAGTGAGGCCCTGTTCCAGGTTGTCCTGGACGTACAGAACGAGCACTGAACATGCGCCTGATCATTGTCAGCGGCCGGTCCGGCTCCGGCAAGAGCACTGCCCTCGATGTCCTGGAAGACAACGGTTTCTACTGCATCGACAACCTGCCGGCCGGGCTGCTGCCGCAGCTGGCGGAAGACGCACTGATCAACACCGAACTGCTGCAACCGAAGGTTGCCGTGTCGATCGACGCACGCAACCTGCCCAGCCACCTGACGCGCTTCCCCGAATTGCTCGAAGAAGCCCGCGCGCGGAACATCCAGTGCGACGTGCTGTTTCTGGATGCCGACGAAGATATGCTGCTCAAGCGTTTCTCGGAAACCCGCCGCCGCCACCCGCTGACCAACGCCAACCGCTCGCTCGCGGAAGCAATCCGCGTGGAAAGCGATTTGCTGGGGCCGATCGCCGACCTGGCCGACCTGAAAATCGACACCACCAACCTGAACCTGTATCAGCTGCGTGACTCGATCAAGCTGCGCCTGCTCAACCAACCCGAGCCTGGCACTGCGTTCCTGGTCGAGTCGTTCGGCTTCAAGCGCGGCATGCCGGTCGACGCCGACCTGGTGTTCGATGTGCGCTGCCTGCCCAACCCCTACTGGAAGCCCGAGCTGCGAGAGCACTCGGGCCTCGACCAGCCAGTGATCGACTACCTGGCTGCCCAGCCGGATGTCGAAGACATGTACAACGACATTTCGGGCTATCTGCTCAAGTGGTTGCCCCGCTTCGCCGCCAGCAACCGCGCTTATGTCACCATTGCCATCGGCTGCACCGGCGGCCATCACCGTTCGGTGTACATCACCGAGCGCCTTGGCCAACACCTGCAGCAAACCCTGAAAAACGTCCAGGTCCGCCACCGCGACCTCTAGCCCAAGGATCCGCCCCACGATGCCCGCCCGCGAAATCACCATCATCAACAAGTTGGGCCTGCATGCCCGGGCGGCAGCCAAGTTCGTCGGCGTGGCCGGCCGCTTCCCCTGCCAGGTACGGGTTGGACGTGCGCCGGACAAGCTGGTGGATGGCAAGAGCATCATGGCGGTGATGATGCTGGCAGCGGGCAAAGGCACCCAGGTGCACCTGCATACCGAGGGTGAGCAAGACAGCGATGCCATGGACGCGCTGGTCGAACTGATCAACAACTTCTTCGACGAAGGCGAATAAAGCCGGCACGCTCCTTGTTGGAGCGCGCGCCAACCTGATGATGAATCAGGACATCGCGGTATCCATCACCATCATCAGACAGAAGCCGATACACAACCCCAGGCTAGCCAGCCGATGGTGGCCATTGCTGCGCGACTCCGGGATGATTTCCTGGGTGACCACTAGCAGCATCGCCCCCGCCGCACAGGCCAAACCCAGCGGCAGCAGGAGTTCGGCAACATTCACCAGCCAGGCACAGATCACTGCGGCCACCGGTTCGACCAGCCCTGACGCAGCGCCTATCAGGAAGGCTTTGAAACGCGGCATGCCCGCCCCGGCCAGCACCAGCGCAATCACCAGCCCCTCAGGCACATCCTGCAACGCAATGCCCATGGCCAGGCTGTCGGCGTCGGCCATGCCGCCACCGGCCGACACTCCAATCGCCATGCCTTCAGGGATGTTGTGCGCAATGATGGCAATGACAAACAGCCAGATACGTGCAGCAATCACCGGCTGATTGTCGGTGCCAACCAGCGCTTCTGGCGAGGCGCCAGACACCTTGAGGTCGACCAGAAACAGGCACAGCGCACCGAACAACAAGCCGAAGCTGATCAGGCCACCCGCGCCCCAAGGGCTGAACCCGATGGACTGGGCGGCATCCAACCCCGGAATGATCAGGGAAAACGCGGTGGCTGCCAGCATCACACCGGCGCCGAAACCCAGCAGCGTGTCGGCCAGCGCCACTGGCATGTTGCGAATGACCAGTACCGGTACTGCGCCCAGTGCAGTGCCCAGTGCACATAACGCACCGCCCTCCAGGGCGCGCAGCATGCGCGGTTCCAGGTCCAGCCAGGCGAGGCCACGCGCTACCAGCAGCGCGGTGCCAGCCAGCAACAGCAAGGTCCCAAGCGCCAGGCGGAACAGGCGCACACTGCTGACAGACATCACCTCAGAGCGCATACCGGTTCGACTCACTTCAGGGCTTCGAGGTAACGGCGCTCCACTTGCGCCCAGTCAATGACGTTGTAGAAGGCGCCGATGTATTCCGGACGACGGTTCTGGTACTTGAGGTAATACGCGTGCTCCCACACGTCCAGGCCGAGGATTGGCGTATTGCCGTGCATCAACGGGCTGTCTTGGTTGCCACTGCTCTCTACCACCAGGGTTTTCTGCGGTGTCACGCTTAGCCAGGCCCAGCCGCTGCCGAAGCGCGTCAGCGCAGCCTTGGTGAAAGCCTCCTTGAAAGCCTCGAAGCCGCCCAGTTGCGCGGTGACAGCTTGCGCCAGCTGGCCCACAGGCTCACCGCCACCCTGTGGCGACATGACGGTCCAGAACAGGCTGTGGTTGGCGTGGCCGCCGCCGTGGTTTGTAACTGCGCCACGCAGGTTTTCCGGAAGTTGCTTGACGGCGCCAACCAGCTTCTCAACCGGCCATTCGGCCCACTCGGTGCCTTCGATAGCGGCGTTGAGACCATTCACGTAGGTCTGATGATGCTTGGTGTGGTGGATTTCCATGGTCTGGGCGTCGATGTGCGGCTCCAGCGCGTCATAGGCGTATGGCAATGCAGGCAGGGTATGTGGCATGTCAGTGAATTCCGTAGGCATGGGTTCTGGGTGCCAGGTCCCGCTGGGCAGCGAGCTCGCTGGCCCCGGCGCTGTGGCGACTTAGCAGGCGCTCGGTACGCGGGTACTGGCCGTACTCGGCGATGAAACTCAGCAGTTCGGTGTAGGTGCGCCCGCTGTGGCGCAAGGCCGCATCACGCAGCGCCTGCGGCAGGCGCGTCTCCTGGCTGGCCTGCAGCAGCCGCTGGTGAGCGGCACACAAGTAGTCGGCGCTTTCCTGCGGCTGGTTCAGGCGCAGGTGCAGGTCGGCCAGGTTATGGTGGGCGATGACGAAAGCGGCCACCGCTTCGTCGACGTCATGCCAGCGCTCGAACAGCACCTGGGCCAGCGCCAGGGCTTGCAGGTAGTGTTCCCGGGCGTCGACCAGCTCGCCTTGATCGAACAGGCGGTTGGCGGTTTCCGTGGTGCGTTTCCAGTGCTGCATGGCAAATCTCCTTGGCGGTGACGCAGGGTCAGATTCCGCCGGCGGTGAGTTTTTCCGGGTCCAGCAGTGCTTCGAGCTGGTCACGCGACAAATCGGTGTGCTCCAGCGCCACATCGATGATCGGGCGACCTTGCTTGTACGCGGTCTTGGCGATTTCGGCGGCCTTGAGGTAGCCGATGATCGGGTTCAGCGCAGTGACCAGGATCGGGTTGCGCGCCAGGGCTTCCTTGAGCTTGCCCTCGTTGACCTTGAAGGTGGCGATGGCCTTGTCGGCCAGCAAGCGGCTGACGTTGGCCATCAGCTCGATGCTTTCCAGCAGGTTGCGGGCGATCACCGGCAGCATCACGTTCAGCTCGAAGTTACCGGACTGCCCCGCGATGGCGATGGTGGCGTCGTTGCCAATCACCTGGGCGGCGACCATGGCAGTGGCCTCCGGGATCACCGGGTTGACCTTGCCCGGCATGATCGAAGAGCCAGGCTGCAGGCCTTGCAGCTCGATTTCGCCCAGGCCGGCCAGCGGGCCGGAGTTCATCCAGCGCAGGTCGTTGGCAATTTTCATCAGTGCCACAGCGGTAGTCTTGAGCTGGCCAGACAGGGCCACGGCGGTATCCTGCGAACCGATCAGGGCAAACAGGTTTTGCCCTGGGGTGAACTCGACTTGGGTCAGGCCACTGAGTTGGCGGGCAAACACGCCAGCGAACCGGGGGTGGGCATTGATGCCGGTACCCACGGCGGTGCCGCCCTGGGCCAGCGCCTGCAGGCTCGGCAAGGTGGCTTCGAGGTGTGCCTTGGCGCCGTTGATCTGTGCCGCCCAGCCATCCAGCACCTGGCTCATGCGCACCGGCATGGCGTCCATCAGGTGGGTGCGGCCCGTTTTCACATACTGATGCACTTGCGCCGACTTGGCCTCGATCACCTGTACCAGGTGCGCCAAGGCTGGCAGCAACTGTTCGTGCAGGGCCAGCGCGGCACTGACGTGGATAGTGGTCGGGATGATGTCATTGCTGCTCTGGCCACAGTTGACGTGATCATTGGCATTGACTGCCTCACCCAGTACGCGGCTGGCCAAGGTCGCGATCACTTCGTTGGCGTTCATGTTCGAGCTGGTGCCGGAGCCGGTCTGGAACACATCGACCGGGAAATGCTGGATGAAGTCTTCGGCCAACAGTTGCTCGACAGCCTTGACGATGGCTTGGCCCTGCGCGGCGGACAGTTGTTCCAGCTCGATGTTGGCCTTGGCCGCGGCTGCCTTGGCCAGCAGCAGAGCACGAATGAACTGGGCCGGCATGCGCTGGCCGCTGATCGGGAAGTTGTCGACCGCGCGTTGGGTCTGGGCGCCGTACAGGGCCTGGGCAGGCACCTGCAGTTCACCCATGCTGTCACGCTCGATACGGGTATCACTCATCATCAAATCCTTGCATCAGTTCATCGGGAGAAATCGACGGCAGCAGGCGGCAATTGGCCAACTGCAGGGCGTAGGGTTGCCAGCGCTGGTTCTGCTCCTGGCGGTCGAGGTTGCGCAGGTCCAGCAGCGGTCGCCAGGCCTGGTCCAGGCACTGGCAGCGCCAATGCCAGGGCAGCATGCGGTCGCAGGCGGTATCCAGCAGCAGGCGGAAGGAGGTCAGTGCCACCGTCCATGACGAGGTTTGCGTACAGCACACCAGGTAGCGGCCTTCGGCCAGGTAATGCTCGATCAGCCGTGGCTCGTCAGGCTCGAGCGCACAGCGAATGCGCCGGCTGAGCCAGCGCCAGTTTTCCAGGTAGGGCAGTTCGCGGAGGACGGGTTTCATGAACATCATCGCCGGGTGACTGGATAATGATATTCATTATTAAGTGATAAATAGAATCACTTCAAGTATCCGTTAGTGAAAGAAAAACCCGGCACGATGGCCGGGTCTTCGATTTCACTGCATGTATCTGGCGGCAATTAGCTACCCGCGACGGTCATCCGCTCGATCAGCACAGACCCGGTATGGATATTGCTGCGCGTTTCAAGATCGTTACCGATCGCGACAATTTGCTGGAACATGTCTTTCATATTGCCGGCGATGGTCACTTCTTGAACCGCGTGCTGGATCTCGCCATTTTCGACCCAGAAGCCAGCTGCACCACGGGAATAATCCCCCGTCACCATGTTCAGCCCATGCCCCATCAGCTCGGTCACCAGCAGGCCGCGGCCCATACGGCGAATCAACGCGGCCTGGTCTTCGACGCCGTGGGTGACGAACAGGTTGTGCACACCACCGGAGTTGGCCGTGCTTGGCAAGCCCAGCTTGCGCCCGGAATAGGTGCCCAGCAGGTACGACACCAGCTCGCCTTTGTCGACGAACGGCTTGGCGTAGGTGGCCAGGCCATCACCGTCGAACGCGGCGCTACCCAACGCGCGCGGAATGTGCGGGCGCTCGTCGAGGGTAAGCCAGGAAGGGAACAGGCGCTGGCCAATGGTACCTTCGAGGAAGGACGACTTGCGGTACAGGTTGCCGCCGGAAATAGCCGACAGGAAGCTGCCGAACAGGCCACCGGCCAGTTCGGCCGAAAACAGAACCGGCACCTCGCAAGTGGGAACCGGCCGGGCACCCAGTCGGCTGGCAGCACGCTGTGCAGCGCGAACGCCAATGCTGCGCGGGTCGGCCAGCAAGTTGCCCTGACGGTTCACGTCGTACCAGTAGTCACGCTGCATCTGCCCTTCGCCTTCGGCGATCATCACGCAGCTCAGGCTGTGCCGGGTCGAGGCGTACCCACCGATGAAGCCATGGCTGTTGCCATACACGCGGCAGCCCTGGTGGGTATTGAGGGTGGTGCCATCGGCGTTGAGGATGCGCGGGTCGGCATCAAACGCCGCCGCCTCGCAGGCCAGGGCCATTTCGATGGCCTTTTCGGGTTCGATATCCCAATCGTGGTACAGGTCCAGATCAGGAATTTCACGGGCCATCAGCGCCGCGTCGGCCAAGCCCGAACATTCGTCTTCGGAAGTATGCTTGGCAATGGCCAGGGCAGCGGCAACGGTTTCGCGGATCGCGTCCGGGCCACTGGCCGAAGTGCTGGCCGAGCCTTTGCGCTGGCCAACATAAAGGGTGATACCAAAGCCCTGGTCGCGGTTGAATTCGACCGTCTCGACTTCACGCTGGCGTACCGTGGTGGACAAGCCCTGCTCCAGCGAAACTGCCACTTCGCAGGCACTGGCCCCTTGGCGGCGCGCCTCGGCGATGATCGCCTCGACCTGCTCCTGCAATGCTGGCAGGTCTTTCGGACCTACGCTCTGGACTGCACTCATGGTTCTCTCCACTCAAATTCTGCGTACGGCTTGGGGTCATTCTACGACCGGGCCGGACAAGCGGCCCCCGACTGGTTATCATGGCGACGATTTCTAGCGGACTGCCACCATGGTTGATTCAAACAACGACGCCTTCGACGGCGAAAAAAGCAAAACCCAGATCAAGCGCGAACTGCATGAGCTGGTCGAACTCGGTGAGCGCCTTACCACGCTCAAAGCCGATACCCTGGCCCGCCTGCCGTTGACCGACGAGCTGCGCAAGGCCCTGGCCGAGGCCAGCAAGCACACCGCTCATGGTGCCCGTAAACGCCACATGTCGTTTGTCGGCAAGCTCATGCGCGTGCAGGACCTCGATGCCATCCACGCCTTGCTCGAGCAGATGGACAGCTCGAGCCGCCAGTACAACGAGCGTTTCCACAGCCTGGAGCGCTGGCGCGACCGGCTGATCGACGGCAACGACGAGGACCTCGAGCGCTTCGTCAACGAGTACCCCGACACCGACCGCCAGCAGCTGCGCTCACTGGTGCGCCATGCCCAGCACGAAAAGGCCCGGAACAAGCCGCCAGCCGCCGCGCGCAAGGTATTCAAGTACATCCGCGACCTCGACGAGTTGCAGCGCGGGTTGCGCTGACATACGGGACCGATGTGGCAGCGAGCATGCCCGCTGCCACATCGGTCCCCGCAGCCATCACGCCCCGGTACCGCCCACGGTAATCGCATCCAGCTTCAAAGTCGGCTGCCCGACCCCCACTGGCACCGACTGCCCGTCCTTGCCGCATGTCCCTACCCCGCTGTCCAGCGCCAGGTCGTTACCGACCATCGACACACGGCTCATCGCCTCCGGCCCATTGCCGATCAGGGTCGCGCCCTTCACCGGGGCGGTAATCTTGCCGTCTTCGATCAGGTAGGCCTCACTGGTCGAGAACACGAACTTGCCGCTGGTAATGTCCACCTGGCCACCACCGAGGTTGGCGCAGTAGATACCCTTCTTCACCGACGCAATGATTTCCTGCGGGTCGCTTTCGCCGGCTCGCATGTAGGTGTTGGTCATGCGTGGCATCGGCAGGTGCGCATAGGATTCACGGCGACCGTTGCCGGTCACCGCCATGCCCATCAGACGCGCGTTCAGCTTGTCCTGCATGTAGCCCTTGAGTACGCCGTTCTCGATCAGCGTGGTGCATTCGGTCGGGGTGCCTTCGTCATCCACGCTCAGCGATCCACGGCGGCCTTCCAGGGTGCCATCGTCCACGATGGTGCACAGGCTCGACGCCACTTTCTCGCCGATGCGGCCACTGAATGCCGAACTCCCCTTGCGGTTGAAGTCGCCCTCCAGGCCATGGCCGACCGCCTCGTGCAACAGCACGCCCGACCAGCCCGAGCCCAATACCACCGGCAAGGTACCGGCCGGCGCCGGGATGGCCTCCAGGTTCACCAAGGCCTGGCGCAGCGCCTCGCGGGCATAGCCCATCACCCGCTCTTCGGTGAAGAAACGGTAATCGGTACGCCCGCCACCGCCCTGCCCACCGCGCTCGCGACGGCCGTTCTGCTCGACGATGACGCTGACGTTGAAGCGCACCAGCGGGCGCACGTCGGCGGCCAGGCTGCCATCGGCCGCCGCGATCAGGATGCGCTCCCAGACTCCGGCCATGCTCACGCTGACTTGCTGAATGCGGGGGTCCAAGGCGCGGGTAGCGGCATCGACACGCTTGAGCAGCTCGACCTTTTCGGCACGGCTGAGCACGTCCAGCGGGTTGTCCGCGGCATACAGGGCAGTCACCTCCTGGCTGCGGAAGGCCTGCACCGTGCCGTTCTGCCCAGCGCGGGAAATCGAACGGGCGGCACGGGCTGCCGAGGTCAGTGCTTCGAGGTTGATGGCATTGCTGTAGGCGAAACCGGTTTTTTCACCGGATTGGGCACGCACGCCCACGCCTTGGTCGAGGTTGAAACTGCCCTCTTTGACGATGCCGTCTTCCAGCGCCCAGGTTTCCGAGATCTGGCCCTGGAAATACAGGTCGGCGGCGTCGATGCCGGGGCCGGCCAACTCACCCAGTACGCTCTGCAGGCTGTCCAGGGTCAAGCCGCCTGGGGCCAGGAGCTGCTCACTGACGGTGGATAACATCTGGCTCATAGTCACTCCGAGGTGTGCGCAGGCCGCAACGCGCCCTGCGAAAAAAAGCGCCGGTGCGAAACCACCGGCATGCGCGCCCGAATGGACGCTTGTTCTTCAATGTCGCGCTCGGCAAGCAGTACCGCTTCGCCTTGCGCCTGTTCTGCGACGATGCGCCCCCAAGGGTCGACGATCGCCGCATGGCCATGGGTTTCCCGTGGGCCTGGGTGGGTGCCTCCCTGCGCCGCAGCCAGCAGGTAGCACTGGGTTTCGATGGCCCGGGCGCGCACCAGCACCTCCCAATGTGCCGCGCCGGTCACGGCGGTAAAAGCAGCCGGCGCAGTGATCAGCTCCGCGCCGGCAGCACGCAATGCGCTGTACAGTTCGGGGAAACGCAAGTCGTAGCACACGCTAAGCCCCAGCCGCCCGACGGGCGTGTCGGCCACCACCACTTGGTCGCCATGGGCGTAGTCGTCCGATTCACGGTAGCGGCCGCGATTATCGGCAACGTCCACGTCGAACAAGTGCAGCTTGTCATAACGCGCCACCACCTCGCCGTGTTCATCGATCAGCAGCGAGCAGGCATGGGCCTTGGACTCAGGCCGGCCGACCGGTGGCAAAGGCAAGGTACCGGCAACAATCCATAACTTGAGGTCGCGGGCGGTGCGTTTCAACCATGGCAGAATCGGCCCATCACCCAAGGCTTCGGCACGGCCAATGGCTGCGGCGTCCTTGCGGCCCATGGCGGCGAAGTTTTCCGGCAGTACCGCCAGCCGTGCTCCGCCCAACGCTGCCTGCTCCAGCAGGGCACCGGCACGCTGCAGGTTGGCCAGCACGTCATCCTGGCTGACCATCTGGATTACCGCTGCCTTCATGGGTACTCCTAGCGGGATTTCTCGAAAGGTTTCACAAATGTGATTCTAGGCTCTTTCCACGGGCCTTCGACACGGTAGTGAACGCTGGCAAAGCGCGACACACGATCACCGATCAGTCGATCGACCAGGAACAGCGCCCCGCCCACAGCGGGTGCGCCGACGATCAGCGCCGCCAGCGGCAGATTATTGGTCACCGGCAGGCTCACCTGCAGGTTGGCATCCACCCGGTCGCGCACCATGTCCAGCGTGCCATCCAGCTCGAAGTTGCTCGACGGGCCGGTCACGGTGATCGGTTCGCGGGTTACGTACACGCCGCTACTGGCTACCAGCAAACCCTTGACCCGGTCATAGGCCAGGCCCTTGTCGAACAGGTCGGAGAAGTCCAGACGCAGGCGCCGGCCAATCGAGTTGAAGTTGAGCAGGCCGAACACCCGCAGTGCCTGGGCGCTGCCTTCAACCTCGACGAATTGGCCCGTACGCAGCGCCGCATCCATGCTGCCCGAAAAACGCGTCAGGCTCACCGCGGCAGGCGAACCCGGCCAGCGGCCATCTACATCCAGGCGGAAGTCGCGGCTGGTCACGGTGGGAGCGAAGCCCCAGGCCTTGAGCACATCCGCCAGGTTCTTGCCGTCCAGACGCCCTTTGTACCAGCTGCTGGTTTTGCCGGTTTCACCTTCCCAGCCGCCACCGCCATCGATGCGCAAGCCTTTGAAGTCAAGGTCGATGTCGCTGGCGGTAACGCCACGCGCAGTCGGCCGCAGCTTGATCGAGGCGCTGCCGAACAGGTCGTCACCGCGGTAGAGCTTGTCGATGCTCAGGTCCAGCGCCGGCACCTTGCGCGGATCGAACGAGGCCAGCGGGTCCGGGCCTTCTTCAGCCTGCTGCTCTGCGGCGCTGGCGGCAGGCAGGCGCAAGGTCTGCATGCGCACGACCATTGGCGCGCCCTTGGCATCCGGTACGCGGGCGTTGCCGATGACTTCCTTGCTATCGAGGCGCAAATCCCAGGCCGGGCCGCCTCGAGCCAGCCGCACTACAGCCTGATTCAGGTCCATGCCGAAGGCTTTCAACTGGCCGATGCTCAGGTCGACGCTTTGCAGGTTCTGCCGCGCACTGCCACCGGGGTCGTCACCGGCCAGGCGGGCCGCCTGTTCTTGCCAGGGAGCCAGGTCCAGCGCCTCCAAACGCCCGCGCACCCTCAGGCCTTGGCTGGCAGGTAGCTGGGCGTCACCGGTACCCAACAGTAGCTCGCCACGGCCCTGTGCCAGCTTGTCGGCCGGTGCGGCATAGGCAAAACGTGCAAGGTCGGTATAGGAGGCATCGAAGCGCCGCTCCGGGCCTTGCAGGTTCATGCTGAAGCGGCTGTCGCGGGTATCCGCCGCTGCTTTGCCGAACGGCGCTGGCAGGTCGATCGCCAGGCCCTTGAGGCTGGAGGTGACGCTCAGGCTGTTTTCCCGGCTGCCCAGGCTTAGCTGCAACTGGTACGGCAGGTCGCCGGACGCCGGCAAGGACGGGGTGAACTGCAGCCAGTCGGTCAACGCTTTGAGCGATACCTGGCCATTGGCATTGATACGGGTCTGCATCTGCCCCGCTTGGCCTTCAGCGGAAATTTGCGCCGTCACTGGCTTGCCGAAGGCCTGCAAGCTGATGCCCTTGCCACTCAGGCCCTTGTCGAAGTCGAAGCTGAAGTCACCCTTCAGGCGGTTCAATTCCAGGCTCGGCGGGGCGACTTTCAGCCGCGCATCGCTGGTGGCGAAGTCCACCTGCACTTTCGGCCGCTGCCCATGGGCCAGCGGGATGTCGAGTTTGACCTTGCCCTTCAGTGGCCCCTCACCTTCCCAGCCGGCGAAAATCTCACCGGTGCCGATTGGTGCTTCCTTGAGGATTTTCAGGCCATCGCCCAGGCTGCCGTCGAAATCGCCATCCAGGTAAAGGTGGCTGTGCTGATCACCCTCGACATGCGGAATATCGACCTGTACATCGCTGACTTTGGTGTCGAGCAACACACCGCGCTGGGCCTTGATGCGCACGCCGCTGTCCTCGATGAACACATCGCCATCCACATGCTGCACCTGCGGCCAACCGGGCTGGAAATCCAGGGCCGCGTCATGCACCTTGAAGAACAGGCTGATACTGCGTGCCTCTGGCACCGCGCCATGATTCAACGACCCCTGGTACTGGAAGTAACCTTCATCCACCGCGCCTTTGACGATGGCGCTGCGCAGCCACTCGTCGAGCGCCGGGCTAAGCACTTCGGGCAGGTATTTGGCGGTATAGCGACCATCGCCCTCGGTCAGGCCGACGCGCAGGTCCATGTAATCCTCGCGGCCTTCCTCGAACAATAGGCGGATCAGGAAGTCACCGGCGATCTTGCCTTCTTCGCCCAGCACCTTGAGGTACGGCGCGATCAGGGTGAAACCGTCTTTGTCCAAGGCCCAGGTCAGCTGTGCATTGGCCTTCTGGTAGTGCCAGGGTTTGGCGAAGATCGGGTACAGATGCAGCATGAACGCATCGGTATCCAGGCGCAGCTCGCCGTGGCCCAGGTCACCACTGATGCTGCCACTGACGTTACCGGCGGCTGGCGCACTGTGATAAGCCTCAAAACCCACCTTCTCCAGGTTGGCGGCGAACTGCAAGCGCTGATCACCCTCGGCCTTGGGCCTGGCCTCGAGGCGCACATTGCGCAGCGCACCGGTCACCTTCAAGCCATTTACCACGTCCATGACGTTGTCTGGCAGCGGTGCCAAGGCATCGATCAACGGGGTCAGCGGCGTGAGGTCGAGACGATCAGCCTGTACCTGCCAGCTTTCATCGGCAGCACTCTGGCCAGGGCGCTGCTGCAACTGCAGGTGCGACTCCCAGCGACGCTTGCCGATGTCCATGGCCAACGAGTCGACCACCACATCGAAGCCCTGCTCGCGACGCTGGAACCAGGCGCCCAAGGCCAGGTTATCCAGCTTGGCGGCCTTTCGTCCGGCATAGGCGCCTTGTAGCTCAGGCGCATTGAGCCGTACTACGGCCTGCTGCAGCTGCCCTTTGCCCCAGTCGACCCAGAACTCACCACCTGCGCGCAGGGTGTCAGCTTGCCACTGTCCCAGCAGACTTGGCGGCAGCCAGTGCGACCAGTCACTTTGCGGCAGGCTCAGATAAGCTTCGACCTCGCCATCGCGCCAGGCCTTGGCCGACATACGGCTGTGCAGGGTGAGTGCCAGAGGCTGGCCGTCAGGCAAGGTCGCCCGCAGGTCCACCGCCTGGCGTGCTGGGCCGGCCTGCAGGCCAGCGCTCACATAAGTCAGGGTAAGCGGGTCGCGCTGCCAGGGGTGCAGGGTGACCTGGCTGTCGAATACATCGACGCGGCCTAGCTGGCGCAGGCGCTGCAAAAGGTCGGCTGGGTCCAATGGCGCATCGTCCTTCTTGGGTAGGCCTTCGAGGTCCCAGACGCCCTGCTCGTTCTCACGCAGGATCAACTGCAAGCCGCCCAACTGGATGCGTGCCAGGCGCACTTCGCGGGCGGTGAGGCTGGCCCAGACGTCGGGCACCACCATCACGTCATCCAGGCGCAGCGCGGTGGCGCCTTCGCCCAATTGCAGGTCGCGCACCCGCAGCACCGGTGCCAGCCCGCTCCAACGGCCTTCCAAGGCACCCACATGTACGGGGAGGCCCAGCGCCTGCTCGGCCTTGCGCTCTACATCGGCGCGGTACTCGGCGACCAGCGGCACCAGTTCGCGGCCGAGGCTGACATACAGCGCCACCAAAACCGCCAACAGGGCGCATACGCCCAGCCCCCAGCGGGTCAGGGCGACAAGAACGCGGGTCAGACGTCCCATGGCCATGGCCCTCCAAGTCGTTTATCCATGATGGCCCGTAGTGCCGGTTTTGCCAGCCAGACCATCCAGCGGCGTGTTCGAGAAGACCTCAGAGCAGCACCACGTCGTATTGTTCCTGCGAATACATCGACTCGACCTGGAAGCGAATGGTTCGGCCGATGAAGGCTTCCAGTTCCGCCACGTTGCCCGATTCTTCATCCAGCAGGCGATCGACCACCTTCTGGTTGGCCAGCACACGGTAACCCTCGGCCTGATAGGCACGGGCCTCGCGCAGGATCTCGCGGAAGATTTCGTAACAGATGGTCTCGGGAGTCTTCAGCTTGCCGCGCCCCTGGCAGGCCAGGCACGGCTCGCACAGCACCTGCTCCAGGCTTTCCCGCGTACGCTTGCGGGTCATCTGCACCAGGCCCAGCTCGGTGATGCCGATGATGTTGGTCTTGGCGTGGTCGCGCTCCAGCTGCTTTTCCAGGGTACGCAGCACCTGGCGCTGGTGCTCTTCGTCTTCCATGTCGATGAAGTCGATGATGATGATGCCGCCAATGTTGCGCAGGCGCAGTTGCCGGGCGATGGCGGTGGCGGCTTCGAGGTTGGTCTTGAAGATGGTTTCTTCGAGGTTGCGATGGCCCACGAACGCCCCGGTGTTGACGTCGATGGTGGTCATCGCTTCGGCCGGGTCGACCACCAGGTAGCCGCCGGACTTCAGCGGCACCTTGCGTTCCAGGGCACGCTGGATCTCGTCTTCGACGCCGTACAGGTCAAAGATAGGCCGCTCGCCTGGGTAGTGTTCGAGGCGGTCGGCGATTTCCGGCATCAGCTCGCCGACGAACTGCGTGGTTTTCTGGAAGGTTTCCCGCGAGTCGATGCGGATCTTTTCGATCTTCGGGTTGACCAGGTCACGCAGGGTACGCAGGGCCAGGCCCAGGTCTTCGTAGATGACCGTGGGTGCGCCGCAGGTCTTGATCTGGGTGCCAATCTGCTCCCACAGGCGGCGCAGGTAGCGGATGTCCTGCAAGATTTCTTCGGCACGCGCGCCCTCGGCTGCGGTGCGCAGGATGAACCCTCCGGCATCCTTGATGTTCTCGCTGTCCATGCAATCGCTGACCACCTGCTTGAGGCGCTCGCGCTCGGCTTCGTCCTCGATTTTCAGCGAAATACCGACATGGCTGCTGCGCGGCATGTACACCAGGTAGCGCGACGGGATCGACAGCTGAGTGGTCAGGCGTGCACCCTTGGTGCCGATCGGGTCCTTGGTCACCTGCACCACAAGGGCCTGGCCTTCGTGTACCAGTGCGGTGATGTTCTCTACCGCCGAACCTTCGCGCTGGGAAATTTCCGAGGCATGGATGAACGCTGCGCGCTCCAGGCCGATGTCGACGAAGGCCGCCTGCATGCCCGGCAGCACGCGTACCACCTTGCCCTTGTAGATATTGCCGACGATGCCACGGCGCTGGGTGCGCTCGACGTGCACTTCCTGCAGCACCCCGTTTTCCACCACCGCCACACGTGACTCCATCGGCGTGATGTTGATCAGGATCTCTTCACTCATGGCAGGCTCTCGTCAAAGGTCTTTTGTAATGATGGATGGCGTATGCACTGCTGGCTACTACGGGTTTGTTACCTCTGGCGTATGCACGGGCGTTTGCCAGCAGGCGATGCCGAACTGGCCAAGCACGTCGGCCGTTTCACTGAGCGGCAAGCCAACCACCGCCGAGTAGCTGCCGGAAATGTCGGTGACGAACACCGCGCCCAGGCCCTGGATGGCGTAGCCGCCAGCCTTGTCCGCTGGCTCGCCGCTGGCCCAGTAGCGCTGCGCTTCATCGGCGCTGATAGTGCGAAAACGTACTGTGCTGGTGACGCAAAAACTGTGCACGCGCTGGCCATCATCGAGGGCGACAGCGGTCAGCACCTGATGCTCACGGCCTGAAAGGTCTGCCAGCATGGCCAAGGCATCTTCGCGGTTTTCCGGCTTGCCGAGAATACGACCATCGAGCACCACGGCAGTGTCTGCGCCGAGCACTACAGCGGGGCCATCGACACTGGCCAGGCCGGCCGCAGCCTTGGCCCGAGCCAGGCGTTCGACGTAGGCCGGTGCGCTTTCGTTGGCTAGCGGGGTTTCATCGATGGGGGCGCTGATGACGCTGAACGGCACACCGATCTGGGTCAGCAGTTCACGACGACGGGGCGAGCCGGAGGCCAGGTATAGCGGGTTCATGCAGACATCTCCCTGTCAGTGGCGCGTCGCCGTCAATTGATATGCAAACGTCGGCGCAAATCGCGCAGGGCGAAACTGATCCACGGCCAGAGCAAGGCACTGATCACCGCCGACCAGACTAGCGCCAGGGTAGGCAGGCGATTGCCGGTCAGTGCGCTGAGCCATAGCTGAATCAGCTGGGCGATGCCGAAGATCACCAGGATGACCAGGCTTTGCTGCCACATGGGGAACATGCGCAGGCGTTGCTGCAAGGACAGCACCAGGAAGGTGATGAGGGTAAGGATCAGCGCGTTCTGCCCCAGCAGGGTGCCGTACAGCACATCCTCGGCCAGGCCCAGCAAAAACGCGGTGGTCATGCCGACCTTGTTCGGCACGGCGAGGGTCCAGAACGACACCAGCAATGCCAGCCACATGGGCCGGAACACTTCCATGAACTGCGGCATGGGCGAAACGCTGAGCAGCAAGCCGATGGCGAACGTCAGCCAGATGACCCAGCCATTGTTGCGGCGTGATGCAGCCATCATTGCCTCCGGGTGTGAGCGGGTGCGGCCGGCGTGACAGGTGCAGCAGCTGGGGCTGCTGACTGCGCGGGCGGTGTAGCCGGCGCTGCCGGGGTGGCTGGCACGGCAGGTGCAGCCTGCTCGCCGGTAGCGGCCGGCTGGCCAGCAGGCGCGCTGCCCTTGCGGTCGGCCTCTTCCTGGGCAATGGCGGCATCGGTGGCACGCTGCTCCGGGCTACGCCGATCACTGAACACCAGCAGCATATAGCGGCTGCGGTTGAGCGCGGCGGTGGGGATGGCACGGACAATGGCAAATGGCTGGCCGGAGTCGTGGATCACTTCGTTGACCGTAGCCACCGGGTAACCGGCCGGGAAGCGCTGCCCCATGCCGGAACTGACCAGCAGGTCGCCTTCCTTGATGTCGGCGGTGTCGGCCACATGGCGCAACTCCAGGCGCTCCGGGTTGCCGGTGCCGCTGGCGATGGCACGCAGGCCGTTGCGGTTGACCTGCACCGGAATGCTGTGGGTGGTATCGGTCAGCAACAGCACCCGCGAGGTGTAGGGCATCAACTCGACCACTTGGCCCATCAGGCCACGGGCATCGAGCACTGGCTGGCCCAGGAACACACCATCACGCTCCCCCTTGTTGATCAGGATGCGGTGGGTGAACGGGTTGGGGTCCACACCGATGAGCTCGGCCACTTCGACCTTTTCGTTGACCAGGGCCGAGGAATTGAGCAGCTCGCGCAGCCGCACGTTCTGCTCGGTCAGGGCCGCCAGCTTCTGCAGGCGCCCCTGCAGCAGCAGGGCTTCGGTCTTGAGCTTCTCGTTTTCGGCTATCAGCTCGGTGCGGCTGCCGAACTGGCCGGCCACACCTTGCCAGGCACGCTGCGGCAAGTCGGTGATCCAGTACGATTCCATCAGCACCAGGCCCATCTGGCTGCGCACGGGCTTGAGCACGTCGAAGCGCGCGTCGACAACCATCAACGCGACCGACATCACCACCAGAACGAGCAGGCGAACGCCCAGCGAAGGGCCCTTGGAGAAAAGCGGTTTAATGGGCCGTTCCTCGTGGACGACTCAGGAGGTCATTGGACATGGGACAACGCACCAGCCTGGTTGCGGGTTGACGGATACGGCGCCCCAAACGGGCGCCAGCCCAGCACATACAGGTAGCACTGTGCGTACTACCTGTAAACCGGGCGCTCGTGAACAGCGAGTGGGATCACTCGCTGGAGAGCAAGTCCATCGCGTGCTTGTCCATCATCTCCAGGGCGCGACCGCCGCCACGGGCGACACAGGTCAGCGGGTCCTCGGCGACGATCACCGGCAGGCCGGTTTCCTGGGCCAGCAGTTTGTCGAGGTCACGCAGCAGCGCACCACCCCCGGTCAGCACCAGACCACGCTCGGCGATGTCCGAAGCCAGCTCCGGCGGCGACTGCTCGAGGGCGCTCTTGACCGCTTGGACGATGGTCGCCAGCGACTCTTGCAGCGCTTCGAGCACTTCGTTGGAGTTCAGGGTGAAGGCACGCGGTACGCCTTCGGCCAGGTTGCGGCCGCGAACGTCGACTTCACGTACTTCGCCACCGGGGTAGGCCGTACCGATTTCCTGCTTGATACGCTCGGCGGTGGATTCGCCGATCAGGCTGCCGTAGTTGCGGCGCACGTAGGTGACGATGGCTTCGTCGAAGCGATCGCCGCCAACGCGCACGGATTCGGCATAGACCACGCCGTTCAGCGAGATCAGGGCGATTTCGGTGGTACCGCCACCGATATCGACGACCATCGATCCGCGAGCCTCTTCGACCGGCAGGCCGGCACCGATGGCAGCGGCCATCGGCTCTTCGATCAGGAACACTTCACGGGCACCGGCACCCAAAGCCGACTCGCGGATGGCGCGGCGCTCGACCTGGGTCGACTTGCACGGCACGCAGATCAGCACGCGTGGGCTTGGCTGCAGGAAGCTGTTCTCGTGAACCTTGTTGATAAAATATTGCAACATTTTTTCGCACACGCTGAAGTCGGCGATGACGCCGTCCTTCATCGGACGAATGGCAGCAATGTTGCCAGGCGTACGGCCCAGCATGCGTTTGGCTTCGGTACCGACGGCGACGACGCTTTTCTGGTTGCCATGGGTACGGATGGCAACAACCGAGGGCTCATTCAGGACGATACCGCGCTCACGCACGTAAATAAGGGTGTTGGCAGTACCCAGGTCGATGGAAAGATCGCTGGAAAACATGCCACGCAGTTTCTTGAACATGGGAAAGTGACCCTGGGGAAAGCGTGGGTAAAAAAGTGCGGCAAACTCTAACAATGGCAGGGATTTTGGGCAAGGAGCCAATATGTTAAATTGGCTGTTTTTCCGAGCACGCCAGCAGAATTTCGCGGCCGTTAGACCGCCAGAAAGCTGACATGTTCCTCACTACGGACCCAAATTCCGTTCTTTGTTTCCCTTGGAGATCCTCATGGCGCTTGAACGCTGCGACGTGGAAAAGATCGCCCATCTGGCCCGCCTGGGCCTCAATGATGGCGAACTGCCACGCATTACCGACGCCCTGAACAGCATTCTCGGCCTTGTAGACCAGATGCAAGCGGTCGACACCACTGGCATCGAGCCACTGGCCCACCCGCTGGAGGCCAGCCAGCGCCTGCGCCCCGACCAGGTCACCGAAAGCAACCAGCGCGACGCCTACCAGGCGATCGCACCGTCGACCGAAAGCGGTCTGTACCTGGTTCCCAAAGTCATCGAGTAAGGGATAGAACCTGCCATGCATCAATTTACCCTGGCCGAGATCGCCCGCGGACTCGCCGACAAATCGTTTTCTTCCGAAGAGCTGACCCGCGCGCTGCTGGCGCGCATCAAACAGCTCGACCCGCAGATCAACAGCTTCATCAGCGTCACCGAAGACCTGGCCCTGGGCCAGGCACGTGCCGCCGACGCCCGTCGCGCCGCTGGCGAAACCGGCGCGCTGCTGGGGGCGCCGATCGCCCACAAAGACCTGTTCTGCACCAACGGCGTACGCACCAGCTGCGGCTCGAAGATGCTCGACAACTTCAAGGCGCCGTATGACGCCACCGTGGTCGCCAAGCTGGCCGAAGCCGGCATGGTCACCCTGGGCAAGACCAACATGGACGAATTCGCCATGGGTTCGGCCAACGAGTCCAGCCACTACGGCGCGGTGAAGAACCCGTGGAACCTCGAGCACGTACCCGGCGGCTCGTCCGGTGGCTCGGCCGCTGCAGTGGCCGCGCGCCTGCTGCCCGCCACCACCGGTACCGACACCGGCGGCTCGATCCGCCAGCCAGCTGCACTGACCAACCTCACCGGCCTCAAGCCGACGTACGGTCGTGTGTCGCGCTGGGGCATGATCGCCTACGCCTCCAGCCTCGACCAGGGCGGCCCGCTGGCCCGCACCGCCGAGGACTGCGCCCTGCTGCTGCAAGGCATGGCCGGTTTCGACGCCAAGGACTCCACCAGCATCGAAGAGCCAGTGCCGGACTACAGCGCCAACCTGAACGCTTCGCTGCAGGGCCTGCGCATCGGCCTGCCGAAAGAGTACTTTGGCGCAGGCCTCGACCCACGCATCGCCGAACTGGTCCAGGCCAGCGTCAAGGAGCTGGAAAAGCTCGGTGCGGTGGTCAAGGAAATCAGCCTGCCGAACATGCAGCACGCCATCCCGGCCTACTACGTGATCGCCCCGGCTGAAGCCTCTTCCAACCTGTCGCGCTTCGACGGCGTGCGCTTCGGCTACCGCTGCGAAGAGCCCAAAGACCTCACCGACCTGTACAAGCGTTCCCGCGGCGAAGGCTTCGGCGTTGAAGTGCAGCGCCGCATCATGGTCGGCACCTACGCGCTGTCGGCGGGCTACTACGACGCCTACTACGTGAAGGCGCAGCAAATCCGCCGCCTGATCAAGAACGACTTCATGGCCGCCTTCAACGATGTCGACCTGATCCTCGGCCCGACCACGCCAAACCCGGCCTGGAAGCTCGGCGCCAAGAGCAGCGACCCGGTCGCCGCCTACCTGGAAGACGTCTACACCATCACCGCCAACCTGGCGGGCCTGCCGGGCCTGTCGATGCCCGCTGGCTTCGTCGACGGCCTGCCAGTCGGCGTGCAACTGCTGGCGCCGTACTTCCAGGAAGGCCGCTTGCTCAACGTCGCGCACCGCTACCAGCAAGTGACCGACTGGCACACCCGCGCCCCCAACGGCTTCTGAGGAATTCACACATGCAATGGGAAGTTGTGATCGGGCTGGAAATCCACACTCAGCTCGCCACCCAGTCGAAGATTTTCTCCGGCAGCGCCACCACCTTTGGCTCCGAGCCGAACACCCAGGCCAGCCTGGTTGACCTGGGCATGCCCGGTGTACTGCCGGTGCTGAACCAGGAAGCCGTGCGCATGGCGTGCATGTTCGGCCTGGCCATCGACGCCGAAATCGGCAAGCGCAACGTGTTCGCGCGCAAGAACTACTTCTACCCGGACCTGCCCAAGGGCTACCAGATCAGCCAGATGGACCTGCCGATCGTCGGCAAGGGCCACCTGGACATCGCCCTGGAAGACGGCACCATCAAGCGCATCGGCGTAACCCGTGCGCACCTGGAAGAAGACGCTGGCAAGAGCCTGCACGAAGACTTCAGCGGTTCCACCGGCATCGACTTGAACCGTGCCGGCACGCCACTGCTGGAAATCGTCTCCGAGCCTGACATGCGCAGCGCCAAGGAAGCCGTGGCTTACGTCAAGGCGATCCACGCGCTGGTACGTTACCTGGGCATCTGCGATGGCAACATGGCCGAAGGTTCGCTGCGTTGCGACTGCAACGTGTCGATCCGCCCGAAAGGCCAGACCGAGTTCGGCACCCGCTGCGAGATCAAGAACGTCAACTCGTTCCGCTTCATCGAGCGCGCGATCAACAGCGAAATCCAACGCCAGATCGACTTGATCGAAGACGGCGGCAAGGTGGTGCAGGAAACCCGTCTGTACGACCCGAACAAAGACGAAACCCGCTCCATGCGCAGCAAGGAGGAAGCCAACGACTATCGCTACTTCCCCGACCCGGACCTGCTGCCGGTGGTGATCGAGGACAGCTTCCTCGACACCATTCGCGCCGGCCTGCCAGAGCTGCCGCCACAGAAAGTCGAGCGTTTCCAAAGCCAGTACGGCCTGTCGGCATACGACGCCAACGTGTTGGCCTCCAGCCGCGAACAGGCAGATTACTTCGAAGAAGTAGTGAAGATCGGTGGCGACGCCAAGCTGGCGGCCAACTGGGTCATGGTCGAACTGGGCAGCCTGCTGAACAAGCTGGGTGTCGAAATCGACCAGGCGCCGGTCAGCGCCGCGCAACTGGGCGGCATGCTGCTGCGCATTCGCGACAACACCATCAGCGGCAAAATCGCCAAGACCGTGTTCGAGGCCATGGCCGCCGGTGAAGGCGATGCCGACAGCATCATCGACAGCAAGGGCCTGAAACAGGTTACCGACACCGGTGCGATCGACAAGATGCTCGACGAAATGCTGGCAGCCAATGCCGAGCAGGTCGAACAGTACCGCGCAGCCGATGAGGCCAAACGCGGCAAGATGTTCGGCTTCTTCGTCGGCCAGGCCATGAAAGCTTCCAAAGGCAAGGCCAACCCGGGGCAGGTGAACCAATTGCTCAAAGCCAAGCTCGAAGGGTGATTGTTTTACCCCCGTAATGCTGCGAGGGCTTTGCCCTCGTTCGCGGCAACAGCCGCTTCCAAAGCTACGGCGACGCGCCGAAGGGCTGCGCCGTAGCTTTGGAAGCGGCTGTTGCCGCGAATGGCCGCACTAGGAGAGCACCTGACTTGCTAAAACGATCCCTCGGCACACTGGCCCTCTTCTCCTTCCTGGCCGGCTGCGCCAGCCATGACATCGACCCACGCGGTTACGACCAGACGGGCACCGCTTCCTATTACGGCTCGCGCCACCACGGCAAACGCACCGCCAGCGGCGAACCATTCAACCAGCACGGCCTTACCGCCGCCCACCGCAGCCTGCCTTTCGGTACCCGCGTACTGGTCACCAACATGGCCAACCAGCGCAGCGTGGTGGTACGCATCAACGACCGAGGCCCGCACACCCGTGGCCGATTGATCGACTTGTCTCGCGCCGCAGCAGAAAAAATCGGCATGCTCCGTAGCGGAACAGCGCGCGTGCGAGTACAAGGGCTTAGCGACTGACGCGACAGGAGTCCGACCATTTTCGACCTGGCCACCCTTCCCACCTTTAGCCTGCTGCAACTGGGCATTGCCCTGCTGTTGCTGATCGGCGGCGCCGAGCTACTGGTGCGCGCCGCGTTGCGCCTGGCACAGCGCCTGCACGTGCGCCCGCTGATCATCGGCCTGAGCCTGGTGGCGTTCGGCAGTACCGCGCCACAATTGACCGTGAGCCTGCAGGCTGCCTACCAGGGAGCGCCCGATGTGGCGGTCGGCAGCGTGGTCGGCAGCAACATCTTCAACATCCTGGTCATTCTTGGCCTGGCCGCGCTGATCATCCCGCTGCGCGTGTCACGCCAACTGGTGCGCCTGGACATTCCGTTGATGATCATCGCCAGCGGGCTGGTGTACGCATTGTCCACCAACGGCCACCTGGGCCGAGTGGAAGGGGCACTGCTACTGCTGGGCCTGGCTGGTTACCTGGCAATGCTCTGGCACCAGTCCCGCCACTATGCACGCACTTACCCCGCCCCGGATGCTGCCAGGTCCAGCGCCGGGCGCTTCTGGTCAGGCACGCTGCTGCAGGTGTTGGTCGGCCTTGGCCTGCTGAGCCTGGCGGGCCACTTACTGCTGGAAGCCGCCGTCGAGGTGGCTACCGACCTGGGCCTGTCCGAGCGCATCATCGGCCTGACAGTCGTCGCCGTCTGCACCTCCCTGCCGGAGCTGGCCGCAGCGCTGATTGCCGCCCTGCGTGGCGAACGGGAGATTGCCGTGGGCACGGTCATCGGCAGCAACCTGTTCAACCTGCTGGCCGTGCTGGGCCTGACCGCGCTGATCGCCCCAGAACCGCTGTCGATCTCGCCCAACGCGCTGTCTTTCGACTTGCCTGTAATGCTCGGCGTTGCCCTATTGAGCCTGCCAGTGTTCTATTCCGGCTACCGCATCACCCGCGCCGAAGGCCTGGTGTTTCTTTGCCTGTACCTGGTCTATGGCCTGCATGTGGCAGCCTTTACCATGGGCATGCCGCTAGCCGGCCGCCTGGAACGATTGATGCTGTTCTATGTACTGCCAGTGCTCGCCATGGTGTTGCTGTACACCACCGTACGTGCCTGGCGCCGCCAACACTAAGGAAAACAACATGGCTGATAGCAACAAGACCGGCGAGCAAATTCGCCGTCAGGTAATGGGCGATGCATTCGTCGATCGCGCACTGGGCAATGCCACCGACTTCACCCAGCCGCTGCAGGACTTCGTCAATGAACATGCCTGGGGCAGTGTGTGGGCGCGTGACGGACTACCTCTGAAGACTCGCAGCCTGATTACCTTGGCCACGCTGACGGCACTGAAGTGCCCGCAGGAGCTCAAGGGGCATGTGCGCGGGGCGTTGAACAATGGCTGTACGGTCGAGGAAATCCGCGAGGCGTTGCTGCATTGTGCAGTGTATGCGGGCGTGCCGGCGGCGATTGATGCCTTCAGGGCCGCGCAGGAAGTGATCGACAGCTACCAAGGCTGACGCAGCCTTTTCCAGTACCGGCCTCTTCGCGGTCACGCCCGCGAAGAGGCTGGTACTGCCTTGCCTATTTGGCCTGGCGAGCCTTCTTCAGCTTGAAGGCCACCCACAGTACGGCAATCCAAGCCGGGATCAGCATCACCGAGATGCGAATCGGCGGGGTCAGGTACATCACCACCAATATCAGCACGATGAACGCCAGACACAGGTAGTTGGTCAGCGGGTGCCCCAGGCTTTTGTAGAAGGGGATGATGCCGGCAGCCAGCTTGGCCTTGCGGAATTTCAGATGAGTAATGCTGATGCTCGCCCAGTTGATCACCAGCGCCGACACCGCCAGCGCCATCAGCAAGCCAAAGGCCTCGCCCGGCATCAGGTAGTTGATCAGCACGCACAGGCCGGTCGCGAAGGCCGACACGCCCAGCGCGGTCAGCGGTACACCGCTGCGGCTTACCTTCAGCAGCTGGCGCGGCGCATCACCTTGGCTAGCCAGGCCGAACAGCATGCGGCTGTTGGCGTACACACAGCTGTTGTACACCGACAGCGCAGCCGTCAGCACCACGATATTGAGGATGGTCGCCACCAGGTCGCTGTCCAGCTCATGGAAGATCATCACGAACGGGCTACCGCCCTGCACTACCTTCTGCCACGGGTACAGCGACAACAGCACCGCCAGGGCACCGATGTAGAAGATCAGGATGCGGTACACCACTTGGTTGGTGGCTTTGGGGATGCTCTGGCGGGGGTTGTCGGCTTCGGCGGCGGTGATACCCACCAGCTCCAGGCCGCCGAACGAGAACATGATCACCGCCAAGGCCATCACCAAGCCGCTGACGCCGTTAGGGAAGAAGCCGCCGTACTGCCACAGGTTGGCCACGCTGGCATCCGGGCCGCCATGGCCGCTGCTCAACAGCCAGGCGCCAAAGCCGATCATGCTGACGATGGCCACCACCTTGACCAGGGCGAACCAGAACTCCATCTCGCCGTAGACCTTCACCTGGGTCAGGTTGATCAGGTTGATCGCCACGAAGAAGATCGCCGCGGTGGCCCAGGTAGGAAACTCCGGCCACCAGTACTGCACGTAGATGCCGACCGCCGTCAGTTCGGCCATGCCGACCAGCACGTACACCACCCAGTAATTCCACCCCGAAACGAAGCCGGCGAACTCGCTCCAGTACTGGTGGGCGAAGTGGCTGAAACTACCGGCTACCGGCTCTTCCACGACCATTTCGCCCAACTGGCGCATGATCAGAAAGGCCATCAGGCCGGCGATGGCATAGCCCAGCAGCACGGAGGGGCCGGCCAGCTGGATGGTCTGGGCGATGCCCAGAAACAACCCGGTACCGATGGCCCCGCCCAGCGCGATCAGCTGGATATGGCGATTCTTCAGCCCGCGCTGTAACCGCTCGGGCGTGCTCTGGTCTTGCATGAAGTGTCCTTTAGCTCAGTGAGGCAGTGCTGTTGCTGTTATTTGCAGTCAAGGATCTAGATCCATCCGCCCCACTGCAAGATGAAAATACCAATGTTGGTGGTGATTGCCGCCATTAGCGTGGTAATGACGATGATCGACGCCGCCAGCTCATGGTTACCATTGGCCGCCCGCGCCATCACGTAGCTGGCCGCAGCGGTCGGGCTGCCGATGTAGAGGAACAGGATGCCCAACTCCGCACCGCGAAAGCCACACAACCAAGCCCCCAGGGTACCGAGCAACGGCAAGCAGACCATCTTCACCAGGCTGGCATCGATGGCCAGCCGGCCACAGTCACGCAGCGCCGCCAGCGACAAGGTGCCACCGATGCAGATCAGCGCCAGCGGCAGGGTCATCTGCGCCAGGTAGTCGCCCGAGGTCAGCAGCCAGTTGGGCAACGGCACCTGGCCGTAAGCCATCGGGGTAGCCACCAGCACGCTGATGATCAACGGGTTGCTGAAAATGCTCTTGCAGATGCTCCATGGGTCGGACTTGAGGTCCGGGCTGTACACCGCCAGCACCACCGCCGACAGCGAGTTGTACATGAGGATGACCAGGCCCGCGAGCACCGCCCCCAGGGAAATACCATAGTCACCGTACAAACTGGCGGCCAGGGCCAAGCCGATCACGCCGTTGTTGCCGCGAAATGCGCCCTGGGTATAGATGCCCCGGTCGGCCAGCGGGCTGCGCCAGATGGCCAGGCCCCAGGCAATGGCGAAGCCGACCAGGGTGGCAGCGATGAAGTACAGCATGACACCGGGTTTGACTGCTGCGGCCAGGTCGGCGTGATAGATACCGAGGAACAGCAGCGCCGGCATGCACACGTTGAACACCAGCTGCGAGGCGACGCGGTTGAAGTTGTCGTCGATCAGGTGGATGCGTTTGAGCAGCACGCCCATGAACAGCATGGCGAAAACCGGTGCCGTGATGTTCAGCGTCTGGATAAGAAGGGCGAGCATGCGCAAGCGATCCTGGAGGGGGTTGCCGTTAGGCGGCTAATAATACGCCAACGGCCGGAATTTGCGGGGATCGC
Source organism: Pseudomonas hunanensis (assembly GCF_013393325.1). GTDB lineage: Bacteria > Pseudomonadota > Gammaproteobacteria > Pseudomonadales > Pseudomonadaceae > Aquipseudomonas > Aquipseudomonas putida_P. Next base: position 86,114 of record NZ_QJRC01000102.1, read on the forward strand.
GGGGTGTTATACATAAATTTCTGTCAGTGCCGGCTTCTTCGCGGATAAACCCGCGAAGAAGCCGGCCCTTTGAGCAAAGAATCAGCGCCGAACCGGCCGTTTCTGCAGCTTGCGCTGCAAGGTCCGCCGGTGCATGCCCAGCGCCCGCGCGGTGGCGGAGATATTGCCCTCGTGCTCGTTCAGAACGCGCTGGATGTGCTCCCACTGCAGGCGGTCGACCGACATCGGGTTTTCCGGCACCAGCGTATCCAGGTCGGTGTGCTCCGACAGCAGTGCTGCCAGCACATCATCGGCGTCAGCCGGCTTGCACAGGTAGTTGCAGGCACCGCGCTTGACCGCCTCCACCGCAGTGGCAATGCTCGAATAGCCGGTCAGGATCACCACGCGCATTTCTGGGTCCAGCTCAAGCAGCTTGGGCAGCAGCACCAGGCCCGAGTCGCCGTCCATCTTCAGGTCCAGCGTGGCGTAGTCCGGCAGGTCCTGCTGAGCCAGGATCAAGCCTTCCTCGGCAGAACTGGCAGTGCTCACGCGGAAACCGCGACGGCTCATGGCCCGGGCCATGACCCGGGTGAAGGTGGCATCGTCATCCACCAGCAGCAGGTGCGGCAGCTCTTCGCTTTCGACCTGGTTTTCTTCGCTCATCATTCATCTCCTCGCTTGCCATAGGGCAGGCGCAGTTCGGTCAGGGTGCCACCCTGTTCATGACTATAGAGTTTTACCGAACCGCCCGCACGGGTCACGCTGGCCTTGCTCAAGAACAGGCCCAGGCCGAAGCCTTTGCCCTTGGTGGTAATGAAGGGTTTGCCGATGGCTTCGGCAATGGCCGGCGGCACGCCGGGGCCGTGGTCGCGGATGCTGATGACGATGTCCTGGGCGTCCCAGTCAAGGCGCACTTCCAGGTCATCGGGGCAGGCATCGGCAGCATTGTTCAACAGGTTCAGCAGCGCCTGGGTAAGGTCCGGTGGCGGTGTCAACCGAGGCACCTTGCCGTCGCGCAGACGCTGGAAGCGGTAACTGGCTTCCGGGCGCATCAGGTGCCAGCGGTTCAGCGCTTCGTCCAGCCATGCAGTCACATCCTGCTCGACGATCGCCAGGCGTCGGTTGGCTTCGGCAGCGCGCACCAGCTGTTGCAAGGTTTCCTTGCACAGCTTTACCTGGTCCTGGAGGATCTGCAGGTCCTCCTGCAACAGCGGGTCGGTATGGTCCTGGCGCATTTCGTTGATCAGCACGCTCATGGTCGCCAGCGGCGTACCCAGCTCATGGGCGGCACCGGCAGCCTGGGTGGCCACGGCCAGCAACTGCTCGTCGCGCAGGCTTTCTTCACGCCGTTCGGAACGCAGCTGCTCCTGGCGGCGCAGCTCTTCGGCCATGCGCGCGGCAAAGAAGGTGATCACGGCCGCCGCCAGGGCAATACTCAGCCACATGCCGTAGACCTGCATCTTGTCCCGCGCCATGGGCAAGCCTTCGAGCGGGTAGAACTGCACCAGCAGCAGGCTGTAGGCCGTCAGGGCGATGCCAGACAGGATCAGCGAATACAGCCACGGCAAGGTCACCGCAGCAATCGCCAGCGGCACCAGGTAATACGAAACGAACGGGTTGGTCGAACCGCCGGAGTAATACAGCAAGGCGCTGTGGATCAGCAGGTCACAAGCCAGCTGCAGGGCATACTCCATTTCGGTGACGGGCAGCGACAAGCGCAGGCGCAGGGCCGTGAAGGCACACAGCAGCGAAGACAAGGCCAAGGTGCCGGCCAGCGACAGCCAGGGCAACGGCAGCAGTTCGGTCCAGTAGGCAACGCCCACCGAGCCAGCCTGGGCAGCCAGGACCAGGACCCGAATGACGGTCAGGCGCCAGAGGTTCTGACGGGTAGCGGACAACGGTTGTACGGCAGCGAGCATGAGCTCTCCTGATGAGTGCTCCAGAAAATCGGCTGGAGTATACCGAAGCCTGGCGCCTAGCTGCAGCGATGCGGCAAAGCGCCACACTTTGTCACAGGTTGATGATGGCACTTTTGAACCCACTACACTGTTGCCGGTCTGATGGGCCATGCGTGGAATGGACAACCAGACGCCACGCCTTTTATTGCCAAGGAGTACCACATGCAAATCCCACGTCGCGGCACCGCCTTCATCCTGTCTTGCGGCCTGCTCGCCAGCCTGCCGGCGCTGGCGGCCGATGAACCGCGTTTCAACCAGGTATCGCTGCGTGCCGAAGTCAGCAAGGAAGTGGCGCGCGATCTGATGGTCGTGACCTTGTACAGCGAAGCGCAGAACAGCGACCCGGGCAAGCTCGCCAAGCAGATCACCGAAACCATGAACAAGGCCGTGCAGCAGTCGCGTCAGGTCAAGGACGTGAAGATCAGCCAGGGCAGCCGCAACAGCTACCCGGTATATGACAGCAAGGGCCAGAAGATCACCGGCTGGCGCGAGCGCGCCGAACTGCGCCTGGAAAGCGCCAACTTCCCGGCCTTGTCCCAGCTGACCGCCGACCTGCTGCAAGAGCTGAAAATGGGCGGCATGGACTTCTCCATCGCCCCGGCCACGCGCAAGGCCAGCGAAGATGCACTGCTCAAGGATGCGGTCGATGCCTTCAAGGCACGCGCGCAGCTGGCCACAGAAGCGCTGGGCGGCAAGGGCTACAAAGTGGTCAACCTGAACCTCAACAGCAGCGGCTACCCACGCCCGTACCTGCGTAGCGCACCGATGGCGATGAAGGCCATGGGGGCTGATGAAGCGGCACCAGCGCCGGATATCGAAGCAGGCACCAGTGAAGTGAGCATGAATGCCGATGGCCTGATCGAAGTGCAGATGCCTTAACGGGCTCACGAAACACCTGTGGGAGCGGCTGCGCCCGCTCTCCCAGGCATCGCGTCAAACAGATTTTCAGAAGCTTCCTACGCACCATTAAGGTGCCTCCTACATATACTCCCGCCTCGAAACATCCTGCAAAATGCCATCATTTTGCCCGCGCAAACGTTTAACTTCGCCGAAAGTTATACCGATGCGACATCCATGTACGGCCGTACCACTTTTCCGGCGCCAACTATCCTTCTTCCTGTTGCATTGGGAACACCCCCTGCATAAGTATCCGCAGGTCGGCTCACGAGGCCACCTCATCCAAAAAATGACAACAATGAGGCCACCATGCTCAAACACGCAGTCATTCCGTTCCTGCTTGGCGCAGGCTTGCTCACCGGTGCACCGTCGGCCTTGGCCGCGTCCAACCTGGTGTTCTGCTCCGAGGGCAGCCCGGCCGGTTTCGACCCGGGGCAGTACACCACCGGGACCGACTTCGACGCCTCGGCCGAGACCGTGTTCAACCGCCTGACCCAGTTCGAACGTGGTGGCACGGCCGTCATCCCGGGCCTGGCGACCAAATGGGAAGTGTCCGACGACGGCAAGACCTACACCTTCCACCTGCGCGAAGGGGTCAAGTTCCATACCACCGACTACTTCAAGCCCAGCCGCCCGTTCAACGCCGACGACGTGTTGTTCACCTTCAACCGCATGCTCGACAAGGAGCAACCGTTCCGCAAGGCTTACCCCACCGAGTTCCCGTACTTCACCGACATGGGCATGGACAAGAATATCGCCAAAGTGGAGAAGCTCGACGAGCACACGGTGAAGTTCACCCTCAACGAAGTCGATGCCGCGTTCATCCAGAACCTGGCCATGAGCTTCGCCTCGATTCAGTCCGCCGAATACGCCGACCGGCTGCTCAAGGACGGCAAGGCCGCCGACATCAACCAGAAGCCTATCGGCACTGGCCCGTTCGTGTTCAGCAAGTACCAGAAGGACGCGCAGATCCGCTTCAAGGGCAACAAGGACTACTGGCAACCCGATGACGTGAAGATCGACAACCTGATCTTTGCCATCACCACCGATGCCTCGGTGCGCATGCAAAAGCTGAAAAAGAACGAGTGCCAGGTCACTTTGTTCCCCCGCCCGGCCGACATCGAGCCACTAAAGAAAGACCCCAAGCTAAAAATGCCTGACCAGGCCGGTTTCAACCTTGGCTACATCGCCTACAACGTGATGGACAAGATCAAGGGCAGCAACGACGCCAACCCCATGGCCCAGTTGAAAGTGCGCCAGGCGCTGGACATGGCCGTGGACAAGAAAAAGATCATCGAGTCGGTCTACCAAGGTGCCGGCCAGCTGGCAGTCAATGCCATGCCACCTACGCAATGGTCCTATGACACCAGCATCAAGGACGCCCCGTTCGACCCCGAAAAAGCCAAGCAACTGCTCAAGGAAGCTGGCATCAAGGAAGGCACCGAAATCACCCTGTGGGCCATGCCGGTGCAACGCCCGTACAACCCCAATGCCAAGCTGATGGCCGAAATGCTCCAGTCCGACTGGGCCAAGATCGGTATCAAGGCGAAGATCGTCAGCTACGAATGGGGCGAGTACATCAAACGCTCCAAAGGCGGCGAACAGGGCGCCATGCTGATTGGCTGGAGCGGTGACAACGGTGACCCGGACAACTGGCTGGGCACCCTCTACGGCTGCGATGCCGTGGATGGCAACAACTTCTCCAAGTGGTGCTACAAGCCCTACGACGACCTGATCAAGCAGGCCAAGGCCACTTCCGACCAGGCCAAGCGCACCGAGCTGTACCAGAAGGCGCAGCACATCCTCAAGGAGCAGGTACCGATCACACCGATCGCTCACTCCACCGTCTACCAGCCCATGAGCGCCAAAGTGAAGGATTACAAGATCAGCCCATTCGGACTGAACTCCTTCTACGGCGTCAGCGTGGACAAGTAGGCTGACCCGGGCACCCGCTGAGCGGCGGGTGCCCTTCCATCCTTGCCACCCTTTCATGTCGTCCTGCTGCTATCCGCCGCGGGAGCGGCGAACTGTTGCCGTCATTCGTACAACGAGGCGGCGCAAACAGACGAAAAAGGACTTGCCATGCGTCACGCTACCCGCCTTTCGACCCTATTGGCCCTGGGCCTGATCAGCCAGTCCCCGGCCCTGCTGGCCAACAACCTGGTGTTCTGCTCCGAGGGCAGCCCAGCCGGCTTCGACACCGCTCAGTACACCAGCGCCACCGACAACGACGCCGCCGAACCCATCTACAACCGGCTGGTCGAGTTCGAACGGGGTGGCACCGCCGTGCAGCCTGCCCTGGCAACTCGCTGGGAAGTGTCCGACGACGGCCTGCGCTACACCTTCCACCTGCGTGAAGGGGTGAAATTCCACAGCAACAAGGCCTTCAACCCAAGCCGCGAGCTCAACGCCGACGATGTGTTGTTCACCTTCAACCGCATGCTCGACAAGGGTCATCGGTTCCGCCAGGCCTACCCTACCGAGTTCCCCTATTTCATCAGCATGGGCCTGGACAAGAATATCGCTCGCATCGAGAAGGCCGGCCCGCTGACCGTGGTGTTCACCTTGAACACGGTCGATGCTGCGTTCATCCAGAACCTGGCCATGAGCTTCGCCTCCATCCTCTCCGCCGAGTACGCCGACCAGTTGCTGGCCAGCGGGCGCCCCAGCGACATCAACCAGCAGCCGATCGGTACCGGGCCGTTCGTGTTCCAGCGATACCAGAAGGATTCGCAGATCCGCTACAAGGGCAACAAGGACTATTGGGCACCGAATGAGGTGAAGATCGACAACCTGGTGTTCTCGATCAACGTCGACCCCTCGGTGCGCATCCAGAAGCTGCGCCGCAATGAGTGCCAGGTCACCCTGCACCCGCGCCCGGCCGACCTGCCGGCGCTCAAGGCCGACAGCACGTTGCAGGTGTTGCAGCAACCAGGCTTCAACCTCGGCTACATCGCCTACAACACCCAGCACCCACCATTCGACCGCCTGGAAGTGCGCCAGGCAATGGACATGGCGGTGAACAAGCAAGCCATCATCCAGGCGGTGTATCAGGACTCCGGCCAACTGGCGGTGAACGCCATGCCACCCACCCAGTGGTCCTATGACGAAAGCCTCAAGGACGCCCCCTACAACCCGGAAAAGGCCAGACAGCTGCTGCAGCAGGCCGGTGTCAAACCTGGCACCGAGGTCACCCTGTGGGCCATGCCGGTGCAGCGCCCATACAACCCCAACGCCAAGCTGATGGCCGAAATGCTTCAGGCCGACTGGAACAAGCTCGGCTTCAAGGTACGCATCGTCAGCTATGAATGGGGCGAATACCTCAAGCGCATGAAAAGCGGTGAGCACGACATCGCCCTGATCGGCTGGACCGGTGACAACGGCGACCCGGACAACTGGCTGGGCACCCTCTACAGCTGCGATGCCATCGGCAGCAACAACTATTCGCTGTGGTGCGACCCGCAGTACGACAGCCTGGTCAAGCAGGCCAAGCAGGTGACCGACCGTACGCAGCGCACCGCCCTGTACCAGCAGGCCCAGCAGCGGCTCAAGCAGCAGGTACCGATTACCCCGGTGGCGCATTCCACGGTGAACCAACCGCTCAGCGTCAAGGTTTCCGAATTCAAGGTCAGCCCGTTTGGGCGCAATGACTTTTCCGGTGTGAGTGTTGACTGATCTTTAGCCCTCAAGGGCCACTTCGCGGGTGAACCCGCTCCCACAGAGATCTTCACAAACCAGGCGTCTGCGCAGATCCCTGGGGGAGCGGTTTACCCGCGAAAAGGCCAGCACAGGCAGCACGCCCCCCCAACTCAGCCCGGCGATCCCGTGGCAACCCAGGCAACACCGCAACACCCACCCGGCCCACAAGGCCGGCAATAACTAGAAAACAATGGGAGCTTCAACCTTGAGAATATTCACCCTGACCGCACTGGCGTTATCCATCAGTGCCTTATCCACCGTGGCCCAGGCCGACCCGCAAAGCCAGGCCTACATCCCGCTCACCCTCAAAGGCAGCAGCGAGCAGGCGCAGGCCAGCGGCTTCATCGACGGCCAGAGCCTGTCTGGCAGCACCCGCAACTGGTACGCCCGCGAACGCGCCGCACGCGCCCCGCTGTGGAAGTACTACAAAAGCGACGGCACCCGCCACCCCACCCACAGCCGGGAAAACTGGGTACAAGGCAGCATCCTCAACTACAGCTCCGGCTTCACCCAAGGCACCGTGGGCATCGCCGTCGAGGCCGCTGGCTACAACGCCATCGCCCTGCAACAGAGCCGCGAAGCTGTCGCCGGCCCCAACAACCGCACCCTGACCCACAGCGATGGCGACCCCATTGGCCAGTGGAGCAAACTGGGCCTGGGCAACATCAAGGCACGGGTGTCCAACACTACCCTTACCCTCGGCCGCCAGTCGGTTGACACCCCGATGATCGCCTACATCGGCAACCGTGCCCTGCCGTCGAGCTTCCAGGGCGCGTTCCTGCACAGCGCCGAGTTCGATAACCTCAGCTTCGACCTGGGCACCTTCGACCGCGTCTCGCCACGTACCGAGCAGAGCCTCAGCAAGTTCCGCAGCGAATACAGCGCCACTGGCGTGGAAACCGACCGCGCCAGCACCGCCGGCATCAACTACCAGCCGTTCAAGAGCCTGAGCACCAGCCTGTACGCCACCAAGGTCGACGATTTCTGGAACCAGTACTACTTCGGCGCCAACCACGTGCTCGGCGACAGCGCAGTGCTCAGCCTGAGCACCGGCCTGAACTACTACAAGACCGTCGACGCCGGCAGCCAGAAAATGGGCAAGATCGACAACGACACCTACAGCCTGTCGTTCGACCTGACCCACCAGGCCCACACCCTCGGTGCCTCCTGGCAGCAGGTCAACGGTAACGAGTACTTCGACTACCTGCACGAAACCAACGGCATCTACCTGGCCAACTCACTGCTGTCGGACTTCAACGGCCCCAACGAAAAATCGCTGAAGATCTCCTACGTACTGAACATGGCGCCCTACGGCGTACCAGGCCTGAAGTTCAACCTGTACAACGCCCGCGGCTGGGGCATCGATGGCACTCACTATCGCGGTACAGCCTACGACGTGAATGGCCTGGATGGCGAAACCCACTACGAGTGGGGGATCGGCACCAGTTACGCGGTGCAGAGCGGGCCGCTGAAAGACACCAGCATCCGCGCCACCTACACCACTCACCGCGCCAGCAAGGCCCAGGGTGATGGCAGCCTGGATGAGTTCCGCGTGGTGACCACCATCCCATTCAACATTCTCTGACCGCCGGCGCCACGGCCCACTTCGCAGCGGGCCGTGGCGACTACGCTGGAATCAATGCAAGCAGGGAGCCTTCAACCCATGCAGAGAGCTTTCATGAAATCGCTACCGCTACGCCTGGCCCTGGCCGTCCTGGTGCTGGGCAGCACCACGCAACTGGCCGCCAAACCACTGGTGGTGTGTACCGAGGCCAGCCCGGAAGGGTTCGACGTTGTTCAGTACACCACGGCGGTCACTTTCGACGCATCGTCCGAAACCGTGTTCAACCGCCTGGTCGATTTCAAGCCCGGCACCACCGACATCCAGCCGGCACTGGCCGAACGCTGGGACATTTCGCCAGACGGCCTGACCTACACCTTCCACCTGCGTCACGGGGTGAAGTTTCACACCACCGACTACTTCAAGCCAACTCGTGAATTCAATGCCGACGATGTGCTGTGGAGCCTGAATCGCCAGCTTGACCCGAATCACCCGTGGCATGACAAGACCAGCGTGGGCTATCCCTACTTTGAAAGCATGGCCTTCAAGGAACTGCTCAAGTCGGTGAGCAAGAGCGACGACAACACCGTGGTGATCACCCTCACCCGCCCGGAAGCCCCGTTCCTGCATGACATGGCAATGGGCTTCACCTCGATCTATTCCGCCGAGTACGGCGACAAGTTGCTCGAAGCTGGCAAAACGGCCGAGCTGAACAGCAAGCCGATCGGCACTGGGCCGTTCATCTTCCAGCGCTACAACAAGGATGCACAGGTCCGTTTCAAACCGAATCCCGAATACTTCCGCGGCAAACCACCCGCCGATGCCCTGGTCTTCGCCATCGCTACCGATAGCAACGTACGACTGCAAAAGCTACGCGCCAACGAATGCCAGGTCGCGCTCTACCCCAAACCGGATGATGTGCCGTCGATCAAGGCTGACCCCAAGCTCAAGGTGGCCGAGATCGAAGCGCTGGTCACCGGTTACATCGCCATGAATACCGAGCACCCATACCTGAGCGATGTGCGCGTGCGCAAAGCCATCAACATGGCCTTCGACCGCCAGACCCACGTCGATCAGCTGTTTGGCAAGGGCAACGCGCTGGTGGGCGTCAATCCATACCCGCCGACCATGATCGGTTACAACACCAGTAACAAGAACCCGCCGCGCGACCTCGACAAAGCACGCGCCCTGCTCAAGGAAGCTGGCGTTCCGGAAGGCACGGTGATCACGCTGTTCACCCGCAACGGTGGCGGCATGACCAACCCTAACCCGCGCCTGTCCGCCGAGATGTTACAGGCCGACCTGAAACAGATCGGGCTGAAGCTGGATGTCCGCGTGATGGAGTGGGCGGAAATGCTGCGCCGCGCCAAGAAGGGCGAAGCGGACCTGGTGTCCACCGGCTGGGCAGGCGACAACGGTGACCCGGATAACTTCCTTACCCCGCTGCTCAGCTGTGACGCGGTCAAAACCGGCGAGAACTACGCCCGCTGGTGCAACTCGAAATTCCAGGAACTGATTACCCGCGCCCGCGAGGTGATCGACAACGACGAACGTGCAAGGCTCTATAGCGAGGCATTGAAGGTGTACGATGACGACCAACCCTGGATCAGCATGGCCCATCCGAAGATGTTCACCGCCATGCGTGACAACGTTGAGGGCTACGTGATCAGCCCTCTGACCAACAACAACTTCGCCACCACCAAGGTGAAGTAGAACAACAACGACCGCCGGCAACCCACACGGGCACCGGCGGCACTGCCGTACCGGGCTGATCGCCCCACGGCCTGATGAGGTAACCCCGACAATGTTGAGTTTTATTGCCCGGCGCCTTGGCCTGCTGATACCGACCTTTTTCGGCATCACCTTGCTGACCTTCGCGCTCATACGCCTGATCCCCGGCGACCCGGTGGAAGTGATGATGGGCGAGCGCAGGGTCGACCCCGAAATGCATGCCCAGGCCATGGAGCGCCTGGGCCTGAACAAGCCACTGCCGGTCCAGTACCTGGACTACATCGGCAAGCTGGCCCAAGGTGACCTCGGCGAATCGCTGCGCACCCGCGAAAGTGTGTGGAACGAGTTTCTCACCCTGTTCCCAGCCACCCTGGAGCTGGCCTTCGCCGCTTTGCTATTCGCCGGCATTGTCGGCCTGCTGGCCGGGGTGATCGCCGCACTCAAGCGCGGTTCGCTGTTCGACCACGGTGTAATGGGCATTTCACTGGCCGGCTATTCGATGCCAATTTTCTGGTGGGGCCTTATCCTGATCATGTTCTTCTCGGTGAGCCTGGGCTGGACGCCGGTGTCCGGGCGCATCGACCTGCTCTACGACATCGAGCCGAAGACTGGCTTCATGCTGATCGATACCTTGCTCAGCGACGAAGAAGGTGCGTTCAAGGACGCGGTGATGCACCTGATTCTGCCGGCCATCGTGCTCGGCACCATCCCGCTGGCGGTGATCGCCCGCATGACCCGCTCGTCGATGCTCGAAGTGCTGCGCGAAGACTACATCCGTACCGCACGCGCCAAAGGCCTTTCGCCAGCCCGCGTGGTGTTCGTGCACGGCCTGCGCAACGCCCTGATCCCGGTGCTGACCGTATTCGGCCTGCAGGTCGGCACGCTGCTGGCCGGTGCAGTACTGACCGAAACCATCTTTTCCTGGCCGGGCATCGGCAAGTGGCTGATCGAAGCCATCGGTGCCCGTGACTACCCCGTGGTCCAGAACGGCATCCTGTTGATCGCCTGCCTGGTGATTCTGGTCAACTTCGTCGTAGACATCCTCTACGGCCTGGCCAACCCACGCATCCGTCATCAGCGCTGAGGCCCTTGCCATGACTAGCCCGCTTGCAAAATCCGTGTCGCCGGCCAGCCCGGTGGACCAGAGCCTGCTCTACCCCTCGCCGTACAAAGAATTCTGGCAAGCCTTCGCGCGCAACAAGGGCGCGGTGATGGGCCTGGCCTTCATGTGCCTGGTGGTGTTCTGCGCCCTGTTCGCGCCGTGGGTCGCCCCGCATGACCCGAGCGAGCAGTACCGCGATTTCCTGCTGACCCCGCCGGTGTGGCTGGAAGGCGGCACCTGGCAGTTCATCCTCGGCACCGACGAACTTGGCCGCGACCTGCTTTCGCGGCTGATTCAGGGTGCACGGTTGTCGCTGCTGATCGGCCTGTCGTCGGTCGTGATGTCGCTGATCCCTGGCATTTTCCTCGGCCTGCTGGCCGGTTTCTTCCCGCAACTGCTCGGCCCATCGATCATGCGCCTGATGGATGTGATGCTGGCGTTGCCGTCGCTGCTGCTGGCGGTGGCCATCGTCGCTATCCTCGGCCCTGGCCTGATCAATACGGTGATCGCCATCGCCATCGTGTCCCTGCCCTCCTACGTGCGCCTGACCCGCGCCGCCGTGATGGGCGAGCTGAACCGCGACTACGTCACCGCCGCACGCCTGGCCGGTGCCAGCCTGCCACGGCTGATGTTCGTCACCGTGCTGCCCAACTGCATGGCGCCACTGATCGTGCAGGCCACCCTCAGTTTCTCCTCGGCCATCCTCGACGCCGCCGCGCTGGGCTTTCTTGGTCTCGGCGTACAACCGCCAACCCCCGAGTGGGGCACCATGCTGGCTTCGGCCCGAGACTACATCGAGCGTGCCTGGTGGGTGGTCAGCCTGCCCGGCCTGACCATTCTGCTCAGTGTGCTGGCAATCAACCTGATGGGCGACGGGCTGCGCGATGCGCTGGACCCTAAACTCAAGAACGCCGCCTGAGGAGAACGCCATGTCACTGTTGCAGATCAACAACCTCAACGTGCGCTTCGGCGACGCCAATGCGGTACCGGTCGTCGACGGCCTGGACCTGGCGGTGGAGGCCGGCGAAATCCTGGCCATCGTCGGCGAGTCCGGCTCGGGCAAATCGGTCACCATGATGGCCTTGATGGGCCTGATCGAAGCCCCGGGGCGTATTACCGCCGACGCCCTCACCTTCGATGGCACGGACATGCTCAAGCTCAGCGGCCGGCAACGACGCAAAGTGGTTGGCAAGGATATCGCCATGGTCTTCCAGGACCCGATGACCGCGCTCAACCCCAGCTATACCGTGGGTTTCCAGATCGAAGAAGTGCTGCGCCAGCACCTGGGCCTGAAGGGCAAGGCCGCGCGCCAGCGTGCCCTCGAACTGTTGAAAAAAGTCGAGATCCCGGCTGCAGAAAGTCGCCTGGATGCTTACCCGCACCAACTGTCCGGCGGCATGAGCCAGCGTGTGGCGATAGCCATGGCGATTGCCGGCGAGCCCAAGCTGTTGATCGCCGACGAACCGACCACCGCGCTGGACGTGACCATCCAGGCGCAGATCATGGAGCTGCTGGTCAACCTGCAGAAAGAGCGCAACATGGCGCTCATCCTGATCACCCACGACCTTGCCGTGGTCGCCGAAACCGCCAGGCGGGTGTGCGTGATGTACGCCGGCCAAGCCGTGGAAGTGGGCCAGGTGCCGGAGCTGTTCGACGTGCCCGCCCACCCGTACAGCGAAGCCTTGCTGGCAGCAATCCCCGAGCACAGCATCGGCGCCGAACGCCTGGCCACCCTGCCTGGCATTGTCCCTGGGCGCTACGACCGCCCGGTCGGCTGCCTGCTGTCGCCGCGTTGCCCGTACGTGCAGGACACATGCCGGCGCCAGCGCCCGCCCCTCGACCCACAGGCCCATAGCCTGGTGCGTTGCTTCTACCCGCTGAACCAGGAGGTGGCGTGATGGCCGTCGTTCTATCCGCCCGGGAGCTTACCCGGCATTACGAAGTCTCCCGCGGGCTGTTCAAGGGCCACGCGCTGGTCCGTGCGCTGAATGGCGTGTCGTTCGAACTGGAGGCGGGCAAGACTCTGGCCGTGGTCGGCGAGTCCGGCTGTGGCAAGTCGACCCTGGCACGCGCCCTGACCTTGATCGAAGAGCCATCGTCCGGCTCACTGCAAATTGCCGGCACCGAAGTGAAAGGCGCCAGCAAGGCTGAGCGCAAGCAACTGCGCCGCGATGTGCAGATGGTGTTCCAGAGCCCCTACGCCTCGCTCAACCCACGGCAAAAGATTGGTGACCAGCTGGCCGAGCCACTGTTGATCAACACCTCGCTGAGCAAAGCCGAGCGCCGCGACAAGGTGCAGAAGATGATGGAACAGGTTGGCCTGCGCCCCGAGCACTACCAGCGTTACCCGCACATGTTCTCTGGCGGCCAGCGCCAGCGTATCGCCCTGGCGCGGGCGATGATGCTGCAACCCAAGGTGCTGGTAGCGGACGAACCGACCTCGGCGCTGGACGTGTCGATCCAAGCGCAGGTGCTGAACCTGTTCATGGACTTGCAAAAAGAGTTCAACACCGCCTACGTGTTCATCTCGCATAACCTGGCGGTGGTACGGCATGTGGCAGACCAGGTACTGGTGATGTACCTGGGGCGGCCGGCGGAAATGGGGCCTAAAGAGGATATCTACGAGAAGCCGCTGCATCCCTATACCCAGGCGCTGCTGTCGGCGACACCGGCCATTCATCCCGACCCGCTGAAGCCGAAGATCCGCATTGTCGGGGAGCTGCCCAACCCGCTGAACCCGCCGGATGGGTGTGCATTTCACAAACGTTGCCCGTATGCGACGGAACGGTGTGCCAAAGAGGTGCCGGCGTTGCGGCAGGTGAGTACGCGGCAGGTGGCTTGTCACTATGCCGAGCAGTTCCTTTAGCCTTTAGATAGCTGGGGCCGCTTTGCGGCCCCAGGTTCTCAATGCATGAAGAACCAGATCAGAATGATTACCGGAATCGGCACCCCAATCATCCAAAGCAGTATCGAGCGCATGGCCTTTCTCCTTGTTCGATGGTGACAAGAAAGGTGCAGCCCTCATGCCAGCTGTATCAAAAAATTACATCCATATGAATCAACGGTTTACTCCAAAGGCCGCTTGAGCGAACCGTGCAATATGCAGGATCCACACCCTTGCACCTGGGTGTTCTGCAATGCACTATCTCCCAATGACCGCCACCGCCCTTCCTGACGGCCCCGAGCAAACCCCGCTCACCGCCGACACCGTGCTGCGCTACCACCTGTGCTGGAAGCACCGCGACCTCGACGGCGTCATCGCGCTGTACCACCCCGACATCCAGTACCACGACTTCTTCCAGAACCGCGTGCTCGGCTACCAGGCGCTGCGCGACTACGTACGCGCCTGCCTGCCCCACGAAGCCGGCGAAGACATCGTCCACAGCGACCGCATCCGCGTCGATGGCTGCACCGCGTTCATCCAGTACCAGGTCACAGTCCAGGGCGGCGACGGCCTGGTGGCGTTCCAGTCCAGCGAAGCCATCACCGTCAAAGACGGGCTGATCTGGCGGGTCAACGAATACGCCACGCTTGTTCGCCAGAACGGCAGCGGTCACGCCGGCAGCGGCCCACGCCCGGCCACCAGCCGCCTGGGCCTGTCACCCCGGCAGTTGTCGACCATGGCCCAGGACCTGGAGCACTACTTCCAGCGCCAGCGCCCCTACCTGGACCCGGAGCTGGACCTGCAGCAAGTGGCCGACGCCAGTGGCTATAGCCGCAACCAAATCTCCTACCTGCTGAACCAAGTGCTGGGGCAAAGCTTCTACCGCTACGTCAACCAGGCCCGCCTGCAGCACCTGATGGCCAGCCTCGACGACGACCGCGTCGAGGCGACGATCGACGAGCTGGCGTTCAGCGCCGGCTTCAACTCGCTGTCAGCGTTCTACAAGTGCTTCCGTGAACACACCGGGCTCACGCCCAAGGCCTACCTGAAGCAAATTTCCCTGCGTGCACGCACGTAAGACAGCCGCCTACCGACATCACTAGGATCGCCCACAGACCTCGATGGACGTGGAGCCGAACCCGATGCAACCCCTGCGCACACTAAGCCTGTGGATGGACCAGCTTGACGAGCCATTGTGCGCCCGCCCGGCCCTGCGCGAAGAGCTGACAGCGGATGTGTGCATCATTGGCGCCGGCTATACCGGTTTGTGGACCGCCTACTACCTCAAGCGCCAGGCGCCACAGCTGAACATCGCCGTGATAGACGCCAACATCGCCGGTTTTGGCGCCTCGGGGCGCAACGGTGGTTGGCTGATGGGTAACCTGCTGGGCGAAGACCGCCTGCTCGCCACCCTGTCGCCGCAACAGCGCCGTGCCAGCATCGACCTGCTGCACGGTATTCCCGATGAAGTGCACAGCGTGCTGCTACGCGAAGGCATCGATTGCGACTACCGCAAAGGTGGCGTGCTGTACTGCGCTGCGCGCTACCCGGAACAGGAGCGCAGCCTGCGCGCATACCTCGACGACTTGTATCGCCAGGGCATGACCGAGGACGACTACCGCTGGCTACGCCCCGAGCAACTGGACGCGCAGCTGCGGGTCAGTAATGCGTTTGGCGCCATCTACAGCCCGCACACCGCGACTATCCAGCCGGCCAAACTGGTGCGCGGCCTGGCTCGGGCAGTGGAGGCGCTGGGTGTACCGATCTACGAAAACACCCCGGCCATCGACTGGCAGCCGGGTGAGGTGCGTACGCCACTGGCACGGATTCGCTGCCAGTGGATGGTGCCCGCCGTGGAAGGCTACGCTGCCAGCCTGCCGCCGTTGGGCAAACATCAGCTGCCGGTACAGAGCCTGCTGGTGGCCACCGAGCCGCTGCCGGAGGCCACCTGGGCACAGATCGGCCTGAGCCAGGGGCAAGCGTTCAGCGAAAGCAGCCGCCAGGTCACCTACGGCCAGCGCACCGCCGACAACCGCCTGGTGTTCGGCGCCCGCGGAGGTTACCGCTTCGGTGGACGCCTGCGGGAAAACTTCAACCTCCACGAGCACGAAGTCGAGCTGCGTCGCTACTTGTTCGGCGAGCTGTTCCCACAGCTCAGGCACGTGCGCATCACTCACTCCTGGGGCGGCAATCTGGGCATGGCGCGGCGCTTCCGCCCGCACATGCTTTGCGACCGCCAACGCGGTATCGCCCTGGCTGGCGGTTACGGCGGCGAAGGCGTGGGCGCCACCAACCTGGGCGGGCGCACCCTGGCCGCGCTGATCCTCAACCAGCACAACGAACTGACCGCACAGCCCTGGGTACTCGACAACCGCCCGCTTTCCAGCCTGGCC
Source organism: Pseudomonas hunanensis (assembly GCF_013393325.1). Lineage (GTDB taxonomy): Bacteria > Pseudomonadota > Gammaproteobacteria > Pseudomonadales > Pseudomonadaceae > Aquipseudomonas > Aquipseudomonas putida_P. The sequence continues at coordinate 102,318 of NZ_QJRC01000102.1, forward strand.
AGCTGGCCGCCCGAGCCCTGCCGTTGGTTGGGCTACAACGCAATCATCCAAAGTTTCGTCCACGAGGACCGGACCCTCGCCAACCCCGCCAGCGCGCCGTGGAGGCGGCGCCTGGCCAGCTCGCTTGCGGACTTCATGGAAGGCTTCATGCACTGACTTCCCTTATCACCTGCACAGGATCCACCGGTCATGAGCATCACCCAGTTCAAGAACACCGCCAGCGCCGTGCTGGACAGTTCCAACCCCGTCGCGGTACCGCTCGGCGAGCCCATTGCAGTGGCCTCGGTCACCTGCGTGGAGCGCAGCGATGGCGTCGAAACCGGCATCTGGGAATGCACCCCCGGGCGCTGGCGGCGGCAGATCGTGCAGCAGGAGTTCTGCCATTTCATCAAGGGCCGCTGCACCTTCACCCCCGACGGTGGCGAGACCCTCTACATAGAAGCCGGAGACGCACTGATGCTACCGGCCAACAGCACCGGCATCTGGGACATCCAGGAGACCGTGCGCAAGACCTACGTACTAATTTTCTGATCCGCTGATCGCCTGCCTTCGATAACAACAGACAAAGCAAGGTAAACCCGACATGCGCACGCTCCTTCTCGCACCCCTGATGCTGGCCGCCAGCGTGGCCAGCGCCGCTGAAACGGTGAAGATCTACAACTGGTCCAGCTACGTCGCTCCCGATACGCTGAAAAACTTCCAGCTCGCCAGCGGCATCGTGCCGACGTACGACGTGTACGACAGCAACGAAACCCTCGACGGCAAGCTGATGACCGGCAACTCCGGCTACGACGTGGTGTTCCCTTCCAACCACTTCATGGCCCGGCAAATCCAGGGCAAGGCGCTGAAGCGCCTGGACAAGTCGCAGTTGCCCAACTGGAAAAACCTCAACCCGGTACTGCTCAAGGCGCTGGAAGTGAACGACCCGGGCAACCAATACGGCTTCCCGTACCTGTGGGGCAGCACCGGCATCGGCTACAACATCGACAAGGTCAAGGCTGTGCTCGGCGACAACGCGCCACTGGACTCGTGGGACCTGATCTTCAAGCCCGAATACATGAGCAAGCTGAAAAGCTGCGGCGTCGCCGTGTTGGACAACGGCCCCGAACTGCTGCCCATCGCCCTGCACTACCTGGGCCTGCCGCACCACAGCCAGAACCCGGCCGACTACGACAAGGCCAAGGCACTGTTGATGCAGGTGCGGCCATACATCAGCTACTTCCACTCATCGAAGTACACCGGCGACCTGGCCAACGGCGATATCTGCGTGGTGGTGGGTTTCTCAGGGGATGTGCTGCAGGCGAAAAACCGGGCTGAAGAGGCGAAGAACGGGGTGAAGGTGGGTTACTCGATACCCAAGGAAGGCGCGCCGATGTGGTTCGACATGGTGGCCATGCCGGCCGATGCACCGGATGAGAAGGCCGGGTATGCCTACATGAACTACCTGCTGCAGCCGGAAGTGATGGCCAACATCAGCAACCATGTGCAATACGCCAACGGCAACCTCAAGGCGGACGGGTTGGTGGACCCGGCGATGAAGGGTAATACGATGATTTACCCGAGCGACGAGGTGATGGGCAAGCTGTATGCGCTGGAGGCGATGCCGGCGAAGATCGACCGCATCAGGACGCGGATCTGGACCAGCATCAAAGCCGGAAATTGAAATGGGGCCGCTTCGCGGCCCCAACTCCAATACTCAATGATGCTCGCGGGTAGCGCGGAACTTGATGTCCGGCCAGCGCTCTTCCATCAGCGCCAGGTTGACCCGGGTCGGCGCCAGGTAGGTCAGGTGCCCGCCACCGTCGATGGCCAGGTTTTCCATGGCCTTGGTCTGGAATTCCTCGAGCTTCTTCTTGTCATCGCAGCTGATCCAGCGCGCCGACCATACGGTGATCGGCTCGTAGGCGCACTCGACCTTGTATTCTTCCTTCAGGCGGCTGGCGACCACGTCGAACTGCAGCACACCCACCGCACCGAGGATGATGTCGTTGCTGCGCTCCGGGAAGAACACCTGGGTCGCACCCTCTTCGGCCAACTGCTGCAGGCCCTGACGCAGTTGCTTGGATTTCAGCGGGTCCTTCAGGCGAACGCGGCGGAACAGCTCCGGAGCGAAGTGCGGGATACCGGTGAAGCCCAGCGCCTCGCCTTCGGTGAAGGTGTCGCCGATCTGGATGGTGCCGTGGTTGTGCAGGCCGATGATGTCACCGGCAAAGGCCTCTTCCAACTGCTCGCGCTCGGAGGAGAAGAAGGTCAGCGCATCGCCGATACGCAGGTCCTTGTTCAGGCGAACGTGGCGCATTTTCATGCCCTTCTCGTACTTGCCCGAGCAGATACGCATGAAGGCGATACGGTCGCGGTGTTTCGGGTCCATGTTTGCCTGGATCTTGAACACGAAACCGGTGAACTTCTCTTCCACAGGCTCCACGGTACGCTCGTGGGCAACACGGCCCAGCGGGCGCGGCGCCCAGTCGACTACCGCGTCGAGCACGTGGTCGACACCGAAGTTGCCCAATGCGGTACCGAAGAACACCGGGGTGAGCTGGCCGTTGATGAACTCGTCCTGGTTGAACTCGTGGCAGGCGCCCTGCACCAGCTCCAGTTGCTCGACGAACGAGTCGTACTGGTCGCCCAGGTGGGCGCGGGCTTCGTCCGAGTCCAGGTTCTGGATGATCTTGGCTTCGGTGCGCTCGTGGCCGTGGCCTGGGGTGTACACCACGATGTAGTCACCGGTCAGGTGATACACGCCCTTGAAATCGCGGTAGCAACCGATCGGCCAGGTAATTGGCGCGGCCTTGATCTTCAGAACGGCTTCGATCTCGTCGAGCAGCTCGATCGGGTCGCGAATGTCTCGGTCGAGTTTGTTGATGAAGCTGACGATTGGCGTGTCGCGCAGGCGGCACACGTCCATCAGGGCGATGGTACGCGGCTCTACACCTTTACCGCCGTCGAGCACCATCAGCGCCGAGTCCACCGCGGTCAGGGTGCGGTAGGTGTCTTCCGAGAAGTCTTCGTGGCCGGGGGTGTCGAGCAGGTTGATCATGTGCTCGCGGTACGGGAACTGCATCACCGAGGTGGTGATGGAGATGCCGCGCTGCTTCTCCATTTCCATCCAGTCGGAGGTGGCGTGGCGGTCGGACTTGCGCGACTTCACGGTACCGGCGACGGCAATGGCCTTGCCCATCAGCAACAGCTTCTCGGTGATGGTGGTCTTACCAGCGTCGGGGTGGGAAATAATTGCGAAAGTGCGGCGCTTCGCGACTTCGGCGGCCTGGTTGGTCATGGGAAATCGCCTGACTGGGGGATTCAAAAAGGGGCGATATCATACCTGAAGTTGGGCCCAGACCAAAACTTGCTGAACCAGTGACACCTGTCCCGGCCCCTTCGCGGGCACGCCCGCGAAGGGGCCGGGACAGGCACAACAAATTCAACAGGCAATCGCTTTATCACGACAGATGGCCGCAGCGCAGTTATTTCAACGCCTACAGTGCATTAAGCCGCTGTTTTTTCTCGCCAAAAAACCCACCACCCAGTGATTAACGCTGGCCAAATGCCGCCTCAGATGGGAACCTTTACGCCCACGGAGACGTCCACTCCCCTGCAACCCGCTTCGGTTGGGGACTGGTTTCATCAGCATTTTCGGGCCCGACGGGGTTCGGCTCATGGCCTGATCGCAGCCTTCGGCGTGCGTCACGCTGCTACTCGCGAACACACCAATCGCCGCCAGGACTGGCCGGCAAAAAAGAAGTGTGCTCGCCGACAACACAAGGAGTCCGCCTGTGGCTAAACGCTACGGTAAAGGGCTGTTGGGATGCGCCACCGTGCTCGTCATCCTGGCCCTGCTGATCCACTGGATCGGCATCGACACGATCGCGCGTTATCGCGACGATCTTGGGTTCTACCTGCAAGCGCACCTGATACTGGTGCTGGCTTCGATGGCGGCGGCGTTGGCCGTGGGCATCCCCGCCGGCATTGCGTTGAGTCGACCGCACCGGGTCGACAAAGCCGAGCGCTTCATGCAGTTTTTCAACGTTGGCAACACCATCCCCCCCTTGGCCGTTCTGGCCATCGCCCTGAGTATTCTGGGCATCGGCGCCGGGCCTGCGATCTTCGCACTGTTCCTCGCCTCCCTCCTGCCTATCGTGCGCAACACCTACGAGGGCCTGAAAAACGTCCCCGCCTCGCTCAAGGAAGCCGCCACCGGCATCGGCATGACCCCGCGCCAGCAACTGTGGCAGGTGGAACTGCCCAACGCGGTGCCGATCATCGTCGGTGGTGTACGCGTGGCCCTGGCGCTGAACGTGGGTACCGCACCGCTGGCGTTCCTGATTGGCGCCAACAGCCTGGGCAGCCTGATCTTCCCCGGCATCGCCCTGAACAACCAGCCGCAGCTGCTGCTGGGTGCCGCGTGCACCGCACTGCTGGCGTTGGTGCTGGATGCCGCGGTGAGTTTCTCCAGCAAGCGCTGGCTGGAACGTGGCCTGGCCCAATAAGGATAGGGAACGTTATGAAGAAGAGAATCGCCTTGCTGCTGGGCGCGGCCCTGCTGTTCGCAGGATTTGCCCAGGCGGCGGAAAAACCGCTGATCCGCATCGGCGCGCGGGTGTTCACCGAACAGACCGTGCTTGCCGAAATCACCGCGCAATACCTGCGCGCCAACGGCTTCGACGTGCGCGTCACCACCGGCCTTGGCAGCAACATCGCGCGCCAGGCCCAGGAAACCGGCCAGCTCGACCTGATGTGGGAATACACCGGCGTGTCGCTGGTGTCGTACAACCACATCGATGAGCGCATGCCCAGTGCCGAAGCCACCTTCGCCAGGGTGAAGGCGCTGGATGCGAAAAAGGACCTGATCTGGCTGACCCCGTCGAAGTTCAGCAACACCTACGCGCTGGGCCTGCCCAAGCAAGTGGCTGACGCCTACCCGCAGGTCAACACCATCAGCGACCTCAACCAGGTGCTGCGCGACGAAAGCCAGCGTACCCACCTGGTGGCGCTGGACACCGAGTTCGCCAACCGCCCCGACGGCCTGGTCGGCCTGCGCGAGATGTACGGCCTGCCGCTGGACCGGCGCAATATCCGCCAGATGGACGGGGGCCTGGTGTACACCGCCATGCGCAACAACCAGGTGTTCGCCGGCCTGGTGTACACCACCGACGGCCGCCTTAACGCCTTCGACCTCAAGCTGCTGGAAGACGACAAGCACTACTTCCCCGACTACACCGCAGCACCCGTTGTGCGCAAAGCCGTGCTCGACGCCAACCCGCAGCTGGTCGCCCTGCTCAAGCCGCTGGCCGAGCAGTTGGACGACGAAACCATGCGCCAGCTCAACGCCAAGGTCGATGTCGAGCACCAGAACCCCACCGCCGTGGCCGCCACTTTCCTGCGTGAGCACCCACTGAACAGCGAGGGCCAGCCATGAACCTGATCGATACCTTCAGCCACCTGGACTGGGCACAGGTGCTGCAACTGACCTGGCAGCACATCACCCTGGTGGGCATTGCCGTAAGCCTGGCAATCCTCGTGGGGGTTCCACTGGGCATCCTGATGACCCGCTTCCCAACCCTCGCAGGCCCGCTGCAAGCCAGCGCCACGGTGCTGTTGACCATCCCTTCTATCGCCCTGTTCGGCTTGCTGTTGCCGTTCTACTCCAAGTTCGGCCAGGGCCTGGGGCCGTTGCCGGCGATTACTGCGGTGTTCCTGTATTCGCTGCTGCCAATCCTGCGCAACACCTACCTGGCCCTGACCAATGTCGAGCCCGGAATCCGTGAAGCCGCACGCGGCATCGGCATGACTTTCGGCCAGCGCCTGCGCATGGTCGAGCTGCCCATCGCCGTACCAGTGATTCTCGCCGGTGTGCGCACCGCCGTGGTGATGAACATTGGCGTCATGACCATTGCCGCCACCATCGGCGCCGGTGGCCTGGGCGTGCTCATCCTCACCTCCATCAGCCGCAGCGACATGTCGATGCTGCTGGTCGGCGCCGTGCTGGTCAGCCTGCTGGCCATCATCGCCGACCTGCTGCTGCAAACCCTGCAACGTGCCCTGACTCCAGAAGGACTGCGCTCATGATCGAACTGAAGAACCTCAGCAAAACCTTCAACGTCAACGGCAAGGACGTCAAAGCCGTCGACTCGGTAAGCCTTACGGTCAACGAAGGGGAAATCTGCGTGTTCCTCGGCCCTTCGGGCTGCGGCAAGAGCACCACGCTGAAAATGATCAACCGCCTGATCACACCGACCTCCGGCCAAGTGTTCATCAATGGCGAAGATACCACCGGGCTGGACGAAGTGACCTTGCGCCGGCACATCGGTTACGTGATCCAGCAGATCGGTTTGTTCCCCAACATGACCATCGAAGAGAACATCACCGTAGTGCCGCGCCTGCTTGGCTGGGACAAGCAAAAGTGCCATGAACGCGCCCGCGAGCTGATGCACATGATCAAGCTCGAACCTAAACAGTACCTGCAGCGCTACCCACGCGAACTTTCCGGTGGCCAGCAGCAGCGCATTGGCGTGATCCGCGCGCTGGCTGCCGAAGCACCGGTACTGTTGATGGACGAGCCGTTCGGCGCGGTCGACCCGATCAACCGCGAAATGATCCAGAACGAGTTCTTCGAAATGCAGCGGGCGCTGAACAAGACGGTGATCATGGTCAGCCACGACATCGACGAAGCGATCAAGCTGGGCGACAAGATTGCCATCTTCCGTGCCGGCAAACTGTTGCAGCTGGACCACCCGGACACCCTGCTGGCCCACCCGGCCGATGAGTTCGTCAGCAACTTCGTTGGCCAGGACAGCACCCTCAAGCGCCTGCTGCTGGTGCGTGCCGAGGATGCCGCAGACAACGCGCCGTCGGTAAGCCCGGAAACGCCTGTAAACGATGCACTGGAACTGCTTGATGAACACGACCGCCGCTATGTGGTGGTGACCGATGCGCAGAACAAGGCGCTGGGCTATGTGCGCCGGCGCGACATGCACCGCCAGCAAGGCACCTGTGGCGACTTCCTGCGGCCGTTCAATGCCACGGCATCGCACGATGAACATTTGCGCATCCTGCTGTCGCGCATGTACGAGTTCAACCGGGCGTGGTTGCCAGTGCTGGATGCCGAACAGGTGTTTTTGGGCGAGGTGACGCAGGAGTCGATTGCGGCCTACCTGAGTTCAGGAAGGTCGCGCGGGGCGAAGACTTCGATCGTGTCGCCGGCTGAAGCAGTAATTTCCTGAACCGGCCTCTTCGCGGGCAAGCCCGCTCCCACAGGGTTCGCGCTTACCCTAGGCTTTGCGCAATCCTGTGGGAGCGGGCTTGCCCGCGAATCAGGCGACGCGGTGTCAGAACCCTACACTGGCCTGCACATAGAAGGTCCGCGGCTCACCCACATAGATGCCGGCATTGTTGTCGCTGGAGCGGGTGAAGTACTGTTTGTCGAACAGGTTCTTCACCCCCGCCGCCAGCTTCAGGTTGGACATTTCTGGCCCGAACTCATACCCGCCACGGGCATGCCAGGTCACATAGCCCGGAATATCGCCATACTGCCCATCGGCACTCGGCTCGGTAATGTAGTCGCCATTGAAGCTGCCATCGGCATTGATCCCGGTGCCCGGCGCACGCTGCTTGGATTGGGCGTAGGCGTCCAGGTTCCAGGTCCAGCGGTTGACCGCGTAACGCACCCCGGCAGTCGCCACCTGGCGTGAATAGAACGGCAGGTCACGCCCCTTGAAGCCCGGAATATCCCCTTCATAGGTTGCACGGGTGTAGGTGTAGCCACCACTCACCGACAGCCCGTCCAGGCGCGGGTCCAGCCCGGCCAGGTCATAACGTACCGAGGCCTCGATACCCTGGTGCTTGGTGGCGCCGAGGTTGGTCCAACCCACATCGTTGCTGATGTACTGCAGCTCGTCATCGAAGTCGATGTAGAACGCGGTCAGCTCACCGGCAAAGCCGCCATCGTCATAGCGCGTGCCGATTTCGTAGGTCTTGGCCTTCTCCGGCTCCAGGCCATTGGCCGTGTTGTTGCCGCTACCGCCCTGGCCCAACTGGAAGTACTGCAGGCTGCCGAACGAAGTCTCGTAGTTGGCGAACACTTTCCACGCATCGGAGATGTGGTACATCACGCTCAGCGCCGGCAGCGGCTCGTTGCTGGTGATGCTGCGCTTCTTCTCCGGCACCGGGCGGTTGTTGGCATCCAGCACCGGGCGGTCGCGCCAATCGGTGTTGATGTGCTCGAATCGGACGCCAGGGGTGATGGTCCAGTTACCCACGTCGATCTTGTCGTCGATGTAGTAGGCACTGGCCTCGGTGCCGCCGCTGCGGTCCTGGAACACGTGGCCATCGGAAGTCGGGGTATACGTGGGCACGTTGTCGATCAGCGCCAGGCGCGTCGATTGCTCGCGCATCGCTTCCTTCAAGTAGCGATAGCCCACGCTGACTTCCTGAGTAGTCGGGCCAGCGAAGAAGATTCGCGAGACGCGGGGTTCGATGGCGAAGGTGTGGTAGTTGCGCGGGTACGACGACAGGGTCTTCATGTCCCGCGAGGCGATGGCGCTGCCGCGGAAGCTGTCGGTGTAGTAGGTCAGCACTTCGAACTGGGTGGCATCGTCGAGCTGGCGCTGCCACTTGAACGATACATCCTTGCGCCGGCCGGCAAAGTAGTCGTAGTCGCGCAGGGACTGGTACGGGTTGCTGTCGTACTGGGCCTGGGTCAAACCGCCGGGCATGTCGGCACGGCCATCGTAATAATGGAAGTTGAGCCAGAACTCGTCGACGTCGGTGGGCGCCCAGTGAGTCTTGAGGATGACGTCGTCGATGTCGTTGCCGTTGTTGCTTTCACGGTAACCGTTGCCGTTAACCCCGGTGTACAGCAGCGCCACGCCCATGCCGTTGTCCGCCGTGCCGCCGACGAAGGCCGACTCGGTGTGTTTCCAGCCGCCGTGCTGGGAGGTTTCCAGGGTGGTAGACAACTCCGCCGAGGCTTTCTCGGGGATTGCCCGGGTCACGAAGTTGATCACCCCACCGACGTTTTGCGGGCCATAGCGCACCGAGCCGGCCCCCCGCACCACGTCGATGCTGTCGAGGTTGCCCGAGGAAATCGGCGCCATCGACAGCTGTGGCTGACCATACGGTGCGAAAGCAGCCGGGATGCCATCGATCAGTACCGTGGAGCGCGGCGACAGGCGCGAAGTAAGGCCACGCACACCCACGTTCAGCGACAGGTCGCTGCCGCCGGTGCCGTTGGAGTCCTGCACTTGCACGCCGGGGATACCGCGCAGCACGTCGCGCACGTTCATTGCGCCCTTCTCCACCATCGCCTCGCGGCGCACCACGGTGCGTGCGCCAGGGTGGTTCTGCACCACGCTTTGCTGGGCATCACCCAGCCAGTCACCGACCACTTTAATGTCGGTGGGTGCCAGCTCCAGGCTGCCGCTGCCCAGCTCAAGGGTGGTCGGCAGAGGCTTTATTACAACGGTGTCCTGGGACATCTCGAAGGTCAGCCCGCTGCCTTGCAGCAACTGTTGCAGCGCCTGCACCGGCGCCAGGTTGCCGGACACCGCAGGGGCCTGCTTGCCGGCGACCAGCTCGGGGCTGAAGAACAGCTGCAGGCTGGTCTGCTGACCGAGCTGGGTCAGCGCCGAGCCCAACGGCTGGGCCTGGATCTGGATGGTGTTGCCGGCCTCTGCGGCCTGGCTGTTGACGGCCACGGCACTGACCGCCAGGGCCAGCGCCAAGGCGCGCAAGCGTGGGAAGGGTTTGTTGTTGTTCACGTCGTCGAAACATCCTGGAGAGCGGAATAAACGCCAACCGCATGCAAATGGAAATGCTTGGCAGTTGCAGCTGGCGAGGAAGACGAACGAGCGAAAAAAAACCTGAATCTATTTCGCGATTATTTCGCTGGAGCCGTCTTCATGGGCCTTGATGGCCACGGGGAGGATGCTCGGCAAGGCCCGCAACAGGGCGTCGGTGTCATCGACATTGAAGGTGCTGGACAGGCGCAGTTGGGCGACTTTACCAGGGGCGACCCGTAATGGCTGGCTACGGTAGCGCGAGGCTTCGGCCACAACTTCAGCGAGGGTGGCGTTGTCGAACACCAGCTTGCCCTGGCGCCAGGCCGTCACAGTGGCGGCATTGACTGCGTAGGGTGCGGTGACCAGGCCTTGTGCATCGATATGCGAGCCCTGCCCTGCCGTGAGCTGCGCCAACGAGGCACCCTTGCCCTGCACACGCACTGAACCCTGCTCCACCGCCACACGGGTGCTGGCCGGGTCCAGGCGCACGTCAAAGCGGGTACCGGTTACCGTCACGCGGCCTTGAGCGGTGTCGATGACGAACGGCCTGTCACTGTCGTGGGCGACGCTGAACATGACCTCACCGGCATTCAGGCGAATATGCCGCTGGCCGGCACTGAAGTCGACCTGCACCTGTGTACTGCCATTGAGCTCCAGCTGCGAGCCATCCGGCAGTTCGACCTGACGACGCTCATTGAAAGCCGTCTGCAAGCTGCCCTGATGGTTCAGCTGCTGATAGTGCCAACCGCCCCAACCCAGGCCCAGTGCCAATACCGCGACACTGGCGGCCAACGCCTGGCGCACGAACCGCCGACGTGGCAACTGCTGCACCGGGTCTGGTTGGCACAGCGCCTCCAGGCGCTGGCGTGGAATGAAAGCGGCGGCCTGCCACACGCGGTCGAGGTGTTCGTATTCTTCCCGGTGGCGCTCGTCGCTCGCCAGCCAGGCACGCAACTGTTTCTGCAGCCCGGCATCCCGAGGCGCATCCTGCACGCGGGCAAACCATGCGGCCGCCTGCTCGCGGACGGTATCGGTACCGTGCTGTTTCATCGAAAAGGTCTCCTGACTCATCATGCCGACACATCCAGGTGCTCACGCAAATGCCGGAGCGTGCGGATCATATACTTTTCGACCATGTTCTTGCTCAACCCCATGCGCTCGGCGATCTCGGCCTGGGTCAGGCCTTCGAGCTTCTGCCAGATGAACACCTGCCGGCAGTTGAGCGGCAACTCGGCCAATGCCCGCTCGACGCTGTCGGCCAGCTCCAGCGCATGCACGTAGGCCTCTGGGTCACCACTGCCGGTGCTGCCCTCGTCAAAGGCTTCCAGCGCCAGGGCCTGGCGGCGGTCTTCGCGGCGAAAACCATCCACGGCAATGTTGCGTGCGGTCTGGTGCAGGTAGGCGCGTGGCTGCTCGACCTGCTCGCGCGGGTTTTCCAGTACCCGGACAAAGGCATCATGGGTGAGGTCTTCGGCCTGCTGACGACAGCGCAGCTTGCGCGTCCAGGTGCCTATAAGCTCATGGTAATGGTCGAAGAAGCCTTTGTGTCCGGACACGGTCTGGGTCATCAGGGAGGCGGATAAGGGTGCGAATAGTAATGTTTCTCATCAAAACCAGCAAATCCGCCAGTCGGTAACAAAAAATTTATGGGCCATTTCCTGTACGTGGGTACCAGGAAAATGTGGCCATAAATATGAACACCTACGCCCCCTTCACGGGTAGACATGCAGGCACAGGAACAGCAAAAACCCTGTGGGAGCGGGTTTACCCGCGCGGGGGCCGACAGGGTCCATTCCACAATTTTTTACGCTTGAAACATCGTGGGGAACATCAGCCGGTCACACGAGTCGGTTATTCAAATGGCTGGTCGTCGATCCACGCCGATCACGCCCGGATTGCCTGTTGATTCTGCATTCTTCACGCCCTAAAGTGCGCGCCGAACGTCCATGCTGGAAACGATCCATCCGGCTCAAGTACTGAGTAGGCGAACCAAAGTGGGGATACGGAGGACGTTCAGTTTGCAGCCACTTAATCTTTCAGTTTGCCCATGGAGTCCCTGAGCATGTCGATCCAGGTCGAAGACTATTTCGCGCGTGACACCTTCCAGAAAATGAAGGCGTTCGCCGACAAGCAGGAAACCCCGTTCGTACTCATCGATACCCAGATGATCAGCCAGGCCTATGACGACCTGCGCGCCGGTTTCGAATTCGCCAAGGTCTACTACGCGGTCAAGGCCAACCCGGCCGTCGAGATCATCGACCTGCTCAAAGAGAAAGGTTCGAGCTTCGACATCGCCTCGATCTACGAACTGGACAAGGTGATGGACCGTGGCGTCAGCGCCGACCGCATCAGCTACGGCAACACCATCAAGAAGTCCAAGGACATCCGCTACTTCTACGAGAAGGGCGTGCGTCTGTACGCCACCGACTCCGAAGCCGACCTGCGCAACATTGCCAAGGCCGCACCGGGCTCGAAAGTGTACGTGCGTATCCTGACCGAAGGCTCCACCACTGCCGACTGGCCGCTGTCCCGCAAGTTCGGCTGCCAGACCGACATGGCAATGGACCTGCTGATCCTCGCCCGCGACCTGGGCCTGGTACCTTACGGCATTTCCTTCCACGTGGGCTCGCAGCAGCGTGACATCAGCGTGTGGGACGCCGCCATCGCCAAGGTCAAGGTGATCTTCGAGCGCCTGAAAGAAGAAGACGGCATCGAGCTGAAGCTGATCAACATGGGTGGCGGCTTCCCGGCCAACTACATCACCCGCACCAACAGCCTGGAAACCTACGCTGAAGAAATCATTCGCTTCCTCAAGGAAGATTTCGGTGACGAGCTGCCGGAAATCATCCTGGAGCCAGGCCGTTCGCTGATCGCCAACGCCGGCATCCTGGTCAGCGAAGTGGTGCTGGTGGCGCGCAAGTCGCGTACCGCCGTCGAGCGCTGGATCTACACCGACGTGGGCAAGTTCTCCGGCCTGATCGAAACCATGGACGAAGCCATCAAGTTCCCGATCTGGACCGAGAAAAAAGGCGAAGCCGAAGAAGTGGTCATCGCCGGCCCGACCTGCGACAGCGCCGACATCATGTACGAGAACTACAAGTACGGCCTGCCGTTGAACCTGGCCATCGGTGACCGCCTGTACTGGCTGTCGACCGGCGCCTACACCACCAGCTACAGCGCAGTGGAATTCAACGGTTTCCCGCCGCTGAAGGCTTACTACCTGTAATGCAAGACGGGGCCGCAAGGCCCCGTTTTCAATGCTCGCTCAGCGCCGAAACATTGAATAGCTGTCGAAGTACGGCACGTTCACCTCGCTGATACACATCTGCATGATCAGTTTGTTCGGCGCACCTGCGCTGACATAGTGATCCTCCCACGATTTACGATCACGAACCCCCAGCGGTACGCTACCAACTGCGGCAATCGTCACCCCTGAATACTCGGAAACCTCTGGGATCGCCAGCGCTTGGCCACTGACCCAAATGCGCCATAACAATGGCTTGGCGACTTTCGGGTAGTAACCCACGCAGTTTCCGCTGCCCAGGTCCCAGGTATCACGATGGGACGCCCCCGCCTCCGACTCCACGGTGACAATCCTGTAGCCAGGCCTGTCGCCCTCGAAGTAACCAAACCAAAAGCGTTGCTGTGCCCGGACTGAATACGGTGATGCAACGGTGAGCCAGTTGTTACAACGCGAGGCAGGCATAGTTTTGAACTCGACAGAATCGAGAATGCCCTGGTAGCCAGGCGTAGTGGAAGTCAGCGTGGCAATGAAAGAACGTTCTTGAATGAATGACATGTCAGCCCCTCGGGAAATGGGCTTTCAGCATGATCATCACGCGCACCGAAGGTAATGTGGAACGGCTACCGGCGCCCACAGGTACCGGGCAGCCCTTCGGGCCGCGCCATCACGCCCCGCGCCGCTCGATCTCCTCGGCATACCGCGCCGCAAAAGCCATCAACACCGGCCCGGCGGCCTGCAAGGTTACCAACGCAGCGCGCAGGAAGTTCATGTTCCCTTCAACCCGCGCGTGTTCCAGCCACTGCCCAGCCTCGGTCAGTTGCCCACGCTCGACCAGCACCAGCGCCAGGCTGAACATCCCACGGAAATCCCCCGCCTCGGCCGAACGCCGATACCAGCGTACCGCCCGCGCCGGGCTGGGCGCCGTGGCAATGCCCTGCTCCAGGTAACGCCCATACAGGTTCATCGACTTGGCATGCCCCATTTGCGCAGCCTTCTCGTAGCACATCAGTGCCTGCCCCTGATTGGCCGGCACACCGCGCCCGGTCGCCAGTAGGTTGCCCAGGTTGTACAGGCCCCAGTCCAGCCCCGCGTCGGCGGCACGCGCATAGTGAACGGCCGCTTGCGACAAACTCACCTCGCCACCCCAGCCATGTTCCAGGCAACGCCCGAGCATGTTGTGCGCCATGGCACTGCCGCCCTGTGCGGCGATGCCAAACCAACGCCGGGCCACGGTTGCATCTTCTTCAATACCGCGGCCATCCAGCAGGATCTGCCCCAACAGCAACTGCGCCTCGACCGCGCCCTGCCCCGCCGCCGCCAAGATCGCCTGGGCGGCCTTGCCGGGGCTTTCTTCGAGCATGGCCTGCAAGCCGGCCACATCCACCACTTCTTCACGTCGCAACAGATAGGACACGGCTCAGACCTCAGCCCAGCGGCGCAGCAGGTTGTGGTAGGTGCCCGTCAGTTGCAGCAGCGAAGGATGGTCTGGCACATCGGCAGTCAGTTGCTGGATGGCGTTGTCCATCTCGAACAGCAGTGCCCGCTGGCTGTCCTCGCGCACCAGGCTCTGGGTCCAGAAGAATGCGGCATAGCGCTGCCCACGGGTCACCGGGTTGACCTTGTGCAGGCTGGTGCCGGGGTACAGCACCAGGTCACCGGCGGCCAGCTTGACCTGCTGCACGCCATAGGTGTCCTGAATCACCAGCTCACCGCCGTCGTAGCTGTCTGGGTCGCTGAGGAACAGCGTGGAAGACAGGTCGGTACGCACCCGCTCCGGGCTGCCCTTGGGCTGGCGCAGGGCGTTGTCGATGTGGAAACCGAAGTTGCCACCTTCGCGGTAGCAATTGATCAGCGGCGGGAACACCTTGTGCGGCAACGCTGCAGACATGAAGCGCGGGGTTTTCCACAAGCGGTCGATCAGCGCAGAGCCGATCTCCTTGGCCAGCGCGTGCCCTTCCGGCAACTGCAGGTTGTGTTTGGCCTTGGCCGACTGATAACCAGCCGTGACCTTGCCATCGGCCCAGTCGGCCTGCTCCAGCGCCTCGCGGATACGGGCCAGTTCATCAGCGTCGAACAGGCCTGGGATGTGAAGCAGCATGGCGGCAGCACCGTTAGGAAATGTAAAGGCGCCAATGATATTGATTCCCTTTTGCGCTGCACAAGCCCCGTTCGCCGCTTAAGACGTTTCAGCTGTATGAAACCGTAAGGGCAAATTGTAAAGATTGTAAATTCTTCACTAATGGTAACGACTCTCAATTGTTAGTCACAATTGCTTACACTAGTATCCGCCGCCTCAACACCTTGGGGAAGGTCCTAAGCAATGCGCCAGTACGTACCATCTGCAGTGAGTTCGCCACGCCTGATCGTGTCTGCCATCGGTGTCGCCCTTAGCGCCTCGTCGGTGTATGCCGCCGACCCGGCCGCCAGCAGCGCCATTACCCTCGATGCCACCAGCGTCAACGGCAAGGCTGAACAAGCCAGCACCGATTACAAGGTCGAGAAGGCCGCCTCGCAGAAGTACACCGCGCCGCTGGTGGACACCCCGCGCTCGGTCACCGTGATCCCGCAGCAAGTGATCAAGGACACCAATGCCCTGACCCTGCAGGACGCCTTGCGTACTGTGCCGGGCATCACCTTTGGTGCCGGCGAAGGCGGCAACCCGCAAGGTGACCGCCCGTTCATTCGCGGCTTCGACGCCCAAGGCGATACCTACCTGGATGGCGTGCGTGACACTGGCGCGCAAACCCGCGAAATCTTTGCCATCGAATCGGTTGAAGTGGCCAAGGGCCCGAACTCGGCCATCGGTGGCCGCGGCGCGGCCGGCGGCACCATCAACCTGGTGAGCAAGCGTGCGCACCTGGGCAACTCGCTGGACGGCGCCTGGACCTGGGGCAGCGACCAGACCCAACGCTACACCTTCGACGGCAACTACCAATTCAGCGACACCGTTGCCGGCCGCCTGAACCTGATGACCCACGAAAGCAACGTCGCCGGCCGCGACAAGGTCAACTACGACCGCTGGGGTATCGCCCCATCGCTGGCCTTCGGCCTGGGCACCCCGACCCGCGTCAACCTCGACTACTATCACCTGGAAAGCGACGACCTGCCGGATTCGGGCATCCCGTACAGCATTCCGACCAATGGCAGCGGTGGACGCACCTCGGCGCACCCGAGCAAACCGGACGACGGCGGCGACAGCGATAACTTCTATGGCTTGACCGGTCGCGACTTCCGCAAGAGCCGCGTGGACATCGCCACCTTCGCCATCGAGCACGACCTGACCGACTCGCTGACCATCAAGAACACCCTGCGTCACGGCAACAGCATGCAGGACTACATCCTGACCCAGCCTGACGACAGCAAGGGCAACGTCAACAACGGTAGCGTCTGGCGCCGTGCCAACACCCGTGTCGGCAACACCGCCACCACCACCAACCAGACCGACCTGTTCGGCGAGTTCTACCTGGGCGGCCTGAAGAACAGCTTCTCCACCGGTATCGAACTGAGCCGTGAAGAGAGCAAGCGCTCCACCTACAACGTCGACACCAATACCCGTGGCTCGACCGCCACCACCTGTAACCCAAGCCTGATCGGCGCGCACAGTGGCTACAACTGCACCTCGCTGGGCAACCCGAACCCGGACGACCCATGGAACGGCGCGATCTCGCGCAACTACGCCGGCACCGATACCAAAGGCACTACGCGCGCCCTGTATGTGTTCGACACCCTGGAGCTAACGCCTGAT
The DNA here is from genome assembly GCF_013393325.1 of Pseudomonas hunanensis. Lineage (GTDB taxonomy): Bacteria > Pseudomonadota > Gammaproteobacteria > Pseudomonadales > Pseudomonadaceae > Aquipseudomonas > Aquipseudomonas putida_P. The sequence goes on from NZ_QJRC01000102.1 coordinate 119,086, forward strand.
TGGCTGCTGAACATGGGGCTGCGCTACGACCACTTCGACACCCAGTACCGTACTTATGACGCTGCTGGCGCGACCGTCGTGAACACCAAAGGAATCGCAGCCAAAGGTCGAGACAAGAGTGAATTCGTAACGGGCCAACTTGGCCTGGTCTGGAAGCCAGCCGAGAACGGTAGCATCTACGTTTCCTATGCCACCTCCGCGACACCTCCAGGCGCGATGCTTGGCGAAGGCATGGAAGGCAACCCGCCACCAAACAGCACTGACCGCAACGGCAACCTGTTGAGCAGCGACATGGAGCCGGAAGAAACCACCAACTACGAAATCGGCACCAAGTGGGACCTGCTCGACCAGCGCCTGTCGCTGACCGCCGCACTGTTCCGCACCGAGAAGGAAAACGCCCGCGTCCAGGTGGACACCACCACCTACGAAAACGTCGGCGAAACCCGCGTGCAAGGTATCGAACTGTCGGCCAGCGGCAAGATCACCGACAAATGGCAGATATTCGCCGGTTACACCTACATGCAGGCTCGCCAGATCGACGGCGGCCCGCTGGGCAAGGCCAACGACGGCAACCAGCTGCCGAACACGCCGAACAACAGCGCCAGCCTGTGGACGACCTACTCGATCACGCCGAAGCTGACCGTCGGTGGCGGTGCCTTCTACGTGGATGACGTGTACGGCAGCGTGGCCAACACCACCATGGTCGACAGCTACGTACGCTACGACGCCATGGCCGCCTACAAGCTGACCAAGAACGTCGACCTGCAGTTGAACGTGCAGAACCTGACCAACGAGGTGTACTACGACAAGGCCTTCTCCACCCACTTCGCCAACCAGGCGGCCGGGCGGACTGCACTGTTGACCACCAGCGTCCACTTCTGACGAAACACCCTCAAGCCCCGTTCATTCCTGTGAGCGGGGCTTTTGCGTATCAAGGCATAATGCACGCCGCGCAGTGTGCGGCAGTAAGACAAGGTGATCGATGTGGTGAAGAAGACGCTGTTCCAATTGCACTGGTTCTTTGGCATCACCGCAGGCCTGGTACTGGCCTTGATGGGCATTACCGGCGCCCTGTACTCGTTCCAGGAAGAACTGCTGCGTGCGTTCAATGCCGATGTGCTCAAGGTAGAAGTGCGCGCCGAAGGCGTGCTGCCACCGGCCGAACTGGTGCAGCGGGTCGAAGCCCAGCAACATGACAAAGTGTCGATGCTGTGGGTGGACGTGCGCGAAGGCAATGCCGCACGCATCTTCTTCATGCCACCACCGGGCGAACGCCGTGGCGAGCTGCGCTATGCCGACCCGTACACTGGCGAACTAAAAGGCGAAGTAGCCGGGCAAGGCTTCTTCAATCTCATGCTCAACCTGCACCGTTTCCTGGCCATGGGCGACACTGGCCGGCAGATCACCGGTGCCTGCACCCTGATGCTGGTGTTCTTCTGCCTGTCCGGCCTGTACCTGCGCTGGCCGCGCAAGGCGCTGGACTGGCGCACCTGGCTGACCTTCGACTGGGCCAAGAAAGGCCGTGCCTTCAACTGGGACCTGCACGCCGTGGCCGGCACCTGGTGCCTGCTGTTCTATCTGCTGTTCGCCCTGACCGGGCTGTTCTGGTCCTATGAATGGTACCGCGAAGGCCTGAACAAGCTGCTGGCCGACGCGCCAGCAGCCGGACAACAGCAGAAGCGCGGCGAAGGCCGTGGCCGCCACGGGCCGCAGAAAGTCGACAAGAATGCCCCGCCGCTGGTGGTCGACTACGACGCCATCTGGTCCAACCTCAAGGACGCCGCAGGCCCAGGCCTTGCCGCTTACAACCTGCGCCTGCCACCGGCTGGCGGCCAGCCGGCCAACCTGTTCTACCTGCTGGACAACGCCGATCACCCTCGCGCCTTCAACACCCTGGTGCTGGACCCGGCCACCGGCCAGGTGAAAAACCACGACCGCTACACCGACAAATCCTTCAAGGCCCAACTGCTGCAAAGCGTCTACGCCCTGCACGTCGGTGAGTACTTTGGCCTGCCGGGGCGCATCATCGTCACCATCGCCAGCCTGACAATGCCGTTGTTCTTCGTCACCGGCTGGCTGCTGTACCTCGACCGTCGCCGCAAAAAGCGCCAGGTACGTGAGGCCCGTGGCAACGTCGCCAGTAGCAACGGCAGTGGCGATAGCTGGCTGATCGGTTTTGCCAGCCAAAGCGGCTTTGCCGAACAGCTGGCCTGGCAGAGTGCCGGGCAATTGCAAGCCGCCGGCCTGCCAGTGCAAGTGCGCGCCCTGGCCGAGTTGGGCGAAAACGACCTGCGCCAGGCCCGCCGTGCGCTGTTCGTGGTCAGCACGTTCGGCGATGGCGAAGCCCCCGACAGCGCCCGCGCCTTCGAGCGCAAGGTGCTCGGCCAGCCCTGGGTACTGAACGACCTCAGCTATGCCCTGCTCGCCCTCGGTGATCGCCAGTACCCGCACTTCTGCGGCTTTGCTCGACGCCTGCAGGCGTGGCTGGGTGAGCGCGGTGCCAGCAGCGCCTTCAGCCCGGTGGAAGTGGACAACGCCGACCAGGCTGCCCTGCAGCAGTGGCAGCAGGAACTGGCACAACTAACCGGTGCCCAGCCGGTAGCTGCATGGCAACCGCCGAGCTTTGGCAACTGGTCGCTGGTGCACCGCGAACTGCTCAACCCGGGCAGTCAGGGCCAACCGGTGTACCTGCTAGGCCTGCGCCCAGAGGCGCCTGCCAGCTGGGAAGCCGGTGACCTGGTGGAGATCCTGCCGCTCAATGGTCAGCCACGGATCGACGCGTTCCTCAAGGGTATGGCACTGGACGCCAACACCCAGGTGCAAGTGAATGGCCTGAGCGAAACACTGGCCCAAGCCCTGGCTGGCCGCCAGCTGCCAACACGCCGGGATCACCTGATCGGCTTGCAGCCGCAAGCGCTGATCGACGCACTGGTGCCAATCGGCAGCCGCGAATACTCCATTGCCTCGATCGCCAGTGATGGTGTGCTGGAGCTGATCGTGCGCCAGGAACGCCACGCCGACGGCCACCTGGGCCTGGGTTCCGGTTGGCTGACCGAGTACTTGCCGTTGAACGGCACATTGAGCCTGCGCCTGCGAAGGAACAGTGGCTTCCACCTGCCCGAAACCGCTGCCCCCCTGATCCTGATCGGCAACGGCACAGGCATTGCCGGCCTGCGCAGCTTGATCCGGGCCCGGGCAAATGCAGGCGAGCAGCGCAACTGGCTGCTGTTTGGCGAGCGTAACCGAGCGCATGACCTGTTGTGTGGGGATGAACTGCAGGGCTGGCTGGACAGCGGCGACCTGGCACGGCTGGACCTGGCGTTTTCGCGGGATCAGGCCGAGAAGGTCTATGTGCAGGATGTGTTGCTGCAGCAGGCTGACGCGCTCAAACGCTGGGTCGCGGAGGGTGCCTATGTGTATGTCTGCGGCAGCCTGCAAGGCATGGCTGCGGGGGTAGATGCGGCGCTAAACGGCATGCTTGGGGAAGCCGCTGTGCAGCAACTGATCGAGGATGGGCGGTATCGGCGGGATGTTTACTGATCAGACATTGATGTAAAGGCATCAGGCCCCTTGTGCTACAAGGGGCCTGACCTGCTGTCAGTGCAACTCGAAGGTATCGGCATCCAGGTTGGCCGGGAATTTGGCCCGGTACGCCGCCAGTTCCGCCGCACTCAACACAGCAGTAAATACCCCGTCCGCCTCGCCGGCGCTCAGCAGGCTCTCGCCCTGGAAGTCCAGCACCTGGCTGTCACCCGAATACGCAAAGCCTTTGCCATCCGTGCCCACCCGGTTCACCGCAGCCACATAACACAGGTTCTCGATACCCCGCGCCGGCAACAGGCGGTTCCAGTGCTGGCGGCGCGCTGCCGGCCAGTTGGCGGTGTACAGCAGCAGGTCGGTGTCCTGGGCATCGCGGCTCCACACCGGGAAGCGCAGGTCATAACAAATCAGCGGGCGAATCCGCCAGCCCTTTACCTCGAACTGCACCTGGCGCTCGCCTGGGGTGTAATGCTTGTGCTCACCGGCCATGCGGAACAGGTGGCGTTTGTCGTAATGCAGGATCTCGCCGTCCGGTCGCGCCCACAACAGACGGTTGCGGTGGCTACCATCGGCGGCCTGGATGATTACGCTGCCGGTAATCACCGCGCTGTATTTCTTCGCCTGGGCTTTCAGCCATTTATAGGTCGGGCCGTTCTCCGGCTCGCACAAGCTTTCCGACTGCATCGAAAAGCCGGTGGTGAACATTTCCGGCAGGATCACCAGGTCCACTTCGCCCACCTGCTCCAGCAACTCCTCGAAGTGTGCATAGTTGGCCTCGCGGTCGTGCCAGGCCAGGGTGGTTTGCACCAGGGCGACTCTCAGGTTCGGCAGTGTGCTCAGATCGCGCATAGTCGTTCCGCTGCCTGACGCAGCGTCTCCTCTCGTTTGGCAAAGCACAGGCGCACCAGGCGTTGCTCGGGGATGGGTTGCTGGTAGAACACCGACACCGGGATGGTCGCCACGCCGTGCTCACGGGTCAGCCACAGCGACATGTCGACATCGTTCAGGTCCGGGCGGATCTGCGAATAATCCACCAGCTGGAAATAAGTGCCCGCCGTGCGGGCAAAGCTGAAGCGCGAGCCCTCCAGCAAACCGCAGAACAGGTCGCGCTTGGCCTGATAGAACGCCGGCAGTTCATCGATATGCTCGGGGTGCTCGGCCATGAAGTCGGCCAGCGCACACTGCAGCGGTGTCACCCCGCAGAAGTTGACGTACTGGTGCACCTTGCGCAGCTCTGCGCTCAGCGCGGGCGGAGCGATCACGTAGCCTGTCTTCCAGCCGGTAACGTGGTAGGTCTTGCCGAACGAGCTGACCACGAAGGCACGTTGGTACAGCTGCTCGTGGGCCAGCACGCTGGCATGGCGAACGCCGTCATAAACCAGGTGCTCGTACACTTCATCGCTGACCAGGTAAATATCGCGGTCGGCAACGAGCTTTGCCAGCTGGTCAAGGTCTTCGCGGGTGATCAAGGCACCGCTGGGGTTGTGCGGCGAGTTGAGGATGACCATGCGCGTGCGCGGGCTCAGCGCATCGCTGAACTTCTGCCAGTCGATACGGAAATTGCCGTCGCTCAGTTGCACATGCACACAGCGGCCACCGGCCAGCTCCACGGACGGCTCGTAGCTGTCGTAGCACGGGTCGAAGACAATCACCTCGTCACCGGCATGCACCACCGCCTGGATGGCACAAAAGATCGCCTCGGTGGCACCCGGGGTGATGGTCACTTCCTGGTCCGCATCCACCCTGGCGCCATACAGGCGCTCGACCTTGGCCGCCACCTGCTGGCGCAGGGCCGGCAAGCCGGTCATCGGCGAATACTGGTTATGCCCGGCGGCCACGTGCCGGCCTACCGCATCGAGCAGTGCCTGCGGGCCATTGAAATCGGGGAAGCCTTGGGACAGGTTGAGCGCGCCAGTCTGCACGGCGAGCTGGGACATGGTGGTGAAGATGGTCGTGCCGACATTCGGCAGTTTGCTGCGGATCATGGAGCCCTCTTTCCTGGGGTGTATCCGGCACGGGGTGGAGTCCGAGCATAGCGGATCGAGCGGTCAGGAAAAAGGTTGAAACAATAGGGGGATTGCGGTGGATCAAAAACGGGGCCGCATAGCGGCCCCGTTATCACTGCTAGCGCTTGTCGCGGCGCTTCTTCTCGGCCTTCTTGTGGTGCGACATCAAGCGGCGCTTCTTGTTGACCTGGCGGTCGGTGAGGGTGTTCTTCTTGCCCTCGAACGGGTTCTCACCGCCCTTGTACTCGATACGGATCGGCGTACCGACCAGTTTCAGTACGCGGCGGTAGGTGTTTTCCAGGTAACGCGAGTACGACTTGGGAATGCTCTCGGTCTGGTTGCCGTGGATCACGATCAGCGGCGGGTTGGCACCCCCGAGGTGGGCATAGCGCAGCTTGATGCGGCGGCCATTGACCAACGGCGGCTGGTGCTCGCTCACGGCATCTTCGAGGATCTGCGTCAGGCGGCTGGTCGGCCAACGGGTGACCGCCGACTTGAACGCGGCCTGCACCGACTTGTACAGGTTGCCTACACCTGTGCCATGCAAGGCGGAAATGAAGTGAATGTCGGCGAAGTCGACGAAGAACAGCCGGCGCTCCAGCTCGGTCTTCACGTAGGCACGCTCGCCCGGTTCCATGCCATCCCACTTGTTCAGGGCGATGACGATGGCGCGGCCGGCTTCCAGGGCGAAGCCCAGCAGGTTGAGGTCGTGGTCAACCACGCCTTCGCGGGCGTCCATGACGAAGATGACCACGTTGGCGTCCTTGATCGCCTGCAGCGTCTTCACCACCGAGAACTTTTCGACTTCCTCGTGGATCTTGCCGCGCTTACGCACCCCGGCGGTGTCGATGAAGGTGTACTTCTCGCCATCGCGTTCGAACGGGATGTAGATACTGTCACGGGTGGTGCCTGGCTCGTCGTAGACCACCACACGCTCTTCGCCGAGCATGCGGTTGACCAGGGTCGACTTACCAACGTTGGGGCGGCCGATGATGGCGATCTTGATGCCATCCTTTTCGCTTGGGCCAGGAATGCGCACGGCTTCCTCGCCTTCGGCGACTTCCTGGTCGAGGGCTTCGTCTTCGGCATCACGCGGCAGGTGGCCGAGCACGGCTTCCATCAGGGCATTGATACCACGGCCCTGGGAACCCGCCACCGGAATGGCGTTACCCATGCCCATTGGCGAGAATTCGGCGCGGGCAACGTCGGGGTCGATGTTGTCGATCTTGTTGGCAACCAGAATCGCCGACTTGTTCCGCTTGCGCAGGTGCTCGGCGATCATCTGGTCTGCTGCGGTCATGCCCGCACGGGCATCGACCAGAAACAGCACATAGTCGGCTTCTTCGATGGCCATGAGCGACTGCTCGGCCATTTTCTCGTCCATGCCCACTTCGTCACCGGTGATACCACCGGTGTCGATCAAAATGAAGGAACGACCCTGCCAGGTGGCGTCACCGTACTGGCGGTCACGGGTCAGGCCCGACAAGTCACCGACGATGGCATCGCGGGTTTTGGTCAGGCGGTTGAACATGGTGGATTTGCCGACGTTCGGGCGGCCCACCAGGGCTATTACGGGAACCATCGGCTCTCCACTCTCGAATTCTTGAAAATGCAAAGGCCGCTGCAAGGCAGCGGCCGGAGTACGGGCGGCGTTTCCTACGCCGCGGCTTGAAGCCCGCCAAGGCTCCAAGCATAGCTTCAGCGGACGGTCAGTGCCTCGAGCTTGCCGCTGTTGCCGAAGACGTAGATGGTGTCACCGACCACAAGTGGCCGGGCGCGCAGGCCATCGCTGTCGATACGCTCACGGCCGACGAAGCGGCCATCGACCTGGCTCAGCAGGTGCAGGTAGCCTTCGAAGTCCCCTACAGCCACGTAGCTGGAGAACACTTCCGGTGCCGACAGCTGACGGCGGGCCATGGTGTCGTTGCTCCACAGGGCGCTGGAAGAGCGCTCGTCGACACTCTCGACAGTACCCGAGGCTTCGCTGACATAGACGTTGCCGTAACCCTGGGCGACACCCACATAGCTGGAGGCATCGCGCTGCCACAGCACGCGGCCGCTTTCCAGGTCCAGGCCCGCTACGCGGCCCTGGTAGGTGCTGACGTAGAGGGTTTCACCGGACAGCAGCAGACCGCCGTCGATGTCGACCACACGGTCCAGCTCGGAACGGCCCTGCGGGATGGCCACGCGGCTTTCCCACACCGGCACGCCGTTGTTGATGTCCACCGCGACCACCTTGCCAGTGGACAGGCCGGCAATGGCCAGACGGTTGGTGGCGATCGGCGCACCGGTGCCACGCAGGGTCAGTACGGCCGGGGTGTTTTCGTAGATCCAGCGGCGGTCGCCAGTGGCGGCATCCAGGCCGATCAGGCGGTCGTCCTGGGTCTGTACCACCACCACATCACCGTTGTTGGCCGGTGGTGCCAGCACTTCGCTGGTCACGCGGGAGCGCCAGCGCTCTTCACCGGTGCTGGAGTCCAGGGCAATGACTTCACCCTTGAGGGTACCGAGCATGACCAGGCCGTAGCCCACGCCAACAGCGCCGGAAACCTGCAGCTCCAGGTCTTTCTTCCACACCACGTCACCGGTGATGCGATCAAGGGCAAAGACTTCGCCATTGACGTCGGAAGCGTAGATACGGTCGTTTTCGATGGCCGGTACCAAGGTGTTGTAGGTTTTACCCTGGCCGTCACCGATCGAACGGCTCCACTGCTTTTTCAGTACCACTTCCTCGGTGAACTTGGTCAGCTCGGCCGGGGGCAGTTCCTTCTTGCTGTTGCTGCTGCAACCTGCGGCCAGTACGGCCAGGGTCAGCACTGCTGCATGTTTCCAACCGATCACTTACGCGTCCCCTTTAGCCAGGTCATCCAGCTTCAATTGCAGGCCACCGACCGCCGCGTCATCGGACAGCGCAGCCTTGGCTTTTTCGTAAGCGCTGTGCGCGTCGTCGGCGCGACCCAGCTGTACCAGCAGGTCACCCTTCAACTCTTCACGGCTGGCCAGGAAGGCTTTGTCGGCGTCGCCGTCAAGCAGCTTCAGGGCGTCCTCGGCCTTGTTCTGGGCGGCCAGTACGCGAGCCAGACGCTGGCGCGAAATCTCGCCCAGGGTCACGTCGGCCGGCTTGTCCAGCACGCTTTTCAGCTCGGCGGCAGCGTCGTCGAGCTTGCCGGTCTCGACCGCTACCTTGGCCACGAACAGGCTGCCGTACTGGGCGTAGGCGGTGCCGCCGAACTCGCTCTTGAGCTTGCCGGACAGCTCCGCGACCTTGGTGGCGTCTGGCTGGCCAGTCGGCGTCAGGCTGGTTTCAAGCAAAGCCTGATACAGCTGCGAGGCACCTTGCGACTGGTTGTTCTGGTACTTGTGCCAGGTATTCCAGCCCAGCACCACCACGCCAGCCAGCAATGCGCCGGTCAGCAGCGGCTTGCCGTTGCGGTTCCACCAGTCCTTGACCCCTGCCAGGTCATCATCATCGGTACTCGACACCCCAATACTCCTTTTCGCCTATTCGCTTGTTGAACCGCGTTACGCCTGCGCGATCGCGGTTTCCAGGTGCTCTGCAAGAGCATCCCAGGCAATGTTCTGTTGTTCGCCCTGGCCACGCAGGGGCTTCAAGCCAATCTCTTGCTTGGCCAATTCGTCGTCGCCGAGGATCAGGGCGAACAGCGCGCCGCTCTTGTCGGCTTTCTTGAACTGGCTTTTGAAACTGCCACCGCCGGCGTTGACTGCCAGGCGCAGGCCCGGCAGGCGGTCGCGCAGGCCTTCGGAAAGGCGCAGGCCAGCCAGTTCCGCCTGCTCGCCGAAGGCGCACAGGTAAACGTCGATCTGGCGGCTGATGGACTCTGGCACCTTGCCCAGGGTTTCCAGCAGCAGGATCAGGCGCTCGATGCCCATGGCGAAACCAACACCCGTGGTTGGCTTGCCGCCCATCTGCTCGACCAGGCCATCGTAGCGGCCACCGGCACACACGGTGCCCTGGGCACCGAGCTTGTCGGTCACCCACTCGAACACGGTCTTGCTGTAGTAGTCCAGGCCACGCACCAGCTTGGTGTTGATCACGAACGGAATACCGGCGGCGTCCAGGCGGGCCTTGAGGCCTTCGAAGTGCACGCGGGATTCTTCGTCCAGGTAGTCTTCCAGCTTCGGAGCGCCAACCAGCACCGCCTGGGTGTTCTGGTCCTTGCTGTCGAGAATGCGCAGCGGGTTGCTCTTCAGGCGGCGCTGACTGTCTTCGTCCAACTGCTCCAGGCGCGCCGAGAGGAACTCGACCAACGCGTCACGGTAGCGTGCACGGGCTTCACTGGTGCCCAGGCTGTTGAGTTCGAGCTTGACCGCATCCTGGATACCCAGCAGGCCCCACAGGCGCCAGGTCAGCATGATCAGCTCGGCGTCGATGTCCGGGCCGTCCAGGTTGAACACTTCCACGCCAATCTGGTGAAACTGGCGGTAGCGGCCCTTCTGCGGGCGCTCATGGCGGAACATCTGCCCGATGTACCACAGCTTCTGCACCTGGCCGTTGCCGGTGATGCCATGTTCGAGCACAGCGCGCACGCAGGCCGCGGTGCCTTCAGGGCGCAGGGTCAGCGAATCGCCGTTGCGGTCCTCGAAGGTGTACATCTCTTTTTCGACGATGTCGGTCACTTCACCGATCGAGCGCTTGAACAGCTCGGTGAACTCGACGATCGGCGTGCGGATCTGGCTGTACCCGTAGGTGTCCAGCAGGCCGGCCACGGTGCCTTCGAAGTAGCGCCACAGTGGCGACTGTTCTGGCAGGATGTCGTTCATGCCACGGATGGCTTGCAGCGATTTGCTCACGAAAAGTCCTTACGAATTCTGTGTGTCAGCCACGGACGATCAGCGCCGCGTCGGCCTCGACCTTTTCGGCCGCTTTCTGGCGGATGAGTTTTTCCAGCTCATCGACCAGGTTGTCATTGGTCAGTTTCTGCGCAGGCTTGCCGTCTATGTAGATCAGGTTCGGCGTGCCGCCGGTCAAGCCTACATGGGCTTCCTTGGCTTCACCTGGGCCGTTGACCACGCAACCGATCACCGCCACGTCCAGCGGCACCAGCAAGTCTTCCAGGCGCCCTTCCAGCTCGTTCATGGTCTTGACCACATCGAAGTTCTGCCGCGAGCAGCTCGGGCAGGCGATGAAGTTGATGCCACGCGAACGCAGGTGCAGCGACTTGAGGATGTCGTAGCCGACTTTCACTTCTTCGACCGGGTCGGCCGCCAGCGAGATACGGATGGTATCGCCAATGCCTTCGGCCAGCAGCATACCGAGGCCGACGGCAGATTTCACCGTCCCCGAACGCAGGCCACCGGCTTCGGTGATGCCCAAGTGCAACGGCTGCACGATCTGCTTGGCCAGCAGCCGGTAGGCTTCGACGGCCATGAACACGTCGGAGGCCTTGACGCTGACCTTGAAGTCCTGGAAGTCCAGGCGGTCGAGGTGCTCGACGTGGCGCAGGGCCGACTCGACCAGCGCTGCCGGGGTTGGCTCGCCGTACTTCTTCTGCAGGTCTTTTTCCAGGGAACCGGCGTTGACCCCGATACGGATCGGGATACCACGGTCGCGGGCGGCATCGACCACGGCGCGCACACGGTCTTCACGGCCGATGTTGCCTGGGTTGATACGCAGGCAATCGACGCCCAGCTCGGCAACGCGCAAAGCGATCTTGTAGTCGAAATGGATGTCGGCGACCAGCGGCACGCTGACCAGCTGCTTGATCTTGCCGAAGGCTTCGGCGGCGTCCATGTCCGGTACCGAGACACGTACGATGTCCACGCCGGCATCGACCAGGCGCTGGATTTGCGCCACGGTGGCGGCTACATCGTTGGTATCGGTGTTGGTCATGCTCTGCACCGCGATGGGTGCGTCACCACCCACCGGCACATTGCCGACCCAAATTTTGCGGGATTCGCGACGTTTGATCGGAGATTCGCCGTGCATGACTTACTGTCCCAACTTCAGGCGAGCGGTCTCGCCACTGGTGAACGGGGCAACATCGACGGCCTGGCCGTTGTAGCTGACCTGGGCGCCACGGGCAAAGCCCAGACGCACCGCGAACGGCGGCTTGCCGGTCAGCTCGAGGTTGTCCCCCTTGCGCTTGATGGCGCTGAACAGCACCTTGCCGTTGCCGTCGCTGACCTGGGTCCAGCAATCGGCGGTGAACTGGATGGCAACCTTGGCACTGCCAGCCGGTATTGCGGCAGGCTCGGCGGCGACCACGGTAGACGCGGGCGCCGCAGGCGCAACAGCGGCAGGTGCTGGGGTAACCGGTGCTACCGGGGCAGGCGCAGCAGCAGGCGCGGGTTGCGCGGGTGCTTGCTGGCCCGCTGCCGGGGCCGGCACTGCGGCAGCGGCTGGGGCCGCGCTGGTCGGCGCCTGTTCAGCGGCCGCGGCAGGCTGCTCGGTTGCGCCCTGCTCCAGCGCCAATGGCGCGCTTTCGGCCTGCTGGCCGACGGAAACGGCCTGGTCTTCAGGCTCATCGAGCGGGTGAATCTGGGTGGTGCCGTCGGCGCTTTCGACTTCGACGTGCTCCAGGGCAATCTTGGCCAGGTCCTTGCCACGCAGGCTGCCCTGGTCCTGCCACCAAACAAAGCCGCCACCGACCACGGCCACCAGCAACAGCAGGCTGACGCCGCGCAGGATGTTATGCGACAGGCGCACCGGCTCTTCGATGCGGCCCAGCGAATGCACTTCGCTGCCCTTGGCGTGAGTACCGGTGTAGCGGTCGAAGGCCTCTACCAGGGCGGCCTGGTCGAGCTCCATCAACTTGGCATAGGCGCGAATATAGCCACGCGCGAAGGTATGCCCGGGCAGCTTGTCGAAGGCGCCGGTTTCCACGTGGTTCAACGAACTGACAGTGAGGTTGAGCTTGCGGGCCACCTCGGCTTGAGACCAGTCCCGTTTCTCACGGGCCAGGCGCAAAAGCTCACCGGGGTTCTGGCCAGGCGCTACTGCTACTTCGGGATGCGCGGCGTTCATCGTTGCTCCGACAGGTATTGCTGGTATTCCGGCGTACCGGGATAAAGTCGTTGTAATTGCTGGCCCAGTTCGGCCAGTGCGCCCTGCTCGTCGAACACCCTGGCAAGGCGGCTGCCCAGCAGCAGGCTACGGGCGTCGTGGTCGCTCAACTGGCTGAAACGATCGTAGTAGTCCCGGGCCGGCACATAATGCCTGTTTTCGTAGGACAACTCAGCCATTTCCAGCAACGCTTTCGGTTGCCGCTGGTTGAGTTGCAACGCTTTCAACAGATAGGCATGCGCCTGGTCGCGGCGCTCGAGCTTGAGGGCGGTCAGGCCCAGGTTCTCGTACACGCGTGAGCGCTCAGGATACAGGGTATCGGCACTGGCCAGGCGAAACATCTGCTCGGCCTCGGCAAATCGCCCCTGAGCATAAAGGAAACTGCCGTAATTGTTGCTAATTCGTGTGTCGCCGCTGCTGATCTGCAGGGCCTTGCGAAAGTGCGTTTCGGCCAGCGCCGGTTCGCCTTCGGCCTGAAACACCAGCGCCAGGGCAGCGTGCGCGTCGGCATCCCGCCCATCCAGCGCCAAGGCCTTGCCCAGTGGTGCCTTGGCCTGCTCGGTCAAACCCTGTTGCAAATAACCCAGGCCAAGCTGCACATAAGCTCGCCCCGCTTCCACCTTCCCCTGGCGACTGGCCAGGGGGTCGCCCACGCCACCCGACACGCAGCCGGCCAGCAGCGAAAGCGCAAGGATCGACAGCGCGGTGCGCAGGCTCATGGGCGAGGTCCCGGTCAGTGGCTGGCGGCGCTGTCTTGCAGCTCGACGTCTGCGGAAAGCTGGCGAACAGCGATATAGCGTTCACTGCGGCGGGTACGGTCGTTGACCTGGCCAACCAGCTGGCCGCAGGCAGCGTCGATGTCGTCGCCACGGGTGGTACGGGTGGTGACGTTGAAACCACCGTGGTGCAGCAGGTCCTGGAAGCGACGAATGGCGTTGTTGCTCGGCCGCTCGTAGCCCGAATGCGGGAACGGGTTGAACGGGATCAGGTTGATCTTGCACGGTACGTCGCGCAGCAACTCGATCATTTGCGCGGCATGCTCAGGCTGGTCATTGACGTCCTTGAGCAAGGTGTACTCGACGGTGAGCACGCGCTTGCCGCCCAAGGTAGACATGTAGCCCATGCACGATTCCAGCAGCACCTTCAGCGGGTACTTCTTGTTGATCGGAACCAGCTTGTTGCGCAGTTCGTCGTTCGGCGCGTGCAGCGAAAGGGCCAGCGACACGTCGATGTGCTTGGCCAGTTCGTCGATCATCGGTACCACGCCCGAGGTGGACAGCGTGACGCGACGCTTGGAAATGCCATAGCCAAGGTCATCCATCATGATTTTCATGGCGGCGATGACGTTGTCGAAGTTCAGCAAGGGCTCGCCCATGCCCATCATCACCACGTTGGTAATCGCGCGGTCGACTTTGGCAGGGACGGTCCCGAAGGATTTGTTGGCAAGCCACACCTGGCCGATCACTTCGGCGGCGGTGAGGTTGCTGTTGAAGCCTTGCTTGCCGGTGGAGCAGAAACTGCAGTCCAGGGCACAGCCGGCTTGCGACGATACGCACAGGGTACCGCGGTCGTCGGTAGGAATGTAGACGGTCTCGACGCAGCTGCCGGAGGCAACGCGGATCACCCATTTGCGGGTGCCGTCGGCGGAAATGTCTTCACTGACCACTTCCGGTGGGCGAATCTCGGCAACGGCCTCGAGCTTTTCGCGCAAGACCTTGCCTACGTTGGTCATGGCCGCAAAGTCGGACACGCCAAAATGGTGAATCCATTTCATCACCTGGCCGGCACGGAAGCGCTTCTCCCCGATAGAGTCGAAGAATTGTTCCATTTCCGGCTGGGTCAGGCCCAACAGGTTGATTTTGCCAGTAGATGTCGTCATGGATTCACCCTCACCCGTAAGCTTTCGCTTAGCGAGTGGTTACCTCGGTAGCAGCGAAGAAGTAAGCGATTTCGCGAGCAGCGGCAGCTTCGGAGTCCGAACCGTGAACGGCGTTGGCGTCGATCGACTCGGCGAAGTCAGCACGGATGGTGCCGGCAGCAGCTTCTTTAGGGTTGGTCGCGCCCATCAGCTCACGGTTCAGAGCGATGGCGTTTTCGCCTTCCAGAACCTGAACAACAACTGGACCGGAAGTCATGAAGGCAACCAGGTCACCGAAGAAGCCGCGAGCGCTGTGCTCAGCGTAGAAGCCTTCGGCTTCGGCTTTGGACAGTTGCTTGATTTTCGAGGCAACGATTTTCAGGCCAGCTTCTTCGAAGCGAGTGGTGATCTTGCCGATGACGTTTTTGGCAACGGCGTCAGGCTTGATGATCGAGAAAGTACGTTGAACAGCCATGGAAAACTCCAGAATATGAGTGTTACGAAAAATTAAACCCGCGAATTATACGCGGGTTCTGGGGGATTGCCTAACCTGCAAGTGACGCTTAGTCGGCTTCGTCGATCCAGGCAGCCTGGATGGCCTCGAGCACTTTCTCACCGCCGCGTGACGGATCGTCGCTGAATTCTGGCAATGCCAGCACCCAACGGTGCAGGTCTACGAAATTCACATAACGAGGATCGACCTCCGGCTTGCTTTCTGCAAGCTGGATTGCGATCTCAAGTACATCAACCCATTTCAGACTCATGTACAGATCCTCAGTGCGGTGCTTCGGCAGCGTGGTTGAGCGAATACTTGGGGATCTCGATGGTCAGGTCTTCGTCAGCGACGACCACCTGGCAGCCAAGGCGCGACTGCGCTTCCAGGCCCCAGGCCTTGTCCAGCATGTCCTCTTCCAGCTCGTCGGCTTCTTCAAGCGAGTCGAAACCCTTGCGTACGATGCAGTGGCAAGTGGTGCAGGCCTTGACACCGCCGCAGGCGCTTTCCATCTCGATGTGATGATCGTGGGCCAGTTCCAGGATGTTGGTCCCGGCCGGCACCTCCACGGTCAGCCCTTCCGGGCAAAACTTCTCATGCGGCAGGAATGTCACCAGCGGCATCGGTTACTCCTCGATCTCATTCAGGTTGCGCCCGGCCAGTGCGGCTTTGACCGTCGAATCAAGGCGACGGGCGGCAAAAGCATCGGTCACCTGCGACAGACGCTTGGTCTGTTGCTCGATGGCAGCGCCATCGGTGCCGGCCAGCAAATCACGTAGTTCTTGCATCTGGAATGCAATGGCGTCGCGCTCGTCACTGCTGAGCAGGCGTTCGCCATCGGCGTCCAGGGCGCCCTGTACCGCTTCGAGCAGGCGCTCGCCGTCCACCTGGTGCTCGCGCAACTGGCGGGCGTGCTTGTCGGAACCGGCATGCTCGAAGGAGTCTTTCAGCATGCGGGCGATTTCGCCGTCGGTCAGGCCGTAGGACGGCTTGACCTGGATGCTGGCTTCCACGCCCGAACCCAGCTCGCGGGCGGCGACACTGAGCAGGCCATCGGCGTCCACCTGGAAGGTAACGCGAATTTTTGCCGCGCCGGCCACCATGGCCGGAATACCACGCAGCTCGAAGCGGGCCAGCGAGCGGCAGTCGCTGATCAGCTCGCGCTCGCCCTGCAGCACATGGATCATCATGGCCGACTGGCCATCCTTGTACGTGGTGAACTCCTGGGCGCGGGCCACCGGAATGGTGGTGTTGCGCGGGATCACCTTCTCCATCAACCCGCCCATGGTTTCAAGGCCAAGCGACAACGGGATGACATCGAGCAGCAGCAGTTCACCACCTTCACGGCGGTTGCCAGCCAGGGTGTCGGCCTGGATGGCGGCGCCGATGGCCACCACCTGGTCGGGGTCGATCGACGTCAACGGGGTGCGCCCGAACAACGCGCCCACGGCTTCACGCACACGCGGGACGCGAGTCGAACCACCGACCATGACCACGGCGCTGACTTCTTCCAGCTCGACGCCACTGTCGCGCACGGCGCGGCGGCAAGCCTTGAGGCTGCGGGCAACCAGCGGTTCGATCATGGCTTCGAAGGCGGCGCGGCTCAGCTCGCCCTGCCAGGCGCCATGGCTGACACTGACCACATCGGTGTCAGTCAACGCTTCCTTGGCCGCGCAGGCGGTTTGCAACAATGCGCGCTGGGTAGCTGGGTCCAAGTCGGACGACAAGCCAGCCTGCTCGATGATCCAGCCGGCAATGGCGTGGTCGAAATCGTCGCCACCCAAGGCGGTATCACCACCGGTGGCAAGCACTTCGAAGACACCAGCGGTCAGGCGCAGGATGGAAATATCGAAGGTGCCGCCGCCCAGGTCATAGATGGCCACCACGCCTTCGGCGTTCTGGTCCAGGCCGTAGGCCACTGCAGCCGCAGTGGGCTCGTTGAGCAGGCGCAGCACGTTCAGCCCCGCCAGGCGCGCAGCGTCCTTGGTGGCCTGGCGCTGGGCGTCATCGAAATAGGCGGGCACGGTAATCACCGCACCTACCAGTTCGCCACCCAAGGTCGCTTCGGCGCGCTCGCGCAGCACCTTGAGGATATCGGCAGACACTTCCACCGGGCTTTTCGGCCCTTGGACAGTGTCGATGAACGGCATGTGCGACTCACCACCAACAAAGCGGTACGGCAGCTGCTCGCCCAGTTGCTTGACGTCGGCCAGGCCGCGCCCCATCAGGCGCTTGACCGACAGCACGGTGTTCAGCGGGTCGCTGGAAGCGGCATCACGCGCTGCCTGCCCCACTTCGTTGCGCCCTTCGAGGTAGCGCACCGCGGACGGCAGAATGACGTTACCCTGCGCGTCAGGCAGGGGCTCGCTACGACCGCTGCGCAATGCAGCGACCAGAGAGTTGGTGGTACCCAGGTCGATCCCCACCGCCAGGCGGCGCTGGTGCGGCTGAGGGCTTTGACCGGGTTCGGCAATCTGCAGTAGGGCCATGCTTATCTGAATACCTTAGGTGCCATCACGGGCAGCACCGGGTTAATCGTCGAGGCGCTCTTCCAGTTGGCGCACTTCTTGGGCGAGCTTGTCGAGGAACTGCATGCGGCGCATCAGGCGCTCGGCCTTGTCGCGCTCGCCTGGGGCATCCCAGCAGGCGGCAAAGTCCTCGTTCAGCGTGTCCTGGGCAACCTTCAGGCGCTTCTTGAACACACCGACACCATCAAGGTCGGCTTCGTCCTGCAGCTCTTCGAGCTCTTCACGCCACTGCATCTGCTGCAGCAGGAAGTCGGGGTCGTGGACCGTGACCTCCTGGGGCACTTCGTGGCCGCTGATGGCCAGCAGGTAGCGCGCGCGACGCGGCGCACTGCGCAGCGTCTGGTAGGCGTCGTTGAGGGCCGCGGATTTTTCCAGCGCTATACGTTGCTCTCGCTCGGAGGCGTCGGCAAAGCGGTCGGGATGGACTTCGCGGGCCAGCTCGCGATAGCGAGTGGCCAGCTTGTCGAGATCCAGGCGGAAGCTTGGCTGGAGGTCAAACAATGCGTAATGACAAGGAGTACCCACAGCCAGCCTCAAACGTTGAAGCTTTCGCCGCAGCCACACTCACCGCGCACGTTGGGGTTGTTGAACTTGAAGCCTTCGTTCAACCCTTCCTTGACGAAATCCAGCTCGGTGCCGTCGAGGTAGACCAGGCTCTTGGGATCGATGATCACCTTGACGCCGTGGTTTTCGAACACCTGGTCTTCGTCCGCCAGTTCGTCGACGAACTCCAGCACGTAGGCCAGGCCCGAGCAACCGGTGGTGCGCACGCCCAGGCGAATGCCCTCACCTTTGCCGCGCCCGTCGAGGGAGCGGCGAATGTGGTTGGCGGCGGCTTCTGTCATGCTGATAGCCATCAGAACTCCTTACCTCGCAGGCGACTTAGATCAAGCCTTTCTTCTGCTTGTAATCGCGCACGGCTGCCTTGATGGCATCCTCGGCGAGTACCGAGCAGTGGATCTTGACCGGCGGCAACGCCAGTTCTTCGGCCAGCTGGGTGTTCTTGATGGTTTCGGCTTCGTCCAGGGTCTTGCCCTTCATCCACTCGGTGGCGAGGGAGCTGGAAGCGATGGCCGAACCGCAGCCGTAGGTCTTGAACTTGGCGTCTTCGATAACGCCTTGCTCGTTGACCTTGATCTGCAGACGCATCACGTCACCGCACGCTGGGGCGCCGACCATGCCGGTACCGACATCCGGGTCCTCGGCATTCATCTTGCCGACGTTGCGTGGGTTTTCGTAGTGGTCGATGACCTTTTCACTGTATGCCATGGTGCAATTCCTTCCTCATCAGGGAGCCGCTCTTGCCGGCGACTGCTTAGTGGGCGGCCCACTCGATCTTGGAGATGTCAACGCCGTCTTTGTACATGTCCCACAGCGGCGACAGCTCACGCAGTTTGTTGACGGCCTCGCAGACTTTCTGCGCGGCGTAGTCGACTTCTTCTTCGGTGGTGAAACGGCCGAAGGAGAAGCGGATCGAGCTGTGCGCCAGCTCGTCGTTGCGGCCCAGAGCACGCAGTACGTACGACGGCTCCAGCGATGCCGAGGTGCAGGCCGAACCGGACGATACGGCGATGTCCTTCAGCGACATCAGCAGCGATTCACCTTCGACGTAGTTGAAGCTCAGGTTCAGGTTGTGCGGAACACGGGCAGTCTGGCTGCCGTTGACGTACAGCTCTTCAAGGTCCGAGACCTGCTTGAAGAAGCGGTCGCTCAGGGCCTTGATGCGCGCGTTTTCCGCAACCATTTCCTGCTTGGCGATGGCGAACGCTTCGCCCATGCCGACGATCTGGTGGGTTGGCAGGGTGCCCGAACGCATGCCGCGCTCATGGCCGCCACCGTGAATGATGGCTTCCAGGCGTACACGCGGCTTGCGGCTGACGTACAGCGCACCGATGCCTTTAGGGCCGTAGACCTTGTGAGCCGAGAACGACATCAGGTCGACCTTGAGCTTTTGCAGGTCGATTTCGACCTTGCCGGCCGACTGGGCGGCGTCGACGTGGAACAGTACGCCGCGCGAGCGGGTCAGCTCACCGATGGCGGCGATGTCGTTGATCGAGCCAACTTCGTTGTTCACGTGCATCAGCGAGACCAGGATGGTGTCGTCGCGCAGCACCGCCTCTACCATGGCCGGGGTGACGATGCCGTCTTCGCCTGGCTCAAGGTAGGTGACTTCGAAACCTTCACGCTCCAGCTGGCGAGCGGTATCCAGGACCGCCTTGTGCTCGATCTTGGAGGTGATGATGTGCTTGCCCTTGGTCTGATAGAAGTGCGCGACGCCTTTGAGTGCGAGGTTGTCGGACTCGGTAGCACCGCTGGTCCAGACGATTTCGCGCGGATCGGCATTGATCAGCTCGGCAACCTGGCGGCGACCGTTCTCGACCGCTTCTTCGGCTTTCCAGCCGAATACGTGGGAACGCGAAGCCGGGTTACCGAAGTTCCCGTCAACCAGCAGGCAGTCGGCCATCTTCTGGGCCACGCGTGGGTCGACCGGGGTGGTCGCGGAGTAATCAAGGTAGATCGGCAACTTCATTTGTCTCTCCTATCAGGCGGTGGCGTCGCTCGTCGTCCCAAAGGGATCAATCGACGGCGGACGTCTCAATCTTGTCCAACTGGGCGGTTCGGCCTGCGACACGACGCAGGTCCTGGCGCTGGGCGACTTCCTGCACCTCACGGCGCATGACGAGGTCGGCCAGGCTGATGCCGCTGAGGAATTCATGGATCTGCTGGCTGAGGTCGCACCACAAGTGGTGGGTCAGGCAGGTATCACCGGCATGGCAGTCCCCGAGACCCTGGCAGCGGGTAGCATCGACCGATTCGTTGACCGCATCGATGACCTGGGCCACCTGGATGGTTTCCATGCCTCGCGACAGCTGATAGCCACCGCCTGGACCGCGCACACTGGAAACCAGGCTGCTGCGGCGCAGCTTGGCGAACAGCTGCTCCAGATAAGAGAGGGAAATGCCCTGGCGCTCGGAAATGTCGGCCAAAGACACCGGCCCATGCTGCGCGTGCAACGCCAGGTCAAGCATGGCGGTCACGGCGTATCGGCCTTTGGTAGTCAGTCGCATGGCTATTGGGTACCACGGGAGTTTCGGGATGTGTGCGAGTATGCGATTCCCGAGCATTTAAGTCAACTATTAGACCTAGTGCTTTAGTCGGGTTTGGCATCGGGAGGCGGGCGCGATTGTAGCAGACGAGGGGCGTGAGCACACGCCCCGTATGTCACTATGATTTCAGTGCGGCGCAATCAATGCGACTGAGTGTCGCGCTTGGCCACCAGGGCGGCTTCGGTGAAGTCATCCTCCGGCAAGGCCGGCAGTTCCTTGGCGCAGTAGTCACTGCCCATCTTGGTCAGGGCACCGCACATACCCTCCAACCGCTCGTCGACCGCCTGCAGATGATCGAGCATCTGGCCGATGGCACGCGCCACCGGGTCGGGCATGTCGCCGCTGACACCGTAGGCATCGAAGCCGATCTTCTCGGCCATGGCCTTGCGCTTGGCCTCGACTTCGGTGTCTTCGCTCTTGACGATGATTCGCCCGGGAATACCCACCGCCGTGGCCCCGGCCGGCACCGCCTTGGTCACCACGGCGTTGGAGCCGATCTTGGCCCCGGCACCGACGGTGAACGGCCCCAGCACCTTGGCCCCCGCCCCTACCACCACACCGTTTTCCAGGGTGGGGTGGCGCTTGCCTTTATTCCAGCTGGTACCGCCCAGCGTCACACCCTGGTAAAGGGTGACGTCATCGCCAATTTCGGCGGTTTCGCCAATGACGATGCCCATGCCGTGGTCAATGAAAAAGCGCCGACCGATGGTGGCGCCGGGATGGATCTCGATGCCGGTCAGCCAACGGCCAAAGTTCGACACCAGGCGGGCCAGCCATTTGAAATCACGCTTCCACAGGGCGTTGCCCAGGCGGTGCAGCCAGATGGCGTGCATGCCGGGGTAGCAGGTGAGCACCTCGAAGGCATTGCGCGCAGCCGGGTCACGGTGGAATACGCTTTGAATATCTTCACGCAGGCGTTCGAACATCTATCAGTCCTTCCGTTTATGCGGCTCGCCCCGGACCACTTTCTGGGTCTCGGTCAGGATGCCGCGCAAAATGCTCATTTCCGAACGCTCGACCGCCACCCGCCCATACAGCCGGCGCAGGCGCGGCATCAGGTGCTTGGGCTTTTCGGGGTCGAGGAAGCCGATGCCCACCAGGGTTTTCTCCAGGTGGTCGTAGAACAGCTCCATTTCGTCCATGGTCGCCAGCTCGGTGGCGTCAACCTTCTCGACTTTTTCGGGTGCTTCACCGGCAGCCAGCCAGGCCATGCGCACCTCGTAAGAGAGCACCTGCACAGCAGCGGCCAGGTTCAGCGAACTAAAGTCGGGGTTGGAGGGAATGTGCACGTGGAAGTGACATCGCTGCAGTTCTTCGTTGGTCAGGCCGGCGTGCTCACGCCCGAACACCAGGGCGATCTCCTCGCCGCCATTGGCATGCTCCACCGCCTTGGCCCCGCACTCGCGCGGGCCGATCAACGGCCAGGGAATGCTGCGCTCGCGGGCGCTGGTGCCCATCACCAGGTTGCAGCCGACCAGTGCCTGTTCGAGGCTGTCGACCACCAGGGCGTTATCCAGCACATCGTCGGCGCCCGATGCACGGGCGCTGGCATCCACGGCGGGGAATTCTTTCGGCTGCACCAGCACCAGACGCGACAAGCCCATGTTTTTCATGGCACGCGCAGCGCCGCCGATGTTGCCGGGGTGGCTGGTATTGACCAGAACAACACGAATATTTTGCAGCAAGGTGTTGTGCTCACAGATGCAGGAATCAAGGCCTTCGATCTTACAGAACCGACAGACGTAACGCTATGAAAGCAAATGTGACACTTCTGCCGCCAAAGTTTTCTGCTAGAATGATCGGCTTTCTTCTTTAACATCTCCAGGTGACCCGCCCATGCAGCCTATGCTGAATATCGCCCTGCGCGCCGCTCGCAGCGCCAGTGAACTGATTTTCCGCTCCATCGAACGCCTGGATAGCATCAAGGTGGACGAGAAAGAGGCTAAGGACTACGTTTCCGAGGTTGATCGTGCCGCCGAGCAGAAAATCGTCGACGCGCTGCGCAAGGCCTACCCGAACCACTCCATCCAGGGTGAAGAGACGGGCATGCACGCGGGCACCGGCGAAGAAGGCAAAGACTACCTGTGGATCATCGACCCACTGGACGGCACCACCAACTTCCTGCGCGGCATCCCCCACTTCGCCGTCAGCATCGCGTGCAAATACCGCGGTCGCCTTGAACACGCCGTGGTACTCGACCCAGTACGCCAGGAAGAATTCACCGCCAGCCGTGGCCGTGGCGCCCAACTCAACGGTCGTCGCCTGCGTGTCAGCTCGCGCACCAGCCTGGAAGGCGCCCTGCTCGGTACCGGTTTCCCGTTCCGTGACGGCCAGATGGCCGACATGGACAACTACCTGGGCATGTTCCGCGCCCTGACTGGCCAGACCGCCGGCATCCGCCGTGCAGGCTCCGCCAGCCTGGACCTGGCCTATGTGGCCGCTGGCCGCTTCGATGCCTTCTGGGAGTCGGGCCTGTCGGAATGGGACATGGCAGCTGGCGTACTGCTGATCCAGGAAGCCGGCGGCCTGGTGAGCGACTTCAACGGTGGCCACGACTTCCTCGACAAGGGCCACATCGTTGCAGGCAACATCAAGTGCTTCAAGGCCGTGCTGACCGCTATCCAGCCGCACCTGCCAGAAAGCATGAAGCGCTAACCGCAGATTGCCGAAACGCAAAAAGCACCCCTCGGGGTGCTTTTTTTGTGCCCGGCGCCCTCTCCCCCGGCCTTGCGCGATACTTGTGGGGGCAAACGGCGTACGGCTTACTGACCCGCTTCGCTCAGGATCAACTTGCCATTCTTGTCCAGCGGAATGGTCGAGCCCGGCTCACGGTCCATCTTCACCTTGCCTACCTGATCACCAATGGAGTAGGTGACGTTGTAGCCCACCACCTTCTCACTGATGTCGTTGACCGTGTTGCAGCGGGTTTGCGTGGTGGTGTAGGTGTCACGCTCCTGCATGCCCTCCTGCACCTTGTTACCGGCATAACCACCACCTACCGCACCAGCCACGGTGGCGATTTTCTTGCCGGTACCGCCACCAATCTGGTTACCCAGCAGGCCGCCGGCAATGGCACCCACCACGGTACCTGCAATCTGGTGCTGGTCCTTGACCGGCGCCTGGCGTGTGACGGCGACGTCCTTGCAGACCTCGCGCGGGGTTTTTACCTGCTGTTTGATCGGCTGCACGTCGGTAACCTGCGCATACTCAGGCCCCTTGTTGACCAAGCTGTAGGTCGCGACAGCACCTCCGGCAGTCACACCGACAGCACCCAGTACCGCACCCACCAGCATTGATTTGTTCACATGAACCTCCTGATCATACTTGCGGGTCCCACCCGCTTCTCCCAGCCTTGGAGCAAAAAAAAAGGCGCGAGTTCAATACTCGCGCCTTTCGGGCCGCCAAACGGCGTGGAACAGAAGCTTATGGACGCTCGTCCACGCCCTCTGCCTTGGTCGGCGGGATGAGGTCTTCGCTGTTCAGGTTCAGCCAGATCAGTACCACGTTGGCGATGTAGATCGACGAGTAGGTACCGGCCATGACGCCGATGAACAAGGCCAGCGAGAAGCCGAACAGGTTGTCACCACCAAAGAACAGCAGCGCGGCAATGGCCAACAAGGTCGAAACCGAGGTAGCGATGGTACGCAGCAGGGTCTGGGTGGTGGAAACGTTGATGTTCTCGATCAGCGAGGCCTTGCGCATGACGCGGAAGTTCTCACGCACACGGTCGAACACGACGATGGTGTCGTTCAACGAGTAGCCGATGATCGCCAGCACCGCTGCCAGCACCGTCAGGTCGAAGGTGATCTGGAAGAACGACAGGATACCCAGGGTCACCACCACGTCATGGATCAGCGAGATGATCGCACCCACGGCGAACTTCCACTGGAAGCGGAAGGCCAGGTAGATAAGGATGCCGCCCAGGGCCAGGAGCATGCCCATGCCACCCTGGTCGCGCAGCTCTTCACCCACCTGCGGGCCGACGAACTCGACACGCTTGAGGGTTGCCGGGTTGTCGCCGCCAGCCTTCTGCAGCGCGGCAGCTACCTTGTTGCCCAGCTGTGGGTCATCGCCCGGCATACGCACCAGCAGGTCGGTGGTAGCGCCAAAGCTCTGCACCACCGCCTCGTGGAAGCCCGAATCGACCAGCTCGGCCCGCACCGCCTTGAGGTCGGCCGGGCGCTCGTAGGTCAGCTCGATCAGCGTACCGCCGGTGAAGTCCAGGCCGAAGTTCAGGCCTTTCTGCCACCAGCTGAACAGCGCCAGCACGGTGAGGAGCACGGTAATGGCGAACGCGACATTGCGTACGCCCATGAAATTGATGGTTTTCATCGCAGCTCCCTCAAACCCACAGCTTCTTGATGTCACGCCCGCCGCAGGTCAGGTTGACCATTGCACGGGTCACCATGACGGCGGTGAACATCGAGGTGAAAATCCCGAGAGACATGGTGACCGCAAAGCCCTTGACCGGGCCGGTCCCCATGGCGAACAGGATGCCGCCGACCAGCAGGCTGGTCAGGTTGGCGTCGATGATCGCGGTGTAGGCGCGGTTGAAACCTTCGTGGATGGCGCGCTGCACCGACATGCCGGCTTTGAGCTCTTCGCGAATACGCGAGAAGATCAGCACGTTGGCGTCCACCGCCATACCCATGGTCAACACGATACCGGCGATACCCGGCAGGGTCAGGGTGGCACCCAGCAGCGACATCAGCGCCAGCAGCAGCACCATGTTGCCCGCCAGGGCGATGGTGGCGATCACGCCGAAGCCGCGGTAGATGGCGATGATGAACAGCGAGACGAACAACATGCCCCACAGCGACGCATCGATACCCTTGGTGATGTTGTCAGCACCCAGGCTTGGGCCAATGGTACGTTCTTCAGCGAAGTACATTGGCGCGGCCAGACCACCGGCACGCAGCAGCAGGGCCAGCTCCGACGATTCGCCCTGGCCGTTCAGGCCGGTGATGCGGAACTGGCTGCCCAGCGGCGACTGGATGGTCGCCAGGCTGATGATTTTCTTCTCTTCCACGAAGCTTTGTACGGCAACGTCCTTCTCGACGCCGTCGACGGTCTGCTTCACATAGCGAGTGACCGGCTTCTGCTCGATGAAGATCACCGCCATGCTGCGACCGACGTTGCTGCGGGTAGCGCGGCTCATCAGCTCGCCACCGTGGCCATCCAGGCGGATGTTCACTTGCGGGCGGCCGTGCTCGTCAAAGCTGGCCTGGGCGTCGGTAACCTGGTCACCGGTAATGATCAGGCCGCGCTCGACCGGGGCGGAACGGCCGCCTTCACGGAACTCGAACACTTCGGTAGTGGCCTTGGAAGCGCCCGGCTCGGCACCGAAGCGGAACTCCAGGTTGGCGGTTTTACCGAGGATACGCTTGGCTTCGGCAGTGTCCTGCACGCCTGGCAGCTCGACCACGATGCGGTTGGCGCCCTGGCGCTGTACCAGCGGCTCGGCCACGCCCAGCTCGTTCACGCGGTTGCGCACGGTGGTAAGGTTCTGCTTGATCGAGTATTCGCGGATCTCGGCGACTTTCGCCTGGGTCAGCGCCAGACGCAGCACCGCAAGCTCGTTGCGCTCGGTGGTGGTCAGGTCGAAATCATTGAAATTCTTGCGGATCAGGACACGTGCCTGTTCGCGGGTAGCATCGTCAGCGAAGCCCAGCATGATGCCGCCATCCTGCTGAGGCAGGCTGCGGTAGCGGATGCGCTCTTTGCGCAGCAAGGTCTTGACCTCGCCTTCGTAGACTTTCATGCGGGCAGTCATGGCCTTGTCCATGTCCACTTCCAGCAGGAAGTGCACACCACCGGACAGGTCCAGGCCCAGCTTCATCGGGCTTGCACCCAGGTTGCGCAGCCATTGCGGGGTAGTCTGAGCCAGGTTGAGGGCCACGACGTAATCATCGCCCAGTGCCTTGCGCACGACATCTTTGGCTGGCAGTTGGTCTTCCTGATTGGTCAGGCGGATCAGCCCGCTGCCCTTCTCACCCAGGCTGGCGCCCTTGACGGTGATTTTGGCATCGACCAGCGCCTTGCTGACGCGATCGAGGTCGGCCTGGTTCACCTGCAGCGCCGAGCTGGCACCGCTGATCTGTACTGCCGGGTCATCCGGGTAAAGGTTGGGAGCGGAATAAATGAAACCGACCACCAGTACCAGCACGATCAGTGCATATTTCCACAGAGGATATTTGTTCAGCATCACGCCGCCCGTTCAAGACGCGGGGCGCGTTGCGCGCCCCGACTGGAAAATAAAACCGGTAACTCAGATAGCCTTGAGCGTACCTTTTGGCAGGGTCGCAGCGATCGCGCCCTTCTGGAACTTCAGCTCGACGGTGTCGGACACTTCCAGTACCACGAAGTCATCGGAAACCTTGACGATCTTGCCGGCGATGCCGCCGTTGGTGACAACTTCGTCACCCTTCTGCAAGTTGCTCAGCAGGTTCTTCTGCTCTTTGGCGCGCTTGGCCTGTGGGCGCCAGATCATCAGGTAGAAGATGACCAGGAAACCGACCAGGAAGATCCACTCGAAGCCGGTACCGGCTGGGCCAGCGGCAGGTGCTGCAGCGTCCGCGTATGCGGCGGGGATGAAGAAGCTCATTGGGCACTCCTAATGTAATTTTCTAATAATGGATGCGGACAGTCAGTCCAAGGGCGGAACAGGAAGCCCGCGCTTGGCGTAGAAGGCGTCGACAAAGGCGGCCAATTTACCCTGTTGAATAGCCTCGCGTAAACCGGCCATCAAGCGCTGGTAATGGCGCAAGTTGTGGATGGTATTCAGCATGCTGCTCAGCATTTCGCCGCACTTGTCCAGGTGATGCAGATAGGCGCGCGAGAAGTTGGTGCAGGTGTAGCAGTCACAGGTCGGATCCAGCGGCGATTCATCATGGCGATGGAACGCATTGCGGATCTTGATCACCCCTGTATCGACGAACAGATGACCGTTGCGCGCGTTACGCGTCGGCATCACGCAGTCGAACATGTCGACGCCGCGGCGCACACCCTCAACGAGATCTTCCGGTTTGCCTACCCCCATAAGGTAACGAGGTTTGTCAGCAGGCATCTGGCCCGGCAGGTAGTCCAGCACCTTGATCATTTCGTGCTTGGGCTCGCCCACCGACAGGCCACCAATGGCCAGGCCATCGAAACCGATGTTTTCCAGGCCTTCGAGCGAGCGCATGCGCAGGTCCTGGTACATGCCGCCCTGAACGATGCCGAACAACGCCGCGGTGTTGTCGGCGTGAGCGTTCTTCGAACGCTGAGCCCAGCGCAGCGACAGCTCCATGGAGGTGCGCGCCACATCGTGCTCGGCCGGGTACGGGGTGCACTCGTCGAAGATCATCACCACGTCCGAGCCCAGGTCACGTTGCACCTGCATCGACTCTTCAGGGCCCATGA
This sequence comes from Pseudomonas hunanensis, assembly GCF_013393325.1. Lineage (GTDB taxonomy): Bacteria > Pseudomonadota > Gammaproteobacteria > Pseudomonadales > Pseudomonadaceae > Aquipseudomonas > Aquipseudomonas putida_P. The sequence goes on from NZ_QJRC01000102.1 coordinate 147,043, forward strand.
ACACCTTCGAGCCATCGACCGGCGAGGCGAAGGTCACGCCCTCTTCCTTGATCTTGCGCATGGCACCCAGGCTGAACACCTGGAAGCCACCGGAATCGGTGAGGATCGGGCCTTTCCACTGCATGAAATCGTGCAGGCCGTTGTGCTTCTTGATCACCTCGGTACCTGGGCGCAGCCACAGGTGGAAGGTGTTGCCGAGGATCATCTCGGCACCAATGGCCTCGATATCGCGTGGCAGCATGCCCTTGACCGTGCCATAGGTGCCCACCGGCATGAACGCCGGGGTTTCCACGGTACCGCGTGGGAAGGTGATGCGACCACGACGGGCCTTGCCGTCGGTGGCCAGCAGTTCGAAGGACATTCGACAGGTGCGACTCATGCTTGATCCTCGGGGCCGCGTGGCGCCGGATTGCGGGTGATGAACATGGCATCACCGTAACTGAAGAAGCGGTACCCGTGCTCGACCGCCGCCGCGTAGGCGGCCATGGTCTCGGGGTAGCCGGCGAAGGCCGAGACCAGCATCAGCAGCGTGGACTCCGGCAGGTGGAAGTTGGTGACCAGGGCATCGACCACATGGAACGGCCGGCCCGGGTAGATGAAGATGTCGGTATCGCCACTGAAGGCCTTGAGCACGCCATCGCGCGCGGCGCTCTCCAGCGAGCGCACGCTGGTGGTGCCGACCGCAACCACTCGACCACCACGGGCCCGACAGGCCTCGATGGCATCGACCACATCCTGGCCCACTTCGAGCCACTCTTTATGCATGTGGTGGTCTTCGATCTTGTCGACCCGCACCGGCTGGAAGGTGCCGGCGCCCACGTGCAAGGTGACGAAGGCTCGCTCGACGCCCTTGGCGGCGATCTTTTCAAGCAGCGCCTCGTCGAAGTGCAGGCCTGCGGTAGGCGCGGCGACCGCACCGGCGCGCTGGGCGTACACAGTCTGGTAGCGTTCACGGTCGGCGCCCTCGTCGGGCCGGTCGATGTACGGCGGTAGCGGCATGTGGCCGACACGGTCGAGCAGCGGTAGCACTTCTTCGGTGAAGCGCAGTTCGAACAGCGTATCGTGGCGCGCGACCATCTCGGCCTCGCCACCGCCATCGATGAGGATGACCGCGCCCACTTTCGGCGCCTTGCTGGCACGCACATGGGCCAGCACCCGGTGGCTGTCGAGCACGCGCTCGACCAGCACTTCCAGCTTGCCGCCGGAGGCTTTCTGGCCAAACAACCGCGCTGGGATCACCCGGGTGTTGTTGAACACCATCAGGTCGCCGGGGCGCAGGTAGTCGAGCAGGTCGGGGAATTGCCGGTGCGAAAGCGCGCCGGTCGGCCCATCGAGCACCAGCAGACGGCTGCCATGGCGCTCGGCCAACGGGTGGCGGGCGATCAGGGAATCAGGGAGTTCGAAGGAGAAATCGGCGACGCGCATGATGATGTTCGGTTCGGCAGGGCCGGGAAGTTTAGCCCAATGTGTGAAAATTGACCATGAAAGCCGATTGACCGACCAGCGGCAGCTCTCTATACTGCGCGCCACTGCCCTGATGGCGGAATTGGTAGACGCGGCGGATTCAAAATCCGTTTTCGAAAGGAGTGGGAGTTCGAGTCTCCCTCGGGGCACCAAAATCCGGAAAAAACCGACCTTATAGTCGGTTTTTTTTCGCCTGCACTTTGTTGAACTGCTGCCTCAGCAAATCCCTGTAGGAGCGGGCACGCCCACTCCCACAGCTCAATCGTGGCTGGCTTTAGAAATCCGCTCGCAGGGTCAAGGTGTAATTACGCGGATCTCCGTAGTAGTTGGCCGCATACAGCCAACCGACGCTGGAGAAGTACTTCTTGTCGAACAGGTTGTTGCCGTTCAACGAAACGCTGAAGTTCTTGTTGATCTGGTAGGCCACCCGAGCGTTCCAGATGGCGTACCCCGCCTGCTCGATCTTCCCTACCCCGTCCGTACCACCAAAGTTGCCGTGGTAGTTGCGGCTCTGGATGTTGGCGCCAGCACCCACGGTCCACGGGTCCAGTTCGCCAGGCAAGTTGTAATCCGCCCAAAACCGGAACAGGTGCTTGGGCGTATAGGTGTTGAAGGTGCCGCCGGCCTCCGACTCGCCATCGGCTGGGTCGTTGCGGTACTCGGTATGGGTGTAGGTGTAGCCAGCGAACAATTGCATGCGGTCCAGCACTTCACCGCTGATTTCGGCATCGAAACCTTGGGTGCGCACCTTGCCACCCGCTACGTAGCAATTCTCGCCGCCATTATCGCCGCACAGAGTGGCCTGGGCGCGGTTTTCCTGGTCGACCTGGAACAGCGCGAAGCTGGTATTGACGCGGCCGTCGAACAGTTCGCCCTTCAGCCCCATCTCATAATTGGAGCCGACGATAGGTTTCAGCGGCGCGTTGTCCACGCTCAGCTCGGTCTGCGGCTTGAAGATATCGGCGTAGCTCAGATAAGCCGACCATTGCTCGTTCAGCGCATAGATCAGGCCACCATAGGGGGTGAACTCGCCGCTTTCCCGCGAATGAGCCGGGGTTGGCGACACACCGTTGAACCGGTTTAGCTCATAGTCGTAGCTGTAGTTGCTGCTACGCCCACCGAGCACCAACGTCAGCGGGTCGCTGAGTTTGTAGCGAGTCACCGCATAAATGCCGCTCTGGCGGATCTTGGCCTTGGAAGTACCGGGGTAGGTGTTGGTCCCTTCGGCACCCAATAGCTGATCCATGGTCGGGCGCTGTGGCGAAACCGGGTCGTAGATGTTCATCGGGCCCAGGTTGATGAAGCCGCCTTGCAGGTCGTCAGTCTGCAGATCGCTGGCATTGGCCCCCACCACCACTTCGTGCTCGCGGCCAAATGCACGCCACTTGCCGGTCAGGTTGATGTCGCCGCCCTTGTTGATGTTTTCGAAGTCGTACAGGTAGGCACGCGAACGCATGCCGTTACCGGTAGCCGGGTCTACAGCGCCGCGGCCAAAGCTGTAGAGGATGTAGTTGGTTTCGCGCATGTAGCTGCCAGAAGCTTTCAGGCGCCAGTCTTCGTTGAAATCGTGGGTAACATCGGCGAAGTAGGTGGTCTGTTTGTTATCCCACTTGTTCCAGTCGGCACCGGTGTAGGTGGACCGGCTGACGTTGACCGCACTGCCATCCTTGTTGCGCGGCAGGCCGCTGAAGAACGGCGTTGAGTGCAGGTCTTCCACGCTGGCGCCCGCCGCTACCGTGGTGCGGTCGCTGAGGTCGTATTCAAGGATGCCGTAGAGTACGTTCTTGCGGCTCTCGGCAGTGTCGTAGAAGTAGTTCTGGTCTTCATGGCCTGCCACCAGGCGGCCGCGTAGCGAGCCGTCGGCGTTGAGCGGGGCACTGCCGTCGATGGTCTGCCGGTAGGTGTCCCACGAACCGGCGCTGGCGGTTACCGACAACGAAGGCTCGGCTTTCGGCCGCTTGCGCACCAGGTTGATGGCCGCACCAGGGTTGCCGCTGCCCTGCAGCAGCCCGTTGGCGCCGCGCAAGATTTCGACACGGTCGTACAGCAAGGTGTCGGAGGTGAAGCTGCTGCCGATTGCATAGTAGCGGCGATCGAGCGGCACGCCGTCGTACTGAATGGTTTCCACCTCGAAACCACGGGAGTAGATGTACTTGCCGCCCGACGGGCTCTGCAGGGTGGTGATGCCAGTGGTCTTTTCCAGCACTTCATCCAGCGTGTCCAGGCGCTGGTCGTCCATGGCCTTGCGCGTGACCACGCTGACCGACTGCGGAATATCCTTGAGGCGGTGGGTGCCTTTGCCGATGGTGACGGCATTGGCGGTATAGCTGCCCGAGCCCTCGGTGGTTGCATTGTCCTGGATACCGTTGATATTCAGCGGCTCCAGGTTAAGCGCCTCGCCACCAGAAGCCGCGCTCAGCGGCAAGGGCTGCAGGCCATAGACGTTATTGCCGCGACGCACGGCTTGCAGGCCGGTGCCCGCCAACAAATGCTGGAAACCTTCCTCGATACCGTATTGCCCCTGCAACCCAGGGCTAGAAAGGCCACGGGTCAGCTCCGAGGTATATTGCAGGGTAAACCCTCCCTCACTGGCGAAGCGGGCAAGCACCTGGGCCAGGCTGCCAGAAGCGATGCTATAGGCTTGTGGTGCCTGGACGGATGCGGCCTGGGCGTGCACGCCAGCACCCAGCAAGGCGATGGCCAGCGCACTCAGGGCGAGCGCACGTCGATAACCAGGCACGCGAGCGTTGCCCATGCTGCGATCGGTCATGACGACCGCTGAAGAAGAGCGAATCATTGAGAAATTGTCCCTTTATGTGTGGCAGTTCCACAGGTAAGGACTGATGAGTTTCAAGATCGGGCCAATTCTCATTAACGTTTGTTCACGGTAACCCAGTAGCGGGTGCGGTAATCCACCTGAACCGGCAACGTGGCGGGCAGCGCAGCCAGGATGGCGTCGGTGTTTTCCAGCTGGAAAGCGCCGCTGATCAGTAGTTGCGCCACATCGGATTGGCAGCGCAGCCAACCTGGCCGATAACGCCCCAGCTCACCGAGGAACTCGCGCAGCGGCATCTCGTCGACCAGCAGTTGCCCACGAATCCATTGGCTGTCTTGTTCCCGCGCAGGGGTCACGGCCCCCTGCCCTGCTGCATCGAAAGTGACTTGCTGGCCGGCGTCGAGGGTTTGCCGTGGGCCATGGCTGGGCGTGACCAGCACCGCCCCTTGAAATACGGTCAATTGGGTCGCCCCCTCGCGCTGGCGGACCAGGAAGCGCGTACCCAAGGCCTCCAGCAACCCCTGCTCGCAGGCAACCCTTAGTGGCCGATGCTGAGGGCTGCTGCTGTCGCGCCCGCTGTCTATCAGGATCTCACCACGGCGCAGACTGATCAGGCGCTGATGCGCATCGAAATTCACATCCACCGCAGTATCGGTATTGAGGTCGAGCAATGTGCCGTCGGCCAGCGTCAGCTGTTTGTGCTGGCCCACGTCGGTTGCATAAGCGTTCTGCGGTGCAAGCTGGCGATAACCCACATAGCCAAGTGGCGCGACGATGGCCAACGCCAACAACTGTTTCATCACCTGGCGGCGCTCGCGGTTCAAAGTGCCCATGGCCAGTTGTGGCGGCAGCAGGCCCAGCTGCGCTTGCACCCGCAACGCTTTCTGCCAGGCCCGCTCATGCTCGGGCGCAGCCGAACGCCAGCGGTTGCAGGCAGCACGCTGGGCCGGGCTGACGGCGTCTTCGAGCATCAGCATGTGCCAATTGGCTGCTTGCCGAGCCACTTGCGCAGTGATTCGAGGCTGTTGGTTGGGCATCAGAAGTCTTCTTCGAACAGGATGCAGGCTTGCAGGGCGTTGGCCATGTGCCGCTTGACCGTGCGCTCGCCAATGCCCAGGCGGCGTGCCACCTCGATGTAGGTCAAGCCCTCCAACTGCACCAGCAGGAACACCGAGCGCACCACCGGTTTGAAGGTGTCGAGCAGTGCGTCCAGTTGCTGCAGGGTTTCGCGCATGGACCACTGCTCTTCGGCGGACAGCGCGAACAGCTCGGGAAGTTGCTCGAGCATTTCCAGGTAGGCGCGTTCCAGTGACTGACGGCGGAAATGGTCGTAGACCAACCGCCGGCTCACCGTTGCCAGGTAGGCGCGGGGGCGCTGCAGGCTCAGCTTGGCGCCGGCCTTCTGCTGGGCCTGAAGAATACGCAGGAAGGTATCTTGTGCCAGGTCTGCAGCTTGCGCCGAGCAGCCCAACCGGCGGTAGAGCCATTGCTTGAGCCATCCATTGTGCTCGACATAGACCTGACTCAGATCGTCGTTCATCACGGGTATCCCTCCGGGCGAGGACAGCACCTTAGATGATAACGATTATCAGATCAATTATTCATTGAAGCCGCCTTCACAGCGGCCGCAGCGCCATCAGGATTTGACGCCGCACCAATGACTTCAGGGCTTGCAGCCATACCTGCAATCTATTGGTCGCACACAGGATTAGCTCTTAAGCTGTCATTCATCGGATATATGCCGAAAGTATTGTTAGCGTAATGGCACTTAGCCATAGTTGCGCTCCCATTTCTCCACCCCCGTGTGTCTCATGAAAACAATCGCGCCCTGCATGGCGGCAATGATGCTGCTCAGTGGGTGCAATGGAGTGCCAACGTCGTACGTTTCAGATCCTGTCTACAACCAGGCTTTCGTGGTCACCTCCGGTGCCCCACTGCCGATGTTGCTGATGGCCAGCGCCATCCAGTGGAACGAGGATTACGCAGTAACCGCCAAACACACCCCCTTCCTGCGCAACGTGGTCCACGAGGGCCTCGGCGATGTGGTGTTCTTCAAGCACAAGGCCAGCAGCGTGCCGCTGTGGCGGCAGTACGTGCCAGGGGAAGCGGTGACGGCGGTAGGTTTCAACAGTTTGATGATGCCGATGCAGGGCAAGGGCCATGCCCTGCCGTCGTTGGTTCGGCTGGAAGGTACACCGGGCAGCGTCTTCTACTCGGTGCATGACGGCCCGATCACCAAGGGCATGTCGGGCGGGCCGGTGTTCGCCGATGATGGCAAGGTGGTGGGCATCAACGTCGCCATCATTCCCACCCGCGAGATCGACGCCGGCAAGCGCCCGGACCTGGCCGGCAAGGCGCGCATCAGCGTATTCATGTCGTTCAACGAAATCGACAAGGAATGGCGGCGCTATCAGTACCTGCTGGCGCACAAGGCCAAGCCCCAGGCACCGGCTTCGGTCAAAGGCTACGTGGCGGTGGCGGCCAAACCTTGAGTTGAATATGCCGATGCAAAGCGGCTTATGATGCAAGGCTGATGACCTGTTCGTGGGCTTGCCCGCCAATAGGGCCTACCCGCCAGCGCACGAAGGACCTGCCATGCATCTGACCCACCGCCCTGTCCGGCCTGAGGACATCCCTGTCATCTGCGGCTTCCCGCAGAGCCCGGACGAACTGTTCTACATGTTCCCCAAAGCCACCTACCCACTCACTCCCGCACAGTTGAGCGACGCCGTCGCCCAACGCAGCGGCTCCACAGTGGTGGAAGGCAACGGCGCAATTCTGGCCTTTGCCAACTTCTACAAAGCCGAACATGGCGGCGTATGTGCATTGGGCAACGTGGTAGTGGCACCTGGCGCCCGTGGCCACGGTGTAGCACGCTACTTGGTGACCGCCATGGTCGATCTGGCTCGGGAGCAATTCGCAGCCCAAGAACTGTGGGTGTCCTGCTTCAACCACAACACAGCGGGCTTGCTGCTTTATCCACAACTGGGCTTTGTGCCGTGCGGCATCGAGCAGCGGCAAGCGTGGGACGGCACACGGGTGGCATTGGTGCAGATGAAACAAATATTCAGCTAGTAAGATACGTTTGCTCACACACCTCGACGAACAGCACCGAACCATGCCCCCGCCTCGACGTCCGATCCTGCATCCCCTGCGTTTCGAGGCCCTCCGCGTGAAAGACATCATCACTCGCAAGTACCGCCTGGTCGTGAAGACCATCGGCTACATCGGCTGGTCGCTGTTCTGGCTGTTGATCTGGGATGTGCTGGTCACCATCGATTTCATGCTGTTCTTCAACAGCAAGTTCACCCTGCCGCTGATCCCGTTGACCTTGCTGGGTTCAGCGCTGGTGGTGCTGGTGAGCTTTCGCAACAGCAGCGCCTACAACCGCTGGTGGGAAGCCCGCACGCTGTGGGGGGCGTTGGTGAACGGTTCGCGCAGCTTCGCCCGGCAGACATTGACCCTGATCGATGACCCGGATGAAGGCCCGAACCCGGTCAAAGCTACCCTGCTGCGCCGGCATATCGCTTATGTGAACTGCCTGGCGGCGCACTTGAAGGGCGAAAAATGCCCGGACGAACTGATGGCCTTCATACCGCCAGGGGAGTTCGAACGGCGCAACCGCTCGAACAACTTCGCCAACGACATCCTCGGCGGCTCGGCGGCCTTGCTGGCGCGTGAATACCAGGCCGGGCGGCTGGACAGCATCCGCCTGGCCCGGCTGGAATCGACCCTGGTGGACCTGTCCAATGCCCAGGGCGGCATGGAGCGGATTGCCAACACACCGCTGCCCTACCCCTATGTGTATTTCCCACGGCTTTTCATCACCCTGTTCTGCTTGATCGTGCCGGTAGGGCTCGTGGAGTCGCTGGGCTGGTTCACCCCCCTGGCGTCGACGGTAGTTGGCTTCATGCTGCTGGCTATCGAGCGGATCGGGACTGATTTGCAGAGCCCGTTCAGGTTCAGTGAGCACCAGATTCAGATGGACACCATTTGCGAAACGATCGAGCGCAACCTGGAGTCGATGCAGCGGGAGGCGCAGCATGGGGAGCTGGCTTAGGGCCCGGTTATTGGTCAGGCCCGCACGTAACGCTGGCGCAGCACATCGCTCAACGCGTCCACCAGCAACACCAGCACCAGCATCCCGATAATCACCGTGCTGGCCTGGGCCTCCTGGAAAAGGCTCAAGGTGGTGTACAACATCTGCCCCAACCCACCGGCACCGACAAACCCCAGCACGCTGGCCATGCGGATGTTGTTTTCCCAGCGGTACAAGCTGTAGGCCAGCAACTGCGGCCACAGGTTGGGCAAGGTACCAAAGCAGAACGCCGCCACCTGGCTACCGCCCTGCAGGCGGATCGCCGCCGCAGGCTCCGGCGGCGCATTTTCCAAGGCCTCGGCAAACAAGCGCCCCAGCACACCAGCGGTGTGCAGCGCCAAAGCCAGGGTACCGGCATTGGGCCCAAGGCCGGCCGCCAATACCGTCAGCGCGGCCCACACCAGCTCTGGAATGGCGCGCAGAGCATTCAGCAGCAACCGCGCGGCGCCCTGCAACGGCCAACCGAAGCGGCCAGCCGCCGGCAGCGCCAGCAACATCCCCAATACCATCGCCAACAAGGTGCCCAGGCCAGACATGGCCAGTGTCTCCAGCGCCCCACGCCATACTGCCTTCAGGTGCCCGGCAGACAGGTCCGGGTGCAGAAAACGCCCGGCGTATTCGCCCATCTGCCCCAGCCCGCCGTTGCCGACCAGGGCTTGCAGGTCCAGCTCCAGGTAAGTGAACGAAGCCACCACCGACGCCACGATTGCAGCCAGCAGCAACAGGTTGATCACCCGGTTCATGCCAGCCTCCAGCGCAACAGGCGGCTCAGCAGGTCGGCCAGAATCACCAACAGCAGGAACGTCAGCAGCATGCTGGCTACCTCCGCACCCGCGAACATGCGCATCGACAGGTCGATCTGCTGCCCCAGGCCGCCAGCGCCGACAAAGCCCATCACCACCGAAGCCCGCACCGCGCATTCCCAGCGGTACACGGTGTACGACACAACTTCGGAAGCGGCATTGGGCAGGATGCCGTATAGAAACGCCGCCAGCCGGCCACTGCCCGCCTGCAACAACGCGTGGGCCGGACGCTGGTCCACCGATTCGAAAATCTCGGCGTAAACCTTGCCGAGCATGCCGCTATAGGTGATGGCGATCGCCAGAACACCCGCCGTCGGCCCCAGCCCCACGGCCCGTACGAACAACAGCGCCCAGACAATTTCCGGCACGCTACGCAGGAAAATCAACAACCCGCGCACCGGCAGGCGCAGCAGCCGCGACCACAACCCAGCGCGACCTCCACGAGAGGCGGCGCGCAACGACAAGGCGCGGCTGGCCAGCAGCCCTGTCGGGACTGCAAGCAGCAACGCCAACGCCATGCCAGCGGTGGCCACGGCCAGGGTCTGCAGCGTGGCTTCATACAACAGCGCGATAAAATCAGCATCATGTGCCGGCGGCCAGAAGGCGCTAGTGAAACTGGCGATCTGCTGACGGTTGTCCGCCTGCAACAGCACCCAAGGGTTCAGTTCGCTCAACTGGATACCCGGCCATAGCACCGCCACGGCCAGCAAGGCCAGCAGCAACCGTGGCAACGATGCCGGGTCGCGGGCGTCGGCCCTCAACATCTCGGGATCTGCACGGTCAGGGTAGGCCCCTGGGTTGGTGGCGAAGCCAGTTGTTCGTTGGCGTACAGTGCATCGAGCATGTGCTCGGTAACCGCTTGGGCCGGGCAGTCGAATACCACCTGACCTTCACGAATACCGATCACCCGCGGGAAATGCGCCAGCGCCAACTCGACGGCATGCAGGCTTGCCACCAGGGTCACGCCGTTAGTCTGGGCATGGCGATTGAGCAAGGCCAGGCTGTGATCGGCCAGCACCGGGTCCATGGCCGACACCGGCTCGTCGGTCAACAACACCTGCGGCCGCTGATACAACGCGCGGGCAATGCCCACCCGTTGCAACTGGCCACCCGACAATTGCCCACACTGCACGAACAGCTTGTCGGCCAGGCCCAGCTCGGCCAACACCTGGCGCGCACCCGGCACATCGCTGGGGTATAGCAGGTTAAGCAAACCGCGCAGCACACCCCACTGCCCCAGGCGGCCAGCCAACACCGCTGTCACCACCCGCTGACGCGGCGGCAAAGGCGGCGCCTGATGCACCAGGCCAACCCGCGCGCGCAGGCGCTGACGAGCCCTTGCCGACAACGCCCAAGGCTGCTCACCGAGCAGTTCCAGGCGCCCGCCGCTGGGCTGGATGGCCGTGGCCATCACATGCAGCAAGCTGGACTTGCCCGCCCCCGACGGCCCGATGATGGCGATGCGTTCACCCTGCCCGATGCGCAGGCTGATCGTTTCAAGCGCACGTACCTGGCCATGGCGCAGGCTGGCAGCGTGCAGATGGATTGCCACGTTCGAAGCGGTCACTTGAGCAGGCCGGCCTCGCGTGCGGCTTGTTCGGTGCCCACGTAGTTCTCAGGCTTGGTTTCGATGAAGCGGCTGGCGGCCTGCAGGTCGAGGATCGCCTTGTGCTCCGGGTTGGCCGGGTCAAGGCCAAGGAAGGCTTGCTTGATCTTCTCTTTCAACGCCGGGTCCATGTTGCCGCGCACGGTCCAGTTGTAGTCGAAGTAGGTCGGGGTGGTGGCGAACACTTTCACCTTGCTGGTATCGACCTTGCCTGCATCCACCAGCTTCTGCCACACACTGGCGTTGAGCACGCCACCATCGACCTTGCCAGCCTGTACCCAGGCCACGGTGGCGTCATGGGCGCCGGAATAGGCCACGCGGCTGAAGTACTCTTCAGGCTTGATGTTGTCTTGCTTGAGCATGAAGTAACGCGGCATCAGGCTGCCCGACGTGGACGAAATGGAACCAAAAGCAAACGACTTGCCCTTAAGGTCCGCCAGGCTTTTCACGTCGGGGTTGGCAGTGATGAACTTGGAGGTGAACTGCGCGTCCTGTTCACGCTGCACCAGCGGTGTGGCGGTTGGGTCCTTCAAGTGCACCTGGACGAACGTGAAGCCGCCCAGCCAGGCCAGGTCGAGGCGGTCCGCGGCCAGCGACTCGACCACCGCCGGGTAATCGGCCACCGGTACGAACTTCACGTCCATGCCCAACTGCTTGGCCAGGTATTCGCCCAAGGGCTTGAACTTGCGCTGCAGTTCGGTCGGTGCTTCGTCGGGTATGGCGCTGACCCGCAAGGTTTCAGCGGCCTGAACGACAACGGCGCAGCAAGACAACACAAGGCCGGCGGCGAGCGCCAGGGGGCGTTTGAGCATGGGTGTTCTCCGGTTCAATAACGGGACGATGCCAACAAATCCGCCGACAAGTCCGCCGACAGTGGGAATTATAAGAGGCAAAGGCCCAAAGGCCAGCTTTGCTACAATCGCGCAACAATTTGACCTGCTGAGGTACGTATGAGCGAGCCGATTCGCCTGACCCAGTACAGCCACGGTGCCGGCTGTGGCTGCAAGATCTCCCCCAAGGTGCTGGACGTGATCCTCGCCGAAAGCGGTGCCCAGGCCCTGGACCCGAACCTGTGGGTTGGCAACGCCTCGCGCGACGACGCGGCCGTGTACGCGCTGGACGACGAGCGCGGCGTGGTCTCGACCACCGACTTCTTCATGCCGATCGTCGATGACCCGTACGACTTCGGCCGCATCGCCGCCACCAACGCCATCAGCGACATCTACGCCATGGGCGGCGACCCGTTGATGGCCATCGCCATCCTTGGCTGGCCGGTCAACGTGCTGCCACCGGAAGTGGCGCGCGAAGTGATCCGCGGCGGCCGAGCGGTATGTGCCGAAGCCGGTATCCCGCTGGCCGGCGGCCACTCCATCGACGCCCCTGAGCCCATCTTCGGCCTGGCCGTCACCGGTGTGGTCAGCAAGCGCCATCTCAAGCGCAACGACACCGCCTGCGCCGGCTGCCAGCTGTACCTGACCAAACCGCTGGGCATCGGCATCCTCACCACCGCCGAGAAAAAGGCCAAGCTGCGCGCGCAGGACCAGGGCCTGGCCCGCGACTGGATGTGCACCCTCAACACCCCCGGCAGCCGCTTCGGCAAGCTCGACGGGGTCAAGGCCATGACCGACGTCACCGGTTTCGGCCTGCTCGGCCACCTGGTGGAACTGGCCGAAGGCAGTGGCCTCACCGCACACCTGGACTACACCGCCGTGCCGCGTCTACCCAGCGTCGAGCACTACCTGGCCGAAGGCTGCATCCCCGGCGGAACCCTGCGCAATTACGACAGTTACGGGCACAAGATCGGCGCCCTCAGCGACGAGCAGAAGCACCTGCTGTGCGACCCGCAAACCAGCGGTGGCCTGTTGGTGGCCGTTACCCCGAAGGGCGAAGCCGAGTTCCTTGCCGTGGCCGCCGAACTGGGCCTGCAGTTGTCGCCGATCGGCAAGCTGGTCGAGCGACAGAGCCACGCGGTCGAGGTGATCTGATGCGCCCCGACTGCACCGACTTCCGTCAGCTATTCCTCGACGACGTGCCGATGATGGACATGCGTGCCCCCGTCGAATTCGCCAAGGGCGCCTTCCCCGGTGTCGTCAACCTGCCGCTGATGAACGACCAGGAGCGGCAAAAGGTCGGCACCTGCTACAAACAGCAGGGCCAGGCCGCCGCCATCGCCCTTGGCCACCAGCTGGTCAGTGGCACCACCAAACAGGCACGCATGGACGCCTGGGTGGCGTTCACCCAGGCTAACCCGCAAGGTTACCTGTACTGTTTCCGTGGTGGCCTGCGATCGCAGATCGTGCAAGGTTGGCTACGCGATGAAGCGGGCATTCAGTACCCCCGTGTCAAAGGTGGCTACAAGGCCATGCGCACCTTCTTGCTGGAGACCACCCAACAGGCAGTGGCGCAATGCGATTTCGTATTGCTGGGCGGCCTGACGGGTACCGGCAAGACCGATGTATTGCACCAGCTGGACAACGTGCTCGACTTGGAGGGCCACGCCAACCATCGCGGTTCCAGCTTCGGCAAGCGCGCCACTGCGCAGCCGGCGCAGATCGATTTCGAAAACCAGCTGGCCATCGATGTACTGAAAAAACGCGCCCGCGGCTGCGAGCAGTTCGTGCTGGAAGATGAAGGCCGCATCGTCGGCAGTTGCACTGTGCCGCTGGAGTTGTACCAAGGCATGCAGCAGTACTCGCTGGTGTGGCTTGAGGACAGCTTTGCCAACCGCGTTGAGCGCATTTTGCGCGACTACGTGGTCAACCTGAGTGCCGAGTTTATCGCCGTGCATGGCGAGGAAGATGGCCGCCGCTTGTTCGCCGAGCGTATGCTGCAAAGCATGGCCAACATCTACAAGCGCTTGGGTGGCGAACGTTATCAGCGGCTGTCGGAGATCCTGCGCCTGGCCTTGGAAGAACAGCAGCGCAGCGGTGCAGTGGACCTGCACCGGGGCTGGATCGAAGGTTTGCTGAACGAGTACTACGACCCGATGTATGCCTACCAGCGTGCGGCGAAGGCCGAGCGCATCGAGTTTGCCGGGGATGCAGTGGAAGTGCGCGAGTACCTGAAGGCACGGGCGCGGCGACAACCTCACCATTAACACCGGTACAGCCGAACTCATCAACCGCGTCGCCTGCTTCGCGGGTAAACCCGCTCCCACAGGGACCGCGCTGCACTTGAGAACTGCACCCTACCTGTGGGAGCGGGTTTACCCGCGAAGAGGCCGGTGCAGGCCACCTCACTGCCCCGGGCTGAGCACCCGTTCCAGCTCCGCAGCCCGGTCGCGGGTCATGCTCATTACGCAGGTACCGCCTTCGAGCTGCGCCAGGGTCCCGCCACTGGCCTGCACATGAAACTGGCAATTGCCATCGCGGTAGGCCATCCACTTGCGTTGTACCTCCCGCAGGTTCTTCTGCTGCCCGGCCTCCAGCTTGCCCATCAATTGCTTGTACACCCGGTTCAGACGCTGGTCCTGTACTTGCGTTTCAGCGTTGATGCACGCGCTCATGGCCACCGTGCTGGAAGCCTTGTCCATGCATTGCCCGTAGGCCGCCGTATAATCTTCTGCCACGGCCAGCGGCAGCACGCAGGCCAGTGCCAGGCCTGCCAGGTAATGCTTGATCATGCTAACCCTCCTTGTGGGAATCAAAGTGACTGCGGCTGTTCTGGCGGCATCAACACCTTGCCCGGCTCGAAGCGCAGCGACGGTATCTGCGTTGCCCAGTAGAGCGCAACGGCCAGCGCCGCAATCAACGCCACATCGAGCCAATTCCAGCCCGGCATGTCGTCGGCGCTGCGCGCCTTCCAGCAATGCCAGGCCTGGCCCAGGCAGAACACCCCCATTGCCGCCAGCCACAGGTAGAAACCGGCGCCAAAGCCGACCCGCTCATGAAACGCGTAGCTCTGGTTGTCCGGCAAGCGGTCAATTCCGAAACTACTGGCGGCCAGGTAGACAGCAGCCAGCCCTGCCAGCAAGGCCAGCCTGCGGAACCGTCGGTGGGCAAGAACCGCCAGGGCCAGCAGCGGGTTGGCGAACCATTGGTACAAACCGAAGGGCATGCCCCATGGCCCGTACAGCAGCATCTGCAAGGCCGGCATGTGGCGCTCGCCGCTCAGCAGCGCGCCATCGAAAAACAGGGCGAGCAGATACAGCAGCAGGCTGATGCTCAAGTAGAAAACGGGCAAGGGACATACCTGGGGAAGCGGGACAGGCTACGACCTTAACTCAGGCCCTGCCCCGCTTCCAAACCTTCAATAAGTGCCGCGCAGGGTCACCATGAAGTTGCGTGGCTCGCCATAGTAGTTGCCGTAGGTCGAGGTACCCACGGTTTCGTAGTACTTCTTGTCGAACAGGTTGTTGCCGTTGAGCGTGACGTTCCAATGGTCGTCGACACGGTATTCGACCAGGGCGTTCCAGATGGCGTAGCCGCTCTGGTCGAAATCGAAGGGCACATTCTGTTGCACCAGCTTGCCGCTGCTGTCGTAGCGGTTGACTTCACCAGTGGCGTAGGTAGCGCTTTGCACCTGCACACCTCCACCCACTTTGAAGTCGCTGAAGATGCCCGGTAGGCGGTAAGTGGTGTACAGCTTGAACAGGTGCTTGGGCATTACCGTGCTCAGCGGGGCGTCGGAGCTGCGGTTACGGTTGAGGTTGAAGGTGTAGCCACCCACCAGCATCCAGTCAGGCAACAGCTCGCCGGACAGCTCCATGTCGATGCCCTTGCTCACGACCTTGCCGTTGGGCACATAGCAGCAGCTACCGGAGAAGCCGGCGAAACTCGCCGGGAAGTTCGGGTCCTGGACCGCTTCGTTTTCGCGGGTGGTGTAGTACAGCGCCACGCTGGCATTGAGCGCACCATTGAACAACTCGCCCTTTAGGCCGGTCTCGTAGGTTTTTCCGGTCATAGGCTCAAGCGCCGTACCGGTTTCGGCGGGGCCGCTGATCTTGCTGGACTGCGGCCGGTAGATCTCCGAATAGCTGGCATAGGCCGACCATTGATCGTCCAGGTCGTACACCAGGCCACCGAACGGCGTGACCTTGGTGCCAATGCGCTGCTCGGGGCTGGTCCTGGACACATTAGTGGTCAAGGCATTGGTGTAGGTCTGCCAGAAGTGGAAGCGCTGGGCACGCGCCCCGACGATCAGGTGCAGCGGCTCGGCCAGCTGCAGGCGCAGGCTGCCATACAAACCATACTGGCGTTGCGAATTGGGGCTGTAGTCACGCTTGTAGTCACGCCCGTTGCCAGGGTCGTCGAACGCCGAGCTGTCGGGGTCGAACACGTTGGCCGGCGAGCCCGATGCAGCGTAGGGGGCGGTGCCCAGCCAACGGCTGTCGATCTTCTGGTAGTCGGCCCCGAAAACCACTTCGTGGTCCAGGCCAAAGGCCTGGAAGTGCCCGGACACGTTAGCGTCGTACAGGTGCTGCTCGTTCTCCTGGCGGGTCGACGTGCCGTACCAGGTCGCGCCGGTATTGGTCACCGGGTCTACCGCGTTCAGGGTGGTGGCGGTCTTGAACAGCCCGAGGTCCCAAGTGTTGGTGTAACTGAGATTGAGCTTCCAATCGTCGTTGAAGCGGTGGTCTACCTTGGCGAAGTACTCGCGCGCGGTGGCATCCAGGTAGGCCCAGTTCTTGGTCAGGCCAGTGTGCCGCGGCAGGTTCAGATCAGCACCGTTGCTATAGCGCGGCACCGCGCTGTTGCTGCCGGTTTCGTGGGACTTGTTGTAACGGGCGCCGAAGGTAAGCATGGTGTCGTCGGTAACGTCCGCCTCAAGCACGCCATACACCAGCGGCCGCTCGGTGGCGCGGTTGTCGGTGAAGTACTGTCGGTCGGTATTGGACATCACCAAGCGCCCACGTAGGCGGCCATCCCAGCCCAGCGGGCCGGACAGGTCGAACTCCTGGCGATAGTTGTCCCAACTGCCGGCCGACAGGGTCAGCTTGAGCTGGTTGTAGGCGGTGGGCCGCTTGCGCACCATGTTGATGATGCCGCCCGGGTCACCCGAGCCGCCATACAGTGCAGCGGTACCTCGCAGCACTTCGATGTGGTCGAACTCGGCCAACTCGAAGATGTTCGACGAGTAGAACGAGCCCATGGCGGTGCCCAACGCCTGCGGCGCAGCGCCGTCGATCTGCAGGTTCTGGATGCTGAAGCCGCGTGAAAGGAAGTCCTGGGTACGGAAGGTGGTGCTCTGGGTGACGATGCCCGGCGTTACTTTCATCGCCTGGTTGATGTCGGTCAGTTGCTGGTCTTCGATCAGTTGGCGGGTCACCGTCGACACCGATTGCGGCGTCTGGCGCAGGCTGGTGGGGCTCTTGGAGCCGACGCTGATCAAGCCTGGCGCATACGAGCCGGTGTTCTCGGTACTCTCGCCCATGCCCTGCCCGGCCACGGTGGTCACGCCCAGTTCCAGCGCGTCACCACTCACGGCCACCAGCGGCTCTGCCACCAGCCGGTAGCCGTTGTCGCTGCGTGCCACCCGGTAGCCGCTGCCAGCCAGCAGCACGGCAAAACCGCTGTCCACCGAATACAGGCCATGCAGGCCATTGCTTTGCAAACCGGCCAGCGCTTCGGGGGTGAAGGCCAGCGACACGGCGGCTTGCTGGGCATAGCTGCCAAGGGCCTCGGCCAGCTTGCCGGCAGGCACATCGAAGCTACGGCGGGCGGCCTCCTCGGCCACGGCCGGCAAGGCCGCAACGGAGAAGACCAGCCCGGCGCAGGACAGGCGCAAGGCCAGGGCTAGCGGGCTGAGGACGGGGTGGCCAGGAAATCGGCGCATGGTGGATCGGCTCCTTGTTCTTGATCGGTTGGCCTCTTGTTTGACGGGCCAGCGCACAGAAGCGGAACCACCTTGATCAATTTTCTCGCGGCGCTGGCTCGACCGTGGTCCACCAGCGGCCAAAACCACCGATGCGAATCGGCAGCGCTTCGGCCAGCAATCTCAGGGCGCGTTCGCTGTCATCCAGCGGCAGTACCGCCGACACCTTGATGGCCTGCATTGCCTGGCGGTCGAAGCGCAGCACGCCGCGCCTTTGCTGCGACAACGCGTCCAACACCTGATCGAGCGGCACGCCTTCGGCCACCAATTGGTGACGCTGCCAGGCTTGGTCCACACGTGCCGGATCGATAGCCGGCAGCGGGCCAAGCCCGTCGCGTGCCACCCAGGCCCGCTCACCGCGCCCCGCGACCAGTTGATCGCCGGACACGGCACTGCGCGCCTCGACACGGGATTCGAGCATGGTCAGCTCGCTGCGTTCGCGCCCTTGGCCGACCACGAAGCGAGTACCCAAGGCCTTGAAGCTGCCCTCGTCGGTTTGCACCACGAACGGCCGCGCCGGGTCATGGCTGACATCCACCAGTACCTGGCCGTGCAGCAGGCGGATACGCCGCTCGCCAGCACTGAACTCGACATCCACGGCGGAATTGCCCGCCAAAGTCAGTTGCGAGCCATCGCTCAGGGTTTGACTGTGCCACTCGGCCGGCGCGGTGTGCAGGTCGGCTAGCCAGTCTCGTGGCGACACACCGGCAAGCGGCAAGGTGCCCAGCAACGAACCCGCCAGCACCAGGCCGAGCAAGGTGCGCCGCGCCACCGAACGTGGCGCCGAGGGCTGCATGCCGGCGCGTAACCCTGCGCCAACCGGCCCGCGTTGCTGGCGCAGGGCATGCATCTGGCTGATCACCCCTTGCATGCGCCGCAAGGTCGCACCGTGGCGCGGGTCGGCCTGCAGCCAGGCCTCGAACTCACGCGCCTCGGTGGCACCCAGTTCGCCCTCCCCCAGGCACAGGGCCCACTCGGCGGCCTCCTGCTCGATACGGGACGGGTTCACGGTGCGGCAATGTCCAGCGTGCGGTGGCAATGAATCAGGGCTTGGGCCAGGTACTTGCGCACCATACGCGGGGAAATCTGCAGGCGCTGCGCGATCTGTGGCTGGGTCAGCTCGTCCAGGTAGTAACCCACGAATGCTTCGCGTGCGTTTACATGCAGGCCTTCAAGCAGGAAGGCGATCTGTTCCAGCGCCTCGAGCGTGATGAGGATGTTTTCGGGGGGCTGATGCCCTTCCAGCAACTCGGCAGTCAGGGCCAGCTCGCTGAGGTAGGCCTCTTCGATCTGCCGCCGACGGGCCTGGTCAATCAGCAGGCGGCGCGCGGTGGTACTGAGGTAGGCGCGAGGCTCGCGCATGCCCAGCAGGGCATCGCGCGAGGCCAGGATACGCACGAAGGTGTCCTGGACAAGGTCGGCTGCGCTGTGCGAGCAGCGCAGCTTGCGCCGTAACCAGCTGAACAGCCAGCCGTGGTGCTCGCTGTACAGCTGTTCGAGCGGGTACGGGCTCGGTGAGTCGGCTACGGGCATGGGGCACCGGGACACAAGTGAGAATTGTTCCCGAATAGTAGCTATTCGCCGTAAGACTATGCAACAGGTGGTTCGAGCAACAAGCCGTAGATACCCGAGTCGGACAGCTCGCCGGCCACGCACCAGCGCGCCCGCAGGGTGCCTTCGAGCACGAAGCCCTGGCGCTCCAGGGTGCGGGCCGAGCCCTGGTTGCGCGGGTCGATTTCGCCTTCAAGGCGGCGCATGTGCAGGGTGTGGGCAAGGTAGTCGATGAAGCAAGTCAATGCTTCGTCCATGTAGCCCCTGCCCTGCACCGCGCTGGCCAGGCAATAGCCGATTTCGCCACGGCGCGATACGTCATCGATGTTGAACAGCTGGACCATGCCGATCAGCTCGCCGTTGTCACGGCGGTACATGCCG
This sequence comes from Pseudomonas hunanensis, assembly GCF_013393325.1. Classification (GTDB taxonomy): domain Bacteria; phylum Pseudomonadota; class Gammaproteobacteria; order Pseudomonadales; family Pseudomonadaceae; genus Aquipseudomonas; species Aquipseudomonas putida_P. The sequence continues at coordinate 166,536 of NZ_QJRC01000102.1, forward strand.
AGCTTGAGCTGGTCGCCATTGGCATAGGCTTCGCGGTCGGCGGCCAGAGCGCTTTCGGCCTCGGCCAGGTCTTGCCAGGGGGCATGGTGCCAATAACGCATGACCTCCGGGTCGGCCATGATCGCCAGCCACTGCGCGGCATCGGCATGGCGCATGGGGCGCAATTGCAGGCGCGGGCTGTCGAGGCAGAGGTCACTGGGGAAACTGCGGGGTGGGGTCACGCCGGATCTCCTGTCCATTGCTGGGGAGATGACAGTTTAACTACATGCGGGGGTGGATGGGCATGGCTTGGGTCTTTTGGTGATGCAGAGATCGAGCGCCGCGCGGGCGGCGCTCGATTTCAAAATCCCCGCAAACGTTCCGACATGCACATGCCAGCCGCTACTGGCAACCTTGCAGTATCAGGCCACCTCAGCGCCATCATCCGGCCAATGCGGCTCGTTGGCCCCCGGCGGCGTGAGCGGGGGCAGCCCATACGCCGCCCGTGCATCGTCGCAGCTTGGGTTGTGCACCCCGCCCTCCCACGACGCCTCGAACTCACGGCAAGGGCTGGAACGGTTGGCATAAATGGTACAAGCCACTTCCTTGCCGATCTCGCCATCAAGGCTGACGCAGCGGCATGGCTTGGCATCGGTGCCGATCATGGCAACGCGGGTGGGGTTGATCTGCACCACCAGGTCATCCGGCACAACGCCCCCGGCAGACTGGCATTCGCCCCAGAAGAAGGACACACGGAAGTACCCGCAGCAGGCGCCGCAGTCAAGGCAAGGGTTATATTCAGACATGATGTCACGGAGGGAAGGTTGTTGTTATCGGGGCTGGCCCGCTGCGCCATTTTCAATCGAATCCGGGGCGGCTGGATAGAGGGCGCCTGCAAAAAAAATTGCCACTGATCCGGCCGCCCGTTTCATTTATCGCAGTGCCTTGTAGGTCGTGGTATCCCAACGCTGCAGGGCTAGGCCCTCGATCGGATCGTAGTCATCACCACACACCTTGCTGAAACCCGTGCGGGTCTCGCCGCAATGTACCAACCGGTCGTGCTTGTCACCCTCGGTCAGTACGGTGTACGACTTACTTCGCATGGCTTGGTACTGCCCCTCGGCAGCGGCCATGGCCTGGTGGTACGCCATCAGTTGCGTGTCGTTCAAGGCCAGCCGCTTGCCCAGCTGAACACCCCAACGGGTCAGGCAGACTTCGGCGAGATGGCGAACGATCAGCCCCGGTTCCTTGAGCACTTTGCCGTCGCTCGCACCATCGCCGGATGCATTACCCACCAGCGTGGCATGGCGCCCCGGCATCGGGTAAACGCAGATCCGCGTGCCACTGGCAATTGACGGGATCACGCAGGCAAACCCTTTGGACCGCTCATCCCGCGAGTAGAAGCCGACGTACTCTTTGACGTTATCAGCCAAAGTGACGCGCTCGGTTTGCACATTGCCGACCCCAGGCACCGGGTCGATGGCAAATATGTTCACCGGGATGCCGCGCAGTACAGGGTCTTGCGCCATGGCATTGGCCAGCATGTGGCAACTGATTCCTCCCCTGCTCCAGCCGACCAGGTTGACCTGGGTTGGAATGCGTGGTTTGCGGAACATGCTGATGATGCGCTCTTGCAGTTCCTGCGGGGTTGGGTGGCGCTCGCCGTAGTCGTAAGTGCGCCAGAACCAGGAGGCTGTGGAGGAAGGGTCCGGGATGGGTACGCCGGCGCTCTTTAGCCGCTCGTAATCCTCTTCGCTGAGTTTGGTGCGCTGCCAGCTGCTCTCCCCTTTGATCACCTGCAGCACATGGTTGACGTTTTCTTCCCAGCCGCGACCGAACAGCTGGCCCGTCCAGTTGAAGTAGCCGCCGGGCTCGACGAACAGGTTGTCATCCTGCAGGTTGCCGCTGCCAGGGCCGTCTACGGCGATCCAGTGGGCGAATTCGCGGCCCTGGTCGTTGCTGGCCAGGGTCGAGACCAGCTCGCCGTTCCAGAAGTTGGGGTTGGTATCGTCGAAGCGGTGGGAGCCGGTGCCGCAGAAATAGGCGGTGAAGACACTCATTCGTGGATCTCTGTGGTGAGAAATGAGTGCTGAAGATAGGTAGGCAGATCGATGGAATGCAGGCGGAAAGCTCTCACCTGAAGAAAGGGGGCCGCAAAGCGGCCCCCTTGAAAATTACTTGTTGGTCAGCCCGTCAGCCCGGAACATCTGCCGGATCCCGCGAATGGCCTGGCGAATACGGTCCTGGTTCTCGATCAGGGCGAAGCGCACATGGTCATCGCCATAGTCACCAAAGCCGATCCCCGGCGAGACGCAGACCTTGGCCTCGGCCAGCAGCTTCTTGGAAAACTCCAGCGAACCCAGGTGCGCGTATTGCTCGGGGATCTTCGCCCACACATACATCGATGCCTTGGGGTTCTCGACCATCCAGCCCAGCTCGTGCAGACCTTTCACCAACAGGTTGCGGCGCTGGCGGTACTGCTCGGCAATGTCGCGTACACACTGCTGGTCGCCTTCCAACGCAGCGATGGCTGCCACCTGCAGCGGGGTGAAGGTGCCGTAGTCGTGGTAACTCTTGATCCGCGCCAGGGCGTTGACCAATTCGGGGTTGCCGACCATGAAGCCGATCCGCCAGCCTGCCATGTTGTAGCTCTTGGACAGGGTGAAGAATTCCACCGCAATGTCCTTGGCACCAGGCACCTGCATGATCGACGGGGCCTTCCAACCGTCGTAGACGATGTCGGCGTAAGCCAGGTCGTGTACCACCAGCACGTTGTACTGCTTGGCCAGGGCCACCACGCGCTCGAAGAAGTCCAGCTCCACGCACTGGGCGGTGGGGTTGGACGGGAAACCGAGAATCATCATCTTCGGCTTGGGAATCGACTCGCGGATGGCCCGTTCGAGTTCGTTGAAGAAGTCCACACCCGGCACCAGTGGTACCGAACGCACCTGAGCGCCGGCAATGACCGCACCGTAGATGTGGATCGGGTAGCTGGGGTTGGGCACCAGCACCGTGTCGCCCTGGTCAAGGGTGGCCAGCATCAGGTGGGCCAGGCCTTCTTTGGAGCCAATGGTGACAATGGCTTCGCTTTCCGGGTCGATGTCGACCTCGTAGCGTTCCTTGTACCAGTTGGAAATGGCCCGACGCAGGCGCGGAATGCCACGAGAGGTGGAGTAGCCGTGGGTGTCTTCACGCTGGGCAACCTGCACCAGCTTCTCGACGATGTGCGGCGGGGTGGCGCCATCGGGGTTGCCCATGCTCAGGTCGATGATGTCCTCGCCACGGCGGCGGGCAGCCATCTTGAGTTCGGCAGTGATGTTGAAGACGTAAGGGGGGAGACGATCGATGCGCGCAAAGCGGCGCGGCGAACCTGGGATGGCCATGGCTTCCTCTGAGTACGTAAGCGCCCGGAACCGTCCGAGCGACGCTGGCCGATGTGGCGGCCTGAATCAGAAGATAATGCCGAAACAGGATATCTGTAAAGGAAGATTTCCTGTTTATATATATTTTTTCAGACGTATTTTTTGAAAATACGAAATCTATGTTTCAGGACTGGCCTCTGGTTCATCCGCGAAGAGGCCGACACTGGAAAACACCCATAAAAAAACCCCGGCACATGGCCGGGGTTTTCGTGAAACAGGCAGCAGTATCAGCGTGCGTAAGTCATCAGCACGTCCGCAGCGGTCTGGCTGTCCACACCCATCATCACGCTCAGGGCAGTGACGGTGAGGATGGAGAAGCCGAATACCTTACGGGCCCACTTGCTGTCGTCCTCTGCCTTGTAGCCACCCCAAGCCATGTACAGCCAGTACAGGCCCATGGCAGCCGCCACGGCCAGGTAGCCGAGGCCGGCGTAACCGCCGAGGGTAAGCATCAAGGTGGCGAGCACGAAGGCCAGCACGTACAGCACGATCTGCTTCTTCGCCGCAAGAACACCGCGCGCCACCGGCAGAACCGGAATGTTGGCAGCACTGTAATCCTTGAAGCGGAAGATCGCGATGGCAAAGCTGTGCGGCATCTGCCACAGGCTGAACATCACCAGCAGGGTTACCGCAGCCAGGTCGAAGCTGTTGCTGACGGCGCAGTAGCCGATCACCGGAGGCATGGCACCGGACAGGCTGCCGACCAAGGTGCCGTGCACCGATTTACGCTTCAGCCACAGGCTGTAGAAACCGACGTAGACGATGAAGCCGATCAGCGCGCAAAACGCCGACAGCGGGTTGGCCTGAACATACAGCAAGCTGAAACCCGCCACCCCGAGCAGGGTGGCGTAGATCAGCGCGAGGGGCAGCGACATCCCGCCCTGCACCATGACGCGGTTCTTGGTGCGCTCCATCTTGTGGTCGATGTCACGGTCGATGCAGTTGTTGAACACGCATCCGGACGCGACCACCAGCGAAGTACCGATCACCACCGCCAGGAACAGGGCGAAGTCCACATGGCCCTTCGAGGCAAGGAAGAAACCGCCTGCCACGGAAAGCACGTTACCGAAAATGATCCCCGGTTTGGTGATTTGGATAAAGTGCTTAACGGACATGCAGTCTTACCTCACTTGGCCAACATTTCGAAGTGGATGCTGAACATGATCCACAGCGACAGGCCGACAAGCAGAGCGATCACCATGGTGGTGAACAGGAACGTCGATACGTTGTTGCGTTGCTCTTTCGAGCGGTCCATGTGCAGGAAGTAAACCAGGTGAACAACTACCTGGATCACGGCCATGGCAACGATGATCAGTACGGTCAGGTTCTTCGGCAGGCTGGCGGTCATGGCCAGGCCGAACGGGATCGCAGTCAGGATGATCGACAGTACGAAGCCGATCATGTACGACTTGACGCTGCCGTGGTTACCTTCGTGATGAGTGTCGTGTGCGTTAGCCATTACAGAACTCCCAGCAGGTAAACGACGGTGAATACGCAGATCCAGACCACGTCCAGGAAGTGCCAGAACAGGCTCAGGCAGCTCATGCGGGTCTTGGCGGTCGGCGTGATGCCGTGCTTGTTGATCTGGTACATCATGATTGCCATCCAGATCAGACCAGCAGTCACGTGCAGACCGTGGGTACCTACCAGGGCGAAGAAGCCCGACAGGAAGCCACTGCGCTGCGGGCCGAAGCCTTCGCTGATCAGGTGATGGAATTCATAGATTTCCATCGCGATGAAGCCTGCACCGAACAGGAAGGTCACAGCCAACCAGCCCAGTACACCCGCTTTCTTGCCATCGAACATCTTCAGCATGGCGAAGCCGAAGGTGATCGAGGACAGCAGCAGGAACAGCGTTTCAACAGCTACGAAATCGAGCTGGAAGATGTCATGACCCGACGGGCCGCCGGCAAAACTGCCGGACAGCACCGCGTAGGTGGCGAAGAGCGACGCAAACAGGATGCAGTCGGTCATCAGGTACAGCCAGAAGCCCAGTACGGTCATCTGGCCCGAGTCGTGGTGGTGGTCGTCATGCCCATGGTCGTGACCATGAGCAGCGCCGCCGTGCATTACTTGACTGGACATTGATTACACCCGCTCAAACGATTCGACACGTGCGCCGGCAGGCAGAGCACCTGCTTTGGCCAGCGCTTTCATACGCTCGCCTTCGATGCGCGCCACTTCTTCGGCCGGAACCATGTAGCCCTGGTCGTCACGGGCAGCGTGGCGAACGAAGACAGCGATGGTTGCAACCAGGCTTGCGCCAACCAGCCACCAGATGTGCCAGATGAAGGCAAAGCCGAAGACGGTCAGGAACAGGCCCATGAACAGACCCGTCGAGGTGTTGCTTGGCATGTGGATGGCGTCGAACTTGGTCGCCGGCTTGTAAGCCTTGCCGGTTTCCTTGGTTTCGTGCCATGCATCCAGGCCAACCTGCTCAGGCATGTGGGCGAAGTTGTAGAACGGAGGTGGCGACGAAGTCGACCATTCCAGGGTACGGCCGCCCCATGGGTCGCCGGTCACGTCCAGGTTCTGGTTGCGGTCGCGAACCGATACGTACAGCTGGATCAGCTGGCAAGCGATACCGAACAGGATCAGCACGGCGCCGACAACGGCTACGTACAGGTAGGGTTCCCACAGTGGGTTGTCGGAGTGGTTCAGACGACGGGTCATGCCCATGAAGCCCAGGGCGTACAGCGGCATGAACGCAACGTAGAAGCCCGACAGCCAGAACCAGAAGGCAGCTTTGCCCCACTTCTCGTTCAGGGTGAAGCCGAAGGCTTTCGGGAACCAGAAGGCGAAACCGGCGATGTAGCCGAATACCGCGCCACCGATGATCACGTTGTGGAAGTGCGCAATAACGAACAGGCTGTTGTGCAGAACGAAGTCAGCACCCGGAACGGCCAGCAGTACGCCGGTCATGCCACCGATGGAGAAGGTGACCATGAAGCCCAGGGTCCAGAGCATCGGTGCGGTGAAGCGCACACGGCCTTGGTACATGGTGAACAGCCAGTTGAACAGCTTCACACCGGTCGGGATGGAGATCAGCATCGTCGCCAGGCCGAAGAAGGTGTTGACGCTGGCGCCGGCACCCATGGTGAAGAAGTGGTGCAGCCATACCGCAAAGCCCAGGATGGCGATCGCGCCCGATGCGTAGATCATCGAGTGGTGGCCGAACAGGCGTTTGCCAGAGAACGTCGAAGTCACTTCCGAGAACACGCCGAAGGCCGGCAGGATCAGGATGTAAACCTCAGGGTGACCCCACGCCCAGAACAGGTTGACGTACATCATCGGGTTCCCACCAAGCTCGTTGGTGAAAATGTGGAAGTCCAGATAACGGTCAACAGTCAGCAGTGCGAGTGCAGCGGTCAGAATCGGGAACGAAGCGACGATCAGTACGTTGGCCCAGGTGCAGGTCCAGGTGAAGATCGGCATGTCCATCAGCTTCATGCCAGGTGCGCGCATCTTCATCACGGTGACGAGGAAGTTCACGCCGGTAAGCGTCGTACCCAATCCGGATAGCTGTAGCGCCCAGATGTAGTAGTCGACACCCACCCCAGGGCTGTACTGAATGCCCGCGAGCGGCGGATAGGCAACCCAGCCGGTCTTGGCGAATTCACCAACGCCCAGCGAGATGTTGACCAGCAGCACGCCTGCCAGCAGCAGGTAGAAGCTCAGGGAGTTCAGGAACGGGAAGGCAACGTCACGTGCACCGATCTGCAGAGGAACCGCCAGGTTCATCAGGCCGGTGAAGAACGGCATCGCCATGAAGATGATCATGATCACACCGTGAGCGGTGAAGATCTGGTCATAGTGTTCAGGCGGCAGGTAGCCTTCGGAGCCACCGGTTGCGGCAGCCAGCTGGGTACGCATCATGATGGCGTCGGCAAAGCCGCGCAGCAGCATGATCATCGCGACGATGATGTACATCACGCCGATCTTTTTGTGGTCGACAGTAGTCAGCCACTCGCTCCACAAGTAGGTCCACTTGCGGAAATAGGTGATAAGACCGACGACAGCGATACCGCCGAGCGCGATCATGGCAAGCGTCACCATGACTATCGGCTCGTGATAGGGTATCGCCTCCAGGCTTAGTTTACCGAACATCTCTTACTCCTCTGCACCGGCAGCTGGTTGCATACTCGATTCCACACCCTTGGTTGTGGCCAGATCTTTGCTGCCTGCTTCTTCGTGGCTACGGCCGCGGTTCATGCCTTCGTACTTGTCGACGATCAGCTGGAACTGCTCAGGCGAAGCCTCGCTATACAGCGCGACTGGGTTGTTTTCGCTTGGTTTGGCCAAGGCGTCGTATTCGGCCTTGTCCAGCTTCTTCGGCGACTGCTTGACCTCGGCGACCCACTTGTCGAAGTCTTCCTGAGAGGTGGCAGTAGCCTTGAATTTCATGCCGGTGAAGCCAGCACCGCTGTAGTTGGCGCTGATACCGTCGAACTCGCCGTTTTCGTTGGCGATCAGGTGCAGCTTGGTGGTCATGCCGGCCATGGCGTAGATCTGGCCACCCAGGCCCGGGATGAAGAACGAGTTCATCACGGCGTCGGAAGTGACGCGGAAGTTGACCGGGGTGTTAGCTGGGAAGACGATCTTGTTGACCGTGGCAATGCCCTGCTCCGGGTAGATGAACAGCCACTTCCAGTCCAGCGCGACCACGTCGATCTGCACCGGCTTCACATCGGAATCCAGTGGACGGTATGGGTCCAGCTTGTGGGTGGAGTGGTAGGTGACGTAACCCAGGGCGATGATGATCAGGATCGGGATGATCCACACCGCAGCCTCGATCTTGGTCGAGTGCGACCAGTCAGGGGTGTAGGTGGCTGCCTTGTTGGAAGCACGGTACTTCCAGGCGAACGCCAAGGTCATGATGATGACAGGGATTACCACCAGCAGCATCAGGCCGGTAGCGATCAGGATCAGGTTCTTTTGCTCAATGCCGACCTGGCCCTTCGGGTCGAGCAGGGTCCAGTTGCACCCACTGAGTAAAAGCATGCCTAAAAAGGGCAATATGCCAAACAGTCTGGGGTAACGCTTTTTACTCATCTCACGACCTCTAGATCAGCTTGCTTCAATGCAATTTGTGTTTTGGTAGCCAACACTTCGTCCTGCCAAGTGAGGCATTTCGCGCCCGTACTCGCTCCTGCCTGGGGTCCGACTGCAGGACCTTGGCTTCAAGCGGGTTAGCGGTGCTTATGGTTTCGTAGGCAACAGGCCTGTACTTCAGACCAAGTCCATTTGGTGCGGGAAAACGCGGAGGGGTGTCCGCCCGGTATCGCCGTTGGGCGAAACTTGACGAAGTCAGCAAAAAGGAGCGCTGGGGCTTCCTTCAATCCTGCGACTCGCAAGCAGTGCCGAACGGAAATTGGGGGCGATTGTAGATAGGTCGCCAACCCTTGACTATGACTTATTGAGCAACAGTCTTTTACAGAATGCGTAACAATGCTGCTCAATAATTCAACTTCGCGACAGTTTGTCGCACCCCGCTTGCTAGGCCTCAAAGCCGCATTCTGCAAGGCCTAGAGGTTGATCTGGATCAAGCGGTGCGCAACTTTTCGCTCTTCTCATGCGGTGTAAAAGACCCCATGCAATTCGGGACTTTTGTCTAAGCCTGGCGTCGGTTGCGGTAGATCCCGAGCGGAACCAGCACAGCAGTCAGCACGAACGCCACAAGTGCCCATTGCGCCAGCGACAGGCCGAGGATCGGCGGGTACGGCGTGCTGCAGAAGCCATCGACCTGGAACGCCAGCGGCCACAGCTTGGCCAGTGGCAGGTCATCCACGATCGGCTGCAGGGTATCGATGCCGCAACTGACCATGGGGTTGGCGAGTATATACACATGGTTGCCGGCCGCAACGACTCCGCCAATGGCACTGAGCACCACCAGCGCTTCGAAGAAGCTCAAGCTGCGGCGCCCAGGCATCGCTGCGGCGATGAAGGCAAACACGGCAATGAACAGCAGCGCATAACGCTGCAGGATGCACAATGGGCAAGGTGCCTCGCCCAGCACCACTTGCATATAGAGAGCGCCGCCGATCAGCGAGAGGCAGATCAGGCCCAGCAGCACCAGAAAGCGCCGTTCCCGATTCAGGCGCGATGTTTGTTCGTTCATTACCGGTTCCTTCGATGGATAGTGGCAGCGTGGTCCGCCTGCCTGAGCGCAAGTCTACACGCTGGGCAAGGCCTGTGAGCGTGCCGAGGAAGCGGCGTGATAGCGCTGCGCAGGGCTATCCGGTGTGGCTGAGACCGGCCGCAACGACGTCGGTTCAACGCCGAGCGGCAAAAAAACGGCTGCCCGAGTGCCGCGCAGGGGCAAGCCCCTCGACACCCGGGAGTGAAGGATACCGTGATTAAAGGAGGATTAAAGATGAAAGCGCTGTGCCCGGTTTCATCTTTCCTTATATATAGGCAGGAAGGTGTAGTGCCGCAGGGATAAAGATATTTGCCTGTACCGGCCTTTTCACGGGCTTGCCCGCGAAAGGGCCGGTACAGGTTTCACATCACTCCAAGGCAGCCGCCGGCCCGAAGAACTCATAACGGCTCTGCTGCTCCGGCACACCCAGGCCCTTCAGCTGGCGCTTGACCGCGGCCATGAAAGCCTTGGGCCCCAGGAAGTAGGCATCCACATCACGCTCCTGCGGCAGCCATTCGGCCAGCAGGTCTTCGCTCAGCAAGCCCACGGCATCGGCTGCAGCGCCACCTTCTGGCTCGGCATAGCAGTAGAAGCGCTTGAGTTGCGGATGACGCGCTGCCAGCCCATCGATCCAGTCACGGAAGGCATGCACCGCGCCGTTACGCGCACAGTGAATGAAATGCACCTCACGGCGGGTTTGCAACGCTGCCTGCAGCATCGCCAAGGTCGGAGTAATGCCTACGCCACCGCTGATCAGCACCAGCGGCTTGTCGCTGGCGGCCAGGGTAAAGTCACCCGCCGGCGGGAACAGCTGCAGGGTATCGCCCACCACCAGCTCATCGTGCAGGTAATTGGAGACCTTGCCACCCGCCTCGCGCTTGACGCTGATCCGGTACTCCTTGCCATCGCACAGCGCCGACAGGGAGTAGTTACGGCGCTGCTCGGCGCCGTCGATGTCCAGCTTCAAGCCGATGTACTGGCCAGGCTCGGCCTTGAGTACCGGTTTGCCGTCCACCGGGGCAAAGTAGAACGAGACGATCTCGCTGCTTTCCTGCTCGCGGCGCACCAGGCGGAATTCGCGAGTACCGCGCCAGCCGCCTTCGGCCTCTTCCTTCTCTTTATAGAGGTTCTCTTCAGCACCAATCAGGATGTCGGCCAACTGGCCATAGGCCGCACCCCAGGCATCGATCACGGCAGGGGTGGCGATGTCCTTGCCAAGCACCTCCTCGATGGCGCGCAGCAGGCAGCTGCCGACGATCGGGTAGTGCTCCGGCAGAATCTGCAGGGCAACATGCTTGTTGATGATCTGCCCGACCAGGCCACCCAGTTGTTCCAACTGGTCGATATGGCGGGCATACATCAGCACGCCGTTGGCCAGCGCACGCGGCTGGTCACCGCTGGCCTGGTGGGCCTGGTTGAACAGCGGACGTACCTCCGGGTACTCACTGAGCATCATCTTGTAAAAGTGAGTGGTCAGTGCTTCGCCGCCGCTTTCCAGCAGGGGTACAGTGGCTTTGATGATTGCACGTTGTTCGGCATTGAGCATTGCAACAACTCCTGAGCCTGTGGCTTCAAATGACTGTCCCTGCTACTACAGCAATCGTGCCAACTTTTATCGCCCGCAAAATCAGGGGTTTGACGCAGGTCATGTCAAAACGACCTACCCCAGCGTATAGTCATATCGACCTACAGGAGTCCATATGACCACAAAGCCGTTGCTGACCGCCCTGCTGCCTCTGGTAAGCGACCTGTCCCGTGATTTGCCCGACCAGGAACGCTACCGCCGCCTGCTGCAGGCCATGCGCAGCCTGCTACCGTGCGATGCTGCCGCACTGCTGCGCCTGGATGGTGAATGGCTGGTGCCGCTGGCAGTGGATGGGCTGAGCCCGGACACCTTGGGCCGGCGCTTCCGGGTCAGCGAGCACCCACGGTTCCAGATACTGCTCAGCCGCCCGGAACCCACCCGCTTTGCCAGCGACTCCGAACTGCCCGACCCTTACGATGGCCTGGTCAACGCCACCGATGCCGACCTTGAAGTGCACGACTGCATGGGCTGCCCGTTGATGGTCGATGAGCGCCCCTGGGGCTTGGTCACCCTCGATGCCCTCACCCCCGGGCAGTTCCAGAGCCTGGAGCTGGACGCCCTGCAGGCCTTCGCCAGCCTGGCTGCCGCCACCGTTACCGTGGCCGAGCGCATCGAGCACCTGGCCCTGCGCGCCGAAGACGAACACCACCGCGCCGAGATCTACCGCCAGGCCAGCGGCCAGGATAAAGAGCTGATTGGCCAAAGCCCCGCTCACAAACGCCTGGTTGAGGAAATTCGCCTGGTCGGTGGCAGTGACCTGACCGTGCTGATTACCGGCGAAACCGGCGTCGGCAAGGAGCTGGTGGCCCAGGCCCTGCACCAGGCCAGCAGCCGCGCCGACAAGCCGTTGATCAGCCTCAACTGCGCCGCGCTGCCCGACACCCTGGTGGAAAGCGAACTGTTCGGCCATGTGCGCGGTGCCTTCACCGGCGCGCATGGCGAGCGCCGTGGCAAGTTCGAACTGGCCAACGGCGGCACGCTGTTCCTCGATGAAGTGGGCGAACTGCCCCTGACGGTGCAGGCCAAGCTGTTGCGCGTGCTGCAAAGCGGCCAGTTGCAGCGCCTGGGCTCGGACCGCGAGCACCGGGTGGACGTGCGCCTGATCGCCGCTACCAACCGCGACCTGGCTGCCGAAGTGCGTAACGGCAACTTCCGCGCCGACTTCTATCACCGCCTCAGCGTGTACCCGTTGCACGTGCCGCCGTTGCGCGAACGTGGACGGGACGTGCTGCTATTGGCTGGCTATTTCCTCGAACAGAACCGTTCACGGTTGGGTCTGAACAGCCTGCGCCTGAGCAATGAGGCCCAGGCCGCACTCATCGCCTACGACTGGCCGGGCAATGTGCGCGAGCTGGAGCACCTGATCGGCCGCTCGGCACTCAAGGCGCTGGGCCAGCACCCCGACCGGCCACGCATCCTCACCCTCGAAGCCATCGATCTGGACCTGCGCGTATCGCCGGCAATGCCAGGTTCGCCGCCCTCCCCCGCGGCCCCGTCGCCAGCGGCCACCCTGCCTGAAGGCGGCCTGCGCGAAGCGGTCGATATCTACCAGCGCCAAGTGATCGAGGCCTGCTTGCAAAAGCATCAGGACAACTGGGCAGCAGCGGCGCGTGAGCTTGGCCTGGACCGCGCCAATTTAAGCCGATTGGCCCGCCGGTTGGGGCTTCGCTGAGACCTACTCACAAAAGGATTAACCCAGAAAGCCATCTGGTTGCTTCCACCCTGGCTGCTATATCTCCCTAACCACCCCATTCTCGACTGCCTGGTCGAGGCTGTGCGTAAAAAGCCCGGAAATGGCTCTGCTACGCAGGTTGTGGCCCGAACAGTCGGGCCGGGGGATCCGGATACCAGCAGGGAGCATCCATGGACAACATCGTCGTCGCCGATAAGCAATCCGAAGTCGCCACTCAGAGCGCCTGGGGCAACATCAATCTCAAAGGGCCAGGCGTCGTGCAGATGCCGGTATCGCCCGACAAGGTGGCCACCGTTACCCAGCGCGGGCAAGACTTGATCGTGACCCTGAAATCCGGTGAAAAGGTCACCATCGGCAACTTCTTCGCCGTGGACCAGGCCGGGGTTGGCAGCGACATCGTCTTCGTCGGCGAAGACGGCACCCTGTGGCACGCCCAGTATGACGCGGCAGCGTTCACCGGTTTCACCTTCGAGGACGTGGCTTCGCTGGACGAACTGGTTGCAGGGATTGGCACCGCCGGTAGCGCCATGTCGACCTTCGCGATTGCCGGGCTCAGCCTGCTCGGTGTCGGGGGTGTGGCGGCTGCGGCCAATCACAGCGGTGGCGGCAGCAGCGGTGGCTCGGACCCTGACACCACAGCACCGGCCACGCCCATCGACCTGCTGGTTTCGCCGGATGGCCTGCGCCTGACCGGCCGCGGCGAAGCGGGCACCACGGTGAACATCCGTGACGCCGCCGGCAACCTGATTGGCAGCGGCACCGTGGCAGCCGACGGCAGTTTCAATGTGGCGTTGAACCCGCCACAGATCAACAACGAAAACCTTGAAGTCACCCTGACCGATGGCGCGGGCAATGTCTCGGCGCCCGGCACTGTCACCGCCCCGGATGTGACGGCGCCGCTGGCACCGACCGACCTGGTCATCGACGCACAGGGCACCACCCTTACCGGGCGTGCCGAACCGGGCTCGACGGTTTCGGTACGGGGCACTGGCGGCGTGCTGCTGGGCACTGGGGTGGCCGGTGCGGACGGCCAGTTCAGCATAACCCTGCAACCGCCACAAACCGACGGCCAGGCCCTTGAAGTGAGCGCGGCAGACGCGGCCGGCAATACGTCGCCTGTGGCCAGCGTCACCGCACCCGACGTCGACAACCCTGACACCACCGCCCCCGACCAGCCGACCGATCTGGCCTTGGCCAATGGTGTAACCCTCACTGGACGTGGCGAGCCCGGCGCCACCGTGCAGGTGCGTGATGCGGCCGGCAACCTCATCGGCAGCGGCCTGGTGAATGCCGACGGTAGCTTCAGCCTTACGCTTTCGCCTGCCCAGGCCAACGGTGAAGCCTTGGATATCCGCCAGGTCGACGCCGCCGGCAACAGCTCGATACCGCTGGAATTCACCGCCCCCGACATCACCCCGCCCGATGCTGTCAGCAATATTTTGGTTGGCCCGGGTGGCGCGGCGCTCAGTGGGCGTGGCGAACCGGGTGCCACCGTCGAAGTGCGCGATGCCAACGGCAACGTGATCGGCACGGGTGTGGTCGGTGCCAACGGCACTTTCCTGATCGACCTGAATCCCGCCGCGCAGCCGGGTGAACACCTGAGCCTGGTGCAGACCGACCCAAGCGGCAACGAATCCGTGGCCCTGGAGTACGACGTTCCGCTGACCACCGCCCCTGATAGCCCGAGCAATCTGGCCATCGATGCCGACGGCACAACGCTCACCGGTACCGCGCCGGCTGGCAGCCGCGTCGAAGTGCACGATGCCAACGGCACGCTGATCGGCAGCGCCATCGCCAATGCCGATGGCAGTTTCAGCATCGAGCTGAATCCTGCCCAAGCTAATGGCGAACTGCTGGACGTAGTCGCTATCGATGACAGCGGGGTGTCCTCGCTGCCAACACAAGTCACTGCACCCGATATCACTGCGCCTGCGGCCCCGACCGAACTGGCCGTCAGTGCTGACGGTACGGTGCTCACCGGCCGTGCCGAACCCGGTAGCACGGTACGTATCTTGGCAGCCGATGGCACTGAACTAGGCACTGCCGTGGTCGGCCCGACCGGCGTGTTCAGCATCAACCTGACTCCGCCACAAGTAGACGGCGAAGTGCTGCAAGCGACCGCCACCGATGCCGCTGGTAACACCTCTGTGGCCAGTTCGGTCACCGCGCCGGACATCGATGGGGTCGATACCACGCCACCAGATGCCCCAACCAACCTGGTCATCGGCCTGGCCGGCAGCCAACTCAGTGGTCGCGGCGAAGCCGGGACCACCGTCCAGGTGCGAGACACCGCAGGCAACATCATCGCGAACGGCACCGTCGGCCCGGATGGCACCTTTACCGTCACCCTGGACCCTGCCGTCATTGACGGCAGTAGCTTGCAGGTGACCCTCACCGATGCTGCTGGCAACGTGTCGCAGCCAGGCTCGGTCACCTCGGCCGACCTGCTGCCGCCCGCACAACCGACAGACCTGGCCCTGGCCGACGGCGTGACCTTCACCGGGCGCGGTGAGCCCGGCGCCACTGTGCAAGTGCGCGACGCTGCAGGTACGGTCATCGGCACAGGTATCGTCGGTGCCGACGGCCTGTTCAGCCTCACCCTGTCGCCTGCCCAAGCCAACGGCGAAGCGCTCGACGTGCGCCTGGTGGATGCTGCCGGCAACACCTCGGCCCCGCTGCAGTTCGATGCGCCGGACATCACCCCGCCCGATGCTGTCAGCAATATTCTGGTTGGCCCGGGTGGCGCGGCGCTCAGTGGGCGTGGCGAACCGGGTGCCACCGTCGAAGTGCGCGATGCCAACGGCACCGTGATCGGCACGGGCGTGGTCGGTGCCAACGGCACTTTCCTGATCGACCTGAATCCCGCCGCGCAGCCGGGTGAACACCTGAGCTTGGTGCAGACCGACCCAAGCGGCAACACCTCCGTGGCGTTGGAGTACGACGTACCGCTGACCACAGCCCCTGATAGCCCGAGCAACCTGGTCATCGATGCCGACGGCACCACCCTCACCGGTACTGCGCCGGCTGGCAGCCGTGTCGAAGTGCACGATGCCAACGGCACCCTGATCGGCAGCGCCATCGCCAATGCCGATGGCAGTTTCAGCATCGAGCTGAATCCTGCCCAAGCTAATGGCGAACTGCTGGACGTAGTCGCCATCGATGGCAGCGGCCTTTCGTCGCTGCCAGCGCAGGTCACCGCACCGGACATCACTGCGCCAGCTGCACCAACCGAACTGACAGTCAATGCCAACGGTACTGTGGTTACCGGCCGCGCCGAACCGGGCAGCACCGTGCGCATCCTCGCACCAGACGGAAGCGAGCTGGGCAGCGCCGTGGTCGGCCCGACTGGCGCGTTCAGCATCAACCTCAACCCACCGCAGGTAGATGGTGAAGTACTGCAGGCCACTGCCACCGATGCCGCTGGTAACACCTCTGTGGCCAGTTCGGTCACCGCGCCGGACATCGACGGCGGTGATACCACGCCACCAGATGCCCCAACCAACCTGGTGATCGGCCTGGCCGGCAGTCAACTCAGTGGTCGCGGCGAAGCCGGCACCACCGTGCAGGTCCGCGATGCGGCAGGTAATCTACTGGCCACCGGCACTGTCGGCCCGGATGGCACGTTCGTGGTAGCCCTGAGCCCCGTGGTGAACG
>NZ_QJRC01000103.1 GCF_013393325.1 Pseudomonas hunanensis
T
The DNA here is from genome assembly GCF_013393325.1 of Pseudomonas hunanensis. GTDB lineage: Bacteria > Pseudomonadota > Gammaproteobacteria > Pseudomonadales > Pseudomonadaceae > Aquipseudomonas > Aquipseudomonas putida_P. The sequence goes on from NZ_QJRC01000103.1 coordinate 2, forward strand.
CAGCAGTGAAACGATGCATCGCCGATGGTAGTGTGGGGTTTCCCCATGTGAGAGTAGGTCATCGTCAAGATTCATTTCGCAAAACCCCTATCTGCACATGCAGGTAGGGGTTTTGTCTTTAAGTAGGAACTACAGAGATTCGCAGGCACGTCCGAAGGACGGGCCAGCACACAGAATTTCTTGACGACCATAGAGCATTGGAACCACCTGATCCCATCCCGAACTCAGCAGTGAAACGATGCATCGCCGATGGTAGTGTGGGGTTTCCCCATGTGAGAGTAGGTCATCGTCAAGATTCAAACCCAAAGCCCCTGTCTGCGATGCAGACAGGGGCTTTGTCTTTTCCGGGTTTCAATAACGCTCAAAACTGATAGCTGACCGTAGCGCTCACATTGCGCTCTTCACCCATGTAGCAGTAGTTCAGGCTGGCACATGAGGTAATGTAGCTTTCATTGGTAAGGTTGTTTGCGTTCAGCCGCACATCCACACCCGTCAGACCCACCTTCCCCAGGTCATAGCCGATCGAAGCGTCGAACAGGGTGTAGGAAGGCACCTTCATGCTGTTTTCCGCATCCACCCAGCTATAGCCCACATATCGCACCCCACCGCCCAGCCGCAGTCCATCCAGAGCCCCTTGGTGGAAGTTATAGTCAGCCCACAGCGAGAACATCTGTTTCGGTGCCTGGGTTGGCGCGTTGCCTTCATTGTCCAGGCTGGCCGACACCAGGCTCGGCATCGACTTGGCGTACTCGATATCGGTGAAGGTATAGCCACCCAGCAGTTTCAGGCTGTCGCTCAGCTGCACATGAGCCTCTAGCTCCAGCCCTTGCGAGCGTACTTCACCTACCGGGCGATAAAAGTTTTCGTCAGGCTGCTTCGAAGCCAGGTTTTCCTGCTCGATACGGAACACCGATGCGGTAAACAGGTTGTCGCTGCCCGGAGGCTGATACTTGATGCCGGCTTCCCACTGAGTGCCCTCGGTCGGTGCCAGCGGGCGGCCTTGCTGGTCGGACACGGTATTGGGATTGAACGACTCCGAGTAGCTGACATAAGGCGCAATGCCATTCTCGAACAGGTAGAGCACCCCGGCCCGGGTAGTAAACCTGGAGCGCTGATCGCTGACCTTGGTGTCGCTGTCGCGATTCTCCTCGGACACCTTCACCCAGTCCTGGCGAAGCCCAAGGGACAATCGCCACTGGTCGACCTCCACCAGGTCCTGCAGATACACACCTGTTTGCTGCAAGCGCCGCTGGTAGCGGTTTTCGCCCAGTACCTGAAGGTTGCCATTACCGTATTGCGGGTTGCCGGCGTCCAGCGGGTCGACCGTGCCATAGCGCCATGCGACATCGGCTTTGCGTCGCTGGTAGTCGGCGCCCAGCAGCAGGGTGTGTTTGGCCGCGCCGGTGAAGAATTCCGCCTGCAGCATATTGTCGATGATGTACGAATGCAGGCGCTCGTCGCCGCCGGTATAGGCGCGGTTGAGAATGTTGCTGTCGGCATCCGCCCAGCCGGCCGAGTACACCTGGTCCATGGACACGTCGGAATCCTGGTAGCGGAAGTTCTGCCGCGCGGTGAACACATCGTTGAAGCGATGCTCGAACTGGTAGCTGAAGGACTGCTGGGTGCGCTCGTAATTATCGATACCCGGCTCACCCTCGAAAAAGTGGTCCGACAAGCGCAAGCCGTTGCGCTTATGCAGCATACCGTCAGCAGGGTTGCCGCCGTGGTACCCGCCGTTAGGGTCGTGCTGCAGGTAAGCCTGCAGTGTGAGCGAGGTGTCCTCGGTGAAGTCGACGCTGATGGCCGGGGCGATGGTATAGCGTTCTTCCTTGTTGTGGTCGAACTGTGTGTCCGAAGCATCCGCCAAACCTGTCAGGCGATACGCAATACGCTTGTCATCATCTACAGGGCCACTGAAGTCGAAGCCCATGCCCCGCTGGCCCTGGGTGCCGACCGTGGCTTGAACCTGGTGGTAAGGGGTGAACAGTGGCTTCTTGGTGGTAAGGGCTACCAGGCCGCCCGGCGAGCTTCGCCCATAGAGTACTGAAGACGGCCCCTTGAGAATGTCGATGCGCTCAAGGAAGTACGGGTCCACCTGCATGGTGCTGTAAGTGCCATTGTCGCCCATGGACTTGAGCCCATCGACGTAGATGTTATCCACCGAGCCGTCGTTGAAGCCGCGCATGGCCACATAGTCGTAGCGATGGGTGGCACCGTAGGGGTTGGTCAGTACCCCAGGCGTGTAGCGCATGGCCTGGGCAACGGTCTGAGAGCCCTGATCGTCCATCTGCTGGCGAGTTACTACCGAGACCGATTGGGAGGTCTCCACCAGTGGCATGCTGGTCTTGGTCGCCACTTGGCTATGCGTGGCGTTGTAACCCTCCATGCTGCCCAAGGCGTTGCCCAGAGAGAAACTACGGACATCGGTGTCTGGCAATGCCAGGGCTGCGTCCTGATGCTGTGCCTGCAGCACATAGTTGCGTCCGTCCTGGCTGACAGCTTCCAGCCCGCTGCCATTAAGCAACTGGCGCAGCGCGTGATCAATGGCGTATTGCCCCTGCAGGCCGTTGGATTGCAGGCGATCGGTCAACTGAGGCGTACTGGACAGGGTGATGCCGGCCTGGCGAGCGAACTGGTTCAATACATCGGCCAGTTGGCCGGCCGGTATTGCATAGTGATGACTCACTTGGGCTGTTTCAGCCGCAACGGACAGTTGCGCAACAGCTGCCAGGCCCATGGCGGTACCAAACAGAGCAGCCCGTATGGCATGGCGTAAGTAAGCGGACTGCAGGACTGGTCGAAAATCATTCGGGCTGAAAGTGTGGTTTAACACCGGCTTGATGAACATGAAGGGTCCGTTGAAGTGATGAGGGCAGAAGATGTCGCTTACTGTCCTAGCCGGACCGGGGTTCAAAACCCGACAAAAAAACGTTAAGGCCTCATCAGGTCGTGCTTTCGACACGCACCCACCAGCGTGTACGTTGATGAACCCGTACGGGCAGCGTCTGCGGTAGCAGCCGAAGCAATTGTTCCGGGTCTTCGAGGCGGAATACGCCCGACAGGCGCAGGTCGGCAATCTCGTTGCTGCAGCCCAGGTAACCATGGCGATAACGGCTGACCTGCGCGAGAAAATCCGCGAGGCGCATGTTCTGAGTGACGATCAGCCCTTCGGTCCATGCCATCGCGTCCATGTCCATCTGTGCGATCCGTTGTGCGCCATGAGCATCCAGGCGCCAGTTCTGTCCACTCTCGATCCACTGCAGTTGGGCAATGCCAGGCCGGTGTATCGCCACTTTTCCGCGGCTGACGCTGACACGTGTGCAGTCGCTATCCTGATAGGCTACAAAGCGTCCTTCAAAGCCTTCCAGCAGCACGTCGCGGGTTTGTACAAACACGGGATGCCGGGGATTACACGTGATCATCAGTTCGCCATGCTTCAGGCGGACCAGACGCTGCCGATCAATGAAGGCCAGGTCCACGGCACTGCGGGTGTTGAGTTGCATCAGTGAGCCATCGGGCAGGGTGAAGACGCGCCGTTCGCCCGTGCCGGTGGCATAGTCCGATGCCCAGGCACTGACAGCATCGAGGTCTTTAGCCAGCCAGCTCGCCGATCCCGCCATGACAACGCCCCCAAGCAGCTTCAACGCCTGCCTTCGACGCAGGCGCTGCTGGCTGGTTTCCAGGGTCTGCAAAGCCAGCCCGGCACCGGGGATGGCGCGTAGGTCGAGGTTTTGATGCAAGTGCGTCACCCGCTGCCAGGCGTGTTCGTGTTCGTGGTGGGCACTGCGCCATTGCGCACACTGTTGTTGCAACGCCAGGTCGTGCCCACTCTCGCGCAACCGCAGCATCCACTGGATGGCCTGCTTGACCGCTTTCGTATCAGGGCGTGCGGCGGTCATCGACTCAGCACTCGTCCTGGTAGTGCAGCACGTAGCAGTGATAGAGCGCATCGGCAATGTAGCGTTCTACGGTGCGCACCGAGATCCCCAGCTGTTCGGCGATGGCCTGGTGCTTCAGCCCCTCGCATTGAGCCAGGAGGAATGCGCGACGTACCTTGGGTTTGAGGCCGTCGAGCATGCGTGCAATGCGCTCAAGCAACTCCAGTAGCAGCTCGCGGGTTTCGGCAGAGGGGGCCAATGCTTCCGGCACATGCGCCAAAGCCTCCAGGTAAGCCCTGTGCAGTTCCTCGCGCCGCCAGTGATCGATCACCAACCCGCGCGCTACCGTGCGCAGGAAGGCCCTGGGTGCATTCAGTTGCAATTGTTCACGGCGCTGTAGCAAGCGTACGAAGGTGTCTTGGGCCAGGTCGGCGGCATCGGCCGCATTGCCTAGCTTGCTGCGCAGCCAGGCATGCAGCCAGCCGTGATGGTCACTGTATAGCGTTTGCACGCAGTCGTTGCTGGGCATGGGGGAGGGGCGCCGGCATCAATGGACATGAATGATAATTAGTCTCATTGTTGGTGGCGCCGCATCAATTTGCAACCCATCTGGTCGCACGCTGCGCTAGGCGGCAGTGGGTTAGCGCCCCAGTTGTGTATCCAGGTACTTGCGAATTACCCGCGCCCCGCTGTTGAGATGCCGTTCCAGCACCGCTACCGCCTCATCCACCAGTTTGTCGCTGGCCGCATCCGCCAGTGCGTTGTGATCGTCCTGAGTGAGCTTGCCCAAGCCCATGGACGAAAGATGGAAGCGCAGGAAGCGCTCTTCCTCGTTCAGTTCGTTCTCGATCAGGCGCAGTAGCTTCTTGTTTGGTGCCCTGCTGTATAGCGCCATGTGGAACAGGCGGTTGAGGCGGCCGATTTCGGCGTGACGGGTTTCATTCTCCAGTTGCTGGATATACCCGCGGGCGCTGGCGATGTCGCTGGCATCGAGCAGCGGGATCGACTGGCGCAGCGCCTCACTCTCGAGCAATACGCGCAGGGCATAGGTGTCCACTGCATCCTCACCGATCAGCGGCGCAACCACAGCGCCCTTGTGCATCTCTACTTTCAACAGGGATTGCGCTTCGAGCTGGCGCAGGGCTTCGCGCACGGGCATGCGGCTGACACCGAACAAGGTGGCGAGTTCTTGTTGGCGCACGGCAGTACCTGGGGGTAAGCGCCCATCGAGAATGGCACTGCGCAGGCGCTCTTCGATCACGCCACGGGCCTGATGCGGCAGCAGCTGTTCGCTTGCCAGCACATTGCTCAGTTTGATTTTCTCGGCCACGCGACGTCTGCCTTAACAATGACTAAAGTTGGATCCAATGACAGTAGTAACAGCTTGTAAGGGTGTCAAACCTGCACCCGCACGGGTACGGGCGCCCCAAAAGCGCGGCTATGGTGGATGAAGTCGTCTGCCAAAGGAAGCGCCCTTCAGAAGGATATAACTAGAAAGTGTAGGCGGCCTGACAGGCGGGTGCATGATTGCAGGGTGCCATTGTCTTTTGTTGTGGCAAGCCCCACCATCGCTGCTTTCGACTGGTCTGAACAGGGCTTCGCAGTGGCGATATCCTGGTTGCTGAAAACCGTTGTGCGACGTGTCGGCTTTGCCGCGCTGCTGGGCAGTCTGCTGCTGGGCGGCTTGCACGCGGATTGGGATTTTTCCCAGATCAGCCGCAAGTCGCAGGCGCTCTACGGCCCGTTGGGTGCCGGGCAGGGCCGTATCGATGCCTGGCAGAACCTGATGGCTACGCAGAAGCAGGGGACTGAGCTTGAGCGGCTGCAAGTGGTCAACCGCTTCTTCAACCAGCAATTGCGCTATGTCGAAGACATCGACCTGTGGCATGAAGTCGATTACTGGGCCACGCCTGTGCAGGCACTGATCAAAGGTGCAGGGGATTGCGAGGACTACGCCATCGCCAAATATTTCAGCCTGCGGCGCATGGGTATCCCCAGTGAAAAACTGCGCATTACCTACGTCAAGGCGCTGCGACAGAACCGGGCACACATGGTCCTGACCTATTATTCAAGCCCACAGGCCCAGCCTTTGGTGCTCGACAGCCTGATGGACGCCATCAAGCCGGCAAGCCAACGTACCGACCTGTTGCCGGTGTACGCCTTCAATGGCGAGGGGCTGTGGCTGACGGGCGCTGCCGGGAACAAGAAGGTCGGCGATACCAAGCGGCTGTCACGCTGGCAGGATTTGTTGAAGAAAATGCAGGCCGAAGGGTTCCCGGCCGAGCCGGTTTACTGAAGGAGCACAGATGTCACTGTTCAAACAATTGCTGTTGGCCATTTGCCTGTTCCTGGTGGTCGCCTTCAGTGGCAGTTTCATGGTCAGCCTGGAAAGCTCGCGCAGCCAGTATGTCAACCAGTTGCGCTCGCACGCCCAGGACGCGGCGACCGCGCTGGCGCTGTCGCTGACGCCGAATATCGACGACCCGGCGATGGTCGAACTGATGGTTAGCTCGATCTTCGACAGTGGTTACTATGCAAGCATCAAGGTCGTCGACCTGGGCTCCAATGCTGTGCTGGTGGAGCGCCACGCTGAGCCGGACCCAGGTGGCGTACCGCGATGGTTCGTGCACTTGATCGGCCTTGAGGCTGCTGGTGGCGATGCCATCGTCAGCCGTGGCTGGCAACAGGCCGCGCGCGTTGAAGTGATCAGCCACCCGATGTTCGCCATTGCCAAACTTTGGCAAAGTGCTCTGGGCAGCCTGGGTTGGTTGCTGTTGTGTGGTGCGGCCAGTGCTGTGCTCGGTGCATTGCTGTTGCGCCGCCAGTTGCGGCCGCTGGACTATATGGTTGAGCAATCCCACGCGATTGCCCGCCGCGAATTCCTCAGCCTTCCAGAGCTGCCGCGCACGCCAGAGTTACGCCGTGTGGTGCAGGCGATGAACCAGATGGTCGAGAAACTCAAAGCGCTGTTCACCGAGCAGGCCGAGCGCAGTGAGCGGCTGCGTGCCGAGTCCTACCAGGACAGCCTGACCGGGCTGTCCAACCGCCGGTATTTCGAAATGCAACTGAACACCCGGGTGAGCAACCTGGAAGAGGCGCGCGCCGGCTACCTGCTGTTGCTGCGGGTTCAGGGCCTGGCCGGCCTGAATGCCCGCCTTGGCGGCCAGCGTACCGACCAGTTGCTGCAGGCAGTAGGCGAACAGTTGCGCCGCACCTGTGCAAGCTACCCGGAAACCAATGACCTGATTTCCCGCAGCCGCGGTGGCGAGTTTGCCGTGCTGGCGCCGGGCATGGTGCATGAAGAGGCCGTGCAACTTGCCCAGGCCCTGGAGGCGACGCTGCAGAGCCTGCACGAAACGGGTGCCAGTGATATCGACCCGGTCGCTTGTATCGGCCTGGCGCCGTTCAGCCCCGGTGACTCACCGCAGGCGTTGCTGAAACTCGCCGACGAGGCGCTGGCCCGTGCCGAGAACCAGCCAACGCCGGGCTGGGTGTGCCTTGAACAAGGCGTTGCCGCAGTGGCTGGGGACAGCCAACATGCCTGGCACGAGCGGCTCGATCAGGCATTCGGCAATGGGCATTTCGAGCTGTTCTTCCAGCCAGTGGTGGATTGTGCTTCAGCGCAACGGGTACTGCACCACAAAGTGATTTCGCGTTTGCAGGATGGCCAGGGCGAGGCGTTGCCAGCGGGCCGCTTCCTGCCCTGGTTGGAGCGCTTCGGCTGGATGCCACGGCTGGATGTGCTGGTGCTGGAGAAAGTGTTGGCGCACCTACGAGGGCACGACCAGGTGCTGGCGCTGAACCTGTCCGCCGCCACCCTGGCCGACCCCAAGGCCCTGCAGCGCGTCTTCGAGCTGCTGGGCCAGAACGCGGCGCTCGGCCCGCGGCTGGTTTTTGAAATTGGCGAGGAGCAGTTGCCTGAACAGGCCGCCTTGGAGCAGCTCACCCGGCGCCTGCACGGGCTTGGCTTCGGCCTGGCGCTGCAGCGCTTTGGCGGGCGCTTCAGCATGATCGGCAACCTGGCGCACCTGGGCCTGGCGTACCTGAAGATTGACGGCAGCTACATCCGCAACATCGACCATGAGCAGCACAAGCGGTTGTTCATCGAAGCGATTCAGCGTGCGGCCCACAGCATCGATTTGCCGCTGATTGCCGAGCGGGTCGAGACCGAAGGGGAGCGGCGGGTGTTGCAGGAGATGGGCGTAGGTGGGATTCAGGGCCAGCTGGTCGGTGAGCCTGCGCCCTGGCGCTAAAGAGCTTTCCTGCCAGTTGCCTGATCTGACTCCCAGGCCTGACGCTGTGCATGTGGGAGCGGCCTTGTGTCGCGAAAAGGGCTGCATGGCAGCCCCAGTAGTTTATGCAGTAATGCGAAAATCCCGGGGCCGCGTTGCGGCCCTTTCGCGACACAAGGCCGCTCCCACAGAGAAAGCACGCGGCCTTGAGTCTGCCTTCTAGCGCTCGCGCAGCGCTTCCGAACGCGCCTTCATGATCGGCTTGAGCAGGTAGCTCATGATGGTCTTCTTGCCGGTCATGATGTCCACCGTCGCCACCATCCCCGGAATGATCAGCAGCGGCTTCTCGTCCGTCCCCAGGTGGCTGCGATCGGTGCGCAGCTTGATCAGGTAGTAAGTGGTCTTCTTGTCTTCATCGGTGATGGTGTCGGCGCCGATCTGCTCAAGTTTGGCCTTCAGCCCACCGTAGATGGTGTAGTCATACGCCGTGAACTTGACTGTCGCTTCCTGGCCAGGGTGCAGGAAGGCGATGTCTTTGGGCAGGATCTTCGCCTCGATGACCAGCGTGTCGTCCAGTGGCACGATCTCGATGATATCGCTGCCAGGCTGGATTACACCGCCAATGGTGTTCACCAGCAGTTGCTTGACGATACCGCGCACCGGCGAAGTGACCATGGTGCGGTGAACCCGGTCGTCCAGCGCTTTGCTGGTGGCGGTGGCCTTGTTCAGTTCGGTGCGCGCTTCGTTCAGCTGGGTTAGCGCTTCGCTGCGGAACTTGCCACGGGTCTCTTCGATCTTGCTTTGCACCTCGCGGATGGCAGCCTCGGCACGCGGGATGGCCAGTGCGGTGGAGTCCAGCTGACCGCGGTTTTCCACTTCAGCACGGCGCAGGCGCAGCACCTCAACCTGGGAAATCGCGCCGGTCGCCACCAGCGGTTCGGACATGCCGATTTCCTTGCGCAGCAGCTCAAGGCTGTTAGCGTACTGGGCGCGCTTGGAGCTGTATTCGCGCAGTTCCTGCTGGCGTTGGACCAGCTGCTGCTGCAGGCCGCCAATTTCATCCTGCAGTTGCTGGCGCCGGCTCTGGTACAGCGACTCTTCACTGGCCGCCTGGCTTGGCGCGGCTTTGCGCAGTTCTTCGTCGATCTTCAGCGGGCTGTCCTGGACCTCGGCGCTCAAGCGTTCGACCCGCAGGGCCATGGCCAGGCGGTCGGCCTCGGTTTCACCCACGTTGGAGGCGAAGCGGGTTTCATCCAGGCGTAGCAATGGCTGGCCGACTTCGACGATCTCCCCTTCCTTTGCGAAAATTTCAGCGACGATGCCGCCCTCCAGGTTCTGGATCTTCTGCACCTTGGACGACGGAATGGCCTTGCCTTCACCCCGTGTGACTTCGTCGATGGGCGCAACGCTGGCCCACACGATCAAGAACACGAAGAACAGGATCACGCCCCAAATGGTCAGCCGCACCACCCGCGGCGCATCCTCGATAAGGGCCTTGTTGACCTCCGGCAGCGGCTGGCCGCCAAGCGAGTCACTGCCTTTGAAATAGCGCCGCAGGCCGTCCTTGAACTGCCCCATATCCAGCTTATGCAACACTGATTTGCCCCTTCTTCAGCGCATCCATGACCGCGGCTTTCGGGCCGTCGGCGACAATCTGCCCGCGATCGATCACAATCAGCCGGTCCACCAGCGACAGCAGCGAGGCACGGTGCGTGACCAGTAGCACCGTCTTGCCTTCCACCACCGCTTGCAGGCGCTGCTTGAGGCGTTCTTCACCGGTGTTGTCCATGGCGCTGGTCGGCTCGTCCAGCAGCAGTATCTGTGGGTTGAGCAGCAGCGCACGGCCCAGGGCGACGTTCTGCCGCTGGCCGCCGGACAGGTTCTGACCGCGTTCACCCACTTGCAGCTCATAGCCGTCCGGGTGCAGCCGGGCGAACTCATGCACGCCCGCCAGTTCGGCGGCTTGCAGGATCAATTCGTCTTCGATGTAGCGGGCGCCGCTGACCAGGTTGTCACGCAAGGTGCCGGCCAATAGCTGGATGTCCTGCGGGACGTAGCCGATATTGTGGCGCAGTTCGCTGACATCGATCTGGCGAATGTCCACGCCATCGACCAGCAGTGAGCCACCATCGGCCTCGTACAGGCCGACGATAAGCTTGGCCAGCGAGCTCTTGCCCGAGCCGCTGCGGCCGATGATGCCGACCTTCTCGCCAGGGCGGATGGTGAGGTTGATGTTCTTCAGGGCCAGGTTCTGCTGGTTCGGGTAGGTGAAGTCGACCCCACGGAACTCGACGCTACCCTGCAGCACCTTGCGGCTCAGCGGGCGCTCTTCGAAGTTGCGCTCTTGCGGCAGCTCCATCATATGGTCGGTGGAGACCATGGTCACCTTGGCTTGCTGATAGCGGGCGAGCAGGCCATTGAGCTGGCCCAGCGGGCCGAGGGCGCGGCCGCTGAGCATGTAGCAGGCCACCAGGCCGCCCATGCTCAGGTTGCCGTCGATGATCAGGTACACGCCGACGCAGATCATTGCCACGCCTGCCAGTTGCTGGATCAGCAGGGTGATATTCATCGCCAGGCTCGACAGCACCTTTACACGCAGTTCCAGGCGGCTGAGGGTGCCGAGGGTCTGCTCCCACATGTACTGACGCTCGCTTTCGGCGTTGTTGACCTTCACCGCATCCAGGCCGGCCAGTGTCTCGATCAGGCTGGACTGGCGCTCAGAGGCCAGGGCCATGGTCCGTTCCATGGTCGCCATCAGCGGCCGTTGCAGGGCGTAGCCGATGCCCAGGGCCAGCGGGAAGGCAATAATCGGGATCCATACGAGGTGCCCGCCAATGATGGCGATGACGATCAGGATGAGGATGGTGAAAGGCAGGTCGATCAGGCTGGTCAGGGTCAGCGAGGCAAGGAAGTCGCGCAGGCCCTGGAACTCGTGAATGTTCTGAGCAAAGCTGCCGACCCGTGCAGGCCGGTACTTCATCGACATGCCGACGATGCGCTCGAACAGCGTTGCCGAGATGATCAGGTCGGTCTTTTTGCCGGCCAGGTCCAGGCACAGGCCGCGCAGGCCCTTGAGTATCAGGTCGAAGATATACGCGCCGGCGATACCGATGGCCAGCACCCAGAGCGTCGAGGTGGCCTGGTTGGGCACCACCCGGTCATACACGTTCATCACGAACAGCGGCGCGGCCAGGGCGATCAGGTTGATCACCAGGCTGGCGGCGATCGCGTCGATGTACAGCCACTTGCTGCGCAGCAGGGTGTCGCGGAACCACGACTTCGCCCGTGGGATGAGGTTGCCGTGGTTGACGTCGAACTTGTGCTGCGGCTGCGCAAAGAACACGCGGCCGCTGTAGTCGCTTTGCAGCGCTTCACGGCTGACGTGCACCTCGCCACCATCGCTCTCGCTGAGCAGCAGGCGTGCGGTGTCCTCATTTTCCCAGCCCAGCAGAACGGCGCTGCGGCCTTCCTTGAGCAGCAGCATGGCCGGCATGGCGATGCTCGGGATCTGCTCCAGCTTGCGCTGCAGCAGGCGCCCTTGCAGGCCTGCCCGGGCGGCGGCACGGGGCAGCAGCTCGGGGCTCAGGCGCTGGGCGGGCAGCGGCAGGCCTGTGGTCAACATGACCCGGCTGGCGGGTTTCTGGTGCAGCACACACAGGCTCAACAGACTATCCAGCAGGGGATCGTCATGCTGACTGCGTGGATCGTGGCTGAGTTGGACTCGACTGACTTCGGATTCCACGCGGCGCTCTCTTCATCCTTGTGGTGGGTGGGGTAGGTGTGCCGCCGTCAAAGGTCAGGCCGGCTCACCCTGGCAATCTATGGTGCTACCAAGCTGTGCGGATAAGGGCTATGACACCCTGAGGCTTGTGCAACTGGCCAATGGTCGCCCTGAATCGGTGTTGAGTAAACAATTCTAGGTGCTTCATTTTTACCAGACGTAGCGGCGCTATGAATGTTTCATTTTTGATCCAGCCATTAGGCTTGGCGCCAAGTTGCAGCATAGCCTGCCATCCAGCCTGCGGCGGCAGGGGCTTCGATATCCAGCTTAGTCATTGTCAGTAAACAGGCGCTGGTTAATTGGCGTTTGGTTGTAACTTGTTAGTCAAAATTCATCTATAGAAAGCACATCCCTGGGCCGTCAGCGTTCGATAATCGCAAGCGGTTTCCCATGAGTGGGGCGGCAGTATTGGCGCACCCGTGCAGCATCTCTTTGATTTGCGACAATTCGCTGCTCGTGGTGTATGCACAATTGAAAACCTGTGCGGCTTGAGCGTGCAACGCATTCGCGATTCAACCTGCTTTCAGTCCGCTGGCAAGCCGCAACCCGGCAAGGTTTGTGCTTTATGGACATGCAGTGCCGGGGCGATTGACAGTGGTTTGAATGTTGACGCCAATAACACTGACCGCGCCCGATGAACGATGGTCTCGCCGCATCATCCATGGCGGCCCAGGTGTGTAAATAAGTACCTGGATCGAGGGATAAACAGGCTTTAGATGATGTACGACATTTGTCCTTGAGAAACGCTTGGCTAAGGTACAAATATCAATGTGACATTACATTGCCGATTGTTTAGGATGGCATGTATAAGGTCAATAGTTTGGCAGTTAAGCAATTCCAAATAGTTATAGACGGAATGTTGACGTCAAAAAACGTCAAGAGATCATCTACATAGTTCCGCCTGAAGTGGCTAGCAAGCGCCGCTCTGGCAGGGAAGTACCCCATCGGGTCACACGGAGAGTCCAATGAGCAGCGTTGTAGCCATCGTCAAAAGTATTGTCGGCCAGGTTATTGCGGTATCCCCAGAGGGCATCCGGCGTGTACTCATCGAGGGTGACCGTCTATTGACCGGTGAAGAAGTGCTCACTGGTCCTGGTGGCGCGGTTACTCTGGAACTGGCTGATGGCCGTCTGCTCGATCTGGGTCGCGATAGCCAATGGAGCGCTGAAGCACCTGACAGCAGCACCGATCTGAGCCAGGCGACTGCCCAGGCTGCGCCTTCGGTGGAAGAGCTGCAGCAGGCGATTGCTGCGGGTGTCGACCCGACTACAGAGCTTGAAGCTACCGCAGCTGGCCCGTCGGCAGCGGGCGGTGGTGGTGCGCTGGGCGGTGGTCATAGCTTCGTGATGCTCGAAGAAACGGCGGGCCGGGTCGACCCGACGGTTGGCTTCCCGACTGACGGCTTGGGCTTTGCCGCTGCGCTCGATAGCGAGGAAGTGGGCCTGCTGGACACCAACGGCAACAACCTGGTGATCCCACCGACGACGGACACCAACGTTGCTACGGACCTGATTCTTGGCGCTACCCCTTCGATCAGCGAGGCGGGTGGCGTAATCGTTTATACCGCCACGGTTGGCCAGGCACCGACCACCAACCTGGTCGTTACCCTGTCCAATGGTGCTGTGATCGTCATTCCGGCCGGGCAGACCAGCGGTAGCGTCAACGTCGTGGTCCCGGCGAATGACACCCCATATATCGACGGTGGCCAGATTTCGGCGACCGTGACAGGTAGCACCGGTGGTGGCGGGCTGACGGTAACATTGCCGCAAACGCCTGCGGTTACCCAGGTGACGGATACCATCGACACCACCACGGCTACCCTGACTGCGTCGCCTAGCGTGACCGAAGGCGGCGTGATCACCTACACCGTGACCCTGAGCAACCCTGCCCAGACTCCGGTAACCGTGACCCTGTCCAACGGCCAGACCATCACCGTTGAAGCAGGCAAGACCCAGGGCAGTGTCGACTTCCAGACCCCGGCGAACGACGTCTACAACAACGGCTCGACCGTCAGTGTCACCATCGAGAACGCCACGGGCGGTAACTTCGAGCAGCTGACCCCGAATCCGACCCCGGCTCAGACCACGATCAACGATTCGGTCGACACCACTACCGCGACCCTGACTGCGTCGCCTAGCGTGACCGAAGGTGGCGTGATCACCTACACCGTGACCCTGAGCAACCCTGCCCAGACTCCGGTAACCGTGACCCTGTCCAACGGCCAGACCATCACCGTTGAAGCGGGCAAGACCCAGGGCAGTGTCGACTTCCAGACCCCGGCGAACGACGTCTACAACAACGGCTCGACCGTCAGCGTCACCATCGAGAACGCCACGGGCGGTAACTTCGAGCAGCTGACCCCGAATCCGACCCCGGCTCAGACCACGATCAACGATTCGGTCGACACCACTACCGCGACCCTGACGGCGAACCCGTCGGTGACCGAAGGTGGCGTGATCACCTACACCGTGACCCTGAGCAACCCTGCTCAGACTCCGGTAACCGTGACCCTGTCCAACGGCCAGACCATCACCGTTGAAGCGGGCAAGACCCAGGGCAGCGTCGACTTCCAGACTCCGGCCAACGACGTCTACAACAACGGCTCGACCGTCAGCGTCACCATCGAGAACGCCACGGGCGGTAACTTCGAGCAGTTGACGCCGAACCCGACCCCAGCCTCGACTGTCATCAATGACAGCATCGACACTGTTACCGTAAGCATCGTCAGCAATGGCAATGTGACCGAAGACCAGCAACCTTCCTTTACGGTGAAAGTAAGCCAGGCGCTGGACCGTCCGTTGACCGTAACCCTGTCGAACGGCGACACAGTGACGATCGAAGCTGGCAAGACCGAAGTCGAGTACAAGACTCCGGCTCAGGGCGATGACGTCTATCACGACGCCGGCTCCATCACCCTCAGCGTTACCGACGCTACAGTTCCGGGTGCCACCTTCGAGAAGCTGGCCTTGGGTGGCCCGGCCACTGTTGAAATTTCGGACACCATCAGTGAGGTTGTGGCCAAGCTGACCGCCACGCCTTCGGTGACCGAGGGCGGCGAGATCACTTACACCATCACGCTGACCAACAAAGACGGCTTGCCGATCAACAACCACGGCGCCCTGACGTTCACGTTGAGCGACGGCAAGACCGTCATCACCGTGCCGGCCAACAGCACCACCGGTTCGATCACCGTGACTGCCCCGGACAACGTCTACGTCGGCAGCAACCCCCCAGTGGTGCAGTCGATCGCGACCGTTGTCGGCGCCGACGTCGGCAAGTTCGAACAGCTGACCCTGGACAAGACCCCGGTCAGCACTACCGTCACTGACGAGCCTGGTACTCCAGGCAACCCAGGCGGCAGCAACGAAGGTGATCTGGTCAAGGTCACCATCACGGCCGATCAAGCTTCGGTGGCTGAAAACGTCAAACCGACCTTCACCGTGCACATCAATCAGCCACTGGACCACGACCTGGTCGTGACCCTGAGCAACAATGCCCAGGTCACCATCAAGGCTGGCGAGACCAGCGCGCCTTACGAGCACGCGGCACAGGGCGATGACGTCTATCTGGACAGCGGCGAAATCACCCTCGGCATCAAGTCGGCCGTGGATGTCGATGGCCGTACCTTCGAAAACCTGCAACTGGGCGGCGATGCTTCGGTTCAGGTGACCGACACCCTCGACGAAGTCGTGGCCAAACTGACCGCCACGCCTTCGGTGACCGAAGGTGGCGAGATCACTTACACCATCACCCTGACCAACAAAGACGGCCTGCCGATCAACAACCACTCGGAGCTGTACTTCAAGCTGACCGATGGTACGACTGTCGTCGTCGCAGCCAACAGCACCACAGGTTCCGCCACTGCAATTGCGCCGGATAACGTCTATGTCGGTGCTAACCAGCCAGTGGTCAACGCCATCGATGCGGTCAGCGGTGCAGATGCGTGGAAGTTCGAAAACCTGAACCTGGACAAGACTCCGGTCAGCACCCAGGTCA
>NZ_QJRC01000104.1 GCF_013393325.1 Pseudomonas hunanensis
CATCACGGAAAATCCGTTCAGCCAGGAAGTACAGAAGTATTTGAAGAGCGGCATGGCGCAGGTAGAGGAGATGAAAGCGCTGCGCATCTCGGGTAGCCGAAACGTGCTGATCGAGCTGACCACTACCGCGCGGGTGAAACCTAACTTTCTCGGCTTGCTTACCGCGGGCGGTGGCGGTGGTTTTAACGCAGGCATGCTGTGGTTCAACATCTTATCGCTCAAGACGGCCTACAGCAGCCTGCAGAAGAGCAGTGCACCGGAATACACCTTGGGCTTTGCTTCATCGATTTTCGGGGTGATCGGTGCAGCGGCAGCCACGATGATCAGCGTTCGGGCAACGCAGAAGGCGGTGATGCTGCGGTTAAGCTCAACAGCACCGGGTATGGCGTTTGGCAACGGAATTGTCAAGTTCCTGAGCAGTAACTTGTTCGCACGTTTAGCAGGATATCCAGCAATAGCATTTGGGCTGTTCTCAGACTGGTCAAAGGGATTGCGCCAGTTCGACAACGGTGACTCCACTGCAGGCAGATACACTATAGCTGGTGGAGTAATCATGGCTATTGGCTCTGCTGTCACCCTTGAGGCAGGACTTGCCGTTGCAGGCGCCACATCGTTTGTCCCCTTCGCCGGTTGGGCCGCAGCGGCCCTTGTCCTCGTAGGCGTCGCCATCATGGGAGGGGGCCTCTACCTCCATGCCAAAGCACATGAACACCTTCACAGCCCAATTGAGTTATGGGCAGCACGTAGTATCTTCGGCAATCGCAATAATGATGGAGAGATACGTCCAGGTATTATCTTGGATTATCAGAAGAAACTGCCTGTGTTCGCCTCGCTGCAAACGGAAGTCAAAGCTTGGCACAATGAGCATTACGGGCCAAAACTACTATCCGCCGAGCAAGCCCTATCACTCGGCGTAACTCATGTCGACACTAGGTGGCATCAGAACAATCATTGGTCTCCGCCAAACTGGACAGCGATTACACATAACGAAGTAGTCGCACCTCAGCCAACCGTTGAGTTCACAGTGCTGCTGCCAGGCTTTGTGCTTGGGGTAAGCGAATGGTCAGGAAGCTTAAACGCCCTCCGTGATGGCCAAGAAAGGGACGTGCTTCCAATTGCCCCGACCGGCCACATCGTAGGTGCGGGTTTAGTCCTGCACTTCGAGAACACGCTAGCCAACCAAAGTCATGTCTCACTGCATCTAGCCTACAGTGCCAACCAAGGCTTGGACGAAGACAATGAGACTCTTTCAATTTTTCGTCTGGAGCGCTGATCATGGCGACCATCTGGCTATTCAATTCAACCACAGACTCAGGGCACAAACCTGCAATTGGGGGGCAATTGGCAAACGTATCCGAAAATACATTATGCCTGCGAAACCCATGGGTAACAGATTCCGTTTTTATGGGAAAGCTATACTGCGCAATGACGATCACACTATTGATTGGCATGTACCCCTACCTCTCCCCACACATCGCGGACCTATACAATGAGGATATGATATTAATGCTCTTGTTTTTAATAACGCCCTTCGTGTTCACTCCTTTCCTAGCTTATCGAATTTTCTTTATAAAGGGCTTATCTACCATTTGCCTCAACCGATCAACCCAAAAAATCTACTACCAACGCTTGAGCAAGGTATTGGTCTTTGAATGGAGCAATACCGGAGGCGGCCTTTTCAAACGCACCGAATTCGGCGGCTCCTCGTTCAGCACCAGCTATGCCCTCGCCTTCGCCCCTCGCCGGGAAGACGGAACCCTCCACCAAAAAGACTGCCTGTGGGTCGACAGCAACGAACCCACCGAACCCGGTGTAAAGCACGTCGCCGAAGTCTGGGAATACCTCCGCCACTTCATGGCCCACGGCCCAGACAAGCTCCCTCCGCCCGGCGAACCCAACTGGTGGCACAAGCCACTGCACGCCATCTGCCTAACCCCAGCGCAAGCCTGGCAACACTATGCGCCTTGGCGAACCGGCGAGCCCGGTGAAATGCAGGGCAAAAAGAACTGGCAATTACCGTTCTGGGCCGTGCTGTTCCCCTACAACCTCACGGTTGCCATCTGTTGGTACTTCATCTGCAAGCTCTTCAACGTCCGCGCAGCCCCACCGCCCCCAGCAGCCTTCGAAGAAACTCCAGCTCAACCCAAAAAAAGGAAGCGCAAATGAAGCCCATCGTACTCGTAGGCCATCGACACAACTGCCCGATTCATGGCGAAGGCACTGTGGAAACCGGCGCAAGCGCAACATTCGTGGATGGCAGGGCCGTCGCGCGCGTGGGTGACCGCATCAGTTGCGGCGCCCTTATCGAAACCGGTGCTGCCTGCACGATCATCGAGGGCCAACCGGCAGCAAGGGAGGGAGACACCACCAGCCACGGCGGGACGCTGATCGAGGGTGACCAAGGTTGGCTCATTGATTGAAATCCAACGCCGGCCCGATGGGTGATTCGGGCCGTTTTTCGGCCCAAATCGCGATTGAACGCATAAGGCATCAACCTGCACCATCCAGCAACCAGGTCAAAAGCCTTCTACCCTTTTACAACGTGAATCCCTGCCGCGCCCGCAGGCCAACGCAACCGTTCGGTAACCGAACAGTAGCCCGTCTCTTGAATTGACGCTGCCGCCTTCACTGCTCACCATGCACCGGCCTTGCGTGCCCCCCTGCCTGGGAACCGGTCACGTACCCGTAGCACCGCAGCTGAATACAATTTCAAGAAACGAGCAGTTTATGAACCACTCCAAGATCACCCCCGCCGCACCCCGGATGTCCCAGGGTTCGATCGGCGACAAGCTTCGCGGCGCCTTCGGCGTCGGCAAAACCCGTTGGGGCATGCTTGCCCTGGTGTTCTTCGCCACCACCCTGAACTACATCGACCGCGCCGCCCTTGGCATCATGCAGCCCGTGCTGGCCAAGGAAATGAGCTGGACGGCGATGGACTACGCCAACATCAATTTCTGGTTCCAGGTCGGTTACGCCATCGGCTTTCTGCTGCAGGGCCGGCTGATCGACAAAGTCGGGGTCAAACGCGCCTTCTTCTTCGCCGTGCTGCTGTGGAGCCTGGCCACCGGTGCCCATGGCCTGGCTACCTCGGCGGCAGGTTTCATGGTGTGCCGCTTCATCCTCGGTCTGACCGAGGCCGCCAACTACCCGGCTTGCGTCAAGACCGTGCGCCTGTGGTTCCCAGCGGGTGAGCGAGCGATTGCCACCGGGTTGTTCAACGCCGGCACCAACGTCGGTGCCATGGTCACCCCGGCCCTGCTGCCGCTGATCCTCGCCGTGTGGGGCTGGCAGGCCGCGTTCATCGCCATGGGCAGCCTGGGCCTGGTATGGGTGGTGCTGTGGGTGCTGAAGTACTACAACCCCGAAGACCACCCCAGCGTGCGCCAGAGCGAGGTGCAGTACATACAGCAGGACGACGAGCCCGAGCCGACCCGCGTGCCGTTCAGCCGTATCCTGCGCCTGCGTGGCACCTGGGCGTTTGCAGTGGCCTATGCGATTACCGCACCGGTGTTCTGGTTCTACCTGTACTGGCTGCCGCCATTCCTCAACCAGCAGTACAGCCTGGGCATCAACGTGACCCAGATGGGCATCCCGCTGATCATCATCTGGCTGACGGCGGACTTTGGCAGCATCGGTGGCGGCATCTTGTCGTCGTGGCTGATTGGCCGTGGCGTGCGTGCCACGACTGCGCGGCTGGTGTCGATGCTGATCTTCGCCTGCACCATGCTCAGCGTCATCTTTGCCGCCAACGCCAGTGGCCTTTGGGTTGCAGTGGCCGCCATCTCGCTGGCCGTGGGCGCGCACCAGGCGTGGACGGCGAACATCTGGAGCCTGGTGATGGACTACACACCCAAGCACCTGGTGAGCACGGTGTTCGGGTTTGGCAGCATGTGCGCGGCGATTGGCGGGATGTTCATGACGCAAATCGTCGGCAGCGTGTTGACCGCTACCCACAACAACTATGCCGTGCTGTTCACCATGATCCCGGCCATGTACTTCCTGGCGCTGGTGTGGATGTACTTCATGGCACCGCGCAAGGTCGAGAGCGCCTGAGGGCGCTAGCCACTTTTCTCTACGGGGCCCTTGCGGGCCCTTTTTTTGGGCTGGTGATAATGGCCATGACAGTGGGAGCGGCCTTGCGTCGCGAAAGGGCTGCAAAGCAGCCCCAGCGATTTCTGCAACACGCCTGAGAATCTGGGGCCGCTTTGCGGCCCTTTCGCGACACAAGGCCGCTCCTACAAAAGGGGCGCTGCCGGTCGAAATCAGACCTTGGCCAACACCGCCAGGGCTTTCTCCAGCGCCATGCGCGCGCGCTGTTCGCCGCTGATGCCCTGCTCCAGCAACTGCCGTGTGGGTATTTCCAGGCTCAGCGGCACGGTTGCCGGCAAGCCGCGCAGCAGGCTGACCAGGTCGGCATCGCCATCACCGGGGAAGCGTCGCTCGTTACGCGCCTGGCGCAGAATCTCGTCCATGTCGGCCGGTACTGGGCCGGCCACGTCACACAGCTGGGCATAGCGCATGCGCTGCGGTGCCAACTGCGCCAGGTGGTCCAACGATGAGTGGGATCGGTTGAAGTGGAAGGCATCCACCAGCACGCAGCCATTGGCGTGGTCGGCGTTGGCCACCACTCGCATGGCCTGGCGCAGGTCGCGCACGTCGGTCCAGGGCATGAACTCCAGGTGCGGGTAGATGCCGTAGCGCGCCGCCAGCTCGCACAAAGCGGCAAAGCGTTCGGTCAGCCGCGCTTCGTCCGGGTCGTTGCCAGCCACCAGCAGTTCGGTGCCCCCCAACTCGGCGCCCACCGCCAGGATCGGTTCGAAATCGGCGACGCAGGTTTCCGGCTTGAGGCGCAGAATCTCCAGGTCGAGCACCTTGATGCCGGTGTCGCGCAGGCGCGCCTGGGTCTGCCGACGCAGGTCGGCATCGGCCACCAACGGGAAGTGCTGCTCGTGTTCGGTAGCGGGCACCAGGCGTAGGCCAACGTGGCTGTAACCCGCGCGGGCGGCAGCCTCGACCATGTCCGGTGGGGACAGCTCGAGTACCGTCAGGGCCGCGAGGGAGAAAATCCGATCAGTCATTTATCGTCACCAGTAAAGAGTAAGGTTGCTTCAGCCAATGTGCTCGGGCGCGCAGGCCCGGCCGCTTTCGGCTGCCTGGCGGATCGCTTCGATCAGCGCGAGGGTGCGGCCACCGTCGGCGGCATTGATCAGCGGCGCCTGTTCACCACGGGCAACCCGCACGAAGTGCTGCAACTGCAGGGTCAACGCCTCGCCAGCGGGGATGCTCTCCTCGCACTGCAGCAGCGGCGTGTGCCAGCCCGAACCGGCCTCGGCGTAATGCCAGCGCTTGAGCTGGGGAATGCTCAACGCCCCTTGAGTACCAGCCAGCATGTAACACGGCTGACCGTCCTGGCGCGGGTAGATCGGGCTTTCGCCAGAGTCCAGCTCCCAGCTCCAGGGCGCGGCCACCGCGTCCGAGCCCGTCAGGCTGCCCAACGCGCCATTGGCGAATTGCAGCAGCACTGCTGCGCTGTCTTCGTTGGCAAAACCACGTACATCGTTGCGGGTGAACGCCTGCACCTGCACCACCTCACCACACAGGTGACGCAGCAGATCCAGGTCGTGGATCAGGTTGGTCAGCAAAAAGCCCGCCCCTGGCTCGCGACGCCAGGGGGTTTCGAAATAGCTATCGGGCTTTTGCAACTGCCACAGCGCGGTAACGTTGATCAGCCGGCCCAGCTTGCCTTCGCTGATCACCTGGTGCGCCTTGGCGATCAGCGGGTTGTGCCGGCGATGGTGGCCGACCAGCACCGGCACATTGCGCCGATGCGAAGCCTCTACCAGTGCCCGAACTTCATCCAGATGTACGCCTACCGGTTTTTCTACAAGCACCGGCACGCCGGCCTCGACGCAATCCAACGCGGTGGCCACATGCTGATTGTTGGGGTTGGCGATGATCACCGCCTCCGGGCGCACACGCTCCAGCATCTGGCGATGGTCGGCAAAACAAGGCACACCGCACTCGGCGGCGAAGGCTTCGGCCTCTGGGCCGGGGTCGGCCACGGCACACAGTTGGGCTTGCGGCACATTGCGCAAGTGCTGGTAGTGCTGGCGGCCCATGATGCCAGCGCCGATCAAGGCAATACGAAGGGGTGCGTTCAACAGCCTGTCCTCTTGTCATTGTTGTTTTGCGAATTCTGAAACTAAGTTCCAGAATCCACGATCAACAATTTAGAACCTGGTTCAGCTTTTCAGAAGAACCGGCGCAACAGACTGTGCGGTAATCGACCGCTTTATGCCTTCAAGCGAACAACTCGCTGGCGCGGCTGGCAGCCGACAGTTCGTCCGCCGCCGCCAGCAGCAGCGGTGCCAGCTCGGGCAGGCGGCTTTGTGCCAGGCGCGCGCTGGGCCCGGCGATGCTCAGTACGCCGATGACCTCGTCACTTTGCGGGCGGCGCACCACTGCGGCGAGGGCCGACGTGCCAATGGCGGAGGTTTCCTCGACCCAGGCGTAGCCACGCTCGCGGGCGCGGTGCAGGTAGGCGAGCAGCTCATCGGTGGAGCGCGGTGCATTCGGGCCGAACTGAGCGGGGTCGGCAATGCCTTGGCGCAACACCATCTGCAGCGCCTGCTCATCGTTCAGGCTGGCCAGCCAGGCATGCCCGGAGGCGGTATAGAACAGCGGCGCATCGCGGCCCATGTCCGGGTCGTAGCGCAGCCCGGAGCGGGCGCCCTGGGACTTGGCGATCCAGGTTTGCCGGACGCCCTCGATCACACCCAGGCGTACCAGTTCGCCGCTGTCCTGGGCCAGGCGGTCGAGAATCGGCTGGATGATGTCGGCACCGCTGCTGGCCAGGTAACGAAAGCCCTGCGCGACCAGCTTGGCCGATAGCTGATAACGGCTGCTTTCCCGGTTTTGTCGCACATAGCCCAGCCGCACCAGCTCGGTGAGCATGCGGTGGGCAGCGCTTTTGGGAATGTCCAAGCGCTCGGCCAAGGTTTGCAGCGGTAGCCCCTGGGGCTCACCGGCAAGGCTTTCTACAAGACTGAAGGCGCGTTCGATCTGACTACCAGCCATGACACAGGTCCCTGATTTTTTTGCGAATTCTAGAAGATGATTCCACATCGTCGCTAGCCAGCGCAGCGCCAGCGACTGTGAATGTCCGATGATCGCCCAGTACTTGCCTGGCACAACCCGCCTGCCCTTGCAGGCCGAGACGCTGCCGACAAGAATATGGAACCTTGTTCCAATAACAATACAGGAATCCCGTGATGCCTTCCGCTCCCTTCGAAACCGAATGCGATGTACTGGTCATAGGCTCTGGCGCCGCCGGGCTGGCTGCGGCCGTAACGGCTGCCTGGCATGGGCAGAAGGTGATCCTGGTGGAGAAGGAACCGGTGTTTGGCGGTGCCACCGCCTGGTCCGGTGGCTGGGCCTGGGCGCCGCGCAATCCACTGGCGCGCAGGGCCGGCATCGTAGAAGACATCGAACAGCCACGCACTTATCTGCGCCATGAACTGGGGGCTAACTACAACGCCGAGTGCGTCGATGCCTTCCTTGAAGCGTGCCCGCACATGGTGGCGTTTTTCGAGAAGCACACGGCGTTGCAGTTTGCCGACGGCAACGGTATACCCGACATGCATGGCGACACACCGGGGGCAGCCCAGGGCGGGCACCAGGTGATCGCCGCGCCCTATGACGCCCGCGAGGTTGGCGCCCTGCTGCCGCGCTTGCGCAAGACCCTGCGCGAAACCTCATTCATGGGCATGCCGATCATGGCCGGCGCCGACCTTGCTGCTTTTCTCAACATGACCCGCTCGCCCAAAGCCCTGCTGCATGTGTGCAAACGCTTTGGCCGCCACCTGTACCACCTGGCCCGCTACGGCCGGGCGATGCACCTGGTCAACGGCGTGGCGCTGGTGGCGCGCCTGGCCAAATCGGCGCAGGACCTGGGCGTGCACCTGCAAGAGTCGGCGCCGGCCAAGCACCTGCTGGTCGAGGATGGCCAGGTGCGCGGGGCACGGGTGGCCACACCGCAGGGCGAGCAGCTGATTCGCGCCAAGGCCGTAGTGCTGGCGGCAGGCGGCTTCCCCAACGACAACGCCCGCCGCCGGCAATTGTTCCCCCGCGATGCCAGCGGCCACGACAACCTGGCGCTGCCGCCCAAGGGCTGCTCGGGCGATGGCCTGCGCCTGGGGGAATCTGCCGGTGGCGTGGTTGCCACCGACTTGAAATCGCCGGTGGCCTGGGCACCGGTTTCGCAGGTGCCGCACCGCGACGGCAGCGTCGGCCATTTTCCGCACATTATCGAGCGCGGCAAGCCGGGCATTATCGGCGTGCTGGCCAACGGCAAGCGCTTCGTCAATGAAGCGCATGGCTACTACGACTATGTATCGGCGATGGTCGCGGCGGTGCCGCAGGATGAAGCGGTGTGTTCGTGGCTGGTCTGCGACCATCGGTTCCTGCGCCGCTACGGGCTGGGCCACGCCCGCCCCGCGCCGTTGCCGGTGGGGCCCCATGTGCGCAGCGGCTACCTCAAGCAAGGTGCCACGCTGGAAGCGTTGGCGGATGCCTGCGGCATTGACCCGGCCGGGTTAAGGGCCACGGTCAGCGACTTCAACAAGCACGCACGCAATGGCCAGGACCCCGCCTTTGGCCGGGGGTCCACGCCGTTCAACCGCAAGCAAGGCGACCCTGGGCACAAAGGCCCCAACCCTTGCGTGGCGCCCATCGAGCACGGGCCGTTCTATGCGGTGAAAGTACAGCCCGGCTGCTTCGGCACCTTTGCCGGGCTGCGCACCGACGGCAATGCCCAGGTGCTGGATGAGGCCGGGCAGCCGATTGCAGGTTTGTATGCGGCGGGTACCGACATGGCCAGCGTGTTTGGTGGCTGGTACCCATCGGGCGGCATCAACCTGGGGCCGGCGCTGACCTTCGGCTATGTGGCCGGGCGGCATATTGCCGGGGCGCAAGGATACGAGTGAGGCAAGCCGAAAGGCTTGCAGCGCCCTGTTCAGAAAATGAACACTCGCAAAACCGTCGATTGTTCAGGTTGTGAACACCGCCAGGCCCGCAGCTCCTGAATTCTATGGCCGCTGCACCTTGGCACACCCCCTGCAACAAGCATCCGTGAACACAACAACACAGGATGCTTTGCGTGGATACCTTACTGCCCAACGAACTCTGGAACGAGCGGCTGTTCACCGGTACATGGGTACCCGGTGAGCTGCCCGCCACCGCCGTAACCTCCCCTGGCAATGGCGTGGCACTGGGTGCCCTGGCCAACGCCGGTGCCAAACAGGTGGAGCACAGCGCGCGCGAGGCCGCCACGGCCCAGCGCAGTTGGTATGCCCTGCCCTACGACGAACGCGCCAAAGTCCTGCGCAAGGCCGCCGCTATCGCCGAGCAATACCAGGCCGAGATCGCCAACTGGATCGTTCGCGAAAGTGGCTCGACCCAGGCCAAGGCCGGCTTCGAGGCCTCCATCAGCATCAAAGCGCTGCACGAAGCCTGTGCCCTTCCCTCGCGCAGCCAAGGCGAAGTACTGCCTTCCACAGCCGGCCGCCTGAGCATCGCGCGGCGCCGCCCGCTGGGCGTGATCGGAGTCATTTCACCGTTCAACTTCCCGCTGTACCTGGCCATGCGTGCGGTTGCCCCGGCACTGGCCACGGGCAATGCGGTCGTGCTCAAGCCCGACCCGCGCACCGCAGTGTGCGGCGGCCATGTCATCGCCCGCATCTTCGAGCTGGCAGGTTTGCCGGCAGGCGTGCTGCATGTGCTGCCGGGCGGCGCAGAGGCCGGTGCAGCGCTGACTGCGTCACCCAGCGTGGCGATGATCCAGTTCACCGGTTCCACCGCCGCTGGCCGCAAAGTGGGCGAAGCTGCCGGTCGCCACCTGAAGAAAGTCTCGCTCGAACTGGGAGGCAAGAACTCGTTGATCATCCTCGACGACGCCGACCTGGACCTGGCCATCGCCAACGCTACCTGGGGGGTGTACCTGCACCAGGGGCAAATCTGCATGTCGACCGGCCGGGTGCTGGTGCAACGGGGCATCTATGACGCGTTCGTCGCGCGCCTGGTGGCCAAGGCACGCAGCCTGACGGTGGGCGACCCGGCCAGCGGCCAGGTACACCTAGGCCCGCTGATCAACGCGGCCCAGCGTGACAACGCCTTGCGCATCGTCGACGCCGCACGCGCTGCCGGGGCAACGCTGGCAACCGGCGGTGCGGCTGACGGGCTGTTCTTCCAGCCGACCGTGCTCAGCGACGTGCAGCGTGACAACCCGGCATTTCACGAGGAGATCTTTGGCCCCGTGGCCGTGGTGGTGCCGTTCGATAGAGATGAGCAGGCCGTGGAACTGGCCAACGACACGGACTACGGCTTGAGCGCCGCCATCCTGTCGCGCGATACCGGCCGCGCCTTGCGCCTGGGCGAACAATTGCGCACCGGGCTGCTGCATATCAACGACCAGACCGTCAACGACGAGGTCATCAACCCTTTCGGCGGCGTGGGTGCATCCGGCAACGGCAGCAGCATCGGTGGCGCCGCCAACTGGGAAGAGTTCACCCAATGGCAATGGCTGACCCTCAAGGGCCAAGCGCCTGCCTACCCCCTGTAACCCCGGAGAACAATAACAATGACAACACCTCTGTTTCGCCCCATTCAAGCTGCCGTCACCCGTGGCAAAGGCGCCCCCTTCGTGCTGGAACAGGCGCGTATTCGTGCGCCGCAAGGTGATGAAGTGCTGGTGCGCATCGTCGCCACCGGCATGTGCCACACCGACATGATCGTGCGCGACCAGTACTACCCCGTGCCGCTGCCAGCGGTGCTGGGGCACGAAGGCTCTGGCATCGTCGAGGCCGTTGGCCCTCTGGTACAGAACCTGGCCGTGGGCGACCACGTGGTGATGACCTACGGCTACTGCGGCCACTGCCTGGCCTGCGACGCAGGCCAGGCCGCCTACTGCCAGGACTTTTTCGGGCGCAATTTCAGTGGTGCTGGCCCCGAAGGCGAACATGCGCTGCAGGATGAACAAGGCTACGCCCTGAATGACCACTTCTTCGCCCAGTCGTCGTTCGCCACCTACGCACTGGGGCGCGAGAACAACACCGTGCGGGTGCCCAAGGAAGCGCCAATCGAGCTGCTTGGCCCGCTGGGTTGCGGTATCCAGACAGGCGCCGGCGCGGTGATCAACTCGCTCAGGGTCACCCCGGGCAGCGCCTTTGCCGCCTTTGGCGGCGGTGCGGTGGGCCTGTCCGCCGTGCTGGCCGCGCAAGTGGCAGGCGCCGCCACCATCATCGCGGTCGACGTGGTGCCTTCGCGTCTGGCGCTGGCCCTGGAGCTGGGCGCCACCCACGTGGTCAACAGCCGTGAAACCGACCCGGTGGCAGCCATCCGCGAAATCACCGGCGGCGGCGTGCAGTTCGCCCTGGAGTCCACGGGGCGCCCGGAAGTGCTGCGCCAGGCCGTGGATGCCCTTGGCAGCCGTGGCGCACTGGGGGTGGTCGGTGCGCCGCCGCTGGGCACCACTGCACAGTTCGACGTCAACGACCTGCTGCTGGGCGGCAAGGTCATTCGCGGCATCGTCGAGGGTGACAGCGTGCCGAAGAAGTTCATCCCCGAGCTGGTCAACCTGTACCTGCAGGGCCGCTTCGCCTTCGACAAACTGGTGCGTTTCTATGACTTCGAGCAGATCAACCAGGCCGCCGAGGACAGCGAAAAAGGCCTGACGCTGAAACCGATCATCCGTATCCAGAAGTAACGCCCCCAGGGGCAGCCAAGGGCTGCCCCACGCCATAACAAGAACAAGGGAACCCCTGACATGACAAAGAACTCCAGCCTTGCCTGGGGCATGCTGGCCTGCGTGCTGGTTTCAGCCAAGGCCCTGGCTGTCGATGTGAATGCCGGCGACTACACGGCGCTGCCCCCAGGCACCAACGTCGCCGCCTGGTACCAGCAATTCAGCCGCGCCGACCGCTTCAACGGCGACGGTGCGCCCGACGCCACGCACGGCACCAGCCTGCGTTCCAACATCAGCATCCTGCGCCTGATCCATTTCACCGAAATCGGCGGTATCACGGTGGACCCGCAAATACTCCTGCCCTTTGGCCATGTCTACGACGTGAAGGTTGGCGGGCAGTCGCTGGGCAGCAACAGCGGCATGGCCGACCCGATCATCGGTGCCACCTTCTGGCTGGTAAACCAGCCTGGGCTGGGCGCCAGCGGCCGCTACTTCGGCATTACCCCACTGCTGTACCTGCCGTGGGGCCAATACGACCGCGGCGCCGGCGTGAACCTGGGCGAAAACCGCTGGAAAGGCGACCTGCAACTGGGCTGGGTAGAACCGCTGTGGGGTCGCTGGTCCATGGAGTGGTATGCCGATGCCGTGTTCTATGGCAGCAACGACAAGGCCGGCAGCGGCAGCCAGACATTGCGCCAGGACACGACCTACCAGTTGCAGACCAACCTGCGCTACGACTTCAACCCGGCCCAGCGCCTGGCCCTGGGCTTCTCCGCCAGCGAAGGCGGCAAGCAGCACCTGTCGGGCGACTACACGGGACAGAAGACCGAGGTGCAGCAAGTGCGTCTGGAGTTTCAGCAGATGGTCGGCAGCACCGTGCAGTTGAGCGGCCAGTTGACCCACGACACCCGCGTGGTCGGTGGTTTCCAGGAGGACACCGGGGTCAACCTGCGGGCGCTGCTGCTGTTCTGATGCTTGGCAGCCTTGACGCGCTGCTGGCAGCGGCGCAACGTGCGCAGTCAGCAGCGTGCCGTAAACCCTCACAAGGTGTACCCATGGATCGCCTACAACTCCAGTTGCACAGCGCCCGCCAGCAGTTCGCCGAAGGCCTGCCGTTGCCCGCCGGGCTGCTGCCGGAACCTATCGAGCGTTCGTGGGAGCGTTCCAGGGCCGCCGGGCTCAGCCCGTGGCAACCGCGCCTGGCACACGGGCAGCTGGATGTGCTGCCACTGACCGAGGCCGACAGCCAACTGGCTGCCTGCGTGCAGCCAGAGCTGGAACGGTTATGGGAACTGATTGGCGATTCGCACTGGATGCTGTTTTGCGTCAACCCGGATAACCGCATTGTCCAGACCCGCAAGCCATCAGGCATCGACGGCCCGTTGTCGGCCCTGCACACCGGGCGCCGGGTCAGCGAGGTCGACGTCGGCACCACTGCCCCGGCCTGCACGCTGATGGACGGCCTGCCGGCGATCGTTGCCGGCAACCAGCATTACCTGCAGGAGTTTGCCCAGTTTTTCTGCGTCAGCGTGCCATTGCGCGGGGTCAATGGCGAGCTGCTCGGGGCGCTGGACCTGACCGGTATCGGCACACGCAATGCCGGGACCATGCTCGAACGCCTCAAACATGCGGCGCTGGCGACTGAAAACAATTTCTTCCACGGCCTGCCGGGCTGCCGCATCCTGGAGCTGCAACACGACCCAAGGCTGCTCGGCTCGCCACTGCAGGCGCTGCTGGCCGTGCACGACGATGGCACGGTGTACGCAGCCAACCGCGCCGCACAGCAGTTGCTGGGCGTGCCCAGCTACCGCCCTGAAGGGCTGACGCTGGAGCAACTGTTCGACCGCCCTGGCCAC
The DNA here is from genome assembly GCF_013393325.1 of Pseudomonas hunanensis. Lineage (GTDB taxonomy): Bacteria > Pseudomonadota > Gammaproteobacteria > Pseudomonadales > Pseudomonadaceae > Aquipseudomonas > Aquipseudomonas putida_P. Next base: position 13,597 of record NZ_QJRC01000104.1, read on the forward strand.
AACGGCCTGGATGGCTCGCCGCAGCTGCTGGCCTTGGCCGACGGCTCACGCCTGTATGGCCGGCTATTGGCGCAGCCTGCCGCCAAGCCACGGCCACTGCGGGCCAGCCACACGGCGCTGGGCAGCGACCGGCGGGTCAACGCCCGCTTCGCAGATGCCTGCAAGGCCGTGGCTGGAAACCTGCCGGTGCTGATCACCGGGCCGACCGGTTCTGGTAAAGAAGTGTTCGCCAAGGCGCTGCACGAACACTGCTGCCCACAGGCCCCGTTCATTGCAATCAACTGCGCAGCCCTGCCCGAGAGCCTCATCGAAGCTGAACTGTTCGGCTACACCGAAGGCAGCTTCACCGGCGCTCGCAAAGGCGGCGCCGTGGGCCTGCTGGAGTCCGCCGGCGACGGCATCTTGCTGCTGGACGAAATCGGTGACATGCCGTTGGCCCTGCAAAGCCGGCTGCTGCGTGCCTTGCAGGAGCGGCAGATCACCCGTGTTGGCAGCACCAGCAGCGTGGCGCTGAAGGCCCACGTTGTCGCCGCCACCCACAAGGACCTCGCCAGCCTGGTGAGCAGCGGCGGCTTTCGCGAGGACCTGTTCTACCGCCTGGACGGCCTGCGCGTGGCCCTGCCTGCCCTGGAACAGCGCCTGGACAAGGCGCAACTGATCGACAATTTCTTCCAGCGCCCAGGCTTCCCGCCGCTGGCGGCAGAGGCCAGGCGCCAATTGCAGGCCTACCACTGGCCGGGCAACCTGCGGCAACTGGACAACGTGGCGCGCCTGGTCGGGGTGCTGGCCGCTGGCGAACCGTGCATCAACCTGCAGCACCTTCCCGACGACCTGCAAGGCCAGGCGCACGTGACCTCGTGCAACCTTGCCGACGCTACCCAGGAAGTGATCGAGCGCGTCCTGCTGGCCCATGCCGGTAACGTCAGCGCCGCCGCCAAGGAACTCGGTATCTCGCGCACTACCTTGTACAAGCGCCTGGGCAAGCAGTAACGCTCAGGCCGTGCAGCGTATCTGCTCCAGCCAGTAGGCCACATCCACCTCGTCGATCTGTTCGGCGCGCAGGAAGCGCTCGGCGTATTGGCGGTACACCCCGCTGCTGAGGAACAGCTGCAGCAGTTGCCCGTCGAGGTGCCCGTCGCGGACCATGAACACCATGATCTTCACCGATTCGGACAAGGTCTTCGGCGGTTTGTAAGGCCTGTCGGCCGCTGTCAGCGCCTCGAAGATATCGGCAATCGCCATCACCCGTTCTGCAATGCCCAGGTCCTGCTCGCCCAGCCGGCGCGGGTAACCGCTGCCGTTCATCTTCTCGTGGTGGTTGCCTGCGATGTCGGGTACCCGCTTGAGGTGGCGCGGGAACGGCAATGAACTGAGCATGATGATGGTCTGCACGATGTGCTCGTTGATCTTGAACCGCTCTTCGTCATTCAGCGTGCCACGGCGGATCGCCAGGTTGTACAGCTCGCCGTGGTTGCTGGCGTGGGCTGGCAAGCGCATGTCGAACCCCCAGGTATTGCGCGGGTCGTCCTTGCCCACCGGCGGCGTGCGAGCGCCCCAGGGCACACAGTGCTCGGGGCGGTCGGCCAGCAATGGTTCCGCTACCGGTAGCGCAGGTTGCGCCACGCCGGCAAGGTGCTCCGCTTCATCACGGGAGATACCCAGGCGGTTATCGAAATGGCGCAGCCAGCGGCGCTGGCCGATCTGTTGCAAGCGCTGGATATCGGCGTCCTGCATGAACTCGCCGCCGATGTTGGCCTGGGCGACGAAGGCAAAGTCGCCCTGCAGCTCGGCCTGGGCAACGCTCAAGGCACGACGTAAGGCCTGCGGCTCGGCACCGCTGGCCAGGCCCTGCCAGTAGGTAAGTTCGGCATCGCGCCAGAGCACTTCAAAACGCATGCGCACTTCATGAATGCGGTTGTACAGGGTCTCAAGCTTGGTCGCCTTGTCCACCACGTACTCGGGGCTGGTGACCTTGCCACAATCGTGCAACCAGGCTGCCACACGGAATTCGTAACGTTCGGCCTCGGTCATGCTGAAGCTGGCGTAGGGGCCACTGTCAGCTGCCACGGCCTGGTCCAGCAGCATCTGCGCCAGCTGGGGCACCCGTTCGCAGTGGCCGCCGGTGTAGGGGCTCTTGGCATCGATGGCGTCGGCCAGCAGCTTGATCAGGGCATCCATCAGACGCCGCTGGGCTTCGGCCAGCTGGCGCGTCTCGATGGCCACTGCCGCCACCCCGGACAGCTCCTCGACAAAGCGCCGGAACGGCTGACCTGCCTGCGCACGCCCAGGCGCTTCGTCCAGTTGCAACAGCAGAATGCCCAGCAGCGCTTGGCTACGGTCATTGAGCACCACGGCCAGGCTATGCTCGTGCAAGCCCAGGGCTTGGGTCACCGCAACGGCCAGGCGCTGCTGGTCGCCTTTGTCCACGACCAGTTCAACCGGGTACTGCTCGCCACGGCAAGAGGCGGCCAGGCGCAGCAGTGCACGCTCGTCGTCGTACAGGTACACCACGCCGGCGTTGACCCCTGCGGCCTTCACCAGGTGGCTCAGAACACCATCAAGCATGTGCTCCAGGTCGCGTTCGCGGCTGAGCGTGAGGGTAATCGCCTGGAAGTTGCCGATGGTGCCAGACATGCGGCTCAGCACCTGGCTCAACTCACGCACCTCGGTCACCCGCGAATGCACCCCCACTTCACGGCCGAAATCGAAACCGGCCAGGCCCTGCACCTGTTCGGCCAAACGCCGCAACGGCCGAGCGATGCGCCGGCCAATCACACCGCCGAGCACCAGCAGGACGACCATCAGTGCCGCTGTCCAGAGCAACTGCTCGAACAACACCTTGCGTGCGCCGGCCAGCAACTCATCAGCCGGCACGGCAATCAGCACTTGCAGGTTCTGCCCGGCCAAGGTGGTCAGTTGCACGCGCATGCCGTACCACGTCAGGCCATCCACCAGGTAAGGCTGCGGCTGGGTGCCTGCCGGCAGGTCGGCAAACAGGTGCTGCAAGCTGGCAATACCCAGTTCGCCAACGCTCGACAGGCGCACCCCCTGCCCCTCGTGCACGATCACCCGTTGCAGGTCTGGGTAGGCCACCACGCGGCCCTGGTCATCGACCACGACAATCTCGGTGCCGGGCGTCATGCGCAAGTCCTGGGTTTCGCTGGCCAGGTCATTGACCGACACGTCCATGCCGATCACGGTCCCCCCGTCGACGCTGCGCTGGGCCATGGTCAGGCCGACTTCCCGGGTGGTGAAAAACACGTAGGGGCGGGTCAGCACGGTGGTGGCTTGTGCTGCGGCTTCGACGAACCACGGACGCAGGCGCGGATCGTAGCGGTACTCGGGTTTGGCCTGGGTCTGCAACAAGTTCAATGCCCGGTCGTAGAAGCGCCATTCGCCTTGTACCGCCCCACCCTCACGGTTGACGCTTTGCACCAGAAACACCGTGCCTGGTGGCGCGCTGAAAAGTTGCAGCAATTGCGGGTCACGCAAGCGCCGTACCAGCAAGAAATCACCATTGGGGTAGCCCAGGTAGGCGGCGCTTAGCATGCGGTTGGCGTCGAGCGTTTCCACCAGCTGCGGCAACCGCTCCAGGCGCTGCGCCAGGGTGTGCGCGGCCGGGTTGTAGGCAAGCAGGCGGATACTGCTTTGCGCCGGGTCGATCAGGCGCCGGGCACGCTCGTCGATGGTCTTACCCATTTGCAAGGCGGAATCGCCTGCGGCGGCTACCAGGGTCTGGCGAATGCCGCGATAGCCTTGCCAGGCCAGGGCGGCGCCCAGCAGCAGCATACCCAGCACAATGGCCAGCGCCACCAGCCACTGCAGTGAAATACCCCATCCGGCGTTTCCAGAGGCACGACCATTCGACACGTAGCCCATCCCAGGTACTCCATGTATGGCGCATTGCCTTGGCTGATATCCGGAGCAGTGTAGAGTGCGCGTGAGCTTTTTGCTGGGGTTACGGAAATTAGTATGGGGTTAGGCCGTTCAGGTGCCTGCCGGTGGATTTGCAGCGCCTGTGAGATCGAGCGCCGCGCGGGGGCGCTCGATCTCACAGGCACGGCAAATAGTGCGCCAGGCGCTTAGGCGCGCAACTGGTACCAGGTGGTCTTGAGTTGTGAATACTTGTCGAACGAATGCAGCGACAGGTCGCGGCCAAAGCCCGACTGCTTGCCCCCGCCGAACGGCACCGTCACATCCAGTGCATCAACCGTGTTCACCGACACGGTGCCGGCCTTCAACGCCCGCGCGACCCGGTGTACCTGGTTGAAGTCATCGCTCCACACCGAGGCCGCCAGGCCATAGATGCTGTCGTTGGCCAGGCGCACCGCTTCTTCTTCCGTGTCGAAGGCGCTGACGGCCAGCACGGGCCCGAACACCTCTTCGCGCGCCAGCTTCATGCGGCCCTCGACACCGGCAAAGACAGTCGGCTCGATGTAGTTGTCCGAACCGTCGAGGGTCAGGCGTCGGCCACCACACACCAAACGAGCGCCCTCTTGCCCGGCAAGGGCGATGGCAGCCTCGATACGGCGGGTTTGCTCGGCATCGACAATGGCCCCGGCGCGGCTCGCCGGGTTCAGCGGGTTACCCGGCAACCACTGGCGGGCCTTGGCCTGCAGACGCTCGACAAATTCATCATGGATGGCGCGCTGCACGTACAGCCGCGAGTTGGCCGAGCACACCTCGCCCTGGTTGAAGAAAATGCCGAAGGCGGCCTTTTCCGCAGCCAGGTCCAGGTCCTGGCAGTTTTCGAACACCAGGTTGGGGCTCTTGCCGCCGCACTCCAGCCACACCTGCTTGAGGTTGGACTGCGCCGAATACTGCATGAAGTACTTGCCCACCTGGGTGGAGCCGGTGAACACCAGGCAGTCCACATCCGGGTGCAGGCCCAGCGCCTGCCCGGCCTGCTCGCCCAGCCCCGGCACCACGTTCAGCACGCCTTCCGGCAAGCCCGCTTCCAGCGCCAGTTGGGCCAGGCGCAAGGCCGAGAACGGTGACTGTTCGGCGGGTTTGAGCACCACGCTGTTGCCGGCGGCCAACGCCGGGGCAAGCTTCCAGGCGGCCATGTCGAGGGGGAAGTTCCACGGCACCACGGCCGCGACCACTCCCAGTGCTTCGCGGGTGATGGTGGCCAGCGCATTCGGCGCCGTGGGCGCCACCTGGTCGTACAGCTTGTCCAGCGCCTCACCGTACCAGGCGAACACATGTGCCGAGCCCGGCACGTCGATGTTGTAGGCATCCATCACCGGCTTGCCCATGTTCAGCGAGTCCAGCAAGGCCAGTTCTTCGCGATGGGCCATGATCAGCTCGGCCAAGCGCAGCAGCACCTTCTTGCGCTCCCCAGGGGCCATGCGTGGCCACGGGCCTTGCTCGAAAGCTCGGCGGGCACTGGCGACAGCCAGGTCGACCTCGGTTTGGCCGCAGGCAGTCACCTGTGCCAATACCTTGTTGGTCGCGGGGTTGATGGCGGCGAAGGTGGCGCCGTCCTGTGCGTTGACGGGTTTGCCGTTGATCAACGCCTGGGACGGCAGGTACAGATCCGAGGCGCGTTGTTGCCAGAATTCGAGGGTGTACATTTGTACTCCTGATCGCTTTGGAGCAGTCTTTTCGTAAAGGCTACGCGCTCCCTGCTGGGGCGGGTTTATCCGCTCCAACAGGAAGTGTGCCGGGCTTGCGAGCGGGTTAGAGCTTGCCGACCAACCGCGCCGTGCGGTCAACGGCAATCCGGGTTTTCTCCACCAGCTCATCCAGCTCGCTGTGGTTGGCGATCAAGGCCGGCGCCATGATCATCCGGCCCAGGGTCGAACGAATGATCACCCCTTCCTCGAAACCAAAGGTGCGGCACTGCCAGGCCAGGTCGTTCTCGTTGGCAAAGCGCTTGCGCGTCGGCTTGTGCTCGGCGAACTGCAGCGCCGCCACCAACCCTGCCCCCTGCACCTGGCCGATCAACGGGTGATCGGCGAACACCTCACGCAGGATGCGTTGCAGGTACGGCCCGGTGTCGTCCTTTACCTGGCGCACGATGCCTTCGTCGCGCAACGCTTTGAGGTTGGCAATGGCCACCGCCGCCGCCACCGGGTGGCCGGAATAGGTCAGGCCGTGGGCGAACACCCCGCCACGCTCCACCAACGCCTCGGCAATGCGCTTGCTCAGCACCAGGCCGCCCATCGGCACGTAGCCGCTGGTCAGGCCCTTGGCAATCGACAGGGTGTCGGGCTCGAAGCCGAAGTATTCATGGGCGAACCATTCGCCGGTGCGGCCAAAGCCACCGATCACTTCATCGGCGCACAGCAGCACGTCGTACTGGCGGCAGATGCGCTGGATTTCCGGCCAGTAGCTTTCTGGCGGGAAGATCATGCCGCCCGCGCCCTGGAACGGCTCGGCAATGAAGCCGGCAACGTTTTCGGCACCCAGCTCGAGAATTTTTTCCTCCAGTTGCAGGGCGCAGCGGCGGCCGAACTCGGCCGGGGTCAGCTCGCCACCCTCGGCGTACCAGTACGGCTCGTCGATGTGCGCCACGTCCGGAATCAGCCCACCCATTTCGTGCATGAACTTCATGCCGCCCAGCGCCGTGGCCGCCAGGGTCGAGCCGTGGTAGCCGTTCCAGCGGCCGATCATGACCTTCTTGCTGGGCTGGCCGACCACCTGCCAGTAGCGGCGCACGGTACGGATCAGCACCTCATTGGCCTCGGAGCCGGAGTTGGTGTAGATCGCGTGGCTGTAGTGCCCTGGCAGCAGGCTGAACAGCAACTCGGACAGTTCGATCACTGCCGGGTGGGTGGTGTGGAAGAACATGTTGTAGTAGGCCAGCTGGTCCATCTGCGTGGCGGCGGCGGCAGTCAGGTCACGGCGGCCATAGCCAAGCTGGGTGCACCACAGGCCGGACATGCCATCCAGGTAGCGCTTGCCCTCGCTGTCCCACAGGTGCAGGCGCTCGCCACCGACGATCACCCGTGGCCCTTCGGCGTTCAGCGCCTTCTGGTCGAGGAAGGCATGGATGTGGTGGGCGGCATCGGCTGCCTGGTAGTCGCGGGTCTGGCGTTGCGGGGCGAAAGGCGCGTTCATTGTTGGTTTTCCTTTGCGGTGGGGTTGCAGGGTGGCTGGCACTCAGCGCAGCTTGCCCATGTAGCTTTCAAGCGGGTCCTTGCCCAGCACGCCCTGGGCATTGGCCAGCGCGTCGATGAACAGGGAGAACAGCTCGGACTGGGTACCGATGTCGAGCTTGGCGTAGACGTTCTTGCGGTGCGACTTGATGGTGTCTTCCGACACACCCAGACGCTCGGCCAGCGACTTGGTCGAGTGACCGCGCAGAATCAGTTGGGCGATGCGGCATTCACGCTCGGTCAGCAACGAGCTGCCGAAGTTGTTCAGCGCGGCGTGGATGCGTTGCTCGAGGATGTTCTCGAAGCGCCCGGCGCGGCTGTCCAGCCCGGCAAAATGCTTGCTGAGTACCGCCAGCACCCAAGGCGTTACAAGCCCGAACAGCGTGCGGCTTTGCCCATCGAGCTTGTCGGTGAAGGCCAGCGAAACCGCCAGGCTTTGCCCGTTCGCCACCTGCAGGATGTAGTTGAGCTCATCCTCAAGGTGCGAGTGGCGGTAGAACGACTGGTAGTACTCGCTGACCTCGAAATGGTCGGGCGCCACCTCGAACAGGCCGTAACAGCCGGATTCGACCTGTTCCACGCAAGCACCGTAAAACGGGTCGAGCAGGTAGAAGCCAGACAGGTAGCGGCTGACATTGCCCTCGGGCTGCCAAGGCGCCTTGTCGTCCTGCTCGAACAGCGCGCAGGGCATGCCATCGTGCGGGTACAGGTACACCGTGGTGGCCTGGATGGGCCGGATCACACCCAGTGCGGCAAACAGGTTGGCGGCAAAGCCCGGCCGGCCGATTGCCTCGGTGACCTTGGCCTGGTGCTCGAACCAGTGTTCTGAAAGCAATTGAGTCGTCACTGTGGGCCTGCCGTTTCTTTTCAGTGGCACCGCCGCCTGTGCGGTGCGTTGTTGACCAGATACTCCCACGGCCCTGCGGACACCGAAATCACCCTTTGGGGTGAGCCGGACAAGGTCCGCCCCTGCTCACCCCAAAGGGTGATTCCGGGTGCCTGCAGGGTGTGGGAGCATCAACCCGCCCAGCGCTGCGAGCCTTTCGCTCGACCTCCTTGCACAACGCCTACCGGTAGCGAGCCTGCTCGCGTACTGCGGTGTCCTGCATCCCTTTCCAGGAGTTAGCAATGCATACAACAACAAGTACAGCCCATAGCCCCGCACATAGCCCCACTCTGCATGCACCCACACAACCCGACGCCAGCACCGGCCGCTTGCGCAAGTCCATGGGGATGACCGCCCTGGTGCTGTTCGGCCTGGCCTACATGGTGCCCCTGGCCGTATTCACCACCTACGGGCTGGTCACTCAGATGACCAAAGGGCACCTGCCCACCGCCTACCTGCTGACCCTCGCCGCCATGCTGCTGACCGCCTACAGCTATGGCCGCATGGTCCAGGCCCACCCCTACTCCGGGTCGGTCTACACCTACACGCGCAAAGCCTTCGGTAGCCACATCGGCTTCATCACCGGCTGGACATTGCTGCTTGACTACATCTTTCTACCGCTGCTCAGCTACCTGCTGATCGGCATCTATATGTCGGAATACTTCCCGGCCATCCACGCCTGGGTGTGGGTGGCCGGCTCCATAGCCCTGGTCACCTTCCTCAACCTGATCGGTATCGAGTCGATCACCCGGGTCAACTGGATCCTGGTGGTGGTGCAGCTGGTGTTCATCATCGTCTTCGTCGCCCTGTCCGTGCTCAAGCTCAGTGGGCAGGCAGAGCCGGTGTCGCTGCTGGCGCCCTTTCACCACGAAGGCTTCAGTGTGCCGCTGATCATGACCGGCGCCGCCGTGCTGTGCCTGTCGTTCCTCGGCTTCGACGCGGTGTCGACCATGGCTGAGGAAACCAGCAACCCAACCTACCGCATTCCCGTGGCGATTCTGGCCGTGTCGCTGATCGGTGGCCTGCTGTTCCTGGTAGTGTCGTACTGCGCACAGATGGTGTTCCCCGACTGGGGCAGCTTCGCCGACCCCGATTCGGCCTCGGTGGACGTGATGCGCCGGGTAGGCGGCGAGCTGCTGGTAACCGCGTTCACCGCCACCTACGTGGCCGGCTGCTTCGCCTCGGCCATGGTGTCCCAGGCCAGCGTATCGCGCGTGCTGTTCGCCATGGGCCGCGACGGCGCATTGCCGCAGGCGTTCGGCCAGCTGGCGACGAAAAAGCGCGTGCCGGCCACGGCCATCCTGGTGGTCAGCCTGGTGTCGATGATCGCCCTGGTGATCACCCTCGATACCGTCGCCAACATGATCAGCTTTGGCGCGCTGTTCGCCTTCTCGGCGGTGAACCTGGCGGTGGTCAAGCACTACCTGGTCGACCAGAAACTGCGCGGCGGCCGCAACTACCTGCTGTACGGTGCCATTCCTGGGCTGGGTTTTCTCAGCACGCTGTGGCTGTGGAGCAGCCTGACCAGCCTGTCGTTCACCATTGGCCTGTGCTGGCTGGGCATGGGCCTGGTAGTGCTGATGGGCCTGACGCGCGCATTCCGGGTGAAATTGCCGGAGTTGCAGATGGCCGAATGAGGCCGAACGTCGGGTGATAACTGGCCGTTATCACCCGATCCGTATTAATCATTATTCAGCCCCCCGTTCGCCCCCTACAGTCCAACCCCAACGACTGTCATTGCCAACGGGAGACGAAATGTCCATCGAACACCGCCTGAACCACATCGCCGGCCAACTCAGCGGCAACGGTGACGTGCTGCTGAACAGCGTCGACGCCCATACCGGTGAGCCGCTGCCCTACGCCTTCCATCAGGCGACCGGCGATGAGGTCGAGGCCGCCGTGCAGGCCGCCGAGGCCGCCTACCCGGCCTACCGCAGCACCCGCCCGGCCCAGCGCGCCGCCTTCCTCGACGCCATCGCCGACGAGCTGGACGCATTGGGTGATGACTTCATCCAGCATGTGATGCGCGAAACCGCGCTGCCCGAAGCGCGCATCCGTGGTGAACGCAGCCGCACCAGCAACCAGCTGCGCCTGTTTGCCGAAGTGGTACGCCGTGGCGACTTCTACGCCGCTCGTATCGACCGCGCCCTGCCCCAGCGCACCCCGCTGCCGCGCCCGGACCTGCGCCAGTACCGCATCGGCGTGGGCCCGGTGGCCGTGTTCGGCGCCAGCAACTTCCCACTGGCCTTCTCCACCGCTGGCGGGGACACGGCCTCGGCGCTGGCTGCCGGCTGCCCGGTGGTGTTCAAGGCGCACAGCGGGCACATGCTCACTGCCGCCCATGTGGCCGCAGCCATCGACCGCGCGGTGGCCAGCAGCGACATGCCGGCAGGCGTTTTCAACCTGATCTACGGTGCCGGCGTGGGCGAAGCGCTGGTCAAGCACCCGGCCATCCAGGCGGTCGGTTTTACCGGTTCGCTGCGCGGTGGCCGCGCCCTGTGCGACATGGCGGCGGCACGCCCGCAACCGATTCCGGTGTTTGCCGAAATGAGCAGCATCAACCCGGTTATCGTCTTGCCCCAGGCGCTGCAAGCCCGTGGCGAGCAAGTCGCCGGCGAACTGGCCGCCTCGGTGGTGCTGGGTTGCGGGCAGTTCTGCACCAACCCAGGCCTGGTAGTGGGTATCCGGTCGGCGCAGTTCGAGCGTTTCGTGCAAACACTGCTTGCACGCATGGCAGACCAAGGCCCGCAGACCATGCTCAACGCTGGCACCCTGCGCAGCTACCAGAACGGTGTCCAGCACCTGCTGGCGCACCCAGGTATTCAGCACCTGGCCGGGCAACCACAATCCGGCAACCAGGCCCAGCCACAGCTGTTCAAGGCAGACGTAAGCCTGCTGCTGAACGGCGACCCGCTGCTGCAGGAAGAAGTGTTCGGCCCGACCACCGTGGTGGTTGAAGTGGCCGATGCGCAGCAACTGACCGAAGCACTGCGCCATCTGCAGGGCCAGCTGACGGCCACCCTGATTGCCGAACCTGACGACCTGGTCGCCTTTGCCTCGCTGGTGCCTTTGCTGGAGCGCAAGGCCGGGCGTCTGCTGCTCAACGGCTACCCGACCGGTGTGGAAGTTTCGGATGCCATGGTGCATGGCGGGCCTTACCCGGCCACCTCCGACGCACGCGGTACGTCGGTGGGCACCTTGGCGATCGACCGTTTCCTGCGGCCGGTGTGTTTCCAGAACTACCCGGATGCGCTGCTGCCGGATGCGTTGAAAAACGCTAACCCGTTGGGGATTGCGCGTTTGCTCGATGGGGTGAGCAGCCGCGACGGGGTGTGATACCTGCCGTATTGAACTGGCACGGCACCTTTCAGCCGTGCCAGCCTTGAAGCGTGCGCTGAAACGACGCAATGACCTGGCTGCCCTGTCGCTCGGCCAGGTAGTACAGGTAGGTTTCGGTATACACCGAGTCCTGTGCGATGCGGATCACTTTCAAGCGGGGGTCGGCGATGTATTCTGCCTCGGACACCGCACCAATACCCATGCCACGAATCACCGCCTCGCGCAGCGCCTCGCGGCTGCCGATCTCCATGACGATACGCGGTGTTACCTGGGCAGCATCCAGTGCATTGTCCAACGCCAGCCGCGTAGTTGAACCTTGCTCACGGCGCAGCAACGGCTGCCCCTGCAACGCCTGCAGCAGAACCTGGTCATGACGGGCGAACGGGTGATCGGCGCGGACAAACAGGATCACCGCGTGCCTGGCATAGCGTTGTGCGACAAACGCCGGGTCATCATGCAGCCCTGCCAACACGCCGATATCGGTCACGTAGCCCTGAAGATCGGCCAGCACCGACGCCGAGTTGCCCACGCGAATCGACACGTCGATCTGTGGATACGCCTGCCGGTAGCGGTCGACCATCTCGATCACATGGAACGGCCCCACCGCACCGATCTTCAGCTCCCCCCGGTTAAGCTGGCCACTGTCGCGCAGCAGGCTGGTGGCCTCGGCTTCGAGCATCCACATCCGCTGCGCAATCGGCAACAAGGCGCGGCCAACGGCGGTCAGCTCGATGCGCCGGCCACGGCGGTGGAACAGTTCGACGTTGAATTCGCGCTCCAGCCCCTGGACCTGGTTGGTGGCGGTCGGCTGGCTGAGGCCAATGGCCCTGGCCCCGGCACTGAAGCTGGCATGCCGGGCCACGGCAAGGAACGTACGCAAGCGGGCGGTGGACATCCATAGATCCTTTGAATGGTTGGCTGGCAAAACCCATATTGAATTGATGGCGTGACTGTCACATGACAGCCCTAGTTTTGGCACTACCGACAACAACCACTCCGGTATTGCCATGACACCCCTCCCGAAACTGTTGCGCTGTGCCCGCCTTGCCCTGCTGCCACTGCTGCTCGCCCCCACCGTGCAAGCCCAGCAGGCGCTGACCGTCGGCCTGATCCCGTCGGAAGACTCCCAGGCCATGATCAAGAGCAGCCAGCAAGTGCTCGACCAGTTGCAGGCGCGCCTGGGCATGCCGGTCAAGCCGTACGTTGCCACCGACTACAACGGGGTGATCGAAGCCCTGCGCGCCGGCAAGCTGGACGTCGCCTACCTCGGCCCGTTCTCCTATGTCCTTGCCAACCAGGTAGCAGGCGCCGAAGCCTTTGCCGTGGCAGTGACCAGGAAGACCGCCAGCAGTGCCTACCACAGCCTGATCATTGCCCGCCAAGACAGCGGCATCCGCACGCTCGACGACCTCAAGGGGCATACCTTTGCCTTCGTCGACCCCAGCTCTGCCTCCGGCCACCTGTTCCCCAAGGCCGGCCTGGAGCACGCCGGGCACGACCCGAAAACCCTGTTCTCGCGGGTGATCTTCTCGGGGTCGCACGACGCCAGCATCCTCGCCGTGGAAAACCGCAAGGTCGATGCCGCCGCCGTGGCCGACCGCATCCTGGCCGGCGCCGTGAACAGTGGCCAGGTCAAGCAGCAGGACTTCCAGGTGGTGTGGACCTCGCCAGACATTCCCGAATCTCCGATGGTCTGGCGCAAGAACCTCGACCCCGAACTGCAGGCCAAACTGCGCGGTGCGTTTGCCGAGATCAAGGATGTACCGTGGGGTGACCAGGGCATGCTCAATGGCTTCCAGCCAACCACCGATGCTGCCTACAACGTGGTTCGCGACACGGCCAAGGTGCTCGACCTCGACCTGCGGAGCCTGAAATGATCCGCATCCGCCGACTGGCCAAGGGCTACGCCGACAACCCGGTGCTGCGCGGCATCGACCTGGACGTTCAAGCCGGTGAATTCGTGGTGATCCTTGGCCAGTCTGGTGCCGGCAAGTCCACCCTGCTGCGCTGCATGAACCGCCTGGCCAAGGCTGACAGCGGCGAGCTGCAGGTAGCCGGGGTAAACGCCATGCGCGCAGCCGATCAACGCGCCCTGCGCCGGCAAGTGGCAATGATCTTCCAGCATCACAACGTGGTGCCGCGCCTGTCGGTGCTGAAAAACGTACTGACCGGTCGCCTGGGCCACTGCAGTACCCTCACCTCGCTGCTGCAGCTGTTCCGCCGCGACGACGTGGCATTGGCCCGTGACTGCCTGCGCCGGGTGGAGCTGGAGCACAAGGCCGGCTCACGCACCGATGCGCTGTCTGGCGGGCAGATGCAGCGGGTGGGCATCGCCCGTGCGCTGGCCCAGCGGCCCCAGGTCATCCTGGCCGACGAGCCGGTGGCCAGCCTCGACCCGAATACTGCGCAGGTGGTAATGCAGTACCTGCGCGAAGCCAGCCGCACCCTCGGCATTACCGTTGTGTGCAACCTGCACCAGGTAGACCTGGCCCGGGCCTTCGCCGACCGCATCGTTGGCCTGGCCAGCGGGCGCCTGGTGTTCGATGGCCCGCCTGGGCACTTGGACGAAGCAGCCCTGCAGCGTATCTATCACACGCCCTCATCCGATGAGCCCGCAGTATCACTGGCCGTGGCCCGGCCGATGCTGACCACCGGCACAGGAGCCTCGGCATGAACCCACAAAGCCACCAATGGCTGGTCAATACACCCACCCGCGCCCGTGGCTGGCTGGGCACTGCCGCACTGCTGCTGGCAGTGGTCCTGGTGTTGCAGTGGAGCGCCGAAGGCGCACAACTGAGCTGGGCCGAGTTGGCCAACGGGCTACCACAGATCGGCGATTTCCTTGGCCGCTCGCTGCCGCCCGACCTGAGCATCCTGCCAAGCCTTTGGCAGCCGGCCCTGGAAACCCTGCAAATTGCCCTGTGGGGTACCTTGCTGGGGATCATCCTCGCCGTGCCACTGGGCTTTTTCGCGGCGCGCAACCTGCACGGCAACCGCTGGCTGTACCAGGCCACCCGGCAGGTGCTGAACGTGATTCGTAGCATCAACGAACTGATCCTGGCCCTGGTGTTCGTCTCGGCGGTGGGGCTGGGGCCCTTCCCAGGCGTGCTGGCCCTGGCGCTGCATGGCGTGGGCATGCTCGGCAAGTTCTTTGCCGAAAGCATCGAGGAGATCGACCAAGGGCCTATTGAAGCGCTGCAGGCGACCGGTGCACGGCCACTGCAGGTGATCGCTTTCGGCGTACTACCACAGGTGATCACGGCCTGGATCGCCGTGGTGCTGTACCGCTTCGAGGTGAACCTGCGTTCGGCCACGGTACTGGGTATGGTCGGTGCCGGTGGCCTGGGCTTCGAGCTGGTCAGCAGCCTGAAACTGTTCAAGTACCAGGAAACCGCCACCTGCATCCTGGTCATCACCGTGATGGTGGTATTGGCCGACCTGGCCTCCAACCGCCTGCGCCATGCGATTCAGGGCAACGCCCGCCACTGATCCACAGCCCTACCCTCGACACAAGCAACCTGCCACGTGCGCCCGCTGGGCGCGCGACGGGCAAACCATGCCTGGAGTTCCCGCAATGCCCGCACGTCCCGTTATCGGCCTGGCCGATAGCACCCTGCAATCAATCGATTGGAACGAAAACCGCCAGCCGTCGAGCATGGCCGCACCTTCCAACAACAATAAGGAATTGCCCATGCCTGCCTGCTTCCACAACCCGGTCACCACCGTTTTCGGCGGTGGCAGCCTGGACCAGATCGCCGAACACTGCCCTGGCAAGGTCGCCTTGGTTACCTTTCCCGAAGCTGCGCAGCTCGGCCTGCTGGCCAGGGTGCGCAGCCTGTTGGGCGAGCGCCTGGTGTGCGTGATCGACAACGTCCAACCCAACCCCGATGTCGCCTGGCTGCGTGGCGTGCACGAAGCCTTCTGGGCCCAGCACGGCGATTGCGATACGGTGCTGGCATTGGGGGGTGGCAGCGCCATCGATACCGCCAAGGCACTGATCGTCGGTACCGCTTCAGGCCGATTCGACGAACTGCTTGACCTGCTGGCCAGTGGCAAACCGTTTGTTCCGCCCCGGCACAAGGCCCTGGTAGCCGCGCCAACCACGGCCGGCACCGGCAGCGAGGTGACGCCTTGGGCCACCCTGTGGGACGCCGGCCAGCAGAAGAAGTATTCGCTGCACCTGCCCTGCACCTGGCCCAGCGTTGCATTGATCGACCCGCAGCTGATGCTCAGTGTGCCGGCTGCCGTAACCGTATCCACCGGGCTGGATGCCTTGTCCCACGCGCTGGAGTCGATCTGGAACCACAACGCCAACCCACTCTCCGACACCTTCGCGCTGTCGGCCATCGAGGACATCCTCGACTGCCTGCCACGCCTGCAGCAAGACCTTGGCAACCCCGAACTGCGCGCACGCATGGCCTTGGCCGCACTGAAGGCTGGGTTGGCCTTTTCCAACACCAAGACCGCGCTGGCCCATTCCATTTCCTACGAAATGACCTTGCGCCACGGCCTGCCCCACGGCATTGCCTGCTCGTTCACCCTGCCGCTGGTGCTGGGCCTGGCCTGGGGCCGTGATGCCGGGCGCGACCAGACCCTGCAAAAGGCGTTCGGCCACGACCTCGCGGCAGCGCAACAGCGCTTGCGGGCGTTTCTTCACCGCCTGGGCGTGCGCACCGAGTTCGAAGATTACGGCGTGACAGCCGCCGAGGCCGAGGCGATGATCGACGCCGCCCTGCAGGGCGCCCGCGGGCGCAATTTCATCGGCGCGCAAGCCGCCTGATCTTCTGCGTTTTTCCTGTAGCACCTTTCAAGAGTGCCGACTCGCCGAGCCCCATGGGCCGGCGCCAGAGAACAAAAAGGAAACCGTCATGAACCGCGCACAAACCCTGACTGGCGCAATGCCCAGCACCCTGCCGTTTCGCCTTGCGCAATGGCGCATGCTGCTGGCCGCGATGTTCTGCTACTTGTTCTTCTACACCGGGCGGCAAACCTTCGGCTTCGCCATCCCCGGGATCCAGGCCGAGTTCGGCCTGAGCAAGGAAACCCTCGGCTGGGCCTCCACCGCCATGCTGTGGATGTATGCCGTTGGCCAAGCCATCAATGGCAACCTCGCCGACAAGTTCGGCGGCCGACGCATCATGAGCATCGGCGCCGTGTTGTCGTGCGGCGCCAACTGGGTCACCAGCTTTGCTGGCGGTTTTCTCAGCCTGATCCTGCCGTGGGGCGTCAACGGTTATTTCCAGGCCCTGGGCTGGGCGCCCGGCAGCCGCCTGCTTTCAAACTGGTGGGGCGCTGCCGAGCGCGGCAAGGTGTATGGCTTCTATGTGTTCGCCGCTGGCTGCGCATCGGTGCTGTCGTATGTGACCTCGGTGGTGGTGATCGATGTGCTGCACCTGGAGTGGCGCTGGATTTTCCGCTTGCCTGTGCTGCTGATGCTGGCCGGTGGCATCGTCTTCTACCTGGTGGCGCGGGAGCGCCCGCAAGACATGGGTTACCCGGCGCTGGACGACACTGGCGTGGCCAACGCCGAAGACCGTGCCAACGAGGCCAGCCTGGGCGGTGAAGAAACCTCGCGCCAACGTTACCTGGCCGTGCTGAAAAACCCGCGCCTGCTGGTGGCAGCGGTGTCATTGGGCTTCCAGAACGCCGCGCGGTACGGCTTGATCGTCTGGGTGCCCGTGCATTTCCTGGGTGCCAACTGGCAGAAAGGCGACAGTTTCATCGACCCGAAATGGATCACCATCGCCTTGCCGGTAGGCATGGCCGTTGGCGCGCTGAGCAATGGCTGGGTGTCGGACAAACTGTTCGGCAGCAAACGTTACCTGGCGATCATGCTGTACATGGTGCTGGGCGCGCTCACCAGCCTGTGGATGTGGAGCCTGCCAGCGCACAGCGCGGTTGGCCTGCTGGCGCTGTTCCTCTGCGGTTTCTTCGTCTACGGCCCGGCATCGAGCTTCTGGGCGCTGTGCCCGGACCTGGTCGGCGCGCGCCGCGCCGGCACCGCCACCGGCATCATGAATTTCGCCTCGTACCTGTTCGCCGGGCTGGCAGAGCCGCTGATCGGACGTATGCTCGACACCACCGGCAACACCTCGCTGATTTTCATCGTGGTCACCAGCGCCTGCGCCTGCAGTGCCCTGGTCGCCCTGTTCGTACGCCGCTGAGGGTGCCTGCCATGTCGTCCATGCCATTGCCAAAGAGGTGTCATGTACCAGTACCACAAGTGGTTGCGCTCATTTCATGCGGTGGCGCGCACCGGCAGTTTCACCCAGGCCGCCGAGTTGCTGAGCATCGGCCAGCCAACCATCAGCGAGCAGGTCAGTGGCCTGGAAAAGCGCTTTTGCGTGGAACTGTTCCACCGTCGAGGGCGCTTTATCGAGCTCAGCCCGGCAGGCCGCCAGCTGTACGAAATTACCCAGGGCCTGTTCGGCCAGGAGGACGAAGCGCTGCAACTGTTGCAGAGCTTCCAGCAGCGCAAGCAAGGCATGTTGCGCATCGGGGCGGTGTCGCCGCCGATTGCCATGAGCCTGACCTACGAGCTGATGCAGCGCTACCCGCAGATCGAGCTGGAAACCTCGTTCAGCAGCGAAGCCGGCACGCTGGAGCGGCTGTACAACTTCGACATAGACCTGGCCATCCTCGCCCTGTCGGAGTTCGACCAGCGCCTGAGCACGCGGCTTTACCGCACTTGCCCGATTCTGGCGGTGGTGCGCGACGACCACCCGTGGGCGCGGCAGGCGAGTGTCAGCGTCAAGGACATTGCCGGCCAGCGGGTGGTATTGCGCGAAGCGGCATCGCGCACCCGGCAACTGGTCGAAGAAGGCTGCCGCCAGCATAGCGTGACACTGGATTGCGCGATGCAGTTGAACAGCCGCGAGGCCATCGTGCATGCGGTGGTGCATGGTATTGGCGTGGGCTTTGTCTCGGCAGTGGAGTACGCCGACCGCCCCGGCACGCGCTCCATCGCCTTTGCCGAAGACCCGTTCCACATCCATTACTACCTGTGCTGCCTGGGCATCCGCCGTAACCGGGCGATCATCGCCGAGCTGTTCGACGCGCTCAACGCGCACTGATGCCCCCATGACCACCGCGAGCCTGCCAGTGTGCCGGGCGGGCCGCGCGCACCCTGAGTTCTTACCCACTGGAGTTTTGCCATGCACTATCAGCAACCCAAGCAACTGCAAGCCGCCATTCTCGACTGGGCCGGCACCGTGGTGGATTTCGGCTCGTTTGCCCCCACCCAGATCTTTGTCGAGGCCTTTGCCGAGTTTGGCGTGCAGGTCAGCCTGGAAGAAGCCCGCGGGCCCATGGGGATGGGCAAGTGGGACCACATTCGCACCCTGTGCAATGTGCCGGCCATCGCTGCGCGTTACCACGCCGCCTTCGGCCACACGCCAAGCGACGACGATGTAACAGCCATCTACGAGCGCTTCATGCCCTTGCAGATCGAGAAGATCGCCGACCATTCGGCGCTGATCCCCGGAGCGCTGGAGGCCATCGCCCAGATGCGCCAACAAGGGCTGAAAATTGGCTCGTGCTCGGGTTACCCGGCGGTGGTGATGGAAAAGGTAGTGGCCCTGGCCTTGCGCAACGGTTACAGCGCCGACCACGTGGTGGCAACCGACGAGGTACCCAATGGCCGCCCCTACCCCGCGCAGGCACTGGCCAACGTGGTCGCCCTGGGGGTGAGCGACGTGGCAGCTTGCGTCAAGGTCGACGACACCTGGCCGGGTATTCTCGAAGGGCGCAGCGCCGGGATGTGGACCGTGGCCCTGACCTGCTCAGGCAACGCGCTTGGGCTCACCCATGAGCAGTACAAGGCCCTGCCCGAAGCGGAACTGGAACAGCAACGCCAGCGCATCGGCAGCCTGTTCGAAGGGTCGCGACCGCATTACCTGATCGACACCATCGCCGAGCTACCCGGGGTAATCGCCGATATCAACGCCCGCCTGGCGCGCGGGGAAATGCCCCAGAGCAGTTGAGACCTAAGCTGCGCGGTCAACCCCGCACCCACAAGGATTGCGCCGGCCTTCAGGGTTGTGCAACGCCCTTGTGGGCGCGGGCTTGCCCGCGAAGAGGCCAGCACAGGCCCAGCAAAGCTGTATACAATCAGCAAAAATCTTGATTACAATGCCCTGCGCCTATGACATCGGTAATCGCCGATGCGTATTGCGGCAGGCTTACGCCATGTCACCTACAACCCCTGCAAAAACGCTACTCGTCAAAAACGCCGCTCTGTTGGTCACCATGGACGGCCAACGCCGCGAGATCAAGAACGGCGGCCTGTTCATCGAAGACAACCTGATCAAACAGGTCGGCCCCAGCGATACCCTGCCACAACAAGCCGACGTCGTCCTCGACATGGCCGGCAAAGTGGTCATCCCTGGCCTGGTCAACACCCACCACCACATGTACCAGAGCCTCACCCGCGTGGTACCGGCGGCCCAGGACGGCGAACTGTTCAACTGGCTGACCAACCTGTACCCGATCTGGGCACGCCTGACCCCCGAAATGATCGCGGTGTCGACCCAGACCGCCATGGCCGAGCTGATCCTCTCCGGCTGCACCACCTCCAGCGACCACCTGTACATCTACCCCAACGGTTGCAAGCTCGATGACAGCATCCACGCTGCCGCCGAGATCGGCATGCGCTTCCACGCCGCACGCGGCAGCATGAGCGTGGGCCAGAGCCAGGGCGGCTTGCCACCCGACTCGGTGGTGGAAAAGGAAGCCGACATCCTCAAGGAATCGCAACGCCTGATCGAGGACTACCACGACGCCAGCCACGGCTCGATGCGCCGCATCGTGGTCGCGCCGTGCTCGCCGTTCTCGGTCAGCCGTGACTTGATGCGTGAAGCTGCCGTGCTGGCGCGCCAGTACGGGGTGTCGCTGCACACCCACCTGGCCGAAAACGTCAACGACATCGCCTACAGCCGCGAAAAGTTCGGCATGACCCCTGCCGAATACGCCGAAGACCTCGGCTGGGTCGGCCACGATGTCTGGCATGCCCACTGTGTACAGCTCGACCAGCATGGCATCGAGCTGTTCGCCCGCACCGGCACCGGCGTTGCCCACTGCCCATGCTCGAACATGCGCCTGGCCTCGGGTATCGCCCCGGTGCGCAAGATGCGCGACCACGGCGTACCGGTGGGCCTGGGGGTCGATGGCTCGGCGTCCAACGACGGCGCCAGCATGATCGGTGAAGTGCGCCAGGCCTTGCTGCTCCAGCGGGTGGGCTTCGGCCCCGACGCCATGACCGCACGCGAAGCCCTGGAAATCGCCACCCTCGGCGGCGCCAAGGTGCTCAACCGCAATGACATCGGCGCCCTGGCCCCCGGCATGGTCGCCGACTTCGTCGCGTTCGACCTGGGCCACGTGGCCTATGCCGGCGGCCACCACGACCCGCTGGCAGCGCTGGTGTTCTGCACGCCAACCCAAGTGCACACCAGCGTGATCAACGGCCGTGTGGTGGTGAAGGATGGCCAGCTGGCCACCGTCGACCTGCCACGCGTGCTGGAGCGCCACAACCAGCTGGCACACCAGTTGGTCAGCGGCGCGTGATGCACCCGGGCTGCTGCGCCCCAAGCCGGGCGCAGCTGCCCATTCCTGCCTGTTCTTTTCTCAACGAATGCGACTGAGACCGTGCTGTTAGACGCATAAAATAACAAAGCGAGCTACTCACCATGACTTCTCCCGCTTCACCTCGTCCAGAAGACGAGAACCTCGGCGTGGGCGCCAACCTGGCTTACGGCCTGCAGCATGTACTGACCATGTATGGCGGCATGATCGCCGTGCCGCTGATCATCGGCCAAGCCGCCGGCCTCAGCGCTGGCGACGTTGGCCTGCTGATCGCCGCGTCGCTGTTCGCCGGCGGCCTGGCAACGCTGCTGCAGACCTTGGGCATTCCCTTCTTCGGCTGCCGCCTGCCACTGGTCCAAGGGGTGTCCTTCGCCAGCGTCGCCACCATGGTCGCGATCATCGGCAATGACGGTATCGGGGGCATGCAGGTGGTGTTCGGCGCAGTGATCGTGTCATCGCTGGTCGGCCTGCTGATCACCCCGCTGTTCTCACGCATCATCAAGTACTTTCCGCCATTGGTGACCGGCATCGTCATCACCACCATCGGCCTGACCTTGATGCCGGTGACCGCGCGCTGGGCCATGGGCGGCAACAGCCAGGCCGCCGACTTCGGCAGCCCGGCTAACATTGGCCTGGCCGCGTTCACCCTGGCCTCGGTACTGCTGCTGAGCAAGCTGGGCAGTGCCAACCTGTCGCGCCTGTCGATCCTGCTGGCGATCGTGATCGGCACGCTGGCGGCGATGGCCACCGGCATGGCGGATTTCTCCCAGGCACTGCAAGGGCCGTGGATGGCCATGCCCGAGGTGCTGCACTTCGGTGCGCCGCAGTTCCAGGTGGCGGCGATTCTGTCCATGCTTATCGTCATCGTGGTGACCATGGTCGAGACCTCGGCCGACATCCTGGCGGTGGGTGAAATCATCGGCACCCCGGTCGACTCCAAGCGACTGGGCAATGGCCTGCGCGCCGACATGATTTCCAGCGCCCTGGCGCCGCTGTTCGGCTCGTTCACGCAAAGTGCCTTCGCGCAGAACGTCGGCCTGGTGGCCGTGACCGGGGTGAAGAGCCGCTACGTGGTGGCCAGCGCCGGGCTGATCCTGGTGACCCTGGGGCTGCTGCCGGTGATGGGCCGGCTGGTCGCCGCGGTGCCTACAGCGGTGCTCGGTGGCGCCGGGCTGGTGCTGTTCGGCACGGTCGCGGCCAGCGGCATCCGCACCTTGGCCCAGGTGGACTACCGCAACAACATGAACCTGATCATTGTCGCCACCTCGATCGGCTTTGGCATGATCCCGATCGCAGCGCCAGGCTTCTATCACCACTTCCCGGCCTGGTTCGAGACCATCTTCCACTCGGGCATCAGCTCGGCGGCGATCATGGCGATTCTGCTCAACCTGCTGTTCAACCACCTGCGCGCTGGCAACTCCGATCAACAGTCGGTGTTCGTCGCGGCCAGCGAGCGCACCCTGCGCTACCGGGACATCGCCGGGTTGAATGAAGGCGATGTGTTCCGTGATGGCAAGCTGTATGACCGGGACGGCAACGAAGTGCCGATCATGGAGGCTGATGAGGGGCACTTCAAAACGGGTAAGACGTCAGTGGCGCACATGCACTGACACTGCTCCTCTATAGGCTGGCGCGGTCTCCTGGAGGAAACCGCGCCAGTCGATCGGGTCGGTTATTGCTGCTGACGGGTAGCGCACACCACAATTTCGCGAATGCACACCGATTGCGGTTGGCCATAGGCAAAGCCGATGGTCTCGGCAATGGTCTGCGCCGTCAGCACCCCGCCCATTTCCTGCTTCCAGTCGTTGTAGCCCGCCTTGATGGCGTCATCGGTCGTGTGGCTGAGCAGTTCGGTGTCGACAGCGCCCGGCTCGATGGTGATCACCCGCACGTTACTCGGTGCCAGTTCTTCGCGCAGGTTTTCCGACAGGCCTGTAACGGCGAACTTGGTACCGACATAGGCGACATGGTTGGGGAAGGCCTTGCGCCCGGCCACGGAGCTGACGTTGATGATGGTGCCGTGCTTGCGCTCGACCATGCCGCCGGCCACGGCATGGATGCCGTTGAGCAGCCCACGCACGTTCACGTCGAGCATGCGGTTCCACTGCTCTGGGTCCTGCGTGGCGATTGCGCCCAGCAGCATTACACCGGCATTGTTGATGATCGCGTCGACCGGGCCAAAGCGTGCCTCGGCCTCGGCAACGGCAGCCAGCACAGCCGCGCGGTCAGTCACATCGACCGGCAGCGCCAGCGTGTTGGGCAACTGCAGTTGTTGCATCGGCGCCAGGCGGCGAGACAGCAGCAACAGTGCATGGCCGCGGCTGGACAGCAGCTTGGCGGTGGCCAGGCCAATGCCGGAGCTGGCACCGGTAATTACCACCAGCGGTTTATGGGTGTTGGTCATGGTCGCCATCCTGTTATCCAATTTGCCTATGGGTAAGAAGTAGAGCGAGTATAGAAGCCAGTTTTTCTGCCGAAAAATGGGAAATTCCTTTCGCAACCATCGGCATCACTTATGGGTAACCCATGGATTATCGCCAGCTCCGTGCTTTCATCGCCGTGTTCGAAGAGCGCAACATCACCGCCGCCGCACGTTCGATACACCTTAGCCAACCGGCGCTGTCTGGCAGTATCAAGGCACTGGAAGAAGCCTTGGGCACCACGCTGTTCGTGCGCCAGGCCCGTGGCGTGGACGTGACCGAAGATGCCCGCGCGCTGTACCCCGAGGCGCAACGGATGGTCGCCGATGCCAACCGCCTGCTGGGGCGTTTCAAGGGTGATCGTGAACGTTCACCGTTGCAGGTTGGCGTCGAGCAGGATGTAAGCAAAGCGGTGCTGGCCAAGCTTGTGCTGGCGGCGGCGGCCATCCAGCCCCCAGTGCGCCTGCAATTGGTAACCGGCTGCATGGGCGAGGTGCGGCTGGCCAGCGAAGAGCAGCGCTGTGAAGATGAGTTGTTCTTGCCGCTGCACAGCGACCCGTTCGTGCTGGCCCTTGCAACCCAGGCAAGCGCTGCCGAGCACTGGATTACCTGCCCTGCGCAGCCGAGCCATCAGCGCCTGCTGCCGTTCTACAGCGTGAACCCGGTAGCAGAAGCCGATAGCTTTGTGTTGGCCCTGGAATTGGTCGCCGCCGGGCTGGGCGCTGCAATCGTGCCGCAGTCACTGGCCGCCGAGCATCCTGGCGTGCGCTGGCAACCCATGCCCCAACTGGACCTGCGTCGACGCATCGGCCTGTGCTACTCAGCCCAGGCGCTGGCGCTCGATGGCGTCATGCAACTGCGCGATGCCTTGCAGTGTTGAGTTGCCTTTAGTGGCACTCACAGGGACATGATCATCTCATGCCACGCCATACCGCCGTGGTCCGATGGCGACGGCTTCACGTACTGGTAGCCCAGCTTCTGGTACAAGGGCACATGCTGCTCCTTGCACATCAGGTGAATGGTCTGCTTGCCCGCCGCCTGCATGCGTGCGATGAACGCGTCCATCAATAGCTTGGCGTAGCCTTTGCCCTGCTGCGCCGGGTCTACCACCACCGACATGATCACCACGTTCGGCGCTGCCGGGTCATGGCCGACCAGTTCCTTGAACGCTTCGTCGGACATCACCACGTCGTGGGCGCAGCCGCTGTTGATGAAACCCACGATCTCGCCGTCACGTTCCAGCAACAGGAAGCCTTGCGGGTACTGCGCGATACGCGTGCGGATTTTTTCCAGCGTGGCCGCCTCATCCCCCTCATAGGCGCCAATTTCGATGGCGTAGCAGCGCTCGGCATCTGCGGGAATGGGGGTGCGAAACTGGGGGGCGCTCATGGCAGGTTTCCTAGGGCAAGGTGAAGGCAGCCAGCATGATAAATGAGCATCGACCTTGCGCTCCATCGTCGCGAACCGAGCAGGTCGCGACAGCCCAGCGCAATAAATGCAGTTTTTGCATATTAAGTTATATCTAAATTGAATTTTATTATTATGCAGAAAGCCTTTACTGTCTAAGCCACTCAGCCGGCCTTGAGCTGCCGGTTTCTCGCACGCTACCCGACCACGTGGTGCCTGCCCCCTGATCGCACATGGAGGCGCCATGCCCATTGCTTCATTCAACCGCCGTCAACTGCTGGCGTTGGCCGGCACCGCCACGGCGGCAACCTTGTTCGGCCGCTTGGCCTTCGCCGACAGCAGCCACGCCGGCCACAGCGAGCATGCCGTACAACCCGTCGGCAGTGGCCTGGACCTGGAGAGCAACCGCTGGGTGCTGCCCGAACCGCGCAAGGTCAGGCTGGCGACCAACCTCAATGCCGTGTGCCTGGCACCGGTGGCCGTAGCCGACAGCCAAGGCATTTTCAAACGCCACAACCTGGATGTGGAATTCGTCAACTTCGGTAACTCCACCGAGGTGCTGCTGGAGTCGATGGCCACCGGCAAGGCCGATGCCGCCACCGGCATGGCACTGCGCTGGCTGAAAGCGCTGGAACAGGGCTTCGATGTCAAACTGACCGCCGGCACCCATGGCGGCTGCCTGCGTCTGTTGACCCTGGACGGCGGCCCGCAGGACTTCGCGGCCTTGAAAGGCACCACCATCGGCGTCACCGACATGGCGGCAGCGGACAAGAACTTCTTCTCGCTGATGCTCAAGCGCCATGGCGTCGACCCGGTGCGCGACGTGACCTGGCGGGTCTACCCCATCGATCTGCTCAGCGTTGCCCTGCAAAAGGGCGAGATCCAGGCTGCCAGCGGTTCGGACCCACTCATGTACCGGGTCAAGCAGCAGCCAGGGTTCCGCGAGCTGGCGACCAATATGGTCGAGGAATACGCCAACATGAGCTGCTGCGTGGTCGGCGTCAGCGGCCAGCTGGCGCGCAATGACACCCCGGTCGCTGCCGCCATCACTCACTCGATTCTGCAGGCCCATGCGTGGGCATCGCGTAACCCCGACGCGGTGGCCGAAGAATTCCTCAAGTTCGCCATCAACACCTCCAAGGAAGAAGTACGCGCCATCCTCACCGAACACACCCACGGTTATTACTCGGTGGGTAACACCTTCGTGAAGGAAATTGCCGTGTACGCCCGTGACCTGAAGAACATCGAGGTACTGCGCCCACGCACCGACCCGCTGGAATTCGCGGAGAGCATCCATGCCAACGTATTCGCTTGAGCAAAGCCGAACCGCCAAAGCACCCGCCATCGCCGTATGGCGTGGCGGCCTGCTTGCGGCACTGGCTTGGGTCGCCTTCGCGCTGTTCACCCAGTTCTACCCGGACGGTGGCAAACCTTGGCCATTCACCCGCGAACTGGCATTGGCGGGCGCAGTGGCCGGCGGGCTGCTGGCGCTGCTCGCACTGTTGCCGGGGGTGTTTACCCGCAGCGTCGCTCGGTTGCGGCCGGCCGCTGCGTGGCTGGTCGCCTTGCCCTTGTTGCTTGGCCTGTGGCTGCTGGTCACAGCCAAGGTGGTATTGCTGCCGGTACCGTTTTTCGCGCCGCCCCAGGCGCTGATCGAAGTGTTCGTCGATGACTGGTCGCGGCTTGGCGAAAGCCTGCTGCATTCGCTGTGGCTGCTGCTCAACGGTGTAGTCATCGGCGGTGCGGCCGGTTTCATCGCCGGCGTGGCGATTGGCTGGTCGCACCGGATCGGCTACTGGGTACACCCGGTGCTGCGCATCCTCGGGCCGGTACCGTCCACGGCGCTGCTGCCAATCTGCTTTTTCTTCTTCCCTTCCAGCTGGAGCGCCAGCGTGTTCCTGATAGCCCTGGCCACCTGGTTCCCGGTCACGGTACTGACCTGGTCCGGGGTGGCCAGCGTGGACAAGGCTTATTACGAAGTGGCGCGCACCCTGGGTGCCAGCGGGCGCTTCCTGGTCTGGCGGGTGGCGATCCCCGCTGCCCTGCCCCATGTGTTCGTCGGCCTGTTCATGGGCCTGGGGGCTTCGTTCTCGGTGCTGGTTGTGGCCGAGATGATGGGGGTCAAGGCCGGCCTTGGCTGGTACCTGCAATGGGCGCAGGGCTGGGCCGCCTACGCCAACATGTATGCGGCGCTGTTGGTGATGGCATTGCTGTGCTCGGGGCTGATCACGCTGTTGTTCCTGGTGCGTGACCGGGTGCTGGCCTGGCAAAAGGGAGCAGTGAAATGGTGAGTGGCGTACAAGCGGTGCTGGCCCAGGACACCGGCATGGCGCTGGATATCCGTGGGCTGAGCCACGCCTTTGATTTGGGCAGTGAGCGCCTGCCCGTACTGGACAAGGTCGACCTGCAGTTGGCGCCTGGTGAGAGCGTGGCGCTGCTTGGCCCGTCCGGTTGCGGCAAGTCCACCCTGCTGCGCCTGGTTGCCGGGCTGGAAACAACGCAAAGTGGTAGCTTGCTGGCGGACGGCCAGGCCATTGTTGCCCCACACCACTCGCGCGTGCTGGTGTTCCAGGACCCGACGCTGTACCCATGGCGCAGCGTGTGGGACAACGTCGCCCTCGGCCTGCAAGCCCGTGGCCAGCTGAAGGCCCAGCGCCATCGGGTGGACGAGACCTTGCACAAGGTCGGCCTGCTGCAGTTTCGTGATGCCTACCCGCGCCAGTTGTCGGGCGGTATGGCCCAGCGTGTGGCATTGGCCCGAGCGCTGATCAACGAACCTCGGCTGCTGCTGCTCGATGAGCCATTGGGCAAGCTCGACTCGCTGACCCGCATTGCCATGCAGGGCGAGCTGATCCGCCTGTGGCAGCAGCAAGGCTACAGTTCGTTACTGGTAACCCATGATGTCGAAGAGGCCTTGTTGTTGTGCGACCGGGTGCTGGTGTTCTCGCCGCGGCCGGCGCGGGTGCTGGCCGAGCTGAAGGTCGAGCGGGGTTACCCGCGGCATCGGGATGACCCTCGGTTGCTGGAGTTGCGCCAGCATGCGCTGGAATTATTGGGCCAGGGGCGGGATTGGTGAACGTAGTGCGCTTGTGCCGCAAGAGGGGCCGCAAAGCCCCCCTTTGACCTGATGCTAAACCCTCTGATTTAAACGGCACACCTAGGCATGATGCGCTGATTACGTAGGAGCGGCTTCTTTGAAAAATAAAGGAAAGCCCAAGCACTCCTTTATTACTCAGCGCCGTACGAAACCGCCCTTCAACATACTGATATTAGAAGACACAACAACTCTTGTAATCAAATTAAGCCCAGGATTCACAGACACCAGGACTCCAGGATTATCGACTCCCGCGTTATAAATAGCGAGCATACTAATTCCTGCATGAAGCGCCTCTATGAGATAGGTGTTCTCAACCTCATAGGAGATAATTTCGCCTGTTGGCCACTTTTCAAGCTCAGCGACAACATTGTTCCCCTCCTCGCTTTTCAAGTGCGCCGCCACCACCGAAAAATAGGGCTCATCTTGCTCTTTGGAGTCGTCCTCTATTGTGAAAACATCAATACTGGCTGCTGACATTGACGAAGCTTCAACACGGACTTTCCGGGGCGACGGAGTTTCAATGGTGATCCATTGCAGCTTCCCAGTTAAGTAATCAAAATTTGCCTGAACATTAATATGTAAATCAGGAATGACCCTTACTAAGCTGAGCACTTGAGCCGCAGAGCAAAGCGCCTGCATGAGCTTATGATCAAAAACTGAAAATCTTATATCATGCCCTTCGCCCGTCAAGTACACTATCGGAGCATTGCCATAGCCATGACCGTAAATATTAAGATGAACATCGTCAACCTTAAAAGTAGTTCCTGAACTTCCCATCTCACTACCCTCCACTAATCCTGACGCTTTACAGCATCAATTTTGCACCCGCGAGAAACAACCCGAAACTGGCATTTTTACTAGGATTCAAGAACGCATAGCGTCGATAAAATGGACAACCACTTTCAAGGCCCAGAACGAACCATTCAGGTGTCGGTTAGCCTTTCGGGATTTCGTGCTAAATCTAAACGAAGGTTGTAGTGCTTGATGCTTGCCATGGAGGGCAAGCATCATGTGGGCATTGCCTTGTTGCCACGGATACGCCGATGACCACTGCCCTCTCCCCCCTCACGGAGCCAAGCCGCTGCAAACGCCTGAAAGCGGCCAGCAGCCGGGACCATGACAGCGTCGATCAACTGGTGATGGCGGCGCGGCCTTTTGCAAGCCGCGAGCGGTATGGCCGCTTCCTGCAGGTGCAGCACCGCTTTCATGGCAGCCTGCTGGCGCTGTATCAAGATGAACAGCTCAACCAGCGCTTGCCAGGGCTGATCGAGCTGTCGCGTTTTACGGCGGTCGAGGACGACCTGCGCGACTTGGGCCTCCCCCTGCCAACAGCCCCTCGACAAGTCTGTGCCAGCCCGGCCCAGGCCTTGGGCTGGCTGTATTGCAGCGAAGGGTCGAACCTGGGGGCGGCGTTTCTGTTCAAGCACACCCAGCGTCTTGGCCTGGATGGCGAGCTGGGCGCCCGCCACCTGGCGCCGCACCCGGATGGCCGAGCGCTGCATTGGCGTGAGTTTGTTGCCAGGCTAGATGGGTTGGTACTGGATGAGCGGGAAGAGCCCGAGGTGGTGGCGGGGGTGATCGCTGCGTTCAATAGTTATCGGGGGCATCTGCATAAAATATTCGCAGAAAATCGCTAACGCCCCCTGTAGGAGCAGCCTTGTGCTGCGAAGAAGCCAGGAAACCTTTCTCCATGCAGGCCTCTTCGCAGCGCAAGGCTGCTCCTACAAGCCCTCAATGATAGGCCTCGCCGTCCTTCACCTTGCCGCGGAACACATAATACGACCAGGCCGAATACCCCAGGATGAATGGGATGATCAGCAGCGCCCCGACCAGGGCGAAGCCCAGGCTCTGCGGTGGCGCCGCCGCCTCCCAGATGGTCAGGCTGGGCGGGAGTACGTAAGGCCAGATGCTGATCACCAACCCGGTGAAACCGAGGAACACCAGCAGCAGCGACCAGACGAAAGGCCCGGCATGGGGTGCGCCACGCAGCGATTTGAGAATCGCCCAGGTGGCCACCAGCACCAGCACCGGTACCGGCAGGAAGAACCAGAAGTTGGGCAGGCTGAACCAACGGTCGAAAATCGCCGGATGCGTCAGCGGTGTCCAGATGCTGACAATCAGCATCGCCACCACCGTCGCCAAGGTGATCGGTGAACAGGCTCGAATGATGCTCGCCTGCAGCCGGCCTTCGGTCTTCAGTACCAGCCAGGTGGCGCCCAGCAGCGCATAGGCCACCACCACCCCAACCCCGCAGAACACGTTGAACGGCGTAAGCCAGCTCATCAGGCCATTGGTGGCCACCCCGTCGACGATCGAGTGCCCCTCGATGAACGCCCCCAGCATCACCCCCTGGAAGAACGCCGCAGCGTACGACCCGGCCATGAAGGCCCGGTCCCAGAACGGTTTGTGCGCCTCATCGGCCTTGAAGCGAAACTCGAACGACACCCCACGCCAGATCAACCCGGCCAGCAGGCCCAGCGCCGGAATGTACAGCGCACTGAGCAGGATGGCATACACCTTGGGGAAGGCGGCCATCAACCCAGCCCCACCCAGCACCAGCCAGGTTTCGTTGCCGTCCCACACCGGCGCCACGGTGTTGACCATGGTGTCGCGCTGCTCGCGGTCGGTGATGAACGGGAACAGGATGCCGATACCCAGGTCGAAACCGTCCATGATGACGTACATCATCACGCCAAAGCCGATGATCAGGAACCAGATCAGCGGAAGATCAATACCCATGACAGCGTCTCCGGTCAGTCAATGTGGTTGGGTGAATGCGGATACAGCGGCTCGTCCACCGCCGACAACGGGCGGGCCGGCCGCTGGTTGGCGGTCACCGGCTGTTGGTGGTCGTCGTGTACCTCCGGCCCCTTGCGCACCAGGCGCAGCATGTAGACGACACCTGTGCCGAATACCCCGATGTACATCACCACCAGCACCACCAGGCCTACCGACAAGGTCAGCGCCGAATGGTCGGAGACCGCATCCTTGGTGCGCATCAGGCCGTACACCACCCACGGCTGGCGGCCAATTTCGGTGACATACCAGCCGGCCAGCAGGGCCACCAGGCCCGAAGGCCCCATCCACAAGGCAAACTGCGCCAGCCCCCGTGAGGTGTATAGCCGCCCGCGCCAGCGCAGCCAGGCGCCATACAGGCCCAGCACAACCATCAGCATGCCCAGGCCGACCATGACCCGGAAGCACCAGAACACAATGGTCGAATTGGGCCGGTCTTCTTTGGCGAAGTCTTTCAAGCCTGGGATCTGCCCGTGCAGGCTGTGGGTCAGGATCAGGCTGGCCAGGTTGGGGATTTCAACCTTGTAGCGGGTGGTTTCAGCTTCCATGTCCGGGATGCCGAACAGGATCAGCGGCACGCCCTGGCCCGGTGTATTGCTCCAGTGCCCCTCCATCGCAGCGACCTTCGCCGGCTGGTACTTGAGCGTGTTCAAGCCGTGCATGTCACCGATCAGCACCTGCAGCGGCGCAGTGAACAGCAGCATCCACAATGCCATCGAGAACATCCGCCGCACCGCCGGGGTACGGTTGCCACGCAACAGGTGCCAGGCCGCCGAGGCGCCGACGAACAGCGCGGTCGACAGCATTGCCGCCGTCACCATGTGCGCCAGGCGGTACGGGAACGATGGGTTGAAGATGATGGCAAACCAGTCCACCGGCACCACCACGCCATTGATCACTTCGTGCCCCTGGGGCGTTTGCATCCAGCTGTTGGACGCCAGGATCCAGGTGGCAGAAATCATCGTGCCCACGGCCACCATGACAGTGGCGAAAAAGTGCAGGCCACGGCCGACCTTGTGCCAGCCGAACAGCATCACCCCCAGGAAACCCGCTTCAAGGAAGAAGGCCGTCAGCACCTCGTAGGTCAGCAAGGGGCCGGTGATGCTGCCGGCGAACTGCGAGTAGAAGCTCCAGTTGGTGCCGAACTGGTAGGCCATGACCAGCCCGGAGACCACGCCCATGGCGAAGTTGACGGCGAAGATCTTCGACCAGAAGTGGTACAGGTCGAGGTAGGCGTTGTCTTTTTTCCACAACCACAGGCCTTCCAGTACCGCCAGGAATGCTGCCAGGCCAATGGTGATGGCCGGGAAAATGATGTGGAAGGTAATGGTGAAACCAAACTGTATACGGGCCAGCTCCAAGGCTGTAAGGCTGAACATGGCTATGCCTCGCTCCGTTGTGAAAGACGTTGCAGCAAAGTGCGTGGGCGGGCCTGCCGATGGCTGGCTGCGGCAGCGTGCCAGCGCTGCGCCGGCACGCTGGGCGAAACCAGTGCGCTGGTGAAACCGCACTGCAGCAGCATGGCGAACTGGTCCGGCAGCAATGGCCCAGCGGCGCGCAGGTCACCGGTAAAACCGTGCCGCTCGCGCAGTAGCCTGGCCAGGGTGAAACCACGGCCATCGCGTGACTTGGCGAACTCGATCACGATCAATGTCAGCTGGCCGAGCAGTGCCCGCACCTGCGCCGGGTCCTGGTCGGCGGCCAGCCACAGGCCCTCGGCTGGCTGGCCAAAACGCATGTGGTAGTCGTCCCACTGCTGCGGCTGCAGCACCGTACGCGCAGCAAAGGTCGGCAGCGCGTCGCTGCTCGGATAACGCCAGTTATCGGTCTGAACCTGGCCTTCATGGTCAACGAGCATCACGCAGCACCTCCTTGAACGGCTCGATACCGACACGGCGGTAGGTGTCGAGGAAGCGCTCGTCGTCTTCACGCAATTGCAGGTAGATGGCAACGATCGCCTCGACGATGTCGGGCACCTCCTCGAAGGGCACCGAGCGGCCCAGGATGGTCCCGACCGCCGCGTCCTCTTCGGCGCTGCCGCCCAGGGTGATCTGGTAGTTTTCATGGCCGGCCTTGTCCAGGCCGAGGATGCCGATGTGCGCCACGTGGTGGTGGGCACAGGCATTGATGCAGCCGGAGACGTTGAGCTTGAGTTCGCCGATGTCCTGTTGCCGGGCCGCGTCGAAACGCTGCGCGATGCGCTGGGCGACCGGCACCGAGCGGGCGGTGGCGAGGCTGCAGTAGTCCATGCCTGGGCAGGCGATGGTGTCGGACAACAAGCCAATGTTGCTGGTTGCCAGCCCGGCCTGGCGCAAGGCCTGCCACACGCTGTACAGATCCACCAGGCGAATGTGCGGCAGCACCACGTTCTGCTCGTGGGAGACGCGAATCTCGTTCAGCGAGTAGGCCTCGGCCAGGTCGGCCAGGGCGAGCATTTCCTCGGCACTGATGTCGCCGGGGATACCGCCGGGTGGTTTCAGCGAAATGACCGCGCTGATGTAGCCACGTTTCTTGTGCGGGTGAGTGTTGGTCCGTACCCAGCTGGCGAACGCGTTGTCGTCCGCCCGTGCGCGCAGAAAGCTGTCACACAGGCCGGGCAACGCCTCGAAGGCGGGCTGCACGAAGCGGGCATGAATGCCCTGAACGATGGCCGGCTCCAAGTACTGGTGGTCGGCCGGCAGGCTGGCGAATTCCTCCTCGATCATTTCGATGAAACGCCCAGGCTTGAGCTCACGCACCAGAATCTTGATACGTGCCTTGTACAGGTTGTCGCGCCGTCCCAGGGCGTTGTACACCCGCAAGATGGCCTCGACGTAACGCAGCAGTTCGCGCTCCGGCAACCATTCGCGCACGCGGGTGCCAACTATCGGGGTACGCCCAAGGCCACCGCCGGCATACACCTGGAAGCCGACTTCACCCTGCGCGTTGCGTTGCGCCAGGATGCCAATGTCATGGAAGCGCACGGCCGCGCGGTCCTTGGGGCTGCCGGTGATGGCGATCTTGAACTTGCGTGGCAGGTAGGTAAATTCCGGATGCTCGGTGGACCACTGGCGGAGGATCTCGGCATGTACCCGAGGGTCGAGCACTTCATCCTCGGCGGCGCCGGCAAAATGGTCGGTGGTGACGTTGCGGATGCAGTTGCCGCTGGTCTGGATGCAATGCAGGTCGGCATCGGCCAGCACCGACAGTATCTCCGGCGTATCGGCCAGGCGCGGCCAGTTGAACTGGATGTTCTGCCGGGTGGTGAGGTGGCCGTAGCCCTTGTCGTAGGTGTGCGCCACATAGGCCAGCTGGCGCAGTTGCAGCGCGCTCAAGGTGCCGTAGGGGATCGCCACACGCAGCATGTAGCCGTGCAGTTGCAGGTACAGGCCGTTCATCAGCCGGTAGACCTTGAACGCCTCTTCATCCAGCTCGCCACTCAGGCGACGGGCAACCTGCTGCTCGAACTGGCGGGCGCGGTCCTTGAGGAACTCACGCTCGAAGCGGTCGTAGCGATACACCCCTGCCTGCCCCGCCTCGACCGGCAACACCGGGCGCATGCGCGCAATGCTGCTTGGCGGTGTGCCCGCAGCCTGCTTGCCAAGGTCGCTGCGTACCGAAGGGCCACGGGCGCGCAACCGTTCACGCAGGCTTTTCGGCTCTGGCCGGCCATCGACCAGCCAGGCCTCACAAGGCGTCGGTGCCACGACCTGGTTGGCCAGCACGGCAGCCTCGGCAGCGAGGGTTGCCGATACCAGCGCCTGCGCATCGAAGGTGCCGGCTTGTTGCAGTGTCTCTACCCACTCATGCCCGGCATCAAGCCAGACCACAGCCCCATCGTCGAGGCGGTTGGCGCAGATCAGATGACAGTCATTCATCGAACATCTCCATGACTGGCAGCCCGGAAGCGCTTATCGTTGCAACCCTGCCGCGCCGTTCCGGTGCACATCAAATAAACCATACGCTTTCCATATTGTATGGATTTGTTAACAACTGTATGCCATGATATGCCTATGCGTATGGACTTACAACCGAGAGGAAGATCTATGCCTGTTGCCGGAGCGCCAGAAGAAGCGGCGCAAATGCGCTGGACAAAGCCTTTCAAGCCGAAGTCAGGCCCAAGATACATACAGATTGCAGATATGCTTGCAGAATCCATACAATCTGGAGTCTTGCAGGATGGCGAGCAAATTCCGCCGCAACGTGCACTGGCTGCGCACCTGGGCGTCGACCTGACCACGGTGACCCGCGCCTACGCCGAAGCGCGCGACCGTGGCCTGATTGCTTCCTACAGTGGCCGCGGGTCGTTCATCCTGGGTGCCCGACAAACAACCACCCTGGCAGGCATCGACCTGACCATGAACATCCCGCCGCAGCCGGCCAACGGCTCGATGGCTCAGTTGGTGAGCGCCGGGCTGGAACAGGCGCTGCAGCGCAACCGCATCGAAGCACTGTCGCTTTACCAGGACGAACCGGCCACCCGCTCGCTGCTGCAGGCCGCACAGGGCTGGCTGGAACCGGCACTGGGTGATCTGGACATGCGCGGCCTGGCGCTGTGCTCGGGGTCGCAGGCGGCCATCTTCGCCATCCTCAGCGCCCATGCCCGCGCGGGTGACGCCATTCTTTGCGACCCACTGACTTACCCCGGCCTGCTGTTGGCCGCCCGGCAACTGGGGCTGCGCATTGTCGAGGTAGCCAGTGACGCCGACGGCATGCGCCCCGACCACCTGGAACAGGCTTTTCAGCAAAGCGGTGCGCGCCTGCTGTACCTCAACCCCACCTTCCACAACCCTACCGCGCACACCATGCCCGTAGCCCGGCGCCAGGCGATTGCCGAGGTGCTGCTCAAGCGCGGCATCACGCTGATCGAGGACGACCCGTACCGCTATCTGCTCGACGACGCGCCGGCACCCATCGCGTGCCTGACCGGGGGGGCCAACACGTACTACCTGGCGTCGCTGTCCAAGTGCCTGTGGCCAAGCTTGCGCACCGCCTTCGTGCTGCCACCGCGTGGCGATGACGGGCAAGGGCTGCTCAACGGCCTGCGTGCATCGAGCATGGGCTGTTCCGCCCTGCTGCTGGCGCTGGTCGAGCAATGGATTCGCGATGGCACCGCCAAGGGGTTGGTACAGGAAATCCAGCGCGAAGCCCGCGCCCGCCAGCACCTGGCACGCACGCTGCTGAGCCATGAGTTCCAGGCGCACCCCACCGGGCTGCACGTATGGCTGCCACTACCCGCGCACTGGCAACAGGAGCGGTTCACCCATGCGTTGGATGATGTGGGGGTGAGCGTGGCAGGGGCGGATTCGTTCAGCGTGGCACCGCAAGGACCGGAAGCTGTGCGCCTCTCGCTGGGTGGAGCGCCAGACCAAGCAGTGCTGGGACAGGCCTTGCGCAAGGTGGAGGGGTTGTTGAAGGAAGATCGCCGACGTGGCGGGCGGGCGTTTGTGTAAGTACCCGCTGCAGGAAAAGTCCTACAAGTTGTTGCTGCAGCGAACTTTTTCTCCATTGCCTGTCTATGTGGGAGGCACAGAAAGGTAGCGGGACGCGAAAAAGGTTCGCCGACCACCTGCTGGCCAGATGGCTCAATTGTTATCAGAGGTTGGCTTCGCTCATGAAAATGCATGTCGCAAGGTTGATGCTGCTCGGCCTGTTCTCGTTCGCGGCGGTGGGCACGGCATCGGCAACACAAATGAAAGCAGCCGAGGCCGTGGCCCCTGCTGTTCAATCACCCCTGCAGCCAGCCGGCAACCCCTGGTCGAGGGTGGCCAATGCGGCCGTTCTACAGCCGGCCACGCTGCTGGCGCATGATGACGACCGCTGGCACGACCACCGAAGCGACTGGCGCCGCGAACAGTGGCGGCGTGAACAAGCCCGGCGGGATTGGGAGCGTCGGCGCGACTGGGAACGGCGCCGTGACTGGGAGCGCCGCCATGAGCGGGCCATGCACCAGCGTCATTACGACGAACACCGTTATTACCGCCGCTGAAACTGACGCCCCCCTGTAGGAGCGGCCCAATCGCGACACAAGGCCGCCCCTGCACCGTCTGCGTCAGTCAGCCGGTTTGGCGGCGTCCCCGGCCGCCTCGGCCTCCATTTTCAAACGGTCAGCCTTGCAAATGTACTTGGGCTTGCGCGGCGCCAGTTTGGCATTGGCCTTTTTGGCATGCGCCTCCAATAGCTGCTTGATCTTCTTACGACGGTTCATAGTCCACGGGGCCTGTCAGTGCGGTTTTGCTGGCAACATCATACCCGTGCAACTTGCACGTTGACGCTATTTTCACAGTCAACCGATTAGCGTCACGCCTTTTCCGGCCACAGGCACATCTGCTGGCCGCCAAGGTACGACGAGGCATACGTGTCACACACTACATCCCCCGCCGCGCACAAGCGCGTGGACTGGGCCGGCCTGGGCTGGCTTCTGCTGTTCTTCTGGTACTTCTCCGGCGTCACCCAGGCGTTGTTGCTGTTCAGTGGCACCACCGGCTTTGCCGGTTTTCGCGATGCGTTCTTCCTCAGCAGCCTGTGGCTGGCCCCGGTGCTGCTGCTGCCCCGCTTCACCCGCGCCACGGCGGCTGTCATCGGCCTGGTATTGTGGGCCGCATCGCTGGTGGGCCTGAGTTACTTCGGCATCTATCGTCAGGAGTTCTCGCAAAGCGTCATCTTCGTGATGTTCGAGTCCAACACCGCCGAGGCCGGCGAATACTTCAGCCAGTACTTCAGCGTGTGGCTGGGCCTGGCGCTGCTGCTGTACACGCTGGTTGCAGTACTGCTGTGGAAACGTGTACGCCCCGTCAGCCTGCCCCTACGCAGCCGCCTGCCGGTGGTGGCCCTGTTGCTGGTGGCCAACCTGGTGTACCCGTTCTACAAGCAGATGGTCACCCAGGAACGCAACTTCGCCGATGCCGCTGAAAAAGTGCAGCAACGCATGGAGCCCGCAGTGCCTTGGCAACTGTTGGTCGGCTACCGTCAGTATCGCCAGCAACTGGACAACATGCAGGACTTGCTGGCCCAGAATGCCGCATTGCCCCCACTGCAAAACCTGCGTGACAGCAGCGGCACCGCGCCGCGCACCCTGGTGCTGGTACTGGGCGAGTCCACCACCCGCGAGCACATGCACCTGTACGGCTACAACCGCGACACCACGCCCAACCTCGACGCGCTGGCCGCCAGCGACAAGGGCCTGACGGTGTTCCGCGACGTGGTATCGCCACGCCCGTACACCATCGAAGTGATGCAGCAGATCCTCACCTTCGGCGACGAGCAGAACCCGGACCGCTTCCTCACCGACCCGTCGCTGATCAACCTGATGAAACAGGCAGGCTACAAGACCTTCTGGATCACCAACCAGCAGACCATGACCAAGCGCAACACCATGCTCACCACCTTCTCGCAGCAGACCGATGCGCCGGTATACCTGAACAACCAGCGCAACCAGAATGCCAGCCAGTACGATGATGTGGTGCTGGCGCCGTTCGAGAAGGCCTTGCAAGACCCTGCGCCGAACAAGTTCATCATCGTGCACCTGCTGGGCACGCACATGGACTATCGCTTCCGCTATCCCGACGACTATGCCCACTTTACCGACAACACAGGTGTACCCGGCCAGCTGACCGCGGACCAGGTAAAAACCTACAACTTCTACGACAACGCGGTGCGCTACAACGACTATGTGGTGTCGAGCCTGATCAAACGCTACTCGGCCGGCAACCCCAATGGCTTCCTGGTGTACCTGTCCGACCACGGTGAAGATGTGTACAGCTCCGGTGACCACGACCGCCTGGGGCGCAACGAAGGCGCGCCGACCCGGCCGATGTACACCATCCCGTTCCTGCTATGGACCTCGCCCAGCTGGCAGGCCGAGCACCCACGCGACTTGCAGGCGATGGCCAGCCGCCCTTACAGCAGCTCGCACCTGATCCATACCCTGTCCGACCTGGCCGGGCTGAGCTATGACCGCTATGAGCCGGCCAAGAGCCTGGTGAGCCCGCAGTTCGTGGCAGCACCGCGCTGGATCGGTGACCCGTACCGCAAGGATGGCTTGCGCGAATTCGACCACCTGCCGATGGACAAGGCTGCAGGCTTGCAGCAGGCGGCCAGTAATGGCGAAGAGCAGAACGGCAAGCGCTTGAACTGATGTTTTTTGGTTGAGATCGTTGGGGGCGCTTTGCGCCCCTTGCGTCACAATGGGCCGCAAAGCAGCCCCAGGGCCTTAAGCCTTACATCACATAAATTAAATTTAAATTGATTTTAAATTACGTGTGCGCGACGCTCTGCTCATTCCCTTGGCCCGCAGAGCAGCCCCATGTCCACAGCTCCCCGCGAAACCCGCAAGGACGGCGCCGTCACCCGCACCCGCATCCTTGAAGCCGCTGGCGAACTGTTCGCCGCGCTTGGCTATGCCGAAACCAGCAACAAGGCCGTTGCCGCCAAGGCCGAGGTCGACTTGGCCTCGATCAACTACCACTTTGGCAGCCGCAACGGCCTGTACCTGGCCGTGCTCGACGAAGCACGCCAGCGTTTCCTCGACCTCAGCGACCTGCAACGCATCACCCAAGGCAACCAACCACCCGCGGACAAGCTGCGCGTGCTGGTAGAGCTGGTGGTGCACAAAGCCACATCAGCCCGGGACAACTGGCACCTGCGGGTACTGGCCGCGGAAATCCTCGCCCCCAGCCCCCATGGCCAGGCGCACCTGCAGGCGGCAGCGCCGTTGCGGCTGTCGCTGCTCAGGGCTCTGTTCAGCGAAATCAGCGGTATCCCTGCAAGCGACCCCGCCCTGACCCGCTGCATCCTCTGCGTCACGGCGCCCTGGGCAATGTTGTTGATCGGCCCGCGCGGTGGCTCTGGCGCGCTGCACGAGATTCTGCAAATGCCGGCCGACGCCGTTGCAGCGCAGTTGTACCGCTTTGCCCTGGCAGGCCTGCTGGATGCCGGCCAACAGCATGCCCAGGCCCACGCCACACACCGTTGAGGTCAGCCCCGTGCAACCGATATCCACCGATACCTCCCCCGCCGCAACGGACGCGCAAACCTCCATCCCACTGCTGCTGGCAGCCCTGATGCTGGTGATGTTCCTGGCCGCACTCGACCAGACCATCGTATCGACCGCGCTGCCCACCATCGTCAGCGACCTGGGTGGGTTGCGCTGGCTGTCCTGGGTGGTCACCGCTTACCTGCTGGCCTCCACGGTGGTGGTGCCACTGTATGGCAAGTTCGGCGACCAGTTCGGCCGCAAGCGTGTGCTTCAGGTCGCCATCGTGGTGTTCCTGCTGGGTTCGGCGTTGTGTGGCGCAGCGCAGACCATGGCCCAGCTGATTGCCTTTCGTACCCTGCAGGGATTGGGCGGTGGTGGCCTGATGGTGGTGGCGATGGCCGCGATCGGCGATGTCATCCCGCCCGCCGAACGTGGCCGCTACCAAGGCCTGTTCGGTGGCGTGTTCGGCCTCGCCACAGTGGTCGGGCCACTGATCGGCGGTTTCCTGGTCGAGCACCTGTCCTGGCATTGGATTTTCTACATCAACCTGCCGCTGGGCCTGTTGGCGCTGTTGGTGATCGGCAGCGTGTTTCGCCCGCATGTGGCCCTGGTGCGGCATGAGGTGGACTACATCGGTGCATTTTTCCTCACCGTGGCACTGGGTGCCCTGGTGCTCATCACCAGCCTGGGCGGCAGCCTGCTGGCGTGGCAGTCACTGGACATGCTGTGCCTGTCGCTGTTCGCCCTGATCGGCCTGGTCGGTTTCGTCCTCGAGCAACGCCGCGCCGCAGAGCCGATCATGCCGCTGCACCTGTTCCGCCACCGCACCTTCGTGCTTGCCGGGCTGATCGGTTTTATCGTCGGGGTATCGCTGTTCGGCGCGGTTACCTTCCTGCCGTTGTACATGCAGGTGGTGAAAGACGCCACGCCGACCAGTGCCGGGCTGCAGATGCTGCCGTTGATGGGTGGCCTGCTGGTGGTGTCGGCGATTACCGGGCGACTGATCAGCCGCTGGGGCCGCTACCGGGTTTTCCCGATCCTTGGCACCCTGCTGCAAGTGGTTGCCCTGGGCCTGCTGAGCCGGCTTGAGCTGGACACGCCCATGGCGCTGATGAACCTGTACATGGGCCTTTTGGGCGCCGGCCTGGGCATGGTCATGCAGGTGTTGATCCTGGCGGTGCAGAACAGCGTCGAGCCGCGCCATATGGGCGTGGCCACCTCCGGGGCGACCTTGTTCCGCTCGATTGGCGGCGCCATCGGCGTTTCGCTGTTCGGCGCGTTGTTCTCGCATGCCCTGCTAGGCGGCCTGGCCAGCGATTTCGCCGCCAGCGCCGGTGGTCCGGCGAGCCTTTCACCAGCCGCCGTGCACGCCCTGCCCGCCGCCCTGCAACACAGTTACCTGCTGGCGTTTTCCGGGGCGATGCATGGCGTGTTCATGCTGGCTGGGGGGATCACCAGCGTGGCCTTCGCACTGTCCTGGTTGCTGCGCGAGGTGCCGCTGCGGCGAGCCTGAGCAAAGCGCCGATAGCCCCACAGGGCAACCAGCAACACCAACGCCCCGGCCGCCAACGCCACCTGGAAACCGGCGCTGGCGCCCAACCCGTCGACCACCTGCCCTGACGCCACAGCGCCCAATGCCACGCCAACATTCAAGCCGGCCAGCAGCCAGGTCATGCCTTCGGTCAGTTGGCTGGCGGGCACCAGACGCTCCACCAGGGCCATGGCCACGATCAGGGTTGGTGCGAAAAACAGCCCGGCCAGCAACACGGCAGCAGCCAACCCGAACAGGTTGCCTGCCAACAGTAGCGGCACGGTACTGGCCGCCGTCGCCAGGCCGCCGAGCAACAACAGCCTGTGCAAAGGCGCCGCCAGATTCACGGCACCGAACAGCAGGCCCGCCGCGCACGAGCCAATGGCATAGCACGACAGCACGACACTGGCTGCCGCCGGCATGCCGGCCTGTTCAGCGAATGCCACGCTGACGATATCGACGCTGCCCACGATCACGCCCATGGCCACCATCAACAGGACCAGCAGGCGCACGTCCGCCTGAGCGATCACCGCAACCCGCTGGTGGCCGGTCGAGTCATCAGCCTGCAGCGGGGGTTCGCTGCCCGTTTGCACGACCAAGGCGAATACCCCGATGGCCAGCAACAGCGCGGCGGCCAATGGCCCGGCCTGGGGCAGCAAGGCCACGCTGAGCCCGACCGACAGGGGCGGGCCGGCGATGAACGTGACCTCATCGAACACCGTTTCCAGCGAAAAGGCACTCTGCAGCTGTGGCGTATCGCGGTACAGCGCCGTCCAGCGCGCCCGTATCATTGCCGACAGGCTGGGCATGCAGCCGGCCAGCGCAGCAGCGGGGAACAGGCTCCAGGCCGGCGCCTGCCAAGTGACGCACGCCAGCAGCAACAACAAACCGGCCACGCTCAGCGCGGTGGCGGCCGGCAACACGCGGCGCTGGCCATGGCGATCGACCAGACGGGAAACCTGTGGCGACAGCAGTGCGTAGGTCAGCACGAACGTGGCCGCCACCGCTCCGGCCAGGGCGTAGCTGCCGTGCAGTTGCGCGAGCATGGTGATGATACCGATGCCGGTCATGGGCAACGGCAGGCGGGCCAACAGACCAGCCAGGGTAAAGCCAAGGGTGCCGCGTGACTGGAACAGCGCGCGGTAGGTCGTGAACATGGGTCGACTCTCCTTATCGAACGAAAGCACACTTACATTCATTGCGTATGATTAAAACCCTATTATCATACGCACTGAATGTAAAGCACTGGGTTCGCAGGAGACGCTCCCACAACGGCTCTATGTAGGGTCAGGCCACAGGCGAACAACTACCCCGCCCGGCACTCCCCCGCACCGCCTCGGCCAGTTTGCGAAGGTTGGCCTGATGCGCATTCACCAGGCTGGTGATGCTGTTGTCAGCCGCAGTCTGCACCGAGGTGCGGCAGGTCAGCTCAGCCTGCCCCGCCACCTTCAGGCGCCAAACGGCCTCCAGCGAGGCGTAACGCCCCGGCACGGTGTCGAAGCGCTGCACATCCACCCGCAAAGCCGCCTTGCCGCCGCCCGCCGGGCCACCCAACTGGTCTTGCAGGGCGCTGCGGAACTCATCCACCAGGTTGGCCCCCCACCATTCCGTCTCAAGGATGGCCAGGCCGCTCTGCCCTTCGCGTACCACCAACTGTGGGCGGTCGACCTGGGGCGGGACGACCACCCTGACCACCTGGATGCGCTGGCCACTGTCACGCGCCGGCTCACTCGGTACCAAGGTGTGGTAGTTGTTCGGCGTACTGCTGCAGCCCCCGAGCCATACCAGCAGGCTAGCCACACAAACATTGCGTAGTCGTTGCATCGGCTGTCTCCTCAGGGCTCAAGGTCTGCGGGCCCGGCCGCTTTCGGCCGGCCACGAATCAGTGACTCGGGGTGGCGGCCCAGGTAATCGGCAAGGTCACGCAGCGAACGTGACATGCGTTCCAGCTCATCCAGTGTTTCGCCCATTCGCTCGCGCTGCGGCGAGTCCTCGGAAATGGCCGAGTTGGCGGTGCGCAGGGTCTT
Source organism: Pseudomonas hunanensis (assembly GCF_013393325.1). GTDB lineage: Bacteria > Pseudomonadota > Gammaproteobacteria > Pseudomonadales > Pseudomonadaceae > Aquipseudomonas > Aquipseudomonas putida_P. Next base: position 56,738 of record NZ_QJRC01000104.1, read on the forward strand.
GTGCACTTCGTCCAGCGCCACTTTTACATCCGGCAGTGTCTGGCCATTGAATTGCTTGAGGCTGGCGCGCAGCTCACGCAGGCTGCCGTCGAGGTTGCCGGCGATGCTTTCCAGCGGCAGCTTGGCAATGCGTTCCACGACCCGCTGCAGCTGCTCCTGCAACTGCTCCAGGCTACCCGGCAACGTGGGGATGATGATGGGGTTGGCGGCCATGTCGAAGGCGACTTTGGGGGCATCGGGGTAGAAATCCAGGGAAATGAACATCTGCCCGGTGATCAGGTTGCCGCTGCGCGCCTGGGCCCGCAGGCCATGCTCGACAAACGTGCCGATCAGCTCCCGCGCACCATCCATGTCGCCTTCGGTGTGCTTGAACACCGCCAGCATCTTGCGGTGCACCGGCCCCAGGCGCTGCGGGTAGATTACTGCATCCACCACTACCGGGAAGGTCTGCCTGGCGGCGTCGTAATCGAGCTGAATAGAGGTAACACGCCCAAACTCCACACCCTTGAACTCCACCGGCGCACCCACCGACAAGCCGCGCATGGCCTGGTCGAAGCGCAGTTGCAGGTACTGCGCCTGGCCGTGGGGAGGGGCCAGCGCCAAGTCGCGGTCGGCAAATAGCTGGAAGCGGGCCTGGTCGGCAGCTGGCTCGGCTTGCGGGGCGAAATCGGGCGAACCAAAGGCCAGCCCCCCCACCAGGATCGATGATAACGACTCGGTATCGACCTTCAGCCCGTTGGCGCCAATCTGCATATCGACACCACTGGCATTCCAGAAGCGCGTGTCGGCGGTGACGAAGCTGTCGTAGGGGGCTTGCACGAACACGCCAATCTCCACGCCCTTGCCATCGTCCTGCAGCGCAAAAGAGACCACTTCACCGACCGGGATCTTGCGGTAGTAGATCGATGACCCGACATCCAGCGAGCCCAGATCGCTGGCGGTAAGGACAAAACGCTTGCCCTTTTCGTCATAGGTGATCGGCGGCGGCAGCTCCAGGCCGACGAAGGACTTTTCCGGCACTTTCGACTCACCGGAATCAGCCCCGATGAAACTGCCCGAAAGCAGCGTGTCCACCCCGGAAACCCCGCCTACGCCGATGCGCGGTCGCACCACCCAGAAGCGCGCGCCCTGGGTGGCAAAAGAGCGGGCATCGTTGGACAGCTGCACGTTGGCCACCACGCTCTTCTTGTCCTCGGCCAGGTCCACCGTGGTCACTTCGCCAATCACCACGCTGCGGTATTTCACCTGGGTCTTGTGCGCCACCAACCCCTCCCCGCTGTGGAAGGAAATGGTGATCACCGGCCCTTGCTGCATCCAGTTGCGTACCACCAGCGATGCGCCGATCAGGATAGCCAGAATCGGCACGATCCAGACCAGCGACACCCCCCAGCGCCGTGTACGCACGTCAACCTGACCTGTACCGTCGCGCTTGTCAGTCTGTTGCCCCATCAATGCGGCCTCCCTCGTTGGCATGGCTATCCCAGATCAGGCGTGGATCGAAGCTCATTGCAGAGAACATGGTCAGCACCACCACCATGCCAAAAAACAGGATACCCACCCGTGGCTCGATGGTGCCCAGCCCGCGCAGTTGCACCAGCGCCGCCACCAGCGCCACCACCATCACGTCGAGCATGGACCAGTAGCCGATCAGCTCGACGAAGCGGTACAACTGCGAACGCTGTCGGCAAGCCCAGGTGGAACCACGCTGGGCGGTGTACAGCAGCAGGCCGAGGGAGAAAAACTTGATCGCGGGCACACCCACGCTGGCAATGAAGATGATCAGCGCAATGTCCCAGGCCCCGGCTTCCCAGAATTCCAGCACACCACCGCCAATGGTGCTGTCGCTGCCACTGCCGAGCATTTCGGTGTGCATCACCGGCAGCAGGTTGGCGGGGATATAGAACACCAGCGCCGCCAGCAGAAACGCCCAGCCACGGCTGATGGCATTGCTCTTGCGTCGGTGAATGGCCGCGCCGCAACGGTTGCAGGTGTGCGCACCGCCACTCATGTCGCAGGCCTGGCCGCAGCCATGACACAGGCACAAGCCAAGGTCGTCTGCGTTGGCCGGGGTTGTCATACCTGCTCCCACAAGTCGCGGATGTCCTTGCCGGCAATATGGATGATCAGCATGCTCAGCGCGGCCAGGGCCAGCAGGCCGATACCGGGGATTACATCGAGCAACCCCGCCAGTTTGATCACCGCCACCATCGCCCCCAGCAGGCACACCTCCAGCATGCTCCACGGTCGCAGGCTTTCCAGGCCACGCATGCACAGGGCAAAACCGGGGGCACGCTGGCCGGCCAAGGCAAAACTCAACACCCAGCACAACAAGGCAATCTGCAACAGCGGTGCGAAGATGATCGACAACGCCATGACCAAGGCGATGAAGGTGATACTGCCGTGGCTGAGGATCTGCACCGCGTCCCACAACGTCGCCGAATGGGTTAGCCCCTGCATCCCGATGGTCATGACCGGGTAAGCATTGGCAAATACCAGCAGGACGCCACCGGTCACACTCAACGCCAGCCGCTGCTCGATGGTGAGCGACGTATGCCGGTACAGCACGCCGCCACAGCACGGGCACAGGGCACGCTGGTGCTTGAGCAATGGCACACGCTGGTACACCGTGTCGCAGTATTCGCAAATGATCAGATCTTGGGGCTGGGTCATGTTGGTTCCCACGGATAGACCTGCAGGCAGCACCTACGTCAGCAAGCCTAGACGGGAAAAGCGCAATGCGTCAGCGGGTGTGCCCATCGTCGCTAACCTCCGGGCAACGGCTGCCCGGAGGTTAGCCCAGCGCTACTCGAGCAACTGCTCCAGGCTTGGATCACGCATTACACGCTGCACGGGCTGCTGTGCGGCTCTGCCCGGCGCCGACATCTTCAACTTCATGCTGGCCACTTTGGCGCAGGCATTGCTGCCGTCCGCATAGATACCGCTCATGTCGCACTTCCACTGGTAGAAGTTCACCAGGCCACCCGACATCTGCAAGCTGTAGTCGGTACTTTGCGTACCTGGGGTGAAGGCGTGCCCCGCCGGGATGTTCTGGAACCATTTCATCCACTCGGCGGAGCCCGGTTTCGGTGGGTTTTTCTGGAACAATGGGTTCATGATCGCCACCTGCGGCGCCTCGGCGGTGGCGTGGCAGCTCAGGCAGGAGCTGTTGGGGTTGTCCACCGGCCCATTGAGTCGACCGTTCCAACCCAAGTGGGTAGGCGGCAGTTCACGGGTATCGGCGTTGATGGCGGTCTGTTGCAGTGCCTTGTTGATACGGGTCTGGGTGGGCTGTGGGTTGGTGTACTCATTGCTGGTCACCTGAGGGTCGTTGCCCCACATGACGCCCACCGGCACCAGGTTGTCCCAGCTGGCCTTGCCGCTCATGGCCCCGTTGTACTGGAAGGTACCGAAGATCCACCCGGTTTCGGCAATACGCGTGTCGCGCACGGCTACGTCCATCTGGATCAACGCCACGTCCTTGAGCTTGCGGTTGGCCGAGGTGAACGTGTCTGTGATATAGCCCTGCCACAGCACCGGGTTGGCCAGAAACGGCACCGTGCTGCGGTCGATGTCGGCGAACAGCGCCTTGCACACCACCGTGCCGTTGGCAAAGCTGTTGGGTTGGGCGGTATGGCTCGGGTCTGGGTTGTTCGGGTCCTTCCAGACTTGCCCAATGGTGTAGGCGCCAATGTCGTTATAAATCCCCACGGCATAGGTTTGACCGGTGGCCGTCTGCGTGCTGGCCAGTTGCTTGACCTGAATCTGCGCCTCCTTGGTCAGCCCGTGTATGCCCTCACGCCCCAGCGGGCCGTAATGCTGCCACGGCATGTGGTACCACTGCCGAACCTTGTTGTGCTGCACATACCAGTCAGCCTCGACGTTGCCCTCCAGGCAATAGCGCTTCGCAGCCTCCATGTACGGGCGCCATGTCTCGAAGTTGTTGTCGCGCTTGGCAGGCAACTTGCCGAAGAACGCCGGCACGCCATTGGGCGGTGACGTCGGATAGTTTTGGCTGAGGGTAAATTTGGTCCCTTCGTAACTGTCGGGTGGCGCGTAGCCATAGTCCGGGTAGGTACCGGCCTGTGCGGCGAGGCTGTACAGGGTGGCCGTCATGGCCAGTGTGGCAAGTGTTCCTTGGGGCTGGTTCATCGATGATCTCCTTGATCGGCTGCACTCCTGGCATCGACAGGGCGCGTGCCCATGGCGGATGCAGGGACTCCTTTATTGTTTTTGGGCCGAGTTCGCCCGAACGCGGCCGGCTGTCACGGGTGAGTGAATGGCGTGTGGCGCACCTCCCTGCCGGCTTTTTGCCGAGCGAACGCGTACATCCCAGGCCGTTTGGCCAGGGTTGATCGAAAGCGTGTGTAAACGGAGTGTGCGCAGGGGGGTATGCGGGCTGTGCCGCGTGTCGACTCCTGTCGAGCGCTTGCCGTTCTTCCTTGCTATCAGGTGTAGGCGAAACGGCAAAAACTGCCAGCCGTTTGGCATGCCGAGCCGATTTCCGGTCGTTTTGCCTATCACCGTCTTACCGCCGAACTATTCTGTGAAGCGGGCTTTCCGCCCAGTGGAGGTGTGCCATGCGTACGTTCACGTGGAGTTACTTGCTGCTACTGCTGTGCGCGGCATCGGCGGCCCAGGCGCAGTCGGTGGTGCCGCTCAAGGGCCAGAGCAGCCAGCAGATGCAACTGGATATCAACGATTGCAATACCGTCGCCAGCAATGCCGCGAACAGCACGGCGACGTCCAGCGACCCGCATGTCGGTGGCCGGGTACGCGGTGCGGCCGCGGGTGCCGCCGCCGGCGCGGTAGGCGCGCAGGTACGCGGCAACCAGCACGACGAGCTGTATGACCGGGTAGGTGACGACGCCAAGCAGCAGTACCGGCAGAACCGTGCCGGCGAAGTGGCCGCCGCCGGTGCCGCGGTCGGAGGCATGCGCCAGCGTCAGGACCGGCGTCAGGACAGGCGCAGCCAGGACCAGGCAAAAACCCAGGCCCATGCCAGCGCCTACAGCGGCTGCCTGCAGGGGCGCGGCTATCAGGTCAACCCCTGAGCAACCGGCACGCCATGCCCCTGCCGGTGAGGCATGGCGTGCTCAGCTTCAGAACTTCGCCAGTTCTTCCCGACAAAACTCCACGAACAACTGCGCAGGCTTGGTCAGCTGCACGCGCTTCAACCACGCCGCAGCCAGCCCAGAAAGCGCCACTGGCTCGGTAATGTCCAGCATTGCCAAGCGCTGCCCGTCGTAGGTGTACTCCGTGTGCGGCCGTGTGACCAGCAACGAAAAACCAAAGCCCTGCCCGACCATGCCGCGCACCATCTCGATCGACGGCGAGCTGAAGACGATGTTTGGCGTCAGCCCCATTTCGTTGAACAGGCTGACGAAATAGGTGCGGCTGGGGGCCACGTCCAGCAAGATCATCGGCTCCGGGCACAGGTCGCGCAGCGACACCTGGGCCTGGCCGGCAAAGCGGTGGTTTTCCGGCAGCAGCACATAAGGCTTTTGCGGTGGCATCAACGGCTCGGCCTCGATGGTGCCATCCAGGTCGTGGTCATAGAGAAACGCCAGGTCGAAGGTACCGGCGGTCAGGCCCTGGATCAGGTCCTGCTGCTCGCCGTCGCGCAGGCGGATATCCACGCCAGGGTAACGTTGACGAAAGCCGGCGATCAAACGAGGCAGGTACAACGGTGCCACGGTTTCGAAACAGCCGATATCGATCTGCCCAGCCACGGTGTCGTTGTCGGCCAGGGCGTTCTGCTCGAACTCGTGGGCCATCTGCAGCAGCGCTCGGGTCTTGGCGTAGAAGCGCTTGCCGCTGGGCGTCAGCGACACGCCTTGGGCGTGGTGGCGGATGAACAGTTGCACGCCGAAGCTTTCTTCCAGGCTCTTGATGGCGGTGGAAATGGACGGCTGGGCGATGTACAGCTGGCGCGAGGCCTCGGCAACGCTGCCAGCCTCCACGGTGGTAACGAAGTACTTGAGTTGTCGCAGGGTATAAGCAGCCACGGGCACCTCTTTGACGCCTGTCGGCGCTGGGATCATGCCTGACACTTTACCTCCCGCGAACGCAAAGTGGGGGCTGGGTGATGAAGGATTTACCTATGGCTTGAGCAGGTTTTTGTGGGGGGGGGGTGCCCTGCACCCCTCAACGTCGGTTCACTCGAACGACGCTATCATCACGCAGTCGTCACCTACCATCTTGTAGCCTGCCTCGCATTGCAATCCCACGGAAGTGGTGACACTCCGCTTGCGCCTGGAAAGGCTTTCCGGTTGTTGAGCATTGTCCTCTAGCGACGCTTCAGAGGTATCGGGCAGTTGATCCATGGGTTCTTCTTGCATGGTGTTCACTCCTGGTTTGAATTGTGTTGCCCGAACAACTTAAATGCTGGCGTCTGCACCAACCCATTTGGAAACACCCTCACGGCAGGCCCACAGCGAACTGGTTAAATACCCCCAAACGTCTTTACTGATACCCAACGGCATCAGGAACACGGTGTACGCCTATGAAGATCGTGGTCACCAGCATTCTCGTCGACGACCAGGCCAAGGCTCTGGCCTTCTACCACTACGTACTCGGTTTCGAGCCCAGGCACGACATCCCCATGGGCCGGCACCGCTGGTTGACCCTGACTTCGCCCAATGACCCCAACGGCGTCGAGCTGCTGCTGGAACCCGACGCGCACCCGGCCGCCAAAACCTACAAGGCCGCGCTCAAGCAGGACGGTATTCCCGCCACCTCGTTCGGCGTACGTGACATCCAGGCCGAATACACCCGGCTGTGCGCGGCGGGCGTGCAGTTTACCCAACCACCCACCAACATGGGCCCCGTCACGGTGGCCGTGTTCGATGACACCTGTGGCAACTTGATCCAGATCGCCCAGAAACACTGAAAGCCCCCAACCTAAGCGCACCAATAAGGAAAACAGATGCGCCACGAATTCCGCGAAGTCCTCAACGACCTGGTCGATTACTTCCTGCTTGGCGATATCCAGTTGCTAGAGCGCTTCAAGCAGGAGCACGAGCTACCGGACGACCTGGCCTACGCCTTCACTCACGACGACAGCGGCGACAAAGCGGTGCGCGAAGGCATCGTGCTGCCGCTGGCCGGGGTCGACAACCTGCCCTATCGCATCCTGTTCACCCTTGATGGCTACACACCGGCCCTGCGCGAAGCCGGCAGCCGCCTGAAACATCGGCGCAATGGCTATGTGCTGCGCGTCGAGCACGGTGCTGTGATGCTCTATACCTGGCGCATCCTGCAGCACTTCACACCCAAGACTCTGGGTGACCTGATGGCCCGCTACCAGGTGCCGGGACGGCCGATCATCGAGCTGGACAATGGCTGGTACGACGTGGAGGTGCTGGCCGGGGCGCTGGTGCGCGAAGGCTTGTACGAGCCGGCGTTCGAGTTCGTGTTGAAGAAGCGCTGGAGCCGGGGTGAGGCGACGGAGGTGGATACAGGATATGCCTTTGGCCTGCGTGGCTATTTCGATTGATAGCCTCTGCGCGTCTCTTCGCGGGTTAACCCGCGAAGAGACACTTACAGGCAACTTCATTAATCAGGTGTGGTTGATATCACGGTCCTTGGTTTCCGGCAGGAAGAAGATCCCCAGCACCGCCGTCATCACCGCAATCACGATCGGGTACCACAAGCCGTAATAGATATCCCCGGTCGCCGCCACCATGGCAAACGCGACCGTCGGCAGAAAACCGCCGAACCAGCCATTACCGATGTGGTAAGGCAGCGACATCGAGGTGTAGCGGATACGCGCCGGGAACAGCTCCACCAGCCAGGCCGCGATCGGGCCGTAGACCATGGTCACGTAGATCACCAGGAGGGTCAGCAGCAACAGCACCATCGGGTAGTGGATCTTCGCCGGGTCGGCCTTTTCCGGGTAGCCGGCCTCTTTCAACGCACCACTCAAGGTGGCGGTAAAGGCCTCGCTCTGCACTTTGAAGTCCGCGGCGGCCATGCTGCTGCCTTCAAAGCTGGGCAGTACCCGCTCACCAATGCGGATCTGCGCCACACTGCCAGGCTCGGCCGCCTGGTTGGTATAGGGAATGGCGCGCTTGGCCAGCAGGCTCTTGGCAATGTCGCAGGAGCTGGTGAATTTGGCCTTGCCCACCGGGTCGAACTGGAATGCGCACTGGCCAGGGTCGGCCACCACCACAACCGGGTTCTGCTCCTGGGCAACGAACACATCCGGGTTGCCGTACTCGGTCAACGCCTTGAAGATCGGGAAATAGGTCAGCGCGGCGATGATGCAGCCGGCCATGATGATCTTCTTGCGGCCAATGCGGTCAGACAAGCTACCGAAAAAGATGAAGAACGGCGTGCCGATCAGCAGCGAGCCGGCAATCAGCAGGTTGGCGGTCTGCGGCTCGATCTTGAGCATCTGCAACAGGAAGAACAGCGCATAGAACTGCCCGGTGTACCACACCACCGCCTGCCCTGCGGTACCGCCCAGCAGCGACATGATCACCACCTTGAGGTTGTCCCAGCGGGCGAACGACTCGGTCAGCGGTGCCTTGGACGCCTTGCCTTCGGCCTTCATCTTCATGAACACCGGCGACTCGTTGAGCTGCATGCGGATGTACACCGAAATCGCCAGCAGCAAAATCGACAACAGGAACGGCACCCGCCAACCCCAAGCTTCGAACACCTCGGTGCCCATGACGGTGCGGCACGCCATGATCACCAGCAACGACAGGAACAGCCCCAACGTGGCCGTGGTCTGGATCCAGGCGGTGAAGAAGCCCCGTCGGCCCTTGGGTGCATGTTCGGCCACATAAGTGGCCGCGCCGCCGTATTCACCACCTAGGGCCAGGCCTTGCAGCAGGCGCAGGGTAATCAGGATGACCGGCGCAGCCACGCCAATCGCGCTGTAGCTGGGTAGCAAGCCCACCAGTGCGGTCGACAGGCCCATGATGACAATGGTGATCAGGAAGGTATGCTTGCGCCCGATCATGTCGCCCAGCCGGCCGAACACGATGGCGCCGAACGGCCTTACCGCAAACCCGGCGGCGAACGCCAGCAGCGCGAAGATGAACGAGGTGGTTTCATTGACCCCGGCAAAGAAGTGCTTGGCGATGATCGCGGCGAGAGAACCGTACAGGTAGAAGTCGTACCATTCGAACACTGTGCCCAGGGACGAGGCGAAGATGACCTTGCGCTCCTCCTTGGTGATACCGCGTTGGGGCGCGCTACTGCCCGTGGATGCGCTGTCGAGAACCGCCATGGGTTGCCTCCGTCATGTCGTCATGCAGGCCGGAGCACCTCACAACCACTTCACCGTCGCACCCAGGCGCTGGGGCTTGCTTTGGATTGCGCGAAGCACGACGAGGCGGGCCGCCTCGGATCGCAGCAAGGTAAATGAAGCATAATCGGGATTGCCGGGATATCCACCCGCCTGGCCATACACCAGAGGGCAGCATGGACGACACGGCAACACCCGGCTGGCAGGGCGATATCTGGTTGGCGGACGATCACTGCCTGCTGCGGTCTACGCTGGGCAGGACCGACAGCCATGTGCATTACGCGCATCAGGTGCTTGTGGGCCTTGGTGCGGATGTCGAGGTGCGCCTAGGCGAGCGGATTTGCAGCGGCCCACAGGTGTTCATCGCGTCGCGGCAACCCCATGCCATCCTCAGCCATGGCGTACCGTGCCTAACCGTGTTTGCCGAACCGCTGGCCTTCGACCTGGCAGACCTTGCCCTAGCCTGCAAGCAAGCCGGCAACAGCGCAGAGCAACTGGCAGAGTGCCTCATGCACTGGCCGCGCCGGCCGCTCGACCCGCGCCTGAGAAAAGCCCTCGAGCGCATCCGCGCACTCGACGAACAGGCCTTGCCGGCCCAGGAACTGGCCAGCACTGTTGCGCTGTCGCTCAGCCAACTGGAACGCCTGTTCAGCGGCTCACTGAAATTGTCCGTGCGCCGGCTGGTGCTGTGGCAGCGCTTGCGCATGGCCCTGCAACAGGCGCTGGGCGGCGCCAGCCTGACCGAAGCGGCATTGGCGGCGGGGTTTGCCGATTCGGCACATTTCACCCGCAGCGTTCGCCAGCAATTCGGCCTCAGCCCAGGTACCGCTTTGCGCCGCTTGCGCCTACGTACGTTCGGCTAACGCCTGACGCAGGCCTGCCGGCAATACCGCCGGTGGCTGAACATCTGCGCTTGCCCACGGCTCACGCAGTTGCGCCAGGTACGCCTGCGGATAGTCCGGCCGATCACCGATGCCCATGTCGTCGTCCGCCAGCGTATAGCCTGGCAGGTACAGCCGCGTGCCAAGCAGGCGGTCCCACAGGGGGAAGAACAGCGCAAAGTTGACGTCGCCGGTAGTGCCGTACTTCAGGTGGTGCAAGCGATGCACCGGTGCCCAGGCGAACACATGGCGCCAGCCGCCAATATGCATGTCCACGTTACTGTGCTGCAGCAACAGCTGGATAGACACACTGAACGCCAGCAGCGATGCCACCTCGACGGGCAAGCCAAGCAGCAGCAACGGCAAGGTGCCCCCCAAGGTTTCGAGCAACTGGTGTATAGGGTGTTTCATCAAACCGTTGAAGCCGTACAAGCGGGTGACACTGTGGTGCACCGCATGCAGCCGCCACAGCAGCGGGCTGCGATGGCTGGCGTAGTGCACCAGCGTGATGCCCAGGTCGGCCAAGGCAATGGCCAGCAGCAACTGCAAGGCCAACGGCCAGTGGCCCGGCCACAGGCCCGTTTCCGGGAGCCAGTGGGCAAGCAGCGGGATGGCTGCCACGCTGGCGAGGGTCAGGCACTCGTTGAACAGCGCATGGCACAGGTCGCGACGGCCATCGCCTTGTGCCTGGTTCCAGGCAGCCTTATAAGGCATGAGCCGCTCACAGGCGAATGACAGCAGCACTGCGCTGGCCAGCAGTGGCACCAGCCACAACGGGTGGGCTGCCAATGACAAGGCGGCGGCAATGAAACCGAAGAAGAACAGTGGGGCGTATAGGGTGCGCATGGGCGACTCCAGGTAGTCAGGAGCCGCCAGTGTTGAGCCTCAGCCCAGGTGAGCGCTTGAAAGAACGGCGCATGCATGGCCGCGCCTGCAAATCGCCCGCGTTGGCTTGAAAAAACCGTTACCGCAAGAACTGCACGACCTCCGCCAGCACCACCTCTGCCTGCTCCCGGTGTGGCACATGCCCACAGCCTTGCAGCAGTCGCGCCACCCCAGGCCCACCCGCCAGCGCCACCAGTCGTTCGGGGTGCGCCGACGAGCCAAACTCGTCGTTATCGCCATGCAGGCTCAACAAGGGGCAGCGAACCTGCGCCAAAACGGTATCCAGGTTCCAGTCGGCAAAATCCTCGGCCAGCCAGTTGTCCACCCAGGCGCGCAGTACCCATTGGGCCTTGCTGCCGTGGTAGCGCTCCAGCCGCTGCAGTTGCCCAGGCTCGGCAAACTGCTGGTCCGCTGACCGAATGCCTTCAAGTGTGCGGGCTTCGACAAAGGCCTGCGCCGACTCGGTGATCAACCCCATGCACTGGCTGGCGAATGCCGCAGCGCAGGCCACGGCCATTCCGCCGCCAACGCTGTGACCGAAGACAATGAAATCAGCTATGTCAAAGTACTCGCGCAGGGCCGTGAAGCCCTGCTGCGCCTCGTTCTCGACAAAGCCCAGGCGTAACCTGCCGGGGTGTGCGTCGGAACGACCGAAGCCCAAGCGGTCGTAAGCGATCACCTGGTGCCCGGTAGCCTGCGCCAGCTGCGCCGGGAAGTCGCGCCACAAGGCCACGCAACCCAGCGAATCGTGCAACAGGACGATAGGCGCCCCCTGTGCCTGCAGCGGCACCCACTGCTGGGCGAACAGCTTGCCTGACGCGGTGTCGATCCAGTGCTCGCGAATGTGCAGGCCGCTCATACCGCCTCCGCCACCGGCCCCTTCAACTCGACCTGGTTGCCATCCGGGTCGTAGCAGTACAGCGAGAGCCCTTCGCCTTCGGCGCCATAACGCTTTTCCGCAGGCTCTACCGTTACCCCGGCGGCCTCCAGGTAGGCCGTCAGTGCGGCCTCGTCGAACGGCTCGATCCGCAGGCAGAAGTGATGCAGGTTGCGCCCCTCCACCCCCGGTGCCGCCCCGCCTGGCTGGCCCAGCGGGCCGTCCAGGGTCACCAGGTCGATCATCGCTGTGCCCGTGGCCAGGTGCACCATGCCCAGGTCTTCGCGCACCCGGCTGACATTGCAGCCCAGCAGCTCGGTGTAGAAGGCAACACTGCGCGGCAGGTCACGGACCCGCAGAACAAGATGGTCTATGTGCTTGATAGCGAACGGTCGCATGCCGGGCTCCTTATGCCGTGTGTGCGAGTACCGTCGCCACCATAGCCCAGCTTCGCCCGGCGTGGCCAGAATCAGCTACTCGTTAACCAACCGTTGCAGCACGCCCCCTTCATGGCGCGTCAAGATACGCAGCAGTTGGTCGACCAGCGCGCGGTCCGGGGCGTCCAGGTGGAAGTGGTGCCCGCCCGGGTGCCAGGAAACCTTCGCCTGGCTGGGCAAGGCGGCCTGACGCCGGATAAAGGCCTCGCCAGTGAATGCGCCCTGGCGGCCAAACAGCAGGTACAACGGGCAGCGGATCTGGCTGAGCAGGTCGCAGGCTTCGCGCTCGGTCAGCGGCATGGGTTCGGGCAGCACCAGCCGTGGATCGTGGCGCCAGCAATAGCCATCGCCCAGTTGCAGCAGGTCGCGCAACGCCAACAGCCGTGCGGCACCCTCCGACAGCTCGGTGTCCAGGCGTTCGCGGCGTTGCGCCAGGGCGGTGTCCAGGTCGTCGAAGCGGCCCGCGTCCGGCTCGGCAAAACCCGGCAACTGGATGCGCTGTACCATGCGCTTGAGCCGGTAGGCCCGTGCCAGGTGCTGCACGCGGTCATCCTCGGCCACCGTGAACGGTGCACCCATGCCGTCGAGGAAGGTCATGCTGGCAACGCCACTGGTCATGGCCGCCAGCAGCGACGCTACGCCAGTGCCCATGCCATGGGCCAGCACATGAAACTGCGCCAGGCCCAGGCTGTCGACCACAGCCAGCATGTCCTGGGCGTGTTCCCACAGGTAATAGCCACTGTCATGACGACGATGGTCGGAACGGCCATGGCCGACCAGGTCGGGCGCCACCACGAAGCAACCATCGAGCATCGGTGCCAGGCGCTCGAACGAGGCGGCGTTGTCCAGCCAGCCATGCAGGGCCAGTACCGGTATCCCCTCTTCCGGGCCCCAACAGCGCACAGCAATCTCGATACCGTCGAGGTCCAGTAAATGGTCCTTGGGACTGAACGGCGAACGCATGCTCTCTCTCCCTGACTGGTGCCTGGCGCGTACTCGTCAGGCCGGCACACCACCTTGGCCCAGCCACGGCTCACCTGCTGGCCCCTCGCCGACAACTGCATGTGCATCACCGACTCGGGCAGGCAATTATCTACCGCACCTCGCGCCTGCGCCTGCGGCTCCATAGCGGCGACCGACCACGGAGCTACGACATGAGCCACACCCCTTACCACCACGCGCAAATGACACAGTCCCTGCCCGGCTGGAGCAAGGCGCTGCACAGCGAACACGCCAGTCGCATCCTGGCGCGCTTGCGCAAGGACTATCAGGATGCCGAAGGCAATGCTTACCCTTGGTACAGCCAGGCAGACCCACTCACCCGTCAGGCCGTGCAGCGCGCCATCGCCACTCGCGACGCCAGCAGCAGGGCCCTGCAGGCTGCGCTGAGCGACTTGCAGGGCGTCACTGCGTTCTGCGCCCCACTGCTGCAAAAGCAGCTGGGCATCGACACCCCGGTCACTCAGGCGCAATACGTTTATCAAGCCACCGCCGTCAGGCAACCGGACGGGATACCGAGTGGCCCTGTAGTACCAGGTGAGCTGGGCGAGATCGTACCCAAAGGTGACCCGCAGTATCGCAGCCTGCTCGAAGCGGCCCTGCACAATTTCGAAGGAACTGCCGATACCACCCGTTTCAGCCGCCTGCAGCACGGCCGCCAGGACATCAGGCCAATCGCAGGGATGTCGGTGGCGGGGTTCATCGACCAGTGCCGTGCGCTTGACCTGGGCCAGCGCTACCAGCAGCACCTTGACCAGGTCTACGGCGGTGCAAACAAAGCCGAGCTGCAGTCACTGGCCATCACTGCACGGCGTGACGAGTTCCGCGTGCAAACCCGTATTGCGGCCTGCAAAGGCCACCTCAGCCACGCCAGCGCTTTCGCGCTGCATGGCCTCGGTGCCGAAAACGCCGACCCCACCTATCAGGGCCGCCCCCTGCGTTGCTGGCAGCTGCAATTGTTTGGCATCCCGATCCACGAACTGCTGTTCATCGCGCCCACGCAAAACCGCACCCATGACCCGGTATTTCTCTACAACCCGGCAGATGGCGATGCGCTCAGGGAATTTGCCTCGCTGGGCGATGCACGCAAGTACCTGCGCCAGCAACTGCTGCAGGACGACTACCGCAAGCGCTTCGTCGCCCTGGCGCTGCAATCGCAACAGGCAGCGTTGAACCAGCAGCTTGAGCGCGCCCTTTACAGCAACGCCGACCAGGGAGCGCAGCGGCAACCTCGCAAGTCGATACATCTGGAGTCCATCGACAGCACCTTGCCAGATGTCCCTTGGGCACAGCTGGAATCCCGCCATCTTGTACGTCTGCGGGCCGATGCTCGCCAGGTGGCGGTTCCCACAGAAGATGTTGACGCCAGGGTACGTTTGCAGAACATCGAATACTGGCTGGACCTGGGCATGACCGTGCTGAATGTCGCTGCCATGGTCGTACCCTGCCTGAACCCGATCATGCTGACCATCGGCGCCGCGCAGATCATGGGCAGCGTGTTCGAGGGCATTTCAGCGTGGGAGGAAGGTGACAATGAAGCGGCTGTGGCCCAGCTTGAGTCGGTGTTGCTGAACATTGTCACAGTGGCTGCCATGGGCGGCGCCACCATAGCGCTGAAGGCCTCAGGATTCGTCGATGCCATGCAGAGCATCGTCAAGGATGGCAATGACTACCTGTGGAACCCCACGTTGAAGGACCGTGCAAGCCCGGTATCGATTGCCGAACACCTTGAGCCCGACGCACAAGGCCGTTACACGGTAGACGGGCGCCACTACATTCGCATCGATGGTGTTGTCTACGAACAGGTGTATGAGCGGGGCCAGTGGCGCATCCCCCACCCACTGGCCCCACAGGCTTATCGGCCGGTAGTGCGCGAATACGGTGCAGGCGCATGGCGCGCAGAACATGAAACGCCGCTGGAATGGGATGACCTGTATTTGTTGCGCCGCTTAGGGCCAATCAGTGACGGCCTGACTGACGAAGCGCTGAAGGCAGCGCTAGCGTGCTCCGGTGTGCAAGGCGACGAACTTCGCCAAACCCAGGTTGCCGCACAGCAACCGCCTGCCTTGCTGGCCGATGCACTCGACCGCCTTAGCGCACGGGATCAGCTCAGCCCTGCCGAACGAGCCCACCCCCTGGCCAGGCAGTTTCCGGGGCTGCCGGGGCGCGCCATCCGGCAGCTCATGGCCAGGACCTGCGCCAGTGAGCGCCTACGCCTGGCCCAAGGCAGGGTGCCTTTGCGCGTCGCCGAAGAGGCCCGGCGGCTTCAGGCACATGCCCGCTTGAGCAGGGCCTTGCTGGGGCTGTATCGCCCTGACCTGGCCACTGCCGACAGTGAAGTGCTGGATGCCGCACTCAAGGCCGAACACCCTGAGCTTGATCCTCACCAACGGTATGAGGTGGCGATTGCCAACCGGGCGCATGCGGCACGGCGGATCGGGCAGCAACCCATCAGGCCGGGCTACCGTTCGCCGATGCGCCTGGCCGATGGCCGCCTTGGCTACCCACTCAGTGGAAGGCTGCCTTGGACCAATACGGCAAATAGACGATTGCGGGCACTGTACCCCAGCCTGAGTTCAAGCGAGCGCAATACCTTGCTCGGCCAACTGCGCCAGCGCGGTGACGTAGCGGCGCAGATCAGGGCGCTGGAAACCGAGCGCAACAGCCTCGACAACACGCTGCGTGACTGGGCGAGTCAAGGCAACGAGAACCAGCGCAACGCACGCAACGAGGTACGCGACCTGTTCAATGCCGCCTGGCGCCGTGACGACCCCGACAGCCTGACACTGCAAGGCCTGGAAGTCGACGCCCTGCCATCACTGCCGGCGCGCTTCGATCACATCACCACCCTGAACATTCGCGCTATCGGCATCCGTCAGTTACCTGCAGACTTCTTCCAGAGCTTCCCCTCGTTGCGCGCCCTGCGCCTGGCGCAAAGCCCAGAGCTCGATTTCGACGGCCTGTTCCGTGCACTGGCGTCCACCCCGCAACTGGAAGAGCTGGACCTGGGCAACAACCAGTTGGGCAGCCTGACCGACGGGATGCGCCAACACCTGACCGGCCTGACCCGCCTGCGCCGGCTGAGCCTGCGTCTGAACAGGCTGCAGCTAAGCGAAGCCGACCTGCAGACCCTTGCACAGCTTCCCCTCGAATACATTGATCTGGAGTACAACCACATTACGCTGAGTGATGCCTTGGCAGCACGATTCACCGGCCTGCACCAATTGCGCGGCCTACGCTTGACCAACAACCCGCTGGGTCAGGCCCCCGACCTGACCGGTCTGACCCGCCTGACCAACCTGCAACTGCGCAACTGCAGCCTGCATGAGTGGCCGCGCGGCCTCACATCACTGATGGCGCAGGCCGACCTGCAATTGCGCCACCTCAGCCTGAGCTACAACCCGATCGCCGAGGTGCCGGACCTTAACCAGTTGCTGACCAGCCCCTTTGCCGATGCCCTGCGTGCAAACCGCGATGCCTTGTGGGACTTCAACGAAAACGACCTGGATGCCAACAGCAACCGCCGGCTACGCGCGGCCGGCGTCGAAGTGCACAGCGACGATCAACTGTCGGATATCAGCGAGGAGTTCTGGCTCGTGGATGCCAGCCCAGAACAGACACAGCTTTGGAACGAATTGTTCGAGGGCGATGCAAACCGACATTTACGCGATGTCATCGAACGCGTGACTCGCTCGCAGCAAGCCGAGCAGGATTTGCGCGGGCTGAGTAATCAGGTCTGGCGGTTGCTCGAACAGGCCTGGCAGGATGAGGCGCTGCGCACCCATCTGGACAATGTCGCGCAAGACTACCCGCCCACCTGTGGCGACGCCGGTACCGATGCGTTCAGCGCCCTCGAAATTGAAGCACAGGTGTTCAGCCAACTGGCCCAGGAAGCAGAGCGCCCCGCCTACCTGTTCAACTTTTTCAGAACCCTCTATCGCCGGGAAATGGTCAACGCGCTGGGCGAACGGATCCAGCTCGCTCGCCTGGCGCGCCAGGCACGCTTGCTGGAGCTGGAGCGGCTACCTGCCCAGGCACAGCCCGCAAGGATTGATGTGCCTGCGCTGGACAGCCTCGACGAGCTGAGTGACAACGCCCTGCTCACTGGCGGGACGGACCTGATCGAAATACGCCTGGCCTTGCGCCAGTCACTGGCAGTGCCACTCGACTTTCCAGAAACCAGCCAAGGCATGCTGTATCGCCGCGAAGCGATGATTTCGACACGGGTGGAAAGCAATGTCGAACACGCCGTCCGGCAATTCGACCAAACCGCCACAGAGCGCAGGGCATGGGTTGCGCGGCAGCCCAGCTGGCAACGTTACCTTGCCCAGCACTTCGCCAGCCAGTTCGCCACGCTCGATGAGCGGTGGTACCAAGGCATGCAGTACCTGGACTATTGCCTGGACGCTGAAAACGAAGCCGTCACTTCGCTGGATGGTACGGTATTGCAAGCCATCGGCGAGGCGCTGCCCGCGCCAGCGTTGGACGGCAGTGGTCAATTGCAAAGAATGGACCTTGGCAGCCAGGCTTACGACCTGGCCAGCCGGCGCCTGAACGCCGGGCGTGAGCAGCAGCGCGAAGCGTTGTTCGAAACGCTTACCCGCCTGCAAGACCCGAACAGATAGCGCCCTACTGCCCGCGCAGGTCTTCGAAAAAGGCCTGCCTGCCATCCACTTGGCTCGACGCCCGTGGGGCCACCGCGGCATCGCCGTTGGCGGCCTCCACATGCCAGTAGCAGTGCTGCACCGCGCGGGTCACCGCCACATAGGCCAGGCGTTGCACCTCTTCCTTCTGCGCCGTATCGAACGGCTGCGCATCACCAGCCTTGCCCAAGCCGGCTTGGCGATACACCTGATTCTTGTAGGGCGAGCTGGTCAGGTACTGGCAGTCACCCAGCATGAACACCGCATCGGCCTGCAGGCCCTTGGCACTGTGGTAAGTCAGTTGGCGCAGCCGACGCTGTTCGGCCGGCAGCGCCGCGTCGGCGTGCAATACGCCTTGCAGGTGCTCGGCCATCAAGGCCCTGTCGCTGCCTTTGCGGTACAGCATCATGACCGTCTCGCCCCGCTGGTAATGCTCGATCAGCGTTTCGCCCAGGGCGGCCTCGTCACGGTCGAACACCTTGACCGGCGAGCCGGGCAGCTCGGCCGCCGGGCCACTGGCACGGGCTTTCTTGCCGGCAATCGCCGGGGTGCCTTTGACCAGGTGCTCGGCCGCGTCGATCACCTGCTGCTGGCAGCGATAGTTGTCCACCAGCATTACCCGCGTATTGGCCGGTGACGGGAAGGCCTTGGTGAACTCCATGAAGTACTTGGGCGAACTGCCACGCCAGCCGTAGATCGACTGCCAGTCGTCACCCACGCACAGCAGCGACGAGTGCTGGGCGTGGCGCCCAGTGTGCATGGCCGGGCCGCGTCGGCGGATTTCGGCGAGGCTGGCACGCAGCCAACTGACGATCTGCGGCGACACATCCTGAAACTCGTCGATCATCAGGTGCGCCAATGGCCGCAGCAACGGGTCGGGCAGCAGTTGCAGGTTTTCCGGGTTGTTTTCGCCGAACAGCGCGAACATGCGGTTGTAGCTCATCACCGGTGGCGACTGGTCCAGCAGGTGCATTTCCAGCGCTTTCCAATACAGCGCCAGGGCTTCGAAGAACCGTGCATCACTGTCGCCGGACGGGAAGCTCATGGCCGCCACCGCGTTGTTAACGTCCAGGCCAAGGTTCTCGATGAAGTTGGCCGCGCTGACGAATGCATCCAGCAGTGGCGCCGGGGCCAATTCACCCTTGACCTTGTACTCGAAGCCGGGGCCAGCCACCGCATCGCCTGCCAACGATGCGGCCAGGCGCCGGGCCATGGCGTAGTTGTCCAGCCAGATCAGTGGCCTGTCGCAGAAAGCCTGCAACAGCGTGCGCTTGACCGCCCACTCCGCACGCACTGCCAGCTTGGCGCCAGGGCGCTGGTACTGCGCGCTTTCCGCCGGGTCGAAGCCCAGCACCACCAACGGCCCCTGGCCTTGCAGACGGCCATGCACATGAAAGCGGCTGCCACGGATATCGACGGTTTCGCGGCAGGGTTCGATGCCCTTGATCGGCCAGGCACCGGCAGCGAACCACAGGTCCTCGATCACGTCGCACAGTTCTTCGTCGCGCTGGGCCGCCAATTGGGTTACCTGGGCGCGCTTCTGCACGTCGGGGTTGTTCGGGTCCAGCGGTTTGAGCTGCAACGCTTCGCTGCGCAACAGGCCTACCAGCTCGGCAAAACGCGGGCTCTCGCCCAACAAGCTGCTGTAGCACTGGTTGAGCTGCTGGCGCTGGGCGTCGTTCAGGCGCAGATCGAACGGGTTGCTGTCAGCCTCGGCTTCACGCCCTGCAGGCATCTCGTTGCCCAGTGTTTCGAATGCTCGCACCTGGCCGAAGCCCGGCAGGCTGCGCACCAGCGGCAGGATGCGCGAATGGAAGGTGCGCACCAGCTCGCGGGCCTGCACCGGTTGCAGGTTGATCTGCCACAGGGCGAAGACCTGCAACAGGCGCTTGATGAAGTCCTTACGCGACTCGCGGGTGAAGGTCACCACGGTCATTGCATCCAGCTCATAGCCCAGGTAATGGCGTAACAGCAGGATGCGCAGCACCAACGATGTGGACTTGCCTGCCCCGGCGCCTGCCACCACGCAGGTGGAAGGGGTGTCACTGAAGATCAGCTTCCATTGCGCGGCGCTGGGCTGCGCCTCGGTAGGCAGGCGCTGGGCGACATCCGCCTTGAAGCGCTTCTTCAGCTCGGCTGTCAACGGCAGGCGCCAGTCGTCGAACAGGTTGTCGTCCTGGCCAGGCACAGCGGTTGTGTCGGGGCGCGAATCGCGAATCACCAGCACCTGGCGACCAGCCTCATAGCCAGTGGCGTGGCCGAGGGACCAAGAATCGCGGTGCTGGGCCTGCAAACGGGTCAGACCACGCCCCAGCAGGCGGGCGACCAGGCGGCGAAACCAGGGCAACTGGGCAGGAGGGGTAAGGTCGGCGAGGGCCTGGGGTTGCTCGTGGGCCACGGTCACTCCGTTGAAAATCAAAACAACGGGCATGTTCGCCGCATCGACGGAAAATCGCCAGCGAATGCTTGCAGATCAGTGGATTAGGCGATGAAGCGCATAACGCTTGTCAGCATATTCAATCCAAAAAATAGATTGTTTTAAGTCGATATTTACGCTTATTTTCGATGTTTCTTTAGCGCATCATGGCGTCATTCCACTGTTTCAAGGAGCACGATCATGCTGCAACTGCGACCCTTCGAAAGCCTCGGCCACGCCAACCATGGCTGGCTTGACGCCCACCATCACTTCTCCTTCGCCGAGTACTACGACCCGGCACGCATGCACTGGGGCAACCTGCGGGTATGGAACGACGACCTGATTGCAGCCGGCAGTGGCTTCCCGCCGCATCCGCACCGCGACATGGAAATCATCACCTATGTACGTGAAGGCGCGATCAGCCACCAGGACAGCCTGGGCAACAAGGGCCGTACCGAAGCCGGTGATGTGCAGGTGATGAGTGCCGGCACCGGCATCGTGCACAGCGAGTACAACCTGGAAGACGTCGATACGCGCATTTTCCAGGTCTGGATCGTGCCGGAGCGCACCGGTGAAGCACCGCAGTGGGGTAGCCGGCCGTTCCCCAAAGGCGAACGTGGCGAAGGCTTCGTGACCTTGGCCAGCGGCCGTGCCGGTGATGAAGACAGCCTGCAGATTCGCACCGATGCACGGTTGGTGGCGGCCACCTTGCGTGCGGGTGAAACCGCCGAATACCGCTTCGATGCCGCACGCCGGGGTTACCTGGTGCCGGCCAAGGGGCTGGTCGAGGTCAACGGGTTGCGGGCCAAGGCGCGCGACGGCGTGGCAATCGAGCAGGAAGCAGTACTGCGCGTGACCGCTATCGAAGACAGCGAGATTGTGCTGGTGGATGTGGCCTGACGCCCAGCGACCTGCGTTGTTTGTA
>NZ_QJRC01000007.1 GCF_013393325.1 Pseudomonas hunanensis
CGCCGCCTTCGGTGACCGATGGAGTCGCGGTCAGTTTCGCGATCACTTCGTCGGTGGTGTCGGTGACATCCACTTTCGCCGCGCCGCCCAGCTCCAGGTTCTCGAAGGTGCGACCGTCGATATCCACCGCCGACTTGATGCCGAGGCTGATTTCGCCGCTGTCCAGGTAGACGTCATCACCTTGCGCTGCGTGCTCGTACTTGACGCTGGTGTCGCCG
>NZ_QJRC01000008.1 GCF_013393325.1 Pseudomonas hunanensis
CCACTTGTGATGCTGATAATCTTTTTGACTATCAGTCCGTACTCACAAGCACCCACACGAATTGCTTGATTCAATTTGTTAAAGAGCGTTTGGTTAAGAGCTTTTCGTCTCAACCGAGGCGCGCATTTTACGCTTTCCTCAGAGCCTGTCAAGCGTTTATTTTGAAGTCTTTTGCGAGAAACTCGTTTAGCTTCAAACACTTGGCTCGCCGCGATCTCTCGTAGCGGGAGGCGAATCATACAGCACCAAGAAGCGCTGTCAACCACCATTTCAACCGCTTGCGATCATTCGATCGTAGCCCTTCCAACACCACCTTAACTACTTAACTCATTGAATC
>NZ_QJRC01000009.1 GCF_013393325.1 Pseudomonas hunanensis
TCCAGTGTGACTGATCATCCTCTCAGACCAGTTACGGATCGTCGCCTTGGTGAGCCATTACCTCACCAACTAGCTAATCCGACCTAGGCTCATCTGATAGCGCAAGGCCCGAAGGTCCCCTGCTTTCCCCCGTAGGACGTATGCGGTATTAGCGTTCCTTTCGAAACGTTGTCCCCCACTACCAGGCAGATTCCTAGGCATTACTCACCCGTCCGCCGCTGAATCGAAGAGCAAGCTCTTCTCATCCGCTCGACT
>NZ_QJRC01000010.1 GCF_013393325.1 Pseudomonas hunanensis
TCATTTGAGATTGCTGAGCCAAGTTTAGGGTTTCTTAAAAACCCAAGCAGTATTGAACTGAAGAGTTTGATCATGGCTCAGATTGAACGCTGGCGGCAGGCCTAACACATGCAAGTCGAGCGGATGACGGGAGCTTGCTCCTTGATTCAGCGGCGGACGGGTGAGTAATGCCTAGGAATCTGCCTGGTAGTGGGGGACAACGTTTCGAAAGGAACGCTAATACCGCATACGTCCTACGGGAGAAAGCAGGGGACCTTCGGGCCTTGCGCT
>NZ_QJRC01000011.1 GCF_013393325.1 Pseudomonas hunanensis
GTGCAAAGCCGCGATTTCCACCATCGCAACCTGGTGGCCATGCTGCTGAACAAGACGCTGGAAAGCATGTACCCGGCGGACGCCCCCTCACCGGAACTGGCCGCGTTCCGGCTTGGCCTGGAGCGCCGGGGCCCCGCCCTGTCGCCGGCCGAATCGCAATTTCAGGCGCTCACCCACAAGGACTACTCGCCCCACGGCGCGCGCCTGGTACAGCGCCTCGATGTCGAGAA
>NZ_QJRC01000012.1 GCF_013393325.1 Pseudomonas hunanensis
CCACGGTCACCGCCCCGGACAACGTCTACGTTGGTGCCAACGACCCGATCGTCAAGTCGATCGCAACCGTTGAAGGCGCGGATGTCGACAAGTTCGAGAAGTTGACCCTGGATAAAACCGAGGTCAAGACCACTGTTACCGACGAACCTGGCACTCCGGGCAATCCAGGTACCCCGGGCGGCACCAACGAAGGCGACTTGGTCAAAGTCACTATCACCGCCGACCAAACTTCGGTGGCCGAGAACGTCAAACCGACGTTCACCGTGCACGTCAACCAGCCGCTGGATCACGACCTGGTCGTGACCCTGAGCAACAACGCCACGGTCACCATCAAAGCCGGCGACACCAGCGTCAAGTACGAGC
>NZ_QJRC01000013.1 GCF_013393325.1 Pseudomonas hunanensis
CTACAGACAGCGCGTCAGGCTGAAAGCTGAGTATCCCAACCAACTCTTTGACACTGTTTTGACACCTCCCCGACAAATCGCCACCTAGACTTTCCACCATCAACGGGAGGGTCTGGTGGTTATGTCGCGGTACTGGTTCGGCGTGTGCATTGCGTTGTTGCTGTCAGGTTGCGAAACCACCCACGAGCAGATGGTCAACCATGGTTATCCCCCGGCCTATGCCGATGGCTTTCAGGACGGCTGCAGCAGCGGTCGCCAGGCGGCCGGGCTGATGGTGGGCGGGTTCAACAAAAACGTGCCGCGCTACCTGCACGAGCGCCAGTACGAAACCGGCTGGGACGACGGCTTCCGCCAGTGCCACGCCATGCAGAACAGTGAAGAACAGCGCGAGTACCACGAGCGCTTCTGGGACCAGCGCGACCGCGAGTGGGAGCAGGAAAAGGACCGTGGCGCCGCCAAGGCCTATCGCCACGACTGAGTCGCAAACGGACATCCCTTGAAACCGGCAGCCTGCCATGATGGTCTCCTGCACAAGGAGCCCCCGCATGAGCCGAGCATTCGTCAACGAAGACCAGGCCGCCGCCCAGGCCGACCAGCCGGTCGAGCGACGCATCAGCGAACAACCCAACTACGTCACTGCCAGCGGACTGCAGCAGTTACAGGCGCGCGTGGCCGAGCTGAATGCCTTGCGCAGTGAACTGCTGGCACAAGGTGAGCGTGGCGACAAGCAGCGGCTGGCCGATACCGAGCGCGACCTGCGCTATTTCAGCGCGCGGGTACAGAGTGCCCAAGTGGTGCCGGCGGCGGCTTCTCGCAGCAAGGTGCAGATTGGTAGCCGGGTGCGGTTCGTGGATGCGCAGGACCAGGAGCATGTGGTGCGACTGGTAGGCGAGGATGAAGCGGATGCTGGGCGTGGATTGATTAACTGGGGGTCGCCGTTGGGGCGGGCTTTGCTGGGTGCGGGGCCTGGGGATGAAGTGGTTTGGCGGCGGCCGGTGGGGGATCAGGTGATCGAGATACTTGAAATTGAGGGTGAAAGCTGAGGGCCCTGGGGGCTGCTTTGCAGCCCTTTCGCGACACAAGGCCGCTCCTACAAGATTGCGCGATCATTCAGGTTGTCGCGGTCCCCTGTAGGAGCGGCCTTGTGTCGCGAAAGGGCCGCAAAGCGGCCCCCAGCAGCCTCAGATCAGACGACGCCCTGAGCCAGCATCGCATCGGCCACTTTCACAAAGCCTGCGATGTTCGCACCTTTGACGTAGTTGATACGGCCATCGGCTTCTTCACCGTAGTGCACGCATGCATGGTGAATCGACTGCATGATGTTGTGCAGCTTGCTGTCCACTTCACCGGCAGTCCACAGCAGGCGCATGGCGTTCTGCGACATTTCCAGGCCCGATACGGCCACGCCACCGGCGTTGGAGGCCTTGCCCGGGGCGTACAGGATGCCGGCGTCCAGGAAGATATCCACAGCTTCCAGGGTGGTCGGCATGTTGGCGCCTTCAGCCACGCAGATGCAGCCGTTACGCAGCAGCGTGCGGGCGTCCTCGGCGCCCAGTTCGTTCTGCGTGGCGCACGGCAGGGCGATGTCGCACGGCAGGCTCCATGGGGTCTGGCCTTTGCGGAACTCCAGGCCGAACTGCCCGGCCAGCTCGCTGATGCGGCCGCGCTTGACGTTCTTCAGCTCCATCAAGGCGTCCCACTGGGCATCGGTCAAGCCGGCTTCAGCGTACAAGGTGCCTTCGGAGTCAGACAGCGAAATCACCTTGCCGCCCAGGTCCATGACCTTGCGCGTGGCATACTGGGCAACGTTGCCCGAACCGGACACCGCCACGCGGCGACCGTCGATACGCTTGTCCTGGCGTTTGAGCATTTCTTCGGCGAAGTACACGCAGCCATAGCCGGTGGCTTCCGGACGGATCAGGCTGCCGCCGTAGGTCATGCCTTTGCCGGTCAACACCGAGGTGAACTGGTTGGCCAGGCGTTTGTACTGGCCGAACATGAAGCCGATTTCGCGGGCGCCCACACCGATGTCACCGGCCGGTACGTCGCAGTCGGCGCCGATGTGGCGGTACAGCTCGCTCATGAAGGCCTGGCAGAAGCGCATCACTTCAGCGTCGCTCTTGCCTTTAGGGTCGAAGTCCGAGCCGCCCTTGCCGCCGCCCATGGGCAGCGAGGTCAGGGAGTTCTTGAACACTTGCTCGAAGGCCAGGAACTTCAGCACGCTGAGGTTAACCGACGGGTGGAAACGCAGCCCGCCCTTGTACGGGCCAATGGCGCTGCTCATCTGGATGCGGTAACCGCGATTGACCTGCACCTTGCCCTGGTCATCGACCCAGGACACGCGAAACAGTACAGCGCGCTCGGGCTCGACCATGCGCTCGAGGATGCCGGATTGCAGGTAGTGAGGGTTGGCTTCAAGGAATGGCCACAGGGTGCGCAACACCTCTTCCACCGCCTGGTGGAATTCCGGTTGGCCAGGGTCACGCTGTTGCAGGCGTGCAAGGAAATTGTCGACAGATTCGATCATGGTAGACATCTCACCGAAGGTTTTGGACTTATTGGTTTTTTCAGGAATGTACCAAGAAGCAATCGCACCGGAATAGGGCGAGATGTCGTTTTTTTGAAATTATTTGGTGCGTTTTATATAAATGTATACAAAATAACCGCCCAGCACCCTGCTTCTGCCTGTGCTGCGGGCACAAAAATGGGGCCACCATGGGCCCCATTCCTGTGCATCAAAAAACCGGCTTACTGAGCCAGCTTCTTGTGCCGTACACGGTGCGGCTGGGCAGCGGCATCGCCCAGGCGCTTCTTGCGGTCCGCTTCGTACTCGGTGTAGTTACCTTCGAAGAACACCACGTTCGAGTCGTCTTCGTACGCCAGGATGTGGGTAGCCACACGGTCCAGGAACCAACGGTCGTGGGAAATCACGATCGCGGCGCCCGGGAAGTCCAGCAGGGCCTCTTCCAGCGAACGCAGGGTTTCGACGTCGAGGTCGTTGGACGGTTCGTCGAGCAGCAGGACGTTACCGCCCTCCTTCAGGGTCAGCGCCAGGTGCAGGCGGCCACGCTCACCACCGGACAGGTCCTTGACGAATTTTTGCTGGTCGCCACCTTTGAAGTTGAAGCGGCCAACGTAGGTACGCGAAGGGATCTCGTAGTTGCCGATGCGGATCTGGTCGGAGCCGTCGGAGATCTGCTGGAACACTGTCTTGGCGCCGTCCAGGTCCTCGCGGCTCTGGTCCACACAGGCCAGTTGCACGGTTTCACCGATCTCGATGCTGCCCGAGTCTGGCTGCTCCTTGCCCATCAGCATGCGGAACAGCGTCGACTTACCGGCACCGTTACCACCGATCACGCCGACGATCGCACCCTTGGGCATGGCGAACGACAGGTTGTCGATCAGCACGCGGTCGCCGTAGCCCTTGGTGACGTTCTTGAACTCGATGACCTTGTCACCCAGGCGCGGACCGGCCGGGATGTAGATCTCGTTGGTTTCGCTGCGTTTCTGGAATTCCTGCGACTGCATTTCTTCGAAGCGCTGCAGACGGGCCTTGGACTTGGACTGGCGGGCCTTGGCGCCTTTGCGCACCCACTCCAGTTCCTCTTTCATGGCCTTCTCGTGGGCGCTCTGCTGCTTGGATTCCTGCGCCAGACGGTCCGACTTGGCTTCCAGCCAGCCCGAGTAGTTGCCTTCGTACGGGATACCGGCGCCGCGGTCCAGTTCCAGGATCCAGCCGGCGACGTTGTCGAGGAAATAACGGTCGTGGGTAATGGCTACCACAGTGCCAGGGAAGTCGTGCAGGAAGCGCTCAAGCCAGGCCACCGAGTCGGCGTCCAGGTGGTTGGTTGGTTCGTCGAGCAGCAGCATGTCGGGGGCCGACAGCAGCAGGCGGCACAGGGCCACACGGCGCTTCTCACCACCAGACAGGTGTTCGATGCGCGCATCCCAGGCCGGCAGGCGCAGGGCATCGGCGGCGACGTCCAGTTGGCGCTCCAGGTTGTGACCGTCGGCGGCCTGCAGGATGGCTTCCAGCTTGGCCTGCTCGGCGGCCAGCTTGTCGAAGTCGGCATCCGGGTCGGCGTAGGCGGCGTAGACCTCGTCCAGGCGCGCCTGGGCGTCCTTGATCACGCTGACCGCTTCCTCGACCACTTCACGCACGGTCTTGGTCGGGTCCAGTTGCGGTTCCTGGGGCAGGTAACCCACGTTGATGTCGGGCATCGGACGGGCTTCGCCGTCGAATTCCTTGTCGACGCCCGCCATGATCCGCAGCAGGGTCGATTTACCGGCGCCGTTCAGGCCGAGCACGCCAATCTTGGCGCCCGGGAAGAACGACAGGGAAATGTTCTTGAGAATTTCCCGCTTCGGCGGCACGACCTTGCTCAGCCGATGCATGGTGTAGACGTATTGAGCCAAAACCAAGCCCTCTAATCAGATAGGTAAAGACATCGACGATCGCCCCGGCAGCATGGCCTGGGGGATGTGTTGGGTGTCATTGAACAAAGTCGACCATTCTACGCCAACGCGCAGCGTTGCATAGGAGGGACCGCCAGTGGGGGGTGGGATCGGTGTGATCCTTGGGGGGGTCTATTGCCTGTTCCGGCCTCTTCGCGGCTAAAGCCGCTCCCACAGGAATATCACTGCCTTCAAGGGCAATACAGCACCTGTGGGAGCGGCTTTAGCCGCGAAAGGGCCGCCGCAGTGGCCGAAGAGGGCTCAGACGTGACGCTGCTTGGCCTTGCCACGCGGCAAACGGCAACGGTCGCCCTGCTCAGCCAGGCGAGAGGCCCAGGCGGACTTCACGCTGAAGCCTGCGCTGAGGGTAGGCTGCTGCTCGGCGCCCTTGGCCACATTAGCCGGCTTGGCGGCCGCAGGCGCCGTACTGACAACCTTGCCAGCAGGCTTGGCCGCAGCCACGGCAACGGCCGGCGCAGCTGCCGCCTTGGCGGTCTTGCGCAGTTCAGCCAGCGATGGGGCCTTGCTCTTGGCGGTGGCAGCCGCGTCTGGTTTGACCAGCGAACGCTGGCACGATTTGCAGGATACGTCCTCGGTCACGGCAGTGCTGACAAGGGTCTGACTGCTGCGCCCACAGGCGGAATCGAGGCCATTGGAGGAAAAGTGAGTAACCAAAACCGAACATCTCCGATGCGTTGTCATGTGAAGCGGGCGCTATTCTCGCACAGGTTGCAGGGGCTTGCCGAACCACCGGGCAGGCACCATCGGTCAACATGGCTGGCACTTTGCCATAATCCTAGGCATGCTAGCCGGTTTCGGGTGTCCGGCCTTATAGTGCGCCACCGCGTCGCAACAACCAGGCACCGGCATACACCGTGCATGATCCTTCCCTGCCATCGCCAGCCCAATCGCAGGATCAACGCTTGACCAACCTTACTCATCCGTCGTCATTGCGTACCGCGCAACAAGCGCCCGCCGTTACCCTGCGCGGGTCGATCAAGGGTGCGCTGGCACTGTTGGCCCTGATTCTGCTGGGCCTGCTGCTGTGGCAACTATTCGCCCAGTTCAACCATACCCAGGCCGACCTGCGCAAACAGAGCCTGGACGCCACCGCGGAACTGGCCGACCACCTGAGCCTGAACATGGCGTTCAAGGCGCAGCAGGCAGTGAATGTGGTGCAGCCCTATGTCAATGCACCGACACCCGCTGCCCTGCCGAGCCTGGTGGACACCCTGCGCGAGCGCCTGCCTGCCTTGCAAAGCGTGGCCTGGCTGGACAGTGCCGGGCAACTGCGCGTCGACAGCCTGGCCGGCAGCCCGGACCGCCAGTTGCTTGACGAACTGCTGACACTGAACCAGGGGCGCCCGTACTTCTTCACCAATTCGGCCGACAACCGCACCCTGTATCTGTTGCTGCGCCAGGCCGCCGAACAGGACCGTGGCTACTGGTTGCTGCGCCTTTCACCGGACTACTACCGCGAGCTCACCCTCCACCTCGATGGTGGCGGCCACCCGCTGTGGCTGCTGGAGAACAGCCGCAGTGGCGAGGTGCTGCAGAGCCACGCCCCAACCGATACCAGCAACGCGCCGCTGCAAAGCGTGATGCTGGCCTTCATCGACAACAGTACCTGGCAGTTGCGCGGCCTGTTCGACGCCGAGCTGGCCCAGCAAAAGTTATTGCCGGCGCTGATCGGCAAATGCCTGCTGGTGCTGTTTTGCGCCCTGCTGCCGGTGCTGGCGCTGATCAACATGCGCCGCCGCCAGCGCGCGCTGCAGGAAGACCGCCGGCGCTATCAGGAAATTTTCGAAGGCACCGGCGTGGCCCTGTGCGTGCTCGATTTGTCCAGCCTGCCCAGCCAGCTCGACCGCTACCACCTGCGCAACCGCGCTGCGCTCAAGCACAGCCTGGCGCTGGACCCGAACCTGCGCCGCTCGCTACTGCTGGAGCTGAAGATCACCGAGGTCAACCAGGTGGCGCGCCAACTGCTGAACATCGAGTGCCACGAAGGCGCATGGCAGCGGCTGATCGACGGCACCGGCGATGGCCGCGACAGCGTCGGCATGCAGCTGATCGACGCACTGATCGAGCAACGCCAGCTGCTTGAGCTGGAAGTGCGCCTGCCGGCACCGCTGGGCGGCGAACTGCACCTGTGGTTGATGGCGCGCCTGCCGCAGCAGCGCCGCGACTACCAGGCAGTGATCCTCAGCATCAGCGACATCACCAGCCGCAAACAGGTCGAGCTGTCGCTGCTGGAGCGCGAAGGCTTCTGGTCGGACGTGGTGCGCACCGTACCCGACCAGTTGTACGTGCAGGATGTGCTGAGCCAGCGGATGATCTTCAGCAACCGTCACCTCGGCCAGACCCTGGGCTACGACCGTACCGAGCTGGCACAGATGGGCGACCGCTTCTGGGAACTGCTGCTGCACCCCGAGGATGCCGCGCACTACCAGGCCCTGCGCCAGCAACAGCGCGACAGCGGCCATGACCAACCGCTGCACTGCCAGTTGCGCTTCCGCCACCGCGACGGCGGCTGGCGCTGCTACGACATTCGCGAGCAGGTGCTGACCCGCGATGCCGAAGGCCTGGTGACGCGCATCATCGGCGTGGGCAAGGATGTGACCGTGCAGATCGAGGCCAGCCAGTCGCTACGTGACAGCGAGCAGCGCTACCGCATGCTCGCCGAAAGCATCAGCGACGTGATCTTCTCCACCGACAGCCTGCTCAAGCTCAACTATGTCAGCCCCTCGGTACAGAGCGTGCTGGGCTACCAGGCCGACTGGATATTCGCCAACGGCTGGCAGTCGATCATCGCCAACCCGGCCCAGCTCACCGGTATCTACAGCCTGATGGAGCGCGTCAGCAAAGCCATGGGCGACCCATCGCAACTGGCGCAACTGCGCAGCCAGCTACCGACCCAGCTGTTCCTGTTCGACTGCCTGCGTGCCGATGGCCGCAAGATCCCCATCGAGCTGCGTCTGGTGCTGGTGTGGGACGATGACCAGCGCTTTGAGGGCGTGCTTGGGGTGGGCCGCGACATCAGCCAGCAACGCCGTGCCGAAAAAGACCTGCGCATGGCCGCAACGGTATTCGAACACTCCACGTCGGCGATCCTCATCACCGACCCGGCCGGCTACATCGTCCAGGCCAACGAGGCGTTCAGCCGCGTCAGTGGGTACGCCGTCAGTGAAGTGCTCGACCAGTTGCCGGGCATGCTCACCGTCGACGAACAGCAGGAGGGCCACCTGCGCTATGTGGTCAAGCAACTGCACCAGCGCGGCAGTTGGGAGGGCGAGGTGTGGCTCAAGCGCCGTGACGGCGACCACTACCCGGCCTGGGTGGGCATCACGGCGGTACTGGACGACGAAGGCGACCTGGCCAGCTACGTGTGCTTCTTCACCGACATCAGCGAGCGCAAAGCCAGCGAACAGCGCATCCACCGCCTGGCCTACTACGACGCCCTCACCCACCTGCCCAACCGCACGCTGTTCCAGGACCGTTTGTACAACGCCCTGCAACAGGCCGAGCGGCAGAAGGCCTGGGTGGTGCTGATGTTCCTCGACCTCGACCGTTTCAAGCCGATCAACGACTCCCTCGGCCATGCCGCCGGCGACCGCATGCTCAAGGACATGGCCCTGCGCCTGCTGGCCTGCGTGGATGACGACGACACCGTGGCACGCATGGGCGGCGACGAGTTCACCCTGCTGCTGCAACCGCGCCCCACCCGCGAGATGGCCCTGAACCGCGCCATCCATGTGGCCGAGAACATTCTCGGCAGCCTGGTGCGGCCGTTTGTGCTGGAAAACCGTGAATTCTTCGTCACGGCCAGTATCGGCATCGCCCTCAGCCCGCAGGATGGCAGCGAGCTGAGCCAGTTGATGAAAAACGCCGACACCGCCATGTACCACGCCAAGGAACGCGGCAAGAACAACTTCCAGTTCTACCAGGCCGAAATGAACGCCAGCGCACTGGAGCGCCTGGAGCTGGAAAGCGACTTGCGCCATGCCATGGAGCAGAACGAGTTCATCCTGTACTACCAGCCGCAGTTCAGCGGCGACGGCAAGCGCCTGACGGGCGCCGAGGCCCTGCTGCGCTGGCGCCACCCAACCCGTGGTCTGGTGCCACCGGGCGACTTTATCCCGGTGATCGAAGAACTGGGCCTGGTGGTGGACGTGGGTGACTGGGTGCTGCGCGAGGCCAGCCGCCAGCTCAAGGCCTGGCACAAGGCCAAGGTGCGGGTACCCAAGGTGTCGGTGAACATATCGGCGCGGCAGTTCTCGGACGGGCAACTGGGCACGCGGATTGCCAATATCCTCGAAGAAAGCGGCCTGCCACCGGCATGCCTGGAGCTGGAGCTGACCGAAAGTATCCTGATGCGCGAAGTGAACGAGGCGCTGCAGATTCTTGCCAGCCTGAAAAACCTCGGTCTGAGCATTGCGGTGGACGACTTCGGCACGGGTTACTCGTCGCTCAACTACCTCAAGCAGTTCCCCATCGACGTACTGAAGATCGACCGCACCTTCGTCGACGGCCTGCCCGAAGGCGAGCAGGACGCGCAGATCGCCCGGGCGATCATCGCCATGGCCCACAGCCTCAACCTGGCGGTAATCGCCGAGGGCGTGGAAACCCACGAACAGCTGGAGTTCCTGCGCGAGCATGGCTGCGACGAGGTGCAGGGCTACCTGTTTGGGCGGCCGATGCCGGCGCATCAGTTCGAAGCGCAGTTCTCCAACGAGACCCTGTTCATGTTCCATTGATGTGTCAGCGATGGGGCGCGCGGCGCCCCTGAAAATGGACCTTAGAGTCAACTCATGGATCTACGCAGCCCAGACACGGCGCGGGATGCAACATGAGCCCCATTGGTCCGCGACTTGATGCCACTTCATATGCCAGCCGCGAATCAATCGGTTAGAATGCCCACCCAAATTACCCCGATCCTTGAGGACCGCCATGTTCAGCCGTGATTTGACCATTGCCAAGTACGACGCCGAGCTCTTCGAAGCCATGCAGCAAGAAGCCCTGCGCCAGGAAGAGCATATCGAGCTGATCGCTTCGGAAAACTACACCAGCCCGGCCGTCATGGAAGCTCAGGGCTCGGTCCTGACCAACAAGTACGCCGAAGGCTACCCAGGCAAGCGCTACTACGGTGGTTGCGAGTACGTCGACATCGTCGAGCAACTGGCCATCGACCGTGCCAAGGAGCTGTTCGGCGCCGACTACGCCAACGTCCAGCCGCACGCTGGCTCCCAGGCCAACGCTGCCGTCTACCTGGCCCTGCTGTCGGCCGGTGACACCATCCTGGGCATGAGCCTGGCCCACGGTGGTCACCTGACCCACGGTGCTTCGGTAAGCTCGTCGGGCAAGCTGTACAACGCCATCCAGTACGGCATCGACGGCAACGGCCTGATCGACTACGACGAAGTCGAGCGCCTGGCTGTCGAGCACAAGCCAAAGATGATCGTTGCCGGCTTCTCGGCCTACTCGCAGGTTCTGGACTTCGCCCGCTTCCGCGCCATCGCCGACAAGGTCGGTGCCTACCTGTTCGTCGACATGGCCCACGTTGCCGGCCTGGTTGCCGCTGGCGTGTACCCGAACCCGGTGCCGTTCGCCGACGTGGTCACCACCACCACCCACAAGACCCTGCGCGGCCCACGCGGCGGCCTGATCCTGGCCCGTGCCAACGCCGACATCGAGAAGAAGCTGAACTCGGCTGTGTTCCCGGGCGCCCAAGGCGGCCCGCTGGAGCACGTCATCGCCGCCAAGGCCATCTGCTTCAAAGAAGCCCTGCAACCTGAGTTCAAGGCTTACCAGCAGCAAGTCGTGAAGAACGCCCAGGCCATGGCCAGCGTGTTCATCGAGCGTGGTTTCGACGTGGTTTCCGGTGGCACCCAGAACCACCTGTTCCTGCTGTCGCTGATCAAGCAGGAAATTTCCGGTAAGGACGCTGACGCGGCCCTGGGCAAAGCCTTCATCACCGTGAACAAGAACTCGGTACCGAACGACCCACGTTCGCCGTTCGTCACCTCGGGCCTGCGTTTCGGCACCCCAGCCGTTACCACCCGTGGTTTCAAGGAAGCCGAGTGCAAGGAACTGGCTGGCTGGATCTGCGACATCCTGGCTGACCTGAACAACGAAGCGGTGATCGACGCCGTACGTGAGAAGGTCAAGGCCATCTGCAAGAAGCTGCCGGTTTACGGCAACTGATTGGCGCCAGCCTGAAGTGAAAAAGCCCGGCCCAGTGCCGGGCTTTTTCGTTTTTCATGAACCAGGTTCGCTGACCTGTCGCGGTCCCTGTGGGAGCGGGTTTACCCGCGAAGAAGGCAACGAGGTGAATGGCACCGGCTACGCCGGTGTTCGCGGGTAAACCCGCTCCCACAGGTAATATGCTTGCCTTCAGTACTTGGGCCCAGTCCAAGCTGATTCCCCATTACCAACCACAGGCCACACCTTGACCAGAGAACAACTTGAGACCCACCAGATCCCGATCTACTTCGCTGCCGTGCTCGCCGCCGTTGCCTTCGGCTTGGTGGCCACTGACAGCGCGCGGTATCTGGAAGCCGTGGTCACCCCGGCCATTGCCGTGCTGATGTACGCGATGTTTCTGCAAATCCCTTTCCTCGACCTGCGCCAAGGCCTGGGTAATCGCCGTTTCATGGGCGCCCTGCTGCTCGCCAACTTCATTCTTGTGCCGCTGTTGGTCTGGGCGATCACTCGCGGGTTGGTCGAGCACCCGGCGATTCTCGTCGGTGCCTTGCTGGTGCTGCTCACGCCCTGCATCGACTATGTGGTGGTGTTCACCCACATCGGCAAAGGCGACTCGCGCCTGACCCTGGCCGCCACCCCGGTGCTGTTGCTGGTACAGCTGGCACTGCTGCCGATCTACCTGGCCCTGATGCTGGGGGCCAACAACAACGTGGTGATTTCCATCACCCCGTTCGTGGAAGCCTTCGTGCTGCTGATCGTGCTGCCCATGCTGCTGGCCGTGCTCACCAGCCTAGGTGCCCGCCGTTCGCGCACCGTCGCAACCTGGAACGACGCCTGGGCGTGGTTGCCCGTTCCGGCGATGGCCTTGGTGCTGGTGGTAGTGATCGCGTCGCAGATAGCCGTGGTGCTGCGTGATTTCGACCGTTTGCTGCCGGTGATTCCGGTGTACGTCGGCTTCATGCTGCTGGCGCCTGTGCTCGGGTTCGTCTGCGCGCGGCTGCTGCGCCTGCCGGCCACCGAAGCACGCTCGGTAACCTTCAGCGCCGCCACACGCAATTCGTTGGTCGTATTGCCGCTAGCGTTGGCGCTGCCGGAAGACATACGCGGGTTGGCGGCAGCGGCGGTGATCACCCAAACGCTGGTGGAGCTGGTGAGTGAGCTGGTTTATGTGCGAATGGTGCCTCGGTTGGTGCGTTGACACCGGCACCCGCAATACCAGCGATGGGCCGCAAAGCGGCCCCTTGGGTAATCACCAGTTATACGTCACCGTCCCGTAAACCGTGCGCTGCTGCCCATACTGGCAGCCCATATCGCTGAAACAGCCGGCCACATACTCCTTGTCGAACAGGTTGCTGGCATTGAGCGCCAGCTCCACGCCTTTGAGCGAAGCGTCCAGCTTGCCCAACTCGTAGCTGACCATTGCATCCACCAGCACGTAGCTGTCGACCTTGAAGCTGTTCTGCGCATCGCCGAAGGTGCTACCCACATAACGGGTGCCAGCGCCCAGCCGCAGCCCGTTCAGCGATCCACCTTGCAACTGGTAGTCCGCCCACAGCGAGGCCATGTGCTCCGGCGTACGGAACGGCGTATTGCCCTGGGTGCCGCGCTCGGACTGGGTAACTTCGACATCGTTCCAGGTGTAGCTGCCAATCAGGTTGAAGCCCGGCGCCAGCTCGGTTCTGGCCTCCAGCTCGACACCGCGTGAGCGTACTTCGCCTTCCTGGCGGCTGAAGCCGTTGATGGTCTCGGTGACGTTCTGCTTGGTCAGCTCGAACACCGCGATGGTGTACAGGCTGTTGCTGCCCGGTGGCTCGTATTTCAGGCCCAGCTCGTACTGTTTGCCGGTTTCCGGGTCGAGCTGGGTGCCATCGGCGGTAGTGCCCATCACCGGCAGGAACGACTCGCTGTAGCTGACGTACGGCGCCAGGCCATTGTCGAACAGGTAGACCAACCCGGCACGGCCGCTGAATTTCTCGTCCTTCTGAGTTTGCGGGGCGCGATCGTCCTTCTGGTTGACCGCCCAGTCGTAGCGCCCGCCCAGCAGCAACACCCAGTTGTCGATACGCAGCTGGTCCTGCAGGTACACGCCGGTCTGGGACAGCTTCTGCTCATAGCTGGCAAAGCTGAACGGCACCGTGCTCAGCGGCTGACCGTACACCGGCTGGAACGGGTCGAAGCTTTGCAGGATGAAGTCCAGTGACTGCTGCTGGTCGAACTTGCCGTTGTTGTAGTCCACCCCACTCAGCAAAGTGTGCTCCACCGGCCCGGTCGCGAAGTCGGCCTGAACATGGGTGTCCACCGTAAACAAACGGCCATCGCCCTTGCGCTGGTCGCTGTAACGCGAATACTGCCCACCGCCGACTGGGCCGAACAAGGCGATTTCGCTGCTGGCCTGGCGGTAGTTGCTGTAGCGCACATTCTGGCGCAGGGTCCAGGTTTCATCGAAGTGATGTTCGAACACATAGCCCAACGAGGTCTTTTCGTTGGTCATGAAGTCGTAGGCGCTGTCGCCCACGTAGGTGTCACGGTCCAGCCGGCCACGCGCATCGCGGAACACGGTGCCGCTGGCGGGAAGCGAGTTGGCGAAGTTACCAGTCTGACGCTGATACTCACCCAGCAGGGTGAACTCGGTATTGGCACTGGGCCGATAGCTGAGCGCCGGGGCGATGTACTGCCGGCGGTTGGTGATGTGATCGGTCTGGGCATCGGTTTCGCGGAACAGGCCGGTCAGGTGATAACTCCAGATGCCTTCGTCATCCAGCGCATCACCCAGGTCGAAGGCGCCTTGCTGATAGTTCAGGTTGCCGGCCTGCAACTGCACTTCGTGCAAGGGCTGCTGGGTGGGGCGCTTGCTCACCAGGTTGATCTGCCCGCCTGGGTCCGAGGCGCCGTACAACACCGAGCTGGCACCACGCAGTACCTCGATGCGCTCCAGGCCATACGGTTCTGGCGCGTCCCAGCCGAGAAACTCCGGCAGGAAGGTACGGGTGCCATCGCGCAGCATGCGCCCGGTGCCCTGCTGGAAACCGCGGATGGACAATTGATCGACGACGAACTGCGGGCCAGCCAGTTCGGTGTTGACGCCTGGGGTGTAGCGCAGCGCCTGGGCCACGGTCTTGGGTTGCTGCGCCTCGATCTGCTCGCGGGTAATGACCGAGACCGAGGCTGGGGTCTCGATCAACGGGGTGTCGGTCTTGCTGCCGACCGAGGAGCGCTTGGCCACGTAGCCATCGTCCGGGCTGACGGAGCTGTAGGCCTGGCCAACGATCGACGTGGCCCCAAGCTCCAGCGCGCCAGACGATTGCGCAGCGGGCTCCAAGGTGACGCTGGTGCTGCCGGTGGCGCGCCAGGTCAGGCCACTGCCCTGCAGTAGCTCGGACAGCGCCGCTTCCGGTTCATGCCGCCCAGTGACGCCTCGGCTGCTCTTGCCCTGCACCAAATTGCCATCGAAGATCACCTGCAGTCCGCCCTGCGCGGCCAGACGGTTGAGCGCACTGGCCAGGGGTTGCGGGGCGATGTCGAACTCACGCGGCTCGGCCAGGGCCAGCCCTGGGAGCAGCGCGCACAGCAAAGAAAACGACGTCATCGACGCCCTGCGAAATTGCCCTCGGTCCATCACACTCCCCTTTCAAATACGAAGCATTCGTTTTTGAGAAGGGATGACGGATGACTGTGACAGACCCGTAAAAATAATTGTCGATGCAGGCTAACCCGTGCTCAGTCGCGCGCCTCAAACACCAGCAGAAAATCCGAGTACCGATGAATGCTCAGGGGGAACGCCTGCTCAAGGGTCGCCAAGCCTTCATCCAGCCGGTCCAGCTGGAAGGTGCCACTGACCTTGAGCCCACGCAATTGCTCATCGCCAATCAGCAACCACCCCGGCCGATACTGTTCCAGAGCCTTCAGCACCTGCGCCAGCGGCGCCTGCTCGAACACCAGCCGCCCCTGCTGCCAGGCCAGTGCACTGCCCACATCCAGCCCGTGCTTGCCGCCCAACCGCCCAGCCTCTCGCCCCACCGCTTCACCGGCAGAAAGCTCGACTCGGTCGGTGGTATCACTGACCGCCACCCGCCCACGCTTGACCACCACCCCCACCGACGCGCCCTCACGGCTCACTGCATACACAGTACCCAACGCCGTAGCCTGCACCGCCCCTGCCTGCACGGTGAACGGCCGTGCCGGGTCATGCGCCACCTCGAACACCGCCTCGCCCTTGCGCAAGGTGATACGCCGCGCCCGGTCATTCATCTCAACGTCCACAGCCGACTCGGCATCCAGGCTGATACGCGAGCCATCACTCAACGTGACAACCCGGCGCTCCCCTACCCCGGTCCGATAATCCGCGCCCCATTGCCCATGCCAGGCCAACGCCACGCCGACGGCCAACACCAGCACCGCCGCACTGGCCAACGCCCATTGCCGCGCCGGCGCACGCCGCCGCGCAGGGGCCTGAAGCTGCCCGCTCAACGCCCATAGCCGTCTTGCCTCGACAAACGCCTGCTGATGCTCCGGCGCCTGCGCGCACCAGGCCCGCGCCGCCTCCACGTCGCCAGGCCGCACATCTCCCGAAGTCAGACGCACCACCCAGGCCTGGGCAGCCCGGCGTACGTCAGGTGAGGGGTCGAGGGGAGCGGAAGGCTTGTGCATAACGGTCAACGTTGCAAACTCTGGCCCAGAAAGTCCAGCGCAATGGCCAACTGCTTCTCCACCGTGCTCACGGAAACGCCCAACTGCTCGGCCACCGCTTTGTGCGCCATACCCTCCAGGCGGCACAGCAGAAAAATCTCCTGGCAACGTGGCGGCAGGCGCTGCAACGCCTCGGCCATCAGCGCCAGCTCGCGCCGGGCGGCGACTTCGGCAAATGGCTCGGGGCTTTCGCCGGTGACTTCGTACAGGTACGCCATACCTTCGTCATGCTGCCCCCGCGTGCCACGGCTGCGGGTGTGGTCGATGACCAGGTTGCGGGCAATGCGAAACAGCAGGCTGCGCAGGTTCAGCACCGGGGCCCGGGGTGGTTGGCGCAGCATGCGCAGGTAGGTTTCCTGCACCAGGTCGGCGGCGGTGTCGGTGTTGCGCAACTGGCGGTACAGGAACGCGCGCAACTCTCCGGCATGGGCCTTGAAAGCCAGTTCCAGCTCTTCGGTCTTCATGCGTGGGGGCGACCCGGGCGGGGGAAGAAGGCGCTGACTTTAACGATAAGGGTTTTCATTTACAACGGGCGCCTTGCACGCCGCATCCTGGGCATTGCCGAGCTTGCGCTGCAGCCACTGGCGAATCCAGCCGTGATGGAAACGGTAGAGTGCCTCCAGTTCGAGGCCTGGGGCTGTAGCACTGGGAACGGGCAATTGGAGCGCGGAACGTCGGCGGCGTTGGTCATGGGTGGCGCTTGGTCTAGAAACCGAGCGCCACCTGCGCGGCGCGTGATCTGCCCCTCGCTTACAAAGCCTTCATCTCATCAATATCCCGCGCCACCTGATCCGCAGACTGGTCGAACATCGCCTGTTCCTGCGCATCCAGCGGCAACTCGATCACCCGCGCAAGCCCCTCGTCTGCGAGTACACAGGGCACGCCCATGGCAATATCCTTGCGCCCATATTCACCCTGCAGAATCGCCACAGCCGGCAAAATGCGGTTTCGCCCATTGGCGATGGCATCCACCATCTGTGCAATCGCCACGCCCGGTGCATCGCAGGCGCTGCCCATCTTCTTCAAGCCCAGAATCTCGCCGCCGCCTTTGCGAGTTCGCTCGACAATCTGCTCGATCTGCTCGCTGGAGAGAAAATGCGACAGCGGCACCGAGCCGATCTGGCAGTAGCGCATCAGCGGCACCATGCTGTCGCCATGCCCCCCCAGCACCAGCGCCGTGATGTCCTTGGCAGAAAAGCCGGTTTGCTCGGCGATGAAACACTTCATGCGTGCGGTATCCAGCACGCCCGCCTGCCCAAACACCTTGTCGCGCCCCAGCCCGCTGACGCTCCAGGCGCGATAGGTCAGCACGTCGACCGGGTTGGACACCACCAATACCGTCGCTGCCGGGGCATGGTGTTTGATGTCCGTCATGATGCCATCCAGTATCGGCAGGTTGATGCTCAGCACATCCTGACGTGACTGGCCGGGCTTGCGCGGTACGCCCGCCGTAATCACCACCAGGTCGGAACCGTCCAGCATTTCGGCCTTGGCCCCGCCGTAGACTCGGGTATCCGAGCCAGACTCCACGGCGGCCTGCCACACGTCCAGCGCTTTGCCCTGCGCCAGCTCGCCCTGCACATCCATCAACACCAGCTCACGGCACAACTCATCCCGGGCAATGATCTGCGCCGCGGCCTCGCCGACCAAGCCGGCACCTACGATTGTCAATTTGTTCACCAGACACCTCCCAGCGGCGCGCGCCACCAGGAACACGCCTGCGTATAGAAAGAAGTATTGCCCGCTGGGGCCAAAAGGCCACCCGAAGGCGATACCTGGCCATCAGAGCCAACCCGCATCGGCACGCCCGCCAAGACCCGACTGCCTGCTCTTGACAGTCTCCCGCCGCAACGCGAATACTTTGAGAGGATTCATATAGATGACCAAATAACAAGGTGAATCACCCCATGAATGCTCTGCCCTGCAACGCTTTTTCTCCCGGTGCTGCCCCTGCGTGCACCCGCCTCGGATTCACCCCTTCAGCTAAAGCGCCCGCCCAACCGAGACTGCCTGAATGACCCCCTTGGATATACAGCTGTTATTGACCGCGCTGGTCAGTGTCCTGGTGCTGGTGGCACTCATCGTGTCGCGCCTGAAGATGCACCCGCTGCTGGCCTTGCTGGTGGTGTCCATTGGGGTGGGCTTCGCTACCCGCATGGAGCCAGGCAGCATCGTCTCCCACTTGCTTACCGGCGCCGGAAAAACCCTGGGGGCCGTCGGGGTGGTGATTGCCCTGGGCGCGATGCTCGGCAAAATTCTGGCTGACGCTGGCGTCACCGAGCAGGTCGCTGATGTCATCCTCAAGCGCACCTCGGACCGCATGATTCCGTGGGCCATGATGTTGGTTGCCTTCGTCATTGGCATCCCCATGTTTTTCGAAGTGGGCCTGGTGATCATGCTGCCGCTGATTTTCAGCGTGGCGCGCAAGCTGGAAAGCAAGGCCCGCTTCAAGGGCTCTGCATACGTGTATGTAGGCGTGCCGGTGATTTCGGCGCTGGCTGCCATGCACGGCATGGTACCGCCGCACCCTGGCCCCCTGACCGCCATCGCGGTGCTCAAGACCTCGGTTGGGCCCACCATGCTTTACGGCTTCCTGGCGGCTATCCCGGCAATGATCCTGGGCGGCCCGCTGTATGGCATGTTCATTTCGCCGCGCATGAGCACTCGGCCTGATCAGGCTTTGCTGGACCAGTTCACCCTGGCTGAAAAAGCCGACGATCAACCCCGCCCCGGCGTAGCGATCGGCATGCTGGCCGCGTTGCTGCCGGCGATTCTGATGCTGGTGCATGCCGTCGCCGAGATGCTGCTACCCAAGGGCAACCCGTTGCTGGAGCTGGCCAGTTTCCTCGGCAACCCGCTGATCGCCATGTTGCTGGGCGTGCTGTTCGCCGGCGCCAGCCTGGTACTGGCGCGCGGCGGTGACGCCGAACACCTGCGCGATGCACTGGGCAAAAGCCTCAAGCCTATCGCCTCGATCATCATGATCATCGCCGGCGGCGGGGCTTTTCAGGAGATGCTGACCAGCGCCAAGGTGGGTGATGCCATTGTGCACCTGACTCAGCAATCGGCCTTCCCGCCCTTGATGCTGGGGTGGTTGATCGCGATGTTGCTTTCGGTGTCTACCGGCTCCGCCACGGTAGGTATCGTTGGGGCTGCCGGCTTGCTGGCACCGCTGGCAGGTGCTGACCCCAGCCTCAACCTGCCGTTGCTGGCCTTGTCCATCGGCTGTGGCTCGCTGTTCTTCAACTATGCGAACCATGCAGGGTTCTGGATGGTGAAAGAGTCCTTTGGGATGACCATGGGCGAAGCCACCAAGACCATCTCGGTGGTGCAGTCCATCGTGGCGGTGGTCGGGTTGATTGTGGTGCTGGTCTTGAATGCGGCAATTACTGTGAATTGATCCCGGGGCATTGCTCAAGCTGCACGCCCCATCGCCAGAAGGTCGTGCAGCCGATTCCGGCAAAGGCAGTTTCCAAATTTCCTCTTCCCCCCTACAATTGCAACTGATTCTTATCTGCGGCCAATTGACGGGAAGAGGAACGTGCCCACTGATGCCCCGTTGCAACCCCTCGACAGCCTTTATCGCGACCACCACGGCTGGCTGCAAGGTTGGCTGCGTCTGCGCCTTGGTGATCGAGAACGGGCTGCGGATATTGCCCAGGACACTTTCCTGCGCCTGCTGGTAACGCGACGCCTGCCAGAGCAGAACGACGGCCGCCGTTTCCTGGCCCAGATCGCCCGCAACCTGGTCATAGACCAATGGCGTCGCCAACGGATCAAGCACGCTTACCTGGAGAGCCTGGCCGCCCTCCCCGAACCAGAAAGCCCGTCGCTGGAAACCCGCGCCATCGTGATCGAAACCCTGATGCAGATCGACGCCATGCTCGACAGCATGCCGGCGAAGGTGCGCGAGGCGTTCCTGCTGTCGCAGTTTGAAGGGCTGACCTATAGCCAAATCGCCGAACGCCTCGAAGTCAGTGTCAGCTCGGTACAAAAGTACATGCTGCGCGCCATCACCGCCTGCTATCAGGTGCTGTACGCCGAATGAAAACTTCCAACGAAACGCCCATCGCCGCAACCATCGTCGAACAGGCCAGCCATTGGTTAATGCTGCAATGGAGCGGCGAGCTGGACAAAGCACAACAGCGTCGCTTTGCTGAGTGGCGAAATGCGGACCCGGAACATGCCCGTGCGTGGCAGCGCCTGGAGCACCTGCAACATACCCTGAGCGGTGTGTCAGCAGATACCGCGCTGGCCGTGCTACGGGAGCAGCCTGACGCGCGCCGTCGACAGACGCTGAAACTGCTCAGCGCCCTGCTTTTGGCTGGCGGCAGCGGTTACATCGTCCAATCGCAATTGCCCTGGCGCGAGGCCATGGCAGATCTGCGCAGCGGCACGGGTGAGCGCCTGCAGCGCACGTTGGCCGATGGCAGCCGGCTTGGCTTGAACAGCGGTAGCGCGGTTGATATCCAGTTCAGCGCAAGCGAGCGCCGCATTCGCCTGCTCGCTGGGGAGTTGCTGCTCGACAGCGGCCATGACCCCGCGCAACGCCCACTGATCGTGGACACCGTAGCCGGGGATGTCCTGGCACTCGGCACGCGCTTTTCCGTGTACCAACATGACGATAAATGCCAGGTCGACCTGTTTGAGGGCGAACTGGAACTGCGCCCGCGTCAGGCTCGCGCCATACGCCTGCAAGCCGGACAAGGTTGCTGGTTTTCCACCACCCAGATCGGTGACATCGCACCCGCGAATCTCAACGCCATCGCCTGGCACGATGGTCGGCTGATCGCCGAGCGCATGCCGCTCGGGCAGTTCACCGCAGAACTGGCTCACCATCGGGCCGGTGTGCTGCGCTGCGACCCTGCCGTCGCCGCCCTGCCGCTAACCGGCGTTTTTCCGCTGGCAGACACCGACCGCGTACTTACAGCGCTAGAGCAATCCCTACCGGTAAAAGTACACCGCCTGACACGTTTTTGGACCACCATCAGTCCCGCATGACCAGCGTTACCCAAGTGCTGCAACGGCAATGAATGAAAAAAACGCTGCTGCCCGTTGTCGGTTTTGCCGACTCGTCCGGGATACCTCTTGAATTTAACCAAGAAGCATTCTCAAGAGGAACAGTCAGAATGCCGTATCTGCCCACAACACCCCGTTCTCGATTGAGCCTTGCGGTTCGTCACACCCTGTTTGCCGGCTTGCTTTGCAGCAGCCCCCTTTTACTGGCGCTGCCCGCAACATCGGCTGGCGCCAGCGAGCAATCACGCAGTTACGCCATCCCCGCCGGCGGCCTGGATCAGGCGTTGAACCGCTTCGCGAGCGAGGCCGGCATCCTGCTTTCTGCCGACGCCCAGCTGACCGCCGGCAAGCGCAGCGCTGGGCTCAATGGCAGCTATGACATTGACGAGGGCCTGGCCCAGCTGCTGGCGGGTACTGGCCTTCGGGCACTCAATAGCGGTGGCAACTATACGGTGGAGGTCGTTGCCGACAGTGGTGGCGCCCTGGAGTTGAGTGCAACCAACATCATCAGCAACCAGCTGGGCACCGTCACCGAAGGCACGGGGTCCTACACGCCCGGCACCATCGCCACGGCCACCCGCCTGGTGCTGAAACCCAGGGAAACCCCGCAGTCGATCAGCGTGGTCACTCGTCAGCACATGGATGACTTTGCCCTCAACACTGTCGACGCAGTCATGCGCCACACCCCAGGTATTACCGTGTCGGCTTACGACACTGATCGCACCAACTACTATTCGCGCGGTTTCTCGATCAACAACTTCCAGTACGACGGCATCCCCTCCGCCGTGCGCAACGTCGCCTACTCGGCAGGCAACACCCTGAGCGACATGGCGATCTACGACCGTATCGAAGTACTCAAGGGCGCATCCGGCCTACTCAGCGGCGCAGGCTCGCTG
Source organism: Pseudomonas hunanensis (assembly GCF_013393325.1). GTDB lineage: Bacteria > Pseudomonadota > Gammaproteobacteria > Pseudomonadales > Pseudomonadaceae > Aquipseudomonas > Aquipseudomonas putida_P. The sequence continues at coordinate 21,258 of NZ_QJRC01000013.1, forward strand.
GGCGGCACCATCAACCTGGTACGCAAAAAGCCCACCGCCGACTTCCAGGGCCACGCCACCCTGGGTGCAGGCTCGTGGGACAACTACCGCAGCGAACTGGATGTCAGCGGCCCGCTGACCGAAACCGGCAACGTTCGCGGCCGGGCCGTGGCCGCCTATCAGGACAAGCATTCGTTCATCGACCGCTACTCGAGCCAGAACTCGGTGTTCTACGGCATCCTCGAGTTCGACCTGTCACCTGACACGCTGCTGACGGTAGGCGCCGACTACCAGGACAACGACCCCAAGGGTTCCACCTGGTCTGGCAGCTTCCCGCTGCTCAATTCCAAGGGCGAGCGCAACGACGCCAAGCGCTCGTTCAGCAACTCGACCGACTGGAGCAGCTGGCAGCAATACACCCGCACGGTGTTCGCCACCCTGGAACACGACCTGGGTGACGGCTGGGTGACCAAGCTGCAACTGGACCACAAGTACAACGGCTACGATGCGCAAATGGGCGCCATCCAATTCGACCAGCCGCAGCCCGACGGCAGCGCTGAAATCAACGCACAACGCTACAAGGGCGACACCACAAGCGACTCGGCTGACCTTTACGTGAGCGGCCCGTTCAGCATGCTCGGCCGCGAGCATGACCTGGTACTGGGCGGCTCGATCAGCAAGGCACACTGGAGCGGCAAGGGTTACTGGGACGAAACCTTCTCGGTGCCGAACCGGGTGGACTACAACAACTGGCACGGCAACCTGCCCAAGCCCGACTGGGGTCCGGTGTCGCAGCGCACCGACGATGTCATCCGGCAGACCGGCGTGTACCTCACCACCCGCCTGAACGTGACCGACGACCTGAAAGTGCTGCTGGGTGGCCGCGTGGTCAACTACAGCCTGACCGGCCTGACCCCGACCTACACCGAGTCCGGGCGCTTCATTCCCTATGCCGGCGCCATCTACGACCTGAACGAAAATTTCTCGGTCTACGCCAGTTACACCGACGTGTTCATGCCCCAGGAAAACTACAACCGCGACCGCGACAACAAACTGATCGAGCCGGATGAAGGCGAAAACTACGAAATCGGCATCAAGAGCGAGTTTTTCGACGGCCGCCTGAACGCCAGCCTGGCCTACTTCGAGGTCAAGGAAAGCAACCGCTCGGTACCGGATGACGCCTACAACAACCAGACCCCTACCCCGCCCAACTACGCGTTCAAGGGCAGCAAGGCGACCACCAAAGGCTACGAGCTGGAAGTGTCCGGCGAGCTGGCCCCGGGCTGGCAGGTGCAGGGCGGCTACACCCACAAGGTGGTGCGCGACAGCAACGACGTGAAGCTCTCCACCTTCGAGCCCGAAGACCAGCTAAGCCTCTACACCACCTACAAACTCACCGGTGACCTGGACAAGATCACCCTTGGCGGTGGTGCGCGTTGGCAGAACAAGGCCTGGCAGCAGATCTGGAACAGCCCCAAGGGCATGAACGAGGACGTTACGCAAGAATCCTACTGGGTGGTGGACCTGATGACCCGCTACCAGATCACCCCGAACCTGTCGGCGACCGTCAACCTCAACAACATCTTCGACAAGTATTACTACACCAACGTCGGCTTCTATAACTCGGCCATTTACGGCGAACCGCGCAACGTCATGGTCACTACTCGCTGGGACTTCTGAGGCCAGCGCGGGCCAGGGGCCTGGCCATCACCCAGGCTATCGCGTCACCCGGTAAGAGCAGCCTTGTGCTGCTCCTACAGGTTCCGTGCTTACCGTGGCATCGCCCAGCAGCGGCCTTGCGCAGAACTCAAACACCCACACAATCGCTGTAGGCGCTGGCTTGCCTGCGATGGGCTGCGCAGCAGCCCCAGCCTCCCTAAAGGGCACAAGTCAGAAGTTGTACTTGATACCCGTCATGATGTTTCTTGGCGCACCGTACATACCGTGGTCGCCGGCATAGCTGAGGTACTCGCGGTCGAACACGTTGTTCAGGTTCACAGACGCACTCAGATGTTGGTTGAAGTCGTAGCGCGCCAAGAGGTTGGTGACGGCATAGCTGCCCTGAGTGAAGGTGTGCAGGTCGGCACCGGTTTTACTCTGCCAGTTCACACCGCCGCCAAGGGTGACCTTGTTCAAGATGCCCGGCAGGCGATAGCTGGTGAAGGTCTTCAGACTGTGGCGAGGCAGGGTAGTAACGATACGTTGGTCGTCAGCGTCGGTGCTGACTGCATAGGCATAACCGGCAGATGCCTGCCAGCCTTCAGCCAGTTCTCCATCCAGGGTAAATTCAGCGCCCTTGGTAGTGGTGCCCTGTTCTGACTTGTACGTGTTGCCGCCTGGGGTATCGATCCAGATCGCCAGGTTGTCCTGCTCGATCTTGAACAGCGCGACGCTGGAGTTCAGCTTGCCATCGAAGTGGCTGCCCTTGATACCGACTTCATAACCGGTGCCTTCCATCGGGTCCAGTGGTTTGTTGTTGATGTCGCGAACCCAGGACGACTGAGGGTTGAAGATTTTCGTATAGCTGGCATACAGCGACCACGTATCGTTGACGTCATACACTACGCCGGCATACGGAATGTAGACGCCGGTCTCCGACTCTTTGGTCTTGGTTTTCTCTGCGTTGTAGGGTTTGTCCTCGATCTCACGATGCCAGTCGATCACGCGGCTACCCAGCAAGATACTGAGAGCGTCGGTGGCATGCAGGCGCGTGGCGAGATAAGCGGCGTATTGGGTTTCGTCGTTAGTGGATTTGCCAGTGACGTTGAATTCCGGTTTTACCGAGTTGCCGTTCCAGTTCAGCAGGTTGTCGATCGCCCCGGCCGGAGAGCCGGAATAGTCGTACTTCCAGCCGCCATAGCTTGGCACGTTCTCGTAGTAGTTGGACAAGGTCACACCGGCGATCAACTCGTGCTCGCGGCCCAACAGGCCGAACGGGCCGGTCAGGTAGGCATCGATGTTGTTCTGGCGCGGGATACCAGAGAAACGCACGGGCAACTGAGTGGTGCCGCTTCCGTCCGGGTTGAGGCCACCGTTTACGTAGTTGAAGACTTCATCGAACTTGTTTTCGGAGTGGGTCAGCTCGATCTTCCCGCTCCAACCATTGGCGAACTGCTGTTCGATCGACGTGAAAAAGCTGGTTTGTTCATGGTCGTTGTAGGACCAGGTTTGAGCTGAATTGAGCGAGCGTTTGAGGTTGGTGCGAGAGCCGTCGGTGAAACGGGTCGGCAGGCCAGAGCGCATTGGGGAGTCAACGTCTGTGCGTTGGTAACTGAAGCCCATGGTCAGTAGGGTGTCTTCAGTCAGGTCAAACTCGGTAATGCCGTAGATCAGTTGCGAGTCCTGCTTGTAGCGGTCGACCCAGGACCGCTCGGTCTTGAAGTCGGCGACCACACGACCGCGTACGTTACCGGTTTCGGTCAGCGGGCCAGACACATCAAAGCCGGTACCGTAGCGGTCCCAATTACCGGCTTCGGCCCAGACGCTGACCTGTGCCTCAGCGGTCGGACGCTTGCGGATCAGGTTGATCGTCGCTGAAGGACTGCCCAGGCCGCTGATCAAGCCGGTAGCACCGCGCACCACCTCCACACGGTCATACATGGCCATGCTCTGGGTGTAGTTGTCCATGCGCTTGACGGTGGGCACGCCGTCGATTTCAAAGTTCTGAATCTCGAAGCCCCGAGAGAAGTAACCGTCAGACTCGGCACCCAGTCCGTCGCGCAACACGATGACGCCCGGGGTGGCATCGAGGGTGTCACTGAGATTGGTCAGGCGCTGATCATCCAGGCGCTGGCGGGTCATGACGGTCAGCGACTGCGGGGTTTCTTTGGGGGTCAGGTTCAGGCGGGTCGAACTGCTGGATGAATAGGTGGTGTACAGCCCGGTACCTTCTGTCGTCGACCCGGGCGCTTTGCCCGAAATTGAAATGCTTTGAAGCTCCAGGGCGCTAGAAGCTGGCGCTCGTTGCAGGGTGTATCGCCCATCCGGCTGGCGAACCGCAATGAGTTGGCTGCCTGCGAGTAGCGCCTGTAAAGCACCGTCGACCGTGTAATCACCACTCAAACCAGGGCTGTTTTGCCCGGCAATCAAATCATTGGGAAACGACAGCAGCAAATGGGCTTGCTGGCCCAGTTGGTTGAGCGCAGTACCGAGTGACGCCGGGGGAATTTCGTAGTGTTGCACGCTGTTATCGGCAGCGGCCCACACGGGCGATGAAGTAGCGATCAGAACCGCCGCGGTGCAACCCAATGTGTTGGCGAGCGACCTGTAGTGCGACGAAATACTGCGGTGAGGCATGTGAAGTTCCCCCGATGATTTTTGATGTATGGCCTATGAGTCTCGCCAGAAATCAAAACGGCTCATCGAGGACGAAAAAACTTCAGACGTTCGCTGGCGAGGGACGCAAGTTGATCCACAGGCGAGTGAAACGCTGTACCTCCAATTGCAGCGTCTGGGCGACGGCATCGATGACTCGATCGCTGTCAGCCAGCGGGTAGGTGCCCCACACGCGCAGATTGGCCAAGGCGGCGTCGCACCCAAGATACCCATGACGATAGCGGCCAAGTTCGTCGAGGAAAGCCTGAAGCGGTTGGCCGTTGGCGACGATCATGCCTTCGGCCCAGGCGGGGCTGGATGCTTGCATTACACCCTGATCGAGCACACCAAGCGGCCCGAAACGCGCCAGCTGCCCGGCTTGCAGGGCAGTCCAGGTGCCGGCCTGAGTCGGGGTCACTTGAAGCGAGCCACGATAGACCGCCAACTGGGTAGAGCCATTGTCGAGCTGCCGTATCGTGAAACGTGCCGAGGACGCTTGCGTGCGAACCTGAGCGGTATCGATGAATAGCGCCGGGTTCAAGGCAGCATCAATCAAGACCTCGCCGCTGAGCAATCGAAGGTGCCAACGATGGCCCGTCGCACGAGCGTTTATCGCGCTATGGGTATTGAGTTCTAGCGACAGATCCGAGGCCAGCGCAACACGTCGCTGCTCGCCCACACCCGTGGTGTAATCGGCACTGAGGCGCGACACCATTTCGCTGTCTCGACTCATCCATGCACCGGCGCTTGCAGCCAGCAACAATGCCAACCCTTTTATCGCCCGACGCCTGCTCAGCTTTTCCTGGGAGGGAAGCAACAGCGCCCGCCGGGCAAGGTCTGGATCGCCTCGGGTGCGCAAAGAGTCGAGCTGCTCCCCCAGCGCCAAGGCTTTTTCCCAGGCCAGTTCATGCAAAGGGTGTTCACTACGCCATGCCACAAAAGCGGCCTGTGCGGATGAATCGAAATTGGCCTCCTGCATATCGAGCCACCACTCCATCGCCTCCTCACACATTTTTGGCGATAGCGATGGTTCTCGGCTAACGGCGTTCCCGGAAATCGTCATTGCAGCGATCCCGTCACCAGCATGCATCGCGCACCCGCCTTGATGATATGGCGTTTGACGGTAGCGATCGAAATACCCAGCCGTTCGGCAATTTCTCCGTGGCTGAGCCCGTCCAGTTGCGACCAGAGAAAAGCCTTTTTGACGGCGACATCCAGTTCGCAGAGCGCTTCGTCGAGCCGAACCAGCGTCTCGAAAACAATCAGTTGGGTCGCCAGATCCGGCAGCACGCTTTCGTCTTCCGTCTGGAGCGCATCCAGGTAGGCTTTTTCCAAGCGTGCGCGGCGATAGTGGTTGGACAGGACACTGCGTGCCACCTTGGCCAAGAAAGGCCGAGGCTGGCGGACTTCAAATGCCTGGTCACTGACCAACAGACGCATGAAGGTGTCCTGCATCAAATCAGCAGCGCGGTGTGAGCAGCTCAATTGCCGATACAGCCAGCTACGCAACCAGCGGTGTTGCTGTTCGTACAGAGCAGTGAACTGAGCGGTATCGACGGATGCCATTGGCGGTCACAGAATTGATGCAAATGAGAAGCGGTATCATATTTGACTAATTGGGTGCCGACAAGGATGCAAAAGGGCGCAGTGTGTGAAGGGCTGCGTAGCAGCCCCAATACCCCTATCCAACGGGAATGGACCACCAGGCTGCGGTAACCGGCCTTGTTACGAAAGCTCAATCGCGGGTTGTGTTCGCACTCCAGCATTTCATCGTGATGCCAAAACCAGGTTTGGCCGAGCAGCCGGTGTCAGTCAAGAAAGCAGTAGTACGAGCCAAAAGGGCAAACCCCTTTCTCGAATCGACTTTATCCCGACCATTACCCCCTTAAATCGGCTGGCAGCTGTCGGAATCCGACGGAACGCTATAACGAAAAAACCCGCCAAAAGGCGGGTTTTACGGGGGTTCCAGAGATTTTGGTAGCCTTCGCTGGAACCTGAACTGGTGCCGGAGACAGGAATCGAACCTGCGACCTTCGCGTTACGAGTGCGCTGCTCTACCGACTGAGCTACACCGGCGTGTAGCGCAACGTACCACTGCTCACACCCGCAACGCAAACCCCTGTTTCCGCTAGTTTATTACCCTACCCTCAAGCCCCCTTGCAGCCCTTGGGCGCCAGGTCTTCCTCGATGTCGGTGGTGCACGCCCATCCAGTTGCGGAACGCTTCAAAGTCAGTGACTTGCCCACCACATTGGCCGGCGCATCCACCAGCGTGCAAGCAATGCTGCCGCTGCCATCCGCCGCCTTGCCATCGGCTGCGATCGCACAATGCGCCGTCGCGGGCTGGCCACCCAGCTCGGTCACGCCCGTTACGTCTTTCCCGTCATTCAAGCGCAGATCCATCGCCGTCTTCAGCGCGCTGATCTCCAGCAACCCGGCCGCAGCCTTGGAGCGGGCCTGGTGGTTGGTGTACATCGGTAAGGCGATGGTCGCCAGAATGCCGATGATCGCGACGACGATCATCAGTTCGATCAGGGTGATACCGCGTTGCCCTTTCATGAACGTATTTCCTTTTTGATTCGCTAACACGTTGAGGTCCGTGGCGCCCCAACCGGCAGCGGCGCAGTAGGCCTGAACAGACACCTTTTGTCACCCCTGCCCGCTTGGGCGTCATCTTCGCTGAACTACTCTAGTGAGCATCACGGACGCATGCCTTTGCATGGACGCGGCAAGCTGTTTCCAGCCTTGTCGCTGGAGCAGAAAAAGGACCTTTGCATGACTTCATCTTCACTCCTTTACAGCTGGCACGGCACCGACGCCAGCGGCACGCCGGTCAGCGGCCAGACACCTGGCCGCAGCCCGGCTTATGTGCGCGCTGCGCTGATCCGCCAGGGCATCACGGTGGCCAGTTTGCGGCCGGCCAGCGGGCTGACGTTCCGTTTGCCGAAGCGGCGCGAAAAGGCTGACCCGGCAGGGTTCAGCCGGCAGTTGGCGACATTGCTCAGGGCCGGGGTGCCGCTGCTGCAGGCGTTCGAGGTGATGGGGCGCAGTGGTTGCGATGCGGCGCAGGCTGCGTTGCTGGGTAGATTGAAACAGGATGTGGCCTCGGGCCTGGGGCTGGCGGATGCGTTGCAGCGTCACCCGGCATGGTTCGATGCGTTGTACTGCAACCTGGTGCGGGTGGGTGAGCATTCCGGCACGCTTGACCGGCAGCTCGAGCAGCTGGCGGACATGCTGGAGCAGCGACGGGTGCTGCACAAGAAGGTGCGCAAGGCAATGATCTACCCGCTGCTGCTGTTGCTGACCGGGCTGGGGGTGTCAGCGATTTTGTTGCTGGAGGTGATTCCGAAGTTCGAGAGCATGTTCTCGGGCATGGGTACGACGTTGCCGGCATTTACCCAGTGGGTGATTGACTTGTCCACAGGGCTGAGTCGGTTTGCCCCGCTACTGCTGGTGATGGGCGTGGTGCTGGGTTTTGCCGTGCGCCAGCTTTACCGGCAGCACACGCCTGCGCGCCTGTGGATATCTCGGCGGGTGCTGGGCTTGCCGGTGTTTGGCAAATTGCTGGGGCAGGCGGCGCTAGCACGGTTTGCGCGTAGCCTGGCAACATCCTACGGCGCCGGCGTGGCGTTGCTGGATGCGCTTGTAACGGTGGCTGGAGTGACTGGGGGCGAGCTGCACGAGCAAGCGGTGCTGCGGTTGCGCCAGGGCATGGCCAATGGGCAGGGGCTGAACCAGGCGATGGCCAGTGAACCGCTGTTTCCGCCTTTGCTGGTGCAAATGACGGCCATCGGTGAATCCAGCGGCACGCTGGACCAGATGCTGGAAAAAGCCGCCAGCCATTACGAGGAACAGGTCAGCCAGGCGCTGGACCAGTTGACCAGCCTGCTGGAGCCCGCCATCGTGCTGATCCTGGGCCTGCTGGTGGGGGGCCTGGTGGTGGCGATGTACTTGCCGATCTTCCAGTTGGGTAGCTTGATCTGAACATGACTTCATGGACTTTGCTGGCTGAACAGCCGGCGTACTTCCTCACCCTGGCCACGCTGCTCGGCCTGCTGGTGGGCAGCTTTCTCAACGTGCTGGTGTATCGCCTGCCGATCATGCTGGAGCGGCAATGGCAGCGTGAAGCACAGGAGATGTTGGGGCAGCCGATTGCGCAACACGAACGGTTCGACCTGTGCCTACCGGCCTCCCGCTGCCCACATTGCGCGCATCCGATTCGCGCGTGGGAGAACATCCCGGTGATCAGCTATCTGGCCTTGCGCGGGCGGTGTTCATCCTGCAAAACCCGCATCAGCCCGCGCTACCCGCTGGTGGAAGTGGCCAGCGCGCTGCTTTCGCTGGTGGTGGCCTGGCGCTTTGGCGCTTCGGTCGAAGCCTTGCTGGCATTACCACTCACCTGGTGCCTGCTGGCCCTGAGCCTGATCGATGCGGACCACCAGTTGCTGCCGGATGCGCTGGTGCTGCCGATGCTGTGGCTGGGGCTTATCGTCAATGCCTTTGGCATCTATGCCCCACTGACCGACGCGCTGTGGGGCGCGGTGGCCGGATACCTCAGCTTGTGGACCGTGTACTGGCTGTTCAAGCTGATCACCGGCAAGGAAGGCATGGGCTATGGCGATTTCAAGCTGATGGCGCTGATCGGGGCCTGGGGTGGCTGGCAGGTGCTGCCGTTGACGCTGCTGCTGTCGTCGGTGGTGGGGGCGCTGGTTGGCCTGTGCTTGCTGCGTTTGCGCCGGCATGCGATGGGGACAGCGATACCGTTTGGCCCTTATCTGGCGATTGCGGGGTGGATTGCTGTGCTCTGGGGTGATGAAATGTACGCCTCTTACATGCAACTGCTTGGATACTGATGGCCACTGCAGCCTTTACCCCCTGGATTCTCGGCCTGACCGGCGGCATTGGTAGCGGCAAGAGCGCCGCTGCCGAACGCTTCGTCGAGCTTGGCGTGCACCTGGTCGATGCCGACCAGGCAGCGCGCTGGGTGGTCGAACCTGGCCGCCCGGCCTTGGCCAGCATCGTCGAGCGCTTCGGCCCGGGTGTGCTGCAGGCGGACGGCCAACTCGACCGCGCCGCTCTGCGCCAACTGATCTTCGCCGACCCGGCGCAGCGCAAATGGCTGGAGCAACTGCTGCACCCGCTGATCGGGCAGGAGATTTTCAGCTACCTGGCAAAGGCGCAGTCGCCTTATGCAATCTACGTGTCGCCGCTGCTGATCGAGTCGGGCCAGTACCACAAAACCCAGCGTGTGCTGGTGATCGATGCACCGCAAGAACTGCAAATAGCCCGTACTCTGGCGCGCGACAACACCAGTGCCGAGCAGGTGCAAGCGATTCTGCAGGCCCAGCTGGCCCGCGAGGAACGCCTGCGCCATGCCGATGATGTGCTGGTCAACGACGGCGACCTGGCCGCACTGCATGAGCAGATTGACCGCCTGCACCACTTTTACCTGACTTTGAAAGGAGGCCAGCCATGAGCCAGCCGTTGACCGTCGATTGCCCGACCTGTGGCGCACCTGTGGAATGGACCGAAAAAAGCGCGTTCCGGCCGTTTTGCTCGGACCGCTGCAAACTGATCGACCTGGGGGCCTGGGCGGCCGAGGAGCACAAGATTGCGGGGTCGGAAGAGTCCGAAGATGAGCTGTATTCGGGGGACCTGGAGCCGCGGCACTGAGCTGATTGCAAGGCGGTTGTGCCGGGCCTCTTGCCCCAGACCAAATCCTTGAGACTGGCGCGGTACCTGTAGGAGCGGCCTTGTGTCGCGATGGGCTGCAAAGCAGCCCCAGCAATTGTTGCTCTAACGCC
>NZ_QJRC01000014.1 GCF_013393325.1 Pseudomonas hunanensis
CGAAAGTCGATGTCACCGACACTACCGACGAAGTGATCGCGAAACTGACGGCCACCGAGTCCGTGACCGAAGGCGGCGAGATTACCTACACCATCACCCTGACCAACAAAGATGGCCTGCTGATCAATAACCACGGCGCGCTGACCTTCACGCTGAGCGACGGCAAAACTGTCATCACCGTGCCGGCCAACGGTACTACCGGTTCGGTTACGGTCATCGCGCCGGACAACGTCTACACCGGCACCAACGACCCTGTGATCAAATCGATCGCGACCGTTGAAGGCGTGGATGTCGACAAGTTCGAGAAGCTGACCCTGGATAAAACCGAGGTCAAAACCACCGTTACCGACGAGCCAGGTACCCCAGGCAACCCAGGCGGCACCAACGAGGGCGACCTGGTCAAGGTCACCATCACCGCTGACCAAGCCTCGGTCGC
>NZ_QJRC01000016.1 GCF_013393325.1 Pseudomonas hunanensis
GTGCCGTTGGCACCGACCACACCCGTGCCGATCACGTTGCCGTTGGCATCGCGCACTTCGACGGTGGCACCCGGTTCGCCGCGGCCGCTCAGGGCCAGGCCATCTGCACCGACGGTAATGTTGCTCACCGCAGCAGGCGGGGTGATGTCGGGGGCATCGAACTGCAGCGGGGCCGAGGTGTTGCCGGCAGCATCCACCAGGCGCACGTCGAGCGCTTCGCCGTTGGCTTGGGCAGGCGACAGGGAAATGCTGAACAGACCGTCGGCACCGACGATACCCGTGCCGATGACCGTACCTGCAGCGTCGCGCACTTGCACAGTGGCGCCCGGCTCACCGCGCCCGGTGAAGGTCACGCCGTCGGCCAGGGCCAGGTCTGTCGGTTGTGCGGGCGGCAGCAGGTCGGCTGAGGTGACCGAGCCCGGTTGGGAAACGTTACCAGCAGCATCGGTCAAGGTGACTTGCAGGGTACTGCCGTCGTTCACCACGGGGCTCAGGGCTACCACGAACGTGCCA
>NZ_QJRC01000017.1 GCF_013393325.1 Pseudomonas hunanensis
CGTTCAACCCATTCAAGGACAAGGCCGACGCGATCGGCAGTTTGCTCGGCGCCAGCGATAACGTGATCGAAGGCTTGGCCGGCCGCTTTCCGGCCATGGTCGGCATCACCGACCTCACCGCCCAGACGGTCAATACCGTGGTGCTCAAGCGCCTGCGTGGGCAAACACGCTGGGATGCCAGCCATGGCCTGCGCCAGCAGGTGTTGATGGCGGCGCGTGAAGGCAATGCCGAGAAAGCGCTGGGGCTATTGGCAGCGCGCTACCGGATCACCAGCCAGGTCATCACGGAAAATCCGT
>NZ_QJRC01000018.1 GCF_013393325.1 Pseudomonas hunanensis
TTATCGCTGGCGCCGAGCAAACTGCCGATCGCGTCGGCCTTGTCCTTGAATGGGTTGAACGGTGCCAGGGCGGTGTAGAGCGGGCTGTCGTGTTGATCGAGCCACTGTTCGAGACGTTTGAAGCGCCTATCCTGTTCCTCGGTGCCAGGGGCCGGCTGGCCCATCGGCTGAACCAGCAACGCCAAGGATATTTCCAGCCCGCGGGCGGAAGTGATTTCGTCACGGTCGTAACAGGCCAAGGCGGCGGCCAGGCTGTAGGGGTTATCGATGTGTTGGGGTTCGGCCGTCGCCAGCCAGGCG
>NZ_QJRC01000019.1 GCF_013393325.1 Pseudomonas hunanensis
CCCGTAGGACGTATGCGGTATTAGCGTTCCTTTCGAAACGTTGTCCCCCACTACCAGGCAGATTCCTAGGCATTACTCACCCGTCCGCCGCTGAATCGAAGAGCAAGCTCTTCTCATCCGCTCGACTTGCATGTGTTAGGCCTGCCGCCAGCGTTCAATCTGAGCCATGATCAAACTCTTCAGTTCAATACTGCTTGGGTTTTTAAGAAACCCTAAACTTGGCTCAGCAATCTCAAATGA
>NZ_QJRC01000020.1 GCF_013393325.1 Pseudomonas hunanensis
CCACGGTGTGATTCATGACTGGGGTGAAGTCGTAACAAGGTAGCCGTAGGGGAACCTGCGGCTGGATCACCTCCTTAATCGACGACATCAGCCTGCTGATGAGCTCCCACACGAATTGCTTGATTCATTTGCTGATCAGAACTCAGAAATGAGCATTCCCTGCGAATGTTGATTTCTGACTTTTGTCAGATCGTTCTTTAAAAATTCGGATATGTGATAGAAATAGACTGATGGCCAGTTTCACTGCTGGTTAATCAGGCTAAGGTAAAATTTGTGAGTTCTGCTCGAAA
>NZ_QJRC01000021.1 GCF_013393325.1 Pseudomonas hunanensis
TTCACCGTGCACGTCAACCAGCCGCTGGATCACGACCTGGTCGTGACCCTGAGCAACAACGCCACGGTCACCATCAAAGCCGGCGACACCAGCGTCAAGTACGAGCACGCAGCGCAAGGTGATGACGTCTACCTGGACAGCGGCGAAATCAGCCTCGGCATCAAGTCGGCGGTGGATATCGACGGTCGCACCTTCGAGAACCTGGAG
>NZ_QJRC01000022.1 GCF_013393325.1 Pseudomonas hunanensis
ATCAGCTGCGCGACCTGATGCCCGCCGAGCAACTGGAGCACACCAAACCCGCACAACCGCCCGAGCAGGAGCGCGTGCCGGCGTGCTACCGGTTGGATGCCGAACAACTGAGCGTGCAAAGCCGCGACTTCCACCATCGCAACCTGGTGGCCATGCTGCTGAACAAGACGCTGGAAAGCATGTACCCGGCGGACGCCCCCTCGCCGGAACTGGCCGCGTTCCGGCTTGGCCTGGAACGCCGGGGCCCCGCCCTGTCGCCGGCCGAGTCGCATTTTCAGGCGCTCACCCACAAGGACTACTCGCCCCACGGCGCGCGCCTGGTACAGCGCCTCGATGTCGAGAAGTACCGGCGCTTTCTCGCCGAGCGCGATGAGCTGGAACGGCGCATTGCCGCCCTGC
>NZ_QJRC01000001.1 GCF_013393325.1 Pseudomonas hunanensis
GTCAGTTTCGCGATCACTTCGTCGGTGGTGTCGGTGACGTCGACTTTCGCCGCGCCGCCCAACTCCAGGTTCTCGAAGGTGCGACCGTCGATATCCACAGCCGACTTGATGCCAAGGCTGATTTCGCCGCTGTCCAGATAAACGTCATCGCCCTGCGCTGCGTGCTCGTACTTGACGCTGGTGTCGCCGGCTTTGATGGTGACCTGAGCATTGTTGCTCAGGGTCA
>NZ_QJRC01000023.1 GCF_013393325.1 Pseudomonas hunanensis
GCAGCGCTTTCATCTCCTCTACCTGCGCCATGCCGCTCTTCAAATACTTCTGTACTTCCTGGCTGAACGGATTTTCCGTGATGGCCTGGCTGGTGATCCGGTAGCGCGCTGCCAATAGCCCCAGCGCCTTCTCGGCATTCCCCTCACGTGCTGCCATCAACACCTGCTGGCGCAGGCCATGGCTGGCATCCCAACGGGTTTGCCCGCGCAGGCGCTTGAGCACCACGGTATTGACTGTCTGGGCGGTGAGGTCGGTGATGCCGACCATGGCCGGAAAGCGGCCGGCCAAGCCTTCGATCACGTTATCGCTGGCGCCGAGCAAACTGCCGATCGCGTCGGCCTTGTCCTTGAATGGGTTGAACG
>NZ_QJRC01000002.1 GCF_013393325.1 Pseudomonas hunanensis
CCACGGGCGCTACCTTCGAGAACCTGCAGTTGGGTGGTGATGCTTCGGTCAAAGTGACCGACACCATCGACGAAGTGGTAGCCAAGCTGACCGCAACGCCTTCGGTCACCGAAGGCGGCGAGATCACCTACACCATCACCCTGACCAACAAAGACGGTCTGCCGATCAACAACCACTCGGAGCTGTACTTCAAGCTGACCGATGGTACGACTGTCGTCGTCGCAGCCAACAGCACCACCGGTTCCG
>NZ_QJRC01000024.1 GCF_013393325.1 Pseudomonas hunanensis
AAGGTCGGTTTGACGTTCTCGGCCACCGAGGTTTGGTCGGCGGTGATAGTGACTTTGACCAAGTCGCCTTCGTTGCCCGGAGTGCCTGGCTCGTCGGTTACCTGGGTGCTGACCTCGGTCTTGTCCAGGTTCAGGTTTTCGAACTTCCACGCATCTGCACCGCTGACCGCATCGATGGCGTTGACCACTGGCGGGTTAGCGCCGACATAGACGTTATCCGGCGCGATTGCAGTGGCGGAACCGGTGGTGCTGTTGGCTGCGACGACGACAGTCGTACCATCGGTCAGCTTGAAGTACAGCTCCGAGTGGTTGTTGATCGG
>NZ_QJRC01000025.1 GCF_013393325.1 Pseudomonas hunanensis
GGTGGTTGACAGCGCTTCTTGGTGCTGTATGATTCGCCTCCCGCTACGAGAGATCGCAGCGAGCCAAGTGTTTGAAGCTAAACGAGTTTCTCGCAAAAAACTTCAAAATAAACGCTTGACAGGCCCTGAGGAAAGCGTAGAATGCGCGCCTCGGTTGAGACGAAAAGCTCTTAACCAAACGCTCTTTAACAAATTGAATCAAGCAATTCGTGTGGGTGCTTGTGAGTACGGACTGATAGTCAAAAAGATTAT
>NZ_QJRC01000026.1 GCF_013393325.1 Pseudomonas hunanensis
CGAAGCCTTGTTCGAGGTTGAGGCCTGCGTCGGCATAGCGGTAGGCGGGGGAGTCGCCGGTGCGCGGCACGATGGCATAGCGCACTGGCAGGATGGGGATGCGTGCACTGCAGGCGGGACCAGAGGTGGCACTGCTGACGGAGGCTCCGCTCATGCGCGCTTCCTTTTGGTTGAACGCGCTGGGGCTTCCTCGAACGCTTCTGGGGGCGGTGGCGCCGCTCGGACGTTGAACAGGCGGCAGATGCCGTACCAGCAGATAGCGACGGTGAGGTTATAGGGGAACAGCACGGCCCAGAACGGCAATTGCCAGTTCTTTTTGCCCTGCATTTCACCGGGCTCGCCGGTTCGCCAAGGCGCATAGTGTTGCCAGGCTTGCGCTGGGGTTAGGCAGATGGCGTGCAGTGGCTTGTGCCACCAGTTGGGTTCGC
>NZ_QJRC01000027.1 GCF_013393325.1 Pseudomonas hunanensis
GGATCGGGTTACGGGCGTTCAGCAGTTTCTCGACGGCTGCTTCGATGGCCACGTGCTCGGCCAGCGGGCGGCGGTGCAGGCTGCGCGGGATCGGCAGTGCATCAGTCTGCTCGGCGGCGATGTCTTCTGGCAGTTCCAGGTGTACCGCCCCCGGCTTTTCTTCTTCGGCCAGGCGGAAGGCTTCGCGCATGCGCGACGGGATGTTGTCGGCCGAGGCGAACTGGTGGGTGTACTTGGTGATGGGGTCCATCATGCCGCACA